>NZ_CP166786.1:0-57906 GCF_059695705.1 Pseudomonas sp. LBUM1669 | reverse complement strand
ACGCTACTCGCTGTGTTAGTTATGCCGTGCATCCTGTTAGATACTTAACAACACTCGCGAGCTATAATCAAGTCCATGATGTCTTTTTGCTGGCTTTTGCAGGGGGGGTTCGTTCACCTAGATGAACGAACCCCCATACACGCCTGTGAGATATCTAACAAGTCGGTTTAAATGCGTTCGCCATGAACGAGGGTTCGTTCATCCCTGTCAGATATCGCACAGGTCTGCCCGTTTGAACGAGGGTTCGTTCACCAGTGTGAGATATCTAACAGCGGTGTACAGGGGTTCGTTCATCTAGGTGAACGAACCCTGTTCATTCTGGATGAACGAACCCTGTTCTTTCATGGTGAACGAACCCCTGTTCATCTAGAGTGAACGAACCCCATCGCTGAGAGGCCCGGTTTTAAAGGGCCTGGGAAATGTGCCTTCTTATGATCTACTGACACACCGCGAGAGGTTCGGAAAAGGTCGCCTGCGGCAGCGGCTGACTGTGAAGGGCTGACAGACTAGGCTTCGCCTGCGCTAGTCACCCCTTCACAGCCAGCTCGACGGAAGGATACCCCAACGATGGCTTTTTGATATTCATAGACAATAAGCCGCTGTTAAGGCACCCTATTTTAGATAAATATCAAGTTTTATTCGTCTGAAATACGTCACGCCCGTCTGATTTTTGGCGTTATTTTTTTGGCAGGGCTGAGGAGGGGGTGCCACGGCAAATGACAACACGACGCGACACCGATGAACACGAACACAAGACAGCATCAGCTGAGCGACTGATCTTTGCTCGAAATTTTCGAAAAGCACGAAAGCAAGCGAACCTTACTCAACGCGCAATCAACGATAAGACAGGCTTTGCACAATCGTGGATAAGCGAAGTTGAAACCGGTCAGAGCGCAATCAACATCGACAACATGGCCGCCCTGGCTCACGTAGTCGATGTTCCACTTTGGCAACTGCTCGTCCCGTAAAGCTTACCTGTGAAGAAATCTGAAGCCCCGCCATCGAGCGGGGCTTTCTCATTCTGCGAGTTATTCCGCTTGTACCTTTTATAGTCTGTAGCCTATCATTGCCCCTGCAATGCTTATAGCCTGTGGACTATCATTCGCCGTAATGGCATGATGCTGGCTAATAGCTACCAAAAGGGTACAAAAGGGATGAACGATTTGGCCGCCGTGCCGGGGCTTTCTAGCATTTCTCAAAACCGGACTGAGCACGAAAGGCGTATTGCTGAAAAGCTAAAGCGCGAATTCGGGCCTTTGGTTTGCGGATTGCTTCTTGATGACTCCCGTGTAATTGAAATCATGCTCAACCCGGACGGGATGCTGTGGGTTGAACGACTTGGCGAGCCGATGAAGCACATCGGTAACATGCTCGCGTCGCAGGCTGAATCCTTGATGGGTACGGTCGCCTCGACACTGAAAACACAAATCACTGCCGAAAATCCCATTCTTGAATGTGAGCTACCGCCCGCGTTCCTGGGTGCGCGTTTTGAAGCGCTGATACCCCCTGTGGTTGCCGCTCCGACCTTTGCCATTCGTAAAAAAGCGGGAGAGGTGTTCACACTGCCAAATTACGTGGCCAGTCGAATCATGACCCCCGCGCAGTTCGAGGCTATCCAATGGGGGGTGCGCAATCGCAAAAACATCCTTGTCGTCGGTGGTACGGGCACCGGGAAAACAACCCTGACAAACGCGATCATTGATGACATCAACGAGGCGTTTCCGCTTGACCGTTTGGTGGTCATTGAGGACACCGGGGAACTACAGGTTAACTCGGCCAATACCGTCATTTTGCGCTCTACCGATCTGGTCGATATGACCCGATTACTCAAGGCTACGTTGCGTCTTCGGCCTGACCGCATTGTCGTCGGTGAAGTTCGCGACGGTGCAGCGTTGGCCTTGCTCAAAGCATGGAACACGGGGCACCCCGGAGGGGCTGCAACGGTTCACGCAAACTCGGCGGATGCGGGGCTGATCCGCATGGAGCAATTGGTGGGAGAAGCCACCGCAGCGCCGATGCAAGCGCTTATCGCGGAGGCCGTTAACTTGATCGTTTCGATTGAGAAAACGGCCACCAGTCGGCGCATCAAGGAAGTCGTCAAAGTCATTGGCCATGACGGCAAGAAATATTTAACACAACCCATCTAAGGAAAAATCAAATGATTGCTAACGCTTCGGTTTCCCCGTTTGCGCTCAAGGCTCGCGCCGCCCTGTTAAGCCCGGCTTTCTTGCTGTTCGTCGTTGCTTTGGTCCTTCTTTTTGGTGTCATCAACCCGGCCCATGCAGCCGACGCAACAGCCGGTGGTGGTGCAGGTCTTCCATGGGAAGGACCATTGAACAAACTGAAACAATCCATCAGCGGGCCGGTCGCTTTCGTGATCGCGCTTCTCGGCATCATCGCTTGCGGTGCGACCCTGATTTGGGGTGGTGAAGTTTCCGAGTTCACACGCCGAATCATCTACGTGGTTCTGGTGGTCTGCGTCATCGTTTTCGCCAATACCCTGTTGACTGGCGCGATGTTCTCCGGCGCGGTGATTCCTGCTGACGCGGTTATCAGTGCTGTCGATCTGGCGAAAGCCCAGGCAGCGACAATCACCGGTTTCGGGAGCAAGTAATGGAAGGCTCGGAAGTGCGTCGTTTGACGCCTTTTCACCGGGCCTTACACCGGCCGCAACAGATCATGGGCGGGGAGCGCGAGTTAATGCTTTTCTCCATGCTCGTTGCGGGCGGGCTGATCGTGTCGGCCCTTAACCTCGTGGCGACCGTCATCGGCGGTTTGCTTTGGATGGTATGCGTTTACGCCCTGCGGAAAATGGCGAAGGCCGACCCGGAGCTATCAAAGGTCTACATTCGACAGCTCAAGTATGGGCATTACTACGGGCCGTTTTCTCGGCCTTACCGAGTGGCAAAGTCGCCACGAATCTACTGAGACAAGGAGCGGGGAATGCTTGCGTTACAGCCATTCCGCAGCAAGGCCGCTGGGCTGCCTGATCTGCTCAATTACGCTTCCCTCGTTGACGAAGGGATCGTACAGGGCAAAGACGGCTCGTTGATGGCTGGTTTTTTCTTCCGGGGTGACGATGCGGCTTCTGCTACAGCGTCAGAACGGAACTACCTCACGGCGATGGTGAACAACTACCTAGCTAGGTTCGGCTCTGGTTGGGCCACTTGGACGGACGCGGCTCGCTTGGCATCGCCGGGTTATCCTGACGCCAGTGAGTCGCACTACCCTGAGCCTATTACGGCACTCATTGACGCCGAAAGGCGTGAGGCGTTTGAAACAAAAAACGCACTCTTTGAAACTGAATACGCTCTGATTTTGCAGTATCTGCCGCCGCTGCGCCGTAGCTCGAAGCTGGGCGAAATGGTGTACGACGATGATGGCCGCGACGATTCCAGTCCAGGCGACCGGCTATTGGCTGAATTCAAGAAAAAGATCGGCGACTTGCACGATGGCTTGGGCGATCTGCTTCACATGCGCCGGATGGGAACTATCTCCATCACGCAAACCATTGGCCGTGGTGATGAGGCTTACGAAGAAACCTACGACAGTGACGAACTGGTCAACTACCTGCACTTCACTGTGACCAATGAGCCCATCGCTCTGCGCATCCCTGATTGCCCTATGTACCTTGATGCGTGGATGGGTTTTCCTGAGCTGTGGCCCGGAGATACGCCAAAGCTGGGCGACAAGTTCATTTCCTGCGTAGCTATCGAAGGTTTTCCGGGTAACTCGTTCCCCGGAATTCTCGATATGCTCGATGGCTTGCCGATGGCCTATCGGTGGTCGAGTCGTTTTATTTTCCTTGAACAGCATGAGGCTGTGGCCGCGCTCAATCGCTACCGGTTGAAGTGGCAACAGAAAATCCGTGGCTTCTGGTCGCAGGTGATGAAGTCGCAGAAAGGCATGATTAACACTGATGCCTTGGATATGTCGAACCAAACCGAAGTGGCCATTAACGACGCTAAATCGGGGTTGGTGGCTTACGGTTACTACACGCCGGTCATCGTGTTGATGCACGAAGATCGGTCGTTCCTCGAAGAACAATCGCGCTACGTCAAGCGAGAGCTTGAGCGCAAAGGTTTTGCTGCACGAATCGAGTCGGTCAACGCCCTGGAAGCATGGTTAGGTTCGCTGCCGGGTCAGACCTACCCGAACGTGCGCCGTCCACTTGTTCACACCCTGAACCTTTCCGATCTGCTGCCGTTGGCCAGCGCATGGCCGGGCCTACGTGAAAACCCGTGTGACTTGTATCCTGAAGGCTCGCCGCCATTGATGCACACGGTCACCACGGGCGCTACACCGTTCCGCTTGAACCTCCACGTTAGCGATGTCGGGCACACCCTCGTATTTGGCCCGACAGGTGCCGGTAAGTCGACATTGCTCGCAATGTTGCACGCTCAATTTCGACGCTATCGCGGCCGCAAGCGTCGTGATGGCAAGCGGGCACCCGCGACCATCACAGCGTTCGATAAAGGCCGGTCGCTCTACACGCTTTGTCAGGCGACCGGGGGGATTCACTACGACATTGGCAACGATGAATCGGACACCCCGGCGCTGACTCCGCTTGTGGACATTGACAGCGAATCCGAAGCCCTGTGGGCCGAAGAATGGGTGATTACCTGCTACGAACTGCAAGCGAAAAAGCCAATCACCCCGGCGCAGAAATTGGCCGTTCACAAGGCAATGGACTTACTGCGGGAAGCTCCACGCGAATTCCGGTCGCTGACCGATTTTGTCACGACAGTGCAGGACGCCGAAGTACGCGCAGCGCTCAACCACTACACCATCAGCGGCTCGATGGGCCACTTGCTCGACGGCAAGGAAGATGCCTTGAAGTCCAGCGATTACACCGTGTACGAAATTGACGACCTTATGAAAATGGGCGAGTCGAACGCTATTCCGGTGCTGCTCTACCTGTTCCGTCGCTTTGAACGGTCGTTGACTGGCCAGCCCGCCATGCTGTCGCTCGATGAAGCCTGGGTAATGCTGGGCCACCCTGTATTCCGCGAGAAAGTGCGTGAATGGCTCAAGGAACTGCGTAAGAAAAATTGCTTGGTCATCATGGCCACGCAAAGCCTTTCGGATGCCGTGAATTCCGGCCTGCTCGATGTGCTGTTGGAACAATGCCCGACCAAAATCCTGCTGCCGAACAAAGAGGCACATTTGCACGGCACCAAAGACACGCCCGGCCCGGCAGACCTTTACACCATGTTTGGCCTGAATTCGAAGGAAATCAGCATCCTGAAAAACGGCCAGTACAAGCGGATGTACTACTACAAATCGCCACTTGGCCGTCGCGTGTTTGAGCTGGGGTTAGGCCCATTGGCCTTGGCCTTCGTCGCCGTATCCAGCAAGGAGGACTTGGCGCAAGTCCGGGGGATGATGGCAGAGCATGGCAGCGACTGGCCGCTGTTTTGGTTGAATCACAAGGGAGTTGACTATGAAAAATATCTTTCGCAACAAGCTGCGTAATGGCGTGTTATCGGCCGCGCTGGCTGCCTCAATTTTTGGTGTCGGATTTGCTGTTATGCCGGTTCCGGCATACGCCATCTACTGCGCTAACTGCTCGACGTTCTATCAGCAGATGTTCGAGTACGTGGAACAGGTAAACACGGCTTTAAATACGGCTGAGCAGCTTTCTACGCAAATTCAGCAGTACAACAACATGGTTCAACAAGGCACTTCATTGCCTAGCAGCATGTACTCCAGCGTTACAGCGGATTTGCAGCGCGTGGCGAGCATCTATAACCGTTCGCAAGCGCTGGGTCGGAATATTTCCAACCTTGACTCCCAGTTCAACACGAAATATCCGAGCTATCAGGAGTACCTGCAAAATTTCGTCCAGTCCAGCGGACAGGCCAGCGGATCGGCTATGCCGGATCGGTACGAAAAATGGTCAGACAGTAGCCGGGCCAACGTAAAAACCGCTATGGAAGCGGCGAACATGAATACCAGTACGTTTGCTGACGAAGACGCGCAGCTTAGCCAAATGGTGGCCCGCTCGCAGTCAGCAGTCGGACGGCAACAAGCGATTCAAGCAGGCAATGAAATTGCCGCTTCTAACGTGCAGCAACTCCAGAAGTTACGCGACCTAGTGGCTACGCAAATGCAGATGCAGGGCAACTACATGGCCCAAGAACAGGAGCGCACTGGCCTGGATGATGCCGTGCGCGCGCAGCGTCGCAGTGGAACCCTAAAAAATACGGCGGCTTATAAGGAGTATTGAGTGCTTAATCTCAAGGTATCAACACTGGTGATTTATCTGATTGTCTCGGCCGGTGTCAGCGCGGCGGGCACGACGGTTTTTATCAAAATGAACAGCACGGCTTCGGCGGATGCGGCCGCAGTATTGAACTGCAAGCCTCCCGCTCGTTCGGCCGAGACGTTTCGTCATGCAGACCCCGTGAACACGGGCCGCAATAAGGAGTATTGAGGATGGTCAGGCGCGGGCAAAAACATTTCCGTCTGTGGTTCATGCTTCTGGCGCTCGCGTCGATTCTCTTCACAACAGCGGCGCATGCAGCCGACTTGCACGATCCCAGCGGCTCATTTACCGGGCTGCTCGATCTTGTAAAAAACAGCGCCGCCGTGTGGGATGGAAAGCTGCGGGTATACGCTCAAAGGCTGTTTTGGCTCTTGGCGACGATTCAGCTTGTATGGACTTTTTTCCCGTTGGTTTTCAGGCAAGCGGACTTTGGTGAAATAGTCGGTGAGTTGATTCGGTTCATCATGGTGATCGGGTTTTTCTATGCGCTTTTGCTGTTTTCGGCCGACTGGGCGGAAGCGGTAGTGAACAGCTTTCGGCAGGCAGGTGCAACGGCTGCCGGTCTAGGCTCTACGGGATTGAAACCGGGAGACATTTTCGGCACGGCAGTAGAGCTGGCGAACACAATGGATAATGTGGAAACGTGGAACCCTCTCACGTCCTTCATGATTGCGATTTCCTCTTTGATTGTTCTGCTCTGCTTCGCGTTCATAGCCGCATTCATGGGCCTAACCATCATTGAGTCCTATGTGGTTATCAACGCCTCGGCATTGTTCATGGGCTTCGGTGCTTCACAGTGGACGCGGGAATACGCAATGGCGCTCGTTCGCTACGCCGTTTCCGTGGGTGCCAAGTTGTTTGTTTTGACGTTGATCGTTGGGTTGATTATTGACTCGGCGAAGGATTGGGCCGCTGCCTACAACGCGAACGCTGACGATGCCTCGATGTGGACGATGGTTGGTTTGTCGCTGGCTTGTGCCTATCTGGCTAAAACGATCCCCGAATTGATCGCCGCCATGATTAGCGGCACCTCGGCGGGCGGCGGTTCAAATGTGGGTGCAATGGCAGCCGCAGCAGTCGCCGGAGCCGCAGCAGCAGCGGCCACCATTGCAACAGCCGGTGCAGCCGCTCCAGCGGCGGCCGGTGCGGCGGGAGGCGGCAGCGGCCTGGGTGGCTTGGCCGGAGCGATTAACTCCAGTTTTGCCGGTGGTTCCGGTGCCGGTGCGGGTGCGGGTGCGGGTGCTACTGGCGGGATGAGCTCTGGTGCGTCCGTAGCCAAAATGGGTGCGGGTAGTTCCAGCCTCGGCTCAGGTACTGGTGGCAGCGCGGCCGCGAAGTCCGCAGGGGCCAAACTTGGCGGCAGCAATGCAGCAAGCGGACCTAGCGGATCGGCTCCAACGTCGCAGGTTAGCGAAGGTGTGCAAAAGGCTGCCAAGCAGGCCAGCAAGGCCGCCGAAGGCGACAGCGATGATTCCGGTTCTGCTCAGCCGCAGTCGGCCCCACAAGGCGACGTGGACGGCGGTAGTTCGCTTGGGACTCAATCAGAATCCCAACAGCCAGCAGGTGAGGCGAAAGAGAGCGGCGGCGTTACCGGGCATCAAGTGGCGAACGCGGTGACCCGAGGCGCTGGCATCCTCTCGGCAATCTCGGTGCCTGGGATGGAAGGGGCCGCCGGGTTGTCGTTGGGAGCCGGTGCGCCGCAGCCAATGCCGGGCGCTGGTAGCGGTGATAACAGCAACATGGAAGTGCAAGGGGAGGTGCAAGGGACCGAAACGCAAAACGTGATTCGTCCGGCAGAAGCTCCGGCGGCGCCTAAAGCTCCAGGCGGCACAGCCGATTCAGAAGCTGACACCAAAGGGGATAAGCCGTGAACGCGCTTTATGAGGTACTGGCCTTTGTCTTGCCACTTGCCGGAATGTTCGTCACCGGGATCGCTTTTTGGGCGCTGGGTCAGTGGCTCCGGCGCAAAGGGCACGGCGATTTGCTCGACCGGATGGCAGTTGTTTTCGGGAAGTTTCAACGTGTAACCGGCCGGGTGGTTAACCCGCTGGGGGGCTCTCTAATTGGCCTCAGTCGAGGCTTGAGCCGCATTCCGTTGCTAGGCAGCAAGCGCACTCGCGCATTGTGGGAACAGTTGGAACAAAAAACCCCGCCGAATCAGGACAAATAACCATTTTTTGCCTCTCCTAGCGCTTGCTAGGGGGGGCGCCTTTGGCTGATAATATAGCCTAGAGACTATCAAGATTAGCGAGGGATCATGCGCAAAAACAAACCCCCGGCTTCACCGCCGGAGTCGCCCTACATAGCGGCACGGCGCGAATGGAATGAGCGTTACTCAGACTATATCGCGGCCGCAAATAACTGGCGGCTTGCCGCGCTCGGTAGTCTTGGCGTGTCGCTGATCCTTGCGAGTGGTTTGGTCTGGGTGTCGGGTCAACAGAAGGTCGTGCCGTACTACGTTGAAACCAATAGCTATGGCGAAGTCACTCGCGTGGCCAGGGCAGACCGGGCCGGACAGCCTACAGAAAAGCAAATGAAAGCCGGTCTGCGTCAGTGGATCACAGGTGCGCGAACTGTCTATACCGACGCACGGGCACAACAGCAAATCATCGGTGCAACGTATGCGATGACTTTCCCTGATAGCCCGGCTTATTCCGCACTTGCGGAGTATCACCGCGACCAAAACCCGTACCTGCGAGCGCAAAAAGAAACAGTGGAAGTGGCATGGCACGGCGCAAGCCTGATCGGGGGGGATATGTGGCAAATCGAATGGACAGAAACGATTCGCTCCCTTGCAGGCAAGCAAATTGGTGAGCCAATTACTTACGTGGCCACGGTAAAAACACAGGTGGCGACACCAACTGAAGAAGCCGCGATAACCCTGAATCCGTTCGGTATCTACGCAAATCAGTTCTCGTGGAATGAACGCATCAACTAGTGCAGGTCAAGAAAACGCTATGAAAAAGACTATGTGGATCGCCGGTTTGGCTGCGTCCCTCCTTGCCCTGCCGGTGTTTGCTCAGAACGTACCGGCGCTTGATGCCCCTCAAGGCGAAGTGCTTCCATCGCTTCAACTGCTGTCGTCCGATGACAACATCAAGCTCGATCCAAAAGAGGCGGAAGGGCTGCGCCTCGCCAGTAAATGGAAGTCCAACCCCGACAAGCCGCGTACCGGGGCTGACGGAAGTGTGGTTTATCTTTTTGGTGCCACGCTCCCGACGCTCGTTTGTTCGCCGCTTGAGGTTTGCACCATCGTGCTGGAGCCCGGCGAAACAGTCACTGACAAGGTGCATGTAGGTGACAAGGCGCGCTGGAAAATTTCGCCTGGGTCCAAGGGCGACGCGGAAGGCGATACGACGCTGGTGATCGTCAAGCCAACGGATGCAGGTTTGACGACAAGCCTGACGATCCCGACTGATCGCCGTGTGTACTCAATCAAGCTCGTAAGCACGCAAGACCGCTGGATGCCGTTTTTGTCTTTCGATTATCCCGATCAGATTGATCGCGCTTGGGCCGAGTACCGCGAGAAGCGCGCCAAGACGACCTATAACAACACGATGCCGACCGGCGAGAACCTGGCTAACCTCGACTTCGGTTTTACCATCGACGGTGATAGCCCGAGCTGGAAGCCTGTTCGCGTCTACTCGGATGGCAAAAAAACCTACATCCAGTTTTCATCGGCGTCGTTCGGTGGTGAGGCTCCGGCGCTGGTAGCCCTTGGCAACGATGGCGGCTTGTTCTCGGACCCAAGCATGAAGCTGGTGAACTACCGCCCAATCGGTGACCGCTATGTGGTCGACAAGGTGATTGACCGTGCAGCCCTGATCCAAGGCGTCGGCAGTGACCAAATCAAAGTCACCATTACGCACAAGGGCAAATGATATGAGCCATCGCAAATTCCTGCCGTTGGCTGTTGCGATTCTGTTGAGCGGATGCGCGGTGTCACGGCCTACCACATCGTATGTGGCCCCGGAATTGACAGCGGCTGATGCACAAGTCTTGGCAGCTGATTCGGTGGCTTACCTTGCCGATTCACTGCCACCAGCGCGCACAACCCTCATCCTCGACCCGCCATTAAGCGGCAAGCATGACGCACTGTCGTCGCTGTACGAGCTTTCATTCCGTGGCCGTGGCTATGGCGTGTTGGTGGTCGATCCAAAAACGGGAGTCGCTGCGGGGCAGGGCACGCTACTGCGCTATCTCGCATCGCCGTTTGAAAGCGGTGTGGTACTCCGTTTGCAATATCAGGGTGTCGAGTCCACGCGCTACTACCCGCGTAGCGCGGGAGGCAAGCTGCTGTCGAACGGTGCACCGTTTATGGTGAGGGGGGCCAAATGAGCCAGCGACAGGACAAAGACCTTGATTTGCCGCTTGATGATGCTGATGTGCATGAAACACAAAAAAATCCACGCGATGAGGAAGACGGCGGAGAGTCACCAGACTTCTTGGCGGCACCAAAAAGGGGGAAGGGGGTTCGCCGTCTAAACCGTCTCCCTCTCGTTGTGGTGGCTGTCTTGATCTTGCTCGCCGTGGCCGGGATAACTTACACATTTTTCGCCCGGCAGGCGGCCAACGTCGCCAAGGCAACACCGCTGGAGCCGCCTAAGGTAACGACAACCGCCACGCCTCCTGTGCGTCCTCCAGCGCTTCCCGAACCGACTTATGTCGCACCCACAGAAACTGAACCTGGGCAGGTGCCTGAGCAAAACACGCCGGGATCGGTCCCAACGGAGCGTAATTCGTCGAACAACTCCAGCCAGCCCGTGCCACTGTCCGAGGCAATGACACGCCGCTTGCGACAAATTCAACAGCTTGAGGACAGAAAGCTAGCCAAGGCCGATGAAGCGCTGTACGCCGATCTAGCGGTAGAAGAGTTTACGAAAGGCAACCCGAGCGGCGTACAACAGCCCGGAGGGCCAGCAACCGCGAATCGTTTGAACCCTCAAGATTTGATGCAGCAATACCTTGCCAGCGCTGGCCCATCCGGTATGGGGGGCGGTTCCGGTGCAGGTGGCATGGATGGCATGGGCGGTGTTCCAAGCATGGCGGCCGAGAATCGGCAGGATCAGAAAAGAGCATTTTTATCGGGCACGGCCGAAGCCAGCACGTATTTAGCTCAACAGAAAAAAGCGGCCATTGCGCCGTCGCAAGAGATTAAAGCTGGGTGGGTCATTCCGGGCACGATGATTGGGGGCTTGAACTCCGACTTGCCGGGGCAAATCATTGGGCAAGTGCGCGAGGCGGTCTATGACAGCGCGACGGGCACTCAATGTTTGATTCCTCCAGGTTCGCGACTGGTGGGCACTTACGACAGCGGTGTAACACTGGGTCAGACGCGAGCTTTAGCCGCGTGGCAACGCATCATCTACCCCGATGGTTCGTCTATCTCGATAGACAAAATGCCGGGCGCCGATCAAGGCGGTTATGCCGGGTTCTATGACCAAGTAAACAACCACTATGTGAAAATCTTCGGCGCCGGGGCAATGTTGTCGATTTTTTCCGCCGGTATTCAACTGTCCCAGCCGCAGGCAAGCGGCAAGGAAAACACCAACAGTTCGCAAATTATCGCCGGAGCGCTTGGCCAGCAGATGGGCCAGATTGGTATGCAGATGGCTCAGAGGAACATGAACATTCAGCCGACTCTGGAAATCAGGAACGGCTACCAATTCAACATCATGGTGACGAAGGACATTCTTTTGCCGACCTGGGAAGGGCACCCGATGGCCGGGGCCAACAACAAGGCGTGCGAGTGAGGTTCAATCAAATGGCGGCCAGCAGGCCGCCATTTTTACACGGCTCATTGGTAGAAACTCAATGCCTCCTAGTTGTTCCGGGGCGTCCTGCAGGAAGGTAAAAACGGTATGACCAACAAGGCATGGCTCGCACACGCGCAGCCCTTCAAACAGGTGTATATCCAGCTTCAAGGCACCCAGCACAGCAGCCGTGAAAGTGTGATCGGCCTGCTTGAAACGGTGCTGGCAAAGCTCAAAGCAGGCGACATCAAAGGGGGATGCAATGACGATGATTTCGGGTACTACTTCGAGTATCGCGACGATGTACCCGGCCCGTCTCTTTTTGATGAGGAAGACCCCGGCGATATGCCGGTAGACAATTAACCGTAGGAGGTTGTGATGACGCCGGAAGAAATCTCGACCGTATTGGATACGGCCGACTCATACCAGTTGCAAGCCTTGCATATGGCTCATTGGCGCTACCTGAGTTTGGCCGGGATCGTAGCTGATGTTTTGTCTGTGGAGGTTGTGGACGCGGATCAGAAGGCTTACCCACATTTCATTAAGCGCAATTCAGGTTTGGCAGTTTTCAACGATGCCGACTGTGTGACGTTCATGACGGAGGTAACGGGGCTTGCACCGGAGCTTTGCGAGGCGTGGAAAAACTACGACTACTACGATCTACACGGCGAGACGGCGCACCAAACTGCTGCCCGCCAGATGCCCGCAGGGTAGAAATAGGAGCAGCAAAAAGGCCGGACTACCGGCCTTTTTTATGCGCGTATGGTTCAGTTAGTCACCGCAGCGAACTGGGTAATTCAGTTTTGCTGTTCCATCATCAGGCTCGGATGACCTGGGCTTTAGTTCAGGCGTAAGCAAATGGGCGCCGCCCGGAAAGTCTTTGCGGACATACGAAAAACCTTCAATGCACATCGTTGAGGGCGCTGGTTTGAACACAACCCAGCCCAACATGCAAACCATTACCACACTAGCTAAACCAACGACATAGAGCGGACCTTTGCTGAGCTTGCTTCTGTTCATGCGTTTTTCCCTCTACCACTACATATGGTGTCGATCGCTGCTGCCGGCAACACAAGATGTTGTGTTGCGGCATTTCCTATTTCGGTTCCACATCAAGCGAATCGACTCTTTCAACGCTGTGCGGACAATGCGGCCCATCGACCAGCACCTCGCAGCCGAACAAATCGGATGCCAATTCTTCGACCACGTAATGCCGGAGTCGCGAAGCCATGTAGGTGTCGTACTCTGCCTTCGTGGCTTCGGATAGGTCCAAACTGATTCTTATCATCGTAGCCTTCTCGTTGTGGCCGCGAAAACCGCGCCTCTTCTATGGGTTTAGCTCCATTCAAGGGGCTGTTGCGTTCCTGGGTGTACCGCCTTGAACTCTTCCGGTTCAGGTGCTGAGCGCCCATCGGTCATTCCTTTGGTGCTAGTGGTCATCGGGTTCATCCTGCGTTACGGCTCGCCTGCACGATCCGCCGAAGGGCGGCATCGAAAACCCGTGGGGCCAGAATGACGACGGCAACGACGACAAGCACGCGCAGCGCTGGACTGATGAGGCTTGTAAGCGATGCGTCTGAGACGCTGGCCAGCAGGTAGAGGATTGCGAATTGCAGGCCGAGGATGAAAACAAGCACTTTGGCGACTTTGAGAGTGATGGTTCGGGCGATGGTCACTGCGGTGTAAAGGGTGGTGTAGTTCATGGTGATCTCCGTTCGTTATTTGGTGCCTGTTGGCCAGTGATAGAGCGACTGCAAAGCGGTTGTTGCACCCGAAGGGCCGAAACGTAGTGGCGGACGCTGCAAGCGTTGCAATGACTGCGCGGTCGCTACACTTGCCAAAAAACAGGCTCAAACGAACGGAGAAGGCCAGCGGCCACCTACGCCTTGTCTTTGTCGCTCGATCCGCTCAGAGCGGCGTACAAGGCCGTTTTCCCGACCTTGATTGCGGCGGCCGCCTCACGGACGGTCAAGCCTTTGCTCATTAGTTGTTGTGCTTTTGCCAGCTTAGCCGGTGTTATTACCGGCCTGCGGCCCCCGTGACGGCCACGCGCCGCTGCTGATTCTATGCCTGCTTTGGTTCTTTCTTTGATCAAATCGCGCTCGAATTCGGCCAAGGTGCCGAACAAATTGAACAGCAACTTGCCATTGCGTGTGGTCGTGTCGATACCGGCATCGTTCAAGGATCGGAACGAAACGCCTCGATCACGCAAGTCATCAACGGTTTGCACCAAATGGGAAAGCGAGCGGCCAAGCCGGTCGATTTTCCAGACCACTAGCGTGTCACCTTCGCGCAGGTAAGACAGGGCTTCATCAAGGCCCGGTCGGTTTGCTTTCGCGCCGCTGGCCACGTCGGTGAACACGCGGAGACACCCGGCTTTTTCCAGCGCATCAACCTGCATAGCTACACTCTGATCGGTCGTCGAGACACGGGCATAGCCAATCAAAGTGGTTATGCCTATGTCGAGCGTGCCAGGGTCTTTGGGGTCGCGCATCAATCAAGCCTCTATGGTAATGACGCCGCGCTGGGCGGCGCCGGTTGCTACGGTTCTGCGCCGTTAAGCGCGTTTAGCGGGGCGCAGCATCTTCATCAGCGCTTCCGCGACACATGGCGGGGCCAGATCCCCCGCGTACTCCAGAAGCAGCCGCCGAAAACGCGGATTAGCAATCTGAGTTTTGGTCAGGCTCATTACTGTGGTAATTTCTCGCTCGGACATGACGGCTCTCCAAATGTTGTTGTGTTCACTGCCGGGCCTTGGTTGCACCCTTGGCTCGGCGCTTTAGAACTCTGCGAATCAAGTGGCTTCAATGCTCTGATGAGTGCGAGACACCAAGGCAAACTGGTATTTAGCTCCCGATTCCTCTCCGCCTCACTGCTACCCCCATCGCTTGACTCCCCATCTGCCCCATCTGCCTCTCCATTCCTGGGTTTTGGCATTGTGCTTCCCTCTGGATTTCTGGAAGTGGCCAGCGGCTCAGGCTGGCCGGTCGAAGGTCTTCGCGTGTCCGCACTGAAACTGACCTCTAATGCGTGCGACTCGCCGAAACTGTCCGCCTTCTGTCCGTTATTCTAATCTGTCCGTCAAACGTCTGCAAGTGTTGTTTGCCGGACAATATCGCAATGACCGCTTAACGGTCGTTTGACGGACAGGGACGGCTTGCAGTCAATATAGTCCACTGTCTATAATTTGGATTGTGCAATCCAAAAACAAAGGAAAGGCAAAATGAAGGGGTGTCTATGACCGCCACGCTGAACCCGACCGGGCAGGCGTATGCCGAGTTGCAAGCCGCATTCGACCACTACAACAAGGCTCTTTTCGATGGTCAGTTGCCGCCTTGCTTAATCACTATGCAGCGCGAAAAGCGTACTTACGGCTACTTCTCATCGCGCCGGTTCATTCACCGGCAAGACAAGAGTTCTACCGATGAAATCGCACTCAACCCCTCATATTTTGGTGTCGTCCCGCTTTTAGAGATTCTGCAAACCATCGTTCACGAAATGGCTCATGCGTGGCAGTTCCATTTTGGCGAACCTGGGCGACGCGGCTACCACAACAAAGAGTGGGCCGAAAAGATGGAAGCCATCGGCCTGATGCCGTCCAGCACCGGCCAGCCGGGCGGCGCTAAAACCGGCGAAAAGATGGCTGATTATGCGATAGAAGGCGGCCTGTTCCTTCTCGCCACGGCCGAGTTGCTGACGACTGATTTTCGGATTTCTTGGCTCGACCGGGTGACGCCTGCGCAAACGAGAGTCACCGCGATTTTGAATGGTATGGAAGGCGGCGAAGACGGAGAAGACAGCGAGCTGGCCGGGATGCTTACGCCTGCAACGGGCGGCCGCTCAAACCGCGACAAATACCGTTGTCCGTGCTGCAAGGTTCAGGTTTGGGGAAAGCCGGGGCTTAGCTTGTTGTGCGGTTCTGAGGGGTGCAAAGCTGCCCGATTCGAGTTTGCAGGCACATAGCTACTGTTTCGCTACTATTTTTGTTTCTTCAGCGCCTTTCCGCTTGCATCATTTATAGCCTAAAGACTATCATCGCCTCTAACCGGAACGATAGTGGCCACCTGTGATGGCAAAGGTACTGAATGAACACTCTAACAGCCATAAATCCACCGGCTGAATTCCTCAGCCACAAACATGATTTTTTAGGCGTATCTCCCTCCGCAATCGGCCCGATCAAGAGCTTCGGAAAGTGTCCCTTGTTGATGCTTTCGATTGCCCTGGCGATCATCATCCCGAATGCCTGTATTGCGGCCCAATCGGCGCAAATGAAGCTCGGGATGCTGCCCGGAGCGAACGCGAACGTCAGCGATCTTGACTTTCGTTATCGCTTCAGCGGCGATCCATCGCTCAAGCCGTTGCGGGTTTACAACAACTCGATCACGACCACTATCGAGTTTGCTAAGACCTCGGATGACAAGCCGCCGACGTTACAAATTGAGGGGGTGCAGAAATACTTAAACTCGACCGTCAAGCTTTTCAAAGACCCTGATCGCTTGATAGTCGATGGGCTATTCGATAGCGCCGAACTGGTTTACAGCGGCACCAAAAAAGGCAGCGTGACCATCGAGCGTCTGGTGAAGACCGGAACCGGCTCGAAGGGGCTGATTTTGCCGCCCATCAAACCCGTGCCTGTGCAGGCGCAACAGAAGGAGGCGGCCACTCCGGTTGTACCTCCCGCCAAGCCTGTCTTGGGTGGTGCTGTTGTAGTGCAATCAGCTCCGACACCACCAACTGTTCAGGCCGAAGGCTTCACCAAACCAATTGCCAGCGTCTCGCCGGTTGCTCCTGCATCAGTCGTTGCCGCCCCTCCGATTGCCGTGCCCCCAAAACCTCTGCCGCCGCCGATCCCAACGTGGACGGTTTCACCGCAGGACAAGACGATTCGCGAAGCCCTCAAAAACTGGACCCTGCGCGCCGGTTGGACGTTTGAACCTGAGTACTGGACGTTGCCGATGGACATTCCTGTTACGGCCAGCGCCACGTTTTCGGGTGACTTCAAATCCGCTGTACGTCAACTCATAGCGGCAACGGAACTGAGTGATACCCCATCGCAACCGTGCTTCTACCAAAACCGTGTTGTGCGAGTGGTGCCCATTAACCAAGTGTGCGACCAGATGAGTGCCCGCTGAATGGAATCTTCTGTGAAAAAACTCAATGTTCTTCCTGCCGTCCTCGCTATTGCGGTGGCACTGGCTTCTGGTTGCTCAACCTATCAAGACAAGAGAGACATTGACGGTCTTGAGGAAGACGTCGGGAGCGCGACAAAAGATCAGGTTGCGCGAAATATGAAGTCGCTGACGCTCGATGCCAGGCGCGCAGCTCAAGACGTCAATCGACCGTACATCACCGGCAAAGCGATTCCGCTGGCTCGGGAAGTGACTTTGCCCGCACCGCTGCGTGGCACTGTTAACACCACACTGCTGTTTAAAGATGACGCGGACCTCATCACATTGGCAGCGCGCATCACTGATGCAACGGGCATCCCTGTAAAAGTCATGCCGGATGCGCTGTTGCCGATGGAAGATTTCGGCCCACGCTTAGACAGCAGACCGGGCCAAGGCGCTTCCGTGGGCTTTGGTGCACCAACGACGGTAAGCACGAACCCGGTTGCGCTAAGTTCGCCACTGCCTGTTGCTGGAGCCTTCCCGAATGCCCCTGTGCCGGTCAGCACGGCACAAGTTCCCGTAGCCAAAAGTAGCATCGCGGGGCAGGCCGGCAATCAGCTTTTGGCTACCACCCTGGACTCCGCCGCAATGCGCTTGAATGTGTATTGGAAGTGGGACGACAACCTTGCAGCAATTGTCTTTTACAGAACAGAAACCCGGATGTTTGAAATCCGCGGTGCCGAAATGGCGGCCAGCTCGGCGATGTCGATCGATCTCGCTGGAGGCGTTGATAACTCCGGCACTAGCGGCCTGAACAGCAAATCTAAAGCCTCTCTTGACATTCCAGAAGTCAAGGACGGCCCAATGGCAGGGCTGGTCGAGCGCGTAACGCAATTTATGTCCCGCTCGGGCAAGGTCGCAGCGGGTGCCGGTGGGCTGCTGGTGGTCACAGACATCAAGTCTTCATTGGACCAAATCGAGAAGTTCATCAACCAAGAAAACAAGATGCGCTCGCGCCGCGTCGACTTTGTGTTTGAAGAAATCACCGTCGAGCGTACAAGCAGCTCTCAAGCGGCGCTCAACTGGAATTTGATGTTTAGCAGTGGCGGCTCTAGCAATGGCATAAACGTTGACGGGTTGAATTCCTTGCTCGACCAAGAAGGCGCTGCGATGTCGCTGGGCGCGTCGGTCGGGTCGGGTCAGTGGGCAGGCTCATCGGTCAGCGCGCAGGCACTGAGCAAGGTCGGCAAGATCGTGGGCCGCAAGATGGATACCTTCGGTGCGGTCAACGGCATGCCCGCTACGTCGGGACGCCCGGAGCGTCAGAAGTACATCGACAAGCTGGAGCAAACAGCCAGTAACTCGGATGCGAGTCAGCCAACAGTGACAGTCACTCAGGCTCAAGAAGTGTCGGGGCGAATCATCACCGTATTGCCGTATGCGTACTCTGACGGCGATATCAATCTGGCCATCAAGTACGACAACACCCCAACGCCGATTTTTGAAAAACAGCCAGTGGGAACGGACGGTAGCTTTGTTCAGTCGCCAAAGTCGGTCAGCGATGTTTTGGTGCGCTCGGCCATTGTGCGTAGCGGACAACCCTACGTGGTCAGCGCTACTACCGCGAACAACGACACCTACAACGAACGCCGAACTGATCGCAACGCGCCGATACTGTTGGGTGGCTCCGACATCGCTGACAAGACGGAACGCGTCACGGTCTTTGTACTAACTGCGTTGGTACGAGAGAAGTAACCATGATTAACGCGATTATTATCGACGCGAATAAAGAGACGTCCATTGTTTTTGGCGGCATAGCCTGGAAGCCATTGATCGGCTCCAATCTGGCTGGCCAGTCTGAGAAGTTTGCCGTCTCGAACAAGGCAACCCACTATGTCGCGGCTGGTGAGCATTCAGCGGCGGTCGGCACCATAAAGTTACCGGCAGACAAACAAGAGGATAAAGGCAGGAACTTCTATTCGGCAGCCGCCGTATTTGCTCAAGCGCATCAAAGTGGTGTTTTGATAACCACTCAAGAAATGCTCGATGGCCGAGTGTGGGTTGTAGCTGCGCATGATGGTGTAGTAGTTCGTGATACCGACACCCTGTTATCGCACGCCGAAGCGCAAGAGCTTATTGCCGATGTTAAACGGCGTCATGCTAACGCTGTAGTCATCAAAGGCGAGTTTGAAACACTTCAGTATTTGAACTCGAAGTCACAACTCGTACCAGTAAGGAATGCGCTACAGAAAATCCCGAAGCCTGTAAAAATCTTCGTGGTATTTCTTGTGCTACTCATGGTTTTTGATACGTCGTGGACCCAGTACAAAAAGTATAAAATCAGACAGGCGCGTGCCCTTGATACATCGCAGTATGTCGATGCACATGCCGAGTGGACGAACGCACTAAATCAGTGGGCAACAGCAGTAAAGCCGGATGGGCGCTCTGGCCTAATAAATCTTTACGTCGAACTTGGTAAAACCCCAATGAAAATAGGTGGTTGGAGCCAGTCCGAAGCAAGTTGCACGCGCGCACCAAACGGGTGGAGCTGTTCGGCTCGCTATGAGGCAGGTGTGAACGCAACCAACCTCAGCTTTATACAAAATATGCCGAAAGGATGGACTGCAACATGGGACGGCCTGACGGCCGCTATAGGAAGCTGGTCAGTCAATGTTGAGCGAAAGAGTATCAACAGGGCCAGTATTCAGAAGATTTCTGATTTCAGTTTGGTGTATATCAGTTCGTTGCAACAGATTCTTCCTGCCTTTAAGAAGGTCACTCTAGCATCGCCGACTGCTGTTGCAGTTCCAGAGCCTCAGGTTTATATCAACAGAGGCCAGGGCGAAGAACTTGTGCCGGTGCCGTATCCAGATGCAAATACGGCGGGTATTGAGTTGCCAAGCGTTCAGACGTTTGAAATGGAAGGCCCGCTGCGGACTATGGCTGTTTTACCGTTGATTAATGAAACCGTAATCAAACAGTTGCGATTTGTGGTTGGTAGTCACGGGTCGGTTCCTTCCCTTCGTGACAGCATTTATACAGCCAAATTGACTGGGGAAATCTATGTACGCTAATTCCGTAAAGCTGATCGCATTTGCTTTTTCTTCATTGCTTTGTTTTGCCGTGAACGCCAACGAAATTGGGGCCGCAAACTCTGTTGGTGACGCAGCGCAATCTGTTAATGAAATGCTGCGGATTGATGCGGAACGAGCAATTTTGACTGAACAAAAAATGCTTGCTGAGGCCCAAGGTCGCCTTGGTGGGGCGCCGATACTTGGTGGTGTTCCAGGCAACGCTAACGTCAATGGCAGTACAGCTACGCCAGAAGTCGAGCCTCCTAAACCGGTGGTTGTTCCTGTTCGCATGGAAGTTCTAGGGATTTTTGGCCTAGGCGACAACTTGCTTGCAGACGTGGCTATTGATAATTCACGGGTTCGATTCAAACGTGGCCAATCGGCCCCACTTGGTGCCAGTGCTGATTATCCGTATCGACTTGTTTCTATCAATGTTCCGTGCGTCAAGATCGCAGAAGCGAACAAGACTGAACATAATATTTGCCTTAGCAAATCGGGCCTGTAGGAGATTGATATGAGTAGTGCTACTTTATCTTTCAGTAGCTTAGTTCAAGGTCAGGCCGCAACTGTAGAATTTGCAGAATTGGCAGACGCGCAGAACGACGACAGCAACATCGTTCTAAACACAAAACCGGACTTGCTTAAATATTTGGGCTCGCCGGTCGCACAAAGACGTACCGAAATTGTTGGTGAAAAGCTCGGCAGCAAAATCTGCCCTATCCAAACTTTGGATGGACAGTGGGTTATTCTGGCCTTGCCGGATTATGCCAAAAGCGATCTTATTGATTCGGTCAAAGCTAAGTGCGTTGATGCAGGCGCTCGTAAGGGCGAAGTGCGCGTTGTTAAAGTTACACCGTACTTGTTGCTCGCTCACAGTCAGCGCGAAGGATATGACGTTATTGAGGTTGCGGCGGACGATGATACTTCCGGCCACTTCGCCACCTTTACGGACATCATCCGTTACGGCATTGATAACGGTGCTTCCGACGTGCATCTAAACGTCGAAGACGGCGAGCCTCAATCGCAGATTCATTTCACAATTGAAGGCCAGTACACAGCGCCTCCGCAATGGCGTATGGACACTGTACGCCTGGAGGAACTAATTAACGTCGCTTGGCAGAAAGGGGCAGGCGGTGGCTCAGCGGTGTTTTCTCCAAATACTGAAGCCCAATGTCGTTTGGTGCTGAGGATCGGCGGCCAGCGGATTATGTGCCGCTGGGCATCGATGGCAGCGGATCGCGGCGTTTCCGTCACATTGCGGCTGTTGAAGCTGGACCAAGCGACTGAGCGTAGGACGCTGGAGTCTCAAGGCTTTCTGCCAACTCAGATTGCAATGTTTTTGCGGGCTCAAACGGCTGAAGGTGGTGCAATTGTGATTGCTGGGGTTGTTAACTCTGGTAAATCGACAGCCCTGGCCGAACTGATCGAGATGATTCCTGACCATAGGAAGATCATTACCATTGAAGACCCTGTGGAATATATGAATCGCAGGGCGCTACAAAACACTGTGGTGCGCTCGCTCGATGGCTCGGATGAAAACGCCTTTACCTCGAAGCTAAAGACACTTAAACGCTCTGCGGCGAACGACATTTTGCTGGGTGAAATCCGTGATACACAGACGGGTGATGCAGTTGTCGACATTACAGGGTCGGGCACAAACCTTTATTGCACTGTCCACGCAAAATCGAATGTTCAAATACCTGAGCGGCTGGCATCCAAAGCAATTGGAATCCCTGTGGATTTTCTTGCGTCGCCGGGAATTTTGAACTTGTTGGTCTATCAGGCGCTTATGCCAGTTCTGTGCAAAGATTGCGCGAAGCCGTTATCTAGTCTTGGCAAAACAGGTGGGATGGATCGTCGCGGCATCTATCATGATGAAATGTATTGGGCCGAATACATCGAACGCATCGAGCGGCTATTTAAAATTGATAGTTCGCACCTTCGGATCAAATGTGATGAAGGTTGTGATTCTTGCAAACGCTCGGACTTGCCTCAGTTGAATGGCTACAAAGGTCGCACGGCTGTTGCGTCGATGCTGGAACCACAAGTTGACCGCGAAATGTTACGGCATATCCGTCAAAACGATACACTTGGCCTTCAAGAATATTGCGAGTCACTCGACAGGACTCCAATTGATGATCCAGATATGACGAATAAGTCAATCATGGAATGCGCCATGTATAAAGCTACGCTTGGGCTTATTGATCCGCGAGACATCGAACAAAAAACGATGGCGTTCGATACGTTCGAGCGAATCATGGATAAGCGGAAGCCTGTAGCATGAAACTCAGTAGCCTTGTTGAACGGTGGACGTTCAAAGCGACTCAATGGCTGCGTAGTCACACCATTGCGGGCATGACTACTGACGCAAAGATCGCTTCGATTATTTTTGCTGGCAAGCGTTCGGACTACTATATGTTCCTGGCTGACACAATTTCGGGAACCCGTGGTCGCAAGTCGCTTGTCGATATTTTCATGAGCGACGTTGAGCGATACGGGAATTCAGCACGCGGCAAGCTTTCGCTACATTGGGCAAAACAGTACAGAGCAGGTGGTGGCAGCCTTCAACTAACCTTTGCAGGTACATTGCCATCGGATGATGTCGCAGTTCTCCACACGCTGTTGCGTAATGGTGGTGAGCGAGCATTGGAAAATGCACTTCGTGATTTGTCAGAGAACAGTGCTTTGATGTCGAAAGCGCGAATGATTATGCTATTTACAACGCTCGCGGGCCTTGTTTGCTTGTCAATGACTCTTGGCATGTTCATCGCAATGCCGTCTTACACCGTACCAAAAATTGTTGATGCTTTTTCAATGCTTCCGCTGAGTGAATACCCAAAATCAGCAGCGTCATTAGTTGCTCTTGCTGATTTTGTTAAAGACTCATCCGTTATGCTTGTGATGGCGGCAGTAGCGATTGTTTCTGTGGTTACATGGTCGCTTTCGTATGTAACTGGCAAGCCGCGTGAGTACCTTGATAAATACGGCTTTGTCTGGGGTTTGTATCGGGACTTTCAAAGCATTAGATTCTTATCAACGCTTGCGGCTTTGGTGCGTGAAAGCGATAATACTGCTGTTAATCTTAAACCAGCACTTATAATGCAAATTCATGGTGCTTCTCGTTGGAAAAAGTATCACTTAAACAAAATCCTCGAATACGTAGGGCGCGGTAAAGTTGGACCTGAGATTTTTACCACGGGCATTATGGATCAGACCATGCAGTGGTACATTTCTGACTTGATCGAATCTAGGGGATTTAGTGATGCGCTCCAGTATGTCAAAGAGCGCTTGAAAGATCGCGTATTGAAGCGAATAACCGTTCAAAGCCTTGTTGTGGCATGGGTGTTGTTACTTTCGTCGCTTGCTGTGTCCGCTTATTTGCTTGCTTGGCATTACTCGGCAATTGATGATTTGAGACGCTCCCTACAGTTGTACTTGGGTTGAATTCAGTTACATCGAAAACTTAATTTTGGAAAATGGAGTTGCAAAAATATGAAAACCTTTAACCAAGCAAAACGCCAACAAGGTAACTACCTCCTGGGTATCGGTATCGGCATCATGATTATGCTGATCTTGGCTGCCTGGGGTATTCCGAAGGTCAAGGGCTACTTGGTCGAGGGCGCGATTCCTTCTGTTGCAGAAGAAATTCAGCGTTTCGTTTCGCGGGTGAAAGTGTCGTCGCAAGGTGCAGGCACCACCCCGTATACCGGCTTGACTCAAGCCTCTTTTGCCCGTGCGGTAAAAGGCAGCAGTCTCGAAGTCGGGGCTGTTTCTGGCCAAGGCACTGGTTCTACGGTTGTGCGTCACGGTCTTGGCGGTGGGGATGCTGGCTTGGTGACAATTTCAACGACCGGCGCCACCTTCGCGCTGACCTTCGATGACGTAAGTGATTCTGCTTGCCCCGGTTTGGCCGCAGCTCTCCAGCGTAATTTCGACGCCATCACCATCAATGCCACGGCGGTTAAAGCAACTGACGCGAACAACGTAGTGACGCAAGCCTACATCGCTGGTACAGCGGCTACCCGCTGCGTTGATGGCGACAACAACCAATTCGTTTTCACTGTTAACCGTAACTAAGCGCAAAGGAATGACGAACGTGGCGTACCCAACTCTGAGACACCCACGCATGGGCAAAAGTCAGCGTGGATTCGCGCTGATCCAGGTCATGATCGCGATTATGATTCTGTTGTTTTTGGCCGGGTTGAGCGCACAGAAATACTCCACGTTCGTCAAGGAGGCAGCCGCTGAATCGACGGGCAGGTATCTCATCACTGTCCGTACAGCGGTTATCAAAGCGCTATCGACCTACGACGCGGCATTCACCTTGGTTGATACCAGCACTGCCCCGCCGGGTGTTTACCCGGTTCCGCCTGCGTGGGCTGTGTTCTCCGGGGCTCAAAAAACTCTGTCGGTCAAAGACCTCAAAGACGCCGTTCTGTTGTCCGATTCTTTCCCCGATACCCCGCCGGTCGGTCGGTCGGTACACGTACAGATTTTGCGCTCTGGAGTGTGTCCGGGTGATACCTGCAAGCTGGATGCTTATGTCTACACCTGCTGGCCGATCAGCGCTTTGCAGCCAGTCGGTGCAGTCAATAACACGATCTGCCCGGCCGCTCCCGCCGGTACGGAATTCGACGCCAATATGGTCGGTTCGGTACTCGGTGCCACCGAAGGGTATGGCGCGACCAATTACTTGGTTCCGGCAACGATGAGGGGGCCGCTATTCAACATATCGGCAACCACTTTGGGACTACCTGCAAATAGCCCTGGCAATGTCGCCGTTCTGGCATCGTTGAATGACTCGATGTTCAGTCAGTTCGTGCGTCAGGGCGATACCCGTCACATCTTCCTAAAGGACAGTTTGACGGTCAGTAAACAAGTGTCCGCAGGTGAGGGGCTGCTTTTGCCCACGAACTCTGTGGTTGGCCAAATCTGTACAGGCGAAGGTGTTTACGGGACCAGCACCCGTGGCTCTTACGTCATTTGCACGGGGGGACGCTGGTTTGAGCTGAACAACCACATTCTGCTTACCTCCCAGTCAATGGCCAACGGCGAAACGGTAGTTCCGCCATCTTGCCCTGGAGCGAGCATGCAGCCTTTCGCTTATATCTCGCTCCAGAATTCCGACGTAACCATGACCGGCTCTGATATTGCCATTACTGGTGTGCTGGGTGGTGCGATCACGGGTACAGGTAATGTCAGCAGCGCGGGAGCAGTCTCTGTCAGCGGGACGTTCAACGGTACAACGACCTCCGGGCCGGGCAGCGCTATTCGGGTTGCGCAGGGCGCCTCGATTGTTGCCTCGAAAGTGGTGATTACTCCAGCGTTTGCAAACGCCAGGGCGCTGGTTATGCAAGGTTGCCGCTATCTCTAAATCACCTTCAGGACGGTGCGAGCCAGATGAACACAATGATTCGGACAATTCTCATAGCCCTCTCGCTTGCGAGTGGGCCAGTGCTGGCCGACACCAAAGTGGAAGTGGATTCCTGCATGGCCAAGGCTGCGGCACTCCATCACGTTGATTTGAGCCTGCTCCGCGCAATCGCCAAGGTCGAGTCCAACATGAACCCGAAGGCCGTTGGGAATAACACCAATGGGACAAGCGACACCGGCCTCATGCAAATCAATGACTGGTGGTTGCCGACCCTGGCCAAGCACGGAATCAAGAAAAGCGATCTGCTGGACACCTGTACCTCGGCGTATGTCGGTGCGTGGATTCTGGCTCGCTCGATCCAACAACACGGGAACACGTGGCGCGCTGTGGGTGCGTATAACTCCCCTACACCGAAGAATCAGCAAATCTACGCAGACAAGGTTAACAAGGCGCTGGCACAGCGCCCGTAGCACTTCCATTCAACTCTTTACACATGGATCGAGTACATGAATATCTGTCACCGACTCGCAAGGGCCACCAGCTACGGCGCACTGCTGCTCAGTTTCAGCGCCGCCGTGTTTGCAGCCCAATTGAAGGAAAACAGCGCTGACATTCAGCACGTCGTCAACATTCCTGGGATGGCCATCAACATCAATCCGGGTGGGACCGGATGTAATCCGGGGCGCCATGAAGTATGGGAGCCCACACAAAACGGCTGCTCCAATATTGAGTGGGTTAAGCAAACTGCCAGGGTAGTCAGTGTGACGGCTTCACCGCCCTCGATCTTGGCCAACAACATTGCGGCAAGCACATTGACCGCCACCCTCGTAGATGGCGACGGGTACTTGGTGGGGTTCGGGATTCCTACAAGCTGGGGCACCACAAATGGATGGCTATCGAACACTTCGACAGTCACTGATGCCTCCGGTAAAACGTCCGTTGCCCTGCGTGGCACTGTGGCAGGTTTGGCTACTGTCACCGCCGCCGCTGCGGCGGGAGCCGCCGCCGCGAACGTAACGCTCGTTCCAGACGCGTCGACCTCTCGCGTAATCAGTTTGGTTCCGAGCCCTGCATCTGCACCCGCTAACTGGACTGCCGCAGGCCTCTACGCGACGGTAAGGGATGCCTACAATAATATTTTGCCAGCCGGGCAAGCCGTTTACTGGGCAACAACATTGGGCGGTTTAAATACTGGTATCTCGTATACAGACGGTAACGGCGTGGCGGTGGCAGCCATTTCGAGTGGCACACAAGGTCTATCGACCATTTATGCACGAACCGCAGTTTCAGCGAATGCCGCCACCAACGTGACATTTACCGCACCACCGTCTACAGCGCCTGTATTGACCTCGTTCAGTATTGGAGGTGATCGGTTCAACGAATACCAAGTCAATACCAGTGGTAATACGATCTACTCGACCACTATTTTCATGTGGGCCGCTACAGGCGCCACAAGCTACACACTTACCACTCAAGATGGATTTGTCTGGTGGAGTGGTACAGCGACACAATGGAATGCAACCAACGTATTCCATCACCCGGTCAATGCGAACCTGGGGCCAGCAGTTTTCACTCTGACTGCCTACAACAGTAATGGTCAAACAGCAACCGCAAGCGTTCAACCTAAAATCATTTACGCTCGACTAGATCATTAAGATCGAAGGACGAAAATAAAAACCCGCTCACTTATCGAGCGGGTTTTTTTAAATGTCCTTCGGAAGTAAAGCATCGACCTTTTGCCGAACCTCTTTCGCAAGAGCAGGCGGCATATACCCCTCGTAATAAACCCAATCCTTCGGCACATCGTTCAGTACAGCCAGCACACGGCCGATATTCTGACCGGCTGATTGCTTGGACATACCACAATGCTTGCCAGCGTCTGTGATTGTTTTCCCAGCGACAAAAAAAAGCTCAGCCAAAGTCACGACTTTTTCTGAGAAACCGAACAATCGAGGTCGAATATCAAGCCGAAATTCATCGGCGGTCATTCGCGTGTTTTTATCCATTACGTCACCGTGCAAATAAAAAAACCCCATCCTACGATGGGGTTTGCAGTTCAGCCACTTTAGCGCATTAGCGCCCTTTGGCAGCCATCTTGTTGCGCGGATCGGTCGCGATGGTCTTGTTCGACGGGTCTTTCTCATCGCCGTAGGCATAGAGCGTTGAGTTCGGGATTGGGCGGTTAGAGCAGCCAGCCGAAGACAGAATCACCAGACCGATAAGGGAGCAAGCCAACAGGGATTTTGCAGTTTTCATTCGATTCACCATGTTCAGTGGAAAGCCAGTAATTTAGGGGTTTGCCGGTCTTCGCTTAGTTAATGCCGTGGGCAGCCATTTTGTTGCGCGGATCGGTCGCAACAACCTTGTTCGCCGGGTCGAGGTCATCAGCCGCGGCGTAGGCTTGCGAGGCAGTAACAGGGCGAGCAGTGCAACCAACAGAGGACAGCAGAGCCAGGCCGAGGATGGTGATTGCCAGCAGGGATTTAGAAGTTTTCATGTGTGTCACCTCAGTGCGGGTTATGGATTTCAGCGCTTTCTGTCGCTGATGGCCCTATGATATGGCAAGCCCGAACACCTGTAAATAGGGTAAACAAATATATTTACTACTTTTACTAATTATTTTTATGACGCCATAGCGTGGCACCACGCCAGTATGTAGAATCGGCGGCCTGTAGGCGGTTATCTCAGTTTCTTCCTACATTGTTTAAACCTGGGTGCTACCGCACTCGGGTTTTTTTTTGCGCGCCAGAAACACTAGATGCCGTGTCGCCGCCTGTGATCTACGCAAGATGTCGGAAAGACTCAAAAGAAAGCCCGCATCGAGCGGGCTATTTGCTTGCAGCACTGAGGCTATAGATTCATCAGTTGCATACCCGCTGTAGCGAGCAAACCGGCAACAAGGGAAGGGCCATACGGGCACGGCTCTGACTTACCCCGCTGGTAGTAGTAGACAAGTCCGACCACCACGCCAAGTACAGCGCCAATCGTGAAGAACGTAAGCAGGGAGTCGAGCCCGACCCAAGCCCCTGCAACGGCACAAAGTTTGGCATCGCCCTGCCCCACTGGAAGCCACCGCAAGGCGCAATAACCTGCTGCGGCACCCAACACATGCCATTGAAGCTGATCGGGCGCTGTGAGCGCATAGAAAAGCATTCCCGCCCATAGGAGGGGCTGCACAATCACGTCGGGGATGTACATAGTCTCAAGATCGATTACCGCGACGGTGATGAGCGCCCAAAACAGCACAGCAAATACCACCGCTTCAAGCGACAACCCCATACGCCAGAACAACACACCGCCTATAGCTGCGCAGATAAATTCGATGGCCAGGAAGCGCGGGCCTTTCAAGAGTTCCCATTTTGGTGCTGCATTAATGGCCGGATCGGGCGCGTCTGGTAAATCTAGATACTGCTGAGCATCTGCGCGCCATTCCCGCTGTAACGACAGCGGAAGTCGAATACTGACCATCGCAACAACGCAGCCAGCCAGCAAGCCGGCAAGTACACCAAAAGATGCAAAAAACCACATTTCTTTTTCCTCTGTAACACTACATCTGGTGTCGATCGCAGCCGCCGGCGACACCAGATGTAGTGTCGCGGTCTTTTCCTACGGCCGGTTGGTGCCCGTCACAGGCCCCTGAATTTTGTCCAACAAAGCGAAACAACGCTCGGTAACTTCTGACGACTTGTTCGCCGCAGCCTGCCAACGAGCGGCATAGGTGGCATCTTCTTTAGCTTGCTCGCTTGCCGTTTTTTTCAGTTCCTGGGCGAATGCCTGCCAGTTTTCTGCTTGCACCTTCCAGTCTGCCTGCACCTTCGACTCGTCCGCTTTCCAGTTCCCTGCTACGAACCCAAAAACCGCACCGAACAAAAGGGCGGCAGCAACGGGGCGTCCTTCTACGCACTTGGCCCCACGTTTTGACGGCGGGGCTTTTGGTGCACTTGGCGTGATTTTCCTTCAACAGATTTGTTTTTCGGATGACTCCGAGGAAGCGGCCAAAACCCGGACGATCCGGTTTATTTATCGGGTTTATTAACAAACAATGGCCGACCACGAACCGCAATCAACACTATCTGAACGACGACATATAAGACGCTGACGACAAATGAACCATGCCGCGCTAAGTCAACTACAGGGGATGACTCCATGCCCCACAACGGCAAAGACGTTCCCATCAGAGCAATCGGTGGCACGACCAGAACAGTGAAAGAACTGAAATTCATGGTTTTTGATGCCATCGGCATCGGCTCCATTTTTTGATCCTTGTCTTTATTCACAATTGCATTTCCTTGGTGAGAGCTGTATTGGTTAGAGCGTCCACTGACTGTATCCCTGACACCTATTGCAAAATGGGCAATGGACGCTCTACCAATATTGCTACTTTTCCTACCGTTGCAGAGTTGAAACGCTTTTGTTGGAAGGGATGGCCCACACCAGCCCAAGCAGCGGGTGGCGGCGTAAACAGTAGGTGACCTGAGCCTTCGTCTTGCTTGTAACGCTAGCCACTTCAAAGGTGAACTGCTCCCCTGGTCGAGCCATTCGCTGCCCCTTACAAGGGCCGTCGATGACCGGCAATTTCACTTCAACGTCACGTTCGAACATCGTTTTTCCTACAGGACTGGAAGAACTGTTGAAGGCTTGTGCAGTGTGTCAGCCCCGATGAAAACTTCCTCCGGTGCCTCGGGCCACTCATCGCGGATCGCTTCAAAGTTTCCTTCGTTCCAGCAGCGAAGAAATTGAATCCCGTCTTCGGTTTTGAGGGCAAATTCGATAGCCGCGACCGCTGCGTGGTTGCCGTGGTCGCTGTTCGACCGCACTAGCGCAGCATAATCAGCTTCAACGGCCTCCAAAGCTGCGATTCCTTCGGCACTCAAACCACTGCCCGAGATATGCCAAATTTCCAGCAGTGCCAAGAGCTGCGCCGTGTCGGTGGTAAAGCTGTGAGCATCTTCCTCGGAGACTCCACCTTGGCCGTAATAAGCGGACACTACTGCAAGCCGATTTTTCGCCTGATTGACGATGGTTTGTTCCAATGTGTTCATAGCGATGGCATCCCGTTGATAGCTGTGAAAACCGTATTTTCTACGTCCTCGGCCCAGCGTTTTTAGGGCTGGGCTTGGGTGTTCCTGGGCGACAATTCCTATAATTCAGGGTGTCCGATTAATACCGGCATTACCTGCCGCTTCCACCGGGAATAGGTAGTAGTTCCGGCTCGACTCGGTGAGCCATTCAAGAGCCGCATTGTTATTCTGCGCCTGCGCCTCGGTGAAACTGGCCAGCCTGTCTAGAGGAACAACCATAGTCACGCTCGTTGTCCCACTTGGGCAGACCTTGCGGTTGATGACCACCAACCTTGCGTCATTTACCGAACCAGCTAAGACGCACCCGGCTGGCCCCTCGAAGGCCAATTGATCTCCTTTGCCGGGATCAGGATTGTCAGTCAGCAAATGTACGCGGACAGGCTCAAGCGGCACTGACGCGGCATGAGCTACCAACGAGACAAAGAAGACCGACGCGGCAAGAATCTTTATCATGGGGTTCACTTTTCCACTATCTCGAAGTCTTCTGAAAGCGCGTTGCTAACCCGCGCTGGTTGCCAGCTCGAACCCTTCCGCTATGTTCCCCCGCGAGAAACTCGGCACTCCGTTTCACGCGCAACTCCTTGGCTTTGCCCTGAATCGCCGAAACCGGTCTATTCAGTAAACGCACAAGCTCATCCATCGGCGTATTCGGATACAGAGACTTGAGCATATTGAGCTCTCCTGTCGTCCAAAAGCGTCGGCTAGTTTCCATAGCTGCCTCGCCATGTTCGTTGGTTTTGGTCGCCCTTACACGGCCTCGGCCCCGGTTTTTTGGGCCGGGGCTTGGGGTGCAGCAAGGTGCTTATCAACGGGGTTGCAGGTAATCCAAAATGGAAACCTTCGCACCAGAGGTCAGCCAGTCTGTGACGTGCTGAACGGCTTCCTGTTTTGTCCAACCTTTTTGTTTCATAACCGCTTTCATCAGGAGGCCGTTCACGGTGTTTCTGATGACTTTGGCCGCCTGGGGCTCAAGGCACTTTGCCACCGCTACAGCTTGACGCTCTGCATCATCCCAATCACCCGCAAAGCCCCACGCTGCGTATCCGCTGGCCAGCTTCACATAGGTCGCTTTTTTCCCAGCATGCACCCCCTCATTTGGCGGCACTTCCCGACGTTGTTCGACGGTGTAAATGGTCATTTATTTTTCCTTGTGCTGGATGCCCGGCGAGCCGGGCAAGGGGAAGTTAGGAGTTCAACCACTCGTCGAACGACTTCACCGGCCAACCAAGGTCGGACGCACACTGAACATAAATGTTGTAGCGATCACGCAAGCTTTCCATCGGATGTTCCTCACTGGTTCGATTCAATGAGGTGTATTGTACGGTATAGCGTATAAAGCAGAAAGAATTATTTACGGTTAACCGTAAAATTTAAGCAGGCTGACCACTCTCGCGTTTTCATCGACGATGCCTTTCAAACGCAACGAGAATTGGCCTCGATTCGCACCTGTCTGCTCACAAGCTTCCTTTGGTGTCACACCGCTTACAAGGTGCTGCCGAAGTGCTTCGCGGACCTTCGGCCCCCTAATATCCGTGCCAGCTAACAGCAGCTCAAATTGCTCGTCAGGGACACTGCCCGGCACCAAATCGTGAACACCCATCAATGACTCTCCGAACTATTTCAGGCGCGATTAGCGCGCCCGGTAATGGCTTAGCCCCCACTGAAGGGGCTACCGCTCGCCAGCTTCGCATAACGTAATTTTTAGAGCCACATAGCGAACTGTCCGCCTACGTCGGCATAGCTGGCCAGGGTGACACCGCGAGCGGTCAATTCATCCCGCAAAATCTGCTCGGCCCCGTGGTCGTCCAAGTCCATGTAGTACGCATCATCAATCAGCCAGCCGATTTCTTGAGACGACAAACCACATGCGACCGCTTCACCCAACAAGCGAGAGCAAAGCCGGTCGTACTTTCCAGAAACAGCAATCTGCGGATGGTCACCGGCATTGTTGGCCATGAAGAAGGCATAGGCGAAACCATCGGGGGTCACGCTACGGGCGTTCTTCGTGGCAAGGCTGCTACCGCCGTACATGCGGTGCATCTTTGAACCCTCTGTGGGCTCTGCCGGAGCCACTGGCAAATCAGCATTGAACCGTCCCCATAGAAGGGTTTTCTTGGTGTACGTTTCACCGACATGGTTCGGGTCGAACGCCAATCGCCATGGCGGCAATCCACCCAACTTTTCGATGCGTCCGACCGGGTTTTCAATGGCCCAAATAACGGGCCTGAAATACTCGATTGCTCGCAAGGTCTGGTGAACCAGTTCGACCGACGCAACAGTACGTCCGTCGCTATCCTTAGCGGCAAAGTGACGGGCACCGGACACGGCAAAATCCGTGCATGGGCAGGCGGCTAGAATCGCGTAAATATCCAGCCCGTCGAAGTCACCAAACCATTCACCAAAAAAACCGGCGCCGAACAGATTTACATCACCCGTTTCGGGGTTGTCTTGGATGTCGAAACGATAGACTTGGTATCCCGCTTCTTCCCACGGCCGGGACCAAGCCCCGGACTTATCGAAAAACGACAGCACGACTTTATCGCTGTTGTTTCGGAGGTCGCCTTGAGCTGCCGCGTGTCGCTTCCACGCCTCGATGCGCTCACGGGCTTCGGCTGGGGTCATCCAACCATGGGCCTTGTGGTAAACCGACGCTTTGTCGTTGAGGCGAACCACTTCAGAGGCCAGCGGCGAATCGAACAGGTGGTGAGTGCGTTCCTCTGCCGCTCCCATACGCTCATGGGCTTCAGCAAAGGCCGCAACAATTTCGTCAAGCTCTCGATCATCCACCCCAACGGCGGCATGTTCAGGTGCGTAACTCACTACCTGGGGCTGCAATGCTTTCTGACTCATTCGGGTTTTCCGTCGAATTCGCAGGCGCGAAATGGTGGATTTTTACTAGCGAAGATGCCTCGCTTCAATAAAATACATTTTACGGTAAACCATAAAACACACAAGAGATATTTACGGTAAACCGTAAATTAATCACATTTTTATCGACAAAAAAAGGCCGGGATCGCCCCGGCCTTTTTTGCTTCAATTACAGGACGAACTATTTTTGCCGTGTTGCAGTAACCGTCAACACGTACCCGTCATCGGAGCCATTTGCACCAAAGGGAAACTGCGCCGCTTCACCGCTTTTAACGATTCGCGATTGGACAAAGCTGTCGCTTACCGTGTGAGGCAAATCAATTGCGGCATCGCCTCCTGGTGATTTTCCCATCTTTTCAAGCGTTGTATTACTGGCGGCTAACCGATAGATGATGTCACCAGTGCTGCTTACGCGGGGCAAAAGCGACATTTGAAAACCGGTTTCCAGCTTCGCTTTGTGACGCTTCACCACGCCACCCTGTACAGTTGCCGAGTCCGTGTATTCCACCACGGACACATCGCGAAAATCCTGTTGCTTACCGTTCTGCACACCCGCTGAAAAGTTGCTCACAATCTCACCATGCCGAGTAAGCTCGGAGGTGATATTGATGGTTTCAGCCGAGGCCGTCGCCGCCGCCAGAGTCAACATCGTAAACACAACTGCTTTCATAGATTCCTCATAGGTATTACGGGTGCGTTGGGCAACCCTCACTGACCTAGCCCCGGTTTTTTAGGCCGGGGTTTGTGGTGGTGCTGGTCGATCTTTAAGCGGCTCGGGCGTCCGGCAAAGCGCCTTCGGCGTAGAACTCTGCAATCTGCTCGTTCACCTTGTCGAGTAGGTCAAGGCGCTTGAACTCTATGTGCATGTTTCCGTTCTTGAACGCTTTAGCCCGGTAGTAGCTGCTCTCAAATATCTCGCCCTGCTCGAAGGCGACATTCATAGCTGATTCCAGGGCTCGCGGCTGAAACGGCTTACCGTCCAAGGTTTGAAATACCCGGTCTATGTCATTGAGTTTGTCATTCGCCCCGGATCGGATACACAGGCCGCGCCGGAATGACGGGCAGACTATCCAAGTCATAACCACCTTCCGGCCGATGCGAAACGGCTCTTTGGCGTTAGTGCGGTAGTCGCCCGACAGGTAGCGGAACACGTTGAACACGCCACGCCGAAACATATCCCCCGCACGAATCCGCAAGTCGATGAAGGTGGCCCGGATATTCGCCTCGGTGAACTCGGGCGGGGTGGGGTGCAAACCCTTTTCGAACTCGGCCACGGCTTGGGCATCCATCAACTGCTTGAAGCCCGTCAGGTCGAAGGCTCGACGCCACATGCTGCAATCAAGATCGCGGCGCACGGTCCTTTCATCGTCGGGCAACACGGCACCGCGAGGCATCAGATAAGCCCCATGCGGAGCCAACAAATCCTTGGCCATGTTGGTGATTCGGCGCGCATCCGCGATGAGGCGCAAGGCGTCATCGCGGGCTTGTAGCAGATCATTCAGCGTCGTGGGGAGCGCAAGGTTTTTGAAGATGCTCATGCGCGTTTTCCAGCCTCAATTTGTTGCGCTTCCCAGCGCAAATATTTCGCGTTGTCGATGCCACCACAACGCACAATCATGGCGTACCCCTTGCAACCTGAAAGCAGCTCTGAAAGCGGCATATCGGGCTCATCTTCCAGCGGGTCCATGCCCCCGGACATCTCCATGTAACAATCCACAAGCTCATCGCGGCTCATTTTTTCGAGTTTCGCATCAGACGGAACGGGGGCAGGTTTGGCCATGACGGTTTTCCTCATCAATGCAAGCGGGAGTAGTTCGCTTCAATGAGATAAATATACGGTATAGCGTATAAAATATAAAGCATTATTTACGGTTAACCGTAAAATAAATGTCCGCTAAACCTGTATCTGAATGGCTGCTCGCTGGCCGCTGGCTGATCTACACAAACAAAAAGGCCGGAGGGTGCCCCCCGGCTTTATTGGTGTTCCGATGAGAAAATGCCGCCCCGGCGAACCGGGGCAGGATGAGTCATTTATTTTTCACTACATAGTCGACCTGATCCAAATAGGCCCACCGCTCGCTGTCCGCGTCCTCGCTACCGTTGAGCTTGTAGTCGATGCCTGGGTAACCATTTTTAATATCGGCAAACACGCCAGAAACTACACCAGTGACAATGGGGCCGCCTCCGAAGGTGGAGCGAAGTTTAACGGTATCGCCTTGTTTCACATCGTTGATAGTCAACATAATTCAGTCCTCAGTGGTTCGTTTCAATGAGGTTATTATACGGTTAAGCGTATAATAAATACAGATAAATATACTGTATACCGTAATATAATTGGCGCGGATCGGGAACAAAAAAGGCCGAGGGGCCCCCCGGCCTATGGTGTTTATACCGCTCACGGAAACCCGAGTTCACCCGTTCCGCCCCTCCCTTTTGGTGTTCAGTCGTTGTGTCATGCCTCTAGTGTGATGAACCCCGCTGCCTTGCTCGCCTTAGTTAGTGGCTACGACAAACAAGGGCCGGAAACAAAAAAACAAGGCAATCGCCGCCATCAAGAACATTGGGTACGCAATCCAACGAACAACTGAACGCCACGCAAAAAGCCCGAAACCTGCGAAAGAAATGGCAAGACCTAAAAACACTAACGAACTCATAACTTCTCCTTTTTTGACGCAAAAATTGACGTCCTTCTACGGGCTCGGCCCCGGCTTTTTACAGCCGGGGCTTGGGGTACAGCGGGCTACTTTTCCGTGATCAGTTGGCTTTGGCCGCAGGGTTAGCGCACGCCTCATACATAGCGGACAATTTCTTGTTCTGCTTCTCCCAGCGGTTAGCCACCTTCTCCCAGCCATCAGCCTGATTCTTTGCTACATAACCTCCGATCAACGCGCCTACCACCACAGATAAGGCGATAACTGCGAGCAAAGGAAACCTATCGCGTTTGGTATTTGCTGTGTTGTCCATGCCTTGTTCTCTCGTTAGCGTATTTTGCGGACGTAAATATCGGTGTCCTTCTACCTGGCCCCGCGTTTGACGGCGGGGCTTGGGGTGCAGCTGAGCTACATTTCCTAACGATGTATGCCCAACTCTCTGATTGTCAGGTTTTCAAAGCAGCCACCTGTTTCTGAAAACCTAACCCTGTCTCCCGGCTGAGTTAGGATCAACTCATGCATCGTCTGAGGGGTAAAAACCACCACGTAAGCCTGTAGGTCCCCGCGTAGAACGATAAGGCCCTGACCAAAATCCATGCCTCCCAAGCCATAGCGTTCAACTACTCCTTCTAGGGTACGGGTGTGCGCTTGCTTACTAAAAAATCCCATTTGAACCTCGCTAATTCGTGGACTCGATAACCGCGTCTCCCTACGACCTCTGCCCCACGTTTGAAGGAGGGGCTTGGGGTGAATCTGAGCGACTTTTCCTGCAACAGTTGGTTAGGACATTCCCGGCGCTGAGTGAGCGTCGATATACTCGGCTGTGAGGTCTTCGCCGTGATTACCTTCCCCGCTCGCGTAGTCGATGGCACTCACAAGCGCGTCTGAAATATCGTCGTGACCGTACTCTGCCTCAAACGCTTCAACCCATGCTGCCTGCGCAGCCGCCGCTTTTGCGTGAGCCTTTGCCGCTGCCTTTGCCAATCGCACCAACGTTTTGCTCGCCATGATCTTTTCCGTGCTATTGCGAAGGTGGCAGCGGAGGTGGGCATAGATCCGCCATTGTTGGCCTAGGATCGGCAGCCCGCTCAATCCGGGCTTCATCCTGTGCCTTGTTGAAGCCATACAAAAAAGCTCCAACTCCAACCCAAACGCCAGCGGCAATACCGGCGGCGAATACGACGATTAACAGAGCTGGGAGCGGGACGCTCACCGACTTAAATACCAATGTGGTCATCTTCATTTCCTACGTTGCTTCGGGAACCGGCGTGAGCATCAACATGCTGCACGCTGACATGTACAGCGCATCGCTAACCGCACCTGCATGCAGGCCCTTCATCGGGAACGGGAACTGAGCGAATTTGCCGCCGCTGTGCGTGAGGTGAATCACACGCATCGATCCGGCCCCAATCCGGCTCCCCTTCACCGTTTCAACTGGAAACGATGGGTGATGCTCCTTGAGCGTTGCCAAGAGCCGCCGCGCAAAATACGCCTCGCTGTTTGTGGTCATGACTGAAATTCCTTTAACTTTGCATCAGCGCAGTAACGGTGTTCCATAACAGCCAATTGAGGGCCGCACCGAACGAAAGAACACCAACAATGAACAGTACGTAAAGCAGAACTGTATGCCGCCCTTCAGCACGAGCCTTGCCAAACAACCAGAAAACAAGGGCGGCGACTGGCAGCAACAAAAACGCGTAGCGCAGCGGTTCACCCTGTCCCCTCACATTCGTTACCGCCATTAGGGTTATGGCGACGCACAGGCCGACGGCGATTAGTACGGGTACAGCCTGTATTTTGGTGTTTTCTGTGTTCACTGAATCTTTTCCTATGCTCCGGCAAGCTCTGCCTGGAAGGCATCGAGCTGGGCCACGGTGGACACGTCCGGCACAGCGTCCGGCTCCATAGAAAGCTGCACAGCGACGTAAGCCAGAGCCTTAACCCGAGCTGCTGGTACATCCAGTTCGGCAGCTACGCGCTTCGCCGTGCGCGTATCGTTGAGCGCAAACTGGGCAGCTTCCAGCAGTTCAGCAAGCAATTCATCGTCGAGCTGGGCGAGTGTGTTTTTGATGTTGTTCATGATTTCCTATGCGCTTTCTCGCATGGTCTCGACGACCCTATATGCCCACTTGGCACCGTAGTCGATGGAGCCACTGGCGTAGCGCTCAGCGTTTACGATGTCCGCCAGTGTCGGCACTCGCAGCCCGAGTTCTTGAGCTTGAGTCACTGCTTCGCGATACACAGCAGCCAGTTCCAAGTACTGCCATTCATCGACGCTACGCTCAACACGTTTCGCTGCTTCGGCTTGGAACGCGCCATAGATACTGCGGGCAGGCTCGCTTGATGGCTCAAAAATATCGTGCATCAGATTTTCCTTGATTAATCGTCGTCTTCTTCATTGTCGTCAACGAGCTGGTGACGGACGAAAATTTCGTGAGCTTCTGGTATCTCGCGCAGTGATTCGCCCAGCGGGCCACCACGATCAAAAAACAAGTCGATCAGGTGGCAAAGATGCTTTGTCGCTTCCTTCGCAGTAGGGCGGCTCAGCATTTTGTTGCCGATCTGTTCGAGGATTTCACCGGCATCGTGAGGATCGCCAACGGCGATGGCGCGTAACGCCTCATAGTCCGTAAGAGCCTGCTTATGATTCATCGCACTTTTCCTCTAACCTTTTGCTACGCAAGCAGCGCAGATGCGCAGCTGGTTAGGAATCGTCATCGTCACGACCCCAGTGGGGCATTTTGAACACGGTCTTGTAACGCCGAGATACCAGTAACACCCATTTTGCAGAGGCATGGCATCTGCTCGACTGCGCTGTTCGTCATCGGCCGGTTCGCCCTCGATCCGCTTTACCGTCTCGTTGCCAACTACCCGCTTGCGCTCAAACAGCTCGTGCATCTCTTCAGCACTGAACAGCCCCGCGTCAGCAACGCGCAGAATATCCATCGCATCGAGCATGCCTTGTACATAGCCGATATCGAAACGGTAGGTGCGCACGTCTTCGGCCGTGGCAAGCGCACGGAACGAACTCTCTAACAGGTGCAGCAGCTCGTCGCGCTGCTGCTGGGTGGTTTTGTCGGTCATGGGCGTTTTCCCTCAACTTTGGGCAGTCGGCTTGGCACCCGTTTCTAGCGCTCGACGCAGCAAACGGGATTCAAAGATTTTCGTTCCCCAGCAGGCCAGAACAAGGCCGAAAAAAATCGGTCGATCAACGCCGCTTTTGATTTCAAAAATCAAAGGAACCAACAAAGAACCAAGCGTCATGAGGAACAAATAAAACCCTAGCACTGCAACACGGTCGGCCTTTCTAACCTGACTCGCGCTTGATTCTTGACCTGCCATAAATCCCCCCTAGAAGGTATGCAGCGATCTTTTCCCTTTACTTGTCAGCCCTATAGGGCGACGTTTCGATGAGGCAAGTGTGAAATATATTTCATACCAAGTAAAGAAATATATTTCACCTTACAACGATTTCAGGCAGCCCGCGCAACCCATCGTCGTAGTAGCGCGGCCGGTCTGTATCGGCAACGATCTGTTGCACTCTGCGCTTCGACATTCCCCAGCGTTGACTAAGCATCAAGGCATCCCAACCCCGTGTTGCCATGAGAGCCCTAAACTCATCGGGAGTCATTGGAACCACTTCTGTAACGCTCACAAGCCCACCTAAATCATGCGAAATATGTTTCATCATAAAGCCACCTCGAAAGCCCGTCGAATGATTTCTTGATTTACGGTCAGATACGGCTTGCTGTGGTCAAGGCACGCATGGCCAAGGATCGTTTGCACTGTCTCAACATCACCGGTTGCAGCCAGCACCTTAGCTGCGAGCGAGCGCCTGCCGCTGTGGGACGAACCATGTTTGATACCGGCCTGCCTGTAGAGCCTGGTGATTGTCTGTTGCAGCGCATCACAGGCCCGGTACACCTCCGGCCCACTGTCCAACTGGCGATGTTTGAACGCCAGTTCAAAGGCTTGCCCCTTGTGCGTCATGACCAGCTTTGAACCTGGGCGCAACCCTCGATACTCATCCGCGCCGGAAAGCCCCCAGCGGCGCCGATGACGCATCGCAAACCACGCATCGAGTGCGGCCAAACATTTGGCATGGGTCAGATAGATATTTCGCGGTCTACAACCCTTTGTGATGTCCGCTCGCAAGTACACCTCGGGCTTGATGGCACCGCTGGGGTACAACACGTCTGCGACCTCCAACAAGGCCAGTTCGGTGACGCGAACGCCTGTGGTATGGGTTAGCCACAACAAGGCCACATCGCGTTCTGGAAGACGGCCGGTGACGGATGCAACGCGGATCAAGTGTTTGAGTTGTCCTGGGCGAAGTGAAGTAGCGCGGCGGATGGTCATACGGGCTCTCTGTCAGGATTGCACGGGAATCGTGCTGGATCTGTAGAGAGTGGCCAACGGGCCTCCTGAATAGCTTACAGGCAGGCCCGCTGTGGTGTTCACGGAAAATCAGACTCGGCCCCCGCCCTTCCCTTTTGGTGTCCAATCGTCTTGGCATGAGGCCGGGGGCCGATGGGTTACGCCGTCTTGGCGTCCTCAAACACGGGTTTGCCATCTGTCCCGGTGTTGAATTTCGCCTCGCATTTTGGATAGCCGGTGCAACTGTAAAAATCATACGGCTGCGGCTTCCAGCCGATTTTTTTCGGTTTGGTCATGCCCTGGCGGCGAGCCAGTTCCTTGCCGCATTTCGGGCAGTCGATGCCTGTCGGTGGTGGTGGTGCCTTCCGCTCGCCGGGCTTACCGTCCGCATCGGGCAAAGTCTGCTGGGCGCATTCGCGATCAGAGCAAGCCCAAAAGTAGGAGTTTTCCCCCTTGCGACGGCGCAGCACCTTGGCGCAGGTCGGGCACGGATGACCGGCGGCCAGTTCTGCGGCTGCAAGGCCGGTCAACTCAACATCGAGGGCGGTCCATGCTCCAGCCACGACGGCCAAATACTGGTTTTTGCCCTCGGCGATCTGGTCTAGCTCGTCCTCAAGCCCACGGGTGTAGTCGGTTTCGAGGAACGCAAACTTGCCCACCAGACTGTCGCAAACCGTGATGCCACGCGGCGACGGGCTGAGATAGCCTTTTTTGTCTTCAAGGATGTATTCCCGGCTCATGATGTTGTCGAGAATCGCCGCATAGGTGCTTGGGCGGCCGATACCCAAGCGCACCATTTCCTTAACCAGCGTGTCGAGTTTGTAACGTACAGGCGGTTTGGTCTTCTTCGACAGAAAATTGGCACTGTCAGCGGTCAGCGGATCGGCCAGGGTCAGCTTAGGAATTGGGTTGTTGGATGTTTCGTCTTTCTCGTCGTCTTCGTCGGCCACGTCGGCGGCATAGACAGCCTGCCAGCCCGGCGAAAGTAGGGTGCGGCCGGTGGCTTTAAACGCAACTGGCGTGCCTTCGGCGTCTGCGGTCATCCTGACAGTGCGCACGGCATACATCGCATCGGCCAACTGCGAAGCCACGGCGCGTTGCCAGATGAGTTTATACAACGCCCGTTCTTCGTCCGTTTCCCCCATTTCAAGGTCGGCAACGTGCGACGGTCGGATGGCTTCGTGGCCTTCCTGCGCCCCTTCTTTGGCTTTCCACGTCCGAGGTTTGTCGGCCAGCTTCAAGCCCGCGCTTTCCGCATAGGCGGCGATGTCTGCGGCTCCCTCGGCGTCCATGTTCGGGGAGTCGGTGCGGTGATAAGTGATTGCGCCTTGTTCAAAAAGACGCTGGGCCAAATCCATCGTTTTCTTGGGCTTGAATTTAAGCCGTTTACCTGCCGCCTGTTGCAAGTCCGAGGTGGTGAATGGCGAATCAGGTGCCTTGCCCTTCTCGTTGTCTTCGTACTCGGTCACAGTGACTTTGCGCACATTCGACACGCGTTTGGCCAACTCTGAATCGAGTAGGTATTTCGCCCCCTCGGCCAAGTGCGGTTTAACGTCCCACTGCGCTTTCCAGCTGGTGGCGTCGTCGTTCTTGAAAAGCAGTTCGACACCAAAGTGGGCAGTGCTTTTAAAGGCGGCAATGGCGCGTTCGAGGTCAACGATCAGGCGCACGGCCGGGGACTGCACACGACCGGCTCCCAGCGCTTCCCCGGCGTGGTCAGACAGCGCCGGGCTGACGCGATAGCCAATCATGCGATCAAGGGCGCGGCGCGCCTCCTGAGCGTGTACACGGGGCATATCAATGGCACGCGGCGCGGCAAAGGCGGCTTGTATCTTTTCCTTGGTGATCGAGTTGTAGACCACGCGCTTAGGGTTCGACAGGTTCAAGGCGTCGGCCAGGTGCCAGGCTATCGCCTCCCCTTCCCGATCCGGGTCAGTCGCGAGAATGACATCATCAGCGCTGCGCACAGCAGCAGCGAGCTGGCTAAGAATTTTCGCGCCGCGCTCAGTCGGCTCGTATTGAAGCTGGTAGCTTGGCGGCATCATGCCAAGCTCTTTTTGCGGTAGGTCACGGACGTGGCCAACGCTGGCTTTGACGACGTAACTGTCTCCCAGCATCGGCGCGATTTTTTTGGCTTTTGTCGGTGATTCAACGATTACCAATGTGGTCATTTCGGGTGCTTCCTAAAGTCGAAAAGGTGCGGCCGGTCAGCCCGGCCGCTGGCATACATTTAAAGTTCTGCGCCCATTCCGCGGTTGCGGGTTTTGGGCGTCGGCTCATGGCCTGCCATCTGTTTGAGCTTGGCCGGGGCATCTTTTGGCAAGCTCACTTCGCGGCCTGCCTCAACGGCCTCGATCAAGGCTTTTTTGGCGGGTTCTGGAAGTTTTTTCCACGACACAGCAGCACCATCGGCGCCTTGTGCTGCATGGTTCAAAACATGCTCCCGCTCATCGCTGGCCTTGTCGTGCATGGCCTCGGTCTTGCGACTGATGCCAGCCTTAACGGCTGCTGCTGAGCCCGTGCCCTTGCCTTTGCCGGTGACACCATCGGCGGCCATGCTGCGCACTTCGCCAAGCTGCGATTGCGCGCTGGCCAGCACCTCGGCCGCGTGGCCTCGCTCGGTGGCCACCGTGGCATCGTCTGCGCTGGTGGTAGGGTCGTTACGGGCCTCCATGTCGCGTGTGCGCGCCAGGGTGGTTAGGCGCTCGGCGGTGACGGCCGCGTCACGCTTGGCCACGGCCATTTCTTCGCCGAACATCCGGCGGGCCGCCTCGTCGCCGTTCGCCGTGGCGAGGTCGTTCCAGTCCGACCCCTTGTCGCCATCTTTGAACTTGGGAACGATGACGCCACCGCCATGCTTCACGGCGGCTTCTTGAGCCTTCACAAGCCCGACATTGACCTTGGGCTTGCCGTTGGCATCCAGCGTCTTAGGTGCGTTATGGTCGTTGTCGGAAGCAAACAGCAACGGTCGGCCGGGGTTGCGCTCGCGCAACTGACCGGCGACGGCATCAAGGTTGCCGCTGTCGAATGCCACGATCACCGGCTGGCCACCCATCAGGCGCGACACGGTGTCGCCCGTGGCGTAGCCTTCGGCAAGCACCAAAGGGGTGTCCTTGGTCTGGTCGAGGAACTTGGTCGAATCACCCGCTACTGTGAACAGGCCAGCTTTTCGACCGTCCTTCATAAAGCTTTTGAAGTACGGGTTTACGCTTTGCAGCGTCCACATTTTGCCGTCCGCGTCGCTGCCTGGAATCAGCAGATCGCCCGCCTTGAACACGCGGTTTTTCGGATCGGCTTCGCGCAGCTCCTTGGCCTCTTTCGCCGTTTTGGCAATCTTGATCCCCAGCGCGGCAGCCTCCGGCGATACGCTGGAAGGCACCACACGCAGCCCCGCAGGGTTGGTAATGCCCTTGGCCTTGCAATAGGCGTTATCGCCAGTGGCGGCCGGGGATTCCTTCCACAATGCCTGTGCAGCGGTGGCCGTGGCGTTATGTCCTGCAGAACGTGCGTCGTCGCGTTCCTGACGCAGTTTCGCGGCCTGGGTCGCCTGCTCGGCGCGCTGTTCGGCGGTCAGTTGCTCGGTTTTGCCTTCGGGCTTCCAATGCACCACTTCGCCGGTTTTATAGTTCTGGATAAAACCGCCGTAGATCGAACCGCCGTCTGACGTTGGGTCTTTGTGGAAGGCATAGGCGCCACTGGTGCCGCCGCCCTTCTCTCCCACGGTCGGTACACGGTGCATCTTGCCGTCATCGACCGGGTGCGTTTTCTTGTCCTTGGCAGCGGCAACGTCGAGCCCTGCATCCTTGAGCGCTTGCAAAAACTGTACTTCCGGGGTGTCGGGTTCTTTTTCTTTGACCACGCCCGGTTTGTCGAGGCTCCAGCGGGCAAGGCCGGACGCGGCCACGTCTACGCCTGCTTCGGCGTACCATGCTTTTGCCTCTTTATCCCACTTGGCGCCCTGGGCCTTGGCTTCGTTTTTCTCGGCATAGGGCACCGCCAGATAGGTGCGCGACGGCATAGGTTTCTCCGGTTCTACGTGCAACACGGCACGGGTCGGGGCACGCTCGGCATCGAGGCCGATTTTCTCGGCGCGAGATACGGCGTTTTTTTCGGCGGCGTCGTCGTCGGCACCAAAGCCCCACGCTCGACGGCCATCGGCCAGATGCACAAACACGGCGTTTTCTCCGGCGTGTTGCGCGGCATCTTCTGGAACCATGCGGCGGCTCTGGACGGTGTACGCGGTCGGCTCCGGCGCGGCCTGCTGCGCATGGTCTACCGGGGCGCTTTGCTCGAGCTTTTTTTCCGCTTCATGGCGGTCTATCGCCACGCGCAGAGTGGCAGGCTGACTCTCATCGTCGTTCGATATGTAGGCCGAAAGGCGCTGGCCATCTAGCGACGTATAGAGCTTCCCATCGGTGAACAGGTCGGAACGAATGCCGGTCGGGTTGCCTTCGCGGTCGCTGTATGTAACCGCATAGGTCCCGGTCAGGTCGTTGGTTTCGCTGTCCGGTGCGTAGTCGATGCGCGCGGTGTAGCCGTTACGCTCGGCCTCGGCTTTCATCATTTGCCAGCTTTCCAGCGGCGAGTAACCTTCAACCGCGTTTTCGTGCAGCTCTTGCAGTTCGGCGGCCAGTTCCGGGGTTATCTCCGGCACCGGCTGACGCTCGGCGGCCTGCTCTTGGCTCTGCTCATGCTCGAAGCCCATCACGAAAGCACTGATCCGCTCAGCGTCAGCGGCGGCCCGGAAAATCTCTTTCGGGTCTTCCTGTAGCTTCTTGATCCACGAACCGACATAGGCCGCGTGTTGGCCTGGGTCATGGCCAATGTCGAGGCGTTCGCCGATCATCAGCGAAGCGATTTCGGCGCGCAGTTCTTCGCGGGCATAACCTTCTGAGCCGAACGGGTGCGACAAGTCGCGATCAAGGCGCGACGGGTGCCCGGTCCAGTGGCCAACTTCATGCAACGCGGTCGCATAGTAATTGTCGGGTGTAGGGAACTGCTTACGCTCTGGCAGGGTGATGCTGTCCCGGCCGGGGCTGTAGAAAGCACTGTCGCCTGCTACGTGATGGATCGTCGCGCCGGAGTTGGTCAGGATCTTTTCTGCCAGTGCATGCCGCTCTGGCTCGGGGCCAACGGCCCGCGCTTCGAGCGGCGGCAAGCCGTCGATCTGCGAAGCATTGAACACAACGGCGGTGAAGGACCGTGGCCGCTCAAGCTGGACGTTAATCGTCTTCTGCTTTCCGGTTTCCGGGTCAATCACCGGCTTACCCTGTTCGTCGGTTAGCTTCTTCTCGTCGCTGAACTTCCAATAGACGATTTGGGTGCCCTTCTCTCCTTTGCGCACCTGGGCGTCTTCCCCTGCCGCTTGGTTGTAGGTCATCCAACGCGGGTCACTGTGGCCCTGCATGTGCAGCCATAGTGTGTTCATGCCCCGGTATTCTTTCCCGGTGGTGGGGTTGTAGGGCAAGCGCAGTTCACCCGGCTGCCACGGCTTTTGCCACGGTGCGGTGCCCTGCTGTAACTGCTCGATGATCTTCGCCGCGACTTGTTCGGCGTATTCTTGTTTCATTGTTATTCGCCTCCCTTCATCGGGATTTTGATCGTCGCATTAGCGATGATTGCTTGAGCGGCGTCCGGCTCCATTTTCGCAATGTCGGACGTGTCGAGTTCGACGGTCTGACGCACTACCTTGCGGGAAAACTGGATCGCGGTTCCCTCGTCGTCGGCCGCAATATCGGCGTTCGATTCCCAAGCATCGGCCTCGCTCATTGCCGTTTCCTTGAACGCGCCGTTTTCCTCGGCCTGATCGGCCGTATGCTCGACCTGTACGCCCGGCGTCTGTGCATCGTCCTGAGACTTGCTAACGACCGGATCGACGCGCTGGGCCAAAGCTGGTGCCTCTTCCCCTTTGGTGCTGCTCATGGCTTCTTCCTTTTTCGGTGGTTGTTTGAATGACACGGCGGTATCTGCTGCGTAAGGATTGAACGCGGGCACACTGACCAGCGCTGTGGTTTGGCCATTGACCCCGTACCGGGCCAGATAGCCGTTGGTGAATCCTTTCTCAAAGTCGCCCGTGTTGTAGGCCGACAATGCGGCCTTCAACGCGGCTTGCTCGGTTTTGTATTTCGGCAGTGCCGAGGCATAAAACGCGGTCAAGACACGCGCACCGGCTGCAAGGTTTTTGCACGGATCAAACATGTCCTCCACGCTGTAACCCAGCGCATTGAGGTTCTTGCTGTTGACTTGCATGTAACTCAAATCGACCGAGTGCCCCGCCTCTATGGCCATGTACGCGACTGTCACCGCGTCCTGCACGGTCTTGATTGCGATAGGGCTCTTGAACGTCACTTTCTTGCGCTCAGGCTTTGTTTTGCCGTCCGCTGTAACGACCATTACGGGGTTGCCGTCTTTATCCTTGGCGTTCACCCACTTGACGTTGGCATTGACGGCCAGCGGCTGCCCTGCACTCTCGACGGCGATGATGCGTTCCAGGGTGGCGGGTGCGACGTTGGGCGCACAGGCAGCCATCATTTCAAGGCCGATCATTGGTGGTTCACTCCTGTGGTGATGGCCGCCGGATCGCCGTGAACAGCAATAGGGGTGGCGATGCCGCGCACGGTGGCCAGCTCCACCGGGCCGAAATAACGGCTGTCAAAGCTGCCAGCGCTGTAGCTCGAAAACAGCCACGCTTGGCCTTGCTCGACGGTGTAGGTTCCATCTGGCCACGCCGGAATCGCGGGCATGGCCACGGTGTTCGGCAATGCCACACCGTTGACCGTCGCAAGCTGGCCATGCTGTAAGCGGATGGTGTCGCCGGGGACGGCCGACACGGGCTTGAGAAGCGCTGTCACGGCCAAGCCTGCGCAGTCACCCGGCGACAGGTAGCCGCGCTGCACCATGACGCTGACAACCGGCGAGGCCGGGGGGCAGACTTCGACCAGCGCGCCGCGCTTGATGCTGGCCACGTCAGCGGCCTGCACAAGCCAAAGGCCATGCGGAGCGGAGTCGGTCAGGTTCAGCCGCAAACCAGCGGCATGGCCGATGGTAAAAGCGGCACCCAAAGCGATGGCCACGCTGATTGCGGCGATTCCGAAGCGGCGGCCAGTCATTGGACGACAAAGCCCCCGCTTGCGGGTGTTCCAGGCTTCGCGGCCGGGGTGATGCTCGCACTGTCAACGCGAACCACGTCGGTAGGTGGCGGGGGAATCAGCGAACGCTTTGAAAATACCGGGTCCTTGAAGTACAGAATCTGGCGGCCTTTGATGACTGGCTGACCGGCGACGAAAATTAGCATTTCACCCGCTTCGGTGATGAGGTCTTTTGTCGTCCCGTCGTCCTGCTTCACGGTGATTTTGGTTGGTCCGGGCAGACGCATGATTTCATCAGGGGTCATCAATGCCCGTTGGGTCTGCTGGTAGCTGCGCGTCACCTGCTCCAACATCAATCCGAACCGTTTACCGGACGTAGAAACATTCTCTGACACGACGGTGGTTTGGCCCGTCATCTTGCTCATCCACTCGGCCGTGTTGTAGTTGTTCGGCGCAAACGCGACGCGGATATGGCAGTTGGAAATGATGCTCTCGTAGTTGGTGTATGCCTTATAGAGCTGTTGCACGTCCTGCGTGATGATGTAGGCCTTAATACCGTAACCGGCGATTTGAGCCAGTGCGGTTTCAAAAACTTCGATTTTGCCCAGCGATGGGAACTCATCGAGCATGAGCAACAGCCGGTGCTTGTGCGCAGTTTTGGCGCGGCCTTGGTCGTACTCCATTTCATCGGCCAAGCTCAACACGATTTGCGTGATTAACAGGCGCGCTAGAGGCCGCAAACGGTCGGTGTTGCGCTGGCTTGTGATGAAATACAGCGACACCGGCCGGTCGTGATCCATCAAGTCAGCGATCTTGAAGTCACTCCGTGAGGTATTTTCTCCCACGATGGGATCGCGATAGAGCGACAGTGCGTTGTTCGCGGTGGAAATGATGCTGCCCAACTCACGAGCCGGGGTGCCCAACATTCGACGGCCCACGCCGATGATGACAAGGCGCGATTCGCGGTCGGCCGGATCGGTGGTGTCAAAACGAACGTCGCGCATTTCCTCGAATAAGCCTGAAAGCGCTTTGGGGTCGCCTTCCTCGTTCATATCAAGGTCGTTGTCAGTGTCAGGGGCTGCGAAGTCACCAACACCTGTCAGCATATGTGCGCAGTCTTGCAGGCATGGCGTGCGCAAAATGCCAAGATCGACGTTAACCCCTTTGTACAGCGCGTGAAGGATCAGACCTACCAGAAGCTCGAACGCGGCCGAACGAAAGTGGTTGCTCTCGATGCCTTTGCCGTCGCTGTCTACAACCATCAGTGCCAGTTGCTGCGCGTCGCTGACTTGGAATCGGGTTTGAAAACGAATTTCGCCAATAGGGTTCCATGAACAGCCTTTGCCCGGCTGCGCAGGGTCGTAGCGCAAAACCACGTTTCCAGCCTTTTGCCGCCACCCGGCGGTCATGGCGTACACCTCGCCTTTTCGATCCAGCACAAACAGGCTGGCAGGCCAGCTAAGGCACGTCGGCGTAACCAGACTGACACCCTTGCCGGCTCGGGTCGGTGCAAGTGCCAGGACATGCTCAGGTCCATCGTGACGCAAGTAGACGGTTCGTTCGTTTTCCTCGTCGTCAAATGCGCCACAATAGACGCCTGCACCGGGCTGACCCTCGGGCGGTAAAAGGCCTGTCTGTTTCAGCTCGTCCATCGATGCAAAATGCGCCGTGCCGTGAATGTCATCGTGTTGTCGCGAGCTGCGTGACTTTAAACCGATGACAAGCACGTAAGCCAACATCGCCACCATCACACCGACAGCGAAAATGACAAACGCATAGTTGTAGGTCGTGGGGGCCGAATCGTAGAAACGAAGCATCCAACGCCACCAGTCGAACGGCCCGTAAAGCTGACCGAACAGAGGCTTTCCAAGTGCCGGATGGTAGCCAAGCCGTGAGGCCACGACTTGGGTGCAAACGCTGTTTATGCCGGTGACAAACAACACCAGATAAAGCCCGCCAATAAGCCGTAGCTTGCCAGCGGATGAGTTTTTGTCCTTTTTTTCGCTCACTGTTTTTGATCCTTTTGGTCAAAATTCGCTAGGCACGGCGTCGTAAAAGCCGGATGGCCGACACATGTTTTTAGGAATTCATTGCGTGCATCCCACTCCATCAACCGCAGTTGTGGGCTGTATTTTTCGCGGTCTTGCTGGGATGTCGGGAACCTGGGCAAGCCATCAACTTGAACGGTGCGCCGAACGGCTTCGCGCTGCTCAGGCGTCCACTTGTCGACCGAATCGGCAAGCGGCGTAAGGGCATTAAACACCTGCCAAATAGTGCGGCGCTCTTGCGCCTCCCGGCGACGGCGTAAGGCAGCAGAAATTGCAATGACCACGGCCACCGCAACGAGGCACGTTGCGCCAGTTTCATAGTTCATAGTTCGATCCCTTTGGCTCCATCAATGAATCGGCCCCGTGCATCCAGTTGCACGCTCTGGCCTAGCTTGAACTTGCTTGCTTTGGCTACGACACGCGGCCCGGACGGCTTCACCAACATTTCATCGCCACGCTTCAACAGCAGCACTTCGCTGCCATCGTCCATGCGCCTGCGACCTTGATAGGTAGCCTTACCGGCATCCGTAGGTGCCCATAGCCGATGATAGTCTATAGACGATATTTTGTCTCTATTTTTGTTCCTTTCTTCGATCCATTTTTCAGCCGCTAAGTCAGCAGATACAGGGGCGTTAGGCTGATCGCCCTGCCCTGTTTTTGTCCGCTCCTTGGGTGTCCGTTTTGGCGGATTGATTTCAGCCTGCCACGCCGCTTCCATATCGCCGGTTTCTGTCCGTCTTTCTGGTTGAATTGCGGACGGCTTGACCGCGCTGGCCTTTCCTTTTGGTGCCTGCCCTTGCCCTTTGATTTCGGCCTGCCATTCAATTTCCATAGCCTTGGCTTCGGCTGTTGCCTGTCGCAGCTGCTCCATCAATGGATCGACAAATCGGACATTGAGGCCGTGCATACCGGCGAGCTGCGCGACCTCTTGCCGAAACTCTGTGGTGCCTTCAACGATCAGGTCTTGACCCTCGAAGCGCTTCGAGGCCAGTTCGAGCGCTACCAAAGCCGCACCGGTTGTCGCCTTCTGCGCTTGAACGTGGGTGGTTCGGTCAACAACCATGCCGCCGTCAACCGTGTGATAGGCCATCGTCCCGTCCTTGCGCGCCTTGGGCTTCAACCGCTCCAGAACGACAGCTTTCGCTCTGTCGGACTTCTCGGCGGTCAACAGGTCGCCTTGCCATCGGCGTTCGCGCTGCTCCTGGCTGCGCATAACTTCAATAGCCTCGGTGTTGCCCTTCTCGGCTTGTTTCACAAGCCAGTCAGCCCACGCGGGTGTTGTGGTGTCCTCGAAAAGCTTTTGCCGTCGCTGAGCCATTGCCTTGCTGTTCGCAGCTCTCGATGCGTCACCCTGGTGCTTTATGGTGGCCAGCATCAGGCGGCGACTTGGGCCTTTTGTGGCAACCTTCAGCAACATGCGTTGAGTGTTCCGCCAGTTTTGCAACTGCGCCTTGAACGCCAAGCCATCGCGCTTGATCTGCTCCAAGCCAGCGCGCCGATCTGTGATGCTGCCCTGCCTTTCGCGCTGGTATTGGGCAAAGAGCGCAGCACTCGACGGCGCGGATTGGCGCGGTTTGGCTGTGTATGCTTTGCGGCCTTTATCGCTGCTTTGCTGCTTCTGCTCGGATGCCTCGAACGGACCAAGCCGATCAGTCAGAGCTTTTAAGGAAAGGTCGCGGCCGCAACTGCTGGCCTTCGTCCAGAGCGGAATGTCGGGATCACCGATTACAAGGCCAGCACCGCGCTTATTGACCTGTAGGCCGTGTTCGGCGGCGGCGGCATGTACCTCTTGCCAACTTGTCGCCTTGCGGATCGCTGGAGCCAACTCGCGAGCTGCATAGCCAGTCAGAGTTTCAATCCCGCTTTCCGCTTCAATATCAGCCGCTATCCCTCTTGGCTTTCCATCTTGGCCAACATCTGTTCTATCGCGAACTCCCGGCCGTCGCACGCTTGTAGTGGGGTTTTCTCCTCCGGGGTGTAAACCATCACGTGCAGTATCCGGCAGTAACACTGGATCGACTTTGGTAATACTTGCCATACGGCAGCCGGACAGCGTTCGCAAAGTGTTGAGGGTTTTGGCCTCCGGCTCATCGCCAATCTTGAAATCGTAGGACTCTCGTAAATATCGTCTAAAGCGGGAATCACGCTCATGTGGTCGTTGTCCGGGTTCGAGCTGGATTCGATCATCTCTGTCATTGTCTTTGTCCTTTGTTAATCCATGATTGGTGCGTTCTAGGCCGTATTGTATTTCAAGGCGCTCGCACGCCTTCATAAGCTGACGCTTATCGTAATACGGTTCAATATTTTGCAAGCCCGTTGGGTGGACTTTGTTAATAGCTACGTGGACATGTAAATGGTCAGTATCTTTATGGACCGCCGAAACTCGATGGTGATCCGCATAACCAATGGACGAACATAGTTCGTCCTCGATGGCATGAAGAACTTCCAACGACGGATGTTCACCCGGCGGAAACGAATAAACCAGATGATAGGTTTTATCTGTTTTTGACCGGGTATTAGCAGCCTGAGTGGCTTGTATCAATATAGCCGCTGCCGCCGGGTCGTCAGTACCGCAATTGGTTACTCGATAACTTGCGACCTTTTCGCCTTTAATCGTACTTTCTTTAGTGTCTAATATATAATCAGAAGTCCTAGACCATGTATTAGGATCAATGCCACCAACAGCCGCGACCATATACCGAACCAATCGGGCCGGGTCGGATGTTCCCTTATCTCGTGGTACGCGCTTGGCGATCATCTAACTACCCGCGACATAATAGCTAGGACTTCACCTTGAAGTTTTCGGAAGTCGTTCATCATCGCTTCAACGTCTGTCGGCCTGGCACCCTGACCGCGTTTCTCTGCGAGCCACAATTTCAGCAGACCCGCGACCCGCCCAAGGTCGCCATTGACCTTGGCCAAATCAGCAACGGCGGTCAGGTCTACAACAGACCGAATTGGGTAGTTCATCCCAACGGCTCGCAGGTATCCAGACCGGGACAAACCGGCCTGGGTGGCGCGCTCAGTGATCTGCGCCTTTTCCTCTTCATTCACCCAAACCTCTATGGGTTTTCCGCGTCGGCGGGCTTTCGCTTTGGGTGGCTCGGCGCCGGTCATGGCGTTCTCCTTTCTATATGGCTTTTGCTTCTGTCGCGGCAGCGACGGTGGGCCTCGCAGAGCAAGATTCCGTCGAGCCGAAGGCGAGTAAGGCAAGGTGTTGGGAGGGGGAGGGCGAAGCCCGTACCCGTACAACACACATCTTGCCGTCTTTGCTCATGCGATTGTATGCGATTTGCTGGCACCGGGCCAGCCTAAGCCGGGCTAAAGCCCGGTGGTGCGGCCTTGTCGCACAAATTCGCATTAAATCGCGCTAAATCGCACAAGGCGTATTGACCAATCGCATTAAATCGCGTTAAATCGCATTCAGTCGCACTAAATCGCATAACGCTGTAGACTGAGTGAACGCGAAGGCTCGCGGCGCTCAATAGGAGGAAAGGCAAATGGCGATTGAGACGGCCGAGTCACCCCGCCGGGGTGATGGCAAGATCGCTTTTTTAGCCCGCCTGGACACGTTCCAAGAACTGTTCAAGGCCGGGCACCAACAGCGAAAAGTGTTCGAGAAATACGAAAGCGAATTGGGCATGAGCTATTCCCAGTTCAACCGATACGTCAACAAGTACATAAGGGCGGAAACAGCCGATGGACACCAAAGGAAAGGGCAAGGGAAAAAGCAACAGCCAACCACCCCAGCAGCCTCTACAGGCAGCATTGGCGGATCAGGAGGGGCAAGCCCTGCCCCAACCACCAGCGGCAAGCCAGCAGGCAACAAGCGACCACCAGTCTTCCAGCATGACCCAAGCAGCGGAAACAACCGCGATGACCTTATCTAATCGGAGTGTAGAAAATATGAATGCTGTAACTATCGAAAATCCTCTGACCCAAGCAATTCGCCAAGTTCACTTTACCCTGCAAGGCAAGGGTGGCGTCGGCAAGTCGTTTATTTCGGTTCTGCTCGTTCAATATCTGCGCGGTGTTGGTCAAACTGTTACCCCCGTTGATACCGACCCAGTGAACGCCACTCTTGCCGGTTATAAGGCACTCGGCACTCAGCGCCTTGAACTGATGAACGGCGGCTCACTTGTAGAGCGTAACTTTGACCGTTTGATTGAACAGATTGTTGAAGAAGACTCGAACTTTGTTGTGGATAACGGCGCGGCATCGTTTATCCCACTCTCCTACTACATTGCAGAAAACGACGCCTTTAGCATCATCGGCGAGAACAATAAGCAAGTCGTTATTCATACCGTAGTTACCGGTGGTCAGGCCATGCGTGACACACTGGGCGGTTTGGCGACAATTCTCGAACAAATGCCAGGCGATGCCAAATTGATTGTTTGGCTTAATGAGTTTTTCGGCGACATTGAAGCCAACGGCAAAGGCTTCGAGGATATGCAAGTTTACGTGAACAACAAACATCGAATTCACGGCATTGTGCGTATCGCCCGGCAAACTGGCAGCACTTTCGGCGAAGATGTTAAATTGATGCTCGATAGCAAATTGACGTTTGATGAAGTCAATCAGTCTGACGACTTCAAATTGATGTCAAAATCCCGACTGACCAAAGTTAAAAACGCGATTTTTGAACAACTCGCAGTTGTCCTCTAAAGGGGGTTTCAAATGCGCCCAATGGTTGACTTCGATGAAATTCGAAAACACGTCGCCATTCAGCATAATGTGTTGCTGGGCAAGGATGATCCTATCCTTGTCACAGTAACTGTTAGCGAAATGGTCTTAGACCGCTACTTAGAGTTAGTGGCGGCGCATTACGATGATGCGACACGCGCTTTAGCCGTTAGCACTCAACAACAAGTGGAACAAGCCAAGGAAACAGCCGCCAAGATCATCACCGACGCTTCTACTTACGTCAGCGATCAACTCCGGCAAGCCGTGACTGCGGCCGTAAATGAAGCGGGTGTTGAGCTGCGCCGCCAGATATTGAACGCACAGGCCGCGAGCCGCGACGCGGTGGCCAGCGGTAGGGATGCGCAGTCAGCGAAAAACGGGGCGTTCCTGGCTGCGGCCGTCGCTATTTTGTCGGCGGTCGTAGCGGTCGCTGCGCTGGTTATCGTGCTGGTGAAGTGAGCCGGGGCGCTCGCGTCCGGCTCGGCTTACTAATGGCGTGGTCAGAAGCATGGCGGATAATTAATTATCCGCCAATCTGATGTTTTAATATCCGCTTAGCGGATATTTTTTTATCTGCTAATCGGATATTTTATTATCCTGTTAGCGGATAGATAAGCATCGCCTTAGCGGATTATTAAATATCCGCCTATCGGATATACAAATATCCACCCATAGGATATTAATTTATCCGACATCAATACACGACTAGCCTCCTTGTTTATACTCTATACCGTAAATTTAACTATGCGTATTATACTGTATAGCGTAAAATCAATCTCATTGAAACGAACCAGTGAGGGTGTGGGAATGACTAATTTTGAACGCGCTTTTGAACTGCCGGTTACATGGACTGGAAGCCTGCAAATCCGTGGATGTATCGAAGTAGATGGTTGCGTCGAAGAAGCTGAGGATTGTGCAGCGCATTTTTTTGGGGTTTATGCGCAGGATGCTGCCGGTTTGCACATTTGGGTCGAAGACTGCAACACCCATGCACAAGCCGATGACCTCGCCAAATATCTCAAATCTACAATCTAAACAAGTGACGCCCGGTTCGCCGGGCGTCAACTGCCAGCACACGGAACACGTCATGAAGCCAAGCATTAAACGTATTTGGAGCTACTACCGCAGCGGCACGCTGAAAGAATTGCGCGACAAAGGCCAAATGTCTGAGGCTGAATACCAACGACTGGTTGATAGTGCCAAGGCATATGAAGCAACTCAGAAAACCCAGTGATGAAGGTTCACACCGAATCGCAGACACAAAAAACCCGCTACGGCGGGTTTTTGTTTTGGGCAAAAAAAGGCGTGTTGACCGGCTCCAGGCTAACGCCTCCGCTGACGCATTTTTAATGCACCGCAATTGGCTGAATGGCTAGCCTCAACCCCATAGCACGCAAAATTGCACTCAGGTTGCTGACAGCGGGATTGCCCTCGGCTGAAAGCGTTCGATAGAGCTGGTTCGGGTTCAGGTCTGCCGACTTGGCCACACCCCGGACGCCGCCAAAGGCGTCTGTCATCTGGCGCAGCGCAATCAGTAGTTCGGCCTGATCGCCGTCCTCTAGGATGCTATTCAGCAGCTCTACGGCATAGGCCGGATCACGGCGGAACACGTCAGCCATTGCCGCGTCGTGCGATCTGTCTTTCATTGCTCGCCCTCCTGTTGATTGCTGCGCTTCCAGTCGAGCCAGTAAGCGCACGCTCGCTCTATGTCGGCGGCCTGCTTGCGCTTATCACCGCCGCACAGAAGCAGCACAACCGTTAAGCCCGCCTTGGCGTAATAGACCCTATACCCTGGCCCCGTGTCGATCCGCATTTCCCATACACCTTCGCGCAGAGGCTTGTGATCGCCGAAGTTGCCCAGCTCGACGCGCATAATGCGACGGTCAATGGCAATTTTGGCCTTGGTGTCGCGCACTTTCTCACGCCATTCGGCGAAAGGATCGCAGCCCGCGTTGTCGATGTAGTGTCGAATTTCTATCATGGCGCTATTGTCGTTTTAAAACGATAGAACATCAAGCGAAAAATGTCGATAGGCGGATATATTTTTATCCTGTTGTTTCGTGGCATCGAAAGAAAGGCGGATAGTTTAATATCCGCCTATCTGCTGATTTATTATCCGACTAGCGTTATGTTTTATCATCCGTTAATCGGATAGTTTATTAACATTCTAGTCGGATGATTTAATATCTTTGCAAGGATAGTATATAATCACCCTATGCGGATAGTTTAATATCCGGGCATCAGATAAGGAGTTATCCGCTATGCAGATTCGGGAGCAAGGCCGCAAACTTCAATGCATTCGTTCCGTGTATGACCCGGCGCCGGTGAAGCGCAGCCACCAGAAGGTCGTAGCGACATTCCCGCGCTATATAACATCGATGCCCACAGAAGGCCTCGATGAGCTGACGGTTCAAGAACGTAAAGAGTTGGACGACTGGCTAACCACGAGGCGCAATAAGCAGCAGTCAGAACACCGTTCGTTTGTGGCCAGGAGCGCCGAAAAGTGGCTGGGCGAGCTATCGGCCGCCGTGACGTCCAATGAACCCGCAATGACACCAGAGAGAGCAGCAGCCATCTGGAAAGGCATCAGCGACGTTGCCAAGGCTCTGCGTAAGGCGGGCCATCCCAAACCTAAAGCAGCGCGCAAGACAACCGTTACTCCAGTGGAAGCACGCGCCCCGGTCAAGAAACTGCCAAAAGCGAAAGGGCAGGGTGACGGTCAAGCTCATGCCGCGCAGACTGCTAAGCCCGTCAAGCGGGTAAGGACACCAAAAGAAGGGCCGAACAACCAGAACAAGGCTTGATGTGAGAATTAGCGCGAATTAGTGCGTTATAGCGCGATTTAATGCGATTTAATGCGAGTAAAGAGGGGAGGGGGAGGTGTTGAAACTTTAACACTTCCCCTTTTTGGTGTCGCTTTTGCGGCTTGCCGCATTTGGTTTCCGAGGGGAAAACCCTTACCGCGATTCTATTAATTTTGACTGGTCGCCAACTGTGACCGATGGCAGGTCAGGAAGCATTTCATCGAATGATTCCTGGGACGGTGGCGGAAGTCCTGGCCCGTGCGGCAACTGGAGTTCACCAGCCGCCAGTAGCGGTGTCTGCTTGAGTTCTGGCCCTTCCAACGGTGCTGTTTGTTCCGTGGATGTGACCAAAACGCGAGCGCTGAACGCTGCGTATTTAAGATTCTCGCGAGAGTCAGCCCACGCAATACGGCTGTTGATGATGTAAGCAAGCACGCCGCCGCGTTCGCTACCGACCCGCACGGTCTGAATAAAGTTCTGTTCAACTAGAACAGCCAGCGAGCGCCGAATTGTCATTATCGAGACATTGCAAAGCTCAGAAAGAAGCTTATGGCTGGCTACGAGAGCGGCTTTTTCATCCATGTGCGCAACCAATACGTGCATAAGCTGGGAGGCTTTTGGATGCTTCCCCGAGAGCGCGGCCCAAGCCTCATGCCCGGCACGTTCGGTTTGTACCCAAGTGCCTCTGTTTGCAGGCTGATGGTACTTTTGTGGTCCTTTCTCGCTCAT
>NZ_CP166785.1:0-362948 GCF_059695705.1 Pseudomonas sp. LBUM1669 | reverse complement strand
GTGCGGCACCGGCGGGTGAAAGTACGAATGGGGCCATTCTGTACCGGCTGTATCAGCTGATACAAGACAAAATTGGGTAATACCCGCATAGAAATCATCATTTGCACTTTAGCTTCATATAGTTAAAAGGAAAATTAATGATGAATACACTATGGATTGCGAAAAATCAGCTGTATATCTAATGCCACACGTTGAAACGGACAAAGGCTATTCACTATTGAGGTGACTAGGGCTTGTAGAAGCAGCTTGGAGCGAAAGCAGGGGAGGTGGCCAGGGCACCGGGCGTGTCCGCGCCAATGACCGGCGGCCATCCGCGATTCGGGCATAGGGTCGATTGATGCTGTGAAGGGTTCGTAGGACATTTCCTTCAAACTCTGGCGAACGCGATGAAGTGGCAGGGGTAACCGGGAACAGCTTTGCTTGGATAACATTCAGACGCTTTTGTCTGACACTGCTATTTGCCGCGAGGAACGTCCGACAATGAACCGTTATCTGCCTATCACCGGAATCGACTGCTGCATCCCTTCGTTATTGATTGACACCCAGGCGCCGCTTGACGTCTTGCACGAAAACGCCGATCACAGGATCAGGCTCGCGACTCAGTTCCTAGAGGCACTTGTTCATCAGGAAGTAGAGTTCGGCAGGCCAATATTGATCCAAGAATTCTCGTCGGTGCTTGTCCTGCTGCTTCGCGAAGGGTGTGATCTGATGGATGTCGTCTGCCGTCGGCTCGCCGATCAACCGGACCTGTGATGCGCAGCGCCGCCGTGATCTGATCGCAAACCTCAGTGATTTGACCGACGCCGGTCGAACGCTGTCACCAATACAGGAAATGCTGCACAGGTACACCTCACGCCTCGCCATGCGGGGCTGAGGACGTAGCGCCGACTTCTATTAAAACGTAAATATTTAGGAGGGAAATATAATAAAAACAGAGGATTAGCGTACTTTTTTGCGAAAAGTAGGATTGTAGTCTAGGGTTCATTATAGTTTACCTTAGGAGTGTGTAAACAATGAACCCTTACAGAATCAAACTCGTGCGGTTCGACGGTGGTGAGCGCTTTCCAGTGCTTTGCCTTCAGCAAGACGGCATGCCCGTGCACAGCGCTAACCTTTGGGTACTGACAGAGTTACGAACGGCGAATTTGTCGACGAGCACACTCCAACAGGCGCTTCGGTCGTTGATGGTGCTGTTCATTGTTTTTGATGAACTAAAGATAGATTTGTCCGCCCGTTTGCGCGACGGCCAGTTTTTAACGGTTGGAGACATAGAAGCTATCGTTGGGGCGTGTAAATTACCAATTACAGCGGGCGACAGAAAAAAAATTGGAAATGGAAAGTTTGTATCGCCATGGTCTACCAGTGGCTTTAGTACGCCAAAAATTCATCCTGGTACTATTGCTATACGGCTTTTATACATTGCCCGTTACCTTGACTGGATTGCGACCGACCACTTACTAAAAACAGGCGCAGGAAACCCACATTTTTCAGGGGTGGAAAAACTCCGTGAACTGGTTTCTACAGCCATAAAGGCTCGCATTCCTTCAGTGCAGCGCTTATCCAATGTTACGCCTCGCGAGGGCCTAACTGAACAAATGGTATCGCTACTGCAACAGGTGGTTGCTCCAGAGTTTGAGCATAATCCGTGGTCTCATGAATTTGTTCGGCAGCGAAACTACTTAATGATTCGCTGGCTATTGTCCTTGGGAGTCAGGAGAGGTGAGTTGCTTGGTGTCAAAATCTCGGATATTAACTTTCAGACCAATGAAGTTTTAATTGCCAGGAGGGCAGACGATCCGGCGGATCCACGGTTGAGACAGCCGAATGCCAAAACAAGCGGTCGATTATTAGCGCTCGACGCAGAGTTGGTAGCGCTCACGCGAGCGTATGTAATGTCCATTCGTCGAAATGTTACAGGCTCGCGTAAGCATGAATATCTTTGGGTAGCCGGTGGCTCAGGAAAACCACTGAGTCTTGCGGCGCTAAATAAAGTATTTATCACTTTACGGCAACACTGTCCGGAACTACCAGAAAACATCTGCCCTCATCTCCTTCGCCATACCTGGAACGATATTTTTTCGGAAGCGGTTGATAGAAGTGATGTGTCGCCGACCATGGAGCAAAAACTGCGGTCACGATTGATGGGGTGGTCCGAAACATCCGGAATGGCGATTGTGTATAACCAGCGTCATATCAAGAAAAAAGCCACCGCTGTGTCCTTGCAAATGCAAAAACAATTGCGTGTGGAGGCTCCTTCCGATGATTAAAAAACCAGGGAAAAACTTCGTAATCGATGGAATTGATTTCTGTCCTTCACTTCCGTCGGTAATTCGTAGCAAAAGCGGTATCGCGTTTGATCCTAACCGGCCTGCTTGGTCGTACCGGGACGGTGTGTATTCGGTTTACATGGGTTTTTCTGGGCTACATTTTTCTGCTGTGCTCATGGCTTCATTCCATCTTACGTTGATTTGGTTCGTTGAAAATAGGGCGCCAAGTACTGTGATGGGTCGCTTTGCGGCTTTAAAAGCATTTGCCTTGCGATTGCAAGAGGGGCGCGTTGAACCGTTGGAAACTATCTGCGGAAATGACGTATTGATACATTGCGATGCCAATGACTTTCAAACACGCGATCTCTTTGCGTTTTTACGCCGATGGCATGCCATGAGCTTGCGGGGTATTCAGGATGATGTGGTGTACGTCCTGGACAGGAAAAAGCTCCGGAAGCGAGAAACCGGAATCGCTGTATTGACGTGGGATCCCGAGTTGGGTCCATTTACTCCAATTGAGCAAGTGGGTATTCAAGATGCCCTGAATGAAGCTTACGGCGCAGGGCGTTTGAGTGAGGACATATACCTGCTGGCATGGTTGTTTATTGCGTTGGGTTCCCGCCCTGTTCAGTTGGCAGCCTTAAAGGTTTGTGATGTTGTGCGCTCGGTGGCTGCGGATGGAACAGAGTCTTTTCTTTTGCTTGTTCCGCGTGCGAAGCAACAAAACGCATTGCTCCGCCAGGAACTCAAGCCGCGAGCGCTGGTGAATCAAATTGGTCGACCGTTGTTTGATTATGCCCGACGCGTCAGTGAGCGCTTTATTGGAGCGTTTCCAGACCCCCAGCAGGCGCCCCTGTTTCCTTTACCCCGGCAGTCACAGTATTTGGCGGACGGGCCAGGATGGGCCAGATACCACCGTACCAGCGAGAATTTACGGAAATTGTTGGTGACCGCGTTGGACAAGCTATCCGTCCGCTCTGAGCGCACGGGGGAAATAGTTAACATCTGTGCCTTGCGCTTTCGGCGTACGTTAGGGACGAATCTTGCGCGTGAAGGGCACGGGGTTTTGGTCATTGCGGACTTGCTTGATCATTCGCGAACTGACTCTGCGGCTGTCAAGTAGCTGCGACACCAGAGCTTGCGATGCGGATTGAAAAGGCGACTGCGCTGTACATGGCGCCTCTGGCTCAAGCTTTTAAAGGTCAACTGATAGCTCATGAGGACAATGCCGTTCGTGGAGCAGACCGCTCCAGCCGAATTATCGATTTGCGTATCGATCAAAGCGCACGGCCAATGGGGTCATGTGGCAGCTTCAGTTTCTGCGGATTATTTGCCCCCGTGGCCTGTTACACCTGTCAGTGTTTTCAACCTTGGTTGGACGGGCCGCATGAGGCGGTCCTGGATTTCTTGCTAGCGGATGCTAAACGCTATCCGGACGGTCGTATCGCGGCGATCAACGATCGAACGCTGCTCGCAGTGGCAGAAGTGGTCCAATTATGTCGCAGCAGAAAGGAGCAGGCTCATGGACGATAGGGTAATCCTGTTTAAGCCCCGAGCAGAGCAGGCGGCTGAGGACAATCTCAGGGACTTCGTTACCCTCGCCAGAGAGTCTCTGACGGCTTTTGGCAGTGAGTTGGTCTTTGATGCGGACAGTTGGGATGTCACCAATTTTGTTCGATTGAAACGACGTAATTCTTGTTCAAGCATGCGATTTCATGGATTCCCCAGTGGACGAGGGCAAAAGGATTCCTGTTGCTTGCCTCAGCCTTACAAAGACTTTGCCAAAGCCTACTGCCGTTATGATTATTCGTTGTGCGCGTATACAACCGTCAGTTCACGATTGGCCGCGCTCCGCTCCCTCGCTGTAGCTCTGGAAGAAACGGAGAGTTGTGTCACACCTATTAAGGCAAGTCTGGCGCATTTTAATCGTGCGTGCGCGATACTAAACGAACGCTACCAAGCCTCTGCCGCATTTTTTGCCGGGGCAGAACTCAAACGCATTTCGCAGTTCCTGGTGGAGCATCAACTCTGTACGCTGCCTCTTCAATGGCAAAATCCACTTCGGGCACCAGCGAACTTTGTGCGCAGTGTTGGCCCAGAGTTTGATGCGTCGCGCCGGGCCCGTCTGCCCTCGTCAGCTTCGTTAGAAGCGATTGCCGAAATTTTCAGAACCGCCGAGAAGCCAGGCGATATTTTTACCTCCAGTGTCTGTGCGTTGCTTGCGTCGGCGCCGAGCCGCATTAATGAGGTGATGTCCATTTCAAACCAGTGTGAAGTCGAGGAGTTCGATCCAAAAGCAAATCAACAACTGTATGGATTGCGCTGGCGGCCTTCAAAGGGTGGTAAGGCACAAGTCAAATGGGTGGTGCAATCCACGGCCAGTGTTGCCCGCGAGGCGGTGAGTAAGCTCAGGTCCATTTCCACGCCAGCGCGGGAAGTGGCACGGTGGTATGAGCAGCACCCTGATGCGATGTATTTGCCAACGGAGCTGGAGGCGTTACGGGGGCGGTCGTTAATTAGTTCAGAACAGGTGGGCGCGATTGTTTTTCTCGCCCCACCCCCCAATGGCAATCAAACCGCGCAAGGGGCGGGGTGGTGCAGAAAGCAGGGGATTTTTGAACATATTCCATATGACCCACAGCAGAGACATGCTCCGAGGTTTTTGTTCGCGGACGTTGAGCGAGTAATCCTTTCGATGCTGCCAGCTAACTTCCCGCTGGCAGATCAGAAGAACAACCTGAAGTACAGTGAAGCGCTTTGCTTGACACGGCTGAATGAGCTAACCGAGCTGTGGGGAACGTACCGTGGGGTAATCGTCTTGCCAGACACCGCTTATACTCAGAAGCAACTAGGTAGTACTCGAACTTTTCTCAATATTTTCGAACGGTTCGGTTATCGTGAGTTAGATGGCAGTCCAATGAATATCACGACGCATCAATTTCGCCATTTTTTAAATACCGTGGCACAGATGGGCGGATTATCGCAACTCGACATCGCCAAATGGAGCGGTCGCGCCAAACTCGGACAAAACAAGTGCTATGACCATCAGTCCGATAGGGATGTGTTGGCGCTCGCGAGGTCCGCTTTGGGTGACCCGGAAAAGTCGGCAGGTCATGTGGCAGGTATCCCTCCAAGTAGTTTGATCTCGCGGGATCAGTTTGCGACGCTGAAGATCATGACCGCCCATACAACGGATTTGAGGTATTGCCTGCACGATTTTTCCATGTTGCCTTGCCAACTCCATCGAGATTGCCCCAATTGTGATGAGCATGTATGCATCAAAGGTGATGTGGTTCGAGAGCAGGCTATACGCCAGTATCGTCAGGAAACCCAGGCCCTCCTCGCAAAAGCGTTAGAAGCGCTGGGCGAGGAGGAGTTTGGTGCCAACCGTTGGGTCGAGCACCAGACACTGACCCTTAAACGACTGGATGAACTGTGTGCCATTTTTGAGGACTCTTCCGTTGCCGCAAATGCAATTATCCAGCCGCGTGGGATCGTCCCAGCGTCAAGGCTGGAACAGTTGCTGACCCACCATAAAATATTGAACAAGCGTAATTTGCCGGGACCAGACACTGAAGATCCAGATGTGCCATGCATAGAGGCTGAGGACCTGTAATGTCTCGTTCGAGAAATCTAACCCCAGATGCTATAGAGCAGATCGTGTCGATCCTGGATGGTTGGTCTGGAAAACTGACGTGGGACCTGCTGATCTTAAGCGTCGCTCGCCGTTTACGAGGAACCTACACGCGCCAGACTCTGCATAAACATGAGCGGATTCGGCGTGCGTTCATACTGCGTAAGCAAACACTCTCAACCACAGTAGGAGTGAAGAAGGCCAGCAGTCCTGAATTACAAGTTGCAAACGAGCGAATTGCTCGTTTGGAAGCGGAGAATCAACGTCTGCGGATGGAGAATGATCGATTGCTCGAGCAGTTTGTACGCTGGGCTTATAACGCTTACATTCGGGGCTTGGATGAACAGTTTCTTTCCCGCCCTCTGCCCATCATCAATCGACAGCAGACACCCTAGGGGTTGTTCCCGTTTCGATCTAAGCCATTGATATATAAGAACAAGCTCGTATCGTTATAGCTCTCACACAACACCAATACGAGCTTGCAATGCCCCGATTACTGCTCAGTGATGAGCACTGGTCGAAGCTGCGGGAAATTCTGCTGCACAAGGCCATCTACAACAAGCGTGATCTACGGATGACCGTCGAAGGCATGCTGTATCGCATGCGCACAGGATGCCCCTGGAGAGACTTGCCCGAGGCATTCGGAAGCTGGAGCAAAGTCTACAAGCGTTTCAATGCCTGGTCCGCGTCAGGTAAGTGGCTCAAGGTTTTTCAGGCGCTGGTGACTGAACCGGACATGGAATGGGTTTTCATCGATGGCAGCTATGCCAAGGCCCACCAGCACAGTGCAGGTGCTGCCAGTAGCAAGGATGAGGCCATAGGGAAAAGCCGAGCAGGCAACACCAGCAAGATCCACTTGGCTGTAGATGCCTACGGGCTACCAGTCGTGTTTGAAATCACTGGAGGCCAGATCAACGATCTGCACACAGGCGTCTGCGTTGATTGCCAGGGTTCCCACTGCTGAAACGATCATTGCGGACAAAGGTTATGACAGTGAGGCCATACGCGAACAGGTTGAACAACAAGGTGCCAAAGCCGTGATTCCGAGAAAACGCAACTCAGTGAAAGGCAATGCGGATCTGGATAAAGAGCTTTACCGCAACCGGCACCTGGTAGAAAACGCTTTTGCCCGGCTGAAGCACTATCGAGCGGTCGCATCGCGCTTCGACAAACTCAAGAGAAATTACGAAAGCGTGGTGGCTATGGCTTGTGCCTTCCTCTGGTTACCCATGTGAAACGGGAACAGCCCCTAGGGTCTGTTGCCGTTTCATCTCAAGCCATTGATCTATAAGAGCAAACTCGTATCGTTAAAGCTCTCACACGACAGATTCTCACTCAAACCCGCGCATTGAAGATTAGTTGGGCTTTTGAAAGCTGCCACTGCACGGCTGGGAGTACAGGCCCAGCCGTGAGGAAACGCTCGACAATGCCGGGCGTTTGTTCTTCAGGTCCGTACTCAGAAGCGGTAGTTGGTGCTCAGCTCCAGCGTCCGTGGTGCGCCGGGTGTGATCAGATCCACCGAGCCATGCGCCGAAGCGTAATAGTCCTTGTCGAAGACATTGCGCAGACGCAGGGCCATGTCCCATTTCGGCTGGTTGTAGAGCAACGCTGCGTCCACGGTGGTGTAGGCCGGCATGACCACTTGGTTATCCAAGGCGGTGTAACGGTCATCGACATAGTTCGCCCCCATGCCTACACGCCACTCCTGTGTCAAAGAACGTACCAACCACAAATTGGCACTGTGGCGCGGGGTCAAGGTCGGAGTCTGGCCTTCGTTGGCGATACCGTTGGTACGGCTGTTGGACTTGGTGATCTCGGCATCCAGATAGGCGTAACCGGCATATACCTGCCATTTTTCGCTCAACTGCCCACTGGCGGTCAGTTCGAGACCATCAGTACGCTGCTCTCCCGCAAGCACCAGTTTGGTCGGGTTCGCCGGATCGGTGGTTTTCATGTTGGTGCGTTCCAGCCGGAACAGCGCCGCCGTCAACGCCAGGCGATTGTCGAGCAGGTCCCATTTGCCGCCGATCTCGAAGTTGGTGGTTTCCTCCGGCTCAAGGTCCTGGTTCGTCGTGCTCAGAGCGAACATTTCGGCAGAGGGCTGGTAGGAACGGCTCACCGAGACGTAATAGGACTGCACATGATCAGGCTGGTAGACCAGACCGACTCGCGGACTCCAGGTAGTGTCGGTGCGGGAGAGTTCCTTGTTCGTCAGGTCATCGGCGTATTCCTGGTCAAACACGTCATAACGCACTCCCAGCAGAGCTTTCCACTGCGGCGCCAGTTCGATCAGGTCCTGCACGTAGAACCCGGCAGTGTCCTGAGTATTGGTGCCCTTGGCGGTTTGCCGGTTGGCCTGGAACGGCACGTCGACCAAAGCATCGCGGTACACCGGCACCCTTGCCACGTTGGGTTGGCTGAACACGGACTGGTCCTTCACCTGGCGCCCCAGCTCCACACCATAGAGCAGGTTATGGTTCATCCCGGCGAGCACGGCGCGCTGCTTGAGTTCGGTCTGGTTGAACCAACCGTCTTCCTTGCGCTGCACGTTGCCGCGGTTGAGTTTTACCAGCAATTCGCCGTTGGCGGCGGTAACGAAACGCGTTGGACTGGAGTCCGCGAGCGTATTGTTGCGATCCAGGTCGTAGTGGTAGTAGCGGCTGGTGTTGCTCAGGGTGAAGTCGTCATTGATGCTGTAATCGACGCCGGCCGTGAACGAGAACACTTCGCTGCGGGTGTAATCGTCATCTGGATCAGCGGAACCGAAACGCTTATCGCGGTCCACATCGACTGGACGGTCGCCTCGTGCTGGGATACCGAAGTCGATCAGGCGCTTGTCATACAGATAGGTAGCGCCCAGGTTCAGTTCCAGATCGTCGGAGAGCTTGAAGTAGGCCGAAGGCGCGATGGCCTTGCGGTCGATGTAGCCGTCATCCCGGAAGGTGTCGCTGTTCTCCAGCGCCCCTGTCACACGAAAGGCTTTATCGCCCTGTTGCTGATCGGCCCAACCGGCATCGAACTGAGTGCGCTTTTTGCCCTCGCTGTCGACACTGACACCGACCTCCTGCTTGGGCGTGAAGTTGGGCTTCTTGCTGATGCTGTTGATCAGACCGCCCGAAGAGCCTCGGCCATAGAGTACTGCGGCCGGCCCCTTGATCACTTCCACCCGCTCGACGTTGGACAGATCACGGAAGTACAGCGCATCGTCACGAATGCCGTCGACGTACATGTCGCCAATGGCGCTGAAACCACGGATGGTGACTTGATCGCGCTGGCCATCGCCATTGGACAGGCCGATACCGGGGACATTCTTCAGCACGTCTTCCATCGACTGAGCCCCCTGATCCTTGATAACGCTCTGGGGAATTACGTTGACGGTTTGCGGGATATCTCGTAGAGGGGCATCGATCTTCAGCGCGCTCCTGCTCTCGGTCGACATGTAGCTCTGCTCGCTGTACTCACTGTTCACAGCGGTTGCCGGTAGGGTTAGAGCAGACTCCGTTTCTGCCTGTAAATCAGGTACAACCAGAACGCCCAGCAACGACAGAGAGACTGGGTAAATGCGCGATCGAGCCACCATGAACACCTTTTGTATGAATTATCGCGCAGATGATAACGATTATCTTTTGTAAGTAAATACATATCATTCTGATTCAAGCCATTGGCACGACTCGGAACGACCGTCTCAACTTAATAGGTGGCCGACAGGAGCGCTCCCTCCAACTTGCTTGGTTGAAGGACTGCAATCATCCCATCTGGACGAGCCCTCTGAAAGACAGGACACCGTTTCCCCCCCCCTTAACATAAGGGATAGGCAAACTGTAGTGGTCCGAAGAGTTTGAAGGACACATCGGACAAGCAGCCACAGATACGGGAAGGGCAGCACAGAGGCTGACAATAGCGTGGAATCAGCCCTCGATAAAAACCTTCAACGGCGGTTCGTGCATCAGGAAGTTCTGGTGCGAGATGTTCCAGGCATAGGCGCCCGCGAGAGTGAATACTAGCAGGTCACCAATCGCTAGCTGCGCCACTGGTTGTTGTCTGGCAAGGACGTCTTTTGGTGTACACAACTGGCCCACCAGCGTCACGGACTGATCACTGATTTGTGCCGGCTGCGAGCCTCGTAGTACCGTGAACGGATGATTGTGGCCTTGAGCCGCAGGCGTGCGAAAGTGATGGGTACCGCCACGTCCGATGGCAAAAATCTCGCCGTGACTGCTTTTGATGTCCAGCACCTGCATGACGTAGTAACCACAGGCAGCGCTGATGAAGCGGCCGATCTCGAAACGTATGCGGGTCGCGCCCATGTCGTATTCATTGATCAACCCCTGCAGGCCCTGACAAAACCGTGGCCAGTCGAATGACCTGGCCGCGTCCTGATAGTTGATGCCCATCCCTCCGCCGACATTCAGTAGCGGCAGTTGCAGGTCGTGGTCGGCGCACAGCTGGCGGAAGGTCAGGAAGTAGCTGCGAATCAATTCAAGGTGCGCGTCGACATCCAGCTGGTGCGACAACAGATGAAAATGCAGTCCCTTGAGCTCTAGGGACGGCTCTTCGCGCAGCAATTGCAGGGCGCTTGCAAGGCCTTCTTCATCCAGACCGAACGGCGTGGGTTTGCCACCCATGACCAATCGGCTCTGCGGTGTCTGGGCCAGCTTCAGATTCAGCCGCAGCATCACCGGAGCCCGCACACCGCGTTCGCGGGCGATGCGCGCCAGACTGCGCAGTTCGGTCACGCTCTCCACGTGAAACGCCGAAATCCGGTACTGCAGGGCGATATCCAGTTCGCGATCGAGTTTGCCAGGGCCACCAAAGATCAGCGGCTGGTCGGGGCACTGTTCATGCAGCCACGTCAGCTCGCCGCCGGAGGCCGCCTCGAATCCGTCTACCCACGGCGCCAGGGTTTTCAGCACCAGGGCTTCCGGGTTGGCCTTGGCGGCGTAGAACAATTCGCAGTTTTCGGGCAGTACCTGACGCATTGCCTTTACGTGCCGTTCAAGGGCAGGCAGGTCGTAGACGTAGGCGCACAATGGCGCGTCGTGTTCAGTCTTGAGCTGCTCGATGCGTTGGGTGACGGAGGCAGGAAGGCTCATGCGTGTTTCCTCTTTTCAGTCATCGTCAGCGGGCTGGGCAGTAACGTGTAATCGGCCTCGCGGTCGGCGCGCATCATCAGGCGCGTCATGAAATTTTCCTTGCTTGGGAAGGGCGCGCCGGCGCACAACTCACGCAGTTCTGTCGGATGGCCCAGACGCGTGGATTGCGCGTGCAGCAGGTCGCCGATTCGGTCCCACAATTGTTGTTCCAGCATGCCGCTGCCGTTGGCCAGATGGAAGATCGCTTCGCCGAGATTGTTCACCAGTGCGCAGTAGCCCACTCGTTGCCAGGCCTTTTGCGCGCTGTAGTACACCGAGCTGCGGGTGCGTTCATCCAGCGCACTCAGGCGTTCAGCGGGCCAGATTTCAGGGACCAGCTTGGTACCTTCCAGATCGCGAATCCAGACCTGACTGGGCAGGCCGTTTTCAGCGAAGCCGATGACCGTGTTCTGCAAATGCGGCTCCAGCGCCACGCCCTGACGGAATAGGCAATACAGCACACCGCCGAGCATCTGACCGGCATAGGCATCGAGCCAGTTCAGCGTGGCTTGCTCAATGGTCAAGCCGGTGTTGTCGGCGTAGCGCTGTACCTGTGGGCGGCAGACACTGCGACCTTGTTGATCCCAGGTAAACAGCGCCATTGCCACTTGCGGCTGATAACGCTCGCGTTCGGCGACGGAAAGGTTTTCCCGGTAAACGATACCGAAACATTCGGTGACTTCGCGGGCCTCCTCCAGCGTACCCAGGGCGCTGAGGTCCAGGCTGGTGGCGCAGGGTTCGGGCATCAACATGAAGCCCGGTTGTTGCGTCGCCAACTCGCTCATGATGGGGCCGAGCAGGTGAGTGAGGGCGACGGCGCTGTCGAGTTCATACCAAGCGTTCTTGCGCACGCAGTTGGTCAGGCGCACGTGCATCGAGAACTTCATGAAGTAGGCCATCTGCGGATGGTAGAGCGTGCGCACAGACGACGTCGGGTACATGGCCTGACCCAGGGGGCCGAGGTAGGTGATCAAACCCTGTTGTTGCGCCCGTTGCACCAGCGGGTCAGCAAGCACGCGGGCGACTTCCCAAGGGTGGCACGGATAGGCGCCCTCACGCCCCGACAGTTGGCGTAGCGTGCTGCGCGGATCCTCGCCCTGATGACGAATCAGCGTCGGATCAACCTTGAACCAGTGCAACTGAAAGCGCGCCCCAACTTCCGGCGAGCAGGTCAGCAAATCGTCATGGGAGATGCCCTCGCGACTTTTCGGTGTCGGATGCAGGGCATGGCCCCACAGCTGATGTTGCTCGGACGCCAGCAGGCTGTCGGCTGCTTGGTTGGCCGGGCGTGAATGCCGCAGAAAGGTACGGGTGATCTGCAGGCTGTTACCGATCTGTTGCAGCATCTCGCCGACGCGGTCGGCTCCACTCAGCGGGGTACAGAGCAGGCGCGCCAGTTCGTGGGCGTCCAACGGTCGCCAGCTCTGGTTATTGCCTTTGAAGTAGGGGGCGCTGATGTAGTGGCAGCGGCCCAGAAGACTGGCGCGGTCGATGCGTACGATCAACCGGCCACTGGGCAGGCGAATGCTGATGCAACGACTGTTGGCTTGGCGCAGGCTCATCGGCAAATCCTGTGCTTGATCGTTCAGGTTCACTTCGTTGCGGGGCAATGCGTATTCGCGCAAATAGCAATTGAGCAGGCACTCGATGGCATGTCGTTGGGCTTCGCCATCGAGGGCATGGTCATGCTGGGATACGGTGTTCAGCGATGCGGTATTCAGAGCGAAAGTCATGCCGGAATCTCCCGGGAAGTCATCAATAGAGGGCGGGCGAGCACCATGGCCGCTATGGCCGCCAGGCACGCAACGAGAAAGGGGGACGCGATGCCGCAGGTCTGACTGACCAGAGCGGCAGTGACCCCGGCAGCAGTGCCGGCCCATTTGCCACTGGAGTCGAACCAGCCAAACAGGCGGCCGGCGCTGCCTTGGCGGCTGCGCTGGCTCAGACAGCGGTGCAGCCCGACAAAACTCAGCAACATGCCGGCCCCGCTGAGTAGACGCAGAGCGAACAGCGGCTCGGCCTGCACGCTCCAGAATTGCAACGCGTTACTGATTGCCAGCAGCGCCAGCCCCGGCAACAGCAGGTTGCCCTGATGCTTCTGAGCCCAGGGTAGGGCCAGCAGGTAAACCAGATGCGGCAGGCTGTAGAGCACGCCGATCAAGGCATCGTTGCCAATTTTCAGTTGTTCGCCGAAGGGCACGAAATAGGGAAAGGTGACGACCATCGCGAAGCTGAACAGAAACTGCACCGCCATCAGCCGCGGCATGTCTTCAGGCAGTTCGCCCAAGGCCACGGCTTTCTTGCTGCTCAAGGCATGTTTGGGGGCGTCCTTGGGCAGCGGCAGGACGAGCACAAACGCCAGCAGCGGTAACCAGGCCAGATAGCGATACAGGCTTAATCCCAAACCCTGTGAGGTCAGCAGCCCCAACAGGATTGGGCCACTGATCATCGCCAGACGTGCTGAATACTGCGTCCAGTTCAGGGCGCGGGACAGATCGCCTTCCTTGAACTGAGTCGACAGGTAGGCGTTGGACGCCGCCATCGCGCCGCCGAAGGTGCCCTGGATGATCAATGCCAGGACGAACACCGGCAGATTGGGGCTGAAGCCTGCCAGCAGGAAGCCCGCGAACAGTCCGGCATGCGCACGCAGCAACGACAAGCGACAACCGTTGCGATCGGCCCAGCGTCCCCAGATCGGCGCCGCCAGTGCGGTGCAGAGTGTCGGCAGTACGAACAGCACCCCGATGGCCCAGCCTGGTGTGTCAGGTGCGAGGTCGGCGAGGATGCGCGGCAAGTACAACGGAATACCCAGCGCCGTGAAAGCCGACAGGTAATGCCCCAGCAGAACGCTGGTGATCAGACTCCGTTGCATGGAGCATCCTCCAGCAGGAAGTTCGCCGCGCTGTAGCCATAGAACTTGTTGATGTCGCTGGCACCGGAATGCGCCTTGCTGAACAGGCTGCCGGCGCTGAGCAGGTATTTCACCGGCAGTTTCGGGCTGTCGAGCAGCCATTGACGCGCGTCGTCACAGTCGATGCCTTCTGCTTCGAGATGTTGCAGACAGGTCATGAGACGCTGACGCAGCGTGCCGTACAGACCGGATCGAGAGGCCAGGCCTGCGGTCGCTATCGCTTCCAGGATCGCAACAATATTCAGCTGCAAGGTGATGGTGCAGAACATCTCGGCCAACGGTTGGCTGCTGTCGACGCGAATGCGCTCGTCCTGCAAGACTGCCGGCAGATCAGCGAGATCCGGGCACGCATGGGTGAAGCGCTGAGGCCACAGGCGAGCGGCGTCGTTGTCCTTCATCAGCAGGCGCAATGGCTGACCTTGTTCGAACATCAAGACGGCGTTCTGCTGGTTGGCCTCCAGCGCGATGCCGTAATGCAGCCACAACCGCAGATGGACCTGCAGCAGCAGATCGAGATAATCGTCCAGCCAGTGTTGCAACGAACCTGCGTAGAAGCGCTCGGCCAACTGTTCGAGGAAAAGGCGTCCATCGGCAAGCGGACTGGCCAACGCGGCGACAGGTACGAGTGTGGTGTTCTCAAGACCCGTCGGGTAACGGCGCACGATATAGGCTAGGTGACGACTTTCGTCGGCATGACCACCGTGTTTTTCGTCAACGTGCAGATAACGTGACGCCAGTGCCGGATCGCGCTCGGTCAAGGCCTGCAGGGTGGTCTGGAACCAGTGACCGTCGTATAGGGTGCTGGGCTTGATCAGGCGCAAATTGCGCGCACCGAGCGTGCTGACTAACAACGGTAGTTTGATGTGCCACTGAGGTTGATTGATGCAGACCACCGTGCGCACGGACAGCGTAGGTTCGACCTGCATGGCCGAACGTGGAGCCTTGAGCGTTCCTTCAGGCAGGCCGTATTGCTCCAGTTCGCCCCATGTCAGCGGGTGTACTGGCAGTAATGAATGGCTGTTTTGCAAGGTCGGTGACAAGCCGACGTCCTCGAAGTCCGGCCAGTGCAGCGGCTGTGGGCTGGTCAGGGTCAGGGCGTTGTTGGGAATCGCCAGCCAGTTGAGTTCGAAGCGCGGCGCAAACTCCGGCGCGTAGCCTTTGAGCGCGGCGGCATCGAAGCCGCTTTTGGCCCGCGCCGTTGGATAAAACGGGTGATCCAGGTAGCTCGCCAGTTGATCGATCTTCAGCAGCCTCTGCGACCAGTCTTTCAGGGCAGTCACGTCGCTCAGCGCAGGGCCATGCTGGCGATACGCCTGATTGCACAGGGTCCGGTGTTCGGTCGCGCAATCCGCTTCTTTCAGGTACGCCGCGAACAGCGTCAGACTTTCTTCGTCCAGACCGTGGCTCAGGTGGCCCAGCCAGAGCCCGTAGCCGTGTTGAACCGCGCCGTGGCTTTGCGGCGACACTTTGATCCAGGCGTCGCCTGTACCGATCCAGTCCTGCAACGGATACGCCTTGACCACCGGCAGCCATAGTTCGTCGGCGCCCAGATGGGCGATTCGCAGCCAGCTTGCGTCGGGCTGATGCTGCAAGTGTTGACTCAGTTCTTCCGGCAGCCGACAAATCTGTCCTGTGCTGACGATCCCTCGGATGTCCTCGCGCAGGCAGCAATCGATGATGCGTCGAGTAATGAACGCCTGATCCGCGGCGTCCGGATACAGGCTCATGCCATCACCCACTTCAGGTCGTTCAGAGTCGAATTCAGTTGCGCTTCGAGGCTCACCTCATCCGGCGCGATCAGTCTCAGTACGCCGACGTAGTCCTTGTTGGAATGGCTGATGGTCACGGTGTCGCCGGTGTTGTGAAGTGCGCGGTAATCGCACCAATGGCCCTCACGTTCGACGTTGAAGCTGGCGCTGGCCTGATCCAGACGCCCCGAGCGGTCGACCACAAGGTAATGAACGGTTGCTTCGGCTTGCGCCGGTTGCGCGTCGATCAGGCTGTCTCCCAAATACAAAGCGACGATGCGGTCGAACCAACCCTGTGGCAGCAGCCGATCAAGCAGGAACTCGCGACCATCGCCGATGCTGCGATAGTTGATCTCAACCAGTACCGGGCCTTGGGCGGTCAGAATGAACTCGCTGTGGCAAACCCCGAAATTGACCCCGAACGCGGCCACTTGAGCCAGCGCGCCGGCGCGCTGCGCGCGGCTGAGTTGTCCATTCCAGCGTGCGGCGAGTTCTACGAAATGCGGCGGTGCTGAAAGGGTGACGTCGAAGCCACCGATGGCTTGCAGGTTGCGCCCGTCGCCCAGTGTCTCGAGGGTGAATAAAGGACCTTCCATGTACGCCTCCAGCAACAACGCCCGGTCCGGTTGCTGCTGCCAGAACTGTTTGCAGTAAACGGCCAGATCGGCGGCGTTGTGACACAGTCTGACGTCCAGGCTGGCGACGCCTTCACGAGGCTTGGCGACCACCGGCCATGGCGCATCGGTCGGCAGTTTGGAATTCGATGTAATCACCTGGAACCATGGGCCGGGCAAGCCGAGACGTTGCATGCGCTCGCGCATGGCCGCCTTGTTCTTTGCCGCATAGCACAGTCGCCAGTCCTTGCCGGGGCATTCGAATATCTCGGCCACCATTGCTGTCGCGGTCTGCAGGTGATCGCTGTTGGAGAACACTGCGGCGGGGCGCAAACCCTGGCTGTTGAGTGTCTCGACGACCGCTAGCGGATTGAACACATCACATTCGATAACGTGCAGCTCATCCGGCGAAATGTGCGAGGTGGCGAGCAGGCGCCGGTGTTCCTGAGCGTGGTCGGTGATCACCACGATCGGCAACCCGCGTTTGTGCGCGGCAGGCAGGAAACCCTCAAGAATGGCAGGGTGGGCGACGTGGGCAAGAATGACGAATGGGCGTTGCATGGCAGTTTCCTGGGGGCAGCAGTTGCCCGTCCCGGAGGATCGGGCACTGGTTTACAAGTGCGCAAGTGCGCGGTTTAGAAGCGGTAGTTGACGCCTAGGGTGAGCGAGCGCTCTGGCGCGGGTTGACGACCCCACGGGCTGGTGTCGATACCGCGGAAGTAGTATTCGCGGTTGAACAGGTTGCTGATGCCCGCGGACGCGGTCAGGACGCTTTTGTCTGCCAGCTCGAACTCACGCTCAATGGCGGTGTTCCAGACCCAGTAAGCTGGCAGTTTGCCCACACTGGCTGTGGCATCTTCATCGCTGGAGTTGGCGGCATCGGTGTAAGCGCTGCTGACATACAGGCCGTCAAGGTTGTAGGTCCAGTGCTCGGCAAAACGGTAACGACTGTCAACCGTGAACTGATTGCGCGAGGAGTACGGCACTTCGTTGCCCTTGAATGTGCCGTTGCGTTGCTTGGCATCGAGGTACGCATAGCTGGCGTGCAGGTCCAGATCAGGTAGAGCTTGCGGCGTCCAGAAAATCTCGCTCTCGAAACCTTGGTGACGTGTGCTGCCAAGGTTATTGAAGCGGTCAGTCGTGGCGTTGTAGTTGATTTGGTCGTCGAAATCGATGCGGTACAAGTTGAAGTCGACGCGCATGCCGTCCCATGGCGTATAGCGCACGCCGGTCTCGTAGTTCCACGCCAGTTCGGCGCCGACATCGCCTTCCTTGACGATCTGCGTGACTTGCGGTGGACGCAGGGACTTCTGGGCGTTGGCGTAGACAAACCAGGCGTCGGTCGCCTGGTAACCCACCGTCAGGCCCGGCAGCCATTCTTCGGATTTGTTCTCGCGCGAGAACCCGGTGATGCCGTCTGCGTAATCCATGCGGGCGTTTTCGTAGCGCACGCCGGGGGTGATGGTCAGGCGATGATCGAGCAGACTGATGGCGTTGCTGAGGTAGAACGCGCGGGCGTCGTCATCGAACTTCCAGTCCCGGAACGGCGTCGTCACGCCGGTAGCGACGCGCTGGCGGTTGACCTTGTAGTCGATGTCTTCGCTGACATAACGGGCGCCCAGCAACCAGGTCTGGCCAACCGTGTCGCCATCGATGGTGGCACTGATGCGCGGCTCCGTGCCCCAGACTTTAAAGTCGCGTGGGCCGTCCTGTTTGGTCACCGCCTTACCGTCCGGAGTGAACGGCAGGCCGACTACGAAGTTGCGGTAGCTGTCGTGGGCGAAGTTGGTCCAGCTGTATTCTACTGAGTCGAACGGCCCCATGGCGCCCAGGCGCTGGGTGTAGGTGCCCCACACGCGATTGGTGTCGCCCTCGAAGCGGTCCAGCGGACGCGTCGATTGCCGTGGATCATCCTTGTAATCCTGCACGCTGAGTGCTCCGGCCAGGTCCATATCGGCCTTGTAGTGCTGGATACCGAAGCTCAGATCGCGATCGTCGTCGATGTTCCACTGGCCGCGCAGACGGTAGTTCTGCACATCGGTCTCGGAGTGCTCGCGCCCGTATTCGCCACCCAGGGTATTGAGGTCCAGTTGCAGGCCGAAGTTGTCGGTCAGGTAGCCGCCGGTGCCCACATAGTTGTCCCACAACTGGCGCCCGCCAGCATTGAACGTCAACTTCTCCTGCAGAGTGGTTTCCCACTCGCGCGGAATCGGCTTGCTGATGAAGTTGATCACCCCGCCAACGTTGTTCGGACCGTATTGCACCGCTGCGCCCCCACGCACGACATCAATACGGTCTACAGTGGCCATGGTCACTGGAAACAGCGACAGACCCGTCTGGCCGTACGGCGCCAGTGCTAGTGGAATGCCATCCGACAACGCTTGAATCCGGCCGCTACGACTCTCGTACAGCCCGCGTACCGATATCTGTGGCAAGGCGCCGGTGCCTGTTTCGTCAAAGATCTTGATGCCCGGTACCCGTTGCAGCGCGTCGTCCACACCGCGGACGCTGGCTTTTTTCAGTTCGCTGGAGTCGACAACGCTGCGACTGCCGGCATAGGTACGCACCTCCTGATCGCTGGCCGTCCCGAGAACGTCACCCTGAATCATCATGGGTGCCAGTTCCATGTTACTGGCAGGTCTGGTGGACAAATCGACGGGTTGACCGGCGGCCACGGCACCGTGACAGATGCCCAAAGTGATAAGACTGAGTGAAAAATGTAGGGAGTTTGTTGTTGTTTTCATGTGGACTACGTTGGCTTATTTTTACTGTTGGAGAGAATGCAGGCGGGCTTTCAATGCGTTATGCAGCAAGCCTCGGTCTTCACCGGCCAGAAAACTTCGGATCCCGCGAGCGCGCCACAGCGTGTTCTGTTCGGCCGTGCGGGGATTTGCGCAGAAAGGTATTGCGGCGCTGAGGCAGGCATCGGCCATGTTTTGCAGCGTTTGCCAGACTTGAGGATTGAGCGGGTCGGGGCCCAGATCGAGATCGAGCGACAGATCCAGAGCGCCTTCCATGATCATGCCGACCCCCGGCAGTTGCAGAATCTCGCCGAGAGCGTCGACCCCGGCGCGGCTTTCGATCATGGGAATAATAGGGGTCTGACGATTGGCCAGATCGATGTATTCGGGTAATGGCAGGCGACCGAAACCGGTAATGCGTCCGCCGGTTATTCCGCGTTTCCCCAAGGGGGGAAAGAACGCCGCTTCGATGGCGCGCTGAACTTGCGCAGCACTTTCGGTGCGTGAAAGGACAATGGCTTCGATGCCGGCATCCAGTGCCCGACCGATCAGTTTTTCGTCCACTTGAGGTATGCGCAGCCAAGGCGAAATGCCAGCGGCCTCACACGCGCGGACACAATGCATGATGTCTTCTTCGGAGCGCAGTAAGTGCTCAAGATCGAGAATCACGAAGTCGTAGCCCGCAAACGCGAGCATTTCGCAGAGCATCGGTGAAGGTAGAGAATTGAGCAAGCCGTAGACGTTGTTCCCTGCTTGTAACCGGGAAAACACCGGAGAGGTTCGTATCACTGACGCATATCCTTCAGGGTGGATGCACGCTAATAATAATCATTCACGATCATAAGTAAACATTTTTAGTCGCCGATTCGTGATATTCGTGATGGTCCTCATAAAAATCCCGTTCTTGGTGTAATGCTGTTCACTGATTCACCCCGGATTCCCGCCACGATTCACCCGATGGCATATGAGGGGGCTGGGGCGATTTCTGAGTTTTGTAAACACCTCGTCGAATCTCGGGTATTAATTTCCACTTTTTAGAAACCTTGACTCTCCAAGGGCCTTATTTTCGCGGTCTAACAAGATTTGTTTACATAATTTGGTCGGCATAAATGCAGTAGAAGGACGCCCATTTTCGCGTCCGTATGATCGAGGAATTGACATGCAAATCGAAACCACAATGAACTTGGACGATCTTGCTGAACTTATGGGTGTCGGAGCTACCGAGCTTCAGGCCGTTGGCATGCGCGACTGCTCATCGAGCAATACCGGGGTCAGAACACTGAAGACGTTCCTGAGGCATTGGCTGGCCTTGGTGGATCAGGTTGTTTGATTGATTCCGGACGGATAGGAAAAGCCGCCCAGGTCCACCTAAATCCAGCCGTCAAACTCACAAGCGTTAACAGAGCTATTTGAGCCGTGGTGTGCTCAACGTCTGGACGACACCCGCATGCAGTTCATCATCTTCGGTGTGCAGGTAACGGCTGGTGGTTTCCATCTTGCTGTGACCAGCCAAGGACTTGATCATTACCAGGTCGCCGGTGGCTTTTGCCAGATGACTAAAGCAGGAATGACGGAGCCAGTGGGTTGTGGCTTCCGACAGCCGATCGGCCAGCTCAAATTGCTCGCGTTGCACGGCGATGCCCGCCGACCGGGTCATGATTTCGATGATGGCTTTGAGCACGGTGCTGTTGTGAGCCCGCTTGAGTTTCGAATTGGCGGCCAGGAGGAGGGGGGTCGGGTCTTTTGCTGGGATCTCCCGCGGCAAACCGAATGCCTCTCTATATAGAAGCAGGTCCTGGTACAGGTCATCCGAAATGGGCACGTCGCGCACTTTATTGCGCTTGCCGAGAACGTTCAGCCATAAGGTGCCACTGGCGGAGCGGCGGATGTTGCTCATGTTGGACGTGGTGCCTTCAAAAGTGCGCACACCGGTCAGGTAAAACAGACTGAGCATGAAATGATCCCGCGCTCGTTTACGCGGACTTTTGGTTAGGCTGATCGCTTCAAAGGCGAGGGCAATGCCTTCTTCGGGCAACAGGCGCTTGATCGTGTCGTCGTGCGGCGCTTCTGGTTTGCGCACCAGCGCGACGGGATTACCCTTGAGCCACCCACCCTTGACCATCCACGTATACATGCTGCCGATTTGCACCAAGGCATAGCGCTGCGAGCTCAGGCTCAAGGGACCGGCGAACGGGCGCCACTGCTCATGATGACGCGGATACTTGGTTTCACTGACCCACACCTCGCGTGGCTGGGGGTCGGCCAGGAAGGCGGCATAGTCATTCACGTCAAGGACATTGACCTGTGAGAGCTGCTTGCCGCGGGTGTGCAGACCCCAGAAGATGAAGCGCTCGACCTCCTTTCGCATGACTCTTCGGGTCTTTAGGCTGGTGGCGGTAGTCTCCAGCCAGATCGCTGCCGCTTCGATGTCGCTGTTGGCCTGGATCAGATCGGGACGTTCACCGGGCTCCGCCAGCGCATAGGCGTCCAGCAGGGCGATTTCAGTGTTGGCCTGGAAGTCCAAGCGGGTGGGCATGCCTGTTCGTGACTGACTCATCGTAGATCCCGAATTTTTCCGTTGGACACCAGCCAATCGTCAATCTGATCCGGCGCAATCCACCGTAGATCACCTGTCGCTGACTCGCATTGGTACTCTTCCTGCGCTCCGCCGGCGGGGTCGGCGCCGACTCGGGTGGCGGCCACGACCAAGATGGAATGCTCGCGTGCAAAGCCATCGATCTCCTGTACCGTCACCAGTTCTGAACCCCGTGACAGGTAGGCGCTGTGGCGAAAGCCGTCAACGCCTGGGGCAAGGGCTTCATCCTCGTCATCGTCGTCCACCCCTTGCTCCCACTTGAATGGTTCGACCGCATAGGGCACAGGTTTGCTGTCCCAATCTACAGCAGGTTCGGTTATCGGCTGGGCTTTGCGCTTCCGGGGCTTTGGCGGAACTATTGAAAGCCTAGCCGCCGTGACGCACGTCCGCTCGAAGGGGGTTAACGTCGGTAGTGAACGCACCAGGTCGTCCCATTTGACGTCGCGTTGTTCATCCGCGGCGATCCGGCTCAAATGCTCGGGGCGTATTGACCACCGGCAAGCTACATCGGCCATGCGCCAGCCGCGCTGATCAATGAGCGCTTTGAAGGCTTCACGAGATAGCTTCGGTGGGCGTAAGAAGGGGGAACCCTTTTCCACCTTGCGTGTTTTAGCTTGATCCACAGCGCAAGTCTTTATCTGTAAAAACCAGATTCTAAACGGTTTAGCCAGAACAGCAACACATTCCGCCATCGAGCCAGCTACTGCTAGACCACCCTACCGGTTCGGCCCGTATTAAAAAATTCGTGATAACTAATCATATTCACGAATTTAGGTAATTCATGATAGAATTCGTATTGATTTAGGTATGAAATGTTGTAAAATCCTATGGAGACCAATCCAGGGGATCCTTGGCGCCTGTGTTGGTGTGCATAAGCCTTTGATTTACATGGTTTATTTCCGGCGCTGGTTCGGAATTAATTGACTAAATAAGCCGGAAGTAAATTGTTGAATTCAGCACCACGCACTCCTTATCAACTGAAGCAACAGCCAGGGTTGGAGCAGCAACGCGTAATCTGCTCCTTCAATATTCAGCGTAAGCCCGAATCATTAAGCTCGGTACAGTGCCTGATAACCGGTCTCGACATGGTTCAAAACACCGAACCATCTATAGCGCATGCATTCCACTGATGGAGCCCTGGTAGCTATGACAAAGCAGGCACCCAATTCCCAACTGAAGAACACACGGTTGTTGGTGCATCAATACGCGGAACGGCTGCTCGGCCTTGGCGAGGAGGTCCGGCAGTCAACCATCCGGGAGATGATCGCCGCAGAGCACGGCATTACAGCATCCCCCAACCTGGTCACCGATGAGGTCAAGAAATTCTGGGTGCAGGCCGGGCCAGCATTGAGTGCACGGCTACGCCGTCCAAGCATTCCCGATGACGTGTGTGCGAGTTTCGACAAAATCTGGGATGTCGCCCTCACCGCCGCCGTTGCCGGCCATGAAATTGAACGGCAGCAGCTCCAGGCTCATGAAGACAGCGCAGTGGCAGCGATGGAAGCTGCCCAGGCGAATGAACAGGCTGCCATTGAACGGTTCGACGGTCAGACACGCGAAATTGAGGGGCTGCGGGCCGACAAACTTAGACTCACGGAGCTGCTTCAGGCCAACGAGGCTGAGCGCAAAGAATTGGCTGTAGAGCTCAAGGATCAAATCGAAAAATCAGCGGCGCTGCAGACCCAGCACCTACAGGAACAGCAGCGGCAGCAAGGACTCGTGGAGAAACTGCAACAGCAGTTGACCGATCTGCGAGCCAGCTCGCAACGTGAGCTGACCGCCCTGGCTGAAAGCCACCAGACCGAACTGGTCAAGACGCAAGACTTCCTGATGCGGGAAACTGATCGAGTTCGTGATGAGCACAAGGCAAAATCCGACAAGCTGACCAAAGAGCTCGAGCAGGAGCGGAATGAGAAAGATCAATTGCGGCAGTTACGTTCGAAAGCAAGTGATGATGCTGCTGAACTCCGCGGTCGGCTTGAGGCCACCGAACGCAGTCTGGAGAAACAGGAACAACGTAACGCCCAACTCAGCGAGCAGAATGAAAAGCTGCAAACAGCTCTACTCGAAAGCGTCAAAGCCCAGGTGATTGCGCTTGATCAGAAGGAAGAAAACACGCTGACGTCCCCTATCAACACATGAAGGCCCGGCATTTTTGCGACCTTTTTCAAATCGCTGAGCCCTACTCTCACCTAGACGGCGTTGGCCAACCTCTGATCATAATTCCCTGGTCGGCATCGCGCTGGCCAGGGAGTTATGATCACGTCGCGTTATACTCGTCCACTGCGGCTCAATCACTCCGTTCTACGGCTGGAAATCCGACCATCGTGTAACCGAGTTTTGGAGTCACAGTGGGCAGCTTCTCCGCCTTGATAAGGGCTTTAAGGTCCAAATCAGCGTCAAACGCAACAATGTCCGCTTCCAGCAAATATTCGAACCCATCCCTACTCCCACAAACCGGTATCACCTGATTGGTGATGGCCTCACGAATGCGGGCCATGTGATTCAATACCGACTTCTTCTTTTGGCATGGTTGTATGAACGCGGTGAAGTCCGGGGTGGCGTCTCCCAAGGCCTTAAGCGCCGCAGCCTCAGCTGCCGGGCTGAGTTTACGCTTGGAGGACTGCGCATCAGGATTGGGTATCGCTACTGCTACTGCTACTGCTACTGGTGCGGCCGATACTGGGTCGGTGCTGATTGCGGGTGGTGATTCTTCAGTCACGATTTGCTGTTCAATCTGGATCTCTGGTACCGACGTTGTTTGCGGTTCGGTCATGGGAACAGATTGATGGGTTGCCACCTCCTCGCCGAAGTCCGCGAACGCATCCCCGAAGTCGTCATCTGCGGTAGAGTCTCCGACAAACGCCATGAATTCTTCATCGTCGTTATCGGCTGCCCCTTGTTCCAGCAGCCCAGCCATTTCCAGCTGAAGTTCATCAGGCAGCAACCCCTCTTCTTCGGACTGCACTTCAGCCATCTCCGGTGCGGGCAGGCTGTTTTCAGGCGTGGCGGGCGGCGCCGTATGTACCAGACGTAATGCCGGTCTGCGGCTGTCCTGGTGCTGCACAGCTCCATCTTCGGCTTGTTCAATCGGCGTAGGCGGCTGATCCAGCGCATCATCAGGTTCTGCCTGAGGTACCTCTTCAGGAAGCGACACCATAGGGGCTGCCGGGCCAGAGCCCGTGTCATTCGGCGCCGGGGTATTGGGGCCAATCGTTGGCGGCGGGTTCTGAGTTTCGGCTTGTGGTGTCGAGGCCTGGGCTTTCGCCTGCTGGCCGGCAATGTTCGCCTTCGCGGCGATCTCGCTACCAAAGCCCAGCGCGATCAGCGCACGAAGACCGTCAACCTCTTGAATGCCAAGATTGTGGGTGAAGAGCGGGCGTTCGACGTCAAGTTTTGAGCTCAGATTCGATAGCCCATTCAGTCCTGCCAATTCAGGCGTCGTGGATACCGGTGGGAAAATAATGACTGGCTCCCACGTTGTCATGTGGGCCCCGGTCTGAGGGTCTCTAAAGGATGCCGAAAACATCGGCAGGAAGCGGCTCATGTCTGCGTGGTTGTGGGTGGTGTGCAGCACGCCCTTCTCTTGAAGCGTTGCCAGCAGATTGAGTGTTACCCGCTAGCGGCCATCGCCGTCGTCGAGGGACCATCCCATCTTGGCGAGGATGAGCATGCGAAGGTCTTTCTCCTTCACCACAACGAGCCCATCATGCTTTTGTGCGATTTTTAGAGTCGAATCCCGGGCTTTATCACCCGTACCGTTGACGCGTCCGAATTCGGTGATGATCTCTACAAAGCTGTGGTAGATCGAGCTCGATTCTTCCTCGGTGATTTCGTGCTCAGTCAAGCTGTCTGTGATGTTCGATTCGGCCATGCCGGTCTTCTTGTCGACCAGGATCAAAAATTCCATCAGGGCGGTCATCCGATCATCGAGACTCAGGCCATTTCGATCGACCGGGAACTGGCTTGGGTGATGGTAGTGACCGATGACCAGGTTGATGGTGGTTCTGTCGCGAGCAGGCAGAGCCCAGTATTCCGGTAACTGGACGAGCCCCCTGAAAGACAGGACACCGTTTCCCCCTTAACATAAGGGATAGGCAAACGACTGTGTATATGACTAATAGAAACGATAAGGGTGGGGAGCTTTTGGGTCAGGAGCGGCGGCGCCGCTGGAGCCCGGAGCAAAAACTGGCCATGGTTCGCGAGAGCCTGCAACCGGGGCAAAGCGTCTCGGTGGTGGCTCGGCAGAATGGCGTTAATGCCAACCAGCTGTTTCAGTGGCGCAAGCTCTATCAGAGCGGCAGTCTCTCGGCCGTCAGTGCTGGCGAGAGCGTGGTGCCTGCTTCCGAGCTGACCGATGCGCTCAAGCAGATCAGGGAGCTACAGCGCATGCTCGGCAAGAAAACCATGCAGGTCGAGATCCTCCAGGAAGCTGTGGAGATTGCTCGGTCGCGAAAATGGATTGCGCACTCACCCTTGTTGCCGGGGGACGACCAGTGAAGCTGATCAGTGAAAGTCTCGGTGTAGCGCGCTCGCAGTTAACGGTTCGACTCAACCCTGCGGCACGGCCCGAGCGGCGTCGCCCTGCGCTGGACGATGCCGCACGGGTCGAAGAAATTCAGGCTGAAGTGAGTGAGCTGCCCAGCTATGGCTACCGCCGTGTGTGGGGGTTGCTGCGTCGTCGGCGTGAAAAGTAGAGTCAGGCGCCGATCAACGTCAAGCGGGTTTATCGCGTCATGCGCGATCATCAGTTGCTGCTGGAGCGACGGGTTAAACAACCGGGTGTGGCACGCCGTCACGAAGGCCGAATTGCCGTGGCCACCAGCGATACGCGGTGGTGCTCGGACGGGTTTGAGTTTCGCTGTGATGATAACGCCAAGCTGAGCGTGACCTTTGCCCTGGACTGTTGCGATCGTGAAGCCATCGGTTGGGTGGCCAGCCCGACCGGGTACAGCGGCGACGATATCCGCGATCTGATGCTGGAAGCGGTGGAAACACGCTTCGGTGAAGAACCACCTGCCACCCCGGTGCAATGGCTGAGCGATAACGGCTCGGCCTACATCGCTGAGCAGACACGCCAGTTTGCCCGACAGATTGGCTTGCAGCCGGTGACGACACCGGTGCGCAGCCCGCAAAGCAATGGAGTGGCCGAGAGCTTCGTCAAAACGATGAAGCGCGACTACGTCGCCCACATGCCCAAACCTGACCGGGAAACAGCCTTGCGAAACCTGACAATTGCCTTTGAGCATTACAACGAGGAGCATCCGCACAGCGCGCTGAAATACCGTTCACCACGGGAGTTTAGGCGTTTGGCAGCGGCATCAATTTAACGGGGTGCAGGTGTCCGGTTTGATAGGGGCCAGTCCACGCACTGAGTAGCGCTTATCACCAACAGCCCCTTACAGAGTCACTGGAAGTAGTGCTCCGAACTATCGATGGTCCCCATGCAAAAGTCTGGCTGTTCGACGAACTCGCAGCCTTCGACAGCTCGCCAGCTAATTCCCTCAATCCGCAGCGGTGGATATACAACGGCGCTAACCGTGGACGCCGGACTCCGCTGCCGTCGCACTTGACACTGGACGTAAAGGGCACATTTATCATGCCGCTTACGGGAGAGTTGTTCGTTGATCCGTGCAAGATCGACAGGGCATGCGATTTGTTTCGGAAGGGATATACATGAGGTCAACAATCGCATCCGGGCGACTGATTTCCCTTCGCTTCTCTGCGAAAAATCCGCGGCAGAAGCAGATGTTAGGTCATAACAGTTGAAGGTTCTGCATGGGCTGGTCCAACGCATCAATTCGCCTCGATCTCTCCGAACCACGATTCATTGCCGATCTGCGTAATGAGGGAGAGTCCAGAAGACTCATATTCCAGGCGAGGCCTTCGGAAGGTCAGTTCTTGATCCCCACTCGCTTCGAAAACCCTGGTTCAGGTCCCTGGCCGCTCTACGATTTCGGCCTCAAGTATGTAGAGGAAGGGAAGGTCCACATATGGGATGGACCTTCGGAAATAGGGCATCTCGGATACATCGTCTATATACCCCCTTGGGAAGATCAGCCTCACCGTTTTGAGCTGCAAATTTGGGTATCCCGAGAAACTTTTCAATTATTACTGGATGTCTATCCAAGCCAGATGGATTACCAATTGGGCTTTACTTTTGCCCCAAAGGGCCAAGACATTGTGGATGATTTCTATGATGAGTTTTCCAAACATCGCCTTACGGCTTGGAATGCTGAAGCTGAAAACCAGATCCTTGCTGAGCAGGTGACAATCCAAGTCGGGAAGGAACCATTAACTCATAACGATCGCTCGGACGAAGTGCGTACGGCATCTGAAGTTGCACCTCCACCAAATTATGCCGAAACCGCCGAGCTCATTTCCAAGGTTGCCGAACTCAAGAAGATTGGGGGCTGGGTTGTCGCTTTGATGTGCACTATCCTGGCCGTCCTCCTCTTCTCCAGACAGTAATTAAACTACCAGTGCCGTGCTAGCCGAGCCTGCTGCGCGTGGGTGTTGCCCGTAGTGCATGGATGGATCACCGATCATCATCGGGATTGCGCAACGGCCGCAACTCGCCTCGGGCGACCTCTTCCGGTACCGCGAAGGAGTACCGTCCCAGCATATTGATGTGCTCGAAGATCAGCGGCGACAGCCGAGCCAGATCTTCGTCCAGCACCGGGTAGCCGTGCTGCTTTAGCCGTTCCACGGCCGCCGTCATGTAGAGGGTGTTCCACAGCACGATGATGTTCACCACCAGGCCCAGGGCACCGAGTTGATCCTCCTGACCTTCGCGGTAGCGCTGGCGAAGCTCGCCGCGTTTGCCATGGAACACGGCGCGGGCCAGGCTGTGCCGGCCTTCGCCGCGATTCAGTTGGGTCAAGGTAGCGCGGCGCTTGGACTCGTCATCGATGTAGGTCAGCGTGTGCAACGTTTTCTCGATCCGCCCGAACTCGGCCAGCGCCTGGGCCAGGCGGGTCGGACGATCCCCCGTTTGCAGCGTGCGCATGATGCCGGTCGCCGGTACTCGACCGAGCTTGAGTGAGCCCGCCAGACGCAGCAGGTCATCCCAGTGTTCGGCGATCAGGTCGAGCTTGACTGACTGGCGGGCAAGCCCGTTGAGCTTGCCATAGTCCGTATATGGATTCCTCCTCTTTGCAAGCCCCCTTCGCTTTGGCGCCCGTGCCGACTGCACACGTATATTCGGCCTCTGACTGCGGCATCGTTTCGATGCAGGGCCATGATGGGCTATTCGCGCGTCGGCTCCCAATCGCTTCTACGTGCTTTGCGCACCTGGACACTTGAGGGTTTTGCCGACGCCGGTTCGACCGGTTTGCCATTGCTCGGGTTGCTTCGCAATCGTGGTGTGGGGGGCTTCTCCCAGGGTGAATAGGTCAGGCCGCTGCCCGATCCGGTTGGTAATCAGTGCCGTTGCGCAGCATCGCCCAAGCCATGCGTGCAGTTTTGTTGGCCAGTGCGATAGCGGCCACATTGGGATGTGAGCGCTCGGCTAATCGGACAGCCCACTGGCTGAGTCGATCGTCTTTGGACTTGGCTGTGCGCAGTGCCGACCGCGCACCGTGGATCATCAGCGTTCGCAGATAAGCATCGCCACGTTTACTGATGCCAAGCAGTCGATCCTTGCCGCCAGAGCTGTGTTGCCTTGGCGTTAGCCCTAGCGAGGCGGCCAACTGTCGACCGTTGGCAAACTGACTGGCATCACCGATGGCAGCAACGAGCGCGGTGGCGATCATCGGGCCGACGCCACGCAGCTGTTGCAAACGGACGGCCGTTGGCTCGCTTGCCGCGATCACAGATATCTCGCCATCGAGCTCGCTCACGCGCTCATCCAGTGCGCGGAGGTCATCCCACAAGCCATTTAGCAGACGACGAAAGCGTGCCGTCAAACCGTCATCTGCATCTTCTAGCCAGCACGGTATTGCGCGACGCAGCATCAGTAATTCCTTCGGTGCAACAAGGCCGTACTCGGCGATCAACCCACGAATCTGATTGGCTTTGGCCGTCCGCTGTTCGATTAAGCCGGCCCGGATGCGATGCGTCGCCTGGATATCCTGTTGTTCGATGGTCTTGACGGCGACGAAGCGCATGCTGGGGCGGCTCATTGCCTCACAGATTGCCTCGGCATCGTTGGCGTCGTTCTTGTTGCTCTTGACGTACGGCTTGACGAATTGAGGCGCGATCAGCCGCACCCGAAATCCGCGTGCCTGTAGCTGCCGCGCCCAATGGTGCGCACCGCCACAACTTTCCATGCCGATCTCACAGCCGGGTTCGATCTTTTCCAGCACCGTTTGCAGCCAGCGATCGCGCGGTAAACGCTGCCGCCAGACGGGCTGTTCATGACGATCCACGCCGTGAATCTGAAACACGTTCTTGGCCAAGTCGACCCCAATGCGCATAAGCTTCATGTGTGGACTCCTTCTCACTATTGACTGTGGTTTGCACTTTCAGTCTGGCACTCAAGATGCCGAGGTGAGGAGGAGTCCATCCCATTGCTTCTGGACGTGTGCGCCAGAAACGGGTACCGCCGACATCGGCCAGACGCGGACAGAAGTGATAACCGAGCAGACGGAACAGCCCGAACACCACATCACTGTAGGCACCGGTATCAGTCATGATTTGTGTGGGCTGCAACTCGGGTCTGTTGTTCCAGCACGACCGCGAGCAATACCAGGCTGTCGCGCAGGGTGCCGGGCACCGTGATGGCGTTAAGACCGGAAAACTGGTCGGATATCAGGTTGTACCAGGTGACACCCCGGGCGGTACCGAAAAATTTCGGGTTGGGACCAGCATGCACGGTACGTACCGGCACGACAAAACGCATGCCACCGGCGGAGGCCACCTCACTACCGCCCCAGATCTGAGCCAGTTCCAGTTGGCTCTGCGCAGCCACCAAAATGGCATTGGCTGCTGACAGGGTGTCGTCACGGAGGTAGTTCTGGCCCACCCAGGACAGCCGGTCACGGCGCAGCGCTTGGTTGTCGTTGCGAATCAATGGCTCCAGGCCGGTGTTACAGGCTCCTCCCAAGAGCACTGCGCACAGACTCGTCACTAGATTATCGGCCCGTGCATTGCGTTCGGACACATGGGTGAAGGCCTCAGCGAAACCGGTACGAGCGGCGATTTCCAATAGGATTTCCGGCAAATCGACACGTGGCATTAAGTCGGCCACGGCTGCACGCAGTTGCAGCAGCGAGTTGGGTTCTTCCAGCTTCTCCAACGCTCCGAGGGACAGTTCGGTTTTGCCCTCTGTATTTTCGCTCAACTGGATCGCAGGATTGTCGGGCAGGCGAGCCGCGACTGCGTGCCAAGTCGCATCCAGCTCGGCAGACAAGGCGTCCAAGGTGGTTTTGGCGTCCATGGTCAAGCGCAGTGAGCGACAGATGATCGGTCGCGCCGACAGCCATTCAGCACCATCGAGCAAGCCGATACGCGGGTCGGCATAACGCCAACTGGGTGAAACAAAGACATCGCGGCGGCGTAGGGCGGTGCGCAGTGCATCGAGCGTGCAGAATACATAGGCGCCCATGTCGAGGGAGCCATCTTCGCGGGTGATGTGTTTCTGCCAAGCTTTGGCCACGATCTCCTGCGGCGCGTCATCCTCCGGTTTTCTACGAGGCAGGTTCAGTTGCAACCAGTCCAGACTGGCCGCCACTTCCTTGCCAGCGGGGCTGAAACCGAAGCGAATATGTTTCAATAAATCAGGAAGAAAACGGCGCACGCTGCGGTAGCGCTCCTCCAGAGCGAGGTAAAATACATCGTTGGCCGGACGGATCAACGCATTGACCTCTTCCAGGGCTTTCTCCAGCGTGACACGTGGCAGGTCGTTGAACAGCCGGGCACGGACGTTGTCATCGCTGATCGTGCTATCCAGCACGACCGTGCACGCAGCGGCGAGCATTGCCGCCGAGCGATCCAGGTCTTTTAGACTACGCAACCGAGCCTTCTTGTCAGCCTTCTCCGCTCTGTTGAAGAGATCACGCAGTAGCGCCTCCAGAACTTCCAGAGCATCGTCATGCGCACTGGCTTCCAAGGAAACCGCGAATGCCACCAGCGTCGCCAACCGGCGCGACGCCGGCAGTCGATTGATGGCCGTGACCTTGGCGGTGTTGGCAAAGCGGGCCAAGGCTGCAATGCGGCTGGGTGGGATATGTGCAGCTGGCGGCAAGGCGATTCCCAACCCGCGCACATCATCCAGCCGACGCAACGCCCGAACCAGTGCGGGGCCACTGACCATCACCGGGCCGGAGCGTAGTTGATCCAGCTGGGAACTGCGGTTGCCTTCGGTCACCAGAAGCAAGTCCTGGAGCTGTTGCCGTTGCGCCTCGTTCAAGCTGCGACCCAAGGTGTACCAGAGGCGCTCTTCAACCCGGCTGCGCAGTTGGGCAATGAAACGCTCTAACTGGGAAACTCCTGGCAATAGGACTTTCTGTGTGAGCAGCCATGAGGTAGCTCGTTCAAACAGCACGCTAGGACGATCAGTGCCCGTCCAGCAGAGGGCATACAGCCATCGGCTCAAACGAAAGCCGATACCAGGGTCAGTAAAATGACGATAGCCATAGCGCTCTTGAATATCGGCCGCATGTATCCAGCGACGATGATCACTATAACGTGAAAGACAGTCAGGGGCAGAGATCACCAATTGCCGACAAAGTACATGCAGGACTTCCACCGGAACAGCCGCGGGCTTGTCCGGCAGACCACCGACGAAACGGACGGTGGTCAGCAGAACGGCATAGCCCAGGCGGTTATGGTTACCCCGCAGCACCTGGATGGCTTCACGGTCTTCATCGCTCAGGTGGAAGTAACGCTCCAGCTCTTCACGGCTGGGCGGATCGACATAGCGACCAAAGCCGTCGCGTTGCTCCTGAGTCAGAAAACCAACCGGCATCGATCACAGTACCTCGGCGCAGAACACGGCGGGGGTAACAATCCGCGTGCGTTCGATATGCCCGCGCTGCAAGAGGCCAGCGCGGCGATCACCGGTTACCAGGTAGTCCGCATTACCCGCCAAGGCCATAGCCAGCAGAAAGGAGTCATCCGGATCATCGGCTTCAATCCCGATGGTCAAGCGCTCCAGCACCATCGCCCGTTGCAGGTTATTGATCATGGCCCCCACTTTGGCAGGCTGAAGGATGGCCTGAAGCTTGGGGTAACGACTGGCACGACGAATTTCATCGAGCTGTGCTCGTGAGGTCACAACCTCGAAACGGGCCGCACGCCAGGCCCGATAGATTGCATCAGGAGCACCATGTGGTGAGATCAGCGCACTGAACAGGATGTTGGTATCCAATACAACCCGCATCAGCGCTTACGTGCCCAGTCGAGTGCTTCTTCAACCGCTTCGGTCAGTTCTGCCTCACTCAGATGGGCATTGGAAGCCTTGGCCTGTTCGGCGCTCAGTTCCAGGATGTGTGCCCGCACCGCTTCTTCGATGAAGCGCGAGAGGTCGCCCTTACGGCCACCGCCTTGGCTGGCCAGAAACATACGAAGCGATTGGTCGGTGTCGGTGGAGACGGCGACGTTCCAGCGAGTGGTGTTCATGACTTTTTCCAATGATGAGTGTTTGTGTGTTTATACACCTGCTCCTTGCTGCGCCGCAATAGTTCGATAAAACCCTCGTTTTATCGAACTTTAACGAAACACCTACTCATCTCTGAGTTAGCTCTCATTATGGTTTTAAATACTGGTATCGTTAATCAAGGTTCTATTTTAAATTTCTCTGTTGAGTAAACGGTACTTTTGATGAAAATTGGCTATGCGCGGGTGAGCACTCGGGATCAGAACGCTGACCTCCAGATCGATGCTCTGAAAAAGGCAGGGTGCGAGCGGATCTATCAAGACGTTGCCAGTGGCTCAAAAAGCGCGCGTCCGGAATTGGATAAATTATTGGCTCATGTGCGGGCCGGTGATGCCGTGGTGATTTGGAAGCTGGATCGTCTGGGACGTTCGCTCAAGCACCTGGTGGAATTGGTCGGTGAATTGGCCGCTCGCAACGTTGGACTGCAAAGTTTGAATGACCCCATCGACACCACTCACGCACAAGGCCGCTTTGTGTTCAACCTGTTCGCTTCGCTGGCAGAGTTCGAGCGCGAATTGATCCGTGAGCGCACACAAGCAGGCTTGTCCGCTGCACGGTCACGTGGTCGAGTCGGTGGCCGTCCGAAGGGGCTGCCCGCTCAAGCGGAAGCGACGGCTATGGCCGCAGAAACGCTGTATCGAGAGGGTCGGCTAAGCGTGAGCGCCATTGGCAAGAGACTGCACATTTCCAAAAGCACGCTTTACCGCTACCTCCGGCATCGCGGCATAACGATCGGCGCATCTGCAAAAATCTCCCAGCATCTTGGCATAACAGCCCCACCGGTAGTGGACGATGCCGAACGGATCGCGTCGGTCATATTGCGTCTGGCCGTCGAGAACAACAGTAAGTTCGTGCGTGGCAAAAAGCGGGCAAAGGATTACATCGAGCGTTACTGCCTGGAACCCTATGGCATGAAGCCGCTGGAGTCGGGCAACTACGCGCTGAGCATCCCATATCGCAACGATGAGGCACTGGATAAGACGGTACATGATCTGCTGATCGAGATCAGCCAAGAGGCCGAGATGCGTAATTGCTTTATCGAGGCGGATGCCTGGGAAGAAGGCTCTGAACGGCGGTGGTAGGGCTTACGTTGGTTTTTGGTTCCATTGCTCCCCAAACCCCATGATCTGGTCGATTGCCGCCCGGCCAAGCAGCTATAAAAAGCATGGAAAAAAGAGTTTGATCGGTCGTCTGCGGCGCAAGATCGAATACGCCAAAGCCCAAGTACGCGCCAAGGTTGAACATCCGTTTCGGGTAATCAAGCGTCAGTTTGTCTATACGAAAGTGCGCTTTCGCGGCCTGATGAAAAATACCGCGCAACAGGCCACGCTATTTGCCCTGTCGAATCTGTGGATGATGCGAAAACGGCTGCTGGTTGTGGGAAAGGTGCGCCTGTAATCCGGGAAAAGCGCCTTGAAAAGGCGTCGTTCAAGGGTGAAACGATGAGTTAAGAACAGGAAAGGTCTGATTTCTGACCAAACCAGTGTTTTTTGAACCTCTACCAAAGAGGGCATCAAAAATCGCTGACTACTTCAGACCTTCCCTAAGGTCATCAGTCGTGGATCGATGGATGCGCCAGTGTTTGATCGTGTCTACCATCCTGCGCATCGCCTTCATCGACGCTCCCGGCATGCACTTACGAAAGAGTTCGCCTTTGGAGTTCTTCAGGGTTTGCACTGGACCTTGAAGTCATATCCGAGAAAGGTGAAGCTAGTCGCAACGTTGTGCCGCTCGAATGTATCGATGTAGACAATTTTCGACTTTTCTTCGTTGATGGTCAGGTCTACTTCACTCATCCGTCGCGTCAGGCTCTCCCTGATTCAAACAGCCTCGCTCATCCTTGTGCAGTGAAAACAATATCGTCGGCATACCGTTCAAACGGCACGCCGCGATGCGTCCTGTCCATCCAATGCCCGCCCAAAAAGGAAGGAAAGCATTAACATCGTGCATAAGAACGCCGGTTTTTTAGATGTTTTTGCTCGCACGAACAACATCAATCAAATCGGCGTTCTTGTTTCTGTGTTTCTGTGTTTCTCGGGATTCCGTGAAGAACCTTTTTTACAGGTGGACGTTCATTAATGAAATGACTTCCATTGATCACTTCCTGTTGCTCTAGAAGCGACAATGTAGGCGTCCGGGATCGGGGTGATAAACGTCATTTCCGCACTCACGGGTGGAATCATCGCAACAAATTCGGACTGATCAAGCGTGTCACCACTCATCAACAATCGGGTATCCAAACGTCCTTTGGGAGTGAATTCGAAGGGCGACCCGAGCCCCAGTGTCTGAGCATTAATGGCTTGTTCTCTCAAACCCGGAATTTCCATCCGGTACAGGTAAGCTCTGGAATTACCATATCCGCCTGAGTCTTCATCCATACCAGTGGCTACGTACCCGCCAACGGGGCTTCTAACGTGTTCCTGGGCCTGGGTATTAACTCCTTTGGCCACCACGGCCTGCCTGAACTCCTGTTTGATTTTCAGTCCTCTGTTATCCCTGGGGAAAAAACCGCCTGCTGCACGGATCTGTTCAGGGGAACGATCGTCCCCTCTCATGGCCACGACGCTGCCCGATGAAGTAAGCATCAACTGATGTGAACCTACAGCGAGTGAGCTGGCAGCATAGGAAGGAAGTACTGTTTGCTCCGCTGTGGGTAACACTATAGGAGACTGCCGTCTGTTAGACGCGACTGCCGAGATATGAAGAGGCAGGTTCGTTGCCGCGGGATTCGGCCGAGACGGGACAGTCAAAAAAGGCGTCGAAACTACAGGTTTTGTAGCTACTGACGGTTTTGTTGCCAGGGTAGGAGCTGGGCGCTCAGAAGACTCACCACGAGTACTTGGTGGGGAAGCCGAGGCAGATTCAAAAAGCCTCCTTCGTGCCGCTATGCTCATCGTGATCACGGGTTCATCGTCATCTCCCGGCGCTAATCCGTCAACATCAAATAATGTAATCGGATTATTCCTGACCATCCGATACAGATTGAGCCCATCCACCGTGCCGCCCGGATCCGGATTGATCCAGCGTCCCAACCACGGCGCGTAATAGCGGAAACCGTAGTAATACAACCCGGTCGCATCGCGCTCCTTGCCCGAATAACGCACAAACTTGTACTTGATCTCACTGGCGTTTTTCCCCGACCACACCGCCGTGCCGCCAAACGGGTAATACTCTTCCTGGGTCAGCACATCCGCGTGCTGATCAAGCTCCAGTAAACTCGAACCGATCTGGTTGTCCAGGCTGCCACGCAGTTGGTCATTGGGGATATCGGCGGGTTGACCCGTGACCCAGTGCAACACCCGCATCTGCTGGCGGCCGGCGCTGCCTAGGCTCAGCACGTGCAACTCTTCCTCAGTGGACCTGGTGGGGCCTTGCGTGCTCTGGGTGCGGCGCAGTTCCAGACCCGGTAGGTAAATAACCTGCGCCCGGCGAGTGGTTCCACTGGTCTGACTCACCGTGGTTTTGCGCACTCGGGCACCGCCGCCGTCGTATTGGTAATGCTCTTCGTCGTCATCGGGGCCGCTGCGCTGGATCTGGGTGACCCGCTGCAATTGATTGCGCCCATCCCACAGCATTGGCTGTCCCTCTACCAACTGTTTGAGGTTGCCCGCGGTATCGAACTGCCCCTCGACATCGGCCGACGTGAGGAACTCCTTCTGCCTCACCGTCCGGTTGGAGGTACTGGACACCTGCATGTCCAAGGTGTAGTTGCTGTTGCCAACATGTCGCACCTGGATCAGGTTGCCGCCCCGATCGTACTCGTACTGGCGGGTGTAGTTGCCATACTGGTTCGGGTCGGTGGTGCTTGCGACCGGCAAGTCCGGGCCTTGCCGGCTCGCCCCGGCATTCTCCCGGCCGCTGGCAGAGCACAATTGGTACAGCGCATCGTACTGGTAGGTGTTGTTCGGCTCGATCTGCTGATTGTTGTAGTAACTGGTATTAATCGCCGCATCGCTGATGGACAGAATATTGCCCACCGGATCGTAGGTGTAACTAAAGTCCTGCAACAGCGTGCTGCGCCCGTCCTGTGCCGGGCGGGTGGTGACCAGCCGACTCAACCGCAAGGTCTGGGGTTCATAAGTGGAGGTGCTGACCACGCCATTGCCCGACACTTCACGCAGCACCTGGCCACCGGCACTGTAGGTGATCGAGGCCAGTACCGTACGTTCCTCGCTCTGCCCGGTAAGGGTCAATCCGCTGCACAGCAATTGGCTGGCGACGTCCAGGTACCGATGCTGTTGATTACCCTGGGCATCGATTGTGCTGAGCACTTCATCCAGCGCGTTATAGGTGAGGGAACTTTGATAGCGCTCGGACTCAAGCCAGGCGGAGCTCTGGATTTCGTCAGCCGGCCAATTACTTTGCGCCGCCTCATCCAGCAGCAGTCGGCGGACCGTCTGTAGTGGTTGTCCGCGGTAGGTGTAATGCAGGACTTCGTTAAGGCCGGCAGTGTCGTAATGACGAATCAGTCGTCCGTAGGTATCAAATCGCTCAGCAAGCTCACCGTAGACATAGCGTTCACTGACCCGCTCATTGGCTGTAGCGCCGTCCTGCTCAAACACGACGCTCACCCGGTGCAGATTGTCATAGCTCATACGCTTGAGGAACCCGCGGCTGTTTTCCTGCCAGACAGGACCACCCTCCACATCATGCAGTGTGACGTGTCGACCAGCATCCTGGCTCTGGCTCTGCAATACCTTGCCGGACAACGAGTTTTGATAGCGAAAGTTCGCCAGTACGGCGGGATCGCTCTGCTGTGCGCTGTACAGCCGTGGATCCAGGCTGCTCATCAACTGGCCGATGACATTGTACTGCTGTTGGGTCACCCGCTCATCAGCCGCCTCGCCGACAGCGTTACGATTGTACTGCAAGGTGCGGATAAACAACCCACGGTTGTCGATCACCGACACTGTGGGGGTGCCACTGCACAGCTGTGCAGTGGTCAGGTTGGAGGTTGTACTCATGCTGGATTCCCCTGTAAGGACTGAGCGTTACTCATGATCTCTTGTAACGTGTCGTTTTCATCTTCAGCGACTGTGAACCAGGGATAGAAGTGCGTGCGCCGCGAGTAACCCAACGCGGTGATGACTTGATTCTCGCGGCCAACAGGATCGTAATAATGAGTATCGGCGTAGCCCCACTGCCGGACACTCGCATCGTCGACATAGACCGGCTGGTCAATAAAGTACGGCTGGTAGGTTCGAATCACCTGGCCTTTAGTGTCGTACTCGGTACGCCCGGATACAGCCCAACGCGGTGCCGTTCCGGTATCGCGCTCGACGGGGTTTCCAGCCTCAAGCTCCAGAGCTCCATCCGCATTGACAATGTATGCAAGCCCGGAAACGCATTTTTTCTTTGCTTGCAAGGATCGGCCAAACCCATCAAAAAATGACAGTGAAACTCTGATCTGCGCAATGGAAGTTGCACTTGGATATTGATCAGTCAGAAGACTTGCGGTCTGTACCGGATAACGCTTAAGACTGGCGATCGCGCCACGTACCGCTTCACTGACCCCCTCAATGCTCGTTTCCGAACGGGCCCAAGCATGAGCGCGTGAACGCAACCAGCCATCAAATGTCAAAAGGTGATTGCGCTGCAGTACCTGCACAAGGTCAACTTCTTGTCCGGACAATGAAGCTGCCCACTCAGCGGTGGAGAGGCGTCCCATCCAACTGTAAAAATCATACAAATAGATGCCTGCCACCGTCTGGATAGCCGCCGCAGGATCAGCGAGTGCCGCCTTAATATTGGCAAAGGCAGAACTATTGAAAGGGTAGTAGTAATTTGCCGAATCAAATCCTACATATGTAGGCTTCCCCTCCTCATTCATTCCCAGACCATTGTGGGAACTTGCTATCACTCGCCCCAAGGCGTCGAACGAAACACTCTGATTTCCTGAATTTGCATTGCTAATATTATAAGGTTTGAGATAAATGGGATTGTAGTCAATAGTAACCTTATAGCCAGCACCGTCTGTGACTGAGCGGACAAAACCGTAGTCATCATAGGTAAACACTTGAGGCGCGACGACCGGTGTACTTTGCATCGTTCTTGGTCGACCGAACGGCAGCCATTTGCCGTTTTCAACATAGGTTGTGTAACTGCTGGGAACCACCCACACCTCTGGATTTATCTCTGCTGGCTCGCCTAACACTTTGCTGCGTTTCAAATAGCCCGCGGCGGGTAATGCGACCTTCAGATCCAGCGTCGAAACACCTTCATATGCCTTGAGCGATTCGCTATCCAGTTCGGCGATTTCTTGATGATGCACCAATGCCAACGCTGGGGGTGGGGTCCCCGCAGGGAGTACGTCAGTACCGGCCGCATTGAAATAATACGTGACGGTTTGCCCGGCGAAGGTGCGCTGTTGTGTCTTGTCGATCAGGCTATCCGACGCGTTAAGCGTTTCGTAACTGAGACCACTGCCTGTTAGTGGATAGCAATCGTACGCAGGGGCGTACGTCAACACATTGTGCCGTTGCTGAAAATGAAGGCCCAGCGTCCAATCCTCAGGATCCGTCAGGTTATAGACGCTGCTACGGCTTTCTGTCAGGCGCAGGGGGGCTTGCTCTACATCGTAGGTACTGGCCCACATGGCGTCTGGGAGAGTGTTGGGGTAGGGATTAGCATCGGGCTTCGGCCGACGAGGGTAATTAACTCCGACGCTCCAGAGGGGGACACCGTATTCATTGCTCTGTAATGTCACTTGCTGCTGAAGGAGGGGGTCACTCGCAATACGCTCGTAACTGACGTTCAGCTGTTCCAGAGTTGTAGGTAACACCACACAATACGTATCAGGGGAGTTAGCATTCTGAAGTAAGCGAATCTGCATCCGAGTCGTCTGGACACTGTACGGTACACCCCTCAGAGGACTCGCATCCTCACCGTATGTTTCCGTTCTTTGCACGCTGCCTTTCAAGGCGCGATAAAGCTGTTTGCGGGTAGCACTGGCAATCGATGTCAGAAGCTCGTCATTCCCCGTCGAAGGATTTAGCCGGGTGAAACGCGGCGCCCCCAGATGGAATACCGAAGCGTCGTCATAAGGAAGCGCACCCGACAGTTTTTCCTCTTCCAACCCAGTGCTGTACCAGACCTTGGTCAACATCGGCGCTGCCACCGGCAGATCACTCGCGGACGCCTGTGCCAGCTGTTGAGTGTCCAGGTGCTGGACGAAACCAAAACCACGATACTCCCGCTCTCCGCCATCATAGACACCACCCCGATAGAGGTATTGTTGCGTCAGACAATTACCACTAATCTCATCCAGCGTGCTTTGTTTTGACACCACAGGCATGGCAAATGGCATCTGACACACACGATCAGGTGATGCCTCCTTCTCATCAAGCCACTCTTGTGCAGAGCTGCGATAAGTGAAGCTGATATGGGCGCCCATGTTGTTGTTGGACGACAGCAACAAATAGGGTTTAGCGTCAGCAAAGCTGTAGTGCCAGTGTCGAGGCTCCGGATGAGAGTCACTCAGGACTAGCGAAGTCGTCCCTGTACCGCTCAAGTCGGCAAAGCTGATTTGATCCAGTTGGTCAAATCGCATACCAGCGGGCATCGGCAAAGTTAACGGTATGCTGCTGAAGCCGTTGCCAGCCTGATTCAGAAAGATGAGAAACCGCTCAGACTCGGCATAGATCAAATCAGACGCGCCTGAACCATCCAGATCGGCCAGAAAAACCCTCGATGGGTTAAAGGACTCTTGATCGAACGGCAACTGGGCCAGCTCCAAAGGCTTGCCGAACGTCCCTCTTCCCAGATTTGGCCAGCAAGTGAGCTGGTTATGGCGGATCTGAACCAGATGCTGCTGGCCTGAACCCAACACATCGCTGAACGCTACAACTGATGAATGATCACCCGATTGAATCGGTAACTGCTCATCAAAGCCATAGGATACATCCTGTCCTGGCCCATAACCCTTATCCCGGTTGTTAGCGTATAGACGAACGCTTTTAGGACCGATCAACACCAAATCTGGCAAGCCTGTGCCGATCAGACCGGCCATCTGCGCAGACGGATGCAGAAACTCAGTAGGAAATACGGGAAAGGGGACGAAATGGCTCCAGTGCTGATCAGCATTCAACGTGAAATAACCAGCCAAACCTGGTTGCGCAATCAGCCAGTTAAGCCGACCTACGCCCATGAGGTCGACGAGTACTTTTCGCCCCTCCCCCTCAGGTAGTAATGACGGCAGTTGTGGCAATGACTGCCAGGGCCCGTAGTTGACAGCATCGGGGGCTTGCGCTCCACGAATCGGCGCCCGGTAGCGCCAATCATTGCCCTCTTGATAGAGAACCCCACAGAGCCCTTCACCCAATAGATCTACCAATTGATAATGCTGACCATCATTAAGACTTGGGAATGTAGGCAACTCAACATATTTGGACGGGGTAAAGACTGTCGAAAAAGTGCTATATAACAAATCCACCGGCGGTAGAGACTGCACCGTTCCGTCATACTCATATGCTAGGAGTTGCGCGCCCACTAGCTGAGACAACTGCGGCGAAGCTTGATACTCCAGCATTAGTCGGGAAACCAGCCTGTCCGGATAAGGACTTTTCAGTAGATTGCGAAACATTAAGACTTGTTGGCACAGTCGGTGCGTACGCACTTCAAAGCCGAACGAGTAGTCGGAGAATGAATCCTCTCGGCACAACCAACTGCCAGTAGCCTGCCACGGTGGTGCAACCAAGGGATCCAGAGTCCGCTCACCATAGTCGAACACCAACGTCCATAGCCATTGTGGCGCCTCCTTCTCTGTGAATTTGCGCCACGCGTACAACGGTTTGTATTCGGTAACGTTACCGTATTCAGCGTATTGCAAGTAGCGATTGGCGGTGTGCGACCGAAAGGCCTCCTGGCCCGCCAGGACACAATTGACCGTATCTTCCTGCTTATAGCGATAGTTAATGTGTTCCCCAGTTGGAGTCACTGACTCTTCCAGCAGCCAGGCACCAATATGGCTTGGCTGTGCAGCATCGGCAATCCGTGCCTCGGCGGATTTGCCTAAACAATGTAAATGACCATCTGCCGAGTGCAACAACCAAAAATCCCCCTCGGAATAACTAGGGCTCCAGCGTTCGATCCTGCTGAACGCACCTTCAATGCGCGGAAAGTAACGGGTGACTCTGTACACCTGACCCAAATCCAGCCCGCCATAACTGGAGCGCTGGGTGGTGATAATCGCCTGATCTGCAGCGGTTTCGGGGACGAGTGTTTCGCCATCCGGCGCCAGGTACGTATCGTCTTCCCGATACAGCGGCACACCGCCGCTCGTGCGTCGGCGGATCGTCATTTCAGAGAGTCCCCAACCCATTGCAAAAGCGCCATTGCCGGCACCGCTGCTGTAGTTCAAGGACAGTGTGGGGGCATGACCTCGTCCGGCGGAAATAGGCAACGCCAGCGTCCGGCTGGCCATACCCGTCATGCCGACGTTGCCCAAGGCTTCCCCCATGCCCTGGATTGCCCCGCCACCTTTGGGCAGGGACGGTTGTGCCACGTCAACTGAGCTGTTCTGATTGGTGTTCATACATGATCCTCAAATATTGGGCGTCTTTGCCATCGCGTACCAGGGGATACCTTGGTACGCGTCCACTGTCAGCGCCCTTTAAGGGTGTAGCGGAGTTGGAAAATGACATCGACCAAGCTCTTCACCACCGCGCGTTGACGCTGATCAGTGCCGGCATTAAAGAACGTCAGAACAAGCGTCCCGGTGTTGGTTAAATCGCCTTCAAATGGCAAATACTTCGGATCATTAAAGTCGACCATGAACATCCCCGAGTCATCGAGCCCTCGCGAAAGCGCCACAATCTTGGTTCCCAAGCTTAAGGTGGCCTCCACATCCTGATAAGGCCCGAGCAGCGCTGGCAACGTGATGCTGATATTCTTGAAACGCCCGACCTTACCGGTACTGCCATAGGCGCCGTTCAGCCCAAGGGAAGCAATATCCAATGTAATAACCAGCTTGTCAGTGTTGAGCATCTGGACAGTGACTCCGCCAGTAGTCGCCACCGGCATATCCTGCAGCGCCCCAGTCAGCAACGCAGAAAAACCACTACTGCTGTTAGCTTGCGTAATCTGAGTATTCAGCGAAACAGTCTTCTGAATCTCCAGGCCGCGCTGATCCATGCGCAAAAATGTGTTTTCCATTTTTTGCAGCTCCAACTGCAAACTTTCACCTGCCAGCAAACCTTGATATAGATCGTTCCACATCGGAGTCGTAAACAGCGTGGCGGTATTGCTTGCACCGATTTCTCGCCCCAAGGCAGCTTTAGTCGTCAGACACAATGCCAGCGCGCTGTCATACAGTTGGTAGTAAAGCGAAGAGAGTCGACCAGCCATCCAGTTAAACAACTCCAGCCCGGTAAAACGGTTGCTTTGCAGTGCGTACTGCGCACGCAAGTTGCTCAACTCTTGGGCATACAGCCCTCGCTGTTTCTGAGCCATCGCCAGTTGCTGGTTCTGCGACTGGATTTGTGCCGTCAGCTGTTTGACTTCGAAGTCCGCCGTTTCTTTTTGAATCTGCCAGTCGGAACGTCGACGGCGGTATTGCTCGCTGATGTCCAGTCGCTGAGCGGAGGTTTCAAGTATCGTCGCCGCCGCTTGCAGCCCAAAAGCAACCGCCCGTGCCGCGCCCCCCCAACGACTGCCACCACAGGCCAGACCGAACGTGTTGGGGGCCAGTTCCACTGCTGCCCCCACCACGTTACTGATCAGCGAACTGGTATTCAGCGCACCTGCCGCCACACGCAGATCCATAGCTGACTGTTCGCTGCTAGAAATCCAGTTGTTATACAGCCCGTTGTAGTGACCCAGACGCGACTTCGCGCTCTCCAAAGCTTGCGTGGTCGCCGCCACCCCAGAGGTCAACGAGGCAATATTGTCGACTTGAACCTCCTGTGTCAGGGCCGAAATTTGTTGCTGCTGGGTCTGCACCAACAAAGTCATGTACTCGCTATCACGCTGCTGCAGCGCCGATTGCAGCGCGTTACCAAACTGAATAACGCTGCTTACCGCCGTACGGGCCTTGTCCATCAATACTGGGAAGCGAAATTCACTGGTTAGCTGATTGCCAGGGATCGAAACACTCGCCGTGCCGTTACCCGCGCCGTGCTGCTGTTGCAACTCGGTAGGTGAAACAGGTGTGGCATACAACGGCAGCACCATGGGCTGACCATCCAAGGTCAGGTTGTTGCGTAGGTTAAAGAGCCGCACCTCCAATTTATCCCAGTACGTCAAAAGGTCAGCGTTATACGGCGGCAGAAAGCTGCCGTTATCTTCATTGAGATGAGCCTTGAATAACATTGCAAGAGCGTTCGAAGACTGCAAATCGATACTGTTGGCCGACTGGAGACTGCGAGCGGAAACCTCCATCCCTACGGTGGGATTGGACCAGCTATTGGTGTAGTTGATATCCGGTCGTGGGCCAAGTATTTGCGAGGCTTGGATATAGTACATTTTAGCCTGAGAGATATAGTCACGCTGCTGCATCCGGTAACAGCTGTCGCCATGCTCTATCAACGTATTCATGTAGCTGAGGAAAAACGCGACCTTATAATGCATAGGATCATTCATGGCGATGACGTCTGGGTCGACCGTTTTTGGAATAGACGAATTCCAGGTCTGATCTGTTTGCAGCGGCACCACGTTCCAATAACGAGTCTCACCATCTGCCGTCTCCAGTAGACCGTCGTTATTACGGTATCCAGACGGGGAAAATACATATTTATGCCACAGCTCTGAGCGTGCGTAGTTCTGCTCGGTCAAGTAGCGATCCGCAATCAGGAAACAGCTATGGAAGAAAATCTCCCAAAAATACAAGCCATACGGGCCATTAAAATCAATGGGAATTGTGTTGTTGAACTCCAGGGGTGTGGTTTGAGTTGTATACTTCAAAATACCGTCAACACCCTTCTTCTGCAGAAGCTCACAAAAAAACGGAGCTGATTTTGTTACAAGGTGCGCAATCGTTTGTGGGGCAGCAGATAGAGTCAACATGTACTTTGAAGTTTCGGAAAGTGGAGATAAATAGTCCACCCCCCAAACTACTCGCTCATTATCTAGGTAAAATGGAGCCCCAGAAACAGGGACTGCAATATTTTTAGCGTACGAAGAGAACACATATAGTGTTTCAAAGCTACTGCCATCGTTGAGGTCAGTGATCCGTATGAACTTAGCTTTATCTTGGAGCGTATACTTTCCGCCATTAGCTGGACCGCTATCGAACAGATACCCATCGTAATCATAGCATGATACAAACAGGGTGCCACTGTATGCGAAGCTGATAAAAAGATCTTCGAGCCCTGTAACCTTGGCCACCGCTCCGCCTTTCATGCTGAATTCATCACCAACTTTAACTCGCCCTTGCGGGTATGTAAGATCGGAGTAAATCACGTTATTTTTTGGAGCCGAACTCTCGGAAAAGTAATAGAATTTCTGCTCCTGCGCAGAAAGATCATTAACAAGAGCAAAGTCAAATGGGATCGCTGGGATTTTGGTCTTTTTATTAGAGACCCATGCGCCATCTTCTGCCAAATACCAAATATTACTGAAATACTCATAGGATGGAGTAACAATTCCTGAGCCAATCGCGCCAGACTCCGTCTTACTGATCCAACAAATATACAAGCGGTTATTGTACCAGCAGGGCTTAACAATGTTATTCACCGCCTCACTAGCGGGTGCACTAATCTTGAGCCATTGCGACCAAGCCCCAGCCGTAGCCTGATCATTATCATCACGCACCGCCATATTGTAGCTGCGCCAGTAATATGAGTAAGGGGCGTTACTAGTTCGCCCAATAAAATAGAGAGTATCCTTGCAATCATCCGAAGCAGTAAGCCCTGCTTGATAACCACTAATGGTTTCCAGGTTCGCTAGCGTCTCGAAACCCAGCAAGTATTGTTGAAAACCTGTTTCCACTCGACTATCAGAAATCCTGCCCTGATTAATGGTTTCTTCGAGAGCTTTAAACAACTCTGTCTTATTGTAGCGTAGGCCGGGATCGAGGTATGACGAGGGGTAGTACTGCAAGCGCTCTTTACCCGCCCAGGTCGAAAATACCTGATTATAATCCGGCCAATCATAAAGAAAGCCGCCTGGTTTAGACTCTTCAACCATGTTCGATCCGACGGTGTTGTTGACATCCGGATCAATTCCCCCTAGGCAGCGGTTGATGTACAGCTGCAGGCTGGAAATGGCTTCGGCCACCCGCGAAGTCACTATTTCGGGTCCAATCCGGGTATCAAGCAATAAATACTCGTAAAGTTCCTCAGCGCTTTTTACGTGCTGATCAAGGGATGTGCCATCTTCCAGAGTCGTTTGAGGAATGCAATAGTTTGTATAATAGTCAACCAGTGCGTCGCGTCGTGCGGTCTGGATAACATTGATTACGGTGTGGTTAGTCATGATATGAGTCCTAGATTCGATACAGTGATAACGGGTTCAATGTTTGATCACAGCCGTTAATTGTTCGGCGACACCAGCAATCAAATCCGATGCTTCCGCGCTGACATTCGGTTTGGACATTTCATATAGCTGTGCAATGCAGTTGCTTCCGACGCCCAAGTGCGTACTGGCTTGCATCCAGGTTTCCAGAAGACAAACGTCATCGAAGCATTTTGGAAAGCCTGATTTTTTTGGAAGATCTGAATAGATCTTTTGATTAATCAGAGAGCTATTCATCAGGACGGTTTGCTTCGAGTCCCAGCCATGGACTCTCGCCAGCGCGTCAAGGACAACTGCACTCGTTTGGCCCGATTGATTAGCCTTTTCGAAATAGCCGATAGCTTCGGAGGCCGGAACAACGACTCGCAGCAACCATTGCTTAAGTCGCGCGACGCGCAACAGCAACGGCATGGACGGCTTTGCCCCGCTGGTCTGTATATCCCCCACGAAGTCGCCGGGGATGAACCAAGCGTAGTCGTCGACAATCAAGCTCAGATCTTGCTCAGTCAGATCGGCCCATTGAGCAATCAGGGCGTACTGCGCCATGCCCTGGCTGTAACGCGCAATGTTGGCTGAGGCTTGCGAAGTCTTCGCGCCGGCTTCAGCACCGTGCACCCGCTTCACATCTGCCCAAAAATCACCGAGACCATAGGCCGTAGTGCCATCAGGCATACGGAAGAACGAGTCTTGCCATAGCAGCAACTTACTCATTATGTTCGGTTTACTGTCAAATGTAGGCGCAATGGCTTGATACAGCCTTTGTTGAAGCGCTGAAGAGAGCAGTTCATTGGCCTGTTGGCTAGACGCATCACTATCGTGGGCAAGAGACGTGAAGAGGTTGTGGGTGAAGTTGTACAACTCGGGGGTGAGGACGGAACTATGGGCGTCCGTCGTCATGCTCAGGAGGGTGGGAAGATCCAACTGGTTGTCGACCATCCAGGCAAGAACTGCTTCGGTCTGCCGAATAATCTTAAGTGTATCCAGCGTCCCATTCGCAGCTATTTGTGCAGCACTGTTTTGACCGGGGTTGATCAAATCCCAAAGCACGTTCGCCTCAGTGAAACTCAGGCCAAGCATGCGTGGAATCATGGCCAATCGGTAGAGCTGTGCATAACGCACCGAACTCATGAGTACCGTGTTGGACTTGTCCAGGTTAAACGCCAGATGGGCCATCCGCTGGAGTTCATCCGCAGAGACTTTCAATGCCCCACAAACGATGGTCGTATTAGCACTGTTTACCGACGGATCAAAGTTGAGCGTGGCGTCCAGAGCCAGGGTGGTGCCATCCAAGGGCAACGTGAAAAGTCGTTGATAAAGGCTCTGTTTGGACTTGCGGGCGAAGGTATTCATATCACCTATGAAACAGGTGAACTCTTCTGAGGAAATTCCATACAGGGTCGAGAGACGGGTGAACTCGGCAATGATGCTCAACACCGGAGTGTCAAGCCGCATTGGCCTAAGCGGGTGGACAGCCTCATTCGCATTTTTGACCAGCCAATCGAGCTCATGGAATTCAAGCTTGACTTGACGCTGGAGGCGAATAAGTCGCTGCGCCCGATCACAAAACATCACGTCGTTAGCGCTGGACAGCTGCAGTTCAAGCTTATTGGTATCAGAAATACAAACAAGCAAAGAGGCAGGCTCCAAACTCTCATTCGATATGTAGGTTTGCCCATATACGTTGACGTTAGCAGGTACGTTATCGCCGTAGCGCCAGAACACGGACTTCCTAAGGTTTATGCCTTTACCGATCGTCACTTTAGGTACGCAAGCAACGACAAAATCATCGAAATAGTATTCATTGCTTGGATCATCATAGGTTTCCGTCAACTGGATGGTTGTCGTCGTCGAGGTCGCCAAGAAGGTGAACTTGACCGTGGCTCCGCTGGCAGTGGCGGTGGTATTCAAAGATTCAAGCGCCGTCGCACCATCCAAGGCCTGGGCCGTTGCCGTACAGGCCGAATAGGTATTGTTATGACCGCCCACCCAAAATTGCACGACATAGGTTTCGCCCGCCACTGTCGCCACGTTTTGCCGGATGACGCCATTCATTGAACTCCCACTTTCGAAGGTCATGCGGCCATTGGGATTAAGGTTGACCGCTCCACTGGTGGTCCAACCTGTAGCCCCACCGGTAAAGCTACCGTTGGTAACGAGGTTTGCGGTATTCGAGGTCACAGTGGCTGTACGGGTCAGTCCTGTGCCACTGATAAGTCCCAGGGTGCCGTTGCTCAAGACCACATCCGCCACGGTGAAGGTACTTCCAGGATCCTCACTGAATGTGAACGTAACCGTCTTACTCACCGTGACCAGCTCCACTATTTTGCCCTGCTGGCTGTAGTGCTGCTGGTAAATACCTGTGCCGCTACCGTCCTGTCCAGCACTGACCCAACTGACGGTCCAGCCACCATCGGCTGTGGCCGTGATGTTCGGCAGCGTCTGCTCGCCAGTGGTGAAGATGTCATTGACCAGCTGTTCGACGCCCTGTTTGTTGCCGTGGGCATCGTAGCGCTGCTGGTAAATATCATTGCCCGAGGTGGCGCTGAACTGGTTGTTGCTTTGCCAGGTAACCACCCAGCCACCAACCATAAGTCCGGTGACCGCAGCCAATTGCTGGTCTCCAGCCGTCACATCATTGACCCGGTTTTCCGTCCCTTGGGCCACTCCTGCCGCATCGTAGCGCTGCTGGTAGATACCCAGACCGCTGCTATCCTGTCCGGCACTGGCCCAGCTCACTAACCAGCCACCATCAGCCAGGCCGGTAATGTCCGACTTCGTCTGCGGGTCGGTGGTGAAGGTGTTGCTGCGAGTTGCCACCCCACGCGTACTGCCATCGGCGTTATAGGCCTGCATATAGATGCCCGAGTCGGTATCACCTGGGCCCGGGCCTCCCCAAGCCACCACCCAGCCGCCATCAATGAGTCGCGCGATGGCCGGTTGCCCGATACTCATGTTGCTGACTGTAATGTTTCCTCCCACGGTAGCGCCATTGACGTCATAGCGCTGGACCATAGGATGGGAGGTCCCCGAGCGGGGATCCTCGAACACCACCACCCAGCCGCCACCGACTAGTTCAACTACGTCGCTTCGGCCTTGTGAGCCTAAGGTCGCTACATTCACTCGAACTTCCGCGCCCACCTTGGCACCATTGATATCGTGACGCTGCTGGTAGACACCCCAGCTATTGCCGTCCTGATTATTACTCGTCCAGGTCACCAGCCAGCCGCCATCAGCCAGGCCGGTCACCCGCGAATCTCCTTGGTCGTTAGCCGTGGTGGTATTGACCTGCGTTTCAACACCCACGGCAATCCCGATAGCGTTGAAGCGCTGTTGATAAACGCCCTGACCACTGCCGTCCTGCCCTTGGCTGTTCCAGGTCACCAGCCAGCCGCCATCGGCCAGGCTCGCCATGCCCTGTTCACCGCGAAAAGCTCCTGAGAGCACAGTTCCTTGATTTCCCGCGACAGTGGTATTGACCAACTTTTTCAGCTGAGGAGACAGGTTGCAAGTGGTACCGGTAATGGTCGGGGCGGTTCGGCCACCTGAGTAATCGGCCTGAGCGGTCATATCGATTAGCTGATTGAACGACAGTCCAGTACGCGCGATAAACTCATCGACCGATTTTAGTTGCTTGGTAATATCAGTCTCGGAGGACAGGTTGTAATGACGTTTTATCGCCGTTTCATTAGAGACAAGAGTCCCCAGCACGGTGTAAAGCTCAGGTGCCAGTTGTAGTTGCTCTCGCGTTTTCGGTGACCTCGTGAGGTCAGGAGACTCTGAGCCACCCAGCCCATCAGGAGTGATGGCGGTGAAGGTTGTCAGTTGATCGTCAGCCAGTGCTGCCCAGAGCTGCAGGAGTGACAATTTGTTTTGCGCAAGTACGCTACGTACTTGCACAAGGTTATCGTGATAAGGCAATGTCATTGGGTAATAGGTAGCTTCCAGCGTCTGCAGATCTGGTGAGCCGGAAGATGCTTGAATGCCTTTCAGCAAGATCTCATTCAAGATAGCGAGCGTTGAGATTTCTTTATTGAAGTTGTCTTCATTCAAAACGAGATCTTTGATATCTGGACGGCGCTTCTCTATGTGGAGCGGACTGATTTCGGCATGCAATTCTTTGGCTATTCTATATAGTTCAACCAAGTAACGGCCAGGCGAAAACAGCGACTGAATTGATGTCACCTCCGCATAGCCATCACTGGAACGCTCGTCAAAAAGATCATCAAAATCAACAGCCCTTCCCAAAGAACGCCCAATGGCTGCATGCAACTCTTGAGGGAAAGGCTTGATGCCGAGCTTTGGAATCCCTTGCGTAACCGGATCATTACGAGAAAGCAGTGCGCGATTAATACTGTTCAGGGTTTCGACACGCGTGCACGCCGCAGCGTGAATTGCTTTGGCTTGCTCATCGGGCACCTCGACTAATGCGAGGCAAAACTCTTCCAACGGCTCGTCGAAAATATCAAAAATCGTACTAAATCCATGCTCAGTCAGCTGTGTCAGTGCAGCTTTATTTTCCGTGAGCATTTGTAGCGAAGGCATTAGAATATCGGTCATGATTTTATTCTCAATAATTCCTGTTAATTAAGTGAGCGCATTACTTCACTCACCTAGGATGGGTGTGCCAAGACGCGAAAAACTAAAACACTCATTATCAAACGACAATACGATGAGACCATTTTATTCATTCGTAGAAAACCGCAAAACATCTGCTCGCCCGCCGTATAAATTTAAAGGTCTGCCTATCCGCAACAAAACATAATTCAGGCCAGCAAAGGCTACAGCGAACACTTCCAAGAGCCGAGAAACCCACCCAATTTAGCCTGACGAATACTTAATACAACACCCTATAAAAAAACAAAAGCAAGGGTCTGAAATAGTAACGCTTACAGCTAATATACCGTTACGCCCGATGTTGTTCCAAGCAATTGACATGACAACTATAATATATAAGTATCTCAAATACTTGAGAGGCTAAGGACGGTCTGAAGTACCCACCGATTTTGATGTCCTCACTACTCGAGGTTCAAAAAATCATGAGTCGGTCGGAAAACAGACCTTCCTGTCCTTAATGCACGGTTCTTTCCTCTGATCGCGCTGTTTCGGGGCGATTGACCCGCATTACAGACGCACCTCGCCCATATGGGCGAGTTACGCGTGTAACGCGGGGAGCTGGGCTGAAAAGCCCGACGAAGCAGTGTAGACGGGCGTTTCTGCGCTAAGCAACGCTGAAAGTCGTTTTCGTTTCGACTAACAGCACGCTCACCGCGAGTTGTTCGGAGTTTCCCTAAGGAAGGTCTGAAGTAGTCAGCGATTTTTGATGCCCTCTTTGGTAGAGGTTCAAAAAACACTGGTTTGGTCAGAAATCAGACCTTTCCTGTTCTTAACTCATCGTTTCACCCTTGAACGACGCCTTTTCAAGGCGCTTTTCCCGGATTACAGGCGCACCTCTCCCACAACCAGCAGCCGTTTTCGCATCATCCACAGATTCGACAGGGCAAATAGCGTGGCCTGTTGCGCGGTATTTTTCATCAGGCCGCGAAAGCGCACTTTCGTATAGACAAACTGACGCTTGATTACCCGAAACGGATGTTCAACCTTGGCGCGTACTTGGGCTTTGGGGTATTCGATCTTGCGCCGCAGACGACCGATCAAACTCTTTTTTCCATGCTTTTTATAGCTGCTTGGCCGGGCGGCAATCGACCAGATCATCTTGCGATCCTGATGCTCGGGACGTTTGTCCACGCCGGTGTAACCGGCGTCACCAGACACGTAAGTTTCCTCGCCGTGCAGCAACTGATCGACCTGCGTCACGTCCGCCACATTGGCCGCCGTGCCCACCAGGCTATGCACCAAGCCGGATTCAGCGTCGACGCCGATGTGCGCTTTCATACCAAAAAAGTACTGATTCCCTTTCTTGGTTTGGTGCATTTCGGGATCGCGTTTGCCGTCCTTGTTCTTGGTCGAACTCGGCGCGTGAAGGATCGTCGCATCGACCACCGTGCCATGACGCAACAGCAGGCCACGGTCGCCCAGATAGCCATTGATAACCTGCAAAATCCCGCCTGCCAACTCATGTTTTTCCAACAAGCGGCGGAAGTTGAGGATCGTGGTTTCATCGGGAGTCCGATCTAGGTGCAGCCCCGAAAACTGGCGCAGGATCGTGGTCTCGTACAATGCCTCTTCCATCGCCGGATCGCTGTAGCCGAACCAGTTCTGGATCAGATGGACCCGCAACATCGCCATCAGCGGATACGCCGGACGACCCCCTTCGCCCTTTGGATAATGCGGCTCGATCAAAGTAACCAAGCCCTTCCAGGGCACGACCTGATCCATCTCGATCAGGAAGCGCTCGCGGCGAGTCTGCTTACGTTTGCCGGCATATTCGGCGTCGGCGAAGGACATCTGTTTCATGGGGCTCAACCGTCGTGTTCGTGTCAGGCGAGTATTTCACCAGATCTGGAAGTCTTCTTCAGAGTTTCCTTAGGAATGGTCACTGCCCCGCTTCCCAGAGAGGTTGCGCCACCGGCCCCACGAAACCGTATATTACTCGACAGGATAGAGGACCTATTGAGCGCCTCACTCGCTCCCCAAAGTCCTCAGTTTTTCCGATCCGGATTAAATTCAGAACCTCCTACACACCCGCTCCCTGCACCCCCAAGACTCTTCTGCGCAGTCGTGCTTTGGAATGCCCCCCCAACGATGACGAAGTAAGAGAACGTGCCTAAACTCCATGGGGCTGCGCCAAGCCAGCACTCGTGCTAAATGAGTGTATAATTTTTACAAGGTACAACTAATTAAACAATAGTGAGCAGGGGTTTTTGGCACCTTCTGGCTCGTACTAATAGGGTTTGGCAGCGCGGTGTTATCCGTACAATTCTCCCCGGTTTTGGAATTGGCTCATAGTCTTGTTCTTGGCCTTCGAACTGACAGTGCGGACCATGGCATACGCAATTGGACACATCTCCGATGGCCAGCTTATCCCCGCAGTATCATTCGGAATCTAGGCCGCGGGACGCTTTCCAGCTAGGGGCTGTTGACGTTTCACCGGAACAGCAGAGGAAGAAGAGCAAACCCGCAGAATAGAGGTTCCAACACCGACAATCCTGCGAGCTTGCAATGCCCCGAGTGATGCTCAGTGACGAGCTTTGGTCGAAGCTGGAAAAAATTCTGCTTCAGCAAACTATTTACCACAAGCCTGATTTGCGATTGACCGTTGAGGGGATGCTCTACCGGATGCGCGTTGGTTGTCCGTGGCGAGATCTGCCCAGCGCTTTTGGATGCTGGAACTCAGTCTCCAAGCGCTTCAATGCGTGGTCGGTGGCTGGCAAGTGGCTCAAGGTTTTCAATACGTTGATCGAAGACCCAGATTTTGATTGGGCTTTCATCGACGGAACCTATGTGAAGGCCCATCAGCACAGCACGGGGGCCGCCAGTGACCAACCAGAAGCGATCGGCAAAAGCCGCGCTGGCCATACGAGCAAGATCCACCTGGCTGTCGATGCACATGGCTTGCCTGTGGCTTTCGAGATCACTGGAGGTGACGTCAATGACTGTACTGCCGCCCGTGAATTAATTGCGCAGCTACCATCAGCCGAGGTCATCGTTGCCGACAAAGGCTACGACAGTGAGCGTATTCGCGAACAGATCGAAGCCCAAGGTGCTCGACCAGTGATCCCGAGAAAGCGTAACTCAATCAAAGGCAATGACGATCTGGATAAAGGCCTTTATCGCTAGCCACCACGCACAAACGGAACAGTTGAGCCCCGATGAAACAGATGTCCTTCGCCGACGCCGAATATGCCGGCAAACGTAAGCAGACTCGCCGCGAGCGCTTCCTGATCGAGATGGATCAGGTCGTGCCCTGGAAGGGCTTGGTTACTTTGATCGAGCCGCATTATCCAAAGGGCGAAGGGGGTCGTCCAGCGTATCCGCTGATGGCGATGTTGCGGGTCCATCTGATCCAGAACTGGTTCGGCTACAGCGATCCGGCGATGGAAGAGGCATTGTACGAGACCACGATCCTGCGCCAGTTTTCGGGGCTGCACCTAGACCGATGAAACCACGATCCTCAACTTCCGCCGCTTGTTGGAAAAACATGAGTTGGCAGGCGGGATTTTGCAGGTTATCAATGGCTATCTGGGCGACCGTGGCCTGCTGTTGCGTCATGGCACGGTGGTCGATGCGACGATCCTTCACGCGCCGAGTTCGACCAAGAACAAGGACGGCAAACGCGATCCCGAAATGCACCAAACCAAGAAAGGGAATCAGTACTTTTTTGGTATGAAAGCGCACATCGGCGTCGACGCTGAATCCGGCTTGGTGCATAGCCTGGTGGGCACGGCGGCCAATGTGGCGGACGTGACGCAGGTCGATCAGTTGCTGCACGGCGAGGAAACTTACGTGTCTGGTGACGCCGGTTACACCGGCGTGGACAAACGTCCCGAGCATCAGGATCGCAAGATGATCTGGTCGATTGCCGCCCGGCCAAGCAGCTATAAAAAGCATGGAAAAAAGAGTTTGATCGGTCGTCTGCGGCGCAAGATCGAATACGCGAAAGCGCAGGTGCGGGCCAAGGTTGAACATCCGTTTCGGGTAATCAAGCGTCAGTTTGTCTATACGAAAGTGCGCTTTCGCGGCCTGATGAAAAATACCGCGCAACAGGCCACGCTATTTGCCCTGTCGAATCTGTGGATGATGCGAAAACGGCTGCTGGTTGTGGGAGAGGTGCGCCTGTAATCCGGGAAAAGCGCCTTGAAAAGGCGTCGTTCAAGGGTGAAACGATGAGTTAAGAACAGGAAAGGTCTGATTTCTGACCAAACCAGTGTTTTTTGAACCTCTACCAAAGAGGGCATCAAAAATCGCTGACTACTTCAGACCTTCCCTAATCGGTATTGCCGAAATGGGGAACCATAGATTCATCAGACTACTTTACCGGTTCAAGAGCGGTGCCCAGTGAGGCATTTATCGGGTGGTCTTACGCGGACCGAAGGCGTCATCGACCTTGGCCATATCCTGCTCGTTCAACGTCCCGGCGTAGTAGTGCAACTTGGTCCAGGCCATCAAGTAGTCATAGCGTGCCTGCGCCAAATCGCGGCGGGTGGTAAATAGTTGTTGTTCTGCATTCAACGCATCCAGGTTCACCCGCTCACCGCCCAGGATGCTTTGCTTGGTCGAAACCACCAGCGCTTCCGCCGATGTCAGGGCTTTCTGATAAGCGCGCAACTTGTTCACCCCCGACAGGCAGGCACTGAATTGCCGACGCAGCTCGATCAGGGTTTCCCGGGTCTTGCCATCGAGTTCGTACTCGGCCTGTTCCATGGTCCGGCTGGCCTGACGGGTCGACGCCGACACCCCGCCGCCGGCGTACAACGGCACGCTGACTTCAATGCCGATGGTGTTGGTGTCGTAACGTTGGTTGTAGGTGTTGCCGCTTTCCGATTCGTTCTGGCGCACCGAAGCGTAGGCACTGACTTTCGGCAGGTGTCCGGCGCGGTTGCGTTCGACTTCATACCGCGCGACTTCCACCGCCTGACGCTGGGAGGCCAGGTTCGGGTTGTTGGCCACGGCCATCTCGTGCCAGGTGTCGTAGTTGGCCGGCAGTAGGCTGAAGGTCTGGAAGTTCTGGTCCAGCGGTGCCAGGTCCGTGATGTCGACGGCCGGCACGCCAATCAGCGCACCCAGTTCACGCAAGGACGCGTCCTGCTCGTTGCGGGCCTCGATTTCCTCGGCGGTTGCCAGTTCGTAGCGAGACTCGGCCTCAAGAATATCGGTGCGCGTGCCCTCGCCCTGGCGGAACATCTGCTCGTTCTGCTGGAACTGCTGCTCGAAGGCTTTCTTCTTCGCCTGCGCGATGTCGATCTGATCCTGAGCGAACAACGCATGGGTGTAGTTTTCCAGCACCCGAACCAGCAATTCCTGGCTCTTGCCGCGGAAGGCTTCGTCGGCAAACAGCGATTGCGCCACGCCTTTGCGATACGCCGCGTAGGCTTCGTAATCGAGCAATGGCTGTTGCAGGGTCAGGTTCGAGCCGTAGCTGCCGTAGTTGCGGTCCTCAGTGAAGTCCGGCCGACCTTCATTGATTTGGGTAACCTTGGAGGTGTTCCGCCCCTTGTTGTAGGTGTAACCAATCCTGGGCAACAGCCCTGACCGGCCAATGATGCGGTTCTCCAAGCCGGCATCGCGTTCCTTCATGGCGCCAAGGAACACCGGATCATTGCGCAACGCTTGCTCGTAGATCTCGAACGGCCCCATGGAGGCCATCACACTGTTGCACGTCAGCAACGCCAGGGTGGCTGCGAGCATTGAAAGCTTATTCATACAGCCGAACATCCTTATTCCTCGGTCAACGCGGAGCCTGCCCGGTCGAGCAGCGGTTTGAACAAATAGTTGAGGAGTGAACGTTCACCGGTACGCACGAACATTTCCGCCGGCATGCCGGGTTTGATCACCAGACCGTTGAGTTTTTCCATGGCCTGGTCGCTGACGCTGCTGCGCAGCACGTAGTACGGCGCGCCGGTTTTCTCGTCGACCATCTGATCGGCGGAAATCAGGCTGACTTCGCCAGGCACGCGGGGTGTGCGGCTTTGGTTGAACGCCGTGAACAGAATGTCCACCGGCAAGTGGGTGCCGACCTTGTCGATCAGGTTGATCGGCAAGTGCCCTTCCACTTCAAGGCGGGTGCCTTGCGGCACAATCTCCAGCAAGGTTTCGCCCTGGCGAACCACCGCACCTTCGGTGTGAACCCCAAGGTTGACCGCGATGCCGTCGGCGGTGGCGATGATTTCGCTGTGTTGCAGATCGAACCCGGCGGAAGTCAGTTGCTCTTCCAGGGTCACGCTTTTGAGTTGCGCGTCGGCCAATTGCGTGCGGACTTCTTTCTGGTATTCCTCGATGTGCTGTTGCAGCTTCAGGCGCGACTCGAGGATGCCCTGTTCGACCCGGCCGCTTTCACCGCTGTTTTCCGCCAATTGTTGCTGCACCTGCGACAGCTGCCGCTGAAACTCCATCAAGCGGTTGCGCGGGATGTAGCCGTTGTCAGCCAGGGGCTGAAGATTGCTCAGTTGTTGTTGCAGCGAACTGGCCTGAGCCGTCAGGTCCGTGCGCGCGCGGCGCATGCCGGCCAATTGCGCGCTGGCACCTTCGATGCTTGCGCGCAAACCCGCCTGCTCACGGGAAAACGCTTCGCGGCGGCTGCTGAACAATTGCCGTTGGCCTTCGAGCACCAGGGCCAGGCGTGGGTCGGGATCGTTGCTCAGTTCAGCGGGAAAATTCACTTGCTTGAGGTTGTCCCGTTCGCTCTGCCAACGCGCCAGGCTGGCCCAGGCCATGCGGTATTGCGCTTGCAGCGATTGCACATCGGCCGCGACCTGGGTCTGGTCGAGCTGGAACAGCGGCTGGCCCTGCTTTACCACCTGGCCCTCGCGCACCAGAATCCGGCTGACCACGCCGTTGCTCATCGATTGCACGGCTTTGCGCTTGCCCGAGACCACGACCGTGCCTTGCACCGGAATACCTTGGTCGAGCGGCGCAAGGCTGGCCCAGGTGAAGAAACTACCGGCACCTACGACCGCCAGAATCCAGCCCATGCGGGCGAAGAATCGCGCATCACGCTCAGGGCGTTCGGCGATGTAATCGTGTTCCATCGTCGCTTCGTTTTCAGTGTTCATGCGATCGCTGGTCATACACCCGAATTCCTTGTCGTAGGCTGATACTGGCGACTCATGTTGACCCCGCCCGGTGCTTGCGCCGGTTTTTCACGTGGCTGGTCCTGGGCGCCGGAGAGTGCCTTGAGCACTTCCTGGCTGGGGCCAAAGGCCTGCAAACGACCGTCGTTGAGCACCAGCAATTTGTCGGCCTGGGCCAGCGCCGAGGACCGATGGGTCACCAGAATCACGCTGGTGCCCTGGGCCTTCATCTGCGCGATGGCGCCGGCCAGTGCCGCTTCGCCTACGGTGTCGAGGTTGGAATTGGGTTCATCGAGCACCACCAGGCTAGGCTTGCCGTACAGCGCGCGGGCCAATGCCACCCGTTGCTTCTGGCCGCCAGACAAACCGCTGCCGTCCTCGCCCAGCACCGTGTCGTAGCCCTGCGGCATGCGCAGGATCAGCTCATGGACGCCCGCCTGTTGCGCCGCTTCGACGACTTTTTGCGGATCCGCTTCGCGAAACCGGGCGATGTTTTCGGCGATGCTGCCGCTGAACAATTCGATGTCCTGGGGCAAGTAACCGATGTAAGGACCGAGGTCGTCGCGGTTCCAGCGATGGATGTCCGCGCCGTCGAGCCGCACGGTCCCGCCGAGGGTTGGCCAGACGCCGACCAGCACCCGAGCCAGGGTCGATTTGCCGGAGCCGGAGGCGCCGAGCACGCCCAATACTTCGCCGGCACCCAGGCTGAAGTTGACCATGTGCAGGGTCGCCGCACGTTGCCCCGGAGGGCCGGCGCTGACTTGTTCGAAGGTGATCTGCCCCTTCGGCGCTGGCAGCGCCATGGCCTCGTCACTCGGTGGAAAGGCTTGCAGCAGCGAATCAAGACGACGGTACGCGAGCTTGGCGCCGCTCCACTGTTTCCACACCGCGATCAGTTGGTCGATAGGGCTCAGGACGCGACCCATCAGGATCGAACCGGCGATCATCATCCCGGCGGTCATGTCGCCCTTGATCACCAGCAAGGCGCCCAGGCCCAGGACCAGGGATTGCAGACACAGGCGCAAGGTTTTGCTCAGGGAGCTGATGATGGCGCCGGTGTCGCTGGCCTGATTCTGCAGGCCGAGGAAACGCGAGTGCACCTGGAACCAGCGCTTGCGCAACACGCCGAGCATGCCCATGGCCTGAATGGTTTCGGCATTGTGCAGGTGGCTGGTGGCCAGTTGGCTGGACTTCTGGGAAAACCCGGCGGCTTCACCCAAGGGCTTTTTGGTCATCGCCTCGTTGAGGCACGCAAGACCAATCAGCACCACCGCGCCCACAGTTGCGAACACACCGAGCCAGACGTTGAACAGGTAGATCACGAAGAGGTAGACCGGAAACCACGGCGCGTCGAAGAAGGCAAACAGCGCGGGGCCGGTGACGAATTGGCGGATGTGCGTCAGGTCCCCCAGGGACTGCCCGGCATTGCCCTCGCCTTTGAACAGGTTGCGCTCGAAGGCGGCTTGATACACCCGCAGGTTGAAACGTCGCTCCAGTTGGCTGCCGATGCGGATCACGATGAAGCTGCGCACGATCTCAAGCAGACCGATGAAGGCAAAGAAGCCAACCATCATCAGCGACAACATGGCCAAGGTTGTTTCGTTCTGCGAAGACAACACTCGGTCATAGACTTGCAGCATGTAAATAGACGGGGCCAGCATCAGTACGTTGATCAATGCGGTAAAACAACCGACGCTGATCAAGATGCTTTTATAGTCGCCCAGTGCTTTGAATAGAGGTCCTGTGGAAGTATTCTTCAACACACTCATGATCTTCCTTGAGCTGATAGCACGCTCGACAGTTCGGTACAGTTCCAATAACTGTCAGCGACTGATCGGGTCATGTTTACTCGTTCATAGGATGGACTGAAAAACAAAACACCCTGCGAAAGCTTAATCCTCGCAGGGTGTGGGCTGTCTCTCTCTTAATAGAAGACCGTTCTTATCAGCGAAAGATACGGCGTCTATGATTTTCGGCTTAAGCGACGATATCTGCTGCCAGTGCCTGACCTACCGTGGCCACTGCAAAATCGACCGTTCCATTGCCTGTCAGGTCAATCAGCAAACTAGACTCATTTCTTTCAGAAAAATAAACCAATACAGCATCACCGGCACGGCCGGTGAAATCGCTGACAAAGTTCAACGTAGCGGTTCCAGAAGAGAATGCAGTAATGCCAGACAGATCAATCTTGTCCTCTCTGCTGACAAAATCCCCGATCCAGTCAGGATCACTGTGAGTCGAGTCACTGGCAGCACCGAACACAAAGATGTCGTTTCCCGTTCCTCCCCACAGCGTATCTCTAGCGCCACCACCGTACAGGATATCGTTGCCCGTACCGCCCACTAACGTGTTAGCCACTGCGTTGCCGATCAAGAGATCGTTACCCTCTCCTCCTTTAGCATTCTCGACGGTCACGCCCTGGACAATGGAGACGTTGCCTACCAGTCCACCGACATCGGAAAAAGAGCCTTCAATAAGATTTATTTTCTGATCATGGGTGAAACCAGAGAAGTCCAATGTATCTTCGCCACCACCATCCCAAACCGAAAACAAAAGTTTGGATGCCGACGAGGTGGCACTGTAGAAGTCACGTTCGGTGTTGGAGTTGAAACCATACACTGTGTTCTCACTACGGGTATTCATGTTGGCGCCGTAGAGCGTTTGGATCGCGATAATGTCATCCATCAAAGGTGCCGCGGCGTAGATACCACTGCCGTCCTTGGTGAAGTTTTGCTGAGTATTGCTCTCGCTCCAGTAACTCATGAGGGAATAACCGCGGGTGTCCTGAGCATAGGACACGTCGTTATACGTCGGCCTGCCACTGCTCGCATTGTAAACACCGGGATGGGCCAAACCTAAAGTGTGGCCGATTTCATGAGTCAGGGTATGGCGACCATAATCGCCATTTTCTGGGGTCAAATTGCGTTGGTACGCATCTGTAATCAAGTACCAAGACTGACCATCGGTACTTTTGCCCTCGGGTACAAACGCAGTCGCAGGAACACCATAGTTAGTGCCGAAACTCCCCAAACTCAGATGCCCGTCGCCGCCAGAGTCCGCCTCGGTAAATGTCACATTGGAAACGTCCGACCAGGACTGCAGTGCCAAAAAGGCCTGGGCTTTCTGCTGCTCACCAAACGCTATAAATGCCCCCATCTTGGCTTGAAAATTATCAGGTGCCGTAGTTAGAAAGCTATAACTGAGCTGGATTTTTCCATCGCCGTTCTGATCATGCCAAGACACGCGTTCGCGGAGTAGTTGATCTGCTGCTTGATCGGCGGTGAACGACGGCTTGCCATTGATTAACTCCACCCCCCCGCGATCATATTTATGGCTGAACAAATTGATTTGGGAATACGCCATACTTGGCTGAGCTGAAGAAATAACAGCGCTACTATTAACTCTCGACATTAGTTACACCCTGTTGTCTAGTTTGGTTTCAACGGACTTTCAGCCCCCTTCTTCCACGAGGAAGCCATTGAGCACCCGGTTTCAGGCGCAGAAACGCTGACACAACTGCTGGCTATTACCTATTTATTTTTTTGACAGTATGTGATGCTATTCAATAAGCTGCGCACAGACACCTTATGAAATATAATAAATCTTGACGATCTGACTCCACCAGGCGAATGGCTGTATTCAAAATGCAACAGAAATACGGAGGTAATATCTTTTAATTCAATCACTTACGAAGACCGCTGTAAGCAGGGTTCACAAGTCAAAAAGCACGTGGATATTGACTGCCAGACGTTCGAAAGACTGCCATTCACCCGTTCAGATATCATCCAAGATAGAAATATTCCGTAATGAATCCCAACGTTTGAGAAATGCACATCCCACCAGAAGTCGAACTGTGCTCCCAATTTTACTATCATCAGGTTTCATCCAGAATGATGGATAAATCATCAATAATACTTGGCGGTTGCAGGAGCTGAGTGCAACACGGTTATTGAATTGAAGCACGAAGCCTCGTGCCGCCTAGCTATGGCCTCTTGCATCACTTGCCCCATGACTTCGATTGGACATTTGAAATCGAAGCGCCTACGCGGTCGCATGTTCAGTTGCAGCGCTATGGCATCGAGTATTCCTGACTGTGAACTGACAATTCAGTCCCCTTGGGTAAGTATTGGCGGATCAGCCCGTTGATATTTTCGTTACTTCCACGCTGCCAAGGGCTATGCGGGTCACAGAAATAGATCGCCACACCAGTCTTCTGGGTAATCTCGACGTGCCGAGCCATCTCCCTGCCCTGGTCGTAAGTCATACTTTTACGCATCGCCAGTGGCATACGATCGCGCTGACGATGATCAACAAGCTGTACGGCATTGAGCGCGAACTCAAAGATGTCAGCGATGAACAGCGTTTTATTAATCGCCAGGAAAAGAGCCTGCCGATCCTATCCCAGTTGAAAAGCTGGTTGGATAAAACGCAGCCCCAAGTCACGCCCCAAAGTGTGCTGGGGAAGGCCGTTAATTATCTGGCCGGCAACTGGAGCCGGCTGGAGCGCTACGTGGAGGCTGGCTTTTTACCGATTGACAACAACCCGGCAGAGCGCGCAATAAAGCCGTTTGTGATCGCTCGCAAGGCGTGGCTGTTCAGCGATACGCCCAAAGGCGCCACCGCCAGTGCGCAGATCTACAGCTTGGTCGAGACTGCCAAGGTCAACGGACAAGAACCTTATACGTGGTTAGGTGGCGTGCCGCGTCGCGGCACCTACGACAACATGAAAACGGCTGTCGACAAGGTCAATAAAGGCAAGGGCCGCACGGTCAATGCCCGGTTTTCCGTGATGTGCGCGCACTACCTGTTCGATCCGGATTTCTGCAACGTAGCCTCTGGTTGGGAAAAGGGAATTGTCGAGAAGAACGTTCAAGACAGTCGACGGCGCATTTGGCTTGACGCTCAAAACTGCATGTTCCACACCTTCGAGGAACTGAATGCCTGGCTCGGCCAACGCTGTCGTGCGCTCTGGAGCGAGCTGCTGCATCCGCAGTACAACGGACTGACGGTGGCGGAAGTTTTGGAGCTGGAACGGGTCGAAATGATGCCGATGCCGACGGCCTTTGATGGCTACGTCGAGCGCACCGTACGGGTCTCCAGCACCTGCCTGATCAGCGTGGCGCGAAATCGCTATTCGGTGCCTTGTGAGCGCGTCGGCCAGTGGGTCAGCAGCCGTCTTTACCCATCCCGGATCGTGGTCATCGCCGATGACGCAATGATTGCCAGCCACGAGCGCCTCTTTGATCGAGATCAGGTCAGTTTTGACTGGCAGCATTACATCCCACTCATCGAACGCAAGCCGGGTGCACTGCGCAATGACGCACCGTTTGCCGATCTGCCCAATCCGTTGCGGCTTCTAAAACGGGGCCTGAGACGTCACAGCAACGGTGATCGAATCATGACGCAGGTGCTCGCTGCCGTGCCCATCGCCGGTCTCGACCCGGTGCTGGTAGCGGTAGAACTGGTGCTTGAGTCGGGAAGTCTGAGCGCCGATCACATCTTAAATGTTCTCGCCCGACTCACCGCTACTGCACCACCGCCTTCCGTAGAAACCAGCCTGCAACTCAAGGTGGCTCCCGTTGCCAACACGACCCGATATGACCAACTCCGTACAACAGATGAGGAGAGCCGCAATGCGTGACTTGATGGCAGAACTTAAAGAACTGCGTCTGCATGGCATGGCGCAGGCTTGGGAAGAACTGGTGGCCCAGGGAGAAGCTTCGACGGCATCCTCGAAATGGCTGCTTGAGCATCTGCTCCAACAGGAGCAGGCAGATCGCGCCGTACGCTCTGTGAATCATCAGATGAACATGGCAAAGCTTCCCATGCACCGTGATTTCGCTGGCTTTGACTTCAGCGCTTCCAGCGCTGATGTCCGTCTGGTCAAGGAATTATCCAGCCTTGAGTTTACGGAGACTGCGCAAAATGTCGTGTTCATCGGTGGGCCTGGAACCGGAAAAACACACCTGGCCAGTGCCTTGGCCGTGTCCGGAATCACCACTCATAACAAACGAGTACGGTTCTTCTCCACGGTCGATCTCGTCAACCTGCTGGAGAGTGAAAAGTACGATGGTAAGGCAGGCCGAATCGCCCAGGGACTGCTTCGGACAGACCTGGTGATACTCGATGAGCTTGGGTATTTGCCCTTCAGTCAGAGTGGTGGCGCGCTGTTATTTCACCTGCTTTCAAAACTGTACGAGCACACCAGCGTGGTCATCACCACCAACCTCAGCTTCTCGGAATGGTCGAGTGTATTTGGCGACGCCAAGATGACCACAGCGTTGCTGGATCGACTGACACACCACTGTCATATCGTCGAAACGGGCAACGAGTCCTACCGCCTGCAACACAGCACCTTGGCCGACCAGACAAAGATCAAATCGCGAGAACGAAAGCGCAAGGACGAAGATGGTATCGAGGACGATGAACCGTTCTGATCTGCACCGTAAACACCCTGCCGCATGCCTACATGCGGTGGGGCCCGATGCGTCTTCAACCAGGACACTACTGCTAAGCTTTATCCACAATTGCTGGGACAAAAATCAGCAATCCGCCCTGGGTCAATTTTCAATCGGCAGGGTGGGTCAGTTTTCAATCAGCGCCAACAGCCCAGAGCCATCATGCGCATCCATGGTAGAGGGAATTTATGGGCTTGTAGCTTGTTGTGCGCGCCGTAAAGACTTAGACCGGAAAGCTTCATCCCTTGGGCGCTATCGGCTATTCCCGCCGCCCAATTGCATACAGAACTATGGTTTTTGCTCAGATCTTTTGCTTGCAATGCAAGAGATATGGCAGACAAAACTATCGCGACCAGGGTCAATACAAAAATTCGCATGTAGCTCAGCACCTAGTCTTTTAAAAGATCAGTTTTGCAACGGGCGAGGCGTCGTGGGTACCGGGACAGGGAGCTGCCCACATGTTTGATCGTCATCGGTGTACCTGTACCGCCACGGATCGCTGGCATGACAACAGAAAAACCTCGATTTTGCTCGCCCGACCCGAAGTAACACGCCATGGAAAATGGCTGAAACAGCTCCAATTCGACCTGAACAGCTGAGCGCTACCGTAGGCGCTATGGGCATGGCTATAGGAGCCTCTCGGCCTTGCAGAAAACGAGAAGATCGCCTCGTCCTATCGACAAGGCTGATCTTCGTTGGCAGAAGTCGGTCAGGAACCCTCTTTACCGAGCCAGCGATACGTTACGCCGCCAATCACCGCCCCGAGCATCGGCGCCAGCCAGAACACCCACAGTTGCTGAATTGCCCAGCCGCCGACAATCAGTGCTGGACCGGTGCTGCGAGCAGGGTTGACCGAGGTGTTGGTGACTGGAATCGAGATTAGGTGGATCAGGGTCAGCGCCAGACCAATAGCGATAGGGGCCAAGCTGGCCGGGGCACGTTTGTCGGTGGACCCGAGAATAATCAGGATGAACATCGCGGTCATCACTAACTCACTGACAAACCCCGCCGCCAGGCGAGTGCTCGCCGTAGCCATTGGACGCAAGGCCACTGGCCAGTTCGAAGCCGGGTTTGCCACTGGCAATGTAGTACAACAGGGTTGCTGCAACCCCCCCCCTATCACCTGGGCGAGCATATAGGCCGGTAACTCCTTGATCGGGAACCGCCCACCGACCACCAGCCCAACCGAAACCGCCGGATTGAGATGGCAGCCGGATATGTGGCCGATGGCGATAGCCATCGTGAGCACCGTCAAGCCAAACGCCAGAGAGACCCCCAGCAGGCCGATCCCCACGTTTGGAGAACTCGCGGCCAGAACCGCACTGCCACAACCACCGAATACCAACCAAAACGTACCTAACAACTCAGTAGCCGAACGTTTGAACAAAGACATAGAATGTGTCCAATTGAAATGGGAGTGGGAGTGGGAGTGGGAGTGGGAGTGGGAGTGGGAGTGGGATACTGATGAGGCAAGATGGTTATAGATGTAGGATTTTTCCTAAATATCATGCTCCATTTTCCTGCCTCATATTATCGCTGAGGGTACCTGGACTAATGGATTTTCCCTGCTCAATCGGACACCAATACCCCGTTAAATTGATTCTGCTGCCAATCGCCTAAATTCTTGTGGTGAGCGTTATTTCAGTGCGCTGCGAGGATGATCCACATTGCTATAATGCTCAAAGAGAATATGAGGCCTTAGACTGTTTTCAGAACGGTCCTACAGATCTACAGCTGAGCGTTCAAGTATGTTCCTCCCGGCATTAATCCTCGAACCGTGTTTTTAGGTCTCCGCGCACTTAGGAGGCCTTTTTGTGTGCTTCGTCATGGTGCCTAGCACATATACGACGTTCCTCCTTTGCATGCGGGCGTATAGCCATCACCACCGGCGTAAGCCAGCAGCGGCTAAGGCGCAAGGTGCTTCGACCATCGCGAGTAACCCCGCAGGCCTGAGTTATCTGAGTGGTACTCAGATCACAGCCGGCGCGCAAATTTTATTTGGCAACCTGTCGTTCAAACGGGACGATGAGACCCCCGGGACCGGCAGCGGCAATGTGCTCGTTCCAATACCGGGAGGGAGTTTCTTCATTAGCAATCAACTCGATGATCAGTGCTCGCTCGGCTACGGCTCTTATGGTGATTTCGGACTCGCGGAAAACTACGACAACGACTGGTCCGGGCGATATTTCGTGCAGAACGCGAGCATCGTGGGTTTGTCACTGGTGCCCAGCGTGGCGTATCGATTCAACGAGCAATGGTCGGTAGGTGTTGGCGTGAAAGCCATGTACGGCATGCTGAAATCCGAGGCTGCGATCGATCAGAAACCTCTGGGCCTTACGGAACGTGCAGATGGTCAATTCAAGTACAAGGACAGCGACTGGGGTTACGGCGCCAACGTCGGCGTGATCTATGCGCCGCAACCAGGCACCCGAATCGGCCTGGCTTACACCAGTCAGGTCGATCTGGATTTTGAAGACGGCTTGTGAAAAGTAATGCGCCGCTGGTGAGTCGACTGGACGGCACCAACCTCGAGCTCGATCTGAAGGTACCGCAAACCGCCACTCTCAGCCTGTACCAGCAACTGGACTCGCAATGGGCGTTGCTGGCTTCTGTCAATTGGCAGGACTGGTCGAAATTCGGCGACATCGAAATCGACGTAGACACCAACGCCAACGGTGCCCGGTCGACTACCATTGATGCGCATTTCAAAGACACCTATCAGCTGGCCCTGGGCGCGCAATACCAGATGAATCCTGACTTGATCTGGGACTTCGGTATCGCCTACGATACCTTGGCCGTCTCCGACAGCCATCGCACGTTGACCGTGCCGATGGGCGCGGCCTGGCGCTTCGCCGCCGGCCTTACTTATTCGCTGAACAAAGAGACCGACCTCAACTTCAGTTGGGTGACGGTCTGGATGAGTGACATGTCCGTCGACCAGACCAAATCCCTGTCCGGCAATCGCACGTCAGGCGAGTTCGATAACGGCTGGATTCAAGCCCTGACGGGGAACATGACTTTGTGTTTCTGAATAGTAGCCCCGCGTAATAACTTCCATCCAAGGAGGGGTTTGGGGAGCAATGGAACCAAAAACCAACGTAAGGCCTGAGTGAGTAGATTGCATCGCAGCTGACCGCCCAATTGGATTGCCACTGAACAGCTCATTGCACCTGGCTTGTCCAAGGCACGCCGAAGAGACGACCGTCAGAGAACGGAAAGCAGCCGGTGGCCGGAGCGATGGCAAATGAGTAGCTATGCTTGATTTGCTGCCGGAGCTGATTGGGTAGATTGGGCGTTCCGTCCATGGTGTATAACTCCTTTCAGAGTTCCCCGTACTACCACATTGCCCGGCTTAGACAGGCGTGGACGAGGGAACGAGTGGAATTTATCCACCAAGCCCGTGAAGGCGTTATCACCCCTCTTGATGCCTATTTAGAGTTTGGACCTCATGAACAGAACGCTGAGAATTGCGCCTATCACCGAATGGATGTTAGGGCCAGGGATAACTTCTCGGCACTCACGTCTTCTGGACGTGCCCCCACCAGACCAGTTACTTGCCAAAGTTATTGAGGAGGCTTCCCGTTCAGCGAAGATCGGTCGTATTCGACTGTGCTGGCAAGAAGCAGACGAATGCCAAGGTTACTTTAGGCTTGTGGCCCGGATGCCCTTGGAACAGGAAGCCACGTTTGATCAATTCTTTAACGGTCGTTCGGGTTACCGAGCCCAGTACTACCTCTCGCCAGAAGAAGGCGTCCTTTACAACCGGGATGTCCTGCAGGGGTTAAAGGACGCACTGATAGGCCTCGACGTTCTGTATTGTATGCACCTGCAGTCGCGCTTGGGAAAACTCCTACAAGCTGCCGGGGTTATTCCTACACGTTGTTCTTTCCATAGTTGCCATCATTAAGAAGTGAAATTCACCAATGGTTAAGGAAGATGATCCCTCCACGTGTTCTAGTGCTAGACAACCACTCGTTTAATCGTAGCGTCAACGTGATGCTACTGCGGCGCTTGGGTGTGCGCGACATACTTCAAGCCAGCGACGGCGAGCAGGCGCTGAAGCAATTGCGACTGTCAGGGGGGGCGGATGTTGTATTGTGTGACCTAGCCGACAAAAGCTCCGAATGTCTGGAATTTTTGTTACAGGCGGAAAGAGCGGCACTAGTTCGTGCTGTCGCATTTTGCAATGTATTGCGTCCCGATCTTCATCGCGCATTAGGGCAGGCTAGCTTGTTGGCCGGCTTGGAGTTGCTCGGAGTGATGAGGCAACCCATGCAATTGCGTTCATTGCATAGGCTGCTCCACCGCTATAAGTCACGTGGTGTTGCTCCTGCTACGTCCGTAATGCGTGAATTGCCCAGTGAAACAGAGGTCCGTCGAGGATTAGCGCGGGGTGAGTTTCGAGCCTGGTTCCAACCCAAGCTACTTATGGAGCGGAACTCATTGGTTGGGCTTGAAACGCTTGTCCGCTGGGAACATCCTACAAAAGGCGTACTGCTGCCAAAAGAGTTTCTAGCGGCTGTTCTCGCTTACGACTTAATTGATGAAATGTTTATGCAGACTCTGGAGCAGGGCGCGTCCTTGCTAGGAGTATTGCGTCGAGAGGGGGTTAATCTCGAGCTCGCATTTAACTTGCATGCATCTCAAATTTCCGCCGAGTTGGTCGAGCGTATTCGTAGCGCTTTGAAGAGTCATGCGTTGCCCGGTTCGGCATTGAGCTTCGAGTTGTCGGAAAATGGTTTGCTCCACCTGCCTTCCGAGACCCACGACAACTTGCTACGACTGCGTTTACTTGGGTGCGGCCTGGCAATCGATGATTTTGGGGCGGGCTTCTCATCTATGCAATTAGCGTGCCTGTTGCCGTTCAATCAAATCAAACTGGACCAAAAGTTCGCTCAGTCGTTAGATCGTCCTTCAAGTAAGGCTATGGTAGCCAGCACGATTGCGCTTGCTCGTTCACTGAATTTGAATCTGGTGATCGAAGGGGTGAGTAATCAATGGGTACGCAATACCTTGATTAGTATGGGGGGCGGGGTTGGCCAAGGGTTTCACCTTGCGCGCCCGATGAGCTTGGATGGTTTGCTGAAGTGGCTGTCCGGGCGAAAGCTAGGTCATTTGCAAGGAAAATCTCAAGAAGCATCCTACAATTAAAAGCAGCATACGTTTTCGATCAATATATTACAGTTTGCACTGGGTTTGTAGAGTGTTGCACCTACGGAGCCGGACTTTGGGAGGAGTTATGTACAAGGTTTTGCTGGTGGACGACCACCCGTTTATTCGCTCGGCAGTCAAAATGCTTTTGAAACAAGAGCGCTATGACGTGGTTGCTGAGGCTGAAAACGGGGCTGATGCGGTACAGTTGGTGATAGAGCATGTGCCTGATCTGATTGTATTGGACATCGCGCTCCCAAAGCTTGACGGGTTGGAGGTGATCCGAAGGGTTGGCCTTTTGGGACTACCTAGCAAGATTTTAGTTCTGACGTCGCAACCAGCACTATTCTATTCCCGTCGTTGTATGAGTGCTGGTGCGGCTGGCTATGTATCCAAGAGTAACAGCCTCGACGAGTTGATCAAGGGGGTCAAAGTCGTTATGAGCGGTTATACCTATTTCCCCAACTTGACGACAAGTTCGGTGAGGCGTAGCGAAGCTGATGTCGCGGATACCGATTTGATTCAGACCCTGTCGGATCGTGAGTTGACAATTTTGCAGCAACTTGCCAACGGTTTTTCCAATAAGGAAATTGGTGACTCTATGCTTTTAAGTAATAAAACAATTAGTACATATAAAACTCGTTTGATCGAAAAGCTCAATGTGAAGTCAGTGGTGTATTTGGCCGATTTTGCTAAACGTAATAATTTAGTTTGAATGAAAATTTCCCAGCGGTTGTGCCTGGCAGCGTTAGTGCTTTTAGTGGGATTCTATATCTCGTTATCTGTTGAGGCAGAGCCGAATCACCTGCGCCTGCTTGGTCGCTCAGATGTCGATGGATATCATGTCGTTCTCGATGAGGCTGATTGGCGTTGGTTGCGGGATAAAAAGACGTTATTGCTCGGGGTTTCCGTTCCCGATTATCCTCCATTCGAAATGGTGGTTAACGATTCTGAATTAGAGGGAATAACTTCAGATTTCGCGGTTTTGATTGGTCAATTGCTGCATGTAAATATTGAAGTGCGGCGTTATGGCAGTCGTCAGGAACTCGTTGCTGCTGTGAAGAGCGGCGAGGTTGACTTTTTAGGAACTTCAAATGAGTACGAAGCGTCCGACCCTTTGATAACCATGTCTCATGTTTATGCGGATGACAAGCCGACCTTGATTTCCCTCAAAGGGAACAGCAGCACGCTTCCACCCGATCTAGCGGGCAAAAAGATCGCGATGCTTTACCACTATCAATCTCCAGAAGCGGTAAGGGCATTCTACCCAAAAGCAACTCTTCAGCTCTACCCCTCCATGTTGAGTGCTATTGGTGCAGTTTCTTTCGGGCAGGCGGACGTCTATCTGGGTGATGCGATCAGCGCTAATTATGTGATAAATAAAAACTTTCTTAACAGTGTGCAGTTGGCTGATTTTTCTCGCATGGAAGTTCGTAATTTTTCCTTTGCGCTTAATCGGAACAGTCAGCGATTACTTCGCATAATTAATTCGACTATGGATGTCATTGCTGAGAATGAAAGGATGACTATCATGCGCCGTTGGAGTTCGGGTGGTGCCAGTATACCGGGACAGCATCGACTACACTTCAGTGTAAATGAGCAGCAGTGGCTAGATCGTCACCCTCGCTTGCGTGTTGTGATTGATGAAAATCTTCCTCCACTGTCATTTTACAATAGCAAAGATGAATTTGTCGGGATTGCTGCCGACGTGCTTGCTAAAGTGGCCTTTCGTGCAGGGTTGAATTTTGAGGTGCAGCGAGTTAAAACGGTTTCTGAGTTAATCGAGAGGATAAAAACGGACAAAGCTGATCTGGTAATTACATTGCCGCCAAGCGCTGAGCGGGAAGGAGCATTAAGATTTACGCGTCCTTACTTAAATACTCCGTTTGTTATGGTTTCTCGCCTAGCGAAAGATAGTCCCCGTTCCTTAGATGAAATGACTGGGAAACGTTTAGTTATAGTTCATGGTAGTGCCATATCGGACTTTATAAAAGCGCAATACCCAGGAGTCCAGTTATTTGATGCGGGTAGCTCAAGTCAGGCCTTGAGTATGGTCGCAGACGGTGAGGTGGATGCGGCGGTTGACTGGTTACTCTCGGCTCGCTACGCAGTTTTCCGTAATTATAATGATCGCTTGCAGGTCGTCAGTACAGTAGGCACGTTCGACGCGAGGATGGCGTTTGCTACCGACCGTGGGTCACTGGAGCTCTATTCGATACTTGACAAAACACTTCTCAGTATTCCGCCAGAGGAAATGGACGAAGTGACTAATCGCTGGCGTAACGAATTGATAAGTGAAGACAGTTATTGGGTGCGCAAGCGCACTTTGATCATTCAAGTTTTCTCAGTAGCGATGGTTGTACTGATATTTGCACTGTGCTGGATTGGCTACATGCGCTTCATTATCTACCGCCGTGACCAGGCAGAGCGGGCGCTGAGTCACCAGTTAGAATTTATGCGGGTCTTGATCGATGGTACGCCACACCCTATTTATGTTCGTGATTGGGAAGGACGGCTGCTGATGTGTAATGCAGCATATCTCAACGCATTCGGAGTCAAGCGTGAAAATGTGATCGGTAAAACTGTGCTCGAGGGACCATTACATGAGCCAAACGAAGCGAAGGCCTATCACGATGACTATCTGCAGGTTATGGCGCTTGGGTCGCCTCTGGTGCAGGACCGCCGTTTGACTATGGCAAAAGATAGCGTCCTGACGATCTACCACTGGATGCTGCCGTATCGCGGTACTGATGGAAAAGTTGCCGGCATGATTGCCGGCTGGATTGATATCAGCGAGCGTCAGAGGTTGATGGCTGAATTGCTGGAAGCGAAGGAGTTGGCGGACGATGCCAATCGTGCAAAAACCACATTTTTAGCAACCATGAGTCATGAGATCCGTACGCCAATGAATGCAGTAATTGGCATGCTCGAGTTGGCTATAAAAAAAGCTGATAAAGGGGTGATGGACAGGTTTGCGATTGAGGTTGCCTCGGGGGCCGCGCATGGATTACTGGATTTGATTGGCGACATATTAGATATCGCCCGTATCGAATCCGGACGGTTGTCATTAGCGCCTGAGCGGGCGAGTCTGCGCGATTTGGTTGAGTCTGTCCTGAGGGTTTTCGAAGGATTGGCTCGACAAAAGCATTTATCGCTGGCCCTCGATCTTGACTTCAAAGCTAGCCGGGATGTGCTGGTTGACCCTGTACGCTTCAAGCAAATTTTGTCCAATTTGCTGAGCAATGCGATCAAGTTCACCACGGCTGGCGAGGTGCGATTGAGTGTGCTAGCGGAGTTCGCTCGCGATAATCAGCGTCTGAAGGTGAACCTGGAAATTGAGGATACAGGTATCGGTATCTCAATCGAAGATCAGCAGCGTTTGTTCAGTCCTTTCACGCAGGCCAGTAATAATCTCCAGTCTGCCCGAAGTGGATCGGGTTTGGGGCTGATGATCAGTCGGACCCTTTGCGAAATGATGGGGGGGCAATTGCTACTGCACAGTGTGGTGGGTAAGGGGACCCGGATTAATGTGTCTCTTGACTTGCCGGTGCTCGAGCCGATTGCCGAATTATCCGTGCAGAAAGACGAGCCCATTACGCACAATTACACTCTTAATATTTTAGTTGTGGACGATTATCCGGCCAACAGGCTGTTGTTGTCGCAACAATTGAGCTATCTCGGGCACAGGGTCATTGATGCGGAGGATGGGGCTCATGGCTTGCGTGCTTGGCGAGGTCAGCATTTCGATGTGGTAATAACTGATTGCAACATGCCAATTATGAACGGCTATGAGTTGGCCGGGGTCATTCGTCGAGAAGAGCTCGCCAAAGCTATTCAACCATCGTTGATCCTCGGCTTTACCGCGAATGCTCAGCCAGATGAGAGAGGTCGCTGCATTGGTGCGGGAATGGACGACTGCTTATTCAAGCCGATCAGCCTTCAGGATCTCAGTGCTCGCCTGGCGACAGTAATACCTGTTGCACAGGCTGTCATGCATAGCGATCAGTCGGAGCTGAGTGAAGATATTGATTTGACGAGTCTTGAACAGTTGACTCGTGGCGACAGCGACTCAATAAAAGCTCTATTGGGTGATCTGCTCATCAGTATTGACGAGGATATGGCGAGGTTGATTCAGTTGTTTTCTAATCATGACTTGACGGGGCTCTCTGATCTCGCGCATCGGGTGAAGGGCGGGGCACGAATTATCAAGGCTCACGCGCTCATCCAGTATTGCGAAAATTTGGAAGTAATATGTAGTGGTTACGATGCTTCGGGATTGACTGAGGCGGTAGATGTGCTTCAAAACGCTATGGAACGGCTGTCAATCAAGCTCAATATCTATATCGGTTGACCGAGTGTCATGTCGTATTTAGGTAATCATTCGGCGAGCGAGATCGCAGGAGTCGACACCTGACCGCGTTTTCCTCATCTTCTGAACACTCATCAATTTGACTGGTCCCAATAAGCTAGAGGGTTTTTTGCTTTTCAGATGGTTTTCACGGGTATTCAGTCGTCGAGTCTTCTCGTCGGGCAGGCTTGCTATCTGTGGCGTTGGGGCTTAAATAACAACAGTGCAGGAGTATAGACCAAATGAGGCATGAGCTGCCGTATTCGAACAGGTAAACCGCGATTATAGGCTGCAAATAGTCTTGGAGTGAGGTGGGTTTAATTCATTACCTACTTGCCTAAAATGTCGGGGTTGACTTGCTGTAAATTTTACTGCCAGTGGAAATCTATGCTGCGATAGGGGCGCGGTCGTGAGTGCTCCATAAATCCCACATTCAAAGTCACCACCTGATCCCCGATGCTGTGCTTCCGATTCCTTTCCGGAGCCAGCACCTCATGGCGCATCCCGACGCAAAAGCCGAAAAAGTCCATCCCTATCCCAACTCCGTCGACTCCGAAATCCCATCGACGGCCTGGCCGCCTTGGTCGAACTTGACATCAAGGTCGCGGCGTTTGGCCCGATGCTTTTTATATTCCACAACAAACGTCGAAACCGAGTGAAGATTTTGTATTGGGGTGTGTCACGAACTATGGCGTAAGCCAGCGATGCTGTATCAAAGATGGGAGTAGGCCTCCCGGTGTCTGCTGCGTTCAAAAGGCGTGGTGGTGAGCGACCGGTAAGGGGCCGGTGCACACACCTTCCGAGCCAAGCCGATAAGGGCGATTGTGTCCGCGTATTTTTAAGCGGACACAATTACCGTTAAGGAAGGTCTGAAGTAGTCAGCGATTTTTGATGCCCTCTTTGGTAGAGGTTCAAAAAACACTGGTTTGGTCAGAAATCAGACCTTTCCTGTTCTTAACTCATCGTTTCACCCTTGAACGACGCCTTTTCAAGGCGCTTTTCCCGGATTACAGGCGCACCTCTCCCACAACCAGCAGCCGTTTTCGCATCATCCACAGATTCGACAGGGCAAATAGCGTGGCCTGTTGCGCGGTATTTTTCATCAGGCCGCGAAAGCGCACTTTCGTATAACCAAATTGGCGCTTGATCACGCGAAACGGGTGCTCAACCTTGGCCCGCACCTGCGCTTTCGCGTATTCGATCTTGCGCCGCAGACGACCGATCAAGCTCTTTTTTCCATGCTTTTTATAGCTGCTTGGCCGGGCGGCAATCGACCAGATCATCTTGCGATCCTGATGCTCGGGACGTTTGTCCACGCCGGTGTAACCGGCGTCACCAGACACGTAAGTTTCCTCGCCGTGCAGCAACTGATCGACCTGCGTCACGTCCGCCACATTGGCCGCCGTGCCCACCAGGCTATGCACCAAGCCGGATTCAGCGTCGACGCCGATGTGCGCTTTCATACCAAAAAAGTACTGATTCCCTTTCTTGGTTTGGTGCATTTCGGGATCGCGTTTGCCGTCCTTGTTCTTGGTCGAACTCGGCGCGTGAAGGATCGTCGCATCGACCACCGTGCCATGACGCAACAGCAGGCCACGGTCGCCCAGATAGCCATTGATAACCTGCAAAATCCCGCCTGCCAACTCATGTTTTTCCAACAAGCGGCGGAAGTTGAGGATCGTGGTTTCATCGGGAATCCGATCTAGGTGCAGCCCCGAAAACTGGCGCAGGATCGTGGTCTCGTACAATGCCTCTTCCATCGCCGGATCGCTGTAGCCGAACCAGTTCTGGATCAGATGGACCCGCAACATCGCCATCAGCGGATACGCCGGACGACCCCCTTCGCCCTTTGGATAATGCGGCTCGATCAAAGTAACCAAGCCCTTCCAGGGCACGACCTGATCCATCTCGATCAGGAAGCGCTCGCGGCGAGTCTGCTTACGTTTGCCGGCATATTCGGCGTCGGCGAAGGACATCTGTTTCATGGGGCTCAACCGTCGTGTTCGTGTCAGGCGAGTATTTCACCAGATCTGGAAGTCTTTTTCAGAGTTTCCCTAACGTTGTGCGTCGGCGCCCTTTAGTCGTTCCACGCATGCAGTAAGTAATACGATCAGTGCCTGGATAGTTAATCACAATCAGGTTTTTTACAACGGAATCTCTGCATTCGATCTGTTTTGCTGGCTTTGTAACAGGCATACGAATTCTCCACACAATATTTTGTACCGTAAATAATCATTTTGGCGTCCATCTAATAAGTGAATCGTTAATAAAGCTATTTAGTATTCGAGAGTGCGGCGAGCGGTTAAATAGCAACTGGCCGAACTGACTAAAACGAATATAAGGAGATCAACCGGCTTTGGACAGCACTTTATTTTTCGGCGATTTGGCTTTTATCAATGTTTCAGCAAGCCCGGCACTACTCAAAAACCGTTTTAAGAAGGACATCCTTGCCAAAACGGTTGAGCAAATATCGTTCCATGTGCAAATTTAGCCCAATGCCCGACCCGACGAACGGTAACATCGTGGCATTTCCACGCTCACTTCAGAGAGACTGAAATCTACAGTGTTTAAGTCACGCGTAGCGCGTGGGTGCGAAACCATGGCGTTTCGTAACCGGCCATATCACAGTGAAAGCATTGGATTGTCCCGTTAAAAACTCTTGGGAAGCTCGGGAGTAGCGCTAAACTGACGAGACACCATTTTTACCCCACCATTTCTGTTGCGATAGGATCTTTCGTGCCCCCCAGTAAGAATTTGCACGCGCAACACCACAGAGCAAGTACAGACGGCGGAGCGATGATCGTTGGTCTGGGAGCCTCTGCGGGTGGCCTGAAAGCATTGGAGACTTTCCTTCGGAGCATGCCGAGCAATTCAGGATACGCCTTCGTCGTAATCCAGCACCTCAATCCGGACCATGCCAGCCTCCTGACTGAAATCCTAGCCCGTGCCACGAGCATGCCAGTGCATGAGGCTGGTCAACGGATGCAAGTATGTGCCGACCAGGTGTATGTCATCCCCCCTAACCACAGTATCACTCTACAACAAACACGATTACTGCTCAGTCCGCTGGAACCCACTCGCGCCCAGCGGCTACCAGTAGATAAGTTTTTTACGTCGCTGGCCGAGCAACAAGGACAGTGGGCAGTGGGCATAATATTGTCCGGCACCGGCTCGGATGGTACCCAAGGCTGCCGCGCCATTCTCGAACATGGCGGCCTCACACTAGTGCAGGCACCGGACGATGCTGCATACAACGGCATGCCCACCAGCGTTATCGAAGCCGGTTATGCCAGTCAGGTATTAGAGGTGCAGGGCATGACACAGTTGCTGCTGGAGCGAAGGCAGGGAAACCCAGAGTATGCTGCAAACGCTGCAATGATTGATCATCGAGGCTTGACCCAGATCCTGCTACACCTCCGTCACATCACAGGACACGACTTTACGCACTACAAACACAGCACGTTGTTGCGACGTATCGAGCGACGCATGCAAGCGCAGCAAATAAGCAACGAGACGGCCTACGCCTACTTTTTAAGCCATCACCCAGATGAAACCCGCCTGCTATTTAGCGAGGTGCTGATCAACGTCACTCAGTTTTTCCGTGACCCTGACGCTTTTGTGGTGATGAAAGACAGTATTCTGCTGCCGCTTCTGGCCGGCAAACCGCGCGACGACTTGTTCAGGGTCTGGGTCGCAGGCTGTGCCAGTGGCGAAGAGGCTTACTCGGTGGCGATCCTATTGCATGAGTTGATGGCACAGCATGAGCTGCATTTGACTGTGCAGTTCTTTGCAACGGATCTGGATGACGATGCAATCCGCACCGCCCGCGCGGGCTTTTACCCATTGACTATCGCTCGGGATGTTTCGGCTGCGAGGCTGCAGCGCTACTTCATTAAGGAGGGTTCGGGATATCGGATTCAGAAGGAAATCCGAGAAATGATCGTTTTTGCCGTGCAAAACGTTACAAAGGACCCCCCGTTCACTCGACTGGACTTGCTGTGTTGCCGAAATTTGATGATCTATCTTGGGCCGCAGCTGCAGTCGCAATTGATTCCGACCTTTCATTACGCTCTCAAGCCTGAAGGCGTGCTGTTTCTTTCACCATCGGAAAGTATCGGCAGTCATGGCTCGCTGTTTGCACCGTTACATCGTAGATGGAAGTTTTACCGATCCAATAAAATCCCATCCCCGAAAATTATGACGATCAACAGCAGCCAACCTTGGATTCATGAATGCGTCAGCAAACCATCGGATCACCCAAAAAAAATGAACACGGAATTAAACATAGCCGAATTGACCCGACGCATATTGCTGCAGAAGTTCGTTCCGGATTCAGTGGTAACAGATCTGCGGGGTAATATCGTCTATGTCCACGGTGATACCGGCAACTACCTGCGTCCAGCACCGGGACAGGCGACTCTGAATGTTATCGATATGGCCCGCGAAGGACTGCAACTTGATCTGCGCAACGCCGTTCATCAGGCGGCGGGCATTGGCGAGCCGACGCTGCACCGAGAAGTTTGCATCACCGGCAACAACGGGACGGCGCGTTGCATTCGCTTAAGCGTGCGTCGACTTGCAGATAATCCACAGAGTGAGCGCCTCCTGTTGATCAGCTTTGTCGAGCAGTCGGAGGATATTGTGACCTCCCCGGTTAAGCAGGACGCAAGTTCGTCTACCACACCGTCCGGCGACCGCATCAAGGTGCTGGAGCGAGATCTAGCGTATACCCGCGAGAACCTGCAAGCCTCTATTGATGAATTGCAATCCACCAATGAAGAGCTTCAATCCTCTAACGAGGAGCTGCAGTCCACCAATGAAGAGCTTCAATCGTCTAACGAAGAGCTGGAAACTTCACGAGAAGAATTGCAGTTGATCAATGAAGAATTGTCGACTGTCAATGCCGAGTTGCAGGAAAAAATTGAGCAACTGGGCGATATGCAGAACGACATGAAGAATCTGCTCGACAGCACTCATATTGGAACTATTTTCCTTAATTCAATGCTGACAATTCGTCGTTTCACACGGGACGCAGTGAAGATTTTCCGTTTGAGCTCCGCTGATGTGGGGCGACCATTGGCTGATATCACATCGTGCCTGGATAATATGGATTTGCTGGTACCCGCCCAGCAAGTGCTCGACACCCTGATCCCCTATGAAGTTGAGGTATGTACCACCTCCGGTCGTTGGTTTTTGGCGAGGCTGTCACCCTACCGAACATTGGACAATGTAATTGACGGCGTTGTGTTGACGTTCCACGACATCAATGCACGGGTCGCTAATGATCAGGCCATTCGAGCTGCGCTGGAGCTGGCCGAGGCAATCATCGATACGGTTGTTGAGCCGCTATTGGTGCTTGATGACCAGTTACAGGTGATTTCGGCCAGCCGCTCTTATGTTAAGAGTTTTTTCACTACGATCATGGCTACGGTCGGCCGCACACTTTACGAATTAGATGATGGCCAATGGAACATCCAGGCCTTGAGGGATCAGTTATGTACTATCCTTAAGGAAGACAGCAGTTTTGAAGGTTTTGTAGTGGAGCAACACTTTCCCACAGGGGAAACACGTAGGATCACGCTGAATGCTCGGCGTGTAACCGGATCCGGTGCACGACCGCACCTGATCTTGTTAGCCATGCGGATCAATCTTCCAACGCCCTGAGAACACTCATGAGCACAAAGCCAACCAATGATGCTAAGCCACTGAGAGTCAAGGCAGAACAGATTGCTGACAGTACTCCATTGGATGGCCGTCCGGTCGGGCTGCTACACGAACTTCGAGTGCACCAAATCGAACTTGAGATGCAGAACGAAGATCTGCGCATAGCGCACATCTCGCTGGAAGCCTCTCGCGATCTGTATCAGGACCTCTATGAGCACGCGCCGGTAGGCTACTTGACAGTAGCCGTAAATGGCGTAATTAGCGCCGTAAACCAGACGGGGTCGTCACTATTGGGTCACGCGCGGGAACGGTTGCTAGGGCGACGCTTCAGCACCAAGGTGATCGCTCAGGACCGCGAACGCTGGCAGCTGGTTTTTATGCGCGCGTGTCGCGACGATGCACATCATCAGTGTGAAGTAACCCTGATCCGTGGTGACGGTAGCCGTTGGTATGCACATCTGGATTGTATTCGGCGCGACGTTTTGGAGTCCGGGGTTCGTATCACTTTGATTGACCTTTCGGAGCGACATAAAGTCGAGTCGCGCCTGATGTTGGCCGCCAGCGTGTTCACCCATGCCCGCGAGGGCATTATGATCACGGATGCGACTGGCGATGTGCTTGAGGTCAATGATGCATTTAGCACAATCACTGGCTACAGCCGCACCGAAGTCATTGGCCAGAACCCCCGTCTTCTGGCTTCAGGAATGACTGATCCTGAGTGCTACCGAGAGTTGTGGCGCAATCTTTTGGAGAACCATCATTGGCAGGGCGAAATGTGGAACCGGAGGCGCAATGGTGAACTATTCGCGGTGCGGCAAACCATTACCGCGATCCTCGATATTAAGGGGGAAGTGCAAAACTACGTGTCGCTGTTCAGCGATGTCACGGAACTGCATGAGCACCAGCGTCAGATGGAGTACATTGCCCATTACGATCCACTCACTTGCTTGCCCAATCGTGTATTACTCGCAAAACGCATGAAGCAGGCGATGGGCTTGGCGCGGCTCAGCGGGCACCGGTTGGCGATCGCCTATCTGGATCTAGACGGATTTAAAGTGGTAAACGATACTTTTGGTCACCATGTAGGCGATCGCGTTTTGAGCACAATCGCACGGCGTATGAGACAGACCCTACGTGAAGGCTGCACCCTGTCCAGGTTGGGTGGCGACGAGTTCGTGGTGATCATTGTCGAGATCCAACAAATCAGTGACAGTGTGCGGACCCTTGACCGTTTAATGGCAGTGGTCGCTGAGCCCATGCAGGTCAACAGTGAACACATCCAAATTTCTGCCAGCATTGGTGTCAGCTACTTTCCGCAAGAGGGTGAGGCTAGCGCCGATCAACTGCTACGCCAAGCTGACCAAGCCATGTATCAGGCCAAGTTGCTGGGCAAGAACCGGGTTCACTTCTTTGACGCTCAACATGACCTGGATATGCGTGGGCACAACGCTCGACTGGACCGAATTGATCAAGCGATACATGACAACGAACTGGTGCTTTATTACCAACCCAAAGTGAATATGCGCACCGGCGATGTGATGGGGCTCGAGGCTCTCCTGCGTTGGCAGCATCCGGAACATGGGCTGCTTGCACCGGATTTGTTCCTGCCCTTGATTGAAGGCAGTCAGCTGTCCGAAGCCATCGGTGACTGGGTAATCGAAAGCGTGTTGATTCAGATCGAAGACTGGCTGACCTCCGGGGTACAAATCCCGGTGAGCGTCAATGTCGGCGCCCAGCAACTGCAGCAGCCAGACTTTGTGAGCAATCTGATCAAACGCCTGACATCTCACTCGCGGGTACCACCGGCGATGTTGATGATCGAAATTCTCGAAACCAGCGCACTGGAGGATATCGAAAGGGTGTCGGGTACCATCAAGGCCTGTGCGGCGCTAGGCGTACTTTTTGCGTTAGATGATTTCGGCACAGGTTACTCCTCACTGGCCTACCTCAAGCGTCTGCCGGTAGCGCAACTAAAGATTGATCGCAGCTTCGTCCAGGGGATGCTTGATGACTCGGAAAACCACTCCATCCTGCGAGCCATCCTCAGCCTAGCTAACGCCTTTAAGCGTGAGGTGATTGCTGAAGGTGTGGAGACTGCCGCTCAGAGCATCCACTTGCTGCAGTTAGGGTGTGAGTTAGGGCAGGGGTTTGGTATTGCTCAACCAATGCCGGCCAAGGCCGTGCTCGACTGGATGGCGCAGTGGCAGCCGGAGCGAATATGGCAAACAAAGGACGTTTAGGTCGGCAGCGGCCCACTATTAAGGTGCTCACATTTGAGATGAGACTTTCGGACCGGCTACATTCGAGCCTTACAAAACAGCTAAATCTAATTCTGGATACTAATGGGGAACGGACAGTTGAAAAGCTCACCAGCATCGGTTTCTGCTGCACTCAACCACTACGTTGAGGAAAAGGGTATTCACTGGAAGGTTCTGGCAAAATTTGTGCGAGGAACTGCAAACTGGCGAAACCACTTTTAAAAAGCGATAGTGCCCACACAACATGGGGGCTATCGCTTTACTCGTGTCAGCGCTGACGACAAAAACTGGAATAGCCTTTCTTGCTTGCTCAAATGTCACGCGGCTCGCGCAGTGCTTACAAAACCACCCGCAATCCACCCTCCTCGCTCAGGTGCTTCTCCGGTTTGCCCGGAATGTTTTGAAGCCATCTTTCAGTGTTTAAGTCACGCGGTGCCCGTGATATGAGTATCCGTCCGGGCATCACGCATTGCGTAACTAAACCGGTTGCCACTTATGTGGCAGGCTCCGCAATATCACTCGCCCGCTGCGTCGGCAGCCGCGTGAGAACGTCCTTCAAATAGGCATACGGATCATGCCTATTCAACCGCGCAGACTGGATCAAACTCATGATCGCTGCTGCCCGTTTTCCGCTGCGTAACGACCCTGCGAAGAGCCAGTTCTTGCGTCCAAGAGCCTATGACCTGATTTGGTTCTCACACCAATTATTGTCAATGGGTACGCCCCCGTCGTCGAGGTAGCGCGACAGCGCTGCCCAGCGTTTGAGGCTGTAATCCAACACCCTGCTGATAGCCGATCCTTCGGGTACAAGATCACGCCGGGCGATCGTATGCGTCCGGGCATCACGTCTTGCGTGATTAAACCGGCTGCCACTTATGCGGAAGCAGCTGCTCGATTTCACTCGCCCGCTGCGTCGGCAGGCGCGTGAGAACATCCTTTAGATAGGCGTACGGATCATGACCATTCAGCCGCGCAGACTGGATCAAGCTCATGATCGCCGCCGCCCTTTTTCCGCTGCGTAGCGATCCGGCGAAGAGCCAGTTCTTGCGTCCAAGGGCCCATGGTCGGATCTGGTTCTCCGCCCAATTATTATCAATGGGTACGGCCCCGTCATTGAGGTAGCGCGACAGCGCTGCCCAGCGTTTGAGGCTGTAATCGAGTGCTCTGCTGATGGCCGAACCTTCGGGCACAAGTTCACGCTGGGCAATCATCCAGGCATGCAGCCTATTCATCACCGGTGCGGCTTTTTCTTGCCGTATCCGGCATCGTAAATCCGGCTCCAGGTCACGCACTTCGCTCTCGATTTCGTACAACAACTGGATGTAGCGCAGCGCCTGCTCGGCGATCTGGCTCTTGTTCGTTGCGTGCAACTCGAAGAACTGTAACCGCTCCATGAACCCCACATTCAAAGCCGCCAATTGATCCCGGATGCTGTGCTCCCGATTCCTTTCTGGAGCCCATCCGCCATGATGCGACCCGACGCAAAAGTCGAAAAAGTGTATCTGTACCCCAAGCCCGTCGACTTCCGAAAATCAATTGATGGCCTGGCTGCGCTGGTCGAGCTGGACATCAAGGTCGCCGTGTTTGACCCGGTGCTCTTCGTCTTCCTCAACAAACCGCGCAACCGCGTGAAGATTTTGTACTGGGAGCGCAACGGCTTCTGCCTTTGGCTCAAGCGCCTTGAATCTGAGCGATTCAAAACATCGCCCGATGCCACCGACGAGGCGATTGTCCTAACTGTTCAGGAACTCAACTGGATGCTCGACGGTTTCGACCTCTGGCGTAACCGTCCTCATCAGGTTTTGACGCCGCGATTCGTGGCCTGATTCGTTATAATCCAGGGCATGATTTCAATGCCCAAAGATCTTCCTGACGATCCTGCGCTGCTCAAGCAATTGCTAGAGCAAATGCTGCTTGAGCGCGAGTCTAACAAGGGCCGTATTGTTCATCTTGAAGAAGAAAACGCGCTGCTGCGTCAGCGCCTGTTCGGACGCAAGTCCGAACAAACAGCCGATCCGGCCACGCCGCAGTTAGCTCTTTTCAACGAAACTGAAAGCATCGCCGAACCCGTCGGCGAAGACGCTGAAGAAGAGGTCGTCGGTCCAGCCAGGCGTCGCGGTAAACGAAAGCCGCTGCCCGCCGACCTGCCACGTATCGAAGTCATCCACGAACTTCCCGAGGATGAACTGACTTGCGTTTGCGGCTGCCGCAAACACGCCATTGGCGAAGAAGTCAGCGAGCAGCTTGAAATCGTGCCGATGCAGATTCGCGTTATCAAACATGTGCGCAAAGTTTATGGCTGCCGCGATTGTGAGACCGCACCGGTCACTGCGGATAAGCCGGCTCAACTGATTGAAAAAAGCATGGCCAGCCCAAGTGTTCTGGCGATGCTGCTGACCACCAAGTACGTGGACGGTCTGCCGCTTCACCGTTTTGAAAAAGTACTAGGCCGCCACGGCATCGATATTCCGCGCCAGACCCTGGCTCGCTGGGTTATCCAGTGCGGCGAGCACTTCCAGCCGCTGCTGAATTTAATGCGCGATAGCCTGTTGGCCAGCCGTGTCATCCACTGCGATGAAACACGCGTACAGGTGTTGAAAGAGCCTGACCGAGAGCCGAGCAGTCAGTCCTGGATGTGGGTGCAAACCGGCGGCCCGCCAGACAAACCGGTGATCCTTTTCGACTACTCCACCAGCCGAGCGCAGGAGGTACCGTCGCGCCTGCTCGAAGGTTATCGCGGCTACGTCATGACTGACGATTACGCGGGTTACAACGCGCTGGGAGCACAGGCCGGAGTTGAACGTTTAGGGTGTTGGGCTCACGCACGGCGTAAATTTGTCGAAGCGCAAAAAGTACAGCCCAAGGGCAAGACAGGACGGGCCGACATCGCATTGAAGTTGATCAGTAAACTATATGGCATCGAGATCGCCTACAAACGGAGTGGTGATGAGGCGCGGAAAAGAGGCCGCCAGGAGTTGAGCGCCAGCGTGCTGAGTCAACTGAAAGACTGGATGCTAAAGACGCTGCCGTACGTGACTACACAGAACGCATTGGGCAAAGCCGTCAGCTACTTGGCAAACAACTGGAACAAACTCGAGCGGTACGTCGAGGAAGGTTACTTGCCCATCGACAACAACGCCGCAGAACGTGCAATACGGCCGTTCGTTATCGGAAGAAAAAACTGGTTGTTTAGCGACACGCCAAAAGGGGCGACGGCTAGCGCTCAACTTTACAGCTTGGTCGAGACTGCTAAAGCCAACGGCCAAGAGCCCTATGCGTGGCTGCGCCACGCACTTGAGCGCCTGCCAATGGCGGCTTCGGTGGAAGATTACGAAGCCCTGCTACCTTGGAAATGCGCACCCCAATCTCATAGCTAACCGCACCGCCCACCTTTGACTAGGTGGGTTTTATGGAGCGCTTACACTTACCTGACGCGGACCAGGCATTGAAACGCTTGTAGACTTTGCTCCAGCTTCCGAATGCCTCGGGCAAGTCTCTCCAGGGGCATCCTGTGCGCATGCGATACAGCATGCCTTCGACGGTCATCCGTAGATCACGCTTGTTGTAGATGGCCTTGTGCAGCAGAATTTCCCGCAGCTTCGACCAGTGCTCATCACTGAGCAGTAATCGGGGCATTGCAAGCTCGTATTGGTGTTGTGTGAGAGCTATAACGATACGAGCTTGTTCTTATATATCAATGGCTTAGATCGAAACGGGAACAGCCCCTAGGGCCTGTTGACGTTTCACATGGGTAACCAGAGGAACCCGCAGGCCATAGCCACCGTGCTCTCATAGTTCCTCTTCAGTTTGTCGTATCGAAACGCCACTGCGCGGTAATGTTTCAGTCGCGCAAAGGCATTTTCGACCAAGTGCCGGTAGCGATAAAGGCCTTTATCCAGATCGCCATTGCCTTTGATTGAGTTACGCTTTCTCGGGATCACTGGTCGAGCACCTTGGGCTTCGATCTGTTCGCGAATACGCTCACTGTCGTAGCCCTTGTCGGCAACGATGACCTCGGCTGATGGTAGCTGCGCAATTAATTCACGGGCGGCAGTACAGTCATTGACGTCACCTCCAGTGATCTCGAAAGCCACAGGCAAGCCATGTGCATCGACAGCCAGGTGGATCTTGCTCGTATGGCCAGCGCGGCTTTTGCCGATCGCTTCTGGTTGGTCACTGGCGGCCCCCGTGCTGTGCTGATGGGCCTTCACATAGGTTCCGTCGATGAAAGCCCAATCAAAATCTGGGTCTTCGATCAACGTATTGAAAACCTTGAGCCACTTGCCAGCCACCGACCACGCATTGAAGCGCTTGGAGACTGAGTTCCAGCATCCAAAAGCGCTGGGCAGATCTCGCCACGGACAACCAACGCGCATCCGGTAGAGCATCCCCTCAACGGTCAATCGCAAATCAGGCTTGTGGTAAATAGTTTGCTGAAGCAGAATTTTTTCCAGCTTCGACCAAAGCTCGTCACTGAGCATCACTCGGGGCATTGCAAGCTCGCAGGATTGTCGGTGTTGGAACCTCTATTCTGCGGGTTTGCTCTTCTTCCTCTGCTGTTCCGGTGAAACGTCAACAGCCCCTAGAGCTGTCAGGTAGTCTGGTTAAATGACGGCAGATATAAGTCTCAACGTCGTCTGAAAGCCGGGGAGAGTATCCGTTGGAACTGCTTCAGCTTCAGGAAGAAACACCCATCAGTTTGCGCGATTCGTAGAGATGCCGGTCCAGCGATCCCGCGCTTTGGATCGTACTAACTTGGTCGCTGACATTGCCTGGACCAGATCTTTGATGGGCTCTCATTGATCATCGTGCTGCAATAGAGCCTCACCCCTCGCTCCACATGGCTCAGTGGAAGCCACCGAAGGCAGCTGCGAGGTCAACCAGCGAGGCCGAGATATTTCCTACAATCATTTAGTCCGTTTCCTACATGAGGCAGGTGCGTATGGAGTTAGCGTAGCTGGGTAAATGTATGACAATCATGGCAATCTCATTCCACACTGGGTTATTCATACTGTGCATGGCTTCAGGCCGGCACCACTCTAATCGTAAGGCGAAGCTCGCCGCCCCAGCTGAGAGGCTTAGGTGGCTGCAATATTAAACGCCGCGCTATCTTTGAAGGAGTAGCACTATGGAATACCGCCACCTTGGTAAATCAGGCCTCAAGGTCCCTGTATTAAGCTTTGGCACTGCAACCTTCGCTGGCAAAGGCGATTTTTTCAGCGCTTGGGGCAACACTGACGTGGCCGAGGCCCGCAAGCTGATCGACATATGCATCGATGCGGGCGTCAATATGTTCGACAGTGCTGACATCTATTCGGACGGCGCCGCTGAGTCGGTACTCGGCGAGGCGATCAAGGGCCGGGCGCGCGACAAACTCATCATCTCGACAAAAGCCACCTTTCGCAGCGGCGAAGGGCCGAACGAAGTGGGGTCCTCGCGCCACCATCTGGTGCGGGCGGTCGATGCAGGGCTCAAGCGACTGGGTACCGATTACATCGACCTGTTCCAGCTACATGGCTTCGATGCGAGTACGCCAGTGGAAGAAACCTTGTCCACGCTCGACGATCTGGTACGCGCGGGAAAACTGCGCTATTTAGGCGTATCGAACTTCTCGGGCTGGCACCTGATGAAGTCGCTGGCCGTCGCCGAGCGCTACGGCTACGAGCGTTATGTAGCCCACCAAGCCCATTACTCTCTGGTCAGCCGCGAGTATGAGTGGGATCTAATGCCACTTGCCCAAGACCAGGGTGTGGGCGCCGTAGTATGGAGTCCGCTTGGCTGGGGTCGACTTACGGGCAAGATCCGCCGCGGTCAGCCGTTGCCCGAAAACAGCCGCCTACATGCGACGGCAGACATGGGGCCGCCAGTTCCCGACGAACTGCTGTACCGAGTCGTCGATGCGCTCGAGAAGATTAGCGCCGAAACGGGCAAGACCGTGCCGCAGGTCGCGCTTAACTGGCTGCTGCAGCGACCGACAGTATCGAGTGTGGTTATTGGTGCGCGCAACGAAGCGCAACTGCGCCAAAATCTCGGAGCGGTTGGCTGGAAGCTCGCCGTGGAGCAGATTGCTGAACTCGATGCGGCTAGTGCGACAACGCGGGTCTACCCCTACTGGCATCAGCAGGTTTTCCTCGAGCGCAACCCAAACTTGGTCTGACTAAAGACCAGCCAAATCCCCTCGACTCGAAGTGCCGGAAGGGGATACTCGAATAGAAAGCGCACACATACCTGTTGCCTGCGCTCGACGCCTCTTTCTCGACAGTAAGCTCGGAAAAGGCAGTGCGCATTCATTTTCCTGGCCGTACTCGGCTAGGAAACCATATACAGCCCTAGGGGCTGTTCCCGTTTCGATCTAAGCCATTGATATATAAGAACAAGCTCGTATCGTTATAGCTCTCACACAACACCAATACGAGCTTGCAATGCCCCGATTACTGCTCAGTGATGAGCACTGGTCGAAGCTGCGGGAAATTCTGCTGCACAAGGCCATCTACAACAAGCGTGATCTACGGATGACCGTCGAAGGCATGCTGTATCGCATGCGCACAGGATGCCCCTGGAGAGACTTGCCCGAGGCATTCGGAAGCTGGAGCAAAGTCTACAAGCGTTTCAATGCCTGGTCCGCGTCAGGTAAGTGGCTCAAGGTTTTTCAGGCGCTGGTGACTGAACCGGACATGGAATGGGTTTTCATCGATGGCAGCTATGCCAAGGCCCACCAGCACAGTGCAGGTGCTGCCAGTAGCAAGGATGAGGCCATAGGGAAAAGCCGAGCAGGCAACACCAGCAAGATCCACTTGGCTGTAGATGCCTACGGGCTACCAGTCGTGTTTGAAATCACTGGAGGCCAGATCAACGATCTGCACACAGGCGTCTGCGTTGATTGCCAGGGTTCCCACTGCTGAAACGATCATTGCGGACAAAGGTTATGACAGTGAGGCCATACGCGAACAGGTTGAACAACAAGGTGCCAAAGCCGTGATTCCGAGAAAACGCAACTCAGTGAAAGGCAATGCGGATCTGGATAAAGAGCTTTACCGCAACCGGCACCTGGTAGAAAACGCTTTTGCCCGGCTGAAGCACTATCGAGCGGTCGCATCGCGCTTCGACAAACTCAAGAGAAATTACGAAAGCGTGGTGGCTATGGCTTGTGCCTTCCTCTGGTTACCCATGTGAAACGGGAACAGCCCCTAGGGAAGGTCTGAAGTAGTCAGCGATTTTTGATGCCCTCTTTGGTAGAGGCTCAAAAACCTAAGACAGTCAAATAATCACCCTAACTCATGGTTATTTCCAATAATCGCGCAGCTTCTGGTTATTAGCCCACATTACAGACGTGCCTCGCCCATACTCATCAATCGTTTTCGCACCATCCATAGTCCCGACAGCGGGAACAATGTCGTCTGCTGAGCGATGTTTTTCGCCTCGAAATGGGTGCTCAACCTTGGCTCGAACATGCGCTTTCGCACATTCGATTTTTTTGTCGTATGCGGGCGATCAAGCTATGGTGTTTATTTTAGCTTCTTGGTCGGGCCGCAATCGACCAGATCATATTGCAGCCAAAATCTTCAGGACGCTTGTCTACTCCAGTAACCTGCATCGCCAAACACGTAAGTTTTCTCACCGTGTAGCTATTGATCGACCCGCGTCACGTCCGCGACATTGGCCGCGGTGCCCACCAGGCGGTGCACCAGGTCTGACTCGTCTACACCCATATGCGCCCTTCGTCTGTTACCATTGATTACTGTCTGGGCCGGCGCGTGTCCAGGTACCGGCCTTGTTCTTGATCGAGCTAAGCGCATAAATGATCGTGGCATCGACCACGGTGCCTTGGCTCAACATCAGGCCACGGTCACCCAAAAACCGTTGATGATCTACAAAGCTCCGCAGGCTAACTCATGCTTTTTCATCAGGTTCGAGAAGTTGTTGCTAACTCCAAAATATCCTCCCATTCTTAATAATTTTTTCTTGCGGCTTTCTAAAGTGATCCAATGTTTCACGGTGCTCGCTATTCCCCGGTTTAAACCCAGTGCGCCGTTAAGAAAGACGATCAAGCGAAATATTCATTCCATTCATTTGCATAACCGCGAACATATCGCAACGCCATTTCCGGCATCACACACGAACCCCTCCTGGATTTTCAGTGAACACCTGCCTCCATCCTAATAAAAGCATCGACTGGCAGGGTGATTTCGACGTTTTTTTATAGCACTGCTAATAATAAATATACTTTTCAGTTTTGCAGAGCATTAGGCTGTTTCACTGATGAAAAACTAGCACTTAACCATTTCTATATTGTTCAATCCGTACTGGCGTCATACCGATGCATGGATGCTACTAGTCAACATCGGACGGAGAGCGTCAAAAAACTCCGACAAGGTTTTCAGTTTTCATTCGAGCCTTCCACATAAGCTTGCTTGAGTACAGAGTTTATTTGTTTGATCAGGTCTGGTGCCCACCCCAAAAGAACAGCTCGATTGACGACCTCGTGCAATAAATCCTTCAGCTTGTCGTTATAGGCTTCCAAGTAAACCATCCGCAATGCGTTCAATAGCGCGAGTTTTCTTTCCTCATCACACACTGCTTCATCAGTTATCGGCTGTCTCATCGCGTTAACCAGTTCGTGCCGCCAGATATCATTTTCCAGATCGGCCCAAACGGCCATCGCATTCAATGGCAGCTTAAACTACCCAGCGCGGCACATTGATTGATTTATTATTCCTCATATCCGAACCTCTCCATACGGGCCATCGCAGAACTTATCTGACAGCGGTCCTTTGGCCATTCGAATTAAAAAATCATCAATTAGTCATTGAGAGGTCAACTGATGTCGTCGAATGACCTGGCCCCTCTAGCCTCCCCTTTCGTCATCAAGAACCCGCGACACCATTGTCATTGTTCAATCGACTCAGAAAGGAATGGACAATGAGGTCGTTACTCCATTATCCGCGTATTCGCTACTGAACTGACCTCGGTATCCCACGATCAACCTTGCAGCCGAGGCGAAGTCGATGGTCACACCCACCTCGACCGGAAAGCTGTCTCGTCCAACGGGCGCGCCTTCGATCTTGAATTGTGAGGAACCTTCAAACTGGAAAGTACGCTCGGGAGTATATCCCTCAAGGAGTCGCTGCCAGGCGACCGATCCGCTCGCCGATACCGTCGCATGATTAATTCGCCCAATCGTTACGGCCCCCCGGGCGCCAAGCGTAGAGTACGTAAGGCTATGACGGGTTTTGCCACCTTCAAGTGCAGCTGTTCCCCCGAACTCATGGAAAGAGTCATCGCCGCCTTGTTGGACGTAGGCCAGACCGGCGAACGGTTCCAACGGTTCCCCCTGTGCATGAACTTTATAGGACAGCTCACCATACACTTGATCCGTTTGAACGTCGTAGCTTGATTTTGGCGTCTGTATCACGTTGGCCAGTTCAACTGCACGCTTGGTGTCGACTTTATGCAAGGTATGCACGGCCCCGAGATGGACACCGAGCGGGCCGAAAACCCCATTGCTGTAAATCCCTAGATGATAGGAGTCCACGCTCGCCGAGGATTGGCGCTCGTTGACATCGACGCTACTGTTTTCATAGCCGGTGACTAGGCCCACACGCCAGTTATCGGCAACTTGTGTATCGCCACCAAGGTACAGGCCGCTCACGTCCCGCTTCACTTGTGCCGCATTGTCGTTGCCATCGATGGTTGCGAATGAACCGAACGCCTGGCCCCAAAGAGTGAAACTGCCCCCTGAGTCGTGCGGCATCACCGGACAGGTGGACTGCCTCCTATCAATAGGTAGTGCGTCTCTCTGCTCGCTCTGCGCATTGCAGGTTCGGTTCAGGGTCGCTTGACGGATGAAGCGACTGTCATCCAGCAGAACGCCAAACAGACTGGAGTGAATCTCTCCGGAAAGATGGTTATAGGTCTGCTGAATAGTATCGGCATCCGGGAGGTTCAGCACAGAAAGGGCCAGCGCTGAGTTCTGATCGAGCGACGCGAGACCTCCAGCGACACTCCGCTCGTTCCCTGTGGTGGCAAAATCGGTGAAGGAGGTGTCGTTACGCGCCACCTGCAAATAGACCGAGTTCGGGTCATATCCAAGCGTGAGGTCGAGGAATGGCAACGAAAATTGCGTGTTGCTGAACGTGCCGTTGACGCCACTACCCGCACTAATCAGTGTCCAGCGATTGCCGGGCGCATACGTACCGCCCTCAGCGGCGATATCAACGGTACCGCCGGCGATCGACACCGTACCTGACACGTTCAAATGGTCGGCCGCGCCTGACGGGGCAATTTCAGCGGCGAGAACCGAATGGACGCCGAAAGTGACATCCCCGTCGACCGTCAGCGTTCTTATACCGTGACTGCCCGGGGCGATTGTGCCCTCGTTCAGTACATTACCGACGATCCGCCCGGAGCCGGCCAATCCTGCACCGGCGCCTATCTCGACGGAAGGAGACGTCAACTGACCGGCAACATCAAGCTGCCCTGCATCGACCGTCGTACGGATGCTGTAGGCTTGATCACCGGTCAGCGTCGCGGTGCCGGTATTAGTTTTGCGCAACACTTCAAAACCCGTCACGTGGGCGGCGGAGAAGGTAAGGTCCGCGGCATTGTTCAACACCAGCGTATCGCCCACTGCCGAGTTGGTGCCCCCGACGAGGATACCGGTGAAGCCTTGGAGGTCTGCACCATCATTAAGTGTCAGGGTGTCATCGCCTGCACACAGATCGATGGTGCCGCTGCCTGTCACATGACCCGAGACGGTCAGGCTGTCATTACTGGCACCACAACCAAAGTGACCATCGACGGCCAGCGTCGCTCCGCTGGCAACTAGGGTATCGAGTGTCCCTCCTGCAGGGGCAACAACGGATGTGCCTGCGGCAACAGCCAGGGTTCCGGCAGTGACGTTGATCGTCGAAAAATCCGAGTTTCCTGTATCAGCAAGGGTCAGCGTCCCCGCCCCGCCCTTGTTCAACGTTTCAAAGTTGACTGTAGAGCCCAACGTTGCGGCAGTGGAAATGTCCGCTCCAATTGTGTCGGTGCCCGCCCCCCCGTCGAGGGCGCCAATAAGTGCAGAGAGGTCCGCACCATCGTGCAGGGTCAGCGTATCGTCACCATCGGCCAGATCAATTGTCCCCGTGCCAGTCACGCGCCCGGACATATCGAAGGTGTCGGCGTCTGAGGTGCCGTTAAAATGCCCACCTTGCAGATCCAGCGTTGCACCTGACGCCAGCGTCGCCGTCTGGGTGCTGACGTTGCCGCTGACCGCCAGTGTGCCAGCGCTGATGGTGGTGTCGACGAAGCTCGAATCACCGGTGATTTTCAATGTGCCCGCACCGGATTTTCCGAGAGACTCGAAACTCAGCAGGCTACCAAGGGTCGTCGTGCGTCCATTGGATACGTTGGTGTTCAAGGTATCGTTACCGGCACCACCATCCAGCACGCCAGTCACCGTCGTCGAGTCGTAAACCTTGAATGTGTCATCGCCGGCACCAAGGTCGAACACACCGCTTATGTTCAAGGTACCCGCCACGTCCAGCGTGTCGTTGCCATCGCCCAGGTCGCCCGACGCATTGAGCGTGCCGCCTTCAGCCACGCTGACCGTGTTTGCCCCGTCACTGCCGGAGATGGCGATCGCCGGCCCCGAGTTGCCGCTTGTCGTGCGACCGCCAGCGACCAGGAAGCTCGTATCGTCCGCCATGATGAGGGTGTCTGCGACGAGCGTGGCTGGCGCCCCCGTAGCCCCCAGATTCAACGCTCCCTGTGTGAGCTCAATGTTTGACCAGGTCTGTGGGCCGACAAGAGTGGCGGTGCCAATGTTCTGTTTTTTCAGGTTTTCAAAATTGACGATTTTACTGCCGTCAAGCGTAAACCCTGTGGCGACATCCAGCACCACTGTGTCCCCGACTGGTATATGAGCGCCGCCATCCAGTGGATTGGTCAGCCCGGAGAGATCCGCACCTTCATGCAGGGTCAGGGTGTCGTCACCATCCGCCAGATCAATAGTTCCACTACCACTCAGTGTGCCCAAGACGTCCATGTGATCGCTTTGCGCACTGCCGGTCCAGCTACCGTCGACATTGAGAGTCGCACCACTGTCGATGTCTGCGTTCAGCGCGCTACCCGCCTGCGCTACTACGTGAGATCCGGCCTGGACATCGAGGGTCCCGGCTTCAACCGTAACCGCGACCAATTCGGAATCGGCGGGGCCAGTTAGGTTCAAGGTGCCGATACCGCGTTTGGTCAGCCCCTCGAACTCGGTCACGGCGCCGATATTGGCGATACCCGCCAGATCGTAGATGCGCGTATCGAAACCGGCGCCTCCGACCACCGTACCGTTCACAGTCGCTCCGTCATGCAGTACAAACGTGTCATCACCAGCGCCTAGCGTGAAGCTGCCGCCAACCCCTCCATCGAGGGTCCCGGCGACGTCCAGGGTGTCTTTGCCGTCGCCCAGATCACCGGTTGCCGTGAGCACGCCACCATCCACCACCGTGACCGTATTCTGCCCCGCACTGCCGATGATCAACGCTTGGGTAGCGCCCACTGCCTGTAAGGTACCCGCGACGATCAATGAGGTGTCATCTTTCATGGTCACCGTCGGCGTTCCAAGATTGCCAGTGACGAGCAACGTGCCTTCTTCAAGCTGAGTACTGTCGCTGTAACTCTGGTTACCGGTTAGCGTGACGATACCGGTATTGGTCTTGATCAGGGTTTCGAAGTTAATGATAGTGCCCGTGCCGAACGTCAGCGCCTGTGCATTGTTCAGCACGATTTTGTCGCCGGCACTGTGGTTACCGCCGTCAAGGGTCCCGGTAAAGCCACTCAAATCAGCACCATCGTTCACCGTCAGAACGTCATCACCGTTACCCAACGCAATATCACCGCCCCCGCTGATAGCACCCGACACGTCCATGGTGTCGTCACCGACCGAACCGCTGTAATTGCCGTCAACATTCAATCGAGCACCCGCGTCCACGGTGGTGCTGACCACTCCACTGATACTGCCCAAGGTCGATACGCTCAGGGTGCCCCCCTCTACCAACACAGTGGTGAAGTCGGAAAGCGACGCACCGTTTATGTTCAGTGTGCCGATATTGCTTTTGGTCAACGACTCAAAATTAGCCGCCCCGCCCAAAGTTGCGCTGCTGGCAATATCCGCCACCAGCAGATCAGCGCCCGCGCCACCGTCAATGGCGTTGGTCAGTGCGCTCAAATCGGCGCCGTCACGCAGGATCAGGGTGTCATTGCCATCGGCCAGACTCAGAGTGCCGCTGCCGCTCACCCTGCCCGCGATATCTAAACTGTCGCTTTGATCACTGCCGGTCCAGTTGCCATCGATATTGAGGGTCGCACCACTCATAACCTGCGCGTTCAAGGCACTGCCAGCCTGGGCAACTACGTTCGTGCCCGCTTGGACATCCAGCGTACCGGCTTCGACCACGACATTTGCCAACTCCGAGTCCGCAGGCCCGGTCAGATTGAATGTACCTGTGCCTCGTTTGGTGAGGCCTTCGAACTCGATCAGCGCATCGACATTCGCCGTCCCCGTCAAGTCATAGACCCGGGTATCGACACCCGCGCCACCGGCGACGGTGCCTGTCACTGTCGTGCCGTCATGCACCACGAAGGTGTCATTCCCATCGCCCAACGTAAGCGTACCGCCCACACCAGCATCCAGCGTGCCGACCACATCCAGTGTGTCATTACCGCCCCCCAGATCCCCTGTGGCCCTCAAGGTCCCGCCAGCGCCAACCGTAATCGTGTTCACCCCGCCAGAGCCTGTCAGTTGCAAGGCTGTGCCGCCCACCGCGCCCAGGGTTCCATCGACCTTCAGCGTGGTGTCGTCCGCCATGATCACCATGGGGGTATCAATCAGGCCCATTACGGCCAATGTGCCGCCATTGAGTAGCGTTCCCGCACTGAAATTTTGATTGCCGACCAGCGTCGCCTCACCCAGATTGTCTTTTTGTAGTAACTCGAAGTTGGTGGTAGTGCCGACATTGACACTGAGTACACTTGCGTTATTGAGCTGCAGCACATCAGCCGCACCCGTACCGCCGCTAATGGTATTAGTTAATACAGCGCCATCATTGAGGGTCAAAGTATCGTTACCGTCGCACAGATTGATCGTGCCGCTGCCTGACACCATGCCCGACACGGTCATCGTGTCATTGCCTGCGCCGCAGCCATAGTTGCCGTTGATATTAAGTCTGGCGCCTGCAGCCACCAGGGTATTCAGTGAATTGCCGAGCACTGGCACCACACTGCCGCCCTCAGTAACGTCCACAGTGCCCTGGAGCACATTCACAGTCGTAAAGTCAGAAGACAGTGGCCCTGTAATGTGGAGCATACCGTCCCCGGTCTTGCTAAGCGTTTCAAAACCTTGCACCGCACTCAGATCGGCGCTCAAGGCCAGGTCTGTGTTGAACGTGTCCGTCCCTGCCCCAGCGGAAACCGCCCCTAGAATTTTGGTTCCATCATGGATGGTCAGGGTGTCATCGCCATTACCTAGCGCAAAGCCCCCTGGACCGGTACCGAGGGTTCCGGCTACATCCAATACATCATCGCCGTCCCCCAAGTCGCCGCTCGCTAGGGCCGAACCATTGATGATCACGGTGTTCTTACCGGCGCTGCCGGTGATGTAGCTGGTGGTAGCGCCGACCGCTTGCAGCGTTCCGTCGACGGTCAAGACGGTGTCATCACCCAAGGTCATGGTCGGTGTAGTCAAGTCACCACTGAGCACCAATACACCTGCAGCAATGGAGGTGCCCGCGCTGAAACTTTGGTTGCCGATGGTCGTCAGGGTTCCGACGTTTTGTTTGCTCAAAAACTCGAAGCCACTTACACTTGCACCGTCGAGTGTCAGCGCGAAGGCATTGTTCGCCACCAGCGTGTCAGCCCCAGTGGAACTGCCACCGTCGATGCCAACACCCGTGATGAGCGCGCCATCATTTATGGTCAGAGTGTCGTTGCCCGCGCCCAATCTCAAAGCAGCGGTGCCGGTATCGAGTGTACCCGTCAGGTTCAGGGCATCGGTGCCATCACCCAGGTCACCATTGGCCCGCAAGGTGGCGCCTGCATTGACGTTGACGGCGCTGGCTGCTGCGTCACCAGTGATTAGCGTCGCGGTGCCCCCGGTGGCCTGCACCGTGCCATCCACGTTGAGAGTGGACACGCCATTGATGCCGATCGTCGGCGTGGTGAGCGCGCCATTCACATCAAGAGTGCCAGCACTGATCCTTGTCGCACCGACGACGTTGTTGGCAGAGGTCAGCGTTGTGACGCCGGTGCCGATCTGGGCCAGCGTCCCGGGCCCGCTCAAGGTGCCACTGAACACAAAGTTATTGCTGCGGTTGATCGATAAGGTCGAACTGGCCGAGTCGATGATCACATTACCGCTGCCAGCATTGCCGCTGGTGCCGCCATTGCCGATCATCAGGTTGCCATTATTGATGACGGTATTACCGGTGAACGTGTTGTTACCCGTCAGCGCCCAGGTACCACTGTCATTTTTGGCCAGCGTTGTCACACCGGTGCCGTTATCACCAATGGTCCCGCCCAGAGTATTGTTGCCGGTGTTGGTGCCGCCCAAGGCGATGGTGCGTGCGGTGTTGGTACCCGACAGGGTGACCGCGCCGGTGCTGGTAAAGTTAATCGCGCCCGTACCCGATGACTCGATGAAGGCAACACCGGGAGCCAGCGTGAACAACCGATTGGTGCTGTCGCCACTACCCAGGTAACGCAGGGTCGAACCGTTACCGATTACCAGGTTGCTGGCCACACCGGACGAAGCCCCGATACTGCTGGCGACACCACCGTCGGCCAGATCAGTGACGCTGAGAACACCACCATTGATGGTGGTTATGCCGGTGTAGGTATTGCCGGCATTGGCCAGTTCCCACGTACCGGTGCCGGACTTGGTCAGCGAGATGGCGCCGGTGCCATTGTTGGTCAACTGCGCCGACAGACGATTGCTGTTCGTATTGGTGCCGGTGAGTGTGAGTGTACGTGCGGTGTTGGTGCCCGCCATAACCAAGGGGCCACTATTGGTGAACTGAACCGCACCGCTACCCGAGGCATCTAGACTCCCACCTGCGGTGCCCAACGTGAACAGGTGATCAGTGCTTGAGCCCGTCCCAAGGTACTGTAATGTGCCGCCATTAATCAGCAGGTTGCTCGCGAGCGCCCCAGAGTTGCCAATCGAGCTGTTACTGCCGCCATTACTCAGGCAGTTAACTGACAATATGCCACCATTGATGGTGGTGCTACCGCCGTAACTGCTGTTACAGCCTGACAATTTCTGAGTACCCGCACCGTTTTTAACCAACCCGCCGCTGCCACTGATAGCGCCGGCATAGGTCTGGCCGTTCCCATTACTGAGTGTCAGGGTGGCTGTCCCCATCGTGATATTGCCGCCCGTGGGGCCGCCACCTTGTAACCACGTGAACGTCTGGTTGAAACTGTTGGCATCCAGCGTGGCACCCGCCGCGTTGCTCATGTCCAAATGGCCGGTGCCGAAGGCTGTCGCCGAACCGGCGCGCATGATGCCCGCGGTGACTTGTGTACCGTCCGTATAGGTGTTGTTGCCGGACAGCACCAGGGTGCCGGAACCGTCCTTTCGCACAGGGGCACCACCCACAACCGTTCCACCGACCCACAAGGTGGTGGCCGCATTGGCCACGTCGATGGCGGCCACACCGCTCTGCGACGTGAATCCACGGTCGATGTTGACGCTACCGCCTGTGTATCGGAGCAAGCCCGTGTTGAATACCAGATTGGAAGACACGCTGGAGGAGACACCTATGCCGCTGGCAAGACCGCCATTAGCCAGGCAGTCCACGTTGATCTGGCCGCCGTTGAGGCTGGTGACGCCGGTATAAGTATTGTTACAACCGGACATCGTTTGGGCAATGCCGCCGAATCCCCCACCCCGCGTGAAGCCGCCGCTGCCACTGATGCCCCCGCTGAATGTTCCGCTGTTAGCGGTGGACGTCAGCGTCGCGGAGCCCAGGGTCACACTGCCACCGCCAACGAGCGCCCCGATCGAGGTGTTGAAATTGTTGTGATCCACTGTGGCTCCGCTCGCCACGTTCAGGGTGTTGGCTGTGTTGCCGAAAGCCTGGGTGGACCCTGCCCGCAGCGTGCCGGCATTGACCGCATTTCCTCCCGCGTAGGTATTGGTGCCGGAGAGCACCAAGATGCCAGTACCTTCCTTGCGCAGACCGTCATCACCTACTGCCGTACCACTCATCGTCAGGGTGGTCGCGGCGTTGCTGACGCTGATGCCACCGCTGCTGCCACCAGCACCAGGAATGCCGACAGTGAAGCCGTGGTCGGTGCTCGTGGTCCCACCGTTATATTGGAGCGTGCCGCCGTTGAGGACGAGGTTGCTGGAGGCGCTGCTGGAAGCGCCTATGCCGCTGACCTGGCCGCCATTAGCCAGGGTGTTTACCGCCAGCGTGCCGCCAGTGACCGTGGTGGCGCCTGTGTAGTTATTAGCCGAGTTGCCAAGCGTCAGCATCCCTGGGCCGAGTTTGGTAAAGCCGGCATTATCACCACTGGTCACTTGACCATTGAACGTCAAATTGGTGACCGCGTTGCTGACATCAATCGAGCCGCCCAGAACTGCACCGGACTTGGACGTCGTGAAACCGCGATCGCTTATGGTCGTGCCGCCTGTGTAGCGCAGCGTGCTGCCCGCCAGTACCAGGTTAGATGGCGCGGCTGCGGAAGCACCGATGCCACTCCCCACACCGTCGTTACCAATGTTGCTGACGGAGAGAATCCCCTGCGACACTGTCGTTGGACCGGTATACAGATTATTGGCGTTAGTCAGTGTGACAAGACCGGTGCCCACCTTTGTAAAACCGATGCTGCCACCGTTGTCGATGATCTGCGAATCAATGGTGAAGTTACCGGTACTGTTCTGCTGGATCCCTAACCCCCCCCCCCCGAGGGTTCCGCTGATCGAGCCACCCGTCACGGTTTGATTAAACGCGCCTACCGAAGGTGCGACGATGATGACGCCATCGAACCCGAGCGTTTGACCGGCCGCAATGGTGACGGTGGTGGACACTGGCCGGGTATACCGCAAGCCAGCCAGTTGCACACTGTTACCTACGGTTCCGAAGAAGCCGGCCGTATCGGTAATAAATTCGTTGGCCAGCCAATTGGCCGCATTGTCCTTTTGAGTGTAATCAGCAAGGGTGAATGCTGTGATGTTGCCAGCCACCACTTTGGCGTAATCGGTGCCATTAACTGTGGCCCAGCCACCCAGAGTGGTGTTACTGGTGGTGAAGTTGCCGCTGACGGGCAAGCCGAAATTGATCAGCCCCCCCGTATGGGTGATCGCCCCGAAATTGAAGCTGCTGCTGCCCCCGGCCCCGGAGGTCGCGCTGATCGTGTTGTTACCGTCAGTGACATTGAGACCGTTAAAGGTCTGCGTAGACGCCCCCCCGCCAATGCCAATTACATTGAATGTGCCACCGCCCATATTTAAAGTCGAGGTGCTGTGGATGATATTGCTGGTCGGCGCGCCGGCGGCGGCGAAGTTCAGGCCCAACGTACCGCCGTTGACTGCGGTCGCTCCGGTATAGGTGTTGACGCCGCTCAGTGTCAACGTGCTGGCCCCCAACTTGGAGAGTCCGCCACTGCCGGTGATGCTGCCGGCGTAGTTGGTGTTGGTGCCGGCGGGGCCGTTCACTGTCAACGTCGCGCTGCCCAAGGCAACGCTCCCCCCCGTACCAGCCAGCGAGGTAAAAGCCGTATTGAAGCCGTTGAGGTCCAGCGTGCCACCGTTCACCACCGCCGCGGCGGGTGCCCCGAAGGCTTGCGCACTACCGGCACGTAGGGTGCCGCCGTTGACGGTGGTGGTGCCGGTGTAGGTGTTGGCGCCGTCGAGCACCCAGGTTGCGACGCTGCTCTTGGCCAGGTTACCGGTACCAGAGATGATGCCCGTGAAGTGGTTGTCGCTGCCCGTGAAGCTGCCGCCTAGGGTACCGGTGTTGGTGATTGCCAGATTGCCGACGAGAGTCAGAGCCCCGCCGCCGTCGCTATTTATCGTGCCGTTATTGAGCGTCCAAAAACGGTTGCTGGTGGCACCGCCGCCGGTGTAGCTGAGCACGCCATTGCTGGCGATATTAATGCCGCCTAGCGTGCCGGTGCCAAGGGAGCTGGCCACGCCCGTGTCCGCCAGCACGCCAGCCCGCACCGTCACGTTATTCATGTTGCTGGCGCTGGTATAGGTATTGACGCCGCCGAGCGTAATACTCCGTCCGATATTGCCACCGTAGACGACTGTTGGGACGTTGGTACCGCTGATCACCCCCAGCAACATAAGGTCGGCCGTATTGGCAGTGAATCCGATATGACCCGCCCCGAGCCCGGACATCGCGATATTGCCGGTCAGGGCCAATGTGCCGGTACCTGAGTTGATCAAAGTTACCGGCGCCGGGGCTCCGGCGGAATTCAAAGCCCAGTTGCGGTTGGAGCTGTTGCCTGTGCCACTGTAGACCACCCATGTGGCGACCCCTCCGCCTGAATTTGCGCTGATGGTGCCATTGGCCACGGTGGTCGGCGCGCCCAGCGAACTGGCCACGCCGAGGTCGGCAATGGAGGTGAAGGTATAGGTACCACCGAAGCCTGGGTGAAAAAATACTGTCTGGCCGGTATAGTCGTTCGCATCATTTGTCAGGATGACCCCACTCTGCGCATTAATGCTACCTGCACCGGTAATCCGAGCCGAGCCTACTCCCGTTCCACTGAGGATCACGGAGCCACTGCTAACATTAATCACACGGCTGGCGGCCAGTGCTCCGGTACTGGCCAGCTGGGTGCCATTGGCCATGGTAATGTTATTGCCGGCGGCACCGAGCGCCGCGTCGCCGTTGACAAAGAGACCACCGGCCCCCAGGTTTATACCGCCACTAAAAGTGTTGACACCATTGAGGGTCAAGTTGCCGGTGCCGGCCTTGGTCAAACCCACCGTCCCGGTGATGATGGAGTTGATCGTGGTGGTGACGCCCGGATTGGAAGTAATGGTCGGGGACACCCCGCCCAACGTCAGTGTGCTGCCATTGAGCGTGTAGCCCGTGGTCTGGAAGGTTAGATTGTGTACATTGATCGGCGCCCCCAACGCCACGGCACCTGCAGTGCCGCTAAAGATTGCGTCATCGAACGCTACGTTACTCCACGGTATGTAAGGACCGCTGACACCATCATTGTTAGCGCTCCAGATAGCGCTGGAGGTATTCCAGGTGCCAGTTCCACCCAGGCCAACCCCGGTGCCATTGACATCCCAATATCGGGTCGCCGCATTCAACATAGTGCTGAGCATTATGTTTGCAGATAGCAGAATTATCAGGGCATTTTTTATACTGTTCCAACGTCCCGTGCGAGCCCCCTTTGTGTGGGACTTGGCGTGCTCACTGACCGCGATAAAAGTGCTGACACTGGCGCTCCAGACGACACGGAATACATGATTCATGATCTTCGTCCTTTGTTTTTTCTTGTCGGCCATACGCACTGACAGCGTGATGCGCTTGACCGGGCTGCGCCAAGATCAAATGGATACGGTCTTTACGAGACTTGGCAAGAAGGGCAATAGGAACATTGTAGAAATGCGGAAAGGCCTCATACTCCTAGGGGGCGAGTCAATAAACCTTGAACCGTGAATCTCTTAGTTCAGGGCTCAGTTCAAATGCGAGGAACACCCTTTTTTGAGAACCTAACCGCCCTGGATGAATCAAAAACGTCCCAGCCAAGACGACCGTTTGTTGATTATTGTCGTTATCCGCGATTTTAGTCGGGCGAGAGATCTATTTTTCGGATGAACGGTACGTGTCAAGGTACCTGTCGCGTTGGTACTTCTGCTGCTAACCCATTGCGCCGTTAACTTCAGGGCGTTCTGGGTTCAAATACACCGCATCTGCAAGCTTCCAGTTGCGTGTCCTGGTACTCCAGCGGCTCGGATTCGCTTCACTGGCCTCTTCATAAAGCGCTGCTCTAGCTTGTAATAAAGCCGTCGCTTTGCCTTCGTGTCGCTCGTTTGGTGTCACGTATTTCAAGGCACTGTGGCGGTGATCTTCGTTGTACCACTCGATGAATTTCTGCACCCAAAGCCTTGCATCAGTCACCGTTTCAAAAGGTTGATCTGGCCAGAGTGGGCAGTACTTAGCGGTACGGAAAAGTGCCTCGGCATAAGCGTTATCGTTGCTCACCCTAGGCCGGCTAAAGGATGGCTCGACGCCCAGCGCAACCATACTTTCACGCAACAAAGAACCTCTCATCACGTGCCCGTTATCCGAGTGCAGCACCAGCGGGCGACCCGCTGTGTGTTCACGTAAGCACCCCTTTCTGAGCAGTTCGCACGCGTGTTCGGCGCACTCCACCTCATGTACTTCATTGGCGACCAGCTTGCGGCTGTAGACATCCTTGACCATGTACCAGTAGAAAAACCGGCCTCTGACGGTACTTGGCAACCAGGTGATATCCCAGCACCACACCTGATTGGGGCTGTCAGCGCGATGAGTCGTCAGCACCCTGCGTTTCGGGGCTTTGGTTCTGCCACGACGCACGTTTTGGTTGGCGGTTTTTAACACTCGATAAAACGTCGACTCCGAAGCCAGGTAGATGCCTTCATCGGCCAGCTTAGGAACGATTTGGTGCGGGGTGAGGCTGGCGTAGCCAGCCTGATTGGCGGCATCAAGCACTGCTTGGCGTTCCGTCTCACTGAGCTTATTAGCCGGAGCTGCCCGTTGAGCCAGTCGTCGTCGATCACAACCAGTGTGTCTCCAGCGTTAGACTGTGCGCAGGCTCAACCCCAACTCATTGCACGCTCGATATCGACGAGCGCCATTCAGTACCGCGTCTGCAATCAACTTCATGGCTTGCGTGCGATCAAAGGCGTCGATCAGTCTTCCTTGTAGTGGTCAACTAATCCCGGACACGACGTTAAGTTTTTCTTCGGCCCGAGCTGGCGCCAGCCCACCGTTGAATTGATGGGGCCGAATCCAGTTGTACCGATGCATCAAGAAATGGCTGATATCGCGTTGGGCTTCTTGAGCAGTTCTGTAACCTGTGGTCGGTATCCATTCAGTTTTCAAGCTGCGGAACACGCGCTCCATCGGCGCATTGTCCCAGCAATTCCCCCGACGACTCATGCTCTGGCGCATGCGATAACGCCACAGCCGCTGGCGAAATAAACGACTCGCATATTGCGACCCTTGATCCGAGTGAAATAGCAGGCCCTGAGGCCTTCCTCGTTGCTCGTAAGCCATATCCAGAGCCTTAGTAACCAGCTCGGCATCCGGCTTTTTCGACAATGCCCAGCCCACCACCCGACGCGCGCAAAGATCCAGCACGACCGCCAGATAGTGCCATTTCCCCTGGGTGCTCGACCTTGGCACGCAGTTGCGCCTTGGCGTATTCGATCTTGCGCTTGACCCGGTACAGCACACTGCCTTCGCCGTGCAGCTTGTAGCTGCTTGGCCGTGCTGCAATAGACCAGATAACGTCCCGCTCAGCATGCTTCGGTCGCTTGGCTGCACCGGTGTATCCAGCGTCACCCGAAACATAGGTTTCGGCACCGTGCAGCAACTGGTCAACCTGGGTGACATCCGCCACGTTGGCGGCCGCCCCTACCACGCTGTGCACCAGCCCCGACGTGGCGTCGACACCAATGTGGGCCTTCATCCCGAAGTGCCATTGATTGCCTTTCTTGGCCTGATGCATCTCAGGATCACGCTTGCCTTCTCGGTTCTTGACCGAGGGCGGCGCGGCGATCAGGGTAGCGTCGACGATAGAGCCTTCCTTGAGCAGCAGACCCCGGCTGGCCAGATGCAGGTTAATCGTTTCAAACAGCACCCGCGTTAGTTGATGGGTTTCCAGCAAGCGGCGAAAACGCAGCAAGGTAGTGGCATCCGGTGCCGACTCACGGCCCAGGTCGATACCCATAAAACCAAGGATGGCCTGGCTGTCGTAGACGGCATCTTCGCAACCTTCATCGGAGAAACCGAAACACTGCTGCACGACATACATGCGCAGCATGCGTGACAACCCAATCGCAGGGCACCCGCGCTTGCCTGTGGTGTCGCTATAGAACGGCGCCACTTGCGCCTCCAGCTGTGCCCAGGGCACAAGCTGCTCAAGATCAGCCAGGAAGCGATCTCGGCGAGTCTGCTTTTTCTTGCCGGTGTATTCGAGTTCGGAGAAAGTCTTCTGCACGCGCGTAACGCTCACGGAGAGGCTGGCTGGTTGAAGGTACTCAGTGTGCCAAGGGTGGGGACGGTTGGCTATTTTTGCAGCGTCTCCTTAGTTTGAAAATTGCCAGTGATCGCGCGCGAAATACAGGTTCACTCACTAAATTGCGACACAAAATTCTGGATCATCACGCTGCGATATTTCTATTTAGATTTTACCGCTTCGGTCTCTAGCCTCTGCTCTACGCACTTGTGCGTCATGAAAACAGAGGAACCTGATATGAATTCGACCATTAGCCTGGGGACTTTTTCCCATCGTCGTACCCTTGGCGTTTTAACTGCCACTCTGCTGTCCTTCTCCGCCCATGCCAGCAACCTGACCCGAGATAACGGTGCAGCCGTGGGAGATAACCAGAACTCACAAACCGCCGGTGCCACAGGCCCAGTGCTGTTGCAGGATGTGCAACTGATCCAGAAGCTGCAGCGCTTTGACCGTGAACGTATTCCTGAGCGTGTGGTGCATGCTCGTGGTACTGGTGCCCATGGCAACTTCACCGTGACCAATGACCTCAGCGACCTGACTAAGGCGAAGGTGTTCGCTGGTGGCCAGAGTACGCCCGTATTCGTGCGTTTCTCCTCCGTAGTACACGGCAACCATTCACCGGAAACCCTGCGCGACCCTCGCGGTTTCGCCACCAAGTTCTACACCGCCGACGGCAACTGGGACCTGGTGGGTAACAATTTCCCGACCTTCTTCATTCGTGACGCGATCAAATTCCCGGACATGGTCCATGCGTTCAAACCAGACCCGCGCACCAACCTTGACGATGATTCGCGGCGTTTCGACTTCTTCTCCCATGTCCCTGAAGCCACTCGCACCCTGACAGAGTTGTATTCCAACACCGGCACTCCCGCCAGTTACCGGGAAATGGACGGAAACGGTGTGCACGCTTATAAGTTAGTTAACGCCCAAGGCGACGTGCACTACGTGAAGTTTCATTGGAAAAGTTTGCAGGGGATTAATAATCTCGATCCAAAGTCGGTGGCAGTAGTTCAAGGTAAAGATTACAGTCACATGACCAATGACTTGGTCGCGCACATTAACAAAGGTGACTTTCCGAAGTGGGACTTGTACGTCCAGGTGTTGAAGTCGCAAGATTTGTACAAGTTTGATTTCGATCCATTGGATGCGACCAAAATCTGGCCAGGAGTTCCTGAACGAAAAGTTGGACAGATGATCTTGAATCGTAATCCTTCGAATGTCTTCCAGGAAACCGAACAAGTTGCCATGGCACCTGCCAATCTAGTTCCTGGTATCGAGCCTTCGGAAGACCGTTTATTGCAAGGACGAATGTTCTCCTACGCCGATACGCAACTCTATCGTCTGGGGGCCAATGCGTTGCAGTTGCCGATCAACGCGCCAAAAGTTGCTGTGAATAACGGCAATCAGGACGGCGCGATGAACATCGGCCATAGCAGCACGGGCGTGAATTATCAGCCGAGCCGATTGATGCCCCGCGAAGAGCCTCAATCCGCGCGATACAGCCAAACGGCGCTGACGGGCAGTACCCAGCAGGAGAAGATCCAGCGCGAGCAAAACTTCAAGCAGGCCGGTGATCTGTATCGCTCCTTCAGCAAAAAAGAGCGAAGCGACCTGATCGAGAGCTTTGGTGGTTCGCTTGCGACAACCGATGACGAGAGCAAGCACATCATCCTGTCGTTCCTTTACAAGGCCGACCCGGAATACGGGACAGGCGTGGCCAAGGTTGCCAAGGGTGATCTGAGCCGGGTCACGGCGCTGGCAGCCAATCTGGTCGACTGACCGCATTTGCCTCAAACGCGGGACCTCCGGTGAGGTCCCGTCGAGCCAAGGAGCTTGCGATGCGTATTTATCTGTTTCTGCTGCTGGTGTTTCTGTCGACCGGTGTCTTTTCCTCCACGACCGAAGACTCGGCGGCGCTGTCGGCTCAACTGCGGGACTACTACTTCGACGCCGCTCGCCGTGGCGATGTGCCAATCCTCGACACCTTTATTGAGGCTAGGTACTCACTCGATACCCGCGACAGTAAGGGTTATACAGCTCTGATACTGGCCGCATATCACGGCCAGTCGGCCGCAGTAGACCGCTTGCTCGCGGCCGGTGCAGATGCCTGTGCTCAGGACCAGCGAGGCAATACGGCGCTGATGGGGGCAATTTTCAAGGGGGAAGTCCAGACCGCTCGAACCTTGTTGTCGGCAAGTTGCAGCCCTGATCAGCGCAACGGCGCGGGACAGACTGCCGCGATGTACGCCGGACTGTTTAAGCGAACCGAACTGCTCCACGCACTCAAGGCCAAAGGGGCAGACCTGAACACCGAAGATCCGTTGGGCAACAGCGCCACGCGTCTGGCCAGCGGCGAAATCCGTACCACTGCGCCGCGCTGATTGACGTCAGTTGAGCGATCATCGCGGTTTTACAGAGCGTTCAGATGACCAAGGCCAAGCGCATGTTCGCCCGCACCGTGTGTGGCTCAAACGGTCGCGGTAGGAATGGTAGTTACCTGCCCCACCGCGCACATCCGTACGTGTGGAACTACGCGGTAACAGGCGTAATGACACGAGGTGAAACCACTGAAGGGATAACTGCTAGGGGGTGTTCTCAATCAGGCCAGCCATATGACGACTGATACAAGACTCAGCATCGACTGGTAGTTTCTTGCCAGTCGCTCATATCTGGTTGCAATACGGCGGTACTGCTTCAGTTTCTGGAAAAAACGCTCCACCAGATTACGTGCCTTGTAGGTATGTCGATCCAGCTTTCGGGGCGTCAGACGATTCCCTCTTGAGGGGATGACGGCTTCAGCCCCATTGGGCTGTATTAACCCCACGAAGGCATCTGAGTCATAACCTTTGTCTGCCAATACCGCATCGGGCGTAAAACCTTCGATCAGCGCTTCGGCTTGGCCATATTCAGAGCTTTGTCCGGGCGTCAGCAGCAGGCGTACCGGGTTCCCCAGGGCATCGACGGCCGCATGAATCTTGGTGCTCAGTCCGCCTCTGGACTTGCCCATGGCTTCGGCGTCCTGCCATGTTTTTTTGCCGCACCTTGCTGATGAAGGCGCACTATGCTGCCATCCACCATCAGGTGTTCTAGGTCAGCGTCAGTCGCAAGCGATGCCATGATCTGTAACCAGACGCCTTTGCGTGACCAGCGGTTATAACGCACATAGACCCGATGCCAGTGACCGTAGGTTTCAGGTAGATCCCGCCAGGGCGCGCCAGTTCGGGCAATCCAGAGTACCGCCTATACAAATAGACGGTTATCGCGGGCGGTCACGCCACGGTCGCTGGCTTTACCCCGCAGCAGTTCCTTGATGCGCACCCATTGATCGTCACGCAACCTATAGCGGCTCACCAGTTACCCCCAAATAGCGCAAGGGTATCGAATGGCACTAATTAGCTGTGGATTCAACCGGTCGACGCAACACAACTAAATTCTGTGTAAGCAGAAGGAGTGTTGCAGATGAAGCAGAGACCTCGGATCTATTACACCGAAAGCCAGAAAAAACTGATGTGGGATCACTGGCAGAAAGGCGACTCTCTCCAGCACATCGCCCAACTATTTGATCGAAACCATTCATCGATACAGCGCATCTTGGCGGAAACAGGCGGTATCAGACCCGCTGTACGCCGCAGGTCCAGATTGGCGCTGACGTTGGCTGAGCGCGAAGAGATTTCGCGTGCAGTGGTGGCAGGTAACTCGATCCGTTCCATGGCTGCGCTGCTAGGTCGAGCAGCCTCTACGATCAGTCGTGAGATCAGACGCAACGGTGGCCAAGGATGCTACCGGGCTAATCGAGCTGATCAGGCTGCCTGGGATCGCGCACATCGACCCAAGGTCTGCAAACTTGTTGAGAACCGAACGGTGGCGCAAATTGTTGCAGACAAGCTTCAATTGCAGTGGTCGCCGGAACAAATTGCCGGTTGGTTGAAGCGTACCTACCCGGACGATACGAGCTATCAGGTGTCACACGAGACGATCTATCGCACGCTCTTCATACAGGCTCGCGGGGCTCTGAAGAAGGAGTTGCTAGAGCATTTACGGCGCACGCGGGCCATGCGTCGCTCGCGCCATCACACGCAGAAGAAAGAAAATCACGGTCGAATCACTGACGCGGTATCGATCCGCGAACGCCCGGCTGCGGCTAAGGATCGGGCGGTGCCAGGTCACTGGGAGGGCGACCTGCTTTGCGGTAGTAGGAACAGCCAAATTGCCACTCTTGTGGAGCGTCATACCCGCTACGTAATGCTGGTGAAATTGGACGGTAAGGATAGCGAGACGGTCATCAGCGCCCTGATCGAAAACGCCCGCAACTTACCCCAAGAACTCTACAAATCGCTGACGTGGGATCGCGGCAAAGAGATGGCTGACCATAAGCGTTTTACGGTGGCTACCGACATAAAGGTCTACTTCTGCGATCCTCATCGTCCTTGGCAACGGGGATCGAATGAGAACACCAACGGTGTTGTTAAGGCAGTACTTCCCAAAAGGAACCGACCTTGCGGATCACTCGCAAGCCACGCTCAATGAAGTCGCAAGGCAGCTAAATAGCCGCCCTAGGAAAACACTAGACTACGAAACACCCGCTGAACGATTTAGCCAATCTGTTGCGTCGACCGGTTGAATCCACAGCTCAAATGAGAACACCCCTAGGCATAAGGTGTTTGATGGGCCTTGAGTCGAGTGCTGCACGCCAGTTAGTCGCCTCGATAGTTTTTATATTGCCGCAGCCAACTAATGAAGGTGCCGCCGGAGAGCGGGCGGGAAAATAGGTAGCCTTGGCCAATAGCGCAACCTAACCCTTGCAACAAAGCCAATTGTTCCTGCGTTTCGATGCCCTCGGCAACCAGCTCGATTCCCAGTCGGCGCGCAAGATGCAATAGACTCTCCACTGCCGCCAATGTCCGCGGATTGTGCGGCATGCTGCAGATGAAACTGGCATCCAGCTTTAGCTCGGTACAGGGCATTTCACAGACGCGCTGCAAGGAAGAAAATCCAGCACCAAAGTCATCGATGGAGATCCCACAACCGAGTAGGCGCAGGCGCACCAGATTCTCAATACTGTTAATAGGTGCCTGCATCAATCCACCTTCGGTAATTTCCAGGATCAGGCTTGTGGCGGGTATCTGCTGCAGATCAAGCTCCTCACGCACAGCTTCTACCAGACCGGGTAAGGCCAACTGGTTCGCCTCCAGATTGATCGACAGCCGCATCCTACCAATCAATCGCTGCTCACGAAAAAAATGGAGGGCATGTTTCGCCAAAATCCGTGTCATGGAGTTTATTGCACCTGCACGCTCCACAGCCTCCAGGAACAGTCCGGGAGCTAGTAATCCATGCTGTGGATGCTGCCAACGTACAAGCGCTTCCGCTCCAACCACGTCCAGCGACTGCAGGTCGAGTTTGGGTTGGTAGAACGGCACGAACTCTCCGGCAAGTAATCCTGAGTGCACCTCGCCATTAGAGAATGATAATTTTATGGGAGATGGCATAGGGCGCTCTGAGGCCGGTCGATAGCGCTGCATTAGCACTTTTAGTTCATCAGAGGAGAAGGGTTTGCCTAGGTCCCCCAACACCTGATAGCCAGACAGTCGCGCAAGCTGTTGAATGGCCAGCCGCAGGTCAGCTGCAATCGCGCTAGAAATAATTAAGGCTGTGATATGTCCAACTTCGTAGGCCTCACGTAAGAAAGCCAAGCCATCGATACCGGGCATCTTAATGTCACAGATAAGCACATCAAAATGGCCTTGGGCCATAAGCATTGTGAGGGCTTGCTCGCCGCTTTCTGCGGCGTACAAATGGGTGAAACCGAGCTCTCGAAGCGCCAAGACGAGCATCTTACGAGTTAGGGCGTGATCTTCAAGAATCAGGATTTTGATACCGTTCATAAATCAGGGCTCTGCACGTATAAGCTGCACTCCTTGAACTCTAGCAACAAAGCCACAGGAGTGAGGAGGCGTTTTATCGCAACTCGTGTCGCGACAGATGAATGCCAGCAGCCTAAATAAATCTAACAATTTGGGCTGTGCCAAATTCAAGGTAAAACAACGACCGTCGCTGGAGAGGCAGTCGTCCCTGTGTTTCCTAGTGGGGAGGGCTGCGATTGGTCAGCAAGAGCCATGCATGCTGGTGAGCTTTCCTGTTGGCTATACCTCGAAAAATCCCAGAGACAGATTTAAAGCTGTTTTGCGAGACGTTACTGTAGGAAAACTCTGAAAGAATACTTTGTGGACAGGCCGTCAGCACAGGCTGGTGAAATGCACATCCCTCGCTGTCACACCGCCACTAGCTTGACCCGTGCCTTGTAGAGTGCCGAGCCACACTTGTGTTTGGCGACACTGTTGCAGCCGATCTGGACGAGCCCCCTGAAAGACAGGACACCGTTTCCCCCTTAACATAAGGGATAGGCAAACGACTGTGTATATGACTAATAGAAACGATAAGGGTGGGGAGCTTTTGGGTCAGGAGCGGCGTCGCCGCTGGAGCCCGGAGCAAAAACTGGCCATGGTTCGCGAGAGCCTGCAACCGGGGCAAAGCGTCTCGGTGGTGGCTCGGCAGAATGGCGTTAATGCCAACCAGCTGTTTCAGTGGCGCAAGCTCTATCAGAGCGGCAGTCTCTCGGCCGTCAGTGCTGGCGAGAGCGTGGTGCCTGCTTCCGAGCTGACCGATGCGCTCAAGCAGATCAGGGAGCTACAGCGCATGCTCGGCAAGAAAACCATGCAGGTCGAGATCCTCCAGGAAGCTGTGGAGATTGCTCGGTCGCGAAAATGGATTGCGCACTCACCCTTGTTGCCGGGGGACGACCAGTGAAGCTGATCAGTGAAAGTCTCGGTGTAGCGCGCTCGCAGTTAACGGTTCGACTCAACCCTGCGGCACGGCCCGAGCGGCGTCGCCCTGCGCTGGACGATGCCGCACGGGTCGAAGAAATTCAGGCTGAAGTGAGTGAGCTGCCCAGCTATGGCTACCGCCGTGTGTGGGGGTTGCTGCGTCGTCGGCGTGAAAAGTAGAGTCAGGCGCCGATCAACGTCAAGCGGGTTTATCGCGTCATGCGCGATCATCAGTTGCTGCTGGAGCGACGGGTTAAACAACCGGGTGTGGCACGCCGTCACGAAGGCCGAATTGCCGTGGCCACCAGCGATACGCGGTGGTGCTCGGACGGGTTTGAGTTTCGCTGTGATGATAACGCCAAGCTGAGCGTGACCTTTGCCCTGGACTGTTGCGATCGTGAAGCCATCGGTTGGGTGGCCAGCCCGACCGGGTACAGCGGCGACGATATCCGCGATCTGATGCTGGAAGCGGTGGAAACACGCTTCGGTGAAGAACCACCTGCCACCCCGGTGCAATGGCTGAGCGATAACGGCTCGGCCTACATCGCTGAGCAGACACGCCAGTTTGCCCGACAGATTGGCTTGCAGCCGGTGACGACACCGGTGCGCAGCCCGCAAAGCAATGGAGTGGCCGAGAGCTTCGTCAAAACGATGAAGCGCGACTACGTCGCCCACATGCCCAAACCTGACCGGGAAACAGCCTTGCGAAACCTGACAATTGCCTTTGAGCATTACAACGAGGAGCATCCGCACAGCGCGCTGAAATACCGTATGCGTCCGGCCAAGTCATCTACCCAACCCCGCAAAGCCGGGACATGGTGTGCACTTAAATTTAGGTGGGCACCAGTTCTAGCCTTTTAAGCGGGTATTTCATGCAGCCAACACGCCGTTCGTATTCCAAATCCTTCAAAGCCCAGGTCATTCAAGAGTGTGCCCAACCCGGCGCATCGATTGCCAGCATCGCCCTCAGCCATAGCCTTAACGCAAACCTCGTTCACAAATGGATTCGGGTGCAAGTGCAGAAAAGCACGGCGCTTCAACCAGCATTCATCCCATTGCCTATGCAAACAACGGCGCCCGTATCTTCATCGAATATCAGCGTTGAGATTCTGCACCCACGCGGCACCGTCAAAGTGAACTGGCCAACCGATAGCGCTGCTGCCTGCGCCGCTTTCCTTCGAGACCTGTTGCGATGATCCGCATCGACGCCATCTGGCTCGCCACCGAGCCCATGGATATGCGCGCAGGCACTGAAACGGCGCTGGCGAGGGTGGTCGCGGTGTTCGGTGCGGCGAAGCCGCACTGCGCTTATCTGTTTGCCAATCGCCGCGCGACTCGGATGAAAGTGCTGGTACACGATGGGATTGGCGTATGGCTGGCGGCACGTCGCTTGAACCAAGGTAAATTCCATTGGCCAGGCGTTCGGCAAGGCAGTGAAGTGCAGTTGGATACCGAGCAACTTCAGGCTTTGGTACTAGGCCTACCTTGGCAACGCGTGGGGTCTGGCGGAGCTATTACGCTGCTTTAAAAACTGTAATTAGCATCTCGGTTTGCTGCCGCAATCGGTCTGCTTTGGTAAAATCCACGGTATGACTTCCTCGCCCAATCTCGATCAAATGACTCCCGACCAACTGCGTGCATTCGCTGCGCAGCTGCTGTCGCAAGTCGAGACCATGGGCAGAACGGTCGAAACCATGGGCAAGAAGATCAACCGCGATCAAACGGTGATCGAGAAGCTGACCCACGAGATCGCACAGCTCAAGCGTTTGAAGTTTGCCAAGCGCAGTGAGCAGATGAATCCTGAGCAGGCCAGCCTGCTGGATGACCTGATCGATACCGATATTGCGGCGATTGAGGCCGAGCTTCAGGCGTTGCAAATAGCACCAGCGGCGACCGAGAAAAAGCAAAAGCCCAAGCGCACGGCATTGCCGGCAGAATTCCCGCGCACGTTGATCCATCACGAACCGGACAACACTCACTGCCCATGCGGCTGCGCACTGAAGCGCATCGGTGAAGATGTCAGCGAAAAGCTGGACTACACGCCGGGCGTGTTCACCGTTGAGCGCCATGTTCGTGGCAAGTGGGTTTGCGATGACTGCGAAACACTGATCCAGGCGCCGGTTCCGGCGCAGGTCATCGACAAGGGCATTCCGACCGCCGGGCTGCTTGCCCACGTCATGATCGCCAAGTTTGCCGACCACCTGCCTCTTTACCGTCAGGAATCGATTTTTGGTCGGGCTGGCTTGGCGATTCCACGTTCGACGTTGGCCCAATGGGTTGGCATGACGGGCGTGCAGTTGCAGCCCTTGGTCGATGCCTTGCGTGACGTAGTGATCGGGCAACAGGTCGTGCACGCGGATGAAACACCCGTGCAAATGCTCGCTCCGGGCTCGAAGAAAACCCACCGCTCTTATGTTTGGGCGTACGCCACCAGCCAGTTCTGCGAAACAGCCGCTGTCGTTTATGACTTCAGCCCCAGCCGCGCCGATGAGCATGCTCGTAACTTCCTGCAAGGCTGGAAAGGCAAGTTGGTCTGCGACGATTTTGGCGGTTATAAGGCCAGCTTCGAACTCGGCGTGACCGAGATCGGCTGCATGGCCCACGCCCGGCGCAAGTTCTTCGAGTTGCACGCAACGAACAAGAGCCAGATCGCCGAGCAGGCGCTGCGCTACATCCAGTTGTTGTACGAAATCGAGAGCGAAGTGCGTGACCTGGAGCCGGATTTACGATGCCGGATACGGCAAGAAAAAGCCGCACCGGTGATGAATAGGCTGCATGCCTGGATGATTGCCCAGCGTGAACTTGTGCCCGAAGGTTCGGCCATCAGCAGAGCACTCGATTACAGCCTCAAACGCTGGGCAGCGCTGTCGCGCTACCTCAATGACGGGGCCGTACCCATTGATAATAATTGGGCGGAGAACCAGATCCGACCATGGGCCCTTGGACGCAAGAACTGGCTCTTCGCCGGATCGCTACGCAGCGGAAAAAGGGCGGCGGCGATCATGAGCTTGATCCAGTCTGCGCGGCTGAATGGTCATGATCCGTACGCCTATCTAAAGGATGTTCTCACGCGCCTGCCGACGCAGCGGGCGAGTGAAATCGAGCAGCTGCTTCCGCATAAGTGGCAGCCGGTTTAATCACGCAAGACGTGATGCCCGGACGCATACCACCCAACCGATGGCTTCACGATCGCAACAGTCCAGGGCAAAGGTCACGCTCAGCTTGGCGTTATCATCACAGCGAAACTCAAACCCGTCCGAGCACCACCGCGTATCGCTGGTGGCCACGGCAATTCGGCCTTCGTGACGGCGTGCCACACCCGGTTGTTTAACCCGTCGCTCCAGCAGCAACTGATGATCGCGCATGACGCGATAAACCCGCTTGACGTTGATCGGCGCCTGACTCTACTTTTCACGCCGACGACGCAGCAACCCCCACACACGGCGGTAGCCATAGCTGGGCAGCTCACTCACTTCAGCCTGAATTTCTTCGACCCGTGCGGCATCGTCCAGCGCAGGGCGACGCCGCTCGGGCCGTGCCGCAGGGTTGAGTCGAACCGTTAACTGCGAGCGCGCTACACCGAGACTTTCACTGATCAGCTTCACTGGTCGTCCCCCGGCAACAAGGGTGAGTGCGCAATCCATTTTCGCGACCGAGCAATCTCCACAGCTTCCTGGAGGATCTCGACCTGCATGGTTTTCTTGCCGAGCATGCGCTGTAGCTCCCTGATCTGCTTGAGCGCATCGGTCAGCTCGGAAGCAGGCACCACGCTCTCGCCAGCACTGACGGCCGAGAGACTGCCGCTCTGATAGAGCTTGCGCCACTGAAACAGCTGGTTGGCATTAACGCCATTCTGCCGAGCCACCACCGAGACGCTTTGCCCCGGTTGCAGGCTCTCGCGAACCATGGCCAGTTTTTGCTCCGGGCTCCAGCGGCGACGCCGCTCCTGACCCAAAAGCTCCCCACCCTTATCGTTTCTATTAGTCATATACACAGTCGTTTGCCTATCCCTTATGTTAAGGGGGAAACGGTGTCCTGTCTTTCAGGGGGCTCGTCCATACCGTTGGACGTTGCCATGCGAAGTCGTTCAGTTACCTGGTACTTCTACTTCGGCCTTGGCCATCAGATAACGTTTAGACTCACGCTCATACAGAGAGACCAGTGTAATCCGCACGTTGATCGGTGTTTGCTCCCACTCTTCAGCACTCGGCGCATAACCGGCCCATTGAGGATCTTCCTGCATCTTCCGAATAGACAGCCAAAGTTGTTCGTTCAGGTCCTTAGAATTGAAAAAATCTTCAGCAGTGAAATGCTCTGCGAGGAGGTAGACCTGAATGAGAGGAAGGCCCAGAAACTCAGCAATTTTTTGAAGCTTCTCTTTACCCAGCGATTTGATTTGGCGGTTGCCATTCGCCAATGAGTTCCAGTAGATCTGCGTCACGCCGACGATATCGGCGATCGCTCTATCCTGAAGGCCGCGCTCTACAATGGCCTTTTTGATCATTTTGATCAGACGAGCGCCTTCGATTTTATTGCGATCACGGGGCGAGGTCTCATCGTCGTTCGTCAATCCTGCTTCCGCAGCCGTCTGCGCTTCTCGCGCCAACTGGGCATCCGCTAACGCCTTTTTAGCTACCGCCGAAATTCTAACTTTCGGGTTGGTTTTAGCCGGCTCGACGGTACTCGCAGCTACTGTTGCCGTTTCAGGAGCAGGCTTCTTTGCCGCGGCGGAAGAGCGCACTCTTGAAGTGGTCTTTTCTTTAGCCGGAGTAGCTTTAGGTGTAGAAGCTTTTGCAGTGCTAGCAGCTACCGGTTTTTTTGATGGAGCCCGAGGCTTGCTCTGCGGCTTTTTTGTTTCGGTTGGACTAGCAGGAGTCGAATCTACATTTTTTGCTGAAGCGCGAGACCGCCCTTGCGTAGAGCCACTTGGTTTCTTGTCGCTAGGTTTTGTCATGGTTACGGCTCCAGTGTGTTCGCGTTGGGGTCGAAGTGTGGGCGCCCCTTGTATAAATAAAGCAGGGAAATGCCATTATATGTGAAAATTAATTCTACACAATTAACAACAAGATTCAATCTCTTGTTCATGTGAAACAAGAGACTCACTGCCCAGTTTTTAAACCTCAACATTGAGGGAGGTCCCCCCTAATAGGGGAGGTTAGAGGAGAAAATGCCCTCAAAATAGAAGGCGCATCCGAGGGATAGAGAGACGCCCTGTACCGGTTCCTACTGGAGAACAACATCCAGGCACTGACCGCCGATCCTCACCGGTGAATGGGAGCAGAAACTGCGTTTGATGGAGAAGGGCCAGTACAGCCGGGCGACCTTCAAACAGGAGCTGTCCGAACTGACGATCCAGATTTTCGACACCATCAAAGAAAAGTATGCCGGCATCACCGTCAAGGAACTCAATGCCCCATGCCCAAAGTGCGGTGGCGCCGTGGAAGTCCAAGCCAAGACGTTCGCCTGCGCTATGCAGTGCGGTTTTTCGATCTGGCGTGAAATTGCCAAGCGGACCCTCAAGGTTTCAGAAGCGGAGACCTTACTGGCAGAGAAACTGGTGCTTGGCCTGAAGGGTTTTGTCAGCACAAATTCTGGAAAAAATTCGAAGCTGGATTACGGCTTCTTGATGACGGCAAGGCGGAATTCTATTTCGATCCGACCGCCAACACCAAGGATTCGAAGGGCAATGTAGTGACCTGCCCGAAATGTCAGGGCTCCATGCGCCGGATCAAAACCGCTACTGGGTTTTTCTGGGGATGCTCTGACAGGGATTCGTGCAAGCACACAATGAACGATCGCAACGGAGATCCAATCGAGCGGCCTAGGGCCCATGAATGCCCAGAGTGCGGTAAGCCCATGTACTTGCGGAACGCCGATAAATCTCCCTTCTGGGGATGCAGCGGATTTGTTAAGGGGGCGGCGGCTGCAACAACACCCTGAAGGATAATGACGGAACACCGGTACCGAAATCATCACCTGCGCCGGCCCCGCGCCCCTAAAGCCTGACCAAACATCCAATTCCCAACAGATGCCTGATGAGGTGTTTTTGTGAACGCAAACAACAGAATCATCCGAGCGGCCTGTCTTGTCTTGTCTTGTCTTGTCTTGTCTTTGGTTTTTGGTGGCTGGTGTTCACGCTGGTGGAGTTTGGAGGCAAGCCTTTAGAGGGGCGCCCACAGAATTCGGAAAAAATCGTACGCTAAGGTTTTCGACTGCTGCCTCCGCCTCCAGTAATAGTCGTCAGCCTGATCCAGATATGTTCCAAAACAGTGGCGACAAGTATTAAAAACAACTCCGTACTCACCGGCATCAATCAGCCCTCGCTTGCCCCCCGCCCAGGATAAGCCCGCCGACCTTGGGTCTTTGCATCATCGGGCCGTGAGCCGATTGAACGCCAATGCCTGAGCGAGCGAAGAACTCATCGAAGCTGGATTTGGCGTTTGGCGTTTGGCGTTTGGCACAATCGGCGCGTCGCTTGACGCATTCAGTAGCGCGCCTTAATTCGCGAACTTTTATCCTGACCTCGGAAAAGTATTGGGTAAGGAAAAACCGATTCCGAATGGGGTAAATCGCGCCTTGCTGACAACAGTAACCTTGCAAATTCGACATGAGCTGACAAAACTAGCCTTTAGCGCCGTAAGGTTGCGTTCCCTTCGTGTGCTCATTGTTTGTACTGGCGGTTAATGCATCAAGCGTTCATCAGATGAATGCCACCATACAAGGGTAAATTCAGAAAATTCCTACATTAAATCGGTGACCCGGAGCCTATAGTTCAATCCCATTTAGGTGGGGGGGCGCGAGACTAGGAAAATCGCAGGACCGGAAACCCCGTTTAACGAGGTTCGAGTGTTTTTACCTCACTGGCCTCGCCATTTGTTTTGCCTAAGTCTCTGCTTGCCGCTGAGCTCGGCACAGGGCTGCGGCCCGAATTTTCCCCAGCGGTTATCGGACAGCCGTGGTCAGTCACCAGCGGAATTGACTGAGGCCATTTCAGTTTCGAGGTCAGCTGCCTTGGCCACGCCCGCCATCCCTGGATTTGAGAATCCTCACCGGGGCGGCCTTGTATGTGTGACGCGGAGAACACCGCCCACCGCCCATCGCATATAATCCGAGTAAGTAAAAACAGAAAATTATAATTATTCCAGTTGGCTTGATACAAAAAGAGAAAGTAAAAAATGATCTCATGCCCGCGCGCCAGAGTCGTTGTTGGTTTTGCGCTTTGCCCATCGATACTTGGCCTTATTCATGGGTTTATTCAGGAATACACGTCTATAGACACTCTAGTTACCAATGCGCTAGCTGAAGTAGGCGCTATTACAATGGTTTATGGCGCCTATGGGTTGCTCCTCGGTATTTTATTTTCCTATTTACAATTACATAAAACAATTCTTTCTCTGCTTTTTGTCTCGTTCTTCACAGGCATCACGGTAACTCTTTGGTCTCTCATATTATTCGGCACTGGAGAGGAGTCAGGCTACGGAACTGATTCCGGCAAGCCCATTAGCGCATGGTCCTTCCCCATACATGTTTTTATTGTCGGAAGCCTATTTTCTTTTTTTGTCAGCCTAATAATTCTTCCGAAAGAAACGTAAGGAATATCGTAACTCACAGACTTTGATTAAACCAGCGACAACCAAAATAATATTTATTGCCAATTAAGCGAGATGATTTTGTGAAATGCATTACCATAGTAGTAACTATTCTAACTTGTGCGCTATTGGCAAGTTGCGACAGTGTGGACTTCATCGAAAAACCCGAACCACTACCAGCCGAGTTTGCAGATTACAAGGGCATTGATGAAGTTTCGTAGTTCGGAAATTTTACCATTGAAAAATTCAAAGGCTCCTCCGGCCCGACTGAACACAAGTTTGACGAAGATACAAACAATGTCATCATTAAAGTGACTGCGAAAATTGACGACGACCATCGTCAAACTTCCTTCTATAAATTGGACCCTTCGGGAAAAATTATTGATACTCATCAGTTTATGATGAGTTACTTGATCGCTGATGCCACCGGTGACGAAGAATGGGTTGGTAATAATTTTTTGGTAAATAAAGAGCTGGGATATTATACGACCTGGTCATTGAATGGTAGCAATATAAAAAGACCGTTTATTGAAATTAATGCCGATCGAAACTGGAACGAAGACAAGGTCCGCGAGCACTATAGCGATATTGTCATGAAAAGTGCATATCTGGATGACGTTGAAACATGGGAAAATGTCTCAGAAGGAAAAAACAAAAAACGTATAGCCAAAGTGTACTACCTAAGAAGTACAGGTAAATGGTACATGTTATATGGAAACTCATTAACTGAAGATGGGTATGGACGACCTTTGTCTGGCTTCAATAATACTTTGTTCGAGAATTTTACCAGCAATGAACGTTTCTTCGGACGCTATATTCCACCAAGCAATATTACGATACCTTATTTTCAAAAACTTAAATATGAAAAGTATTGCGCTACAAATCAGGTCGGCTGCAGTATGTTTTACAGCTGGGGCGGGATGGGATATTACAATGTGGCGATAGGTGGAAGTATTCTGAAATTTAAAAACAAAGGCTCCCTGTCGACAACTGAGTTTAAAAACAAAGTGTTCCCACCAAAAGAAAGCTTGCTTGTTAGTTTTGCCTATTTCACGCACCAGAATTTGAAGTATGCGCTGTTTTCAGCTAACGACGTGCTTTATATAATTAAGCAAAAGAAGTCAGCAAATCAAGGGCGGCAAAGACAATAATGCTCACAAACTTCCGATTTTTGCTTAAAGTTAGCTGCAACTGTGCTTGCATTCATCGACGCATGCTTCCACTCCATTACTACGTGCTCACATTAACTGCAACCAGCAGTTGGGGGACTGAGGGCAATGAAAGTGCGCGGCAACCACGGCGTCAGACGCGGTCTTTCTCCCAGCTGATGCATTCCATAGCGCTTCTGATTGAGTGAACCTTTACCCTGTGGTCTTACGTGAAATCGCTTAGGGTGTCATTTCGCCCCCAGACGGAACTGGACTGGCCCCTATCAAACCGGACACCTGCACCCCGTTAAATTGATGCCGCTGCCAAACGCCCAAACTCCCGTGGTGAACGGTATTTCAGCGCGCTGTGCGGATGCTCCTCGTTGTAATGCTCAAAGGCAATTGTCAGGTTTCGCAAGGCTGTTTCCCGGTCAGGTTTGGGCATGTGGGCGACGTAGTCGCGCTTCATCGTTTTGACGAAGCTCTCGGCCATTCCATTGCTTTGCGGGCTGCGCACCGGTGTCGTCACCGGCTGCAAGCCAATCTGTCGGGCAAACTGGCGTGTCTGCTCAGCGATGTAGGCCGAGCCGTTATCGCTCAGCCATTGCACCGGGGTGGCAGGTGGTTCTTCACCGAAGCGTGTTTCCACCGCTTCCAGCATCAGATCGCGGATATCGTCGCCGCTGTACCCGGTCGGGCTGGCCACCCAACGTATGCGTCCGGCCAAGTCATCTACCCAACCCCGCAAAGCCGGGACATGGTGTGCACTTAAATTTAGGGTAACCGCTCCATGAACCCCACATTCAAAGCCGCCAATTGATCCCGGATGCTGTGCTCCCGATTCCTTTCTGGAGCCCATCCGCCATGATGCGACCCGACGCAAAAGTCGAAAAAGTGTATCTGTACCCCAAGCCCGTCGACTTCCGAAAATCAATTGATGGCCTGGCTGCGCTGGTCGAGCTGGACATCAAGGTCGCCGTGTTTGACCCGGTGCTCTTCGTCTTCCTCAACAAACCGCGCAACCGCGTGAAGATTTTGTACTGGGAGCGCAACGGCTTCTGCCTTTGGCTCAAGCGCCTTGAATCTGAGCGATTCAAAACATCGCCCGATGCCACCGACGAGGCGATTGTCCTAACTGTTCAGGAACTCAACTGGATGCTCGACGGTTTCGACCTCTGGCGTAACCGTCCTCATCAGGTTTTGACGCCGCGATTCGTGGCCTGATTCGTTATAATCCAGGGCATGATTTCAATGCCCAAAGATCTTCCTGACGATCCTGCGCTGCTCAAGCAATTGCTAGAGCAAATGCTGCTTGAGCGCGAGTCTAACAAGGGCCGTATTGTTCATCTTGAAGAAGAAAACGCGCTGCTGCGTCAGCGCCTGTTCGGACGCAAGTCCGAACAAACAGCCGATCCGGCCACGCCGCAGTTAGCTCTTTTCAACGAAACTGAAAGCATCGCCGAACCCGTCGGCGAAGACGCTGAAGAAGAGGTCGTCGGTCCAGCCAGGCGTCGCGGTAAACGAAAGCCGCTGCCCGCCGACCTGCCACGTATCGAAGTCATCCACGAACTTCCCGAGGATGAACTGACTTGCGTTTGCGGCTGCCGCAAACACGCCATTGGCGAAGAAGTCAGCGAGCAGCTTGAAATCGTGCCGATGCAGATTCGCGTTATCAAACATGTGCGCAAAGTTTATGGCTGCCGCGATTGTGAGACCGCACCGGTCACTGCGGATAAGCCGGCTCAACTGATTGAAAAAAGCATGGCCAGCCCAAGTGTTCTGGCGATGCTGCTGACCACCAAGTACGTGGACGGTCTGCCGCTTCACCGTTTTGAAAAAGTACTAGGCCGCCACGGCATCGATATTCCGCGCCAGACCCTGGCTCGCTGGGTTATCCAGTGCGGCGAGCACTTCCAGCCGCTGCTGAATTTAATGCGCGATAGCCTGTTGGCCAGCCGTGTCATCCACTGCGATGAAACACGCGTACAGGTGTTGAAAGAGCCTGACCGAGAGCCGAGCAGTCAGTCCTGGATGTGGGTGCAAACCGGCGGCCCGCCAGACAAACCGGTGATCCTTTTCGACTACTCCACCAGCCGAGCGCAGGAGGTACCGTCGCGCCTGCTCGAAGGTTATCGCGGCTACGTCATGACTGACGATTACGCGGGTTACAACGCGCTGGGAGCACAGGCCGGAGTTGAACGTTTAGGGTGTTGGGCTCACGCACGGCGTAAATTTGTCGAAGCGCAAAAAGTACAGCCCAAGGGCAAGACAGGACGGGCCGACATCGCATTGAAGTTGATCAGTAAACTATATGGCATCGAGATCGCCTACAAACGGAGTGGTGATGAGGCGCGGAAAAGAGGCCGCCAGGAGTTGAGCGCCAGCGTGCTGAGTCAACTGAAAGACTGGATGCTAAAGACGCTGCCGTACGTGACTACACAGAACGCATTGGGCAAAGCCGTCAGCTACTTGGCAAACAACTGGAACAAACTCGAGCGGTACGTCGAGGAAGGTTACTTGCCCATCGACAACAACGCCGCAGAACGTGCAATACGGCCGTTCGTTATCGGAAGAAAAAACTGGTTGTTTAGCGACACGCCAAAAGGGGCGACGGCTAGCGCTCAACTTTACAGCTTGGTCGAGACTGCTAAAGCCAACGGCCAAGAGCCCTATGCGTGGCTGCGCCACGCACTTGAGCGCCTGCCAATGGCGGCTTCGGTGGAAGATTACGAAGCCCTGCTACCTTGGAAATGCGCACCCCAATCTCATAGCTAACCGCACCGCCCACCTTTGACTAGGTGGGTTTTATGGAGCGCTTACGAAACACCTACTCATCTCTGAGTTAGCTCTCATTATGGTTTTAAATACTGGTATCGTTAATCAAGGTTCTATTTTAAATTTCTCTGTTGAGTAAACGGTACTTTTGATGAAAATTGGCTATGCGCGGGTGAGCACTCGGGATCAGAACGCTGACCTCCAGATCGATGCTCTGAAAAAGGCAGGGTGCGAGCGGATCTATCAAGACGTTGCCAGTGGCTCAAAAAGCGCGCGTCCGGAATTGGATAAATTATTGGCTCATGTGCGGGCCGGTGATGCCGTGGTGATTTGGAAGCTGGATCGTCTGGGACGTTCGCTCAAGCACCTGGTGGAATTGGTCGGTGAATTGGCCGCTCGCAACGTTGGACTGCAAAGTTTGAATGACCCCATCGACACCACTCACGCACAAGGCCGCTTTGTGTTCAACCTGTTCGCTTCGCTGGCAGAGTTCGAGCGCGAATTGATCCGTGAGCGCACACAAGCAGGCTTGTCCGCTGCACGGTCACGTGGTCGAGTCGGTGGCCGTCCGAAGGGGCTGCCCGCTCAAGCGGAAGCGACGGCTATGGCCGCAGAAACGCTGTATCGAGAGGGTCGGCTAAGCGTGAGCGCCATTGGCAAGAGACTGCACATTTCCAAAAGCACGCTTTACCGCTACCTCCGGCATCGCGGCATAACGATCGGCGCATCTGCAAAAATCTCCCAGCATCTTGGCATAACAGCCCCACCGGTAGTGGACGATGCCGAACGGATCGCGTCGGTCATATTGCGTCTGGCCGTCGAGAACAACAGTAAGTTCGTGCGTGGCAAAAAGCGGGCAAAGGATTACATCGAGCGTTACTGCCTGGAACCCTATGGCATGAAGCCGCTGGAGTCGGGCAACTACGCGCTGAGCATCCCATATCGCAACGATGAGGCACTGGATAAGACGGTACATGATCTGCTGATCGAGATCAGCCAAGAGGCCGAGATGCGTAATTGCTTTATCGAGGCGGATGCCTGGGAAGAAGGCTCTGAACGGCGGTGGTAGGGCTTACGTTGGTTTTTGGTTCCATTGCTCCCCAAACCCCGGCAACAGGTCGTGCATGCCGATGAAACACCGGTGCAGATGCTGGCTCCGGGCTCGAAGAAAACCCACCGTTCTTATGTTTGGGCTTACGCCACCAGCCAGTTCTGCTAAACAGCCGCTGTCGTATACGACTTCAGCCCCAGCCGCGCCGGTGAGCATGCTCGCAACTTCCTGCAAGGCTGGAAAGGTAAGTTGGTCTGCGATGATTTTGGCGGTTACAAGGCCCGCTTTGAACTCGGCGTGACCGAGAACGACGCAGATCGCTCATGGGGTTGTTCGGTACATCGTTTCGGGTGGTCCGGGCTCACCGGCGCCGGGACCGCTCGGCGGTGTTGAAATGTGCCATCGTTAGTGACGGACCTTTAAAGCCGCTGCCGCCCCTGAATTCAGGGGAGTTGCCGTTCCCCAGATGTGCCATCGTTAGTGCTTGATGGTTCGGATGGCACAATTGGTCAAGTCGGCGCTGCTTTTGCTCCGTCACAGATGGCGAATCATTACTCCGAAAATAGATGCTTCCGGCTTTGCCAGAAATTTGCGTAATCCGGTTCTGCAAGATTGCGTATCCAGGGAATGGTGCCTACGCGTTCACTGACCTTCATCAGAACCGATGTAAATTGGCAGTAGTCGCCTGCATGGACTCTGACCTTAGCTCCAGACAGCAAGCCTTCGGTCACATGACGCCGTTCGATAACCACCGCATCACCCAGCACAGCATCGAACCATTCCTCGTCCATTCCCTTCGCCGGGACAGCTTTGACTGGCCACAACCGCCCAAGGTCTTTTGAAGTGTCTTCAAACCAGATGGCCAATTCCACGTACACGGGCAGGCGATACCGATCTTCCCTGATCGGTGCTGCTGATCCTTGCTCAAGTACCGCTGGGCCCGTTTCTGCCGTTGCAGGTAGAAAAATGCCGGTCAAATGCCGCAAAAATGAAAAAGAGAACATTTGTACTCCGCCAGTGAAAATGAAGCCTTGGCCACAAAAGCCAAAGCCGGATTACAGAAATACGGACTGGACAGCCTGCGGCGCCGGCTCAGCAGTTCGGGCGCCCTTCCGACCCGACTTCTTGCCTCGGCCTGGAGTATTCAGGCTCTCGCCGTACAGCTCACACAAACTCGCCAGATGCTCACCGTTCAGAAGGCGGTGGGTTTGGCTCAAGCGCAGCAAGATCGCTTTAGGCTTACCGGTACCGCAGCGGGCGATCGAGGGGGAATCCTGCCTCTGGCACCGGTGGCAGCTCGGCGTCGATTACGGTCGAGCGCATGGCCAACCACCGGGTACGGTCGGAATCTCGCGCATGGTGAAAGTTCACGCTGCCGATGATCGCCATGGGATTCACATTCAGCGCGGTAGCGACCTGCCAGGCGTGGTAGTTGTCGAGCAGGTCCTTGCCGGTGCGCCAGCGTGAAAACTGGGTTGGGCTTACGCTCAGGAACTCCGCCGCCGTCACATCGCCATGGAACCCTTTGGCCTGTTTGAGTTGATCCAGCCAACTCGCCGCCGACTTCACCAACTTCACATTCGGGCTACCGGTGTCGTTGGCGAACGTCGTAGATCGCTTCGAGCGTTGGGACAATGCGGCGGCGCCAGCGGCAGCGGCCAAGCGCAGATTGGCGGTCAGCTGCACCCGGTCGTCATCGCACTCGCGGCCGGTTTCATCAAGCCGGGCGGACAGGTTGACCAGAATGCCGATCGAACGATTTGTCAGAGCCTCGTTGCTTGCCATCTCTCCTACCTCCTCGGTACAGGTATCGCCATTGCGCCAAGGCGTGCCATGCTCAGGCGGGCCGGTGACACGAATGCCCCGGCCCTACCCTGGCGCAGATCTACAGCTTCAGGTCCTTTCGGATCTGGGCCGCCACCAACGAAGTGCAAACGCTTGGTGCCAAGCTAGGCTACCGCGCTGGCAAACAGTTTGGCGTTGGTACGGCCGATGATTGCGTATGGCTGGGTACGGTCTACCTCGAAGCGAGTAGTGAGGTCCAATCGCGACGATCGCACCGGTTCCTGCTCACACTAGCCTTCAAAAGGCCGCTGAATGGATAATAGATCCTCGCCACCTAAACAGCTCATCGATGCTCATGCGTCCTAGCCTTCATTCGCCAGGCGCAAGCGATTCACGCCAAAGACGGGGTGACTAACTCCCACGGCAAAGGGGGCTTGATCTTTTCGATCCACATCAACTGACCCGCGGCGTTGTCCATCAATCGGTTCCTGAATACCCCGAGCGGTGGGCCAGGCCTTAACTATTTTCGCCCCGTCTTCAAGAAGTAGTTCCGTCACCTGACGCCCTACATGAACGCTATGACCCAGTTGGCAAGCGAGAGGCAACCGGTAGAACTGACTGAAGCGTAGTGCGTACCAGTTATCTCTGAGCCGGTGACGGAGCGCTTCGCTCGTCCAGCCCTCACTACTACCTTTCGTTTGTTTCCGTTTCAACTCCTTTATGTCAACTAGCCTCCTACCGCAGTGTGTTTGTGACTGCATTCGTGAGCACGTCATGAGTATCAGTTGACACCTTAAATTGCCGATATAGCGGCTTAAATTATTATTTTTGCTTTTTTCTGAGGTTATCGATTGGCAGTGCCTGAACGCTGTCTTCAAATAGGTCTCTGCTTACTTAAGTAAGTCACCACCATTTGCAGAACTTGGTGAGTCACTTGCTGTGAAGGAGGCGTATCGTGATAGAGGACTGTAGGCATTGGTTAACCTGGAGCGTGATTTGTTGAACTGTGGGCATTTGCGTCTACTTATGCCAGTACTCAGCGAGGTGGAAGATCGACTTTCTCCTGCAGTCTGGACCCGACCGTGATTGGCTGGCCCCCTTCCTTTGTTCCACTGCTCCGCTTTTGAGCATTCGAATGTCCTGAGTCACAGTGACAATTTGGTGCGGAAAAGACTTAGCCATCCTGGCGAGCACATCGTCGAGGTTCACGGGTGGGTTTGAATCTTCAGGCATAACAATCTCCCTATTGCGCTAAAGGTGAGTGGGTTTTCTTGCCTCTACTCGATGGCGTCAGGTCCGATGCTGGTTCGCATGACTTCGCCGAGCGCCTGACCGAGGTCGGCGCTTGAGCCCTCGGTGTAATCTGGCCAAGGCGCAAAGGGCGCCCCACCAAATTGGTTAAAGAGAAATCCAGTTGGGCACCGATATTTGGCAGGCTCTCCCTCAACATAATTGGCAATAATGATGTCGCTTTCGCACTTCATGTCATGCACTTCCGAGCGAAAACTCCGAAATTCACCATGCCAGAATGAGAGTCGACAAAGGAGAACTGTTTACCAGCGGCGACAGCTCCAACACCGCCTAAACAAATGCCTATGACACAAACCCTCATCGATCAGAAATACGCGGCCTTGTCAGTCCTCCAAATCCGAAAAAGCCCATACATGGCTTGAAGGACGATCAAAGAGGCTCCGACCAGGGAGATGATCACCGAGACGGTTCCTTGCGTCGCCGTCAGCCCCCCACCCGACTGAAACATGTAGGCGTCATAGAATGACGACCAGATTGGGGCACCCATCATCAAAGGTGCTACTGCCCACACAAACGACCGATGGAAGCCGTGAATGTCTCCGAGCAATATCGGCCTCATCATCTTGTAGGACGCCAGGGCAAGCAGAAGGGTACAGGCAGTGAAGTACATGATCAGTCCATGTCAAAAGGCTCATTGAAATTCAGGATCTGTCATATTTACTCGTTGTTAAATCATCGGCGTCCCCGTCCGACCTCACAGCCTGGTACACCCTTTGACGCTGCCGCACTGATATCGCTGGCGCGTTCGGTCATAAGATTGGCGCAAGCGGGCGATCTTCTCAGGGGGAAAACCTTTATCTTTATTTTGATGCCGTTAAATGGAGATGCTTTTTAAATCTCTCTAGTTGTAAAAAATCAACTTTTGATTTCTTTTCACTGGCTGATATCCGTGCCGCGCCTGATGATTATCTGGCTGTGACGGCCTTGTCATGCCCTGCTAACCGATGCTGGCGCTTCTAAAACGAGCTGCACTCGCGCAAGCGCACATTATTTTTGCGGGGAAACCCTGCGTCCTTTTCAGAAAATTCCTACATCTACTTATGTCGGCAGTCCCAATACTTGGCGTTTTTAAAGCGCCTTCGGTTTGATCAATAGCCGGGTGTGCTTAACCACTAATTTGGCCCGATCAAGCCAAGCTTACACATCAGGGATGGGGTTGGTATGCGGGCAAATCACCTCAACAAGAGGTTGTTTTCGTGGGCGCTATTGGGTGGCTTGAGTGCACTCGGTTCAGCCCAGGCCGCTCCCGAGCCCAATCCTGGTGACCAGGGCCTGATTCGCGAACGGCAGGAACGCTTGCTGGAACAGCAGCAACGCCGGCTCGAAGAACTCAAGACGCTGCCGGGTAAAGCAGCTCAGCCCACCCCACCCGTGGCACCGGTCGACACCCGTTGCTTCTCGATCAAAGACATCGAGCTGAAGGGGGCCGACAGCCTGTCCGCCGGTGAGCGCGGGCGTCTGCTCAAACCCTACATCGGCCAATGCCTGGGCGTCACCCAGCTCAACGAACTGCTGAAGGTCATCACCGATCACTACATCGACAACGGCCTGGTCACCAGCCGTGCTTACTTGCCACAACAGGATCTGTCCGGTGGGCACCTGAAGGTACTGGTAGTCGAGGGCAAGCTCGAAGGACTGAAAGGCGCGGACGGCAGCCAGCTGTCGGACCGTGAACTGGCCATGGCCTTTCCCGGCAAAACCGGCGACTTGGTCAACCTGCGTGAAATCGAACAGCTGGTCGATCAACTCAACCGCTTGCCGTCGTATCAGGCGCAGATGGAGTTGGCCCCCGGCAAAGACGTCGGCGGCAGTGAGGTGCTGGTCAAGAACACCCCGCAAAAGCCTTGGCGTGCGGGGTTTTCACGCAGCAACGACGGGCAGAAAAGCACCGGCCAGCAGCAATGGGGCACGACCTTCGATTGGGACAGCCCGTTGGGTCTGGCGGATCAACTGTCGTTGCGCGGCGGCCATGATGCGGTGAGCGATCACCAGCACACCTCTCAAAACGCCATGCTCTATTACAACTTGCCGTGGGGCTGGTGGAACTTCAGTTACAGCTACAGCCAGAGCGAGTACCGCTCGCTGGCCGAGGCCAACGGCTTTAATTTCAAACAAACCGGCGACAGCCAGACCCATCAGCTGCGCGCCGAGCGGGTGATCCATCGCGATGCGATGAGCAAGACCTCGCTCAGCGCCGGGGTGTCGACCTTGCGCAGCAACAACTTCATTGAAGACAGCAAACTGGCCCTGAGCAGTAACCGCATCAGCGAAGCGCAGGTTGGCCTCAACCATGGTCGGCGCATCGGCAGTGCCTTCGTCAACCTGGACGTGGGCATGCAGGACGGGATCGGCGCGTTCGATGCACAAGCCAATCACGATCCCGGTCCCGGCGAACCCGACGCCCGTTACCGCAAATACACCGCCACCTTGAGCTACCTGCAACCGTTCAAGGTGTGGGACGAGGCCTTCAGCTTCAGCAGCCTGATGACCGGCCAGCACAGTGAAGACGTGTTGTTTAGCCCACAACGCACCAGCCTCGGCCTGTCGTTGATTCGCGGTTACCAGGACCAATCCTTGTCCGGTGACAGCGGCGGCTACTGGCGCAACGACCTGCGTTGGAGCCGTCCCGTAACGTTGGAATGGCTACACCCGGTGTTCGCCGAATACGGCACCAGCCTCGGTTATGACCAAGGCGTGATCACCCATGGTCATTACAACGGTGATCAGCATGGCCGCCTGTCCAGCAATTCATGGGAGCTGTTTGCGCGCGGTCAGTACCTGTCGCCAGCGTGACCTTTGCCCATTCATTGGAGCGCCCCGAGGCGCTGACCGAGCACGAGGCGCCGATCTATTTCAGCCTGGGAGTTTCTTTGTAGTCCGCTAGGTAGAGGCCGGCGGTCGCGGTACCTGAAGCCATACAAACAATAAAAATGAGCGATAGAGGGCACTACACATCATGGGCAATACATCGAGAACCTGGTGTCTCGCTTGGGTCTTGCTGCTGATGGTTATGACCCTGATGGGCTGCAAACAAAAATCGAGGCGCCCCGCCTGGGACGGTTATTACCCCCCGGCGCATCTGCAATACCAGGAGGATGCGGCACAAGAGCTGATCGAGATCCTGGAGGCCGACGTTGAGGACATCAAGGCAGAAGGCGGTGTAGTGCCGCCCGGTTACTACGCCCAGCTAGGCCTGTTGTATTTCAACCTGGGTAAAACCGAGCAAATGCGTCAGCGGCTCAAGGCGGAACAGGACCCTTTTCCAGACTCGACCGCTGTCATGAACGACCTGATGAACAACGCCAAGGCGGTGGAGCAGCCTGAGCCGGTCGATGCACCCGGTCCACCGGATGCGCTGATTGAGTCCCCCGCACGCAACGATTCCAGTCTTGAGCGGTTTTCGTTGATTCTTGCCTTTCTTCGCAGTGATGCGCGGCCCCTTATTTTTTGAGTGATTCACATGGACGTTCGCCAGTTGACCTTGCCAGTATCTCAGCCCTCGGCCGCCGTCGTGCCGCGTGAGCAGTTTTTGGGCATGCCCAAGCGTGGACTGGCGTTCTTGCTGGCAAACGTCATGTTCTGGCAGCCCATCTGGGCGCAGGCTGACGGCATTGCGGTCAGTGGACCGGGCACGTCCTTGGTCCACGCCGGCAATAGCGTGCCCATCGTCAACATTGCCGCCCCTAATGCCAGCGGTCTGTCGCACAACCAGTTCCAGGACTACAACGTCGGCGCCAACAGGGTCATTCTCAACAATGCCACGGTGCGCACGCAGCCGACGCAGCTGGGCGGGATCATTCAGGGTAACCCGAACCTCAACGGTACCGCCGCGCAAATCATCCTCAACGAGGTCAATGGCGGTCGCCCGAGCCAGCTCAACGGCTACACGGAAGTAGCGGGGCAATCGGCCCGCCTGATCGTCGCCAACCCTTACGGCATTAGCTGCAACGGCTGCGGCTTCATCATCACCCCTCGGGTGACCCTGACCACCGGCAAGCCGGTGTTGAACGGTGCCGGCGGCCTCGACCACTACCAGGTCGACGGTGGCAGCGTATCGATTGACGGCGTCGGCCTGAATGCCAACAACGTCGACGTGCAATTAAGTGCCGCCAGCCTTGCCAATGCCTCTGGCACCGTGCAAAACCAGGGTGCTTTGGCGCTGACCCTCACGGGCGACATCGATAACCGAATGGGGCGCCTGATCGCGCAAAACAACGATCTGTTGCTCAATGCTGGCAACGTCGATAACCGGGGCGGTGTCCTCTCCAGCCTGACCGGCGCGGTCAGCGCCTGGCTGTCCGGCATGTTGAATAACGGCCAGGGCGGCATTGTGCAGGGCCAGTCGCTGGACCTCACCGCACAAGGCGGCATCGACAACACAACCGGGCGTCTCGCCGCGCAAACCGGTGACGCGCTGATTCACACCAGCAGTTTTAACAACACCACCGGCGGCCTCTATGCCACCGGTGGGATCAATCTCACCGGCAGTTCGCTGGACAACAGCAACGGCCAGATTGCCGGTGATCAAATTGACCTGGCCCTCAGCGGCGCCCTCAGCAACCGCCTGGGCATTGTTGAAAGTGGCAGCACCCTGAACGTCACTGCCGCCAGCGTCGATAACCAGAGCGACAAACTGCGCGCCCTGGGCACCAGCGGGCAAACCCGTTTCCAGATCGGCGGCCTGTTCGACAACCAGAATGGCACCTTGGAAAGCGCCAACACCGACCTGATTCTCGCCACCGGCAATCTTCTCAACGCCAACGGTACGGTGTTGCACGTCGGCACTGGCACCTTCGACATCGACAGCCGCCAGGCCATGGCGGCGGGTGGCAGCCTGGTCACGCGTGGTGCATTGAGCCTCATCGGTAATGGCTTGACCAACCGCAGTGTGATCCAGGCGGGACGGCTGACCCTTAACCTGAACAACTTCAGCCAAACTGCTGACGGCCAGTTGCTCGCCTCGGACAGCCTCATCGGTACCGGTGTCAACTGGAACAACGACGGCCTGATTGCCAGTGACGGCAGTATCCACCTGACGCTGGGCGGCGCTTACTCGGGCAACGGGCGCCTGAGTGCGGCGGGTGATCTGACCCTGAACAGCGATCAGGTGTCGCTGAGCAACACCGCCAGCATTGCCGCTGGAGGCACGACCACCCTCAACGTCGGCGGTCCGCTGATCAACTACGGGCGCCTCACCTCCAGTGGTGACCTGATCCTCAATGCCGACAGCCTCGCTAACTACGGCACCTTGGGCAGCGCGCAATCACTCACTGTCACCACCCCTTCCTTGCTTAACGACCACGGTCTGATTTTCAGCGGCGGTGATATGTCGTTGCGCGTATCCGACTTCACCAACAGCTACGCCGACGTCTATAGCCTGGGCAAGCTGAGCATTGATCGCGACGGCAACGGCGGCTGGGCTAACAGCATCATCAACAGTTCATCGTCGATCCAGAGCGATGGCGCCATGAGCCTCGCGGCCAGCACCATTCAGAACGTGCGGGCGTTGTTGACCGTGAACAATGCCGGGATCTACACCACTCAAGCCTACGAACTCACCTGCATCGAAGGCGTCAACGCCGGCGACTGCAGTGGCAAACAAAACCACGCTTGGGAGATCGTGACCCGCGAAAAACTGGAAGTCACCGCTGCGAGCGCCGCTTCCAGCATCACTGCCGGTGGCAACCTCAGCCTCACTGGCGGCAACTTGCTCAATGCGAGCAGCACTATCGCCACCAGCGGCAATCTGACGGCGGTGCTGAATAACCTGACCAACAGCGGCGTCGAAACCAGCGACACCGAGTACACCCGCCAATTCATGAGCGAGCGGACCAACAACGCCAGCAACCTGTACAACGCCGCCGCAGGGATCACCGATCAGTACTGGTATCAAAGCGCTCACTACGACCCCAACAACCTGGGTGGCATTGATGCGGCAATTGCCAACTTCATCGCCATGACGGAGCGCGAGCTCACCGAATTCAACACCACGACCAAACTGTCGACGGGCGACCAATCCTATGCAGCGGTGATTCAAGCGGCAGGCGCGGTCAACATCACCACCCAGAACAATTTCGACAACAGCACCGTCCGCGCCGGTTATACCTATGTCGGCAGCGGTACTAAGACCAATACCGATACGGCGGGCAGCGCTTATTCCACCCCCGTTTCGCTTAATCAGCAACTGTCTCCGGACCTGGCACAACAGCAGGTCAATCCCACGACGCTGCCGGGCTTCAGCCTGCCCACCGGGCAAAACGGTTTGTTCCGCCTGAGTGAACAGGACTCCTCAACTGGTAGCACCGGACCCCAGAGCTGGACCTTAGGCGGGGCCAACCTGCTGATTGGCCAGCACCAGGATGCCGGCACCAGCGTGGCACGGGTACGCGGCGTGCCCACCAGCAGTGGCGGCTCCCACCCACAGAAGTACCTGATTGAAACCAACCCGGTCCTGACCGACCTCAAGCAGTTCATGAGCTCGGACTACCTGCTCGGTGCCCTCGGCTACGACCCCGACCAAAGCGCCCGGCGTCTGGGTGATGGCTTCTACGAACAGACCCTGATCTGGCAAGCCATTGTCGCTCGCACCGGGCAGCGTTTTCTGGAGGGTGAAACCTCCGATGAGGCGCAGTTCCGCTACCTGATGGACAACGCGATCGCCAGCAAGGACGCGCTGAATCTGTCGGTCGGCGTCAGCCTAACCGTCGAACAGGTCGCGGCTCTGAAGGATCTGCACCAGGAGAGCCACGAGAAGAGCAGCAGCGATCTGGCGTGGCAATCGGCCAAGGGTAAGGGCAACATCGATGAAACACTGCGCCGGAGTGAGCTGACGGCCAACGGTCAGACCGTTATCAATGCGGTCAACGGCTTGCACATCGACTTCAAGCAGATCGACCAGAAGTCGGTGAGTGAAACCATCGACACCATGGTGCAGGCCGACCCGAGCCTAGCGAGGTTGAAGGATGCAGAAGCCCGCGGTGATGTGAATTGGCAGCAGGTCAAAGAGATTCACGACTCCTTTGACTACAGCAGTTCCGGCCTCGGTGCCGGAGCTATGCTGGCCATCATCATTGTGGTGGCGGCCTTAACAGCTGGAGCCGCCAGTGCACTGGCGGCATCCGCGGGCAGCGCAGTGGGGGCTGGTGGCATCATGGCTGCCGCGACAGTGGGAACGGCGGCCGGGCTGGGCAACATTATTGCCACTTCGGTGCTGACCGCGATGGCCGGCAACACCACTGTCAGTTCGATCAATAACAAAGGCAACCTGGGTTCGACCTTCGCGGATACGTTCAGCAGCGAGAGCATGAAAAACTACATCATCGCCGGCGTGACCGCAGGTCTCGCTGCCGGGGTGTTTAACGGTTGGACGGGAACCGAGACCAGCGCTGGGATACCCTTGACCGATTCCACCAGTGGGGCCTTGGCCAACACCGGTAAGGTCACGGTGCCCGCTCCCGGTGGTCTGAGCAGTCTGGAAGCCATCAGCCAGTTTGCTGCGAACCAGGCACTGCAAAACACAACATCTGCCTTGCTCAATATAGCCTTGGGCCGCGATAGTAGCCAGGGCGATGCCTTGCAAAACAGTTTGGTCAACGCATTCGCTGCTTACGGTTTCAATTTGGTCGGGGATACCTGATTGCCTAATGGCAGTCTGGCCAAGATCGGTTTGCATGCGCTGATGGGGGGCTTAGCTGCGTTGGCCGCAGGCAGTGACTTTAAAACGGGCGCCTTGGCCGCCGGGGTCAATGAAGCCCTGGTCGATGACATGGCCAAAAGCTATGCCAGCTTACCCCAAGAGGAACGAGACCGCCTGCTGACGATGAACTCGCAGTTGGTGGGATTGCTGGTGACCGCTGCTCAAGACCCAGATGCGGATAGCAATAAGCTGCAAAGGGGATCATGGGTTGCGCAGAGCGGTACGCAATATAACTACCTGAATCACCAGGACGTAAAGGACCTGGAAAAAGCGCTGAGTGAATGTCAACCAACAGGCCATTGCGATGCGGTTCGGGCGGAGTTTGCCCAGCGCGATACGGCTAACACGGAGAGGCTCAATAACTGTGACGCGACAGGTAACTGTGCGCAAATTCGGGCTGAAATTGATGAAGGCTCTCATGCCTTGAGTGCGCTGTATCTAAACAGCGACTCGAGCATTGTGGCTGATTTCATGCGTAAAAATACCAGCGACTGGCTCAATGCCAACTCGCGAACAGCCATTGACCACCTTCCACCAGGCGACCCGGCCAATGCAGTGAAAACTTTGGCGGCAGCGGGTGTCATCGTTGTGGCTCCTGAACTGATTCCTCTGCTGGGAGAGTGGGCCGTAGCAGGAGCGACGACTTGCGCCGCCAACCCAGTATTGTGCGCGAATGAAGTGGCGATCTGGACTGCTGATGTTGGCATGTCGGAGGCGCTTCCCGCTGGCCTAGGCGCCGCAGCGGGAGGATTGACTGCCCAGGAACTGAGCAATCTTCGTGGTTTGATGGAGATTGAAGCGAACACAGAGACTAAACTGACGGCTGATCAGATTGGCACTGTTATGGGGCAGGAAGCGCTGGCTGCAAAAGGTGTTCCTCCCCAAGTGGCAGCGGAAGGGCAAATTGGCGGAGAAACCTTCAAAGATGTTAACCAGACTGCTAGGCCTATCTCCCAAGCAGACCCAACCCAACTTACTTTGATTGCGGATAGGGTCGCAGATAAAACTGCGGCTAATGCAGGAAAGAATTACCCGAATGGAAATATGGCAAATGCTCACACAGAGATTGGCGTCATCCAGCAGGCATATAATTCTGGCAAAACCGCTGGTGCAAAAATGTCCATGACTGTTGCTGGAAAAGATGTGTGCGGTTATTGCAAAGGTGACATTGCTGCTGCCGCGGAAAAGGCCGGATTGAGATCTCTTACTGTCCAGGCTGTAGATAATACTACCTGACTTCCATAAATTTATTACTGGAATTCGGGCATGAAATCTATCAGGGGGAAAAATGATACAGCTGGGTGGGGTATATTATTGATGCTGAACTTGGTCGTCTACAGATGCCAGTTATTTACAACCCATCACCTGTAGATGTTGATATTGTTGTAAGTCGGTTTTCCAGTCGAGATCGCGTTGCTTGTTTGTGTGTTAAACCCGCACCGAAACATGGCCCCTATGAACTAAATCTGTATGCTGATTCAGGCAATTGTTTTCTTATGTTGAATCAGCATCTTGATGATGGCGAGCATGAAATTAGAGTGATTGACAACCCTAGGGCGGAGGCGGCTATGATTGATGTGCTGGGTGATTTTTACCCTGCGAATGCTATGACAAGAAGTATTGAGTTGATATGCGTATGCTTTAAAGAGTTTTTGAATTTTGGAGATGTACGCTCTAAAATTTTTAGGGTTGATTAGTTGTTGGAAAACGTTTCGGGCAATGGGCTGAAAACAATCAGTACAATCGTTATTGGGGGAGCTGCTGAATTGTTCAGTTTCAGGCTTCTAAAACACCCTGGAGGCCTTGATTTATCAAAGCATACGAATTGGTTATTTTTAATAAATCAGCGCCGCCTTAGAGACGTTCCGATCAACTTGCCGCACCAGCGCGGCAGGTTGAAAAAACTCGCTACATCTCGCGAAATACCCCGCGCGTACCGCATGGGGGCGTTTCAGCCCAACTCTCCGTGTTACCCGCGTAACTTGCCCATACCCATCAGCGTTTTCGAGCCATTCACAAGTTCGACAGCGCAAACAGCGTGGTCAGTTGAGCCTTGTTTTTCATCAGTCCGCGAAAACGTACCTTTACGTAACCGAACTGACGCTTGATCACCCGAAATGGATGCTTAACCTTGGCTCGCGTCTAGGCTTTGAGGTACTCGATTTTGCGCTTGGCTTTGCAGATCAGGTTGCTCTTGTTCAGCTTGGAATAGGTGTTGCGCCGCGCTGCGATCAGCCAAACCACCTAGCGGTTCTCATGCACTTAACGTTTCTCGACATAGGTAGCCCGCATCGGCGTAGACCGCGTTTTCCTCGCCATGCAGCAGTTCGGCGACCTGGCTGACATCGGCTACATTCTCCGCCGTGCCGAGAACGTGGTGCATGAGCCCAGACTAAACGTCAGCACCGATATGAGCCTTCATCCCAAAGAAATACTGGTTACCTTTTTTGGTTTGATGCATCTCTGGATCGCGCTTCCCTTCTTCGTTTTTTGTCGAGCTTGGCACTTGAATGATCGTCGCGCCGACGATGGTGCCTTGACGAAGGGAGAGGCCTTTTTCCTGCAAATAGCCGTTGATGACCGCAAAAATTGCAGGGGCCAACTGTTGCTTTTCCAACAGATACCGAAAGTTCATGATCGTGATGTCTTCAGGGATTGGTGTACTCAGAGTCAACCGCGAACTGGCGTATGGGCGTGATTTCATACAGCGCCTCTTACATCGCAGGGTCACTCAGGGAGAACCAGTTTTGCAACAGATGAATGCGCAGCATAGCTTCCAGCGGATAGGGTTTTCGACCACCGCCTGCCTTCGGATAATACGGTTCGATCAGCTTTAGCAAAGCGCTCCAGGGCACGATCTGATCCATCTCGGTGAGGAAGCGTTCGCGGCGAGTTTGCTTACGTTTGCCGGCGAATTCGAAGTCGGAAAAACGCATCTGGCTCATCAAGGGCTCAGGTCAGGCGATGAGGTCGTATTCCAGCATATTTGAGGACTTGTTCGGAGTTTTCCTAGCATCCGCTCAAACCCTTTCAGCAACACGATCAACTTATCTGATTTTTCATGAAAACACCAAAATATAAATTCGTAAAAAAAACTTACAAAAAATAAAGATTTTATGAGGTTTAAACATCGGTCTGCAATCAGACTTTCAATTGAACTAAATAGGTTGCGGAAAGACAATTGAATGGATTTAAGCAATAACTTAAACACCGTAAACCTACTATCTAGCAAACAAAACAATCCTGATTAGCTGCTCTAACTCGACTATTTAACCTTCATGCATAAGTTCACCCCGTACGACGAAAAGAGCCTTCGCCCCCCCTATTGACAAGAGTGCCTAAAATGAATGATATTCATCTATTCGGATTTAATTACGAGCTAAATTCCGCCAGCGCCAGCGCCAGTGTGCGGTATTTGTATTGTTGGATTAAAAAGAACGGCACTAAAAAAATAGTCGAATCTGGGGGGGAGCTATTGGGTGCTAGCCCAAACTCGATATTTACGATTGAAAGCGGTACGTGGCGCCTGTTAGCTGGCGAGGGAAAGGTCATAGGCATTGTAGGGGCTGGGGGGGGAGTATTGCTTGCTCGCCATCCTAAAACCTCACACGCTCCATTTAATCAATATGAAGTACTCTCACACTCTATCTATTATGAGTTCCCCATGGACAGTATGCACCTGGTTATGCCGGACAAAGAGCTATTTAAGGGGCTGCTTGAGTTTATGGCTTGGAGCGCCCGTAATATCTCAAAAAAATGGTTGGCACAATGTATGGGGGATAGCTACACCGAAGTTAAATCAGCATTAGAGTGGATGAACGATTTGCCAGAGTCTATTCGGTCAAAATTTACTGTTATTACATTTATTACCGATACAACAGGTGTTTCTCGCTCCCATACTTTATCTATAATAAAGTCGTTAAGGCAGGGAGGGTATGTTGAAATGGACGGTGGATACTTGATAAGTCTAACAAGAAAGCTGCCTGATGGTTATTGAGTAGAAACTAATTTCCGCTTCGGCCATGCGTGGCCAGGCGGTATTTTTTGTTGGTCATCCAGCTTAAAAATAACGCACCGAAACTGTCTATGCTTGCTTTTGATAGAGTAATGTAGTCTATAGGTGGTGCTCGATGAGCACTAATACTATATGAGGTGCGTCGGGTTAATCCGATGCGGAATTGGTTCGGTTACAGCGATCTGGCGATGGAAGAAGCGCTCCACGTAACCAAGATTCTACGCCGGTTTTCGGGTCCGCATCTGAATCGGATTCCGAATGAAAGGGCAACGCTCAACTTCCGGCGCAGGTTGGAAAAACATTAGTTAGCCAGAGGGATTTTGCAGGTCATCACGGTCATCTGGGTGCCCGTGGACTGCCGTTGCGCCAAGGCACTGTGATCGATGCAACGATCATCCATGTGCCGAGCTCGACCAGAACAAGGATAGTAAGCGCGAACCGAAAATACATCAGGCAAAGTGTAGTGGTCTAATGAAACTGGACACCCATTTAGGCGAGAATGCTCGCCAGATCGAGGTGTCAGATGACCAAACAACGCCGTGTGTTTTCGGCTGAATTCGAACGCGAGGCTGCCGACCTCGTACTCAAGCAAAACTACAGCTACATCGAAGCCAGCCGTTCACTCGGTGTCGGCCAATCGGCCTTGCGCCGTTGGGTCGATCAAGTCCAGAAGGAACGCCAAGGCGTTACCCCGAAGAGCAAGGCGCTGACATCTGAACAGTAGAAAATTCAGGTACTGGAAGCTCGTATCGCTCGACTTGAGCGAGAGAAATCCATCTTAAAAATCTATGGTCACCCCCTTTTTTGCAATGCTGATTAACGGGCGAAGTGGTTGGCTTGCTTAAATCTATCCGGCGTCTATTGGGTGAGTCACCCGCGCCATGATGAGAGTCACGCCTGACGATCCTGAAAAGGCAAAACCTGAAGGTGGCTCGTGGCACTAGAACAACAGCTGAGTCAGATAGCCACGGCATCTGGCCCTGCGTTAAATATTCCATGACCAGCTGAGATCGCCCAAGCGATCCGAGCCAGTTTGTTGGCCAAGGCACATGCCACCACGTTCGAATGCCGTCGTATCAGCAGCGAACGAACCCACTCCGCCAACGCGCCGTGCTAGCTCTTCAATTGCTGAAGATAAACTCGAGCGCACTGAACCAATAGTCGCCTGAGATTCTTGTCGCCGCGCTTGCTGATCCCCTGCAAATTGGCCTTGCCTCCGGTGCTGTATTGCCTGGGTACCAAGCCAATGGAGGCAGCGAAGTCACGACTACCTGCGTACTGCTTGGCCATCGCCCATTTCCACAGCCAGCAGGCTGGCGGTGATCGGGTCGACACATGGCATACTCAGCAAACGACTGCCAAGATCATCGTCAGCCAGTTGGCAAGCCAGATCCTTAAGATCCTTGATTTGGGCGTCCAGGTAGTTGAAGTGTTCGCGCAAACGATCCAGGAGGCTCATGAGTCGAGTGCGTATCTCATGTTCAGTCAGGATGACAGGCAGACGCTTCATGACGGCCAATCCTCTGGGTAGGCTAACCCCGAACACCAGCAGGAAACCATGCATCTGGTTGGCGGTTTTGGTGCGGTCTCGCACCAGTGATTCACGTAGACGATGCGAAACTGAAAGCGTCTGCTGGGGCTCGGTCTTAGGAGAAACGAAACGCATAGACGGGCGTGATGCGGCTTCGCAGATGGCCTCGGCATCGACAAAATCGTTTTTGTTGCCCTTGACGTAAGGGCGGACGAACTGCGGGGAAATCAGTTTGGCTTCATGGCCCATTACCATCAGCTGGCAAGCAACGAAATGCGCTCCGGCACAGGCCTCCATCGCCACGGTACACGCCGGAAGGTTGCTGAAAAACCGCATCATCTGCTGACGTGAGAGTTTTTTGCGAAACATTTCCCGGCCTGTTTTGTCCTGACCGTGCAGGTGAAAACTGTGTTTGCCGAGATCAATCCCGACCATTGCTAACTCGCTTATGAGGATGGCCTCCGAAACGTAACCCTCAGGGAAAGCCTAGCCCTCGCAGGGTGTGGGGGTGACCATCTCATTAGGCTACTGCGCTCTTGATGTCGGAAGATCACGAGCGTACGCGCTGGTCAATCAGCTGAGCGTCCATGAGCCGCTTAATTGGCTGTGCAAGGTGTTTGAAGTCACCCGCTCGTGTTTGGGGTTTGGGGTTTGGGGTTTGGGGTTTGGGGTTTGGGGTTTGGGGAGCAACGGAACAGAAAGTGCACTACCGGGTCAAGCGCAAGATCGAATACGCCAAGGCGCAACTGCGTGCCAAGGTCGAGCACCCATTCCAGGTAATCAAGGTGCGCTTCAATCATCGCAAGGTTCGCTACCGTGGGCTGGAAAAGAATACGGCGCAGTTGTTCAGTCTGTTTGGGTTGGCCAATCTGATGCTGGCCAAGCGGTATTTGCAACGGGCGGCGGGATAAATCCGTCTAAAAGGCGAGGCTGACCCGAAAATCAGCAAAATGAGGGCGAAAATCGGCCCCGGAAATGCAAAATAAGGCCGGTAGGTTGAAAAAACCGGATTGGAAATGGGGGCGGTGCGAACGGGTTAATTGTTCAGCGTCTCCCTAGGGGCTGTTGACGTTTCACCGGAACAGCAGAGGAAGAAGAGCAAACCCGCAGAATAGAGGTTCCAACACCGACAATCCTGCGAGCTTGCAATGCCCCGAGTGATGCTCAGTGACGAGCTTTGGTCGAAGCTGGAAAAAATTCTGCTTCAGCAAACTATTTACCACAAGCCTGATTTGCGATTGACCGTTGAGGGGATGCTCTACCGGATGCGCGTTGGTTGTCCGTGGCGAGATCTGCCCAGCGCTTTTGGATGCTGGAACTCAGTCTCCAAGCGCTTCAATGCGTGGTCGGTGGCTGGCAAGTGGCTCAAGGTTTTCAATACGTTGATCGAAGACCCAGATTTTGATTGGGCTTTCATCGACGGAACCTATGTGAAGGCCCATCAGCACAGCACGGGGGCCGCCAGTGACCAACCAGAAGCGATCGGCAAAAGCCGCGCTGGCCATACGAGCAAGATCCACCTGGCTGTCGATGCACATGGCTTGCCTGTGGCTTTCGAGATCACTGGAGGTGACGTCAATGACTGTACTGCCGCCCGTGAATTAATTGCGCAGCTACCATCAGCCGAGGTCATCGTTGCCGACAAGGGCTACGACAGTGAGCGTATTCGCGAACAGATCGAAGCCCAAGGTGCTCGACCAGTGATCCCGAGAAAGCGTAACTCAATCAAAGGCAATGGCGATCTGGATAAAGGCCTTTATCGCTACCGGCACTTGGTCGAAAATGCCTTTGCGCGACTGAAACATTACCGCGCAGTGGCGTTTCGATACGACAAACTGAAGAGGAACTATGAGAGCACGGTGGCCATGGCCTGCGGGTTCCTCTGGTTACCCATGTGAAACGTCAACAGGCCCTAGCTCGGTAGTCAGGGTGCATTACAGCACCTCTGAAGACTTGTTCGGAGAATCCTTCGTGCTCAGTGCGCCAAAAATAGTCTCCTTCGGAAAATTCCTACAACTCACAGGGAGAAATCGAATATCACGAAGATTCCATTATCCATACTCTGTTGTGACCGACAACCAACCAGTATTTAAAAATGAACATCAAGTACAAGTTTTTAAAGGAACCACATGGCCGTGGTTTAAAACTTGGAAAAGGACTTCTGCCCCAACCTCTGCAAGCGCAGCCTATCTTAAAATTTATACACATTCCGACCCGCTCTGTGCGAGTTGCAGTGCTTAGTATTTTCATGGCTGGAGCTTTTTTTAGCACGCTTCCCAATGCGCACGCTTCTGCAAAAAATCCAGTCACAGAGTCTAGTCAATATATTGGCGCTGACACCACTGCTAGCGTTCCAATATCTCGGGACGAGCGTGCAAACCTTATATCTATTTTCAAACAAGCCGTTGCTGATGATGCTGCGGGGCGACACGAACAAGCCCGTAAGTGGTATGACGCCCTCGAAGGCGCGGAGCTGAATTTTAGTGTTGCAGTTCCGTCAGCGGTCAATCTGGCTGTACTTGGTCGCTATGACGATGCTAAAAAAGCGTTCAAGAAAATAACAAAAAGTGAAGATGAGCGCGAGGCCAGTTATGCCAAATTGTGGCAATTATGGCTAACGGCCCGCACTTACACCGGCAAACCTGCTTCTCTACAGAAAGAGTTGAGTAAGTTGGTTGTCAATATGAAACCGAGCGCTGCGTACCAACAAAAATTGGTCGCCGTCTTCGCAGGAGACAGTGAAGCTGCAGCAGTGTTCAATGTTATTAACACAACAGTCAGCGAAGGTTTGTCAATGCGCGATGCGCGCTCTGAAGCTGCATTCTTTGCTGGCGGTTATCTACAGTACGTCCGAAAGGATACTGCGGCGGCGCGGCGCCTGTACCAGCGTGAGTTACCCCAATCCGATGCCTCTTTGGAAAAGCCGCTCATAGAGCAGGCCATTAAGTCTATTTAACCCCCCTCCCCCTTATCAACTAATTAGCCTACGGTCAAAAGCCAAGGTTACGGAGTCCCCGTGAATAAAGTTTTTCGCTTAATCTGGAATGTAAGTTTGAACATTTGGGTTGTAACCTCTGAACTTGCGACTGCAAAAGGCAAAAGCAAGAGCCGTACTCGTGGCTCAGTTATGCGCGCCGGGGGTGTGGTTAGCGCACTGGCGATTACGATGCTGGCAGGCCCTGCAAATGCTTGGGTCGCAGAGACTGGTGTAAGCAGCCCTATACTGGATAACAATAGTAGCTCCAACACTTCAATAAATGGGGGGCAGGCGTCCGGGAATAACAGCATTGCGGTAGGTCCATCTGCCGTGGCAGCTGGCAACTATGGCATTGCAATGGGCGATGGCGCTAAGGCTAACGATATTGATACTCTTGCCTTCGGTCGCAACGCAAGTGCGACCGGAGCGGATGCAATAGCAACAGGACACAACTCGGTAGCTAAAGCAAATCAAAGCTATGCTGCTGGAGTGAACGCGAAAGCTTATAACATGTCGACTATTGCCATAGGGGACAGTGCGGTAGCAGGTGTTGACGGAACTGCCACTATCAACCACAACACAGACCCGCATGACGCTGCGGTAGCCATTGGTCGTGGTTCTAATGCCACTGGATATCGCTCTGTAGCTTTAGGCTCTTTCGCTACCGCAAATGGCATCGGCTCCACCGCCATTGGAAACCAGAGTCAAGCGCTGAACAGTCAGGCTGTTGCTATTGGCCCTAATGCTAGTGCGTTAGGGGGCTCGTCAGTTTCTATCGGTTACCAAGCAAGTAACCAAGCGAACTCCTCGGAAAGTATAGCTATTGGTGTATTGGCAAAGACTACCGGCGGTATCGCCGTCGCCATTGGTTCTGGTTCTTCCGCTAGCAACACCAGCGTCGCCTTGGGTAACAGGTCGTCCGCTACTCTGCTCCACAGCGTCGCGTTGGGTGACAATTCGCTCGCTGATCGGGCCGGAATGAATGGTTCGGCGGAGAAGTTTAGTGGCGCTAAAGTGCTATCTTCATACGCTGGTGTATCGGTAGGTAAAACAGACTTAGAGCGCCAGATCATCAACGTTGCCGGCGGTACACAAGCGACTGATGCTGTGAACGTCCGTCAGCTACAGGCTGTTCAAGACGGTGCGGTCAAGTACGACACAAACCAGGATGGCACGATAAATACTTCGAAAGTGACATTGGGTGGTCCGATTTACAACTCCATCACGCATGTGGGCGGAACGACCATCAACAACGTGGCCAATGGCGTAGTCGACAGCGACGCGGTGAACATGTCGCAGTTGAATCAAACCAACACCCAAGTGGCGAACAACACCACCAATATCAACACACTGGCAAACGATGCGTTGTTATGGGATCCGGCTGCCAATGGTGGTAACGGGGCATTCAACGCCAACCACGGTGGTACGGGTCCGAACAAGATCACGCATGTAGCCGATGGTACTTTGTCTTCGACCAGTACCGATGCGGTGAACGGTTCGCAACTGAACGCCACTAATTCAATTGTGACCAGCATCGGAAACTCGCTGACAAATATCTACGAAACGGGCACCAAGTATTTCCACGCCAACTCCACGGGTACCGACTCGGTCGCGTCGGGCCAGGATTCGGTTGCTATCGGCATGGGCGCCGTAGCCAGCCATGACGGCAGCGTCGCACTCGGTGCGGGTTCCGTTGCAGATGGCATCACCTTGAGCAAGCAGGCCTATCTGGTGGGTGGGGCCGCAACAGGTGAAGTCAACATCGGTGATCGCCGGGTCACGGGCCTGTCGGCCGGGGCCGAAGATACAGATGCAGTCAACGTGTCGCAGCTGAAGGCAGTCAGCAGCGCCGCCGTCGCTGATGCGGTGATGTATGACAACGCTACGCACAACAACATTACGTTGGGTGGCAGTACATACGACAACAGCACACATGTGGGCGGCACGACCATTACCAACCTGGCCAATGGCGTAGCCGACAGCGACGCGGTGAACATGTCGCAGTTGAATCAAACCAACACCCAGGTGGCGAACAACACCACCAATATCAACGCACTGGCAAACGATGCGTTGTTGTGGGATCCGGCAGCCAATGGTGGTAACGGTGCGTTCAACGCCAACCACGGCGGTACGGGCCCGAACAAGATCACCAACGTGGCCAATGGCACCTTGTCTTCGACCAGCACCGACGCGGTGAACGGTTCGCAGCTGTTTGCTCTGGGTAATCAGATCTCCAATGTCGACGGTCGTGTCACGACTATCGAAAGCAACTTCACCAACATCAATAACGGTGCTGGCGTCAAGTACTTCCACGCCAATTCTACCGGGGCAGACTCTGTTGCAAGTGGTACTGATTCTGTGGCGATCGGTCCGAAGGCGAGTGCATCAGGTGTCGGCTCGATTGCTTCGGGTAACGGAGCCAATGCGTCAGGCGCGGGTTCCGTCGCCATGGGGGACGGTGCCTCGTCTACAGCCGCAGGAAGTGTTGCTTTGGGTAAAGGTGCCAGCGATGGTGGCCGTGGTACCGAAAATTACACAGGAAAGTACTCCGGCACTGCTAACAACACCTCTGGGACCGTTTCCATAGGCAATGCGGCAACCGGCGAGACTCGCACCCTCAGCAATGTCGCAGACGGCAAGGAGGCAACCGACGGGGTCAACTTGCGTCAACTCGATGGTGCGGTTACCGAGTCGAAGAAGTACACCGATGACTCCCTCAATAAAATAAACACTACCGTCTCGAATGTGGATAGCCGGGTGACCAACATCGACAACCGCATTAGCAAGACAGAGGGTGATGTTAATAACCTCAAGGATGGCACTGACGGCATGTTCCAGGTGAACAACTCCAGCAAGCGGCCGAAGCCGGTGGCCACCGGTACCGATTCGGTCGCAGGGGGGGCAGGCTCGAGCGCATCAGGAAACAACTCCACAGCATTGGGTAGCAATGCCAATGCCTCGGGTAACAATTCGGTCGCGCTGGGTGCTAACTCAATCGCGGACCGTAACAACAGCGTTTCCGTAGGCGCGGCAGGGAACGAGCGGCAAATCACGAATGTGGCGGCCGGTACGTCAACAACTGACGCAGTCAACGTTGGTCAGTTGAACAGTGGCCTAGCTGATGCCACCAAGACCGCCAATGCCTACACCGACTCGGCTTACCGTGCCTTAAACAAAGACATTAAGGCGCTGGACGATGACTTGAGCGCGGGCATCGCCGGCGCCATGGCTATGGCCTCGCTGCCCCAGCCTTATGCTCCGGGTGCAAGCATGGCTTCCGGTGGTTTGGGCACCTACCGCGGGCAATCCGCAATGGCGCTTGGTGTGTCACGCATTTCCGACAACGGTCGTTGGGTCACCAAACTACAAGCCACCGCTAACACCCAGCGTGAAGTCGGTGCATCTGTTGGCGTAGGCTACCAGTGGTAATTACTTCATAAATAAACAGGCCCGTTGCGAGGCGGGCCCTTCACAGTAAAAGATTCGAGAATAACTCATGTACAACGCAACAGTTTCAAATTACTTCCGCTTGGCCGCTGTGACTTTCACGTTGCTCACTCTCTCTGCATGCGGTACTCGTACCATTAGTGATGTCGACGTCCATGGAACCACCAAAGCTCCAATATTCCCGGCCGTAAATGATGCTAGCCGTACAGATGGAACCTACGTAAACTTGGAAAATTTGCACAAAATTGCGGGAGGGATGACTAAAGCACAAGTCCGCGAACTGATTGGAGCTCCTCACTTCTCGGAGGGAATGTTCGATGTACACGAGTGGGATTACATCCTCAAGTTCCGCCAACCTGCCGGCCAACCTGATGAGGTATGCCAATACAAGGTATTGTTCGACAACAACATGGTCGCTCAGTCGTTCTTCTTCCTGCCGGAAAACTGTATGCAGCCGACATCACAGGAGAAATCGGCGAAATCGGAGAAGCAGATCAGTATTAAATCTGAAGATGTAACACTAGCGGCCGATTCTACGTTTGCATTTGGCAGTGCACAGCTAAGCACTAAGGGAAAAAGCACACTTACCAAACTGTTCAACGATCTGAAGCTATCGAGCGTGAGTAGTGTTGACATCGTAGGCTACACCGATCGTATCGGAAACCAACAGCGTAATGAGGAGCTGTCGTTGAATAGAGCTGGCTCTGTCCGCTCATACTTGATTGAACAAGGAACGCCTTCTCAACTGATCAGCATTGATGGGCGTGGAGCTGCCGATCCGATTGTCGCGTGCCCTGGTGCGGAATCTCCTGAAGCGATCAATTGTCTAGCACCAAATCGCCGGACCACGGTAACTATAATTTCCAAGTAATAAGAAATAGGGCGGTGGTCTTCCGCCGCCCTCGATGATTTTTTCCTTTTAGCTCCGCGGGCATGGTTCACGTGAGAGAAATAAATTTAGTACGTACTATTTTAAAACACCCCTAAAAGGCACCCTCCCCCTCGAATAGCAAATACATTAATCCTCAGTTATTGTCCACCCCCATGCGCTCGCCTGAGTCACAATAGAAACAGTGTCAACTAGTACCACAGCAGTTCAAAGTCACTGGAAAAACTATACCTGCCCTGCCAGTCACCCAAGAAACCGTGCTTTCTCCGGCATCTATGTGTCTAATCAGAGCAACCTTAACGGCTGTATACGCCGCGTATTCCTTCAGCGATTATTCCGATATCTCCAAGCATAAGCAAGGGGTTGAGTTTTTATCATCACCGGGACGGTCATTACTCATTTCTAGTTCATCAGGCTTCTGGAGCGGGGTGCTGCTCAGAGTCGAATTTTATGTGCCTCCCTACCCACAATGTAACTTGTGTAAATAGCTTTCAAAAACGTCCTACAGCCAAAATGATGAGTAGGTTGTCAGTCTGTATAAGAATAAAACTGATGTTCAACGGATAAATTTATTGGGAAAAACCAAAGGTTTACGTCTTCCATCGTAGGGCAGACAATCTAAGGAAACTCTGAAAAAGACTTCCAGATCTGGTGAAATACTCGCCTGACACGAACACGACGGTTGAGCCCCATGAAACAGATGTCCTTCGCCGACGCCGAATATGCCGGCAAACGTAAGCAGACTCGCCGCGAGCGCTTCCTGATCGAGATGGATCAGGTCGTGCCCTGGAAGGGCTTGGTTACTTTGATCGAGCCGCATTATCCAAAGGGCGAAGGGGGTCGTCCAGCGTATCCGCTGATGGCGATGTTGCGGGTCCATCTGATCCAGAACTGGTTCGGCTACAGCGATCCGGCGATGGAAGAGGCATTGTACGAGACCACGATCCTGCGCCAGTTTTCGGGGCTGCACCTAGACCGATGAAACCACGATCCTCAACTTCCGCCGCTTGTTGGAAAAACATGAGTTGGCAGGCGGGATTTTGCAGGTTATCAATGGCTATCTGGGCGACCGTGGCCTGCTGTTGCGTCATGGCACGGTGGTCGATGCGACGATCCTTCACGCGCCGAGTTCGACCAAGAACAAGGACGGCAAACGCGATCCCGAAATGCACCAAACCAAGAAAGGGAATCAGTACTTTTTTGGTATGAAAGCGCACATCGGCGTCGACGCTGAATCCGGCTTGGTGCATAGCCTGGTGGGCACGGCGGCCAATGTGGCGGACGTGACGCAGGTCGATCAGTTGCTGCACGGCGAGGAAACTTACGTGTCTGGTGACGCCGGTTACACCGGCGTGGACAAACGTCCCGAGCATCAGGATCGCAAGATGATCTGGTCGATTGCCGCCCGGCCAAGCAGCTATAAAAAGCATGGAAAAAAGAGTTTGATCGGTCGTCTGCGGCGCAAGATCGAATACGCGAAAGCGCAGGTGCGGGCCAAGGTTGAACATCCGTTTCGGGTAATCAAGCGTCAGTTTGTCTATACGAAAGTGCGCTTTCGCGGCCTGATGAAAAATACCGCGCAACAGGCCACGCTATTTGCCCTGTCGAATCTGTGGATGATGCGAAAACGGCTGCTGGTTGTGGGAGAGGTGCGCCTGTAATCCGGGAAAAGCGCCTTGAAAAGGCGTCGTTCAAGGGTGAAACGATGAGTTAAGAACAGGAAAGGTCTGATTTCTGACCAAACCAGTGTTTTTTGAACCTCTACCAAAGAGGGCATCAAAAATCGCTGACTACTTCAGACCTTCCTTAACGGGAAGCACAAGCGCTGGCTGTAGGACAATTCCTGTTAGCGGCGCTGATTTGCCTGTTCCATGTCATTGCAGAGAGCGAATGGTAACCGCACTCGCATGAGAGTTTGAATGGTGGCCTTTTGCGCACTGGCGGCCATCGTTACGAAAGTTGGCTTCTGGCTGATTGCAATCGTTATCGCGGGCCGGGCAAGGGGGGGGGGATCATGACCTGGGAACCCTCAACGTTGCCTGCAGATTGCCCCTGCAAGTCCAGCCAAGGCTCTTACCCCGGCTTGGGTTTCTACGTAATCCTGTGTAACAGTTTTTTTCGGCATAAGCCATCTCCCGCTACAAGGGCTCAGTGCTACTCCGTACAATAACTTCCCCGTGAAGAGTGCGTAAAAACACTTGTTGATTATGAGTACGCAAAAGGGTGCCAAATCGATTCTTTGAGTTACAAAGCTTTCCGCCCCCCCCTCCCGTTGGCGTTGGTAACCCTCCTTCCGGCCCTACATTCGCTCTGTGCCTTTGATATTTCGTCGTTATTGTCGACGGGTAGCTGGCCTCTCTCAGGAACACTACAGTGAGAAAAATCACGTCAATCTCAACGCTGTTCATTCTCTGCATTCTGCTGCTCAAAAATATCGCCCAAGCTGCAGAGGTGTCCCACAAAACCGCGGGCTGTGTGATCAGCTCGCAAGACCGAATATTATTGGTACAAGGAGGGCCAGGCAATAAATGGTCTCTACCAGGGGGCTATCCAGAAGAAGGAGAAACACCGGGGCAAACAGCTCAACGAGAAACGTTCGAAGAAACCGGCTTGAAGGTAAGTATTGTTGAGCCAATCGACATAGGGGAGCAGCGGATTCAGCTTTTTACATGCGTAACCGAAAACGCACTCCAAACTTCTGCCAATAGGGTCAACATATTAAATGCTCCTCACCTCGGGCGAGAAACGATCCAAGCTGGCCTATTCTACGCAACAGAAATTGAAGCACTAAAACTGAGGTTCCCCGAACAAGTTCGCGGACTATTCCAAGTCACCGAGGCCTGGCATGATAGTTTAACGGAGGGACTCGTTTTTTTTTCGGATGGCCTACCGCACATTCAAGCCTTCGAGCTTATCTGGATGGATAAGTTGACGATCGCCACGTCCAAGTGGGGCGGATTTTTTCGAGTCGGAAACTTCTTGGGCGAAATGTGGTTCTACGTTTTGTGTCTACCCCTTGTAGCCTGGCTGCTCGGTTGGCGCTACCTGCACCGAATGCTGTTAGGTTTGATGCTGGTGACACTCCTAACGCAGGCTCTCAAATCGATGGCCGCCATGGCCAGACCATTTAACTACTTACCACGCCTGAGTTTGGATGGCGCTTCTGGATTTGGCATGCCCAGCGGACATGCATTCAGCGCGATGTTTTTTTTCGGTGCGCTGGCGTTATGGTCGACTTCAAGATTCCCCTTGAGATATAGCGCATTTATTGCTTTGACGTTGGCCTTATGGACCGCCATGGCAAGAATCTGGCTCGGGGTGCACTTTGTTTCAGATGTGCTGGCCGGTCTTGGCTTGGGGCTCGCGCTTCTCGGTCTGGAACAACTGCAGAGCAAATATGAACGATTGACTGGATATCAAATTGCCGCTCAACCGTCCACGTGGTTCGGCCTAAGTGCGCTAAGCCTGGTCATCGGCCTCATATACAGCCAAGAAAGTCTGCTACTTCCTTTTGCTGTTGCAATCGGTTATGGATTGGCGGGCAGTCGTCTGGTAAAAGGAAAGGCTACGCCGGCAACGGCCATCTGGATGGTGATAGGCATGTCGGGGTTGGTGTTGCTCAAGGGTTATCTGACCCATCAGCTAACCGTCTTCTGGCAAATAGCGGTGAAAGATGTGGTCATTTATCTATTGTTGGGGTACTGGCTGCGGGTTGGCGCTTATCGCACCTTCCAAGGCATATTTAAGTCCCCTCTTTCACGTCGACCTGAACATGGCGAGAACTGAGTGGCCCGTCAGTGGACGAACTTTCTGAAAATCAGGACGCCGCTCTCCCCTCACCAGATGAATGTTGATACTTTCAATGAGAAGAAATGCCGGGACTAACTTCGTCTTATCGAGCCGGGCATTGAGAATGCTGACACGCAATCAGGGCGTGGCAGATAGAAAGGTCAGGGATTTTTGGAGCGATTGAGTGCAACAACTGCGCAGTCTTCAAGGGTTGGCAGGCTTTGAGGATCCGTCAGCGACAGGCGCTTCGGTAGCGTTTCGGCCAGAGCCTCTTCATCGAGGGCTTCAAGGTACTCACGCACGGCGCGGGTGCTCAGGGCCGGATCGCTCCAGTTGACCGGTTCATCACCCGGTACGCCGCGCTGCCGACTCGCATCCGCTTTGATGATGCTGGCTTCCACGGCAAAGCCTTCGCCTTTGACCAGTCCTGCGTCCATGCAGCGACGCAGCACTTCATTGAACAACCAGCGAAACAGATCACTGTCCCGAAAACGGCCGTGTCGATTTTTGGAAAAGGTCGAGTGGTTGGGGACTTCATCTTCAAGGCTCAACCGGCAGAACCAGCGATACGCCAGGTTCAAATGGGCCTCTTCGCACAACCGCCGTTCGGAGCGGATGCCGTAGCAATAGCCCACGATCAGCATGCGGATCATCAGTTCAGGATCAATCGACGGACGCCTAATCGGGCTATAGAAATCGGCGAGGTGATGGCGCAGGTCGCTCAGATCGAGACACCGATCAATGCTGCTCAGAAGGTGATTGGTGGGGATGTGATCTTCAAGGTTGAACGAGTAAAACAGCCGCTCCTGCCCACTCGATAACTGTCCCATCATGCTGCGTGCTTCCCTTCTGGCCAATGCAGAGATTTTGCCGCAGGCCAGACAGGGGAGCTACTTTTTCAACAGAATCGGCCGATAACTGTCACTCAGGCGTCATTAGGACTGCGAGCGTCAGCTTGATGAACTCCTCGTTTTTGTCGATCGTGTCCAGGGCACCGCGTACGTTGTCGGCGACGTCGGCCGAGCCGCGGGCCTCGACCCAATTGGAAAGCTCCATGATGGCGGCTTCTAGGGCGAGCTGGTTTTCATTGATTTTATACAGCAGGGAAGGGAGCAGGTCTGTATTTGGCATCGCGATTTCTCTGTGAAAAGAAAGCGTAGCAGCTTGAACACTTCATGGATCGGGTGGATTCATGGAGATTGGGCGCCAATGCACCAACGTATTTGACAGTAGCGACAGTGCTCGGGATTGAAGCCGAAAACGGGCCAAAGAACAACGGCGTCATCAATGGAGGGGACGGTGTATGGCAGAGCGCGGGCAGTGACGACAATTGGACCGAGGCGACGGGCGCGCTCAATGCGCCCTTCAGCAACAGCGCCTTTGCGATATTCATGGGCCCGGCAGGGACCGTCACGGTCGACAACAGCCTGGGCCAGGTCACTGCGTCCGGCCTGCAGTTTGCCAGTGACGGCTATGTGCTGAGCGGTGCAGCGCTCAGCTTGAGTGGAACACCGACCAGCATCATTCGTGTCGGCGATGGCACCGCGGGCGGTGCCGGCTATACGGCGACCATCAACGCGGTGTTAACGGGCGCCTCGGCCGTCGAGAAAGACGACTGGGCACCCTGGTCCTGACGGGCACCAACACTTACACCGGTGGCACCGACATCAACGGTGGGGTGCTGCAGATCGCCAGTGATAGCAACCTGGGCGCGGCGGCCGGAACGCTCAGTCTGGATGGCGGTACGCTGCGCACGACCGCGGATATGACCACGGCGCGGGACACCACGCTGGGCAGCACAGGCGGTACCTTTGATACCCAAGCAGGCACCTTGACCCACAATGGCGTCATTGCCGGTGCAGGCGCCTTGACCAAGTCCGGTGCCGGCACCCTGACCCTGACCGCCGCCGAGACCTACAGCGGCGGCACCACTGTGGCGGCTGGCACTTTGCAGCTCGGGGCTGGCGGCAGCAGTGGCAGTCTCCAGGGCGATGTTACCGACAACGCGACCCTAGCCTTCAATCGCTCGGACGTGACCACCTTCAGCGGTGTCATCTCCGGCACCGGGTCGGTGGTCCTGCTCGGCTCCGGCACGACGGCCCTAACCGGTAGCAATACCTACTTGCAGCTCGGGGCTGTTGGCAACAGTGGCAGTATCCTCGGCGATGTCACCGACAACGCGACGTTGGCCTTTAACCGCTCGGACGCATCCACCTTCAGCGGTGTCATCTCCGGTACGGGATCGGTTATTCAGGTGGGTTCCGGACAGACCACGTTGACCGGTACCAACACTTACACCGGTTCTACGAACGTGGTGGCGGGATCACTCTATGTTAATGGCAACCAGTCCGCGGCAACCGGCCTGACCAGCGTCGCCGCAGGCACCACCCTGGGTGGCACTGGCACCCTGGGCGGCAGTGTGAGCGTCGCCGATGGCGCGACACTCTCACCCGGCGTCCCGGGAACCGCGCCTGGGCAGCTCAATATCAACGGTAACCTCGGACTGAGTGCCGGGTCGCTCCTGGCCTACCGTTTCGGCCAGGCCGGTGTGGTGGGTGGTTCGCTGAATGATCTCACCACGGTCGCCGGCGATCTCACCCTGGATGGCACGCTGAATGTCACCCCTACGGCGGGCGGCTCTTTCGCCCCGGGCATCTATCGGGTCATCAGCTATGGTGGCGCCCTGACCAACAATGGCCTGGCGCTCGGCACGACCCCGTTGCCCTCGACACTGAGCGTGCAGACGGCCGTGGCCAATCAGGTCAATCTGGTCAATACCACGGGGCTGACCATGGGCTATTGGGATGGCGCGGCGGGGCCGAAGAATAACGGCGTCATCAATGGCGGCAATGGCGTCTGGCAGAGCGCGGGCAGCGACGACAATTGGACCGAGGCGACGGGCGCGCTCAATGCGCCCTTCAGCAACAGCGCCTTTGCGATATTCATGGGCCCGGCAGGGACCGTCACGGTCGACAACAGCCTGGGCCAGGTCACGGCTTCGGGGATGCAGTTCGCCAGTCACGGTTACGTGCTGAGCGGTGGCCCCGTCACCTTGAGTGGATCACCGACCAGCATCCTCCGTGTCGGCGACGGCACCACGGGCGGGGCCGGTTATACGACGACCATCAACGCCGTGTTGACCGGCGCCTCGCCCATTGAAAAAGACGACCTGGGCACCCTGATCCTGGCAGGCAACAACACGTACACCGGTGGTACCGCCATCAACGGAGGGGTGCTGCAGATTGCCCGTGATGGCAACCTGGGCGCGGCCGCCGGCGCGCTCAGTCTGGATGGCGGTACGTTGCGCACGACCGCGGATATGGCCATGGCGCGAGCCACCACGCTGGGCGGCGCGGGCGGCACCTTTGACACCCAGGCAGGCACCTTGACCCACAATGGCGTCATTGCCGGTGCAGGCGCCTTGACCAAGTCCGGTGCCGGCACCCTGACCCTGACCGCCGCCGAGACCTACAGCGGCGGCACCACTGTGGCGGCCGGCACCTTGCAGCTCGGGGCTGGCGGCAGCAGTGGCAGTATCGTCGGCGATGTCACCGACAACGCGTCCCTGGCCTTCAACCGCTCGGACGTATCCACCTTCAGCGGTGTCATCTCCGGTACGGGGTCGGTGGCGCAAATCGGCACCGGCACGACGGCGCTGACCGGCCGCAATACTTACAGTGGTGGCACCACAGTGTCGGCCGGCACCCTGCAACTCGGGGCTGGCGGCAGCAGTGGCAGTATCGTCGGCGATGTCACCGACAACGCGACCCTGGCCTTCAACCGCTCAGACGTGTCGTCCTTCAGCGGTGTCATTTCCGGCACGGGCTCGGTGGCGCAGGTCGGCTCTGGCACGACGGCGCTGACCGGCAGCAACACCTACAGCGGTGGCACCACCATTGCGGCCGGCACCTTGCAGCTCGGTGATGGTGGCAGCACGGGCAGTCTCCAAGGCGATGTCACCGACAACGCGACCTTGGCCTTTAACCGCTCGGACGTGACCACCTTCACCAATATCATCTCCGGTACGGGCTCGGTGGCTCACGTAGGCTCGGGACAAACCACATTGACCGGTACCAACACCTACACCGGTTCAACGACGGTGGTGGCTGGGTCGCTCTATGTCGATGGCAACCAGTCGGCGGCGACCGGTCGTACCAGCGTCGCATCTGGAGCCAACTTGGGCGGCAATGGCACCTTGGGCGGCAGCGTGACCGTCGCCGATGGTGCTTCCCTCTCGCCGGGAGCCGCAGGAACAACCCTCGGCCAACTCAACATCAACGGTAACCTCGGGTTGAGTGACGGGTCGCTCCTGAACTACCGTTTTGGCCAGGCCGGTGTGGTGGGTGGTCCACTGAATGATTTCACCGCAGTCGCCAGCGATCTCACGCTTGATGGCACGCTAAACGTCACCACCGCCCCTGGTGGCGCCATCGTGCCTGGTGTCTATCGCGTCATCAGCTACGGTGGCGCCCTGACCAACAATGGCTTGGCGCTGGGCGCGATCCCTTCGTCTTTGACGTTGGCTGTGCAGACGGCGGTGGCCAATCAGGTCAATCTCGTGAATACCACGGGGCTGACCATGGGCTATTGGGATGGCGCGACGGGGCCGAAAAATAACGGCGTCATCAATGGGGGGAGTGGCGTTTGGCAGAGCGCTGGCAGCAGCGACAATTGGACGGATATCACTGGCACCGTCAATGCGCCCTTCAGCAACAGCTCCTTTATTGAATTCATGGCCCAACCAGGGACCATAACGGTCGACAATAGCCTGGGTCAGGTGAGTGCTGCTGGGATGCAGTTTACCAGTGACGGTTATGTGCTGAGCGGCGGAGCGATCGCCTTGAGTGGCGCGCCGACGAGCATCCTCCGGGTCGGTGACGGCACCGCTGGCGGTGCCGGTTATACGGCGACCATCAACGTCGAGTTGACGGGCGCTGCGCTCCTCCAGAAAGAGGATCTGGGCACCCTAGTCCTGACTGGCGCCAACACTTACACCGGTGGTACCGCTATCAACGGTGGGGTGCTGCAGGTTGCCAGTGATGGAAATCTGGGCGCGGCCGCCGGCGCACTCAGTCTGGATGGCGGTACACTGCGGACGACCGCTGATATGGCCATGACGCGAGCCACCACGCTAGGCAGCACTGGAGGGACTTTTGACACCCAGACAGGCACCTTGACCCAGAATGGCGCCATTGCCGGCGCGGGTGCCTTGACCAAGACAGGTGCCGGCACTCTGTTCCTGGCCGCAGCCAATACGTACAGCGGTGGGACTGCTCTAAAGGGTGGGCAGATCACGCTTGGAAATAGTCGTGCCCTAGGCGAGGGCAGCCTGTCTATGGACGAAGGTACTACATTGGGCTTCTCCGTCGCAGGCCTGAATGTGGCCAACGCCATTGTCCTCACCGGTACCAGTGATCCCATCGTCAACACTGGGGCGTTCAATGAAACACTTTCAGGCACCATTTCAGGCAATGGCGCACTGACCAAGAAAGGCAGTGGCACCTTAGTGCTTTCTGCGCCCAATACCTACAGCGGTGCAACCACAGTCGAGGCCGGCACATTGCAGGCCAGTGCAGTAAATACCTTCAGTGCCGCCTCTGCCTATAGCGTCTCGCCGGGGGCCACGCTAGATACGGCAGGCTTTCATCAGGATCTCGCCGCGTTACACAATGCCGGCACTGTCAGTTTGATCGGCGCGATCCCAGGCAACACGCTCAGGGTCACTGGGGCTTATGTTGGACAGGAGGGCGTGCTGAAGTTGGGAACTGGATTAAGCAGTGGCACCGCTAGCGTGAGTGATCGCCTGGTTCTGGATGGTCCCGGGGCCAGTGCGAATGGCCACACCCTCATCCAAATCGCCAACCTGGGTGGCCTCGGAGCAGCGACTACGGGCAATGGCATTGAGGTGGTGAGCGGGCTTGACGGTGCCACCACCACCGCGCAAACCACCCAAAGCGCTTTTACGCTGGCCAATGGTCACGTGGATGCTGGTGCGTTTGAGTATCGACTCCATGCGGCTGACAGTCAGGGCGCTGGCGAAAATTGGTACTTGCGTGCTACTACACCTGTGCCGCCGACGCCCGAACAGCCCACACCTCCTGGTGTTCCGACATATCGCTCCGAAGTTCCATTGCTCGCCGCACTGCCTGCTCAGATGCAACAAGCGGATTTGGCAATGCTCGGTACGTTTCATCAGCGTATCGGAGATGACTTCGGCACAAGTGCGACTATGTCTTCGGGCTCGACCACAGCCCCCCGTCAGTCCTGGGTGCGGGTGGTTTCCAGCAATCTCGATATTGAGCAATCGGGCAATGCCAGCCCTCACGCCGACACCAACATGAACGGTGTGCAAGCCGGTACTGACCTGATCGTGGTCGATAGCTGGCGCGCCGGTGTTTACGTCGGGTATCTCAAAGGCAGCGCCGATGTCAGTGGTAACGCCCATGGCACCACAGGCGATGTCGGTAGCAATGACCTGGAGGCGAACTACTTGGGCGCCTATGCCACATGGATGGATGCCAGCGGCTTGTATGTCGATAGCGTGCTGCAGGGCGGACGTCATGACTACACCGTTCACCCCGACATCAACCCCAACGTTTCGGGGAAAGCCTACAGTGTGGCCGTTTCCGTTGAGGTGGGAAAACCTTTCGTGCTAGAAGGCCCATGGAGCATCGAACCGCAAGCGCAGTTGATCTATCAGGAATCCAATCCGGACGGCGTGAATATCAGCGGAGCCAAAGTCAGCTCCGATGATAACCATGGGTGGGTGGGGCGTGTAGGCGTACGCCTCAAGGGCGACATGGTCACTCCGGCAGGGCGGCTGCTTCCCTATACTCAAGTGAACTTCAACCATGCCAGTTTCAGTGACAGCAAGGCCTCGTTCATCGGTCCGGCAGGTGAAACGACCTTCAAAAGCCCGAATGGTTACGATACGGGGGAACTGGCCGTCGGTTCGACGTTGGTATTGTCACCTTCGACCAGTCTGTACGGTGAGCTTGGTCACCAGTGGAGTCTTGGAGGGGACACGACGATTAGTTCCAATGTGCAGGGAACCCTAGGCGTGAGGGTTAATTGGTAAACTGACCCCTTCAGTTTTCAATTCCGACGTCTACAGTTCTCCGATGCGAATAAATGGGTTTTGTACGAGTGACCGGGACGTTCTTGATTCTCGTGAAAAAGAATTCGCTATCTCGGGTAACCCTGTGCTCTGGTTTTGAGTTGGGTAAGGGAGCGTAGTCAGGCATTTCCCTGCCGCTCCTCAGCGAACCGAACCGTTTGGAAAACCTTAGCGTACGATTTTTTCCGAATTCTGCGCGCTCCCCTCTTTTATCGAAGCAGAGAGGTCGTCGTGGAGCGGTTATCCATGCGTAAGATTCGAGAAGTGTTACGTCTCAAATTCGAGGTTGGCCTATCTGCCCGGCAGGTCGCTGTCAGCTTGCAAGTGGGTCGAGCCAGCGTCGGTGCGTACCTCAATCGCTTTGCTGCCAGCGACCTGACTTGGCCGTCTGCGCTAACGGACGCCGAGTTGCGCCGCCCCGGCGTAACCCTGGCCCTGCTTTGGCAAGAGTATCGACTCGCCCGTCCGCAAGGCTTCCAGTACAGCTGGTTCTGCGAGCACTACCGCCTCTGGGCCGCGAAGATCGATGTGGTCATGCGCCAGGAACACCGTGCCGGCGAGAAGCTGTTCGTTGATTACGCCGGCCAGACCGTGCCAGTCATTGATCGGCGAACCGGCGAGATCCGCCAAACGCAGATCTTCGTCGCCGTCCTCGGCGCGCCCAGCTACACCTTCGCCGAGGCCACCTGGTCGCAGAAACTGCCCGACTGGCTGGGCTCGCACGTGCGCTGCTTCGCCTTTCTCGGTGGTACATCGCAGATCCTGGTAACCGCTAAGACCGTCGAGTGCTTCCACGCCAACCAGCGGGTGGCCAGCCATCTGCGCTCACCGCACAAAGGCCGCCACACCACCCAAACCGAGCACATGCCCAAGAGCCATCGCGAACACGCCGAATGGACGCCGCAGCGACTGATCCACTGGGCAGAGCAGACCGGCCCGAATACGGCCGGCGTCATCGCCTACATCCTCGAACGCCGGATCCATCCGCAGCACGGCTTCCGCGCCTGCCTGGGCATCCTGCGCCTGAGTAAACAGCACGGCGAAGAGCGGCTGGAAGCCGTTTGCCAGCGTGCACTGGCACTGGGCGCGTGCAGTTACAAAAGCCTCGAATCGATCCTGCGCCAAGGCCTGGAACGGCTACCGCTGGCCCAGCAAAACCTGCCGTTACTGCCCGAAGAACACATCAACCTGCGCGGCCCTGGCTACTACCACTGACCTGAAAAAGGAGCACCAAAATGCTGCCTAACCCGACCCTCGACAAGTTACAAACCCTGCGCCTGCACGGCATGATCAAGGCGCTTGGCGAACAACACGCAACGCCTGACATCAACGATCTCAGCTTCGACGAACGCCTCGGTCTGATGGTCGACCGCGAGCTGACCGAGCGCGAAGACGCACGCCTGACTACTCGCCTCAAGGCCGCACGACTGCGCCATAACGCCTGCCAGGAAGACATCGACTACCGCAGCCCGCGCGGCCTGGACAAATCGCTGATCCTTCAACTGGGTAGCGGCCAGTGGCTGCGTGACGGCCTGAACCTGATCATCGGCGGCCCTACTGGCGTGGGCAAAACCTGGCTGGCCTGCGCGCTGGCCCACAAGGCCTGCCGCGACGGTTACAGCGTGCGTTATCTGTGCTTGCCACGCTTGATGGAAGAACTAGGCCTGGCCCACGGCGACGGTCGCTTCGCGAAACTGATGGCGGGCTATGCCAAGACCGACTTGCTGATCCTGGACGACTGGGGCCTGGCGCCATTTACTGCGTCGCAACGACGCGACATGTTGGAACTGCTGGACGACCGGTACAGGAACCGCTCGACGCTGGTAACCAGCCAGATGCCGGTGGACAAATGGCACGCGCTGATCGGCGATCCGACCTTGGGCGATGCGATCCTCGACCGGCTGGTGCACAACGCTTATCGGATCGAACTGAAGGGCGAATCGATGCGCAGACGCGCAACGAAATTGACGGCGACATAGACTTCAGACTAACAATGCAAACCTGCGTCGCTGCGCTCCGACTGCCCGGCCGGATGAGCGTGGAATAGGTGGCCGGATGTTGGTGGGCTGAGCGGCCGGATGGTGTGGAATGCGCAAAATATCGGCAGATCTGTTCATTTTCACTGTGAAAATCCTTCACGGCGACGTCTATTTTTCAATGTGAAAAACTCCCTTTCTTCATAGCCAACTGCCCTTCCTTTCGGCTATTCCACCTCGCCGGCGCAGACACCCGCGGCCCCTGACAATCGAAGCCTTTGACCCACAAGCTGTGCCAAAATACTCCTAGCAGTACGAGCTATGCACAACACCCCGTGCATTGCGCATTATGTAGTGTGCATTGCATACTGCTAAGTGCGATCCACCCACTGAGTGACGCATTAAGAGGCGGTATTTCAGGCTACTGTTCCAGGTACGGGTATGTGTTCTTTCGGCAGCCTTGGTCGTCTACCCCTTGTTTTTCACAGTGTTAAACTGTGCCTCACCTATGTTTTTCACTTTGAAAACCTGCCCCTCGATTTTCGCAATCAGCGTCAGATCTGTTTCGGGCGAGTTTTTCACAGTGAAAATCCTCGCTTCTATTTTTCACCGTGAAATAGCTGGGTCGAATTCAGCACTTAGGCTCAACCAGACTCCGCCAGCTCTGGTTTCACAGTGAAATTACCGACTATGCAGCTGTACATGTTGTTAGCGATCCATAGGCGCCGTATTCGACAGCTTGAGTCTTCGGACGACGAAGCTCGTACACGTGATGATTTGCTGGCCGAATTGAACCAGTTACGGATGGAAAAGTTAAAAAAGCTCGATGCCTTGGTTCAAACGAAGGAGCGAGCAGCGCAGCGAAAAAAGCGCAAATCGTGATTGAACTGAGGCAACAGCACCCTCTGGAAGGCCTTCTGAAACTGGCGGGCCTGGCCCGTAGCACGTTTTACTATCAACAAAAGGTACAGCAAGCCGTTGATAAATACGCGGTACTGAAGACCAGGATTTGCTCAATTTTCGACGAGCACAAGGGCCGATATGGCTATCGCCGTATCACTGCTGCCGTTCGACGAGCGGGCCACCTCGTGAACCACAAAACTGTTCAGCGCCTCATGGGCGAGCTTCGCGCCTAAACTCCCGTGGTGAGCGGTATTTCAGCGTGCTGGGCGGATGCTCCTCGTTGTAGTGCTCGAAGGCAATCGCCAGGTTGCGTAGTGCCGTTACCCGGCCAGGTTGGGCAGCGGCATCAATTTAACGGGTTATAGGTATCCAGTTTAAAAGGGACCAATCCAAGAATAGGTATCTGAAAACGCCCGAAGTCGAAAGCAGGGCTACACCAACATCTCGCTACAAGCGAGACATTGGTTAACTTTGCAGGCGATGGGGTTTAGAAAGTAGTTCGCAAACCCACCTGAATGCTCCGTCCTTCCGCAGGCGCGATATCCCGCAGAATTGAGCTAGCGTAACGAACGGTTTCGTTGGTGAGATTCTCGGCATTGACGAAGGCGAGCCATTTGCTCTGCCCGACATCAAAGTGATAACCCAGGTTCGCCCCCAAAGTGGTGTAGCCATCCGTGCCGCGCTCATTGGCAGGCACACTATGCTGGGAGCTGGCGTGCTCGACGTCGATCCGTGCTTGCCAATGATCCAGTTCCCAGAGCAAACCGGTATTGAGTCTCAGCGGTGCGATGCGCGGCAGGTCTTCGCCGGTGTCGAGGTTTTTGGCGCGGGTGTAGTCGCCTGATAACTCAAGCGCGAACTTGCCATAGTCGTTTTCACCGAGTGTCCAGCGTTCCTGAGCCTCAATACCGCTAAAGCGTGCACGCACACCCGAGTAGCTATATTGGGGGATCCCATCAGCGTCCTCCTCCCCTTCGTCGTTGAGTGTGCGACCGGTTTTGAGCAGGCCTATGTAGTTGGAAAAGAGGCTGTAGAAAACACCCACGCTGCCCTTGTGCGTACCGTTATCAAACCGCAGTGCCAGGTCGCTGGACACGGCTTTTTCTTTGGAAAGATTAGCGTTACCCAACTCGTAGGTGCCAGTAGCGACGTGCGCGCCGTTGGCGTAAAGCTCATAGAACGTGGGGACGCGCTCAGTGTAGCCCAAGGTGGCGGCAACCGACCAGATCGGCGTCAGAGTATAGACCGCGCCGGAGGACTGGCTACCGGACGTGAAGCTGCTGGAACGATTGGCGTTGGCGAACCGCTCGTTGCCCTTTGCGTCCGGATCCACGGTGGTGTGTTCCAAACGCCCGCCGAGGGTGAACAACAGTCGATCAGTGGCTTGCAGCTCCTCAAGAATGAACAGCGCGCCAGCATTGGTATCCGCCTGCGGAACGAACGCCTCTTCGCCCAAGGCGGAGAATTCGTTGCGAGTGACCTGGACGCCAATCACGCCGTTGAACGGCCCCAACGGCTGGTGACGAGCCTCGACCCGGGCCTCGTAGCCCTTGTTCTTGAACGTCGTACCGACCTCGCCGCCCTCGATTTCCCGATGTTCGTAATCGGTGTAACCGGCGTCGAGTTTGACCGAACTGAAGGGCCCGTCGAGGTTACGTATCTCGGAAGCGAAGGCGTAGTGCTCCTGCTCCATGCGAATGCGCACGTCATCTTCGGCGGGCGAACCATAATTGGAGTCGTAATTGCTGTACGACACACCGGCGTAACCATCATCCCAGGTATACGACCCGCCCACTGCCCCACCATGCTGGCGGCCGTCGCTATTGGCCAAACGGTGTTTTTTGGAATCGCCATCGTCTGTGGCGCGTTCGCGGCTGGTCTTGGCGTAACCCGGAATTTTCAGATCGTTGAATTCACGGGCACTGGCATCAATGTGCAACGCGAATACCCCATTCCCGGCTTCAAGTTTGCCGGCGCTGCTGCGGGTGCTATCGGCACCGCCATAACGCAACTCTCCAGCGCCCTGAATGCCGTCGATGGCTTCGGTCGGAATGCGATTGTCGAAGGTGTTGACCACTCCGCCGATGGCACTGCCGCCATACAGAAGCGCTGCCGGGCCGCGCACGATTTCAATTCGTTCGACGTTGACCGGATCCAGCGGCACTGCGTGATCGTAGGACAGCGACGATGCATCCAGTGCGCCGATGCCATTGCGCAGGATACGAATGCGATCGCCATCTTGCCCACGGATGATCGGGCGACTTGCGCCTGGGCCAAAATAGGACGAAGAAACGCCAGGCTGCTTGTTCAGCGTTTCGCCCAGGCTGCCTTTCTGCTGCAGCGTCAGGTCATCGCCACTCAATACAGTCGAGGGTGAGGCAAGCGTCTGGCTTCCCAGAGGATTGCCGGTGACGACTTGTGGCAGCAGCTCAATGGTCTCAGCAGCGTAAACCGATGAAGTCATCAGTAATACGGTAGCCACTGGTATCAGGCGCCGTTTCAGAGAAAGAGGATGGGAAGAACGGGAAGGCATTTCAGAGTTCCATACGGTAGAAAAGCGATGATTGCCGTTGCACTTACCTGCAGGCAGCGCAAGCGGAAACCTGATGAAAGAAAATTAATGACACTGTATAACATATCATTTCGGCATCGTGATCCTTCCCTATCCGTTCAGAGAAACTCATCGCAACCCTCTTCTATTAGCGCTCTATCTCAACGACTTGCGCAACTCGTTCATTTGTACGCATGCTCAGTCCTTCGGGGTACGATAATCCCTTGGCCACACCTATTCACCGAACAGTCTCTATTGACCTGTTGGCGCTGATTGAAAACTTACCGCCTGCCGATTGAAATTTGACCCAGGGCGGATTGCTGATTTTGCGTCAGCAGTTGTGGATAAGTTTAGCAGCAGTGTTGCTGCAACTGCGCCCAGCCGTTGCCGACTTGATGCCGCGTGTCGATCTGCCGAAAATCCTATTGGAACTCGCCGCTCGTACCGGTTTCGCTGAGGCTTTCACCCATGCGTCCGAACGCAATACGCGGGCCGACAACCTGGTGACGAGCCTGTGTGCGGTACTCCTGGGGGAGCCTGCAACACCAGGCGGAACCATTGATCCGCAACGACAACCAATCGCTACGCCGTGACCGGCTGTCCTGGGTAAGCCTGAACTATCTCCGTGACGATACCTTCTCAGCAGCTAACGCCATACTGGTGGCTGCGCAAAGCCAACTGGAGCTAGCTCAGATCTGGGGCGGCGGCAAAGTGGCCTCCGCCGATGGCATGCGTTTTGTCGTGCCGATGTGCATCTTGCATGCTGGCCCCAATCCGAAGTATTTCGGCATCGACCGGGGCGTCACCTGGTACAACCTGATTTCCGACCAATTCTCCGGCCTGAATGCCATTACGGTGCCCGGTATCTTGCGCGACAGCCTCGTATTGTTAGCGGTTGTGCTGGAACAAAAGACCGATTGCAGCCAACACAAATCATGACCGATAGCGGTGCCTACACCTAGGGCTTTTCGGCAGTACCAATGCACGTCACCAAGACTGTGAAAACACATCCTCCTGACAATATTTTGCCGCATGCGCTACGGCTTTTTTGCCCTATCCTAGAGCATCTTCACCCCTGTCGCTGCCTGCGTATCGCGCCTGCTAACGACCATGCTTTTTTCGCTGTCACTAGGCTGCAACCAAATGGCGTAAACTGTTCAGGACAGGGTTTGTACTCCCGCCATACATGGCGTCCGTACCACCGGCGATGCTGCAGTCGTGGACGAGCCCCCTGAAAGACAGGACACCGTTTCCCCCTTAACATAAGGGATAGGCAAACGACTGTGTATATGACTAATAGAAACGATAAGGGTGGGGAGCTTTTGGGTCAGGAGCGGCGGCGCCGCTGGAGCCCGGAGCAAAAACTGGCCATGGTTCGCGAGAGCCTGCAACCGGGGCAAAGCGTCTCGGTGGTGGCTCGGCAGAATGGCGTTAATGCCAACCAGCTGTTTCAGTGGCGCAAGCTCTATCAGAGCGGCAGTCTCTCGGCCGTCAGTGCTGGCGAGAGCGTGGTGCCTGCTTCCGAGCTGACCGATGCGCTCAAGCAGATCAGGGAGCTACAGCGCATGCTCGGCAAGAAAACCATGCAGGTCGAGATCCTCCAGGAAGCTGTGGAGATTGCTCGGTCGCGAAAATGGATTGCGCACTCACCCTTGTTGCCGGGGGACGACCAGTGAAGCTGATCAGTGAAAGTCTCGGTGTAGCGCGCTCGCAGTTAACGGTTCGACTCAACCCTGCGGCACGGCCCGAGCGGCGTCGCCCTGCGCTGGACGATGCCGCACGGGTCGAAGAAATTCAGGCTGAAGTGAGTGAGCTGCCCAGCTATGGCTACCGCCGTGTGTGGGGGTTGCTGCGTCGTCGGCGTGAAAAGTAGAGTCAGGCGCCGATCAACGTCAAGCGGGTTTATCGCGTCATGCGCGATCATCAGTTGCTGCTGGAGCGACGGGTTAAACAACCGGGTGTGGCACGCCGTCACGAAGGCCGAATTGCCGTGGCCACCAGCGATACGCGGTGGTGCTCGGACGGGTTTGAGTTTCGCTGTGATGATAACGCCAAGCTGAGCGTGACCTTTGCCCTGGACTGTTGCGATCGTGAAGCCATCGGTTGGGTGGCCAGCCCGACCGGGTACAGCGGCGACGATATCCGCGATCTGATGCTGGAAGCGGTGGAAACACGCTTCGGTGAAGAACCACCTGCCACCCCGGTGCAATGGCTGAGCGATAACGGCTCGGCCTACATCGCTGAGCAGACACGCCAGTTTGCCCGACAGATTGGCTTGCAGCCGGTGACGACACCGGTGCGCAGCCCGCAAAGCAATGGAGTGGCCGAGAGCTTCGTCAAAACGATGAAGCGCGACTACGTCGCCCACATGCCCAAACCTGACCGGGAAACAGCCTTGCGAAACCTGACAATTGCCTTTGAGCATTACAACGAGGAGCATCCGCACAGCGCGCTGAAATACCGTTCACCACGGGAGTTTAGGCGTTTGGCAGCGGCATCAATTTAACGGGGTGCAGGTGTCCGGTTTGATAGGGGCCAGTCCAGTAACTGCCGTCCCTACCGCGACCGCCGGTCATCCATTTCTCGCGGGACAAGCGTGGACGGCGCGAGACGAATCACACGCCGTACCACGATTGCCGAGGACTTAGAAAGTGATGCGGCGCATCGGCGCACGTTGCATCTATTCAGTCAGTGCCGTCACGCCCGTCGAGGAATACCATTGAGCATCTCTTCGGCCAGTGGGATCAATGCCCTGAAGGAAGGCTCCTGTTTTTTCAGTTGCGCCAGTGCGTACAGCGTGCGTGCGGTTCGACCATTGCCATCACCATAAGGGTGGTAACGCACAATGGCAGCAAAGAGCGTTTCACCCACATCCACATGGCCAGCCTGAACCTTGACTTTGATCGCATCCAGCGCTTTCTCAAAACCGACGCGGGCGATATCCGAACCCATGAACAGCGGGTCGCTGCTGGAGCGAAACACCCGCTCTGCTTGCCCTGCTGCTGGCTGGTATACCGCGCCGTGCAAACGATCTATGGTAGCGATATCCAATACATCGGCCTGACGATTTTGGAAAAGCGCATTCTGGACACGTGTTTTTAATTCGCTGATCGACCCTGGGTCGGTGGCGGAGCTGCTATTACTCGTTATCCACGCCGCCGCAACGCGCTCTGGCTCCCCTGGCAAGATTTGGCGTGGTACGACGGGGGGCGTGTCCAGAAGCTTACGAATGTGATCATTCACCTCGCTCAAACGCGTCAGGTCAGACTGTAGCCGCCGCAGAACCTGCGCTTGCTCAAATGCAAAGTCCCCCCAAGCGAAGCGGTTACGTATCGTACCCAAGGAATCCAATAACAAATTCTGGCGTATCGAGTGCTCGACATCACCGAGACTGCTCACGCGCGCCAAATTGCGAGCCGGTGTGCTGTCCTTCATGATGTCAACCAATAATTCGATTTTGGTTGTATCGGCCAGTTTTGGCCAAGTCACTTTGCGTAATACCGCCGGAATGAGCGTGTGCTTTGCCAACTTGGTTTGCCGATAAAGGGCAGCGGCATTAGTAATCCCTTGCAGGGTCAAGGGAGCTCCGCTAGCGATAGCCCCCAGGCCACTCAATACGCCAGCAAAGATAGCTTCGTCGCGAAAGGCAGCGGCATCTTCCGGCCGGTCAGCCATCTGCGCTTGTGTCAAGCTGGCAGCTATGTAAGCACCGTCTACAGCCAAGGTGGCCAAAAACAATCCGACACGACTTAACAGCGACCCCGTTCCGGGAATGACGGTATTCAACGCAATCGCAGCAACCGCCAGAATGGTCTTGGCCACCTCCAGCAAGTGCCCGGTGGTCTGCTCCCAAGAACTGAACACCAGGTAATCAATGTCTGACTCCAGACGGTTCATCAGACTTTCATAGAGCTTAACCGCCAGATCGGACTGACTTTGGGTAGACGTAAAATAAAAGGGGCGCTCCAACCATACTGCTGGCGGCACTGCCAGCAGATCAGATCTTACCTGGGTACTGAATACTGAAACTGGACTGTCTTTGTACTCCTGGGCCTTAACGCGGGGCAACTTGGCGAGAACCCATTTTTTAAACTCAGTGGAGGCAGGAAAATCAGAGACTGATTCGGTCACCCACTCCCCTATTCCCCTGTAGGTAAACTCCCGGCTAGCCACATGGACAACAACAGGATCATCCACACTGAAAAGCACGCCCCCCGCATAGCCGTGAGGTATCAGAAAGACCCCGTTCAGCTTCACCCCTTTAAAGGACACTTCCTGGGCCTGGGTAGTACCGCTGAGAAAAGCTTGCACCGCTTGTCGATACGTGAGGCCCCGGCTTTGGTCGTCGACATACAGCAGACAGCGGAGCTTTATCAGTTTCTGATAAAGCTCCGTCAACCCGGTTCGGTTGGCGGAGGTGCTGCGGTACGTCGACAAAGCCCGTTCCATCACCGTTTGCAAATTTTCCCGAGTCAGTGCAGTGATCAGCCCGCTTGGCTCGAAAGTGGTTCGGGGATACGAGTATTGTCGGCCTAACGAGTCCCTAGCTTGCTTGAACGCATAGAGATAGTGCCCCATCACGACGTCCCGTAGCATTACGCGTACAGTCATGCTGCTCGGCGCTTGCTGGTTGGGGGGGATCGTTGTGGGATCGTATGGGCCTGGATGGTAAGTCACACTGACATAGCTGTCTGGCAACAAGTGTGTGGTCGTGCCGCTTTCTTGCTCATAGCGTTCAATCCCCGTCTTGATATAATTATCAATAAACGCCGAGGGGTCCAGAATGGGACTGGACAGTGCATCGAGTTGTTGCAAGGTCTGCTCGGCAGCGCGCTCAATACGTGCCTGATGCGGATCGATTTGCGGTGTTGTTGGCCCTTCGATTTCAGAGGGAGGGGACTGTGTGCTACTAATTAAAACGGCCTTATATTGGTTCACTCTGGATTGACCATAAGCATCAGAGAGGCCCTCCGCCATGGCCCACAACCCATCCAGCAGTGGACGGTAGGTTTGGATAGAGGCGAAATTTAACCTCTCGATAAAGGTTGACAAATATTCAATAGTTTTGAGGAGTAGTTCGACATTTTTTTCTGCCGGCAGTGCGAACCTTACCGCTTCTGAATTATTAGCAGTCGTCAATATGCCAGACACAATCGAACTGCCAGAAAATCCTGTTTCGTGAACAACACTCATAATACGTTGAGGGATGGATTCATTACTGACCTGTGTACTTCTCTTTGTGCGGATTGCTGTGCGTTCTTCGGGAAATGACGCTGGTGCGGCGTGCAATAGTTCCTGCTCCATGGATGGGTGTACGCCACCAGCTCGTTCATCAACTAGCAGCGCATTAGAACGATTCGACTCATCCCCTTCCGCACGCCCCATATCGACTGAAGATGTTGGCAGGGAAACGACATCTGCTTCAGGATAGTATTCTTTGCTCATCTCTTATATCTCCAACAAGATTTATATTAATTAGTAATTCGCAACTCAATCGGCCTGCCACTGAATTGATAGGTAGCACTACACGACGCATACACATCAGGACGCCATTCAACGGCGCCACGTGGCTCGCAGGAAGAAGAGCGTACCGTCGGAAAAGACTTTGACGCACACTTCGCGGGATCGGAAGAACTAAATCAGACAGTCACCCCCGGTGCGATCACCAACCGACTGGATGATGGGCATAGCCATGGATAGAACACCTAAAGACCCCGAATAACAAGACCCCATACTGACCGCAAACTCTACTTCCAAGCTAAGGAAACTCTGAAAAAGACTTCCAGATCTGGTGAAATACTCGCCTGACACGAACACGACGGTTGAGCCCCATGAAACAGATGTCCTTCGCCGACGCCGAATATGCCGGCAAACGTAAGCAGACTCGCCGCGAGCGCTTCCTGATCGAGATGGATCAGGTCGTGCCCTGGAAGGGCTTGGTTACTTTGATCGAGCCGCATTATCCAAAGGGCGAAGGGGGTCGTCCGGCGTATCCGCTGATGGCGATGTTGCGGGTCCATCTGATCCAGAACTGGTTCGGCTACAGCGATCCGGCGATGGAAGAGGCATTGTACGAGACCACGATCCTGCGCCAGTTTTCGGGGCTGCACCTAGATCGGACTCCCGATGAAACCACGATCCTCAACTTCCGCCGCTTGTTGGAAAAACATGAGTTGGCAGGCGGGATTTTGCAGGTTATCAATGGCTATCTGGGCGACCGTGGCCTGCTGTTGCGTCATGGCACGGTGGTCGATGCGACGATCCTTCACGCGCCGAGTTCGACCAAGAACAAGGACGGCAAACGCGATCCCGAAATGCACCAAACCAAGAAAGGGAATCAGTACTTTTTTGGTATGAAAGCGCACATCGGCGTCGACGCTGAATCCGGCTTGGTGCATAGCCTGGTGGGCACGGCGGCCAATGTGGCGGACGTGACGCAGGTCGATCAGTTGCTGCACGGCGAGGAAACTTACGTGTCTGGTGACGCCGGTTACACCGGCGTGGACAAACGTCCCGAGCATCAGGATCGCAAGATGATCTGGTCGATTGCCGCCCGGCCAAGCAGCTATAAAAAGCATGGAAAAAAGAGTTTGATCGGTCGTCTGCGGCGCAAGATCGAATACGCGAAAGCGCAGGTGCGGGCCAAGGTTGAACATCCGTTTCGGGTAATCAAGCGTCAGTTTGTCTATACGAAAGTGCGCTTTCGCGGCCTGATGAAAAATACCGCGCAACAGGCCACGCTATTTGCCCTGTCGAATCTGTGGATGATGCGAAAACGGCTGCTGGTTGTGGGAGAGGTGCGCCTGTAATCCGGGAAAAGCGCCTTGAAAAGGCGTCGTTCAAGGGTGAAACGATGAGTTAAGAACAGGAAAGGTCTGATTTCTGACCAAACCAGTGTTTTTTGAACCTCTACCAAAGAGGGCATCAAAAATCGCTGACTACTTCAGACCTTCCCTAATGTAGCCAGGTGCCATAAGGTTCGTAACGCCAATCATCACCATCCCATAAAGCAGCGGGATCAGAGATAGACAGAGCGCAAGCTTGGTTAATCTTTCAAACAGCAAAATATATCCTGTTCTTGCATTGCAGCGAGACGCCCCATTAGCTGACTTCAATGCCAGCCTTGCGCGAATCAGATCGTAAACTGAAGCTGCGCCGCCTATAAAACAAATCCAAGCTATGGGATCATTCAGCATGAATTTGGACTGAGATCCAAAAAAATAAAGGGCGAGGTAGCCAACAGGTGCGATCAGCAGGAAAAACACAACGCCGTAAATATCGAAAGCCGCCTCGATGAACTGTTTCTTCCTATCTCCTTTTAGTTCTCGACTGATACGCCAATACATCAGAGGATGTGAATAATATCGCTATTACAAAAGCAAAGGCCGCGGACACCTGGACCCACTCCTTTACGTAAAAACTTTCGAACACAAAGGCGATTTCTTATAACTAAATACGGCACACTAAGCATCAGACGACAATGCTCGCTTGAAGCGACTTCAAGAGTGCAAAGCGGATACTGCTAAGTCCAGACGTGTTTCTGTTGTGTTTTTGAGAACGAGAGAGCTATCCCGATTTAAATGGCTTGAAGAACTTGTCAGGTGCAAGGTATAGCTTTCCTCGTATTCTCGAAAAAGCTACACATAGTTTGTTTCTCGTCTGAGCTGGGAGCGTATTCAGACCAGACTTTTGATAACAGCTCCAATGCTTAACCGCATCTGCTACCCGCCACCGGAGGAAAACAACATCTACAACTGACTTACTCAGGATTTGGCTTAGTGTTTTGCTTCTCGTAAAAACGAGAAAACTGCAATATTTATTTTTTAACTGTCGCTGACAAGAAATTCTATGGGGACATTTGTTCCTCTCGGAAAGCCTAAGATAAACGCATCTGTCCCTACAAAAATAGAGCCCTTGTCAGGATATACCCTTCCGCCAAGCGCTAGTGCTTCCCTGAGTGGAAAGCCAATGATTGTTGCTTCGCCTCTACCGTAGTTCTTCACTCCTTCTATTGCGGCGGGCACCAACTCTCTAGGGACAAGAGCAACGTTAAGCATTTCCTGTCCAGTTTCAAGAGCGACATTTTTAGCAAGTACGCTCGCTTGATTTCTACTTCCGCCCGGGTACCAGTCTTCAATCGTAGCAGATGGGCGCTCAGTGCCTCGCGTAGTACTTCGTCTAAAATCAATATTTTTATTTTTTTGTATACGTACAGCGTAAAAATCTACGGCCACATTGTGCTCGATCATAATTCGAGCGGTGATATGACCATCGGGAATGCTTGCAAATAATGCGGCATCCGCGTCACTGAGCGGCAAAGATACAGTGGCTTGCGCGTACGCATAACTTGCTTCCTTTACAAGAAACTCATAATGAGCCTCCTCCCTTTTTAATGATTCAATACTCGTATTGAGCTCTCGTATTTTTTGGGTACGAGTCCACATGAAGTCTTGATAGGTTATACCCGCCGGCTTAACAACTCTTAGTCGACCCGTATCACTATTCCGCACTGCAGTTCTTTCAATCTCTGAGAGTTTACTTTGAGCAGCGGCTAATCTTTCCTTGGATGCAGTATAGCTAAACTGCGCCTCTTCCAAAGCTTGCTTTGATGGATGTGTCGGAGGATTTGTTAGCTCAGACGAAGTGTCCGGTTCCTCAGCTCCTAAAAGCTTTCCAAGCGCGCCCCCCAACCCACCTTCAGTCACACCTTGCTTCCGACCATCAGAGTTCAGATCAATCCGCCCTTGATACCCCTTGATCCGTGCATCAATACCTTGGGCCAGCAATTCACCTTTAACGTCACTCGCTAGACTTGGACAACGCCCACAATTCGCCGTATCACACCCCACTACCGTTACTTTTGTCACTTGTGTGGGGCGAGCACCTGTCTTAAGCGCCCTGTCACGAACCTTGACCACTTCCCGTGCAATCTCGTAAGCGCTCAGCCCCCCTAGGCTGTATGTACTACCCTCCTCTTCTTTGCCGTGGCCTACCAGTTCAACCTTGGTCCTGCCGCCTATGTTTTGTTCTCCCCCAGCCAGTACCGTATAACCACCCTGCGCATCAAGTTCGATTAGTACGCTGTGGTCAGAATGCTTGTCGTAGATGCGCTGAGCAGACCGGTCGATTGTTGTATCCGCCCCCAGTTTCACGATCACGCGGGTATCATACTTTCTGTCCACGGACGGAAATTCGTTCATTCCACGTTGAATCTGATCAGCCCCTTCCGGTTGGTCGGTATGGGAGTAAATTGTCGGTGAGACATGCTCACGGATCTCAACGCTTGGTGTGGCTCGCATTGACGCTTGAGGTACTAACACTTGCCCCGCCATATCCTCATCCTGCTTCAACGACCCTGGTATCAGAGGCGCCGCCCCGTTCCCAATGCTGGGGCTGCCGCCGGAGTTTATGTTAATCACCGGCCCGCTCAGCGTCACCCCGCTGGCATCGATCTTGATGAAGCTGCCGCCGCCCTTGAGCGTCAATTCGCTACCGGCTTCGAGCACGACTTTCATACCGCTGCTCAGGTGGATTTCCTGGCCCGCTTCAATGAACTGCCCGGTGCCGATCTTGATGTGCTGATTCACGCCCACGGTCAGGTGGTCGTCGGCGCGGGCTTCGACTTTGCGGTCGGCGTAGACGGTGTGGTGTTCTTCGGCCTTGAATTCGCTGTAGCTGTTTTTCTCGACGGTGTCGTGGCGTTCGTTGCCGACGCGGATTCTCTGGTCGTGTTCGACGTTTTCGTCCCAGTCGCGCTGGGCGTGCAGGAAGATTTGTTCCTGGCCTTTTTTGTCTTCGATGCGCAGTTCGTTAAAGCCGCCACCGCCCTTGGAGCTCAGGGTTTTGAAGGTGCTGCGGGTTTTGTTCGCCGGCAGTGGGTAGGGGACGACGTTTTCCTTGTGGTACAGGCAGCCGCTGATCAGCGGTTGGTCGGGGTCGCCTTCGAGGAAGGTGACGAGGACTTCCATGCCGATCCGCGGGATGGCGATGCCGCCGTAGTGGGCGCCGGCCCAGGCGGAGGAGACGCGCAGCCAGCAACTGGTCTTGTCGTCGGCCTGGCCTTCGCGGTCCCAGTGGAATTGCACTTTGACGCGGCCGTACTGGTCGCAGTGGATCTCTTCACCCTTGGGCCCAGTGACCACGGCGCTTTGGCTGCCGAGGATGCGCGGCTTCTTTTGCGTCAGCGGAGGGCGGTTCGGCACGTCCCACGGTGTGGCCTGGAAGCGGTTGCGGTAACCCTGGTGGAAATCGCCCTTGAGGCTGGTGGTGTCGCTGGTCACCGACTCTTCCAGCACTTGCGGCTGTTTGCCTTCGTGCAGGACCTCGGTCAGCAGCCACAGGTCGTTCCATTTGGCTTTCGGGTGTTGGGTCAGGGCCAGGAAGTGGCCGCTGACCAGCAACGGCTGATCGCTTTTGCCTTCGGCGAGTTGGAAGTCGCTGCGGTGGCGTTCCAGGTTACGCTTGGCCAGATGTTTGCCGCGCTCGCGGTGGATGAAACGACCGGGGTAGTCGTAGTCTTCGAGGTCAGGCAGGGCGTCGCCGCGGCTTTCGCTTTCGAGGGGAATGCGCGGTTTTTCGAAGTCGTAGTCGCGGCGGGTGGTGCGGCTGGTACGGGTTTCCAGGCGCAGGTCGAAGCGCTTGATCACCGGGTCGTTGGCGACCATGCCGGAGTCTTGCTGGTAGGCCACGGGGGCGAGTTTCGGGAACACCGTCTGGTCATCGCCGAACACCAGCTTGTGGGCCGTGGCGCTGTGCTGGAAGTGGTAGTGGATACCTTCTTCCTCGCACAGGCGCTGGATGAACTGCAGGTCCGATTCATCGTACTGAACGCAGTAAATGCGCTCGGGATAGATCGCCCCGACTTTGAATTCATAGGCATTGCTTTGGATGCCGTGCTCTTCAAGGACCATGCCGATGATTTTCGGCACGCTGAGGTTCTGGAAGATGCGCTGGTTGATGCGGTGCGCGAGGTAGGACAGTTGCGGGCGCAGGGTCACCGCGTAGCGGGTCAGGCGTTTGCCGGAATCACCCTGGGCGGCGCGATAGATCTGGCCATGGATGCCGCTGCCGTCAGGCGAGAGCTGCAAAAAGGCTGGTTTGTGCAGCAGGGTCTCGAGGTCCAGGGACGGCTGTTCACTGACCAGCTCCACCTCAAACACAAACGGTTGGCTAATGGCTTCCCGACCGTGAAACGATAAAACCTGAAAGTCTTGGTTGCCCCCCATGACATTCAAAATAAAACGGCTTTGTGAATAGGTTTTGGGTACTGAGGACTCGATGCTACGAGATGGGCTTACAAGCCCACTGGAAAAGGCCAATACGGGGGGCATTGGAGATGCTACATCAGTGGGCAGTGGCGGCGAAACTCTCGAAGCATTGTGCATCACAGGGGTTCGATCAAACATAGAGCTGCGGCAGAAATCACAGTCCATTTTTTCGTAGTGAATGCCTTCATTCGCGAGCGCGGAAAAAACATCCTTCAATGACAGGGTGGCCTTGGCCAACAGCAACGAAGGCTGTTTCCGGTTGCGAATGGTCAAAACATCAACACCTTCGATGGCGACGCTATAGTTGATTGCGACGTAATGATCACCATGATATTTGGACAGTAAGTAATTACGCACCGGACTGTGTGCAGGGAAACTCTCATAAGGAGCGATCTGATTTCGCATCACATACGCCAAACCTGGATCGTTTAACGTTTGACCATCCGGACCGTAGAAAAAAAGCGTCGTATTGGCGGGGACCTGCGTATGCATGCCCGGCACGTACGCCCCATGGGACGTGATGATGAGTCTGGAACTCGGTGTACCAGGATTCTTTTGAAACAGGTAGAAGTGTTCGCCGAGAGGGCTGGCGCCTGTTGGGTGTTGTTGCATGATCGCGCTTCCTACTTTGACCGGAGTTTTCTGATTAGTTCACCAGGGGAGCAGGGCAGTGCATTGATATCATGCACGACGCGATCCATTGAAATAAACGTAACTCGCGACCGGGGAGCGCCAGACTTCAACCACCGAAGTACCGTGGGTTTAGGTGATTTTACGCAGCGGAGATTGGCTGGTGCAGACATTCTTGTTCCTCGTGCAGTACTGCGGCGTGCGCGAATGGCCAAAAAAGGCCTCAGTCGACGCAAAACTCTGGATTAGCGAAAACCACATCGACCAGCAGAGCTGGCCGATGCTTGAGACGGTCGCCCTGGATCAGACCGGCACACGCCAGTCATCGGACCCCGAAGTACCAGAGACTTCGTGGGTCCAAGTGATTTTGCGGTACGTGAATTGCACTTCTTCCAAGTGAGTGAAGTGCGAGTTATCCGGGTCCTGGCAGTTGTGCATTTTGTTGTTGATGGCGACGATGATCGCGTCTTCCAGTTTGGTGGTGTAGTAGTGCTCTTGGGTACCTTGAGCCGAGGTGCGGTACCACTGGATAACGATTTCGCTCATGCGCTCGCCGGAGGTCAGAGCCGCCTGCAGCAACGGCGAAGCCTTGTCGTAGACCTTGGTGATCACGACTGGCTTGTGAACACGCTGACCGGTCGGTTGGCCGGACTGCGGGTCACGCGGGATGATCACGTCGTGGCTGAAGGCCTGAACCATCACCTGGTTTTCGTGACCTTCCTGGTAGGTGTTTCCAACCGAGTCAGCGGTGAACGCATTGGCAGTGATCAGACCTTGTTTCTCGCCCACGACGGACATGTACGCTGGAGTAGCCATGGATGTGCTCCTTGCTAAAAGTGAGGGTGCCCGAGAGGCGGTGTCGCCGTCGGGTGCCTGACTGTTATCAAGGTTCGTGCCAGAAATATTATGGGTTATATAAACCGGGGAATTGAGGACGATTTTTCAATTACTTGAACTGGGCTGAAGCTAGATAGCCAGTGAAAGTGCGCAAGAAGTTGCGCACCACTGCGCAACTTCTTGCGCACTTGCCTACACAGACTGAATAACGTGGGCCTGGAGGATGTATCCACAGATTTATCCATATTTGAGTGCGCAACTTCTTGCGCATACTAGCTATTAGATATCAGGGATACTTAGGGAAACTCTGAAAAAGACTTCCAGATCTGGTGAAATACTCGCCTGACACGAACACGACGGTTGAGCCCCATGAAACAGATGTCCTTCGCCGACGCCGAATATGCCGGCAAACGTAAGCAGACTCGCCGCGAGCGCTTCCTGATCGAGATGGATCAGGTCGTGCCCTGGAAGGGCTTGGTTACTTTGATCGAGCCGCATTATCCAAAGGGCGAAGGGGGTCGTCCGGCGTATCCGCTGATGGCGATGTTGCGGGTCCATCTGATCCAGAACTGGTTCGGCTACAGCGATCCGGCGATGGAAGAGGCATTGTACGAGACCACGATCCTGCGCCAGTTTTCGGGGCTGCACCTAGATCGGACTCCCGATGAAACCACGATCCTCAACTTCCGCCGCTTGTTGGAAAAACATGAGTTGGCAGGCGGGATTTTGCAGGTTATCAATGGCTATCTGGGCGACCGTGGCCTGCTGTTGCGTCATGGCACGGTGGTCGATGCGACGATCCTTCACGCGCCGAGTTCGACCAAGAACAAGGACGGCAAACGCGATCCCGAAATGCACCAAACCAAGAAAGGGAATCAGTACTTTTTTGGTATGAAAGCGCACATCGGCGTCGACGCTGAATCCGGCTTGGTGCATAGCCTGGTGGGCACGGCGGCCAATGTGGCGGACGTGACGCAGGTCGATCAGTTGCTGCACGGCGAGGAAACTTACGTGTCTGGTGACGCCGGTTACACCGGCGTGGACAAACGTCCCGAGCATCAGGATCGCAAGATGATCTGGTCGATTGCCGCCCGGCCAAGCAGCTATAAAAAGCATGGAAAAAAGAGCTTGATCGGTCGTCTGCGGCGCAAGATCGAATACGCGAAAGCGCAGGTGCGGGCCAAGGTTGAGCACCCGTTTCGCGTGATCAAGCGCCAATTTGGTTATACGAAAGTGCGCTTTCGCGGCCTGATGAAAAATACCGCGCAACAGGCCACGCTATTTGCCCTGTCGAATCTGTGGATGATGCGAAAACGGCTGCTGGTTGTGGGAGAGGTGCGCCTGTAATCCGGGAAAAGCGCCTTGAAAAGGCGTCGTTCAAGGGTGAAACGATGAGTTAAGAACAGGAAAGGTCTGATTTCTGACCAAACCAGTGTTTTTTGAACCTCTACCAAAGAGGGCATCAAAAATCGCTGACTACTTCAGACCTTCCTTAGCTTCCCTGCTAGGCGCAGCACATTTAAACCCTCTCATCACAGTTAGGCAGAGCCGCAAGGACCCCACCTGAAAGTTGCGCCATATGTCTGTAGGGAAATCCTTAAAACAACAAAACACTTTAGGTGTTTTTACCCACCAAAACCAGAAAACCCCTACACAGATAAGTTCGTGCATCTTGCATACTTAATTCAAACCCCACTACAGCTTTAGGCCGAGATAACTCGAATGGCGAGAGATCGGCAGCTCGTTGTGCGCATCATCAATCATTGAGAATAAATAGTTCATGAATGCTGCTTATCGTATTATTTGGAATCAAGCAACAAGCTGCTGGATTGTAGTCTCTGAGCTAGCCAAGAGCCGTGGAAAGCCGGGAAGATCCCTAACAGCCCGCGGCCTGGCTGCGAAAGTCCAGAATAAATCTTCACAAGGGACTGCTGGCTATTCCAAGACCTTACTGACCGCCAGCCTTGCCGCGCTAATGCTGTCGGCGACAATGGCTGCCCCTGTCCAAGGGCAAAACCTGGCCTGGTCACCCGACGGCACAACGCCTTCGGGCGGCGGTAGCGGTGTCTGGGATACCACGGGATCATCCTGGTTCGACGGAACAGTATTTACGCCGTGGAGCAACCTGTCCGATGATAGCGCGACCTTCGGCGGAAGCGCTGGTACCGTCACATTGACCGGCCCGATCAGCTTGCTAAATATTACCTTCGCGACCGACGGCTATCTGCTTCAAGGCGGCTCGCTGAATCTTTCCAACGCATCGACAATTGAAGTATCTAACGGGCTCAGTACGATTGCGTCGATCCTTGCCGGCAGCGGTTCCCTCATCAAAAATGGGACCGGCACACTGGTATTGACCGGTTCCAACACTTACACCGGCGTAATGAAGATCAACAGCGGGACGGTGCGCGTTTCAGCAGATAACAACCTGGGCGCCCTGGCCTCTGCCCTGACCTTGGATGGCGGCACACTGGAGGGCGTGGGGTCGTTTGACATAGCTCGTAACGTTACTCTCGGCTTAAACGGCGGCAGTTTTATCGCCTCAGGGCTTGACGCTCTGACCCTGAGCGGCGTGATCTCTGGCATAGGCAACCTGACCAAGATCGGTATCGGCACCCTGGTGCTGACTGGCGTCAACACCTACACCGGCACCACGACCCTGGCAGGCACCCTGCAAGTGGGCAACGGCGGTGCCACGGGTCAATTAGGCGCAGGCAATGTAATCAACAACGGTACGCTTACGTTCAACCGCAACAATGCCTATACCTACGCCGGCGTGATTTCCGGAAGCGGTGCGCTGATCCAGAACGGCAGCGGCACTACAACCCTGCGCGGTGCGAACAGCTATGTGGGCGGCACAACGATCAATGCGGGCAGCCTCTCTGTCTCGGCCGATAACAATCTGGGCGATGCCTCGGGTGGCGTGATCCTCAATGGCGGCTCACTGACCACCACCGCCAACTTCAGCTCCTCGCGAGCGGTGACGCTTAACGGCGGCGCATTCAATGTCACTGGTGGCACGTTCAGCCTGAGTGGTTTGGTCTCAGGGGGAGCACTTACCAAAAATGGCGGCGGTACTCTGGCTCTCTCCAATATCGGCAACACTTACCTCGGTGACGCGCTCGTCAACGCAGGCTATTTGTCCATCTCCGATGATCGAAATCTCGGCGCTGCCGTCAACCGTGTGGTCTTGAACAACGGCGGTGGGTTGCTCACCACTGGCAGCTTTGCCAGCAGTCGCAACCTCTCACTGACCGGCTCGAGCGGCCAATTGAACATCGGCACCGGGACCGTCACCTGGAACGGCTTGATCACTGGATCTCTGCTGGTCAAGGCTGGTACCGGTACGTTGGTGCTGGGCAATACCACTAATAGCTATACCGGCGGAACGCAGTTCAATTCCGGCACGTTGCAGGTTTCAAGCGACGCGGCCCTCGGTGCCTTGAGCGGCGGCTTGGCGTTTTACGGTGGTACCCTGCAAACCATCGCAGATGTCACTAGTGCTCGAAATGTGACTCTCGGCGGTAACGGCGCCTTCTATGCTAACGCAGGCACGACGCTGACATTAAACGGCCTGATTGCCGGGACAGGTCAACTCTTTTCAACCGGTCCCGGCACGCTGATTTTGACTGGAGCCAACACCTACACCGGCGTCACAAACATCAATAGCGGTACGTTACAGATTGCCAGTGACAGCAACCTCGGGACCGGTGCCATCAACTTCTCCGGCGGCATGCTGCGCACCACCGCGGACGTCACGTTCAATCGCGCCGTGACGCTAAACAATGGGAACGGCCAATTTAATGTCGACGCCGGCACCACGACGACCCTCAATAACCCGGTTACGGGTTCCTACAGCATTGTCAAATCAGGTAATGGAACGCTGGTGCTGGCGGCGGACAATACCTACAACGGCGTCACGAACATTGACGCCGGCACTGTGCAGGTGGGCAATGGTGGCACCACTGGTGGTCTGGGGGCAGGTGGTTCCACGAACAATGGCGCACTGGTGTTTAACCGCAGCGGTTTCTTAACCGTGGCCCCGGTCATTTCGGGCACCGGCAGCGTGTCCCTGGTTGGCCCGGGCGTTATCGTGTTCAGCGGCAACAACACCTATAAAGGCGCTACGACCGTATCTGGCGGCGCGCTTTACATCAATGGCGTGCAGAGCGGCGCTACGGGGCTGACCACTGTAACCAACGGTGCCACCCTGGGCGGGGCGGGCACGATTGGCGGCGACGTCAACGTGGGCAATGGCGCCACCCTGGCACCTGGCGGCAATGGCAGTGCCGGTACATTGACCATCAACGGCAACCTGGCGCTGGGTAACAGTTCGATCCTCGCTTATAGCCTCGGCCAGTCGGGCACTCCTGGCGGCACGCTGAACGACCTGATCACCGTTAAGGGCAACCTGACGTTGGGCGGCACGCTCAACGTGACTCAAACCCAAGGCGGCCTGTTCGATCCGGGCGTCTACCGTGTGCTCAATTACGCAGGCTTGCTAACCGACAACACCTTGCATGTCGGCAGCTTACCAGCAGGCTTCACCGGGTCTGTCCAGACGTCGGTCGACCACCAGGTCAACCTTATCGCCAGCTCGAATACCCCGCTTCAATATTGGGACACCACCGTCGGCAACAGTGCCGTAAACGGAGGTACCGGCGTTTGGCAAGGCACAGCCGGCAATAGCAACTGGACCGATGCCAATGGCGTCGCCAATGGGCCTTGGACGACCGGCTCCTTTGCTATTTTTCAAGCGGCACCGGGCACCGTGACCGTGGACAGCAGCACCGCCGGCCAGGTCACCAGCGCCGGCATGCAGTTCGCCACCGATGGTTACCGCCTTAACAGCGGCGCCATCACGCTGGTCGAGACTACTCCGGGATCGGCGGCCACCACCATTCGAGTGGGCGACGGCACTGGCGCCGGCGCCGCCTACACGGCCACTATCGGCTCGGTGTTGCAGGGCAGCACGGTACTGAAAAAGAGCGACCTGGGCACCCTGGTGTTGACCGGGACCAACACCTACACCGGCGGCACCCAGATTGTCGGTGGCTCACTGCAACTGGGTGACGGCACCACCAATGGTTCGATCATTGGTGATGTGGGCACGCAATCGGCGACCAAGCTGATCTTTGATGCCGCAGACGGGACGAGCCTGGCCTATTCGGGCGTCATATCGGGCGTGGGGAGCGTGTCGAACATCGGCGCAGGCACCAGCGTGCTGGTCGGAAACAATACCTACACCGGCGGCACTACCCTTTCTGCCGGCACACTGCAATTGGGCGATGGCACCACCATTGGTTCCATCAATGGCAACGTCACCAACAATGCCGTGTTGGCATTCAATCCGACGACCGGCAGCACCGGCACCTTTACCGGTGTGATCTCGGGCACGGGCAAAGTGCGGCAAACGGGTCAAGGCACCACAGTGCTGGTCGGCGCAAACATCTACACCGGTGGCACCGAGATCTCGGCAGGCACCTTGCAATTGGGCGATGGCACCACCACGGGGTCGCTCAATGGTAACGGCACAATTGTCGGCGATGTGCTCGACAACGGGACCTTGGCCTTGAGCCCTGCCTACAACACCACGATTAACCTGACTGGAACGATATCGGGCAGCGGCGTGGTTCAGAAAATCGGCGTAGGCACTGCGAGGTTGAGTGGTAACAACACTTACGCCGGCGATACGGCAATCAATGCCGGCACCTTGGCTGTCTCCAATGATAGCAATCTAGGCGCGGCCTCTGGCGGGTTGATCTTTGATGGCGGCACCCTGAATACCCTCGGGACCATCACCACTCAGCGAAATGTGCTCATCAACGTCGGGGGCGGCTACCTTAACACCGCCAACGGCACCACTCTGACCCTGGGTTCGGTGATCCAGGGCGTGGGTGCACTGGGCAAAAATGGTGGCGGCACCGTCGATTTGCGTGGCCTGGCCAACACCTACACCGGTGGCACCCGCATTGACGGCGGCACGCTGAAAGTATCGAGTGACAACAACCTCGGCGCGGCCTCGGGCATGCTTCGGTTCAACGGTGGCACACTCAATGCAACCGACAACATCGTCACTGCCCGAAATATCGATATCGGTGCTGGCTCTAGCGCGACATTTAACGTCGATGCCACCAAAACATTGAAACTCACCGGTGTAATCACCGGCGGCGCTAACGGTGGTCAGGCTTTGAGGGCTGGCTGGTTTGGCAAGAGCGGTGACGGGACCTTGATTGTTACCGGCAACAATTCATTCCAAGCCGGTTTTAGCAGTGGTTTCTATCTCACCGGCGGCATTTTGCAGGTCGGCGATGGCGGCAGCACCGGCACATTGGGGGCAAACTCTGGAGATGACGCTTTCAACACAATGCGTACCAGCGCAGGCACCACTCTGGCCTTTAATCGCAACAATGTCTTTCAGTTTAACGCCCCCATCACTGGAGCGGGCCAGGTGCAGCAAATCGGCACCGGCACCACCATCCTCGGCGGTACCAGCACCTACACCGGCAATACCCTGGTCTCGGCGGGCACCCTCCAGGTCGCTCGCGATGCGAACCTCGGTGCTACCTCCAGCACCCTGATCATCGACAACGCCACACTGGCCACCACGGCGACCTTTGACTTGACGCACGCCGTCGCGCTGAACACGGGCATGGGCACCTTCAACGTTGCCAATGGCACCACCCTGACAGCCAACGGCGTGATTGCCGACGGCAGCGGCACCGGCACCCTGAACAAAACGAACACCGGCACCCTGGTGCTGGCTGCCAGCAACACCTACAGCGGTGGCACCACTATCAATGCCGGTACGGTGCAAGTTTCCAGCGACGATAATCTGGGTAACGCGCTCGGCGGGCTGAGCTTTAATGGCGGCACACTGGCGACCACCAATGACTTCACTTCCGGCCGCGCCACCACCTTGAATGCGCTAGGTGGTACCTTCAGCGTGTCACCGGTTAGTACGTTTACCCTGGGCGGTGTGATCTCCGGTAACGGCGCTTTGACCAAGACCAACCTGGGCACCTTGGTGCTCAGCGGTTCCAATAATTACAGCGGCGCCACCACCGTGTCGGGCGGTACGTTGATCGTCAATGGCGACCAGTCGGCCTCCACCGGTCTTACCACCGTAGCGGCCAATAGCACCCTAGGTGGGTCAGGTACCCTGGGCGGCAACGTCACCGTCGCCGCTAACGGCACCCTGGCGCCTGGCGACGCCACAGGCAGTGTTGGCACGCTGACCATCAAAGGCGATCTGACTGTCAACAGCGGCGCCTCCTTGAGCTACACCTTCGGCCAACTGGCCGGTGCGAGCCACAATGATTTGATCAATGTGGCTGGCAACCTGGCGGTAGGCGGCGTGTTGAATGTCACCACGCCAACAGCCGGCACGTTCGACCCGGGTATCTACCGGATTTTCAACTACGCGGGCAGCCTCACCAACAATGGCTTTGCTATTGGCAACGTGCCAGTTGCGACCACCGTGACGTTGCAGATGTCGGTACCCGGTCAGATCAACCTCGTCAACACGACCGGTCAGTTGCTGGCATTCTGGGACGGTTCGGTACCTACCCAGAAAAACGACGGTTCTGTCAACGGTGGCAACGGTATTTGGAACTACGCCGTGGGCGGTGCAGGCACCAACGACAACTGGGTCGATGCCAATGGTGCGGCCAACTCTAAGTACGCACGCAACTCCTTTACGATTTTCGAAGGCACGGCCGGTACGGTGACCGTCGACAATAGCCTGGGACAGATCAGAACCTCGGGCATGCAATTCTTGACCGACAATTACTTGATTAAAGGCGATGCTTTAACGCTGGTCGAAACATCCAATGGGACAGGATCCACCGCGATCCAGGTCAACCCGGATGTCACGGCGACCATTGATTCGGTATTGCAGGGCACTACGCAACTGCGTAAGACCGACCTGGGCACCCTGGTACTGAATGCTGACAACACCTATGCCGGCGGCACCGCCCTCAATGGCGGCGTGGTCCAGGTTTCCCAAGACAACAACCTCGGTGATGTCGCAGGCGCGCTGTCCTTCGACAGCGGTACGTTGCACACCACCGGTAGTTTTGCCACGGGTCGCAACACCAGCCTCAAGGCGGGCGGCGGCACCTTCGACGTGGATGCCGGCACTCAATTGACCCTCAACGGCACCGTCTCCGGTGCCGGCTCGCTGACTAAAACCGATGCGGGCACCCTGGTGCTGAACACTGACAACACCTACGCTGGCGGCACCGCCCTCAATGGCGGCGTGGTCCAGGTGTCCCGCGACAGCAACCTCGGTGATGCGGCGGGCGCCCTGTCCTTCGATGGCGGCACCTTGCACAGCACCGGCAGCTTTGCCAGCAACCGCAGTACCACCCTCAAGGCGGGCGGCGGCACCTTCGACGTGGATGCCGGCACTCAACTGACCTTGAACAGTGCCGTGTCCGGCACCGGCTCGCTGACCAAAACCGATGCGGGCACCCTGGTGCTGAACTCAGACAACACCTACGCTGGCGGCACCGCCCTCAATGGCGGCGTAGTCCAGGTGTCCCGCGACAGCAACCTCGGCGATGCCGCAGGTACTCTCTCCTTCAACAGCGGTACGTTGCACACCACTGGCAGCTTTGCCAACAACCGCAGCACCACCCTCAACGCGGGTGGCGGCACTCTCGACGTGGATGCCGGCGCGCTGTTGACGCTGAACGGCGCTATCGCCGGCACTGGCGCGCTGACCAAAACCGATACCGGCACCCTGGTGCTGAGCGGGGCCAACACCTATGCCGGCGGCACAGCCGTAACAGGCGGTGTGGTCCAGGTGTCCCAAGACAATAACCTCGGCGCTGCCGCTGGCACCCTGTCCCTCGACGGCGCCACGTTGCACAGCACGGGCAGCTTTGCCAGCAACCGCAGCACCACCCTCAAAGCGGGCGGCGGCACCTTCGATGTGGATGCGGCTACCCTCTTGACCCAGAACGGCGCCATCTCCGGTGCCGGTTCGTTGACCAAGACCAATACCGGCACCTTGGTGATGAGCGGAGCCAACACCTATGCCGGCGGCACAGCCGTAACGGGCGGTGTGGTCCAAGTGTCCCAAGACAACAACCTCGGTGATGCCGCAGGCGCCCTGTCCCTCGACGGCGCCACGTTGCACAGCACGGGCAGCTTTGCCAGCAACCGCAGCACCACTCTCAAAGCGGGCGGCGGCACCTTCGACGTGGATGCGGCTACCCTCTTGACCCTGAACGGCGCCATCTCCGGTGCCGGTTCGTTGACCAAGACCAATACCGGCACCTTGGTGCTGAGCGGAGCCAACACCTATGCCGGCGGCACCGCCCTCAATGGCGGCGTGGTCCAGGTTTCCCAAGACAACAACCTCGGTGATGTCGCAGGCGCGCTGTCCTTCGACAGCGGTACGTTGCACACCACCGGTAGTTTTGCCACGGGTCGCAACACCAGCCTCAAGGCGGGCGGCGGCACCTTCGACGTGGATGCCGGCACTCAATTGACCCTCAACGGCACCGTCTCCGGTACCGGCTCGCTGACTAAAACCGATGCGGGCACCCTGGTGCTGAACACTGACAACACCTACGCTGGCGGCACCGCCCTCAATGGCGGCGTGGTCCAGGTGTCCCGCGACAGCAACCTCGGTGATGCGGCGGGCGCCCTGTCCTTCGATGGCGGCACCTTGCACAGCACCGGCAGCTTTGCCAGCAACCGCAGTACCACCCTCAAGGCGGGCGGCGGCACCTTCGACGTGGATGCCGGCACTCAACTGACCTTGAACAGTGCCGTGTCCGGCACCGGCTCGCTGACCAAAACCGATGACGGCACCCTGGTGCTGGGCGCGAACAACACTTACAGCGGCGCAACCACCATCACCGGCGGCACCTTGCAAGTCGGCACCAACGGCATGACGGGCTCGCTGGGATTGGGTGACGTCGTTGATAACGGCGTACTGAACTTTAACCGCAGCAACAGCTACAGCTACGGCGGCCTCATCTCCGGTACCGGCGATGTCCAACAAATCGGCAGCGGCACCACTATCCTGAGCGGCGTCAACACCTACAGCGGCGCCACCACCGTGGCGAACGGCACACTGATCGTCAATGGCGACCAGACTGGCGCGCATGGCCTCACCACTGCGTCCTCAGGCAGCACACTTGGCGGCGGCGGTACACTCGGCGGCAACCTGATCGTGGCCAACGGCGCCACCCTGGCGCCAGGCCGTGTGATCGGTGGCGCGGGAACCCTGACAGTCAACGGCGATCTGACCGTTGACAGTGGGGCGACGCTTGCCTACGACCTCGGCGCGGCCAACGTGGCCGGCGGGACCTACAACGATCTGGTCAACGTCGGTGGCAATCTGACCGTGGCCGGCACCTTGAATGTGGCGACCCCGGCCGGAGGCAGCTTTGATCCGGGTGTCTATCGCCTCTTTAACTATGCGGGCACGCTCACCAACAACGGTATGACCCTCGGGACAGCACCGGTAGCAACGTCTTATCTGGCGCTGCAATATTCTATCGACCATCAGGTCAACCTCATTAATGCGACAGGTCAGACGCTCAACTTCTGGGATGGCCAGTTGAGTAGCCAGAAAAACAACGGCGTGGCGGATGGTGGCGATGGCGTATGGCGTAGCGGCGTGGGCAGCAGCACCAACTGGACAGATAGCAACGGCAACGCCAACTTGGACTACACCCCCGACTCCTATGCGATTTTCCAAGGTGCAGCGGGTACGGTGACCATCGACGACAGCCAAGATCAAGTCAAGAGTTCGGGCATGCAGGTCTTGACCGACGGCTATGTGTTTGACGGCGGCCCTCTGACCCTGCTTGAGACGACAGCGGGTTCAGGCTCCACCGCGTTCCAGATCAACCCCAATGTCACAACGACGATCAATGCCGTGCTGCAGGGGAATATCCAACTACGCAAGACCAACCTGGGCACCCTGGTACTGAATGCTGACAACACCTATGCCGGCGGCACCGCCCTCAATGGCGGCGTGGTCCAGGTTTCCCAAGACAACAACCTCGGTGATGTCGCAGGCGCGCTGTCCTTCGACAGCGGTACGTTGCACACCACCGGTAGTTTTGCCACGGGTCGCAACACCAGCCTCAAGGCGGGCGGCGGCACCTTCGACGTGGATGCCGGCACTCAATTGACCCTCAACGGCACCGTCTCCGGTGCCGGCTCGCTGACTAAAACCGATGCGGGCACCCTGGTGCTGAACACTGACAACACCTACGCTGGCGGCACCGCCCTCAATGGCGGCGTGGTCCAGGTGTCCCGCGACAGCAACCTCGGTGATGCGGCGGGCGCCCTGTCCTTCGATGGCGGCACCTTGCACAGCACCGGCAGCTTTGCCAGCAACCGCAGTACCACCCTCAAGGCGGGCGGCGGCACCTTCGACGTGGATGCCGGCACTCAACTGACCTTGAACAGTGCCGTGTCCGGCACCGGCTCGCTGACCAAAACCGATGACGGCACCCTGGTGCTGGGCGCGAACAACACTTACAGCGGCGCAACCACCATCACCGGCGGCACCTTGCAAGTCGGCACCAACGGCATGACGGGCTCGCTGGGATTGGGTGACGTCGTTGATAACGGCGTACTGAACTTTAACCGCAGCAACAGCTACAGCTACGGCGGCCTCATCTCCGGTACCGGCGATGTCCAACAAATCGGCAGCGGCACCACTATCCTGAGCGGCGTCAACACCTACAGCGGCGCCACCACCGTGGCGAACGGCACACTGATCGTCAATGGCGACCAGACTGGCGCGCATGGCCTCACCACTGCGTCCTCAGGCAGCACACTTGGCGGCGGCGGTACACTCGGCGGCAACCTGATCGTGGCCAACGGCGCCACCCTGGCGCCAGGCCGTGTGATCGGTGGCGCGGGAACCCTGACAGTCAACGGCGATCTGACCGTTGACAGTGGGGCGACGCTTGCCTACGACCTCGGCGCGGCCAACGTGGCCGGCGGGACCTACAACGATCTGGTCAACGTCGGTGGCAATCTGACCGTGGCCGGCACCTTAAATGTGGCGACCCCGGCCGGAGGCAGCTTTGATCCGGGTATCTATCGTCTCTTCAACTACGCCGGTGCACTGACGGACAATGGTTTGAATCTCGGGACGACACCTGTTTCCCAGAGCTATCTCACCTTGCAGTTATCGCAGGATCATCAGATCAACCTCATCAACACAGCTGGTCTGACGCTCAGTGTCTGGGATGGCCAAATGCCGGTTGAAAAAGACAATGGGGTCGTCAATGGCGGCGATGGCGTGTGGAACAGTGGCCCTGTCGCTAATACCAACTGGACCGACGCCAATGGGCTTGCCAACGCAAAATACACACCCGAGTCCTATGCGATCTTTCAGGGCGCCGCGGGTACTGTGACCGTCGACAACTCTCAAGAACAAGTCAAGACCACAGGCATGCAGGTCTTGACCGATGGCTATGTGTTTGACGGCGGCCCTCTGACCTTGCTTGAGACGACAGCGGGTTCAGGCTCCACCGCGTTCCAGATCAACCCCAATGTCACGACGACCATTAACGCCGTGTTGCAGGGTGATACTCAACTGCGCAAGACCAACCTGGGTACTCTGGTACTGGGTGCCGACAACACCTACATCGGCGGCACCGCCCTCAATGGCGGCGTGGTCCAGGTGTCCCGCGACAGCAACCTCGGTGATGCCGCAAGCGACCTGTCCTTCGACAGCGGTACGCTGCACACCACTCGCAGCTTTGCCACTGATCGCAGCACCACCCTCAAGGCGGGCGGCGGTACTTTCGCTGTGGATGCCGACACTCAGTTCACCTTGAACAATACCGTGTCGGGTGTCGGTTCGCTGACCAAAACCGATGACGGCACCCTGGTGCTGGGCGCGGACAACACTTACAGCGGCGCAACCACCATCACTGGCGGAACCTTGCAAGTGGGTACCAACGGCACGACGGGCTCGCTGGGCCAGGGTAACGTCGTTGACAATGGTCTGCTTGCGTTCAATCGCAGCGATGTCTACACCTATGGCGGTGCCATCTCCGGCACAGGTGCCGTGCAGCAAGTTGGCAGCGGGACCACTGTCCTGACAGGCGCCAATACCTACAGCGGCACCACAACGGTATCGGCGGGGATGCTGCGTGCAGGTGCCGCCAACACGTTCAGCGCGGCCTCGGATTACACCATCGCCAGCAATGCAACGCTGGATGCGGCAGGTTTCAATCAGACCCTGGCGTCGCTGGACAACAGCGGTACCGTCTCGTTGAAAGGCGCGACAGCGGGCACCACCCTTACAGTCAAGGGTGACTTCATCGGCCGTGACGGCGTTCTGGAGTTGAAGACTGCACTGGGAGAAACCAGTAGCGCGACGGACCGCCTCGTATTGGAGGGCGCCAACGACAATTTCATCGGACACACAACTTTGCGAGTAATCAACAGCGGCGGGCTGGGAGCCTTGACCACCGGCGACGGCATCAATTTGGTAACTGCTCTTAACGGTGCTACAACCACCGCCCAGACCAACAAGAGCGCTTTCAGTCTCGAAAATGGCCATGTCGACGCAGGTGCTTACGAGTATCGCCTGTACGCGGCTGACGCTAATGGCCAGGGTGAAGATTGGTTCCTGCGTTCCACGACGGATGTTACCTCACCAGCAAATCCAGGTACGCCAGACACGCCTTCTGGTAGCCCGACTCAGGCAGCCACCTACCGTGCCGAAGTACCACTGTACTCAGCACTTCCCGACGTGGTGCGCCAAAGCGATTTGGCGATGCTTTCTACCCTGCAGCGACGTGTCGGGGGGGATGTTACAAGCAAAACCAATGAGGGTGCGAACGGCAACCGCGTCTGGACTCGCGCCATCAACAACCAAACAAATATCCAACAAAACGGCACGACCGCCCCCCATAGCGATGTCAGCTCGCAGGGCCTGCAAGTTGGCATCGATTTGTGGGGCGACAGTAACTGGACCACCGGCGTCTACGCTGGGCAATTGAACAGTGACGCCTCTGTTCAAGGGCGTTATGGCCTTGACTTATCCAACCATACTTACGCCGGTAGCCAGAAGTCCGACAGCCAGTACCTGGGCGTTTACGCGACTTACGCGAATCCACAGAACCAGTACGCTGACTTCGTGTTGCAGTACGGTCATCACGATATTTCCAGCAACTCCGTCAGTAGCGCTCACGACAACAGCAGTGGCACCAGTGCAACCGCTTCGGTTGAGGTGGGCCAACGCTTCGCGCTTAAGGGCCGCATGAAGGATTGGAGCATCGAACCACAGGCACAGCTGATTGTTAATAAACAGAACCTGGGTTCTACCGGGATCAGCGGCGCCACTACCGTCAAACAAGACTCGGCCAATGCGGTGATCGGACGAGTTGGTGTACGTTTGTCGGGTGACTTCAGCACAGACATAGGCCGCCTGCAGCCTTATGCTGGAGTGAACGTGTGGCACGGTGTCGATGACAAGGACACCACCCGATTTAATACGTCGGCCGGTGGTTCCACCGCCATTAAGAACGGCATCGGCTATACGTCCACCGAAGTGTCTGCAGGTTTCACGCTGGGTGTCAGCAAGAACACTAGCGTGTACGCCGAAGTAGGCAATCTGATGGGCAGCGGGACCGGTCAGTCGAAAGTAGAGTCGTCGGTTCAGAGTAGCGTGGGCATCAAAGTCAGCTGGTAAGAAGAAAAGCGGAGGGACTGCTTCCCTCCCGTTCATCAGCCCTCGTCACGTCCTTTACGTGCCGAGGGTTTTTACTGTAAGCACTTGAATTTTCTTTTTTAGCAATAAGCCATTTTGATTCTTCTGCCGACAAAAAATGTAAATATTTCTTTCAACCATCTGATTAAATTCAATTCTTCAAACAGAAACAAACATAAAGTCAACAATCGCCACGTTTATACCTTTATTTACACTCCAAACGCCTCTACCAAGTCAGCAAGGGTGTCTAGGGCCTGTTGACGTTTCACATGGGTAACCAGAGGAACCCGCAGGCCATGGCCACCGTGCTCTCATAGTTCCTCTTCAGTTTGTCGTATCGAAACGCCACTGCGCGGTAATGTTTCAGTCGCGCAAAGGCATTTTCGACCAAGTGCCGGTAGCGATAAAGGCCTTTATCCAGATCGCCATTGCCTTTGATTGAGTTACGCTTTCTCGGGATCACTGGTCGAGCACCTTGGGCTTCGATCTGTTCGCGAATACGCTCACTGTCGTAGCCCTTGTCGGCAACGATGACCTCGGCTGATGGTAGCTGCGCAATTAATTCACGGGCGGCAGTACAGTCATTGACGTCACCTCCAGTGATCTCGAAAGCCACAGGCAAGCCATGTGCATCGACAGCCAGGTGGATCTTGCTCGTATGGCCAGCGCGGCTTTTGCCGATCGCTTCTGGTTGGTCACTGGCGGCCCCCGTGCTGTGCTGATGGGCCTTCACATAGGTTCCGTCGATGAAAGCCCAATCAAAATCTGGGTCTTCGATCAACGTATTGAAAACCTTGAGCCACTTGCCAGCCACCGACCACGCATTGAAGCGCTTGGAGACTGAGTTCCAGCATCCAAAAGCGCTGGGCAGATCTCGCCACGGACAACCAACGCGCATCCGGTAGAGCATCCCCTCAACGGTCAATCGCAAATCAGGCTTGTGGTAAATAGTTTGCTGAAGCAGAATTTTTTCCAGCTTCGACCAAAGCTCGTCACTGAGCATCACTCGGGGCATTGCAAGCTCGCAGGATTGTCGGTGTTGGAACCTCTATTCTGCGGGTTTGCTCTTCTTCCTCTGCTGTTCCGGTGAAACGTCAACAGCCCCTAGAGGGATTATTCTTACGATTTTAGCTCAATCCGATATTTGGAAAATAGCGCCTTCCTTTACTGCAAACCTGTCTGCGTGAGAATGGTTCGAGCCGGCTAGCGCCTGCATTGGATACGCCGGGCGAGGCTCGGAAACTTCCTACAGATGCACAGGAAATTATTGGCATTGCTGGCAGAAATTTACCTTTAAGCTGCCACTCTCTATGAATTTCCCCGAGTGGTAAGAAGGTGTATCTCCCGGTACTTGTATTGTTTATTGTCGTATTCGGTTCCGTTGCGCTCGATGCTCGGGCGGATGAATTGACGCCGCGCGAGCGGTTGCACCTCCAAGTCAGTGCACTCGATAACAACAGTGTGTTTCCACCCGCCTCAATTAAGCCCGATTCGTCGGCCATCGTGCATCACCAAGCGCCAATTGTTATAGCTTTAACAAATGCCGAATATTCGATGAGTCTCGATGGCGCTAGCAAATTGTTCGAGCTTCAATCAGCGCCAACAGTAAACCGGAAGTAAGCGTTCCGGGAACACGCCTTTCGCACTTGATTGAGCTGTACATCAGCTGGTGATGACGTTCACGCGTTGGCACCGCCATCAATGGTCAAACCGCTTCCGTTAATCGAGCGTGCCTCGTCCCGAGCAATAAATGCTACCAGAGCTGCAACATCCTCCGCCCGGCCGAAACTCTTTATCGCCATGCGATTACGCTGGGCTGCAGCATGCGGCCCATTGGCGGGATTCATGTCAGTGTCAGTAGAGCCAGGGTGCACGATATTTACTGTGATTCCCCGCGCTCCAAGGTCGCGTGCCAACCCCTTGGTCCAACCGATCAAAGCCGCCTTGCTCATCGAATACAAACTAAAACCTGCGTCAGGCACTCGTTCGGCTAGATTACTGCCGGTGGAAATGATTCTGCCCCCTTTTGGCAGGTGAGCCAGTGCTGCTTGCGAGGCCAGCAGGACTGCGCGTACGTTGATCGACAGGGTGTCATCAAGGTCTTTAAGGCTCATGGTTTCAGCCGGACCAGCCCGGATGATGCCAGCATTGTTAACCAGGATATCGAGCCCACCCAGTTCAGCCGCCGCACGGTCGACTGCTTCGCGGATCGAATCTGGCGAAGTAGCGTCCATATGGATCGCAACCGCGCGGCGGCCAGCTTTGTTTAACTCTTCGATGATGACTTGGGCGGAATCCGCCGATTGCTCATAAGCAATGGCAACGTCAGCCCCCTCTGCTGCGAGTCTCCGAGCGATGGCCGCGCCGATACCGCGGCTTCCGCCGGTGATAAATGCGCGCTTACCGATAAGTGGCAACATGGTAAATCCCTTATTTATGTAATGATTGACACAGAATATAATCCGCTGAAAACTCGCGTCAATATTTTTTGTATCGATCAGCACTTAAATGGTGGTGGCACATGGCGGATCGTGGAAGGCCCCGAAATTTTGATCGGGAGAAAAGTCTTGCTCAGGCAATGGAGCTTTTCTGGGAAAAGGGTTACGAAGGCGCTTCGATGGCGGAATTAACCGCAAGAATGGGAATCAGCTCGCCCAGCTTGTACGCTGCGTTTGGTTCGAAGGAGGGTCTCTTCAGGGATGCAGTGGATCTTTACTGCGCTACGGATGGAGCCGCCATTTGGCAGGAGACACTTGTAGCGCCCACTGCGTATGGTGCTGTTGAGGCATTTTTGATGTCTTCAGCACGCGAATTCAGCCGGATCGACAAGCCAAGTGGCTGCTTCATTACCCTGTCAGCCTTGCACTTAACTGAGTCCAGCGCGGCTGTCGGGGCCGAGGTATTAGCCATAAGGGCGCATAACGTCGAAATACTTGCCGAAAAGCTGGCGCAAGGGATGCCCAGTGGTGAGATTGACGAAGGAGTTAACCTGGAGGTGATAGCGCGTTTTTACATAACGGTTCAACAAGGTATGTCGATACAGGCGCGCGATAGCGCGAACCGTCATAAACTCGAGGAAATAGCCGTCAGCGCGCTCGCCGCGTGGCAGGTACTGACTGACGCTAAAACAGTCGCACCTCACCGTGAAACCACTGCTGTTCGAACGGACCCATGACAGAGTGTTCGCATTATGGGCCGCAGAGTAGGGATGCGCTTCTTAAAAACTCCGCGTTTTACGACTGGAGTAGGGGAGCACAGGGTGGCGCCCAGCCGCAGTGGGCGCTATTGCCCGCGGGTTCGATCGGTCGATCGAGAAACTTTCTCCTGGCAATCGTTAGGCTTGCTGCAGCCTAGCTTGATTTCACTCCAGATCCTTTGGGCGCCCGCTCTAGATGGGCGTTTCAACCCAATGGACGAGCCCCCTGAAAGACAGGACACCGTTTCCCCCTTAACATAAGGGATAGGCAAACGACTGTGTATATGACTAATAGAAACGATAAGGGTGGGGAGCTTTTGGGTCAGGAGCGGCGTCGCCGCTGGAGCCCGGAGCAAAAACTGGCCATGGTTCGCGAGAGCCTGCAACCGGGGCAAAGCGTCTCGGTGGTGGCTCGGCAGAATGGCGTTAATGCCAACCAGCTGTTTCAGTGGCGCAAGCTCTATCAGAGCGGCAGTCTCTCGGCCGTCAGTGCTGGCGAGAGCGTGGTGCCTGCTTCCGAGCTGACCGATGCGCTCAAGCAGATCAGGGAGCTACAGCGCATGCTCGGCAAGAAAACCATGCAGGTCGAGATCCTCCAGGAAGCTGTGGAGATTGCTCGGTCGCGAAAATGGATTGCGCACTCACCCTTGTTGCCGGGGGACGACCAGTGAAGCTGATCAGTGAAAGTCTCGGTGTAGCGCGCTCGCAGTTAACGGTTCGACTCAACCCTGCGGCACGGCCCGAGCGGCGTCGCCCTGCGCTGGACGATGCCGCACGGGTCGAAGAAATTCAGGCTGAAGTGAGTGAGCTGCCCAGCTATGGCTACCGCCGTGTGTGGGGGTTGCTGCGTCGTCGGCGTGAAAAGTAGAGTCAGGCGCCGATCAACGTCAAGCGGGTTTATCGCGTCATGCGCGATCATCAGTTGCTGCTGGAGCGACGGGTTAAACAACCGGGTGTGGCACGCCGTCACGAAGGCCGAATTGCCGTGGCCACCAGCGATACGCGGTGGTGCTCGGACGGGTTTGAGTTTCGCTGTGATGATAACGCCAAGCTGAGCGTGACCTTTGCCCTGGACTGTTGCGATCGTGAAGCCATCGGTTGGGTGGCCAGCCCGACCGGGTACAGCGGCGACGATATCCGCGATCTGATGCTGGAAGCGGTGGAAACACGCTTCGGTGAAGAACCACCTGCCACCCCGGTGCAATGGCTGAGCGATAACGGCTCGGCCTACATCGCTGAGCAGACACGCCAGTTTGCCCGACAGATTGGCTTGCAGCCGGTGACGACACCGGTGCGCAGCCCGCAAAGCAATGGAGTGGCCGAGAGCTTCGTCAAAACGATGAAGCGCGACTACGTCGCCCACATGCCCAAACCTGACCGGGAAACAGCCTTGCGAAACCTGACAATTGCCTTTGAGCATTACAACGAGGAGCATCCGCACAGCGCGCTGAAATACCGTTCACCACGGGAGTTTAGGCGTTTGGCAGCGGCATCAATTTAACGGGGTGCAGGTGTCCGGTTTGATAGGGGCCAGTCCAATCCTGAAGCTACTCTGGGTTGTGGCCGCTGCGATGGTGGTGATGGCATCGCAGTTTGACGTGATCACTGGCTTGATCTTATTTCCTTACCTTGTGTGGCGTTATATCGCAGCGGCGTTGAATCTTTCTATCTTAAGCAATAAGCGCTGATGCTCAATCCCGATAGGCTACTTAAAACCCACGTATGTGGAGAAGCTTAATGACAAGAAACGTGCTGATCGACATCTACCAAGGCTTCAGCTGCAGCGGTCTGAACCACTAAGATTAGGGAGTCTCGGGCACTTCGTCCGCGATGACGTTACCCACAATGCAAGTACAGTCAGCATAGGCGGTTGGTGGTGAGTGTTTAAATTTTCAAGCGAGCGATTAGCGTATTCGAGCCCGCCAACTGATGGCATTACTGGGCTGAAAGACCATTTTTCGTCTGTCTTTCGCAGAAAACAACACCCTGAAAAAGTCGGGGGCGTTTGTTGGGCGGGCCTTCAGCCCATTTTCACACAGTCTGTTGAGGGGCCCTTTCTTGTACTCAAACAAAACTCACTTAATAAGCCAAGACTCGACGCTATCGAAATGTACCGCTATTGCAAACGCTTGCGCTATATATCCCTTTGAGGCGGCATACCAAACAGGCGGCTGTATTCACGGCGTTGCTTCTCGCTCCTCATTTGATCGCATGAACGAATTCTTGAATGAGCACAAGATTCGCCCAGTAATCGACCACGTCTATCCATTTGATGAGGCACGTCAAGCGTATGAGCACTTGGCCAGGGGCGCCATTGGCAAGGTAGTAATCAAAATTTCGTAAGATCAAGAAAGGGACTGGGTCATCCGGCGATTGAATACCGACTCCACTAACTGAAGTCGATAGCTGTGATCAAAGGGGTTCAGCGAAGAATCTCTAGTCGAACATAAAGCCGCCGGAAGGCTCAAGTAATTAGGGCGCTACATGCGATTGGAAAATCTTGCTAACCACAGTCCACTTGCCTTCGACTTTCAGCAGATGAATGAAGTCAGTGAAGGAGACGCCTGACATATCGTTGGCGTCGATGCGAGCACTTGCGGCAGTACCGACTATCTCTATGCGGGTAATAGCAGCCTTTGCGTGAGGAGATAGGCGGAAATCCTTGTCGATCCCATCGAACAGGATTGGAATCGCGCCCCCGGACAACTTGTCATCGGCGCCGACGCTGTACATCGTTGCGTGTTCGTTGAACGCGGGCTTCATGATACTGCTCTTGGCCTGTCTGCAGCCCTCAATGTACTTGTTCAGCACCTCAGTAATAGCTTGGTATTCGTCTACGTACGTAGGTTTGCTCATTGTTTTACTACTGATAACTTGTGGGTCGCTAAGGAAACTCTGAAAAAGACTTCCAGATCTGGTGAAATACTCGCCTGACACGAACACGACGGTTGAGCCCCATGAAACAGATGTCCTTCGCCGACGCCGAATATGCCGGCAAACGTAAGCAGACTCGCCGCGAGCGCTTCCTGATCGAGATGGATCAGGTCGTGCCCTGGAAGGGCTTGGTTACTTTGATCGAGCCGCATTATCCAAAGGGCGAAGGGGGTCGTCCGGCGTATCCGCTGATGGCGATGTTGCGGGTCCATCTGATCCAGAACTGGTTCGGCTACAGCGATCCGGCGATGGAAGAGGCATTGTACGAGACCACGATCCTGCGCCAGTTTTCGGGGCTGCACCTAGATCGGATTCCCGATGAAACCACGATCCTCAACTTCCGCCGCTTGTTGGAAAAACATGAGTTGGCAGGCGGGATTTTGCAGGTTATCAATGGCTATCTGGGCGACCGTGGCCTGCTGTTGCGTCATGGCACGGTGGTCGATGCGACGATCCTTCACGCGCCGAGTTCGACCAAGAACAAGGACGGCAAACGCGATCCCGAAATGCACCAAACCAAGAAAGGGAATCAGTACTTTTTTGGTATGAAAGCGCACATCGGCGTCGACGCTGAATCCGGCTTGGTGCATAGCCTGGTGGGCACGGCGGCCAATGTGGCGGACGTGACGCAGGTCGATCAGTTGCTGCACGGCGAGGAAACTTACGTGTCTGGTGACGCCGGTTACACCGGCGTGGACAAACGTCCCGAGCATCAGGATCGCAAGATGATCTGGTCGATTGCCGCCCGGCCAAGCAGCTATAAAAAGCATGGAAAAAAGAGCTTGATCGGTCGTCTGCGGCGCAAGATCGAATACGCGAAAGCGCAGGTGCGGGCCAAGGTTGAGCACCCGTTTCGCGTGATCAAGCGCCAATTTGGTTATACGAAAGTGCGCTTTCGCGGCCTGATGAAAAATACCGCGCAACAGGCCACGCTATTTGCCCTGTCGAATCTGTGGATGATGCGAAAACGGCTGCTGGTTGTGGGAGAGGTGCGCCTGTAATCCGGGAAAAGCGCCTTGAAAAGGCGTCGTTCAAGGGTGAAACGATGAGTTAAGAACAGGAAAGGTCTGATTTCTGACCAAACCAGTGTTTTTTGAACCTCTACCAAAGAGGGCATCAAAAATCGCTGACTACTTCAGACCTTCCCTAAATGGGTGTCCAGTTTCATTAGACCACTACACTGTCGGCCAAAGAGCGTCAGCTCTTCTCAGGCTAACAACTCACCGCACAATGAAATGTAGGAAAGTTCTGAAAATAATTGAACGCGCGAAAGACGGGAGACGGTATGGGAAACCGGCCAATTACACTTTCACTGATCGGAAGTATCGAGCTGTTGTCGAGGCCGATAGCCCTCGAATACCCTATTAGTTAAATCAGGGGAGCACTCGTCCAAGACCTGGTCCATCAGAACGCATCTCACCGGTTTGATACACTGACTGCCCTCCGAAAGAAGCCTTCATACCGCTACCTGACACGAACATCTATCGCTTGCAACTGGAAACCCTGCGCGCCCTGCCCCCGACTTGCGCGGAACTGGGTGAGCGTATCGGCACCGCCTTGCGGCTGAAGGTCTTGCACCTGACCTCCGCGATCTTGGCTGGGGACATGCTCGCATCTGAGCGCGACTGGCTTTCAACTGGCCGGCAGTGTCACGCGTCTGGGCGTGTGGCTGTTCCGCATAATCGTACTCCGGGGATTGTCGCAGACCGAGGCGGCAACATTTCTCGCCGATGCGCCGGCCTTTTGCGGTCCGTCCGACGGGGGCGACTCACCACCCGAGAGCATCATTTGAGTAGCTAACGAGCAGGGACCTTTAGGGTTATCGCCGCACATCATCGCGATGTGAGGGCCATCACTGCGCAACTAGCGCTCTGAAAGCCTGGATTTCACTGTCACGGCCACTCACCGAGTCAATCTGCTGGGCACGTGCTTTTGCGGTGACATCTAGAGCGAACTATCCAGCGCAGCTTGCAGGACTTCACTTAGGACTCGGCCCGAGACACCGGCGCCTCTCTGGCTCGGCGCATTCTTTCAGGTTGTAGGCCGGTCAGTTAAGGCTCGCTTGTTGTTGCACTTCAGAACGCTCGTCTGACCGGGCGTCGAGCAACGACTTTGAACGCGCGCTCTGGTCTGGCTGACGCTTAATATCGGCTAAAGTGCCTCGCACGCCAGCAGATGGCTTGCTCGCGAATGCGGTGTGTCATTCACAATTGATGTCGTCCGACACACCGCATTCGCGAACAAGCCCGCTCCCACAGGTTTATCGGCATTGCAGGACCGATGAGACCCCGGTTCCGCGGCAAACAATCCCGCAGCGCTGAACAGGGCGATCCGTGAGTTATCCAGTGATCCACGTCGACGCCATCTGGCTCGCCACCGAGCCCATGGATATGCGTGCCGGTACCGAGACTACGTTGGCTAGAGTGATCGCGGCGGATGCACATACCGGCGAGCCTGCCGGTGTTTGCTGTAGGCGGGATGTACAGTGTGTGATCTTGCGCCACGACCTCAATATTGCCTTTACGACTTTGTACGTCCGGAAGCCTTTAATGTCGGCACCGTTGCTGTCATTCAGCCATAGGCATATTGGAATTGTCATATGTTATCTCTCCATGCGTGGGATAAAGGCTTTATCGCTCAAAAGGCGAACCGGGTGTTGTGAATGAGGGCTTCGCCTTCAAAGGGTGAATCCGTTTCGGTCGTCTGAGCGCCGCGGGCCTGGCAGGCATCGGCCTGCGGCACCAGTCTGATTTCAACCCGGCGATTGGCCGCGCGTCCCTCAGGGGTTTCGTTGCTTGCGAGTGGGCGGGTCGCACCATAGCCTTGGACGGCGAAGCAGGTGGGCGACACGTCGCTGGTGGCAAGCATCCAATCGCGCAGTGCTTCGGCGCGCTTGAGCGATAGCGTCTGGTTGTCCTGGGCGTTGCCGGTGATGTCGGTATGACCCGCGACCACAATCAACCAACCGGGCTTGGCCTTAATGTTGATCAGCGCCGTCACCAGCACTTTGGTTGAATCGGGTTTGAGCTGCGCTTTGCCCACATCAAATAACGAGAGACTGTCCAGACGTACCGTATGCACTACCGGCTTAACAGGAGGCGACCAATCACTGAGCGCTCGCTCGACGGGCAGCTGAAGCCTCGCCCCTTGATACAACCCTAAGCCCATAGTGAGCGGCACGCTTTCACGCTGATAACGCACCAGTTGCTGCTGATCGCTGCGCAGCTGTTGTTGGGCGTGGACTTTGGGCTCGGCTGGCTGGTCATCCAGATGATGGTAAAGCGCCAAGCCCTTTACCACGCCCTCAACGAGTTGACAATTATTGGCTGAGCTGAACAGCAGGGCGACAGCCAGAAACATCGAAACGATGCCGGCCACAGCACCGCAAAAACGCTGCGCCGGCGTGCAGGTTTGCCGCCCTGGCAGTAGCATTAAGAGGCAGTCGGGAAAAGGTAATGCAACGCTGGTGCTGCTGATCGGGGGCGACAGGGTGGTTCTCCCGCTGACAACAGACTGCCAAAGATTGTCGGGAACGCCTTTGAGCGTGGAGAAATTCACCGCCATCGGCGCAGGTAAGCCAGCCTGAGTGTCGCTCAGCTTAGCGATCACTACCTGGTTCAGCCTAGGCATGAAGACATCCAGCGAGGCGATCTGAGCTGTGCGCGGCGACTCAAAGCCCGGTTCACAGTGTAGGCCCCAGAGCACCGAGCTCGCACAACGCCCCTCACAATCACGAACCATCACGCCTGGATCGCCCGCGACATGAGTAAACCAGACCGGCGGCGTGCCACTCGCGTTCAGATAGCTGCACAACAGCACCCGTGGCGTTGCCCTTAGCCAGTTGCGCGGTGTCACCGCAAACGAGGATTAATACGCCGGTAAAACCCTCCGGCGCCAACACTGGCGCTCGGCCGGTCGCCAACTGCCCGACCACAGAACGGGATTGCCGGACTAAATACGCGTAGCCGCCGATCTCCATCAGCACGATTATGCCTGACAACAGGAGACGGCTTTGCAAGGTGAGGAGAAAAAAGCCCCACACGAGTACCGCCGCCAACACACCCAATAACAGCCACAGCAGACATTTTGGGAAGGAACGCATGTGTGCACCTTATGGCAGTACTTGGTGAACGAATAGACGCAGGTAGAAATCCGGGCACCACCACAAACTGGCAAGTAGTCCACCACCTAGCAGCCACCATGGCCACACGGCGCGACGGCCTCGGTGAGAACGACCTGCTGCTGCCACCACAGGAAAACCCGGGGGCTTGCCAAAGGCAGGCACCTGGCTAGCCAGTGCCACGCGCACCTCCTCGCGTTGCTCATCGGCGTTATTGATATTAAATTTTTCACGCTCAGATAAGGGTCGCTGTTCTTGACCGTTACTGTAATCGCCCATCACCATCGATTGAAGGGGCAGCTCAACTTTTTTTTGACCGCCTCCGATGTGAAGGCCAAGTTTGATATTGATCCGTGCTTTTGGCACTTCATTTTGAAATGACCCAAGCATAAACAGCTCCCTTGTGTAGTAACAGGTCCATGTTAAAACGCGATCAAAAACTCAGTTTCTATAAAAACTCTGGACCGGCTTGGAAATTATTTCTCACCCGCAATCATGAAAGCCTCGCCGAGTGAGCGCCGTAAAAGGAACCGCCCTACAAGGCTCAAGAGCGGTACATACAAGGAGGTATGACGGATACAGGCAAGCATGGATGCTCTCTTGATGGCCGCTGGGATTGGTTTTTTTGGGGCAGCGCTGGCATAGATCGAACGTTGTTCACAGGCCTGCGCCGCACGCTCGATTTGATGGACAGGAACAGGGTAACTACCAGCCCTATAACTGGCTGTAGGACTTTTCTGAACGTGATGAAAATGGGTGAGCGCGGTGGAAAAGATGCGTGGAGCAGCACGACAAGCCGAGCACACTAAACAAGCCGCCTTCCTGCATGAGCATTGTCGCGGAGTCGTGGCAAGTAAGGGAGACAAAGGTGCTCAGTGATATTCAGAATGCTCCCACGGCGCCTGTTCTCCAGAGTGAACACTCTATACGGCTCATCAAGCACGATAGCGGCGATTTGTTACAGATTCTGCGCCACTTGATCTGACTGTAACTGCCTAGATGTTGGCAAAGCCACGCCAGATAACCGCACGACCCAAGAAAATTTCACTCCCCAAGCCTTATCGTGCGCCGTTCGATGCCGTGGATCAAAGGGACCGTACTGCCCCACTATTCCTGGCCTTCGGTAATTCCTTCAACGCCTTTTTAGCCCAGTTGCGCCAAATGAGTGTAAGCGTCCGCCGAAGTCACCTACCCGATCCCAGCGATAAGAGCGATGTTGTCCACTTAAAAATACGTGGACAACATCGCCCTTATCTTCAGGATTGCCATGCGCCAAAGAACTTCTTATCCCAAACCCTTAAAAGCCCAGATCGTCCAGGAATGTCTGCAACCGGGCGTGTCGATGGCCAGCGTAGCCCGCCGCCATGGCGTCAACGCCAACCTGGTTCGAAAGTGGATACCTGCTTATCGTGATCTTCAGGCGCCAACATTGCCCGCTTTCGTTCGGATGAAACTAGCGCCCGCATCCCAGCCGCAGCCGCAGCCGCAGCCGCAGCCGCAAGCGCAGCGAGCAGATCAGCCCAGAGCAAGGCAACTTGCTCGACGACCTGCTCAACACCGATCTTGAGGCTATCGACGCCGAACTGAAGGCTCTGCGGCCGACTCCGGCTCCAGAAGAGAAGCGCCAGCAACCCAAGCGGGGGGCGCTGCCAGCGCAGTTTCCACGCACCGTGATCCGACATGAGCCGGAAAACACTCAGTGTGCCTGCGGCTGCCAACTTCAGCGCATCGGTGAAGATGTCAGCGAGAAGCTGGATTACACACCGGGCGTATTCACCGTCGAGCAGCATGTGCGTGGAAAATGGGCCTGCCGTCAGTGCGAAACACTGATTCAGGCACCGGTGCCGGCCCAGGTGATCGATAAAGGTATCCCGACTGCCGGCCTGCTGGCTCATGTGATGGTGGCCAAATTCGCCGACCATTTGCCGCTGTATCGGCAAGAGAAAATCTTTGGCCGCGCTGGCCTGGCTATCGCCCGCTCAACGCTGGCGCAATGGGTGGGACAGACCGGTGTACAACTTCAGCCATTGGTAGAGGCCTTACGAGAAGCTGTTTTGGCTCAACGAGTCGTCCATGCCGACGAAACGCCGGTGCAGATGCTTGCGCCCGGAGAGAAGAAAACTCACCGCGCTTATGTCTGGGCTTACTGCACCACACCGTTCTCGGCTCTTAAGGCAGTGGTCTATGACTTCAGCCCAAGCCGTGCGGGCGAACATGCACGCAACTTCCTTGGGCTGTGGAATGGCAAGCTGGTATGTGACGACTTTGGTGGTTATAAAGCCAGCTTTCAGCAAGGCGTCACTGAAATCGGCTGCATGGCCCACGCCCGTCGCAAGTTTTTCGATCTGCACGCGACTAACAAAAGCCAACTGGCTGAGCAGGCGCTGCACTCAATTGGTGGGTTGTACGAAGTTGAACGGCAAGCGAGGGAGATGAGTGATGAGGATCGCTGGCGACTACGCCAGGAAAAAGCGTCTCCCCTTATCAAAACACTACACACCTGGATGTTGGCCCAGCACGATCTTGTGCCCGAAGGATCGGCTATCGCCAAAGCTCTGGATAACAGCCTTAAGCGTTGGACGGCACTGACTCGATATCTCGAGGATGGCGCTGTGCCTATAGATAATAATCCAGTGGAAAACCAGATCCGGCCGTGGGCACTCGGCCGCTCCAACTGGTTGTTTGCCGGGTCGCTACGCAGCGGTAAAAGGGCAGCGGCGATCATGAGTTTAATCCAGTCAGCACGGATGAATGGGCATGATCCGTATGCCTATTTGAAAGATGTCCTGACGCGGCTGCCAACGCAGCGGGTGAGCGATATCGACCAACTGCTTCCGCATCAGTGGAAGCCTTCCTGACTTACGCAAGGTGAGTTGGGCGGACGCTTACGCACCATCGCCCTGAGTGCTGGGATCAGGAAGGTATGTTGACCGGCCGGTTGCCACCCGGCGCTACTCGCGGTGAAATTAGGTCGAAGTGTTTAAATTGATCCAACAGGGAGTATTCATAACCCCAGGTGATGAGGCGATGGGGCTTGTTCAACCTAGAAGACGATGATCAAGCGGCGACCAGGGTAATCAATGGCAGCGGTGGCACAAGCTTACCCTGACCCGGCATCACCGGAGCCTGGGCCCGGCAATCGGTGAGTCACTATTAACACACGGCGTCACCAGCATCCGGCGCGCAGCTATCCCACACACGCATAACTTGGCTGATGGCCGTATTCAGCCGGGAAAGCGGCACACCATCCCGAGCCTGCATGGATATTCCGATAAGGAAGGTATAGAACACTGCGCCAAGCGAGGTCGGATCAGTGATGCCTGCCAACTCTCCCTCTGTGATGGCGCGCTGCACACAAGCGTTCAGGCCCGCTCGTGTCGCGGAACGCTCCTTAGCCAGCGCTTTTTGGATATGTATATTTTCTGGCGAACAGGTGCTGGCTGAAAGCACCAGCATGCAACCTTGAGGGTGGCTGCGGTCTGTCTGCATCTTTGCCGAACGCCGCAAAGATTGCTCGATGGCATCTTTCGGTGGCAACGATTCATCCCAAAGGCCGACAACTACCTGCCCGTACATCTCGATATAACGCCCTACCACTTCTTGGAACAACACCTCCTTCGATCCGAAGGCCGCGTAAAAGCTCGGTGCGGAGATTCCCCCCATACCCTTCTTAAGCAGGGCGAGCGTGGTGGATTCGTAGCCGTGTTCCCAAAAAAGAAGCATGGCTTGATTGATCGCTTCATCTCGATCGAAGCTGCGGGGGCGACCCATTTTTGCCATGGATGTTTCTTTCTAAGACAGGAAATTAAAATATTAATCGATACCGAAGTGATTGACTAGCTGGGACGAACACCACTATATTTATACCAATCGATACGGATATATGTGAGCGCTCAACAATGAATAACACGGTTTCATCGTCAGTGCCGGGCATCATTTGCGCTCCTACAGCCGAAGCGCTTCCCCATGCGGGTTTGCTAGCTCTGGCAATGACCGGCTTCGTGGCGATGGTGACCGAAATCCTGCCGGCCGGCCTGCTACCGCAGATAAGTGAGGGGTTACGCGTATCCGATGCCATGGCGGGGCAACTCATGACCGTCTTCGCCCTTGGCGCACTTCTGACTGCTATCCCGCTGGCCGCCGTAACGAGAGGCTGGCGTAGACGGCCGGTTTTGCTGCTGGCAATCGTCGGCCTCATCATTTTCGACACCGTTACCGCACTATTAACCAGCTATGCATTGACATTAATCGCGCGTTACCGCTCTCAGGCTCGAAGAGCCGTGCGGCGGCGCCATCCGCTTCAAATCCCAGAAATTGCTTGTTTTGCAGCGCCGCCGAAGCGATCACGACCTGGCCGTTGTGGTACCACACGGGCAGCACACTCTTGCCGTCAGTGCCTTTGAGACCGAACACGGCCAGGGTGGCGCCTTTGCCATTAACCGCCGCCGAGGTCTTCCCACCATGTAGTGCGGCCTTTGAGCCTTGTTCGCATGTTTGTTGGTTTTTAATGAGCGGTATTTAACTCCATTGATCCGCCGCTTATGGGCATGCTTATGGCTGCCACTAGCGCTCACGTTGCAGTTCGCAAAGAACCAATACACTTTTACTCAAGAAAAATACGATGCCTAACAATAGTTCTTTCAGTAGGTCGAGTTCCGTCGCAATTACCACGGAATACACTTGTCCCGTTGACGGACTTTCGATGATGAGTGCCCACTTGCGCATATACATTGGCGGATGATTCCATGAAACAGTCACTCAAACATTTGCACTTCCCGTTGGCCATGTTGGCCGTACTGGTGATGAGCGCTTGCGGCAAGGCTCCAGAGACTCCCGCCGCCATGCCCGCAGCCAAGGTGAGCGTGGCCAAGGTGCTGGAGCAACCGGTCAACGAGTGGGACGAATTCACCGGGCGCCTCGAAGCGCCGGAAACCGTAGAAATTCGTCCACGGGTCTCCGGCCAGATCGATGAAGTGGCTTTCTCTGAAGGCGCACTGGTCAAGAAAGGCGACTTGCTGTTCCAGATCGACCCTCGCCCATTCCAGGCTGAGGTCCGCCGCCTCGAAGCGCTGGTCGCCCAGTCCCGCGCCAATGCCACCCGAAGCGAAAATGAAGCCCAGCGTGGTGAACGCCTGCGTACCAGCAACGCGATCTCCGCCGAGCTGGCCGATTCGCGCACCAGTACCTCCCAGGAAGCTCGCGCTGCCGTCGGTGCCCTCCAGGCGCAACTGGATCTGGCCAAATTGAACCTGAGCTTCACCCGCGTTACTTCGCCAATCAGCGGTCGCGTCAGCCGTGCGGAAATCACCGCCGGCAACCTGGTGACCGCCGATACCACTGCGCTCACCAGCGTCGTCTCCACTGACAAGGTCTACGCCTACTTCGACGCCGACGAGCGTGTCTTCCTCAAATACACCCAACTCGCTCGCCAGGGCAAACGCGGCGCCACGACGCCGGTGTACCTCGGCCTGTCCAATGAAGACGGCAACCCGCATCAGGGCGTGATGAACTTTGTCGACAACCAGGTCAACCCGAAGACCGGCACCATTCGCGGTCGCGCGGTGTTCGACAACAGTGACGGCGCCTACACCCCGGGTCTTTACGCACGTCTGAAACTGGTGGGCAGCGGCACCTACTCCGCGGTGCTGATCAACGACGAAGCAGTCGGTACCGACCTGGGTAAAAAGTTCGTACTGGTGATGGATGGCGACAACAAGACCGCCTACCGCTCAGTCGAATTGGGTCCGAAGATCGAAGGCTTGCGCATCGTGCGCAGCGGCCTGAACAAGGACGACACCGTCATCGTCAAGGGCCTGCAACGGGTGCGTCCTGGCTCGCCGGTCACCCCTGAAGTGATCCCCATGGCCACCAAGGAAACCCTCGCCGCTCTGGCTCAACAACGACAAACGTTGGAAGCCAGCAACCTGCCCCAAGTCGCACCTGCCAAGGTTGCGCCGGGTACGGTTGTGAAACTGGCTGCTGCGACTCCACGCGGTTAAGGGACGACAACTTCGATGAACTTTTCCCAATTCTTCATTTCACGGCCGATTTTTGCAGCGGTACTGTCGCTGCTGATCCTGATCGCCGGCGCCATCTCGCTGTTCCAGTTGCCGATCAGCGAATACCCGGAAGTCGTGCCGCCGACCGTTGTGGTCCGTGCCAACTTCCCGGGCGCCAACCCTAAAGTCATCGGTGAAACCGTGGCCGCTCCTTTGGAGCAAGCCATCACCGGCGTCGAGAACATGCTGTACATGTCCTCGCAGTCCACCGCTGACGGCAAGATCACCCTGACCATCACCTTCGCTTTGGGCACTGACCTGGACAACGCGCAAGTACAGGTTCAGAACCGCGTGACCCGGACCGAGCCCAAACTTCCCGAGGAAGTGACGCGCATCGGTGTCACCGTGGACAAGGCCTCTCCGGACCTGACCATGGTGGTGCACTTGACCTCGCCGGACAAACGCTACGACATGCTCTACCTGTCCAACTACGCCTTGCTTAATATCAAGGATGAGCTGGCGCGTCTGGGTGGCGTGGGTGACGTGCAGCTGGTCGGTATGGGCGACTACTCGCTGCGGGTCTGGCTCGACCCGAACAAGACCGCTTCGCGCAACCTGACCGCCACCGACGTGGTGACGGCGATTCGTGAACAGAACCGTCAAGTCGCTGCCGGTGCGCTGGGTGCGCCCCCTGCGCCGAATGCCACGGCGTTCCAACTGTCGGTCAACACCCAAGGTCGCCTGGTTTCCGAAGAAGAGTTCGAGAACATCATCGTTCGCTCCGGCGACAACGGTGAAATCACGCGCCTGAAAGACATTGCTCGCATTGAGCTGGGTTCCAGCCAGTACGCCCTGCGTTCGTTGCTGAACAATCAACCGGCGGTGGCGATCCGGATCTTCCAGCGTCCGGGCTCCAACGCAATCCAGATCTCCAACGAAGTTCGCGACAAGATGGCCGAACTGAAGAAGAGCTTCCCGGAAGGCATGGACTTCAGCATCGTCTATGACCCGACGATCTTCGTACGCGGCTCCATCGAGGCGGTGGTTCATACCCTCTTCGAAGCACTAATCCTGGTTGTGCTGGTAGTGATCCTGTTCCTGCAAACCTGGCGTGCCTCGATCATTCCGTTGGTGGCGGTGCCGGTTTCGTTAATCGGTACGTTTGCTGTGATGCACCTGTTTGGCTTCTCGCTGAACGCCCTGTCACTGTTCGGATTGGTACTGGCCATCGGTATCGTGGTGGACGACGCCATCGTGGTGGTGGAGAACGTCGAGCGAAACATCGGACTGGGACTGAAGCCAGTCGAAGCCACCAAGCGGGCCATGCGTGAAGTGACCGGCCCGATCATCGCCACGGCACTGGTGCTGTGTGCGGTGTTCATCCCGGCGGCGTTCATCTCCGGGTTGACCGGGCAGTTCTACAAACAGTTCGCCCTGACCATCGCGATCTCGACCGTGATCTCGGCCTTCAACTCGCTGACCCTGTCGCCAGCGCTGGCCGCGGTGTTGCTCAAGAGCCACGACGCACCGAAGGACCGCTTCTCCAAGGTACTGGACAAAATCTTCGGTGGCTGGTTGTTCCGTCCGTTCAACCGGTTCTTTGACAAGGCCAGTCATGGCTACGTCGGCACCGTCGGCCGGGTTATCCGCAGCAGCGGTATCGCCCTGCTGGTGTACGCTGGCCTGATGGTGTTGACCTACTTCGGTTTCGCCAACACCCCGACCGGTTTCGTACCCGGCCAGGACAAGCAATACCTGGTGGCCTTCGCACAGCTGCCGGATGCCTCGAGCCTGGACCGTACCGAAGACGTGATCAAACGCATGTCCGACCTCGCCCTGAAACAGCCTGGCGTGGAAAGCGCCGTAGCGTTCCCCGGCCAGTCGATCAACGGCTTCACCAACAGCACGAGCGCCGGCATCGTGTTCGTGACCCTGAAACCGTTCGACGAGCGTAAAGACCCGAGCATGTCCGCCGGTGCAATCGCCGGGGCCCTGAACGGCCAGTACGCGAACATTCAGGAAGCGTACATGGCGATCTTCCCACCACCGCCGGTACGAGGTCTGGGCACCATTGGTGGTTTCCGCCTGCAAATCGAAGACCGGGGCAACCTGGGCTACGACGAGCTGTACAAAGAAACCATGAACATCATTACCAAGAGCCACAACGTGCCGGAACTGGCTGCGCTGTTCACCAGCTACACCGTGAACGTGCCACAGGTCGATGCCGCCATCGACCGGGAAAAAGCCAAGACCCATGGCGTGGCCGTCAGCGACATCTTCGACACCCTGCAAATCTACCTGGGTTCGCTGTATGCCAACGACTTCAACCGTTTCGGCCGCACCTACCAGGTCAACGTCCAGGCTGAACAGCAGTTCCGTCTGGAACCGGATCAGATCGGTCAGCTGAAAGTGCGTAACAACAAAGGCGAGATGATCCCGCTGGCGACCTTCATCAAGGTCAGCGACACCTCGGGTCCGGACCGCGTGATGCACTACAACGGCTTCATCACCGCTGAAATCAACGGTGCGGCAGCCCCGGGCTACAGCTCCGGCCAGGCTCAGACAGCGATCGAGAAACTGCTCAAGGAAGAACTTCCAAACGGCATGACCTACGAGTGGACCGACCTGACCTACCAGCAGATTCTGTCCGGTAACACCGCGCTGTTCGTGTTCCCGCTCTGCGTACTGCTGGCGTTCCTGGTGCTCGCGGCCCAATACGAAAGCTGGAGCCTGCCACTGGCGGTGATCCTGATCGTACCGATGACCCTGCTGTCGGCCATCACCGGTGTGATTGCTTCGGGAGGCGACAACAACATCTTCACCCAGATCGGCTTGATCGTACTGGTGGGACTTGCGTGTAAGAACGCGATTCTGATCGTCGAGTTTGCCAAGGATAAACAGCAGGATGAAGGCCTCAGCCCGCTCGCCGCGGTGCTCGAAGCTTGCCGTCTGCGCCTGCGTCCGATCCTCATGACCTCCTTCGCGTTCATCATGGGTGTTGTGCCTCTGGTCTTCTCCAGCGGTGCCGGTGCCGAAATGCGTCACGCCATGGGTGTAGCGGTGTTCTCCGGGATGCTCGGGGTGACCTTCTTCGGTCTGTTGCTGACGCCCGTGTTCTACGTATTGATTCGTAACTTTGTGGAGCGCGGTGAAAAGCGCAAAGCGGCCAAGGCCCTGAAACTGGAGGCGCAACAATGAGCCTGAAAGCCTTCCTGCCGAGCCTTCTGGTACTGGCCCTGAGTGCCTGTGCCGTCGGCCCGGACTACAAGACCCCAGCCACTGAGCCGGCCAACATCACCACCGCCACCGATGGCGCTGCCGGTCAGAAGAACTTCGACCGCTCGCGTTTCGAAGGCATCTGGTGGCAGCAGTTCGAAGACCCGACCCTCAACCAGTTGGTGACTCAATCGCTGCAAGGCAACCGTGATTTGCGCGTAGCCTTCGCCCGCTGGAAAGCGGCTCGGGCGATTCGCGATGACGTCAGCAATGACGCCATGCCCACCATCACCAGCCGCGCCAGCAGTGATTTGGGCAAGGGTCAGATTCCGGGCCAGACCACCAAACGGGTCAACAGCGAACGTTACGACCTCGGCCTGGACATGGCGTGGGAGATCGACCTGTTTGGGCGTATCCAGCGCAACCTGGAATCCGCCGATGCCGAACAGCAGGCCCTCGAAGCCGATTTGTACCAACTGCAAGTCACCATGATTGCCGAACTGGTGGATTCTTATGGCCAATTGCGCGGCGCGCAATTGCGCGAAAAGATTGCCCTGGCCAACCTGAACAACCAGCAGGAGTCGCGCAAGATCACCGAAAGCCTGCGTGATGCCGGCGTCGGCGATCAACTGGACGTGGAGCGTGCCGATGCACGCCTCGCCTCGGTCGAAGCCAGCGTGCCGCAGTTGCAGGCCGAACAGATTCGGCAGAAAAACCGTATCGCCACCCTGCTGGGTGAGCGTCCGGACAAACTTTCCGTCGACCTGAGTCCAAAAGACTTGCCGGCGATCGCAAAGGCGTTGCCGATCGGCGATCCGGGTGAATTGCTGCAACGTCGCCCGGACATCCTCAGTGCCGAACGCAAACTGGCTTCCTCTACCGCCCGTATCGGCGTCGCAAAGGCTGATTTGTTCCCTCGGGTCAGCCTCAGCGGCTTCCTTGGCTTTACTGCAGGGCGTGGTTCGCAGATCGGTTCTGCGGCGGCCAATGCCTGGGCGCTTGGCCCGAGCATTACTTGGGCTGCGTTCGATCTGGGCAGCGTGCGAGCCCGTCTGCGCGGCGCCGATGCCGATGCCGAAGGCGCGCTGGCGACCTACGAGCAGCAAGTGCTGCTGGCGCTGGAAGAATCGGAAAACGCGTTCAGCGACTACGGAAAACGTCAGCAACGGCTGATCTCACTGATTCGTCAAAGCGAAGCGAGCCGTTCAGCCGCGGACCTGGCCGAGATTCGCTACCGCGAAGGCACCGTGGACTTCCTCGTCCTGCTGGATGCCCAACGTGAGCGTCTGGCGGCCGAAGATACCCAGGCCTCGGCGGAAACCGATCTTTATCGCGGCATTGTCGCGATTTACAAAGCCCTTGGCGGTGGCTGGCAACCAGAGACAGTCGCCAGCAAGTAAGTTTTTAAAGAGCTCCTTTGGTTGGCCGCAACCAACCAATTTTGCCCCGCGCCTCATTCGGTCGCGGGGTTTTTTTTGGCCTGTGCACATTGCTGGAGACATGCGAAGTGTAATTTTCAGATGCCAATACACCCTCTGGACATTACGCTTAGCCCCGAATAATTTGCCGAACTTAGCCGTCGCGTACGTTCCGCCACTATCAGTCAGCGGGATGGTCGTCGAGCCCGCGTCATCTTGTTAGCAGCGCAAGGATCAACGCGAGAAGAAATCGTACGATTAACTGGTTTCTCTCGCCCTACGGTCACCGACTGGTGCCAGCGTTTTCAGGCGCTCAGATTGGAAGGTCTGCTCGACAAGCCTGGCCGAGGACGCAAATCCCCTCTGCCTGCCGACACGATCCGCCGCGTGCTCGAACAGGTCACTCAACCGCGTATCGGCGAACCCCGCTGGAGCTGCCGAAGCATGGCCCGTGCCGGCGACATATCAGCGACCACCGTGCATAAACTCTGGGCGGCCAATGACTTGAAGCCTCATCTGACACGTACCTTCAAACTGTCAAACTGTCAAACGATCCGCAGTTCGAAGAAAAATCCTGGGATGTCATCGGCCTGTACCTAGCCCCGCCAGACAAGGCGTTGGTGCTCTGCTGCGACGAAAAAAGTCAGGTGCAAGCCTTGGAACGCACACAGCCTGGGCTGCCTCTGGGGATCGGTCATATCCAAACCAAATCCCATGATTACACTCGTCACGGCACGGTCACGCTGTTCGCTGCGCTGGATTATCTCCAGGGCAAACTGATCAGTAGCATTGAGCGCCAGCACCGGCATCAGGAGTGGTTGGCTTTCCTCAAGAAAATCGATAAGGAAACGCCCAAGATCAACATTTTTGTTACCTATGTTGAACGCTTTGACAAAGCGCGCCGGCATCAGCCTGACTTGGTGTCCTTGCTTCACCAACTCGCGCGCCCAGTGCTGTGAACCACCGCATGCCTCCATACCAATCAGGCATGGCGCCCGATTGGCAAAGTACGCGAGGAACCCGGTACGTTTGAGTGTCTTATTCACAATCTCTTCGTTTTCTATGTTCACGTGGTGCACTTGAAACAGAGATTTGGCGATGTCGATCCCAACTGGCATAAGCTTCATGAGGATTCTCCGGTTTGCCTGTGGAGCCCCTATGATCTACCTGTTTGGGCTCTTCGGTCTCTCTTGATGCGGCGGCCATGGAGAGTTTCTGCAATCTCAATAGCTCTTTGGATTTCTTGTGCAAGCTTCACGGGGACCTCCACGAAAACTATCTTAGGGCATATTTAGGGCATTTGCGGGGTCGCTATAGGCCGTTGCATGCCATGTGAGAACGTGCAAATGCTTGTGTTTAGCGGTCTATAGCGGCCCTATTGACTACTTGAATGGGTTCGAATCCCTATCTATATCCAGGTCGAGACGGCGACCGTTCTTCTAACTGCGGACCCTGCACGATGGCAGTGACCGGTCACATACTCTGTCGCATCCAGAAAACGGGGCCTGGTACTGGCAATGTTCCCTCGGTCACATGTTGCGAATGTCTTCATTCGCATCGAGTACGAACTCAAACCCAATACCCACTTCCTTTAGTGTCTGTGTAACGCGGTCTACGAAGAACTCCGCTTGTTCTGGTAGTTCGTACAGGCCGTTAATGCGAATGATGGGTAGCTTGCCTTTAGATGGTGGGTAACTCTCCAATATCTCGCCGCTTTCGATGAAGGCAATGTAGGTATTGATTTTCTCTTGCAGCAACAGCAGATGTTCACCCTGTTGGGCCTTGTCGCCCCATTTGAGGTGGTCGCTGATAACCAGAATTACGTTTTTGGGTTCCCACTCTGGTACGGCAATAATATCGACGACTTTCGTTTCTACAATGGACATGTCTGCTCCCTCAGAGGGGTGAATCAGGTCGAAGGATTTCGACTCTGGTGGGTGGTATTCTGGTGCCACCGGGGAAGCCGGGTTTCCCTTTGCCTACAACGGTTGCACCAGTTTTCTCAATTTCAGGGAAGGCGGCTTTCTGATTCTTGGTCAGTGGTGCGGTATCAGATGACTTGCATTCAACGCATGAAATCTCTCCGTCAGTGTCCCGGCCCATCATATCAAGCCGGGTCTTAACACCACTGTCGGTTTTAACCGTAACTTCCCGGGCGACTTCGGGTTTAGTCTCGCTGTACTTACCATAAGTCCTGTCTTCGAAGGCCTTGCCCTGCTGCTTGTTGTTCTCCAGCTGTGTGCTGAGCACAATATAGATTGGCTCAATGCCCGAGTCAGGGAACCAGATAATTGCATCTCGGAACTCAGGGGATGCGCAGGGTTCGCCAGCACCGTGTCAGATTGTGCAGTCGGCGGATACACCCACACCGGTGGTAACGGTGGGGCGCCTTCCAGTGCGGGAATACCCAGCACACCGTCAGGGCTTGCCGCTGGTGTCCAAGTGAGCCCAATCCCGTTGCCAAGGTCAGCGACAAATTTCTCACCGTCTTTCTCGCCCTTGATGACAGGGACCTTTTCCCAGTCCGTTTTACCGCCCGTGTAGAAGCCGTAAGCGTCAACGGAGCCATCCGGCAATGTCTTTACGTTGACACGGACACGGGTGCGGCCAGCTTCAAGCGTTGCGTATTGATCGTTGGTGTAGAAGGCGCTGTCGGGCGAAATGCTGGTGTTCGGTATCAGCATCCCAACGATGCCCGTGGCAAAGCCAGCAGTAACAACGCTTGATTCTTTCAACAGGCCCAGTGACAGCGATCCATCAAGACGTTGAGCAATTGCACTGCCAGTAGCAGATCCGCCTACCAGTTGCAGTGGGGTGCCTTGGGTGGTAATTGCAGCCCCGGTGGCCAGTACTGCCCACAGTCCGTAGTCGGCCAGTTTCTCAACGGGCACAAACCCGGCTGGGTTCTTGTGATTGATTACACCGTCAGGAAGGTTGCAGCTCTTGGCAAACACACAGCCCATCGTGTCTGGCTTGTCTTCCGGGTCCGGTGCCAGGTCTTTGTATTCCGCCCAACGCTGGGCGTGGGTATCGACAGGCTCGCCGCCGCTATAGTTATAGCCTTTCGGCGGGTTGGGTACATAACCGCTCATGCAGCGCCCTTGTTCGTCCTTGGAGGTTCCCGGCCTGAGGCGGGGGCAGAATGACGTTAAGGAAACTCTGAAAAAGACTTCCAGATCTGGTGAAATACTCGCCTGACACGAACACGACGGTTGAGCCCCATGAAACAGATGTCCTTCGCCGACGCCGAATATGCCGGCAAACGTAAGCAGACTCGCCGCGAGCGCTTCCTGATCGAGATGGATCAGGTCGTGCCCTGGAAGGGCTTGGTTACTTTGATCGAGCCGCATTATCCAAAGGGCGAAGGGGGTCGTCCGGCGTATCCGCTGATGGCGATGTTGCGGGTCCATCTGATCCAGAACTGGTTCGGCTACAGCGATCCGGCGATGGAAGAGGCATTGTACGAGACCACGATCCTGCGCCAGTTTTCGGGGCTGCACCTAGATCGGACTCCCGATGAAACCACGATCCTCAACTTCCGCCGCTTGTTGGAAAAACATGAGTTGGCAGGCGGGATTTTGCAGGTTATCAATGGCTATCTGGGCGACCGTGGCCTGCTGTTGCGTCATGGCACGGTGGTCGATGCGACGATCCTTCACGCGCCGAGTTCGACCAAGAACAAGGACGGCAAACGCGATCCCGAAATGCACCAAACCAAGAAAGGGAATCAGTACTTTTTTGGTATGAAAGCGCACATCGGCGTCGACGCTGAATCCGGCTTGGTGCATAGCCTGGTGGGCACGGCGGCCAATGTGGCGGACGTGACGCAGGTCGATCAGTTGCTGCACGGCGAGGAAACTTACGTGTCTGGTGACGCCGGTTACACCGGCGTGGACAAACGTCCCGAGCATCAGGATCGCAAGATGATCTGGTCGATTGCCGCCCGGCCAAGCAGCTATAAAAAGCATGGAAAAAAGAGCTTGATCGGTCGTCTGCGGCGCAAGATCGAATACGCCAAAGCCCAAGTACGCGCCAAGGTTGAACATCCGTTTCGGGTAATCAAGCGTCAGTTTGTCTATACGAAAGTGCGCTTTCGCGGCCTGATGAAAAATACCGCGCAACAGGCCACGCTATTTGCCCTGTCGAATCTGTGGATGATGCGAAAACGGCTGCTGGTTGTGGGAGAGGTGCGCCTGTAATCCGGGAAAAGCGCCTTGAAAAGGCGTCGTTCAAGGGTGAACGATGAGTTAAGAACAGGAAAGGTCTGATTTCTGACCAAACCAGTGTTTTTTGAACCTCTACCAAAGAGGGCATCAAAAATCGCTGACTACTTCAGACCTTCCCTAGCCGCCGCCCAGGTTCAAAACAGTCAGTCACATATCGTAATAGTCATTACGTTGTGTTGATTTTTGGCCGGGGTTATTGTTTTGCCTAGTCAGTAATTTGGTGGCACTATGATTGTCGAGCTTATTTCGAAAGTAATTGATCCTGAAAAAATAAAAGCCGTCATTCAAAATATGAACATGACAAGGGAAGTTGAAAAACTCATCGATGCATTGCATGGCCAAAAAAAAACCATTGATGAAAACTTACGCCGAGCCGCGATTCTGAATATCGTTAACCTACATACAAATACACTGACGCTACACTGCACAGACTTCGGCAACATCAGTATCAAGGTACCACTTGCTTCAATATCCTCTGCGCTTTACTCCGTTCCCGGGTGCAGCATTCTATTTGCCATTAACAGTCAATCTTTTACGATTCAGCTATATAGCCTCTCAGAGGGGCAGCTGACTATAAAAGATCGCGTGACCATCAGTGAAAATAATCCAGTGGTGATTGATGGTCGCTATACCTTATTCGACTATAATTCGTCAAGTAAGGAGCATCAAGCATTTATCGGCAGTATCAACCTGCCTGACGCGAAGTGCCGACATCAGTGTGTTTGATCGTGAGTCCTTACGAAAAATTGCCTGGTTCCCGCAAGACGAGAGTGCCGCGCGCTATCTCGTCAGCCTTGAACTGCTTGAAGCAGCGCAGGATCCAGGAGTCGGCAAGGTGGCCGAAGAGCTAATCTATCACTATCACCCAGCTGTAGCTTGGCGGGCGTTTCAGGTGATATGTCAGAAGGATCGGCAGGCCGCGTTACATTTCGTACCGCTGCTGCGCCAACTGAAAAGCCGTCGTTTGGATAATTTGCTGGATCAATACAGTGAGGCGGCATGAAACTTAAAACTTTCATTACACGTGTAACCAGCTATGACTTGCTATTAGACAAAACACTCATTATTGAGGATTTAAAACAACTGGCTACCAACCGTACTTTGTTGAGTGAGTATCTTTATAGCACCCTCCAAAGAGATGGATTTAGTACGAGTGACAGTCTTTATGGGCCTTATGGATTTTTATTGCATTACGATGACTTGTTTACGGTGCGTCTTGCGTTCTGGTCACCTATTATTTCACAGGATGAAAGCGAAACTTTTATTTATGACGTGAACCATACTCACGACTTTGAAATTTATGCGGTGGGTTACAGCGGTGATGGCTATACCACAATTTTGCGATCAATCCTTGATCGTGCACCGTTGCGAGCCGGCATAAAACCGTCATTGGGTGAGGAGCGCACCTTGAAGCTTGCACCGGGCCATATTTTGCACATGGCACCGCTGTATGAGATTCACAAGCAAATTCCACCCGAGACATTGTCTGCTTCGTTGAGCTTGATCATTCATCCTCGGCAGGCGACAAAAACTGAAGAAGCCTGGTGCTTCGACGAGAACTTCGTGCCGACTTACCCCGGCATTGCTACGCAGGAAATGGCGCTCTTTGAGCATACGCTGTCCCTGTTTCAACGTGGGTAGCGATGGCTGCCCCATTTGTCAGAAAAGGAAATTTGTATGAGCAAGCCAATAACCAACTGGAGTGACGCCCCACTGCTTCGTGCCGGAACCCAAGTGATTAACACACCGGTCAAAACCAAGCCGGTCCAACGATGCTCATACCCATTTATGCGTTTCAACGTGGGCAACATTCATGCAATCAAGGAGCTCAGGAGTGTGCTGCAACAAGGCTAAGACAGTTCTTGTGTAGAGCCTCATCCTGCGAAAGACCGGCAAGGTCTGTTGCATCTATGGTTTTTCATTGCTGCCCTGCGGCTCAGCAGGGATGGCATGTAGTGGTCAACTGATCCCGGACACGACGTTAAGTTTTTTCTCGGCCTGAGCTAAGGCCAGCACATCGTTGAATTGGTACGGTCGAATCCAGTTATACCAATGCATCAAATAATGACTGATGTCTCGGAGCGCTTCTTTAGCCCTCATGTAGCCCACGGTCGGTATCCATTCAGTTTGCAAACTCCGGAACACTGGGGTTCAGGGAGCAACGGAACCAAAAACCAACGTAAGCCCTGATTATAGTTCGCTTTACCCATCCGGTGCTGCCGATTATCGGACTTTGATAAGCGAAACGAGTTTATCACTCTACTTTTCGGGTTTTATTGCCTTCCTTGGTGTCCACAGAAACGGTCTTATAAACGGTAGTTTTAGCTGAAGGGCTTAGCCGAAAGGTCATTGTGGGTCTCAATAAATTGCCGAATAGCCGCTTTCAGTTCGGCCACGCTGGTGAATACACCACGATACAGTTAAACCCCGACTACATCGACGACCTTATCGGCAAAATGCGGATCGTTGCTAATTTTGAACGTCTTCAAACGATGGGTTTAACGAACTGACTGGACATAATACTAGGCACTCCCCTCATCGTGACGCGAGCGCAGGCCCCTAGATAGGTGCTGGATAGATTTAAGCAAGCCGACTACCTCACCTATTAATAAGTATTTCAAAAAAACGGGGCGTAAATTTTTGTGCGCTGCCTCATGACCAAGATAATTAAAATAAATCACCTGGTGCTCTATATCCCGCGTATTTACAAGCTTCAAATACCACAGGAGAAAAATATATGTAGGGACATGTAGGTGCCTATCGATAATAGTTTCGCTTTTGAATATTTGCTTCGCTCACCATAAGTATCGCCATAAAGTTAAGAGACCCCTATGACCACTAAAAACACAGAATCGCAGGCAAGTTTCCTACAGACATTTTCTAGTCCTGTAAACCCCAGAACCGGAAATGTGGAAGCCCGCTTTTTACTTGCGTCCATCAACAGCGGGCTACAGGACCCGATCGTTTTCGAATTGGCCCTTACTTCGACGCGTTTATCTTCTGATGTGCAGCAGTTAGCGCTCGGATTCGGTAACCGATGGCTCCCCAGCACTCCACGTATTGAGAGAAAGAATAAAACCATATATTTTTGTAATGGTGAAGTGGCAACATTTGTCGGGGACCCGGCGGCTGATGTGACGTTGAATTACCACAAGCAAACTGACGTTAATATTGAAATTATTAACGACGGCACCACGTTCAACGGGTGGGTCGCCACTCACAAGAGCGGAACAGTTGAATACTACAATGAAAATGGAAACATTCTAAAGGCGGTTTCAGCCAGCGGGAACTATCTGGACTTTTCAAGCGATATCGATTACAACGATAGTTACATTACACGATTAAACAGTGTTACCGATGGCAATGGTAATCGCATTGACATTACGTACGGTGATCCGTCTCCGGAAAGCACCATAACAATAACTCAAACCATCGAGGGAGAGGTCCGCAGCACGCAGGTCGTTCTAGAAAGTCAGAGCAATAACCTACTCAGCGTCTCGTTACCTGGCAATACCTCTGCGCTCAATACATTTACCTATAAATCTGTTGGCGGCGTTGTAGTCCTGCGATCTATCGGCACACCAATGGGTCAATTACAGATATTCACCTACGGATATCTTATATCCCAGAAGTCTATCGATGTCCCACCGGTGAGTAGTACAACCCCGGTAGTGGTGTTACTTGAAATAAGGAGCACTGAGGACAGCGACCCCACAAGAACTATTATAAACTATGGTTACGGTAGTACAAAGGCATCCGATCCTATCGGCATCATTGACGCCGACAATTTCACCGGCTATTCGACTACAAATCCGATTATAAACCCGGTAGACAATACGGACAACTGCATACTGAGGACTGATCCATTTACGTATTACGTAACCGAAATTCACCGCGATATTAAAACCAAGCGAACCTACAATAGATTTCACTTGCTCACGAGCGAAGAGGTCATAAATATCAGCGACAGCAAAACTGTCTTAGTGACTACCTATGACTACTCCTCTATTGTAGCCGATAATGGTATTGACGGACAGCCCGGAAATTTTTCATTCTGGACAACTAAAGCAACATCATACACTAACCCTGATGCCGCCGGAGATGATACAGCTGTACGCTCCATTATAGATGAGCGTGAGGTAGACAAATACGGAAATGTAACGCTACTCAGGGAGAAACTGGAGCAGACGAAAACAGCGGGCGAAGTAACTACTACCACTGCTAGAGGTATTCTTACGCAAAATACGTATTATCCGGCTAATTCGACGGAAGGCTGCCCCGCTACAATAAAGAGCTTCTTTGTGAGCTACCTGAAAGAATCCATAACCAGTCCGGAAGCTTCGGGTTGTCACGCCGACACAGTAAAAAAGGTGGGGTATACATACAGCGCGGTGACAGGAAACGACTATACTCCACCGTTCACCTACACAGGAAAGGAACGCCCATCCATGGCGCTCCCCTGGATTACAAAAACAAACGATATCGAAACCTTCATAGCGACCTACATTGCCGCCACTGACGATCCCGCCCCAGACAAAACCTACTATGCAGGCAAGATTAAAACCTTGAGCATGGGGTCAGCCGATAATAAAAAAAACCATAATATTAGTTACTATTACACTACGATTAATGACTCTTCGACCCCTACCATTAATTTGGTTTTCATAGAGGAAACACATACATCAACGGATGCTAGTGTAACTCCAGCCGTTGAAAGTCTAAAAAAATTCGCGTCAGCTGTATTCAGTCTCGCTAGCGGCCTTAAGCGCAGAGAAGTCGGTTTCAAGGACTCCCACGATGACGCTAGCGCAAGAACGGATTATGGTTACGACGCTGAGTATCGCTTAAGAGAACGCAAGTACTATGTAAGGTCATCTCCTGACGTGTCGCAGTCTGAATCATATCAATATCGATATTTTACTAAGGTTGGTGTAGGCGAAGCGCCGCTGTTTTCACAAAATACCGTCGTCGTTAAATCGTCCACCGGACTGTATACAACGCAATATATAAATTTCAGGAGTCAAGTCAGTCAGAAGTTGGAATATTTATCGGGCACTGACCATATAGTCAGCAACTATTATTATGATGAGAACTCCATTGAAGGCCCTGGTCTGCTTACTGGCGAAGATCGCCCGGACATCATCAAAAAGGAAGCACCCTCTGGCGAGAGCGACACTATCAAGGAGATTTCCCCCACGACAAAATACGAGTATTATGCCAGAGAAGTGACACAGATAACCAAACCTGACGGACTTGTCCAACATTTTAAACGGGACAATGTACTCAATACAGAAACCTATACGGAAAACGAGAACGTATCATCCATTAAAACGACTTATAATAATTTCGGCCATATCCTGAATGTGGAACGTATTTTTTCAGACTCAAGTTTCACCCCCTGCACTCTCGAAGCCTACCAGTACGATGGACTAGGCAGAAAAACATTGTTTAAAAACAAACAGAGTGGCAGAACAGAGTACACTTATGATAATTTTGACCGACTGACGTCGGAGAGGGTCTTGTTTTCCGCCACCGACGCGACTTATACTGAAACGACATACAAGTATGAAGACTCAGCTCAAAACAACTACAAGCTCGTAACATCACTTGTAAATAGCGACCTTGCGGCAAATAAAATCATCGTCGCCAAAAAAACCTATGATGGTTTTGGGCGACTTACCCGACAAACCAATAATAACTTAACCGATGGCACTATCGAAGCGGTTGTTGATGACAGGATATTTACCTATACGAAGAGTTCTTTCAACCAGCCTACAGGCGTCAGCAGCACAAACCATCCAAGTGATATAATTACAACAACCTACAACCCTTACACGCAGGCAGTTAAGTCAACAGAACATATTACACAAGATGTTATTACTACAAAATACGACTATACCTATGACAAAAGTACGGGCCTAACTGCGACGGGGACCGCCTCGTATAAAGTTTCAGGTCGCGATTCATATACTCAAGGCTCAAATTTCTCCTACACCTACGACGATAGGGGAGAGTTGACTGCAACCACTATGCTATACGGCATCGATGCACTCACTGTAAATACGGCAAAAACCCTATCACGGTCCGGCTCATATCTACTGTCGGCGACTAATCATTTAGGCGAAACAAATAACCAACAGAGATACTATTACGATGATCAGGGGCGACTGACAACTAAGGTCTATGCTGACATTGATCTAAGAATTGCAGGTACATACAACTCGAATGGTGCCCTGATTAACATTCAAATCACAAGTGCAACATTCACGACTGCATCCCAGGCAGGTAATATAATGGGCACGACTGAGTTGGTCTATAATGACGAGTTTCTGACTCGCCGAAACCTTAAAATCATAAGAGCAGGAGATGTTTCCCCGACACTTGTATATTCATGCGCCACCGTTTACGATCAAAAAGGATCTATTGGGCAGGTCAGCCACTATAAAGAGGCCGAGGCGGACTATGCCCCATTACTTGTCAACACGTATACGTATGAGGAAGCTTACGGCTCATTATCAACATCAAAAACTGAGATGTTCACAACCAGCTCAACGGTACCTGACTACGAAAACACCCGAACTTATACCTACAAAGGCGGGCTGCGATTAGACAACATTGACAATAGCAATCAACATCCTATTTCTAATACGAGTTATACCTATACCGGCGACCGATTATCTTCGTACCAATACGACACAACACCTGAGGACTTCTCATCAGATTCCTATGGAAATATAACAAGCGCCAGCAGGTCAATCATTGACCCTACTGCTTCGGTCAATTATAAATTTGAGTTAGGCAATCGCCTGTATAGCGCACAGTATACTGATACCTACCGCTACCGCTACGAACCCAGTGGGCTCCTGAGCAAAATCGAAAAAACCATAGATGATACAATTTACAGCATAACTTACATCTATGATGGTGACGTCGTTATCGGTGAAATCAGTGATACCACAAAAACATTATATCTGTCATTCAACGACATTATTATTGGCCGTTACAAATTTGACACAAGCACTAATACCAAGTCTGTTGAGCTCTATGGTTCTGACTGCGCTGGCTCCGTTCGTTGTCTTGCGACTTTCGCAGAGGGTGGAACGGTAACCGGGCCTGTTTATTACAACTACCAAGATGGCGGTGAACGCTCAATCTGGTCATGACCAACGTTATAATCATCCGTAATCGATACGGCGTCATGACGGTGTCACTGGCCTCGTCCCGCGACTTGACTGAAATGTTTTACAACATACTCGCTCAGGAGAATTATCTTGACCACACTTAATGCCACACTGACTCCACTTACAGTGATTCTTATCGACGAAAATTTCCGTGGATTTAACGGTGAAATTTTCGACTCCGCGTCTGCTACCTATCTTCTGGGCAATGGTTACCGTGCCTATCACCCAGCTAAACGCACTTTTCTTTCCCGCGATTCGCTAAGCCCCTTTGGCCCTGGCGGTGCAAATCGCTATCAGTATTGCCAGTTTGACCCCATCAATTACGCTGATCCCAGCGGACATCTCAGCGAGAACGCCTCTCTGGGAATCACTCTGGGGATTCTCAGTCTAGTATTAGGGCTGGCTTCACTGGGTAGCGCTCTGCCGCTGATTTTCGCAGCAGGGGCGAGCGCCAAGTTTGCATGGGGAGTTATTGGCGGGACAGCAGCTCTGGTAGCGGGCTCTACAGGAATTTCCGCGAGTGTTGTACAAGACCCTGTCACGGCCCGTAATTTAGGACTGGCTTCTCTGGCGTTTGGGGCCGCTAGTAGTGTCGGTATTGGGGCATTCACTCGAACTTCGGCAATAGCGACTACCCTGAACTCAGGACAGACGCTGTCAAACACGACAAAGTTGGCGTCTGGTTTTGGCGTATTGGGCACAACACTTGGTACGACCAGCTATATAGCCGGAGAGGCGCTGGATAATGGACTTCTGCGTAACATAGGAATCGGTTTGCAGGGCGTCGGCGGGGTGGGAGGGCTGGTTGGTCTGCGGGCGAAACAGTACCGCTCAGGAGCAGCCACAGCGGCGGCTGACGAGTTGAGTAACTCGGTCTATTCAAATAATTATCGCACAGTTGGCAACCCAGGAGTTCCGGAGACGCGTTTTATCAATACCATTGACAGAAGCATCGGCAGTGATCTAAGACGTTGGAATAAATCTGCGATCAGCGGAATTTAACAGTACATTCTGAGGCTGTCCTCCTATTTTCGGTTTCTTCACGGAGCGACGAGAAATAGACGGGGCAATTCAGGCCGCACATCGCGGAGGTCTCGGGTTACTGCTCGAGCCTCCGCCTGCCAGATATCTCCCACACAAAATTGACCGCAAGGCTTTCTGAAAGTAAGCGTCTGCCCAACTCACCTTGCGTAAGTCAGGAAGGCATCCACTGATGCGGCAGCTGTTGGTCGATATCGCTTGCCCGCTGCGTCGGCAGCTGCGTCAGCACATCTTTGAGATAGGCATACGGATCATGCCAATTCACGCGCGGCGACTGGATCATCCTGGCTCATGCGCTCTGTAACGCTGTTTAAGCATATCCGCTCCATGAACCCCACATTCAAAGCTGCCATCTGATCCCCGAAGCTATGCTCCCGATTTCTCTACCTGTGGCACATAATTGGCCCACTTCCTATTTTGCTGGCACAAAAATGCCAATGTTTGGCTATTTCAGTGGCACAAAAATGCCAAGGCCAGATATTTGAGGTGGGACAAAAAATCGGCCCTATTTCTGTGGCATATAAATGTAAGCGATCCATCGCCTACACATTCAAAGCTGCCATTTGAAGCCTGATGCTGTGCTCCCGATATCCTTCAGAAACCCGTCGTCATGATGCGCCCCGACGCCAAAGTTGAAAAAGTGTAGCTCTACCCAAACCCTTGGACTTCCGAAAATCCATCGACGGCCTGACCGCTCTGGTTGAGTTGGATATCAAAGTCGCGGTGTTCGACCCAGTGCTATTCGTTTTTCTCAATAAAACCCGTAACCGGGTCAAGGTGTTGTATTGGGAGCGCAACGGTTTTTTGCCTTTGGCTCAAGCGCCTGGAGGCCGAGCGCTTCAAAACATCTCCCGACGCGACCGACGAGGCCATTGTGCTGACGGTTCAGGAGCTGAACTGGATGCTTGAAGGTTTTGATCTGTGGCGCAACCGGCCACATCAAGTTTTGACGCCGCGATTTGTCGCGTAGTTGGGTATAATCCGGGCATGATTTCGATGCCCGACGACCTTCCTGATGACCCGGTTCTACTCAAGCAAATACTGCTTGAGGAACGCCGTGTTCAACAAAGTCAGATCCTCGACCTAAAAGAACAAATCAAGTTGCTGCGTAACCGTTTGTTCGGTCGTAAATCCGAACAAACCGTCGACCCTGAAACCCCACAACTTGTGCTGTTTAATGAAGCCGAAAGTGTCGCTGTACCCATCGCTGACAACTCTGGCGAAGAAGCGGAAGAAGTCGTCGCTCCAGTCAAACGCCGAGGCAAACGCAAGCCACTTTCCGCCGACTTGTCGCGTATCGAAGTTGTCCACGAACTCCCTGAGCACGAACTGACATGTGCCTGCGGCTGCCGCAAACATGCCATGGGCGAAGAAACCAGCGAACAGCTGGAGATCGTGCCGATGCAGATCCGCGTAATCAAACATATCCGCAAGGTCTATGGCTGCCGAGGCTGTGAAACAGCGCCGGTCACTGCCGACAAACAGGCCCAGTTGATCGAAAAGAGCATGCCCAGTCCCAGCGTCTTGGCGATGCTGCTGACCACCAAATACGTCGACGGTTTAGCGCTGTACCGTTTTGAAAAAGTTCTCGGGCGTCACGGTGTTGATATCCCGCGTCAAACCCTGGCGCGTTGGGTGATTCAGTGTTGTGAGCACTTCCAGCCGCTGCTTAATCTGATGCGTGATCGGTTACTGGAAAGTCCGGTCATCCACTGCGATGAAACGCGAGTGCAAGTGCTAAAAGAGCCGGGGCGAGATCCGACCAGTCAATCGTGGATGTGGGTGCAAGCCAGCGGCCCACCTGAGCGCTCGGTCATCCTTTTTGACTACACCACCAGCCGAGCGCAGGAGGTGCCGTTACGTCTGCTGGGTGATTATCGCGGCTATCTGATGACGGATGATTACGGGGGCTATAACGCTTTAGCGTTGCAACCGGGTATCGAACGGTTAGCCTGTATGGCCCATGTCCGACGCAAGTTTGTCGATGCGCAGAAAGTTCAGCCCAAGGGCAAAGTGGGGCGTGCCGATGTTGCATTGGCGATGATCAATAAGCTGTATGGTATCGAGCGCGACCTCAAGGATGCCAACGACGAACAACAGTTTGTCGGTCGTCAGGAAAAGAGCTTGCCGGTGCTCGCTCAGTTAAAAAGTTGGCTGGAGAAAACCCAGCAACACGTCACCCCGCAAAGCGCCTTGTGTAAAGCAGTTAACTACCTGGCGAACAACTGGAACCGGCTGGAACGTTATGTGGGAAACGGTTTTTTATCTATCGACAACAACAAATCCGAGCGTGCAATAAAACCGTTTGTTATTGGCAGAAAGAGCTGGTTGTTCAGTGATACGCCCAAGGGCGCCGCAGCCAGCGCGCAGATTTACAGCTTGGTTGAAACTGCGAAGGCTAATGCTCAAGAGCCCTATACATGGCTGCACCACGTACTGGAGTGGTTGCCGCAGGCGGTGTCGGTAGAAGACTTTGAAGCGCTGTTGCCGTGGAATGTGGAGATATCATGAGTATCAATATTGATCATCTGAGTGCTGATGAATTAGTGGCGTTGAATCACCACATCATCGAGCGCCTGAAGATGCTGGAGTCACTGGAAGCGCACAAATCGATGATGCAGTTCCATCCAGGTGCGCGTGTAAGCTTTGACTCGCCCAACAGTGAGCGCCTGTCGGGAACCATTATGAAGTTCAACCGCAAGAGCGTCACCGTGGTCACCGATAACGGTCAGCGCTGGAACATTTCGCCGCACTTGCTCTCGCCGATCAAAGATCGTACGGGCAGGAACGGTGGTGGATATCAAGCACAAGAAATAACGGGATGTCGCATCCTGAACGGTTCACCTTTTTTTGAATAGGTGGGGGTTATGGATCGCGTACATATAAATGCCACTTTAATGCCACTTAAATGCAGAGATCCGCCCTATCTGTCTTCATGTGAGCCATTTTGGCCCTGTACCAGGGGTAGGACGATTTTTGTATCGGGGGTAGAATTCTCTGTTTTTACAGGGCTTGGGAGGCCCTAAAAACGTACCGAGTCTATTACGTGTTTGGTGGGTTTGGCGGTACACCGAAGGACGTCGAAAGGTCCTAGGGCCTGTTGACGTTTCACATGGGTAACCAGAGGAACCCGCAGGCCATAGCCACCGTGCTCTCATAGTTCCTCTTCAGTTTGTCGTATCGAAACGCCACTGCGCGGTAATGTTTCAGTCGCGCAAAGGCATTTTCGACCAAGTGCCGGTAGCGATAAAGGCCTTTATCCAGATCGCCATTGCCTTTGATTGAGTTACGCTTTCTCGGGATCACTGGTCGAGCACCTTGGGCTTCGATCTGTTCGCGAATACGCTCACTGTCGTAGCCCTTGTCGGCAACGATGACCTCGGCTGATGGTAGCTGCGCAATTAATTCACGGGCGGCAGTACAGTCATTGACGTCACCTCCAGTGATCTCGAAAGCCACAGGCAAGCCATGTGCATCGACAGCCAGGTGGATCTTGCTCGTATGGCCAGCGCGACTTTTGCCGATCGCTTCTGGTTGGTCACTGGCGGCCCCCCGTGCTGTGCTGATGGGCCTTCACATAGGTTCCGTCGATGAAAGCCCAATCAAAATCTGGGTCTTCGATCAACGTATTGAAAACCTTGAGCCACTTGCCAGCCACCGACCACGCATTGAAGCGCTTGGAGACTGAGTTCCAGCATCCAAAAGCGCTGGGCAGATCTCGCCACGGACAACCAACGCGCATCCGGTAGAGCATCCCCTCAACGGTCAATCGCAAATCAGGCTTGTGGTAAATAGTTTGCTGAAGCAGAATTTTTTCCAGCTTCGACCAAAGCTCGTCACTGAGCATCACTCGGGGCATTGCAAGCTCGCAGGATTGTCGGTGTTGGAACCTCTATTCTGCGGGTTTGCTCTTCTTCCTCTGCTGTTCCGGTGAAACGTCAACAGCCCCTAGGCAACTCGAATTCGGCGCGTCGCAGCTTTAGGGGCCGGCGGGCACTTCGACCCCGAGAGCACCGGCAAGCACCTCGGTCCTTATGCTGGCGGTCACATTGGCGACCTACCCGCTATCTACGTTACTGGTGACGGAAGTGCTGACTATCCGGTGTTTGCACCTCGCCTTAAAAGCCTTTCAGAAATTGAGGGCCGCGCATTAATGATCCACGCGGGGGCCGATAATCACTTGGACTCACCTAAACCTCTGGGTGGAGGCGGTAACCGCGTAGCTTGCGGTGTGATTTAACATTCAAAAAATAGTGCCCTCCTGATGCCATTTACCTCAACAGGATGGCGGTTCGAGTTACATACTTTAACGCTAGCGGCATATGCGTCCGGGCATCAGGCCCTGTGTGATTAGACCGGTTGCCACTTACTGCGGCATTAGTTGATTGATCTCACTCGCTTGTTGCGTAGGCAACCGCGTGAGTACATCTTTGAGATAGGCATACGGATCGTGCCCCTTCATGCACGCCGATTGGATCAAACGTAAGCGTCCGCCGAAGTCACCTACCCGATCCCAGCGATAAGAGCGATGTTGTCCACTTAAAAATACGTGGACAACATCGCCCTTATCTTCAGGATTGCCATGCGCCAAAGAACTTCTTATCCCAAACCCTTAAAAGCCCAGATCGTCCAGGAATGTCTGCAACCGGGCGTGTCGATGGCCAGCGTAGCCCGCCGCCATGGCGTCAACGCCAACCTGGTTCGAAAGTGGATACCTGCTTATCGTGATCTTCAGGCGCCAACATTGCCCGCTTTCGTTCGGATGAAACTAGCGCCCGCATCCCAGCCGCAGCCGCAGCCGCAGCCGCAGCCGCAGCCGCAAGCGCAGCGAGCAGATCAGCCCAGAGCAAGGCAACTTGCTCGACGACCTGCTCAACACCGATCTTGAGGCTATCGACGCCGAACTGAAGGCTCTGCGGCCGACTCCGGCTCCAGAAGAGAAGCGCCAGCAACCCAAGCGGGGGGCGCTGCCAGCGCAGTTTCCACGCACCGTGATCCGACATGAGCCGGAAAACACTCAGTGTGCCTGCGGCTGCCAACTTCAGCGCATCGGTGAAGATGTCAGCGAGAAGCTGGATTACACACCGGGCGTATTCACCGTCGAGCAGCATGTGCGTGGAAAATGGGCCTGCCGTCAGTGCGAAACACTGATTCAGGCACCGGTGCCGGCCCAGGTGATCGATAAAGGTATCCCGACTGCCGGCCTGCTGGCTCATGTGATGGTGGCCAAATTCGCCGACCATTTGCCGCTGTATCGGCAAGAGAAAATCTTTGGCCGCGCTGGCCTGGCTATCGCCCGCTCAACGCTGGCGCAATGGGTGGGACAGACCGGTGTACAACTTCAGCCATTGGTAGAGGCCTTACGAGAAGCTGTTTTGGCTCAACGAGTCGTCCATGCCGACGAAACGCCGGTGCAGATGCTTGCGCCCGGAGAGAAGAAAACTCACCGCGCTTATGTCTGGGCTTACTGCACCACACCGTTCTCGGCTCTTAAGGCAGTGGTCTATGACTTCAGCCCAAGCCGTGCGGGCGAACATGCACGCAACTTCCTTGGGCTGTGGAATGGCAAGCTGGTATGTGACGACTTTGGTGGTTATAAAGCCAGCTTTCAGCAAGGCGTCACTGAAATCGGCTGCATGGCCCACGCCCGTCGCAAGTTTTTCGATCTGCACGCGACTAACAAAAGCCAACTGGCTGAGCAGGCGCTGCACTCAATTGGTGGGTTGTACGAAGTTGAACGGCAAGCGAGGGAGATGAGTGATGAGGATCGCTGGCGACTACGCCAGGAAAAAGCGTCTCCCCTTATCAAAACACTACACACCTGGATGTTGGCCCAGCACGATCTTGTGCCCGAAGGATCGGCTATCGCCAAAGCTCTGGATAACAGCCTTAAGCGTTGGACGGCACTGACTCGATATCTCGAGGATGGCGCTGTGCCCATAGATAATAATCCAGTGGAAAACCAGATCCGGCCGTGGGCACTCGGCCGCTCCAACTGGTTGTTTGCCGGGTCGCTACGCAGCGGTAAAAGGGCAGCGGCGATCATGAGTTTAATCCAGTCAGCACGGATGAATGGGCATGATCCGTATGCCTATTTGAAAGATGTCCTGACGCGGCTGCCAACGCAGCGGGTGAGCGATATCGACCAACTGCTTCCGCATCAGTGGAAGCCTTCCTGACTTACGCAAGGTGAGTTGGGCGGACGCTTACAAATGAGTGACTGAAGGAGGCACTGATGACACTCTGTATCGCATGAGCCGGCCTATCACCGGCGACTACTACTTGGGCCCATCCTCAAGGGCGGCCAACTGGATCTATGGACTGGCCCCTATCAAACCGGACACCTGCACCCCGTTAAATTGATGCCGCTGCCAAACGCCTAAACTCCCGTGGTGAACGGTATTTCAGCGCGCTGTGCGGATGCTCCTCGTTGTAATGCTCAAAGGCAATTGTCAGGTTTCGCAAGGCTGTTTCCCGGTCAGGTTTGGGCATGTGGGCGACGTAGTCGCGCTTCATCGTTTTGACGAAGCTCTCGGCCACTCCATTGCTTTGCGGGCTGCGCACCGGTGTCGTCACCGGCTGCAAGCCAATCTGTCGGGCAAACTGGCGTGTCTGCTCAGCGATGTAGGCCGAGCCGTTATCGCTCAGCCATTGCACCGGGGTGGCAGGTGGTTCTTCACCGAAGCGTGTTTCCACCGCTTCCAGCATCAGATCGCGGATATCGTCGCCGCTGTACCCGGTCGGGCTGGCCACCCAACCGATGGCTTCACGATCGCAACAGTCCAGGGCAAAGGTCACGCTCAGCTTGGCGTTATCATCACAGCGAAACTCAAACCCGTCCGAGCACCACCGCGTATCGCTGGTGGCCACGGCAATTCGGCCTTCGTGACGGCGTGCCACACCCGGTTGTTTAACCCGTCGCTCCAGCAGCAACTGATGATCGCGCATGACGCGATAAACCCGCTTGACGTTGATCGGCGCCTGACTCTACTTTTCACGCCGACGACGCAGCAACCCCCACACACGGCGGTAGCCATAGCTGGGCAGCTCACTCACTTCAGCCTGAATTTCTTCGACCCGTGCGGCATCGTCCAGCGCAGGGCGACGCCGCTCGGGCCGTGCCGCAGGGTTGAGTCGAACCGTTAACTGCGAGCGCGCTACACCGAGACTTTCACTGATCAGCTTCACTGGTCGTCCCCCGGCAACAAGGGTGAGTGCGCAATCCATTTTCGCGACCGAGCAATCTCCACAGCTTCCTGGAGGATCTCGACCTGCATGGTTTTCTTGCCGAGCATGCGCTGTAGCTCCCTGATCTGCTTGAGCGCATCGGTCAGCTCGGAAGCAGGCACCACGCTCTCGCCAGCACTGACGGCCGAGAGACTGCCGCTCTGATAGAGCTTGCGCCACTGAAACAGCTGGTTGGCATTAACGCCATTCTGCCGAGCCACCACCGAGACGCTTTGCCCCGGTTGCAGGCTCTCGCGAACCATGGCCAGTTTTTGCTCCGGGCTCCAGCGGCGACGCCGCTCCTGACCCAAAAGCTCCCCACCCTTATCGTTTCTATTAGTCATATACACAGTCGTTTGCCTATCCCTTATGTTAAGGGGGAAACGGTGTCCTGTCTTTCAGGGGGCTCGTCCAGTTACCTGCCGCCCCCCCGCCCAGATCCGTACGTGCCGAACTACCGCATACGGCTCCTGCCTTGGGTACGTGACGCGAAGCGACCCTCAGGGTAAGGGTGTGCATTTCTAGGTCTAAGCTCGCTCATGAGGCGCTGAACAGTCTTGTGGTTCACAAGGTGGCCCGCTCGCCGAACGGCAGCAGTGCTACGGTGATAGCCATATCGGCCCTTGTGCTCCTCGAAAATTGAGCAAATTCTGGCCTTCAGTGCCGCGTATTTATCAACGGCTTGCTGCACCTTTTGTTGATAGTAAAACGTGCTATGAGCCTGCCCCGCCAGTTTCAGAAGGCCTTCCAGAGGGTGCTGTAGCCTCAGGTCAATCACGATTTGCGCCTTCTCCGCTGCGCTGCTCGTTCCTTCGTTTGAACCAAGGCATCGAGTTTTTTAAAAAAACATTTTCCATCCGTAACTGGTTCAATTCGGCCAGCAAATTATCACGTGTACGAGCGTCGTCGTCCGAAGAGCCAAGCAGAGTGGACGGGATTGGTTTTGTCATTTTTACGTGAAGTCCGCTTCCTGGCTGCCGGGACAAGGCACCCAAACTGCCTTCATCATACCGTCGCGCCCATTCGCCAATGATGTCGGATCTCGGGATATCGAACAGTGCTGCGGTCTGGCGATAGGACAGCTCATCTTCTCGCATGCGCTGCAATACACTCAGCTTGAACTCGGTGTTGGCGCTGATTGAAAACTGACCCACCCTGCCGATTGAAAATTGACCCAGGGCGGATTGCTGATTTTTGTCCCAGCAATTGTGGATAAAGCTTAGCAGTAGTGTCCTGGTTGAAGACGCATCGGGCCCCACCGCATGTAGGCATGCGGCAGGGTGTTTACGGTGCAGATCAGAACGGTTCATCGTCCTCGATACCATCTTCGTCCTTGCGCTTTCGTTCTCGCGATTTGATCTTTGTCTGGTCGGCCAAGGTGCTGTGTTGCAGGCGGTAGGACTCGTTGCCCGTTTCGACGATATGACAGTGGTGTGTCAGTCGATCCAGCAACGCTGTGGTCATCTTGGCGTCGCCAAATACACTCGACCATTCCGAGAAGCTGAGGTTGGTGGTGATGACCACGCTGGTGTGCTCGTACAGTTTTGAAAGCAGGTGAAATAACAGCGCGCCACCACTCTGACTGAAGGGCAAATACCCAAGCTCATCGAGTATCACCAGGTCTGTCCGAAGCAGTCCCTGGGCGATTCGGCCTGCCTTACCATCGTACTTTTCACTCTCCAGCAGGTTGACGAGATCGACCGTGGAGAAGAACCGTACTCGTTTGTTATGAGTGGTGATTCCGGACACGGCCAAGGCACTGGCCAGGTGTGTTTTTCCGGTTCCAGGCCCACCGATGAACACGACATTTTGCGCAGTCTCCGTAAACTCAAGGCTGGATAATTCCTTGACCAGACGGACATCAGCGCTGGAAGCGCTGAAGTCAAAGCCAGCGAAATCACGGTGCATGGGAAGCTTTGCCATGTTCATCTGATGATTCACAGAGCGTACGGCGCGATCTGCCTGCTCCTGTTGGAGCAGATGCTCAAGCAGCCATTTCGAGGATGCCGTCGAAGCTTCTCCCTGGGCCACCAGTTCTTCCCAAGCCTGCGCCATGCCATGCAGACGCAGTTCTTTAAGTTCTGCCATCAAGTCACGCATTGCGGCTCTCCTCATCTGTTGTACGGAGTTGGTCATATCGGGTCGTGTTGGCAACGGGAGCCACCTTGAGTTGCAGGCTGGTTTCTACGGAAGGCGGTGGTGCAGTAGCGGTGAGTCGGGCGAGAACATTTAAGATGTGATCGGCGCTCAGACTTCCCGACTCAAGCACCAGTTCTACCGCTACCAGCACCGGGTCGAGACCGGCGATGGGCACGGCAGCGAGCACCTGCGTCATGATTCGATCACCGTTGCTGTGACGTCTCAGGCCCCGTTTTAGAAGCCGCAACGGATTGGGCAGATCGGCAAACGGTGCGTCATTGCGCAGTGCACCCGGCTTGCGTTCGATGAGTGGGATGTAATGCTGCCAGTCAAAACTGACCTGATCTCGATCAAAGAGGCGCTCGTGGCTGGCAATCATTGCGTCATCGGCGATGACCACGATCCGGGATGGGTAAAGACGGCTGCTGACCCACTGGCCGACGCGCTCACAAGGCACCGAATAGCGATTTCGCGCCACGCTGATCAGGCAGGTGCTGGAGACCCGTACGGTGCGCTCGACGTAGCCATCAAAGGCCGTCGGCATCGGCATCATTTCGACCCGTTCCAGCTCCAAAACTTCCGCCACCGTCAGTCCGTTGTACTGCGGATGCAGCAGCTCGCTCCAGAGCGCACGACAGCGTTGGCCGAGCCAGGCATTCAGTTCCTCGAAGGTGTGGAACATGCAGTTTTGAGCGTCAAGCCAAATGCGCCGTCGACTGTCTTGAACGTTCTTCTCGACAATTCCCTTTTCCCAACCAGAGGCTACGTTGCAGAAATCCGGATCGAACAGGTAGTGCGCGCACATCACGGAAAACCGGGCATTGACCGTGCGGCCCTTGCCTTTATTGACCTTGTCGACAGCCGTTTTCATGTTGTCGTAGGTGCCGCGACGCGGCACGCCACCTAACGCTCCGAACGAGCGGGTATGGGCATCGAAGAGCATCTCGTGACCTTGGCTAGGGTACGCAACCAACCAGAATGCGCGACTGGCGCAAAGCTTCATGTGGGAGACCTGGATGCGTCGAAACAGGCCACCGATCAACAGCCCTTCTTCGCTCCAGTCAAATTGAAAAGCTTCACCGAGCGCAAACGTCAACGGTACAAAAGCGCGTAAAGACTTGCCTTGTTCACCTCGCCACGAGCGTACAAACGCCGTGAGCTGGCTGTAGCCGCCGTCATAACCCTCGGCCTTGATCTGCTCGAAAAGTGCTTTGGCGCTTCTGCGATTGTGCTTTGCCCGGAACGAGTCGGCTTTCAGCGCCTGTTCCAGCGTGTGGTGGAAAGGGCTGAGTTTGTTGAAGGTCGCGCACCGCTGGTACGCCGGCTGAGTGGCTTCGGGCGCTCTGACCCATTTTCGGATGGTGTTTCTCGACAGCCCGGTACGCTTGGCTATCTGATGCAGCGAGAGCTTGTCGCGGAAGTACATCCGCCGGATTTCCCCCAACATTTCCATGCTGATCACCCTGTTTTCTCCTGCTCAAAAAGTGAGCAGAAGCAGTTGAACACCTGGGTCAGTTTACAGTCGGCAGAACAGCCTCTACTGGGTCAGTTTTCGGTCAGCGGCAACAAACTCGGGGCTGTCGTGCTTCTTTCTCTTACTTTTGAGGCCTGCGGCCCCAAGTGCCTGATAGGCCGCGATCCACATTCGAAGCGATGAAACATCGACCCCTGCCGATGCTCGACACACTCTGTGACCTGCACTCCCCGAACAATAATCCTCAACGGCAGAGAGCTTCGTCTGTTCTGTGTACTTTCTCATGAGATCCCCTAATGTCGATGTCCAACATTTCGGGGGCAGATCAAAAATCGTGGACGCAATCGCCCTTATCGCCCTTGCTCTACTGCTCGGGTAGATGACTTCGACATCCGCTTATAGTCCGGCCGTGGGAGCGAAGAAATATTCTGCATTAATTGCTCGACTTGCAATTTAGATTGTATTAAGGCTAATCTAACTAATAATCAATTTTATATACAAATAAATAATATTCTGATGGGCGCACGAATGGGGGGCTACTTAAATTGGTGTAGCGAAAATTCAACAATCTAATATTATGTAGCACCCTTCAATGCCCATTGCATATGCACAATAAATGCACAATAAATGCACCGCTCGAGCTGGAGGCAACTATGGATAGTGCTCATATAGAGAATTTGTCATTAAAGATTCTTCAGGAGTTATTGCAATATAGGCGATGCTTTCCTGGGTCCGAGAAAGCTATTGCCGATGATGAGCGATTAGTTACCAGAGCTCAACTTCCACGGATCCGACATTTTATTGAGAAGCATCAGCGCATAGAGTTTGTATTGCCGGCGTTTCCCTCCAAGTCACCTAACATCAATAAAGTTCTCGGTCCCATGCCCGATATGGCGGAGCGGCTGTCACTGATTTTTCTCAATTCATTGTGTCAGCGCATTCAGCTCTATTATCCACCGGGAGGCCATATCATTATCTGCTCTGATGGCCACGTGTTTGGCGATTTGATCCGCGTCAGCGATGAGGCAATCGATGCTTATCAGCATGAAATTGAGAATCTGTTGCACGACTTAGGCGCGACATACTTACGAGTATTTAACCTGGGGGATGTCTATGGTCTGAGGCAGCATGCGGGAAATTACGACATATTTCGTCAACTGCTAGTTAAGGAGTACGCCGAGTCAGAAGAAGCGATCAGAGTGCAACTCATGCATGACGAAAAAGGGTTGCTATTATACCGGGCGATTACCCGTTTCCTGTATGAGGACAGCCAGCTACCAGGCTATGTAGGCCCCAATGTGTTGCTGCAAAAAGAGGCCAAGCGACGTGCCCTAGGGGTGATTCAGCGTAGTTGGGCATGGGGTAATTTGATAGCGAATCATTTTCCTGCGGCAATTCGCTTGTCTATTCATCCGCAGCCGGCAGACAGTTTGAAGATGGGGATTCACATGATGCCAACCAAAGACGACTGGTTGACACCATGGCATGGCGTCGCGGTGAATGTGAACGGTCAGTTTGTATTGATGAAAAACAAAGACGCCCTACAACTGCAAGGTCAACTGGTGGAAATACGTGGCATTCCCAGCCACTATATTATTGAGCGCTCTGAAATGTCGGCGCAAAATTAAAGTAAACCAACAGCAACACAAAAATATCGTCTTGGGTCCAGTTAGAGTTGCAAGGCATTGGCATTGGCAATGCTGCAAACTCCCTTCAAATAAATCCAAAATAAATACCGTCGACATCGCGAGATCAAAATGCCAATAACTACTTAAGGCTCTCTAGCGAAAAAAAGGAGAACTATGAAGCTCACAACACAGCACAATATTATTCAGAACGGTATGCCAAGCAAAACTGCGCTTCAGGTCGCAGCCCTTCGGGCGTCCCATCAGTTGCTGGATGAGCCGATCATATTCAACGATCCGGTAGCTTTGCCAATTCTTGGTCAAAAAGCGGAGGCTGACATCCGTCATGATCCTTTCCAGTTGAACGATTTAATATCCCGCAGTATACGTGCTGGATTGGTAGTGCGGAGTCGATTAGCTGAAGATTTACTGGAGCAGCTTGTACAATCCGGGGTGAAGCAGTATGTCGTTTTAGGTGCCGGACTGGACACGTTTGCGTTCAGGAATACACATCTTAATAAGGAACTGCATGTCTTCGAAGTAGATCATCCATCGACCCAGGACTGGAAGAGGGCCGTCCTTAAAGAGGCGCGCATACAAATACCTGACTCGATGACGTTTGTGGCAATCGATTTTGAAAATAATACCTTAGCGGAAGGATTACAGAGTGCCGGGTTTCGCGCAGACCAACCGGCCTATTTTTCTTGGCTAGGTGTAACCATGTATCTATCTTGGGAAGCGATTTTTGAAACGCTAAAATTTGTCGCATCGATGCCCAAGGGGAGTGGAATAGTATTCGATTACGGAGTATTGCCGTCTTTGCTCAACCCGATTGATAACGCGATCGCGGATTACATTGGCAACCTCATCACTGAGTTGGGTGAACCATGGAAAACATCGTTTGACCCGATCGTCATTCAAAAAGAACTGCAAAGTATCGGATTTCATTCCATAGAAGACTTAGGCCCTTTTGAGCTGAATGCACGCTACCTACCCAGTCGAAAAGACGGCTTACAAACGGGAGGGGTATTTCGGTTGATATATGCGGCAATCTGAATTTAAGTAAATGCGGATTTTACGGGTTCGGTGTTTTAAAGGTGATTCTTACGCCAACTGACTAACATTGTGTTGCTGTTCCTGACCCAGGTTCAGCAGCATTTCTCCATGGTCGCGCGTTGTTTTGGCTGATGCTCTTTCAGAGCAACATTTTACCGGCTGCCTCAGTTTCCAAGTGCAACAGTCAGTTAATGTTTTCGAGCTGGTTGCTCGCTGATAGCTGAAGGTAATCAACCAGTACTTTGACCGGAAATTTCCAGCCCTGAGTCTCGCGTGGCCGAGTGTTCAGTAAGTCGGCGATTTCGTCCAGCCGTTCCTGGGTGACCAGCGAGACATCAGCTGAATCGTATCGTCCCAACTGGCTATGTCGCCGGATCTCACGACTAATTGTGCTGGGGAGACGCCTGAGTAAAACGGAATAGTTCGTAGAGTGAGCTGTTGAAGCGCATCACCATGATGGCTTTTTATAATCAGCTGAATCTTTCTTCGCCCCGCCCCGGCACCAAACTCCCACTTAGACTTACGGGCAGGTACAAATCCAGCGTGGTGATGGCCAGGGATCGCTGTGTGTTGCTGCACGGTGCCGAAACCTATGTTTCGGGTGACGCTGGATACACCGGTGCAGCCAAGCGACCGAAGCATGCTGAGCGGGACGTTATCTGGTCTATTGCAGCACGGCCAAGCAGCTACAAGCTGCACGGCGAAGGCAGTGTGCTGTACCGGGTCAAGCGCAAGATCGAATACGCCAAGGCGCAACTGCGTGCCAAGGTCGAGCACCCATTCCAGGTAATCAAGGTGCGCTTCAATCATCGCAAGGTTCGCTACCGTGGGCTGGAAAAGAATACGGCGCAGTTGTTCAGTCTGTTTGGGTTGGCCAATCTGATGCTGGCCAAGCGGTATTTGCAACGGGCGGCGGGATAAATCCGTCTAAAAGGCGAGGCTGACCCGAAAATCAGCAAAATGAGGGCGAAAATCGGCCCCGGAAATGCAAAATAAGGCCGGTAGGTTGAAAAAACCGGCTTGGAAATGGGGGCGGTGCGAACGGGTTAATTGTTCAGCGTCTGCCTAGGACCATCACGCAGGATCTCATTTGCGATATTGAGCGGCTGGTGGCGTTTGCGAGCATCTTTGGCTGCGGGGTGGCGGATTTGTTGATCGAGACCAGTCCACATCCGGACGATCAGGCGAACCGGACCCAGTAGCCTTGACTCGCCTGCATGAAACGCTTGGCAGCGGCGCGAAATAGAGCTTACCGAACAGAGATTGGAACACGTAGGCCTTACCTTCATTGATGCGTCGCGCGCCTCAACGCCAGATGGCGAACGGTTGACTTGGAGATCATCAGGGATAATGCGGGGCCGTTTGGTCACTCTTGATCCTTTACCGAGGCGCACTGCGCATGATCCGTCCCACCAAAGCAGACACCCAGACGCCGCCATTGCTCCCAAGGTCCATGAACAGATCAAGGATCGTCTGACCCCCACCGAAGCCGAGCACTCGGCTCGGGTGCTGCATGCGGCTTAACCACTTTCAGAAAAGTCCTACAGCCCGTAGCAAAAATAGATGGTTATAATTTCGCCGGGCTACCCAGCCTGACTCTTTAAAAATCATACAACCAAGGAAATACGAAATGAAAAAGGCAATTTTGTGGGGAATTGTAGCTTGCGGTTTTATTACGTTAACAGGTTGCGACATTGATATCGAAAAATGCATGCAGTATGGCTGCATTTTAAACTAAAAACGCTTTAATGGCGTGTCTGCAAGTTACCGCCGCGAGGTTGCGAAAAACAGGCAGTGTCGCAGACCTCTATTCTGGAGATTAACCAGACGCGCCTCTTGCTGACTCCCAGTGCTCCGCTTTTCACCAAGGCTGTTCCCCGCAATTGACTTCTAATTGCGGGGATTTTTTCTAGAGCACGAACTATTCCTAGGGAAACTCTGAAAAAGACTTCCAGATCTGGTGAAATACCCACCACGCACAAACGGAACAGTTGAGCCCCGATGAAACAGATGTCCTTCGCCGACGCCGAATATGCCGGCAAACGTAAGCAGACTCGCCGCGAGCGCTTCCTGATCGAGATGGATCAGGTCGTGCCCTGGAAGGGCTTGGTTACTTTGATCGAGCCGCATTATCCAAAGGGCGAAGGGGGTCGTCCAGCGTATCCGCTGATGGCGATGTTGCGGGTCCATCTGATCCAGAACTGGTTCGGCTACAGCGATCCGGCGATGGAAGAGGCATTGTACGAGACCACGATCCTGCGCCAGTTTTCGGGGCTGCACCTAGATCGGATTCCCGATGAAACCACGATCCTCAACTTCCGCCGCTTGTTGGAAAAACATGAGTTGGCAGGCGGGATTTTGCAGGTTATCAATGGCTATCTGGGCGACCGTGGCCTGCTGTTGCGTCATGGCACGGTGGTCGATGCGACGATCCTTCACGCGCCGAGTTCGACCAAGAACAAGGACGGCAAACGCGATCCCGAAATGCACCAAACCAAGAAAGGGAATCAGTACTTTTTTGGTATGAAAGCGCACATCGGCGTCGACGCTGAATCCGGCTTGGTGCATAGCCTGGTGGGCACGGCGGCCAATGTGGCGGACGTGACGCAGGTCGATCAGTTGCTGCACGGCGAGGAAACTTACGTGTCTGGTGACGCCGGTTACACCGGCGTGGACAAACGTCCCGAGCATCAGGATCGCAAGATGATCTGGTCGATTGCCGCCCGGCCAAGCAGCTATAAAAAGCATGGAAAAAAGAGTTTGATCGGTCGTCTGCGGCGCAAGATCGAATACCCCAAAGCCCAAGTACGCGCCAAGGTTGAACATCCGTTTCGGGTAATCAAGCGTCAGTTTGTCTATACGAAAGTGCGCTTTCGCGGCCTGATGAAAAATACCGCGCAACAGGCCACGCTATTTGCCCTGTCGAATCTGTGAATGATGCGAAAACGGCTGCTGGTTGTGGGAGAGGTGCGCCTGTAATCCGGGAAAAGCGCCTTGAAAAGGCGTCGTTCAAGGGTGAACGATGAGTTAAGAACAGGAAAGGTCTGATTTCTGACCAAACCAGTGTTTTTTGAACCTCCACCAAAGAGGGCATCAAAAATCGCTGACTACTTCAGACCTTCCTTAGAGGTAGTGAGAAGGAACTCCAATCGTCGGATTAAAAATCCTCAATTGAGAAGGCCACATCAGCTAAAAGAGTGACAATGAACGCTAAAACTTCGACCTGCCAAGCCGCTCGCGATGCTTATTTATCACCCTTAATTATCTGCACCTGATGCCAGTAACTTCACACTACAAGGCAAATAATTAAACACTTCTTAGACCACTAAATTTTAGTAAAAAAAGCGGCCGCCTGGGAGCGTCATTGGAAAATAAATTTCGTAAAAACTTTCTGGCAAGCTGGGCCGCTGTTGAGCAGCATGAAAGCACCCATACGCGTGACCGTTTTCTCCTTTCATGCCCCGCAAAAAAAACAACACCGCACAGTATTTCTGAAAGTCAGCCTTGTTACAGGCTCTCAAGGCTCGACGAAACTTTCGGCTCTATAGGCGTATTCACGATGATAGTCGCATCCACGCTCCAAAACTTCATATCTCTGCAAGGCATCGGCAAAAGCTATCAACTGGCCGGGCAGCACCTGTCCATTCTCAATGATGTGTGCTTGACCATCGAGCGCGGTGACACTTGCGGCATCCTCGGCGCCTCCGGTTCCGGCAAAAGCACCCTGCTTAATATCCTGGGACTGCTGGACCTGCCCGACTGCGGTGCATACCAGTTTGCCGGCCACGACATTTTCAGCGCCCGCCCCGATCAACTGGCGGCGATTCGCAATCAGCAAATCGGTTTTGTATTCCAGAGCTTCAACCTACTGGCGCGCCTCAGTGCCCTGGATAACGTCGCCCTACCCCTGAGCTATCGGGGCGTATCACGCCACGAGTCGATGGAGCAGGCCATGCACAAACTCGAGCAAGTAGGCCTGGCTGAGCGTGCACACCATCTCCCCTCCGACCTGTCCGGTGGCCAGCGTCAACGGGTGGCCATTGCCCGGGCACTGGTTGGTAAGCCCTCCGTGATCCTCGCCGACGAACCTACCGGCAATCTCGACACCACCACCGCCCAGGAAATCATGGACCTGCTGCTAGCGCTCAATCGTGAACAACAAGTAACGTTGATTATTGTCACCCACGACCCACATATTGCCGAGCGCCTGAATCGGCAGATTTTGGTGCGCAATGGCATTGTGCACGAGGCTGGGCGTCTATGAGCCTTCGAGGTGAACAGCGCCCGCCCCAACTGCTGCACGAGGCCCTTGTCAGTCTCCGCACCCTGGGTAAACGTTCGATACTGGCGCTGGTAGGGATTGTTATCGGCAGTTCCTCGGTAGTGGCGCTGATCAATATCGGCCAAAACGCCGCCGAAGACGCCGCGATGATTTTCACAGATATGGGCACAGATACCCTAGTGGTGCAATTCTCTCCCAAAGGCTCCAGCACCGCGCCGATGCCCGCCAGCCTCGACCTCGAAGCGGTACAAAACACCGTACCGGGCATTGCCCATATTGGCGCTATCTCCCTATCCTACGGGCCAGTGGTGTTCCAAGGACGCACAGTCGCCACTGGGCTGGTCGGCAGCACCCCAGACCTAAACGAGGCCATGCGCATTAGTGTGCGCGAAGGACGCTTCCTGTCGAGTTTCGATGCACGTGAAACCTACGCGGTACTTGGCGACCAAATCGCCCAGGACCTGAGCGCTCCCGGGGACCCGGTACAACTTGGCGATCGGGTAAGCATCAATGACTATTTATTTCTTGTTGTAGGCATTCTGCCCCCCCAGCCCAAGTCGATGCTGATGCCGGTGCAGGTCAACGAATCACTGTTTCTACCCGCCCCGGGCCTGCAGCGCATTTATGCTACTCCGCAAGTTACCTACGTGATTATCCGCGCCTCGCCCGGGCAGGACATGGAGCGCATTGCTCGGGACGCTGGCGAGGTGCTGCGCGCTCAACTCGCCGACCACGACGTCGATATCCAGGTGCCCCAGCAAATTATCGATGGCATGACCCAGCAACGCCGCACCTTTGCCTACCTGCTGCTAGCCCTCGGCGCGATTTCCCAAGTGGGCGGTGGCGTCGGGGTGATGAATGTGATGCTGATGAACGTCTCGGAACGTCGCCGGGAGATCGGCATTCGCATAGCCCTCGGCGCACGCCAGCGGGACATTCGTAATTTGTTCTTGCTGGAGGCCGTGATCCTGACTGCCGTCGGAGCAGTGTGCGGCGCTGTACTGGGCATGTCTGCTGCGTATCTATACGCCTGGCTGGCCGGCTGGCAGTTTTCCTTGGCGGTGGCTGCCGTGCCTCTGGGGGTAGGCAGTACCTTGTTGGTAGGCTTGTTTTTCGGCATCTCTCCGGCGCTCACGGCCTCGCGGCTGCAACCGGTGGAGGCTCTGCGCGATGAGTAAATGGATGCTGTTGATGTTTACTCTTGTCAGCCTGCAAAGCGTTGCCGCCGACGTGGTGATTCGCCCTTCGGCGCCGAGTACCACGCGCACTGGCTATGACCGCGGCGTGTCGCTGAATGCGCAGCCCACAACCATAACCCTCAGCGATGCGGTGTACCTAGGCGTGCGCAACAACCCGGCAATCCGTAGCGCTTTTCTGCAACGGGTGGCGCAGAAGTTCGACCTGCGGGTGGCTGAAAACATCTTCAACCCCAAACTCACTCTCAATAGCGACTACACCACCACCCGTGGCAACGACGACAACGTGCGTACCGCCAATCTGGCGTCCGAGGCTACGTTGCTCGGCGAATACGGTACGCGCTTGAGCATGGCTTGGACCCAGCAACTGAAAAATGCCAACAGTACCGGCCGTTACCGCAGCGACGGTCTCGACCTGGCACTGATCCAACCCCTGATGCGCGGCGCCGGCTGGGACGCCACCACTGCCCCTTTGCGCCTTTCGCGCCTGTCGGAGCAGGCTAACCGCCTGAACCTCAAGGCCAATGTGGCGCAAACCATCAGCACTATCATTACGACTTACAGGCAGCTGCTACGGGCCCAGGAGCAGTTGAGCATCGTCCAGGGTGCCCTCAAGCGCTCAAACACACTGCTTGAGGTGAACAAGGCGTTGATCAGTGCCGGTCGAATGGCCGAGTTCGAGATAGTGCAGACCGAAGCCGATATCGCCACCCAGCATCTGGGGGTTGAGGAAGCCCAAAATCAACTCGACACAAGCCGCCTGGCCCTGCTGCGCCTTCTAGCCCTTGATCTGTCGACGCCCATCCGCGCTAGCGAAGCCCTTAAAGCCGAGCGGTTGGTCATCGACAAAGGCCAGGCCTTCAGCTTGGCGCAGAACCAGCAACCGGGGTACCTCGCCACCCTGCTGGGCAGCCAAGAAGCTGACCTCAACCTGGTGATCGCCAAAGATTCTGGACGCTGGCAAGTGGACTTGGTGACCGGCGTCAAGCAGGTGCGCGATGCCTACAGTAGCGACAATGGCATCCCCAATAACCGCAACTGGGACAGCTATGCCGGCGTGCAGGTGCAGATCCCCATTGGCGATATCAGCACCCGCCAGGCTGAGGTAAACGCGCGGGTGGGTGTGGAAAACCAGGAGATCCTCATCGCCGATGCGCGCCAGCAACTGGAACGCGACGTCAACGATGTGGTACGCGACCTCGGCACCCGATGGCGCCAATACGAAATATCGCAGCGCGCGGTAGAGCTTTCTAAACGCAAGATCGAGATCGAACGGGAAAAGCTCAGCGCCGGACGCTCCACTAACTTCCAGGTGCTGAGCTATGAAACCGACCTGCGCAATGCCGAGGACTCACAGCTCAATGCGCTGATCGCCTATTTGAACGCCCAGACCCAACTGGATTTGATCCTGGGCATGACGCTGGACAGTTGGGAAATCGCCCTCAATGATTAGTAAGAAACGCCTGATGGGCGCCATGTTGATTCTCCTGTTGGCCGGTGTTGGCATCACGCTGCTCAGCCGTCAAAGTCGGGCCACAGACCCGTCGGGCAACGCCGAGCAATGGTTGGAAGTGAAGGTTGGCCCGCTGGTGCACCAGATCGGCCTAGTGGGCACGATCGAGCCCGAAACCACCCTCACACTCACCGCGCCGTTCGATGGCAATGTGCAAGCCAACCTAGTGGAACAGGGGCAGCGAGTAGAAGCCGGCCAGTTGCTGGTACGTATGGACCCGGCCACTCTCGAGGTGCAACTGCGCGACGCGCTCTCCGCCAAACTCAAATCTCGGCGCACCGTTCAGGAGATGCAGGACTGGGACAGCGGCCCGCAAGTCAGCCGCGCTCGCCTCAGCCTGCGCACCGCCGAAATGTCCGCCAGCAGCACCCAACGCAAACTCACCGAAAGTGAAAAATTGTTCCAGCGCGGAATCATCCCGCGCATTGAGCTGGACGATCTCAAGCAACAGGCTACCCAGCAACAGCTGGACGTAACCGCCGCCCGCAACGAGTTGCAGCAGGCCATGGATCAGGGCAAGGGCGAATACCGGCAGATCGCAGAAATGGAGCTTATCAACGCCACCGTGAAATACCAGGCGCTGCAAAAACTGTTGGAAGACAAGGAGGTTAAGGCACCTTTCTCTGGCATCGTGGTGCCAGCGCCCGGCAACAATTTCCTGCGCGGCAACAGCACGCCGGTCCAAGCCGGCAGCAAGGTAAGTCAGGGAGAAGTGCTGTTCGGGCTAGTAAATATCGAGCGATTGAAAATCGTCGCCAAGGTCTCGGAGCTGGACATCAATCATCTGCATCAAGGGCAGGCAGTGGAAGTGACGGGGGACGGGTTTGACGGTGAACGACTGCAGGGTTTAGTCAGCGTAGTTAGCGGCCTCGCGATTGCTGGCAACACCCAGAACAGCGCGCAATTTCCGGTGACGCTTTCGATCCCCGCGTTGACGCCGCAGCAGTTGAAGCGGGTACGATTGGGGATGAGTGCACGACTGACCATTGTGATTTACACCAATGATCAGGCGATCATTGTACCGGCCCAGGCGATTACGCGTAGGGATGGCGGCCAGTGGGTGGGGTACCGGTCGGCGATGGATAAGCCAGTGGAGCAAGTAAAGGTGACCACCGGGCAGTCGACAGCGCAAGGAGTAGAGGTATTTGGGTTGACGCCGGGTTTTGTCCGGGTTGGGTTGTAAATGAGGCGTCTGACCGCCCTTCTCTGACTGAGGGAGGGCGGTCTCATGAACAAGTGCAACCGTCAGTTAATGGTTTCTGTAAATTCATTGCGCCTGATATGCACTGCAGTATCGGCAGGCGATTTGTTCGTAATTGGGGTCGATAGAACAAACGGCAAAATCATACACTAGCATTCGGTCTGTCCTGATTGGAAAAAACTAAGCGGACAGGGGGGAGATTTTACTAATTATCAAAAACAACTTTTTATTTTTTCGTTAGCTCACTCCCACACTACGCCTGATTATTAACTGGCGATGATCTCGGATCATCATTTCTACCGTGCAGATGCTCTACTCGCTCAGCCTCGCGAGGGTTACTGCGGCGACATATTCAGGAAATCCCTACATCTATTTATGCAGCGAGTAATAATACTGGGCATACCCAATCAATACTGTGGGTTGATTGAGATCCCCCCTTTAAAACATTTTGAAATAGGTAATCCAATGAACAAGAAGATCCTGTATTTGGCCGCGCTCTTGGGCCCAGTCGTCTCGCTTTCCGCCATGGCCTATCCGCAATACAATAATGATGTGTCGTATTCTTCTAACGCTATCGTTGAATATCAAGGGCGTGTATTCGTCCTTTGCTCAGACTGTTATTCGCGCCAAAAAGAGCCGGTGGTCGGCAATCGCTGGAGCTGGGGCAACTCTTGGGACGATAGGGGGGGGGTCGGAACGGTGGTTACGATTACAGCTCCCGCTTGGAAGTCGGGGTCTGCTTACGCATACGGCGCCCTCGTCAGCTACGGTGGGGTGAAGTACAAGGCGATCACCGTCATCAGCGCAGGTTCAGCGGGATCGCGCATGACTCCGGCAGATGCCGCTGCCATCAAGAAGGGTTGGGCCCGCGCCTAGCATATGTAGGTATGCTGCGTATGCGCAAGCATGCCCCATGATTGCAAGCGTCCGGCGAATACGCCTTGCGTAGTTCAACGGACGCTTACTGTCATTTGATTTTTTTAGATTTAATCGACAGTTAACACGCCAAGACTATTTAGTGTTCTTAAAATTTTGAAGCCTACTAATTAAGGAAGATCTATGAATCCTACCCTCTGGTTTGGTGTGATAGGAATGTAGTGGTCAACTAATCCCGGACACGACGTTAAGTTTTTCCTCGGCCCGAGCTGGCGCCAGCCCACCGTTGAATTGGTGAGGCCGAATCCAGTTGTAACGATGCATCAAGAAATGGCTGATATCCCGCTGAGCTTCTTGAGCAGTTCGATAGCCTAGGGTCGGTATCCATTCTGTTTTCAAGCTGCGAAATACTCGTTCCATCGGTGCGTTGTCCCAGCAATTTCCCCGGCGACTCATGCTCTGACCTATGCGATATCGCCACAACCGCTGACGAAACAGTCGGCTTGCATATTGCGACCCTTGATCCGAGTGGAATAGCAGACCCGGAGGCCTGCCACGCTGCTCGTAGGCCATATCCAGCGCCTTGATCACCAGTTCGGCGTCCGGCTTATCCGACAGTGCCCAGCCCACTATCCGCCGAGTGCACAGATCCAGAACGACAGCCAGGTAATTCCATTTTCCTTGCGCCCAAATATAGGTAATGTCGCCGCACCAGACTTGATTGGGCGCGGGCACATCAAATTCACGGTTCAAGGTATTCGGGATATCGAGTCTTTCTACTGTCGCTCGTTTATAGGCATGTGAGCCTGGTTGTTTGCTGACTAAATCAAGCTCGCGCATCAAGCTGCGCACTTTAAATCGCCCGAGTTGCTCACCGTCTTCACGCATCAATGCCAGGATGCTGCGACTGCCCGCAGCACTACGGCTTTGCGAGAATAATTCACTGACCCGGCTGCGCAATCGAAGCCGATCAACGTCGGGCGTGCGGCGCCGCAGGCGCCGGGCGTAGTAGCACGAGCGGGGCACATCGAGCACCTTGCACAGCCAGTCAATCGGCTCATGGGTACTCAGCTGGTCAATCAGCGCAAACGCTCGTGATCTTCCGACATCAAGAGCGCGGTAGCCTTTTTTAGTATGGATTTTTCTCGCTCAAGCCGCGCGATCCGGGCTTCCAACTCCTGAATTTTCTGCTGCTCTGGGGTCAGCGCCTTGCTTTGCGGAGTGACGCCTTGGCGCTCTTTCTGAACCTGGTCAACCCAGCGGCGCAGCGCTGACTCACCAATGCCGAGTGAGCGGCTGGCTTCGATGTAGCTGTAGTTTTGCTTGAGCACGAGGTCGGCAGCCTCGCGTTTGAATTCAGCCGTAAAGGAGCGGCGTTGTTTGGTCATCTGACACCTCGATCTGGCGAGCATTCTCGCCTAAATGGGTGTCCGGTTTCATTAGACCACTACAATTCAGAAATTGTCCTACAGCCAGGTTTTTTTGCTCTCGATATTCTTAAAGAGTTATGTATCTACAGCGCAAAGCAATCTTCAGGTTTCCCTCGGGGAGGCTTTGTTTACGTTCTACAGGACACGTAATAGTAGGTAAGAACTGATCTGTGTCGTATCCGTCCGGCGAGGTCATCTAATCCCCTCAGTAAAGCCGAGACATGGCGTGCACTGAAACTTTAATGGGCATGCGCTTTAGCCTTTGAAGGGGGGGCGCTGGGCGGCTACAACGCCGCTCCTACGCAACGACTGGTAGGTTTTCTAAAAATTATGAAATTTAACAATTAAGGAAAAGCCCTATGAAACCTAGCATCTGGTTTGGTGTGATAGGAATGCTCGCGATGGGAGCGACCCATGCAGCTTCTATCGACGTCCCGATTAGTCTAGTAAGCGCAGATGGCGCAGCACAACCAATTGGAGCCATCACAGTTAGTGAGACGGGGTATGGCCTATTGTTTACCCCCAACCTGAAAAATCTTCCTACGGGGATACACGGTTTCCATGTGCATGAAAAAGGCGGTTGTGAGGCGGGCGTGAAGGACGGTGTCCGCGTCGCAGCTTTGGGGGCAGGCGGGCACTTCGACCCAAAGAACACCGGTCAGCACCTTGGTCCTTATGCTGACGGTCACATGGGCGACCTTCCAGCTGTCTATGTAAATAGTGACGGAACCGCTGACTATCCGGTGCTTGCACCTCGTTTTAAAAGCCTTTCGGAAATTAAGGGGCACGCATTAATGATCCACGCAGGGACCGATAATCACTCGGACACACCCAAACCTCTGGGTGGAGGCGGTAATCGCGTAGCTTGCGGTGTGATTTAACCCTACAAAAAACTGCCCTCCACTTGCCGTTGATGGCAGGAGGGGGCGGTGGACTTGCCCCTACAAAACCGGACACCAGCCCCTGATAAATTGTTGCTGCTACCAGGCGCCTGATATACCTTCTGTGAGAAATAATTCAAAGCGCTTTGCGGATACTGCTCGTTGTAGTGTCGAAGGCAATGGCTAGGGAAGGTCTGAAGTAGTCAGCGATTTTTGATGCCCTCTTTGGTAGAGATTCAAAAAACACTGGTTTGGTCAGAAATCAGACCTTTCCTGTTCTTAACTCATCGTTCACCCTTGAACGACGCCTTTTCAAGGCGCTTTTCCCGGATTACAGGCGCACCTCTCCCACAACCAGCAGCCGTTTTCGCATCATCCACAGATTCGACAGGGCAAATAGCGTGGCCTGTTGCGCGGTATTTTTCATCAGGCCGCGAAAGCGCACTTTCGTATAGACAAACTGACGCTTGATTACCCGAAACGGATGTTCAACCTTGGCGCGTACTTGGGCTTTGGCGTATTCGATCTTGCGCCGCAGACGACCGATCAAGCTCTTTTTTCCATGCTTTTTATAGCTGCTTGGCCGGGCGGCAATCGACCAGATCATCTTGCGATCCTGATGCTCGGGACGTTTGTCCACGCCGGTGTAACCGGCGTCACCAGACACGTAAGTTTCCTCGCCGTGCAGCAACTGATCGACCTGCGTCACGTCCGCCACATTGGCCGCCGTGCCCACCAGGCTATGCACCAAGCCGGATTCAGCGTCGACGCCGATGTGCGCTTTCATACCAAAAAAGTACTGATTCCCTTTCTTGGTTTGGTGCATTTCGGGATCGCGTTTGCCGTCCTTGTTCTTGGTCGAACTCGGCGCGTGAAGGATCGTCGCATCGACCACCGTGCCATGACGCAACAGCAGGCCACGGTCGCCCAGATAGCCATTGATAACCTGCAAAATCCCGCCTGCCAACTCATGTTTTTCCAACAAGCGGCGGAAGTTGAGGATCGTGGTTTCATCGGGAGTCCGATCTAGGTGCAGCCCCGAAAACTGGCGCAGGATCGTGGTCTCGTACAATGCCTCTTCCATCGCCGGATCGCTGTAGCCGAACCAGTTCTGGATCAGATGGACCCGCAACATCGCCATCAGCGGATACGCCGGACGACCCCCTTCGCCCTTTGGATAATGCGGCTCGATCAAAGTAACCAAGCCCTTCCAGGGCACGACCTGATCCATCTCGATCAGGAAGCGCTCGCGGCGAGTCTGCTTACGTTTGCCGGCATATTCGGCGTCGGCGAAGGACATCTGTTTCATGGGGCTCAACCGTCGTGTTCGTGTCAGGCGAGTATTTCACCAGATCTGGAAGTCTTCTTCAGAGTTTCCTTAGGTCCACCTGTAAACCATCCCCAAGCACGAGGACTATCTATTGGAGTGGGTATGCGCAAATTCAAACTCTCGGCAAGTCAATCTGTTTGGCTGGCTTTAGCTGCCATTGGTTTAACTTTAGCGGTGTGCGGACTTACCTGTGGATCTTAATTCCTATCAGCATTGGAATTTGCATGCCTTTTTACTTTCTGGTGAATACGGGATATTTCACGTATTACCCTCCTGAAAAAAGTATCGAAGTTACTACCCCAAAAACAAAGCAATTAACGTCGCCTACTAAACAAGATAGAGTAGTAAAGACATCGGATACCAAACAAAAAGACTACGATCTCCGTGATATTCCATACCCACCTAAACGAAAGGGTGACCAGCCGATAACAAGTCTTCCATATGGGAAAGGACTGACTCCACAGAAACAAACAACCAAGGTCTCTAACCCGAGGTGTGCCCTACTAGGTCCAAAGCCGACAACTCTATCTGGAGCCCGCAGCCCAGAGCCACCAATCGGGACAACGCTTTCCCTTTTCACCAACGCTGAATCCCCTTCTACACAAGAGCCTGAAGAGATTTTTGTGAAGCAAGACTGCATTTTTTTTGTGAAACCCACCAAAAACCGTCGCCATTTTTTTGGCGGCAGTTTTTTTCCTATACTTTTTGTTTACATTAGCCCTAATAAGCAATACTCAAGTTTTGGTCTACAAAAAAGTCACATACCAATTTTTGCACGCATTAAAGTGTAAGGAAACGGTAACATTTATGGCGCCTTTTTATTGACCACGCGTTTAACAGTTACCTATAATTTCCACCGCGGATCCAATCTAACGGAATACGATGGATATTATGATTACTTATATGTCATATGGCTTTGACAACAATCACGGCGCAACGGAAATCGGGCTTACTTCGCTTGGCTGCCTTTCCGTCGATGGAACACCCCGCTGCCCCAGATACCAAAAAGACTGTGATGTCCCATGCACAACGAATTGCATGGTTACCGCAATGACTGACTTCCCTGAGGCCAAAGCGGAAATCCTGCTGGCTGGAATCTTGATTGCTTCGACTCATGCCGCATCGCTGGCAGAAATGCATGGCGCTTTGTCCAATTTTGAACACGCGATTCAGGCCACCTGTATCTAACAGCTGACACGGCCCACCCTTCTAGTTTCAGACCCTCGTGCTGCACAGAAACAGTTTTTCGAACCTGTTACGTCTTCCACTTACGCGTTATGGATTCGATTGACGCAATCTGTCGCGTACGTATAATCAACTTCAGCAGCCCACAGTGGTCGCTACCAGAGGTAATGCTTCATGAACCACGAAATACACCCCAATCGAGATTGGCTTGGATGCTCTCGGTGTTGTGCTTGGTCAGGACCCGCTTACTGAAGCAGGGATTAACGGACGTCAACTGACAAGCCAGGTGCAGGAGGTGAATGAGCGCATTGAACACTCCATGCTTGAATACCCAGAGATCCGAACTGAGATCCTGGCAGCAGGCATGAAAGTCCTCCTCGATATGTCCAGTTCATTGGAGCATTTCAGAGAGGTTGTTCTCCCCCGTCTGGATCGAACTGTGAACAACGTGACTGCGTAGGATTTTCTGAATCAACGAGCCCCTCTATGGCAGCAGAACAAGCAAAAGCTCCGGAGTTGGAACTGAATCCGGAGCAAGATAGAAACACCAGCGATACCCCTAACTCCCTCCTGAGCCCCCTTGGGAAACAGTCGTCATTCGAAAAACTGTGCGAGAAGTACATTTTGAATGGCGATCGCTCCCCTCTCCTCGTCAATCGAATCGCCTACGCGATGAATATAGACGAGCGCGTTCGCAAAATTTGCCGCGTTAAAGCCAAACAGAACGGCTGTGACCTCAATGATTTTGATGAGGTCTTGCAACGCGTTATGGAGGTGTTCTTCCAATCCATGCTCCCCAAAACTTTCGACACCGACGCTGTTTATGCAGTTGTTTACGCTGTCGCCAACAATGTGAGCCCTGAGGTTTTGCGAGACCGCCAGAAGCTGGTCGCAAATCACTGTTCAATTGAGGACATGCAGGAAAGGGGTGAGGAGATAGGACAATCGACTCTGGTGGGTCATGAAGAAATCGATCACGATCGTGAAATAGACACTCAAACTGCCACAAAGCGGATGGCAGCGGCACTTCAACGGGTGATAAGCGGAGAACAGACTGTGGCAGATTCAGGCATATTCCAGATGGAACAAGACCCCCTAGTGCGTCTTGTACTGCAAAAACCTGACACCGATGACGAAACACCGGCATCAGCGACCCAGCGCAACTCACAGACCTCTACTGGGGAAAAGAAGGCACGTGGTCGTACCGAGCTGTCTGTCGATCAGCAAGAATTGGTCGACATCGGTAACAAGCTGGGCCTTCGTAACCAAGACTATGCTTTCGCACTCGGCATTGGTCTCCCTCGGCTTTCCTCCTACATCTATGGGCGAACAGCTTCGGTACCCGACGATGTAATGAACAAGGCCCGGGCTTTGTTTGCTGAAGAGCCGCTTCGCGTCGAGCGGTTGAAACGATTTAACCGGCCTATGAGCCAGATTTTCAAGGAATGGGAAACACGCCTCAATCCCAAGAACGATGAAGATCTCGCCACTATGCTGGGCGTAACCAAAATGACGATCTACCGTTGGCGCAACGACGAAACCAAACCTGACCCTACTGCGCTGGCCCGGTACGAACAGTGGATCGATGAATACGAGAAGCGGTTCTCCCACATGGTCGAGCAGCGGCTAGCTGATCGGAAGTAATCCAAAATAGGTGGGATCTTTCTATTCCCGAATCTGGCCGTATGTAGTTTCCAAATGGCTGGTATCAACGTGGGTTAAAGCGGGCCTAAGTGGGACTTGCCGAGATGAGGCGAAACTTGGCGAAATGGGCGGGAGGATTCGAGGCCTCCCGCCGCTCGGCTTTTGTCGTACAAAACAGTTATTCCTGGACGCTTTTTCATCTACTCTAAGGGCGACATATAAGGCATGCGTCGACGTTGATTCGCCCCGTGAGTCATCGATTTCAGAAATCGTGACGCGATTTTTACGTCACATTTCGCGAAGGTGCCTCGGTCTTTTACCGTAAATGAATGTATTCGCGCACAAGGTTGAGGCCGACGCAAATCAAACACGAGCCATGTTTATTTTCCCCGCCTGATCAATCTACGTTGTGAATCCGCGCTTGCATCAGTGTCGAAGGTCGCGCCAAATTACCTCATCGCTGAAAATTGAGCGATACGGGTTTTGCAGCCCGAACTGGTGAGGCGCACAGCGCCGCGAAAGCGGTTTTTTTGTGCTCGCTTTATGGCGGGCTGTGCCGGGAGGCTTCGGTCTGCCGGGTTCCTTACCCCCGGTCTGCAAACCTGCGTACAGCTCGCCACCCTTCGTTTTGCAGCGCTGATGGGGAACTTTCCAATTGGTAAGGAGATCCATTATGTCTGCGGTGCCGACGGCTATAGCTTCCATTTCATACGGCCCATCTGTTTCATATAACTTTTCAACTATTGGGTATGCTCCCCCCTTATGGCTCAGTGCGGCTGGGTTTGCTTCGCTTGCCGGTATTTCCGCGTGTCAGGCCCAGGAGGTATTCGCACATTTGGCCCAAGGTCAAACTTGGAGCGGCGCGTTGCTGCAGGTGCACACCGTACAAGCACCCGATGTGCTCTACGGGGCCGCACTACGAAGTACAGGCCGACAGTTTGCCACCTGAGCTGTACCAGTCCTGGTTTCAGCAGAGCCCGACGCCGATGTCGCCAGCTCCTCATTTTTCTAACCGGTTGTCGTTGGGTGCCGGCCCACAGTCGCTCGACCGCAAGCCGTCAAACACCGCTAGCTGGCCCTGTGGAAATGGCGGCTGATTCAACCGGCGCTGGCCTACCCGAAACATTCCAGCGCGCGTGGCGAGGCGCTGCGCCGTCTGTCCTTGAGCGCGCATGCGATACCCGATGGACGCCGTCGCCTCGTCAGCCTCGACAGTCTGTACCGCTGGGTCGCACGCTACGAAGAGCACGGTTTGACGGCCCTAATGCGCCGCCCCCGACGCGACTTCGGGCGCAAGCTCGTCGGCATCACCCGCCAGTGGGACAACGCCTGCCACCTGCCAGTCCGGCAGTTTCTGCGCCCAGGTGACGGCCCTCGTCCGCGACCTGGAGCCGGTGAAGGTGATCTGGTGATCTGGTGAGCAAAAAAACCTTCTGGGCCCGATGGTCCAGAAGGTTTCTTTTATGTCAGAGCCTTGATGCAGGCCTGACTCAATGCAACGCGGGTGAAGCGGGCCATCGTAAGCACCTGATAGGCAGCGGTAACCCGCCCCTCCTCCAGCGCCGCATTTCCCAACGCTAAAAGGGCGTCGGCCGGCACGAGCTCAATTTCTAAGCTCCTGGAATCTTCGAACACGATCGTGATCTCGTCATCGGACATCAGTGATCGGCCAGAACACTGCCCATCAAAAACACCCGGGGCCTGGGACAGCACGAGGTCGAAGAACTCAACGTAAGCGCGAAGCTCGGCAGACTTCTCGTCTGACCAAGTGGTGCGCCCTTTGTCGAGGGAAGTTTGAACAGTGTGAAGCACGTACTCAACAGCATCCACCTCACGCAGAAGATCCTGATCCGGGGACAGAAGCGCCTCAGTGAGCTGAGCGCCTGTACGCGCATCGGCCACACGGATGACTTCAAGATCACCGCCAGCGTCGCTATAACGGCACTGGGAGATGACACGGAACATGGCTTCATAGGTGATGTCAGCTTCCACCACATCACTGAAGGCTTCCCCACTAGGAAAAAGGCCTGAAATGAGCAGCGACTGAGAATTGAGTTAAGTAGTTTGCGATTGCTGAATCATGGGAAATCTCCTGAAATAGTGTGCTGTTGCGGCGTTCCGCCTAACGGACTTGCAACAGGAGATGGTCAACAAGAAGTTATAATCGTGCCCACACGGAACAGTACTTCAGGATACTGTAAAGGCTATATTTAATCCTCGTAGAGTGCTGTTATGCGTTATTGGTGATTATAGTGGCCCTTGGGAATTACCATACGGACTAGCATAGGGTGGCCAATTTCTGCAAGAACCACCCGAAACGTTGGGGTCACCCTGCACCCAACGCTACAATTCGCACCGCGAATCGACCTAACCTGCGAGAGACTATGAGAAACCTGGAGCGGATATTTAAACGACCCGCAGCACTGCCAACGATCTCGACTGTTGTCATGGACCTGTGCGAGATGACAAAGGACTCCGCGGTTCCCCTGTCGAACATCGGGAAAAATATAAGTGCTGACCAGGTCTTGGCGGCGAAGGTGCTGAGAACAGCCAACTCCGCATATTTTGGCCGTAGCGGGTCAGTGTCACGCCTCGAGGATGCAATTTCGACCATCGGGATACACACGCTGCGAACCACTATCATCACGAACGGTCTGATGAAAGCGATTCCAGAAGCGCAAGGCATCGATATGCCCGCATATTGGAAAATGGGGCTTCATACCGCGTTCATGGCTTCTCACCTGGCTGCAAAAACAGACCATGACCGTGATGAGGCATTTACGATAGGATTAATGCAGGGTTTGGGCGTGCTATTGATTCACCTTGTCATGCCGGATGAGGCGTCTGAAGTAATTCAACACGTAGCCCCTTTGGACTTTATGAAACGGCGAGCAGTTGAAAAGGATCTACTAGGCTTTGACAACGCAGAGGTGGCCGCTGAGCTCCTCAAACGGTGGAAATTCCCGGTGGCAATCCAAAAAGCGTTGCTCACGCATTCCAATGTTGAGCCACTACCCGATAAGCTTGGCCAATTGTTATCAGTATCCTCGGCCTTCGCTTTTAGTGTTGTCTCGGGGTTAGATGAATCTTCTGTTACCGAACGTGTTGATCCCAATGTCATTTTCAGATTCGGCTTAGCTCAAGATTGGTGGGCTGTCAGCCGAGATAGGGTATCCGCTTCGGTGAGTTTGATGATTGTATGAAAACGAAAAGGATTCGTCGTGCTTAAAGGGCTCCGCCTTTATCAGGCCATAATTGACAGAAGCCATCTGCTATCTGTCCCGTTCGCAGTCGCCAGTAATCAGTAATCAGTAATCAGTAATCAGTAATCAGTGTGGATTCACTGCGGACTCTCTTGCCACTTGCTTCGGCGATGTGTCGAGGTCCAAGCCGCATGTGTTACTCGATGTTCTGGATCGCAAACGTATCGATAAAATTGCCGCCTTCTTAGGCTGCTCTGGGTTTTGTGTGCTGCAAATGGCAGATGTCTTCTGCTGGTCGGAATATTGCTTGATCCAGTCTTCCGCAGTGTTCAAGTCATCTTCAAATGCACAGGACAGTCGAGAGCCCGCGGACTACTTTGACTCCGTCACGAAATCCAACGTCGCCGGCTCAGCTGAATTCATCATTGATGAACTGATTGCCGCAACGTGGTCTACCGATCTGAGGGAGTCGGCGGAAAAGACGCAGATTCCACTTTTGAAGCTACGGTCCTGGCGTGTTGGTAAACCCATGCCGACGTTGAAAGATTTGGAGGCCATTCGCGTCCTCGCAAAGCACCTGGATATGGGGACGCCATTGGCGATGATGGCCCTTGGGGTGATCACGCCAAACGACTTCATGATTGATGGTATTGCGGTCGACATTGAGTCCGAGCTGAATCATGCTTTGGATGTAGAGATTCTGTAATAAATCGCCCGCAGCAAATACCTGCACAAAATTGGCGAAAATAACACGTATTGATAAGATACTGGATGATTGCTAAGATCTTGACCAGGCCTATTGGTTGGATCTTCCTTTTGCCCAGGACATTGAATAATGTTCAACGCACGCGTGACTACCTCCGCCCTTCTCGGTCTCCAAATACCGGCACCCGCTATTGAGGTGTTGGAGGAGATACACTCCCTAGAGGGCAGCACCCTCACTTCCTCGATTGAACGCGCTACTGCTGGCGATGCGAAATCGATTGAGTATCTCAAGGGCATCTTTTTCACTGTCCTCCCCGTAGTACCAACCCGCCTGGCCACCGCCCAGTTAACCCCCCCAACCATTCCTCTCCTGGTATCTATCGGCCGAACAGAGGGACCAGTATTTGCGAAGGTTCTGAAGCGTTGGGTGGATAGTGGTTGTCCAGACAACGACGATGGCAGGTATTTGCGTAGGACCTACGCAAAGGCTCTGGTGACCACTTTCAGTGGCCAAGCCGCCAGTGAACCAGTTGAAGCTGCCAACGACGTGACCAATGATTCAAGCGGTGTTGATGAAGTTGCCGAGAAACCTGACGAATCGCCGAAGCAGCAAACCGGAAAAAGCTATGTGAATCGACATGTTTATGGAGGGAAGGTCCCTGTTTGCTTCTCTGCCGATCAGACCCGGAACGAAGAGCACACCATTCGGATCGAAGCGGCTCTTGCATCCGAAGCTCGCACATACAACTGGGAAGACAAGATCGCGATCCAGTTGTCTACGCGAGAGCTTCCGTGCGTCCTAGCGACACTGCTACAGATCTAGGAGACGTTCGAGGGGAAACGCCATGGTGCGCAGAACGAAAAATGGTTCAAGTTGGAGAACCAGCCGGGCAAGGTGTATTTGTCAGTGAATGCAAAGGGATTGTCGTCGCGATCGTTGCCGATTGGGCCTGGCGATTGCTATGCAGCTATCACGCTGCTGATGGAGCAAATGTTGAAAAATGCCCCCTTCCTCACTGCTGAATCCCTGCTGGGGTTGATCAAACGAACAGGTCTCATGGCATCGCCGAAGGGGTGAGCCCTTCGCCCTTTACGCTTGGACGCTGGCACTCGTGGAAAGCAGGAATTGCAGCAGCTGATCGGAGTTAGGCGCTTCCTTGAAGTGATCTTCGAAAATGATCGCGACTAGGCAATTCAGCACCATCGGGCTCAACCCCTTTGACTTGTATTGCTTGTAAGCCAAATCGTCCTTTTTCAGTTGCGACTCGTATTTCGCCAAGAGTAACTGCTGTTCTTCTGTGCTCTTCGCATTGATCTCCTCACGGATGGTGGTGCGCTGTGCAGCACCCCATTGCTCGAGAAGCACATTCATTTGATTCGCTGGTGTGGTCTGTGTAGCCGCCGCAGATTTTTTGGCAGCCTTTTGTGCTTTCAGTGCAGGGGCTGGAGCATCAGAAGATGCTAACGGCTTTTGCTTGCTTGGCGCTTTGGCGTAGTTGTTGGTAACGGCTGCTTTGAAGTAAGCCGCGGGACTGGCAACAGAGTCCTTTTTCTTCATCTGCGCTTCGGTGTAGTCCGCTTGAGCCAGCAGATACTCCTCATCGTGATTCATCCCCAACTCCTCGACGTCCTTGGCGCTCAAGGACAAAGCCTTCAGTCGCTTGGACACCTCGACGCCGACAATCTCTGGTGCTGGAGATAGGCCGAGCTCAGGTTGCATCAGGGGCTCAAGCTTGAACCATAGCTTGTCGTACTTGCGGTTGTTTTTGGTCATGACGACTTCGATTTTGAAACGCCCTTCAATACTGTTGACCTGGTCGACTGCACGGCCAAGCATTTTATTGAAGTCTCGGAATTCCTCGTGCGGGGTTGCTGAACCTGATAGCAGGACGCTCCACGCGGTCCAATGCTCGCGAAAGGTTTCTTTCTGAGAGAACCCGTAGTATCGGGATACGAGCTCGTGCAGAGAGAGCGCGGAGTAGCTTGTGAAGTGATACTGCATTCGCAGATCTATCAGATTGAAGATTGTCGGATCGAGTAGCCGGCGTTTCAATTCGGCGGGGAATGAGTAGCGGATTGTCTGATTGTCCTCGAGGATGTAGGCCTCAGCGATCAAGTTTGCGACGCCCCATCCACTTTTCCGACCTGGGCTTTCGCCTTTGTAATCGAACTCCACCTGTATCTGGGTCATGCCCTTCAGGACTTTTTTCAGGTGGTCCCTGCTGTTCGAGGTCGTATGACCCACGTGTTCCTCAACCAACTTGATTGGGATATTGTGGACCATCTCAGTGTCTGGCCTCTGTTGGGCGAACTGAGTTAGTGTGTTGTACAGCTTGCGTTGCAGGAATGTGAAATCACTGGTCGTTGAAACGTTTCGCATCGCTAGGGCTTCAACAGCTTTCTTCAGCTCTACAGCTTTTGAGGGTTCAATCTCCCTGACCACCAGAATTTTCGGAGCACGCTTACGCTTCGTGGGAGTTTGGTCCTCACCAGTCGGCGCAACAGGTGTCCGCTTTGTTCGTGGTCGTGCTGAAGAGGTGTCCATCTCAAATGTGCCATTGGGTGACTGTGGTGGCACATTACCCGAACGTTTGAGATTGGGTCAATCTTTTCTCGGTGCCATCTTCAGGGTCGAATTGTTCCATGGTTAGTGTTCTGTTTGAACGGTCTGCTTCCCGCTTTTGCTTCTTGCCTGGTCAGTCCAAAAAAACTAACAACAGCTTGTTTCTGTTTTTACTGCTTTTTAGAAGCTTTGTTAGTGGACCCAGAAAAGCCACGGTTTATAAGGCTTCCAGCGTTTTTTGTGTGCCATCGTTAGGGCCTAGAGTGCCAGCGCTCGTGCCATTTGTGCCCTCGTTAGAGCAGTGCTGTGCCAGGCTTCGTGGGATGTGCCTCCATTAGGGCATTCATGTGCCATCGTTAGGTCCTTTCTCGAATTGTGCCCCGCTTAGCGAAATTACTCACTAACGATGGCACAGCACCTGAAGCCCGCGTATTTAAAGGCCTCCATCGAATTGGTGTGAGATGATTTTCACATGTGCCTATCTAACCGCGGCACATCACAACCCGAACGATGGAACCGCTGGGAGCCATTTCTGGTGGTTTACTTTAGCAATGCTCTAGCGGTGGCACATTTTGGTTTTGCTAAGTAGATCAAGGGGCTATGAGCGTCGACGGGCCCCTAACGATGGCACATTATGGAGGCTCATCTGCCCTTGGTCCCTGAAACCCCTTCCGGTTCCCCCTACAAGCCCCTGTAATGACGCTCTGCCTGCGCTCTCAATCGATCATGCCAGCAACTGTTTTCACAGTGAAAACCGTCTGTAATCGTGTCTGGCTATAACCCCTAACGCTGGCACATTTCAGAAATGAGCAACTCAGAGCAGACTCTAACGATGGCACATTTTCGGATGGATCGAGGTGCATGGTCTCTCACGATGGCACATTTGCCGGTATGCCCCCGTGTTTTAGTGCTTTAGGTCAATTCTCGTGATTCTGCCGATTCTCGAATGGAGCTCAACTAACCGTGGCACATTTGAGGCCGACGACTCCGCCGGAGATTATGAAAAGGCGTTCGCACCAGTTTGAGCAGCGTGGATGGTCAACTGTGCCATGGCAAAGCCCCCTCCCTGGGGTGTGTACCGTCCGCCTGGCACGCTCGCGCAACCGCATGAACCCGGGCAGAGGGCGCCGGCGTGCAGGTATCGGCAAATTGGACGTGTGCCTGGTCGTAGGATCCACCTTCACTTCATTGGGGGCTGGGCATGTACGTCAGCCCAGGATCAGCGTTACTAAAAGGGCATTCCTTTGGTTTGCCGTAGTTGCCCGATGCCACTGTAGGGTTTGTTGATGGTGATGCGCTCCTTACCAGCTATGTATAGAAGCAGCGTCTGCCTGGAATCTGGCAAAAAAAACCCGCACGTGCGTGCAGGGTCGGGGGTTAGCTGAATCCTAGAACTGGAACAGCGGGTCACCAGTATCCACAGGCGCTTGGGCTTGGGCTTGTGGATTTACCGGAGATTGCGAAGGGGCCGGTGTTGAAGCTGTGTTTTGTTGGGGGAGCCGTTTGCGACGCATTCTTCACCCTGGGTCAAATGGCAAGGCTGATGTAATCCTTGGCGCCTTTGACGCCGAGCTTCTTCCAGCCAGCGATCCGCATTTCATGGTTGAAGCCAAAACTACCTGTGTAGTCAGGGCCGTCACCCACCTTTTCGCTCTCTTTGAACAGGCTGGAATTGATGCCTCCGATCGAGAGTGAATAAAATTTCTCTTCCGAATTGTTTTTTTGCTTCACCTAGGGGCTGTTTGTAGTGGTCAACTAATCCCGGACACGACGTTAAGTTTTTCTTCGGCCCGAGCTGGCGCCAGCCCACCGTTGAATTGATGGGGTCGAATCCAGTTGTACCGATGCATCAAGAAATGGCTGATATCGCGCTGGGCTTCTTGGGCCGTTCTGTAACCCAGAGTCGGTATCCATTCGGTTTTCAAACTGCGGAACACGCGCTCCATCGGCGCATTGTCCCAGCAATTTCCCCGGCGACTCATGCTCTGGCGCATGCGATAACGCCACAGCCTCTGGCGAAATAAACGACTCGCGTACTGCGACCCTTGATCCGAGTGAAACAGCAGGCCCTGAGGCCTTCCTCGTTGTTCGTAGGCCATATCCAGCGCCTTGATAACCAGCTCGGCGTCCGGCTTTTCCGACAACGCCCAGCCCACCACCCGGCGCGCGCAAAGATCCATCACGACAGCCAGATAATGCCATTTCCCCTGAGCCCAAATGTAGGTGATGTCGCCGCACCACACTTGGTTGGGTGCCGGGACATCGAACTCCCGATTCAAGATGTTCAGGATATCCAACCGCTCAACCGTCGCCCGTTTATAAGCATGAGCCCCTGGCTGTTTGCTCACGAGGTCAAGCTCACGCATCAAGCTGCGTACTTTGAACCGACCGAGTTGCTCACCATCGTCACGCATCAACGAGAGAATGCTACGGCTGCCGGCAGCACTGCGACTTTGCGAAAACAACTCGCTCACCCGGCTGCGTAGCCGAAGCCGTTCGACATCAGGCGTTCGACGCTTGAGGCGGTGGGCGTAGTAACTTGAGCGGTTGATTTCAAACACTTGGCACAGCCAATCAACCGGCTCGTGGACGCTCAGCTGATTGATCAGCGCGTACGCTCGTGATCTTCCGACATCAAGAGCGCGGTAGCCTTTTTTAGTATCGATTTCTCCCGTTCAAGGCGGGCGATCCGGGCTTCCAGCTCCTGGATTTTCTGCTGCTCTGATGTCAGCGCTTTGCTCTGCGGAGTAACGCCTTGGCGTTCCTTCTGAACCTGGTCAACCCAACGGCGCAGGGCCGACTCGCCGACGCCGAGTGAACGGCTGGCTTCGATGTAGCTGTAGTTTTGCTTGAGCACGAGGTCGGCAGCCTCGCGCTTGAACTCAGCGGAAAAGGAACGGCGTTGTTTGGTCATCTGACACCTCGATCTGGCGAGCATTCTCGCCTATATGGGTGTCCGGTTTCATTAGACCACTACAGTTCCCGTTTCACATGGGTAACCAGAGGAAGGCACAAGCCATAGCCACCACGCTTTCGTAATTTCTCTTGAGTTTGTCGAAGCGCGATGCGACCGCTCGATAGTGCTTCAGCCGGGCAAAAGCGTTTTCTACCAGGTGCCGGTTGCGGTAAAGCTCTTTATCCAGATCCGCATTGCCTTTCACTGAGTTGCGTTTTCTCGGAATCACGGCTTTGGCACCTTGTTGTTCAACCTGTTCGCGTATGGCCTCACTGTCATAACCTTTGTCCGCAATGATCGTTTCAGCAGTGGGAACCCTGGCAATCAACGCAGACGCCTGTGTGCAGATCGTTGATCTGGCCTCCAGTGATTTCAAACACGACTGGTAGCCCGTAGGCATCTACAGCCAAGTGGATCTTGCTGGTGTTGCCTGCTCGGCTTTTCCCTATGGCCTCATCCTTGCTACTGGCAGCACCTGCACTGTGCTGGTGGGCCTTGGCATAGCTGCCATCGATGAAAACCCATTCCATGTCCGGTTCAGTCACCAGCGCCTGAAAAACCTTGAGCCACTTACCTGACGCGGACCAGGCATTGAAACGCTTGTAGACTTTGCTCCAGCTTCCGAATGCCTCGGGCAAGTCTCTCCAGGGGCATCCTGTGCGCATGCGATACAGCATGCCTTCGACGGTCATCCGTAGATCACGCTTGTTGTAGATGGCCTTGTGCAGCAGAATTTCCCGCAGCTTCGACCAGTGCTCATCACTGAGCAGTAATCGGGGCATTGCAAGCTCGTATTGGTGTTGTGTGAGAGCTATAACGATACGAGCTTGTTCTTATATATCAATGGCTTAGATCGAAACGGGAACAGCCCCTAGGGAAACTCTGAAAAAGACTTCCAGATCTGGTGAAATACTCGCCTGACACGAACACGACGGTTGAGCCCCATGAAACAGATGTCCTTCGCCGACGCCGAATATGCCGGCAAACGTAAGCAGACTCGCCGCGAGCGCTTCCTGATCGAGATGGATCAGGTCGTGCCCTGGAAGGGCTTGGTTACTTTGATCGAGCCGCATTATCCAAAGGGCGAAGGGGGTCGTCCGGCGTATCCGCTGATGGCGATGTTGCGGGTCCATCTGATCCAGAACTGGTTCGGCTACAGCGATCCGGCGATGGAAGAGGCATTGTACGAGACCACGATCCTGCGCCAGTTTTCGGGGCTGCACCTAGATCGGATTCCCGATGAAACCACGATCCTCAACTTCCGCCGCTTGTTGGAAAAACATGAGTTGGCAGGCGGGATTTTGCAGGTTATCAATGGCTATCTGGGCGACCGTGGCCTGCTGTTGCGTCATGGCACGGTGGTCGATGCGACGATCCTTCACGCGCCGAGTTCGACCAAGAACAAGGACGGCAAACGCGATCCCGAAATGCACCAAACCAAGAAAGGGAATCAGTACTTTTTTGGTATGAAAGCGCACATCGGCGTCGACGCTGAATCCGGCTTGGTGCATAGCCTGGTGGGCACGGCGGCCAATGTGGCGGACGTGACGCAGGTCGATCAGTTGCTGCACGGCGAGGAAACTTACGTGTCTGGTGACGCCGGTTACACCGGCGTGGACAAACGTCCCGAGCATCAGGATCGCAAGATGATCTGGTCGATTGCCGCCCGGCCAAGCAGCTATAAAAAGCATGGAAAAAAGAGTTTGATCGGTCGTCTGCGGCGCAAGATCGAATACCCCAAAGCCCAAGTACGCGCCAAGGTTGAACATCCGTTTCGGGTAATCAAGCGTCAGTTTGTCTATACGAAAGTGCGCTTTCGCGGCCTGATGAAAAATACCGCGCAACAGGCCACGCTATTTGCCCTGTCGAATCTGTGGATGATGCGAAAACGGCTGCTGGTTGTGGGAGAGGTGCGCCTGTAATCCGGGAAAAGCGCCTTGAAAAGGCGTCGTTCAAGGGTGAAACGATGAGTTAAGAACAGGAAAGGTCTGATTTCTGACCAAACCAGTGTTTTTTGAATCTCTACCAAAGAGGGCATCAAAAATCGCTGACTACTTCAGACCTTCCTTAGGACATGATTTTGCCTACACAATATGAGGGGCTTTCCTACAGACTCCATAACCCTATACTTCTATAGTGAATTCGTAATTCTATGTTTAAACGCCGATGACAGGAGGAGTATCAACAACCCACTCTGGATAAATGGCTGGACTTGCCACTCTTCAAATGACCTCGATGCTTTCGATTGTTTTGTTATCCTTAAGAGACAGCAGATCAGGAAAAAATATTGCATAATTAGAGGCCAAAATGACTGCACACATACATGCAATCAAGATAAAGCCACCCCAAGCGGAAACACGTTGAACCATGCTGCCTTAGTACTAGACAACCTTAAGTATTTATTGAGAAGCCACATGAATAAGAATATTATTAAACTAATAATTCCAGCGATGCTTTTGATTTCTGGATCGGCCTCGGCATATCCACAGTGGTCACCTGGCACCACTAGCAACTATGTTGAATACAATGGGTGGGTTTTCATGCGTTGTGGCAATTACTTTGCAAATCCGCCCGCTCCGGTGCTAGGCAACTACTGCGCCAAGGGCGATGCCTGGTGGGGGAAACAAACGCTCGCTGATCAAGCCATCCCTCTTTGGGAAAAGGGGCGCGGCTACAAGGAAGGTGAGATGGTGAGAATGGCAGCATTGGGATACTCATCAGATCTTTTCTACCGTGCCGTGATCGACGTGCCGGCTAACAGCGTCGACAGTAATTACTCGCCAAAACAATATGCAGACAACTGGAAGCGACGCAACTAATGGCTATCATCTTAAACGATGATCATCTACTCCAACTGCACAGAATAATCTGAGCCATTGGGATGTCCCGTCGCCAGGACTACAGCAAGCACGTCGAGCTTCAGCACTGAGTTCTCTCGCATTATGTTGATAAGCTGGAGCGTGACTGATAACTGGGAAGGAGACGATCATCATAATGTAATGACCCAATGAAATCCGGACACTCATTTAAGGAAACTCTGAAAAAGACTTCCAGATCTGGTGAAATACTCGCCTGACACGAACACGACGGTTGAGCCCCATGAAACAGATGTCCTTCGCCGACGCCGAATATGCCGGCAAACGTAAGCAGACTCGCCGCGAGCGCTTCCTGATCGAGATGGATCAGGTCGTGCCCTGGAAGGGCTTGGTTACTTTGATCGAGCCGCATTATCCAAAGGGCGAAGGGGGTCGTCCAGCGTATCCGCTGATGGCGATGTTGCGGGTCCATCTGATCCAGAACTGGTTCGGCTACAGCGATCCGGCGATGGAAGAGGCATTGTACGAGACCACGATCCTGCGCCAGTTTTCGGGGCTGCACCTAGATCGGACTCCCGATGAAACCACGATCCTCAACTTCCGCCGCTTGTTGGAAAAACATGAGTTGGCAGGCGGGATTTTGCAGGTTATCAATGGCTATCTGGGCGACCGTGGCCTGCTGTTGCGTCATGGCACGGTGGTCGATGCGACGATCCTTCACGCGCCGAGTTCGACCAAGAACAAGGACGGCAAACGCGATCCCGAAATGCACCAAACCAAGAAAGGGAATCAGTACTTTTTTGGTATGAAAGCGCACATCGGCGTCGACGCTGAATCCGGCTTGGTGCATAGCCTGGTGGGCACGGCGGCCAATGTGGCGGACGTGACGCAGGTCGATCAGTTGCTGCACGGCGAGGAAACTTACGTGTCTGGTGACGCCGGTTACACCGGCGTGGACAAACGTCCCGAGCATCAGGATCGCAAGATGATCTGGTCGATTGCCGCCCGGCCAAGCAGCTATAAAAAGCATGGAAAAAAGAGCTTGATCGGTCGTCTGCGGCGCAAGATCGAATACGCGAAAGCGCAGGTGCGGGCCAAGGTTGAGCACCCGTTTCGCGTGATCAAGCGCCAATTTGGTTATACGAAAGTGCGCTTTCGCGGCCTGATGAAAAATACCGCGCAACAGGCCACGCTATTTGCCCTGTCGAATCTGTGGATGATGCGAAAACGGCTGCTGGTTGTGGGAGAGGTGCGCCTGTAATCCGGGAAAAGCGCCTTGAAAAGGCGTCGTTCAAGGGTGAAACGATGAGTTAAGAACAGGAAAGGTCTGATTTCTGACCAAACCAGTGTTTTTTGAACCTCTACCAAAGAGGGCATCAAAAATCGCTGACTACTTCAGACCTTCCCTAAAGGACCTGATAGCCTTGTTCTAAGCCCTTCAAACGCAAACTCAACCACTCTGTCACTCTTCCTGACCTGCTGCCTGGCCTCGTTCATCGACGCCGTGCACCTGAAATACGTTTTTTCTAAGTCGATACCAACAGTCGTAAGCTTCGTGGGGACGTCCATTCCGTTACCAGCGTACCTACGGATCCTAATACGGAGGTTCAAGCTATGCGATTTAACCGAGTTATCGAATCCGGTATTGAGTGCGCCGTTTTCATCAAGTAGACAGATCCGCGCGATGCCCTGATCGCAACAACCAATAACACCAACGCACCCTCGAAAGACGTAAGAGAATGCGATGCTGGTGATTCATTAAATGGGCGCTCAGCTTCAGAATCCTCCTACAGCGCCAGCCGGCCTCTCGAGTGTACTCTGTATGGATCATCAAGAACGGTACCGCGCCAACGCTGAGCCCAATTTGTTCCAGGCTTTTTGCTCCGGTTGACCTGATGGTGACTGACCTGGTTTTGTCACGCCCCGCCTATTTTCGAGGATAAATAATGAGTCATGAGCCGACCATCGCAAGCGACATGCGCATAACGCTCACCCGCTGTCCTGGCTGCAGAGGAACATCTTTTTGTTACCTTGATCAGTACCTGCTGGATGACGAGCAAACGCAGATGGCGCGCCTTCTGACGCTGGGCCACCAGATCGAAAATATCCCGGTGAGCAAGCTAAAAAGTATGAAGGAATGCACCTGCTTCCCGGAGGAATTTCAGGCCGTACCGGGTTAACTTACCAGACGCGCAGTGAACAGTGACACATCCAGGCTAAAGGTATGGACGCTCTCTATCCCGAAAACCTAAAGCAATGAAGCACGCGAAAAAAATTAATAAGCCGCAAATCAGGAGGCTCAAGGCCTCCTGTCCATACCCTTAAGGAAGGTCTGAAGTAGTCAGCGATTTTTGATGCCCTCTTTGGTGGAGGTTCAAAAAACACTGGTTTGGTCAGAAATCAGACCTTTCCTGTTCTTAACTCACCGTTTCACCCTTGAACGACGCCTTTTCAAGGCGCTTTTCCCGGATTACAGGCGCACCTCTCCCACAACCAGCAGCCGTTTTCGCATCATCCACAGATTCGACAGGGCAAATAGCGTGGCCTGTTGCGCGGTATTTTTCATCAGGCCGCGAAAGCGCACTTTCGTATAGCCAAACTGACGCTTGATTACCCGGAACGGATGTTCGTATCCGCTCCATGAACCCCACATTCAAAGCCGCCATCTGATCCCCGAAGCTATGCTCCCGATTTCTCTACCTGTGGCACATAATTAGCCCACTTCCTATTTTGCTGGCACAAAAATGCCAATGTTTGGCTATTTCAATGGTACAAAAATGCCAAGGCCAGATATTTGAGGTGGGACAAAAAATCGGCCCTATTTCTGTGGCATATAAATGCCACTTAAATGCAGAGATCCGCCCTATCTGTCTTCATGTGAGCCATTTTGGCCCTGTACCAGGGGTAGGACGATTTTTGTACCGGGGGTAGAATTCTCTGTTTTTACAGGGCTTGGGAGGCCCTAAAAACGTACCGAGTCTATTACGTGTTTGGTGGGTTTGGCGGTACACCGAGCCATTGATAACCTGCAAAATCCCGCCTGCCAACTCATGTTTTTCCAACAAGCGGCGGAAGTTGAGGATCGTGGTTTCATCGGGAATCCGATCTAGGTGCAGCCCCGAAAACTGGCGCAGAATCGTCGTTTCATACAGTGACTCTTCCATCGCCGGATCGCTGTAGCCGAACCAGTTTTGCATCAAATGAACGCGCAACATGGCCATCAACGGATACGCCGGACGGCCCCCTTCGCCCTTTGTATAATACGGCTCGATTAAAGCAACCAAACCCTTCCAGGGCACCACCTGATCCATCTCGATCAGGAAGCGCTCGCGGCGAGTCTGCTTACGTTTGCCGGCGTACTCGGCATCGGCGAAGGACATCTGTTTCATGGGGCTCAACCGTCGTGTTCGTGTCAGGCGGGTATTTCACCAGATTTGGAAGTCTTCTTCAGAGTTTCCTTAACGTCAGGATCGCCATGCGTGAACGTAAGTCCTACCCGAAGTCCTTCAAAATCCAAGTCGTCCGAGAGTGCGAACAACCCGGTGTTTCCGTGGTGGCTATTGCGATGACGCACGGCATCAACGCCAATGTCGTTCGCCGGTGGATCCCGCTTTACCGTAATCCGCAGGGCGTCGCGCTGCCAGCTTTCATTCCTTTGAAAGTCGAACCAAAACGAAAGACCGAAGCGCTGGCGATCATTGAACTACCGCTGGGCCAGCAAATGCTCACGGTGAAGTGGCCAACCTCTGATCCTGACGGGTGCGCCCGATTCATCCGTGGACTCGCTCAATGATCCGCATCGATACCATCTGGCTCGCCACCGAGCCGATGGACATGCGTGCCGATACCGAGACAGCGTTGGCCAGAGTGATCGCGGTGTTCGGTGCGGCGAAGCCGCACTGTGCTTATCTGTTTGCCAACCGCCGCGCCACTCGGATGAAAGTTCTGGTGCATGACGGGTTTGGCATTTGGCTGGCGGCTCGCCGGTTGAATCAAGGTAAGTTTCACTGGCCAGGCATTCGGCATGGCTCTGAAATGGAACTGGATACCGAGCAACTTCAAGCCTTGGTACTGGGCCTGCCATGGCAACGCGTGGGTTCTGGCGGCGCGATCACACTGCTTTAAGGGCTGCCATTAGCCTATCGGTCTATCGCTGCGAATTGCCCGCTCTGGCAAAATCCGTAGCATGACTTCTTCGCCCAATCTCGACCAAATGTCCTCCGACCAACTGCGTGCCCTCGCGGCGCAGTTGATGTCGCAGGTCGACACCATGGGCAAGAAGATCAACCGCGACCAAACGGTTATCGAGAAGCTGACTCACGAGATCGCACAACTCAAGCGTTTGAAGTTTGCCAAGCGCAGCGAGCAGATGAATCCTGAGCAGGCCAGCTTGCTTGATGACCTGATCGATACCGATATCGCAGCGATTGAGGCTGAGCTTCAAGCCTTGCAAACAGCGCCAACGGCAACCGAGAAAAAGCAAAAGCCCAAGCGTACTGCGTTGCCGGCAGAGTTTCCGCGCACACTGATCCATCATGAACCGGACAACACTCACTGCCCATGCGGCTGCGCCCTCAAGCGCATTGGTGAGGACGTCAGCGAGAAGCTGGACTACACGCCCGGCGTATTTACCGTCGAACGCCATGTCCGTGGCAAATGGGTCTGCGATGACTGCGAAACACTGATCCAGGCGCCGGTTCCGGCGCAGGTCATCGACAAGGGCATTCCGACCGCCGGGCTGCTTGCCCACGTCATGATCGCCAAGTTTGCCGACCACCTGCCTCTTTACCGTCAGGAATCGATTTTTGGTCGGGCAGGCCTGGCGATCCCTCGTTCCACTTTGGCTCAATGGGTTGGTATGACGGGCGTGCGGCTACAGCCTTTGGTCGATGCGCTATGCGACGTAGTGCTCGGGCAGCAGGTTATCCATGCCGATGAAACACCCGTGCAGATGCTCGCTCCGGGTTCAAAGAAAACCCACCGCTCTTATGTTTGGGCGTACGCCACCAGCCAGTTCTGCGAAACAGCCGCTGTCGTTTATGACTTCAGCCCCAGCCGCGCCGATGAGCATGCTCGTAACTTCCTGCAAGGCTGGAAAGGCAAGTTGGTCTGCGACGATTTTGGCGGTTATAAGGCCAGCTTCGAACTCGGCGTGACCGAGATCGGCTGCATGGCCCACGCCCGGCGCAAGTTCTTCGAGTTGCACGCAACGAACAAGAGCCAGATCGCCGAGCAGGCGCTGCGCTACATCCAGTTGTTGTACGAAATCGAGAGCGAAGTGCGTGACCTGGAGCCGGATTTACGATGCCGGATACGGCAAGAAAAAGCCGCACCGGTGATGAATAGGCTGCATGCCTGGATGATTGCCCAGCGTGAACTTGTGCCCGAAGGTTCGGCCATCAGCAGAGCACTCGATTACAGCCTCAAACGCTGGGCAGCGCTGTCGCGCTACCTCAATGACGGGGCCGTACCCATTGATAATAATTGGGCGGAGAACCAGATCCGACCATGGGCCCTTGGACGCAAGAACTGGCTCTTCGCCGGATCGCTACGCAGCGGAAAAAGGGCGGCGGCGATCATGAGCTTGATCCAGTCTGCGCGGCTGAATGGTCATGATCCGTACGCCTATCTAAAGGATGTTCTCACGCGCCTGCCGACGCAGCGGGCGAGTGAAATCGAGCAGCTGCTTCCGCATAAGTGGCAGCCGGTTTAATCACGCAAGACGTGATGCCCGGACGCATACGAAATACCGTTCACCACGGGAGTTTAGGCGTTTGGCAGCGGCATCAATTTAACGGGGTGCAGGTGTCCGGTTTGATAGGGGCCAGTCCACCCATGTGAAACGTCAACAGGCCCTAGGAACAGCAGATAGCGCCCTTAGCTCTGATACGACTCGTATATCACCGACGCTTGTGCAGAGGCCTAAGTCCGCAGTCCCTCCCCGTAAACCCCCTTAAACATAGGTAGTAAGCGAATGTCGGTGATGTACGAGTACGCGCGGCTGTTCGTATCGGCGTCTTAGGTTTTAGGCGCGACCGAGGCAGTTCCCGCGGTCGGCGTTTTCACATCAATTTCGGCCAGGAGCTCCGGTCGCAACCGAAGCGTTCCCGCATACACCAGGAGTGTTCCACAACGTGAACGTGTCCAAGACTTGTCAGTCATTGCTTCTGGGGTGCCTCTCGATTTGAGTGCGGCCACTAACTGTTTGATCATATCCATCCCGGGGCGCAGCCCTGAGCAGTGAGGTAGGCAGCGCCAGGGAGTGGAACGACTTGGACTGGCCCCTATCAAACCGGACACCTGCACCCCGTTAAATTGATGCCGCTGCCAAACGCCTAAACTCCCGTGGTGAACGGTATTTCAGCGCGCTGTGCGGATGCTCCTCGTTGTAATGCTCAAAGGCAATTGTCAGGTTTCGCAAGGCTGTTTCCCGGTCAGGTTTGGGCATGTGGGCGACGTAGTCGCGCTTCATCGTTTTGACGAAGCTCTCGGCCACTCCATTGCTTTGCGGGCTGCGCACCGGTGTCGTCACCGGCTGCAAGCCAATCTGTCGGGCAAACTGGCGTGTCTGCTCAGCGATGTAGGCCGAGCCGTTATCGCTCAGCCATTGCACCGGGGTGGCAGGTGGTTCTTCACCGAAGCGTGTTTCCACCGCTTCCAGCATCAGATCGCGGATATCGTCGCCGCTGTACCCGGTCGGGCTGGCCACCCAACCGATGGCTTCACGATCGCAACAGTCCAGGGCAAAGGTCACGCTCAGCTTGGCGTTATCATCACAGCGAAACTCAAACCCGTCCGAGCACCACCGCGTATCGCTGGTGGCCACGGCAATTCGGCCTTCGTGACGGCGTGCCACACCCGGTTGTTTAACCCGTCGCTCCAGCAGCAACTGATGATCGCGCATGACGCGATAAACCCGCTTGACGTTGATCGGCGCCTGACTCTACTTTTCACGCCGACGACGCAGCAACCCCCACACACGGCGGTAGCCATAGCTGGGCAGCTCACTCACTTCAGCCTGAATTTCTTCGACCCGTGCGGCATCGTCCAGCGCAGGGCGACGCCGCTCGGGCCGTGCCGCAGGGTTGAGTCGAACCGTTAACTGCGAGCGCGCTACACCGAGACTTTCACTGATCAGCTTCACTGGTCGTCCCCCGGCAACAAGGGTGAGTGCGCAATCCATTTTCGCGACCGAGCAATCTCCACAGCTTCCTGGAGGATCTCGACCTGCATGGTTTTCTTGCCGAGCATGCGCTGTAGCTCCCTGATCTGCTTGAGCGCATCGGTCAGCTCGGAAGCAGGCACCACGCTCTCGCCAGCACTGACGGCCGAGAGACTGCCGCTCTGATAGAGCTTGCGCCACTGAAACAGCTGGTTGGCATTAACGCCATTCTGCCGAGCCACCACCGAGACGCTTTGCCCCGGTTGCAGGCTCTCGCGAACCATGGCCAGTTTTTGCTCCGGGCTCCAGCGGCGACGCCGCTCCTGACCCAAAAGCTCCCCACCCTTATCGTTTCTATTAGTCATATACACAGTCGTTTGCCTATCCCTTATGTTAAGGGGGAAACGGTGTCCTGTCTTTCAGGGGGCTCGTCCAATGGGTAACCAGAGGAACCCGCAGGCCATAGCCACCGTGCTCTCATAGTTCCTCTTCAGTTTGTCGTATCGAAACGCCACTGCGCGGTAATGTTTCAGTCGCGCAAAGGCATTTTCGACCAAGTGCCGGTAGCGATAAAGGCCTTTATCCAGATCGCCATTGCCTTTGATTGAGTTACGCTTTCTCGGGATCACTGGTCGAGCACCTTGGGCTTCGATCTGTTCGCGAATACGCTCACTGTCGTAGCCCTTGTCGGCAACGATGACCTCGGCTGATGGTAGCTGCGCAATTAATTCACGGGCGGCAGTACAGTCATTGACGTCACCTCCAGTGATCTCGAAAGCCACAGGCAAGCCATGTGCATCGACAGCCAGGTGGATCTTGCTCGTATGGCCAGCGCGGCTTTTGCCGATCGCTTCTGGTTGGTCACTGGCGGCCCCCGTGCTGTGCTGATGGGCCTTCACATAGGTTCCGTCGATGAAAGCCCAATCAAAATCTGGGTCTTCGATCAACGTATTGAAAACCTTGAGCCACTTGCCAGCCACCGACCACGCATTGAAGCGCTTGGAGACTGAGTTCCAGCATCCAAAAGCGCTGGGCAGATCTCGCCACGGACAACCAACGCGCATCCGGTAGAGCATCCCCTCAACGGTCAATCGCAAATCAGGCTTGTGGTAAATAGTTTGCTGAAGCAGAATTTTTTCCAGCTTCGACCAAAGCTCGTCACTGAGCATCACTCGGGGCATTGCAAGCTCGCAGGATTGTCGGTGTTGGAACCTCTATTCTGCGGGTTTGCTCTTCTTCCTCTGCTGTTCCGGTGAAACGTCAACAGCCCCTAACGTCCTTGTATCTGCAGGAATGCCATCAACGGATCGACAACATCGGTTCGCCTTCGATCAACACACCGCCGTGATCGGTGCGATCGCCCACGGAAGCGACTTTCTTGCCTTCGATGGTGAAGTTAGCGTTGCCACTGACGATCCGGGCGCTGTAGGAAATCTTGTCGCCGACGCGCGCGACCGCACGGCCGTTGCTGGTGAAGTCCGCCGCGCCGGTCGTGACTTCGCCCCATGCCATGTTGCGGGCAACTGTGTGCGTGCCGATGTCCTTGCTCATGTCACGCGCTCCTGATGGCCCACAGTTGCAATTCCAATTCGGGGAACTGGCCTGCGATGTCGAAGCTGAAACCCGCCGTTTCCTGCATCATTTCCCACGCGCTGTTGGTGCGATCGAGCTGGAAGTAGGTGAAACCGGCGTGGTAGGGCACATGACGCGGCGCGACGGGCCGCGGCATTAGCGGAATGCCCGGCAATTGCAGGCGAATGAGATCGTTGATCTTTTCGATCGACGCCAGCTTGGCCTGTTGCACGTACACCTGCCGTAGTTGTTCAACCGGCATGCGCGCACGCACCGCCAAGATGAACTCGGCGCTCTCCAGCAGACGCCGGTCCTGCACCGGCGCGATCAGTACGCCGAAGGCTTGCTGGGTGATTGGGATCGAGACCGCACGCGGTTGCACCACGGTGCTCAACGCTCGGCGCAAGGTCTCTTCCAATGCGCGGAAAGAGGCACGCAAATCGTCGTGCCGATAGGCCGGGTAGTTGGCCGGCAAACGGCCGTCATCGGTGAAGGTCACCAATTCGCCACAGGCTTGCGCGAACACGCGGTACAGGTCTTCCGGATGCACTTGCCGGGTGTTGGCCAAGTGCTGAAACAGTGGCTTCAAGCGATTGAGCGTTTGTAACAGGTTGAAGTCGGTGACATCGGCCACGCCTGATTGCGCGGGCGAGCCGATGCGTTCGGCGATGCCGCGGGCACGTTCGCGCATCAGGCCGGCGGCTTCGCCGAGGAAGCGATGCAACGGCGCGATCGCGCTGACCGACAAGGCGGTGGGATAGTACTGTTCGTCCAGCACCAGACTGCCGTCGGGGCGCTTGTCGAGGATCTTCGCCATCGGGATGCTGGTGAAGGCGCTGCGGTCCTCGCGTTCGAGCATCAGTTGCAGATTGAGTTGCGCGACATCGACGCTGACGTGATCGCCTTGTTCGCTGTGCACGTCCTTGAGTTCGACCGAGCGCGTGCCATAGCGCTGTTGCACCGGGCTGCCCGGCCACTGCATTTCGCGCAGCGGCAAGGCCAGATGCACGCTCTGGCCGATGGCGCTGATCTCGTTGACCACCAGTGGGGGCGGGGGCGCGGTATCGACGGGAATGTCGAACATGCTGCCGTCGGGCATCACGCCGCGCGCACGGACCAGCTCGAGTTTGCCGATGCGGCAGGCCACGGTTTGCCACTAAATGACGGGAATGTTCTTCTCCGTCTCACCACTCTACATGCCCTTTGTGGCCGCCAGTCTTGCTTTGCATTTATCGAATCCGCCGACAATTCATCCCTCCGGCACTATTCGATGCAATAGCATTTGATCGCTCTGCGGATCAAGGGAGATGCCCAACTCGCTTCCCGTCGCTTTCAGTCCGCTAAACCGACCGCTTTTATTCTCGAGTAGTGGAGCGCGATTTGTTCAGAGTTTCCTTAGGGGGCAAGCAACCACAGCTGAAATTGAAGGATACGACCCGTTGCTCCTTGCTATCGACGATAAAGGAAAAGCTCCTGCTTTCCCTTGGTGCTTTTTCCGCCGGCTCTGCGTAGATAACTGGCTGGAATTTCCCGTCAGGTCCTTTCTCGATAATGTCAGCGCACTCGCCACCATCCCAACGGGTGATAGTGCAGCCGTAATGAAGTGGAAACGCTGACTTGCTACTCCACCATCTCACCTCGCCCAGCGTACTTTTGGCGTCTATATCCACACCATTTCCCCGTAGAGTTCGCTCGACAAGTCTACTCTCGGAGCTATATTTGTAATGCCCCTGCGTTTTTGTACTTTCGAATACATCGAAGCTTGTCCCTTCGCGACGCAGGGTCGCATAGGTGGCCGGGCTTCTGGTTTGGCCCGTCTGAGGCCGACCAGCCAGTCGACCCCGGGTGTTTAATCAACTGTGTCCAGGAAGGCTGTCATGTTTCTTCGTGGGATAGACAAAGTCGACAATACAGCAATCATTTGCGCCTTGGTTCAAAGTCAGGTTAGCAATGTCAGCCTTGAGGCTAGCATGCTCAATGCGGTCTGCCAGCGTGAATGAAGATGGGCCGGTTCTAGGTGCCTGATCGAACCGCACCGCGTACCTCAATTCCGACATTTTATCGCTCAAAGAAACGTCAGCTACAATCAATACGTTGCTCGGAGGTACGATGAATACACACATACGGGGCGTGTTACATCAGCCATGGATAAGGGTGTGGATCAGGCGGAAATTGAACTCCGAGGGAGTTTGTGGTGACGTTGCTCGCATAGGGCTAGACCGTTCCACAGATCTTTCGTCCTACACCCCTGAAGTGGGTTTAAAAAAAACCGTATACGTATCTTTCACTGCCTTGGTAATCGCCGTGATTTCCACGACTGCGCACGCGGCTATCTTGACTTGGGATGCCAGCGGCACAGCCACCACCACCACAACGGCGACCGATGGTACCGGTACTTGGGACACTACCACTTCGCACTGGAACAATAATGTCAGTGATCAAATTTGGAACAATTCGGCTGGCGATACAGCCGTCATTGGCAATAACAACGGTCTTGCTGGCACCTTGACCCTGGCCGCTCCGATTACCGTCGGCGGACTGATTTTCAATGCACCGGGCATTGGCTCATACAACTTGAGCGGCAGCACCCTCACCTTATCGGGCAGTCGCACCATCACTACCAATGCGGGCGCGAGCATATCCTCGACGCTCGAGGGCTTGGCAGGCCTGATTAAGGCCGGTAGCGGAACCCTCACCTTGTCCAGCGCAGCCAACATCTATACCGGAGGTACGACGATATCTCGGGGAACCCTGGTGTTCGGTGCAAACGGATCCCTCGGAGCTGGCACCATCACACTTGGCGATGCCACAACCGGACCGAACAATGTCGCTCTGTTGGCCAATTTTGGAAACTTCTTCAGCGGCCGTATTCTTAACAACATAATTGTGAGTCATCTAGCAACCGGTATAGTTTCCATCGGTACGACTGTTTTCAACATCGGCTCGAACGGAACTATTTTCGAGGGCGCGCTTACACTGAACCGCGACGTCAGCTTAGCTCCGGGAAACTCGGATCGGACGACGTTTGACGGTCAAATCACTGGTACTGGCAATATCACCATTCCTAGCACTAGCTCCGGAGGACGAATATCTTTCGGAAATAATTCCAATAACTTTCTCGGCAACATTACGATTGACCAAGACGCGTTTCTGCAAATAAGCGCTGACGGCGCTATTCCGAATACAACCAGCCTAACAGTCAACGGACGTCTTGGCTTCAACGCTGGCAACCCCACCATCGATGGTCTCAACGGCGCTTCGACTGGCACCATCAACCTATTTGGGATCGGTTCTTCAACGTTGACAGTTGGGGCTGCGAACGGATCGGGCGATTTCGCCGGTGCCGTGGGCCCCGGCTTGCTATCGTTCATTAAGAGTGGGACCGGAACCCAAACTTTATCCGGAATCAATACTTATACTGGCACCACTACGCTCAATAGCGGCGTACTCAGCGTGTCCAATCTCGGTAATGGTGGGATCGCCAGCAACATCGGACAATCGTCCAATGCAGCAGCTAATCTAGTCTTCAATGGAGGCTCGCTGCGGTATACAGGTGCCGGTCATAGTACTGATCGCCTGTTCACGCTGAACGCCGCAGGTGGCACTATCGACGCGTCCGGCATTGGTGTAATCAACTTTACCAGTGCTGGCGCCGTCGACCTGAGCGCTCAGCCGGGCGCCCGCACTTTGACTCTGGCCGGTAGCAATACCGGTTCAAATACGCTGGCGTCTTTCCTGGGTGACGGCGGAGCGCCGTCATCCCTGATCAAGGCGGGGCCTGGAACTTGGGTGCTGGCCGGTACGAATACCTACACTGGTACCACCACAGTCGGTGCCGGCATCCTGCGTGCCGGCGTCGGCGGTCAGGCTTTTGGCAGCCAGTCAGCGGTGACATTGAGTAACGTCGCCGACGCCGCGCTAGACCTCAATAATTTCAATCAGGCCATTGGCTCACTGGCGGGTGGTGGCGTCAACGGAGGCAATGTATCCCTCGGCATCGCGACTCTCTCCACCGGCGGAAACAACACCAGTACCTCGTATGCAGGTGTGATCAGTGGCACGGGCGGCTTGACCAAATTGGGCTCCGGCATCCAAACCCTTACTGGCAACAACACCTATTCGGGCACCACACTCATCACAGCTGGAGCATTGCAGTTAGGGAGCGGTGGCACCGCAGGCGCGATTGGCGGAAATGTAACGGACAACAGCGTGTTGATATTCAACCGCTCAGATGCGTACACTTTTGCCGGTACCATTTCCGGCAACGGTTCGGTGGCCCAGCTCGGCAGCGGAAGCACGACGCTGACTGCCAACAGCACCTATACCGGTGGCACCTCTGTGTCGGCCGGCACCTTGCAGCTCGGGAATGGCGGCACCACTGGCAGTATCCTGGGCGATGTCGCCGACAATGCGACCTTGGCCTTCAACCGCTCGGATGCGTCCTCCCTCACCGGCATCATCTCCGGTACCGGTTCAGTGGCGCAGATCGGCACCGGACAGACCACGCTGACCGGTACCAACACCTATACCGGTTCAACGAACGTGGCCGCTGGAGCGCTGTATGTTAATGGCGATCAGTCGGCGGCAACCGGCCTGACCAGCGTCGCCGCCGGCGCCACCCTGGGCGGCACCGGGACCCTGGGCGGCAGTGTGAGCGTGGCCGATGGCGCCACGCTGTCACCGGGCGTACCGGGAACAGTCCCAGGGCAACTGAACATCAACGGTAACCTGGGCCTCACTGCCGGGTCGATCCTCAACTATCGCTTTGGCCAGGCAGGAACCGTGGGCGGTCCGCTGAATGATCTCACCACCGTCGCGGGCGATCTCACCCTGGATGGCACCCTGAATGTCACCACCACCGCGGGCGGTTCGTTCGCCCCCGGCATCTATCGTGTCATCAGCTATGGTGGCGCCCTGACGAACAATGGCCTGGCTCTGGGCGCGCCCCCCTTGCCCTCGACGCTGAGCGTGCAGACGGCAGTCGCCAACCAGGTCAATCTGGTGAACACGACTGGGCTGACCCTGAACTATTGGGATGGGGCGGCCGGACCGAAGAATAACGCCGTCATCAATGGCGGGGATGGTGTCTGGCAGAGCGTTGGCAGCAGCGACAACTGGACTGAGGCGACGGGCGCGATCAATGCGCCCTTCAGCGATAACTCCTTTGCGATATTCATGGGGCAGACCGGGACAGTCACGGTCGACAACAGCCTGGGTCAGGTCACTGCTGCGGGCATGCAGTTCGCCAGTGACGGTTATGTGCTGAGCGGCGGATCGATAGCCTTGAACGGCTCACCGACCAGTATCATCCGTGTCGGCGACGGCACCGCGAGTGGTGCCGGCTACACGGCAACCATCAATTCCGCGCTGACCGGCGCCTCGTCCCTCGAGAAAGACGATCTGGGCACTCTGCTCCTGACCGGCGCCAACACCTACACCGGGGGCACTGCCATCAATGGCGGGGTGCTGCAGATTACGAATGATGGAAACCTGGGCGCGGCAGCAGGAACGCTCAGTCTGGATGGCGGTACGCTGCGCACGACAGCGGATGTGGCCATGGCGCGTGACACCACGCTGGGGGCCTCTGGCGGAACTTTTGATACGCAGGCGGGCACCTTGGCCCACAGCGGTATTATTGTCGGAGCGGGTGCCTTGACCAAGACCGGTGCCGGCACCCTAACCCTCACTGCCGCCGAGACCTACACCGGCGGCACCACGGTCGCTGCGGGCACCCTGCAACTCGGGGATGGCGGGACCAGTGGCAGCCTCGTAGGCGATGTCACCGACAACGCGACCTTGGCCTTCAATCGCTCAGATGTCACCACCTTCAGCGGCATCATCTCCGGCACGGGGTCGGTGGCTCAGGTCGGCTCAGGCACCACGGCCTTGACCGGTAGCAACACCTACAGCGGCGGCACGACGATCAGTGCGGGCACCTTGCAACTCGGGGATGGCGGCACCAGTGGCAGCCTCCTGGGCGATGTCACCGACAATTCCACCCTGGCCTTCAACCGTTCGGACGTTGCCTCTTTTGGCGGGGGCATTTCCGGCACGGGATCGGTGGCACAGATCGGCTCAGGCACGACGGCCCTGACCGGCAGTAACACCTACAGCGGTGGCACCACGGTTGCTGCGGGCACTTTGCAGCTCGGGGATGGCGGCACCAGTGGCAGTATCCTGGGCGATGTCACCGACAATGCCACCCTGGCTTTCAACCGTTCGGACGCGACCACCTTCAGCGGGGTCATCTCTGGTACGGGGTCGGTGGTTCAGATCGGCTCCGGACAGACCACGTTGACCGGCATTAACACCTACAGTGGATTAACGAACGTAGAGGCGGGATCGCTCTTTGTTAACGGAGATCAGTCGGCGGCGACCGGCCTGACCAGCGTTGTATCGGGCGCCAACCTGGGCGGCACCGGCACCCTGGGTGGAAATGTAAGTGTCGCCGACGGCGCTTCCATCTCGCCGGGCGTGCCGGGAACCGCTCCAGGCCAGCTCAACATCAACGGCGAATTGGGACTTAGTGCCGCCTCGATCCTGAACTACCGCTTCGGCCAGGCCGGTGTGGTGGGTGGCCCACTGAACGATCTCTCCGCGGTCGCAGGCCATCTCACCCTGGATGGCACGCTGAATGTCGCCACTCCGTCCGCTGGTGCCTTCACGCCAGGCATCTACCGCATTGTCAGTTATGGCGGCACGCTGACCGATAACGGACTGGTGCTTAGCACAACCCCCTCGGCCACCACCCTGGCCGTGCAGACCGCGGTGGCGAACCAGGTCAATCTGGTGAACACGACGGGGCTGACGTTGAATTATTGGGATGGTGCGGCGGGGCCGAAGAATAACGGCGTCATCAATGGCGGCGATGGCATCTGGCAGAGCGCGGGCAATAACGACAATTGGACTGACATCACTGGCGCGATCAATGCGTCTTTCAGCAACAGTTCCTTTACTGAATTCATGGCCCAACCTGGCACCATCACGGTCGACAACAGCTTGGGCCAGGTCACTGTTGCGGGCATGCAGTTCGCCAGTGACGGTTATGTGCTGAGCGGTGGGACGATCGCCTTGAGTGGCTCACCTATCAGTATCATCCGTGTCGGCGACGGAACTGCAAGCGGTGCCGGCTATACAGCGACCATCAACTCGGTGTTGGAGGGCGCCTCGTCCCTCGAAAAAGAGGATCTGGGCACTCTGGTCCTGACCGGCGCCAACACCTACACCGGCGGTACTGCCATCAATGGCGGGGCGCTGCAGATTGCGAGTGATAGCAACCTGGGCGCAGCGGCAGGCACGCTCAGTCTGGATGGCGGTACGCTGCGCACGACCGCGGATGTGACCATGGCGCGAGACACCACGCTGGGTGTCTCTGGCGGCACTTTTGATATGCAGGCGGGTACCTTGGCCCACAGCGGTATTATTGCCGGAGCGGGTGCCTTGACCAAGACCGGCGCCGGCACCCTGAGTCTGAGCGGCGCCAATACGTACACCGGTGGTACCGCCCTTAAGAGCGGGCAGATCACGCTGGGGAACAATCGCGCCCTGGGCGATGGCGCCCTCTCAATGGACGAAGGGACGACGCTGGGCTTCTCAGTCGGTGGCCTGAATGTGGCCAACGCTATTGTACTCACGGGTACCAGCGATCCCATTGTCAACACAGGGGTGTTAGTTGAAACACTGTCGGGTGCCATCTCGGGTAACGGCGCACTGACCAAGGAAGGCAGTGGCACCTTAATACTTTCTGCGCCCAATACTTACAGCGGTCCCACCACGGTCGCGGCCGGCACCTTACAGGCCGGTGCGGCGAATACCTTCAGTGCCGCCTCGACGCATAGCGTATCGCCAGGCGCCACGTTGGACACGGCAGGCTTTCACCAAGATCTGGCCGCGTTGCAGAATGCCGGTATCGTCAGTTTGCTCGGCGCCAGCCCAGGCAACACGCTCAGGGTCACTGGGGCCTATGTTGGACAGGAGGGCGTGCTGAAGCTGGGAACGGGATTAAGCAGTGGCACTACCAGCGTGAGTGACCGCCTGATTCTGGATGGTCCCGGGGCCAGTGCGAGTGGCCACACCTTTATCCAAATCGCCAACCTGAAAGGCCTCGGAGCAGCGACTACGGGCAATGGTGTTGAGATTGTGAGCGGCCTTGGCGGTGCTACCACCACCGCGCAGACCACCAAAAGCGCTTTTACGCTGGCCAACGGTCATGTGGATGCCGGGGCGTTTGAGTATCGCCTCTATGCGGCTGACAGTCAGGGCGCTGGCGAAAATTGGTACTTGCGTGCTACTACACCTGTGCCGCCGACGCCCGAACAGCCCACGCCTCCTGGCGTTCCGACTTATCGCTCCGAAGTACCCTTGCTCTCGGCACTGCCTACCCAGATGCAACAAGCTGACTTGGCAATGCTTGGCACCTACCGTCAACGTATCGGTGATGACTTCGGCACCAGTGTCACGACCTCCTCTGGCTCGGCCGCAGCCCCTCGTCAATCCTGGGTACGGGTGGTCTCCAGCAATCTCGATATTGAGAAGTCAGGCATTGCCAGGCCCCACGCCGACACCAGCATGACGGGTGTGCAAGCCGGTACTGATTTGATAGCGGTCGATAACTGGCACGCCGGTGTGTACGTGGGCTATCTCAAGGGCAGCGCCGATGTCAGTGGTAATGCCCATGGCACCACAGGCAATGTCGGTCGCAATGACCTGGATTCCAACTACCTCGGCGCCTATGCCACGTGGATGGATGCCAGCGGCTTGTATGTCGACAGCGTGCTGCAGGGGGGACGTCATGACTATACCGTTCACCCTGACATCAACCCCAACGTTTCGGGGGACGCCTACAGTGTGGCCGTCTCCGTCGAGGTGGGTAAACCTTTTGCGCTAGAAGGGCCATGGAGCATTGAACCGCAAGCGCAGCTGATCTATCAGAACACCAATACGGACGACGTGAACATCAGTGGGGCCAAAGTACGGACCGATGGTAACAATGGGTGGGTGGGGCGTTTAGGCGTACGCCTCAAGGGGGATATGATCAGTTCTGCAGGGCGACTGATACCCTATACCCAAGTTAACTTCAACCATGCCAGTTTCAGTGACAGCAAGGCCTCATTCATTGGCCCAGCAGGCAAGACGTCGCTCAAAAGCCCTAACGGTTACGATACGGCGGAGCTGGCCGTCGGCTCGACGCTCGCGTTGTCGCCCTCGACCAGTCTGTATGGTGAGTTTGGCCACCAATGGAGTCTTGGAGGAGACACGACTATCAGTTCCAATGTGCAAGGATCTTTTGGTGTGAGGATCAATTGGTAAAACAACCCCACACCCGACGGTTGCCATATGGCAACTCACTGACTTCAGTCTGATTTTCTTTGACCAAAGCGGTCTAAAGCAGTGTCGTCGCACACGCGACGGCACCTGTTGGGCGCAGCATAGGGTTGAGTCGAACCGTCAATTGCGCACACGCGGTTCTGTCGCATTATGTGTGCGCAGCCTGTGCAACCCTCGAAATGGATACCGTGAATTTCTGATGAATGCCCCCATTGCGAGAAGCTCCTAATGCGACAGAACCCTTACGCCAGCCTTGGTAAAACCAACAGATATGGCTCGATATCCGTCAGAGTTCCGTTCAACGTATCCGATGGTTAGCTGGACTGGTTAGAGGGCTTCATCAGCTCGAATAGAGCTGTCCCCTGCCTCACGCCGACAAAGCCCTCTAACCAGTACCGCCAAGGTGTATGAGTTTACCAGAACGAAGGGATGTTGCTCGAAACGTGCTGGGCCAGGAGAGAGTGGGCAATGGAGCCTCCTGAATAGCTTACGGGCTCTGCTTGTGGGCTGCTCTCTACCGTTAATAGTAAGACTTGCGCTGGTCACCAAGGGAGGCCAGAGTTGTACTTGCAATAATCTGGCGACTGGTTGCCGTACTAGCCCCTACAGAATCAGAGACAAACTCCCTGTTAAATTGATGCTGCTGTTATGCGTTTAACTCTTTCTGAGCGATAGTTCAAAGCGCTGTGCGGATATTGCTCCTTTCCCCAAACCTCAAGCTGAGAAGATGTGAAATGGCGCGAGTCGGCAATCCTGGATTGAACTGAGGTGGCGACGTGACGAACACACATGCTCAAAGCCATTGGCAAGACACCCATTGAACCTCTCCACATGGCCACCTGTCACTGCACTGCCTTTGTTCTAGAGATCCATTTACCAACAGATCTGCCTGAACCACCTCGGTAGCTGCTCAATTTCCCCGGCACACTAGATCGCCCAACTTAACCCTGGGATTTCCGGGGATCTGCGGATCGTGGAAACGTCCTTTCTTCCTGAATAGCCCGTCCTCTTTATGGTAACCGTCCGGTCAGCGCCCACTGCTGACCGTTCTCCAAATTAGCCAAGCTAGTGGACACCATTTTTTAGTGGACACTATCTTGGATAAAGCTCCCGGTCGTCGCCCGAACTTCCCGCTCGAATTCAAACGCAGAGTCGTCGAAACCTCCTACCACCCCGGCGTTTCGGTGTCGTTGGTCGCTCACGAATACGACGTCAATGCCAACATGGTCTTTCGCTCGCGACAGCAATACCTGGATGGCGCGTTCGGCCCAATCAGCCAGAGCGCAACGCTCTTGCCAGTCGAAGTGATCGAGGCACCCATCGACTTGCCGCAACCAGCGACGATGCCAAAAGAGCCCATTCCACGATCCGGATCGAAGTGGGCAAAGCCAAGCTACACATCACCGGCATGCCTGATCCGCAGACCTTGCAACTCGTCTTGCAGCAGTTGCTGCAATGATTGCGCCTCCCGTAGGAACCCGCATCTGGATCGCGCTGGCGTCACCGCGCGCCGGGGCTTCGACAGATTGGCCGCGTTGGTGCAAACGCAGCTGGAAGCCGATCCCCTCTCCTGTCAGATCTTTGCCTTTCGCGGGCGACGCGGTGATCGGATTAAATTGCTGTGGTGGGACGGCGACGGCTTGTGTCTGTTCTGCAAGCGCTTGGAGCAAGGCCGCTTCATCTGGCCTCAAGCGACCAGCGGCAGCGTTTCGCTGACGGCGGCGCAGTTGTCGATGTTGTTGGAAGGCATTGACTGGCTCAGGCCAATTCGTACCGCGCCCGCCCTCGCGGTCTGACTTTACGCGCTGGAAATCATTAGTAACATTCGGCCATGACTCACGTGACCGATCCCTTTCCGAATGATCTTCAAGCCTTGAAGGCCCTGGTCTCTGCCCAGCGGGCAGAGATCGAGCGCCTGAAAATAATGATCGCCAAGTTGCGGCGCACGCAGTTCGGCTGAAGTTCCGAGTAGTTGGACGCGATGATCGATCAACTTCAGTTGAGCCTTGAAGAACTCAAGGTCAGCCAAGCCGAAGTGACTCCAATCACTGAGCCAGCACCGCGTACAGTTTCCCGTCGCAAACCACCACGCCTACGACACGCCGATTGGCGTACTCGCACCGGGCACCGGCAAAACAATAACGACCATTCAAGCGGCCGTAAATACTTTGCGGCAGTCAATTGCAGGGGTAAATCCATTTTTCCCCAGCTCGCCAATTTCTGTCCAATCCCCACCGGCAACGTTCTCAATCCAGATGAAATGCGAGCTTGGCTTTAAGGCCAAAAGCCGAAATACAGCGAGGATGATCTAAGCTTCTGATCGTCTAGATCGTATCGGGGGGCGATCATGAAGCGATTCATTGAAGGCGAGGCCCGGACGCAAGTGGCTCTGCTGCTGGAGTGCCTGGACGATTACGTAACCGAAGAAAATCCAGTCCGAGTGGTCGACGTTTTCGTCGATGAGCTCGACTTGGGGGCACTTGGGTTTGAGGGCGTCGATCCTGCTGCAAAGGGTGGTCCGGCCTATCATCCAGCGGTCTTGCTAAAGATCTATATCTACGGCTATCTCAATCGGATTCAGTCCAGCCGCCGGCTTGAGCGTGAGGCCGAGCGCAACGTCGAGTTGATGTGGCTAACGGGGCGTTTGGCCCTGGACTTCAAAACCATTGCCGACTTCCGCAAAGACCACGGCAAAGCCATTCGCAGCGTATGCCGCCAGTTCGTAGTTCTTTGTCGCAACCTCAATCTCTTCTCCCAATCGATCATCGCCATCGACGGCAGCAAATTCAAAGCCGTCAATAATCGCGACCGCAACTTCACTCAGGGCAAGGTGAAGGCACGCATGCAGCAGATCGAGCAGAGCATTGATCGATATCTGGCGGCGATGGATTCGGCGGACCGGGCAATGCCCGAAGTGGCCGAGGCCAAAGCAGAGCGGCTTAAAGAAAAGATAAAAACACTGAAAAAGCAGATGCAGACACTCAAGGACATCGAGGCGCATCTCCACGAAAGTCCAGACCAGCAGATCTCCCTCACAGACCCAGATGCACGCTCAATAGCTACGAGCGGCCGAGGCACCGGAACGGTTGGCTACAACGTACAAACAGCTGTCGACGACAAACACCATCTGATCGTTGCCCATGAGGTGACCAACGTTGGTAATGATCGTGGGCAACTGAGCAATATGGCGAACCAAGCGCGTGAAGAAATCGAGACTGAATCGCTAACGGTGATGGGCGACCGAGGCTATTACAAAGGTCTGGAAGTCCTGCTTGCGGGCAAGCCGGCATCACTACCTTCGTACCGAACCCCCTCACATCTGGCAGCAAAGCCGAAGGCCGATTTGGTAAGCAGGACTTCATCTATCTTGCGGCGTCGGACGGGTATCGACGCCCTGCGGGGCAGTTACTAACCAGGCGGCATTCGTCGATGGCAGACCGCATGTTATTGCATTGTTACTACTTCTCGGGCTGCCAGTCCTGCTCAATGCAAAAGCAATGTACGACGGGTAAGGAGCGCCGTGTGAAGCGCTGGGAACATGAGGCCGTAGTCGACGCGATGCGGGTTCGGCTAGAACATGATCCAGCGATGATGAGGGTTCGTCGACAGACTGTTGAACATCCTTTCGGAACGCTCAAGTACTGAATGGGAAGTACCCACTTCCTGACCAAAACCCTGCCGAAGGTGAGCACTGAGATGAGCCTTCATGTGCTCGCCTACAACCTCAAACGAATGATGAGCATCTTCGGCATCGCAGGACTGCTTGAGGTGATCAGGGCGTGAACCCAGCCGCTTGGCAAGCCAGTTAAGCCGTTTGGGCCGCTGACGCGGTCCAAACGGCATTACGAACGTCTATGTTACCGACTAAGCTAATTCGCGCTTCCGCCCGCTGATTCCATAGGCAACCCTCGCGACTCTCAGTTTTCGAGGTATTTAGTGCGTTTTCACACAGCCTGGACCCTAAGCAGACGCTCAAGAAAAAGAGTCTTCCAAGAAAAATGACAAACTCTGTTGCTTAAATCTTGGAGATGGGATTACTAGGGCCTGTTGACGTTTCACATGGGTAGCCAGAGGAACCCGCAGGCCATGGCCACTGTGCTCTCGTAGTTCCTCTTCAGTTTGTCGTATCGAAACGCCACTGCGCGGTAATGTTTCAGCCGCGCAAAGGCATTTTCGACCGATGCCGGCAGCGATTGCCTTTGATTGAGTTACGCTTTCTCGGGATCACTGGTCGAGCACTTTGGGCTTCTATCTGTTCGCGAATACGCTCACCGTCGTAGCCTTTGTCGGCAACGATGACCTCGGCTGATGGTAGCTGCGCAATTAATTCAGGGGCGGCAGTACAGTCATTGACGTCACCTCCAGTGATCTCGAAGCCACAGGCAAGCCATGTGCATCGACAGCCAGGTGGATCTTGCTCGTGTGGCCAGCGCGGCTTATGCCGATCGCTTCTGGTTGGTTACTGGCGGCGCCCGAACTGTGCTGATGGGCCTTCACATAGGTTCCGTCGATGAAAGCCCAATCAAAATCTGGGTCTTCGATCAACGTATTGAAAACCTTGAGCCACTTGCCAGCCACCGACCACGCGTTGAAGCGCTTGTAGACTGAGTTCCAGCATCCAAAAGCGCTGGGTAGATCTCGCCACGGACAACCAACGCGCATCCGGTAGAGCATCCCCTCGACGGTCAATCGTAAATCAGGCTTGTGGTAAATAGTTTGCTGAAGCAGAATTTTTTCCAGCTTCGACCAAAGCTCGTCACTGAGCATCACTCGGGGCATTGCAAACTCGCAGGATTGTCGGTGTTAGAACCTCTATTCTGCGGGTTTGCTCTTCTTCCTCCGCTGTCCCGGTGAAACGTCAACAGCCCCTAGACGGCGACGTCGAGTTTGAGCTTTTGGCTCTTTTCCTTGTTAAGCACGAACTCGACATACCCGATAAACAGCGGGGCTCGCTCAGACGACCGATCGGTGTTTTCGAAAATGGTTCCAGAGCCGTCAGCGAGTACCAGTGCAATAGAAGTCATGTGCATCTCCGAGGTATTTAGGGTTGGCTTAAATTGGGCCTTTGGGTGTAACTTGGTATGAATCACATGGCATTGTAATCGACTTGCTAACACGTAGCTATATGTATATGGTATTAAATAGCACTGCGCGGGTGGCAGTGTCGCTCCACCCTGTCCCGTGCCGGCGCCGGCATGAAACTGGTGAGTTTAACGATTTCACAGTGAAAACTGCACATCGCCCTGGCTTCGGCTTGCAGACTCAGGCACGTGAAATTTCACTGTGAAAACCTATGTCGCCCTCTCATCGATGCCTGCGACGATTTGGACATTGGAGGGGGACCGAAAAAATCCGGCCATCGCTGTGGAGGAGGTTTTCACGGTGAAAACCTCCTAGTCGAACAGCTGGCGACGGCCTCGCGGCATCTGCAGGCACTCAATTTGTGCGTCTATCGATTAGGTCGGCGCCTGTGGCCAGAGGGCGATAGTTAAGTCGCGTGAGTCTTTCACAGTGAAAACCTGTATCAGCTCGGGTAACGCCAGACGCCACTATCAGCATGTTTTCACAGAGAAAAGGCTCTAGCCGAGATCTGGTAATGGAGTCGTGGCTCAGTCTGTTACATCGTCGTAGTGTTCATAAGGTACCCGGCGGTCTGCGGCCTGGATAAGCAAGCCGCGGAAGGTTTTCACTGTGAAAACGGGCGGTAGACTCGTGCTTGCTTTTACAGGCGACTCGCATGGATAGATCAGGGTTCGACCTGGTGTATGGGCATGGTTAGTGGAGTTTGAGTTTTCACAGTGAAAACTTGTGGTGAACAGGTATCTGTTCATTAGCAGCGTGCTGTACCTGGGGTCGGTTCCGGCTGGGGGCGAAATCACACCCTAAGCCGTTTCCCGATGTCTGCGAACGATTTCAGTGACGGTGTTTTTGCTAATACCGAGATCTCGGGCGATCCATCTGTAGTTGCGTCCCGCTTCAATGGCTTCAATGGCTTCGATGACTTTTGGATAAAGCTTGTCGGACTTCGGGTGCACTCCTACTTGCCGTCCAAGCTTCCTTCCTCGGGCGCGGGCAGCGGCCAGGCCTGACTTGACTCGTTCACTGATGAGATCACGCTCGAACTCCGCAATGCCGGAGAGAAACGTCGCGAGCATACGACCATGCGGTGACGACAGATCGAACGCCATACCGTTCATGGCAATGACGGACACCTTCCAGCTTTCCAACTCACGGAGCGTATTGAGGAGATCTATCGTCGACCGCTCCCATCGAGACAGCTCCGTTACGAGAATGACATCGATCTGTCGTGCCTGGGCTAATGCCATGATTTTGCGCCGTTCGGCGCGGTCAAGCTTCGTACCGGAACCGGTCTCCTTAAAGATTCCGGTGGGATCGTAACCGGCACGACTGGCAAACGCTGTCAGGTCACGCTCCTGCCGTTCACATGATTGGTCTGCGGTCGAAACTCGACAGTAGATGGCGGCGCGCTGTCCCAATTGAACCCTCGTCGTTTATGGTGTTGGAAAGCCTTGGTTTACATGGACCGGTTTTTGTCCAAATCAGACTATACTTCAATAGGGACAGGCTGGATGCCAAGACGACAGATACTCACCGAACGACAACGCTCAGCATTACTCGATTTACCAACAGACGAATTGTCACTGCTTAAGCATTACACATTGACAGACGACGATCTGGTGATAATCCAAGAACGCCGCAGACAGGAAAACAGACTGGGGTTTGCCTTACAGCTTTGCGCACTGCGATACCCAGGACGGGCGTTAACTCCAAGCGAGCTAATTCCGCAAGCAGTCCTTTCGTTCATAGGGGCACAACTCGGAATTCCACCCGATGCGCTCATCATTTATGCTGCGCGGCGTCAAACTCGTCAGCAGCATATGGGAGCATTGCGAGAAATTTACAGCTACAAGACGTTTGTTGGCCGCGGAGCTCGTGACATCCGTGATTGGCTTTTCGATCAAGCTGAAGATGCCCGCTCCAACGAGGATATCGCTCATCGTCTGGTGATCCGTTGTCGTGAAACTCTGACGATATTGCCAGCGATATCGACCATTGAGCGGCTGTGTGCTGACGCACTGGTTGCCGCCGAGCGACGAATCGAGACACGTATTGCGCAAAGACTCAATACTGACGCCAGTGCGCGACTCGATGGGCTGTTAACCGAAATGTTTGATGAACATACCAGCCGGTTCATCTGGCTCCGCAAATTTGAGGTCGGAAACAATTCAGCAGTAGCGAACCGTTTGCTAGACCGACTAGAGTTCCTGCAAGCCTTGGAAATCGATCCGCAGCTGCCCGCAGGTGTTGCGCCACACCGCATCACACGCCTGCGTCGACAGGGCGAACGTTACTTTACCGACGGCCTGCGGGACATTAGCTCAGATCGGCGCAGGGCAATCCTTGCCGTCTGCGCTGTGGAATGGGAAGCGGCAATCGCCGATAGTGTGATCGAAACCCATGATCGGATCGTTGGAAAAACCTGGCGGGAGGCAAAACGGCTGAATGATGTGAGAGTTGCCGACTCAAAAACAGCCGTCACCGATACCCTACGAGCCTTCACGTCGCTGGGAGCCTCTTTGCTCGAAGCTCGTAATGATGGTGTTCCGCTGGAAATGGCCGTTGCCAAATTATCGGAGTGGAGTCGGCTTGAACAACTAGTCGCAACCGGCACCCAGCTCAGCAATACGCTCGCCGGTGAGCCATTGGCTTATGTTGGGAACGGCTATCACCGCTTCCGCCGCTACGCGCCTCGTATGTTGCGATGCCTGAAACTCAAGGCTGCCTCCGTGGCCCAGCCCCTGATTACGGCGGCAAAAGCCATTGGAGAAAAGCTAGCGTCACCCTCGACATGCGACAGCGTCGTACGGCGGAATTCGAAGTGGCACCGCCATCTGCGAGCACAAGGCCAGGGTGACAACCGGTTTTTGGAAGTAGCGGTTCTGTTTCACCTACGCGATGCTTTCCGATCCGGTGACATCTGGCTCGAGCATTCGCGCCGCTACGGCGATCTCAAGCAGGTGCTGGTGCCCATGAGTACCGCACAGACTAATGGAAGGTTGGCCTTCCCCCTTGATGCGCAGATCTGGCTGACTGATCGAAAGGCGCGCCTTGCAGATGGTCTGAAGCGCCTTGCACGCGCAGCCCGCAACGGAACCATCCCACACGGCAGCATTGAGGATGGAACGTTACGAATAGACCGGTTGACCGCTGACGTACCAGACACGGCACAGGATCTGCTAATTGATCTCTATCGTCGGATGCCGCCTGTTCGGATCACAGATATCTTGCTTGAAGTCGATGCGGCTCTCGGATTCACCGACGCTTTCACCCATTTACCAACGGGTGTGCCATGCGATGACCAGATCGGCCTGCTCAATGTTCTACTCGCGGAAGGGCTGAACATGGGACTACGCAAGATGGCGGAGGCCACAAACACACATGATTATTGGCAGCTCTCGCGTCTTGCCCGCTGGCACGTCGAGAGCGAAGCCATCAACCAGGCATTGGCGCTAGTGGTAGCAGCGCAGGCAAAACTGCCCATGTCCCATGTCCCATGTCCCATGTCCCATGTCCCAAGTCTGGGGCATGGGCACTACCGCTTCAAGCGATGGTCAGTTTTTTCCATCTGCTCGCCAAGGCAAAGTCATGAACCTGGTTAACGCAAAATATGGCACGGACCCCGGCCTTAAGGCGTACACCCACGTCAACGACCAGTTCGCGCCGTTTTGGTAACGCGAAGGCGCTTGATCCGCTACTCCTTTACGCGCTCGCCCTGGCGGAAAGCCGCTACGGAGCAGGCGGACCTCTGGTTCGGCCACACCCTTATGCGATTAATTGTAAGGGCAGCAAACCGGCATACCCGGAGACCAGAGAAAAGGCAGAGGTTTACCTTCGAACAGAACTGAAGCGAACGAATCTCTGTGACGTCGGCGTCATGCAGGTAAATATTCGTTGGAATTGAGCAGCGCTGAAACGCTCATCAAGAGCAACGCGTCCGCTGTTGAGGCAACTATTTTTTTACTGAGCTATCGGCAGTTGGCGTTGAAGCCTGATGAAGACATCGACGTTGAAGCCGTTATAGCTGCATTTGATGTCTACCAGGACGCGCATGGTGCTGCTCGCGGTGGAAAGGTTGATGAAACCGCTCTTCTAGATATCAATGATGCTTGGGTGATTGCACGAGATTATCGCTCTGCCGAATTGAGTGAACACTATTGCGGTCACTGTGGAATTTAGTTTTTCCGTCCTGTGAGGCTGTCACAAAAATCCTGCCCATTGTGTCAGTTGCTAGAGGTTGAAGATCAGACTTCGGCTTTTGACACAGAGACAGATTTTGCTCGTGTTAAAGGTGAAGCTCTTAAAATGCGGAATTGGGGGCAATCGGATGAAGAAATCGCTATCTCACTTGGTATTTCCAGCGAGGTTATTGAGAAGCTTCTCAGCCTTTAATCTAAGAGTCCGCCCTCCCCTCCCCCCTATGCCGCAGCGTTGATGCACGTACAGACGGACGAACAGATCTATTGTGTGAAGTCCGCCGTGCGAGCGGCTGAGAGTTCGAAGCCATTAGTTATCGAAGCTGGTGCGGGTTGTGGAAAAACAACCACGCTAGAGGCTATTTCTCGTGCGCTTTTCGACGCTGGTCACACTAGGCAGTTGTACCTGGCCTACAATTCCGCACTTGCTGCCGCAGGACGAAAGGCATTTCCTTCCTCGGTAGAAGTGAGAACAGTTCATAGCGCGGCCTATCGTGCCTTATCAAGGCCGCTGGCACTCCGTAAAACAGGGACGGTCTATGCAAAGCATATGATAGACGCCCTAGGCCTCGATCGGCGTTCAACCACTCAGGATAAGTACAGCTATGCAAGGGCCGTCCTGGCCTCACTTGAGCGTTTCTGCGCTTCGGCTGAAAATGATATCCAAGCTGAACACATCGCCCGTCACTTGCTGCCGAAGTCAGCAGGCGACGCTATGGCTATAGAAGACACACGGGCGCTTTTTCTTATGGTCTCTCCATTGAGCAAAAGCGAAATACCCGTTAGTCACGACGCTTACCTTAAAACTTGGCATCTCCTGGGTTCTCCAGGGCTTAATGAGTATCACACCGTATTTGTCGATGAAGCTCAGGACAGCTCGGCAGTCATGCTGAGCAGCTTAGAACGTGCAAATAATTTGATAGCTGTCGGAGACTCAGCCCAGCAGATCTATGGCTTCAGAGGTGCGGTCGACGCGCTTAAAAGGATGGATGAACCCCGTTGTTAATTATCGCAAAGCGTTCGTTTCGGACCTGAGGTAGCACTGCTCGCCAATACGCTCCTACAAAAAAAGAAAGTGAAACCAAATTTGGTTTTAAAAGGGATGGCTTCAAAAGGAACAACCTTCTCACCAGCCCCGAAAGGAGAAGCGGTAACCAAGATCTATCGTACGAATGTGGAGCTTGTGAAAGATGCGCTGATGCTTTATGACCATCAGCGAGGCCCCTTCGTATTTGTCATCGGAGATCTTGAGGATCTAACAGCGAAAGTGCGAACCGCTTTTGAGCTAAAAACGGGTACTGTAAACAGAGCTAGACACCCTGCTTTCTACCAGTTTAAGTCATTTTTGGGTGCAGAGACCTGGGCCGAGCAGTACGCCGATGCCGAAATCGCTCAAATTATTGCGATGACTAAAGAGTTTGCTAATCGGTCTGGTAATGTCATCGCGATGCTTGAGTGCTTGGTCGCTCGGAGCAAATCCAATAAGCAGCCACCTCTCGATGCGCGGTTTATCCTGACTACTGCGCATCGCAGCTAGGGATTAGAGTTTCAAAACACCATTATCGCTTCTGATTTCGACAAGCTTTTTCACCATTCTATCAGAAGCGTCTCGGTCAAAAAATTGATGATGAAATCAATCTCTTTTATGTAGCGCTTACCCGAGGCGTACAAACTGTAGATATTCGATCAGGTTTTCTTCGAGGTCTGCTTTAACGATTTTCTGTAGCCTGCCCCGCTGGAATCTCTATCCCTCCTCCCCTCCTCCAGCTAAATCTATCATCCCTGATCCCCGTCGTTTACCAGCGTGGCTGGAGATTGACTGGTGGCCCTGAAAACTATTTCTGCCGATATGACTTTGAATGCTGTCGTTCTGGCGAACGACGTCGGCGGCGCTATAACAAAAATGAGGAGCTATAGTAGTTCTACAGAACGACAGGTGGTGGAAGCGCCAATCTGTAGCCTCGTAGTCGTTGTTGGCAACGACTCAAAAGCGACAGCCGCTTAAGTGTATCCGGTGCGGCAGGCTATCTCCCTAAGCGCTTTGTTCCTAGTAGGAACACTACGTACGCCCCGACAACCAATCGGCCGTTCCTAGTAGGAACAGCAACCGTGCGGTTGCTTGATAGCAATACTATTTAAGGTCAGCTTTTTCTATGGATCAACTCCATCGATAGGTAGAATGGCCTCAGATTAAACGGCCAACCCCGGCATACTTTGACTCTTAACCAGTCAGGTTACGCGCAGGGTTACAGCGGTACGAAGCGCAAAGCGCGGGTTGGTTTTGTAGCCGTTACTACTAGGAACCAGCTGGTGCTTGCGTTTTCAAATCGTGCGATAGCATCAGGTCAACATTGGAAATGGGAGTTGAACTGTGAAAGGCACACCAAAAGAGAAATCAACGGTTGTCTTTGTGATCGCGAATCACAAGGGTGGCGCCGCTAAAACGACGACAGCAATTAACCTGGCAGACAACATTGCACAGGAGGGCCACTCGGTATGCCTTCTGGACCTCGATCCACAAGCCAATGGAAGCCGTCACATCGGGCTTAGTCATCCTTCAGAAATAAAATACACAGCAGCAGATCTGCTCTCGATTCCTGAGTTGCCTTTGGCAGTGTTTATCCATGATGAAACCCGAGTCGAGGGTGTATCGCTGATTTATGGCTCGATCGCTCTGGAAAATTCAGACGACTTACTCAGAGCTGAACCCCGACCTAACGAGGTTTTGAAGGAGCGTATCGCTCCGTTAATGGGGAAGGCTGACTTTATTATCATCGACTGCCCACCAAGCCTGAAGCTTTTGACCACAAATGCTCTTGCGGCAGGAACACATTTAATCGTGCCGGTTGAGTCAGGGGATGCCTATGGGCTTCATGGACATGAAGACTTGCTAAGTCGTGTCAAGAAGATGAAGCAAATCAATCCGACTTTGTTGAATCTGGGGGTTCTGTTAAATCGGCATGATCAGCGCCAGGTCGTCTGCAAGAACATGGAAGAAAATGCCGCAAACCTGTATGGCGCTGTAATTCCAATTAAAATCGGCACCACAACCAAGGTAAAGCAAGCGTCGAGTTTGCAATGCACATTGCGCCAACTCGATAGCGGTAACACCGTCAGCCAACAGTTTCGCAACTTAGCCCAATGGTTAATCGCAGAAACTAAAGAATTTAGGGAGGAGGTGTAATGGTCACCAAGGCCGCAGCTAAAAAGCCAGAGGCGAATAATCCATCACCACTCAAGCCACCTGCGCGGAAGGGCGGTTTAGCAGCACAATTACAAAATTCGCTAAGTCATCAGCTAGATCATCATCGGACGATGCAACCCTTGGAAGAGGATTTGCATGCGCCTCGGATATCAAAATCAATACGGTTAGATCTGATTGATCCAAACCCTTATCAACCTCGAATGACGTTTGATAAGGACGCGATTGAAGAGCTTGCTCAGTCCATTGATGAGCTAGGCTTGGAAAACCCGATTACAGTCAGGGTCAAAGGGGAGAGATTTGAGCTCGTAACCGGAGAATGTCGGGTGAGGGCCCATAAGGTCCTTGAGAGAGTCATGATCGACGCATTTGTCGTTCATATCGATGACGAGACAAGTGCTGCACGAGCGTTGCAGGAAAACATTCAGCGCCGGGACCTGTCTGACTTTGAGATGTATAACTCAATTCTCCGGATGCGGACCGATTTCAACACGAGCAGCACAATTAAGCAGAAAATCAAAATCAGCAAAGCACAGCTTTCTCGAATTGATGCATTCGAAGTGTTTACACCAGGTGCGCTGGAGATATTGAGAAAGAACCCCAAAATTATGGGCAGCAACACAGCGGGAGCACTTCGCTCTGCTTTGAATCAGGTCAGCGACCTGGATAAGACAAAAATCGATGACGCATTTTGTAAGGCGCTTAGAGATTTAACGAACAACAAGTTTAAGCAGAACGGATTCGTAAATGCGGTTTTACTGCAATTGGGTATCACTAAGCCATCGAAGCCAAAAACCGTTGCACTGGATATCCAGAGGAACGGAGTTGCTATTGCCTACGCAAAAGACACGAAAAAAGAGCGTGTCATCCATCTAGATAAACGAGAATTTACCGATAAACAAATGGCGAGCATTTGGGAGCTAATTCAGTCCTTCAACAAGGAAGAAGGGTAGGGTAGGCCGCGGTGCAATGGTTGGCCAGATTCAGATAATACTGATCTGGCCGCCACTCCCAGATTCCAGCTAACGCAATTTAGACGTCAAACATATTCAATTGATTAGAGCTTTTTATGAATTCCCAAGCGCGGCTGTTAAGAGCGGCTTTCCAGTACCTCCGTGAAAAAGCTGAAGAGAGTCGCCCTGGGCGGGAACAGAAGGCTTCAATGCTACTCGGCAATTTGCTAACCCTCGTTTTGCTTAGAAACAGAAATCGCGATTTGGAAGATAACTTCCCTTGGGTTCTATCTGAGGTCGGGGCTAACGAGGTGAAGAGTCATTTTGTCAAAGAGGGGGAGGGTGTAAAGCACTTTTGGCTAGATCCGGGAACCACAAGAATATATTTGAGCTAGCAAGGAGTGGAGCTTCTTACTTCGGAGAATCACAGTGTCTCGCCTGAGAACGTGACTTTTCTGGGGCATAAGGGGGTTGCTATGGAGGGGTTTGTAGTGGTCAACTAATCCCGGACACGACGTTAAGTTTTTCCTCGGCCCGAGCTGGCGCCAGCCCACCGTTGAATTGGTGAGGCCGAATCCAGTTGTAACGATGCATCAAGAAATGGCTGATATCCCGCTGAGCTTCTTGAGCAGTTCGATAGCCTAGGGTCGGTATCCATTCTGTTTTCAAGCTGCGAAATACTCGTTCCATCGGTGCGTTGTCCCAGCAATTTCCCCGGCGACTCATGCTCTGACCTATGCGATATCGCCACAACCGCTGACGAAACAGTCGGCTTGCATATTGCGACCCTTGATCCGAGTGGAATAGCAGACCCGGAGGCCTGCCACGCTGCTCGTAGGCCATATCCAGCGCCTTGATCACCAGTTCGGCGTCCGGCTTATCCGACAGTGCCCAGCCCACTATCCGCCGAGTGCACAGATCCAGAACGACAGCCAGGTAATTCCATTTTCCTTGCGCCCAAATATAGGTAATGTCGCCGCACCAGACTTGATTGGGCGCGGGCACATCAAATTCACGGTTCAAGGTATTCGGGATATCGAGTCTTTCTACTGTCGCTCGTTTATAGGCATGTGAGCCTGGTTGTTTGCTGACTAAATCAAGCTCGCGCATCAAGCTGCGCACTTTAAATCGCCCGAGTTGCTCACCGTCTTCACGCATCAATGCCAGGATGCTGCGACTGCCCGCAGCACTACGGCTTTGCGAGAATAATTCACTGACCCGGCTGCGCAATCGAAGCCGATCAACGTCGGGCGTGCGGCGCCGCAGGCGCCGGGCGTAGTAGCACGAGCGGGGCACATCGAGCACCTTGCACAGCCAGTCAATCGGCTCATGGGTACTCAGCTGGTCAATCAGCGCAAACGCTCGTGATCTTCCGACATCAAGAGCGCGGTAGCCTTTTTTAGTATGGATTTTTCTCGCTCAAGCCGCGCGATCCGGGCTTCCAACTCCTGAATTTTCTGCTGCTCTGGGGTCAGCGCCTTGCTTTGCGGAGTGACGCCTTGGCGCTCTTTCTGAACCTGGTCAACCCAGCGGCGCAGCGCTGACTCACCAATGCCGAGTGAGCGGCTGGCTTCGATGTAGCTGTAGTTTTGCTTGAGCACGAGGTCGGCAGCCTCGCGTTTGAATTCAGCCGTAAAGGAGCGGCGTTGTTTGGTCATCTGACACCTCGATCTGGCGAGCATTCTCGCCTAAATGGGTGTCCGGTTTCATTAGACCACTACAATTCGACGCCAAAACCAGTCACTTTTTTCCAAATATTCTCATTCGATGCGGCGCGACGGCTTACCGAAGAAGCAACGCCAACGCTTATTTCCTGCCACCCGGTGCTTGCTCATCACGGAGATTAGAGAGGGTCGCGTGTGCTCTTTTCATCCCCCTTTTTTGTACCGGGCCACCGAAAGCCAAAGCGAGTTATTTCCTCCTTCCCGCGTTCGCATCCAGGAAACGAACAACCTACGGAGCTTACAGGCGCTCGTACGGCGATCACGACATGATTGATCACGTCGCAGCAGGCCAAGCCGGCAACCCACTGAATAATCTCCCCCTTTCGCCATCTCTCGGCATACGACACAGTAAATATTTATCCAGAGAAATTTAATAACATTGAAATAGCACCCCAAGTGGTCCCGCGACCGACGTCTTACGCTCAGAATTTTTCTACAGACCAACCATGCTTTATCTTACTTAATTACCCCGCCTATTGACCGCGCAGCCAAGCTGCGGCGAATTTTCGCCAATTTGACGCCATAAGCACAAGTCGATCGTACGGTTACTACAACTCTACGCTCTTCGCCACTCGCAGATATGCATTAAACCAACCTGAATCCCAAAGGAAAAAAAACATGAAAGCGCGCTATTTTTCTCTGTTGCTTGCCCCCCTATTGAGTACCGGAGTTCTGGCCGCATCTTATACCGGACCAGGAGCTCAAACAGTTACTACAGTAGCGGGCGCCAGCGAAGCCGCTGACGATACTCCGGTAGTGCTGCAAGGTTACATCACCAAGAAACTAAACAATGATGACAAGTACGAGTTCAAGGACGCCAGCGGCACCATCACTGTGGAGATCGACAACGAACAACTGCCATTGGTTGCATTTAGCGACAAGACAAAGCTTAAGCTGGCCGGTGAAGTTGAGAGGGACCTGGCAACTCGAAAAGTTGATGTACACCACCTCGAAATAATTAACTAAGTCGAACCGGCCGGAGGCCATTCGGGTACGCGCGGCTCTATAATTCAGATCTAAATCGCACCCAAATAAACCAACCACTCGCTATCACCTAGATCGCAAGTGGTTGCTCTCCCTTTTTAACTCCAGCATTAATCGAACTAAAGATATATATGTGCTGACTTGGTCTGAGGGTAAATTCATGTTAGGGAAGGTCTGAAGTAGTCAGCGATTTTTGATGCCCTCTTTGGTAGAGGTTCAAAAAACACTGGTTTGGTCAGAAATCAGACCTTTCCTGTTCTTAACTCATCGTTTCACCCTTGAACGACGCCTTTTCAAGGCGCTTTTCCCGGATTACAGGCGCACCTCTCCCACAACCAGCAGCCGTTTTCGCATCATCCACAGATTCGACAGGGCAAATAGCGTGGCCTGTTGCGCGGTATTTTTCATCAGGCCGCGAAAGCGCACTTTCGTATAACCAAATTGGCGCTTGATCACGCGAAACGGGTGCTCAACCTTGGCCCGCACCTGCGCTTTCGCGTATTCGATCTTGCGCCGCAGACGACCGATCAAGCTCTTTTTTCCATGCTTTTTATAGCTGCTTGGCCGGGCGGCAATCGACCAGATCATCTTGCGATCCTGATGCTCGGGACGTTTGTCCACGCCGGTGTAACCGGCGTCACCAGACACGTAAGTTTCCTCGCCGTGCAGCAACTGATCGACCTGCGTCACGTCCGCCACATTGGCCGCCGTGCCCACCAGGCTATGCACCAAGCCGGATTCAGCGTCGACGCCGATGTGCGCTTTCATACCAAAAAAGTACTGATTCCCTTTCTTGGTTTGGTGCATTTCGGGATCGCGTTTGCCGTCCTTGTTCTTGGTCGAACTCGGCGCGTGAAGGATCGTCGCATCGACCCCCTTCGCCCTTTGGATAATGCGGCTCGATCAAAGTAACCAAGCCCTTCCAGGGCACGACCTGATCCATCTCGATCAGGAAGCGCTCGCGGCGAGTCTGCTTACGTTTGCCGGCGTACTCGGCGTCGGCGAAGGACATCTGTTTCATCGGGGCTCAACCGTTCAGTTTGTGCGGGGGGATATCACCAGATCGGGAAGTCTTTTTCAGAGTTTCCCTAGGGGCTGTTCCCGTTTCACATGGGTAACCAGAGGAAGGCACAAGCCATAGCCACCACGCTTTCGTAATTTCTCTTGAGTTTGTCGAAGCGCGATGCGACCGCTCGATAGTGCTTCAGCCGGGCAAAAGCGTTTTCTACCAGGTGCCGGTTGCGGTAAAGCTCTTTATCCAGATCCGCATTGCCTTTCACTGAGTTGCGTTTTCTCGGAATCACGGCTTTGGCACCTTGTTGTTCAACCTGTTCGCGTATGGCCTCACTGTCATAACCTTTGTCCGCAATGATCGTTTCAGCAGTGGGAACCCTGGCAATCAACGCAGACGCCTGTGTGCAGATCGTTGATCTGGCCTCCAGTGATTTCAAACACGACTGGTAGCCCGTAGGCATCTACAGCCAAGTGGATCTTGCTGGTGTTGCCTGCTCGGCTTTTCCCTATGGCCTCATCCTTGCTACTGGCAGCACCTGCACTGTGCTGGTGGGCCTTGGCATAGCTGCCATCGATGAAAACCCATTCCATGTCCGGTTCAGTCACCAGCGCCTGAAAAACCTTGAGCCACTTACCTGACGCGGACCAGGCATTGAAACGCTTGTAGACTTTGCTCCAGCTTCCGAATGCCTCGGGCAAGTCTCTCCAGGGGCATCCTGTGCGCATGCGATACAGCATGCCTTCGACGGTCATCCGTAGATCACGCTTGTTGTAGATGGCCTTGTGCAGCAGAATTTCCCGCAGCTTCGACCAGTGCTCATCACTGAGCAGTAATCGGGGCATTGCAAGCTCGTATTGGTGTTGTGTGAGAGCTATAACGATACGAGCTTGTTCTTATATATCAATGGCTTAGATCGAAACGGGAACAGCCCCTAGGGGCTGTTGACGTTTCACCGGAACAGCAGAGGAAGAAGAGCAAACCCGCAGAATAGAGGTTCCAACACCGACAATCCTGCGAGCTTGCAATGCCCCGAGTGATGCTCAGTGACGAGCTTTGGTCGAAGCTGGAAAAAATTCTGCTTCAGCAAACTATTTACCACAAGCCTGATTTGCGATTGACCGTTGAGGGGATGCTCTACCGGATGCGCGTTGGTTGTCCGTGGCGAGATCTGCCCAGCGCTTTTGGATGCTGGAACTCAGTCTCCAAGCGCTTCAATGCGTGGTCGGTGGCTGGCAAGTGGCTCAAGGTTTTCAATACGTTGATCGAAGACCCAGATTTTGATTGGGCTTTCATCGACGGAACCTATGTGAAGGCCCATCAGCACAGCACGGGGGCCGCCAGTGACCAACCAGAAGCGATCGGCAAAAGCCGCGCTGGCCATACGAGCAAGATCCACCTGGCTGTCGATGCACATGGCTTGCCTGTGGCTTTCGAGATCACTGGAGGTGACGTCAATGACTGTACTGCCGCCCGTGAATTAATTGCGCAGCTACCATCAGCCGAGGTCATCGTTGCCGACAAGGGCTACGACAGTGAGCGTATTCGCGAACAGATCGAAGCCCAAGGTGCTCGACCAGTGATCCCGAGAAAGCGTAACTCAATCAAAGGCAATGGCGATCTGGATATCTGGGTGATCTAGGCCTGTCGTTGCGCCAAGGCACCATCGTCGATGCCACGCTGATCAATGCGCCGAGTTCGACCAAGAACAAGGACGGCAAGCGCGACCCAGAGATGCACCAAACCAAGAAGGGAAACCAGTATTACTTCGGCATGAAGGCCCACATCGGCATCGATGACGAATCGGGTTTAGTTCACAGCGTGGTCGGTACGGCAGCCAACGTTGCAGACGTTACCCAGGTCGACAAACTGCTTCACGGCATGGAAAACATGGTTGGGGCCGACGCGGGTTACACCGGCGTAGAGAGATGCCCAGAGCATGAAGGGCGGGAAATGATCTGGCAGATCGCGGCCCGCCGCAGTACGTACAAGAAGCTGAGTAAGCGCAGCGCACTTTACAAAGCCAAGCGCAGGATCGAGAAGGCCAAGGCCCAAGTGCGCGCCAAGGTCGAGCACCCGTTCCGGGTGATCAAACGGCAGTTCGGGTATGTGAAGACACGCTTCCGTGGCCTGGCGAAGAACACGGCGCAACTGGTGAAACTGTTCGCGCTATCGAATCTGTGGATGGCGCGCAGGCATTTACTGTCGAATGCAGGAGAGGTGCGGTAATGCGGGGAATGGCTGCCGCGAGGTGCTCGCGGTGGCTAAAAACACAGACATGAGCGGGTGATCTGATCGTTTTTGATCGATTTACCGCTTTCAAAATCGGCGGGGCTGAAGTCAGCCAGAAATGCACGGCTACTTCAGAGCATCCCTAGGGAAACTCTGAAAAAGACTTCCAGATCTGGTGAAATACCCGCCTGACACGAACACGACGGTTGAGCCCCGATGAAACAGATGTCCTTCGCCGACGCCGAATATGCCGGCAAACGTAAGCAGACTCGCCGCGAGCGCTTCCTGATCGAGATGGATCAGGTCGTGCCCTGGAAGGGCTTGGTTACTTTGATCGAGCCGCATTATCCAAAGGGCGAAGGGGGTCGTCCAGCGTATCCGCTGATGGCGATGTTGCGGGTCCATCTGATCCAGAACTGGTTCGGCTACAGCGATCCGGCGATGGAAGAGGCATTGTACGAGACCACGATCCTGCGCCAGTTTTCGGGGCTGCACCTAGATCGGACTCCCGATGAAACCACGATCCTCAACTTCCGCCGCTTGTTGGAAAAACATGAGTTGGCAGGCGGGATTTTGCAGGTTATCAATGGCTATCTGGGCGACCGTGGCCTGCTGTTGCGTCATGGCACGGTGGTCGATGCGACGATCCTTCACGCGCCGAGTTCGACCAAGAACAAGGACGGCAAACGCGATCCCGAAATGCACCAAACCAAGAAAGGGAATCAGTACTTTTTTGGTATGAAAGCGCACATCGGCGTCGACGCTGAATCCGGCTTGGTGCATAGCCTGGTGGGCACGGCGGCCAATGTGGCGGACGTGACGCAGGTCGATCAGTTGCTGCACGGCGAGGAAACTTACGTGTCTGGTGACGCCGGTTACACCGGCGTGGACAAACGTCCCGAGCATCAGGATCGCAAGATGATCTGGTCGATTGCCGCCCGGCCAAGCAGCTATAAAAAGCATGGAAAAAAGAGCTTGATCGGTCGTCTGCGGCGCAAGATCGAATACGCGAAAGCGCAGGTGCGGGCCAAGGTTGAGCACCCGTTTCGCGTGATCAAGCGCCAATTTGGTTATACGAAAGTGCGCTTTCGCGGCCTGATGAAAAATACCGCGCAACAGGCCACGCTATTTGCCCTGTCGAATCTGTGGATGATGCGAAAACGGCTGCTGGTTGTGGGAGAGGTGCGCCTGTAATCCGGGAAAAGCGCCTTGAAAAGGCGTCGTTCAAGGGTGAAACGATGAGTTAAGAACAGGAAAGGTCTGATTTCTGACCAAACCAGTGTTTTTTGAACCTCTACCAAAGAGGGCATCAAAAATCGCTGACTACTTCAGACCTTCCCTAGCGCCAGCGTTGGTTGCCTAATAAGTATTACCAAATGAATCGTCACTGTTGGCAGGATCCATTATCAGACATCGTCTTCCAATTTCAAACAAAGGCCGCTATAAAACACTATATTCGAAAGTGGAATGCAGTGTTAAGCTCTACTATATTTCGCTCATTTAATATGGTTGGTACATGCACATCTTATTACTGGATGTGCAAGATGGAGATTTTTTCCATTTTTTGCAGTGTTCTGAGTGCTTGTTGTCCGTAGGTCGCAAGATGCGATTTGTTGGGACGTATCAGTGTGGATGAAGAAAACATGGAAGAATTAATACGCTCGTGGATTTATGTTTTAATCGCTGCAGTCGGTGGAGTATTAGGTCATATGATGCGCAAACTCGGCGCTCAACAACCGATTCGAGTCGGCGAGACAGTATTGCAAGGTATCGGTGCAGCGTTCGCAGGTTACTTGGTGTTGCTGGGTTGCCGCTCATTTGATCTCCCGCCAGATGTCTCTGGCGTCATCATTGGGCTATGTGGGTGGCTGGGAGCAGATGCGACCTTAATGCTGTTGCAAACTTACATTTATAAAAAACTTAAAATAGGGGAGCATGCTGATGGCGAGTCAAAAGACAACTAAAGGTAGGCATCGGGGCATTTATTTACTCATTGCCATTACTATGGTGTCGATGAGCTTTGCATTTGATCAACATTTCAAGGTCATGGATGCCCGGTACTCCTATCGCGGAGTTTCAGACAACGATATGCAAAAAAAACAAATGGTGCACAAGCGTTTTGCGTAATTCAAAACACTATTTTTTTGCATTCGGTAGGTCGCTGAAAAAGCTGATGCGACTGCAGCGTTATCGAGCGAGTTGGATCATGTTCCAAACGAAACGTTGGTGTGGGTTACTCGGCCTCTGATAGATAATGGTGCTAAGTGCTCATGGATAAAGTATTGGTCTCGGACCGTGAATATCACATTAATATAAAGGTACTGACACATGGCAATGACGGCGCTACAACTCTCTACGGTGCTTCCTCGGTCCGGCCCAGCGGCGGGGCTTTTTGCCCCAATGCTCAATAAGGCGATGGATAAATATCAAATTAATACAAAAAAGCGTGTCGCCGCCTTTATTGCTCAAGTCGGTCACGAGTCAGGTGAGTTACGTTATTTGCGCGAGATTGGCAGTCACGCCTACCTTGGAAAGTACGACACTGGTTCACTCGCCAGGCGTCTTGGCAATTCCCCTAGCGCGGATGGCGACGGGCAACGGTATTGCGGGCGCGGGCTCATTCAGATCACCGGTTTAAGTAACTACCGCCAGTGCGGCGATGCGCTGGAACTGGATTTGGTCAGCCACCCCGAGTGGCTGGAACAGCCTGAATATGGTTGTCTTTCAGCGGCCTGGTTTTGGCACCGTAACGGCTTGAACCGTTTGGCCGACGAGGACGCCTTTGAATCCATTACCCGCCGGATCAACGGCGGCCTCAACGGGCACCCTGAGCGATTGGCCTTTTATAATTTAGCTCTATCGGTTTTCAAGTGAATACGTTGGACGCACGACGCCACAGCCTCTTGGCATTGGCATTGGCATTGGCATTGGCATTGGCATTGGCATTGGCATTCGTCAGTTTTGACGCTTTCATGGCCTGGCAATGGCAGGCCAATCGGTACAACGCCGAAATTTCCAGCATCAGAGCGCAGGTAGCAGAACAGGAGGCCGAGCATTCGAGACTCACCAACTAAGCCATCACCCAGGAACAACAGCGCAATGCACGCTTGACTGAAGCGCTCAGTCAATTAGAGCAACGCCGCTTTTAAGGAGATTCAGGATATTCAGAACATCGCTCAGCTCCTCACTCTTGATCTCTCTACTGCTCGCCAGCGGTTGTCAGTCCGGGTTGTCAATCCGGTATGCGGCAGTGGGTTGCCAACCCAATCCCCCGCCGGGGTCTTGGGCCATGGCGCCGACACCGCCGAGCTTCATCCTGCAGTTGCAGTAGATCTTGCCGCTCTTGCCGCAGACGCAGACGCAGACCAGTGCGCGGTAAAACTCGCCTATCTGCAACGGCGTGAACAGGTGCTGGGGCGGGGCCAAAATATTCAATATGTAGTGGTCAACTAATCCCGGACACGACGTTAAGTTTTTCTTCGGCCCGAGCTGGCGCCAGCCCACCGTTGAATTGATGGGGTCGAACCCAGTTGTACCGATGCATCAAAAAATGACTGATGTCGCGCTGGGCCTCTTGGGCCGTTCGGTAGCCCATGGTTGGTATCCATTCGATTTTCAAACTCCGAAATACTCGCTCCATCGGCGCATTGTCCCAGCAGTTTCCTCGGCGACTCATGCTCTGGCGCATTCGATAACGCCAGAGCCGCAGGCGGAATAAACGGCTCGCATACTGCGACCCTTGATCCGAGTGAAACAGCAACCCCTGAGGCCTTCCACGTTGCTGGTAGGCCATGTCCAGCGCCTTGATAACCAGCTCGGCGTCCGGCTTTTCCGGCAATGCCCAGCCCACTATCCGACGCGCAAAAACATCCAGCACAACAGCCAGGTAGTGCCATTTGCCCTGGGTCCAGATGTAAGTAATGTCGCCGCACCAGACCTGATTGGGCGCGGGGACATCTAACTCCCGATTCAACGTATTCGGGATATCCAGTCGTTCAACCGTCGCTCGTTTATAGGCGTGAGAACCAGGCTGTTTGCTCACAAGCTCAAGTTCGCGCATTAAGCTACGTACTTTGAACCGGCCCAGTTGCTCACGATGCGCGTGCAGTGGCGGGTAGCAGATGGCGTTCCACAGTTGACGGAGGTGCCCTTTGCGCGAGCTGCCTAAACCTATTTTTATCAACGTAGACCCCGCCGCAACCGAGGCGAAGTTGATTGCCCGCTATGAGGAAAAGTCAGGGAAGACACTGTACCCCGCGCAGGTGGAACGCCTTTTCATCGACCAGATAGCCTACGCCGTAACGCGTCAGGAGGCGGCCGTACAGAACGCTGGCCAGCAGCTCCTGGTGCGGTTCGCGAAAGGCCCGATTCTGGATTATCTGGGCGAACTGGTACCTGACGCGGACCAGGCATTGAAACGCTTGTAGACTTTGCTCCAGCTTCCGAATGCCTCGGGCAAGTCTCTCCAGGGGCATCCTGTGCGCATGCGATACAGCATGCCTTCGACGGTCATCCGTAGATCACGCTTGTTGTAGATGGCCTTGTGCAGCAGAATTTCCCGCAGCTTCGACCAGTGCTCATCACTGAGCAGTAATCGGGGCATTGCAAGCTCGTATTGGTGTTGTGTGAGAGCTATAACGATACGAGCTTGTTCTTATATATCAATGGCTTAGATCGAAACGGGAACAGCCCCTAGGCTCTGTGCGATAAGTATTGTCGCAAACCCCGCATGGCACAGGCCAATGAGACCATCGTCGCAAAACTTTTCGCGAGCTTGTCGAAGCGCGTAACGATGCGGCGAACCTAACCGATATTGAGCGGGCCAAGGCGCGCGGGCGTCCCACTACGCGGTCGCTCGCCGACGAGCGCATGCGCCGCGACATGATCGCAGGCCTCAGGGCCTGGCATGATGCGGCGGCCACGCACGGCAAAGTGGTCAGTTGTGTCGAGCACGACGGCTGAAGTCGAGCAAGTGGTTTCACCGCTGGGCATCGTCTCTTTCGTCTTCGAAGGTCGGCCGAATGTGTTTGCCGACGCCGCCGGTGTGTTGCGCACGGGTAACACGGCAGTGCTGCGCATTGGCAGCGATGCATTGGGCACGGCGCAAGCCATCGTTACCCACGCGCTGAACCCGGCACTGAGCGACGCCGGGTTGCCGGTCGGCGCGGTGTCGCTGGTGGAAAGCGTCAATCACGCCGCCGGTTGGGCGATGTTCGCCGACCGGCGCCTGTCGCTGGCGGTGGCCCGTGGTTCGGGTCGCGCCGTCAGTCAATTGGGCAGCATCGCCCAACAGGCCGGCACCTCCGCCAGCCTGCACGGCACCGGTGGTGCCTGGCTGATCACCGACAAGGACGCCGATGCCAAACGCTTTGCCGCGGTAGTGCGCAACTCGCTGGATCGCAAGGTCTGCAACACCCTGAACGTCTGCCTGATCCAGCGCGACTGGCGCGGCGAATGACGACCTTCCTTGAATGGGCGGGGCGGTAATTGTGAGCCTCGATCACCTTTGGTCGGTGCCAGGATGTCGAGCAGCGGCTCGAAATAGGTCGGTGTAAGCGATCAAGGATTGACCGGAAAAACACCAACAACAGAGCCCCTTTATTTTCAGGCATATTACAACCGAGTTCAAATGATGTGTACGAACAGGATCGGATTGATGTCGTCGCAACCGCCTTCGTCACCGCCTAGGCCACCAAGACCGTACAGCAGCGCAAGCAGAATGATTGGCCACAAGTTGTTTTGATCGCTTCACATGCGACCCCCTGCCAAAGCTACCATCAGCGCCGCATTACTGCCGCCGCCGTCGGCGCCGGTTATGTTGATATTGATTTAGCCCGCGATATCGTTAATTTCACTCATATCTGAATCCTCATGCTTGTACTTGTATTTGTACTCAAGCGAATGAACAGGATCTGCCTGATCTGCCTCAACAGCTTCCGGCATGATTCCCTCCGCTGCTGACGCTTGATTCGGTAGCGCCCTTGCATGCACATCGAGTATTGAGCACAAGTAAACAAACAGATACACGTAGGGGAACCGTAGGTCCCCCTCTCAAAAATGGCTTTACTCAAAAACCACCAAAAATCCCCCTTGGTCATCGACTATGACAATGATCTTGTGATCCGATTGAATGGCTTTTCTGATTGCGTTTGGCTACTGCGCATCCGTAACACTGCAACTTTCTTCGAGACTTTTCTACGTAATCAGTGAGGGGCATTTCGATCCTGGTGTCGATACCTGAGATTACGGCGGGGTTTGGTCAGCTGTTCCAGCTCGCTTCCAACGCACGCTTCTGCGGCGTGCTGGTAGGCTTGGCCACGCCCGACAATCGTCGGTACAGGCCCACGGCCCCAGAAATAACTTTCCGCTTGGCTGCGGGCACCTCAAGCACGCTCATCGCTTCAAACAGGATGTTGTCGCAGGCCTCTCGCGTGATCGAGCACGGCCTACCGTTGACGGTCACGCTCAAATACTCACAGACAATGTCGTGCACCACTGCAGCCTGCCCGTAGGCACCCCATGGCGGGATCAGTGACCAGAACAGGCGCGGCACGCTAGCGCCGTCCGTGAGGTAGCCGGCGGGTACGTGTACCCATGCTTCACCCCCTATTCTCTGAAGGCGATATCTAAATCCTTGAGTCACCCGCCAGTAATCGGCACCGAGGACCGCGCTGGCCTCGGCGTCGTACTGAACATTGAGTGGCGCACTGAACTCTCTGAAGTCTCCCATGTTAATAATCCTTGCCAGTGGCGAATCGAGCCCAGCGACCCAGCGCCGCCCGGATTGAGGTGTATTCGTCAGGCCGCTTTTCCACGAAGCCAACCGTGATCACGCCAACCAGGTGCCCATCATCGGGAGGTATGCCGACTGCGCAGACCCACGTGATACCAACCTCGGTGAGTACTTTCCCGGTCGGAGACCAGGACGTATGCTCGGCGCAAAACTCATCGCCGCGAATAAGCCGGATCACGCTGATCACTAGCTCTGGATGATCCGAAAATAATGGCTCAACGCGACCTTCCAGCTCCGGCCGCCGGATGCTGATCCAAACCATCATCGGCCTGCGTGCATCAATACCTTGACTGGCAAACCAGACAAAGACACTGTCTGGTTGAAGCTCGCTGACCAGTCCATCGAGCAGAGCCGGCAATCGCCCCTTAATGATTTCAGGTTGCCCCCAGCGGCTTGTAGCCTCTGTGAGAAGCTTTACGCGGAATTCCCAAGCGACGTACAAAAAGCCACCCAGCAGCGCCATTACCAGCAGCTGCGCAATCAGCTTCCAGCTCAGCTTATTAAAGAAAAATTTGATCAGCTCTACGGCATTGCTAGTATCGATCTTCATCTCAGACTCTTCCATCAGTCGGCTTCCAATACTTCCAGTGGTCGATCTTGCAGAGCCTCGCGATCAGCCAGGCATTTAGCCCGCCATTAATACGGCGCGTGATTTTTTCGAAGCTGCGTGCATCCGCCAGCGTGTTTAGCCCATTGTGTGAAGTGGTACAGCCGAGGATTGTAGTGGTCAATTAATCCCGGACACGACGTTAAGGAAGGTCTGAAGTAGTCAGCGATTTTTGATGCCCTCTTTGGTAGAGGTTCAAAAAACACTGGTTTGGTCAGAAATCAGACCTTTCCTGTTCTTAACTCATCGTTTCACCCTTGAACGACGCCTTTTCAAGGCGCTTTTCCCGGATTACAGGCGCACCTCTCCCACAACCAGCAGCCGTTTTCGCATCATCCACAGATTCGACAGGGCAAATAGCGTGGCCTGTTGCGCGGTATTTTTCATCAGGCCGCGAAAGCGCACTTTCGTATAGACAAACTGACGCTTGATTACCCGAAACGGATGTTCAACCTTGGCCCGCACCTGCGCTTTCGCGTATTCGATCTTGCGCCGCAGACGACCGATCAAACTCTTTTTTCCATGCTTTTTATAGCTGCTTGGCCGGGCGGCAATCGACCAGATCATCTTGCGATCCTGATGCTCGGGACGTTTGTCCACGCCGGTGTAACCGGCGTCACCAGACACGTAAGTTTCCTCGCCGTGCAGCAACTGATCGACCTGCGTCACGTCCGCCACATTGGCCGCCGTGCCCACCAGGCTATGCACCAAGCCGGATTCAGCGTCGACGCCGATGTGCGCTTTCATACCAAAAAAGTACTGATTCCCTTTCTTGGTTTGGTGCATTTCGGGATCGCGTTTGCCGTCCTTGTTCTTGGTCGAACTCGGCGCGTGAAGGATCGTCGCATCGACCACCGTGCCATGACGCAACAGCAGGCCACGGTCGCCCAGATAGCCATTGATAACCTGCAAAATCCCGCCTGCCAACTCATGTTTTTCCAACAAGCGGCGGAAGTTGAGGATCGTGGTTTCATCGGTCTAGGTGCAGCCCCGAAAACTGGCGCAGGATCGTGGTCTCGTACAATGCCTCTTCCATCGCCGGATCGCTGTAGCCGAACCAGTTCTGGATCAGATGGACCCGCAACATCGCCATCAGCGGATACGCTGGACGACCCCCTTCGCCCTTTGGATAATGCGGCTCGATCAAAGTAACCAAGCCCTTCCAGGGCACGACCTGATCCATCTCGATCAGGAAGCGCTCGCGGCGAGTCTGCTTACGTTTGCCGGCATATTCGGCGTCGGCGAAGGACATCTGTTTCATGGGGCTCAACCGTCGTGTTCGTGTCAGGCGAGTATTTCACCAGATCTGGAAGTCTTTTTCAGAGTTTCCTTAGATTGTCTGCCCTACGATGGAAGACGTAAACCTTTGGTTTTTCCCAATAAATTTATCCGTTGAACATCAGTTTTATTCTTATACAGACTGACAACCTACTCATCATTTTGGCTGTAGGACGTTTTTGAAAGCTATTTACACAAGTTACATTGTGGGTAGGGAGGCACATAAAATTCGACTCTGAGCAGCACCCCGCTCCAGAAGCCTGATGAACTAGAAATGAGTAATGACCGTCCCGGTGATGATAAAAACTCAACCCCTTGCTTATGCTTGGAGATATCGGAATAATCGCTGAAGGAATACGCGGCGTATACAGCCGTTAAGGTTGCTCTGATTAGACACATAGATGCCGGAGAAAGCACGGTTTCTTGGGTGACTGGCAGGGCAGGTATAGTTTTTCCAGTGACTTTGAACTGCTGTGGTACTAGTTGACACTGTTTCTATTGTGACTCAGGCGAGCGCATGGGGGTGGACAATAACTGAGGATTAATGTATTTGCTATTCGAGGGGGAGGGTGCCTTTTAGGGGTGTTTTAAAATAGTACGTACTAAATTTATTTCTCTCACGTGAACCATGCCCGCGGAGCTAAAAGGAAAAAATCATCGAGGGCGGCGGAAGACCACCGCCCTATTTCTTATTACTTGGAAATTATAGTTACCGTGGTCCGGCGATTTGGTGCTAGACAATTGATCGCTTCAGGAGATTCCGCACCAGGGCACGCGACAATCGGATCGGCAGCTCCACGCCCATCAATGCTGATCAGTTGAGAAGGCGTTCCTTGTTCAATCAAGTATGAGCGGACAGAGCCAGCTCTATTCAACGACAGCTCCTCATTACGCTGTTGGTTTCCGATACGATCGGTGTAGCCTACGATGTCAACACTACTCACGCTCGATAGCTTCAGATCGTTGAACAGTTTGGTAAGTGTGCTTTTTCCCTTAGTGCTTAGCTGTGCACTGCCAAATGCAAACGTAGAATCGGCCGCTAGTGTTACATCTTCAGATTTAATACTGATCTGCTTCTCCGATTTCGCCGATTTCTCCTGTGATGTCGGCTGCATACAGTTTTCCGGCAGGAAGAAGAACGACTGAGCGACCATGTTGTTGTCGAACAATACCTTGTATTGGCATACCTCATCAGGTTGGCCGGCAGGTTGGCGGAACTTGAGGATGTAATCCCACTCGTGTACATCGAACATTCCCTCCGAGAAGTGAGGAGCTCCAATCAGTTCGCGGACTTGTGCTTTAGTCATCCCTCCCGCAATTTTGTGCAAATTTTCCAAGTTTACGTAGGTTCCATCTGTACGGCTAGCATCATTTACGGCCGGGAATATTGGAGCTTTGGTGGTTCCATGGACGTCGACATCACTAATGGTACGAGTACCGCATGCAGAGAGAGTGAGCAACGTGAAAGTCACAGCGGCCAAGCGGAAGTAATTTGAAACTGTTGCGTTGTACATGAGTTATTCTCGAATCTTTTACTGTGAAGGGCCCGCCTCGCAACGGGCCTGTTTATTTATGAAGTAATTACCACTGGTAGCCTACGCCAACAGATGCACCGACTTCACGCTGGGTGTTAGCGGTGGCTTGTAGTTTGGTGACCCAACGACCGTTGTCGGAAATGCGTGACACACCAAGCGCCATTGCGGATTGCCCGCGGTAGGTGCCCAAACCACCGGAAGCCATGCTTGCACCCGGAGCATAAGGCTGGGGCAGCGAGGCCATAGCCATGGCGCCGGCGATGCCCGCGCTCAAGTCATCGTCCAGCGCCTTAATGTCTTTGTTTAAGGCACGGTAAGCCGAGTCGGTGTAGGCATTGGCGGTCTTGGTGGCATCAGCTAGGCCACTGTTCAACTGACCAACGTTGACTGCGTCAGTTGTTGACGTACCGGCCGCCACATTCGTGATTTGCCGCTCGTTCCCTGCCGCGCCTACGGAAACGCTGTTGTTACGGTCCGCGATTGAGTTAGCACCCAGCGCGACCGAATTGTTACCCGAGGCATTGGCATTGCTACCCAATGCTGTGGAGTTGTTTCCTGATGCGCTCGAGCCTGCCCCCCCTGCGACCGAATCGGTACCGGTGGCCACCGGCTTCGGCCGCTTGCTGGAGTTGTTCACCTGGAACATGCCGTCAGTGCCATCCTTGAGGTTATTAACATCACCCTCTGTCTTGCTAATGCGGTTGTCGATGTTGGTCACCCGGCTATCCACATTCGAGACGGTAGTGTTTATTTTATTGAGGGAGTCATCGGTGTACTTCTTCGACTCGGTAACCGCACCATCGAGTTGACGCAAGTTGACCCCGTCGGTTGCCTCCTTGCCGTCTGCGACATTGCTGAGGGTGCGAGTCTCGCCGGTTGCCGCATTGCCTATGGAAACGGTCCCAGAGGTGTTGTTAGCAGTGCCGGAGTACTTTCCTGTGTAATTTTCGGTACCACGGCCACCATCGCTGGCACCTTTACCCAAAGCAACACTTCCTGCGGCTGTAGACGAGGCACCGTCCCCCATGGCGACGGAACCCGCGCCTGACGCATTGGCTCCGTTACCCGAAGCAATCGAGCCGACACCTGATGCACTCGCCTTCGGACCGATCGCCACAGAATCAGTACCACTTGCAACAGAGTCTGCCCCGGTAGAATTGGCGTGGAAGTACTTGACGCCAGCACCGTTATTGATGTTGGTGAAGTTGCTTTCGATAGTCGTGACACGACCGTCGACATTGGAGATCTGATTACCCAGAGCAAACAGCTGCGAACCGTTCACCGCGTCGGTGCTGGTCGAAGACAAGGTGCCATTGGCCACGTTGGTGATCTTGTTCGGGCCCGTACCGCCGTGGTTGGCGTTGAACGCACCGTTACCACCATTGGCTGCCGGATCCCACAACAACGCATCGTTTGCCAGTGCGTTGATATTGGTGGTGTTGTTCGCCACCTGGGTGTTGGTTTGATTCAACTGCGACATGTTCACCGCGTCGCTGTCGGCTACGCCATTGGCCAGGTTGGTAATGGTCGTGCCGCCCACATGTGTGCTGTTGTCGTATGTACTGCCACCCAACGTAATGTTGTTGTGCGTAGCGTTGTCATACATCACCGCATCAGCGACGGCGGCGCTGCTGACTGCCTTCAGCTGCGACACGTTGACTGCATCTGTATCTTCGGCCCCGGCCGACAGGCCCGTGACCCGGCGATCACCGATGTTGACTTCACCTGTTGCGGCCCCACCCACCAGATAGGCCTGCTTGCTCAAGGTGATGCCATCTGCAACGGAACCCGCACCGAGTGCGACGCTGCCGTCATGGCTGGCTACGGCGCCCATGCCGATAGCAACCGAATCCTGGCCCGACGCGACCGAGTCGGTACCCGTGGAGTTGGCGTGGAAATACTTGGTGCCCGTTTCGTAGATATTTGTCAGCGAGTTTCCGATGCTGGTCACAATTGAATTAGTGGCGTTCAGTTGCGAACCGTTCACCGCATCGGTACTGGTCGAAGACAAAGTACCATCGGCTACATGCGTGATCTTGTTCGGACCCGTACCACCGTGGTTGGCGTTGAATGCCCCGTTACCACCATTGGCAGCCGGATCCCATAACAACGCATCGTTTGCCAGTGTGTTGATATTGGTGGTGTTGTTCGCCACTTGGGTGTTGGTTTGATTCAACTGCGACATGTTCACCGCGTCGCTGTCGACTACGCCATTGGCCACGTTGTTGATGGTCGTTCCGCCCACATGCGTGATGGAGTTGTAAATCGGACCACCCAATGTCACTTTCGAAGTATTTATCGTGCCATCCTGGTTTGTGTCGTACTTGACCGCACCGTCTTGAACAGCCTGTAGCTGACGGACGTTCACAGCATCAGTCGCTTGTGTACCGCCGGCAACGTTGATGATCTGGCGCTCTAAGTCTGTTTTACCTACCGATACACCAGCGTATGAAGATAGCACTTTAGCGCCACTAAACTTCTCCGCCGAACCATTCATTCCGGCCCGATCAGCGAGCGAATTGTCACCCAACGCGACGCTGTGGAGCAGAGTAGCGGACGACCTGTTACCCAAGGCGACGCTGGTGTTGCTAGCGGAAGAACCAGAACCAATGGCGACGGCGATACCGCCGGTAGTCTTTGCCAATACACCAATAGCTATACTTTCCGAGGAGTTCGCTTGGTTACTTGCTTGGTAACCGATAGAAACTGACGAGCCCCCTAACGCACTAGCATTAGGGCCAATAGCAACAGCCTGACTGTTCAGCGCTTGACTCTGGTTTCCAATGGCGGTGGAGCCGATGCCATTTGCGGTAGCGAAAGAGCCTAAAGCTACAGAGCGATATCCAGTGGCATTAGAACCACGACCAATGGCTACCGCAGCGTCATGCGGGTCTGTGTTGTGGTTGATAGTGGCAGTTCCGTCAACACCTGCTACCGCACTGTCCCCTATGGCAATAGTCGACATGTTATAAGCTTTCGCGTTCACTCCAGCAGCATAGCTTTGATTTGCTTTAGCTACCGAGTTGTGTCCTGTTGCTATTGCATCCGCTCCGGTCGCACTTGCGTTGCGACCGAAGGCAAGAGTATCAATATCGTTAGCCTTAGCGCCATCGCCCATTGCAATGCCATAGTTGCCAGCTGCCACGGCAGATGGACCTACCGCAATGCTGTTATTCCCGGACGCCTGCCCCCCATTTATTGAAGTGTTGGAGCTACTATTGTTATCCAGTATAGGGCTGCTTACACCAGTCTCTGCGACCCAAGCATTTGCAGGGCCTGCCAGCATCGTAATCGCCAGTGCGCTAACCACACCCCCGGCGCGCATAACTGAGCCACGAGTACGGCTCTTGCTTTTGCCTTTTGCAGTCGCAAGTTCAGAGGTTACAACCCAAATGTTCAAACTTACATTCCAGATTAAGCGAAAAACTTTATTCACGGGGACTCCGTAACCTTGGCTTTTGACCGTAGGCTAATTAGTTGATAAGGGGGAGGGGGGTTAAATAGACTTAATGGCCTGCTCTATGAGCGGCTTTTCCAAAGAGGCATCGGATTGGGGTAACTCACGCTGGTACAGGCGCCGCGCCGCCGCAGTATCCTTTCGGACGTACTGTAGATAACCGCCAGCAAAGAATGCAGCTTCAGAGCGCGCATCGCGCATTGACAAACCTTCGCTGACTGTTGTGTTAATAACATTGAACACTGCTGCAGCTTCACTGTCTCCTGCGAAGACGGCGACCAATTTTTGTTGGTACGCAGCGCTCGGTTTCATATTGACAACCAACTTACTCAACTCTTTCTGTAGAGAAGCAGGTTTGCCGGTGTAAGTGCGGGCCGTTAGCCATAATTGCCACAATTTGGCATAACTGGCCTCGCGCTCATCTTCACTTTTTGTTATTTTCTTGAACGCTTTTTTAGCATCGTCATAGCGACCAAGTACAGCCAGATTGACCGCTGACGGAACTGCAACACTAAAATTCAGCTCCGCGCCTTCGAGGGCGTCATACCACTTACGGGCTTGTTCGTGTCGCCCCGCAGCATCATCAGCAACGGCTTGTTTGAAAATAGATATAAGGTTTGCACGCTCGTCCCGAGATATTGGAACGCTAGCAGTGGTGTCAGCGCCAATATATTGACTAGACTCTGTGACTGGATTTTTTGCAGAAGCGTGCGCATTGGGAAGCGTGCTAAAAAAAGCTCCAGCCATGAAAATACTAAGCACTGCAACTCGCACAGAGCGGGTCGGAATGTGTATAAATTTTAAGATAGGCTGCGCTTGCAGAGGTTGGGGCAGAAGTCCTTTTCCAAGTTTTAAACCACGGCCATGTGGTTCCTTTAAAAACTTGTACTTGATGTTCATTTTTAAATACTGGTTGGTTGTCGGTCACAACAGAGTATGGATAATGGAATCTTCGTGATATTCGATTTCTCCCTGTGAGTTGTAGGAATTTTCCGAAGGAGACTATTTTTGGCGCACTGAGCACGAAGGATTCTCCGAACAAGTCTTCAGAGGTGCTGTAATGCACCCTGACTACCGAGCTAGGGCCTGTTGACGTTTCACATGGGTAACCAGAGGAACCCGCAGGCCATGGCCACCGTGCTCTCATAGTTCCTCTTCAGTTTGTCGTATCGAAACGCCACTGCGCGGTAATGTTTCAGTCGCGCAAAGGCATTTTCGACCAAGTGCCGGTAGCGATAAAGGCCTTTATCCAGATCGCCATTGCCTTTGATTGAGTTACGCTTTCTCGGGATCACTGGTCGAGCACCTTGGGCTTCGATCTGTTCGCGAATACGCTCACTGTCGTAGCCCTTGTCGGCAACGATGACCTCGGCTGATGGTAGCTGCGCAATTAATTCACGGGCGGCAGTACAGTCATTGACGTCACCTCCAGTGATCTCGAAAGCCACAGGCAAGCCATGTGCATCGACAGCCAGGTGGATCTTGCTCGTATGGCCAGCGCGGCTTTTGCCGATCGCTTCTGGTTGGTCACTGGCGGCCCCCGTGCTGTGCTGATGGGCCTTCACATAGGTTCCGTCGATGAAAGCCCAATCAAAATCTGGGTCTTCGATCAACGTATTGAAAACCTTGAGCCACTTGCCAGCCACCGACCACGCATTGAAGCGCTTGGAGACTGAGTTCCAGCATCCAAAAGCGCTGGGCAGATCTCGCCACGGACAACCAACGCGCATCCGGTAGAGCATCCCCTCAACGGTCAATCGCAAATCAGGCTTGTGGTAAATAGTTTGCTGAAGCAGAATTTTTTCCAGCTTCGACCAAAGCTCGTCACTGAGCATCACTCGGGGCATTGCAAGCTCGCAGGATTGTCGGTGTTGGAACCTCTATTCTGCGGGTTTGCTCTTCTTCCTCTGCTGTTCCGGTGAAACGTCAACAGCCCCTAGAACTCTATGTGGAGACCACGGTTTATTTACCGATCGACAACAGCGTCGCTGACCCAGCGAAAAAACTGTTCGTGATTGGTCGCCAAGCATGACTACTCAATGACACCCCAACGGAGCTGTCGTCAGCGCGCTCATCAACAGTTTGGTCGAGACCACGGAGGAACGCGTTTCGCCTACGACACCCAAGACGAAGGATCTAAAACAGCACCTTAAAGGTCACATCACCGCCGCCACTTCGAGTTGCGACCACTTCAAGTGGACTCAAAATGAACATTCAGGATTTCCCTACATTCCTGCGTATTGCCTCCGAGGTAGCATCACTAAGCACCAATAGGTGCGGAATTATAAATTCAAGGATTCAACATGATGAGGCTCAAAACTACGTTGACTGTTATTGCAATTTCCGGGTTGGCTTTTCTTACTGGCTGCACAGGCCAAGTCTACAATCAGCAAAAAAACTGTTCTTATGACTACCTTTTCACCCCATCAGTTTCTTGTAGTGGTCAACTAATCCCGGACACGACGTTAAGTTTTTCTTCGGCCCGAGCTGGCGCCAGCCCACCGTTGAATTGATGGGGCCGAATCCAGTTGTACCGATGCATCAAGAAATGGCTGATATCGCGTTGGGCTTCTTGAGCAGTTCTGTAACCTGTGGTCGGTATCCATTCAGTTTTCAAGCTGCGGAACACGCGCTCCATCGGCGCATTGTCCCAGCAATTCCCCCGACGACTCATGCTCTGGCGCATGCGATAACGCCACAGCCGCTGGCGAAATAAACGACTCGCATATGCGACCCTTGATCCGAGTGAAATAGCAGGCCCTGAGGCCCTCCTCGTTGCTCGTAAGCCATATCCAGAGCCTTAGTAACCAGCTCGGCATCCGGCTTTTTCGACAATGCCCAGCCCACCACCCGACGCGCGCAAAGATCCAGCACGACCGCCAGATAGTGCCATTTCCCCTGAGCCCAAATGTAGGTGATGTCGCCGCACCACGCCTGATTGGGTGCCGGGACATTGAACTCCCGATTCAAGATGTTCGGGATATCCAACCGTTCAATCGTCGCTCGTTTATAGGCATGAGAACCTGGCTGTTTACTGACGAGGTCAAGCTCACGCATCAAGCTGCGCACTTTGAACCGACCGAGTTGCTCACCATCGTCACGCATCAACGATAGGATGCTACGGCTGCCGGCAGCACTGCGACTTTGTGAAAACAACTCGCTCACCCGGCTGCGCAACCGAAGTCGTTCGACATCCGGCGTTCGGCGCTTTAGGCGGTGGGCGTAGTAACTTGAGCGGTTGATTTCAAGTACGTTGCATAGCCAATCACCATCCTTCACATCCCCGTTGACCGTCAGCGAAAACGGCGCCTGAATGTCCACCTTCGATTCGATTTTGGGTGCCTCTTTTGCCACCATTGGTTTCACCAATGTCCCCGCCGCTACGTCCGCGCTGGCTGGTGGCAGCATCATCGTCTTCGCCACCTCAACCAGTTGCGGGGAGGGATCTTCCAAGCCGGACTTAATGACCTTTGGCCGGCACAACTCTGAGCGAGGGAAACGCACCTTGTTGGCAAAGTGCGGCAACAGCATGGCGTCTTTCGAGTTTAGGTCTCGCGGGGCAGACACCGGTGGCGCCATCGGGGCGAGCGCTTCGGGTGCCGCCGTGATCGGTGCGAGGCACAGTCCTTGCCAGCATTCGTCATCATCAGGGGCTGCGTCACCGGCGGCGAAAATGACTGGGCAATGTTGCCGGGCACCGGCGGAATGTCCTTGCCTGCATTGGCCATCATCAGCGGGCCGACGGCCGACGGCCGGCATCCGCTGTAGCTCGTCGGTTGTACCAAACGCCGCTTTGCCTAGTGCACCTCCGAGGGCGTCACCGCCCAGGCTGCCGAAATAGCCATCAATCAAACTACCGACGAAGGTGCCAATCACCGGCAGCGCCGCCGTGCCGATCGCCGCACCGGCCGCCCCCCATCCGCGTGCCCGCCAGCCCGCCAGCTGCCGCGCCATACCCTTCGGATTGTTCGTCCTGCGTCAGTGCATTGTCATATGTGTTCTTGGCTTTCAAACCGGCATCAACGGCCGCGAAAAAAATCGCCGAACCTTTCACGCCTCTGGCCACGGTTCGACCGAAGCCATTGGCCGCCCGACCGACCGAACTGGCCGTACTGGCCGTGCTGGCCACTTTGGCGGTGCTATTCACCGCCTTCGCCGCGTTGGACGCCGTCGAGGTTGCGCTGGCCAGCTTGCCGTCTTTGCCCCCTTTGACCGCCACAACGTCCTTTATTGTCGCGCTTGCCCCACAAGTGTGGGGCGTTTATTGGTCCTGTTCGTCCAGCCAAGGCGGCGCGATCGGACGATGTTCTGCCAGTGGTAAGGCCTCTGGCCAATTGCGCAACTCACTGCGATAGAGTTGCAATGTCGTGCATTGAGCAGCCGTAGCGTGGTAGCGCCAATTTCTACTTCATCACGGTGGCGCACCACAACGCCATCCGTTTTCGCCGGTTGATCGTCGCGCTTGGCGCGCTCGATGTCCGCCAACTGCTCGTCCGTCATCGGCGGAAGTTCGATCAACGAGGATGACTCAGTATCAAAACTGATTTTCATCGACGAAGACTGACCATTTAGAAGCTCCTCATGCAGTTCCGGCGAAATTTCCACAGCGTCCGTTGGCAACTCACTGAAAGTAGCATCATGGAAAAGGCCGGTGGTTTTGCTAGAAAAAATCACTCCCTTAGTAGCCGATAGTTCCACCGCCATTAAATACGGCATCGGCTATATGTCCACCGAAGTGTCTGCAGGTTTCACGCTGGGGTGCCAGCAAGAACACTAGCGTGTACGCCGAAGTAGGCAATCTGATGGACAGCGGGACCGGCCAGTCGAAGGTGGGATCGTCGGTTCAGAGTAGCATAGGCATCAAAGTCAGCTGATAAGAAGAAAAGCGGAGGGACTGTTTCCCTCCCGTTCATCAGCCCTCGTCACGTCATGTACGTGCCGAGGGTTTTTTACTGCAAGAACTTGAATTTTTAACGTTTTTTGCAACGAGCCATTTTGATTCATGCCCGGCCTCGTCTCGTCTCAGCGGCGCTCGCCCCACCTTCTTGCACAAAACCTTTTTACGACAGCAAGAGTCCCTGACTCGATTAACTGAACGTGGCTTCGGCCTGAACGATTGGGGAAATTCCCTACAAGCCTAGAAGGCAATACCGGTATGTAGTCATCCCATTTCCAGTAAAAATCAGTACCTCAGAAAGGCCGCAAGCATCAGCGTCCACAACGCTGGCTTGTGAAATGCTCAGCTCACTGAAACCGAGAGATTTTTATATTCTCGGAAAGTTTTTCAACGCTGAATTTGACACCCGCAACACTCAACTTTATTGGCGGTGTCTGACTCAAGTCGAAGCAGTCCAATATTGTAGAGCGATCGATTACTTACTTTCAAAGGACATTTAATATGACCCAATCACTATTGATCACTAGCGTTACCCCTCATTCGATGACAGAGCTGTTGCAATCCGCCGGCTACCGAGTCCACCAGACCGAACAAAACGCTGCTGTGCAATTGGTAACGGCAAGCCAAGGCATCGGTTATTCAATTCGCTTAGGCAACGGTGCAACCGAACCAGATAGTTACACCGACTTTACCTACAGTTGCGCACTACGAGTGCAGGGTGAGTTGCCAGCAGGTCTGGCCGAGACCTGGAATGCTTCGCGGCGCTTTGCGCGTTTATCGGTGCAGCATGAGTTCCTGGTAATAGAAATGGACGTTGTGCTTGCTGCCGGCGTCAGTGCTGATTATTTGCGCTACAACCTTGATCTGTGGGACCGCTTGTTGCTGGAGTTCGTTGTATATTTGCGCGACTACAATCAAACCGCACGACAGTTGCATGATGTTACTGATGAACCAGAACTCCAAAAGGACTCGAGCCTGTGAAACGATATACGTTATTGGCGGGTGTCAGTGCACTAGCCTTGTTGGCTGCTGCGATTACCTTCGCCTCACATTCGAATAAGGAAGCCGTGTCGAAACAGCAGATGGCGCAAAAGGCATCTGTCGCACAACTCGGCAATCAAGTTATCGCTCCCGAAGAACTAATAGCTCTGTTGGCAACGTTGCCGCTCAATGCTAGAGAGCAACTGCATGGTAATCGCGCAGCCTTAGAAAATCTCATTCGTTCCCGCCTGGCAGAGAAAGTCTTGCTTCAACAAGCTGAATCGAAAGGCTGGAACAAGCATCCCGAGGTCATACAGCAAATTCGAGCAGCACATGATCAAGTGCTGATCACCAATTATTTAAGGTCGGTCAGCCAAGTGCCCGCTGACTACCCGAGCGTTACCGAACTTCAACAGGTGTACAACGTCGAAAAATCGACGCTGAAAACCGCTCCACTGTTTAGGGTCAGCCAGATATTTATAGCGACACCCGACCCGCAAAGCGTCGATGCTGCACGTAAGCAGGCATCGGAATTAGCCAAAAAAACACAAGAGGCACCCGATGGGTTTGCGGCACTGGCGACTGAGCGTTCCCAGGAAGCTGAGAGTGCCGCCCATGGCGGTGACATTGGCCTGTTAACGATGCAACAGTTGCTGCCAGAAGTGCGCGCAGTCGTCGATCAACTCAAGGTGGGTGAAGTTTCAGACCCTGTGCAAAGTGCCGCGGGGTTTCATGTCATCAAGCTGACCGAGCGGCAACCCTCACGGCAGGCTACTTTCGATGAAGTGCGCGCTCAACTGACTAACGCTTTGCGAGCCCAGCGCCAGGAACAGTTGGCCAAAGACTATTTGGCCAACATATTTAACACCACCAAATTGAACATCGACAGTGCTCATTTGAATAAGTTTGTTGAGCCGAAGACCTAGAGAGACATCTGCAAATATCCAATTAACTTCCGTTCATAAGGAGTAGGTTCGCCCGACGGCGGTTTAGGCCTGTTTGAACCAGGCATGGCGCTGTTTCCAGCTTGCGCGAGGCATGCCGCCAACAGGCATTCTAGTCATAGGGAGAACTCTCAATCTTCTCCCTTAATCAGCAACATGCTTAATGCAATTATTCACTCGCAGAAAAAGGCGAAGCGCACGCGCGCATGAGATTAATAATATGAAGATCAAAACAATTGCTGTGAAGGCGGTGAAAAGAATGTGTGCCCCGTTCACAATCGCCCCGCCCAACTTGGCTGTTACGCACAACAGGGGTATCCGGTCGGCGAACCGCATTCAGTTCGCTGGATGCATGGCCGGGCTTTTGGTCCTCACGTCCCAATGCCATGCAGCTTCTCAGACACTTAACAACGATGGTGCATCAGGCGAATCGTTCCTGAGCTTGAATCAACTGTGGCTAATGACCGACTCACCAGATGGTCAGCTGGAGATCGAACGCGCCCCCCTTCCCAAAGAGTTTTCAGGCGAGGATCCCGTTGAGGTCATGTCATTGGACGACGCACGCCGTCGCGCCTTTGATAAAAGCTATATCCTCGGTGCTTCACGCTCCAAAACCCAATCCGCCTCCGACCTTGCGCGGGCGGCCTATGCCGGCGTCCTGCCCGCCTTCGACATTCGCGTCGCCAAAGGTCGTGGCACTTCTTCGCCGTCATCACAGATTGACGATTCGACAGGTCAGCCGCTGCCTGAAAGCACGCAGACACAAACGGAAATCTATGGCGTACTTACCCAGCCGTTGTTCGATCTCGGAGCCATCGCAGGCATCCGCAGCGCAGCAGCCACTAAACGTGCAAGCGCGGCGGATGAAGATGGCGTACGCGGCGATGTCAACTATGACAGTACCGTCGCCTTCTATGGCGCCGTTGATTCGGCGTTGTCCTTGAAACTTGCCCTGGCACAGCAAAAACGCCTGGAGCGGCTGGGTGAGTGGGTCACCAAACGTGCCGAAGCCGGGGGTGCCAGCGGTGCAGACCGTGAACGTATTCAGGCGCGTGTTCTTGCCGCCAGGTCGGCCGTGCAGGACGCTATCGCTCAAGCCAACCAAGCCAATATTAATCTAAGTCGTCTTACCGACAGTTTCCCGCAGACATTGAAGTTACCCACCCTCGCCGAATCGCGGCCAGTGGCTACCCTCGAAGACGCCATCAACTTGCTGCCTACCGGCAACGCTGCTGTGCTCGTCGCTGGCGAAAATGAGGAAGCGGCCAGGCAGGAGCGGCGCAAGCATCAGGCGCGTTTCTTGCCCGTGGTCAAGTTTGAGCTTTCAAGCAACCGTGTCGCCAACGAGGGAGGCTTCCAAGGCTGGCGCGAGGATCAGAGTGCGATGGTTGTCCTGAGCCTGCCCTTGTTTTCGGGTGGAGCAGACTACTACAAGCAGCGCGCCGCACTTGCCCGGCAGGAGGGGCATGAATACGAACGTCTGGATGCAGAGCGTGAAGCACGGCGAAGCTTACAGATCGCCTTCAGCGGCTTGACGACTGCCCACGACAAGATCAAATCGCTGCGCCAGCAGGCCCTATCCCAGGCACGTGTCGTGACAGCTTTTGATGCCCAGCTCTCCACCAGCACTCGAAATCTGCTGGATGTGTTCGATGCCTACCAACAGTACCACCAGACTCAATTGGACCTGGTGCACACGAGTGTCCAGTCCATCCTGCTGAAGCATCAAATCGAGCGTGTGTCCGGACAACTCGCGATGAACAGCGTCAGTGCAACTTCAGAAGGGAGGGAGTGATTCATGGCTGGGGGTAGTTCTTCGTCGCGTGAACAAAATTTCTGGCCTGGTTTCGTCGATGCACTCACTAACGTCGTACTCGTTATGGTGTTCGTGATCATCGTGTTTGCCATTGTCATGTTCAGCACCATGCTGAAAGTCTCCAAGGTGAAAGCCCAGCAAACGATCGAAAAGACCCAGGAACAGCAGAGCGCACAGGTCGCCGCATTAGTAAGCAAAGCGCAAGCCGAAACCCAGGTCGAGTATATGCGAGCTGAGCAATTGCAACAGGAAAATGAACGGCTTTCAGCCGCCCTCAGTGCGGCAGAGCAGGCCGTACCTGCGTCCGCCCCGTTCGCTCAGGGAGATCCCGCCAATCCGAGTCGAAATGTACAACCTCAGGCGCCGGTAACACTCTCGGGGCGCTCGCCCACTGTCAATGTGAGCTATGCACTTGGCGTCACGACCATGGAGAAAAAACTCATTGAGGCGCTCGATGCTGCACTTGGCGGCTTCGAATCCGCAGGTCAATGGCAGGTATCGCTACAGGCATCCATGGCAGAGCCTTCACCCAGCGAAGCTCGCCGCTTGGCTTTCTACCGCATTGCGGTGCTGCGTGACCATTTGGTGTCCAAAGGTATCTCGCCGGATCACATAAAGTCCGTAATTCTGAATGCACCGGCCACCGATGCACGCAGCCACGTCATCATCCAGATCAGGAAGTAGCAATAATGTCAGCCCCGCGTCAGTCCACCCAAAGTACGAACGAACGTACGAAGAATCGTGAACACCGACAGGCCGCGATGCTGTCCGAGTTACGTGCGCCGCGCCTTTGGGTACTCGCATTGTCAATTATATCAGTACTGCTCATCACATGGGCGGCATTGGCTCCGATTCGCATGGTGGTGCGGGCTGAAGGCCGTGTTGTTTCTTCGACTCATAGCCAAGTGGTGCAACATCTTGAGGGCGGTGTGGTGCTCTCCATTGATGTCGCCGAAGGCGATATCGTCAAACAAGGCGATCTGTTGGCACGAATCAGCGATGTCCAGGCGAACTCGCAGATGGGCGAACGACGGGTTCGCGAACTGGCCTTGATGGCTAAGGTTGCCCGTCTGAAGGCCGAAGCCACGGGCGGTGAAATCGACGCCTTTGCTGCGCCCGAGTCGTCAGAAAGCGAAGTGGAGCAGGCTATTCGTACCGAGCAGGAAGCGCTGCTAGCCCGACGCCGGCATCTGGAGCAAAGTCAACGCGTTGTTGTGGAGCAGGTTACACAGAAGCGTTCCGAACTCGCAGAACTAACCATGCGCCGAGGCAATTTGGTCGCCGAGCTTGATTTGTCCCAGAAGCAATTGCAGATCGCTACTGACATGCTTCAGCGCGAGGCCGCCTCAAAGCTCGAAGTGCTGGAAGCGCAATCTCATGTGCAGCGCTTGCGAACCATGATCTCAGAAGTCGATACGGCACTTCCGCGTCTGCGCTCAGCGGTTGCGGAAGCCGAAGGCCGCAGTCGAGAGTCGGAATCACTGTTCCGGGCCGACGCCAGAACTGAACTCACATCCGCCCAGACTGACCTGCAACGCGTGCAGGAGGAGCTAAAGGCCAGCAGCGACCGGATTGAGCGAACCGAGCTGCGTGCGCCGGTCTCGGGTGTAGTCAATCGGATCAACATCTCAACCGTAGGAGGAGTCATCCGAGCTGGCGATGCGGTGGTCGAGATCACGCCATCCAGCGACCTCATCGTGGTCGAAGCCCGTGTGCGGCCGGCCGACCGTGCAGAGCTGCATGCTGGGCTTCCCGTGCATGCGCGTCTGTCCGCCTACGACTACGCCTCCTTCGGAGTCGCCAAGGGCCGCTTGACCGAGGTGAGTGCCGACACCGTGCCCGATGAACGTGGCGAACGTTTTTATCGTGTGCGAGTAAATATTGACGGCGAGCAACACCCCTTCGCCGGCCGTCCCATCATGCCCGGCATGGTAGCCACTGCAGAGATTGTCGTGGGCAGCCGTACCGTTCTCGCGTACCTCTTATCACCCTTGAACCGATTTGCACGCTCCGCGCTTAGTGAACCGCGCTAAGGACGAAAAGTCAGCAAAGAAGACAACACATTCTCAGGAACCTCCATTCAGATCATGAAAACACTTAAAGCAATCCATCAACGTTATTTTTTACTCGCATTGGCGCCACTTTTTCTTACGGCTGTAGGCGCCATATTTTTTCGCCAGTTCGTGGTTCACGCCATTCTGACCAACGTCGTCCTCAATGGTATCATCATTGGTACCGCGCTCGGCGGAGCGACGCTGATCATGTTGCGCATCCGAGCGATCCACTCCGAATGGAAAGTTTTCGAGATGTTTGCGATTGTCGACCCCGAGCCGGGCTCACCGGCAGAGCGCATGCAGCACCACTCAGTCGCCTCGCGCCTGCTCGTTAATCTTGCCCGCATCCGGCGTACACGAGAAGCGTCGGCCATCGAGCAATCGCACATTCAGGAAGAGCTCGAGGACGTCCATCGTGTGCTGGAAAGTCGTCAGGAAACCGCGCAATACGTGGTAGGTTTGATGATCGCGCTGGGCTTGCTCGGTACCTTCATCGGTCTGTTAGAAACCTTGGTCGCCGTGGGCAACCTGATTGGTGGATTTGCCAATATCGATCCGAGCCAGGACATGGACAAGGCGCTGGGCGAACTGATCGGCAATCTGAAGTTCCCGCTTACCTCCATGGGGACGGCCTTCAGTGCCTCCATGTTCGGCCTGCTGTGCTCGCTGATGCTGGGCATCATGATGCTATCGGTGCGTGCCTTCCAGGTAGAGTTCTTGCAGTTTGCCCGTAGCGTGGTGGATGGGGTGACAGCCCATACACACGCACCAGGCAGTCAACTCGGAGATGGCCCGCCTGCAAGCGACGAACTCCTGTGGATGCACCGCATTGACGACCTGAAGCAGTCGCAGCAAACCCTGCATGGACAAGTTCGCGAGATCGCGATGCAGGGTAAGCGCAACGAAGAACGCCAAGGTGTACTTCTGTCCTGTGTAGACAGTCTTGTGTCTGTTGCGCAAAAAAACCAGGACAAAACACTGGCGTTAGAAAGCCACCTGGCCGTATTACCCGAACTGCTTCGCAAAACTGAGGTATTCCATCACTCCACCGACCTGCTGGTCGAAAACGTGATGCAGTTGATCCGCCAGAACGAATTGCAACATCAGGGATTGGCACGCAACCTGATTCAGCAAATGGGCGAGTTCGCCACCCAGGTTGATCATACCCATGCCGACCAGGCAAGGCGCACACACGCAGCGATGGTTGAGGTTCTGGATCAACGCCTTGCCGTTACCGAGGCACAGAGTATTCGCACAGGCGCTGTCGAGCGTTCGGCACTGCATCAGCATGAGCTACTCGAACGTGTCTTCAATGCCTTCGCTGAAGCCAGCACTTCGATGCAAGCACAGATGCAGCGTTTGCACCTCGACTCACTGGAGCAATCAACGTCGCTGCAGGAAATGACCCAGACAGTGGCCGCAGCAATGACCCTATTCAACGCTCAGTCGCAGAAGCTCAACGAGACCTTGTTGACGCCGCACAACGATGCGCCGGGTGGCGAAATCGCCTACGAAGTCGCACAGGGCGCTGAACGTCTGGAGCGCGAGTTGCGCGTCGGGATGTCGGCGATGCTGAGTATGCTGCGCGCTACGCTCAACGATGTAAAACGTAATGCGCTTCAGGAGATAAGCTGATGCCAGCGTTGACAACGGTCACCTCCGTAGATGGCAAGTTCAAGCTGCCCTTCAACCATACTGACATTGCCAAGCTTTCGGTAACGGATGTCGACCTCGTCGTCGAGCTCAAGAACGGCCAGCATGTGGTGCTGCTCCATGGAGCGCTTGATGCGATGGCTGAACTGCCCTCAAACGTAAGCTTCGCCGATGGGACGACGCTGCTGACGAGCGAGTTGCTGAACCAGGTCAGCGAATTCGGCGTCGCCGCAGTCGACTCGCCGCTAACCGTACCAAACGTGAGCCCGGCGCCCACAGAGCCGACCAAGCAGGCATCGCCCGAAGAGCAGCAGGCGTCGCAAACACCGGAGACGGAAGAACAAACGCCCCCGACACCGTCAGCAGCGCCTGCGCCGCCGAGCCCAACCGATGCAACGTCCGAGGCGCTCAAGGACGTGAGCGCCCATACCGCCCGCCCGATGATCATTCTGCCTCCACAGGAAGCCGAACCGCCGCATATCGTCCGCCCACCTTCCCCGTCCGGCAGCGTCCAGGTGCCGGTGATCGTGCGCAGTACGCCTCCAGCGGAGATAAAAGAGCTGTCTTTGTTCAACGTTACCGGTGTACGTGAAGACGGCGCTTCGCTCTACGGTGCCGGCGGTGATCCCTCGACGGCTACCGATAGTACGCTGGCGGCGCAGTCTGCTGCCGAGCACATTGTGGGTACCTCCGGCAACGACGTGATTCATGGCGATGATTCGCAACGCCTGGGGGCAGGATTCGCCAAAGTCATGCAACTTAGCGTGGGCAACATCGGGAAAGTCGACAGCTACTCCATCTCCGGCCTGCCAAGTGGCTTTAGTTTTGAAGGCGGCAGTGTCGATGCAAACGGCGTGTGGCACTTGAACGTGCCGACGGCGCAGGCAGGCGCCTCCTTCAACGGCACCTACGACATCTCAAATAAGTTGCTCTACCCGACTAATCTTGCGACGGACAGTACCGGTTTTGCGCAAAGTTTCGTGTTCACCATCAGTTTGTCGGTGACGGACCTGTCGGGCCATACCTCTCAATTCAACAAAACAGTCACCGTTATCGTCAAGGACGTCAACACTGCCACCGATCTGCTGGTCAGCTCGCCGGTCACGGATTACACGCTGGTATTGCCCGCTCGGGGACTGTCAAACTTCATTGAGGCAGGCGCAGGCGACGATACGCTCTATGGCGGCGCTGCCAACGATACTCTGGATGGCGGTACCGGCGTCGACACAATGTTCGGTGGTGATGGTAATGACACATACGTCGCAGACAACGTTGCAGACATCGTGACGGAAGCCGCCCATGAAGGCACGGATCTTGTATTGGCTTCAGTCAGTTTTACCCTGTCCTCAAACGTGGAGAATCTCACGTTCACAGGCGCGAGCGCCGGGCTCACAGCCACTGGCAATGAGCTGAACAACGTGCTGACGGCCAATAATACCGGCAGCATCCTGCGGGGAATGGCCGGCAACGACATACTCAATGGCGGTGCGTGGGACGATATTCTGGATGGCGGCACGGGCGCCGACGTTATGGCCGGAGGCCAGGGCAATGACACCTATGTGGTGGACAATACAGGTGATATGGTCAGCGAAGAATCGGGTGCCGGTACGGACTTAGTTCTGAGCAACATATCTTACACTCTAACGTCCAACATAGAAAATATTACACTTATCGGCACGACGGCTGGATTGGTCGGCAATGGCAATGCGCTGTCCAACGTGCTTACAGCGAACGACTACGGCAGTCACCTGTTCGGTATGGAGGGTAACGATATGCTGCTCGGCGGCGCCGGTGACGATACGCTCGATGGCGGCACCGGCCGCGATGTGATGACCGGCGGCATGGGCAACGATACCTATATCGTGGACGATGTCGGCGATACCGTGAGCGAAGCGGCGAACGCCGGGACAGACACGGTGGTATCCAGCATTGGCTATGTGCTTGCCATTGGTAATAACGTTGAGAATCTCACGCTCACCGGCACGGACGACCTGAACGGTACTGGCAACGAGTTGGACAACATCCTGACTGGCAACAGCGGTGCGAACCTGCTCTTGGGGGGGGCCGGCAACGATACGCTCTACGGCGGCGCAGGCAACGACACCCTCGATGGGGGGGCTGGCGCTGACAGGATGATGGGCGGTACCGGAAATGACACCTATATCGTGGACGATACAGGCGACATCATTACCGAGGGCGCTGGCGAAGGTACGGATAGTGTTCTGGCGAATGTGAGCTATGCGCTGTCGGCGAACGTAGAGAATCTCACGCTGACCGGCAGCGCCGACCTCCATGGCTCGGGAAATGAGCTTGACAACGTCCTGGTCGGCAATAGCGGCGACAATATTCTTTGGGGTGGTGCAGGCAACGATACGTTGGTTGGCGGCGCGGGTAACGACACGCTCGATGGCGGTACCGGTATCGATGTGATGTCTGGCGGCCTAGGCGATGACACCTACAGGGTGGACGATTCCCGCGATACGGTGAATGAATCTGCGGGTGAAGGCAATGACCTGGTGCTCGCCACGGTGACTTACACCCTTTCCGACAACGTAGAGAATCTCACGCTCATCGGTAGCGCTGGCGCCCTCATTGCGACGGGCAACGCGATGGACAACACCCTGATCGCAAACGACGCAGGCAACACGCTCGCAGGCCTTGCGGGCGATGACATTCTGATAGGCGGAGCTGGCAGTGACACGCTCGACGGCGGCGCAGGCGTTGATACGATGACCGGCGGGCTCGGCAACGACACGTACTACGTCGATGACATGGGCGATAGCGTGATCGAGACCGCAGGTGAAGGCACCGACACCGTCGTGGCTTCCATCGACTATATAATTGCCTCCGGCAGCAACGTCGAAAACCTTACCTTGTCGGGTTCTGCTGACCTCAACGGGACTGGCAACGAGCAGGACAACATCCTCACGGGGAACGAGGGTGCTAATGTACTCTCTGGCGGTGCGGGTAATGACACCCTGATTGGCGGTGGGGGAAATGACACGCTCGATGGCGGACTCGGAGCAGATACCATGTCTGGGGGGGCTGGAGATGACACTTACTACGTGGACAACGCAGGTGATGTCGTCAGCGAATCTCTAGGTGATGGGACTGACCTGGTGTTGGCAAGTGTGAGCTGCACCCTATCGTCTTTTGTCGAGAATCTGACGCTTACCTCCACCACCGCCAACCTTAGCGCTACCGGAAACACGCTTGATAACGTACTCACCGCCAATAGCGCAGGCAGCATGCTCTATGGCCTGGAAGGCCGCGATACGCTTATCGGTGGCGCAGGCGCAGACATTCTCGACGGCGGCAGTGGTGCCGACACTATGTCCGGCGGTGCCGGTAACGATACGTACTACGTAGATGACGCGGGAGACGTGATCACCGAGTTGGCAAACGAAGGCACGGATCTGGTCTACAGCACTGTGACCGCCACCCTCTTCGCCAACGTCGAGAACATGACGCTTACAGGAACCAACGCAAACCTGACAGCTACAGGCAACAATCTGGACAACGTGCTTATCGCTAACAACGCGGGTAGCACCTTGATGGGTATGGCAGGCAATGACACCCTGACCGGGGGGGCAGGCAACGATATTCTCGACGGGGGCACAGGCAACGACCTCATGTCTGGCGGTGCTGGCAATGACATCTACTACGTGGACAATGCAAGCGATGTTGTAAGCGAGGCGGCCAGCGCGGGTACAGACTTGGTCTACAGCACCGTGACCTACACCCTGGCGGCCAACGTGGAGAATATGACGCTGACAGGAACTACCGCAAACCTGACGGCTACAGGCAACAGCCTGGACAACATGCTTATCGCTAACAACGCGGGTAGCACCTTGATGGGTATGGCAGGCAATGACACCCTGACCGGTGGAATAGGCAACGATACCCTCGACGGTGGCGTTGGCAACGATATCATGGCCGGCGGTGCGGGTAACGATATCTATGTGGTGGATTCAGTAAACGACGTAGTGAAGGAGAACGCAGGCGAAGGGGTCGACACCGTGCGCGCAAGCATCGCCTACACCCTGGGTGCCAACGTAGAGAACCTGACCCTCACTGGATCCACCACAGGACTGGTGGGTACCGGCAATAGCATGGACAACGTGCTGACTGCTAGCAATGCGGGTAACACTCTCCGGGGAATGGACGGTAACGATACGCTGGTCGGAGGTAGCGGCAACGATACACTCGATGGCGGTTCGGGTGCGGATTCCATGACTGGCGGCGCCGGCAACGACATGTACTACGTGGATGATATAGGTGACGTGGTGACTGAGGCGGCAGGCCAAGGCACGGACCTGATTTACAGCAGCATCAGCTACAGGCTGACACTAGGCGGCAACGTCGAGAACCTGACGCTGACTGGCTCTTCAGATAACAACGGCACCGGTAACGAACACGACAACACGCTGATTGGCAACATTGGCAACAATACCCTCATTGGTGGGGGCGGAAACGACATTCTCGATGGTGGCATCGGTGCCGACATCATGGACGGAGGAATGGGCAACGACACTTACTATGTGGACAACTTAGGAGACGTGGTCCGGGAGTTCGCCAACGCTGGCATCGACCTGGTGAATAGCAGCATCGACTACGTTCTAACTCTCGGAAGCAACATCGAGAACCTTACCCTGACAGGTACGACTGCAATCAACGGAACAGGCAACGCTTTAGATAACATCCTGACCGGTAATAGCATCGCCAACACACTCATCGGAGGCGCGGGCAACGATACCCTTGATGGGCGCGCAGGGGCCGACACGCTCATCGGAGGTGTTGGCGATGACACCTATTATGTGAATAACGTGGGCGATGCAGTCATCGAAAACGCAGGTGAAGGCAGGGACACTGTGATGGCCTCGTTGAGCCATATACTGGAGGGCAGCGTAGAGAACCTGACCCTTACCGGTACTGCCGCAGGCCTTACTGCAACGGGCAATGCGCTCGATAACACGATCACTGCCAATAGCGGCGCAAGCCTTCTCTTCGGGTTGAACGGGAACGACACCCTGATCGGCGGAGCTGGCAACGATGTGCTGGACGGCGGAACGGGCGCGGACTCGATGGCCGGAGGGCTGGGTAACGACACCTACTATGTGGACGGTATGGGCGACACCGTCACCGAAGCCATCGGCGAAGGCACTGATCTCGTCCACACCAGCGTCGACTATACGCTGGGCGTCAACGTGGAGAACGGCGCGATCGCCGGCAATAGCGCAGCACGCACCCTGACAGGCAATGCGCAAAACAACACGCTCACTGCCAGTAGCTATGCCGATACACTCAACGGTGGGGCAGGCGACGACACGTTGATCCTCAACAACAGTAACTACCTTAGCGCCCGTGCGGACGGTGGAGCCGGCAACGATATGCTGCAGATCAATGGTCTGATGGGAGGATCTTTGGTGAACCTGAGTAACCTGACAGGTCGGATCAGTAACGTCGAAGCCATCAACATCAAAGACGGCGCCAGCGAGTTTATCTCGGTCTCCGCTTCGGCCATTCAAAGCATCGTCGGGCAAGGCGCGAACTCATCGCTCACCATCCATCTGGATGCCACCGACAGCATCGTGGTACAGGCCGGCAGTTTTTACACTGCCAATGCAGGAGGATCGGTGTATACCTTCTACAACTCCGATCCCGCAGCCGGGGGAGCGCAGCAAATTGCGCAGATCAATGTCAGCACTGCTTGATTCACTCACGAAGGACAACAAAGTATTCCCAGGAAAAATGTCAACATGACGACGATCAAACCGACAAACCTGACAAGCACTGCAACCAGCGAACTGCCGGCTGCCGCAGCCAGCGTGCCGATCTCCCACCATCTGCGCCTTCTACAGGCAATAAGGCCCTTTGCTGTCGAGATCGGTTTGTCTAGCCTGATGATTAATACCTGCGGCTTACTGATGCCTATCTTTTCGATGCTGGTCTACGACAAGGTCGTGGGCAATGGCAACTACGAGACACTGTGGGCGCTCGGTGCTGGCATGATGATCATTCTGCTGCTCGAATTCACTCTACGCATCATGCGCAGCCATGCTGCTGAACGACTGGGGGCGATAGCAGAATTGCGCATGGACGGACACTTGGTTGATCGGGTTTTACACGCGAACGCGCAACAGGTGGCAGCGCCGGGCGTGCTGATGTCCCGTTACCGCGATCTGGCAGGCGCGCGTGATGCACTGCTTGCCCAATATGCGGTCGTCGTAGCGGATCTTCCGTTCCTGCTGTTGTTTCTGCTGGCACTCGGTTTAATGGGCGGCCCGCTGGTTATAATTCCGGTGCTTTTTGCCGTCCCTATCCTTGCGGGACAGTGGTTCGTCAGCCGACCGCAGCGTGATTACGCTGCTCGCGCGCAGGCAGCGTCCGCACGCAAAGCCACACTATTGTCTGAGATTGTGGGCGCCCTTGGATTCCTGCAGACCTCGCCACTACGTAATGTTTTTGCCGATCGCTGGGAAAGCGAAGTTCAACACAGTGCCGTATTGCGCAGCCGGCAGCGCTTCTGGCAGACCGCTTCCCAAGCCTGGGGCGGGATGTGTCTCGGATTGGCATCGGTCGCCTTGCTGGCCGCGGGTGTCTACCGCATCGAAGCGGGTGCGATGAGCGTTGGCTCGCTCATTGCGTGCTCACTCATCCAGTTGAGAGCCATGGTGCAGCTTACGGTGGTTGTTTCCCTCGTGCTGGGCTGGAAGGACCTCAATCGCACGCAAACTGAGCTAGATGCCGCCGCGATGCCACAGGTTGAACCAGTGACATCCGAGGTGCCGATGCGTGCTGACGGTGGAGAGATTTCAGTGCTGAACGTCTCTTGCCGCAGTTCATCGGGTGATGCCGCTTTGCTCGACCTGAACCTGTTTATTGCACCCGGCGAACGCGTGGCGATCATTGGTCGACCTGGGTCTGGTAAATCTACGTTGCTTCGCTGCCTGGCCGGCATACAGCAGCCAAGCGAAGGCCAGGTGCTGGTCAATGGCATGCGAATACAAGCGTACGCCTCAGATGATCGCGCCCAATGGATGGCCTACAAACCACAGGAACCCGTCATCATCGGCCCCACGCTGCAGGACGATCTCGCGCATCTGCACGGTGAACGAGCCGAGCAGGCACTGGCGCTGACGGGACTTGCGATCGCACTCAGGAACGGCGAAATGCGCCGTGACCAAGTGTTGTCTTCCAGCGGTGGACAACCCCTGTCGGCTGGTCAGCGGCAGATCGTAGCGCTGGCAAGAACCCTTGCCTCAGACGCTAAAATTTTTCTTCTCGATGAACCGACCTCGGGCGTGGATGCGGAAACCGAAGCCATGCTAAACGATGCGCTGGATAAACTGACCCGCGGGCGGACTGTCGTCATTGCCACGCACAGCACGGCACTACTGAACAATATGGACAAAATCATCGTCCTGGACCGTGGCAAGGTGGTGGCCTTTGGTCCGCGCGCGGAGCTGCTGAGGGCATGACGTGTGTAGCCCTCTTTCGCCCTTGAGACGCCCCCGCGCACTTTTCGCCGGTCCCGCTCGGCCAGCTAGTTCATGCTGGTTGCTGGCAACGTTTGTTGTATGACCGGCCGTCGGTTATTCGCCTCCTAGAGTCATACGTTCACTGCTTTGCTTTCCTCACGAACCGATCGATCTGGCGAAACACCTGATCTTCCAGATATCGAACAAACTCTTCGTTGATAGCGCACACGCAGAACTGATTACACGTTCGACGTTCAAGTGATCCGGGGGCCAGATAATACAAGAGCGATGCAATGATACTCGGCGCAGGTAGATTTTTTTACTGTGACGTCGCACCTATTGGCTTTTTACTTATGCCGAAGAGGTGGGATGTTGAACGGACTCATGTATGAAATGAGAGCATTGTTGGCTGATCATGCACCGATCGATTGCTCGCCGCGAGTGAAGCGTGGGAATGGCAGTGCCCCCCATACTCGCTCGCTAGCTTAGGGCCTGTTGACGTTTCACATGGGTAACCAGAGGAACCCGCAGGCCATGGCCACCGTGCTCTCATAGTTCCTCTTCAGTTTGTCGTATCGAAACGCCACTGCGCGGTAATGTTTCAGTCGCGCAAAGGCATTTTCGACCAAGTGCCGGTAGCGATAAAGGCCTTTATCCAGATCGCCATTGCCTTTGATTGAGTTACGCTTTCTCGGGATCACTGGTCGAGCACCTTGGGCTTCGATCTGTTCGCGAATACGCTCACTGTCGTAGCCCTTGTCGGCAACGATGACCTCGGCTGATGGTAGCTGCGCAATTAATTCACGGGCGGCAGTACAGTCATTGACGTCACCTCCAGTGATCTCGAAAGCCACAGGCAAGCCATGTGCATCGACAGCCAGGTGGATCTTGCTCGTATGGCCAGCGCGGCTTTTGCCGATCGCTTCTGGTTGGTCACTGGCGGCCCCCGTGCTGTGCTGATGGGCCTTCACATAGGTTCCGTCGATGAAAGCCCAATCAAAATCTGGGTCTTCGATCAACGTATTGAAAACCTTGAGCCACTTGCCAGCCACCGACCACGCATTGAAGCGCTTGGAGACTGAGTTCCAGCATCCAAAAGCGCTGGGCAGATCTCGCCACGGACAACCAACGCGCATCCGGTAGAGCATCCCCTCAACGGTCAATCGCAAATCAGGCTTGTGGTAAATAGTTTGCTGAAGCAGAATTTTTTCCAGCTTCGACCAAAGCTCGTCACTGAGCATCACTCGGGGCATTGCAAGCTCGCAGGATTGTCGGTGTTGGAACCTCTATTCTGCGGGTTTGCTCTTCTTCCTCTGCTGTTCCGGTGAAACGTCAACAGCCCCTAGGGTGCGGGCGCATTGCCAACATTCTGACCACCTGCGCGCAGATCCTCGCCGTAGCAGTGGATCGGCTGCCAAAGGAAAAAGGTTGTAGCCCGCACTACGCCACCGCGCGCCCCCGCATATTAGGAGGTTTTTCTATGGGCAAAAAAACCGCCTCAGCCCAAGCTGAAGCGGTCCACTTTTTGGTCTTGTTACAGGTCGTCGAAGTGATCTCGCAACAATTCGATCAGGTGGTGCATACGCAACAGCGCGTAGAAACCCTGCCACGAACGGCGAGCGAATTTGAAAAGACGCATAGGCGGCTTCCTCAAGGAAGCCTGACCCCGCCGCCCTTACCGGACAAAGCGACGGGTTACTGAAAGTTGTGGACGCTTTCAGCGAGCCAGGGGTTAATCGGCCTTTCCAATGCCGGCGCGTTTTCCAGACGCGGTTAGAGGGGGCGGGGCCATGCAAAGCCCTTGCTTAACGTAATACTCCAAAACCTGTGACAGAAAAAAGCCCTTTTTTCATTTAAATGAAATAAACATTCGAATGGATGGAAAGGGCTTGACGCGAAGGAGTAGCGTCGTTACAGGAGCGGCGTGATAATGGCGCAAGCGGATACTAGATTGGACAATGCGGCGCAATCACTTGATATTTAGCGGTGTTTGGCTCTGCTTCTGCGCTTACCGCGCGTACTGATGCGCCGATTTAAACGCCCAATTAAGCGGCGTACTGAAACACGACGTGTAGTGACGTCACCCTGACGGCAATGTGATTTCACTTTGACATCATTGCGCCGTCATTGCATAATTAATAGAACGTAACTTATGATCGATTCGTGGACGCTTTCAGCGAACCTGCTGCCCCAACCTCCAATTGGGCCGGCACAAACAAACTGCCCCTCCAACGGCGGTTTTTTTGTGCCCGCGATTTCTCGCCATTATCAGGTCACAGCTCCACGACAAACCCTCTTAAGCCAATGCCATCGGCAAAGCGCCCGACCGCCGTCAGGCTCGCCCAGGTGCGCACCTTCTCCCGTCGCGAGCGCACCGGCACCCAGCGCGCACCGCTACCGCCGAGGCGAATCGACAGCCCCCTGCTCGGCCCGCCGTCGACCTTGGCCACCAGGCATTCCCTGACCGCGTGTTGTTGAACCAGGTGCACCAGGGCGTCTTCGTGAATGCCCTCCCCGATCATTGCTCCAGCACCATTAACCGCGCCGTGGCCGCGTGTTCAAACGCCAGGTACAGCCCCTCCAGACTCGCCGCGTTCAACGCCTTGAGCGTTTCCAGGCCCAGGCCGAAGCCTTCGGCGCGGTCCGCCGCGCGGTTACAGGCGACTGCCGTGCGCGCCTCGGCGATGGCGGCCAGCAGTTTCAGCGCCTGGGCCTGCACCACCATCGGCAGGTTCAGCGCGGTCAGTGGGTCGTGTGCCTCGCTACGGTCTCGGCCGGTCATGGTCGGCGGCCCAGGCGCTGATAGGCGGCCTGTTCGGCCCGATGCACCGCCGCGATCATGGCCCGGTAGGATTCGGCGCCAATCAATCCGGCGGCCTGCAGGGCCCGAGTGAAGCCGAGGGCGTGGGCGATGTGGTGCTGGATAATCGGGATCGCCAGGTACTCGCCGATGCGCTGTAGCTCAGTTTCCCAGGCCTGTTGCAGCGACGGGGTCGGCAGGCGCAGCGGCCGCGGGTCGTTTGGGGTCGGTTCGTCTGAGCGTCGCATGGGGCAGTTCCTGGGCGAGTGAGGGGCGGTCATTGCGTAAAACCAGACATAGGAGGCATGGTAGACCAGCCCTCGGGGGGCTGGTATCCGCCGGCCCAAAAAAAGGCACCCGCACCGGGCTTAGGTGTGGGGCCTTTTGAACATAAACAGCGTTACTCGTAACGCGACGGACTCACCTAACCGTCCGCTGAAAACCGCCGCCCTCAGGTTGCTGGCTCGGTAGCTCGGCGGGTTTGCCCAGCACGTAATATGTGTATTGATAGTTGTCCGTTGGGCTGGTCTTGACCGTCACGGCCAACAACCGCCAACCCGCCGTCAACCGTTTGTTGGCTTCCGCAATGCCTTCGACTTCGATCAATACTTCTGCTTCACTCATGTGCATCGGTCTTACTCCTTGTGTGGGTTCTCTCGAAGTCTGGGTTATGTGTTCGTCCTGTTAGTTGTCAGTTACTCCTTCGACATCAATTGTCATAGAACACTGCGGCCCCAGACGAATTTTGCAGCAGCTCGACCGAGTGCTGACAATCCGAGCGATTGACATAGCTCTCGCTGCTACGTGCAATGGCCTGTCCGTTGACGGCATAGTAAATCCAGTACCAGTGCCCTGAAGCGTCTTTCTTCTGCCAATAGCAAGGGTAGGTAACCGTGGCCATGAAAACTCCTTTTCGCATTTGTTAGATAGCTGAGCGTAGATGAGTAAATGATTATGGTCATTATCATGAAGTCTGGGCTTTTCGTGCATGTGGCGTTGTCGTCACCGACTGTAGTCTTTATCTGACGTTTCCTAGGTGTAGACGATGACCGCACAATACTTAAATCTGATTGGATTGACGCTCAATATATTCGGCGTGGTAATGGTGTTTTCTTTGTATTTCCAAAGCCTTCCCATGAAGACAGTGTCGGAATCGCTCTTGAGACTCTCATCAGCCACATGCTGACGATCCGGTGGTTCGTTTCAAGCTGTGATCTCTAAAGTAAGCCTTGGGTATTGATACATGTAGACACACTTTCATGAGCTGGAAAAGAGAAGTTAACGAATAGAATAGTCAGTCTAACCTTGCCTAAGTAGAGGGATTTGCCGAGTGGCTAAGTACGATCAGATCAGAGAGCGATACTCAGAGTTTTGCGGGCAACGTTCAAAATATTGGCAGGAGCTACAGCGTCTGGCAGGAAAATTGGCATTTGAGTTTCCTGGTTATTTGGGTTTGGAACCGTCTATCTGGAAAGATAATGAAGGTGTAGCCCATGATTACATTGCTCTTGGTATCTGGGAAGGAGAACTCTTCAAGGAACTCACGCCTAACTTGTTGTGTGGAAACGACCAGCTCGAATTATGTTTCGTTCTGAGATTCACCATAGATCGCAACCAAAATAGCCTTCCAAAATACCATGTGGGCTACGATATTCGGATGCGGTACGACGAAAAAAAATTGCAAGTGAGCGTGGATCTGCGTACCCCCGTCTCAGTGTATTGCCCAATCGATCCTATTGAAGATCAATTTCATTCGATTTTTGATGTGATTACATCTGATGTCATGAGTCGATTTGATGGGAGGGTATTTGACAACTGATACTTGAAACTCCTACTGCTAATTCTCTGTCAGCTGGGTGAGTCGATCGATAATAAAGAATGAAAAGGTGTTGGGTCGGTCTCTTTTGGCGCTGAGGTGCCTAGTTTGGATTCCTGCCATTGCAGCAGTACCACTACTTGCGCTTATTTATATTGATGATTTTATTGCTGCGTGGCGTAAATAGTGGAAGTTGCTGTTGTGCTTTTGGGAAAGCTTGCATGTTGGTGATGTGCGTACTTTTGCGGTGGTGTTCCAGGGTAGGTTCGAACGCCAACCTCCTCCTCAGCGCAGAGGCCGAATCCCGTACCAGTTTCCGTATCACTATGTAGTGATTCAGCACGGAAAACTGAGTTAGCCAGGGTTTCTAACCTCCTGCTTTATTGCCCATAGCCATCTAGCAAACCCCCTAACATGGCAGTAGTGGTGAAGAGGTTTAGGGCAAAATTAGGACAAGTTCTGAGCCTTCATATACTGCAGGATGACCCTGAGTCAGCTGCCGGTAAGGCGTGGTCATCTGCGCTTTAATCCCTTGGTGTGAGAGCCTGGATTCTACCGGTGGCTGGCTCTCTGGCTCTCCGCCTCTCGTTTCAAGCGTTGCACTTTTTCTATGAATTCAGGGAAGTAGCTTAATGAATAAACAATCGATCCAGATCGCCCTTGCCTACATGTCCATCGTTATTGGTGGTGGCTTTGCCTCTGGGCAGGAGGTACTTCAGTTTTTCACCGGCTATGGGCTTATAGGTATTGTCGGCACTCTGGTAAGCGGTTTGATGTTTGCCTTCCTCGGCATGCAGATCGCCCGAATGAGTTCGAAGATGCAAGCGAGCTCGCACAAGGCAGTTCTCTACATTCTGTTTGGTGCACACATCGGCTTGGTCGTCGACGTGGTGCTGTCCTTCTTCCTGTACGGTGTCGGCGTAGTGATGCTGGCCGGCAGCGGTTCGATCTTTGCCCAGCAGTACGATCTGCCTCCCTTGTTCGGTGGCGTTCTAATGACGTTATTGGTGATCCTCACGCTGTGCATGAATGTGAAGCGCATTATCGACCTGATCAGCGTGGTAATGCCTTTCCTGTTGGTGATGGTGCTTATCATCACCACTTACTCGATCTTCAGTTACAACGCCTCGATCGAGACCCTCGACGCGATTGCTCGTGAGAACAACGAAACGGTCACTGGCAACTGGTTTGTGGGCGCCTTGCTCTACGCATCTTTCAACATCGCCGTAGGCTTCCCGATGCTGGCTGTCATTGGTGGCATGACCAAGCAACCCAAGGCTGCCGCACTCGGTGGCGTACTCGGTGGTCTCGGTCTGGGCGTGATGATCCTGCTATTAAACATCGGCCTTTTTGCTAACATCAACCAGTTGCAAGGCATCGAAATGCCTTCCCTAGCACTCGCAGGGCGTATCTCGCCAATTCTCTCGGTGGTGACGTCGGTGGCACTGGTTTGCATGGTCTATAGCACGGCAGTGGGGATGTTCTTTGCATTCAGCGCCCGCTTCGCCAAGCCTGAAACCAGCCGCTTCAAGTTGATTAGCGCAGTCACGGTATGCATAGGTCTGGGCTTGAGCCTGGGCGGCTTCACCAAGTTGGTTGGCACTGTCTATCCGCTGTTGGGCTATGTCGGTTTCGCCTTGATTCTCGCTGTTTGCTTCAACTGGCTACGCAGCCGTTCCATTGCTAAAGCGCAGAAAGCTGTTTCCTGACCCCTTAAGCCTCTGAGCAGCCGTTTGGAGGCACCTATCGGGAACGGCAATAGATCCAACGCTGCCCCTTTAATTGAGCCCCGCCTCGAGCGGGTTTTTTATTGGTGGTGGGGGTTTGGGGAGGAATGGGACAGTGCGACCTGAGGTCGCACGGTTCCATTGCGATGAATGCTTAGATCTATATCCGAGCCGCACCGTTTTTTGATAAAACGCAGAAGCCCTTTGTTTTCAATGGCTGTGTGTGCATCATGAATAGTGATGTCGTTACATCTTCCAGAATCAATCAGGCAGTTGATTTGCAAAATTAGTGACGACGGTGCTGTGACTTTCATGTGATCTCCGTGCTAACTATGTTTGTATAGCTAGAGCCCGACAAACTCGGCGATTTTTGCCGCGACCACTGCCATTGAATCTTCGAAAGTGTCCAGACCGCTTCGGGAGGCGAGCAAGGGGCTGACATTGCGTAGAGCTTCATACGTCGTGTTGTGCACGATGGGAATGAGCTGGTTACCTGCCAGGAGTGACGACAGCTCTTTGTCGGCCACGCTCTCTTTGGGGAGGCGGGCCAGAAGCTCCGGGGTCACCAGCACAGGCCCAATTCGTGAATTCGCTAAGCCCTTGTCAATGGCGCGCATCATTGGAACGCCTAGGCCGCCGTCCCTTCCCGCTGAACCAAACTTTGACACCTGCCGCCACGAGCAACTGATGCATCTCTTTGGCTGGCCCCATGCGGTCGTCCCACGCATGGCATAGGAATACATCACGTAAATCAGGCTGAGACGCTGCCTGCGTCTCAACGGTTTGGCGGATTGGCGTGAGGGACTACACTTGGGCAAACGTTTACGACAAGGACGAACTGGCTCTCGACCAGCGCGGCTTTGAACTTTCGCTAGAACTGCTTCCACCGCCACCACTTTTGACATAGCTACTCCCGCTGCTGCTCGATGAGGAGTAGGAGCGGGAGCTACTGCGGTAGCGGCATGCAGGACATGCAGCAGCCGCGGCTGAGCTATGTCCGCGTACTGGTGCTGTGCACTAGACATGTCGTAATCCTTCCATTGGTCAGCCCCTCTGCAACATACAGGGTGTAGGTCTGAACGATAGCCTAGTGCCGCGTAAAAAGAGCAAATTTAGAAATCAGTATTATGCCTTCCACAAGCGGAGCCAAAGCTCTGCCTGCGTGAGCGACTTACCGAAAGCAGCCTGTCAGAATATTTTATATTGTCCATCATTGGGCTTACCTGGCGTGACCGTCAATTAGAGGAGGCAGTGTCCGGGGATGGGGCAAAAATGGGGCAAACCGTACGCCAAATAATGCCATTCAATGCCAATCATGCATTTATGCATGCGGCGAAAATACATGGTGAAACCCTGCGCGCACGGGGAGTTGGGGCTCAATGTCCGAAATACTCCAGCACAATCGGGGTGTGATCAATAGGTGGCATCTGGATTTCCAGGCTGTCGCATTGATGAAATCGCAAGGACGGCTTGAAGCGATAATTCGGCGAGGCCGCATGATAACTTCACGAGCTCCGATAATTCCGAAGCTGAGTAGCACGGCTCAATATCCTCGGTGAGGAGCCATCGCTGGACCTGGTGCTCTCCGGTATGTGTGTACGCAGAGAGCGAACGCCAGTGCTTATAAATCGCGTGGTGTGCGTCGAGGCCAACGGCCTTGCCCACTGCGGTTATCATGCTGGCCATATCCAGCTTAGTTCCAGATTGGATATAGGTCTGCACCTGCTCATCGCTGGCTACATGGGAAATCCAGAGTCCTCTCATGGTCGACTCTGTTAGTGGTCTGAGAAGTGAAAAGGCCGTAGCTTGAAGCGGAGGAGTACGGGCAAGCAAGATAAGGATGGAATTGTGATGTTGTTGGGAAACCGCAAAGCAGGCAGCGCACAGTCTTGATCTCAGGTGAACTGGTCAAGTAAATCCGGACACCGTTTACGGTGCTTATGCCGCTTTTTGCTCCATAGCTATGGGCGACAGGTAGTTGTTGTAGCTGTGTAGCCGGGTGCGGTTGTAGTCCACTTGGTTACGGTCATCACCCTGCAGGAAGCGGCAATCCTGGTACAGGATGTCGTCAACGCTGTACCCCGTCAGGCGCTGAAAGGCGGCGTTAGCATAGATCAGGATGTTTTCGTCGCCTTCCTGCTCTGCTACCACGATGCCGTCGTTGGATGCTTCAACCACCAGTTTCAGCAGTTCTGCGTCGATCATTTTCAGAGCCCCAGTGAGTGACATCTCATTTTTAGCGGTTACCCGCCATACACGGAGTAATCAGTATAACCCTCGGCATTACCGCCATACACTGTGGCTGAGTTTAGAGGGGTCAGCGGCCAATCGTTCGCGATTCTGGCTGGTAGATCCGGGTTGGTCATGAACATACGGCCAAAAGCGACAAGGTCGGCCAGTCCTGAATCCAGCAACTGCGTAGCGCTTTGTGCAGTGTAACGACCGGCGTAGATGATCGCCCCGCTGAAAGAACTACGGACTGCGCGACGGAACGATTCCGGCATCCGTGGTGCATTATCCCAGTCCGCTTCGGCGATGGAGAGTTATCTCAGCATGGGCAATCCGGGGGGATGAGTGGCCCGCTATTCATGTTCAAAGATCAGAAAGGCACTGTTACCGGCATCACCCCTGTAACGTGAACCAAGTCTTAGGCGTGAACGTGGTCATCGCTGAAGGTTTTGATGCCCAAAAGTTAAGCAACAGTGCCGCCCTTTCGAGTAGGGCGGCTGTCTTCACGTTCGTGCGGTATCCATTTGGTACCGTTTAACGATCAATTTCCTCGGTATGTGGAGAAGCCGTAAGGGCTGAGAAGCAACGGGATGTGATAGTGAGGAACGGTACCGTCCACTTCAAAAATCACAGGCACCTCCGGAAAGAAGCTGGACGTTTTGTGCGCCTTGAACCACTCACCAGTCTTGAAGGTGACACGGTAGGTACCTTTCTCCAGCCCCCGACCTTCCGGATACAGCCCGGTGATACGACCTTGCTCGTTGGTTTTCGCGCTGTTGAGCATGTCCCAGTCTTTCCCATCCTGTTTTTCCAACGTGACATTGACTCCAGGGGAGGGCAGGCCATCCTGCAAATTGAGTACATGCACGCTCAATGGATTCGTTGCCGCTGATGCAAAAGCTGAAAGGGCACTCAATACAGCGCCAGCGAAGAAACTCTTCAATACAGTCATGGTGATGTCCTTAGTTTTTAACGGCAGGTAAAACTTTGTTGATAGCGACCTCTGCGCAACCTTCATCGTGTGCAGCGCCACCCGCACCAGCCACCCCGATGGCGCCGATGACCTGACCATCGAATTTCAATGGCACGCCTCCACCGAGCAGTAACAACTCATCGAGGGTGTTGAGGTTTTCAGCATCTGGATTAGCGCGAGCGCGCTCAGCTAACAACCGCGTCGAAGTCTTGGTCGACAGGGCGGTATAGGCTTTGCGTTGCGCGGCTAACGTGTTGTGCGGGCCGACATTGTCATCGCGTTGTACGGCAACCAGATTGCCGCCTCGGTCAACAACTGCGGCAACGGCTGTGCGGCCATCGGCGTGACAGGCCGTCAGCGCGGCCGTTAGCAAATCGTTGGCCATTGCAAGTGACACGTCCTGGCGCTGCGCAACCTGATCCGGGGCTGCAACGGCGAACGCAGAGCTCATTGCGAGTGTGATCAGCAATGAAGTCGATAGGCTTGTACGCATGCTGTTTCCTTGGTTGGTTGAGTCTGTCTCAGTCATTGCCAGACATCATGACCAGCCCGCTCCGTCAGAATGATTACCTCCTGATTACCAATATGTAATGTGAGAAATCAGCGAAGCGGGCTAGGGGCTGTTGACGTTTCACCGGAACAGCAGAGGAAGAAGAGCCAACCCGCAGAATAGAGGTTCCAACACCGACAATCCTGCGAGCTTGCAATGCCCCGAGTGATGCTCAGTGACGAGCTTTGGTCGAAGCTGGAAAAAATTCTGCTTCAGCAAACTATTTACCACAAGCCTGATTTGCGATTGACCGTTGAGGGGATGCTCTACCGGATGCGCGTTGGTTGTCCGTGGCGAGATCTGCCCAGCGCTTTTGGATGCTGGAACTCAGTCTCCAAGCGCTTCAATGCGTGGTCGGTGGCTGGCAAGTGGCTCAAGGTTTTCAATACGTTGATCGAAGACCCAGATTTTGATTGGGCTTTCATCGACGGAACCTATGTGAAGGCCCATCAGCACAGCACGGGGGGCCGCCAGTGACCAACCAGAAGCGATCGGCAAAAGTCGCGCTGGCCATACGAGCAAGATCCACCTGGCTGTCGATGCACATGGCTTGCCTGTGGCTTTCGAGATCACTGGAGGTGACGTCAATGACTGTACTGCCGCCCGTGAATTAATTGCGCAGCTACCATCAGCCGAGGTCATCGTTGCCGACAAGGGCTACGACAGTGAGCGTATTCGCGAACAGATCGAAGCCCAAGGTGCTCGACCAGTGATCCCGAGAAAGCGTAACTCAATCAAAGGCAATGGCGATCTGGATAAAGGCCTTTATCGCTACCGGCACTTGGTCGAAAATGCCTTTGCGCGACTGAAACATTACCGCGCAGTGGCGTTTCGATACGACAAACTGAAGAGGAACTATGAGAGCACGGTGGCCATGGCCTGCGGGTTCCTCTGGTTACCCATGTGAAACGTCAACAGGCCCTAGGCAAGCACAGGCTCACGGCGCGCTTTTCATCCACTCGCTAACGGCATCCTGCAAACATATTACAGACGCTTGCACGGCAAGGGCTTGAAGTCTTGCCTCATCATCCGTAAGCGGCTGAGTCAATCCCGTCTCGTAATCCTTAGTGGCTGCAATCAACCGCTCAGCGCCTACGATGCGCGCGGCCCCCTTCAGGCGATGAACAACCTGCCCCATCTCTCGCCAGCGACCGGATTCTAATAACTCTTCCAGGCGACGCAAATCTACTTCGTTGGTGGCATGCAACTCCCCAAATAACATTCGAATTGTCTCTCGGTCTCCGTTGGTCAACCTCAACAACAGCCCTATATCTAAGAGGTCCATACATGAACCCTCTACTGTTATTGCTTGCGTTACAGACGCATGATCACCGACGGCGACTTCCTGTTGGATAACTTTAGCCAGGCAGTTTCTGAGCATGCTTAAGCTAACCGGTTTGAATAAACATTCATCCATGCCTGTTTCCCGGCACCGGACTCGCTCTTCGGCTTGCGCATTAGCGGTAAATCCGACAATCAAACATGGATCAATCTCCCCGTTTTGCTGTTTCGCTCGGATATTTCGGGTCAGCTCATACCCGTCCATAATCGGCATATTGCAGTCGGTGATGACCACATCGAATTTTTCTACCTGTAGGCAGCTAAATGCCTCCTGCCCATCTGCCGCCTCTTGGACTTGGTGCCCCAAGAAAATCAATTGCTGACGTAACAATAATCGGTTGGGCTCATGGTCATCAACCAACAACACTTTCAAGGTTTTACCAGCTGTTTGCACGATTGAGGGGAGCCGCTGTTCTGAGGGCAGCGCGTTTAGTGCTAGCGCTCGCAACTCAACGGTGATCCGTGTCCCAAGTCCCGGCTCACTTTTCAACTTAAGGTGGCCCCCCATCATCTCTACAAGCTGCAGACAGATCATCAACCCCAGGCCCGTACCACCACGCTGACTCCCGCCTTGTACCTGGCTAAAGGGTTCAAAAAGCAGTACTTGATCTTCGGAAGAAATACCAATGCCGCTGTCCTGCACAACAAACACCAGGCGCAACTCGTCGCCAGCCTCTCGCACACACAACGAGAGCTTTATGCCGCCACGGTCCGTGAACTTGATTGCATTGCCCAATAGGTTGGACAGAACCTGTTTCAACCTACCGCCATCGATAAGCACATCGCGATCCGAATCTAGGTCCAGGGCTGCTTCCAGATACAGTCCTTTTTGCCGAGCCAAACCGTGGAAGACGCGCTGTACCGACTCTAGGATCTCTCGCGGATTGTTGCGAGTAGGCTCCAACGTTAATTTTCCGGATTCGATTTTTGCCAGGTCAAGAATGTCACCAATCAAAAGCAGCAATGCACCTGAGGATGAATAGGCCACCTCGATAGCCCCGCGATCCCAATTCTCCCCTTGATCTACGCGCTCCATGGTGAGCTCAAGCAGGCCAATGATTGCGTTCAATGGCGTACGAATTTCGTGGCTCATAACCGCCAAGAATCGACTTTTCGCCTCGCTGGCCATTACAGCCTGATCACGGACCACCTGCAGCTCTTGCATCAATCGCTGAGTGTCCGAGACATCGACCCATCCCATGAGAAGGCCCAATAGCCGTCCGTCGCCCCCTCTATGGGGAACCGCCCATTGGCGGAAGGTGAAAGGCTCTCCCTGAATATGCAGCACGACTTGCCGCACGTCGACCCTCTGGTTACGTACCAGCAATGCTTCATAGGCTTGCTCTTGAGCGTTTTCCTGGACCGCGTCCAACCCCTCCACTTCGCTCCACGTACGGCCAATAACTGCCTGTGGTTCCAGACCAAAAACACTGAAGAAGGTGTGGTTACACAGCACGAATCGACCTTGCAAATCACGAACGACCACCGACACTGGAATACCGTCGAGCAATGCGCTACGAAAGGATTGGCGAGCCTTCTCGGCGCGCTCGCGAGAACGAATGAAGTAGCCGTATCCGTGCCAACCGAGCAAGGCGATCAAACCGGCACCGCCTGCCAGAAAGAGCCAACGGAGTTTTCGCTCGTAGCCGCCCCACACACTGCTTTCAGCGGGTAAGCTGTTCTGCCAGCGTTCGACCAAGCCGCTAATCAGGTGTGGCTCGATCTGATCGAGAGAGGCTTGCATCACCTCGTACAACATCGTGTTGTTTTTTGGCACGGCAAATGACAAGGGTGCCTGAATTTGCGTCAGTGAGGTGATCACCCGTAAGCGCTTGGCAAAATACTGATTAATCATGTAGCGCGAAACAGGCAGCAAAAGGACTGCTGCGTCAACCTCGTCGTCGGCCACGGCCACCAAGGTTTCCAGGTAACTCTCGGTCAGCACCAGCTGGATGTCAGGGAAATACTCCTGCATGTACTGGATCACCGAGGAGTTACGCACCATTGCCACCCGCCGTCCATTCAGGTCGGCCAATTTCCTGAAGGCGCTGCCTCGGGGGGCAATCAATGCAAAACTGCTTTCCATATAGGGCTCGGTGAAGTTCAAAAACGCTTTGCGCTCTGGAGTCGGCAACAATATTGTGGTCATATCAGCGTCGCCATCGATCATGCTGTCCAAGACTGGCCGCAAAGTACCGTACTCGACAAACTTGAAACGAATGCCGCTACGCTGACCGATTTCAGCTATGAGATCAGCGACCAGCCCGCGAAAGTTGCCATCGTCATCATAAAAACTGTAGGGCGGCGCACCACCGCTGACGGCTACACGAACTTCAGTGCGTGTTTTAAGCCAGCTCTGTTGTTCCGGGGTATAGGCGGAGGTACGCGTAGAATCAAAACGGGCATTAACACCCCAGTGCCTGAGGATATCGGCCTGTGCCAAGCGTGGAATGGTGTGCAGTACGCGATTGAACACATCACGAAAATTTGCGTCACCTGAGCGAAACACAAAGCTGTAGCCCGGCGGCTGCCATCCGCTCAATGGTCGCATGCGCAGGCTGGGCAGCTCGCCCAACCCCAAGTGGTAAGCCACGGTAGCGGCATCGCAAACTAGCCATCGGACATTCTGATACTCCACCGCGTGCAACGCCTCGCGTACTGTGGCATACACTTCAACTTTCACAGAGGGAAAGCGCGACGCCAGCTCCTTCATTGGCGCATACCCATCTACGACCGCCATTAGTCCACCGGACTGCAACGCCTCCTCCCCCAAGTCCGCGTTGCGTCCTACCAGCACCGGCTGGTTTTCGGTATAGGGAGCGGAGAGCAAGACGCCTGGCATTTGCTGCTCGTAGGATGAACCGCGGCCGAGTACATCGACTTCGCCTGCATTCAAGGCCACCAGCGCGGTGGTCCAGTCGGGAAAAACCCGCACATCGACCTTGAGCCCGATACTGTTACCGATGATGCTCAAATAATCTGCCGTAATGCCTTTGACGGTTTGCCCGCGCACCACCTCCAAAGGCTCATAACCGACAGCGGTCACGCCCAATCTGAGCACTTGACGAGCGCTTAAGGCCGCCTGTTCAGCAGGCGCCATTGGCACGTACACCCGCGGGAGACTGGCCTCGCCATCCAGACGCATAGCTGATTGGGCATATGCCTGTGGCCCGAACACGCAGCAAGCAGAAAGTGCCGACAAAATCAGCCAAACCCAACATGTACCCTGAGTGGCGGGTGACAGCGCATCACTATTCCCCAACGTAGAGAGACTATCCAGCACCGCTGAGCGAAGGCGGCTCAACCCAGCCCCGCACGTCGGCTATAAGTGGCCAATGCCTCGCAGGACTCCAGCCCAAGCTTAGTCTGTAAGCCATGAAGTAGAAGTAGCACGCGGGCACGCGAGATATTTAATGCCAACGACACACCGCCGATGTCGTTTCCACGCGCCAGGCACCTCAGCGTGACCAGCTCATTATCCGTAAACATATTCGACGATGTCTGCGCAGAGGAAGACAGATCCGGAAACATCATGCGACCTTGACCTATTTGAGCAATCGCATTGGGCAACAAAGCAAGGCCTTCACCTTTATCGAGAAATCCCTTCGCCCCCAATCGCATACAGCGCTGAACGTAAAGCTTCGGATCAAGCATGCTCACCACCAGCACCGACACATAGGGATAGCGCTTGCGCACTTGGTGCATGGTCACGAGCCCATCCATTCTGGGCATGTCCAGATCCAGTAACATCACCGAGGGAGAACAACAGGCGAGCTGCTTGATGGCGTCATAGCCATTGGTCACGCAACTGACGATCGGGTATCCGGCGTTGCCGACAAGCGTATTTAACAGCTTATTGCTAGTCGAATCATCATCGACGATCAATACGCCACGACCGGCTTTTAATAGGGCATCCTGCCTCGCACCAATATAACTCATGGTTTAACTTCCTTTAAAGTCATCCTTTGCAATCACCGAGCGTACAACGCCCAGAGCCTTCGCCAAACTGCGAACGGGCTTGCGCGCAAAGTGCGCGCTCTTCCGGTTCGCGCAATTTGTAAATCTCGGCGTTATCATCGACCGTCAATACATTGAAGCCCTTATCGTCGAATCCGGTAAAGCTGAGCAATCGATAGTGCCTAAGCCGACCTGCAACCGGCAGCAAGAAGCTCTGTTCCTGGCCAGGCACGATTCGATCGAAGCTGTGCAAAACACTTTTCAGTGGTCGGCATCGTGCATCGAGCAATGTGATCACTACGAAACCATGGGCAAGGTCCGCGTCGCCGCGATTGATCAACGACCCCCTCACAAAAGACTGCTCATCGATCTCAACCGCAGAATGAAATCTCAAATGCATTTCAGCGGCTGCATTACTTTGCTGGGCAACACCAAAAATGCCAAGAATAATAACTATTAGAAACCTTTCTTTGAAAAAAATCATAAACTTTCACTTCGATTGTATTGCGCGACGGACGATCCTGAGTGCATATATAGAATACTGCAAAACATGCTTGCCTTGACTAAATACCTGCAACGAAAATCCAATCTCATGCTTGCCCAATATTATTGGCTGAAGCCTGATAAAAATTATCAACCAAAACCCACAACTAATACACCGACGCACTCGCATGCAGCAGTCATAATCCTTTCAGATCTTAGCGAACTGGAGCTGATTTAGGATCCGACCGATTCTTGCGCCTTAACGCAATACTCGTGCTCTTTCGCCTCACGCCCTTTCAATAGTTCGGCGTTGTCAACCCTGGACAGCACCTCGAAACCTTCAGTGTCGAAGCCTTTGATGCTGGCAATGCGATAACGCTTGAGGCTATCGACCGGCACTCGAACACCCAGCGTTTCGCCAACGGCAATACTACCAAAACTTTCGAGGACGCTATTAATGGGGCGGCACTTTCTGTCTAGCAACGTTACCACCAAATAACCATGAGCTACTAGCGCATCACCAGTATTTTGCAATGTGCCACCGACAAACGAGTGGCCGCCAGTAGCACCACCCTTGTGGACGTTAAGATGTAACTCACCTGCCGGGTGACTTTTTTGCGCGGCTCCCATCGCCAATGCCATGCCCGACAATAGCAACAAAATACTTTTAACACATGATGTCACCTCAACTCTACAACGCAGAACAACGAAACACCAATGTGGACTTTTGTACAGCACAAAACAAAACTTTTCACCAGCAAGGAGCGTGCAACAACTAAAGCTAGCGATTAATCTCATTGTTCGCCCCCAATGCTGCACCAGTCTTAATTGACAAAATTTTCGAGAGGTTTACTGATACTCACCTCGCCTTCGACTGTATAAGCGCCTGCTCGAGTTCCAATCACCCCATAGATGCATTGATTTTTGATTGATAGAAACATTCACACAACCCACCTTCAATACTGAAACGCCCAGAGGACACAAATGTTAGGTTGCTATACTTGCGCACCACATATCAAAAGAATGTCAGACGAATCCGAAGTCAGCGTAGGGAAATCCGCCGCACGAAATTGGCTTTATGAACAGGTCCAACAGGACCATTGCCTTGGAAACCATTGCTGCAAACATTTAAATTTTCCATATGAAATATCTTGTGGTTACGCGATGCGAAATTATTCGCTCGATGTCGCGAAAGGCTCGCTCGTGCGCTGTTTCGCCTTTATGGGCGGTACATCGCTGATCCTGGTATCTGGGTCTAGGTATGTAGAAGTCAGCAAGGCGTCCATAGCGTTACCGTTGAAGCCGATTACGTTGGATACGACGTTTGAGGGCTTGCCGCCATAGACGGCAGACCGCCTAACGAAAACCACCCAGACATATCGGGTTTCCCGGCACCGCGTGGTAATTGAAGTAACCGCTCACCACCCGAGTGAGCCATTTCCCTTGAGCCCGGATGGGTTCATGACGTCGACGTTTCAGCTCATCCCGAATGGCCAGCAGCGTCGCACGCATTCGCTTCTTGACCGTCAGTCGCAGTATTTACCCGTCTTTCATCGTCGGAATATCCTTGAAGCTGGCATTTCAACTATTGGATCAGATTCAAATGAGATCGTTGCGCTTGGCCAGGTCTACCAACTCCAAAAAATTTGCCACTTGAAGTTTCACGATTAGTCTTGATTTATATGTACTGGCGGTTTTTTCACTGAGCATTAGCTCTTGAGCAATGTCTTTGATTCGATGCCCACGCGCCAATTGCCGCAAAACGCTTAACTCTCGATCAGAGAGCGTCTTGACCAACGCCTCTTCCGTGGCAAGCTGAGCAGAACTGTTCACGGATGAAAAATCCGTAGTTGGAAACAGCGTATATCCGGCCAACACGATTTGCACGGCACTTAACAATTCATCCAGGACTCCGTCCTTGCTGACAAAGGCACTAGCCCCCGCTCGAGAACATCTGATGGCATACCGGCTGGTATCAAGTCCAGAAAACACTACAATTTTGCTGCGCTTCTTGCTACCGCACAACCTTTGCAAAACCGAGAAACCGTCAAGTTGAGGCATGTCGATATCAAGAATGACTAGGTCAGGTTCAAGGCTGCGCTCCAGCGCAATTACATCAAATCCACTGTCCGCTTGGCCGACAACTTTATGTCCGGCTTTTTCCAATAAAAGCGTTACCGCCATACGAACCACTGCATGATCGTCCGCAATCAGAATTCTGGCCAAAAACGTCACCTCATGTGGATGCAAGTCCCATTTCGGAAACTCTCCCTTGTTAATATGAGACACCAAATCATTAGTCATATGACTGTAGTCTTGGCCTTGTACTTTGATCACCGCTTTTGGATCGAGGTTATTAATCCCCTGCAAACTTTTCCAGTGAAACTTCACGTAGTGAATTTCATCTTCGGCATTAACTAAACTTGTAAGCATGAACACCGTTGCCGTCCATTTCCCGATAACTGGCGGGTGTACCGGAATTGGAATACAACTCCGTCAAGGTGCGAGTGGTTTCCGGGACATGCGAGAAGAAATCAAAGCGGCGGGCATCATCGTCCAGGTTGATACGGGGGTCCGGCTTGAAGGCGTGGACCATGTCCGGGAATTTTATCGCATCACGAATGAAGAAGGTCGGGAAATTGTTGCCGACCAGGTCCCAGTTGCCGTCCGCGGTGTAGAACTTGGTGGCAAAGCCCGCGGATCACGCAGGGTTTCTGGCGAATGGTTGCCGTGGACGACCGCCGAGAAACGCACGAACACCGGGGTGCTCTGACCACCCGCAAACACCTTGGCCTTGGTCAGGTCACTCAGGTCATCCGTCACGGTGAAGGTGCCGTGGGCACCGGTGCCGCGGGCATGCACGACGCGCTCGGGAATGCGCTCACGATCAAAGCGTTGGAGCTTCTGGATCAGTTGCACGTCCTGTAGCAGCACCGGGCCGTTGGCGCCGGCGGTTTGCGAGTTCTGGTTATCGCCCACGGCAGCGCCGTTGTCTCGGGTCAGGGTCGAAGCGTGGACGGAGAAGGACAGCAGGCTGGCGGTTAATACGCCGAGGGTGTACCGAGAGGGGAAAGCCCCAAGGCCAATGGTCGAAGTCATATCAGGTTCCTCTGTTTTAAAGGCGCACTCCAAGTGCGCTGCCCAGAGGCTAGAGGCCCAGACCGCAGAACATAAATTGAAAAAACGTAATGAGGTGATTAATAAATTTATATCGTCAATCAGGCAGTGAGTGTGTATAACGCGCGCGACTACATCGTATCGGCGCCACTCGACCAGTACAACACTGCTAAGCTGGTAAAGCTTGGCAACAACAGATGGTCATTCGAGCCGGAAAGTTAGGCTTTCCAAGCGCCAGGGGTCAGTGGCTAAGAATAATCCGGTGCGGGTACCTTTTTCACGGACAAGGACGAGTTGCTCGGCGACCACAAGCTTTCCCAGAAGCCAATTGCCCAGGATAGGGGCTGCTTATTTATGCTTTTTAGCAACAGTGTTCGCGCTGCGCTTAATACGATCGACTACGCTGGTGTGCAACACATCAGTCGACGGGGTCTGTAGTGGTCTAATGAAACCGGACACCCATTTAGGCGAGAATGCTCGCCAGATCGAGGTGTCAGATGACCAAACAACGCCGCTCCTTTACGGCTGAATTCAAACGCGAGGCTGCCGACCTCGTGCTCAAGCAAAACTACAGCTACATCGAAGCCAGCCGCTCACTCGGCATTGGTGAGTCAGCGCTGCGCCGCTGGGTTGACCAGGTTCAGAAAGAGCGCCAAGGCGTCACTCCGCAAAGCAAGGCGCTGACCCCAGAGCAGCAGAAAATTCAGGAGTTGGAAGCCCGGATCGCGCGGCTTGAGCGAGAAAAATCCATACTAAAAAAGGCTACCGCGCTCTTGATGTCGGAAGATCACGAGCGTTTGCGCTGATTGACCAGCTGAGTACCCATGAGCCGATTGACTGGCTGTGCAAGGTGCTCGATGTGCCCCGCTCGTGCTACTACGCCCGGCGCCTGCGGCGCCGCACGCCCGACGTTGATCGGCTTCGATTGCGCAGCCGGGTCAGTGAATTATTCTCGCAAAGCCGTAGTGCTGCGGGCAGTCGCAGCATCCTGGCATTGATGCGTGAAGACGGTGAGCAACTCGGGCGATTTAAAGTGCGCAGCTTGATGCGCGAGCTTGATTTAGTCAGCAAACAACCAGGCTCACATGCCTATAAACGAGCGACAGTAGAAAGACTCGATATCCCGAATACCTTGAACCGTGAATTTGATGTGCCCGCGCCCAATCAAGTCTGGTGCGGCGACATTACCTATATTTGGGCGCAAGGAAAATGGAATTACCTGGCTGTCGTTCTGGATCTGTGCACTCGGCGGATAGTGGGCTGGGCACTGTCGGATAAGCCGGACGCCGAACTGGTGATCAAGGCGCTGGATATGGCCTACGAGCAGCGTGGCAGGCCTCCGGGTCTGCTATTCCACTCGGATCAAGGGTCGCAATATGCAAGCCGACTGTTTCGTCAGCGGTTGTGGCGATATCGCATAGGTCAGAGCATGAGTCGCCGGGGAAATTGCTGGGACAACGCACCGATGGAACGAGTATTTCGCAGCTTGAAAACAGAATGGATACCGACCCTAGGCTATCGAACTGCTCAAGAAGCTCAGCGGGATATCAGCCATTTCTTGATGCATCGTTACAACTGGATTCGGCCTCACCAATTCAACGGTGGGCTGGCGCCAGCTCGGGCCGAGGAAAAACTTAACGTCGTGTCCGGGATTAGTTGACCACTACAACAACCAGTTCAACCATGCCTTTGCGGCTAACTGGGGAGATGGCACTACCTCATCCTCCGATGGCCAGCGCTTTCGCGCAGGCGGTCGAGGCGAGAGCACGGGACACGTCAACCCGAAGTACGGCAACGAACCTGGGCGGCTGTTCTATACCCACATCTCCGACCAATACGCACCATTCAGCACTCGCGTGGTGAATGTCGGTGTACGGGATTCTACCTATGTGCTCGATGGACTGCTGTATCACGAGTCAGATCTGCGGATCGAGGAGCACTACACCGACACGGCGGGCTTCACCGATCACGTCTTCGCGCTGATGCACCTGTTGGGCTTTCGCTTTGCGCCGCGCATCCGCGACCTGGGCGAGACCAAACTGTATGTACCGAACAGTGCCCAGGACTACCCGACACTGCGCCCAATGATCGGTGGCACGTTGAACATCAAGCACGTCCGCGCTCACTGGGACGAGATTCTGCGCTTGGCCGCATCGATTAAACAGGGCACCGTTACCGCCTCATTGATGCTGCGCAAGCTGGGCAGCTATCCGCGTCAGAATGGCCTGGCTGTTGCCCTACGGGAGTTGGGCCGGATTGAACGCACGTTGTTCATCCTGGACTGGCTGCAAAGTGTCGAGCTGCGTCGTCGTGTACATGCTGGGCTGAACAAGGGAGAGGCTCGCAATGCCTTGGCTAGGGCGGTGTTCTTCAACCGCCTCGGTGAAATAAGGGATCGGAGCTTTGAGCAGCAACGCTACCGTGCTAGCGGCCTCAACCTGGTGACCGCCGCCATTGTGCTGTGGAACACGGTCTACCTGGATCGGGCCACGCAAGGGTTGGCTGACGCCGGAAAGCCGGTGAACACCGACCTGTTTCAATACCTGTCGCCGTTGGGCTGGGAGCACGTCAACCTGACCGGCGATTACGTCTGGCGGCAGAGCCGCAAGCTGGAAGACGGTAAATTCAGGCCGCTACGGCCGGTCGGAAAACCTTAGCGTACGATTTTTTCCGAATTCTGTAGGCTCCCCAAAGAGGTCGATGGTAGTGAATTAATCCTGCGTTGCTGCCTGCTTTAAGGGTGGCCGGATGAGCGTGGAACGGGTGGCCGGATCACCGTGGAATCAGTGGCCGGATGTTCATGGAATAGGTGGCCGGATGGCCGTGGAATCCGCAGATATTTCACAGTGAAAAAATGGAGGACCAGAAATTCAACCGTTAAAAATCAAGAGGTAGGGTGCATTTTAGGGCTTAGAATTACGGGCTCTAGATCAGTCCCGGGATGCTCAAAGCTGTGTGCACATAGTGTCGAGGGTGTGATCCAGAGGGGAGGGACATCGTGATGTGCCGGCGGCAGCGAGAGACCGGCGCCGTTCGAGTAATCCTGGATAGGACCCGAACCAGCTTGAGACATTGCCTTAGTACTTTTCTGAATTCATGAGCTGGCACAGATGACGTGTTTCGTTGGCGTAGCTTCTCGCCCGGTTCACGTCTTCTGCTAGGGCTTCAATAGTACGCTCCGCGGCTGGATCCGCGAGCGATTTCTCTGCAAGTTGCACGACCTTGAAGAGCGTCCAAGCTGCGAAAGGACAAAATCCTGAAATGGCTCATCAATGTAGGCGTCGTCTACAGGCTTGTTCCGGTTAACGTCGTGCCAAGCCGGATTTTGCATGAACATCGGTGTACCGCCCACTGCTAGCATGTAGCCGTGAACAAGGCTATTGCGGTATTCGTTCAAATCTTCCGCGGTTTTCGCCGCGACTTTCAGCACCGCATTGCATTGTCGCTGAGTTTCGAGTTCCCGCCACCAAGCATCTTGAATTGGTCTTCAGACTTCAACTTTTCAGTAAAAGGCCGTGTTCCTGCCACGTCAGTGCCCAGAGTGCACGCTCAAGCGTTGTCTCGAAGAGACAATAAGCAACGATAAAAGACCCAATCAGGTGGGTCGGCATCAGACCCAACCCGTACAAGCGAGATTGAATATCGAGCGATTCCGCGGGGTAGTTGTGCATACTTCCTATCCAGTCGTCTTGGCTTTATGGTGATCACGATACCGGCTGCACGGCAGTTAATGCACGAAAAAGCTGGGCAAGACCGCTTACATGTGGCGTGGGAGCCCATACGCCGCCTGTGGAAAGCATCGTGTGAGGTAAAGAATGCTGCTCGACAGGTATGCAGCTGAGAGAGGGGGACTGCGGAGGAAGACGTTCCGATCGAAATCACGCCACCGTCTCCAGTGACGATTTCTGATTGTGGAGCAGTTGCTATGAAGGGTCTTTGAGCATCTCTTCCAAGTACTTCAGGACCTCTTCTGGATTGACCCCTTTTGGTGGTGTCAGGATCACTTTACGCCCGTCTATTCGGGCATCCAACTGGGTCCGTTCCTTGTAGGCGATGTGCTTGGGAGGCGATGGGGTGTGGGGATGCTCCTTCTTACGGACTTCGCTTTTGGCCCAGTTGATAGAGCTGTCCTGCGATGAGCCATCGCGAATCCTCGAGGCGGCAGCAATGACCGTTTCAGTATGGCCTTGGTCAGAAAGCGCGACCAGGTCAGCCACGACCCTGTTACCGATAAGTTCCGGATTGTCCTCAAGCATTCCAATGACTGGTGCGGGTAGCTTGAAGTACGCCAAGCACCGGCTGATGGTAGCCATGCTGCGACCAACGCGGCGGGACAGCTCAGTCTGGTTCTGAACGATCTTGTCGTCGAGCAACTGCTTGTAGCTGACGCCTCGTTCAAAATCGGTGAGGTCTTCGCGTGCGTCGTTATCCGCAACGGACAGTACGGCCGCTTCTTCATCAGTGAGGTGACGGACAAGGGCGTAGATGGTGTGTTTGCGCAACAGCTCATGCGCCAAGAAGCGACGTTCGCCGGCAATCAGCTCGTAGTTACCATCTGACAGAGCACGAACAACGATTGCGTTGTTGAGCCCGCCGTTGTCTTCGATGGTATTGGCGAGTAGGGCAAGCTTCTCTTGGTCAAACACTCGGCGGGGCTGGTACTTACCCTTGCGAATCTTCGACATAGGAAGAAACATCACTTCGCCTGGAAGCTTCTCCGCGGCCAACTCGACATCCGCAGGGCCTGGCTCAACGTGACGTGGAGCGGATACCAACGCACCGTTCGGAGGTGACGAAGTTTCAGCGGCTGGATCATCAGACAGGCCCATTTGCCGAAGAACCTCTTCCATCGGTTTCAGATGCGCCTCAGGCATGATTTTGGGGACAGAGACGCCCTGAATGCTACTGCCCTCAACCGCGATAACCGTGGGGTTGCCGATAGGACTGGTTCTCCTCATTTGGATTTCTCCAGCACAGACTTAGCGCGATCCATCACTTCGTCAAATACCTTACGGAAGGCGCCGAGGGAATTATCGGTACCTTGTTTCCAGAGCACCAGCGGGATGCCATCCTCCAGGCTCTTCGAATAGTCCTCGGAATGGATCAACTGTTGCTCGGTAACCTTACCTGGGAACAACGAGGAAAGCCTAGCCAAGTTGGCTTGAATGCGAGGACGGTTCCTGATGTACATCGTCGGAATCGCGATGATTTCAGGGGCACGCCCGAAATCCGCGCTCATATCATTGATCTTGAAAGCCAGTCGCGACAAGGCTCGAAACGAAAATTTGTCCATGCGTATTGGGCACAGCAAGAAATCCGCAGCGGCGAGGCTGTTACGCGAAAGCATGGTGCCGGATGGGGCGTTGTCCATGATGATCATGTCGTAGCTGGACAGGTCGCAATGCGGGACCTTGCCTTGGCGAGCCCGCTCAATGAACAGCGAATAGCGGAAGTCAGCGCCTTGTGCGTTGCGAAGGACCACATCCATGTCGTCAAGCGAATCGAATGCGGGAATCAGGTGGGGGCCATCCTCGCCGAAAGGTTTCTTGATCACCTGATCCAGATCCATGGGAGGGAAGGTTGACCCGAGGCGCATCAAGTTGCCCAAATGGCCCTCAACCGCACGGTCCACCGGTAGACCAAGCTCGGCAAGTTCCTCAGTCGTCTGATCTGGGTCATAGCCCAACATGCTGGAAACGTCTGCCTGAGGATCGTTGTCGATGATCAGCGTTTTATAGCCTGCCAACGCTGACAAAATTCCCGTGTTGCAAGTGGTGGTGGTTTTTGCAGTGCCGCCTTTTTGTACGTAGGTGCTGATCGTTATTTGTCGACCAAGGCCTTTGGTATTGCCGTTCTGGCGGCGGATTGCAGCAATGCGAAACATATCCATCAGTGAGTAACTACGAACACCGACAGGCCCACGAATTCGGTCGATTGTGAGGTCGTTATCCTTCTCGATCGCTTTGAGGGTTTGCGAGCTGATCTGCAAGCTTTCCGCTACGAATTTCGGGCTGTATCTCAAGGAAGTGAAGTCGGTGAACGTGTATTGATCGAGTTGTTCTGTAGCTGCATTCAT
>NZ_CP166784.1:5400000-6443022 GCF_059695705.1 Pseudomonas sp. LBUM1669 | reverse complement strand
GGATATCCCCTAAGTTGAAAGCCGGTGAGGCAAAAACAAGCGGCCATTGTAGCGGCCAGACGCCCACTTATCCACATGCAGGTTGCGCACAGGCCATGAATTATCAACGCGTTAACCGCCAAAAAGGCGACCAATGGTATGTGCATAAGCTCTGTGGATAACCACCCATGAGGGCACTGGACAAGTGGGGGCGAAACTCGGTGGATAACCTGCCTGTGGATAAATGCCCCTTTCACACACAGCTTATCCGACAGTGCAGCACAGGCTGCCCCCTGTTTTCCACTGTAGTTGTCATTCTCTGTACAGCACGAGATAGAAGGGCTAAAGGTAGTTATCCACAGATGATCACGTCCCTAGCTTTTATAAGCTTTACAGAAAAGCTTTAAATAACTTCCTTCTTTATTTCTATATCTAGCGAAGACCTGCGGACGAGAAAACGCCTGCAGATCTATTTATAAGGAAACGCTGGTTGGAAATTGACCTAGAGGCTTGCTTTCTCTAGAATCCCCGGTCTCTTAAAACGGGGGCCATTCCGGCCCGTTGTGGACGAACCAGGTAACACGACAATGAAACGTACTTTCCAACCAAGCACTATCAAACGCGCTCGTACCCACGGTTTCCGTGCTCGCATGGCTACCAAGAACGGTCGCGCCGTCCTGTCGCGTCGTCGCGCCAAAGGTCGTGCGCGTCTGGCAGTTTGATAATCCGGCACTGGAGGTGAGTCAGGACTTCAGTCGGGAAAAGCGTCTGCTTACTCCCCGGCATTTCAAGGCAGTCTTTGACTCCCCTACCGGCAAGGTTCCGGGGAAAAATCTCCTGCTCCTTGCGCGCAACAACGATCTCGATCACCCCCGTCTCGGGCTGGTAATCGGGAAAAAGAGCGTAAAGCTCTCCGTCGAGCGCAATCGCCTCAAACGTCTGATGCGCGAATCGTTTCGCCTGAACCAGGATTCACTGGTCGGATGGGACATCGTTATCGTCGCGCGCAAAGGTTTGGGTGACGTAGAAAACCCCGAATTGATTCAGCATTTCGGCAAGCTCTGGAAGCGTCTGGCACGTAGCAAGCCGGTACCAGAAGTCAAAACCGAAACTGTAGGGGTAGACAGTCCCGATGCGTAAACTGGCACTCGTTCCGATCCAGTTTTATCGCTATGCCATTAGTCCCCTGATGGCCAGTCACTGTCGTTTCTACCCCAGTTGTTCCTGCTACGCGTATGAAGCCATAGAAAATCATGGCCTTCTGCGCGGTGGCTGGCTGACCTTTCGTCGTTTAGGTCGCTGTCATCCGTGGAATCCCGGTGGTTATGACCCGGTTCCACCTATCCCTACCTCCCGTTCTTCTTCGATGGCCGAGTAATCATGGATATCAAACGCACGATCCTGATCGTCGCCCTGGCAATCGTGTCCTACGTTATGGTTCTTAAATGGAACCAGGACTATGGCCAGGCTGCCCTGCCGACTCAGAATGTTGCTTCCAGTACTACCGCACCGGGCCTACCGGACACGGCGACTGGCAATAATGCTTCTGTCAGTGACGACATTCCACGCGCCGTAAGTGATACCAGTGCAACTGCACCTGCTGAAACACCAGTAGCTGTAAGCAAAGACCTCATCCAGATCAAAACGGATGTGCTCAACCTGGCTGTCGATCCACAAGGTGGCGATGTCGCCCAGCTGACGCTGCCGCTGTATCCACGTCGCCAGGACCATCCGGAAATTCCATTCCAGCTGTTCGATAATGGCAACGAGCGGACTTATCTGGCCCAGAGCGGTTTGATCGGTACCGACGGTCCGGACGCAAGTCCAGCCGGTCGCCCGGTTTACTCCTCGGAGAAGAAGATTTACCAGTTGGCTGACGGTCAGGACCAATTGGTCGTGGACCTCAAGTTCAGCAAGGACGGCGTCAACTACATCAAGCGTTTCACCGTGAAACGTGGCCTGTATGACGTAACCGTTTCCTACCTGATCGACAACGAAAGCGCCAAGCCTTGGTCGGGTGCGATGTTCGCCCAGCTGAAGCGTGACGCCAGCTCCGATCCTTCTTCCAGCACTGCCACCGGCACAGCGACTTACCTGGGCGCCGCCCTGTGGACAAGTAACGAGCCGTACAAGAAAGTGTCGATGGGTGACATGGACAAGGCCTCGCTGAAAGAAACAGTTCAAGGTGGCTGGGTCGCCTGGTTGCAGCACTACTTCGTGACCGCGTGGATTCCGGCCAAGGGCGAAAACAACGTCGTCCAGACCCGTAAAGACAGCAAAGGCAACTACATCATCGGCTACACCGCTCCGGCAGTGACCGTTGCACCAGGTGCAAAAGCTGAAGTCAGCGCTGTTCTGTACGCCGGTCCAAAAAGCCAGGCCGTGCTGAAAGAGTTGTCCCCAGGTCTGGAATTGACCGTCGACTACGGCATTTTGTGGTTCATTGCCCAGCCAATCTTCTGGCTGCTGCAACATATCCACGCGCTGATCGGTAACTGGGGCTGGTCGATCATCTTCCTGACCATGCTGATCAAGGGGATTTTCTTCCCGCTGTCGGCTGCCAGCTACAAATCCATGGCGCGCATGCGTGCAGTGGCACCGAAACTGGCTGCGCTGAAAGAGCAACATGGCGATGACCGGCAGAAAATGTCGCAGGCCATGATGGAGCTGTACAAGAAAGAGAAGATCAATCCGTTGGGTGGTTGCTTGCCAATCCTCGTGCAGATGCCGGTTTTCCTTTCGCTGTACTGGGTTCTGCTGGAAAGCGTTGAAATGCGCCAAGCGCCGTTCATGCTGTGGATTACTGACCTGTCGATCAAGGATCCGTTCTTCATTCTGCCGATCATCATGGGTGCAACCATGTTCATCCAGCAGCAGCTGAACCCGACTCCTCCGGACCCGATGCAGGCCAAGGTGATGAAGTTGATGCCAATCATCTTCACCTTCTTCTTCCTGTGGTTCCCGGCAGGTCTGGTGCTGTACTGGGTAGTGAACAACTGCCTGTCGATCGCCCAACAGTGGTACATCACTCGTAAAGTCGAAGCAGCTACTAAAGCAGCTGCCTGATTTACACTGTGGATAACCACTCAAAACGCCCCCTAGTGGGGCGTTTTGCTATCTGTCACTTTTGTCTGGATAACGGTTTATGAGCGTTCCTCGTGAAACCATCGCCGCCGTCGCCACCGCTCAAGGTCGCGGCGGTGTGGGCATCGTCCGTATTTCCGGGCCGCTGGCGAGTGTTGCGGCCAAGGCCTTCAGCGGTCGTGAACTCAAGCCGCGATTCGCCCACTACGGCCCGTTCCTCAGTGAAAACGATGAGGTGCTGGATCAAGGTATCGCCCTGTATTTTCCCGGCCCGAACTCATTCACCGGTGAAGATGTGCTGGAACTACAGGGCCATGGCGGTCCTATAGTTCTGGATATGCTGCTCAAGCGTTGCCTGGAACTGGGCTGTCGGTTGGCCCGGCCGGGTGAGTTCAGCGAGCGCGCGTTCCTCAATGACAAACTCGACCTGGCTCAGGCCGAGGCCATCGCTGATTTGATCGAGGCGAGTTCTGCACAGGCTGCACGAAATGCCCTGCGTTCCTTGCAGGGCGCATTCTCCGAGCGTGTGCATAACCTCACCGAGCAATTGATTGGCCTGCGCATCTATGTCGAAGCGGCGATCGACTTCCCTGAAGAAGAAATCGACTTCCTCGCCGATGGTCACGTACTGAGCATGCTCGACAAAGTGCGTGACGAGTTATCCACCGTACTACGAGAAGCCGGGCAGGGTGCCTTGCTGCGTGACGGTATGACCGTGGTGATCGCCGGCCGGCCGAATGCTGGTAAATCCAGCCTGCTGAACGCCTTGGCCGGACGAGAAGCCGCGATCGTGACTGAGATTGCCGGCACCACCCGGGATATTCTTCGCGAACATATCCACATCGATGGCATGCCGTTGCACGTGGTCGACACTGCGGGTCTGCGGGATACCGATGACCAGGTGGAAAAAATCGGCGTCGAGCGGGCGTTGAAAGCCATCGGCGAGGCAGATCGGGTGCTGTTGGTCGTTGACGCGACGGCTCCTGAGGCACTTGATCCGTTCGCGTTATGGCCGGAGTTCCTCGAAACCCGTCCGGATCCAGCCAAAGTCACGCTGATTCGTAACAAGGCCGACCTGACGGGTGAAGCAATTGCCCTGGAAGTCAGTGAAGATGGCCATGTCACGATCAGCCTCAGTGCAAAATCCGCCGGAATGGGGCTGGAACTGCTACGCGAACATCTGAAGGCTTGCATGGGCTATGAGCAGACCTCGGAAAGCAGCTTCAGTGCACGCAGGCGTCACCTTGATGCGTTGCGACACGCCAGCGCATCCCTTGAACATGGCCGTGCGCAGTTGACCCTGGCGGGTGCTGGCGAGCTGCTAGCTGAAGATTTGCGCCAGGCTCAGCACTCTTTGGGAGAGATCACCGGCGCATTCAGCTCGGATGACCTGCTGGGACGCATTTTTTCCAGCTTCTGCATCGGTAAATAGTCCTTCCGATATTCACAGACAGGCCGTTCGCGCCTGTCTGTTCCCTCCCTTGTCTTAAATTTCCTCCAGTGCCGAGCAGATTCTTTCTGCTTGAGCGGATTTCCGTGTGCGGGATTTGGCCGATCCGCACTTTTCTGTGGATTAAGCCCTGTGTGTAACTGCCACTAAGGGCAGTTGATAACAGGGCCTGAAAACTGAAGATAACCGCCCCTGTGGATAACCATCCCTTTCATCCACAGGCTTAAACCGGTTATCCAAGGGCCTCCTTGGTACATGACCACAGGGTTTTGAATCTCTGTACATATTGAATATAAAGGCCTGCATGGATCTATCCACAGAAAATGGCCTCAGTAGAAATAAACATAAAAACAAAGATTTAATAAATTTCTCTCTTTTTAATTTCTATAACCCCGACTTCTCCACAGCTGGTTAAATTTTGTGCAAAGGGTTCTTTAGGAAGAGCGAAGTCCCTATACTTGCCGACCAGGTCCAGAAACCTGATCTCAAACTATTCCTGATTACCTAACTGAAGCAGGCACGAGGTGCGTGGTGGATTTCCCTTCCCGTTTTGAAGTGATCGTCATCGGCGGCGGTCATGCCGGTACCGAGGCAGCACTGGCCTCAGCACGTATGGGTGCAAAAACCCTGTTGCTGACGCATAACGTGGAAACCCTCGGTGCCATGAGTTGCAACCCCGCCATTGGCGGAATCGGTAAAAGCCATCTGGTGAAAGAAATCGACGCCCTCGGCGGCGCGATGGCCATGGCTACCGACAAAGGTGGTATTCAATTTCGCGTGTTGAACAGTCGCAAAGGTCCGGCCGTACGTGCCACTCGTGCTCAGGCAGACCGAGTTCTGTACAAGGCGGCTGTCCGCGAAGCATTGGAAAACCAGCCGAACCTGTGGATATTTCAACAAGCCGCTGATGACCTGATCGTCGAACAGGAACAAGTGCGCGGTGTTGTTACCCAGATGGGTCTGCGTTTCTTCGCCGATTCCGTGGTGTTGACCACTGGCACGTTCCTCGGTGGACTTATCCACATCGGTTTGCAGAATTATTCCGGTGGTCGCGCCGGCGATCCGCCGTCAATTGCCCTGGCTCATCGACTACGTGAATTGCCACTGCGGGTCGGTCGCCTGAAAACCGGTACACCACCGCGTATCGACGGTCGTTCTGTTGATTTTTCGGTGATGACCGAGCAAGCAGGCGATACACCGATCCCGGTGATGTCGTTCATGGGTTCCAAAGAGCAACACCCGAAACAGGTGAGCTGCTGGATTACCCATACCAACGCCCGCACCCACGAAATCATTGCCGCGAACCTCGATCGTTCGCCGATGTATTCCGATGCGGGGTTGATCGAAGGCATCGGCCCGCGGTATTGCCCGTCGATCGAAGACAAGATCCACCGCTTTGCCGACAAGGAAAGCCACCAGGTCTTCATCGAGCCGGAAGGTTTGACTACACACGAGCTTTATCCGAACGGGATATCCACATCCTTGCCGTTCGACGTGCAATTGCAGATCGTGCAATCGATCCGCGGCATGGAAAACGCGCACATTGTTCGTCCCGGCTACGCCATCGAATACGACTACTTCGACCCGCGTGACCTGAAGTACAGCCTCGAAACCAAAGTCATCGGCGGTCTGTTTTTTGCCGGGCAAATCAACGGCACCACCGGTTACGAAGAAGCCGGCGCCCAGGGTTTGCTGGCCGGGGCCAACGCTGCGCTGCGTGCACAGGGCAAAGATGCCTGGTGCCCGCGCCGCGACGAGGCGTATATCGGGGTGTTGGTCGACGACCTGATTACTCTCGGAACTCAAGAGCCGTACCGGATGTTCACGTCCCGTGCCGAATACCGCCTGATCCTGCGTGAAGACAACGCCGACCTGCGACTGACCGAAAAAGGTCGCGAGCTGGGTCTGGTGGATGACGCGCGTTGGGCGGCTTTCTGCAAGAAACGCGAAAGCATCGACCTCGAAGAGCAGCGCCTGAAAAGTACCTGGGTCCGCCCGGGCACTGAGCAGGGCGATGCGATTTCCGAGAAGTTCGGTACGCCGCTGACCCACGAATACAATTTGCTCAACCTGCTGAGCCGTCCGGAAATCGACTACGCTGGTCTGATCGCCGTGACCGGTGGGGGCGCGGAAGATCCACAAGTCGCCGAGCAGGTCGAAATCAAGACCAAATACGCCGGCTACATCGATCGCCAACAGGATGAAATCGCTCGTCTGCGGGCCAGCGAAGATACAAAACTGCCTGTGGATATCGATTACACAAACATTTCCGGTCTCTCCAAAGAGATCCAGAGCAAGCTCGGCGCGACCCGTCCAGAAACCTTGGGCCAGGCGTCACGTATCCCGGGCGTCACGCCGGCAGCGATTTCGCTGTTGATGATTCATTTGAAAAAACGCGGCGCGGGCCGTCAGTTGGAGCAAAGCGCTTGAGTTCGTTGGTCACCTCGCAACATGCCGAAGAGTTATCCACAGGTGCTCGCCAGCTCGGTGTCACGCTGACAGAAGCCCAGCACGCGCAGCTGCTGGGCTACCTGGCCCTGTTGATCAAATGGAACAAGGCTTACAACCTGACCGCCGTGCGCGATCCGGACGAAATGGTCTCCCGTCATCTGCTCGATAGTTTGAGCGTGATGTCGTTTGTCGAGAACGGTCGATGGCTGGACGTTGGCAGCGGCGGCGGCATGCCGGGTATTCCGTTGGCCATCCTGTTCCCAGAGTCGCAAGTGACCTGTCTGGACAGCAACGGCAAGAAAACCCGCTTCCTGACCCAGGTCAAACTCGAACTCAAACTGGATAACCTGCAAGTTATCCACAGCCGCGTCGAAGCTTTCCAGCCTGCCCAACCATTCAACGGGATCATCTCCCGGGCGTTCAGCAGCATGGAAAACTTCAGCAACTGGACTCGCCACTTGGGCGATGCCGATACACGCTGGCTGGCAATGAAGGGCGTTCATCCGGCTGATGAGCTGGTAGCATTGCCGGCAGACTTCCACCTCGATAGCGAACACGCCCTGGCCGTACCTGGTTGCCAAGGCCAACGCCATCTGCTGATACTGCGCCGCACGGCATGATTGGGAACACAAGCAAGAATGGCTAAGGTATTCGCGATAGCGAACCAGAAAGGTGGTGTGGGTAAAACCACCACCTGCATCAACCTCGCAGCTTCCCTGGTCGCTACCAAGCGCCGGGTGCTGTTGATCGATCTCGATCCACAGGGCAACGCCACCATGGGTAGCGGTGTGGATAAACACGGGCTGGAAAACTCGGTCTACGACCTGCTGATCGGCGAGTGCGACCTGGCTCAGGCCATGCACTACTCCGAGCACGGCGGTTACCAGCTGTTGCCGGCCAACCGTGACTTGACCGCGGCCGAAGTGGTTCTGCTGGAAATGCAGATGAAGGAAAGTCGCCTGCGCAGTGCGTTGGCGCCCATCCGTGAAAACTACGATTACATTTTGATCGACTGCCCGCCGTCGTTGTCGATGCTGACGCTGAACGCGTTGGTCGCGGCTGATGGGGTGATTATCCCCATGCAGTGCGAGTACTTCGCGCTCGAAGGCTTGAGCGACCTTGTGGATAACATCAAGCGCATCGCTGAATTGCTCAACCCGAATCTGAAGGTCGAAGGCCTGTTGCGGACCATGTATGACCCGCGCCTGAGCCTGATGAACGATGTGTCGGCGCAGCTCAAGGAACACTTCGGCGAGCAACTGTACGACACCGTCATCCCGCGCAACATCCGTCTGGCCGAAGCACCCAGCTATGGGATGCCGGCGCTGGCCTACGACAAAGCATCGCGTGGCGCTATCGCCTATCTGGCGTTGGCCGGCGAGCTTGTTCGTCGTCAACGTAAAAACTCACGCACCGCCGCCGCTCAGGCAACTTAAGGAATCCCCATGGCCGTCAAGAAACGAGGTCTCGGACGTGGACTGGATGCACTGCTGAGTGGTCCGACTGTCAGCTCGCTGGAAGAACAAGCGGTGCAGGCCGATCAGCGTGAGCTGCAGCACCTGCCCCTGGACCTGATCCAGCGCGGCAAGTACCAGCCGCGTCGGGACATGGATCCTCAGGCGCTGGAAGAACTGGCGCAGTCGATCAAGGCCCAGGGCGTGATGCAGCCGATCGTGGTGCGTCCGATCGGCAGCGGTCGTTTTGAAATCATCGCCGGTGAACGCCGCTGGCGCGCCAGCCAGCAGGCTGGCCAGGAAACCATCCCGGCGATGGTTCGCGATGTGCCGGATGAAACCGCGATCGCCATGGCGCTGATCGAGAACATCCAGCGCGAAGACCTCAATCCCATCGAAGAAGCCGTGGCCTTGCAGCGTTTGCAGCAGGAATTCCACCTGACTCAGCAACAAGTGGCCGAAGCCGTAGGCAAATCCCGCGTGACCGTGGCCAACCTGCTACGCTTGATCGCGTTGCCGGAAGTTATCAAAACCATGCTGTCGCACGGCGACCTGGAAATGGGTCATGCCCGTGCTTTGCTCGGTTTGCCGGAGAATCAACAGGTTGAAGGGGCGCGACATGTTGTCGCACGGGGGCTGACTGTGCGCCAGACCGAGGCACTGGTTCGCCAGTGGTTGAGTGGCAAACAGGAGCCTGCTGAACCGGTTAAACAGGACCCTGATATTGCCCGACTCGAGCAGCGTCTGGCTGAACGCCTAGGCTCTGCGGTGCAGATCCGCCACGGAAAGAAGGGGAAAGGGCAGTTGGTTATTGGTTACAACTCCCTCGATGAGCTTCAAGGTGTGCTCGCGCACATTCGTTGAAACATTTCCTCATGTAGCGTGCAGTCGGAAATCACTACCTGACAGTTGAATAGGGGCAGAACCGCCCCTATACTCTGCGCGCATTTTGTCGGCACAAATTATGCCAAGTAACTGAATTCTGGCAGCCGATCATTGGGGAGCAAAAACGATGGAGAGCCGCACGCCAAACCGCTTGCCGTTCCATCGCCTGGCAGTTTTTCCGGTCTTACTGGCTCAATTTGTCGTTTTGGTACTGGCCGCTTTGGCGCTCTGGTACTGGCATGGAGTCGTAGCCGGGTACTCAGGACTTTGCGGAGGCCTGATAGCCTTGCTGCCCAATGTTTATTTCGCTCACAGGGCATTTCGGTTTTCCGGCGCCCGAGCAGCCCAAGCCATCGTCCGGTCTTTTTATGCCGGTGAGGCGGGGAAACTGATTTTGACGGCAGTGCTCTTTGCATTGACGTTCGCAGGTGTGAAGCCATTGGCGCCGCTAGCTGTATTCGGCGTCTTCGTGTTGACCCAACTGGTCAGCTGGTTCGCGCCCCTGCTGATGAGAACAAGACTTTCGAGACCTTAGGGCGTTTGAGGCAACCATGGCAGAAACAACCGCTTCGGGCTATATCCAGCACCACTTGCAGAACCTGACCTTCGGTCAGCACCCAACTGGCGGGTGGGGTTTTGCCCACACCGCAGCAGAAGCCAAAGAAATGGGTTTCTGGGCTTTCCACGTCGATACTCTCGGCTGGTCGGTCGCGTTGGGTCTGATCTTCGTTCTTCTTTTCCGCATGGCGGCGAAGAAGGCGACTTCCGGTCAGCCTGGTGCTTTGCAGAACTTCGTTGAAGTATTGGTCGAATTCGTCGATGGCAGCGTGAAAGACAGCTTCCATGGCCGTAGCCCGGTGATTGCACCGTTGGCACTGACCATCTTCGTCTGGGTCTTCCTGATGAACGCCGTCGACCTGATCCCGGTCGACTGGATTCCTCAGCTGGCCATCCTGATCACCGGTGATGCGCACATTCCGTTCCGTGCCGTATCGACCACTGACCCGAACGCTACCCTGGGCATGGCCCTGTCGGTGTTCGCGTTGATCATTTTCTACAGCATCAAGGTCAAGGGCATCGGCGGCTTCATCGGCGAACTGACCCTGCACCCGTTTGGCAGCAAGAACATTTTCCTGCAAGCGCTGCTGATCCCGGTGAACTTCCTGCTGGAATTCGTCACCCTGATCGCCAAGCCAATCTCTCTGGCACTGCGTCTGTTCGGCAACATGTATGCCGGCGAGCTGGTCTTCATTCTGATTGCTGTGATGTTCGGCAGCGGTCTGCTCTGGCTTAGCGGCCTGGGCGTAGTTCTGCAGTGGGCGTGGGCTGTGTTCCACATCCTGATCATTACCCTGCAGGCGTTTATCTTCATGATGCTGACCATCGTTTACCTGTCGATGGCGCACGAAGAGAACCATTAAGACCAGTCTCGACTAGTCTGATGTCCCACCCGGTCAAACGGGTGGGTGCCCGAACAGGGCTATGAAACGATTTGTTTTACCGCTTTAAAATCTAAAAAACCTAAACCATACGACGTAAAAGTCGGGAGGAAAGATGGAAACTGTAGTTGGTCTAACCGCTATCGCTGTTGCACTGTTGATCGGCCTGGGCGCACTGGGTACCGCAATTGGTTTCGGCCTGTTGGGCGGCAAGTTCCTGGAAGGCGCAGCGCGTCAGCCAGAAATGGTTCCAATGCTGCAAGTTAAAATGTTCATCGTTGCCGGTCTGCTCGACGCCGTAACCATGATCGGTGTTGGTATCGCTCTGTTCTTCACTTTCGCGAACCCATTCGTTGGTCAACTCGCTGGCTAATTACTCGAACCTTCGAGTAATTGGTGTGATGTGCAACGAACGAGCGAGGTGTTGGCGTGAACATTAATGCAACCCTGATTGGCCAGTCCGTTGCGTTCTTCATTTTTGTACTGTTTTGCATGAAGTTCGTGTGGCCTCCGGTCATCGCGGCTTTGCACGAACGTCAGAAGAAGATCGCGGATGGACTGGACGCTGCCGCCCGAGCAGCTCGCGACCTGGAGCTGGCCCAAGATAAAGCGGGTCAGCAACTGCGCGAAGCAAAAGCTCAGGCAGCCGAAATCATTGAGCAAGCCAAGAAACGCGGTAACCAGATTGTTGAAGAGGCTGTTGAAAAAGCCCGTATCGACGCTGACCGTGTGAAGGTTCAGGCTCAGGCCGAGATCGAGCAGGAACTGAACAGTGTCAAAGATGCGCTGCGTGCCCAACTGGGTAGCCTGGCAGTCTCTGGCGCCGAGAAGATCCTGGGTTCCACAATCGATCAAAACGCGCACGCGGAGCTGGTAAACAAACTGGCTGCTGAAATTTAAGCGAGGGCGATCATGGCAGAATTGACCACGTTGGCCCGACCTTACGCTAAGGCAGCCTTCGAGCACGCCCAGGCCCACCAGCAACTGGCCTCTTGGTCAGCCATGCTCGGCCTGGCTGCAGCAGTGTCGCAAGACGACACCATGCAGCGCGTGCTCAAGGCCCCGCGACTGACGAGCGCAGACAAGGCCACCACGTTTATTGACGTGTGTGGCGACAAGTTCGATGCCAAGGCACAGAATTTCATTCACGTCGTTGCCGAAAACGACCGTCTCCCGCTTCTGCCGGAGATCGCCGCTCTGTTCGACCTGTACAAGGCTGAACAAGAGAAATCGGTAGATGTGGACGTCACCAGTGCTTTTGCATTGAACCAAGAACAGCAAGACAAACTCGCCAAGGTTCTCAGTGCACGACTCAACCGGGAAGTGCGCCTGCAAGTCGAGGAAGACAAATCCCTTATTGGGGGCATTGTCATCCGCGCCGGCGACCTGGTTATCGATGGCTCGGTTCGCGGTAAACTCGCGAGCCTTGCCGAAGCATTGAAATCTTGAGTTTGAAGGGGCAGCAGAGCAATGCAGCAACTCAATCCTTCCGAAATAAGTGAAATTATCAAGGGCCGCATCGACAAGCTCGATGTGACCTCCCAAGCCCGTAACGAAGGCACTGTCGTCAGCGTATCTGACGGTATCGTGCGGATTCACGGTCTGGCCGACGTCATGTACGGCGAGATGATCGAGTTTCCGGGCGGCGTCTTCGGTATGGCTCTCAACCTGGAGCAAGACTCCGTAGGTGCCGTTGTTTTGGGCTCCTACCAGTCTCTGGCTGAAGGCATGAGCGCCAAGTGCACCGGCCGCATCCTCGAAGTTCCGGTTGGTAAGGAACTGCTGGGTCGCGTAGTCGACGCACTGGGTAACCCAGTTGACGGCAAAGGTCCGCTGAACAACACCGAGACCGATGCGGTCGAGAAAGTTGCTCCAGGCGTGATCTGGCGTAAGTCGGTAGACCAGCCTGTACAGACTGGCTACAAGGCTGTCGATGCCATGATCCCTGTCGGCCGTGGCCAGCGTGAGCTGATCATCGGTGACCGTCAGATCGGTAAAACCGCTCTGGCGATCGACGCGATCATCAACCAGAAAGACAGCGGCATTTTCTGCGTCTACGTAGCGATCGGTCAGAAACAATCGACCATCGCCAACGTGGTTCGCAAGCTGGAAGAAAACGGCGCACTGGCTAACACCATCGTCGTGGCGGCGAGCGCTTCGGAATCTGCAGCACTGCAATTCCTGGCACCGTACTCCGGTTGCACCATGGGTGAGTTCTTCCGCGACCGCGGTGAAGACGCGCTGATCGTTTATGACGATCTGTCCAAGCAAGCAGTGGCTTACCGCCAGATTTCCCTGCTGCTGCGCCGTCCACCAGGCCGTGAAGCTTATCCAGGCGACGTGTTCTATCTCCACTCCCGTCTGCTGGAGCGCGCATCCCGCGTTTCGGAAGAATACGTAGAGAAGTTCACCAACGGCGCAGTGACCGGCAAAACCGGTTCCCTGACCGCACTGCCGATCATCGAAACCCAGGCTGGCGACGTTTCCGCGTTCGTTCCGACCAACGTGATTTCCATCACCGACGGTCAGATCTTCCTGGAATCGGCCATGTTCAACTCCGGGATCCGTCCTGCTGTGAACGCCGGTGTTTCGGTATCCCGTGTGGGTGGTGCCGCTCAGACCAAGATCATCAAGAAGCTCTCCGGTGGTATCCGTACCGCTCTGGCTCAGTACCGTGAACTGGCGGCATTTGCCCAGTTCGCTTCTGACCTGGACGAAGCGACCCGTAAGCAACTTGAGCATGGTCAGCGCGTTACCGAGCTGATGAAGCAGAAGCAATACGCACCAATGTCGATCGCTGACATGGCGCTGTCGCTGTATGCCGCTGAGCGTGGGTTCCTGACTGACGTCGAAATCACCAAGATCGGCAGCTTTGAACAAGCGCTGATTGCTTTCTTCAACCGCGATCACGCCGATTTGATGGCGAAGATCAACGTGAAGGGTGACTTCAATGACGAAATCGACGCTGGCTTGAAAGCCGGTATCGAGAAGTTCAAGGCCACCCAAACCTGGTAAGCCGCAGCGGGAGCCGCAAGGCTCCCGCTTGCTAACCTGATAGGTGTTACATGGCAGGCGCAAAAGAGATTCGCAGTAAGATTGCGAGCATCAAAAGCACGCAAAAGATTACCAGCGCCATGGAAAAAGTGGCGGTCAGTAAAATGCGCAAGGCACAAATGCGCATGGCTGCTAGCCGTCCTTATGCGGAGCGCATCCGCCAGGTTATTGGCCATCTGGCCAACGCCAACCCGGAATATCGCCACCCGTTCATGCTCGACCGTGAAGTAAAGCGCGTCGGTTATGTCGTGGTAAGCAGTGACCGTGGTCTGTGTGGTGGCTTGAACACCAACCTGTTCAAGGCTTTGGTCAAGGACATGGCGGTAAACCGCGAAAACGGCGTCGAGATTGATCTGTGTGTTATTGGTAGCAAGGGTGCGGCTTTCTTCCGCAACTTCGGCGGTAACGTCGTAGCAGCTATCAGCCACCTGGGTGAAGAGCCATCGATCAATGATCTGATCGGCAGCGTCAAGGTGATGCTGGATGCCTACCTCGATGGTCGTATCGACCGTCTGAGCGTTGTGTCCAACAAGTTCATCAACACCATGACGCAATCGCCTACCGTGGAGCAATTGATTCCACTGGTGGCAACCCCGGATCAGGAACTCAAGCACCACTGGGATTATCTGTACGAACCGGACGCCAAAGAGCTGCTTGACGGCTTGATGGTCCGTTACGTGGAGTCGCAGGTCTACCAGGCGGTGGTCGAGAACAACGCGGCTGAACAAGCTGCGCGGATGATCGCGATGAAGAACGCTACCGACAACGCCGGTGATTTGATCAGCGATTTGCAGCTGGTCTACAACAAGGCGCGTCAGGCTGCGATCACCCAAGAGATCTCGGAAATCGTCGGCGGCGCTGCCGCGGTTTAACGGTTCAAATATTCAGAGGATCCAGCTATGAGTAGCGGACGTATCGTTCAAATCATCGGCGCCGTTATCGACGTGGAATTTCCACGCGACAGCGTACCGAGCATCTACAACGCGCTGAAAGTAGTGAGCGCGGCTGAAACCACCCTCGAAGTTCAGCAACAGCTGGGCGACGGCGTGGTTCGTACCATTGCGATGGGTTCCACCGAAGGCTTGAAGCGCGGTCTGGAAGTCACCGACTCTGGCGCTGCCATCTCCGTACCTGTCGGTAAAGCGACTCTGGGCCGGATCATGGACGTACTGGGCAACCCGATCGACGAAGCGGGTCCGATCGACACCGAAGAGCGCTGGGGCATTCACCGTCCTGCGCCAACCTTCGCTGAACAAGCGGGCGGCAACGACCTGCTGGAAACCGGCATCAAGGTTATCGACCTGGTTTGCCCGTTCGCCAAGGGCGGTAAAGTCGGTCTGTTCGGTGGTGCCGGTGTAGGCAAAACCGTAAACATGATGGAACTGATCCGTAACATCGCCATCGAGCACAGCGGTTATTCCGTGTTCGCCGGTGTGGGTGAGCGTACTCGTGAGGGTAACGACTTCTACCACGAGATGAAGGATTCCAACGTTCTGGACAAAGTGGCACTGGTTTACGGTCAGATGAACGAGCCGCCGGGTAACCGTCTGCGCGTAGCACTGACTGGCCTGACCATGGCCGAGAAGTTCCGTGACGAAGGTAACGACGTTCTGCTGTTCGTCGACAACATCTATCGTTACACCCTGGCCGGTACTGAAGTATCCGCACTGCTGGGCCGTATGCCTTCCGCAGTAGGTTACCAGCCGACCCTGGCCGAAGAGATGGGTACTCTGCAAGAGCGTATCACTTCGACCAAGAACGGTTCGATCACCTCGATCCAGGCGGTATACGTACCGGCGGATGACTTGACTGACCCGTCGCCAGCGACCACCTTCGCCCACTTGGACGCCACCGTCGTACTGTCCCGTGACATCGCTTCCCTGGGTATCTACCCAGCGGTCGATCCACTCGACTCGACTTCGCGCCAGCTGGACCCGAACGTAATCGGCCAGGACCACTACGACACCGCTCGCGGCGTACAGTATGTTCTGCAACGTTACAAAGAACTGAAGGACATCATTGCGATCCTGGGTATGGACGAGCTGTCGGAAGCCGACAAGCAGTTGGTAAACCGTGCTCGTAAGATCCAGCGTTTCTTGTCGCAGCCGTTCTTCGTGGCTGAAGTCTTCACCGGTGCCTCGGGTAAATACGTTTCCCTGAAAGACACCATTGCTGGCTTCAAAGGCATCCTCAACGGTGACTACGACCACCTGCCAGAACAAGCGTTCTACATGGTCGGCGGCATCGAAGAAGCGATCGAGAAAGCCAAGAAACTGTAATCCCGGCGCCCGGCAACGGGCGCTAATTTAGGTTGAGGCAATCAGATGGCTATGACAGTCCATTGCGATATCGTCAGCGCGGAAGGGCAAATCTTTTCCGGTCTGGTCGAGATGGTGGTTGCGCACGGTGCACTGGGTGATCTTGGTATCGCCCTGGGTCACGCGCCGCTGATCACTAATCTCAAGCCGGGCCCGATCCGCCTGATCAAGCAGGGCGGGGAAGAGGAGGTGTATTACATCTCCGGTGGTTTCCTCGAGGTTCAGCCGAACATGGTCAAGGTTCTTGCCGACACCGTGCAACGTGCTGCCGACCTGGATGAAGCCTCCGCTCAGGAAGCCGTTAAGGCTGCCGAGAAGGCCTTGCATGAGCGGGGCGCGGAATTCGATTACGGTTCTGCTGCCGCACGTCTGGCCGAGGCCGCAGCTCAGCTGCGCACCGTCCAGCAGATCCGCAAGAAGTTTGGCCACTAATAGGCCATTGCTTGTTGCGAGATTGATTAAAAAGGGTAGCCTCGGCTACCCTTTTTTCTTTTCCGATTTTCATAACCTGGTCGCAGCCGCTGACCACCCAGGATTGGTAGCCAGTCATGTCTCTTGAAATCGTTATCCTCGCTGCCGGTCAAGGCACTCGCATGCGTTCGGCGTTGCCGAAAGTTCTGCACCCGATTGCCGGCAACTCGATGCTTGGCCATGTTATCCACAGCGCCCGGCAACTTGATCCACAGCGCATCCACGTGGTGATTGGCCATGGCGCCGAAGCGGTGCGCGAGCGTCTGGCGGCGGACGATCTGAATTTCGTCTTGCAGGACAAACAGCTGGGTACCGGTCATGCGGTGGCTCAGGCCGTGCCGTTCATCGAGTCCGACACCGTACTGATCCTGTACGGTGACGTGCCGTTGATTGAGGTAGAAACCCTGCAACGTCTGCTCAAGAAAGTGGCACCGCAGCAATTGGGCTTGCTCACCGTCGAGCTGGATGACCCGGCCGGTTACGGCCGAATCGTCCGCGATGCCGCCGGCAAGGTCACGGCCATCGTCGAGCAGAAAGACGCCAATGAGTCCGAGCGCGCAATCACTGAAGGCAACACCGGCATTCTGGCGCTGCCTTTCGCGCAACTCGGCGGCTGGATGAGCCGTCTCTCCAACAACAATGCCCAGGGCGAGTACTACCTGACGGACGTGATCGCGATGGCGGTCAGCGATGGTCTGGTGGTGGCCACCGAGCAACCCCATGAAGCCATGGAAGTGCAGGGCGCCAACGATCGCAAGCAGCTCGCCGAACTCGAGCGTCACTATCAAATGCGCGCCGGTCGCCGCTTGATGGCTCAAGGCGTGACCCTGCGTGACCCGGCGCGTTTCGATGTACGCGGTGAAGTCACCGTCGGCCGCGACGTGCTGATCGATATCAACGTGATCCTCGAAGGCAAGGTCGTCATTGAAGATGACGTGGTGATTGGCCCGAACTGTGTGATCAAGGACAGCACCTTGCGCAAAGGCGTGGTGATCAAGGCCAACAGCCATATCGAAGGCGCGATTCTGGGCGAAGGCAGCGATGCCGGTCCATTCGCACGGCTGCGTCCGGGGACGGTGCTTGAGGCTCGCGCGCATGTGGGTAACTTTGTCGAGCTGAAAAACGCCCACATGGGCGAAGGCGCCAAGGCCGGTCACCTGGCTTACCTGGGTGATGCCGAGATTGGCGCGCGCACCAACATTGGCGCGGGCACTATCACTTGCAACTACGACGGCGCCAACAAGTGGAAAACTGTATTGGGTGAAGATGTGTTCATCGGTTCCAACAACTCGTTGGTGGCGCCTGTGGATATCTCTTCTGGTGCGACCACAGCGGCCGGTTCGACCATTACCCAGAATGTGGATAACGCACAGTTGGCGGTGGGTCGGGCACGTCAGAAGAACATTGATGGCTGGAAACGGCCGGTGAAGCTTAAAAAGAGCTGAGTTATCCCCAATGATTTGATCAGGTTTGAGATATTCACAGCCTGATTTATCGTATTCGCGAGCAAGCCCGCTCCCACACTGGGTCTATGTCGAACACAAAGGCAGTGTTCACAAACGATCTAATGTGGGAGCGGGCTTGCTCGCGAATGGGTTATCCACAGAATTTTTTTCGTGCACCGGCTTGACGAAGTTTCGCCGATAGGTTTTGATTGCTTCCGTTATCTTTCGAATCGAAACTTGTCAGCTCATGTCGAAACGCAATACACCCCAACGCCGCCACAACATTCTCGCCTTGCTCAATGAACAGGGCGAAGTCAGTGTGGATGAGCTGGCCAAGCGCTTCGAAACTTCGGAAGTTACGGTTCGCAAGGATTTGGCCGCGCTTGAAAGTAATGGTCTGCTGCTGCGCCGTTATGGCGGAGCGATCACCATGCCACAGGAGCTGGTCGCCGACATCGGCCAACCGGTTTCCAAATACAAGCAAGCCATCGCCCGCGCAGCTGTTACGCGGATTCGCGAACATGCGCGGATCATCATCGACAGCGGCAGCACCACTGCCGCGATGATCCCGGAACTCGGCCAGCAGCCGGGCCTTGTAGTGATGACCAACTCCCTGCACGTGGCCAATGCGTTAAGCGAACTCGAACACGAACCGGTGCTGTTGATGACCGGTGGCACCTGGGACCCGCATTCCGAGTCCTTCCAAGGCCAGGTCGCCGAGCAGGTACTACGCTCTTACGACTTTGACCAGTTGTTCATCGGTGCCGATGGCATCGACCTGGTTCGCGGTACCACCACCTTCAACGAATTACTGGGGCTGAGCCGGGTCATGGCTGACGTCGCCCGTGAAGTGATCGTGATGGTGGAGGCCGACAAGATCGGCCGCAAGATTCCCAACCTGGAGCTGCCCTGGAGCAGCGTCCATACCCTCATTACCGATGAACGCCTGCCACTAGCGGCACGCGATCAGATTCAGGCCCGCGGCATCAATTTGATTTGCGCGGCTGTCAGTCAGGAGAAATAGCATGTGTGGAATTGTCGGCGCAGTCGCAGAACGTAACATCACCGCCATCCTGCTCGAAGGCCTCAAGCGCCTGGAATACCGTGGCTACGACAGCGCCGGTGTGGCGGTTTTCACCAACGACGAAAAGCTCGAGCGCATGCGTCGTCCGGGCAAGGTCAGCGAGCTGGAAATCGCCCTTGAAGCGGAACCGCTGGTCGGTCGCTTGGGCATCGCCCACACCCGTTGGGCCACTCACGGTGCGCCGTGCGAGCGCAACGCGCACCCGCATTTCTCCGGCGATCTGGCCGTGGTGCACAACGGCATCATCGAGAACCACGAAGCCCTGCGTGAACAGCTGAAAGCTCTGGGTTACGTGTTCACCTCGGACACCGACACCGAAGTCATCGCCCACCTGCTGAACCACAAACTCAAAGATCTGTGCGATCTGACCGTGGCCCTCAAAGCCACCGTTAAAGAGTTGCACGGTGCTTATGGTCTGGCCGTTATCAGTGCCGATCAGCCGGATCGTCTGGTGGCAGCGCGTAGCGGCAGCCCGTTGGTGATCGGTCTGGGCCTGGGTGAAAACTTCCTCGCTTCCGACCAGTTGGCCCTGCGTCAGGTCACCGACCGTTTCATGTACCTGGAAGAAGGCGATATCGCCGAAATTCGCCGTGACAGCGTGCACATCTGGGACGTGAACGGCCAAGCCGTCGAGCGTGAAACCGTGCAGTACCGCGACGGCGCCGAAGCGGCCGACAAGGGTGAATTCCGCCACTTCATGCTCAAGGAAATCCATGAGCAACCGTCCGTGGTTCAACGCACCCTCGAAGGTCGTCTGAGCCCGAACGGTGTCCTGGTGCAGGCTTTCGGTCCACAGGCTGCCGAGCTGTTCGCCAAAGTGCGCAACGTACAGATCGTCGCCTGCGGCACCAGCTACCACGCCGGCATGGTTGCCCGTTACTGGCTCGAAGAACTGGCCGGTATCCCGTGCCAGGTCGAAGTCGCCAGCGAATTCCGCTACCGCAAAGTCGTGGTGCAGCCGAACACCCTGTTCGTCACCATCTCCCAGTCCGGCGAAACCGCCGACACCCTGGCCGCCCTGCGCAACGCCAAGGAACTGGGTTTCCTCGCCAGCCTGGCGATCTGCAACGTTGGCATCAGCTCGCTGGTGCGTGAATCCGACCTGACCCTGTTGACCCAGGCCGGTCGCGAAATCGGCGTGGCCTCGACCAAAGCGTTCACCACGCAATTGGTCGGCCTACTGTTGCTGACCCTGTCCCTGGGTCAAGTTCGCGGTACCTTGGCCAAAGGCGTCGAAGCCACCCTGGTTGAAGAACTGCGTCGTCTGCCAACCCGTCTGGGCGAAGCCTTGGCCATGGACAGCACCGTGGAGAAAATCGCCGAGCTGTTCGCCGAGAAGAACCACACCCTGTTCCTCGGTCGCGGCGCGCAGTTCCCAGTGGCAATGGAAGGTGCCCTGAAACTCAAGGAAATCTCCTACATCCACGCCGAAGCCTACCCGGCCGGCGAACTGAAGCATGGCCCCTTGGCGCTTGTGGATAACGACATGCCCGTGGTCACCGTGGCGCCGAACAACGAACTGCTGGAGAAGCTGAAGTCCAACCTCCAGGAAGTCCGCGCCCGTGGCGGCCAGCTGGTTGTCTTCGCAGACGAAAAAGCCGGCATGACCAACGGCGAAGGCACCCACGTTGTCCACATGCCGCACATCCACGACATCCTGTCGCCGATCCTCTACACCATCCCGCTGCAGTTGCTGTCGTATTACGTGGCGGTGTTGAAAGGCACGGACGTTGACCAGCCGCGGAATCTGGCTAAGTCGGTGACGGTGGAATAAGTTATCCACAGGTGATCAAACTATTGGTCTTCAGGATTAAAAACTGTCTCTAGGTATTAAAAACTGTCTCGTTTTGGAGTCTCTCGGGGCTCCAAACGACGTCATTGCTTCTGGCCATCCCTGCTTTGCAGAATTCCGAGACGCTCGCCCTTGCTTCTGACCATTCTGCCCAACGAGTCCTTGCGCTCCTTTTTGGAGCGGCATATCTATCTGAATTCGCAAGCCCCATCTGCAATCCCTCTCATGAAAATCTCGCGCTTCTACATGAGGGCATCAGCAATCCGCGTAATCGCTGGGGCTATAGGCAGCGACAACTGTTACGGTTTTAATCGTCTCCTGCACGACCATACCAGCTACCCTCAACTTGCAACTTTCAGACAAGCTTTCCAAGTAGGTTATTCAGGAAGCACGTATCTATCGAGTACAACAAGGTTTGAAACCGAAGATATACGACCTGCCTTCTGCATTGCGTGCGTCAAAGAAGATATTGAATCGATAGGATTTGCGTACTGGAGGAGAGATCATCGCTACGTGAATGTGTGCGCCAAGCATAATGTCGTTTTACTAAGAAAATGCCCAGTTTGTAAAAAGAGCATTGAAGTACACGACCATGGATATGGCTATTCCCTTTTATGGAAAGGATGTAAAGGGCGTCACGTCTATGAATTCCGTGAGACAATAAATAGCGATGCCAGCGAGCAAACCTATTCAAAGATATACGAAGAAATAGGGCAATCAAGATTTTATCTTTTACGTGATGAACTAATTCAACACCTTAAAGAAAAGGCCACAGACATGGCATCTAGTGAAGAAATTTCAGAAGAAGAATTGGAAGCAGTTGAGGCTCGCCTAGAGTTCTTCAGGTTCTCTATTCCGAGAATTGATTCAGATTACAGGCCAGATCACCGTTATAGCCAACAATTGATACAAGTCGTAGCAACCATGTATGGGAGCTTCGGGTCGTTGGTGGATGATATTCGTCAAAGAGGTGGCTTAGTGAAATGCACGGATGATTCGATGCACGTAGTACGTGAATATAAGCCATTGAATTTTTAATCTTAATCGACCTTTGGATCAAAGATTTCATTGAATGCATCCAATAAACTCTCGTCCGTTGGCTTTTCAATGCTGGTACGCTTAGGACGTTTAGTGCTTGGGGGGCTTGCGTCTGAGCCAAGCTTAAGATTTTTGTGTGTTTCCCGCTCAGTCGCGGTCAGTGCGCCCTCGAATACAGCTTGAGCCGCACGGTTGTCACGATCTTTCCTAGCAAACTGAATTACATTGGATCGAATTGGTATACCGAATGGGCAGCGTAGATCTAGGCGACTGGCCTTATTTTTCTGAATAGCTTGGCGCTCCAGTTCCTCCACGTCATCTCGATGAGAAAAGTAGGAGCTTGAAATGTAAGCTCGGTGCACATCTTCAAGACCTATCCACATGCGGTTTGAGTTCCGAGCTTCTAAGTAAGAAAGCTTTAAAAGCTGCACTGCGAGCCGTTTGATTCCAAAACTGCCGCGATAGACTTCTTTTGCCAAGTCCTCGACGTTAGCACGAATTCGCCCGTTGCTGGCAGCTATGCATTCGCTTATGTAATCGGACCAAGGCTTGGAGTCTGGTTCATCTGGAAGCATCACTCTTGGCTCTGATAAGAGGCGCTGTCTATCTTCGCTGTTACGTCTAAGAAGTTTATGGATCAGACTATAATTCGATACGAAAACCATTGGTATATTCAGGCCAGACATAGTTAGGAGTAGATCCGTTACCTTGGCGGCACCTTGTCCGGTATTCACGTGCTGCATTTCTTCCAGTACTGCCAGCGATATACCGTTCTGATTAGCGCGCTGTTGGCATCTGTGTAGCAGGATTGCAACGTTTTCTCGTGTCGAGCCCTCATGGCCCAGGAAATTCATTAGAAGTTGCTTACCAGACGCTTTGCCGCGAGCGCTAGCGTACCAGTGAGAGTAAACGGCATGCGGCTGCTGATAATGACCAACTTCTATTTCAACTGGGCCGGGCATGACGCGTCGCAACGCATTGATAGTTTCAGTTTTTCCTACGCCTGCTAAGCCGGTTAGACAGATGGGAAATACCTCACCAGACTGTGGGTAGTACATTCTATTGACATAACTTCTTTCTGTGTCAAAGTTCTTGGCTGAGTGAGCGGCTGCTCTGCCCACCACCTCTGCAATGAATTCAAGGGTAAATTTATTGGGAACGAAAATTTCCTTTAGTACGCCGCCAAACAGTTCTGCTGCCAAATTAGGTTCAATGCTGTCTAGTTCGCTAACAGGTTCTGGTCGGATTGTAATCTTCTCGCGAAGATAATCCATATTCGTCAAACCATTGAAGCGAGATGTCATAAGGCTAATCATGACTTTATTCCCATCAGGCGCTTTTGGTCTTCCAAGTCACGTTGGGCAACAGAGTCCTTAACGGCGCGCCCCAGTTTCTTAACGCCCACGTCCCACTCTTTACTGGTTTCCTCTTCGAAGGTTGTCTTATGCTGTTGATCAATAGCTACCTTCTCGTGGCGTCGCTTTGCTTGCGCACGAAGGCGAGCTTCATGTATTACTTGGAGATCTTCTAGCGAAATATCGGCGCTTCCCGGTTTTATGCTTGCGGTGTAGACGAAGCTGAGTTCGATTAATTCACCTTCAATCTCGATCCATATATGACGCACGCACATGGTGATACTGTAGGCCTTCACGCGAATCACTCCGCTCCGCGCTATCCTATCAAATACTCCAGTGTCAATTAATGACGTTGAATTGTATTTGCGCCCATAGAAGTAAACGCCGTCACTACGTATTACCGCTGGAAGTGGAGTTAAAAACTCTCTGACCGCCTGCTTGAAGGGCATCAGACTCCCGCTATTACGCCCTCGTTCGTCTAAATACGTCCAAATATTTAATGGAGTCGGCGCGAATTCTTCAAGCCACATTTCTTCTGTCATATAGGAACTGCGATCGGAGGTCTCGTTATCTTTTATTGCTCTACGGACTTCCCGGCGTGCCATCTCCACTAGATTGAGTCCGCTATGAATGTAGGACGCTTGATCCTTAGTTTGCTTATCCCTAGGATGAGATGACTCTACCGTCGCTTTGGATTGTCCAGAATGTGTCGGGGTCAATTCAACGCGGCTTAGCCATTCGATGGCTTCCTCGGCCTTCATATGTGCAGCTGGACCTCTGTCGAAGACCAGCTTGCTGGACAGTCCAATACTTGGCCACTGATCGGGTTTAATCGTAATGCCAAATAATTCACAGTATTTGACCTTATCGACTGCTGCGCAAAATAAGGCCATTCGATATGCTTCCATGCTTTCACGGCCTTTAGCGAATCCAATACCAACGACGGCCCCAGATACAGCACATACCGCTCTTACCACGCAAAAAGCGTCTAGAGCAGCACCTTCAATAATTCCAGAGATCTTCTCGCTCGGATAAAAACCGTCATACTCGACCAGCTGATTTAAATTGCATAGTTGCGCTGAAAAGCTTCCCTTGTCGCCTGACGCTGCACGGGCCGCGCTCGGTCCTTTCAAATCTCGGGTAAGCGATGCGGGATCGGTTTGTTTTTTGACCCAATCCCAAAATTGATTTGGGCTAGGAAAAGGCTCACCCTTAGGATGAAAGAACTCTCGGCCCCTCACACCTTCACGAACTCGGCACCCGAAAGTTTTTCGGAGAGCAGCTCCATAAATGTCATCTTGGGTCTTGTCGGCCCGCTTAAACTCCAGAAATCCTTTTAGAATTTTTTCTTTCATTTCGGGTGTGATGGGAAACCCGCTATTTCCTCCAAAGCGAGAAGGGCGGCCAAGCTTCTTTGTTGTCTTCTCACTTCTGTCCCAGGTGCCGATCCTATGCAAGCTGGGCATGAGCGCCCATTTCGATTTGCCAAACACTAAGAAGCTGAAAAACCACAACCGTAGCCTCCCCGGATGCTGCTTAGGCTCATAGTTTTTCGCGTGTGCGTTGATGATCGCTTCGGGATTGTCGGAGGCCAGAATTTCCGCTGCCCTAGGAACCAGCTCAGTTATGGCAAGCAAGCGGCGGTTAACCTTATCCTCGTATCGCTCCTTTGGATCGACACGGCGGCTCTCTCGCCAAGAGCTTTCAATGCCCGCAGATTCGTCGAGCCATGGTGGATTGGCGTGCATGTCCATCTCAACGAGCTCTCCGGCTTCGAGCGCGGCTTCGAAGCGCAGCCTTGACATAGTAATGAGGGTGGCACGAGTTCCACGCTCGTCGAACTCGACCAACCGGACTCTGTTGCTCCCCCCATCGTTTATGAGAAAGTGATAGGCCACTCCATTGACAAGTTCACCGCAGCCTTCAGGTGCGATTAGTCGAGATCCTGTCATCATTGAGCAGTTTCCGAGAAGAATGATCGGTAATGCTCAATCACATCGCACCGTGCATGCTCAAGCGGTTGATCGATCTGAATGTATTTAAATAAATCGACAGCTAGATTTCGATCCCAAATATCTTGATAGATGCGTGTGATAAATTGATCCCGGTTACCCCATTTTTTTCCAAACGCTATAGCAACTGGCGCAAGGGGACGACCGCAGATGAAATCCTCATCTAATTGCTGACTGAAGTCCTCCAGCAACTGAGGATTTAAATCCAGTGGACGGTCGTGCGCACCAAAAATTTGATCCAAATTTGCCATTACAATCGGATCAATCTCATCAAGTGATAAATTTACTGTTCTGATTCCCGCGCTTAAATAATATTCTTCCTCTAAGCGGAGCCGCAGGTCAGCAAGTTCACGATCTTTCCGCCTAGTCGCGAGCGATTTCAAAGAAGACCGTCGTTTTTCCATGAAGTCGTATTTTGATAACTTGATGTTCCAGTTAACTGCATACGGAGCAGCGCCTGGAGCATTGAGATAGAGCAGCAAGTCTCCGAGGTAGGGGTACGCTGCCCACTTGCGCTCGCCGCTTGAGGTTTCGACTACCACCTTTGCGTGGTCCATACCGATCTGACTTGCGATGGCTAGCGTACCTGCTAGCGGTTTGAGATTGGTTCCTTGTACTAGTGGGTGACCATGCAGCGGGTGGACGTGCGCCTGCGGGTGAAGCAGCTTCTGCTCGTGTATATCGAAGACAGCCGGATGGAACAGGGCCAGTTGGGTAAATACTCGTTCAGGAATGGAGAGCAGGTGAAGCGCACGCTCAAGCTTCCGGCTGTTGAGCCGGCAAACCCGTGAGCCTTTAGGTGCCTCGCCAGGTACGGCGAATATCGCGGGTAGGTAGTCATCACCCCAGCGGAAGCTACCCTGGCGATCTCTAATTCGAGTGAGAGTTTTTTGAGAAATCATTGTTATCCATACCCATGCCACTTGGTTAGACCCGCAGCAGGTGGCCTAACTTAGTAAATGCGTACAACAATCATACGCATACGCCGCGCTGCCTTTCGGCACACGGATTTCGCTTTTTTAGGGATGAGGGGAACCCGCAGAGCTTGACGCTCCGCGTATGCGGATAGACAATGATCGTGTCAGGGGTCCAATCTTGACACAGGGGCCTAAGGTAAAACTTAGGCCCTTGTCTATTCTGGCTCCCGATAATTTACCCAGAATTAATCATTACGTTCTTACCTAATTAATATATATTCTTTTATTGGCTATATTCATCCAGTAGCGCAACTTAGTGTTAGCCGAACCCTTAACAAAATTGGGGTTTAAGCATACGCCGCTAGAACGCGTTTTTTAGATCAATTCGCAGTTATGTCTATAGCGTTACCTCGCATGGTAACTCTATGAAACGTGGATTGACAACTGGAAAAAATCGCAGAAAAAAGGCACCCCCTGACACGGCATCATTACCATGTTGATGTAGAGCGGCAGCGCTTTATAAATGTGTGCAAAAGGTCTCAATTCCCTCTCTGGATGAGGGGGAAGTTATCCACATATAGATTTCCTTATAGTATAAAAGGGCCGCGAGTTAATTCGAATAAAACTATCCACAGCTGTTCTCTGACTATAATAAGTTATCCACAGAAAAATTGACCCACGCTGAAAGGGTCACCCGGATTGGATAGCAGCCCGCATGCACACTGCTTACCTGGAGGCAAATATTGAATGGCTGAGAGGTGAGACCTTTTTCAGCCTTTGCAGTCGCCTACATCTACTCTCAGGAAACCTCCGTCCCGGTGCTACTGCGACGCAGCTGTTTGGTCTGTCTGAGCGATGCATCAAACACGACCTACCCTGCGGGATGGATGCCTTCGAACAGAACAGTGGTAGCAGGTGGGGCGATGCTAGGCAGATCATCGAGAAGCACACGATTTTTCCCTTCTTCGGTCCCTTTCAGTCTCAGGTAGCGGTCAATGACGCATTGACCCGATTGAGAAGCCCAGTAATGGGGGCGCTGAAATATCAGCTCGGTCTGGTATGCGGAGGTTTTGGTGCAGACCATCCCCTGAGGGCTTGCCAGTCGTGCATGAGGCGAGATATCGAGCTATGTGGCGTTTCGTACTGGCATCTCGACCACCAGTATCCTGGCGTAGTGATCTGCTCGACGCACAGGGAAGTGCTCAGTGAGTGCACACGAAACCGGCGGTGGTGCGGCCGTTTCAATTGGACATTGCCTGAGGAGACCACTTTAAGCGACATGAGTTATGGAGCATTGAAGAATGAGGAACAGGAGAGACTCGCTTCGATGTCCGATGCTTGTCGCGACTTGGCCGGTTTTGGACTGAATCAGCAGTTCGATTCGCTGGTAGTCGCTCACGTCTACCGGCAGTGGCTTCCTAAGGGCGGAGCGCCCCAGAGCCTGTTGGCTCATTTGCTTCCCCTGCGGAGATTTCATCCGTACGGAGGATTGCCGGCAACTGTGGAAGCTGCCGGCAGTTTTATCGCTCAGATGACGCGTTCTCCGCGCCAGCACGTTCACCCACTGAAGCACTTGGTGATGCTCACCTGGCTTTTCGGTGATCTGGAGTCTTTTGTACAGTGCTACGAGGTAAGCTCCAGACAGCTAGCAACGCCGGTCCTGCGAGATGACTGGACGAGCCCCCTGAAAGACAGGACACCGTTTCCCCCTTAAGATAAGGGATAGGCAAACGGTTATGTATATGACTAATAGTAGTGATAAGGGTGGGGAGTTGCTGGGCCAGGAACGGCGTCGCCGTTGGAGCCCAGAGCAAAAGCTGGCGATGGTTCGCGAGAGTCTGCAACCAGGACAAAGTGTTTCGGTCGTGGCCCGGCGCCATGGCGTGAATGCCAACCAGCTCTTTCAATGGCGCAAGCTTTATCAGAATGGCAGCCTCTCGGCGGTCAGTGCCGGAGAGACCGTAGTGCCGGCATCTGAGTTGGCCGACGCACTCAAACAGATCCGTGAGTTACAACGGATGCTGGGCAAGAAAACCATGCAAGTCGAGATCCTTCAGGAAGCCGTGGAGATTGCTCGGTCGCGAAAATGGATTGCGCACTCACCCTTGTTGCCGGGGGACGACCTGTGAAGCTGATCAGTGAAAGTCTCGGTGTAGCGCGCTCGCAGTTAACAGCTCGACTCAATCCTAAAACGGTACCTGGCAGGCGTCGCTGCGTGCTGGACGATGCCGCGTTGGTCAAAGAGATTCAGTCTGAAGTCAGTGAGTTGCCCAGCTATGGCTACCGTCGTGTGTGGGGCTTGCTCCGTCGTCGGCGTGAACAACAGAGTCAGGCGCCGATCAACGTCAAACGGGTCTATCGCGTGATGCGCGATCATCAGTTACTGCTGGAACGACGGATTAAACAACCCGGCGTGGCACGCCGCCATGAAGGCAGGATCGCTGTTGCCTCCAGCGATACCCGCTGGTGCTCAGACGGGTTTGAGTTTCGCTGTGAAGACGGCGACAAGCTGAGCGTGACCTTTGCCCTGGACTGCTGCGACCGCGAAGCCATCGGCTGGGTGGCCAGCCCGACCGGGTACAGCGGCGACGATATCCGCGATCTGATGCTGGAAGCGGTGGAAACACGCTTCGGTGAAGAACCGCCTGCCACCCCGGTGCAATGGTTAAGCGATAACGGCTCGGCCTACATCGCTGAACAGACACGCCAGTTTGCCCGACAGATCGGCTTGCAGCCGGTGACGACACCAGTGCGCAGCCCGCAGAGCAACGGCATGGCCGAGAGCTTCGTCAAAACGATCAAGCGCGACTACGTCGCGCACATGCCCAAACCTGACCGGGAAACGGCACTACGCAACCTGACGATTGCCTTTGAGCATTACAACGAGGAGCATCCGCACAGCGCGCTGAAATACCGTTCACCACGGGAATTTAGGCGCTTGGCAGCGGCATCAATTTAACGGGGTATAGGTGTCCGGTTTGATAGGGGCCAGTCCAATGACATCATCCAACAGCCTAGGGACCTCGTGCCGATTGATATTACTAGAGGGCCTCCGAGACCGAAGCGGTTGAAACCTCGACTCAGGGCTGTTTTGCTCAGGCGTCTTGCCGAGGGGGTAGCAAAGCGGGTGATTTGTGATGAGTTCCAGATCACCATCTCAACGGTAAACAAGCTGCTTCGATCCGAACGTGGTGTTCAAGCGTCTTGGTTATCTCGGCAAATTGATCTCAGCCAAGCTCTTCATCGTTCACGATGGTCCGACCTCCGGCAGCGGTTCCCGTCGCTCTCTCTTACTGAGCTTCGAAAAAAATGCCCGTCGTTGTACGCTTGGCTGTATCGCAATGACAGAAAGTGGCTGGACGTGCAGACCGTTCAGATGTCCAAGCCTTGTAGAAGCCGCCCTGCGCGAGTCGATTGGGGGAGCCGAGACGATAGCCTTCTACGCGAGCTGAGAGTGGAGCTAATTCGGGCGTATGGAGCGGATCATGATATGCATCTCAAGCAATCGCAGATTTTTGCCTTGATGCCTCGCCTCGCCCAGAGCTTGGAGCGAAGGGATCGTTACCCACGGACTCGTGCATATGTGAAGCTGCTATCCATACGGTAGGCCTCACTGGCATCTAGGGTTTGCATCATGAGCTCATTGGAAAAGCTGCCGATGCTGTAGGCACATCCCAAAAGATTGTCTTCTTGAAGGGCGCCGATATCTAATATTAGGTTTGAAAAAATATCTACCATTAAATGGCCGATTCCGGCCATTTAAATCTAACGCCATTAGCAGCTATGATTATCGGTAGTCTTCGTAAGGGGTTTCTTCGACCGAAAATTCAATACCGCCCGACAGACCTTGAACGCTTATATTCATGTCTTGGATTGTAAATTCCCCATCATCGACCTCATACGACAAGTCGATCTCCACCGTAAATTCTAGCGTTCCTTCTTCTTCCTGTGTCGTATCTTCAAAGGTGTATATGACATCATCCTCTCTGTCATATCGACCATTTGCATAGTCTGGGCCAGTCACCTTGACGCTGTAGCGAACTTCAACGTCGCAAATTATCTGGCAGTTCTCGTCATCAATGTGGATGATCGATGGCTCAAAATCTCGTACATCCAGTATTGAGAATTCTTCTACTTCTGCATCTTCCCAAGTCGATGAGTTGTAGGCATCCGCTTTCTCTATCTGCGATTTGATGCTGAGTTTGATTTCCTCTTCATGCTCGTCGATATAGTCTTTGATGAATTTTGAACGATCTTCATCATGAGCATTGTAGAGGTCAAGAAGCTTACTCAAACTCTCAATTTGAATAAAGCGAGGATTCTCGTCACAAAATGTAATTAGATCTTTGTCTTCGGAAACAACATAGATTTCTTCTCGACCCTTTAAAGCGCCACGAACAGCCAAAAGGGTAAATGCGTCAGGAAATTCATTTTTTTTCTTTCCGCCTTGAAACGGCGGTGTTTGATCGAAATACATCTCGACAATTTCATTTCCATTAACATTACTCAAGTCAACTATTGTAGTGTTCGACTCATCGAGAAAGTCATCGAAAACTTGAATTGCGTGCTTTTCGATTTCTTTTTGATCGAATGGTACGAATAGATTTTTTATTACGTCATCATTTGAGTTTGTTAAGATTTTCGCTTTGCGGCGAAATGAATTCACTCCGTTTATAGCATCTCCGATGTGCTCCCCAATTTTACGTTTTACTTCTCGGACTACTATCGTGCTGGTGATGTGATTTAGCTCACCATCATTACAAATATCTTTGAATGACTCCAAGGTCTTGGAAGAAAAGTCCAAACCAGCCTTCACGAAAAACTCTGTATCTATGAATACATTCCTTGTTTGCAGCGGCATCGCGACCTCCTGAGGTGATGGCTATCTGATTGTTTATACTCTCTGTGCCACCTATGCCAATCAACCCTCCTTTAGTTGACCATTTCCCGCACTGCTCAGCCGCAGCAGTCAAACGATCTGGATCGAATCACGAAAGCTTTAAACGCATCGTTGGCCTGGAGGTTGTCGGTCAAGATCTCTACAGGACAGCACGTCCTTGTATTTGCTGCCGGACTCGCTCCTGTTCCCGAGCTTGGACCTGTAGCGCGATAGCCGCCTGGATTTCCACGTAGAGTTGAGCATTCTCGTTGTCACGGTCAGCCACCGTCACAACAAGGGAGTAGGGCTCCTTATCTGCTACATCAGGGTGATTCCAATCGCGATCTTGGCGTGTTACCACCACAAACCATTTCTCGTTCGGGGACCGTTGCTTAAAGGTCCACCGAGAAGATTGCACCGTGCCTCGGCTTCGTAACTGCGCAGAAATTTCTCGGTTGGGTGTAGCGTCGTCGTTACGTGCGTCTGCCTCTTTCTGCTTTTCGCGATTAAAGGATTTCTGCACAGTTTCAAGGGAGTCTCCTTTGACCAGCCGATAGCTAATTTGAGTAGCAAGGTATTCCATGCGCGTTGTGCGAACTGCGGGTGAATACGCCAAGCTGATGCTCAGCTCGCGGGTGCCCCTGGCTTTCCGTAGGTAGGAGGCTGGCAGGGGAAGCTCATAGAATTGGCAGGAATCCTTCTCGATTGTCTCCTCACATACAAGCACAACGCAGTGATCTGAAGACCTGAACAGATCGCTTTCACTGACTTGGCCATACCCTCCAACGTCTCGGGGCATGTCTCGTTGCCAGGTGGCCTTATTTGCCTTGTAGGCTGCCTTCAGTTCATCAGGGAATGTCGAGTCAACTTCCTCTGGCAGATAAGCGTGGTTAACCAACATCGCCCTTAGCAGGTTCGCCGACGCATCGGGGTACTCGTTTAGCAACCTGCCTGCTAGGTGCGTAACGTAGGGAGCGGAGAAGCTGGTACCGCTGATCTCCTTGAAAATAGTATTGCCTTGGAATTGATGGTTTAGAGTCAGAACCCCTAACCCTCGCATATCGGCTTTCCACTGGTTCGCAGCTTGGCGCATAGGGCTGGCCAAGTTGCCACCTGGTGCGATTAGCTCAGGTTTCAGGGCACCCTTCACTGACGGGCCGTGGCGAGTGAATGGGGATGGTTGGTGTTCGGATGCTGGCGATAATTGGTAGATCTCAGGGTACTTCTGGCTGTCGTATGTCGCGTTGTGGCGGGAGACACTGCCCACGGTCAAGACGTTCAGGGCCGGTGCTGGATCTATAATCACGCTCTGTTCGTGAAGCAAATACTCCGGGTACTCCTCCCGCCAGCTTTCAATCGGCATTGGCGGTTCAGAACAGCCGCGGAAATTACCTGTGGAAACGACGAACAGGACATTATGCTTGCGCGCTAATACGTCGAGTATGTAGGCAAGTCCTCTCACGTGAGCGCCGTCGTAGGGCGCGTTTGAGTTTCCTAAGGACAAGTTGAAGATCCTGCATCCAAGGCCTACGAAATATTCAACTGCTTTGGTGAGCGTTGACTCCACTGAATGTTCGTCGTAGATCGCATCGTTGGTGTGCGGGCATTTGCGCATCACCTTTCCATTGTATAGCCAGAATTGCGGCTGCCAGAAATTGCTTCGATCACAAGCTTCGACGTCACCGTACAGGGCAATGCCGGCCACGGCTGTACCATGCCCTGCTTCATCGAACTCATCCTGCTCATCGACGAAAGACTGGCTTTCCCCGATAGCGGACTTGAGAAGTGGGTGATTTGTGTTGATACCGCTATCTAAAATACAGACTCGTGCGGCATCACGGTTTGGCGAGGGAATATTCAGGGGAAGCGCTGCGATGTCTCGATTTAGCTGAGGAAAACTGATCCCGGTCGTGGGAATGAGGTCGACTAATCTGACATCGCGGTGATTGAGCAATAGCTCCGCTTGGGCCATCGTTACCTCAACCCTGTACATGAGAAGGCTATCAAGGTTGATGCTGTCGATTTTCTTCACACCGATCTGCGCAAGCCACGCTTCGAAAGTAGTGAATAGTCGAATCCGTACAGGATGATGGACCACTTGGTGCGGCCATAGCTCAATGTCTAGCTTGAATGTCGGTGTCTTCGGAAGGCCGATGTTACGTACCGCCCAGCTTTTGCGATCTTCAGCAGACCAGCTTTCGATGCCTTCGATTGCTTGCAGGATTTGGCCATATGAGAGTTTCTGGCCGGCTATGCCCAGTTTGTTGATGTGGTCTTGGAATTTGGCTAGTCCCTCTTCAGTGGCAAATACAATGCACAGCTGCTTGTTTTCCTGACTTACAAACTCCAATCCATGTTTTTGAAGATCTTCGAAGGTCAAGGCTCCGTCGTACTGGATCTTCAACACGAATGGGGAGCCTTCGGCTGATGCAACTTGCTGCTTTGCGGCGGCTGCGGCAGTGGCAAAGTAACCATTCAGCTTTTGCCCGTGCCCACGGAGGTCTTCGCGCTTGGTAAATTTTGGAGGCTGTTTGGCGCGGCGGCGATTGTCCAAGTTTTCGCGAGCTATAGTCAGGTGCTTGTAGGTCGCCAATTCCATCATCCTTGAGTTGGGGGATTAATGCCTTCGGAGTCCTTCACGAACGAGCGCACTGCGCAGCTCCTTGATCGTCAGAAACTCCTGGCCTCTTAATATCATACGCTTCGCTGCACGACGAACTACACGCTCTACGTCGGCGCCACTCTTTCCCTCGAACTCAGTCAGAAGCTCTTTATCATCCAGCTCGAACTGTCGGCGAATACCTCGAAGTTTTAGCTGCAGCAGGGAAGTTAGCTGCTTCTGATCAGGTAAGGGAAACTCGATCGCTTCATCGAACCGGCGCCAGATCGCAGAATCGAGGATATTTTCGTGATTGGTAGCTGCCAAAATCAGACTGCTACCGTCATAAGCGTCCATCATTTGAAGTACCGCATTGACGACGCGCCGCAGCTCGCCATGCTCGCCGCTATCTCCCCGCTCCTTACCTATGGCGTCGAACTCGTCGAACAGAACGACTAAGGGGTGCTTAGCGATGAAGTCGAAGACCTTTCGAAGGTTCGCTGCTGTCTCCCCCAGGAAGGAAGATACGAGCGCGTCAAGGCGAACGATGGCCAAGGGCCGATCCAACTCGAATGCGATTACTTCCGCTGCAAGCGTCTTGCCGCATCCAGGGGGACCGAAGAAGATGATTTTCCCTGAGGGCTTCATTCCGTAGCTTCGAAGCACATCGGACCGGCGATGCTCTTCAAGCATTTCCTCAATCATTACCGAGCTACTTTCCGGCAAAATGATCTCATCCAGCGAGCGCTTAGGTGGCCTAATGTCCAGCAGTGGAAGTCCGCGTTCTTTATCCACAGGGATATCAAACTCAAACTGAGGTTTTTTAGACGATGGCTGCGCATGCATGTCACCGCCATATAGAATTCTCTCAAGATCATTGGCGAGAAGATGATGTTGCTTTTGCCGCTCCTCTTCAATAATCGCTTCAGATGCTTGACGGAACGCAACGGTATCCCCGAGCGCGCCAGCTTTCACTAGTTGTCTAAGTATTTTTCCGTTAGCCATTTATGTACTCCTGCGGATGCGTTTGGATTCAGAGTGGTCAACTCATGAAACCGATCCTTGCCCTAAGCAGTAAGAACTAACAGGATAAAATTATCAGAGCTAACATGTAACATGAACTCCATTTCGTATTCTTTATTATTACTAAGTCTATGTAAACGAACCAGTAATATCTGATGACGAGCGTATCTGTGAGCTGTTGATTTGTCCAGTGAGATCACTATTCAAGAGGCCATTTGTCGCTGATTTGGGACGGATGGCACTCTACCGGTCGTCTGGCGAGCGTTAGTGGATCTGAACATAGGTGACAGTTCCGACGCATGCCTACTTTGCTGGTCTTTACGGGACGTCGTGGTGAAGGGGGCAACCTTGTTGAAGGGGGTCTACAATTACGCATGCTTTGCATTTTCGGTGGTAACCGGCTGAAAAAACTGAGCCGCGAGCATAAGAATGCCTGGCTGCGACATGTGGAAATCGCAGTCAGAAAACAGATCCAGAGAGCCTACGACTCGGCGTGGAGCTAGCGCGAGTAGCGGCTATTAAGTGACTCCAGGAGAAGATGATGACTACCCCTAGTGAGCGCAGTCGGGCGGTGATTCAGACGCATGAATTTCTGAACGAGCTTTCTCGAGACGACTCGCTCCCCGAGAAGGTGCGCCATGACGCGAAGTTTTTGTTACGACATTTTCCGGGCCGCGCTGAAGTCGTATTAGCAGGACGCCTTGAAGAAGAGGCAGTTACCCTACCGATACCATTTATTTTTCCCGTATTTAGCTCCTCAATTGAAGAGTAGGTTATACAAGAATCGTGAAGTAGAAACTGGCCGAAGGTTATACGAGACGATGCTGTTTAGTAGGTTTGGCAAATAAACTACACGAAGCTCTTGAGAGTTTGACGCAACGTATTCGCTTAGGGCCTGAAGCATCCGATGCAGTCACTGGGTAGATCCATGTTTCAATACCTCCCGGAGATTATTTTGTCTGTCGCCAGAACCATCTCATGTCGAATCAAGCGTATGACGAAAGGGCGTCCCTTTTATCGCGACGTATTCACCACGGCTGGTTCTTCATCAGCAGTCAGTAAAGCTCTATCTCAAATGATCCGAGCAGGCCTGCTGCAACGTGTCGCCCGAGGGATCTATATGCGTCCCAAGTGGAGCGAGTACATCGGTCAGGTTTACCCTAGCCCATTAGCTGTCATGGGAATCATTACCAGGGCGAACGGCGAGGTCGTCCAGATTCATGGTGCGGAGGCGGTTCGTAGGTTCGGGCTCAGCACTCAAATGCAGGTATTGCCAACTTATTACACAAGTGGCTATACGAGAGAAATCAAGGTCGGAAATGCTGTGATCCGGCTAAGGCATGTTTCAAAAGAGCGTTTGCAGCATGCTGGTACGAAGGTGGGACTAGCGCTTACCGCGCTCTACTACCTCGGCAGAAAGGGATCGTCCGAGCTAGTCATTTCCAGGATCTGCGAAGCGTTAAACGATCAGGAGTTAACGGCACTGCGGGCCTGCGTGATGCCGATATGGATGCAGGCAGCACTGAGCCTATCCCATGGGCGGAGTGGAGAATCGTAAGTGACATGCAATCGCTTTGGGCGATGGCGTCCACCTAATTTAGATGGACGCCATGCCACACGCGACGTTATCAGGACGTGTGTTCCTCGGACGGCTACACTTTTCATTGAAGTTTGAAGATGCTGACGACCATGGTGTGCAGCGATGCGGCTCGTCACTCGCTGCTAGTACCACTGCATAACCTTATTGCTAGCCCGGGCAACGATTGCCGGGCAACGGCATCAATGATGTCGCCTTGACATCGTTAGGATATCAACTATTACTTCTCGTTATTACCGTCGCTTCACCTGCAAAAGCTGCCACCTACAAGGATGAATCAGATGAGCACTGCTCGGTTTTTATTCCTTGTGATGACGCCCGTTTTCACGAACGGCTGTAGCGTTATAAATATTTATGATGACGGGGTGAAAGTCAGCCGTTACATCGGACTTCCTATTTACTCGCTAGAGCCTAATGGTGGTGCAATTTACTTTGACGTAACAGGCTTTGGACTCATTATTAGCCCAGGTGGAGTATCGCTTGGTTATGTTCAACAAATATATGCACAAATTCCAAATGGCGACTGTTCAGTCGTATTTTTTACTCGTAGTGAGGCCCAATCAGCAGCGGTGGTCGCCTATTTAAAAAAGGCAAACATAGACCCCTCAACTATTTGCCTGACGCATAATAAGGACTGATATGAGAAGTTTAATACTAGCGTCATCATTATTTGCTGCAGGATGCTCTCCACTGCAACAAGCCCCGCTTATGTATACATCCAAACAGGTTTTTGGCGTGGACATATCTGCCCCTACGACGGAGTCCACCGGGGTAACCATGAATCTCGGATTTAAAAATGTTGACGCAGCATATGTTCCCATTGCTGTATCGAAAGAGGGGGCTGACCATATAAATATAGTTAGCGCCACTTACGGTTCAAGCGACGGCGCTCAAGGTCCTTCCTCAGGGGATCTTCAAGTATCGCGAGTCAATGCCCTGAAGGCTGCGATTTTAGGTGAGCAGACCGCCCAGAATAACTTGAAGTCCGCTAATGATGAGTTTACCGCAGCGCAGCAATATAATACCTATATTTCCGCAGGAGACACTGAGCAAGCGCAAAGCCTAGTAGCGAGCAGCGTATTTAATTCACCAAACCTGACTAGGCACAACGCACTTATCACCCTGAACAAAGAAATTCCGTCGAACGACATAACCGGGCTAAAAAGCGCGTTAATTGGCGCAGAAGAACTCCTTAGAAAGGCAACCTACAATGTCGAAATGGCCAAGAAAGATTTAGCAGAGCTGCTATATGTGCAGCGCAGCGACGCGATGTCCGTGTATGGAAGTTTCGGTGCCACGACTAACGGAAGTGCGAGCTCACTCAACAATAAATTAGGCAAAATGTTTTCCACTGGCGTTGCAGCGCAAAATTTAACAGAAGGTATCGCTCACGAAAGTGAGGCTTTGGCGAGAGGCCGTTTTTTAGCCAGCTGTATTGAGTTGGCCAAATCCGTGGACACGGCGAAAAAAGCGCAATTTTCTGAAGACTGCGCCAGAGCGGCTTTATATGCCAGAGAGCCATGAAGTTACGCTTTTGCGCAATGTAAATCCCCAAATTTTGTCGCTGATGCCCAATTGACCCAGCTACTGAAATTTGGCTGACCCAAGCCTTCGCGTCGTAAGTATTAGCAGTTCTGACTTTGAGCTGATCACTGATGGAGCAGCGTTAAGTCGGCATCTAGGTTAATTCTGCATCAGCGATAACACAATGTTGCACAATGGAATGTGAGTGTGTGCAGGACGAAAATATTCAAGAGTGGACTTTCAACATCGCCATACAGAGCTACTCTTCCTAATCCTAGAGTCTTTTTCGTCGCGCTGAGGTGAGCCATGCGCAAAATAGTCGCCATAATTATCGCATGCTTGATCGCATCGACTGTACTAGCCGAGGAGGACTGCACGGGAGCTAAGCACGTGATAGGCGAATTTAACAGCACGTTGCTCAGCGATGGGTCAATCGCCGGCTGGGCGAGAAATCATGTAAACGTTGATGGCATGAGGACTGCCTATCATAAGGTGGGGACGTCCAAAGGAGCCATGACTACTGTCTGTAATGCTGGGGAGGCATATCTACCTAATGGCACATCATTTCATGGAGCGGATGACTGCAATGCTTTCATAGAGCTCTACAGAACTGCGTTAAAAAAAGGATGGAAAGATCCTAACATCGGAGCTATCCGGTGGTACGGCGTGGTTGGCACAGACGAAGCTACTATTGCCGGTCGAACCGTTAAGGGGGTAATACCAACAGAACAACCTGACGACTCTGGTTTTTTTGTATCACCAACGAAACTGGCAGACTCGAAGTACAAAATTACAAATCAGCAACGCTATCTAAATGCCGAAGTGATCCCTTACGCAACTATAACTGACTCCAATAAACTAACAAGCCTCGGCATAAAAGTTGGAACATTCGGCGTAGCTTACAACAGAATCACACAACAAACTGTGACATTTGTCGTTGGTGATATTGGACCACGCGTAGGCGAGGGGTCATTCGCTTTAAGCAAAATGCTGGCGGGCGAACCTAATCTCCTTGCGACGAAAGCGAACTTGAGGCGTGTCAGCATCGATGCTCCAAACATTCTATGGGTGCTATTTGGTACCCGCACCGGTCTAGCTGAGAAGCCATACACGGATGTCATTATTAAACAAGCTGCAGACAAAGCCTTTGATGCATGGGGGGGTACATCCAGGATTGACCAATGCATTGCGAATGGAGAAATCTAAGGGCAATACGAAAGTACCGAACACGACTTAGGCGATGCAAGATAGCTTGCTGTTTACTTTGTGCGCAGCCTCTAACAAGGCGCTCAAATCGTTCGCTTCGCTCACTGGGACCGAGTTCCGTGGCCATTTAACCTAAATGTTTGGCCCTACCTTAGAAATCACCCGTGATCGTCACTACCGCCTCGTCCTCTGGCTTACCTTCATCCACTTCGAGGAATTACTAATGGAAAAGTTACATGCTATCGCTTGCGCATTAATCGCAAGCTTTATTTCGATAAATATAGGCCATGCAACCGAAGGTTCCGCAGTCGCAGCAGTCGCGGTTGCGCCAGATGCCGACGCCTGTCGGTACCTGCCCGGCGCGCCGTCGGCGACACGATTGATCGACCGCGCAAAGTTTTGGTTAAAGATGGAAGAAATCGTCCGACGTCGAGAAATATTCGAGTACGACTTTGAACAGCCATTGAAAGAAGCAGGCGGGAAGCCCGTAAAGGACGCATCCGGTAAGCCTGTGCTGAAAAAACGTCATGAAAAAATCTCCTTCAATTACAAGAAGGTTAGATCGATCCTCAACGGCGTTCCGAGATGCACGATCGAAGGCATCTTCGATTATTGGGAGACTAGTGGAGGCGGCGACCCCAAGGTGCTCGCACTTTCACTATCCACTGCCCTGAAGGAGTCCAATTACACTTTGCAACCCGGATATATCGAAAAATTCACAAAAACCAACCCTCCTGCGTACGCAAAACCGGATGAATTCGGTCGTGCTTACTATGGCCGCGGCCTGACGCAGCTCACCAAGATCGGGAACTACAAGACTTTTGAGAACCGACTCGGTATAAATCTAGTCAATCAGCCTGAGTTGGCCGCTATACGCGAGTATTCCATTCGAATTCTGGTCGACGGTGCACGACTTAGTCTGTTCAATACAAAGTATGGCAAAGTCGAAACCTATTTGAATGACACGACGTCCGATTGGGTAAGGGCACGAGGCTTGGTTAATCCGGGCAGTTACCGCAAACGCACCACGGGCTACTTGGCTTGCCGGTTCTACGACGCGCTGCAGCCAGCTTACATACAGCCCGCGCCTGTTCAAGACGCAGCATTGTGTATGCAGCTCAGTCGACAGGTAGACGACGGCCCGCTCTAAGTTGTTATCTAATCCTATATATTGCAGGCCCAACAAGGCACTACAGCGGACGGGTTCGACGCCGCTGAGTTTTGGCGTTGACCAGTGTCCGCATTGGGTCCAGTGTGTGTAAAAACGCTTCGTCAAAATTGAAGTGCGCGCGTCTACGTTAAATCTGAAATTTATCGGCACGTCAGCAGATGTGGATTTCGCGCAGATGTGCGATTTCCAGTCAGGTTTTGAGCACCTGTCGCGCTCGAAAACGTTTTTATGTTGATGCTGACCCCGATTGACCCAATTGCCGACGCAAGACTGTCCCATCTCCAAAACTGCAACAATCGAGCGCAGACAATGATTCACGAGGAGTCAGACTGCGTCAGTGAAATCTCGGCAACTGGGTCAGCTCGGCATCGGCGTCAACAAAATCACCGCTACATGAAAGTGGGCGCTAAACATGGAGCTACCTAAATACACCGAGCTCCCAACCCTGACGGATATATTACTCCTGCGCTGCATCTCGGAGATATGCGACATTCTCCAGGTCCACGATGTTGTTCAAATGCTTGATGAGCTCTGTCCGAACTTTGCGTAGCCCACCCCTACCTAAGCTTTTGTCGGCGCTGTAGATAGAAGCGTGTCCAGGGTTGGCCATCTCTTCTGTATTGGACTCGGTAACAGGAGACGGTTGAACATCGAAGTAGTCTTGTCCTGCTGGGTCTCTGTCTTCCCTGAGCTTGGCGTAGAAGAGCTGTGAGAATTTAGTGAGCTCACGAACATCGGGTTTGTTGGCACGTTGGGTATTCACTCGATGCGTTAACACTGACAACGGAGTCAGTGCCGGACGATCAACACTAAACCCTCGATCTTTCAGATCATCGAGGCTGACAGCGCTGGCAAGGAACTCCTGGCCATCATGCTGTTCTGGGCAAAAGAATGCTCTGACCAAGCTTTCATCTTCGGACAGTGGCGGTACATCCATGAGCTCAGATTCCCCGGATAATCGTCAAAACATGCTCTGGAAGGTGCTCAGTAAGAGACGATTCATCACTCATGAACTCTTGGCCCACTGCTGTTTTGGCATAGTACGAGTAGCTCCCGTCTCCGTAGAAGCCAAGATCAATATAGCCGAGGGCATTCTTCCAGGAGAAGTTAACCTCGCCGTCTGCCGCTGCTGTGATCGTGGGCACTTGAAACTCACTGGCAGGGAGCACATTGCTTGAAAATTGCTCGGCGTCATCGATTGCAGTTCCGTCAGGGACCTTCCCGGTGTAGCCGTCCCATCCTGGCTCCAAATCAAGTAGGCCACGAATTTTAGCCAGCATAGTGTTCTTGAGGGTATGAGCCTGGCGGAAGTCGTAGAGTGGGTATTGATTAGCTTTCGCTTGTCCCCGTAGGGTGCTCTGCACTTGGCTACCGGCCAGCAGAACTCGCGTGGCCCACGTATAGGAGGCAGTAGAGCAATCAGTGCTTTTCACCGTTCTTTGTACATTGCCAGCCTTTGCGTAGATGACTTTGCTTTTACCTTTACTTTTGGCAGGGTGCAGCCATTTCACACCGCCCGTTGTGGTTTCTTGAGCGTTGGCAAAAGGATTGCTAAGCATTGTCGCGTTCATTGTTTCCCTCCCACGACTAGGCTGAGACGACGGCAAGCTTCCTCAGTCAAAAGGTCGTTGATCACTAGCTTGTTCTGATCATGTAGCGGTTCGAAGAACTCATGGGCCACGCGAGAGAACTGGTCTGCGTCAAATGAGCAAAGTAAGGCGTCTCCGTCTTCCTCCCGGCGCAGCACTTGGACGTGATCGATAGTCACATATGTGTGCGGCGCTTTATGTTGTACCGAGATGGCAGACGAGTTGACGTTCAGATGATTAAGGATCTGTTTCCCATTAGGGTGCTCCCAGAGCCAGCCGGAGTTGTTGTGCCAGCGGTCACCTGATTCAAAATTCTTGCGGGAAAGATAATAACTGCGCGGGTTGCAAAGCAGGCGCAGATCATAAGTTCCCTCAGACGGCTCATATCGAAACTGGTCTACTACCTTGAATCCCAGCGACTTCAGGTCAAGATAGGCTTCGGAGTGTTTAGCCAGTTTGTCCAAGAATTGGAAGGCCTGTTTCGAGACTGCATCCCAGCGAGTATAGGCTGTGCAATGAATGGAAACCTGAACCCCATCGGTAATGCGCACAGCCCATTCAGGAGCCTCGTTCTCCTCATCGCTTTCGTTGGAAAACGTATAGGTGAAGATGTCTCTCTGGCTCGACTCACGAGTAGAAGCATCGAAGCTCAGCTCAACGGAGGCTGCTTTATCAAAGCGAGCAAGGGCATCGGCATAGGCAACCGCCAAGTGTTCTTCTATTGCCCCGTCCGACAAGATCGGAGCCGCAAACTCGAAGAAGAACACGGTTTCAACAACGGCGTGTGCACCGTGAACCGGCTTGAACATGCCTGTACTCATGGGTAAAAAGCTCCGAATTCCGAGCAATATGGAACGTGGGCCATTGACAGCCAAGAAGGATGGGCAGCGGCTTGAGCCTTGCTGCGCGCCGATTTCCATTTGGCTGACTTCCTTGTCTGAAGTGTGGCAGATCCGAAGAAATTCAAGGGATAAATTTTTTCAGGCTCTGGCCCACGGCCCCTCGAGAGGGGCCGTGGGCCAGAGCCTAGCTGTTCAAAATACCTATGGCAACCTTATTTGGGGCCTCCTTCACAGAGTTCTACAATTATGGTTCCAAAATGATATTTGGTCATGAGGGGCCTGCTCAATCTCCGACGTTTCATTTGACTCGTGAGGAGAGTGGGAGCTTGAGCCATTTGCAAATCCTGCGTCTCATTCAAGCAGGATTTCCCCTCAAGGACGTGAACGCCAGGGTCGGCTCCTCGAGCCTATTAAAATCTCGCAAGCTCTTACGCAGAATCGGAGAAGTCGTTCAGGACCATTCAGCGCATGAGCCCCACCAAAACGCCGTCCGATTAAATGCTCAGCAGAGCGCTGTAGCTTTCCAATACGCTCAAGTGCTTGAGCTCGCTTTGTCGGTATTTGGCTTTCAAAAACTGGCGGAGAATTGGTTGAGCCGGCCATGTAAGCACCTGTCAGGGATCGTTAATTTCGAGATGTTCGATACCTCGCTTGGCTTCAGTGTTGTAGTGAAATATCTGTAGCGCGCTCGCTGGGTGTGTAGCAGTAGCTTCTTATCCTGCAAAACGAGATAGATCTGGGGGGACGTTGACCTATTTTTTCGCCAATATAGCCCCTGTCTTGGTCGACACCATTCGTTGGCGACTGGTAGCTTGAGACCTAGGTAAACCGAGACAGCCGTTCTCGATCAGATAATTATGATTTTAGCTGGGACTGGAACGGCCTATAGAGACAAAAAATGACCCAAAAAGAAGTGATCAATATGATCTATGAGCTTTATGCTTCGCTTGAGGCAACGATCGGCCTTGACAGAGAGGTTAATCTCACCCTTCGCGTGCAACTGGATTCGGCACCAACGTGGTTATCGGACTTCGCGGGTGGTTCCGGAGAGGTGTATGACGGGTATTCAACCATGAAAAGAGAATTCAAACTAAACTCTGCCCCTGATGAGCGTCGTGTTGAGTTAGTTTTTAAAGATGAAGATTCTGCCATCCTTAGCCCTGAGTTTGTACGGCACTTCAATCCCGCCGATCCTTTTAATCAACTTCAAGCGGTTCCACTCAAAAATGAGCAAACTCTGCTTCTGGCTCACAGTGGAGAGATGTTAGCTAAAAAATATAAAGTAACTGGTAGTAGTTGGTGGAGGTGACGAAATTCGGTGTGTATTTCGTCAATTTCTCCGAAATACATAGGAGCCAAAGTTTAGTTTGGCCGGGAATCGAGTTTATCAGGATCGCTGGTATTCACTCATCGGTCGTAGATAATCGCGTCAGATTTGGGCAGATAAAGGTAGAACGCCAGTGTCTCTGATAGAAGATGTTGACGCCTTGCAGTCAATCTACATCAACCGTGCGACCGGTAACGGTAACAACGATGATGAGCGAGACTATCCACTCTATCGGCAGAGTGTCCTAGATGATCCGCACGCGGCTTCACTCGTCCCCGCTTGGGTGAAGCGGTACCGAAATCTGGATCAGTTCTGGGGCTTCATAAAGCCAAAACTTGGTTCGTACGCTGAGCGGAGGACCTTCATTTGGAATGAGTTCAGAGCGCTCGTCGACTATGCAGAATCTAGCAATGTGCATCCCTCCGACGCAGTCGTGTCCGAGGCGATGAAGCGTTTTGACGCTGAGCATGTGCGTGTCGCCTGGACTAAAGCAATTGAGCGTCGTGCTACCGATCCTGAGGGGGCTATCACCATGGCCCGGACGCTCTTGGAATCGGTATGCAAGCACATTCTGGACGAGGCCGGTGAGAATGAGCACGAAGCCACTCCCGATTTAAACAAGCTATATAAACAAACCGCCACTCTGCTCAATCTGACAAAAGCTCAGCATGAAGAGGTTGTTTTCAAGCAAATCCTGGGGGGCTGTACTGCTGTTATTGAGGGGTTAGGAGCGTTAAGAAATCGCCTCAGCGATGCACATGGGAAGGGCAAGGGTGGTGCGAAAGCTGCGCCTCGTCATGCCGAACTGGCTGTAAATCTCGCCGGTTCCATGTCTATGTTTTTGCTGGCGACGTGGGAGTCTAGGTCAAGCCAATAGGTGACTGTTCAGCTGGGTGGTGAACGAGTATGCCCGATCGTCCCGCCTACATATGCAATAGGAGCGATGCGTTCGGTCTGCGAAGTGGCCGTTTGCATTGATCCACCCGATTTAAAAACCTCGCTGCAAAACGAGTGAGGTGGCTTCTGTTCTGGTCGTGTAGCACTCGTAAATCTGACGTTGTTTACGCGGTAGGCTACGCGAGCGCTATTGGTGTAGGGAATCAGGTGCAGTTTGCGTCTTTCGTAATCAAAACCCTTTTGCGGGCGGCTATGCAGGATTGTTGATGGTCGTACCCCCTGACCAGGCACCGCCCCGCGCAGAACGCTAATGCAGGCGTCCAAATCCCAGTGAAGTCGCTAATCAGCTGTGCCCACTGGATGTAACCTCGTGACGGCCCGCCGTAGACGGACTCAAAGGGCTGAATGCCGACCTCCCAGGAAATTGACCAAAACCACATACCCCCGGCACTCAATAGCGCTGCTGGCGATGGTTTGGTGAGCACGGGCCAGTCCTTCACGTATTGCAGCATCATTAACGTGCCTAAGAAGTAGAATGGGAGTAACCGTCCGGGCAAGTCACCTACCGGCCCCGTGCTCCAAAAGCGATAAGAGCAATCGTGTCCACGATTTTTTAAGCGGACGCGATTACCCTTAACGCGAGGATCACCATGCGCCAACGAAACACGTATTCAAAATCTTTCAAAACCCAAATCATGCAGGAATGCCAACAGCCGGGTGTTTCCATTGCCGGGGTCGCGCTGAGCCACGGGATCAATGCCAATGTTGTGCGCCGATGGATCTCGGTTGATCGCAGCACGGTCTCACAACATTTACCTGCGTTTATTCCGCTGAAGCTGGAGCCGACAACTCAAGCCAGCCCCGAGACCCCCATCAGCATCGATGTGCCGTGCGGGAAAGGAAAGCTGACAGTGCGATGGCCCAACAGCGATCCACACGGTTGCGCCCAATTTGTCCGGGAGCTGACACGATGATTCGTATCGACTCGATCTGGCTCGCCACTGACCCGTTGGACATGCGCGCGGGCACCGAAACCGCGCTGGCGCGGGTGGTGACAGTGTTCGGTGCGGCGCAGCCGCACTGCGCTTATCTGTTTGCGAACCGACGTGCCAACCGGATGAAAGTGCTGGTGCACGACGGGCTGGGCATCTGGCTGGCGGCCCGTCGCTTGCACCAGGGCAAGTTCTTCTGGCCCGGCTCTCGACATGGCACGCAAATGGAATTGGGCGCAGAGCAATTGAACGCCTTGGTGCTGGGCTTACCTTGGCAACGCGTCGGGCCGAGCAATATGATATCCATCGTGTAACGTCGGCTATGGCCAGCCTGGCCGTGCATTTGTCCGATGGGTCTGTCGTCGATGCTGGCTTGCTCTGGCAAAATCGGCGACATGATTTCACTCCCCACTCTCGACCAACTGACTCCTGAACAACTGCGTGCGTTAGCGGCGCAGTTGATGCAGCGCGTCGAAACTCTCAACCATCAAGTCGACACACTGGGTAACACCGTTGAGACGATGGGCAAAAAGATCAACCGCGACCAAACGGTGATCGAGAAGCTGACCTACGAGATCGCGCAGCTCAAACGCTTCAAATTTGCCAAACGCAGCGAACAGTTAATAAGTCCGGATCAAGCCAGCCTGCTCGATGACCTGATCGACGCCGACATCGCGGCCATCGAAGCTGAGCTTGAGGCGTTGCAACCCGCTCCGGCCCTGGCCGTGGCTCGGCAAAAACCTAAACGCACAGCCTTGCCGGCCGAGTTTCCACGCACACAGATCCATCACGAACCGGACAACACACAGTGCACCTGCGGCTGCGCCCTTAAGCGTATCGGCGAGGATGTCAGCGAAAAGCTCGACTACACGCCTGGGGTGTTCACCGTCGAACAACACATCCGTGGCAAGTGGGCGTGCGATGAATGCGAGACACTGATCCAGGCACCGGTTCCCGCGCAGATCATCGACAAGGGCATCCCCACGGCAGGTCTGTTGGCCCAAGTGATGATCGCCAAATACGGTGATCATTTACCGCTGTACCGTCAGGAAAAAATCTTTGGCCGGGCCGGCCTCGCCATCCCGCGCTCGACCTTGGCGCAGTGGGTCGGCACTTGCGGTGTGCAACTGCAACCGCTGGTCGATGCACTGCGCGAAGTGGTGCTTGGACACAACGTGGTGCACGCCGATGAAACGCCGGTACAGGTGCTCATGCCTGGCGTTAAGAAAACCCATCGGGCCTACGTCTGGGCCTATGCGAGCACAGCGTCTGCCGATATCCGCGCGGTGGTGTACGACTTCAGCCCAAGCCGCTCGGGCGAACACGCCCGCACCTTCCTGCAAGACTGGAAAGGCAAACTGGTGTGCGACGATTTTGGTGGCTACAAGGCCAGTTTTGCACTGGGTGTGACCGAGATCGGCTGCATGGCTCATGCTCGGCGCAAGTTCTTCGACCTGCACGCCACGAACAAAAGCACGCTCGCCGAGCAAGCCTTACGCTATATCCAGTTGTTATACGAAATCGAAAGTGAAGTCCGCGACTTGGAGCCAGATTTACGGCGACGAATACGACAAGAAAAAGCCGTGCCTGTGATGGAAATACTGCACGCCTGGATGATCGCCCAGCGCGAGCTTGTGCACGATGGCGTGGCCATCGCCAAAGCGCTGGATTACAGCCTGAAACGCTGGATGGCGTTGTCACGTTATCTGGATGACGGCGCAGTGCCTATTGATAACAACCACATCGAGCAGCAGATCAGGCCTTGGGCTCTTGGACGCAAGAATTGGCTCTTCGCAGGATCGTTGCGCAGCGGCAAACGTGCGGCGGCGCTGATGAGCCTGATCCAGTCGGCCAAGCTTAATGGGCATGATCCGTATGCTTACTTGAAAAACGTACTGGCACGACTGCCAACACAACGGGCAAGCGAGATCGCCGAGTTGTTGCCGCATAACTGGATGCCATTACGCAACCTGTAATGCCCGTTCGCTTACGAATGGGATGCCAATGGTGCATACGAATCTACGAAAGCCATGATCGAGCGTGATCGGCATCCACTCTGGCCACTTTAGGAACATTGGGAACAAGCATAAGCCCGCGAGAGCGGCGATGAGGTTCGCACGCCGGCCACGTCTGGAACCAAACGACCTGACCAGCGCCCACCCACCCAGTGTGCATCCAGCAAACCCCACGCAGTGTGCAAGCTCCCTAGGTCCAAATCCCCAGGCTGGATTTTTTCCGAAGGCGTAGATTGTTTCAAAAGGCCTGGCGATTGTGATTTCAAAGCCCAAGGCGATCAGCATGACCCCGAGTAGGCCGGCAGCGAGTGTCTTTACTGGATTCATTCCTGGAACGGTCCTCTTTTAGGGGCTTCGGAACAGTCGTATCGTTCGAAAACCTGTGCTTCCTGTTTCTCTTTGCCCGCCATGAATCGGACTGAGAACCAGGCCACGAGATAACCGACACCTACCCCAATAAGTCCCACAGAAGCCGCAAGCTAATCATAAGGCGGAACGGCGAACAGCGTCGCTGCGGACAGTACCGAGCAGACTGCCGCGCCAGAGAAATAGTAGAGCGCATTGAAAAGCGCTCATTGAGGACGGCACCTGCCATTGTAGGATGAGCATTAATTCGAAGACGCCGAAATACAGGACAACAATTCTATCAACGTTGTGAGCCTTGAGGGCTCCTTCAGAAGGCGGGCTTGGCCAGGGCAACGGTCACAGCGGTGCATAGAGGATAGTAATACTGGCTCCTAAGAGCAGCTTCTACCCGATTTTTCCGCGATGTAATCCTCAAGATCACAGTTGGTCGTAAAGATTAAAACTGGCTCAGGCAATAAAGGCGGCCGGCACAACACTCTAAATCGAGCCCTCCAGGCGTAGTGGTTGCGCTGCTGGCGACAAAGGTACTTACTGAGTGAGTTGAGACAGTTTTTAATCCCTGGCGCTTGGCCCAAGGGCGGAATTCCGAGCACCGAGACAGTTTTTAAAACATCAAGGCCCTGGTCGAAGCGCCCGGATTACGGGCAAGGCCTGAGACAGTGTTTAATCCTTAAGATCACTATTAAAAATCGCAGCCTACGGTTGCGATTTTTTTTATCTGAATAAAGGACATGCACCATGGACCGATTCCAGGAAATGCAGGTCTTCGCCGCCGTCGCCCAGGATCAAGGCTTTTCTGCGGCGGCGCGGCGTTTGGGGATGTCGCCGGCCAGTGTCACCCGGGCGGTGGCGGCGCTGGAGAAGCGCATTGGCACGCAGTTGCTGACGCGGACCACCCGCAGCGTGCATTTAAGTGAGGCGGGACAGCGTTTTCTGGAGGATTGTCGGAGGATTCTTGCCGAGGTGCAGGAAGCTGAGGATTCGGCGGCCGGCAGTCACGCACAACCTCGTGGGCAACTGACGATTACATCACCGGTATTGTTCGGAGAGTTGTTCGTCACGCCGCTCACGGTCGGTTACCTCAATCAGTTTCCTGAAGTCACCATCAATGCGTTGCTCGTCGACCGGGTGGTGAGCATGGTCGAGGAGGGCATCGATGTGGCGGTGCGCATTGGTGAATTGCCTGACAGCAACCAGCATGCGATTCGTGTGGGCGAGGTGCGGCGGGTGATTTGCGCATCTCCGGAGTTTCTGGCGAAGCGCGGCAAGCCCCGGCACCCTAACGATTTAAACGGGGCGCCGATTATCGCCACCTCGTCCATTGGCCAACTGAGAACCTGGCCGTTCCTTGAGGCTGGGGAGCCTCTGAACGTTCGCCCGGAGCCGCGTCTCGTGGTCACGGCCAATCAGGCCGCCATTGCCGCCGCGTGCCTGGGACTGGGCTTGACCCGAGTCCTGTCGTATCAAGTGGCGAGCAAGGTCGCCGCCGGTGAGCTGGAAATCGTTCTGGCTGACTTCGAACTGCCGCCATTACCCATTCACGTGGTCTACCAAGGTGGACGCAAGGCGCCGGTGCGGGTCCGCAGTTTTGTGGACTTCGCGGTGAAGGTGTTGCGTGAACACCCGGCACTGGATGGCTGACGGGTTATTGCGCTGGCTGAAATAATGGATTGCGTTTTCTGGTTATTCTGTTGTTTTTGTTGAGAGGGGAAGATAGCACCCATCGGCGCTGATCTTTCCTGAACGGCGCCTCTACCCAGCGGAGTCGACTATGCAAGCCATCAAACTCTACAACTTCCCACGCTCTGGCCATGCTCACCGTGTGGAGCTGATGCTGTCCCTGCTGCAACTGCCGACCGAGCTGATCTTGGTCGATCTGGCCAAGGGCGCGCACAAACAGCCGGATTACCTGGCGCTCAATCGCTTTGGTCAGGTACCAGTGATTGATGATCAAGGCGTGGTGCTGGCCGATTCCAACGCGATCCTGGTTTATCTGGCGCAGAAATACGGCAATGGTCGCTGGCTGCCAACCGATCCGGTCGGTGCGGCCAAGGTGCAGCGCTGGTTGTCGGTCGCTGCCGGGCCGATTGCCTTTGGCCCGGCGAGAGCCCGGCTGATCACCGTGTTTGGTGCGCCTTACAACGCTGAAGAGGTGATCGCTTACGCCCACACCGTGCTCAAAGTGATCGATGAGGAACTGGCCGCCACCCCATACCTTGTCGGCAACGAGCCGACCATCGCCGATGTTTCGGCCTACAGCTACATCGCCCATGCACCGGAAGGCAATGTGTCGCTGGACGACTACGCCAATATCCGCGCCTGGCTGGCGCGCATCGAGGCCTTGCCAGGGTTTGTCGCCATGCCGCGTACCGTCGCCGGCCTGCAAAAAACAGCCTGATGCTCACGGCCCGATTCAGTCGGGCCGTTCTTATTGCGCGATCAGCGCAGGGGAGAAGCCGGTATGGAACGTTCACCTTGGCACGCAGGCGAGAAACAGTTGCAGGCCCACGTGGGTGTGGCTGAGCGAATGGACACATTAGGTCGTAGGGTGATTCGCGGCGAGATGCCAGATCAGCACCGCCAGTTCTATCAGCAACTGCCGTTCATGCTGTACGGCGCGGTGGATGCCGACGGCAACCCTTGGGCCAGCGTTCTTGAAGGGCCGCCGGGGTTTTCACATTCCCCGGCACCTGCGTTGTTGCAGTTCGACAGCCTGCCTGGCAGCGACGACCCTGCGCAATTGCAAGACGGCGCAGCGATCGGTCTGCTCGGTATCGAGCTGCACTCCCGGCGTCGCAACCGTATGAATGGCCGGGTCGGCGCTGTCACCGCGGGCGGCTTCGGGGTGACGGTGGAGCAATCGTTCGGCAATTGCCCGCAATACATCCAGTTGCGCCAGTTTCGTTCGGTGCCCTTGGCGGATCCGGCAACCCGTGTTGCGCAGCACCTCGATGGGCTGGATGACGCGGCCCAAGCCATGATCGCCGGCTCCGATACCTTCTTTGTCGCCAGTTATGTGGACGTCGACGGCCAACGCTCGGTGGATGTTTCTCATCGCGGTGGCCAGGCCGGTTTCGTACAGGTGGAAGGTAATCGCCTGACCATTCCGGACTTCGCCGGCAACCTGTTCTTCAACACCTTGGGCAATCTGCTGATCAATCCTCGGGCCGGTTTGCTGTTCATCGATTTCAATACGGGTGACCTGCTGCAGCTCAGCGGCCGCGCGCACGTCATCCTCGAAGGTCCGCAAGTCGAAGCCTTTCAAGGGGCCGAGCGGCTGTGGACTTTTGAGGTGGAGCGCGTGGTGCGCCGACCTGCGGCGCTGGCCTTGCGCTGGCGCTTTGACGGCGTATCACCCACCAGTTTGCTGACCGGCACCTGGGATCAGGCAAACGCACGCCTGCAAGCCAAGGCCTTGGGCGATCACTGGCGGCCGCTGCGGGTGGCGCGCATCGAACAGGAAAGCCACAGCATCCGTTCGATTTATCTGGAGCCGGCCGATGGCGCCGGGTTGCCGCTGTTTCAGGCCGGGCAGCATTTGCCCCTGCGATTCCACATTGCCGGCGACGTGCATATCCGCACGTACAGCCTGTCGAGCGCGCCGTCCGATGACTTTTTTCGCATCAGTGTGAAGCGTGAAGGCCTTGTGTCCTCGCACCTGCATGAGCAGATTCGCGTCGGCGATGTGCTGGAAGCCCGCGCGCCCCAAGGGCATTTCACCGTGGCGCCCAATGAGCGGCGGCCGCTGGTGCTGTTGGCGGCGGGTGTCGGCATTACGCCGCTGCTGTCGATGGTGCGTGAGGTGGTGTATCAAGGCCTGCGCACGCGGAGCATCCGCCCGACCTGGTTTTTTCAGAGTTCGCGGACCTTGGCCGATCAACCATTTCGTCCGGAGCTGGACCGCTTGCTGGATGGCCTTGGTGATGCGGTGCGCGTGCAGCGGTTGCTCAGTCAGCCGGAGCCGGATGCCCGCGTGGGTGAAGATTTCGACCTGACTGGGCGCATCGACGGCGACCTGCTCAAGACGATGCTTGAGGTGGAAGACTGCGACCCAGTGGACTTTGTCCTCTGCGGCCCGGGCAGTTTTACCCAGGGGCTGTACGACACGCTGCGGGAGCTGGACATTCGCGACTCAAGGATTCACGCCGAAACCTTTGGCCCGTCGACACTGCGCCGCACGCCGGACCCGGACGCCGTGGTCATCGAACAACCCCCGGCCGCCACGGTTTCGGTGCCGGTCGTGTTCCAGCGCTCGGCCAAAGAGGCGCGCTGGCAGCCGGAGGGCGGCAGTTTGCTGGAGCTTGCGGAAAGCCGCGGATTGCGCCCGGAATTCAGCTGCCGCGGCGGTTCATGCGGGACCTGCAAGACCCGCCTCATCAGCGGGGCAGTGAGTTATCCACAGCCCCCGGCGGGAGTGCCCGATGCGGGAGAGGTGCTGATTTGTTGCGCAGTGCCGGCGCAGGGTTCGCAGCCGTTGGTGCTGGATCTGTAACCAATCGGGAATGCACAGGATATCCCTTGTGGGAGTGAGTTGGCTCGCGATAGCGGTGTGTCAGCCAACTTCAATGTTGAATGTTAAACAGCCTTCGCGAGCAAGCCCGCTCCCACATTGGTTATGCGTAGGAGAGGGATTTTTCTTCCAGCAGTTCTTCATACAGCTCGGTCCACTTGCGGCCCATTTCATCGGCTGTGAATAGCTGCCGATACCGCGCCTCAGCCTTCACGCCCATTGCTGCCGCACGCACCGGGTCTTCCCACAACGTGCGCATCGCTTCACGGAACGCCTGTGGATTACTCGGCGGCACCACCAGCCCGGTTTCGTTGTGGATGTTGATGTAGCTGGTGCCGGTACCGATTTCGCTGGAGATCATCGGTTTGCCGTACATCGCGCCTTCGAGCAGCGAGATGCCGAACGCTTCGGAGCGTAGATGCGACGGAAATACCACTGCGTAACTCAACTCCAGCAACGCTACCTTGTCTTCGTCACCCAAGCGCCCCAAGAAGTGCAGATTCTGCAAACCCAAGGCCTTGGCCTGAGCATGCAGTTCGGCTTCCAGCGGTCCGGCCCCGACGATCACCACCGGATAATTCAGCCCTTGCATCGCGTCGAGCAGAATATGCAGCCCCTTGTAGTAACGCATGACGCCGACGAACAGGAAGAACCGGTCACCCACCTGTTTACGCCAGCGTTCAGTACGTGCAGCGTCGGGCTGTGGATAACCTGACTTGTCCAGCCCGTAGGTGATGACTCGGGTTTTCTCGCGGTAGTCCTGAAGCACATCGCTGGTGTGAAAGTAGTTGGGGGAGGCCGCGACGATTCGGTCGGCGCTGTCCAGAAAACGCCGCATCAATGGACGGTAGAGTTTGAGCAAATGGCGCTGGCGAATGATGTCCGAGTGGTAACTCACCACGCAGGGTTTTTTAGTGGCGCTGAAAAAATGCACCAGGTCCATGAAGGGCCAGGGGAAGTGGTAATTGACCACGTCCGCCTCAGCCGCCAACTCACGAAACTGCTTGAAGACGCTGTAGGAAAAACCGGTGGAGGCCATCTGAAAATCCATCCGGGCCTGATGAACCTGATGATGACGGATCTGTATCGCGTCAGGTGCCGGGTTGTTGCTCAACGTCAGTACCGTACTGTCGACCGAGTGGCGCGCGCCGCTCTCGCAGAGTTGAAAAATGACCTGTTCGATGCCACCCATCGAGTCGGGCAGATAGGTTTTATAAAAGTGCAGTACGCGCATATCAGTCTCCCATAGCCTGGCGGTAAGCGCGGGCCGTGGCCTTCGCGCAACGCTCCCAGGAAAAAAGCTTCGCTTGTTGCAAGCCGGTTTCGCGACAGACCTGCCAATGCAGCGGGTCGTCGATGAGCCGATTCATGGCATCGCGCAAGGTGTCTGGATCGTCCGGTGCTATGTAGTTGCCTGCGGCGCCCGCGACTTCCGGCATGGCCGAATGCTCGGTCAGAATCACCGGGGTGCCGCTGGCCATGGCTTCCAGGACGGGCAGGCCGAACCCTTCGTACAACGAAGGAAAGATCAATGCCCGGGCGCCGGCCAGCAGCTGTGCCAGCGCTTCATCGGGCAGATACCCGAGCAGGCACACATCGCCGGTGGCCAGGGCTGCGCGCAATTCATCACTGAATTGTTCGCCTTGCCAACCGGCCATGCCGGCGATCAGCAGTGGAAAACGCTGGCGCACGGCTTCCGGTAATCGGGCGTGGGCACGCAGGGCCAGCGTCAGGTTCTTGCGCGGCTCAAGGGTACCGACGCACAGGAAGTATTCCCGCGCCTCGACGCCGTGAGTCTTGAGCACCGCGTCGATGGCTTCAGGTTCCCGTGGGTGGAAACGTGCGGCCACGCCCAGCGGTGCGACGACAAAACGCTCGGCCGGCAGCGCGAAATACGCTTGGGCTTCGTCGGCAATGTACTGCGAGTCGGTGAGAATCAGACTTGCCCGTTGCACGCCGTCGGCCAGCCGTCGTTCGATTTCCCGCAAACGCGAAGGGGGTTGCGTCTCAGGGTAGTGCAGGTGCGTCAGGTCATGCAGGGTGATGACCGTCGGGCCGTCGAACGACAGCGGCCACAGGCTCGGTTCGTGATAGAGGTCGATGGTCTTCAAGCGACCCTGATCGAAGCGTTTCTGCTCCAGCCAGCGCCGTGCCTGATATGCCCCCGGAATCTGTCGCAGCAACGGCGTCAGTCGCGAATATCCGGGCATCGCTGCTTCCGGCAAATCCGAACTCCAGCCCCAGCCGTGGAACAGTGCGAGTTCGACATCGGGTTCACACGCGAGGGCGTTCGCCAGTTCGGCGACGTAATGGCCGATACCGGTGCGCGGGGCTTGAAGGATCCGGGCGTTAAGGGCAATTCGCATGTTGCCTCTCTTGCACGACCGGCGCGTCTACCAGATTGCGCAGGGTGCGTTCGGCCAGTTGCGCACTGGCTTCACGCCAGCCGATCCACTGCCAGTCCGCCACGCTACGGGCGGCCGGGAATTGCCCGGAGCGTTCGAAACCGGTGACCAGGTCAGCCAGGCTTTGCGGCTCGGCGAGGTCAAAGTACGCCATGAACTCGCCACCGATTTCACGGAAGATCGGAATGTCGCTGCCCATGGCCGGCAAACTGCGCTGCATGGCCTCCACCAGTGGCAAGCCGAAGCCTTCAACCCAGGACGGAAACACCAACGCGCTGGCGTGGGAATAGGCGTGTTCGAGGCTGGTGTCGCTCAGGTCGTTGAACATGAACAGGCGTTGATTCAGTTGCGGGTGATTGCGCACGCGGGCGAGCAGGGCGTCGCACTTCCAGCCGATGCGCCCGGCGATGCACAGCCGGGCTTGCGAGCCAGAAGCCCAGGCGCGTTCAAAGGCGTCGAGCAGGTAGTCATGGTTTTTGCGCGGTTCGATGGTACTGACCATCAGGAACACCGGCTCCGGCGTTTCGAACAGCCGTGTCAGGCGCGGCTCGACGGCGGCGGTGACTTCACTCAGGTCCAGTTCGGAGCCGAGATGAAAGTAATCGAACCACAGCGCATTGGCTTTGGCCGGCCCCAGCCGCCGCTGCAATTCTTCACGCACCTGATCGCGCACCGTGGCGGAGATCGCCACGTAGCCGTCTGCGGTTTGGGTGATCCAGTTGAACCACTCGTTGAAAATCTGCACTAGCCGCGTGTCGTAGAACTGTGGGTGAGTCAGCGGAATGAGGTCGTAGATCACCGAGACAATGCCCACGCCTTCACGCTTGAGCTGTTCGGCAAACGGGAAGAAATCGCTGTGCCAGGAAGAGTCCAGCAACACCAGTTGATCACCCGGCTGATGCTGCAACGGCGAGCAGCGTTTGGGCAGTTGATACTGGTTGATGGCGTCGATCAGCCGCAACGGAATGCTGAAACAGCCGATTGCCGTGAGGCGGTAGGCCACGTGCAGAAGGCGCTTGACCACTCGCGAGTGACTGCGATTGTGCAAGCGTTGATGCAGTTGCCAGAAACGATGAGCCAGCCGCTCCAGTCGCCCACCGAACGTCATAAGGCCGTCGAAAAACGGGATGTTCAATGTGCCCAGTTTCAGCACCCGGTAGAGTTTGCCCTTGAGCATCACCACCGGAATGCACTCGACACCGTCGACGCTTGCCGGCAGTTGATTGATGACGTTACGCACCACCCGCTGAATGCCCGAATTGACCTTTGGGTGCAGGAACACGTGGGTGCATTCCACCAGAAGACGCGTCATGGCGTGTGCTCCGAAACAGTCGCCTCGGAGCGGGTAATGGTGGTTTTCGCCGCTAGCCACGAGCAGCCGACGAAGTCTTCATGTCGGTTGTTGATGACATGGAACACCAGCCCGTAATCGCGCCATTCGTAGTTGCGATCCAGATGCGAGTCCAGGCGCGACAGGCTCAGGGACACGGAATAGTTGCCCTTTCCAAGGCCCATGACGAAGGAAAAGCGGTACGTGTAGCGCTCCCCTGCGTGCAGATCTGTCAGGGCCTTGTCCTGACGATGGGTGTTGATGCCATACATCATCTGACCCAGACGGTCCTTGAGTATGAAACCGAGCACCAATCGCTCGATGTCCTGACGGACTTCGACCTGGACTTCCAGCACCACGGCCTGACCGACCTCGGCGGCGTCGATGGAGCGTTCATTCTCGTCCAGCATCCGCACACTGAGGATGGCTGCTTCACCGGTGCCGGAAACAGTTTGCACTTCCCCGTCCGCGAGCATTTCCTGACGCACGATCTGGCCTTCACGCTCGGCCATCAGGGCGTTGTAGTAATCCAGGACCGCTTCGGGTTTGCCGTACATGGCCATGCAGCCGTCTTTGAGCAGGATCGCCGAATCGCAAATCGACTGGATGGCCGAACGATCATGGGAAACGATCAGCAGGGTGGTGCCGGCCTTGCGGAAGCTGCGGATGCGTTCGAAGCTCTTGTGCTGGAAGTAGGCGTCGCCCACGGAGAGGGCTTCGTCGACGATCAGGATGTCCGGACGCCGTGCGGTGGCCACGCTGAACGCCAGGCGCATCTGCATGCCGCTGGAGTAGGTGCGCACCGGATGGTCGATGGCTTCGCCGATTTCTGCGAAATGCTCGATATCGGGCATCAGCGCTTCAATCTCATCGACCTGCATGCCCAGCAGTTGCCCGGCCATGAATGCATTCTGCCGGCCGGTAAAGTCCGGGTGAAAACCCATGCCCAGTTCCAGCAGCGCCGCCACCCGGCCTTCGAGTTCGATCTTGCCGCAGGTAGGTTGGGTGGTGCCGGTGATCATCTTTAACAAGGTGCTTTTGCCAGCGCCGTTGGCCCCGACGATGCCCACCGCTTCACCTGGGGCAATCTCGAATTCGACGTTTTGCAGCACCCAGTGCTGGTGGTGGCGCAGGGGCGAAAACGGGATCAGCCACTCGGCCAGTCGGCTCCAGCGGGTCGGGTATTGCTTGTAGGCCTTGCCCAGGCCGGTGACGCGAATATGCCCCATCAGAGTTCATCCACCATTTCACCGACGCGCTGGCGAAACAGACGTAGCCCGATCAAACAGAACACCACGCCAGTGACAAAAATCGGCAGCAGCGAACTCCAGACCGGCCATTGCCCATAAAGAAACATGTTTTGATAGCTGACGATCAGGTTGGTCAGGGGGTTGAGCTGCAGCAGGCGCTGAACCCAGTCCGGCAGGATGCTCATCGGGTACACAATGGGCGTCAGCCAGAACCAGAATTGCAGGCAGATGCCGAAGAGTTGCCCGACATCCCGGAAGAAGACATTCAACACGCCGAGTATCATTCCCAGCCCGGCACAGAACATCATTTGCAACGCCATCAGCGGTATCAACGCCAGCAACGCCATGCCCGGCCAACGGCCGGTGATCAGTAGAAAGCCCAGGAACAGGCCCATGATGATTGCGAAGTTGATGCCCGCGTTAAACAACACAATCACCGGCAGACAGACCCGCGGGAAGCTGATTTTCTTCAGCAGATTGGCGTTTTCCAGAAACATGTTCTGGCTGCGCAGGGTGATTTCCGCAAAGAGTCCCCAGGCGAGCAGGCCGCCGCACAGGTAAACGCTGTAGGCCATGCTGTCATCCACGCCAGGCAGGCGCGCGCGCATGATGTGGGAAAAAATCACGGTGTAGACGATGATCATCGACAGTGGATTGAGCACCGGCCACAGGGCACCGAACAGCGAATTGCGGTAACGCGCCTGAAACTCACGCTGGACGCTGCCGAGGATGAACCCTCGGTAGCTACGCAGCGTGCGGTATAGGGAAAGCAGCATTCAAACCGTCCTGCCATATTGGTCTTCGAAGCGAACGATATCGTCCTCTCCCAGGTATTCACCGCTTTGCACTTCAATGATCACCAGGTCGATCACGCCCGGGTTTTCCAGGCGATGCTTGTGACCGGCGGCAATGAAGGTCGATTCGTTCTTGGCCACCAGGTGGGTGCCGGTGCCGTTGTTGGTGACCTTGGCCATGCCTTCGACCACCACCCAGTGTTCATTGCGGTGGTGGTGCATTTGCAGCGACAGCTTGGCGCCAGGCTTGACCACGATGCGCTTGATTTTGAAGCGCGGGCCTTCCTCGAGCACGGTGTAGGTGCCCCAGGGCCGGCTGACCGTGCGGTGCAGGCGATAGGCCTCGTGCTTTTTATCCTTGAGCTGCTTGGCCACCCGGCGCACATCCTGCGCGCGATCGGCGTGGGCGACCAGCACCGCGTCGGCGGTGTCGATGATGATCAAGTTATCCACACCCACCGCGGCCACCAGCCGGTCTTCGCTCTGGACGAAGTTGTTGTGGCTGTCGACGAACACCGCGTCACCGCTGGCACGGTTGTTCTGCGCATCCGCGGGCACCAGCGCGGCCACCGCGCCCCAGGAGCCGATGTCGCTCCAGTCAAAACCGGCGGGCACCACGACCACTTTGTCGGAGCGTTCCATCAAGGCGTAGTCGATGGAGATGTCAGTGATCTCGGCGAACAACGCCGGGGACAATTCCTGCTGCAGGCACCCGGCCGTCTCCACGGGGGCGCTTTGCGCCATGCAGGTTTGCGTCTGCTCCAGCAGGTCGGGGGCATGGATCTGCAATTCGGCCAGCACGGTCGTGACCGAGAAGCAGAACATCCCCGAGTTCCAAAGGAACTTGCCGCTTTCCAGGTAATGGGTGGCGGTTTGCAGGTCCGGTTTTTCGACGAAGCGCTGGACCTTCGCGGCGCCTTTTCCGTCCAGCGCCGCGCCGGTCTCGATGTAGCCAAAACCGGTCTCCGGGGCCGTCGGCACCACGCCGAACGTCACCAGGAAACCGTCCTTGGCCAGTGCCACGGCGTGTTCGACCGCAGACTTCAAGGCGTCTTCGTTGAGAATCAAATGGTCGGCGGGCATCACCACCATGATCGCGTCATCGCCGTGCAGGGCTTGCAGTGACAGGGCGGCGGCGGCGATGGCCGGGGCCGTATTGCGGCCTGTCGGCTCCAGCAGAAAGTGCCCGCGATGGCGACTTAGCTGCGCCTCCTGATAGTGATCCTTGCTCTGGAAGTAGTAGTCGCGGTTGGTCACCGTGACGATATCGCCCCAGCCATCAAGCAGGCCGGCCGCTCGCCGATAGGTTTTGCCCAGCAGTGACTGACCGTCGGGCAGGGTCATGAACGGCTTGGGATGGCCCTCGCGGGACACCGGCCACAAGCGAGTACCGGCACCGCCGGAGAGAATCACAGGAATCAGCATGGCCTACTCCTTGGCGACGCGTTTCATGTCCGCATCCATCATCATGCGGATCAAGGTATCCAGGTCGGTTTTTGGTTTCCAGCCCAATACGCGCTGGGCTTTGGCCGGGTTGCCTAGCAGCACTTCGACCTCGGCCGGGCGGAAGAACGCCGGGTCGATCTTCACGAAGTCTCGGTAGTTCAGGCCCACGTGATCGAAGGCGATGCGGCACATCTCGCGCACGGTGGTGGTCACGCCGGTGGCAACCACAAAATCGTCCGGCTTGTCCTGTTGCAGCATCAACCACATGGCTTCGACGTAATCGCCGGCAAACCCCCAGTCGCGTTTGGCGTCGATGTTGCCCAGGCGCAGTTCCTGCTGTTTGCCCTGCTTGATGCGGGCGGCAGCGTCGGTCACTTTGCGGGTCACGAACTCGATGCCGCGCAGGGGCGATTCATGGTTGAACAGGATCCCGCTGCTGGCGTGCAGGTTGAAGCTTTCGCGGTAGTTGACGGTGATCCAGTGGCCGTACAGCTTGGCCACGCCGTATGGGCTGCGCGGGTAGAACGGCGTGTTCTCGTCCTGCTGCTCGGCCTGGATCAGACCAAACATTTCGCTGGTCGACGCCTGGTAAAAACGCGTGTGCGGACTGAACTGGCGGATCGCTTCGAGCAGGTGAGTCACGCCCAACCCGTCGACGATGCCGGTGGTAACGGGCTGATCCCAGGACGCCGCGACAAAGCTTTGCGCCGCCAAGTTGTAGATTTCGTCCGGGGCAGACTTGATCACCGCACGCTGCACCGAGCAGGCATCGGCCATGTCACCGTCCAGGTAAACGATGTCGCCCTCGACCCCCATCTCACGCAGACGCCAGCGCGCATCGCTGCTGCGCCGCGCCACCAGACCGTGGACTTTATAACCCTTGTCGAGCAGCAGTTTGGCCAGATAAGCGCCGTCCTGACCGGTGATCCCTGTGATCAATGCACTTTTTGTCATTCTTCTTTTACTCGCTTCTCCCAGTCGGACAGGATCGCCCGCAGGGATTGTTGTGTTGTGATTTCAGGCGTCCATCCTGTGGTCTGGGCGAGCTTGGCAGAGCTGCCACAAACGCGACGCTGATCCGCGCGGCGAAGACGCGCAGGATCCTGAATCAGTTGCATGTCGACTTGGGCGAGGTCCCCCAGTTGTTCGATCAAGCTGCGGATGCTCTGCTCGCGCCCCGAGCAAATGTTGTAGACCTGCCCCGGCGTGCCCTTTTCCAGCAGCGCCAGATAGGCCGACACCACATCGCCCACATCGAGGAAATCGCGCGTGACATCAATGTCACCGACTTCCAGTTGCGGGGCTTGCAGGCCTTGTTTGATGCGGTTGATCTGTCGCGCGGCGCTGGCGATGACGAAGCTGTCTTTCTGGCCGGTGCCGATGTGGTTGAACGGGCGGGCGACCAGTACCGGCCAGCCTTCACTCAAGCCCCATTGCAGGCTGAGGAATTCGGCTGACAGTTTGCTCACGGCATAGGGGTTGCGCGGGCAGGGTGGCTGGAGCTCGGTAATGGGCAAGTGTGATTCGGTCACTTGCCCGTAGACGTCGCCGGAGCTGACGTACAGGAAAGTCCCTTTGAAGCCGCGGGCCTTGAGTGCCTGAAGCAGGTTCAAGGTGCCGAGCAGGTTGATATTCAGCGTGCGCGCCGGATCGCGGAAGGCTTCGGGAACGAAGGTCTGGCCGGCCAGGTGAATGACTGCGTCGGGCATCTCTGGCCACAGGTTTTCGAGGCTTGCTGGTTGGCTCAGGTCGTACCGGGAAGCGACAGGCAGAAGCTCCCATTCCGAGGCATCAGCCTTCAGGCGAGATTGGATGTGTTGTCCTACGAATCCACTGAGACCCGTAACGAACAGACGCTTTTTCAAACAGCGGCCCCTTGGTCATACACTTCGTCCATTCCCCACAGGCTTTATGGAAATGTCTGACGGACCGGGTGGATTGCTTGGTCGAAAGACAGGCGAAATGTTTTGTTGTAGTTGTTTGGTAGCCAATCTGTGCCAATTGCGCGGCAATTTCAACAGGTCCCACCGTGACCGGTCAGTTCTCGTTAGCGTAGCCCGATTTATTCTCGCCGGGCGGTTCACGAATCCTCAGCGGATGTGTTTAGAATGCCCCTCGTCACGATTATCCAGGGTTCGGCCGGGTGGTATTCACACCCCGCGAAACTGACCATTAAAACAAGAACGTAGACGGGCAAGAAGACGATGGACGACGACCGGCAAACGCCGGGTCGATCCGTGGCTTTGCCGTCATAGAGTGAGGCTGCCGGGATGGCGGCTTCATCGTGGGATGCCATGAATTTCATTCTTTACTCGGACGTCAACGACAGCTCCATCAGTCAGAGCCTTGGTCGTCCTGAATACAGTTATTACTTCGTGCTCAAGGCTTATCGCCCGGTGCTCGAAAGCCTCGGGCGGGTGCATGTGGTGTCCTCCACCGCCGATGTCGATCCTCTCTATCGACAATTGCTGGCCGCCGGCGAAGACAGCCTCTTCCTGTCGTTCACCCCGCCGCAGAAAACCCCGAACGACCTTGAATGCCCGACGATCTGCGTGGTGGCCTGGGAATTCGACTCCATTCCCGATGAGCAATGGGATAACGACCCACGCCAGGACTGGACGCAGATGCTGGCGCGCCAAGGCCGGGTCATTACGCTTTCCAGCCACACGGCCCGGGCGATTCGGCGGGCCATGGGCGAAGACTTCCCCGTGCTGGTCTTGCCCACGCCGTTGTGGGAGAACTTCGCCGCCATTCGTAGCCGCCACACCAGCGCGCCCGTTAATGTCGGTTCGACCCTCGACATCAAGGGCTGCATCTTCGACACGCGTTCCCTCGGACTGAACGCCGATGCGCTGATTCCGGTACCGCCGACCGCCGAGGAACTGGCGGCGCTGGAGGCTTTGAAACCACCACCGTTGACGCTAAAACGCCGCTTCGTGATCGCTCGCCATTACCTGCACATGTGGCGCCGGGACATGGGAAAAACGCTGCCCGTCCCAGTGCATCGCACGCACTTTCTAAGCCAGTGGTACTGGGAGGGCATTCGCGACCTTCTTTCAGATGCTGCACATGAACGGCTTGCCGGGTACCTGCCGGCCATCGCCGGACCGCAGACGATGGCAGTGCCCGTGCCTGAACCGCGCAACTGGCCGGACACCACCACCCAGGTCGAGACTCAGGTCGACGGCGTGGTGTACGTCACGGTGTTCAATCCCCGTGACGGTCGCAAGAACTGGCATCAATTGATCACCGCATTCTGCTGGGCCTTTCGCGAAACGGATGACGCCACGCTGGTGCTGAAGATTACCCAGAGCGACCTGTCGTCCTACTACGACGAGCTGATGACCTTGCTCGCGCAACTCTCGCCGTTTGCCTGTCGGGTGGTGGTGATGCACGGTTACCTGGACGATCCGCAATATGCGCGGCTGTACGAAGCCGCCAGTTATTACGTCAACGCGTCGCGCTGCGAGGGTTTGTGCCTGCCGCTGATGGAGTTCATGGCCAGCGGTAAACCGGTGATCGCCCCGGACCACACCGCCATGGAGGATTACATCGATGAGCGTGTGGCGTTCGTGGTCAAGTCCAGCGAAGAGCTGACCATCTGGCCGCAGGACACCCGGATCATCTACCGGACCCTGCGTTATCGACCTGACTGGGGTTCGCTGAACACTGCCTACGAAAACAGCTACCGGATGGCCAAGGAGCAACCGCTGGAGTACCGGCGCATGTCTGGCGACGCGGTCGAGCGCATGCACGACTACTGCGCCTTCGCCCCGGTGCAGAAGCGCCTGGCGGATTTTTTCGGGCTGACGCCGCAGGCTTTGCCGGCAGCGGCTGTGACGGATAACGCCTCATGCTGATCATCATTCATTCGGAAACCAACCAGCACACCATCGCCCAGAACCTCGGCCGTTCGGAGTACAGCTATTACTTTGTGCTCAAGGAATACCGGCCAGTGCTGGAACGCCTGGGCCGCGTGGTGGAAGTCAGCGACCCGCAGACCGAAGTCGATGCCTTGTACCGCGACGCGCTGTCCCGTGGTGAAGACTGCGTGTTCCTGTCGTTCTCGCCGCCGCATCGCACGCCCGTGCACTTCGCGTGTCCGACCTTGCCGGTGTTCGCGTGGGAATTCAGCACCATTCCCAACGAACCCTTTGCCGGTGAACCGCGCAATGACTGGCGCACAGTGTTGAGTGCTTCTGGCGCGGCGATTACCCATTCCGGCTACACGGTAAACGCCGTGCGCGAGGCGATGGGCGCCGACTATTCGATCGTCGCGGTGCCAGCGCCAGTGTGGGACCGATTCTCGGCGCGCGGCGCGCAGTTGCAACGTCAGCCGCTGGCGAGTCAGGTGCGACTGAAGATCAAAGGCCTGGTGGCGGACAGCCGCACACTGGACTTGCGGGCCTTTGGGCCGGCGCAGTTACGCGAAGGCGAAGGTATCGATTTCGAAGCACCGCCCCGTGAACACGAACTGGTCCTTGACGGCGTGATCTACACCTCGGTGTTCAACCCGGGTGACGGGCGCAAGAACTGGGAAGACATGCTCAGTGCCTTCTGCGTGACGTTCCGTGAAGTGGACGATGCGACGCTGGTGCTCAAACTGACCCACCACGATGCCGAAGAAGCGCTGACCGACATCCTTCACCATTTGTACAAAAACCAGTCCTATCGCTGCCGCATCGTGCTGATTTACGGCTACCTCGCCGATCCGGATTACGAGCAACTGGTGCAGGCGACCAGCTTTGTGGTCAACACATCCTATGGCGAAGGCCAGTGCTTGCCGCTGATGGAGTTCATGTCCTGCGGCAAACCGGCGGTGGCGCCACGCACCACGGCGATGATCGATTACCTGGATGCCGATAATGCGTTCCTCATCGACTCTACCGACGAACTGACAGCCTGGCCTCACGACCCGCGCAAGGCGTTCCGAACCCTGCGTTACGTCACAAACTGGGCATCGTTGTGCAGCGCTTATCGGGCCAGTTATGACGTCGCCAAAAATGACGCCGAGCGCTACGCGCAGATGTCCGCGCATTCGGTGGCCAGCCTCGAAAAATTCTGCAGCCAGGCCACCGCCGAGCAACGACTGAAAGCCTTCTTCGCGCAGCTCCTTGAAACCTGCGTCGCTTTGGATACCCGCGGAGCATGATCCGCGCAGTGTTGAACGGGGTGGATAACAGGGCAACGTCCAGGAGGACGACATGAGTAACGACAGACGGATCATGGACATCGAGTTGTTGCGCGGCATTGCGGTGCTCGGCGTGTTGTTTCATCACCTGCAAGACAGCCTGTTTGCGGCCCCGGTGCCGCTGTTGCAAGCCATCACCGCGTGGGGTCAGCCGTGGTGGGGCGTGGACCTGTTTTTCGCCATCTCCGGGTTTGTCATTGCGCGCAGCCTGATCCCGGCGTTGCGAGGTTGCAGCACGCGCCAGGAATACTGGCAGCAGACGCGCAACTTCTGGCTGCGCCGGGCCTTTCGGTTGCTGCCGTCAGCGTGGTTATGGCTGGCGCTGATGTTGCTGGGCTGCATGTTCCTCAATCGCTCCGGGGCGTTCGGCACCCTGCACGCCAACCTTCAGGCGACCCTGGCCGGGGTCGCGCAGTACGCCAACTTCCGGTTCGCCGACAGTTTCTATAACTACGAATACGGCACCAGTTTCGTCTACTGGAGCCTGTCGCTGGAGGAGCAGTTCTATCTGCTGTTCCCACTGCTGATTCTGATCTGCCGCAAGCACTTGGTCTGGGCCTTGCTGGCGCTGGTCGCGGTGCAGTTGTTCACATTGCGCACACCGATCCTGATGGTGGTTCGCACCGATGCGCTGGCACTTGGCATCCTGTTGGCGATGTGGAGTGCGCAACCTTCGTATCTGCGCTGGGAGCCGACGTTCTTGCGCCGGCCATGGGCCGGTGTGACGGCGCTGGTCGTGCTGTCGCTGGTGCTCAGTTTCATGGCGACGGATCGCTTCACCTTCACTCATTACCGCATCGGCACGATTGCTGTGTTGTGCGCGGTGCTGGTCTGGATCGCTTCCTACAATCGCGACTACCTGCTGCCACGGGGCGTGTTCAAGAACCTGATGACGTGGGTCGGCAGTCGCTCTTACGGGATCTACCTGATCCACATACCGGCTTATTTGCTGGTGCGCGAATTCACTTTCCGCTTGCAGGGCGCTGGTCTGCCCAATCCCGGCGGCCATCCGATCCTGACGCTGATGATTGCTGGCGGGCTGATCGCCTTGTTGAGCGAACTCAACTACCGCATCATCGAAATGCCCATGCGTAACCGCGGTGCCTCGCTGGTCAAACGCCTGGGCACGTCCCGAACAGCCGCCCAAACCTCTGGAGCTACCTCATGCTGAGCCTTTTGAAGAAACTCACGGCGGGTACGCCCGCGCCCGCGGCGCCTGTGGCGGACAAGGTCGAGAAGGTCGATCCATACATGCTCGGGCTGCACGACGCGATGCTCAGCGGCTGGTTCAATCAGCAAACCGGCGAGCTGTTCACCGGGTTCCCGGTGACCGCCGAGGACACGCTGCTGGACGTCGGCTGCGGTGATGGCGGCAACGTGCATTTCTGCGGCATGCGCGGGGCGAAGATCATCATCGCCGACATCGATGCGGCCAAGGTCGAAGCCACCCGTCAGCGTCTGGGCGACACGCCGGCGCGTGACGTCGAATGCCACGTCACTGACTGCAACCCGCTGCCGATTGCCGATGCGACGGCTACTCGCGTGGTGTCCACCGAAGTCATCGAACACGTAGATGATCCGGCGCAGTTCCTTGCTGAACTGGTTCGTGTCGGCAAACCGGGTGCGCTGTATTTGCTCAGCGTCCCGCACCCAAGCTCCGAAGACCTGCAAAAAGACATCGCGGCGCCCGAGTATTTCCAGAAGCCCAACCACATTCGCATCATCAGCGAAGAGCAGTTCAAGGCGATGGTCAGCGACGCTGGCCTGGAAGTGCTCAGCCACAGTCAGTACGGGTTTTACTGGTCGATGTGGATGCTGTTGTTCTGGGAAGCCAAGGTCGACTTCAGCAATCCTGACCACCCGCTGCTCAACCACTGGGCCGACACGTGGCAGGCCATTCTGGCGTCGCCGCGGGGTGCGCAAATCAAACAGGCGCTGGACGCGGTCGTGGCGAAAAGTCAGGTGATCATTGCTCGCAAGCCATCGGTGTAGGGACTCTTTGTAGCAGCTGCCGAGCAGCGCGAGGCTGCGTTCGGCTGCGCAGCAGTCGTAAAATCAGGCGACGCGGTGTTTCAGGCAAACCGTGCATTCAGGGTTTACGACTGCTGCGCAGCCGGACGCAGCCTCGCAGGCTCGACAGCTGCTACAGAGAAAGGGGATTCATGGATTTTTTTGTTCGACTGGCGGTGGTACTTGCCGCGCTGGTACTGCTCAACGGTTGCGAGCAACACGACGCGCAACCCCTCGATCAGCAACTCTACGTCTGGCAACGGCAATGGACATCGGCGCATGACGCCGCACTGCAAGACAGCCGCGCGGACTTTTCGACCTTGCGGGTACTGGCCTTGCAGGCGTTTCCCCAGGCGGGCTGGAGCCGGGCGCGGATTGATCCGGCGCTGCTCAAACGCGATGGCCGACCGTTGATTGCGGTGATTCGCCTCGATGGCCAGCTCAAGGCGCTGGATCAGGACGACGTCACGGCGCACATCCAGCAAGTGCTCAGCGATTGGCAAGGGCAGGGGCTGACGCTCTCCGGCGTGGAAATCGACCACGACGCCGGTAACGCTCGACTGCCGGCTTACCGCGAATTCCTCACGCACCTGCGCGCGGTTTTGCCCACCTCGTTGCGGTTAAGCATCACCGCATTGCCGGCCTGGCTCGACAGCCCTGAATTGCCGGCACTCTTGGCGACCGTCGACAGCAGCGTGTTGCAGGTGCATGCGGTGAGTGATCCGCGTCGTGGTTTGTTTGACCCCGATCAGGCCAGGCAATGGGCCAACGCCTGGGGCCGCATCACCTCAAAACCCTTTTACCTGGCGCTGCCCGCTTATGGCGTGGCCTTGTTGCCGGGCGCCAGCGGTGCGCCAGTCGTTGAAAGTGAAGTGCCGGTCGAGCGCACCGGCAAACGTCAGGAATTGCTGGCGGACCCCTTGCAGCTGAGCGCTCTCGCCGCCGAGCTGCGCGCCGACCCACCGGCGCATCTGGCCGGCCTGATCTGGTTTCGCCTGCCGCTGGCCGGTGATCGCCGGGCCTGGAGCCTGAACACGTTGAGGGCCGTGGCTCGCGGAGATGCCCTCGATAGTCGCTTGAGTGTGAAACTCATCGCGCAAGACGACCTCTACGACATCAGCGTCAGCAATCAAGGCAATCTCGACAACGCCTGGCCCGAACGCGTGACACTGGCGGTTCGGGGCTGCGATGGCGCCGACGCGCTGGCCGGTTATGCGTTGCAACAAAGCCCGGATCTGCTTACCTTCACCCGCTTGCGTGACGGCCGCATACCGGCCGGCGAGCAGCGCGCCATCGGTTGGGCTCGCTGCGCACACATTGATCAAGGAGGTTTGAATGTTCACCCGTAACTGGCCCCGCCATGTGCTTTGCCTGAGCCTCAGCCTGCCGCTGGGTTCGGCGCTGGCCTGCGGGCCGGACTTCCCGATGCGCTTGCTGGACAACCGCGCCCAATCGTTGGCGGAGCTGCCGGAAGGCAACTTCCAATTCGAGATCAATCGCCTTGGGCATTTGATCGCAGGGCTCAAGAACGTCGAGACGTCCCCTTACAGCCTGGAGGCGACCGACTACGCTGAGCAGCGGGACAAGGCCGAGCAGGCCGGGTTGACGGTGGAGCAGCAGGCGCTGGTCAAACAACTGCGCGCGCTGACCGATGCCCATCAAGTCGACACTCAGGGCGCGAGCCTGCCGGCCGAGCTTCGGTTCTATCTGGCGGGTGCGGTGGCGTTCAACGCCGGTGATCATGCGCTGGCCGCCGAGTACTTCCAGAAAGTGCTGGCGCTGCCGGCGGATCAACGCGCATTGCGCAGCACCTGGGCCGCTTATTCATTAGGCCGGACGCTGTTTGCCCTGAGCGCCGAAGCAGACGCAGCGCCCGATCTGCTGGGGCAGTCGCGAAAAGCCTTCGAGCAGGCCCGTCAGCTGAACATCGACGGCTTCAGCGATCCATTGGAACTCGGTGTCGCCAGCCTCGGCGAGGAAGCCCGCGTGGCGCGCACCGCTGGCGACTGGAACAGCGCCATCAACCTGTACGCCACGCAAAATCGCCACGGTTCGGCGGTGGGTTACACCTCGCTGAAGCTGTTGATGGCGGATCTGCTGGCGATGCCTGAGGATCAGTTGACCGAGTTGCTCAAGGGCAAACCGGTGCAGCAACTGGTGACAGCGTCGCTGATCAGTCGCCTGGGCTGGTCATTCGGTGATCAACCGCCAAATGAGCTGAAGCTGATCAAACTCCTGCAAAGCAGCACGCGCGGCAGTCTGGACAACGCTGACCGACTGGCGGCGATGAATTATCAACAGGGCGATTACACCAGCGCCAAAGCGTTCCTTGAGCATGCCGGGGACGGCGGTCTGGCGTGGTGGCTGCGGGCGAAACTGGCGCTGCGTGAGGGCGACAAAAACGCGGCGGCTGCGGCGTATGCCAAGGCGGCCCAGGCCTTCCCGCAGAACGAGTCGTGGGGCGAGCGACGCACGCCCGACTACGATTTCGAAAGCCTGCAGCCCAAGTGCCGGGTCGAGGGTGAAAGCGCGATCCTGGCGCTGCAACGCGGGGATTACCTGCAAGCGTTCGATCAGCTTTATCGCAGCCAAAGCATTTATTGGTTCGATGCCGCGACCGTTGCCGAGCGCGTGCTGACCGTTGATGAGCTCAAGCATTACGTCGACACCCAGGTGCCGGCGCCGCCAGCGCTCAGCCAGCAGGATCGCGACAACTACGTGCCTTTGCCGGTGGCGGCGCAACTGCGCAATCTGCTCGGGCGTCGCTTGTTGCGCGAGGAGCGCTACGACGAAGCGTTGGTGTACTTCGACAACCCCGATCTACAGAAAAAAGCCCGGCTGTATGCGCAACAGCGGCAGTTGGCCGATGCGGCGTGGTGGCCAACCAAACGCGCCGCCGCTCTGTTTAATGCGGCCTGGACGGCACGCGAGTGGGGCATGGACATCCTGGGTTATGAAATGGCCCCGGACTACGCCACGTTTGGCGGCAATTACAGCCTGGAGACGGCTGAACTCAAGGTCGGTCCATTGGTGGCCGAAGGTGAAGTCCAGCGCCAGCAAGCCAGTGCTGCGCAGCCCGACGAGCGCTACCACTATCGATTCGTCGCCACGGCCTTGGCCAATCGCGCCGCCGATAACCTGCCTCACACCAGCCAGGCCTTTGCGGCAGTGTTGTGTTCGGCGGCGGGGTGGAACAGCAGCCTTGAAGACCAAAGTGCGCTGTACCAGCGCTATGTCAAAGAAGGGCCCTACGTGGAGTGGGCGGTGGATTTCGGTCACCAGTGCCCGTATCCCGACTTCGAAAATGTCAGCAAACGATATGTGACCCAGGCGACTGACGCCGCCCGTTCGGCGCTGCGGCCGTACAAGTGGCCATTGCAGATCGGTGGTGTTATCGCGGTGACGGCCGCGGCGTTAGTGTTGATCAACCGGCGCCGCCGTAAAGTGCAGTAAGGCTCAGGCCTGTTGAACAAAGGTCAGCCGCACGGCGAAGCCGATCAACAGGCTGCCGAACAACCACTGTTGCAGGCGCTGGGCCGAGGGACTGCGTTGCAGCCAGCGGCCCAGTGCGGCGCCGGTCAAGGCGTAGGCGCTGTCGAACAGCAACCCGACGCCGACCAGCAGCATGCCCAATACCGCAAATTGCGCGAGCACAGGGCCGGCGTGAGGGTTGATAAACTGCGGCAGTAACACCGAGCAGAACAGCAACGCCTTGGGGTTGAGCAGGTTGGTCAGCAAGCCGCGCTGGATTGCGTCTTGCCAGCGAGGTTGTTCGAGGGGGGCATTGCCGCCATTCAGGTTCGGCAACATGGTGGTTCGCAGGCACTGAATGCCGATCCACAGCAGGTAAGCGGCACCCGCCAGGCGCACCACATCGAAGGTCCACGGCGCAGCTTTGAACAGCGCCGCCAGCCCTAACGCGGCCAGCGCCACATGACATCCACGAGCAATGCCCAGGCCCACCGCCGTCGCCAACGCCGCGCCTTTGCCCTGACGGGCGCCGGTCTGCAGCAGCAAAATCATGTCCGGGCCGGGCAATAAATACACCACCGCCAGCGCCATGAAAAACAGCCAGAGTCCTTCCACGTTGCACCCCATTCGTTGTCGATTTGGTAGCGCCAGTCTAGGGTTGAAGGGCGGGACAGGTGCTTGCAAAGTCAGCTTCTAAACGCTTGGTAATTGGCATAACCTGCCACTTTGTGACGATAAAACCATCAGGATCTGCCAAGCCATGAAACTGGATGCCTACGACCGCAAGATTCTCGCCGCCCTGCAACGGGACGGGCGCCTGAGCAATGTGCAATTGGCCGACGAGATCGGATTGTCTGCTTCCCCCTGTTTGCGCCGGGTGCGGATGCTGGAGGAGGCCGGCGTGATTCGCGGCTATCAGGCCAATCTTGATCGTGACGAAGTGGGGCTTGGGCTGACGGTGTTTGTCGGGGTCAAGGTGGAGCGCCACAACGATGAACAGGCCGAAGCTTTTCGCGTGGCCGTCACGGCACTGCCGGAGGTGATTTCGGCATTCCTGGTGTCAGGGGAATCGGATTTTCTGCTGCAAGTGGTGGTGCCGGATTTGCGCGGGTATGACCGCTTTCTCACGGAGCGACTGCTGAAATTGCCGGGCGTGAGTGACATCCGCAGCAACTTTGCGATTCACACGGTGAAGACGCCGGGGGCGTTGCCGTTGGGGCATTTGCCGCTTTAGACCGAGTCGGCCCAATCGCGAGCAGGCTCGCTCCGACAGGGGATTTGTGGCGTTCACAAAACCAGTGTGGGAATGAGCCCGCTCGCGATAGCGATAGTCCAGACTCCATCACTCTCCAGGCTTACATCTGCGTCGCCATCCCCTCCACATTCATCGCCGCCTGACGCAACGCCTCGGATCGCGTTGGATGCGGATGGCATGTCAGCGCAATGTCTTCAGCCGAAGCACTGAACTCCATCGCCACACAATACTCACCAATCATTTCACTGACACTCGGCCCCACAAGGTGCACGCCGAGAATCTCGTCGGTGCGCTCGTCTGCCAGCACTTTGGCAAAGCCTTCGGTCTCGTGGTTGATCTTCGCCCGGCTGTTGGCGGTGAAGGGAAATTTGCCGACCTTGTAGGCGCGACCTTCTGCCTTGAGCTGCTCTTCCGTCTTGCCGACGCTGGCCAGTTCAGGCTTGGTGTAAATGACGTTGGGGATCAGGTCGTAGTTGACCTCGCCCGCCTTGCCAACGATCTGCTCGATGCAGGCCATGGCTTCATCTTCGGCCTTGTGCGCGAGCATCGGCCCGGACGTGACATCGCCGATCACCCACACGCCCGCAGCTTCGGTGCGGTGGCCTTTGTTGGCGAGCATGCCGCGCTTGTCGGTGGTGAGCCCGACGTTTTCCAGCCCCAGGCCTTGGGTATAAGGGCGGCGGCCGATGGACACCAGCACGTAATCGGCTTCGATCAGCTCGGCGGTGCCGCCAGCTGCGGGCTCTACGCTGAGCTGAACGCCGTTTGCGGAGGGGGTGGCGCTGGTCACTTTCGAGCTCAACTTGAAGCTGATGCCCTGTTTGCTCAGCGAGCGCTGCAGGGTTTTGCCCGCCTCACCATCCACGCCGGGACAGATCCGGTCGAGAAATTCGACCACCGTCACCTGAGCGCCCAAGCGCCGCCACACCGAGCCCAGTTCCAGGCCGATGACGCCGGCACCGATCACCACCAGGTGCTTCGGCACTTCGGCCAGCGATAATGCCCCGGTGGAATCGAGGATGCGTTTGTTATCGATCTCGACGCCGGGCAGGGGAGTGGGCTCGGAGCCGGTGGCGATGATGATGTCTTTGGCACTCAGTTCGGTCTTGTCGCCCTGGCTGTCGGTCACCGTCACTTTGCCCGGACCGTCGATATGGCCCCAGCCTTTGATCCAGTCGACTTTGTTTTTGCGAAACAGAAATTCGGTGCCCTTGGTCAGCCCGGTCACGCTTTCATCTTTCTGCTTCATCATCTGGGCGAGGTTGAGGGTGGGTTTGACCTCGATGCCCAGGTTGGCGAATTCCGTCCCCATGGCCGCGTCGTAGAGTTCCGAGGCATGCAAAAGCGCCTTGGACGGCATGCAACCGACGTTGAGGCAGGTGCCGCCGAGCGTCGCGCGACCTTCCACGCAGGCTGCTTTCAAGCCCAGTTGTCCTGCGCGGATCGCTGCGTTGTAACCGCCAGGGCCACCGCCCAGTATCACGACGTCATAAGTGCTCATGGATGTACTCCTGGACTGAAAGGGAAATGGGCTGGGTAACCGTAGCCTTCGATTAAAATTACGGACGTAATATGTGCGTTTGTGACTATTTCGGTCAAGGCTTCGGCGTAGCGACAGGTTGGGCATCTTTAGATGGAGCGATTTAATACAAAAATTTCACCACTTTCGTTATATCGTAACGAATTGCGATGTGGCCAATGATAAGCACTGGGGTGGTATGCAAGTCGATCTCGATGTCGATGGAACGCAGGTAGCCGGGCTGCCGCGCTTTCAGCAGGCGGTTTTTCAAGGGCGGCGATTGCGTCAGTTCGCCATCGGCCTGAGTGCCCTGGCGGCGGTCGGGTTCTTATTGGCGTTCTTTGTCGGGCTGTTTGCACCGCTGTCGCTGTGGGCCCCGTTGCTGGTGAATCAGAGCGCTGGTTTGCTGGTGCTGATTGCCGGCCTGCAATCGGCATGGTGGGTGACTCAGTGGCGCGCACAAGCGATGAACCCACCGCTGCCAGTGGTGGTTTCGGATGAAACCGTTGCTCCCGAAGGCTGGTATGAGCGACTGCTGGAGCGGCTCAGTCAGCGCTGGGTGCGCATGCTTGGGCAGATCGGCGCACCGACCCTCTGGCTCGCCGGTTGGGCGCTATTGGCGATCTACAGCATCAGCCAATTCTGGAACCTCGCGTTGCCGCCCGCTGCGTCGGGAGTATCGACGAGCGTCGGCGCCGCGCTGTCGCTGTTGCTGGCTTTCGGTTTGCTGGTGCTTGAGCGTCAGCTCGCCCAGGAAAACGTCGCCGAGTGGCCTGAAGCGGGGCAGTTGGCGCAACTGAGCCGGGTGGCGATCATTTGCCTGGTGCTCAGCGCGTTGTGTTTGTTGTTTGGCAGCGAAACTTCGGTCTGGCCGGTACGCCTTGCCGTGTTGATCGGGTTGCAGCCGGGACTGGTTGCGGCCGAGTTGCTGCTACGCGCTATGTTGTCGTTGTTCAGTCCTCGCCGTGAACAACTGGAACCGACGTTGCTGGCACGAAGTGTTGTCGCCGACATGCTGCGCTGGCCGCCACAACCGTTGCTGGCGTTGCAGCACGAACTGCATAACCGCTTCGGCATCGACCTGCGGCAGATCTGGGCCTTCACCTACATGCGTCGGGCGTTTTTGCCGGTGATGGCGGTGGTGGCGATCGTCGGGTGGTCGCTCACCGGCGTTCACGAAATACCCCTGCAAGGGCGGGGCATCTATGAGCGTTTCGGTAAACCGGTTGAGGTGTTCGGTCCTGGTTTGCACGCCGGTTTGCCGTGGCCATTGGGCCGGGTACTGAACGTTGAAAACGGCGTGGTTCACGAGTTGGCGACCAGCGTTGGCGAAACGTCGGCGCGGGTCGTCCTGGAACCGGCGGAAGGGCCGGCGCCGGCAATTGCCAATCGCTTGTGGGACGCCAGCCACGTGAACGACAAATCTCAGGTCATCGCCAGCAGCCGTGCCGACAAGCAGAGCTTTCAGATCGTCAACATGGACGTGCGCTTTGTCTATCGCATCGGTCTGACCGATCAAGCGGCCTTGGCCGCGACGTACAACAGCGCCGATGTACCGACGCTGATTCGCAGCACCGCCAGCCGGATCCTGGTTCACGACTTTGCCTCGCGGACCCTCGATGGTTTGCTCGGCGAAGACAGGGCAGGGCTGGCCGAAGAGATTGGCCGCGCCGTGCAATCCGATCTGCAGAAGCTCGACAGCGGTGTGGAAATTCTTGCCACGGTGGTGGAAGCGATCCATCCGCCGGCCGGTGCAGCCAACGCTTATCACGGAGTTCAGGCGGCGCAGATTGGTGCCCAGGCATTGATCTCGCGTGAGCGCGGGGCGGCAACGGAGGCGACCAATCAGGCGCAATTGCTGGCCAGCATCGCCCGCGATCAGGCGACGGCCAGTGCCCATGAAATCAATTCCACCGCCAAGGCGGCTGATCTGAAATTCACCGCCGAACAAAAAGCGTATGCCAGCGCCGGCCAGTCGTTCGTGCTGGAACAGTATTTCAGCCAACTCACGCAAGGCCTGGCCAACGCCAAATTGCTGGTGCTCGATCATCGTCTGGGCGGCAGCAACAATGCGCCGACCATCGACCTACGTACCTTCACGCTGCCGGCTGATCCTGCGTCGCCGCGCAATAGCGCTCAGCCGGGAGCTGCCAATTGAGCCAGTCGCATACTCACGATCACGATGACCACGCCGGCCACGATCACGGCCATGGCGGACATCACCATGGTCACCACCATCATCACGGTGATCCACAAGAAGCCGGGCAATTCCCGTGGAGGCGCATGGGTTGGGCGGCGTTGCTCGTTGCATTCGCCATCGCGGCAGCGAGTCTGGTGCAGGTTCGCTCGGGGGAGGCCACGGTGATCACGCGCTTCGGCAATCCTTCGCGGGTGTTGCTGGAGCCGGGTCTTGGATGGCGCTGGCCGGCACCGTTTGAAGCGGCCATTCCGGTCGACTTGCGGCTGCGTACCACCTCCAGCGGATTGCAGGATGTGGGCACGCGGGACGGTTTGCGCATCATTGTTCAGGCTTACGTGGCGTGGCAGGTACAGGGCGACCCGGATAACGTGCAGCGCTTTATGCGCGCCGTGCAGAATCAGCCGGACGAAGCGGCGCGGCAGATTCGCACGTTTGTGGGATCGGCACTGGAAACCACCGCGAGCAGTTTCGATCTGGCCAACCTGGTCAACACCGACGCCAATCAGGTGCACATTGCCGACTTCGAAGCGCAGTTGCGTAAACAGATCGATCAGCAGTTGCTGACCACGTATGGCGTTCGCGTGCTGCAAGTGGGCATCGAGCGTTTGACCCTGCCGTCGGTGACGCTCACCGCCACCGTCGATCGCATGCGCGCCGAGCGTGAAACAATCGCTACCGAGCGCACGGCCATCGGCAAGCGAGAAGCTGCGCAAATCCGATCCGCCGCCGAACGAGATGCGCGAATCGTGCAAGCCGATGCGACGGTGAAAGCTGCTGATATCGAGGCTCAATCCCGTGTCGAAGCCGCGCAAATTTACGGTCGCGCCTACGCCGGTTCGCCACAGCTTTATAACTTGCTGCGCTCCCTCGATACCTTGGGCACGATCGTCACCCCGGGCACCAAACTGATATTGCGCACCGATGCCGCCCCTTTCCGGGTGTTGGTTGACGGCCCGCCGACCCTCGATAACAAGTCCGGGTCGCAGCCATGAATTTAGTTCCACGTGGAACACATGAGTTAAGTAGCCCCTGGATTCAGGCTGGGCGATTGGCTTTTTTGGCGCTTTACGGCGTGACAGTTCTGGCTGCGTTAGCTTGGGCATTCTCCAATGTGCGTCAGATTGATCCACAGAACCGTGCGGTGGTCCTGCACTTCGGCGCGCTGGATCGCATCCAGAATGCCGGGTTGCTGTTGGCCTGGCCGCGCCCCTTTGAACAGGTGATTTTGTTGCCGGCAGCTGATCGGGTGATCGAGCGTCGGGTGGAGAATCTGCTTCGCAGCGATGCTGCCTTGCAGGCCGATCGGGTGGCGTCTTTCGCTACACCGCTGAGCGATGCGCTCGCTGGCTCGGGCTATTTGCTGACCGGTGACGCGGGCGTGGTGCAACTGGATGTGCGGGTTTTCTACAAGGTCACCGAACCTTACGCCTTCGTGCTTCAAGGTGAACATGTGCTGCCGGCACTCGATCGGCTGGTGACTCGCAGTGCCGTTGCACTGACCGCCGCGCGAGACCTGGACACCATTCTGGTGGCGCGACCGGAGCTGATCGGCACCGACAATCAGGCGGCAGAACGCCGCGAACGTCTGCGTGGTGATTTGGTGCAAGGCATCAATCAACGTCTTGCCGAGCTGTCCGCGACGGGGCAGGGACTGGGTATCGAAGTGTCCCGAGTCGACGTGCAATCGAGTCTGCCCGGCCCTGCGGTGAACGCTTTCAACGCAGTGCTGACCGCCAGTCAGCAAGCCGACAAAGCCGTCGCCAATGCGCGCACCGAGGCCGAGAAATTGACCCAGACCGCCAATGAACAAGGCGACCGAACGCTGCAAGTCGCCCACGCCCAGGCGAGCGAGCGGCTGGCCAAAGCCTCGGCCGATACAGCCACGGTGTTGAGCCTGGCCAAGGCGCAACAACAAGGCACTGACCCACAAATGTTGCTGCGCATTTACCGTGAACGGCTGCCGAAGATTCTCGGCCAGGCCGGTTCGGTGACGACGGTCAACCCGAAAGACGATTCCCGTCTGATCATTCAGGGAGCCGCGCAATGACCACCCAAACCGACGCCGCACCCAGCCTGTTGTCCTCGGCGGAACAAAGCAGCGCTGCACGCCAATTGACCTTGGCCATGCTTGCCCTTGGCTTGCTCAGCCTCGGGTTGATCTGGCGCTGGCTGTCACCGGAGCAGACGGGCGTCAGTCAGTTGCTGTTGGGTTTTGCTTCGTTGCTGGTGGCCGTGCCGGTGATGCGTTCGGCGTGGTACAGCCTGCGATATCCGAGCTTGCACGGGATCACCGATCAGCTGATCGCCCTCGCCATGCTCGGTGCCTGGGCGACGGGTGATCTGCTGACTGCTGCGTTGCTGCCGATCATCATGATCTTCGGCCACGTACTGGAAGAGCGCAGTGTGATCGGTTCCCAGGAAGCGATTCGCGCCCTCGGCAAACTGACCCGCAGTCACGCTCGCAAGGTTCAGGCCGACGGTGCCATCGTCGAAGTCGACAACGGCACACTTAAAACCGGCGACATTGTCGAGGTACGTGCGGGTGACCGGGTGCCGGCCGATGGTCGGGTGTTGTCCGGTCAGGCGAGCCTCGACACGGCCTCGATCACCGGTGAGTCGGTGCCGATCGAGGCGGGTGTCGGCACGCAGGTCTTTGGCGGGGCGATCAACCTCGATGGCCTGCTGCGCATCGAAGTGACACGCACCGGTAACGAATCGACCCTCGGTAAAGTCATTGCCCTGATGCAAAGCGCCGAGCGTTCGAAGCCGCCGATCACGCGTTTGCTCGAACGTTACGCCGGTAGCTACATGGTGTTGGTGTTGCTGTTGGCGGCGGTGACCTGGTTTGTCACCAACGATGCCCAGGCGATGCTCGCGGTGCTGGTGGCGGCGTGTCCGTGCGCGTTGGTGTTATCGGCGCCGGCCACGGCGATTGCCGGCGTGGCGGTGGCGGCGCGGCACGGGATTCTGATTCGCAGCTCGGCGTTTCTGGAAGAGTTGGCGGACCTGACGTCGCTGGTGGTCGACAAGACCGGAACCCTGACGTTTGGCACCTTGCGCTTGCAGTCCATCGACAGCCCGCTGGAGGATCGCAGTCACGTGTTGAAACTCGCCGCCAGCCTCGGCTCGGCCAGCAGTCATCCGGTCAGCCGTGCGCTCGCCGGGTTGGTCACGCAGGAGCATTTCCTGCTGCTCTCGGACATCCACGAGCGCCAGGGTCTGGGCGTCGTCGCGATGACGGAGCAGGGCGAAGCTGCACTCGGCCGCCCAGAGTTATTTGCGCAGTTGGGCATCGCCACTTCGGCCGTACCCGAACACGATGGACCGATTGCCGGGTTGGCACTCAATGGCGAATTCCTGGCCTGGCTGCTGCTGGCCGACAGCGTCAAACCCGAGGCGCGTTTTGCCTTGAGCGAATTACGTGAACTGGGTCTGGGTCGCCAGTTGCTGCTCACCGGAGATCGGCAAAGCGTCGCGCACATGCTGGCACGCGATGTCGGCATCAGTGATGTTGAAGCGCAGGCACTGCCTGAGGACAAACTCAACCGCGTGCTGGCGGAAATCGACAACGGTTTCCGGCCGATGGTGGTGGGGGATGGCATCAACGATTCGCTGGCCCTCAAGGCTGGCGTCGTGGGGGTGGCCATGGGCGCGGGAGGTGCGGACATCGCGCTGGCGTCGGCGGACATTGTGCTAATCGGCAGCGACCTGCGTCGCCTCGGAACCTGTGTCCGGTTGAGTCGCCAATGCCGGCATACCTTGCAGGTCAACGTGATCATTGGCCTGGGCTGGACCCTGGCGATTGTCGCGTTCGCGGCATTCGGCTGGCTCGGTGCTGCGGGGGCGATGATTGCAGCGTTGCTGCATAACCTCAGTACGTTGTTGGTGCTCGGTAACGCGGGGCGTCTGCTGCGCTTTCAAGAGCCATTGCTCAAGTTGAAGGATGGGCTTTAGGCGTCCTGAAACTTTTTTTACATCCTCTGTAACGCCGTTGGGGCAGCGCTCTCTAGTGCTGTGTCGGGACTGAACAAACTGTCCAGCCGACAACCCTGACGATTATCGAGGATATAAAAATGAACTTCAAAAACGCCACCGCCGGTGCTGCTCTCGCCTTCGCTGCTGCAACCCTGTTTGCCGGTGTTGCCAGTCAAGCCCAAGCCGCCGACGCTGCGCAGGTTCACTGCTACGGCGTGACTTCATGCAAAGGCATGAACGACTGCAAGACTGCAGAAAATGCCTGCAAGGGCCAGGGTGATTGCAAAGGTCACGGCTTCAAGGCAATGACTCAGGCCGAATGCATGAAGGCAGGTGGCAAGGTCGGCGAGTAACCGACCACCGCCTGCCGCCGCAGTGGTGTACGCCACTGCGGCCACTTTGTGAGGAGTCCGCCAATGTCTGCACCCCTTCCTTGCCTGGGCTACGGCCTGGGTTTGCGCAGTGCGTACTATCAACAGATTCTCGAGCAGTCTCCGCCTGTGGACTGGTTCGAAGTCGTCTCCGAGAATTTCATGGTTCAGGGCGGAAAAGCCTTGTACTACCTCGATGCCATCGCCGAGCGTTATCCGGTGGTGATGCATGGCGTGTCCCTGTCTATCGGTGGGCCTCATGCCCTTGATCCTGACTATCTGGACCAACTCAAATTATTGGCTGAACGAGTCAAGCCAGCGTGGATCTCCGATCACCTGTGCTGGAGCCGCGGCAATGCTCATCAGCTTCATGATCTGCTGCCATTGCCTTACACCGAAGAAAGCCTTTATTACGTGGCTGGCCGCGTGCGTCAGGTTCAAGACGCCTTGCAGCGGCCGTTGGTGCTGGAGAACGTCTCCAGTTATGTGCGCGGCGCCAGCGACGATTTCAGCGAGTGGGAATTCCTGGAAGCCCTTAGCCGGCTCAGCGACTGCGAGCTGTTACTGGACGTGAACAATGTCTATGTGAGCTCGCGCAATCACGGCTTCGATCCCTGGACATTCATTCAAGGCCTGCCAGCGAACAAGATTCGCCAACTGCACCTGGCGGGCCACAGCGATTACGGCAGCTACGTGATCGACACCCATGATCATCCGGTGAGTGATCCGGTCTGGACCCTCTATCAACAAACCCTTGAACACCTCGGCCCGGTCGCAACGCTGCTGGAGCGCGATGACCACCTGCCGCCGTTTGAAGAACTGCTGACCGAATTGCAAAAGGCCCGGGAGCTGGGTGACAGCGTGCTGGCCCGGAGGACGAAATGCGCCTGAACGAATGGCAACAGGCCTTTGAAAACTATCTATCGGGAAAGCAACCGGTAGCCAATGCGACGCTGGGAGCGAGCCTGATCGGCGGTCCGACGCTGGATGTGAACACTGGCCTGGCGATCTATCACAACGCTTACCAAGCACGGCTTCAGGAAGTGTTGCGCGGCGACTATCCGGCGATCCTGTATTGGTTGGGGGACGATGAATTTGAAGAGATCGCCGCGGCTTACATTCGCCAATCCCCGTCATTACATTTCAGTTTGAGGTGGTTGGGCAAAGGTTTTGAAACGTTCATCCGCCAACATCTGGTGCCTGAACAAAGCGCAGCGCTCGCGGAGCTGGCGGCCCTTGAGTGGGCTTTCACCCTCGCGTTCGATGCGCCTGAAGGTGCGCCGCTGACACTTCTGGAGATGGCGGCCCTGCCACCTGAGCATTGGCCTTCGCTGCGTGTCAGTCCGAGTACCACCGTGCAATGGCTTGAATGTGCTCACAATAGCGTTACGTTATGGCGTGCAGCGAAAGACGAAAGTGAATTTCCCGGGAGCTCAGCGTTGCAAGTGCCCCAAGTGGTCGTCATCTGGCGCAACGAACTTGTTTGTCACTATCGCAGCCTCGAAACTGACGAAGCAACCGCTCTAAAAGGTATGTTTCAGCACGGCTGGAGTTTTGCTGAACTGTGTTCCGATTTAGCAGTCATCTATGGAGAGGGCGCACCACTTCACGCGGTTACATGGTTGAAGCAGTGGATTCACGACGGCTGGTTACAGCGCCGCGAATCATGAAAAAAGGCTATTAAATCGATAGCCAGCTATTTTTCCAGGATGGTCTACCCTCACATCAGACGTCTGAAACAAGGGGGACTTTCCATGCTCGCGCAACTTCCACCGGCCTTACAGAATCTGCAGTTACCGCTACGCCTGCGACTCTGGGACGGCCATGAATTCAACCTGGGGCCGACGCCCAGCGTCACTATTGTGGTCAAGGACCCACAAATGGTTACCCAGTTCACTCATCCCAGCCTGGACGCGCTCGGAGCAGCGTTTGTCGAAGGCAAGCTTGAACTCGAAGGCTCCATCAGCGACGTGATACGCGTCTGCGATGAATGGAGCCAGGCATTGCTCGGTGACCAAGACAGTCAACCACTGCGCACCCTCCACGACAAGGAAACCGACGCGAAGGCGATTTCCTACCACTACGACCTTTCCAACGCGTTTTATCAGCTGTGGCTCGACAGCGACATGGCGTATTCCTGCGCCTATTTCGAGACCGGCAGTGAAACGCTGGAGCAAGCCCAGCAAGCCAAATTCCGCCACTTGTGCCGCAAGCTGCGGCTGCAACCAGGTGAATACTTGCTGGATGTCGGTTGCGGTTGGGGTGGGCTGGCCCGGTATGCGGCCCGTGAGTTCGGTGCAAAAGTGTTCGGGATTACCCTGAGTAAAGAACAACTGGCATTGGCCCGTGAACGGGTGACCGCCGAAGGCCTGGATGATCTGGTCGAACTGCAACTGCTCGACTATCGCGATCTGCCTCAAGACGGGCGCTTCGACAAAGTGGTCAGCGTCGGCATGTTCGAACACGTTGGCCACGCTAACCTGGCCGAGTACTGCAAGACCTTGTTCGGCGCAGTGAAAGAGGGCGGTCTGGTGATGAACCACGGCATTACCGCCAAGCACACTGATGGCCGTCCGGTTGGACGCGGTGTCGGGCATTTCATCGAGAAGTACGTGTTCCCCAACGGCGAGCTGCCGCACCTGTCAATGATCTCCGCCGAGATCAGCGAAGCGGGGCTGGAGATTGTCGATGTCGAGAGTCTGCGCCTGCATTACGCGCGTACCCTGGACCATTGGAGCGAGAGGCTGGAGGACAATCTGGACGCGGCTTCCAGACTGGTTCCGGAACAGGCGCTGCGGATCTGGCGTTTGTACCTGGCCGGATGCGCTTATGCATTTGCCCGAGGCTGGATCAACCTGCACCAGATCCTCGCGGTGAAAGCCCATGCCGATGGCAGTCATGAACTGCCATGGACGCGCGACGACATCTATAACCCTTAAAGAATCGGTGAAATAAGCCGGGCGATCCGCATGCCGACCTGTTGCAGGCGGCGGGTCTCCCGGCTTTCTTCTTTAGCGATCTCGTGGGCCTGGGCGAAGTCATCATTGAGCATTTGTTCGACCTCGGCGGCAAACGCACTGTCGACGGTCAGCAACATCACTTCGAAATTGAGCCGGAACGAACGGTTGTCCAGATTGGCGCTGCCGATGGCGCTGATTTCACTGTCGATCAACACCACCTTCTGATGCAGGAAACCCGGCGCGTACCGGAACACTCGCACGCCTGCGTGCACAGCTTCGAAGGCATAGAGGCTTGAGGCCGCGTAAACGATTCGGTGGTCCGGCCGTGAGGGCAGCAGCAGCCGCACATCTACGCCTCGAAGAACGGCCAGTCTCAACGCAGCGAATACGGCTTCGTCGGGGATGAAGTAGGGGCTGGTGATCCACACCCTTTCTGTCGCCGCGTGGATGGCTTCGACGAAGAACAATGAACAGGTTTCGTAGGAATCGGCCGGGCCACTGGCGAGCAATTGGCAGAGCACGCCGTCGTCCGGATACACGTCCGGCAGAATCAGCGGCGGCAATGATCGCGCCGCCCAGAACCAGTCCTCGGCAAACGATTCCTGCATGCAGGCCACCACCGGCCCACACACGCGGACGTGGGTATCGCGCCAGGGTGCCAGCGGTGGTTTCTCCCCCATGTATTCGTCGCCGACGTTATGCCCGCCGACGAAGCCCAGAATACCGTCGACCACGACGATCTTGCGGTGATTGCGGAAGTTGACCTGGAAGCGGTTGAGCCAGCCGCTGCGGGTGGCGAAGGCTTTGACCTCAATGCCGGCGTCACGCAGCGGTTGCACGTAACTGTGGGGCAGGGAATGGCTGCCGATGCGGTCGTACAACAAGTGTACCGCCACGCCTTCTGCGGCTTTCTTCAGCAGCAGGGTTTGCAGGCGCTGGCCGAGGCGGTCGTCGTGGATGATGAAAAATTGAATCAGCACCGCTTCCTTCGCGTTGTCGATGGCTTCGAAAATCGCGTCGAAGGTGGCTTGGCCGTTGATCAGCAAGCGCACTTCGTTGTTCGCCAGGCACGGCATGCGCCCCAGTTTCGGCATCGCCCGCAGGGACGCGTAGGCGTTGGAGGCGCGTGCGGTAAGCGCCTCTTCTACCCAAGGCCGCCAGTTGAGCTCGGAGATGGCCTTGCGCATTTCCTCGTTGGCCTGGCGCCGCGCCTTGATGTAGCCATCGAAGGTGCTGCGGCCAAAGACCAGATACGGAATAAGCGTGAGGTAAGGCATGAAGATCAACGACAGGGCCCAGGCGATAGCTCCCTGGGCGGTCCGGACGGTGAGTACGGCGTGGATGGCTGCGATCAGGCCCAGCGTATGAAGCAGTGCAATCATGTAGCCGAAAATGTGCGGTCCAAAGTAATCCATGGGGGGCAGCCTTGCTCCTGAAGATTCAATGCTTAACAGACCATGTTCCGTGCAGAATGTCGCTATTTAATTGGCCCATGAACTGAAGCCTGTGGCTGACGTCTAACGGCCACTACTGATCAGGAGTTACTCGATGAACGTTCGTCTGCTGGGTTTGGCCGTGGCTTTAGGTTTAGCACTTCCTGTGGCCGCTCAGGCGCAGATGCTGCAGCCAGGTTTGTGGGAGTTGACCACGAGCAACATGAAGGTCGATGACCAGAACCTACCGGACTTGCAACTGATCCTCGGTCAGTTGCAGGGCCAGATGACCCCGCAACAGCGTGCGCAGCTGGAGAAGCAGGGCATCACCATGGGCGGAAAGGGGATTCGCGCGTGCCTGACGCCGGAGCAAGTGAAGTCAGACAATATCCCGCTGACGGACCCACAATCGGGTTGCAAACAGGAAATCACTGACCGCAGCGGTAATCAGTGGAAATTCCGTTTCAGCTGCCCGAAAGCGCAGGGTACGGGCGTCGCCACCTTCCTCAGTGATCGTGAGTTCACCACCAAGGTCAACGGCACGTTTAATGCGACCGGCATTCAGCAGAAGGGTAGCCTCGATACCCGTGCGGTTTGGCTGGGACAGGATTGCGGGACGGTTAAGCCGAGAGCTTAAAAGCTTCGCGAGCAGGCGCGCTCCTACAGGGTCGGTGTGTATCCTGTGGGAGCTAGCCTGCTAGCGATGGCGTCGCTTCAGACACCCGCAATACCTATTGACCTCAACCACTCACACACCGCATCAACCGCCATCCTGCCAAAATCCTCCCCGGTACGGCTGCGCACACTGACAAACCCACCTGCTTTTTCTTTCTCCCCGATCACCACCAGATACGGCACTTGCTGGCTGTGCTCGCGGATCTTGTGGCGGACTTTCTCGTTGCGCAGATCAGCACGAGCGCGCACGCCACCCCGGCGCAACGCCTCGGCCACCGACTGTGCGTAATCAGCCTGGCGCTCGTCCATGCTGACGATGATCACGTGCGGCGGCGCCCGCCAGTCTTCCAGTTCCTGTTGGCTGGGCCAGCACGTGCCATAGATCCGTTGTGGCGCGATGCCGCTGATGTGATCGAGCGCGAATGCCTGCAACACCCGTGTTGCGGGGACATGCGGCCCCACTGACATACACTCGAAGTCCCCAAGGAGGTAGGGCAATGACTTTTCCGGGGGCGTCGATCCGGTTGAGGGCTTTCTGCGCCGGATCGAATGGTTGGTTGCTGCCAGGGTCCTCATGCGCGCTTCGATGCCGGCAAGGTCGATCAGACTCAAAGGACGCTCAACCGCGAACTCATAAAAGAAGCCGTCACCCAGTGCCGATCCGGTGTGCAATTGCGCTCTTGGATACAGTTGCTTGATGGCCACCGCCAGCATCAATGCGCAGGAGCGTCGCAAGATCTCCAGCCCATCGGGCTCTTGAGGCGTGACGATGTTGACCCGGGCATCGCACTCGATCATGAACTCACAGTCCACCAGAACGCCGTCCACCCGACCGGCCACGGCCGCCTTGGCCAGCCCGGCGCCGATGCTCGCGGCGAACTCATACACCGACAATGGTTGGTCGTATTCACGCAATGAACCATCGCTCAGGGTGATGTGAATCATGTCGGTGCTCTCGAGTGCAATAAACGCGCGTTAGCGCATAAACCGTAGGGGTAAACCCTGGCAGTTGTCATTAAGACGTTTGTCGTGCCAGGCGATTTGCCCCGATACGATCGTGGTGCTGACGCTGTGGCGAAAACGCTGGCGAGCGAAGGGCGTCCAGCCGCATTGCGACAAGACCGGCTGCCTGGAAACGGCCATGCCTTCTGGCTCTGATTTGATCAAAACGAGGTCGGCCCAGTAGCCTTCGCGCAGATAACCGCGGTCGGGAATGGCGAACAGATCAGCTACGCGGTGACTGGTCTTGGCCACGAGGGTAGTTATCGGCAGCACTTCATTAACCACCAGTTCCATTAACGCGGGCAGGGCGTGTTGCACCAATGGCAAACCGGCCGGGGCCTGGTGGTAGGGCCGTTGTTTTTCCGCCCAGGTGTGCGGCGCGTGATCGCTGCCGATGACGTCCAGTCGATTGCTCATTAAGGCTTGGCGCAGGGCATCGCGATCGGCCTGGGTCTTGATGGCCGGATTGCACTTGATCAGGTTGCCGAGGCTCGGGTAGTCGCGATCATCGAACAGCAGATGATGCAGGCAGACCTCAGCGGTAATGCGTTTGTGTGTCAGCGGTTTGTCTTCGAACAACGCCAGTTCACGCGCGGTGGTCAAATGCAAAACGTGCAGGCGGGTGCCGTGTCGCCTGGCCAGGTCCACGGCCATTGAGGACGAACGAAAGCACGCTTCGGCATCGCGAATCTGCGGGTGCACCGCGGCGGGAATGTACTCCCCAAAACGCTCGAGCACTTTCGCAGCATTGGCGTCGATGCTGGGCGTGTGTTCGCAATGGGCCAGCAGAATGGTCGGCACTTCGGCGAACAATCGTTCAAGTGTCTGCGGGTCGTCCACCAACATGTTGCCGGTGGAGGCGCCCATAAACACTTTCACGCCAGCCACTTCGCAGGGATTGAGCGCCGCGACGGTGTCGAGGTTGTCGTTGCTTACGCCAAAGTGGAAGCCGTAGTTGGCGACGGAGTTGATCGCTGCTCGACGCTTCTTGTCAGCAAGTGCCGCGAGGGTCAGGGTTGCCGGATTGGTGTTGGGCATGTCCATGAAACTGGTGATGCCGCCCGCCACGGCCGCCCGCGATTCGGTGAAAAAGCTACCCTTGTCAGGTGCCCCGGGATCTCGGAAATGCACCTGGTCGTCGATCATGCCGGGCACTAGCCACTGCCCTTGAGCGTCGATTTCGACGTGGGCATTTTCGCCGTGGATGCTGCTGGCGATCTTCACGATCCGGCCGTTGCTCACCAGCAGGTCGCCATCGAATTCCCGACCTTCATTCACCAATCTGGCATTGCGAATCAACACGCTGCTCATGGTCAAAACTCGTTCTGCAGGGCTTTGTAGCCGCGCACCAGATCGACGTTGGTGCGCGCTACATCCTCGGAAAATTCCGAGGCACTGACGCTCACCGGTGGGAACTGCGACAGGTCGGTGGTGGGGCCGATGCGGGTGGTGGAGGGCACGTAGAAGTCCTCGGGCAAGTCACGACCGTCGACCACCGAGTTGTGCCGCACCACGCAGCCATCGCCGACCGCGCAGTTGAACAGCACGCTGTTGAAACCGATGAACACCCGATCGCCAACCGTGCAAGGGCCATGAACGATGGAGCGGTGAGCGATCGAACTGAACTCGCCGATGGTCACCGCCGCGCCGGACTTGGAGTGGATCACAACGCCATCCTGAATGTTCGAGTTGGCGCCGATGGTGATCGGCTCCATCTCGCCTGACGCATCCACTTCGTCGGCCCGAATAACGGCGTAGGGACCGACAAATACGTTTTCGCCTATCACCACTTTGCCGCAGATGATTGCAGTTTTATCCACGTAGGCGGACTCCGCAATCAGTGGCAAATCGCCTGAGGGGTTCTTGCGGATCATGGCTTGCTCAATGCGTCGTAGAGGGTGTTGAGGTTGTATTCGAACAGTCCGGCGAAAGTGCTCGCCGGACCGGTCGCGGCGAGCGCGTCGGAGTACAGCGTGCCACCGATGTGCGCACCGCTTTCATCGGCAATCTGCTTGAGCAGGCGGGCATCCTTGATGTTTTCCATGAACACCGCTTTGACCTTGGCCTGGCGAATCTGGGTGATCAGTGCAGCGACTTCGGCGGCCGAAGGTTCGCGTTCCGTCGACAGGCCTTGCGGTGCCATGAAGTCGATGCCGTAGGCCTGGCCCAGATAACCGAACGCATCGTGAGAGGTGACGATCTTGTGATTGCCCGGTGGCAGTGAACCGAGCTTGGCCTTGGCTTCGGCGAGCAGTGCGTAGATCTGTTTCAGGTAGGCCTGGCTGTTGCGTTCGTAGTCGGCTTTGTTCGCCGGGTCGGCGGCGATCAGCGCCTTGGTGATGTTGCTGATGTACAGCTCGGTATTGGCCAGGTTGTGCCAGGCGTGAGGGTCGGGCACGGTCTCGCCGTCTTCATCCAGGGAGCGCGGAATGACGCCGTGGCTCGCACTGATGACGGGGGCCTTGGTCTCGGTGCTGGTCACCAGGCGGTCCAGCCAAGGCTCGAAACCTAAACCGTTTTTGATGATGAGTCTGGCCTTGAGCAAGGCTTTTGCATCGTCCGGGGTCGGCTCGTAGGTGTGGGCATCGGCATCAGGACCGACCATGTTGGTGATCTGAATATGGTCGCCGCCGACCTGATGGGTCATGTCGGCGAGGATGCTGAAACTGGTGACCACCCGAAGTTTTTCCGCCGCAGACAACGACATCGACAGCATCAGACTGAACAGCACGAGTAAAACGCGCATCGGAAAGCACCTCATTGGGATGTGAGCAAAGGCGGGCGGCGCAGCAAGCCGTGCACCGGACCGAACACCACGGACAGCACGTACAAACCGCCCGCCACCAGCACGATCGCCGGGCCGCTGGGCAGCGAGTAATAGAACGACAGCAATAAGCCGAGCCACACCGAAAGGCAGCCGAGCAGGGCCGCGATCGCGATCAACACCGGCAAACGACGACTCCAGAAGCGCGACGCGGCGGCCGGCAACATCATCAAACCGACCACCATCAACGCACCGATGGCCTGGAAACCGATCACCAGGTTCAGCACCACCAGGGTCAGAAATACGCCGTGGGCCAGCGGACCAAGACGGCTGACGGTTTGCAGAAAAAGCGGATCCAGGGTGTCCAGCAGCAAGGGTCTGTAGATCAGCGCCATGGCGATCAGGCTGAATCCCGAGACCCACAGCATGCCGGTTAGCGTCGGCCCATCGACCGCCAGTGCCGAGCCGAACAGCAGGTGAAGCAGGTCCAGGCGTTTGCCGGCGATGCCGAGGATCAGCACGCCGCTGGCGAGGGAAATCGGATAGATCGCAGCGAGACTTGCGTCTTCGCGCAAGCCCGTCCGGCGGGTGATCCAGGCGGCGAGTCCGGCCATGCTCAGGCCTGCGCCAAGGCCGCCAATGGTCAGTGCCGGGAGGCTCAAACCGGCGAACCAGAAACCGAGGGCTGCACCCGGCAGGATGCCGTGGGCCACGGCGTCGCCGATCAGGCTCATGCGACGAAGGATCAGAAACACGCCCAGCGGCGCGGTGCTGCAAGCCAGAACCAATCCGCCAAAGAGTGCCCGACGCATGAATACAAACTCGTGGAACGGTTGCCAGAGCTGAGCGGCAGCGAGCATCAGGCCACCTGCGCTTGCGGTGGTTGGCGGATCAATTCGGTACTGGGTCCAAGGACGCAGCCGCTACTTTTGATCAGAAGGCTTTGAGGAATGTGTTGGCGAACCGAAGCCAGGTCATGACACACGACCACCAGGGTTCGACCTTCGGTGTGCCAGTTATGAAGGTGTTTCCAGAGCAGCGACTGGCCCAGCTCATCGAGCGCGGCGTGGGGTTCATCGAGCAACAGCAAAGGCGCTTCGGCAAGACTCAAGCGGGCGAGCAGGGCGCGCTGCAATTCGCCGCCGGAGAGGGCCATCAACGTGCGCTGTTCCAAACCCGTCAGGCGCCAGTCTTCCAGCACGGCTTTGAGGCGTTGGCGGCGCGCCTCCGGCGATTGTTTGCTGCCCCAGAAACCAGCGGCTACCAACTCCTGAAGGCTGATGGGGAATTGTCTGTCTAGGTGTTGCTGTTGAGGGAGGAAGGAAAGCGAGCCCTTGCGTGGAACATCGAGGCTGACTTTCCCGGCCAAGGGTTTTTGCAGCCCTGCGATGACTTTCAGCAAGCTGCTTTTACCCGAGCCATTGGCGCCAATGACGGCCGTCAGACTTCCTTCGGACAACTCGAAATCTGCGGGCGGTGTGAGCGGTTGACCGGGTGCACCCCAGCGCAATGCCTGGCAACGGATCATGCGGCTACCCAGTTCCATCGGCTTTCGGCAACGGCATCGTGGGCATGAAGGCTTTCAGCGTGGACGACGCGTATGTGGAAGGCGTTGATACCGGGAGAGCGTTTCAGGGCCAGATTCAAACGGCGCGCGGCGTCCTCGCAGAACATCAGATTTTGCCCATTGGCCAGGGCGAAGGCTTGTTCATCGGCGCGCTTCACGGCGGTTTGCACGGCAGTACCGAGTGCCGCTTCGGCGTCATTGATGAGTGCAATTAGCGGCAGGTCATCCAGATAGTCGTCCAGTCGTAGCTGTAAACGTGCGGTGCTCCGTTGGCTGTGAGGTGTCGCAACGATGCCTTTGGTAGAGCCAAGCCACACCAATACATCAGCGTGTTGCAGCGACTTGTTGGCGAAGTCGTCGACGAATTGTTGCTGAATCAACTGCCGGGCAAGTGCGGCTGAACACGGACAGGTCGAGGCGTATGGAACATCGATTTTTAGTTCCACGTGGAACATCGTGTTTTTCAACCGCGCTTCGATGCTCACTTGATAGGTTTTCCAGCCGGCCAACGGACTGATCAACGCCGGTCTTTTGAGCAGTAAATCCGCATCAATTTTTAAGTAAGCGCTGTGGGACAGCCCTTGATGACTGTCGAGAAAGCTTTGAAGAACTCGCCGCAACAGGGCGGGCGTCAGGTTTTCCTGCTCAAGTGCTTCCAGCGCTAAATACAGCCGGGACATGTGAATGCCGCGCGCTTCTCCATCATCGAGGCTCACGCCGGCGTCTGCCTTTGCGCTAAGCCGTTGGCCATCGAACAACACAGGAAGAGCGATGCCGCACATGCCCACCCATTCGAGTGGCAGGGCTTGGCGTGAAGCCTGCGCGGCGATATCCGGCAGAGTCAGCGCATTCATGAGCAGGTCCGTCGTAGGAGTGGAGTTTCGTATGTTATGTTATTACATTGAAATCGACCATGCCTTTTTCACGAGCGGCTTCCAACATGCAAAGACGTCACCTGCTCAACTGGATGCTGGCCTGCGCGGCCTTCGCTTTGCCCTTTGGTGTTTCGGCCACGCAGATTCGCAACGCGCGGCTCTGGCGATCGAATGACAAGCTGCGTCTGGTATTCGATTTGAGCGGGCCGGTGCAGTACAAAACCTTTTCACTGAGCGCTCCCGAGCGGCTGATCATTGACCTGCGTGGTGCCAGCCTCAGCGGCGACTTCAGCCAACTGGCGCTTGGCAATACGGTCATTCGCTCGATCCGTTCCGGGCATTTTGGTCAGGGCGATACGCGGATCGTCCTCGACCTCAGCGGTCCGGTGCGCGGCGCGTTTCATGGCGCAGCGGGAGAACGGCGCGGACTTGTTGGGCGCCACCAGTCTGCTCAATCTCAAGGACAAGGACCCGATGCTCGCCGGGGTCATTCTCGACATGTCGATGAACGCCACCATCGCCGCGAGCTTGCAGCTGGGCAGCACCGTGCTCGGCAGCCTGGCGGGGATCACCACGCTGCATCAGAAGCGCGTGGAACAAGCGGGATTCGCGGTGCTGAAATCGCCGGACGTGCCGTCGATCCTGGTGGAAACCGGCTTCATTTCCAACGCCCGCGACAGCCAGCGACTGGTGACCGCACGCCATCAGCAGGCTGTGGCTGATGGATTGCTCGAAGGATTGCAGCGCTATTTTCAGAAGAACCCGCCGCTCGACAGCTACATCGCCTGGCAACAGCAGCAGAAAAAAGCGCAGGCCTAGCAGCCGCTGATCCTGCTACAGGTAAACCTGGCGCTACTGCCGCCTGAGCTGGAAAAGCGATTGATCGTAGTCCACCCGACTCGCCGGTTGTAACCGACCCAGGCTTCGCCGTCGGAGGCGATACCGGTGAAAAAGGTCAGTTGACCGTAACGGCTGTTGGTCTGCGCCCAATAGCGTTTGCCTACCCTTTCGAAACCGCGCAAGTAGATCGTGCTGCCGACGGTGTTGACGCTATAGGCGTTGCCATCGGCATCCACGCAGGCGAGCAGATTGGCGCTTCGGGTGCATGTGGCCAGGCTCGGGATCTGTGCCCAGGCGTCTACGGAGAGCAACAGCGAAAAGGTAACCAGCGCTGATTTCAGGGCAATACGCATGGGAATTCTCACGGAGTGGGCGGGTTTCAGCATCGTGACCTTTATCGTGGAGGGCAAGAGCGGACTGGCTTGATTGCATTGTTATACTATAACATTGAAATCAGCCCGACACTGCGATCGGGCATCTCTGTGAGGAAATCCTGATGCCCAATCGTCTCCCCGTGACCGTCCTGTCCGGCTTTCTCGGCGCCGGTAAAAGCACGCTGCTTAACTACGTGTTGCGTAACCGCGAGAGCCTGCGAGTCGCCGTGATCGTCAACGATATGAGCGAGATCAACATCGATGGCAGCGAAGTCCAGCGCGATGTCAGCCTGAACCGCGCCGAAGAAAAACTCGTGGAGATGAGCAATGGCTGCATTTGCTGCACCTTGCGCGAAGACCTGCTCGAAGAAGTCAGCAAACTCGCCAGGGATGGGCGTTTCGATTACCTGTTGATCGAATCCACCGGCATCTCCGAGCCATTGCCCGTGGCCGAAACCTTCACTTTTCGTGATGAAGAGGGGCAGAGCCTGGCCGACATCGCGCGGCTCGACACCATGGTCACGGTGGTCGACGGCATGAACTTCCTGCTCGACTATCAAGCGGCCGAAAGCCTTGCATCCCGCGGTGAAACATTGGGCGAGGAAGACGAGCGCTCGATCACCGACCTGTTGATCGAGCAAATCGAATTTGCCGACGTGATCCTCATCAGCAAGATCGATTTGATCAGCCGCCACGAACGCGAAGAGCTGATCGCGATCCTTGAACGCCTCAACGCTCAGGCGCACATCATCCCGATGGTTATGGGTGAAGTCCCCCTGAAGGAAATCCTCAACACCGGGCGTTTCGACTTTGAAAAGGCTGCTCAAGCGCCAGGCTGGCTGCAAGAGTTACGCGGCGAACACGTGCCGGAGACCGAGGAGTACGGCATCGCCTCGACGGCCTACCGAGCCCGCCGACCGTTCCATCCACAACGTTTTTTCAGCTTCATCGATCGACCATGGGTGAACGGCAAACTGCTGCGCTCCAAAGGCTTTTTCTGGCTGGCCAGCAAGCACACTGACGCGGGTAGCTGGTCCCAGGCCGGTGGCTTGATGCGCCACGGTTTCGCCGGGCGCTGGTGGCGCTTCGTGCCAAAAACCGAGTGGCCGCAGGACGAAGAAAGCATGGCCGGGATCATGGAAAACTGGACGGCCGCCACCGGCGATTGCCGTCAGGAGTTGGTGTTCATCGGTCAGAACATCGACTTCACGCAACTCACCGCTGAACTCGACAATTGCCTGCTGAGCGATGATGAAATGGCCATGGGTGTCGAGGGCTGGCGCTTGCTGTCAGATCCGTTCGGCCCTTGGCACGAAGAGGTTGCCGCCTGATGTTGGCGCCCAGCCTGAAGCCGAGGCCGATCGTTCATCAGGTTCAAGGCGAAACGCCGCAAACCTTGACTCGAATTCTTGAGGACGGGGTAAATCTGGCCGTCTGGCGGCGCCAGCTCCCGGCTCACATCAGTGATTTCGGGTGCTTGTTGCTGTCCCTGAGCGAACCGCTGGCTGAGTCGCTGGTCCTGGAATTGTCCAGCGATGACGCCGAACCCAATCTACATGGGCTGGCCTCACGATTCAGCGATATCGAAGGGTATGCCGGTTTCATTGCCGACGTGTCCTGGCTGGTCAGCGCATTCGCCTGTCTGTTGGGCGCCAAGCGCATCGGCCTGCGCGTGCGCGTTCTGGACAAGGCCATGTGCCCGCGCTTTCACGTCGATCATGTGCCGGTGCGGCTGATTACTACGTATTCCGGCACCGGCAGTCAGTGGCTGAAAGAGGGGGTGATGGATCGCCGGCAATTCGGAAAACCTGAAGCCGAACCCACGCAAGATTCGCTGATCGAGCAAATCGCCAGCGGCGAAGTGGCACTGCTCAAAGGCGAGAAATGGCACGGCAACGAAGGTTCCGGCCTGATCCACCGTTCGCCGCAACCCGCGTCGGGCGAACGTCGTTTGATTCTGACCCTGGATTGGCTGGCTTAAGGCTTGAGCCAGTTGCCTTGGCTCTGGCCTTCGCAAAACGGCTTCAGATACGCCGCATCGGTGGCCACGCCGTAATAGTGAATATCCTGCCGGTAAGGCATATTGGCGACTTGGGCGTTGCTGCACACGCCGAACGCGCCGGTGGGGCATTGGTCGACGTATTGCACCTCGACTTTCTGCCCGGGAAGATTCGGTTGGCAGAATCCGTCGGCGAAGAGCTTTTCCGGGATGTTGCGGTTCTGCTGGCAGACTTTTACGTCGAGTCGCTCGGCTGTGCTATGTACTACGCAAGCCTGGGCCAGCGCTTCGCCGGAACAGAGCGCCAACACCAACGACAATCCCATCAACCGCATCCATTACCTCCTCAGAAAACATCGACCATGTTGCAGAACATTCCCACTCACGTCATTGCCGGCCCATTGGGCGCGGGCAAGACCAGTTTGATCAAGCACCTCCTGGCGCAGCAGCCAGCGAACGAACGCTGGGCGGTGCTGATCAACGAGTTCGGCCAGATCGGCCTCGATGCCGCGCTGCTGACCCAGGACGCCGATGGTATCGCACTGGGGGAAGTGGCCGGGGGCTGTTTGTGTTGCGTGAACGGTGCGCCGTTTCAGATCGGCCTCGGGCGGTTGCTGCGCAAGGCGCGGCCGGATCGGCTGTTCATCGAGCCTTCAGGGCTGGGCCACCCGGCGCAGTTGCTCAAGCAATTGAGTGAAGCACCGTGGCAAGGCGTACTGGCGGTACAACCTTGTGTACTGGTTTTGGATGCCCAGGCGCTCGCGGTCGGTAAACCATTGCCCGAGGCGCAACAGGAGGCGTTGAGCAGTGCCGGTTTGTTGTTGCTGAACAAGGCGGAAGGTCTCGACGTCAATGATCGCCAGCGAATCGCCGCGCAGCTGCCTGCTCGCCCGTTGTACTGGACGCAGCAAGCGCGCCTGCCGTTGAGCGAATTACCGGGCCTTGGCGCTCAGGCGGTGGCGGGTGTGGATAACTTCATCGTGCCCAGGGGATTGGCGCAGATGCCGGCCATCTGGACCGATCCTGCGCTGCCGATTTGCTTGAGTCAGGCGCAGGAGGGCGGCTGGAGTGTCGGCTGGCGTTGGCATCCGACGCAGACCTTCGATGTGGCGCGCGTTGGCCAGTGGCTTGAAAGCATTGCCTGGCGGCGGGCGAAACTGGTTATCCACTGCCTCGATGGCTGGGTTTCGGCGAATGCGCTGGATAATTCGCCGTTGGAATGGCAGCCCAGTGAATGGCGCCTGGATTCGCGGATCGAACTGATTTTTGGTGAGCCGCAGAATATGGATTCACTGCAGAAAGCGTTGGCCGACTGTCGGACCGGTTAAGGACGCCACTTGGTGTGTTCTTGCCGCCACTGGCTCAGCTCGATCACATCCGCGCGAGGCTTCACTACGTCGACCACCGCAGGCGTGTCGTCGAACGGCATCGGGTAGGGCGCCAACTCGATCTGCGCGCTGTGGGCGCCGAACTGAGTGATGGTGCCGTTGTGGCGAGTTTCGCCGGTCACGGTGAACTCGAAGTTGTACACGCGGGCCAGGCGCCGCCGGTCGTTGGCATCTTTGATGAACGCGATCTTTTTCAATGCCACGTTGCCGTCCAGCAGCTCGATGCCGAGCTTGGTGCAATGCAGCTTGACCCGTTCCAGCGCGCGCTCGCGCAGCCCGTGGTTGTGCCACAGCCACGCGCCGCCGGTGGCGAGCAGCATCAACACAAAGATATTTCCGAGGGTCAGCATCAACAGGTTGCTCCAACAAGATAGTGCCAGCTTAACTGCGTCGCCGGTCTGTCGTACAGGCCGTGTTTCGTCGCATACTGCGCGGCTCGAATTTCAATCGTTTGACGGAAAACACACCGCATGAAACGCACGCCCCACCTGCTCGCCATCCAGTCCCACGTGGTGTTCGGCCACGCTGGCAACAGCGCCGCGGTTTTCCCGATGCAGCGGGTCGGGGTGAACGTCTGGCCGCTCAACACCGTGCAGTTCTCCAATCACACCCAATACGGCCAGTGGACCGGTGAAGTGCTGGCGCCGCACCAGATCCCCGAGTTGGTCGAAGGGATCGCGGCGATTGGCGAGCTGGGCAACTGCGATGCGGTGCTGTCCGGTTACCTCGGCAGTGCGGCTCAGGGCCGGGCGATCCTGACGGGCGTGGCGCGGATCAAGTCGATGAACCCCAAGGCGCTTTATTTGTGCGACCCGGTGATGGGCCATCCGGAGAAGGGCTGCAGCGTGCCGGCCGAAGTCAGCGATTTCCTGCTGGAAGAGGCGGCTTCGGTGGCGGACTTCATGTGCCCGAACCAGTTGGAGCTCGACAGCTTCTCGGGGCGCAAGCCGCAGTCGCTGTTCGATTGCCTGGCGATGGCGCGCGCACTGCTGGCGCGCGGACCTAAAGCGGTGTTGGTCAAGCATCTGGACTATCCCGGCAAACCGGCGGATGGCTTCGAGATGTTGCTGGTGACGGCTGAAGGCAGCTGGCACTTGCGTCGTCCGCTGTTGGCGTTTCCGCGTCAGCCGGTGGGCGTTGGTGACCTGACGTCGGGGCTGTTCCTGGCGCGTGTGCTGTTGGGCGACAGCCTGTTGGCGGCCTTCGAGTTCACGGCGGCAGCAGTGCATGAAGTGCTGCTGGAAACCCAGGCGTGTGCCAGCTATGAGCTGGAGCTGGTACGGGCTCAGGACCGGATTGCGCATCCGCGGGTGAAGTTCGAAGCGACCGCCATCAGCCTCTGAATCCGCAGTGAGCCCATTCGCGAGCAAGCCCGCTCCCACATTGACGCTGTGAACGCCGCAGGACAAATGTGGGAGCGGGCTTGCTCGCGAAGGCTATCTAAGGCACGCCATCAAACAGACTGAACGGCTCAGGCATCGCCCTTGATTTCCTGATACCGCTTTTCCAATTCCTGACGAATCTGCCGACGTTGCTGTGCCTGAATGAAGCGGCGCTTGTCTTCGCTATTCTGCGGTTGCAGCGGCGGGACAGCCGCCGGTTTGCGGTCGTCATCCACTGCCACCATGGTGAAGAAGCAGCTATTGGTGTGGCGCACCGAGCGCTCGCGGATGTTCTCGGTCACCACCTTGATGCCAACCTCCATGGAGGTGTTGCCGGTGTAGTTGACCGAGGCCAGGAAGGTCACCAACTCGCCGACATGGATCGGCTCGCGGAAAATCACCTGGTCCACCGACAGAGTCACCACGTAGCGGCCGGCGTAACGGCTGGCGCAGGCGTAGGCCACTTCGTCGAGGTATTTGAGCAGGGTACCGCCGTGGACATTGCCAGAGAAGTTGGCCATGTCTGGGGTCATCAATACCGTCATCGACAGCTGGGCGTTTCCGGGTTCCATAGCGTTCTCACGGGTCAGGCAGAATGGCGGAAGGGCGGCACCTCTGCGGGTGCCTGGAAGGTTTTTTTCAAACCACAGTTATCGGGACGCCGGGCGGCTGGTCGCCGTCACGCCGGATCGATCTGTTTCCATATATTGCACCGCCTTTCTGGCGGAAGTCGCGGTGTTAACCTCCGGACGTCCACCTCAAGGAGCCCGACACGATGCATGCCATCAGTTTTATTCAGGATCTGGCAGTGATCATGTTGGTCGCAGGGGTGGTGACGGTGCTCTTTCATCGCTTCAAACAACCGGTGGTGCTGGGCTATATCGTCGCCGGCTTCATCATCGGCCCGCACACACCGCCGTTCGGCCTGATCCACGACGAAGAAACCATCAAGACGCTTGCGGAACTCGGGGTGATTTTCCTGATGTTCTGCCTGGGCCTGGAGTTCAGCCTGCGCAAGCTGTTCAAGGTCGGAGCCACGGCATTCATCGCGGCGTTCCTCGAAATTGTGCTGATGATCTGGATTGGCTACGAAATCGGCCAATGGTTCGACTGGAACACTATGGACTCACTGTTCCTCGGCGCGATCCTGGCGATTTCCTCGACCACCATCATCGTCAAGGCACTCAACGACCTGAAGATGAAAAACGAGCGCTTCGCTCAGTTGATCTTCGGTGTACTGATCGTCGAGGACATCCTCGGTATCGGCATCATTGCCTTGCTGTCGAGCATCGCGGTCAGCGGCACGGTCAGTTCCGGCGAAGTGTTTTCCACGGTGGGCAAGCTCTCGCTGTTCATGATCGTTGCGCTGGTGATCGGCATCTTGCTGGTGCCGCGATTACTGGCCTACGTGGCGAAGTTCGAGAGCAATGAAATGCTGCTGATCACAGTGCTGGGCCTGTGTTTCGGCTTCTGCCTGCTGGTGGTCAAGCTCGAATACAGCATGGTCCTGGGCGCGTTCCTGATTGGGGCGATCATGGCCGAGTCGCGGCAGTTGCTGAAGATCGAGCGCCTGATCGAGCCGGTTCGCGACCTGTTCAGTGCCATCTTCTTTGTGGCTATCGGGCTGATGCTTGATCCGATGATCCTGCTGCAATACGCCTGGCCGATCGCGGTGATCACCGTGGCCGTAGTGCTCGGCAAAATGCTTTCCTGCGGTCTCGGGGCGTTTATCGCCGGCAATGACGGACGCACCTCACTGCGTGTGGGGATGGGGCTTTCGCAGATCGGCGAATTTTCTTTCATCATTGCCGCGCTGGGCATGACGCTGCAGGTCACCAGCCATTTCCTCTACCCGGTCGCCGTGGCGGTCTCGGTGATTACCACGTTGCTGACACCGTATCTGATCCGCGCGGCTGATCCGCTGTCCATCAAGCTTGCAGCAGTGATGCCGCAACGACTGGGTCGAGTGTTGGGAATGTATGGCGAGTGGCTGCGCAGCATCCAGCCTCAGGGCGAGGGCGCGTTACTGGCGTCGATGATCCGGCGGATTCTGTTACAGGTCGGGGTCAATCTGGCGCTGGTGATTGCGATCTTTTTTTCCGGCGCGTTCTTCGCCAAACGCATGTCCGCTTATCTGCAAGACTGGATCAGCGATCCGAGCTGGCAAAAAGCGTTGATCTGGGGTGGGGCATTGCTGTTGTCGCTGCCATTCCTGATCGCCGCCTATCGCAAGCTTAAGGCGCTGTCGATGCTGCTGGCGGAGATGGGCGTGAAACCGGAAATGGCGGGCCGACATACGCAGCGAGTGCGTCGGGTGATCGCCGAAGTGATCCCCATTCTCTCGCTGCTGGTGATCTTCCTGCTGCTGGCAGCCTTGTCGGCCAGTATCTTGCCGACCAACAAGTTGCTGGTCCTGATCGTCGTGGTTGCGGCCGGGGTGGCGGCACTGCTCTGGCGCTGGTTCATCCGCGTGCACACGCGGATGCAGGTGGCTTTGCTCGAAACGCTGGACAACCATAAGGAAACGTCCGGGCATTGACCACGCGGCGTGTCAGACGACTCAGCTTTCCAGCCAGACGTCCCGTGCCCAGTGCCACACCGATTCCCAGGTTTCTTCGGCAATCAGTTCTTCTTCGGCCTGCCACAGCACCACGGTGCCGTCTTCTTCGACCAGGTAGTAGTCATCACCGTCCTGGCAGATCGGGATCATGCTGCGGTCAACACCTGCGTCCCAGGCGTTGGCTGCAACGTCCGGCAGGTAGGTGTGGGATTGCGGGTCGGTGACGGTCACCGGCTCCAGGCTGCCGTAGACAACATCGCTGACGGTCAACAAAAACTCTCTGAAGACGAAGGGAATGTCGATGAACAGTTGTTCCTCGATTTCCACAATCTGGTCTTCGTCAGGCAACTCCAAGGGGACCGGTACCGGTTCGTTGGCTTCACGCAGTTGTTCGATGATTTCTTCCACGTCCGGGATCCTCTTGCTTGATGGCGCGGTTTAGTTGGGGCGGTTTATACAGTAGCTCGCTACAGATGCAACTGCGAAATAGAAAACCCCGGCCGAGGCCGGGGTTTCTATTACAGCATGCTTAACGCAGAGGGGATCAGCCGTTCTGGCGGATACCGGCCACCAGCCAAGGCTGGTTTTCGCCCTGCGGACGTTCCATGTTCCAGCTTTCGCTGAACGCTTCGCCCTGGTCGAAACGGGAAGTCTTCGACACGCCGGTGAAGGTCAGGGTGGCGATGGTCTTGTCCGCACGATCATCCACGCCGTCCAGTTGAACATTGAGGTTATCAATGAAAGTGGACTGGAAACCTTCGCCCAGGTCGGCACGTTCGCGCTTGAGGAACTCCAGCAATTGCGGGGTCACGAACTCGGCGATCTTGTCCATTTCGTTGGCGTCCCAATGTTGCTGCAGGGACTGGAAGTGGTTGCGGGCCGCTTCAATGAAGTTCTGTTCATTGAACCAGGCCGGCGCGTTGATTACCGGACGAGCGGCAGCAGGTGCCGCCGAGCCACCGAAGATCGAACCCATGCCGGCTGGCTTCTGCTCGAACACTTCACGTTGCATCGGCGCGCCAGCTGGAGCCAGATGCTCCTGCTGCTTGCGACGACGAGCGGCGATGAAGCGGAAGACCAGGAACGCGATGACGGCCATGATCAGGATGTCGAAGATCTGCATGCCCTGGAAGCCGCCGCCCATGAACATGGAGGCCAGCAAGCCACCGGCAGCGATGCCGGCGAGAGGGCCGAGCCAGCGCGAAGCACCGCCGGCCTTGGCGGCAGCGCCAGCGGCACCGGCCGCGCCCGCAGTGGCGGCAGCACCACCTGCGGCAGAAGAAGGAGCCATTTGGCTGGTCTGGTGAGTCGGCGCAGCGCCGGAGCTTTTGCCGCCACCAAAGCGCTTGGCGGCATTGGCGTCGAGGCTCATCGTCAGGCCAATGCACAACGCCATGGCGATGCTAAGAAAACGTTTCATAAAGGGAATTCCCATTTGTGGAGGGCACGCGCGCCATGTTGCACAGCTGAAGTGTTACTGGCTAGCGGCAGAGTGTTTCGGGCTTTTGCCTGACAGGTTGTGTTCAGCTTCAGTCAGCGCAATAAGGCCTGTTAACTTTGGTCTGTAGGACGAGTGGATAAGTTCTGTAGGAAGGGTGAGCCCTGTGGGAGCGAGCCTGCTCACAAAGGCCGCACTGCGGTTTATCAGAAACACCGCGTTATCGTTCTTCGCGAGCAGGCTCGCTCCCACAGAAAAGCAATCAGACAGGCTTTAGATCGCTTCGAGCTTTGCGTAACCCAGCATCAGCCACTTGCTGCCTTCGCTGAAGTTCACCTGCACCCGAGCCTGAGCCCCGGCGCCCTCGAAGTTCAGGATCACACCGTCGCCAAACACCGAATGCCGCACGGCCTGACCGAGGCTGAACCCGGTGTCCGGAATCTCGCTGCCGCCAAACAGGCTGCTGGAGCTCTGTTGCTGACCACCACCGAACGGACGGCTGACGCTGTTGGACAGCCGCACCTCCTGGATCAAGCCTTTCGGCACTTCACGCACGAAACGCGACACCTTGTTGTAGGTCTCGCTGCCGTACAGACGTCGGGTTTCCGCGTAGGTCATCACCAGGTTCTGCATCGCCCGTGTAATGCCGACGTAGGCCAGACGGCGCTCTTCTTCAAGGCGTCCCGGCTCCTCCAAGCTCATTTTGTGCGGGAACAGGCCTTCTTCCATGCCCACCAGGAACACATAAGGGAATTCCAGGCCCTTGGCGCTGTGCAAGGTCATCAGCTGAATGCTGTCTTCATGCTCGTCCGCCTGGGTATCTCCAGCCTCCAGCGACGCATGGCCGAGGAATGCCGCCAACGGCGTCAGATCTTCGTCTTCTTCAGCGTTTTCGAAGTTGCGCGCGGCGCTGACCAATTCCTCAAGGTTTTCTACCCGGGCCTGGCCTTTCTCGCCCTTTTCCGCTTCGTGGTAGGCAATCAGCCCCGACTGTTCGATAACCGTCTGGGTCATCAGGTGCAGCGGCATTTCCATGCACTTGGCGGCGAGGTTCTCGATCAGCTCGATAAACGCACCGAGCGCACCCGCTGCGCGACCGGTCAGGCCTTTATTGGCGACCAGCAAGCGCATGGCTTCCCACATCGACACATCACTGTGGCGCGCATGGTCGCGGATCGCCTCAACGGTTTTCTCGCCAATGCCACGGGCCGGAACGTTGATGACCCGTTCCAGCGCCGCATCGTTGCCGCGACCTTCCAGCAAACGCAGGTAGGCCATGGCGTTCTTGATTTCGGCGCGCTCGAAGAAGCGCTGCCCACCATAGATGCGGTACGGAATGCGCTCGCGCAGTAACGCTTCTTCCAAAACGCGTGATTGGGCGTTGGAGCGGTACAAAATCGCAATATCGCTACGGGCCAATCCGGTTTTCAGCGCACTTTCGATGGTTTCCACCACGTAGCGTGCTTCATCGTGTTCGTTGAACGCGGCGTACAGATTAATCGCTTCGCCTTCACCGCCATCGGTCCACAGTTCTTTGCCCATGCGCCCGGTGTTGTTGGCAATCAGGGCGTTGGCAGCCTTGAGAATCCCGGCGGTGGAGCGGTAGTTCTGCTCCAGACGAATGGTCTCGGCATCCGGAAAATCGTCGGAATACTGATAAATGTTCTCGATTTTCGCGCCACGCCAGCCGTAGATCGACTGATCGTCGTCGCCCACCACCATCAAGCTGTCGCCGCCCTTGGCCAGCAAACGCAACCAGGCGTACTGCACGGCGTTGGTGTCCTGGAACTCGTCCACCAGAATGTGGCGGAAGCGCTTCTGGTAATGGGCCAGCAAGCCCGGGTGATCGCGCCACAGGTCGAGGGCACGCAGCAGTAATTCGGAGAAATCGATAACACCGGCACGCAGGCAAGCGGCCTCGTAGGCCTCATAAATGCTGCGCATGGTCGCCAGGAAAAGGTCGCCGCTGGCTTGAATGTGTTGCGGACGCAGACCTTCGTCTTTCTGCCCATTGATAAACCACTGAGCCTGACGGGCCGGCCAGCGTTGCTCGTCCAGACCCAGCTCGCGGATCACCCGCTTGACCAGCCGTTGCTGGTCGTCGCTGTCGAGAATCTGGAAGGTCTGGCTCAGGCCGGCTTCCTGCCAATGCGCCCGTAGCAAGCGGTGCGCCAGGCCGTGGAAGGTGCCGACCCACATGCCGGCCGGGTTGATGCCCATCAACTGCTCGATGCGATGACGCATCTCGGCAGCGGCCTTATTGGTGAAGGTCACCGACAGGATCGAATGGGGCGAGGCGTTCTCGACCTGGATCAACCAGGCGATACGGTGCACCAGCACTCGGGTTTTACCGGAACCAGCACCGGCCAGGACCAACTGACGACCCACGCGGGCAGCTACGGCCTGGCGTTGGGCATCGTTGAGGGAGTTCAGCAGAAGGGAGAGATCATCGCGCATCGGGGCATTCTAGGGTGCGCCGTCACACCGGGCAAACCGAGCTTTGCATTAGCCGATGAAAGAAGCACGAATGACGACCGGTCAGTCACTGGCTGCAAGCGTTGGCGGGGCTCGCTCCAAGGGTTTTGAGGGGGCGGCGGGGGGCTGAAATTTTATCGATTTTACGATCTGAGGCAGTTTGGTAAGGGCATCGGCTTGTGTATGCTCCGTCCACGTTTCGGGCTCATGCTCATCATTATAAGAACAAGAACATTGCCTATGACCCTCAGCTCTGACCTGTCGGGCCCCTCTGTGGAGCCTCGGGTTATCCGCAAACAGTACGCCATGGAAATGGCGGTCGAGCGCACGCGCCTGCTCTACCAGGGCTCGCTGCTGCCTACGCTGTTCATGCTGATCAACGGCCTGGTCTGTGCCGGGCTGCTCTGGAGTCCACAGCGCTACTTCATCGTCAGCGTCTGGCTGATCTGGCTTTTATCGCTGGTGGCCTTGCGGGTGATTCAAGTTGCGGCTTTCGATTCGGCCATTCCCAACCGCCAGGCCCACCCGATCTGGCGTCGAATGTTCCTGCTGGGCTCTGCCATGACCGGCCTGACCCTGGCCGGTGCCGGCATCGCGCTGGTCCCCGCAGACAACTTCATCCAGCAGGCCTGGGTGTTCGGCCTGATCGGCGCCGCCGCCCTGTCGGCCAGCGTCGCCTACGCGGTCAGCCTTCCGGCGTTCCTGTCCTTTACCTTGCCCTGCCTGTTGCCGGCCATCGCCTATCTATTCTGGGGTGGAGATGAGCAAGGCCAGGGGTGGGGCTGGTTCGGGCTGATTTTATTGGGCGCGTTGAGCGTGGTGGCCTGGCAGGTCAATCGGTTGATCGACAGCGGCTTGCTGCGGCGCTTTCAGAATCAGGCCCTGATCGAACACTTGCAGCAGGCGCAGAGCTGCGGTGACCAGCTCAATCACGAATTAGCCAAAGAGATTGATCACCGTCGGTGCGCCGAAGACAAGTTGCGCGAAGCCCAGGTCGAGCTGGAAAACCGGGTTGCCCAGCGCAGCCTTGAGCTGGATGCGGCCAACCAGGCCCTGAGCAAGAGCGAAGCGCGGCTGGCGCTGGCGTTGAAGGCCAGTGAACTCGGGCTGTGGGACTGGAACCTGCAAACTGATGAAGTCCATCACACCCAGCTTCAGGAGTTGTTCGGCCTGGAACCGGAATTCGTCACCGCGATGCTCAGCCATCTCAAGCCGCGCCTTCACCCCGAAGACTTGCCGTCGCTGCGCCGTGCCCTGGTCGAGCATTTGAAAGGTCGTAGCGAGGACTACCAGATCGAATACCGGGTGCGGCATGGCGACGGCCACTGGGTCTGGATCGAGGACCGTGGACGAGCGGTCGAGCGCAGCGAAAATGGTCGAGTGATCCGCATGGTCGGCACCCGCCGCGACATCAGCGCGAACAAGGGCCAGGAAGAACAGCGCCAACTGGCGGCGACGGTGTTCGAGGCGGCCAGCGAAGGCATCATGATTTTCGACCCGAATTACGCGCTGATCGCGGTCAATCAGGCGTTCAGCCGGGTTACCGGCTACGACATCGAAGACATGCTCGGGCGCAACGTCGTCGAGTTGCCGTGCAGTCGCGATGCGCGCCGGCACTACGGCGCGATCCATCATGCGTTGGAACAGCACGGCACCTGGCAGGGCGAACTGGTGGAGACCCGCAAGAACGGTGAGCTCTATCCGCAATGGCTGCAACTGAACGCTGTTCGGGATACTCGGGGAAAGGTAAGCCATATTGTCGGCTTCTTCGCCGATCTGTCCGCGCGACGGGAATCCGAGGAGCGCATGCGCTACCTGACCCATTACGACGAACTCACTGGCCTGGCCAACCGTTCACTGTTCCGCGAACGGCTGCGCGAGGCTCATCAGCGCGTGCGTCAGGGCGGGCGTCGCAGTTTGGCGCTGCTGCATATCAACCTGGATCGTTTCAAGCTGCTCAATGACAGCCTTGGTCATGAAGTCGCCGACCAGTTGCTGCAGAAAATGGCCCGCCGACTGGTCAACGCATTGCCCGAGGCGGACACCATCGCGCGGCTTTCCGGTGACGAATTTGCGGTGATATTCGATGCCTACGGCAACCTGTCGAGCCTGGCGCGAGTGGCGACCCGGTTGTCGACCAAACTGCGTTTGCCGATCACCGTCGATGGCCATGAACTGGTGGTCAGCGCCTCGATGGGCATCAGCATGTTGCCGGACACCGCCAGGGAAATTTCCGCGCTGGTCAGCCAGTCGAACATTGCCATGCAGCACGCCAAACACTTGGGCGGTAACAACTTTCAGTTCTACACCGAAAGCTTGCAGGCCAGCACCCTTGAGCGATTGCAGCTTGAAAATCAGCTGCGCAAAGCCATCGAAGAGAAGCAGCTGCAAGTCTATTACCAACCGAAACTTTGCCTCGCCACCGGACGCCTGAACGCGGCCGAAGCGCTGGTGCGTTGGGATCATCCGACCATGGGGCGCGTGCCGCCGGGGGACTTTATCGGTCTGGCCGAGGAAACCGGGCTGATCGGTCCGATCGGCGAGTTCGTGTTGCGCCAAGCCTGTTGGCAGGCCTGCGAATGGCAACGGCAGGGGCTTGAGCCGATTCGCGTGTCGGTCAATTTGTCGGTCCATCAATTGCGCCAGGGCAAGTTGGTCAGTCTGGTGCGGCAGGTACTGGAAGAAACCGGACTGGCGCCGCACTACCTGGAACTCGAACTCACCGAAAGCCAGTTGCTGGACAGCGTCGAACACATCATCGCGACGTTCCAGCAGTTGCGGGATCTGGGCGTGAAACTGGCGATCGACGATTTTGGCACGGGGTATTCATCCCTGAGCTATCTCAAACGCATTCCTGTGGATTACGTGAAGATCGATCAGGCGTTTATTCGCGGGCTGAGGGAAGGCAGCGAGGACGCAGCGATCACCCGGGCGATCATTGCCATGGCGCACGGCTTGTCGCTGAAAGTGGTGGCCGAGGGGGTCGAGCGGGAAGAGCAACTGGAATTCTTGAAAGCCGAGCGCTGCGATGAAGTGCAGGGTTACCTGATCAGCCGTCCGGTTGAGGCCGATGACCTGGCTGCGCTTTTACGTGAGGACGCAAAACCCCTGTAAGTGCTACATGAAGCGCATGTGGCGTGGAATGGGGACATCGAGTTACGCATTGAGCAGGCAAAAAGCCGATTCATGTAGTATAACTACAAGCTTGCTACATCCCCGGCACCTGCCAATAACAAAGAGTCCAGCCCCTTGAATCTGCTGCAACACATCGCCCAGTCACGCCACCTCTTACGCAAGTCGGAGCTCAAGGTCGCCGACCACGTGCTGCTTGATCCAGCGGCGGTGATGCACAGCTCCATGGCCGACCTGGCCCATAGCGTGGGCATCAGTGAGCCGACCATCGTGCGCTTTTGCCGTGCCATCGGTTGTTCCGGTTTTCAGGACCTGAAACTGAAGCTCGCGCAGAGCCTTGCGGCAGGCGCGAGTTTTGGTCAGTTTGCGATCCATGAAGACGATTCTGTCGCGGACTACAGCCTGAAAATCTTCGACACCACCCTGCACACCTTGATGGAGGTTCGCGAGAAGCTCGATCCGGTGGAATTGCAGAGGGCCGTGTCGCTGATGTCCCAGGCCCAGCGCGTCGAGTTCTACGGCTTTGGCGCATCGGGCGCAGTGGCGGCGGATGCCCAGCACAAATTTTTCCGATTGCTGCTGACCGCGGCGGCGTATTCCGATCCGCACATGCAGGCGATGTCAGCGGTGACCTTGAAACCGACCGATGTGGCGATCTGTATTTCCCAGTCCGGGCGTTCCAAGGATTTGTTGATCACCGCTAACCTGGTGCGCGAGAGCGGCGCCTCGTTGATCACGTTGTGCCCGAGCCAGACGCCATTGGCCGAACTGTCGACCGTCAACCTGGCCATCGATGTGCACGAAGACACTGAAATCTACACGCCGCTGACCTCGCGTATCGCTCACCTGGTGGTGATCGACGTATTGGCGATGGGCGTGGCCATGGCGCGCGGGCCGAGCCTGGTCAACCACCTCAAGAGCGTCAAACGTAGCCTGCGCAGCTTGCGGCTGTCGCCCAAGTCGGTGAAAGCGCTGGACGACTGATTCAAGACGACACGGACTCTGTGGCGAGGGAGCTTGCTCCCGCTGGGCTGCGAAGCGGCCCCAAAACCATTCACAGCAATTTTCTGTGCAATCGCATCAGGCTCATTTACGACTGCTGCGCAGCCGAGCGGGAGCAAGCTCCCTCGCCACAGGGTGAGCCGCCAACCTATGAGCTTCATCATTTTGTAACCCGCCCGCCGCCAAACCGTCATCCCTCGCGCCTATCTTGAAACTCCCGTAATCGCCTTGGGAGACTCGAAATGGCCCAGCCCTACGAAGAACGCAACAGCGCCGTCAAAACCCGTCGTCAGCAAGAAGATCAGCGCCGCATGGAATTTCGCCGCGCCATCGAAGACCGCTGCGAGCGCCGTCAACTGCTGGCCGAGATCGGCGATTTTCCGGATCTGGAACTCAATTACTGGCAGGCAGCTCCCGCAGCTCCCGCAACTTCCCGTCGAAACGCTCAACCAGGGCGCTGATCTGCACCCGCTCGCTACGGATAAACGCAAGGAATGCGTGGGCCACCGGCGACAGCCGCTTGGCCTTGGCCTGCACCAGGCACCAGCTGCGATACAGCGGCAATTCTTCGACCGGTAACTCGATCAATCCACCGGTCGCCAACTCAAGGTTCAGGGCGTGGCGCGTCAACAGCGCGACGCCCAGACCTGCCAGCACACATTCACGCTGGGCTTCGGCCGATGCGACCTCCTGGGTCTGGTTGAAGTGCACGCGCTTCTCTTTGAAATACTCTTCGCACGCCAAACGCGTTCCAGAGCCGGGTTCGCGTAGCAACAGGGTGTAAGGCTCGAGGTCTTGCAAGCGCAGCGGTCCCATGTGACACAGCGGATGGTTCGGCGGCGCGACGGCAACAATCGGGTTATTGAGGAACGGCAGAAACTCCAGCCCCATGTCCTGCGGCACCATGGACATGATCACCAAATCGTCGCGGTTGTCGGAGAGGCGCCGAATCACCTGCCCGCGGTTGACCACCGTCAGTTGCAGATTCACTTCCGGATGCTGGCGCTTGAACGCGGCAAACAGGTGCGGCACGAAATACTTGGCGCTGGATTCCACCGCCAGTTTCAGCTGGCCCTGCAGCGATCCCTGCATGTCCGAGAGCTGCATGTCGAGGTTTTCCAGGCGCCCGAAAATGTCCCGGCTGGCGCGCTGAAGTGCTTCGGCGGCTTCAGTCATGTAGAGTTTTTTGCCAACGTAATCGAACAAAGGCTGACCAATCAGCTCCTCAAGTTGACGAATCTGCAGGCTCACGGCAGGTTGTGTGAGCGACATTTCGTCGGCTGCGCGGCTGTAGGACCGCAAATCACAGACCTCATTGAAGATCTGCAATTGACGCAATGTCATACGCATCAATGACTTACGCATTATCTAGAAGCTCCCGCCCCAGGCTGATGAATCAACTATAAGTCTTTACTTATGGCTAACCCAATTATTAATCATTTTTGTTAATCCCTTGTGGGGGCTAGTGTGGGGCTGCGACTAAATCGAAACATTTAGTCACGCGTCGACCTGGTCTAGCAGGTCGTGGGTACCACCGGCTCAAGGGAACCTCCAAGTGATAAAAAAGATCCTGATCGCCAACCGTGGTGAGATTGCCGTACGAATCGTGCGTGCCTGCGCCGAGATGGGCATTCGCTCGGTCGCGATCTATTCCGATGCCGACCGCCATGCGTTGCATGTGAAGCGTGCGGACGAGGCCCACAGCATCGGTGCCGAGCCACTGGCCGGTTACCTGAATGCGCGCAAGCTGGTGAATCTGGCGGTGGAAACCGGTTGTGATGCCTTGCATCCCGGCTACGGCTTTCTCTCGGAAAACGCTGAACTGGCGGATATCTGCGCCGAGCGTGGCATCAAGTTCATCGGTCCATCGGCTGAAGTGATTCGCCGCATGGGCGACAAGACTGAAGCCCGTCGCAGCATGATCAAGGCGGGCGTACCCGTCACCCCGGGGACCGAAGGCAACGTCGCAGACATCGCCGAAGCCTTGGTCGAAGGTGACCGCATTGGTTATCCAGTCATGCTCAAGGCCACCTCCGGTGGTGGCGGCCGGGGTATTCGTCGTTGCGACAGCCGTGAAGAACTCGAACAAGCCTTCCCGCGAGTCATTTCCGAAGCCACCAAAGCGTTTGGTTCGGCTGAAGTGTTCCTGGAAAAATGCATCGTCAATCCGAAACACATCGAAGCGCAGATCCTCGGCGACAGCTTTGGCAACGTGGTGCACCTGTTCGAGCGTGATTGCTCGATCCAGCGCCGCAACCAGAAGCTCATCGAAATCGCTCCAAGCCCGCAACTGACCCCGGAACAACGCGCCTACATCGGCGACCTGTCGGTGCGTGCGGCCAAAGCCGTGGGTTACGAGAACGCCGGCACCGTGGAGTTCCTGCTCGCCGAGGGCGAGGTCTACTTCATGGAAATGAACACCCGGGTGCAGGTGGAACACACCATCACCGAAGAAATCACCGGGATCGACATCGTCCGTGAGCAGATCCGCATTGCGTCCGGCCTGCCGCTGTCGGTGAAACAGGAAGATATCCAGCACCGCGGTTTCGCGCTGCAATTCCGGATCAACGCCGAAGACCCGAAAAACAACTTCCTGCCGAGCTTCGGCAAGATTACCCGTTACTACGCGCCCGGCGGCCCAGGCGTGCGCACCGACACGGCAATCTACACCGGCTACACCATTCCGCCGTTCTACGACTCCATGTGCCTGAAACTGGTGGTGTGGGCGCTGACTTGGGAAGAAGCGATGGACCGTGGCTTGCGCGCCCTCGACGACATGCGTCTGCAAGGGGTCAAGACTACCGCCGCGTACTACCAGGAAATCCTGCGTAACCCGGAATTCCGTAGCGGCCAGTTCAATACCAGCTTCGTTGAAAGCCACCCTGAACTGACCAACTACTCGATCAAGCGCAAACCCGAAGAGCTGGCCCTGGCCATCGCCGCCGCCATCGCCGCCCACGCAGGCCTGTGAGGAATAAAACAATGTCCAACTCTCTACCTACAAAGCGTATCCACGTAACCGACACAATCCTGCGCGACGCCCACCAATCGCTGCTCGCCACCCGCATGCGCACCGAAGACATGCTGCCGATCTGCGACAAGCTCGACAAAGTCGGCTACTGGTCGCTGGAATGCTGGGGCGGCGCGACGTTCGACGCCTGCGTTCGTTTCCTCAAAGAAGACCCGTGGGAGCGTCTGCGCCAATTGCGCGCCGCGTTGCCTAACACGCGTCTGCAAATGCTCCTGCGTGGCCAGAACCTGCTGGGCTACCGCCATTACAGCGACGATGTGGTCAGAGCTTTCGTCGCCAAAGCAGCGGTCAACGGCATCGACGTATTCCGCATCTTCGATGCCATGAACGATGTTCGTAACCTGCGCGTTGCTATCGAAGCCGTAAAAGCGGCCGGCAAACACGCCCAAGGCACCATCGCTTACACCACCAGCCCGGTGCACACCATCGACGCGTTCGTGGCTCAAGCCAAACAAATGGAAGCCATGGGTTGCGACTCGGTGGCAATCAAGGACATGGCCGGCCTGCTGACCCCTTACGCCACCGGCGAACTGGTCAAGGCGTTGAAATCCGAGCAGTCGTTGCCGGTGTTCATCCATTCCCACGACACCGCCGGCCTGGCCGCCATGTGCCAACTCAAGGCCATCGAAAACGGTGCCGACCACATCGACACCGCGATCTCCAGCTTCGCCTGGGGCACCAGCCACCCAGGCACCGAATCGATGGTCGCGGCCCTTAAAGGCAGCGAGTTCGACACCGGTCTGAACCTGGAACTGCTGCAGGAAATCGGCCTGTACTTCTACGCCGTGCGCAAAAAATATCACCAGTTCGAAAGCGAATTCACCGCCGTCGACACCCGTGTGCAAGTCAACCAGGTACCGGGCGGGATGATTTCCAACCTGGCCAACCAGTTGAAAGAGCAGGGCGCCCTGAACCGCATGAGCGAAGTGCTGGCCGAAATCCCGCGCGTTCGTGAAGACCTTGGTTTCCCGCCGCTGGTGACCCCGACCTCGCAGATCGTCGGCACCCAGGCGTTCTTCAACGTGCTGGCCGGCGAGCGCTACAAGACCATCACCAACGAAGTGAAGCTCTACCTGCAAGGCGGCTACGGCAAGGCGCCGGGCACCGTGAACGAGAAGCTGCGTCGTCAGGCGATTGGTAGCGAAGAAGTGATCGATGTGCGTCCGGCCGATCTGCTGAAGCCGGAAATGACCAAGCTGCGTGCCGAGATCGGTGCCGTGGCCAAGTCTGAAGAAGACGTGCTCACCTACGCCATGTTCCCGGACATCGGTCGCAAATTCCTCGAAGAACGCGCGGCCGGCACCCTGACGCCAGAAGTGCTGCTGCCGATTCCTGAAGCAGGCGGTGTGACCTCGGCCGGTGGCGAAGGCGTGCCGACCGAGTTCGTCATCGACGTCCATGGTGAAACCTACCGCGTCGACATTACCGGTGTCGGCGTCAAGGCTGAAGGCAAACGTCACTTCTACCTGTCCATCGACGGCATGCCGGAAGAAGTGGTGTTCGAACCGCTCAACGAATTCGTCAGCGGCGGCAGCAGCAAGCGCAAGCAAGCCACTGCACCGGGCCACGTCAGCACCACCATGCCGGGCAACATCGTCGACGTACTGGTCAAGGAAGGCGACACCGTGAAAGCGGGGCAAGCCGTGCTGATCACCGAAGCAATGAAGATGGAAACCGAAGTCCAGGCGGCCATCGCCGGCAAAGTCACCGCCATCCATGTGGCCAAGGGCGACCGGGTGAATCCGGGCGAAATCCTGATCGAGATCGAAGGCTGAGTTAACAGCCTCGATACACCGTTTTAAACCTCGGGGGGGCATGTGCTCCCCTTTTTTTTGTCCGCAGTTGCGCATGGCAAATGTGGGAACGTCGCCCTGAGCAGGCGCGCTCCCACAGGTATTGCGGTGAATCAGTCGTTGATCAGAACGCCATCTTCCACTGGCCCATCACGCCGTGATTGCGGCTGTCAGTGCCGATCTCACCGTTAAGGCCGACACCCAGGGTATGTTTCGCTGACAAGCCAAGGTCCAGACCTGCATCAACCAGCAAGCTGTCACGGTCCAGCGGCGCACCGGAAACGGTGAAGTTCTTCCCGCCGCTTGCCAATCGTTGACGGGTGTCGCTGTCGATTTCCCCGTAGGTGTGTTTCCAGCCGGCACTGAAGCGTGGGGTCAGTTGCATGCCGTTATCCAGGGTGTTGATCTTCGCCAGTCGCAGGCCGAACGTACTGTTGAGGTTGTTCTGGGTTTGGTCGTGGACTTTCAACGCTGCCGCGCCACCTTTTTCCGTGTAACCGTCGCGCTGATAGCGTTGGTAGCCAAGGCTGGCAAACGGTTCGATGCTGACATTGGCTCGTCCCAGGTTGTAACCCACTTCCGCGAAGGCCTGCTGGGTGCTGGCCGCATAACGGCCTTCGGGACGGTCGCTGAAACCGTTGTAGGCAACCCGGCGTTTAGTGCTGCCGTCGTGATTGCTGTAGGTCGCGCCCAGGCGCAGTGACATCGGGCCGTTCTGGCGCAGGGCATAAGCGCCCAGGTGCCAACTGTCGAGATCGCCGTCGAGTTCGCGGCTGTCCAGGCGGGTGTCGGACTTGCCGCCCATCACACCGATACGCCATTCCTCATCGACGCCCCAATCCGCGCCCAGGACAAGGCCTTTGGTAGAGGTTTGCAGAGCGTCGTGGTCGCGATCCAGCGTTCCGCCGTGCCCCAAGGCTTGCAGCCAGACCCTGCCGTTTCCTTCGCTGCCGGCGGCCTGGCGTGGTGCGTTGGTTCGGTTGCCGGGTTTGTTGTACGCGCTGGCGCTGTCCAGTTGGCGCATGGTCGAGAGCAGGGAGGCGCTGACCGGGCTGTCACTGTTCAGGGTTGCCTTGGCGAGGTTGGCGTTGCTGTCACCGGCCAGCTGCTCGAGAGCGTAGGTGGCTGTGGATTTATCGGTGGTGAGCAGGGCGGTGACGGCCGCATTGGACGCGCTTGTGTTAGCCGTCGGCTCGGCCACGCTTTGGCCAAACGCTCGAGCATTGTCGTCGGCGGCAAAATCCTCTATCGGCACTCCATTGCGAGCGTAGTTGAGCACCACATCCGTCTTGGAGTAGGACAGGTTCGGCGTCATGTACGCCAGATTGCTGGTAACGCTGCCGAATTCGCCTTCCACCAGGCCGGCTTCAAGCACCGTGTAATCACTGCTTTCGGGATAGTTGCCCGGCAGTGCAGAAACCTCCAGTGAGGCATCCTCAAGCGCTGCAATACCTTCGACGATGATGGTGGGAGACTTGCCGGTAGCCGTTACGCCGTAGGAGAGCGTCGCACCCTCTGTGAATATCAGGTCTCCTCTGACGTGCGGGGCGCCAAGCCGCTCATTGACTTGCAATGTACCGTCTACATAAAGATTGCGTACGTCACCTTGGCCACCGTAGCGACCACCTTCGCGAACAATGGCATCGCCCGCGATGCTGCCCATGTTGAACAGCGTTGCGCCGGCCAATACCTCGGCTCCGTAGTCGAAGTCGTCTTTACCCGTCAAGGACCAAGCGCCTTGCGCGACTCGCAACCCGGAAAAGTTACTGGTTTTGTCGAGTACGCCGCCCTCGGGGGAGTCGAGCAGTATTGCGTTTTTCCCGCCACCGCCCTGGATTTCTCCTGCAAAACTGACTCCGTTACCGATGATTAGAAGGTCATCTTCCTCCCCCAGTTTCAGTGAGACGCCGTCGATGCTTTCGTACCCCCCCACTGTAGTAGTGCGCTTAGTGGTATCGGCATTCGCGAAGTCGTCGAACGTGATCGGTTCACCAGCCTGTGCCGTTTCGAGTGGGGTGTCAGCGGTCTCGGGAAACTCGTAAAGATGGGCTGCAGGATCGCTGGGTTCACCTGCGTGCTCCATCGGACCGATGAACGTTTCTATTGCCAGGAGATCATCTTCAGCCGCCCAGGCGGTGGCACTTTCCTCGGGTGTTGCAGGCGCTTGCGGTGGAAGCGAATCGCCGGCAGTTTCGGGAAAGTCGTAAAGGTGGGCTGCCAGATCTACGGGTTCTGGAACCGCCGGAACAGTTGGCAGCTTAGTCACCGGCTCTTGTGGCTTAGGCGAGGCGGGTTTGACGGCGTGCTCCATCGGAGCAATGAACGTTTCTATTGCCAAAAGATCATCATTAGCCGCCCATGCGGTGACACCGTCCACGGGTGTTGCGGGCGCTTGCGGTGGACGCGAATCGCCGGCAGTTTCGGGAAAGTCGTAAAGGTGGGCTGCATGATCTACGGGTTCCGGAGCCGCCGGAACAGTTGGCAGCTTAGTCACCGGCTCTTGTGGCTTAGGCGAAGCGGGTTTGACGGCGTTCTGCATCGGACCAATGAAATTCCTGATCGCCAAAAGATCATCACGTTTATGCCAAGCGCTTGTTTGAGCTTTCTTGTCGGGCGCTTCGACCGAGGGATCAACCTTGGCTTGCTGAGCCATCGATATATCGATGCAGCCAAGGGAGAGGGCGATCGCCAAGGCGAGTTGGTGCGGGCGATGAATGGACGGCGTGGGCATTGAGTTTGACCTCGTTTTTGAGAAGGTCGAACTCTAGGGAGGAGCGTGGGTGCTTGAATGCCGGGCGTTTCCGGCATTTTTGAAGGGCCTTGGAAATTCGGTTGTAGCAAAAATCCTACTCCGCAGATTACGTGTGCATTGGCCTTCACACGGTGGAATATTTGCCTACAACCTTTCAGGAACGGTCTGTTTTTTACGGATCAGAAACTCATCTGCCACTGCCCAATCAACCCATGATTGCGGCTGTTGCTCCCCATCTCCCCGCTGTAACCAATTCCCACCGAATGCCGCGCAGAAATGCCCAGGTCCAACCCGGCTTCCAGCACCAGACTGTCACGGTCCAGCGAACTGCCCTCAACACTGAACGCCGTTCCCCCGACCACAAACGCCTGGCGCGTCGAGTTGCTGACATCGCCATACGTGTGCTTCCAGCCAGCGGTCATGCGGGGCGTCAGGCTCATGCCGTTCTCCAGCGAACTCAAGTGCGCCAGGCGCAGGCCGAATGTGCTGCTGAAGTTGTCCTGGGTTTGTTTGTCGACCTGAAGTGCGGCGGCGCCGCCTTTTTCCTGATAGCTGTCGCGGTGATAGCGCTGGTAGCCGAGGTTGGTAAACGGCTCGGCACTGAGTCGGCCGCTGCCCATTGCGTAGCCCAGTTCGGCGAAGGCCTGTTGGCTGTCGGCGTCGTAGTCGCCTTTTGGTCGGTCGCTGAAGCCGTTGAAGGCCACCGTGCGTTTGCTTTCACCCTGATGACCGCTGTACGCGGCACCAAGGCGTAAAGCGAAGGGGCCGCTTTGGCGTAAGGCATAAACGCCGGCGTGCCAGCTCTCGACATTGTCATCGACGCCCGTGGCGTCCAGATCCGTTTTCGAATAGCCGCCCAGAACACCCAATCGCCATTGCGGATTGAGCGCCCAGTCGGCCCCGAGCACACTGCCTTTGGTGCGCTGCTCCAGACCGCTGCTGCCATGCTCGCCATCGAGCTTGCCGTAGCCGCCGATGGCTTGGAGCCAGAGTCGACCCCGGGCGTTCGGGTCGTTGAGGTTGAGGGCTTCGGAGGGAACGCCCGTGGCGGCGAGCACCGGGGTGTCGCGCTGATCCAGGCCGACCAGCAATCCTGAGCCACCGCCCATTTGCTGCATCGCCGACAGCATGCTGCCGCCGATCTGGCTGCTGGCGCCGAGGGTGGCGCTGGTCAGGTTGGCGTTGCTCGCGCCGGAGAGTTGCTCGATGGCATTGCCGGCTGTGGTGCTGGTGGTGTTCAGCAGTGCGTTGTAAAGCGTGTTGTTTTTGCCCATCGAGGCCAGGCTGTTGGCGGCGTTGCTACCGTTACCCGTGACCGCGAATTGGTTGAAAGCGACATCGTTGCGGGTGTAGGTCAGGTCGACTTGGGTCGGGGTGTAAGCGAGGGTCGGCGTGATGAACGCGTAGTCGCTGGTGACCTTGCCGAAGGTGCCGTTGACGCTCGCGGCCTGCAGGACGGTGTAGTGGCTTTGCCACGGATAAGTGCCGCTGCCGGGGTTCACCGCCAGGGTTGAGCCGTTGAGATTGGCAACGCCGCCGACCTTGATCGTTGCGCTGCTGCCATCGGCATTGACGCCGTAGGCCAGGGTCGCGCCGCTGCCCATGGTCAAGTCGTGGGTGATGGTTGCTGTGCCGAGTTGAGTGTTGGTCCGTAACGTCCCGTTGACCAGCAAGTTGCCGACCGAACCGCCTCCGGCATATACACCGCCCGCATCGACGGTCAGAGTGCCAGCGATGCCGCCCTGGTTGATCAGCGTTGCGCCATTGCGTACCGCGCCGCCATCGCTGAAATCACCGCTGCCGGTCAGCGTCCAGGCACCTTGCTTGACCTCCAGCCATTCGAAGTGGCGACTCTCGCCGAAACTGCCTCCCGCCGCGTCGTCCATCACTACGCGGTCGTCACCGCTGCCGCCGTCGACCACACCGACGAAGCGACTGCCGTTGCGCACTGTCAGGCTGTCGTTGCCGCCCCCCAGGTCCAGCGCCAGGCCGTTGCTGCCGCTGATCGTGCCGCCGTTGATAACGGAGTCATCGAACTCACCGACGAACTTCACACCGAAGCCATCAAGGCCCTGAATGGTGCCGAAGTTTTCCAGCGTGGTCGCGGCCACGCCCGAACCGCCGCTGCCGTCGTCCACCAAAATCGCGCTGTTGGCACCGCTGATCAGCGCCCCGTTGGTGTTCAACACATAGCCGCCGCCCAACGCGATGCCTTCACTGCCGTTGGCGAAACCACCCTTGTCGACACCGCCGGCGCCGATGCCCTGAATGGTGCCGTAGTTCTCGATATGGGCGAGCTTGTCGATGTCCACGCCATCACCGTCGCCATTGGGTTGCAGACCCGAATAGGCACCGGTAATGGTGCCGTGGTTGATCACCGTGCCGTCGCCATCGGAGCCAAAGCCCGAGCCATTGCGCCCGGTGATTTGGCCGTAGTTGGTCAGCGTCGCGCCCAGGTCAGTGGTGATGCCATGGCGGCCACCGGAAATGCTACCGTAGTTGGTCACCGTCACACCGGTCGCGGTGTCGATGTCGATACCGTCGAATTTGTTGTCAGCGATTCGAGCATCGCCGGTAGAGATCTCGCCATAGTTGGTGATCGTCGCGTTGGCACCGGTCTTCATGCCATCGCTGGCGTCCCCGCGAATCAACCCACCCGCACGGTTGATGATCGTCGTTCTGACCCCGGCACTGCGCAGCGCATCCAGATCCAGGCCTTGGCCGGTGGTGGAGCGGATGATGCCGCTGTTGTCGATCAGCAGGCTGCCGCCGGCGAAGTTGCTGTCGATGCGCAACGCGTCGTTGAAACCGAGAATCTGCCCACCCGCTCGGTTATAGATGGCGTAGTTGCGTGCCTGGGTCAGGTCACCGCTGCTGTCGATCGCCCGGCCGCCGGTAGAGATGATCTTGCCCGCGTTATCGATCACCACACCCACGCCGCTGGTGCTGTCTTTCAAGGTCACTGCCTTCCCAGCGTTGGTGATGCTGCCCGGCGCCGAAATCGTCAGCGTGTCGCCACCGCCAAGGGTTTGCGCGGTGGTGGTCGGCGTGTCGATCTGCACGTTCTTGAACGGCGCGGCGAGGGCGCCCGTGCTGATCAACAACGCGATGCTGAGTGCCAGGCGCTGGGGGGAGAAGGGCATGTTAGACGACCTTTTTGTTATAAGCGGGCCGTCTTGTATAGCGGAGGGTTTTTACAGATTGATGTCTGCGTCTCTGCGATATCTGCATTATTTTGCAACTTTTGCCACCCGGATAATCTTGTATATGCATTTTAATGCGCTTACGAAGATGTCTAGCGGATCGTTTATGCACTATATTGCATTCAAAGCTTAAAACTTCTCGAAAAAATGCATTTAAATGCAGGTGGTCGCCGCATGTACAACCTGACATTACAGATTTTCATTACAGGGAAATGGCACGACGCCATGGTCTTGAGCTTCGACAGCCCTGAGAAAGGTTTCGAAAGCCGATGCAATTTCGGCTACGAAACACCCTATCTTGTCGCAAACATTGAGGATATTGGATCACCCTTTGCCAAGGCAGTGAGTGCCAGGTTTCCTTTGGACTTCGAGGGTAAGCGATCCAATGCACCAGCATTTCTGCATGACATCGCACCTGCCGGTGCAGCCAAGAGATTTCTTCTGGCGCGCATAGGTCGCGACAAGCCTGCTGATATAAGTATTGATCTTCATTTACTGGCCAGAAGCACTCCGGCACCGATTGGCAACATGCGCATAAAAGAATCCGCCGAGGCGGTAGACCAGCGCGAACCTATAGGGTTTACACGCGAGGATGTCATTAGTCGTGATAACCGGTTTCTCGAATATGCCTATGAGCAGGGGGCTGCAATTGGTGGGGCGACAGGGGCGGGGGGCGAGGCGCCCAAACTTTTGTTAGTTCAGGGCAAGGATGGAAATTTATACCCGGACGCAGTATTGGACGACGCAGACGTGACCCAACACTGGTTCGTGAAGTTCTCTCGCAACAAAGGAAACAGGAACGATCAAGACATCCTCAGAAGCGAATACCACTACTACAAAGCACTACAAAAACTAGACATCGAGACGGTGGCAGAACAGGGCTTGGCGTTGGAAGAGGCGACCAAACCCAGTTTGTGGATGCAGCGTTTTGATCGACAAGTAACCCCTCAGGGTGTCGAGCGTTTTGCCGTGGAGTCGATCTATTCTTTGGCGCAAATAACCACGCCCGGTAGCGCAATGGACCACATGGAGGTTATCCGGCTACTTGCGAGACTCTGGCGTGATGCAGGGCAAGCGGACCAGATCCCGAATCTCGTTGCGGACTATCTGCGCCGGGATCTGCTCAATAAAATCCTCGGCAACTCAGATAACCACGGCCGCAACACCGCAATCATCCGCGACACAGACTCGTTTCGCCTGGCTCCGATTTATGATCTGGCGCCAATGGTGATGGACGACGAAGGCGTAACACGCACCACCAAGTGGCCAAAAGAATTGGAGAGAGCGGGTGATGTTGATTGGCGTGGCGTATGCCGGGCATTGGCTGACATTGCCGATCCGAAGGATCCATTGGCCGCTTTGAATGATGCGCAGAAGTCTTTCGAGCGATTGCGCGAGGATGCCAAACACCTGGCAGCACTCCCCGACATTTTGACCGCCAGTGGCTTGCCCGACGCAACAATGAATCACCCGCGAATTGCCTTGAAAAATCTGGAGCTGCGTTTGAAAGAGTGGGATCTGAAATGAGCATGACCGTTGCCGAGCGCACTGTGCTCATCGAAAGCATCCAGGAAGGGCTGGCTCAAGGCACCCTTGAGATAAGCGAGGCGGTCCGTCGACTACGAATAGAAGTCACAGGTTTGCATCAGACCCAATTCGCAAAAATGTGCAAAATCTCGGTGCGCACGCTGGTGCATATCGAGCATGGAGAAGGGAATCAGACGCTGAAATCGCTGAATGCAGTGTTCAGACCTTTTGGATTGAAGATGGGCGTAGTGCGGATTCGGCGCGACTGGAGCTGATACTGCGCCGCGCACGGGCGTCCCCTTAAAGATGGCAGCTAGGGATCTGCTGCCGTTCGAGGGCAGCGATCCTTAAACTAACTCCGACTCAAATACGCCTTCCCATAATGCCGCTCCATCCTTGCCTGAATCAGCTCCAGCCCAATCGACATCACCCAGTAAATAATCGCCGCCGTCGTCAGCATCTCGATATACCGATAGCTCGACCGCCCATACGATTGCGCCAAAAACATCACCTCCCAAACCCCCATCACGGAGATCAGCGACGAGTCTTTGAGCATCGAGATGAATTGGTTGGTGGTCGGCGGGATGATGGTGCGCATGGCCTGGGGCAGGGTCACGCGCCAGAAGATCACGGTTTCGCGCATGCCCAGTGCCAGGGAGGCTTCGCGTTGTCCATGGGCGACGCCGAGGATGCCGGCGCGGAAGATTTCGCTAAGGTAGGCGCCGTAGTTCAGTGACAGGGCGATGATGCCAGCGGTGACTGCGCCTGGGACGACGCCCAGTTGCGGCAGGCCGAGGTAGATCAGCAGGATCTGGATCAGTAGCGGCGTGCCGCGAAAGAACGAGGCGTAGAAACTGGCGATGCCGAAGGCCACGGCGCTTTTCGACAGCCGCGCCAGGGCGGTGATGAAACCCAGCAGCGACGATGTCACGATTGAGGCCACGCACAGAAACAGCGTCAGCGCCGCGCCTTGCAGGAAGCCGTTCGGCGCCAGGTGCAGGCCGATCAGGTTGGGCAGTTTGTCGAGGATGATCGAGAACTTCAGGTCGAAGCTCAGAAAAAAACTGGCGAACAAACCCAGCATCGCCGCCCACGTCAGGTACAGCCGCGTGCGGAAACCGAAGATCCGTTGCAGTCTCGACTTAGCCACCGGTTGCGGCGGCTGAGGAGGTTTTGGGAAAGAAGTCATTGACTGATATCGGCGCCGATCCATTTTTGCGAGAGCTTGCTCAGGGTGCCGTCCTGTTTCAGTTGCGCAAAGACCTCACGCACCTTGGCGTCCCACTGAGCGTCACCTTTCTCGATGGCCACCGAGTTCGGCTCCGAATACAGTGGCTCGCCGGCCAGCTTGAAGCGTTTGTCTTCGGTCAGGCGCGGTTGCGCGGTGACGAGGTTGGTGAGGATCGCATCCAGTCGCACACCGGCCCCCAGACCCAGGTCCTGGAACGCCACGTTATCGGTGTCATACGGCGCGATTTGCACGTCCTCGAACGGGTACTGCAACTGGGTGTCTTCAGCGCCTTCGATCACCAGATTTTTGTTCAGGTAACTTTCGTAGCTGGAGGCGCTGGTGAGGCCGACTTTCTTGCCGCTCAGGTCCTTGGCGCTGTGGATGCGATCATCCTTGGCATTGACCACGATCACGGCTGGCGAAGCGTAGTACTCGACGGGGAAGTCGAAGACTTCGGCCCGTGCCTTGCTGGGCGTCATCGAGCAAACGCAGATGTCGTAGCGACCACTCCAGCGACCGGCAGCGATGACGTCCCAGGACGGCGTTTCCAGGCGCAGTTTGACCCCCAGTTTGTCCGCCACGGCTTTGGCCACATCGACGTCAAACCCGTCGAGTTGGTTCTGGTCGTTGAGGAACGAGAACGGTGGGTAGCTTTCCATCAACACGCCCACCAGTTCTTTCTTCTGCTCGATGCGGTCCAGCGTGGCGCCGCCAAAGGCTTGGCCGGAGGCAGCCAGAATCGTCAGGCCCAGGGCCAGTAGTGGTTGAAATTTCACAGTCGATCCCTGAAAAAAGTGGTTGTGATTAACCGAATGGTGCGTATTAAATAGTTATAAGAACTACCTTGGTAGTGAGTTATTTTCATAAGCATATGAGTGAAAAGCATATGAGCGCAGGAAGCACGGTAATTCTGGATGGCGGCATGGGTCGTGAGCTGCAGCGCGCAGGAGCGCCCTTCAGGCAGCCCGAATGGTCGGCGCTGGCCTTGAGTGAAGCGCCGCAGGCAGTAGAGGCGGTGCACGCGGCTTATATCGAAAGTGGTGCCAGCGTGATCACCAGCAACAGTTACGCGGTGGTGCCGTTTCACATCGGCGAAGAGCGTTTTGCGGCTGAAGGCCAGGCGCTCGCTTCGCTGGCCGGTGAGCTGGCGCGGCGTGCGGTGGAGGCTTCGGGCAAGACTGTGCGTGTGGCCGGTTCGCTGCCGCCACTGTTTGGCTCCTACCGTCCGGACTTGTTCGACGCTGCTCGGGTCACTGAATTACTGACGCCTTTGGTCACGGGGCTGGCGCCTCATGTCGACCTGTGGCTGGCCGAAACACAGAGCTCAATCGTTGAGGCGCGGGCGATTCACGCCGGTCTGCCAAAGGATGGAAAGCCGTTCTGGCTGTCTTTTACCTTGAAGGATGAGGACACGGACGAAGTGCCGCGTTTGCGTTCGGGTGAGCCTGTCGCTGAGGCCGCTGCAGTGGCGGCTGAGCTGGGTGTCGAGGCGTTGCTGTTCAACTGCAGCCAGCCAGAAGTGATCGGTGCTGCGATTGATGCAGCGCGGGAAACCTTCCAGCGTTTGGGGGTGAAGATTCACATCGGCGCGTACGCCAATGCCTTCCCGCCACAACCGAAAGAGGCCACGGCCAACGACGGCCTGGACCCGTTGCGCGAGGATCTCGACCCGCCGGGGTATCTGCAGTGGGCGGCCGACTGGAAAGCGCGCGGCGCCAGCCATCTGGGCGGGTGTTGCGGGATTGGGCCGGAGCATATTGCGGTGCTTGCCCAAAAGTTAGCGTGATGCCAATCGTCGGAACGCCGCCCGGAGCCGGCTCGCTCCCACACGGGTTATGTGTTGATCACAACAGTGTGGTCAACCGAAAACCTGTGGGAGCGAGGCTTGCCCGCGAAGGCGTCCGTCCAGGCGCCGAAAATTACCCGCGGCACTCGGCCAGGGTTTTCACCTGCCCGGAATCCGTCTGGTTTTCATCGGATAGCCACCGCTCAAAACCCGCGCCAATCGCCGGCCATTCTGAATCCAGAATCGAATACCACGCGGTGTCCCGGTTCTGTCCCTTGACCACCATGTGCTGTCGGAAGACGCCTTCAAAACTGAACCCCAACCGCTCTGCCGCGTACTTGGAGCGGGCGTTGCCGTTGTTGCATTTCCACTCCAGGCGCCGGTAGCCCAGCGCAAAGGATTCCTTGGCCAGCAAATAAACCGCTTCGGTGCTTTTCGGCGAACGCTGCATCGGCGCGCCGAAGGTTACGTGACCGATTTCGATACGACCTTGCGCCGGGACGATCGACATCAGACTCAGGAGGCCCTGCACATCACCGCTGGCACGGTCGATCACGCAGAAGAAATACGGGTCGCTGTTGGCCGCATGGTTGTTCAGCCAATCGTTGAAAACGCTGCGTTCCGGGAAGGGGCCGTAAGGCAAATAGTCCCAGAGTTTCGGGTCCGATCCCGGGCCTTGCAGGGCTTGCCACAAACCCTCGGCGTGACGCGCCGGGTCGAGTTTTTCCAGGCGGATGAAACGCCCTTCGATGGTTTGAACCGATGGCGCCGGGACGCCTTTCCAGTCTGCGAGTGAAGTCGACATGGTGTTCTCCTTGAACCTTAAAGGGCTTTGCGAAACTGGATGAAACCGGGGCGTTCGGCGATGCGCTCGTAGAGCTGGATCGCGGTGGCGTTGGTTTCGTGGGTCAGCCAGTGGACCTTGCAGCAACCGTCCGCTTTGGCGGTGGCATACACAAACTCGATGAGCTTGCGGCCGATGCCGGTGCCCCGGGTTTGCGGCGTTACCAGCAAGTCTTGAAGGTAGCAGGAGTTTTCGATGCTCCAGTTCGAGCGATGGTAGATGAAGTTCACCATGCCGACCGCTTTGCCATCGACCCACGCCAACGCCGAATGAGTCGGTTCATGCTGATCGAGCATGCGCTGCCAGGTGCTGTCAGTGACCGCCTCGGCCAATTCGGTGTTGTAGAAGCGCAGGTAGGCTAGCCACAGCGGCAGCCAGGCGGCGTGATCGTCGGCGCTGACCGGGCGAATTTCAATCTGACTCATGTTCATTCCTTAACGCATCAATTGGGCGAGGGCCTGGTCGTGCACATCAGGGCTGGCGGCGAGCCCCTCACGCACACCGGCGATGTCTGCGGTGCTGCGGTTCTGGCTGAGCTTGCGTTTGCCTTCCAGACGCTGGATTGGCAGGGCAAATCCGACGATGGCCTTGAGCATGCCGTCGATGTAGTCGGCGGGCGCGTCGGCGACTTTCCACGGTTGCTGGCGACTCGCTTCGTGACGATCGGTCAGCGCGCTGACCAGATTGAGCAGGCGATCGGCATCAGTGAACACGTCGGCTGTTCCGTAAGCGTGCACGGCGACGTAGTTCCAGGTCGGCACGACTTTGCCGTGTTCGGCTTTGCTCGGGTAAAACCCCGGGCTGACGTAAGCGTCGGCACCGGCAAAAATCACCAGTGCTTCGGCGCCGTTCTGCAGTTCCTTCCACTGGGGATTGCCCCGGGCGAAGTGGCCGTAGAGGGTGCCATTCGGGCCCTGTTCAGGATTGAATAACAGCGGCAGATGACTGGCTTGCAAGCCTTGCTCGCCGTGGGTGACCACCATGGCGAGACGCGTGTCGAGTATCTGCTGCTGCAGTTCCTGCAAATCGTTGATGGCAAAACCGCTGGGGTTGTACATGGAAATATTCCTTGGCGAATGCGTTCATCCTAGGCAGGCTATTGGTCTGTTGTAAGAGCCATTAATGACCAATTTCATAGGTCCATTGTCATGAGCGAAGCGCCGCTTTCACTGTCGTTCAACCCCGCCGGTATCGAACTCGACCGTCGCCAAGGCCTGAGTCGCGAGCTCTATCAGGCCTTGCGTCTGCGGGTACTCGATGGACGACTTGCCAGTGGCACGCGATTACCGGCCAGCCGGGATCTGGCGGCGGCATTGGCAATTTCCCGCAACAGTGTGGTGCGGGCCTACGATCAGCTCTATGCCGAGGGGTTTATCGAAGGGCGCGTCGGTGATGGGACTTACGTTGCGCAATTGCCTAAAACCGCAGTACCTGGGAAAAAATTATCCACAAAAGTATCCACAGGGTTGTCAACAGGGTTACCCACAACCTTATCCACAAATTGGCTGGATTTACCTGTGATTCCATCCAGTAAAGTTATCCACAGCGGTGCGTTGGGGCGCGTAGAAAAGAACCATTTTGCCCTGCCACCGAGCGGTCCGCCGCGAGCCTTTCGGGTCGGTGTGCCGGCGTTCGATCTGTTTCCTTTCGAGGTCTGGGCCAAGCTGAATGCGGCTTTCTGGCGTAAACCGGATTTACAGCAACTGTGTTATGGCGATCCGGCGGGTGATGAGCGTTTGCGCGGCATGATCGCCGCGTATTTGCGCAGTTCGCGAGGAATGCAGTGTTCGGCTGAGCAAATAGTGATCACCAGTGGCGCACAGCAGGGGATTAGCCTTTGTGCACAGCTGCTGGTGGAGCCGGGCGATGGGGTGGCGATCGAGAATCCGGGGTATCGGGCGGCAGGTCATGCGTTCGCCGTGGCCGGTGCGCGATTGCATGGCGTGGCGGTGGACAGTGAGGGCATCGACTGCACCGAATTGAACGGCCTCAGCGATTGTCGGCTGGCGTATGTCACGCCGTCGCATCAATACCCGACCGGGGTGGTGATGAGCCTGGCGCGACGTCTTGAGTTACTGGCCTGGGCCGAACGCACCCAAGGCTGGATCGTCGAGGACGACTACGATGGCGAATACCGCTACAGCGGCGCGCCACTGGCCCCGTTGGCCGCCCTCGACCGGCAGGGCCGGGTTTTGTACGTCGGGACGTTTGGCAAAGTTGCCTTCCCGGCGCTGCGCCTGGGTTATCTGGTATTGCCGCCAACGCTGGTGCAGGCGTTCTCGCAACGGCGGGCGGTGGACGTCCGGCATTCCGAGGTCAGTACCCAAGCGGTCATGGCCGAGTTCATGGCCGCCGGGCATTTCCAGCGGCATATCCGCCGCATGCGCCGCGCGGCCCTGAGCCGCCGCAATACCTTGCTGGCCGGTTGGCCGCAGAATATTCCCGGCATCGGCAACCTGCCGAGTGTTGCGGCAGGGCTGCATCTGACCGTGGCGGTCGACTCACAGGCCCGCGAGCGCGAACTGGTGGAGCAGGCGGCCAGCGTCGATGTCGAGATCAATGCGCTGAGCGGCTACTGGTTGCCCGACTCGACAAAACCTGCGGACCAGCGTGCCGGGCTGGTCCTGGGGTTCGCGGCGGTGCCCGAGGCGGCCATCAGCGCCGCACTCGGGCGACTGGAAAAGGTCTGGCGTCGTTAAGTGGCTACGCTGCGGTGTTTGCCTGTGGTTCCAGTTCCAGGAACAGTTTTCGTAGCGCAGGATCTTGTAACTTCCTGAACACCCCATCGATGGGTTCGAAGGTGGTCAACGCCTGTTGCTGTTCCAGTGGCAGCGTTTTCAGATAGTCATCTGACACTTTCAAATGGGCCGCGGTGGGTGTACTCGCCGGACTCGACAGCGTCTCGTAGTGGAAGTGCGCCACCCATAACGGCTGATTGCGGGCCTTGTCGAAAATCCGGTACTCCTGGAAAAAGTCGCCGAGCCCTCGGGTCTGTATGCGCCCACGTCTATCGCGGCTGATGTCGAGCTGCCCGTTTTCATGCATCCATTTGAAAATGCTCTGGGACGGTTTGCGGCGCGTGTAAAGGTCGGCGCGAACACTGACCCCTTCCTTGCGCAGACGAGTGGCCCCATCACGTAACTCTCGGCTCAACGTGGCAACCGGGACAGGCGAGGCTTCGTCCTTCCTGCTGTTGATCACGGCTTGATCAACGCTGCTGGCAGCCTGCTCCAGTTTCAATGCCTGCTGATCGAACACATCCTGAATGTCGGCAGGGATGCGTCTTGGGAGTAAAGCGTCCTTGCGGGTGCGTTCAATGAATGTGTTCGTGTCCAGGTTCAGCTCGATGCCGGCCTCGATCGTTCCCGCATCATCCAGCACCGGAACGGTTTGTTGATAAACCGCGGGGGTAAATGACCTGAGCGGATCCACCGTGGTTTTTTCGGGTTCATTTTTTCCGAAGTCCCGCGGCCGGGTCTTGCGCACCTTGATTGGTTGTCGTGACGTACCCGGTTGTACTCGTTCTACAGGAGGCTGTACGGCCATGGGTTCCGGTTCCGGGAGCAACGTCTGTAACCGGTTTTGTGCGAGCTGCGCGAACTCATCGATGAGCGATTGCACATGATCGAGCCTGGTTTGCTTGAACAGTCCAGGGTACGTGCCCGGCAATTCCTTAAGGCGCTGGTCAGCGTCGGCAAATGTCTCCATGAGACTGTTCAATTCCTCGACATGCGTCTGCACATCGGAATGTTCGCCTTCGCCTTTCATCAGGTCCGCCGTTTGAATCGCGGCCCTCGCGGCGCTCGCAGCAATATGCCCCATCGCCTTACGAGCCTGCTGCATCAGGGGGCTAGCCTGGTCATTGAGGCACAACTCCTGCGCCATGCCGATCTCGTTGGCCTTGATATCCAGCACGGTAAACGAAGGCGCCAGTTTTCTGATCTGCATCGCGCGTTCAATGCCAGGTCGTCCGGCCGCGTGCATGTCCTCAAGTGTTGACGTAAACAGGGTCAGCTTTTCAATCATCTCGTCACCGATGTCGGACGCTTTCTGCACATTGTCGACGAACGTTTGCCAGGCAACAGGTTCGTTTTGTTGGCCTCTGGTTAAAGCACGGGTGGCCAGACCATACTCGGATCGTTTCAGGACAAACCACAAAGACAGATTCTTCTGCAACTCCACGCTTATGCGAAGCAAGTCTTCCCGGTAGTTTTCCGTGCCGCCGAGGGTGCGCCATTCGCGCAGTTGTTCCAGCGCCTGGCGATACTCGCCGATCGTTGCCTCCAGTTTTTCCATGTACGCCGCCGTTCGTGGATCGTAGTTTCCGGCGTTGGCCTGCCCGATGCGGTCATGTAACGTTTTCAGTTCGGTTTCCTTCGCCTTTTCCAGGCTTTTGAAGGCGCTCAGGACCTCCTCCAGATGGCCTCTGCGCTGCTCGTCAACCGCCTCCTGGTGGCGGCTGAACGCATTTCCGGCCCCCCCTCGCAAACGCAGACGCAGGTCGAGCACCCATTGCCCGTGGCCGTTATCCATGAGCATCGGGCCGTTGCGCTCAGGCTGATCCGGGTAAACGATATGAACCTCCTCGTCGCCTTTCACGTCGACGTAAAACCACCGATCAGCTACCTGTGCGTAGTTTCTGAAGTTATGTTGGTAAAAATGCGGAGGGGCTTCTTTAGCCTTCGTAACGTTTGCGCTGGCAATATCGAGAGCCGCGACTTTGAGCGTGTCCAGGTAAGCGCCCAGTGCGGTTGGTGTTCGGCGTGGAACCGAGCCGGCCAGCGCCAGGGATGAAAGATGACTGGTCGGAAGATCCGGGGCCAGTGGGGCGGGATTGAGCGTGACAGCCACGGGCTCGACCAGGGGCTGCGCAGCCTTCTCCCTCGACAGCTGCTCGATCCGGGGTTTGCTTGAAACCCTTCTGCGTCGCATCACCGCGTGATGGCTGAGGATAATGCCGATCGCCAGCAGAATGTCCGACACCGACGTCCATTCGATGAAGCGGTCATCCTGGTCATGGGCATCGAGTGCCTGTTGAATCTGATTGATGGTTTGCCAGACCCAGACGGCGGTGCCGACCGCACCGCTGAGAAAATTCGAGGCGACGTTGAAGAGCGCCCAGCCACTGTCCTTCAACACGTCCCAGCGCCGTTTGGCATTGGATTGCGATTGCCGGTCGGCAAGGTTGACCAGCATCCGTGCGTTGCTTTTGAACAGCGCAGACAGAATGTCTCCGGTGATCTCGACGCTTTCGAGCACCACGCGCCCGAACTTGTCTGCGCGCTGCAATGGATTGACGATCTGTTCCGCGATCAGCCACGGAGAGGGCAGTCCGGTGGGAAAAACAGAGCGGGCATATTCAACGCTCAGGTTTTCATCGGGCAACCAGGCCAGCACCGTATCCCTGACGTCACCGGGTTGATGCAACGCGTACAAAAGATTTTGCCTTGAGGGGTATTGCAGCAGGGGCTCATCGAGCATCGGCCGATAGAGCAGACAAGGTCCGCTGTGTGCGTCTCGAGGACTGATGACGAACACGTTGTCGACGGTATCGCTGCTGCTGATCAAGCGATGTTGCGGCGTCAGGGTCAGCGGGTAGAGGGCGATGGTATTGGTGGCGACATCGGGATCGAGCAGCTCGCAGATGTATCGGTAACCGCGCTCGTCCACACCGGTTTCTGGCTTGAATCTGGCCTCTAATGCCTGCAGCGGCAGCAAAGAACGCAATTGATCGCGATAGAATTTTTCCTGACGTCGGGAGGCAACCGGGTCCTCCAGCAGCTTGGGCTTGATCAGTTCGGGGTAAGCCTTTGCGATGTCCACTCGAGCAGACACGGTGGTTAGAAATTCAGCGGTGAGCCAATCCGCTACGGTCTCCCCACTCTTGAAAAATACGGTCGCCATGTAGGGCGCTTCGTTCTCCATAGCGAAGTCGGCCAGTGTTTCAATGCGTTGATCAAGGGGGTTGGGGAGGGTGAAATTGCCGGAGGTAAAGCTGTTGGTGATTTTGATCCGCACATCATCGAGCGCAAGACTCGCGGCGCCGACCGCCAGTGGATCGGCGACGATCGCTTCACGCATCAGTTGCTGGGCATAGTCGGTGATGGACGGGATCTCTGCGCTGGCCAATTTGCTGTCCGGTTGGCGATACAACTTGCCGAGCGCATTGATGTATCGGCTGTAGTCTTGGATATCCTCGGATGAGGCTTTGCGCAACCAATCGGGGATCGCTTTGTTCAGGTGCAGGAGTCGCGCTTTTTCGTTGGGGTCAAGTCCGGTTTTGGGCTCGACCTCGATCTCGTCTGCCGCGGCCTCAATAAACTGCAGTGAGTTAATGGCATCCATTTGTGACGACACCAACGCCCACGCCATGTGATCGAAGACGTTGCCTTCCGGCTCGTAAAGCCGCCACGTCAGATCGCGTCCTGCGCGTTGTTCTTCCAGGCGTGCGGGAAGCGAGTTGCCCAATTCATCCATCGAACTGAACGACTCATACGCGCGCTCGATGGTGTACATCACCAGCAGTTGGCGCTTGCGATACGTGGTCTTGAGCACTAGCGCGCCGCCGATCAATAGATGGCGGGTGATGTCATTCTCGACGGTATCGATATCAAGAAGGCACGCCTGAATGGCGGAAAATTCGCTGTTTACATTTTTACGGGTGGTTTTGTCCGGGTCGATGAATACTTCCCGCGCCATCGCGCATTCATCGGCGTCCCAGCCTTTGACCTTCTGCACGTTCAACGCCTTGCGCAGCGTGTCGGAAAGCTCGTGCCAGCGGGGGATCGCATGCCCCTTGGCATTCCAGAACGCCAGTTGCCGTGCTTGAGCCTCGACGAACAGTATCGACGCCGAATCATTGAGTATCTTTGCAATGTCCTCGATGCAGACGGCGAGGTGAACCGGGTTTTTGCTGCCCGGCTCGAGGGTCAGGAAGTGCTCGCCTTCGAGATAGTTGGCCGTTGTTCCATACAGGCCCTGGCGCATCAGCGCCAAGGTCAGTGACTCGAACTCGGTTTGGCCCGCTTCGACATGGTCGTCCACGATGAGCCATTGAGGGGTGCCGACGTAGGCGTCATCAGGGTCGATCTGCAATTCTGGCGAGGTTTTTTCCAGTGCCTGGCGCAGCAGGTACGAAGCCACTTCGTTGAGCGTTGGGCCGTGGCTGGTCAGGCTCACCAGATCACTGGTTTCCACTAAGGGTGTCGAGTCAGTTCGGGGCAGTGAAGTGTTGTTGCTCATGGCGAATACCTCGGCGCAATGACGAGGCCGGGAAAGCCTCTTGGGGCATCGAAGGTAATCAGCCATCGCCCATCGGGGGCGGTAGATAGATATCGCGGGCAAAAAAATAGACCCGCGAATGCGGGTCTCGGGTTCAGCACGGTTTAGGACCCTGAGGCCGGCACTTTTGCGAAGAACAGGGTGGTCGCCAGTTGCGCACTGATTTCGCTGCGGTAGATCGAGATAGCCTGGAGGTCGTCGTTGGCGTTGCGGGCCTCGGTTGCGCCGCCCAGCAGCCGTTGCTGCACGGTTTTCAGGTGCGCCGCGGTGAAGGTTTGTGCAGGCGAAGCGGGCTGCGCATAGTGGAAGTGGGCATACCACAGAATACTTTGGCTGCTGTGATCGCGGACCTCATATTCCTCGAGATAGTCTCGTTTACGGCTTTTGAGCAAGCGTCGGCCGAGGTTCTTGACGATGTCGACCTGACCTTCGCTTTGCAGCCACAGGACGCGCTCCGCCGTCGGTGGCTGTAGTTTGGTCATGCTGATTCGCGTCACGCGTCCCTGGTTGTAGAGTCTGGTTGCTCCGTCGTTCAGTTGCTTGGCCACCATGACGGCGGATCCCGGACCACCGTCGGTGGAGTTGGTGGCGATCAGCGCTGCGTCGATTGCACTGGCGGCGTCCTGCAGTCGGTGAGCCTGCTGATGAAACATTTCCTCAATTTCCACGGGTATTCGTCGCGTGCCTTTTGAGTGGGCCTGCGTTCGACGAATGAACGCATCCAACCCATCCAGCAATGCCTGGCCTTGAGCAGTGCTTGCACTCAAGTCTGGTTGGACGCCGCCGGGGGTGACCTGTTTCGGGGCCACTCTTTCAACCCAGACCCCCGGGGTCTTCTCATGAAAGGTCGAGATGACTTTACCGGTCAACGCCGAGGTCACATCAATCAGTTCTGACCCTTGCGTTACGGAGTCGGCACGTGGCTGGCCCACCACCGTACCTTTGTAACGGGTCTTGATGATTCGTTTGGCGGGAGCGGTCGGCGGACGGGAAGGGCCGGGTAGCGGCTCGAGCGCCTGGCGTTCCCGCAGCAAGTTCGCCAGATGTTTCACGGTGTGCTGCTGAAAACCCTCGAGACGTTGGCGCATCAAGTCGAGGGGTGGTTGCAGGAACTGACCGGGAAATTCCGTGGGCAGATCGACGATGCGCTGGTCGGTGATCGTCAGTTGCTCCACCAGATCGCTGAGCCCATCGATCCGCTCCGGCAAGTGCAGCACTTCTTCGTCAGCGATCAGGTCCAGTGAGGCCTGAATCGCTAGGCCTGCATTTTCGACAATGCGCTCCAGTGCCTGGCGCGCTTCAGGTGCGGGCTCAACGCGGTTGTCGAGGCACAACTCTTGACCGAGTGTGATCTGGAACAGTTTGAGGTCCTGTAAATCGAAGGACGGCATGTTGGCTTTGACGTCGCGGATCACTTCGATGGCTTCTTTGCCGAGCAGGTTCAGTTGCTCGAAGCACGCTTGCGCAGATTCGATTTTGTTGATGTAGCTGGCGGTCAACGCGCCGGTGAGTTGATGGGTTTGCCGAGTGGTCTGTGTGTTTTCCGTTGGCGGGTTGTCGAGAAGATCGAGGGAGAGGCGCATTTGATTGCCGAAAACCGGCTGCTGGTGACCGAACCATTTTTGCAGCAGCGAAAGCTGGAAATCCAGGCGACTGATCATTGCTTTTCGGTAATTGGGAATCGCCTCGCGAGCATTGAAGGCTTTTATCTGTTCCATGTTGGTGCTGAGGAGTGACATCTGCGCGTCTAGCATTTCAAGGTACAAGCGGCGATGGGTGTCGGTGGCTGTAGGCGCCTGTGCGTTTTTTTGAGCTTCCTTGAGTTCTGTTTCGCGGCTTTGGGCCTGGCTTTCGAACGCGATCATTTGCTGTTTCAGTTCAGCCTGGCGTTGCCGGTTTTGTTGTTCCAGCCGTTGTTTCTCCTTGCCCCCGGCCTTGAGCCTCAGCCGCGTATCGATAAACCATTCGCCCCTGGCGTTCTTGATCAGCAGCGGCCCTTTGCGTAAGGGAGACCGGCGCGAGTCAATGATCTGCACATCGTCATTGTCGTTGAGGCTGACTTCGAACCATCGCTGGCCAACCTTCGCATGCCATTTCCCCGAGAGTGAACTGAGGTGTTGGTGAGGACCAGGCTCGCTGGAGGCGGCTGCCATTCCTTTGGGTTCGGCGATGGCCAGTTCATCGAGCAAGACACCCAAGGATGTAGGCGGCAGCGTCGCGATGACATGCAGCGACGTCTCATGGGCCGCTGGAAGCTGATTGAGGTCGGGCAGACGGGTGACCGTGATGGTGTGGGCAGGCTTGCTTTCGGGCGTGATGGATGGCGGCTGGACTTTCTCGGGCAACCGCGAGACGGGCTTGTTGCGAGTGGCGGCCCGATGGGCCAGCACCATGCCGAGGGTCAACAGCAGATCGGTCAGGGCAGACCAGCCAAGTTGGCTGTCGTCGCTCTCTGCGGCATCGGTAATGTCCTGCAAGTCGTCCATGATCTGCCAGATCCACGCGGCCACCCCGGCGGTGCGACCGAGAAAGGGCAGCGCGACATTGAACAGCATCCATGTGCCTTGCTTGAGCGTTGCCCAGCGGGCTTGCGCATTGGACACCGATTGCTGGTCCGCCAGGGTGATCATGGCGTTGGCGTTGGCTTTGAACAGGGCGGCCAGTGGCGCGTCATCGAGGGCTTCTGCACTGAGCGTCACCGCACCCATTTTGCCCAGGGCTGACGTGGGATCGACCAACAATTGGGTCAGCGTCCAGACCGAAGGCAACTCACCCGAAAACACATACTGGGAATAGTTGAAGCGCACATCGTCGGACAGCCAGGCCAGGATCGATTGGCGAAGCGGTTTTTCGTGCTTGATTGCATACAGCAGATTGGCCTCGCTCGGGTACTGCATCAGCGAGGGAGTGAGCAATGGTCGGTACAGAATGCACGGTCCTTTATCGGTGAGTCGTGGACCGATGACGAACATATTGGCGACTTCATCGCCTTTGCTGCCGGCGCGATCACCGGTCTTGAAGGCCAGCGGTCGAATGACAATCTCCAGCCCGTTTACCCTGCGGTCGGCAGCGTTTTGCTGCATGACGGCATTGACGTACTGGTAACCGCGCTCATCAATACCCGCCTCGCCGCGCATCTTGTGCTGCAGCGCCTGCATGGGCAGCTGGGTACGCAGATGGCGGGTGTAGAGGGCCTGTCGTCGCAACGCTTCTTGCGGATCATTAAGCAACTTGCGCTTGATCAGCGCCGGGTAAACCCCGCCGATATCGACCAGCGTGACGAGCTTTTCAAGATAGGCTGGGGTCATCCACACGGGCACAGCGTCGCCGTTTTTGCAGCTCACCGTCTTGTTTCCAAGCGGAACGGCAATCAGGTTTTGCAGCGCCAGCTCGATCAGCGACAGCGTGGTGGTTTGCGTCTTGCCGGGTATCACGACAGCGCCCAGCACCACGACGCTGGTGATGCTGATTTCAATGTTTTGCAGGTCCAGGTCCGCTGCCGCTGAATGATCCTTGATCATCTGCGCTTGCAGGGCCTGAAGCGCAAACGCCGGCAGTGACGCGATGCCTTCGTCGAAGGTTTTTCCAGCGTCCTGTTCCCTAAGCTGCGCCAGGTCCATCAAGCGTCGGCTATACCGGGTGAGGTCCGCTGACGACGCGTTTTTCAGCCAGCCGGTCAGTAACCCCTGAACCTTGTTGAAGCGTGACGACGGCAGGGCTTCAAATTCAGTGAAGCTTTTTGCCGCGGCACTGATTTGCGGTGAAAGATGTGTGGCAGAAGTGCGCTGGACCGCACTGAATGAACCGATGGCTTCGACATCGAGCGCAATCAGCGCGCAGGCCTGGTGGTGAAAGAAGTTGCCCTCGGGCTCATACAGACACCATTGCAGGGTTTGCCCGACGCTTGACGTTTCAGGGTGTGCGAACACGGCTTCACCCAGTGCGGCAACCGAGTCGTAACGCTGGAACCCTTCGGTAATCGAGTGCGTCAGCACCAGGGTGCGCGTGCCCAATGTGCCCACGAACACGGCGACATCCAGAACGCGCAGGTGTTCGCTGACTGCGTTCTCAAGCCGATCGGTGTCGATCAGGCAGGCCTTGGTCTGGTACTTGTCCTGTGTCCGAGTTGCGCGATTCGGATAATCGAATACGGCTTGGGCCATGGCTTTTTCATCCGCATCCCAGTCTGAGGCGGGATCGGGGCTCCAGATGTCCTGCAACGATTGCGCGAGCGAATGCCAGCGCGGCGTCGAAGGGCTTGTCTCCTGGTTCCAGTAATCAAGCTGTTGTTGCTGATAGGCGATGAACAACTGCGGTGCGAGCGCATTGAGCAGACACCCGATGGCATCGATTTTCACCGGCAGTTGAGCCTGCGGTTCAGCGCCCGGTTGCAGGGTCAGGAAATGTTCTCCATCGATGAGCGTCACCGTCGATCCTGATAAACCGAGTTGTACCAGCACATCGGTGAGCGATTCATACACGTTAGGGCCGGACACGACCTCCGTGCCGGTATCGAACCAGGTCGGGGTGACGACCGTGGCGAGCGTTGGATCAATCTTGAGCTGCGGATACAGCGCGTTGAGCGCAGGGCTCAGCGCGGTCGCTGCGACCTCTCTGATCGAAGGGCCGGTGACCAGCTGGGTCAGTACCTCTTCTGCACTCGGGGCAACGGTTTCGGACATGGTCGTCTCCTGACTGAGAACGCGCCGCTGCTGATTGCGCAGCGCGGAATCGGGAAAAGGTATCGGGCGGCCCAAGCAGTCGGGTGGTACATAAATATTGCAGGCAAAAAAAAGACCCGCGTCGCCGCGGGTCTTCGGTTTTCAGTCGGGTATCAGGTCCCGGACTTGATCTTGGTCCAGACCCGGGTCCGCGCACGTTCGGCATCGCGCGGCAACGGTTGCAGGATGTACAGCGTGCCCATCGCCGTTTCGGTCGGGTACAGGTTCGGGTTGTTGCGGATCGCCGGGTCGACCATTTCCGTGGCGTCCTTGTTCGGGTTCGGGTAGCCGACGAAATCGCTGACCGGTGCGATCACCTGGGGTTGCAGCAGGTAGTTGATGAAGGTGTAGGCGTCTTCCGGGTTCTTCGCGCCTTTAGGGATCGCGAGCATGTCGAACCAGATTGGCGCGCCTTCTTTGGGCAGGCGCATGTCGACGACCACACCGTTCTTGGCTTCCTTGGCGCGGTTGGCGGCCTGGGAGAAGCTGCCGGAATAACCGACCGCGACGCAGATGTCGCCGTTGGCAATGTCCGCCATGTATTTGGAGGAGTGGAAGTAGGTGATGTACGGACGGATTTTCATCAACAGCGCTTCAGCCTTTTCGTAGTCCGCCGGCTTCTTGCTGTTGGGGTCCAGGCCGAGGTGTTGCAGGGCCAGCGGCAGGATCTCCGACGGCGAATCGAGCAGGGCGACGCCGCACTGCTTGAGCTTGCTGATGTTCTCTTCCTTGAAGATCAGGTCCCAGCTGTCCACCGGCGCATTGTCGCCCAGCGCGGCTTTGACCTTGTCCGGGTTGAAGCCGATCAGGATGGTCCCGTACATGTACGGCACGGCGAATTTGTTGCCCGGGTCGTTGCCTTCGAGCAGTTTCATCAGCTTCGGATCGAGGTGGTTCCAGTTCGGCAATTTGCTGCGGTCCAGCGGCTGGAACACGCCGGCTTCGATCTGCTTGGCGAGGAACACGTTGGACGGCACCACCACGTCGTAGCCGGAGTTGCCGGTCAGCAGCTTGGCCTCGAGTGCTTCGTTGGTGTCGAAGATGTCGTAGACCAGTTTGGTCTGGGTGTTCTGCGCCTTGAAGTCTTCCAGCGCCTTGGGAGTGATGTAGTCGAACCAGTTGTAGACGCGCAACGTTCGCTCTTCAGCGTGGGCGGCGCCACCGAGTACCGTGGCGCACAGTACCGGTGCGATAAAACGCGTGAGTCTGTTCATTGTTCTAATTCCTCATTGGGCGCTTTCAAAACCTTCGAGAACGTTCACGGCATTGATGCCGATTTCTTCTACCGCGTAACCGCCTTCCATCACGAACAGCGTCGGCTTGCCGAGCTTCGCGATGCGCGCGCCCATGGCCAGGTAATCCGGGCTGTCGAGCTTGAACTGGGAGATGGGATCGTCCTTGAACGTATCGACACCCAGGGACACGACGACGATATCAGCGCCGTATTTTTCGATCTCGTTGCAGGCTTGTTCCAGTGCTGCACTCCAGCTGTCCCAGCCGCTGCCGGCCGGCAAAGGGTAGTTGAAGTTGAAGCCTTCGCCGGCGCCTTCGCCGAGCTCGTCTTCATAGCCGAGGAAGAACGGAAATTCGGCTTCCGGGTGGCCGTGAATCGAGGTGAACAGCACATCGCTGCGTTCGTAGAAAATCGATTGGGTGCCGTTGCCGTGGTGGTAGTCGACGTCGAGGATCGCGACCTTTTTGTGGCCCTGATCGAGGAACGCCTGAGCGGCGATGGCCGCGTTGTTGAGGTAGCAATAACCGCCCATCAAGTCGCTGGCGGCGTGATGTCCCGGTGGGCGGCACAGCGCGAAAGCACTGCGAGCGCCACGCTGGATGGCCGCTTGCGCGGTGAGGGCCACTTGCGCCGCGCTGTATGCCGCTTGCCAAGTGCCGGCGGTGATCGGGGCGCCGCCGTCGAAGCTGTAATAGCCGAGCTGGCCGTGCAGGCTGGTGGGGATAATCCGGCGCAAGGTGCGGGCTGGCCAGGTGTAGGGCAGCAAGTCGCCGTCGGTATTGAATTCGGTCCAGCGCGCCCAGGCGCCTTTGAAGAACTCGAGGTAGTCGCGGCTGTGGATGCGCGCGATCGGGTCGAGGCCGAAATCCTGCGGCGCTTCGACCGGGCCGAGGTGTTGCGTTTGCACACGTTGCAGCACATGGTCGGCCCGCGAGGGCATTTCGAAGCAGGGCATCAGTTGCCCGTCCATCAGTTCACAACGGCCGTGGTGCAGGTGGTGATCGTCCGAGTAGATCGTCAGCATTTCTTGTTCTCCGCAGGCTGATTCGGTTGAACACAGTCTTGCGGCGCAGCCCGATTCGGAGAACGGCAGGAAAGGCCAAAAGGGGATTGATATGGCCAAAAAGTTTGACCGAAATTCGCCCCTTGTTGGCACGACTGTGCCCCGGTGTTGGGCACTCACCCCTGTAGGAGCGAGGCTTGCCCGCGAAGCCTTTGGCGTACTTGAAGACGCCTTCGCGGGCAAGCCTCGCTCCTACAGAGAGTTGGGGGTCAAGGGCGGAACTGACTCGGCGCCACACCACTCCAGCGCACAAACGCATGGCGGAAACTCGCAGTTTCGCTGAAACCCAGCGCCTCGGCGATCCGGTAGATCGGCAGCTGATCTTCGCAAAGCATCAACTTGGCCTGCTCGAAGCGTAACTCATCGAGCAATTCCTGATAGCTGCACCCCAGGTCCTTGAGATGGCGGCGCAAGGTGCGCGCTGAACAATTCATCTGTAGGGCCAAACCTTCCAGCCCTGGCGCTGCGTTCAGTTGCGCACGGAGCAACTGCCGAATCCGCCCCAGCCACGCCTGACGCCCGGTGAATTCGGTGTTCTGCTTGCGGCAGCGGTCGACCATGGCCTGATGGGTGATGACATCGGCCAGCGGCAAAGGCTGGTCGAGCCAGCGCTTGTCGAAGGCGAAGGCGTTATCGCGCGCGTCGAAGTGCAGTGGGCAGTTGAAGTGTTCGGCGTAGGTCGCCTGATAATCCGGCGCGGCATGTTCCAGGCGAGCCGCGAGCAATGGCAGCGGGTGCCCAAGCAGGTCGTCGCAAATGACTTTCAACGACACCAGGCAGAACTCGGCGTTGAACACCGCCAGCGCCGGGCTCTCCCGGTAATCGGCGGCCACGAACCAGATGCGCTCGCCGTCCTCTGCCAGGCTCAACTCGAAAAGTGTTCCCAACAGCGCCGGAAAACGCATCGCCAACCGCAAAGCGTCACCGAAGGTGGCACAGGTGAGCAGCGCATAACCGAGCATGCCGTAGGACGAAACGTGCATCCGCCGGCCCAGTTCCAGGCCGATATCACGCTTGAGCGCGACCGCGTTGGCGCAGACCTGCATCTCCTGGTTGGTGGTGATGCGCGTGTCCGCCCGGCTCAGATCCGCCGCGCTGATGCCACTTCCCGCGAGCAGCGCTTCGCTGGACAAGCCTTCGGCCTTGAAGGTGTTGAGCACCAGGGAGACGGCGTTGAGGGTGGTGAGGTGGGAGTGGAGCATGGGTGTTCCAGCCTTGGGATGCTGGAACGGCAGCAAGTTGTATGCCGGGAACTGAACCTGTAGGAGCGAGGCTTGCCCGCGAAGCTTTTGGCGTATTCGAAGACCCCTTCGCGGGCAAGCCTCGCTCCTACAGGTCCTGCGGTGTGTCAGCTGAGTTCGCCGCAGAGGTCGAGCTCGATTAGTCGTCGCACTTCAGCGGTGTCCAGCCCGGCACCCAACAACCCATGCAACTTACCGAACGCCGCTTCACGGGTCATACCGCCACCCGACAGCACGCCAACACCACGCAACCGGCTACCGGCCTCGTAGACATCCAGCTCAACGCCACCTTCGTGGCATTGGGTGACGGCGACAACAACCACACCTTTGTCCCGCGCCCGCTCCAGAGCGGCGAGAAATTCAGGGTTGTCGCTCGGCCCGGTGCCGCTGCCGTAGCACTCCAGCACCAGGCCTTGAATGCCGCTGTTCAGCACGCCATCAAGTTGCTCGGCGCCGATACCGGGAAACAATGGCAGCACCGCGACTTTCGCCAGTTCCTTGCTCTGGTTGTAATGCAATTGAGCCGGCAGCGAAGTGACCTTCACACCACCGCCCTGACGCTCCAGCCGCTTGAACGGATGGCGCCCGAAGCTGCGGACTTTCGCGCAACGGGTCGGGTCCAGCAGTTCGCCGTGGAAGTACAGATGCACGCCCGGCGCCAGGCCATGGCCCAGGGCAACCAGCGCACCGCTGAGGTTTTCCCAGGCATCGCTGTCGGTCACGCCGGCCGGCAGCATCGAGCCGGTGAACACCACGCGGGCATTCAGGCCGAGCAATTGAAAACTCATCGCGGCGGCGCTGTAGGCGAGGGTGTCGGTGCCGTGCAGGATCAACACACTGTCGCAGCCCTGGACATCAACGGCGTCGACCACCGCTTCACGCAGTTGCTGCCAGTACGCCGGGCTCATGTTGGCGCTGTCGATCAGCGGCGACATTTCACGAAAGCGCCACTGCGGCACGACAAGGTCAGGCTGGCTGTGCAGATACTCGCGCATCCGCGCTTCAAAACCGGACGCCGGGGCCAGGCCATTGGCGCTGGCTTGCATGCCGATGGTGCCGCCGGTGTAGAGCACCATGACGTGCTGGGCGGCAGGGTAGGAGTTGGGAACCATGGGAAAGTCTCCGCAAGAGATGACATGTGGGAGCGAGCCTGCTCGCGATAGCGGTACATCAGACACCGATGTGTCGCCTGCCAGTCCGCTATCGCGAGCAGGCTCGCTCCCACAAGTTGTGCACTTTAACTGACGGGCGCAGAGGATGCGCCCGTCGTTTACCCATCAGCGTTGCGCTGCGGGTACGCCTTGCAGCTCGGCTTCTGCCTTTGGAGCAGCGGCCGGCGGATTGGCTGGCCAGGCGTTCAAGTCCAGATCCAGGTCCGGGAACTTGCTCGAGTCGAACACCGGCGTCTTGATCCCGGCGGCGCGCTGGTCGTCGTAGTCGCGCAGGATACGCATGCCGACCTTGAACAGCAGGAACAGCGCGATCAGGTTCACGAACGCGAGCATGGTCATGGTGATGTCGGCGAAGGCGAACACCGTGCCGAGGTTTTCGATCGCGCCCCAGAAGATCAGTACCAGCACCAGCACGCGGTAGCCGATCAGCGCCTTGCGGTTTTCACCGATCAGGAAGCGCAAGTTGCTCTCGCCCAGGTAGTAGTTGTAGAGGATCGAGGTGAAGACGAACAACGACAACGCCACGGAAATGAAGCTGCGGCCCCAGTCACCGACTACGGCAGCCAGCGAGTTCTGGGTCAGGGCAATGCCGTCGCCTTCGAAGCCCGGAGTGTAGAAGCCCGAGAGCAGGATCAGCAGCGCGGTGCAGGTGCAGATCACGAAGGTGTCGAGGAACACGCTGAACGCCTGAACCACACCCTGTGCCACCGGGTGCTCGACCGACGCGACCGCAGCCACGTTTGGCGCACTGCCAAGGCCTGCTTCGTTGGCGAACACGCCGCGCTTCACGCCCATGACGATGGCGCTGCCGATCAGGCCGCCGAAGGCTTGATCCAGACCGAAGGCGCTTTTGACGATGGTCATCAGCATCGCCGGAACGTGGTCGAATTGCAGCACGATCACATAGATGGTCACGCCGATGTACACCAGGGTTTTCACCGGCACCAGCAGGTCAGCGACCTTGGCGATGCGCTTGATCCCGCCGATGAACACCAGGCCGAGCAACACCGCCAGGGCCAGGCCTGTGTAGGTGGTGTCGAGGCCGAAAGCGTTGTTCAGCGAGTGGGTCACGGCGTGGGATTGCAGACCGTTGAAGGCGAAGCCGAAGGTGATCAGCAGCAGGAACGCCATGATCATGCCCAGCCAGCGTTTCTGCAGGCCGTGCTGGATGTAATAGGACGGGCCGCCACGGTACGTGCCGTCGGAATCGCAGCGCTTGTAGAGCTGGCCGAGGGAACATTCGAAGAAGCTGCTGGACATGCCGACCAGTGCGGTTACCCACATCCAGAACACCGCACCCGGACCACCCAGGGTCACGGCGATACCAACACCGGCGATGTTACCCGCGCCGACACGGCCGGCGAGGCTGAGCATCAAGGCCTGGAACGAACTGAGTTGCCCGGCGCTGCTTTTCAGGCTGTCGCGGAATACCGCGAACATGTGGAAGAAGTGACGCAATTGAACGAAACGCGAGCGGATCGTGAAGTAGCTACCGAGCCCGACAATGAGCACGATCAGTACTTTCCCTGAGAGGAAGTCGTTAATGACTTCGAGCATGGATTATTCCTCGCTGTTTTTTGTGTAGGCAAATGTTGGACGGGCAGAAACATCGCGTTACACCGCTGTGCGCGTGGCACAACAGATGAGGCGTGTATTCGTCCCGGTCCCATTTCGCAGGTTTGTTATTAGTTCGGGTTTCGCATGGGTTTGGGCCTCGTTACCGACGACCGCTCACGCGAAGAGGGGCGGCACTATACCTATGAGCGTGCCGTCCGTCTGCACGGTTGTGGTGCAAGCGATGAATCGAAGCCTTTGAAACACCTGACTTTTTTGAGTCAGGCCTTTGTAGGAGTGAGCCTGCTCGCGATGAACGATAACGCGGTGCAACTGAAATACCGCGGTGCCCGCATCGCCGGCAAGCCGGTCTCACTCCTACAGAAGACGGTTGTCCTTTCAAAAGTTAAAAAAAAGGGCTTGGGGAATAAATCCCCAAGCCCTCAAAAGGTGAGAGGTGTCTAGTCCCTCGACCTGGTGAGCGGTGCTACAAGTAACGCGTCGGATCAGGCTTTAAGCGGAACCAGACGCGGAGCAATCATGTTTTCCGGGCGCAGGATGTCGGCGAGCATTTCGTCGTCGAGCAAGCCTTCTTCGCGCACCAGCTCCAGCACGCCGCGGCCGCTTTCAAGGGCGATACGGGCGATGCGGGTGGCGTTTTCATAGCCGATGTACGGGTTCAGCGCGGTGACCAGACCGATCGAGTGTTCGACCAGTTCGCGGCAGCGCTCTTCGTTGGCGGTGATGCCGACGATGCAGTGCTCGCGCAGCATGTCCATGGCGCGTTGCAGCAGGCGGATCGAGTCGAAGATCTTGAAGGCGATCAGCGGCTCCATCACGTTCAGTTGCAACTGGCCGCCTTCGGCTGCGATGGTCAGGGCCAGGTCGTTGCCGATGATCTGGAATGCAACCTGGTTAACCGCTTCCGGGATAACCGGGTTGACCTTGCCGGGCATGATCGAGCTGCCTGGCTGACGCGCTGGCAGGTTGATTTCATTGATGCCGGTGCGTGGGCCGCTGGACAGCAGGCGCAGGTCGTTGCAGATCTTCGACAGCTTGACCGCGGTGCGCTTGAGCATGCCGGAGAACAGCACGAAGGCGCCCATGTCGGAAGTGGCTTCGATCAGGTCGGCCGCCGGAACCAGCGGTTGACCGCTGATCAGGGCCAGGCGCTGAACGGCCAGGTGCTGATAACGCGGGTCGGCGTTGATGCCGGTGCCGATCGCGGTGCCGCCCAGGTTCACTTCGGTCAGCAATTCCGGGGCCAGGGTTTTCAGGCGTGCCAGGTCTTCGCTCAGGGTAGTGGCGAAGGCGCGGAATTCCTGGCCCAGGGTCATCGGCACGGCGTCTTGCAGCTGGGTACGGCCCATCTTCAATACGTGGCTGAACTCAACACCTTTGGCAGCGAACGCCTGGATCAAGCTGTCGAGGCTGGCCAGCAGCGCGTCGTGACCTAAAAGCAGACCCAGACGGATCGCGGTCGGGTAGGCGTCGTTGGTCGACTGCGCCATGTTCACGTCGTTGTTCGGGTGCAGGTATTGGTACTCGCCCTTCTGGTGACCCATGGCCTCCAGCGCGAGGTTGGCGATGACTTCGTTGGCATTCATGTTGGTTGAAGTGCCAGCGCCGCCCTGAATCATGTCCACCACGAACTCTTCGTGGAAATCACCGCGGATCAAACGTGCACAGGCTTCGCTGATGGCAGCGTGCTTGGCTTCGCTCAGGTGACCCAGTTCGCGGTTGGCGTCAGCGGCGGCCTGTTTGACCATCGCCAGACCGACGACCAGCTTCGGGTAATGCGAAATCGGAACGCCGGAGAGACGGAAGTTGTTCACCGCTCGCAGGGTCTGGATGCCGTAATACGCTTGAGCAGGTACTTCGAGTACGCCAAGCAGGTCTTTTTCTGTGCGGAAAGATGCAGCGGAGGACATGATAGAAATCATCTCGATATGGACCCGGTCTGTGCCGGAACGCTGCAAATGCTAGGCTTGTGGAGAATTTTCGGCCAATGCTGTTAAACACTGGCCTATGCACATTCGGCATAATGTCTGTGTGACGCCGTGTGTGCGGCGAGCGTGTGACCTAATTTGGTGCGTGTCCGGGAGGACGTGATGAATCTGGAAAGTAAATGGCTCGAGGACTTCAGCGCCTTGGCCGCCACCCGCAGCTTCTCCCAGGCTGCGGAACGCCGCTTCGTAACGCAGCCCGCGTTCAGCCGCCGAATCCGCAGCCTGGAAGCCGCGTTGGGGCTGACGTTGGTCAACCGCTCGCGCACGCCTGTCGAACTGACGGCGGCGGGGCAGTTGTTTTTGGTGACCGCGCGGACCGTGGTCGAACAGCTCGGCGAAGTGCTGCGCCACCTTCATCACCTGGAAGGCGGGCAGGGCGAAGTGATGCAAGTGGCTGCCGCTCACTCATTGGCATTGGGTTTCTTTCCGCGCTGGATCGCGCAGTTGCGCAATGAAGGCTTGAACATCGCCACGCGGTTGGTGGCGACTAACGTCGGTGACGCGGTGCATGCGCTGCGCGAAGGGGGTTGCGACTTGATGCTCGCGTTCTATGACCCGGACGCGGCCTTGCAGATGGACCCGGAAATCTTCCCGTCGCTGCACCTTGGCCATACCGAGATGCTGCCAGTGTGCGCAGCGGATGCCGACGGCAAACCATTGTTCGACCTGGAAGGCGAGGCCAGCGTGCCGTTGCTCGCTTACAGCGCCGGTGCGTTTCTCGGGCGTTCGGTGAACATGCTGCTGCGCCAGCGTGCGCTGCGCTTCACCACCATTTATGAGACCGCCATGGCCGACAGCCTGAAAAGCATGGCCCTCGAGGGGTTGGGGATTGCCTGGGTGCCGCAGCTCAGCGTGCGCGCCGAACTGGCGCGTGGTGAACTGGTGGTCTGTGGCGGCCCGCAATGGCACGTGCCGCTGGAGATTCGCCTGTATCGCTGCGCGCTGGTGCGCAAGGCGAACGTGCGGTTGTTGTGGCGCAAGCTTGAGGGGGGCGCGGCGCAAGGCACAACCGGTCAATGATGTTTTGTAGGAGCCAGGCTTGCCGGCGAAGGCGTCCGCAAGATCGCCTTCGCCGGCAAGCCTGGCTCCTACAGGATCGGGGTAGATTTACGCTGTTTTTGGCTGACCTCAGAGTCAATAAAACCGGCACTTTGCGCCGTATGACAGATGGTCGTTTCGGGGGCTGTTTATCTGCTTCATTGAGGTATACTGCGCGGCCTTCGGCCGGTTCGTCCGGCCATTTTTCGTACAATCAAGCCACGCATTTCTGCGTGGCTTGTTGTTTTTGACGCGCCTGCGGGCGCCCAGAGAGAAGAGGCACGACGATGAGTGCACTGGTTGGCGTGATCATGGGCTCCAAGTCCGATTGGTCCACCCTTAGCCACACCGCCGATATGCTGGAAAAGCTCGGCATTCCTTACGAGGTGAAAGTGGTCTCTGCCCACCGCACCCCGGATCTGCTGTTCCAGTACGCCGAAGAGGCCGAGGCGCGTGGCATCGAGGTGATCATCGCCGGTGCCGGTGGCGCGGCCCACTTGCCTGGCATGTGTGCGGCCAAGACCCACCTGCCGGTGCTGGGCGTTCCGGTGCAGTCGTCGATGCTCTCGGGCGTCGATTCGCTGCTCTCGATCGTGCAGATGCCAGCGGGCATTCCGGTTGCCACCTTGGCCATCGGCAAGGCCGGCGCGATCAACGCCGCCTTGCTGTCGGCGAGTATCCTCGGCGCCAAGCACCCGCAGTTCCACGCGGTGCTGAAAAAATTCCGCGCTGAGCAGACAGACAGCGTCCTGGAAAATCCAGACCCACGCATCGCCTGAGGTTGTTGACGATGAAGATCGGTGTAATCGGTGGCGGCCAGTTGGGTCGCATGTTGGCGTTGGCGGGCACTCCGCTGGGCATGAACTTCGCTTTCCTGGACCCGGCACCGGATGCTTGCGCAGCCGCGTTGGGCGAACACCTGCGGGCCGATTACGGCGATCAGGACCACCTGCGTCAGCTGGCTGATGAAGTCGATCTGGTGACCTTCGAGTTCGAAAGCGTCCCGGCCGAAACCGTCGCTTTCCTGTCGCAATTCGTCCCGGTCTACCCGAGCGCCGAAGCCCTGCGCATCGCCCGTGATCGCTGGTTCGAGAAGAGCATGTTCAAGGACCTGGGGATTCCAACCCCGGCGTTCGCCGACATTCAATCGCAAGCCGACCTGGACGCCGCTGTCGCGTCGATCGGTCTTCCGGCCGTGCTGAAAACCCGCACCCTGGGTTACGACGGCAAGGGCCAGAAGGTCCTGCGCAAACCGGAAGACGTGGTCGGCACCTTCGCCGAACTGGGTAGCGTGGCCTGCCTGCTGGAAGGCTTCGTGCCGTTCACCGGCGAAGTCTCGCTGATCGCCGTGCGTGCTCGCGATGGTGAAACGAAGTTCTATCCGCTGGTTCACAACACCCACGACAGCGGCATTCTCAAGCTGTCCGTGGCCAGTACCGACCACCCGCTGCAAGCGCTGGCCGAAGACTACTCGAGCCGTGTGCTCAAACAGCTGGAATACGTCGGCGTGATGGCGTTCGAGTTCTTCGAAGTCGACGGTGGCCTCAAGGCCAACGAAATCGCCCCGAGGGTGCACAACTCCGGCCACTGGACCACCGAAGGCGCCGAGTGCAGCCAGTTCGAAAACCACCTGCGAGCCGTTGCTGGCCTGCCGCTGGGTTCGACGGCCAAGGTTGGCGAGAGCGCGATGCTCAACTTCATCGGTAAAGTGCCGGAGACCGAGAAGGTCCTGGCCATCGCCGATTGCCATCTGCACCACTATGGCAAGGCGTTCAAAGTCGGCCGCAAGGTCGGTCACGCCAACCTGCGTTGTGCAAACCGCGAAACACTGGCCGCGCAGATACTCAAGGTCGAAGCGCTCATCGCCGAATAAACAGTTTCATGTGGCAGCGGCGGAACCATTCAGGGGCCGTCGTTCTCTCATGGCAGGATGCCAAAGTCTGTCTAGGCTTTGGGCATTGCCATTCAATCAGAGGGAAGTGCCATGGGAATTATCGGAACCATCTTTATCGGCTTGATCGTCGGCCTCCTGGCTCGGTTCCTGAAACCGGGCGATGACAGCATGGGCTGGATCATGACCATCCTGCTCGGTATCGGCGGTTCGCTGGCGGCCACTTACGGCGGCCAGGCTTTGGGCATCTATCACGCGGGCGAAGGTGCAGGCTTCATCGGTGCGCTGGTCGGCGCGGTGGTGTTGCTGGTGGTCTACGGCTTGATCAGAAAGAACTGATTCAAGCGACAAAGTCCTCTCTGCGGCGCGCGCGGGGAGGGCTAGAATGCTCGGCGTTCAACAGTCCTTTCCTTACCGAGCACCTCCATGCGCCGTCTTTTTTTGACTCTCCTCCTTTTGGGCAGCGGTTTGGCCCATGCCGGCGAACTGCCGGAAACCGACTGGCTCGAACTGATGCCCAAGTCGGACCAGAAAGCCCTCGAGGCCATGCCCGAAATCGACCACAACTCCCCGGAAGGCGATGGCACCTTTACCGAAAAAGGTGGCATGAAGCAGAGCAAGGGCTTGCCGGCGGTGATGTATTCGACCAAAACCGTGCCGTCGATGAACGACAAGAACATCCGGATCGGAGGTTACCCGGTGCCGCTGGAGTCCGACGCCAAGGGCCGCAGCACGTTGTTCTTCCTTGTGCCGTACCCGGGCGCCTGCATCCACGTGCCGCCACCGCCACCCAATCAGTTGGTGCTGGTGCGTTATCCGAAGGGTTTGAAGCTGGACGATATATACACACCGCTGTGGGTGACGGGCACGCTGAAGGTCGAGAAGGTCAATAACGATTTGGCTGACGCGGCGTATGCGCTGGATGCGGCGAAGGTGCGGGTGGTGCAGGAATCAGATTTGTAGGTGATCCAAATGTGGGAGCGGGCTTGCTCGCGAAGGCGGTGTAACAGCCAACGATGATGTTGAATGTTACGGCCTCTTCGCGAGCAAGCCCGCTCCCACAGGGATTTATGGTGTTGTTTAGAGAGGTGCGCTGGCGATGCTCACGCCCAAGGTATGACTGGCACCCGGCGCCAGTGTCACCACGTCATCCATCACATTCGCCGTCTCGATGCACAGCATCTTCTGCCAGCCATCGTCGGCCATGTCGCTGAACGCCGCGGCGCGTTCGATCCACGGGTTCCAGATCACCGCCGTGCGCGAACCGCTGCTGGTCAGCTCGATGCGCCGTTCCCAGGCCGGGTCCACAATATTCAGCTTCGGCGGGGCATTGAGGTAAATGCGGTCGGTCTCACCAGCAAAATGCAAATCACCGGCCTGGGTGACGGTTTTCCAGTCATCCAGCGTTTCGATATAGCTCAAACCATCCAGCCCTTCGACATGCACAGTGCGCACATCGCTGACGGCGAAGTAACTGTGCAGCGCCTGGCTGAGGGTGACGGTATCGGTGCCCTGATTGTGGCTGGTCAGGTTGATATGCAGTTGCTCATCCAGACGGATGCTCAACTTCAGATCCACCTGATGCGGCCAGCCCGGAAAGCCGCCTTCGGGGTAGGGCAGGATGAATTCCACCTTCAGGCTCTCACCCTCGGCTTCTATGCCGCCCAATTCCCAATCCATCGCCCGGACGAAACCGTGGGCGGTCGGTGGTTCGTTGCTGACGCGCATCGCCTGGACACTTTGCGGGTTGCGCGGGAAATTGCCGAACCACGGCCAGCACACCGGCACGCCGGCACGGATGCTCTTGCCGGTCTTGAATACGGCCTCGTCGTTGAGCCATATCAGCGGCGGTTGGCCGGCCAATTGATAACTGAGGATGTGCGCGCCTTGCTGGGCGACCAGCAATTCGGCCTGACCGTGGCGGATGCGCCAGCAGTTCAGTTCATCCAGTTTCACGGCTTCAACGTTGGGCGTGCTCATGGGGCAACTCTCGATCAGGAACAATGACTGCAATGGACCGCGTAAAGGTCGCAGTGTTTAACGCGCGCGTGGCGGAACCGAACGAGTACGGCCGCTGCCATCGATCGCGACAAACACAAACACGGCTTCAGTCACTTTACGCCACTCGCTGGACAGCGGATCGTCGCTCCAGACTTCGACCATCATCTGAATTGAGCTGCGGCCGATTTCCAGCGCCTGGGTATAGAAGGAAAGCTGAGCGCCCACCGCCACGGGGACCAGGAACGCCATGCGATCAATCGCCACGGTCGCCACGCGTCCGCCAGCGACTTTGCTGGCCATTGCGGTGCCGGCCAAATCCATCTGTGCCACCAGCCAGCCGCCGAAAATATCGCCGAAGCCGTTGGTTTCACGCGGAAGCGCGGTGATTTGCAGGGCCAGGTCGCCTTGCGGAATTGGATCTTCTTGTTCGAGCTCTATCATGCCGGGGGTGCCTCTGACCCGTGACTCTTCATAAGTACTTCAGGTGAATAGCCGTCTCAAGGAAAAACGATTCAGCCCGAACATACCGCGTTCGTCACGTTTTTCGTAAGGCGCCTAAAGGGAAACTCTGCGAAAGCGACTGAACCACGCAATTACATTGCCTGACAGCCAGCGCGTTTTCGCACAGCAACCCCTTACACATGCTGCAACGCAGCGAGTATATCGGTCGGTAGACTCCGAGACGACCGTCCGGTTCTCATTTTGACCGTCAAATTCGCACCTCTATGTGCTTTTTCGAACAATTTGCTATCGTGCCGGACCTGCCCAAGCCCTCGCCAGCGTTGTTGGGGTTGCAGATCCGACTATAAGAGAAGCCCTTGCCATGACCACAGCGCCCTCTAGCATCGCGCAGCCGACCCAGCCCGCACGCCCGTTGACCCGCAACGACTACAAGACGTTATCGCTCTCCGCCCTGGGCGGCGCGCTGGAGTTTTACGACTTCATCATCTTCGTGTTCTTCGCCACGGTGGTGGGCAAACTGTTCTTCCCGGCGGACATGCCCGAGTGGCTGCGCCTGATGCAGACGTTCGGCATCTTCGCCGCCGGCTACCTTGCTCGTCCGTTGGGCGGCATTGTGATGGCGCATTTCGGCGACCTGTTGGGTCGCAAGAAGATGTTCACGTTGAGCATTTTCATGATGGCGGTGCCGACCCTGATCATGGGCCTGCTGCCGACCTATGCGCAGATCGGCATGTGGGCGCCGATCCTGCTGCTGCTGATGCGGGTGATTCAAGGCGCGGCGATTGGCGGTGAAGTACCGGGTGCGTGGGTATTCGTTTCCGAACACGTGCCTGCGCGTCATATCGGTTATGCCTGCGGCACCCTGACGAGCGGTCTGACGGCGGGCATCCTCCTGGGTTCGTTGGTCGCCACTGCGATCAACAGCATTTACACCCCGCTGGAAGTGTCCGATTACGCCTGGCGGATCCCGTTCCTGCTGGGCGGTGTGTTTGGCCTGTTCTCGGTGTATCTGCGCCGCTGGTTGCACGAGACCCCGGTGTTCGCCGAACTGCAACTGCGCAAGGCCCTGGCCGAAGAAGTGCCGCTACGTGCCGTGTTGCGTGACCACCGCGGTGCGATTCTGATTTCCATGTTGCTGACCTGGCTACTGTCCGCCGGCATCATCGTGGTCATTCTGATGACCCCGACCGTGCTGCAGACCGTTTACCACTTCTCGCCGACCACGGCGTTGCAGGCCAACAGCCTGGCGATTGTGTTCCTGAGCGTGGGCTGCGTGGTTTCCGGTGCCCTGGCTGACCGTTTCGGTGCGGGTCGAGTGTTCGTGTTTGGCAGTGCGGCGTTATTGTTCAGCTCGTGGACGTTCTATCACAGCCTGTTCAATCACCCGGACTGGCTGTTCCCGATGTACGCCCTGACCGGTCTGCTGGTCGGGACTATTGGTGCAGTGCCCTACGTGATGGTCAAAGCCTTTCCGGCGGTGGTCCGGTTTAGCGGGCTGTCGTTCTCCTACAACCTGGCCTATGCGATTTTCGGTGGTTTGACGCCGATGGTGGTGACGCTGCTTCTGAAGGAAAGCCCGATGGGGCCTGCCTATTACGTGGCGATTATTTGCGGGGTCGGGATTCTGGTGGGTGCGTATCTTTGGAAGAAGGGTCGATAAACCACTTCTTTCATTCAGCGCACTGGCCCCTTCGCGAGCAAGCCCGCTCCCACATTCGACTCAATTGGACACAAACTCTGTGTTCAGGTGTAGATCCAGTGTGGGAGCGGTCTTGCTCGCGACGAAAGATGACGCGGTATTCCTTAAAACATCCAATGCTGGCCTTTCATCTAATTGTCATATTTCAGCCATAGAGTGTTCACACGGCCTGCCGATACTTGGCCCCGACTAACACACCCTATCTGCTAGGAGTAAGGCATGAAACTGAAGCGTTTGATGGCGGCAATGACTTTTGTCGCTGCTGGCGTTGCGACTGCCAACGCGGTTGCCGCTGTTGACCCTGCTATCCCGAGCTACACCAAGACCACTGGTGTGTCGGGCAACCTGTCCAGCGTCGGCTCCGATACCCTGGCCAACCTCATGACCCTGTGGGCTGAGAACTACAAAAAAGAATACCCGAACGTAAACATCCAGATTCAGGCTGCCGGTTCTTCTACCGCGCCACCTGCGCTGACTGAAGGCACCGCTAACCTGGGCCCGATGAGCCGCAAGATGAAGGACAACGAGCTGCAAGCCTTCGAAACCAAATACGGCTACAAGCCAACCGCTATCCCGGTTGCCGTGGACGCCTTGGCTGTCTTCGTGCACAAAGACAACCCGATCCAGCACATGACCATGGAGCAAGTCGACGCGATCTTCTCCTCGACTCGTCTGTGCGGTGCTAAAACCGACGTGAAAACCTGGGGTGATCTGGGCGTGACCGGCGACCTGGCCAACAAGCCGGTTCAACTGTTCGGTCGTAACTCGGTATCCGGCACCTACGGCTACTTCAAAGAAGAAGCCCTGTGCAAAGGCGACTACAAGCCAAACGTCAACGAACAACCAGGTTCGGCTTCGGTCGTGCAGTCGATCAGCTCTTCGCTGAACGGTGTTGGTTACTCGGGTATCGGCTACAAAACCGCTAGCGTGAAGACGGTGGCCCTGGCCAAGAAAGGCAGCACCGAGTTCATCGAAGACACCGAAGAAAACGCCCTGAACGGCAAGTACCCTCTGTCGCGTTTCCTCTACGTTTACGTCAACAAAGCCCCGAACAAGCCTCTGGCCCCGCTGGAAGCCGAGTTCGTGAAACTGATTCTGTCCAAACAGGGTCAGGAAGTTGTAGTGAAAGACGGTTACATCCCACTGCCAGCCAAGGTTGCTGCAAAAGCACTGGCTGACCTGGGTCTGCAAGAAGGCGGCAACGTCGCAAAGAAGTAACACCCTGAGTCCGGGATAAACCCGGACTCTGTAGGAGCGAGGCTTGCCCGCGAAAGCCGTGGTTCAGTCAGCATTGATGTTGAATGTAATGACGCCTTCGCGAGCAAGCTCTGCTCCTACAAATGCCGGTACGCCGGCCCCCAAATTTCCGGTCCACTGCCAGTTCCCGCTGGCGGTGGATTCGTTGCGTCACCGCATTGTCATCTTTCTGTCATACAGGATCGCTAGGGTGTGCGCATGAATGATCTGGCCAATTCCACCATGACTACTAATCCCCCCAAGCGAATTGATTTCAATACGCCTGAGCTGCAACGCAAGCGCCGCATCCGCGCGCTCAAGGATCGCCTGACCCGCTGGTACGTCCTCGTGGGCGGCCTCGCAGTTCTCGGCGCGATCACGCTGATCTTTTTCTTCCTCGGCTACGTCGTCGCGCCGCTGTTTCAGGGCGCCGACCTGACCGCCCAAGACGCCATCACGCCCGCCTGGATGCAAGACGCCGGCAAGCCGTTGATGATCTCCCTGGAAGAACAGAACCAGGTCGCCATGCGGGTTTCCGACAAGGGCCAGGCGTTGTTCTTCGATATCGACAGTGGCGCCGAACTCAAGCGCGTCGATCTGCCGATCCCGGCGGGCACCACGGTCACGTCCATTGCTGAAGACCAACCCGGCCATCCGCTGGTAGCGGTTGGCTTGTCCAACGGTCAGGCGCTGGTGTTCCGTCACACGTACAAGGTCAGCTACCCGGACGGCAAGAAGACCATCTCGCCAGCCATCGAATACCCGTATGGCGAAACCCCGATTGCGCTGAACGAGGCGGGCGGTGCGCTGGAGCATGTCAGCCTCAACGCCAACGATACGACCCTGATGCTGGTCGGCTCCACCGGGTCTCAACTCAATGTTTTGTCGCTAACCAGCGAAGAAAACATGATGACCGGCGAAGTCACCAACGAGCAGAAGCGTATCGATCTGCCGCAGATGAGCGAGCCGGTGAAGAACATCTTCGTCGACCCGCGTCAGCAGTGGCTGTACGTCATCAACGGTCGTGCTCAGGCTGACGTGTTCAGCCTGCGCGACAAGAGCCTCAACGGTCGCTACAAGCTGCTTGAGAACGGCGATGCCGAGATTACCGCCAGCACCCAGTTGGTGGGCGGTATCTCGCTGATCCTCGGTGACTCCAAAGGTGGTCTGGCCCAGTGGTTCATGGCTCGCGACCCGGACGGCGAACTGCGTCTGAAGCAGATTCGTACCTTCCAGATGGGCACTACGCCGATTGTTGAGATCAGTGCTGAAGAGCGTCGCAAAGGCTTCGTAGCCCTCGACGCATCCGGCAAGCTTGGCGTCTTTCACAGTACCGCTCACCGCACGTTGCTGGTCGATCAGGTGGTGGAAGGCCAAGGCATTTTCGGCATGTCGCCGCGTGCCAACCGTATCATCGTCGAGGCTAACGGTAAGGTGCAGCCGCTGCTGCTGGACAATCCGCACCCGGAAGTTTCGTGGAGCGCGTTGTGGAGCAAGGTCTGGTACGAGAACTACGACGAACCTAAATACGTCTGGCAATCGACCGCTGCCAACACTGACTTTGAACCGAAGATGAGCTTGTCGCCGCTGACCTTCGGTACCCTGAAAGCCGCGTTCTACGCCATGCTGTTGGCCGCACCGCTGGCCGTCGCTGCTGCGATCTACACCGCGTACTTCATGGCCCCAAGCTTGCGCCGCAAGGTCAAACCGGTGATCGAGCTGATGGAGGCGATGCCGACGGTGATCCTCGGTTTCTTCGCCGGCCTGTTCCTCGCGCCCTATGTGGAAGGGCATTTGCCGGGCATCTTCAGCCTGCTGATGCTCTTGCCGATTGGTATTCTGGTCGCCGGTTTCGTCTTCAGCCGCCTGCCTGAGTCCATCCGCCTGAAAGTGCCGGACGGCTGGGAAAGCGCGATCCTGATCCCGGTGATTCTGTTTGTGGGTTGGTTGTCGCTGTACATGAGCCCGTACATGGAAACCTGGTTCTTCGGCGGCGACATGCGCATGTGGATCTCCCACGACCTGGGCATCACCTACGACCAGCGCAACGCTCTGGTAGTCGGTCTGGCCATGGGCTTCGCGGTGATCCCGAACATCTACTCCATCGCCGAAGACGCCGTGTTCAGTGTGCCTCGCGGCCTGACCCTCGGCTCGCTGGCCCTCGGTGCCACGCCGTGGCAGACCATGACGCGGGTGGTGATCCTCACCGCCAGCCCGGGCATCTTCTCGGCGCTGATGATCGGCATGGGCCGTGCGGTGGGTGAAACCATGATTGTGCTGATGGCCACCGGTAACACGCCGGTCATGGAAATGAACCTGTTCGAAGGCCTGCGCACCCTGGCCGCCAACGTCGCGGTGGAAATGCCCGAATCGGAAGTCGGCGGCAGCCACTACCGCGTGCTGTTCCTCTCGGCACTGGTGCTGCTGTTGTTCACCTTCGTCATGAACACCCTCGCAGAACTGATTCGTCAGCGTCTGCGCAAGAAATACTCGTCGCTTTAAGAAAGGTAGAAGTCTGTGAAACAGAACTCCCTGAAAGGATGGTTCAAGAGCGGCGCCCCCGGCGTCTGGATCAGCGGTGGCGCGGTGTCCATCGCGGTCATCATGACCATTGGCTTGCTGGCGGTGATTGCCGTGCGCGGTCTGGGCCACTTCTGGCCGGCGGACCTGGTGCACGCCAGTTACAACGTGCCGGGCCAAGCCAACCACCTCGTCATCGGCGAAGTGGTGCAGAAAGAAGAAGTGCCGCGCGAGCGCCTGAAAAGCGCTGGCCTGCCGGTGCCCGATCAGGGCCCGGAGTTCATGACCCGCGAGTTGATCAAGGTTGGCAACCGTGACCTGAACGGCAACGACTTCACCTGGATCGTCGGCGAGTGGCTGACCAACCAGAAGACGCCACCCGAGCTGATGGCCATCGAGCGTCGCGAGTGGGGCAACTTCTACGGCTACCTGGTCAACGTCAAGCAGGACGGCAAAGTCATCGCTGAAGGCGAAGCCGCATGGCCCGAGTTGCAGGCCCGTGTTGCTCGCGTCAACCAGCTCGCGGCTCAGCTCAAGACCCTGGAAAAGGTCGACATCGGCGCGATCAACGCCGGTCTGGAACGTGTGCGTCTGCACGGTCGCAAACTGGAACTGGCCGGCCAGCTCGACGCCGCCGCGCAAGCGGACCTGGAGTCCGAGCGCGCCGAACTGAACGCGCGTTATCAGGACATCGAAGCACGCCTGAACGACCTGCACGCCCAGTTCAACCGCGACAGCCTGACGGCCCGCGATGCCAATGGCAAAGAAGTCGAAATCGGCATTGGCAAAGTGGTTCACGCCTTTCAGCCGAACGCCATGGGCACCTTCACCAAGATCGGCTTCTACTTCAGCAAGGTCTGGGAGTTCTTGAGCGACGACCCGCGTGAAGCGAACACCGAAGGCGGGATCTTCCCGGCGATTTTCGGCACCGTGATGATGACGTTGATCATGGCGATGATCGTGACCCCGTTCGGCGTGTTGGCAGCGGTTTACCTGCGTGAATATGCGAAACAGAACGCAATGACGCGCTTGATCCGCATCGCGGTGAACAACCTCGCGGGTGTTCCGGCGATCGTTTACGGCGTGTTCGGTCTGGGCTTCTTCGTCTATGTGCTGGGCGGTTCGGTCGACCGGTTGTTCTTCCCTGAAGCATTGCCGGCGCCGACTTTCGGCACGCCGGGTCTACTCTGGGCGTCCCTGACCCTGGCGCTGCTGGCGGTGCCGGTGGTGATCGTGGCCACCGAAGAAGGCCTGGCGCGGATCCCTCGCACGGTGCGTGAAGGCTCGTTGGCCCTCGGCGCGACCAAGGCTGAAACCTTGTGGAAGATCGTGCTGCCGATGGCCAGCCCGGCGATGATGACCGGCATGATCCTCGCCGTGGCGCGCGCCGCCGGTGAAGTGGCGCCGCTGATGCTGGTGGGTGTGGTGAAACTGGCACCGTCGCTGCCACTGGACGGCAACTACCCGTACCTTCACCTGGATCAGAAGATCATGCACTTGGGCTTCCACATCTATGACGTCGGCTTCCAGAGCCCGAACGTCGAAGCTGCGCGACCGCTGGTGTACGCCACGGCGCTGCTGCTGGTGCTGGTGATCGCGACGCTCAACCTGTCGGCCGTTTATATCCGAAACCATCTGCGCGAGAAGTACAAAGCGCTGGATAGCTAATCACCGCCCCCCCTGTAGGAGCCAGGCTTGCCGGCGAAGGCGATTTCAAGGACGCCTTCGCCGGCAAGCCTGGCCCCTACAGAAGGCAACACCGCTGGCCCATTTTTGTGAGGCCAGCGGCAAACCGAACCGAATTTGTTAGCACAGGGAGCCTCCCATGCAGCACGAAGCACATACCCACGGCATCAACATGTCTGCGCTGGGTCGCGACAAGCAGAGCCTGAGCCTTGAGCAGGAAACCGTGGCCATCGAAGTACCGGGCCTGAACCTGTACTACGGCGATAAACAAGCGCTGTACGACGTCAGCCTGAACATCCCGAAACAACGCGTAACCGCCTTCATCGGTCCGTCCGGCTGCGGCAAGTCCACGCTGCTGCGGACCTTCAACCGCATGAACGACCTGGTCGACGGTTGCCGCGTAGAAGGTGAAATCAACCTGTACGGCAACAACATCTACCGCAAGGGCGAAGACGTCGCCGAACTGCGTCGTCGCGTCGGCATGGTGTTCCAGAAGCCGAACCCGTTCCCGAAAACCATCTACGAAAACGTGGTTTACGGCCTGCGCATCCAGGGCATCAACAAAAAACGCATCCTCGACGAAGCGGTCGAGTGGGCGTTGAAAGGCGCGGCGCTGTGGGACGAAGTCAAAGACCGTCTGCATGAGTCGGCACTCGGCCTGTCCGGTGGCCAGCAACAACGTCTGGTGATCGCCCGTACCATCGCCGTGGAGCCGGAAGTGCTGCTGCTCGACGAACCGTGCTCGGCACTCGACCCGATCTCGACGTTGAAAGTCGAAGAGCTGATCTACGAATTGAAATCGAAATTCACCATCGTCATCGTGACCCACAACATGCAACAGGCCGCGCGGGTTTCCGATTACACGGCGTTCATGTACATGGGCAAACTGGTGGAATTCGGCGATACCGACACCCTGTTCACCAATCCGGCGAAGAAGCAGACCGAAGACTACATCACCGGTCGTTACGGCTAGGAAGCTGTAGTTGCTCACTGAATTGACGCTGCGGTCCACCGCACCTAACCGGACGCTCCAAGGACGCCAACATGATTAGTAAAGAAGGCCTTACCCATCACATCTCCGCGCAGTTCAACGCCGAGCTCGAGGAAGTGCGCAGCCACCTCCTGGCCATGGGCGGTCTGGTGGAAAAGCAGGTCAACGACGCGGTGACCGCGCTGATCGAGGCCGACTCCGGCCTGGCCCAGCAGGTTCGTGAGATCGACGACCAGATCAACCAGATGGAACGCAACATCGACGAAGAATGCCTGCGCATTCTGGCCCGCCGTCAGCCGGCGGCGTCTGACTTGCGTCTGATCATCAGCATCTCCAAGTCGGTGATCGACCTGGAGCGCATCGGTGACGAAGCGACCAAGATCGCCCGCCGCGCCATCCAGTTGTGCGAAGAAGGCGAGGCCCCGCGCGGTTACGTCGAGGTTCGCCACATCGGCGACCAGGTGCGCAACATGGTGCGTGACGCGCTGGACGCCTTTGCCCGTTTCGATGCCGACCTGGCGTTGTCGGTGGCCCAGTACGACAAGATCATCGACCGCGAATACAAGACCGCACTGCGTGAGCTGGCGACCTACATGATGGAAGACCCGCGCTCTATCTCGCGGGTCTTGAGCATTATCTGGGTACTGCGTTCGCTGGAACGCATCGGCGACCACGCACGCAACATCTCGGAGCTGGTGATTTATCTGGTGCGCGGCACGGACGTGCGTCACCTGGGCCTCAAGCGCATGAAAGAAGAAGTTGAAGGCACAAGTGGCGAAACCGCTAATGTTCCGGGCAAAGCTGACGATAAGTAAGACTGCCCAAGAAAAACGCCCGGTCCTTTGGCCGGGCGTTTTTTTGTGTGGTTTTCGACTTCAAAAGCAGCACCCGCGAACGAAAAGTCCCGGCGTGACTGAAGGTTTTTGGCAATGTGCCATCAGCAAAACGGTATGCTTGCCGGGATTTTTTCGAGGGGTGATGGATGAGCAAGATCAGTGTGTTGGTGGTGGACGATGCGGCATTCATTCGTGACCTGGTAAAGAAGTGCCTGCGTAACTACTTCCCGGGGATCCGGACCGAAGATGCCATCAACGGCAAAAAGGCTCAGGCCATGCTGGCCAAGGAAGCGTTCGACCTGGTGTTGTGCGACTGGGAGATGCCGGAAATGTCTGGCCTGGAACTGCTGACCTGGTGCCGCGAGCAGGACAACCTCAAGACCATGCCCTTCGTGATGGTGACCAGCCGTGGCGACAAGGAGAACGTGGTCCAGGCGATTCAGGCCGGCGTTTCCGGCTACGTCAGCAAGCCCTTCACCAACGAACAACTGCTGACCAAGGTCAAGCAAGCGCTCAACAAGGTCGGCAAGCTCGACGCCTTGATGAACGGTGCGCCAACCAAAATGAACTCGGCCTTCGGCAATGATTCCCTGAGCGCGTTGACCGGCGGCAAGGCGGCCGTGGTCTCAGCTCCCGCACCGGCGGCAGCCCCTTCGCGCGGTTTGCTCAACAGCCCACCGGTCAAGGCGCCGGTCGCTGCTTCCGCACCGGCCAGCGGTCGAGGTCAAGGCCAGTTGCGTTTGCCAGGCGGCATTCAGCAGTGCGTGATCAAAGCCTTGAGCATCAAGGAAGCGCTGCTGGTGGTGAAGCGCACCGACACGTTGCCGCAAGTCCTCGACAGCGCCGTGCTTGATCTGGAGCAGGGCGACAACGCTGAAGTTGCTCGCCTCAATGGCTACCTGCACGCCATCGTCGCGTTTGAACCGAAACCCGACAGCGACTGGCTGCAACTGACCTTCCGCTTTGTCGATCAGGATGCGCAAAAGCTCGACTACATCTCCCGATTGATTGCCCGTGGTACGGCGCAGAAGCACTTCGTACCTGGCGCGTAGTCTTCATCGACTGAGAGTCCGTCTTCGCGGGCAAGCCTCGCTCCTACAGATCACACCGACCTGTAGAAGCGAGGCTTGCCCGCGAAGGGGCCATCAAATTCACCGCACATCCCCTTTGCTGCCCATTTTGAAACATCTGCCGACTACCCGGGTCCATTGCAGCTGCTAGGCTCCTTCCCAGGCCTTACTCGACAGACTCTTGCCCATGCTCGCGCGCCTGCTGTTTTTCTGTGGTCTTTTCATGGCCTCCACCTCGGCTGTGGCCATGACGATCTACAAGTCCACCGACGCCAATGGCGTGGTCTCCTACAGCGACCGCCCCACGAAAGGCTCTCAGGTGTTCGTTTTTCGTGATCGCATGGTCGAGCACCTTGAGCGTCAGGTGTACCTGGAGATCAAGAAGCAGAAGGGCGTGGACAGCGTCTACGTGCGCAACGACCTGTATGCGCCGGTCGAGATCGAGCTGAGTTTTGCCGGACTGAGCAATGTCAGCGGCGCGCCGAGCCGACCGATCCGCCGGGTGATGCCGGCCCGCAGCAACATCCGTCTGGCGCTGCTCACGGCGACGAAGACCGGAAGGCCGTTGGCGTACACCCCAAGGTTCGAATATTCCCTGGGCGACCCTTCAGGGGCTGCCATGGCCTATCGGTATCCGCTGCCCTGGCGTGGCGGGCCGTTTCGCTTGAGTCAGGGCAACAACGGCCAGTACAGCCATTTCGGCGCCAAGAACCGTTACGCCATGGACATTGCCATGCCCGAAGGCACGCCGATCATTGCGGCGCGTGGCGGGGTGGTGGTGAAAACCGAAAATGCCCAGACCGGGCGCGGTACCGATCCGTCGGGCAATTTTGTGCGGGTGCTGCACGATGACGGGACGATGGGTGTGTACCTGCACCTCAAACAAGGTTCGGTCAGTGTTCGCGAGGGGCAACGGATAGCGGTGGGCAGCGCACTGGCCCTGTCGGGCAACACCGGCAACAGCAGCGGGCCGCATTTGCATTTCGTGGTGCAGCGCAATACGGGGTTGGGGCTGGTGTCGATTCCGTATCAGTTCAATCAGCCGGTGGGGGCGTTGCCCAACTTTGCGCTGGGCAAGCAGTGATGAAGGTGACGCGGACTTAGTGTGGCGAGGGAGCTTGTCGGACCGCCGCACCGTCCCGCTCGGCTGCGCAGCAGTCGCAGGCCGGTGAATCTAATGTGCCTGGAGGATCGCGGTTGCAGGATTGGGGCCGCTTCGCAGCCGAGCGGGACGGTGCGGCGGTCCGACAAGCTCCCTCGCCACAAGAGCCACTCGCCGCCGGTACTGCGCTTAATCCAGCATCAACACCTTGGCCAGGATAATCTTCGGCCCTTTCATCTTCTTGATGATGATTCGCAAGCCTTCGACTTCCAGCACTTCTTCCTCTTCCGGCACCCGCTTCAGGGTTTCGTAGATCAGCCCGGCGAGGGTCTCGGCTTCGATGTGGTCCAGATCGATGCCCAGCAGGCGTTCGACCTTGAACAGCGGCGTATCACCCCGTACCAGCAGTTTGCCCGGCTGGTAGGCGAGGATGCCGCGCTCAGCCTTGCGGTGTTCGTCCTGAATGTCGCCGACCAGCACCTCAAGCACGTCTTCCATGGTCAGGTAGCCGATGATGTTGCCATCGGCTTCTTCGACCAGGGCGAAGTGCGAGCCACCCTTGCGGAACTGTTCCAGCAACTGCGACAACGGCATATGGCGCGAAACCCGCTCCAGCGGCCGGGTCAGTTCGGCGAGGTTGAATGACTCGGGAATGTGGTCCAGGGCCGCCAGTTCCAGCAGCAAGTCCTTGATGTGCAGCAGGCCGACGAACTCCTGGCTATCACTGTCGTAGACCGGATAACGGCTGAACTTGTGGCGACGGAACATCGCCAGGATTTCCTTGAGCGGCGCGTTGAACTCCAGCGTCACCAGGTCTTCCCGAGAGTTGGCCCAGTCGACCACTTCCAGCTCGCCCATTTCCACCGCCGAGGCCAAAACGCGCATGCCTTGGTCGCTCGGGTCCTGGCCACGGCTGGAGTGCAGGATCAGTTTCAGTTCTTCACGGCTGTAGTGGTGCTCGTGATGCGGGCCGGGTTCACCCTGGCCGGCGATCCGCAGGATCGTGTTGGCGCTGGCGTTTAGCAGGTAGATCGCCGGGTACATGGCCCAGTAGAACAGGTACAGCGGCACCGCGGTCCACAGCGACAGCAGCTCGGGTTTGCGGATGGCCCAGGATTTCGGCGCCAGTTCACCGACCACGATGTGCAGGTACGAGATGACGAAGAATGCAGCGAAGAACGATACGCCTTTGATCACTTCGGGCGACTGCACGCCAACAGCTTCAAGCAAAGGTTCGAGAATGTGCGCGAACGCCGGTTCACCGACCCAGCCGAGGCCGAGGGAGGCGAGGGTGATACCCAATTGGCACGCCGAGAGGTACGCATCGAGCTGACTGTGAACGGTGCGCAGGATGTGTCCGCGCCAGCCGTTTTTTTCAGCGATGGCCTCGACCCGGGTCGAGCGCAACTTGACCATGGCGAATTCCGCCGCAACGAAAAAACCGTTGAGCAAAACCAGGATCAGAGCAAAAAGAATCATGCCGAAATCGGCGAAGAGTGTCGCGAGGGTCAAGCCAGGGGAAGGGTCCATGATGGAGTTTTGCGGGTTCCGTGTATTCGAATAGGGGGTCAATGCGGTGCCTGAAGGGCAGGCACAAGTCAGCCAATGTAGCGGCTGACCGGGCGATTGCCTAGTGGCGAGTGCTGGCCGGTATCAGTCGGCGGTGCTGATGACGCGCGTTTTCGTCACTTGGGCGGGCGCGAAATGGCAGGTAAAGGTGCTGCCGTGGCCCGGCACACTGCTGATTTCCATCCGCGCGCGGTGGCGCAGCAGCACGTGTTTGACGATCGCCAGCCCGAGCCCCGTGCCGCCGGTGTTGGAGTTACGACTGGAATCGACGCGGTAGAAGCGTTCGGTCAGGCGCGGCAAGTGTTTGCTGTCGATGCCGATGCCGGAGTCCTGCACACTCAGGTGTGCGCCTTGCTCATCGCCCCACCAGCGAATGCGGATATTGCCTTCGGCCGGGGTGTATTTCACCGCGTTGAACACCAGATTGGAAAACGCGCTGCGCAATTCGGCCTCGCTGCCCTTGAGCAGAATCGTCGGATCGGCTTCCAGGGTGATGCGTTGGTTTTTCTGGCCGGACAACTGCTGAGCGTCACTGGTGATCGATTGCAGCAAGCCGTCGATGGCCACGGGCTGATTGTCCGAGGGGTAATCGGTGGCTTCCAGTTTGGCCAGCAGCAGCAAGTCGTTGAGCAAGGTCTGCATGCGCCCGCCTTGCTGCTGCATCTGCTGCAAGGCACGGGACCAGCGCGGGTTCACGTCCTCGACGTTGTCGAGCAGGGTTTCCAGATAGCCGCAGATGACCGTCAGCGGTGTGCGCAATTCGTGGGAGACATTGGCGATGAAGTCTTTGCGCATCTGTTCCAGTTGATGGATACGCGTCACGTCGCGAACCAGCATCAAGTGTTCGTTGTTACCGTAGCGGGTGATGTACAGCTGAATGCGCAGACGATCATTGATCGGTGACGGGATTTCCAGCGGCTCGGCGTAGCTGTCCTGCTCGAAGTATTCCTTGAAGCGTGGATGGCGCACCAGGTTGGAGACCGGCTGACCGCTGTCTTGCGGCGTCTTGAGGCCGAGCAGGGTTTCGGCGGCGCGGTTCCACCATTCCAAGTTGCCATCGCTGTCGAGCATGATGACGGCGTCTTTCAGCGCGGCAGTGGATTCCTGAACCCGATCGATCACCGCTTGCAGGCGCCCACGCACACGTTGGTCGCGACGTTGCAGGTGGTAGATGCTGTCGAACACTTCGCCCCACAAGCCATAGCCATCAGGCGGCGCTTCGTCGGGTTTGTGCAGCCGCAGCCATTCGTGCAGACGCAGCAACTGCTTGAGGGTCCAGGCCAGGTAAAGGCCCAGGCCCGCGGCGAGGCTCCAGCCGTAGAAACCGGTAATCAGGCCGATCACCAGACACCCGGTCACCAGTAGCAGCATGTGGCGGATCAGGGTGCCATGCCAGTTTTGGTTCAATTGAACACGCGTCCTTGTCAGCTTGTCGGGCGGGAAAGTCCGGGTCAGGCTTTGGTCGAAAAGCGGTAACCGGTGCCCCGCACGGTTTGTACCAGATTTTCATAGGCATCACCGAGGGCTTTGCGCAGACGGCGGATGTGCACGTCGACGGTGCGCTCTTCGACATACACGTTGCCGCCCCAGACTTGATCCAGCAACTGGCCACGGGTGTAGGCCCGTTCCTGGTGAGTCATGAAAAACTGCAGCAGACGGTATTCGGTCGGGCCCATCTCGGCGGGTTTGCCGTCGATGGTCACGCGGTGGCTGATCGGGTCGAGCAGCAGGCCGCCGACTTCGATCGGTGCCTCGCCGTCGGTAGGGCCGGCACGGCGCAGCACGGCTTTGAGGCGCGCCACCAGCTCACGGGGGGAAAACGGCTTGGTGATGTAATCGTCAGCGCCAACTTCCAGGCCCTGGATCTTGTTGTCCTCTTCGCCCTTGGCGGTGAGCATGATGATCGGGATGTCCCCGGTCAGCTCATCGCGCTTGAGGCGTCTGGCCAGCTCGATGCCGGACGTGCCGGGCAGCATCCAGTCGAGCAGGATCAGGTCAGGCTTGCGGTCGACAATAATGGCGTGGGCCTGCTGCGAGTTCTCAGCCTCCAGGCAGTCATAGCCGGCCATTTCCAACGCAACGGCGATCATTTCGCGAATGGGCGCTTCGTCGTCGACGATCAGAATGCTCCTGCCAACCATGCCTTAATCCTCTTGTCATTTAACTGTCTTGTGCCGCATTAGATAACGGAATTATTGCAGTCGTGTGACAACAATTTAGCAGGCCGGCGATAGTCATGATCCTGAACTAAGCTCTAAGTCCGAATCCTGACAACCACAAAAGGAAGGTTTCCATGAAGCAATACTCGCAATCCTTCAAAGCGTTGATGCTGACGGCGGTCATGGCTTTACCATCAATGGCCTTCGCGGCTGAGCCTGCAATGATGAAAGGCGATGTGATGGTCGATCAAAAGGGCATGACGGTGTACATGTACGACAAGGATGCTGGCGGCAAGTCAATGTGTAACGATGAGTGTGCCAAAAACTGGCCGCCAATGATGGCTCCGGCGGGTGCCAAGGCCGAGGGCAAATGGAGTGTCATTAAGCGTGATGACGGCATGATGCAATACGCTTACGACGGCATGCCGCTGTACACCTTTGTGAAGGACGAAAAGCCTGGAGAAATGAAAGGTGACGGCATGAAAGATGTCTGGCACGTCATCACCAATTCCGGACCAAAAAAGTAAGCGAGTCCAGAACCACAAACCTGCCCCCGTGCCGGGAGCAGGTTTGATTCAGCGAAACCCGTAATCCAGCACAATCCCCACAAAAATCGCCAACCCGGCCCAGTGGTTGTGCAAAAACGCCTTGAAGCAACGCATCCGGTCCTTGCCGCGGGTGTACCAGAACTCCCACGCAAAACAGCCCGCCGCCGCCAGTAGCCCGAGGTGGAACCAGCCACCGAGCTCGAACTTCGATCCCGCCAGCAACAGGCAACCCAGCGCCAACCCTTGCAAGGTCAGGATGATCGCCCGGTCTGCGTCGCCAAACAAAATGGCGGTGGATTTCACGCCGATCTTCAGGTCGTCGTCGCGGTCGGTCATCGCATAGTAAGTGTCGTAGCCCACGGTCCACAGCAGGTTGGCAATCCACAGCAACCACGCCGCCGCTGGCAGTTCACCGGTTTCGGCGGTGAACGCCATCGGCATGCCCCAGGAGAACGCCGCACCCAACACCACTTGCGGGTAATAGGTGTAGCGCTTCATGAACGGGTAACTGAGGGCCAGTGCCAAACCGCCGAACGACAACCAGACCGTGGCCGCATTGGTGCACAGCACCAGCAGGAAACTCACGCCCATCAGCAAGGCGAAGAACACCAGGGCTTCTTTGGAGCTGATCTTGCCGCTGACCAAAGGGCGCTGTTCGGTACGTTTCACGTGGCCGTCGACCTTGCGGTCCGCCCAGTCGTTGATCACGCAGCCGCCGGCGCGGGTCAGCACCACGCCAAGCACAAAAATCACAATGTTGGCCAAGGACGGCGAACCTTTGCCGGCAATCCACAGCGCCCACAGCGTCGGCCACAGCAGCAGATAAATGCCGATCGGCTTGTCCATGCGCGTCAGCTGAATGAAATCCCAGGCCCGAGGGTTCAAGCGGTTCAGGGACTTGAGCAGGCTCTGGTACATCAGCAGTTCTCCGGGTGGGCGCGGGTGGCGAGCCACAAGGACGGCAAGAAGATCTCGGCCACCAGCACGCTCAGGGCGCCACGGTCGAAACGCGAGCGACGGCCCCACAGTTCGGGGGCCCGGGAGGCCAATGGCAGCCATTTCTGAGGATAGTGACAAACCTCGATGGCGCGACGCTGGAACGCCTGATCGCAAAACAGCAACTCACCCAATGAGCGGCTACCCAGTTCGTCCATGTGCAAACCGTCGCCCTGCAAGGCGCTGCGGGCCGCGACGCTGCGGGCAAACACCCAGGCTTCACCGTGACTGCGCAGATACACCTCGCGCACCCAACCTTCACTGCCTTCCTCCAACTCCAGCGCAGCACATTCGTCGGCGCGCAGCGGTTGCCAGCCTTCAAACAGCGGCGTGACGCTGAAACCGTCATTCGACAAGCGGATCAGGCGTCGGGTCAGGGAGCCTTCGTCGAACAGCCAGTCGAGAGTAGACGTGTCGGGGAGGGGCGTCAGTTGGCTTTGAGGGAGCCACAGCGGGGTTGCGGAGGGGGATTTTGAGTGCGGCACAGTGAGTCATTATTGGCAGCAAATGAGGCGGTGAGCTTACCATGTCAGCCAGCGATTTTGATTGATCCGGGCCGCCGTTGCGCCGAACACGCTTGCATCTGCCGGGCCCGATCAGTACAAAACGCCCCTGAGCCGGACGGCAGCGCTCCAACCATCGACCGTTCGCGCCGGCAATAAGCCTGAATCCTGAGGAAGTACCTGAATGAAAAAGTGGCAATGTGTGGTCTGCGGCCTGATCTATAACGAAGCCGACGGCTGGCCGGACGATGGCATTGCGCCGGGCACGCTGTGGCAAGACGTACCGGAAGACTGGCTGTGCCCGGACTGCGGCGTGGGCAAGATGGATTTCGAAATGATCGAAATCAACTAAGACATTGAGAGGAGTAAGGAATGAACGCACCTGTCGTGATCGTCGGCACCGGGCTGGCTGGCTACAACCTGGCCCGGGAGTTTCGCAAACTCGATGGCGAAACACCGCTGCTGCTGATTACCGCCGATGACGGACGCTCCTACTCCAAACCGATGCTCTCCACCGGTTTTGGCAAGAACAAAGACGCCGACGGTCTGAGCATGGCCGAGCCGGGCGCCATGGCCGAGCAATTGAAGGCCGAAGTGCGCACCCACACGCGCATAAGCGGCATCGATCCGGGCCACAAACGCCTGTGGATCGGTGAGGAATCGGTCATCTATCGAGACCTGATCCTGGCCTGGGGCGCAGAAACCGTGCGGGTGCCAATCGAAGGCGACGCGGCTGACGTGGTGTTCCCAATCAACGACCTGGAAGATTACGCCCGTTTTCGCGCGGCAGCGGCGGGCAAGCACCGGGTGTTGCTGCTCGGTGCCGGCCTGATCGGTTGTGAGTTCGCCAATGACCTGATCCTCGGCGGCTACGAGGTGCAACTGGTTGCACCCTGCGAGCAAGTCATGCCGACCCTGCTTCACCCGGCGGCAGCCGCTGCGGTGCAGGCCGGGCTGGAAAGCCTGGGCGCGCGTTTCCACCTTGGGCCGGTGCTCAACCGCTTGCAGCGCGTGGCAGACGGCGTGGAAGCGCATCTGTCCGATGGTCAGGTGATTGCTTGCGACGTGGTGGTCTCGGCCATTGGCCTGCGTCCCCGCATCGATCTGGCGGCGGCGGCCGGTGTGCAGGTCAATCGCGGCGTGGTGGTCGATCGCCACCTGAAAACCTCCCACGCCAATATCTACGCCCTGGGCGACTGCGCCGAGGTCGATGGGCTGAATCTTTTGTACGTCATGCCCCTCATGAGCTGTGCGAGAGCGCTGGCTCAGACCCTCGCCGGAAACCCGACGGCGGTGAGTTATGGTCCGATGCCGATCACGGTGAAAACCCCAGTCTGCCCGTTGGTGGTTTCACCGCCGCCACGGGGTGTGGAGGGCGTCTGGACGGTCGAAGGGCAGGGTGCGGACGTCAAAGCTTTATGCCGCGATGCCAGCGGAAAACTGCTCGGTTATGCCCTGACAGGCGCGGCGGTGATGGAAAAACTGGCCCTGAACAAAGAGCTTCCGGCACTGCTGGCGTAAATACCGGTCGTTCTGTCGGAATCACCCCTCTTTTGCCCCTACAAAGGTCGCGCCGAGACTGGCGCGGCTCTTCGCTGCGTGCCATCCTCACTCCCGTCTGCCGCAGAGTAGAGCACCTGCGGCGCTTTGGGCGCTGTTCCAACGAGAACAGCACGGACATAACAACAAAAAACCGTCAAAGGGGCTTCACTAATGCGTAAACCAGAACTCGCCGCTGCAATCGCTGAAAAAGCAGATCTCACCAAAGAGCAGGCCAACCGCGTTCTCAACGCCGTTCTCGAAGAAATCACCGGCGCTCTGCACCGCAAAGACAGCGTCACGCTGGTGGGCTTCGGTACCTTCCTGCAACGCCATCGCGGTGCCCGCACCGGTAAAAACCCGCAAACTGGTGAGCCCGTCAAAATCAAGGCCAGCAACACCGTTGCGTTCAAGCCAGGCAAATCGTTGAAAGACAGCGTTAATCCATAATTGCGGCGAACTCCCTGAATAACGGGGAGAACCGTATAGAAAAATGGGCACACCGATTGAACCGGGTGCCCATTTTTTATGCGCGGTTTTTTGTTTTGTATATGTGTTGCGTGGACTGATTAATACATTCTGGAAAAGAACTGCCCTTATCCAAATGTTCGCGCCCCCGCCCTTAAAATGACCGCTTTATATAAAGTGCCATCACGGGGATGGCACTTTCTTAATTCTCCGTTGTCGCCCTTCGTTCCATTCACAGATGACCGCAATCTTTCGGACAGTTCCTACATTCATTCGCTTTTATTGTTGGCATGCTTCAACCCTGCTGCCATGGAGGTGCCGTCCCCGGTTTGATGAAGGTGGCGGCGACAGCTCTGCCTCAATGCTTTCGGCGCTGTCCAATGATGAGGTGAATATTAAATTGATATCAGGGAATCCCCTTACACATATAGGGAAATCTCCTACACGTAATAAACAGCACTTCGTCTTGTTGTTTAATCAGATGCTTGCTAGTGGCCATCATCGTGAGTACGATGCGCGCACTTGAAAGAGCACGAACTCAATTGGATGAGACTCATCGCAGCTCTTTGATTCTGTCCCTGCGTCATTGGAACTCCAATGGGCGTATGACTGTAATCCTAATTAAAGGCCATGGATGTCCTACTCAAGCAAACTTTCCGCTCATTACCTCGAACTCGCAAAAGCCTCTGTTTCCAAAGAGAATTTCGCGGGCGAGGACGTTCGTTTTTCGAGCGAATATGAGGCACTGGAAAGCGAGCTGGCGAAAGCCTCGTCCATGCACGAAAGCGGTCAGATCGACTGGCTGAAAATCCGTGAAAACAGCGAAAACCTGCTGCGTACCCAATCCAAGGATTTGCGGGTCGGCGCCTGGCTGACGTGGGCCTTGTACCAGCGCGAATCGTTCCAAGGCCTGCTGGCCGGCCTCGGTTTGCTGCACCACTTGTGCGAGAACCACTGGGCCGAAGTTCACCCGAGCAAGGCCCGTACCCGCTCCGCTGCGATCAGTTGGCTGGTGCCGCGTCTCGAGCAGGTGCTGACCGAAAACGTTGCGATCAAAGAGCAGTTGCCGATGTTCCGGCGGCTGGTCGAGCACCTTGAAGGCCTCGATGCCGCTTGCACCGAGCACTTGGGCGACGACGCGCCGCTGCTGCTGCCGATCTCCCGCCGACTGAAAAACATGGTGCAACGCGCCGCCGACAACCAGCCGGAACCCGGCGTGGTGGGCGCTGCGGTGGCCCAGGTCAAGCAAGCCGCCACGCAGTTGTTCACCCCCGGCGCACCGATCGACAACGAAAAAGAAGCCCACAAGGCCCTGCGCGCCCAGCAGGAAAGCGCCCGTCCGTTGTGTGCCTGGTGGCTCAAGCAGAAAGCCACCGACCTGCGCGCCTTGCGCCTCAATCGCACGCTGCTGTGGCTGCCCATCGACGCGGTACCTGAGCGAAATGCCGAGCAAATCACCGTGCTGCGCGGTTTGCCCGCCGACAAGCTCAAGGCCTATCAGGACCGCTACGATCAAGCCAAATACGCAGACTTGCTGGTGGAGCTGGAGGCGAGTCTGGCGAAGGCGCCGTTCTGGTTCGATGGCCAGCGAATGGTCTGGGAATGCCTCCAGGGCCTGAACGCCGAGATGGCAATGCGCGAAGTGGAAATCCACTTCGCGCTTTTGATTCAGCGTCTGCCCGGCATCGTCGAATTGCGTTTCCACGACGGCGCGCCGTTTGCCGATCCGTCCACCCGCGCCTGGATCAGCGCCAGCGTCATGCCGCACCTGCAAAGCGCCAGTGCGCCGCGCAAGGTCGAAGTCGCCGACACCCAGCCAGCCTGGGAAGTGGCCCTCGAAGAAGTCCTGCCGATCCTGCGCAAGGACGGCCTCAAGGCCGCTGTGCAGATCCTCAAGCAGGGGCTGCAAAGCGCCCAGGGCGGACGCGTCCGGTTTTTCTGGCAGTTCGCCCTCGCGCGGCTGTGCTTCATGGCCAAGAAATACGAACTGGCCAAGACCCAACTCGAAACACTCGACCAAACATTACAGGACTCAGGCCTGAACGCCTGGGAGCCCGATCTTGCGCTGGAAGTGCTGCATTTACTGCATAGCTGCTGCGAGTTGTTGCCGCAGAACCATGCCGTACGTGAACGCAAGGAAGAGATTTATCGCAGGCTGTGCCACCTCGATCTCGAAGTGGTACTCGAATAGGCCCCAGGGCCACAACCGCAAGGAGAATAGCCATGGCCAAAGAAGGCTCGGTAGCCCCCAAGGAACGCATCAACGTCACTTTCAAACCTGCCACCGGTGGTGCACAGGAAGAGATCGAACTGCCGTTGAAACTACTGGCAATCGGTGACTACACCCACCGCAAGGACGAACGCAAAGTCGAAGATCGCAAGCCGATCAGCATCGACAAGATGACGTTTGACGAAGTGCTGGCCAAGCAAGAGCTGAACCTGACACTGAGCGTGCCGAACCGTCTTCAGGAAGAAGGTGACACTGAAGAACTGGCCGTGAAACTGCGCGTCAACTCGATGAAGGACTTCAACCCGGCCTCGCTGGTCGAGCAAGTGCCTGAGCTGAAAAAACTGATGGAACTGCGCGACGCGCTGGTGGCCCTCAAAGGCCCACTGGGTAACGCGCCTGCGTTCCGCAAAGCCATCGAAGGCGTTCTCGCCGACGACGAATCCCGCGGTCGCGTACTGGGTGAGCTGGGCTTGAACGCCGCAGCCCAGGACGCCTGAGTCTCTATCAGCCAAGGAAGCCAACACAATGAGCACTAGCGCAGCACAGCAAAAGAGCAAAGAGAACGGCGAATACAGCATTCTCGACAGCATCATCGCCGAAACCCGCCTGACACCGGATGACGAAGCCTACGACATCGCCAAGCGCGGTGTGTCGGCCTTCATCGAAGAGCTACTCAAGCCGCAGAACAACGGTGAGCCGGTCAAGAAAGCCATGGTTGACCGCATGATCGCCGAGATCGATGCCAAGCTCAGCCGCCAGATGGACGAAATCCTGCACCACCCTGACTTCCAGTCCCTGGAATCGTCGTGGCGTGGCCTGCAGTTGCTGGTCGACCGCACCAACTTCCGCGAAAACATCAAGATTGAAATCCTCAACGTCTCCAAAGAAGACCTGCTGGACGATTTCGACGATTCGCCAGAAGTAATGCAATCGGGTCTGTACAAGCACATCTACACCGCTGAATACGGTCAGTTCGGTGGTCAGCCTGTGGGCGCGATCATCGCCAACTACTTCATGTCCCCAAGCTCGCCGGACGTGAAACTGATGCAATACGTGTCCAGCGTTGCCTGCATGTCGCACGCACCGTTCATTGCTGCTGCCGGCCCGAAATTCTTCGGCCTGGAAAGCTTCACCGGCCTGCCGGACCTGAAGGATCTGAAAGATCACTTCGAAGGCCCGCAATTCGCCAAATGGCAGAGCTTCCGCCAGTCGGAAGACTCCCGTTACGTTGGCCTGACCGTGCCGCGTTTCCTGCTGCGTAACCCGTACGACCCGGAAGAAAACCCGGTCAAATCGTTCGTGTACAAAGAAACCGTCGCCAACAGCCACGAGCACTACCTGTGGGGCAACACCGCCTACGCGTTCGGCACCAAGCTGACTGACAGTTTCGCCAAATTCCGCTGGTGCCCGAACATCATCGGCCCGCAGAGCGGTGGCGCAGTTGAAGACCTGCCGTTGCACCACTTCGAAAGCATGGGCGAAATCGAAACCAAGATTCCTACGGAAGTTCTGGTTAGCGACCGTCGTGAATACGAACTGGCCGAGGAAGGCTTCATCTCCCTGACCATGCGCAAAGGCTCCGACAACGCGGCGTTCTTCTCCGCCAGCTCGGTGCAGAAGCCGAAGTTCTTCGGCATCAGCGCAGAAGGCAAGGCAGCAGAGCTGAACTACAAGCTCGGCACCCAACTGCCGTACATGATGATCGTCAACCGCCTGGCTCACTACTTGAAAGTGCTGCAGCGCGAGCAACTCGGTTCGTGGAAAGAACGTACCGACCTCGAGCTGGAACTCAACAAGTGGATCCGCCAGTACGTGGCCGACCAGGAAAACCCAAGCGCCGAAGTCCGTGGCCGCCGTCCACTGCGCGCTGCCCAGATCATCGTCAGCGATGTTGAAGGCGAGCCTGGCTGGTACCGCGTCAGCCTGAACGTGCGTCCGCACTTCAAGTACATGGGTGCCGATTTCACCCTGTCGCTGGTTGGCAAGCTGGACAAAGAGTAAGCGGAGCTAACTCATGACTGGATACGGCAGCCTTTTCGAACGCCTGGGTGGCGACGCGGACAAACGCGTCGGCTGGAGCCGCGAGGTCTCCGCCATGGCGTCCGTGGCTGCCCATCTGGCCAAGATGCTCAGCACCCGTGCGGGCAGCGTGCAAACGCTGTCCGATTACGGGCTACCCGATCTCAATGACATGCGTCTGAGCCTGCACGACTCCCTGAGTCAGGCCCGTCTGGCCATCGAAAATTTCATCGAAGCCTACGAGCCACGCCTGAGCAATGTGCGTGTCATCTCCCTGCCGCGTGATCACGATCAGCTTCGCCTGTCCTTCAGCATCGAAGGCCTGCTGGAAGTTGATGGTTTCAAGCGCCAGGTCAGTTTCGCCGCGCGCCTGGATGGCAGCGGTCAAGTCAAGGTCAACTAAGGAGATTCGTATGTCCGGCAAACCCGCAGCCCGCGTATCCGACCCCACCGCTTGCCCGCTCCCCGGCCACGGCACCAACCCGATCGCCGCCGGTTCCGGCGACGTCTTCTTCGACGGCCTCGCGGCCGCCCGCCAAGGCGATGCCTCGGCGTGTGGTGGTGCGATGTCGGGCGGGTTGGCGACGACGGTTTTGATTAACGGCAAACCGGCGGCGACGGTGGACTCTGTTGGGACCCATGGCAACAAGGTTACGGCCGGGTCCGGGACGGTGATTATCGGGAATTCGCATTCGCCGGTGCCGTTTGTGCCGCCGTTGCCTTTGATTTTTCCTGGATTTGATGAGCAGTTTGTCCTGACTGACAAGAGCGGAGCGCCTATGGCAAACCGTCGATATCTCTTGACCCGAGAAAATGGTCTTCAAGAGGAAGGCGTTACCAGTGATACAGGCCTGACTCATCGAGTAGCGCGGCACAGTAGTGCGGAAAAAATCGACATCTACGTTGCGTCAGAGGATTGATACAAATGACGACTGACGTATTACAAACATCAACCGGGATATTTAAAAAGGTTGCTACGATCAGCAGTACTGCTACTGCGGATAGGACACCGAAAAATATCGTGGTGGAAGAAGGTCTGACGGTTTATCTCGGTGGTGCTGGGATGACCGGTGGATATATCGATGATCAGATCAAGTCACTGCGCATGGCCGGTATTAGTGGTGCAGTAGTAGGCCGTAATACTGAAGGTCAATATGCTGATGCCGTTGCTGGGGTCAATAAGCACCGTTATAGGCTTAAGAAGATTAACGGCATGTCGGACACTGGGCCGTATAGTGTAGAGGCGGACTGGAGCTTGAAGTCGTTAGGGATCAGTCGATCTATTCCAGTCGGAGGGCAATTTAATCTTATTGGTTATTCCTTCGGATCGCTGGTGGCCGCCCAATCAGCTCTTTATTACGCAGATAAAGGGCAGGCAGTTGATTATCTTGTGTTGATAGGCTCTCCCATTTCTGAAGAAATGCTTGGAGAGGTTAAACAACAGTCGTTTATAAAACATGTGGTTGTTCTTGATCTGAAGGAACATGGCGACCCGATCCATGCGGGTATGTCATTTTTCGACTTGGCTGAACATGCTCCATTGCTCGGCTCGCAGATGACCGAGTCCAGCGAGCGTAAGGAAGGTGTAGGGCATTTTTACTACGGTATTGACGGGCCTTCAGGTGAGAAGCGCCGGCTGGAATTGGCAAACTCACTCTACGGGCAGGGCTTGCGTTGATGAGCAGTGCAAAAAAAGTCAGAGCATTGATCATCATCTCAATCGCTATGATCGTACCGTTTGCATTGTCGGAAATTTATGCGGTTGTCCGGTTTGGGTTTGCTGAACCTTATAGCTATTTGCTATCCGTTCCGTTGGCGATTATCTCGTTCTTGCTGTTGCAGTTCGCTATTGGTTATGGGGTGGTGAAAGGGTGGGCGGTCTGCAGAATGCCTAGTAACTACTATTTATTGGTGCTTTGGATAATCAGCTTGTTGGCGCTCTTTGTGCTTCCTATGTTTTTTTCAGGTGGGCCAATGTCGTGATTAGCTATTTTTATTTTTTTGCCTCTGCGATTTTGCTGCTGATGTCATTCACTGACCCAAAAACTGAATGGTCAGTGACTGGTGCCGATGTTTACGGCAGTTTGTTTGTTTTTTGTGCCGTGCTTTATATTCCGCTGATGGCATGTGCTATTTATTATTTTGTAAAGGCCGTGGTAGTTGTTTTTAGGTCGAAGCGCTTACAAGGTGGGTTTCATCCCTTGGTCGTCACCGCTGTAGGTGTTGTTGCTCTTTATAGTTTCAATCACTGGGTGTTCAGTGAAATTTACTAACGATTCGGCGCAGGGCATTCGGAACAGTGAAGGCTGCCCTCATCAAAATTTTTTCAGGGCAGCACTCTGGTCTCCGCTCTTGGTGATGTTGACTTTGACACTGGTTGAGCAGGGCAACGAATACGCGGCGGTTCTGGACTTGCAACAAATGCTGTTGATCTACGTTCTCTCATTCGGAATCCCGGCCTACATCGCCTTTGCTCTGTGGGCAACGCGAGTAATGAACGGGAAAACCGAACAGCAAATTTTGAGAAGTGTGTGGCGCGCACCGTTGACGTTCATCCCTTTTTACGCCGCCCCATGGGTGATTTATGGATTGGCCCATGTGTTTTTGGGGAGCGTCGCCGGGTTCCCGATGATGCTTGGCTGGCTGGCTTTTTTGCCGTACCTGCTCATCGCCGGTTACGTGGTTTCCGGTCTGACGGTCGCGCTCTACAGGACGTTTTTTTCATGAGATCCACCACCAGGAAGGTACCCCGTGTCCTTTAACCACTACTACCAAAGCGAACTCACCGCACTTCGCCAGTTAGGTCGTCGATTCGCCGAGCGTAGCCCGGCATTGGCGCCTTTCCTTGGCCAGGCCGGGCGGGATCCGGACGTGGAGCGGTTGCTGGAAGGTTTTGCATTCCTGACCGGCCGCCTGCGCCAGAAGCTTGATGACGAACTGCCAGAACTCAGCCATTCCCTGATGCACCTGCTGTGGCCCAACTACATGCGGCCGCTGCCGGCGTTCAGCATTTTGCAGTTCGATCCGTTGAAGCGTTCGGGGCCTGCGTTGATGGTCGAGCGCGACACGCCGGTCGAGAGCGTGCCGATCGATGACGTGCGTTGCCGCTTCCGTACCTGCTATCCGACCGAAGTCTTGCCGCTGGATCTGGCCGCGCTGAATTACTCGGTGAAGGGCGACGGCTCGCTGTTGAGCCTGCGTCTGGAGATGAGCGCTGACGGTCACCTCGGTGAGCTGGAGTTGAGTCGTCTGCGTCTGCACTTCGCGGGTGAGCGTTACATCAGCCAGATGCTTTACCTGAGCCTGCTACGCAACCTCGAAGGCATCGAACTGATCCCGCTGGACGGCGCAGGCAAGCCCATCAACGGCGTCAACGGCATGCCGATGGCATTCAAGATGCCCGGCGACCGTGTGCAGCCGGTGGGTTTTGCCGAAGAAGAAGCGTTGATCCCGTATCCGCTGAACACCTTCCGCGGCTATCGCTACTTGCAGGAATACTTCGCCTTCCAGGACAAATTCCTGTTCGTTGATATCAACGGTCTGGACCTGCTGAAAGCCCTGCCGGAAGACACGCTCAAGCAAATGCGCGGCCTCGAATTGCGCTTCGACATTCGCAAGAGCGGCATCATGCGGATGCGCCCGACGCTGGACAACGTGAAGCTCTACTGCACGCCGATCGTCAACCTGTTCAAGCACGACGCGCTGCCGATCCGCCTCGACGGCAAGCAAGATGAATACCTGCTGCTGCCCGCCGAATTCGATCTGCAGAACTGCGGCGTGTTCTCGGTGGAAACCGTCACCGGCTGGAAGCCCGGCGGCCTCGGCTATCAGGAATACGTGCCGTTCGAATCGTTCGAGCATGACCCGAGTTTCGACGTGCCCAACAGCCGTCCGCATTACAGCATCCGCCAGCGTTCGTCGCTGTTGCACGACGGCCTCGACACCTACCTGAGCTTCGGCATCCGCCACACCGAAGCCCACGAAACCCTGTCGATCGAGCTGATGTGCACCAACCAGAACCTGCCGCGCAAGCTCAAGCTCGGCGACATCAGCCAGGCCTGCGAAGAAACGCCGGAGTTCCTGAGTTTCCGCAACATCACCCCAGCCACACCGAGTTACGCGCCGCCGCTGAATCGCGACTTCCTCTGGAAGCTGATCAGCAATATGTCGCTCAACTACCTGTCGCTGGCCGACGTCAATGCGTTGAAGGTGATTCTGGAAACCTACGACCTGCCGCGCTACTACGACCAACACGCTGAAAAAGTCAGCAAGCGCCTGCTGGGCGGGCTCAAGTCGATCAAGCACCAACACGTCGACCGATTGCACCGAGGGTTGCCGGTTCGTGGGTTGCGCACCGAGCTGACCATCGACCCGGAAGGGTATATCGGCGAGGGCGACCTGTTCGTTTTCGCCTCGGTTCTTAACGAGTTTTTCGCGCTTTACGCCAGTCTCAATTCGTACCACGAGCTGCGGGTAAAAAGCACACAGGGAGAGGTGTACCAATGGACACCACGTATGGGCCTTCAGCCGCTGCTTTAAGCGGGCTGACCCGAGGAATACGCGAGTACTCGCTGTTTCAGGCCGTGCTGCTGGTGGTTGACCGGCTGCGCGAGGCCCACCCGCACCTGAGCCAGGACGATCTGTACGACCAGCTGGAATTCCAGGCCAATCCGAGCCTGGGTTTCCCTGGCAGTGACGTCGATCGCGTGGAATTTTTCCACGAGCACGGGCAGATGCGCGCGCGCCTGCGTTTCAACCTGATCGGCCTGGTCGGCTCCGGTTCGCCGCTGCCGGCGTTCTACGGTGAACAGGCCCTGGGCGACAGCGAAGACGGCAACCCGACCCGCAACTTCCTCGACCTGTTTCACCATCGCCTGCAACGGCTGATGCTGCCGATCTGGCGCAAATACCGCTACCGCGCCAGTTTCGAGAGTGGCGCGCTCGATCCGTTTTCTTCCCAGCTGTTTGCGCTGATCGGCCTCGGTGGCGAAGAGATCCGCCGGGCCCAGGAACTCAACTGGAAACGCCTGCTGCCGTACCTCGGTTTGCTCAGCTTGCGGGCGCACTCGGCGGCGCTGATCGAAGCGGTGCTGCGTTACTACTTCAAGCACGCCGAACTGACCATCGAACAGTGCATCGAGCGTCGCGTGGAGATTCTCGACGAGCAGCGCAATCGTTTGGGCCGCGCCAACAGCCTGCTCGGCGAAGACCTGGTGCTGGGCGAACACGTGCGCGACCGCAGCGGCAAGTTCCGCATCCACATCCGCGAACTCGACTGGCAACGCTTCCACGAATTCCTGCCGATCGGTTTCGGCTACCAGCCGCTGTGCGCGCTGGTGCGGTTCACCCTGCGTGACCCGCTTGATTACGACATTCGCCTGGTGCTGCGCCAGGAAGAAATCCGCGAACTGCGCATCGGTGAGCAAAACGCCTGTCGCCTGGGATGGACCAGTTGGCTGGGCCGCGAAAAAGCGGACGGCGTGGTAACCCTGGGCAGCAAAATTCATTAAGGACAGATGACCCATGATCAACGTAGACCTGCAACAACTTATCCAGGCGCTGGACGCCGAAACCCGTCGTGACCTGGAAAGTTCGGCCGAACGTTGCGTCGCCCGTGGCGGCAGCAAAATCCTCGTCGAAGACTTGCTGCTTGGCCTGCTGGAGCGCCCGCAAGGCTTGCTCGCACGCGCGCTGCAAGACGCCGAAGTGGATGCCGGCGAACTGAGCGCCGCGTTGCAATCGCGGGTCGAGCACAGCGCGTCGCGCAACCCGGTGTTCGCCCCGGAACTGGTGCAGTGGCTGCAAGATGCGTTGCTGGTGGCCAACCTTGAACTGGGCCAGAGCCAGGTCGAGCAAGCCGCGTTGATCCTCGCGCTGCTGCGCAACCCGATGCGCTACGCCGGCAGCCGTTATCAGTCGTTGCTGGCCAAGCTGAACATCGAGCGCCTGAAAGAATTCGCCCTGTCGCAGAAAGAACAACCGGCCACCGGCAAGCCTGCCGTACCGGGTGAATCGCTGCTGGAGCGCTTCACGCATAACCTGACCCAACAGGCCCGCGACGGCAAACTCGACCCGGTGCTGTGCCGCGATGGCGCGATCCGGCAGATGGTCGACATCCTCGCCCGTCGCCGCAAGAACAACCCGATCGTGGTCGGCGAGGCCGGTGTCGGTAAAACCGCCATCGTCGAAGGCCTGGCCTCGCGCATCGCCGCCGGTGAAGTGCCGCAAGTGCTCAAAGGCGTGGAGCTGCTGTCGCTGGACATGGGCTTGTTGCAAGCAGGTGCCAGCGTCAAAGGTGAGTTCGAGCGTCGCCTCAAAGGCGTGATCGACGAAGTCAAAGCGTCGCCGAAACCGATCATCCTGTTCATTGACGAAGCCCACACGCTGATCGGCGCGGGTGGCAATGCCGGCGGTTCCGACGCGGCCAACCTGCTCAAGCCTGCCCTGGCCCGTGGCGAGTTGCGCACCATCGCCGCCACCACTTGGGCGGAGTACAAAAAATACTTCGAAAAAGACCCGGCCCTGGCCCGTCGTTTCCAGCCGGTGCAACTGCACGAACCGACCGTCAGCGAAGCAGTGACCATCCTCCGTGGCCTGGCTCAGGTCTACGAGAAGAGCCACGGCATCTACCTGCGCGATGACGCGGTGGTTGCGGCGGCGGAATTGTCGGCGCGTTACCTCGCGGGCCGTCAGCTGCCGGACAAAGCCGTCGACGTGCTGGACACCGCTTGCGCCCGTGTACGCATCAGCCTCGCCGCCGCCCCGGAAAGCCTGGAGCGCCTGCGTGGCGAACTGGCTGAAGGTGGCCGTCAGCGTCAGGCCCTGCGCCGTGATGCCGAGGCCGGTCTGCTGATCGATCACGAAGCGCTGGACGCTTTGGAAGATCGCCTGGCTGCCGCCGAAGAGGAAATGGTCGCACTGGAAACCCTGTGGACCGAACAGAAAGAACTAGCCGAGCGCCTGTTGGACCTGCGTCAGCAACTGGCCAAGGCGCGAGAAGCCGCCGCCGTCGAGCCAATCGTCACGGTTGAAGAAGACGCCGAAGGCACCGTGATCGAAACCCTGGTGGTGGACGAAGCGCACAGCGTCGAAACCCTGGAAGCCGCACTCAACGAAACTCACAAAGCGCTGACCGAGCTTCAAATCAAAGAACGTCTGGTGAGCTTCGAGGTCTGCCCGCGTCTGGTGGCTGAAGTGATCAGCGCCTGGACCGGCGTGCCGTTGGCGCAACTGGCCCGCGAGCACAACGCCAAGGTCGCCAGCTTCGCCACCGACCTGCGCACGCGCATTCGTGGTCAGGAACAAGCCGTGCATGCGCTGGACCGCTCAATGCGCGCCACCGCTGCCGGCCTCAACAAACCTGACGCCCCGGTTGGCGTGTTCCTGCTGGTCGGCCCGAGCGGCGTCGGCAAGACCGAAACCGCGCTGGCCCTGGCCGACTTGTTGTACGGCGGTGATCGTTTCATCACCACCATCAACATGTCCGAGTTCCAGGAGAAGCACACCGTCTCGCGCCTGATCGGTGCGCCACCGGGCTACGTCGGTTACGGCGAAGGCGGCATGCTCACCGAAGCCGTGCGCCAGAAGCCGTACTCGGTCGTGTTGCTCGATGAAGTCGAGAAGGCCGACCCGGACGTGCTGAACCTGTTCTACCAAATCTTCGACAAAGGCGTGGCCAACGACGGCGAAGGGCGCGAAATCGATTTCCGCAACACGCTGATCCTGATGACCTCGAACCTGGGCAGTGATCGCATCAGCGAGCTCTGCGAAAACGGCGCACGGCCGACCGCCGAAGTGCTCGAAGAAACCATTCGCCCGGTACTGAGCAAACACTTCAAACCGGCACTGCTGGCGCGGATGCGCGTGGTGCCTTACTACCCGGTGGGCGGCCCGGTGCTGCGCGAGCTGATCGAAATCAAACTCGGTCGTCTGGGCGAGCGTCTGAACCGTCGTCAGTTGGATTTCACTTTCTCCCAGGATCTCGTCGATCACTTGGCCGAGCGTTGCACCCAAAGCGACAGCGGCGCGCGTTTGATCGATCATTTGCTCGACCTGCACGTGCTGCCGTTGGTGGCCGACCGCTTGCTCGATGCGATGGCCACCGGTGAAAGCCTCAAGCGTGTGCACGCGACGCTCGACGGCAACGCCAGCGTGACGTGCGAGTTCGCCTGAGGTGGGTGTGATGTTCACTCAAGTGCCGCAACCGCTGGTTTATGCCGAAGCCTTGCTGGCGCAGTTCGCCAGCCTGTCGCGCGCGGCGGACGGCGCTGCGCTGCTGGGTGACTTCGTGCGCGGGTTGGCCGAACTCAGTGGTTGCGAGCTGACGCAGCTGTACCTGCTGGACGCGACTCACACATGCCTGGGGATGAACGCCGAGTGCCTCAACGGCATCCTGCAACCCCGGGAAGCGGAGAGCCTGCCGGCGGATTACAACGGTGAACAACTGCTGCAATTCGCCCTGTGCCAGAACCGCGTGGTGAGCCTCAGCGAGTTGAGCGGCAGCCTGCACGAAACCAGCTTCCTGCCACCGCAAGCCACGCCCTGGCAGTCGCTGTTGTGTGTGCCGCTGGTCAATCAACAGAAAGCTGTCGAAGGCTTGCTGCTGTGCGCCAGTCGCCGGCACATCGACCTGCAAGGCTTCGCCGATTCTCTCGCTCAACTGGGTTCGTTCGTGCTGGGCCAACTGCATCTGTTGCAGCGTTTGCGGCAGCCGACGGGTGAGGCGAGACCGCTGAAAGCCAGCGTTCCGAGCGCCAGCGGTTATGGCCTGATCGGCAAGAGCAAGGCCATGCGCGAGACCTATTCGCTGATCAGCAAAGTCCTGCACAGCCCGTACACCGTGCTGCTGCGCGGCGAGACCGGCACCGGCAAGGAAGTGGTCGCGCGCGCGATTCACGACTGTGGCCCGCGCCGTTCCCAGGCGTTCATCGTGCAGAACTGCGCGGCGTTCCCGGAGAACCTGCTGGAGAGCGAACTGTTCGGCTACCGCAAAGGCGCATTCACCGGCGCGGACCGCGACCGCGCCGGGCTGTTCGATGCGGCCAATGGCGGCACCTTGCTGCTCGATGAAATCGGCGACATGCCGTTGTCCCTGCAAGCCAAGCTGCTGCGGGTGTTGCAGGAAGGCGAGATTCGTCCGCTGGGCTCCAACGACACCCACAAGATCGACGTGCGCATCATCGCCGCGACGCACCGGGATTTGTCGGTGCTGGTCAGCGAAGGCAAATTCCGCGAGGACTTGTACTACCGCCTCGCGCAGTTCCCGATCGAGCTGCCGGCCCTGCGTCAGCGCGAAGGCGACATCCTCGACCTGGCCCGGCACTTCGCCGACAAGGCTTGCTCGTTTTTGCAGCGCGATGCCGTGCGTTGGTCCGATGCAGCGCTGGATCACCTGTCCGGTTATGCCTTCCCCGGCAACGTGCGCGAACTCAAAGGCCTGGTCGAACGCGCGGTGCTGCTGTGCGAGGGCGGCGAGTTGCTGGCCGAGCATTTCTCCCTGCGCATGGAAGCCATGCCGGAAGACAACAGCCTGAACCTGCGCGAACGCCTGGAGCAGGTCGAACGCAGCCTGCTGCTCGATTGCCTGCGCAAAAACGACGGCAACCAGACCCTCGCCGCCCGCGAACTGGGCCTGCCGCGCCGCACGCTGCTGTACCGCCTCGGGCGCCTGAATATCAATCTGGGTGATTTCGATGGTTAACGTTTTTTTCGGCCAACCACTACCTGTGGCGAGGGAGCTTGCTCCCGCTGGGCTGCGCAGCAGCCCCAAAACCATGCGCCGCGGTGCATCCGTTAAACCGCATCTGATGATCTACGACTGCTTCGCAGCCGAGCGGGAGCAAGCTCCCTCGCCACAGGGACTTGTGCCGGATCCCCAGGCCAGAGCGCTCGGCTTCATCTCATCCGCTTCTAACAGCGCCGCCCAACCGGGTCGGCGCTTTGTACTTTGTCTACCCCTGGAGACCCTCTGATGCCTGTTCGTCACTGGCAAGCCGTCCTGCTGACCCTCGTCGTTTTATGCGGCCTCGGCGGCTGTAGCGGCAATTACAAATACAACGACAACACCTATCGCCCATTGGGTGATCCGCAGGCGGTCAATCGCGGCAAGTGACCGCAAGGAGTATCACCATGGAACTGGTTTTCGAAATGCTGAACACCAAGCAGTTCGTGCCCACGGATTTGTGCCAGAAGACCTTCAAGCAGGCCGGTGGCGTGATTGGCCGGGGCGAGGACTGCGACTGGATCATCCCGGACCGCAAGCGTCACCTGTCCAACCACCACGCGTTGATCAGCTACCGCGAAGGCACGTTTTTCCTGACCGATACCAGCAGCAACGGTATCCAGGACAGCGAAAGCGGCGCGCGCCTGCGCAAGGGCGAAGCGATGCGCATCGAACATGGCAGCGTGTATGTGCTGGGTGATTTCGAGATCCGTGCGCGGCTGGTGCGCGACCCGGCGACCTTCGACGTGGAAGTCGGTCGTCCGCAAGCGGCCGGCAGCATCATTCCGGACGATGCGTTCCTCGACCTCGACCCGCTGAACGCCCTCGATCAGCAAGAGCGCGTGTATTCGGAAATCGACGAACTGATCTCCCCGAGCACGACCATCGAGGACACCCGTCAGCGAGCTGACTATGCGCGCATCGACATGGAAAGCCTGATGGTCCCGGAGCTGATCAACGCCCCGGCAGAGCCAGCCCCTGCGCCACCGCCCAAAGCGGTCGAGCGTCAGAGCGAAGGATTCTGGGAGCATTTTGGTGCCGCGCTGGGCGTGGACCTCAAAGGCCTCGACCACGACACCCGCGAAGCCCTTGCGCTGAACGCTGCCCGCTTGCTCAAGCAGAGCGTCGGCGGTTTGCAGCAGAGCCTGCGCACCCGCAGCGAACTGAAAAACGAACTGCGCCTGGCCCAGACCACGGTGCAAGGCACCCACAAAAACCCGCTGAAATTCGCCGTCGATGCCGGCGAAGCGCTGGGCATCTTGTTGCAGCCGAACAAGCCGGGCCAGATGCCGCCCGAGCAAGCGATCTCCCGTGCGTTCCGCGATTTGCAGGCGCATCAGGTGGCGTTGCTGACCGCCAGCCGTGCCGCCGTTCGCGGCACGCTGGAACACTTCTCGCCGCAGCAACTGACCCTGCGTTTCGAGCGCGACAACAAGCCGTTGCTGGCCACGTCCGGCAGCCGCTGGAGAGCTTACGGTCGTTATCACCAGGCCCTGCGCCAGGATGATGACTGGAGCGAGCGTCTGTTGGCCCGCGACTTTGCCCAGGCCTACGAAGAACAGATTCGCCTGATTTCCACCCTTCACACCGACCACCAAGGATGATGCGCATGTCTCGCTGCTCGACCGCTTTTTTCAAGACGCTGACGGCGTTCGCGGCCCTGGTGCTGCTGGCTGGCTGCTCGTCGCTGTCGCCGTATTCCCACGTCACCAAGCTCAACCTGAAGCTCACCGCCAGCGATCAGTTGAACCCGGACCTCAACGGGCGTCCGTCGCCAATCGTCGTGCGCCTGTTCGAGCTCAAGCACCCGGTGACCTTCGAGAACGCTGACTTCTTCAGCCTGTACGAGCGCGCCAAGGAATCCCTGGCCCCGGACCTGGTGGCCAGCGAAGAAATTGAACTGCGTCCAGGTGAAACCGTAGAGATGAAACTCAGCGTGGAGGAGGGCAGCCGCTACGTTGGCATCCTCGCCGCCTACCGTGACCTGCCGGAAACCAAGTGGCGCTACACGGTGCAAATCACCCCGGTGGAAGTCACCGACGCAGACCTGACCCTCGATCAGGCCGGCATCCGCAACAGCAACGAAACGCTCGCCAAGGCAGATGACTGAACATGAACTCCCATAAAGTCATTTGGCAGGAAGGCATGCTGCTGCGTCCGCAGCACTTCCAGCATAACGACCGTTATTACGACCACCAGATGAAGACCCGTACCCAGTTACTGGGCAGCTACACCTGGGGCTTCCTCAATCTGGAAATCGATTTGCAGTTCCTCAACATGGGCAAACTGGTGATCAGCCAGGCCTCGGGGATTCTGCCGGACGGCAGCCTGTTCGAACTCGGCGGCAACACTGAGCCGCTGGCCCTCGACGTGCCGCCGAACACTGGCAACACGCCGATCTACCTGGCGCTGCCGCTGGTCACCGGCAATCACATCGAGTCCCGCCGCCCGGAGCAATCCGACGTGCTGGCGCGCTACACCGCGTATGAAGCGGAAGTCGCCGACTCCAACGCCGGTGACGATTCCGCGAGCCAGGTCAGCTGCGGCCGCCCGGACTTCAAACTGTTGCTCGGCGAGCAGCAGAGCGACCAGGCCTACGTGAAACTGAAGATCTGTGAAGTGCTCGACACCACGCCCGACGGCGTCATCAGCCTCGACCCGGATTTCGTGCCGACCTACATTCAGGCGCATGCCTCCAGCTACTTGCTGTCGTGCCTGAAAGAAGTGATCAGCATGCTCGGTCACCGGGGCGACACCATCGCCGAGCGCATCCGCTCCAACGGCAAAGTCGGTGGCGCGGAAGTCGGCGACTTCATGATGCTGCAACTGATCAACCGCACCGAACTGCTGCTGCGCCACTACCTCGGCCTGGAGCAGGTTCACCCGGAAGAGTTGTACCGCACGCTGCTGACCATGCTCGGCGACTTGGCAACCTTCTCCAGCGACAGCAAACGCCCGCGTCTGGACAGCCGTTATCAGCACAGCGACCAGGGCGCGAGTTTCCGCAAACTGATGGAAGCGATTCGTCAGGTGCTGTCGATGGTGCTCGAACAGCACGCCATCGAACTGGTGCTGCAAGCGCGTCAGTACGGGATCATCGTCTCGCCGTTGCACGACCACAAACTGCTGGGCTCGGCCTCATTCGTGCTCGCGGCCAGCGCCAACTGCGACTCCGAAGAACTGCGCCACCGCTTGCCGGCGCACCTCAAGGTCGGCCCGGTGGAGCGCATCCGCCAACTGGTCAACCTGCATCTGCCGGGCATCAAGGTCAAACCGTTGCCGGTGGCCCCGCGGCAGATCGCGTTCCACTCCAACAAAACCTATTTCATTCTCGAACTCAGTTCCGAAGACCTGGCACAACTCGAACGCTCCGGCGGCTTCGCGTTCCACGTGTCCGGCGAATTCGCCGAGCTTGAACTGAAATTCTGGGCCATCAGGAACTGACCGACATGATCAAGGACATGGAACACAACCAGGACGATAAAACCGTCCTGCTCGACCGCCAGGGCCACGGCCCGGCGCAGAGTCCGCTGACCGATTTCGCCGCACCGCCGCGTTTTGAACAGCTCGAAGAACGGATGATTTACGCGGCGCGTTTGCGCCCGGCGGAGTCCTTCAACATCAGCCTCAATTCGCTGGTGGCCGCCGCGTCCGATCTGTTGTCGGAAGTGGTGCGGCTCAAGCACAGCGACACCCGCGAAGACATGTACGCGCTCAACGAGCGACTGACCGCCGGGCTGAAACTGTTTGAAGTGCGCGCCCTGCACAACGGCGCCGAAAGCAGCCAGGTGATGGCCGCGCGTTACGTGCTCTGCACCGTGGTCGACGAAGCCGTCGTGACCACACCGTGGGGCAACGAAAGCGAGTGGTCGCAGATGAGCCTGCTCAGCAGCTTCCACAACGAAACCTTCGGCGGCGAGAAGTTCTTCCAGTTGCTGGATCGCCTGTCGAAAAACCCGGTCAAGCACCTGCCGATGCTGGAGCTGATGTACCTGTGCCTGTCCCTCGGTTTCGAAGGCAAGTACCGCGTGCAAGCCCGCGGCATGCTCGAACTTGAAGGCATCCGCGACGCCTTGTATCGCCAGATCCGTCAGTTGCGCGGCGACGTGCCACGTGAGCTTTCGCCGCACTGGGAAGGCTTGAACGATCAGCGCCGCAGCCTGGTGCGCATCGTGCCGGCGTGGATGGTGGTGCTGTTCACCGTGGTCTGCCTGGTGGTGATGTATTCGGGTTTCGCCTGGGTGTTGGGCGAGCAACGCGAAACCGTTCTGCAACCTTTTCAGCAGCTAGATCCGGCCGCGGTCCAGCCGCAGTCGCAGCCGTAAACAGGGACGTGTGATGAAAAAGTTTTTCAAGAAAGTCGGCGCATTCTTGCGCAAGACCTGGGTCTGGACCTTGCTGGTGGTGCTGTTTGTCGCGCTGCTGGTGTGGTTCGTCGGGCCGCTGCTGGCGGTGGACGATTACAAGTTCTGGGAAGGTTCGACCGCCCGCCTGCTGACCATCAGTGTGCTGTTCCTGATCTGGGGCCTGACCATGGTCTTCGTCAGCTGGCGCGCCGGTGTGCGCAAAAAAGCGGTCGAGGACACCGAAGACGGTCAGGATCGTATCCGCCGCGAAGAGCTGATCGACGAAGAGCAGAAAGAGCTTCGCGTGCGCTTCAAGGATGCGCTGAAAACCCTGAAGACCTCGAGCCTGTATCGCGGTCGCAGCGAGCGCTGGCGCAGTGATTTGCCGTGGTACTTGCTGATCGGCCCGCAGGGCAGCGGCAAGACCAGCCTGCTGGACTTCTCGGGCCTTGAGTTTCCGATCAACAAGATCGACCGCAAACTGACCCGCGACACCCTCGGCACCCGTCATTGCGACTGGTATTTCGCCGACCACGGTGTGCTGATCGACACCGCCGGGCGTTACCTGACCCAGCCGGATGCCGAAGTCGACGGCAGCGCCTGGAGCACCTTGCTCGACCTGCTGCGCAAGCGTCGCCGCAACCGCCCGTTGAACGGCGTGTTGGTGACCATCCCGGTTGAACTGCTGCTGGGCAACACCGAGCAGGACCTCGACACGTTGGCTCGCCAGGTGCGTGCTCGCTTGCAGGATGTGCATCAGAAACTGCACGTCGATGTGCCGGTGTATCTGGTGCTGAGCAAGGCGGACAAGCTGCTCGGTTTCGACGAGTTCTTCGATCAACTGACCCGCGAAGAAAGCGATCAGGTACTCGGCACCAGTTTCCGCAAGGAGCAGAGCGGCACCGACGTCGCCGTCCTGCGCGCCGAGTTCGAAGAGCTGCTGCGTCGCCTGAACAGCCAGGTGATCATGCGCATGCACCAGGAGCGCGACACCCAGCGCCGTGGTCGAATCCTCGACTTCCCGCATCAACTGGGGCAGATCGGCGAGCGTTTGTGCCTGTTCGTTGACATGGCGTTCACCGGCAACCGCTACCAGCGTGTCAGCCAATTGCGCGGTTTCTACCTGACCAGCGCGCCGCACCTGACTCAAGAGATGGACCAGACCACCGCCGGCATCGGCGCCAGTCTGGGCATGAGCGCCGGCATGCTGCCGACCTTGCGCAGTGGCCGTTCGCGGTTCATTCACCATTTGCTCAGCCGGGTGATTTTCCCCGAGGCCGACCTGGCCGGTCTGGACAAGCGCGAACGCAGCCGCATCCATTGGGGTCAACGTGCGTTGTACGTCGGCGCACTGGCGGCACTGGCATTGTTCGGCATGCTGTGGGCGGGCGGTTTCTCCGCCAACTACGAGCGTCTGGAAAACCTGCGTAACCTGGCCACCAACTGGACACAACAGCGCTCGGCCCTGACCGCGCGTGATGATTCCATGGCGGTGCTCAAGCCCCTCGACACCAGCTACGCAGCGACTCAAGTCTTCCCGAAAAAAGGTGACGTGAGTTACCACGAACGTGGCGGCCTGTACCAAGGCGAAGACGTCAATCCAGTGGTCAAGGACGCCTACGAGCGTGAACTCGAAGCGCAACTGCTGCCGAAGGTCGCGACCCTGCTGGAAGGGCAGATCCGCGCCAACATGAAGGACCGCGAACGCCTGCTCAACAGCCTGCGTGCGTACCTGATGCTGAACATGAAAGATCGCCGTGACGGCCCATGGCTTAAGGATTGGGTCGCCACCGAATGGTCCCAGCGTTACGCCGGTAACACCGCGGTGCAGAACGGCCTGAACACGCACTTCGAGCGTTTGCTCAAGCAGCCGTTCATCTACCCACTGAACGATCAACTGGTGGCGCAAGCGCGTCAGGTGCTGCGCAGTGAGTCGCTGGCCAACGTGGTTTACCGGATGCTGCGCGAGCAGGCCCGCAACCTGCCGGAATACCGTTTGAGCCAACACATAGGCCCGCAGGCTTCGCTGTTTGTCGGCACCGATTACGTGATCCCGGGCTTCTACACCCAACAGGGTTATCAGCAGTATTTCTCGGTTCAGGGCAGTGCGCTGGTCACCGACATCCTGCGTGACAATTGGGTACTGGGCGAAGGCTCGGGCATCAGCGGCATGGACTTGCGTCGTCTGATGGTCGAATTGGAGCAACTGTACTTCCGCGACTACGCCAACTTCTGGAGTGAGGCGGTCGGCCAGGTTGCCCTGCCACCGATCAACGATGCGGGCGAGGGCGCCGAGCAACTGGCGGGCCTGACTTCCGCTAACTCCCCAGTGCTGCAATTGCTGGTGGAAGTGCGCGAGAACACCCGGTTCCCGGCAGAAGCCGAACCGGTTGATCAGGCGGCTGATGTCGCTGGTGCGCTGGCCGATCAGAAAGGCAAATTGGGCAAGCTGGGTAAACTGGCGTCTGCCGCAGCGGACCAGGCCTCGGAGATGGCCGCGATCAAGAACCTGCCAGACACCGCGAAGAAATCCCTGCAACGCCGCTTCGAACCGCTGCACCGTCTGCTGGATGACAACAACGGCCCGGCCGCTGATTTGACCCCGGCACTGACGGCGCTCAACGACCTGCAGCTGCAACTGGCGAGCCTGGCGCGTGCCAGTTCCCCGGATCAGGCCGCGTTCGAAATGGCCAAAACCCGCATGAGCGGCCAGCGTGATGCGCTGAGCAACTTGCGCAATGCCTCCAACCGTCTGCCGCGTCCGGTGAGCGTGTGGTTCAACGTCCTGGCCGAAGACACTTGGCGTCTGGTGCTCAACGATTCCTACCAGTACCTGAACCAGCGTTATCAGAGCGAGCTGTACAGCTTCTACGGCAAGGCGATCAACAAGCGATACCCGTTCAGCGCCCACAGCACCAGCGACGTCGCGATCAGCGACTTCCGCGAGTTCTTCAAGGCGCAGGGCATCAACGATCGCTTCTTCGAGACCTACATGCGTCCATTCGTCAGTGGCGATCCGGGCAACTACCGCCTGCGCACCATCGACGGCCACAGCATGCCGATCTCCAAGGTCTACCTCGACCAGATGGCTGCGGCCCAAGTCATTCGCCAGAGCTTCTTCTCGGTCAACCCGGCCGAGCCGCAAGTGCAGTTCAAGCTTGAGCCGTACACCCTCGACCCGGCCGTCAGCCGTTCCGAGTTCAAGTTTGGCGACAAGACCATCGAATACCGCCACGGCCCGATCGTGCCGGTGTCGTTCAAATGGCCGACCGACGCTGAAGACGGTCGCACCAGCCTGGTCCTCGACAAAATGGCCGGCCGCCCGATCGGTATCGAAAAGAACACCGGCCCATGGTCGCTGTTTCGTCTGTTCGACCTGATGCAGACCGAGTACTTGAGCGGTCGCGATGTGCTGGTACTCAAAGCTGACGTGGGTGGCCTGCGCGCCAATTACCTGCTCAGCAGCCAGCGCACACCGAACCCGTTCGACATGGGCGTGCTGCGCACCTTCCGTATGCCGGTGCAGCTCTGATGCTGGTTGCCAGTCCCTGGCGCAGCGCTGCGCGTACCGATCCGGGCAAGGTTCGGGCGCGCAACGAAGATGCTTTTCTCGACTGTCCACAGCAGGGGCTGTGGGTGGTCGCGGACGGCATGGGCGGTCATCAGGGGGGCGACATTGCCAGCCAGTTGATCGTCGCCAGCCTGGCGGAATTGCCGGTGCAGGACGACTTCGACGAACGACTCAAAGGTATCCGCCAGTGCCTGCACTGGTTGAATCGCCGCTTGGGCCAGGAGTTGACCGTCACCGCCGGACGCCACGACAGCATCATGGGCAGCACCGTGGTGGCGCTGCTGGTGGAAGGCAATCGCGCGGCCTGCATCTGGGCCGGCGACAGCCGTTGCTACCTGTGGCGTGGCCAGCGCTTGTATCAGCTGTCCAAGGACCATTCGCTGCAACAGCAACTGATCGACGAGCAAAACATGAGCGTCGAAGACGCCCGTGCGCATCCGTCGGCCCATGCCCTGACCCGTGCGGTCGGGGCGGCTGATGTGCTGACGCTGGACGTGCTCGAGCTCGAGGTTTACCCCGGCGATACGTTCCTGTTGTGCAGCGACGGTTTGTACCAAGGGCTCAGCAGCGATGCCCTGGGCAATGCCCTGAGCCTGACCGCGCCGCACGTTGCGCTTGAGCGTCTGTTCGACGGCGCCCTGCGTGGCTCGGCCCGGGACAACCTGACTGCCGTGGTGATCCGACAATGACCCAACTCATGCCGCCGCTCGACGACCTGCTGGTGACCGACGAGGAAGCCAATAACCTGACTTACTTTGCGTTCGCCAAATCTCATCAGGCGGAACCTGCACTGGCGCCGACCAAGGCCAGTGTCGGCGAAATGCCCGACGTGCTCGCGGGCCGTTACCGCATCGAGCGTCTGCTCGGTGCCGGCGGCATGGGCGCGGTTTACCGCGCACGGGACTTGCTGAGCGAACAGTTCGGCGATCCCGACCCTTACATCGCGCTGAAAATCCTCAGCGAAGAATTTGCCGAATCGCCGGACGCCAGCGCCTTGCTCTACAGCGAGTTCGCCCTGACCCGACGCTTGCGCCACGACAACGTGCTGCGACCGCACACTTTTGAAGTGGACACCGACTGCCAGCGCGCCTTCATCACCATGGAACTCATGCGTGGGCTGACCCTGGACAAACTGCTCTGCGAGCGGCCCCTGGGCCTGCCGTGGAAAGAGCTGCGCGACATCGCGCTGCCGCTGCTCGACGCGCTGGCCTACGCCCACGCTCGCGGCGTGCTGCACGGTGACATGAAACCAAGCAACGTGATGCTCAGCGAAGAAGGCGTGCGCCTGTTCGACTTCGGTCTCGGTCAAGCCGAAGAGGGCATCCTGCCCGGCCTGCCACACCTGAGCCGCGACCGCTTCAACGCCTGGACCCCGGGCTACGCCGCACCGGAGCTGCTCGAAGGCCAACCGCTGTCGGCCAGTGCCGACGTGTACGGCGTGGCCTGCGTGCTCTACGAACTGGCGGGCGGCAAACACCCGTTCCGTCGCTTGTCTTCAGTCGAAGCCCGCGACGCGCACCTCGACCGCGAGCTGCACGCACCGCGCAATCTACCGAAACACTGCTGGCCAGCCCTGCGAACGGCGCTGGCTTTCGATGCGGCCAAGCGCACCATCACCGCCGCCCAACTGCGTGACGCCATGGGCGCCACTTCGTCTTTGCTGCAGCGCCTGCGACTGCGGGCGTAACGGATGACTACCGAACAGGGAGCAAGCAATGTTCAACCCGTCTAACGAAACGCATTTCAGCCTGACCGTCGAAGACTACGTGGGCGACCTGCAAGTGCTGTCGTTCACCGGCACCGAAGGCATCAGCCAGCCGTATCGCTTCGACCTCGAACTGGTCAGCGAAAACCCCGATCTGGACCTGGAAAAACTCCTGCACAAACAGGCGTTCCTGGCGTTCGATCCGCAAGGCTCCGGCATTCACGGCCAGATCTACCGCGTCGCCCAAGGTGACGCCGGCAAGCGACTGACCCGCTACAAAATCTCCCTGGTGCCGCAACTGCAATACCTGCATCACCGCACCAACCAGCGCATCTACCAGCAGATGTCCGCGCCGAAAATCATCGCGCTGATCCTCGACGAACACGGCATCAAGGGCAACGCCTACCGCTTCCAGCTCAGCCAACCCTGCCCGGACCGCGACTACTGCGTGCAATACGACGAAACCGACCTGCACTTCGTCCAGCGCCTGTGCGAAGAGGAAGGCATTCACTACCACTTCCAGCACAGCGAGAAAGGCCATCTGCTGGTGTTCGGCGATGACCAGACAGTGTTTCCAAAACTCGGCCAGCCCACCGCCTACGTCCAAGGCAGCGGCATGGTCGCCGACGAGCCCGTCATCAAAGGCTTCAAACTGCGCCTGGAAACCCGCACCGGCCGCGTCACCCGCCGCGACTACGACTTCGAAAAACCACGCCTGCAACTCGAAGCCGCCTACAAGCCTGACGGCGAAAGCACCGAACCGGATCTGGAAGATTACGACTACCCCGGCCGCTTCCTCGACCGCGCGCGCGGCAAATTCCTCAGCCAACGCGCCCTCGAGCGCCACCGCGCCGACTACCAGCAAGCCGAAGGCAAAAGCGATCAGACCACCCTGGTCAGCGGCCACTTCCTGGAAATGTCCGACCACCCGCGCACCGAGTGGAACGACCTCTGGCTGCTCACCGAAATCGTCCACGAAGGCAAACAACCGCAAGTCCTCGAAGAGTCCGTGACCAGCGACACCACCGACAACAAAGACGACTTCCACCAGGGCTACCGCAACCGCTTCCTCGCCACCCCGTGGACCGTGTTCTACCGCCCGGCTCTGGAACACCCGAAACCCCGCGTCCTCGGCAGCCAGACCGCCATGGTCACCGGCCCCAAAGGCGAAGAGATTCACTGCGATCAGTACGGCCGCATCAAAGTGCAATTCCACTGGGACCGCGAAGGGTTGGCGGATGACAAAACCAGCTGCTGGATGCGCGTCTCCAGCTCTTGGGCCGGCGACCGCTACGGCGCCATCGTCATCCCGCGCATTGGGATGGAAGTGCTCGTCACCTTCCTCGAGGGCGACCCCGATCAGCCACTGGTGACCGGTTGCCTGTATCACAAGGAAAACCAGGTTCCCTACGAATTGCCGGCCAACAAGACTCGCACCGTGTTCAAAACCCTCAGCTCACCGGGGGGCGGTGGGTTCAATGAACTGAGGATTGAAGACAAGAAGGGTGCAGAGCAGATCTTCATTCATGCCCAGCGGGATTGGGATGAAAACATTGAGCATGACCAGAAGATTCGCGTGGGTAACGAACGCCACGATACGGTGGTCAAGAACACCTACACCGAGCTCAAGGCTGAAGAGCATCGCACCACAATTGCTGATCGTAAGGTTGAAGTGAAAGCCGACGACCACCTGTCTGTGGGGCAAAATCAACACGTCAAACTCGGCACAGCTCAGTTGACCTATGCGGGGAAAGAGATCCACCTCAAATCCGGCGACAAAATGGTGATTGAGGCGGGGATGGAACTTACGGTTAAAGCGGGAGGAAGCTTCATCAAGCTGGATGCTGGCGGTGTGACCGTGGTGGGGCCAGTTGTGAAGATCAACGCTGGGGGGGCGGCGGGAAGCGGAACGGGTATTGGGATTCTGGTTCCCGGACTGCCGATGATTGCTGATCAGGATCGGGCGGGCAGTGTGCTGAAGAATGAGGCGATTAAAAGCTATTACGAAAAAATTCAATTCGTAACGAGTTCTGGTGATCCAGTTGAGGGGCTTACTGCCGCATTTATTTTGCCTAACACGGCTTCCCCGTTGAGGTTTCGCAGCGATGCTGATGGCCACTCCCCTCAGGTAAAAGCGGATTCAGTACAAACTGCCGACGTCCACCTTGTATGGGACAGCTTTGGTGTTCCTGATGGGGCAGATGATTACGAACGGAGTCGAAAAAAATGAGTAGTGCACCCACCCCTTTGGCAAAAGTTGAAATTAACAAGGCCAAAAATGATCCCCCGCGACAGATCGAGGCGACGTGCGCGCATTTGTGGTCTCTTGCGCAATTTCACGCAATAAAACGGTTGAGTACCTACAGGAAGGAGTACTACCTGTTCGGTGAGTCAAAATGGATGCTTGTCGGTGACTTTAGTACCCGTGCTGCCCGTATTGCCGGTGTATATGCTTCTTTCTATTTGGAAGAAGAAGATGGCGGCAAGAAGGAATTTAAGGGGCGGTTTTATTGGATGGGATTGGCTGCATTTGCAAGCAAGCAAGTCATGTGCGGTCTAGATTTTACAAAGATTGCTACCGCTGCGATGCCTATTGGTAAACCCGTGATTGATATTGGGAAGAATGGTCTAGGTAAAGGTAATTTTTGGTTGTTTCAAGATATTTTTTGCTGGCATTGGTTTTATAGTAAGTACCCAAACAAATTTGAAGGTTGTTCGGGAGGTCGTAATAGTGAAAAGTTTGAAGAGATAATAAAAACAGGTTTGAAAATTCTGCCATGGGCTCAGGAGTCTTTGGGTGTCATTGATAATTTTAAAATAAAGCAGGAAGTAACTGATGCCTTTTCAACTATCAAAAAAGTTGAGGGGAAGGCGCCGGGAAAAGAGAGGCAGGATCTTCAGTATAAATCGCTCATTGCGACGGCAAATCATGAGCAGCTAAATATACTGCAACCACTTATATATGAAGATCCAGTGTTTAAAGCAATTCTTGATGTCCAGAAAAAATCAGAAGGGATGCCGCTTGTGCCTTTGCGGTCAGCTGCATTTTCAACAGCTTGCGACGTAAAAGAGCCAGAACTGAGAGAGCAGATGTATGAAGGTGATTTATATAACGCTCAGAATCGGATGGAATTTATTCAACAAATCGCCGATAAATATCATGGGCTCATGATAAATAGAAAAGAATACATGGAAAGAATGATTACTGAGATATCTGGATGGAGAAACAAACCGTGAAGTGGTATTGGATCTTACCGTTCCTCTGTCTCGCTGGATGCGATAGCGCCAAAAATGAAGGTGCCAATGAAATGAAAAATGAAGCAGTTAACATGAGTGTCGAATTGGGTAGCCCTGTCGAGACCCTATTGAAGAAAGGCCCATTAGAATTCACCTCCGATTGCTTGGATGCGGTAAACATGTGCTGGTATGAAATTAGGCGCGGAGGTAAGGATCAAGCGTTGATGAACGTAACCGTCACTCAGCCAGACAGTACTCTCGAAATAAAACAAGTGATAGGTCTTAATGTTGTCGTAGATGGCGATGTAACTCAGGATGTTGAAGAGGTTGTGATGACTCTCCGAGGATTGCCAGATAATAGTTCTCATGAAGAAAATAAGAAGCTTGTATACAAATTGATATCTGACCTCAAAGCCGGCGGTTGGAGGAAATATTATTTTTCTTCCGATCCTCGCATTTCCAGCTCGGAGTTAAATAAATTTGACTGGAAGGATGATGTTTTTGGCGGAACGCCATTAAGCCATCCGTTGTTTGATCCTGATCACGAAATGAGTTTGGACGACTGGCTGGCAGGTGATGGGTTTTATGATTGGTATTTGTACAGTGGTCACTACATTAGCCATGTCAAAGTACAAAGAAGAAATTCCGCCACTGATCCATCCCGGACAGGTGTATACCTTGTAAAAATCGAGTTCAAGTCTCTGGATAATTTCTGGAGGACGGACTTCGAGGAGGCAGTTCGACCTAGATGGAAAGAGTTATTTCCAGCTCATTTGCAACAGCTCCTCCAACGGCGTTCGGAAACAGAAGATCGAGCTCGAGCCGCTGGGGTGAAGATAGATGAAAGCTACAAAGCGCCGATTATGGAGCAAGTCAGATAGGTGAGATAAGAGGATGGATTTATTTCGAAAGTAAATCCATCCCCTTACTTCTCTTATGTTTTAACTTGTTGCACTTTCATCTCTAACTCATCCAGACGGTCCAAAGCTCGTTCCACCAAAAGTTGTACTCCATCCGCCATCCTGCTCAGCGCCAAGGCTACGGATCGCCGAGTGCCTTCCACATCGTCCGCCAGATCGGCGGCGATAGCGCTTATGGACAGCAGGTCTTCGGAGGCGTTGGCCAACAGAGCTTCAGTGTCGATATCGGGGGAGACGGTGAAGAGATTGCCTTTACGACGTTTGGCTGGTTTTTCGTTGGCCGGGGGGAAGTAATGGGCGAAAGCGCGGTCAACAGCTTCTTTATTGAGTTTTTCGGTGTCGAGGAATTCTTCAGTAGAGGTGCCAGATTTGTCTGGCGGGTTGGGCGTGACCTTGAACATGTATGTATCTCCATCTGTATTTTGGGAGCCACCACCGTTCGCTTGCACGCGAATATGGTGGCAACTGTGCGCAGGTGTGCAAGACCGGGCAGACGGACCCCGGCAGATCGCTCTCGAAAGAAAGATCTCCCACGCACAGCCGCCATAAAACAGGTGCCACGAGCAGGACTCTGCTCGACCAGCGACCAATGACGTTGTGCGTCGTCTTTTACCCGGACTTGCACGTCCGTGTCACCGTTTTTTGCGATGACAAGTAAAGGTTAGCGGTGAAAGTGAGGGGCGAATAGTTCATGAACAGCCCCACGTCTTGCAGGAAATGTCCGATAAACATGACATCCCTGTAGGGGCAAAATCAAAAGGCCGTGATTCCGTTTAAATAGTTGCGGCATGTAATAGATCGGTCTGACAGCGACGACCTGTCGACGTAACGGATGACCACCGAACAGGGAGCAAGCAATGTTCAACTCAGCTAACGAAACCCACTTCAGCCTGACCGTCGAAGACTACGTCGACGACCTGCAAGTGCTGTCGTTCACCGGCACCGAAGGCATCAGCCAGCCGTATCGCTTCGACCTCGAACTGGTCAGCGAAAACCCCGATCTGGACCTGGAAAAACTCCTGCACAAACAGGCGTTCCTGGCGTTCGATCCGCAAGGCTCCGGCATTCACGGCCAGATCTACCGCGTCGCCCAAGGTGACGCCGGCAAGCGACTGACCCGCTACAAAATCTCCCTGGTGCCGCAACTGCAATACCTGCATCACCGCACCAACCAGCGCATCTACCAGCAGATGTCCGCGCCGAAAATCATCGCGCTGATCCTCGACGAACACGGCATCAAGGGCAACGCCTACCGCTTCCAGCTCAGCCAACCCTGCCCTGACCGCGACTACTGCGTGCAATACGACGAAACCGACCTGCACTTCGTCCAGCGCCTGTGCGAAGAGGAAGGCATTCACTACCACTTCCAGCACAGCGAAAAAGGTCATCTGCTGGTCTTCGGTGACGACCAGACCGTGTTCCCCAAACTCGGCCAGCCAACGGCCTACGTGCAAGGCAGCGGCATGGTCGCCGACGAGCCCGTCATCAAAGGCTTCAAACTGCGCCTCGAAACCCGCACCGGCCGCGTCACCCGCCGCGACTACGACTTCGAAAAGCCGCGCCTGCAACTTGAAGCCGCCTACAAACCCGACGGCGAAAGCACCGAACCGGACCTCGAAGACTACGACTACCCCGGCCGCTTCCTCGACCGCGCGCGCGGCAAATTCCTCAGCCAACGCGCCCTCGAACGCCACCGCGCCGACTACCAGCAAGCCGAAGGCAAAAGCGATCAGACCACCCTGGTCAGCGGCCACTTCCTGGAAATGTCCGACCACCCGCGCACCGAGTGGAACGACCTCTGGCTGCTCACCGAAATCGTCCACGACGGCAAACAACCGCAAGTCCTCGAAGAGTCCGTGACCAGCGACACCACCGACAACAAAGACGACTTCCACCAGGGCTACCGCAACCGCTTCCTCGCCACCCCGTGGACCGTGTTCTACCGCCCGGCTCTGGAACACCCGAAACCCCGCGTCCTCGGCAGCCAGACCGCCATGGTCACCGGCCCCAAAGGCGAAGAGATTCACTGCGACCAATACGGCCGCATCAAAGTGCAATTCCACTGGGACCGCGAAGGGTTGGCGGATGACAAAACCAGCTGCTGGATGCGCGTTTCGTCGAGCTGGGCCGGGGATCGGTATGGCGCAATCGTCATTCCACGCATCGACATGGAAGTGCTGGTCACTTTCCTTGAAGGCGATCCTGATCAGCCGTTGGTGACCGGGTGCCTGTATCACAAGGAAAACCAGGTTCCCTACGAGTTACCGGCGAACAAGACTCGCACCGTGTTCAAAACCCTCAGCTCTCCAGGGGGCGGTGGGTTCAATGAACTGCGCATTGAAGACAAGAAAGGCGCGGAGCAGATCTTCATTCATGCCCAGCGGGATTGGGATGAAAACATTGAGCACGACCAGAAGATTCGCGTGGGTAACGAACGCCACGATACGGTGGTCAAGAACACCTACACCGAGCTGAAGGCTGAAGAGCATCGCACGACGATTGCGGATCGCAAGGTTGAAACGCGGCTCGATGATCACCTGACGATTGGGCAGAACCAGCATGTGAAGCTGGGGACTGCGCAGCTGACTAGCGTTGGGAAAGAGATTCATCTGAAGGCTGGGGCGAAGATTGTTATCGAGGCTGGCACCGAGCTGACCATTTTGGGCGGTGGCAGCTTTATCAAGCTGGATGCCGGTGGGGTGACTGTGGTTGGGCCGGTTATCAAGATTAATGCGGGTGGTTCGGCGGGCTCGGGCACCGGGATTGGCATCAAGCCACCGGTGCTGCCGGGAGCAGCGGATAAAGACAAGGCGGGGAGTTTGATGGATCAGGCGTTGGCCAATCCATTGAAGGAAACGCCTCCCGGACAGCTACGCCTACGCATTGCGCCGTTGCCGAACATGCCCGGTTATGCCGATGAGCCCTATCAGCTCTACGCGGATGGCGCGCCGATCAGCAAAGGCTTCAGTGATGAGCAGGGCAACGTGGTGTTCCAGCACATTCCCGGTACCCGCAACTATCTCGTGGAAACCATCAACGGCCATCGTTTCAGCATGGACATGAGTGAAGAGTCTACTGACCAGACGCGCCACCGCACTGAACGGCTGGGGCGTGAAGGCTACCGCGATTTTCCTGAGGGAGCGGCGTCGCTGGAAGCTGCGAACATCAGCGACGTGTTTCGCCATCTGTGGGCGGATCAAAGCGAGCCGAAGGCGTAAAAGGAGTTACTTGAATGACCTACCTCGACCAAAAATTATCGCTTTCGGTTGCAGAAAGCACCGCGACCCTGAGTGCCGACTGGTTCGCGCACAAAAACAATCCGCTGAGCCCGCCACGCCCGGCGGGCAACATCGTTACCCCGCTGGTGTGTGGCGAAGAAGCGTTCGGCAAAGTGTATGAGTGCATACAGAAGGCCAAGCGCAGCATCGACCTCATCAGCTGGGGGTTTGACCCGGGCCTGCGCCTCAATCGTGGCTCGGCCGATAGCCTCAGCCTGGGCGAGCTGCTCAAGAAAAAGGCTGATCAGGGCGTGGAAGTGCGAGTGCTGATTTGGAACAACCGACTGGCCCAGCTCGGGGAAAACTCGGTCATCGGTGAAGGCTGGAACGGTTCTGGCGGAACGTCGATGGGCTCGGGTATGACCCAAGGCCAGCCTGCGGACACCAGCGGGCGAGACGCCAAACGCCAGAAACTCCTGCAAAAGCAGCAGGAAGAGCAAGCAAAGCTGGCCAAGCTTTCACCCAGCGACGAAAGTGGCAGGCGCGCTTCGCGTGACAGGTTGATCAAGATCCAGATCGACCTGGATGCGCTGGACAGTGGCTACACCAAGGGCAGTGATTCGGGCGGAACAGTGCAAGATCCGAACGAGCAGATCAAAACGCGTGACTGGCACCGTTGGGTGCACAGCAGTGAGGCACGCAATATCGAATTTCGCACGCGGGACTTCAACTGGGCGGGCGAACTGACCTACGACGACGAAAACGGCTTGCGGGTCCATTACGGGCGTCTTGCCATTCTGTGGCGCTTGATGAAAAACGAGTCCCCGGATGTGCCTTTTATCCAGATGCTCGCACTCGGCCTGTTTCCCAGCCATCACCAGAAAACCCTGGTGATCGACTACATGGACCCGCAAACGGCCGAAGGCTTCGTTATGGGGCACAACCTGCAGCGCAACTATTGGGACACCACCGAGCATGCCTTCGACGACCAGAACGGCAAGCGCGACCAAGGCTTCGGCCCCTGGCAAGACCTCTCCCTGCATGTGCGTGGCCCGGTGCTGTTCGACCTCAACCACAACTTTTGCAATGCCTGGGACAAGGGCACCAATTGGATAAAACGTGCCTTCAGCGGCTCCTTGATCGACCAGCGAAAAGTGGTCAAGCCATTGAGCCTCATCTGCAATGGCGGTGAACCTGCGCAAATCTGCAGAACCCAGCCAGAAGAAGGACCGGAAACCACCATTCTCGAAGTGTATGAAAAGGCACTGGGCAACGTGCACCAGTACGCCTACATCGAGAACCAGTATTTCCGCTACAAACCTTTGGCCGAACGCCTGAAAAAAACCGCGGCCGACTACACCGCCGCAGGCAAGCTTCAAGACCTGTACCTGTTTGTGGTGACCAACAACCCGGAAAGCGGGCACTTCTCAAGCACCACTCACGAGACGCTGGATACCCTCGGGCAGGGAGAGCTGATGCCCTTGGCCCACCGCGATCTCAAATACGACCAGCGCCAGCTCGCCCTCCGCGAACGTGAACTGAAGGCCCAACCCAGCTCGCCTCAGCGCGATCGGGACCTTGCCGCCGTACACGCGAAAATGGCCAAGGAGAACATCGACTCCAGCCGCGCCGACGACTTGATCGAAACGGACCCCAACAAGCACTACAACCAGGCTGCGGCGAGAGAACTGGAACCTGAACTCATCCCGCCCAAGGGGCTAAAAATCATCGTTGCCACCTTGGTCAGCAGCAAGGACAGTGGAGCTCCGATAGCCACGAAAACCAGCGCAGAGCGGCAAACGGATAAGGCCATCGAAGAGCACCTCGGCCCTGAACAAGGCACGGCGCAATACAAGTCGATTTATGTGCACAGCAAATTGCTGCTGGTTGATGACCTGTTTTTCACCTTGGGTTCGGCGAATATAAATTTACGCAGCTTGCAGACTGACTCTGAATTGAACATCGCCATGCCTAGCCCGAAAACGACGCGGACTTGGAGAGATCGGTTGTGGGTGATGCATTCGGGGATGGCGGTTAGCGCGGAAGGTAGTACTCCAAGCGATAATATTAAAGATGACTTTGATAACTGGGAGCGCGCGGTAAAAAGGAACTGGAGGAATCAGAAACAAAACCTGCCTCTTAAGGGGCACCTTGTTAGATTTTGGGATTTGGTGACGCCTTATGCAAAAGCGGTTGATTAACTCAATATTCGCATTTTTATTCTTTTTTACTGGAGGTGCAGCCGTGGCTGATGAATTCAAATGTACCCATGAGGCAGATACTGCGCCGCCTCTGGATCAACAAGCAGATCAATGGTTTAAACAAGCTCGAGAGATCAGTAAAGAGCGGCTGCCTGATTGGGTTGAAGTGGCGAGTCTATACCAGCGTGCTGTAGAAAAAAATCACTGGAAGGCTATGCATAATCTTGCAGATTTATATTTGCGAGGTGATGGTGTTGAAAAGGATACAAATAAAGCAATTGATCTATATATGCTAATGGTTAAGTTGGAGGTTCCTCTTGGTTATTACGATATGAGTGTGATGACTCAGCGAGGAGTGGGGCTGGTCCAATCGGATAAAAATGCGATGATGTTCTTGTTAAAGGCAGGAGATCTAGGCAGCCCTCTGGCCCAACTTAGGCTGGGGAACATATATATATATGATCTGAAAAAATACAAACTAGGTGAGTCTTATTTACGCTGCGCTGCGCATCAGGGCGACGCAGAAGCAAATTATGAGCTGGGTGGCTATTATGAGGTGGTGGATAGGAACTATCCCGTGGCAATGCATTACTATCAAAGCGCTGCTTCCTTGGGGGAACGTAAAGGCGCAATGGAAATCAAGGATACATTTCGTGAAGGTAAGTTTTCTTATAAAAAGGATGAGAGGCTAGCCAAGGCGTACTACGAAGTGTCGAGCCAATTATCAAAAAATCCAGAACTTCGTCTTCCTAATCTAGCCAAAGATATTCCTCTTCCTCCAAATCCGGTTCAGGGTTATCACGGTGATAAAGATATCAATTGGAAACCTACTGGACGTGATGACGATTATTAAAGCATGGCTGGCGGCTGGCTTATTATCTGCCAATGGACTTGTGCTGGCTCACGAATTCAAGTGTGTCCATGAACAAGATACTGCTCCGCCTTTGAATCGACAGGCGGAGCAGTGGTTTCATCAGGGACGTTCTATCAGTAAAGAGCGCCCTGCAAACTGGACGGAAGTCGCTCGGTTCTATCAACAAGCGGTAGAAAAAAATCATTGGAAGGCTATGCACAACCTCGCCGAGCTTTATTTGCGTGCCGACGGGGTAGTCAAGGATACAAATAAAGCTATCGACCTATACATGGAGATGGTGAAGTTGAATGTGCCCTTGGGTTATTACGACATGAGTTTGATGACCCAGCGAGGTGTAGGCGTTGTGCAGTCCAATAAAGATGCCATGCTATTTCTGCTAAAGGCAGGCGACATGGGAAGCCCATTGGCTCAGACTGTGTTGGGGAATACATATATTTATAAGCTGAAAAAAGTTAGTTTGGGCGCAGCATATTTGCGCTGTGCAGCTCATCAAAATGATGCGAAGGCTAACTATGAGCTGGCTGAGTATTACGAAGTCACTGATAGAAACTATCCAGTCGCCATGCATTTCTACCAGCGTGCGGCTGCATTAGGATATGCGAAAGGGTTCTTGGCAATTGAAAATACTTTTAATTTTGGAAAGTTCGGATATAAGAAAGATGAAAGGCTAGCTAGCAATTACAGTGCGGTGTCTAGCAAGCTTTATAGTAACCCCGAACTGTTGTTTCCAAATCTCGCCAAAGATTATCCACTTCCGCCACACCCTGTTCAGGGCTATCACGGTGATAAAGATATCAACTGGAAACCGGCTGGGCGTAATGACGATTATTAAAGCATTGCTAGCTGCGGCCTTATTAAGTGCCAGTGGATTTGTTGTCGCCGACGAATTCAAGTGTGTCCATGAACAGGATACTGCTCCGTCTTTGAATCAACAGGCGGAGCAGTGGTTTCAACAGGGACGGTCTCTCAGTAAAGAGCGCCCTGCAAATTGGACGGAAGTCGCTCGGTTCTATCAACAAGCGGCAGAAAAAAATCACTGGAAGGCTATGCACAATCTTGCCGAGCTTTATTTGCTTGGCGACGGGGTTGATAAGGATACAAATAAGTCTATCGACCTATATATGGAGATGGTGAAGTTACAAGTGCCCTTGGGCTATTACGATATGAGTGTGATGACCCAACGTGGTGTTGGAGTAGTACAGTCCGAAAAAGACGCCATGATGTTTTTGCTTAAGGCTGGGGATATGGGGAGCCCGCTCGCACAGATCAGGCTGGGAAATATTTATATTTACGACCTGAAGAAATATCGACTAGGGGTGTCTTATTTGCGCTGTGCGGCGAATCAAGATGATGCGAAAGCAAATTATGAATTGGCCGCATACTACAAAATAGCTGATAGAAATTATCCTGTTGCATTGCATTATTATCAAAAGGCTGCTGCCTTAGGTGAGCGAAAAGATGCTATGCAAATCGAAAGTGTATTTCGGGATGGACTGTTTTCTTACCAGAAAAATAAGAAAGTTGAAGATGCTTATTATGAAATATCAAACCAGCTGTCGAATAATCCGGAACTTCGTTTTCCAAGCCTAGCGAGAAGCCACCCATTACCTCCAAATCCGGTTCAAGGCTATCACGGCGATAAAGATATCAACTGGAAACCGGCTGGGCGTAATGATGATTATTAAAGCATTGCTAGCTGCGGGCTTATTAAGTGCCAGTGGACGTGTTGTGGACGACGAATTCAAGTGTGTCCATGAGCAGGATACTGCTCCACCATTGAATCAACAGGCAGAACACTGGTTTCAACAGGGACGCTCTATGAGTGAAGAGCGCCCCGCAAACTGGACGGAAGTCGCACGGTTTTATCAGCAAGCGGCAGAAAAAAATCATTGGAAGGCGATGCACAATCTCGCCGAGCTTTATTTGCGTGGCGACGGGGTTGTAAAGGATACAAATAAAGCTATCGACTTATATATGCAAATGGTGAGGTTACAGGCGCCATTGGGCTATTACGATATGGGTGTTATGACTCAGCGTGGCGTTGGAGTGGTGCAGTCTGATAAAGACGCCATGATGTTCTTGCTCAAAGCTGGGGATATGGGTAGTCCGCTAGCGCAAAATAGGCTGGGCAGTATATACATATACGAACTAAAGAAATTTAAGTTTGGTGAGTCTTATCTGCGATGTGCTGCACATCAGGATGATGCGGAGGCAAGTTACGAGCTTGCTGCCTATTACAAAATAGTTGATAGAAACTACCCTGTTGCCATGCATTACTATCAGCTCGCCGCTTCTCTCGGTATGAAAAAAAGCGCGTTGCTGATTGAAAATACTTTTACGGATGGCGAATTTGGCTACGCGAAAAACCAAAAAGTAGCGAAAGCTTATAGCAATATCTCTAGTCAGCTATACAAAAATCCAGATCTACGATTTCCTGATTTAGCGAAAGATTATCCACTGCCGCCACACCCTGTTCAGGGCTATCACGCTGATAAAAACATCAACTGGAAACCCACGGGACGTGATGACGACTACTAATCCTGCGACAAAATGAGAGACTCTTTGTCAGAGAAAAGCATCCCGCTCAAATTCGCGGTGAACAGGTTTTCGACTTAAGCATGTCCATGAAGGACTCGACGAATGAAGGAGCACTGTAATGCGTAAGACCTTGGGGATTTTGGCGGCTGTGTTGTTAGCCCTTTCGATATTCAGTGCAGTGCTGGGGCTCGGGGGGATCGCTGCCGGAGCGACCGGCAGCGGAAGTATATCCAGCGGCCTTGATGTTGCCTTCACCGTGGCGTGGGTGTTCTTTGTCTTGAGTCTGTTAAGCGGAGTAGTCGCTGTTTTCTGCCCGAAAGACAGTCGTCCGTAGAGCGGGGAAGGGATGGGTTTTTTAGGCTGAACCCATCCCCCCAGTTTGCTATTTAGCGTTGGCCCGATGCTCCGCCGGATTCGGTGAATCAATATGATCCAGAGCTCGCTCCACCAACAACCGGACCCCATCCGCCAATCTGCTTAGCGCCAAGGCTAAGGAACGCCGTGCACCGTCCACGTCGTCGGCCAGGTTGGCGGCGATGGCGCTGATGGACAGCAGGTCTTCCGAGGCGTTGGCCAGAAGGGCTTCGGTGTCGATATCGGGGGAGACGGCGAAGAGGTTGCCTTTTCGAGGCTTGGGTTTGTCGCCGGGTGGTGGGGCGAAATGGTGGTCGAGGGCGCGTTCGGCGGCTTCGTGGAGTTTCTTCGAATCGAGGGATTCGTAGGGGGAGGTGGCTTCGTTTTCTGGTGGATTGGGTGTTGGCTTGATCATATGAGTAGTACCGATATTAGGAGCTAATCACCGTTTCGCTTGCGCTTCGAATGTGGTGGCAGCTGTGTATAGGTGTGCAAGACCGGAATCGGCAAACCGGCAGACCCGAAGGCCTCCCACACACAGCCGCCATAACAATTCGCGAGCATAAGAAAACGCTCGATGAATAGCCATAACCGATTGTGTGCCGATCCCGGACTTGCACGTCCGTGTCACCGATTTTGCGGTGACGAACAAAGCCTATCGGTGAAGCCCAAGGCTGCCTAGTTCACGAACAGCACCACGTATTGAAGGAAATATCCGAGGGAGTCGAGCGTAGAAAGATCAAAATCTTCACGCTTTTAAACACCCTCGTCTCGTCAATGACTTGGTAGTCATCAGCGTCAAAAACTACGGCATCTTCTTCTATCGCTGCACAACAGTGGCGTTCTCGCTTGAAGCCGCTACACTGCGCCGGCCGTTCACTTTTCTCTTGAGGCTGTGCGCATGAAATTTCGTTTTCTTCTGTGGATGCTGGGTTTGTTGATGGGTAAGGCCAGTCGGACGAATCCTGCGTTTCAGCAGCAGTTGGGTGACAAGGAATTGGTGTTCCAGCTACAGACCCTGGACGGGAAAGTGGCGCGGCATTTCTTTGTGAAGGATCAGCGCATTACCAGCAAGTCGGGCGTGTATGCCGAGCCGGCGTTTGCGATTGCCTTTAAAGATGCGGCGTATGGCTTTGCCACGATGCAGGCGAAGAACAAGCAGCTGGCGTTTATGACGGGGATTCAGGACAAGTCGATTCAGATCAAGGGCAACCCGGCGCTGGTGATCTGGTTTCAGGGGTTGACCAAGTATTTGAAGCCGCGCAAGGCGAAGGCTAAAGCCAAGGCTTGAGGTCGATGATTAACCCTGTGGCGAGGGAGCTTGCTCCCGCTGGGCTGCGAAGCGGCCCTACAGTCTGAGACCTCGGTTGTATCTGACACACTGCGTTGGCTGGGTTGCGACTGCTGCGCAGTCGAGCGGGAGCAAGCTCCCTCGCCACAGAGGTGTGGTGATTCAGAGATACCGAGGTGGATTCTTCGCGGGCAAGCCTCGCTCCTACAGGGATTGCGTGAATCCTGTGGGAGTGGGCTTGCCCGTAGTGCTTTAGGCCTGGCTGAATTGCGAAGCCAGTTCGCGCAGCAGCACTTCAGCCTCAAGCACTTTGCTGACGACGTCGTTGGCCTTGTCGCTAGTCAGGCCTACGCGTTCCAGCAATGCGTCCGGGATGTCCTCGTCGGGGCCGGAGCCAATCCCGCGTCCACGCAGCAATCGCACTGCCAAACACACCAGGTTCGGATACTCGGCATAGTCGCCGTCGTAGCTCGGATCGTGCTGGAAGCGCAACGCGGTGGCGAGTTCTTCGGGCATGTCCCAATAGCGCATCAACCACGAGCCAATCTGTTCGCGGCTGATGCCAAGCAGGTGTTGCTCGATGTAGCTGTGGCACAGGTGCGGGTTGACTTCCAGGTGGCGGCAGATCAGCGAGAAGTGCGGCGGGAACACGTGGGCCAGCAGCAAGTAGCCGAAATTGTGCAGCAGGCCGGCGAGGTAGGTCAGGCCGGCTTCCGGGCGCTGGGCGCGGGGCATGGCGCGGGTCAGGCCTTCGATGACGGCGGCGGTGTAGATCGATTGCTGCCAGTACGGCGTGGTGTGTTGCGGGTGGTCTTTGGGCAGGCTCAGGGTTTTGCCTAGGGCCAGGCCCAACGCGAGGTTGATCACCAGGTCGAAACCCAGGACACGCACGATCGCGTCTTCCACTGAACGAATTTTGCCCGGCGAGGCGTAGTACGGCGACGCGGCCCAGCTGACGACTTGGGCGGCCAGCGCCGGGTCGGTTTCGACCACGCCGGTGATGTCGTCGATGGTGGCGTTGGGGTCGACGCGCAGCTTGATGATTTTCTGCGCGGTCTCGGCCAGCGGCGGAATCTCGATGGTCTCTTCCAGACGTTGCTGGATGCGTCGCGCGGTGAACGCCTGGACGGCCTGGGTGATTTCCTGGCGGTCATCGTCGGGGCGGTCGAGGTTCGGGCGGATGGTGGTCAGGTTCTCGCCGAAGTTGGCGGCGCTGGCCTTGGTCAGCATGCTCTTGAAATCTTCGCGGGTGATTTCCAGCAGCAGGCCCGGCTCGCCCGAGTTGATCAGCAACTTCGGTTCGCGCAGCAGGCTTTCTTCGTACAGGCACGGCGAACTGGTCAGCGCCGGCAAGCCGGGCAGCAGACTCAGGTTGTGCTTACCAAGCATTTTCACAAGGCGTTCTGTGGGCACGGCGGTGAGGCGGCGACCGGTCAGTTCGGCGAGGCGGTTGAGGTCCAGCAACTGGCTTTGCGGGAACAGCACCATCAAGGCGCCGACCGCGTCGTCCACCAGAACGGCCTGCACTTTGCGCGAGGCGTTGAGGCCGTGGTGGTCGAGCACTTCTTGGTAGGCAATGCCCAACTTGCCCAGCAGCAGCCGAATAACAGACGGAGCGTGCAGGGGTTCCGGGGCGAGGGCAGCTTCAGTCATGGTCTGTATCCGTATTCAAACAATTGCAGGAGTATAACCAGCTTGTTTAAAAGCATCGTCCACAAACTGCGACGGTGCTCACACTTGGCCGTATTGCTGCCCATGGCGCAGCCAGCGGTCAAGCAACGGGCTGACATGGTCCGGCCAGCGTTCCAGCAAGGCCTGGGCGGCATCGCGCACGGCTGGCAGCAAATCGGCGTCGCGCATCAGGTCGGCGACCTTGAATTGCAGCAGGCCGGTCTGGCGCGTGCCGAGCATTTCGCCGGGGCCGCGCAGCTCGAGGTCTTTTTCGGCGATGACAAAACCGTCGTTGGTTTCGCGCATGATGCCCAGGCGCTGGCGGCCGATCTGCGACAGCGGCGGATGGTAAAGCAGCACGCAATGGCTGGCGGCGCTGCCTCGACCGACACGGCCGCGCAATTGGTGCAGTTGTGCGAGGCCAAGGCGCTCGGGGTTTTCGATGATCATCAGGCTGGCGTTTGGCACATCGACGCCGACTTCGATCACGGTGGTGGCGACCAGCAGTTGCAGGTTGCCGGCCTTGAATTCGGCCATGACGGCGGCTTTCTCGGCGGGCTTCATGCGGCCGTGGATCAGGCCAACTTTCAGTTCGCCCAGTGCTGCGGTGAGGTCTTCGTAAGTGGTCTCGGCGGCCTGGCAGGTCAGCTCTTCCGACTCTTCAATCAGCGTGCACACCCAATAGGCCTGACGCCCTTCGGCACAGGCGCCGCGCACCCGCTCGATGACTTCGACGCGTCGGGTATCGGTGACCAATACCGTGTTCACCGGGGTTCGGCCGGGCGGCAGTTCGTCGAGGATCGAGGTGTCGAGGTCGGCGTAGGCGCTCATGGCTAGCGTCCGCGGAATCGGTGTGGCGGTCATGATCAGCTGATGCGGGCACATCCGCCCGCCGACGCCTTTTTGCCGTAGCGCCAAACGCTGCTGCACACCGAAGCGGTGCTGTTCGTCGATGATCGCCAGGGCGAGGTTCTTGAACTGCACTTCGTCCTGGAACAGCGCGTGCGTGCCGACCACCATCGGTGCGCCGTTGGCGATTTGTTCCAGCGCGGCCACGCGGTTTTTGCCTTTAAGCTTGCCGGCCAGCCACGCGACTTCGATGCCCATCGGTTCGAGCCAGCGCTTGAAGGTGATGAAGTGCTGTTCGGCGAGGATCTCGGTGGGCGCCATCAGCGCGACCTGATAACCGGCCTCCAGCGCCTGAAGTGCGGCGAGGGCAGCAACCACGGTTTTGCCCGCGCCGACGTCGCCCTGGATCAGGCGCAGCATTGGTTCATGCTGACTGAGGTCGTAGGCGATTTCGTTGCCGACCCGTTGCTGGGCGCCGGTTGGCGTGAAGCCGAGATTGGCCAGGTATTGCGCTGGCAGTCGCGTGGCTTTCGGCATCGCCGGCGCGCGCAGGGAACGCATGCTTTCGCGCAGGCGTTGCTGGGACAGTTGATGAGTCAGCAGTTCTTCGAAGGCCAAACGGTGCTGCGCCCAGTGATGACCGAGGGCGAGTTCGTCGACATCGGCATCGGCGGGTGGGTGATGCAGGTAGCGGATCGCATCGGCCAGCGGCGCCAGTTGGTAGTCGCGCGCGAGTTCGGTCGGCAGCCAGTCGGGCAGGCTGGTGGGGCCGAGCATCGTCAGGGTTTGCATGCACAGTTGGCGCAAACGCTGTTGTGTCAGGCCTTCGGTGAGCGGGTAGACCGGGGTCAGGGTTTCATCCACCGGCGGTGGCTCGTCACCGGTGATGGCGCGGTACTCCGGGTGGTAGATTTCCAGCCCGGACGCACCGGGCCGCGCTTCGCCGTAGCAGCGAATCCGCGTGCCGCGTTTGAGGCCTTCTTTCTGCGCGTTGCTGAAATGGTAGAAGCGCAGGCTGAGCCCGCCGGTGCCGTCCTGAATTCGAACAACAAGGCTGCGGCGACGACCCATGACCACGTCGGCGCCGCTGACGGTGCCTTCGATCACAGCGTCCTGACCCGGTCGCAAATGGCCGATCGGGACCACACGCGTGCGGTCCTGATAGCGCAGCGGCAGGTGGAACAGCACGTCCTGAAGATTCTCCAGGCCGACCTTGGCCAGTTTCTCGGCCATGGCCTCACCGACACCCTTGAGTGCCGTCACCGACACTTGCGACAACTCGGTCATGACTGCAACTTACGCCGCAACCACCGGCACCGGCGGCTTGGCCACCGAGCACAGGCGAATGGAGTCAGCGAGGATCTCGATGGCTTTCGGACGCGGGAAGCTCGCGCGCCAAGCGATGGCCACGGTACGGAACGGTATCGGCGGCGTCAGTGGGCGCACTTCGATGATGCCGGGGGCGTAGTGATGGCTGTCCACTGCCGAGAGCGGCAGGATCGAAATGCCGAGGCCGGACGCAACCATGTGGCGGATGGTTTCCAGGGAGCTGGATTCCACCGTGGTGTGCTTGGCGCCGTCGTTGCCTTTGGCCAGGGTCGGGCAGGCTTCCAGCACTTGATCGCGGAAGCAGTGGCCTTCGCCGAGCAGCAGCAGGCTCTTGTCGTTGAGCAGGGCGGCGTCGATGGATTCTTTTTGCGTCCACGGGTGCTGGGCCGGCATCAGGACGTAGAACGGCTCGTCGTAGAGCTGCAGGGTCAGAACGTCGGCTTCGTTGAACGGCAGGGCGATGATGATCGCGTCGAGCTCGCCGTTGCGCAGTTTGTCGCGCAGCACGTGGGTGAAGTTTTCTTCGATGTACAACGGCATCTGCGGGGCGACCCGGTGCAGTTGCGGAATCAGGTGCGGAAACAGGTACGGGCCGACGGTGTAGATCGCGCCGACTTTCAGCGGAGCGGTCAGCTGGTTTTTGCCAGCCTGGGCCAGTTCGCGAATGCCTTGGGCCTGTTCCAGGACTTTCTGCGCCTGGGCAACGATGCCTTCGCCGACCGGGGTCAGGCGCACGGCGCTCTTGCTGCGCTCGAAAATCAGCACACCGAGTTCGTCTTCAAGCTTTTTCACGCCCACCGACAGGGTCGGCTGGCTGACATGGCAACGCTCGGCCGCGTGGCCGAAATGCTGCTCTTGGGCGAGGGTAACGATGTAGCGTAATTCTGTGAGAGTCATAGCAAGCGTCCATGAAGTTGCGAGCCAAGCATACCGGCTGCAATCGATAGACGCACGTTATCAGACTGAGTGTGCTGAGTGACACTGGGTAATGCCGGTTTGCCGCTGGTGGATATGCAAAAGGCACCTTTCGGTGCCTTTATGGCTATGCACGTATCTCCCTGTGGGAGCGGGCTTGCTCGCGAATACGGTGTGTCAGTCAAAGTTGATGGCGACTGTCACACCGCTTTCGCGAGCAAGCCCGCTCCCACATGGGGTTTTGTGTTGCGTTTAGCGGCGGCGTTTTTCCAGGGAGTAGAGGAACGGCGCCGTGATTTCGATGGTCCCGTTGGTCAGCATGTCGGCCGGCGGCTTGGGCAGCGGTTGGGCGAGGCGGATCATTTCCAGGGTGGCGCGGTCCAGATCGGCAGTGCCTGAACGGCCCACCAGTTCGTACGACAACACATTACCTTCGCCATCAACGATGAAGCGCAGACGGTTGGTGCCTTGCTTGCCCCGATTCTGTGCGCTCACCGGGTACTTTTTGTACTTGCCCAAGTGCGCAAGCAGGGTGCCTTCCCAGCTGGCCTTGGCAGCCTGTTGTGCCGGCGATGGACCCGGTGCCGGTTGCGCGGATTTCTCCGTCGGTGCCTGGGTCGGTTGCGCGTCGCTAGGCTTTTCCTCGGACGGCTTCTCCTTCGGCGGCTCCGGCTTTTTCTCCACAGGCTTGGGCGGTTGCGGCTTGGGCTTGGGTTTGACCGGCTTCGGCACAACGATCTCGGCCTTCGGCACTTCAGCCAGCTTCGGGATCGGCAGTTCTTCCACCGGAGCCGGTGGCTGTGGCGGCGTTATGACTTTCGGCGGTGCCGGCGGTGGTGGGGCGGGGACCGGCGCCAGCTCGACCATCATCGCCTGCGGCGGCAGCTCGATCGGTGGGCGCGACGTCCAGTTCAGCGCCAGCGCAATGGCCAGTGCATGGACGCCCAGCACCACGGCCAGGCTCGCGCTATAACGCGTCAGCTTATGGCGCGTCGTGATCATTTCTTGACTGCCGTCTCGAGCCCGACCAGACCTACCTTCAGGTAACCGGCGGAGCGCAGGTTGTCCATCACGCTCATCAGGTCGCCGTAATCCACGCCTTTATCGGCCTGGAAGAAGATCGTCGTGTCTTTCTTGCCTTGGGTCCTGGCGTCGAGGGTGGCGCCGAGTGCTTCGGCCTTCACTTCGTCTTCACCGAGGAACAGGCGCTGGTCAGCCTTGACGCTGAGGAACACCGGTTTCTCCGGCCGCGGCGCCGGTTTGGCGCTGGAAGCCGGCAGGTCGACCTTGATGTCCACGGTGGCCAGCGGAGCGGCCACCATGAAGATGATCAACAGCACCAACATCACGTCGATGAACGGCGTGACGTTGATTTCGTGGTTCTCGGCCAGATCGTCGTCTGCGCCTTCTTTCAAATGCAAGCCCATGGCTGATTACCCTACTTTGACCATGTGCGGTTGCGTGGAGCGCTCGGTGGTCGGCAGGTGATCGAGGTCACGACTGACCAGCAGCAGGACTTCAGCCGAGGCATCGGACACTTGAGCCTTGTAGCCAGCGATGGAGCGAGCGAAGACGTTGTAGATCACCACGGCAGGAATCGCCGCAACCAGGCCCAGCGCGGTGGCCAGCAGGGCTTCGGCGATGCCGGGCGCCACGACGGCGAGGTTGGTGGTCTGGGTTTTGGCGATGCCGATAAAGCTGTTCATGATGCCCCACACGGTGCCGAACAGGCCCACGAACGGCGCGGTGGAACCGATGGTGGCGAGCACGCCGGTGCCGCTGCTCATGTTACGACCGCAGGCTGCAACCAAGCGCTCGAGACGGAAGGCAACACGTTCCTTGATGCCTTCTTTCTCGCGGCTGTTGACCGACAAACGCATCTCTTCCAGGGCGTCATGCACCAGCAGGTTGGCGAGGGTGCCTTGCTGGGTGGCGGTCGCGCTGGCTTCTCTAAGGGTGGTGGCTTTTTTCAGGTGGACGATTTCGGTGCGCAGACGACGCTTGGCGCCCATCAGCTCAAAGCCCTTGGCGATCCAGATGGTCCAGGTGATGATCGAGGCGATGGCCAGGCCGATCATCACGATTTTCACGATAATGTCGGCGTTCTTGTACATGCCCCAAGGCGACAGGTCGTGGGCCATGCCCAGGGTGTTGTCGGCTTCGAGGGCTTCAGGGACGTCTTGGGCGGCTATTGCCTGGGCCGGGTCGGTTGCGGTTGGCGCAACGGCGGGAGCGGTATGATCCGCCGGGGCTGGAGCAGTGGCGGCGGCCGGAGTGGCGGGCGCTTGTGCGTCAGCGAAAGCGGCGGTCGGCGCCAGCATCAGGCTGAGCAGCAGGGCGGCCACTGCGCTCCAGGCGCGAGGTCGTTTGGTTGGCGAAGCGGGGAATTGATTGCGTGTCATGCTGGCCGGACCTGAGAGAGAAAATAGGGTAAATGTTCTTCCAGACCTCGTAAGGCCGAGAACAAAAGTGGCTGGCATTATTGCAATTAATTCTTGTTAACAAAAGTAATAGAGTATCTTTTTTTCCTTCATTGCTAGCCGCTCGTCCTTTGCCGGCGCTAGTCTGTGCCTTTCTGATGGGAGTTTTCTGATGTCTGCGCCTTCTGTTTTGATTGCCGGCTGTGGTGATGTCGGCAGTCGTCTGGCCACGCAATTGTTGGCTTGCGGGTGGGAAGTTCATGGCCTGAGGCGTGACGTTTCACGCCTGCCCGATGGGGTCATTGGCGTCGCTGGCGACTTGTTCAATGAAGACTGCCCGGAGACCTGGCCGGTTGGCGCAGTGGATTACGTGGTGTATTGCGCAGCGGCCACCGATCACGATGAAGCCGGTTATCGCGCGGCTTATGTGCAGGGCTTGCAGCATGTGCTGGAGTGGCTGAACGACTATGGGCAGGTGCCGAGTCGCCTGCTGTTTGTTTCCAGCAGCAGTGTGTATGGGCAGCAGGGTGGCGAGTGGGTCGACGAGACTTCGCCGACCATTGCCGAAGGTTATTCGGGCCGATTGATGCTGGAGGCTGAGCAAGTGGCGCTGCAGAGCGGCATCCCGGCGAGCATCGTGCGCTTGACCGGCATTTACGGCCCCGGCCGCGAATGGCTGCTGACTCAGGTGCGTCGCGGCTATCGCGTGGCCGTTGACCCACCGCTTTATGGCAACCGCATTCACGCCGACGACGCAGCGGGCTTGATGGCGTTTTTGCTTGAAGCGGATCGGCGCGGGGTGGCGCTGGATGACGTCTATATCGGCGTGGATGACGCGCCGGCGCCGCTGGCCGAAGTGGTCGGCTGGTTGCGTGAATACCTGGGCGTTACGGAATGGGCGGAGGACGCAAGCGTGCGGCGCACCGGCAGCAAGCAGTGCAGCAATGCCCGGGCGAAGGCGTTGGGCTGGGCGCCCAAGTACCCGACCTATCGCGAAGGCTACGCCGCCATTCTCGAAGGCCGCTGCTGATTTCCATACGCCCAAAAAAATTGTAGGAGCGAGGCTTGCCCGCGAAGGCGTCATAACTTCCAACATTTATGTTGGCTGTTACATCGCCTTCGCGGGCAAGCCTCGCTCCTACAATTGGATTTTTGTTGGCCTTCAGGGCCGGGTTACTGCTTTTCCAGTAACCACTTGCGATCACCCGGCGTGAACTGAGGCATTTCATCCGCCTGAGCCGTGTTCACCGCCTGCAGAATCTCAAGCTCCTTGCCCTTGCGCGCAAAGATCCAGGTATTGCCCTGGCCGTTGACTTGCAGCCACATGTTGTCATTGCCGCCGCTCATCGACGCGCAATCGCCCGCCAGGCACAGGGCATATCGATCGGCACCCGGCAGGCCGGCAACCTGGCCATCGGCCTGGAATTGCACGGAATTGCCTTCGCCCGGGCCGTTGACGATTTTCCAGCTTCCACCCATATAGGCGGTGTACAGCGCGCGTTCGAAGCTCGCGCCAATCGGTGCGCCATCCGGGACCGGAATCAACGCGCGGTCAAAGACCTGCTCCGGCTCGTTTTCGCTGGCGGCCTGGCTCAGTTGCTTGCCGTCACGCTTCAGCTCGCTGGCGGAGCTGCCATAAAAGTCGACTTTCCAGGCGCCGGACTCTTCGCCCAGCAGCTTGCCTTCGACATTTTCAAAACCATTGGTGTAGCGAGCCTGGGCGGCCTTGGTGTTGACGTCCCATTCCAGGTTCGGGCCATAAGCCTGGAGCGCTTCACGCAGGGGGCCGCCTTTGGACGCAGCGTCGATCGCCACCTGATTGATCCAGGTGCCGCTGATGTCGCGGTCGGCAGGGTTGCTGGCACAACCGCCCAAGAGTAGGGCGACCAGCGAGAGAGCTAGCGCATGGCGCATGGTGGAATCCTTTCAGAAACGAAGTCGACGCAACCTTGAAAAGGCTGCGCCGGATGTATTACTCGATGACCAGAATGGCATCCATCTCAACCTGCGAACCCTTTGGCAGGGCAGCTACGCCGATGGCGGCGCGGGCAGGGTAGGGCTGATCGAAGTACTTGCCCATGATCTCGTTGACCTTGGCGAAGTGGCTCAGGTCGGTGAGGAAGATGTTCAGTTTGACGATGTCCTTGAACGAACCGCCAGCGGCTTCGGCCACGGCTTTGAGGTTCTCGAACACCTGGACAGTCTGGGCTTCGAAGCCTTCAACCAGTTCCATGGTTTTTGGGTCCAGAGGAATCTGGCCCGACATGTAGACGGTGTTGCCAGCCTTGATCGCCTGGGAGTAAGTACCGATGGCAGCCGGGGCCTTGTCGCTGGTGATAACAGTCTTGGTCATGAATGACTCCTTGTAATAGTGGGCTTAAGCGCGCATGCGGGTGATGCGAATCACCCCGGTCAACGCGCGCAGTTTCTTGATCACGCGGGCCAGGTGCACACGGTCGTGCACGCTGACCACCAGTTGGACCACGCTGATGCGACCATCGCGTTCGTCCATGCTGATTTTCTCGATATTGCCGTCGGCCGCGTTGACGCTGCTGGCCAGTAGGGCGATCAGGCCGCGCTGGTGTTCCAGTTCGACGCGCAGCTCGACGTTGAATTCGCCGGTGACATCCTTGGCCCACGAGAGCTGGATGCATTTTTCCGGGTTGTGACGGATTTCGCTGATGTTGCGGCAGTTGTCCAGGTGCACGACCATGCCTTTGCCGGCGGACAAGTGACCGACAATCGGGTCGCCCGGGATCGGTGTGCAGCACTTGGCGTAGCTGAGGACCAGACCTTCGGTGCCGCGAATCGCCAGCGGGCCTTCCGGGCTTGGCAGCTGTTCGCCTTCGCCGAGCAGGCGGCGGGCGACCACGTAGGCCATGCGATTGCCCAGGCCGATGTCTTCCAGCAAGTCTTCGATCAGTTCGAGACGGTATTCGGCGAGCATCGCCTTGACGCGATCAGCTGCTACTTTTTCCAGCGAGCTGTCGAAACCGTTGAGCACTTTGTTCAGCAGGCGCTCGCCGAGGCTGATGGACTCGGAGCGGCGTTGCAGTTTCAGCGCATGGCGGATGTGGGTCCGCGCCTTGCCGGTGACCACGAAGTTGAGCCACGCCGGGTTCGGCCGCGCGCCGGGAGCACTGACGATCTCGACCGTGGAGCCGCTTTGCAGCGGTTCGGACAGCGGTGCGAGGCGGCGATTGATCCGGCAGGCAATGCAGCTGTTGCCCACGTCGGTGTGCACCGCGTAAGCGAAGTCGACCGCCGTGGAGCCTTTGGGCAGCTCCATGATCCGGCCTTTGGGCGTGAACACGTAGACCTCGTCCGGGAACAGGTCGATTTTCACGCTCTCGATGAATTCCAGCGAGTTGCCGGCGCGTTGCTGCATTTCCAGCACGCCTTTGACCCACTGGCGAGCACGGGCGTGAGTGCCTTTTGGCTGCTCGTCGCCGCTGGATTTGTACAGCCAATGGGCGGCGATGCCATTGTTGGCCATCTCTTCCATTTCACGGGTGCGGATCTGGATCTCGATCGGAACGCCGTGCATGCCGAACAGCGTGGTGTGCAGCGACTGATAACCGTTGGCCTTGGGAATCGCGATGTAATCCTTGAAGCGCCCCGGCAACGGTTTGTACAAATTATGCACAGCACCCAGCACGCGGTAGCAGGTATCGACCTTGTCGACGATGATCCGGAACGCGTAGACGTCCATGATCTCGTTGAAGGCCCGACGCTTGCCACGCATTTTCTTGTAGATGCCGTAGAGGTGTTTCTGACGACCGCTGACCTCGCCCTGGATGCCATCGATGGCCAGGCAGTGGCTGAGGGACTCTTCGATCTTGTTGACGATTTCCTTGCGGTTGCCCCGGGCGCGTTTGACCGCCTGGTTGATTCGCGCGGAACGCATCGGGTGCATCGCCTTGAAGCCGAGGTCTTCGAATTCTATGCGGATGGCGTGCATGCCCAGCCGGTTGGCGATGGGCGCATAGATTTCCAGGGTTTCCTTGGCGATCCGTCGGCGTTTTTCGCCGGACAGCACTTCCAGCGTGCGCATGTTGTGCAGGCGGTCGGCGAGCTTGACCAGGATCACGCGAATGTCGCGCGCCATGGCCATGGCCATTTTCTGGAAGTTTTCGGCTTGTGCTTCGGCCTTGGTCTCGAAGTTCATCTGGGTCAGTTTGCTGACCCCGTCGACCAGTTCGGCCACGGTTTCGCCGAACTGCGCTTGCAGCGCTTCCTTGGCAATACCGGTGTCTTCGATCACGTCATGCAGCATCGCCGCCATCAGGCTCTGATGGTCCATGTGCATGTCGGCAAGAATATTCGCCACCGCAAGAGGATGCGTGACATACGCCTCACCGCTGCGGCGGCGTTGGCCGTCGTGGGCTTGTTCGGCGTAGAAGTACGCTCGGCGGACCAGGTTGACCTGGTCCTTGCCGAGGTAGGTCGATAAGCGATCGGCGAGGGCGTCTATGCTCGGCATGATAACTCCTGCCGTTCGCTGTGACCCCGCGCCGTGCTACGTCGACCAGGCATAGGCTTAGACGGCCTCGTTGGACTCGTCCTCGAACGCTGCGAACAGCGGTTCGTCTTCGACGATTTCAGCATTGGCGATGAACTCGTAGCTCATCAGGCCTTCGGCGATTTCACGCAAGGCTACAACGGTAGGCTTGTCGTTTTCCCACTGTACCAGTGGCTCTTTGCCGCCGGTGGCCAGTTGACGGGCACGCTTGGTGGACAGCATGACCAGTTCAAAACGGTTTTCCACGTGGTTCAGGCAGTCTTCAACGGTTACGCGGGCCATGGTATTCCTCGGAGCGAATGCAATATGCGCGCTGCCCGGGTGGGCGAGCGGACTGAACAGTTTAAAAAATCACCAGCGATTAGGGAAGCGCTGATTTTTTGACCAAGCCCTTCAACGCGCTGCAAGTGCCAATGTAAAGCCCTTGCAGCGGTTTTGGGAAGCGCTGTTTAGCCGAGCAATTCAGCCAAAAGTTTTCCGTTACGCTGCTGCTGACGCTTCTGATGCAGCTGATTGGCACGGAAAATCGCCTGCAAATCCTTCAGCGCATGGGCGAAATCGTCATTGATGATCAGGTAGTCGTAGTCGACGTAGTGGCTCATTTCGCTGACGGCTTCGCGCATCCGGCCTTCAATGACCTCGTCACTGTCCTGGCCGCGATTGTTCAGGCGCTGATGCAAGGCTTGCAGCGACGGCGGCAGAATGAAGATCGAGCGGGCCTGGGGCATCAACTTGCGCACTTGCTCGGCACCCTGCCAGTCGATTTCCAGAATCAGGTCGTGGCCTTCATCCAGGGTCTGCTGCAGGTGGCTTTGCGAAGTGCCGTAAAGGTTGCCGAACACTTCGGCGCGCTCAAGGAAATCCCCGTGCTCGATCATCTTCACGAACTCGCCGCGTTCGACGAAGTGATAGTTCAAGCCGTTCACTTCACCGGGGCGCATGGCGCGGGTGGTGTGGGAGACCGAGACGCGGATCTCCTGATCCGCGTCGGTCAGGGCCTTGACCAGGCTGCTCTTGCCCGCGCCCGAAGGGGCGGAAATGATGTACAGGGTGCCGGTGCTGTGGGTCATGTCGGGTTTGCCTTACTCAATATTCTGCACTTGTTCGCGCATCTGCTCGATCAACACTTTGAGGTTGACCGCCGCCTGGGTGCTGCGCGGATCGAAGGCTTTGGAGCCCAGTGTATTGGCTTCGCGGTTGAGTTCCTGCATCAGGAAGTCCAGGCGCCGACCGGCAGCGCCGCCGGACTTGAGCACCCGGCGAACTTCAATGATGTGAGTGCTCAGGCGATCCAGTTCTTCGGCGACGTCGCTCTTTTGCGCGAGCATGACCATTTCCTGTTCCAGGCGCTGTGGGTCCATCTCGGCTTTCATGTCGGCAAAGCGGTCGAGGACTTTCTGGCGCTGGGTGGCGAGCATCTGCGGTACCAATTCACGCAGTGTCACGACGTCTTCTTCAATGGAGGTCAGGCGATCGTTGATCAACCGGGCCAGCTCCGCCCCTTCACGCTCGCGGCCGGCCTTGAGTTCTTTCAAACCTTCGTTGAACAGCGTCAGTGCTTCGGCATTCAAGGCTTGCGGGTCAGTGGCGTCGCCCACCAGCACGCCGTGCCAGGCAAGCACTTCCAGCGGGTTGAGTGCGGCCGGATTTTTGATCAGGCTGGCGATGGTTTCGGCGGCAGCGACCAATTGCGCAGCGCGTTCGCGATCCACTTGCAGGGGTTTGTCAGTGTTTTCTTCGGTGAAGCGCAGGGTGCATTCGAGCTTGCCCCGGGATATCCCCTGGCGCAGCGCTTCGCGGACCGCACCTTCGAGGTCGCGAAACGACTCCGGCAGGCGCAGGTGGGGTTCCAGGTAGCGGCTGTTGACCGAGCGCAATTCCCAGCTCAGGGTGCCTTGGGCGCCAGCTTTTTCAACGCGGGCGAAGGCGGTCATGCTGTGCACCATGGAGGTACCTCGCAATTCAGGTTTGCGTTACCAAAGGTTTCGCGAGACCCGATATCTGTGAATTAAAGCCGACAGGCAGCAAAGGCGCAGGATTGTAGCGCAGTGGGGCGGATGCGCCCAAACACACGGTGTGACAAAGGGCTGCAGGCCGTCGGTAAAGCGCTGTTCTACGCTCTAGTCAGCGCCTTCAATCGTCGGACGGATTTTTTAGAAGTGCCCACTCCTGGCGCGCGGCTCTATAATGCTCGGCAGTTTTCCGTCCTCCGTACAGGTATTCCCTATGAAACGTCCAAGTGGTCGCGCTGCCGATCAGCTCCGCTCGATCCGCATTACCCGCAACTACACCAAACACGCCGAGGGATCTGTACTGGTCGAGTTCGGTGATACCAAAGTCATCTGCACCGTCAGCGTCGAGAACGGCGTGCCGCGTTTCCTTAAGGGGCAGGGCCAAGGCTGGTTGACCGCCGAATACGGCATGCTGCCGCGCGCCACCGGCGAGCGTAACCAGCGTGAAGCGAGCCGTGGCAAGCAAGGCGGCCGCACCCTGGAAATCCAGCGTCTGATCGGTCGTTCCCTGCGTGCTTCGCTGGACATGTCCAAGCTGGGCGACGTCACCCTGTACGTCGACTGCGACGTGATCCAGGCTGACGGTGGCACCCGCACCGCGTCCATCACCGGCGCCATGGTTGCGCTGGTCGATGCCTTGAAAGTGATCAAGAAGCGCGGCGGCCTGAAAGGCGGCGACCCGCTCAAGCAAATGATCGCTGCCGTTTCGGTGGGCATGTACCAGGGCGAGCCTGTGCTCGACCTCGATTACCTGGAAGACTCGGCTGCCGAGACTGACCTGAACGTGGTGATGACCAGCACCGGCGGCTTCATCGAAGTCCAGGGCACTGCCGAAGGCGCGCCGTTCCAGCCGGAAGAGCTGAACGCTATGCTTGAACTGGCGAAGAAAGGCATGACCGAGATCTTCGAACTGCAAAAGGCCGCACTGGCCGACTGATCGAATGTTCCACGCAAGGAGGACACCATGAGTGACGAGCAGCAACTACTTCCCATCCCGAGCAAAGAAGTTCGGCAGTGGGCCATGTTTTGTCACTTGTCCGCCTTGCTGGGGATCTGGATTCCGTTCGGTACGTTGATCGGCCCGCTGATTCTCTGGCAGATGAAGCGCGAGATGGACCCGTTTGTCGATGCCCAGGGCAAGGAGGCGCTGAACTTTCAGATCACCGTCGCCATTGCCTCTGCCATCTGCTTCTTGCTGATGGTGGTGATCGTCGGGTTCTTTCTGTTGGGTCTGGTGGCGATTGGTGCGTTAGTGCTGACGATCATCGGTGGCGTGAAAGCCAACGAAGGGGTGCCGTATCGGTATCCGTTCACCTGGCGGTTGATCAAGTAGTCACCGCTGTCCTGTAGGAGCGAGGCTTGCCCGCGAATTGAGGCGCATCGGTCTGTCAGGAAAAACGCGTTTTCGTTCTTCGCGGGCAAGCCTCGCTCCTACAGGAATGAGGTGTGTCTAGTCCTGAAATAGGTTTACACCTGTTTCACCCCAACGCCCGATGCACCGCATCGGGCGTTTTGTATTTTAAGGACAGGTGCGGGCGTTCCTGGTTGTAGATCAGGATCGCTTCTCGCACCATTTGCTCCGCTTGCGCCAAGTCTGTCGGCCGGTGGAGTAATAGTTCTGTTTTCAAGATGCCGTTGACCCGCTCTGCCAAGGCGTTTTGGTAGCAGTCGTAGCCATCCGTCATCGAACACGTGATGCCATGCTTGGCGTGGAGCTTTTGATACAGCGCCGAGCAGTACTGGACTCCTCGATCCGAGTGATGGACCAGTTTCTGACGTGTTCGACGTGTCTTTAACGCCATGCGTAAGGCTTGGGCCACCGAGTCGGCATGCAGGCTGCCATGCACGTGATAACCGACAATTTTTCTTGAGAAGGCATCTGTGACCAGGCTCAGGTAGACCGGATCGTCACGCTGGGTGGACAGGTAAGTAATATCGGCCACCCAGACCTGTTCCGGACCGGTTGCAACGACTTGCTGCGGGCCTGGCTTTAGCAGATTGGGATGGCAGCGAAAGTGATGATGGCTGTCGGTCGTCTTGTGATACGCCCGTTTCCTGCGAACCAACTGCCGGTGCTCGCGCAGCACTTCAAACAAGCGATCCCGGCCAACATGCAACTCAGGTTTCTCATGCTCCGCGTGCATCAATGACTGGAGCTTGCGTGCGCCAATGCAGGGTTGGCGCACTCGGATTGCCTGCACAAACTTGATGAGTTTCTGATCTTGATCGACTCGCGCCCGATAGACGCGATCACGCTTGTAAAAGGCTTGGCGACTGATCCCCATAAACTGGCAAGCCCTGCTGACACTCAGGGTTTGGGTTTGCGCAACGACTTGCCGGGCCGCTTTTTTACAATGGATACGCCGTAGTCATTCTTCAGGACATCAACCACATCTTCAAAGAATTTGGCTTTCTGATTTGCTAGTGCCAGTTGCTCCTCAAGCTCTTTGATTCTCTGCTCGGGGGTCAAAGGCAAAGTTGGCTCGTCCATCGGTCGAGTCCTCTGCGTACGAATGGAGGCGCCTTGGCTCCAATCTTGTCGACCATGCTTGCGTAACCAGACCAACACCGTCGACCGACCTTGAATCCCATAACGCCGCTGAGCCTCTTTATAACTCAACTCGCCTTTTTCTACTTGGTCGACAACCGACAATTTAAAAGTCAGCGTGTAATCGCGCTGACTACGTTTTGCGCCCGTATCCATTGCACCTTCCTGATAAAAAGCCAGAAGGTGTAAACCTTATTCAGGACGAGACAGTGCACACAAAAAAGCCGACAGCGATGTCGGCTTTTTTGCATCTGCGAAACGACGCTTATATGGTCAGCGTCCAGTCGTAGTCCACGATCAGTGGTGCGTGTTGCGAGAACCGTGGCTGGCGTGGCAGGCGTGCGCTGCGAACAAAGCGGCGCAGGCCAGGGGTCAGCAACTGGTAGTCGAAACGCCAACCGAGGTTGAGCATTTCCGCCTGTTCGTTGTCCGGCCACCAGCTGTACTGGTCGCCTTCACGGCTGACTTCACGCAGGGCATCAACATAGCCCATGTTGCCGACAATCTCGTCCATCCAGGCACGTTCAGGTGCCAGGAAGCCCGGGGATTGCTGGCTGTCGCGCCAGTTCTTGATATCTAGCTTCTGTTGCGCCACGTACAGCGAGCCACAATAAATGTACTCGCGACGTTTGCGTCGCTGTTTATCCAGATAACGGGCGAAGTCGTCCATTAGCTTGAACTTCTGGTTCAAGTCTTCATCGCCGTTCTGCCCCGAAGGGAGCAGCAAGGTCGCGATGCTGACCTTGTCGAAATCGGCTTGCAGGTAGCGCCCGTAGCGGTCGGCCGTCTCGAAGCCGAGACCGCTGATGACTGCCTTCGGTTGCAACCGCGAATACAAAGCCACGCCACCCTGGGCGGGAACTTCGGCTTCGCAGGCATAAAGGAAGTAGCCATCCAGTTGGAAGGCTGGATCGTCCAGTTCAAAGGCGGAGGCGCGGGTGTCCTGCAGGCAGATGACGTCGGCATTCTGTGCTTGCAGCCAACTGAGCAAACCTCGCTCCACTGCAGCCTGAATACCATTGACGTTCACACTGATGATCCGCATAAATGGCCCCAAAAATCGCGTGCGTGTATGATACACGGCGTCAACCTAATTAGCTAAATCCGTGGTATTTGGGGTTTTTTTCATGCAAGCGTATCAGCGCGATTTCATTCGTTTTGCCATCGATCGCGGCGTTTTGCGCTTCGGCGAGTTCACCCTGAAGTCCGGACGCACCAGTCCTTACTTCTTTAATGCCGGCCTTTTCAACTCGGGTTCGGCCCTTGCGCAGCTGGGTCGTTTCTACGCGGCAGCCATCGTCGAGAGCGGCATTTCGTTCGATGTATTGTTTGGTCCGGCGTACAAAGGCATCCCTTTGGCGGCGACCACCGCAGTGGCCCTGGCCGAACATCACGAACGTGATCTGCCATGGTGCTTCAACCGCAAGGAAGCCAAGGCTCACGGCGAAGGCGGCAGTCTGGTTGGCGCGCCGTTGACCGGCGATGTGCTGATCATCGACGACGTGATCACCGCCGGCACCGCGATCCGCGAAGTGATGCAGATCATCGCTTCCCAGGACGGTGCCAAGGCCAAGGGCGTACTGATCGCCCTGAACCGTCAAGAGCGTGGCAACGGCGAGTTGTCGGCGATCCAGGAAGTGGAGCGTGATTTCGGCATTCCGGTGATCAGTATTGTGTCGCTGAACCAAGTGCTCGAATTCCTGGCTGACGATCCGCAGCTCAAGCAGCATTTGCCAGCCGTTGAAGCCTATAGGGCTAAGTTCGGCGTCTAAAGAAAAGGCCCTGTGAGAACAGGGCCTTTTTTTATCGGGAAAAGAAACGGCTGTGCTTATCTGTTTGGATACGGATCTTTCACCGCGTCGCCCTGGCCGGTCAGAACTTTCCAGCCATTAAGCAGGTGCACCGATTTCTGGCGCTGAGGGCACGGCGGAATCGAGGTTTTGGCCTGATTCGAATACCGATGTCCGCAGTCCACGCATTCAAAGGTGCCTGCTGAAACGTCGCTGCCATATGGAACGTAATCTTTTTGCATGAGGTCATTCTCCTGTGGATACAGGGAAGATCCTAGGCGGATTGTTTTCTACGCGATGTCGGACGTTTCGCTGAGTCAGGTCGGATATTTCCGGCGCTCATAAAAAAGATCGCAGACTTCGTCAGTTCTTACAGAATATTCGTACTTCCGTATTGCCGGCGAAGGCTGCGATCTTTTGCCGTGCTTGAATCAGTGACGCTTGCGATTGCTGATCAACGTACCCACACCGGTATCGGTGAAGATTTCCAGCAGAATCGCATTCGGCACCCGACCATCAATGATCAACGAGCTGCCGACGCCGCCCTGAACCGCTTCCAGCGCGCAACGGATCTTCGGCAGCATGCCGCCGTAGATGGTGCCGTCGGCGATCAGGTCGTCGACTTGCTGGGTGGTCAGGCCGGTGAGGACGGTGCCCGACTTGTCCATCAGGCCGGCGATGTTGGTCAGCAGCATCAGCTTTTCAGCTTTCAGCGCTTCGGCGACTTTGCCGGCCACCAGGTCAGCGTTGATGTTGTACGACTCGCCGTTGGCGCCGACGCCGATGGGCGCGATCACCGGGATGAAATCACCTTTGACCAGCAGGTTCAGCAGGTCGGTGTTGATCCCGACCACTTCGCCGACCTGGCCAATGTCGATGATTTCCGGTTGGGTCATCTCCGGCGTCTGGCGGGTCACGGTGAGCTTCTTCGCACGAATCAGCTCGGCGTCTTTCCCGGTCAGGCCGATGGCGCTGCCGCCATGACGGTTGATCAGGTTGACGATGTCCTTGTTCACCTGGCCGCCGAGGACCATTTCCACCACGTCCATGGTTTGCGCGTCAGTCACGCGCATGCCATCGATGAAGTGGCTCTCGATCGACAGACGCTTGAGCAAGTCGCCGATTTGCGGGCCGCCGCCGTGAACCACCACCGGGTTGATGCCGACCGCTTTCATCAGCACGATGTCGCGTGCGAAGCCGGTTTTCAGCTCCTCGCTTTCCATCGCGTTGCCGCCGTATTTGATCACCAGCGTCTTGCCGACATAGCGGCGAATGTAAGGCAGCGCTTCGGACAGGACCTTGGCGGTGTTGGCGGCGGCTTCGCGTTCGAGGGTCATTCAGGGCTCCGGGTGCTTCAGAAGATCAAAACGGTAATTGGAGATCAGGTGCAACACGCTTCAACTGGACTTTGAAAACGTCCTTGATGCGTTGCAATTCAGCCTCGTCATCGGCCTCGAAGCGCAGCACCAGCACCGGCGTGGTGTTGGACGCGCGCACCAGGCCCCAGCCTTTGGCGTAGTCGACTCGCACGCCGTCGATGGTGGTCAGGTCGGCGCCTTCGCCCCACTTCGCGTCGTGCAATGCATCAATGATGCTGAATTTGCTCTCTTCGGTCACATGGATATTGATTTCCGGCGTAGAAATATCGTTCGGGAAGGTCGCAAACAGCTCTTCCGCGGTGGATTTTTCCTTGCTGAGGATCTCCAGCAGACGCGCAGCGCTGTAAATGCCGTCGTCAAAACCGAACCAGCGCTCCTTGAAGAAGATGTGCCCGCTCATTTCGCCGGCCAACAGCGCGCCGGTTTGTTTCATTTTCTTTTTGATCAACGAGTGACCGGTCTTCCACATTAGCGGACGGCCGCCGTATTCCTTGATCAGCGGTGTCAGGCGGCGGGTGCATTTCACGTCGAAGATGATCTCCGCGTCCGCGTTGCGCGCCAGTACATCGCGGGCGAACAGCATCAGCAGGCGGTCCGGGTAGACGATGCTGCCGGTGTTGGTGACTACGCCAACGCGGTCGCCGTCGCCGTCGAAAGCCAGGCCGAGGTCGGCGTTGGTTTCCTTGACCTTGGCGATCAGGTCCACCAGGTTTTCAGGCTTGCCCGGGTCCGGGTGGTGGTTCGGGAAGTTGCCGTCGACGTCGCAGAACAGCGGGATGACTTCGCAGTTCAACGCTTCGATCAATTGCGGGGCGATCACGCCGGCCGCGCCGTTGCCGCAGTCGACCACGACTTTCAGGCGACGAGCCAGTTTGATGTCCTGGACGATTTCGGTGTTGTAGCGGTCGAGGATCTCGACCTGGGTGACGCTGCCCTTGCCACTGCTCAGGTTGTTGGTCTTGAGGCGGTCGTGCAGGGCCTGGATCTGTTCGTTGGCCAAGGTATCGCCAGCGATGACGATCTTGAAGCCGTTGTAGTTCGATGGGTTGTGGCTGCCGGTGAGCATGACGCCGGATTTGCCTGCCAGTACGTTGGCGGCGTAGTACAGCGCCGGGGTTGGCACCAGGCCGACGTCGCTGACGTGGCAGCCGCTATCGGCCAGGCCCTTGATCAATTGTTCGACCAGTTCAGGGCCGGAGAGGCGGCCGTCGCGGCCAACGGAAACGTTCGGTTCGTCCTGGGCCAGGCTTTGGGCACCGATGGCGCGGCCGAGCCAGTAAGCGGTCTCAGCGTTCAGGAATTCCGGGACGGTGCCGCGAATGTCGTAGGCGCGGAAGATGCTGTCGGGGAACTTGGGTACGACTTGGGCTGGGGTGCTCATCTGTAGGAATGCTCCATCTCGAAAGTGACTGGACAGGCCTGCGAAGAACTCTTCGACCGGCTCAAACTGAAGGGTAAGACGGCGTTTTCTACAGAGAGTTCGTGGTGCGAAAAGGCCATGACACCGGTTTCACTGAGCATCTGGACGGCCAATGCCTTGATTTCCAGTGTTAAACCTTGCAGATGACGACTGTGCAATTTCTGCTTTGAAATCCACCTGTGGCGAGGGAGCTTGCTCCCGCTTGAGTGCGTAGCGCTCACAGAATCCTGGGGCCGCTTCGCAGCCCAGCGCGAGCAAGCTCGCTCGCCACAAGGAGGCATCTATCGGATCAGTGGCTGCCGGAATGCCCGAAACCACCCGCACCGCGTTCGGTTTCAACGAACTCTTCGACCATCTCGAAGTGCGCTTGAACCACCGGCACCAGCACCAGTTGAGCCAGGCGCTCACCGACCACTATGTTGAAGTCAGTCTGGCCGCGGTTCCAGCACGAAACCATCAGCGGACCCTGGTAATCCGAGTCAATCAAACCGACCAGATTGCCCAGCACGATACCGTGCTTATGCCCCAGGCCAGAGCGCGGCAGAATCAGCGCGGCCAAACCTGGATCGCCAATGTAAACGGACAGGCCGGTCGGGATCAGCAGGGTTTCGCCCGGCTTGATGACGGTGTCTTTTTCCAGCATGGCGCGCAGGTCGAGGCCGGCGGAGCCAGGCGTGGCGTACTGCGGCAACGGGAATTCGGTACCGATGCGGGGGTCGAGGATCTTGGCTTGCAAAGCGTGCATGTAAATTAAACCTGGTTCAGACGTTCGGCGATAAAAGTGATCAGCTGGCGAGCAATTTTGCTCTTGCTGGTCTGGGCGAAAAGTGTGGCGTGTAGCTCGCGATCGATCACGCTGCAGGCGTTTTCTTCGCTGTTGAAGCCAATGCTCGGGTTGGCGACGTCGTTGGCGACGATCAAATCGAGATTCTTGTCTTTCAGCTTGCGGGCAGCGTAGTCGAGCAGGTGTTCGGTTTCGGCGGCGAACCCGACACTGAACGGACGGTCGGGGCGAGTGGCGATGGTGGCCAGGATGTCTGGATTACGCACCATTTGTAGCAACAAGCCGTCGCCGTTCGTAGGGTCTTTCTTGAGTTTCTGTGGGGCGACGACTTCCGGGCGGTAGTCCGCGACCGCTGCCGAGGCGATAAACAGATCGCAAGGGATCGCGGCCTCGCAGGCCGCGAGCATGTCGCGAGCGCTGACCACGTCGATGCGGGTGACGCGATCCGGGGTCGGCAGGTGCACCGGGCCGGTGATCAGCGTGACGCGGGCGCCAGCTTCCACCGCGGCTTCGGCCAGGGCAAAGCCCATTTTCCCGGAGCTGTGGTTGGTGATGTAGCGCACCGGGTCGATGTTTTCCTGGGTCGGGCCGGCGGTGATCAGCACGTGTTTGCCGGTCAATGCGTGGCGCTTGAAGCAGTCCGCCGCGCATTGGGCGAGCTCGACGGCTTCGAGCATGCGGCCCAGGCCGACGTCACCGCAGGCCTGGCTGCCGGAGGCCGGGCCGAAGGCTTTGATGTCGCGGCTTTCGAGGATTTGCAGGTTGGCCTGGGTCGCCGGGTCGCGCCACATGGCCTGGTTCATCGCCGGCGCAACGGCGACCACGGCATCGGTGGCCAGCACCAGCGTGGTCAGCAGATCGTCAGCAATGCCTTGGGCCAGGCGGGCGATCAGGTCCGCCGTAGCGGGGGCGATCAGCACCATGTCGGCCCATTTGGCTAGCTCGATGTGGCCCATGGCAGCTTCGGCCGCCGGGTCCAGCAGGTCAAGATTAACCGGGTGGCCGGACAGGGCCTGCATGGTCAACGGCGTGATGAACTCGCTGCCGCCACGGGTCATGACCACGCGCACTTCGGCACCCTGGTCGATCAGGCGGCGAACCAGGTCGGCGCTCTTGTAGGCAGCAATACCGCCGCCGACGCCCAGAACGATGCGTTTCCGATACAGCCGCTGCATAGGTCTGCCTTTCATTTCGTTGATGACTGCGTGGCGATACCCCCTCCCCAGGAGTGAAATCGCCCGCAAAAAAGATGGGCTACGATATCACAGCGACCGCTATGGAACAGCGGCGCCCAAAGACCAAGGAGGTGGTATGAGTATTCGCGATTGGCCGGCGGCCGAGCGGCCGCGGGAGAGGTTACTTGAGTTGGGTTCGGCGAGTCTTTCAGACGCCGAGTTACTGGCCATCTTTCTACGAACCGGCGTATCCGGCAAAAGCGCGGTAGATCTGGCGCGACACCTGTTGAATCAGTTTGGCAGCTTGCGCACGTTGCTTGAGGCCGACCTTCGGACCTTCAGCGGCGAGCTCGGACTTGGGCCGGCAAAGTTTGCGCAGTTGCAGGCGGTGCTGGAAATGGCCCGCCGGCATCTGGCAGAACGGTTGCGGCGGGATTCTGTGATGGAGAGTCCTTTGGCGGTGCGTGACTACCTGAAGTCGATGCTGCGTCACGAGCCGCATGAGGTCTTCGGTTGCCTGTTTCTGGATTCCAAACACCGGGTGCTGGCGTTTGAAGTGCTGTTTCGCGGCTCCATCGACAACACCAGCGTGTACCCGCGACAGGTGGTCAAGCGTGCATTGGCCCACAACGCCGCCGCGTTGATCCTCTGCCATAACCATCCGTCGGGCAATCCGGACCCCAGTCAGGCCGATCGGCTGCTGACTAAGCGCTTGCAAGAGGCGCTCGAACTGGTTGATGTGCGGGTGCTCGACCATTTCATCATCGGTGACGGCGATCCGTTGTCGATGGCTGAGTATGGGTGGATGTAACAGGAAATACGCGGACTCTGTAGGAGCCGGCTTGCTGGCGATCCGGGCGACGCGGTGTGGCCGGTTAACCGCGGTGATGCCATCGCCAGCAAGCCGGCTCCTACAGGGTTTTGCGTGAGGCTGTTATTTGAGGATGACCTTGGAGTAGTCCTGACGACCAAACGGGCTGACCGAGTAACCCTCGACGTCTTTACGCGTCAGCGCAAAAGCAGTCGGATGCGCCAGCGGCAGCCACAGCGCCTGTTGCTGGATCTGCGCCTGGGCCTGTTCGTAGAGCTTGGTGCGCACCCCTTGCTCGCCGGTGGTCTTGCCGGCGCTGATCAGCTTGTCCAGGTCCTGGTTGCAGTAACGGGCGAAGTTGGTGCCGGATTTGACTGCGGCGCAGGAAAACTGCGGCGTGAGGAAGTTGTCCGGGTCGCCGTTGTCACCCGCCCAGCCCATGAACAGCAGGTCGTGCTCGCCGGCCTTGGCGCGGCGAATCAACTCGCCCCATTCGATCACGCGGATTTCGGCCTGGATGCCGATTTCCGCGAGGTCGGATTGCAGCATTTGCGCACTGAGGCTCGGATTCGGGTTCAGCAGACTGCCGGAAGGTCGGGTCCAGATGGTGGTCTGGAAACCGTCCTTAAGTCCGGACTTCGCCATGAGTGCCTTGGCCTTTTCGACATCATGCGGATAACCCGGCAGGCCTTTGGCGTAGCTCCAGGTGTTGGGCGGGTACGGGCCGTTGGCGGGCTCGGCGGTGTCTTCGAACACGGCTTTGACGTAGTTGGCCTTGTCGAACGCGAGGTTGATCGCCTGGCGCACTTCAGGTTTGTCCAGCGGTGGATGCTGGCTGTTGATGCCAACGAACGCGGTCATGAAGGCGTCAGTCTTTTCCACTTTCAGGGTCGGTTCTTTCAGCGCGGCCTGTACGTCCAGAGGCTTGGGCGACAGGGCGATCTGGCACTCGTTGCGACGCAGTTTCTGCAATCGCACGTTGGCATCCGGCGTGATAGCGAAGATCAGTGGGTCCACCGACGGCTTGCCACGGAAGTAGTCCTGGTTGGCCTTGTAGCGAATCGAGGCATCTTTCTGGAAACGCGTAAACACAAAAGGGCCGCTGCCGATCGGCTGGCTGTTGAGCTTCTCCGGCGTGCCGGCCTTCAGCAGTTTATCGGCGTATTCGGCGGAATAGATCGAGGCGAAGCCCATGCTCAGGGTCGCCAGGAAAGTCGAGTCCGGGTGATCAAGGGTGAAACGCACGGTCAGCGGGTCCAGTGCGTCGATCTTCTTGATCAGCGCCGGCAACTGCATCGATTGGGCGTGCGGGAAACCGCTCTGGGCAACTTTGTGCCAAGGGTTCGCCGGGTCGAGCATGCGCTCGAAACTGAATTTGACGTCTTCGGCAGTCAATTCGCGGGTCGGGCTGAAGTACTCGGTGCGGTGGAACTTCACCTGTGGGTGCAGTTTGAACACATAGGTCAGGCCGTCGGGCGTGACTTCCCAGCTGTCCGCGAGGCTGGCGACCACTTTGCCGCTGGCGGTATCGAAGTCCACCAGGCGGTTCATCAGCACATCGGCCGAGGCGTTGGTGGTGGTCAGCGAGTTGTATTGCACCACGTCGAACCCTTCCGGACTGGCCTCGGTGCAGACGCTCAGGGCGGCGGCATGGGCCAGCGGGCTCAGCAGGAGCGGGGCGAGCAACAGCGGTAGGGCAGCAAGGCGCATGGTCGGATTCCTTTACAGATCGAAGGCCCATCTGCAAGTGCAGTCTGGAAAAGGCTTACCCTAGTGGGCTCTTTTGCAAATGACTATCCCCTTTTTCATTTTCAGGGGACTATGTGCGCTTGTTTTCGGTGATGCGGGCCGAGGAAAACCCGGAATCGGTCGGTTGGCCGATTCTCTGCGACGAGCGGTCTTCATCGACCACAGCCTTTATCCAAGGCGCCCGGCGCCCGAAAAATGGGGAATTTATCAAGTCCGCGCACACGGAATGTTGTTGCTCTCCAGTCTTTCTGGTATAAAGCAGCGCTCTTTTCTAGGGGCCCGGTTCCTTCACTGTAGGTGTAGCCGGTAAGACCTCTAAAGAAACGCGGCGCCTGGCGCCAAATGACTGAGAGATTAAGCGGCCAACCCATGCCGGGTTGGGCATGTGGTTTTAGAGGGCTGAGGCATGTCGAGAGTATGTCAAGTTACCGGTAAGGGTCCGGTGACTGGGAATAACATTTCCCACGCAAACAACAAAACCCGTCGTCGTTTCCTGCCGAACCTGCAGCATCACCGCTTCTGGGTTGAAGAAGAGAAACGTTTCGTGCGTCTGCGCGTATCTGCCAAAGGCATGCGTATCATCGACAAGCGTGGCATCACTGTCGTGCTGGCCGAAATCCGCAAAGCCGGCAAGATCTAAGGGAGCTAATCATGCGTGAATTGATTCGTTTGATTTCGAGCGCCGGTACTGGTCACTTCTACACTACCGACAAGAACAAGCGTACTACCCCGGACAAAATCGAGATCAAGAAATTTGATCCGGTTGTTCGCAAGCACGTGATCTACAAAGAAGGCAAAATCAAGTAATTGATTTTTCTCTCTTACGAAAAAGGCCCGTATCGCGAGATACGGGCCTTTTTTGTTGCCTGCAGGTTATGGGTTGCCTGTTAGTGCCCTTCGCGGGCAAGTCGAAGAGACCGGCCCAGCTAATACAAATCCTCAGGCCTTCTGTTCAAACGCCACATAGATCTTGCGGCACGTTTCCAGCACTTCCCAAGTGCCGCGGAACCCTGCCGGGATCACGAAGCGATCGCCTGCGCGCAGGGTCTTGCCGTTACCTTCGTTGTCACGCAGCACTGAAACGCCCTGAATGATTTCGCAGTATTCATGCTCGGTGAAGTTCACATGCCACTGGCCAACCGCACCTTCCCAAACCCCCGCGTTCAACTGGCCGCAAGGGCTGTTGTAGTGGTTGTAGACCACTTGCTCGGGATCGCCCTTCAGGATTTTTGCCTGGTCCGGCTTATAGCGCTCGGGCTCGGTAGTGGCGAGGCTGAAGTCGACGACATCCTGGATATTCATTGTTGTAAGTCCCCGTGATTGCGGCGCGATGGCTGGAAAGACCCAAAGTCTATGTTTATTAAAATGAACATCGCAAGGCCGTTTGCCGGCCTTATGTCAAATATATTGAAACTTCACCTGCCGCTGGTTTAGGGTGGCGGTTGCCTTGGGCCGAAAAATCAGGCTGGCTGGGCAGAATTCCTGACAGCGTCCGCGAAGATCGCGGGGCGCTCGTATTCAATAAGAGGAGGACACTCGTATGACCACCCTGACTCGTGCCGATTGGGAGCAACGGGCTCGCGATCTGAAGATCGAAGGCCGCGCCTACATCAATGGCGAATACACCGATGCCGTCTCCAGCGAGACCTTCGAGTGCATCAGCCCGGTCGATGGCCGTCTGCTGGGCAAGATTGCCAGCTGTGACGCCGCCGACGCCCAGCGCGCCGTTGAAAACGCCCGCGCCACCTTCAATTCCGGCGTCTGGTCGCGCCTGGCGCCGACCAAACGCAAAGCCACCATGATCCGTTTCGCCAGCCTGCTGAAGCAGCACGCCGAAGAACTGGCGCTGCTTGAAACCCTGGACATGGGCAAGCCGATCAGCGATTCCCTGTACATCGACGTTCCCGGCGCGGCGCAAGCCCTGAGCTGGAGCGGTGAAGCCATCGACAAGATCTACGACGAAGTCGCCGCCACTCCGCACGATCAGCTGGGTCTGGTGACCCGCGAGCCGGTCGGCGTCGTCGGCGCCATCGTGCCGTGGAACTTCCCGTTAATGATGGCCTGCTGGAAACTCGGCCCGGCGCTGTCCACCGGTAACTCGGTGATCCTCAAACCGTCGGAAAAATCCCCGCTGACCGCCATCCGCATCGCTGCACTGGCCGTCGAAGCCGGCATTCCGAAAGGCGTGCTCAACGTTCTGCCAGGTTACGGTCATACCGTCGGCAAGGCTCTGGCCCTGCACAACGACGTCGACACCCTGGTGTTCACCGGTTCGACCAAGATCGCCAAGCAATTGCTGATCTACTCCGGCGAATCGAACATGAAGCGCGTCTGGCTCGAAGCCGGCGGCAAGAGCCCGAACATCGTGTTCGCCGATGCCCCCGACCTGCAAGCTGCAGCCGAAGCGGCGGCGGGCGCCATCGCCTTCAACCAGGGCGAAGTCTGCACCGCCGGTTCGCGTCTGCTGGTCGAGCGCTCGATCAAAGACACCTTCCTGCCGCTGGTGATCGAAGCGCTGAAAACCTGGAAGCCGGGCAACCCGCTGGACCCGGCGACCAACGTCGGCGCGCTGGTGGATACCCAGCAGATGAACACCGTGCTGTCCTACATCGAATCCGGCCACGCCGACGGCGCCAAACTGGTGGCTGGCGGCAAGCGCACGCTTCAGGAATCCGGCGGCACCTACGTTGAGCCGACGATTTTCGACGGCGTGACCAATGCGATGAAAATCGCTCAGGAAGAAATCTTTGGCCCAGTGTTGTCGGTGATCGCGTTCGACACCGCCGAAGAAGCCATTGCGATTGCCAACGACACGCCTTACGGCCTGGCCGCAGCGGTGTGGACCAAGGACATCTCCAAGGCCCACCTGACCGCCAAGGCTCTGCGCGCCGGTAGCGTGTGGGTCAACCAATACGACGGTGGCGACATGACCGCACCGTTCGGTGGCTTCAAGCAATCGGGCAACGGTCGCGACAAGTCGCTGCACGCGTTCGACAAATACACCGAGCTGAAGGCGACCTGGATCAAGTTGTAAGTCCTTAAAGGGAGCCTTCCAAATCAGGCTCCCGACAAAGACCCTTGTGGGAGCAAGTCTTTGTGGTGAGGGGATTTATCCCCGTTCGGCTGCGAAGCAGTCGCAGAACCAATGCATGCGGTGTATTTGATACTCCGTAATTGCAGGTTTTGGGGTCGCTGCGCGACCCAGCGGGGATAAATCCCCTCGCCACAATGGCTCGCTCCCACATTTTTTTGCGTCGTCTGTGAAAAATAAGATCCACAGGAGCGTGGAACATGCGTTGGGCGACTTATTTCGCCGTGTTGGCGTCTGTCTTGAGTGTCGGTCTGGCTCTGGGTGTCAGCATGCCGCTGGTGTCGTTTCGCCTGGAAGGCTGGGGCTACGGCTCGTTCGCCATCGGTGTAATGGCGGCGATGCCGGCCATTGGCGTGCTGCTGGGGGCGAAGATCTCCAGCCATCTGGCTTCGCGACTTGGCACAGCCAATCTGATGCGTCTGTGCCTGTGGGCTGGAGCGGTGTCCATTGGCTTGCTGGCGCTGCTGCCGAGCTACCCGGTCTGGCTGCTGTTGCGCTTGATGATCGGGGTGATCCTGACCCTGGTCTTCATCCTCGGTGAAAGCTGGATCAACCAACTGGTGGTTGAACAATGGCGCGGACGATTGGTGGCGCTGTACGGCAGCAGCTATGCGCTGAGTCAACTGGCCGGGCCGTTGCTGCTGGGCGTTGTGGGTACCGAACACGATTACGGCTTCTGGGTCGGCGTCGGCTTGCTTATGGCGGCGCCATTATTGTTGTTGGGCCGCAGCGGCGCACCGACCAGCGAAGCCTGCAGCGTCACCTTCAGCGACCTGTGGGGCTTCTGCCGTGGCCTGCCGGCGATTGCCTGGGCGGTGTCGCTGTTCGCGGCGTTTGAAGCAATGATTCTGACCTTGCTGCCGGTGTATTGCCTGCGTCAGGGCTTCACCACGGAAATCGCCTTGGCGATGGTCAGCACCGTGGTGGTGGGTGATGCCTTGCTGCAACTGCCGATCGGCGCGCTGGCGGATCGCTTGTCGCGACGCACCTTGTTCACCGGTTGTGCGGTGGTGTTGCTGATCTCGAGCCTGGCGATCCCTTTGCTCATCGACACGTTGCTGATCTGGCCGTTGTGGGTGCTGTTTGGCGCCAGCGCCGGGGGGTTGTTCACCTTGTCGCTGATCTTGATCGGTGAACGTTATCGTGACGATGCGCTGGTCCGGGCCAACGCACATATTGCGCAGCTGTGGGGTATTGGATGCCTGATCGGACCCTTGGCCGCCGGTGCCGGCAGCCAGTGGGTCAGCGGGCATGCCTTGCCGTTGTTGATGGCGGCGGGAGCGTTCGGGTTGGTGATCTTACTGTCACGCCAAGGCGCGTTCGGTGGAGTTGCCGAACCGGCCTGAAACCCTGCACAAGCGTGTGGCGAGGGAGCTTGCTCCCGCTCGACTGCGCAGCAGTCGCCTATCGGAGCCCTCGTTCAGTCTGAATGAACGGGGGCTTCTGGTTTAGGGCCGCTTCGCGACCCAGCGGGAGCAAGCTCCCTCGCCACATTTGATTGATGGAAGCAACGCTACAACATCCGCTCCAGGCCGACCGCGGTGCTGAACCAGGAATTGAAGCGGCGCCATAGACTCCCTGGCTCCTTGGTCAGCGTGTGCATTTTGCCGTCGTCCTCAGTCACCCAGACGATCCGGTCATTTTCCAGTTTCACCTGATAACTCAAGGGCGGCGCCATACCTTCCATGGCCGCTTTGCGCACATGCGCGGCAAGTTCGGGGCTGTCCACCAGCACGCCGACTTCGGTGTTCCACAGCACCGAGCGTGGGTCGAAGTTGAACGAGCCGATGAAGGATTTCTGCTGGTCGAAGATCATCGCCTTGCTGTGCAGGCTGGAATCGGAACCCCGGAAAGACTTGCTATAGAAAATATGCGGCCCGCTGCCGCCGCCTTCGCCGGGCTGGCGGCGCAATTCGTAAAGTTTCACGCCATGTTCCAGCAGCGCCCTGCGATAAGGCGCGTACCCCCCGTGCACGGCCGGCACGTCTGTGGCTTCCAGCGAGTTGGTCAACAAACTCACCGACACCCCGGCGTCGGCCCGGCCGGTGAGATAGACCAGCCCCGGCTGCCCCGGTACGAAGTAAGCCGAGATCATGATCAGTTCTTTGCTGACGCCCGTAAGCTCCGGCGCCAATTGCGTGGTCAGCAGCAAATGCGGGTCGGGCTCGCCGTCCGACAAGACCTTGCTCGGTGCATCCCACAACGCCTGGTTCCAGGCCCAGATCAGCTCCCGGCGCCAGATGTCCATGCGTGGCTTTGTGGTGTACGTCATCAACTGCTGATACAGCGCATGATTCTGCTTGCGGGACTCTTCCAGCGATTCTTCCAGGCGCGTGCGGGTATTGCGCAGATCCTTTTGCGTCGGTCTGCTCGACAGGAATTCGTCGATCGGCTTGCTCAGCGCGCTGTTCCAGTACTGGTCGAAGCTGTGACCAAGCTGCTCGGCCACCGGCCCGACGCCGAGCATGTCGATGTCGGTGAAATTCAGGTTGGGTTCGGCATCGAAGTATTCGTCTCCCAGGTTGCGGCCGCCGACGATGGCCGCGCTGTTGTCCGCCAGCCACAACTTGTTGTGCATGCGCCGGTGTTGCAGCGACAGGTTAAACAAGCGGCCCATGGTGCGCGTCACGCCCGTGGCACGGCCCAGGTGCAGCGGGTTGAACAGGCGAATCTGGATCTGCGGATGTGCGGCGAGGGTCGCGATGATCCAGTCCAGACCGTCGCTGGTGGTGTCATCGAGCAGGATCCTCACCCGCACGCCGCGGTCTGCTGCCTTGAGCAATTCGTCCACCAGCATCCGCGTACTGATGCCGTCATGCACGATGTAGTACTGCAAGTCGAGGCTGCTTTGGGCGTTGCGGATCAGCTCGGCACGGGCCATGAAGGCTTCGCCGCTGTTGGACAGCAAACGAAAGCCGGACTTGCCCTCATGGGGCGCGGCCTGGGCCTGGATGGAGCGGCCGAACGCCGAATCGCTGGCGGGTAAAGCCTGGCTCGGTTCACGTTGAACGTCGAAGCTGGCGCAGCCGCCCAGGAACGAGGCGAGTAGCAGAAGAGCGAGCAGGGGCTGTCTGACTCTCACGTGGGAACGTTCCGATTGGCGGCAAAGGTCGGCATATGGACGCTGGATTCCTGAGAAAGGTCAGTCGTTGATGGGGGGGCGTTTCTGCCAGCAGTTTTATCGCTGCGGCGCCGACCTTGCGCACGGCCTCTTCGATCAGCGGGGTCGGCTTGGCAGCGTAGTTCATCCGCAGGCAGTTGCGGTATTTGCCCGAGGCGGAAAAGATGCTGCCAACGGCAATCTGTACACCTTGATCATGCAGGGCGCGATTGAGTTTCAGGGTGTCGAAGCCGTCCGGCAGCTCAACCCACAACATGAAGCTGCCCTGAGGGCGACTGGCGCGGGTGCCGGCGGGGAAATAGCGCGTGACCCAGTCGATCATCATGTCGCGATTGCGTTGGTATTGCGTGCGCACCCGCCGCAAGTGCGGTTCGAAATGCCCGGCCTTGAGAAATTCGGCAATCGCAATCTGCGGTTGCGGCGCCGTAGAGCCAGTGCTGATGTATTTCATGTGCAGCACCCGTTCCAGATAGCGTCCCGGCGCGACCCAGCCAATGCGCAGCCCGGGCGCCAGGGTTTTGGAAAAGGAACTGCACAGCAGCACGCGGCCGTCTTCGTCGAAGGATTTGATCGTGCGTGGACGCGGGTAGCTGTAGGAGAGTTCGCCATACACATCGTCTTCGACAATCGCCACGTCGAAACGCTGTGCGAGCGTCAACAACGCGCGTTTGCGCGATTCCGGCATGATGTAGCCCAGCGGGTTGTTGCAGTTGGGCGTCAACTGTATGGCTTTGATCGGCCATTGCTCCAGGGCCAGTTCGAGCGCATCGAGGCTGATCCCGGTGATCGGGTCGGTGGGGATTTCCAGGGCTTTCATGCCCAGGCCCTTGAGGGTCTGCATGGCGCCGTGAAAACTCGGCGAGTCCACCGCCACAATGTCCCCCGGCTCGCAGATGGCGCGAATGCTGGTGGACAGCGCTTCGTGGCAACCGGTGGTCACCACCAGGTCATGGGCGGTCAATTGGCAACCGGAATCGAGCATCAGGCGGGCGATTTGTTCGCGCAGTTCGAGGGTGCCGTAGATGTTGTCGTAATACAGACCGGGCATGTCTTGGCGACGGCTGATGCGCGCCAGGTTGCGCAGCAATGGCTTCATCGTCGGCGTGGTGATGTCCGGCATGCCGCGCCCGAGTTGCACGACGTCCTTGCGAGGAACGGCGCGGATCAATTCCAGCACCTGGTCCCACTGCGAAATATCCACCGGACGCTGGGCCGGACGGCCGATGGCCGGCAGCTCCGGCAATTCGCGACCCACCGGTACGAAGTAGCCGGACTTGGGTTTGGGTGTCGCCAGCCCACTGTCTTCCAGCACGCGATAGGCCTGCTGCACCGTGCTCAGGCTGACCCCATGCTCGACACTCAACGCCCGCACCGAGGGCAGCCGATCACCGGGGCGATAGAAGCCCTGTTCAATACGCGTGCCGAGCAATTCGGCGAGGTTGACGTAGAGGGTCATGGCGCAGTCTCGGTATAGATGATTCGATTGACCAGTACAGATGGGGCGAAATTATAGGATTCAGACGCTAAATCGCTAAATCTGTATGGAGTTAATACTGCATTGTTGAATCTGTAATGCTTTTCGGCGTCCGCGCATCATGAAAGCTCTGGCTACCCAAGTAAACAGGAGCAATCAACATGAACGGCTTGAGCGATGTGCGGCTGACGTTACACAGTCAGGAACTGGTGGCAGGGCAGGAAAACGGTGCACGTGAGGCGGTCATGCGCAATGCACCGTCCGGCCTGAGTCGCTGGGGTCTGTTCTGGCATCGTCTGCACACGCGCAGGGCGTTGCTGGAGCTGACACCGCAGCAGCTCAGGGATGTCGGGTTGAGTCGGGAGCAGGCGCGGAAGGAGGGGCTCAAGCCTTTCTGGCGGGTCTGAGTTTTGCGCTGTTCTTTGCAGGCCTCTTCGCGGGCAAGCCTCGCTCCTACAGAGTTAGCGTTGATCTTCCGACCGACGCATAACCTGTAGGAGCAAGGCTTGCCCGCGAAGGCGTCCGCAAGAACGCTACAACTTCCTCAGACCAACTCTTTGAGCCGATGCCACAACATCCCCAACGCCAGCAACGGCGAGCGCAAATGCTTCCCGCCGGGGAAGGTGATGTGTGGGACGCGAGCAAACAGATCAAACCCGCCCCCCTGCTGCCCGCTGATCGCTTCGGCCAACAGCTTTCCGGCCAAATGCGTGGCATTCACCCCATGCCCGGAATACGCCTGGGCGTAATACACATTCGGCTGGTCCTTGAGCCGGCCGATCTGCGGCAGGCGATTGGCGCCAATGCCGATCATTCCGCCCCATTGATAATCGATCTTCACCCCGCCCAGTTGCGGGAAGACTTCCAGCATCTTCGGCCGCATGTACGCGCCGATGTCCTTCGGATCGCGGCCCGAATAGTGGCAGGCACCGCCAAACAGCAAGCGTCGATCCGCCGAGAGTCGGTAGTAATCCAGGGCCACCCGTTGATCGCAGACCGCCATGTTCTGCGGCAGTAGCGAATGCGCCAACTCTTCACTCAATGGCTCGGTGGCAATGATGTAGCTGCCGGCGGGCAGCACCTTACCGCTGAGCTGCGGGTTGAGTTCGTTGAGGTAGGCGTTGCAGCCCAGCACCAGCGTCTTGGCGCGGACCGAGCCTTGTGCGGTATGGACCTTGACCTCGGGGCCGTAGTCGATGCGAGTCACCGCCGAGTGTTCGAACAGCTTCGCGCCCAGCTGCTGCGCGGCGGCCGCTTCGCCCAGGGCCAGGTTAAGCGGGTGAAGATGGCCCGAACCCATGTCGATCAGGCCGCCGACGTAGCGGTCCGATCCCACAACCGAGTGCATTTCATTGGCTTGCAGCAGCCGGGTTTCGTAGCGGTAGCCAAGGCTGCGCAGCTCTTCGGCGTCCTCGGCGAAACCTTCGAGGTCGCGAGGCTTGTTCGCCAGGTCGCAGTAACCCCAGGTCAGGTCGCAAGGGATCTGAAAACGCTCGACGCGCTGGCGGACGATTTCCACCGCTTCCAGGCCCATGAGTTTCATCTGGCGCACGCCGTCCGCACCGATCACGTCGGTGAACTGATCGAGGCCATGACCGACGCCACGAATCAATTGCCCGCCATTGCGTCCGCTGGCGCCCCAGCCGATCTTGTGCGCTTCGAGCAGGATCACGCTGAGGCCACGTTCGGCCAGCTCAAGCGCCGTGTTCAGCCCGGAAAATCCGCCGCCGACCACGCACACATCCGCCACCAGGTCACCTTGCAGCACCGGATGATCGGGCTGCGGCAGGCTGCTGGCGGCGTAGTAAGAGGCAGTGTGCTGGGCACGGGCATTCATGTGAGCGTCCCTGATTCGTGTGTCTATAAAATGTGACGGAGCATAAGCCGGACTTCCCGGCACGGGCAACACTGGTCGGTTCGTGCTGTCTGGATCGGGGCTTTTGCGTCAGAATCCCGGTCTATTCCGCTTTGGGTCACCGCTTCGATGAGCTGCAACAGCCAGAAAATCCGCACGCTTCGCCAGCAGATTCCCTCGTTCGAGTGCGTGCCCGGCTGCCATGACTGCTGTGGGCCGGTGACCACCTCGCCGGAAGAAATGTCCCGCCTGCCGCGCAAGACCCGGGCCGAGCAGGATGCGGCGATGGATGAGCTCAACTGCGTGCACCTGGGGCCCAATGGCTGCACGGTGTATGACGAGCGGCCGCTGATCTGCCGGTTGTTTGGTACCACCAAGACCTTGCCGTGCCCGAATGGGCGGGGGCCGGTGGAGCTGATTCATCCGCGGGTGGAGAAGCAGATTCATGAGTACATGGCTTCTACCCGACAGGTCCTCGTCTGAGGAAAGACCGAGTCGCCTGTAATCGCCAGCAGGCTAGCTCCCACAGTGGATCTGAGTCATGCACAGACTGTGTGTCCGCTGAAGATCAACGGTGGGCGCTAGCCTGCTAGCGATGGGGGTCTGAACAGACACCACAAAGTCTCAATCCGGAATCGGCAGGCACAAACTCTCTTTCACCTCTTCCATCACGATATAGCTCTTGGATTCGCGCACATGCGGCAGCTTGAGCAGGATGTCGCCCAGCAGCTTGCGGTACGAAGCCATCTCGGAAATCCGCGCCTTCACCAGGTAATCGAAATCCCCTGACACCAAATGGCACTCCAGCACATGGGGCAGCTTCAGCACCGCACGTCGGAACTCTTCGAAAGTATCGCCGGATTTGTAGTCGAGGCTGATCTCGACGAACACCAGGAGACTACCCTTGAGGTGCTGCGGATTGAGCCGGGCGTTGTAGCCCATGATGATCCCTTCGCGCTCCAGGCGCCGGACCCGCTCGGTACACGGTGTGGTCGAGAGCCCGACCTTTTCCCCAAGCTCGGTGAAGGAGATACGCCCGTCCGCTTGCAGGATCCGCAGGATGTTGCGGTCTATCTTGTCCAGCTCACGTTTGGTCTGAGTGTTGGTACGCATAGGGGATGCGCCTCCGTGAAAAGGGTTTTTGCCGAGAATTCTCGCCAAATATAGGCAGTTATATAGTGAAAAGCACTGCCTAATCTTTTTTACACTGCGCACATCAATGCTCTACAACTACGAACGTCAGCGGCACGCCGCGATGAGGGATATGAAAATGCGCGTTATGGTCTTGGGTAGCGGCGTCATTGGCACCACCAGTGCTTATTATCTGGCGCGTGCCGGGTTCGAAGTGGTGGTGGTGGACCGTCAGCCAGCCGCTGCCATGGAGACCAGTTTCGCCAACGCCGGCCAGGTGTCGCCGGGTTATGCCTCGCCGTGGGCCGCACCGGGCGTACCGCTCAAGGCTATCAAGTGGCTGTTGCAGCGCCACGCACCGCTGGCGATCAAGGCCACCGCCGACATCGACCAGTACCTGTGGATGGCGCAGATGCTGCGCAACTGCACCGCCAGCCGTTATGCGGTGAACAAAGAGCGTATGGTCCGTCTGTCCGAGTACAGCCGTGACTGCCTCGATGAACTGCGCGCCGAGACCGGCATTGCCTACGAAGGCCGCAGCCTCGGTACTACGCAACTGTTCCGAACCCAGGCCCAGCTCGATGGCGCAGCGAAAGACATCGCTGTATTGAAAGAGTCCGGCGTACCGTTCGAACTGCTCGACCGCGCCGGCATCGCCCGCGTTGAGCCAGCGCTGGCCAGCGTCACCGATATCCTCGCCGGTGCCCTGCGCCTGCCGAACGACCAGACCGGCGACTGCCAGATGTTTACCTCCCGCCTGGCCGAAATGGCCGTCAAATTGGGCGTGGAATTCCGTTTCGGCCAGGACATTCAGAAGCTCGACTTCGCCGGTGATCGCATCAACGGCGTGTGGATCGACGGCAAGCTGGAAACCGCCGACCGTTACGTGCTGGCACTCGGCAGCTATTCGCCGCAACTGCTCAAGCCGCTGGGCATCAAGGCCCCGGTGTATCCACTCAAGGGTTACTCCCTGACCGTGCCGATCACCAACCCGGCGATGGCCCCGACCTCGACCATTCTCGACGAGACCTACAAGGTCGCTATCACCCGCTTCGACAACCGTATCCGCGTCGGCGGCATGGCTGAAATAGCCGGTTTTGACCTGTCGCTGAACCCGCGTCGGCGCGAAACCCTGGAGATGATCGTCAACGACCTTTATCCTCAGGGCGGCGATCTGGCCCAGGCAAGTTTCTGGACCGGTCTGCGTCCGACCACCCCGGACGGCACGCCGATTGTTGGCGCCACCCCGTTCAGCAACCTGTTCCTGAACACCGGTCACGGCACGCTCGGCTGGACCATGGCGTGCGGCTCCGGCCGTTTGCTGGCTGACCTGATGGCCAAGAAAACGCCGCAGATCAGCGCCGAAGGCCTCGATATTTCCCGTTATGGCACCAAACTTCAGGAGTCCGCAAAACATGTCAATCCAGCGCCAGCTCACCAATGAGCGCATGAGCCAGATCGTTGTCCACAGCGGCACCGTCTATCTGGCAGGGCAAGTCGGCGACGACATGAGTGCCGGGATTGAACAGCAGGCCCGTGAAACCCTCGCCAATATCGAGCGTTTGCTCGATCTGGCAGGCACCGACAAGAGCCGTTTGCTCTCGGTGACGATTTACCTGAAAGACATCGACGCGCATTTCGAAGGCATGAACGCGGTGTGGGACAAGTGGCTGCCGAAAGGCGTCGCCCCGGCCCGTGCGACGGTTGAGTCGAAGCTGTGCGAACCGGAAATTCTGATCGAGCTCTCGGTCGTCGCTGCTCTGCCGTAAGCCTGTCAGAAAGATAGAAAGATCCCTCTCCCGGTGCTGTTGGTGGTTCACGCCGTCAGCCAGCGCCGGTTTTTATTCCCATGACCGCCTAGAAGTCTGCCGCCATGCGTCCAGCCCGTGCCCTGATCGACCTTCAAGCCCTGCGTCACAACTACCAGATCGCCCGTGAAGTCACGGGGGCCAAGGCCCTCGCCGTGATCAAGGCTGACGCCTACGGCCATGGCGCGGTGCGTTGCGCCCAGGCGCTGGAAGCCGATGCGGACGGGTTTGCCGTGGCCTGCATCGAAGAAGCGCTGGAGCTGCGCGCAGCGGGTATCCGGGCTCCGGTGTTGTTGCTGGAAGGTTTTTTCGAAGCCGATGAGCTGTCGCTGATCGTCGAACATGATTTCTGGTGCGTGGTGCATTCGTTGTGGCAGCTCGAAGCCATCGAGAACGCTGCGTTGAGCAAGCCGATCACCGTCTGGCTCAAGCTTGATTCGGGCATGCACCGGGTGGGTTTGCATCCAAAGGATTATCAGGCGGCTTATCAACGGCTGTTGGCCAGCGGCAAGGTGGCGAAGATTGTTTTGATGAGCCACTTCGCCCGCGCCGATGAGCTGCACGAACAAGCCAGTGCCGAGCAGGTCGCTGTATTTGAAGCGGCACGTAAAGGTTTGTCGGCCGAAATCAGCCTGCGCAACTCGCCGGCGGTACTCGGCTGGCCGCAGATTCCGAGTGACTGGGTTCGCCCGGGCATCATGCTCTACGGCGCCACACCGTTTGAAGAAGCCAACGCCGTGGCCTCTCGTTTGCAGCCGGTGATGACCCTGGAATCGAAAGTGATCTGCGTGCGTGAACTGCCGGCCGGCGAGCCGATCGGTTACGGCGCCAAGTTCATCACCCCCAAGCCCATGCGCGTCGGGGTGGTGGCCATGGGTTATGCCGATGGTTACCCGCGTCAGGCACCGACCGGCACGCCAGTGATGGTCGCCGGGCAGCGCAGCCAGTTGATTGGCCGCGTGTCGATGGACATGCTCTGCATCGATCTGACCGATGTGCCGCAGGCCGGCCTGGGTTCGACCGTCGAGTTGTGGGGCAAGAACATCCTCGCCAGCGAGGTGGCTGCCGCCGCTGACACGATTCCTTATCAGATCTTCTGCAACCTGCGCCGGGTGCCAAAGCTCTATTCCGAGGGTTAGCGGTCAGCAGTCCGTACCGGAAGTCGCCTAGCTGAACAGGATTCAGGCCAAAGTGTTGTAAATACTGAACGCTGTCGCCATGATAACGCTATAACGCTCAATATTTCTACAACCTGAATCTTGGAGGCGCAAGCTTGGACGTCGGTGAACGACTGCAATCCATCCGTAAGCTCAAAGGTCTTTCCCAGCGTGAGCTCGCCAAGCGCGCGGGCGTCACCAACAGCACGATTTCCATGATCGAGAAGAACAGCGTCAGTCCCTCGATCAGTTCGCTGAGGAAGGTACTGGGCGGGATTCCCATGTCCATGGTCGAGTTCTTTTCCGAAGAAATCCTGCAGGAAAAACCGACGCAGATCGTCTACAAAGCCAACGAGCTGATCGATATTTCCGATGGCGCAGTGACCATGAAACTGGTTGGTCGGGCGCATCCGAGCCGGGCTATCGCCTTCCTCAATGAAATCTACCCGCCTGGCGCCGACACCGGTGACGAGATGCTTACCCATGAGGGCGAGGAAACCGGCATTTTGGTGGAAGGCCGACTGGAACTGGTGGTAGGGCTGGAAACTTTTGTGCTCGAAGCGGGCGATAGCTACTACTTTGAAAGTACCAAGCCACACCGTTTCCGTAATCCGTTCGATGCGCCGGCGCGACTAATCAGCGCAGCCACGCCCGCGAATTTCTAAGAGAAGAGGCGTCCTGCCAGCATCGCTGAGGCGCCCGAACCGTTTTTCCATTGCGCAACAAGACCCCTTCGACTTTGGGGTTGTTTCAGTGTGACGGGGTTACCGTTATACTTGCGCCCGCCTGCGAACCGTGGCCGTAGGCGTGACTAGCCACCATTGAGGGTGAACGCGTGAATCTAATTATGAAAATGCTGGCCGTACCAGCAACCGTATTGGCCCTATGGGCAGTCAGCGCACAAGCAGCGACCAACGACGATATTGCAAAACGCCTTGAGCCAGTCGGCCAGGTTTGTGTGACGGGTAAAGAGTGCAAGGGGATGGAAGTCGCTGCTTCGGCGGGTGGCGGTGATGCCAAAACCCCTGACTCAGTGATTGCAAAACATTGCAACGCTTGCCACGGTACAGGCCTGCTGAACTCGCCAAAAATCGGTGATGCCGCAGCCTGGGGCGAGCGCGCCAAAAAAGAAGGCGGCCTTGACGGTTTGCTCGCGAAGGCGATCTCCGGCGTCAATGCCATGCCTCCAAAAGGCACATGCGCCGATTGCACAGACGCCGATCTCAAAGGCGCCATCCAGAAAATGTCCGGCTTGAAATAAGCGTTCATCTTCAGCAAAAAGCCGCTTTCGAGCGGCTTTTTTGTTCCTGCGATTTACTGCCCATGACTGTTCATTGCAGCAAAGACCCGGCAAGCTCGGTCAAACCCCAATTCACCGAATGTAAGGGAGGATCAGATGGTGCAGCTGTGTTCTATCGAGCAGGCGGTCGATGACGTATTGGCGCGGTTGCCGGCGCATATCCACATGGGCTTGCCCCTCGGTCTGGGCAAACCCAACCACTTCGTCAACGCGCTGTTCCAGCGCATCGCGCAGTTGCCCGAACGGCAACTGACGATCTACACCGCCCTGTGCCTGGGCCGTCCGGCCTTGGGCGACGGTTTGCAGAAGCGCTTCCTCGAACCCTTCATCGAACGTGTATTTGGCGATTATCCGGAGCTGGATTTCCTTGCCGACCTGCACAAAGACAGCCTGCCGGCGAACATTCATATCCAGCAATTTTTCATGCAGCCCGGCAGCCTGCTTCATAGTGTGTCCGCTCAGCAGGATTACGTGAGCAGCAACTATAGCCACGCCGCGCGGGACATCAACGCCGCCGGCTTGAACCTCGTGGCGCAACTGGTGGCCAGCCATGCAGAGCACCCGGACCGCCTGAGCCTGAGCTGCAACCCGGACATTACCCTCGACCTGTTCCCAATGATCGCCAAACGCCGGGCGGCGGGGGAGACGATCCTGCTGGTAGGCCAGGTTCACAACGACTTGCCCTACATGCCCGGTGACGCCGAAATCGGCATCGACACCTTCGACCTGCTGATCGACGAGAAGGACAACACCACGCTGTTCTCTACGCCGAACATGCCTGTGGGTTTCCAGGATCACTTCATCGGCCTGCACGCCAGTACGCTGGTGCGCGATGGCGGCACCTTGCAGATCGGCATCGGCGCCATGGGCGATGCCCTGACCGCGGCGTTGCTGGCGCGCCAGGCAGACAATACCGGTTACAAGGCGCTGCTGGCGGATATCAATCTCAGCCAGTGGGCGCAGTTGATCGATCGTGAAGGGGGCGTGGAGCCGTTCGCCAAGGGTCTTTATGGGTGCAGCGAAATGTTCGTCAACGGCTTGCTGGTGCTGGCCGATGCCGGAATCGTGCGGCGCAAGGTCTACCCGGACGTACCGACCCAGCAACAGGCGAATGCCGGCACCCTCGATGAGGCCGCGCAAACCGACGGCATCTCCGTGCATGGCGGGTTTTTCCTCGGGCCGCGCAGTTTCTACGAGCGCCTGCGCGAGCTGCCGCAAAGCAAGCGCCTTGAATTCAACATGACCCGCATCAGCTACATCAACGAGCTCTACGGCCAGGAAGAACTCAAACGCTTGCAGCGTCTGGATGCACGCTTCATCAACACCGTGTTCACCATGACCCTGCTCGGGGCGGGCGTGGCCGATCAGCTGGAAGACGGGCGGGTGCTGAGCGGCGTTGGCGGGCAATACAACTTTGTCGCCCAGGGCCATGCCTTGGAAGGCGCTCGGTCGGTGCTGCTCCTGCGCAGTTGGCGCGAGGCGGGCGGTGAGGTCAATTCGAATATCGTCTGGGAATATGGCCACTGCACGATCCCGCGGCATCTACGAGACATCGTAGTCACCGAATACGGCATCGCCGATTTGCGCGGCAAGACTGACGCGGCGGTGATCGAGGCATTGCTGAATATCAGCGACTCACGCTTCCAGTCGGGGTTGATCGAGCAGGCGCAGAACGTTGGCAAATTGCCGAAGAATTTCCGCATCGATCCGCGATTTGCCAACAACAGCCCGGAGCGATTGCAGGCGATTCAGGCGCTGCATCCGAATTTGTTTCCGGAGTATCCGCTCGGGTGCGATTTCACTGAAGTGGAGAGGGATCTATTGCGGGCGCTGAACTGGCTGAAGAGCAAGTTCAAGCTCACGGAGATTCTGGAGCTGGGCAAGGCCGCGCTGGATGCACCCGAGGCTACGGTGTTTCCCGAGCATCTGGAGCGGATGCAGCTGACCCATCCGGAAGGGCTGAAAGAGGATTTGTTCCAGCGGCTGTTGCTCACCGGCCTGAAGGCCACCGCGCAATAACGCCCAGCGCAAAACCAACTGTGGGAGCCCGCCTGCTGGCGATGGCTGTCTGTCAGTCATGAAGATTTTGACTGACACGACGCCATCGCCAGCAGGCTGGCTCCCACAGGGGAAATGCGGTGTTGCGGGTTATTCGATGAAGGTAACCACGCCATCCTTCAGCGATTGCACGCGAGCCAGGGATTCCACGCGATAACCCTGCGCATCCAGTTCCGCACGCCCACCCTGGAACGATTTCTCGATCACGATCCCCAAACCAGCGACGGTGGCGCCGGCCTGTTTGATGATCGAAATCAGCGCCTGCGATGCCTTTCCGTTGGCCAGAAAGTCATCGATGATCAGCACGCGGTCGCTGCTGGTCAGGTGGCGCGGGGAGATCGCCACGGTGCTTTCGGTCTGCTTGGTGAACGAGTAAACGGTCGCCGACAGCAGGTTTTCGGTCAGGGTCAGGGACTGATGCTTGCGGGCGAAAATCACCGGCACGCCGAGGTTCAGGCCGGTCATGATCGCCGGGGCAATGCCCGAGGCTTCGATCGTGACGATTTTGGTGATGCCCGAGTCCTTGAACAGCGCGGCGAATTCATCGCCGATCAGCTTCATCAGGGCCGGGTCGATCTGGTGGTTCAAAAAGGCGTCGACCTTCAAGACCTGATCGGAAAGCACGATGCCTTGTTCGCGGATTTTCTGGTGCAGTGCTTCCATGAAGCGTTCCTCTACTGGCGCCATGTGCGCCTAGCTTGTCAAAAAATGTTCGGTTAAAAAGTGCTCAATTCTAGCGCTTTAACATCGCCCGTATATCCGCCAATGCGGTATTGCCGCGAACGGCTTTGACTTCAACAGGCGTGTCATCGTTGCCTTCCCACGCCAGGTCGTCCGGCGGCAGCTCATCCAGGAAGCGGCTCGGCGCGCAGTCGATGATCTCGCCGTATTGCTTGCGCTTGGCGGCGAAGGTGAAGGCCAGCGTCTGGCGCGCCCGGGTAATCCCGACGTAGGCCAGCCGGCGTTCTTCTTCGATGGTGTCGGCTTCGATGCTGGAGCGGTGCGGGAGGATTTCCTCTTCCATGCCCATGATGAACACGTAAGGGAATTCCAAACCCTTGGAAGCGTGCAAGGTCATCATCTGCACACCTTCGGCGCCGTCTTCCTCTTCCTGCTGACGTTCAAGCATGTCACGCAAAACGAGTTTGCCGATGGCGTCTTCGACGGTCATCTCGCCTTCTTCGTCTTTCTCCAGCGTGTTCTTCAACGCCTCGATCAAGAACCAGACGTTACCCATGCGGTAGTCGGCGGCCTTGTCGCTGGAGCTGTTGGTGCGCAGCCAGTTCTCGTAGTCGATGTCCATGACCATGCTGCGCAGGGCCGAGATCGGGTCTTCGCCGGAGCACTGCTCGCGGACCTTGTCCATGAAGCGCTTGAAGCGCGACAGGCGATCGGTGAAGCGTGCATCCAGATGCTCGCCCAGGCCGATTTCGTCGGTGGCGGCGTACATCGAGATTTTGCGTTCGGTCGCGTAGTTGCCAAGCTTTTCCAGCGTGGTCGAACCGATCTCCCGGCGTGGGACGTTGATTACCCGCAGGAAAGCGTTGTCGTCGTCCGGGTTCACGATCAGGCGGAAGTAGGCCATCAGGTCTTTCACTTCCTGACGTCCGAAAAAGCTGTTACCGCCCGACAGGCGATACGGGATCTGGTGGTGCTGCAGCTTCAGCTCGATCAACTTGGCCTGGTAGTTGCCGCGATACAGGATTGCGAAATCGCTGTACGGCCGGTCGGTGCGCAAGTGCAGGGTCAGCAGTTCCACGGCCACGCGCTCGGCTTCGGCGTCTTCGTTGCGGCAGCGGATCACGCGAATCTCATCGCCGTGGCCCATCTCGCTCCACAGCTGCTTTTCGAATTCGTGCGGGTTGTTCGAGATCAGCACGTTGGCGCAGCGCAGGATGCGGCTGGTGGAGCGATAGTTTTGCTCGAGCATGACGACTTTCAACGATGGGTAATCGTCCTTGAGCAGCATCAGGTTTTCCGGGCGGGCGCCGCGCCAGGCGTAGATCGACTGGTCATCGTCGCCGACCACGGTGAACTGATTGCGTGTGCCGATCAGCAACTTCACCAGCAAATACTGGCTGGCGTTGGTGTCCTGGTACTCGTCCACCAGCAGGTAGCGGACCTTGTTTTGCCACTTTTCGAGGATGTCGGCGTGTTCCTGGAACAGCTTCACCGGCAACAGGATCAGGTCGTCGAAGTCCACCGCGTTGAACGCCTTGAGCGTGCGCTGGTAGTGGGTGTAGACGATGGCGGCGGTCTGCTCCTTGGGATTGCGCGCGTTTTCCAGGGCTTCGGGCGGCAGGATCAGGTCGTTTTTCCACGAGCCGATCATGTTCTTGATCTCGTCGACGCCGTCGTCGCCCGAGTATTCCTTCTGCATGATGTCGGTCATCAAGGCTTTGACGTCGGTTTCGTCAAAGATCGAGAAGCCTGGCTTATAGCCCAGGCGAACATGTTCCTTGCGGATGATGTTCAAGCCCAGGTTGTGGAAGGTGCACACCGTCAGACCACGGCCTTCGCCGCCCTTGAGCAGGGTGCCGACCCGTTCCTTCATCTCGCGCGCCGCCTTGTTGGTAAAGGTCATGGCGACGATGTATTGGGCGCGGATGCCGCAATTCTGGATCAAGTGGGCGATCTTGCGCGTGATCACGCTGGTCTTGCCGGAGCCTGCACCGGCGAGCACCAAAAGAGGGCCGCCGACGTAGCTCACGGCTTCTTGCTGCCGGGGATTGAGTCGGGACATACGAAATCAGGGAGTCGTTTGTGAAATGGGCCGGCATTTTAACAGGCTCAGCGAATTGTGCTGCTCTCTCCGACTTGTGACGCACCACGCTATCTCTATTTGCCGGTTTTGATACTTTCAAGCAGGATGCGCGGTGAGTTTGCGGCTAATGTTCGTATTCCAGACACAAAGCCACGTTTGATAACTGATGTCGTTTGGTCATTGGTTACCGGCGCGGCATAATGCCCGCCGCCTACATCTTTGCAGAGTCTAGGGAGCTAGCTTGTCTACGCCTGTCGAACCCTTGCGTTTGCTGCTACTGGCCGAAGAGCCGGCGTGGGCAGCGTTGTTGCGCGAGTGTCTGGCTCCGATGGGGAGCTCGGCCGTGCTCATCAGCGCGCCGAGCTGGGAGTCGGTCAGCAGTCTTTTCGATGACAACCGCAGCGCGGTGTTGTTGACCATTCCTGCGCTTCAGCCTCTGCCTGGCCGTTGCAGCCTGCCGACGGTGTTGCTGCTCGAGCACGAGCCCCTGACGCCGCCCGATGGTGTGAGTGATTGGCTGGTGCGCGATCATCTCGATCCCGGCATGCTGCGCCGTTGCTTGCGCCATGTGCGCGAACGCGGCTTGCTGGAAAACACCCTGCAACGCCTGGCCGAGCAAGACCCGCTGACCGGCATCGCCAACCGTCAGGGCTTCCAGACCTTGCTGGCCGCGCGTCTGGCGGAAAACGACGGTCGCGGCCTGGCCCTCGGTCACCTTGATCTCGACAACTTCCGTCACGCCAACGATGCCCTCGGCCACCAAGCCGGCGACCGGTTGATCCTGCAAGTGGTCGCGCGGCTGAAAAGCCAGCTTGAGGCCGGCGATCAACTGGCGCGGCTGGGCAGTGACGAATTCGCCCTGCTGATCGACACCCGCCGCGCGCCTCAGCGCGCCGAATGGATGGCCGAGCGGATCACCGAAGCCCTGGCCGAGCCTTACTGGGTCGACGGCGAAAGCCTGTTGATCGGTTCCAGCCTGGGCATCGCCCACGCCCGGGCTCAGGCCGGTGCCGACCCGTTGATGTGGCACGCGCACATCGCCATGCAGCAAGCCAAGAGCACTCAGGGCTGCACCTTTCATATCTTCAACGAACGCATCAACCGCAATGCCCGCAGCATGGCCGACCTCGAAAGCGAGCTGCGCCGGGCGTTGCGCCGTGACGAGCTGGAGTTGCATTACCAGCCGCGCCTGAACCTTGAGGACGGCCAGATCGTCGGCCTCGAAGCCCTGGTGCGCTGGCGGCATGCCGAGCGCGGTTTGCTGGCGCCCAGTGAGTTCGTGCCGCTGGCCGAGCAGAGCGGTTTGATCGTGCCGCTGGGTTACTGGGTGATTTCCCGGGCCCTGCGGGACATGCAGGCGTTGCGCGAGCGTGGATTGCCGGCGCTGCACATGGCGATCAACTTGTCGTTCCGACAGTTTCAGGACAGCCAATTGCTGTCGACCCTGAGCCGGCTGATCGCCGAGCGCGGTGTCGAGGCGCAATGGCTGGAATTCGAGCTGACCGAAACCGCGGTCATGCGCCGCAGCGACCTGGTCAAGCAGACCATGGATGCCCTCGGGCGCCTGGGCGTGCGTTTCTCTCTGGATGACTTCGGCACCGGGTTCTCGTCCTTCGTGCACCTCAACAGCCTGCCGATTGCCTTGCTCAAGGTCGACAAGAGCTTTGTCGGCGGCATGGAAGAGCGGGAAGAGAATCGCAAACTGGTCCACGCGATGATCAATCTGGCGCACAACCTCAACCTTGAAGTGGTGGCCGAAGGCGTGGAGACGGCGGAGCAGCTGGAGTTGTTGCGCGGGTTTGGTTGCGATCAGGTGCAGGGGTATCTGATCAGCAAGCCGCTGCCGTTGGCGGAGTTGGTTGAATACCTGACGTTCGGTAGCAGCCAGCAGTCCGCCCTGGAAGTCGTGGTTTAAACACGGACATAAATGTGGGAGCGGGCTTGCTCGCGAAGGGGTCGTGTCAGTCGACGTCTACGTTAACTGACATACCGCTTTCGCGAGCAAGCCCGCTCCCACAGGGATTTTCACTCGGTCTGGGCGACGTCGAAACGCTGCGACGCCGGCTCTCGCCTAATCATCCGCTTCATCTTCCACTCAAACGCCAGCGTCAAACTCACCGCCGCGCACGCCAACCCCAGCGCCAACCCCCACCAGACGCCTGTCGGCCCCCAGTTCAAGTTGAACGCCATCCACCACGCCGCCGGCGCACCGATCAGCCAATAGCAACCCAGCCCGACCAGGAACGTGGTCTTGGCGTCCTTGAGTCCGCGGATGCAGCCCATGGCGATGGTTTGCGTGCCGTCGAACAGCTCGAACCACGCTGCCACCGCCAGCAGGCTCACGGCCAGGTTGATGACGTCTCGAAACGCCGGGTCGTTGTGGTCCAGGAACAGGCCGATCAACTGATTCGGCAGGAACCAGAAGACCATGGCAAAACCCAGCATCGCCGCCGCACCAAAGGCGATCCCCACCCGTCCGGCCAGCCGCGCATCCAGCAATTGTCCGGCGCCGTAATGCTGGCCGATGCGCATGGTGATCGCATACGAAAGCCCCGCCGGAATCATGAACGCCACCGAAACAATCTGCAGGGCGATCTGGTGCGCCGCCAGTTGCGTACTGCCCATGGTGCCCATGCACAGCGCGGCGAAGGCAAACAACCCGACTTCCACCGCGTAGGTGCCGCCAATGGGCAGGCCGAGGCGCCACAACTCTTTCAGGTACTGGCGGTTAGGCCGCGACAAACCCTGGCGCAGCGGATAAGCGTCGTAGGCCGGATGCCGACGGATGTGCAGCGCCAGCGCCACGGCCATCAGGTTGGCGACAATCGCCGTGACCAGACCAATCCCCACCAGGCCTATTTTCGGCAGGCCGAACATCCCGGTGATCAACGCATAGTTGAGGAGGAAGTTGGCCACGGTACCGCCAAGGCTGATGACCATCACTGGTGTCGCCCGGCCGATGGCGCTGGTGAAACCGCGCAGGGCCATGAAGCTCAGGTAGCCGGGCAGGGCGAACGGCAGGATCAGCAGGAACTGCCCGGCAGCCTGGACGTTGGTTTCGGTCTGGCCGAACAGCAGCAGCACCGGTTTGAGGTTCCACAGCAGTAGCCCGGCCACCAGCGCCATCAACCACGCCAGCCACAATCCGGCCTGGGTCAGTCGCGCGGCGCCGACGATATCGCCCGCGCCCTGACGGATCGCCACCAGCGTGCCGACTGCCGCGATCACGCCGATGCAGAAGATCGACACGAACGAATACGTCGCCGCGCCCAGGCCGCCACCGGCCAGCGCTTCGGGACTCAGGCGCGCCATCATCAAAGTGTCGGTGAGGACCATCAGCATGTGCGCCAACTGCGAGGCAATCAACGGCCCCGCCAGCCGCAGGATGGCCCAGAGTTCGGTACGTGCTGGATGCTGCATGGTCATCACGCCTCGATTATCAGATTAAACAGGAGAGAGCCGATTCTCGGCGCTCTGCGGGGTTTTCACAAAGGGATAAAAAGGATGGGTGGCATGAGTCAAACTCATGCTGACAAGTTTCTGCTAACGTTGCGTAACCGCGCTATAGGAGCTTTCCCAATGTCTCGTCGTCTTCCTCCCTTGTATGCCCTGCGCGCATTCGAAGCGGCGGCGCGACATAGCTCCTTTACCCGCGCCGCTGAAGAATTGTCGATCACCCAAAGCGCGGTCAGCCGACACATTCGTACCCTCGAAGAGCATTTCGCCTGTCGGCTGTTTCACCGCAGCGGGCGCAACCTGCAACTGACCGAGTCGGCGCGGCTGATCCTGCCGGGCATCCGTGAAGGGTTTACCGCGCTCGAACGCGCCTGCAATACCTTGCGCGCCGAAGACGACATCCTGCGCATGAAAGCCCCGTCGACGTTGACCATGCGCTGGCTGCTGGCGCGCCTGAGTCGCTTCCGGCACTTGCAACCGGGCAACGAAGTGCAATTGACCAGTGCCTGGATGGACATCGACACCGTGGACTTCAACCACGAACCCTTCGACTGCGCCGTCATCCTCAGCACCGGGAATTTTCCACCGGACTGGGAGGCGACGCTGCTGTTCCCGGAAGAACTGATTCCGGTGGGCGCGCCGAACCTGATGGACGATCAACCGTGGGATGTCGCGCGTCTGGCCAGCACTGAGCTGCTGCACCCGGCACCGGACCGGCGTGACTGGCGCACGTGGCTGCAACGCATGGGTCTGGCCGATCAGGTCTCGCTCAAGGGCGGGCAAGTGTTCGACACGCTGGAGTTGGGCATGATCGCGGCGGCTCGAGGCTACGGCGTGTCCATGGGCGATTTGCTGATGGTGGCGGAGGATGTTGCGCAGGGTCGTCTGAGTTTGCCTTGGCCGACGGCTGTCGCCAGCGGTGAGCATTATTACCTCGTCTGGCCGAAAACCCGCCCGGGAGGTGAACGTTTGCGCAGGCTCAGCGATTTCCTGCAAGGGGAGGTCCGGGCCATGGATTTACCGGCTGTCGAGCGCTTGAGCTGAATCGATAGAGCCTCTGCAATAGAGGCCTTGCGCCATATCCCCGCTAATTACTCAAGTATTCAGGTTTGCCGCCGAAAATCTGCAGGTGGGACCTTCGTGCAGGTTCCCTGTAATTCCCCTTATTAGAATTTTGCCGAGTGTGCATCGTGATCAGGATGATCCGGTCACTCGGCCAGGAGCTGTCATGTCTCAACCTCGTGCCCGGATCGCCTCACAGCTTGGTCTTGCGCTTGCCGTGATATTGGCGATTGTCATCACTGGCAGTACCGTGTTCGCCTTGCGTTCGCTGGACACCGCCAACCTCGCCACACGCGAAGAGCACTTGGCCAGTGAGGCCCGGTTGCTGGCCGATCAGTTGAGTACCTTTCACGGCACGTTGCGTGAAAGCACCCAGCGCCTGAGCGGTCTGTTCGAGAAGCGCTTCAGCGCCGGCTTGAGCGTGCACCCGGATGAGCCGGTGGCGGTGGCCGGTGTGCAGACCCCAGGCCTGCACTTGGGCAGCGAAGTGTTGAACAACAACTTCAAGGAAGTGGACGAGTTCAAGCAAATGACCGCCGGCGTTGCGACGGTGTTTGTGCGCAGCGGTGAAGATTTCATCCGCGTCAGCACCTCCTTGAGCAAGCAGGACGGCAACCGGGCCATCGGCACCTTGCTGGACCACGCTCACCCGGCCTATGCACGCTTGATGGCGGGACAGAGCTATGTCGGCCGCGCCTTGCTGTTCGACCGCTCCTACATGACGCAGTACACGCCTGTACGCGACAGCGGCGGTAAGGTGATTGCCGTGCTGTTCGTAGGATTCGATTACACCGACGCGCAGAACGCGCAGTTCGAGAATCTCAAACGCTTCCGCATCGGCCAGACCGGCTCGCTGGCGCTGCTCGATGAGCAAAAAAAATGGTTGGTGCCGATTGCCGGCGTGCAAGCGCTGGATCAAGCGGTCCCGGCCATCGTCGATCTGGCGAAAACGCCGGGCAAGGGTGATTTCTGGAGCGACAAGTCCGAAGACTTCTACAGCGTGGCCGTGCCGTTCGACGGCGGCCCGTGGTCGGTGGTGGCGAGCATGCCAAAAGCTGAAATCAGCGCCGTGACCTGGAGCGTCGGCATTCAATTGGCCATCGGCAGTCTGCTGGCGATGTTGATTGCCGTGGGTTCGGCAGTCTGGTTGCTGCGCAGCAAACTCGCGCCGCTGGGCGATCTGGTGCGTCAGGCAGAAGCCCTGGGCGCCGGTGATTTGAGCGTGCGCCTGAGCGTGACGAGCAATGACGAAATCGGTCAGCTCGCCCGTGCCTTCAACCAGATGAGCCAGGCCTTGTCGACCATGGTCGAGCACATCCGCAAGGCCTCGGGCGAAGTTAACAGCCGCGCCCAGGCTTTGTCCGGCCTGTCCGGTGGTGCTTATGAAGGGATGGAGCAGCAGTCGGGCGAAATCACCAGCATGGCCGGCGCCGTGGAAGAGTTCAGCGCGACTTCCCTGAACATCGCCGACAACATGGGCAGCACCCAGCGTCTGGCGCAGGAAAACGCACAGCAAACCCAGATCGGTCGCACATCGATGGACGAGGCTTCCTCGTCTCTGGAACAAATCGCCGGCGCGTTGAATAGCACCGCCACCGTGATCAATACCTTGGGGCAGCGCTCCCAGGAAATCGGCGGGATCGTCGGGGTGATTACCTCGATCGCCGATCAAACCAACCTGCTGGCGCTGAACGCGGCCATCGAAGCGGCCCGTGCCGGTGAGCAGGGTCGTGGTTTTGCGGTGGTTGCCGACGAGGTGCGAAACCTGGCGTCGCGTACACGTCAGGCCACTGATGAAATTTCCGGGATGATTCAAAGCATCCAGCAGGAAACCGGCAATGCGATCAGCACCATGGAACAAGGCAACGTGCTGATGCAGGAAGGCCTGTCACGCAACGCCAACGTAGCCTCGGCCCTGGCGCGGATCGATGAGCAGAGCCGTTCGGCTGGCCAGCAATTCGCGGCGATCACCACCGCGACCCAGGAGCAGAGCAGCACCGCGACATTGCTCAGCAGCAACCTGCAAAGCATCGCGCTGGCAAACAGCGAGCAGCGTGAAGTAGTGTCGAACCTGGCCGTGACCGCTAAAGAGCTGGAGAAGCTGGCGGCGGACTTGCGCCACGAGGTTGACCGGTTTCGTTGAGTCGTCGCTGAAATAGCCATCGCGAGCAGGCTCGCTCCCACAGGAAATTTGTGTAGTCGCACAATCGTGTGAACAACACAAATCCTGTAGGAGCGAGCCTGCTCGCGATTGGGCTCACCTCAATACCAAGCCGAGTGATTAATCACACTTGGCATTGCTCGACACTTCCTTGCTCGCCAGTTTCAACTGCTTGCCCAGCTCCGCCGCATTGGTGCTGCTGTAAACCCGGCCGCCGGTGTTTTCAGCGATGCAACGTGACGGGCCGCCGGCACCGATTTTCACTACGTTGACCCGCAGCCGCGGTTGATCCCTGGCGATTTGGCGGGACACGGCGCACACGTTTTTCTGGCAACCGTCCTCCCCGTCGACGAACATCACGATCACGGCATCGTTATTGCGCCCGTCGACGGTGCTTGCTGCGTGGGCCAGGCTGTCGGCCAGCGGTGTGCCGTCGTTGGGCACCAGGCCTCGAATCCCGTTGATCAGCCGCTGGCGGTCGCCAAACTTGAACACGCCCTGGTCCGGCGTTCTTTCGCAGCCGGCGAAGGTGATCAGGCGCGTGTCGATCTTCGGGTCCAGCCCGTTGATCATGCCGGCCAGCGAGTCCTTGGCGACGTCCATGCGGCTCGGTTTGGCGAAGATCTGCGTGGTGCGGTTCACGTCCAGGTACTTGTTGAGCTCGTTGCCGAAGAACCAGTCCTCGTCGGCTTTCACTGACTTGATGTTCAAATCCATCGAGCCCGAAGTGTCGAGCACCACCACAAATTGCGGGATCTCTGCGTTCGGTGCTTTTTTGCGGCAAGCGAAGTTGTCCAGCGTCGGGGCCGGTGGCGGGGCGGCCACGACCGGTTTGGGTGGCGGGACGGGCTTGGGTGCCGGTACCGGTACCGGTTCTGGCACGGGTTCGGGCACGGGTTCGGGTTCTGGAACAGGTTCCGGCTCCACGACAGGCTCGGGAACAGGCTCAACCGGTTTCTCGACCGGTGTCACCACTGGCGCTACAGGTGGGACCACGACGACGGGTTCGCGGTGCATAAACCACCAGTAAGCCCAGAGCGCCAGAAGCAGCAACAGCAGCGCCAGCAAGGCCGCCGCGATCCACCAGCCGCGACGCGACGGCGGCACTACCGGCACCACCGGAACAACGGGTGGCACGATCGGTTTGGGTGGACGCTGGTTCCAGCGCACCACCAGCGGTTCGCCGTTGAGGCTGTAGAGTTTGTCCAGCTCGGGCGTGCCGAGCAGGCTGCGCAGGTCATCCGCTACCGTGGGCTGACCGCGTTTTTGCAGTTCGTCCGCCAGCTGTCCAAGGGACGTCTGACGCACTTCATAGGTTTCCAGCAAACGTCGTTGCGCGTCCTCGTTGAGGTCGGCATAGGGTGTGGGTTGGCCACCCAGTTCGGTCCACCATTCCAGCACGTCGCCGCTGCCCATTCGCGGGATGGCGAAAAGGCTGGCGACGGTCGGCGGAAAGTGTTTCTGGATGAGGGCGACTTTGGCTTGCAGCGCACTCATCCCCTCTGGTGTGGCTTGCGCATCCCTGATGACCCGCTGCATGACGACGATTCCTGAAAAGGGTGCAGGCCGCCATCGGCAGGCCTGCGGGGTGAAAAGTTACTCTTCGTAACCGAGGCTGAATTGCAGCTGATTCACTTTCTTCTGCAAGGCCTTCAGTTGTTCCTGCTTGGCGGCCAGCGTCGCAGGCGAAGGCTTGGTCGCGGGCGCCGCCTGTGAAGCCTTGAGCTGCTGCTCGAGCCCGGCAATCTGCTTCTGCACCTGGCTTTTATTGCCATGCCGGGCTTTGAGCGAAGTCAGCAACTGGCCCAGCGACTGGTTCAGCGCCGCCTGGGACTTCTGCTGGCTGGCCAGGTCGGTCTTGGTGCTGAGCTGCTGGGCCTGAATGTTCTCGTACACCTGGCGGAACATCGCGTTTTCCTGACGGGACGCGGTCAGGGCCAGTTCCTTCTGCTTGACCTGGTCGCTATAACCTCCAGAGTAGTCGCAGTTCATCTTGGTCAGCATGCTGCTGTCGCGATTGGTCGCATCGCATTCGCCCGGCTTCGTCGCGCAACCGCTCAGGGCCAGGACGGCGGTGAGGACCGCCAGCTGTCGTAGAGTCATGTGCTTAGCCCAGAGTGATCGCGGAACGCTGGTTGTACAGACCGTCGACTTCCTTTTGCAGGGCGGCGACTTTCTGGTTCATTTTCAGAATGTTCATGTCCACCTGCTTGATCTCGGTACCGGCGCCTTGTGCACGCTCGGCATCCGCCACTTTGGTGTACTCGGTGACTTTGGTGCGCATGTTGCCGAGGTCTTTACGCAGGCGTGCGATGTTCTGGTCGATCTCGGCGATCTGCGCCTGAGCCTTGGTCTTGTCGACTTTCTTGTTGGCGATGTCCTTTTTGATCTGGGCGATTTGCGCCTGGTCATCATTGATGACTTGCTGAGCGGTCGCGGTACGGGCGATCACGTTCTGGGTGTCTTGCTCGACGTCGCTGTTCATCTTCGCCAGGCGAGTGGCGGTGTCGGAGTATTCGCTGCGACGTTGATCCAGGTAGTAGTTCGCGCCCATGGCCACGCCACACGCGGTAATACCGGCGGCGATGGCGCAGACCGCCTTGTTGCTGCTATTGGACAGTGCGCAACCGAGGATGCCGACACCGGCGCCGACCGCACAAGCCTGGTAACCGGATTTGCTGAAGAACTCTGCGTCATTGCCTTGGGTCAGGCGCGGGTCGGCACCCTCGCTGCCACCGAGCATCGAGCTGCCGGTGTTGGCACAACCGGTCAGCAGCAGGCTGCCAGTGAGGACAAAAGCGATCTGAAGCTTGAAGCGAGTCCAAAGGCTGCGCGACATGGTGAAACTCCTTGGTGACGGTGTTGGCGTGTTGTTATTGAGAGAGTTATTGAGTGACGGTTTTGCAGCTGGTCAGCCAGGCGTCAGTGTCGATCTTTTGCTTTTGCAGGAAGGTCTTCTGATTGGCCCAGTGGGTGCGCAAATAGGGTTTGAGCTCTTGCAGCTGTTTGTTGCGGGTGATGATCTCTTCCATCACTGGCACCTGCGCTTCCAGCAGTGGCTGGCCGTACAAGGTCGCCGATTCCACCAGGCTGCTGGCGTAGTAACGGCTGAGTTTGTGCAGGCGATCCTTCTGCTCATCGAGCTTGCCTTTGCGCATGTCGCAGCTGGCGTCTTTGTCCGCGCTTTCGCAATTGAGCTTGTAGTTCTTCTGCAAGAAGTCCACGTACTGGCCGTCGTCGAGCATCTTGGTGCACAGGAACGCACCGAGGTTGAGGCTGGCGCGGATTGCCTGGTCGCGGGTTTCTTCCTGCTGCTGGTTGCTGGCGCGCAATTGGTTTTCCAACGCCTGAAGCTTTTCCTTGAGCGCCTTGTCTTCGACGCCCGAGGCCAGGGTGTTTAGCGACTGAACGGTGCCTTTATCGGCCGACTCGGTTTCCTTGCTGCCGGTACCCAGTTTCTTCCAGCTGCTTTCAATGCTGGCGACACGTTCGCGGGACGTCAGGGTCGGCGAGACCAGCACCAGACGCAGGCCGGTGGTTTTGTTTTTCACCTGGCCCTCGGCGTTGTAGTACGGCTCTTCTTTGCGCAACCCGGTACGCAGGTCGGCTTGAGCGGTCAGGTAGTTGCCGCCGCGTACCACATAGCCACCGGCCTGACCGTGCTGGCGGTCGAGTTTGTTCAGGCGAAACGGTTCAAACATCATCTCGTCGACGTTGCCGAGCATGTCGTGCAGGCCCAATGGATTGGGTTTTTGCAGGCCGGACAATTGCAGTTTGCCGTTGGACGATTGCGCCCCGGCGAACCACTCATACGCATTGATGCCGTCAGCCATCGGGTAGCGCGTGTCACGGAACTCAGCCGCGCCGACTTCCAGGCCACCGCGCGCCGCGAACTCCCACTCGACTTCCGTCGGCAGACGCAGAAAGCCCAGTGCGCCGTCTTCTTTCGGCAATTTGCCGGCCGCGTTTTTGCGCAGCCACAGGTTGTATTTGTCCGCCGCTTCGACCGCTTGCACCCAACTCACGGACACTTGCGGCAGGCGCATTTTGGTGGCGGCGGTAGGGCAGGTTTCTTCAGTCAGCGCGGCGTATTGGAGCTGACTCATCTCGTACTTGGCCATCAGGTAGTAGCGGGATTTGTCATTCTTGGCGCCGGTGAAACTGCCGGCGATGAAGGTCGGCCGGGTCTGTTCGACGTAGCCGTATTCCGCGCCGTCCTGACCGATGTTGATCGGGTAGTCGTCAAGCGGTCCGGCCACCGGAATGAACACCTTGCGAAACACCATCGAGCCTTCGCACGGCATCGGCAGCACGACGTCGCTGGCATCGGGCATCGGGTTGTAATACTTCTCTTCCCAGCCCGCCGCCGAAGCGTCGAGCAGGTAGCCGAGGCTCAGGGGCAACAGCAAGCCAAAACGTTTATAGCTCACGCAGACTCTCCGCAGGTTGGATGTTGATCGCTCGCACGGCGCCGATCACGGCCACCAGTGCAGCGACCAGAAAGGTCAGGAGCAGGGCGGCGAGGCCGTGCCAGATTGTAATGTGGCAGACAAAGGTGCCGGTGGCCTGGCTGCTGCCGAGCAGGTAGTCGAACAAATGGCTGCCAACAGCGTAAAACCCCAATCCACCGAGGTAGCCGGCCAGGCTCAGCACCAGCGCTTGCAGGACCACGAACCCGGCGACAGCCGTGCGCTTGAAACCCAGCAGGCGCAGCACCGCGAGGCTTTTGCGCTTGCGGTCGATGTTGGCCAGGAACGCCCCGACCATCGACGCCACACAGCCGATCAATGCCGCCAGGGCAATCACCCCGAAGATCAGTCCCAGCACATGGTTGATGGCTTTGACGTTGTCGATGTCGGCCAGTCGGCTTGAGGTTTCGATGTGTTGTTCGTTGAGCCAGCGCTCCAGCGGCGCCACCTGGTCGATGTCGCGGGCATAAAGGCGGGCGCGGGCATACAGCGGTTGCAGATCGCCCAACGGCTTGCCGGTTTCGATGCCGAATGCGCTGACCTGGTAACCATCCCGGAAGCGCTCCAGGTTCAGCAGCAACGGCGGGGCGACAAACCCGGCCGCGCGGCCGAAACGCGCACCGTCGAGCACCGCCAGCACTGTCAGCGTCATCTCGCCGCGCTCGTTGACGCCTTCCAGTCGGCGCAACACACGCAGTTGCACGCGGTCGCCGGCCTTGGCCTGCAAGCGTTGCGCGGCGCGGGCGCTGAGGATCACTTGGTCGCCGGTCGGGTTGAGTTGCGGCAGGTTCAATTGCGGGTCGCCGGGTTCGGTGGCGATGATTTCCGCACCTTCGACAAACCGTTGCATGCCCATCAGCAAGTCTGCCTGGGTGTTGAGCGAGCGGGTCTGGCCGAGCGCAAATCCGGTCTCGGGACGCTGGCGCACCCGCTCGATCCAGGCGCTGTCGTAGTTGCCGTTGCTGAGCATCTTCACTTCAAGGTTGCGCGGGTCGCGCAGCAATTCGTCCTGCAACTGGCTGACCACCCCGTGCTTGAGTCCGAACAGCAGCAACAGCGGCGCGATCACCGCCACCAGGGAGGCGGCGATGCACAACGACACTTTGCGGTCGTGCCAGAGGTCTTGCAGGGCCAGCGTTCCGAGCAGGCGCAAGCGGTCAGTCCATCGGTTCAAACAGGGTCTCTCCCTGACGGCTGATAGCGCCGAGTCGCGGCAAGCCGAAATCCTTCAGCAAGGCCCAGTCATGGGACACAACGAGTGCACTCAAGCCCATGCTCGACACCAGACTCATCAACAATTCGAACAACCTCCGGGCACTGTGGGGATCGAGTGCCGCGGTCGGCTCGTCGGCCAACAGCAGCAGCGGTTCATGGGCAATCGCCCGCACGCAGGCCACGCGTTGGCGTTCGCCGATCGACAGCGCTTGAGGCTGTTTATCCAGCAAGCCTTGCAGGCGCAACACCTCGATTGCGTGATCGATGTGCGCGCTCTTGACCGGCATGCCGAGCAAGCGGCGCGGCAGGCTGATGTTGTCGCGCACGCTCAAAAACGGCAGCAAACCGCCGCTCTGCAAAATGAACCCCAAGTGACGCGAACGCACCGCTGCCAATGCCGGCTGGTCATCAGTGGCCAGCAATTGCGCGATGTCTTGATCCTGCGTTGCGCCCAGCCGAAAACGCTCGAGTTCGACCGGTGCCAGCAACAGGCCGATGGCTTCGAGCAACGTGCTTTTGCCGCTGCCGCTCTCGCCGGTGATGGCGAGGATTTCCCCGGCACCGACCTGCAAGCGCGGCAGGCGCACGTGATGGGCCAGCGCGCCTTCACCACGGCGCACCAGCAGGTTCTTGATATCGAGCATCGGCGTCTCGTTAAGGCATCATTTCCAGTGGCACGGGGTACACGTTGTCCCGTGCATCGCTGTCCTTGGCTAACGCCACCCAACGGTCGACGTCAGCGTTGTAACGCTGGTAGTGCCGCAGTTTGGTATTGAGCGTGCGGATGAATTTCTCCTGCGCCAGGCCATCCCAGCTCTTCCAGGTTTCTTCGTCCAGGTTCAGCACTTCGCTCTGGTACGGCAGGTCTTCGAGGTACTCGCCGAGCACGCCCATGTCCGCCAGTTTGGCGTTGCCGTTCTGTTTGAGCTGATTGGGATCGGCGCCCATGGTCGCGGCCACCGAGCGCAGGCGCTCGAACATTTCCGTCGGCGAGATCAGGCCTTCGTTGGCGGCGTCGAGGATCTGCTTCATCACATCGCTCAAGTCACTGAGCTGGGACTTGGTCAGCAGCACCCGCACGTCGGTGGTCGGGATGTTCTGCTTGATCAGGTCACGGTCGGTGATCCATGCCTTGAACACCGGCGGCGCCTTGCTGTTGGTCTTCTCGCCCAAATAAGCGAGCTGCATGGCGTGGCCGATCAGCGCCGCGTCTTCGAGCATTTTCTTCTCGGCCGGGTCCTGCTTGGCGTTCACCGCGCTGCCAATGGCGTCTTCGCCCATGTAGGCGGCTTTCACCTGCGAGGTGATCGCGGTGGCCAGCGAATCCACCTTGCGCCCGAACTCCTGAATGTCACCTGCGTTCACCGGGTAATACAGCGAAGTGTTGGTGCCCGGGTAGGTCGACAGATTCTGATATTGCGCTTCAGCTTTGGCGTGGTCCTTGATCCCGGCCGGGGTTTTCAGGTGCAGCGTGTAAATCGCCACGCCCGGATTGGCCGCTTCGAGGCGAACCTGCGAGGCGCTCAAACCGGTTTTCGACAGCTTGTCATCGCCTTCGATGGCGCCCGCGTCGGTGATCAACACCACGTAGCGCGCGCCGAACTGGCTCCAGTCGACCTTGTCGATGCTCTCCATGACACCGGCAAAGGCGTCTTCATCGAAGCTGCTGCTCGATACTTTGGCCTGCTTGAGGTCGGCGACTTTGGCGAGGAAGTCGGCGCTGTCCTTCACCTGAGTCGGGTCGGCGTACATCTTGGTGGTGTATTCCAGGCCCGGCACCGCCTGGGTGTTGGAACGGAATGCGACCAGACCGAACTTGACCTGCTTGCCCAGGTTCTGCGATTCGATCTGCTGATAGACCTTGCGGATCGCTTCGCGGGTGCGGTCGATGTACGGGTCCATCGAGATCGTCGAGTCGATGACAAACACCACCGCCGCACTGAATTCCTTCAGTTGGCTGGCCGCTTTGTCTTCGGCTTCCTTGCCGCCGGCCGCGCTGTTGGCAGCACCGCCCTTGGCGTTCTTGTCATCCGGTTTGCTGACCGATGCGACGTTGAGCAGCCGAGTACGGAAACCGCCTTCGGTCATCACTTCTTCGCCGCTGAGGACCGGCAGCAGGTAGAACTGCTTTTGCAGGTCGACGAAGTATTCAGGTTCTTCGGCAAGCACGCCCGGTGCTTGCTTGCCCTTTTTCAGCGTGGCCCGCAGCGGGGCGACTTTGCTCACCGGGTCCGGCGCATCAAGGATGCCTTCGACCGTGGCGCGTTCCTTGAAGAACAGCAGCCGGTCGCGGTTGGCCGGGTTGGTGAACGCCAGTGTCAGCTGCATCTTCCAGTCGGTGGTGCAGCTTGCCGGCAACCAGCCAATGGTTTTGCCATAACTGTCGGGGCCGACTTTCAGCCATTCGGCGTTGGCCGCTTGCGCACGCTCGTACACATAAAAACGGCTGAACACCGGTTGCTCGTCGCCGGCGGCGCCGCCCGCTGTTGGGCTGATTTTGCAGCCTGGGGTGGTCAGCACGCGTTGGAACAGGGTCTTTTTACCGGCCTGGATCAGCGGTTTGTCTTCAGCCTGGGACAACGGGCTGATACACAGCGCCAACAGCGCGGCGCTGCTCAGCAGGAAACGACTCAGGGGCGAACGCATCACTTCTGCAACTCCTCGAAGCGCTGCTTGGCTTCGGTGTTGTTCGGGTCCTGGGTCAGGATCGTTTCATACCAGTAGGCGGCGGTGGCGTTGTCCGCGACCGGGAAGCACTCACTGGCCTTCAGGTATTTAGGATCGTATTCGCGGGCATAGGCGTTGGCGATCAGCGCGTCACCGGCCTGGGCACGGTTGGCGTACAGACGCTGGGCGATGCCGCAGTGCTTGCCGGCCTTGGCTTCGTTGATGATCTCCAGCAACTTGGCGCTGTCGGGCGCGGCCTTGATGCAGGTCTGGACGAAGGTCAGCTCGGGCAGGCTGTTCATGCTGTCGAGGGTGCAAGCTTGTGCATCGGCACCGGCCGGTGCGGCGGCAGCGATGGCCGGGGCGGGGGCCGGAGTGCGTTTGTAGAACCAGAACCCGGCCGCTGCGGCCACCAGCAACAGCACGACGAGCGCGAGGCCGATGAGGCCTTTGTTGCTTTTCTTCACCGGGGCCGGAGGAGGGGTGTAAGCGGGTTCGTTGGGCACCGATTCCAGTTCGATTTCTGGCTCGGCGGTGTTCAGGACCAGTTCCGGCAGCTCTGGAATCTCGGGTTCCGGTGCAGCAGGTGCGGTCAACTCCGCGCCACCGTAAGTCGAACGCGTCTGGCCACCGGCCGTGGACGGCAGCAACCCGACGCCTGGCCGGACCACACCTTTGTCGGTGTGCCCTTGGCTCTGTTCGCGTAGCTCGATCATGAATTGCGAATTGGCACCGCCTTCGAGCAGCGGATCGACCACTTCCGGGCCGACCTGGGCTTCAAGGGCTTCACCACTGGCCGCAACGCTGAAACGCGAGACCTTGAACCAGAATGGATTGTTGCTCCAGGCCTTCTGATCCTGGAGGTAGAAACCGTCCTGGTTACGCTGAATGGAGAACTCCAGCTGTTCTTCGCCACCCTGCCATTTCTTCACAGTGAGGCACGCCTGGCCAGGCACGTTGGGTTCTAAGGCGAGCAGGTCGACACGAATTGGCATTGCTTATCTCGCTGTGAAGGCTGTGAGCACTTGGCCCAGCCGTTCATTCTGTTCAGGGGTGATTTCGCGACCGGCACCATGGCCGGCGTTGTCCTGCGTGATGTAGGCCAGGCCTGAGAGCCAGTCGCCCAGATACCGTTGCGCCTGGTTCGCCGGTTGTGGCGGCAGCACCGGCACTTGTCCCGGACCGATGTCGGTATAGAACGAGAACAACGGCGCCTTGGCACCGGCACGGCTGTTCGGGCGCTCGTTGACCGGTTTTTGCAGGTAGCCGAACCAGGACACGAAATCGCGCAGCACGCGTTGCACTTCCAGCACTTGGCGTTCGACCAGTTGATCGCGCCGCGCGCCGCTTTGCGCACGCTTGAGCACCGCGCGGCTCAGTTGACCGGGCAAGTCCTGGCGATAACCGGCCGTGATCAATTCGTCGACCACCGCTTCGATCAACGCCTTTTCCAGCCCCAGCAGGGTGAGCAGGCTTTGCCGGGTGGTCAGTTCGCGAAGGTGTGCAATCCAGGCCTTGAACGCGGCTTTGGCGAAGCGGTGTTCGTTGCTTTGCAGTTCCGGCGTCGGGGTGTTGGTTTTACTGCTGACCGGTGCTTCATGGCTCAGGTCGTCGCCGAAATCGAAGTCGAACCCGGCGTCGTTGCCGTACAGGCTCTGGCTGGGTGTCGGCGCGGCCGGCTCATCGCTGGCGGCGGGCGCGTCATCGGTTTCGTACACACCGCTGAGGTACAGGTCGCGCACCGACTCGCTGGGCATGTCGAGTTCATCGATGAACTCGCCGAGCACCGCCGGGCGACGGCCCAGGCCAGTCAGGATCATCTGCGCTTGGGCTTTCTTCGCCGCTGCGGCGCCGTCACCGTCGGCGTGATACCAGGTGCTCAGGCCGTGAGTGGTCAGGCCTTCGAGGCATTCGTTGAGTTGTTCGCGGATGCGTTGCAGTTTGAATTCAATGTTGGCTACGCCTTTGAAGCTGCCGCTGAAGTGGCTGATGCCACCGTCATCGTTGCGCAGCATTTCCTTCCAGGCGTTGGCGGGATTGTTGATGTGTTTGCACACCAGCTCATTGCCGGCAAAGCTTGTGCCCAGAGCGTCGACGCGCTCCTGGTAGCTGGCGTTGAGGCCGGTTTCGGCGCCGGTCGCGTCTTGCACAATGAACGCCGCGTCCATGCGCGGTTTGCGCACCAGGAAGGTGTTCTGGAACGGCGTGCCGGCCCAGTCGTTCATCCAGCTCAGACTGCCGAAGCGTTCGAGCATCGTCAGCTTGACCATGCCGTTCCAGCTCTCGTCGTACTGATCAGGCGTCAGGCTCAGGGAGTTGGTGATGCGCAGGTCGAGCATGGTCAGCGCCCAGATCAGGCCGGTGTCGCGTTTGCTGCGAGCGGCTGCATCGGCACCCTGGGTTTTTTCGATCCAGCGCGTCAGCACCGGGCCGACGTCGTTGACATCGCTCTGTTTGGTCGAGCCGGTGCAGACCACCAGCGCGTTCATTTCCTGGTTGTCGGTGTAGCGTTCGAACAGGTAAGCAACCTTGCCGCGCAAGATCAGCTGCGAGACGGAGTTGTCCTTGGTGGCGGATTCCGGGTCGCTGGAGTTGGCGATCTCGTGCAGCTTCTTGCGCCCGCGATAACCGGGGAAGTCCAGCAAGTCGACCTGGTTGACGATGTCGTCCGCCGGGGCTTCGATCAACCCGAAGGTCATCTCGGCGGTCAGTGCCGCCAGTTGCGCGACCGGGATGCCCTGGCTGTTTTGCAGGCGTCCGTCGACCTGGGGCCGCACATCGATCGGCAAGTCTTGCGGGCTGCCGAAACGTTCGAGGATGTCGACGTTCATGATGCTGTCGCGCTGGCTGTAGGTGTCGTTTTCGAAACTCACCAAGGCCTTCAAAGGCGCGAACACGGTCTCGGGCAGGCCCAGCTTGTGCAGCGCACCGGCCAATTGCTGGTACACGCGCGTCAGCTCGCTCTGCTCACCCCAAAGGATGGAAAACAGCTCGGCACGCTCCTGGAAATTCAGGCGGGGTGCCAGTTGCAACGCCGTCGGCCAATACAGGTGCTCAAGTTTTTTCACCGAATTGCGGAAGTTGTCGCGCAGGTAGTCCCACAGCGACACCAGATCGTCGGCGCTGACGCCCGGTTGCAGCGGCCCGGTCTCGCGGCCTTCAAACGGTTTCAGCACGCGCTGGATGCGCTCTTCGTCGATCTCGTAGGAGATCCGCTCAAGGTCGAAGTCCTTGAACCACGAGTTGGCGAGAATCTTCGCCAGCTCGATTTCCTTGAACAGCGTCAGCTCGACCGGGAATTGTGGATCCTGGCTTGGCGTGGCGCGGCGGCTGAAGCGCGTCACCAGGCCGGTGGCTTCCTTGCCGCCACCCACCGGGTTGATGTGCTTGATGAAGTCCAGGCGCTGGCCACCGAAATCGGTTTCCAGTTTGCCGTTCTGACCGGCCGCAAGCGCCGAAATCAGGTAGGACTTACCGGCCTGGGACAGACCGAAAAAGCCAATGGTCATCGGCGTGCAAGCCACGCGACCGAGGCTGTGGGCCAGGTTGCGGGCCCGGTGCAGGCGGATGTTCAGGTTGTCGGCTTCGCTGTCCAGCCGTGGCGCGTTGCCGCGGGTCTGGCCAATCCAATCCAGCGCCTGACCGGCACCTTCATAAACAGCGGCCCAACGGGCTGAAAGCTGAGTTTGTTCGGGGGTCAGGTCATTCATTTGCGTTTCACACTTCCACTGTCGAGCCAGTACTTGGTCTCGCTCAGGCCGGCGTCGAGCATGGTGTTGAGTTCCAGCTCGAGGTCGCTGCGCGGGTTGAAGTTGACGTTGTTACTGTTGGATTCGATGTCGCGAACCGAGAGGCGGTCGCTGACCAGATCCTGCTTGCGGGTGTACTTGTCGGCCGCTTTGACTTCGAAGCGCACCTTGAGCAGCGGCGCACTGCCGTTTTCCCCAATCGCCCTGGAGAACTTCTCCCGGCCGGCCTTGGTGAACCGCAAGGTGTACAGCGGAGAAGCGGCCCAGCGATCAGCGGCCAACTGGCGGAAGCCGAGGCGCAGGTCGCCGCGCATTTCCAGTTGCGGCGTATCGGCGTCATCGCCCGTGCCGATTTCCGGCAACTTGATTTTGTAGTCTTCGGACTGGATGTCGCGGTACAGCACGTCGGCATCCTTGATCACGTTGTTCAGGTCGATGACGCCAATGTGCTTGACCGTCGAATACGGCTTGAGCGCCGAAGAGCGGAAGTAGAAGTTCGGCACGCTGTGGTTGGCGCACAACAGGCACAGCATGGCGCCCACCGAAGCGGTGCTTTTCGGGTCGTCGATCCGGCCGTTCTTGTGGAACGGGTACCAGCCGCCAGTGCGGTAGTTTTGCAGCGCCAGAATGCGCCCCGGTGGCAGCGGCAACACCTTGCGAATGAACGCCTGGATGCCAGGCAGGCGCGAAGGGCGGCCGGTCAGCAGCAAGACATCGCACGGGTAATGCGCGACCACTTCACAGAGGGCGCCGAGGATCTTGGTGATGTTGATCTGATCGTTGAGGAACGCGGCGTGGAGCTTTTGCAGGTCGAAGCCGATCAGCGCTTCGTACAGGTCGAACCCGCTCTGGCCCCCGACATCGCGGCGCACGGCGGCGTTGACGTAGTCGAGCACGGTCTGGCTGATCGCGTTGTCGCCCAGCAACTGGCGGTAGCTTTGCGGGCTGACTTCCTGCGGGACTTGCGGGTCGTAATGCTCGTAAGCCTTGAGCAACGCCAGGCCCAGCGGTGCGAACACCTGCAGGTTCAATTGCTGGCGCAGGATCATGTCCTGGGCGCTGACCGATTCGTCGCCGCACAACCGCGACATCAGCGAATCCGGGGCTTTGACGCCGGCGTTCTGCAAGGCTTTCTCGAAGCTCGGCAGGATGAAGTCCTGGATCACGTCCAGCAGGATGTCGTCGCCGGCCACTTTGAAGCCATCGCGAAAACGCTGCTCGGGCACGATGTGCACGTTGCTGCCGCTGCCGGTGTTGCCGGCGCGGTCGAGGCGATAGTCGGTGATGACCAGGTCGGTGGTGCCGCCGCCGATGTCGATGGTCGCCAGGGTGATGCGTTCGCGGTCGGTCTTGTCCGGCCGGGCGATGGTGTCGAAAAACTCTTCCGGGTGGCCGGCGAAGTTCTCGTTAACCTCGGTGTACAGGTACACCAACTGGCCGCAGGAGGCTTCGTCCCATTCCACGCGAATGCTCGGGATCGGCGTGCGCGGGCTGACGGCCTGATCCTGATGCGGGTCTTCCTCGCCGGCGTGCCAGCCGAGGCTTTTCCACACCAGGCCGATGGCCTGCTGCATGCGTTCGTTGAGGATGCTGCGCTCAGCCTGGGGCATGCCCGGCGGCACGGTCAGGGTGATGCTGTTGAGCTGGCGCGGTACGCGGGTATGACCCTGTCGCGAGCGTTGGGCCGGGCTGTTGATTTGCGACAGCGCCTGGGCCAGCACTTCGGCGAGCATGAAGGTCATCAGCGAGCTGCGCGAGTAACGCGGCATGAACACCGGCAGGCGATCGTCTTCTTCGAGGCTGTAAAGTGCCTCGCCTGTTTCGTTGATCAGGTGCGAGAACGGCGCGGCGGTGGCGTAGGGCTCGTTGTCGGTCTTGATGTACGAGCAGTTGAAGCGCCAGCCGTGACCGTAGGCGTTTTCATCCCACAGATAACGTTTCGGGCTGGACAGGCCCGTCGAGCCTTCGGTGCCGCGACGGCGACTGGCCAGACGGCTGGCCTCATTGCCGACGCGGGCGATCGTCGCCCACTGAAACGCATCGTGCCGGCCGCTCTTGACCGAGCAGTGGTCCTTGCCGAAATACGCCTGGGCAAACTCGACGCGGCTTTCGAACGGCAGGTTGTAAGTGTGTTCGGGGGTGATCAGGTCACGCAGTTCCAGCACGTAATTCTGCTTCAGCCCGGAGCCGGCCTGACCGTGGTTCTCGATCAGAATGCCGCAGGTGCGCGAGTTGCCGACGTCCAGCACCAGGTCCACCGGAATCGGTTTGACCAGGCCATTGCTGTCGTTGGCGACCACTTTCAGTTCAGGAATTTCCACCTTCGGCCTGGCGGTCGACTGCGCTGCCGCCGATGGCGTGCTCAACAGGCTCAGCAGGTTGAGGTAGTGCGCCAGGTGATGGTTGGCGCGTATGTCGATGTCGAGCTCTTCGCGCGAACGATGGGCATTACCTTCGTTGAACACTTCCAGCAGCCATTCATTGACCCACGGCTGAGCCAGAAACCAACGGGTTTCGCTGGCCTTGGTCGCCAGCTTGAAGGACACGCCGGAGCTGATGTCTTCTTCGTTCGGCGCCAGATAAGCAGTGCCGTCACGCTTGGGCATGACACGGCTGTCGAACGCCATCGTCAGGCGATGGGTGTTGCCGTCGATGTCGGGCGTGGCCAGTTTCACCAGACGCATCCGCGACCAGTTGGTCGGGCCTTCGTCGAAGCGGTGTGGCGGCATGAAGCGGAAAAACGGCGTCGGCAGCCAGACACCGTCCAGCAGCTCCAGGCTGCTTTTCATGTCGACGCTGAACGCCGGTTTGGCCTTCTCGACCTTTTCCGGTTCGGGCTCGTAGAAGTAGAAGTCTTTCTCTTCGTTGTACATCAGGCGGCAGATCAGCCCGCTGATCATCGGCGCGAACTCGCCCGCCGGTTCCTTGCGAGGATCCAGGTGCAGGGCGAAATCCATGAACTGGATACCGGTGTCACTGACGAGCGTGACGGTGTCTTCGAATTGGGTGACTTCAGGCAACATGTCGGGTTATTCCAGTCTTATTCGCCCATTTGACGCATGGACATGGGGAATTGATCTTTTCCATAACCGCCGGTGCAGTCCGCGACTGTGGTCGCCCCTTTGCGGCAGTTGACCTTGGGCATGTCGTAAGTGCTGCCATCGCCGCACACGGCCTGGCCCTGGCTGTCGATGGCGAGGCTGCCACCCTTCATGGTAGCGCTCACCGGCCCGCTGCACTTCGTGCCGTCAGCCTGGTGTACGGTGACTTCGCCCTTACCGTCCTTGAGCTGGTATTCCAGACGCAGCGGTTTGCCGGTCCGACGATCCTGAATGCCGGCACCGGCGCGGTACTGACCGTCGAGGAACTTGGCCGCGCCGTCGGCGGCGTCAGGCGGAATGCTCAGGGCCGGGCCGGGTTTTGCGGCGGCGGATTTTTGCGCATCGGGCGGTGTGACGGCAGGCGCCTCGGTTTTGTTTTCGGGTGGCGTGGTCGGGGATTCGGCGGCCGGGTCTTGTGTTACGTCGGCGGTCGCGGCGTCAGCTTCGTTACCGGCAACGGCTGGAGCTTCCACACCATGAGTGCCGGTCACGGCTGTGCCCGTGGTGGAACCTGCGACCGTGCCGGTCACGGGAACGCCATTCAGCGTTGTGACATTGCCGGTCAGCTGCGGCTCTTCCAGCTGTTTTTCCACTGGCACGATGCCCTCAGGCAGCAAGTCCACCGCCACCAACGGAATCGGCACGCACCCGCGCAAGCCGAGCAGCAGCCACAACAGCAGCAACAGGAACGGCAACAGCAACAGCCACCACCAGCGACGCCACCACGGACGAGCCACTACTGGCACGACGGGCGCCACCACCGGTTCTTCGACCACGGGTGGCAGCGTGAACACAGGCGGAACCTGATAAAGGCAGTGCAGGGGGTCGCGATTGCCGGTACCGGCGTGCTCGAAACCCCAGAAGGTCAGCACCGGTTTGCCTTGCACCAGGTAGACGAAGTTTTCGTCGGGGAAATGAATGACGCGCTTGAGCAGCTTGCCGAACACGGCTTTGTCGCCTTGCTGCTGTTCGGCCGGATCGGTGCCAAGGAAACGCTGGCTCAACTCATCGAGCGCAGTCTTCAGGGCTTCAAGTTGGCGACGGGCCGGCGCGCGTTCTTCTTCGGTCGCACTGCTCCACGGGATGACATCGCCGTCGAGACCGCTGTACCAATCGATCTGGTTGCCGAGTTCATCGCTTTGAGGAATGGCCAGGTGATCGACCATGTCGGGGTTCTTGCGGCGAATGGCTTCGCGCAATTGCAGGGCTGCCCGGTAGACCGGTTGACCTGTTTCGCCCAGGGCTGTGAATGACCCGCTCTTACCGCTGCGTAATAGTGCCCCGCGCATTCAAACTCCATATGTTGCGTTGCGCAAAAATGACAGACAAAGGCGTCTGTTCCTGCTCCTGCATTTAGCTGGCGACCTTAATGTCATAATGATGTCGCCGTCAATCAGCGGAGGTCCAAAACCGTATGAGACTAGCGTAAGCGTGCGGAGGTTGCATGGGGGCAATGTGAATTGATTTGGGAAGACTCGGGCGTTCGCTTTTTTAAGCTTGCTGAATCGTTTCATCAGCGCTATAAAAAATGCACAACTCCAAGAAAGGCTTCCCCATGACCCCGCTCAAATTAGTCGTTGCCCTTGGCGCGCTGTCCGCCTCCCATGCCATGGCTTGGGACTATGTCCTGCTCGACAGTGACAAGGCTGCCCAGAACTGGCAGATCACCAGCCAGCAACTCGGTGTCAAAACCGACAAACCTTTTTCCGTGACTCTGCGCACCTTGCATGGCGGTCGGCAGGAGGGCGTCAGCATCGTCGACATCGATAACGGCACACTGAAACTCTCGGTGGTGCCGACTCGCGGCATGAATGTGCTGCAAGCGTCGGTCGGCGATGTGCGCATGGGCTGGGATTCGCCGGTCAAGGACGTGGTCAACCCGTCCTTCATCGAGCTCAACGGCCGCGGCGGACTGGGCTGGCTCGAAGGCTTCAACGAACTGGTGGCCCGCTGCGGCTACGAATGGGTCGGTCATCCTGGCATGGATAACGGCGAACTCCTGACCCTGCACGGCCGCGCCGCCAACATCCCGGCCAGTAAAGTCACCCTGCACATCGACGAAAAACCGCCTTACGCCATCAGCCTGCGTGGCGAACTTAAAGAGCAGGCGTTCAAGAAAGTCGATTTCTCGGTGGTGACCGAATTGGTCACTGAAGCCGGCAGCGTAGCGTTCGCCCTGAACGACACCTTGACCAACAACGGCGACTATCCGAAGGAATATCAGGCGCTGTACCACAGCAACTTCAGCACGCCATTCCTGGAACAGGGCGCGCGTTTTGCGGCGCCGGTTAAACAGGTGTCTCCGTTCAACGACAAGGCCAAAGGGGATTTGCCGGACTGGCAGACTTACCGTGCACCGACCAAGGACTACGACGAGACGGTTTACAACGTTGTGCCTTATGGCGATGCCAAGGGCGATACGTTGACTGTGTTGCATAACAAGGCCGGGAGCCTGGGGGTGTCGGTTGGGTTCAACACGCAGCAGTTGCCGGTGTTTTCGTTGTGGAAGAACACGGATACACAAGGGCAGGGGTATGTGACCGGGTTGGAGCCTGGGACGAGTTTTTCCTATAACCGACGGTATCAACGGCCGATTGGTTTGGTGCCGATGATTGGGGTTAAAGAGCAGAAGCAGTTTCAGATTCATTACAGTTTGCTGGCGGATAAGGGGGCTGTGGATAAGGCGTTGGAGCGGGTGAATGAGATTCAGGGTGGGAGGGCGACTGAGGTGCGACAAACGCCGTTGGTTGATCTCACTAAAGAATGATTCTTGTCAGTTTGTGCTTGGCCGATACTGCAATGCCTCCGCCAGATGTTCGCGGGTGATGCCATCGACCTGTTCAAGGTCTGCCAACGTGCGCGCAACCTTGAGCAGTCTATGGGCCGACCGGAGTGACAAGGTCAATCGCTCGCAGGCGGTTTCCAGCCAGACTTCGTCAGTTGTGGATAACTTGCAGTGACGACGCAGCCCCGGCAAATCAAGGAATGCGTTGGCGCAACCTTGGCGTTTTTGTTGCCGCTCCCGGGCGTTGGCGACCAGCACCGCAGCAGTGGCGGTGTCATCACCGGGTTTGAGCGCAGGATTCAACGCCGTGGCTTCCCGAGCGACGGTCAGGTGCAGGTCGATCCGGTCCAGCAGTGGCCCCGACAATTTGTTGCGGTAGCGCTGGACCATGTCCGGCGTACAACTGCATTTGCCGCTGGGTTCTCCAAGATATCCACAGGGACACGGGTTCATCGCGGCCACCAATTGAAAGCGCGCCGGAAACCTCACGCGGTCCTTGGCGCGGGAAATCACGATGTGCCCGGATTCCAACGGCTCCCGCAAAACCTCCAACACCTTGCGATCGAATTCCGGGAGTTCATCGAGGAATAGAACGCCATGATGGGCGAGGGTGATTTCGCCGGGTTGCGGCTTCGAACCACCGCCCACCAATGCCGGGCCGGAGGTGTCGGCTTCCTAAATAACTGCGAAAGAACTAGGCTAGAAGCCGCAAGATACGGCTTCTGATTACGCAAATAGATGCGAAAAACTTTCAAATTAGATGCGACAGGATTGAAAATGACTAGAAATAGCTGCGACCAACCTAAACAGGTCCGCCCTATCAAGCCGACACGTCGCAGCGTTTCAGGTTTCTTGCCGTTTCGCGGCGCAGGTGGCGTGCCGTACGAATCACTGCTTGAGCGCGACTTCTTAAAGCGAATGAGGTTTTCTCATCGGGTCGAGTCAGTGGTTGCCCAGCCAGTCCGCGTCGACTTTGTTGATTCACGAGGGCGCGATTTGACCTACACCCCTGACTTTCTGGTGCATTACCGTCAGCCGGCGGGCGTTAACTACATGGACTACATCAAGCCAATGTTGGTTGAAGTGAAGCCCGCTTATGAGTGGCGAAATAACTGGCGCGCCTGGCTTGGGAAATGGAAGGCTGCACGCCGATACGCGCGGGAAGAGGGCTGGACCTTCAGCATCTATGACGAGTCGCGCATTCGTGGGTTGCCGCTCGATAACATCACGTTCCTAGAGCGTTTCGAGCGTTTGGACTTTGATCGTGAAGACATTGAGATGGTCCTGAAGACGCTTCAGGAAATGGAATTTGCACCTGTGCACTATCTCTTGGCTCGCCATTTCAAAGGCGTGTACCGGGATCGCGGTGTTGCGCTGTTCTGGCACCTAATCGCTACTGGCCGGGTGGAGTGTGATATCACCGAGCCGCTGAATGAATACCTTGAACTCTGGGTGGCTACGCCATGAACATTTATGAAATCGACACGGATGAGCACTTCACCCCATTCGAACCCTCCAGAGAGCGTGTCTTGGTCGAAGTCGGGGAAATGGTTAGCTGTGACAAGCAAATCTTTCGAATCGTCCAGCTACTCGACTTTCAGAACGTCGTCGGAGTAGAAGTCGAGACCGGCCGTAGCGTCTCGCTCCGCATTTCCGAACTCCAACCTGTCGCGCAAGACCGAGTCGACGGCCTGTACGTGAACTACGACATCTCGACGATCAGTTCGGATGAGTGGGCAATAGCGCAACAGCGGTTCTCAGCCATCAAGCCCTTACTGCGCGATTCGATCTTGCCCAGAGCGAGCGTAGAGGAGAGAGCCAAAGAAGTAGGTGTTGATACTGCCACTCTCTATCGGTGGCTGGATCGGTATCAAAGTTGGCACGAAGTGCTTGCGCTCGTGCCGCGCAAGCGGGGTTGGCAATCCGGTAACAGCCGATTGACTGCACAAGCCGACAAACTCATTGATGAAGTGATCGAGCAGCACTACCTGACGATTCAGCGGCGAACTGTCCAATCGACCATTGCCGAAATCGAATTGCGGGCCAAGGCTAAGGGAGTTAAGCCACCCAGCGCATCCGCTATCAGGGCAAGGATCAAGCGCATTCCTGAGAAGATCAAGCTGCGTAGACGTGGATATGCTGATCAAGCTCGTAATCGGCATACACCCTCAGTTGGTAAGTTTCCAGGCGCCGATTACCCGCTGGCGGTCGTTCAAATTGATCACACCCCGATTGATCTGATCATTGTGGATGATCGGCATCGCAAGCCCATTGGTCGTTTGTGGCTAAGCCTAGCGATTGATGTGCACTCGCGCATGATCACCGGCTATTACCTGGCCCTTGAGGAACCTTCCGAAATTTCCGTCGGCATGTGCGTTGCCCACTCTATCCTGCCAAAAGAGGCTTGGCTGAATCTTCACAACGTTCGCGGTGAATGGCCAGTGTGGGGTTTCCCTCGAATGGTCCATACCGATAACGGACCTGACTTCCAGGCAGAAAACTTCCGTCGTTCGTGCGCAAATTACAATATCGAAAATCAATTCCGCCCAGTAAAGCGGCCCAAATACGGCGGCCATATTGAACGCCTGCTCGGTACTTTCATGAGAGAGCTACATGAACTGCCGGGTACTACGCACAGCAGCGTGCCTGATAGAGACGGCTACGATTCCGACAAGCATGCTGCACTCACGATGGGTGAGTTTGAGGAGTGGCTGGTTCGGACGATCATTCTGTATCACAACCGACCCCACTCAGCGCTTTACATGAGCCCTTCTCTGCCTTGGATTGCTAGTTCAAGCGAGCCTGGCAAGACGGGTAAGGCCGTTTGAGTCGCATTAATTTAGATTTTTTCGCATTAATTTCGAAAACCTACAGGAGGCGGAGTGATGAGGCTGGCGGAAGGGTCTTTGCGGCCAGTGGCTCAAGGGCACACAACTGGTGACGGATTGTATGGCTGCGACTTCCAGCGCCTCGTTTTCGGCTAGCGGTGGAAGCAAACCCGGCAAACGACTCGCCAACAACGTTTTCCCAGTTCCCGGAGGTCCGCTAAATAGCAGGTTATGGGCCCCAGCCGCCGCAATCAGCAATGCGCGCTTGGCCGAGATTTGCCCCTGCACTTCATTCAAGTCCGGATAGGGTTTGCTGGCGTAGAGCAAGCCATTGGAAACGTAGGGTTCAACCGGCGTATGTCCATTGAAGTGCGCAACGGCTTCCAGCAGGTGGTCCACGGCAAACACCTTCAACCCGGACGCCAGGCACGCCTCCTCGGCATTCGCCCGCGGCACCATCAGTGAGCGCCCGGCCTTGCGTGCGGCCAGCGCAGCCGGCAACACACCTCTTACGGCACGTACCGCGCCTGACAACGCCAATTCTCCCAGGCATTCAATGTCATCCAGCGTCAACGTCGGCACCTGCACGCTGGCGGACAGAATCCCCAGTGCAATCGCCAGATCGAACCGTCCGCCGTCCTTCGGTAAGTCCGCAGGCGCGAGGTTCAGCGTGATGCGCCGCGCCGGAAATTGCAGGCCTGAATTGATGATCGCGCTGCGTACCCGGTCCTTGCTTTCCTTCACTGCCGCCTCGGGTAAGCCGACCATCGTTAATGACGGCAGACCGTTGGCCAGATGGACTTCTACGGTAACGGCGGGCGCATCCACGCCAATCTGGGCGCGGCTGTGAACGATGGAGAGGGACATGGTCGTTCCTTGAGCTTTACGGGAACCGCTTCCTGCGGTTTTTGAAGGGTAGACGGAGGAGGTGGATTTGGCGGGTGGTTACGCGGGTAAAATTTCACTGGATGTTGCGAGTACGGGACGGAATAGTCACGTAGCACAAAAAAAACCGCCATTTAGGCGGTTTTTTCAAGAATTGGTATTTAGGTTCTTCCGCCGGCCAACCATCCACCGGGCTCAAGTTCTTTGCCGCGCGCGATGCCTACTTCAATAAAGCGTCGCTGATTAGCCGATAAATCTCCAGCCAAGCGACGTGCTTCGGCGTGAAACTCAGCAAGCTGTAACAGCTTGGCTTTTCGCTTTTTGGGGCTCACGTACACCTCCTGCGATTCGTTTACCTGGATGTTATTGGTCGCTCAAGTAGATGACAAGGCGGTTGGTCTGGTCAAAGTCGAACCCGAGCTCTCGATAGTAAAAAACAACATTTGGATCAGGATCTTGGATTTCGATCTCCCTGCACTCCAGCATACGCGCATAGAATTCTGCGGCCAGCAGTGCGACTGGAGCTATCAAGCCACGAAGCGGATGGAGTTTGTCTGGATCCCCTGCAAAAGTACTATCTTCAGACAGATAGCGCTTCGTCGCGGTGTTGCATAGCACAAGCCGCAAAGATTCTGCTCATACCAAATTGCCAAATCCAAACCTTTGGCATCTTTTCGCTTCCATTCGGGGATGCGTTCCCACGGGTAGTTTGCTACTCCTTCCCATAAATGACATTTCTCTATCGCTGCGGCAGTAATCGGCTCAATCCTGACAACTGATATGTCGATGTTTGAAGCACGAGGCGCGATTTTTTTAATAAACGCTTTGTAGGTGAGCTTCCTTACATCCGATTTAATGGTTTGGTTACGGAGGTCCGTGCCTTTTCCTTTTCTTCTCATTGTTGGTGTCTTTCGAAAATCAGAAAGAAAAGGTTAAAGGAGCGGTGTGCACCGATAAATCAGGCCATGGAGCTGCTTTTTGTAGGACCGTGCCTAGATAGGTGAAGGACGCCAGTGAAAGCGCTCGGAGGGTCTTGCCAGATGAAGGTTGCTGCTTATGATCACGGCTAAACGCAACCATAGGAGACGTAAATGCACCGGATTGGAATGCGGCCGATTCATCCTGGTGAAATTCTCAGCGAGGAGTTTTTGACACCACTTGGCATTACAACAGCGGCTTTGGCTCGTTCGCTGAGCGAGCCTGAGGCCGAAGTGAGCGACGTTCTGAGACGGCAGAGGGATGTCAGTGTTGGTCTGGCGAAGAAGCTATCCATGCTTTTGAATACCACGCCCGAATTCTGGTTGAATCTGCAATCGAGCTACGATCATCGCAGCGCCGAAATCGAGCGTGGATGAGCGCTTAAAGCGAATGCAGCGCTCGCGAAGCTTTTTTCCACCATGGCACGTTGACCGGGCGCTGCGTCTGCTCTCCGCTCGGCAACAGTTGCGGAACATCCTGCAACCGAATCCATGGCTGATTATTCCAGTGCAGCAAACTCAATGACATCTCCGGCCAGTTCAACAGACTCAGGACCGGGCGTTCGCTTGACGTCGGTTGTTGGGCATCTCTGAGCGCTGGCACTACGTCGTGGGTCAGCCACTCACGCAGGCCTCGGTATTCGGGGCAGTAGTGGTAGACGAGCAGGGCGTAGACGCCGGATTCGCTGATTAGCAGGGTGTTATCGAGGGTGCCGTGGATAACGACTCGCGCGGATTGATGTTGATCGGGATCGAGTTTTCGGACGGCGCGTTCGTCGAGGAATAGGCGAAGCAGACGGCCGAGGTCTCGGGCGCTGAACCAAGGCTGGTTTTCGATCAAAAGCGCGTGAAGGTGGAGTTTGTGGCGGGTGAAGACGTGGGGGATTAGATAGTTTTCATTCATGGTGCAGCTCCCGGATGCGAATTAAGGAAACTGCCTCTGATCGTCGCCAAACGAAAAGGGTGGCAGCTATGCGCGGGTTGGCGAACCGGTGCATCCGGAAACCGGCAGACCCGAAGGTCTCCCACGCACAGCCGCCATAATTCGAGATGGGAATAATTCCCTGATTCGAACGTGGTCGCGATGCGTTTAGATGCTATCCAGGTCGCCAAACCCAGTGCTGAAATATTCAGCTGGGGATGAGCTTAGGAACCTGGGCTTCGCGGCGCTATCGGACGGCGGTGGTGATCTTTGTAGGACGTTGCCGAGATGGTGGCGGGGCGACAGATCAGGAGATTGCGGCCTTCGGCAGGTCCTACAAGGGTGGTCTATCCAGTGTGGGATGGCTGGAGGACCGAGGTGACCTTATTCGCGAGCAAGCCCGCTCCCACAGGGGATCGCATTTCATCGGGGATGTGCGGTGTTACTCGGCAGGCGGATTGAGCTTCGCTTCCAGCTCCGCAACTTTCGCCTCAAGACTCTCCAGCCGTGCCCGAGTCCGTGCGAGCACAACCATCTGACTATCAAACTCTTCACGACTCACCAGATCAAGCTTGCTGAAGCCGCTCTGCAGCAGCGCCTTGAACTGGCTTTCAATTTCGCTTTTCGGCAACGGGGTTTCGCCGCTGAAGAGGCGCGAAGCGGTGCCGGTCAGGGCGTCGAGGAAGTCTTTGGGTGCGAGCATGGGAAATGTCCTGTCAACAATGGCGGGCAGTGTATCACGCAGTGTCTATAGTCAATTCCGACAGCAGGGATGCACGCTTTTCGCGCATGGGGACGGACGGCCGCGCACTGTTGTTGTGCGTATCCGTCGGGCCGATTGAGGGAAGCGGCTGTCGGCAGCGGTCAAGGGGTTGAATTCAGTGGGTTTTGGCGAGATGGCAAGCTTTCTGCTTAGTCAGTAGTAACCCATGCACTGATGCAGTCGCTGTGACGAATGCAGTGCGCCAAGCGGAACGGGGAGTTGTTTCGTGAGGAGCGGTTAGCTGGCGTCGGACGGGCAGGTAAGGCCGACGATGCGTTACAAAGCCAGGCACTGCGCTTAGACTTGAGCCGGGTTTGTTTTCCTGGGGCAAGTCCACCAATTCGGGAGAGAGTTTTCATGAAGCTAGTCACTGCCATCATCAAGCCGTTCAAACTGGACGACGTGCGCGAATCGCTGTCCGAGATCGGCGTGCAGGGCATTACCGTTACTGAAGTCAAAGGCTTCGGTCGGCAGAAGGGTCACACCGAGCTGTATCGCGGCGCGGAATACGTGGTCGATTTCCTGCCCAAGGTGAAGATCGATGTCGCCATTGACGACAAGGATCTGGACCGGGTTATCGAGGCGATAACCAAGGCCGCCAACACCGGCAAGATCGGTGACGGCAAGATCTTCGTGGTCAATCTGGAACAGGCGATTCGCATCCGTACCGGCGAAACCGATACCGACGCGATTTAAACGCCGCCACAAACCCAACGCCCCAGGAGAAAACAATATGACTCTGCGTAAATTCGCAGGGCTAGGAGCCCTGTTGTCCCTCGTAATGCCCAGCCTGGCTATGGCGGCAGACGAAGTGGCGGCCCCAGTCCTCAACTCCGGCGATACCGCCTGGATGATGACCTCGACAGCCCTCGTGCTGTTCATGACCATTCCCGGCCTCGCCCTGTTCTACGGCGGCATGGTTCGCTCCAAAAACATTCTTTCCGTGATGATGCAGTGCTTCGCCATTACCGGTCTGATCAGCATTCTGTGGGTCATTTATGGCTACAGCATCGCGTTCGACACCACCGGCATGGAGCAGGGCGTCGTCAACTTCAACTCGTTCTTCGGTGGCATGGGCAAGGCATTCCTCGCCGGTGTCACGCCTTCGAGCCTGACCGGTCCTGCGGCGCTGTTCCCTGAGGCGGTGTTCATCACCTTCCAGATGACCTTCGCCATCATCACCCCTGCGCTGATCGTCGGTGCCTTCGCCGAGCGGATGAAGTTCTCCGCCATGCTGATCTTTATGGGCGTGTGGTTCACCCTGGTTTATGCACCGATTGCGCACATGGTCTGGTCCGGCAACGGCGGCCTGATGTGGGATTGGGGTGTGCTCGACTTCGCGGGCGGCACCGTGGTGCACATCAACGCCGGTGTGGCCGGTCTGGTTGCGTGCATCGTGCTCGGCAAGCGTAAAGGCTTCCCGACCACTCCGATGGCCCCGCACAACCTCGGTTACACCTTGATGGGCGCCGCCATGCTGTGGGTAGGCTGGTTCGGTTTCAACGCCGGTTCCGCTGCTGCAGCCAACGGCACCGCCGGTATGGCGATGCTGGTGACCCAGATCGCAACCGCCGCCGCGGCACTGGGCTGGATGTTCGCCGAGTGGATCACTCACGGCAAACCAAGTGCACTGGGTATCGCTTCGGGTGTTGTGGCCGGTCTGGTTGCCATCACCCCGGCCGCTGGCACCGTGGGCCCGATGGGCGCTCTGGTCATCGGCCTGGCGGCGGGCGTGGTGTGCTTCTTCTGCGCGACCACCCTGAAACGCAAACTCGGTTATGACGATTCCCTGGACGCCTTCGGTGTACACGGCATCGGCGGTATCCTCGGTGCGATCCTGACCGGTGTGTTCGCCGCACCGTCCCTGGGTGGTTTCGGCACCGTCACCGACATCGCCGCTCAAGTCTGGATTCAGTGCAAAGGCGTGGGCTTCACGGTGATCTACACCGCGATCGTCACCTACATCATTCTCAAGGTTCTGGACGCTGTCATGGGGCTGCGTATCACCGAAGAAGAAGAAGCTGTCGGCATCGACCTGGCTCTCCACAACGAACGCGGCTACAACTTGTAATACGCGCATAAAAAACTTGCCCGGCTTGCCGGGCATTTTTTTGTCTGGCGTTTGTCAGTGAAGGGACTGCTGATAGGTTTTTTCGTACACGTTTAGTGGCGTTTACGACGGGCGTTTTTCTGCGGCCAATGGCTTACATGATTGAAGGAATATTAGGGCCTTTGTTTTTTCCCTGAGCGCGCTAGAATGCGCCCCGAACGTGCGGAGAACTGTATGTGGCAACAAACTCTGATTACCCTGCGGGCACGGCCCCGGGGCTTTCATCTGGTAACGGACGAGTTACTCGCCGGCCTGCCTGAACTCAAGGCGTGCCGGGTCGGTCTGTTGCATTTGTGGCTGCAGCATACCTCGGCGTCGTTGACCATCAACGAGAACGCCGATCCGGCGGTACGTCGCGACTTCGAACGATTTTTCAATCGTCTGATCCCACAAGGAACAGACGGCTATGAGCATAACGACGAAGGCCTGGACGACCTCCCGGCGCACTTCAAGGCCAGCGTGCTTGGCTGTCAGCTCAGTTTGCCGATTTCGGCAGGCCGACTGGCGCTAGGGACCTGGCAAGGTGTTTATCTGGGCGAGCACCGTGATTTTGGCGGTGCCCGTAAAGTCCTTGCCACCGTGCACGGTGAAGAGGCATGAACCGCTGGTCACCAGCGGTTATTGAATTTTTCCGGCGGCTGTCGACAGACGGTGAAGCTGGGCTATAACTAATCTGCTTTTCGCAAGTCATGAGGTAGAACATGAGCGACGATGATCTGGAAAACGACGACCTCGAAGTAGGCGACGACGACGAAACCGAAGAAGGTCTGGAAGCGGCGGCCGAAGACGTCGCTGAAGACGACGGCGGTGAAACGCCCGTTCCGACCGCCAAGGGTAAAGCCAAGGCAGCGGTATCGGTCGATGAGCTGCCGAGCGTCGAAGCCAAGAACAAGGAACGCGATGCTCTCGCGCGGGCCATGGAAGAGTTTTTGGCCAAGGGCGGCAAGGTGCAGGAAGTGGAGGCCAATGTGGTCGCCGATCCTCCCAAGAAGCCTGATAACAAGTACGGCAGCCGGCCTATCTAAGCGTCTGCTCGTGCTTGCTGAAAAAGCCCGCCGTCGCTGCGGGCTTTTTCGTGGGGGATGGGTAAGTAGACCGCGTTATCGTTCTTCGCGGGCAAGCCTCGCTCCTACAGGCTTTGCGTCGCTCACATAATTGGCGTGCGACACAAATCCTGTAGGAGCGAGGCTTGCCCGCGAAGGCGATCTCGAAGACGCTACGAAACGGAATTCCACAGGGCCAACAACGCCGGCAACTCCGTCAGGCTGCGAACCTCGGCATCCGGCGCCTTGTCCGCTTCCCATGCCTTGCCCGTCGGGTTAAACCAGATAGCCCGCAACCCCGCCTGCTGCGCCCCGGCAATGTCATCACCTGGGTGATCGCCGATATGCACCGCCGTCGCCGCCGTCGCCCCACCACGCTGCAACGCCTCGTGAAACAGGCGCGCATCGGGCTTGGCGATGCCGATGTCTTCGGCGCACAACGCAAACTTGAAGTAATCCGCCAGCCCCAGTCGACGTACATCGGCGTTGCCATTGGTGACCACACCCAGGGCGTAATGCTTGGCCAGGGTTTCCAGCGTCGGTTCGACTTCGGGGAATACCTCGATCTGGTGCCGGGCATGCAGGAACACTTCAAAACCCTTGTCGGCCAGCGCCGAAGCGTGTCCGTGGTCGTATCCGGACTCTTCCAGTGCATGGAAAAGCACCCGGCGGCGCAACGCACTGATGCGGTGTTTGAGGCTCGGTTCGCTGGTCAGGATCCGCTCACGAATAGCCCACAAATGCTCCACCGGCACCGCACCCAGGTTCGGTGCGTGCTCGGTCAGCCATTCACGCAGTATGGCTTCGGCGCTGACGATCACCGGGGCGGTGTCCCACAGGGTGTCGTCGAGGTCGAAGGTGATCAATTGGAGGGTCATGAGTCATCGCCTTTAATGCGTTTGGCCCGTGGATGGGCGCTGTCGTAGACCGTAGCCAGGTGCTGGAAGTCCAGGTGGGTGTAGATCTGGGTGGTCTTGATGTCCGAATGGCCGAGCAATTCCTGTACGGCGCGCAGGTCCTGCGAGGATTCCAGTAAATGGCTGGCAAAGGAATGCCGCAGCATGTGCGGGTGCAGGTTTTGCCCCAGCTCACGCTCGCCAGCGGCTTTGACCCGCACCTGAATCGCCCGGGGGCCAAGGCGCCGCCCTTGCTGGCTGACGAACACCGCGTCATCCGCCGGGTTGGTCATGGCCCGTAGCGGCAGCCACAGCTCTAGCGCCTCGCGAGCTTTTTTGCCGACCGGCAGCAGTCGGGTCTTGCTGCCCTTGCCGAGCACTTGAACCATGCCGTCGGCCAGATCCAGCTGATCCAGATTGAGCCCGGTCAGCTCCGAAAGGCGCAAACCCGAGGAATAGAACAGCTCCAGAATCGCCTGATCCCGACGCGCCAGGAAATCATCTTCCACCGCGCCTTCAAGCAGTTGCAGCGCGCGGTCGGTATCGAGGGTTTTCGGCAGCCGGCGTTCGCCCTTGGGCGGCGCCAGGCCGTTGGCCGGGTCGTGATCGCACAGGCCTTCGCGGTTCAAATAATGATAGAGCCCACGGACTGCCGACAGCAGTCGAGCCAGGCTGCGGGACGATTGACCCTGAGAATGCAGGCGCGCGATCAGGCTGCGCAGGCGCTGAATGTCCAGCGCGGCCCAGCTGCTGATGTTCTGTTTGACGCACCAGCCCAGCACTTTGTCGAGGTCGCGGCGGTAGGCGTACAGCGTGTGGGGCGACACCTGCCGCTCACTGCGCAGGTGTTCGCAGTAAGCGTCCAGTTGCCGTTCCATGGTCAGCGTACCGAGCGCAGGGAACTGTTGACCCGAGGCAGTACGCGACCCATGACTTCGGCGATGTAGCTCAGGAACAGCGTACCGACCGAACTTTTGTAGTGTTGCGGGTCACGACTGGCAATGGCCAGGATGCCGTGGATGCCTTGATGACTGATGGCGACGACGGCGGTGGAGCCTATCTGCTTGCGCTGTTCTTCGCCGAACAGGAAGTCCAGTTCGTGCTCACGCAGGCTGCCGCTGACGCTCTTGTCTTCCGAGAGCAAGCCACCAATGGCTGTTTGTGCCTCGGCATGGGTAACCCAGCGGCCCACCGGCATCGGGTTGTCACCCAGCAGGATCAGGCTGACGAAAGGCACCTGGAAGTCCTGGCGCAGACTGTCTTCGACGCTGATTACCACGTCTTCCAGGCTGCTGGCATCCATCAGCGCCAGAATCAGGCGACGGGTCTTGTCGAAGAGGCGGTCGTTATCGCGGGCCACGTCCATCAAATGCGAGAGGCGATGACGCAATTCGATATTGCGGTCGCGCAGGATGGTCATCTGCCGTTCGACCAGCGAAATGGTGTCGCCGCGCTGGTGCGGAATGCGCAAGGCCGGGAGCAGTTCTTCGTGCTCGACGAAGAAATCCGGATGAGCCTCCAGGTACGCGGCAATCGCCGCCGCCTCAAGGCTTTCGGAAGGAGATTCGTCGGGCTGTGGGGCGGGAACCTGGGGCTTATCTTTCATGGATTCGACTCTCTCAAAGACGCACTTGTCCTTCATAAACGCGGACTGCCGGGCCGGTCATCATGACCGGTTGGCCAGGGCCTGCCCATTCAATGGACAGACGCCCGCCGGGCAGGTCGATCAATAGCGGCGAATCCATCCACCCCTGGCTGATCGCGGCCACTGCGGCAGCGCACGCGCCGGTTCCGCAGGCCTGGGTTTCCCCGGCGCCACGTTCCCAGACGCGCAACTGCGCACGGTTGCGGTCGATGACCTGGAGAAAACCGACGTTGACCCGCGCCGGGAAGCGCGGATGGTGTTCGATTTTCGGCCCCAGTTCATGCACCGGTGCGTTGTTGATGTCGCTGACTCGCAGCACGGCATGGGGGTTGCCCATGGACACGGCGGCCAGTTCGACGGTCGTACCCTCGACATCGAGCTTATAACTCAAGGCCTGTTCTGGCGCGTCGAATGGAATCTCGGTCGGCACCAGGCGCGGTGCGCCCATGTTGACACCGATCTGGCCGTCGCTGCGGATATCCAGTTCGATGATGCCGCTTTTGGTCTCGACGCGAATCTGCCGCTTGGCGGTCAGGCGCTTGTCGAGTACGAAGCGGGCGAAACAGCGCGCACCGTTGCCGCACTGTTCCACTTCGGAGCCGTCGGAGTTGAAAATCCGGTAGCGGAAGTCCACGTCCGGGTTGCTCGGCGCTTCGACGATCAGCAGCTGGTCGAAACCGATGCCGGTGTGCCGATCGCCCCATTGCTTGGCGTGCTTGGGCAGGATGTGCGCGTGCTGGCTGACCAGGTCGAGGACCATGAAGTCGTTGCCCAGGCCGTGCATCTTGGTAAAACGCAGCAGCATGGGATTACTCCGGCAGCAGGCTTTCGCCAGCAAACAACTCGGCTACCGTCTCACGGCGACGCACTTCAAATGCCTGATCACCGTCCACCAACACTTCAGCGGCGCGGCCGCGGGTGTTGTAGTTGGAACTCATGACAAACCCATAAGCGCCGGCCGAATGCACGGCCAGCAGGTCGCCTTCTTCCAGGGCCAGTTCACGATCCTTGGCCAGGAAGTCGCCGGTTTCGCAGATCGGGCCGACGATGTCGTAGGCGCGAGCAGCGGTAGCACGCGGGCGCACGGCGGTGACGTCCATCCAGGCTTGATACAGCGCCGGGCGGATCAGGTCGTTCATGGCCGCGTCAACGATGGCGAAGTCTTTGTGCTCGGTGTGCTTGAGGTACTCGACCTGGGTCAGCAGCACGCCGGCGTTGGCGACGATGAAGCGGCCCGGCTCGAACACCAGCGCCAGGTCGCGACCGTCGAGACGCTCGCGCACGGCTTTGATGTAGTCGGCAGCCAATGGCGGCTCTTCATCTCGATAGCGCACGCCCAAACCGCCACCGAGATCGATGTGGCGCAGGTAGATGCCGCAGTCGCCGAGACGGTCGACCAGACCCAGCAAACGGTCAAGGGCGTCGATGAACGGCGGCAGGGTGGTCAGTTGCGAACCGATGTGGCAATCGACGCCGACCACTTCCAGGTTGGGCAACTGGGCGGCGCGGATGTATACATCTTCGGCGTCGGCGATCGCGATGCCGAACTTGTTCTCTTTGAGACCGGTGGAAATGTACGGGTGCGTGCCGGCATCAACGTCCGGGTTCACACGCAGCGAGATCGGCGCGCGAACACCCAGCTCGGCGGCGACCACTTGCAGACGCTCCAGCTCATCGGTGGATTCGACGTTGAAGCAATGGACGCCAACTTCCAGGGCGCGACGCATGTCGTCACGGGTCTTGCCGACACCGGAGAAAACAATCTTGTCGGCGCTGCCGCCAGCGGCCAGTACGCGTTCCAGCTCGCCACGGGAAACGATGTCAAAACCGGCGCCCAAACGCGCCAGGACATTCAGTACACCCAGGTTGGAGTTGGCCTTGACCGCAAAGCAGACCAGATGCGGCATGCCGGTCAGCGCATCGGCGTAAGCCAGGTACTGGGCTTCGATGTGCGCACGGGAGTAGACGTAAGTCGGTGTGCCAAAGCGCTCGGCGATGGCGGACAGGGCAACCCCTTCCGCGAACAGCTCACCGTCACGGTAGTTAAAAGCGTCCATGGCGTTCCCTTATTGGTAGACGTCGTGCTTGTGTGCTTTGGACGGCTGCTTTTGCGAGGACTGGGCCTGCTCGGCAGGGTCCTGGGAATCGTCAGGCAGGTACAGCGGGCCTTTTTGACCACAAGCCGACACAAGACAGGCAACCGCGAGGAGCGCGGCAAGGGAAGAGATCAGGCGCTTCATGGCGAAATCCTTGAAAATGCGTTAATTGCGCCGGAGTATACCGGCCACCCGGCAGCTTGCCTATGTAACGCAGCTCCCGTCCGGCGGGGCTTGGCCCGATACCGGCCAGATAGGTGTAATCCCTGTGGGAGCGTTTGATGTACCTATATCAGTGCTTGATCGTTATCCTTTGCAATCACCGGGGCTCGCCCGTATCTTGCGGCGCTTGAGCGTGAACAGACACTTTTTGAGGTTGCCGTAATGAGTTTGACCGAAGCCCGTTTCCACGATCTGGTCGATGCCACCCAGCAGACGCTGGAGGATATTTTTGACGAAAGTGGCCTGGATATCGATCTGGAGAGCTCTGCCGGTGTGCTCACCGTCAAGTTCGAAAACGGCAGCCAGTTGATCTTCAGCCGCCAGGAACCGCTGCGGCAGCTGTGGCTGGCGGCCGTGTCCGGTGGTTTCCACTTCGATTACGACGCCGAAAGCGAGCGCTGGATGTGCGACAAGAGTGAAGAACAGTTGGGCGAAATGCTTGAACGCATCGTCAAGCAGCAAGCTGACGTCGAGCTCGATTTCGAAGGTCTGTGAGATCGTGACCCAGCCTGCACCACTTCGCCCTCCCAAGCCGCTCTACAGCAATGTCAGCCCGGCGGTGCCCTCGCCGTGCAGCGGTGTGTGTCGGCTGGACGAACAGAAAGTCTGCCTCGGGTGTTTTCGCCATGTCGAAGACATCCGCGAATGGCACTCGGCCGACGATGATCGCCGCCGGGTTATCTGCGCCCAGGCAGTCCAGCGCAAAGCCTTGGCATAAGAGCTTTTGTGGCAAGGGAGCTTGCTCCGCTGGGCTGCGAAGCGGCCCCAAAAAGCTTACGACTGCTGCGCAGCCGAGCGGGACGGTGCGGCGATCCGACAAGCTCCCTCGCCACAGGCAAGCCTCTCTCAAAATGTCAGCGCAGGGGCTTGGTCGCCCCTCACTTGTATATTTATTGAGCTGTGATAGTGTCCAGAAACGCCTCAACCCATCGAGGCTCGTGAAAACCCCGCCTTTTTCTGGCGGGGTTTTGCTTTTTCTGTGCAGAAGAAAGGAGTCTGCCTCAATCATGACCGTACCTTCCATCACCCTCACCCGTCTGGACGTGCAACGTCTGGAACGCCTGATCGACAGCCTGGACGACACGCTGCCGGGCGTTATCGCGCTGCAAACCGAACTGGATCGCGCCGATACCCTGGTCGGTCACGATGAAGTGCCTGCCGATGTCGTCACCATGAACTCCCGGGTGCATTGCCGTGAAGAAATCAGCGGCAAGGACTATCACCTGACATTGGTTTACCCGAAGGATGCCAATGCTGACGAAGGCAAAATTTCCATTCTTGCGCCAGTTGGGAGTGCTTTGCTTGGTATGAAAGTGGGTCAGCACATCGACTGGCCGGCTCCGGGCGGCAAGACCCTGAAACTGACCCTGCTGGAAGTTGAATCGCAGCCGGCCAATGGCGGCGCTTTCACGGAGTAAAACCCTTCAGACCTGCTCGAGCGCCTCATTCAATGCGCGCTCCAGGTCGGCCTTGTAGCGCAAGTACAAATTACTTGAGCTCTGAGCATCACCGAGCAGACCCGACAGGTCCAGGTCGGTGATGTAGCAGCGATAGCGTTCGGTTTCCCGGCGCTGCTCGACGATTTCCTGGGCGACCACGCTGAACAGTTGGTCGCCATATTCCAGCTCTGAAAACTCCCGCTGATTGCAATACAACGTGACCTGCACCTCTCCCGGCGCGGCTTTGCCGATGATCGCCTGCACGTCGTAGAACGGTTTGTTGATCGGGGTTTGCGGCGCCGGCCGGGCTTCGACGCGACGCGCCCGGCCGGGGCCTGACGGCAATAGCTGGTAATACATCGTGTCGAGGTTCAGCGGCTGGGCGGCGTTCATCGGCAGCAAGGCGTCGCGTCGGTACTGGATCGATTGCAGGAACCGTTGCAGCGGCACCAGCAGGCTTTGTTCGTCGTGATAGGGCAAACGCTGCTGCCACAGGGCATTGAACTCGTCCAGGACGTACAGATCCGCCTGCTGTTCGGTGATTCGGTAGAACACCTGAATGCATTCGGGCTGGCCCATGGGCAGGATCAGCGCCAGGTCGTGGTCTTCCAGTGCCATCGGGTCCAGGTGCAGCGGGCTGTAGCTCGCGAGCTCTTCACCCAGGTAATCGAACAGCGCTGGCAACGTGGCGAGGGCGACGTGATTGACCTGGCCGGGCACCAGCTCCAGCACGTGGTAATGCTGCTGGACCTGAACCAGGTAACGATGATTGAGCTGGCTCAACAGCAGGTTCTGCGCGGTATCGAGGACCTCTTCGACTCGCCGGGCGATGAATTGCGCCCGGTTGTGGCAGAAACAGCGCACCCTCAACCTGGGTTGCAGTGGACCGTTCGGCAAGTTGTTGAGGTAGTCGCGCAGGCAGTCAAGCAGGGCGTGAGGGCCGTCGTAGCGATTGACCAGTACTTCGTTCCAGCTGTTGAGCGTGACCTGGTCCAGGGTCAGCACCAGGTTTTCCCGGACACCGGCGTAGCTCAGGGAATCGGTGCGCTCGGTGGTCATCAGGATATTAAGGTCGCGGTGATGCTTGAGCGGGTCGACGCCGACGTTCACCAGAATCAGCACTTCGCTCGGCACACTGGCGCGCAGTAATGGCTCTTCGGCGACCGTCGCCAATGGCAGGGCGATGCTTTGTTGCAGGCTGCCGAGCAGGTTGAACAGTTCGAACTCGCTCAAATCGCTGGTGCCGGGGTGCAAGGCGAGGCGGGTGCTGCTGTCGATCACGCCATTGCGGTGGCACCAGGTCAGCAGCTCCAGCAGTTGCCGACTGCGCTTGATCGGCGCGAAATGTTCCCACTCGTGGGCTGCCAGGCTGCCGTTGTATAAGCCCCACTGGGTTTGCCCGGGTTCTTTCTTGTTGGGCGCCTGCACCAGGGTCAGGGTGTCTTCGGCCAAGTCCGGGGCGATGCCGGGGTTGATGAACTCGACTTTGTCCGCTTTGCGCTCAAAGGCCGCATACAGCCGGCGACCCAGCACGTTGAGGTCGCGTTTGTTGATCAGGCTGACGGTTTGCTCGTTGCGGGCGAACTGGGTCAGGAAGCGGTAGCTGTAGTTCAGCTCGTTGACCAGGGCTCGGCGTTCGGTGCTGACCTGGCGGACTTTCCATTGGCTGCGACTGTCGAGCAGTGCCAGTTGCCGCTGATCCCAGTTCCATTCGTGAGCCAGACGCTCAAGCAGTGAACGTTGCCAGCTCTGGGTGCGACTGCTGCCGGTGAGCTTGCGGTTGACCTTCAGGTACAACGCACGGCGTACCAGTTCCAGGCGCTCCGGCTCGCCACGCGCGGTGAGGTATTCCTCAATGCGCCGGTAAACGACGATGTAGGGGTCGAGCTCGTCGAGATCCAGTTGATTGGCGAACACTGCCTGCTTGAAGCGCAAGCTCAAGCAGTGAACCTTCGGGTGTTCGCTGGCGTAAACCTCGGTCAGCAGTAGTTTGAGCACGGACTTGTAGGGCGACTCGATGCCCTTGAACAACTGCCAGAGCCCCGCGCCGATGAATTCCCCCGGCGGGATATAGGCCAGATGCCCCAAATCCAGCGACTCGTCTGCGCGGATGAAACGCTTGGACAGCAGCGTGTGGGTGTAACGGTCGTAGGCGGCTTCTTCGTAGACTGGCACCAGCCACCAGATCGGCGTGCGGCCGGCCAGCCAGATCGCAGTGCGGTAGAACTCATCCAGCAGCAGGTAGTGCTGGGTGGTGCCGCAGTCTTCCGAACTCAATTGCGTATCGCGCTCGCCGAGCACGAAGCGGGCCGGGTCGATCAGGAAGAAATGCGCCTCGGCGCCCTGGCTGGCGGCCCAGGCCTCAAGCAACTGGCACTTTTTGCGCAGCTCGGCGAGTTCGTTCTCGTTCAAGTCCGGGCTGTGACAGACCCACACGTCCATGTCGCTTTGATCGGCCTGGGCCAGGGTGCCGAGGCTGCCCATCAGGAACAGCCCGTGGATCGGTCGCGGCGGGTTGCTGCCGTGGCGTGGCTTATAGGAAAACGATCGGGTCAGGCGCTGGGCTTCAGCGAGGGCGTTGGCGTCAGGCTCGAAACTCGACAGACCGGCCGGTGTGCTGCCCGACACATAACCGGGCAGCAGCGGATGATTCACGTGGAAAAACAGCGGCAGCAGCGTCAGCACCGTTTGCTGGCGGGGCGACAACCCTTCCATGGCGCGGGCCATGCGGCCTTCGTTGAGCTTCAGAAAACGTGCGCGCAGCTGACTGAGAACCTTGCGGTCGATTCCCTCGTCCAGATCGGGGCGGATTTCATGGGTGCGGGTCATGTCAGCTCAAACCGGCTCGCGAGGCTCGGACGTGGGGTCTGCGGATGAGGGGCAGTTTAGCGCCTCGGGCCTGGGACTTTTAAGCTGATTTTGCTTTTGACGTCAGATTTATACCGTGCGGCGACCGCAGGTCAAAAAAGTGTGCCCGCGGAAATCCCGTAGCAGGGGTTTCCGTGGGCGATGCGGTAATGCTCAGGCTGTTTCCTGGACGCTCAGAATCGTCAGAACGGTTTGCACATTTTGCGCGGCGTCACGACCCAGACTGGTCAGATAACCACCATCGGGCTGGTCGATCAGTTCTTTTTCGTACAGGCGTTGAGCGGCAGCAATGGCTTTCGGGGCAGCGGTCTGATGAATTTTCAAACCTTCCTGGGAACTGTCCAGGTTGAAGAGGGCGAGGATTTCCAGTTCGGCAACCAACTCAGGGGTAAGCGACATAAGGACTCCAGACTTTCTAGGAATTGGACGACAGCGCCCCTAAGGTGAGCCCACTCGTGCGGCATGTCCAGTGCTCGCGACAGGGTTTTTTCGCCTCGGGATGCATTCCCCGGCGGGTGGTGCGGCAGCGGGGTGGATTCAGTGTAGTCAGGGTCAGGGGGAAGGCGGAGGAGATTGGTGACAATCTGTGTTGAGAGAAGGTTGTGAGGCGATGGAGCTTCTGTGGCAAAGGGGTTTTTGTGGCGAGGGAGCTTGCTCCCGCTGGGTTGCGAAGCAGCCCCAAAATCTCGGCAACTGTCGAAGATATTGCGAGCGCTTCGCACTCGAGCGGGAGCAAGCTCCCTCGCCACAGAGGCCTGCGCCCTGGAGGTCGGGGTTACTTCTTTTCGGGTGGCAACTCTGGCAATGCACGCAGCGCTGTTTCGTACCATTCGGTATTGAACGGGCGGTCTTCTTCGAGGATCGCGTCGATTTCTACCGCCAACACGTGGGCCATCAGGTTGAGGATTTCCTCACGCTCGTAACCCACCAGGGTCAGCTTGTTGAAAGTGGCCTTGGCCGCTGGCGGGTTGTCGCTTTCGATCTGGTTTTCGATGGCTTCGATCAGGGTGTTTTCGGTGAATTCTTCTTCGTCGTTATCGATGTCGGTTGGCTCGCTCATGGCAGGCTCCTCAAGTTTAAGGCGGCCAGTTTACCTGCATTCAGCGCTGTGATGCTGCTGGCAGGAATCGCTGCGGCGTTCTATAAACAGGCACTGCCAACCCCGCACGGCCTGGAGGCTTTGTGATGCTCAAGCTTTATGGATTTTCCGTCAGTAACTACTACAACATGGTCAAGCTGGCGCTGCTGGAGAAGGGCGTGCCGTTTGAAGAAGTACCGTTTTATGCCGGCACAAGCCCGGACGCGCTGGCCATCAGTCCGCGCGGCAAGGTGCCGGTCTTGCGCACCGAGCAGGGTTTCATCAACGAAACTGCGGTGATCCTCGAGTTCATCGAGCAAAGTCAGAAAGGTATGCCGCTCCTGCCGAGCGATCCGTTCGAGCGCTCGCAGGTGTTGGCGCTGGCCAAGGAAATCGAGCTGTACATCGAGTTGCCGGCTCGCGCCTGTTACCCCCAGGCGTTTTTCGGTATGCAGGTGCCGGAGGCGATCAAGGACAAGACCAAGGCAGAGCTGTTGGCAGGCTTTGCTGCGTTGGGCAGGCACGGCAAATTCTCCCCTTATGTGGCGGGGGACAGTCTGAGCATCGCGGATCTGTATTTCTTGTACAGCGTACCGTTGGCCTGTGCGGTGGCGCATAAGCTGTTCGATATCGATCTGCTGGCGGATATGCCGGGAGCCCAGGCGCTATTGGAGCGACTGGAGCAGAACCCGAACGTGCAGCGGATTGCGGCGGACAAGGAAGCGGCGATGCCGGCGTTTATGGCGATGGTCGCGTCCAAGAAGTAGGTTTTGTAGCGTTTTCAAGAATGCCTTCGCGGGCAAGCCTCGCTCCTACAGGATTTGCGCGGATTTCGTATCGGCGTGAATCCCGTAGGAGCGAGGCTTGCCCGCGAAGCTTTTAGCGGCTGGCGAGCAATGTCTGACCGCGCGCCACAGCCTTCTTGACCTGCGCCGGCGCAGTCCCGCCGATATGGTCGCGGGCGTTTACCGAACCTTCCAGGGTCAGCACGGCAAACACGTCCTGATCGATCTGGTCGCTGAACTTGCGCAGTTCCTCCAGGCTCATTTCTGCCAGGTCCTTACCGCTTTCTACGCCGTACTTCACGGCATGGCCGACGATTTCGTGGCAGTCACGGAACGGCAGGCCGCGGCGCACCAGGTAGTCCGCCAGGTCGGTCGCGGTGGAGAAACCACGCAGCGCGGCTTCGCGCATCATCGCGTGCTTGGGCTTGATCGCCGGGATCATGTCGGCGAAGGCCCGCAGCGAGTCGCGCAAGGTGTCGGCGGCGTCGAACAGCGGTTCCTTGTCTTCCTGGTTGTCCTTGTTGTAGGCCAGTGGCTGGCCCTTCATCAAGGTCAGCAGGCCCATCAGCGCGCCGAAGACGCGGCCGGTCTTGCCGCGCACCAGCTCTGGCACGTCCGGGTTTTTCTTTTGCGGCATGATCGAGCTGCCGGTGCAGAAGCGGTCCGGCAGATCGATGAACTGGAACTGCGCGCTGGTCCACAGCACCAGCTCTTCGGAGAAGCGCGACAAGTGCATCATCGCGATGCTCGCGGCGGAGCAGAACTCGATGGCGAAGTCACGATCGGACACGTTGTCCAGCGAGTTGCCGCCGACGGCATCGAAGCCCAGCAATTGAGCCGTGAATTCGCGGTCGATCGGGTAAGTGGTGCCGGCCAGCGCAGCGCTGCCCAGCGGCATGCGGTTGGTGCGCTTGCGGCAGTCGACCAGGCGCTCATAGTCGCGGCTGAGCATTTCGAACCAGGCCAGCATGTGGTGCCCGAAGGTCACCGGCTGCGCGGTTTGCAGGTGGGTGAAGCCCGGCATGATGCTGCCGGCTTCGCGCTCGGCCTGTTCCAGCAAGCCTTTTTGCAGGCGGGTGATTTCGGCGAGGATCAAGTCGATCTCGTCACGCAGCCACAGGCGGATGTCGGTGGCGACCTGGTCATTGCGGCTGCGCCCGGTGTGGAGCTTTTTACCGGTGACGCCGATGCGGTCGGTCAGGCGCGCCTCGATGTTCATGTGCACGTCTTCGAGGTCGATGCGCCAGTCGAACTGGCCGGCCTCGATTTCACCCTGGATGGTCTTCAGGCCATCGGTGATGCTGTCGCGCTCGGCGTCGGTCAGCACGCCGACCTTGGCCAGCATCGTGGCGTGAGCGATCGAGCCCATGATGTCGTGGCGATACAGGCGCTGGTCGAAAGTGACGGAGGCGGTGAAGCGGGCGACGAAGGCGTCGACGGGTTCACTGAAGCGGCCGCCCCAGGACTGATTGGTCTTGTCAGTGCTCATGAATTCGCTCGTGTCGGCTGAAGAAAAAATGACGTTGGAAGCTGCCGCGGATAATAACAGGGTTGCCAATCCTGTCGCTGACACTGGTCGACAGGTTTTTTTCACAAGGCGAGGTCCATACTCAGGACATGCCTTGTGGGAAATTGCGCAACGATATTTTTCAATTGAGCAATATCGTCCCGGCAACCGTCTACAGTTGGACAGTAGGATCAGCGCACTTCTCGGCGCTGCGGCTGACTATAAGAAGAGGGGGTGTTCATATTGTGTATCGGCAAACCCTACGGCGATACCTCGCTTATGCGGGCCAGAGCCTCCAATCACTTGCCAGATGAAAATTTAGCCGCCGGTCTCGCGGCACTTTTTGGCCCTCGCGCTAGTCTTAGCGTGGATCGCGGTGACGGACGTCACTTCACCTGTCTACGCTATCCTTGTGCGAGACTCACGCAGGAATCCAGCGCAATATGAATGTCCTGATCGTTGATGACGAACCCCTAGCCCGCGAGCGCCTGAGCCGAATGGTTGGCGAACTTGAGGGATACACTGTCCTGGAGCCCAGCGCCACGAACGGCGAAGAGGCGTTAGCGCTGATCGACAGCCACAAGCCGGATATCGTGTTGCTCGATATCGGCATGCCAGGCCTTGATGGCCTGCAAGTGGCTGCCCGGTTGTGCGAACGCGAAACCCCGCCCGCCGTGGTGTTTTGCACCGGGTCCGATGAATTTGCCGTGGAAGCCCTGCTGGCCAGCGCCGTGGGCTATCTGGTGAAGCCTGTGCATACAGATCAATTGCAACATGCGTTGAAAAAAGCCGAGCGGCCCAATCGCGTCCAGCTCGCAGCCCTGACCCGTCCAGCCGCCGAAAGCGGTAGCGGCCCACGCAGCCACATCAGTGCCCGGACACGTAAAGGCATTGAGCTGATCCCGTTGGGTCAGGTGGTCTACTTCATTGCCGACCACAAATACGTGACCTTGCGTCATGAAGGCGGCGAAGTGCTGCTGGATGAACCGCTCAAGGCTCTGGAAGATGAATTCGGCGATCGTTTCGTGCGCATCCACCGCAACGCTCTGGTCGCCCGCGAACGCATCGAACGCCTGCAACGCACGCCGCTGGGGCATTTTCAGCTGTTCCTCAAAGGCCTCAATGGCGATGCCCTGATCGTCAGCCGTCGCCACGTGGCCGGCGTGCGCAAAATGATGCAACAGCTTTAATTCGCTGTTCACAGGCGAACTTCACACCCGATTGCTGGACGTCTGAGGCCAGGGAGGCCACGCAGTGTCTGATACAAGTCAAAGTGGATTTGGCTGAGCTGTTATTATCCGCCGTATCTATTCAGTACGGATTGATCCATGTCCTCTCGCGAAATCCGCATCGCCACCCGCAAAAGTGCTCTTGCCCTGTGGCAGGCCGAATACGTCAAGACCCGCCTGGAGCAGGCTCATCCGGGCCTGCTTGTGACGCTGGTGCCCATGGTCAGTCGTGGCGACAAGCTGCTCGACTCGCCCCTGTCGAAAATTGGTGGCAAGGGTCTGTTCGTCAAGGAACTCGAAACCGCGCTGTTGGAAAACGAAGCCGACATCGCCGTGCACTCGATGAAAGACGTGCCGATGGATTTCCCCGAAGGCCTCGGTCTGTTCTGCATCTGCGAGCGCGAAGACCCGCGCGATGCGTTCGTTTCCAATACCTACGCCAGCCTGGATGATTTGCCGCAAGGCAGCATCGTCGGCACCTCCAGTCTGCGCCGCCAGGCTCAGTTGCTGACCCGCCGCCCGGACCTTGAAATCCGCTTCCTGCGCGGCAACGTCAACACGCGTCTGGCCAAGCTTGATGCCGGCGAATACGACGCCATCATCCTCGCGGCCGCCGGCCTGATTCGTCTGGGCTTCGAAGAGCGCATCACCTCGGCAATCAGCGTCGACGACAGCTTGCCGGCCGGTGGCCAAGGCGCGGTCGGCATCGAATGCCGTAGCGTTGACAGCGAAATTCACGCCTTGCTGGCGCCGTTGCATCACCAGGACACCGCCACCCGTGTGACCGCGGAACGTTCCCTCAACAAACACCTGAATGGCGGCTGCCAAGTGCCAATCGCCTGCTACGCCGTGCTTGAAGGCGAGCAGATCTGGTTGCGCGGTCTGGTGGGCGATCCGAGCGGCGGCCTGCTGCTCAGCGCCGAGGCCCGCGCACCACGTGGCGATGCGCAAGCCTTGGGTGTGCAAGTGGCTGAAGACTTGCTGAGCCAGGGCGCCGGCGACATTCTGAAGGCGGTCTATGGCGAGGCAGGTCACGAGTGACGGGCTGGCGCCTGCTGCTGACGCGCCCTGCGGATGAGTCGGCGGCGCTGACCAGTGTTTTGTCGCAAGCGGGGATTTTCAGCAGCAGCTTGCCGCTTCTGGAGATCGAGCCGATTGCTGTCTCTGACACAATGCGCGAGGTGATTCGGGGGCTGGATCGTTACTGTGCGGTGATCGTGGTCAGTAAACCGGCCGCCAGAATCGGCGTTGACCTGCTCAATCAGTATTGGCCACAGCCACCGTCCCCACGCTGGTTCAGCGTGGGCGCGGCGACTGCGCAGATCCTGGCGGATAACGGGCTGGACGTGAGTTATCCCGCTGAGGGCGATGACAGCGAAGCCTTGCTCGAACTTCCCTCGTTGCGCGAGGCGATTGCCCGACCCGATCCGCGGGTGCTGATCCTGCGCGGGGAGGGCGGGCGCGAGTTGCTGGCTGAGCGTTTGCGCGAGCTTGGTGCTAGTGTCGAGTATCTGGAGTTATACCGTCGCGGACTGCCTCAATACCCGTCGACGGCGCTGCCTGACCGGATCGAAGCGGAACGCTTGAACGGGCTGGTGGTCAGCAGTGGACAGGGTTTTGAGCACCTGCGCCAATTGGCGGGCGATGCCTGGCCTGAAATGGCGCGGTTGCCGTTGTTTGTTCCAAGCCCCCGGGTCGCCGAGCTGGCACGTGCCGCCGGGGCCCAAACAGTTGTGGATTGTCGTGGCGCCAGTGCCACGGCTTTGCTGACGGCGTTACGGGAGCATCCCGAACCCGTTCTCTAATGCAAAGGATGGATACGTGAGCGAAACAGCCTTGCCTAAAGATGACGTGCTGCCGGTGCTTGAAGCGCCGGTTGAAACTCCACCACCTGCCACAGTGCAGCGCCGGGGCAATGGGCTGGCAATCGTCGCGCTGCTGCTGGGCGCTGCCGGTGTTGCCGTGGGCGGTTGGGGTGTCTGGCAGGTGCGTCACCTGCAAGCCAACAATCAGCAGCAGTTGAGCCAGGTCCAGGCGTTGAACGATCAGGCGCAGAGCCTGAAACTCAATGAACAGCGCCTGAGCGCGCGCCTTGAACAAATGCCTGCGGCCGAAGAACTGGACGCTCGCAGCCGCCTGGTGACGCAGTTGCAAGGTGATCAGCAACGCTTGAATCAGCGTCTGGAAACCGTCCTCGGTGCGAGTCGCAAGGATTGGCGTCTAGCCGAAGCCGAGCACTTGTTGCGTCTGGCTAGCCTGCGCCTTTCTGCGTTGCAGGACATCAGCAGCGCTCAGGCCCTGGTGCAGGGCGCCGATGAAATTCTGCGTGAACAGAACGATCCGGGTGCCTTTGCCGCTCGCGAGCAAGTGGCCAAAACCCTGGTGGCACTGCGCAGCACAGCACAGCCGGATCGTACCGGGTTGTTCCTGCGATTGGGCGCGTTGCGCGATCAGGTCATCGACCTCACCGAGCTGGCCCCCGAGTACAAGGATCGTGGCGAATCGCTGTTGGGTCTGACGGCCGATGGCGACGGTGCCAGTCGTTGGGCGCAGTGGTGGGATCAGATTTCGCGCTACATCCGCATCGACTTCAATGCTGACAAAAATGTTCGCCCTTTGCTGGCAGGGCAGAGCCTGAGTCAGGTGCGTCTGGCGCTGAGCCTGGCGCTGGAGCAGGCGCAATGGGCCGCGCTCAATGGCCAGGCAGCGGTTTACACCCAGGCGCTGGCCGAGGCGCGTGATGTATTGACGGGCAACTTCAACCCGGACAACCCTCAAAGCAAAGTCATGCTTGAGCAGGTGGGTGAGTTGAGCAAGCAGCCGGTCACTGTGGTCACGCCGGACCTGACCGGGACGTTGAGTGCGGTTCAGGGGTATCTGGAGCGGCGTAACGTCAACGCCGAAGACTCGATCAAACCGATGGCAAAACCGGCCGCGAACACTGCGCAGGAGGCCACGCCATGAAACGCCTCTATGTGATCGTGTTTCTGGTCATCGCCGCAGCCGCCGCACTGGGCCTGGCGATCGCCGAGCATTCCGGTTACGTGTTGATCGCCTACAAGACCTTCCGCTATGAAGCGAGCCTGTGGGCGACCCTGGTGTTGGTCTCGGTGCTCTGGCTGGTGTTCTGGGGCATCAAGGCGTTGATCGAGCTGGTGATGACTTCCAGCGGCGTGGTCAATCCTTGGTCGCGACGCAATCGCAGCCGACGGGTACAAGTGGCGATCGAACACGGTCAGCTGGACCTGGCAGAAGGACGCTGGGCCAGTGCGCAGCGTCATTTGCATCGCGCCGCCGAAGCCGAGCGACAGCCGCTGCTCTATTACCTCGGGGCTGCACGCGCCGCCAATGAACAAGGTCACTACGAGGAATGCGACAACTTGCTGGAGCGCGCCCTCGAACGCCAGCCCCAGGCGGAGTTGGCGATTGCGTTGAGTCACGCCCAGTTGCAGAACGACCGTGGCGACACGGAAGGCGCCCTGGTGACGCTGCAAGCCATGCACGAGCGTCATCCTCATAACGTTCAGACCCTGCGCCAGTTGCAGCGTCTGCATCAGCAGCGCGGCGACTGGTCGGCGGTGATTCGCCTGCTGCCTGAGCTGCGCAAGGATAAAGTCTTGCCGCCCGCCGAGCTGGCCGATCTGGAACGCCGGGCGTGGGGTGAAAACCTTTCCCTGGCGGCGCATCAGGAAGCGGATGGCACGGTCGGTTTGCAATCGCTCAATCGCGCCTGGCAGCAACTCACCTCGGCTCAGCGCCAGGAACCACAGTTGGTGCTGGCCTACGCGGAGCAGCTGCGGCAACTGGGCGCACAGGTCGAAGCGGAGGAGGTTCTGCGCACGGCGCTCAAGCGCAAGTACGACAGTCATCTGGCTCGTCTCTACGGTCTGGTGCGCGGTAGTGATCCGGCTCGTCAACTGCAAACGGCCGAGGGTTGGCTCAAGGATCATCCGGCCGACCCAAGCCTTTTGCTGACACTCGGCCGCCTGTGTCTGCAAAGCAGTCTGTGGGGCAAGGCGCGGGACTATCTGGAAAGCAGCTTGCGGGTACAGCGCAACCCGGAAGCCTGTGCGGAACTGGCGCGATTGCTCGCACAGCTCGGCGACACAGAGCGCAGCAATCAGCTGTTCCAGGAAGGCCTGGGTCTGCTGGACGAGCGCCTGCTGGCGGCACCACTCCCAGCGCCCGTTTACGCCTGAAACGATCCCTTTGTAGCAGCTGGCGCAGCCTGCGTCCGGCTGCGAAGCAGTCGTAAAACGAGCGCCACGGTTTCATCAGGCTTATCGCGTTTGAATTTATGACGGCTGCTTTGCAGCCGGACGCAGGCTGCTACAGGGGCGAAAGCCGTTCTTTGGCGCGATTCGGTCGCGTGAAATCCGTAGAATGTTTGGCGTTGTAGTCCCTGATTGGCTTTGTCCTACAGAGGGCTACATCAAATCCTCTCGACGCTGTCGGGAATTCCCTACACTTCTGGTGAAGTGTCCGTGCCGGCCTGCCTTGAAAGGCTGGCGCGCTTTCCTCTACCGTAACCGCCTGTCTCTACTGTTACGGATAAGCCATGTTTTTGGCCTGCTCACGCTCCTTGTTTTTCATGGCTTTTATTGCAGGTGCCCTGGCCTTGGGCGTTTCCTATTACCTGGAATATGCAATCGGCCTCAAGCCTTGCGGGTTATGCCTTTTGCAGCGAGTCTGCCTGGCGTTGTTTACCGGTGTCTGCCTGACTGCTTCGGTGCATGGCCCCGGCCGCTTCGGGACTTTTCTTTATTGGCTGCTCGGTTTGTCATGCAGTTTCGCCGGTATGGTCACGGCGTGGCGGCAAGTCTTGTTGCAAAGCGATCCGACGCATCAGCTATCGACCTGCTCCACCAATCCGCAGGCCCTATACGAGAACCTGCCCTGGCTGTGCAAAGTGACGCGGATGTTCAAAGGGGACGAAGATTGCGCAGAAATCTCCTGGACGTTGTTCGACCTGAGCATCCCGGAATGGAGTCTGCTGCTCTTCGTGGCGATGACGATTCTGGGTGTTTATCAGCTGCTGCGCGTTGTCTGGCTTGCCTGCGAGCGACCGCTCAGCGGCGTGTCGTCGCACCGGGGGCTGGCGGGTGATTAAACACTTGTATGAACTTTATCTCCTGCGTACCTTGAAGCCATTGTCGCGCGGGCATAATCTGGCCCGCACGTGTCATTGGAATTATGTTGCTCGATGACGCTCTGCCTGGTCGATTCTTGATTTTCAAGTCTGCGACAGGTGTAGGGCAGCATGACCCATAAGGGAAGAGAGATCACCATGCTCGAAAGTTGTCAGAATGCTCAGGAACGCTGGGGTGGAGTGCATCTGCTGATCGATCGCTGGTTGCAGGAGCGTCACGAACTGGTTCGGGCCTACGATGCTCTCGGCGCCAAGCCAGAGGCTTTGGGCGAAAACCGAAAACCGTTGCAGGAATTCTGCGGAGTGCTGGTCGATTACGTGTCTGCCGGGCACTTCGAAATCTACGAACAGCTGACCGGCGAAGCCAAGGCGTTTGGCGATACTCGCGGGCTGGAGCTGGCCGAGACGATTTACCCGCGCATTGACGTCATCACCGAGAAGCTGCTGGCGTTCAATGACCTGTGTGATGCAGGCAAGTGCGTCGCGGAGAAATTCAAGGAGCTGGGCGGGCTGTTGCACGAACGCTTCGAACTGGAAGATTGCCTGATCGAAGTGCTGCACACGGCTCACAAGGAAGAGGACCCGGTTCAGGCCTGAACCTCTCCTGCAAGACTAAAAAACGGTGCGCTATGCGCGCCGTTTTTCGTTCCCGGCTTTCAGCTTGTGGCGCCGCGCAATTCGACTTCGAACACCAGCGGTGTGAACGGCGCGATCAGGTCGCCGGCACCGTCCGCGCCATAGGCTTGGGAAGATGGAATCACCAGGCGCCATTTCGCACCCACCGGCATGTTTTGCAGTGCGCTGCGCCAGCCGCTGATCACACTATCCAGACTGAACCACTGCGGCTTGCTGTTCTGATCGAACACCGTGCCGTCAGGAAGGCGTCCGATATATAAAACTTCGACCTTGCCGTTAGGGCCGGCCTTGGCGCCAGAGCCCGGTGCCAACTCCGTCAGCAATACTCCATCCGCCAGTTCGCGAACACCCGGTTTGGCTTTTTCCTCGGTGAGGAACCGCTGCTCTTTTTCCAGCGCGATTTCACTTTGCGCGACGGCAGGTTGCTCGGCGACCTGGGCTTCGTGCTCGGCCAGAATCTGTTCGATCTGCTCGTCTTTCAATGCCAGTGGCTTGCCTTGATAGGCTTGTTGCAGGCCGTCGAGCAATGCCTGGAGTTGTAGATCCGGCACCTCTTGGCGCAAGCGCTCACCCAGGCTCGCACCCAGGCTGTAAGCAAGATCGTGAGCCTCATTTGGGGTGGTTTTTTCGGCGGCCTGGGCCACCGAAAAACACACACACAACGATAAAAAAAAGTAGCGCGACATGGGCACACTCCGATCTGAGATGCGGTGGATTATGCCAGTGTGAGTGCGCTCAAAGGTGAACTGGTTTTGCACCCGCGCAGAAGAATTTCAATCTGTTGCAACGCAGCGCTTTCGATACTGTCAACATGCCCTAGCGGCGGTGTCATCAGAGGTCTAGTATGAGCCGCACCCACGTCAGCCAGGAGGTAAACCATGTCGGCCACCAAGAAGCCTGTAAATACCCCGTTGCACTTACTCCAACAACTCTCGGGCAGCCTGCTCGATCATTTGGAAAACGCTTGTTCCCAAGCCTTGGCTGATGCTGAAAAACTGCTCGCCAAACTGGAAAAACAGCGCGGAAAAGCGCAGGAAAAATTGCACAAATCCCGTACCAAATTGCAGGACGCTGCGGCTGCCGGTAAAGCCAAGGCACAAACCAAAGCGAAGGGTGTAGTGAAAGAGCTTGAGGACTTGCTCGATGCCCTCAAGGATCGTCAATCCGAAACCCGCAGCTACATTCTGCAACTCAAGCGCGATGCTCAAGAAAGCCTGAAACTGGCCCAGGGTATCGGTCGTGTACAAGAGGCTGTCGGCAAGGCGTTGTCCCTGCGTTCGGCCAAGCCTGCTGCGGCACCTGCCAGGAAAGCTGCTGCCAAACCGGCGGCTGCAAAAGCACCGGCCAAGCCTGCTGCCAAGGCGCCGGTGAAAGCCGCCGCCAAGCCAGCAGCAAAACCAGCAGCGAAAAAAACCGTCGCGGCCAGCGCTGCGAAACCGGCTGCTAAAACGACGGCTGCCAAGACTGCCGCCGCCAAGCCAGCCGTGGCGAAAACCGCCGCAGCAAAACCAGCTGCAAAACCAGCTGTAAAAACGGCCGCTAAACCTGCAGCTAAACCAGCTGCCAAAACCGCTGCAGCGAAACCTGCTGCCAAGCCGGCTGCGAAATCTGTCGCGGCTAAAACTGGTGCAAAACCAGCGGTAAAAGCTGCTGCAAAACCAGCTGCAAAACCGGCAGCAAAACCTGCTGCGGCTAAACCTGCCGCTGCTGCCAAACCGGCCACCGCCAGCGCTGCAAAACCTGCCGCAGCCAAATCTGCTGCCAAGCCAGTCGCGGCCAAGCCTGCTGCCAAACCAGTGGTGAAAAAACCTGTTGCCGCCAAGCCAGTTGCCAAGCCAGCCAACCCGGCTCCGGCGGCAACGTCTGCTTTAGCAGCAGCCACCTCGACAGCCACGCCAGCGCCAACGCCGGCCGCCGCATCGATCGCAGCAACCACCCCAACCAGCGCTTCCTAAGTGCCGGTTACCGCGACGCGCAGCTGATGCAGCGCGTCGCGGTCCAGGTGGGCGGCGCCTGCCGCCACACCTTCCAGCCAGGCTGTTAGATCGGTCGCCTCACACTGCGGCCAACTCTGCGCCGATCGCTCCAGTCGCAACAACAGATGTCGCTCGGCTTCCAGTTCCAGTGTCTTCACTTGTTCGCGCAACGTATTCAGCTCGGCGTCCTCAATCGCGACGGTTTTCCATTGCATGCGCAATGCTCGCAGCGGTCGCACGACATCGGCGTCCCAAGGCTCGGCCATGTCGCGAAGCAGCTGCAATCGTTGCTCATTGCAGGTGACGCCTCGGTCTCCCAGCCATAACCCACAGAGCAGAAGGCACACATTCACGCCTGCCGACTGCAATTGCAGGCACGCGTCTTCAACACCGGGACGGGCGTAGGTGGTAAGGGAAAAGCTCCACAGGTCAGAGGACATAGTGCTACTCGCGCCAGTTGCGAGCGAAGCTGGTAGACTCCGCCGCCATTATGATTCGACTTCAGAACCTGACTTTACAGCGTGGCCCTCAACGTCTGCTAGAAGACGCTGAGCTGACCCTGCACGCCGGCCACAAAGCCGGCCTCATCGGTGCCAACGGCGCCGGCAAATCGAGCCTGTTCGCCTTGATCCGGGGTGAACTGCACCCGGACTCGGGTGACTGCTTCCTGCCGGCCGACTGGCGCATCGCCCACATGCGTCAGGAAATCGAGACCCTCGAACGCCTGGCGGTCGACTACGTGCTCGATGGTGACCTGCGCCTGCGTGAGGTGCAACGCGACCTCGCCGCGGCCGAAGCATCGCATGACGGCGCGGCTCAGGCCCGTCTGCACGCGGAACTCGACAGTGCCGACGGTTACACCGCCGACGCCCGGGCCCGCAAGCTGCTGGCCGGTCTTGGTTTTACTAACGAGCAGATGGATCGTCCGGTAGGAGATTTCTCTGGTGGCTGGAGGATGCGTCTGAACCTGGCGCAGGCTTTGATGTGCCCCTCGGACCTGTTGCTGCTCGACGAACCGACCAACCACTTGGACCTCGACGCCATCATCTGGCTCGAAGAATGGCTGAAAAGCTATCCGGGCACCTTGCTGCTGATTTCCCACGACCGGGATTTCCTCGATGCCGTGGTCGATCACGTGGCCCACGTCGATCAGCGCAAGATCACCCTGTACCGCGGTGGTTACAGCGCCTTCGAACGTGCCCGCGCCGAACGCCTGGCCCAGCAACAGCAGGCCTACGAGAAGCAGCAGGCGCAACGTGCGCACATGGAAAGCTACATCGCCCGCTTCAAGGCCCAGGCCACCAAGGCCCGTCAGGCCCAGAGCCGGATCAAGGCACTGGAGCGGATGGAAGAACTGTCCGCCGCGCATGTCGATTCGCCGTTCGACTTCGTCTTCCGCGAATCGCAGAAAATCTCCAGCCCGTTGATCGATCTGTCCGACGCTCGCCTGGGTTATGGCGACAAAGCCGTGCTGGAGAAGGTCAAGTTGCAACTGACCCCCGGTGCGCGGATCGGTTTGCTCGGCCCGAACGGCGCCGGTAAGTCGACCCTGATCAAGAACCTCGCCGGTGAACTCTCGCCGTTGGCTGGTCGCCTGACCCGTGGCGAGAACACCGTCGTGGGCTACTTCGCCCAGCATCAGCTGGACTCTCTGGATTCCAAGGCCAGCCCGTTGCTGCACTTGCAGCGCCTGGCACCGACCGAACGCGAGCAGACCCTGCGCGACTTCCTCGGCGGTTTCGACTTCCGTGGCGCGCGTATCGACGAGCCGGTGCTGAATTTCTCCGGTGGCGAAAAGGCCCGTCTGGCCCTCGCATTGATCGCCTGGGATCGGCCGAACCTTCTACTGCTCGACGAACCGACCAACCACCTGGACCTGGAAATGCGCCTGGCGTTGACCATGGCCCTGCAGGAGTTCAGTGGCGCCGTGCTGGTGGTCTCCCACGATCGCCATCTGCTCAAAAGCACCACCGACAATTTCTATCTGGTGGCTGACGGCAAGGTCGAGGAGTTTGACGGCGACCTGGAAGACTACGCCCGCTGGCTGGTCGACTACCGTCAGCGCAATGCCCCGGTCAGCAACACCCCGGTCAACCCGGACAAGACCGATAAGAAGGCCCAGCGCCAGGCCGCTGCTGCGTTGCGTCAGCAACTGGCACCGCATAAGCGTGAGGCTGACAAGCTCGAAGCCGAGTTGGGCAAGCTGCACGAGAAACTGGCGAAGATCGATACCAGCCTCGGCGACAGCGACATTTACGAACCGGCGCGCAAGAACGATTTGCGCGATCTTCTGGCTGAACAGGCCAAGTTGAAGGTGCGTGAAGCCGAACTGGAAGAAGCCTGGATGGAAGCTCTGGAACTGCTCGAAAGCATGCAGGCGGAGCTGGAGGCGCTGTCCTGATGGAAGCGTTCAAGCTGCCGCTGCCGGCGGGGTGGGGCGAGCCGATCTGGTTCGCTGCGCAAATCCTGCTGATCCTGTTGGCGGGTTACTTTGCCCAGCGCTTCGTCGCTAAATGCCTGACTCGCCTGGGCGAGCGCTACCCGTTTCCACCGCAGCTGCTGATGCCACTGCGCGGCGGTTTGCGCTGGCTGATCATGGGCAGTGCGTTGATTTTCGTGCTGGAACGCCTCGGGGTTTCGGCCACCGTGCTCTGGACCGCGTTGTCCGGGTTTGTTGCAGTCGCGGCGGTGGCGTTCTTCGCCATGTGGAGCGTGCTCTCCAACCTGCTCTGCGCGATCCTGATCTTCACCGTCGGCCCGTTCCGCATCGGTGACGTCGTCGAACTGGTGGACACCACCGACAAGCCCGGCGTCAAAGGTCGGGTGGTGGCGATCAATCTGCTTTACACCACGCTGATTGAAGCGGAAGAACTCGGTACCGGCAGTGCCATGGTGCAAGTGCCCAACAGCCTGTTCTTCCAGCGTTCGGTTCGGCGCTGGCGTGGTACGGATGTGTTTCCGTTGAGCGGGATTGAAAAGTAAGCCTTCTGTTGGCTGACAGTCCGCCTTCGCGAGCAAGCCCGCTCCCACAGTTGACCGCGTTCTTGTTTAGAGACTCGGTCAACTGTGGGAGCGGGCTTGCTCGCGAAGGGGCCCTGAAGCCATAAAACGCTGGTCGGCAGTCGCTCTGTCCGACAAAAAAATCGGTAGTCATCCGCCCAAAGCCGCATTAGCTTAGACGTCTGTCACGAGTCTGAGTCGAGGTGTGCAATGGAGCTTCAAACATGGCTGGCGTTTTTTGCCGCCTGCTGGGTGATCAGCCTGTCTCCCGGTGCCGGCGCCATTGCGTCGATGTCCAGCGGTCTGCAATACGGTTTCTGGCGCGGTTACTGGAACGCCCTTGGCCTGCAAGTTGGCCTGGCGGTACAGATCGCGATTGTCGGTGCCGGTGTGGGCGCGATTCTCACGGCATCAGCCACCGCTTTCTATGCGATCAAATGGTTCGGTGTGGCGTACCTGGTTTACCTTGCGGTCAAGCAATGGCGCGCGCTGCCCAGCGACATGAGCGATGACGCGGCCGTGCGTCAGATCGGCAAACCTCTGGCTTTGGTGTTCCGTGGGTTCCTGGTCAACATCAGCAACCCCAAGGCCCTGGTGTTCATGCTGGCGGTGTTGCCGCAGTTCATTGATCCCCACGCGCCGCTGTTGGCTCAGTACCTGATCATCGGCGTGACCATGGTCTGCGTCGACCTGATCGTCATGGCCGGGTACACCGGGTTGGCGTCGAAGGTACTGCGTCTGTTGCGCACGCCCAAGCAGCAAAAACGCATGAACCGCACGTTTGCCGGGCTGTTTATTGGTGCGGCGGCGTTTATGGCGACGCTGCGCAAAGCCGCGGTGTAAAACCTCTCAGGGGAGGCGCGATCCATTGTGGCGAGGGGGCTTGCCCCCGTTGGGTCGCGAAGCGGCCCCCATCCCAGCAATATCGATGCATCAGGTAAACCGCGGTTGCCGGTTTTACGACTGCTTCGCAGCCGAACGGGGCGGTGCGGCGTTCCGACAAGCCCCCTCGCCACATTGGAATGTCAGCCTGGATATCAGCGCAGGATGACCGGCGCGGTATCCGGCGGCAGGTCGTTGTGCGGCTGCGGTTGTCCTGACGGCACATAACTGCCATCCCCGAGCTGTTCGCTCAACTGGCGAGCCACGTCCTCGCCCAACGACCTCGACACGTCCCGCACCACCCGGGGCCGGTTCAGCGAAACGTGGATATCCCGATCATTCACCAATTTGGTGTCCTGAGCTTCGCCCATCGCCGTGAACGCTGAGGTGATCTCATACGTCTTGGTGTTGATCAGGCTGAAGTCCGCCACCAGGGTCAACGCCAGCACTGCCGAGTAGCTGTCAGTGTTGGCCAGTTCATTCATGTCCTGGGTGAAGTCGATGTCTGACAGTGTGCCGAACAGCACGTAGTCGGCGCCTTTGAAGTCGCCGGCCTTGATGCGCTTGATCACGTCGTACACATCACTTCTGGCGCTGGCGGTGTAGGGCGAGCCCTGAATCAGCTGGAACATCCCGGTCTTGAGCATCTGGCCTTTGATGTCGCCACTGAAGCGGCGGATTTCGGTCTGTTCCAGGTAGCTGTTCTGCGTCGTGTACTCGTCGTAACTGGACGAGCCACTGGCGCCGTAATAGTCCTGCTGATGATTGTCCCGGGCCGAGATCACGTGAACGTATTGATCCACGCTGGCCTCATAGGCAAGGTCGGTAACGGCGATTTTCGGGGCCGCCTGTACGCCAACGGCGCAGGTCAGGGCCAAGATGCCAATCCATGCACGCATTGCTTAGCGCTCCGTGGTCTTGCGGATTTCTTTCTCGTCCATCCACTCGGCCAGCCCGCTTTCGACATCAATCAATTGCAGGCTGAATTTGTAGAAGACGTCCTTGTAATCGTTGCTGCGCTTGACGATGGAACTGATCGAGCCTTCCAGGCGATAACGGGCAGCGATCATGTTGCCGGTTTTGGCCACCGTGCTCTTCTTGTACAGACCGCTCTGGTTTTGCAATTTCAGATGGTCGACCTGACTCTGCATGTCCGTGTTGTCGCTCGCAAAGCGCGCGGTGCCGGAACGCATCAACTGGGTCTTTATCGACGTGGTGATTTCCCGGGTGTCGATGTACTCGCTGGTCTTGTTCATCACGTCGTACACCTGAACCACCGGGCGGCCCTTCAAAACACCGGACTGGGCGAGGGAGCGGGTCATGCTTTCCGCGATCATTTGCAGGTCGGTCGAGCCGAATTCGTTGGTGATCAGTTCCACGGCTTTCGGGTCGCCATAACTGATGTTGCCACTGCCCAGCACCGGTGAGCGATTGTCGGCGCAGCCTCCGATCAGCAACGCAGCCAGGGCAAGGAACGAAACGCGTACAGACATGGGCAAGGTCTCAAGGGGGCGAGTCACGGCGTATTGATCTCCAGGCGCAAATCCACGGCTTGGGGCACAGGGGCGATGGCCGGCAGAAAACTCGTTTGCTCGGCATACAGGGTCAGGCTTTTCCAGGTGTCGGCGTCGGCCACTGGGAAGCCTTCCGGTCCCAACCAAAGATATCGGTAATAGAGCGTTCGGTTACGGGTGTCGGTGTTGCTCAGCTGCGTATTGACCGTCAGGAAACCGTTTTCCCGGGCCATGCGCATCGGGCCGATGGCGACGTTCTCGATCGGCCCGGTGGCCAAGACTTTGCTGGCGGCACTGCCCGGTTCCGGCGGTGGGGGCGGGGTGGCGCAACCGGCCAGCAGGGCCAGCGCGACAACGGCGAAGCATTTCAATCCCATGAAAATCTCCGTTCAGGGTTGAGCAGGGCTGATGGCAGCCTGCGGTGCGGGAACAGTGTCGAGCCGCAAGGCGACGTCGGCGGCGAATCGGCGGCTACCCACCGCGCGCAGACTGAAGGCCTGGTGCATTTGATCCACCTTGAACCTGACCGGTGTTGCGTCCGGCGCGTTGGGCAGCGTCAGTTGGTGCTGGCCTTTCTTGAGTCGCAGGCGGGCAACCAGCGTTTTGTCCGGCAACGTGCGCCAGCCACGGGTGTCGGCATCCTCGCGTTGAAGTTGCTGCTGGATCGTTTCCTCAAGTTTCTCGGGCCTGTGTTTCTTCAGATAGGCCAGGTATTCGACATTGGACCGGGCGCGGTGGAGCGTGCGTTGAATAATGCCCGGCATGTCGTCACGCAAGGTGCGCCGCGACATGTCGCCGAAGCTGTTGAGCAGCGTCAGTTTGTGTTTTTTGCCATCCACCGTGACGAAGTCCACAGGCGGAGTGGACGTGTCGGGGATGAGGATCGGGAACGACATGTTAGTGATGTAGGTTTCACCGTCGACGTCCACCGAAATCGGCACGCGGACGGAGCTGCGTGCTGGTGCGAGGCCGGTTTGCACGATCAGCAGAACGTCGACCTCGCCGGCCTTCAACGGGGATTTGGCCAGATTGCGCAAGGCTTGCTCGAGCAGCGGCGTATTGGGCCGCAGTTCGATGGCCTGGCGATAACCCGGCGCGGCGAGGTCTTTCTCGTTCAGCGATTCATAAATGAATCCGGCGAGGTAATGGCTGAACGCACTCTGATAGCTGTTCTTCAGCGCGATCACTTCGGGGGCGTCGAGGGTCGCGACCGGGTACCCCTGAAGGTCCTGGAATTTCAACGCGACCCCTTGTTCCTTCGCCTGGTTTTCCATTTCCAGGTACTGCTTGTCACGCTTGTCGGCAATGGTTGCTTCACGCTCGTGGGTTTTCTTGATCATGACGCGAGCGATGCTCACGTCGGCACTGGAGAGGCTCGCCAGGGCCATTTGCGTGGTCAGGGCGACCTTCTCGAAATCGTAGCCATCGTACAGGCGCACTTTGTCATTGGCGCCGTAACTGTTGAATTCGGTGAATGCTTTGAAGGCGTCGAATCTTGGCGAGTTTTCCCAGCCCTCGATCAGCTTGTCGGCGTAATCCCAGTTTGCGTGATTACCGGTCACATGGGCGCCGAGTCGCAGTAATTCGCCTTTTTCGAGGTTGTAGAGCAGGTCACCCGGAGCGAAAGGATTGTTGCGGTCGAGCACGGCAACCGCGTCATCGAGTTGCCCGGCCTTGAAATAATCGAGTGTCTCGTTCAGCTCCGCGTTGTAGTCACGCATCGTGGGACAGCCGCTCAGTAGCAGGCATGCACTGAGTACAAACATGAAGCGCAGGCGGGTGGCCATTTGCTGTGTGTCTTCCTTGAAGATAAGCCGCCATGAGGCGGCAAATTATAGACTTGGATGATGGCACTTTGTTCCTGCACTCCAGCGGCCGACGCAGACAAAGCTTGAGTGAATGGCACTGGAAGTGAACAATGTGTTACTTCGTATTTCCAATTGAGATTGATTCATGACTGCCCTGTCCCGTTTCCTGGCCTGGCTGGTGTTGCCGCTGTTTGCCTTGTGCAGTTTCAATCTGCTGGCGGACACCGTGGAAGGCGCGCCGCAAGCCCTGCATTTGCTCGATTACATCGGCGCGGATTACCCGCAGACGGTGCAAGGGGGCAAAGTCATCGACGACTCCGAATACCGCGAGCAGCTGGAGTTCATCAAGGTCTTGCAAGGCTTGATCGCCGCGATGCCGGCCAAGCCGGAAAAAGCCGGGCTGGAGCAGGGCGTCAGCACGCTGCGCAGCGCCATCGCTGCCCGTCAGGACGGCGCGGACGTGGCCCGTCAGGCTCGGCAGCTCGGTGCGAAACTGGCCGTGACCTATGAAGTCAGCCAGGCACCGATCATTACTCCGGATCCAACGCGTGGAGCACCGCTTTACGCCCAGCATTGCTCGGTTTGCCACGGCGATACGGGGGCCGGTGACGGTCCGGCGGGTGTCGGCCTGACGCCACCACCGGCCAATCTGCGTGACACGGCGCGCCTGGACCACCTGAGTCTGTACGCGATCTACACCACCGTGGGCCTGGGCGTCGAAGGCACGGACATGCCGGCCTTCGCCGATCAGCTGGACGATCGTCAACGTTGGGACCTGGCGACCTACATCGCCGGTTTCAGCGCCGATCCGGCCGCCGCTACATCCGAAAAGACCTACAACATCGCCGACCTCGCTCGTCAGACCCCGGCCGAAGTGCAGGCCGCCGATGGCCCGCAAGCCGCCACGACGTTCCGTGCGCAGCGGGCACAACCGCCGCAGGTCAAGCGTGGCCCGGCGCAGTTGCTCGATTACACCGCTGCGACTCTGGACAAGAGCCTCTTGGCCTACCGTGCCGGTGATCACGATCAAGCCTATGACTTGTCGGTAGCGGCCTATCTGGAGGGCTTCGAACTGGTCGAGAGCTCGTTGGACAACGTCGACGCCAACGTGCGCAAGGACACCGAAAAATCCCTGATGGCTTACCGTCAATCGTTGCAGGACGGTTTGCCGGTGGCCCAGGCCCAACAGCGTCTGGACGCAGCCAAGGCCAAGTTGAAGGAGTCCGCCGGGTTGCTGGGCAGCGATGGCTTGAGCTGGTCCCTGAGCTACGTCTCCGGTTTACTGATTTTGTTACGCGAAGGCCTGGAAGCGATTCTGGTGCTGGCGGCGATTCTGGCGTTCCTGCGCAATACCGGCCAGCAGTCGGCGGTGCGTAGCGTCAACGTTGGTTGGGGCCTGGCGTTGCTGGCCGGTCTGGCAACCTGGGCGTTGGCGGCCTATGTGATCGATGTCAGCGGTTCGCAACGCGAGTTGCTGGAAGGTGCGACGGCGTTGTTTGCCGCCGTCATGGTGCTCTGGCTCGGCGTGTGGATGCACGACCGTCGCCATGCAGCGGCGTGGCAGGACTACATCAAGAGCAGCCTGGTGGGCGGCGGTGGACGCTTCGGCTTTGCGACGCTGGCGTTTTTCTCGGTGTATCGCGAGCTGTTCGAGGTGATTTTGTTCTACGAAACCCTGTGGCTGCAGGCGGGTCCCGCCGGGCATAACGCGGTGCTGGCCGGTGGTGCGACGGCGCTGGTGTTGCTGGTCGGGCTGGCGTGGGTGATCCTGCGCGGCTCGCAGAAACTGCCGCTGTCGTTGTTCTTCAGCATCAACGCCGGTTTGCTGTGCGCACTGTCGGTGGTGTTTGCCGGGCATGGCGTGAAGGCGCTGCAGGAAGCTGGGATCTTCGGCACGCGGCCGGTGCCGTTCTTTGACTTTGACTGGCTGGGGATCCACGCTGATGCGTATTCGCTGAGTGCTCAGGCGGTGGCGATCATTGCGATTATCGTGCTGTATGGCCGTAGCTGGATGGCGGAGAAGCGTAGGGCGCAGGTTTCTTAAGAGCATTCGCTGCGCTCATATTCGCGGGCAAGCCTCGCTCCTACAGGTTGTCCGCGGCTCCAAATAACGCGTGAATCCTGTAGGAGCGAGGCTTTCCCGCGAAGCTTTTAGAAGAGGGAAAAGTCTATGCGTGTCTGGATCGATGCCGACGCCTGTCCACGGGCGGCGAAGGATCTGGTGGTGAAGTTCGCCCTCAAGCGCCAGTTCGAAGTGGTGCTGGTGGCGGGGCAGCCACAGATCAAACCGGGCCTGGCCCTGGTGAAGCTGATCGTGGTGCCCAGCGGCCCGGATGCCGCCGATGACTATCTGGTGGAACATGCGGTGCCGGGTGAACTGGTGATTTGCAGCGATGTGCCGCTGGCCGATCGGCTGGTGAAGAAGGGCGTTGCCGCGCTGGACCCACGGGGCAAGGAGTTCGATGCGCAAAACATGGGCGATCGGTTGGCGGTGCGTAACCTGTTTACCGATCTGCGTGAGCAGGGCCAGATGAGCGGCGGGCCGGCGCCGTTTGGTGAGCGCGAAAAGCAGGCGTTCGCCAATGCGCTGGATCGGATACTCACGCGGCTGACCCGCAAAACCTGAGCCTTACAAAGAACCCTGCGGGAGCGAGCCTGCTCGCGATGGGTCCCTCATATTCACCATTGATGTCGACAGATAGACCGCCATCGCGAGCAGGCTCGCTCCCATATTAGTCTGTGTTACACATCATTCTCGTGGGTCAGTTCGAGCACGCGGTCGACCAGTTTGTTGATCCCCGATGCAGCCTCACTGATGCTCTGCGCCAGCATATAAGCCGGGGTGCAGACCAGTTTGCGGGCCTTGTCTTCGACGATGTCGCTCACTGCGCAATCCTGGTGAGTGGCGCCCATCTTGTTCATGGCGGCGGCGGTATCGGCGTCGTTGCCGATGGTGCAGGTCACGCCCGGGCCATAGATTTTCGCCGCCAGCGCTGGCGAAATGCAGATCAACCCCACCGGTTTGCCTGCTTCGGCAAACGCTTCGGTCAGCGCCAGGACGTCCGGTTGAACGGTGCAGCCGGCGCCTTCGATAGCGAAGTTCGACAGGTTCTTGGCTGCGCCGAAACCGCCGGGCACGATCAGCGCGTCGAAGTCTTCTACGCTGGCCTCGCGAATGTCCTTGATGTTACCCCGGGCAATCCGCGCCGATTCCACCAGCACATTGCGCGACTCGGGCATTTCGTCGCCGGTCAGGTGATTGATCACATGCAATTGCGAGATATTGGGGGCAAAGCACTGCACCTGAGCACCGCGCTGGTCCAAGCGCAGCAAGGTAATCACACTTTCGTGGATCTCGGCGCCGTCGTACACGCCACAGCCGGAAAGGATCACTGCAATTTTTTTGCTCATGGGTTTTTCTCCAGATTCATGGCGTTAAATGTCCACTAATTTGTCACTCGTTGCCATAGGGTTAATTCGCGGCTACACCTAGCATCTGTCCTCAAGATCCGATCAGGGCGCGTCAATGGACTTCATTCTGTATGCGGTGCCGTTTTTCTTTGTGCTGATTGCCGTCGAGCTGCTGGCGGACCGTTGGCGCGGGTTGAGCAATTATCGGCTGGCGGACGCGATCAACAGCATCAGCACCGGGGTGTTTTCGACCACTACGGGCCTGTTGACCAAAGGCGTCGGCCTGGTGACCTATGCGTTTGCCCTCAAGCATCTGGCGCTGTTCGAGCTGTCGGCCGACAGCGTCTGGGTCTGGGTGTTTGCCTTCGTCCTCTATGACTTCTGCTACTACTGGCTGCACCGTATGGGCCATGAGCGCAACATCCTCTGGGCCGCGCACTCGGTGCATCACCAGAGCGAGGACTACAACCTCTCCACGGCCCTGCGCCAGACCAGTACCGGCTTCCTGCTGAGCTGGATTTTCTACCTGCCGATGGCGGTGCTCGGTGTGCCGCTGCTGGTGTTCATCAGCGTCGCCGCGCTGAACTTGCTCTATCAGTTCTGGGTGCATACCAAACACATTCCCAAGCTCGGCTGGTTTGAGTGGTTCTTCGTCACGCCGTCCAATCATCGGGCTCACCATGCACAGAACGCTCTCTACATGGATCGCAACTACGGCGGAGTGTTCATTATTTGGGACCGTCTATTCGGCTCGTTCCAGGAAGAGGACGACAACGAGCCGGTGATTTTCGGCGTGACCACGCCGTTGGCGAGCTGGAATCCGTTGTGGGCGAACGTGCAGTTTTACGCGCAGCTTTGGGATGACGCGCGGCGGGCTGAAAGCACATTGGACAAGCTGCGCATCTGGTTCATGCGCACCGGTTGGCGGCCGGCGGATGTGGCGGCCAAGTACCCGATGAACAAACCGGACCTGAGCCAGTTCCGCAAATTCGAGGTGCCGCTGGACGGGCGTCAGCAGGTGTATGTGGCGTTGCAGTTCTGCGTCTACATCGCTCTGGGCAGCTACTTGATGAACCTTGAGCCACGTTTGCCGTCCGCCGCGCTGGTGTTGGGCTGGGGTGCGGTGGCATTGGGTCTGTTTACGTTGGGCATGGCCCTGGAGAATCGCCCGCAGGCGTTGAAGCTGGAGCTGTTGCGGCTGGCATCGAATGTGCCGCTGGTGTGGCTGGCGCCGGTGGTCGGGCTGTGGCCGGCCAGCGCGGTGGGCTGGATCGGCCTGCTCAGCTACAGCCTGCTCAGCGGCATCGGTCTCTACTGTTGCAGGGACCGCTTTACTCGATTGGCGTCTTAGTCTCGGCGGCCTTGGCCAGTTCGGCTTGCTCGTCGGCGTAGATCTTCTTCGCCAGACGGGCATTCTTGAAGCGCCGACGCAGCCACAAGCCCAGGCCCAGTACCAGCAGGGCGCCGAGCACCCACAGCTCGTACTTCTTGACGCTGCCCAGCATGCCCTCAAGCACCGCGCCGAAGTGATACGCCGCTGCGGCCAGTGCGGTCGCCCAGATCGCGGCACCAATCCCGTTGAGCAGCAGATAACGCCCCGGTGGATAACCCGACAGGCCGATCGCCACCGGCATGACCGTGCGCAATCCATAGACGAAGCGGAAGCTCAGCACCCAGATGTCCGGGTGTTTGCGGATATGTTCCAGCGCCCGGTCACCCATCAGTTGCCAGCGAGGTTTGCGCGCCAGCAATTTGCGCCCGTGTTTGCGCCCGAGGAAATACCACAGCTGATCGCCGGCATAACTGCCACAGAACGCCACGATCGTGACGACTGTGATGTCCATGTATCCGCGGAACGCGAGGAAGCCTGCGAGCACCAGAATGGTTTCGCCTTCGAAGAACGTGCCGAGAAAGAGGGCGAAGTAGCCGAATTCCTGAAGAAATTGTTGGAGCATTGTCTGGATGCTGGCGAAATGAACGCGCAGCCTACGCCTTCGTGCACATTCATGAAAGTGTCCAAATGTGTCTCGACGTGAACAATTCCTACAAGGACAATGGAATGCGGCTACGTGACGCAGGGATGCACATAACTGTAATACCACGGTCATAATGGCCGCTTATAACTGTCACGCTCGCACGCCAGCGGGCTCAGGAGTCTGCCGTGAGCTTCACCCCCGCCAACCGTTTGTTTCCTGCAACCCGCCTGCGTCGCAATCGCCGTGATGATTTTTCGCGTCGACTGGTCCGTGAAAACGTTCTGACCGTCGACGATCTGATCCTGCCGGTGTTCGTGCTGGACGGTGAAAACCGTCGCGAAGCGGTGGCGTCGATGCCGGGCGTCGAGCGCCTGACCATCGATCTGTTGCTCGAAGAAGCGGCCAAGTGGGTCGAACTGGGGATTCCGGCGCTGGCGTTGTTCCCGGTCACGCCGCCGGAGCTCAAGTCCCTGGACGCCGCCGAAGCCTGGAACCCGAACGGCATCGCCCAGCGCGCCACCCGCGCCTTGCGTGCGCAGTTCCCGGAACTGGGTGTGATCACCGACGTTGCGCTCGACCCGTTTACCACTCACGGGCAGGACGGCATCCTCGATGAAGAAGGCTATGTGCAGAACGACATTACCGTCGACGCACTGGTCAAGCAGGCCCTTTCCCACGCAGAGGCCGGTGCTCAGGTGGTGGCCCCGTCGGACATGATGGACGGTCGCATCCAGGCCATCCGCGAAGCGCTGGAGCTTGCCGATCACGTCAATGTGCGGGTCATGGCTTACTCTGCCAAGTACGCGAGCGCCTATTACGGCCCGTTCCGCGACGCGGTGGGTTCGGCGCTGAACCTGGGCAAGGCCAACAAGGCTTCCTATCAGATGGACCCGGCCAACAGCAACGAAGCCCTGCACGAAGTGGCGGCGGACTTGTCAGAAGGCGCGGACATGGTCATGGTCAAGCCAGGCATGCCGTATCTGGACATCCTTTACCGGGTCAAAGAAGAATTTAAAGTGCCGACCTTTGTTTATCAGGTCAGCGGTGAATACGCCATGCACATGGCGGCCATCCAGAATGGCTGGTTGAGCGAAGGGGTTATCCTCGAATCCCTGACCGCTTTTAAACGTGCAGGGGCTGATGGCATCCTGACTTACTTTGCCGTGCGCGCCGCTCAATTGTTACGAGAGCAGAAATAGCCCTCCCAGGAACATTCCATGAATACCGAAGGACTTACTGAAGTTGCCGTAAAAGAGGCTCAACCCGTGGCCGAGCAAATCGCCGAGACGCCGCCGGAGCTGGAGCCCGCTCCACCCGCGGCGGTGACCGAAACCGCAACAGCGGCTCCAGCGATTGCCGTTCCCGGCCTGGATGACAGCAGCCTGTATATCCATCGCGAGCTCTCGCAACTGCAGTTCAACATCCGCGTGCTGGAACAGGCGCTGGATGAGTCCTACCCGTTGCTGGAGCGGCTGAAGTTTCTGCTGATCTTCTCCAGCAACCTGGACGAGTTCTTCGAGATTCGCGTGGCCGGCCTGAAGAAGCAGATCACCTTCGCCCGTGAACAGGCCGGCGCCGATGGCCTGCAACCGCATCAGGCCCTGGCCCGCATCAGCGAGCTGGTACATGGTCACGTTGACCGCCAGTACGCGATTCTCAATGACATTCTGTTGCCGGAACTGGAAAAACATCAGGTTCGCTTCATCCGTCGGCGTCACTGGACCACCAAGATCAAAACCTGGGTGCGCCGCTATTTCCGCGACGAGATCGCGCCGATCATCACCCCGATCGGCCTCGACCCGACGCACCCGTTCCCGTTGCTGGTGAACAAGAGCCTGAACTTCATCGTCGAGCTCGAAGGCATCGACGCCTTCGGTCGCGATTCCGGTCTGGCGATTATCCCGGCGCCACGTCTGCTGCCGCGCGTCATCAAGTTGCCCGAAGAAGTGGGCGGCGCGGGCGACAACTATGTGTTCCTGTCGTCGATGATCCACGCGCACGCCGATGACCTGTTCCAGGGCATGAAGGTCAAGGGCTGCTACCAGTTCCGCCTGACCCGCAACGCCGACCTCGCGGTCGATACCGAAGACGTGGAAGACCTGGCCCGCGCCCTGCGCGGCGAGTTGTTCTCCCGTCGCTACGGTGACGCGGTGCGTCTGGAAGTGGCCGACACGTGCCCGAAACACCTGTCCGACTACTTGCTCAAGCAGTTCAACCTGCACGAGACCGAGCTGTATCAGGTCAACGGTCCGGTCAACCTGACCCGCCTGTTCAGCATTACCGGCCTGGACAGTCAGCGCGCTCTGCAATACACGCCGTTCACCCCGCAGATCCCGAAACTGCTGCAGAACAGCGAGAACATCTTCAGCGTGATCAGCAAGCAGGACATCCTGTTGCTGCACCCGTTCGAGTCATTCACCCCGGTGGTCGACCTGCTGCGCCAGGCCGCCAAGGACCCGCATGTATTGGCGGTCCGCCAGACGCTGTACCGTTCCGGCGCCAACTCGGAAATCGTTGATGCACTGGTCGATGCCGCGCGTAACGGCAAAGAGGTCACCGCGGTGATCGAATTGCGTGCGCGCTTCGATGAAGAGTCCAACCTGCAACTGGCTAGCCGTTTGCAAGCGGCCGGTGCGGTGGTGATCTACGGCGTGGTCGGCTTCAAGACTCACGCCAAGATGATGCTGATTCTGCGCCGCGAAGCCGGCGAGATCGTGCGTTACGCGCATTTGGGCACGGGCAACTACCACGCGGCCAACGCCCGTCTGTACACCGACTACAGCTTGCTGACCTCGGACGACGCCTTGTGCGAAGACGTCGGCAAACTGTTCAGTCAGCTGATCGGCATGGGTAAAACCCTGCGGATGAAGAAGCTGCTGCACGCGCCGTTCACGTTGAAGAAGGGCATGCTCGACATGATTGCCCGCGAAACCCAGTTCGCCCTCGACGGCAAACCGGCGCACATCATCGCCAAGTTCAACTCGCTGACCGATCCGAAGATCATCCGCGCGCTGTACAAGGCCAGCCAGTCGGGTGTGCGCATCGATCTGGTGGTGCGCGGCATGTGCTGCTTGCGGCCGGGCATCGCCGGGGTTTCGCACAACATCCACGTGCGCTCGATCATCGGTCGTTTCCTGGAGCACACCCGGGTCTTCTACTTCCTCAATGGCGGCGAAGAGCAGATGTTCCTGTCCAGTGCCGACTGGATGGAGCGCAACCTCGACAAGCGCGTCGAGACTTGCTTCCCGGTGGAGGGCAAGAAGCTGATCATGCGGGTCAAGAAAGAGCTGGAGCTTTATCTGACCGATAACACTCACAGCTGGAGCCTGCAGGCGGACGGTCGCTACATCCGCAACACGCCGACCGGCAACCAGAACCCGCGCAGCGCGCAGGCGACCCTGCTGGAGCGGTTGGGCAGCCCGATTCTGGCTGTTCGCTGACGCAGATTCGGTTGGGCAAAAAAAGGGCGATCCACATGGATCGCCCTTTTTGGTTTCAGCTGAATACCTGTGGCGAGGGAGCTTGCTCCCGCTGGGCTGCGTAGCAGCCCCAAAATCGGTCACGGGTGGTTTTCTGAAAAACTGTCAATTCATGTGGGGGCGCTTCGCACCCCGGCGGGAGCAAGCTCCCTCGCCACAGGTAGGGTGTTTACCTTTTAGCGCACGTTCAGGGTGAAGCTGACCCGGGTGAGCCATTCCGCTTCGAGGGCGAAGTCGGCCTGGGTCAGTTGGTTTTCGTCGAGCCAGTTTTCCGGGAACAACACATCGAGGCTGTCGCGGCTGGCGTGCAGTACCACCTGCGGCATTTCCTGGGTGCCACGGATGTGATGGAACAGGATCGCAAAGCGCAGCAGCACGCACAGGCGAATCAGCTTGATGCCGTCATCGCCGAAATCGGCAAACCGGTCCTTGGGAATATTGCGCCGGTGACCACGCACCAATAGCGCGAGCATCAGTTGGTCTTCACGGGAGAACCCAGCCAGGTCCGAGTGCTCGATCAAGTAGGCGCCGTGCTTGTGGTACTGATAGTGAGCGATGTCCAGGCCCACTTCATGGACCTTGGCGGCCCAGCCGAGCAGTTCGCGCCAGATGCCATCATCCAGATCCCAATCCTTGGCCACTTGATCGAAGGCATGCAGGGCTTTGCGTTCGACCCGCGCCGCTTGTTCCAGATCGACGTGATAACGCTCCATCAGCGAGCTGAGTGTGCGTTCACGGACGTCCTCATGATGATGACGGCCCAGCAGGTCATAGAGCACGCCTTCGCGCAGGGCGCCTTCACAGTGGTCCATGCGTTGCAGTTCGAGGGCGTCGAAGATCGCTTCGAGAATCGCCAGGCCCGCCGGGAAGATTGCGCGGCGGTCGGGCTTGATGCCTTCGAAGTCGATTTTCTCGACGTCGCCCAGCTTCATCAGTTTGCGCTTGAGCCAGGCCAGGCCTTGGGCGTTGACCTCGCCGGTGCCGTGACCGCCGGCCTTCAGCGCCAGGCCGATGGCGCGGATGGTGCCCGAGGAACCGATGGCTTCATCCCAGGTCAGGCGGTGCAGGGCGTGTTCGATGCTCATGATCTCCAGCCGCGCTGCGGTGTACGCCTGGGCGTAGCGGGCCGGGGTGATCTTGCCGTCCTTGAAATAACGCTGGGTATAACTGACACAGCCCATTTGCAGGCTTTCGCGCAGCAGCGGTTCGAAGCGCTGGCCAATGATGAATTCGGTACTGCCGCCGCCGATGTCGGCCACCAGGCGTTTGCCCGGGGTGTCAGCGAGGGTGTGGGAAACGCCGAGGTAAATCAGGCGTGCTTCTTCACGACCGGAGATGACTTCCACCGGGTGGCCAAGAATTTCTTCGGCGCGGTGGATGAATTCGCCACGGTTACGGGCTTCACGCAGGGCGTTGGTGCCGACGATCCGCACGGCGCCGGGCGGCATACCGTTGATCAGTTGGGCAAAACGCTTCAGGCAATCGAGCCCGCGTTGCATGGATTCTTCACTGAGCTGACGCTCATCGTCGATGCCGGCGGCCAGCTGAACCTTCTCCCCGAGACGCTCGAGAATACGGATTTCGCCGTTCTGGGCCTTGGCCACGACCATGTGAAAGCTGTTGGAGCCCAGGTCGATTGCGGCGATCAGGGACAGATTCTTGGCTTGGGATTGCGGCATGGTCATGGGGTCTCGGTCGATAACCTCGACATCGTGCCACGATCAAACGCTGACGCCAACGCGCAGGAGTTGTGGAAGGCTGCGATCTTTTGGCGCGGGAGCCTATGTGGCGTAGCTGACGGCCACTTCGCGGGCAAGCCTCGCTCCTACAGGGGACGGTGTTGTCCAAAATCTCGCGGACGGCGCAAATCCCTGTAGGAGCGAGGCTTGCCCGCGAAGACGGCCTCACAGGCGCTGAAGAACGATCAGACCGCCGCTTCAACCGTCCCGATGAAATTCGCCAGCTCCGCCGTCTGCGGATTTGCAAACAAAATCTTCGGATCCCCGACTTCATGCACCTTGCCCTGATGCATGAACACCAACTTATCCCCAACCTCGCGGGCAAAGCGCATTTCATGGGTGACCATGATCAGCGTCATCCCTTCTTTGGCCAGTTGCCGGACCACGCTCAGCACTTCATTGACCAATTCCGGGTCCAGCGCTGACGTGATTTCGTCGCACAGCAAGACTTTGGGAGACATTGCCAACGCCCGGGCAATCGCCACGCGCTGTTGCTGCCCACCCGACAGCCGGTCCGGGAAGGCATCAAACTTCTCGCCCAGCCCGACCCGCTCCAGCATCTCCCGCGCCAGCTCGACCGCTTTGGCCTTCGGTACTTTCTGCACCACTTGCGGCGCGAGCATCACGTTTTCGCCCACGGTCAGGTGCGGGAACAGGTTGAACTGCTGGAACACCATCCCGACTTTCTGCCGTAAGGTGCGCAAATCGGCGCGGGCAGCGTCGAGGTATTCGCCGTCGACTTCGATCACGCCGTCGTTGATCGACTCCAGGCCGTTGAGGGTGCGCAGCAAGGTGGATTTGCCCGAACCGCTGCGGCCGATGATTGCCACCACCTGGCCTTCCTCGACGCTCAGGTCGATGCCTTTGAGCACATGGTGGTCGCCGTAATATTTATGCAGGGCGGAAATTCTAAGCAGAGGCATGCAGTCTCCTTTCCAGATAGCGCGCACTGAGGGACAAGGGGTAGCAGAGCAGGAAGTAACCGAGGGCGACGAGGCCATAGACCATGAACGGTTCGAAGGTCGCGTTGGCGAGCATGCCGCCGGTCTTGGTCAGTTCGGTGAAGCCGATGATCGAGGTCACGGCGGTGCCTTTGACCACTTGCACCGAGAAGCCCACGGTGGGCGCCACGGCGATCCGCAGCGCTTGCGGCAGAATCACGTAGCGCAGTTGCTCAAGCGGATTGAGCGCCAGGCTCGACGAGGCTTCCCACTGGCCGTTGGGAATCGAGTCGACGCAGCCGCGCCAGATCTCCGCCAGATAGGCGCTGGTAAACAGCGTCAGGGCCAGCGCCGCCGCCATCCACGGCGAAATCTCCACACCGGCCAGCGCCACGCCGAAGAACACCAGAAACAGCTGCATCAACAGCGGCGTGCCCTGGAACAGCTCGATGTAGGTACGGGCAATGTTGCGCGGCAGGGGCTTTTTCCAGATGCGCATGACCATGATCAGCAAGCCGATCAGCCCGCCGCCGATAAACGCCACCAGTGACAGCGCCAGGGTCCATTGCAGGCCGGTGAGCAGGTTGCGCACGATGTCCCAGAAGGTGAAATCGCTCATTGGCTGCTCCTCGAAATGTAGCGGCGGCCGATCCAGTTCAGCAGTTGGCGGATCAGCAGCGCCATGCACAGGTACAGCAGCGTGGTCAGGGCATAGGTTTCAAAGGCGCGGAAGTTGCGCGACTGAATGAAGTTGGCGGCGAAGCTCAACTCTTCGGTGGCGATTTGCGAGCAAACCGCCGAGCCGAGCATGACGATGATGATTTGGCTGCTCAGGGCCGGCCAGACTTTGCCCAGCGCCGGCAGCAGAATCACGTGGCGGAACGCTTCGAATCGGCTCATCGCCAAGGCCGCAGCGGCTTCCAGCTGTCCTCGGGGGATCGCCTGGATGCCGGCGCGGATGATTTCGGTCGAATAGGCGCCGAGGTTGATCACCATCGCCAGCACTGCCGCCTGCCATTCGGAAATCTGCACCCCCAGCGATGGCAAGCCGAAGAAGATAAAAAACAGCTGCACCAGGAACGGCGTATTGCGGATCAACTCGACGTAGACCCCGAAAATCGCCGAGAACGGGCGAATGTTCCACGCCCGCACCAGCGCCCCGACAATGCCCAGCCCCACCCCGAGCACCGCGCCGATGGCGGTCAGTTCAAGGGTGAACAGCGCGCCGCGCAGCAGCAGGTCGGTGTTTTGCACCACCGGCAGAAAGTCGAACTGATAGGCCATATCAAGTCTCCCGAGCGACGATCAGAGGTCGGCCGGCAATGGCTCTTTCAGCCAGGTCTGGGAGTTTTTCTCCAGTGCTCCGTCGGTTTTGGCGGTGGCGAGGATCTGATTGACCTTGCCCAACAGCGCCGGCTCGTTCTTGTTCACGCCGACATAGACCGGCGAGTCCTTGAGCTTCACTTTCAACGCTGGAATGCGTTTTGGGTTCTTCTCGCTGATCGCCACCATCACCACGTTGCCGCTGGCGATCAGGTCAACCTGGCCGGCGATGTAGGCGGCGATGGTTGAGTTGTTGTCTTCGAAGCGTTTGATGGTCACGCCTTCGGGAGCGACTTTGGTCAGTTCGATGTCTTCGATGGCGCCTCGGGTGACGCTGACGGTCTTGCCCTTGAGGTCGTCCAGGCTTTTGATGTCGGCGTCTGGCGGACCGAACACGGCGAGGTAGAACGGCGCATAGGCGCTGGAAAAATCGATGACTTTCTCGCGCTCGGGGTTCTTGCCCAGGCTGGAGATCACCAGGTCAACCTTGCCGGTGGTCAGGAACGGGATGCGGTTGGTGCTGTTGACAGGGGTCAGTTCAAGTTTGACCTTGAGTTGCTCGGCCAGCAGTTTGGCGGTGTCGATGTCGAGGCCGCGCGGTTTCATGTCCGGGCCGACCGAGCCGAACGGTGGAAAGTCCTGAGGCACGGCCACTTTGAGGACGCCGCGTTTGACCACATCCTCCAGGCCGTCGGCGTGAGCGGGTGCCTGGCTCAACATCAGGCTGGAAAACAGGGCAGTGAGAAGGGCGCTGTAACGCAGGGTCATGGCGAATCTCCGGATCGGCGAGGAATGAATTCTGCGGATCGACAGAGCACGGGCCATGCCAAGAAGCGGTTTTCGATGCCGCAGGCCACGGCTTTACTGGGTTTGGTCGGTCTTACTGGTCTGAACAGTGAAAAGGCGTTTCGCACCCTCATGGCGCATCCGTGAAACGTGCCGAACTCCCATGGGGCACGACTTGCCGAGGGCTGCGAATAGCTTTACAACTAGCCGCTCATTGTCCTGGTTCGTCTGAAAAAACCATGAATTCGATTTCCCGAGCCGTACCTGAAGTGGCGCTGCAAGCCATCCGTAAACTGATCACTGAACAGGGTTTCGCGCCGGGGGATGCCTTGCCCTCGCAGCGGGATCTGGCGGTGCAGTTGGGGGTCAGTCGGGCGTCGCTGCGTGAGGCGCTGTCGTCGTTGAGTGCGCTGGGCGTGATCAGCATCCAGCCGGGCAAGGGCGTGTTCGTGCAGTCGCCGGTGGACTTGCCACGTGGCGATGCGGCACTGAGTTGGCCCTTCGCGGCCCAGGCATCGCCGTTGGACATTTTCCAGTTGCGTTATGCCCTGGAAGGTTTTGCCGCAGGTTTGGCCGCGGTGACCCTGAGCACTCACGAACTCGATGCGCTGGAAGATAACGTTGCCGCCATGCGCTGCGAATTGAAGGCCGGCGACTTCGAGGCGGCGGCGCGACTGGATTTCGAGTTTCACCGACGCATTCTGCTGGCCAGTGGCAATCAGGCGATGCTGAGCATCCTCACGGCAAGCGCCGACATTTTTCTGGAGAGCCAGAAGCTACCGTTCATCCGGGCCGAACGGGCCATGGAAACCTGGCAGGAGCACCGCAAAATCCTCCGCGCGCTGGCCCGGCGCTCGTCCGGTGCGGCACAGAAAGCCATGCAGGAACATGTGCGCAATGCCGCCCTGCGCACCGGAATTGCCTTCGTCGCTCCCGCCGCCCCGTGACTTGAGCTATACCCAAACTCATGCCGCACCATAGCGAGACTCAATCAACTGCACCTTCCTGAACGAAGGAAGGGCAGCTATGATGGGCCACGTTTTTTTGCTTACAACCTGGAGACTTCCATGAGCAGCGATCTTATCAAACACGTCACCGACGCTAGCTTCGAGGCTGACGTACTCAAGGCCGAAGGCGCTGTACTGGTCGACTACTGGGCTGAATGGTGCGGCCCTTGCAAAATGATCGCTCCCGTTCTGGACGAAATTGCTGAAACCTACAAAGGCAAGCTGACCATTGCCAAACTGAACATCGACGAAAACCAGGAAACCCCGGCCAAGCATGGCGTGCGTGGCATCCCGACTCTGATGCTGTTCAAGAACGGCAACGTTGAAGCGACCAAGGTCGGCGCATTGTCGAAGTCGCAACTGGCGGCCTTCCTCGACGCCAACATCTAAGCGTTGTTATAAAGCGTCATGAAAAGGCCCCGCATATTGCGGGGCCTTTTCGTTATTGAGGGCTAGACGCTCCGAAACTCAGGTGGTACATTCGGCCCCGCACTGGTTTCTCCATTGCCCCCTGCTAGCCGTCGCCGACGCACTCCTTTTCGAATAAGTACGCGATCCTGTCGCCTTCTCTGCGGCGCGGCCTCATTAAGCCAAAAGCTTAATTTCCCCCCCCTCCATAAATGATTACGTCATTCCTATATGAATCTGACTGAACTCAAGCAAAAGCCGATTACCGAACTGCTCGAATTGGCCGAACAGATGGGCATAGAAAATATGGCCCGTTCGCGCAAGCAGGACGTGATTTTCTCCCTGCTCAAAAAGCACGCGAAAAGCGGCGAGGAAATCTCCGGTGATGGCGTGCTGGAGATTCTCCAGGACGGCTTCGGCTTCCTGCGCTCCGCTGACGCTTCCTATCTCGCCGGCCCAGATGATATCTACGTCTCGCCGAGCCAGATCCGTCGCTTCAACTTGCGCACCGGTGACACCATCGTTGGCAAGATCCGCCCTCCGAAGGAAGGCGAGCGTTATTTCGCGCTGCTCAAGGTCGACACGATCAACTACGATCGTCCCGAGAACGCGAAAAACAAGATTCTCTTCGAGAACCTGACCCCGCTGTTCCCGACCGTGCGCATGAAGATGGAAGCCGGCAACGGTTCCACCGAAGACTTGACCGGTCGTGTCATCGACCTGTGCGCCCCGATCGGCAAAGGCCAGCGCGGTCTGATCGTTGCACCGCCGAAAGCCGGTAAAACGATCATGCTGCAGAACATCGCAGCCAACATCGCTCGTAACAACCCTGAAGTTCATCTGATCGTATTGCTGATCGACGAACGTCCGGAAGAAGTGACCGAAATGCAGCGCACCGTGCGCGGCGAAGTGGTCGCCTCGACGTTCGACGAGCCGCCAACCCGCCACGTGCAGGTTGCCGAAATGGTGATCGAGAAGGCCAAGCGCCTGGTCGAACACAAGAAAGACGTGGTGATCCTGCTCGACTCCATCACCCGTCTGGCTCGCGCCTACAACACCGTGATTCCGAGCTCCGGCAAAGTACTCACCGGTGGTGTCGATGCCCACGCCCTGGAGAAACCGAAACGTTTCTTCGGCGCCGCGCGGAACATCGAGGAAGGCGGTTCGCTGACCATCATCGCCACCGCGCTGGTTGAAACCGGCTCCAAGATGGACGAAGTGATCTACGAAGAATTCAAAGGCACGGGCAACATGGAACTGCCGCTGGATCGTCGCATCGCCGAAAAACGCGTCTTCCCGGCCATCAACATCAACCGTTCCGGCACCCGCCGCGAAGAGTTGCTGACAGCCGACGACGAGTTGCAACGCATGTGGATCCTGCGCAAGCTGCTGCACCCGATGGACGAAATCGCTGCCATCGAGTTCCTGGTCGACAAGCTGAAAACGACCAAGACCAACGATGAGTTCTTCCTGTCGATGAAACGCAAGTAAGTCGATAGACCAGCAGAAGCCGGGGAAACCCGGCTTTTTGCTATCTGATTTTTGATGAACCGGCAGTTCATGGTTCTGAATAGAGGGGTTCGGCGCTAAACTGCCACCCCCGAACGGCACGGCCAACACGAGGCTCACGCATGCAGTATCGCGACTTGCGCGACTTTATCAGCGGCCTGGAAAAGCGCGGCGAACTCAAGCGCATCCAGGTTCCGGTGTCCCCAGTGCTCGAAATGACCGAGGTTTGCGACCGCACCCTGCGGGCCAAAGGTCCAGCCCTGCTTTTCGAAAAGCCCACGGGTTATGACATCCCAGTGCTCGGCAACCTGTTCGGCACCCCTGAGCGCGTGGCGCTGGGCATGGGCGCAGAAGCGGTCAGCGAATTGCGCGAGATCGGCAAGCTGCTGGCGTTTCTCAAGGAACCCGAGCCGCCGAAAGGCCTGAAAGATGCCTGGTCCAAGCTGCCGATCTTCCGCAAGATCATCGCCATGGCACCGAAGGTGGTCAAAGACGCGGTCTGCCAGGAAGTGGTCATCGAAGGCGACGACGTCGACCTCGCGATGCTGCCGGTGCAGACCTGCTGGCCAGGCGATGTCGGCCCGCTGATCACTTGGGGCCTGACCGTCACCAAAGGTCCGAACAAGGACCGTCAGAACCTCGGCATCTACCGTCAGCAAGTCATTGGCCGCAACAAAGTCATCATGCGCTGGCTGAGCCACCGGGGCGGCGCGCTGGATTACCGTGAGTGGTGCGAAAAGCATCCCGGTCAGCCGTTTCCGGTCTCCGTGGCACTGGGCGCTGACCCGGCGACCATCCTTGGCGCCGTGACGCCTGTACCGGACAGTCTTTCCGAATATGCTTTCGCCGGTCTGCTGCGCGGCAACCGCACCGAACTGGTGAAGTGCCGTGGCAACGACTTGCAGGTCCCGGCGACCGCCGAGATCATCCTTGAAGGCGTGATCCATCCGGGCGAAATGGCCGATGAAGGCCCTTACGGCGACCACACCGGTTACTACAACGAAGTCGACAGCTTCCCGGTGTTCACCGTCGAGCGCATCACCCACCGCATCAAACCGATCTACCACAGCACCTACACCGGCCGTCCGCCGGATGAGCCGGCGATTCTCGGCGTGGCGCTGAATGAAGTGTTCGTGCCGATCCTGCAGAAGCAGTTCCCGGAAATCACTGACTTCTACCTGCCGCCGGAAGGTTGTTCGTACCGCATGGCCATCGTGACCATGAAGAAGTCGTATCCGGGCCACGCGAAGCGGGTAATGCTGGGTGTCTGGTCGTTTTTGCGACAGTTCATGTACACCAAGTTCGTTATCGTCTGTGATGACGATATCAACGCACGCGACTGGAACGACGTGATCTGGGCCATCACCACGCGCATGGACCCCAAGCGTGACACGGTGATGATCGACAACACGCCGATCGACTACCTCGACTTCGCCTCGCCGGTCTCCGGACTGGGCTCGAAGATGGGGCTCGATGCCACGCATAAATGGCCGGGCGAAACCACTCGCGAGTGGGGCCGGGTGATCGTCAAGGACGACGCCGTGACCCAACGGATCGATGCCATCTGGAATCAGTTAGGAATAGATTGATGCGTGTAACCTTGCAGCCCTCCGGAGCAGTGCTAGAGATTCTGCCCGGCGAGCGGATTCTCGATGGCGCGCGGCGCCTGGGCTATGAATGCCCGCAAAGCTGCCGCAACGGTAACTGCCACGTGTGCGCGGCGTTGCTGGTGGAAGGGCGGGTCGAACAGGCCGGCAATGTGCGCGACCATGGCGAGTTCTACACTTGCATAGCAGAGCCGCTGGAAGACTGCATCGTGCTGTGGGATGGCGTGCTCGCGCTGGGAGAATTGCCGGTGCGCAGCTTGTCGTGTCAGGTCATTGAATGCAGGGACGTCGGCGGCGATACCTTTCGCGTGCATCTGCGGGCGCCAGCCGGCAAGCCACCGCGTTATCACGCGGGTCAGTATTTGATGATCGAGCGCGAGAACGGCGAGAAATCCGCCTTCTCCCTGGCCTCGGCACCCCATGCCGGGCGAGACCTGGAAATCCATGTGCTGGCGCGCGAAAGCAGTGCGCTGAACCTGATCGAACAACTGCAACGCAATCCGATGGTGCGCATCGAGATGCCGTTCGGCGATACCCATCTGGCGGAACTGCCGGACGGTCCGCTGGTGCTGATTGCCGCTGGCACCGGTATGGGCCAGATCCACAGTCTGATCGAACATTGCCGGGCCGCGGGTTTCAAGCATCCGGTGCATCTGTATTGGGGTGTGCGCCGGCCTGAAGACTTTTATGAAATCGAGCACTGGGATGAGTGGCTGAAACTGCCCAATCTGTTCCTGCATAAAGTCGTCAGCGATCAATGCGGCTGGCAGGGGCGTTGCGGGATGCTGCATGAGGCGGTGTGTGAGGACTTCCCTGATCTGAAAGCGCTGCACGTGTATGCCAGCGGCTCACCGGCCATGGTCTACGGCACGCTGGATGCGTTGGTCGACGCGGGGATGGATGCGCACCAGATGCGCGCCGACGTCTTTGCCTACGCGCCTCGATCTTGATCCTCGATCTTGATCCGTGATCTTGATCCACGCTCCTAGTCGTTATAACTCCCCATATAGCCGATCGGTATTTATAGATTTATATAAATACCGGTAGGTTATATCCAGCAAGGTCATTATTTAAGAACTGTGCCATGGCACTTAAATTGCCTTAAAACATATGTGCCTTATTGTTACAGCGGTGCGTTCTATTTAGTAATTCTTTATCCGCGGGGAGCTGAACGCTATTCGCCATGAGTGCCATTGAGTCTGCTTTTTTGAATCTGGCTTACCCTCCGCGGCTCGATCTGGGGCCGCAGCTTACGCACGAACAATTGCTCAGCTCGATGCAGTCGACCATGGCTCGACACAAGGGCGGGCCCGTCTGGTTATTCGCTTATGGTTCGCTGATCTGGCGCCCTGAATGCGCGGCGGTGGAGCGAGTGCGCGGCCGAGTGCATGGCTACCATCGCGGGTTATACCTGTGGTCCCACGAACATCGCGGCACGCCGGAAGTCCCTGGCTTGGTCTTTGGCCTGGATCGCGGCGGTTCTTGCAGCGGCTTCGCTTATCGTTTGCCCGAAGAACAACTGGAAGCCTCGCTTTACGCACTGTGGCAGCGCGAAATGCCCTTTCCGTCCTATCGCCCACACTGGCTCAACTGCCGTCTCGAAGACGGAAGCCAGGTTCAGGCGTTGGGGTTTGTGTTGGAGCGACACTTGCCCAGCTATGCCGGCAACTTGCCGGATCATGTGCTGAGCCACGTGTTCGAAAACGCTTGCGGGCGTTACGGCACTACTCGCGATTATGTCGAGCAGACCGCCAACGCCCTGCGTAGCCACGCCATGCCAGACCGGAATCTGGAGGCGCGGCTCAAGCGCTGCCAATCAAAAGCCGATCAGGCGATCGCTTCGCGGCTCTGACTGGCGACTTGCTTGTGCCACAGCGTCGGTGCAAGGAAGGCCATCGCCAGCAGGCACGCGCCGATCAGTAGTACAAAACCGCCGTCCCAGCCAAAGTGGTCCACGGTGTAGCCCATCGCTGCACTGGCCGCGACCGAACCACCCAGATACCCGAACAGACCCGTGAAACCCGCTGCCGTACCGGCGGCTTTTTTCGGTGCCAGTTCCAGCGCTTGCAGGCCGATCAGCATCACCGGACCGTAGATCAGGAAACCAATCGAGATCAGCGCGATCATGTCGACAGTCGGGTTGCCGGCCGGGTTGAGCCAGTAGACCAGCGTTGCCACGGTCACCAACGCCATGAACACCATGCCGGTCAGGCCGCGGTTGCCACGGAAGATCTTGTCAGACATCCAACCGCACAACAGTGTCCCGGGAATACCTGCCCATTCGTAGAGGAAATACGCCCACGACGTTTTGTCCACGCTGAAGCCTTTGGCTTCCTTGAGGTAGGTCGGTGCCCAGTCCAGCACGCCGTAGCGCAGCAAGTAGACAAAGACGTTGGCCAATGCGATGTACCAGAGCATTTTGTTGCGCAGCACGTATTTGACGAAGATTTCCTTGGCGCTGAATTCTTCTTCGTGACTGGCGTCGTAGCCTTCCGGGTAGTCGTTCTTGTACTTCTCGATCGGGGGCAGGCCAACCGATTGCGGTGTGTCGCGCATGGTGACGAAGGCAAACACCGCCACCGCCATGGCAACGGCCGCCGGCACATAGAACGCCGCGTGCCAGTCATTGAACAAGCCCATGCCCAGCAGGAACAGCGGGCCGATCAGGCCACCGCCGACGTTATGCGCGACGTTCCACAGAGACACTACGCCGCCACGTTCCTTTTGCGACCACCAGTGGACCATGGTCCGCCCACTTGGCGGCCAACCCATGCCCTGGGCCCAGCCGTTGATAAACAGCAGGATGAACATGATGGTCACGCTGGACGTCGCCCAAGGCGCAAATCCGAAAATGAACATCACGCCGGCCGATACCAGCAGACCGAATGGCAGGAAGAAGCGCGGGTTGGAGCGGTCGGAAACAATGCCCATCAGGAACTTGGACAAGCCGTAGGCGATGGCAATCGCCGACAACGCCAGGCCCAGCTCGCCGCGGGTATAGCCCTCTTCGATCAGGTAGGGCATGGCCAGGGAGAAGTTCTTGCGCAGCAGGTAGTAACCCGCATACCCGATGAAAATCCCGGCGAAGATCTGCCAGCGGAGGCGTTTATAGGTGTCGTCGATTTTTTCTTCAGGCAATGGAGCCTGATGTGCGGCAGGACGAAAGAAAGCAAACATTCAAGAGCTCCAGATTTCTTGTTTTGACTGCGGATGCGAATGTTACAGTTTCGTTACTGAAAATAGCACCGGTTCACATCGACCAAACAGCGGAAATGTGGGCGATCGCGTGTTCCTTTATGAACATGTCGCACAGGTATAAGTGAAGGGCGTTGTGGGAATCGTCTCGGTCGGAGGTTGATGACGCATTTCGGTCTGGAGTAGGACAGAGCTTTGGGAAATGTCCTTCGACCGAACAGGAAATCGCTGCGTTCTGTTTCGGGCCGCTGGGTCTTAACCTTTGTGCTGGTGTCGGGATTGGCATTTCAGTGGTGAAGGGGATGGGTTATGCGGTGGCTGGCGTTTGTGCTGTTATTGGTTGGGTCTGTGGGCGTTCGGGCTGGGGAGGTATTTTTGATCCCTGAAAACAATCCGAAGCCGATTTACCCTAAAGAGCTGTTCCGAGCCGGGATCACCGGTGAAGTCAGGGCCAGATTCACCGTGTATGCCGATGGTTCGGTCAATAAATTGAGCATTCTGCAAAGTGATCATCCCGATCTGGCTGAAGCGGTCCGGAAGGCGCTTACGCAGTGGCGTTTCAAACCCTGGACGGTCGAAGGCGGCAGACCTGCTGAGCAGGAAGTGATGGCCCCAATGGTTTTCAGGCTGGATCTGGACACACCCATTCACACCAACACGTGGCTCAAGCAATTGAGGTGTCGTGACCTCAACGAGGCGTTGATCGATTTTCCGGAGTACGCGTGGGTTGATTCAGCCGTGTTTGATCACACACGTGCTTATTTGTCGAACGTGATTTATACGACGCAGTTACAGAATGAGGAGCGCTTTGCATTGATTGCCAAGCTCAATAAGCGCGTGCCGAAAATTGTCAGGGATTGTCGGGCGAGTCCGGTTCGTAAGTACATGAGCTTGCTGCCGGAAGATATCCGTAAGTTGCTTTAATCCAAGGCACTAAAAGCGGCCTGGACAATCCAGGCCACTTTTTTCACGCTCAGCGAACCTGAACCACCACCTTCCCGACCGCCTTGCGCTGGCCAAGGTCATTGATCGCCTGCGCCGCATTGCTCAGCGGATACACCTGCGACACCAACGGCTTCAGCTTGCCCTCGGCAAACCAGCCAAACAACTGCTGGAAGTTCGCCGCGTTGTCCTGCGGCTGACGTTGGGCAAACGAACCCCAGAACACGCCGACCACGGCAGCGCCCTTGAGCAGCGCCAGGTTCACCGGCAGTTCCGGAATGCGTCCGCTGGCGAAACCGACCACCAGCAAGCGGCCATTCCAGGCGATGGCACGGATGGCCTGGTCGAACAGATCACCGCCGACCGGGTCGTAGATCACGTCGGCGCCTTGGCCGTCGGTCAGGCGTTTGATTTCGTCCTTGAGGCTGGTTTCGCTGTAGTTGATCAGTTCATCGGCGCCGGCCGCCTTGGCCACGGCAAGTTTTTCGGCGCTGCTGGCGGCGGCGATCACGCGGGCGCCCATGGCTTTGCCGATTTCCACCGCAGCCAGGCCAACACCGCCGGAAGCACCGAGCACCAGCAGGGTTTCACCCGGTTGCAGATTGCCCCGTTGCTTGAGTGCGTGCATCGAGGTGCCGTAGGTCATGCTGAAAGCGGCGGCGGTGTTGAAGTCCATCGAGGGCGGGATCGGCAGCACGTTATAGCCCGGCACGGCGACCTGCTCGGCGAAACTGCCCCAGCCGGTCAGGGCCATGACTCGGTCACCGACCTTGAGGTGACTGACCTTTTCGCCCACCGCGCTGACCACACCGGCCGCTTCGCCACCCGGCGAAAACGGGAAGGGCGGCTTGAACTGGTATTTGCCCTCGATGATCAGCGTGTCCGGGAAATTCACCCCGGCGGCATGCACGTCCAGCAGGATTTCATTCTTCTTCGCGACAGGACTGGCGACGTCTTCCAGCACCAGCGATTCGGCAGGGCCGAAGGCTTTGCACAGCACGGCTTTCATCAGGGCTATTCCTTTGGGAGTGATGGCCGATAAGTGTAGGTGTGTGAGTCGATGGGTCAACGAGCATGCCCGACCCTGATAGCCAGCCATAAGCTTGTGCTTGAGCGGCGGGTCGTTATGCTAGGCCGCAAACCGGATAAGGAGCGAATTGTGAAAGCGTGGATCATGTTGTTGCTGGCCCTCTCTCTGCCCGTGGCAGCGATGGCCGAAGAAGCCAAAGAAGGTGAAGCTCCGAAGGTCAATTACATCACCCTGAGCCCGCCGTTCGTGGGCAACTATGGGCTGGACGGTACGCCCAAGCTCAAGGTCTACAAGGCCGATGTGGCTTTGCGGGTGACCGGTGACGAGGCGACCAAGGCGGTGAAGGCCAATGAGCCGTTGATCCGCAATCAGCTGGTGGCATTGTTTGCCCAGCAGACGACCGAAGCGATGAGCAACGTTGAAGCCAAGGAAAAGCTGCGTCAGGAAGCCCTGAAACAGACTCAGCAAGTGATGAACGATGAGACCGGCAAGCCGGTGGTTGAGGATTTGTTGTTCAACAACCTCATTATTCAGTAATTCTCTCGCGGCCCGGGCGCGCCTCATTGCAGGCAAACCCGCTCCCACAGGGCTCTGCGCAGTTCCTGTGGGAGCGGGCTCGGTCTTTCAAGACGCCAGGCTCTTGCGAAACCGCATCAGCGCAACTGTAAAAAACAGCAGGCCAATGGCGCTCAATGCCAGCAAGTCCGGCCACACCACATTGATACCCGCGTCGCGAAACAGTATCGCGGCACTGAGGCTGACGAAGTGCGTCGATGGCGAGCCCTGCATGACCCATTGCAGCCATTGCGGCATGCTGTCGAGCGGCGTACTGCCCCCGGAGAGCAGCAACATCGGGATGATCACCGGAATCGCCAGCAGGCCGAATTGCGGTGTCGAGCGGGCGAGGGTTGCGAGGAATATTCCCAGCGCTGTGCTGGCGAACAGATAAACGGCCGTCACCAGCAAAAACAAGGTCATGGAGCCGGCTAGCGGCACGCCGAGTGCACCTTTGACGATCACCTCCAGCGACACCCAAGTGCACAGCACCACCACCAGCATGTTGCTCCAGATTTTCGCCAGCATGATTTCAAGCGCCGTGAGGGGCAGCACCAGCAAATGGTCGAGAGTGCCGTGTTCACGCTCGCGCAGCAGGGCTGTGCCAGTCAGGATGATGGCGAGGATGGTGATGTTGTTGACGATTTGAATCACCGCCAGGAACCAGCCGCCCTCCAGGTTGGTATTGAACAGCGCTCTGGTGGTCAGCAGCACGGGGGCTTTGCTCGCCGCATCGCCCTGGCCACTGTAGGTCAGCAATTCGCGCTGGAAAATCCGTCCGATGTAGCCCGCCCCCATGAATGCCTGGCTCATGGCGGTGGCGTCGACGTTCACCTGCACCGCCGGCTGGCGGCCAGCCAACAGGTCCGCCTGGAAATTCGCCGGGACATTGATGACGAAAGTGAATCGCCCGCTGTCCAGCACTTCGTCCAGTTGTTCGTAGGGCAGCGACACCGGCGGCTGGAATTCCGGCGGCTGCAGGGCTTGCGCCAATTGTCGTGACAGGTGGCTGTGATCTTCATCGACCATGGCCACGCTGGCGTTGTGCACGCCGATCACCGAGCCGGCGGCCGGCATGTAGATCGCGACGGTGAAGGCATAGAACAGGAACAGCAGCAACACGCTGTCGTGTCGCAGGCTTGTGAGTTCCTTGAGGCCAAGACGCAGGATGTGCGCAAGCTTGTGCATCAGGCCTCCTGCTTTTTCAGCATGGCCAGGCTAAGGCCGGTAAACCCCAGGAAGAACCCGAACAATGCCAGGCATTGCGGCCACAACTGCCGGATATCCAGGGCCTTGGTAAACGTGCCAACGGCAATATCGAGGAAGTAGCCCGCCGGAAACAGCATCCCCATGACAGCGGCCGCGCCATCAAGCGACGAGCGCGGCACGATCAAGCCGGAAAACTGAATGGTCGGCAGACTGGTAATGATCATGGTGCCGAGAATGGCGGCAATCTGGGTTCGGGTGAACGCCGAAATCAACAGGCCCATGCTGGTGGTCGCCAGCACGTAGAGCAGCCCGCCGAAGGCCAGGGTCAGGGCGCTGCCCTTGAAAGGCACGCCGAACAGCCAGCGATTCATGGCTGTCAGGACGGCGAGGTTGATCAGACTGATAGCCAGATACGGCGCTTGTTTACCTAACAGGAACTCCAGTCGCGTCAGCGGTGTGGCGTAGAAGTTGGTGATCGAGCCCAGTTCTTTCTCCCGCACGATGCCCAGCGCTGTCAGCATGGCCGGGATGAACGCCAGGATCAGCGCCATCACCCCGGGGCCGATGGCGTTAACGCTGACGACATCCTGGTTGTAGCGAAAGCGGGTTTCCAGCTGGGCTGCCGTTTGCCGGTTCAGTGCGGTGCTGGACTGCTCGGCCAATTGCACCAGGTTGGCCTGGTGTACCGCTTCCACGTAATTGCGGCTGGTTTCGGCGCGAAATGGCATACCGCCATCGAACCAGGCCGCCACCGCGGGTTGACGACCGGCGAACAGGTCTCGGCCGAATCCCGGCGGGATCTCCAGGGCCAGTTTGATTTCCGAGCGCTGTAATCGTCGATGCAATTGCGCTGCATCGCTGATGGGCGGTTGTTCGTCGAAATAACGGGAGCTGCGGAAAGCCTCCAGATACGCCCGGCTTTGTGGCGTCTGGTCCTGGTCGTAAACCGCGAAGGCGAGTTTTTCCACATCCAGGGAGATGCCGTAGCCGAAGATCACCATCATGAACATCGCCCCGAGCAGGGCGAACGCCATGCGCACTTTATCGCGCAGCAACTCCTTGCCTTCACGACTCGCCAGCGCCCGTAATCGTCCAAAACTGAAGCGGCTATCTTGCTTCGGTGTGGCGGGTGCGAGCGTCGTGTCGATGGGCGTTGGCGGCGTCGCCGCAGCGATCGGGCCTTGGGCCTGCTCCAGGCAGGTGACGAACGCCGCCTCCAGTGTCTGGCCCTTGAACTGCTGTTGCAGGGCTGCCGGGGTGTCGCAGGCCAGGACCTTGCCGGCGTGCATCAGTGAGATGCGGTCACAGCGCTGGGCTTCGTTCATGAAATGCGTGGACAGGAAAATCGTCACGCCCTGTTCGCGGGACAGTTCGATCAGCAGCCGCCAGAAATCATCCCGGGCCGCCGGGTCGACGCCAGACGTCGGTTCGTCGAGGATCAACACTTCCGGGCGATGCAGCACCGCCACCGCCAGGGATAACCGTTGGCGCAGGCCCAGTGGCAGTGCTCCGGACGGCTGATGAGCGACGCTGCCCAGGTTGAAACGCAGGATCAACTCGTCGATGCGTTGCGCGCTCTCGGCCTTGGGCAAGTCGAACAGCCGGGCGTGCAAATCCAGATTCTGCCGCACGCTGAGCTCGCCATAGAGCGAGAAACTCTGGGACATGAATCCGACGCGTTTGCGGGTGGCTAAATCCTTGGCGTTTACCGGATTGCCCAGCAGCGTGGCGCTGCCTTCGCTGGCCGGGATCAGCCCGGTGAGCACTTTCATGGTGGTGGTTTTGCCGCAGCCATTGGAGCCCAGAAACCCGAAGATCTCGCCGCGGCCGATGGCGAAGCTGACCTTGTCCACCGCCGTGAAATCGCCGAAGCGCAAGGTCAGGTCATGGGCTTCGATGGCGATGTCGGCCGTGGCGTTGGTTCGGGCAGGGATCACCAGCGGCTGGTTGTCACGGCCGGTGTCGCCCTGAAAGTGGGTAAAGGCCTCATCGAGCTTGCCGTTGGGGGTCACAGCCCCGAGATCGCGGGTCAAACCGGCGGCGATCAGTTTGCCGCCATCGAGCATCAGGCAGTGTTCGAACTGCTCGGCCTCTTCCATGTAGGCGGTGGCGACCAGCAGCGTCAATTGCGGGCGTTGACGCCGGACGTCATCAATCAACTCCCAGAAGCGTCGCCGGGACAAGGGGTCGACGCCGGTGGTCGGTTCATCGAGGATCAGCAGGTCGGGCTCATGAATCAGTGCGCAACAAAGGCCGAGCTTCTGTTTCATGCCGCCCGATAACTTGCCCGCCGGGCGCTCGGCAAACCGCAGCAGGTCGGTGGCCAGCAGCAGACTTTGCATGCGCTGATCGCATTCGGCCCCGGACAGCCCGAACAAGGTGGCGAAGAAGTGAATGTTCTCGCTGATCGACAGCTCGGGATACAGGTTGCCGCCCAGGCCTTGGGGCATGAACGCGATTCGCGAGTAGAGGCTGTTGCGGTGGCGCCGGTCCTGGATCGAGCCGCTGAGCACGTCCAGTTGGCCGACTTGTAGCGTCTTCACGCCGGCGATCAAACCCAGCAGGCTGGATTTGCCCGCGCCATCCGGACCGATCAACCCGCATCGGGTGCCGGCGGGCAAGCTGAACGTGATGTCGGTCAGCACCTGCTGGTGGCCGTACCGGTGCTGAAGGCCTTCGGCATGCAGCGCCAGGCCGGTCATTGAAGATTGGCCGGCCAGCCAATGGGCGCGGTGCGCACGTAGCCGTTACCGGGCATCCCCGGTTTGGCTTGGGGCACGCTGCTGGGTTGGGTCAGGCGGAGCTTGACCCGAAACACCAGTTTCTGACGTTCGTCGCGGGTCTCGACTTCTTTGGGGGTGAACTGCGATTTGGCTGCCACGAAGCTGATTTTCGCCGGCAACGGCTTGCCGGGCACGGCGTCCAGCAGGATCCGCGCTTCATCACCGACCGCCAGGCGTCCGACGACGGAGGCGGCGAGATAGAGGTTCATGTACTGATCGTTCGGATCGATCAGCAACAAAACCCGGCCACCGGCGCCGAGGACTTCGCCGGGTTCGGCCATGCGCAGCTGAATCACCCCGTCAATGGGGGCCCGCAGGCTGCTGTCGTCAATTTCGCTGGTCAGCTGAGCGACTTGTGCCTGTGCCGCGCCAATGGCTGCGCCGACGGCGGACACCTGCGCGCGGGCGGCTGTGACGGCCGCATTGCCGGTGTCGAACCGTGACTGCTGTTGATCGATGATCTGGCCACTGGCGAAACCGCGCTTGAACAATTCCTGGGAGCGTTTGAGCTCTTGCTGGGCAAGCCGTTGCTCGCTCTGGCGCAATTGCACATTGGCCTGGGCTGCATTGAGGTTTTCCCGGGCGCGTATCACTTCGGCTTCAGCCTGGTTGCGCTGGGCTTCGAGGGTCCGGGTGTCCATGCGTGCCAGCAGTTGACCCTTGGTCACTTTGTCGCCTTCATCCACCAGGACTTCGGCCAGCCGGCCGGGTGTCTTGCTGGCGATCTGCACTTCAGTGGCTTCAAGTCGACCATTACCGACATACAACCCTTCGGGCAGTCGGCTAAGGGTCGACTTCCAATAACCGAAGCCCCCTGCGGCCAGCAGCAAAGCCCCCAGTAAAAAGGCGAAGAAAAGTGAAGAGCGGCTGTGAATCGACATGTCTGCATCCTGCGTCTGTAGCGTCGTAGTCTGACAGGCAAGCGGCGGGTGCGACTTGATATCTGTCAACTGGGTGTCGCGCCTGACCGATCCAGGTCAGGGCGGCGGGCGGTGCAGTTTTTTCAGCGCAGGCTCAGCACCGCAGCCCATTGCTCAGCGGTAACGGACATCACCGACAGTCGCGAGCCTTTCTGCACCAACGGCATCTCCGCCAACGCCGTCTGCTGCTTCAAATAATCCAGCTTCAACACCTTGGCAAACGTCTCGACATGCGCAACATCAATGGCACTCCAGGCGTTTTTCTCTGGCGTGGCCTTTGGATCGTAGTAATGACTTTCCGGCTCCAGCGCCGTTGGGTCCGGATACGCCGCTTGAACAATTTTGCCGATTCCGGCAATCCCGGGCTCCGGGCAACTGGAGTGATAGAAGAAAAACTCGTCGCCCGCCGCCATCGACCGCAAAAAGTTACGTGCCTGATAGTTGCGAACCCCGTCCCAGCGCGCTTTTCCGAGCTTCGCAAGGTCTTTGATCGAGAGTTCGTCGGGCTCGGATTTCATCAGCCAGTAGGCCATGGTTTTTGCTCCTTGCGAGGTGAGTGGGCAAGTTGTCGGGCGTTTTTATGACAAACCGACAGTCGGTTGACGCCAGCGTTTGCGTGTCAGTTCACGTTGTCGCAAAATGCCGGCCTTCTAAGCTTGACGCTGCTGCACGGCCTACACCTAAAACGGAACCGCTGCTGTCATCGTGTTGATGTGCCTTTGGGGGGCAATCGATGAAACGCAAACCGGATTTACTATGGATTTTGGTTATTTTGTTTGGCCTCGGCGTCGTGACCACCGGCTATGCCCAAAGCCTGTGGAACAACAAGACCAACGCACCGATCGAAATCGCGCAGCAACAACAGCCGTCGGCCTTCAAGCGCTGAGACTGTCTTTCGGACGCCGCTGATTCCGGTGGCGTCTAGCCTGCGAAATACCACGCTTTGTCGGTCACCGTTCCTTGCAACGGCACATCCCAGCTCGCCTGCGCCAATCGTTCTACTTTCTGACATTCATGGGCCAGCCCCAACAGCGTCGGCTTGCGCCAGTTTTTTCGCCGCGCCAGGTAGGCGAGGCTTCGGTCGTAGAAACCGCCGCCCATTCCCAGGCGTCCGCCTACATCGTCAAACCCCACCAATGGCAACAACACCAGGTCCAGCGCCCAGACTTTGCGTTGGCGGGCGAGGTTGTGCCGGGGTTCGAGAATACGAAAGCGGTTGGGTTTCAGTTTTTCACCGGGACGAATCCGCTGGAACACCATTTTGGTGCGCGGCCAGGCGCTGAGCACCGGCAGATAAGTCGCCTTGCCCCGACGTTGAGCGGCGCGCAGCAAAACACGCGGGTCGATTTCACCGTCGGTGGGCAGATAAAGAGAAATGTGTTTTGCCCGGCGAAACAGCGGCTGCTGGGCCAATTGCTTGTAGAGCCCGCGAGCCGCCTGGCGTTGCTGACTAGGGGTCAGTGCGCGGCGGGCCTTGCGCAGCATGCGTCGAAGTTGCGGGCGGGGCAGCAGCGCAGGTTCGGTCATGGATTCAGGCTTCGACAGGACGGATACGTAAAGCGTACCCGTAAAAAAGCCGATGCCGGTATTTAAACCGGCATCGGACTGGAATCAGGCTCCCCGGATGAACCGCTGCTGACTTAGCCCTTGAACCCGAAAGTTCAAGGTGGAAGATGCAGTAGGCTTTAAGGCTTTCCGTCTAGCGGACATGCACACCAGCCCAACGTGCAGCCTCCAGGGTAGTGCGAATCGGCTCAGGGACGTGGTCAACTGGCAAGCACCCCAGGGAGTGTGGCGAGTATACCCCAAGCGGTTTCGTGTTTCAGCCCTTGGTGACGTCCGGATCGGTGGCGAGCACCAGATCGACGCGGTCCAGCAGGTCGCGAACCTGCTCGCGAGTCGAGCCGCTGGCCTGCACATCCGGGCGTTCTTCCTTGTGCAGAAGATCGTGCGTGATGTTCAACGCGGCCATCACGGCGATGCGGTCTGCGCCGATGACTTTGCCGCTGCTGCGGATCTCGCGCATCTTGCCGTCCAGGTAACGGGCGGCGCTCACCAGGTTGCTGCGCTCTTCCTGGGGGCAGATGATCGAATATTCTTTATCGAGGATCTGCACGGTAACGCTATTGCTTGAACTCATGAGTCTTGCTCCAGGGCCTTGAGGCGCGAAATCATTGATTCGACCTTACGCCGGGCGATTTCGTTCTTTTCAATGAGGTGAGCGCGTTCCTCGCGCCAGGTTTTTTCCTGAGCTAATAGGAGTCCGTTTTGACTCTTAAGTTGCTCGACTCGACTAATTAGCAGTTCGAGTCTGGCCATCAGCGCTTGCAGGTCGGTGTCTTCCATTATGTCCACTGAAAATTGAGTCTGATGAGTGGTAGCTGGCGGACAGCCTTTAATAGTCTTGGCGAGTCTGTCGATGTAGGATACAAGGCCTTCATTCTAGACATAGCGCCGTCTGGCGCCTAGCTGCCCATGCCCATTCAGAATTCCCCGTACCAAGCTTTCGCCACACTGCTGACTTCCAGCGGTCATAACGTCTCGCCTGCCGAACTGCATGGCCTGCTGCTCGGACGCAGTTGCGCCGGGGCCGGCTTCAATGCAGAAGAATGGTTGATCGATGCCGCCGAGCTGCTCGAAAACGAGCCACAGGATAATGTCCGCAATGCCTTGATCGGCTTGCAGGAGATGGTCAAGGGCGAGCTCACTGGCGACGACGTGACCGTCGTTCTGCTGCTGCCGACCGATGACGAGCCGCTGGCTGACCGTGCCGCTGCACTGGGCCAATGGTGCCAGGGCTTCCTCAGCGGTTTCGGCCTCAACTGCCGTGATAGCAGCATGCTGAGCACCGAAGCCACCGAAGTGTTGCAGGATCTGGCCGCCATTTCCCAGGTGCAAGACGCCCTGGAAGAGTCCGAAGACGGCGAAAGCGACTACATGGAAGTCATGGAATATCTGCGGGTTGCCCCGCTGCTGCTGTTCTCCGAAACCAAAAAAGCGGATGAGCCGGCTGTGGCCAAGCCGTCGCTGCATTAATCGTTTGTCAGGGAAAGCCATCTGCCCATGATTCATATCCCGAAATCGGAATACAGCCGTCGCCGCAAGGCCCTGATGGCGCAGATGGAACCCAACAGCATCGCCATCCTGCCCGCCGCCGCGGTAGCCATCCGCAACCGCGACGTCGAGCACGTTTACCGCCAGGACAGCGACTTCCAGTACCTCAGCGGCTTCCCTGAGCCTCAGGCCGTCATTGTGCTGATGCCCGGTCGCGAACATGGCGAATACATTCTGTTCTGCCGTGAACGCAACGCCGAGCGAGAACTGTGGGACGGCCTGCGCGCTGGCCAGGAAGGCGCGATCCGCGACTTCGGCGCCGATGACGCGTTTCCCATCACCGACATCGACGACATCCTGCCGGGCCTGATCGAAGGTCGCGACCGGGTGTATTCGGCCATGGGCAGCAACCCGGAATTCGACCGGCACCTGATGGAGTGGATCAACGTGATCCGCTCTAAAGCGCACCTTGGCGCGCAGCCGCCGAACGAATACGTTGCCCTGGATCATCTGCTGCACGACATGCGCCTGTATAAATCGGCAGCAGAAGTGAAGGTGATGCGCGAAGCCGCACGGATTTCCGCCCAGGCGCATATCCGGGCGATGCAGGCCAGCCGGGCCGGGCTGCATGAGTTCAGCCTCGAAGCCGAACTTGACTACGAGTTCCGCAAGGGCGGGGCGAAGATGCCGGCCTACGGCTCGATCGTCGCCGCCGGGCGCAACAGCTGCATCCTGCATTACCAGCAGAATGACGCGGTGCTCAAGGATGGCGACCTGGTGTTGATCGACGCCGGTTGCGAGATCGACTGCTACGCCAGCGACATCACCCGCACCTGGCCGGTCAACGGCAAGTATTCAGCGGAGCAGAAAGCGATTTACGAGCTGGTGCTGGCGTCGCAAGAAGCTGCATTCGCCGAAATCGCCCCGAACAAACACTGGAATCAGGCGCACGAAGCCACGGTCCGGGTGATTACCACCGGTCTGGTGAAGTTGGGCCTGTTGAAGGGCGACGTCGACGAGTTGATCGCCAGCGAAGCCTATAAAGCGTTTTACATGCATCGCGCCGGCCATTGGCTGGGCATGGATGTGCATGACGTCGGCGAATACAAGGTCGGCGGCGAATGGCGGGTGCTGGAAGTCGGCATGGCGCTGACCGTGGAACCGGGCATCTACATCGCCCCGGACAACCAGAACGTAGCGAAGAAATGGCGCGGCATTGGCGTGCGCATCGAGGACGACGTAGTGGTCACCAAAAGCGGCTGTGAAATCCTGACCCAGGGCGTACCGAAAACGGTCGCCGAGATCGAGGCCTTGATGGCCGCTGCGCGGACACAAGCCGCATGAGTCGAGTCAATCTGGCCATTATCGGTGGCGGTCTGGTAGGCGCCAGCCTCGCATTGGCATTGCAGGCCGGGGCCAAGGCGCGTGGCTGGAAGATCGTGCTGATTGAACCGTTTGCCCCCGGCGATACCTATCAGCCGAGCTATGACGCTCGTTCTTCGGCGCTGTCCTACGGTGCCAAACAGATTTATCAACGGTTGGGCGTGTGGCAGGAAATCTCCCGCCGCGCCGAGCCGATCAAGCAGATTCATGTCTCCGACCGTGGACGTTTCTCCACCGCGCGTTTGTCGGCGATGGAAGAGGGCGTTCCGGCCTTGGGTTATGTGGCGGAAAACGCCTGGCTCGGCCAATGCCTCTGGCAAGGTCTGGACAAGGACGTGGTCACATGGCGTTGCCCGGCGGAAGTCACGCGCATGGAGCCGCTGACCGATGGCTATCGACTGACCCTCAACGACGAAACCACCCTGGAATGCGACCTCGCGGTGCTCGCTGATGGCGGCCGATCCGGCCTGCGCGAGCAATTGGGCATCGGCATCAAAAAACGCCCGTACAACCAGAGTGCGCTGATCGCCAACATCACGCCCAGCGAAGCGCACAACGGCATGGCCTTCGAGCGCTTCACCGACGACGGCCCGATGGCGTTGTTGCCGCTGCCGGACAACCGCTGCGCCTTGGTCTGGACCCGATTGGGGATGGACGCGCAACGCCTGGCGGCGCTGGATGAGCGCAGCTTCCTAAGCGAGTTGCAGGGCGTGTTCGGTTATCGCCTTGGCACCCTGAAGCAGGTGGGCGCGCGGCATCTCTATCCGTTGACGCTGATCGAAGCTGAAGAGCAAGTGCGTCCGCATCTGGCCATCCTCGGCAACGCCGCGCACAGCCTGCATCCGATTGCCGGTCAGGGCTTCAACCTGTCGCTGCGTGATGCTCAGGCCTTGGCCGATGCGTTGCTGGCGAGCGACACATCGCCCGGCGACTTCGCGACCTTGCAGGCTTATCGCGAGCGTCAGCGCATGGATCAGAACCTGACCGTGGGCTTCTCCGATCAGGTGACCCGATTGTTCGGCAGCACCCAGCCACTGGTTTCGCTGGGTCGTAATATCGGCTTGCTCGGTCTCGATCTGCTGCCGCCGGCCAAGCGCTGGTTCGCTCGGCAAGCCATGGGCCTGGGTACGCGTCCCGATGCTTAAGTGGCTGACTGACAAATTTGGCAAAGCGCGGTTGATGCGGTGGTTCATGACCTTTTACCCGCCGTACCTCGGCGCCGGGGTAAGGGTGCGGCACATCAGTGATGACTTCCGGGACGTTCAGGTGTCCATGGGCCTGGGCTGGTACAACCGCAATTACGTCGGCACCCAGTTCGGCGGCAGCCTTTATTCGATGGTCGACCCGTTCTACATGCTGATGCTGATGGAAAACCTCGGTCGTCAGTTCATCGTCTGGGACAAGGCCGCCGATATCGACTTCATCGCGCCGGGCAAAGGCCCGGTGTTTGCACGCTTCAGCATCGACGAGACCTTGCTCGACGAGATCCGCCGACAGACAGCGAACGGCGAAAAATACCTGCCGCAGTTGCAGGTCGATATTCATGACGGTGCCGGCGCCTTGGTGGCGCGGGTGCAGAAAACCCTTTACGTGCGGCTCAAACCGCAAGCGAGACAGGCTTAAAGCATGGAAATGCGCGCAGATCTGCTGATTGTCGGGGCCGGAATGGTCGGCAGTGCCCTGGCGCTGGCGTTGCAGGACAGCGGGCTGGAAGTTCTGCTGCTGGACGGCAGCCCGATGAGCGTCAAACCCTTCGATGGCCAAGCACCGTTCGAGCCGCGAGTCAGTGCGTTGTCGGCGGCCAGCCAGCGAATTCTCGAGCGCCTGGGCGTGTGGGACGGCATCGCCAACCGGCGCAGCAGCCCATACACCGACATGCAGGTATGGGACGGCAGCGGCACCGGGCAGATCCGTTTCTCAGCCACCAGTGTGCATGCTGACGTGTTGGGTCATATCGTCGAAAACCGCGTGGTTCAGGACGCCTTGCTCGATCGTCTGCACGACTGCGACCTCGGGATGCTGGCCAATGCGCGTCTGGAGCAGATGCGCCGCTCCGGCGATGACTGGCTGCTGACCCTAGCCGATGGTCGTACCTTGCGCGCGCCCCTGGTGATTGCGGCGGATGGCGCCAATTCGGCGGTCAGGCGCCTGACCGGTGTGGCCACACGCGAGTGGGATTATCTGCACCATGCGATCGTCACCAGCGTGCGCAGCTCCAAACCTCATCAAATGACGGCTTGGCAGCGCTTCACCGACAACGGTCCGCTGGCCTTTCTGCCGCTGGAACGAGACGGTGAGCAGGATTGGTGTTCGATCGTCTGGTCGACCACCCCGAGCGAAGCCGAACGCCTGATGACGCTGGGCGACGAAGGTTTCTGTAAAGAGCTGGAGCGGGCCTTCGAAGGCCGACTCGGCACCGTGCTCAGCGCCGACCCGCGTCTGTGCGTGCCACTGCGCCAGCGGCATGCCAAGCGATATGTGGCTGAAGGTTTGGCGTTGATCGGCGATGCGGCGCACACCATTCACCCGCTGGCCGGGCAGGGCGTCAACCTCGGTTTCCTCGATGCCGCCGTGCTGGCCGAAGTGCTGCTGCAAGCGGCGGAGCGCGGCGAGCGGTTGGCAGACGTGAAGGTGCTCAGTCGTTACGAGCGTCGGCGCATGCCGCACAACCTGGCGTTGATGGCGGCGATGGAAGGCTTTGAGCGATTGTTCCAGGCGGATCCGTTGCCGGTGCGCTGGTTGCGTAATGCCGGGTTGAAGATGGTTGACCAGATGCCGGAAGCCAAGGCGTTGTTCGTGCGCGAAGCGCTGGGGTTGATCGGGGATTTGCCGGCGCTCGCCAAGGCCTGAATTTTGCGGTGAGGCTTATGGCCTCTTCGCGGGCAAGCCTCGCCCCTACAGGTACTGAGTCGATTTCATGGCACAGGTAGATCCTGTAGGAGCGAGGCTTGCCCGCGAAGGGGCCCGGACATCAACCCTTATCTCAAACCGTGCAACATCTGGTAACTCCTCCGCAAACTGATCGATTGAGAAGCTAAATGTGAGTCCTTATCATTTGCCCTCACTTGTTCAATTCGAGAGATCGCTCCCATGTTGGCACCGAAGCGTCTACTGACCGCACTCGCCCTGACCTTGATCGGCAGCACCGCAGCCCAGGCCGCCGACGAGGTGGTGGTTTACTCCTCGCGTATCGACGAGCTGATCAAACCGGTCTTCGATGCCTACACCGCGAAAACCGGCGTGCAGGTGAAGTTCATCACCGACAAGGAAGCGCCGTTGATGCAGCGGATCAAGGCCGAGGGCGAGAACGCCACCGCCGACCTGCTGCTGACCGTCGATGCCGGCAACCTCTGGCAGGCCGAGCAAATGGGCATCCTGCAACCGTTCACCTCCAAGGTGATCGACGCCAACATCCCGTTGCAATACCGCTCCTCCGCTCACGCCTGGACTGGCCTGAGCTTGCGGGCGCGGACCATCGCCTACTCCACCGAGCGGGTGAAACCGGGCGAGTTGACCACTTACGAAGGACTGGCCGATAAAAACTGGGAAGGTCGCCTGTGCCTGCGCACGGCGAAGAAGGTCTACAACCAGTCCCTGACCGCCACCATGATCGAAGTGCATGGCGCCGACAAAACCGAAAAGATCCTTAAGGGTTGGGTCAACAACCTGTCCACTGATGTGTTCTCCGATGACATCGCCGTGCTGGAAGCGATCAACGCTGGCCAATGCGATGTGGGCATCGTCAACACCTACTACTACGGCCGACTGCACAAGCAGAAGCCTGACCTGGCGGTGAAGCTGTTCTGGCCGAACCAGGGCGACCGTGGCGTGCACGTCAATCTGTCGGGCATCGGCCTGACCAAGCATGCACCGCACCCGGAAGCCGCCAAAGCCCTGGTTGAATGGATGACGACGCCTGAAGCGCAGAAGATCTTCGCTGACGTGAACCAGGAATTCCCGGCCAACCCTAAGGTTCAGCCGTCTGCGGAAGTGGCGAGCTGGGGCAAGTTTGTGGCAGATACGCTGCCGGTGGAAATTGCCGGCAAGCGTCAGGCTGAAGCGATCCGCATGATGGATCGGGCGGGCTGGAACTGACCTCACCGTTATTGTGGCGAGCGGCTACCTGTGGCGAGGGAGCTTGCTCCCGCCGGGCTGCGAAGCGGCCCCGTTGGCGTCGACAGGTCAGGATCGAGATGATCTGATAACCTCCTGCGGCTGCTTCGCACCCGAGCGGGAGCAAGCTCCCTCGCCACAAAATGGGGCCGACTTCAGGTTTGAGTCGGCCCAATATTTACTAGAGAATTTCATTGGCCCACCCCGCCCAACGCCGCTGGTATCCCCTGGTCTTCGCCATCGTTGCGCTGGTCCTGCTGCCACTTAGCGTTTTGCTGTTGTCATGGCAAACCATCGATCTGCAAATCTGGTCCCACCTCTGGGACACCCAGATGCCGCGCCTGCTGGGTAACACGCTGACGTTGGTGCTCGGCGTCGGTTTTGGCGTCACGCTCCTGGGCGTTAGCCTCGCCTGGCTGACCAGCCTCTGCGAATTCCCCGGTCGGCGCTGGCTGGACTGGGCGCTGATGCTGCCTTTTGCGATTCCGGCTTATGTGCTGGCTTTCGTCTTCGTCGGCCTGCTGGATTTCGCCGGTCCCGTACAGACCCTGCTGCGTGAATGGTTCGGCACCGGCCTGAGGCTGCCGCGAGTTCGCTCCACCGGCGGCGTCATCCTGGTACTGGTGCTGGTGTTCTATCCCTACGTTTACCTGCTGGCGCGCACGGCATTCCTCGCTCAGGGCAAAGGCTTGATGGAAGCGGCGCGAGTGCTGGGGCAATCCCCGTGGCAGGCGTTCTGGCGAGTGGCTTTGCCCATGGCGCGGCCGGCCATTGGTGCCGGCGTGGCGTTGGCGCTTATGGAAACGCTGGCGGACTTCGGTGCGGTGTCAGTGTTCAACTTCGACACGTTCACCACGGCCATCTACAAAACCTGGTACGGATTTTTCAGCCTCTCCACCGCCGCGCAGCTGGCCAGCCTGTTACTGCTGGTGGTGATGATCGTGCTGTACGGCGAACGTCGTGCTCGCGGGGCCAACCGCACGAGCAATGAACGACCCCGAGCCAAGGCGCTGTACCACTTGCGGGGTTTCAAAGCGTTGGCGGCCATGACTTGGTGTGGCCTGGTGTTCGCCTGTGCCTTTGTCATTCCGATGCTGCAACTGGTGGTGTGGTTCTGGCAGCGTGGGCGCTTCGATCTGGATGAGCGTTACGCCGGGCTGATCGTCCATACCTTGTACCTGGGCGGCATGGCGGCGTTGATCACAGTCGGCGTTGCCCTGGTGCTGGCATTTGCTCGACGCCTGGCACCGACCCGGGCGATCCGCTCCGGTGTCAGCCTGGCCAATCTCGGCTACGCCCTGCCGGGTTCGGTACTGGCAGTGTCGATCATGCTGGCGTTCAGTTATCTGGATCGCGAGCTGGTCATCCCGCTGTCGGGCTGGCTCGGTGGCGCGGGCAAGCCATTGCTGCTGGGCAGCCTGTCGGCGTTGTTGCTGGCCTACCTGGTGCGTTTCATAGCCGTGGCTTATGGGCCGCTGGAAAGCAGCCTGGCGCGAATACGGCCATCTTTGCCCGAAGCGGCACGTAGCCTTGGCGTCAGTGGGCCACGACTGTTTTTCAAAGTGTATCTGCCGTTATTGCTGCCCGGCACCTTGAGCGCCGCGTTGCTGGTGTTCGTCGATGTGCTCAAGGAAATGCCCGCGACCCTGCTGATGCGCCCGTTTGGCTGGGACACGCTGGCGGTGCGGATCTTTGAAATGACCAGCGAAGGCGAGTGGGCGAGGGCTTCTCTGCCGGCCCTGACCCTGGTTTTGGTCGGGCTGTTACCGGTCATCGGATTGATTCGACGTTCGGCGCATCGAAACGCCTAGGTGTCAGTCCTACACCTTGAGGCTACAATGCGCGGCATTCGGTGCGGTCCGACCTACGGACCTGGTAGCTGATATCGGCTAAAAGCCTTCTATTTCAAGGCTTTCGCCCGTGAAGCACCGGCCCGCACCTTCGCCACGCCCGGAAGGAGAAACCCATGGGACAGCGTACGCCTCTGTATGACCTTCATCTCGCCCTCGGCGCGAAGATGGTCGATTTTGGCGGTTGGGATATGCCTCTGCATTACGGCTCGCAGGTCGAGGAACACCATCAGGTGCGCCGCGATTGCGGGGTTTTCGATGTATCCCACATGACCGTGATCGATGTCGGCGGCTCTCAGGCCAAGGCCTGGCTTCAGCATTTGCTGGCCAATGACGTCGAACGCCTGCACAGCTCCGGCCGTGCCTTGTATAGCACCATGCTCAACGAGCACGGCGGCATCGTCGACGACATGATCGTCTATCGCCTCGACGACGGTTATCGTTTGGTGGTCAATGCCTCCACCCGTAATCAGGACCTTGCCTGGATGCAGGCTCACCTCGATGGTTTCGATGTGCAGCTCAACGAGCGCTCCGAGCTGGCGATGCTGGCCATTCAAGGTCCACAGGCCCGGCACAAAATCTCCGAACTGGTCACCCAGTCCCGCGGCAACCTGATCCAGATGCTCAAGCCTTTTGAAGGCCTGCCCGACGGCGACTGGTTTATCGCGCGCACCGGTTACACCGGCGAGGATGGCCTGGAAATTGTTCTGCCAGCCAATCAGGCACCCGGATTCTTCAACGACCTGGTGGGCGCAGGCATTTCCCCTATCGGTCTGGGCGCCCGCGATACCCTGCGTGTCGAGGCCGGCATGAACCTGTACGGCCAGGACATTCATCAAGACGTTTCACCGCTGGCCTCGAACATGGCCTGGAGCATTGCCTGGGAACCGGCCACTCGCCAGTTCATCGGTCGCAGTGCCCTGGAAGCCGAGCGGGCGGGTGGCGTGCAGCACAAACTGGTCGGTCTGGTCCTTGAGGAGCGTGGGGTTTTGCGCGCTCATCAAGTGGTCCGTATCGCCAATGTTGGCGAAGGAGAGATCACCAGTGGTAGTTTCTCTCCTACGCTTAGCAAGTCGATAGCACTGGCGCGCGTGCCGATGGCAACTGCCGACCGCGCAGAAGTGGAAATCCGTGGCAAGTGGTACCCGGTCCGAGTGGTCAAACCGACCTTCGTCCGCCATGGCAAAACCTTGATCTAACCTTTTTGGCGGGCAACGACCGCTGACAATTCTCTTGAGGACACAGAACATGAGCGATATCCCTGCCGACCTGCGTTTTGCCGACAGTCACGAATGGGCCCGTCTCGAAGCTGATGGCACCGTCACCGTGGGCATCAGCGATCACGCTCAGGAAGCCTTGGGCGATGTGGTGTTCGTTGAGCTGACCGAAGTCGGAAAAGTATTCGCTGCCGGTGATCAATCCGGTGTCGTTGAGTCGGTTAAAGCCGCCTCCGACATTTACTCCCCGGTATCCGGTGAAGTGATCGCGATCAACGAAGACTTGGGCGCTTCGCCTGAAGCGCTTAACACCGATCCGTACGGCGCGTGGATCTTCAAACTGAAGCCTAGCAACACCGCTGAACTGGACAAGCTGCTCGATGCAGCAGGCTACAAGGCCGCCATCGGCGAGTAAGCCTTCAGCGTCATCCCAAAGCCCCGACTAGTCGGGGTTTTTTTTCGCCTGACAGATTTCCCCCTGTGGGCGCGAGCTTTCCAAAATTCGCGCTTGGCAGCGGCTGCTATGCTGGTTTGACCGTGTTGCATCGACGTTGAGCGCCAGTCAAGAGAGAGCCCGTCATGTCCCAGTTGCCGTCCTTGAGCCAGTTACGCGACCCCAATGCCTTTCTTCGCCGCCACCTCGGCCCCGATGCCGCCGAGCAACAGGCGATGCTCGACAGCCTGGGCCTCGGCAGCCGGGTCGAGCTGATCGAGCAGACGGTGCCGCCGGGAATCCGCCTGAACCGGGCGCTCGATTTGCCGCCCGCCCTCGACGAACAAGCCGCGCTGGCCAAGCTGCGCGGTTACGCCGAGCAGAACCAGGTCTGGACCAGTCTGATCGGCATGGGTTACCACGGCACCCTCACGCCGGCCGTCATCCTACGCAACGTGCTGGAAAATCCGGGTTGGTACACCGCCTACACACCGTACCAACCGGAGATCGCCCAGGGCCGGCTCGAAGCGCTGCTGAATTTCCAGCAATTGACCATCGACCTCACCGGCCTCGAGCTGGCCAACGCCTCGCTGCTCGATGAAGCCACGGCGGCGGCGGAAGCCATGGCGCTGGCCAAGCGTGTCGCCAAGTCCAGAAGCAATCTGTTCTTCGTCGATGAGAACTGCCATCCACAAACCATCTCCGTGGTGCAGACCCGGGCCGAAGGGTTCGGCTTCGAGCTGATCATCGACGCTGTGGATAACTTGAAGCAGCACCAGGTGTTCGGTGCGTTGCTGCAATATCCCGACACCCACGGCGAGATCCGCGATTTGCGCCCATTGATTGATCATCTGCATGCCCAGCAGGCGCTGGCCTGTGTTGCGACGGATTTGCTGAGCCTGCTGTTGCTGACCCCGCCGGGGGAGTTGGGCGCTGACGTAGTGTTCGGCTCGTCCCAGCGTTTCGGTGTGCCGATGGGGTATGGCGGGCCGCACGCGGCGTTTTTTGCCAGCCGCGATGAGTACAAGCGAGCGATTCCCGGGCGGATCATCGGCGTGTCGAAAGATGCACGCGGCAATGTCGCGCTGCGCATGGCCCTGCAAACCCGTGAGCAACATATCCGCCGGGAGAAGGCCAACTCGAACATCTGCACCGCTCAGGTGTTGCTGGCCAACATCGCCAGTTTCTATGCGGTCTACCACGGTCCGGAAGGGCTCAAACGCATTGCCCAGCGCGTCCATCGGCTGACCAGCATCCTCGCCGCCGGTCTTGAGCGTCATGGGATCACCCGCCTCAACACCCACTTTTTCGACACGCTGACGCTGGAGGTCGGTGGCACTCAAACGGCAATCATCGAAAGTGCCCAGGCCGCACAGATCAATTTGCGCATTCTAGGGCGTGGGCAGCTGGGGCTGAGCCTCGACGAAACCTCTGACGAAACCACGGTAGCGAAACTGTTCGATGTGTTCCTTGGTGCCGATCATGGGCTGAACGTCGACGAACTGGACGCTGAAACCCTTGCTTCCGGCATTCCCGCAGGGCTGCTGCGCAGTTCGCCTTATCTGCGCCATCCCGTATTCAGCGCCCATCACAGCGAAACCGAGATGTTGCGCTACCTCAAGCAACTGGAGAACAAGGATCTGGCGCTCAATCAATCAATGATCCCGCTGGGCTCCTGCACCATGAAACTCAATGCCACCAGCGAGATGATCCCCATCACCTGGCCGCAATTCGCCCACCTGCACCCGTTTGTGCCGAAAGAGCAGGCGGTGGGTTATTCGTTGATGATCGAGGAACTGGAGCGCTGGCTCTGCGCGATCACTGGTTTCGACGCGATCTGCATGCAACCCAACTCGGGTGCGCAGGGCGAGTACGCCGGGCTGCTGGCGATCCGCAAATATCACGAGAGCCGTCATCAGGGGGCGCGAGACATTTGCCTGATCCCGTCGTCGGCCCACGGCACCAACCCGGCGTCGGCGCAGATGGCCGGGATGCGCGTGGTGATCGTCGAGTGCGACGAAGCGGGTAACGTCGATCTGGATGACCTCAAAGGCAAGGCCGCGGAGGCGGGAGATAAACTCGCCTGCCTGATGGCGACTTATCCTTCGACCCACGGCGTATACGAAGAGGGCATCAGCGAGATCTGTGAAGTTATCCACAGTCATGGAGGTCAGGTTTACATGGATGGCGCCAACCTCAACGCCCAGGTCGGATTGGCGCGGCCGGCGGACATCGGCGCCGACGTGTCGCACATGAATTTACACAAGACTTTCTGCATTCCCCATGGCGGAGGCGGGCCGGGGATGGGACCGATTGGTGTGCGCGCGCACCTTGCGCCGTTTGTCGCCAATCACCCGGTAGTGCCGATTGAAGGACCACTGCCGCAGAACGGTGCGGTCAGCGCGGCGCCTTGGGGCAGTGCGAGCATTTTGCCGATCAGTTGGATGTACATCGCCATGATGGGCCCGCAATTGGCGGATGCCAGCGAGGTGGCAATCCTCGCCGCGAATTACCTGGCGCAGCATTTGTCCGGGGCGTTCCCCGTGCTCTACACCGGGCGCAACGAGCGTGTGGCGCACGAATGCATCCTGGATTTGCGGCCGCTCAAGGCGCTGACCGGGATCAGCGAAGAAGACGTGGCCAAGCGCCTGATGGATTACGGTTTCCATGCGCCGACCATGTCGTTCCCGGTGCCGGGGACGCTGATGGTGGAACCGACCGAGAGTGAGTCAAAGGCTGAGCTGGATCGGTTTATCGGGGCGATGCTGAGCATTCGTGCGGAAATCACCGAGGTGCAGAACGGTAACTGGCCCGCCGAAGACAACCCGCTGAAGCGAGCGCCGCATACCCTGGCCGACATCACCGGGATTTGGGAGCGGCCTTACAGCATCGAGCAAGCGGTGACGCCGGATGCGCACACCAAGGCGCATAAGTATTGGCCGGTGGTGAATCGGGTGGATAACGTTTATGGCGACCGGAACCTGTTTTGCGCCTGCGTGCCAGTAGACGATTACCGCTAATACTACCGACCCCTGTAGGAGCGAGGCTTGCCCGCGAAAGCGGTGTGTCAGTTGACGTAAATGTTGAATGTTAAATCGCTTTCGCGGGCAAGCCTCGCTCCTACAGGGGTTTGTGTCGGGCAAAAAAATGCCGCTCAGGTGAGCGGCATTTTTGTTCAGCAATAACGCTTATTCCGATGCCACGGCATTCTTCGCCAGGATCGCATTCGCCAGCTCCATGTCCGTCGCCTGCAGGCCCGGGTTGTCCGCCCGGACTTTCTGCATCGCGGCTTCCAGATATGGACCGCGAATGCCGCCGTCACTGGCGACAAAACTGCCGGCATCGTCCTGCGCAGCAATGATCAGCTTGTGATCCTTGAAGGTCAGGTAGGTCGAACCGGTGGTCGCACCGGAAGAGATGACGTTACGCCAAAAGCTATCGGCCATCGCCGAACCGACTGGAAGGGACAACAAGGCGATGGTAGCGACAGCAAGTTTGAGACGCATGATGGGGTGACTCCACTGGTTAACTAGGGGGTTGGATCGCCATTCCCCCAATCCAGTTCCGTGACAGCCGCGCCTACTTTTGTTCGCTCTGTGGCGTCACGCGCAATACTTCTTCGATGGTCGTCAACCCGGCGGCCACTTTCTGCGCCCCCGACAACCGCAAACTGCGCATGCCTTCCTTGAACGCCTGACGCCGCACCGCCAGCAGATCAGTGTCGGGATTAATCAGCGCCTTAACGCCATCCGTCAGCTGCATGATTTCGTACACCCCGGCGCGGCCGCGGTAGCCGGTGTCGCGGCATTCCAGGCAGCCGATGGCGCGCTGGGCGTTGGTGGGCAGTGGCGCTTGCCAGGGTTTGGTCAGGGTTTGCCAGTCTTCTTCACCCAGCGTCAGCGGTGCCTTGCAGTGCGGGCATAAGGTTCGCACCAGGCGCTGGGCCATGACGCCGAGCACGGTGGCTTTGATCAGGTAATGCGGCACGCCGAGTTCCAGCAGGCGGCTGATCGCGCTGGGCGCGTCGTTGGTGTGCAAGGTCGAGAGCACCAGGTGGCCAGTGAGCGCAGCCTGGATCGCCATTTCAGCGGTTTCCAGATCACGGATCTCACCGATCATGATGATGTCCGGGTCCTGCCGCATCAGCGCGCGCACACCGGCGGCGAAGGTCAGGTCGATGTTGTGCTGGACCTGCATCTGGTTGAAGGCCGGCTCGACCATTTCGATCGGATCTTCGATGGTGCAGAGGTTGACCTCCGGCGTCGCCAGCTTCTTGAGCGTGGTGTACAGCGTGGTGGTTTTCCCCGATCCGGTGGGCCCGGTCACCAGAATGATGCCGTTGGGCTGGCGGGTCATGTCCTGCCAGCGGCGCAGGTCTTCGGCGGAGAAACCCAGCTGATCGAAGTCCTTGAGCAACACCTCCGGGTCGAAGATCCGCATGACCATTTTTTCGCCGAATGCGGTCGGCAATGTCGACAGCCGCAGCTCGACTTCGCCGCCGTCCGGGGTCTTGGTCTTCACCCGGCCGTCCTGGGGTTTGCGCTTTTCCGCAACGTTCATCCGCCCGAGGCTTTTCAGGCGACTGACGATCGCCATGGTCACTTGCGGCGGGAATTGATAGACGTTGTGCAGCACGCCGTCGATGCGAAAGCGCACCGTGCCTTGCTCACGCCGGGGTTCGATGTGGATATCACTGGCGCGCTGCTGGAAGGCGTACTGGAACAGCCAATCGACGATGTTGACGATGTGCGCGTCGTTGGCGTCCGGTTCCTGATCGCTGGCGCCGAGGTTGAGCAGTTGTTCGAAGTTGCCCAGGGTGTTGGTTTGCTGATCGGCGTTGGTCGCGCCGCTGACCGATTTGGCCAGCCGGAAAAACTCGACGCTGAAGCGCTGGATGTCCACCGGGTTGGCCACTACGCGTTTGATCGGCAGTTTCAGCACGTGAGTCAGGTCGGCTTCCCAGCCGTTGACGTAAGGCTGGGCGCTGGCCACGGTCACTGCGTCGCGGTCAATGGACACCGCCAGAATCTTGTGGCGCTGGGCGAAGGCGTACGACATCAGCGGCGTAATCGCCGCCACGTTGATTTTCAGCGGATCGATGCGCAAGTAAGGCTGACCGGCCTGCTGTGACAGCCACAGGGTCAGGCTTTCCAGGTCGAGGTGTTTGCCGGGACGGCTGAGGTCGTCCAGGTGCTGGCTGGCGATGAATTCCAGTGGGTGCATCTGGCCATTGGCGGCATGCCGGCGGCGAGCATTGAGCGCGTGTTCGGCCGAGTCCTGGCTGATAAAGCCCTGGGCGACCAGTTCACGCAGCAAATCATTGAGATCCAGCCAGCGGTCCTGAATGGCAAGTTGAACGGACATGCGGGCTCCTCATGAACAACAGTTCGCAAAGGATAGTCGCGGACCCGCCGACCGTTGGGCCACTACCCGACGAAGCCGTGTCGAGGTTTGTCAGCCCGTCGCCTGAGCCGGCGCTTCCCACGCGGAATCAGCCGCCTGCAGCTCCACCGAACACACGCTGATCAGGTTACGTAATTTTTCCGCAATCACTTCGGCGCGATGCCAGCTCAGCCCGTCCATGACAATGTCGATCGACATCAGATCGTCCATCCGTTGCGCGCTGACCTGTTGCGGCGTCAGAAACTGCAAAGCGAACAGGTTGAGCGCCCGGCACAGCAGGTCCGGCTCGGCTTCAGCCAGCAGTTGGTAATGAACGCGGCAGTGCGCGTTGCTGGCGTTCCAGACATCGGTGCGGGTGGGCGAAGTGTTCACTGCTTCCAGGTGCGGCATGGTCGGTCTCCAAATCAATGGAGGAATTTTTACATTCGCTGCGGGGCATTTCTTATCTATGATTGGGCTTATTGCCTGTTTTTCGAATTGTTTGATTCGGCTGGCTATCAATCACGGGTTTATTTATGCAAAACCAGCTGGATGGCTACGACCGCAAGATTCTCGCGTTGCTGCAAGAAGACGCTTCGCTCTCCAGCGCGCAGATCGCTGAACAGGTGGGGCTTTCTCAATCGCCGTGCTGGCGGCGGATTCAGCGGATGAAGGAGGAGGGGATCATTCGGGGGCAGGTGACGTTACTTGACCGGAAGAAGATAGGGCTTAACACGCAGATCTTTGCCGAGATCAAACTCAACGCGCACGGTCGTTCGAACTTCACTGAGTTTACCGAGGCGATTCGCGGCTTTCCCGAGGTGCTGGAGTGTTATGTGCTGATGGGGTCAGTGGATTTCTTGCTGCGGATTGTCACGGCGGACATCGAGGCGTATGAGCGGTTTTTCTTTGAGAAGCTGTCGATGGTGCCGGGGATTCAGGAAGTGAACTCGATTGTGGCGTTGTCGGAGATCAAGTCGACGACGAGTTTGCCGGTGTTGCGCTAGTACGGTGGAGAGCTTTTGTGGCGAGGGAGCTTGCTCCCGCTGGGGCGCGAAGCGTCCCCAAAATCAGGGCTGCTGCGCAGCCCAACGGGAGCAAGCTCCCTCGCCACAGAAGTTAATTTACATACGCAGCAACATTTTCCAGGCACGATTCTGATAAACCGCAATCGCCTGCTGCTTGCGCGCATCCAGCGATTCATCGGTGATCGGCTCGTTCGCCAATTGAGCAAGCTGTTTCAGCTCGCCATACAGGCGATCCATTTCCGGGATGTCCAGCACGCCACGGGCATGGTGCAGCCAGGCCTGGATGCGCTCGATGCGTGGCAGTTGCTCGGCCAGGTCTTCCGGCTGTTGCTGATAACGCTGCAATTGCAGGGAGGTCGCTTCTTCACCCAGCAAACGCGGCAACCAGCTACCCAACTGCGCAGCGCCCTGGCGATCGCCACGGACGTTGCGATCAGCTGCCCAGGTGCGGGCCAGCAACCAACGCGAAGTGTTTAGCGAGAACAGGCCCCAGCGCGGGTCTTCCAGTTCTTCGAGGAACTGCTCCGGTGCGGCTTTGCGCACGTCTTCGTCGTCGACACCGGCTTGCACCAGCGGACGCCAATCTTCGAGCAAGGCATCCAGTGCAACACGCAAATCGTGCGTCGACTGACGCGGAGCGGCTTGACCCAGGCTGCTGAGCAGCGCGCGCAATTCCGCGAGGTTTTCGACCCAGTCCTGCAACAGACGCCAGTGGCCATTGAAGCGATACTGCTCGGCCAGACGCTGGCTGCTGCTCAGCAAATGCCAGCTCAGCGCGGCGAATGCATCGTCCAGCGGCGTTTCAGCGGTGATTTGTGGCGCCGGCAGGCTCAACGAATAGCTGTTGGCGTCGTACAAACGATAGCCACGCTCAGCCTTGCTGATGTCGCACGGCATCAGGGCCAGGGTTGCGGCCAGTTCGGCGGCCAGTTCCAACAGAGCGGCTGGCTCGCCTTCGCGCAGTTCCAGTTCCAGCTCGCAGATTTCTTCTTTCTGCTTGCCGACCACCACGTGGCCCAGGTCCAGCGCGGCTTCGATGACCACTTTGGTCTTGCCGCGGCCCCAGGCGATTTCGGCACGTTCGCGAACGAAATCGGTGGTGAAGATCGGTTTCAGGGTTTTCTTGTCCAGCTCGGCCAGCTCTTCGGGCCAGCATTCACCGTCGAGTTTCTTAACGTCGAGCTTGGCTTTGGGCAGGTTCCAGTCGTATTCGTTACGCTCGGACAGACCGGCGACGCTCTGGCCTCGGGTCTTGAGGGTCTGGATCACTTCTTCGCCGTCACGGCGCAGGCGCAGGGCAACCTTGGCGCGGGCCAGGTCGCGCTCAGGCGTGTCGAAGTACTGGTTCATCAACTCACGGCGTTCCCAGCCACTTTTGTTGCGTTTTTTCAGGAGCGGGTGCTCGCGCAGGGCCGCGAGGGTTTCGCGGCTGACGCGGAGTTTGATTTCGGTTTCTTTCTGCATGGCCGGAAAATCCAGGATCGGGAGCGCAGCCGGGGGAATGTGTGGCTGCCAAGGTCGTGCAGTGTACAGGACTCACTCGTCCTACGCGCCGCGGCGGTTTATTCCTGAAGCCGGATGGTTCTATGATGGACTTCAATTCGCGAGTTGGAGTCAGCGATGCCTTTGCCGTCCATGAAAGATCAGTTCGCTGCGCTGATTGCCGCGCCGTCGGTCAGCTGTACCCAGCCCAGCCTTGATCAATCCAATCGTCCGGTCATCGACTTGTTGGCGACGTGGCTCGGTGACCTGGGTTTTGCTTGCGACATCCAGCAGGTCAGCCCCGGCAAGTTCAACTTGCTCGCCAGTTTCGGCTCCGGCCCCGGTGGCTTGGTGCTGGCCGGGCATAGCGATACGGTGCCGTTCGATGGCGCGCTGTGGCAGACCGATCCGCTGAAACTGACCGAGGTCGATGGCCGCTGGGTGGGCTTGGGCAGTTGCGACATGAAAGGCTTTTTCGCCCTGGCCATCGAGGCGGTGATACCTCTGCTCGATCAGTCGTTCAAACAGCCGCTGCTGATCCTCGCCACTTGCGATGAAGAAAGCTCAATGTCCGGTGCTCGTGCCCTGGCTGAAGCCGGACGTCCGTTGGGGCGTGCGGCAGTGATTGGCGAGCCGACCGGGCTCAAGCCGATCCGCATGCACAAAGGCATCATGATGGAGCGCATCGACATACTCGGGCAGAGCGGCCATTCCTCGGACCCGCGCCTGGGCCACAGCGCCCTCGAAGCCATGCACGATGCCATCGGCGAGCTGCGCGGTCTGCGCCTGCTGTGGCAGCGTGAATTCCGCAATCCGCAATTCGGCGTGCCGACACCGACCATGAACTTCGGCTGCATCCATGGCGGCGACAACCCCAACCGCATCTGCGGCCAGTGCTCACTGGAGTTCGACTTGCGGCCGTTGCCGGGCATGGACCCCAAAGCCCTGCGCGCGGACATTTTGCAGCGGCTCAATCCCATTGCCGAACGCCATCAGGTGAAGATCAATTACGCGCCGCTGTTCCCCGAAGTGCCGCCGTTCGAGCAGGCCGAGGACGCCGAATTGGTCCGGGTCGCCGAAAAGCTGACCGGCCATCGCGCCGAAGCAGTGGCGTTCGGCACCGAAGCGCCTTATCTTCAGCGTCTTGGCTGCGAAACATTGGTGTTGGGCCCGGGCGATATCGCCTGTGCTCACCAACCGGGGGAATACCTCGAAATGTCACGTTTGCAGCCTACCGTGCATCTATTACGGCAACTGATTGAACATTACTGCCTGACACCGGCTCAAGGTTAGGTGCCAATCATCTGTCGAGCGCAATCCATGTGGGAGCGGGCTTGCTCGCGAAAGCGGTGTGTCAGACATGTCAGATGCGACTGACACTCCGCCTTCGCGAGCAAGCCCGCTCCCACAGGGTCTGTGCTATGACAGACATGTCGGTTAAATTGCCAATGCCCCAACCCGTATTCATGAGGAGAGCGCGCGTGTCGCCAAGCCTGTTCCGACGATAACCATCAGCCCGCTGTGCGTTTTCAGTTTCGCCCATTTTTTGGCTGCTATTTATTACAGGCCCAGGTTCATGCCCGAATACGTTAATTGGCTTCGTCACGCTTCGCCTTACATCAATGCCCACCGTGATTGCACCTTCGTCGTCATGCTGCCCGGCGACGGTGTGGAGCACCCGAACTTCGGCAACATCGTCCACGACCTGGTGCTGCTGCACAGCCTGGGCGTGCGGCTGGTGCTGGTTCACGGTTCCCGTCCGCAAATCGAAACCCGCCTCGCCGCTCGCGGCCTGACCCCGCATTACCACCACGGGATGCGCATCACCGATGCGGCGACCCTGGAGTGTGTGATCGATGCGGTCGGCCAGTTGCGCATTGCCATCGAAGCGCGGTTGTCGATGGACATGGCCTCGTCGCCGATGCAGGGCTCGCGCCTGCGGGTGGCCAGCGGCAATCTGGTGACGGCGCGGCCGATCGGCGTGCTGGAAGGCGTCGACTATCACCATACCGGCGAAGTGCGCCGGGTCGACCGCAAGGGCATCAATCGTCTGCTGGACGAGCGCTCCATCGTGCTGCTGTCGCCGTTGGGCTACTCGCCAACCGGTGAGATCTTCAACCTCGCGTGCGAAGACGTCGCCACGCGCGCGGCCATCGACTTGGGGGCGGACAAACTGCTGCTGTTTGGTGCTGACCTCGGCTTGATCGATGAAAACGGTCGGCTGGTGCGTGAACTGCGTCCGCAACAAGTCCCGGCGCATTTGCAGCGCCTGGGCAGCAACTATCAGGCGGAACTGCTGGATGCGGCGGCTGAAGCTTGCCGGGGCGGCGTTGCTCGCAGCCATATTGTCAGCTACGCCGAAAACGGTGCGCTGCTGACCGAACTGTTCACCCGCGACGGTGGCGGCACGCTGGTGGCCCAGGAGCAATTCGAAATTGTGCGAGAAGCGGCCATCGAAGACGTCGGTGGTTTGCTGGACCTGATCAGCCCGCTGGAAGAGCAGGGCATTCTGGTACGTCGTTCCCGCGAGGTGCTGGAACGCGAGATCGAGCAGTTCAGCGTGGTTGAGCGCGAAGGGATGATCATCGCTTGTGCGGCGTTGTATCAGATTGCCGATTCGGACGCTGGCGAGTTGGCGTGTCTGGCGGTCAACCCGGAATACCGCCACGGCGGTCGTGGTGATGAGCTGCTGGAGCGCATCGAAACCCGCGCCCGGGCTCAGGGGTTGAAGACCTTGTTCGTACTGACGACCCGGACTGCCCATTGGTTTCGCGAGCGTGGGTTCGTGCCGAGCAGCGTCGAACGCCTGCCGTCAGCGCGAGCGTCGCTGTACAACTATCAGCGTAATTCGAAGATCTTCGAAAAAGCCTTGTAACCGCAGGCTTTTGATCTTTCCCACGCTCCGCGTGGGACGATCATTAAACCAAATCCTCTGTAGGCGCGAGGCTTGCCCGCGAAGGCGTCGTCACAGCCACCATGAGTGTTGGATGTGATGGCCTCTTCGCGGGCAAGCCTCGCTCCTACAGGGTAGTGCGTTACTCCTGCACGAACTTCGCGCTGACATACGCAGAATAATCCGGCAACACCGTTTCTACCTTCCCTTGTTCCTTCAAGAACTTCGCCGTCTCGCCAATGGCCTTCGCCGTGCCGCCGTCCAGCAGCGCGGTGGTCTGTTGGGCCTTGGCATCCGGGAACGTTGAGCCGGCCAGTAACTCCGGCACATCCACCGCGTTAGCACCGGTCAATTTGGCGATTTTCTGCACCGGCACCGAGTCAGCCGTCCAGCTGTCTTTATGCGCGGCATAGTCGGCGAACGAGTCCAGGGTGACCCTGGCGAATTTCGCCACAACGTCCGGATGCTTCTCGGCGTAATCCTTACGTGCCACCCACACTTCGAACGTCGGTGCGCCCCACTGACCCACCTGTGCGGCGTCGGTCAACGTCTTGCCCGTCTTGCGAATTTCCCCCAGCGCCGGCGACCAGACAAACGCGCCATCAATGTCACCACGCTTCCAGGCCGCAGCGATTTCCGCCGGTTGCAGGTTCACCACTTTGACCTTCGAGGCGTCCAGGCCCCAGTGCTTGAGCGCGCCGAGCAGGCTGTAGTGGGAGGTGGAAACGAACGGTGTGGCGATCGTCTTGCCGATCAAATATTCCGGTTTATCGATGCCGCTGCCGTTTCGCACCACCAGTGCTTCGGCGGCGTTGATTTGCGCGGAAACAATGAAAGCAACAATCGGCAGATTGCGCGAGGCGGCCGCGGCCAGCGGGCTTGAGCCAAGGTTGCCGATCTGTACGTCGCCGGACGCAATCGCCGTCACCACTTCCGGTCCGCTGTTGAAACGACGCCAGTCGATTTTTTCGCCGATGGTCTTTTCGTAAACGCCGTCGGCCTGAGGGACTTTGCTGGGGTCGATGCCGGTTTGATAACCGACGGTGAGGTTCGTCGCCTGAGCGCTGAGTGAAAATAATAGCGATACACAAACTATAACAATTGGTCTGGATAGTGCGCGTTTTGTTGTCATGGCGTCGCCTTTCGGTAGGGGGTTGTTTCCGAACTGCTTCAAAGCTAATCGATCTAAAAAACATCAAACAAATACCTTTTAGGAATTAGCTTATGAGCCGACCGCTCTGGCACGGGACGAGGAATGGAGATGAGCTTCATTCCTAAAAGGTATGAAAAAAGAACTGACCAATTCTTTTTGGGTTTGTAACGAACGCAAGACCCTGCAAGGACCAAAAAATCGGGGATTAGACCATGGTCGTAGACACATATAGTTACGATTGACTTGTGGGTCACGGTCTGGCGCTAATCGCGCATCTTAGGATCCCGGGCATTCGACCCAGGGCCAGGAACACAAGAATTAGAAACGAGAGGAGCTAAACAATGAACAAGTCCACCTTGGCCTTGGCCGTGGCCGTAGGGGTTTTGGCGCAGCAGGCAGGCGCCGCGGGTTTTATCGAAGACAGCAAGGCTTCCGTTAGTTCGCGTACCTATTACTTCGACGCTGACAACCGTGAAGGTGCCAAGACTCCTGGTAACCGGCAGCGAGAGGCTGCTGAGGGTCTGAAGTTCGATTACCGGTCGGGCTTCACTCAAGGTGTCGTAGGTTTCGGTATCGACGCCCAGGCAATGGTCGGTATTCATCTGGACGGTGGCAAGGGCCATCACCCGGACAATAACTCCTTCAGCCCTAGCGACTCCGATGGTTCGGCAGAGAGTTCGTGGAGCCGTGCAGCGGGCAACGTCAAGGCACGATTCTCGAAGACAGAGGCCCACTACGGTGGCGCTCTGCAACCAAACATGCCGATCCTGATTGCGAACGACAGCCGCGTGCTGCCACAGACCTTTGAAGGTGGCACCATCACCTCGAAGGAAATCGACAACTTCACCTTTAACGTAGGTCAGTTGGAGCATGCGACAGGTCGTGCATCCTCCAACAGCACTGGCCTGGCCGTGGCGGGTGGCACTCAGGACAGCAACCAGTTCCGCTACGCCGGTGCAGACTGGGCGGTCACCAAAGAGCTGACGCTGCAGTACTACTACGCGAATCTGGAAAACTACTACAAGCAGAACTTCCTCGGCCTGGTGCACGTCTACCCGATCGCTCCCAACCAGTCGTTCAAGACCGATCTTCGTTACTTCGACAGCAGCTCCGACGGCAAGAATGGCGACGCCGGCTACCAGTTCAACAACAACAGCGGCTACGCCAAGGAAAGGGGCGTGGTCGATAACAAGACCTGGAGCGCCACATTCACATATACCCTGGGTGGCAGCGCGTTTCTGCTCGGGCATCAGCGTGTCAGCGATGACGGCGGCTTCGTTTTCCTGAACCAGGGCAACGTGGTTGACGGCAGAGGGCGCAACGAAGGTGCTGGCGGCGCCAGCTTCTACTCGTTCACCGACGCCACGGTCGGCAGCTTTATCCGTGCCGGTGAAAATACCTCGTACGGCCAGTATTCCTATGACTTCGCTTCGTTGGGTGTGCCAGGCTTGAAAGCTTCGGCTGCTTACTTGTATGGCCAGGACATCAAGGCCACCAGCGGTGTGGGTAAGGACCTGAACGAGCGGGAAACCGACCTGCGTGTGGATTACGTGATTCAAACGGGTCCGCTCAAAGGGTTTGGCACGACGCTGCGTCACGGTATGTATCGCGGCAACACCAGCACCCTTGATCAGGATCAGACCCGTCTGATCTTCAACTACACCTACAGCTTCATGTAACAAGCGTCGTCAGAAAAAGCCTTGCCGGTCGGCAAGGCTTTTTTTTGTCCGTACATATTCCAAAAACATCACTAATAAGTATTTATTATTCTTTTTGGTTTTTTCTGTGAGCGCCTAAAGTAGGTCCCGTCCGGTATTCATCACAAGACCCGGCGTTAAGCAAAATAAATCACCCGTTAGAAGAACAGGTTCAGGAATCGAATTTGTAGCCGATACCTCGGATCTGTGCTGCGCAGGCATATTCCGAATCGCTATGAAAAAGTATTACAAAATTCTTTTTGGCTTTATGAAGATGTATCCTGCGCGGCCAAAAAGACCGGGCTAGAGAGTTCGGCAAAAATTGCGCGTCTTAGGATCCAGGGCATTCGACCCAGGGCCAGGAACACAAGTATTAGAAACGATAGGAGCGAAACAAATGAACAAGTCCACCTTGGCCCTGGCTGTGGCCGTCGGGGTTTTGGCGCAGCAGGCAGGCGCCGCCGGTTTCATCGAAGACAGCAAAGCTACTTTGGGGCTGCGTAACTTCTATATCAACACCGATAACCGTGATGGTCCGGGCGCGAACAAAAACGAAGAATGGGGCCAAGGCTTCGATCTGCGTTTCATCTCCGGTTACACCCAAGGCACTGTGGGCTTTGGCGTTGACGCTATCGGCCTGCTGGGCGTGCGTCTGGATTCGGGCGGCGGCACCAATGGTGCGGCAAACGGCGCGGCTTACGGCGGCACTGTGTTCCCAAGCAAGTCGAACGGTGAAGCGGTTGATAACTTCTCCAGCCTGGGCCTGACCGCCAAAGCCAAGATCTCCCAGACTGAATTGAAGCTGGGTACTCTGCAGCCGAAAAACCCGGTAATCGTCACCAACGACGGTCGTCTGCTGCCACAAACCTGGCAGGGTGGCCAGATCACTTCCGGCGAGATCAAGGACCTGACTCTGGTCGGTGGTCAGATCGAGCACGTGAAAGGTCGTAACTCCAGCAACAACGAGCAACTGTCGATCGGTGGTGCAAACCCTCGTATCGCCAACAGCAACAAGTTCATCTATGCCGGTGGTGACTACAAAATCACCAAAGACCTGACTGCCCAGTACTACTACGGCAACCTGGAAGATTTCTACAAGCAGCACTTCCTGGGTCTGGTTCACAACTGGGCTATCGGCCCGGGCGTTCTGAAATCTGACCTGCGTTATTTCAACAGCTCGGACGACGGCGCCAACGCCAACACCGCTGCTTACTTCAGCAACGGTAACTACAGCGGCGTGCCTAGCGGCAAAGGCAAGGTCGACAACAATCTGTACAGCGGCCTGTTCCTGTACACCGTTGCCGGTCACACCTTCGGTGGCGGTTATCAGGTTAGCAACGGCAGCAGCGACTTCCCTTGGCTGAACCAGGGCGACGGTTCGTCGAACTACACCATCACCGACATGCAAATCCAGAAGTTCGGCCGTGCCGGCGAACGCACCTGGCAAGCACGCTACTCGTTTGACTTCGCCAAAGTCGGCGTTCCAGGCCTGACCGCGGGCATGGTTTACCTGCGTGGTGATGACATCGATACCGTTGGCACCCGTGGCGCACAAGTGGCCAACAACGCTTCCGAGTGGGAGCGCGACCTGACTGTCGGTTACGTCGTACCGGAAGGCCCGTTGAAAAACGTTGGTTTCATGTGGAAAAACGCTACGTGGCGCACCAACATCCCGGGCGTTCGCTCCCAGGACGAAAACCGCCTGATCCTCAGCTACTCGATCCCGCTGTTGTAATAGCGCTCGCGTAACCGCTGAAAAAAAGCCCCGCCCGGCATCTCGCCGGGCGGGGCTTTTGCGTTTTCAAGGCGGGGTCACCCCCGTAATCCCGCCGTGAAAACTCCCTCTGTGCAACAACTCAAGGCCTTCTCGAACCTTGTGGGCGATGTTCGCCCCTGATGCTCGCGTAGGTCCAGTGAATAGATATTTAATATTCACTTATGATCTAAATAAATCGATATTTATTCTTTTTAAACCATAAGGAACACAGGCACAGTTGAGCCCGACAAGCACTCACCAGGAGCAGCACCATGAGCCTCAGACTGGGCGATATCGCCCCCGACTTCGAACAGGATTCCAGCGCCGGCACCCTCCGTTTCCACGAATGGCTGGGCGATAGCTGGGGCGTGCTGTTTTCCCATCCGGCAGACTTCACGCCGGTGTGCACCACCGAACTGGGCTTCACCGCAAAGCTGAAGGATGAATTCGCCCGTCGCGGTGTGAAAGCCATCGCCCTGTCCGTGGACCCGGTGGACTCGCACCACAAGTGGATCGAGGACATCAATGAAACCCAGAACACCCTCGTCAACTTCCCGATCCTGGCCGACGCGGACCGCAAGGTCTCGGACCTCTATGACCTGATCCACCCGAACGCCAATGACACGCTGACCGTGCGCTCGCTGTTTGTGATCGACCCGAACAAAAAGGTCAGGCTGACCATCACGTACCCGGCGAGCACCGGGCGTAATTTCCACGAGATCCTGCGAGTGATCGACTCGCTGCAACTCACCGACAACTACAAGGTGGCCACCCCGGCCAACTGGCAGGACGGCGATGAAGTGGTGATCGTGCCGTCGCTCAAGGATGAAGACGAAATCAAGAAGCGCTTTCCCAAGGGTTATCGCGCGGTGAAACCGTACCTGCGCCTGACGCCGCAACCCAACCGTTGAGTAAAAACTGTTCCCTGTAGGAGCGAGGCTTGCCCGCGAAGAGGCCATCACATCCAACAATGATAGTGGCTGTGACCTCGCCTTCGCGGGCAAGCCTCGCTACTACAGGAGAGCGATGCAAATTCCATAAAGCAGGGGATTTCAGGCCGTTTCGACGGCCTTTTTTTTCGCCCGTAAGAAGCGTTTTCTTATATCTCCAAAATGCATAACCAAATGAATAAATATGATTTATGGATATAAAAATCGCCTGTTAAGGTCACCTCCATCACAGCGAGATCGCAATCCGCGAATCGCCAACACCGTTCAAGGAATCGCCTGAATGCTGGTCGTCTCACTCGGTGGCAGTCCCAGCCAACGCTCCCGTTCCGGGGTGCTGCTGGAGCGCTCCCAACGCTGGTTGCAAGCGCAAGGTGTGGAAGTAGTGAGTTACCAGGTGCGGGACTTCCCGGCCGAAGACTTGCTGCATGCACGCTTCGACAGCCCGAAGGTGATCGACCTGCTGCAACAGATTGAAAATGCCGACGGCCTGTTGATCGCCACCCCGGTCTACAAGGCGTCGTTCTCCGGCGCACTGAAAACCGTGCTGGACCTGCTGCCCGAGCGTGCGTTGGACCACAAAGTGGTTTTGCCCATGGCTACCGGCGGCAGTATCGCCCACATGCTGGCGGTGGATTACGCGCTCAAGCCTGTGCTGTCGGCGTTCAAAGCCCAGGAAATGCTCCACGGGATTTTTGCCGTGGACAGCCAGATCGCTTACGGCGAAGGCAGCGTCCAGGCGCAGTTGGCGCCAGAGCTGGAACAACGACTGACTGAATCGCTGGAATTGTTTTTCAGCGCCATGGCCCGACGGCCGAAGCCGCTCGATCCGAACCTGTTGAACGAACGTTTGTTGAGTGCTCGCTGGAGCATTTAAGTCTCATCCGAATTTGCTTCACTCCACCTTACTCAGCCGCCAACGGCCAAGCAGGTGCAGCCAAAACCCAACCGCAAAAAAGGAGAGCGCCATGCGCACTGTCATTTTGCGTCGTGGTCTGGTCGCTCTGTTTGCAGCGGCTGTCACCTTCGGCGCCATTACTCAAGCTCAGGCCGAGACGCTTCGGATCGGTTATCAGAAGTACGGCACTTTGGTGCTGCTCAAAGCCAAAGGCACCCTCGAAAAACGCCTCGCCGCCCAAGGCGTGGACGTGCAATGGACTGAGTTCCCCGGCGGCCCGCAGCTGCTCGAAGGCTTGAACGTCGGCTCGATCGACTTCGGCGTCACCGGCGAAACCCCGCCGGTATTCGCTCAAGCGGCCGGCGCCGATTTGCTCTACGTCGCCTACGAACCGCCTGCGCCTCACAGCGAAGCGATCCTGGTGCCGAAGGACTCGCCGATCAAATCGGTGCAGGACCTCAAGGGCAAGAAAGTCGTACTGAACAAAGGCTCCAACGTCCATTACTTGCTGGTCCGCGCACTGGAAGACGCCGGCCTCAAATACACTGACATCCAGACAGTATTCCTGCCGCCGGCCGATGCCCGCGCTGCGTTCGAACGTGGCAGCGTCGATGCCTGGGTGATCTGGGACCCGTACCAGGCTGCCGCCGAACAGCAACTGCAAGCGCGCACCCTGCGCGATGGCCAGGGCATCGTCGACAACCACCAGTTCTACCTCGCGACCAAGCCATATGCGCAGAAGAATCCTGAGGTGATCAAGACCCTCGTGGAAGAAGTGCGCGCTGTCGGCGAGTGGTCCAAAGCCAATCCCGAAGACGTGACCAAGCAGGTTTCGCCACTGCTCGGCCTGCCGGCGGACATCACCCTGACTTCGGTGAAACGCCAGGGCTACGGCGCCCTGTTCCTCACGCCTGAAGTGGTCGCCGCCCAACAGAAAATCGCCGACAGCTTCTACCAGCTCAAGCTGATTCCGAAACAGTTGAGCATCAAAGACGTGATCTGGACGCCACCGGCCGCCCTTGCCAAAGCGCAGTAATCCGATTCCCCAAGGAGACCACTCCATGAGCCTCAATATTTTCTGGTTCCTGCCTACCCACGGCGACGGCCATTACCTTGGCACCGCCGAAGGCGCCCGCGCCGTCGACCACGGATACCTGCAACAAATCGCCCAAGCGGCGGATCGCCTGGGCTTCGGCGGGGTGTTGATTCCCACCGGTCGCTCCTGCGAAGACTCGTGGCTGGTGGCGGCGTCGCTGATCCCGGTGACCCAGCGCTTGAAGTTCCTTGTCGCGCTGCGCCCCGGGATCATTTCCCCGACGGTGGCCGCGCGTCAGGCAGCGACCCTGGATCGCTTATCCGGCGGCCGTGCGCTGTTCAATCTGGTGACCGGCGGTGATCCAGAAGAATTGGCCGGCGACGGTTTGTTCCTCAGCCACGAAGAGCGCTATCAAGCCTCGGTGGAATTCACCCGCATCTGGCGTCGCGTGCTGGAGGGCGAAACCGTTGATTACGACGGCCAGCACATCAGCGTGAAAGGCGCCAAGTTGCTCTATCCACCGATCCAGCAACCGCGTCCGCCGCTGTACTTCGGGGGCTCGTCGGAAGCGGCGCAAGACCTCGCGGCCGAGCAGGTGGAAATGGTCCTGACCTGGGGCGAACCACCGGAAGCCGTTGCCGAGAAGATTGAACAAGTGCGCGCCAAAGCCGCGAAGCTCGGTCGCACTGTGCGTTTCGGCATTCGATTACATGTGATCGTCCGCGAAACCACCGCCGAAGCCTGGCAAGCGGCGGATCGGCTGATTTCTCATCTGGACGACGAAACCATCGCCCGTGCCCAGGCTTCGCTGGCGCGCTTCGATTCGGTCGGCCAGCAACGCATGGCCGCGCTGCACGGCGGAAGCCGCGACAACCTCGAAGTCAGCCCCAACCTGTGGGCCGGTGTCGGCCTGGTGCGTGGCGGTGCCGGTACGGCGTTGGTGGGCGACGGACCGACCGTGGCTGCCCGCGTGAAGGAATACGCGGACCTGGGCATCGATACCTTCATCTTCTCCGGTTATCCACACCTGGAAGAGTCGTACCGAGTTGCGGAATTGTTGTTCCCGCACCTCGACATCGAACGTCCGGAGCTGCCCCAGGGCGCCAATTACGTCAGCCCGTTCGGTGAGATGGTCGCCAACGACATTCTTCCCAAAGCCGCGTCCCAGAGCTGAGGCGCGCCATGAAGAGAATTATCCATAACCTCGCGCCTTGGGCGTTGCCGGTGTTGCTGCTGGCGGTGTGGCAGTTGTCGGTGTCGGCGGGCTGGTTGTCGACACGGATTCTGCCGGCGCCGATCGCCGTGATCGAGGCCGGCGTGAGCCTGGTGCGCAGCGGTGAAATCTGGACGCACCTGGCGATCAGCGGCTGGCGTGCAGCCTTGGGCTTCACCATTGGCGGCGGCATCGGTCTGGCCTTGGGTTTCATCACCGGTCTGTCGAAGTGGGGCGAGCGCCTGCTCGACAGTTCGGTGCAGATGATCCGCAACGTGCCGCACCTGGCGCTGATTCCGCTGGTGATCCTGTGGTTCGGCATCGATGAGTCAGCGAAGATTTTCCTGGTGGCGTTGGGCACATTGTTCCCGATCTACCTCAACACCTATCACGGCATCCGCAACGTCGATCCGGCGTTGGTGGAAATGTCGCGCAGTTATGGCTTGTCCGGTTTCAGCCTGTTTCGCCAGGTGATTCTGCCGGGTGCGCTGCCTTCGATTCTGGTGGGTGTGCGTTTCGCGTTGGGCTTCATGTGGCTGACGCTGATCGTGGCGGAAACCATTTCCGCCAGCTCTGGCATCGGCTACCTGGCCATGAATGCCCGGGAGTTCCTGCAGACCGACGTGGTGGTGCTGGCGATCCTGATGTACGCCGTGCTGGGCAAGCTTGCCGACCTCGCGGCCCGTGGACTTGAACGTGTCTGGTTGCGCTGGCATCCGGCGTATCAGGTTGCCAAAGGAGGTGCCGCATGACCGCTCAACAACCTCCACGCCTGCTGCGCGGAATTCCGCTGGTGGTGCGCAAACTGCAAAAAACCTTTGGCTCGCGGCAAGTGCTGCGTGAGATCGATCTGCACATCCCGGCGGGTCAGTTTGTTGCCGTGGTCGGTCGTAGCGGTTGTGGCAAAAGTACCTTGCTGCGGTTGCTCGCCGGTCTCGACAAACCCACCGGTGGTGAATTGCTCGCAGGCTCCGCGCCGCTGAGCGATGCGCGGGAAGACACCCGACTGATGTTCCAGGAAGCGCGTTTGCTGCCGTGGAAGAAGGTCATCGACAACGTCGGCCTCGGGCTCAAGGGCAACTGGCGGCCTCAAGCGCTGGAAGCCTTGGAATCGGTCGGCCTGGCGGATCGCGCCAATGAGTGGCCCGCCGCATTGTCCGGTGGCCAGAAGCAACGCGTGGCCCTGGCCCGTGCGCTGATTCATCAACCGCGCTTGCTGCTGCTCGACGAACCCTTGGGCGCGCTGGATGCCCTGACCCGAATCGAAATGCAGCAACTGATCGAACGGCTCTGGCAGAAGCACGGCTTCACCGTGTTGCTGGTGACTCACGACGTCAGCGAAGCGGTGGCGATTGCCGATCGGGTGATCCTGATCGAAGAGGGCGAAGTCGGCCTCGACCTGCACGTTGAGCTGCCACGCCCTCGGGTCCGTGGCTCCCATCGGCTGGCGGCGCTGGAAACCGAAGTCCTCAATCGCGTGCTGGCGCTGCCCGGCGAACCGCCGGAACCGGAACCTGTTTCACCCTTGCCTACGCAACTGCGTTGGGCGCAATAACCCGCCTTATCCAATGACAGGAATCAACATCATGACTATCAAAGCCATCAACGTTCGTAACCAGTTCAAAGGCTCGATCAAGGAAATTGTATTGGGCGACGTACTGTCGGAAATCGACGTACAGACCGCCTCCGGCATCGTTACTTCGGTGATCACCACGCGTTCAGTGAAAGAACTGGAACTGGTGGTTGGCAGCGAAGTGATCGCGTTTGTGAAATCCACCGAGGTGTCGATCGCCAAGCTGTAAGGGTATGCACTGTGACCAGCCCCGGAGGACGTGAGCCCTTCGGGGTTTTTTATGCGTGTGAATCAGTGAATGCGGCGGTGCTGCCATCGCGAGCAGGGAATTGTGCGGTACACAAATGCTGTGTTCGACGAAGATCCAATGTGGGAGCGAGCCTGCTCGCGATGAGGCCATCGCAGCCGCCACAGAGATCAGGCTGAAACGGCGCGCTTCGGCAGGTAGGGCGGCAGATAAAGGCCCAAATAAGCATCAAACACCCGCATCCCTTCCTCGGCCATGCGCGGGGTGATCTGCCCATGTTGCTGCACCGAGCGCGCATAAACGCGGTCGCCGAGCTCCATCGCCAGCGCAAACACATCGACATCGGTCGGCAACTTCGGCAACTCGAAGTGATGATCGAACAGCTTGTGCATCAGGTCGCCCAGTTCGATGTCGTGCTGACGGTCGGCCTGGGTGACTTCGGTCAGGCCGTGCTGGGCGAGGATCAGTTGGCGGGCAGCGGCATCTTCGCCATAGATGTCGAGCATGCGCTGCTCCACGATTCGCGACAGGTCGCGCCAGCCGCTGAGGGCATGGTGGTCGATAGGTGCTTGCAGGCAGGCGCGGAACGCGGCGTGGACGTCGGCCGTCAAGGCTTCGAGCAGGGCCGGGACGCTGGCGAAGAAATGGTAGACGGAAGAGGGCGGGATCTCCGCGCGTTCGGCGACGCTGTAGATCGACAGGCTGGCCACACCTTCGGCCGCCAGCAGCGTGCGGGCGGCATCGAGTATCGAATCGATCCGGGCCTGGCTGCGGGCGCGGGGTTTGCGAATGGTGGCGGTGCGCGTCATTGGAGTCTCCTGCGGGGCAGGGGGCATTGTACGCAGAGCAGCCAGATGTGCCATCTCCCCTGTGGTGCCTACAGTCCCTGTGGCGAGGGAGCTTGCTCCCGCTGGAGGCCGAAGGACTCCCTTTAATCCGAAATGCGGTTCTGTCAGGCACGCCGCATTGACCGGTTTGGGGTCGCTTCGCGACCCAGCGGGAGCAAGCTCCCTCGCCACAGGGTTTGGTGTTCAGCCATAAAAAAACGCCGCAGGCTTTTAACAGCCTGCGGCGTTTGCTTTTTACTGCAACCGCTTACACGGTATGCAGGTACCAGTTGTACTCAAGGTCAGAGATGGAGTGTTCAAACTCCTCCAGCTCGCTTTCCTTACAAGCCACAAAGATATCGATGTATTTCGGATCGATGTACTTGGCCATGACTTCGCTGTCGTCCAGCTCGCGCAATGCATCACGCAGGTTGTTCGGCAGGCTCTGCTCGTTCTGCTCGTAGGAGTTGCCTTCCACGGGTGCGCCGGGCTCGATCTTGTTGGTCAAACCGTGGTGCACGCCTGCCAGGACCGAAGCCATCAGCAGGTACGGGTTGGCGTCGGCACCGGCCACACGGTGTTCGATGCGCACGGCATCTGCGGCACCGGTTGGAACGCGGATCGCTACGGTGCGGTTGTCCAGGCCCCAGCACGGCGAGTTCGGCACGTAGAACTGTGCGCCGAAACGACGGTAGGAGTTGACGTTCGGGCAGAGGAAAGCCATCTGCGCCGGTAGGGTCTCGAGCACACCGCCGATCGCGTGACGCAGTGCGGCGTTCTGCTCGGGATCCTCGCTGGCAAAAATGTTTTTGCCATCTTTATCAAGAATCGAAATGTGTACGTGCAGACCGTTGCCCGCCTGGCCCGGGTAAGGCTTGGCCATGAAGGTGGTATCCATCTCATGGTCGTAGGCGATGTTCTTGATCAGACGCTTGAGCAGGACTGCGTAGTCGCAAGCCTTGATCGGGTCGGCTACGTGGTGCAGGTTCACTTCGAACTGCGCCGGGGCACTTTCCTTGACGATCGCGTCGGCAGGGATGCCTTGCTCTTTCGCACCTTCCAGAATGTCCTGGAGGCAGTCGACGTATTCGTCGAGGTCGTCGATCAGGTACACCTGAGTCGAATGCGGGCGTTTGCCGGACACCGGCGAGCGCGGCGGTTGCGGACGACCGTTCACGTTCTCCTGGTCGATCAGGTAGAACTCCAGTTCGAACGCGGCGCAGATGGTCAGGCCCATCTCGTCGAACTTGCGAACCACATTGGCCAGCACTTCTCGCGGGTCGGCAAAGAACGGCTGGCCTTCGAGTTCGTGCATGGTCATCAACAGTTGCGCGGTAGGGCGCTTCTGCCAGGGTTCATTGCACAGGGTGTCAGGGATTGGATAGCAGATTCGGTCAGCATCGCCGATGTCCAGACCCAGGCCGGTGCTTTCCACCGTCGAGCCATTGATATCCAGAGCAAATAGAGAGGCCGGCAGGTTGATGCCTTTCTCGTAAACCTTGTGGAGGCTGGTGCGTTCAATGCGCTTGCCGCGCACCACACCATTCATATCCGCAATCAGAAGGTCAACGTACAGAACCTCAGGATGTTCCTTAAGGAACGCGTTCGCTTCGTTAAGCTGAACGGCACGCGGGGGTACCGACATGATGCAACACCTTTGTTGTTAAAAATATCAATCATTGATCTCTTCGGGTTTCAGTCAACCCGAACGGGATGCCGAAGTCAAGCGAGGCCTTTTTTGCCCTAAAAAAGCGCTCGTAGGGCTTTTTTGAGGCAGTTTGGGGCGTTTTTATGCCTTTGAGCGCTTTGGCGCCCGCGAGCTTGAGCGGGCCGTGTTGTATTTTTTACGGGGGTGTTGTGTAAAAAAATGAACAAGGCTAAGCTCGATTCAAACCCATAACAGCAATAATACCGGGGTGCTTCATGTCTCGCCTGCCGTTAATCGGCGTCGCCATCTGCTCAAGGCAGATCGGTCTGCATGCTTATCACATCAGTGGCGATCGTTGCGTCCACGCCAAGGCAAGCGTTGCCAACGGCGTGCCGTCGACTCTTCCTTCCCCGGCGAACCTGCTGGCGCCGTCCGATATTCTGGACGGTCTGCACGACATTCTCTTTACTGGCTCTCTTTCCAATATAGAACCGTTTTATCCAGTCGGCCCGACCAACGCGTCGGCTTCTGCTCATGATTCTGCACGCGCAACTACGCTATCGCTGACCCACGCCATTACCCGAGTGGGTAGTTGTGCGCGGCTATTGCAGTGGCAATCTGTATCACGCGACGCCCATGCGTCAAACAACGCCTGACTTATTAGAGTCAGGAAACTCAGCCTAAGAGGCATTTATGAGTAACAACCTCGACCAGCTCACCGATTGGTTGAAAGACCACAAGATCACAGAAGTCGAATGCATGATCGCCGACTTGACCGGGATCACCCGGGGTAAGATTTCGCCGACCAACAAGTTCATTGCCGAAAAAGGCATGCGCCTGCCCGAGAGCGTTCTGTTGCAGACCGTGACCGGCGACTATGTCGAAGACGACATCTATTACGAACTGCTTGACCCGGCCGACATCGACATGATCTGCCGCCCCGACCAGAACGCGGTTTACCTGGTGCCTTGGTCCATTGAGCCGACCGCCCAGGTGATCCACGACACTTACGACAAGCAGGGCAACCCGATCGAGCTGTCGCCGCGCAATGTGCTTAAAAAGGTCCTGAAACTCTATGCCGACAAAGGCTGGCAGCCGATCGTGGCGCCGGAAATGGAGTTTTACCTGACCAAACGCAGTGACGACCCTGACTACCCGCTGCAACCGCCGATTGGCCGTTCCGGGCGCCCGGAAATCGGTCGTCAGTCGTTCTCCATTGAGGCGGCAAACGAATTCGATCCGCTGTTTGAGGACGTCTACGACTGGTGCGAATTGCAGGAACTGGACCTCGACACGTTGATCCACGAGGACGGCACGGCGCAGATGGAAATCAACTTCCGTCACGGCGATGCCCTGTCCCTGGCCGACCAGATCCTGATCTTCAAACGCACTATGCGCGAAGCTGCGCTCAAGCACGACGTGGCGGCCACCTTCATGGCCAAGCCCATGACCGGCGAGCCGGGCAGTGCGATGCACTTGCACCAGAGCATCATCGACATCGAAACCGGCAAGAACGTTTTCTCCAATGAAGACGGGAGCATGAGCCAATTGTTCCTGCACCACATCGGTGGTTTGCAGAAGCTTATCCCCGAGTTGTTGCCGCTGTTCGCACCCAACGTCAACTCGTTCCGCCGCTTCCTGCCGGACACCTCGGCGCCGGTGAACGTGGAGTGGGGCGAAGAGAACCGCACTGTGGGCCTGCGGGTTCCGGATGCCGGGCCGCAAAACCGTCGGGTGGAAAACCGCCTGCCGGGCGCCGACGCCAACCCGTACCTGGCGATTGCCGCGAGCCTGCTCTGCGGTTACATCGGCATGGTCGAAGGCTTGAACCCGAGTGCGCCGGTGGTGGGCCGTGGCTATGAACGCCGCAACCTGCGCCTGCCACTGACCATCGAAGACGCGCTGGAACGCATGGAAAACAGCGCGACCGTCGAGAAATACCTGGGCAAGAAATTCATCACTGGCTACGTCGCGGTCAAGCGGGCCGAGCATGAAAACTTCAAGCGCGTCATCAGTTCGTGGGAGCGGGAATTCCTGCTCTTCGCCGTCTGATGCGCCGGGCGTCGCTGCACTTGGCGGCGCCCTTTACCGAAATCTTAGGAGAATTCGAATGACCAGCAACAACCCGCAAACCCGTGAATGGCAAGCCCTGAGCAACGATCACCACTTGGCCCCATTCAGCGACTTCAAACAGCTGAAAGAGAAAGGCCCGCGGATCATCACCAGCGCCAAGGGTGTTTACCTCTGGGACAGCGAAGGCAACAAGATCCTCGACGGCATGGCCGGCCTGTGGTGCGTTGCGATTGGCTACGGTCGCGATGAACTGGCCGATGCCGCCAGCAAACAAATGCGCGAACTGCCTTACTACAACCTGTTCTTCCAGACCGCTCACCCGCCGGTGCTGGAACTGGCCAAGGCCATCGCCGACATCGCGCCGCAAGGCATGAACCACGTGTTCTTCACCGGTTCCGGGTCCGAAGGCAACGACACCATGCTGCGGATGGTCCGCCACTATTGGGCGATCAAGGGCCAGCCGAAGAAGAAAGTCATCATCAGCCGCAAGAACGGCTATCACGGTTCCACCGTGGCCGGCGCGAGCCTGGGTGGCATGACCTACATGCACGAACAAGGCGACTTGCCGATCCCGGGCATCGTCCACATCGCCCAGCCGTACTGGTTCGCTGAAGGCGGCGACATGACACCGGAAGAGTTCGGTGTATGGGCGGCCAATCAGCTGGAAGAAAAGATTCTGGAAATCGGCGTGGACAACGTCGGTGCCTTTATTGCCGAGCCGATCCAGGGCGCCGGCGGCGTGATCATTCCGCCAGAGACCTACTGGCCGCGCATCAAGGAAATCCTCGCCAAGTACGACATTCTGTTCGTGGCAGACGAAGTGATCTGTGGTTTCGGCCGCACCGGTGAGTGGTTCGGTTCCGATTTCTACGACCTCAAGCCCGACATGATGACCATCGCCAAAGGCCTGACCTCCGGCTACATCCCGATGGGTGGTCTGATCGTGCGTGACGAAGTGGTCGCGGTGCTCAACGAAGGTGGCGATTTCAACCACGGTTTCACCTATTCCGGGCACCCGGTGGCCGCGGCGGTGGCACTGGAAAACATCCGCATCCTGCGCGAAGAAAAAATTATCGAGCGCGTTCATGCGGAAACGGCACCCTATTTGCAAAAGCGTCTACGGGAACTGAACGATCACCCGTTGGTGGGGGAAGTGCGTGGGGTCGGTCTGTTGGGGGCCATTGAGCTGGTTCAGGACAAGGCCACTCGCAAGCGTTACGAAGGCAAGGGCGTCGGCATGATCTGCCGCACGTTCTGCTTCGAAAACGGCCTGATCATGCGTGCCGTGGGGGACACCATGATCATTGCTCCGCCGCTGGTGATTACCAAGGCTGAAATCGATGAGCTGGTAACCAAGGCACGCAAGTGCCTGGACCTGACCCTGAGTGCGTTGCAGGGCTAAGTGCTAGGCTCTGGGCGGGAGTCATGAAACTTTCGCTCAGAGCAGTTCTAAAGGGAGGCCTTTCCTTGAAAGACCGCCTCGGATCTTGCCAGACTAGCCGCGGTTCCAGTTGTCCGGGTTCGGCCGCTGAACAAAGTGGTTCAAAAAAGAAAAAATTTGGAGCATTACGCATGAAGGCATTAGGAAAAAAGCTTGCTGGCAAGACACTCCTCGCCCTGTCCCTGATGGGCATAATGGCGGGTGCGGTTCAGGCGGACGACAAGGTGTTGCACGTCTATAACTGGTCCGACTACATCGCACCGGACACCATCAAGAAGTTCGAAACCGAGTCCGGCATCAAGGTTGTCTACGACGTATTCGACAGTAACGAAACCCTGGAAGCCAAGTTGCTGGCAGGCAAGTCCGGTTACGACATCGTCGTGCCGTCGAACAACTTCCTGGCCAAGCAGATCAAGGCCGGCGTTTACCAGAAGCTGGACAAGTCCAAGCTGCCTAACTGGAAAAACCTGAACACCGACCTGCTCAAAGCGGTATCGGTGAGCGACCCGGGCAACGAACACGCTTTCCCGTACATGTGGGGTTCGATCGGCATCGGCTTCAACGCCGAGAAGGTCAAGGCTGCACTGGGTGCCGATGCGCCAACCAATTCCTGGGACCTGCTGTTCAAACCTGAAAACGCCGCCAAGTTGAAGTCGTGCGGTATCAGTTTCCTCGATTCGCCAACCGAGATGATTCCGGTGGCGTTGCACTACCTGGGCTATCCAACCGACAGCCAGGACAAAAAACAACTGGCCGAAGCCGAAGCACTGTTCCTGAAGATTCGTCCTTCGGTGGGCTACTTCCACTCGTCCAAGTACATCTCCGACCTGGCCAACGGCAACATCTGCGTGGCCGTGGGTTACTCGGGTGACATCTACCAGGCCAAGTCCCGCGCGGCTGAAGCCGGTGACAAGGTGAAAGTCAGCTACAACATTCCGAAAGAAGGTGCCGGCAGCTTCTACGACATGGTCGCCATCCCTAAAGATGCCGAAAACGTCGAAGGCGCCTACAAGTTCATGACCTTCCTGCAGAAGCCGGAAATCATGGCCGAAATCACCAACGCCGTACGTTTCCCGAACGGTAACGCAGCCGCCACCGCTTTGGTTGATAAAGAAATCACCAGCGATCCAGGTATCTACCCGCCGGCAGACGTGTTGGCCAAGCTGTACGCGATTGCCGACTTGCCGGCCGCGACCCAGCGGATCATGACGCGCAGCTGGACCAAAATTAAATCGGGTAAATAAGTAAAACCCTGTAGCAGCTGCCGAAGGCTGCGTTGAGGTCCGAAGGGCCTCCGCTTTTTCAACAGCACAACTGCTCCGCAGCTGAACGCAGCCTGCGGCAGCTGCTACAGATCTTCATAAAGTTTGCTGGAACGGTTTTTCGAGGGTAAGTTGCGCGCCGGTTTTGTTGCTGGGCAGCCATGACTGTCATGTAACGCGGGGCAACTTGGGCCCAACTAATTTTAGAGGACCTCCACTTGCCTATTTTTTCTTTGTTGCGCAATGCCATGCTGGTCGGCGCCGGGCTGACACTCGCTGTCAGTGTCCAGGCCGCCGGCACTGTGCATATTTATAACTGGTCGGACTACATCGGTGCGACCACCCTGGCCGACTTCCAGAAAGAGACCGGCATCAAACCGGTCTACGACGTCTTCGACTCTAACGAAACCCTGGAAGGCAAGTTGCTGGCCGGGCGTACCGGTTACGACGTGGTCGTGCCGTCCAACCACTTCCTGGGCAAGCAGATCAAGGCGGGCGCTTTCCAGAAGCTCGACAAGAAGCTACTGACCAATTACTCCAACCTCGATCCGGTACTGCTCAAGCGTCTTGAGCAAAACGATCCGGGTAACCAATACGCCGTGCCTTACCTGTGGGGCACCAACGGCATCGGTTACAACGTCGACAAGATCAAGGCGGTGCTGGGCGTCGACAAGATCGATTCCTGGAGCGCGGTATTCGAACCTGAGAACATCAAGAAGCTGCACGCTTGCGGCGTGGCGTTCCTCGATTCCGCCGATGAAATGATGCCCACCGTCCTCAACTACATGGGCCTCAACGCCAACAGCACCAACCCCGAAGATTACAAAAAGGCCGAAGCCAAGTTGCTGGCGGTGCGCCCTTACGTGACGTACTTCCACTCCTCCAAATACATCGCGGACCTCGCCAACGGCGACATCTGCATTGCCATCGGTTTTTCCGGTGACATGTTTCAGGCCAAGGCCCGCGCGGAAGAAGCCGGCAAGGGCATGAACATCGCCTACTCGATTCCGAAAGAGGGCGGCGCGCTCTGGTTCGACATGCTGGCGATCCCCAAGGATGCGGCCAACGTCAAAGAAGCCCACGCCTTTATCAACTATTTGTTGAAACCCGAGGTGATCGCACAGGTCAGTGATTCTGTTGGCTATGCGAACCCCAACCCTGGCTCGGACAAATTGATGGAGCAGTCCATTCGCACCGACGAGTCGGTTTATCCACCGCAAGCCGTCCTCGACAAGACCTACGTGTCGGTCGAGTTACCACCAAACATTCAACGTTTGATGACCCGCAGCTGGACCAAGGTCAAGTCGGGTAAATAGCTTCAAGGCTCAAACTATCCAAGGTTGGCTCACCTTGAGCGAACTGCACTCTTTTTTTCTGGGAGTTTCGTAAATGGCAGTTGCCTCCGGCGCCTATAAGAAAGCCCTCGAGGGCGACCAGACACCTAAACAGGTGCTGGTCAAAATCGACCGGGTCACGAAGAAGTTCGACGAGACGATTGCCGTGGACGATGTGTCCCTGGAAATCAAGAAAGGCGAGATTTTCGCTCTGCTCGGCGGTTCGGGATCGGGCAAGTCCACGTTGCTGCGCATGCTCGCAGGCTTCGAACGGCCCACGGAGGGGCGCATTTTCCTCGATGGCGTAGACATCACTGACATGCCGCCGTACGAGCGGCCGATCAACATGATGTTCCAGTCCTATGCGTTGTTCCCGCACATGACCGTGGCGCAGAACATCGCGTTCGGCCTCAAGCAGGACAAGCTTTCCGGCGCGGAAATCGATGCTCGCGTAGCCGATATGCTCAAGCTGGTACAGATGAGCCAGTACGCCAAGCGCAAGCCGCATCAGTTGTCTGGCGGTCAGCGTCAACGTGTGGCCCTGGCGCGTTCTCTCGCCAAGCGGCCGAAGCTGTTGCTGCTCGACGAACCGATGGGTGCGCTGGACAAGAAGCTGCGTTCGCAAATGCAGCTGGAGCTGGTGGAGATCATCGAGCGCGTCGGCGTAACCTGCGTCATGGTGACCCACGACCAGGAAGAGGCCATGACCATGGCCGAGCGCATCGCGATCATGCACCTGGGCTGGATCGCCCAGATCGGCAGCCCGATCGACATCTACGAAACCCCGACCAGCCGCCTGGTCTGCGAGTTCATCGGCAACGTCAACATCTTCGACGGTGAAGTGATCGACGACGCCGAAGGCCACGCGATCATCACCTGCAAGGATCTCGACCGGAAGATCTACGTGGGCCACGGCATCAGCACCTCGGTGCAGGACAAATCCGTGACCTACGCGATCCGTCCGGAAAAACTGCTGGTGACCCCGACCATGCCGACCTGCGAATACAACTGGTCCAGCGGCAAGGTGCACGACATCGCCTACCTCGGCGGTCACTCGGTGTTCTACGTCGAGCTGCCGAGCGGCAAGATCGTCCAGTCGTTCGTCGCCAACGCCGAGCGCCGCGGCCAGCGCCCAACTTGGGGTGATCAGGTCTACGTGTACTGGGAAGACGACAGCGGCGTGGTACTTCGCTCATGAACATGCGCAAATTCAAACGCCGCCTCAATCGAATAATTCCCGGTGGCCGCCAGCTGGTCATCGGGGTTCCGTTCATCTGGCTGTTCCTGTTCTTCATGCTGCCGTTCTTCATCGTCCTGAAGATCAGCTTCGCTGAAGCCGACGTAGCCATTCCGCCGTACACCGAGATCTACAATTTCGTTGACCAGAAGCTGCAGGTGCTGCTCAACCTCGGCAACTACGCGATGCTGGCCGGCGACGAGTTGTACATCGCCGCTTACCTCGGTTCGTTGAAGATGGCGCTGATCAGCACCATCCTCTGTTTGCTGATCGGCTACCCGATGGCCTATGCCATCGCCAGTGCCCGTAAAGAGATGCAAACGGTGTTGGTGCTGCTGATCATGATGCCGACCTGGACCGCGATCCTGATCCGCGTCTACGCGTGGATGGGCATCCTCAGCAACAACGGCTTGCTCAACGGTTTCCTGATGACCATGGGCTGGATCGACGAACCGCTGCAGATCCTCAACACCAACCTCGCCGTGTACATCGGCGTGGTGTATTCGTACCTGCCATTCATGATCCTGCCGCTCTACGCCAACCTGGTGAAGCACGACAACAGTTTGCTGGAAGCCGCATCGGACCTGGGTTCGAGCACGTTCAACAGCTTCTGGAAGATCACTATTCCATTGTCCAAGAACGGCATTGTCGCCGGTTGCATGCTGGTGTTCATTCCGGTGGTGGGCGAGTTCGTGATCCCGGAACTGCTCGGCGGTCCGGAAACCCTGATGATCGGTAAAGTGCTCTGGCAAGAGTTCTTCAACAACCGTGACTGGCCGGTGGCCTCTGCGCTGGCGGTGGTCATGCTGCTGATCCTGATTGTGCCAATCATCCTGTTCAACCGTAGTCAGGCCAAAGAAATGGAGGGTAAAGAATGAAGCGCTTCCGTTTCTCGAGTTTCATGCTGATCGCGGGCTTGCTGTTCATCTACGCGCCGATGCTGATCCTGGTGATCTACTCGTTCAACGCCTCCAAACTGGTGACGGTATGGGGGGGCTGGTCGATAAAGTGGTACGTCGGCTTGATGGATAACACGCAACTGATGGGCTCGGTGGTGCGCTCGCTGGAAATCGCCTGCTACACGGCGGTGGCGGCGGTGGCGCTGGGTACGTTGGCGGCGTTCGTCCTGACTCGGATCACCCACTTCAAGGGACGCACGTTGTTCGGTGGCCTGGTCACCGCGCCGCTGGTGATGCCCGAAGTGATCACCGGTCTGTCGCTGTTGCTACTGTTCGTGGCCATGGCGCAGATGATCGGTTGGCCGCAGGAACGCGGCATCGTCACCATCTGGATCGCTCACACCACGTTCTGTGCGGCGTATGTGGCGGTGGTGGTGTCGGCGCGCTTGCGTGAGCTGGACTTGTCCATCGAAGAAGCGGCCATGGACCTCGGTGCGCGGCCGTGGAAGGTGTTTTTCCTGATCACCATTCCGATGATCGCGCCATCGCTGGGTGCCGGCGGCATGATGTCGTTTGCCCTGTCCCTGGATGACCTGGTGCTGGCGAGCTTCGTGTCCGGTCCGGGTTCGACGACCCTGCCGATGGAAGTGTTCTCGGCGGTGCGTCTGGGGGTCAAACCCGAGATCAACGCCGTGGCCAGCCTGATTCTGCTGGCGGTTTCGCTGATGACCTTCCTGGTCTGGTTCTTCAGCCGCCGTGCCGAAGAAGCGCGCAAGCGTGCGATTCAGCAGGCGATCGAAGAAAGTGCTGCCGACTCCTGGAAACAACCGGATGTGCGTCGCGCCCAGGCGCCGGAAGCGGCTTGAGCTTGACGGGTTGATCACAACTCTGTGGTCAACCCGAATCCCATGTGGGAGCGGCGGTGCGACGATTCGACTTGCTCGCGAAAGCGGGTCTGTCAGTCGATATCTCCATCGACTGACACGGCCTCTTCGCGAGCAAGCCCGCTCCCACAGTTGTTTTAAGAAACCCAAGGAGATTTGCGGATGATCTCGACGAAGTTCATCGGCTTGAACCCCGGCTCGCTGTCCACCAGCACATCCGCGTTTACCGTGCCGAACGTGGTGTCCGGTTTGTGTTTGAAGCCATTGGCGAACGCACACAGGATGCATTCCTTGAACCCCTCGCCCCGTGGATGCGCATGCACCACCGCTTCCCGCTGCACGGTGGGAAACGCGGCGTAATCGATACCCAGCACATCCATTTCCACACCGGCCGTGACCAATGCCACGTTAGGCCGCAAGTGTTGCGGCACGCCCGGCGTGGTGTGCAGGGCGATCGACAGCCACACCTGCTCGATATCGCCATCCGACAAACCATAAGGCTTGAGGAACGCTTTGGCTGCGTTGGCGCTATCGACTTCGAAGCGCTCGTTGTCCGTGCGATGACCTTCCACCAGGCCCAGGTCATGGAACATGGCGCCGACGTAGAGCATTTCCGGATCGTAGGCCAACTGCTTGCGCTCACCGCTCAGGGCGCCGAACAGAAACACCCGGCGCGAGTGGTGGTAAAGCAAGTCGGACTCGGCGTCGCGAATGTATTCAGTGGTGGCCTTGGCCAAGGCGCTGTCGGGGATTTTGATGCCGGCAATGATGCTGCTCATGGTGCTTTCCTCGTGGGGAACGCCGTGGCGGCGCTGATGGAACAAGTCTGTTCCCGCCTCCCGGAGCGGACAATCGATCCATGGCTGCGATCCCGGCCAATGAGCATGCAAATCGCGCCAACCTCGCTTGTTGCGCCCGGATTGGCTAAGTTTGGTACCGGCGAATACGCTTTTGTGGCGAGGGAGCTTGCTCCCGCTGGGCTGCGAAGCGGCCCCAAAACCTGCAACTCAATTACACCAGGCAAACAGTGGTGACAGGAATGGGAGTGCTGCGCACTCCAGCGGGAGCAAGCTCCCTCGCCACAGGTAAGTGTGACCCGTAGAGGCAATCCAACCATGAGTAAAACCGTTGCCATCGTGGTGTTCGCCGGCGTCCAGTCGCTGGACGTCACCGGTCCCATGGATGTGTTTTGCGAAGCCAATCGTTTCCTCGAACCGCAAGACCATTACCGCTTGGAGGTCATCGGCGTCGAACGCGGAATGATGGCGTGCTCCAACGGTTTGTCGCTCAATGCCCATCGGCATTTCAGCGAAGCGCTGGAAGCCTATGACTTGTTGCTGGTGGCCGGCGGGCCGCAGTTGCCGTTCCTGGAGTTTGGCGCGGCCTTCGATGCCTGGTTACGCGATGCCTGTGCGCGGGCGCAACGGTTTGGCTCGATCTGCAACGGCGCGTTCATGCTGGCCCGGGCCGGCTTGCTTGAGGGGCGAACCGTCACCACTCACTGGGACGATGCCGCGGCGTTGGCGACGTTGTGCCCCTCCACTCAGGTCGATGCTGATCGCCTGTACGTGCAGGACGGCGAACTCTTCACATCGGCCGGCGTCACGGCGGGGATTGATTTGTCGTTGTACCTGTTGGCCCGGGACCACGGACCGCAAGTGGCGTTGAGCGTGGCCAAGCGGCTGGTGGTGTTCACCCAACGCTCGGGCGGGCAATCGCAGTTCAGCCCGTTCCTCACGCCCCACGCCGAGCCGACGTCGGCGGTGGCGCTGGCGCAGCTTTACGTGCTGGCCAACCTCACCGGTGACCTGACCATTGCCGATCTGGCGAATGCGGCCAACATGAGCGCCCGCAACTTCTCCCGGGTGTTCGCCAAGGAAGCGAAAATCACCCCGGCGGAATTCGTCGAGCGGGCGAGGGTGGACGCGGCGCGGGTGCTGCTTGAAAGCACTCACTCGCCGCTCAAGACGGTGGCGTATCAGTGCGGGTTTCGCGACGCCCAGCATATGCGCACGGTGTTCAACCGCAGGCTGGGGGTGACGCCGCAGCAGTTCAGGCTGAATTTTGCGGCGATGGTTTGAGCCATGAATATGCGGTGTTTTTGCGGGCCTCTTCGCGGGCAAGCCTCGCTCCTACAGATGACTGCATACTCTGTAGGAGCGAGGCTTGCCCGCGAAGGCGTCAGCCCAGGCAACAAAAATCTACGGCGCAGCCCGCGCCGGCAAGAACTTCAACGTACTGCGCGTATTGGCCGTGACTTCTTCGTCACTGAAATGCGCCTGGTAGTAAATCCCTTCGACATACGCCTCAGCCTGGTCGTCGTAGTGGCTGTCGAACGGCACGCCGCTCTGGCCGACCGGGTTGATAGTCAGGCTGTGGGCCGGGTCGGCAAAGTCCACCAGACGCCGGGTCGACGGTCCATAAGTCACCGGCCACGGCGCCGGGCCGATTTTGGCCGAGAGATTGTTCGGTACTTCATGGGTGCCAGGCGCCGCGAACGGGCCGACATTGAAGATCCGGTCCAGCGGCTTCTGCACGCCCAATGGATGACCATGGGTCAGGGTGTGAGCCTTGCCCCACTGCCAGTGCGCGAAGTCGGCGCCTAGAGTGCTCTTGAGATGGGCGATGCTCGCTTGCCAGGCCACCTTGACCGTGTCGGCGCGGGTTTCCTTGCCGAGAGTGTTGCGGTTATCCCACCACGGCGAATCGGCTGTCGCAGCCAGGCGGGGTAGCGCAGCGTCGATCACTCGGGTCGAGAGCAGGGTTTCGAAAAAATCATTCCCCAGCTCATCGTGCATCGTCGCGTCGGCCAGGTTGAACAGGAACTGGTTGAACAGCGTGGCGCTGGTGGAGTCCAGCGGGTAATCGCCTTTCCATTGCGCCAGTTGCTCGACCAGTTTGAGTTCGGCGGGATCGCTCACCACTTCACGCAGTACCGGCAACAGCGGCGCCAACAGACGCGGGCCGTAGGCGGTGGTGGTGCCCAGTTGCAGCTTCTGGTTGGCCTCGTTATCCCATTTCACGCTCTTGTCGCTGAGCTGACGATTGAGTTGCTGGCCGCGATCGGCGAGGTTGTAGTAACCGGGAATCTCCATGCCGGTCGGCGACACGGGCTGGAAGTTGGCCGAGACGATGTAGCCGCGTGTCGGGTTCTCTTCCTGCGGGTTGGCGCTGAACGGGTAGAAACCTTCCTTGTCCGCCTGATTGCTACTGCCGTCGAGGATGAATCCGGGTTTGACCCCGGCGGCACGCTTGGGCAGCAGCGCCGAGGCCCACCAGCCGATGTCACCCTTGGCGTTGGCGTAAACGATATTCAACCCCGGCGCCTGAATCTTCGCTGCTGCGGCGCGAGCCTTGGCCAGGGTGTCGGCGCGATTGAGCTGATAGAAACCGTCGAGGATCGGGTTCGGCGTTTCCAGGAACGCCCACCACATGGCCACCGGCGTCTTGCCAGCAGCGGTGCCGAGTGCATCGTTGATGATCGGGCCGTGGGGCGACTGGCGCAGAGTCAGGGTGACCGGCGCCTGGCCCTTCACCGCGATCTGTTGCTCGGTGTTGACCATGTCGACCCATTTGCCGCGATACCAGACCTGGTTCGGGTTGTCCGGGTTGACCTTCTCGGTGATCAGGTCGAGGTCGTCGTTCTGGAACATCGTCAGGCTCCAGCCGAAATCCAGGTTGTGGCCGAGAAAGGCAAACGGCACCAGTGCCTGATGATGGCCGTACAGTTCGAAGCCCGGCGCCGACAGTTGCGCCTCGTACCATACCGACGGCACCGAGAAGCGAATGTGCGGGTCACCGGCCAGCAGCGGCTTGCCGCTTTTACTGTGGTTGCCGGCAATCACCCAGGCGTTGCTGCCTTCGAATTGCGGCAGGCCGTTGTCGGCCAGGGCCTGTTCGCTCAGGCGGGCGAGGGCGTTCAGGTCTTTCCAGTCACCGGCGGCGAGGGCGGGTCCGGGCGTGGAGCGTGTTTTGGCCAGCACGCCTTTGGGCTGCCAGTCGAGTTCAAAAACGTTCAGGTACTCGGCGCCCAATTGATCGCGCACAAACGTCAGTAAAGGTTCGGTGCGAAACGCGGCGGCAAAACTGTACGCCATGTAACCGGCGACGCTGATGCTGTCTTCGGCGGTGAAAGGGCGCTTGTGGATGCCCAACACGTCGAACTCCATGGGCGCCGCGTGAGTATCCTGATACTGGTTGATGCCATCCAGATAGGCTTCCAGCGCCTTCCATGCCGGTGACTGACGATCCAGTGCGGCTACATAGCTTTCGGCGCGTTCGCGGATGCGCAAGCTGCGGAACAGTTTGTCGGTGTCGACCAGTTTCGGTCCGAGGATTTCAGCCAGCTCACCCCGGGCGAGGCGACGCATGGCTTCCATCTGGAACAACCGGTCCTGGGCCTGCACATAGCCAAGGGTGCGGTAGAGGTCGGTTTCGTTTTCGGCGCGGATGTGCGGCACGCCGCGCTCGTCGTAACGCACGGTCACCGAGCCCTGAAGATGCTGCAACTCCACCTGGCCCTGGCGCGTTGGCTGCTTGATGTACACGTACCCGCCGACGCCGATGACGAGCGTGACGATCAGCAATACCAGTACGGTCAGGACGCGTTTCATGGTGACTCCTTGTTCTTCGGGATTGCCGCCCGTGCGGGCTGCAAACATGTAGCACAGACCTCCTGTGCCGGGCATCGCGGTCCTGGAATAGTCAGGATTGCCTTACTTCACTTCCTCCGGCCAAGGGCAGTAGCACCCGACCGCCAGCGTATGGGTGGCGCCCACGGTACGACCTTCGCTGAGTGCTTGCAGGATGGGCTCGATAAAGCTGTTGTTCGAATTGCAGGTCAGGCCTTCGCTGTACGGGCCGAAATACGCCAGTTTGCCGCTGCGGTCCCAGATCGCCACCGCCGGGCTGGCGGGGATCTGTTCGGAACCCGGGAGAACGGTGATGGTTTTGAGGCCGCTCAAGGTGCTGGGCAACTGACCGTGGCTGCCGGGTTTTTGTACCGCGTAAAACTCCACGCCCTGCGGTACATACTGCTCGACCAGTTCGGTCAGGTGTTGTTGGTTGCCGACATTGCACGGGCAAGCCGGGTCCCAGAAATGCACCAGGCGGATGGCGCCGGGGCCGGCGAGTTCGTCGGGCAGGCGCAGCGGATCGCCGGAAAATACTGCGGTGTGCGAACTGAAGGCGCGCAAGTATCGCCCCTGAAACCAGTCATAGGCCGCCCACAAGACGCCGGCACACACGAGGGCGAGCAGGCTGGCAAGCAGTGTGGTGCGCAAAGCCGGACGCATGGTTTCAATCCTCGAAGGTCGGCTAGCTTGCCATGCTTGCCGCGACAGATGAATATCGCAGGCCTATAAAGTCTGTTTAGTGCTCTGGAATAGCTCATGTCTGCCACTTTCGACCCCGATCATTTGCGCGCCAGCCTGCGGCCACTGGCCGAGTGGCAGCCGCTTTCGGTGGAGGCGCTGGCCTATCAGCGGTTTTACGGCCTGGATTTTCCGGGCCGAACGCAGCGCAGCGGGTTGGGGCGTTTCGAGGTCGATGGCTATGAAGTGGTCTGCCAGGTCTGGTGGCCTGAGCGAGCGGAGGCGACGCTATTTCTGTTCCACGGCTTCTACGACCACACCGGGCTCTACCGACATGTGATCGAGTGGGCGCTGGATCAGGGCTTCGCGGTGATTGCCTGCGACTTGCCGGGGCATGGTCTGTCCAGCGGCGAGCGGGCGAGCATCAAGGATTTCGCCGAGTATCAGCACACGCTGCAAGGGTTGTTTGCCGAGGCGCAGACGCTCGACCTTCCACAGCCGTGGCACTTGTGCGGGCAGAGTACCGGCGGCGCGATCGTGATCGATCATGTGCTCAACCAGGGCGCGAACAGTCCGGCCCAAGGTCAGGTGATTTTGCTGTCACCGCTGGTTCGGCCGCGCGCCTGGGGCTGGTCGCAGCTCAGTTATTACCTGCTCAAGCCTTTCGTGAAAGCTATTGCCCGGCGCTTTAGCGAGAACTCCAACGACCCTGATTTCTTGCCGTTCCTGCAAGCCGATCCGTTGCAACCGCTGCGACTGCCAACGGCTTGGGTCGGTGCGTTGGCGCGGTGGATCAAGCGCATCGAGGCGGCACCGAACAGTCCACGGCGACCGCTGATTGTGCAGGGTCAGGCGGACATGACGGTGGATTGGGAGCATAACCTTGAGGTGTTGAAGGCCAAGTTTGATCGGCCGCAGGTATTGATGCTGCCGGAGGCGCGGCATCATTTGGCGAATGAGACTCTGGCGATGCGGGAGGAGTATTTCGGGTTTTTGAGCAAGCGGATCAAGGGCCGGAATCTTTAGTGACCGTTAGGGCCTCTTCGCGGGCAAGCCTCGCTCCTACAGGGGTATGCGGTTATCTGTAGGTGTAGGAGCGAGGCTTGCCCGCGAAGGCAATCTCAAAGGCGCTGAAGATTACTGACTGAGGTTCGACGTATCCTGCCCCACCGCCAACCCCGCCCGAATCGCCGCCAACGCCGCCTGGTAATACGCCTTGCCCTCTGTGGACTCGGCAAACGTGGCGAACTCTTCCAGCTCTTCATCCGACAAGTCGCGATAGACATACAACAGCGTGTTGTTCAGATCGGTACCAATCTGATCCATCAAACGCTGGCGCTGTCCGTTCAGCATCCCTTGCGCCTGACCGCCACCGAGTAAACCGGGGATCATCGAACTCAGGCTGTCGGCCGCGACGCCGGCGATCGCCAGGCTGACTTCCGCGCCGGCCTCGCGAGCGGGCAGGGCCTGGGCCAGGTGGCCGATGATCAGCAGGCGGCTGTCACTGGCCTGAATCTTCGGAAGACCCTTGGCGTTTTTCGCCAGCTGATCGCGACGGGTCGCCAGCAGTTCGGCGGCGACGATTTTCTTGCCCAGGGGCGATTGAAAGAAGGTCAGTGCAGGTTTCGGATCGGCGAGGCTTTTGCGCAATTGCGCCTCGGCGCGCTGGTCCACGGCCTGGGGGGCGAAACGTTGATTGCTGTTGTTCACCAAGGCTTGAAACACCGCCGGTGGCAGGCTGTTCTGGTAGCGCTGCTGAGCGGCTGAGAGGGCGTCGTTAAAATGCGCGCGCTGATCTGGCCAACCGGCGACCTTGTACAACTGGTCGTGGCCGTCTGCCCAAGCGGGCAACACACAGAGCATCAGCAGTGAAAAAAGCAAACGGCGCATAGGGACTCCTGTCAGCAGGCGACTATTCTCCGTGCGGCTTTCGTACTTGTCGAGAATTCGTATCAGTAATCCGACAAATCCTCCGCTGCGCGGCTCTGTCGGATTTGCAAGCACAGGAATACTATGCGCGCCATGCCCATATCCTCTGATCACCCGCTGCTGTTACGAATCGTCGACGACCTGGCCGAGCGCGGCTGGTCGCAGCAGAATATTTTCCTGCCTCTGGGTCTGACCCGGGAACTGGCGGCTGAGTGCCGTAAACGTGCAGCCGAGGGCGAACTGGCCCCGGCGGCCGTGGGGCGCGGGCCGACGTCGGAGATTCGCGAGGGGATCCGCGGTGACCATATCCAGTGGATCGAGCCCGGCCAGGCGTTGGCGTGCGACAGTTACCTGAGCTTGATGGACAGCCTGCGCGAGGCGATGAATCGCGGGTTGTACCTGGGCCTGGAAGATTTCGAAAGCCATTTCGCCCTGTACCCGCCCGGTGCGTTTTACCTCAAGCATGTCGATCGTTTTCGGGATGACGACCGGCGCATGGTCTCGGCGGTGATCTACCTCAATGACGCTTGGCTGCCCGAGCACGGCGGCCAGTTGCGCATGTACCTGGAGGAAGGTGTCGAACACGACGTGGTGCCCACTGGCGGATGCCTGGTGGTGTTTCTGTCGGGCGAGGTGCCTCACGAAGTCCTGCCCGCGACCCGGGATCGACTGTCATTGACGGGGTGGTTTCGGCGTCGTGGTAACGAGCCATTCTGATCATGCAGAAAATTCTGGTAAGCCGCTGCCTGCTGGGCCACCGCGTCCGATACGACGGCGGGGCGAGCGGGCCGTTCGATCAGCTTCAACAATGGCTCGATGAAGGTCGGGTGGTGCCGTTGTGCCCGGAGGTGGCCGGTGGGTTGCCAACACCCAGGGCCGCAGCGGAAATTCCGGGCGGGCAGGGTGGCGAAGTGCTGGATGGCCACGCCTCTGTCATCACCAGCGAGGGTGAGGACGTCAGTGCCGAGTTTCTCTCGGGGGCTTATCAGGCGTTGGAGTTGGTGCGAAAGCACGGCATCAGGATCGCTGTGCTGAAGGCTAATAGCCCGTCGTGTGGGAATCTTCTGACGTATGACGGGAGCTTCAGCGGCGTGAAGGTCAGCGGCGAAGGCGTGACGGCGGCGTTGCTCAAGCGTCATGGCGTGCAGGTTTTCAGTGAGCTGGAGCTGGCTGACGCGTCCGCTGCATTGACAGCGCAAGACTAACCCCCCGCACATCCCCCCTGTAGGAGTGAGCCTGCTCGCGATAGCGGCCTAACATTCAACATCACCGTTGACTGGCATGGCCTCATCGCGAGCAGGCTCACTCCTACAGGGTTGGTCGTCAGTCCGGGATCAGGGTTTCGGCGCCTCACTCGTATCTGCCCCAAACCACTTCTGCTCCAGCGCCTCCAGACGCCCATCCGCCTTGATCCGTTGCAACGCGTTCTCCAGGCTGGCGTGAAACGCCGGATTACCCTTCTGAAACGGAATCGCCAGGTCCACTGCCGGGGCGGTTTTCGGCTTTTCTTCCGTCAGCGACTGCACCAACAGGATCGAACGCGGCTCTTCGTTCTGCGCGATCAATTGCGCATTGGTGTGAAGGTAAGGTTCGGTGAAGTCGAAACGATCCTTCAGTTCCGGGGTCATTGCTATGTGGTTGATGGCGATGTCGTATTTGCCAGTTTCAACACCAGGCAGCAGATCGCTGGAATCGGTCACGACAAAGTCGGCGCGCACATCCAGTTCGCGGGCCAACAGTTGGCCCAATTCGACTTCGAAGCCGGTGAGTTTGCCGTCGTCCTTGAAGTTGAAGGGCGGTGTATCAGCCTCAAGAGCAATGCGCAATTCGCCACGGTCGTTTACATCGTCAATCAGTTCGGCATGAGCCAAAGGGCTCAGAAGGGGTAGCAGGCAGATCAGGCCAGGCAAAAAACGCATGGTCACTCCTTTGAATTCATTATCGCGATGCGCTGGTTCAGGCTCGCTTTGCTATGGTTGTCGAGGTCCTTCGACAACGAATGGCCGTGAAGTTGTCTCGGCCACGCGGATTTTACGGAAAAACTGGAGAAGAGAATGAAAACGTTTATGTCACGAGCAGCATTGGCTGGCCTATTGATGGGCGTTTCGGTGCTGGCCAGTGCTGCAACACCGGCCCCCAAGGGTGCCGAAGTGTCCATCGTTTCTCCTGAAGATGGTGGGACTGTCCCGCAAACGTTCAAGGTTAAATTCGCTGTCGAGAATGTTGCGCTGGCGCCAGCCGGCGATACCACAAAGAACACCGGCCACCACCATTTGCTGATTGATGCCAAGAATGTCGTGGCTGCAGGGGCGGTAATCCCGGCAGATGCCAATCACGTTCATTTCGGCAAGGCGCAGACAGAAACCGAGCTGACGCTGACACCTGGCAAGCACACCTTGCAGTTGGAGTTGGGCGACATGAACCATATGGCCTTCGACCCGCCAATCGTGTCGAAGGAGATCACCGTCAACGTTAAATGACAGCATAGCGCACATGAAAAAGGAGCCCCGAGGGGCTCCTTTTTTTGTCACTCAAGTCGCTGTCAGAACAACACGCGGCAACGAATGGTGCCGTTGATGTGCTGCAGCTTCTCTTGCGCCAGGTCCGAATACTCGGCGTCGACGTCGATCACCACGTAGCCGACTTTCTCGTTGGTCTGCAGGAACTGACCGGAGATGTTGATGCCGTTTTCGGCGAAGACCTTGTTGATCTCGCTCATCACGCCCGGAATGTTCTCGTGGATGTGCAGCAGGCGGTGCTTGCCAGGGTGGGCCGGCAGGGCCACTTCCGGGAAGTTCACGGACGATACCGAGGTACCGTTGTCGCTGTACTTGACCAGTTTCTCTGCCACTTCCAGACCGATGTTGGCTTGCGCTTCAGCGGTGGAACCGCCGATGTGCGGGGTCAGGATCACGTTGTCCAGGCCGCGCAGCGGGCTTTCGAACTCTTCGTCGTTGGAGCGTGGCTCCACCGGGAATACGTCGATGGCCGCGCCGATCAGGTGCTTGTCCTTGATCGCGTCCGCCAGGGCGTCCAGTTCGACCACGGTGCCGCGAGCCGCGTTGATCAGGATGCCGCCTTTCTTGATGGCGCGGATTTCCTTCTCGCCGATCATCCACTGGGTCGCAGCGGTTTCCGGAACGTGCAGGGTGACGATGTCGGACATGCCCAGCAGCTCGGTCAGGTTGCCGACCTGAGTGGCGTTGCCCAATGGCAGCTTGGTCACGGTGTCGTAGAAGTACACCTGCATACCCAGGCCTTCCGCCAGGACCGACAATTGAGTGCCGATCGAGCCGTAGCCGACGATGCCGAGTTTCTTGCCGCGGATCTCGAAGGAGTTGGCCGCGCTCTTGATCCAGCCGCCACGGTGGCAGGAAGCGTTTTTCTCAGGAATGCCGCGCAGCAACAGGATCGCTTCGGCCAGCACCAGCTCGGCTACGGAGCGAGTGTTGGAGTACGGCGCGTTGAACACCGCGATGCCGCGTTCGCGGGCAGCGTTCAGGTCAACCTGGTTGGTGCCGATGCAGAAACACCCTACAGCCACGAGCTTCTTCGCGTGATCGAAGATCTCTTCGGTCAGTTGAGTGCGGGAGCGAATGCCGATGAAGTGCGCATCAGCGATCTTTTCCTTCAGCTGGGCTTCCGGCAGAGAACCTGTGAGGTACTCGATGCTGGTGTAGCCCGCCGACTTGAGAACGTCGACAGCCGATTGGTGGACGCCTTCGAGAAGAAGGAACTTGATCTTGCTCTTATCGAGAGAAGTCTTGCTCATCTGCGTAAACCTGTATCCCGGAGAAAAATGGCAGGAAATGGTCAACAGATGCTGACCCGAACGGCAAGAAGGCCGTTACCGCAGAATAGCCGTTGGGCACTACCCTGCGGGGTCGGTATGCTAGCATACGCACCCCGCTAAACACTCATTCCTGCGACGTGAAGCGTTCTCAGGATGACCATGAATTGTTCGAGAGTTCTGTCGATGACCAATCCTGCCCTGATTGAAGAGCTGAAGACCCTGGTTGAGCCTGGCAAGGTGCTGACCGATGCCGACTCCCTGAATGCTTACGGTAAGGATTGGACCAAGCATTTCGCCCCGGCCCCGACGGCCATCGTGTTTCCCAAGACCACCGAGCAGGTCCAGGCCATTGTCCGTTGGGCCAACGAACGCAAGGTGGCGCTGGTGCCGTCGGGCGGTCGAACCGGGCTTTCCGCCGCAGCGGTAGCGGCCAATGGTGAAGTGGTTGTCTCGTTCGACTATATGAACCAGATCCTCGACGTGAACATGACCGACCGTACTGCGGTCTGCCAGCCAGGCGTAGTCACCGAGCATTTGCAGAACGTCGCCGAAGAAAAAGGCCTGTACTACCCGGTGGATTTCGCATCTGCGGGTTCGAGCCAGATTGGCGGCAATATCGGCACCAATGCCGGCGGGATCAAGGTGATTCGCTATGGCATGACCCGTAACTGGGTAGCCGGCATGAAAGTCGTCACCGGCAAGGGCGATCTGCTGGAGCTGAATAAAGACCTGATCAAGAACGCCACTGGTTACGACCTGCGTCAGCTGTTCATCGGCGCCGAAGGCACCCTCGGTTTTGTCGTCGAAGCGACCATGCGCCTGGACCGTGCGCCGAAAAACCTCACCGCGATGGTCCTCGGCACCACCGATTTCGACTCGATCATGCCGGTGCTGCACGCTTTCCAGAGCAAGCTCGACCTGACCGCCTTCGAATTCTTCTCCGACAAGGCTCTGGCGAAGGTCATGGCGCGCGGCGACGTGCCGGCGGCGTTTGAAACCGATTGCCCGTTCTACGCCTTGCTGGAATTCGAAGCGACCACCGAAGAAGTGGCCAACCACGCCCTGGAAACCTTCGAGCACTGCGTCGAGCAGGGCTGGGTGCTGGACGGCGTGATGAGCCAGAGCGAAACCCAGCTGCAGAACCTGTGGAAGCTGCGCGAATACATCTCCGAGACCATTTCCCACTGGACGCCGTACAAGAACGACATTTCGGTCACTGTGTCGAAAGTCCCGGCGTTCCTGAAGGAAATCGACGCGATCGTCGGCGAACACTACCCGGATTTCGAAATCGTCTGGTTCGGCCACATCGGCGACGGCAACCTGCACTTGAACATCCTCAAGCCGGAAAACCTGAGCAAGGACGAGTTCTTCGCCAAGTGCGCCACCGTCAACAAGTGGGTGTTCGAAACCGTCGAGAAGTACAACGGCTCGATTTCCGCCGAACACGGCGTGGGCATGACCAAGCGTGATTACTTGACCTACAGCCGCTCGCCGGTTGAGATCGAGTACATGAAAGCGGTCAAGGCGGTGTTCGACCCGAACGGCATCATGAACCCGGGCAAAATCTTCGCTGTTTGACTTTTGAATTTAAGCGCTACGAAACAGGAGTCGGTAATGAGCTATCAGCACCAGTATGTCGACGGCACGCGTATTCACTTCCCGCTCGGGAAAGTGGTGTGCATCGGCCGCAACTACGCCGAACACGCCAAGGAACTGGACAACCCGGTGCCTACAGAACCGCTGCTGTTCATCAAGCCGGGCAGTTGCGTGGTGCCGCTGGACGGCGGTTTCAGCATTCCGACCGAGCGTGGCTCAGTGCATTACGAAGCGGAAATCGCGGTGCTGATCGGCAAGCCTCTGTCGACCAAGCCAAGCCGAGAAGAAGTACTCGATGCGATCTCCGGCTTCGCCCCGGCCCTGGACCTGACGCTGCGTGACAAGCAGGCCGAGCTGAAATCCAAGGGCCTGCCTTGGGAAATCGCCAAGTCGTTCGACGGCGCGGCGGTGATTGCTCCGTTCGTGTCCGGCAGCACGTTCGCTGATCTGACCGACATTGGCATCCGCCTGACCATCAACGGCGAAGTGCGCCAGGATGGCAATAGCAGCGCCATGCTCAACCCGATCGTGCCGATGATCCAGCACATGGCCGGCTGCTTCTCTCTGCAGGCCGGTGACGTGATCCTGACCGGCACGCCAGTGGGCGTCGGCCCGCTGAATGTCGGTGATGAGCTGGTGATCGAATTGCCCGGCGCGAGCAGCTTCACCACCAGCGTGCGCTAACCGAACACCGCAAAACCCCTGTAGGAGTGAGCCTGCTCGCGATAGCGGTCTGTCATTCAACATCTCTGTTGTCTGACACGGCCTCATCGCGAGCAGGCTCGCTCCCACATTAATTTTGTTGTTGCCCACGCAGGGCTTTCCCGCCATTTCCCGTTTTTTTCACATCGAGTCTGGATAATTCCGCGGATTCCGGCGTCTGAGCCGGTCCCAATTGTGCTATTACCCGTAGCCTGAATTTCTGGAACGCATCCTGAATGGCCACCCGACCGCTGCCCACTGTCAAAACTGCCCGCCGCTCGCGCTTTGTCATGCGTTGGTATTCCTGGCTTTTGCTGGTGGCGGCCGCCGCTTATGTCCTCGCCTTTGCGATGCATTGGGATGATCGCGGTGTGCTCTGGCTTCATGAGCGTTTTGAAAGCCCGACCGCGCGTCAGGAAAGTATCTGGCTGCCGGATTACCGTGCGGTAATCGACGCCAAGCTGCTACCGGGGATGGAGAAGGACGAGGCGTCGGACCTGGCCTACAACCCGCACACCAAAACCCTGTTTTCGGTCATGGGCAAGAACCCGTTCCTCGTTGAGCTGACCTTGCAGGGCGACGTCTTGCGCAAAATGCCGCTGGTGGGCTGGAGCAATCCGGAAGGCCTGACCGTAATGGGCAACGGTCTGCTGGCCATCGTCGATGAGCGTGAGCACGTGCTCTCCATCGTCAAGGTCGATGCCGACACTCGCGAACTGAACATCGCCAACTTCCCGAAATACGACCTCGGCCCTTCGAAAGACCAGAACAAGGCCTTCGAAGCCATCGTCTATGATCCGCGCAATCAGCAGATCCTGCTGGGTGAGGAACGCCCACCGGCGCTGTTCAGCTGGAAAAGCGACGGCAGCCAGACCCTCAAGGGCGACAAGCAAAAGCTCGCCAATGACGAACTGGATATCCGCAACCTGTCGGGGCTGGCCATCGACCCGCGAACGGGCCACACCCTGGCGCTGTCAGCCGATTCCCACTTGTTGCTGGAACTGGACGAGAAGGGCGAGCAGGTCAGCTTCATGACCTTGCTGGGTGGCTTCAATGGCTTGAAGAAGACCATTCCGCGGGCCGAAGGCGTGACCATGGACGAGGCGGGTACGCTTTACATGGTGAGTGAGCCCAACCTGTTCTACCGTTTCGAAAAGCAGAAATAGGCGCCCGAATTCGCAAGTTGTGGTTCAAGGCCGTTGGCCATTAAGCTTGAATTCATACAGGTGTGATATTTCATCCGCCTGTTTCTGTTTCCGAGCTCGCCTGAATGCGCCGACTTGCCCGTCCCAAACCCCTTATTTTGATCCTGACAGTCATTGCGCTGGTTGCGCTGGTTGCGGTTGGCCAATACATGCGTCTGTTCGAGCGCGCCTGGTTCAACCTGCACACCCTCTGGAAACCGCTCAGCAGCGAGTCCATTGGTCTGGATCAATACCGGGTAGCCATCGAAGCCCGGGTCATCGACGGGCTGAACGACGATGTGTCGGCGCTGACCTTCGATCCGGTGCGCAAAAGCCTGTTTACCGTCACCAACAAAAACGCCGAGTTGATCGAGCTGTCGCTGGACGGGCGGATCATTCGACGCGTTGCGCTGGTTGGCTTCGGCGACCCGGAGGCGGTGGAGTTCATCAGCGCCGACACTTACGTGATTACCGACGAACGCCAGCAACGACTGATCAAGATTCATCTGGAGAAGGACACGACGTTTCTCGACGCGGCGGATGCCGAGCAGATGACCCTCGGTGTGCACATGAGCGGCAACAAGGGTTTCGAAGGCCTGGCTTACGATTCGGTGGGCAAGCGTCTGTTTGTCGCCAAGGAGCGCGACCCGATGCTGATCTACGAAGTGCAGGGCTTCCCGCATTACAACCCGGAGAAATCCTACGCGGTGCACGTGGTCAACAACCCCAAGCGCGATGCCGGGATGTTCGTGCGAGACCTGTCGAGCCTGCAATACGACGAGCGCAGCGGCCATTTGCTTGCGCTGTCCGACGAGTCGCGGCTGATTCTGGAACTGGATGTGGACGGGCGCCCGCTGAGCACCATGTCGCTGAGCAAAGGGCGCCAGGGCTTGCAAAAGACCGTGCCGCAAGCGGAAGGCATTGCCATGGATGACGACGGCACGATGTACCTGGTGAGCGAGCCGAACCTGTTCTACGTCTTCAAAAAACCACCGCAACCCTAACCAACACCGCAAACCAATTGTAGGAGCGAAGCTTGCTCGCGAAGAGGCCCTGACATTCAACATATTATGTCGACTGTCAGGGCCTCTTCGCGAGCAAGCTTCGCTCCTACGGGGCGGCGAACTATCAGGCCTTGAGGGTTTTCACGCCTTCGCTGGTGCCCAGCAGCAGCAAGTCCGCCGGACGCGCCGCGAACAAGCCATTGGTGACCACGCCCACAATCGCGTTGATCTGCGTTTCCAGCTCCACCGGGTTGGTGATCTGCATGTTGAACACGTCGAGGATGATGTTTCCGTTGTCGGTCAACACGCCTTCACGGTAGACCGGGTCGCCGCCGAGCTTCACCAGCTCGCGGGCCACATGGCTGCGGGCCATCGGGATCACTTCGACCGGCAGAGGGAACGCGCCGAGCACCGGCACCAGTTTGCTGGCGTCGGCAATGCAGATGAAGGTCTTGGCCACGGCCGCGACAATCTTCTCGCGGGTCAGGGCCGCGCCGCCGCCCTTGATCAGGTTCAGGTGCTCGTCGCTTTCATCGGCGCCGTCGACGTAGAACTCCAGGTCGCTGACCGTATTCAACTCATACACCGGAATGCCGTGGCCCTTGAGGCGGGCGGCGGTGGCTTCGGAGCTGGCGACCGCACCATCGAACGCGCCTTTGTGCTTGGCCAGGGCGTCGATGAAGCAGTTGGCGGTGGAGCCGGTGCCGACCCCGACGATGCTCTTGTCGTCGAGTTTCGGGAGGATGAAGTCGACGGCGGCCTGAGCCACTGCCTGTTTGAGTTGATCCTGGGTCATGCGGGCTCCGAGGTGCCGAAGGAGGGAACGAAAGGCCGGCATTATAGGCTTCGCGCCGGGGAAGGTCATTGCCCGATTGGCGGGCCACGACCGTTACCTGTAGAAGCGAGGCTTGCCCGCGAAAGCGATCTTATCGCCAACATTTATGTTGGATGTGACGGCCTCTTCGCGGGCAAGCCTCGCTCCTACAGGCTCATGATCCCTTCCGGGGACGGTAAAACCACCTGTTTAGTGTGGTCGTCCGCCCGAAAGCCGGGTTAGACTCCTTGGCCCTGCCCAACCCGCTCAGTGATGCTTTCCGATGCTCGAACAGTACGTCAAAAAGATCCTCACCTCGCGCGTTTATGACGTTGCCGTAGAAACCCCATTGCAGACGGCCCGCCAGCTCTCCGAGCGGCTGGGCAATGCTATCTGGCTCAAGCGTGAAGACTTGCAGCCGGTGTTCTCGTTCAAGATTCGCGGCGCCTACAACAAGCTGACCCAGCTCAGCGATGAGGAGCGCGCTCGCGGCGTGGTCACCGCCTCGGCGGGCAACCACGCGCAGGGCCTGGCGCTGGCGGCGAAAGTGCTGGGCGTAAAGGCGACCATCGTCATGCCCAAGACCACCCCGGAAATCAAGGTCGAAGGCGTGCGTTCGCGCGGTGGCAAAGTGGTGCTTCATGGCGATTCGTTCCCGGAAGCCCTGGCCTACTCGCTGAAACTGGTCGACGAAAAAGGTTACGTCTACATTCACCCCTACGACGATCCCCATACCATTGCCGGGCAGGGCACCGTGGCGATGGAAATTCTGCGCCAGCACCCCGGGCGTCTGGATGCGATCTTCGTTCCGGTGGGCGGCGGCGGGTTGATCGCCGGGATCGCGGCGTATGTGAAATACCTGCGCCCTGAAATCAAAATCATCGGCGTCGAACCAGACGATTCCAACTGCCTGCAAGCGGCCATGGCGGCCGGCGAGCGCGTGGTGCTGCCAACCGTGGGCTTGTTCGCCGATGGCGTCGCGGTGGCGCAGATCGGTCAGCACACGTTCGACATCTGCAAAGACTACGTTGATGAAGTCATCACCGTCAGCACCGACGAAATCTGCGCGGCGATCAAGGATATCTACGACGATACCCGCTCGATCACCGAACCTGCCGGCGCCCTGGGCGTGGCCGGGATCAAGAAGTATGTCGAGCAGCGCGGTGTCACCGGGCACACCTTCGTCGCCATCGATTCCGGTGCCAACGTCAACTTCGACCGCCTACGCCATGTTGCCGAGCGCGCCGAGCTGGGCGAGGGTCGTGAAGCCATCATTGCCGTGACCATCCCCGAGAAACCGGGCAGTTTCAAGGCGTTCTGCGAGGCCATCGGCAAGCGCCAGATCACCGAATTCAACTACCGCTACAACACTGGCAGCGAAGCGCACATCTTCGTTGGCGTGCAGACGCACCCGGAAACCGACCCGCGCAGTGCGCTGATCGCCAGCCTCGGCGAGCAGGGTTTTCCGGTGCTGGACCTGACCGATAACGAACTGGCCAAGCTGCACATTCGCCACATGGTGGGTGGTCGTGCGGCACACGTGGTCGATGAAGTGATTCTGCGTTTCGAATTCCCGGAACGTCCGGGCGCGCTGTTCAACTTCCTCAACAAACTCGGCGGGCGCTGGAACATCTCGATGTTCCACTACCGCAACCATGGCGCTGCGGATGGCCGCGTGGTCGCGGGTCTACAAGTGCCGCACGACGAACGTCATCTGGTGCCGGCGGCACTGGAAGAAATCGGTTACCCGTACTGGGACGAAAGCGACAACCCGGCCTATAAGCTGTTTCTTGGCTGAGTGGCTACGCTGATGGGCAGGTCATAAGGAAATCGAACAATGGAAACGTTAACCGCCCTGAAAATGGCGCACACCGCGGCGACGGCAATATTATTGGGCTGTGCGCTGGGCTTGGGGATATGGGTTTGGCAAACGCGGCGTCGTGGCGATGCGACTGCTGCGGCACGCACGCTGCAAAGGCCTCGGGTGTTCGTTTGGCTGCTGATGGGCCTGGCGTTGCTGAGCATGCCATTCACCGGCTGGTGGATGGTGCATCTGGTGGGCTGGCCGTTGGGGCAGACGTGGTTGCTGGCGTCGAGTGTGCTTTACACCCTGGCGGCGTTGGGGTGGTTCTGGTTGCTGGTGCGGCTTAACAAGCTGCGCAAGGCGCCGGGAGGGAACGGGAAGTTCACCTTCGCCCTCGCGCTGTTCAGCTTTGTCTGCTTTATCGCCATTGCCGGGTTGATGGGTGCCAAGCCTGTTTAAGGCGTTGGACCGCGTTGACCCATTCGCGGGCAAGCCTCGCTCCTACAGGGTTTAGGTGATCCGTAGGAGCAGGCTTGCCCGCGAAAGCAATGTCAATCGCGCAACGAAATTACCGGCCAGCCACGCTTCATGGCCTCAGCCCGCAAATTCGGATCAGGATCAACCGCCACCGGATTCGCCACTTGCTCCAGCAACGGCAAATCATTCATCGAATCGCTGTAGAAATAGCTGTCTTCCAGCGAATACCCGGTCTCTTCCAGCCAACGATTCAACCGCGTGACCTTGCCTTCCCGGAAGCAAGGCACATCGGTGCTGCGCCCGGTATAACGGCCATCAACCATCTCGCATTCCGTGGCGATCAGGGTTTCAACCCCCAGGCGCTGGGCAATCGGCCCGGTGACGAAGCGGTTGGTGGCGGTGATGATTACCAGTTTGTCGCCAGCCTCTCGGTGCTTTGCCAGCAATTCAATCGCCTTGGGCAGCACGATCGGCTCAATGCAATCGCGCATGTAATCCAGGTGCCATTGATCCAGCGTGGCCATCTCGGTGCGGCCGAGGACTTCCAGGCAGAAGTTCAGATAGGCATCGTTATCCAGCTTGCCGGCCAGGTAGTCCTGATAGAACTCGTCGTTGCGTGCCTTGTAGGCGACGGCGTCGAGGAAGCCGCGTTCGCACAGGTAATCGCCCCAGGCGTGGTCACTGTCGCCGCCCAAAAGCGTGTTGTCCAAGTCGAATAAAGCCAGCCGCATTGCAGTTACTCGCTGAAAAGTCTGTAGAAAGGCGTCCAGAATACGGACTTTTCACAAGAGTGCACATAAGGTAGGTCGGCTCGTTGCTGCCTTCACAACCTTTGTGGAACAATGCGGCGACATGCGTTTGCGAGGTTGTTGCCGTGATCGACCCCGATGGTTTCCGCCCCAATGTCGGGATCATTCTCACGAATGATGCCGGACAGGTGCTATGGGCTCGCCGTATCAATCAAGATGCCTGGCAGTTTCCACAGGGCGGGATCAACCCCCAGGAGACGCCGGAAGACGCCTTGTACCGCGAGTTGAACGAAGAAGTGGGTCTTGAGCGCGAAGATGTTGAAATTCTCGCCTGCACCCGGGGCTGGTTGCGCTATCGTTTGCCGCAACGTCTGGTCAGGACGCACAGCCAACCGCTGTGCATCGGCCAGAAACAGAAGTGGTTTCTCCTGCGCCTGATCTCCAACGAGCAGCGGGTGCGGATGGATTTGACCGGTAAACCGGAATTCGATGGCTGGCGCTGGGTCAGTTATTGGTATCCGTTGGGCCAGGTGGTGACATTCAAGCGCGAGGTGTATCGACGCGCTCTCAAAGAGCTTGCCCCGCGCCTTTTAACGCGCGACTGACGACGGAGTTCGACCCCGAGCCATGCTCAATACGCTGCGCAAGATCGTCCAGGAAGTTAACTCCGCCAAGGATCTCAAGGCGGCGTTGGGGATTATTGTGTTGCGCGTCAAAGAGGCCATGGGCAGCCAGGTCTGCTCGGTCTACCTGCTTGACCCTGAGACCAACCGCTTCGTGCTGATGGCCACCGAGGGCTTGAACAAGCGCTCGATCGGCAAAGTCAGCATGGCACCCAACGAAGGTCTGGTTGGCCTGGTCGGCACGCGTGAAGAACCCCTTAACCTCGAAAACGCCGCGGATCACCCGCGCTACCGTTACTTCGCCGAGACCGGTGAAGAGCGCTACGCCTCCTTCCTCGGGGCGCCGATCATTCACCACCGCCGCGTCGTCGGCGTGTTGGTCATTCAGCAAAAAGAACGCCGCCAGTTCGATGAAGGTGAAGAAGCCTTCCTCGTGACCATGAGCGCGCAGCTCGCCGGCGTTATCGCCCACGCCGAAGCCACCGGTTCGATCCGTGGCCTGGGCCGTCAGGGCAAAGGCATCCAGGAAGCCAAGTTTGTCGGTGTACCGGGTTCGCCGGGTGCGGCGGTCGGTACGGCAGTGGTCATGCTGCCGCCAGCCGATCTGGACGTGGTGCCGGACAAGACCATCACCGACATCGAAGCCGAACTCGGCCTGTTCAAGACCGCCATCGAAGGCGTGCGCGCCGACATGCGTGCCTTGTCCGCCAAGCTGGCGAATCAGCTGCGCCCGGAAGAGCGCGCGCTGTTCGATGTCTACCTGATGATGCTCGACGATGCTTCGCTGGGCAGCGAAATCACCACCGTGATCAAGACCGGCCAGTGGGCCCAGGGCGCGTTGCGTCAGGTGGTCACCGAACACGTCAATCGTTTCGAATTGATGGACGACGCCTACCTTCGTGAGCGCGCCTCGGACGTCAAGGACCTTGGCCGCCGTCTGCTCGCTTACTTGCAGGAAGAACGTCAGCAGACTCTGGTCTACCCCGACAACACCATCCTGATCAGCGAAGAACTGACGCCGGCAATGCTCGGCGAGGTGCCGGAAGGCAAGCTGGTCGGTCTTGTGTCGGTACTCGGTTCCGGCAACTCCCACGTGGCGATCCTGGCGCGAGCCATGGGCATCCCGACGGTGATGGGCCTGGTCGACCTGCCGTATTCCAAGGTCGACGGCATCCAGATGATCGTCGACGGCTACCACGGCGAGGTCTACACCAACCCCAGCGAAGTGCTGCGCAAGCAGTTCGCCGAAGTGGTCGAGGAAGAAAAGCAACTGGCCCTCGGGCTGGACGCGCTGCGCGACTTGCCATGCGTGACCCTCGATGGCCATCGCATGCCGCTGTGGGTCAACACCGGCCTGCTGGCGGACGTTGCGCGAGCGCAGAAGCGTGGTGCCGAAGGTGTCGGTCTGTACCGCACCGAAGTGCCGTTCATGATCAACCAGAGGTTCCCGAGCGAAAAGGAGCAGTTGGCGATCTATCGCGAGCAACTCGCCGCGTTCCACCCGCAACCGGTGACCATGCGCAGCCTGGACATCGGCGGCGACAAATCGCTGTCGTACTTCCCGATCAAGGAAGACAACCCGTTCCTCGGCTGGCGTGGCATTCGCGTCACCCTCGACCACCCGGAAATCTTCCTGGTGCAGACCCGTGCCATGCTCAAGGCCAGCGAAGGCTTGAACAACCTGCGGATTCTGCTGCCGATGATCTCCGGCACCCACGAACTCGAAGAAGCCCTGCACCTGATTCATCGGGCCTGGGGCGAAGTCCGCGACGAAGGCACCGACGTGCCAATGCCGCCGATTGGCGTGATGATCGAGATTCCGGCGGCGGTCTATCAGACCAAGGAACTGGCGCGGCAGGTGGACTTCCTGTCGGTCGGCTCCAACGACCTGACTCAATACCTGCTGGCGGTGGACCGCAACAACCCGCGTGTTGCCGACCTTTACGACTACCTGCACCCGGCGGTGCTCCAGGCGTTGCAGAACGTCGTGCGTGACGCCCACGCCGAAGGCAAGCCTGTGAGCATCTGCGGCGAGATGGCCGGTGACCCGGCGGCGGCGGTGCTGTTGATGGCGATGGGCTTCGACAGCCTGTCGATGAACGCCACCAACTTGCCGAAGGTGAAGTGGATGCTGCGTCAGATCAATCTGAGCAAGGCCAAGGAATTACTGGCCGAGCTGATGACCATCGACAACCCGCAAGTTATCCACAGCTCGCTGCAATTGGCGCTGAAGAACCTTGGGTTGGCGCGGATGATCAATCCGGCATCGGTCAAAACCCTCTGAAAGACTGATGGCCCTGTGGCGAGGGAGCTTGCTCCCGCTGGAGTGCGAAGCGCTCCCAATCGTTTTGCGGCTGCTGCGCAACCGAACGGGAGCAAGCTCCCTCGCCACAGGTGATCGCTAGCCTTCAAATCTTGATCTCCACTTCCCCCAAATGCCCCCCATACGGCCCGAAACTCCGTTCGACCATATGCCGTGTCCCATCCGCCTGAACAATCAATGCCGTACTCGCCCGCGTCCCATACGTGGGGCTGGCGATAAACACACTCGACAACAACGACTCGGTCGCCAGACCCACGCCGGTATCCGGCAGCTCGGCAAATGGTGCGGTCTGCGGATCATTCAGCAACGCCAGTAACGCTTCTGGCTGCGGATCCACCAGCACTTCCTCCAGCGCCGCCCGCGCCTTGAGCAGTTTCGGCCACGGCGTATCCAACCCGGCATTCGACAACCCATAGACCCCAGGCACCAGCATCACCGCCTCAGACTCCCGCGCATTGAAGTGCCACAGTTCGTTTGCATTGCCGATCAGCAGATTAAATCCGGCGTATTCCAGCGAGCGTCCGACAACGTCGCTTAAGTAATCATCAATCGACATGCTGCCCAGAAGAAAACCCGCCACCAGCTCACCTCGCGTTTTTCGCGAGGGTGGCTGATGTGGATCACGAATATTGGTCAGCGCAGCAAAACGTCCATTGGCACCGATGCCGAGCCAGGTGCCGCCGGCTTCCAGGTCGCGCCCGGCGTAGACGCTCGGTGCGTGCGGCCATTGCGCAAGGGGCTGGCTGGGCCGGGCATAGAATTCGTCGCGGTTGGCCGCCACGATCAGCGGCTGGGCATGCCCCGGTCGCCAGGCAAAAACAATCAGGCACATAAGGTGGTCCTAGTGTGTTTTTTGCCCACTCTACGCAGTCGTCGCCTGTCGTTCCATTGCCATCCGCAGTGGAGCCCGAGGCCACGCATCCGTTACCATGCCGCTCCGGTTTGGGCTAAGCATTGGGATCGTCCATGGAATTTCTGCTCTATCTGGCGCTGGGCGCCTGCGCAGGCGTGCTGGCCGGGCTGTTCGGGGTTGGCGGCGGGATCATCATCGTCCCGGTGCTGGTGTTCAGTTTCACCTTGCAGGGCTTCGATGCGTCGATCCTGACCCACTTGGCGGTCGGCACTTCCCTGGCGACGATCATCTTTACGTCGGTCAATGCGGTCCGCGAACATCATCGTCGCGGCGCGGTGCGTTGGCCGATTTTCGTGTGGATGACCGTGGGTATTCTGATGGGCGCCGGTTTTGGTGCGCTGACGGCTGAAGCGATCTCCGGCCCGAACCTGCAGAGAATCATCGGCGTGTTTGCGCTGATCATCGCCGCGCAACTGGCGTTGGACGTCAAACCCAAGGCCAGCCGAACGGTGCCCGGCAAACTCGGTCTCACCGTGGCCGGCAGTGTGATTGGCTGGGCCTCGGCGATTTTCGGCATTGGCGGCGGCTCGTTGACCGTACCGTTCCTGACCTGGCGCAGCGTGCCGATGCAGCAAGCGGTGGCGACGTCGTCGGCTTGCGGTCTGCCCATCGCCTTGGCCAGTGCATTAAGTTTCATGATTCTGGGCTGGCACGATCCCTTGCTACCGGCCCATAGTCTCGGTTTTATCTATTTGCCGGCGCTGCTGGGGATTGCCCTGACCAGCATGGTGTTCGCCCGTCTCGGTGCGCGATTGGCCCACAAGCTGTCGCCGAAGTTGCTGAAAAGGCTGTTCGCGGCTTTGCTGTTCTGCGTAGGCCTGAGCTTCCTGCTCTAGCTCGCAATGCTGGCTTAATCCTGAGGTGGCAGCGTCGCCCGGGAATTCTGGTTTCAACTTTCAACAAGGAGTCGCAATGCTGCCTTACCCGCAGATCGACCCGGTGGCCCTGGCCATCGGTCCGCTGAAAATCCACTGGTACGGTCTGATGTACCTGATCGGCATCGGCGGCGCCTGGCTGCTGGCATCGCGCCGGCTCAACCGTTTCGACCCGACCTGGACCAAGGAGAAACTCTCCGACATGGTCTTCTGGATGTCGATGGGGGTCATTGTCGGCGGCCGCTTGGGCTATGTGCTGTTCTACGATCTGCACGCTTACCTGGCCAACCCGACGCTGATTTTCGAAGTGTGGAAGGGCGGCATGTCGTTCCACGGCGGGTTCATCGGCGTGATGTTGGCGGCGTTGTGGTTTGGTAAAAAGAACGGCAAGTCGTTCTTCCAGCTGATGGACTTCGTCGCACCGATGGTGCCGATCGGCCTGGGCGCCGGGCGCATCGGCAACTTCATCAACGCCGAGTTGTGGGGCAAGGCAACCGATGTGCCGTGGGCGATGGTCTTCCCGACCGATCCGGCGCAACTGGCGCGTCACCCGTCGCAGCTGTACCAGTTCGCGCTCGAAGGCGTGGCGCTGTTCGCCATTCTATGGCTGTTCTCGCGCAAGCCGCGGCCGACCATGGCGGTGTCCGGGATGTTCGCGCTGTTCTATGGCATCTTCCGTTTCATCGTCGAATTCGTCCGCGTACCGGACGCGCAACTGGGCTATCTGGCCTGGAACTGGCTGACCATGGGCCAGGTACTTTGCGTCCCGATGATCGTCGGCGGGCTGTTCCTGATCTGGCTGGCGTACCACCGCGCTCCGGCGACTCCAGCGGCGGCCGTATAAATTCGAATCCCGGGGTGACGACCCCGGGTTCAAGGACACAGGTAACTCATGAAGCAATATCTCGAACTGGTCGCCCACGTCATCAAGAACGGCACCAAACAGGCCAACCGCACCGGCGTGAACACCATCAGCTTTCCGGGCGCGATGCTGCGTTATGACCTGAAAGAAGGTTTTCCGGCGATCACCACGCGCAAGATGGCCTTCAAATCGGCCATCGGCGAGATGTGTGGTTTCCTGCGGGGCGTGAACAACGCCGCCGAATTCCGCGAGCTGGGCTGCAAGGTCTGGGATCAGAACGCCAACGAAAACGCGCAATGGCTGGCCAATCCGTTCCGTCAGGGTGAAGACGACCTTGGCGAAATCTACGGCGTGCAATGGCGCAAATGGCCGGCGTACAAGCAGATCCCGGTCAGCAACCAGGCCGCCATCGAACAGACCCTGAGCCAAGGCTACCGCCAAATCGCCGAAGGCGAAGAAGACGGCCAGGCCTACGTGGTGCTGTACAAGGCGATCGACCAGATCCGCCAGTGCGTTGACACCATCATCAAGGACCCGGGCAGCCGCCGTATCCTGTTCCACGGCTGGAACGTGGCGCAGCTCGATGAAATGGCCTTGCCGCCGTGCCATCTGCTGTACCAGTTCCACCCGAATGTCGAGACCAAGGAAATCTCCCTGACGCTCTACATCCGCTCCAACGACCTGGGCCTGGGCACGCCGTTCAACCTCACCGAAGGCGCCGCGCTGCTGAGCCTGATCGGCCGACTGACCGGCTACACACCGCGCTGGTTCACCTATTTCATTGGTGATGCCCACGTTTACGAAAACCATTTGGACATGCTCAACGAACAGCTCAAGCGCGAGCCGTTCCCGATGCCGAAACTGGTGATCAGTGACCGTGTGCCGGAGTTTGCCAAGACCGGTGTTTATCAGCCGGAGTGGCTGGAGTTGATCGAGCCGAGCGATTTCTCGCTTGAGGGTTATGAGCATCACCCACCGATGACCGCGCCGATGGCGGTCTAAAGAACCACCGCTGACTTAATGTGGGAGCGAGCCTGCTCGCGATGGGGCCCTGACATTCAGCATTGATGTTGTCTGTCAGGCCGCCATCACGAGCAGGCTCGCTCCCACATTTGGTTTTATGGTGTGCTTAGTGGCCGTGGCTGCGGCCGACATGGGAATGCTCGACTTCCGTCGCCACAACCCCGCCACTCACTTCCAGCCGCTGCAAAATCCCGCACTGATCAATGTCCGGCCCCTCGCCACAGCGTTGGCGCAGGTCGAGCAGTTGTGCCTGCAACGCCAACAACCCATCGATCCGCGCCTTCACGTGATGGATATGCTCGTCGATCAACGCATTCACACTTTCACACTGATCCTGCGGACTGTCGCGCAAGGCCAGCAGACTGCGGATCTCTTCGAGGGTCATGTCGAGGGTCCGGCAGTTGCGGATGAAGGTCAGGCGTTCGGCGTGGGCCTGGGTGTAGACACGGTAGTTGCCGTCGCTGCGGGCCGGTTCCGGCAGCAGGCTTTCGCGCTCGTAATAGCGGATGGTTTCGACGGCGCAGTCGGTGAGTTTCGCCAGTTCTCCGATCTTCATGACGGCAATCTCCAAAAGGGTGCTTGACCCTATAGTGGCTACAGGGTCTTTACTTGGCAACAGGCACCTTCATGGACGCAACCAATGAGCGATTCCCTTCACACCCACAAACCCGAGGCTGATCACGATCACGATCACGATCACGATCACGATCACGATCACGATCACGATCACAGCCACAAGCTGCAGCCTGTGCAGAAGCATGACCATGGCGGGCACGGCGATTCCTGCTGTTCCTCCAAGGCGGCAGCGCCTTCGCTGATCAAGTTGAGCGACACGCCGACCGACGGCGCCCGGCTGAGCAGCTTCCGCATCGACGCCATGGACTGCCCGACCGAGCAGACGCTGATCCAGAACAAACTGGGCAAGCTGGCAGGTGTGCAGCAACTGGAATTCAACCTGATCAATCGAGTCCTGGGCGTGACCCATGACCTGCCGAGCACTGCGCCGATTATCGAGGCGATCAAGTCGCTGGGCATGGTGGCCGAACCGATGGAGCAGGGCACCGAAGCGCCAGCGCCGATCCCCGAGAAAAAGCACTGGTGGCCCCTGGCGCTGTCCGGCGTGGGTGCGCTGGCGGCAGAAGTGATCCACTTCACCAACGCCGCGCCGGACTGGGTGGTGGCGATCATCGCGCTGATTTCGATCCTCAGTGGCGGCCTCACCACTTATAAGAAAGGCTGGATCGCACTCAAGAACCTCAACCTGAACATCAACGCCTTGATGAGCATCGCGGTGACCGGCGCGATTCTGATCGGGCAATGGCCGGAAGCGGCGATGGTGATGTTCCTGTTCACCGTGGCCGAGTTGATCGAAGCCAAGTCGCTGGACCGGGCGCGCAACGCCATTGGCGGCCTGATGCAGATGGCCCCGGAACAGGCCACGGTGCAGCAAGCCGACGGCCGTTGGGTCGAGCAAGACGTCAAAACCATCGAACTCGGTGCACGAGTGCGGGTGCGTCCCGGCGAGCGGATTGGCTTGGACGGCGAAGTCGTGTCGGGCAGTTCGACCATCGATCAGGCGCCGATCACCGGCGAAAGTCTGCCGATCGAGAAGACGGTGGGCGATAAGGTCTTCGCCGGCACCATCAACCAGGCAGGTTCTCTGGAATATTCCGTCACTGCTGCGGCCAATAACTCGACTCTGGCGCGGATCATCCACGCCGTGGAGCAGGCACAGGGCGCACGGGCGCCGACCCAGCGTTTCGTCGATCAGTTTTCGAAAATCTACACCCCGGCTGTATTCATCTTTGCCTTGGCCGTAGCGGTCATTCCGCCGCTGTTCATGGGCGCATTGTGGTTCGACTGGATCTACCGGGCGTTGGTGTTGCTGGTCGTTGCCTGTCCGTGCGCACTGGTTATCTCTACCCCGGTGACCATCGTCAGCGGCCTCGCGGCGGCGGCGCGAAAAGGCATCCTGGTGAAGGGCGGTGTTTATCTGGAGGGCGGTTACAAGCTCGATTACCTGGCGTTGGACAAGACCGGCACGATCACTCACGGCAAACCGGTGCAGACCGATTATTTGTCGCTTGATCCAACCGCTGACGAAACCGCCCCGGCGATTGCGGCAGCGCTGGCCGGTCGCTCGGATCACCCGGTGTCGCTGGCCATTGCCAATGCGGCTGTGGATAAACAATTCGCGACACTGGTTGTGGATAACTTTGAAGCGCTGGCGGGTCGCGGTGTACGCGGGGAAATCAACGGCCAGGTCTACCACTTGGGCAACCATCGTCTGGTGGAAGAGCTGAACCTTTGCTCGCCCGAGCTGGAAGAGAAGCTGTTTGCGCTGGAAAAACAGGGCAAGTCCGTGGTGCTGTTGCTCGACAAGTCCGGCCCGTTGGCGCTGTTCGCCGTGGCCGACACGGTCAAAGAGTCCAGCCGTGAAGCGATCCAGCAACTGCACGACCTGGGCATCAAAACCCTGATGCTGACCGGCGACAACGTCCACACCGCTCAGGCGATTGCCGCGCAAGTCGGCATCGACGAGGCCAAGGGCGATCTGTTGCCGACCGACAAGCTGCAAGCCATCGAAGCCCTTTATGCACAGGGCCATAACGTCGGCATGGTCGGCGATGGCATCAACGACGCTCCGGCGCTGGCGCGAGCCGAGATCGGTTTTGCCATGGCGGCTGCGGGCACCGATGCCGCCATCGAAACCGCCGATGTCGCCCTGATGGACGATGATCTGCGCAAGATCCCGACCTTCATCCGGCTGTCACGGCAAACCTCAAGCATCCTCAAACAGAACATCGCCCTCGCTTTGGTCATCAAGGCGATCTTTCTTGGGGTAACCTTCGCCGGGATCGCCACCATGTGGATGGCGGTATTTGCCGACATGGGCGTCAGCCTGTTGGTGGTGTTCAACGGTTTGCGCCTGTTGCGCAAATAAGCGATGAGGAGCGGGTGTGCTGAGTGCCGAGCTGAAGGCGTTTTACATGGTTGCCCGCCTGGGCAGCATTACCCTGGCGGCGAAAAAGCTCGGCCTGAGCCAACCCACCGTAACGACCCAGATTCGCAATCTGGAAAGCCAGTACTCGGTTGAACTGTTCTATCGGGGTGGGCGCCGCCTCAGCGTCAGCGATGAAGGCGCGCGGTTGTTGCCGATGGTCAAGGCGCTATTGCAGCAGGAAGCCGAGATTGAGTTTTTCCTGCGCAACAGCGGCCAGGTCCAGGGCACGTTACGTATCGCCGCGACGGCGCCGTATTACATCCTCGACTTGGTGAAGACCTTTCGCGAGCGCTTGCCGCAAGTGGAAGTGTCGGTGGAAATTGGCAACTCCCAACAAGTGCTGGAAGCGCTGGAGGATTACCGGGTAGATGTCGCAGCGTCGTCGCAGTTGCTCGACGATGCGCGGCTGATTCGGCGGGTGCTCGGCAGCGATCCGCTGGTGTTGGCGGTGCATCGCAATCATCCGCTGGCAGTTCACGACCATGTTCCTCTGAGTGCCTTGGCCGGGCATACCCTGTTGATGCGCGAGTCGGGCTCGACCACTCGGCGATTGACCGAAGAGTTGCTGGCCAGCGCGGGGGTGAGTTTCGGGCCGCTGTTGGAAATTGGCAGCCGTGAATCGATCCGTGAGGCGGTGCTGCGCAACATCGGCATCAGCATCATTGCCCGACAGGAAGTGCCGCATGACCCGCAATTGCGCGTGCTGACGATAGAGAATGCGCCGCAGATTCCCGAGTATCTGTATTGCCTCAAAGAGCGAAAAAGCGCACGGCTGCCGGCGGCGTTTCTGGGGTTGGCGCAGGAAATGGCCCCGGCCTGATTTTTGTGTTGCCGGTGCCGGCCTCTTCGCGGGCAAGCCTCGCTCCTACAGGGAAATGCGATCACCTGTAGGAGCGAGGCTTGCCCGCGAAGTCGTCAGATCAATCGCCACATCAGCTGTAACTTTGAACACAAATCCTTGAATACCACTATCAGCCGTTTTTGCCTCACTGCCACATGACGGACGCATTACAAACCTAGGATGGCTTCATCTGCTTGATGAGGCCTGTCCATGAACCACTCGATTGCAACTGCCCTGACCAACCCCGGCGCCCCTATGAAGGTGCGCGGTGTGCAGAAACGCTTTGGCGCCTTCACTGCGCTGGACAATGTTTCCCTCGACGTGGCGGCCGGTGAGCTGGTGTGCCTGCTGGGCCCGTCGGGTTGTGGCAAAACCACCCTGCTGCGTTGCATCGCCGGCCTGGAGAAACAGGACAGCGGCGAGTTGTACCTCGGCGATCGCGACGTTTCCCACCTGGCACCCCAGGCCCGGGACTACGGCATCCTCTTTCAGTCCTACGCCCTGTTCCCCAATCTCACGGTCGAAGCGAACATTGCCTACGGCCTCGCCGGCAGCGGTCGCGATGAAGTGCGCAAGCGCGTGGGTCAGATGCTGGAACTGGTCGGCCTGACCGGCAGTGAGAAAAAGTACCCCGGCCAACTGTCCGGTGGTCAACAGCAACGTGTCGCGCTGGCTCGGGCCTTAGCGCCCGCGCCCTCGTTGTTGCTGCTGGATGAACCCATGTCGGCCCTCGACGCCCGGGTTCGCGAACATCTGTGCACCGAATTGCGCCAACTGCAGCGCAACCTCGGCGTCACCACCCTGATGGTCACGCACAATCAGGACGAGGCCATGCTGATGGCCGACCGCATCGCCGTGATGAACAACGGCAAGGTCGAGCAGTACGCCACGCCGCAGGACATCTACGACCGCCCGGCCACGCCGTTTGTGGCGGAGTTTGTCGGCCAGGGTAACTGGCTGCCATTCAGCCGCAGCAGCGACAGCCACGCCCAGGTCGGCGGGATGAGCATGCGCCTGGCCGATGGCAGCGCTAAAACCACGTCGGGCCGCCTGTTCTGCCGCCCGGAAGCGATCAACGTCAACCCGCCGGTGCATGAAGAAAACCTGTTCCCGGCCAAGGTCCGCGAGATCACCTTCCTCGGCAACCGCTGCCGCATGAGCTTCGAACTCGATCAACTGCCGGGTCATGCGCTGCTGGCGGAACTGGCGCCGGAAGCCATGCCGCGTCTGGGCGCGCAGCAGATCATGGTCGCCTTGCCGCCGCGCAGCCTGCAGGTGTTTGCCTGATGAGCGCGAACATCGCGCTGCCGATACCGCGCAAGCAGGTTCGGCAGACCTCCCGTGCCGAGATCGGCGACCGGGTGTTCGTGGTCGGCGGCAAAGTCCTTTTACTGGGGTTGCTCGGCCTCGCGGTGTTGATGCCATTGCTGGCGATTTTCTGGCGCGGCTTCAGTTCGGAAGCAGGGCAGGGCGGTGGATGGGTCGCCGCTCGTGAATTGGTGACCAGCGCCAATTTCCACTGGTTGCTCGGCAACAGCCTGAAAGTGTCCCTCAGCGTCGCGGCGATTGTCGTACCGCTGGCCTACCTGTTTGCCTACGCATTGCAACGCACGTTGATTCCCGGCAAAGGTATCTGGCGCGGGATTTCGCTGTTGCCGCTGATGGCACCGTCGATGCTGCCGGGGATTGCGCTGGTCTATCTGTTCGGCAATCAGGGCATGTTGCGTGGTTTGCTCTCGGACAATATCTACGGCTTCTGGGGCATTGTGCTCGGCGAGGTCATCTACACCTTCCCACACGCGTTGATGATTCTGCTGTCGGCCCTTTCCCTGGCCGATGCGCGACTGTTCGATGCCGCCTCCAGCATGGGCGCCAGTCCGGCCAAAGCCTTTCGCAGCATCACCTGGCCGGCGACCCGTCAGGCCGTGTTCGCGGCGTTCTGTCTGGTGTTCACCCTGACCATCACCGACTTCGGCGTGCCCGTGGTGGTCGGTGGCGACTATCAAGTGCTGGCGCTGGAAGCCTACAAGGCGGTGGTCGGTCAGCAACAATTCGGGCGCGGCGCGTTGATCGGCATGGTCCTGCTGCTGCCGGCGCTGTTCAGTTTCGGGGTAGATGCCTGGTTGCGTCGACGTCACGGCGACTCCATGAGCGGCCGGGCTCAGGTGTTTCAACCGGCGCCGTCGAAATGGCGGGACGGCTGCTACCTGGCCATCGTGTTGCTGATCTGCGCGGTGTTGCTGCTGGTGTTCGGCATGGCGGTGTATTCGTCGCTGGTGAAATTCTGGCCGTACAACCTGTCGCTGTCGCTCAATCATTACCAGTTCAACGATACGGCGGGCGGTGGCTGGCTGGCCTATGGCAACAGCGTGAAGATGGCCTTGTGCACGGCGTTGATTGGCAGCGTGCTGATCTTCACCGGCGCCTACCTGATGGAAAAAACCAAGGGCCAGCGCGGACTGAACCTGACCCTGCGCATGCTCAGTTTCGTACCGATGGCGGTGCCGGGGCTGGTGCTGGGCCTGGGGTACGTCTTCTTTTTCAACCTGACCGGCAACCCGCTGCATGTGCTCTACGGGACCATGACCCTGCTGGTGGTCTGCACCATTGCTCACTATTTGACCACCGCGCAAATGACGGCCACCACGGCGCTGCGCCAGCTCGACGCCGAGTTCGAAGCCGCCGCGTTGTCGCTCAAGGCGCCTCTATATCGGCATTACCTGCGGGTCACCGTGCCGATCTGCCTGCCGGCGCTGCTGGACATCGTGCGCTACCTGTTCGTCTCGGCCATGACCACCGTTTCAGCCGCGATCTTCCTCTACAGCCCCGACACCATCCTCGCGGCGGTGGCGGTGCTGAACATGGATGACGCCGGCAACGTCGGCGGCGCGGCGGCGATGTCGACCCTGATTCTGTTCACCTCGGCGGGCGTGTCCCTGCTGCTGGCCTGGGCTTCGCGCGGTTTGCTGCGCCGTTCCCAGGCCTGGCGGCAGACCGCTCCTGGTAAATAAATCTGTCCCCATAAAAGCCCTCAACCCAAAAGCCCTCAACTCAAACAGGAAAAGATCATGTTCAAGCCTATGGCCCTGGCCGCTGCTGTCCTCACCGCTTTCAGCCTGAACGCCTTTGCGGCGCAAACCGAGTTGACGGTGTACACCGCCCTCGAAGCCGAACAACTGAAGACCTACAAAGAAGCCTTCGAAAAGGCCAACCCGGACATTGAGATCAAGTGGGTGCGCGATTCCACCGGGATCATCACCGCGAAGTTGCTGGCGGAAAAAGCCCGCCCACAGGCTGATGCCGTCTGGGGCCTGGCGGCGTCGAGCCTGGCGATTCTCGATCAGCAAGGCATGCTGCAAAGCTATGCGCCGAAGGACCTGGGCAAGATCGGAGGCAACTACCGCGACGCCGCCAACCCGCCAGCGTGGGTCGGCATGGACGTCTGGGCCGCGACCATTTGCTTCAACACCGTCGAAGCCGAAAAGCAGGGTTTGACCAAGCCCGTGAGCTGGCAGGACCTGACCAAGCCTGAGTACAAAGGCAAGATCGTGATGCCCAACCCGGCCTCGTCCGGCACCGGTTTCCTCGACGTCAGCGCCTGGCTGCAAACCTTCGGCGAGAAACAAGGCTGGCAGTACATGGACGACCTGCACCAGAACATCGGCCAGTACGTTCACTCCGGTTCCAAACCATGCAAATTGGCGGCGGCGGGTGAGTTCCCGATCGGGATTTCCTTTGAGTACCCGGCGGTTCAGCTGAAGCGTCAGGGCGCGCCGCTGGACATCATCCTGCCGAAGGAAGGCCTGGGCTGGGAGATCGAAGCGACCGCTGTCATCAAGGGCACGCCGCACGAAGAAGCCGCGAAGAAACTGGCTGACTTCTCTGCCAGCCCGGCGGCGATGGAGCTTTATAAAGAGAACTTCGCGGTGCTTGCTCAACCGGGGATTGCCAAGCCACAGACTGAATTGCCGGCGGATTATGAGCAGCGTTTGATCAAGAACGACTTCGCCTGGGCGTCGAAGAATCGCGACGAAATCCTCACCGAGTGGCGCAAGCGCTATGACGGCAAGTCCGAGAAAGTGGTTGCCAAGTAACTGACTCACACCTTGTGGCGAGGGAGCTTGCTCCCGCTGGACTGCGCAGCAGGCCCATTTTCAGGGCCGCTACGCGCCCCAGCGGGAGCAAGCTCCCTCGCCACAAAAAGCGGGATTATCTTCATGACACAACACAACGACATGCTGATCGTAGGCGCCGGCATCCTCGGCCTTTCCCACGCTTACGCCGCCGCCCGACGCGGTCAGAAAGTCACCGTTTTCGAACGCAGCGAAACGCCTTTGGGTGCCTCGGTACGCAACTTCGGTCAGGCACTGGTCACCGGCCAACCCCCGGGCCAGATGCTCGAGCTGGCCAGGGCCAGCCGTGACATCTGGGGCCAATGGGCACAACTGGCCGGCCTGCAACTCAAGCGCAACGGCTCATATTTGTTCGCCCGCAACGAAGCCGAAGAACACCTGCTGGAAGCTTTCTGCACCGGCCGCGCCGTGGAACACGGTTACCGCGTCGAATTACTGCGCGGTGCTGCATTGCGCGATCTGTACGGCGGTCAGTTCATCCATCACCGTGCCGCGTTGCACGGCATGGACGATCAGCAACTGTATTCCCGTGAAGCGATTCCAGCGCTGATCGACTATCTGCGCCGTGAACTCGGCGTCACGTTTCACTTCTCCACACTGGTGCGCGACATCGAGCCCGGCCGCTTGCACAGCACCGCTGGATCCTTCAGCGCCGAGCAGATCATCGTCTGTTCCGGCCACGATTATCAGACGCTGCTGGCCGAGCCGATCGCCGAACTCAACCCGCAAATCTGCCGCCTGCAAATGCTCCGCACCCGACCGCAGATCAACCTCAATCTGCAACACGCATTGCTCACCGGTTTGAGTTGCGTGCATTACGGCGCCTTCGCCGATCTGCCGGAAGCGGCGGCGGTGCAGGCGCAAATTCTGCGCGAGGCACCGCACTTGCACGAAAACGGCATCCACCTGCTGATCAGCCCGACGCCTTACGGTGAGTTGATCATCGGCGACTCGCACCATTACGGCCGCGATCCATCGCCGTTCAATGCCGAGCAGGTCGATGACTGGATGATCGAACTCGCTGAACAAACGCTGGGTTGCAGGGTGCAGGTGGTCGAACGCTGGCAGGGTGTCTATGGTTCGCGGGGGCCGGGGCCGTTCTCGTTCTTGCGGCCGATGCCGGGTGTGAGCGTGGCCCTGATGCACACCGGTGTCGGCATGAGCGTCGGGCCGGCGATGGCCGAACGCAACGTTGCGCAGTTGTTGGGGGAAAGTTGATGGAGCGTCATGAACAAGTGATCGCCGAAGTGTTCGGTTTGTACGAGCGCTTTGGTGACGCCGACTACATCGGCGAACCGGTGTCGCAGATCGAACACATGTCCCAGGCCGCAGAGTTGGCCATGGCAGAAGGCTTTGATGATGAAGTGGTGCTGGCCGCGTTCTTCCATGACATCGGCCATATCTGTGGCGAGAGCGCGCAGAACATGGGCGGCTTCGGTGTGGTCAGCCACGAACGGTTGGGTGCGGATTATTTGCGTCTGGCCGGTTTCAGCGAGCGCCTGGCGCGGCTGGTGGAATACCACGTCCAGGCCAAGCGTTATCTGACGCTTGAAGAGCCCGGGTATTACGAGCGATTGAGCGAAGCCAGCCGCCGGACCCTGGAATATCAGGGCGGGGTGATGACCGCGGAAGAGGCTGAAGCCTTCGAGAAGGATCCGTTATGCAAGGTCAGTTTGCGGATGCGCCAGTGGGATGAGTTGGCCAAGGAGATGTGGGTGCCGGTGATTGATCTGGGTGTCTTGAAGGACAAGGCGTTGCGGCTGTTGGCTGCGTAACGGCTCGAAACCGAGGCGCCGCCTTCGCGAGCAAGCCCGCTCCCACAGGTTCCGTAGTGACTACAGAACTTGTGTCCACCACAAATCCTGTGGGAGCGAGCCTGCTCGCGAAGGGGCCAGCCCGGACACCACAATTGCCAAGGTTTACAACTGCTGCGCCAACACCTCAACCTGCTCCTGCCTTTCTGCCTGACTCAACTTGGGATGAGGATTGAGCGACGACCACTGCGGATGTGCCCGGGCCTTGTTCAGGGCTTCGGGCAGTTTGCCTTCGCGCCAGGTCTTGTCCTGTGGCGTGGCCACCTGGATGCTGTCCAGCGCCGCATGCCCACGGGCATTCAGCGCTTGCAGCAATTGCCGCTGACGCAACGCCAACAGCCGCAGCACGCTGTCGTCGACCGTCAATTCTCGCTGACCTCTGATCTTGCCCATCAACCGGCTGCCATAACTGCGGGCGGTTTGCAGGGCGCCGCCGGCAATTGCGCCGGCCAGTGCCGCCGCGCCGAGGGTCAGGCCGCCCACCAGCAAATCCACCCCGGCACCGGCCGCCGCGCCGGCCGCGATGCCGCCACCGACCCGAACGCCGAGTTGCTTGAGGGTTTCCGGGTTGAACAAATCGTCGCCCCAACGGCCATCGAGCAGCGGCAGATCACTGGCCGCCGCGTCCTGTGGACGGAAGGCGTAGAGCTTGAGCAAGGCTTCAACGCAGCGTTGCTCCCGTTGGCGAACGGCTTTGCGCAGTTCGCTGATCGCCTGCTGTTCTTGCTCGGCTTCGCTGACCACACTGCGCCGGCACGCGGCGCAATCGATCAGTAACTCGGCAATTAATCGCGCCGCACTGTGTTGGCGGGCCAAGCGTTGGGCCTGTTGATCGGCGATCAGGCGCTCCAATTGTGCGCGGGAGTTTTCCAGCAGCAAGGCGAGGCTTTCATAGAGTCGACGTTCGCCATCTTCGGGCGGTGCAACGCTGTCGAAACGCACCAGGGCATGCAGGCCCAAGCGTGCCAGGGCTTCACGCCAATCCGGTTCCCGATGGCTGGCGCTGCTGACGAAATTCAGCACCGGCAGCAGCGGTTTGCCGCAACTGGCCAGCACTTCCAGTTCGTCGCGGTACTTGGCCAGGACCGGCTCCCGAGCGTCGATCACATAGAGACCGGCGTCCGAGGCGAGCAATTGGCGCAGCACTTTGGCTTCCTGTTCAAAACGCTGCCGGGCTTCGCTGCCCTCGAGGAATCGGGCCAGCCGGGCCGGGCCGTCGAGGCGTTCGCCGGGGCGTTCCAGGCGTTCGAGGTAGTCGAGCAGGGCAATGGCATCTTCAAGGCCAGGCGTGTCGTAGAGATCGAGCAACGGCTCGCCGTCCACCGACAACCGCGCGCCTTCGACATGGCGGGTGGTGCTCGGGCGATGGGACACTTCACCGAAACCGACATCCCGGGTGAGCGTGCGCAGCAACGAGGTTTTGCCGACGTTGGTGTGGCCGACCACGGCCAGCTTCAAGGGGGCTTTCCAAGTGTTAGTCATGGCCGGTCTCCAGCCAGTTCACGGGCACACAATCGGCGAACGGCAGGTCCAGCTGTTGCAGCGCCACGTGCCAGTCGCCGAGGCGTTCGGCATCCAGTGCTTCGCCGGGCGGCGCTTGCAGCAGCCAGACACGGGTGGCGGCGGCATTGCGCGCCAGTTCGGCGATCAGCGCCAGGCTGCCACGGTCCGGTGAGCGACGCGGATCGCAGGCAATCGCCAAGCGTGCCGGGGGAAAACGACTCAGCTGTTCGAGCAGTTTGTTGCGCGATTCGCGGCTGTCGAGGATGCCGGCGTTGTTCACGGTTTTCGGCAGCTGCGGCGGCCACGGGCGTTGATCGTCCAGCTCGATGGCCACCAGCAACGCGCCGTCGCTTTGCTGTTCACTGACACCGCTTTCGACACGATGCAGTTGTGCAGGCGCCGCATCGCTGATGCCGAGGCGTTCGCTGGTGGGCATCAGGCGTTCGCGCAACTGGGCATAACCGGGCAGATTCAAATCCAGGCGCAAAGTGGTTTGGCCGGATGACCAGCGCCACCGACAGAACAGCACCAGCAACAGACGCGGCAACACGCCGTAGACCAGCAACACGCCCACCAGCCATGCCGCCCATGCTTGGCGGGCGCTTTCGATGTTCAGCGCAGCATCGCCACTGGCGCGGATCATCTCCACGCTGGGCACGCTGAAACCGAGCAAGGCCGGCAGGGCGCCGAGGGTTTGGGTCATGGCGACGAAGGTGTCGCCGCTAAGAAGGGTGGTTTCCCAGACAAAGCCGTAACGCCGGGTCGCCATTAACGTCAGCAACATCGCCAAGGCGCTGAGCATCGCCAGCAACCATAAGCCGTTGACCAACACGCCGATCGCCCAGCGATTGAGTTTGCGTCGCTGCAATAACAGCAGCAGGGCCGGCGCCAGTTGCGCAGCTTTGGCATCGCGAGCGAGTTTTTCGCTGAGCCACAGCCACAAGCGTCCAAGGCTGGCGCCGTGTTCACCGGCAAACACCAGGCCCAACGCCCAGCTCAACAGCAGAATCAGATTGAGCCCAAGCAGACTGCCCAGGGCCCAGAACACATTCACCGGGGTCTGACCGTCACCCAGTGCGGCAAACGCCAGGCCGGCGCCGCTGACGATGGCCAGCACCGCCATGACGATCAGTGCCAGTCGCGCGCCTTGCAGCCAATGCGTTAGCGCGTCGGCCAAGCCGTCACGCTCGGCCAGCCACACCGCCCGGCGCTGAATCCGCGTCGGCAAGTCGCCGCCGGCACCGCGGGCCAGTCGGTTGGCTTCCAGATCATCCAGGGGGCCGGCGTGTTCTTCACGCAGGCGCACCGTCTCGGTCAGCCAGAGGTTTTGCAGTGGAGTCAGTTCAGTCACGCGCCATCCCGTCGCTCAAATGAGCTGTGAGCATAACCGCTGTGGCGCTTATCGGGGTACGGGAGGCTCTGGTATCCTCGCCGTCATGACTAAATCACTCCCCCTCAGCCTGATCGCAGCCCTCGGTGAAAACCGTGTGATCGGCGTCGACAACAGCATGCCCTGGCACTTGCCGGGGGACTTCAAATACTTCAAGGCCACCACTCTCGGCAAGCCGATCATCATGGGTCGCAAGACCTGGGATTCCCTCGGTCGTCCGCTGCCGGGCCGATTGAACATCGTGGTCAGCCGTCAGGCGGACCTGGTGCTGGAAGGCGCGGAAGTTTATCCGTCGCTGGAGGCGGCCGTGGTTCGCGCGCAGGAATGGGCGAACGAGCAGGGCGTCGATGAGGTGATGCTGATTGGCGGCGCACAGTTGTATGCGCAGGGGTTGGCTCAGGCGGATCGGTTGTATTTGACGCGCGTGGCGTTGAGCCCGGAGGGAGATGCGTGGTTTCCGGAGTTTGATTTGACGCAGTGGACATTGGTGTCCAACACCCCGAATCCGGCCGTCGATGACAAGCCGGCGTACAGCTTTGAGGTGTGGGAGAAAGTCTAAAAGCTTCGCGGGCAAGCCTCGCTCCTACAGGATTTGTGTTGATCGCGAAAATTGCGTACGACACAAATCCTGTAGGAGCGAGGCTTGCCCGCGAAGAGGCCCGCTCAGTCGCTGAACGGGTTAAGCGTGAGCCAACTCCGAATGCTCATCCGCTTCCAACAGCTCTTTATCCGTCTGTTGCATGATCTGGCTGGTAATCGCCCCGGCGGTCATTGACCCACTCACGTTCAACGCCGTGCGGCCCATATCGATCAGCGGTTCAACCGAAATCAGCAACGCCACCAATGACACCGGCAAGCCCATCGCCGGCAGCACGATCAGCGCGGCAAACGTCGCACCACCACCCACGCCCGCCACACCGGCCGAACTCAAGGTCACAATCGCCACCAGCGTCGCGATCCACAGCGGGTCCAGCGGGTTGATGCCGACCGTGGGCGCCACCATCACCGCCAACATCGCTGGGTACAGGCCGGCACAGCCGTTCTGGCCAATGGTCGCGCCGAACGAAGCGGCGAAACTGGCAATGGATTGCGGGATGCCCAAGCGGCTGGTCTGCGCTTCGATGCTCAGTGGAATCGTCGCAGCGCTGGAGCGGCTGGTGAACGCGAACGTCAGCACCGGCCAGATCTTGCGGAAGAACCGCAGCGGGTTGATCCCGGCCGCCGACACCAGCAGGCCATGGACCACAAACATCAGGCCCAGGCCGATGTAGGAAACCACCACAAAACTGCCGAGCTTGATGATGTCTTGCAAGTTGGAACCGGCGACAACTTTGGTCATCAGCGCCAAGACGCCGTAGGGGGTCAGCTTCATCACCAGACGCACCAGACGCATCACCCAGGCTTGCAGGGTGTCGATGGCGTTGATCACTTTCTGACCTTTCTCGACATCATCCTTGAGCAATTGCAGGGCAGCGACACCGAGGAACGCTGCGAAGATCACCACGCTGATGATCGACGTCGGTTTGGCGCGGGCGAGGTCGGCGAACGGGTTTTGCGGAATGAACGACAGCAGCAGCTGCGGCACATTCAGGTCAGCGACCTTGCCTGCATAGTCGGTCTGGATGGTTTGCAGGCGCGCCATTTCCTGGGTGCCGGCCACCAGGCCTTCAGCGGTCAGGCCAAACAGGTTGGTCAGGCCGATACCGATCAGCGCTGCGATGGCGGTGGTGAACAGCAGCGTGCCGATGGTCAGGAAGCTGATCTTGCCCAGCGACGACGCATTGTGCAGACGGGCCACGGCGCTGAGGATCGAGGCGAACACCAGCGGGATGACGATCATTTGCAGCAACTGCACGTAACCGTTGCCTACCAGATCGAACCAGCCGATCGAGGCCTTCAGTACCGGGTTGCCGGCACCGTAAATCGTGTGCAAAGCGACACCGAACACCACGCCCAACACCAAGGCGAGCAAGACTTTTTTCGCCAGGCTCCAGGTGGTGTGACGGGTTTGCGCGAGGCCCAACAGTAACGCGAGAAACACCAGCAGATTGAGGATCAGCGGCAGATTCATGAGAACTCCGAAAGTGACTTGTGCCAGCCACCTTCCGGGGCAGCTGCGAACCGGCAAGCCTAACAGCTTGATTTCCAATGATTTAATATCAAAAAAGTCTGATAACTGTCGTTTTTGGAATAAGTCGGTGTCGCTGTCGGGGATGCATTTGGCGCGAAAGGGACGTGAGCGGTCGCTGGCAGGCGAGAGCTGTCACACTTATTTGTTAGCGTCGACATCTTTGGATCAGGGAGAACCCGCCGATGAAACTCGCACCGAAACTTCTCGCAGCAGCACTCTGTTTTGGCCTCGCTGGCCAGGTCTTCGCCACGGATTTGAAACACTGGCCAGCCGATCAGGCCAAGGCGCTGGACGCGATGATCGCGGCCAACGCTAACAAAGGTAACTACGCGGTGTTCGACATGGACAACACCAGTTACCGCTACGACCTTGAAGAGTCGTTGCTGCCCTACATGGAAAACAAGGGCCTGATCACTCGCGAGAAACTCGACCCCTCCCTGAAACTGATTCCGTTCAAAGACACCGCCGACCATAAGGAAAGCCTGTTCAGCTACTACTATCGCCTCTGCGAACTCGACGACATGGTGTGCTATCCATGGGTCGCGCAAGTGTTCTCCGGTTTCACCCTCCAGGAACTCAAAGGCTACGTCGATGAGCTGATGGCCTCAGGCAAACCAGTGCCGGCCACCTATTACGAAGGCGATGTGGTGAAGAACCTCGACGTCAATCCGCCGAAAATCTTCACCGGTCAGAAAGAGCTCTACAACAAGCTGATGGAGAACGGCATCGAGGTCTACGTGATGACCGCCGCCTCCGAAGAACTGGTGCGCATGGTCGCTTCCGATCCAAAGTACGGCTACAACGTCAAACCGCAAAACGTGATTGGCGTGAGCCTGCTGCTCAAGGACCCGAAGTCCGGCGAACTGACCACGGCACGCAAGCAAATCACCGCGGGCAAGTATGACGAGAAGGCCAACCTCGGTCTCGAACTGACCCCGTACCTGTGGACCCCGGCGACCTGGATGGCGGGCAAGCAAGCGGCGATCCTGACCTACATCGATGAGTGGAAAAAACCGGTGCTCGTTGGCGGCGACACCCCGACCAGCGACGGTTTCATGCTCTTCCACAGCGTCGACGTGGCCAAGGGCGGCATCCACTTGTGGGTCAACCGCAAAGACAAATACATGACCCAGATTAACGGCATGATGGCCAAGCACGCGGCGGCACAGGCCAAGGAAGGGTTGCCGGTGACGGCGGACAAGAACTGGGTGATCGTCAAGCCTGAAGAAATTCAGTAAGCATCGAAGATCCAATGTAGGAGCGAGCCTGCTCGCGTGAAGACGGTGGGTCATTCAGCATTGATGTTGACTGACCCGGCGCTTTCGCGAGCAGGCTCGCTCCCACAGTTGATCTCCATTGGCTGAGGGATTTTGCTCAAAAAAATGCCCCGCACTTGGCGGGGCATTCTTATTTCTACGACTGACGTTTACAGACCGTCGAGCATCGCCTTGTTACGCACGGCGCCCTTGTCGGCGCTGGTCGCCAGCAGGGCGTAGGCCTTCAGTGCAGTGGTCACCTTGCGTGGACGTTTTTCCACCGGTTTCCAGCCTTTCTGATCCTGCTCGGCACGGCGGCCGGCCATTTCTTCGTCGCTGATCAACAGGTTGATCGAGCGGTTCGGAATGTCGATCAGCACCTTGTCGCCGTCCTGTACCAGACCAATCGCGCCACCTGCTGCGGCTTCCGGCGATGCGTGGCCGATGGACAGGCCCGAGGTGCCGCCGGAGAAACGGCCGTCGGTGAGCAGAGCGCAGGCTTTGCCCAGGCCCTTGGATTTCAGGTACGACGTCGGATAGAGCATTTCCTGCATGCCCGGGCCGCCTTTCGGGCCTTCGTAACGAATGATCACGATGTCGCCGGCCTTCACTTCGTCGGCGAGGATGCCGCGAACGGCGCTGTCCTGGCTTTCGAAGATCTTCGCGTTGCCTTCGAAGACGTGGATCGATTCGTCGACGCCGGCGGTTTTCACCACGCAGCCATCCAGCGCGATGTTGCCGTAGAGAACGGCCAGGCCGCCTTCTTTCGAGTAAGCGTGCTCGACACTGCGGATGCAGCCGTTTTCACGGTCATCGTCCAGGGTTTCCCAACGGGTCGACTGGCTGAACGCGGTTTGCGTCGGGATGCCCGCAGGACCTGCCTTGAAGAAGTGATGCACGGCTTCGTCGTCGGTCTGGGTGATGTCCCACTTGGCGATGCCTTCAGCCAGGGTTTTGCTGTGCACGGTCGGCAGGTCGGTGTGCAGCAGACCGCCACGGGACAGCGAGCCGAGGATGCTGAAGATCCCGCCGGCACGGTGTACGTCTTCCATGTGGTACTTCTGGATGTTCGGCGCGACTTTGCACAGTTGCGGCACGTGCCGGGAGAGACGGTCGATGTCGCGCAGGTCGAAATCGATCTCGGCTTCCTGGGCGGCGGCCAGCAAGTGCAGGATGGTGTTGGTGGAGCCGCCCATGGCGATGTCCAGCGTCATGGCGTTTTCGAACGCCTTGAAGTTGGCGATGTTGCGCGGCAATACCGACTCGTCGTTCTCGCCGTAGTAACGTTTGCACAGCTCGACGATGGTGCGGCCGGCCTGCAGGAACAGCTGTTCGCGGTCGCTGTGGGTGGCCAGGGTCGAACCGTTGCCCGGCAATGCCAGGCCCAGGGCTTCCATCAGGCAGTTCATCGAGTTGGCGGTGAACATTCCGGAGCATGAGCCGCAGGTCGGGCAGGCGCTGCGCTCGTACTCAGCGACTTTCTCGTCAGAAGCGCTGGAGTCGGCGGCGATGACCATGGCGTCGACGAGGTCGAGACCGTGGCTGGCCAGTTTGGTCTTGCCGGCTTCCATCGGGCCGCCGGAAACGAAGATCACCGGGATGTTCAGGCGCAGGGCGGCCATCAGCATGCCAGGGGTGATCTTGTCGCAGTTGGAGATGCAGACGATGGCGTCGGCGCAGTGGGCGTTGACCATGTATTCGACGGAGTCGGCGATGATCTCGCGGCTCGGCAGCGAATAGAGCATGCCGTCGTGGCCCATAGCGATGCCGTCATCCACGGCGATGGTGTTGAATTCTTTTGCCACACCGCCAGCGCGTTCGATTTCGCGGGCGACCAGCTGGCCGAGGTCCTTGAGGTGGACGTGGCCCGGTACGAATTGGGTGAACGAGTTGGCAATGGCGATGATCGGCTTTTTGAAGTCGTCATCTTTCATCCCCGTGGCGCGCCACAATGCGCGGGCGCCGGCCATGTTGCGGCCATGGGTGGACGTTTTCGAGCGGTAATCAGGCATGAAGCACTCCGGGCGGCTAATCAGGTATCAAAAGGGAAGTGAGCTTCTATTGACGTCTGGAACACCCAGAAATGGCCGTGTGTCCGGAAGTTGCCGATAACTTTGCGGGATCGCCGCGCGCTTCAGCTTGAGCTCATAAACCCGCCGGGGGATGACTGGCGATGAATGTCGCGATTCTACACGGCTGGCGTCAGGAGGGAATGCCGGGAAGCGTTGATCCGGCGCTGGCGCAACGTGAGGGATGACGACTGGCAGGTTTCAGCCCGCCTTCAGCGCAAGATGCCGTCGTGTAATCAAGACATTCAGGCCAAGACCCGTGGCACTCAAGCTCAGGAAGCACACGGCGAGTGCCGTGGTCAGGTCTTCGGAAGCGAGATTGATCACCACACTGATCACGCCGCCGCACATGAAAATCAGCACGCCGCCGACCGAGGTAGAGGTCCCGGCATTCTGTGGGTAGAGACTCATGGCTTTGGAGTTGGCGATGGGCCTGGCAATGGTGGTGCCTGCCGTACAAATCAGCATGGGTATCAGCACCGCTGCCGCAGAGAGCCCGAACTGATCCGCCAACCACAACATGACCAGCCCTGACAAAGCGATCAGGCCCAGACCAATGACTATTTGCGTGTTGGCCTGCAGATGCCGATGCAGAGCGCTGGCGACAATTCCGCCAAACACATAGGCCACGCCATACAGCAACAACGCCCAGGCAAATGCGTAAGGCGACAACGCCAGCCGCTCCATGAAAATGATCGGTGAAATGACGATGAACGAGAAATGGCAGGCAAAAGCCAAGGCTGAAATCAACCAATACCCCATGAAACGTATATCTGAACACAGCCGCCAATAGGCGCTGAAAAAACGTTCATGTGCCGTGGTATGAAGGTGAGGGTTTTCCCTGAGCAGAAAAAGGGCTTTAAACCAGACAATGACGGCCAGGCTGATAAACACAAAAAAGCTGCCCTGCCAGCCTAGCTGCAATTGCAACCACGTCCCCAGCAGCGGCGAAATCGAAATGAACACCCCGCCGCCGGTCACCATCCAGATTCTGATTCGCTCCTGTTCCTTGCCGACGAACAGATCCTGAACCAGTGCCTGTGACAGGACGAAGGATCCGCAACCAACGGCCTGGATCACCCGGAAGAACAAAAACCAGCTGTATTCGCTGGACACCAAACATCCCGTGGCTCCAACCACCGCAATCGCGATACCGGCCAGCAGTAGTTTCTTGCGCCCCCACACATCTGACAAGGGGCCGACCAGCACCACGGACAACGCCAGACCAATGGCGAACACGCTGACGGACAGGGCGATGTCGGACGGTGAGGTCCGAAAGTAGTCAGAAAGATCGGGAAAGGAGGGGAGCACCACATCCAGGGGAAAGACGCCGAGCAGCGTCATGGTCATCAACAGAATGACCATGTCACGTTGTTCGCCCCGGGCTACCTGTTTTCCGTCATTCATCAAATAGCCCTGCCTTGGAGAAGAGTTGCCGATTGGCAGGCAGATCGAAGAACCCCGCTTTTTTCATTGCGTTGAGCGTGGCACCAGCACCCGACTGTGCGCGCAGGCGCTGTGCTTGCGGGCCGGTCAAATCACCAAGGATCTGCGCGACTGACGTTTCACTCAGGCTGGCGCTGCGCAGGCTTTCCCCGAGCCAGCGTTCATCGACTTCAAAGAAAATCAGCAGGATTTCCAGGAGCGACCTGGCGGTGAACGTGCGTTGGCCGCAACTCAATTGCAGCCACAGATAATGGAACACTTCGCAAAAGTAGCGACTGTGCCTTGCCTCATCGGCAAGGTGGTCCCTGAGCATTTCCTGAACGCTGCTCACCAGCGTGTCACGGCAAACGTCGAGTAGTTCCTTGGCGATGATCGTCTCCGAAACGAAGCCGACGAGAAACCACGCCAGTGCTTTGTGCTTGTCCGGCGTGCGGTCGAGCAGGGCCTTCAGCCGGGCGATCCGTTGGGGCAGGACCGGGCGTTCAGTCATGCCGTAAATATCGGCAATCTGCTCGGCGAGGCTGTTGGAGAACAGCGCGTGGTAAGCCTCATCGGTGTAGAGCTGCAGCGCGGCCGTTTTCATCCGTGGGGGGATGGAAACCCCCAGTTCGTTGTGGATGATGGTTTCCACGGATCGGTTGACGATGCGGTGTTCGAGCAGTGTGGTGTAGTCGAGGAAATACACCAAATGATTGGCGGACAGGCGATGAGCGATCGCTCTGCCGGCTGCTTCGACCGCCGGGTGCTTCAGGTAAGGCAGAAAAGCCGGGGGGAACCAGTGGCGGGTTTCCAGTTGCCGTTCCAGGTCAGAGGGCAATTGGTAGGTGTGTTCGCAGATGCGCACCGACGCTCGGGTATTCCAGTCTCCAAGGGTGAAACGATGGGCCCATGAGGCGGGGGCGGATGCGATGTCGACGAGGGGCTCGGTCATTGTTCCGGTCCCCGATTGCTCAGCAGCGCTTTCAACTCCTTGCACATCACTTGCCCGTCGCTCTGGCCGCAGCCGACAAAGAACAGCGGTTGCTCTGCGCTGTTCTCAAGTCCCAGCAGCGCTTCGACCTGGTCATCTGTCAATGCGCCGGTCAGCCAGGTGTTCAATCCCAGCGAGGTGGCCGCCAGTTGAAAGGTCTGGGAAATATGACCGGCCTCGACGTACGCCATTCGGTACGCCCGCGAGTGTTCATATTTCCACCACAGCTTGTCGAATCGACTGGTGATGAACAGGCCTGCGGGCAGGTTATTGATGAAGTGTTGCCCACACATCAGTTGCCCCAAAGGCTGGGGAGGCAGCGGATTAACGAAACTCAGCGCGTGCCCGGTGGGGTGATAGGCGTAGACGCCGGGTTGCAAGCCGCTGACGTTTTGCACCAGCAAAAAGCCTTCGCAGGCATTAAGTCCGCCACCGGACGGGCTGCTGCGCCGGGCGCCGAGACTTTCGGCGATGCTTTCGTCAACGTCGTTTTCGCGCTCATGCAGATAACCGAGGGACAGGTACAGCAATGTACTCACCGCTTCGAGGGAAACCGCTTCCCCCGTGAAGGTGCGGCAGGTTTTGCGATTGACCAGGGCGTTTGCCAGGGAGCCTTCCGGCAGGCAGGAAGGTTTTGGCAGGGTAATCAGCTCGCATGCCAGGCGTTCCGAGCGCCTGGCTTTCGGCGAGGGCGTGCTCAGTACGTCGGTGCAATGATCAAGGTATTGCTTTGACCATTCATTAATATTTTGCGGAATGTGTTCGCAAGGAATGTTCTTGGTGCCGATATGGAATATCTTCGACAGTTCGTCCCAGCCCCACTCAGTAATATCTGCTGTTGCCGTTGTCAGTATTCCAGCGCCAAGTAGTTGGGTGTCAATTGTATTGCGGTCATTGAACTTTTCGGGATTGTCGATAAGTTCCGCCAGTCGAGTGGAGTACTTGAGGTTCAGTTCAAACTGTTTGTGATTCTTGTAATCCCAGACTATTTGACCGGGCGTGCGAGGAAGTATGAATAAATGAGGGCTGATCTGCATGATGGGCGGTTCGCTCTGGGTAATGCCATAGAAAACGCTGGGTAGCTGGCACTCCCCAGCGCCTCATTCACTTAGCGGGCTTTAGGGGCAACCAGAAAAGCCAGGTTGGCGATGCTGTTAGCTTCCAGAGTAATTGCTTTCATTTGGAACTCCTTGTAATTGAAAGTAAGTGTCACTTCGTGGTGACACGCTCAATCATAGAGTGTAATGAGCGCTTATCAAGGCGATATTGGGTAGGAATCTTCCAGCAATTTTGTCAGATCGATCTTGGGTATGAACAAGTTTTGTCAGTCGAATGCTTAATAGTGAAAGGCGCAGGGAAACGTCCTGCTAGTTTGTAGGATTGTAAGTGTAGGAAGTTAGAGCGGAATTCAATATCGGATAATAAAACGGGGAGCCGTCTGGCTCCCCGTCGAACCGGCGTTATCAGCTGTTTGGCAGCAACCGGCAGGTGATGCTCTTGATGTAGCGGGTTTCGGCGATGGCCGGGTGCACCGGGTGATCCGGGCCCTGACCGCCACGCTCGAGCATCTGGATATTGCGGTCCAGGTGGCGGGCGCTGGTCAGCAGGATGTTCTGCAGGTCGTCTTCCGGCAGGTGCATCGAGCACGACGCGCTGACCAGGATGCCGTCCTTGCTGAGCAGGCGCATGGCTTGCTCGTTCAGGCGACGGTAGGCGCCTTCACCGTTCTTCATGTCTTTCTTGCGTTTAATGAAGGCGGGTGGGTCGGCAACGATCACGTCGAAGCGTTCTTCGCTGGCTTTCAGCTCTTTCAGGGCTTCAAACACGTCGCCTTCGATGCAGGTCATTTTTTCGGCGAAACCGTTCAACGCGGCGTTGCGCTCGACGCCGTCGAGGGCGAATGCCGACGCGTCGACGCAGAACACTTCACTGGCACCGAACGCGGCTGCTTGCACACCCCAGCCGCCGATGTAGCTGTACAGGTCCAGTACGCGTTTGCCTTTGGCATAAGGAGCCAGGCGCGCGCGGTTCATGCGGTGGTCGTAGAACCAGCCGGTTTTCTGACCCTGGATGACCGGGGCTTCGAATTTCACGCCGTTCTCTTCCAGCGCGACCCATTCCGGCACCAGGCCGAACACGGTTTCGACATAACGGTTGAGGCCTTCGGCGTCACGGGCAACGGAGTCATTCTTGAACAGAATGCCGCTTGGCTTGAGCACTTGGGTCAACGCGGCGATCACGTCTTCTTTATGGGCTTCCATAGTTGCCGACGCGATCTGCACCACGAGGATGTCGCCGAAGCGGTCGACCACCAGACCTGGCAGCAGGTCGGAGTCGCCGTAGACCAGGCGATAGAATGGCTTGTCGAACAGGCGATCGCGCAGGGACAGCGCAACGTTCAGGCGATGGACCAGCAGCGACTTGTCCAGCGGCAACTTGATGTCGCGCGACAGCAGACGGGCGCAGATCAGGTTGTTCGGGCTCATGGCCACGATGCCCAGCGTCTTGCCGCCGGCGGCTTCGAGGATCGCCTGGTCGCCAGCTTGAAAACCGTGCAAAGGGGTCGCCGCTACATCGATTTCGTTGCTATAGACCCACAAGTGGCCGTTTCGCAGGCGACGGTCGGCGTTGGCTTTGAGGCGCAGGCTAGGCAGGGACATGACGTCGCTCCGGAAAAAAGAGCGGGAGTATAGCGTGTTGCGGCTTGCGGCGGGCCGGGCGGGCGATGAAACGCTGATGGCCCCTTCGCGGGCAAGCCTCGCTCCTACTGGATCGTGTAAACCTGTGGAGCGAGGCTTCCCCGCGAAAGCGATTTCGATTGCTATGCAGAAATGAAACTTTCGCCAATGTGTCGGCCGGTGTGTCGGATCCAACTTTTAGAAGCTAGAATCTGCGCCTGGCCCAGAGTGTGTACTTATGTCCCAAGAGCTGACTTCCGAACAGATTCAACAGTCCCTGCAAGGCATCAGCGTGCCTGCCCAGCCGCAAATCATGGTGGATTTGCAGATGGAGCAGTACATGCCCGACCCGGATCTGGAAGTGATCGCAAAGCTGATCTCCCAGGATCCCGGACTCTCTGGCGCCTTGCTGAAGATCGTCAACTCGCCGTATTACGGCTTGAGCAACAAGATCGCCTCGATCCAGCGTGCGGTGAACCTGCTGGGCAGCCGCTCGATCATCAACCTGATCAACGCGCAGTCGATCAAGGGCGAGATGAACGACGACACCATCGTCACCCTGAACCGGTTCTGGGATACTGCTCAGGACGTGGCGATGACCTGCCTGACGCTGGCCAAGCGCATCGGCGCCCAGGCCGGCGACGAAGCGTATGCTCTGGGGCTGTTCCACGACTGCGGCGTGCCGCTGATGCTGCAGCGTTTCCCCAACTACATGACCGTTCTGGAAGAGGCCTACGCCAACGCCGGTGCCGAATGCCGGGTGGTCGACACCGAGAACCGGGTGTTCAACACCAACCACGCGGTGGTCGGTTACTACACGGCCAAGTCCTGGCGGCTGCCGGAGCATGTGACCGCCGCGATCGCCAATCACCACAACGCCCTGGCGATCTTCAGCGATGAATCTTCGCGCAACGCTCAGCTCAAGAACCTGCTGGCGATCCTGAAAATGGCCGAGCACATTTGTGCGTCTTACCGGGTGTTGGGTAATCAGGCCGAAGACCATGAGTGGAACAGCATCGGGCATCTGGTGCTCGATTATGTCGGCCTCTCGGACTACGACTTCGAGACCCTCAAGCAAACGATTCGTGACCTCAGGACTCACCACTGAGCATCAGCGGCTTCATTTATTCGAGAACCCTGATTCGAGAACACCATGCCTGAACTGCCGGAAGTCGAAACCACTCGCCGCGGGATTGCGCCGCACCTGGAAGGCCAGCGCGTCAGCCGAGTGATCGTGCGTGACCGTCGCTTGCGCTGGCCAATTCCTGAAGACCTCGATGTGCGCCTGTCCGGCCAGCGTATCGTGCTGGTGGAACGCCGCGCCAAGTACCTGCTGATCAATGCCGAAGTGGGCACGCTGATCAGTCATTTGGGCATGTCGGGCAATCTGCGGCTGGTGGAAGTCGGTATGCCGGCGGCCAAGCACGAGCATGTGGACATCGAACTCGAATCCGGCCTGGCCCTGCGCTATACCGACCCGCGCCGTTTTGGCGCGATGCTCTGGAGCCTCGACCCGCTCAACCACGAACTGCTGATCCGTCTGGGGCCGGAGCCGTTGACCGACCTGTTTGATGGCGATCGCTTGTTCCAGCAGTCTCGGGGGAGATCCATGGCGGTCAAGCCGTTCATCATGGATAACGCGGTGGTGGTAGGCGTCGGCAATATCTACGCGACCGAAGCGCTGTTCGCCGCCGGCATCGACCCGCGTCGCGAGGCCAAGAGCATTTCCCGGGCGCGCTATTTGAAGCTGGCGATCGAGATCAAACGCATTCTGGCTGCCGCTATCGAGCGTGGCGGTACGACGTTGCGGGACTTTATCGGCGGCGACGGTCAGCCGGGGTATTTCCAGCAGGAATTGTTCGTCTACGGCCGGGGCAGTGAGCCCTGCAAAGTCTGTGGCACTGAACTGCGCGAAGTGAAACTGGGGCAGCGCGCCAGCGTCTTTTGCCCACGCTGCCAGAGCTGATACGTCCGACGGTCTATAGTCAGTGTTCTCACTGCCTAGCCGAAGGACCGTGCCATGAATTCGTTTCGAACCCTTGTCGTTGCGCTGCTGCTGAGCGTCGGTGCACCCGCGCTGGCGGCCAACAGCGGTAGCGGTGATCCGCGTTACACCATCCAGAATCCCCCGGCCTACGCCATGCTCGGCGACTTGCTGATCGCCCGACCCTTGCTGGTCGTGGCGACGGTGATCGGTGCCGGGGCGTTTGTGGTGTCGTTGCCGTTCACTGCCTTGGGCGGCGGCATTGGCGATGCAGGACAGGCGCTGGTGGTTGATCCGGCGAAAGCGGCGTTTGTGCGGTGCCTGGGGTGTATCGGGGAGGGGTTTGAGCAGCGGGAGTGACGCTGAAAAGCTTCGCGGGCAAGTCGGATCGCTCGCTCCTACAGGATTTGCGAAAAATTCGAGACTACGCCCTACCTGTAGGAGCGAGGCTTGCCCGCGAAGGCGTCCTCACAGACGCCCAATGACTCAAGCCTTGCCGGTAATAACCCGATACTTCGCCATCAACTGCTCTTCAGTCTCCGGATGCGCTTCATCCAGCGGAATGCAATCCACCGGGCACACTTGCTGGCACTGAGGTTCGTCGTAGTGGCCGACACACTGTGTGCACAGGTTAGGGTCGATCACGTAGATCTCTTCGCCTTGGGAAATAGCGGCGTTCGGGCACTCGGGTTCGCAGACGTCGCAGTTGATGCAATCGTCGGTGATGATCAGGGACATGCTAACTCCAGCCAGGGCGGACGGCCCGGGCGCAATAAACCAATGCGCGCAATTGTGCCGCATTGGCGCCCGCAGTGCACGCGGGCGCCGCTTGAGCGGTCGTTACTTCTTGAAGCGTTCGGTGAGGGCATCCGCCACCGCAGGGTGGACGAACTTGGTGATATCGCCGCCCAACGCTGCGATTTCACGGACCAGCGTCGAGGAAATGAACGAATAACGCTCGGACGGTGTAAGAAACAGACTTTCCACATCCGGCGCCAGTTGGCGGTTCATGTTGGCCAGCTGGAATTCGTATTCGAAGTCCGACACCGCGCGCAAACCACGCAGGAACACGTTGGCGTTCTTCTCTTTGGCGAAATGTGCCAGCAACGTCGAGAAGCCGACGACTTCAACGTTCGGCAGATGTTTAGTAACCTCGCGGGCCAGCGCCACACGTTGTTCCAGGGGAAACAACGGGTTTTTCTTCGGGCTGGCAGCGACGGCGATGATCACATGATCGAACAGGCGCGCGGCGCGTTCGACCAAGTCGCCATGGCCCTTGGTAATAGGGTCGAAGGTACCTGGGTACAACACTCGGTTCATCGCGTCGTCCTGGCGGGAGTCCGTTGGGGAGTCGGATGGTATCGCAGCCTTCCCGGTCGGCCAAGTCGCCTGTTGGGTAAGAAAGCACTATAGACGATACGAATATTCTCCGTTTTCATGGGTTTTTCAAACGTTCGGCCAGCGAAGTCGCCAGTTGCGCGGTCAACCCGTAGACCGACAATTGTGGGTTTGCGCCAATGCTGGTGGGGAACAGCGAGCCATCGTGGATGGAGAGATTGCTGATCTGGTGATGCCGGCCAAGGCTGTCGGTCACGGCGTTCTTCGGGTCTTCACCCATGGCACAACCGCCCATCACATGAGCACTGCCCAGGCGGGTGCGATACAACTCAAGGCTCAAACCGTCGATCAACGTGCGCGCTTCGGCCAGGTTTTTCACGTAGCGCGCGTCGGCGTGCATCGGCATGACCGCCTTGGCGCCGCCGGCGAACTGGATCTCGGCCATGCTGTGAAAGGCCCGGCGCAAGCCATCCCAGGCATAGGGTGAAACCTGATAGTCGAGCACCGGCGTGTTGTCACCGCGCAATTCGACACTGCCGCCGGGGCTGTCCGGGTGGAAACCGTCGCGCAACAACGCCAGCATCGCGTGGGTGTGGGGCAGATTTTCCATGTGCCCGGCGTTTTCCTTGCCAAAACCACCGAGCAGGGTGGAAGCCAGCGCCGGGTGCAGTGGCGGCACCTCCAGTTTGTAGGACATCTTGCCGGTGGTGCCGTCCTGCCATTGGAAATGGTCGGAATAGATCGACTGCGGTGCACCGTAGAACGGGTTGATCACCTCGTCGAACAGCCCGGCGGACATGTTTACCAGGTGCAGGAACGTGCGTTTGCCCAGCCGCTGGTGTGGATCGGGTGCCTCGGAGCGCAGGAGCAGCGCCGGGCTGTTGATCCCGCCGCCGGCCAGCACGTAATGCCGCGCCTTGACCGTGATCGTGCGTCCGGTGGGCGCAACGCAACGGTCGTCCATCGCCACACATTGCAGGCCCGTGACTTTGCCGTCCTTGATCGAGAGCTTTTCGGCGCGGGCCAGATACAGCAGCTCGCCACCTTTTTCCAGGGTCGCGGGAATGGTCGTGACCATCATCGATTGCTTGGCGTTGGTCGGGCAGCCCATGCCGCAATAGCCAAGGTTCCAGCAGCCGCGCACGTTGCGCGGGATGACGTGCCAGGAGTATCCGAGTTTTTCGCAGCCTTTACGGATCACATCGTTGTTGGCGTTGGGGGGCACCATCCAGGGCGCAACGCCCAGGCGCTGTTCCATTTTCTCGAACCACGGCGCCATCTCGGCCGGGCTGTGGCTTTTGACGTTGTGTTCCCTGGCCCAGTGCTCAAGCGTCGGGTCGGGGGTGCGAAAGCTCGACGTCCAGTTGATCAGCGTGGTGCCGCCCACCGCGCGGCCCTGGAGGATGGTGATCGCGCCGTCCTTGCTCATGCGGCCAATGCCTTCCTGATAGAGGCTGGTGTAAGCCTGGTCTTCGAGCATCTTGAAGTCGCTGCTGGTCTTGAGCGGACCTTCTTCGATCAGCAGCACCTTGTAGCCGGCAGCGCTGAGGATTTCTGCGGTAGTCCCGCCGCCCGCGCCGCTGCCGATGATCGCTACGTCCGCGTCCAGGGTCAGGTCCTGGGTCAGTTGCGAGCCGTTGTAGGTTTTCCAGCCACGGGCCATGCCTTCGCGGAACGGGTCGGGTACGGGCATCTTCGGGTTCTCTAGTTGTTATGTTTTTGGATGCAGTGGTGTTCATGAGGATGCCTTCGCGGGCAAGCCTCGCTCCTACGGGTGTGGGAGCGGGCTTGCCCGCGAAGGGGTCGACTCGGTCTCAAACCGTAGGCGGCCCGGGATACCCGCAATGCACCCACGATTCCGCGCGGCTGTACCAAGCCATCATCACCAGTTGCAGCAACGAGCTGTGCCCCATGCGCAACAGGCTCAAAGAGCTGTTTTCCCAACGATCGAGAAAGTGCCGGATCTCATCGGAGCTGGCGTTTTCCCAGCTGCCCCAGATCCCGGTCAGCGGCCCGCGGGTCACCGCCATCCCCAGCACGTCGAACAATTGCTGAGTAAGCTTGAGCATTTCCGGGGACAGGTGATTCAGGTCGTTATCCAGGGTTTTCAGGGTGCCCTCGACGGCCGTCGGCATCTTCTCGACGGCCACGGCGCCCTCGAGCATCACCGGGACCAATGCCCGCAGAAACAGCAGATCGCCGCTGCGCAGGATCGCGAAACCACTGGCCGGGATGCTCGATGAGCAGCCGCTAAGGCTCGCGCCCAATCCGGCCGTGGCCAGAAACGCACTCGCGCCGAGGCTGAATTTAAGCAGGCCGCGCCGTGACAGCGCGGGTGTATCAGACAGGCATGGGCTCATTATTGTTATTACCCGACGGTGTGATCGTTAGCGGATAAACAGCTTCTGGATCAGTTTCTGAATGGATTTTCCGTACGGCGGGTAAATCAGTTTCGCCGCGTTGAAACGTTGCTTGATCAGCACCCCTTTGGCCTTGCTGAAGGTCAGGAAGCCTTCGTGGCCGTGGTAATGGCCCATGCCCGAGGCACCGATGCCACCGAACGGCATATCGTCCTGGGCAACGTGTAGCAGCGTGTCGTTGAGGCACACGCCACCGGAGTGGGTTTCGTGGAGTACACGATTTTGTTCGTGCTTGTCGTAGCCGAAGTAATACAGCGCCAGCGGACGAGGTCGTTGATTGATGTAGGCAAACGCCTGATCGAGATCCTTGTACGGAACGATCGGCAGCAGCGGACCAAAGATTTCGTCCTGCATCACGGTCATGTCGTCGCTGACGTTGAGCAGCAGGCTATGACTCATACGCCGGCCCTGGCCCTGATCGAATAGCGGAATCAGCAGCGCGCCCTTGCTGGTGGCGTCGCTGATGTAGTCGTTGATCCGTCCCAGTTGTCGGTCATTGATGATCGCGGTGTAGTCCGGGTTGTCGGCCAGTGTCGGATAAAATCCGCGAACCGCCTGGCGATAGGCTTCGACGAAAGCACCGACGCGATCTTCCGGCACCAGCACGTAGTCCGGAGCCACGCAGGTTTGCCCGGCATTGAGCGTCTTGCCGAACGCGATGCGTTCGGCGGCGTCCTTGAGCGGCACGTCGAGGGACACGATGGCCGGGGACTTGCCACCCAGCTCAAGGGTCACCGGCGTCAGGTTCTCGGCTGCCGCGCGCATCACGTGCTTGCCGATGCTGGTGGCGCCGGTGAACAACAGGTGATCGAAGCGCAGTCTGGAGAACGCGACACCGATATCGGCTTCGCCCAGCACCACGCAGACGAGGTCTTGCGGGAAGATCCGGCCCAGCAACTCCTTGAGCAGCAAACCGGTGGCAGGGGTCGACTCACTGAGTTTGAGCATCACCCGATTGCCCGCCGACAACGCACCCACCAGCGGCCCGATGGCCAGATACAGCGGGTAGTTCCACGGCACGATCACGCCGACCACGCCCAGCGGTTGGTAAACCACTTTCGCCGAAGCCGGCTGAAACGCGATACCGACCTTGCGCCGCGAGGCTTTCATCCAGCCTTTGAGGTGCTGACTGGCGTAATGAATACCGTGCAGGCTGGGCATCAGTTCTGCGAGCAGGGTTTCATCGGCGCTGCGGTGGCTGAAATCCTGGCTGATCGCATCGATCAAGGCCTGGCGCTCATTGCTCAGCAGATCGCGCAGGGCTTTGAGCCATTGCTGACGCTGGGCAGCCGGTGGCATCGGGTTGGCTGCATAGGCCGCACGCTGCGCTTCGAACAGGGCCTGGAGTTCGTCCAGAGGCTGTTGCAGGTTCTGCAGATAAGCGATGTCGGCGGTCATGATCGGCTCCGGTTTTTGTTGTAATGAGGCACCTTTTAGAGTCTATGCTCTAGAAAGTCAAATGACATCCTGGCGCAGCATTGTTTTATCCGCTCGCCGATAGGTCGTAAGATGCCCGTCAACGCACTCTGAATTAAAGCTCAAGCCATGGCCCCTCGGATCAAAACCAGCGAGCGCATCGTGCAGAACAGCCTGGAGCTGTTTAATCAACAGGGCGAGCGCAGCATCAGCACCAACCACATTGCTGCCCACATGGAGATTTCTCCGGGCAACCTGTACTACCACTTTCCCAACAAGCAGGCGATCATCGCCGTGCTGTTCAGTGAGTACGAAAGCCTCGTGGATAGCTTCCTGCGCCCGCCTCAGGGCCGAGCGTCCACGGTGGAAGACAAGCGCTTCTACCTTCAGGAACTGCTGGCGGCGATGTGGCGCTACCGCTTTTTACATCGTGATCTTGAGCATTTGCTCGACAGCGATCCCGAACTGGCCGCCCGTTATCGGCGTTTCTCCCAGCGCTGCCTGATCCATGGCACCCACATCTACGCCGCCTTCGTCGATGCCGGCATCTTGAAAATGGACAAGGTCCAGATCGAATCCCTGACGCTCAATGCCTGGATTATCCTGACGTCCTGGGTGCGTTTCCTGTGCACCACGCGGGAAAATTCCAATCACCTGAGTGAGCAAGCCATCAAGCGTGGGGTGTATCAGGTGCTGGTGCTTGAGGCCGGTTTCGTCACGGAACAGTCTCGCGACGCGGTCAACGCGCTGTACGAAGAGTTTTACGTGCCACTGGCCCAGGCGCTGGAAGAAGTGCAGTAGGATTCAAGACCGACTTAATCACAGGAGCCCGTTATGCCCATTGCGCAACTGATCAGCCCGCAAGCGTTGGACCTGAAAAAGGAGCAGCCCGGGCTGGTGATTCTGGATTGTCGTTTTGCCCTCGAAGACCCGGACTACGGCCAGCGCAGCTATGCCGAAGGGCATATCACCGGGTCGAGCTTTGCCGATCTTGAGCGTGATTTGAGCGGGACAGTGGTCAAGGGCGTGACCGGGCGCCATCCGCTGCCTGAACCTGAAGACTTGATCGAGCGCCTCCAAGCCTGGGGCATCAATGCCGACAGCGAAGTGGTTTTGTACGACGACGGCCCCGGTGCCTACGCGGCGCGGGCCTGGTGGTTGCTGGCCTGGCTGGGCAAGCGTGACGGCGTGTTTATTCTGGATGGCGGGCTCAAGGCCTGGCATGCGGCCGGGTTGCCGCTGAGTCTGGATGCGTGCGACATCGAGCGTGGCACCTTCAGCGGGACGCCGGACGACGCGCTGATCTTGAGCGCCGAACAGCTCCAGCAGCGTCTCGGCCAACCCGCGCTGACCTTGCTCGATGCCCGCGCCTTGCCGCGTTTCAAGGGCGAAGTCGAACCGATCGACCCGGTTGCCGGGCACATCCCCGGTGCGCAGTGCGCAGCCTTTACCGAGAACCTGGGCAGTGACGGGCGTTTCCTGCCGGCTGAGCAGCTCAAGCAACGCTTTGCTGCGAAGCTCGGTGATCGTTCGCCGAGAGATCTGGTGGCGTATTGCGGTTCCGGCGTGACGGCCTGTCACAACCTGTTCGCGCTGTGCCTGGCGGGTTATCCGTTGGGCTCGTTATATGCCGGGTCGTGGAGCGAGTGGATCAACGATCCTGCGCACGGCATCGCAACCGGCGAATAAACACCAAGCACCTGTAGAAGCGAGCCTGCTCGCGATAGCGGTGGATCAGTCAACATTGATGTCCACTGGTCCACTGGTCCACCGCCATCGCGAGCAGGCTCGCTCCCACATTTGGACCTGTGTCGAGCTCAATATCCTGGTAATTGCCGGGCACTGCGATACGCCCCCGGCCCAACGCCGTAAACCTGCTTGAACTGCCGACTCAGATGACTCTGGTCGGCAAACCCCAATTGCATCGCGACTTCCAGCGGCAAACAACCGTTCTGTAGCAGCACCCTTGCCTGCGCGATGCGTTGCTGCATCAGCCAGGTATGCGGCGGCATTCCCGTGGCGCGACGAAATACCCGGGCGAAGTGGAATGGGGAAAGATTGACCGCTGCCGCCAGTTCTTCCAGCGAGGGCGCCGCCGCCAGTTGTGCTTGTAGCAAGTCCTTGGCCAGCGTCACCGCCCGGTGCTCCTTGCCGGGTTTGCCGGCGATCGGCACGGCGGCGTGACGTTGCAGCAGCAACAGCATCATCTCGCGCCAGACGGTTTGCTGTTGCAGCGCCGTGGACGGACTTTCCAACAAACGATGGAGTTGGCAGAAACCCTTCACCAGATCAGGGTCGCGATACAGCGTCGCGCCAAACCCCGGCAAGTGGGTGGTCGGCAACTCCAGCTCGTTCAGCAGCGAGAGAATCTGCCCGCTGTCCGGATAAAACGCCCGGTACAACCAGCCATCCTCCGTGCCTTTATGGCCGGTGTGCAGTTCATCGGGGTTGATCAACACCAGCGTGCCGCTGCCGGCCAGGTGTTCGGCGCCGCGATAGCGATAACGCTGGGCGCCGGCCATGATCATGCCGATCACATAACCGTCATGCACGTGGGGCGCGAAGCGATGTTCGATGTAGCGCGCGGACAATAATTCGACGCCGGCCAACGGCGCCGTTTGCCAGAAGCGGATCGACTCGCCCTGATCGGCGGCCATGGCTTAGCCGCGACCCACGGCGCTCAGCCACTGAGGAATGCGCCGCTCCAGGTAATAACCCGGCTGGCGGAACGAACCATCGACGAAACCGACATGCCCGCCCTTGGCTTGCAACTCGAACTGGGTGGAGGCGGACAATTCCGATGCGTGCGGCAGGCTATGCGGGAACACGAAGGGATCATCGGCCGCCTGGATGATCAGGGTCGGCGTGCGAATCTCTCCAAGAAAATACCGGCTCGAAGCGCGGCGATAATAATCCTCGGCATCGACGAAACCATTGAGCGGCGCCGTGACCCGGCCATCGAAATCCCAGAAGGTGCGCATGTTCTCCAGCGAGCCCAGCGCCGCCAACGCCGCCAGTCCATCTTCGCGCCCGTCATGCTGGAACTGGCGCTGTTTGTTCTTGATGTAAGCCACCATCTCGCGCATGAAATGCGCCTGATAGACCTTCGAGAAACCCTGGCCGATGCGATCGGCGCAATGATCGAGGCGAAACGGCACCGACACCGCGACTGCGCCTGACACGCCACTGTCACTGCCAGTCTCGCCCAAATGCTTGAGCAAGACATTGCCGCCCAGGGAATAGCCGACCGCATACAGCGGTGCGAGAGGGCGCTTGGCCCGCAGGTGCTTGATGGCTTCGGCCACGTCTTCACTGGCACCGGAATGGTAGCTGCGCGCCAACAGATTCGGCTCGCCCGAACAGCCACGCCAGTTCAACGCGACGCTGGCCCAACCCTGGGCAGCGAGCGCCTTCTGCACCCCTGCCACGTAGGGCGAATTCGAAGAGCCGGTCAGCCCGTGCAGCACCAGCACCAGCGGCGCATCGGCGGTGTGCGGGCCGTGCCAGTCCATATCGAGAAAGTCGCCATCCTCAAGCCACAAGCGTTCGCGCTCGCGTTCGATGTGCGTGGTTTTGCGCCAAAGCGGTCCCCACAAGGTTTGCAGGTGCGGGTTGCCGAGGCCGAAGGCGGGGGTGAAGCGTTCTGACAGAAAGGACACGATTGCTCTCGATGCAGCGGTGCGCAGCCGGTGCGCACCTTTTTCAGGCCGGTCGGTTAACCGGCGATCTCTGCCATACGTTGCCACAACGCGTAATACACCCGCCCGGATTTCTGCTCCCGGTGCAGGCGCCAGTTGCCTGGCAAGCCGAGGCTCGACGGCGCGTTTTCGCTTTCAGTGTAGATCCAGGCTTCATTGGCCAGCCACTGACGCTCTTCAAGCAGCGTGCAGACGGTCGGTAACAGGTCCTGGTTGAACGGCGGGTCGAGGAACACCAGGTCGTAGGCGGTCGCGGTCTGGGTTTCCAGGTAGCGCAAGGCATCGGCGGTCTGGATCTGGCCGGTGGTGCAGCGCAACGTGCCCAGATGCTCCTTGATGCTGGCAACCGCGATGTTGCTGGCGTCCAGCGCCTGCCCCATCGCCGCGCCACGGGACAAGGCCTCGAGGAACAACGCGCCGCTGCCGGCGAACGGATCAAACACTTTGGCCCCGGCAACGTAAGGCGCGAGCCAGTTGAACAGGGTTTCACGCACCCGGTCCGGGGTCGGGCGCAGGCCCGGGGCGTCGGGGAAGCTCAACTTCCGGCTGCCCCATTCGCCGCCGATGATGCGCAATTGGTTCACGCCGTTGTGTACGTTGTGAACGGGTTTCTTAGGACGAGTGGCCATCAATGCTCCGGAACCCCGAGCGGCTGCTCGGCAGGTTTATCAGTTGGGGCCGGTAACGGCTTTTGCGGCACGGTCGGGCCAGCGCTGACGATGACCATTTTGTCCGTGCTCAAGTGTTTGTTCAGTGCGGCTTTGACCTGTTCGACGGTCAGGCTCTGCGACTCACGCATGAAGTCGTTCAGATAACTCAGCGGCAAGTTGTAGAAACCCATCGCGCCGAGCTGGCCGACGATATCGGCGTTGCTGGCCGTGGACAGCGGGAAGCTGCCAGCCAGTTCGCGCTTGGCGTCGTCGAGTTCTTTCTGGGTCGGGCCGGTTTTAAGGTAGTCGGCGAGCACGTCCTGCACCAGTTTCAGCGTGCCTTCACTCATCTCGGCGCGGGTTTGCAGGTTGATCATGAACGGGCCGCGTGCCTGCATCGGGGTGAAACCCGAATAGACGCCGTAGGCCAGGCCACGCTTCTCGCGTACTTCGCTCATCAAACGGGTGCCGAAACCACCGCCGCCGAGAATCTGGTTGCCCAGAGACAGTGCGGCGTAGTCCGGATCGTCACGGTCGATGCCCAGTTGGGCAAGCATCAGGTTGGTCTGCTTGGACGGGAACTCGATGTGACCGATGCTGGCTTTTGGCTCTTCAGGTTGCGGGATTTTCGCCAGGGCCGGGCCTTTTGGCAGCGCGCTGGAGACCTGCGCGGCAATCGCCTCGGCTTCGGCGCGGGACAAATCACCCACCAGCGCAATCACCACGTTGCCGGCCGCGTAGGCTTTCTCGTGGAACGCCTTGAGTTGCGCCACGGTAATCGCCGGGACGGTTTTCGCCGTGCCGTCGCTGGAATGCGCGTAGGGGTGATCGCCGTACAAGCGGTTCATCAGTTCCAGGCTCGCCAGTTTGCCCGGGTTCTGCTTCTGGTATTCGAAGCCGGCGAGCATCTGGTTCTTGATGCGCGCAAAGGAGTCGGCAGGGAAGGTCGGTTTGCCGACGACTTCAGAGAACAGTTTCAGCGCGGGTTCGCGTTTGTCTGCGGCGCTGAGGCTGCGCAGGGAAGCCAGTGCCATGTCTTTAAACGCGCCGTTGCCAAAGTCTGCGCCCAGGCCTTCGAAGCCTTGAGCGATGGCGCCAACATCTTTACCGGCCACACCTTCGTTGAGCATCGCGTTGGTCAGCAGCGCGAGGCCGGGCGCGTTGCCGTCCTGGCTGCTGCCGGCGGCGAAGATCAGGCGCAGGTCGAACATCGGCAGTTCGCGGGCTTCGACGAACATCACCTTGGCGCCTTCGGCGGTGTTCCAGGTCTGTACGTCGAGCGAACGGTGGCTCGGCGCCTTGCCGTCGAGTTCACTCAGCGATTGCAGCTTCTGGCTGGACTTGGCCTTGTCGAGGGCTTCGCTGGCCGTGGAGTCTTCGCTTTTCGACAAATAGAACGCAGCAGAGCCGATCAGGGCGACAGCGATCAGGCCGATCAGGGCCAGACGGGATTTTTTACGCTCACTCATGAGTCGTCTCCAGTGGCAGTACATGGGCGACGCTGAGACGTTCGCGGGTGAAATACAGCTTGGCGGCTTTCTGGATGTCTTCCGGTGTCACGCTTTCGAGGTCGGCGAGTTCGGTGTCCATGAGTTTCCAGGACAGGCCGACGGTTTCCAGTTGGCCGATGGAGGTGGCCTGGCTGGTAATCGAATCACGCTCGTAGACCAGACCGGCGATGACCTGCGCGCGGACGCGTTCCAGTTCTTCGGCGGACGGCGCGGTAGTTTTCAGCTGTTCGAGCAGCTTCCACAGGCCAGCTTCAGTCTGGGCCATGGTTTTCTTTTTCTGGATGTTCGGCGTGGCCGACAAGGTGAACAGACTGTCGCCGCGAGTGTAAGCGTCGTAACTCGACGAACCACCGGACACCAGCTCTTCGCCGCGTTCCAGTTGCGTCGGGATGCGTCCGCTGTAGCCGCCGTCGAGCAGGGCGGAGATCAGGCGCAAGGCATTCACCGAGCGCTTGTCTTCGGCGGTGGCGATGCTCGGCACGTTGAAGCCCAGCATCAGGCTCGGCAATTGGGTTTGCACGTGCAGAGTGATCTGGCGTTCGCCAGGCTCGGCCAGTTCCAGAGGGATTTTAGCCGATGGCACATCGCGTTTGGCGATTGGGCCGAAATACCGCTGGGCCAGAGTTTTGACCTCGTCCGGGGTCACGTCGCCGACCACCACCAGTGTGGCGTTGTTCGGCACGTACCAGGATTGGTACCAGTGGCGCAGCTCTTCGACTTTCATGCGGTCCAGGTCAGCCATCCAGCCGATGGTCGGCGTGTGGTAACCGCTGGCCGGGTAAGCCATGGCCTTGAAGCGTTCGTAGGCCTTGGACATCGGCTTGTCGTCGGTGCGCAGACGACGTTCTTCTTTAATGACTTCGATCTCGCGGGCGAACTCGTCGGCCGGCAGGCGCAGGCTGGCCATGCGGTCGGCTTCCAGCTCGAAGGCCACGCCCAGACGGTCACGGGCCAGCACCTGGTAATAAGCGGTGAAGTCATCGCTGGTGAACGCGTTCTCTTCGGCGCCGAGGTCGCGCAGGATCAGCGACGCTTCGCCGGGGCCGACTTTTTCGCTGCCCTTGAACATCATGTGTTCCAGGGCATGGGACAAACCGGTCTGGCCCGGCGTCTCGTAACTCGAGCCGACCTTGTACCAGACTTGGGAAACCACCACTGGCGCACGATGGTCTTCGCGCACAACGACCTTCAGGCCGTTATCCAGAGTGAATTCGTGGGTGGGTTGTGGATCGGCAGCCAGGGCCGAGAGGGGCAGACAAACTGTGCTGAGCAGCAGGCCTGCAGCGCGGCGGGCTAAAGCATTCATTCGTTTTTAAACCTGTTGAGCTGCCCGCTTGGTCTTAGCGTCGGCGGGCGAGAGGGTGCTAGGATACTGGTCCGTTTTACTGGCGGCCACGCCTATCAGGCCTTTGATCGGCCGGAAGGTTGCATGGGTTACCTGCGGAAGCTTTGAGTTTGTCAGCTAAACTCTGCGTTTTCGCCGACGATGCCGTTCCAGTCCTTCGTATTAGTCAACCTTTGAGGTGCTGTTTGCACCTCGACAAAATGTTGCGCGTGAACAAGCTGGGTCAATCGCAGTCTGTTCTGCATCGAATATTTATTTGCCGGGGCGCCCTTTGGCGCGTCGCTACCGTGAGATAGCCGTCCTCCATGTTTGGTTCCAACGACGACAAGAAGACCCCAGCTGCGGCTGGCGAGAAGAAAAGCCTGTTCGGATGGCTGCGCAAAAAGCCGCAGGAACCCGTCGTCGAACAGCCACAGCCACTTGCTGAGCCAACACCCGCGCCGGTAATAGAAGAAGAGCCGACGCCGGTTGTTCTGCCGATTTCCGAGCCGGTGCTGCAACCGATGGCTGAGGCTGAACCTGAAGTCATTGCCGAGCAGCCGCTGGCACCCGCTCTAGAGCCGTGGCTGACGTTGCCGGTGGCGGAAGAACCGGTGGCCTTGGTTGAAGACGAGTTGGCGCCGCACGTAGCGCCACCTATTCCTGCGCCCACTGCCTTCGCTCCCGAGCCTGTTCAAGTGCCGGTGGTTGAGCCCGTTGTCACGCCTGTGGTGGTCGCCGAGCCTGAGCCTGTGATTCCTGCGTTCGTCGCTCCACCTGCTCCTGTGGTTCAAGCCTCTGCACCCGTTGCTGCTGCTCCGGCAGTCGCCACGCCCGCAGTTCCCGCCGAAGTCCCGATCGAGCCGCCGCGCACCGAAGAATCCAAAGCCGGTTTCTTCGCCCGCCTCAAGCAAGGCCTGTCCAAGACCAGCGCCAGCATCGGCGAAGGCATGGCCAGCCTGTTCCTGGGCAAGAAAATCATCGATGACGAGTTGCTCGAAGACATCGAAACCCGTCTGCTGACCGCTGACGTTGGCGTCGAGGCGACCTCGGTGATCATCCAGCGCCTGACCCAAAAGGTCGCGCGCAAAGAACTGGCCGATGCCGACGCGCTGTACAAATCCCTGCAGGCTGAACTCGCCGCGATGCTCAAGCCTGTCGAGCAGCCGCTGAAAATCACCTCGCAGAACAAGCCTTTCGTGATTTTGGTGGTCGGCGTCAACGGCGCTGGCAAAACCACCACCATCGGCAAATTGGCGAAGAAGCTGCAACTCGAGGGCAAGAAAGTCATGCTCGCGGCCGGTGATACCTTCCGCGCCGCCGCCGTCGAGCAATTGCAAGTCTGGGGCGAGCGCAACAAGATCCCGGTCATCGCCCAGCACACCGGCGCCGACTCGGCTTCGGTTATCTTCGATGCAGTGCAAGCCGCAAAGGCTCGTGGCATTGACGTGCTGATCGCCGACACCGCCGGTCGTCTGCACACCAAAGACAACTTGATGGAAGAGCTGAAGAAGGTTCGACGGGTCATCAGCAAACTCGACGCCGACGCGCCGCACGAAGTGCTCTTGGTGCTCGACGCCGGTACTGGCCAGAACGCCATCAGTCAGGCCAAGCAATTCAACCAGACCGTCGAACTGACCGGCCTGGCGCTGACCAAGCTCGACGGCACCGCCAAGGGCGGGGTGATTTTCGCTCTGGCCAAGCAGTTTGGTTTGCCTATTCGCTACATCGGAGTCGGTGAAGGCATCGATGACTTGCGTACTTTTGAAGCAGAACCCTTTGTCCAGGCACTGTTTGCCGAGCGGGAGCGTTCATGATTCGTTTCGAACAGGTCGGTAAACGCTACCCGAACGGTCACGTCGGCTTGCATGAGCTGAGCTTTCGAGTCCGTCGGGGCGAATTCTTGTTTGTCACCGGCCATTCCGGTGCCGGTAAAAGCACCTTGTTGCGGCTGCTGCTGGCGATGGAACGTCCGACCACCGGCAAACTGCTGCTGGCCGGCCAGGACCTCGCCACCATCAGCAACGCGCAGATTCCTTACCTGCGCCGGCAGATCGGCGTGGTGTTCCAGAATCACCAGTTGCTGTTCGATCGCACGGTGTTCAACAACGTCGCTCTGCCGTTACAGATTCTTGGGCTGTCCAAGGCCGAGATCGTCAAGCGCGTGGATTCGGCACTTGAGCGCGTGGCGCTGTCGGATAAAACCGATCTCTATCCCGGCGACCTGTCCACCGGCCAGCAACAACGCGTCGGCATCGCCCGCGCCATCGTCCATCGTCCGGCCTTGCTGCTGGCGGACGAACCGACCGGTAACCTCGACCCACGTCTGGCGGCAGAGATCATGGGCGTGTTCGAAGACATCAACCGCCTGGGCACCAGCGTGCTGATCGCCAGTCACGACCTGGCGCTGATTGCCCGTATGCGTCATCGCATGTTGACCCTGCAACGCGGCCGATTGATTGGCGACGGGGAGGCAGCGGAATGAGTGCGACACGTAGCCCCAAGGTTTCCGAGCGCGTGGCGCCGAAAGCTGCCGATCCGCAACCGCAGAAGAAAAAGCGCGACGATGACGACGGCCCGGACTTCGCCACGCTGTTTCGTGCCTGGATCGAAAGCCATCGGGCCAGTTTGCTGGACAGCCTGCGTCGATTGGGCAAGCACCCGATCGGCAGCTTTTTCACCTGCATGGTGATGGCAGTTGCCCTGAGTTTGCCGATGGGCCTGTCACTTTTGCTAAGTAACGTCGAACGTCTGGGCGGTTCCTGGCAGCGTGCGGCGCAGATTTCCCTGTACCTGCAACTCGAGGCCAGCCCTGCTGAAGGCGAGTCGCTGCGCGAGCAGATCAAAGGCATGCCCGGCGTTGCGGAGGCGGAATATGTCGGTCGTGATCAGGCGCTGGAAGAGTTCCAGCAACAGTCCGGTCTGGGCGAAGCGCTCAAGGAATTGCCGGAAAACCCGCTGCCTGGCGTGGTGCTGGTGACCCCGAACGAGGTCGACAAGCCCGCGCTTGAAGCATTACGACAAAAACTTTCCGAGCTGCCGAAGGTACAACAGGCACAACTTGATCTAGTCTGGGTCGAGCGTCTGGCAGCGATCCTCAAGCTGGGTGACCGTTTTGTCTTCGGTCTGACCGTGCTTTTGGTTTCTGCATTACTTTTGGTGATAGGCAATACCATTCGTCTTCATATTGAAAACCGCCGCACAGAGATAGAAGTGATTAAACTCGTCGGCGGCACGGACAGCTATGTGCGCCGGCCCTTTCTGTATATGGGCGCGTTGTATGGCTTCGGTGCGGGGATTCTTTCCTGGGGTGTATTGGCGTTCGGCCTTAACTGGTTGAACGACGCGGTGGTGGGGCTGGCCGGTTTGTACGGCAGTGATTTCGCGCTGGCCGGAGTGCCAGTTGCCGACGGCCTGTCTCTCTTGCTTGGCGCGGTGCTGTTGGGGTATATCGGTGCATGGATTGCAGTCGCACGCCACCTGAGGGAGCTTGCGCCTAAGTAGTATCATTTTGCTCGTATTGACCTTTCAGCGTTTATGGGAACTTGTCTTTTGGTTTTCGGTCAATTTTCGCAGTGCTGAACTGCACGAGTTATGTAAGTCGGAGGTTTTTTCGTATGACCAATTCTTTGCAACCTGCATATGCTCTGGTCCCGGGTGCGAACCTGGAGGCCTATGTGCACACCGTGAACAGCATTCCATTGCTGACGCCGGAGCAGGAGCGTGAACTGGCCGAGAGTCTCTATTATGAGCAGGATTTGGGGGCGGCTCGGCAGATGGTGCTCGCCCACCTGCGTTTTGTTGTACATATCGCCCGTAGCTATTCCGGCTACGGCCTGGCTCAGGCTGACCTGATCCAGGAAGGCAACGTCGGCCTGATGAAGGCGGTGAAGCGCTTCAACCCGGAAATGGGTGTGCGTCTGGTTTCGTTCGCGGTGCACTGGATCAAGGCGGAAATTCACGAGTTCATACTGCGCAACTGGCGCATTGTGAAAGTCGCGACCACCAAGGCCCAGCGCAAGCTGTTCTTCAACCTGCGCAGCCAGAAGAAACGTCTGGCGTGGCTGAACAACGAGGAAGTCCACCGTGTGGCGGAAAGCCTCGGCGTAGAGCCGCGGGAAGTGCGTGAGATGGAAAGTCGCCTGACCGGCCATGACATGGCCTTCGACCCGGCCGCGGAAGCGGACGACGACAGTGCATTCCAATCGCCGGCCAACTACCTGGAAGACCACCGGTACGACCCGGCCCGTCAGCTGGAAGATGCCGACTGGAGCGACAATTCGAACCACAACCTGCACGAAGCGCTTGAAGTGCTGGACGACCGCAGCCGTGACATCCTCTACCAGCGCTGGCTGGCGGAAGAAAAAGCTACGCTGCATGACCTGGCGCAGAAGTACAACGTCTCGGCCGAGCGTATTCGTCAGCTCGAGAAGAGCGCGATGAATAAGCTCAAGTTGTCGATTGCCGCATAACCTGCGCGCAGGCATAAAAAAACGCCCCGATCATTGATCGGGGCGTTTTTGTTTATGCATCAAAAAATCACTGAGCCCAAGGTGCGCGGCGTGAATCATTGATGCCTACCAGATAGCTATCGCCACCGAGCTGACTCATCTGCTGTCGAATCCATCCCGCTCGCCGTGCGACGTAGTTAGTTGGATGACTCGCACTCCATACCCGCGGGTTAGGCAGTACCGCCGCCAGCAAACTCGACTGCTGTCGAGAAAGCGATTTGGCACCAACACCAAAGTGATGCCGGGCCGCCGCTTCCGCGCCAAACACCCCGTCATCCCACTCGACGCTGTTGAGGTACACCTCAAGAATCCGCTGCTTGGGCCACAGCACCTCGATCAACCCGGTGAACCAGGCCTCCAGGCCTTTACGCAGCCAACTGCGGCCGGACCACAAAAACAGATTCTTCGAGACTTGCTGGCTCAGGGTGCTGGCGCCGCGAATCGAACCGCCAAGCTCGTTATGGGCCAGGGCTTTCTGGATCGCCCCAAAGTCAAAACCCCAATGCTCCGGGAATTTCTGATCCTCACCCGCGATGACCGCGACTTTCAGATCGTCAGAGATTTCATCCCAAGGCTTCCAGGTGCGTTGCAGGTCGATGGGCTCGCCGTCGAACCAGGATTCGACCTTGCGCTCGACCATCAGCGCCGTTCCCGGTGGCGGTACCACGCGAAAAATCAACACCAGCAATACGCTGCCGCCCGCGAACCAGAGCAGGGCCTTTGTGAATCGTCGCAAAAATAAACGCAGCATAGAGATGGCTTGGCCGAACCCGTTGAGCGGGCCATTATACAGACCCTGTTGATCGAGTCTGACTGGAGTTCTTCATGCTGCGTGGCTTTCTGATGCTTGCCGCTTTCTTCGGCTTCACCGGTGTTGCTCTTGGCGCGTTCGCCGCCCACGGCCTGAAAAACCGTCTGACCCCCGAGTACCTGGCGATTTTCCATACCGGCGTCACCTACCAATTGGTGCACACCCTGGCGCTGCTGGGCGTGGCGCTGCTGGCCACGCAGATTCCGGGACGCTTGATCACTTGGGCAGGCGCCTCGTTTGTCATTGGCATCCTGTTGTTTTCCGGCAGTCTGTACCTGCTGACCCTGACCGGCGTCAGCAAGCTGGGGATCATCACACCCTTCGGCGGCCTGGCATTCCTGGTCGGCTGGTTCTGCGTGGGGCTTGCCGCCTGGCGGTTGAGCTGACCGGGCGGTCCATTTCATGACGAATGGCTTGGGTCGCCAAGACTGATCGGGCTAGAATGCCAGCCCCTAAAAATGATGGCGGCATTCGGTATGCGCATTCAGTTGAACGGCGAATCCCTTGAACTGCCCGACGGTGAAACCGTTGCGGCCCTGCTGACCCGTCTGGAACTGACCGGACGCCGGGTGGCGGTCGAACTCAATCTGGATATCGTCCCGCGCAGCCAGCATGCAGAAACCACGCTGAACGACGGCGATTCCATCGAAGTGGTCCACGCCATCGGCGGCGGCTAGCCGCCCGGCCCGCAAGGGCACAGAATTCTGCAAGAACCTCACCCCTACAGAGGATTTCCCATGAGCATCGTTCGTAGCGACAAGCCCTTCGTCCTGGCCGGTCGTACTTACCAGTCGCGTTTGCTGGTAGGCACCGGCAAGTACCGCGACATGGAAGAAACCCGCCTGGCCATCGAAGCCTCGGGTGCCGAGATCGTCACCTTCGCCGTGCGCCGTACCAACCTCGGCCAGAACCCGGGCGAACCGAACCTGCTCGAAGTCCTGTCGCCGGATCGCTACACCTTCCTGCCGAACACCGCCGGTTGCTTCGACGCGACCGAGGCTGTGCGCACCTGTCGCCTGGCCCGTGAGCTGCTCGGCGGCCACAACCTGGTGAAGCTGGAAGTGCTGGCGGACCAGAAAACCCTGTTCCCCAACGTGATCGAAACCCTCAAGGCCGCCGAAGTGCTGGTCAAGGAAGGTTTCGACGTGATGGTCTACACCAGTGATGACCCGATCATCGCCCGTCAACTGGCGGAAATCGGTTGCATCGCGGTCATGCCGCTGGCCGGTCTGATCGGCACGGGTCTGGGGATCTGTAACCCGTACAACCTGCAGATCATCCTCGAAGAAGCCAAGATCCCGGTGCTGGTGGATGCCGGTGTCGGGACCGCCTCCGACGCCACCATCGCCATGGAACTGGGTTGCGAAGCGGTGCTGATGAACTCGGCCATCGCCCATGCCCAGCAGCCGATCATGATGGCAGAAGCCATGAAACACGCCATCGTTGCGGGCCGCCTGGCCTACCTCGCCGGCCGCATGCCGAAAAAACTCTATGCCAGCGCCTCCTCGCCGCTGGATGGTCTGATCAAGTAAGAGCCATTGATGACTGAATCAAACGAAACGCCTATCCAGCCGGAAGAAGGCGACGAGCGCCAACACCGCCGCATCAAGAGTTTCGTGATGCGCGCCGGACGCATGACCGAAGGCCAGCAAAAAGGCCTGGAGCAGGGCACGCCGTTGTTCGTGTTGCCTCTGGCCGACGCGCCGGTGGACTTCGACCAGGTTTTCGGTCGCTCGGCGCCGCGCTCGCTGGAGATCGGTTTTGGCATGGGCCATTCGCTGCTGGAAATGGCCGCGGCCTCGCCAGAGCAGGATTTCATCGGTGTGGAAGTTCACCGTCCGGGTGTCGGCGCGCTACTCAACGGCGTGCTGACTCAGGGCCTGACCAACCTGCGGGTCTACGATTGCGACGCGATCGAAGTGCTCAACCGTTGCGTGGCCGATAACAGCCTCGATCGCCTGATGCTGTTTTTCCCGGACCCGTGGCACAAGAGCCGTCACCACAAACGCCGTATCGTTCAGGCCTCGTTCGCTGAGCTGGTGCGCAGCAAGTTGAAGGTCGGCGGCATTCTGCACATGGCCACCGACTGGGAACCCTACGCCGAGTACATGCTGGAAGTGATGAACGTCGCACCGGGTTATCGCAACCTGGCCGAAGACGGCAAATGCGTCCCGCGCCCAACCGAACGCCCGATCACCAAGTTCGAACGCCGCGGCGAACGTCTTGGGCATGGCGTGTGGGACCTGAAGTTCGAAAAACAGTCCTGAGCCGTAATGCAATAAAAACTGTGGGAGCGAGCCTGCTCGCGATAGCGGTCTGACAGTCAACGAAGATGTTGAATGTTAAGCCCTCATCGCGAGCAGGCTCGCTCCCACATTTGTTTTGTGTCGTTTTTTGCTTACAGAGGCGTGATGAATTTCACTGGCACTTGCTCAGTTAGCCAAACGCCATTCTCGGCCTGATAGAACTTGAAACCGTGCTCCAGCATCTGCAAGGCAGCGACCTGCAGAATGACCACTGTCCCATAGCGCTGGCCCACGGCACTGGCGGTTTCGACCTCTTGGGACAGGTGCACGTGATGCCGTGAACCCGCGATCAACCCTTGCTCGTTGATCGACGCCATGAACCGGGACGCGGTGCCGTGGTACAGCGTCGCGGGAGGGCGTTTTTCTTCGAATTGCAGGTCGACGGTTTTCGTTGAGTGGCCCTGGACGGCGCGGATGCGTTGGCCGTCTTCGGAGATCGAAAAGCGTTTCTTGTCACTGCTGTCGACGACCTGTTGGATCAATGGTCGATCCAGGGTTCTACCGTCGAGCGCCGCGCCGCTGATCAGCGCGTCGATAGCCGCCCAGCCGTCGGAGTCCAGTTTCAAGCCGATGGCCTGTGGCTCGTGGCGCAGCACATAGCTGAGAAATTTGCTTGTTTCATCCAGCAGCTTTTTACTCATGATCTTCCCTGACGGTCAGCAATCAACGCGCTGATCTCAAAACCTGTAGGAGCTGAGCTTGCTCGCGAACGCGGTTTGACAGTCAGCATAAATGTTGAATGTCAGGGCCTCTTCGCGGGCAAGCCTCGCTCCTACAGGTTTTGTGTTGGGTTCGGGTTCAGCGGCGGTCTGCGACGACGCCGATCAGCACCAGCACCACCAACAACACTGGCGCCAGGCTGTAGTTGTTGAACTGGCTCAGGCCTTTGATGATCCACGGGGTGGCATAGATCAACGCGACGCCGCTGCCGACCATGCACAGCAGGGCCATTAGCGGGACGCGCAAGGCGCCGGCGATGCTGCCCAGACGTTGGTCGACCCAGCCTTTGATATCGGCGCCAAACAACACGAGCAGGCAGCCCACCAGCGCCAGAGAGATTTCCGACAGGTTGCTGCGGCTCCAGCGGGAGACGGTGGCGAGCAGGTCGAGTATCAAATCCATTCGTTTTCCCCTAAGGCTGAAATCAGCTCAGAAATATTTGCAGCAAATCATTGAGAAACAGCTGTCCGCGATCGGTCGCCGCCAGACGTGACGGTTCGACCTGCAACAAGCCGCTTTGTTCGGCTTCCCGGCGGCCTTCTGCGAGGCTTTCCAGGCTCAGTCCGGTGCGTTCCGGATACAGCCGCGATTCGACGCCCTCGGTCAGGCGCAAGGCATTCATCAGGAACTCGAACGGCAGTTCATCGTTGGTCAGCGCTTTCTCGCCAGCCTTGAAGCTTTTCGCAGGGTTCAGGTAATCCTTCGGCAGGCGAGTCTTCCAGGTGCGCACGATGCGCCCGTCGGGATGGCTGAGTTTGCCGTGGGCGCCGGCACCGATGCCGATGAAGTCGCCGAAGCTCCAGTAATTTAGGTTATGACGTGCCGGACGACCGGGCTGGGCATACGCTGAGACTTCGTATTGCGCGTAACCGTGTTCGGCGAGCAGCGCCTGGCCGGCTTCCTGAATGTCCCACAGCGTGTCGTCTTCCGGCAGCGTCGGCCGCTGGTTCCAGAACACCGTGTTCGGCTCCAGCGTCAGTTGATACCAGGACAGATGCGTCGGCTTCAGGGCGATTGCCTGACGCAGGTCGCTCAACGCGTCGTCCAGCGACTGATCGGGCAAGCCGTGCATCAAGTCCAGGTTGAAGTTATCGAACCCGGCCTGACGCGCCATGCCGGCAGCACGCACCGCTTCGTCGCCGTTGTGAATTCGCCCTAGGGCCTTGAGTTTTTCTTCCTGAAAGCTCTGGATGCCGATCGACAGGCGATTGATGCCCAGGGCGCGGTAGGCGACGAATTTCTCTTGCTCGAACGTGCCGGGATTGGCTTCCAGGGTGATTTCAATGTCGCTGGCGAACGGAATCCGCTGCTCGACGCCTTTGAGCAAACGGCCCAAGGCTTCGGCGCTGAACAGGCTCGGCGTGCCGCCACCGAAGAAAATCGAGCTCAGCTCACGACCGTAAACCGCGTGCAGGTCCTGATCGAGGTCCGCCAGCAACGCGTCGACGTATTCCTGCTCAGGCAGCACGGGGCTGGCGGTGTGGGAATTGAAATCGCAATAAGGGCATTTGCGCACACACCACGGGATGTGGATGTACAGCGCCAGGGGCGGCAGCACGGTGAGCGCGGCCCGAGGCGATTGGGCGGCGCCGCCGAAAATCAGCGGTGACGCGGATGAGTCGTGGGTCATATCAGGCCTAGACGCTGGCGCAGCAGATCCATTGCACGGGCGCGGTGGCTGATGAGGTTCTTTTCGCTGGGGCTCAGCTCGGCGCTGGAGCAATCACGCTCTGGCACCCAGAACAGTGGATCGTAGCCAAAACCATGTTCGCCGCTGGCCGCCGGCAAGATGCGCCCGTGCCACAGACCTTCGCAGAGGATCGGCAGCGGGTCGTCGGCATGTCGCACCAGCGCCAGAACGCAGACGAACTGTGCGCCGCGTTCGGCTTCTGGCACATCCTTCAACGCGTCGAGCAGTTTGGCGTTGTTCGCCGCATCGCCCTGGCCATCCGCGTAACGAGCCGAATAGATACCCGGCGCACCGCCAAGGAAATCCACCGCCAGCCCGGAATCGTCGGCCAGCGCCGGCAGACCGGAGATGCGCGCGGCATTGCGGGCCTTGAGGATCGCGTTCTCGACGAACGACAAGCCGGTTTCTTCAGGCTCGACGCTGCTGAACTCGCCGATCGAGCGCAGTTGCACCGACTCGCCGAGCATGGCCTGGAGTTCCTTGAGTTTGCCGGCGTTGTGGCTGGCCAGTACGAGTTGCGTGAAGTTGATCATTCGCCGGGGAAAAGCTCTTGGTTGAAATTGATGGTGTTGATTTTGTCGCCGTTCTGCACCTTGATCTCGAAGGTGCGGACTTCCTGCTGATCGACCGGGAACTGGGCGATGTAGTAGATCGCGCCTTGTTCGGTGATCTGTTTGAATTTCAGCGGCACGCTTTGGCTGGTCAGGTCTTTGACCGTACCGCTGACCTGAGCCATCAGCGGTTTGCCTTCCTTGATCACCGATACGTTGATCACGCCTTGGTTCTTGCTGCGGGTAAGTTCCGCGGCTTTAGCGATATCAGGGGTCAGGAAGGTCGAGTTGAAGGTGTTGTAATGCACCGTCACATCACCAAATTTTTCCTGACGATCACCTTTGATGACGTCGGCGGCCATGGCCGTGACGCTCAGGCAGGCAGTAAGTACAAACAGCGCTAGACGACCCATGTTCGTTCTCCTCGAAGTGTCGTGACTCAGACCGCGACCTTGTGGTCTTGCAACCCGGGGCTGCTGACGCGGTAAATACCGATTTCACCTAACAGATTAGGCCATAGCTTACTGGCCCACCCGTGGCGGTGCTGTTGATCCACGGCCAGCCGATCAATGACCTTGGCTTCACGTTCGCGACAAAGTGCTTCAAAGTCTTCGAAGGTGCAGAAGTGGATGTTCGGCGTGTTGTACCAGGTGTACGGCAGAAACTCGGACACCGGCATCCGGCCCTTGCTCGCCAGGTACCAGCGGCAGCGCCAGTGACCGAAGTTGGGGAAGGTGATGATGCACTGGCGGCCGACCCGCAGCATTTCGTCGAGGATCTTGTCCGGGTAATGCACCGCTTGCAGCGCCTGGGTCATGACCACGATGTCGAAGCTGTTGCTGGCGAAGTTGCCCAGACCCTTGTCCAGGTCCTGCTTGATCACGTTGATGCCCTTGGCCACGCATTCGGCGATGTTGTCCGGGTCGTTTTCCAGGCCATAGCCGGTCACTTGTTTGTTATCGCGCAGCCAGGTCAGCAGTTCGCCGTCGCCGCAACCGAGGTCGAGCACGCGGCTGCCGGCGGGGATCCATTCCTGGATGATTTCCAGATCAGCTCTCATGGCTTTCTCACAACGTAATGCGGTTCATGTAATTGCTGAAGGCCTGCAAGTAACGCGGGATCGGAATCAGGAAGGCGTCGTGGCCTTGCGGAGCGTCGATCTCGAGGTAGCAGACGTCTTTCTTGGCCGCCATCAGCGCGTCCACCAGTTCCCGCGAGCGGGCAGGGGAGAAGCGCCAGTCGGTGGTGAAAGACATCACGCAGAACTTGGCCTGTGCATGGGCGAAGGTTTTCGCCAGGTCATCGTCGAAGTTCGCCGCCGGATCGAAGTAGTCCAGCGCCTTGGTCATCAGCAGGTAGGTGTTGGCGTCGAAACGCCCGGAGAACTCTTCGCCTTGATAACGCAGGTAGCTTTCGACCTGGAACTCGACGCTGTGGAAGTCGTAGTTGAGCTTTTCGCTCTTCAGGCCACGGCCGAATTTCTCACCCATCGAGTCATCGGACAGGTAGGTGATGTGCCCGACCATCCGCGCCAGCATCAAGCCGCGCTTGGGGATCACGCCCGCCTCCTGGAACGAGCCGCCGTGGAATTCGGGGTCGGTGAGGATCGCCTGGCGCGCCACTTCGTTGAAGGCGATGTTCTGCGCCGACAACTTGGGGGCCGAGGCGATGGCCAGGCAATGGCGAATGCGTTCGGGGTAGGTGATGCTCCACTGCATCGCCTGCATGCCGCCGAGGCTGCCGCCAATCACGGCGGCCCATTGGCTGATGCCGATCCGGTCCGCCAGGCGCGCCTGACTGTGCACCCAGTCTTCCACGGTCAGCACCGGGAAGTCGGCGCCGAACGGCTTGCCGGTCTCCGGGTTGGTGCTGCTGGGGCCGGTGGAGCCGTTGCAGCCGCCGAGGTTGTTCAGGCTGACCACGAAGAATTTGTTGGTGTCGATCGGCTTGCCAGGGCCGATGCAGCTGTCCCACCAGCCGGGTTTGCGGTCGTCGGGGCTGTGGAAGCCGGCAGCGTGATGATGACCGGACAAGGCGTGGCAGATCAGCACGGCGTTGCTCGCCGTGGTGTTCAGCGTGCCGTAGGTTTCGTAAATGAGGTCATAAGCTGGGAGCGAACGGCCGCAGGCCAGGGCCAGGGGTTCACTGAAGTGCGCCACTTGCGGCGTCACCAGACCAACAGAATCGGCGGGAAAGGCAGTTGGCATCGACCCTGCTCTCGTTGAAATGAGGCGTAAGTCTAAAGACCGCTGCCCCTAGCAGCAAGCAAAGGGCGGGCCTGATTTCATTCAGCGGGACCGAGGTGCGGCATTCGCGGGCAAGCCTCGCTCCTACAGGGATTGCGTAATCTTGTAGGCGCGAGGCTGGCCCGCGAAGAACGATGACACGGTCAGCCTGCCGGACGCAGCAGATCCGGTAAATCCGGCAGCTTCTTCGGCGAACAGATCCGCACCCGCTTCTGCCGGTTCAACTCTCCGCTGATCAGACTGACCTGACTCTTGGACACCCCAAACGCCTTGGCCAAAAACGCGATCAGATACGCATTGGCCTTGCCTTCGACCGGTGGTGCGGTCAGGCGAATCTTCAGCCGATCACCGTGCAGCCCGCAGAAATCATCGCTGCGGGCCGCTGGTTGCAGGTGACATTCCAGAATCAGGTCGTCACCGTCCCAGCGAAAGTAGCTCATCAGATCAGGCCGAGCAGCCCCAGCGGCATGAGGGCGAAGTTCGCAAGACGCGGGATCAGCCAGCTTTGCAGCAACTGGATCACGATAAACGCGAAGATCGGCGAGATGTCGAGGCCACCCAGGTTCGGAATGATCCGACGGAACGGGGCGAGTACCGGTTCAGTGATCTGCGCGACCAGCTCTGCACCCGGATTGTGGCTCCCCGGGGCGACCCAGGACAGAATCACGCTGATGATCATCGCCCAGAAAATAATATTCAAAAACAGCGAGAAGAGGGCGATCAGGGCCCACGGCACCAGGAACAGCCAGTCGACCATGAAGCCTTTGAGCAGCAGGATCACCGCAATCAGCAGTATCTGAATGATCAGCGCCAATACCAGGGACGACATGTCCAGCCCGAACATGCTCGGGATGACCCGGCGCAGCGGCTTGAGCAGAGGTTGAGTGGCTTTCACGATGAACTGGCAGAGCGGGTTGTAAAAATTCGCCCGAACCAGTTGCAGGATGAAGCGCATCAGTACGATCAGCAGGTACAGGCTGCCCAGGGTTTTGATTATGAAAATGGCAGCGTCATTGAGTCCAAGCATCATTGATTCCTTTGTAAGAGCTGATTAGCGGCCAAGTTGCTCAGCCATCTCGGCCGAGCGGTGCGCAGCGGCACCGAGTGCTTTTTCCACCAGCGCTTCGAAGCCGCCGGCCTGGAACGATTTGATTGCCGCTTCCGTGGTGCCCGCAGGGGACGTCACGCGACGACGCAGTTCTGCAGCGTCGACATCGCTGGCAACCGCCATGTGCGCAGCGCCCAGCGCGGTTTGCAGCGTCAGTTGGGCGGCGATGTCCGCTGGCAGGCCGAGCTTCACGCCGGCAGCGGTCATGGCTTCGATCAGCAGGAAGAAGTACGCCGGGCCCGAGCCGGAGACGGCGGTGACCGCGTCCAGTTGCTGCTCTTCGCTCAGCCACAGCGCAATGCCGACCGCCGACAACAGCTCTTCGGCCTGCTGACGTTGCTCAGCGTTGACTTCGGCCGTGGCAAACAAACCACTTACGCCCTGACGTAGCAGCGCCGGGGTGTTGGGCATGCAGCGCACGATCGGCTGGGCGCCGAGCCAGTGGTTCATGCTGGCGCAGGTGATGCCGGCCGCAATCGAAACCACCAGTTGATTCGGCTTCAGGCTCGGGCGAATCGCTTCGCACACGGCTTTCATCGCCTGGGGTTTGACCGCCAGCACGACCACGTCAGCGCCTTGAATGGCATCGGCGTTTTCAGCGAAAACTTCAACGCCGTGTTCGGCCTGCACCTTGGCACGGGTTTCGGCGCCCGGATCGCTGGCGCGGATCTGTGCGGCGTCCAGACCTTTGGCGCGCAGGCCGCCGATCAGGCTGGCGGCCATGTTTCCGGCACCGATAAAGGCAATACGAGTCTTGCTCATGTCAGGTCCTTATAAAGAGAGGCGTCAGCCATTGTCATGGTTGACCGTAGTCGCGGGCGCCAAACAGGGCCGTACCGATGCGGACCCAAGTGGCGCCCTGGGCGATGGCCGACTCGAGGTCGTGGCTCATGCCCATGGAAAGTGTGTCGAGCGGCAGGTTCAGGCTGGCTTGCAGGCTTTGTACGGCAGCAAAAGCGGCGTCCTGGACGGCGCGATCGTAAGTCGGCTCAGGGATCGCCATCAACCCGCGCAACTGGATGCGCGGCAATTCGCTGATGGCCTTGGCCAGGGCCGGCAGGTCGGCCGGGGTGCAGCCGGATTTGCTGGTTTCACCGCTGACGTTGACCTGGATGCAGATGTTCAAGGGCGGCAGGTCGGCAGGGCGTTGTTCGGACAGGCGTTGTGCGATTTTCAAGCGATCCACGGAATGCACCCAGGCGAAGTGCTCGGCGATAGCGCGAGTCTTGTTCGATTGAATGGGGCCGATGAAGTGCCAGATCAAGGGCAGGTCGGCCAATTCGAGCTGTTTGCCCAGGGCTTCCTGCAGATAGTTTTCGCCAAAGTCACGAATCCCGGCGGCATGGGCTTCACGCAGGGCTGCGGCGGGCTTGGTCTTGCTCACGGCCAGCAGCTGGACGCTGTGTTCGTCGCGGTGGGCGGCGAGGGCGGCGGCGTGGATGCGCGAACTAACCTGAATAATGTTGTCTGCTATCGTGGACATCAAGAGGCGCCGGCGGTTTGAAGGTTGGCGGCATTCTACTGGAATTGAGGAGCGCTATGGATATCACTGAGCTGCTGGCCTTCAGCGCTAAACAGGGCGCGTCCGACCTGCACCTGTCTGCCGGCCTGCCACCGATGATTCGTGTTGACGGCGATGTGAGGCGCATCAACCTGCCGGCCCTGGACCACAAACAGGTGCATGAACTGATCTACGACATCATGAACGACACCCAGCGGGTGGACTTCGAGAAACACCTGGAAACTGATTTTTCCTTCGAAGTGCCCGGTGTGGCGCGTTTCCGGGTCAACGCCTTCAACCAGAACCGGGGGGCGGGTGCGGTGTTCCGGACCATCCCGTCGAAAGTCCTGAGCATGGACGACCTCGGCATGGGCGAGGTGTTTCGCAAGATTACCGAGGCGCCGCGCGGGCTGGTGCTGGTGACGGGCCCCACCGGGTCCGGCAAGTCCACCACCCTGGCGGCGATGATCGATTACCTGAACAACCATCGCCATCACCACATCCTCACCATCGAAGACCCGATCGAGTTCGTCCACGAATCGCGCAAATGCCTGATCAATCAGCGCGAAGTCCATCGCGATACCCGCAGCTTCGCCACGGCCCTGCGTTCGGCCCTGCGGGAAGATCCGGACGTGATTTTGGTCGGGGAGATGCGCGATCTGGAAACCATCCGCCTGGCACTGACGGCCGCCGAGACCGGTCACCTGGTGTTCGGCACGCTGCACACCACGTCAGCGGCGAAGACCATCGACCGGGTGGTGGACGTGTTTCCGGGGGACGAGAAGTCGATGGTGCGTTCGATGCTGTCCGAGTCGTTACTGGCGGTGGTGTCGCAGACCCTGATCAAGAAGATCGGCGGTGGGCGCATTGCGGCACACGAAATCATGCTTGGCACGTCGGCGATCCGTAACCTGATCCGCGAAGACAAGGTGGCGCAGATGTACTCGTCGATTCAGACCGGGGGCAACCTGGGGATGCAGACGCTGGATATGTGCTTGAAGGAACTGGTGACCAAGGGCTTGATCAGTCGGGAGCATGCGCGGGAGAAGGCGCGGTCGCCGGATAATTTCTGAGGGTGGAATGCGGACCTGTGGCGAGGGAGCTTGCTCCCGCTGGGCTGCGAAGCAGACCTAAAAACGGGGAGCGCTGTGCACTCCAGCGGGAGTAAGCTCCCTCGCCACAAAAGCCGCGAAGGCGTCAGCAGATCAGCGCTGAACAACCTGAAGGGTGTTCTTCTCTTTCGGCAGAACCCGCTTGGCAACCACGTAGTGGCTTTCCCAGTACGGTTTCTTCAGGGTGTCGATGGTCACCGACTTGCCACGGCGCGGTGCGTGGATAAAGCGGTCGTTGCCCAGGTAGATGGCAACGTGATTGACCCGACGGCTCTTGATGTTGAAGAAAATCAGGTCGCCCGGCTTCAGATCCTTGCGATCGACTTTCTCGCCATGACCGCTGGCCATGGCATTGGACGTGCGTGGCAGGTCAAACGTGGCATCGTTGAACGCGTATTTCACCAGGCCGCTGCAATCGAACCCTTTACTTGGGCTGCTGCCGCCCCAACGGTAAGGTGTACCGAGGACGTTGACGGCGCGACTCAGCACGTTGCTGCTTTCCTTGGTCGCCATCGGCGGAACAAGGCTGCTTTTGCTAGCCAGCTGTGGAGCACGTTTTTCGGTTTTCTTGTTTTTGCTCGAAGGAGCAGAAACATGAGATTTTTGGGTGTAACCATTAACGTTTGGAAGACGTTGCTCACGATTGGTGGCGTGGGCGGCCAGTGGCATCAAAAGGCAAATGGTTAGCCATGTCTTGAAAAATGGACGCATTAGGCAAGGCTCATATGGGTTAGCGCGCAACTTTATAACAGCTTTTTTTGTCCTTCCGAGGCCGTTGGTCGATTCAACTTGTGGTCAACGGAACCAAATAAGCGGCAAATGGACGCAATTGTCGGACAGGAGTCAGGTGGTATAAGGCTTTGACGGAACCCACGTTAACATTTGCCATACGTCGGCAACCTGTAAAAAAGTCACAAAGAATTCAAGAATATTTATCTATCGTGTGAATCGAGGTCCTTCATGAACACCTATCAACAGGCTGGCCAGCAGCAAGATACGCACAGCAAAATGATCGGCTACCTGCTGTGGATTTTTGGTTTTACCGGGGCGCACCGCTTCTATTACGGCAAGCCGGTGACCGGGACGATCTGGTTTTTCACCTTTGGATTGCTGGGGATTGGCTGGCTGATCGACGTGTTCCTGATCCCGGCCATGGACCGTGAAGCGGACCTGCGTTTTACCGCCGGGCCTATCGAGTACAACGTGGCGTGGATTCTGCTGACGTTTCTCGGGATATTCGGCGTACACCGGATGTATCAGGGGAAGTGGATCAGCGGATTGCTGTACCTGGTGACGGGCGGGTTGTTCTTTCTGGGGGTTTTGTATGACTTCTGGACGCTGAATGACCAGGTTTCCGTGCGCAACGCGCAGAATCGCGGCACGTTCCAGTAACTTGTGGCGAGGGAGCTTGCTCCCGCTGGGCTGCGCAGCAGACCCTGCTTTGGGGTCGCTTCGCGACCCAGCGGGAGCAAGCTCCCTCGCCACAGTGTTACGCCTGGTGGCTAATCCGCCCATCCACCAGGGTGTAGCGCACGACGCTTGGCAGGCTGTGGCCAATGAACGGGCAGTTTTCGCCTTTGGACAGCCAGGTTTCGCCTGCCACGGTCGAAGCCGCCGGATCAAACAGCACGATGTCCGCTGGTCCACCCACGGCCAACTTACCGGCCGGCAGGCGCAACGCCTCGGCAGGCCCGGCGCTGAGGCGCGCCAACAATGTCGGCAGATCCAGCAACCCATCCTCCACCAGCGTCATCGCCAGCGGCAGTAGCAGTTCAACACTGCTGATGCCCGGTTCGGTCGCGCCAAACGGCGCCAGTTTGGCGTCCCGTTCGTGGGGCTGGTGATGGCTGGAGATGGCCGAAACCACGCCCGACTTGACCGCTGCGCGCAAGCCATCGCGGTCGGCGCGGGTGCGCAGCGGTGGCTGGACGTGATAGAGGCTGCTGAAGTCGATCAGCGCTTCGTCGGTCAGGATCAGTTGATACAACGCCACATCGGCGGTCACCGGCAGGCCGCGAGCCTGGGCTTGAGCAATCAGGGCCACGCCGCGGGCGCTGGTGAGCTGGCTGAAGTGCGCACGCACGCCGCTTTGCTCGACCAGCAGCAGGTCTCGGGCCAGGGCCACTGTTTCAGCGGTTTCCGGAATGCCCGGCAAGCCGAGGAAACTGGCGGTCGGGCCTTCATGGGCCAATCCACCTTCAGCCAGGTCGTGGTCCTGCGAGTTGAAAATCACCGTCAGGTCGAAGGTCGCCGCATATTCCAGCGCCCGGCACAACGTGCGGGTGTTGCGGAAGCTCTCCAGGCCGTTGCCGAAGGCCACACAGCCGGCATCGCGCAAGGCGACCAGCTCGGCCAGTTGCTCGCCGTCCAGGCCTTTGCTCAGGGCGCCGATGGGGAATACTTTGGTGTTGCCGGCCTCGCGGGCGCGGTCAAGGATCAGTTCGGCCACGGCCGAAGTATCGAGCACCGGTTTGGTTTTCGGCGGGCAGCACAGGCTGGTCACGCCACCGGCCGCGGCCGCGCGGGTTTCGCTGACGATCGAGCCTTTGCGGCTATAACCCGGCTCACGCAGGGCGACGTTCAGGTCAACCAGGCCGGGGGCAGCCACCAGGCCTTTGGCGTCAATGGTGTCGACGGGCACAAAACCGGCGGGCGCGGCGCCAAGTGCGACGACCTTGCAGGCTTCAATATGGATATCGGTAACTTGATCCAGGCCGCTGGCCGGGTCGATGACACGTGCGCCGAGAATGCTGAGCTTCACTGGGCGTTCTCCTGCTCGAATTGGCGCTGGGCAGTCTGCCCGCTCATGGCCATGGACAACACGGCCATACGAATCGCAATACCGTAGGTGACCTGGTTGAGGATCACCGAGTGCGGGCCGTCGGCTACCGCCGACTCAATCTCCACCCCGCGGTTTATCGGTCCTGGGTGCATGACGATGCAATCCGGTTTGGCTCCGGCCAGGCGCGCGGTGGTCAGGCCGAACAGGCGGTAGAACTCGCCCTCGCTTGGCAGCAGGCCGCCGGTCATGCGCTCACGTTGCAGGCGCAGCATGATCACAACGTCGACGTCTTTCAGGCCTTCGGTCATGTCGGTGTAGACCTTCACGCCGTATTGCTCGATGCCGATCGGCAGCAGGGTTTTCGGCGCGATCACGCGGATGTCCGGGCAACCGAGGGTTTTCAGCGCCAGCATGTTCGAGCGCGCCACCCGCGAGTGCAGGATGTCGCCGACGATGGCTACGGAAAGGTTTTCAAAGCCGCCCTTGTGCCGACGAATCGTCAGCATGTCGAGCATGCCCTGGGTCGGGTGGGCGTGACGGCCGTCGCCGCCGTTGATGATCGCCACTTGCGGGCAGACATGTTCGGCGATGAAGTGCGCAGCGCCGGAGTCACCGTGACGCACGACGAACATGTCGGCCGCCATGGCTTCCAGGTTGCGCAGGGTGTCGAGCAGGGTTTCGCCCTTGCTCGCCGACGACGTTGACACGTTCAGGGTGATGACGTCGGCCGACAGGCGCTGGGCCGCCAGCTCGAAGGTGGTGCGGGTGCGGGTGGAGTTCTCGAAGAACACGTTGCACACGGTCTTGCCGCGCAGCAACGGGACTTTTTTCACCGCCCGGGCGCCGACTTCGAGGAACGAGTCGGCGGTGTCGAGGATTTCCGTCAGCAACTCGCGGCGCAAACCGTCGAGCGAGAGGAAGTGGCGCAGCTGGCCCTGATCATTGAGCTGCAGCGGGCGCTTGGTTTCTAGAGGCGTCATCGCGAGGGGGACTCTCAATAGGGCGAATTAAAGGGCGAGGTCTTGCAGTTCGAGCTTGAGCTCCGGGCCGGACAGCTTCACCCGCTCGTGGGCCGCAAGCGCCAGCGTCGCGCCGACCACGTTCGGGCGGATCGGCAGCTCGCCGGCGTCCAGGTCCAGCAGGCACACCAGCGTCACGCTGGCCGGGCGGCCGTAGTCGAACAGTTCATTCATGGCGGCGCGGATGGTCCGGCCGCTCATCAGCACGTCGTCGATCAGCACCAGGTGCTGGCCTTCGATTTCGAACGGCAGGGCGGAGGGGCGCACTTGCGGGTGCAGGCCGTTCTGGCTGAAGTCGTCGCGGTAGAAGGACACGTCCAGGGTGCCGAGGGGCGAGTCGCTGCCCAGTTCATCGAGCAACGCCTGGGCGACCCAGACGCCGCCGGTACGAATGCCGATGTAACGCGGTTCGCTGATGCCACGGTGTTCCAGGTGTGCCTTGAGACGGATCGCCATCTGGCTGATCAGTTCGGCGGGATTGGGCAGGCTCATGGTTGCTCCTTCTTTGGCCCGAGCCGGTGCGTGCGGGGTTTGGCTCGGGTTGTCGCTAAGAGAGACGCTGTGACGGCGCTTCAGGATTCGAACAGTGCGGTGTTTTCGTCGAGCCAGCCTTGCAACAGCAGGGCGGCGGCGATGGCGTCGACCGGGTTGTCGCGGTAGCTGCCCTTTTGTCCGCCCCGATCACGCCGCTCGCCCTTGGCTTCAAAGGTGGTCAGGCGCTCATCGTGGGTATAGAAGGGCAGGTTGTAGCGGCCATTGAGGCGGCGGGCGAATTTCTCCGCGCGCAGGCACATGTCGCTCGGCGTGCCATCCATGTTCAGCGGCAGGCCGACGACGACAGCGTCGGGCTTCCACTCTTTAATGAGGGCTTCGACCTGATTCCAGTCGGGAACACCGTTTTGTGCCTTCAAGGTGCACAGCTCGCGGGCCTGGCCGGTAATCACCTGGCCGACCGCAACGCCGATCTGTTTGGTGCCGTAGTCAAAACCCAGAATCAGTCGCAGGGCCATCAGGCGTGCCCCGCCTGGCTGGTGAGCAGGCTGAGATTGACTCCGAGGTGCTTTGCCGCTGCATCCAGGCGCAGTTCGCTGCTGGTGTTGAACAGGATGTCGGCGTCGAACGGGCAGGTCAGCCAGGCGTTCTGCGCCAGCTCGGCTTCAAGTTGCCCGGCTTCCCAACCGGCGTAACCGAGGGCAATGACGCTTTTGGCCGGGCCGACGCCGTCAGCGATGGCGAACAACACGTCCTGGGAGGTAGACAAGGAAAGGTCGCCTTCCAGATCAACGGTCGCCTGAAAGGTCTTGCCGGAAGGGTGCAGGACGAAGCCGCGATCGGTCTGCACCGGGCCGCCGATAAAGATCGGCACATGCTGGCAGAGCACGGGCGGTTCGATGTCGGGGCGCAATTGCTCAAGGATATCAGCCAGATTCAGGTCTTGCGGGCGGTTGACCACCAGCCCCATGGCACCATTGGCCGTGTGCTCGACGATGTAGGTCAAGGTGTGCGCAAAGTTCGGGTCGGCCATGTGAGGCATGGCGATCAGGAAGTGATGCTTGAGGTAGCTGGGGCTGACGTTCTTCATGAGCGCTAGTGTGGCGTTGGAGGGGCGAACTGACAAGCTGGGGATGCACAGCAAATGCCTGCGCAGGTGTCTTTTTGATTTGGGTTTGCTTGAGGGCCTCTTCGCGGGCAAGCCTCGCTCCTACAAAGTAAACACCGTACCTGTAGGAGCGAGGCTTGCCCGCGAAGGCGTCGGCCCAACCACCACAAATCAATCGATCAGTTACTGGAGAGCTTGTCCCCGCGCGCAAACTTCCAGGTCCGGATGATCTCCAGCCGGTCGATGTCCGACAAATCCCCGGTAAACGGTGAAAACGGTGCCGCCAGCCGCACAATCCGCTGCGCCGCCTGATCCAGCAACGGTTGCCCGGAGGATTCCAGCACCAGCACCTCATAAAGCGAGCCATCGCGGTTGATCGAGACCATCAGTCGCAAATTGCCGTAGATCTGCTTGCGCCGTGCCTCGTCGGGGTAATTCAGGTTGCCGATGCGCTCGACCTTCTTGCGCCATTCGTCCTTATACCAGGCGCCCTTGTCTTTCATGGTCGAAGCAGCGCTCAGGCGGTGGATACGCGGGCGCTTGGCGTACAGCTGCTGTTCGTTGGCCAGTTCCGCTTCCAGGCTGGCGATGTCGCTGGACAGCTGTTCACTGTCGAACGTCGGCGCGGCCACCGCGGGTTTGGTTAGGGGCTTGACCTCTTCGTTCTTCGCCGGGGCTTTTTTGGGCTTCGGCGCGACCGTGGTCACGGCAGCCTTGGGCGCTGCTTCCGGCACTGGCGGCTTGGCGGCCGGCGGTGGCGTGACTTTCTGCACCTTGTTGTCCTGGAACGGCGCGACCTCGGTGGTCTTGGGAATCGCCTTTTTATCCAGGGTGCCGCTGCCTTCCTGATTTTCCTGGGCGAGGAAATCAGCTTTCGCAGGCTTCTTTTCGCTTTTGAAGGTGGCGAGGGTGATTTCCAGGGTTTTGCTGATTTGCTTGGGTTCGACCATCGTAAAGCCGACGCCCAACAGCAAGGCCAGGTGAATCAGCGCCGCGAGAAACAGGGTAAATCCGAGGCGATCGGCCGGGCGCACGCCACGATGGGCGAGTTCAGCGGGCAGATCGGACGGAAGTGTCATAACAAGGGAACCAACATCGCTTTTTTCACAGGCCGCGCATGATAACGCAATGTTGGTTTCATCTTGGCTGTTCTATATCAACGAGCCTTGAGCTTCTGATCGATGGCATCCATCAGCATCCCGCCAATGTCGGTGCCGAAGGCATTATCAATCTCGCGAATGCAGGTCGGGCTGGTGACGTTGATTTCGGTCAGGTGTTCGCCGATCACGTCGAGGCCCACGAACAACAGGCCTTTCTCACGCAGAGTCGGGCCGACTTGTGCGGCAATCCAGCGATCCTTGTCGGTCAGCGGGCGGGCTTCACCGCGCCCGCCGGCCGCCAGGTTGCCACGGGTTTCGCCAGCGGCGGGGATCCGCGCCAGGCAGTAATCCACTGGCTCGCCGTCGATCATCAGGATGCGTTTGTCGCCGTCCTTGATCGCCGGCAGGTACGCCTGGCCCATGATCTGTTGGGTGCCCAGCGCGGTCAGGGTTTCCAGAATCACCGACAGGTTCGGATCGCCCGCGCGATGACGGAAGATCGAGGTGCCGCCCATGCCGTCCAGCGGCTTGAGGATCACGTCGCCGTGTTTGGCGGCGAATTCACGCAGTACGTCGGCGCGGCGGCTGACCACGGTCGGCGGCGTGCACTGCGGGAACAGCGTGGCGAACAGCTTTTCATTGCAGTCGCGCAGGCTCTGCGGCTTGTTGACCACTAGCACGCCCGCGCGCTCGGCTTGTTCCAGCAGGTACGTGGCGTAGACGAACTCCATGTCGAACGGCGGATCCTTGCGCATCAAGATCACGTCCAGATCGCTCAGCAGTGCGTCGGTCTCGGCTTCCAGTTCAAACCATTTTTCCGGGTTGGCGAAGACTTTCAGGGGACGCATCCGCGCACGTGCCTCGCCTTCGCCCTGATACAAATCGCGCTGTTCCATATAGAACAGTTCCCAGCCGCGCTTCTGTGCGGCCAGCAGCATGGCCAGCGAGCTATCCTTTTTATAGGAGATGCTGGCAATAGGATCCATGACAATCCCGACGCGAACGCTCATGGGTTTTTCCTCGAATTTGGGTGGTCCGAACGGACACGAAAAAGTGGCGTCAGAGTGGCGCTGAGTGTGTTCCCGGTCAAGGAAAAACCACTGTGCCAGTCGGCCGATAGATTGGTGTTGGAGACTGTGCTAAAAAGGCTGCCACGTGGTGCTGGCCCTTGAACATCAAGGGTTTCGAGCCACCGGTAACCGAAAAACGGACAATTTGATTCGCAAAGGCGACGGCAGAGCATTTATGGACCAGCATCCCAGCGCCTTGAAGGTCATGGTGATCGACGATTCGAAGACGATTCGCCGCACCGCCGAAACGCTGTTGAAGAACGTGGGTTGTGAAGTCATCACGGCCATCGATGGTTTCGATGCCCTGGCCAAGATTGCCGACAACCACCCCGGCATCATCTTTGTCGACATCATGATGCCGCGCCTGGATGGCTATCAGACGTGCGCGTTGATCAAGAACAACAGTGCGTTCAAGTCCACGCCAGTGATTATGCTGTCGTCCAAGGACGGGCTGTTCGACAAGGCCAAGGGGCGCATCGTCGGCTCCGATCAGTTTTTAACCAAGCCTTTCAGCAAGGAAGAACTGCTGAACGCGATCCAGGCCCATGTACCGGGCTTCGCCGCCGTTTTGCCGCAGTAGGATACTCACAGTGACGCTTGGCCAGCGGGCCTGGCGTTGACAAGAATGGGGAAGACCATGGCACGTATTCTGATCGTCGATGATTCGCCGACCGAAATGTACAAACTGACCGGCATGCTGGAAAAGCACGGTCATGAAGTGTTGAAAGCCGAAAACGGCGCTGACGGCGTGGCCCTGGCCCGCCAGGAAAAACCGGACGCGGTGCTGATGGACATCGTCATGCCCGGCCTCAACGGTTTCCAGGCGACCCGCCAGTTGACCAAAGACCCGGACACCGGGCACATCCCGGTGATCATCATCACCACCAAGGATCAGGAAACCGACAAAGTCTGGGGCACGCGCCAGGGCGCCAAGGATTACCTGACCAAGCCGGTCGACGAAGAGACCCTGATCAAAACCCTGAACAACGTGCTGGCCGGTTGATCGTCCGGCCATGACCGAGTCGCTGACGGCTTTCGAACTGCTGCTGCAGATCGACCAGCGCTGTCGTCTGCTGGCGGCGGATCTGCCATCCCAGCCGACCCGACAGGACCGCTGGAGCGGCATCGGCTTTCGCTTGGGCGAAAACTGGTACGTCGCGCCCATGGGCGAAGTCAGCGAGGTCCTGCACGAACCGCGTTTCACCCAATTGCCGGGCGTCAAACCCTGGGTCAAGGGTGTGGCCAACCTGCGCGGGCGATTGCTGCCGATCATGGATTTGTGCAGCTTCTTCGGTCATGAACAGTCGACCCTACGCAAACAGCGAAGGGTGTTGGTGGTGGAACACGGCGAAGTGTTTGCCGGGTTGATGGTCGACGAAGTCTTCGGCTTGCAGCACTTTGCCCAGGACAGTCTGGAACCGGTGTCGATGGCCGATCTGCACGGGCCGATTGCCGCGTTCGTCCGGGGCCGGTTTCAGCGTGAGCAGAGCTGGCAAATATTCAGCCCGTTTACGCTGGCGCAGTCACAAAGCTTCATGCATGTAGCGTTGTAATCCAGGCGACGCCGCAATCCTGTAGGAGCGAGGCTTGCCCGCGAAGAACGATAACGCAGTGTTCCTGTAAGACCGTAGCGCCTGCTTCGCGGGCAAGCCTCGCTCCTACAAGGGCGTCGTTGAATTGGGTAGTACAGGCGAGGACCGATGATAAAAACAAAAACAGGCAAGCCAGAAGGATCGCGCAGCCGCTCGCAGATCATCGTGCTGTTCATCGCGCTGATCATCTTTATCATGCTGCTGTTCGCCAACTTCGCTTACCTCAACACGCAAGCCACGTATGACAAACAGTACATCGGCCACGCCGGCGAGCTGCGCGTGCTGTCCCAACGCATCGCCAAAAACGCCACCGAGGCCGCTGCCGGCAAAGCGGCGGCGTTCAAGCTGCTGAGCGATGCGCGCAACGACTTTGCCCAACGCTGGGGTTACCTGAAAAAGGGCGACCCGGCCACCGGCCTGCCGCCGGCGCCGTCCACCGTGCGCCCGGAAATGCGCGCTGTGCAGCTCGACTGGGAACGCCTGCTGAAAAACACCGACGCCATCCTCTCCAGCGAGCAGACCGTACTGTCGCTGCATCAGGTCGCCGCAACGCTGGCCGAAACCGTGCCGCAGTTGCAGGTCGAGTACGAAAAAGTCGTCGAAATCCTCTTGCAGCGCGGCGCGCCGGCCGCTCAGGTGGCCATGGCCCAGCGCCAATCGCTGCTGGCCGAGCGCATTCTGGGCGCGGTGAACACCGTGCTTTCGGGTGATGAAAACTCGCAACAGGCCGCCGACGCGTTCGGTCGTGACGCCGCGCGATTCGGTCAGGTGCTCAACGGCATGCTCCAGGGCAATACCTCGCTGCGGGTCAGCCAGGTCGAAGACCGCGATGCTCGTGCCAGGTTGACCGAGATTTCCGAGCTGTTCGAATTCGTTTCCGGCTCTGTGGATGAAATCCTCGAAACCTCGCCGGAGCTGTTAAAGGTTCGCGAATCGGCGACCAACATTTTCACCTTGTCGCAAACCCTGCTCGACGAAGCCTCGCTCCTGGCTACCGGGTTCGAAAACCTCGCTGGCGGGCGTGACACCGACACCATCGGCGGCTACGTGCTGGGCCTGCTGGCGCTGATGTCGATCATCCTCATCGGCCTGGTGATGGTTCGCGAAACCAATCGCCAGCTGCGCGAAACCGCCGAGAAGAACGAGCGCAACCAGACCGCGATCATGCGCCTGCTCGACGAGATCGAAGACCTGGCCGACGGCGACCTCACCGTGACGGCCTCGGTCACCGAAGACTTCACCGGGACCATCGCCGACTCGATCAACTATTCCGTCGATCAACTGCGCGATCTGGTGGCGACCATCAACCTCACCGCCGGCCAGGTCGCCGCTGCCGTGCAGGAAACCCAGGCCACCGCCATGCACCTGGCGCAGGCCTCGGAGCATCAGGCGCAACAGATCAGCGAAGCGTCCACCGCGATCAACGACATGGCGCAGTCCATCGACCAGGTTTCGGCCAACGCCGCCGAGTCCTCGGCGGTGGCCGAACGTTCGGTGGAAATCGCCAACAAGGGCAACGAGGTGGTGCACAACACCATCCACGGCATGGACAACATTCGCGAGCAGATTCAGGACACGGCCAAGCGCATCAAACGTTTGGGCGAGTCTTCTCAGGAAATCGGGGACATTGTCAGCCTGATCGATGACATTGCCGATCAGACCAACATCCTCGCGCTCAACGCGGCGATCCAGGCTTCGATGGCCGGTGATGCCGGGCGCGGTTTTGCGGTGGTGGCCGACGAAGTGCAGCGGCTGGCCGAGCGCTCATCCGCCGCCACCCGGCAGATCGAAACCCTGGTGCGGGCGATCCAGACCGACACCAACGAAGCGGTGATTTCCATGGAGCAGACCACCACCGAAGTGGTGCGCGGCGCGCGTCTGGCGCAGGATGCCGGAGTGGCCCTGGAAGAAATCGAAGGTGTGTCGAAGACCCTGGCGGCGCTGATCCAGAGTATTTCCAACGCCGCGCAGCAGCAGACGTCTTCGGCCGGTCAGATTTCCCTGACCATGAACGTGATCCAGCAGATCACCACGCAGACTTCATCGGGCTCCACCGCCACCGCCGAGAGCATCGGCAACCTGGCAAAAATGGCCAGCCAACTGCGGCGCTCGGTGTCCGGTTTCACCTTGCCGGCCGCCAAGGCGCAAGCGGCGGACACAGTGTGAATCGCCTGCGGGCGTATGCTTTTTTTGGGTAGAGCAGTGATTTGGAGTGGTTATGGGTGATCGGCACGACTATGTGGCCCTCGAGTGGGTCAAAGGCGAGATTGCCGAAACGCTGAAAGTGGCTCATCAGGCCATCGAAACCGTGCTTGATGACCCGCAGGCGATGCACGCCCTCAGTGAATGCCTGGCGTGCATCCATCAGGTTCACGGCAGTTTGCAGATGGTCGAATTCTACGGCGCGGCCCTGTTTGCCGAAGAAATGGAACACCTGGCCGCCGCCTTGCAACAGAACCGCGTCAGCCATCGCGACGAGGCGCTTCATTTGCTGTTGCAAGCCCTCGGGCAACTGCCGATCTACCTCGATCGGGTGCAAGGCGCGCGCCGTGACCTACCCTTGGTCGTGCTGCCGTTGATCAACGACTTGCGCAGCGCCCGGGGCGAAAGCCTGTTGTCGGAGACCAGCCTGTTCAGCCCGCAATTGACCGACCTGCCAGCGCTGGACGAAGCGTCGCTGGCCCTGCTGGAACCGGCGGATTTTCCCAATGTGCTGCGCAAGTTGCGGCAGATGCTGCAGATGGCCCTGGTCGGGCTGCTGCGTGAGCAGGATGACGAAACCCACCTCGGTTATCTGACCAAGGTTTTTTCACGCCTGGAAGGGTTGTGCGGCAACGCACCTTTGAGCCCGTTGTGGCAAGTGGCCTCGGCGCTGGTCGAAGGCATGCGTGCGGGTTCGATTGCCAACAGTCCGGCGCTGCGCAGCCTGTTCAAGGACGCCGACAAAGAACTCAAGCGCCTGCTCGAACAGGGCCTGCGCGGCATCAATCAGCCGGCACCGCCGGAGTTGCTCAAGAGTTTGCTGTTTTACATTGCCAAGGCCGAACATCCCACCGGGCAGATGCTGACCATGAAAGATCGCTACGGACTGGACGACGCGCTGCCTGACAGCGCAATGGTCGACGAAGAACGCGCCCGCCTGGCCGGACCGGACCGTGACGCCATGCGTTCGGTGCTGGCCGCGCTGTGCGAGGAGCTGGTGCGGGTCAAGGAACGCCTGGACCTGTTTGTGCGCAGCGACCGCCAGCACACCTCCGACCTCGAAACCCTGTTGGCACCGTTGCGGCAAATCGCCGACACCCTGGCGGTGTTGGGTTTCGGCCAACCGCGCAAAGTCATCATCGATCAACTGGCGGTGGTGCTGAGTCTCGCCCAAGGCCAGCGCGAACCCAACGATGCCATTCTCATGGACGTCGCCGGGGCCTTGCTCTACGTCGAAGCGACGCTGGCCGGCATGGTCGGCACCGTTGAGCCGGAGAGCCAGGAAGAAAGCCACCTGCCGACCACCGACCTGACGCAGATCCATCAGATCGTGATCAAGGAAGCGCGCATCTGCCTGCAACAGGCTAAGGACATGATCGTCGACTACATCGACGCCGACTGGGATCGGCAGCACTTGCAGGCCTTGCCGGCGTTGCTGACCCAGGTGCGCGGCGCGCTGTCGATGATTCCGTTGGGCCGCGCGGCGAGCCTGATCGAAACCTGCAACCACTTCATTCGCGAGCATCTGCTGCTGGACCCGGACCAGCCCGACTGGCAGGAACTGGACAGCCTGGCCGACGTCATCACCAGCATCGAGTATTACCTGGAGCGTCTCAGCGACGACCCCGAGGCTCCCGGCGAACAGCTGCTCGACGTGGCGGAAAAGAGCCTGGCGTCACTCGGCTTTTTCCCCAGCGAACAGCATGTGCCGATGCTCGAGGATGTGCTGAGCCCGAGTGAAGCTCAGGTGATGCAGGACCTGCAGGAACTCGATGACCCCGATACCGTGCAGTCGCTGGCCGATGTCTTGGCCAGCCCGGTGTATTCGGTCAATCCGCCGGCCCTGACCACCCCGGGCAGCCTGCTGCCACCGCCCGCCGGCGAAGAGCCGGTGGACGATGAGCTGCGGGAAGTCTTCCTCGAAGAAACCGATGAAGTCCTGGAAATCCTCCGGGAGTACTTGCCGCGCTGGACGGCCAATCCGGACGATAAACCCGCCTTGAGTGAATTGCGCCGGGCGTTCCATACCTTGAAAGGCAGTGGCCGGATGGTCCGTGCGCTGGTGCTGGGTGAGTTGGCGTGGGCAGTGGAAAACCTGCTCAACCGCGTGCTGGAGCACAGCGTTGCGCCTGGGGCGGCGGTGCAACAATTGCTCCACGATGCACTGGAGCTGCTGCCGGCGTTGGTGGCTGAATTTGCCGCCAATGCCCAGCGCCAATGCAATCAGGTCGACCAACTGGCCGCTAGCGCCCATGCCCTCGCCAAGGGCGAAGCACCTGCCAGCGATGAAGACACCCAGGATGTCGCGGCCCTCGATCCGCTGTTGCTGGAGATCTTCCGCAAGGAAGCCGAGACCCATCTCGCCAGCCTCAACCGTTTCCTCGATCAAGCCGCCGAGCACGTGCCGCTGCAAGCCAGCGACGAGTTGCAGCGGGCGTTGCACACCTTGAAGGGCAGCGCGTCGATGGCCGGCGTATTGCCGATCGCCGAGCTGGCGACGCCACTGGATCAACTGGCCCGTGAATACAAGGCGCACTTGATCGCCCTCGACCTCGACGAAGTCGAACTGCTGCTGGAAGCTGAAGGTCTGTTCCGTCTCGGGTTGCGGCAACTCAAGGCTGATCCGCTGGCCGAGATCCCGGGGGCGCAGTCGTTGATCGAACGCACCAAGACGCTGCTCGCCGAACGTCTGGATGCGCTGTTGAAAGCGCCGAACACCGCGCTGCGGATCAAGCGTGATCCGCAACTGATCAACAACTTCCTGGCCCAGGGCATGGACATCCTGCTGGACGCCGAAAGCCTGTTGCAGCGCTGGCAGCAGCACCCCGGCGAGCGTCAGGAACTCAGCGCGTTGCTGGACGAATTGACCACGTTGGGCGAAGGCGCGCACCTCGCTGATCTGCACCCGGTCGATGAACTCTGCGAAGCATTACTCGACCTGTACGGTGCGGTGGAAGAGAGCAGCCTGGCGGTCAGCGACCGGTTTTTCCACGAGGCGCAAAGTGCTCACGAAGCGTTGATCAACATGCTCGACGAACTGGCCGCCGGCCAGGAAGTCAGCCCGCAACCGGAACGCATCCGGGCCTTGCGCGGCTTGCTCGATGAGAGCCTTGATCCGTCTTCCATGGGCCTGATCCGCAGCGATGGCAGCCGCACCCTGAGCATCCGGGAATTGGGTAGCGCCACCGCCGAACTGGAAAAGACCGCGACCCAGGTCGAACTCGACGATGAGATCGTTTCGATCTTCCTCGAAGAAGCGGTGGATATCCTCGAGAGCGCTGGCCAGGCCTTGCAGCGCTGGCTCAGCGACCCGGACAACGCCGCGCCGCTGTCGTCCTTGCAGCGGGATTTGCATACCCTCAAGGGCGGCGCGCGGATGGCCCAGGTCGAGCCGGTCGGCGACCTGGCCCATGAACTGGAAAGCCTTTACGAAGGTCTGGTGGACCGCCGTTACAGCCACAGTGAAACCCTGGCGCAGCTGCTGCAACAGAGCCATGACCGGCTCGCGGTGCTGCTCGAGCAGTTGCAGAACCAGCACACCCTGGGTGCTCCGAACGAACTGATCGAAGCGATTCGCGAGTTCCGTCAGGGCAATGCCAACACCACCGAAGTGGCGGAACCCGCGCCAGCCAATGACTCGCCAGGCCACGACCCCGAGCTGCTGGAGATCTTTCTCGAGGAAGGTTTCGACATCATCGAAAACTCCGGCGCGGCGCTGGTGCGCTGGCAAGCCGAACCGTCGAACCGTCAGGAAGTGGAAACCCTGCTACGCGATCTGCACACGCTCAAGGGCGGAGCGCGGATGGTGGAAATTGCCCCCATCGGCGACCTCGCCCATGAGCTGGAATTTCTCTACGAAGGCCTGTCCGCTGGCTTGCTGCAACCGACCCCGGCGCTGTTCGCGCTGCTGCAAAGCAGTCACGACCGACTGGCGCAAATGCTCGATGCCACCCGCGCAGGCCAGCCCTTGCCGCCGGCCGATCGGTTGATCGACGCAATCAAGAACTTCAGCCATCCCGCTGTTCTCGATACACCGGTGATCGTGCCCGCCACGCCGAAACCCGACGCCCCGGCACCGCAAGCCGAAGCGGGCGCCGACATGGTCAAGGTCTCGGCAGAACTGCTCGACGATCTGGTTAACCTGGCCGGCGAAACGTCGATCTTCCGTGGCCGTATCGAACAACAGGTCAACGATGCACGCGTGGCCCTGAGCGAGATGGAAACCACCATCGAGCGCATGCGCGATCAGTTGCGCCGGCTCGACACGGAAACCCAGGGACGGATTCTCAGCCGCCAGCAGGTCGACGCCGAACGCCAGGGCTACGAAGAATTCGATCCGCTGGAAATGGACCGCCACTCGCAGTTGCAGCAGTTGTCGCGGGCGCTGTTCGAATCGGCCTCCGATCTGCTCGACCTTAAGGAGACCCTCGACCAACGAAATCAGGACGCGGAAAACCTGCTGCAACAGCAGGGCCGCATCAACACTGAATTGCAAGAAGGCCTGATGCGTACGCGCATGGTGCCGTTCGAGCGCATGTTGCCGCGGTTGAAACGCATCGTCCGTCAGGTCTCTAGTGAACTGGGCAAAGACGTCGAGTTTGTGGTCGGCAACGCCGAAGGCGAGATGGATCGCAACGTGCTTGAGCGCATGGCGGCTCCACTGGAGCACATGCTGCGCAACGCCGTGGACCACGGCCTGGAATCGGCCGAAGTGCGTATCGCCGCCGGCAAACCGGCCCAAGGCCGGATCACACTCGACCTGTCCCGCGAGGGCGGCGATATCATTTTCGACATTCGCGACGACGGTGCGGGCGTGCCGCTGGACGCGGTGCGGCGCAAGGCAATCAAACGCGGCTTGCTGGCCGCGGACGCCGATATCAGCGACCGCGACGTGCTGCAATTCATCCTGCAACCGGGGTTCTCCACCGCCGAGAAAATCACTCAGATCTCCGGGCGTGGCGTGGGCATGGACGTGGTTCACGAAGAAGTCCGGCAGCTCGGTGGCACCATGATCATCGACTCGACACCGGGGCAGGGCGTGCATTTCCGGATTCGCCTGCCATTCACCGTGTCGGTCAACCGCGCGCTGATGGTGCAGTGTCTGGAGGATCAATACGCGATCCCGCTGAACACCATCGACGGCATCGTTCGCGTGCTGCCCAACGAACTCGAAGGGCATTACCGGCTCGATCCACCGACCTATGAATACGCCGGGCAGACGTATGAGCTGTGCTACCTCGGCGAACTGCTGAAAACCAGCACCCGCCCGAAACTGTTGGGCCAGAGCCTGCCGCTGCCGGTCTTGCTGGTGCAGTGCAACGAGCGGCACGTCGCCGTGCAGGTGGACTCGATGGCCGGCACTCGCGAGATTGTGGTCAAAAGCCTCGGCCCGCAGTTTGCGTCGGTGCAAGGGTTGTCCGGGGCGACGATTCTGGGCGATGGCCGGGTGGTGCTGATTCTCGATTTGCTGGCGCCAATCCGCGCCATGCAAGCGCACGTGCCGCAGAGGACCCAGACCCAGGACCCGGAAGTCGAGCCGCATAAGCCGCTGCTGGTGTTGGTGGTCGACGATTCTGTCACTGTGCGCAAGGTCACCAGCCGCCTGCTCGAACGCCACGGCATGAACGTGTTGACCGCCAAGGACGGGGTCGATGCCATGCTGCTGCTCGAAGACCACCTGCCCGACGTCATGCTGCTCGACATCGAAATGCCGCGCATGGACGGTTTTGAAGTCGCGACCCAGGTACGCGCCGACGAACGTCTGCAGCACTTGCCAATCATCATGATCACCTCGCGCACCGGCCAGAAACACCGCGACCGCGCCATGGCCATCGGCGTCAACGACTACCTCGGCAAGCCGTACCAGGAATCGGTGCTGCTCGACAGCATTGCCCTGTGGAGCAAAACCCATGCTTGAACACCGCACCAGCAATCTCACCGGCCTGCTGTTGCCCCTGGCCGACCGCAACCTGATTCTGCCCAACGTGGCGGTGGCGGAGTTGATTGACTACCAACCGGGGGCGTTCGATCTGGATACGCCGCCGTGGTACCTGGGGTTGGTGACGTGGCGGGACCGGCAGATTCCGTTGCTGAGTTTCGAGTCGGCGTGTGGCAATAAAACCGTCATCGGCGAGCGGGCGCGGATCGTCATTCTCAATGCCCTGGGCGGGCGGCCGGAGTTGAAGTTCATTGCCCTACTGGTGCAGGGGATTCCGCGCTCGTACAAGCTCGACAGTCAGTTGAGCTATGTCGATGTGCCGTTGTGTCCGCTGGAACAGGCGGCGGTGCAGGTGGGGGAGCAAGTGGCGAAGGTGCCGGATTTGCTGGCGCTGGAGGAGCTGCTGGTGAATGCCGGGTTGATCTGACCCGTATCCTGTGGCGAGGGAGCTAGCTCCCGCTGGGTTGCGAAGCAGCCCCAAAATCTCCAGCGAACCGATTATTTAGCGACTGCTGCGCAGCCGAACGGGAGCTAGCTCCCTCGCCACAGGGATTGTGCGCTAGACCTTGCCGCGCATCTGCATCTGCAACGCCTCGTTATGATCCAGCGCCCGCTCCACCAACAACTGCACGCCATCGGCCATTCGACTGAGCGCCAAAGCTACCGAACGGCGCGAACCTTCCACATCGTCTGCCAGATCGGCCGCAATGGCGCTGATGGACAGCAAGTCTTCGGAGGCGTTGGCCAGCAGGGCTTCGGCGTCAATGTCGGGGCATACGGTGAAGAGCTGGGACTTGTTACGGCGCCTCGACGGTTTTTCGTGAGCAGGGGGGAAGTCATGAGCGAAGGCGCGGTCGGCGGCTTCCTTGAGTTTTTCGGCTTCGAGAGATGCTTGGGGATCGGTGCCAGTGTTTTCTGCGGGGTTGGTCGTTACCTTGGACATTATGAGTTTCCGATTACAGATTGGCGTTGGTCCATTCGAAATGAATGGCGCTTTTTCTCCGTCTTTTCGGGGGTTCCAGACCCGGTCGCTGATTTGGCAGCGACCCATAAACGATAACGATCAGCGCAAAACCCCACCAGTCAGCGGCTTCCGGCATTGCTGTAGGCCACGACGCCTGACTGCGTAGCCTCTCACCGTTCCTGCGGACAAATGTTTAAACACAAATCCCCATTCGGCTCGCGACGGGTTGAAGATTCCCAAAAAGGGACCTGTCGTTCCCTTTTTGGGACTCATCGGTTGTCATTGTGAAAAACCTTTCCCTCAGCGAAGCCCTGTTCACCACCACTCAGCAAAAAGTGCTGGGCTTGTTGTTCGGCAAACCCGATCGAAGTTTTTACGCCAACGAAATCGCCCGCTGGGCTCAAGTGGGTAAAGGCAGCCTCATGCGAGAGCTGGATCGGTTGCAACAGGCAGGCGTGCAGACCCTGAGCCGTCAGGGCAACCAGACCCACTATCAGGCCAATCCGCAATGCCCGATTTATGCTGAGCTGTTGGGCATCGCCCGCAAAACCTTTGGCATCGCCGAGCCTCTGCGCCAGGCGCTCCAACCCTTTGCCGAACAGATCACTTGGGCATTTGTGTACGGCTCTATCGCCAAGAATCAGGCGAACGCATCCAGTGACATTGATCTCATGCTGATCGGCGAAGGCCTGCACTACGGTGGAGTGATGGAGCGGCTCATGCCTCTGGAGGAACAACTGGGCCGCGCCCTAAACCCGACGCTCTACACCCCTGACGACTGGGCCGCAAAACTGACGGCTGAAAACAGTTTCGTCGTGCGGGTCGCGCAGCAAGACAAGATCAACCTGATGGGGGAAAACCCTTTGGAGTCCAAGGATGGGCAGCAACGAGAATCTGTAGAACCTGTTACGTAGCGGTGGACTGAAAGCGGAGCCACCGGATCGCAAGGAATGTGAAGGGTTGATGCGGTCGGCTGTGGATCGATTGAAAGATGCGCAAACGTCTTCGCTATCCTTCGCGAGCCCTTTCGACTTGGCTTACAACGCTGCCCACGCCCTTGCACTGACAGCTCTTCGCTTGTGTGGCTACCGTTCAGACAAGCGATATCTGGTGTTCCAGTGCCTGGTTCATACCGCCGATATTGGCAAAGTACCGGTTCGGTTGTTCGCCCTGTGTCATGAGCGACGAAACCTGACGGAATACGAAGGCTACATGGAGTCGGCGGCACCATGACCGGCGGGCAAAAAGGCTTGGCGGACCTGTCGTTGTTCTCCGGCATCGGCTTGATGGGCGGCGCCATGTTGCGTGACTTCGCCATCGTCGCCGCGGCGTTCGAAGTGCAGGCCACCGAAGCGAAGAAGGCCGGGTTGATTGATGTGATTGCGCTGCTGCTGGGCACGATACTGCCGTTCATTGTCGGGGCGAGCATGGCCTGGGCGTTCGGTTATCGCGATGCGATCAGCATGACCACCATCGGCGCGGGTGCGGTGACTTACATCGTCGGGCCGGTGACCGGCGCGGCGATTGGTGCGAGTCCGGATGTGATGGCGTTGTCGATTGCCACCGGGTTGATCAAGGCGATTCTGGTGATGGTTGGCACACCGATGGCCGCACGCTGGATGGGGCTGGATAACCCGCGCTCGGCGATGGTGTTTGGCGGGTTGGCGGGTACGGTGAGTGGTGTGACCGCCGGGCTGGCGGCGACGGATCGGCGGTTGGTGCCTTATGGGGCGTTGACGGCGACGTTCCATACCGGGCTTGGGTGCTTGCTGGGGTCTTCGTTGTTGTACTTCATTGTTCGCGGGATTGTGGGTTGAGCCGCGGGATCTTCGCTGGCTGTTCTGGCGCTTTCGCGGGCAAGCCTCGCTCCTACAGGTTTTGTGTCGTGGCCTAATCCATGGCACATGCACATCCTGTAGGAGCGAGGCTTGCCCGCGAAGGGCGCGACACGGTCTCAAGCCTGGCGATTGGCATACATCCGACACTCCGCCAACAACGCCAGCAAATTCGGATCGCGCTCCTTGGCCTTCAGGAACACCACGCCGATGTGCTGCTGCAACCGATACCGTTCCTGCAACGGAATCAGCTTCACCCGGTTCTCATACACCGCCGCAATCCTTACCGGCAGCAGCGCATAACCCACGCCAGAGCTGACCATGCTCAGCAGGGTGAAGATGTCGTTGACCTGCATCGCCACCTTCGGTTCGCCCCCCGCTTGCTTGAACACCCGATTGCCGTCCTGGTGCGTGGCAAACCCCTGGGTCAGGGTGATGAAGGTTTCGTCGCGCACTTCGGCCAGGTCAACTTCCGCCCGTTGGGCAAACTTCGAATCCGCCGGCGTGGCCAGGAAGATGTCATCGGAAAACAGCGGAATCTGCTCGCAGTCCGGGTCATTCACGCTGTCGTCCAGGGACACCAGGATCGCGTCGACTTCCATGTTCTTGAGCTTGTACAGCAGGTCGAAATTCGAGCCGAGGATCAGGTCGATGTTGAGCTCGCTGCGGCGAATCTTCAGGCCATGATCAGCTGCGGCACCGTCTTCACTGTCAGCGAATACAACGAGCCGAGCTTGAAGCGTTCAGCCGAGAACCCGGCGGCTTCGCGGGTCAGGCGCACGGTTTCTACCACGTCCTGAATCAGCTTCTGTGCGCGTTCTTCCAGCACGTAGGCGCTTTCCAGTGGTGTCAGGTTGCGGCCTTCGTGTTTGAACAGCGGGCAGCGCAAGGCGCTTTCCAGCGAATGAATAGCGTGGTGCACGCTGACGTTGCTGGTCTGCAACTCGGCAGCCGCCCGGGCCAGGTTGCCGGTGCGCATGAAGGCGAAGAACACCTCGAGTTTTTTCAGGGTCAACTCTTCGTCGATCAGCATGGCGTGGTCTCTTATTCGAATGGCTCGATTGTGCACGCATGAGGGAATTTGTGATCTGAAACATTGCGCTTTTAAGCTCAAGGGCTGAGCCTTGCGCGATGTTGTAACGAATGTTGAGGTGAGCAACACATGTATCACGGGGAGCGATTGAACGCCTGGACGCATTTGGTCGGGGCGGTGGCGGCGACGGTTGGGGTGGTGTGGATGCTGGTGATTGCCAGCCTGGACGGCAGCCCGTGGAAGATCGTCAGCGTGGCGATTTACGGTTTTACCTTGATGGTGCTTTACAGCGCCTCGACCGTTTACCACAGCGTGCGCGGGCGCAAGAAAGCGATCATGCAGAAGGTCGATCACTTTTCGATCTACTTGCTGATTGCCGGCAGCTACACACCGTTTTGCCTGGTGACCTTGCGCGGGCCGTGGGGCTGGACGTTATTCGGGATTGTCTGGGGGTTGGCGCTGATCGGCATCCTGCAAGAGATCAAGCCGCGTTCGGAAGCGCGGGTTCTGTCGATCGTGATTTATGCGGTGATGGGCTGGATCGTGCTGGTGGCGGTCGAGCCGTTGCTGGCGGCGTTGGGCAGCACAGGTTTTGCCTGGCTGGCGTCGGGCGGGGTGTTGTACACCGTGGGGATTGTCTTTTTTGCACTCGATCATCGGTTGCGGCATGCGCACGGGATCTGGCATTTGTTCGTGATCGCGGGGAGTTTGCTGCACTTCGTGGCGATTATGTTTTATGTCCTGTAGGAGCGAGGCTTGCCCGCGAAGGCCTCACCGCGGTCACCCTAAAACACCGCGGTGAGGCCTTCGCGGGCAAGCCTCGCTCCTACAGTTAGTGGTGTCTAGAAATCCCCCCAAAGTTGCTGGGCAACCGCCAGTGCAACCACTGGCGCAGTCTCGGTGCGCAACACCCGCGGGCCGAGGCGGGCGGCATGGAAGCCGCCAGCCTTGGCCTGCTCGACTTCAGCGTCCGACAACCCACCCTCAGGCCCAATCAGAAACGCCAACGTCCCAGGCTTGGCATGACTCACCAACGGCTCAGCCACCGGATGCAGCACCAGTTTCAATTCAGCCTCGGTCTGCTTCAACCAGTCCGCTAATAACAGCGGCGGATGAATCACCGGCACCCGTGAACGTCCGCATTGCTCGCACGCGCTGATTGCCACCTGGCGCCAATGCATCAAGCGTTTGTCGGCGCGTTCGTCCTTCAGGCGGACTTCACAGCGGTCGCTGAAGATCGGGGTGATTTCGGTGACGCCCAGTTCGGTGGCTTTCTGGATCGCCCAGTCCATGCGCTCACCTCGGGACAGGCCCTGGCCGAGGTGGATCTGCAAGGGCGACTCGATTTGCCCGGCGAAGCTTTCATCGATCTGCACGACGACGCGCTTCTTGCCGACCTCCACCAGTTTGGCGCGAAACTCATGGCCCGAGCCGTCGAACAGTTGCAGTGCATCACCCTCGGCCATGCGCAGCACGCGGCTGATGTAATGGGCCTGGGCCTCGGGCAACTCGTGTTCGCCAGTGCTCAAGGGGGCGTCGATAAAGAAGCGGGACAGTCTCATGCTGGGTCTCTACTGAATCTGATGTTCGGCATCGTAAGTTGGGTCGAACTGGCTTTGTGGCGAGGGGATTTATCCCCGTTCGGCTGCGAAGCAGTCGTCAATCCGGCTGATGCGGTTTAACTGATAAATCGCGGTTGCCGGTTTTGGGACTGCTGCGCAGTCCAACGGGGATAAATCCCCTTGCCACAGATAAATCCCCTCACAACAGGGAACTGTGTCTGGCTTCAGCCCGGATCGCGGAAGCCGGGGTGGAAGTCTTTCGGCACCGACACGCTGATGCCTTCACGGGTCGCGATGTCGATGCCTTCACTGGCCACTTCTGCCAGAAAATCGATCTGCTCCGGTGTAATCACATAAGGCGGCAGGAAATACACCACGCTGCCCAACGGTCGAAGTAAAGCACCGCGTTCCAGTGCGTGCTGGAACACCTTCAAACCGCGACGTTCCTGCCACGGATAAGCTTCCTTGGTGGCCTTGTCCTTGACCATCTCGATGGCCAGCACCATGCCGGTCTGGCGCACTTCCGAAACGTTCGGGTGATCGGCCAGGTGCGCGGTGGCGGAGGCCATGCGCTGCGCCAATGCCTTGTTGTTCTCGATGACGTTGTCTTCTTCGAAGATATCCAGCGTCGCCAAGGCCGCCGCGCACGCCAGCGGATTGCCGGTGTAGCTGTGCGAATGCAGGAAGGCGCGCAGGGTCGGGTAGTCATCGTAGAACGCGCTGTAGACGTCCTCGGTCGTCACGCACGCCGCCAACGGCAGATAACCGCCGGTCAGGGCCTTGGACAGGCAGAGGAAGTCCGGGCGGATGCCGGCCTGTTCACAGGCGAACATCGTCCCGGTGCGGCCGAAACCGACGGCGATTTCGTCGTGGATCAGGTGCACGCCATAGCGGTCGCAGGCTTCGCGCAGCAGTTTCAGATAAACCGGGTGGTACATGCGCATGCCGCCAGCGCCCTGGATCAGCGGCTCGACAATCACTGCCGCGACGGTGTCGTGATTCTCGGCCAGGGTCTGTTCCATGGCGGCGAACATGTTGCGCGAGTGTTCTTCCCAGCTCATGCCTTCGGGGCGCAGGTAGCAATCGGGACTCGGCACCTTGATGGTGTCCAGCAGCAGCGCCTTGTAGGTCTCGGTGAACAGCGGCACGTCGCCTACCGACATCGCCGCCATGGTTTCGCCGTGGTAGCTGTTGGTCAGGGTGACGAAGCGCTTCTTGTTCGGCTGGCCGCGGTTGAGCCAGTAGTGAAAGCTCATTTTCAGCGCGACTTCGATGCAGGACGAGCCGTTATCGGCGTAGAAGCACCGGGTCAGGCCTTCCGGCGTCATCTTCACCAGGCGCTCCGACAGCTCGATCACCGGCTGATGGCTGAAACCGGCAAGGATCACGTGCTCCAGCTGATCGACCTGGTCCTTGATGCGCTGGTTGATGCGCGGGTTGGCGTGGCCGAACACGTTGACCCACCAGGAGCTGACGGCGTCGAGGTAGCGTTTGCCTTCGAAGTCCTCCAGCCACACGCCTTCACCGCGCTTGATCGGGATCAGCGGCAGCTGTTCGTGGTCTTTCATCTGGGTGCAGGGATGCCACAGCACCGCGAGATCGCGTTGCATCCACTGGTTATTCAGGCCCATGTTCAGTCTCCTCGAGGCGGCTCGCTGGTTTCGCGGGCAAACAATCGCGCAAGCCTATGCAATGCATCGCACGGGGACAACCCATTGTGTCGATTGAGCTACTTTGTATAGGTCGATAGACGTCGCTGGCGGCCTTTTGATGGCTAACGTATTCTTCGCGGTTCTTTGAGTCGCCTGACTCGTAAAACCGCTATTTTCTCGTGTATTTCCGGAGTTCGCTGAATGTCTGCTGGTTGGCTGCGCGCCTGTGCGCTGGTGATGTTGGGGCTGTTCAGCGTGTCTGCGCTGGCCAAGGATAAAACGGCGATCGTGATCGGCGGCGGGCTCTCGGGCCTTACCGCCGCTTATGAACTGCAGAACAAAGGCTGGCAGGTGACCCTGCTGGAAGCCAAGCCGAGCCTGGGCGGTCGCTCCGGCATGGCCACCAGCGAGTGGATCGGCAACGACAAGACCCAGCCGGTCCTGAACAAATACGTATCGACCTTCAAGCTGAGCACCACGCCAGCCCCTGAGTTCGTGCGGACCCCGAGCTACCTGATCGATGGCGTGTATTACACCGCCGCCGACCTGGCCAACAAGGAACCGGCCACCAGCGAGGCGCTCAAGCGCTACGAAAAGACCGTGGATGATCTGGCGCGTTCGATCGAAGATCCTCAGAACCCGGCGGCCAACAGTACGCTGCACGCTCTGGATCAGATCAACGTCTCCAACTGGCTCGACCGTCTGAGCTTGCCAGCCACGGCACGTCAGTTGGTGAACCAGCAGATTCGTACCCGCTATGACGAACCTTCGCGCCTGTCGCTGCTGTATTTCGCACAGCAGAGCCGTGTTTACCGCGGCGTCTCCGACCGTGACCTGCGTGCCTCGCGCCTGCTCGGCGGCAGCCCGGTACTGGCCCAGGCCTTTGTCAAGCAGCTGAAAACCATCAAGACCAGCTCTCCAGTGTCGTCCATCACCCAGGACAAGGACGGCGTGACCGTCAAAGTCGGCAGCGTCGGCTATCAGGCTGACTACGTGGTGGTGGCCGTGCCGTTGCGCGCCCTGAACAAGATTCAAATGACCCCGGCGCTGGATGCCCAGCACCTGGGCGCCATCAAGGGCACCAACTACGGCTGGCGTGACCAGATCATGCTGAAGTTCAAGACGCCAGTGTGGGAAAGCAAGGCGCGCATGTCCGGCGAGATCTACAGCAACACCGGCCTGGGCATGTTGTGGGTCGAGCCGGCGCTGAAGGGTGGCGCCAACGTGGTGATCAACCTGTCCGGCGATAACGCACGGGTGATGCAGGCGTTCGGCGACAAACAGATGGTCGACCAGGTGCTGATTCGTCTGCACGCGTTTTATCCACAGGCGCGCGGTTCGTTCACCGGTTATGAAATCCGCCGCTACAGCACCGACCCGTCGATGGGCGGCGCTTACCTGGCCTTCGGCCCGGGCCAGATCAGCAAATACTGGCGCCTGTGGGAACGTCCGCTGCAGCGCGTAGCGTTCGCTGGCGAGCACACCGACACCTTGTACCCGGGCACGCTGGAAGGTGCGCTGCGCACCGGTCAGCGCGCGGCCAGTCAGGTTGAAGACCTGGCAGCGGGCAAGTCGTTTGAGCCTGCGAAGGTTGTGCCGGCAGCGACCGCTGTAGCGGCGGGTGCGGTGGCGGCGAAGAAAGGCAACTTCTTCACCAACCTGTTCGGTGGTTCGTCCGATGACGACAAGAAGCCGGAACCCGTCAAGGCACCAGAGCCAGTGGCTCCGGTAGCACCGGCTCCTGCTCCAGTGCCAACTCCAGCCCCTGCGCCAGTGGAAGCACCGAAGCCTGCTGTTCCTGTCAAAGCCGAGCCAGCCAAAAAAGCCGCGGCCAAGCCTGCGGCGAAGAAGCCTGCGGCTAAAACCGAGGCCAAAAAGGCTCCGGCAAAACCTGCGGCGAAGAAAGCTGAACCTGCGAAGAAGCCGGCGGCCAAGCCTGCTGCGCCAACTCCGGCAGCGACAGAGACCAAGGCGCAGTAAGGCTTTGGCGTGAAAGGAAGCGCGGTTTGAGAGCCGCGCTTTTTTTTGCCTGGCAGATAGCATTCGCGAGCAGGCTCGCTCCCACAGGGTTTTGTGTTTTGCCGTAGATTTTGTGTTCAGCACCGATCCATTGTGGGAGCGAGCCTGCTCGCGAAGCGGCCTCCCATTCACCTGGCATTTCTGCGCGTGCAGCTAACATCCCGCCACACTTTCGCCTTTAATCTTTCCTTAACGCCTTTCTTTCAGACTCTTGATCGTATTTCTCGATATTTCAAAGCGAAATTTTCCGCTTTAATTCGATAGATAACTCGATAGTCTTGGTCGCAGTTCTCACAGGATTTGGGCAATGCAGCTACGTAATTCTTCTTCGCGCTACGGTTGGGTCAGCATCTTCATGCACTGGGGCGTGGCGCTGGCGGTCTTCGGCTTGTTCGCGCTGGGCTTGTGGATGGTCGGTCTCGACTACTACAGCACCTGGCGTAAAGACGCGCCGGAATTGCACAAGAGCATTGGCCTGGTGTTGTTGGCTGTCATGGTCTTGCGGGTGTTGTGGCGCTTTATCAGCCCGCCACCGCCGACACTGGAAACGTATAGCCGCATGACGCGTCTCGGCGCCAAGTTCGGTCATTCGTTCCTGTACCTCAGTCTGTTTGCGGTGATGATTGCCGGATACCTGATTTCCACCGCAGACGGTGTCGGGATTTCGGTGTTTGGCCTGTTTGAAATTCCTGCGCTGGTTTCCGGGCTACCGGACCAGGCAGACACCGCCGGTGTGATCCATCTGTATCTGGCGTGGGCACTGGTAATTTTTTCCGGTCTCCATGCGTTGGCAGCATTGAAACACCACTTTATCGACCGTGATGCGACCCTCACTCGAATGCTGGGCCGCAAAGCCTGAAGTTCAACCTCGACTCCAAAGGAATAGAAAGCATGTTGAAAAAAACACTCGCTGCTCTGGCAATCGGTTCGGCTCTGCTGTCCGCTAACGTAATGGCGGCCGACTATGTCGTCGACAAAGAAGGCCAGCACGCCTTCGTTGACTTCAAGATCAGCCACTTGGGCTATAGCTTCATCACCGGTACCTTCAAAGATATCGATGGCAAGTTCAGCTTCGATGCGGCCAAGCCGGAAGACAGCAAGATCGAGTTCAATGTCAAAACCGCCAGCGTATTCACCAACCACGCTGAACGTGACAAGCACATCGCCAGCGGTGACTTCCTGAACGTGGGCAAGTTTGGCGATGCCAAGTTCGTCTCCACCAGCGTCAAATCCACCGGCAAAAACGCCGCTGGCAAAGACACTGCCGACGTGACCGGCGACCTGACCATTCTTGGTGTGACCAAACCAGTCGTGGTCAAGGCCACTTTCCTGGGCGAAGGCAAGGATCCGTGGGGCGGCTACCGTGCCGGCTTCGAAGGCACTACCAGCATCAAACGTTCCGATTTCGGCAAACAGAAAGACCTGGGCCCATCGTCCGATGCGGTCGATCTGTACGTGACGTTTGAAGGTGTGAAAGCGAAGTAATTTTCGCCGCCTGAACAAAAACGCCCCCGATCTCGCGATCGGGGGCGTTTTTTATGGCGAACATAATCTGCGTCGCACCACAAATCCTGTAGAAGCGAGGCTTGCCCGCGAAAGCGCCAGCGGCCTCACCACGGAAATCCGGTTGACCCCTTCGCGGGCAAGCCTCGCTCCTACAGGGATTTTGGTGAAGCAAAAAAAAATGCCCCGGATCGTGAGACCCGGGGCATTTTTCATTGCAGCGATAAATCAGCGATTGCGGGTCAGCAACGCTGGCTTCTCACCGCGCGGACGGCCTGGCAGTTGATCAAGTTGCTCTGGAGTCGGGAAACGATCGGTTTTCGACTCCTTGTGAATGATCTTCGGTGCCGGTCCGCGCGGGTTTTGCACGGCCGGTTCCGAACGCGGCTGGTCGTCGGTGCGAGCCGGACGACGGTTGCGGGACTCTTCGCGGCGGGCCTGGCCGTCACGTGGAGCGCCGTTGCGAGGGCCGCTGCGCTTGGCCGGCGGGGTGCCGGTGGTGGCGCCGTCGCTGCTGCGCGGACCGCTTTGGCGACCCTGAGGCTTGCCGCCGGTGCGTGGAGCACCTGCGCCGGCTGCCGCGCCTGGTGCCGGAGCACCCGGACGGCGGCCACGGCCCTGAGCCGGTTTGGCTTGAGGCACGTAGTCAACGCGGTTACCGAAGTTATCCACATCGTCGTCCAGGAACTCATCCGGAGCACGATCAGCGGCAGCACGAGGGGCCGGACGCTGTTGCTCGCGAGCCGGGGTGCCTTCGCGTGGTTTGTGTTCACGGGCCGGGCGATCACCACGGCCAGTGGCTGCAGGTTTTTCCTTGCCGCCCTTGTCCTTGCCCTTGTCTTTACGACCGCCGCCACCGCCGGTGCCGTTCGGGCCGTCGCCGCGTGGGCCACGTGGGTTGCGTGGGTTACGCACATCCGGACGCTCGCGCACTTCCGGTTTTTCGGCTTCTACAGCGCTGGAGTCGAAGCCCATCAGGTTGCCGTCGGCAATCTTCTGCTTGGTCATGCGCTCGATGCTTTTCAGCAGCTTTTCTTCGTCCGGGGCAACCAGCGAGATCGCCTCACCCGAACGACCGGCACGGCCGGTACGGCCGATACGGTGAACGTAATCTTCGTCGACGTTCGGCAGTTCGAAGTTGACCACGTGTGGCAGTTGGTCGATGTCGAGGCCGCGCGCGGCGATGTCGGTAGCGACCAGGATGCGCACTTCACCGGCCTTGAAGTCGGCCAGGGCTTTGGTGCGGGCGTTCTGGCTCTTGTTGCCGTGGATCGCGACGGCGCTGAGGCCGTGTTTGTCCAGGTACTCGGCCAGACGGTTGGCGCCGTGCTTGGTGCGGGTGAACACCAGGACCTGTTCCCAGGCGCCAGCGGTGATCAAGTGCGCCAGCAGCGAACGCTTGTGGTTGGCTGGCAGGCGGAAGACGCGTTGCTCGATGCGCTCGACCGTGGTGTTCGGTGGCGTGACTTCGATGCGTTCCGGGTTGTGCAGCAGCTTGCCGGCGAGGTCGGTGATGTCTTTGGAGAACGTCGCCGAGAACAGCAGGTTCTGACGTTTGCTCGGCAGACGAGCCAAGACCTTCTTCACGTCATGGACAAAGCCCATGTCGAGCATGCGGTCGGCTTCGTCCAGCACGAGGATTTCCACGTGGGACAAATCGACGCTGCCTTGGCCAGCGAGGTCGAGCAGACGGCCCGGGCAGGCCACCAGCACGTCAACACCGCGGGACATGGCCTGAACCTGCGGGTTCATGCCGACGCCGCCGAAGATGCAGGCGCTGACGAACTTCAGGTCACGGGCATAGACCTTGAAGCTCTCGTGTACTTGAGCCGCGAGTTCGCGGGTAGGGGTCAGGACCAGTACGCGCGGTTGGCGCGGGCCGTGACGCTGGGATTTGTCCGGGTGACCGTTAGGGAACAACCGCTCCAGAATCGGAAGGGCGAAGCCGCCGGTTTTACCAGTACCTGTCTGAGCCGCGACCATAAGGTCGCGACCTTGCAACACGGCGGGGATAGCCCGCTGTTGCACCGGAGTAGGCTCGGTATAGCCCGCTGCCTCGATGGCGCGGACTAAAGCCTCGGAGAGACCGAGGGAAGCAAAGGACATGAGTAATCCTGTTTTAGTTAGGGCTTGGCCCAATGGGAGTCTTGCCTGGCGCGAATGGCGTTTAAGAGGAACGCAATCCCGTCCGGTCCTGCTGGGCCTCGAAGGCTCGTCTGGAGCGCTCGCGCGGGCTGAAAAGCTGCGCTGTAGCGGATCGAGATGCCTTGAACAAGTCCGAGCGTCCGGGCGTGAGCCTGGCGGGAAGGCCGGAGTATAACAGAGCAATCACTGCGCGCCGCTTTCCTGCTGCTCAACGGTTTTTACGGTGGCCGTGGTGGCGGTAGTAGCTTGCCCTCCAGTGCCGGGACCCGCGCCATAACGGGCGCTGAGCTCCGCGTAGGCGGGCTCGCGCTTGAAGCGCTTGAGCTCGGCACCGAAACGCTGCACCAGCAAATCCATGCCGGCGTTGCGCCGTACCGCCAAAAACTGGCTCTGGTGGCTGATGACGGTGGGGTTTTCGGTGATCTTGTCGCGGATGCCCAATTCGTCGAGCAAATGCTGGCCGACCCGGCGATCGGTGATCAACAGGTCGATGCGCCCGCGCACCAGTTTTCCGAAGTTGGCTTCGTGGGTGGGCGCCGGCTCCCGAGTAAACAGTGTCGAGCCGCTGAAGTCCTCGCTGTACAGATAACCCGGCGAGGTGCCGATAGTCAGGCCTTTCAGATCGTCCAGGGTGCGAAACGGATGGGGCCGCTCATTGGCGTAGAACATCACGAATTCGACTTCCGACAGCGGTTCGCCGGGATACAGGAGTGTCGCATCGCGTTCATCACTATGAAAGATGTCCAGCGCGCCATCGGCCTGGCCCGATTCAAGCATCGACAGACAGCGTTTCCATGGCAGGAACTGCCAATCCACTTCGATTCCCAGGCGATTGAAGACGATGGCCGTGGTTTCGTAATCCAGGCCCAGGGATTTGCCGTTTTCCTCATACACATAAGGCGCCCACGGCTCGGTGACAATGCGCAGCTTCTCGCCCCGGGCGGCAAAGCTCAGGCAAGTGAAAAGAAACACGGTCAGTAACTGTGCGATCAGAGGCATGGCTTGAGATTACGACGAGAAATCATAAAGAGCCAGAAGGTCGATTCAGAAGCTCTGGCCCAATGCGCAGTCCATAAAAAAGGCCCTGGGTTTCGCCAGAGCCTTTTTGCAGTACTGCACTGTATCAGCGCGGCAGCTTCAGGTTATTCCACACTGCCAGACTCGCTTCAGCCTGGTTCAGTGTGTAGAAGTGCAGCCCCGGTGCGCCACCTTGCAGCAGGCGTTCGCACATTTCTGTGATGACTTGCTCACCAAAGCCTTGAATGCTCTGAGTGTCGTCGCCGTAGGCTTCCAGCTGCTTGCGGATCCAGCGCGGAATTTCCGCACCGCAAGCGTCGGAGAAACGCGCGAGTTTGCTGTAGTTGGTGATCGGCATGATCCCCGGCACGATCGGGATGTGCACGCCCATCGCCCGTACACGCTCGACGAAGTAGAAGTAGCTGTCGGCGTTGAAGAAGTACTGGGTGATCGCACTGTTGGCGCCAGCGTTGGCCTTGCGCACGAAGTTGTTCAGATCGTCTTCGAAATTGCGCGCTTGCGGATGCATTTCCGGGTAGGCAGCGACTTCGATGTGGAAATGATCGCCGGTTTCTTCACGAATGAATTGAACCAGGTCATTGGCGTGGCGCAATTCGCCGCTGGCCATGCCCATACCCGAAGGCAGGTCACCGCGCAGGGCAACGATGCGCTTGATGCCGGCTGCCTTGTATTGAGTCAACAGGCCGCGCAGGTCGTCCTTGCTGTCGCCAACGCAAGACAGATGCGGTGCGGCAGGGACTTTGACTTCGCTTTCGAGCTGCAACACGGTGTTGAGGGTGCGATCACGGGTCGAACCGCCAGCGCCATAGGTGCAGGAGAAGAAATCGGGGTTGTACGTGGCCAGCTGACGAGCAGTGGCGAGCAGTTTTTCATGCCCAGCGTCGGTCTTCGTAGGGAAGAACTCGAAGCTGTAGCGACGGTCTTGGGACATGGTCATATCCTTGGAAACGCGTAAGCCTTGCAGGCGCCGTGCTCTCTGTAGGAGCGAAGCTTGCTCGCGAATATTGGCGCCGCGGTGTTTCAGTAACACCGCGGTGAAGCGTTCGCGAGCAAGCTTCGCTCCTACAGAGCGATGAGTCCGCCCCACAGAGTAGGGCGGACAGCAGGACCGATCAGTAGCGGTAAGCGTGCGGCTTGAACGGACCTTCGACGGTCACGCCGATGTAGTCGGCCTGGGTCTTGGTCAGTTGAGTCACCACGCCGCCGAAACCGCGGACCATTTCCAGGGCCACTTCTTCGTCGAGTTTCTTCGGCAGTACTTCAACGGTCAGGCGCTCGGCTTTCTGGGCTGGCGACAGGTCGGCGTACTTCTGGCCGAACAGGAAGATCTGCGCCAGAACCTGGTTGGCGAACGAACCGTCCATGATGCGGCTTGGGTGGCCGGTGGCGTTACCCAAGTTAACCAGACGGCCTTCAGCCAACAGGATCAGGTAGTCGTCGTTCTGGGCATCGAATGCGCCAGGACCGGTACGGTGGATCTTGTGAACCTGTGGCTTCACTTCTTCCCATGCCCAGTTCTTGCGCATGAAAGCGGTGTCGATTTCGTTGTCGAAGTGGCCGATGTTGCAGACAACAGCGCGCTTCTTCAGGGCTTTGAGCATGTTTGCATCGCAAACATTGACGTTGCCGGTGGTGGTCACGATCAGGTCGATCTTGCCCAGCAGGGCTTTGTCGATGCTGGCTTCGGTGCCGTTGTTGATACCGTCGATGAACGGCGAAACCAGCTCGTAACCGTCCATGCAGGCTTGCATGGCGCAGATTGGGTCGACTTCGGAAACCTTGACGATCATGCCTTCCTGACGCAGGGACTGAGCGGAGCCCTTGCCCACGTCACCGTAACCGATGACCAGCGCTTGCTTGCCGGACAGCAGGTGGTCGGTACCGCGCTTGATCGCATCGTTCAGGCTGTGACGGCAGCCGTACTTGTTGTCGTTCTTGCTCTTGGTTACCGAGTCGTTGACGTTGATGGCCGGGATTTTCAGCTCGCCCTTGGCCAGCATGTCCAGCAGACGGTGAACGCCAGTGGTGGTTTCTTCGGTGACGCCGTGGACGCGGTCCAGGATCGCCGGGTATTTCTTGTGCAGCAGCTCGGTCAAGTCGCCGCCGTCGTCGAGGATCATGTTGGCATCCCAAGGCGCGCCATCTTTCAGGATGGTTTGCTCCAGGCACCACTCGTACTCTTCTTCGGTTTCGCCTTTCCAGGCATAAACCGCGATGCCGGCAGCAGCGATAGCGGCAGCGGCCTGGTCTTGAGTCGAGAAAATGTTGCAGGACGACCAACGCACTTCGGCACCCAGGGCAACCAGGGTTTCGATCAGCACGGCGGTCTGAATGGTCATGTGGATGCAGCCGAGGATCTTGGCGCCTTTCAGCGGCTGCTCACCGGCGTATTTGCGGCGCAGACCCATCAGGGCTGGCATTTCGGATTCGGCGATGATGGTTTCGCGACGGCCCCAGGCAGCCAGGGACATGTCGGCCACTTTGTAATCGGTAAAATCTGCAGGCGTGATAACAGCGCTCATGATGAGCCTCCATTCGTAATGTATGCGAATGGGCGCCGTTGTGCGTTTAGTGTCCGGCCGATCATGGCCAGTCAACGCCCCATCCGAGCCTGACAGGTCGAACCTGCTGCAGCGCCCCTCGGACAGGTGGCGGGAAAACGGTATCAATGGAACGTTACCGTTTTGAAACGGTGGCGATTATAGCGGGCTATTCTTATCTTCCAAAGCGTTTCTATCAGTCAATGTCCGAACGGTAATCGAGACCATAGTCGATGCTCAATAGAGCTCTAGGTCGGGCTCTGCCATGATGCCGCCCAACATTCGGCAAGACGCTCAGGAGTGAATATGAATTTCCACACCCGCAAATGGGTAAAACCCGAAGACCTCAACCCCAACGGCACGCTGTTCGGCGGCAGCCTGTTGCGCTGGCTCGACGAAGAAGCGGCGATCTACGCCATCGTCCAGTTGGGCAATCAGCGTGTGGTGACCAAGTACATTTCCGAGATCAACTTCGTCAGCGCCTCGCGCCAGGGCGACATCATCGAACTGGGCATCACCGCCACCGAGTTCGGTCGTACCTCAATCACCCTGAAGTGCGAAGTCCGCAACAAGATCACCCGCAAAAGCATCCTGACGGTGGATAAGATTGTCTTCGTCAATCTGGGTGAAGACGGCTTGCCCGCTCCGCACGGCCAGACCGAGATCAAATACGTCAAAGACCAGTTCAAGGACGATATCGCCAGCGAGTAATGCGAGCCCCGTAGGAGCGAAGCTTGCTCGCGAAGGCGTCATTTGTGTCACCACCAATACCGAGGTGAACCCTTCGCGGGCAAGCCTCGCTCCTAAAGAGCCGGTTTCGTTGGACGGTCAGTGAACAGCTCCGAACCTCGCGTGTCGTACCTACATGACACACCACCGGTTCCGGAGCTTTATGGACGCCAAGAAAGAAGGCAAGACCCCAAACCTGTCGCCGGAAGAACGGCACGAGGTCGACAAGAACCAGCCACCGCGCGCCGCGGTGCTGCACGAGATCATTCGCACCCAGGGTGATCAGGAACTCGAGCGCAGTGTCGCCGCCTTGTGGTGGTCGGCACTGGCCGCCGGCCTGACCATGGGGTTGTCGCTGATGGCCATGGGATTGCTCAACTCCCGACTGCCGGACGGTGAAGGCTTCAAGGTGATCGCCAGTTTCGGCTACTGCGCTGGCTTTCTCGCGGTAATCCTCGCCCGTCAGCAGTTGTTCACCGAGAACACCCTGACGGCCGTGCTGCCGATCATGACCAAACCCACACTGAACAATTTCGGCCGATTGCTACGCCTCTGGTCGGTGGTGCTGGTCGGCAACCTCTGCGGCACGCTGCTCGTGGCCTACGTGATGCTCAATCTGCCGATTTTCGACAGCAAGACCGACCTGGCTTTCCTCGATATCGGGCGCAAGATCATGGAAAACGACGCCAGCCAGATGTTCGCCAAAGGCATCGTCTCGGGCTGGATGATTGCCACCATGGTCTGGATGATCCCATCCATGGAGAGCGCCAAGATGTGGATCATCATCCTCATCACTTACCTGATGGCGCTGGGGGATTTCACCCACATCGTGGTCGGTTCGGCGGAGGTCTCGTACCTGGTGTTTGCCGGCGAGTTGCCGTGGAAGGATTTCTGGCTGGTGTTCGCCGGGCCGACGCTGGCGGGGAACATTATCGGCGGCAGCTTCATCTTCGCGCTGATCAGCCACGCGCAGATCCGCAGCGAGAGCGGCCCGCCGAAGAAGACGGCGGATCAGAATTCGGAGCCTGATCCGCAGAAGAGCAAAAAGTAATCAGTGATGCCCGGCCTGTTCAGCCGGACACATTGACCGCGGCCGCCCCGCGACGTTGCAGGTATATATAGAACAGCGCCGTCAGCACCGTCAGGCCACTGACCAGCGCTCCGGTCCACGGCAGATCCGCCAGGTCCGCACCGCTGGCAACCACCAGGCCGCCGATCCAAGCGCCCGCCGCGTTGCCGAGATTGAAAGCGCTCTGGTTCAGCGTCGAGCCGAGGTTCGGGGCATCATGCGCCTGATCGATGATCAGCAGTTGCAGAATCGGGCACAGGGCAAAGGCAAAAATCCCCCATAGCACCAGCGTGATCGCCGCCGGAATAACCGAGTGACTGGTCTGGCTAAAGGCAGCCAATACCACCGCGACGGCCAGCGCCATGCCCACTAATGAAGGCAGTAATCGGCTGTCTGCAAGACGACCGCCCAGCATGCTGCCCGCCGTCAGGCCGACGCCAAACAACAGCAGCATGATCGTCACGCCATGCGGGCTGACACCGGTGATGTCCTGCAGAATCGGCGCGATGTAGGTGAACACGCTGAACAAGCTGGTCGACGCCAGCACGCTCATGCCCAAGGCCAGCAACACATTGACCTTGCCCAGCACTTTGAACTCGCTGGCGAGGTTGGCCTTGTCCATCGCGATGTCCTTCGGCAGCCAAAGCCACTGCGCGAGGGCTGCAATCACGCCGATTACCGAGACCGCCCAGAACGTCGAACGCCAACCGGCGTATTGCCCGAGCGCGGTGCCCAATGGCACGCCGAGCACGTTGGCCAGCGTCAGGCCGGTGAACATCATGGCAATGGCCTGCGCTCTTTTGTTCGGCGCAACCAGCCCCGCCGCGACCACTGAACCGATGCCAAAAAACGCACCGTGGCACAGCGCGGTGACCACTCGTGCGGCCATCAATGTGGCGTAGTTCGGCGCCAATGCGCACAACACGTTGCCGAGGATGAACATCAGCGTCATGCCCAACAGCGTGGCTTTGCGCGGCATGTTGGCGGTGCCGATAGCGAGGATCGGCGCACCGAACACCACGCCCAGGGCGTAGCCGGTGATCAGCAGGCCGGCGTGGGGAATGCTCACGGCGAGGTCGCGGGCGACGTCGGGCAGCAGGCCCATGATGACGAATTCAGTGGTGCCGATGCCGAACGCGGCAACAGCAAGGGCGAGCAAGGCGAGTGGCATGCGCAAGGTCTCTGTCGGTAGTCTTGACGCTCTGATCAGGCATACGCATGCCGATGACCGTTCTCGATGAGCGCGGGCAGTGGCAGAAATTATTGGAATTAGTCTGTGCGCAACTGAGTGCGGCGTGGTCGCGTGCAGTATAAACAGCTGCTGACCTATGGCGAATCAATTATCCATGCGCTTCCCGTAGGAGCCAGCGGTCAATAAAAGGAGTGTGCCGTGCTTGCGACGGCTTTGGTGTTGGTGGCGGCGCTGTTGCACGCGGCGTGGAATACCCTGATCAAATTCAGCGCCGAACGTCTGCTGGTGGTGGCCTGCATGGACAGCGTCGCGATGCTGTTTGTCGCTCTGATGCTGCCGTTCGTGGCGCTGCCACCGAGTGAAATCTGGCCGTGGATTCTGGCGTCGGCGGCGTTCGAATTGCTCTATCGCTATCTGTTGATCCAGGCGTATCGAGTCGGCGACCTCGGGTTGGTCTATCCGTTGATGCGTGGGCTGTCGCCGCTGGTGGTGCTGGCACTGACGCTGATCTTCGCTGGCGAAGTGCTGACGAATCAGCAGATCTTCGGAATCCTGTTGATCCCGTTTGGCATGCTGTGCCTGCTCTGGCAGGGCGGCGGGGGTGCGCGTCTACCGTGGTCGATGTTGCCGGTGGTGGCGCTGATCGGCCTGTGCATCGGCTGCTACACCTTCATCGATGGCCAGGCGTTACGGCGCTGGTCGCACCCTCTGGACTATCTGGTCTGGGTCACGTTGCTCAGCGCCTGGCCGTTCCCATTGCTGGCGTTAGTGCGCAAGCGCCCGGCGTTCATGCTGTTCTGGCGTGAACAGTGGCGACTGGGGCTGGCGGTCGGGTTCTGCGTGTTGTTCAGCTACGCTTTGGTGCTGTGGGCAATGCAGCTGGGGTCGATTGCCGAAGCGGCGGCGTTGCGCGAGATCAGCGTGATCCTGGTGGTGCTGTTCGGCATGCGTTACCTGAAAGAACCTTTCGGCAGGCCAAGGCTCTTAGCCTGTGGGCTCGTGCTGATCGGTATTTTGGTGATGAAGTTCTGACGGGTACTCAACATTCTAAAACTGAAGAAAGGACTGCTTTATGACGGTTGCTCTGTGGTGCATTTTGATCGCGATTTTCCTGCCCTATCTCTGCACGGGCATTGCCAAGGTCAGCGGCAGGTTCGGGCTGCAAGACAACCATGACCCCCGGGACTTTCTTGATTCGCTGAATGGTTTGGGTCGACGCGCGTATGCGGCGCAACTGAACAGTTTTGAAGTGACCCCGGCGTTCGCGACGGCGGTGATTGTTGCGCACCTGGTGGGCACGGCGCAGCTGGTGACGGTCAACGTGCTGGCGGTGCTGTTTATCACCAGTCGGCTGCTGTACATCATTTGCTATCTGGCGGACTGGGCGATTTTGCGGTCGCTGGTGTGGTTTGTGGGGATGGGGTTGATTGCCAGTTTCTTTGTAGTATCGGTCTGAAAGAACGTCGGTGATTGTGCTGGCCTCATCGCGAGCAGGCTCGCTCCCACATTGGAATGCGCTCCCTCTGTGGGAGCGAGCCTGCTCGCGATAGCTATCTGACTGCCAGTGCAGATTTCAGGGCTTATCTTTTACTGCATCGGCAACTTGTGGCACTTGCGGCAACGCCGCGCCTTTAGGCCAGAGCATCCAGATCTGCCCTTGCTGCTTCATATCCCCAGCCAGTTGCCCGGCCGCCTCGCCAGTGCCCCAGAACAGATCCGCACGCACTTCGCCAGCAATCGCGCCGCCCGTGTCTTGCGCCGCCACGGGCCGTACCAGTGCTGTGCCGTCCGGTCTGGTGGTGGATAACCACAACAGGCTGCCCAGCGGAATCACTTTGCGATCCACCGCCGCACTGTAACCGGCCGTCAGCGGAACGTTCAGCGAGCCGCGTGGCCCTTCGTTGCTGTCCGGGTTGCGGGTGAAAAACACATAACTCGGGTTGCTGCCCAGCAGTTCCGGAATACGCGATGGATTGGCCTTGGCCCACGTGCTGATGGCACCCATGGTCACGTCTTCTTTCTTCAGCTCGCCTTGCTCCACCAGCCAGCGCCCGATGGGGCGGTATGGATGGCCGTTCTGGTCAGCGTAAGCGATGCGCAACTGACGACCGTCGTCGAGCTGAATGCGCCCCGAACCCTGGATTTGCAGAAATTGCAGGTTCATCGGGTCGGTCAGCCACGCAACCACTGGCGCCTTGACCCCGTTGGTCTCGATCGTTGCCGCATCGTCGTAAGGTTTGAGTACGCGTCCTTCGAGACGTCCGCGCAGGCGTTTGCCCTTGAGTTCGGGGTAGATGCTGTCCAGCGAGACAATGATCATGTCCTCGGGCACGCCGTACACCGGAATGTTCGCCACTTCGGTCTGGGTCAGGCTGCCCGGGTAGACCGGCTCGTAATAGCCGGTGATCAAACCGTTGGGATTGTCATTGGCGGCGCGCAGGCCGTAGACATCGAGGTTCTGCTTGAGGAAGCCGCGAATGTCGCTGGCGGTCTGCGGCACATTGGCCGAAGCCGCGCAGGTCGAGCCCCAGACCGGGTCGGCCTTGAGCCGGGTGCAGGCGCTGCGCCACGAGCCGAAGCCGGCGACCAGATCGGTGTCGGACACCGCCGGCAGTGCTTCCCAGCTGGCACTGGAGTAAGTCGCCAGCGCGTGGGTCTTAGGGGTGTTTTTATCGCCGCCGGTGCAGCCGGCGAGCACGGCCACCATTGGAAGAGTCCACACGAGGTGGTGACGCCATGTCTTGAAACGGCTGTTCATGGAGTAATTCCTTTGCCGGTTGCCTGAGTGCTCCATGCGCTCAAACAACCCGTATTGATAATAGGGCTATTGGTCTTTGCCGATGACGCGAGGATACTGGCCGCCGTTTCCCGTGACCTGAAGCCACCATGACTCTTAAAAGACTTTCTGTTGTATTGCTGGCCTGCCTGACCTTGTCTGCCTGCGGTGGGGTTGATCCGAATTCGCCGCTGGGACAACGCAAGGCGATCTTCAAACAGATGCTCAAGACCGGCGAAGACCTGGGTGGCATGTTGCGTGGTCGTATCCCGTTCGACGGTCCGAAATTTGCGGAAGGCGCCGTGAAGCTCGACACCTTGTCCCGTGAGCCGTGGAAACATTTCCCGCAGGTGCGCGAAGAAGATCACACCAGCGCCAAGGACAATGTGTGGCAGCAGCAGGCGCGTTTCCAGGACATGGTTCGCACCCTTGAAGCCGCCACCGGTGAGTTGGTGATTGCCAGCAAGGTTCAGCCTTACAAGGCCAGTAATCTGGGCCCGGCGGTGCAGAAAGTCGAAGATGCCTGCAGTGCCTGCCATAAAGAGTTTCGGGATCATTGATTCTCGGGTGTGATCTGGGTAGACCTGCTGCGCAACTGTGGCGAGGGAGCTTGCTCCCGCTCGGCGGCGAAGCCGTCGTAAACCCGGAAAATGCGGTCTGCCTGAATAACCGCGTTTAGGGCCGCTTCGCAGCCCGGCGGGAGCAAGCTCCCTCGCCACAGGTAAGCCCCCGATTCAGTGATGGCTTACTTATCCAGCTCGTCGAGCGCGTCCTGCAATTCCTTGCGGGACTCGGCGAGTTTATCTTTGCGCTTGTTGATCTTGTCCGGATCGCCTTTCTTCATGGCTTTGTCCAGGTCGGACTGACGCTTGCTGACTTCATGCTTGGCGTCGAGCACCTTGTTTTCCCGTTCCTTCTTCAGCGAGGCGTCGGTGCAATGGGCGGTGACTTCGCTCAGGGCCGTTTCGAGGCCGGCCTGCTGTTCGGCGTTGCCGTGGGATTTGGCCAGTTCGATCTGATTGATGATGCCCTGTTTCTTGGCGGCGCAGCCGGTGAGCCCTGGGGCTTCTTCGGCGGCCATCAGGGGAGCGGCCATCACGCTGCAAAGGGTCAGCAAGGCGAGCGGTGAAAGAAATTTCATAAAAGCTCCATGTGCAAAGACAATCGGGTCGATGTGGCGATGGGCGTTTGAGCCCGTTGGCACCTTTGGGTTCCCGGGCTGCCAGGTGTCGCCGACGTTTAAAAGCCGTCAATCCCGGCTATGCGTAATGTTTGACTCAGTGCCAGGACGTGCGGGTCGCGGAAAAACGCGCTCAATTGCGCCGCGCGTCCCGGGCCGATTCCTGCTTCTGCCTGCCATTGTTCGGTGTTTCTATTCGCCAGTTCCTGCCATGAATCGGCAAGCCGTGCCTGGCCGGTCGGCGGCAACCCCAAGGCTTTGAGCCAGCGAGCAAACGGACGTTGCCGGGCGCTGTGAAAACTGTCTGAAAGACGAGCCGCGCTGCGCTCGCCGAAGCCGGCAATGTTAGCAAGCTCTTGAGCATCGAGGGTCAACCAATCCAGCAGGCCGTTTAGGCGGCCTGTTTCGAAAAGTTTCTCCCAAGTGCCAGGGCCGACATGGGGCAAAGCCAGTCCCTGTTTGCCGCTGAGCCAGGTCAGGCGCGCGAGGAATTGGCTCTCGCATCCTGATGTCGGTTGCCAGCAACTCAAATGATGAAAGTCTGCTGCCGACGGCACGTTCAATTCCGTGCGTTCGGTACTGCGCAGCACGACACCGTCGAGCCTTGGAATGGTCAACCCCGCCAAGCTGACGGACACCTGATCGCCGGGGCGGATATCCAGTTCCTCCCAACGCCGCAGGGAGCTGACGCTGACGCGCTTGATCTGTCGGTCATCGAGCTTCACGGGTGCAAGATCGAGCACCGGTGTAATCCGCCCAGTCCGTCCGATCTTGAAGTGGACCTTGCGAACTTCGGCCAGTGCCTGGGCGAACGGATACTTCCAGGCAACGCTCCAGAAGGAGGGTCGCGCTTGCCAGCGATCGGCCGGTGGCCGCTGGCTCTGACGCAAAACGACACCGTCACTGGCGAAGGGCAGGGGCGTGCGATACCAGTGATCGCGCCATCGTTCCGCGTCGGCAAACACCTTGATCGGCTGGCTGTAAGGCGCAGTGCCCGGAAAACCCATTTCATCGAGAGTCGCCACGCGAGCGGGCAGGCTTGCCGGACCTTGCGGCCAATCCCAGACAAACAATCCGATTCCACCGGCCTGTTCTGCGTTCAGCTCTTTGCGCGCCATCAGCCCGGCCACCGTGGAGCGGGCGTTGAGGCTGCCTGCCTTGGCTTGCACATGGTCGGTCAGGCGCCAATAGAGTTCGCCTTGCACCAGCAAATCCAAGGGTTGCGGCAGTTGCCGGGGGATGGCGGGAATCAGTCGCGCCGAAGTGGTCCAGTCTTGGCCGTTGACTCCGTCACCGCGACTGATCGCCTGGCGCAGCAAACCGTTGCGATAGATCAGCGTCACCGCCACCCCATCGACCTTGGGTTGTATCCAGATGTCGCTTCGATCACGTATCCAGTCTTCTACGGCACTTCCATCACGGAGTTTGTCCAGGCCGGTATGGGCGATGGGATGGGTAATCTTGCCGCCCGCCGTGCGCAAGGGGTCGGGCGCCAGACTCAAATCAAAACACTCACGCCATTCGCTCAATCGCGCGTGGGACTGATCATAGATTTCATCGGCGACCCGTGAGCGTCCGTGGCGGTGATAATTGTCGTCCCAGAAATCGATCTGTTTTTGCAGGGCGGTGATTTCGTCCAGGGCGCGGGCGGGTGGCCAGTCGGGGCAGTCGGCAGCGTTTGAGCTCAGGCAAAACAGGGTCAGGAACAAAGCGGAAAACAGGCGCAGAAGCATCGTGAGCGTCCTTGCTCAGGGGGGATGCATGAAGGTTAGTCAGTATTTTCTTGGGGGAAGAGTGGGTGTTTTGCCTGGTGTTTCCGGAGGTGACCAGGCTGGCCCCATCGCGAGCAGGCTCACTCCCACAAGAGCCTCTGCCGTACACAAAATCTGTGCTCACTAAAGATCCAATGTAGGAGCGAGCCTGCTCGCGATGGGGGCAGCCGGGTATAAAGCAGACCCAATAAAAAACCCCGCACGGCGAACCGTGCGGGGTTTTTGGTGCCGCCAGGAAAGTCTTACAGGCCGGCTGCAGTACGCAGGTCGTCGGCGCGATCGGTCTTTTCCCAGGTGAACGTGGTGAAGGTGTCTTCGCCCACAGTCTTGGTCGCCGGGGTGCGGCCGAAGTGGCCATACGCAGCGGTTTCCTGGTACATCGGGTGCAGCAGGTCGAGCATGGTGGTGATCGCGTATGGGCGCAGGTCAAAAATTTCGCGGACCAGTTTGACGATCTTGTCGTCGCTGATCTTGCCGGTGCCGAAGGTGTTCAACGAGATCGACGTAGGCTGGGCAACACCGATCGCGTAGGAAACCTGGATCTCGCAGCGCTCGGCCAGGCCGGCAGCGACGATGTTCTTGGCCACGTAACGACCGGCGTAGGCCGCCGAGCGGTCAACCTTCGATGGATCTTTACCGGAGAACGCGCCGCCGCCGTGACGGGCCATGCCGCCGTAGCTGTCGACGATGATCTTGCGACCGGTCAGGCCGCAGTCGCCCACCGGGCCACCGATGATGAACTGGCCAGTCGGGTTGATGTGGAACTGGGTGTCTTTGGTCAGCAGTTCGGCAGGCAGTACGTGCTTGACGATCAGCTCCATCACGCCTTCGCGCAGGTCTTTGTACGACACTTCAGGGTTGTGCTGAGTCGACAGTACAACAGCGTCGATACCAACAACCTTGCCGCCTTCGTAACGGCAAGTCACTTGCGACTTGGCGTCCGGGCGCAGCCAAGGCAGCAGGCCGGATTTACGGGCTTCGGCCTGGCGCTGCACAAGCTGGTGCGAGAAGGTGATCGGTGCTGGCATCAGCACGTCGGTTTCGTTGCTGGCGTAGCCGAACATCAGGCCCTGGTCGCCGGCGCCCTGATCTTCAGGCTTGGCACGGTCGACACCCTGGTTGATGTCAGGGGATTGCTTGCCGATGATGTTCATCACGCCGCAAGTGGCACCGTCGAAGCCGACATCGGAGCTGTTGTAGCCGATGTCCAGAATGACGTTACGCACGATTTCTTCCAGGTCGACCCAGGCCGACGTGGTGACTTCACCTGCGATAATTGCCACGCCGGTTTTAACCAGAGTTTCGCACGCTACGCGGGCGAACTTGTCTTCAGCAATGATGGCGTCCAGCACCGCATCGGAAATCTGGTCGGCGATTTTGTCCGGATGCCCTTCGGACACGGACTCGGAGGTGAAGAGGGAGTATTCGCTCATCTCGATTTTTTCCTGAATTTACCGATGGTGAGTGTCGCCAGCCGGTCGCTGAAAATGGCGGACCTGGATCTGGAAACCATTACGTAAGCCTACATAGAGGCTTTCCCCGGGAACGAGTCCCGCAGCGGTGGCCCAACGGGCCAAATCGTCCTGTTCAAACCCCAACCACAGATCACCGCAGGCCTCCCTGGCCCAACTCTGGTTGTGGCTACATAACTCTGTCACGAGCAGGCTACCGCCCGGTTGCAGCAAGTCGGCCATGTGCTTGAGCGCTTCGGCCGGCGCGGCGAAATGGTGCAGCACCATGTTCAGTACAACGCAATCGGCCTGAAGGCTGACGCCATTCAATGCATCGGCCAGTTGCAGGCTGACGTTAGCCAGCGTTTCACGTTCGCAGACCTGACGCGCCAGTTCGAGCATCGCCGGGCTGTTGTCCAGCGCCGTGACCTCGGTGAAGCGGCGTGCCAGTTCCGGCAAAAATTCACCGTCGCCGGGGCCGACTTCAATGGCCGTCGGGCCGTCTCTGAAACTCAGCTTGTCGAGCAGCGCCACCACGCTATCGCGGTACTGCGGCAGACCGGCGATCAAGTCTTGCTGGGCGCGAAATTTCTCCGCCACCCGTGAGAAGAAGTCCTGGCTGGCCGCCGCGCGTTGCCCATGGACCTGAGCGATCCGCGACTGCACATCGGCCGGCAGGGTCAGGTTGTCCACTTCTTCCAGCAGGGCGGCGTGCAGCTTGCCGCCCAGCAGGTCGGTGTGGGGCAGGGCGCGACGGTAGAAAATCGCGTTGCCTTCACGGCGGGTCGCCACCAGGTCGGCCTGGGCCAGGACCTTGAGGTGGTGACTCATGCCGGACTGACCAATCCCGAAGATCTGCGCCAGTTCCAGTACGCCAAACGAATCGTTGGCCAGCGCGCGCAATACATTCAGTCGCAGAGGATCGCCGCCGGCCTTGCACAGGGCCGCCAGCTCATCGCAATCGTCATGTCGAATGGAAGGCACGCGTAAATTCATAAGGCCAGCAGTCTAGTGACGCTCAGAAATCACCGCAAGGGCAATATCAAAAAGTTTTGATATTGGTCGATAGATGGCACTTCCAGACGTTAGGTTCAGTCAACAAACGAACTGCAGAAAGGTTTCATCAGTCGAAACCGCTGTTAACAATTGGAAAAACGCCTCCAGATGACTATCTGTCATTGCCCCGAGGCGGGTGGGTGAGGGAAAATGCTCGCCTTTTTTCCGTTTCGTTTTATTCACTCTCGATACAGAACCCGCAGGAGAACAGCGATGCCCAGCCGTCGTGAGCGTGCCAACGCCATTCGTGCCCTCAGCATGGATGCCGTGCAAAAAGCCAACAGCGGCCATCCCGGTGCCCCGATGGGTATGGCGGATATCGCCGAAGTACTTTGGCGTGACTACCTGAAGCACAACCCGAGCAATCCATCGTTCGCCGACCGTGACCGCTTCGTGCTGTCCAACGGTCACGGTTCGATGTTGATCTACTCGCTGCTGCACCTGACCGGCTACGACCTGTCGATCGATGACCTGAAAAACTTCCGCCAGCTGCACAGCCGCACCCCGGGTCACCCGGAATTCGGCTACACCCCAGGCGTTGAAACCACCACCGGTCCGCTGGGCCAAGGCCTGGCCAATGCCGTCGGTTTCGCCCTGGCTGAAAAAGTCCTGGCGGCGCAGTTCAACCGTCCTGACCACAACGTTGTCGACCACCACACCTACGTGTTCCTGGGTGATGGCTGCATGATGGAAGGCATTTCCCACGAAGTCGGCTCCCTGGCCGGTACGTTGGGCCTGGGCAAGCTGATCGCCTTCTACGACGACAACGGCATCTCCATCGACGGCGAAGTCGAAGGCTGGTTCACCGATGACACCCCGAAGCGTTTCGAAGCCTACAACTGGCAGGTGATCCGCAACGTCGACGGTCACGACCCGGAAGAGATCAAGACCGCGATCGAAACCGCACGCAAAAGCGATCAGCCAACCCTGATCTGCTGCAAGACCACCATCGGTTTCGGTTCGCCGAACAAGCAAGGCAAAGAAGACTGCCACGGCGCCCCATTGGGTGACGCGGAAATCGCCTTGACCCGTGCTGCTCTGAAATGGAACCACGGTCCGTTCGAAATCCCGGCTGACATCTATGCCGAGTGGGACGCCAAGGAAGCCGGCCGCGCGGCCGAAGCCGAGTGGGATCAGCGTTTCGCTGCCTACTCCGCAGCTTTCCCTGAGCTGGCCAACGAACTGGTCCGTCGCCTGGGCGGCGATCTGCCGGAAGACTTCGCGGAAAAAGCCTCGGCTTACATCGCTGAAGTCGCGGCCAAGGGCGAAACCATCGCCAGCCGTAAAGCCAGCCAGAACGCACTGAATGCCTACGGCCCGCTGTTGCCTGAATTGCTGGGCGGCTCCGCTGACCTCGCGGGTTCCAACCTGACCCTGTGGAAAGGTTGCAAAGGTGTTTCGGCTGAAGACGCCAGCGGCAACTACATGTACTACGGCGTTCGCGAATTCGGCATGAGCGCGATCATGAACGGCGTGGCGTTGCACGGCGGTCTGGTGCCTTACGGCGCCACCTTCCTGATGTTCATGGAATACGCTCGCAACGCCGTGCGCATGGCTTCGCTGATGAAGAAACGCGTGGTGTTCGTCTACACCCACGACTCCATCGGTCTGGGCGAAGACGGCCCGACTCACCAGCCGATCGAGCAACTGACCAGCCTGCGCAGCACGCCGAACCTCGACACCTGGCGTCCAGCTGATGCCGTTGAATCGGCCGTTTGCTGGAAAGAAGCCATCGAGCGCAAGGACGGCCCTTCGGCGCTGATCTTCTCGCGTCAGAACCTGCAGCATCAGGAACGCAGCGCGCTGCAGATCGCCGACATCGCCCGTGGCGGTTACGTGCTGAAGGACTGTGCAGGCGAGCCTGAGCTGATCCTGATCTCTACCGGTTCGGAAGTCGGTCTGGCGGTTCAGGCTTACGACAAGCTGACCGAGCAAGGTCGCAAGGTGCGTGTTGTTTCGATGCCGTGCACCAGCGTGTTCGATGCTCAGGACGCCGGTTACAAGCAAGCGGTTCTGCCGTTGCAGGTCAGTGCCCGTATCGCCATCGAAGCCGCGCACGCGGACTACTGGTACAAGTACGTGGGCTTGGAAGGCCGCGTGATCGGCATGACCACCTTCGGCGAGTCGGCGCCTGCGCCGGCCTTGTTCGAAGAGTTCGGCTTTACCCTGGAAAACATCCTGGGTCAGGCTGAAGAGCTGCTGGAAGACTGATCCAGAAGTTGCGTTATCGGGGCTGACGTCTTCGCGGGCAAGCCTCGCTCCTACAAGGGATCGCGTTGTTTTCAAGACAACCGAAGACCTGTAGGAGCGAGGCTTGCCCGCGAAGGCGGCAGTCCTGGCAACCTCATTCCCAAGCTTCATCGAGAACCCCATGCCTCAACCGCGTCCTTACAAAGTTGCACTCAACGGCTACGGCCGGATTGGTCGTTGCGTCTTGCGTGCGTTGTTTGAGCGAGGCTCGACGGCTGGGTTTGAAATTGTCGCGATCAACGATCTGGCTGACATGGCTAGCATCGAATACCTGACACGCTTCGACTCCACTCACGGGCGCTTTCCCGGCGAAGTGCGAGTAGAAGGCGATTGTCTGCATATTAAGGGCGACTGCGTGAAGGTCCTGCGCAGTGCCACCCCCGAAGGCATCGATTGGGCGTCCCTGGGCGTCGATCTGGTGCTGGAGTGCTCCGGTGCTTACAACACGCGTGCCGATGGCCAGCGCTTCCTTGATGCCGGCGCACCCCGCGTGCTGTTTTCCCAGCCGATGGCCAGCGAGGCGGATGTCGACGCCACCATCGTCTACGGCGTGAACCAGGATTGCCTGACCGGCGACGAGCTGCTGGTGTCGAACGCGTCCTGCACCACCAACTGCGGCGTGCCGCTGTTGCGCCTGCTGGATCAAGCCATTGGTCTGGAATACGTGTCGATCACCACCATTCACTCGGCGATGAACGATCAGCCGGTCATCGACGCCTATCATCACGAAGACCTGCGCCGCACGCGTTCGGCGTTCCAGTCGGTGATTCCGGTGTCCACTGGTCTGGCGCGTGGCATCGAGCGCCTGCTGCCGGAACTTGCCGGGCGAATTCAGGCCAAAGCCGTGCGGGTGCCGACGGTTAACGTGTCTTGCCTCGACATTACGATGCAGACCGTCAGCGACACCGACGCCACCGAGGTCAACCGGATTCTGCGCGAGGCCGCCACCAGCGGCCCGCTCAAAGGCCTTCTGGCCTACACCGAGTTGCCTCACGCCAGTTGTGATTTCAACCATGACCCACATTCGGCCATCGTCGATGCCAGTCAGACCCGAGTTTCCGGCCCAAGGCTGGTGAACATCCTGGCCTGGTTCGACAACGAATGGGGTTTTGCCAACCGAATGCTGGACGTTGCAGAACACTATCTGCAAACAGCGACTCAAAAACCGTAAACCAGGAATTGCGACCCATGACCGTGTTGAAGATGACCGACCTCGATCTGCAAGGTAAGCGCGTACTGATCCGCGAAGACCTCAACGTCCCAGTCAAGGACGGTGTAGTCACCAGCGATGCGCGAATCCTGGCTTCGCTGCCGACCATCAAGCTGGCCCTGGAAAAAGGCGCGGCCGTGATGGTCTGCTCGCACCTTGGCCGTCCGACCGAAGGCGAGTTCTCGGCCGAGAACAGCCTCAAGCCCGTCGCCGACTATCTGAGCAAGGCCCTGGGCCGTGAAGTGCCGCTGGTCGCCGATTACCTGGGCGGTGTCGACGTCAAGGCCGGCGACATCGTGCTGTTCGAAAACGTGCGCTTCAACAAGGGCGAGAAAAAGAACGCTGACGAACTGGCCCAGCAATACGCCGCCCTGTGCGACGTCTTCGTGATGGACGCCTTCGGCACCGCTCACCGCGCCGAGGGTTCGACCCATGGCGTGGCCAAGTTCGCCAAAGTCGCCGCCGCTGGCCCGCTGCTGGCTGCTGAGCTGGACGCACTGGGCAAAGCCCTTGGCGCCCCGGCCCAGCCGATGGCTGCCATCGTTGCCGGTTCCAAGGTCTCGACCAAACTCGACGTGCTGAACAGCCTGAGCCAGATCTGCAACCAGCTGATCGTCGGCGGTGGCATTGCCAATACCTTCCTGGCCGCTGCCGGTCACCCGGTCGGCAAGTCGCTGTACGAGCCGGACCTGCTCGACACCGCTCGCGCCATCGCCGCCAAGGTCAGCGTGCCTTTGCCAGTGGACGTGGTGGTTGCCAAGGAATTCGCTGAAAGCGCGACCGCTACCGTCAAGCTGATTGCTGACGTGGCCGCCGACGACATGATCCTGGACATCGGCCCGCAGACCGCGGCGAATTTCGCCGAGCTGCTGAAGTCGTCCAAGACCATCCTGTGGAACGGTCCGGTCGGTGTATTCGAATTCGATCAATTCGGTAACGGCACCAAAGTGCTGGCCCAGGCCATCGCGCAAAGCTCGGCGTTCTCGATTGCTGGCGGCGGCGACACCCTGGCGGCCATCGACAAATATGGCGTTGCCGATCAGATCTCCTACATTTCCACCGGTGGCGGCGCGTTCCTCGAGTTCGTGGAAGGCAAGGTTTTGCCTGCCGTTGAAGTCCTGGAAAGTCGGGCCAAGGGCTGAGGTCATTCATTTGACCAAGCAAAGGAGTGTTCTCATGGTCAAGCCATTAGCGCTGCTGATCGCTGCGGGTATGCTGGTGGCTTGCGGGAGTAACCCGAAAGCCAAGCCGGATCCTGCGCCGCAGTCGGTGGAAAAAGGCTGCTACCAGGCCGACTGGCAAGCGGAAACCAACCCGGTGATCAACAAGCGATCCGGGCCTGATGGCCTGGAGAAATACGAGACGCAGACCCCGGCCAAGGAACATGGTTGCCCTTGACGGGTCAGACACTTTACTCAGGGCTGGCGGCGTGCGCCGTCAGTCGAGGAACATGGATGAAAGGTTTTATCGCCGTTACGGCGTTGGCATTGCTGGCCGGTTGCTCGAATTTCAACCTGTTCAAGCCTGCCGAATCGACGGACAACTGGACCACCTGGACCTGCGACAGCCAGGCCAAAGTGCTCTGGCGCTACACCGACGACAGCCGCAAGGAAGTCGACGTGCGCCTCGGCGGGGCCGATCAGGTCTACCGCTTGAAGCTTGAACCGGGCGCCGAAGGTTCGCTGTACAGCAACGACATGTTGGCGTTTCACGTAAAAGGTGAGGAAGGCCTGGTTTACTGGGTCGCCACCAATGATTTGATCGGCCGCGGTTGTAAAGCGCAGTAATTGAGGCTTGTGCGAAACCTGTAGGAGCGAAGCTTGCTCGCGAAGACGTCATCACATTCAACACATGTGCTGCCAGTTAAACCGCTTTCGCGAGCAAGCTTCACTCCTACGGGAATTCGATGGCTTGTAGAGATTTTGGCATCACCGAATTCGCAGCCCGGGCCAACCCCCGATCTGCAATAACTTGAATAGCCGCCGCCGCTACGGCAGGCTGGCACGATTAACGACCCTCAACCGGGAGAGACACACACAATGGCACTTATCAGCATGCGCCAGATGCTGGACCACGCAGCCGAGTTCGGCTACGGCGTTCCAGCCTTCAACGTCAACAACCTTGAGCAGATGCGCGCCATCATGGAAGCCGCTGACAAGACTGACTCCCCGGTGATCGTCCAGGCCTCGGCCGGTGCTCGCAAATACGCCGGCGCCCCATTCCTGCGTCACCTGATCCTGGCCGCCATCGAAGAATTCCCGCACATCCCGGTGTGCATGCACCAGGACCACGGCACCAGCCCTGACGTCTGCCAGCGCTCCATTCAACTGGGCTTCAGCTCGGTGATGATGGACGGTTCCCTGGGCGAAGACGGCAAGACCCCGACCGACTACGACTACAACGTGCGCGTTACCCAACAAACCGTGGCCCTGGCTCACGCCTGCGGCGTATCGGTAGAAGGCGAGCTGGGTTGCCTGGGTTCGCTGGAAACCGGCATGGCCGGTGAAGAAGACGGCATCGGCGCCGAAGGCGTTCTGGATCACAGCCAAATGCTGACCGACCCGGAAGAAGCCGCTGACTTCGTCAAACGCACCCAGGTCGATGCCCTGGCCATCGCCATCGGCACCAGCCACGGCGCGTACAAGTTCACCAAGCCGCCTACCGGCGACGTGCTGGCCATCGACCGCATCAAAGAAATCCACAAACGCATCCCGAACACCCACTTGGTGATGCACGGTTCGTCTTCGGTTCCACAAGACTGGCTGGCGATCATCAACCAGTACGGCGGCGACATCAAAGAAACCTACGGCGTGCCGGTTGAAGAGATCGTTGAAGGCATCAAGCACGGCGTGCGTAAGGTCAACATTGATACTGACTTGCGGTTGGCTTCGACCGGTGCGATGCGTCGGTTGATGGCTACCAACCCGAGCGAGTTTGACCCGCGCAAGTTCTTTGGCGCGACTGTTACTGCCATGCGTGATGTGTGTATCGCACGTTATGAAGCGTTTGGTACTGCCGGTAATGCTTCGAAGATCAAGCCGATCTCGTTGGAAGCGATGTATCAGCGGTATTTGAAGGGTGAGTTGAACGCTAAGGTTAACTAAGGCTTTATTGTTTAGCAGTACTAAAAAACCCGCAGAGATGCGGGTTTTTTATTGTCTGATTTTTACTGCTGCTTAGGCGTATCAAATCCGCGCTGTTCGATGACCCCAAAAACGTCGGCAATGTCCTGAACCATAATTCGGGCAATGTTAGTGACGGTGTTGATGTCGTGTTCTGCATAGTCCGGCAGGCTGGTGCAGGCCATGAGGTTCAGATATTTGAGGACGGCGTTGAGGCGTTCGCTGACGCAGTTGTGGAGTTCGCGTAGAGGGGCGTCGTTGTCGATGAGCAGGACGGGGTAGTCGGTGGCGAGTTGGGACATTGGGGTGAAGCGGCGGGGCGGTTTGTTCATGGTCATAAGTAAATCTTCCTCGTATCTGAAAGAAGAGCTACTACCGTTCGCTGCGAAACGATTGGGGTGGTAGCTATGTGCGGGTTCGCAGACCAGGGATACGAGGAACCCGGCAGACCCGAAGGTCTCCCACACACAGCCACCATAAAAAGGAGGGCGAGCGTTTACGCGCCCCTTTTTTCGAGGCGCTAGGTTACTACACGTATCGTCAGGGCTGCGAAACCCTATCGCCAACAATGTCAGCGACAGGCCAACTTTAGACAGCGATTCGGGTAGCCGCAATCGGGCTGTAGGACGTGAATGCGGTCATTGTGGCAAGGGCACTCGTTCCCGTTCGGCGACGCAGGCGCCGTAAATCGGGGGGTGTGGTGTGTCTGGGGGAATCAGGTGGCAGGATTTGGGGCTACTTCGTAGCCCCGCGGGAGCAAGCTCCCTCGCCACAGTCGGAGGCGTCCTACACTTTTTTCGGACGCTGTAGCAGCTGTCGAGCCTGCGAGGCTGCGTCCGGCTGCGCAGCAGTCGTCAAGAGATTGCGAGGACTTCGTCCTCGGACGCAGCCTCGCGCAGCTCGACAGCTGCTACAGGGGCAGAGGTGTTTTTACTTGTCGTGATCAATATCCAGCTTGCTGAACGTCACTTTCCCGCCTTCGCTGGTGTACCCGGTGTGGTCTTGCACATAGACCCCGGCCTTGAAATACAGTGGCTTGTCACGCCACGTCGCGCTGATGTCGGTGTCCCACTGATAACCCGCCGCACTAATGCCCAGCGCGCCGCCTGGGCTCAGGTGGATGAGGTAGGAAAACTCCCGGTCAAGTTTCACCCCGGTGGCGATGGTGATGATCCGGCCTTCGCCGTCATCCGGGCGCATGCGCACCTTGGCGACGATGTTGCCCGACTGTGTGCTGGTCTTGTACTGATACTCGAGCTTCACCATGGGTTTCTGGCTTTCATAGGCGTGGATCTGGCCGATGACGATTTTGCCTGAGCTCGGTACCTGGTTGACCGCGAGGGTGGCACGCAGTGAATTGTCGGCGTCCGGGTAGAGCCAGTTGCGCAGGGTACCGTTACTGTAGGTTTCGCGCAGTTCGGTGCGAGGGTATTTTGCGTTTTCAGTTTTAGATCCGGTGACCGGGGCCCAGAAAAACAAGGTGCCGGTGTCGGAGTGGAAGTATTGATCCTTGAAGCCATCCACCAGTTTTGACGTGTCAACGGTGTACGGCGGATTGCCGACGGGAACACTGAGGTTCCAGGTTGCGAGATCGATCATAGACAAAAGCTTCCACGGATTTTTTACTGCACGCACGTGCCAGAAGCTCTGGCACGCGCCTTGGGGGCAATCCTTATAAGCGCAGAAGTTCAATTTGTTAATGCGTAAATGACAAACGGATGGCGTCAAAATCCTGTTAAAAGGCCATCTTTCCCGGTTTCAGGGGGCTGTAGAAGCGACCGTTAGTCGGCAAATGTACTCGATGGTTAAATGATGGCGCACTGATAGCTTCTGCTTTAGCGGATCCCGGTCTAGAGTGAAGGCTCAGTATTTGTCCGGTTTTCACGAGAAACCGGCCTGACGCCCCGAATAAGAGAAGCAGCATGGAATGCGCGCACCCCACGCCAGCTGAAGGCAGCTCGATCCTTTTAATCGTTGATGATTACCCCGAAAACCTGATCAGCATGCGTGCGTTGCTCCAGCGCCAGGATTGGCAGGTCATTACCGCAGCTTCCGGTTTTGAAGCCCTCAGTCTTTTGCTCGAACACGATGTCGACCTGGTGCTGCTGGATGTGCAGATGCCGGGCATGGACGGTTATGAAGTGGCGCGTCTGATGCGCGGCAGTCAGCGAACCCGTCTCACACCGATTATTTTCCTGACCGCCAACGAACAATCCCAGGATGCCGTGATCAAGGGCTATGCCAGTGGTGCGGTGGATTACCTGTTCAAGCCGTTCGACCCGCAAATTCTCAAGCCCAAAGTACAGGCGTTGCTCGAGCATCAGCGCAATCGCCGTGCGTTGCAGCGCCTGAGCCACGATCTGGAGGTCGCTCGCGCGTTTAATGCCTCGGTGCTGGACAATGTCGCCGAAGGCATCCTGGTGGTGGGTGAGGACGGTCTGATCCGCTTTGCCAACCCGGCGATGTCGCGGTTGCTCAATGCCACGGTGCAAGACCTGCAAGGCAGAGAGTTTCTGGATTTCCTGCAGAAGCCGCACATCCCGGTCTGGGCGGACTCAGACTTTTACACCGGCTACAAACGCGGCGAAACCCTGCGCCTGCACGACGCGTTGCTGCGAACGGCGCCCGGCCAGCAAGTGCCGGTGGCGCTGTCTTGTGCGCCATTGCCCAGCGAACAACATGCGATGGTGGTGACGGTGCTGGACATGTCGGTGGTGCGCCATCTGCATCAGCAACTGGAGTTCCAGGCGGTGACGGACCCGCTGACCGGGCTGCTCAATCGTCGCGGCTTCTACCAGACGGTGGAGAATCTGCTGCTGCGCGGTGAACGGTCTGACGGCGCCTGGGTGCTGCTGTACCTGGACCTCGATGGATTCAAGCGCGTCAACGATTCCCTCGGTCACGATGCCGGCGACCGGGTGCTGCGCTGGGTGTCCGAGCAATTGAAAGCCTGCCTGCGGCCCTTCGACATTCTGGCGCGTATGGGTGGCGATGAGTTCACGGCGTTGCTGGATCTGGAGTTCCCGGAGCAAGCAGCGAAGATTGCCGAGAAGCTCATTGAACGGGTGTCGATCTGTCAGCAGATTGATGGTCTGGATATCGCCTTGGGCGCCAGCATCGGCATCGCCACTTTCCCGGATTGCGGTTCCAATCTCGACGGTTTGCTACGTGCGTCGGACATCGCCATGTACGAGGCCAAACGCGCCGGCCGTCAGCAGTACCGTTTCTATGATCACGAAATGAACGGCCGGGCCCGCTCGCGGCTGATGCTCGAAGAGAGCGTGCGCACGGCCATCGAGAACCGTGATTTTAATCTGGTGTACCAGCCGCAGGTCGCCATCGACAGCGGGCAGATTCGGGGGTTCGAGGCTCTGCTGCGCTGGCAACACCCAAGTGTCGGCGATGTACCGCCGGGGCTGTTTTTGCCGTTGCTGGAAGAAGCGCGGCTGATCAGTCGTCTGGGCAGCTGGATTTACCATCGCGGGGCCGGCCAGCGCAAAGCCTGGGAAACCTTGTTTGCCGAAGACCTGGTTCTGGGGGTGAGTTTGAGCAGCACCCAGTTCGGCATGCCCAACCTGGTCACTGAATTGCGCCAGGTATTGGAACGTCACGGCTTGCAACCGCGTTATCTGGAAGTCGAAGTGACGGAAGAAGCGTTGATGCAAAACCCCGAAGAAACCCGCAAGACGCTGCGCTTGCTGCGCAATCTCGGGGTGCGGGTGGCGCTGGATGACTTCGGCACCGGACCTTGCTCGCTGGCGCATCTGCGCGACCTTGAGCTGGACACGCTTAAGCTTGACCGACATTTGATCGCCCGATTGCCGGCGTCCGAACGGGATGCGGCACTGGTGCGCAATGTGATCGACCTGTGCAAGCAATACGGGATGCTGGTGATTGCCGAAGGGGTGGAAACCATTGCGCAATATGAATGGCTGCAAGCCAACGGCTGCCAGTACGTGCAAGGTTTTCTGGTGGGGCGGCCGATGATGGCCGAGGACGCTAGCGACTTTGTGGCGCCGTTTGACTGGAGCGCGCTGACCCGCTGAATTCGCTACACTGGCGACCTTTTCGTGATTCGTGTTGCCGACCCTGATGACCGCGTTGAAATACCTCCAGGCCTATCCCGCTGCGTTGCAGGACCAGGTGCGCCAGCTGATCGCCGAAGGTCGGCTGGGCGACTACCTGAGCCAGCGCTACCCGGAAAAACACGCGGTGCAGAGTGACAAGGCGCTGTACACCTTTGCGTTGGACCTCAAGCAGGAATACCTGCGCAATGCGCCGTCCATCGACAAGGTGCTGTTCGACAACCGCCTCGACCTGACCCATCGCGCCCTTGGCCTGCACACGACGATCTCGCGGGTGCAGGGCGGCAAGCTCAAGGCCAAGAAGGAAATCCGCGTGGCCTCGTTGTTCAAGGAAGCGCCCTCCGAGTTTCTGAAAATGATCGTGGTGCATGAGCTGGCGCACTTTAAAGAGTCGGATCACAACAAGGCGTTCTACAAGCTCTGCGAACACATGTTGCCGGGGTATCACCAGGTGGAATTTGATCTGCGGGTGTACCTGACGTGGCGGGATATGCAGTAAAGGGAGTGTTTGGATGGATGTAAGCAAGACCAAGAGCAGCTTCTATCGCCGGTTGTACGTGGCGTACCTGATCGACAGTGGCCTGGCCAGCAGCGTCCCGGCGCTGACCGAAGTGACCGGCATGCCCCGGCGCACGGCGCAGGACACGATTGCGGCGTTGGCGGATCTGGACATCATTTGCGAGTTCGAGCAGGAAGAGGGCGCGCGCAATCATGCGGGGCGCTATCGGATCCGCGAGTGGGGGGCGATTGATCGGGGGTGGATCGAGCGTAATTTACGGCAGATTAAAGCGGTGCTCGAGTATCCCTGAGTTCTTCGATGATACAGCTGGCGCCATCGCGAGCTGGCTCGCTCCCACATTTGACCGCGGTCCCCTGTGGGAGCGAGCCAGCTCGCGATGAGGCCCTCAAGGACGACGCATCCCGATATGCGGAATGTCATCCTCCAGAAACTCCTCACCCGACACCACAAACCCGTACCGCCCGTAATACCCCTGCAAATGCGCCTGGGCCGAGAGATAGATCGGCACCTCAGGCCAGCGTTTCCCGGCCTGCTTCAACCCCTGGGCCATCAAATCATGTCCCAGTCCGGCGCCACGGGCGCCAGGCGCTATAATCACCCGCCCGATCACCACGTCTCCGCCCTGCGTTTCCGGATCGAGCAAGCGCAGGTAGGCCACCAGCCGATCCCCGTCCCACGCCATCAAATGGCAGGTGTCACCTTCCAGATCCTGGCCATCGACATCCTGGTAGGCGCATTTCTGTTCGACGACGAACACTTGCGCACGTAACTGGAGAATGGCGTACAGCTGCTCTTTCCCCAGATCGCTGTGGTGTTTGCAGACCCAATCGATTGTCATCTTCACTTTCCTTGAGCAACGTCCTTCGGATACTAAGCGTCCTGGCGATAGATGTCTTTATGGTGGAGAAATCTGTGACAAAGGCCAAAATGCCATCATTCATCTCGCGCGGCGCTGTCTTCTTTGTGTAATCTGCAATGAAGCGCTGTGCAGTCGCTCCCATGAGCTAATGTTGAGTACCTGAGTGTCGGTACATGAGTCTTGGAGTTTTGGCAGAAAAACACACCGGGCAGCCCGCCCGCTAAGGATTTTCTAGCATGCCGCGATTGCATCGAGCGTTTGCTTTGATTGGATTGCTGTTGCTGACACAAAGCGCGGCAGCGGAAAGGCTGCGTCTGGTCGCCGACGCCTGGCCGCCGTTTACCGACGCCACGCTGGTCAACGGTGGCTTGGCCACCGACATCGTCAGCACTGCGCTGGCCCGGGCGGGCTACGCCAGTGATTTTGAACAGGTGCCTTGGGCGCGAGCGTTGCTCGGCGTCGGCGAGGGCCGTTACGACGTGCTGGTCAATGCCTGGTACACCGACGAGCGCACCAAGCTGGGCCAGTTCTCCGGCGAATATCTGCTCAACCGCGTGCGCTTTCTCAAGCGCAAAGACGCGCCCATCGAATACAACAACTTGCAGCAATTGCACACTTACCCGATTGCGGTGGTGCGCGGTTATGCCTATTCATCGGAATTCGACGACGATGTGTCGCTGCAGAAAGTCCCTGTGCATAACTTCGCCATGGCCGTGCGCATGGTCGCGGCCGACCGGGTCAAGTTGACGCTGGAAGACGAATACGTGGCCCGTTATTACCTGGCTCGGGAATCATCCAAGGTTCGCAATGCCGTGGAGTTCTTGCCCAAGGCGTTGAGCGAGAACAGCTTGCACATATTGGTCAGCCTGAAAAATCCGCAGCATGAACAGATCGTCGCCGGTTTCGATCGCGAGATTGCCGAGATGAAGGCTGATGGCAGTTATGAGCGGTTGATGAAGCAGCATGGGATGTAAGCTTCGGTGAGGCTGATGGCCCCTTCGCGAGCAAGCCCGCTCCCACAGGGGCTTTGTGTCACACAATAGATCAATGTGGGAGCGGGCTTGCTCGCGAAGGGGCCCGCCCAGTCACCGGAGATCTCAGGCTTCACTGGTGTCCTTGATCAGATGCGCCGCCAATGTCCGCAACGGCCCCAACTGCCGGCAGATCAACGCCAACTGCGTCTGCACCAACCGCTGCCCTTCATCGATCTCATCCGGCATCTGCTCCAACTCATTGGCCAGCGCCTCTTCGGCATCGCTCTGAATCGCAATCGGCTGTTTGCTCGCCAACCCGTGTGCGATCTCGTCGATGCTGGTCGCCAGAGTCACGCCCGCGCCGTCGATCAAAAGCTCGCGCACATCCGGCGGTAACTGGGTTTCACGGTGCGCACCCAATCCAGACAAGTAGCTGAGCAACGTGTGCGACAGCACCAGGAAGCGAAACCCGACATCCGCTTCCTTACGGAAATGCCCCGGCTCCATGAGCATGTTGGCCAACGTCGTCGACAGTGCCGCGTCAGCGTTGTGCGCATTACGTCGGGCCAGTCGATACGCCAAGTCGTCGCTCTTGCCGGCGGCGTATTGCTGCATGATCTGGCGCAGATAAATGCTGTTGCAGGTCAGGGTATTGGCCAGCACTTTATTCAGGCGTCGGCCCTGCCAGTCCGGCAGGAACAGGAATACCGCGAGCCCGGCGATCAGGCTGCCGAGCAAGGTGTCGAACAGCCGCGGCAGGAACAGCCCGTAACCATCACCGACCTGATTGAAGCAGAACAGCACCATCAAGGTGATCGCGGCGGTCGCCAACGTGTAGCGGGTGGTGCGGTTGATAAAGAACACCACCCCGGCAGCAATTGCGAAGCACGACTGGATCAAGGGATTGGGGAACAGATCGAACAGCGCCCAAGCCACCGTCAGGCCAATTGCGGTGCCGATGATCCGTTGCCCGAGTTTGCGCCGGGTAGCGCCGTAGTTCGGTTGGCAGACAAACAGCGTGGTGAGGATGATCCAGTAACCCTGCGAGGGGTGAATCAAGTGCACCATGCCGTAGCCGATGCTCAGCGCCAGGGGCAGGCGCAGTGCATGACGGAACAGCAGCGAGGTCGGCGTCAGCTGCGTGCGCAAGCGAATCCACACATCCTTGAGGTTGCGCGGCGAGCGGTCGAGCAGGCTGCTGTCGGTGGCGTCGGCCAAGGCGTCGGGGTTGCTGGCATCGCTGAGCAAACGGTCGAGGGTGCCTAGGTTGGCGGCCAATGCCCGCAATGAACGCAGCAGACCGCGCCAGGCCGGGTTGCTCTGGATGCGCAGGTGTTCGATGGAGGCGTGCAGATCGCTCAGCGCTTCGGCGAAGCTGGCGTCATAGATGAACGGCTGGCGCATCTGGATCGATTCCGCCAACGCCCGGCAGGCTTTGCCTTGCTGGCGCAGCAGGCGCTGGCAGCGGAACAGCACGTCGCTGTGAAAGAACGCCTCGGCCAGCGCGTTGTAAGGGTAGTGCGAAGAGCTGGCGCGCTCGTGGATGTCTTGGGCGAGGAAGTACAGCTTGAGGTAGCGGCTGACTTTCGAGCCCGGCCGTCCATTGCCGACCCGGTGCAGGATGATTTCCTTGGCGGCGTTGAGCGCCGCCACCACCCGACCGTTTTGCTGCGCCAGTTCCAGTCGGCGCGCTTCCACGTCCATCTGACGGATCGGCTCGAACAGCGATGCTTTGAGTTTCAGGTAATAACCCAATTCTCGGAACAACCGCGCCAGGCTCTGCTGCACCGGCTGGTTGGAAAACATCGCCTGCCACAGCACCGAGAGCAAGCCGTACCAGGCCGCACCGGCCACCAGCAGCACCGGTTCGTGCCAGAAGTCGGTGACCGCACCGCCGCGCTGGTCCACGCCGATCATGGTGTAGACCGACAGAATCAACGTCGCCGAGGCTATCGCGCCATAGCGCTCACCGAGGGCGCCGAGCATGGTCAGGCCGAAACTGGCGAGGGCCAGGGCGATGATGAAGATGATGGGGTAGGGGAAAAGCAATTCGACGGAGAGGGCGGCGACGCTGAAGCACACCAGCGTCACGGCCAGCGCATTGAGGCGGCCTTGCCAACTGTCGTCGGTCTCGGCCAGGGCGCTGGCGATGATCCCCAGGAACAATGGGATCAGCAGCCCCATTTCATCCTGATACCAACAGACGGCCATGCTGCCGGTCAGGGCGATGAACACCCGCACGCTGTAGCTGAATTTATCCAGCGCCCAGAGACGGCGCAGAGACTGACGAAATGAGGTCGATGACATGAAGTGCGAAGGCCTTCCGAGGCAATGCCGCTAAATTGAGCCAGTAATGACGCCGACGCAATGGCGCCGATCACATCTGACAGCAAAATCTGTTCCTTGATTGTTCTCTGTTCTCTGTTCTCTGTTCTCTGTTCGGACGCCTTCGCGGGCAAGCCTCGCTCCTACAGGATCGAGGTTTGCCGTAATTTTATATACGACGCATAACCTGTAGGAGCGAGGCTTGCCCGCGAAGAACGATAACGCGGTCGATCAGACGTATTGCGCGGCAGCGTATCCGGAGGCCCAGGCCCATTGGAAGTTGAAGCCGCCCAGGTGGCCGGTCACATCAAGCACTTCACCGATGAAATACAGGCCAGGGCTTTTCAGCGACTCCATGGTCTTGGACGACACTTCATGAGTGTCGACACCGCCCAAGGTCACTTCCGCAGTGCGATAGCCTTCAGTGCCGGCAGGAACCACTTTCCAGCTCGCCAGTTTTTCGGCGATGTCGGCGATTTCCGCATGGGTGTATTGCTTCATCGGTTTGGAGACGAACCAATTGTCCGCCAGCAGGTTGGCCATCTTCTTGGTGAAGATTTCACCGAGCAGGGTTTTCAACTCGCTGTTCGGGCGTTCGGCTTGCTGCTGTTGCAGCCAGCTTGGCACGTCGTGGTCCGGCATCAGGTTGATCTCGACCGTGTCGCCGGATTCCCAGAACGAGGAAATCTGCAAAATCGCCGGACCACTGAGGCCGCGGTGGGTGAACAGGATGTTCTCGCGAAAACTCTGCTCGTTGCAGCTCACCAGGCAATCCACCGAGGTGCCGGACAGCTCGGTGCACAGTTCCTTGAGCTGATCGGTAATGGTGAACGGCACGAGGCCGGCGCGGGTCGGCAGCAGGTCGTGACCGAACTGCCTGGCCACTTGATAACCGAAGCCGGTGGCGCCCAGGGTCGGGATCGACAGACCGCCCGTGGCGATCACCAGGGATTCACAGGTCAGTTGGCCGAGCGTGGTGTCCAGCAAGTAACCGCTCTCGAGCTTCTCGATGGTCTGGATCGAGGTGTCCAGGTGCAGGCTGACGCCGACCTGATCGCATTCGGTGAGCAGCATCTCAAGGATGTCGCTGGATTTGTTATCGCAGAACAGCTGGCCGAGTTTCTTCTCGTGGTATGGCACGCCGTGCTTGGCGACCATGCCGATGAAATCCCACTGGGTGTAGCGCGCCAGTGCGGATTTGCAGAAGTGTTCGTTCTGCGAGAGGAAATTGCCCGGTTCGGTGTACATGTTGGTGAAATTGCAGCGGCCACCACCCGACATCAGGATTTTCTTGCCGGCCTTGTTCGCATGGTCGAGCAACATCACCTTGCGCCCACGCCCGGCGGCGGTCAGCGCACACATCAACCCTGCGGCGCCAGCGCCAATGATCACGACTTCGGTAGAGCGCAAAACGGTGTCCTCACTCAAATCTCAGGATTTACCCCGATCCCTGTAGGAGCGAGGCTTGCCCGCGAAGAACGATAACGCGGTGAATCAGACACACCGAGTGTTCGTTCTTCGCGGGCAAGCCTCGCTCCTACAAGGGGCCGCGGCGTTCTTAGAGGATGCGAACGCGCAGCGAACGGCCTTTGATCTTGCCGTCGTTCAGGCGCTGCAAGGCTTGCTTGGCGATCCCGCGTTCAACAGCCACATACGCCTGGAAGTCGAAAATCGCGATCTTGCCGACCTGAGCGCCCGGAATACCGGCATCGCCCGTCAACGCACCCAGAATGTCGCCCGGACGCACTTTGTCTTTACGGCCCGCGCCGATGACCAGCGTGCTCATCACCGGCAGCAGCGGTGCGCCGCCCTGGGATTTGAGGTTGTCCAACTGATCCCAGCTCAACGGCGACTTCTGCAGTAGCTCGATGGCCTGGGCGCGGTGGGCTTCGGACGGCGCGACGAGGCTGATCGCGATGCCTTTCTCGCCAGCACGACCGGTACGGCCGACACGGTGAATGTGGATTTCCGAATCACGGGCCAGTTCGACGTTGATCACCATGTCCAGCGCGTCGATGTCCAGGCCGCGAGCGGCAACGTCGGTGGCGACCAGAACCGAAGTACTGCGGTTGGCGAACATCGCCAGCACCTGGTCGCGGTCACGCTGTTCCAGATCGCCGTGCAGGCCGACGGCGGAGATGCCTTTGGCGGTCAGGTGATCAACGGTTTCCTGAACTTGCTGCTTGGTGAAGCAGAAGGCGACGCAGGACGCCGGACGGTGATGCGCAAGGACTTTGACCACTGCGTCCATGCGTTCTTCCGGGGAAATCTCGTAGAAGCGCTGCTCGATCTGCGTGTCGTCGTGGAACGCTTCAGCCTTCACGATCTGCGGGTTACGCATGAATTTCGCCGCCAATTGCTTGATGCCCGTCGGGTAGGTGGCGGAGAACAGCAGGGTCTGACGGCGTTCAGGGCTCTGGGCGATGATTTCTTCGATGGAATCGTAGAAACCCATGTCGAGCATGCGGTCGGCTTCGTCGAGGATCAGGGTGTTCAGGCCATGGAGAATCAGCGAACCCTTGCGCAGGTGCTGCTGAATACGACCCGGGGTGCCGACGATGATGTGCGCGCCGTGCTCCAGCGAGCCGATCTGCGGGCCGAAAGCCACGCCGCCGCACAGGGTCAGGACCTTGATGTTGTCTTCGGCACGGGCCAGACGACGGATTTCCTTGGCGACCTGGTCGGCCAACTCGCGAGTCGGGCAAATGACCAGCGCCTGGCAACCGAAGAAGCGCGGATTGATCGGGTTCAGCAGGCCGACACCGAAGGCGGCGGTCTTGCCGCTGCCGGTCTTGGCCTGGGCGATCAGGTCCATTCCCTTGAGGATCACCGGCAAGCTTTGCGCCTGGATCGGCGTCATCTGGGCATAACCGAGGGAGTCGAGGTTAGCCAGCATGGCGGCGGACAGCGGCAAAGTATTAAAAGCGGTGGCGATGGTGGTCACGGGACTGGCCTGCAAAACAAAATGTCGCGCAGTGTATCAGTCCCGTGGCCATTCGCCCTAAGGCTCTATGTGCTCTTCCGGACGTTTGACGCGCCGTCCGTCTTCCTTTGAGAGCTGGGAGAAGATCGTCGCGGCCAGCATTGCCATGATTCCGACCGTTACAAAGGTCAGCTGGAACGCGCCCAAAACCGTGTCCACGCCATCGTTGCCGACTTCTGTGGTGAACCCGCCGAGCAAGGCGCCGGCGCAGGCAACGCCCAGGCTCAGGGACAATTGCGCGACCACCGACAGCAGGCTGTTGCCGCTGCTGGCGCTGGCGTCGTCGAGGTCGATCAGGGTCACGGTGTTCATGGCGGTGAACTGCAAGGAGTTGATCGCCCCCAGAATCGATAGCATCACCAGCAGCAACCAGTACGGCGTTTGTTCGCTGACCAGCCCCATGCTCGCCAGCATCAGCCCCAGCGCCAAGGTGTTGCCGGTGAGCACGATGCGATAGCCCAGGCGTTCAATCAGCGGTCGCGCCACCGACTTGGCGACCATCGCCGCAGCGGCCAGCGGCAACATGCTCATCCCGGCCTGGGATGGCGAATATCCAAGCGCCACTTGCAACAGCAACGGCACGAGAAACGGCAGGGCACCACTGCCCAGTCGAGCGAAGAGGTTACCGAGGATGCCCACGGCAAACGTCCGGGTCTTGAACAGCGACGGCGCGAACAGCGGATTTTCGATGTGCCCGGCCCGCAACCAGTACGCCGCTAGACAGGCCATGCCGCCGAACAGCAGCAACATCACGCGCAAGTGCGGCAGGTGCAATTCGCCGAGACCTTCCATGGCGACGGTGATCAGCACCATCGCCGCACCAAACAGCAAAAAGCCCAGGCTGTCGAAGCGGGTGCGTTCAGTGCCGCGCAGGTCGGGGATGAATTTCCACACGGCGTAGCAACCGACAGCGCCGACCGGCAGGTTGATCAGGAAGATCCAGTGCCAGGTCAGGTATTCCACCATCCAGCCGCCCATGGTCGGCCCGATCAACGGACCGAGCAGGCCGGGAATGGTGATGAAACCCATAATCCGCACCAGCTCCGAGCGTGGGTACGCCCTGAGTACCACGAGTCGCCCGACCGGCAACATCAATGCCCCGCCCAGGCCCTGAATCACCCGGGCGCCGATCAACATGCTCAGGGTGCTGGACAAGGCGCAGAGCAACGAGCCGAGGCTGAACAGCAAGATGGCACCGAAGAAGATTTTCTTGGTGCCGAAACGGTCGGCGATCCAGCCGGAGGCGGGGATCAGCAAGGCGACGGTGAGCATATAGGCAATGATCACGCCCTGCATGCGCAGCGGATCCTCGGCCAGGTCCCGGGCCATGGCGGGCAGGGCGGTGTTGAGGATGGTCCCGTCGAGGGATTGCATGAAGAACGCGATGGCGACGACCCAAGGCACCCAGCGGGCGGTGACAGCGTCGAGAGGCGGGCGGTTAGGCATGGGACCTCTTGTGGGTTGAAATTAATGCAAGGTCAAGGCTGGCACTGACCTCTGTGGCGAGGGAGCTTGCTCCCGCTCGGCTGCGAAGCAGTCGTAAATCCTGAGAATGCGGTTTAACGGGTAAACCGCATGTACCGGTTTGGGGCCGCTTCGCGACCCAGCGGGAGCAAGCTCCCTCGCCACAGGGCTATGTGTTTACAGGGTCAGCGTCAGTCGTCTGATCAGCGCGCCGGGCAACAACGCCGAGGCCGTGGCCCGCTGGCTGTAGGTGCTGGCCGACAACATCAGCTCACGCTCCTCGGTCAACGCTTCCAGCTGCGATCCCAGCAAACTGTAGGCGCTGTCATCAAAGCGCATGGTGCTCACCGGCGCCTGAATCTCGCCGTTCTCGACCCAGAAGGTCGCAAACCGCGTCATGCCGGTCAGGCGTGCCGCCGGTTGGTCCGAGTAGTTCAGGTACCAGAGGTTGCTGATGTACAAGCCAGTGCCCAGTTGCTTGAGAATCTCTGCATCAGGCAGCGTACCGCCGGCCATGTTCACTGCACTCGGCATTTCGCCGCCGCTGGCGCCATTGGCGGTCAGGCCGTACTCGGCCGCACTGCGTGAACTGACCATCTGCGCGCCCGCCTTGCCTGCGACGATCAACCCAAGATCGCTGCGCGGATAACCTTCGCCGGAAAACGCCGGGCTCAACGAACCGCTGACCTTTTCATCCACCGACACCAACGGGCTGAACGCACTGTCGCCCGCGTAAAGTTTCTGCAGCGGGCTGTTTTTGCTCGCAATCGACTGCGCCGAGAAACCGCCCCAGCCCAGCATGTCCATGATTTCTCCCAAGGCTGCCGGCGCCAGATAGGCGCGGTATTGACCGGGCGCCAGGGTGTGTTGCGGTCTGCCGAGAAACGCCAACTGCTCGCGTGCCTGTGCAAAGCGCTTGGCAAACCCTTCGCTGTTCCAGTCGTGCCCGGCGTAACTGGCTTTCACCGCCTGGCCGTTTTCATGGACCAGACTGAAGTCGAAGTTGAAGCTGTTGGCCTGGTGCCAACCGAACGCACCCAAAGAACTGGCGAAACCACGGCTGATCGGGCCGGCGGCGTAGAAGCCGACCAGATCCAGCCCCTCGGCCGCCTGAGTGATTTCAGCGACCACTTGCTCGGTGTCCGGCAGCGGGTGATCTTGAACATTCTTGCTCTGCCAACCGTTGTGATTGAGCAGCAGGTAGGGATCCTGCGGAAGCAGCGGCAAGGTTTCGCGCAACTGTTGCAGACCTTCGGCCAGACGCTGAACGTCGACTTCCGCATCACCGGAAAGCGTAATGTTCAGGTCGGCATGCCGACCCTCGTTGATCAGTTTGAAACCGACACTCCCCTGCTGTACCTGACCAGCCTGACGAACCTTGGCGTGGTTGAAGCGCACGAAGGCCGAGGATTCGGCGGCGTAGCTGAGGGTGAATTGTTCCGGCTCGCGAATCGCATCGCGCAGCCAATTGACCAAGGCCTTGAACGCATCGGCCTGACTTTTTGAAGTACTCATCAGGCATCCCCCCCAAACACATCAACGTTGCTGAACACACAGGCCGGCGAGGCATGGCCGACGCGGATCACCTGGTTCGGTTCGCCCTTGCCGCAGTTTGGCGTGCCCAGGACCTTGACGGAGTTGGCATCGCCAACGGCGCTGAGGCTTTTCCAGAACTGCGCGGAAATCGCCCGGTAGTTCGGGTTCTTGACCACGCCTTTGAGTTCGCCGTTTTCGATCAGTTGGCCCCATTCACAGCCGAACTGGAATTTGTTGCGGGCATCGTCGATGGACCAGGACCGGTTGGTGCTCATCAAGATGCCGTGCTCGATGTTGCCGATCATCTGCTCCAGCGGTTGATCGCCGGCCTCGATGTTCAGGTTGGCCATGCGATCGATTGGCGGACGGTTCCAGCTGCAGGCGCGGCTGTTGGCCACGCCATCCATGCCCGCGCGAAACTGCGACAGCGCGCCGCCCAATGGGCGCAGCAGCAAGCCTTCTTTAATCAGGAATTGTTTGCTCGCGGCAGTACCGTCGTCGTCATGGCCGTAACTGGCGAGTTGCTCGGGGATGTCCGGATCGAAGGTCACGTTGAGCAGTTTGGAGCCGTATTGCAGGCGGCCGAAGTCTTCTGCCTTGACGAAACTGGTACCGGCGTAATTGCGCTCGTCACCGAGGATGCGGTCCAGTTCCAGCGGGTGCCCGATGGACTCGTGGATCTGCAGCATCATCTGGTCCGGCATCAACAGCAGATCACGCGGGCCTTTCGGGGTGTTCGGCGCCAGCAGCAATTGCAGCGCCTGATCGGCGATTTTCGGACCGGCGCCGACCAGGCCGCAGCGGCTGATCACATCAAAACCACCCTGTTGACCGAAGTTCTCGCGGCCCAGGGTTCGGGTCTGGCTGTCGTTGCCGTCGTAGGCGGTGACTTCCAGGCTCGGGTAGACGAACCGCTGGGCCTGGCGCAGTTCGGCGCCAGCGTTGCTGAGGTAGATCTGTTCGACATTAGTGATGCCGATGCTCACTTCCCAGTTCACCAGTCGCTCATCCTTGGGCACGGCGGCGGATTCGGCGCCGAGCAGTTGGTAGCAATCGCTCAGGGACGGGAATGGCTGGTCCAGGTTCGGCGAAAAGTAGTCGGCGCGGTCGCTGGAGACGGTTTGCTCACGCAGGTCGAGCAGGGCGTGGGGCTTGAGTCGGCGGGCTTGTTGCTCGGCCTTCTCCAGTGCGGCTTGCAGACCTTGTTGCGACAGGTCGTTGGTCGCGGCGTAGGCTTCGACGCCGTTGACGCGCACGGTCAGCATCGCGCCTTCGTCACGGCTCAGGCTGGGAGGTTCAGCGACGTTCTTGCGCACCGATAGGTACTGGCCGGACTCGCGCACATAACGCAGCGAAAAGAATTCAGCGCCCGTGCGCAAGGCAGCGAAGCGCTGCTTGAGCTGGGGGTGGAAATCGAACATTCGGGAACCTCCTTGGTCTGGAGTGGCGGTGTATCGATGTTGCGAGGGGGGTGAAACGTTTGCGTGGCGCTAGATTAGGCCTGCGCGGGGGGTAGGATCAAGGGCGGAGCGATGTAGGAAGGGATTACCAAGGTGTGTCAGATGGGGATGTGTTGTTTGGTAGGGCCTCTTCGCGAGCAAGCCCGCTCCCACACTGGATCTTCAGTGAACACAAAATTCGTGCACACCCGAGATCCAATGTGGGAGCGGGCTTGCTCGCGAAGGCAGCACCGCGGTGTAACGGTCTTACTGAGCAGTAGCGCTCACTTCCCGCAGCGGCTTGCCACGCACCGGCGCATCGCCGGCCACGAAGTAATCAGCCTTGCTGCGCGGCAATGGCTGGCGACCACGGATCTTGTCGGCGATTTTCTCGGCGATCATGATCGTCGGCGCGTTCAGGTTGCCGGTGGTGATGATCGGCATGATCGAGGCATCGACCACACGCAGGCTCTGCATGCCGTGCACACGACCTTCAGCGTCAACCACGGCCATTTCGTCGGTGCCCATCTTGCACGAGCAGGATGGGTGGAATGCAGTTTCGGCGTGTTCGCGGATGAACTTGTCGAGCTGCTCATCGGTTTGCACGTCGATGCCCGGGCTGATTTCGCGGCCACGGAACGCGTCCAGTGCAGGCTGTTGCATGATTTCACGGGTCAGGCGGATGCCATCGCGAAATTCCTGCCAGTCCTGCTCGGTGGCCATGTAGTTGAACAGGATGCTCGGGTACTCGCGCGGATCCTTGGACTTGGCCTGGATGCGACCGCGGCTTGGCGAACGCATGGAACCCATGTGCGCCTGGAAACCGTGCTCTTTCACACCGTTGCTGCCGTTGTAGTTAATGGCAACTGGCAGGAAGTGGTACTGGATGTTCGGCCAATCGAACTCTTCGCGGGTACGGATGAAACCGCCGGCTTCGAACTGGTTGCTGGCGCCGATGCCGGTGCCGTTGAACAGCCACTCGGCACCGATGGCCGGCTGGTTGTACCAGAGCAGCGACGGGTACAGCGAGACCGGTTGGGTGCAGGCGTATTGCAGGTACAACTCGAGGTGGTCCTGCAGGTTTTCGCCGACACCTGGCAGGTCATGGACCACCGGGATGTCGAGCTTGTTCAGCAGTTCGGCCGGGCCGACGCCGGAGCGTTGCAGGATCTGCGGCGACGCGATGGCGCCGGAGCACAGCAGCACTTCCTTGCGGGCGCGGGCTTCAACGCGCTCTTCAGCGGCGCCGATCAGGTAACGCACGCCAACCGCACGCTTGCCTTCAAACAGGATCTTGTCGGTCAGGGCGTGGGTGACGATGGTCAGGGTCGAGCGCTTCTTGGCGATGTCCAGGTAACCGCGAGCGGTGCTGGCGCGACGGCCGTTCGGCGTCACGGTGCGGTCCATCGGGCCGAAGCCTTCTTGCTGGTAACCGTTCAAGTCTTCGGTGCGCGGATAGCCGGCTTGCACGCCTGCTTCAACCATCGCGTGGAACAGCGGGTTGTTGCCGGCTTTCGGCGTGGTCACGCTGACCGGACCGTCGCCACCGTGGTAGTCGTTCGGGCCGATGTCGCGGGTTTCAGCCTTGCGGAAATACGGCAGGCAGTTCAAGTAGTCCCAGTCTTCCAGGCCTGGCAGTTTGGCCCAGTTGTCGTAGTCCATCGCGTTGCCGCGGATGTAGCACATGCCGTTGATCAGCGAAGAACCACCCAGGCCCTTGCCGCGACCGCATTCCATCCGGCGACCGTCCATGTGTGGCTCTGGATCGGTTTCGTAGCCCCAGTTGTAGCGACGACCTTGCAGCGGGAACGCCAAAGCGGCCGGCATTTGCGTGCGGAAGTCTAAACGGTAGTCCGGGCCGCCGGCTTCGAGCAGCAGGACGGTGACACCTTCGTCTTCAGTCAGACGGGTCGCCAGGGTGTTACCGGCCGAGCCGGCACCGATGATGATGTAATCGAATTCTTGGGACATTGAATGCACCCTCTTTGAAGTTGGTCAGGTCACGGCCATGGCGAGTGCTGCGCACTCGATTCGCGGGCAAGCCTCGCTCCTACAGGTTTTGCGTCGTGCAGAAAACCTGCGGCAAACCCCGATCCCGTAGGAGCGAGGCTTGCCCGCGAAGACGGCCTGGCAGGCGAAGCAGATGCCTGCTTAGAAAACCGAGGCGTAATCGCCCAGTTCGACCTGTACCGATTTGATGCGTGTGAAGTTGTTCAGCGAGCTGATGCCGTTCTCACGGCCCACGCCCGACTGCTTGTAGCCGCCGACCGGCATCTTGGCGTCGGACTCGCCCCAGGCGTTGATCCAGCAGATACCGGCTTCCAGTTGATGAATCACGCGGTGAGCGCGGTTCAGGTCTTTGGTGACAACGCCAGCGGCCAGGCCGAAGTCGGTGTCGTTGGCACGACGGATCACTTCTTCTTCGGTTTCGTAGGTCAGGATCGCCATGACCGGGCCGAAGATTTCTTCGCGAACGATGGTCATCTCGTCGGTGCAGTCGGTGAACACGGTCGGTGCCACGAACGCGCCTTTGGCGAACTCGCCCTCGGTCAGACGGTTGCCGCCGCACAGCACGCGAGCGCCTTCTTCCTTACCTTTGGCGATGTAGCCGAGCACGCTTTCCATGTGGGCGAAGCTGACCAGCGGGCCGAAGTTGGTGTTTTCGTCTTCCGGGTTGCCGATGCGGATGCGTGCAACGCGCTCAGCGATTTTGGCTTCGAAAGCAGCTTTCAGGTGAGTCGGTACAAACACGCGAGTGCCGTTGGTGCAGACCTGACCGGAGCTGTAGAAGTTGGCCATCATCGCGGTGTCGGCGGCGCGATCGAGGTCGGCGTCGTCGAAGATGATCAGCGGGGATTTGCCGCCCAGTTCCATGGTCACGTCTTTGAGCGACGAAGCGGAAGCGCTGGCCATGACCTTCTTGCCGGTGTCGGTGCCGCCGGTGAAGGAGATTTTTTCGATGCGTGGGTGCTCGGTCAGCCAGGTGCCGACTTCACGGCCGCTGCCGGTCAGAACGTTGAACACGCCAGCCGGAACGCCTGCTTCGGTGTAGATCTCGGCCAGTTTCAGCGTGGTCAGGGAAGTGACTTCGCTTGGCTTGAAGATCATCGCGTTACCGGCCGCAAGGGCAGGTGCGGATTTCCACAAGGCGATCTGGATCGGGTAGTTCCACGCGCCGATACCGGCGACGACGCCCAGCGGCTCGCGACGGGTGTAGACGAACGACGTGGTACGCAGCGGGATCTGCTCGCCTTCGATGGCAGGCACCAGGCCTGCGTAGTATTCCAGCACGTCAGCACCGGTGACGATGTCGACATACTTGGTTTCGGAGAACGACTTGCCGGTGTCCAGGGTTTCCAGGGCGGCCAGTTCATCGTTGCGCTCGCGCAGGATGTCCACGGCACGACGCAGGATGCGCGAACGCTCCATGGCGGTCATTGCGGCCCAGATTTTCTGGCCCTTTTCGGCGCTGACCACTGCGCGCTCGACGTCTTCCTTGGTCGCACGTTGTACTTTTGCGAGGACTTCACCGTTAGCCGGGTTGATGGCTTCGAAAGTGGCGTCGCTGCTGGCGTCGGAGTAACCGCCATCGATGTAAAGTTTTTGCAGTTCGAAACGGGCCATAGTGTCCTCGCAAGTGCATAAGTGGTTGGCGTAGGCCACTGGAGTGATGCCATATGGTTGTGGCAACACCGATCAGCAGCAGTTCAGGGGCTGAGCGTTTTATGTGTGCTCTAACTCACCTGCTTGGCCAATTGGAAATCCATGTATTCGTAAGCGATCCGGTGCGCCTGCTCAGTGTCGAAAGCATCTCCCGACAGCGCGCCGCGCAACCACAAACCGTCAATGAGGGCTGCCAGGCCCCGGGCGGCACTGCGCGCGTCATCGAGCGGCAATACACGGCGGAACTGGCAGCACAGGTTGGAATACAGGCGGTGATCGTTGATCCGCTGCAACCTGTGCAAAGACGGGTGGTGCATGCTGGTGGCCCAGAAGGCCAACCAGGTTTTCATTGCCGGGCCATTGACCTGGCTGGCGTCGAAGTTGCCTTCGATGATCACCTGGAGGTGCGCCCGCGGGCTGCTGTCCTCCAGCGCCTGACGGCGCGCGGTGACGTTCTCGCTGAGGACACTCATCAGGTACTGCGCCGTGGCAGCGATCAGGCCGTTCTTGTCCTGAAAATAGTGACTGATGATGCCATTCGAGACACCGGCCAAACGGGCGATCAGCGCAATGCTGGCGTCCCCCATTCCGACCTGATCAACCGCCTGCAATGTGGCTTCGATCAACTGCTGGCGGCGGATGGGTTGCATACCGACCTTGGGCATCTTGCACATCTCCTTAGGCCTTCCGGTGGTCGTCAAACGTCCATCGGATTGAAGGCCAGTCTATTTTGTTTTGATTGAACGTTCAATCAACAAAGAATAAGATCTGCGACAAATCGTCGCTGCCTACAGGTTTTTCCTACGCGTAGTTGGCGGAAAAACGACATCCGAAATCGCTCGAAACCCACGCGCACTGGCGCTCCCGGGCTTCGGGCTTTTTTCGGGGTGTCTTTATATCACCCGTCGGTCGGCTGCCAACTAACCGATTAGTCGGGTATCGCGTTGCCTTGTGTTCTTCTCTCGCACTGCCTGGAGCATCTGTGCCATGAGTTCTGCCTCTCTTATAAAGACCCCACCCGAGAAGGTGACGGTCAACGGTTGGGTGTTCTACACCTCTACCGCGTTGATTCTGTTGTTGACCGCCATTCTGATCATCGCCCCGCAAGAGGCTGGCAGATTGCTCGGCATCGCCCAGGCCTGGTTGTCCCGCAGCTTCGGCTGGTACTACATGGTGGTGATTGCCGCCTACCTGGTATTTGTCGTGGGCCTGGCGTTTTCGTCCTACGGCAAGCTCAAGCTGGGCAGCAAGGACGACACCCCGGACTTCAGCTACGGCGCTTGGGCGGGGATGCTGTTCTCGTCGGGTATCGGCATCTCGCTGCTGTACTTCGGTGCTTCCGAGCCGCTGGACCACTACTTCAATCCGCCCGAAGGCGTGGCCGCCAGCAACATGGCCGCGCGTCAGGCTGTGCAACTGACATTCCTGCATTGGGGCCTGCATGGCTGGGCGATTTACGCCTTGGTCGGCCTGGCCGTGGCTTACTTTGCCTACCGTCATAACCAGCCACTGGCGTTGCGTTCGGCGCTGTATCCGCTGGTCGGCGAGCGTTGGGTCAAAGGTGCGGCAGGTCATGCGGTGGACGGCTTCGGCATGTTCGTGACCCTGCTGGGGCTGGTGACGAACCTGGGGATTGGTTCGCTGCAAGTGTCGTCCGGGCTGGAAAACCTGTTCGGCATGGAACACAACAACACCAACCTGCTGATCGTGATCATCGTGATGAGCACCGTGGCGACCATCGCTGCCGTGTCCGGCGTGGAAAACGGTATTCGTCGTCTGTCCAACCTGAACATCGTGCTGTTCAGCGGGCTGCTGATTTTCGTGCTGCTGTTCGGCCCGACTTTGCACTTGCTTAACGGCTTCGTGCAGAACATCGGTGACTACCTGAACGGCATCGTGCTGAAAACCTTCGACCTTTATGTGTACGAAGGCAGCACCGAGAAGACCGAACGCTGGATGGGCCTGTGGACCCTGTTCTACTGGGCCTGGTGGATTTCCTGGGCGCCATTCGTGGGCATGTTCATTGCGCGTATTTCCCGTGGTCGCACGGTGCGTGAACTGGTGGCCGGTGTGCTGCTGATTCCGCTGGGTTTCACTCTGGCGTGGTTGTCGATCTTCGGTAACTCGGCCCTGGACCTGGTGATGAACCATGGGGCGGTGGAGCTCGGGAAGACGGCGCTCGAACAGCCGTCGATGGCGATCTACCAATTGCTTGAGCATTACCCGGCATCGAAGATTGTGATCGGTGTGTCGATCTTCGTCGGTTTCGTGCTGTTCCTGACCCCGGCGGATTCCGGTGCGGTGATGATGGCCAACCTTTCGTGCAAGGGCGGCAACGTCGACGAAGACGCCCCGAACTGGCTGCGGATCTTCTGGTCGGCGGTGATCACGCTGGTGACCGTCGGCCTGCTGTTCGCCGGTAACTTCGAAGCCATGCAAACCATGGTGGTGCTGGCCGGTCTGCCGTTCTCGGTGGTGCTGGTGTTCTTCATGTTCGGCTTGCACAAGGCGATGCGCCAGGACGTGCAGATCGAACAGGAACAAGCCGAGTTGGCGGCGCGTGGCCGTCGTGGCTTCAGCGAGCGTTTGACGCAGCTGGATTTGCAGCCGAATCAGTCGATCGTTCAGCGTTTCATGGACAAGCAAGTCAGCCCGGCGCTGGAAGATGCGGCCGTGCAATTGCGTGCCCAGGGTCTGGACGTGCAAACGTTGCTGGGCAAGTCCAAGCGTTGCATGGGCGTGCGCATCGAGATGGAAGAGGGCAACCCTTTTGTCTACGAAGTGAGCCTGGATGGCTATCTGGCGGCGGCGAGCGACACGGTCTCGGCTGAAAGCGCTGACGAACCGCGTGCACGCTATTACCGCGCCGAGGTTTACCTGCACAACGGCAGCCAGGATTACGACTTGATGGGCTTCACTCAGGATCAGATCACCCGTGACGTGCTCGATCAGTTTGAAAGCCATCGGCAGCTCCTTGGCCGGGTCTATAGCTGAGTTTCGATAGGGCGCTGTGTTTCTGTCTGAAGCACCGCCTCGGCTTCATCGCCAGCAGGCTGGCTCCCACAAGAGAATGCATTCCAATGTGGGAGCCAGCCTGCTGGCGATGGGGTTTTCAACTTCAATACTGCATCACCCGATATCCCATAAACAAAAACGCCGCGATCCTCTCGCGGCGTTTTTGTGCCTGCTGCCTTAACCCAGGTTCTTGCCGAGCAGTGCGTGATACAGCTCGCTGTCGCCCAGAATCCCGACCACCTTGTTGTTGTCGTGCAGCACCAGCTTATTGCCAGTCTGATAACGAATCTGCAACGCATCGCGCATGCCGATGTTCGAGTCCACCAGCGTTGGCCGACGACCCAGGCCTTCGACCGCCTGCCCTGGAATCCAGTTCTGCAGGTCCAGGCTTGCACCGTTCTGGCGGGCGCCTTTGATGGTGTTGCCTTCGGCCAGGTCCAGCCACGAATCGCCGCCCGGATCGAGGCACACCGAACCGTTGATGCGTTTGCAGTTGTCCAGGGTGCGCATCAGGCTGCGACCGCACAGCACGTTCAGCGGATTGGTGTGCGCGACGAAGGTCCGCACGTAGTCGTCCGCCGGGTTGAGCACGATCTCTTCCGGCACGCTGTACTGGATGATCCGGCCGTCTTTCATGATTGCGATACGGCTGCCCAGCTTCAGGGCTTCATCGAGGTCGTGGCTCACGAACACAATGGTTTTGCTCAGCTTGCTTTGCAGTTCCAGCAATTCGTCCTGCAGGCCTTGGCGGATCAGCGGGTCGAGCGCCGAGAACGGTTCGTCCATTAGCAGAATGTCGGCATCCATCGCCAGCGCACGTGCCAGGCCCACGCGTTGCTGCATACCGCCGGAGAGTTCGTCAGGCTTCTTGTTGCGCCACTGGGTCAGGCCTACTAGCTCAAGCTTGTCGTCCACCAATTTGCGCCGTTCTTTCTCCGGGCGACCCTGCATTTCCAGACCGAAACTGATGTTCTCGCGCACCGTCAGCCACGGCATCAGGGCGAACTTCTGGAACACCATCGCGATGCGCTTGGTGCGCATCATTTTCAGTTCTGCTGGGGTGCAGGAAGCGATGTCGATCTGCTTGCCTTCGTGCTCGACGAACAACTTGCCACGGCTCACGGTGTTGAGGCCGTTGATGCAGCGCAGCAGGCTGGATTTGCCGGAGCCGGACAGACCCATCAGCACGCAGATTTCGCCTTTTTCCACGTCCAGGCTGGCTTTTTCAACGCCGACGATCTGCCCGGTTTTTTTCAGAATCTGGTCGCGGGTCATGCCTTGGTCGAGGAGCTTGAGCGCCTCACGTGGATCTTTGGAGAAGATTACGTCGACGTCTTCGAAGCGAATAATGCTCATGCGTCACCCCCTACTTTAGCGTCGGGTTGTTTGCAGATACGGTCGAGCATGATCGCCAGCAGCACGATAGCCAACCCGGCTTCGAAACCCAGGGCTATATCGGCGGTGTTCAGTGCGTTGACCACAGGTTTGCCCAAGCCGTCGGCGCCCACCAGAGCCGCAATCACCACCATCGACAACGACAGCATGATGCACTGGGTGATACCGGCCGCGATGCTTGGCATGGCGTAAGGCAGTTCGATGCGTGCGAGTAACTGGCGGCGCGAGCAGCCGAAGGCTTTGCCGGCGTCCATCAGTTCTGCGGGAACATCGCGGATACCCAGGTAGGTCAGGCGGATAGGCGCGGCAATCGCGAACACCACCGTCGAGATCAGACCTGGGACCACACCCAGCCCGAAGAGGGTCAGGGTAGGAATGAGGTACACAAACGTCGGCACGGTCTGCATCAGATCGAGCACCGGCCGCATCAGTGTGTAGAACATCGGTTTGTGCGCCGCGATGATACCCAACGGTACGCCGATGACCACGCAGACCAGGGTCGCGAAGAGCACCTGGGCGAGGGTTTCCATGGTTTCCTGCCAGTACCCCAGATTGAGGATCAGCAGAAAGGAGGCAATGACGAAAACGGTCAGCCCCCACTTTCGTTGAATGAAGTGAGCCAGTAGCGCGATGAGGCCGATCAATGCCAGCGGGTTGAACCAGGTCAGCGCAAAAGTCACACCGTGGATCATCGTTTCCAGTGACACGGCGATGGCGTCGAAGGTGTTGGCGCCGTGTTGCGTCAACCATTCAACGAAGCCCGCTATGTACTGGCCTAGAGGTAATTTCTGATCAATCAGCATGGTAGTGAACGTCCGCATGCAAGGAAATAAACAGCCCGGACGACCGAAGTCGTCCGGCGTAAGCGATTACTGCGCGAGCTTGGCTTTCACGGCCTCCAGGCCTGGTTTACCGTCAATGGTGGTCACGCCAGCGAGCCAGGTATCGAGGACCTGTGGATTCTTTTTCAGCCAGGCCTTGGCGGCCGCGTCAGGCTTCATTTTGTCGTCCAGGACGTTGCCCATCAGGGTGCTTTCCATGTCGAGGGTGAACGCCAGGTTTTTCAGCAACTGACCGACGTTGCTGCATTCCTGCGCGTAGCCCTTGCGGGTGTTGGTGAAGATGGTCGCCTGACCGAAGTTCGGGCCGAAGAAGTCGTCGCCGCCAGTCAGGTACTTCATCTTGAAACGGGTGTTCATCGGGTGCGGTTCCCAGCCCAGGAACACCACGGCGGTGTTGCGGCGCTGGGCGCGATCGACTTGCGAGAGCATGCCTGCCTCGCTGGACTCGACCACCTTGAAGCCGGCGTCTTTCAGGCCGAAGGCGTTCTTGTCGATCATGCTCTGGATCAGGCGGTTACCGTCGTTGCCTGGTTCGATGCCATAGATCTTGCCGTCGAGTTCTTTCTTGAATTTGGCGATGTCGGCGAAATCTTTCAGACCCTTGTTATACAACTCTTCGGGCACGGCGAGTGTGTATTTTGCGTTTTCCAGGTTGGCCCGCAGGGTCTCCACGGTGCCGGCATCACGGTAAGCCTTGATGTCGTTTTCCATGGTCGGCATCCAGTTCCCCAGGAACACGTCCATGTTCTTTCCGTCGGCCAGGGACTTGTAGGTCACCGGAACGGAAATCATCGTGGTTTTGGTCTTGTAGCCCAGGGCATCGAGAACGACGCTGGTGGTGGCGGTGGTGACGGTAATGTCAGTCCAGCCGACATCGGAGAAGTTTACGGTGCTGCACTGAGCGGGTTCTGCAGCTTGAGCCAGTAACGGCAGACTCAGCATGGCGGCCAACAACAACGACGGGGAACCTTTCATGGGTGGACTCCTTGGTGTTTTTTTTGGCAGTGTTCCGACTGGACCACCGCACTTATAGGTTGCGGTTGGATGGCGTTTTGGAGACAGCTCTACCAAGGCGCCTTGCAATCGAGTCGATACGATCATGTACCAGTGAAAATCTGACGCCTACAGGGTGCGTCGTAACCAGTACAGGGATGGTCGCATCCAGTGTTGGTGAGGTCGTTTACAGCTATTTTCAGCCCTTTCTGCTCCTTTGAACCGTAAAAAAACCGTGAAAACGTAGCGCTGACGGCTCGCGGCGTTAGTGGGCATGAGTGCGTCGGTGTGAGACGTCGAACGACACGGCAAAAGCCTGATGATGCGGCCATCTCGGCGGATTGCAGCTTGAGCGTAGCAGCTCCGTCACTGGGCGCTTTTGCGTCTGGAGTTGGCACATCCAGGAGTTCGGCAGTAATGGCTATCAGTGTTTTCGACCTGTTCAAAATCGGCATCGGCCCTTCCAGTTCGCACACCGTGGGACCTATGCGGGCCGCCGCGCTGTTCGTGCAGGGTTTGCGTGAGCAGGGCCTTTTGGAACAAGTGCGGCGCGTTGAAGTTCAGCTTTATGGCTCACTATCGGCCACCGGCATCGGTCACGGCAGCGACAATGCCGTGATCATGGGCCTGATGGGCGAGTGGCCGGACGCGATTGATCCGTCGCAAATCGGCATTCGCATCGAAACCCTGCGCGAGACCCACACGCTGTTGCTCGACGGTCGCCTGTCGGTGCCGTTTATCTGGGCCCGCGACATGCGCCTGATCGACGAAAACCTGCCGTTTCACCCCAACGCCATGACCCTGGTCGCCGAAGGCGATGACGGCGAGCTGCATCGCGACACCTACTATTCCATCGGCGGTGGTTTTGTCGTGGATGAAGCACAGGCTTCCAGCGGCGTGGTCGATCTGGATCGCACCGTGTTGCCATACGATTTCTCCAGCGCTGTCGAACTGCTCAGCCTGTGCCAGAAGCACAACCTGCGCGTCGCCGAATTGATGATGGCTAACGAGAAGGTCTGGCGCAGCGAGGAAGAGATTCGCAGCGGCCTGATGAAGCTCTGGCGCGCCATGCAGGATTGCGTCGATCAGGGTCTGAAACACGAAGGCATCCTGCCCGGCGGACTGAATGTGCGCCGTCGTGCGGCCAAGTTGCATCGCAGCCTGCAAGAGCTGGGCAAACCCAACGTCATCGGCTCGACCTTGAGCGCCATGGAATGGGTCAATCTGTTCGCCCTGGCGGTCAACGAAGAGAACGCCGCCGGTGGGCGCATGGTCACGGCACCGACCAACGGAGCGGCGGGGATCATTCCGGCGGTGTTGCACTACTTTATGAAGTTCAGCGAGGCGGTGACGGACGCCAACGTGGTCGACTACTTCCTCAGTGCCGCGGCAGTGGGGATTCTGTGCAAGAAGAACGCTTCGATTTCTGGTGCCGAGGTCGGTTGTCAGGGCGAAGTCGGTTCAGCCTGTGCGATGGCTGCGGCTGGCTTGGCGGAGATCCTGGGTGCCACGCCGGAGCAGCTGTGCAACGCAGCGGAAATCGGCCTGGAACACAACCTGGGCCTGACCTGTGACCCGGTGGGCGGGCTGGTTCAAGTGCCGTGCATCGAGCGCAATGCGATTGCCGCGGTAAAAGCCATCAACGCGGCGCAGATGGCGCTGCGCGGGGATGGTCAGCACTTTATCTCGCTGGATCGGGTGATCCGCACCATGCGTGATACCGGCGCGGACATGCATGACAAATATAAAGAGACCTCGCGGGGCGGGTTAGCGGTAAGTGCCGTCGAGTGCTGAGACCGAGGTGCCTGCTTCGCGGGCAAGCCTCGCTCCTACAGAATTGAAGTCGATCACGAAGTATTGGCAGCCTCGCCCTTGTAGGAACGAGGCTTGCCCGCGAAGGCGTCAGACCAGTCAAAACTGCGCGCTAAGTGAACACATAATCCCAAGCGCGCCACCTTTTAGCGCGTCGCTTACAGATAAGCGACTTCCCCCGGATCAGGGATCCAACCTGGCCATTACCGCCTGTCACCTGTGCTTGCGGTGACACTCTCCAACAAGTCGCCGTAGCCCTGTTCCCACAAGTGCTACCGATTTGCTCAAGCCCAACGGGGCAGAGCGCCTCCCTCCGTAAATGGCACTTATAACCCCTACTCGCGGCACGGCTTATATAGACACGCCGCGACGTCGTTTTCAGGAGTTATTGAATGACCATTCAACTTTAGGCATGGCAATTGCTCTGTCATTACAAAGCCCGTCTCCCACGCGAGAACGATGGCAATAACAAGAGCCTCCGCCTGAGGCCATCACCCGCTTTGTGTGAGGAGATACCGCGATGACGACGTTCAACTCCGGGGCTCAACCCCAGAACCGTGCGCCTCAATCCATCGGCTTTCTGCTGCTGGACAATTTCACGCTTATTTCTCTGGCCTCCGCAGTAGAACCCCTGCGCATGGCCAACCAATTGTCCGGCCGCGAGCTGTATCGCTGGACCACGCTCACCGTCGACGGCGGTCAGGTCTGGGCCAGTGATGGTCTGCAGATCACCCCCGATTGCTCCATGCACAAAGCACCCGCCCTGGACACCATCATTGTCTGCGGCGGCATCGGTATCCAGCGCACCGTTACCCGCGAACACGTGTCGTGGCTGCAAAGCCAGGCGCGTCAGTCTCGCCGTCTCGGCGCGGTCTGCACCGGCAGCTGGGCCCTGGCCTGCGCCGGTCTGCTGGACGGTTTTGATTGCAGCGTGCACTGGGAATGCCTGGCCTCGATGCAGGAAGCGTTCCCCCGTGTAGCCATGAGCACACGCTTGTTCACCCTCGACCGTAACCGTTTCACCAGCTCCGGCGGCACCGCGCCGCTGGACATGATGCTGCACCTGATCAGTCGCGATCATGGCCGTGAACTGTCGGCAGCGATCTCGGAAATGTTCGTCTACGAGCGCATCCGCAACGAGCAGGATCACCAGCGCGTGCCGCTCAAGCACATGCTGGGCACCAACCAGCCGAAGTTGCAGGAAATCGTCGCGCTGATGGAAGCCAACCTGGAAGAGCCGATCGACCTCGACGAACTGGCGGTGTACGTCGCTGTTTCCCGTCGTCAGCTGGAGCGCCTGTTCCAGAAATACCTGCACTGCTCGCCGTCGCGCTACTACCTCAAACTGCGCCTGATCCGTGCCCGGCAGTTGCTCAAGCAAACGCCGATGTCGATCATCGAAGTGGCGTCGGTCTGCGGCTTCGTGTCCACGCCGCACTTCTCCAAGTGCTACCGCGAATACTTCGGCATTCCACCGCGTGACGAACGCGTAGGCTCCAACACCACGCAACAGGTAGCGATGATGCCGCTTCCGCAGGCACTGGTGCTTTCGCCGCTGTCCGGGCCGTTGTCGGCGCTGAGTCAGGCGCGCAATGAGTCGACGTTCGCCAGCGTAAGGCTCTAGACCGAGGCGCCTTCATTCGCGGGCAAGCCTCGCTCCTACAGGTTTTTTATCGATCGCGATGTTTCGATACGACGCCAACCCTGTAGGAGCGAGGCTTGCCCGCGAAGGCGTCCGCTTAGGCGCTACGGCTTTGCTGATACTCCGCCAACGCAGGTAGCAATTGCTTGTCGATCGCTTGGCGCACAGCGGGCAGGATGGTCGCGCTGCTGGTGTACATCTGCTTGACCATAGTCCGCAGTTCCGTTGCCCGTTCGTTGTTCAAACCTCGTACCGCGCACTCGCAGGCCTGCTCGGCGTTAGCGCCGGGGGGCACGGCAAATCCCAATGCCTTGAGCTGGCCCAACAGGTCTTCCTGGTCAATCAAATCGGCGTACATCATGACGCAATCCTTCTTCAGGGAACGGTGTCGTGATTCGATTCTCATAGGGGCAAGGGGTGGCGGCAAGGATGATTTGTCGCAATGGCCGCATTACCTATGAACAGGTCGTTTTCGGCTAACTTGCGAGAGGGGAGAGTGGGCACACTGGATTCAGCTGGCTTCACGAAGGTTTGGTCACCCTCGCGCAACGGCTCCTCAACAGTACCCTCCTCAGCTCCGATCCTGTCACGGCTTGATCGGGGTTTTTTTTGCCTGTGAATCAGGAGGGCATTAGGTGTCTGGGCTGACGCATTCGCGGGCAAGCCTCGCTCCTACAGAGTTTTGCGTGATTCCTGTAGGAGCGAGGCTTGCCCGCGAAGAACGATGACGCGGTCTAGCGTTGCAACACGAGGATCCGCGACAACAACTCATCACGGTCGACATAGCACCCTTGAAAATGCCGGGCGCCACTGGCGGGGTCGAAGGCGTTGCGGGCGTGGAGGGTACGGCGGTTGTCGAAGCACCACAGCTCGCCGGGATTGAGCCGCGCCATCACCCTAAACCGTGCTTCACGGGTCATCGCAATAAAGCGTCGATAAGCGCGGTACAGCTTGGGCATGTCTTCGATAGATGCATCAAAAGGCCCACGCAGAAAGTTCGCCATGCGGATCTCCGACACCTGCCCCAACGCATCCAGGGCAATGATCGGCGCCAGGCAGCGGTAGTCGCTATGGCGGTCCTTGTTGCGGAACTCCACGGGGATTTCACACAGGGATTTGAACGACTCGGGATCTTCCTCGCGCAACGCTTGGGCAATGGCAAAGCCGTCGACAAAAATACTCTCGCCACCGTCCGCTTCATTGACCAGGCAATGCAGAAATTGCAGCCCCGGTTGCAACTCTCGGGTCGGCAGGTCGCTGTGTAGCGGCAGGTTGAAAGCGGTGTAGGCGTTGCTGTCGGCATCGGCCTTGGATTGCACGTTGAACAGCACGCCGAAATTGCTCTCGCGAATGAAAGAAATCCGCTGGGCAATCAGCTTCAGCGAACCGGGTTCGGTGGGCACGCCGCGCACTTGAGTCAGGCCGATATCGCGTACCGCCAGCAGCCAGTGCAGCAAGGCGTCGTTGTCGTGCATCAGCGCCTGGTAGTCGAACACCGGCAACTGCAAATCGCTGTGCCAGAGCCTGGCTTTGGGTTTGCCGGCCCGGCGTTCGGCGCGGGATTCATCGTCATAAGCGTGAGCCCGCAGCCAGCCTGGATCGAAGCGGCTGAGGTGACCGTCCTGCCATTCAACGCTAAGGCAACCTTCGGCATCTACGTTTGCCTCTGTCGGTGTCAGGTCCTCTGCGACGTCGACAATTTCCAGTACTTGCTCGCGGGTCACGGTGTAGACGCACAGCGGGCAAGGGCAGTTGTCCCGCAGCCATTGATGATGAAAGGGACTGACCCGACCGTCGGCCCACTGCACTTGAATTCGATCCGCCAGGGTTTGCACGGCGGACAACGCGCTGATCAACGGGTAGGTACGGAAGTCGGCAAAAGCGGCGGCGGTGTTCAATGGCGATCTCCTTGTTATTTTTTAGGGGGCAATGCGATCACTCGGCCAATGTAGTCGGGGGAGGGAAGGTCGGTTTGCTCGGCGACGATGGCTCGCAGCTTGCTCAGGGTGTCTTCGCTGAACGGTGCGGAGCGCGGCCCGGCGAGATCGACGTGCAGCAGCATTTGTTCGTTGCCCGCCAGTTCCTTGTCGTCGCCGACCAGATGCAGGCTGTGATAGAGGTGCAGGCGTTTGCTGTCGTGGCCGATGATTTGGGTGCGCACTTCGACATCGGCGTCGAGCTTCACTTCGTGCAGGTAGTTGAGGTGCAGTTCGAGGGTGAACAACGAGTTGCCGCTGGCTTCGCGGTTGTTGCTGTCCATGCCCAGCCGATCCATCAGCGCGTCGGTGGCGTAGCTGAAAATCAGCAGATAGAAGGCATCGCGCAGGTGGCCGTTGTAGTCGACCCAGTCGGGGATGATTGTGGTTTGGTAGGTGGTGAGGGTGGGCATGATGAAGGATCCAGAATGTGTGGTGACTGGACTACCGCTATCGCGAGCAGGCTCGCTCCCACAGGTGACCGAGTTGTATCAGACACCTGCAATCAAATGTGGGAGCGAGCCTGCTCGCGATGGGGCCGGCCCTGTTGGCAAATTACTCGCTGAACGCCATCCCATGCTTCTCTTTGGTGGTTTTCACCGCTTCGAGTACCGCGAGCAAGCAATCATCACGATAGCGCTCCAGCGCGGAAATGCTGTGTTTGCCCAGCTGATCGCTGGTCCCGTCCACCACATCATCGATCAACTTGTCGGTCAGCTCCGGCGCTGGCAGGTACGTCCACGGCAACTGCAACGCCGGGCCGAACTGCGCCATGAAGTGGCGCATCCCCGCATCGCCACCCGCCAGGGTGTAGGTCAGGAATGTGCCCATGAACGACCAGCGCAGCCCCGCGCCAAAGCGGATGGCATCGTCAATTTCGCCAGTGGTCGCCACACCGTCGTTCACCAGGTGCAGCGCCTCGCGCCATAGTGCTTCGAGCAAGCGGTCGGCGATAAACCCCGGCACTTCCTTGCGCACATGCAGCGGACGCATACCCAGGAATTCATACACTTTCATCGCCGCTTGAACGGCTTCCTGCGCGGTGTTTTTGCCCCCGACCACTTCCACCAGGGGCAGCAGATAAACCGGGTTGAACGGGTGGCCGACCACGCAGCGTTCCGGGTGGGTCGAGCTCTCGTAGAACTCGCTCGGCAACAGGCCCGAAGTGCTGGAACCGATCAAGGCATTAGGCTTGGCTGCCGCGCTGATTTTGCTGTGCAGTTCCAGTTTCAGATCGAGGCGTTCCGGTGCGCTTTCCTGAATGAAATCGGCGTCGCGAACGCATTCCTCAATGGTTGCGACAAAGCGCAACCGATCCTGTGAAGCGCCCGGTGCCAGGCCTTGTTTCTCCAGCGCACCCCAGGCATTGGCGACGCGTTTGCGCAGGGCGGCTTCGGCACCGGGTGCCGGGTCCCAGGCGACAACGTCGAGGCCGTGGGCGAGGGCGCGGGACACCCAACCGCTGCCGATGACACCGCTGCCCAGGGCTGCGAAGGTTTTGATTTCGGTGATAAAGCTCATGGCGTCGTCCTAAAAGAATTCGGTGGTCCCTGTGGGATCTGGCTTTGTGGCGAGGGGATTTATCCCCGTTCGGCTGCGCAGCAGTCGCAAAACATTGCGTGCGGTGTAGCTGACACACCGCGGTTGTAGGTTTTGGGGCCGCTTCGCGACCCAACGGGGATAAATCCCCTCGCCACACCCGCTCCCACAGAGGGAAAGAGTGAGTAGGGTCAGCCGCGCTTGGTCAGGCCCATTTTTGCCCGGCCTTCCGCCGGCGTCAGAACACGGGCGCCAAGACGGCTGAGAATTTCCGAGGCGCGCTCGACCAGTTGGCCGTTGGTCGCCAGCACACCCTTGTCCAGCCAGATGTTGTCTTCCAGACCGACCCGCACGTTGCCGCCGAGCAGCACCGCTTGTGCCGCCATCGGCATTTGCATGCGACCGATGCCGAAGCCGGCCCACACCGCGTTCGCTGGCAGGTTGTCGACGATGGCTTTCATGGTGGTGGTGTCGGCCGGCGCGCCCCACGGAATGCCCAGGCACAGCTGGAACAGTGGGTCGTCGAGCAGGCCTTCCGTGATCAACTGTTTGGCGAACCACAGGTGACCGGTGTCGAATATTTCCAGCTCGGCCTTCACGCCCAGCTCTTGAATGCGTTTGGCGCCTGCGCGCAGTTGCGCCGGGGTGGACACGTAAATGGTGTCGCCGTCGCCGAAGTTCAGGGTGCCGCAGTCGAGGGTGCAGATTTCCGGCAGCAGCGCTTCAACGTGGGCCAGTCGGGTCAGCGGGCCGACCAGGTCGGTGTTCGGGCCGAACTCCATCGGGTTCTCGCCCGCGCCGATTTCCAGGTCGCCGCCCATGCCGGCGGTGAGGTTGACGATGATGTCGACGTCGGCCTCGCGGATGCGCTCCATCACTTCGCGGTACAGCGCCACGTCACGGCTGAATTTGCCGGTTTCGGGGTTGCGAACGTGGCAGTGAACGACCGTGGCACCGGCCTTGGCGGCTTCCACGGCGGCAGCGGCGATTTGTTTCGGGGTGACCGGCACGTGTGGGCTTTTGCTGGTCGTGTCGCCAGCACCGGTGAGTGCGCAGGTGATGATGACGTCGTGGTTCATGAGGCGGGTTCCTTGCAGGCGTGATGATTCCGTTCGCAGCCCGGTCGGGCTGCGAGTCGGTAGTTCAATCGGGGTTTATTTACTGGTCAGTTTCAAATTGTCAGCGGCCGGTTTGCCATCGAAGGTGGTCACGCCTTCGAGCCAGCGTTGCTTGTCTTGCGGGTGATCTTTCAGCCATTGCTTGGCTGACTCGAAGGCGTCCTTGTGGTCCAGCAGCGGCTGCATCATCCGGCTCTCGTCTTCGGCGGTGTAGGTCAGGTTGCTCAGCAATTTGCCAATGTTCGGGCATTGCTCGGCGTATTTCGGCGCGGTGACGGTCCAGACCGTGGCCATGCCTTCGTTCGGGCCCAGGGCGTCTTTGCTGCCGGTGAGGTAAGTCATCTGCACGTTGACGTTCATCGGGTGCGGCGCCCAGCCGAAGAACACCACGGCTTCTTTGCGGCGCACGGCGCGATCCACCGCCGCGAGCATGCCGGCCTCACTGGACTCGACCAGTTGGAACTTGCCGAGGCCAAACTGGTTCTTGGCGATCATGGCCTTGATCTGGGTGTTGGCGCCCGAGCCTGGCTCGATACCGTAGATCTTGCCGCCCAATTCCTTTTCAAACTTGGCGATGTCGGCGAAGGTCTTCAGGCCCTTGTCGGCGAGGTAGGTCGGAACGGCGAGGGTGGCGCGGGCGTCCTTGAGGCTTGGCGCTTCAAGCACCTTGACTTGGTTGGCGTCGACGAAAGGCGTGATGGTCTGGGTCATCAGCGGGTTCCAGTAGCCCAGGAACAGGTCCAGGCGCTGGTCGCGGATCCCGGCGAAGATGATTTGCTGGGACGCGCTGGTTTGTTTGGTGTTGTAGCCGAGGCCATCGAGCAGGACCTGGGTCATGGCACTGGTGGCGATCACGTCGGTCCAGTTCACGACGCCCATGCGCACGTTCTGGCATGAAGCAGGTTCGGCCGCCATGACGCTGGCGCTCAAGAAGGCGGTACCGCTGAGTGCAAGAACACAGCTGCTGATCAGTCGTTTCATGTCGGGGTTCCTCGGCAGACGTTATTGTGGGTTCCGGCATCTTCGTGCGCCGGTGATGACCAAGTTACGCAGCTTGGGCCCCGTCAAAACGCACTGCGGCGACCAGCTCTTGCACTGCAGCGACGTGACCTCTTGAATGCCTGTTGCAAGTGGCGTATCAACGTCCACACGCTTCCCGCCCTCTCGTTACCTGCCAGTCGAGTGCGCTCCATGTCCCAGGATTTCTACTTCATGTTGATGCCGGGTTTCTCGGCCATCGGTTTTATCTCGGCCATCGAGCCGCTGCGGGTCGCCAATCGCTTTCGCGGCGAGTTGTATCGCTGGCATGTGCTGAGTGCCGATGGCGGCGCGGTGTTGGCCAGCAACGGCATGTCGGTCAACGCCGACGCGGCGCTGGAGCCGTTGAAGAAAGGCGCAACCTTGTTGGTGGTCGCCGGCTTTGAACCGCTGAAGTTCGCCACGCCCGCGCTGGAACACTGGCTGCGCCGCCTGGACAACGAAGGCGTGACCCTCGGCGCCATCGACACCGGCAGCTTCGTCCTCGCCGAAGCCGGCCTGCTCGACGGCCATCGCCTGACCCTGCACTGGGAAGCCATCGACGCGTTCAAGGAATCTTATCCACAGCTCAGCGTCACCCAGGAGCTGTTCGAGATCGACCGCCGGCGTATCACCTCCGCCGGCGGCACCGCCTCCATCGACCTGATGCTCGACCTTATCGCCCAGGCCCACGGCCCGGAGCTGGCGATCCAGGTCAGTGAACAATTCGTGCTCGGCCGCATCCGCCCGCGCAAAGACCACCAGCGTATGGAAGTCGCCACGCGTTATGGCATCAGCAACAAAAAACTGGTGCACGTGATCGGCGAGATGGAGCAGCACAGCGAGCCACCGCTGAGTACGCTGGAACTGGCGGAGTCGATCAAGGTGACACGGCGGCAACTGGAGCGATTGTTTCGGTTGCACCTGAACGATACGCCGAGCAATTTCTACCTGAGATTACGGTTGGAGAAGGCGCGGCAGCTGCTTCGGCAGACGGACATGAGTGTGCTGGAAGTGAGTATCGCCTGTGGCTTTGAATCGCCGTCGTATTTCACCCGCAGTTATCGGGCGCGGTTTGAACGGTGTCCGCGGGAAGATCGCCGACGATTGGGAGACGGGCGGGAGCTCGTCTGAACACAGAAGATCCCCTGTAGGAGCGAGCCTGCTCGCGATAGCGGTGGATCATCAACATCAACTTGAATGACGGACCGCTATCGCGAGCAGGCTCACTCCCACAGGGGAATCTTCTTGGGTGTTATTTCTTCATCAGGGCGGAACAGGCCGCCTTGTAAGCCTCATGCTGATACTTGTTCAGCGTCTCCGGCAGCGCAAAGTCAAACTTCTTGTTCTGCGCATTGATCGTCTGCGGCGACAGCAACGTCACCTCGCAACTCTCCAGCAACTGAAAAACGCCCTCGATTTTGAAGGTGGTCGGCCCACCGGCAAACTCGCCTTTTTTGCTGCGCTTCTTGATCGCGATCCGGTCGATGGAATTCTCGCGTACAAACGACGCCACCTGAGCGGCAAAGACTTTGACGTTCGCGGCTTCGTCGTCATCGTCGAGGGCGATTTTCTTGGTGGGCAGGGCTACGTGACTCAGCGTCTGACCGTCCAGGGACGCGACGGCAATGATCGCTTCGCTGCCTTTGATTTCGATGCCGCAGATTTTCATTTCGATCCCTTTCACAAATGGTTGTGTGCAGCCTACAGCTCAAGTTGATTAGCCGTGATGCCAAACGCCGCGGCAATTTTCTCGCGGGTGGCCTTGCGAGGCTTCGCTACAGTCTCTTGCTGGGCAAAAGCAGGTTGAGAAATGCCCATGCGTTTGGCCACTTCATCCTGTGTAAGGTTCAGATGTTCGCGCCAGGCGCGAATCGGCGTCGCGCCATCGACGATGCGGCTGACCACTTCATGGGGAATCAGATCGGGCTCAATCTTCTGCGCCACATATTGCGCGTAGGGAATGACCACAAACGCAGGATTCCCCTCTGCGTCATTGATGATTTGAACGTCAGTAGGTGCGTTCATCGCGTTTTTTGACCTCTTGAATACTGACCACTTTGATTGCGCCATCCCAGTCGAACATGACTCGATAGTTACCCACTCGAAGTCGATAGGCATAGTCATGACCGACCAGTGCTTTGACATTGCCTATATCAGGCATGTCAGTCAGCACCGTGACGGCATCACGAACCTGGATCTGGTGAGCGGAATGCAATTTCAGAAGCTGCTTAACGGCCTTTCGAGTCCAGTGAATGCTGTTCATGGGAGAATATAAGTCTTTTATAAGATTTTCCAATCGTTACTTATATTTCTCTCTCGGCCAATTAACGAAGCATGTCGGGATATTGCCCGGGCAATAGGGTCTGCTGCGAGGTGTAGGGAGTGCTGTAGGTTTAGTCAGCAAGGTTTGTAGGAAACAGCATCTCTTGAGAATCGAAAGCCGGCGACGGTGCCAGCTTCCGACGGAAATTCAGGATCACTCCTGCCCAATCGACTCCAAAAACTCCGACCGCTCGTCACTCATCCGCGCCACGCAATCATTTTGCGCAATGGTGAACGCCTTGCTACCGGTCGTCGCCGGAAACGCTTCAACCGCGCAATCCGCATCCCGGGTTTTCAGCCATTGCTGCTGCGCAGCCTTGAGTTTGGCGGTGATGTCGGTCAGTTGCGCCGGGTTCTTGCCGTAGGCCGTTTGCATGCGCTCGGTCAGGCTTTGGTAGTTGTCTTTGAGCAAGTCTTCGGCGGTGCTTCTGCTGTAGGCCGAGCATTCCAGGGTCTGAACCTCGTTTTCGACTTTGTCGCAGGGGTTGTCGTCGGACTCTTCAGCCGCGTGTACGCCGGTCGCTATCAGTGCCAAAGCCAGGAAGATCGTTCTCATTGCGACGCAGCCCCTTTTTTTCAGTGCCTATTCAGTAATGCAGCGAATTCTGGCCCAAGCAGCGGCCCTTGAACAGGAGGGCGATTACGTCGATCAACGACCCTTTGTCGCGGATTGACGCTTTCGGCAAACCCCCTGTCGTTTTTGCACCCGGCTACCCCGTCCCTCAGGCATATGCTGGCCCCAAAGCGCCGGCACACGATTCGGCGCACGAATCGCTAATAGGGGACAGCCTGATGAGCCCAGCCGAATTGCACGCCGACAGCATCGTTATCGACGGGCTGATTATTGCCAAGTGGAACCGCGAGCTGTTTGAAGACATGCGCAAGGGCGGTCTGACCGCGGCCAACTGCACTGTGTCGGTGTGGGAGGGCTTCCAGGCCACCGTCAACAACATCGCCGCCAGCCAAAAGCTGATCCGCGAAAACAGCGACCTGGTGATTCCGGTACGCACCACCGCCGATATCCGCAAGGCTAAAGAGCAGGGCAAGACCGGCATCCTCTTCGGCTTTCAGAATGCTCACGCCTTTGAAGACCAGATCGGCTATGTCGAGGTGTTCAAGCAGCTCGGCGTCGGTATCGTGCAGATGTGCTACAACACCCAGAACCTGGTGGGTACCGGTTGCTACGAGCGCGATGGCGGCCTGTCGGGTTTCGGTCGTGAAATCGTCGCCGAGATGAACCGCGTCGGCGTCATGTGCGACCTGTCCCACGTCGGCTCGAAGACTTCCGAAGAAGTCATCCTCGAATCCAAGAAGCCGGTCTGCTACTCCCATTGCCTGCCGTCGGGTCTGAAAATTCACCCGCGCAACAAATCCGATGAAGAACTGAAGTTCATCGCCGATCACGGCGGTTTCGTCGGCGTGACCATGTTTGCGCCATTCCTGGCCAAGGGCATTGATTCGACCATCGACGATTACGCCGAAGCCATCGAATACACCATGAACATCGTCGGCGAAGACGCCATCGGTATCGGCACCGACTTCACCCAGGGTCATGGCCAGGACTTCTTCGAATACCTGACCCATGACAAGGGCTACGCCCGCCGCCTGACCAGCTTCGGCAAGATCATCAACCCGCTGGGCATCCGCACCGTTGGCGAGTTCCCGAACCTGACCGAAACCCTGCTCAAGCGCGGCCATTCCGAGCGCGTGGTGCGCAAGATCATGGGCGAGAACTGGGTCAACGTCCTCAAGGACGTCTGGGGCGAGTAAGCCACAGCACCTCTGAATCCTTTCCCCCGGCCGTCCGCGCCGGGGGCAATACCAAAAATTTTCTGGAGTTAAGTTTCCATGGCCAAGATCGCCCCGCAATTGCCAATCGAAGTCGACAGCGAAACCGGTGTCTGGACCTCCGACGCCCTGCCAATGCTGTACGTACCGCGTCACTTCTTCGTGAATAACCACATGGGCATCGAGGAAGTGCTGGGCGCCGACGCCTACGCCGAAATCCTCTACAAGGCCGGCTACAAATCCGCCTGGCACTGGTGTGAAAAAGAAGCTGAATGCCACGCTCTGGAAGGCGTTGCGGTGTTCGAGCACTACATGAAGCGCCTGTCGCAGCGCGGCTGGGGCCTGTTCAAGATCCAGGACATCGATCTCGACAAAGGCACCGCCAGCGTCAAGCTTGAACACTCTGCATTCGTCTACGTGTACGGCAAGGTCGGGCGCAAGGTCGACTACATGTTCACCGGTTGGTTTGCCGGGGCCATGGATCAGATTCTGCAAGCCCGTGGCAGCAAGATCCGCACCGTTGCCGAACAGGTTTACGGTGGCTCCGAAGAAGGCCACGACGACGGCCTGTTCACCGTCAAGCCGTTGTAAGTCGAGGAACCCGCCATGGCTTTCGAAGCAATGTTCCAGCCGATCCAGATCGGCAAACTGACCATCCGCAACCGCGTGCTCAGCACTGCGCACGCCGAGGTCTATGCCACCGACGGCGGCATGACCACCGACCGGTACGTCAAGTATTACGAAGAGAAAGCCAAGGGCGGGATCGGCCTGGCGATTTGCGGCGGTTCCTCCAGCGTGGCCATCGACAGCCCGCAAGGCTGGTGGAAGTCGGTCAACCTGGCCGACGACCGGATCATTCCGCACTTTCAGAACCTGGCCGATGCCATGCACAAGCATGGTGCCAAGATCATGATCCAGATTACCCACATGGGCCGTCGTTCCCGTTGGGACGGCGAGCATTGGCCAACCCTGCTGTCGCCTTCGGGCATCCGTGAACCGGTGCACCGTGCGACCTGCAAAACCATCGAGCCGGAGGAAATCTGGCGGGTGATCGGCAACTACGCCACCGCGGCTGGCCGCGCCAAGGCCGGTGGCCTGGACGGCGTTGAATTGTCCGCAGTGCACCAGCACATGATCGACCAGTTCTGGAGCCCGCGAGTCAACAAACGTACCGACGAATGGGGCGGCAGCTTCGAAAACCGCATGCGTTTCGGCCTGGAAGTGCTCAAGGCTGTACGGGCTGAAGTCGGCCCGGATTTCTGCGTCGGCATCCGTCTGTGCGGTGATGAATTCCACCCGGACGGCTTGTCCCACGAGGACATGAAGCAGATCGCCAAGTACTACGACGACACCGGCATGATCGACTTCATCGGTGTCGTGGGCTCGGGTTGCGACACCCACAACACCCTGGCCAACGTTATCCCGAACATGAGTTATCCACCGGAGCCATTCCTGCATTTGGCGGCCGGTATCAAGGAAGTGGTCAAGGCCCCTGTTTTGCACGCGCAGAACATCAAGGACCCGAACCAGGCGACTCGGATCCTGGAAGGCGGCTACGTCGACATGGTCGGCATGACCCGCGCCCACATCGCTGACCCGCACCTGATCGCCAAGATCAAAATGGGTCAGGTTGACCAGATCAAACAATGTGTCGGCGCCAACTACTGCATCGACCGTCAGTACCAGGGCCTGGACGTCTTGTGCATCCAGAACGCCGCGACCTCCCGTGAATACATGGGCGTGCCGCACATCATCGAGAAATCGACCGGTGTGAAGCGCAAAGTGGTGGTGGTCGGTGCCGGTCCTGCCGGGATGGAAGCCGCTCGCGTGTCGGCCGAACGTGGCCACGACGTGACCCTGTTCGAGAAGAAAGAATTCATCGGCGGGCAGATCACGACCGCATCGAAAGCCCCGCAACGGGACCAGATCGCCGGCATCACCCGCTGGTTCCAACTTGAGCTGGCGCGTTTGAAAGTCGACCTGCGCCTGGGCGTGGCAGCCGATGCGGCAACCATTCTCGACCTGCGTCCGGACGTGGTGGTACTCGCCGTCGGCGGCCATCCGTTCCTGGAGCAGAACGAGCACTGGGGCGCGGCTGAAGGCCTGGTGGTCAGCAGCTGGGACATCCTCGATGGCAAGGTCGCGCCGGGCAAGAATGTGCTGGTCTACGACACCATTTGCGAGTTCACCGGGATGTCCACCGCGGACTTCCTCGCCGACAAGGGCAGCCAGGTTGAGATCGTCACTGACGACATCAAGCCGGGCGTAGCGATTGGCGGCACGTCGTTCCCGACGTACTACCGCAGCATGTACCCGAAAGAAGTGATCATGACCGGCGACATGATGCTGGAGAAGGTCTACCGCGAAGGCGACAAGTTGGTGGCGGTGCTGGAAAACGAATACACCGGCGCCAAAGAGGAGCGGGTGGTGGACCAGGTCGTCGTCGAAAACGGCGTGCGTCCGGACGAAGAAATCTATTACGCGCTGAAGGAAGCGTCGCGCAACAAGGGCCAGATGGACATCGAAGCCTTGTTCGCGATCAAGCCACAACCTTCGCTGAGCCAGGCGGGCGACGGCTACTTGCTGTTCCGCATCGGCGACTGCGTGGCGCAGCGCAACACCCACGCGGCGATCTACGACGCGTTGCGGTTGTGCAAGGATTTCTAACGGATAACCACCATCACCTGTGGCGAGGGAGCTTGCTCCCGCGGGGCTGCGAAGCGGCCCCAAAACCGGCAGTCGAGGTGTATCAGATATACACCGACGGCTGTTTTGGGAGCGCTTCGCACTCCAGCGGGAGCAAGCTCCCTCGCCACAAGTAGGTACGTCGCTCTTACCGGCGCGCACATGACCCCGAGGTCTTTGGGAGCTCCACCATGTTGAACACCCTTCTTCCAATCCTGTTGTTCGCTGCCCTGGGCCTTGCGGTCCTCGGCGCGTTGCGGCGGGTGGCTATGTGGCGCCGGGGCCGTGCCTCCAAGGTCGACCTGATCGGCGGCCTGTTCGCCATGCCCAAGCGTTACATGGTCGATTTGCACCACGTCGTCGCGCGGGACAAATACATCGCCAACACCCACGTGGCCACGGCTGGCGGTGCGGTGGCGTCCATTGTGCTGGCGATCCTGGTTCACGGTTTCGGCCTGCACAATCGCATTCTCGGTGTTGCTCTGTTGATTGCCTCGACGGTGATGTTCGTCGGTGCGATTTTCATGTTTCTGCGTCGTCGCAACCCTCCGGCCCGCTTGTCCAAAGGGCCATGGATGCGCCTGCCGAAAAGTCTGTTGGCGTTCTCGGCGAGCTTCTTCCTGTTGACCCTGCCGGTCGCCGGCATCCTCCCGGAAAACTTCGGAGGTTGGGTGGTGGCGGCGATCCTCGGTGTCGGCGTGCTGTGGGGCGTCACAGAATTGTTCTTCGGCATGACCTGGGGCGGGCCGATGAAGCACGCCTTCGCCGGTGCTTTGCACCTGGCCTGGCACCGTCGCGCCGAGCGCTTTGGTGGCGGCCGTTCCACCGGTTTGAAACCGCTGGACCTGAACGACCCGACTGCGCCGCTGGGCGTTGAAAAACCCAAGGATTTCACCTGGAACCAACTGCTCGGCTTCGACGCCTGCGTGCAGTGCGGTAAGTGCGAAGCCGCGTGCCCGGCGTTCGCCGCCGGCCAGCCGCTGAACCCGAAAAAGCTGATTCAAGACATGGTCGTCGGCCTTGCCGGTGGCACTGATGCCAAATTCGCCGGCAGCCCCTATCCAGGCAAAGCAATTGGCGAACACAGTGGCAACCCGCATCAACCGATCGTCAACGGTCTGGTGGACGCTGAAACCCTGTGGTCCTGCACCACCTGCCGCGCCTGCGTCGAGGAATGCCCGATGATGATCGAGCACGTCGACGCCATCGTCGACATGCGCCGCCATCTGACCCTGGAAAAAGGCGCGACCCCGAACAAGGGCGCCGAAGTCCTGGAAAACTTGATCGCCACTGACAACCCGGGCGGTTTCGCTCCGGGCGGGCGGATGAACTGGGCGGCGGATTTGAACCTCAACCTGATGAGCGAGAAGAAGTCCGTCGACGTGCTGTTCTGGGTCGGCGACGGTGCGTTCGACATGCGCAACCAGCGGACCCTGCGTGCCTTCGTCAAAGTGCTGAAAGCGGCCAAGGTCGACTTCGCCGTGCTAGGCCTCGAAGAACGTGACAGCGGTGACGTGGCTCGACGCCTGGGCGACGAAGCAACGTTCCAGTTGTTGGCCAAACGCAACATCCAGACCCTGGCCAAGTACAGCTTCAACCGCATCGTCACCTGCGACCCGCACAGCTTCCACGTGCTGAAAAACGAGTACGGCGCTTTCGACGGCAACTACCTCGTGCAGCACCACAGCACCTACATGGCGGAAATCATCGGCGCTGGCGCCCTGAATCTTGGCCAGCACAAAGGCAGCAGCGTGACGTATCACGATCCGTGCTACCTCGGCCGCTATAACGGCGAATACGAGGCGCCGCGTGAAGTGCTGCGCGCCCTTGGCATTGAAGTGAAAGAGATGCAACGCTCAGGTTTCCGCTCGCGCTGCTGTGGCGGTGGTGGCGGTGCGCCGATCACCGACATTCCGGGCAAGCAACGGATCCCCGACATGCGCATGGACGACATCCGCGAAACCGGCGCCGAACTGGTGGCCGTGGGTTGTCCACAGTGCACGGCAATGCTCGAAGGCGTGGTCGAACCGCGACCGCTGATCAAGGACATCGCCGAACTGGTGGCCGACGCGTTGCTTGAAGACGCCGCACCGAGCAAACCGGCTGCACCGGCCCAACGTGAACCTGCGGAGGCCCACTGATGAGCGACATTATCCGCCGCGACCCCCGCGCCGAATGGATTGCCCGTAACCGCCTGCACCCGCTGCACGCAGCCATGCAACCGGCGCAACACAGCTGGATGGGTCCCAACGGTGTCATCCGCAAGAATCTGCACGGCATCGGCTTTATCGGCCCCAACGGCATCAAGCGCATTGACCGCAGCGGCGCTCAGCAGGGCGGGGCGAGCAAACGTTCGGCCGCGGTTGAAGTCCAGTTGCCACTGCATCAAGTGCCCGCACCTGCGTTTTACATCAGCGTGGTGCCGGACATGGTCGGCGGCCGCTTGAGCAGCCACGACCGCGACTTGCTCGGTCTGGCTCATCAACTGGCCGGCAAGGACGGCGCGGTCTTGGCCGTGGTCTTCGGCGAACACAAAGAAAACGCCTTCGCCACCGCTGGCGTCGATCGCTTGCTGGTGCTGGAAGGCGACGAATTCAACGGTTATGCACCGGAACAACGGGTCCAGGGCCTGCGGGCTGTGGATAACCAGTTCAGCCCTCGTCACTGGCTGCTTCCCGATAGCCGCAGCGGTGGCGGTGAACTTGGCCGTCGTTTTGCCGCCGCACTGGGTGAGCGCCCGGCCACGCGGGTCTGGCAGGTCAAGGATCAGGAATGCATCGGCCGCGCCGGTGCGGGTTTGCAAGACCTTGCGCGTCCGGTCGCACGCTTGATTCTGGCCGCCGTCGAGTGCGCCGAACCGGTCAGCGAAACCCGTCACGAAGCCTTGCCCGTGGAGTTATCCACAGCGGTCGCGCGCAGTCTCTCGCGCATCGAGGATTTGGGCGCGGTGGCGGTGGATCCGTCAGCCATTCCGATGGCCGAAGCCGAGTTCATCTTCTCCGGCGGCAACGGGGTCAAAGACTGGGGACTTTTCCACAGGACCGCCGAAGCGCTGGGCGCTACCGAAGGCGCGTCCCGTGTGGCAGTGGACGATGGCTTCATGGCGCGCGACCGGCAGGTCGGCGCGTCCGGCACCTGGGTTACCGCGCGGGTTTACGTGGCGGTGGGAATTTCCGGGGCGATCCAGCACCTGCAAGGCATCGGTGCCTGCGACAAGGTGGTGGCAATCAACCTCGACCCTGGCTGCGACATGATCAAACGGGCCGACCTGTCGGTGATCGGCGAGAGCGCCGAGATTCTTCAAGCCTTGATCGCGGCGGTAGAGGCTTACCGCAACGAAGCCAAGCGCGATGCGGCTTAAGGAAAGGAAAGGGTTATGAGCACGAAAATCATCAGCCTGGTGTCCATCGGCGCCCACCCGACCTCCGGCCGGCCACGTCGCGCGGAGCAGGATGCGCGGGCGGTAGAACTGGGTCTGCAACTGGCTGGGGATAACCTGCAAGTGCTGCATGCCGGCGACGTCGCCGAGCCTGCACTGCGCGCGTATCTGGGCATGGGCCTGGAACAACTGCATGTGCTCGAACAACCGCAAGGCGCCGATGCGCTGCCAGCATTGACCGCGTATTTGCGCGACGCCGGGGCACAGGTGGTGCTGACCGGCAGTCAGGCGGAAACCGGTGAAGGCTCGGGCATGCTCCCGTTCCTGTTGGCCGAAAGCCTCGGCTGGCCGCTGGTGGTCGGGCTGGCTCAGGTGGAATCCATTGATGGCAGTTCGGCGCTGGTGCTACAAGCCTTGCCCCGTGGTCAGCGTCGTCGTTTGAAGGTACGGCTGCCGTTCCTCGCGACTGTGGATAACGCGGCGCCCAAACCTCGTCAGAGCGCATACGGCCCGGCACGGCGTGGGGTGCTGCAGGCGGATGAAGTCGAAGTGATCGACGATGATTTGTTGGCCGTCGCCACCCTGCAACCGGCCAAGCCACGGCCCAAACGCTTGAAGGTGATCAAGGCCAAGAGCGGCGCGGACCGGATGAAAGCCGCGACGGCCAAGGCCAGTGGTGGCGGAGGGCAGGTGCTTAATGGGTTGAGCGCCGAGGCGGGAGCCGAGGCGATTCTCAAGTTGCTGATAGAAGAAGGCGTGGTCCGCTAACTTAATGTCACCACTATCCCCTGTGGGGGCGATCAGGTCCGCTCCCACAGGGGGGCTGGTGTCATCGACATTTATGGGGAAACAATGGCAGTAGAATTTCGTTCGGCAGTGCGCGCCGATGCGCGTGAGATTGCGCGTCTGTTTCAAATCACATCGGAGGGGGCTGCCGATTACATCTGGAGCCAACTGGCGCAGCCCGGTCAGGATTTGCTGGACGTCGGCGCCATTCGTTACGCCCGCGACGACGTGGATTTCTCCTGGCAGAACTGCCTCATTGCCGAGTCCGAGGGCAACGTCATCGGCATGATGCACAGCTACGTGATGCGTCACGATCCGTTGGCAGAGCCGACGACCGATCCGGTCCTGGCGCCTTACGCGAAGATGGAAATCCCCGACACCCTCTACATCTCCAGCTTGGCGCTGCATGAAGGCTGGCGAAACCGGGGCCTGGGCAAGCAATTCCTCGCCTACGCTTACGACCGAGCCAGCCAGCTGGGGCTCAATGGCTTGAGCCTGATCGACTACGCCGCCAACACCGGCGCTCGCCGGTTTTACGAGCGACACGGCTTCCGTATTGTCGACACCTGCCAGATCACGCCCCATCCGATGATTCGTGTCACGGGTGAGGCTTACCTGATGTACCGGCCATGAAAAATGCGTGAGGTTGAGGATGGCGTTTCCAAGCCATACACAAAACCCAAGGTTACCCACAATCCCTGTTAGCGCTTCTGTGGATAACATGTTCACCTCTCTCTGCACCCCATACAAATCAAGCCCTGCAACCCTTCGTACAAAAAACAACCAGGCTAACTCGCGGTTTTTTCTCACTTTTTTTAGAGGATAACTTTGCACGCGGGCCAATACTTGCCCCCAATCTCTGTTAGCGCATCTGTGGATAAGATGTTCGCTGTCCGCTGCAGGCCTTGTATATCGGGCTTATCAGGTGGGTGGTTAAAAAACGATCAAATCACCGTTTTGGCGCGACAAACCCCTCGAAAACCCCGGAGAATCGCGGTTTTCAGGGGTTTTCCACAGAGTCGCTGAAGTTGCCCCCAAAGTCTGTTGGCGCTTCTGTGGATAAGGTGTTTACCATCCTCTGTAAGCCACGTAATTCGTGCCTTACGAGCGCTTGGTCAAAAAACAACCAATCGCTGACGAAATCCATGCTTCTGGATAAGTCACGGATTTTCTTCACTTTCCATAGTGGGTTTTTGCTTGGCGAGCCGAGTTGCCCACATTTGCTGTGGGTTGAGGTGTGGATAAGTTGTTCGCGGAACGCTGCAAGCCAGGCTCACTTTGGGCGCCAAGGCAAGCGATTGTTTTTTGTACAGGCTACGGCTTTGAGGGGCGGGTTGGGCTTTGAGCGCTTGGCACGCTAACAAGGTTTCATCGATGTTTTATCATATATCCAATTTAAATACATTCAGGTTCCTATGGGTATATCGGTCTGTTTGACAGGTTTTACCTCTGGGACTTTAATCTCCTTCACGCGATGAAATGAACAGGGTCGTTCAACATTTTTTCTCTTCAATCCTCTTCGCAGGAGCCGTGCAATGGATTGTTTTCGCGCTCACGATTCGACAGATGTTTTCCGCCTGAATTTCTCTTCTCATTAGCGACGATTGTAATGGCGCTGTACCGCGTATTCGTCAGGACGATTACGTTCGGGTCATTGTTTATGCCTTAGGTTTATCGAGCCTGGCAGGTAGTTTAATGAGCGGGCTTTAGAGTAGCGATGAGCGGCGCCGGTCAGGTTGGCCGGCCCTCGTCTACGGGGCACAACACCAGTGCATTTAACACACACTTACAAGGAGTTCTAAAATGTCTGAAGCTGCCAAGTCAAAAGTCAAATCGGTCGCTGATGCCGCCGTTGCTCCGTCCAAAGAAGCGTATGTCGAACTGCTTAATGAAATGCGGGTTCATGCCAAAAAATCCGCCGCCGGTGAAGCGCGAGGCGTACTTATGGCCTCGCCACGCTTGCAGCAGATCCACCTTCGCAGTCTCTACGTAAACAAAAGCTCCAACGATCCGGCGGTTAAGTATCTTGAGCCCAAGGCCCGGGAAGTAGGGGATGAACAGTCTAACCAATCCCAGTCGGAGCTGACCAAGGCGACCGAGACATTCGAAAGTTCGGGCTCCACCGATACGACCCCATATCAGAACAAACTCGATGAGTTGCGCAATCGGGATAAGGATGCCGCTGCAAAACGTATCGATAAAATCTACGACGAGGCGATCGAGCAAGTGAAGAAGTTTCCCGCCAGTGGTGACGCCGTTGTCGGATTTATGGATACGTTTGGAGGTTTGTTTAATGCGGTGCTGGACAAAATTGGTAACTTCTTTATTGAAGTTGGCAAAAACATCCTGAATTGGCTTAAGAATGTATGGGAGAAGATCAGCAGCACTTTTAACTCTGTCGTCAGTTGGATCAGTGGCTGGTTTTCCTGACATCGCATTATTGAAGTGGGGTGAGCGATGAATAAACCTGTTGGTCCGCCTCCTTTTATCGATCCACTTGAGGGTGAGTGGTGTCGTGCATTTAACTTCGAAGAAAATAGAGCGCTTGAGGATAATAAAGAAAGGCTCAATGTTCTTCGTCAGCGCGATAAAAGGAGAACCGATGAAAAGATTGATGGCTTATATGATGAGCTGCAACGAAAAATCAATCCCGACTATAAACAGCCGCCCAGTGCTTCCGATATAAACAGCATCTTTTCGGTGGCGCAGAGGATTATCAAATCCTGGAACTGGTAGCGATACCGTGAGACACAAAAAAACCGCGAGGACGCTCGCGGTTTTTTTCGTCTCGGGTGCCGTGTGGTCAGCCCTGAACCGGAACCCCTTTAAGGTAAGCCGCAGGCTCAGCCCCAAGGTTGTTCAGCAACCGCTCGCTGTACCAGTCCACAAAGTTCACCACACCAAACTCATAGGTCTTGGAATAAGGGCCAGGCTGGTAGGCCGTGGAGTTGATCCCGCGCTGGTTCTCTTCGGCCAGGCGACGGTCCTGGTCGTTGGTCGCATCCCAGACCTGGCGCATACGCTCCACGTCGTAGTCCACACCTTCAACCGCGTCCTTGTGGACGATCCACTTGGTGGTGACCATGGTTTCCTGAGCGCTGATCGGCCACACCGTGAAGACAATGATGTGATCGCCCATGCAGTGGTTCCACGAGTGCGGCAGGTGCAGGATGCGCATCGAGCCCAGGTCCGGGTTCTTGATGCGGCCCATGAGTTTGGCGCAGCCCTGTTTGCCGTCCAGGGTCATCGACACGGTGCCCTTGAGCAGCGGCATGCGCACGATGCGGTTACGCAGGCCGAAGCTGGCGTGGGCGTAAGGAATCTTCTCGGCTTCCCAGGCCGCGGCGGAGGCGGCGACGTGGTCCTTGAAGGCCTGGTCGGCACGCGGGTCGGTGACGTCGTCCCATTCCAGCAGGGTTTTCAGCAGTTCCGGGTGCGACGCGTTGCAGTGGTAGCACTCGCGGTTGTTTTCCAGCACCAGTTTCCAGTTGGCCTTTTCCATCAAGGTGGTGGTAATCGCCACCTTGGTGTTCTCCATGTCATACGGTTCCATGTAATGGTTCAGCGTCGACAGGAAGTCATCAATCGCTGGCGGGTTCTCCGACAGGCTGATGAAGATGTAACCGCCGGCGGTCTTCACGTTCACCGGTTTGAGGCCGTACTGCTTCATGTCGAAGTCGGCGCCCATTTCGGTGCCGGCGAACAGCAGGCGACCGTCCAGTTCGTAAGTCCACTGGTGGTAATGGCAGACCAGTTTGGCGACCTTGCCTTTTTCACTGGTGCACAGACGCGAACCACGGTGCCGGCAGACGTTGTGGAACGCATGGATCACGCCTTCGGCGCCGCGAATCACGATGATCGGGTTCTTGCCGACTTGCAGGGTCAGGTAGTTGCCCTTGGTCGGGATTTCGCAGGCCATGCCGGCGATCAACCACTCTTTCTGGAAGATTTCCTGCATGTCGATTTCAAACAGCCGCTCGTCAGAGTAAAACGGCTGCGGCAGCGAGAAAGTGCGCTCGCGCTCTTGCAGCATCTGCGCGGTGGCCTTGCGTGCGGGTTCCAGCGGATCGCCCAGGCTGATTTTTGCGGTGACGTCCATCGATTTGATCCTCAAGGCCATTCTGTGTGGCCGGCGAAAAGTGGCTAATCAGGTTTGCTACGCAAGGTGTAAAGCAAGGTGTAAAGGTTGTGTCTTGGTATGGGGCGAGTGTGGGGCCGCTGTTGGCCGGAACCTTATCCATGAGCGACATGGCCCACTCTGTTCCCGACGCGTAACCCCCGGTAGTTGGGGGCTGGTCGCGATAAGTATGTGAATGTCGCAGATAGGTAAATGGGTGGTCCGCGCGTTACGCAGAATCGTCAACATAAGGCCGACCATCGGCGGTGGAGAACAGCATGTCCAACAGCTTCCTGAATCCGGTAACCACCCAGACCTGGGCCAACGGTCGACACATCGTCCGTTGCGTCAAAGTCATCCAGGAAACCTGGGATGTGCGCACCTTCTGCTTTATGGCCGACCAGCCGATCCTGTTCTTCTTCAAACCGGGGCAGTTCGTCACCCTGGAGCTGGAAATCGAAGGCGTGCCGATCATGCGCTCCTACACCATTTCCAGCTCGCCATCGGTGCCGTACAGCTTTTCCGTGACCATCAAGCGCGTGCCGGGCGGCAAAGTGTCGAACTGGCTGCACGACACCCTGCATGAAGGTCAGGAGTTGGCCGTGCACGGTCCGGTCGGGCTGTTCAACGCCATGGACTTCACCGCGCCGAAGGTGTTGTACCTGAGCGGCGGTGTCGGTATCACGCCAGTCATGTCCATGGCGCGCTGGTACTACGACACCAACGGCAACGTCGACATGGTGTTTATCCACAGCGCCCGCTCGCCCAAGGACATCATTTACCACCGCGAGCTGGAACACATGGCGTCGCGGATCGATAACTTCAGCCTGCACCTGATCTGCGAAAAGCATGGACTGGGTGAACCGTGGGCCGGTTATCGCGGTTACCTGAACCACAAGATGCTCGAACTGATGGCCCCGGACTTCATGGAGCGCGAAGTGTTCTGCTGCGGCCCGACGCCGTACATGAACGCGGTCAAGCGCATGCTCGAAGCGGTTGGCTTCGACATGTCGCGTTATCACGAGGAATCCTTCGGCGCCACGCCACCGGAAGCCCGTGCCGATGCGGTGGAACAGGCCGAAATCGCCGCCGACGCGCCGGAAGTCGATCTGGCGGACCTGCATCAAGTCGAATTCATCTCCTCCGGCAAAAGCATTCGCGTGACCCCGGGTGAAACCGTGCATGCGGCGGCTGCCAAACTCGGCCTGCTGATTCCGAAGGCCTGCGGCATGGGCATCTGCGGCACATGCAAGGTGCTGAAGTTGGGCGGCGAGGTCGAGATGGACCACAACGGCGGGATTACCGAGGAAGACGAAGCCGAGGGCTACATCCTGTCGTGCTGCAGCGTGCCGAAGGGCGACGTGCGCATCGAATTCTAAGTAGCACCCATCCCTTGTGGGAGCGGGCTTGCTCGCGAAAGCGGTGGTTCAGTCAACATCATCGTTGAATGGCACACCGCTTTCGCGAGCAAGCCCGCTCCCACAGGGCCGGTGCTTTCAGTCGACAAACAGGTCTGGCATCAGCTTGTCGTTGGAACCGGGTTCGAAGCGGTAATGCTCGAACTCGGTCACACCGATTTCCCGCAGGATGTCCTCATCAATCAGTAACCGCCCGGTGATGCTGCGCCCGCTGCTGTCCAGAATCACGTGGGCGGCATCCGCCATGATCGCCGGCGTTCGTGCGTGTTTGAAGGATTCCCGCGACCCCAGCTGAAACTCGATGGCGGCGGTGGCAATCATCGTCTGCGGCCACAACGAGTTGACGCTGATCCCGTAGTTCCTGAATTCCTCGCTCATGCCCAGCGTCAACATGCTCATGCCGTACTTGGTCACGGTGTAGGGGCTGTATTGCGCGAACCACTTTGTCGCCAGGTTCAACGGCGGCGACAGGTTAAGGATGTGGCCGCTGCTCTTTTTCAGGTAAGGCAGCGCGGCCTGGCTGCAGAGCAACACGGCGCGGGTGTTGATCTGGTGCATCAGGTCGAAGCGTTTGAGCTCGATGTGTTGCACCCCGGTCAACTTGATCGCCCCGGCATTGTTGATCAGCGCATCGATAGCGCCGAAATGTTCGTTGGCCTGGGCCAAGGCTTCACGCACCGCGACCTCGTCGCGTACATCCACCTGCAAAGCCAGGGCCTTGCCACCCGCGGCTTCAACTTCCTGCGCCACGCTGAAAATCGTCCCCGGCAACTTGGGATGGGGCTCGGCGCTTTTGGCGGCAATCACAATATTGGCCCCGTCCCGCGCGGCCCGCAGCGCGATCTCGCGGCCGATGCCACGGCTGGCGCCGGTGATGAACAGGGTTTTGCCTTGTAATGACATGCGTAAGCTCCTGATTGTTATTGTCTGAGCGAATCGAGTGGTTCGCAGGACAATGTAGACCAAGACGCTGTGGTGAGTGGTGAGTGAGCTTTTGTGGCGAGGGAGCTTGCTCCCGCTGGGCTGCGAAGCGGCCCCAAAACCTGAATATGCGGTCTGTCAGGCAGACCGCATTGGCTGGTTTTACGACTGCTTCGCAGCCGGACGGGAGCAAGCTCCCTCGCCACAGGAGATCGGGTTGTTGCTCGAAGGGATCAGGCGGACATGACTTCGCGGATATCCGCCGCGAGTTCGCGCACGCGCTCTTCTTCGGTGTCCCACGAGCACATGAAGCGTGCGCCGCCGTTGCCGATGAAGGTGTAGAAGCGCCAGCCCTTGGCGGTGAGTGCGGCGATGGCCGGTTCCGACAGTTGCAGGAACACGCCGTTGGCCTGCACCGGGAACATCAGTTCCACGCCGGGGATGTCGCTGACCAACTCTGCCAGCAGTTGCGCGCAATGGTTGGCGTGTTTGGCGTATTTGAGCCAGGCGTCGTTTTCCAGGATCCCGACCCATGGGGCCGAGAGGAAGCGCATTTTCGAGGCGAGTTGCCCGGCCTGTTTGCAGCGGTAGTCGAAGTCTTCGGCCAGTTTGTGGTTGAAGAACAGAATCGCTTCCCCCACCGCCATGCCGTTTTTCGTGCCGCCGAAGCACAGCACGTCGACGCCGGCCTTCCAGGTCAGGTCCGCCGGGGAGCAGCCGAGGAACGCGCAGGCGTTGGAAAAGCGCGCGCCGTCCATGTGCAGGTTCAGGCCCAGCTCTTTGCAGGTGGCGCTGATGGCGCGGATTTCTTCCGGGGTGTAGACGCTGCCGACTTCGGTGGCCTGGGTCAGGGTCACGACGCGCGGTTTCGGGTAGTGGATGTCCTGGCGCTTGAGCGCGATTTCGCGGATCGATTCCGGGGTCAGCTTGCCGTTTTCGGTGCGGGCAATCAGCAGCTTGGAACCGTTGGAGAAGAATTCCGGGGCGCCGCACTCGTCGGTTTCGACGTGGGCGGTTTCCGAGCAGATCACGCTGTGGTAACTCTGGCACAGCGACGACAGGGCCAGCGAGTTGGCCGCGGTACCGTTGAAGGCGAAAAACACTTCGCAGTCTGTTTCGAACAGTTTGCGGAAATCATCGGACGCGCGAGCGGTCCATTCATCGTCGCCGTAAGCGCGTTGGTGGCCGTGGTTGGCCTGTTCCATGGCCGCCCAGGCTTCAGGGCAGATACCGGAATAGTTGTCGCTGGCGAATTGTTGGCTCTTATCGGTCATGGCCCTGCTTTCCGTGGTCGAGACGCTTATGGTGAAGCGCCTCGTGGTCAATGATGGTGCGCACTGTACCGAAGATCATCCGGTGAGCACACGCGCTGTGTCGGACAGAAAAATACAAAGACGACGGGCAATTATGCACATGACGCAAAGGGATGGGGCACTGGATCTGCTCAAGTGGCTGGCGCTATTGAGCATGGTGTTCGATCACCTGCGATATGTCGGTTACTCCGTTGATCTGCTGTATGTGCCGGGACGACTGGCGTTTGCGTGGTTCTGCCTGGCGATGGCGGCCAACCTGTCACGCACCCGGACAGTGACGACCGACGGCCAGTGGCGATACCTGGGCTGGTTGCTGTTGTTCAGCGCCCTCAGCGAAATTCCGTATCGAATGTTCATTCCTGATCCCGACACGTTGAACGTGTTGCCTACGTTGGCGCTGGGGTTGCTGGTGGCCCGTGGCTGGCAGGATCGAAGCCTGCAATCGCGACTGCTCGCGGTCGGCGCCCTGACGCTGGCGGCACTATTCGCGCAGTGGCTGATGTTTGGTTTCTTCGGCGTCCTGCTGCCGCTGGCGATGTTGCTGGTGATCAGGCGGCCCTGGTATTTCAGCCTGTTGCCGGGGCTGGTGTGCCTGGCGGCGAATCAATGGGAGGTGTTGTTTTACTCCGCGCGGATCGGTAACCGTGCATCAGTCCTCGGCATTGCCGCTTGTCTGATTGCGCCATTGGCCGGTGTGCTTTTACTGCGCCACGCCGGCCGACTCAAACCGCCGCCGATGCGTCGCTGGGCATATGCGCTCTATCCACTGCATTTCTTGATTTTGTTACTCGCCCGCCAGATCGCCACCTAACCCCTGTGGGAGCGGGCTTGCTCGCGAATGCGTCAGGCCAGTCGACATCAACGGTGGCTGACACACTGCATTCGCGAGCAAGCCCGCTCCCACAGGGTTCTGTGCTGATTTGAGGAGTGTGTTGGGCATGCCATTTCAGCCCATGTCGTAAACGCACCTTTGCGTGGCGTCCGTAGGCATTTGGCCTGTCTGCGCCGGTCATACCATCGCATCAAAGGGCACTGTCGAAACACCGGTGCCTTACCGAGACGAATGGCGCATAGATGCCGCTGGGAGAGACGCGATGTTCAGCAAGCAAGACCAGATCAAGGGTTACGACGATGCACTGCTGGCGGCGATGAATGCCGAGGAGCAACGCCAGGAAGATCACATCGAGCTGATCGCGTCAGAGAACTACACCAGCAAACGCGTCATGGAAGCGCAAGGCAGCGGCCTGACCAACAAATACGCCGAAGGCTATCCGGGCAAGCGCTACTACGGTGGTTGCGAGCACGTCGATAAAGTTGAAGCACTGGCCATCGAACGCGCCAAGCAACTGTTCGGTGCCGACTACGCCAACGTGCAGCCGCACTCCGGCTCCTCGGCCAACAGCGCTGTGTATCTGGCCCTGATCCAGCCTGGCGACACCATTCTCGGCATGAGCTTGGCTCACGGTGGTCACCTGACCCACGGCGCCAAAGTGTCGTCCTCGGGCAAGCTGTACAACGCCGTGCAGTACGGGATCGACACCAAAACCGGGCTGATCGACTACGACGAAGTCGAGCGTTTGGCCGTCGAATGCAAACCCAAGATGATCGTTGCCGGGTTCTCGGCTTACTCCAAGACCCTCGACTTCCCACGTTTCCGTCAGATCGCCGACAAGGTCGGTGCGCTGCTGTTCGTCGACATGGCTCACGTTGCCGGTCTGGTCGCTGCCGGCCTGTACCCGAACCCGCTGCCGTACGCCGACGTGGTCACCACCACCACCCACAAGACCCTGCGCGGTCCACGTGGTGGCCTGATCCTGGCCAAGGCCAACGAAGAAATCGAGAAAAAGCTCAACGCCGCGGTGTTCCCGGGTGCCCAGGGCGGCCCGCTGATGCACGTCATCGCCGGTAAAGCGGTGTGCTTCAAGGAAGCGCTGGAGCCAGGTTTCAAGGCTTACCAACAACAAGTGATCGATAACGCCCAGGCCATGGCCGGCGTATTTATCAAACGCGGCTACGATGTAGTGTCCGGCGGCACCGATAACCACCTGTTCCTGGTCAGCCTGATCCGTCAGGGCCTCACCGGCAAAGAGGCGGATGCAGCACTCGGTCGCGCCCACATCACCGTGAACAAGAACGCCGTGCCGAACGATCCACAGTCGCCGTTCGTGACCTCCGGCCTGCGCATCGGCACCCCGGCGGTGACCACGCGCGGCTTCAAGGTGACCCAGTGCGTCACGCTGGCCGGCTGGATCTGCGACATCCTCGACAACCTCGGCGATGCCGATGTCGAGGCCAATGTTGCGCAGCAAGTGTCGGCCCTGTGCGCGGACTTCCCGGTTTATCGCTGAGCGCGGTTTTGGAGTAAATGACTATGCAACGCTACTCGGGCTTCGGCCTCTTCAAACACTCCCTCAGCCATCACGAAAACTGGCAGAAAATGTGGCGCACGCCGACCCCTAAAAAGGTCTATGACGTAGTCATCGTCGGCGGTGGCGGGCATGGTCTGGCGACCGCCTACTACCTGGCCAAAGAGCACGGCATCACCAACGTGGCCGTGGTCGAGAAAGGCTGGCTGGGCGGCGGTAACACCGCGCGCAACACCACCATCGTTCGCTCCAACTACCTGTGGGACGAGTCGGCGCACCTGTACGAACACGCGATGAAATTGTGGGAAGGCCTGTCTCAGGACCTGAACTACAACGTGATGTTCTCCCAGCGCGGCGTTTACAACCTGTGTCACACCTTGCAGGACATTCGTGATTCCGAACGTCGGGTCAGCGCCAACCGCCTCAACGGCGTGGACGGCGAACTGCTCGATGCCAAGCAAGTGGCCGACGAGATTCCGTACCTCGACTGCTCCAAGAACACGCGCTACCCGGTGATGGGCGCAACCGTCCAGCGTCGCGGCGGCGTGGCCCGTCACGATGCCGTGGCGTGGGGCTTTGCCCGTGCCGCCGACGCCCTGGGCGTGGACTTGATCCAGCAGACCGAAGTGATCGGCTTCCGCAAGGAAAACGGCGTGTGCATCGGTGTTGAAACCAACAAAGGCTTCATCGGCGCCAAACGCGTCGGTGTAGTGACCGCCGGTAACTCCGGGCACATGGCCAAACTCGCCGGTTTCCGTCTGCCGATCGAATCCCACCCGCTGCAAGCGCTGGTGTCCGAGCCGATCAAACCGATTATCGACAGCGTGATCATGTCCAACGCCGTACACGGTTACATCAGCCAGTCCGACAAGGGCGACCTGGTGATCGGCGCCGGTATCGACGGCTACAACGGCTACGGCCAGCGCGGTTCGTACCCGGTGATCGAGCACACCATTCAGGCCATCGTCGAGATGTTCCCTGTGTTGTCCCGCGTGCGCATGAACCGTCAGTGGGGCGGCATCGTCGACACCACGCCGGATGCGTGCCCGATCATTTCGAAAACCCCGGTCCCGAACATGTTCTTCAACTGCGGTTGGGGCACCGGTGGCTTCAAGGCCACACCTGGCTCGGGCAACGTGTTTGCCGCGAGTCTGGCCAAGGGTGAAATGCACCCATTGGCTGCACCTTTCTCCATCGACCGTTTCCACAACGGTGCGTTGATCGATGAACACGGCGCTGCTGCGGTTGCCCACTAACAGGAGAAATCCCCATGTTGCATATCTTCTGTCCTCACTGCGGCGAACTGCGCTCCGAAGAGGAATTCCACGCATCCGGCCAGGCGCACATCCCGCGTCCACTGGATCCGAACACCTGCACCGACGAGGAGTGGGGCGACTACATGTTCTTCCGCGATAACCCTCGCGGTCTGCACCACGAGCTGTGGGATCACGTCGCCGGTTGCCGTCAGTACTTCAACGCCACCCGTGACACCGTGACCTACGAGATTCTCGAGACCTACAAGATCGGCACCAAGCCACAATTCACCGACAAGACCGATAGCCCGAAAGCGGCCGCCACGGCTCTGGGAGAGAAGGTATGAGCCAGATCAATCGCCTGTCCAACGGCGGACGGATCGACCGCAACAAAGTGCTGAGCTTCACCTTCAACGGCCAGACTTACAAAGGCTTTGAAGGCGATTCGCTGGCCGCGGCCTTGCTGGCCAACGGTGTGGATATCATTGGTCGCAGCTTCAAGTATTCCCGTCCGCGCGGCATCTTTGCTGCTGGCGCCGAAGAGCCGAACGCCGTGCTGCAGATCGGCGCGACTGAAGCCACGCAAATCCCGAACGTACGCGCCACGCAACAAGCGCTCTATCAAGGCCTGGTCGCCACCAGCACCAACGGCTGGCCGAGCGTGAACAACGACATGATGGGGATTCTCGGCAAGGTCGGCGGCAAGCTGATGCCGCCGGGCTTCTACTACAAAACCTTCATGTACCCGCAATCGTTCTGGATGACTTACGAGAAGTACATTCGTAAGGCCGCCGGTCTTGGCCGCTCGCCGACCGAGAACGATCCGGACACCTACGACTACATGAACCAGCACTGCGACGTGCTGATCGTCGGCGGTGGCCCTGCTGGCCTGGCCGCTGCACTGGCAGCCGCTCGTAGCGGTGCTCGCGTAATCCTGGCTGATGAGCAAGAAGAGTTCGGCGGCAGCCTGCTCGACTCCCGCGAAAGCCTCGACGGCAAGCCTGCCAGCGAGTGGGTGGCCAGCGTCATCGCCGAGCTCAAAGACACTCCGGACGTGCTGCTGTTGCCGCGCGCCACGGTCAACGGTTACCACGACCATAACTTCCTGACCATCCACGAGCGTCTGACCGATCACCTCGGCGACCGCGCCCCGATTGGCCAGGTCCGTCAGCGCATCCACCGGGTTCGCGCCAAACGTGTGGTGCTGGCGACTGGCGCTTGCGAGCGTCCATTGGTTTACGGCAACAACGACGTGCCGGGCAACATGCTCGCCGGCGCTGTGTCGACTTACGTGCGCCGTTACGGCGTGGCCCCGGGCAAGAAACTGGTGCTGTCGACCAACAACGATCACGCCTACCGCGTGGCCCTGGATTGGCTCGACGCCAGCCTGCAAGTCGTCGCCATCGCCGATGCCCGCAGCAATCCGCGTGGTGCGCTGGTGGAAGAAGCCCGCGCTAAAGGCATCCGCATCCTGACCGGCAGTGCCGTGATCGAAGCCCGTGGCAGCAAGCACGTTACTGCTGCTCGCATCGCTGCGATCGATGTCAAAGCCCACGCCGTGACCAGTCCTGGCGAGTGGCTCGATTGCGACCTGGTCGCGACCTCCGGCGGTTACAGCCCGGTGGTTCACCTGGCTTCGCACTTGGGCGGCAAGCCGACCTGGCGTGAAGACATTCTCGGTTTCGTACCGGGCGAAGCACCGCAGAAACGCGTGTGCGTCGGTGGCATCAACGGCGTCTATGGCCTCGGTGATTCCCTGGCCGATGGTTTTGAAGGCGGCGCTCGCGCGGCCAGCGAAGCCGGTTTCAGCGTGGTCGAAGGCACCTTGCCGAAAGCCCTGAGCCGTCTCGAAGAGCCAACCCTGGCGCTGTTCCAGGTGCCGCACGAAAAAGGCACCTCACGCGGACCGAAGCAATTCGTAGACCTGCAAAACGACGTCACTGCGGCCGCCATCGAACTGGCCACCCGCGAAGGTTTCGAGTCGGTCGAGCACGTCAAACGTTACACCGCACTGGGCTTTGGTACGGACCAGGGCAAGCTCGGCAACGTCAACGGCTTGGCCATTGCCGCCCGTTCGCTGAACGTGACCATCCCGCAGATGGGCACCACCATGTTCCGTCCGAACTACACGCCGGTGACTTTCGGCGCCGTGGCCGGCCGTCACTGTGGGCACATCTTCGAACCTGTCCGTCACACCGCGCTGCATCACTGGCACGTGAAGAACGGCGCCGAGTTTGAAGACGTCGGTCAGTGGAAGCGTCCTTGGTACTTCCCGAAAAACGGTGAAGACATTCATGCCGCCGTGAAACGCGAATGCAAAGCCGTGCGCGACAGCGTTGGCCTGCTGGACGCCTCGACCCTGGGCAAGATCGACATCCAGGGCCCGGACTCCCGTGAGTTCCTGAACCGCATCTACACCAACGCCTGGACCAAGCTCGACGTGGGCAAGGCGCGTTACGGCCTGATGTGCAAAGAAGACGGCATGGTGTTCGACGACGGCGTCACCGCTTGCCTCGCCGACAACCACTTCGTGATGACCACCACCACCGGCGGCGCTGCACGCGTGCTGCAATGGCTGGAAATCTACCACCAGACCGAATGGCCAGACCTGAAGGTGTACTTCACTTCCGTGACGGATCACTGGGCAACCATGACCCTGTCCGGGCCGAACAGCCGCAAGCTGCTCAGCCAGGTCACCGACATTGATCTGACCAACGAAGCCTTCCCGTTCATGACCTGGAAAGAAGGCCTGGTCGGCGGTGTGCCGGCGCGGGTATTCCGGATTTCGTTTACCGGTGAGCTGTCGTATGAAGTCAACGTGCAAGCCGACTACGCGATGGGTGTGCTGGAAAAAATCGTCGAGGCTGGCAAGCAATACAACCTGACGCCATATGGCACCGAAACCATGCACATCCTGCGGGCCGAGAAGGGCTTCATCATCGTCGGTCAAGACACCGACGGCTCGATGACCCCGGACGACCTGAACATGGGCTGGTGTGTCGGTCGCACCAAACCGTTCTCGTGGATCGGCCAGCGTGGCATGAACCGCGAAGACTGCGTGCGTGATCAACGCAAACAGCTGGTGGGCCTGAAGCCGATCGATCCGACCAAATGGCTGCCGGAAGGTGCGCAACTGGTGTTCAACACCAAGCAGACGATCCCGATGACGATGGTCGGTCACGTCACTTCCAGCTACCTGCACAACTCCCTGGGCTATTCGTTTGCCATGGGCGTGGTGAAGGGCGGTTTGAAGCGTATTGGTGAGCGTGTGTTCGCGCCGCTGGCTGACGGCAGCGTGATCGAGGCGGAAATCGTTTCTTCGGTGTTCTTCGATCCAAAGGGTGATCGCCAGAACATTTGATGGCCTCGAGATCTGTGGGCGGGCTACCAATCGCCAGCAGGCTAGCTCCCACAGGGGAACGCGGTTGAATGTGGGAGCTAGCCTGCTGGCGATGACGGCAGTCCAGCCACCACAGGAACCAACAGAATTCAGGAAAGGTGCTTTATGACCGTAGCCAATGTATACCAACAACGCCCAACCACCGGAGCCAAGGCCGAGTCGTCGCTGCATCATGCCGACCTCGCCAGCCTGGTGGGCAAGGGCCGCAAAAGCGCCGGCGTGATCGTGCGTGAGAAAAAACTCCTCGGCCACCTGACCATTCGTGGTGATGGCCACGATGCTGCGTTCGCCGCTGGCGTGCACAAGGCCCTCGGCATCGAACTGCCAGCTGCGCTGACCGTCGTCGTCAAAGGCGAAACCAGCCTGCAATGGATTGGGCCGGATGAATGGCTGCTGATCGTGCCAACCGGTGAAGAATTCGCCGCCGAGCAGAAACTGCGCGAAGCGCTGGGTGATCTGCACATTGCGATTACCAACGTCAGCGGCGGCCAGCAGCTCCTCGAACTGAGCGGCCCGAACGTGCGCCAGGTGCTGATGAAATCCACCAGCTACGACGTGCACCCGAACAGTTTTCCGGTGGGCAAGGCCGTCGGCACCGTGTTCGCCAAGTCGCAACTGGTGATCCGCCATACCGCTGAAGACACTTGGGAACTGCTGATCCGCCGCAGCTTCTCGGATTACTGGTGGTTGTGGTTGCAGGATGCTGCGGCTGAATACGGGCTTAGCGTCCAGGCCTGACTCAGTGGTGTGTCAAGACTGCTTTTGTGGCGAGGGGATTTATCTCCGTTCGGCTGCGAAGCAGTCGTAAAACCTGAACCCGTATTCTTTATGAAGGAATGCGGTTGCTGATTTTGGGGCCGCTTCGCGGCCCAACGGGGATAAATCCCCTCGCCACAGGGTCCTCTGTGACCACCCAATTTGCAGCAGGAGTCACCGCACTATGAGCCGCGCCCCAGACACATGGATTCTGACCGCCGACTGCCCAAGCGTCCTCGGCACCGTGGACGCGGTGACCCGCTTTCTGTTCGAGCAGGGCTGCTACGTCACCGAGCACCATTCCTTTGATGATCGGCTCTCGGGCCGTTTCTTCATTCGCGTGGAGTTCCGCCAGCCCGACGGCTTCGACGAACAAGCCTTCCGCGCTGGATTGGAAGAACGCGGCCAAGCCTTCGGCATGATCTTCGAACTGACACCGCCGAACTATCGGCCAAAAGTGGTGATCATGGTGTCCAAGGCCGATCACTGCCTCAACGATTTGCTCTACCGCCAGCGCATCGGCCAGTTGTCTATGGACGTGGCCGCCGTGGTCTCCAACCACCCGGACCTCAAGCCGTTGGCCGACTGGCACCAGATTCCGTACTACCATTTCCCGCTGGACCCGAACGACAAGCCGTCGCAAGAGCGTCAGGTTTGGCAAGTGATCGAAGAGTCCGGCGCCGAACTGGTGATCCTTGCCCGCTACATGCAAGTCCTGTCGCCCGAGCTGTGCCGCAAACTCGACGGCAAGGCGATCAACATCCATCACTCCCTGCTGCCGGGTTTCAAGGGTGCCAAGCCCTATCACCAGGCCTATAACAAGGGCGTGAAACTGGTCGGCGCCACGGCGCACTACATCAACAACGACCTGGACGAAGGCCCGATCATCGCCCAGGGCGTCGAGGCCGTGGACCATAGTCACTACCCCGAAGATCTGATCGCCAAGGGGCGGGATATCGAAGGGCTGACGTTGGCGCGGGCGGTGGGTTATCACATTGAGCGACGGGTATTTCTCAACGCCAATCGCACCGTCGTTCTCTAGATTTTTGGGGCCGCTTCGCAGCCCATTCGCGAGCAAGCCCGCTCCCACAGGGGATCTGCATGAGTAGACAGATCTCCGTCACACCGAAGATCAAATGTGGGAGCGGGCTTGCTCGCGAAGAGGCCCGAACAAACAACACAAAAGACACAGGCAATAACCCGAGCAATCAACGCGCCGCCGCACCATGGCGACGCGACCGCTACATAAAAACAACAGCGAGGTGAAAGCATGTCTGGCAATCGTGGTGTGGTGTATCTCGGCAATGGCAAAGTCGAAATACAGAAAATCGACTATCCGAAAATGCAGGACCCGCGCGGCAGGAAGATTAACCACGCCGTCATCCTGCGTGTGGTTTCCACCAACATCTGTGGTTCCGACCAGCACATGGTGCGCGGCCGTACCACCGCTCAGACCGGTCTGGTGCTGGGCCACGAAATCACCGGCGAAGTCATTGAAAAAGGCAGCGACGTCGAGAACCTGCAGATCGGCGACCTGGTGTCGGTGCCGTTCAACGTTGCTTGCGGGCGCTGCCGTTCCTGCAAGGAAATGCACACCGGTGTCTGCCTCAGCGTTAACCCGGCGCGTCCGGGCGGTGCTTACGGTTACGTCGACATGGGCGACTGGACCGGCGGCCAGGCCGAATACGCGATGGTGCCTTACGCCGACTTCAACCTGCTGAAACTGCCTGATCGCGATCGCGCGATGGAAAAAATCCGCGACCTGACCTGCCTCTCCGACATCCTGCCGACCGGTTACCACGGCGCAGTGACGGCCGGCGTTGGCCCAGGCAGCACCGTGTACATCGCCGGTGCCGGTCCTGTCGGTCTGGCCGCTGCCGCTTCCGCTCGCCTGTTGGGCGCTGCGGTGGTGATCATCGGCGACGTCAACACCGTCCGCCTGGCACACGCCAAGGCGCAGGGTTTCGAAATCGCCGATCTGTCCCTGGACACCCCGCTGCACGAGCAAATCGCTGCACTGCTGGGCGAGCCTGAAGTGGATTGCGCCGTCGACGCCGTGGGCTTCGAAGCGCGTGGTCACGGCCATGACGGCGTGAAACACGAAGCTCCGGCCACCGTGCTCAACTCGCTGATGGGCGTGGTTCGGGTTGCCGGCAAAATCGGTATCCCTGGCCTGTACGTGACTGAAGATCCGGGTGCCGTCGACGCAGCCGCGAAGATGGGCAGCCTGAGCATCCGCTTCGGTCTGGGCTGGGCCAAATCCCACAGCTTCCACACCGGCCAGACGCCCGTGATGAAGTACAACCGCCAGTTGATGCAGGCGATCATGTGGGACCGTATCCACATTGCCGACATTGTGGGTGTTGAGGTGATCAGCCTGGATGACGCGCCACGTGGTTACGGCGAGTTCGATGCGGGCGTGCCGAAGAAGTTTGTGATCGATCCGCATAAGTTGTTTAGTGCGGCGTAAGCTGGGAGCAGGACGGAAAAAGGGGCGACAGTTATGTCGCCCTTTTTTATAGCTGCCGGTTTCAACTAATTGCTCAGAGAGAATGAGCATTCACTGATGGATTTCGTACAGTTATTTGATTTGTCCCACTCTTCAGAGGTCGGCTTCCATCCGGTCACCTTGTCGAGTACCAAGGCGATATTTTTGTAGCGGCAACTCATCTGACTCACGCTGATGGGGCCGTTTTCGTTCTCGTCTTTTGTGACGTACGTGGCGCTTTCAAAGACGGTTGTATTTTTATCGATGCTTGTGAGCGTCGGATTCTCTCCTTCCCATTTCCGGCCCGATTCATCCTCTGCCGCAAAACCTTGATCTGTCTTTTTGATTTTGGAGACCTCAGGACAGATATCAGCCTGAGCGGCGCTCGAAGTACCGGCAATGGCCAAAACAATGACAATCATAGCGATCCGCATGATGTAGTCCTTTACATGAAATGAAGTGTTCATGCTGCGCGGATGCCGTTTATGCGGCCACTGTCACTTCTGACAGTCAGTTATGCCGTTTTGAAATAAAACTTGCGGTTCCTATAGCGTTGCTGGCCGTCGTCGCTGGTCACAGCATTGCTAACGCCCCTTGATACAGAACTGGCCCGGTCGGTTGCCCCGTCGGCGAACCACCCTTCGGTTCAAGACTGACCGCCAACGCAATCGGCTTGCCGATCAGCGCCTTCTGCATATCGTTCAGCTCTACACGACCCATGCCGTCAGCCGGAATCACACCGAGGGAAATCGGTTTGCCATCCGCCGGAATCGCCCACAACTCCAGACTGCGCCCCGGTTCAACCGCTGCCAGCGTCAGCGGCTCGACCTTCAGATAATCCTTATGCGCCTCAACCTTCAGTGCAGGCTGCGCCTCGGCCGTCAGCAGTGTGGCGCTGTAACGCGCATTGTCGCGGTTGTAGAACACGCCCAAGGTCACGGCGATCACCAGCGAGCAAACCGCCCCCGTCACCCGCAACCAGTTCCAGAACGGACGCTTCTCTGGCAAATGAAGCACTTGCGGTTCGATTCGCGCGGTGATGCCTTTCCACACCCGATCCGGCAACGGCTGCTCGGGCAGGGCTTCGGTCAAACTGACCAGGCTTTCCTGCCACTGCGCCAGTTCCGCGCGAAGCGCTGCGTCTTCCAGCAACAACTGTTCAAAACGCCGACGCGCGGCAGAAGGCATCAGGCCAATGGCGTAATCAGCAGCGAGGGCGCGGCGCAGGGTCGGGGTTTGATAGTTCATGATTCAAGACACCTGCGCAGTCGCTCCATACCGCGGCGGATCCAGGATTTCACCGAGCCCAGCGGCGCGTCCAGGTGTTCGGCGAGCTCAGAGCAGGACAGCCCCTGAAAGTAAGCCACGGTGATCGATTGGCGCTGCATGCCGTCGAGTCTTTCCAGGCACCGGTTCAACGCGTTGGCCTCACGGGCACTGCTGAGTTGATCGTGGGCCGAGGGGCTTTCATCCACCAGCGCCTGTTCTTCAAGGTCGCTTAATGGCCGGTCACGGTGTTTGCGCAACTGGTCGATGGCTTGATGACGGGTGATGTTGATCATCCAGGTCAGCGGCGCCGACAAATGCGCCTCATAGCGCGAGGCGTTGTTCCAGATGCGCACGAAGCTTTCCTGCAGCACTTCTTCAGCCAGATCCGGTCGCCCCATGAAACGCAGCGCTACGCCATGCAGCCGTGGACCGACGCTGCGGTAAAGCGTCTCGAAAGCGCGGCGGTCGCCCAGTGAACACTGGGCAAGAAGCTGCCTGAGCTGATCGGCGTCGGCGTTGGGAATGGCAGTTCTCCAAGCAATTGAGGTGGGCTGCGTGAGGAGCCGATTGCAGGCAGAGGTTAGTTCACGCTGTGCAGTTGTTCCATTCACGGGCGGTCACCTCGGCAAACCGCCGACCCTGATGCGCAAGGTCGGCGGCATCCTTCAGGTGTTCGGCATCAGCACTTTGTCGATGACCTGAATCACGCCGTTGGATTGGTACACGTCATAGGTGGTGATGTCGGCGATGTCACCTTTTTCATCCTTGATGGTGATGTTGTGCGGGCCGTTCATCATCACCCACAGCTTGCCGCCCGCGACGGTGGTCAGTTCGGCTTTGCCGCCCCCGGCCTTGATCTTCTCGGCCAGAGTCATCATGTCAAGTTTCCCGGCGACCACGTGGTAGGTGAGGATGTGAGTCAGGGTCGCTTTGTTGGCGGGTTTGAGCAGGGTATCGACAGTGCCGGCCGGCAGCGCAGCGAAGGCCGAGTTGACCGGAGCGAACACGGTGAACGGGCCTTTGCCCTTGAGGGTATCCACCAGGCCTGCGGCTTTCACGGCGGCGACCAAGGTGGTGTGGTCGGCGGAGTTCACGGCGTTGTCGATGATGTCCTTGCTCGGCAACATGCTCTGGCCGCCGACCATGACCGAGTCGTGGCTCATGGTTGCCGCTTGCACGGTGCTCAGGGCGAATCCGCCGCCAAGAGCCAGGGTCAGCAGGCTGGCAATCAACGGCGTTTTGATCGAAGTGCGTTTCATGGTGATGATCCTTGTGGGGAGAATCGGCCAGAAATGTCTGTCCGTGCTTGATATACGCGGGTGGGGCCAGACTGGATGCAGCACGAAGGCATTCTTTTTGGACTTGGCCACAACGCATGACCCTGGAGCTGCCGAAGGCTGCGATCTTTTGATCTTCAGCGTATTCAGTTCCGCCAACAATCAAGATCAAAAGATCGCAGCCTTCGGCAGCTCCTACAGAAACCGCGACAAGCTCACTGGGCTGGGAACAATCCTTAGGGTCACCAGTCCAAGGAACAGTTTTTCCGCCACCCATTGCCGGGCGGTTTTTATGGCACAAGAGGATGTCTGGATGAAGATTTCACGCGGTTTTGCACTGGCTTCGCTGATGAGTCTGGCGGCCAGCCCGGTCTTCGCCGGTTTCAGCCTGGATGATGTGACCAAAGCAGCTTCGAGCATGCAGGGCGGTAATGCAGCCACTGCCGCCGCACCTACGCAGGAAACCGCCGGGCTGCTCGGCGCGCTGACGTCGCAGTTGAACGTAAAACCCGAGCAAGCTGTCGGTGGCACTGCGGCGATGCTGGGGCTGGCAAAAAATCAGTTGAGCTCCACCGACTATTCGCAACTGGCCAAAAGCGTACCGGGTCTGGACAAACTGTCCGGCGGCGGTCAATTGGGTGCCCTCAGCGGGTTGCTCGGTTCGTCCGGTAAATCGGCCGGTCTGGAAAACGCGCTGGGCAATGTGAAGAACACCAGCGACCTGAACAGCGCGTTCGGCGCCCTGGGGATGGACGGCAGCATGGTCGGCCAGTTTGCTCCGGTACTCCTTAAATATCTCGGCGATCAGGGCGTTGGCGGTCCATTGCTGGAAAGCCTGGGCGGGATCTGGGGCGCCGGCGCCGGTAGCTGATCTAGCGATGCCCGGCGCGTAATTCGTCGATGCGTTGATCCTTCTCGATCCAGAGCTGGTTGACCCAGTTCTGGACCGTTTCACGAAACACCGGGTCGTTTTCGTAATCGCCTTGCCACAGCGCCGGGTCGAGTTCGCGGGTCTTGATGTCGATGATGATCCTCGGCACGTTGCCGCTGATCAAATCCCAGAACCCCGGAATCTTCTGCTGCGGATACACCACCGTCACATCGAGCACGGCGTCCAGCTGTTCGCCCATTGCCGCCAGCACAAACGCCACGCCGCCGGCCTTGGGTTTGAGCAGGTGGGTGAACGGTGACTGCTGCTGAGTGCTTTTCACTGCGGTGTATCGGGTGCCTTCCAGGTAATTGACCACGGTCACCGGCTGACGCTTGTACAACTCGCACGCCGCTTTGGTGATGTCCAGATCCTTGCCGGCCAACTCTGGGTGCTGGGCCAGGAATGCCTTGGTGTAGCGCTTCATGAACGGGTAATCCAGGGCCCACCACGCCAGCCCCAGGAACGGCACCCAGATCAGTTCTTTCTTGAGGAAGAACTTGAAGAACGGCGTGCGGCGGTTCAGGGTCTGGATCAGGGCCGGGATATCGACCCAGGATTGGTGGTTGCTGATGACCAGATATGAGGTATCGACGCGCAGGCCTTCACCACCACGGATGTCCCACTGTGTCGGGATGCATAACTTGAAGATCAGCTTGTCGATTTCGGCCCAGGTTTCGGCGATCCACATTACCGCCCAGGAGGCGTAGTCGCGAAAACGCCCGGGCAGGATCAGTTTGAGCAGGGCAAACACCATCAGCGGCCCGAACAGGACCAGGGTGTTGAGCAATAGCAGCAGGGTAACGAAACAGCCGGTGAGCAGGCGGCGCATAAGTAACTCTTGAAAGCTTTTGGGCGCGCCATGATATGCAGCTTCGGGCGGCAGGCCAAATCGGCGGTGACGAATGTTTCACCTTTACCTCGTTATGCTTGCAGCCTGATGAGATCCCTGTGGCGAGGGAGCTTGCTCCCGCTGGGCTGCGAAGCGGCCCCAAAGGCTCCGTGAAGTGGGTTGTCAGGAACATCAGGTTGATGAATGGATTTACGACGGCTTCGCCGCCGAACGGGAGCAAGCTCCCTCGCCACAAAGGTAGGTGGTCGTCCAACTATCGTTGTTGTTTGCGGTCTAGAATTCGGCCACTGCGCCCCAATTCCCAAAGGATGCCCATTACGTGAAATCCCTCCTTGCACTGCTTTCCCTCGTGTCCCTGCCGGTCCTGGCCGCTGAGCCGACGCTGTACGGGCGTTACGAATACATTGCGCTGCCGGAAATCGGCGGCGAAGTCCTTAAAGCCAAAATGGACACCGGTGCCCTGACGGCATCGCTGTCGGCCAAGGACATCGAAACCTTCACCCGCGACGGCGACGAGTGGGTACGTTTCCGCCTCGCCACCAAAGACGCGAGCAACAAGGTCTACGAACACAAGGTCGCGCGGATCAGCAAGATCAAGACCCGCTCCGAAGAAGACGAGGATGACAAGGAAGCCATCGAGCCCACCAAGCGCCCGGTGGTTGATCTGGAACTGTGCCTGGGTAACGTCAAGCGCACCGTCGAGGTCAACCTCACCGACCGCAGCAGCTTCAACTATCCGCTGTTGATCGGTGCCAAGGCCTTGCGTGAATTCGGCGCAGCGGTGAACCCGGCGCGGCGTTTCACGGCCGACAAACCCGACTGCTGATTGACGGAACGAGAGGCTTGGGGCACCGTTCGCCCACTTAACTGCCGGGCTCGGACGCCATGCCTCATATCCTGATTGTCGAAGACGAAGCGGCGATTGCCGACACCCTGATATTCGCGTTGCAGGGCGAGGGGTTCACCACCACTTGGTTGAGCCTCGGCGCGGCGGCGCTGGAGCATCAGCGCCAGACTCCGGCTGACCTGATCATTCTCGACATTGGCCTGCCGGACATCAGCGGCTTCGAGACCTGCAAGCAACTGCGGCGTTTCAGCGACGTGCCGGTGATCTTTCTCAGCGCCCGTGATGCGGAAATCGACCGCGTCGTGGGCCTGGAAATCGGCGCCGACGACTACGTGGTCAAACCGTTCAGCCCCCGGGAAGTCGCCGCGCGGGTGCGGGCGATTCTCAAGCGCATGGCGCCGCGACCCGTGGCCGAAGCCTCATCGGCGCTGTTTCGTGTCGACAGCGAACGCGTGCAAATCAGCTATCGCAGTCAGTCCTTGAGCCTCACCCGGCACGAATTCCGTCTGCTGCAATGCCTGCTGGAACAACCCGAGCGCGTCTTCAGTCGCGAGCAATTACTCGATGCACTGGGCGTGGCCGCCGATGCCGGTTACGAGCGCAGCATCGACAGCCATATCAAAAGCGTGCGCGCCAAGTTGCGTCTGGTGAAGGCCGATGCCGAACCGATCCAGACCCATCGTGGCCTCGGTTACAGTTACAGCCCGGGGCACAGCTGATGCCGTTGGGGATCCGGATCTTCCTGGTCTACGTGCTGTTTATCGGCCTGACCGGTTACTTCGTGCTCAACACCGTGATGGAAGAAATCCGCCCCGGCGTGCGTCAGTCCACAGAAGAAACCCTGGTCGACACCGCCAACCTGATGGCCGAGATCCTGCGCGACGATTTCAAGGCCGGTACCCTCAACCAGAACCGCTGGCCTGAGCTGCTCAAGGCCTATGGCGAGCGGCAGCCGAAGGCAAGCATCTGGGGCTTGCCGAAGAACCAGGTCAACCACCGCATCTACGTTACCGACGCCAAAGGCATCGTCGTGCTGGATTCCAGTGGCACGGCGGTGGGGCAGGATTACTCGCGCTGGAACGACGTGTACCTGACGTTGCGCGGTGAATACGGCGCACGTTCCACCCGCAGCGATCCGAACGATGCGACCTCTTCGGTGATGCACGTCGGCGCGCCGATTCGCGACAACGGCCAGATCATCGGCGTGGTCACCGTGGCCAAGCCCAACAGTTCGTTGCAGCCTTACGTTGATCGCACCGAACGTCGACTGCTCGGCTATGGAGCCGGGTTGATCGGCCTGGGCTTGCTGTTCGGCGCGCTGTTGTCGTGGTGGTTGAGCGCGGCGCTGCGGCGGTTGACGGCTTATGCGCAGGCCGTCAGCGAAGGGCGGCGCGTCGAGGTGCCGCATTATCGTGGCGGGGAGCTGGAGCAACTGGCGACGGCGGTGGAGCAGATGCGAACGCAGCTGGAAGGCAAAGCCTACGTTGAGCGCTATGTGCACACCCTGACCCATGAATTGAAAAGCCCATTGGCGGCGATTCGCGGTGCAGCGGAGTTGCTGCAAGGTGAAATGCCGTTGGCTCAGCAGCAGCGTTTCGTGAGCAACATCGACAGCGAAAGCGTGCGGATGCAGCAGTTGATTGAGCGGCTGCTGAACCTGGCCCAGGTTGAACAGCGCCAAGGGCTGGAAGAGCGGGTGGCGATACCGTTGGCGGGTTTGGTGGATGAGTTGCTCAGCGCTCAGGCCGCACGGATCGAAAGCAAGCAGTTGCGCGTGGAACAGCGGATTGCGCCGGATATGACCCTGCATGGCGAGCCGTTCCTGTTGCGTCAGGCGTTGGGGAATCTGCTGGAAAACGCTTTGGATTTCACTGCGCCTCAGGGGCTGCTGCGGTTCAGCGCCGAGCGGGTCGGTGAGCAGATCGAGTTCAGGTTGTTCAACCAGGCCGAGTCGATTCCTGACTATGCGTTGCCGCGTTTGAGCGAACGTTTCTACTCGCTGCCGCGCCCGGACAGTGGGCGCAAGAGCACCGGGTTGGGGCTTAACTTTGTGGAAGAAGTGGTTCAGTTGCATGGTGGGGCATTGAGTATCGGCAATGTCGAGGGTGGGGTGGAAGTCAGGTTGTGCCTGGCTTAGGACCGAGTTGCGGCCCATCGCGAGCAGGCTCACTCCTACAGGGGGTCTATGGTGAACACAAAATTGTGAACACATAGATCCCCTGTAGGATGAGCCTGCTCGCGAAGAGGCCAGCCCGGTCTCCACATAATCTCCATATTCCCCCCACAAAGCCTCCACACACCCACCTCAGACTCTCCCCATCCAAACAGGGAGAGTCCCATGAACCGCAGCCTGACCCTAAAACTCGGGGCCATTGCCCTTCTGATTCTGTTATTGCTGATCCCGTTGCTGATGATCAACGGCATCATCCAGGACCGCCAGCAATTGCGCGACGGTGTGCTCGAAGACATTGCCCGCAGTTCCAGCTACAGCCAGCAACTGAGCGGGCCGCTGATGGTGGTGCCGTATCGCAAAGTGGTGCGCACCTGGAAACTCAACGAGAAAACCAACCAGCGCTACCAGGACATCGGTGAGGAACGCGGTCGTCTGTATTTCCTCCCGGAGCGCTTCGAGCTCGACGGCCAGGTGCAGACCGAGCTGCGCTCCCGAGGCATTTACGAGGCGCGGCTGTTCCACGCCGACAACCGCATCAGCGGGCATTTCTCGGTCCCGGCGCAACTGGGCATCAGGGAAGACTTTGCCGATTACCAGTTCGATCAGCCGTTTCTGGCCGTCGGTATCAGCGACATTCGTGGCATCGAAAACGCCCTGAAACTCGAACTCAATGACCAGCGCCTGGACTTTGTTCCGGGGACCCAGGTGGGCTGGTTAGGCGAAGGTGTACACGTGACGTTGCCGGCGCTGGATATCAAGCAAGCCACGCAATTGACCTTCGGTTTCGACTTGCGGCTGCAAGGCACCGGTCAGTTGCAGATCCTTCCGGTGGGCAAGACCAGCAAAGTTTCGCTGAGTGCCAACTGGCCGCACCCAAGCTTCATTGGCAATTATCTGCCGGCCCAGCGTGAAGTGACTGACCAGGGTTTTACCGCCAATTGGCAGACCTCGTTTTTCTCCACCAACCTGCAGGAAGCGCTGAGCAGTTGCGTGTCCGGTGGTGGTTGCGAGGCGTACAACGGCCGCAGTTTTGGCGTGAGTTTCATCGATCCGGTGGACCAGTACCTCAAGAGCGACCGAGCGATCAAATATGCGCTGCTGTTCATCGTGCTGACCTTCGCCGGCTTCTTTCTCTTCGAAGTGCTGAAAAGCCTGGCGGTGCACCCGGTGCAATATGCATTGGTGGGCGTGGCGCTGGCGTTCTTTTACCTGTTGCTGCTGTCGCTGTCGGAGCACATCGGTTTTGCCCTGGCCTATCTGTTGTCGGCCGGCGGCTGCGTGTTGCTGATCGGGTTCTATGTCTGCCATGTGCTGCGCAGCGTGCGTCACGGCTTGAGCTTTTCGGCGGGTTTGGCGGCGTTGTATGGCTTGCTCTACGGCTTGTTGAGTGCCGAGGATTACGCGCTGTTGATGGGCTCCTTGTTGCTGTTCGGCTTGCTCGGCGTGTTCATGGTGCTGACCCGCAAGCTGGATTGGTACGGGATCGGGCAAAAGCCGGCCAAGCCGTTGGCGTTTGATCTTGGAGCGGTGGAATGAGCCGGTCGCTTGGGTTGCGTGAGGATCAGCGGGAGGGGGAGGTGTTGGTGACGCTGATTCACGGGTTGTTTCCGTTAGATCCGGTGTGGTGCATTCGCGAGCAAGCCCGCTCCCACATTGGTTTTGTATTCGTCACTGCATTTTTGCAACGACATAGATCCAGTGTGGGAGCGGGCTTGCTCGCGAAGAGGCCCTGACAGCCAGCGAAAATCTAAACCTTCGGCGTCGTCGCCACCATCGAAGGCCGCTGACTCACCTCGAAATACCAGGCCGCCAGCTGCGGGTTCGACTCGCGCCATTGCAAATCCGGATGGCGCAAGTCGAGGTAACCCAACGCACACGCCACACTGATTGCCGCCACATCAAAATGGCTGGTCAGCTCGGCAATCGCATCCTTCTCCAACAGCGCCAGCGCGCGACGAATCTTGTCGCGCTGGCCATCGAGCCATTCGTCCCACTGTTTCTCCGGGGTGCGCAGGGCCACTTCATACCGAACCATTACCGAAGCGTCCATGATCCCGTCGGCCAGGGAGGCCAGGGTCAGGCGCCGCCAGCGGGCCGAACCGTCGCGGGGGATCAGCGGGTTGCCGACGTGTTGATGATCGAGGTAATCGAGGATCACCCGGCTGTCATGGATGACGTTGCCGTCGGCCAGGCGCAGGGCCGGGATCTTGCCCAGTGGGTTGTCTTGGTTGAGCGCCTGGTCCGGGCTCACCGGCGTGAGCACGCAGTCTTGCAGCGCCACGCGGTCGGTCTGACCGGTTTCGTGCAACAGCACCATGACTTTGCGAACGAAGGGCGATAACGAATTGTGGAACAGGGTCATGCTGGGGGCGGACATGGCAACGTCTCGGTGTTGGGCAGTGCTGGGCAGCATAGCGCGTTGATCCGATTGCTCAAGATGACAAACGTCAAGGATTGAAACCTGTGCGAGCGAGCCTGCTCGCGATGGGATCACCTCGGTCTGCCTGAGTGACCGCTGCGATCCCATCGCGAGCAGGCTCGCTCCCACAAAAGATCAGCAGCCCGGCAAACGCAACATCAGGGTTTCAGGATTTGCGACTGCTGCGCAGCCGGACGCAGCCTCGCAGGCTCGGCAGCTGCTACAGGAATCCTCCAATCAATTCAAATCAGCGGCGTTGCAGAACGCCGCGCAGCGCCAGGAAGGCGGGGACGCCCAGGCCGAGCCAGCTCAAGGCATCCCACACGCCATCGCCCAGCAACGCGGCGAACAACCCCGCGGCACTGAGCAGGGCAATAACGGTGGGCGTGGCGAAAACCTTCCAGAAGCTCGACTGTCGCGGCCTCATGCTTGAGCCTCCGCTTGCTCGAGGGCAGGTTTCGCCGCCTTGCGCCGCACCACCCACAGATAAACCCCGCTGCCGAGCACGACGATGGTCAGCCCATCCAGGGTCGCCCAGAGGATTTTCATCGGCATGCCGCCGTAATCACCAAAGTGCAGAGGTTGCGACATGCCCATGGCGTCCATGTACCACGGTCGTTCGGCCACTGCCGTGACTTGCAGGGTACTGGCGTCGATCAACACCGGGGTCAGCAGGTGCGACGTCAGGTGGGTGCTGCCCTTCATGAACACGGCGTAATGGTGTTCGCTGGAAAACCGCGTGCCGGGGAAGGCAATGAAGTCGGGTTGCATGCCCGGCGCGACTTCCTTGGCGATGTCGAGCAAACGGGTCGCGGGCGCCAATTGCGTCAAGGGCGGCGCGTCGCGGTACGGCGCGATCATCGCGCTCAGGGCGTCGTTGCGCCAGGCGGCGATTAGCAGGTCGGCGCAGGCACTGATCACGCCGGTCACCCCGACCACCAGTGCCCAAGTCAGGGTGACCACGCCGATCAGGTTATGCAGGTCGAGCCAGCGCAGGCGGGTGGATTTGTCCTGGCGCACGGTGGCGAATTTCAAGCGGCGCATGAACGGCAGGTACAGCACCGTCCCGGAAATAATGGCCACGACAAACATCAGCCCCATGAACGCCAGCAGCAATTTGCCTGGCAGACCGGCGAACATGTCCACGTGCAGGCGCAGCATCACCATCATGAAACCGCCGTTGGCCGACGGCATTTCCAGCGCTTCGCCGGTGCGGGCGTCGAGCATGAAAGTGTGTGACGAATTGGGTTCGGTACCGGCGGTGGCCGCCATGATGGCGATCGCCGCGTTGGGCTCTTCTTCCTCAAAGCCGAAATATTGCATGACTTCGCCGGGGCGATGTTTTTCAGCCGCTTGCACCAACTGCTGCAAATTCAGCTGCGGAGTGTCCGCCGGCATCTGCTTCAACTCGGCGGCATCGCCCAGCAAGTGGTCGATCTCGTGGTGAAAGATCAACGGCAGGCCAGTCAGTGCCAGCATCAGCAGGAACACGGTGCTGATCAGGCTGGTCCAGGTGTGGATGAACGACCAGCGGCGAATAGTTTTGCTTTTCATTTGACGGCCTTCAGAAATACCCAAGCCGTACTCGAAGGAAGGCTTGGGTCTTGGAGCTTCGGCTCAGGCAATTACCACTTGTAAGTTGCACTGGCGACGACGCTGCGCTGGTCACCGTAGTAGCAGTAGAAACTGTCACAGGTGGAGATGTAGTCCTTGTCCAGCAGGTTGGTGGCGTTAAGTGCCAGCGACGCGCCTTTCAGGCTGTTGTCCAGACGGCCGAGGTCGTAATGGACCGCCGCGTCGAACACGGTGTAGGCATTCGCCTTGCCCAGCCAGGTGTTGGCCTGGTCGCCGTAGGTGTTGCCGGTGTAACGAGCGCCGGCACCCATACCGAAGCCGTCCAGCACGCCGGCGTGCCAGGTGTAATCGGCCCACAGCGAAGCCTGTTGGTTAGGCATCAGTTGCAGGCGATTGCCTTTGTTGTCGCCTTTTTGCACTTCGGATTTGGCCAGGGTGTAGGCGGCAATGATTTTCAGGTTTTCGGTGACGTCGGACACCGCTTCCAGCTCCAGACCCTTGACCTTCACTTCGCCGGTCTGGCTGGTGATCGGCGTGGCGCCGACGGTGGTGGTGACCGAGACATTTTTCTGGGTCAGGTCATACACCGCCGCGCTGAGCAGGGTGTTGCTGCCCGGTGGTTGATACTTGATGCCCAATTCCCACTGCTTGCCTTCGGTCGGCTTGAACGATTCGGTGCTGGAGGCCGATGCGCCGGTGGTGGGTTGGAAGGATTCGGCGTAAGACAGGTAGGGCACAAAGCCGGAGTCAAACACATAGCTGATCGCCGCGTTGCCGCTGAAGTTCTTGTCGCGCTGGGTGTTGGTGGCGTCGCCCTTGTTGAAGAACTCGGTGCTGGTGTGGACCCAATCCTCACGTCCGCCGACGGTCAGGCGCCATTGGTCGAGGGCCATCTGGTCCTGCACGTACAGGCCGGTCTGGTAGGTCTTCTGGTTGTAGTCGTAGAACGCAGTGGAGCGCGGCGGACGAACGATTGGCTGGCCATAGATCGGGTTGTTGACGTTGGTGGTCAGTCCGTCGCCGAAAATCGAGGTGTAGTTGGTGTTGCTGCGCTGGTGGTCGAGCCCCAGCAGCAGCGTGTGACGGACATCGCCGGTGGCGAAGTCTGCCTGGAAATTGTTATCCACGGCGAACTGGCTGATGTCTTCATCGACGATGGTGCTGGTGCGCCCGACGTTGCCTTCGTCATCCACCTGGGTGAATGGATACGAGCCGACAGTGAGCCCCTGAAACGACAGATCGGTTTTGGTGTAACGCAGGTTCTGCTTGAACTGCCAGACGTCGTTCAAGCGATGTTCGAACGCATAGCCCAGCGCATAGTAGGTGCGGTCGTAGTATTCCCAGTCCGGGTCGCCGAGGTTCTTGTGATGGGAAACCTTGCCGAACGGCATGTCGATCTTGGTGCCCTGCACCGGCAGGAACTGGCTGGTGATGCCGGTATCGTCGCGGGTGAATTGCGTAAGCAGGGTGAACCGGGTGTCTTCGTCGATGTTCCAGGTCAGGCTCGGCGCGATGTTGTAGCGCTTGTTATCGACGTGGTCGATCTGCGTGCCGCTGTCGCGCACCACGCCGCTCAGGCTATAGAGGAACTGACCTTCGTCATCGATCTTGCCGGTGCTGGCGAAGTTGATCTGACGCTGGTTATCGCTGCCGTATTGCAGCTGGATCTCGTGACTGTCTTGCGCGGTTGGACGGCGGCTGACCATGTCCAGCAAGCCACCCGGCGGGGTCTGGCCGTAGACCGACGACGCCGGGCCGCGCAACAGGGCGAGGCGATCGAGGTTCCAGGTTTCCTGTTTCGGGTTGGCGTAGGTGCCTTTCGGCAGAGGCAGGCCGTCGAGGAACTGGGTCGGTTCAAAACCCCGGACCCGCAGCCAGTCGGCGCGGGTGTCGCTGCCGTAGCTGCTGGCGACGATGCCGGGCATGTAGCGCACGGCGTCATCGAGGTTCTGCACATTGCGATCGTCCATTTGCTGGCGGGTGGCGATCGAAATCGAGCGCGGCGCTTCGACCAGCGCGGTGTCGGTCTTGGTGCCAGCGGCGGTGCGCGTGGCGACGTAGCCTTCCACCGGGCCCCAGGCGCTTTCAGTATTTTCGACGCCGATGACGGCGGTTTCCGGCAGGGCCAGCGTGCCCTCGGGAATGGCGATCAGGCTGTAGGTGCCGGCGTTGCTTTGTTCCAATTGCAGACCGGACCCGCGCAGGGCTTCACGCAGGGCGCCGGCCGCGTCGAACTGACCCTTGACCGGGGCGGAGGTCTTGCCCGCGGCCAGCGATGGGTTCAACGACAGCGCGAGGCCCGCCTGGCTGGCGATCTGGTTCAGCGTGCTGGCCAATGGCGCGGCCGGCAGGTTGTAGGCGCGAACGCTGGACGCCTGTTCAGCAGCAATCAGCGGACTGCTGGCCAGCGGGGCGCAAAGGGCAATGGCGAAGGCCAGCAAGCTGGGGCGCAACAAGGTGTCTAGCGAACGGGACATACAGCGGCTCCTGAATGGAAATATTTCTCAATTGCCTAGGTGCCGAACGAGAATTCAAAAGTGATAGGGCTGGATGAAAATAATTTCGATTCAGTAAGTGAGGGGGCTGAGTCGAGATGTGTGCTGTTGTTGAGGGCCTCTTCGCGGGCAAGCCTCGCTCCTACAGGTTTTGTGTCGATCTGTGGAGCGATGACATCCTGTAGGAGCGAGGCTTGCCCGCGAAGGCGGCCGATCAGGCGCAACATCGCTCAGGGCTTGGCCTCCGTTTTTGCCGCCACCGTCACCCACCACGGCGTTTGCTGTTCGATCTGCACCGGCAGGGTCGGCAGCAGGGCGCTCAGGGCCTTGTCGGTGTCGTGCAGCGGGAAGCTGCCGGTGATCCGCAGGTCAGCCACCTCCGGCGCAACACCCAAATGCCCGCGTCGATATCGACCGAGTTCGTGCACCAGGTCTTCCAGTCGTGTGTTGTCCACCACCAGCATGCCGCGGGTCCAGGCATCGGCGCCGAGGTTCAGCGCGACGATGGGCCCCAGGCCATTGCTGCGCATCAGCACTTGCTGGCCTTCACGCAGGATCTGTTCTTCAGGGCTCGACTGCGGATGGGCCGCCACCGCGGACTGCAACACGCTCAGCCGCGTGCCGTCGTCCTCGCGCTTGACCAGGAATCGCGTGCCCAGCGCGCGCAGGCTGCCCTCGCGGGTTTCGACGATAAACGGCCGGGCATCGCCGTGACCGGTTTCGACGAGGATTTCCCCTTCCTGAAGGATGATCAGTCGCTGTTTCTCATCGAAGCGCACATCCACCGCGCTGTGGGTGTTGAGGTTGAGCAGCGTGCCGTCGGTCAGACGCAGGGTGCGCTGCTCGCCGGTGGCGGTGCGCTGGTCTGCGAGCCAATAGTCGATGGGCAGATAACGATCACCGACGAACAGCGCCAGGCCGATCACTGCAACGATGCTGGCCAGGCCACTGCCGAGCGTGCGTACCCGTCGGCGGATGCTTTCGCGCGATTGCAATAACGCCGTGCGCGCAGGACCGCTGGCGACGCTGAAACGCTGGTCGAGCATGCCCAACTGGCGCCAGGCCCGAGCGTGTTCCTCGTGTGCGGCGTGCCATTTGGCGAATTCTTCACGCTCCACCGGGCTGCCGGAATCCAGGGACAATTGCCAGGCAATCGCGGCGTCGAGCACGTGGGCCGACACCGGTTTGGAACTGGCCGGGCTCATACCGGCTCACCGTACAGCGCGATGTAGCACTGACGAATGCCTTGGGCCAGGTATTGGCGAACCCGGGGCACCGACACACCCAGGCGCTCGGCGATTTGCGCATGGCCGAGGCCGTCGAGACGGTTATAGAGAAACGCCGCTCGAGCCTTGCTTGAAAGCTTGCCGAGCAGGCGGTCGATGTTTTTCAGGTCTTCGAGGATCAACTGCTGTTCTTCCACCGACGGTTGTTCGCCTTCGGGGATCAGCATCAATTCGGTGAGGTAGGCCTGTTCCAGCGCTGCGCGACGGAAATAGTCGAACAGCAGGCCCTTGGCGATCGCCACCAGAAACGCCCGCGGTTCGCGAGGCTCCTTCAGCTCGTCACGGCCCAGCAAGCGCACGAAGGTGTCCTGACTCAGGTCCTCGGCCCGTTGCGGGCAGGCCACATTGCGTCGCAGCCAAGCCAATAGCCAACCGCGATGGTCGCGATATAACGCACCAACGAGCTCACTTTGGGGGCTTTGGACTGACGACACGCAGCATCACCGATTGGGAAATGTTAACTAACGAGAATTGTTCGCGATTGTGGCAGAGGCGGGGGAGGTAAGCAATTGGCCACTGGTCAGGTGGTTTTTGATGCGGGGCTTCAGTTGGACCGCGTTATCGTTCTTCGCGGGCAAGCCTCGCTCAGGATGTCGTCGTTCCACAGATCGACACAAAACCTGTAGGAGCGAGGCTTGCCCGCGAAGGCGTCAGAACAGGCGCCGCAGATTTAGAAGGACGGCGCCCGCTGCCTGCGTTTCCACTGACTCACCCGCTGCTGCAAATTCAACGGGCTATGTATCTGCTGCTGCCGAGCGCGGCTGAACAGAATCAACGCCAGCTCCGCCGTGGCCAAGGCATCCGCGCTGGCGTTGTGCCGTTCGAAAACCTCCAGCTTGAACCAGTCGATCCACTCATCCAGCCCGGCATCGCGAATGTGCGCCTGAGGACACAGCAACGGTGCGATGTCCGCCACATCCAGGAACGGATGCTGCAATTTGTAACCTAAATGATCTTTCAGCGAACGCCCAAGCATGTGTTGATCGAACGGCGCATGAAACGCCAGCACCGGGCTGTCTGCGACGAACTCCATGAATTCGACCAGGGCTTGAGCCGGATCGCTGCCAGCGGCAATCGCGCTAGGCCCCAGACCATGAATCAACACGCTGGGCCCCACTTTCATATCGGCGCATTGCAGCGTGCGTTCGAACTGCTGGCTGAAATCGATCGCCCCGTCTTCGATCACCATCGCGCCGATGGACAGCACCCGGTCCTTGTTCAGGTTCAGCCCGGTGGTTTCCAGGTCGAGCACGACCCAGCGCTGCTCGCGCAGGCTGCATTCACTCAGATCTGCCGCCGAGGGCAAGCGTTGCAGACGCTGTTGCAGTTCACCGGTCAGGCTTGGGCCTGCCGGGCGCAGCCATGAAAACAGACTCATAGCTGATACCGCAGCGCCAGGCTGCTTTGCAGGCGTTGAGCCTGGCGCAGGGATTCACGCAGGATCCGGCGGTCCAGATGATTGAGGCTGTCCGGATCGACCCGGTTGGAGTAGGGCAAGTTCTCTCGGGTCTGTAGTTGATGTTGCTGCATGCGGGTTTGCTGGATGAAGTGGTAGGCCTCTTCATACGCGGCGCCGTCCAGCCGTTCAATGACCTCTTTGGCCACCAATTCGCGAAAGCGCTCCAGGGTATTGTTGGACTCGATGCCATGGGCCAGGGCCAGCAATCGAGCGCCGTCAACGAAAGGCGTCAGTCCTTGGACCTTCAGATCCAGCGTGGCTTTCTCGCCATTCTTGCGCGCGAGCACGAACTCACGGAAACGTCCTACCGGTGGACGGTTGCGCAAGGCGTTTTCGGCCATCATCCGCTGGAACAGCCGGTTGTCATTCACTTGATCGAGAATGCCCTGACGCAGCTGCTCGCAGCCTTGCTCGTCGCCCCAGACCACGCGCAGGTCGAAATAAATGCTCGATCCCAGCAGGTTCTCCGGCGTCGCGTCGCGAATAAATGCCGCAAAACGCCGCGCCCATTCGGCCCGGGACAAACACAGTTCGGGGTTGCCGGCCATGATGTTGCCCTTGCACAGCGTGAAGCCGCAGAGCGCCAGGCTTTGGTTGATCTGCTGGGCAATGGGCAGTAATTTGCCGCGAATTTCGGCGGCATGCGCCGCGTCCCGGGCTTCGAACAGAATGCCGTTGTCCTGATCGGTGTGCAGCGTCTGTTCACGACGGCCTTCGCTGCCGAAGCACAACCAGCTGAACGGAATGCCGGGGTCACCTTTCTCGGCGAGGGTCAGTTCGATCACCCGGCACACGGTGTGATCGTTGAGCAAGGTGATGATGTGGGTGATCTGGGTCGAAGAGGCACCGTGCGCGAGCATGCGCTCGACCAGTTGACCGATCTCGCCGCGCATCGCCACCAGGTTTTCCAGTTTCTGCGCGCTGCGAATGGTCCGCGCCAGATGCACCAGGTCGACCCGTTGCAGTGAAAACAGATCCCGCTCGGACACCACGCCACACAATCGATGGTCTTTCACCAGGCAGACGTGGGCGATGTGGCGCTCGGTCATGGCGATCGCCGCATCGAAGGCGCTGTGGTCCGGCGACAGGAAAAACGGCGCCTGGGTCATGTGGCGTTCGATCGCTTCGTTGAAGTCGTCAGTGCCGTCGGCCACCACATGGCGTAGGTCGCGCAGGGTGAAAATGCCCAGCGGGGCTTTTTGCTCGTCGACAATCACGATGCTGCCGACCTGTTGCTCATGCATCAGGGTCACGGCTTCACGCAATGGCGTGGCGGGGCTGCAGGTCACCGGATGGCGCATGGCCAATTCGCCCAGGCGCGTGTTCAGCGAATATTGAGTGCCGAGGGTTTCCACGGCTTTTTGCTGGACTTGCTGATTGACCTGATCCAGCAGGCTGCTGACACCGCGCAGGGCAAAGTCGCGAAACGTGGTGGAAAGTGCGAACAGTTTGATGAACGCCAGCTTGTTCAGCTGCAGGCAAAAGGTGTCTTCGGCCGCCAGGTGTTCGGTGCGGGTCGCACGCTCACCCAGCAGCGCGGCGAGGGGGAAACACTCGCCGGTGGCGATTTCGAAGGTGGTTTCGGTGCCGTCCTTGGACGTATGCGGGCGTTCACCCACGACCCGGCCTTGTTTGACGATGTAGAAATGCTCAACCGGTCCATCGGCCGGTTTGATGATGCTCTCGCCGGGCGCATAAAAACGCAGCTGACATTGTTCAACCAGGTACGCCAGGTGGGCGTGTTCCATCTGATTGAAGGGCGGGAAGCGCTGAAGGAATTGCAAAGTGCCCTGGATGTTCTGCAACACCGCGGTCTTCCCTGCCTGTGTAAAGGCGTCCTCTTTACTCATAACCATTACCGCAGTCTTTTTTGAATTGTTGTTGTCGGATGACTCAGCCATGGTCGGCCCCTGCGCGCAGGGTGCCCATTGGACGTAAGTCTAGGTCGGGGCGTGCAGGCGTCGGAAGTTAGGAAATGTCTGACGCAACTGTGCGAAAAAACCTCTACATTTACTATAGGAAAACTTTCCGACGAAGTGCACATTGAAGGCCTGCTTAGCGATGTCTGACGGATGAGCTAGGGAATTGAAATGAAAACGTAGAGAAAGCCATGTCTGACCACGATATTTTGAGCGATGCCGAGCGCGAGGCGCTGAGTGCAATCATGCTCGAACCCGATTTGCCGCCGCAGCGTGTGCTGATCGTCGACGACGATAAAGACGCGCGGGAGCTGTTGTCGGAGATTCTCGCGTTGGACGGTATTCGTTGCATGACCGCCGCCAGTGGTGAAATCGCACTCAAGATGTTGAGCGAGAAACCCTCGATCGGCCTGGTGATTACCGATCTGCGCATGGGGCACATCGGTGGCCTGGACCTGATCCGGGAAGTTCGCGAGTCGGTAAGGGCGGCAATGCCGATCATCATTGTTTCCGGCGACGCCGACGTGCAAGACGCGATTGCCGCCATGCATTTAAGCGTGGTCGACTTCCTGCTCAAACCTGTCGATACCGGCAAGCTGTTGGCGCTGGTCAAGCATGAGTTGGGAATGGATGTGCAGGAACCGATTTGAAACAAAAAGGCCCTGATCTTTCGATCAGGGCCTTTTTTTGTCCGGCATCAGTCTTCAGTTACAGGCCATTGGCAGCCTTGAACTCGCGACGACGACGGTGCAGGACCGGCTCGGTGTAGCCGTTCGGCTGCTTCGTGCCTTCAACCACCAGTTCGACCGCCGCCTGGAAGGCGATGTTGCTGTCGAAGTTCGGTGCCAGCGGGCGATACAGCGCGTCGTTGGCGTTCTGACGGTCAACCACCGGCGCCATGCGCTTGAGGCTTTCCATCACTTGTTCTTCGGTGACGACGCCATGACGCAGCCAGTTGGCGATGTGCTGGCTGGAAATACGCAGCGTCGCACGGTCTTCCATCAGGCCGACATCGTTGATGTCCGGCACCTTCGAGCAACCCACGCCCTGGTCGATCCAGCGCACCACGTAACCGAGAATGCCCTGGGCGTTGTTGTCCAGTTCGTTCTTGATCTGCTCTGCGGTCCAGTCTGGATTGACGGCCAACGGGATGGTCAGGATGTCATCCACCGAAGCGCGCGCACGTTTGGCCAACTCGGCCTGACGGGCGAACACATCGACCTTGTGGTAATGCAGCGCATGCAGCGCAGCAGCGGTCGGCGATGGAACCCAGGCGGTGTTGGCGCCGGCCAGCGGGTGAGCGATTTTCTGTTCGAGCATCGCCGCCATCAGGTCGGGCATCGCCCACATGCCTTTACCGATCTGGGCACGACCTTGCAGGCCGGTGCTCAGGCCGATATCGACGTTCCAGTTCTCGTAGGCGCCGATCCACTTCTCGGCCTTCATGTCGGCCTTGCGCACCATCGGGCCGGCTTCCATGGAGGTGTGGATTTCATCGCCCGTGCGGTCGAGGAAACCAGTGTTGATGAACACCACACGCTCGCTGGCGGCCTTGATGCAGGCCTTGAGGTTGACCGTGGTCCGGCGCTCCTCGTCCATGATCCCGACTTTCAGCGTGTTGCGCGGCAGACCGAGCACATCTTCGATGCGACCGAACAGCTCATTGGTGAACGCGGCTTCTTCCGGGCCGTGCATTTTCGGTTTAACGATGTAGACCGAACCGGTACGGCTGTTCTTGCGCGAGCTGTTGCCGTTGAGGCTGTGGATCGCCGCGAGGCTGGTGATCAGGCCGTCGAGGATGCCTTCCGGTACTTCGTTGCCGTCCTTGTCGAGAATCGCATCGATGGTCATCAGGTGACCGACGTTGCGCACGAACAATAGCGAGCGACCGTGCAGGCTCAGTTCCTGACCGTCGACACCGGTGTAGGTGCGGTCTGCGTTCATGGTGCGGGTAAAGGTCTGACCGCCCTTGGAGACTTCTTCCGACAGGTCGCCCTTCATCAGGCCGAGCCAGTTGCGGTAGATCACCACTTTGTCATCGGCATCGACAGCAGCGACGGAGTCTTCGCAGTCCATGATGGTGGTCAGCGCGGCTTCCATCAGGATGTCTTTGATACCGGCAGCGTCGGTCTGGCCGACCGGGGTGCTGGCATCGACCTGGATTTCGAAATGCAGGCCGTTGTTTTTCAGCAGGATCGCGGTCGGTGCGGCTGCATCGCCGTGGAAACCGATCAGTTGGGCGTCGTTGCGCAGGCCAGTGTTGCTGCCGCCTTTGAGGGCGACCACCAGTTTGCCGTCAACGATCTTGTAGCCGGTGGAGTCGACGTGGGAGCCGGCCGCCAATGGCGCGGCCTCGTCGAGGAAGGCGCGGGCGAAGGCAATCACTTTGTCGCCGCGAACCTTGTTGTAGCCTTTGCCTTTCTCCGCGCCGTCGGCTTCGCTGATGGCGTCGGTGCCGTAGAGCGCGTCGTACAGCGAACCCCAACGGGCGTTCGAGGCATTGAGCGCGAAACGGGCATTCATCACCGGCACCACGAGCTGTGGACCGGCCATGCGGGCGATTTCGTCATCGACGTTTTGCGTCGTTGCCTGGAAATCGGCCGCTTCTGGCAGCAGATAACCGATGTCTTGCAAGAAGGCTTTATAGGCCACCGCGTCGTGTGATTGACCGGCACGGGATTGGTGCCAGCCATCGATACGAGCCTGGAAATCATCGCGTTTGGCGAGTAGGGCTTTGTTCTTCGGCGCCAGGTCATGAATGACCTTGTCGGCACCGGCCCAGAACTTATCGGCGGTGAGGCCGGTACCGGGAATGGCTTCGTTGTTCACGAAGTCGAACAGGACTTTGGCGACCTGCAGGCCACCGACTTGAACGTGTTCAGTCATTGCTTGCCTCACTCTGCTCAGCTATTTCGCTTTTCAGCTCTTCAATTTTGACAATGAAGCCTCTGGCTATTTAAACCACAAACCCCCTCCACCAGTACATGCCATTTCGGGCGGCTGGGATGGAACCGATCAACGGCTTTGAGGCCTTGCTGATAGGGCTTTCAGGGCTGCGAGTGTGCCTGTGGCAGACATCGATCCAACGTTATGTAGTGCGCGCTGCGGCATACTACATGATGAATTGCGCTTGTGAAAATTAGACTAATTACGTCGTTCTGCGACCCCGTGACGCATTGCGGTCACGTCGGGGCACGGGATGTTCTCAAAAAACTATTAGATTGTTCCAGTTAAATATAAAAACTTGTACACGATTTGTTGTTTGCAGGTTCATCGCGGCGCTCCTTTCGCGGGAAGCCTCGCTCCTATAGGGGTTGCGTGGTTCCTTGTAGGAGCGAGGCTTGCCCGCGAAGGCGTCCGCCGAATCAACGCAGCAACAACCCTTGCCTATACTTCTTTTTCTATAACAAAAGAGGGCTGCGCCATGGACCACCTCGTACTCACTGTTTTCGCTCCGGACAAGCCAGGGCAGGTCGAGCGCATTGCCCAATGCATTGCCGAGCATGGCGGCAACTGGCTGGAGAGCCGCATGTCGCGCATGGCGGGGCAGTTCGCCGGGATTCTTCGGGTGGGCGTGCCGGCCGAGGCCTACGATGAGCTGGTCGATGCCCTGAAGGCGTTGTCCGCCCACGGCATTCGCGTGCTGATCGCCGAAAGCGGCATTGAGCAATCCTGCACCTGGAAACCGATTGCCATGGAGTTGGTGGGCAATGACCGCCCGGGGATTGTCCGTGACATCACTCGCCTGCTGAGTGAACAAGGCGTGAATCTGGAGCGTCTGGTGACCGAAGTGCGTCCGGCGCCGATGAGCAGCGAGCCGTTGTTCCACGCCGAAGCGATTCTGGCAGTACCGCTGACCTTGTCGCTGGATGTCTTGCAATCGCGCCTGGAAACCCTGGCCGACGATTTGATGGTGGAATTGGTGCTGCGCAGCGAACCCTGACAGGGTTATCCAAGTTAAACGTGCACCTGCCTGTGGATAACCTGTAGAGACAGCCCGCCAGCCCACGCGGGCCGGGCTTCTTCAAGATCTGATCAAAAAACCATCAGTTTCAGCAAGTTGCGCACAAACGGCGGGGATCACGCTGTGGATAACCTTGGGAAGGATCAATGCAGGCCACGAAGGACGTGGCCTGTAGAGGTTTGTGTGTTTTTTGATCAGTTGCGGCGGCGCATAGTGATCACCGCATCGACGCTGTAAATCGCCAGGCCGGCCCATATAAAGATGAAGGCCACCAGCGTGCTGGACGACAAATGCTCGCCAAACAGCAGCACGGCTTGCAACAGCACCAGCGTCGGCGCCAGGTACTGGAGGAATCCCAGCGTCGTGTAGGGCAGATGCCGTGCGGCGGCGTTGAAACACACCAGCGGCACCAGCGTCACCGGCCCGGCCGCCACCAGCCACCAGGCTTCGGACGTGGTCCAGAACTCGGGCTGAGCGCTTGTGGCCGTCTGATTGAACAGCAGCCAGGCAATGGCAATCGGCACCAGCATCCAGGTTTCCACCACCAGGCCAGGCAGCGCCTTGACGGGCGCTTGCTTGCGGATCAAGCCGTAGAAGCCGAACGTCAGCGCCAGCACCAACGACACCCACGGCAGACTGCCGACTTGCCACACCTGCTGCGCCACACCGACCGCCGCCAGACCCACCGCGATCCACTGCATGCGCCGCAGCCGTTCGCCGAGGATCAACATCCCCAGCAGCACGTTTACCAAAGGATTGATGTAGTAACCGAGGCTGGCCTCGAGCATGCGCCCGTTGTTCACCGACCAGACGTAGGTCAGCCAGTTGGCCGCAATCAGCGTGCCGCTCAGGGCCAGGACCGCCAGGCGTTTCGGATTGTCCCGCAGCTCCTGCCACCAGCCCGGATGTTTCCAGACCATCAGCAACAAGCCGCCGAACAGCGCCGACCACAACACGCGGTGGATGATGATTTCTACGGCCGGCACCGATGCGATGGCTTTGAAGTAGATCGGGAACAGGCCCCAGATGATGTAGGCACTCAGGCCCAGGATGTACCCGCGACGCGGGTTGGCGGCTTGCATGCAGAATCCTTGCTTAGGCAGCTAACAAAGAGGGGATTGTATAGATGTGTTGTATTTTTTGTAGGAGCGAGGCTTGCCCGCGAAGAACGATAGCGCGGTATTTCAGACAGGCCGCGTTATCGTTCTTCGCGGGCAAGCCTCGCTCCTACAGGGGATGTGTTGGTCAGAAGAGCTTAAGGGGTTCTTCGTTCAGGGCAGACAGTTGCTCACGCAACGCCAACACCTGATCCCCCCAATACCGCTCACTGCCGAACCACGGAAAGCTGTGCGGAAACGCCGGGTCGTCCCAGCGGCGGGCGAGCCAGGCGCTGTAGTGCATCAGGCGCAAGGCGCGCAGCGGTTCGATCAGTGCCAGTTCCCGTGGGTCGAAGTCGTGGAATTCGTTGTAGCCGTCCATCAATTCCGACAGCTGCCCCAGACATTCCTGACGATCCCCCGCCAGCATCATCCAAATGTCCTGCACCGCCGGGCCCATGCGACAGTCGTCGAGGTCGACGATGTGGAACATCTCGTCGCGGCACATCATGTTGCCGGGGTGGCAATCGCCGTGCATGCGGATGTTCTGGTGCGGCGTGGCCTTGTAGACCTCTTCCACGCGCTTGAGCAGGTCGCGGGCGACAGACTCGTAGGCCGGCAGCAGGCTCTTGGGGACGAAATTGCCTTCGAGCAACGTGGTCAGCGAATCGTGACCGAAATTCTTCACGCCCAGCGCTTCACGGTGTTCGAACGGCTTGGTCGCACCGACGGCGTGCAGCCTGCCGAGCAACTGGCCCAGGCGATACAGCTGATCGAGATTGCCCGGCTCCGGCGCACGGCCGCCACGGCGGGGGAACAGGGTGAAACGAAACCCGGCATGTTCATGCAGGCTGGCGCCGTTGTGAATCATCGGCGCCACCACCGGCACGTCACACTCGGCGAGCTCAAAGGTGAACTGGTGTTCTTCGAGAATCGCTTCGTTGGTCCAGCGCTGCGGGCGGTAGAACTTGGCGATCAGCGGCTCGGAGTCTTCGATGCCGACCTGATAGACGCGGTTCTCGTAACTGTTGAGCGCCAGGATGCGGGCGTCGCTGAGAAAGCCGATGCTTTCGACGGCATCGAGCACGAGGTCTGGGGTGAGGGTTGCAAACGGGTGGGCCATGCTGACTCCTGCGCGCAGCAGGCTGCCGCGTCCGGCCAAGCATGGTAGCGCAGACGGGGCTTCTTTAGTGTTAAGGCTTGAGATGAGTGGTGTTGCCATCGCTAGCAGGCTAGCTCCCACAGGGGATTTGCGGTGTGTCGCAGATCCAGTGTGGAAGAGAGCCTGCTCGCGATGGGGCCCTGTCAGGCGCCGACGATCCCGCCATCCTCACGGGAAATCGCCATCACTGAAGATCGCGGCTTGCCATTCGGCAGATGCTCAGGGAACGTCGATCCACCGTTCTCCCCCGGGTGCTGGATCCCGACAAACAAGGTCTTCTGATCCGGCGAGAAGCTGATCCCCGTGACCTCGCAGCCAACCGGCCCGACCATGAACCGACGAATCTCCCCTGTCACCGGGTCGGCGCACAGCATCTGGTTGTTACCCATGCCGGTAAAATCCCCGGCGTTGCTCGAATCGCCATCGGTGAGAATCCACAACCGCCCGGCATTGTCGAAGCCCAGGCCATCGGGGCTGTTGAACATGTTCTGCGGCGTGATGTTCGACGAACCGCCCTTGGGCGTACCGGCGTGGATGCCCGGGTTGCCGGCGACCACAAACAGGTCCCAGGAAAAGCTTTTGGCACCGTGATCGTCACGGTCGGTGCGCCAGCGCAGGATCTGCCCGTAGACGTTCTTCTCCCGGGGGTTCGGCCCGCCCACCGGTTGACCGTCTTCGCCGCGTTTGGCGTTGTTGGTCAGCGTGCAATAGACCTGGCCATCCTTGGGGCTGACGACGATCCATTCCGGACGGTCCATGCGCGTGGCCTTCACCACGCTGGCTGCCAGGCGCGCGTGAATCAACACTTCGGCCTGGTCGGCAAAACCGCTGCTGGCGTCGATACCGTTTTTACCGTGGGTGAGTTCGATCCACTCGCCCTGGCCTTTCGGGTGATCGGCATTGCCGTCGCCCGCGTCGAAGCGCGCCACGTACAACGTGCCGTGGTCCAGCAGGTCGCGGTTGGCCTTGGGGTTTTTGTGGTTGATCTTGTCGCGGCTGACGAACTTGTAGATGAACTCGCCGCGTTCGTCGTCGCCCATGTACACCACGGCGTGGCCGTCATGGGTTTCAGCCAGCGCAGCGTTTTCATGTTTGAAGCGGCCCAGTGCCGTGCGCTTGACCGGCGTCGATTGCGGATCGAACGGGTCGATTTCCACGACCCAGCCGTGGCGGTTGAGTTCGTTCGGATTCTTCGCCAGGTCGAACCGCTCATCGTGTTGATGCCAGTTGATCTCTTTGCTGGCCGCCACTGCGCCGTAGCGCTTCTGCGCGGCATCGAACTTCTGTTCGGCATTGCTGCTGCCGAAGCAGTCGGTGAAGTTCTCTTCGCAGGTCAGGTAAGTGCCCCACGGCGTCTTGCCGTTGGCGCAGTTCTGGAAGGTGCCGAGGACATTCTTGCCGTGCGGATCGGCGCTGGTTTTCACCAGTGCGTGGCCGGCAGCCGGGCCGCTCAGGCTGATCGGTGCGTTGCCGTGAATGCGCCGGTTGTAGCGCGAGCCCTGGACGAATTGCCACTGGCCATTCTTGCGCTGCACTTCGATTACCGACACACCTTCGCAGGCCAGCGCCTTGCGCACCTCTTGTGCCGATTGCGGCATGCCGCCATGCGGGTAGAGGTAGCGATAGTTGGTGTATTCGTTGTTGATCGCCATCAGCGCCCGGTCTTTTTCACCGGGGAATTCGAACAGGCTCATGCCGTCGTTGTTGTCGCCGAACTGGACTTCCTGCTGCTCGGCGGTGCCATTACCGCTCAAGTCGAACGCCGGGCCGTTTTTTTGCAGAGGCTGGCCCCAACTGATCAGCACCGAAGACTTGTAGCCTGGCGGCAGGGTGATTGCGTCGCTGGTGGCGGCGGGGATGCTGTCGAAACCCAACAGTTTGCTGGAGCCTGCGCTGACACTCGCGGCCAGCACGCTGCGGCTCAGCAGGTTGCCGCCCAGGAACATGGCCGCACCGCAGAGGGCGCCGGCGCTGATGAAACCACGGCGACTGAGGCCGACCATTTTCTCGAGGTCGGTGGACTGGTTTTCTTCTAATAGGCTCACATCAGGCTCCCTGCTGGTTTTTGCAGCCACCTTAAAGAGCAATGATGAAGCTTATGTTTCAGAGCGGTGTACCGAGCAAAACGTTGGACGGCGCGAACTGCACCCGCACCGGTTTGTCAGCGGCAAGCCCCTGGCTTCTCAAGTGCAGTGGCTCGGCCAGCGCGCAGAGGATCTGGCCATTGGGCAGGCCGATGCGCACTTCGCTGGGGCCGTCTTGGGCGTCGAGTATTTCTTCGATGGTGCCATTCAGGAAGTTGTCGCCCGGTGTTGGTTGTTGATCGATGCCCAGTAACTCCAGCCAACCTGCCTTGATCAGGGCCACGACTTCGGTGCCGGTCTGCAGTTCCAGGCGCAGGGTGCTGTCGTGAGTGATCTGCGCATCGAGGGTCAAGCCTTCGGCCAGTTCAAGACGGACCCGGTCGTTGTGCCCCTGGTTGTCGATCGCCACGACCTTGCCGTGCAGTTGATTGCGGGCGCTGGTTCTGAGCATCAGCCGACCGAGCAGGTCCAGGTCGCTGGCATCTTCGGCGGCTTCCAGCACCTGGGCCTGCAAGGCTTGCAGCTTTTGATACAGGCGCAGCACTCGCTGGCCTTCGTTGGACAGTTTGGCGCCGCCGCCGCCCTTGCCGCCGACGCTGCGTTCCACCAGCGGTTTTTGCGCGAGGTTGTTCAGCTCATCGATAGCGTCCCACGCCGCCTTGTAACTTAGCCCCGCACTTTTTGCGGCGCGGGTGATCGAGCCCTGTTCGGCGATGTGCTGCAGCAACGCGATGCGCTGCGGGCGACGGACAATGTGCTGGGACAACAGCGTGGGCAAGGACATGGCTAGGTGCTTTGGGCTGTGGAGATGGGGAAGACGTTGGCGGCTGGACGCGTGGGAGTCAAGTCAGCCCATGTTCCCTGTGGGAGCTAGCAGGCTCGCTCCCACAGGTTTTGTACGTGGTTTTCAGTCAGGCTGCGTCACCGGGTTTGGGCGTGCGGGCCAGACAGTAGATGTCGACCCGCGCGGCTCCGGCATCCATCAACAGGCGAGCCAGGGCCTGGGTGGTGGCGCCGGTGGTCAGCACGTCGTCCACAATCGCCAGGTGCCGCCCTTTGACCGGCGCATCGACCACTAGGGCAAACGCATTGCGCAGGTTCTTTTTGCGAGCGTCGGCATTCAGGTCCTGTTGCGCGCTGGTGTCCTGAATCCTCAGCAGCAGTTTTTCATCGCAAGGGATGTTGAGGCTGTCACCGAGCCAGCGGGCGAGCATCGCGGCCTGGTTGAAACCCCGTTGACGCAGGCGTTTAGCCGCAAGCGGAACAGGGACCAGAGCGTCGGGCCGATTAAGGTCCTCATCGAAGCGATGTTGCAGGTATTGCGCGAGAAGTTCGCCGAGCAGGCGGCCAAACGGCCACTTGGCGCTGTGCTTGAAGCGCGTGATCAATGTGTCCACCGGAAAGCTGTAAGTCCAGGGGGCTGCGACCCGCTCGAAAGCCGGCGGCCGTTTTAAACATGAGCCACACGTCAGGCCCGACGCAGGCAAGGGCAGGGCGCAGGTCTGACAGTGATCGCCCAGCCAGGGCAGGTCGGTTTCACAGGCTATGCAGATGGGCCTGACGTCTTCGGTGGCTTCACTGCAGAGCAAGCAGTGTTGGTTATTATTTAGCCAGATGTAAACCGGTCCTACGTATCGTGGTTGACAGCGCATCACTCTTCCTTAAATATGCCGAACATCCGTGTCGCGTCTGTGGGTATTCCCTTCCCCAGCCGCTTGCCAAGCATAAACAAGGAAACGCCCATGAGCGCCAGCACCTCTGCAACCCTGCGTCATGACTGGTCTTTGGCCGAAGTCAAAGCACTCTTCGTTCAGCCATTCAACGACCTGTTGTTCCAGGCGCAGACGGTGCACCGCGCGCATTTCGACGCCAACCGCGTCCAGGTTTCCACGCTGCTGTCGATCAAGACCGGCGCCTGCCCGGAAGATTGCAAATATTGTCCGCAGTCCGGTCACTACAACACCGGCCTGGAAAAAGAAAAACTGATGGAAGTGCAGAAGGTTCTCGAAGAGGCCGCTCGCGCCAAGGCCATCGGTTCGACACGTTTCTGCATGGGCGCGGCGTGGAAACACCCGTCGGCCAAAGACATGCCTTACGTGCTGGAAATGGTCAAGGGCGTGAAAGCCATGGGCCTGGAAACCTGCATGACCCTGGGTCGCCTGGATCAGGACCAGACCGTTGCGCTGGCCGACGCCGGCCTCGACTACTACAACCACAACCTCGATACCTCGCCGGAGTTCTACGGCAGCATCATCACCACCCGCACTTACAGCGAGCGCCTGCAAACTCTGGCTTACGTGCGCGAGTCGGGGATGAAGATCTGCTCCGGCGGCATCCTCGGCATGGGCGAATCCCTCGATGACCGCGCCAATCTGCTGATCCAGCTGGCCAACCTGCCAGAGCATCCAGAGTCGGTGCCGATCAACATGCTGGTGAAAGTCGCTGGTACGCCGCTGGAAAATGCCGAAGACATCGACCCGTTCGACTTCATCCGCATGCTCGCCGTCGCGCGCATCCTGATGCCGCAATCCCACGTGCGCCTGTCCGCCGGCCGCGAAGCGATGAACGAGCAGATGCAGGCCCTGGCGTTCTTCGCCGGTGCCAACTCGATTTTCTACGGCGAAAAACTGCTGACCACCGCCAACCCGCAGGCCGACAAGGACATGCAACTGTTCTCGCGCCTGGGGATCCTGCCGGAAGCGCGCGAAGAGCACGCGGACGAAGTGCATCAGGCTGCGATTGAACAGGCGCTGGTTGAGCAGAAGAGCAGCGAGCAGTTCTACAACGCGGCTGTTTAACGCTCCACTGATCCTTCTGAAGGAATGCAAAACCCTGTAGGAGTGAGCCTGCTCGCGATAGCATTTTAATATTCAACATAGATGTTGGATGTCATGGCCTTATCGCGAGCAAGCTCGCTCCCACAGGTTCTGCTACATCACTTCTGAATTCTGATCCACGAGGCCTGCATGTCTTTCGATCTCGCCGCACGCCTTGCTGCCCGTCGTGCCGAAAACCTTTACCGCCAGCGCCCTCTGCTCGAAAGCCCTCAAGGCCCGGAAGTAGTGGTCGACGGTCAGCCGTTGCTGGCGTTCTGCAACAACGACTACCTGGGCCTGGCCAATCACCCGCAAGTGATCGAAGCCTGGCGTGCCGGCGCTGCCCGTTGGGGCGTTGGTGGCGGGGCATCGCATTTGGTCATTGGCCACAGCGCGCCGCATCACGCGCTGGAAGAAGCCTTGGCCGATTTGACGGGGCGCCCGCGTGCGCTGCTGTTCACCACCGGCTACATGGCCAACCTCGGCGCAGTCACCGCGTTGATCGGGCAGGGCGATACGGTGCTGGAAGACCGCCTCAATCACGCGTCGTTGCTGGATGCCGGTTTATTGTCCGGCGCACGTTTCAATCGCTATCTGCACAACGACGCGGCCAGTCTGGCCAAGCGTCTGGAGAAGGCCACCGGCAATACGCTGGTGGTCACCGACGGCGTGTTCAGCATGGACGGCGATATCGCCGACTTGCCGGCGCTGGCCCGGGAAGCCAAGGCCAAAGGCGCGTGGTTGATGGTTGATGACGCGCATGGCTTCGGTCCGCTGGGCGCCAACGGCGGCGGGATCGTCGAGCATTTCGGCTTGAGTCAGGAAGACGTTCCGGTATTGGTCGGCACCCTCGGCAAGGCGTTCGGCACCGCAGGTGCTTTTGTGGCCGGCAGCGAAGAGCTGATCGAAAGCCTGATCCAGTTTGCCCGCCCCTACATTTACACCACCAGCCAACCGCCGGCCTTGGCCTGCGCAACGCTAAAAAGCGTTGAACTGCTGCGCACTGAACATTGGCGACGCGAGCATCTGAAAACGTTGATCCGCCAATTTCGCCACGGTGCCGAGCAAATCGGCCTGGAGCTGATGGACAGCTTCACGCCGATCCAGCCGATCATGATCGGCGATGCCGGGCGTGCGATGCGACTGTCGCAGATGCTGCGCGAGCGCGGGCTGATGGTCACGGCGATTCGACCGCCCACCGTGCCCGCCGGCAGCGCCCGTCTGCGCGTGACCCTGACCGCCGCCCACAGTGAAGCGCAGGTGCAGCTATTGTTGAATGGACTGGCCGATTGTTTTCAACAACTGGGACCGGAGCCAAGCCATGCGTGATCGACTGATTCTGCTGCCCGGTTGGGGTCTCGGGATTTCACCGCTGGAGCCTTTGGCGGCCGCCTTGCAGGGGTTGGATGAGCATCTGCGGGTCGAGATCGAGCCGTTGCCGGAACTGGAATCGAGCGATCTTGAGGAATGGATCGATGAGCTGGATTCGACGATCCCGCAAGACGCTTGGCTCGGTGGCTGGTCCCTTGGCGGCATGCTTGCGTCTGAGTTGGCGGCGCGTCGTGGTGACCGTTGCTGCGGCTTGCTGACCCTGGCGAGCAATCCTTCTTTTGTCGCCCATGAGCTATGGCCGAGCGCGATGCCTGGCGAAACCTTCGACGCGTTCCTGGCCGGCTGCAAGGCCGATCCGCGGATGACGCTGAAGCGCTTTTCCCTCCTCTGCGCTCAAGGGGTCGAAGACCCGCGCGGACTGTCGCGTCTGTTGCTCGGTGGTGCGCCAAATGCCTCCGCGTCGATATTGATGAGCGGACTGGAAGTGCTCGCACAACTGGATACCCGCCAGGCGTTGCAGGCGTTTCGTGGCCCGCAATTACATCTGTTCGCCGGGCTCGACGGCCTGGTCCCGGCCGAAGCGGCCGGAGACCTTCTGGCCTTGCTGCCGGACGTCGAAATCGGCCTGATTGAACAGGCCAGCCATGCGTTTCTTCTGGAAGATCCCCACGGTGTGGCGGGGGCGATCCAGGCCTTTTTGCACGAGTCCGGTGATGACTGATTTATCCCTCCCCAATCTGCCCGGCGGTTTGCCCGACAAGCGTCAGGTGGCGGCATCCTTCTCCCGCGCGGCAGCGAGTTACGACAGCGTCGCCGAATTGCAGCGCGATGTCGGCAGCCAGTTGTTGAGCCGTTTGTCCGGTGATTTTGTGCCGGGTGTCTGGCTGGATCTGGGTTGCGGTACCGGGCATTTCAGCCGGGCATTGGGCGAGCGCTTTCCTTCGGGCAACGGACTGGCAATGGACATCGCCGAGGGCATGCTCAACCACGCCCGGCCATTGGGCGGCGCCAGCCATTTCATCGCCGGGGACGCGGAGCGTTTGCCGCTGCAGGATTCGACCTGTGATCTGATCTTCTCCAGCCTGGCGGTGCAGTGGTGCGCGGATTTCGAATCGGTGCTCAGTGAGGCATATCGGGCACTGAAGCCGGGTGGGATTTTCGCGTTTGCCAGTCTTTGTGTAGGAACGCTATTTGAGTTGCGTGACAGCTGGCGTCAAGTGGATGGCATGGTGCACGTCAATCGCTTCCGCGAGTTCGGTATTTATCAACAGCTGTGCGCGGCCAGTGGCTTGAGGGTTGTCAGTCTCGGAACTCGTCCTCACGTGTTGCATTACCCGGACGTGCGCAGCCTGACGCATGAACTCAAGGCGTTGGGTGCGCACAACTTGAACCCCGGTCGACCGGGCGGTTTGACCGGTCGGGCGCGGATCCTCGGCTTGGTCGAGGCTTATGAGCAGTTTCGTCAGGCCGAAGGATTGCCGGCGACTTATCAGGTGGTCTACGCCGTGTTGGAGAAAACCATATGAGCGCTGCTTATTTCATCACCGGCACGGACACTGATGTCGGCAAGACCACCATTGCTGCAGGTTTGTTGCATGCCGCGCGGTCGGCGGGCATGAGCACGGCGGCGGGCAAGCCGGTCGCTTCCGGCTGCGATGTGACGCCCAAGGGTTTGCGTAATTCCGATGCGCTGGCGTTGCTGGCCGAGTGCTCATTGCCGCTGACTTATGCACAGGTCAACCCGGTGGCATTCGAACCGCCGATCGCTCCGCACCTGGCCGCGCGGGAGGCGGGCGTAGCGCTGACGGTGCAGTCACTGTTGGCGCCGATGCGCGAAATTCTCGACATGCAGGCGGATTTCACCTTGATCGAAGGCGCCGGCGGCTGGCGCGTGCCGTTGGCGGATCAGGCCAATCTGTCGGATCTGGCGATGGCGCTGGATCTGCCGGTGATTCTGGTGGTCGGCGTGCGCCTGGGTTGCATCAATCATGCGCTGCTGACCGCCGAGGCGATTGCCCAGGACGGTTTGCAGCTGGCGGGGTGGGTGGCCAATATCATCGATCCGAAGACTTCGCGCCTGGAAGAGAACCTCGCGACTCTCGCTGAGCGGATCCCGGCACCTTGCCTTGGGCGAGTGCCGAAACTCAAGTTGGTGACGGCCGAAGCGGTGGCGGAACATTTGCAACTGGATCTGCTGGATTGAGGTTTTGCCTATGACAAGGCACTGTGCCATTAGTGTTTTTGTCGGGCCTTTTGCCATCAGGTCTGGTTCAATGGCCAAAGTTAATCCTTTGTAGGACGAGTTCCCCTATGGAAATCTCAGGAAACACCGCTTTTTATGCCGGTCTGAGCACTATTCAGACAGGGCAGAACCGTGTCGATCAGGCTTCCAGCCAGATTGCCAGCAGCACCATCGAGCGTTCGGTAACCAGCCAGTCTTCCGAGGTTCAGGTAGACCGCCTGCGTTCGGTAGATCGCAGTCAGCAATCGGACGTGGCCAGCAGCATGGTCGAGATGGCACAGGGCAAGTTTCAGGTTGAGGCGGGCGCCAAAGTCGCCAAGGCTTCCGATGAAATGCTTGGGACGTTGATCGATACTTTCGCTTGACCCCTCGCTGAATCCGTCCTGCCAACGCCGCGACTATTCGCGGCGTTTTTATACGTAAGTCCTTCTCCCTCAACTAATCTTTCCTACAGGGCCTGTTGCGTTGTCAACGGCGGCAGCGCGGCTGCGTGTCCGGCATTTGGCGGCGCGATGACGAACGGCAAAAGATCGGCGCTTGACAAGATTTGGGCGTAAACGTATGTTTCAAACAACTGTTTGACCGTCACAACAAATCAACACGGTCGTTCATTCCCGGTTACATCAGCAGAGGTTTATCGCTATGCCTGACTACAAGGCCCCCTTGCGTGATATTCGCTTCGTTCGTGACGAACTGCTCGGCTACGAAGCGCACTATCAGAGCCTTCCGGCTTGCGCAGACGCAACTCCAGACATGGTTAGCGCCATTCTTGAAGAAGGCGCCAAGTTTTGTGAGCAGGTGCTGGCTCCGCTGAACCGCGTGGGTGACACCGAAGGCTGCACCTGGAGCGAGTCCGGCGTTAAAACCCCGACTGGCTTCAAAGAAGCCTACAAGCAATTCGTTGAAGGCGGCTGGCCAAGCTTGGCCCACGACGTAGAACACGGCGGCCAGGGCCTGCCGGAGTCTCTGGGTCTGGCCGTCAGCGAAATGGTTGGCGAAGCCAACTGGTCGTGGGGCATGTACCCAGGCCTGTCGCACGGCGCGATGAACACCATCTCCGAGCACGGCACCCCTGAGCAGCAAGAAGCCTATTTGACCAAACTGGTTTCCGGCGAGTGGACCGGCACCATGTGCCTGACCGAACCGCACTGCGGCACCGACCTGGGCATGCTGCGCACCAAGGCCGAACCTCAGGCCGACGGTTCCTACAAAGTCTCCGGCACCAAGATCTTCATCTCGGCCGGTGAACACGACATGGCCGACAACATCGTCCACATCGTGCTGGCCCGCCTGCCGGATGCACCGGCTGGCACCAAAGGCATTTCCCTGTTCATCGTGCCGAAGTTCATGCCGAACGCTGACGGTTCGATCGGCGCACGTAACGCCGTGAGCTGTGGTTCCCTGGAACACAAAATGGGCATCCACGGCAACGCCACTTGCGTGATGAACTTCGACGCGGCCACCGGTTACCTGATCGGCCCGGCGAACAAAGGCCTGAACTGCATGTTCACCTTTATGAACACCGCTCGTCTGGGCACCGCGCTGCAAGGTCTGGCCCACGCCGAGATCGGCTTCCAGGGCGGCCTGAAATACGCTCGCGATCGTCTGCAAATGCGCTCGCTGACTGGCCCGAAAGCGCCGGAAAAAGCCGCTGACCCGATCATCGTTCACCCTGATGTACGTCGCATGCTGCTGACCATGAAAGCGTTCGCCGAAGGCAACCGCGCGATGGTTTACTTCACCGCCAAGCAAGTCGACATCGTCAAATACGGCGTAGACGAAGAAGAGAAGAAGAAAGCCGACGCACTGCTGGCCTTCATGACTCCAATCGCCAAAGCCTTCATGACTGAAGTCGGCTTCGAATCCGCCAACCACGGCGTGCAAATTTACGGCGGCCACGGCTTCATCGCCGAGTGGGGCATGGAGCAGAACGTTCGCGACAGCCGCATTTCGATGCTGTACGAAGGCACCACCGGTATCCAGGCACTCGACCTGCTGGGCCGTAAAGTGCTGATGACTCAAGGCGAGGCTCTGAAAGGCTTCACCAAGATCGTCCACAAGTTCTGCCAGACCAACGAGGGCAATGAAGCGGTCAAAGAGTTCGTCGAGCCATTGGCTGCGCTGAACAAAGAATGGGGCGATCTGACCATGAAGGTCGGTATGGCTGCCATGAAGGATCGCGAAGAAGTCGGCGCGGCGTCGGTGGACTACTTGATGTACTCCGGTTACGCCTGTCTGGCCTACTTCTGGGCTGACATGGCGCGTCTGGCTGCCGAGAAACTGGCTGCCGGCACTTCCGAAGAGGCGTTCTACACCGCCAAGCTGCAGACTGCGCGCTTCTACTTCCAGCGCATCCTGCCGCGTACCCGCACTCACGTTGCAACCATGTTGTCGGGTGCCAACAACTTGATGGACATGAAAGAAGAGAACTTCGCGCTGGGCTACTAAGCCTTAACGTAGATCTTCATGAAGCCGCTACTCCTTCGGGGGTGGCGGTTTTTTTTTGCTTTTCAAAACAATACAGCCACCCGTGACCCAAAACTGGCCGCCCTGCAGATAGCCAATATCGCAACCGCTAAAAAAACCTTGGCCAACGACTCAGTAAGTCGGCATTTCTGCCGTTACAGTAGGTGGGCACAATGCCATCTATTGTCATGACGGTCGGAGCTTTACCCTTGCCGCGTTCTTCCGCTGTACGTTTCAGCCATTTCCTACCGTCGTTACTGCTTTTACTTGCGGGGCTTGCGGCCGCCTACATCAAGGACCTCAACGTCTTTTTCACTTCGCTGTTCAACGTGCTGCCGACCCTGGTGCTGTTGCTCGGCGGTGCGTACTGCGCGGTTTACCGACGTCAGCGCGAGCTGTTTCTGATGGTGACGGTGTACATCGCCTACTTTCTGCTCGACACCCAGACCGATTATTACCGCGACAACGGCAAGGTCCGAGATGACGCAGCGGTGGTTTTCCACCTGTGTTGCCTGTTGCTGCCGCTGTTGTTCGGTGTTTTCGCCGCCTGGCAGGAACGCACTCATTTGTTTCAGGACATGGTGGCGCGCTTCGCGGTATTGCTGGCCGTCGGCAGTGTCGCGTTGGGGCTGGAGCAAAGTTATCCCCAGGCCTTGTTGATGTGGCTGTCGGAAATCCGCTGGCCAGCGCTGCATGGCGCCTGGATGAGCCTGATCCAGTTGTCCTATCCCGTGTTCATTGCCTCGTTCCTGCTGCTGAGCTGGCAATACTGGCGTAACCCGAGACCCTTGCACGCCGCACAGCTGGTCGGCTTGCTCGGGTTGTTTTGGGCGCTGCCGAAAACCTTCATCCTGCCCTTCACCTTGAACATCATGTGCAGCCAGGTGATGTTGATGATTGCCGCCGCGGTTGCCCACGAAGCCTATCAAATGGCCTTCCGCGACGAGCTTACCGGCCTGCCGGGGCGCCGCGCCTTGAACGAGCGGATGCAGCGGCTGGGGCGCAATTACGTGCTGGCCATGAGCGACGTCGATCACTTCAAGAAATTCAACGACACCCACGGTCACGATGTCGGCGACCAGGTCTTGCGACTGGTCGCCAGCAAGCTGTCGAAAATCGGTGGGGGCGGTAGGGCGTATCGCTACGGCGGTGAAGAATTTGCCCTGGTGTTCGCGGGCAAGACACTGGAAGAGTGCATGCCGCACCTGGAAGTCATCCGCGAGTCCATCGCCACGTACAACATTCAACTGCGCAACCAAGACGCCCGCCCGCAAGACGACCAACAGGGGCGTCAGCGTCGCGCGGGGCCGGGCGCTTCAAGCGTGTCGGTGACCGTGAGCATCGGCGTCGCCGAACGCGTGGAGCAGCGCACCCCCGAAAAAGTGCTCAAGTCCGCTGACGAAGCGCTCTACAGCGCCAAGGGCGCCGGGCGAAATTGTGTGGTGGCCTTCGGTCAGACTCGCCGTGGCGCGGTGCGCATGGACGCCGCTGCGGGTTGAGTGATGATGGCGCATTCAGCGTCTGGACTGTGATTGTGAGGCAGGGTGGGCAGCAGTAGGTTTGAACGATCTGCTGACGGAGAAACGACCATGCCCGAATACAAAGCTCCCCTGCGCGACATGCGCTTTCTGATCGACCACGTCTTCGACTTCCACGCCAACTACGCCGCGCTCGGCGCCACCGATGCCAGCCCGGACATGGTCAATGCGATCCTCGAAGAAGGCGCGAAGTTCTGCGAGAACGTTCTCGCACCGTTGAATCGCAGCGGCGACGAAGAAGGCTGCCATTTCGACAACGGTGTGGTGACAACGCCTACAGGCTTCAAGCAGGCTTTCGCACAGTACGTGGAAGGTGGCTGGCACGGTCTGGCAGCTGACCCGGCGTATGGCGGACAGGGTTTACCAAGTTCACTGGGCCTGGTCATCAGTGAAATGGTCGGTTCCAGCAATACCTCGTGGGGCATGTACCCCGGCTTGACCCACGGCGCGATGTCGGCCATCCATGCCCACGGCACCGAAGATCAGAAGAACACCTACCTGAGCAAACTGACGGCTGGCCAATGGACCGGCACCATGTGCCTGACCGAGGCGCATTGCGGCACTGACCTGGGCATCATCAAAACCCGCGCCGTCCCTTACGCCGACGGCAGCTACGCAATTTCCGGCAGCAAGATCTTCATTTCGGCCGGCGAACACGACATGAGCGACAACATCATTCATCTGGTGTTGGCGAAACTGCCAGATGCTCCGGCAGGCACCAAAGGCATTTCCCTGTTCATCGTTCCCAAATTCCTACCCGATGCCGAGGGTGAAGCCGGCGAGCGCAACGGCGTTTCCTGTGGCTCGATCGAACACAAAATGGGCATCAAGGCCTCGGCCACCTGCGTGCTGAACTTTGACGAAGCCAAGGGCTTCTTGATCGGCGAGCCGAACAAGGGCTTGAACTGCATGTTCACCATGATGAACCACGCGCGGCTCGGCACCGGCATGCAGGGGTTGTGTCTGGGTGAGGCGAGTTTCCAGGGAGCCATCAAGTACGCCAACGATCGCCTGCAAATGCGCGCGCTGACCGGTCCCAAAGCGCCGGAAAAAGCCGCTGACCCGATCATTGTTCATCCTGACGTGCGCAGGATGTTGCTGACCATGAAAGCCTTCAACGAAGGCAACCGCGCGCTGACCTATTTCACTGCGCAGCTGCTGGACGTTGCACACCTGAGTCCAGATGAAACGGCGCGTCAGGACGCCGAAGACCTGTTGGCCTTCCTGACGCCGATCTGCAAAGCCTTCATGACTGACACCGGTCTGGAAGTCACCAACCACGGCATGCAGGTGTTTGGCGGTCACGGCTTTATCCGTGAATGGGGCATGGAGCAGTTGGTTCGCGACTGCCGGATCGCGCCGATCTACGAAGGCACCAACGGCATTCAGGCGCTGGATTTGCTCGGGCGCAAAGTGCTCGGCAGCCAAGGCAAACTGCTGCGTGGCTTCACCAAAATCGTCCATAAGTTCTGTGCGGCGAACGCTGATCACCCGCAACTCGCAAGCTACGTTGTACAACTCAACGAACTGAATCAGCAGTGGGGCGAGTTGACCACCAAGGTCGGCATGGCCGCGATGAGGAATCCGGACGAAGTCGGTGCAGCGTCGGTGGATTACTTGATGTACAGCGGTTACATCATCCTCGGCTATCTGTGGCTGCGCATGGCGCTGGTGGCCCAGTCGCAACTCGACGCGGGCAGCGGTGATGCCGATTATTGCCAGGGCAAACTGGCGACCAGCGAGTTTTACTTCAAGCGATTGTTGCCGCGTACTGCCGCTCATCGGGCGGCGATAGAGGCCGGGAGTGATTGCCTGATGAAGCTACCGGCGGAGTTATTTGCGCTCTGACGATTGTTAAAAGCTTCGCGGGCAAGCCTCGCTCCTACAGGTTAAGTGTCGTTTGCACCCTATGTGCACGACAAAGGACCTGTAGGAGCAAGGCTTGCCCGTGAATGCGTTCTTGCAGGCGAGAGCTGCTCAGCTGGAATACTGCTGACTAAAAATTACAAAACGGTCACGGCCTGACCCTATGTGTCGCAAAAGTTGTTGGGTTACACTCGAACCCAACGAAAACATCATTCCCACGAATCACCTGTTTAGATCTTGCGAGGTTTGCCATGGCTGACTACAAAGCGCCCCTGCGCGATATGCGCTTCGTCCTCAATGAAGTCTTCGAGGTCGCCAAACTCTGGGCGGAGCTGCCTGCGCTGGCCGAGACCGTTGATGCTGAAACCGTCGAAGCCATTCTCGAAGAAGCCGGCAAGGTCACCAGCAAAAGCATCGCGCCCCTGAGCCGTGCGGCTGACGAAGAAGGTTGCCATTGGGCGGACGGTGCCGTCACCACGCCGGCCGGTTTCCCACAGGCTTATCAGACATACGCTGAAGGCGGCTGGGTCGGTGTCGGTGGCGATCCGACCTACGGCGGCATGGGCATGCCCAAGGCCGTGTCGGCGCAAGTCGAAGAAATGGTCAACTCCGCCAGCCTGTCGTTCGGTCTGTACCCGATGCTGACCGCCGGCGCCTGCCTGTCGATCAACGCCCACGCCAGTGAAGAACTGAAAGCCGCGTACCTGCCGAACATGTACGCCGGCGTCTGGGCCGGTTCCATGTGCCTGACCGAGCCGCATGCCGGTACGGACCTGGGGATCATCCGCACCAAGGCCGAACCTCAGGCCGATGGTTCCTACAAAGTCAGCGGCACCAAGATCTTCATCACCGGCGGTGAGCACGACCTGACCGAGAACATCATCCATCTGGTGCTGGCCAAACTGCCGGACGCACCGGCGGGGCCGAAGGGCATTTCGTTGTTCCTGGTGCCGAAGTTCATGGTCAATGCCGATGGCAGCCTGGGCGCGCGTAACCCGGCGAATTGCGGTTCGATCGAACACAAGATGGGCATCCAGGCCTCCGCGACGTGCGTGATGAACTTCGATGAAGCCGTGGGTTACCTGATCGGCGAGCCGAACAAAGGCCTGGCGGCGATGTTCACCATGATGAACTACGAGCGTCTGGGCGTCGGCATCCAAGGCCTGGCCACCGGAGAGCGCTCGTACCAGAACGCCGTCGAATACGCCCGCGACCGTCTGCAAAGCCGTTCGCCGACCGGCGCGCAGAACAAGGACAAGGTCGCTGACCCGATCATCGTCCACCCGGACGTGCGTCGCATGCTGCTGACCATGAAAGCCTCGAACGAAGGCGGCCGTGCGTTCTCCACTTACGTGGCCATGCAGCTGGACACCGCCAAGTTCAGCGAAGACGCGACCACCCGCAAACGCGCGGAAGATCTGGTTGCGCTGCTGACGCCGGTTGCCAAGGCGTTCCTGACCGACCTCGGTCTGGAAACCACCGTGCACGGCCAGCAGGTTTTTGGCGGCCACGGTTACATCCGTGAGTGGGGCCAGGAACAACTGGTGCGCGACGTGCGCATCACCCAGATCTACGAAGGCACCAACGGCATTCAGGCGCTGGACCTGGTAGGGCGCAAGATCGTTGGCACGGGCGGGGCGTTCTATAACCTGTTCGCGGATGAGATCCGTCATTTCACCGCCACCGCCAGCGCTGACCTGGCGGAGTTCACCAAGCCGCTGAACGATGCCGTGACCACCCTCGACGAGCTGACTTCGTGGTTGCTGGACCGGGCGAAAAACAACCCGAACGAAATCGGCGCGGCGTCGGTCGAGTACCTGCAAGCTTTTGGTTACGTTGCTTACGCCTACATGTGGGCGCTGATGGCCAAGGCGGCCTTCGGCAAAGAGGCGCAGGACGACTTCTACGCGAGCAAGCTGGGGACGGCGCGGTTCTATTTCGCCCGTCTGTTGCCGCGTATTCACTCGTTGAGTGCGTCGGTGAAGGCGGGTAGCGAATCGCTGTTCCTGCTGGACGCTGCACAGTTCTGACGGAGTCGCGTCATGTAAGCATTCTCTTACATGACGTGCTGCTGTTCTCCCATAGGCGAAGATTGGATCCAGAGCTAATCTACTTCACATGGACGTCGCGCAGGAAGCGCAAAGCAACAACACGGACACGTAGGATTCTGCCAGGACGGCGGAGTGAAATGGATGTCAGGGAAACAGTCTGCAAAGCCCCGCTTCGGCGGGGTTTTCTTTTGCCCGCAGAAAAGTATTCAGCTCAACCCGTCGAGCGTGTTCGAGTTGTTCAAGCGTTCAGCCCGTTGTGTCTGCCAGATCTGCCGTACTTGAACCCTGACGGTCACCGCAGGTCGATTAGCTGTAGGGCTTTCACGAGCCCACTTCAAATCAGGAGCTGCCCCATGGATTTCATTCGCATCATCATTGCCATTCTGTTGCCACCACTGGGTGTGTTTCTGCAGGTCGGTTTCGCCGGCGCGTTCTGGCTGAATATTCTGCTGACGTTGTGCGGTTACATTCCGGGGATCGTGCATGCGGTGTACATCATCGCCAAGCGCTGAGTTCTGCGGCGTCAGATAGATCGCTTTCGCGGGCAAGACTCGCTCCTACGGGGATAACACCGTACCTGTAGGAGCGAGGCTTGCCCGCGAAGGGCGCGACGCGGTTTCAGCTTGCGAGTTCGATCACCCGCCGATAAAACAACCACTCCTGCTCCAGCGCATGGGCCTGGTTCCCCGCCTTGCGAAAGCCATGACGTTCGTCCGCGTAGTAATGCGCATCGACCAGAATGCCGTTGTCCTGTAGCGCCGTGACCATGTCGCGGGTCTGTTGCGGCACGACCACGGCGTCCAGTTCACCTTGAAAGAAAACCACCGGAACACTGATGTTGCTCGCATGCAGCAGCGGAGTGCGCGCGGCGTATCGTTCGGCATCCTCAATCGGATCGCCAATCAGCCAATCCAGATAATCGCCTTCGAACTTATGGGTCGCCCGGCCTAGTGCAACGGGATCGCTGACACCGTAAAGACTGGCGCCCGCGCGGAAGACGTTGTGGAAGGCCAGCGCACACAGCGTGGTGTAACCGCCGGCACTGCCACCGCGAATAAATGCCTTGTCGCTATCGATCAATCCTCGTTCAGCGAGATGAGCAACCACCGCGCAGGCATCTTCGACATCCACGTCACCCCAACTCAAATGCAGCGCCTGGCGATACGCCCGGCCATAGCCACTGCTGCCGCGGTAGTTGAGATCGGCCACGGCGAAGCCGCGTTGCGCCCAGTACTGGATACGTGGATCAAGCATCGGGTAGCAGGCCGAGGTTGGGCCGCCATGGATGAACACCACCAGCGGCGGTTTCGCCTCGCCGGTCATCGGCGGATAGAAGAAGCCGTGGGCCTCGCCCGAACCACTCGGGTAGCGCAAGGTTTGCGGGACGCTGATGTGCTCGGCGGGCAACGGTGCAATACCGCCGGCGAGGATTTTGACCTGACGGGTATCGCGCTCGATTGCGATCACCGCCGACGAACTGACCGGCGATGCCGCGATGCAGTAGATAAATTGCTCATCCAGTGCGAGATGGCGAAAGCGACTGTAATCACCGGTGAAATCTTCAGCGGTGTCACCGCAAAGCCCCAGTTTGCCAAACCCGCCTTCGGTCCAGCTGGCCAAGTAGCTGCTTTCGCTTAGCGGCAACCAGGTGCTGCCACCCAGTTGCCACGGCGCTGGCCCATGATCAGCGGCGGCACTCGGCAACGGGCTCAGGCCTTCTGCGGATTCCACCCAAGGCTGCCAGTAGCCGCCGCGATCCGTCAGGCAAAACAGGCGGCCGCCGCTATCGAAACGGGGTTGTTGCAGTGACTCCTGCACCCCGTCGCCGGCCACACAACGCGGTTGAGCAAAGCCCCCATCGTTCTTGCGCTCGGCAACCATCAAGCGACTGGCAGTCCATGGCTGATCCGGGCGGCTCCATTCGATCCACGCCAATCGTTGCGAGTCAGGACTCAATGTCGGCGCGGCATAGAAATCGGCGCCCTCGGCCAGCAGATGACGCCTGCCGTCAGCCACGTCGATCGCGACCAGACGATGGCGGTCACGGTTCTCTTCAACCGCGAGCACCCGGCCATTGGCAAATTGCAGATCGCCGTAACGGCATTCACTTGAGGTCAGCACCTCAGGCGTCTCGCCCGCCAGCGATTGCCGATAGAGTTGCTGGTCCGCTTCGTTGACGAAAACAATCCCGTCATCCGTCAGACAAAACGCGCCACCGCCATATTCGTACACCCGACTGCGCACGCTGAAACCCGCTGGTGTCAGGCAACGGGCCTGGCCTTCGCGCCAATGCCAGACCCTGCAGGCGGAATCCTCGGGGCGGTATTCGTTCCAGAACAGGCCATGCTGGCCGACCAGCAGTTCGGCGAAGTCGATACCGGCAGCGACGGCCCGGGAGGCGCTGAAGGGTTCAGCTTTTAGCGATGAGGCGTGAGTTTCGTTCATTGCGAAAGGCCAGTTGTTCGATGGTCTGGGTCGCGTGTTCGGCTTCTTCGCGGGCCTTGAGAATCACGCCGTGATGTTGCGACTTGCTGCACACCGGGTCGGCATTGCTCGCGTCACCCGTGAGCATGAATGCCTGGCAGCGGCAGCCGCCGAAGTCTTTTTCTTTCTCGTCGCAGGAGCGGCACGGCTCGGGCATCCAGTCGTAACCGCGAAAGCGGTTGAAGCCGAACGAGTCGTACCAGATGTGCTGCATGCTGTGGTCGCGCACGTTGGGAAATTGCACCGGCATCTGTCGGGCACCGTGACACGGCAGTGCGGTTCCGTCCGGCGTAACTGTAAGAAAGATGCTGCCCCAGCCGTTCATGCAGGCTTTCGGGCGTTCTTCGTAGTAGTCCGGTGTGACGAAAATCAGCTTGCACGGATGCCCTTCGGCTTCGAGCTTGGCGCGGTATTCATTGGTGATGCGCTCGGCTCGGACCAGTTGTTCCCGAGTCGGCAACAGGCCGACCCGGTTGAGCTGGGCCCAACCGTAAAACTGGCACGTCGCGAGTTCGACGAAGTCGGCCTCAAGGGCGATGCACAGTTCGATGATCCGGTCGATCTTGTCGATGTTGTGCCGATGGGTGACGAAGTTCAGCACCATCGGATAGCCGTGGGCTTTCACCGCGCGAGCCATCTCCAGCTTCTGGGCGAAGGCTTTTTTCGAACCGGCCAGCAAGTTATTCACTTGCTCGTCACTGGCCTGGAAACTTATCTGAATGTGGTCCAGGCCGGCTTTCTTGAAGTCTCTGATTTTCTGCTCGGTGAGGCCGATGCCGGAAGTGATCAGGTTGGTGTAGAAACCCAACTTGCGCGCCTTGGCGATGAGTTCGGCGAGGTCCTGGCGCACCAGCGGTTCACCACCTGAAAAGCCCAGTTGTGCGGCGCCCATTTCCCGAGCTTCGCGGAACACTTTGATCCACTGTTCAGTGCTCAACTCTTTGCCTTGTTCGGCGAAGTCCAGCGGGTTGGAGCAGTACGGGCATTGCAGCGGGCAGCGATACGTCAGCTCGGCGAGCAACCACAGTGGCAGGCCGATGTCGGGTTTAGGCGGTAACTTGTCCGACACGGAATCAGGCAAGTTCGATCCAGTGCTGAGCACGGGCAACCTCCATGAATTGCTCGATGTCTTCACCGAGCTCGGGCACGCCGGGGAACTTCGCATCCAGTTCGGCAATGATCGCCGCTACGTCACGTTCGCCGTCGATCAAACCGCCAATCAGGGCGGCGCTTTCATTGAGTTTGATCATGCCTTCCGGGTAGAGCAGGACATGGCCTTTCTGCGCCGGTTCGTACTGATAGCGGTAGCCCTGACGCCAGGTCGGGGTCTTGCTGCGATCGAAACTCATAAGGTGATTCCTTTATGCCAGACCCGCTGGTCGGTCACGCTGTGATACGGCGGGCGGTTCAATTCGTAGGCCATGCTCATGGCATCGAGCATGCTCCAAAGGATGTCCAGTTTGAACTGGAGAATTTCCAGCATGCGCGCCTGGCCTTCCCGCGTCGTGTAGTGCTGCAACGTAATCGCCAGACCGTGCTCTACATCCCGGCGTGCCTGGCCGAGGCGTGTGCGGAAATACTCGTAACCAGTCGGGTCGATCCACGGGTAATGCTGCGGCCAGCTGTCGAGGCGCGATTGGTGGATCTGCGGCGCGAACAACTCGGTCAGCGAGCTGCTGGCGGCTTCCTGCCAACTGGCCCGGCGGGCGAAGTTGACGTAGGCGTCCACGGCGAACCGCACGCCGGGCAAGACCAACTCCTGCGAGCGCAGCTGATCCGGGTCGAGGCCGACAGCTTGGCCCAGACGCAGCCAGGCTTCGATGCCGCCGTCTTCACCGGGGGCGCCGTCATGGTCCAGCAGGCGCTGAATCCACTCGCGACGGATTTCACGGTCCGGGCAGTTGGCGAGGATCGCGGCGTCTTTCAGGGGAATGTTCACCTGATAGTAGAAACGATTCGCGACCCAGCCCTGGATCTGCTCGCGGGTCGCCCGGCCTTCATACATCGCCACGTGATACGGGTGATGGATGTGGTAATAGGCGCCCTTGGCGCGCAGGGCCGCTTCGAATTCGGCGGGGGGCATTGGGGTGTCAGTCATTGCGGTTCTCCGGGTATGACCGGTGGATTCTGTGGTGTCTGGTCCGACGCCTTCGCGGGCAAGCCTCGCTCCTACAGGGGTACGCGATCACTGTAGGAGCGAGGCTTGCCCGCGAAGAGGCCATCCGCTACAGCACAATACTCATGCCGTCATACGCCACTTCAACCTTGCGCCGAGCCAACTCGGCACGTTCCGGCGAATCCTCATCAAGAATCGGATTGGTGTTGTTGATATGGATAAGCACCTTGCGTTGCTTGGGCAGCTGTTCGAGCACTTCGAGCATGCCGCCGGGGCCGTTTTGCGCCAGATGGCCCATTTCCCGACCGGTACGCGTGCCGACGCCACGGCGCTGCATTTCGTCGTCGTCCCACATCGTGCCGTCCACCAGCAGGCAATCGCTGCCGGCCATGATGTCCAGCAGCGGCGCATCGACTTTGCCCAGGCCCGGCGCATAAAACAGCTTGCCGCCGGTGTTCAGGTCTTCGACGATCAGGCCGATGTTGTCGCCCGGGTGCGGGTCGAAACGGTGCGGCGAGTAGGGCGGTGCCGCGCTACGCAGGGGCAGCGGGGTAAAGCGCAGGCTCGGGCAGGCCGGGATGGTGAAGCTGCGGTCGAGTTCGATGCGGTTCCAGGTCAGCCCGCCATTCCAGTGCGTGAGCATGGTGAACAGCGGAAAACCGGTGCTCAGGTCTTCGTGGACCATGTCGGTGCACCAGACCTGGTGCGGGCAGCCTTCGCGCAGGCTGAGCAGGCCAGTGGTGTGGTCGATCTGGCTGTCCATCAGGATGATCGCGCTGATGCCGGTATCGCGCAGTGCGCGGCCCGGTTGCATCGGAGTGTAGCTCTGGAGTTGGGCGCGGATGTCCGGCGAAGCGTTGCACAGGATCCAGTTCACGCCGTCATCGGACAGGGCGATGGACGACTGGGTACGCGCCTTGGCGTTCAGGCTGCCGTTGCGAAAACCGGCGCAGTTCACGCAGTTGCAGTTCCACTGGGGGAAACCGCCGCCGGCGGCGGAACCTAGAATCTGGACAAACATGGGCGCTCCATCATTTCAACGCTGAAAATAAAAACGCCCCGGTAAACCGAGGCGTTGCACATCATTACAACGGCAGACCTTAGCGGCTTGCGAAGTACATGGTGACTTCAAAGCCGATACGCAGGTCGGTGTAAGCAGGTTTGGACCAGGACATGGGAGCGCTCCTTCAGGTGATGAGACAGTTAAGACCTATACATATAGTCCACCTCCAGCCGGAGATGTTCAGATAGTTAGGTGGCTATGTTACTCAAAATTACAGAGCGATTGGCCGCGAATCTTTGAGAAAGCTAATTGCAGTGTCGGTAATGATCATTTTGCCGCTTGCCAAGGCGCCGTCGAGCAAGCACTGCTGGCTAGGCAGCGCCAGCCACCTTCGGCTTGATTCAATTGTCGGGCGGCGTCTTTTAATGCTTTGCGATCGATCATCAGGATCGCTTCTGGCAAACGCTCCAGATAATCCGACGAGTGGCCCGCCAGTTTGCCCTGCCAGAGCAGTTCGGCCGCCTGAGCGTGGGGCAGTGCGGTGGGGTGGAATTGATCGGCCAAGGCCTGGCGCTGGGCAATGAAGGTCGCATCATCGACGTCTTCAATCAGTGCGGGCATTTCGTTCAAGAAGCGCTCTATGTGTTCCAACAGATCCTGAGGGGCAACGCTCGGTGATTGAACGCCGAACAGCAGCCCGGTCTGCCCATGGAACTGATGCAGGCCGCTGAACACGGCATAACCCAATTGCAGTTCAACCCGTAGGCGCTGATAGAACGGCGTCTGGCACAGGTGAGCGAGCAAGCGCCACGCGGCTTCATCTGCGATGTCCCGTGTGGCCGTCGGACAAAACAGCAACAACGCGTGTTCGCTGGAACCGGTGTCGACAGTGCTCCAAAGGTGCTGCGAGTTTATCGAGGCGGGCGGCGACGGCTGATCGTTCGCAACACCGGGCACGCGGCTCAGTGCCAAGCCCATCCCCGATTGAGTCTGCGCCGACAGGCCCGTCGCCAGACCTTGCCAGCGTGCGCTCACCCACAGCTGCTGCACGTCATCAGTCTCAGCGGTGCGTTCAAGGCAAAGCTCGGGCAGTGCCTTCAGCAGTTGTCTGATCGGCATCAACGGCACGCTTGGTGGTTCTTCCTGTGGGAAACCGGCGTCGGGTGTTGTCAGCTCTTTCAGCGCATGTTCGAGGACGGTCGGCATTGGCTCCTGCAGGCCTGTCAACTTCAGCAGCCATTCATTGCCTGACGCACTGAAGGAAAAGTCGACGCCCGCCTGACGGGCATCTTCGCGTAAGGGTTGCAGGCGATTTTCCAGGCTCGATTGAAGACGAGGGTGAGGTTTCGCCAGCAGTCGCCACCGCAGATAAATCGCGCCTTCGTCAGTGTTATCCGGCAACGCCTGACTGAACTGCATCGGCGAGTTTTCGCGACGGATGCGCGAGCGGTCCTGGGCGAATGTCCGCAGGCCCCGGTGTTTGCTGGTCTGGCCGCGAATCAGCCCGGCATTGGCCAGAGGGGCTTCAGCCCGTAAGAACGGGTTAGGCGTCGGCAATTGCCATTCACCGCTGAAGTTATCCACAGCGCCGATTTTTTTCAGGATGTCTTTGAGCGCTATGACGCCTTGTTCGGATAAACCGGCTTCAAGCTGCTCGCTGTCCAGTCGCGCCCGTTGCAGGGCACCGCTGACTTGTTGCTGACGGTCGAGCAGGGCGTCGTATTCTTTGCGCAACTCGGTCCAGTTTTGGTGAGAGGCAAAAAAGCTGAGCCAATCCAAAAGCCGCTCGCGGATCGTGTTCCCCGCTTGAGCCCTGTTGAACTCGATGTGCAGCAAGGCTTGCCCGGCGAACTGGTACAACGGCGCGGCTTTCAGGCCGTCCGCCAAGCCGCGCTCGCGCAACTCAGCCAGCAGACCACCGGGTTTTGCGGCGTTCAGCCAATGGCACAGAAACGCTAATGCTTCGCGCGATGAGTCGGGCAATGCTTCGAAAGCGAACAGAAGATCGAGCCGACGCTCACCAGCCTGTTGATAACTTTTGTCGGAAGAATCCATCAGTGGTGCAGGTTCCTGTTGTGCGACCTTTTCCCCTGCGGCAACAGAATCGCCAAAGCGCTGAGCCATCGTCCTCAACTCATCAAGCGTTTGCGGGCCGGCCAGGCTCAACGTCATCTGCCCGGTCTGATAAAACTGCTGATGGAAATCCCTCAACGCTTGCTGAAACTCCGGCTGCGGCACCGGCAGGCTGTACCGGTTGCCCGCATGAAATGCCCGAAGCGGGTGAGCGGCCGACAGCCCATCGAACAGCGCGAACTGCTGTTGTGCAGTGGCATCCCGGGACCATGCGACAAATTCGGCGTGCAGCACTTCCCGTTCCCGCCGCTGATCGTCCGGATTCATACGCGGATGAGCGAGCATGTCTGACAGACGCTCCAGCCCACCGACAAAGGCTTGCGGTGGCAGTTCGAAAAAGAAATCGGTAGTGCGTTCGCTGGTGCGCGCATTCACCTGGCCGCCATGACCAAGGACGTAGGCCATCAGCCCTTGCCCTGCGGGAAAGCGCTCCGTCCCCAGAAACAGCAAATGCTCAAGGAAGTGCGCGAGGCCGGGCCATGCCAGCGGCACGTCATGACTGCCCGCGAAAACCCGCAACGCCGCCGCGCAGCGCTTCAAATCGGGAGCATGACGCAGCGTCACCCGCAGGCCGTTGGCCAGGGTTTCAGTGTGGGGGCGAGGGTGATTCAGCGCAGGCATGAGCACTTCCAGAACAGAGAAGCGCTAATGCTAGCGGATAACGACAGATCAGCGCTTGTTAAGGTCGCCGTAAAGCTCAGGACGGCGATCGATCAAGTATCGATTGGCGGCGCGGGAATCGACCATCAACTGACGATCCAGCTCGCCGACAATCAGCGCTTCATCCAGGCCCGCCTGGGCGATGCGGCTGCCATCCGGTGCGGCAATGCTGCTCTGACCGCAGTAGTTGATCTCGCCTTCCTGCCCGCAGTAGTTGGCATACGCCACATAACACTGGTTTTCGAAGGCGCGGGAACGAACGGTGACGTCGGCGACGAAGTCGAAGGGAATCATGTTTGCCGTCGGCACTAGGATCAGCTCGGCACCGGCCAGGGCCAGGCGCCGGGCGTTTTCCGGGAACTCCAGGTCGTAACAGATCAGAAAGCCGAGCGTCCAGCCATTGAGTTCCACCAACGGGAAATCATCCTGACCGGCGCTGAACATCGAGTGATCGAGGTCGCCGAACAGGTGAGTCTTGCGGTAGTTGCACAGGCGCTCGCCGTTGGCGTCGATCAACTGCACGGCGTTGTAAATCTGCCCGTCCTCGGTGCGCTCGGGATAGCCATACAAAATGGCGATCCCGGCGGTCTTGGCAATGCGCGCGATCTGCTGCGCCGATTCACCGTTGTGCACCTCCGCCAACACGCTGACCGCGTCGATGCCGATGTTGTAGCCGGTCAGGAACATTTCCGGCAGCACGAGCAGGTCTGCGCCCTTGGCCTCCAGTGCCAGTTGATGCAGGCGTTGCAGGTTGCCGGCGACGTTCAGGGGCAGCGGTGGACATTGGTAAAGGGCTACGCGCATTTTGGATTCCTTTTACTCGGGCAGGGCGATCGGACCGATCTCGTTGAACACATCACCTGGACCCGGGTTCTCGGCGTGAGTTTCACCACCGAAGTGTTTCATGATGCCCCAGACCGCGTTGAGCGAGGTCTGCACCGCGCCTTCGACCCACGCCGGCGTCCATGAAACGTCGTCGCCTGCGATGAATATCCCGCGTTGCTCGGCCGGCATGTCGTCCTGCATGAAGTGCGCGTACATCCGCTGGTTGTAGCGGTAGTGGCCGGGCAGGGCGCCTTTGAACGCGCCGAGGAAGTGCGGGTCGGCTTCCCACGACACGGTGATCGGATCGCCGATGATGCGCGCGGCGATGTCGACTTTCGGGTAGATCTTTTTCAATGCGTCCAGCGCCAGTTTCACGCGTTTTTCCACTGGGTGCGGGAGCATTTTCAGCGCGTCGCTCATCCACGAGTAAGACAGGCAAATCACGCCCGGCTTGTCATCACCGTTGTCGAAGAGGTAGGTGCCGCGGGTCAGGCGATCGGTGAGGGTCATGCTCATCAGGTCGCGGCCGGTTTCCGGGTCCTTGTCCTTCCAGAATGGCCGGTCGACCATCACGAAGGTTTTCGACGATTGCATGTAGCGGGTGCGGTCCAGGGCCATCCACATCTTTTGCGAGAACAGGCTTTCGTCGCATTCGATCTGGGTGGTCAACAGCCAGCTCTGGCAAGTGGTGAGCACCGCCGCGTATTCGCGGGTATCGCCATAGATGTCGGTGACCGCGAAACGACCGTCCGCCGCATGGGCAATCTTTTTCACGCCAGAGCGTGGTGCGCCCCGGTGCAACGAGCTGAGGCTGGTGCCTTCAGGCCAGTGCACGCAACGTTCCGGCACATGACGCCAGATGCCCAGCGGCACTTGTTCCACGCCACCGACCACCAGGTGTTGGTGATCGTCGCAGTTGGTCATCACCACGCGGAAGATTTCCAGCATCGAGTTCGGGAAGTCCGAGTCCCAGCCGCCGGTGCCGAAGCCGACCTGGCCGAACACTTCGCGGTGATGGAACGACAGCTTGGCGAACGCTTTGGAGGTGGCGACGAAGTCGTAGAAAGTGCGGTCATCCCACAGTGGGACAAGCGTGTTCCACAGCTCTTTGAGACGCGGCACATCGCGGTCGCGGATGGCTTGCTGGATATCGGCGAACTGCGAGCCGGCTTCCAGTGCGTCCGCCCAGGCGTCAGCCACTTCCTGGAACAGTGCAGGAAGATCCGCCAGCTTCTGTGCGTAATGGGTCTTGCCTTCCAGATCGATCACAGTGCTGCCCGAGGCGGGGGTCAGCGGGTTCGGGAAGGGCTTGGTCTCAAGGCCTAGCTTGTCGACGTAGTGGTAGAACGCGGTGGACGAAACCGGGAAACGCATCCCGCCAAGTTCGGCGATGATGCCTTCGGCGCCGTTGAACGCCTGGGAACGCAGACGGCCGCCCATCTTCGAGGCTTCGTAGACGACGGGTTTGAGGCCCAGTTTCATCAGCTCGTAAGCCGCCACCAGACCTGCGATGCCCGCGCCGACAATCGCCACTTCGGCACCATGATTGTGCGCCGGAATGCTGCCCAGGCCGGCCGGGTGTTCGATCCAGTCGTCAAAGCCGAAAGGAAAGTCCGGGCCGAAAATGGTGACTGGTTTTTTACCGTCTGCAGGATGGCGATTGTTCTTGTTCTTGTTCTTGTTCATGACTGACCTTACTGGCGACCCGACGCGGAATGCGCATCTGAGTATAGGAAAAGATGGCAGCCATTCTAGAGAGCGTAGAACACGTTAATAAGACGCAATGTGTCGTCGTTTTGCCAGTTTCTCAATCAATATGACGATATTTCACTACAAACTGACCACTGTGGGAGCGGGCTTACTCGCGAAAGGGCCCGATCAGCCAATCGAGAATTACCGGTCAACACTCAAACCGGCTGCCCCCGATCAATCTTGCTACTCAAGATGATCGAAGTCGTCGTCTTCTCCACCCCATCCACACTGCCAATCTGATCCAGCAACTGATCCAGCTGCTCCGGCGATTCCGTGCGCAACCACGCCACATAATCAAATTCACCACTCACCGCACACAACTGCTGAACCTGGGCCATGGCGCTGAGCCGACGCAACACTTCCTTGCCCGAGCGCGGTTGCACCGTGATCCCGACGTAAGCCTGCAATCCGCCGTCCACCACCCGCTGACCCAAACGCACACCGTAACCGGTGATGACTTTGGCCTTTTCCAGCCGTGCCAGACGAGAAGTCACCGTGGTCCGTGCGATCCCCAATTGGCGAGCGAGCATGGCCACGCTTTCGCGGGCATTGATCTGCAAGGCCGCGATCAGTTGGCGGTCGATTTCGTCAAGAACGGGCGGGCGGGTGTCAGGCAAGGGTCGTCTCCGGCAACACAAATCAGTGAGTGGGCATGTTACAGCACGGCTGGCACGGCGGAGCTGGGATCTGGCTTCGGTACCGTGCCATTGCAGGCTTTGGCCGGGCATCTGGTCCATAGGATGGACACACAGAGTAAGTCGTAGTCGAATGCGAAATCGAGGGATGCGAGTTGATCACAATGACGAAGAAGATGACTCCCGCTGTACGGGATCACGCAGTGCAGATTGCCCATCACGAAATGGGTCACTACGTCGTTGCCCGGGCCCTGGGGTTTGAAACTGGCGGCGTGAGTCTGACGGTCACCATGGACTTGAGGCATCAAGCGGGCGCTTCCATAACCTTGGCGCGTTCAGTTTCGTCGATTGAAGCCATGAAGGAACATCTGGAAGCCCGGATGATGGTCCTCTTTGCTGGCGCGATGGCGCAGTCATTAACCTCAAAACGTTCACTCGGCAAACATGTCGATCAGCCGAAAGCGACCGCCATCCTGAAGGGAGAACTTGGGGCGGAGCAGGACTACGCAAAAATAAGGGAATTACGGCACCTGCTGCGCAACATCACCTACCCCGAGACGGATCCGGCTTCGGCTGGCCGGGTAGCGGCTGAGCTGAAAGAGATTACGGATCGCTTGTGGGTACGGACTCAAACAATCGTTGAGGAGTTGGCCGATACGATTATTGGGTTGGGCGAGACGTTGGTTGATGGCATGGCTATCGTGGAGCAATGGGGGCGGGCGGCGGATACGTATGAGGGTGTTTTGACGAGGGAGGGGCTTGAGCGGATGGGGTTGGTGCGGGCGATTCCGGTGTTGAGTGTTTGGGCTCATTAATCCTGGCATCTCTGCCGGGCTTTTTAACAAACCAGGTCCGGCTCAAACGCATGTTTTAGCTTGATTGCGCCATTCGCTTCCAAACTCCAGATTCAGTTGGTAGAGGTCGTGGTTCGATTTGTTAATGGTATTGATAGCCGCCATCAGATCCGCTTCGCCAGTTTTGGCTTCAAGGTAAAGACTCCGCAAGTGCCGGTCGTACCCCATGGGGATTTTGTCGGTTTTCTCCAAAATCGCTACAGCCTGGCTCGTCAAGCCGACTATCTCGGCGAGGCTTTCCTGAGAAAGCCCAAGCTCTTTTCTAAGAAATCCAAACTCAGCACCTGTCAGCACTGAAGGCTTCTCAGCAACGGCCTTGCCGATTACGTCATGTAGGCCCTTCACATCAGTGATGGCTACAGACTTGCCATATGCGGTCTGTTTCACCACGAAGCCGTTGCTAAGCCATACGTTCGGTAGGGCGCTTTCTACGTAGTGGTATATAAAATCTACCTTTTCTTTTGGCCCTCGACTTTAGTTTGCGGGCAAGTCGAGGTGAACCGGTTTTGGGAAATTCAGATGCTTCTGACGGAAAAGTCGCTTGGGAAACCTGAACGCCAGAAACGGAAAAACCGCGCATTTGCGCGGCCTTTTCATTACCGAAAGCCTGAAGAGCGTAGTAATCGAACTTTAGACAAACTACTAAGCGTAGCTCTGAGCGAAAGCGGCAATTGCCTGAGTAGCTTGAAAGTCGACCAGCTGCAGGCCACGTTCTTGAATGCTAGCCTTGGCAACCTCCACTGCTTTACGGTGGCGGGGCGATTCACTCTCCGTTGGAGTGGATACAGGGATTAGTACGTTTTTCAGTTGAATAATCCCTTCCTGTTCGGCGCGTACGAACTTCATCAGCCACTGGTCGCAGTGGTCGAGTATCGCGCTTGGCTCAGCCTGATCAAAGGCTAGGGGTTTGATCGCGGCCACTATCTCATTTCTGTGAACCAGAGGTAGGTGCAGTTTGGTCAGTTCACCAAGAAGGGTGTCATCGCGAAAACTACGGATCGATGCTTCCGAGAACAGGGTTCGAATTTCCCGAACCATGATGTCTTCGCGACGATCACGCCCTATGCCTTGACGGTCGATGTAGCGACTGAACAGCGTTGCAAGGGTCGCGTCAAAATTTTCGACCAGGATCGAGCGCATAGGGCTGAAGCGAATCAGTGATTCCTTCGGTTCGGTCAGGAAGCGAAAGTGGTTAACAATCTGGGACTCTTGAGCCTCTGTTGTCATGAGGCGAACGCTATCCAGTTCGTTCTGGGCTATCTCCATAGCCTTAGCGAAAAGGTTGCTGCATTCGAAGAAGTGATTGACCCGTTTCAGGTTTTTACGGGCGAGCTTGTACTCCATGCGCCCGATAGCTGGTGCCGAGAGAACGATGCCGACGTTGGCAAACTCTTCGGTTTCGGCAAAAGGCGCGAATCGCACGATGCTGTAAAGGCAGGTGTATTTCATTGCAGGACGCTCCAGAAGTCGTCCGATTGGCAAAGCATCAGGTTACTTTCAATTTCTTCGAGCAGAATGTCGAGCCCCGGTTTGCCAATGGATTCACGCCATTCATCGGGTACGTCCAAGCATAGGTCATGAAATCGCATGGCAGTGTCGTGCATCCGCTGGCTGTATTCAACTCTGTCGACCAGATCCAGTTTCCATGTTCGATTACTCGGACCAAACACATGGCTTTCCGCGAATTTTTGAGCATCCAGAGGCCATTTGAACGCCTGGTTGTGATCGATCAGCTGAAGCCGATTGTCAATTCCACACATCAGTAGGTTGGGGCGACCGCCGAAGGGACCTAATTGACGATCACCGTTACCCACCCAGTAATCAAAGATGAAAACGGCTTTTTGCAGGTCACTCGGCACCTGCTGTGCTTGTGAGTACAAAAGATCGGCGGCATCCGCGACATAGGCCAGGGCGTAGCTGTCTCCAGGCCCAAGATCGTTGCGTGCCTCTAAGTTGTAGCGCAGCAGGGCAGGGTCAATATAGATATAGCCATGCTCGGGGATCGGTAAGCCGAATTGAGCAGCTAGGCGGGCACAAAGCAGCTCGGCAATGCGCTCGTTGGGCGGTAGCTCTAACCCTTTGGCCACATAGTGCTTGTCGTTACTGGCGCGGCACAGGAAGGGACGCGTGATGCCACCTTCCAGGCGCCGGATGATCTCTACCGCTTCGATGTAGTTACCCACGGCCATTGCCGGCTTCCTTATAAATCAGCTTGCCAGACGATACTGGTCTACATCCTGCTTCACCATGCCCCGCAATCATTTTCAGGGTATTGCGAAGGCAAGGCTTCGTACGCTAAATCGAGAGTATTGGAGATGCTTATCTAAAGCCCCGATGCGAAAGCACCGGGGCTTTATGCTGCCTATCAAACGGATTTGCCAGTGTTACGCATTTCTAAAGTGGAACGCGCGGCTTGCTTTGGGGTATCCCGCATCTTACTTGGCGCTATTCCTCGGACTCCGTCGCCGTCCGAGCAGGCCGAGGTGTCAGCACCTTCACCACATCATCAATCACCGCCTTACCCATCGCCGTCAGATAGTGCGCGGCCCAGGCATGGCGGTCTGTGTCTCTTGCGTAGGCTGCGTCCTCGGCAAATGATTTGGCGAGGAACAGCAGATCGGAGGCTTGTGACAACGCATCAACGATGGGGACGCCGGCACGGACGTTAAACAACGCCTGATCCGAGCAGTAGATGAGTGGGGTGAAACCGATGGTTTTCAGGTCTGAAATTGCGGATGGATTTGTATTGTTCAAGATATAACTCCTGGGTTCGATGAGCTGCCACTTTCGTTACCACACGAAAGGGAGGCAGCTGTACGCAGGGTGGTAAACCGGGAACCTAGGAAACCGGCACGCCCGAAGGCGTCCCACGCACAGCCGCCATATCGAGATCACAGGCATAAAAAACTGCCTCTCTTCGTGATGAGTGCACTGTTGCGCTGGTTTCACCGGGTTACCACACCCGATCGCTACATTTGCAGCGACGTCCGGAGAGTATCCCGTCGAAGAGAACGCCAACAAGGCGGCAAAGTGCCCAAACGCACTCATTACGCAATTCTCGGAGTTTGCCTACAAGGTCGGCGGGCGTCATCTGATATTGCGACAATCTCAGCAAATAAAGCCTGAGCATCAGGTACGAAAAAAACGGTGCATCGCACGGCTTTCTCACTTGGCCTGCCTCATCCTGAAACCAGATGTAGATCTAGTTCAGAGTGAGAGATGTGCATCATTTTCGGGAGCAAGCTCTAACAAACGCTAGTGCCAGAAACGAAAAAAGACGCCATAGGCGTCTTCTTCGATTTGGTAAAGCAGATCCGGACACCACTTGCGAACCGCCTTGCGCGGTTACGGCTTTCGCCGCTGGGAAGCGCTCAATCTCATCCGGTCAGTCGCTTCGACAACACTATTCACGTCAATCATCAAATCTAAAGAAAGCCGCGCATCAGCGCGGCTTTCTTGTTTGGTGGGCCCACACGGATTTGAACCGTGGACCAAAGGATTATGAGCCCGATTTAAGCCACTCTTATATAAGGTGTTTTTATATTTTTGCCAATGATTTAGGGCGCTTTGTATGTATATGCCGACTATGCATACGGATGGTGTGGACGGATTGTGGACGGGCGGTGCTGTGGAAACTGTCCTTTGTTGCCCATCCCAGGCAGCCATGATCGCTCTCAAAATCAATGCGACAAAATGAAATTAAGAATCCGCCATACAAAACCCTGTAGCCCTTCAATAATAAGGGCAACACCTTATATCAGGTGTTGCACTTGTTCCTTGAGACCGCCGTTCTTGAGTGCTGGAAACTTCCTCTAACATTTTTCAAGTAGCCTTCATCCCGATTTCGGTTATTAAGTTTGAGTCATCGCATCTAGGCGATATTGAACCTATCACCGATTACAAGGAATTGACTACAAATGCCGAAAGACTTTGGATCAACTGCAGGCAAAGGCCCCATGCCCAGCGTTCCATCTCCTGCAAGACCCAATACGCCGCCGACAAACCAGGTGCGCAAGAGTGGAAAAGTTTTCCCCTGGGTTAAAAGCGGCCAGGCGTATTCACCCAGCACATTGCTGCCTTCCGCTCGAATCGCCCCCCCCACTGCCCCCAAACCTAAGCCGTTTTCAGTCCCCAAGACATGCTCCGCCTGTGGAAGGTATCACCAAGGCGACTGCGCACGTCCCTCGGACAATGAAACATCCTCCTCGCAAAAGCTGCCTGCGCAACAACCGTCGCTCACCGAGGTTGTGACAACTTCCTCGGCTCCGTTAGGAACGAAGTTCACACTTTATCGAGCCGACAACCGGACGTACGAAAAGCTACAACAATCCTCACCAGAGGGTTTTACCGCTTGGGTTCCATTGAATACAGAACAGGCCAGAACATTTGCAAGTGTTTTCGTAGGCAGCAAGGAAACCTCTGGCCTGCCTAGGCATGTTGTTGAGAACATCGAGAAATGGGGTTTAAAACCAAAGCTTAACGACTTGTCCACGTACATAAAATACACAAAAGATAAATCTACGGTTTGGGTATCCACCGCCATCAATACCGAAGCCGGGGGACAGAGCACTGGCGCTCCGCTCTATGAAATAAGCATGAATTTGTATGAATATAAAATCGGTCGAAATGGTCTCGAACCGCTGCTTGGAGGAAGGAGCAAAAATATGGAGTTCTCTCTCTTGCTGGACAGTTCAAGCATTGAAACTTCGCAAGTGATTGCGCTCAATCATGGCCCCAAAGACGATGCTGAAATCTCGTTCCTCACCAAAATTCCGATGAGCAATATTAAGCCTTATACAGGGAAGAGATAACAGGTATTGAGGATTGGATGGATGCCACGAGATACGCCATTTGGGCGCTGCTCCTAGCGCCTAACTCATCGTTTGATGGTGGATCAGACCATGGCAGCCATTCTCCCGAAGGGTAAACACCAATAGTGCTCCCGCTTTTTGTTCCGTCGAGATCTGCGCCAAATGGCACACTGAAGTATCGGCAGCTATTGAGCTGAAGCTTGGCGACCTGACCGATAGGGTAAGCCAGATGCTCTGAGCATTTGCGAGTCAGCAGCAACTGCGAACCATGGTAGGACCTCGCAGCACTCCCCATCCGGCTTCATCAATCGCACACCGAAAAGTTGGCATGCAGATTTGGAAAACACACCACCTCCAGCGTTTTCCTATTTTCCACCGCTCTAGTCCGGGCCTCTTCTCTTTTCGCTGCCTGCACACTTCCAAGTGCAACGCCTGCAAGATCGTTTCGAAAAACTGAAAAATGTTTCTCATTGAGAAAAACGCTCTAGCCCACCAAGGCCCGCTGCCGGCTTGGGCTGGAGGGTTGTTTTCATCGCTCGATTCTTTTCGCAAAATTTGAACGCAAAGCCCGTCGGCGGGAGGGGGATAAGTGCCTTTTTCGATGGTTTTTTTGTGCTCCCCGGGATTTTCGCGGGCTTATGCGTTCCAACATCTGGACACAAGCTGGCACGTTGCTGAGAACTAGGGGAAAACCCGATTGCTTTCTACAAGAAGCGTCAGCAAGGTGTTGTCTCTAAAATCCTGATATGGAAGTCAGCAATGTCCGGTAAACCTGCTGCACGCAAGTCCGATACTGTGAGCTGTCCCCGCTGTGGTGGAACAGCCATTGAATCCGGGTCACCCAATGTATTTTTTGATGGTCTACCCGCTGCCCGGGTAACCGACTGCACTACCTGCGGCAGTATCTTGACCATGGCCGCAATGTCTTCGGTCCAGATCAATGGCCAGGCCGCGCTGGTAACCGGTTCGCAAGGGAGTCATGGCGACACCATTACCGGCGGGTCATCGACCATCATCATCGGCAACAGCTTCACGCCAGCGCCAGTTTCCCCGGTCAGCCCGATGCCTGCCCATTTGGTTGCGCCTGCTAGTTACCAGGTACCAATTACTGTACCTGCGCCGTCGCCAATCCCTGCCACCGTTGTTGACGACTCGGTTTTAGAGGAAGAGGAAGAAGAAGAGGAATTGGACGAAGAACAGCCAGTGGGTATCACCTTACGCATCGGCGTGTTCTTCGATGGCACGCTAAACAATGCGAATAACAGCGTGATGGGGCAGCTGTGTGGCGCAACCCACGCCATCAAGCCTGAGGATCTGGACGCCAGTTGCAAACCGTATATGGCTGATCCGGAAAGCAGCTATGCAAATGATGAATCGAACATTAAAAAACTGAGCGATTTGTATTTTTCCTCTCGCGAAGTTTTGGATGAGGGGAAATTGCATCTGAAATTTGAAACGGTCTATGTGGATGGGATAGGCACATCGTCCGGTCAACCCGATAGTATGCTTGGGGCCTCGATGGGGCGCGGCGAAATGGGCGTCACTGGGAAAGTAGATGAGGCTTTTAAAAAATCGGGCGAGCTATCTATGACTTTTCTCAAACCTACCCCAATTCAAAGATCATTCACTTAACGTTCGATACATTTGGCTTCAGCCGAGGTGCAGCGGCTGCACGACATTTCTCCAATGAAGTCGCGCTGGGGCAAAGTGGTCCACTGGGCAACATCTCCAAGATATTTCGTGGGGCTTTCCACCAAACCTATAACGTCGAATACCAGCACGATGTCCAAATGGGTTTTATCGGCTTGTTTGATACCGTGCCGTCAGTAGGCGGCTTGGCCAACCTGGGCTACATACGTAGCCAAACACAACCAGGCCTCAAGCTGTACCTGCCTCGGAGCTTGTTTCCGAATGTCGTCCAATTGGCTGCACGGGATGAAATCCGCGCTAACTTCGCCTTAAACCGAGTAAAACCCGATCACCTGGAGATCACATTGCCCGGTGTTCACTCGGACCTTGGCGGGGGCTACTTTCCTGAATCCGAAGAGAACCTGCTGATCAGCCCAATGCAGGCGCTGGATGTTCCCATCACGACAGACGTGAAATACACCTCAATCTACCGCGACGCGCAACAGGGGAAGGCGCAGTGGGAAGCCAAAGGCTGGCCATCCGAAATGCTGGAGGTCGTGACTCCCTATGTTCGGGGCTTACCTCCATCTCAACAGGATCGTTTGAACCCTTACAAACGTGTCTATGCGGCGTTGCAGCTCAAGAAACCCGTGCGAGGCGAGCTGTCGCGGGTTTACCTACGGGTCATGTACGAGTTGGCGAAACAACGAGGCGTCCGTTTTGCCCCCATCAACGAACAATCATCTCGTTACATCATTCCAGAAGAACTTAAAGCGCTTTGCGACCGTTTTGTGGCGGGCGACTACAGTACAACGCCCGCCGAAGAGCAACTGCTCAAGTTGAAGTACATTCACACTTCGGCCAGCTGGAACCCACCGACAATCCTGCAAGGTTCGACACCTCGAACCAGCGCAGGGTTACTCTACTTTAATGCCCCCACAGCAGACGGGATCCGCGTACAACATCCCCACGTACCCGACTAGGAGTCACGAATATGCGAACACTATGGATTTTGTTGGGGATTCTACTGGTGAACGGTTGCCAAGCCTCAGGTCAGTCCAGGGGGCGTTCAGACCACGATGCCGGGCCGTGGGCGTTGGGTTTTGTCACGCCTTATGCCATGGACGCTTGGGTTGAGGAGGCTGCGACAATTGACACCCTTGGGACTCTTTACCGCCGAATCGGCAGTGGCGTGGCGTCCGGCGGGCGGAAAAACGGCCTGCCAGGGGCCAACGGTTGGCTGGTGACCGGTGGCGGCACCGAGAGGGATGTAAGGGACGCCAAGCTTCCGGTTCGCATCTATGTTCGCTGGCAATCACTGGCCGAGCCGCAAACGTATCAGGGGTGGTTTGAAATTCCGGAAGATGCGAGGCAGGTCATGCGTAATGCGTTGACCAAGGAATGCAAAAGCGTTCCTGAAGCGGCTTTCTTAGACCCGTTAGCGTCTGTACAAATAGGAATTGCCCCGGGCGGTGTGGTGCAGGTGTGGGCATTGGATGAGTGCCGACGAGCAATCAAGGTTGCACACTACCAGGCCGAGATTGAACCTAAAGGACCTGACCTTGGGCTCTCCCATGGAAGTTATTTTCCTCTAGAAGAAGCCTCCAAACGTTATATCGAAAAGTACGGAATTCCTTACGGAAGCTGGTGAATAACCGGTTGTTCAGCCCGCTCAATGGCGGGCTTTTTTCTGTCCGCTGTCTCGTCCTGAATAAGGTTTACACCTTCTGGCTTTTTATCAGGAAGGTGCAATGGATACGGGCGCAAAACGTAGTCAGCGCGATTACACGCTGACTTTTAAATTGTCGGTTGTCGACCAAGTAGAAAAAGGCGAGTTGAGTTATAAAGAGGCTCAGCGGCGTTATGGGATTCAAGGTCGGTCGACGGTGTTGGTCTGGTTACGCAAGCATGGTCGACAAGATTGGAGCCAAGGCGCCTCCATTCGTACGCAGAGGACTCGACCGATGGACGAGCCAACTTTGCCTTTGACCCCCGAGCAGAGAATCAAAGAGCTTGAGGAGCAACTGGCACTAGCAAATCAGAAAGCCAAATTCTTTGAAGATGTGGTTGATGTCCTGAAGAATGACTACGGCGTATCCATTGTAAAAAAGCGGCCCGGCAAGTCGTTGCGCAAACCCAAACCCTGAGTGTCAGCAGGGCTTGCCAGTTTATGGGGATCAGTCGCCAAGCCTTTTACAAGCGTGATCGCGTCTATCGGGCGCGAGTCGATCAAGATCAGAAACTCATCAAGTTTGTGCAGGCAATCCGAGTGCGCCAACCCTGCATTGGCGCACGCAAGCTCCAGTCATTGATGCACGCGGAGCATGAGAAACCTGAGTTGCATGTTGGCCGGGATCGCTTGTTTGAAGTGCTGCGCGAGCACCGGCAGTTGGTTCGCAGGAAACGGGCGTATCACAAGACGACCGACAGCCATCATCACTTTCGCTGCCATCCCAATCTGCTAAAGCCAGGCCCGCAGCAAGTCGTTGCAACCGGTCCGGAACAGGTCTGGGTGGCCGATATTACTTACCTGTCCACCCAGCGTGACGATCCGGTCTACCTGAGCCTGGTCACAGATGCCTTCTCAAGAAAAATTGTCGGTTATCACGTGCATGGCAGCCTGCATGCCGACTCGGTGGCCCAAGCCTTACGCATGGCGTTAAAGACACGTCGAACACGTCAGAAACTGGTCCATCACTCGGATCGAGGAGTCCAGTACTGCTCGGCGCTGTATCAAAAGCTCCACGCCAAGCATGGCATCACGTGTTCGATGACGGATGGCTACGACTGCTACCAAAACGCCTTGGCAGAGCGGGTCAACGGCATCTTGAAAACAGAACTATTACTCCACCGGCCGACAGACTTGGCGCAAGCGGAGCAAATGGTGCGAGAAGCGATCCTGATCTACAACCAGGAACGCCCGCACCTGTCCTTAAAATACAAAACGCCCGATGCGGTGCATCGGGCGTTGGGGTGAAACAGGTGTAAACCTATTTCAGGACTAGACACGCTACATCAGGCCGTAGGCTCGATGCAGCTCAACTGAAGCGGCTTCAATATCGGAGTTATTCAGCGCTCGGTCGTACGCTCGGAGAAAGGCGTAGCCACCTACCAACCCTGCTGTGGCCAGTGCCGATCCTTGCCCCCCCAGAATATTCCGCCCGCTGAGAGACACACCGGTCGCGCCTTCGACGATGGGGCTGGTCCCAACTTTGATTTTTGAGGTTGCCCCGTCGAACACAGCGAGGATGACCGTCCATTCGGTCGATTTATCACCGCTTTCCAGTCGACTGGCCGCCGAGATACTTTCGTAGAAGCCATTCGCACCTGGTGCGAGGATCTGGGCGCCCGAAGCCAACAGCCGCGCCTGATTCGCCGCAAAGACAGAAGCCTTCACGACCATCGCGTAGGTCATCGATTGCGCAACAGCGACCGTACCCGGTCCGTTGCCGATTTGCTGTGTCCCGTCAAATAAAACGGCTGGGTTGCCACTTGGGCCACCGGTCAGCGAGAACTTCGGTTTCCCCCAGCCCGTGTACTGAAAGTTGAAGGTGCGGTTGACGATCGGCGCCGGTCCGTTTGCCAACCAGGTGTCTACGCCGGCACCGTCGGCCAGTGCGGCCAGGCTGGCGGCATCAAGCTCGTAGATGATATTGGACTGCACATCAGGGATGGTCGGCGTATCGGGCAGCGGGTTGGACAACACACCAGGTGCGCTAATCACGAGGGAAAACATTTGATGCTCCTTACTGCGTTCAGCGCAGCGCGGTGTAGAAAAACTCGGAAATCACTGGGGCACCCTTCGCCGGATCCGGATGGATTTTGTCATCACTGATCAGCGGGGTTTGGCCGGTGCTGGCGTACTTCGCCGGGTCACCCATGGCGGCGTATTGCATGTCCATAAAGGCAATGCCCTGCGTCCAGCACCAGGCGGCGGCGAGCTTGGTGTAAGCACTCATGGGGTACTGACTCGATCGTGTGGTGTCCCACCGCATGGCGACGATGAAGGACGCCCCGGGATGGACTTCCAGATGAGTCGCGACCACGCCCTGCAGGTTGGCGAGAAAGGTCGCCGGCGTAACCGACGCGCCCTGGTCATTGCCACCCAGCATCACCAGCACTGCGTCAGCAGGAATGAAGCCCGTGGCCGTCTTCTGCTGCGTTAACCAGGTCGCGTCGTTCTTGTACCAGTCACCCGACGCCGAACCGCTGGCCGCGCACTTGGAAACGACCACACCCGACGCATTGTTTTCGGTGTAGATGCCAAACAGCGTCGGTGTGCCGGTGACGACTTCCATTCGGAACTTCCAGTTACTACCGGCAGGCAGGACCGGGAAAGGCAATTGCTGGGGACCGACTCCGGCCAGTGACAGCGTGTTCCACTCCAAGGCATCCCCCCAGCGATAGCGCAGGGTTGAGTTCGTGCCATCGCCCAGGAACAGCAGCTTCGCGAGCGTCGCCGCTGTCGAGATACGGCTGCTTGCGGGCAATGTACAGCGTGCGTTCGCTACAGCCTGGGCAGACTCCCTTTTGGAAGTAGGTGCTGCCGATGTCCTTGAAATCCAGCTCGTGGTCATGCTCTAAAGCGGCGACCACTTCCAGGCGGTAGATGTCTTCGAATTGCATTTAACTGGCCCTCAGCGTTGCGAAACGCGTGCCGCTTGCTCGGCTGCTTCTATGGCTAGTGCCACCATGTTGACCAGAAGCAGTTCCTTCGAGCCTTCAGTCTTTGCCCGTACCAAAATTCGACCCCGTTCGATGTCATTCCGGATGGCTCGCTCGGATTGGCCGGAACGACGTGCCAGTTCGCGAACAGTTGTGTAAGGCGTGTCTATGGTGATCTGCATTTGCTAAGCTCCGTGTGTATATATGCCGAATAAAGTGGCATATGCACATATTGTGATGTGCGTACGCACATGTCAAGAGGAGGGTGCTCGATGGAATTAGGTCAAAAACTCAAGGAAGTGCGGCTGACTGAGCGTCTGACTCAGGCGGAAATCTGTGAGATCGCGGGGATCAAGCTCGAGACATGGAAGGGATACGAGTACGGACGGCGGGCGTCTGTGAGTTCTGTAGAGCTTCTGAAAATAACCAAACACCCTCGTTTTAAGCGCTATGCGCTGTGGTTGGTAACCGATGAAGTTGCGCCCGAAGTTGGTCAAATAAGTCCGGTTATCGCCATATGACGCTCGCTGACAAACAACGATCGAGTGACTGTTCAGATGATCACGGAGGCAGGGCCGAGCTGACCTGTGCAAGCCTGTGGCGATAAGGAAGCTAGGTGATGGGCGCTACGAAGTGGACTGTCGCCCTGATGGGCGATACGGCGTTCGTACGCGCAAGATATTTCCAACCAAAAATGAAGCTCAGAAATACCACAACCGTGTGATGGGGGAAGGTGCTACAGGCGCATTCGAGAAGGCGCCGAAGCACGATACGCGCAAGCTATTGGATCTTGCTGAGCGTTGGTATGTGGTGCATGGGCAAACGCTTAAAACCGGTGAGCAGCGTTTGGCATTGCTACGGAACATGATCGAGCGGATGGGCAATCCGAAGATTTCTACATTCAGTGCCGCTCACTTTGCCCAGTACCGCGCTGAGCGCGCAGAAGGGAAGCACTCGCGAAAAACACCAGGTAGAGGATTCACCGAGGAGGGTAAGGATACCAAACCAATCAGCGCCAATATGTTGAATCACGAGCTGGCTTATTTACGAGCTGTCTTCAACGAGTTGGGGCGTTTGGGGGAATGGGAGGGGGATAACCCATTAGCCAAGGTTCGGAAACTCAAGTTCGATGAAGCCGAAATGGTGTATTTGTTGGCCGAACAGATCAAAGAGTTGTTAGGTGATCTGTCCAGCCGTGAGTCTGATGCTGGTCTTATTGCACAGGTGTGTTTGGCAACTGGTGCCAGGTGGGGAGAGGCTGAGGGATTGCAGGCGCGCCAGGTACGCCATGGCTTGATTCACTACAGCAAGACTAAGTCGAGCAAGAATCGCTCTGTGCCAATTGCTGACGACCTTGAAAAACGACTTGAGGGGCGACTTCCATTTACGCCCGCTTACAACACATTTCGACGTTCGGTTGAAGCGATCGGGCTGGAGCTGCCCGAAGGGCAAATGACTCATGTCCTAAGACACACGTTCGCCAGTCATTACATGATGAATGGTGGGGATATCCTTACGCTCCAACGAGTATTGGGGCATGCAACATTGGCTATGACGCAGAAGTATGCGCACTTCAGTCCCGGGCATATGGTGAAAGTTTCAAGTCTGAACCCATTAGCGAAATTAGAGTTTAAATAACGAGGAGGCATTATGGCGGCGCAAGGAAGGTTGGCGGAAGCGTTGGAGCTCAGTGAGCGTCTATTAGATGAGCTTGAGATGAACTTGTCGCCGCTTACTCTGATTGCAATGAAAGCTAGTAGGCTCGCAAGGATCGTCGGGCAATTCGATGTACAGCAAATTTTACAATACGAAATTAGTGGTTATCCTAGAAATGAGGCAGGGGTTGAGGCTGAAGCTTGGAGGCTTGCAAGACTAGCGGGACGAACCTATAAAAAGGAAGTCGATGGTGTTGTAAGGGAGTTTGGTAAGCTTGAAATAATTGAAGAACTTGAAATCATAGTCCAAACAGCAAAATGTAGACCGTACAGTCCAAATCCTAATATGCAAGCGCAAAACGCTCAAGCGATTAAGCTCGCTATTGAGGCGCTGGCTAAGCGCAGGAATTATGTCTATAACTTTGTTTCTGGTGTGTACGTTGAGTTGAAGTTTTCTGCTGTCGCAAGTGATGTATTTGAGCGCACCCGAATAAAAGTGGATAGCAAGGTTGGTGATGTTATTCCAGGCGCTGTCAAAATGTTTACGGCGGTGTACGAAAATTTGTTGTCGGGAAATGATGAAGACTGGTCGAATGCTGTGCATAGTTGCCGAAGAATTTTAGAGAGCGCTGCTGATGTTTTATATCCCGCAAGAGCGGATAAAGTGATTGGTGAAGGGAAGCAGCAAAAAATTATTAAGCTTGGTGCTGGTAATTATGTAAACAGATTAATGGCCTATGTCCAGGAACATGCTACTTCGGAGCGCTTTACTGAGATAGTTGGTTCTCATCTAGGATATCTCGGTGAACGTTTGGACTCCATTTTTGAGGCGGCAAACAAAGGGACTCACAAGGTCATTTCTTCCAGGGAGGAGGCGGATCGGTATGTGATTTATACGTATCTGTTCATCGGTGACATTCTTCAACTCAAGTCCGAAGTCGACCAAGTGCAGGCCGCCACAGGAGCTTAAATTTTTAGTCTGTGGACGGTTTGTGGACGGAGCAGAAGAAATGAAAGGCTCATGCTCTAGGTGTGAATGTGCTTTGGATAAGCAAAAGCCCCGCAGTGCGGGGCTTTCAAGGTGGTGGGCCCACACGGATTTGAACCGTGGACCAAAGGATTATGAGTCCTCTGCTCTAACCAACTGAGCTATAGGCCCTCAGTAGGTCGCGGATTATAGCGATGGTTTCTCGGCTGTGCTATCCGAAAAATCCGATACGGCTATACGAAGAAACGCCTCGGCGAATTCGTCGGGGGGCAGAGGCAGGCTGACGATGTAGCCCTGGATCTGTTCGCAGCCTTCTTCGGCGAGGAATTGTTGCTGTGCCAGGGTCTCGACGCCCTCCGCAATGACGGTGAATTGCATGCTGCGACCCAGGGCGATAATGGCGCGAACAATGGCCGCATCGTGGGGATCGTCAGGCAGGCCGCGGACGAAGGACTGGTCGATCTTGAGGATGTCCAGCGGCAGACGCTTGAGGTAGCTCAGAGACGAGTAGCCGGTTCCGAAGTCGTCGATGGCCAATTGCACACCCAGGTGTTTGAGTTGGTGCAGCACCGCCAGCGCTTCTTCAGCCTGGCTCATGATGAAGTTTTCGGTAATTTCCAGTTGCAGAAAACCGGGCGCCAGGCCGTTATCCTTGAGCAGTTGTTCGATCCGCCCGAGCAGGTTCGGCTGGCGCAGTTGAGCGCCGGCGAGGTTGACCGAGAGTGGACCGAGGCACTCATAGACCTGATTCCACTCGTACATCTGCCGGCAGGCGGTCTCCAGTACCCAGTCGCCGATCTGCAGGATCATGCCGTTTTCTTCTGCCAAGGGAATGAAGTGTTCCGGCGGCACCGCACCGAAAGTCGGGTGATGCCAGCGAATGAGCGCTTCGGCGCCGACCAGTCGATGGTCGGCGAGGCTGATTTTCGGTTGGTAGTAGAGAAACAGCTCATTGCGCTCGATGGCGCGGCGCAGTTCATGTTCCAGCGCCACGCGCTCGCTGGCCTGTGCCGTGAGGTCGCGGGTGTAGCTTTCCACCCGGTTGCGGCCCTTGGCCTTGGAGCGATACATCGCCGCATCGGCGTTCTTGACCAGCGTGGCGACGTCGCAGCCGTCCTTGGGGTACAGGCTGGTGCCGATGCTGGCGCTGATGAAAAACTCGTGCTCGCCAGCCTGAAAAGGTGCGGCGAAACAATTGAGCAGCTTGGTGGCAATGTTGTCGGCGTCGCTGGATTGTTGCAGGCCGGGCAGCAGGATGATGAATTCGTCGCCACCGAGGCGCGCAACGGTATCGATGTCGCGCAGCTGCTCTTTGAGGCGCACGGCAATGCCTTTGAGCAGTAGGTCGCCCACCGGATGGCCAAGGCTGTCGTTGATGTGTTTGAAGCGATCCAGGTCGAGGAACAGCACCGCGCCCTGGCCACCGTTTTCCTGTTGGGTATTGAGTGCGGTGAGCAGTCGGCTTTCGAACAGCGTGCGGTTTGGCAAGCCGGTCAGCGGATCGTGGTGCGCCTGATAGTCGAGTTTGGCCTGCGCGTGCTTGAGGCTGGAAATGTCGGCGAACACCGCCACGAAGTGGGTGATGAACTTCTCCCGGTTACGCACGGCGCTGATGGTCAGCCAGCTCGGGTAGAGCTCGCCGTTCTTGCGTCGGTTGGAAATCTCGCCTTGCCAGTGACCTTCGTCCGTCAGTTGATGCCACATCGCCGCATAGAACGCGCTGTCGTGGAGGCCCGAGGCGAGCAGGCGAGGGGTGTGGCCCAGTGCTTCGCTCTCGCTGTAGCCGGTGATCTCGGTGAACGCTCGGTTGACCGCGCTGATGTGCTGTTGGGTGTCGGTGATCAACACGCCCTCGGCGGTGCTCTCGAACACCGTGGCGGCCTGTTGCAGTTTCTCCTGCATCAGGTGCCGTTCGGTGATGTCTCGTGCGATGGTCAACATGCAGTCTTCGTCGCCGATGGGCAGTGGACGGCTTGAAACCTCGCAGAGTCGGATCTGACCGTCACTGCGGCGGATGTGGCAACTGAAGTCGCGAACGAAGCCATCCCGGTGCAGCAAGTCGAGCATCTGTTTACGTTCGTTGAGATTGACCCATATCCCCAACTCCAGGACGGAACGATCCACGGACATCGCGCTGTTGAAGCCTGTGATGCGGCTGAAACCCTCGTTGACCTCCAGCAGCAACCCGTCGCTCTGTCGGGATAGCAGCAAGCCGTCGGGTGAGGCGTGGAAGGCCTTGGCGAATTTTTCTTCGGAGGTTTGCAGTTGTTGCTGGGTTTCCTTGAGCTGACTGATATCGCGCACGACGACGACCAGGGCAGGGGTCGTATCGAGGTCGAACGGCTCGGCGGAAATCAGGCCGGTAAACACTTGGCCATTTTTGCGGCGAAAGGGCATCTCCAGATTGCGGATGCTGCCGGCCTGCAGGCGCTGCAGCAAACCCGGACCTACGCCGGGGATGCCCCAGATGTTCAGGTCGGTGGCGGTCTGGCCAATGACTTCTTCGGCCTTGAGACCAATCTGTTCTTCGAACGCTTTGTTGACTTCCAGCAGGCAGCCGTCGGACAGCCGCGCGATCACCAGGATGTCTGGGCATTGTTGAAATACAGAGGCGAATTTTTGCTCGGAGAGACTCAACGCTTCTTCCGTGCGCTTGGCGTCGCTGATGTCAATCATCAACCCGCGCATCACCGGCTCATGCCCATGCTCGATCAGGCTGACGATATCGCGCACCCACAGGCAGCGGCCGTCGGCGGTGATAACCCGGTAATCGACGCTGTGATCGCGTCCGGCCAGCACTTCGTGGTCGCAGAATGTCTGCGCCCGGGTCAGGTCCGCAGGGTGGATGATGTTGCGCCAGAAGCCCGGAATCAGCCAATGGGACAGGGGATAGCCAAGGAGTTCTTCGGCATGCGGTGACACGTAGCTGTAGGTGAAATCACTGATCCGCGCTTCCCAGGCAATCGCGGAAAGGCTCTCCACCAGCCCGCGATAATGGTATTCGCTGCTGCGCAGCTCTTGTTCCAGGTCGACCCGACGGGCAATTTCCGAACTGAGTCGGCGGTTAATCCGGATGACGACTGCCAGCATTATCATCATAAGCAGCAGCCCGGGTAGGCCGTAAACCAGCAAATCGGACCAGAAGGTTCGATGATCCAGGACATTACCGACCCAGTGTTCCTGAATGGCGTTGATTTCACTTGAAGTCATGTCCGCCAGGACTTTGTCCAGAATCCCGACCAATATCTTGTTGTTGGGGGGCACGGCCATCGCCAATTGATAGCGATAGGGCGTTTCGCCACTGACGTACAGGCCGTCGAGCTTGAGCTGACGCAGGCTCCAGACGCTGGAGGCGAGATCGCCCACGACCGCATCCACTTCATCGGTGGCCAGCGCCTGCAAGGCCGAGCTGACATTGGGCATCGCCACCAGATTCAGGTCAGGGTGGTGCGTGCGCAACAGTTCATGGGGAGCATAGTTTTCCACAACAGCGATCTTCAGCCCGTAGAGCTCTTCGAGCTTGCGCGGCTGGGGGCCTCCGACATGGGCGAGGATGACAATCGGAAAGTCCAGGTAGGGACGAGTGAATGACAAATACGACTGGCGCTCCGGGGTCGACATGATTCCCGGCAAGACGTCCAGCTTGCCTTGCTTGGCCTGCTGCAGGACTTCGGTCCAGCTGATCGGTTCGATGGGCGTCAGTTTGACGGCCAGCCGTTGACGAATCACGTTGATGTAGTCCGCCGCGAGGCCCTGATAGCGACCCTGATCGTCACGAAATTCAAACGGCGGCCAGGACGCGTCGACACCCAGGCGCAAGTCCGGGTGAGCCGTCAGCCAGCTACGTTCTTCGTCGGTCAAAGTCAGCGCGCCAGCCGTTGCGGTCCAGGTCATCAGCGACAGCAAAAAAAGCACGGTCGGCAGTCTGGGCATAACGGTCTCGTTATGGCTCGGGGGAATGTTTCGAGTGTAGACGGGCAATTCGGCGGGGGGGAAATGCGGGGGATTTAATCTGCATAAAGCAAAACCCCCGGCCTGGGCCGGGGGTTTTGTGATCACTCGTCGAGGAAGGAGCGCAGATGCTCGCTTCTCGTCGGGTGGCGCAGCTTGCGCAGCGCCTTGGCTTCGATCTGACGAATCCGTTCACGGGTCACGTCGAACTGCTTACCAACCTCCTCAAGGGTGTGGTCGGTATTCATGTCGATACCGAAGCGCATGCGCAGAACCTTGGCTTCACGGGCAGTGAGGCCGGACAGTACTTCGCGAGTCGCTTCTTTAAGGCTCTCAACAGTGGCGACATCGATTGGCGACTGCATCGTCGAGTCTTCGATGAAGTCACCCAGGTGGGAGTCTTCGTCATCACCGATCGGGGTTTCCATGGAGATCGGCTCTTTAGCGATCTTCAATACCTTGCGGATCTTGTCCTCAGGCATTTCCATGCGTTCGCCCAGCTCTTCCGGGGTCGGTTCGCGACCCATTTCCTGCAACATCTGCCGGGAAATACGGTTGAGCTTGTTGATCGTCTCGATCATGTGCACCGGAATACGGATGGTGCGGGCCTGGTCGGCGATCGAGCGAGTGATCGCCTGACGGATCCACCAGGTGGCATAAGTCGAGAATTTGTAGCCGCGGCGATATTCGAACTTGTCTACCGCTTTCATCAACCCGATGTTGCCTTCCTGGATCAGATCGAGGAATTGCAGACCACGGTTGGTGTACTTCTTGGCGATGGAGATCACCAGACGCAAGTTTGCTTCAACCATCTCTTTCTTCGCGCGGCGGGCCTTGGCCTCACCGATCGACATGCGACGGTTGATGTCCTTGATCTCTGCGATCGTCAAACCGGTTTCGGTTTGCAGCGCGGTCAGCTTTTGCTGGCAACGAATGATGTCCGGTTGCAGGCGACCAATGGCTTCAGCGTATTTGCTTTTGCCTTTGGCCAGTGCATCGGTCCAGCTTTCGTCAACTTCGTTGCCCGGGAACTGGCGCAGGAAGTCGGCACGCGGCATGCGGGCATCACGAACGCAAAGTTGCATGATCGCGCGCTCTTGCTGACGCAGACGATCCAGGGCACTGCGAACACGCTCGACCAGGCCTTCGAATTGCTTCGGCACCAGTTTGATCGGCATGAACAGCTCAGCCAGAAGCACCAGCTCGGCGATTGCCAGCTTGTTGCCACGACCGTGCTTTTTCAGCGCCTTGCGGGTGATTTCCATCTGATCGGAGACAGCGCCAAAACGCTGTGCAGCGATGACCGGATCCGGACCGCTTTCGGCTTCTTCTTCGTCGTCGGTGCTGGCTTCAGCTTCCTCGTCGTCGGTATCGTCGTCCGCTTTCACGGCTTTCGGATCGACAGGCGGCGGCACTTCGGCTGCAGGCGGCGCAATGCCGTCGTCCGGGTCGATATAACCGCTCAGGACGTCGGACAGGCGGCCACCTTCGGTGGTGACGCGAGTGTACTCGGAGAGAATATGGTCAACCGTGCCAGGGAAGTGCGCAATTGCGCCCATCACTTCACGGATGCCCTCTTCAATACGTTTGGCGATTTCGATTTCGCCTTCACGTGTGAGGAGCTCTACCGTACCCATTTCACGCATGTACATGCGCACTGGGTCGGTGGTGCGACCAATGTCGGTCTCGACCGCTGCCAACGCTGCTGCTGCCTCTTCGGCCGCGGCTTCGTCGGTATCGGCGTCGGCCAGCATAAGGGAATCCTTATCTGGCGCAACCTCGAATACGTTGATCCCCATGTCGTTAATCATGCGGATGATGTCTTCCACCTGCTCTGGATCTGAAATATCCTCAGGCAGGTGGTCGTTGACCTCCGCGTAAGTCAGGTAGCCCTGCTCACGACCAAGTGTGATCAACTCTTTGATACGAGACTGCTGTTGCGCTTTTCCGGACATAACACCCTATCCACTGAAGGTCTTGGCGGGCAAAAAACAAGCCGAGGATTATACCTGAGCTATGACCTCACGCGCCAGTTGAGGTCGGGTCTGATACAGCCATATTGCGTTTTAATAGGTCGCGCATCTGATTTGCGATCTGATTTGCTTCCTCCGCAGTCAATCCTGGCTGCCTTGCTTTCCTTATAAGTACTTCCAGGCTATCCGTGTGTTGACTTGCCGATAACCTAGTAATGGTGTCTAAAAACTGTTGTTCAAGGTTGTCACCGTCAATCAGCCATTCCTTTTCCGCCAAAGCCTTGAGCAGACGCCCCTGTTCAGTCCCGTGCCAGCGGGCCATCAACTGAATGGAGTTTAGCTTAGGATTTTTCTGCACCGCCCCGATGAGGGCTACCAGCAGTTGCGCGTAAGTGTTGCTCTCATTCGCGAAGTGATCGGCAGTTTCTACCTTGCCCGCCAGTTCCGGGTGATGAATGAGGGTGCGCAGCGCTATCAGTGTTGGAGCTTCGACGGCGATCGGTGTGCGCGGGGCACTATGTTGATCGCGATCACCGCCCCGCTTGCCGTTTTTGTCCCAGGGTTTCTTGTCCCACTTCTTGCCGCCTGCGCCGGGTTTCTTCGGTGTCCATTCTTGCTGCGGCACATACATCTCTTGTGCTTGCGGCTGATGGTAGTCGCTGTAATCTGGCATGGCGTCGTAATCGATGCCCGGGTCGTAAGCCGGTGGCGCATCCTGAGGTGCGCTTTGCACCAGTTGGCTCACGGCTTCGCCGCTGAGCCCGGTAATCTCGGTCAGGCGCTGACGCATCAGAATGCGCAAGTTCGCGCCCGGGACCTTGTCGATCAGCGGCGCGGCAAGGGTGGCCATGTGGGCCTTGCCTTCGAGCGAGCGCGGGTCCGATTCCTCGGTCAGTTGCTGAAAGAAATAATCCGCTAATGGCTGGGCGTGCTGGTTGATTCGCGCGCGGAAGGCGTCAGTGCCTTCGGAGCGGACTAGCGTGTCCGGGTCTTCGCCTTCGGGCAGGAACAGAAAGCGCGCGCGCCGCCCGTCTTGCAGGCACGGCAGGGCAGCTTCCAGTGCGCGCCACGCAGCGTTGCGGCCGGCCTGGTCGCCGTCGAAGCAAAAAAGCACGTTGGGCACGACGCGAAACAGCCGCTTCAAGTGCTCTTCGCTGGTGGCAGTGCCCAGGGTCGCGACGGCATTGCGCAAGCCTTGTTGGGCGAGGGCAATGACGTCCATGTAGCCTTCGACGACGATGATTTCGTCGAGGTTGCGGTTGTTCTTGCGTGCTTCATAAAGGCCATAGAGTTCCTGGCCTTTATGGAATACCGGGGTTTCCGGTGAGTTCAGGTATTTCGGCTTGTCGTCGCCCAATACCCGGCCGCCGAAAGCAATGATGCGCCCGCGGCTGTCACGGATCGGGAACATCACGCGATCGCGAAAGCGGTCATAGCGTTTGCCGGTTTCGGCATTCTCGATCAGCAGGCCGGCGTCGACCATGGCTTTTTGTTGCAGGGTGTCGCTGCTCAAATGCTTGAACAGATTGTCCCAGCCGGGCGGCGCGAAGCCGAGGCCAAAGTCCCGGGCGATTTCGCCGGTCAGCCCGCGACCTTTCAAGTAATCCACCGCGGCTTTGCGCGATGGATGGCTTTTCAGGGCTTGACGGTAAAACTCGGCGGCCGCAGTCAGTAGCGGGTACAGCGGCGAATCAGTCGGTTGCCGCGGTTTGTGCGGACGACCGCTTTCTTCGCGGGGGATTTCCATGCCGGCGGCTTTGGCCAGTTCTTCGACCGCCTGGACGAAATCCAGGTTGTCGTGGTCCATCATGAAACCGAGGGCGTTACCGCCCGCGCCGCAGCCGAAGCAGTAATAGAACTGTTTGTCGGGGCTGACGCTGAAGGACGGGGTTTTCTCTTTATGAAAAGGGCAGCAGGCGGTGTAATTCTTGCCGGCCTTTTTCATTTGCAGGCGCGAGCTGACCACATCGACGATGTCGGTGCGGTTCAGAAGGTCGTCAATGAAGCTCTGGGGAATTAGCCCGGCCATGGCGTTCTCGTCATCTGCGCTGAAAGGGACCCAAAACGATGAGCGGCCGAACGCGGGTCGTTGTTTGAGGCGCGCAAAATGTGCGGCTCGACCGGTGTCGTCTGCGTAATCGCTGTCGGGAAGTGTATCTGCCGAAAATCCACTGACGTTAGTGCCAATCAGTATTCGACTATATGAAAGTATTTCGCTGAAATCCGCTGCGGCCAGTCGAGGGCCTCGGATAGCTCATAAGCGGGCACGCAAGAAGGTGCCTTGGGCTGATCGTCGTGAGAGGAATCAGTGGGTGTGCTCGTCAGTAGCCTTGGAAGGCTCGTCAGAAAAGACGTGCACCGCTGGCAAAAGAGCCAGGTCTGACGCTGTGAAGCAGGTTTGTCTCGGTCGCGTCTGCGGCTTTGACGGTGAAGCATCAAGCGTTTTCCGCAAATGCCATTAGCCCGGCTGAGGGCCGGGCTTGGCAGAAGCTTGCTACGAACGTCTGTGTATTAGTACAGACGAACGGCGCGGCGCTGTTCGCGCTGAACTTTCTTCGCGTGACGCTTAACAGCGGCTGCTGCTTTGCGCTTACGCTCAGAAGTAGGCTTCTCGTAGAATTCGCGGCTACGAACTTCAGCCAGTACACCGGCTTTTTCGCAGGAGCGCTTGAAACGACGCAGAGCTACGTCGAAGGGTTCGTTCTCTTTTACTTTGACGGCTGGCATCCAGAGCTACCTTCATTCATTACCGGGGTCAACATCCTCGTGGCAAAAGAGCACTTGAAGACGTCGGTTTTTAAGGGTTGCGGATGTTAACGCCTCATCGCTCGGAATGCAAAGCCTCTGATCGAAAACCGCTGGCCGGGGCATCACGTGGCGACTATTATGCGCGCCTTCGAATTCAGCCTAAACAAGGCGCAAACCCATGCTAGTACTGGGATTAGAAACCTCCTGCGACGAAACCGGTGTCGCATTATATGACAGTGAACGCGGCCTGCTGGCCGACGCACTGTTCAGCCAGATCGACCTGCACCGCGCCTATGGCGGTGTGGTGCCGGAGCTGGCCTCGCGCGACCACGTCAAACGCATGCTGCCCTTGATTCGTCAGGTGTTGGCCGAAGCTGACTGTGTGCCGACCGAGATCGACGCCATCGCCTATACCGCGGGTCCTGGCCTGGTCGGTGCCTTGCTGGTGGGCGCCTCTTGCGCTCAGGCGCTGGCCTTCGCCTGGGGTATTCCGGCGCTGGGTGTGCACCACATGGAAGGCCATTTGCTGGCGCCGATGCTGGAGCCGCAACCGCCGCAATTCCCGTTCGTCGCTTTGTTGGTGTCGGGTGGTCATACGCAGCTGGTTCAGGTCGACGGGATTGGCCATTACACGCTGTTGGGCGAGACACTCGACGATGCCGCCGGTGAAGCGTTCGACAAAACGGCGAAGATGATGGGCCTCAATTATCCGGGCGGTCCGGAAATCGCCAAGCTTGCAGAGCAGGGCGTTTCAGGGCGTTTCACTTTTCCGCGTCCCATGTGCGACCGCCCGGGCCTGGCATTCAGCTTCAGTGGCTTGAAAACCTTTGCCCTGAACACCTGGCAGCAGAGCGTCAGCGCCGGGGACGACAGCGAGCAAGCCCGTTGCGACATCTCGCTGGCGTTCCAGCAGGCCGTGGTGGAGACTTTGACCATCAAGTGCAAGCGCGCCCTGAAACAGGCGGGTATGAAGCGTCTGGTGATCGCTGGGGGCGTCAGCGCCAACAAGGCGCTGCGCACCTCTCTGGAAAAAATGCTCGGCGACATGAAAGGCGATGTGTTTTATGCCCGTCCGGAGTTCTGCACCGACAATGGCGCGATGATTGCGTTTGCCGGTTGCCAGCGCTTGCAGGCCGGTCAGCACGAAAGCCTGGCGATCAGCGTGCAGGCGCGCTGGCCGATGGAGCAACTGTCGGCTTTGTGATGAGCGGTGCTCATGTCCGGTATTTAAAAATGCCGTTCGCGCCCGGCAAACAGGTCGCGTAGATTTCCGCGATGACGCCAGACGATCAGTCCCGTGAGTGCGCTCATGGGCAGCAGTGCCGCCGGTTCCTGCCAGGCCAGCAGCGGCAGGGTCAGCGGTGTGGCGATCAGTGCGGCGAGTGAGCTGGTGCGGGTCAGGTAGAACGTCAGCACCCAGGTGCAGGCCGCCAGCAATGCAGCGGGCGGATACAGGCCCAGGAGCATTCCGGCTGCGGTGGCGACACCCTTGCCACCGCGAAAGCGGAAGTACAGCGGGAACAGGTGGCCGATGACGGCGCAGACGCCGATCCAGGCTTGTTCTTGGAGCGAAAGACCCGCAACACCGGCGATCAGCACTGGTAGCAAGCCTTTGCAGAGGTCGCCGATCAAGGTCAGGATGGCAAGCTTCTTGCCCGCCAGACGCAGCATGTTGGTGGCGCCAGCATTGCCCGAGCCACTCATTCGCGGATCGGGGTTACCGGTCAGGCGGCTGAGCAAAATGGCGAAGGACAGAGAGCCGAGCAGGTAGGCGAGGGTCGCCAGTAACCAAAACATGCTAACTATTCCGGGCGAGGACGCCCTGATTCTAACGGCGCATTGCGCCCTTGTCGTGCAGCGGAGAAAAGTGCTTGGACAGAGTGTTTATCGAGGGCCTGGAAGTCGACACCGTGATTGGTGCCTACGACTGGGAACGAGGCATCCGACAGTGCCTGCGACTTGATCTGAGCTTCGCCTGGGACAATCGCCCGGCAGCGGCAGGCGATGACCTGACCCTGGCGCTCGACTATGCCAGCGTTTCGTCACGTATCCAGGCCTTTGCCGAACAGGCACAGTTCCAGCTGGTCGAGACCTTCGCCGAGCGTCTGGTTGAGGTGTTGATGAGCGAATTCAAGATCACCTGGATGCGCCTCAAGCTGACCAAACCAGGCGCCGTCCCGGCGGCCATCGGTGGTGTGGGCGTGGAGATCGAGCGCGGATGTCGCTGACTCAGGTGTATCTCGGGCTCGGTAGCAATATCGAGCGCGAAACCCATTTGCAGGCCGGCCTGGAAGCCCTGGCGGGATTCCTGGTGGATATACGCTGCTCGGCGGTATTCGAAAGCCAGCCTGTGGGAATCAAGAGCGGGCCGTTCTTCAATTTTGTGGTGTCGGCTTACACCGATCTGCCGCTGATGGAGCTGGACCGTCGATTGAAGTTCATCGAGGCGGACAATGGCCGTTATGCGCCGGACCGCAAGGGTTTGCCGCTGGATATCGACGTGCTGCTGTTTGGCGATCTGGTCGGCAATTTCGACGGACTGATCCTGCCGCGGGCAGAGATTCTGAAAAATGCCTTCGTGCTGTGGCCGTTGTCGCTGATTGCGCCGGACAGAGTGCATCCGGGCGTAGGCAAAAGCTTTGCGACGTTGTGGCGTGAGGCGCAGATTGATCAGGTGTTGGCGCCGGTGGCGTTTGAGTGGCGCGGTGAGCAATTGACCCCTTCGAATTTATTGTGAGGTGGATGACGCCTTCGCGGGCAAGCCTCGCTCCTACAGTTCCGGGTTATTTTCCAATTGTGTGATCGGTCCGAACTTGTAGGAGCGAGGCTTGCCCGCGAAGCTTTTCAAGTAGACGCCGTCTCTTTGTAAATCTTCAACGCCTTGAGCCGTTCGCGCTTGATTGCCTCGCCCAATTCCGGCCCCTTGAATCCCTTCTCCAGCAATGGCTGTACCGCCACGCTCCGTGCCGCAGTCGACGCCCCGCGCAAATAATCCGCCTGTGGATAAATTCTCTGCTCCAGACCTTTGCGGCCACGGGCGTCCATCTCGCACGCCGCAATGAAATCTTCAAACCGCTGCGGTCGACGGTAAACGTCGAAACTCTGCAGCAGCTCCAGCAAAGTCGAGGCCTTCAGCTCCAGAGCGCGGTGGCCGTGGGTGTGATATTGGCCCACCAGCAATGCCAGTTCCTGACAGTCCTTCGGTGCCTTGAAGCGTTCGTTGACCGCTTTGATCAGCTTCAGGCCCGTGTGTTCATGGGCGATGTGACGCGGCCACTCTTCCTTAGGGGTCAATCCTTTGCCCAGATCATGCAGCAGGCACGCCCAACGCACGGTCAGCGGCTGTTTGTGCTGCGCCGCTTGCTCAAGCACGCTCAGGGTGTGCACCCCCGTGTCGATTTCCGGGTGGTGGGCTGCGGGTTGCGGTACGCCGAACAGAGCGTCGACTTCCGGTATCAACACCTTGAGCGCGCCGCATTCGCGCAGCACCTCGACGAAGACCTGTGGCTGATCTTCCATCAACGCACGGGAAATCTCTTTCCAACTGCGTTCGGCAGTCAGCGCCTCTAGCTCGCCTGACTCGCTGAGTTGACGCATCAGCTCAAGTGTTTCAGGCGCGACGGTGAAACCCAGTCCGGCATAACGAGCAGCGAAGCGGGCAACGCGCAGAACACGGAGCGGATCTTCGGCGAACGCGGGGGAAACGTGACGAAGCACTCGAGCTTCGAGATCGCGCTGGCCGTGGTAAGGATCGGTCAGATTCTGCTGATCGTCTTCGGCCATGGCGTTGATCGTCAGGTCGCGACGGATCAGGTCTTCTTCGAGGGTGACTTCGGGGCTGGCGTGAAAGGTGAAGCCGCCGTAACCACGTCCGCTTTTGCGTTCGGTACGGGCGAGGGCGTATTCCTCACCGCTCTTGGGGTGAAGAAATACCGGGAAGTCAGCGCCCACCGGGCGATAGCCCTTGGCGAGCATTTCTTCGGTGGTGGCCCCGACCACAACCCAGTCGATATCGGTGACAGGTTTGCCCAGCAGGCGATCGCGTACCGCGCCGCCGACTTTAAAAATCCGCATAAAAAACCTCCGTTAGCTCGACAGAATAACCTTTGCGTCGTACTTCCGGAGGCAGAAACAGGATCAAAGATGAATGACGGCCAAGTCCAGCCGGCCGTAATCCCCCTCGCTGTGCTCGCTTCTGGGCGGAACATGGTGAACTTTCATGACTTGGTCGCCTTGCAACGTTTCCAGGTGAATGTCGAAGCCCCACAACCGGTGCAGGTGCTTGAGCACTTCCTCTGTGGACTCGCCCAGCGGTTTGCGGTCGTGTTGCTGGTGACGCAAGGTCAGGGAGCGGTCGCCGCGCCGGTCGATGCTGTAGATCTGAATATTGGGCTCGCGATTACCAAGGTTGTACTGTGCGGCCAGGGTTTCGCGAATGGTGCGGTAGCCGCCTTCATCGTGAATGGCCGGGACCAGCAGATCGTCCTTTTGGTCGTCATCGAGAATACTGAACAACTTCAGGTCGCGGATCACCTGCGGTGACAGGTACTGCAGGATGAAGCTTTCATCCTTGAAGCTGCTCATGGCGAACTTGATGCTCGACAGCCAGTCGGTACCGGCAATCTCAGGGAACCAGCGGTAATCCTCTTCGGTAGGGTGTTCACACATGCGGCGGATGTCCCGGTACATGGCAAAACCCAGGGTGTAGGGGTTGATGCCGTTGTAGTAGGGGCTGTCGAAGCCGGGTTGGTAGACCACGCTGGTGTGTGACGTCAGAAACTCCATCATGAAGCCGTCGGTAACGAGGCCTTCGTCATACAGATCGTTCATCAGCGTGTAGTGCCAGAACGTGGCCCAGCCTTCGTTCATGACCTGGGTCTGGCGTTGCGGATAGAAATACTGGGCGATCTTGCGCACGATCCGCACGATTTCCCGCTGCCAGGGCTCCAGCAGCGGCGCGTGTTTTTCGATGAAGTACAGGATGTTTTCCTGGGGTTCGGCGGGGAAGCGTGCGTTGTCCTTGTCGCTGTACTTGTCGGCCCCTTTTGGAATGGTGCGCCACAGATCGTTGATCTGCTTCTGCAAATGCTCCTCCCGATCCTTCTGCCGGCGGCGTTCTTCTTCAGCCGAGATCGGATAGGGGCGTTTGTAGCGATCAACCCCGTAGTTCATCAACGCATGGCAGGAATCCAGCAGGTCCTCCACCGCATCGATGCCGTGGCGTTCTTCGCACTGCATGATGTACTGCTTGGCAAAGACCAGGTAATCGATGATCGAACTGGCGTCGGTCCAGGTGCGGAACAGGTAATTGCCCTTAAAGAAGCTGTTGTGGCCATAGCAGGCGTGAGCGACTACCAGGGCCTGCATGCAGATGGTGTTTTCTTCCATCAAATAGGCGATGCATGGGTCCGAATTGATCACAATCTCGTAGGCCAACCCCATCTGCCCACGGCTGTAGGACTTCTCGGTGCTGAGGAAGTGTTTGCCGTAGGACCAATGGTGATAACCCAGCGGCATGCCGACGGAGGCGTAGGCATCCATCATCTGCTCGGCGGTGATCACTTCGATCTGGTTGGGGTAGGTATCCAAGGCATAACGAGCCGCCAGGCGACTGATTTCTTTGTCGTAAGCCTGGATCAGCTCGAACGTCCATTCGGAGCCGGTGGAAATGGGTTGGCGCTTCTGCTCTTTGGCGGTCATGTCACTAACCTGCGCTGGAAGAGTTCACGGAAGACCGGGTAGATATCCCCGGCCGAGACCAGTTGCTGCTGGGCAAAAGTGTCAGAGAAGGCTTCGGCAATGCGTTCGTATTCGAACCACAAAGCCTGGTGTTCGCGAGGGGTAATCTCAACGTAAGTGTAGTACTGCACGAACGGCATGATCTGGTTGATCAGAATGTCGCGGCAGATCGGCGAGTCGTCGTTCCAGTTGTCGCCGTCGGACGCTTGGGCTGCGTAGATGTTCCACTCATTGCTCGGATAACGTTCGGCCATGATCTCTTGCATCAGTTTCAAGGCGCTGGAGACGATGGTGCCGCCGGTTTCCCTGGAGTAGAAGAATTCCTCCTCATCCACTTCGCGGGCGCTGGTGTGGTGGCGGATGAATACGACGTCAATCTTGTCGTAGTTACGCTTGAGAAACAGGTACAGCAGGATGAAGAAGCGCTTGGCGATGTCCTTGGTCGCCTGGGTCATGGAGCCGGACACGTCCATCAGACAGAACATCACCGCCTTGGAGCTGGGGTTCGGCTGCTTGATGAGCAGGTTGTACTTGAGGTCAAAGGTATCGAGAAAGGGAACGCGATGGATGCGCGCACTGAGTTTTTCGATTTCTGCTTCGATCTCCTGAATATCGCCGAAGTTATCCGGTTCATCCCGCTTGAGTCGCAGCAGTTCCTCTTTGGCTTCCCGTAACTTTGCCCGGCTGCTGCCAGACAGGGCGATTCGCCGGGCATGGGCCGAGCGCAGGGTTCGGATGATGTTGATTCGCGACGGGTTGCCTTCGTTGCTGATACCCGCGCGTACGGTCTTGAAAGTGTCGGTGCCGGTCAGGTTGCGTTTGACCAGGTTCGGCAACTCGAGGTCCTCGAACATGAACTCGAGAAACTCCTCCTGGGTGATCTGGAAGACAAATTCGTCCATCCCTTCACCTGAATTGCCGGCCTTGCCTGGGCCCCGTCCACCGCCACCTCCTGGTGGGCGTGCGATGTGTTCGCCGCTGGTGAATTCCTTGTTTCCGGGGTGCACGACCGTCTGCTTGCCACCGCGGCCATGGTGAAGCACCGGCTCGTCGATGTCGCGGCCGGGGATGCTGATCTGTTCGCCGTGCTCCATATCGGTAATGGAACGCCGGCTAACCGCCTCTTCGACGGCTTTCTTGATGTGGTCACGGTAACGCCGCAGAAACCGCTGGCGGTTCACCGTGCTCTTGTTCTTGCCATTGAGACGTCGGTCGATCACATAGCTCATGACTGCTCCTTAGAAGCTGTCCTGAAAGGGGCGAGCGGTTATGCAGCATCGTACCGAGTGCCAAGGGATGTTCACGCTCCCCCAAGCGCTTTGGATGCTGCCTGAACCTCGCTACCGACTTTCGAACACCTTCCAGAGGCCTGTGTAACAGAAAAAGCGCACACAGGTCTCTGGCTGACGACAACCGGTCTGACCGGCAGCGGGTTACTGTGATTTTCTGACCCGCAGATACCACTCGGACAGCAGTCGTACCTGTTTGTCGGTGTAGCCCCGCTCGACCATCCGTGTGACGAAGTCGTTGTGCTTCTGCTGGTCCTCTTTGCTGGCCTTGGCATTGAAGCTGATGACTGGCAGGAGGTCCTCGGTGTTGGAGAACATTTTCTTCTCGATGACCACCCGCAGTTTTTCGTAGCTGAGCCAGGTCGGGTTTTTGCCATTGTTGTTGGCCCGGGCGCGCAAGACGAAGTTGACGATTTCGTTGCGGAAATCCTTCGGATTGCTGATGCCGGCCGGTTTTTCGATTTTCTCAAGCTCTTCGTTCAGCGCGACGCGGTTGAGGATTTCGCCGGTTTCCGGATCTCGGTATTCCTGGTCCTGAATCCAGAAGTCGGCGTACAGCACGTAGCGATCGAAGATGTTCTGGCCGTATTCGCTGTAAGACTCGAGATAGGCAGTCTGGATCTCTTTGCCGATAAATTCGATATAACGCGGTGCCAGGTACTCCTTGAGGAAGCGCAGATAGCGTTCGCGGGTCTCGGCCTGGAATTGTTCCTGTTCGATCTGTTGTTCCAGCACATAGAGCAAATGCACCGGGTTGGCGGCGATTTCGTGCGGATCAAAGTTGAAGACCTTGGACAGGATCTTGAACGCAAACCGGGTCGATAGACCGTTCATGCCTTCGTCAACGCCGGCGTTATCGCGGTATTCCTGGATCGACTTGGCTTTTGGATCCGTGTCTTTGAGGTTCTCGCCGTCATACACGCGCATCTTGGAATAGATGTTGGAGTTTTCCGGCTCCTTGAGGCGTGAGAGCACGGTGAACTGGGCGAGCATTTTCAGAGTGTCGGGTGCGCAATGGGCCTTGGCCAGTGAGCTGTTGAACAGAAGCTTGTCGTAGATCTTCACCTCGTCGCTGACCCGCAGGCAGTACGGCACTTTGACGATATAGATCCGGTCGATGAAGGCTTCGTTGTTCTTGTTGTTGCGGAAGGTGTGCCATTCCGATTCGTTGGAGTGAGCCAGCAGGATCCCGGTAAACGGAATCGCACCGAGGCCTTCGGTACTGTTGTAGTTGCCTTCCTGAGTGGCGGTCAGCAATGGGTGCAGCACCTTGATTGGCGCCTTGAACATTTCGACGAATTCCATCAGGCCCTGGTTGGCCCGGCACAGAGCGCCTGAATAGCTGTAGGCATCGGCGTCGTTCTGTGGGTATTCCTCCAGTTTGCGGATATCGACCTTGCCCACCAGCGCCGAGATGTCCTGGTTGTTTTCATCGCCCGGTTCGGTTTTGGCCACCGCGATCTGGTTGAGAATCGACGGATAGAGTTTCACCACACGGAACTGACTGATGTCGCCGCCGAATTCGGCCAGGCGCTTGGTGGCCCATGGCGACATGATGGTGTTGAGGTAGCGCCGCGGAATGCCAAAGTCTTCTTCGAGGATCGCACCATCTTCAGTGGCGTTGAACAGACCCAGCGGCGACTCGAATACCGGCGAGCCCTTGATGGCGTAGAAAGGCACTTTCTCGATCAGCTGTTTCAGCTTCTCGGCCAGGGACGATTTACCGCCACCGACGGGGCCGAGCAGATAGAGGATTTGTTTCTTCTCTTCCAGGCCCTGAGCGGCATGGCGAAAATACGACACGATCTGGTCAATGCATTCTTCCATCCCGTGGAAGTCTTCAAAGGCCGGATAGCGGCGGATCACCTTGTTGGAGAAGATTCGCGACAGCCTCGAGTTGGCCGAGGTGTCGAGAAGCTCCGGTTCACCGATGGCCAGTAACAGACGCTCGGCGGCGGAGGCGTAGGCGCTGCGGTCGTTTTTGCACAGCTCCAGATACTCTTGCAGCGAGAGTTCTTCCTGGCGTGTTGACTCGAAGCGTTGTTGGAAGTGGCTAAAGATACTCATGACGTCACCTCGCTCGATACGTGGAGCCGACGCCGGATCATTCAGTCGATGCTGGCAGCAACCGGATATGCAGTTGCTGTTTACCCCCCAGAACTCTTTCGGAGCTGACTACCCCGAAAGCTACTCCCGATGATCCGCGCGCCGGTGTACCGGCTCTCCCCTGTTTTGGATGGCCTGGGCTTAAGGATAGTTGCTAATTCGGGAGGTAAAGGCGAGATACGTAATTAGTTGTGGCAGACCGTTCGTCTGCCACCGTGCGAGCCCGCGGGGGCCGGGGCTTGCACGTTACAAAAAAATTATTCGGAGGTGCCTTGCGCTGTTTCCGCAGGATAAGTCGTGCGCCACAGCTCAAAACCGCCATCCATGCTGTACACGTCGGAAAAGCCCTGGCTGATCAGGTAAGCGGCGGCACTCTGGCTGGAATTTCCGTGGTAGCAGACCACTACCGTAGGCGCATCAAGGTCGGCTGCACGGATGAAGTCCGAGATGGAAACGTTGTCCAGATGCTTCGAGCCGGCGATGTGCAGCGCGGCAAAGGTAGCAGGGTCACGGACATCGACCACCACTGCGCCTTGTTCGCGCAGGGCCTGTGCGTGTTCTGGTGGGATGCGTTTGAATTCGCTCATGGCGGGCTCCTGTAGCTCGGCTGAAAGCGCAGTCTAGCGCTGGGCGCTGGCTGACGTTTGTTCGGGAATGATGGGGGCAACTGGCGGTAGGGTGTGACCATGTTCGTCGCATTTGCACAGCAGGCGTTCACCGGTGTCGACGTTCATCAGGGTCATGGAGCCACCCCAGACACACCCGGTGTCGAGCGCGAAGACGTCTGCCTCGTCACACCGGCCTTCGAGCGCCGCCCAATGACCGAAGATGATCTTCACGCCCTTGGTCTTGCGCTCCTTGTGCTTGAACCACGGCGCATAGCCCGGTGGCGCGGTGTCGATGCCTTCTTTGCCCTTGAGGTCGAGTTTGCCCTCGCTGGTACAAAAACGCATGCGGGTGAAATAGTTGGTGATCACGCGCAGGCGGGTCACGCCTCTGAGGTCGCTGTCCCATTTCACCGGATCGTTGCCGTACATGCCGTCAAGGTAGGCCGGGAAGCGGTTGTCGTCGCGCAGGGCTTCTTCAACTTCTGCGGCGCATTTCAAGGCTTTGCGCAGCGACCACTGTGGCGGGATGCCGGCATGGACCAGGGCAATGTTGCGCTGTTCGTCGTAGTGCACGAGCTTTTGCTGGCGTACCCATTCCAGCAGTTCCAGACAATCGGGGGCGTCGAGAATTTCGCACAGGGTATCGGATTTCTTCAGGCGTTCGATGTTCTGCCCGGCCGCCAGCAAGTGCAGGTCATGGTTGCCGAGCACGCACACCAGCGATTCGCGAATGCTATAGAGGAAGCGCAAGGTTGCCAGCGACTGCGGGCCACGGTTGACCAGATCGCCCACCAGCCACAGACGATCCTTTGCAGGGTCGAAAGCGACTTGTTCGAGCAGGCATTGCAGCGGCTCAAGGCAGCCTTGAAGGTCGCCGACGGCATACGTTGCCATCAGTGCAGGGCTCCGGGCACCGCCAGGCGGAAGGGGGCGATGACGGCGTCGAAGTGTTTACCGTCGTCGGCCACCATCTCATAAGTACCTTGCATCGTGCCGACCCTGGTGGTCATGACGGTGCCGCTGCTGTAAGTGTGGTTTTCACCGGCCTGGATTAAAGGCTGCAAGCCCACGACACCTGCACCGCGAACCTCCTCGACATGCCCGTCGCCATCGGTGATGACCCAGTGCCGTGACAGCAGCTTGGCCGGTAACTCGCCGTTGTTCTGCACGGTGATGGTGTAGGCAAAAGCAAAGCGGTCGTGTTCGGGTTGCGATTGTTCTGCCAAATAGCGGGTGACGACGCTGACGTCGACCTGATAACGAGGATCGGACATGCAAGAGGCCTTAAAATCGAAGCGGGACGCGGGGCGTAGCTGATTGAACTCAGTCTAGGCCAAGTATCGAGTAGTAAACCAGACATGGGCGCTGGTGTCCTACCCGATAACGCTCGACGCCTGTCAGTCGACGGCGGGGGATGGCAGGGCTTGTTCGCTGAGCTTGTCGGCCAGGCGCACGAACGCGGCAAGGTCGAGCTGTTCAGGACGAAGGCTGCCGTCGACACCGGCAGCGGTAATTTCGTCGTTGCTCAGCAGCAGTTTGAGGGTATTGCGCAGGGTCTTGCGGCGCTGGTTGAAGGCTTCACGCACAACACGCTCCAGCAGCTTGTGATCCTTGGCCGGGTGCGGCAGCACCGTGTGAGGCACCAGGCGCACGATGGCCGAATCGACTTTCGGTGGCGGATTGAACGCGCCGGGGCCGACGTTGAACAGATGCTCAACCCGGCAATGATACTGAACCATGATCGACAGACGGCCCCAGTCACCGCCGCCAGGACCTGCCGCCATACGCTGGACCACTTCCTTTTGCAGCATGAAGTGCATGTCGCGAATCAGGCTGGCGTTATGCAGCAAGTGAAAAATCAGCGGCGTAGAGATGTTGTATGGCAGGTTGCCGACGACCCGAAGGCTGCCCGGAGCTGCGTTCAGGCTGTTGAAGTCGAACTTCAGCGCATCGCCCTGATGCAGGTTGAAGTTGCTCTTGCCGGCGAACTGCTGATTGAGGATCGGGATCAGGTCTTTGTCCAGCTCCACCACGTCCAGTTGTGCGCCGCTGCCCAGCAGGCCCTGGGTCAATGCACCCTGGCCTGGGCCGATTTCCAGCAGGCGGTCCTCAGGCTTGGCGTGGATGGAGCGCAGGATGCGGTCGATAACGCCGGCATCGTGCAGGAAGTTCTGGCCAAAACGCTTGCGCGCCCGGTGTTGGTAATGCTCGGTCATAAACGGGTCTCGGCCATCTGGTAGGCGGTTTCCAGGGCGACTTGCAGGCTGCCGGTGTCGATGTTGCCGCTGCCGGCCAGATCCAGGGCAGTGCCGTGGTCGACCGACGTGCGGATGATCGGCAAGCCCAGGGTCACGTTGACTGCCGCGCCGAAGCCTTTGTATTTCAGCACAGGCAGGCCCTGGTCGTGGTACATCGCCAGCACCGCGTCGCAGTGCTCCAGATATTTGGGGGTAAACAGAGTGTCGGCGGGCAGGGGGCCGCGAAGGTCCATGCCCTCGCCGCGCAGGCGCTCTAATGTAGGTTCGATGATGTCGATTTCTTCATGGCCCAGGTGTCCGCCTTCACCGGCGTGCGGGTTTAGCCCGCAGACCAGGATGCGTGGCTGGGCGATGCCGAACTTTTGTTGCAAGTCCGTGTGCAGAATGCGTGTGACCCGTTCCAGCCGCTCCGGCGTGATTGCATCGGCAATCTCCCGAAGGGGCAAGTGAGTGGTGACCAGCGCTACGCGCAAGCCGCGGGTGGCAAGCATCATCACCACTTGTGCGGTATGGGTCAGGTCAGCAAGAAACTCGGTGTGCCCGGAGAAGGCAATGCCGGATTCATTGATCACGCCCTTGTGCACAGGGGCGGTGATCATGCCGGCGAAATGTCCGTCGAGGCAGCCTTGGCCCGCACGGGTCAGGGTTTCCAGGACGAACGCCGCATTGGCCTTGTCCAGTTGCCCGGCGGTGACCGGTGCATTGAGCGGGGTATCCCAGACGTACAGGCTGTTGGCGGGTGCCGGAGCATCCGGCCAACTGTCTGGTGTTACCGGGAGCAAATCGACAACCACGCCCAGCTGCGCGGCCCGCTCAAGGAGCAGGTCGCGGCTGGTAATGGCAATCAGGGGGTGTGGCTGGGCTTGCGAGGCGAGTAGCAGGCACAGGTCGGGACCTATGCCGGCCGGTTCGCCGGGTGTCAGCGCGAAACGCTTGGGTTTCACTGCGCTGCCTGGTCTGCACCAGGGAGTTTGATCTCTACGTATGCTTCGTCACGGATCTGACGCAGCCAGGTTTGCAGCTCTTCGTCGTATTTGCGGTTACGCAGTACGGTCATCGCTTGCTGCTCACGGGCCTGGGTAGTGCTGTCGGTGGCGCGACGGCCAAGGACTTCCAGAACGTGCCAGCCATATTGGGTCTGGAACGGCTTGGACAGCTGACCTTGCGGGGTCTTGGCCATCACTTCGCGGAACTCAGGCACCAATGCATTTGGGTCGATCCAGTTCAGGTCGCCGCCGTTGAGAGCGGAACCCGGGTCTTCCGAGAAGCTTTTCGCCAGTTCGCCGAAATCTTCACCCGCTTCGATTCGGGTATAGAGCGATTCGGCCAGTGCCTTGGTTTTTGCTTCGTCGCGAATCGGGCTAGGTTTGACCAGGATATGACGCACGTGCACTTCGTCACGCGTCTGGGTTTCACCGCCACGCTTGTCGAGGATCTTAAGGATGATGAAGCCGCCCGGCGTGCGCATAGGCTGGGTAATGTCGCCAACCGTCATGGTACTCAGCATGCGATCGAACGGAGGTGGCAATTGACCGGCTTTACGCCAGCCCATGTCGCCGCCTTCCAGTGCGGTTTCGCTGGCGGATTTGGCGATTGCCAACTGACCGAAATCAGCGCCTTGCTTGAGTTGCTGGTAAACCGCGTCCGCTTGCTTGGCCGCATTCTGAATCGCATCGGAGTTGGCGCTTTCCGGTGTAGGAATCAGGATGTTGGCCAGGCGGAATTCTTCGGACAGCTGCATTTTGCCGAGGTCAGACGCGAGGAAGTTCTTCACTTCCTGTTCAGACACCTGGATACGTTCGGCCACACGGCGCTGACGCACACGGCTAATGATCATTTCGCGGCGGATCTGTTCCCGGGCGTCCTCGTAGGAGAGGCCATCGCGAGTCAGGGCAGCACGGAATTGATCAATCGACATGTTATTGCGCTGAGCAATGGTGCCGACAGCCTGGTTCAGTTCTTCATCGGTGATACGGATACCGGAACGCTCGCCGATCTGCAGTTGCAGGTTTTCGACGATCAAGCGCTCAAGCACCTGTTGATCCAGCACGCCGGCCGGAGGCACCGCAGCACCACGTTTGGCGATGGTTTGCTGAACCTCGTGAACGCGCTGGTCCAGTTGGCTCTGCATGACCACGTCGTTGTCGACAATGGCCACCACTTTATCGATGGACTGTACCGCGGCGTTCGCCGCAGTACCCAGGAACAGCGCGCCCAGCACTAGCGGGCGCAGACAATCAGAAAGCTTGGTCTTCACGTTCACGATAACCTTGGATGCCTTTGTCGAGGAAGCTCTCTACTTTGGCGCCGGTGAGGCCGCCGAGACCTTTCAGAACGATTTGTAGGAAGATGCCATGGTCGCCTTTTTCGTTTTCCGGGGCGTTCTGACTGAATTCGTCATACGAAACCCAGTAACGGTTGATCAGGCGCAGTTTCCAGCAGCAGTTGTCGTACTCGAAACCACCGAAGGCTTCCAGGGTACGGTTGCGGTTGTAGTCATACTGCCAGCGACTGATGACGTTCCATTGCGGCACGACCGGCCAGATCACCGAGAAGTCGTGCTGTTGGATTTTGTAGTAGTCCTTCACATAGCCAGGTTGGCCAGGGGTGCCGTAGTCACCGCCGCCTACCGACCATTTACCAGTGTTCTGGTCGTAACGAACCTGGTCGTTGCGATAGCGATAGCCGGCGTTGATGACCTTGTTAGGGTTGTCTTCAGGCTGGTAGTGGAACATCGCGCTACCCGAGCGAGGGCTGCGGCTGTCCGGGTCCCAGTTATAGTCGGCCGTGGTGCGCCAATCGCGGTTCCAGCGGTACTCGTATTCCAGCGCATAAGGCGACACGTTGGAGTGCGCGTCGTCGCGGGTTTTTGCATCGATACCCGGCAACTGGACTTCGCGGTCCTTGAAGTACAAGGCCTGGCCGACGCTGATGCGTTGACGCTCGAAACCGTTGTCTTCGATCCAGCGGTTGGTCACACCCAGCGACAGTTTGTTCTCGTCGCCGACGCGGTCGGAACCCGAGAACCGGTTGTCACGGAACAGCGACGCATAGTTGAAGGTGTATTCCCCGGTGTCGAAGACAGGAATGTCTTCCTGGTCCTTCTCCGGGACATAGAGGTAGTACAGGCGCGGCTCAAGCGTCTGGCGATAGTTCTTGCCGAACCATTGGGTGTTGCGATCAAAATACAGGCCGCTATCGATGCTTGCGATCGGCACGCCACGGCTCTGGTTGCTGCCGAAGGTACCGTTGAGTTTGTCTTGTTCTGCGGTCTGCGCGTCGACCTGGGATTTGCCGATACCGTCTAGGTCCAGTTGGTACTGGGTGTACTGGTATTTCAAGGATGGCTTCAGGAAACCATAGCTGGCATTCATCGGATAGCTGACAACCGGGGCGACATTCAGGCGATCACCGTTTGCGCGAGCCAGCCCGAAAACGTTTGTGTCCAGGCGTGGGGACACATTGCCGTCTTCATCGGTGAAGGAGCCGTTTTTCAGGTCACGATCAAACCGCACGATTTCAGTGTTGTAATTGAAATCCAGTCCGCCCGGGTGATACGGCAGCGCACCATCAAAGGTAATCTGCGGCAAACGGTCATACGGCGTGATGTTCGAAACGGTCGCCAGCTGAAAAGCCTGAGCGTTCACGCGAGCGGTATAGCTATCACCGCGGTACGTAACAGAGCCCTGCTGGTTAACGTAGTCAGCGCTTTTCACACCAATCTGGTCAGTCTGCAGATCCTGGAAGTAATACGGATCGCTGATCTTGGTGTAGTCAACCTGCGTGTAGACCCGCGAATCCAGACCACCCTTGTGCTGCCAGTTATACATGTAGCGGTTTTTCTGGTAATCGGTCTGCTTGCTGCGATCGGTGTCCTCGTCGTTGAGGTACGCGGCACCGAACTGACCTTCGCTGGACGGGGTCAGGTAGCGGAACTCGCCTTCCATCAACAGGCCGTGCTTGCTCATGTAGCGCGGATACAACGTGGCATCGTAGTTTGGCGCCAGGTTGAAGTAGTACGGTGTTACCAGCATGAAGCCGGTATCGCTGCCCGTGCCGATAGTCGGCGGCAGGAAGCCGGACTGGCGACGGTCATCGATCGGGAAATAGATGTACGGCGTGTACAGGACAGGAATGTCCTTGACCCGCAGTGTCACGTTGGTTGCGGTACCGAAGCCGGTCGCCGGGTTCAAGGTGATGTTGTTGCCCTTGAGCTGCCAGGCGTTGCTGTTCGGTTCGCACGTGGTGTACGTACCGTCCTTGAGGCGGATGATCGCGTTCTCTGCACGTTTGGCGTACAGCGCGTTACCGCGGATGCGCGACTTGTGCATCACGTATTCGGCGTTATCGACCTTGGCTTCACCAGTGTCGAGCTGCACATCGGCGTGGTCGCCCACGATCAGCGCGCCGTTGTCGCGAATGCGCACGTTGCCGCTCAGTTCGCCACGGCTCTCGGCCTGGTACAGGTTCGCTTCGTCGGCTTCGACCTGCATGCTGCCCTGACGCATGACGACGTCACCGGCCAGGGTCGCGACTTGTTCATCCTGCTTATAGCGAGAGGCCTTGGCGCCGATAAAGGTCGGGGCGTCACTTTTATCCGTCTTGTCATTCATGCCAGGACGAATCGGTTCGATATAGGAACCAGAGCAGTAAGGACCGGTCTCGGCCAGTTGCGCCGCCGTGAGGTTCTCGCGCGGAACCCAGTCGAGGTGACTGTAGTCTGCACTACGCGACTTCAGGCCGCGGCCTTTGGACTCGGTAACCAGCACAGGCTTGGCGCCGGTGTCTTCACTGGTGCCACTCTCGGTTGCAGGTTCGCCGGTGGCGGAAACTGCGCTGCCGTCATGGACGGGACGCGGAGGCAAAGCCGCCGCTGGCGCCTTTGGCGCACAGTCCCAGGCACCCGAAGCAGAGACTGAGCAGTCATACTGTTCCGCGGCGACCACGAAAGAAGTGGCTAGGGGTTGCAGGGCCAGCAGACTGCCGGTAACCAACAACGGAAATTTTTTACGAAACGCGGGGGATTTCAATGCCATCTTATTAGTCCGGGCTTCCTGCGTGCCATCTGCCCGCGGTGTGGGCCGCACGCCTCTCGATGGTCTGAAAAAGATGCTGGATAATAAAGCATGACCCGCTTGACGGCTAGCGCCGTCGGAGACCCTTGTAATGCCTGACCAAGATGTACGTTTGCAACACCTGAAAGTTTGGCTCGATGAGCAATTGGCAATCCTCTTTGCAGAACAAGGTTGGGGCGCCGTACCCCCGGCCACATTGACTGCGGCCAGTAGCGATGCGAGTTTTCGGCGCTATTTCCGATGGGAAGGCGAGGGCCGAAGTTTCGTCGTGATGGACGCGCCACCGCCCCAGGAAAACTGCAAACCCTTCGTGGATATCGCTTTTTTGCTGGCGAAATCCGGAATAAATGTGCCGAAAATTTATGCTGAAGATCTCGAACGCGGTTTTCTTTTGCTCAATGACCTGGGCAACAAGACTTATCTGGACGTGATCGACAGCGAAAACGCCGACGATTTGTTCAAGGATGCCCTGCAAGCATTGCTGGCTTTTCAGCAGTTGCCGATGGTTGCGCCGTTGCCGAGTTATGACGTGGCCTTGCTGCGTCGTGAGCTGGAACTGTTCCCCGAGTGGTACGTGAAACGCGAGTTGGGCATCGAGTTCGACCCGGCGCAGCAAATGCTCTGGCAGAACGTGACTGAGCTGCTGATCGACAGCGCCCTGGCCCAGCCCAAAGTGCTGGTGCATCGCGACTACATGCCACGCAACCTGATGCTCAGCAAGCCAAACCCTGGCGTGCTGGATTTCCAGGATGCGGTCTATGGCCCGGTAACCTATGACGTGACGTGCCTGTTCAAGGATGCGTTCCTCAGTTGGCCCGAGGAGCGTGTGCGCGCCTGGCTGGAAAATTACTGGCAGCAAGCGAGTGCGCTCGGCATTCCCGTGCAGCCTGATTTCGAAGACTTCCTGCGGGCCAGCGACCTGATGGGCGTGCAGCGTCACCTGAAAGTGATCGGCATTTTCGCCCGCATCTGTCATCGCGACGGCAAGCCGCGCTACCTGGCCGATGTGCCGCGCTTCTTTGCTTATATAGACGCGGTGATCGCACGCCGTCCTGAGCTGGCCGAGCTGGATGTGTTGCTACTGAGTCTGCGTGCTGGAGGCCCTGCATGAAGGCAATGATTCTGGCGGCCGGCAAAGGCGAGCGCATGCGCCCGCTGACCCTGACCACACCCAAGCCGCTGGTTCGTGCCGGCGGCGTGCCTCTGATTGAATATCACTTGAAAGCCCTGGCAATCGCCGGGTTTACCGAGATTGTGATCAACCACGCCTGGCTCGGTCAGCAGATCGAAAGCTACCTGGGTGACGGCTCGCAATACGGCCTGCGTATTCAGTATTCGCCGGAAGGTGAACCACTGGAGACCGGCGGCGGTATCTTCCGCGCGTTGCCTCTGCTCGGCGATGAAGCATTCCTGGTGGTCAATGGTGACATCTGGACTGACTACGACTTCAGCGTGCTGCATCAACCCATCGCCGGGTTGGCGCATCTGGTACTCGCGGATAACCCGGCCCATCACCCGACCGGCGATTTCACGCTGTTCGACGGGCAGGTGCGCGATGGTCAGCCGGACACCGCCACCCTGACCTACAGCGGCATTGCGGTGCTGCATCCGCAACTGTTTGACGGTTGCTCGGCTGGCGCTTTCAAACTGGCACCGTTGCTGCGCAAGGCCATGACCGATGGACAGGTTACCGGCGAACGCCTGAACGGACACTGGGTGGATGTTGGCACGCACGAGCGTCTGGCTGAAGTTGAAACCCTGATAGAAGCGAGACGCTGAGATGCTGTGGCCAGGGACTCTGATTGGAGCCGGAGCGGGCTTTGCCATAGCCAGCATTCCGGGGGCCATGCTCGGTGCTTTGTTGGGGCAGGCGCTGGATCGGCGCTTGCACCTGCAGAGCTGGGGGCATTTGCGTGAAAAGCTCGGCGGTCGTCCGATGCTGCGCAACGATGAACTGTTATTCGTGCTGCTGGGGCGGTTGGCCAAGAGCGATGGACGCGTGGTGGATGGCCACATCCAGCAGGCCCGTCAGGAAATGCGTTCGTTGGAAATGACCGAGTCGGCGCAGCGTCGTGCCATTGCCGCGTTCAATCGTGGCAAGTCGGGCCGTGACCGGTTGCGGGGGTATCTGCGGCGCTTGAGTGCTCAGCCTCATGCCGCCGAAGGCGTGTTGCGCGCCTGTTGGCGGATGGTCTGGGCCGATGGGCGTGCGGGGAACAATGAGCGCGAACTGCTGGCCCAGTGGGGCAAGTGGCTGGGCTGGACGCCGCAACAAGTACTGGCGCTGGCGGCCGACTACGATCAGCACAAGCGACCGCAGGTCAGCAGCACCCTGACTTATCAGGATGCCTTGCAGCTGTTGGGGGTATCGGCGACCAGCGAGCCTGCGCAGATCAAGCGTGCCTATCGACGCCTGCTCAGTCGCCATCACCCGGACAAGATTGCCGGCAGCGGTGCGACGGCGTTGCAGGTGCGTGAGGCGACTGACAAGACTCGCGAACTGCACACGGCCTACACGTTGATTCGTGAGCGGCGGGATTTTCGTTAGCAGGAAAGATTTTTGTCGCCTGGGAGGCCGTCTTCGCGGGCAAGCCTCGCTCCTACAGATTCCGCGTCATACGACACAGAATCTGTAGGAGCGAGGCTTGCCCGCGAATGGGGCGGCGTGGTCTATCAGTCCGCCGCCTTCTGCGGATTCAACCACCCGCGCACCCGGCGCACCAGTTGCTCTTGCTCTGCCTTGGCATTACCGGGCAACGCTTTGAGCGACACCTGACTGAACGCCGAAGACTTCAATCGCTTGCTAGCCTGCATTCGTGCCAGCGCTGCGTTGCGATCCAGCGGCTTATCCAAGTAGAAGATATCTGCCGTCGGCAGCTTCAGTGTCGGCGTCAGTTCGACCAGCTCGGGTTTCGCCGCGGCAGGTGTCTGTGCCGCGACCATCACAAACTTCTCCACTTGCGACGGCTGCTTCTCGCTCAAGTAACGCGCGGCCCAGTAAGCGCCGGTGCCATGGCCCAACACCACAATGCTGCGAGCGCTTTGCTGTTCGGCATAGGCAATGGCCGCATCAATGCGAGCAAAGATGCGTTCGGCGTCGGCCTTTGATTGTTCCTCGGTGGTTTCAGCGATGGCCTTATCGGCAACTTCCGCTTCACCCCCGGCGGCTTGCTCGATGGGGGCTGCCGTGGTCGAGTCCTTGCTGCCGGTTTCCGGTGCCTTGAGCGTTGGCGGCATTTCCACGACGCGTGGCGCAATGGAATCACTTTGCAGGTCGGGCAAGGTGATACTCAGGCTGCTCCACTTCGCGTCGGGCAATTTGTTGCGCAATGGGCTGATTGCTTGCGGCCAGTCAACGGTTTCACCTGCGCCAGGGATGATAATCACCGCACCTTTGGGCTCGGCGGTGTTGGCCGGTTTCCACAGCGCAAGAAAGGTGTCGGCGCCGGCTTGCAGTTGTTGCTGTTCCTGCGCAGGGATTTTTCGCTCAAGTGCTGTCGCTTCTTCCTGACTACGCTCAAGCAGTGGCTGGCGTTCGACCGGGTTTTCTTCTGCGGGTTTTTCCGCAGCGGCAGGTGCCGGATCGGCCGCCTCGACGGAAAAGGCGCAAGGCAGGATCAGCGACAGGCACAATGCTGGCAGTGCCAGGCGGTAGACAGGGGGCATCGGATATTCCAGGCCAGAAGTTATTCCGGCAGCCTAATGGGTTGGTCAGTATTTGTCAGTGTGTGAGACTTCAATGATGCGTTTTCGCTGCCTGTGGGTTATCGGCTGTTTGTGGTTTCCCTTGATGAGTTGGGCGGCTTCCGCGCCACCGACGCACGTCGCGCCCTTGTCGCTCCAGCAGCAACAGTGGCTGGCAGCGCACGGCGAATTGCGCGTGGGGCTGGTGCTGCAGGCGCCTTACGCGCAATACGATCGCCGCTTGCAGCGCCTGTCCGGGGTTAACGTCGAGTTGATGAAATGGCTGGCCAAAGCCCTCAAGGTCGAGCTGAGCTGGCGTAATTTCCCCGACCTTGCGCAACTGGAAGCCGCCGCGCGCGAGGGTGAAATCGACATCGCCCCCGGGCTGACGCAAACGCCCGCCGGCCTGCGGTTCTGGCAATTCTCCGACCCCTACATGCGGGTGCCGCAACTGGTGGTCAGCGACCAGAAAAGTACCGGCGCGGTGGAGCTGGAAAAACTCGACAGCCAAACCCGCGTCGCTGTGCGCATGCCCAGTGCGACGGCCGACTATCTGCGCGGCAACTATCCCCATCTGAACCTGCAAGGCGTACCGATCGAGCGCCAGGCATTGCAATTGTTGCTGAGTCAGCAGGCCGGTTATGCCGTGGTCGATGAAGCGCAATTGGGGCGGCTGTCCGTCGAACCTGAGTTCGCCGGGCTGGTCGTGGTGGGTGACATCGGCTTGCCGCAATTGCTGCGAGTGGCCACGCGGCGGGACCAACCGGAACTGGCCGGCATCGTCGAAAGCGCGCTGCGGGCGATCCCGGCCAAGGACCTGGAGCAACTGCACAACCAATGGCTGCAACCCAAGTACCCGCGTCTGACCGAATCCCGGGGATTCTGGCAAAACCTCTGCCTGCTGATGGCGGTATTGATGCTGAGCAGCATGGCCATCGTGTTCTGGCAGCGCCGCCAGCAACACAGTCTGGAGCAGCGTCTATTGGCAGCACGCGAGGACATTGCCCTGCGCGAGGCCAGCGAAGAGGCGTTGCGCCTCACGCAATTTTCCATCGATCAGAGCACCGTCGGCATCCTCTGGGTCAACTGGGACAGCCACGTGCGCTACGCCAACCGCGCGGCCGAAACCATGCTCGGGTATCCGGCCGGCGGCATTATGGATAGGCCGTTGATCGACTTCGAGCCGGGCCTGCATATGGACCGTTGGCTGAACCTGTGGAAGCGTGCCCGGGCCAGCGAAGAAGGGCCGCAAAGTTTCGAAACCAACTGTGTTCGAGCGGATGGCAGCATCCTGCCGACCGATGTTTCGTTGAGCTTTCTGCGCTTTCGCGGTGGTGAATACCTGGTGGTCTACCTCAACGACGTCACCGAACGTCGGCGCGCCTTGGCGGCGTTGCAGGAAAGTGAAGCGCGGTTGCAGGGGATTGCCGCCAACGTTCCGGGATTGGTCTTTCGCCTGGAACGGGCGCCAGTCACAGGGCAGATCGACTTTGCCTACATCAGTGAAGGCAGCGAGAGCCTGTCGGGTTATTCGCCGGCGACCCTGGCCCATCGCGACAAAGGCCTGCGCAGTCTGGTGCATCCGGACGACAAGGCCAGCTATCACCAGACTCAGGACCATGCGCTGGATACGGACAGCGACTGGTCGTGGCAGGGGCGGATCCTCACTCGTTCGGGCGAGCAGCGCTGGGCCGAGATCAAGGCCATCACCCGCCGGCTCGAAGACGGCGCCTATGTCTGGGACGGGATTGTCTGGGACATCAGCGAGAGCAAGCGCATCGAACTTGAACTGGCCAGTTCCCGCGAGCAACTGCGTGAACTGTCCGCTCACCTGGAGAGCGTGCGGGAAGAGGAAAAGGCCCGCATCGCCCGGGAGGTCCACGACGAGCTTGGTCAGATGTTGACCGTGCTCAAGCTGGAAACCTCCATGTGCGAATTGGCCTACGCCCAGCTCGACCCCGGTCTGAATGAGCGCTTGAACAGCATGAAACGCCTGATTGCGCAGCTGTTCCAACTGGTACGCGATGTGGCGACCGCGTTGCGACCGCCGATTCTCGATGCCGGGATCGCGTCCGCCATCGAATGGCAGGCCCGGCGTTTCGAGGCGCGCACGCAGATTCCGTGTCTGGTGCAGGTGCCGGAGAACCTGCCGATGCTCAGTGATGCCAAGGCCATAGGGCTGTTCCGAATCCTTCAGGAAGCGCTGACCAATGTCATGCGTCATGCCCAGGCGCATACTGTCGAACTGACGTTGGCGCTGGAAGGCGACGAGTTGTGTCTGACGGTCAGCGATGATGGCGTAGGATTTATTCCCGCCACGGGCAGGGCGACTTCCTTTGGTGTGGTCGGCATGCGCGAGCGGGTGTTGATCATGGGCGGGCAGTTGTCGCTTGAGAGTGAGCCGGGAGAGGGTACGACGTTGATTGTCCGTGTGCCGGTGGATGAAGTCTGAAGCCTGCCTGTTGTCTGTAGTGACGCCTTCGCGGGCAAGCCACGCTCCCACAGGGACAATGTGAACAACACAAACCCTGTGGGAACGTGGCTTGCCCGCGAATGATCTTGAACTTGGAGAAGAACGTGATCCGTGTACTGGTAGCCGAAGACCACACCATCGTCCGTGAAGGCATCAAGCAACTGATTGGCCTGGCCAAGGACTTGCTGGTGGTGGGGGAGGCGAGCAATGGTGAGCAGTTGCTCGAAACCTTGCGGCATGTGCCCTGCGAAGTGGTGTTGCTGGACATCTCCATGCCGGGCGTCAATGGTCTGGAGGCGATCCCACGGATTCGTGCGCTGAACAATCCGCCGGCCATCCTGGTGCTGTCGATGCACGACGAGGCACAAATGGCCGCCCGGGCGTTGAAGGTCGGCGCGGCGGGTTACGCGACCAAGGACAGCGATCCGGCGCTGCTGCTGACGGCGATCCGCAAAGTCGCGGCGGGCGGTCGTTACATCGACCCGGACCTGGCGGACCGCATGGTCTTCGAAGTCGGCCTGACCGATTCGCGGCCGCTGCACTCATTGCTCTCGGAGCGTGAATTCTCGGTGTTCGAACGCCTGGCCCAGGGCGCCAACGTCAACGACATCGCCCAGCAACTGGCCCTGAGCAGCAAAACCATCAGCACCCACAAGGCGCGGCTGATGCAGAAACTCAACATCACCTCCCTGGCGGAACTGGTGAAGTACGCCATGGAACACAAACTCCTCTAAGGCCCACCGCAGTCCCAATGTGGGAGCGGGCTTGCTCGCGAAGGGGCCGTGTCAGTCGACATCAATATTGCCTGACGCACCGCTTTCGCGAGCAAGCCCGCTCCCACAGGAATCTCGTCGTCATATCCATTTGCGACATTCCTCCAACATCGCTTTTGCCCGGTTTCGCGGGTCGCAGCTTGAACCTCGCCATTGCCCCTATCCATCCCCGTCATCCTTGTAGGGCAATCCCTACCCCCAACCTTCCATCCCGCTGAGGCGATTCTCTCCTGCACCCCGATTTGCGCGCTCCCCACCGTCCACTAGGCTTAGTCCACAGCAGTCATCAACAAAAAAGGTGTGGGTATGAGCCAGGTCGATTCAAGTGCAGGGGCCAATGACATTCTGGTCAGCTTTCGTGGAGTGCAAAAAAGCTACGACGGCGAGAACCTGATCGTCAAAGACCTCAACCTGGAGATTCGCAAAGGCGAGTTCCTCACCTTGCTCGGGCCGTCCGGCTCCGGCAAGACCACCAGCCTGATGATGCTCGCCGGTTTCGAAACCCCGACCGCAGGCGAAATCCTACTGGCCGGGCGCTCCATCAACAACGTGCCGCCGCACAAGCGCGACATCGGCATGGTGTTCCAGAACTACGCGTTGTTCCCGCACATGACGGTCGCCGAGAACCTGGCGTTCCCGCTGACCGTGCGCGGTTTGAACAAGAGCGACGTCAGCGACAAGGTCAAAAAAGTCCTGAGCATGGTCCAGCTCGACGCCTTCGCTCAACGCTATCCGGCACAACTGTCCGGCGGTCAGCAACAGCGTGTGGCCCTGGCCCGCGCCTTGGTGTTCGAACCGCAACTGGTGCTGATGGACGAACCCCTCGGCGCACTGGACAAACAACTGCGCGAACACATGCAGATGGAAATCAAACACCTGCACCAGCGCCTCGGCGTGACCGTGGTCTACGTGACTCATGACCAGGGTGAAGCCCTGACCATGTCCGACCGCGTGGCGGTGTTCCATCAGGGCGAGATCCAGCAGATCGCCGCGCCGCGCACCCTCTATGAAGAGCCAAAAAACACCTTCGTGGCCAATTTCATCGGCGAGAACAACCGCCTCAACGGCCGCTTGCACAGTCAGACCGGCGACCGTTGCATCGTCGAACTCGGTCGCGGTGAAAAGGTTGAAGCGCTGGCGGTCAACGTCGGCAAGACCGGCGAACCCGTCACGCTGTCGATTCGGCCTGAGCGCGTGAGCCTCAATGGCTCCAGCGAGTCCTGCGTCAACCGCTTCTCAGGGCGGGTGGCGGAGTTCATCTATCTGGGCGACCACGTCCGGGTTCGCCTGGAAGTCTGCGGCAAGACCGACTTCTTCGTTAAACAACCGATTGCCGAGCTCGATCCCGCGCTCGCTGTTGGGGATGTGGTACCGCTTGGCTGGCAGGTCGAACACGTTCGCGCGCTCGACCCGCTTCTAGAGGCGCATTGATCGCCCCCCTGCTTCAACAACACCAACCCTGCACGTGGAGAGAACAATAAATGTTGAGATCCCTGAAATTCACCGCTTTGGTCATGGGCATGATCGGTGCGGCACACGCGATGGCGGCGGGCCCGGATTTGACCGTGGTGTCCTTTGGCGGGGCGAACAAGGCAGCGCAGGTCAAAGCCTTCTACGCACCGTGGGAAGCGGCAGGCAACGGCAAGATCGTGGCGGGCGAATACAACGGTGAGATGGCCAAGGTCAAAGCCATGGTCGACACCAAGAGCGTGTCCTGGGACCTGGTGGAAGTTGAGTCGCCAGAACTGTCTCGCGGTTGCGACGAAGACATGTTCGAGCAACTTGATCCTGCGCTGTTCGGCAAATCCGAAGATTACGTCAAGGGCGCGATTCAGCCTTGCGGCGTAGGTTTCTTCGTGTGGTCGACCGTGTTGGCCTACAACGCCGACAAGCTGGCTTCCGCACCGACCAGTTGGGTGGATTTCTGGGACACCAAGAAATTCCCGGGCAAGCGCGGCCTGCGTAAAGGCGCCAAATACACCCTGGAATTCGCACTGATGGCCGACGGCGTTGCGCCGAAAGACGTCTACAAAGTGCTGGCCGGCAAAGACGGTCAGGATCGCGCATTCAAGAAACTTGATGAGCTCAAGCCAAGCATTCAGTGGTGGGAAGCCGGCGCACAGCCGCCGCAATACCTCGCGTCCGGTGACGTGGTCATGAGCTCGGCCTACAACGGCCGGATCGCCGCCGTGCAGAAAGAAAGCAATCTGAAAGTCGTGTGGAACGGCGGTATCTACGACTTCGACGCATGGGCCATTCCAAAAGGTCTGGATAAAGCACGCGCTGAAGCGGCGAAGAAATTCATCGCGTTCTCGGTGGCGCCGCAGCAGCAGAAGACCTACTCGGAAAACATCGCTTACGGCCCAGCCAACATTCAAGCCGTACCGTTGTTGGCCAAGGATGTCCTGAAAGACATGCCGACCACCCCGGAAAACATCGCCAACCAGGTGCAGATCGACGTCAGCTTCTGGGCTGACAACGGCGAGCAACTGGAACAGCGCTTCAACTCCTGGGCTGCGAAATAAGACCACCCCGTGGGCTTATCCTCTCCTGTAGGAGCGAGGCTTGCCCGCGAAGGCGTCGGTACATTCAACATCGATGTTGACTGACACGCCGTCTTCGCGGGCAAGCCTCGCTCCTACAGGGGGGATGTGTAGTTATCAAGAACAGAGGTGGCTTGCCTTCCTTTGTAACGATCAAAGATTTCCGGAGTACGCCATGGCCACCGCCATTCCCCTGAACGCGGGCACTGATCCCACCTTGAAGCAGCGGCTCAAGCACGCCGAGCGGATCAACCGCTGGAAGGCCCAGGCCTTGATCGCGCCCCTGGTGCTGTTTCTGTTGCTGGTGTTCCTGGTGCCGATCGTGGCGCTGCTCTACAAAAGCGTTGGTAACCCTGAAGTGGTCGGCGGCATGCCGCGCACTGTGGCGGCCATCGCCAGTTGGGACGGCCGCGGTCTGCCCGCAGAACCGGTGTACAAAGCGGCCAGCGAAGACCTCGCTGAAGCCCGTAAGAATCAGACCCTGGGCGACCTGTCCAAGCGCTTGAACATGGAATTGGCCGGCTACCGCAGCCTGCTGACCAAAACCGCCCGCGCCTTGCCGTTCGCCACTGAACCGGCTTCTTATAAAGAAGCGCTGGAAGGCCTCGACGAACGCTGGGGCGATCCGGCCTATTGGCAGGCAGTGCGCCGCAACACCAGCAATATCACACCGTACTACTTGCTGGCGGCTGTCGATCATCGCATCGACGACCTCGGCGAAATCGCCCCAGCCACCCCCGACCAGGCGATCTACCTCGACATCTTCGCCCGCACGTTCTGGATGGGCCTGGTTATCACCTCGATCTGTCTGTTGCTGGCGTATCCCTTGGCTTACTTGCTGGCGAACCTGCCGTCACGCCAAAGCAACCTGCTGATGATTCTGGTGTTGCTGCCGTTCTGGACCTCGATCCTGGTGCGGGTGGCCGCGTGGATTGTGTTGCTGCAATCGGGCGGACTGATCAACAGCGGCCTGATGGCGCTGGGCATCATCGATAAACCGCTGGAACTGGTGTTCAACCGCACAGGCGTCTACATCTCGATGGTGCACATCCTGCTGCCATTCATGATTCTGCCGATCTACAGCGTGATGAAAGGTATTTCGCCGACCTACATGCGCGCCGCGATTTCCCTCGGCTGCCACCCGTTCGCCAGTTTCTGGCGGGTGTACTTCCCGCAGACCTATGCCGGTGTCGGCGCCGGTTGCCTGTTGGTGTTCATCCTCGCCATCGGCTACTACATCACCCCGGCCTTGCTGGGCAGCCCGAACGATCAGATGGTCAGCTACTTCGTCGCCTTCTACACCAACACCAGCATCAACTGGGGCATGGCGACTGCACTCGGTGGGCTGCTGCTGTTGGCGACCGTGGTGCTTTATCTGATTTACAGCTGGCTGGTGGGCGCCAGTCGCCTGCGCCTGAGCTAAGGGGAGAATGAAATGCTGAGTCCTTATATGTCGCCCATTGAGCGGGTGTGGTTCTACAGCTTGCGGATTCTCTGCGGCTTGATTCTGTTGTTTCTGATTCTGCCGGTGCTGGTGATCATTCCGCTGTCGTTCAATTCGGGCAGTTTCCTGGTCTATCCGCTGCAAGGCTTCTCGCTGCACTGGTACCAGGACTTCTTCGCCTCGGCGGAATGGATGCGGGCATTGAAGAACAGCATCATCGTCGCTCCGGCGGCGACGGTGCTGGCGATGATCTTCGGGACGCTGGCGGCAATCGGCCTGACTCGGGGGGATTTCCCGGGCAAGGCGCTGGTCATGGCGCTGGTGATTTCGCCGATGGTGGTGCCGGTGGTGATCATCGGTGTGGCGAGCTACTTGTTCTTTGCTCCGCTGGGCCTGGGCAATAGCTTCTTCTCGCTGATCGTGGTGCATGCGGTGTTGGGCGTGCCGTTTGTGATCATTACCGTGTCGGCGACCTTGCAGGGGTTCAACCATAACCTGGTGCGCGCCGCTGCCAGTCTGGGGGCTTCGCCCCTGACGGCGTTCCGCCGGGTGACGTTGCCGCTGATTGCGCCGGGTGTGATCTCGGGTGCGCTGTTTGCCTTCGCGACGTCGTTCGATGAAGTGGTGGTGACGCTGTTCCTCGCCGGTCCCGAACAAGCGACCTTGCCTCGGCAGATGTTCAGCGGTATCCGCGAAAACCTCAGTCCTACGATTGCTGCGGCGGCGACCTTGCTGATTGCCTTCTCGGTGATCCTGTTGCTGACCCTGGAATGGCTGCGCGGCCGCAGCGAAAAACTGCGCACCGCCCAGGTCTGACTGGCTTTTGATTTTGTAGGAGCGAAGCTTGCTCGCGAAGAGGCCATAAAACTCAGCATCGATGTTGGCTGACATACCCCCTTCGCGAGCAAGCTTCGCTCCTACATTAGATTTGTATTGTTCCCATATTGGGTCATTCATAGGCTGAATAGCAGACAAACCCCAATCCCCAGCTACTATTGTGCCCAGCTCCCCTATTCATAAGAGGCTGCGCACGATGAGTCTTTCCTCTTTCAAAATTGCTCACAAACTGATCACCGGCGCAGGTGCCATCGAGCAGCTGGCCGCCGAACTCACCCGCCTGGATGTCGACAACCCGTTGATCGTCACCGACGCGGCGCTGGTCAAGTCCGGCACGGTCGAGCTGGCGCTGGCGCAGTTGGGTGATCGGACCTACGAGATCTTCGACCGTGTGCTGCCAGACCCGGAAATCGCCATCGTCGAAGACTGTATGCGGGTTTACCGCGAGGGCGGGCATGACGGTCTGATCGGCCTCGGCGGCGGCAGTGCCATCGACATCGCCAAAAGCGTCGCGGCCTACGCCGGTTACCACGGTGCGCTGGAGGATTTGTTCGGCGTCGACCAGGTGCCGCGCAAAGGCCCGCCGCTGATCGCCATCCCGACCACGGCCGGCACCGGTTCGGAGGTGACCAATGTGGCGATCCTCTCCGACAAGGTCGCGCAGCTGAAGAAGGGCATTGTCAGCGACTATCTATTGCCGGACGTGGCGCTGGTCAGCCCACAAATGACCCTGACCTGTCCGCGCAGTGTCACCGCCGCCAGTGGTGTCGATGCGCTGGTGCATGCCATCGAATCCTACCTGTCGGTCAACGCCTCTCCGATCACCGACGCCCTGGCCATTGGCGCCATCAAGCTGATCGCCAAAGCGCTGCCCAAGGCCTACGCCAATCCGTCCCACCTGCAAGCCCGCGAAGACATGGCCACCGCCAGCCTGATGGCCGGCATGGCCTTCGGTAATGCCGGGGTCGGCGCGGTGCATGCGCTGGCGTATCCGCTGGGCGGGCGTTTCAACATTGCTCATGGCGTCAGCAACGCCTTGCTGCTGCCGTATGTCATGACCTGGAACAAAATGGCCTGCGTCGAGCGCATGCAGGATATTGCCGAGGCCATGGGGGTGAAGACTGCCCACCTGAGCGCCAATGAAGCGGCAGACAAAGCCGTGGAGGCGATGACCGCATTGTGCGCGGCGGTAGAGATTCCGCCAGGGCTGCGCAGTTTCGGTGTTCCCGAGGATGCGATCCCGGCCATGGCCGTGGAAGCCGCGGGGATCGAGCGCCTGATGCGCAACAATCCACGCAAATTGAGCGCCGTCGATATCGAGAAGATCTACCGAGCGGCGTACTGATCATCGCGGCCACGTCGCGCGCGTCAAAGCATGAGGTATACAATGCGCGCCATCGTGATTCTGCTCAAAAAAGGTGCGTCATGCAGCCCTTCGTCATTGCTCCGTCGATTCTCTCCGCCGACTTCGCCCGCCTGGGTGAAGAAGTGGACAACGTCCTGGCCGCCGGCGCCGACTTCGTGCACTTCGATGTCATGGACAACCACTACGTGCCGAACCTGACCATCGGCCCGATGGTCTGCGCCGCGCTGCGCAAGTACGGCGTGACCGCGCCGATAGACGCTCACCTGATGGTCAGCCCGGTGGACCGCATCGTCGGTGACTTCATCGAGGCCGGTGCGACCTACATCACCTTCCACCCGGAAGCCACGCAGCACGTCGACCGTTCCTTGCAACTGATCCGCGAGGGCGGCTGCAAGTCCGGCCTGGTGTTCAACCCGGCAACGCCGCTGGACGTACTCAAGTACGTGATGGACAAGGTCGACATGATTCTGCTGATGAGCGTCAACCCGGGTTTCGGTGGGCAGAAGTTCATCCCCGGTACACTCGACAAGCTGCGTGAAGCGCGTGCGCTGATCGATGCCTCCGGCCGTGACATCCGCCTGGAAATCGACGGCGGCGTCAACGTGAACAACATTCGTGAAATCGCCGCTGCTGGCGCTGACACCTTCGTCGCCGGCTCGGCGATTTTCAATGCACCTAACTACCAAGAGGTGATTGAAAAGATGCGTTCCGAACTGGCGTTGGCCCGTCCATGAGTGGCTTTGAGCAGCTGTTCCCGGGGCGTCTGCCGCGGCTGGTGATGTTCGATCTGGATGGCACGCTGATCGATTCGGTCCCCGACCTCGCCCTGGCTGTGGACAACATGCTGCTCAAACTCGGGCGTGAGCCCGCCGGCCTCGAGTCGGTGCGTGAATGGGTCGGCAATGGCGCGCCGGTGCTGGTCCGCCGTGCGCTGGCCGGTGGCATTGACCATTCGACGGTCGACGATGGCGAAGCCGAAGGCGCGCTGGAGATTTTCATGGAGGCTTACAGCGAGAGCCATGATCTGACCGTGGTCTATCCCGGCGTGCGTGACACCTTGAAATGGCTGCACAAACAGGGCGTGGCGATGGCGTTGATCACCAACAAGCCGGAGCGCTTTGTCGCGCCGCTGCTGGATCAGATGAAAATCGGCCGTTACTTCAAATGGATCATCGGCGGCGACACCCTGCCGCAGCAGAAGCCCGACCCGGCCGCGCTGTTTTTTGTGATGAAAATGGCCAACATCCCGGCCTCGCAATCGCTGTTTGTCGGCGACTCACGCAGTGATGTGCTGGCGGCGAAAGCGGCAGGGGTCAAGTGCGTGGCCCTCAGCTACGGCTACAACCATGGCCGGCCGATTTCGGAAGAGTCGCCGGCGCTGGTGATCGACGATCTGCGCAAGCTAATTCCCGGTTGCCTGGATCCAGCCGCTGAGATAACGTTGCCCGACGCTGTTCAATCCCCTGCTGGAAATCCCATCGTGGTGGTCACTCGCAAACTCTGGATGAAAGTCATCAAGGCCCTGGCCCGCTGGCGTTGGCGCGCCTGACTTGTTCCTGGCCGGCCTGCCGGCGCGTTTGCATACCTGACTGTTAGACCCTCAAGCCACGAGGCTACCCCATGATCCGCGAAGAATTCCTGCGTTTGGCCGCTGCCGGCTACAACCGTATCCCGATGGCCTGTGAAACCCTGGCCGACTTCGACACGCCGCTGTCGATCTACCTGAAACTGGCCGACGAGCCCAACTCCTACCTGCTGGAGTCGGTGCAGGGCGGGGAGAAGTGGGGTCGTTATTCGATCATCGGCTTGCCGTGCCGCACCGTGCTGCGGGTTCACGACCACCATGTGAGCGTGACCCACGACGGCGTCGAGATCGAAAGCCATGAGGCGGAAGATCCGCTGGCCTTCGTCGAAGAATTCAAAGCCCGCTACAACGTACCGACCATCCCGGGCCTGCCGCGCTTCAATGGCGGTCTGGTGGGTTACTTCGGTTATGACTGCGTGCGCTATGTGGAGAAGCGTCTGGGCAAGTGCCCGAACCCGGATCCGCTGGGCGTGCCAGACATTCTGCTGATGGTTTCCGACGCGGTGGTGGTGTTCGACAACCTCGCCGGCAAGATGCACGCAATCGTTCTGGCCGACCCTGCGCAGGCCGACGCCTTCGAGCAAGGCCAGGCGCGCCTGGAAGAATTGCTGGAAAAACTTCGCCAACCGATTACTCCGCGCCGTGGCTTGGATTTCAGCAAGCAACAGTCGGCTGATCCGGTGTTCCGTTCGAGCTTCACCCAGGGCGATTACGAAAAAGCCGTCGATACCATCAAGGAGTACATCCTGGCCGGTGACTGCATGCAAGTCGTGCCGTCCCAGCGCATGTCGATCGACTTCAAGGCGGCGCCGATTGATCTGTACCGGGCGCTGCGTTGCTTCAACCCGACGCCTTATATGTACTTCTTCAACTTCGGCGACTTCCACGTCGTCGGCAGTTCGCCGGAAGTGCTGGTGCGGGTCGAGGACAACCTGATCACCGTGCGCCCGATTGCCGGCACTCGCCCACGCGGGGCCAACGAAGAGGCCGACCTGGCGCTGGAAAAAGACCTGCTGTCGGACGACAAGGAAATCGCCGAGCACTTGATGTTGATCGACCTCGGTCGCAACGACACGGGCCGGGTCTCGGAAATCGGTTCGGTGAAACTGACCGAGAAGATGGTCATCGAGCGTTATTCCAACGTGATGCACATCGTCTCCAACGTTACCGGCCAATTGAAGGCCGGGCTGACGGCGATGGACGCGCTGCGGGCGATTCTGCCGGCGGGCACGTTGTCGGGCGCGCCGAAGATTCGTGCGATGGAAATCATCGACGAACTGGAGCCGGTCAAGCGGGGCGTCTATGGCGGGGCGGTAGGCTACTTTGCCTGGAACGGCAACATGGACACCGCCATTGCGATCCGCACCGCGGTGATCAAGGACGGCGAGCTGCACGTGCAGGCCGGTGGCGGCATCGTCGCCGACTCTGTGCCAGCGCTGGAGTGGGAAGAAACCCTGAACAAGCGCCGTGCGATGTTCCGCGCCGTGGCCCTGGCCGAACAAACCCCGGACGCTTGAGTTCACACGAAAAACTGTGGGAGCGGGCCTTTGTGGCGAGGGAGCTTGCTCCCGCTGGCCTGCGAAGCAGGCCCAATCGACGACTGCTTCGCAGCCGAGCGCGAGCAAGCTCGCTCGCCACAATAAGTGTTCAGCATAAAAAAACGCGGCGCCTGTGAGGGCGCCGCGTTTTTTTTTGCCCGATGTTTAGAAGTCCAGCGCAACGCCTACGTTAATGCCCTGCTGGGTAAAGTCATCATCCTTGCGAATGTCATAACTCGCCCGTAAAGCCAGATCCTTGGTGAGGTTGTGGCTCACGCCCAGGTTCAAACGGTTCAGGTTGGTCTGCGGGGTGTAGCCGGCCAGGGTGTAGCGGTTGTTCGGCAGGCTGTTGAGGTTCATGGTCACATCCTGGGTATCGTCGTTGTACTCACGCTCGTGAGCCAGTTCGCCGAACACCTGGGTCTGCGAAGTGATCTGGTACTTGCCCTGGAAGCCAATGCCAAGACGTCGGGAAATGCGCGATTGGTCGTCGAATGTCAGCGCGGTGGAGTCGGCGCCGTTTTCCGAGTAACCGTCGACTTCTACTTTGGCGAAATCAGCGCTCACGAATGGCGACAGATGCCACGGGCTGCTCGCCAACGGCGCGATGTCGTACCCCACACGACCGCTGAAAGCCACCAGGTAACCGTCGGTGTCGCCTTTCTCCCCGCGTTCATTGACCCCCAGCTGGAATTTGCGTTTGAGGCTGTCGTAATCCAGATGCCCGGCGGTCACTGCCGCGTCACCCCACCAGCGATTCTGCTGGTACTGGGCGAACGCCGTACCCATGTACGTGTTCAGCTTGTAGTCCGAGTCGTTGTCGCCGGCTTCGAGCTTCTGGTTGTAGAAGCCCGCCGCCAGACCTACGCGCCATGCATCGTTGAGCCGGTAGCTGCCGCCGATGTTCAGGTTGGCGCCATTGCCGTCAGCACTGGCGCCACTGCGCTGGCTGTCGAAGTCCTGATGCTGGCCGCCACCGGCAACAATCGCCCGCCATTGACCCACGCCTTGCCAGTTTTCCCAATCGGCCAGCCATTGGTTGCGCAACTCATCCTGATGGGAACGCAAAGTACCTTGGGCCATTTGTGGCAACAGGGTTGCTTCCCATGGCGCGGCCAGCAGCGAGTAAGCGTAATCGGCAATAAGACGCTGTCCGGCTTCGGTCGGGTGCACCGAGTCGTTGTAGATCAGCTTGGTCGGGTCCGGCGTAGCGCTGTTGATGCCGTAACGGGCGTTTTCGGTGCAACTGTCGCCGCTGAAGCATGTGGCGCTCAGGTTCTGGTCGGTGGCCAGGCCGAACTGCGCCGGGTTGGCAAACGTCTCTTTGAGCAGCACCGGAATGTTCAGCGGGATGACGTTGGCATTGACATTTTGCAGTTGGCTCACCAGTTCGGTGTTGAACTGAGCACTGAGCTGAGACGTGAACGCTTGCAACGGAGTGCCGTTGAAGGCCGGGGTAAAGCCGATGTCCGGCAGCAACCAGACCATGATGTAGCGGGCACCGGCCTGTTGCAGGGTTTGCACGCTGCTGACCAGGCGATCGGCGGCGGCGCTGGCCTGGGGCAGACTGGTCACGCGACCTTGCAGGAAATCGTTGCCACCGCCCGACAGGTAATACAGCGCATTCGGGTCGGCGCGGAAGTTGTTCGACGGCAGGTAGCCTGCCCGGGTGCGATCGCCCGTGGCGGAGGTGCTGGTGATCGAATCGAGAATCTGGTCGGTACGATAACCGCCGACGGCCCAGTTGTTGCCATCGGGCTGGCCATTGCTGGCGCGTACAGCTGAGGACGATGAGGCTGTCTGATCCGCTGAGAACCCCAGTTTTCCCCCCAGGATCTGCGTGGAGTTGAGCGAGCGGACTTCACCGTTGCCATCCAGGTAAACCGGCCCCGTCCGGTTGGTAAAGCGCTCAGTCGAGCCAGCTGGCCCGCCTGTGTCGGCAAAGGTCCCGGCATCGTTGAGACTGTCGCCGAAGACGACGAAATTGGAGTAAGGATTAGGCGCGGCGATCGCCTGGGCGCAGGCCGCGGCGAGCAAGCATCCTGCGAGCGGTACAAACAACGTCTGTTTGATCATGAGCAAGTCCGTTTATTTATTGTTGTAGTGAACGAAACGACAGTACCAAAAACTTCCGGCCTTTTGCCATCGGTCGCGAACCCTTCGATTGTTTCGCGAGCAGTAGCCCCGGCCATATTGCACGCTCTGCCCAGCTAAGTTACTGTGCCGAGACGTATGAATGAGACCTTCCCCGTGTTGATCATCAGCAAACTTCTGGATCAAGTCATCAAGGCACACGCCCGCTGGCGTTGGCGCGCCTGAATTCTTTTGCCGGCCCCGCCGGACCTGTACCGCTTTGCCTTCTTTACCCGTATGACATACCGCTTTGCTGGCGCACCTGGCGACTGACAAAGCGCAGGGCGCTGCGGGTAATCATTCGAAGGCTGTATTAAAAGTCAGTGGATTCAAGAGGTTACAACCGCCATGTTGCTGATGATCGATAACTACGACTCTTTTACTTACAACGTTGTGCAATACCTCGGTGAGCTCGGCTCCCAGGTTAAAGTCGTGCGCAACGATGAACTCACCATTGCCGACATCGAAGCCCTCAACCCTGAGCGCATCGTCGTGTCCCCCGGTCCTTGCACTCCGACCGAAGCCGGCATCTCGCTTGATGTGATCAAGCATTTCGCCGGCAAACTGCCAATTCTAGGCGTCTGCCTCGGCCACCAGTCCATCGGCCAGGCTTTTGGCGGTGATGTGGTCCGCGCCCGGCAAGTGATGCACGGTAAGACTAGCCCGGTATTCCACGAGGACAAGGGCGTATTCGAAGGCCTGAATCGTCCGCTCACGGTGACGCGCTATCACTCGCTGATCGTCAAGCGCGAAACCCTGCCGGATTGCCTGGAACTGACCGCCTGGACCCAGCTCGAAGACGGCTCGGTCGACGAGATCATGGGCCTGCGCCACAAGACATTGAACATCGAGGGTGTACAGTTCCATCCCGAGTCTATCCTCACCGAGCAGGGCCACGAGCTGTTCGCAAATTTCCTCAAACAAACCGGCGGCACGCGCTAAGGACTTTTCATGAATATCAAGACAGCCCTGAGCCGTATCGTCGACCACCTCGACCTCAGCACCGATGAGATGCGCGATGTGATGCGCGAAATCATGACCGGGCAATGCACGGATGCGCAGATCGGCGCGTTCATGATGGCCATGCGCATGAAGAGCGAAAGCATTGATGAGATCGTCGGTGCGGTGTCGGTCATGCGCGAGCTGGCGGACAAGGTCGAACTCAAGACCCTCGACGGTGTAGTCGATGTGGTCGGCACCGGCGGTGATGGTGCGAACATCTTCAACGTCTCGACGGCTTCCTCCTTCGTGGTGGCAGCAGCCGGTTGCACCGTGGCCAAACACGGTAACCGTGCGGTATCGGGCAAAAGCGGCAGCGCGGACTTGCTGGAAGCGGCCGGTATCTACCTGAACCTGACCCCAGTGCAGGTGGCGCGCTGCATCGACAACGTCGGCATCGGTTTCATGTTTGCCCAGACCCATCACCGTGCCATGAAGTACGCTGCTGGCCCGCGCAAGGATCTTGGTCTGCGTACCCTGTTCAACATGCTCGGCCCGCTTACGAATCCGGCCGGCGTGAAACATCAGGTGGTGGGCGTGTTCAGTCAGGCGTTGTGCCGGCCATTGGCCGAAGTCTTGCAGCGCTTGGGTAGCAAGCACGTGCTGGTGGTGCACTCGAAGGATGGCCTGGACGAATTCAGTCTGGCGGCGCCGACTTACGTGGCAGAACTGAAGAATGACCAGATCACCGAATATTGGGTCGAGCCAGAAGACTTGGGCATGAAGAGCCAGAGCCTGCACGGCTTGGCAGTGGAAAGTCCGGCGGCGTCCCTCGAGCTGATTCGTGATGCCCTGGGCAAGCGCAAGACCGAATTCGGCCAGAAAGCCGCCGAGATGATCGTGCTCAATGCCGGTGCGGCGCTGTACGCCGCCGACCTGGCGACCAGTTTGAAAGAAGGCGTTGCCCTGGCGCACGATGCGCTGCACACCGGCCTCGCTCGGGAAAAACTTGAGGAGTTGGGTGCATTTACCGCGGTATTCAAAGTGGAGAATGAGGGATGAGTGTACCGACGGTTCTGGAAAACATTCTGGCCCGCAAAGTCCAGGAAGTTGCCGAGCGCAGCGCCCGTGTGAGTCTGGCGGAGCTGGAAAGTCTGGCCAAGGCGGCCGATGCACCCCGTGGTTTTGCCAAGGCATTGATTGCTCAGGCCAAGTTGAAACAGCCGGCCGTCATTGCTGAAATCAAGAAAGCTTCGCCGAGCAAAGGCGTGATCCGCGAGCACTTCGTTCCCGCTGACATCGCCAAAAGCTACGAGAAGGGCGGCGCGACGTGCTTGTCGGTGCTGACCGATATCGATTACTTCCAGGGCGCCGATGCTTATCTGCAACAGGCGCGGGCGGCGTGCAACCTGCCGGTGATCCGCAAGGATTTCATGATCGACCCGTACCAGATCGTCGAAGCCCGGGCCTTGGGCGCTGACTGCGTGCTGTTGATTGTCTCCGCGCTGGACGACGTGAAAATGGCCGAGCTGGCGGCCGTGGCCAAAAGCGTCGGTCTTGATGTGCTGGTGGAAGTTCACGATGGCGACGAGCTGGAGCGGGCCTTGAAAACCCTCGACACGCCGCTGGTCGGCGTGAACAACCGAAACCTGCACACCTTCGACGTCAGCCTGGAAACCACGCTCGACCTGCTGCCACGTATCCCGCGTGATCGCCTGGTGATTACTGAAAGCGGCATTCTCAACCGGGCGGATGTGGAACTGATGGAAATCAGCGACGTGTATGCGTTCCTGGTGGGCGAGGCATTCATGCGCGCGGAAAGCCCGGGCACCGAGTTGCAGCGTTTGTTCTTTCCTGAGCGTGGCGGCCCGGTCAGTGGTTCGACCCTCGACTGAGTGCAGGCAGTAAAACCGCGGTGCCCCCTTCGCGAGCAAGCCCGCTCCCACATTTAATCGGCGTTGTCTGGATGGACGCTGACTAATGTGGGAGCGGGCTTGCTCGCGAAGAGGCCCTCAAATTCCCCAAACACTTTATGCCTGGTGGAGTAGTCCATGACCCAGCCGACCAATCTGACCGTCGAAGCCGGCTTGCTCGCCGAACAGGATCTGCTGGCCCATGTGTGCACCGGCGATTCAGACTTCGGCTTGATGTTCTGGCAACCCAGTGACCGGGCTTTGGTCATGCCCCGACGCCTGAATCGTCTACCCGGCTTCGAAGCTGCCTGCGAAGTCTCAGCCGCCGCCGGTTGGCCGGTGCTGTTGCGTGAGACCGGCGGTGAGCCGGTGCCGCAATCGGCATCCACCATCAATATCGCCCTTGTCTACGCACCCCCGCGTAGCGAAGGCGATCAAAACCGGATCGAAACCGCTTACCGCCGACTCTGCGACCCGATCTGTCAGTTACTGGATGAGATGGGCGGCGTTTCGTCATTGGGCGAAGTCGACGGCGCATTCTGCGATGGCCGTTTTAACGTCAATCTCGACGGCCGCAAGATGGTCGGCACCGCTCAGCGCTGGCGCCAGAGCAAGGGCGGCACGCGTCCGGTCGGGTTGGTGCACGGTGCGTTGTTGCTGGATAACGAACGTGAATCGATGGTCGCCGCAGTCAATCGCTTCAATGAAGCCTGCGGCCTTGAGCAGCGAGTGCGCGCCGAAAGCCACATTGCCCTGCATGAGAAATTTGCCGCGCCCGATGTGTTGGAGCGGCTCGACACGCTTTATCGCCAGGTGCTGGCGGACATGCTCGGGGCTTGAGTTTTCGAGCTTAGCGCGTACCGAAGACCACCATGGTCTTGCCTTTGACGTCCACCAGGTTGCGTTCTTCCAGATCCTTGAGCACGCGACCGACCATCTCCCGTGAACAACCGACAATCCGCCCGATCTCCTGGCGGGTCACTTTGATCTGCATGCCGTCCGGGTGGGTCATGGCATCCGGCTGTTTACACAGTTCCAGCAGGCAGCGGGCGACGCGACCGGTTACGTCGAAGAAGGCCAGGTCGCCGACCTTGCGCGTGGTATTGCGCAGACGCTGTGCGATTTGTCCGCTGAGCACGTAAAGAATGTCTGGATCCTGCTGGGACAGTTCGCGGAATTTTGCGTAGCTGATTTCCGCCACTTCGCACTCGATCTTCGCGCGTACCCAAGCGCTACGCTCCTGCTCGAGTCCCGCTTGTTCAAACAGACCCAACTCACCGAAAAAGTCCCCGGAGTTCAGGTAGGCAATGATCATTTCACGGCCGTCATCATCCTCGATCAGGATCGTCACCGAGCCCTTGATGATGAAGAACAGCGTTTCCGAGCGATCACCGGCACAAATGATGTTGCTCTTGGCCGCATAACGACGGCGCTGGCAATGCATCAACAGCTTGTCGAGGTTTTTGATTTTTGGGGTTGGGGCAATAGCAACCATGGTTGTATCCCGAAAATGGCTTCACGGTGTGTTTGGTTTTTTTATGAGTCGCTGAGGGTTGCGGCAAAGGCTGGCCATGCGCCAGCGAATTGGCGCCAGCTTAACAGACACTTCCTGCAATATTCGAAAATTTCCTACGCTCTGGAAGGTTATGCCCTACAAATGCAGGGCGCTGTCAATCCGGGGCCCTGTGCTAAGCTGGCGACCCTTTTTTAAGCAGTGGAGTCTGGCGATGAAGGCACGCATCCAATGGGCTGGCGAAGCCATGTTCCTCGGTGAATCCGGCAGTGGTCACGTCGTGGTCATGGACGGTCCGCCCGATGCAGGCGGTCGCAACCTGGGTGTCCGGCCGATGGAAATGCTCCTGCTGGGTGTCGGCGGTTGCAGCAATTTCGACGTGGTCAGCATCCTTAAAAAGTCCCGTCAGGCCGTCGAAAGCTGTGAAGCTTTCCTCGAAGCCGAGCGCGCGACCGAGGATCCGAAAGTCTTCACCAAGATCCACATGCACTTCGTGGTCAAGGGCCGTGGGTTGAAAGAAGCCCAGGTCAAACGCGCAATCGAACTGTCCGCGGAGAAGTATTGCTCGGCTTCGATCATGCTGGGCGCGGCTGGCGTGGCCATTACCCACGACTACGAAATCATCGAACTCGGTTGAATCGACATTCAACTATCATAAAAGCAGTGCAGACTCTGGCGATCCCAAGCTGACGTCTGCATAATGCGCCACTTTTTTCAGGGTAGTGGCCCGTCATCGACAGGCTGCGAACCCGAACAGACAACCAAAATCGCCATCGCGAAGAGGTGTTAACCGTCCTACGCAGCTGCGTTGTTCGCATCTGACGGGCATGCTTGATCACGCGGCCCGGGCCGCAATACATAGAGAGTTTTTAACGGTGAAAAGCAAACTCAAGCTCCACGGGTTCAATAACCTGACAAAGACCTTGAGCTTCAACATCTATGACATCTGCTACGCGGAAACCCCGCAAGACCAACAGGCTTACGTCGAGTACATCAATAAAGAGTACAACGCGAAACGCCTGACGCAGATCCTCACGGAAGTTGTCGATATCATTGGTGCCAACATCCTGAACATTGCCAGTCAGGACTACGAACCCCAGGGCGCCAGCGTCACGATTCTGATCTCTGAAGAGCCGGTAACCCCGACCGACAGCCAGATCGAAGAATCGCCGGGCCCGTTGCCCGAAATTATCCTGGCCCACCTCGACAAGAGCCACATCACGGTGCACACCTACCCGGAGATCCATCCGGACGACGGCATTGCGACATTCCGTGTGGACATTGACGTGTCGACCTGTGGCGTCATTTCACCGCTTAAAGCGCTCAACTTCCTGATTCACCAGTTCGATTCGGACATCGTGACCGTGGATTATCGTGTGCGCGGCTTCACCCGTGACGTGGAAGGCAAAAAGCACTTCATCGACCACGAGATCAACTCGATCCAGAACTACCTGTCCGAAGATACCCGCGGCGCGTATCAGATGACCGACGTGAACGTGTACCAGGAAAACCTGTTCCACACCAAAATGTTGCTGAAGAACTTCGAACTGGATGACTACCTGTTCGGCGATGCCACCAGCAACCTGTCCTCCGAGCAGCGTGCGCAGGTGACTGACCGTGTGAAACACGAAATGCTGGAAATCTTCTACGCGCGCAACGTGCCGAACTAAGATTTTCGAACACAAAAAAGGCGACTACCTCACGGCAGTCGCCTTTTTTATGGCTGGAACAACGCGCCCTTGCTCGCGATGGCGTCCTTTCCGGCAGCGTATCCGTCAGATCCGATAAGTACTCTTGGTCATTACCTTGGCCAGCAAACTCATTCCGAACTTCACCGGCGCCGGAAAACGAAACCCACCGGCATCCAGCGCACTTTCGGCATGATGTTCTTCATCAATCCGCATCTGCTCAAGAATCGCCCGGGACTTCTCGTCCTCCGCCGGCAATTGCTCAAGGTGCTCGTTCAAGTGTTTGCACACCTGATGCTCGGTGGCGGCAACAAACCCCAGACTGACCTTGTCGCTGATCAATCCGGCCACTGCGCCAATTCCGAACGACATGCCGTAGAACAGCGGGTTGAGAATGCTGGTGTGGCTGCCCAGTTGCTGGATGCGTTGCTCGCACCAGACCAGGTGATCGATTTCTTCTTCGGCAGCATGTTCCATGGCGGCCCGCACGTGCGGCAGCTTGGCGGTCAGGGCCTGACCCTGATACAGCGCCTGGGCGCAGACTTCGCCGGTATGGTTGATGCGCATCAAACCGGCAACATGGCGGGTATCTTCGTCACTCATTTGCGCATCCGGCTGCACAATGGCCGGCGACGGACGGTATGGCTGGCCACTGAAAGGCAGCAACGTGCGCATCGCGGCATCGGCTTGAAGCAGAAGACGGTCAATCGGCGAGTAGTGACGCTGGGTAGTCATGTTGACCTCCGGGAAGAATCTCGGCGGCCAGTTTAACCCAATCGGTCGGGGAAGGTTTGCGCTGGGTCATGTGGATGTCGCCGTGATCTGTAGGCGCGAGCGATGCGGCGACCCGACTTGCCCGCGAATGCGGTTTATCTGATGACATTAATGTGACTGTCAGATCCTTTCGCGGGCAAGTCGGGCCGCCGCATCGCTCGCTCCTACAGGGAAGAGCGGTGCATCAGCCCGGCGGCCAGTGCATCTGGCGCTGACCCAGCACATGCATATGAATGTGATAGACCGTCTGCCCACCCAATTCATTGCAGTTCATGACCACGCGGAAACCTTCTTCGCAGCCCAGTTCCAGGGCCAGGCGCTGGGCGGTGAACAGAATATGCCCGGCCAAAGCCTTGTCGTCCTCGGTGAGGTCGTTGAGGGTGCGCACCGCTTTTTTCGGAATGACCAGAAAATGCACCGGTGCCTGTGGGGCGATGTCGTGGAAGGCCAGTACCTGGTCGTCCTCGTAGATGATCTTCGCCGGGATTTCCCGGTTGATGATCTTGGTGAACAGAGTATCCACAGCTGTTTTCTCCGTTGTTTTGACTGGCCTGAGTGTACTCATGGGTTATCCACGAGCCCAGCCTTTTACCTTGAGGCCTGGTCAGCGCGGGCAGTAGGCCTTGTTGACCATGCCAGCGATTGTCCGGTTGAGCCAGCGCGAGCCGAGCCGCGGCAGGAAGGCGCGCCAGCGGTTCCCTCGGCCCGGAATAATGATTGCGCGATTTTTCTCAAGGGCGCGCACGGTATACAACGCAACCTCTTCGGGACTCATGAGCATGTTGCTGTCGGCCAGCTTGCCGGTGTCCAGTTGAGCGGTACGGAAGAACCCGGTACGGGTCGGGCCGGGGCACAGCACCGAGACCTTGACCGCACATTTCTTCAGTTCGACGCGCAACCCTTCGGAAAAATGCAGCACATAGGCTTTGCTGGCGTAGTACGTGCTCATCCACGGGCCGGGTTGGAAAGCGGCCGTTGAGGCGACATTCAGAATCTGCCCGCCCCCCTGCAAAGCCATGCTGTTGCCGATGGCATGGCACAAGCGGGTAAGTGCCAGGATGTTCACTTCGATCAGGTCCTGCTCGGTCATCCAGTCCTGGGCCAGGAATGGCCCGCAGGTGCCGATGCCGGCGCAGTTGATCAGCAGATCGATTTGCCGGTCACCTTCTTCCAGTTCCAGCAGGAACCCGGACAGCCGTAACGGTTCGCCCAGGTCACAGGCGCGGAACAATACTTCCACGCCAAAGCGTTGGGTCAGTTCAATGGCAATACTTTCCAGCTGATCACGTTGTCGGGCCACCAGAATCAGGCTGCGGCCGCGGCGGGCCAGTGCTTCGGCCATCGCCAGGCCGATGCCACTGGAAGCGCCAGTGATCAGAGCGTAACGGGTCATGCAGTTCTCCATCGCAACAGCCCCGCGCCGGCGACGCGTGTGTCACGGGCGGGGAGCGCTGTTCATTCTTTCGCAGAGTCTACAGGGGCCGGGGCTTCTTCGGCTTCATCGTCTGCAGAATCGGGTGCCTGCTCAGCCTCTGCGGCCGGCTCGACTTCAACTTCTTCAGTAATCACCGAGCTGCTGTCATAGCTGGTTTCGGCAGCAGTTTCATACTCTTGCTGGATCGCCGTAAGGCCTCCGGCCAGTGCGCCAACCAAGACGATGGCGATTAACACCACCCACAACGAAGACAGCACTTTGACCGCCGTGGTGTTGGGCGGAGGCGGTGCGCCGTAGCGATTGGCGATGTTGGTGCCCGGCGCGACCATGATCACGAACGGAAAGAAGCTGCCCACGAACGGGACCAGGTTCAGCAGCCAGAGCCAGCCGGACCAGCCGATGTCATGCAGACGCTGAACACTGATCTGGATGCTGACGACCGCGGCTGCGATGCACAGGATGAACGCTGCCAGGCCGCCGAGAATAAGGCCTGCGGTCGAATCGGCACTGATGATGGCGACTGCGAAAATCGCCGCTACGGAGCCGACCGCCAGCATGACCAGCGTCAGGACCATCGTCCACGCCAAATAGCGCAAACGACCGATGCGGCCTTCGACGCTGAATGGCTTGAGTATGGCGTATTCTGGCAGGGCTTCACCGACGGTAGCCCGGGGCGGGGCGTAAGGGGATGCCGGGTCGGCGAATTCGGATGGGCTGCTGACGGGCCGGTGTTCGTGAGCATCGGCCAGGTTCAGTTCTATGGACGGCTCGCTTTCGATGCGAGCATCGATACCAGTTTTCTTCAGCGCCTGAAGATAGGTTTGTGCGTCGGCGTGCGACAGGTCTTTCTTGAGTGTAACCGTCTTGCCAGTGAACAGCCGTTCGACCGCAGCGACTTCGCTTTTGTATAGCTCGGCCAGCTTCTGTTTAGCGGTGGTGGCGTCAACGTCTGGCAGCAGAGCGCCGTCGAACACGATCTTGAAACCGTTGTCGCTCATTGCGAGGCATCCTTGTCGCGAGTTTATTGAATGAGGAAATGTCACTGGCGTGAAGTGTAAGGCCAGCCGGTGTGGGCTGGCCAAACTTTCATCTCAGCGCGGCCAGCGTTTGGGCAGCTCGGCCGCCAGTTCCAGAGCCTTGCGGTACTCCGCGTCAAGTCGTGCGACCAATTGATCGACGCTCGGCAAATCATCGATTTCCCCGACACCCTGGCCCGCAGACCACACGGTTTTCCAGGCTTTGGCTTCATCGCTGATCGGCTTGAGTTTGGAGCCGAAGTCGACCTCGCCCTTGCCTTGCAGTGCTGCCATGTCGAAACCGGCAGCCTCCAGGCTTTGACGCATGAAACTCGCCGGTACGCCCGACACTGCCGGCGTATGGACGATGTCCGCGGCTCTGGACGTCAGCAGCATCTCTTTGTAGGCATCAGGCGCATGACTTTCAGTGGTGCCGATAAATCGCGTACCGAAGTAGGCCAGATCCGCGCCGAGCAATTGCGCAGCAAGGATCTCGTGGCCGTGGTTGAGGCAGCCTGCCAGCAGCAGGGTCTTGTCGAAGAACTGGCGAATCTCGGAAATCAGCGAGAACGGGCTCCAGGTCCCTGCGTGTCCACCGGCACCTGCTGCCACGGCGATCAAGCCATCCACACCGGCCTCGGCAGCTTTCTCGGCATGGCGGCGGGTCGTCACGTCATGGAACACCAGTCCGCCATAGCTGTGGACGGCATCTACCACTTCTTTCACGGCGCCGAGGCTGGTGATTACGATCGGTACTTTGTGCTCGATGCAGATCGCAAGGTCCGCTTGCAGCCGTGGGTTAGTGTTGTGAACGATGAGGTTGACCGCGTAAGGCGCCGGGTTTTCCAGTGTCGCCAACCCTGCTTCAATCTCTTCCAGCCAGGCCTTGAAGCCGCTGCTCTCGCGCTGGTTCAGCGCCGGAAAGCTGCCGACTACGCCGTTTCGGCAGCAGGCGAGCACCAATTGCGGATTGGAAATCAGGAACATCGGCGCTGCCACCACGGGCAGACGCAAACGTTGTTCGAGCAAAGCGGGCAGCGACATTGGAAGTACCCCGGTGAGTTGTGCCTATTGGAGTTAGAACGGCCGAACGACGACCAGAATTACGATAGCCAGCAATATCAGAACCGGCACTTCATTGAACCAGCGATAAAAGACATGGCTGCGGGTGTTTTCGCCACGGGCAAAACGCTTCACCTGTGCGCCGCACATGTGGTGGTAACCGATCAGGATCACCACCAGGGTCAGCTTGGCGTGAATCCACGCGCCTTGACTGAAGATGCTCGGGTTAAGCCAGATCAGCGCGATACCGAAAATCAGGGTAGCGATCATCGCCGGGCCCATGATGCCGCGGTACAGCTTGCGCTCCATGAGGCTGAAGCGTTCCTTGCTGACGCTGTCCTCGCTTTGCGCGTGATAAACGAACAGGCGCGGCAGGTAGAACAGGCCGGCAAACCAGCAGACCATGCTGACGATGTGAAGCGCTTTGAGCCACAGATAAAGCATTTTTAGTTATTCCCAGGTTCACGGTAGCCCGAATAGTAGAGAAAGTGTCCCGTCTCGGACATAACTGTTCAATTTTGACGGCGTCTTTTGCAGCCAGGCTGCGTTGCCGCTCCTCGCCATAGCGAGCTATGACTCGTCGCGGCGCCTTGTCTGGCCACAAAAGCCACTCGCCAAAAGTTGAACGTTATGCCCGAGACGGGACACATGAGCCGCCGCACGTCACCTAAGCGGTTGTCGCAGGCCCGCGCGGCCCCTATTATCGACGGCTTTCCAGTGGGTTCGTTGAGGGCAGGTTTATGGTCAAGGTCGGTATCGTCGGCGGCACGGGTTACACCGGTGTCGAACTGCTGCGTCTGTTGGCACAGCATCCGCAAGCTGAAGTGGTTGTGATCACTTCCCGATCCGAGGCCGGTCTGGCCGTGGCTGACATGTACCCGAACCTGCGAGGCCACTACGACGGCCTGGCTTTCAGCGTTCCGGACATCAAGACGCTGGGCGCCTGTGATGTGGTGTTCTTCGCCACGCCTCATGGTGTTGCCCATGCGCTGGCCGGCGAACTGCTGGGAGCCGGGACCAAGGTCATCGACCTGTCGGCGGACTTCCGTCTGCAAGACTCTGCCGAGTGGGCCAAGTGGTACGGCCAGCCGCACGGTGCACCGGAACTGCTGGAAGAGGCGGTCTACGGGTTGCCGGAAGTCAATCGCGAGCAGATCAAGGATGCTCGCTTGATCGCGGTGCCGGGTTGCTACCCAACAGCGACGCAATTGGGTTTCCTGCCTTTGCTCGAAGCCGGTCTGGCCGATACCACGCGTTTGATCGCTGATTGCAAATCCGGTGTCAGCGGTGCCGGTCGTGGCGCTTCGGTCGGTTCGCTGTACGCCGAAACGTCGGAAAGCATGAAAGCCTATTCCGTCAAAGGTCACCGTCATTTGCCGGAAATTCGCCAGGGCCTGCGTCGTGCAGCGGGCAAGGACGTCGGTCTGACTTTCGTTCCGCACCTGACGCCGATGATTCGCGGCATTCATTCGACGCTGTATGCGACCGTGGTGGATCGCTCGGTGGATCTGCAGGCGCTGTTTGAAAAGCGTTATGCCAACGAACCGTTCGTCGACGTAATGCCGGCCGGCAGCCATCCGGAAACCCGCAGCGTGCGTGGCGCCAACGTTTGCCGTATTGCCGTGCATCGTCCGCAGGACGGTGATCTGGTGGTGGTGCTGTCGGTGATCGATAACCTGGTCAAAGGTGCGTCGGGTCAGGCGGTGCAGAACCTGAACATCCTGTTTGGCCTGGATGAGCGTCTGGGCCTGTCCCACGCCGGCATGCTGCCGTAAGGCTTTATTCCTAGCAGCAAAAAGGCCCGACTGAACGGGCCTTTTTGCATTTTTAGCCGGCAATCGGGTTTATTGATATACCGTAACAATAGTTGACCAATTTTCTAGGAGAAGCGGATAATGCGCGTCATCACGCATTATGGCGGCGTAACGCCGGGAGATAGTCAGCATGAGCGTCGAATCCTTCACCCCCACCGCTTTGCAATTCACCCACGGTGCCGCGCACAAGGTGAAGAGCCTGGTCGATGAAGAGGGGAATGATCGCTTGAAGCTGCGCGTATTCGTTACGGGCGGCGGTTGTTCAGGTTTTCAGTACGGCTTCACCTTCGATGAAGAAGTGGCCGATGACGACACCATCGTCGAGCGCGAAGGTGTGAGTCTGGTCGTAGACCCGATGAGCTTCCAGTACCTGGCCGGTGCCGAGGTGGATTATCAGGAAGGTCTGGAAGGTTCGCGTTTCGTGATCAAGAATCCGAACGCCAGCACCACGTGTGGTTGTGGCTCTTCGTTCTCGATCTGATCGCGCTTCACCGCAATATCAAACGCCGCATGGCTTCAGGGCTTTGCGGCGTTTTGCTGTGCGGCGTTTATGCCGGGTAGATGGCGCCGAGTACGCGCAGGCCGCGGGCGCCGGTGACGCTCGGGCGGTTGGCGGCGATGCCTTCCAGGCAGCAATGGGCCAGCCAGGCGAAGGCCATGGCTTCGACCCAGTCCGGGTCCACGCCGTAATCGGCAGTGCTGCTGACTGTCGCGTTCGGCAGCAGGCTGGCCAGACGGTTCATCAGTGTGGCGTTGTGCGCGCCACCACCGCAGACCAGCAGTTCCTGAGTATCCGATTGTGCATGCTGCAGTGACTCGACGATGGTCAGCGCTGTGAGTTCAAGCAGAGTGGCTTGCACGTCTTCAGCGGCGAAGGACGGGAGTTTCGAGAGGTGCTGTGTCAGCCATGGCAGGTTGAACACTTCGCGTCCGGTGCTTTTCGGGCCTTTGGTCAGGAAGAATGGATCGCTCAGCAACTCATTCAGCAAAACTGGTTCAACCTTGCCGCTGGCGGCCCATTGGCCGTCACGATCAAAATTGTCGCCGCGTTGCTGGTGAATCCAGGCATCCAGCAGAACGTTGCCCGGGCCGCAATCGAAACCGGCGACAGGTTTGCCGGGCTCGATCAGGCTGAGGTTGCTGAATCCGCCAACATTCAACACCGCACGATGACCGGCGCGTTCATCAAACAACGCTTCGTGAAAGGCGGGCACCAAAGGCGCGCCTTGCCCGCCGGCGGCCACATCACGGCTGCGGAAGTCGCTGACCACAGTGATACCGGTCAGCTCAGTGAGCAGGGCAGGGTTGCCGATCTGAACCGTGAAGCCGCGCGCCGGTTCATGACGAATGGTCTGGCCGTGGCTGCCAATCGCGCGAATGTCTTCGGGTTTCAGGTTGTGTTGGTGGAGGAGGGTGTTAATGCCCTGAGCCGCCAGTTTCACCCAGTTCTGCTGGGCGATGGCGGAGCGGGCAATCTCGTCCGGGCCGCTGGCGCACAAGCCAAGCAGCTCGGCGCGCAGGGAATCAGGCATGGGGGTGTAGTGCGTGGCGATCAGGTTGATCCCCGGGGTCAGCTCGATCAGCGCAATGTCCAGGCCATCGAGGCTGGTCCCGGACATCACACCTATGTAGAGCGTCATGATTTAGCGCTTCGAAGCCAGCATGGTGGCTTTCTCTTGGTCCATGCGCGCCATCAGCGGCTGGCTCTGCGTGAGAAAGCGTGCGCGTTCCGCTTTGGAGATAGGGTCGGCCATCGCAACTTTCTGGCCCAGTGGGTCGACATGCACGCCGTTGACCTGGAACTCGTAGTGCAAGTGCGGGCCTGTGGACAGGCCGGTCGTGCCGATATAACCGATCACCTGGCCTTGCTTGACGCTACCGCCGGTCTTGACGCCTTTGGCAAAGCCCTGCATATGGCCGTAAAGCGTGCGGTAGGTGTTGCCATGCTGGATGATCACGGTATTACCGTAGCCGCCACGGCGACCGGCGAGTAACACTTTACCGTCACCGGCCGCTTTGATCGGTGTGCCGCGGGGTGCTGCGTAATCCACACCTTTGTGGGCGCGGATCTTGTTCAGGATCGGGTGTTTGCGGCCCATGGAGAATTTCGAACTGATGCGGGCGAAGTCTACCGGCGTACGGATGAAAGCCTTGCGCATGCTGTTGCCGTCAGCGGTGTAGTAACTGCTGTTGCCTTGCTTGTTGGTGTAACGCACGGCGGTGTAGGTCTTGCCGCGGTTGGTGAAGCGTGCGGACAGGATCGGGCCGTTGCCGACAGCCTTGCCGTTGACGACTTTTTGCTCGTAGATCACATCGAACTCGTCACCCTGGCGGATATCCTGAGCGAAGTCGACGTCATAACCAAACACGCTGGCCATGTCCATGGTCAGGCTATGGGACAGGCCTGCACGCGCGGCAGATTGCGACAGCGAGCTGTTGATCACGCCATGAACGTAGGCGGAGCGCACGGTAGGCTTGGCTGTAATGCGGTTGAACGTATAACCCTTGTCATTCTTTGTCAGGGTGATGCTTTCGAGGTCGCTGACTTTGCTGTGCAGGTTGGTCAACTGGCCGTCGGGAGTCAGTTCGAATTCGAGTTTCTGGCCGTGTTTGAGCTGGCTGAATTGCTTGGCTTGCTTATCGCTGGCCAGTACTTCATGCACCGAAGTGGCGGGGAGGCCGACTTTCTCAAACAGCGTGGACAGCGTGTCTCCTTTGGAAACGATCACTTCCCTGTGGTTTGGGGCCTTCTTTTCTTCGACGACCGGGGCAGGTACAGGCTCGACCTGAGCGGTTTCCTGTGGCTCTTCGGCGCTGTTTTCGATCTGCGCGAAAGGCGAGGCTGCCGGTTCATTTGTGGCTTGGACGGCTTCAGCTGCGTCTTGATCTTGTGTCAGTTGTTCAGCAGGGCTTTCCAGTTCAAGACTCAGGGTCGTCTTTTTGGCTTCTACATCACTGGACGGGAATACCAGAAGCGCCAGGCTCAGAAGAGCGGCGATTCCACTTGCTGCAAGCAGGTGGGTCTTCGGGTAAAGCGGTGGCGCTTTAGGCGATTCTTTGGTCATAGGTAATTTTTGACTTTGAAAAAGATGAATTGGAAAAGATGAATGACATGATGAAGATGAAATAACTGTATAAAATATAACCAAATCATCTCTGAAGCAAGTCCGTGGTCACTCTGCCGGCGGATTGGCGTCATTGCACCGGCCAAACTTTGTATTTGACGCGTGATCTTGTATGGTTGGTCCCCTTTGAATTCGAGCCTTGCGGGTCTGTTATGAAGTCGGTTGAAGAGCAGCTAGCGCTGATTAAACGTGGTGCGGAAGAACTGTTGGTCGAGTCCGAGCTGATCGAAAAGCTCAAGCGTGGCCAGCCGCTTCGTATTAAGGCAGGCTTCGATCCGACCGCGCCGGATTTGCACCTGGGTCATACGGTGCTTATTAATAAGCTGCGTCAGTTCCAGGAGCTGGGGCATCAGGTGATCTTCCTTATAGGCGACTTCACCGGGATGATCGGTGATCCGAGCGGCAAGAGCGCGACGCGTCCTCCGCTCACTCGCGAGCAGGTTCTCGAGAATGCCGAGACCTACAAGACTCAAGTCTTCAAGATTCTCGATCCGGCCAAGACCGAGGTGGCGTTCAACTCCACCTGGATGGATCAGATGGGGCCGGCGGACTTCATTCGTCTGACTTCGCAGTACACCGTGGCTCGCATGCTTGAGCGCGATGACTTCGACAAGCGTTACACGACCAACCAGCCAATCGCTATTCACGAGTTCCTCTATCCGCTGGTTCAAGGGTATGACTCGGTCGCGCTGCGCGCGGATGTCGAATTGGGTGGTACCGATCAGAAGTTCAACCTGCTGATGGGGCGTGAGCTGCAGCGCAGTTATGGTCAAGAGGCTCAATGCATTCTGACCATGCCGCTGCTCGAAGGTCTGGATGGCGTGAAGAAGATGTCCAAGTCCTTGGGCAACTACGTCGGTATACAGGAGGCGCCGGGTGTCATGTACGGCAAGCTGGTCTCTATTCCGGATGCGCTGATGTGGCGTTACTTCGAATTGCTCAGTTTCCGTTCCATGGATGAGATCAATGTCTTTCGTGCTGATGTCGAAGCGGGTGCCAATCCGCGTGATATCAAGATCAAGCTGGCCGAAGAGATCGTCGCGCGTTTCCATGGTGAAGAGGCTGCGGCCAATGCTCACCGTGCGGCGGGCAATCGTATGAAGGATGGCGAGCTGCCGGACGATCTGCCAGAGATCGAGTTGACCGCTACTGACGATATGCCGATCGCTGCCGTCCTTAATAAGGCGGGCCTGGTCAAGAACTCGGCTGTCGCGCGAGACCTGCTGGGTTCCGGTGGTGTGCGTATAGATGGTGAGGTTGTGGATCGCACCTTTATATACGTACTGGGCGCGACCCATGTTTGCCAAGCCGGAAAGAAGGCATTTGCGCGTATTACCCTCAAATCCGAATAAAGCTGAAATTATGTGTTGACGGCAGATTCTGGAAGTCTATAATTCGCCCCACTTCCGGCGCAGTCGAAACGGAAAACTCCTTGGTAAACAAAGAGTTACGCAGTTTTGGACAGCGAGTTGCTTCAGGTCATCGAAGCCCAGAAGGAGTTGGTCAGGCAGGGTTGTTTAGCTTGATTGACGATTCGATCTTCTCGGTCGAAAGCGGAGAAAAAGAGGTGTTGACAGCAGCGAGTAACGCTGTAGAATTCGCCTCCCGCTAACGAGAGATCGGAAGCGCAAGTGGTTGAAGTTGCAAAGGAAACTTTGAAAGCTTCTGAAAATAACCGCTTGACAGCAACAGAGGCTGCTGTAGAATGCGCGCCTCGGTTGAGACGAAAGATCTTAACCAACCGCTCTTTAACAACTGAATCAAGCAATTCGTGTGGGTGCTTGTGGAGTCAGACTGATAGTCAACAAGATTATCAGCATCACAAGTTACTCCGCGAGAAATCAAAGATGTAACCAACGATTGCTGAGCCAAGTTTAGGGTTTCTTAAAAACCCAAAGATGTTTGAACTGAAGAGTTTGATCATGGCTCAGATTGAACGCTGGCGGCAGGCCTAACACATGCAAGTCGAGCGGCAGCACGGGTACTTGTACCTGGTGGCGAGCGGCGGACGGGTGAGTAATGCCTAGGAATCTGCCTGGTAGTGGGGGATAACGCTCGGAAACGGACGCTAATACCGCATACGTCCTACGGGAGAAAGCAGGGGACCTTCGGGCCTTGCGCTATCAGATGAGCCTAGGTCGGATTAGCTAGTTGGTGAGGTAATGGCTCACCAAGGCGACGATCCGTAACTGGTCTGAGAGGATGATCAGTCACACTGGAACTGAGACACGGTCCAGACTCCTACGGGAGGCAGCAGTGGGGAATATTGGACAATGGGCGAAAGCCTGATCCAGCCATGCCGCGTGTGTGAAGAAGGTCTTCGGATTGTAAAGCACTTTAAGTTGGGAGGAAGGGCATTTACCTAATACGTAAGTGTTTTGACGTTACCGACAGAATAAGCACCGGCTAACTCTGTGCCAGCAGCCGCGGTAATACAGAGGGTGCAAGCGTTAATCGGAATTACTGGGCGTAAAGCGCGCGTAGGTGGTTTGTTAAGTTGGATGTGAAATCCCCGGGCTCAACCTGGGAACTGCATTCAAAACTGACAAGCTAGAGTATGGTAGAGGGTGGTGGAATTTCCTGTGTAGCGGTGAAATGCGTAGATATAGGAAGGAACACCAGTGGCGAAGGCGACCACCTGGACTGATACTGACACTGAGGTGCGAAAGCGTGGGGAGCAAACAGGATTAGATACCCTGGTAGTCCACGCCGTAAACGATGTCAACTAGCCGTTGGGAGCCTTGAGCTCTTAGTGGCGCAGCTAACGCATTAAGTTGACCGCCTGGGGAGTACGGCCGCAAGGTTAAAACTCAAATGAATTGACGGGGGCCCGCACAAGCGGTGGAGCATGTGGTTTAATTCGAAGCAACGCGAAGAACCTTACCAGGCCTTGACATCCAATGAACTTTCCAGAGATGGATTGGTGCCTTCGGGAACATTGAGACAGGTGCTGCATGGCTGTCGTCAGCTCGTGTCGTGAGATGTTGGGTTAAGTCCCGTAACGAGCGCAACCCTTGTCCTTAGTTACCAGCACGTAATGGTGGGCACTCTAAGGAGACTGCCGGTGACAAACCGGAGGAAGGTGGGGATGACGTCAAGTCATCATGGCCCTTACGGCCTGGGCTACACACGTGCTACAATGGTCGGTACAGAGGGTTGCCAAGCCGCGAGGTGGAGCTAATCCCAGAAAACCGATCGTAGTCCGGATCGCAGTCTGCAACTCGACTGCGTGAAGTCGGAATCGCTAGTAATCGCGAATCAGAATGTCGCGGTGAATACGTTCCCGGGCCTTGTACACACCGCCCGTCACACCATGGGAGTGGGTTGCACCAGAAGTAGCTAGTCTAACCTTCGGGAGGACGGTTACCACGGTGTGATTCATGACTGGGGTGAAGTCGTAACAAGGTAGCCGTAGGGGAACCTGCGGCTGGATCACCTCCTTAATCGACGACATCAGCTGCTCCATAAGTTCCCACACGAATTGCTTGATTCATTGAAGAAGACGATAAGAAGCAGCCCTAACAGGTTGTAGCTTAGTTGGTTGGAGCGCACCCCATGCTCAGTGTTAAAGAGCAGGGTGAGGTCGGCCTTAAAGCTCGAAATTGGGTCTGTAGCTCAGTTGGTTAGAGCGCACCCCTGATAAGGGTGAGGTCGGCAGTTCGAATCTGCCCAGACCCACCAATTTTGTGTGGGAACCTGTAGAAATACGGGGCCATAGCTCAGCTGGGAGAGCGCCTGCCTTGCACGCAGGAGGTCAACGGTTCGATCCCGTTTGGCTCCACCACTACTGCTTCTGTTTGTTGAAAGCTTAGAAATGAGCATTCCATTGTGATGATGGTGAATGTTGATTTCTAGTCTTTGGCTAGATCGTTCTTTAAAAATTTGGGTATGTGATAGAAAGATAGACTGAACGTTACTTTCACTGGTAACGGATCAGGCTAAGGTAAAATTTGTGAGTTACTCTTAACTGAGTATTATCGAATTTTCGGCGAATGTCGTCTTCACAGTATAACCAGATTGCTTGGGGTTATATGGTCAAGTGAAGAAGCGCATACGGTGGATGCCTTGGCAGTCAGAGGCGATGAAAGACGTGGTAGCCTGCGAAAAGCTTCGGGGAGTCGGCAAACAGACTTTGATCCGGAGATGTCTGAATGGGGGAACCCAGCCATCATAAGATGGTTATCTTAAGCTGAATACATAGGCTTAAGAGGCGAACCAGGGGAACTGAAACATCTAAGTACCCTGAGGAAAAGAAATCAACCGAGATTCCCTTAGTAGTGGCGAGCGAACGGGGACTAGCCCTTAAGTGGCTTTGAGATTAGCGGAACGCTCTGGAAAGTGCGGCCATAGTGGGTGATAGCCCTGTACGCGAAAATCTCTTAGTCATGAAATCGAGTAGGACGGAGCACGAGAAACTTTGTCTGAATATGGGGGGACCATCCTCCAAGGCTAAATACTACTGACTGACCGATAGTGAACTAGTACCGTGAGGGAAAGGCGAAAAGAACCCCGGAGAGGGGAGTGAAATAGATCCTGAAACCGTATGCGTACAAGCAGTGGGAGCCCACTTTGTTGGGTGACTGCGTACCTTTTGTATAATGGGTCAGCGACTTATTTTCAGTGGCGAGCTTAACCGAATAGGGGAGGCGTAGCGAAAGCGAGTCTTAATAGGGCGTCTAGTCGCTGGGAATAGACCCGAAACCGGGCGATCTATCCATGGGCAGGTTGAAGGTTGGGTAACACTAACTGGAGGACCGAACCGACTACCGTTGAAAAGTTAGCGGATGACCTGTGGATCGGAGTGAAAGGCTAATCAAGCTCGGAGATAGCTGGTTCTCCTCGAAAGCTATTTAGGTAGCGCCTCATGTATCACTGTAGGGGGTAGAGCACTGTTTCGGCTAGGGGGTCATCCCGACTTACCAAACCGATGCAAACTCCGAATACCTACAAGTGCCGAGCATGGGAGACACACGGCGGGTGCTAACGTCCGTCGTGAAAAGGGAAACAACCCAGACCGTCAGCTAAGGTCCCAAAGTTATGGTTAAGTGGGAAACGATGTGGGAAGGCTTAGACAGCTAGGAGGTTGGCTTAGAAGCAGCCACCCTTTAAAGAAAGCGTAATAGCTCACTAGTCGAGTCGGCCTGCGCGGAAGATGTAACGGGGCTCAAACCATACACCGAAGCTACGGGTATCACTTAGGTGATGCGGTAGAGGAGCGTTCTGTAAGCCTGTGAAGGTGAGTTGAGAAGCTTGCTGGAGGTATCAGAAGTGCGAATGCTGACATGAGTAACGACAATGGGTGTGAAAAACACCCACGCCGAAAGACCAAGGTTTCCTGCGCAACGTTAATCGACGCAGGGTTAGTCGGTCCCTAAGGCGAGGCTGAAAAGCGTAGTCGATGGAAAACAGGTTAATATTCCTGTACTTCTGGTTATTGCGATGGAGGGACGGAGAAGGCTAGGCCAGCTTGGCGTTGGTTGTCCAAGTTTAAGGTGGTAGGCTGGAATCTTAGGTAAATCCGGGATTCTAAGGCCGAGAGCTGATGACGAGTGTTCTTTTAGAACACGAAGTGGTTGATGCCATGCTTCCAAGAAAAGCTTCTAAGCTTCAGGTAACCAGGAACCGTACCCCAAACCGACACAGGTGGTTGGGTAGAGAATACCAAGGCGCTTGAGAGAACTCGGGTGAAGGAACTAGGCAAAATGGCACCGTAACTTCGGGAGAAGGTGCGCCGGTGAGGGTGAAGGACTTGCTCCGTAAGCTCATGCCGGTCGAAGATACCAGGCCGCTGCGACTGTTTATTAAAAACACAGCACTCTGCAAACACGAAAGTGGACGTATAGGGTGTGACGCCTGCCCGGTGCCGGAAGGTTAATTGATGGGGTTAGCTAACGCGAAGCTCTTGATCGAAGCCCCGGTAAACGGCGGCCGTAACTATAACGGTCCTAAGGTAGCGAAATTCCTTGTCGGGTAAGTTCCGACCTGCACGAATGGCGTAACGATGGCGGCGCTGTCTCCACCCGAGACTCAGTGAAATTGAAATCGCTGTGAAGATGCAGTGTATCCGCGGCTAGACGGAAAGACCCCGTGAACCTTTACTATAGCTTTGCACTGGACTTTGAATTTGCTTGTGTAGGATAGGTGGGAGGCTTTGAAGCGTGGACGCCAGTTCGCGTGGAGCCAACCTTGAAATACCACCCTGGCAACTTTGAGGTTCTAACTCAGGTCCGTTATCCGGATCGAGGACAGTGTATGGTGGGTAGTTTGACTGGGGCGGTCTCCTCCTAAAGAGTAACGGAGGAGTACGAAGGTGCGCTCAGACCGGTCGGAAATCGGTCGTAGAGTATAAAGGCAAAAGCGCGCTTGACTGCGAGACAGACACGTCGAGCAGGTACGAAAGTAGGTCTTAGTGATCCGGTGGTTCTGTATGGAAGGGCCATCGCTCAACGGATAAAAGGTACTCCGGGGATAACAGGCTGATACCGCCCAAGAGTTCATATCGACGGCGGTGTTTGGCACCTCGATGTCGGCTCATCACATCCTGGGGCTGAAGCCGGTCCCAAGGGTATGGCTGTTCGCCATTTAAAGTGGTACGCGAGCTGGGTTTAGAACGTCGTGAGACAGTTCGGTCCCTATCTGCCGTGGACGTTTGAGATTTGAGAGGGGCTGCTCCTAGTACGAGAGGACCGGAGTGGACGAACCTCTGGTGTTCCGGTTGTCACGCCAGTGGCATTGCCGGGTAGCTATGTTCGGAATAGATAACCGCTGAAAGCATCTAAGCGGGAAACTAGCCTCAAGATGAGATCTCACTGGGACCTTGAGTCCCCTGAAGGGCCGTCGAAGACTACGACGTTGATAGGTTGGGTGTGTAAGCGCTGTGAGGCGTTGAGCTAACCAATACTAATTGCCCGTGAGGCTTGACCATATAACACCCAAGCAATTTGCAAGCTTTGAGCTGAAAAGCAAAAGAGCACCAGATTGCGGTGTGTGAAGACGAAACGAACCGAAAGTTCGAAAGACTCACAAAACACCGAGATCTATCACATACCCATTCGCTGGAGCGTAATCCGTAAGGAGAACGACCTGGCTACCGAATTTCTTGACGACCATAGAGCATTGGAACCACCTGATCCCATCCCGAACTCAGCAGTGAAACGATGCATCGCCGATGGTAGTGTGGGGTTTCCCCATGTGAGAGTAGGTCATCGTCAAGATTAAATTCCGAAACCCCTATCTGCGTATGCAGGTAGGGGTTTTGTTTTGTCCGCAGGAAAATCTGGTCCTCGGGGTTTCTATGCAACGGCTCGGGGCATGGCTATCATGCGGGCCTCATTGTGAGGCGAGACTTGCATGCTGACGTTGTTAAAGCTTCTTAAGGATGGCAAGTTCCATTCGGGTCAGGCCCTGGGCGTCGCCTTGGGCGTCAGTCGTAGTGCGGTATGGAAGCAGCTACAGCATTTAGAGGCTGAGCTTGGCTTGTCCATCCATAAGGTGCGCGGACGTGGCTATCAATTGGCTGCGCCATTGACGCTGCTTGATCCTGCCGGCATAAAAGAACAGGCGCCCTCGTGCGACTGGCCTATTCTGCTCTTCGACTCAATTGACTCCACTAACGCTGAAGCCTTGCGCGTAATAGAGCGTGGGCAGGCTGCGCCATTCTTGGTGCTCTCCGAGCGGCAGACTGCGGGTCGCGGCCGACGTGGGCGAAATTGGGCCAGTCCTTTCGCAGAAAACATCTATTACAGCCTCGTATTGCGCATCGAAGGTGGAATGCGTCAGCTCGAAGGGTTGAGTCTTGTGGTTGGGCTTGCTGTCATGCAGGCGTTGAGAGATCTCGGTATCCCGGGCGCGGGCTTGAAGTGGCCCAATGATGTTCTGGTTGGCCAGAAAAAGATCGCCGGGATATTGCTCGAGCTGGTGGGTGATCCTGCTGATGTGTGTCACGTGGTGCTGGGTGTTGGAATTAATGTGAATATGCAGGCAACCGATGAGATTGATCAGCAATGGACATCCGTGCGGTTGGAGTCGGGCAGGGTGTTTGACCGCAATCACCTTGTCGCGCAATTAGGGTTAATGCTTCAGAAATATCTGGCCCGTCATCAGGTTGATGGGTTTTCCGCTATTCAGCGGGAATGGGAGCAGAACCATCTTTGGCAAGGGCGGGCAGTCTCGTTGATTGCTGGCGTCAACCAGATTGATGGTGAGGTGTTGGGTATCGACAGTCAGGGTGCCTTGCGCTTGAAGGTAAATGGTGTGGAAAAGGTCTTTAGTGGTGGTGAGCTCAGCCTGAGGTTGCGTGATGATTCTTGAGCTCGACTGCGGAAACAGTTTTATAAAGTGGCGGGCTCTCCATGCGGATGCCAAGCAGGTGTTTGGTGAAGGCGTCGTGGATTCGGATTTCGCATTGCTGGAAAGCCTGAGTGGACTCGAAGGGCTGGCCCTCAAGCAGTGCCGGTTGGTCAGTGTCAGAACGGCCGAAGAGACTGCTGCGTTGACCTCTCTGCTGACAAAAGCGTTCTCTGTATCCGTAATTTGCGCTGCGCCGGCGCGTGAAATGGCAGGCGTTCGGAATGGGTACGAGGAGTTTGAGCGGTTGGGGCTTGATCGCTGGTTAGCGATGCTCGGTGGATTTAACCTGGCCGCAGGAGCATGCCTGGTACTCGATTTCGGTACCGCGGTGACTGCTGATTTCATTGCGGGGGATGGAGATCATCTTGGCGGGTTTATTTGCCCTGGAATGCCTCTGATGCGCAACCAGTTACGAACCCATACCCGCAAGATTCGCTATGGCGATATCGCTGCCGAGCGCGCACTTGAAAGCCTCGTACCAGGCCGCACAACGGTCGAAGCGGTTGAGCGAGGATGTTTGCTTATGTTGAGAGGCTTCGTCCTGACTCAGCTGGAAATGGCGCGTAGTTATTGGGGGGAGGATTTTGCGGTATTCCTCACGGGAGGCGATGCGGCGCTCGTCTCCGAAATCGTACCGGATGCCAGACTGGTTCCAGACCTGGTGTTTGTAGGTCTGGCGATGGCATGCCCTTTGTCTTGAGGTTCTTATGCGTTGGTTGTTCCTGCTGTTGCTGGTTCTCAATGTCTTCTATTACATCTGGCATCAACAAGAGGCCCCGCTGCGTGCGAAAGATGTAACGCCTTTGAGTTTGTATCGAGGATCGCAGCAGGATATCCGTTTGCTAAGCGAGGCAACTGATACGGGGCGTGAGAAAGGAAAGTCGGCGTCGACGGACAGTGGCTGCCTTTACTTGGGTGGTTTCACTCGTCAGGAGGTCGCCCTGGCAGCTGAGCGCCGGCTGGGTGGGATGGATATCAAAGTTCAATCGTTGCCAAAAGACTCCTCTGATCCGTCTGGCTACTGGCTCCGTGTAGCACCTGAAAGCCGGCGTTTAGTGGATGATCTTCAGCTGCTAAACCTTTCCAAAGAATTCAATGAGTTAAAACATAAAATAATGCCGTGCGAGGGGGTTGCGCCTGCGGAATAGTTTGCATAGAATGGCGCCCGCTTCGCAGTGAAGACCTTTAACGGTCAGCAGTACGAAGCGGTGTCAATGCAGCTAACCTCAGGTTTTTAATGAGAAAATGCTTGACAGAAGGTCGGCATGATATAGAATGCCGGCTCGCTTAGGAGGGGTTCCCGAGCGGCCAAAGGGATCAGACTGTAAATCTGACGTCTACGACTTCGAAGGTTCGAATCCTTCCCCCTCCACCATTTTTAGCGAGAGCTGCAAGCTCCGCGGGTATAGTTTAGTGGTAGAACCTCAGCCTTCCAAGCTGATGATGCGGGTTCGATTCCCGCTACCCGCTCCAAGTTTGCAGGTCCTGCAAGGCGTTACGCTCTTGTAGCTCAGTTGGTAGAGCACACCCTTGGTAAGGGTGAGGTCAGCGGTTCAAATCCGCTCAAGAGCTCCATATAACAAGGCAGATATGAAAATATCTGCCTTTGTTTTAATGGGTTGTATCACTGCTTAATTCTTCTGCTGGGGGTTGCTTCGATGGCTAAGGAAAAGTTCGAGCGTAATAAGCCGCACGTCAATGTAGGCACCATTGGTCACGTAGACCACGGTAAAACTACTTTGACCGCTGCGCTAACCCGTGTCTGCTCCGAGGTTTTCGGTTCGGCAAAGGTGGATTTCGACAAGATCGATAGCGCCCCAGAAGAGAAAGCGCGTGGTATCACCATTAATACTGCTCACGTTGAGTACGATTCGGCTGTGCGTCACTACGCGCATGTTGACTGTCCGGGTCACGCTGACTACGTAAAGAACATGATTACCGGTGCTGCTCAGATGGATGGTGCGATCCTGGTTTGCTCGGCCGCAGACGGTCCGATGCCGCAAACCCGCGAGCACATCCTGCTCTCTCGCCAGGTTGGGGTTCCGTACATCGTTGTCTTCCTGAACAAGGCTGACATGGTTGATGATGCTGAGCTGCTCGAGTTGGTTGAGATGGAAGTGCGCGATCTGCTGAGTACTTACGATTTCCCGGGTGATGACACTCCGATCATCATTGGTTCTGCGCTGATGGCGTTGAACGGTCAAGACGACAACGAGATGGGTACAACTGCCGTTAAGAAGTTGGTTGAGACTCTGGATAGCTACATTCCGCAGCCTGAGCGTGCGATCGACAAACCGTTCCTGATGCCGATCGAGGATGTGTTCTCGATCTCGGGTCGCGGTACTGTCGTGACTGGTCGTGTTGAGCGTGGCATCGTCCGCATTCAGGAAGAGGTTGAGATTGTTGGTCTTCGTGACACTGTCAAAACAACTTGTACTGGTGTTGAAATGTTCCGAAAGCTGCTCGACGAAGGTCGTGCTGGCGAGAATTGTGGGGTGCTGCTGCGCGGTACCAAGCGTGATGATGTTGAGCGTGGCCAGGTTTTGGTCAAGCCGGGCACCGTCAAGCCGCACACCAAGTTTACTGCTGAAGTATACGTTTTGAGCAAGGAGGAGGGTGGTCGTCATACGCCATTCTTCAAAGGCTACCGTCCACAGTTCTACTTCCGTACTACGGATGTGACCGGTAACTGCGAATTGCCAGAGGGCGTTGAAATGGTTATGCCGGGTGATAACGTTCAGATGACCGTTACCTTGATCAAAACCATTGCGATGGAAGATGGTCTTCGTTTCGCTATCCGTGAGGGCGGTCGTACCGTCGGCGCTGGTGTCGTAGCTAAAGTCATCGAGTAAGTTGTTGTAATGTCTTTTTCAGGCCGGCATAATGGTCGGCCTGATTTTGTTTTAGGTCAGTAGCTCAATTGGCAGAGCGACGGTCTCCAAAACCGTAGGTTGGGGGTTCGATTCCCTCCTGACCTGCCAGATTCACTTGGTGTGTCTGGCTTTCTTTTCACAGGATCTTCATAGATGACTCCTAAAGCTGAAGCTCAAGGCTCTCGCTTCGATCTGCTCAAGTGGCTAGTAGTAGTTGCTTTGGTGGTTGTTGGCGTTGTTGGCAATCAGTATTACTCTGCTTCGCCGATCCTGTATCGCGTACTTGCATTGCTTGCCATCGCTGCTGTAGCTGCCTTTGTAGGCCTGCAGACTGTGAAGGGCAAGTCTTTCTTTGTGCTGGTTAAGGAAGCTCGCACCGAGATTCGTAAAGTCGTATGGCCAACTCGCCAAGAAACCACGCAGACCACGTTGATCGTTGTGGCTGTTGTTCTGGTTATGGCGTTGCTGTTGTGGGGGCTTGATTCCCTGCTCGGCTGGCTTGTTTCCTTGATTGTCGGCTAAGGGTGTCCCGTGGCTAAGCGTTGGTACGTTGTGCATGCTTACTCCGGTTACGAGAAGCATGTCATGCGCTCGTTGGTAGAGCGCGTAAAGCTGGCTGGCATGGAAGATGGCTTCGGCGAAATTCTGGTTCCCACTGAAGAAGTGGTTGAAATGCGTAATGGCCAGAAACGCAAAAGCGAGCGCAAGTTCTTCCCAGGTTATGTGCTGGTCCAGATGGACATGAACGAGGGTACTTGGCACTTGGTCAAGGATACTCCTCGGGTGATGGGCTTCATCGGCGGTACTGCTGATAAGCCTGCACCGATTACAGATAAAGAGGCAGAAGCGATTCTGCGTCGTGTCGCTGATGGTAGTGACAAGCCGAAGCCGAAGACGTTGTTCGAGCCAGGTGAGTCGGTACGTGTCAATGACGGTCCGTTTGCTGATTTTACCGGCACGGTCGAAGAAGTTAACTACGAAAAGAGCCGGATCCAAGTGGCGGTGCTCATTTTCGGTCGCTCTACTCCGGTAGAGCTAGAGTTCAGCCAGGTCGAAAAGGTCTAGCTGAGCAAGCATCCCAACCCCGCAGCCTTGGGCTGTGGGGTTTTGTCGTCACTGGGATAAACGCGCAAGTAACCGGGGAGCCTTTCGAGGCGTTCGAACCCGTAATTGGAGTGCCTCATGGCCAAGAAGATTACCGCTTACATCAAGCTGCAAGTGAAGGCCGCTCAGGCTAACCCAAGCCCACCTGTTGGTCCTGCTCTGGGTCAGCACGGCGTGAACATCATGGAATTCTGCAAGGCTTTCAACGCCCGTACTCAGGGTATTGAACCAGGTCTGCCGACTCCAGTGATCATCACTGTCTACAGCGACCGTAGCTTCACTTTCGAAACCAAGTCCACCCCTGCTTCGGTTCTGCTGAAGAAGGCTGCTGGTCTGACTAGCGGTTCCGCTCGTCCGAACACCGTTAAGGTTGGCACCGTGACCCGTGCTCAGCTGGAAGAAATCGCGAAAACCAAAAACGCGGATCTGACTGCAGCTGATATGGACGCAGCCGTGCGTACTATCGCCGGTTCTGCTCGTAGCATGGGCCTTAACGTGGAGGGTGTGTAATGGCTAAGTTGACCAAGCGTCAAAAGGCTATCGCCGGCAAAATCGAAGCAGGCAAGTCCTACAACTTTGTAGATGCTGCCGCTCTGCTGGCTGAGCTGTCGACTGTCAAGTTCAGCGAGTCGTTCGACGTTGCTGTAAACTTGGGCGTTGACCCGCGTAAATCTGACCAGGTTGTTCGTAGCGCTACTGTGCTGCCACACGGCACTGGTAAGACTGTTCGCGTAGCTGTGTTCACCCAGGGTCCAGCTGCTGAGGCCGCTCTGGCTGCCGGCGCTGACCGTGTAGGTATGGACGACCTGGCTGCCGAAATGAAAGGCGGCGACCTGAACTATGACGTAGTTATCGCATCCCCGGATGCCATGCGCGTTGTTGGTCAGTTGGGTCAGATCCTGGGTCCGCGCGGCCTGATGCCTAACCCTAAAGTCGGCACCGTAACGCCAGACGTAGCTACGGCGGTTAAAAACGCCAAGGCTGGTCAGGTTCGTTATCGCACCGACAAAAACGGCATCATTCACACCTCCGTTGGCAAAGTCGGCTTTGACGCCGTCAAGCTGAAGGAAAACGTTGAAGCCCTGATCGCTGATCTGAAGCGTATCAAACCAGCTTCGTCGAAAGGTATTTACGTCAAGCGCGTTACCCTGAGCACCACCATGGGTCCAGGTCTGGTCATCGACCAAGGCTCGCTCGACGCGTAAGACACAGATTGGCGCAAGCGATTGCGCCAATTGAAAGATTGGGGTCCCTGCCTTGCGGGGGCTATCCAAGACCGTAGGCGGCGCAAGTCTTAAACCTCAAGCCTACGCAGATGGTGCTCCCGGTTCCTTACCGAATCAGACACCAAAACGACATCTAGCCTCGGTTGGATGAAACGGTAACAAGCAGGAGTTTTTCCCGTGGCAATTAAACTTGAAGACAAGAAGGCCATCGTCGCTGAAGTCAACAAGGCTGCCCAAGTTGCTCTGTCCGCTGTCGTGGCTGATGCCCGTGGCGTAACAGTAGGCGCTATGACCGGACTCCGTAAAGAGGCTCGTGAAGCTGGCGTTTACGTACGTGTTGTACGTAACACCCTGCTCAAGCGCGCCGTTGCTGGCACTCAATATGACGTGCTCAACGACGTGTTCACTGGCCCGACCTTGATTGCATTCTCCAAAGAACATCCGGGCGCTGCTGCTCGTATCTTCAAAGAGTTCGCAAAAGGTCAGGATAAGTTCGAGATCAAGGCAGCTGCGTTCGAGGGCAAGTTCCTCGCGGCTAATCAGATCGACGTACTGGCAAGCCTGCCGACCCGTGACGAAGCAATTTCTCAGCTGATGAGCGTGATTCAAGGCGCAACCAGCAAATTGGCTCGTACTCTGGCGGCTCTTCGCGACCAGAAAGAAGCCGCTGCAGCCTAAGGCTGAGCGACACCTTTCAGCGTTTATTGTTTATTTCGATGGCCGCGTAGGCTGTCACCCCAATACAGGAATTTATAGTCATGTCTCTGACTAACGACCAAATCATCGAAGCAATCGGCGAAAAATCCGTTCTGGAAATCGTTGAGCTGATCAAGGCCATGGAAGAGAAGTTCGGCGTTTCTGCTGCCGCTGCTTCCGCTGGTCCAGCTGCTGTCGCTGCTGTTGTTGAAGAACAAACTGAATTCAACGTCATGCTGCTGGAAGCTGGCGAGAAGAAAGTTAACGTGATCAAGGCAGTACGTGAACTGACCGGTCTGGGCTTGAAAGAAGCCAAGGCAGTAGTTGACGGCGCTCCTGGCGTGGTTCTGGAAGCTGTTTCGAAAGACGCAGCTGACAAAGCCAAAGCCACTCTGGAAGAAGCAGGCGCTAAAGTCGAGCTGAAGTAAGCATCGACTTTGCTCCTCCAGCCCGAGCGTTAAGCGAAAGGCTGATGGCTGGTGGCTCTTGCCACCGGCCTTTTTCCGTTATTGGCAGCCGACTCGGTCGGTGCTGGTAACGAGCGGTAACCACCCGATGCGGTGGCGCAAACCATGGGGTTTGCACGATTTTCTGGCTGCTCCCGTCGGGAGGGGCCAAACAAGCAGGTGACCAAGCTGGGGAACGCTGATGGCTTACTCATATACTGAGAAAAAACGTATCCGCAAGGACTTTAGCAAGTTGCCGGACGTCATGGATGTGCCGTACCTCCTGGCCATCCAGCTGGATTCGTATCGTGAATTCTTGCAAGCGGGAGCGACTAAAGATCAGTTCCGCGACGTGGGCCTGCATGCGGCCTTCAAATCCGTGTTCCCGATCATCAGCTACTCCGGCAATGCTGCGCTGGAGTACGTCGGTTATCGCTTGGGCGAACCGGCATTTGATGTCAAAGAATGCGTATTACGCGGTGTAACTTACGCCGTACCTTTGCGGGTAAAAGTGCGCCTGATCATTTTCGACAAAGAATCGTCGAACAAAGCGATCAAGGACATTAAAGAGCAAGAAGTCTACATGGGTGAAATTCCCCTGATGACCGAGAACGGTACCTTCGTAATCAACGGTACCGAGCGTGTAATCGTTTCCCAGCTGCACCGTTCCCCGGGCGTGTTCTTCGACCACGACCGTGGCAAGACGCACAGCTCCGGTAAACTGCTGTACTCCGCGCGCATCATTCCTTACCGCGGTTCGTGGCTGGACTTCGAGTTCGACCCGAAAGACTGTGTGTTCGTGCGTATCGACCGTCGTCGCAAGCTGCCTGCATCGGTACTGCTGCGCGCGCTCGGCTATACCACTGAGGAAGTGCTTGACGCGTTCTACACCACCAACGTCTTCCACGTGCAGGGTGAAAACCTCAGCCTGGAACTGGTGCCTCAGCGCCTGCGTGGTGAAATTGCTGTCCTGGATATCCTGGATGACAAAGGCAAGGTTATTGTCGAGCAAGGTCGTCGTATTACCGCTCGCCACATCAACCAGCTGGAAAAAGCCGGGATCAAAGAGCTGCAAGTGCCTCTGGACTACGTCCTGGGTCGCACTACCGCCAAGGTCATCGTGCATCCGGCAACCGGCGAAATCCTGGCAGAGTGCAATACCGAACTGAACACCGAAATCCTGGCAAAAATCGCCAAGTCCCAGGTTGTTCGCATCGAAACTCTGTACACCAACGATATCGACTGCGGTCCGTTCGTCTCCGACACTCTGAAGATCGACTCCACCAGCAACCAATTGGAAGCGCTGGTCGAGATCTATCGCATGATGCGTCCAGGCGAGCCGCCAACCAAAGACGCTGCCGAGACTCTGTTCAACAACCTGTTCTTCAGTCCTGAGCGCTATGACCTGTCTGCGGTCGGCCGGATGAAGTTCAACCGTCGTATCGGTCGTACCGAGATCGAAGGTTCGGGCGTGTTGTGCAAAGAAGACATCGTTGCGGTGCTGAAGACTCTGGTCGACATCCGTAACGGTAAAGGCATCGTCGATGACATCGACCACCTGGGTAACCGTCGTGTTCGCTGCGTAGGCGAAATGGCCGAGAACCAGTTCCGCGTTGGCCTGGTACGTGTTGAGCGTGCGGTCAAAGAGCGTCTGTCGATGGCTGAAAGCGAAGGCCTGATGCCGCAAGACCTGATCAACGCCAAGCCAGTGGCTGCGGCGGTGAAAGAGTTCTTCGGTTCCAGCCAGCTTTCCCAGTTCATGGACCAGAACAACCCGCTGTCCGAGATTACCCACAAGCGTCGTGTTTCTGCACTCGGCCCTGGCGGTTTGACTCGTGAGCGTGCTGGCTTTGAAGTTCGTGACGTACACCCGACTCACTACGGTCGTGTATGCCCGATTGAAACGCCGGAAGGTCCGAACATCGGTCTGATCAACTCCCTGGCCGCTTATGCGCGCACCAACCAGTACGGCTTCCTCGAAAGCCCGTACCGTGTGGTGAAAGACGCTCTGGTCACCGACGAGATCGTGTTCCTGTCGGCCATCGAAGAAGCTGATCACGTGATCGCTCAGGCTTCGGCCACGATGAACGACAAGAAAATGCTGGTCGACGAGCTGGTAGCTGTTCGTCACTTGAACGAGTTCACCGTTAAGGCGCCGGAAGACGTCACCTTGATGGACGTATCGCCGAAGCAGGTAGTTTCGGTTGCTGCGTCGCTGATCCCGTTCCTCGAGCACGATGACGCCAACCGTGCGTTGATGGGTTCGAACATGCAGCGTCAAGCTGTACCAACCTTGCGTGCTGACAAGCCGCTGGTCGGTACCGGCATGGAGCGTAACGTAGCCCGTGACTCCGGCGTTTGTGTCGTGGCTCGTCGTGGCGGCGTGATCGACTCCGTTGATGCCAGCCGTATCGTGGTTCGTGTTGCTGATGATGAAGTTGAAACCGGTGAAGCTGGTGTCGACATCTACAACCTGACCAAATACACCCGCTCCAACCAGAACACCTGCATCAACCAGCGTCCGCTGGTGCGTAAAGGTGATCGGGTTCAGCGTAGCGACATCATGGCTGACGGCCCGTCCACCGACATGGGTGAGCTGGCGCTGGGTCAGAACATGCGTATCGCGTTCATGGCCTGGAACGGTTACAACTTCGAAGACTCCATCTGCCTGTCGGAACGAGTTGTTCAAGAAGACCGCTTTACCACGATCCACATTCAGGAACTGACCTGTGTGGCACGTGACACCAAGCTTGGGCCAGAGGAAATCACTGCAGACATCCCGAACGTGGGTGAGGCTGCACTGAACAAACTGGACGAAGCCGGTATCGTTTACGTAGGTGCTGAAGTTGGCGCAGGCGACATCCTGGTTGGTAAGGTCACTCCGAAAGGCGAGACACAACTGACTCCGGAAGAGAAGCTGTTGCGTGCCATCTTCGGTGAAAAAGCCAGCGACGTTAAAGACACTTCCCTGCGCGTGCCTACCGGCACCAAGGGTACCGTCATCGACGTACAGGTCTTCACCCGCGACGGCGTTGAGCGTGATGCTCGCGCACTGTCGATCGAGAAGACTCAACTCGACGAGATCCGCAAGGACCTGAACGAAGAGTTCCGTATCGTTGAAGGCGCCACTTTCGAACGTCTGCGCTCCGCTCTGGTCGGCCACAAAGCCGAAGGCGGCGCCGGGCTGAAGAAGGGGCAGGACATCACCGACGAAGTTCTCGACGGTCTTGAGCATGGTCAGTGGTTCAAACTGCGCATGGCTGAAGATGCTCTGAACGAGCAGCTCGAGAAGGCTCAGGCCTACATCGTTGATCGCCGCCGTTTGCTGGACGACAAGTTCGAAGACAAGAAGCGCAAACTGCAGCAGGGCGATGACCTGGCTCCAGGCGTGCTGAAAATCGTCAAGGTTTACCTGGCAATCCGTCGCCGCATCCAGCCGGGCGACAAGATGGCCGGTCGTCACGGTAACAAAGGTGTGGTCTCCGTGATCATGCCGGTTGAAGACATGCCGCACGATGCCAATGGCACCCCGGTCGACGTTGTCCTCAACCCGTTGGGCGTACCTTCGCGTATGAACGTTGGTCAGATCCTTGAAACCCACCTGGGCCTCGCGGCCAAAGGTCTGGGCGAGAAGATCAACCGGATGATCGAAGAGCAGCGCAAAGTCGCTGAACTTCGTAAATTCCTCGACGAGATCTACAACCAGATCGGCGGTCGTAACGAAGATCTGGATAGCTTCTCCGATCAGGAAATCCTGGATCTGGCGAAGAACCTGCGTGGCGGCGTTCCAATGGCCACTCCAGTGTTCGACGGCGCCAAGGAAAGCGAAATCAAAGCCATGCTGAAACTGGCAGACCTGCCAGAAAGCGGCCAGATGCAGCTGACCGACGGCCGTACCGGCAACAAGTTCGAGCGCCCGGTTACTGTTGGCTACATGTACATGCTGAAGCTGAACCACTTGGTAGACGACAAGATGCACGCTCGTTCTACCGGTTCGTACAGCCTGGTTACCCAGCAGCCGCTGGGTGGTAAGGCGCAGTTCGGTGGTCAGCGTTTCGGGGAGATGGAGGTCTGGGCACTGGAAGCATACGGTGCTGCTTACACTCTGCAAGAAATGCTCACAGTGAAGTCGGACGATGTGAACGGCCGTACCAAGATGTACAAAAACATCGTGGATGGCGATCACCGTATGGAGCCGGGCATGCCCGAGTCCTTCAACGTGTTGATCAAGGAAATTCGTTCCCTCGGCATCGATATCGATCTGGAAACCGAATAACACGTGACGCGAATCGAGAGCGGGGCAGGATTGCCCGCTCTCTGCTCCGCCAGGAGGAAAGGCCTTGAAAGACCTACTGAATTTGCTGAAAAACCAGGGTCAAGTCGAAGAGTTCGACGCCATCCGTATTGGATTGGCATCGCCTGAGATGATCCGTTCGTGGTCGTTCGGTGAAGTTAAAAAGCCGGAAACCATCAACTACCGTACGTTCAAACCTGAACGTGACGGCCTGTTCTGCGCCAAGATCTTTGGCCCGGTAAAGGATTACGAGTGCCTGTGCGGTAAGTACAAGCGCTTGAAGCACCGTGGTGTGATCTGCGAGAAGTGCGGCGTTGAAGTCGCGCTGGCAAAAGTTCGTCGTGAGCGCATGGCGCACATCGAACTGGCCTCGCCAGTTGCCCACATCTGGTTCCTGAAATCGCTGCCGTCGCGTATCGGCTTGCTGATGGACATGACCCTGCGTGATATCGAACGCGTTCTCTACTTCGAGAGCTATGTCGTTATCGACCCAGGCATGACCACCCTTGAAAAAGGCCAGCTGCTCAACGACGAGCAGTACTTCGAAGCGCTGGAAGAGTTCGGCGACGATTTCGATGCCCGCATGGGTGCCGAAGCTGTCCGTGAACTGCTGCACGCTATCGATCTGGAACACGAGATTGGCCGTCTGCGTGAAGAAATTCCGCAAACCAACTCCGAAACCAAAATCAAGAAGCTGTCCAAGCGTCTGAAGTTGATGGAAGCCTTCCAGGGTTCCGGTAACCTTCCAGAATGGATGGTGCTGACCGTTCTGCCGGTTCTGCCGCCAGATCTGCGTCCACTGGTCCCGCTGGATGGCGGTCGCTTCGCGACTTCCGACCTCAACGATCTGTATCGTCGAGTGATCAACCGTAACAACCGCTTGAAGCGCCTGCTTGATCTGTCCGCTCCGGACATCATCGTGCGCAACGAAAAGCGTATGTTGCAGGAAGCCGTCGATGCACTGCTCGACAACGGTCGTCGTGGCCGCGCTATCACTGGTTCTAACAAGCGTCCTCTGAAATCCCTGGCTGACATGATCAAGGGTAAACAAGGTCGTTTCCGTCAGAACTTGCTCGGTAAGCGTGTTGACTACTCCGGTCGTTCGGTAATTACCGTAGGTCCGACCCTGCGTCTGCACCAGTGCGGTCTGCCGAAGAAGATGGCTCTCGAGCTGTTCAAGCCGTTCATTTTCGGCAAGCTGGAAATGCGTGGTCTCGCTACCACCATCAAAGCCGCCAAGAAGATGGTCGAGCGCGAGCTGCCTGAGGTTTGGGACGTTCTCGCTGAAGTGATCCGTGAACACCCGGTTCTCCTCAACCGTGCACCGACCCTTCACCGTCTGGGTATCCAGGCGTTTGAACCAGTACTGATCGAAGGTAAGGCTATCCAGCTGCACCCTCTGGTCTGTGCTGCGTACAACGCCGACTTCGACGGCGACCAAATGGCCGTGCACGTACCGCTGACACTGGAAGCCCAGTTGGAAGCGCGTGCGTTGATGATGTCGACCAACAACATCCTGTCGCCAGCCAACGGTGAGCCAATCATCGTTCCTTCGCAGGACGTTGTATTGGGTCTGTACTACATGACTCGTGAAGCGATCAATGCCAAAGGCGAAGGTCGTGTGTTCGCGGATCTGCAAGAAGTTGACCGTGTGTTCCGTGCCGGCGAAGCCGCACTGCACGCTAAAGTCAAAGTGCGGATCCACGAAACCGTTAACGATCGTGATGGTGGCAGCGTCAAGAACACCCGTATCGTTGACACTACTGTCGGCCGTGCGCTGTTGTTCCAGGTTGTTCCACCTGGTCTTTCGTACGACGTCGTCAACCAGCCGATGAAGAAAAAGGCGATCTCCAAGCTGATCAACCAGTGCTACCGCGTGGTTGGTTTGAAAGAGACCGTGATCTTCGCTGACCAGTTGATGTACACCGGTTTTGCCTATTCGACCATTTCCGGCGTTTCCATCGGTGTTAACGACTTCGTTATCCCGGATGAAAAAGCCCGCATCATCAATGCTGCCACTGATGAAGTGAAAGAGATCGAAAGTCAGTACGCCTCCGGCCTGGTAACCCAGGGCGAGAAGTACAACAAAGTGATTGACCTTTGGTCCAAGGCGAACGACGAAGTTTCCAAGGCGATGATGGCGAACCTCTCGAAAGAGAAAGTCATTGACCGCCATGGCGTCGAAGTCGACCAAGAGTCCTTCAACTCGATGTACATGATGGCCGACTCGGGCGCTCGGGGTTCTGCTGCGCAGATCCGTCAGCTCGCCGGTATGCGTGGCCTGATGGCGAAGCCGGACGGTTCCATCATCGAAACGCCGATTACTGCGAACTTCCGTGAAGGTTTGAGCGTACTTCAGTACTTCATCTCCACTCACGGTGCTCGTAAAGGTTTGGCGGATACCGCGTTGAAAACCGCGAACTCCGGTTACCTGACTCGTCGTCTGGTAGATGTGGCGCAGGATCTGGTTGTGACCGAGATCGATTGCGGCACCGAGCATGGCCTGGTAATGACTCCGCACATTGAAGGCGGTGATGTTGTTGAGCCATTGGGTGAGCGCGTATTGGGTCGTGTCATTGCCCGTGACGTGTTCAAGCCAGGTACCGAAGAAATCATCGTTCCTGCCGGTACGCTGGTAGACGAGAAGTGGGTTGAGTTCATCGAGCTGAACAGTATCGATGAAGTGATCGTGCGTTCGCCGATCAGCTGCGAAACCCGCTACGGCATTTGCGCCAAGTGCTACGGCCGTGACTTGGCACGTGGTCACCAGGTGAACATCGGTGAAGCGGTCGGCGTCATCGCTGCCCAGTCCATCGGTGAGCCGGGTACCCAGCTGACCATGCGTACGTTCCACATCGGTGGTGCGGCAAGCCGGACCTCCGCGGCCGACAGCGTTCAGGTGAAGAATGGCGGTACCGTCCGTCTGCATAACCTGAAGCACGTTGAGCGAGTGGATGGTTGCCTGGTTGCTGTGTCCCGTTCCGGTGAGCTGGCGATCGCTGATGACTTCGGTCGTGAGCGCGAGCGTTACAAGCTGCCGTACGGTGCTGTGATTTCGGTTAAAGAAGGTGACAAGGTCGACGCTGGCGCAATCGTGGCCAAGTGGGATCCGCACACTCACCCAATCGTTACCGAAATGAAAGGTACCGTGACCTACGTGGGCATGGAAGAAGGCATCACGATCAAGCGTCAGACTGACGAATTGACCGGTATGACCAACATTGAAGTACTCGACGCCAAAGACCGTCCAGCTGCCGGTAAAGATATCCGTCCTGCTGTGAAGATGGTTGATGACAACGGCAAGGATCTCTTGCTGCCGGGTACCGACGTAATTGCTCAGTACTTCCTGCCTGCCAACGCCCTGGTCGGCGTGGCGGACGGTGCGAAAATCGCGATCGGTGATGTTATCGCTCGTATTCCGCAAGAGACTTCGAAAACCCGTGACATCACCGGTGGTCTGCCGCGTGTTGCCGACTTGTTCGAAGCCCGTCGTCCGAAAGAAGCCTCGATTCTGGCTGAAGTCAGCGGCACCATCGCGTTCGGTAAAGAGACCAAGGGCAAGCGCCGTCTGGTCATTACCCCGAACGATGGTAGCGATCCGTACGAAGAGCTGATTCCTAAGTGGCGTCACCTGAACGTCTTCGAAGGCGAACAGGTAAACCGCGGCGAAGTTATCTCCGACGGCCCGAGCGATCCACACGATATCCTGCGTCTGCTGGGTGTGAGTGCGCTGGCCAAGTACATCGTGAACGAGATCCAGGACGTTTATCGTCTGCAAGGCGTGAAGATCAACGACAAGCACATCGAGACCATCCTGCGTCAGATGTTGCGTAAGGTTGAAATCGCTGAGTCCGGCGATTCAACTTTCATCAAGGGCGACCAGATGGAATTGACTCACGTTCTTGTAGAGAACGAGCGTTTGGCTGGCGACGAGAAATTCGTTTCCAAGTTCACTCGCGTGCTGTTGGGTATTACCAAGGCGTCGTTGTCCACCGAATCGTTCATCTCGGCGGCTTCCTTCCAGGAAACCACTCGCGTACTGACCGAAGCGGCGGTAACCGGCAAGCGCGATTACCTGCGCGGCCTGAAAGAAAACGTGGTCGTAGGTCGTCTGATCCCGGCGGGTACCGGTCTGGCATATCACAGCGAGCGTAAGCGTCGTCGTGAAGCTGACAAACCGTTGCGTGTAAGCGCCAGTGAAGTGGAAGCTGCACTGACCGAAGCGCTGAACTCAAGCGGTAACTGAGTTCTGCGATTAATGAGCGTGAGGCCCTGGTCGCTCCGTTCGTCGAATCGAGACAAATTGTCGAGATTGGATGAGCGGGGAGGTCGGGGCCTTTCCTTGACTGGGGACAAGATCCTCTTTAGACTCTTGTACCCCTAAATTTGGCGGGAATTCGTTCCTGCCATTTTGCTTTTCTTGCAAGACAATAGCGTCGCAAGACAACAGTGGAGCTAGTAGATGGCAACTATCAACCAGCTGGTACGTCAGCCGCGTAAGCGTATCGTCGAGAAATCCGACGTGCCTGCGCTGCAGAACTGCCCGCAACGTCGTGGCGTATGCACCCGTGTGTATACCACCACGCCGAAAAAACCTAACTCGGCACTGCGTAAAGTATGCCGTGTGCGTCTGACCAACGGTTTCGAGGTTTCCTCGTACATCGGCGGTGAAGGCCACAACCTGCAAGAGCACAGCGTGGTACTGATCCGCGGCGGTCGTGTAAAAGACTTGCCAGGTGTTCGTTATCACACCGTACGCGGTTCTTTGGATACTTCCGGCGTTAAAGGTCGTAACCAGGGTCGCTCGAAGTACGGTACCAAGAAGCCTAAGTAGTAGTGGCTTTTTGTAAAAACTGATTTTCTATTTTTCTGAGTCGATAAGAGTAAGGTCGGAGGCGTCCCGAAAGGGGACCGATTCCGAGCGAACCTGAAGACCGTTTGAGGGCTTATCCATGCCAAGAAGACGCGTAGCAGCCAAGCGCGAAGTGCTTGACGATCCAAAATACGGAAGCCAAATCCTGGCCAAGTTCATGAACCACGTTATGGAAAGCGGCAAGAAAGCCGTTGCCGAGCGTATCGTTTATGGCGCGCTGGACAAGGTTAAAGAACGCAAGAACAGCGATCCCCTGGAAATCTTCGAGAAAGCTCTCGACGCCATCGCTCCGCTGGTCGAAGTAAAGTCGCGCCGTGTAGGCGGTGCTACTTACCAGGTTCCGGTCGAAGTTCGTCCGTCCCGTCGTAACGCTCTGGCAATGCGCTGGTTGGTAGACTTCGCCCGTAAGCGCGGCGAGAAGTCTATGGCTCTGCGTTTGGCTGGCGAACTGTTGGACGCCGCTGAAGGTAAAGGTGCTGCAGTTAAGAAGCGTGAAGACGTGCACCGTATGGCTGAAGCCAACAAGGCTTTCTCGCACTACCGCTTCTAATTTTAGCGTCACTAATTTTGCGAGGGCTTTATGGCTCGTACAACACCGATTAATCGCTACCGTAACATTGGTATCGTTGCTCACGTGGATGCTGGTAAAACCACCACCACCGAGCGCGTCCTTTTTTACACTGGCAAAAGTCACAAGATGGGCGAGGTGCATGACGGCGCCGCGACCACAGACTGGATGGTTCAGGAGCAGGAGCGTGGTATTACCATTACTTCTGCTGCTATTACCGCCTTCTGGCAGGGTTCCGAGAAGCAGCACAAAGACCAATACCGCTTCAACGTCATTGACACCCCGGGCCACGTTGACTTCACCATTGAAGTTGAGCGTTCCCTGCGTGTTCTCGACGGCGCGGTCGTTGTGTTCTGCGGCACTTCGGGTGTTGAGCCTCAGTCGGAAACCGTATGGCGTCAGGCCAACAAGTACGGCGTTCCACGTCTTGTTTACGTAAACAAGATGGACCGTGCTGGTGCCAACTTCCTGCGCGTGATCGGTCAGATCAAGCAGCGTCTGGGTCATACCCCGGTGCCAATCCAGTTGGCTATCGGTTCTGAAGACAACTTCCAGGGTCAGATCGACCTGATGGCTATGGAAGCTGTTTACTGGAATGACGCTGACAAAGGCATGGTCCCAGTTCGCAAGCCAATCCCTGCTGAACTGCAGGAACTGGCTGACGAGTGGCGCGGCAATATGGTTGAAGCTGCGGCTGAAGCCAGCGAAGAGCTGATGAACAAGTACCTCGAAGGTGAAGAACTCACCAACGCGGAAATCAAGGCCGCTCTGCGTCAGCGTACTATCGCTGGTGAGATCGTTCTGGCTGTTTGCGGTTCTTCCTTCAAGAACAAGGGTGTTCCCCTGGTTCTCGACGCCGTTATCGATTACCTGCCTGCACCAGTTGATATTCCTGCCATCAAGGGTACTGACCCGGATGACGAGACTATCGATCTGGAGCGTCATGCAGATGACAGCGAGCCGTTCTCGGCTCTGGCTTTCAAAATCGCTACCGATCCATTTGTGGGTACTTTGACTTTCGTCCGCGTTTACTCGGGCGTGTTGGCCTCCGGCGACGGTGTGATCAACTCGGTCAAAGGCAAGAAAGAGCGCGTGGGTCGTATGGTGCAAATGCACGCAAACGCCCGTGAAGAAATCAAGGAAGTGCGCGCTGGCGACATCGCGGCCTTGATCGGCATGAAGGACGTCACCACTGGTGAAACTTTGTGCGACGCTGCCAAGCCAATCATCCTGGTTCGCATGGACTTCCCGGAGCCGGTTATTTCGGTCGCCGTAGAGCCTAAGACCAAGGATGACCAGGAAAAAATGGGTGTCGCTCTGGGCAAACTCGCTCAGGAAGATCCATCTTTCCGCGTCAAGACTGATGAAGAGACTGGTCAAACGATCATCTCTGGTATGGGCGAGTTGCACCTGGACATCCTGGTTGACCGGATGCGCCGTGAGTTCAACGTCGAAGCCAACATCGGTAAGCCTCAGGTTTCGTATCGTGAGCGCATCACGAAGAACTGTGAAATCGAAGGCAAATTCGTTCGCCAGTCCGGCGGTCGTGGTCAGTTCGGCCACTGCTGGATCCGTTTTGCTCCTGCTGACGAAGGTCAGGAAGGTCTGCAATTCGTGAACGAAGTAGTGGGTGGTGTTGTTCCTAAGGAATACATCCCGGCGATCCAGAAGGGTATCGAAGAGCAGATGAAGAACGGCGTTGTTGCCGGCTATCCGCTGATCGGCCTGAAGGCCACTGTGTTTGATGGTTCCTACCACGACGTCGACTCCAACGAGATGGCGTTTAAGGTGGCTGCTTCCATGGCGACCAAGCAACTGGCCCAGAAGGGCGGTGGTGAGTTGCTTGAGCCGATCATGGCTGTAGAGGTTGTTACACCTGAAGACTATATGGGTGACGTGATGGGCGACCTTAACCGTCGTCGCGGCATGATCCTGGGTATGGAAGACACGGTTTCCGGCAAAGTGATTCGTGCCGAGGTTCCGCTGGGTGAGATGTTCGGTTATGCGACCGATGTCCGTTCCATGTCCCAAGGTCGCGCAAGCTACTCTATGGAATTCAAAAAATACAATACGGCTCCGTCGCACATCGTCGAAACCGTTACCAAAAAACAAGGCTGATTCAGCCCCTTTAGGCTAGGAGTTAATTGTCGTGGCTAAAGAAAAATTTGACCGTACCCTCCCGCACGTCAACGTTGGCACCATCGGTCACGTCGACCACGGTAAAACCACGCTGACCGCTGCTCTGACTCGCGTCTGCTCCGAAGTTTTCGGTTCGGCTGTTGTTGCTTTCGATAAAATCGACAGCGCTCCAGAAGAAAAGGCTCGTGGTATCACCATCAACACCGCGCACGTTGAATACAACTCGCTGATCCGTCACTACGCTCACGTTGACTGCCCAGGTCACGCTGACTATGTGAAGAACATGATCACCGGTGCTGCTCAAATGGACGGCGCTATCCTGGTTTGCTCGGCCGCTGATGGTCCGATGCCACAAACCCGTGAGCACATCCTGCTGTCCCGTCAGGTTGGCGTTCCGTACATCGTTGTCTTCCTGAACAAGGCTGACATGGTTGACGACGCTGAGCTGCTGGAACTGGTTGAGATGGAAGTGCGCGATCTGCTGAGCACTTACGACTTCCCAGGTGACGACACTCCGATCATCATCGGTTCGGCTCTGATGGCTCTGAACGGCCAAGACGACAACGAAATGGGCACCACTGCCGTTCGTAAACTGGTTGAGACTCTGGATACCTACATTCCGGATCCGGTTCGTGTTATCGACAAGCCGTTCCTGATGCCAATCGAAGACGTATTCTCGATCTCCGGTCGTGGTACTGTTGTAACTGGCCGTATCGAGCGCGGTATCGTCAAGGTTCAGGATTCGCTGGAAATCGTTGGTCTGCGTGACACTGTTGTCACCACCTGCACCGGCGTTGAAATGTTCCGTAAGCTGCTCGACGAAGGTCGTGCTGGCGAGAACTGCGGCGTCCTGCTGCGTGGTACCAAGCGTGATGACGTTGAGCGTGGCCAGGTTCTGGTCAAGCCAGGTTCGGTTAAGCCGCACACTACCTTCGAAGCTGAAGTGTACGTGTTGAGCAAAGAAGAAGGCGGTCGCCACACTCCGTTCTTCAAAGGCTACCGTCCACAGTTCTACTTCCGGACCACTGACGTGACCGGTAACTGCGAACTGCCGGAAGGCGTTGAAATGGTAATGCCAGGCGACAACATCAAAATGGTTGTCACCCTGATCAAAACCATCGCAATGGAAGATGGTCTGCGTTTCGCTATTCGTGAAGGCGGTCGTACCGTCGGCGCTGGCGTCGTAGCCAAAATCATCGCTTAATAAGTGATGACTTGAAAAAGCCCCCGCCTAGCGGGGGCTTTTTTATTGGGTTGACACTGTAGTAGCCCGTCTATAGAATTGCGCCTCCTTTTAACGGGCGTATTGCGCTCGCTGGGAATAGCAGCCGGAGTCTGAAATCCAATGCAAAATCAGCAAATCCGTATCAGGTTGAAGGCTTTTGACCATCGCCTGATCGACCAATCCACCCAGGAAATCGTGGAAACCGCGAAACGTACTGGTGCTCAAGTGCGTGGTCCAATTCCACTGCCTACCCGTAAAGAGCGGTTCACCGTTCTGGTCTCCCCGCACGTCAACAAAGACGCGCGTGACCAGTACGAGATCCGTACTCATAAGCGCGTTCTGGACATCGTCCAGCCAACGGATAAAACCGTTGATGCGCTTATGAAGCTTGATCTTGCGGCCGGTGTGGAAGTGCAGATCAGCCTCGGCTAAGACTCGGTCTTAGTCGTGTAACGCTCTGAAATGGGCGGCCATAGCGGGTGAAAGCCCCGTACACTCATGAGGTTTACAACATGACTATTGGTGTAGTCGGTCGTAAATGCGGTATGACCCGTATTTTCACCGAAGAAGGTGTCTCCATTCCGGTCACGGTCATTGAGATCGAACCGAATCGCGTCACCCAGTTCAAAACTGAAGAGACCGATGGCTATCGTGCAGTGCAAGTCACTGTAGGCGAGCGTCGTGCTTCGCGTGTTACAGCTGCTCAAGCTGGCCACTTCGCTAAAGCGAACGTTGCCGCTGGTCGTACCGTAATGGAATTCCGCCTTGAAGAAGGCGAGTACCAGGCCGGCGATCTGATCAACGCTGAAATCTTCGCTGCTGGTCAACTGGTTGATGTAACCGGTCAGTCCAAAGGTAAAGGCTTCCAGGGTACGATCAAGCGTTGGAACTTCCGCGGGCAAGATAATACCCACGGTAACTCCGTGTCCCACCGCGTTCCAGGCTCTATCGGCCAGTGCCAGACTCCTGGTCGTGTATTCAAGGGCAAAAAAATGTCCGGTCATATGGGCGCTGAGCGCGTGACCGTGCAGTCCCTCGAAGTAGTGCGCGTGGACGCTGAACGCAATCTGTTGTTGGTCAAGGGCGCTGTTCCTGGCGCTACTGGCGGCAACTTGGTTGTACGTCCAGCAGCCAAGGCTCGCGGTTAAGGGGAAGCTGACATGCAATTAAATGTAAATGACGCTCAAGCGATCGAAGTTTCCGAACTGACATTTGGCGGCGAATTCAACGAGACGCTCGTTCACCAAGCAGTCGTGGCCTACATGGCCGGCGGCCGTCAAGGTAGCAAGCAGCAAAAGACCCGTTCCGACGTTCGTGGTGGCGGTAAGCGCCCTTGGCGTCAGAAAGGTACTGGCCGTGCTCGTGCCGGTACTATCCGTAGCCCAATCTGGCGCGGCGGCGGTACCACTTTCGCAGCTCGTCCTCAGGATCACACCCAGAAGCTGAACAAGAAGATGTATCGCGCAGCAATGCGTTCCATCCTTGCTGAGCTGGTGCGTACTGATCGTCTGGTTGTGGTTCAGGACTTCGCTGTTGATGCACCGAAGACCAAAGATCTGCTGAACAAACTGACCGGCATGGGCCTGACTGACGTCTTGATCGTGTCTGAAGTAGTTGATCAGAACCTGTACCTGGCTGCTCGTAACCTGCCACACGTTGATGTACGTGACGTGCAAGGTTCCGATCCAGTTAGTCTGATCGCATACGACAAGGTGTTGATCACCGTGTCGGCCGTGAAGAAATTCGAGGAGCTGCTGGGATGAACCAGGAACGCGTATTTAAAGTTCTGCTTGGCCCGCACGTTTCCGAGAAGGCTACGGTTCTGGCTGACAAGAAAGGCCAGTTCGTTTTCAAGGTTGCAACTGACGCAACCAAGCTGGAAATCAAGAAGGCCGTCGAAAGCCTGTTCAGCGTGAAAGTAGAGCGTGTTACTACCCTGAATGTTCTGGGTAAGAGCAAGCGCACTGCTCGCGGTTTGGGCAAGCGTAATGACTGGAAGAAGGCGGTTATCTCCCTTCAGCCAGGCCAAGATCTCGATTTCAGCAGCAGTGCTGAGTAAGGAAGGGGTGCATCATGGCAATCGTTAAATGCAAACCGACTTCCCCTGGCCGCCGTTTTGTGGTCAAGGTGGTCAACCAGGAGCTGCATAAAGGCGCTCCTCACGCACCGCTGCTCGAGAAAAAATCGAAGACTGGTGGTCGTAACAACAATGGTCGTATTACCACTCGTCACATCGGTGGTGGCCATAAGCAGCATTATCGTCTGGTCGATTTCCGTCGCAACGACAAAGATGGCATCTCTGCCACTGTCGAGCGTATTGAATACGATCCAAACCGTACTGCTCACATCGCTCTGCTGCTGTACGCAGATGGCGAGCGTCGCTACATCATCGCCCCTAAAGGCGTGAGTGCTGGCGACCAGCTGATCGCAGGTGCTCTGGCACCGATCAAGCCGGGCAACGCTCTGCAACTGCGTAACATTCCAGTTGGTAGCACCGTACACGGCATCGAATTGAAGCCAGGTAAAGGCGCGCAAATCGCTCGTTCCGCTGGTGCTTCGGCTCAGCTGATCGCTCGTGAAGGTGTCTACGTGACCCTGCGTCTGCGTTCTGGTGAGATGCGTAAAGTGCTGGCTGAATGCCGCGCGACCCTGGGTGAAGTCTCGAACTCCGAGCACAGCCTGCGTTCGCTGGGTAAAGCTGGTGCCAAACGCTGGCGTGGCGTTCGCCCAACCGTTCGTGGTGTTGCCATGAACCCGGTTGACCACCCACATGGTGGTGGTGAAGGTCGTACCTCTGGTGGTCGTCATCCGGTATCGCCATGGGGCTTCCCGACTAAGGGCGCGAAGACTCGTGGTAATAAGCGTACCGACAAAATGATCGTCCGTCGTCGCAAGTAAATAGAGGGATACGACAGTGCCACGTTCTCTGAAAAAAGGTCCTTTTATTGATCTTCACCTACTGAAGAAGATCGAAGTGGCGGCGGAAAAGAACGATCGCAAACCAGTTAAAACCTGGTCGCGCCGTTCCATGATCCTGCCACAAATGGTCGGTTTGACCATTGCAGTGCATAACGGTCGTCAACATGTCCCAGTTCTTGTGAACGAAGACATGGTCGGCCACAAACTGGGCGAGTTTGCCGGTACCCGCACATATCGTGGGCACGTGGCAGACAAGAAAGCCAAGCGTTAAGGGGTAAGGAACGATGGAAGTAGCCGCTAAGTTGTCGGGCGCTCGAATCTCCGCCCAGAAAGCCCGCTTGGTCGCCGACCAGATCCGCGGGAAGAAGGTGGGCGAAGCGCTCAACCTGTTGGCTTTCAGCAGTAAGAAAGCCGCCGAGATCATGAAGAAAGTGCTGGAGTCGGCCGTAGCCAACGCCGAGCATAACGAAGGCGCAGACGTTGATGACCTTAAAGTCAGCACCGTTTTCGTCAACGAAGGGCGTTCGCTGAAGCGAATCATGCCACGTGCCAAAGGCCGTGCTGATCGCATCGTCAAGCGGTCTTGCCATATCACTGTCAAGGTTGCTGACAAGTAACGGAGTCGAAGAGATGGGTCAGAAAGTACATCCCATTGGCATTCGCCTGGGAATCGTCAAGGAGCACACCTCCGTCTGGTACGCAGACGGTCGGACTTATGCGGACTATTTGTTCGCTGATCTGAAGGTGCGCGAGTATCTCCAAGACAAACTAAAAAGCGCGTCCGTAAGCCGTATCGATATCCATCGTCCGGCTCAGACTGCACGTATCACCATCCACACCGCTCGTCCAGGTATTGTTATCGGGAAGAAAGGTGAAGATGTTGAGAAACTGCGTCAGGACCTGACCAAGCAAATGGGTGTGCCTGTGCACATCAATATCGAAGAAATCCGCAAGCCGGAACTCGACGGTATGTTGGTTGCGCAGAGCGTAGCTCAGCAGCTGGAGCGTCGCGTAATGTTCCGTCGCGCTATGAAGCGCGCTGTACAGAACGCCATGCGCATTGGTGCCAAAGGCATCAAAATCCAAGTGAGCGGTCGTCTCGGCGGTGCTGAAATCGCACGTACTGAATGGTATCGCGAAGGTCGTGTGCCACTGCACACCCTGCGTGCCGACATCGACTATGCCAACTACGAAGCTCACACCACTTATGGTGTGATCGGTGTAAAGGTTTGGATCTTCAAAGGCGAAGTAATTGGTGGTCGCCAAGAAGAACTGAAACCACAAGCACCAGCGCCTCGTAAAAAAGCTGCTAAGTAAGGGGTACGCCAAATGTTGCAACCAAAGCGTACGAAGTTCCGCAAGCAGATGACTGGCCACAACCGTGGCTTGGCTCAGCGCGGTAGCAAAGTCAGCTTCGGCGAATATGCGCTGAAGTCTGTAGCTCGTGGTCGTCTCACCGCTCGTCAGATCGAGTCAGCGCGTCGTGCACTGACCCGTCACGTTAAACGTGGCGGCAAGATCTGGATCCGTGTATTCCCGGACAAGCCTATTTCCAAAAAGCCACTCGAAGTTCGGATGGGTAAAGGTAAGGGTAGTGTGGAGTACTGGGTTGCCCAGATTCAGCCAGGCAAAGTCCTGTATGAAATCGAGGGTGTAACTGAAGAGCTGGCGCGTGAGGCTTTTGCCCTGGCTGCTGCAAAGCTGCCGCTCGCCACCGCCTTTGTTAAACGGACGGTGATGTGATGAAAGCGAATGAACTTCGTGAAAAAGACGCGCCGCAGCTTAACGAGCAACTGCTCGGCCTGCTGCGCGACCAGTTCAATCTGCGCATGCAGAAAGCAACTGGCCAGTTGGGGCAGTCTCACCTGCTCCGGCAAGTTAAGCGTGACATCGCTCGCGTGAAGACTGTGCTCAAACAGCAGGCAGGTAAGTAATCATGGCTGAAGCCGAAAAAACCGTCCGTACGCTGACTGGCCGTGTTGTCAGCGACAAAATGGACAAGACCATCACCGTTCTGATCGAGCGTCGCGTTAAGCACCCGATCTACGGTAAATACGTTAAGCGTTCGACTAAGCTGCACGCGCACGACGAAACCAATCAGTGCCACATCGGCGACAAAGTCACTATTCGTGAAACTCGTCCTTTGGCCAAGACCAAGTCTTGGGCGCTGGTTGATGTTCTCGAACGCGCTGTGGAAGTCTAAGGACTAGGGGTCGGAGAAATTATATGATTCAGACTCAATCCATGCTCGATGTGGCCGATAACAGCGGCGCACGCCGCGTTATGTGCATCAAGGTGCTGGGTGGCTCCCATCGTCGTTACGCTGGTATCGGTGACATCATCAAAGTTACCGTGAAGGAAGCAATTCCTCGCGGTAAAGTGAAAAAAGGCCAAGTGATGACTGCTGTTGTAGTCCGCACTCGTCACGGCGTACGTCGTGCTGATGGCTCCATTATCCGCTTTGATGGCAACGCTGCTGTTCTTCTGAACAACAAGCAAGAGCCGATCGGCACCCGTATCTTTGGGCCAGTGACCCGTGAACTTCGTACTGAGAAGTTCATGAAGATCGTCTCGCTCGCCCCAGAAGTGCTGTAAGGAGATCCGACATGCAAAAGATTCGTCGTGACGACGAGATCATCGTGATCGCCGGCAAAGACAAAGGTAAGCGCGGTAAGGTGCTTAAGGTTCTCGCTAATAACCGTCTGGTTATTGGTGGTCTGAACCTGGTTAAGCGTCATACCAAGCCTAACCCGATGTCGGGCGTACAAGGCGGTATCGTCGAAAAAGAAGCTCCGCTGGACGCTTCTAACGTCGCCATTTTCAACGGCGAAACCAACAAGGCTGACCGCGTTGGTTTCAAAGTAGAAGACGGCAAGAAAATTCGTGTCTTCAAGTCGACCCAAAAAGCGGTTGATGCTTGAACACTGCTAGGTAGATGAGACCATGGCACGACTAAAAGAGATTTACTGGAAAGAAATCGCACCGAAGCTTAAGGAAGAACTTAAGCTTTCGAACGTGATGGAAGTTCCACGCGTTACGAAAATCACCCTGAACATGGGTCTGGGCGAAGCAGTCGGTGACAAAAAAGTCATCGAGCACGCTGTTGCCGATCTGGAAAAGATCACCGGTCAGAAAGTTGTTGTGACTTACGCTCGGAAATCCATCGCTGGCTTTAAAGTCCGTGAAGGTTGGCCGATCGGCGTCAAAGTGACCCTGCGCCGTGAGCGTATGTATGAATTCCTGGATCGTCTGCTGTCGATCTCCCTGCCTCGGGTTCGCGACTTCCGCGGCCTGAATGCCAAGTCCTTCGATGGTCGTGGTAACTACAGCATGGGCGTTAAAGAGCAGATCATCTTCCCGGAAATCGACTACGACAAGATCGATGCTCTCCGCGGTCTGGACATTACCCTGACCACCACTGCCAAGAACGATGATGAAGGTCGCGCCCTGTTGCGTGCTTTCAAATTCCCGTTCCGCAACTGATTGGAGTAGGAAAATGGCCAAGATGAGCATGAAAAACCGCGAGCTGAAACGTCAGCTCACGGTTGCCAAGTACGCCAAAAAGCGTGCAGCACTGAAAGCTATCATCGTTGATCTGAACGCAAGTCCAGAAGCGCGTTGGGAAGCTACAGTAGCTCTGCAAAAGCAGCCACGTGACGCAAGCGCTTCGCGCATGCGTAACCGCTGCCGCCTGACCGGTCGTCCACACGGCGTTTACCGCAAGTTCGGCCTCGGTCGTAACAAACTGCGTGAAGCTGCAATGCGTGGTGACGTACCTGGTCTGGTTAAAGCCAGCTGGTAAGCACTATCAAAGTCTCGGTGTCCAGGAGCGCAAGTTCCTGACCATCGGTGACCTTGAACATGAATCAAGCCCCTTTTGGGGCTTGATTCATTTGTGGGGTGTGTCTAGAATACCCGGCTCGCCTGAGCCCGTGCTTTTTTCGCATGGAGTTTATCGGCGAAGGTAGTAGCCGCAAGGCTTATTTTTTTGTATTAGGAGCGTCTAGCCCATGAGTATGCAGGACCCGTTAGCGGACATGCTAACTCGAATCCGTAATGCCCAGATGGCTGAAAAGTCCGTCGTAAGCATGCCTTCTTCCACGTTGAAGGTGGCTGTAGCTAAAGTCCTGAAGGACGAAGGTTACATCGCGGGTTATCAGATCAGCAGCGAAACAAAACCACTGCTGTCTATCGAGCTGAAATATTTCGAAGGCCGTCCGGTCATCGAAGAAGTGAAGCGCGTTAGCCGTCCAGGCCTGCGTCAGTACAAGTCCGTCGATGATCTGCCAAAAGTTCGTGGCGGTCTCGGTGTGTCTATCGTCTCCACCAACAAAGGTGTGATGACGGATCGTGCTGCGCGCGCTGCCGGTGTCGGCGGCGAAGTTCTTTGCACTGTGTTCTAAGGGGGGATAAGCATGTCACGCGTCGCTAAGAACCCCGTTAAGCTGCCAGCCGGTGTCGAAGTCAAATTCGCAGGCCAACAGCTTTCGGTGAAGGGTGCCAAGGGCACTCTCGAACTGAACATCCATTCGTCCGTTGAGATCGTTGAAGAAGCTGGTGAGCTGCGTTTCGCTGCTCGCAATGGCGATCAACAAACTCGCGCAATGGCTGGTACCACTCGTGCGTTGGTAAACAACATGGTCCAAGGCGTAAGCCAAGGCTTCGAGCGCAAGCTCCAGCTGGTCGGTGTTGGTTACAAAGCGCAAGCAAAAGGCACAGTGCTGAATCTGGCTCTTGGCTTCTCGCACCCAGTGGATTATGAACTGCCGGAAGGCATCACCGCTGAGACTCCTAGCCAGACCGATATCCTGATCAAGGGCATCGATAAGCAACTGGTAGGTCAAGTGGCCGCCGAGATCCGCGACTTCCGTCCACCAGAGCCGTACAAAGGCAAAGGTGTGCGCTACGCGGACGAAGTCGTCCGTCGTAAAGAAGCCAAGAAGAAGTAGGGCATAGCAAATGACCGACAAAAAAGTTACTCGACTGCGTCGCGCTCGCAAAGCACGCCTGAAAATGCACGAACTCGAAGTCGTGCGTCTCTGCGTGTTCCGCTCGTCGCAGCACATCTACGCCCAGGTCATTTCGGCCGACGGCGCCAAAGTTCTGGCATCCGCCTCGACTTTGGATAAAGAACTGCGTGATGGTGCCACTGGCAACATCGACGCGGCCACTAAGGTTGGCCAGCTGGTCGCTACGCGTGCTAAGGCCGCTGGCGTCTCGCAAGTGGCTTTCGACCGCTCTGGCTTCAAGTACCACGGCCGCGTTAAAGCGCTGGCTGATGCTGCTCGTGAAGCTGGGCTGGAGTTCTAAGTTATGTCAAATAACGACCAAAAGCGCGACGAAGGCTACATCGAGAAGCTGGTTCAAGTTAACCGCGTAGCCAAAACCGTTAAAGGCGGCCGTATCTTCACTTTCACCGCGTTGACCGTGGTTGGTGATGGTAAAGGGCGCGTTGGCTTCGGCCGTGGCAAGTCGCGTGAAGTGCCTGCTGCGATCCAGAAGGCAATGGAAGCTGCTCGCCGCAACATGATCCAAGTTGACCTGAACGGCACCACTCTGCAGTACGCAATGAAGTCCGCTCACGGCGCTTCGAAGGTGTACATGCAGCCTGCTTCTGAAGGTACCGGTATCATCGCTGGCGGCGCTATGCGTGCTGTCCTCGAGGTTGCTGGCGTTCAGAACGTTCTGGCCAAGTGCTACGGCTCGACTAACCCGGTAAACGTGGTTCACGCCACTTTCAAAGGTTTGAAAGCTATGCAATCTCCTGAATCCATTGCCGCCAAGCGTGGCAAAAGCGTCAAGGAGATCTTCTGATCATGGCTACCGTTAAAGTAACGCTGATCAAAAGCATGACCGGCCGCATCCCTAACCACAAACTGTGCGTTAAGGGTCTGGGTCTGCGTCGCATCGGTCACACTGTAGAAGTACTTGATACTCCCGAGAATCGCGGGATGATCAACAAGGCTTACTACATGCTGCGTGTCGAGGGTTAATCGATGAAACTCAATGATCTGAGTCCAGCGCCGGGTTCCCGTCGCGAAAAGCATCGTCCGGGCCGTGGTATCGGTAGTGGTTTGGGCAAGACCGGTGGCCGTGGCCACAAAGGTCAGTCCTCCCGCTCCGGTGGCACCATTGCTCCAGGCTTTGAAGGCGGTCAACAGCCGCTGCATCGTCGCCTGCCGAAGTTCGGTTTCGTTTCCCTGAAAGCCATGGACCGCGCAGAAGTGCGTCTGTCCGAGCTGGCTAAAGTGGAAGGCGACATCGTCACCGTGCAGTCCCTGAAAGATGCCAACGTGATCAACGTCAACGTTCAGCGTGTGAAAATCATGCTGTCCGGCGAAGTGACTCGCGCTGTTACCATCGGAAAGGGAATCGGCGCCACCAAAGGTGCGCGTGCGGCTATCGAAGCAGCTGGCGGCAAGTTCGAGGAATAAATGGCTAAGCAAGGTGCTCTCTCTGCGCTCGGCAAAGGCGGTATGTCTGAACTCTGGGCTCGTCTGCGTTTTCTGTTCCTGGCGATTATCGTCTACCGAATAGGCGCACACATCCCGGTTCCAGGTATCAACCCGGACCGACTCGCGGACCTGTTTCGACAGAATGAGGGGACCATTCTTAGCTTGTTCAACATGTTTTCCGGCGGCGCGCTGGAACGGATGAGCATCTTTGCACTGGGGATCATGCCGTACATCTCGGCATCGATCATCATGCAACTGATGACCGCCGTTAGCCCGCAGCTGGAGCAGTTGAAGAAGGAAGGTGAAGCTGGGCGTCGCAAGATTGCCCAGTACACCCGCTACGGCACTGTCGTCCTCGCTCTCGTTCAGGCAATTGGCATGTCCATTGGTCTGGCAGGGCAGGGCGTTTCGTTCACTGGTGACTTTGGCTTCCATTTCGTCGCGGTATCCACTTTTGTGGCTGGTGCGATGTTCATGATGTGGCTGGGTGAGCAGATTACTGAGCGTGGTGTTGGCAACGGTATCTCGATGTTGATTTTCGCAGGTATCGTCGCCGGTCTTCCGAGGGCGATCGGGCAGTCTTTCGAGTCTGCGCGTCAGGGTGATATCAATATTTTTGCCTTGGTTGCCATCGGTTTGTTGGCAGTAGCGATTATCGGTTTCGTGGTGTTCATTGAGCGTGGTCAGCGTCGTATTGCTGTTCATTACGCCAAGCGTCAGCAGGGCCGCAAGGTCTTCGCTGCGCAGACCAGCCACTTGCCGTTGAAAGTGAACATGGCTGGTGTTATTCCAGCCATTTTCGCGAGCAGCATTTTGCTGTTCCCGGCTTCGTTGGGGACCTGGTTTGGTCAGTCTGAAGGTATGGGCTGGCTGCAGGACATCTCGCAGTCGATCGCTCCTGGTCAGCCGTTGAATATTCTGCTGTTTAGTGCAGGGATTATTTTCTTCTGCTTCTTCTATACGGCGTTGATGTTCAATCCGAAAGACGTAGCGGAAAACCTGAAGAAGTCCGGTGCCTTTATTCCGGGTATCCGTCCAGGTGAGCAGTCTGCGCGCTATATTGATGGCGTTCTGACTCGTTTGACCTTGTTCGGTGCTCTATATATGACGGCCGTGTGTCTGTTGCCCCAGTTCCTGGTGGTTGCAGCAAACGTACCGTTCTACCTTGGCGGGACCTCGTTGCTGATCGTCGTCGTGGTTGTGATGGACTTCATGTCCCAAGTACAATCGCACCTCGTTTCGCACCAGTACGAATCCCTGATGAAGAAAGCCAACCTGAAGGGTTACGGCAGCGGCATGTTGCGCTGAGTACCCATAAGGTTCGAGGAGTTGGTGATGAAAGTTCGTGCATCGGTGAAAAAGCTGTGCCGTAACTGCAAGATTATTCGCCGCGAAGGTGTTGTTCGGGTAATTTGCAGCGCGGAACCGCGTCACAAACAGCGCCAAGGCTGAGTGTGATTGTGCTTCAAGCCCGGTAGCTAGTGCGCTACCGGGTTGATTATTTGTTATTACAGCGATATTATCTCGCGCCCTATTTCTTGGCTTCCGGGGCGTAGGTAGCTGTCAATTGGAGTCCCACTGAATGGCCCGTATTGCAGGCGTTAACATTCCAGATAACAAGCATACTGTTATCTCGCTGACCTACATCTATGGTGTTGGTCGCACTACTGCACAGAAGATCTGTGCAGTGACTGGGGTAAACCCAGCCGCAAAGATCAAGGATCTGAGCGACGAGCAGATTGAACAGCTGCGTGGCGAAGTGGCGAAGTTCACCACTGAAGGTGACCTGCGTCGCGAAATCAACATGAAAATCAAGCGTTTGATGGACCTCGGTTGCTATCGCGGTCTGCGTCATCGTCGTGGTCTTCCAGTGCGCGGTCAGCGTACCAAGACTAACGCGCGTACCCGTAAAGGTCCGCGTAAGCCGATCCGCAAGTAATCGCCCCAGCGAATCGACAGGAAATTAATCATGGCTAAACCTGCTGCTCGTCCTCGTAAAAAAGTTAAAAAGACAGTGGTTGATGGCATTGCCCACATCCATGCTTCTTTTAACAACACAATCGTGACCATCACCGACCGTCAAGGCAACGCTCTTTCCTGGGCTACCTCCGGTGGTTCGGGTTTCCGCGGTTCCCGCAAGTCCACCCCGTTTGCTGCTCAAGTAGCTGCTGAACGTGCTGGTCAAGCTGCGCTGGAATACGGTCTGAAAAACCTCGACGTTAACGTCAAAGGTCCAGGCCCAGGTCGTGAATCTGCAGTCCGCGCTTTGAACGGCTGTGGCTACAAGATCGCCAGCATCACCGACGTGACGCCAATCCCGCACAACGGGTGCCGTCCGCCGAAGAAGCGCCGCGTGTAATCCAGGAGATTGTAAAGAATGGCTCGTTACATTGGTCCAAAATGCAAACTCGCTCGTCGCGAAGGCACCGATCTCTTTCTGAAGAGCGGCGTGCGCGCGATCGAATCGAAGTGCAACATCGAAGCAGCACCTGGTATCCACGGCCAACGCCGCGGTCGCCAGTCCGATTACGGCACCCAACTGCGTGAAAAGCAGAAGGTCCGTCGTATCTACGGCGTTCTCGAGCGTCAATTCAGCGGCTACTACAAAGAAGCTGCTGGCAAGAAAGGTGCAACCGGTGAAAACCTGCTGCAACTGCTCGAATGCCGTCTGGACAACGTTGTATACCGTATGGGTTTTGGCTCTACTCGTGCCGAATCCCGTCAGCTGGTATCGCACAAATCCGTCAGCGTTAACGGTCAGACCGTAAACGTACCGTCCTACCAGGTTCGTGCTGGTGACGTGGTCGCGATTCGCGAGAAAGCAAAGAACCAACTTCGCATTGTCCAAGCTCTCGATCTGTGTGCCCAACGTGGCCGCGTAGAATGGGTAGAAGTAGACACTGAGAAGAAGTCGGGCGTTTTCAAGAACGTTCCTGCTCGCAGTGATCTGTCCGCCGACATCAACGAAAGCCTGATTGTCGAGCTCTACTCCAAGTAAGGGCTAGAAAATAGGTGCATCCATGCAGATTTCGGTAAATGAGTTCCTGACACCCCGCCATATTGATGTGCAGGTTGTCAGTCCAACCCGCGCCAAGATCACTCTCGAGCCTCTCGAGCGTGGTTTCGGCCACACCCTGGGCAACGCGCTGCGACGCATCCTGTTGTCCTCAATGCCCGGCTGTGCAGTAGTCGAGGCCGAGATTGACGGTGTGCTCCATGAGTACAGCGCCATCGAAGGCGTACAGGAAGACGTAATTGAAATCCTGTTGAACCTTAAAGGTCTGGCTATCAAGCTGCACGGTCGTGACGAAGTTACGCTGACCTTGTCGAAGAAGGGTTCGGGGGTGGTTACCGCTGCCGATATTCAGCTGGATCATGATGTCGAGATCGTTAACCCCGATCACGTAATCGCTAACCTGGCGTCTAACGGCGCCCTGAACATGAAGCTCACCGTAGCTCGTGGTCGTGGTTATGAACCGGCAGACTCGCGTCAGAGCGATGAAGACGAAAGCCGCAGCATCGGTCGCTTGCAGCTTGACTCTTCGTTCAGCCCGGTTCGCCGTATCGCATACGTGGTCGAAAACGCCCGTGTCGAGCAGCGTACTAACCTGGACAAGCTGGTTATTGATCTGGAAACCAACGGTACCCTGGATCCTGAAGAGGCTATCCGCCGCGCTGCAACCATTCTGCAACAGCAGTTGGCTGCGTTCGTCGACCTCAAAGGTGACAGTGAGCCAGTGGTTGTCGAGCAGGAAGACGAGATCGATCCGATCCTGCTTCGCCCGGTTGACGATCTGGAACTGACTGTACGTTCGGCTAACTGCCTTAAGGCGGAAAACATCTACTACATCGGTGACCTGATTCAGCGTACCGAAGTAGAGCTGTTGAAGACTCCGAACCTTGGCAAGAAATCCTTGACTGAAATCAAGGACGTTCTGGCCTCCCGCGGTCTGTCCCTCGGCATGCGCCTCGACAACTGGCCGCCTGCAAGTCTTAAGAAGGACGACAAGGCGACTGCCTGATCGTCGTAATCACCGAACGTTGTGTTTGGTAAGGAATGAACCATGCGTCATCGTAAAAGTGGTCGTCACCTGAGCCGCACCAGCTCGCACCGCAAGGCCATGTTTCAAAACATGGCGGTGTCGCTGTTCGAGCACGAGCTGATCAAAACTACACTGCCAAAAGCTAAAGAACTGCGTCGCGTTGCTGAGCCGCTGATCACTTTGGCCAAGACAGACAGCCTGGCTAACCGCCGTCTGGCTTTCGACCGTACTCGTTCGAAAGCTATCGTTGGTAAGCTCTTCAACGACCTGGGCAAGCGTTACGCTACCCGTGAGGGTGGCTACCTGCGCATCCTCAAGTGCGGTTTCCGCACTGGCGACAACGCGCCTATGGCGTATGTCGAGTTGGTTGATCGTCCTGCCGGTGGTGAAGCTGTATCCGCTGAGTAAGACGTCAGTCTGAAACGAAGAACCGGGCCTAGTGCCCGGTTTTTTGTGCGCGCTCGAAAAGCATGGTCATCAACGCATAACCAGAAAGGTAATTAGTAATTTTCTATCGATAGCTGCAACTTAATGAATTTGTAGCTGTGACGTTCGTGATCAATACTCCCCGTCAGCCGATTAGCCGGCAGTTAAAGACTGACAGAGGAAGAGATCGCATGAGTCAAAATAAAACGCTGACCACCGCCAGTGGCGCTCCTGTCGCCGACAATCAGAATTCCCGTTCCGCCGGCCCTCGTGGCCCCCTGCTGCTCGACGACTTCCACCTGATCGAGAAGCTTGCCCACTTCAATCGTGAGAACATCCCTGAGCGCCGTGTACACGCCAAGGGCTCGGGTGCTTACGGCACGTTTACCGTGACTCGCGACATCACCCAGTACACCAGTGCCAAACTGTTTGAATCGGTCGGTAAGCAAACCCCGACGTTTCTGCGCTTTTCCACGGTTGGCGGCGAACGCGGTTCGGCCGATACCGAGCGCGATCCACGTGGCTTTGCCCTGAAGTTCTACACCGAAGAAGGTAACTGGGACATCGTCGGCAACAACACGCCAGTGTTCTTCATCCGTGATCCGTTGAAATTCCCGGACTTTATCCACACCCAAAAGCGTCTGCCGCAAAGCAATCTGAAAAGCGCGCAGATGATGTGGGACTTCTGGTCGCACTCGCCTGAGGCGCTGCACCAGGTCACTATTCTGTTCTCCGACCGCGGCATTCCTGACGGCTATCGTCACATGCACGGCTTTGGTAGCCACACCTACAGCTTGATCAACGCCGATGGCGAGCGGAGCTGGGTGAAGTGGCATTACAAGACCCAGCAAGGGATCAAAAACCTGGCGCCGGCAGAAGCGGCACGTTTGGCCGGTACCGATCCAGATTACGCGCAGCGTGACCTGTTCGGGGCGATTGAGCGCGGTGACTTCCCGAAATGGCGTGTATGCGTCCAGATCATGACCGAGGCCCAGGCCGCGGCGCACTATGAGAACCCATTCGACGTGACCAAAACCTGGTCGCAGAAAGAGTTTCCTCTGATCGAAGTCGGCGAACTGGAGCTCAACCGTAATCCGCAGAACTATTTTGCCGAAGTCGAGCAAGCGGCATTCGGCCCGAGCAATATGGTCCCAGGAGTTGGTCTGTCGCCAGATCGAATGCTCCAGGGCCGCGTGTTCGCTTACGCTGACGCGCACCGCTACCGCATTGGCACCAACCATCAGCAACTGCCGGTGAACGCGCCTCGCAGTCCGGTGAATAGCTATCAGCGAGATGGTTCGATGGCGTTCGGCAGCAATGGCGGTGCAGCACCTAACTATGAGCCGAACAGCTACGTCGATTCGCCGAAACAAGCGCCTCGCTACGCTGAGCCACCCCTGGCATTAAGCGGTGCCGCTGATCGTTATGATCATCGCGAAGACACCGACTACTACAGCCATGCCGGTGCGCTGTTCCGACTCATGAGTGACGAGCAGAAAGCGCTGCTTGTCAACAACATTGCCGGGGCGATGGGTGGTGTTTCAAGTGATGTGGTTGATCGCCAGTTACAGCATTTCTTCAAGGCTGACCCAGCGTATGGAGAAGCAATCGCAAAGGCACTCAGCGTACAGCTTAACGAAGTCTAAACGAGAAGCAGAACCGCCCTCATTTGGGCGGTTTTTGCGTTATTTGAACCACTTTTCTCAGAATATCTTCGCTTTTATCGCGCAGGCAGAGTGACCAAACAGTCTGCTTGGTTCAAACTACAGACTTTCAAGCAGGGAGATGTAGGGCGATGCAAGGCCACCCAGACGTAATCGATTACCTCAACACGTTGCTGACCGGCGAACTGGCCGCGCGTGATCAATATTTCGTTCATTCGCGGATGTATGAGGACTGGGGTTTCACCAAGCTCTACGAACGAATCAATCATGAGATGGAAGAAGAAGCCGGGCACGCTGATGCCCTGATGCGCCGTATCCTGATGCTGGAAGGCACACCGCGCATGCGTCCGGACGATCTCGACGTCGGCACCACGGTGCCTGACATGCTCGCCGCCGACCTGCGCCTGGAATACAAAGTCCGCGCCGCACTCTGCAAGGGCATTGAGCTCTGCGAGCAGCACAAAGACTACGTCAGCCGCGAGATGCTGCGTATTCAGCTGAACGACACCGAAGAAGATCATACCTACTGGCTCGAAAAGCAGTTGGGTCTGATCAAGTTGATCGGTCTTGAGAACTACCTGCAATCCCACACCTGATTGCTACCTGTCTAGTCCTGAAATAGGTTTACACCTGTTTCACCCCAACGCCCGATGCACCGCATCGGGCGTTTTGTATTTTAAGGACAGGTGCGGGCGTTCCTGGTTGTAGATCAGGATCGCTTCTCGCACCATTTGCTCCGCTTGCGCCAAGTCTGTCGGCCGGTGGAGTAATAGTTCTGTTTTCAAGATGCCGTTGACCCGCTCTGCCAAGGCGTTTTGGTAGCAGTCGTAGCCATCCGTCATCGAACACGTGATGCCATGCTTGGCGTGGAGCTTTTGATACAGCGCCGAGCAGTACTGGACTCCTCGATCCGAGTGATGGACCAGTTTCTGACGTGTTCGACGTGTCTTTAACGCCATGCGTAAGGCTTGGGCCACCGAGTCGGCATGCAGGCTGCCATGCACGTGATAACCGACAATTTTTCTTGAGAAGGCATCTGTGACCAGGCTCAGGTAGACCGGATCGTCACGCTGGGTGGACAGGTAAGTAATATCGGCCACCCAGACCTGTTCCGGACCGGTTGCAACGACTTGCTGCGGGCCTGGCTTTAGCAGATTGGGATGGCAGCGAAAGTGATGATGGCTGTCGGTCGTCTTGTGATACGCCCGTTTCCTGCGAACCAACTGCCGGTGCTCGCGCAGCACTTCAAACAAGCGATCCCGGCCAACATGCAACTCAGGTTTCTCATGCTCCGCGTGCATCAATGACTGGAGCTTGCGTGCGCCAATGCAGGGTTGGCGCACTCGGATTGCCTGCACAAACTTGATGAGTTTCTGATCTTGATCGACTCGCGCCCGATAGACGCGATCACGCTTGTAAAAGGCTTGGCGACTGATCCCCATAAACTGGCAAGCCCTGCTGACACTCAGGGTTTGGGTTTGCGCAACGACTTGCCGGGCCGCTTTTTTACAATGGATACGCCGTAGTCATTCTTCAGGACATCAACCACATCTTCAAAGAATTTGGCTTTCTGATTTGCTAGTGCCAGTTGCTCCTCAAGCTCTTTGATTCTCTGCTCGGGGGTCAAAGGCAAAGTTGGCTCGTCCATCGGTCGAGTCCTCTGCGTACGAATGGAGGCGCCTTGGCTCCAATCTTGTCGACCATGCTTGCGTAACCAGACCAACACCGTCGACCGACCTTGAATCCCATAACGCCGCTGAGCCTCTTTATAACTCAACTCGCCTTTTTCTACTTGGTCGACAACCGACAATTTAAAAGTCAGCGTGTAATCGCGCTGACTACGTTTTGCGCCCGTATCCATTGCACCTTCCTGATAAAAAGCCAGAAGGTGTAAACCTTATTCAGGACGAGACAACCGATACAAAAAAGCCCCTGTCACTGATGAAGTGACAGGGGCTTTTTCGTGGGCCCCGAATCAGGCCTTGTCGCGAGCCAACAGCGGCTTGAGGTAGAAGCCGGTGTGAGACTGCTTCATTTCAGACACTTCTTCCGGTGTACCGACAGCAATGATCTGCCCTCCCTTGGAACCGCCTTCCGGCCCCAGGTCCACCAGCCAGTCGGCGGTCTTGATCACGTCCAGGTTGTGCTCGATCACCACCACGGTATTGCCGTGGTCGCGCAGTCGATGCAGCACGTCGAGCAGTTGCTGAATATCCGCGAAGTGCAGGCCGGTGGTTGGTTCATCGAGGATGTACAGCGTCTTGCCGGTATCGCGCTTGGACAGCTCGCGGGACAGTTTCACCCGCTGGGCTTCACCCCCGGACAACGTCGTCGCCGATTGTCCCAGCTTGATGTAGGACAGACCGACGTCCATCAACGTCTGAAGCTTGCGCGCCAGAGCCGGAACAGCGTCGAAGAACACCCGCGCTTCCTCGATAGTCATCTCGAGGGTTTCGTGGATGTTCTTGCCCTTGTACTTGATCTCTAGGGTCTCGCGGTTATAGCGCTTGCTCTTGCAAACGTCGCACGGAACATAGATGTCCGGCAGGAAGTGCATTTCCACCTTGATCAGACCATCGCCCTGACACGCTTCGCAGCGTCCACCCTTCACGTTGAAGGAGAAACGGCCCGGGCCATAACCGCGGGAGCGGGACTCGGGAACACCGGCGAACAGTTCGCGAATCGGCGTGAACAGACCGGTGTAAGTCGCGGGGTTGGAGCGCGGCGTACGGCCGATCGGACTCTGGTCGATATCGACGACTTTATCCAGATGCTCGAGGCCCTTAATGCTGTCGTGAGCGGCAGCCTCAAGCGTCGTTGCACCGTTGAGTGCCGTAGCGCTCAAGGGAAACAGCGTGTTGTTGATCAGCGTGGACTTGCCCGAGCCGGACACGCCGGTCACACACGTCAACAGACCAATCGGAATGTCCAGGTCGACATTGCGCAAGTTGTTGCCACGAGCGCCCTTGAGCGACAGCGATAACTTCTTGTTACGCGGTGTACGTTTGGCTGGAACCGCGATCTTTACCCGGCCCGACAGGTACTTGCCGGTCAACGAATCAGGATGCGCCATCACTTCGGCCGGCGTACCTTCGGCGACGATATGCCCACCGTGGACCCCCGCACCCGGCCCGATATCCACCACGTAATCGGCCAGGCGAATAGCATCTTCGTCATGCTCGACCACGATCACCGTGTTGCCGATGTCGCGCAGGTGCTTGAGTGTGCCGAGCAACCGATCGTTATCACGTTGATGCAGACCGATCGACGGTTCATCGAGGATGTACAGAACCCCCACCAGGCCGGCGCCAATCTGACTGGCCAGGCGAATCCGCTGGGCTTCACCGCCGGACAACGTGTCGGCACTGCGGTCCAGCGAAAGATAGTCGAGACCCACGTTGACCAGGAACTGCAGGCGTTCGCGGATTTCCTTGAGGATTTTGTCGGCAATTTCGCCGCGACGGCCTGTGAGCTTCAGCACGCCGAAATACTCACACGCATCGCCAATCGGCAGATTGGTCACCGCCGGCAGCGTCTTCTCGCCCACCCAGACGTGCCGCGCCTCACGACGCAAGCGCGTGCCACGGCAATCCGGGCAAGCCTGGGTGCTGAGGAACTTGGCCAGCTCTTCACGCACAGAAGCCGACTCGGTTTCGCGGTAGCGACGTTCCAGGTTCGGCACGATGCCTTCGAACGGGTGCGAGCGTTTGACGATATCGCCGCGGTCGTTCAGGTATTTGAAGTCGACGTTCTGCGAACCGCTGCCGTGCAGGATGAACTTCTGCTGATCGGCCGACAGGTCGTTGAACGGCACTTCCAGGCTGAACTTGTAGTACGAAGCCAGCGAACCGAGCATCTGGAAGTAATAGACGTTGCGCCTGTCCCAGCCGCGAATCGCGCCCTCGGCCAGCGTCAGCTCGCCGTTCACCAGGCGCTTGATGTCAAAGAACTGCTTGACCCCCAGGCCATCGCAAGTCGGGCAAGCGCCAGCCGGGTTGTTGAAGGAGAACAGCTTGGGTTCCAGCTCGCTGATGGCATGACCGCAGATCGGGCAGGCGAAGCGTGCGGAGAAGATGATCTCTTCGCCGGGCTCGTCGTCCATCGGCGCGACCAGGGCGATGCCGTCTGCCAGCTTCAGCGCGGTCTCGAACGACTCGGCCAGGCGCTGTTGCAGATCGGCGCGGACCTTGAAGCGGTCGACTATTACATCAATCGAATGCTTCTTTTGCTTATCCAGCTTCGGCAGCTCATCCAGTTCGCAGATCCTGCCGTTGACCCGGGCCCGGACAAAACCCTGGGCGCGCAGTTCTTCGAAGACCGACAGGTGTTCGCCTTTGCGCTCGCGAATCACCGGGGCAAGCAGCATCAGCTTGCTGCCCTCCGGTTGGGCGAGGACCAGGTCGACCATCTGGCTGACGGTTTGCGCTTCCAGCGGAATGTCGTGATCTGGGCAGCGCGGAATACCCACGCGGGCGTAAAGCAGGCGCAGGTAGTCGTAGATTTCGGTGATGGTGCCGACCGTCGAGCGCGGGTTGTGCGAGGTCGACTTCTGCTCGATGGAAATGGCTGGCGACAAACCTTCGATGGTGTCGACATCAGGTTTTTCCATCATCGACAAAAACTGCCGGGCATAGGCCGACAGCGATTCGACGTAGCGGCGCTGGCCTTCGGCATACAGCGTGTCAAACGCCAGGGACGATTTGCCGGATCCGGACAGGCCGGTGATGACGATCAGCTTGTCCCGTGGCAGGGTCAGGTCGATGTTCTTCAGGTTGTGGGTTCGGGCCCCACGAATCAGGATCTTGTCCAAAGTGGCCTCGCTTGGCGGGCGTCGAAAACGTAGGAGTATACGGCCAAATACTGGATGGATGCACACTATCAAACGAGCGGAGTTGTGTCTTACATGAAGAGTCTGTCAGCGGAGCGCGTCAAAGCGTCGCGATATACCCCGTCAATCGATGGGACTGGTAGAATCGCCGCCGGTTCACATGAGGTTTTTCCATGCACGATCCCCACAGCGAACGCATGAGTGGCAGTGAGACCCGCGCAGCAAGCGGTCTGGCCCTGGTGTTCGCCTTCCGTATGCTTGGCATGTTCATGGTGTTGCCGGTACTGGCGACCTATGGGATGGATCTGGCAGGAGCGACCCCGGCCCTCATCGGGCTTGCGATCGGCGCTTACGGCCTGACCCAAGCGATTTTCCAGATTCCTTTCGGCTTCATTTCCGACCGCATCGGTCGTCGTCCGGTGATTTACCTCGGGCTGATCATCTTCGCCCTCGGTAGCGTGCTGGCGGCCAATGCCGACTCGATCTGGGGCGTTATCGCCGGACGCATCCTGCAAGGCGCCGGGGCGATTTCCGCCGCGGTGATGGCGCTGCTGTCAGACCTGACCCGGGAACAGCATCGGACCAAAGCCATGGCCATGATCGGCATGACGATTGGTCTGTCGTTCGCTGTCGCGATGGTTGTAGGGCCGTTACTGACCCGTGCTTTCGGCTTGTCCGGGTTGTTCCTCGCTACGGGCGGCATGGCGCTGTTCGGCATCGTGATCGTGATGTTCATGGTCCCGCGCTCCACCGGCCCGTTGCAGCACCGTGAGTCCGGCGTCGCGCGTCAGGCGCTGATCCCGACGCTCAAGCATCCGGACCTGCTGCGCCTGGATCTGGGCATTTTTGTGTTGCACGCGATGTTGATGTCGAGCTTCGTTGCATTGCCTCTGGCCCTGGTCGAAAAAGCCGGGCTGCCTAAAGAGCAGCACTGGTGGGTCTACCTTACCGCGCTGCTGATCTCCTTCTTCGCCATGATCCCGTTCATTATCTATGGCGAGAAGAAACGCAAAATGAAACGAGTTTTATTGGGCGCGGTGCTGACGCTGATGCTCACTGAGCTATTCTTCTGGCAGTTCGGCGACAGCCTGCGGGCTCTGGTGATCGGGACGGTGGTGTTCTTTACCGCGTTCAACTTACTGGAAGCTTCGTTGCCATCGCTGATCAGCAAGGTTTCACCGGCGGGCGGCAAGGGCACTGCGATGGGGGTATATTCCACCAGCCAGTTCCTCGGTTCGGCGCTGGGCGGGATCCTCGGCGGCTGGATGTTCCAGCATGGCGGTCTGTCGGTTGTATTCCTCGGATGCGCCGGCCTGGCTGCACTTTGGCTGGCCTTTGCTGTTACCATGCGCGAACCTCCCTACGTGACGAGTCTGCGCTTGCCGTTGTCGCCCGAGGCGATCCGCGAAGCGGGTCTGGTTGAGCGCCTGAAGGCCGTCGTAGGGGTAACAGATGCGGTAATCGTTGCTGAGGAAGCGGCGATTTACATCAAATTGGACACAGAACTATTGGATCGCACCACCCTTGAGCGCCTGGTGAACAACCCGGCCGGGGCTGCGTGCGTAGCCTAGGAGAACGTTATGGCCCGTGGGGTTAACAAAGTCATATTGGTCGGCACTTGCGGCCAGGATCCCGAAGTTCGCTACTTGCCTAACGGTAACGCCGTGACCAACCTGAGTCTGGCGACCAGCGAACAGTGGACCGACAAGCAAACCGGTCAGAAGGTCGAGAAGACTGAATGGCACCGTGTGTCGATGTTCGGCAAGGTGGCCGAAATTGCCGGTGAATATCTGCGTAAAGGTTCGCAGGTCTACATCGAAGGCAAGCTGCAGACCCGCGAGTGGGAAAAAGACGGTATCAAGCGTTACACCACTGAAATCGTGGTCGACATGCAAGGCACCATGCAGTTGCTGGGCGGCCGTCCACAGCAGGGCGAGCAACAAGGCGGGGGCAATAACTATCAGCAGTCCGCCCCGGCTCCACGCCAGCAGGCTCCGCGTCCGCAGCAGTCGGCACCGCAGCAGTCGCGTCAGGCTCCGCCTCCACAGCAGGCCGCTCCACAGCCGGCTCCGGATTTCGACAGCTTTGATGACGATATCCCGTTCTGATCCGCAGTTTTTCAGAACCGTAGACACAAAAAAGCGAAGCCATATGGCTTCGCTTTTTTGTGGGCGCTGTTAATTGGCCAACGTGGTCACATTGGCCCGTGCCGAGTGCAGCTTCTTGTAGCTTTCGATCAGCCGCAGGTGCCGGTCGAGCCCCTCCAGTTTCATGCTGGTCGGCGTCAAGCCATGGAAGCGCACGCTGCCATCCACCGAGGCGATCACGGCATCCATCCGTTCGTTGCCAAACATCCGGCGGAAATTGGCCTCGTAGTCTTCCAGCTCCAGGTCTTCGTCCAGCTTCATCTCCAGCACAGCGTTGACGGCTTGGTAGAACAAGCCACGTTCAACCGTGTTGTCGTTGTACTGCAGGAACATTTCCACCGCCTCTTTCGCCTCTTCAAATTGTTGCAAGGCGAGATAGATCAGCAGCTTCAACTCCAGGATCGTCAGCTGACCCCAGGCCGTATTGTCGTCAAATTCGATGCCGATCAAGGAGGTGATGTCGGTGTAGTCGTCCAGTTCACTTTCCACCAGACGCTCAGCCAGCGCTTGCAATTCTTCGTCGTCCAGGCGATGCAGGTTCAGGATATCGGCGCGGAAGAACAGCGCTTTGTTGGTGTTATCCCAGATCAGGTCGTCCACGGGATAGATTTCCGAGTAGTCCGGCACCAGGATACGGCACGCCGTCGCGCCGATATGCTCGTAAACCGCCATGTACACTTCTTTGCCCATGCCTTCGAGAATGCCGAACAAGGTCGCGGCTTCCTTGGCATTCGAGTTTTCACCCTGGCCGGAGAAGTCCCACTCCACGAATTCGTAATCGGACTTGGAGCTGAAGAAGCGCCACGACACCACGCCGCTGGAGTCGATGAAGTGCTCGACGAAGTTATTCGGCTCGGTCACCGCATGACCTTCAAACGTCGGCTGTGGCAAGTCGTTGAGGCCTTCGAAGCTGCGGCCCTGGAGCAGTTCGGTCAGGCTGCGTTCCAGCGCCACCTCCAGGCTCGGGTGCGCGCCGAACGAGGCGAACACACCGCCGGTGCGCGGGTTCATCAACGTGACGCACATCACCGGGAATTCACCCCCCAGGGATGCATCCTTCACCAACACAGGGAACCCTTGCTCTTCCAGCGCCTGAATACCGGCCAGGATCCCGGGGTACTTCGCCAGCACGTTGGCCGGCACGTCCGGCAGTGCAAATTCACCTTCGATGATTTCGCGTTTTACCGCACGCTCGAAGATCTCCGACAGGCACTGCACCTGGGCTTCGGCCAGCGTGTTGCCGGCACTCATGCCGTTGCTCAGGAACAGGTTTTCAATCAGGTTGGACGGGAAATAAACCACCTCGCCGTCCGACTGGCGCACGTATGGCAGCGAGCAGATGCCGCGCTCTTCATTGCCCGAGTTGGTATCGATCAGATGGGATCCGCGCAACTCGCCGTCGCGGTTGTAAATCTTCAGGCAGTGCGCGTCGAGGATTTCGGCCGGCAGTTCATCTTTACGGCCAGGCTTGAACCAGCGTTCGTCCGGGTAATGCACAAACGGCGCGTTGGCGATCTCTTCGCCCCAGAACTGGTCGTTGTAGAAGAAGTTGCAGTTGAGTCGCTCGATAAACTCGCCCAACGCCGACGCCAGCGCGCCTTCCTTGGTTGCGCCCTTGCCGTTGGTAAAACACATCGGCGAGTGTGCATCGCGGATATGCAGCGACCACACGTTGGGCACGATATTGCGCCACGAGGCGATTTCAATCTTCATGCCCAGGTCCGCCAGAATGGCCGACATATTGGCGATGGTCTGCTCCAGCGGCAGATCCTTGCCCGCAATATAAGTGCTCGCCTCTGAACTGGAAGCGGGCATCAACAGCGCCTGGGCATCGGCGTCGAGGTTTTCCACCTCTTCGATCACAAACTCAGGCCCTGCTTGCACGACTTTTTTCACGGTGCAACGGTCGATGGAACGCAGGATGCCCTGGCGGTCCTTGTCGGAGATGTCCGCCGGCAACTCGACCTGGATCTTGAAGATCTGGTTGTAGCGGTTTTCCGGGTCAACAATGTTGTTCTGCGACAGGCGGATGTTTTCGGTGGGAATACTGCGAGTGTCGCAGTACAACTTCACGAAATATGCCGCACACAACGCCGACGACGCCAGGAAGTAATCGAACGGACCCGGTGCCGAGCCATCGCCCTTGTAGCGGATAGGTTGATCGGCCACCACCGTGAAGTCGTCGAACTTGGCTTCAAGTCGAAGGTTGTCGAGAAAGTTGACCTTGATTTCCATGGGGGATTACCAGAATAACGGCTAGACGATTTGGCGGCCATTATCCGGCATTTCAGCCATAAGTCTTGCGGGCGTCTGTCGATATGTCCACACCGGGCCTTTTTAGTGGGCGATGGAGGGGTCAGTCGAGTATCAGATGCGGCAAGAACCGGCTCGAATCCTTGGTGATCAAGCTGTTGTCCTCACGCACGCCGATCCCCGCCGCTTGATCTCCGACCACCCAGGAGCCAATCAAAGTAAAGCTGTCACCAAACTGCGGCAGCGGCGCGAATTCCTGAAGGATAAACGGCGCATCGGTGTAGGGCCCGTCCTCTTTCACGATCAGACCGTCAGCGGTTTGCAACTCGATGTTTGCGCCTTCCCGCGAGAAGAACGGCTTGCGCACCCAGCCTTTCGGCACGGCTTTGCCCGGTTCGGTATCGAGGTGGGCCGCGAGCAGGTTCGGGTGACCTTTGTTGAACTCCCACAACAGCGGCAGGATGCCTTTGTTGGAAATGATGGATTTCCAGGCCGGTTCGAAAAACTGCGTATCACTCTGGGCAATCGCTGCACCAAAGGGTTCGTGGAAGATGAACTCCCAGGCGTGCAGCTTGAACAGGTGGGGAATCCAGCGGTCCTCAAGGTCGACGAAACGTCCATCACTGGTCAGGCCGATGTCTTCGATATCGATGTGGCGTGATTCGATGCCGACCTTTTCCGCCACCAGTCGCAGGTAGTCTGTGGTGCCCTTGTCTTCGACCGAGTCTTTCATCGAGGCGAAGTAGAAGGGCTGTTTGAGCTGCAATTGAGCGAAGGCCTGATGCAGTTTGGTGTCGATGCTGTTGAACTGGTCGGCGTGCTTGGGCAGCAAGCCGCGTTCGATGCATTGCTCCAGCCAACCCCACTGAAACGCCGCGGCCTCATACAGGCTGGTCGGCGTGTCGTAGTTGAGTTCCAGCAACTTGGCGGGCCCGGTGCCGTTGTAGGAGAAGTCCATGCGCCCGTACAGGTGCGGGTGGCCTTCGAGCCATGACGTGCGAATCATGTCGAAGAAAGGCGCGGGGATGCTCAGGCGTTCCAGCAGCTCCTCGCTCTGAACCACACGGGCCACCAGGTCCATGCACATCTCATGAATCTCGGTGGTCGGGTCTTCGAGATCGTTCTCGATCTGCTTGAGCGAGAACTGGTAATACGCGCTCTCGTCCCAGTAGGGCTCGTTGTCGATGGTGTGGAACAGAAAGCCAAGATTCTCGGCGGTCTGTTTCCAGTCAGCACGCTCTGCGCAATGGATCTTCTTCATGGCCCGGTTTCCTTAACTGCTCGACCCGCCGCCGCCCCAGCCGCTGCGTGCGCTGGCCTTACTGCCGAAGCCGCCACGGGAAGTGGACGAGGCCGCGGAGATCGGCTTGCTGGTAGAGGAACGGACCGAGTCGGCGTAATTGCTGCTGCCGTACCTCGCCTGATTGGACTTGGTAAACGTCGAGCCCTTTGAAATCCGCTGGTTGAGCGTTGATGAACCGTAATTTCCGCGATCATCGCGATAACGGTAAACCGGCTCGGAGTAGTAGCTGTTGCGGTTGCTGCTCAACATGTTGCCGATCAGCAGGCCGGTCAGCAGGCTGCTGGTGGAAAAGCCCGAGCCTCCACTGTTCGCCGCTTCCGAGGCGGGTAGTTGCGCCTTGGCCGCGTCCACCTGGGATTGCGTCACTTGGCCATCGGCGGTCAGTTCGAACCCGCCCAGCTTGGGGATGAACTTGCCGGTGGAGTCCTGCTGGCACCAGTCGGCGACAAAGTCGGCATCGCAATCGGCCTGGTTGTCGTACACCGGCGCTATGCGGCGGTGCTCGGTCATGGCTGTCATGTAGGCGTCTGAGCAGACATCCACCGGAAGCTTTTCATCGGCGCACTGCTGAACGGACTGGAAGTTGTACTTCTTCTGCACCGCGTAGGTTTTTTCCGTCGGCCCGCAGCCTGATATCGCCATGGCGACCGACGCTGCCAGCGAAAGCTGAACGTACTTGCTTCGTTTCATCGGGATCTCCGGGCGCAATCAGTTCTGGGAAGGGGTCATGCACGCGGCGTTCAACATGCCGACGCTGATGGCCACGGCTGCCACGTAGATGCCGGCCGCGATTTCACCTTTCTTGATGCGCTCGGAGGTGCCTTTGAGCACCAGGCTGGTCACCAGGAACGCCAGCAATTGTACGAGGGCAGCGATCACCGCCCAGACGACGAAGTCGAGGATGCTGATCGAGTAGGCAATCACATTGCTGGCCGGAATGGCGAAACCGATGATGGCGCCGCCCAAGGCAATTGCAGCCGCCACGTTGCCGGAACGGATCAGTTCGAATTCCTTGTGCGGGGTGATGCGGGTGTAGATGAACTGGAACAGCGCGAACAGAACGGCAGCGCCGAGGATGTAAGAAACAAAGCCGAACACGGCGGCTTTGTTCAACGAGATGGAGAGTGCTTCTAGCATGGACTTCTTCCTTTTTCAGAGCGTGTTCAGGTCGGTTGTGTACAGCGAGATGCCAAGCGAGGTGCTCAAACTGATGGTGCCTTCGGCGTCTTCTTCAACGGAAAACAGGAGGAATTCCCGGCGATCGGTCAGGCCGGTTTCGCGGGCGTACAGCATCGAACGGTGCTCGATACCGTAGGACTCGTCCGGATTTTTCAGCTGTTCGCTCAGCGCCACCAATTCTGTCTGGCCATCCTCGGTGCCCCATTCGCGGGTGTATTCGACGCCGTTATGGGAGTAGGTCGGCAGGCCGATCAGGCTCTGCGGACCGGCCAGTCGGCGCAGCTCCGCTTCACTGCTGATGGTGATGTAACTGAGGTAATTGAACAGGATCACCGACTCGACCTGCCCGGCGATCTCGCCGGTGGTGTGCACCTGCAGCCAGTAGTCTTCGTCGTTCATGTAATAGCGCGACAGCCAGGTCGACTGCCCGAGATCGACGGTGCCGCTGCTCCAGATCTGCTGGGAGCCCGGAATCGTCACCGTGGTATTTCCGTCGAGCAGCAATTTCAGGGTGGTGTCGAACATCACGCCCTTGCCCAATCCCAGCCCCAATGGGCCAGTGGCCGGAGGCGGGGTTTCGCTGGCGGTCCATTTCGATTCTGTCGTCGCGTTCGGGGCCTCAAGCCCCATCAACTGTTTAAACCATCCCATTGGAGATTTCCTTGAGGCGAGTGGAGGCGATGTAGAAGAGTTCGCCGCCCTCAACGCGGGTGGCGCCGGGCGGGTTGATCGACGGTTGTCGGGCGCCCTTGGCGCGATAGCCGATGAGCGTGGCGTTGTGATGTTCTTTCATCCGTGTGTACAGATCGCCAAACGTCGCTTCAAAGGCCTCGGGCAGTTTCATCAGGTATTGAGTGGCGCCTTGACCCACGCACAGCAGTTCGTTGATGACCACTGACGAGCCCGGATCCTGAGAGGCGCGCACCAGCATCTCGATGGCCATGCTTGAGGTGCATTCCAGGCTGGGTGCGTAGGCGCTGGCGAGCGCTGCGACTTCACTGTCATTGAAGTGGGCGACCACATGCCCGACAGGCTTCAGTTGATTGACCGCCAGCACGGTGGCCAGGGTCAGGTCGTCTGAATGGGTTCGCACCAGAACGCGTTCGGCACCCGGAACACCGGCGCGCAGCAACAAGGCCACGGAGGACAGGCTTTCACCTTTGATGAAGCTCGCTTTGCCCGGCATCGGGTTTTCTTCGAGGGTGCAATCGCAAATGACGATCAGGTTGTCGTTCGAGGTTTCGTCCTGAAGCAACAACTCAATGACCCGTTCGCTGGACGCGCCTTCCCAGCCGATGAGAACCGTATGGCCGACCTTGCCGGTGAAATCGCCTTTGCCCTTCATGCCTTTTCTCCATGCATCGATGACGCTGCTGGTGGTTTTGCCGATGGCTGCCGTCAGCAGCGCAATGCCCCCGAGCATGACCCAGGTGGCCACGAAAATCCGTCCCGCCGCTGTCTGCGGCGCGAGATCGCCATAGCCGACGGTGAGTGTGGTGGTCAGATAGAAGTAAGTAAACGTGGCGGGGGCGGTGAGGTGTTGTTCGCCCAGTAACACCAGGCCCAGATACGCCGTGATCAGGTGTACGCCCAAGGCAATGACCAGGCCTGCCCAGCCGAAACGGTGGAAGAGGGACGAGGCATACATGCGCAATAAAAGGAAAATCGACATTTCGTCCCTGACTCCGTGGGTACTTGTTCCTGGCGACTTCATCGCCTCGGCGTCTGAATGCGCAAGTGCGTTCAACCGGCGGCATTAAACCTGCTGCGCGGCGCCGAGAAAAGTACCTTGGCTGCAATTAATCCGGCGAGTGCACCAAACAGATGGCCTTCGAAGGAAACACCCTGGCGAGGCAGGAAGCCAAAAATCAGACCGCCGTAGAGCAGGGCCACGACGCCGGCCGTTATCAGATTGCCCCAGCTCCTGTGAAACCAGGCGCGGGACAGGAGGTACGCCCATAGCCCGAATACCCAGCCGCTGGCGCCGATGTGTACGCCTGTAAAACCGAACAGCCAGACCAGCGAGCCGCCCAGCAGAATAATGATCGCACTGACGGCAATGAACCGGTTGAGCCCTTCGACAATGACCAGGGTGCCCAGGATCAAAAAGGCAACCAGGTTCGCGCTCAGGTGTGCAAAAGAAGCGTGCAGGAAAGGCGAAGTGATGATGCCGAGCAGTCCGTGCACGGTTCTCGGGATCAGTCCGAAGGACATAAGGCTGTAGCCGGTCGCGACGTTGAACAGTTGCAACGCGACCATGAAAAGCGCCAGGCCTGCGATTGTCTTGAAACCCTTCAGGGCATCCATCCTTGACCTCGATTCACTGAAAACTGAAACGCAATCTATTGTGGGAGCGAGCCTGCTCGCGATGGGGGAGTGTCAGTCGACATCAATGTTGTCTGACAAACCGCAATCGCTAGCAGGCTAGCTCCCACAGGTTATGCGTTCGACCCGAGAGTCGGTTATTCGGCCGATTTTTGCTTCAGGCGTTCCAGGATCGCATTGGCGCTGCCGGCGTCCGGGGTGATGCCGGCGTCGCGCAGTTTGCGTTCCAGGTCAGTACCGGTCGACGCATCGGCCAGTTGGTCCTGAGCTTCCAGTTCAGCCGCGCGTTGCTGCTGCTTGGCCTGCAGGCGGTTCAGCGTACCGACGGCGGTCTCCAGCTTGCCGTTGGCGCCGCCACTGGCAATCGAAGCGCTGACCTGGGCTTTCTGCACGCTTTCGCGGGCCTTGGCCATGTCCACTTGCTGGCGCAGGCTTTTGATGCGGTTTTCGGCCTTGGTGATGTCTTTGCGCATGTTTTCCGCATAGCCGCCAAATTCGGTGGCCTGCTTTTGCTCGACATCCAGCTCGTTGGTCAGGGTCGAAATGGCTTCGGCCACTTCCAGGGCCAGGTCTTCGCGGTTGGCCTGGATGGCGGCAAGAGCCTTGGATTCCAGGTCCTTGATCTTGGCGTTGTACTCGCTGACGCGATCAGCCGACAGTTTGTGCTTGGCCATGATGGTGACCAGCTCACGCTTGGCGTTGGCCAGGGCGCTGTCAGCATCGCGAATTTCCTGGTCGAGGATGCGCAGGGCCTGTTGGTCGACGATCGATTCGCCGACTTCGTTGGCACCGCCACGCAGCGCGGTGAACAATTTGCTCCAGATGGACTGAGTCATTGGATATTTCCTGTTACCGAATAATTAATTGAAGAAACGTTCGAAGGCTTCGCTGGCGCGCTGGACGTTATCGACCAGGGTTTTCACCTCGGTCACGATGTTCGTCAGGCTGGAGTCGGAGCTCAGGGCGCCGAACATGTTGTAGACAATCTGCCCGTTCGGCATGGACTCGATACCGATCGAGGACAGCGGGAACATTTCCCGGCTGCGCAGCACGGCGTCGTTGAAGGCCGGTACATCGTTGATGGACTCGATGTCGACCAGAACGGTATCGACGATGATCTGTTCACCCACCACCGCGATGTAAATCGGCAAGCCACCGAAGTCGTTCATTTCCAGCTTGATGCTGGACTCGGAGCCTTGAACGAGAGAAAGCGTGATGTCGTTTGAAACCACTTCGTCCAGGGCTTGAAGGGCGCTGAAGAGGCGATCGATGTTCCAGTTTGTACCTGCGCTCATGTAATTCTCCGACATGAATGAGCCAGCCAGAATCGGTTGGCGAAGCTGTTTCTCCATCTGCTTGAGCAGGCTTCGGTTTTCGGGAAGCACCCAAGTCTCGTGTTTCACATAACCGGCGGCACCCAGGCCCGCGCGCATCTGCTTCATGTAGAAGCTCGATGGTTTTTTCGCAGACGGTTTCGAGCGCTCTCCCTTGCGGCTTGCTGAATCGTTATCGAGCCCCGTGGGAGGACTCGATGGAGAGCTGCTTTTCATGGGGCTGACCTCGTTGTGAAAAACTCACGCGTGAGAAACACTACAGGCAATTTTTGCCATGCTCAATAGCTCACGCGTGAGATTTTTTGTCATACATTTTTCGCTCCACGAAAAAGGCCCGCGGCGCTCAAGCGCGGCGGGCCCTTTTTGGAATTTGATCAATACGTTACGTGGTTAGCGGTTAGCCGCCAGGAATTCGTCAGTGGAAATCACGCTCGCGTAGGCGAAACCCAGGGCCGACATGAAGGCGGCGTGAACGTGGGCGGCGGGTACCGTGACGCCCTTGAATTCCAGATCGCGTGAGGCACAGGCGTCGTGGATCACGGTGACGGTGTAGCCGAAATCAGCTGCGGCGCGGGTAATGCCGTCGACGCACATATGGCTCATGCTGCCGACGACCACCAGTTCCTCGATGCCTTGCTCGTCGAGGATCGATTTCAGTTCAGTTTCACGAAACGAGTTGACGAAGTGCTTGAGCACCACCGGCTCATCGGCACGGTTCAGAACTTTGGGGTGCAGCTTCGCGCCTTCGGAACCCGGGGTGAAGAAGGGGGCTTCTTCGGAGGTGAACTCGTGGCGGATGTGCACCACCGAATCACCGGCGTCGCGAAAGGCTTTGAGCAGACGGACGGCGTTGTCGGCAGCGGCATCTGCGCCGACCAGCGGCCACTTGCCTTGAGGGAAGTAGTCGTTTTGGATATCGACTACGATGAGTGCTTGCTTGGCCATGACTGTTTCCTCGAAATAGGTGTGTTGGGTGTGGAACGAAGTATTGGCTGTGGCGGGCCTTCCGAGGATTGGCTGCACCGACAATAGAAGGGGGAAAACTGACAATGGATGCAGAAAGGGCAATCGTCGAACTCGGCGTGCTGATTTATCCCGGCGCGCAGATGGCAGCGGTGCATGGGCTGACGGACTTGTTCGGGGTGGCGAACCGGATAGCCGCCGAGCATCAGGCCGCGCAGTTGCCGCTGCTACGGATCAGCCATTGGCAGGTTGAGGGCGAGCAGACGCCCGAGCGGGTGTACGACAGTCATCCGGGGCCAGACCGCGCCTTGGTGGCGGTGTTGATTCCGCCATCGATTGTCGGATTCTCCGAGGGCCAGGCACCCCGGGGGTTGATCCACTGGATGCGTCAGCAACATGCGCAGGGCGCGACCCTCGGCGGGGTCTGCGTGGGCTCGATTCTGCTGGCGGAAAGCGGCTTGCTCGACGGCCGCAGCGCCACCACCCACTGGACCTCGGCCAAAACCTTCGCCGAGCGTTACCCGGCAATCAAGTTAAAAGCCGATACCCCCATCGTCGACGACGGCGACCTGATCACCACCGCCGGGCTGATGGCCTGGTCCGAGCTGGGGTTGCGCCTGGTAGACCGTCTGCTCGGCCCGAGTATCGCCACCGGCACCGCGCGTTTTCTGGTGGTGGAGCACAGCGACAGCGCGAGTGAATGCGGCAGCAATTTTTCACCGATTCTCAGCCACGGCGATGCGTCGATTCTCAAGGTTCAACATTGGCTGCAAAGCACCGGGGCCACCGATGTATCGCTGACGGCGATGGCCGAGCGGGCAGGGTTGGAAGAGCGCACGTTCCTGCGCCGATTCCGCGCGGCGACCGGGTTGAAACCCACCGAGTACTGCCAGCACCTGCGGGTCGGCAAGGCGCGGGAAATGCTTGAGTTCACCAACGGCACCATCGATCACATTGCGTGGACGGTGGGGTATCACGATCCGGGCGCGTTCCGCGCGACGTTCAAGAAAATCACCGGGCTGGCGCCGAGTGATTACCGCTCACGGTTTGGCGTGACGCCCACTGCCGCCGTCGCGCGGTAGCTGAATCGACACAGCCCGCGCGCCCAGTGGATCTGAGTCAGTCGTGCAAAATGCATGGAGTTAGTACTCTGTCGTGCAGAATCAAGCAGGCCTGGAGCCATCACGCTTTCCATAACTGACTGATTTGGAAACCGTTTCATACCAGCGCTCCTTGGCTTGATCTCTGCACCCCTCTAACGACATTCATCAAACGCAGATTGAAGGGGGACGCATGACCCCAACAAACCGCAAGAAACTGGTAGTCGCCCACTCGGTCCGCCCCGAGGCGCCCCAGCACGAAGTCGAAACCAATCGCGCGCTGGCCCGCTGGCTGGCGCAAATCCTGGGGCTCAAGTTCGGCGGCAGTTACGACCGAGAACTTCATAACGGCCGGGACCTTTATCTATTGCCGACTCAGACCTTGGTCGGCGTCGCTGCCGCCCAGGCTTTGGGCGTCACAGGGCCAGCGGATCTGTGGGGCGGTTACGTCGACCACGACTTCATCTGCACCAAAGCCATCAGCCACGGGTTGCGCAACAAAAATGCGCACGCCCCGCAAGGTTGGTCTGCGCTTTTTTCCGAACGTGTGCGCAACGTCGTGCTCGATGGCCTCAGCGTATTCTCGCTCGACGATGCGCGACCGGCAGCGGAGCATTTGCTTTACACCGGCCCCATCCGCATCAAGCCGATTCATGCCTGCGCCGGACGCGGGCAGGAAGTGATCAAAAGCCTCGACCAGTTCGACGCCGTTCTGGCGCGCCCCGATGCCAAGGCACTGTTCACTGAAGGCGTGGTGCTCGAGCAGGATCTCGACAAAGTGATCACCCACAGCGTCGGCCAGAGCTTTATCGGCGGCAAGGTGCTTAGTTATTGCGGTGATCAATACTTGACCGAAGACAGTCAGGGCGAGCAGGTTTATGGAGGTTCCAATCTGTTGGTGGTGCAGGGGTATTACGAAGACCTGCTGAAACTGGACCTGCCTGACGACGTGCAACTGGCGATCCGGCAGGCGCAAGTGTTCGACAGCGCAGCGGACGAGGCCTATCCCGGTTTCTACGCCTCGCGCCGCAACTACGACATCGCCCAAGGCCTGGACAGCAGCGGCAAACAGCGCAGCGGGGTGCTCGAACAGTCCTGGCGCATGGGCGGTGCCAGCAGTGCCGAAGTGGCCGCGTTGCAGAGCTTCGTCAACGATCCGGGGATGCGCGCGATTTGCGTGTCTTCGGTGGAAACCTACATCGACCAGCCGCTGCCGACGGACGCCATCGAGGTGTATCGCGGGCCGGCGGAAAACAGCGATTTTCTTCTCAAGTACGTGACGGTCAAATCCTATGACGGCTAGAAGCGAAACCATTCAGATCGACATCGACGATGAACAGATGATCGGGACCTTTCTGAGCCCAAAATCGAAAGTCCCCGGCGTGTTGTTTGTGCACGGTTGGGGTGGCAGCCAGGAACGGGACCTTGAACGGGCCAAAGGCATCGCCGGTTTGGGGTGCGTGTGTCTGACATTTGACTTGCGCGGGCACACCGGCGGGACCGGCATCCCGCTGACTCGGGTGACGCGTGAAGATAACCTGCGCGACCTGCTGGCGGCATACGACCGCTTGCTCGCCCACCCGGCACTCGACACCTCCGCCGTTGCGGTGGTCGGCACCAGTTATGGCGGTTATCTGGCCTCGATTCTGACTTCATTGCGTCCGGTGCGCTGGCTGGCGCTGCGGGTGCCGGCGTTGTATCGCGACGATCAATGGCATACGCCCAAGCGTGAACTGGACAAGGCTGATTTGCGCGATTACCGCAACACGCTGGTGCGCGCCGACAGCAATCGCGCCCTGCATGCGTGCTCGCAATTCACTGGGGATGTGCTGCTCGTGGAGTCCGAGACCGACGACTATGTGCCTCACTCGACGATCATGAGCTACCGCGCTGCGTGCCAGCAGACACATTCGCTGACGCACCGGATTATCGATGGTGCTGATCACGCGTTGAGCGAGCCGGTTTCGCAGCAGGCCTACACCTCGATTCTGGTGGACTGGATTACCGAGATGGTGGTGGGTGAGCGGTTGAGCATTATTCAATCGAAGTAGATCGGCGTTGAATTCTTCGCGGGCAAGCCTCGCTCCTACGGATTTATGTGTGTCGCAATATCGTGGTCGACGCCCAATCTGTAGGCGCGAGGCTTGCCCGCGAAAGCGTCATCAGCCTCACCAAAAATCTCAAGAAGGTTTCTTGGCAATCCGCAGCGACTTCGCCTTGGCCTCCACCACCAAATACATCACCAACGTAATCAGCAACGGCAAGATGAAATAGATCGCGCGATAAGCCAGCAATCCCGCCACCAGGCTCCCCCGCGAAGCCTCGTGCTGCAGCAACGCCACAAACACCGCCTCCAGGACCCCAAGCCCGGCAGGAATGTGGGTAATCACCCCGGCAATCGCACTGATCAACAACACGCCCAGTACCAGCGGGTAATCCAGCTTGCTCGGCAGCAACGTGAAAATCACCGCCGCCATCAGCGACCAGTTCAGCGCCCCGAGGGCCAGTTGCAGTACCGCCATGCGCAAGGACGGCAGGTTGATTTCCACCCCGCGTATCGCCCATTCCCGACGCTTGGAGAACTGGCATGCCGCCAGATACCCCGCGCTCACCAGCAGCAACAACACCCCCACACCTTGCAAGGCACCGCTGCTCAACTTCCAGCCCGGTGGCATTCTGACCATTCCGCTGCTGAACACGGCGCCCGCAATGACCATGTAGCCGAACCAGTTGGTCGCCAGGCTCAGCCCGAGGATTTTCGCGATGTTGCTTTTGCTCACGCCGAGTCGCGAATACAGGCGATATCGCATGGCAATGCCGCCGACCCAGGCACTCAGGTTGAGGTTGAAGGCGTAGCTGATGATTCCTACCGGCAGGATCTGTTTCCAGGTCAGGTCCTGGCGGATGTAGGTGCGGCCGATCAGGTCAAAACAGGCGTAGACCAGAAAACTCAACAGCGTCAGACCGGACGCAATGATCAGCGTGCGCACCTTGAAATTGGCCAGGGTGTGGAACACTTCATCCCATTCGATGCGCTGGGCAAGCATCGTCAACAGCACGATCAACGCCAGGAAAAACAGCATCGTCAGCGGTTTTTTCCAGCGATTCCAGCGTGTTTTATCTACCGGGGCGGGTGTTGCACTGTCGTCGTGAGGTGCCGAGTGCGTTTCAACGCGGTCCATGGTGGTCGCTCCCGGCGGGATGAGTGAAGGGTTTCAGACGAGGTTTATGCGCCGGCAGCCAACCGGCCCATGCCGGGAAGTGACTCAGGAAGTGAAACACCAGAAAGCCGACGGTCATGTGCCAGATCCGTCCGCGTGGTGACTTGTCCACTGACATGGCCTTGCAGTGGTTATTGCTCAGCACCTCAAGCCGTTCGAACAGATCGTGGTTGAAGGCTCGGTCGCGGATCAGCACATTGGCTTCCAGGTTCATGGACAGGCTCAAGGGGTCGAGGTTGCTCGAACCGACAGTGCTCCAGTCCTCATCCACCAGGGCGACTTTGCCGTGCAAGGGACGGTCGCAATATTCGTAAATCTTGACCCCGGACTTGAGCAAATAATCGTAAGTCATGCGCGCCGCAAGTTTGGCCACCAGCATGTCCGGCTGACCTTGCAGAATCAGCCGCACGTCCACGCCACGGCGAGCGGCATTGCGGATTTCGCGCAGCAAGCGGTAACCCGGAAAGAAGTAGGCATTGGCGATTACGACGCGGCGCCGGGCACTGCGCAGCACCTGGCGGTAAACCTCTTCGATATCCGTCTGATGGTCGCCGTTGTCGCGGTACACCAGCCGAACCTGGCCGTCGTGGTCGCTGAACGCCATTTCCGAACGCCGCTGCCGGCGGCGCTGCCACCAGTACTTGGCGCGGGCCGGGCGGCCACTTTGCAGCAGCGCGAAGTGGTGAATGTCGGCCACCGCAGGGCCTTGCACTTCAACGGAGTAATCCTGCTTGGCCTCGGGGCCGAAGTCGGCCAGGTGGTCGGCGGAAAAGTTGATCCCGCCGATGAACGCAATCGTACCGTCCACCACCACGATCTTGCGGTGCAGACGGCGGAACCAGTTGGTGCGGATGCCCAGGTGCTTGGGTGCAGGATCGAACATTTGCAGGCGCACGCCGGCCTGGCTCAACGCAGTGAGGTACCCGGTGCTCAACTCGCCGCAGCCAAACCCGTCGAGACTGGCGCTGACCCGCACACCGCGTTGGGCGGCTTCGATCAGCACTTGTTGCAGCTCATTGCCGACCTTGTCCTCGAACACAATGAAGGTTTCCAGGAGGATTTCAGTCTTGGCCTGGCGCATGGCCTCGAACACCCGCGGGAAATAGGCTTCGCCGTTTTCCAGCATTGCCACAAGATTGTTGCCCTGCCAGCCATATTCAACGTCGACCACGCCGGGTTCACGCACCGGCGGGGTGGTGGGCAGGTGTTCAACGGATTTTTCCATCGGGGCGCTGCTCATAGCTCGATCTCCACCGATAGCGGTGCGTGGTCGGAAAGGTGTGACCAGGGGCGCGCCGCCAGCACTTGTGGACGGCTGGCCTTGAGGTTGCGCACATAGATGCGGTCCAGGCGTAACGCCGGCAACCGCGCTGGAAAACTGCGCGCTGGTTTACCCAGATGCTCGGCAAACACCTCGCGCAGGCCACAGGGTTTGAGCAATGCATCGGCCCGTAGCCGCCAATCGTTGAAATCGCCGGCGACAATCACCGGGGCGTCGGCCGGGAGGTCTTCGAGGCGCCGCGCCAGCAACTTCAGCTGCTCCGTCCGGTGGCTTTCACGCAGCCCCAGATGCACGCAAATGGCGTGCACTTCACGGCCATCGCCCGGCAGGCGAAGCACGCAGTGCAGGAGGCCGCGGTTCTCATGGCCGCTGATCGAGACGTCGAGGTTCTCATGGCGAATGATCTGGAATTTCGACAACAGCGCATTACCGTGATCACCCGCGGGGTACACCGCGTTGCGACCGTAGGCAAACTGCGGCCACAGGGTGTCCGCGAGGAATTCGTATTGCGGCATCGTCGGCCAGTTGCTGTAACGCTGCGGATGATGCTCGTGGGTGCCGTGGACTTCCTGCAAAAACACCACATCGGCAGACACGCTGCGCACCGCTTCGCGCAATTCCGGCAGGATGAAGCGCCGGTTGAGCGCGGTGAAACCCTTGTGGGTATTGACCGTCAGCACGGTGAAACGGCGCACGGCGGTGATGATGGATTGCTGTTCGTCGGTACGGCCGACCGGTTCGGAAATGCTCATGACAGCACGCCTTCGGCGACTGGTTCACCGGGACAGGTGGCTTTGACGCTGAACATGAAGTCCGCTGGGGTTTCGGCATGCCACTGGGCATAACGTTCAGGCCGTTGCAGGGCATAAAACGATCCATTGATTTCGATGCTGTTGACCGCCCGTGACGCGAATTCCAGTTCGCACTTCTGGGTCAGCCCCTTCGGGTAGAAACCTCCCCACCAGGGTGTGTAGCACCAGCCTGAAATACCGATGTGAATCGTCGCCATGTCGCCTCCCGTCTAATGGTCCTCGGTTACCCCTGTCTTTTGATGACCGTGGGGCAACCGAGAAAGTTTCGACGGGGCTACGGATGGTCTGCGCTCCGGAAAACAACACCGACCTACTGTGGGAGCGGGCTTGCTCGCGAAGAGGGAGTGTCAGTCGACATTAATGCCGCTGACACACCGCTTTCGCGAGCAAGCCCGCTCCCACAGGGTTTAGTGACCGGCGACGATGCGGGTTGAACCTTCGACCGGTTCGGCATACACCGGCCCGAGTCGATCAAGGCGCCCACTCCACGCGGTCAGACCCAGCGCCACCAACACCACCAGTCCGCCAATCCACGCCGTGTGGATCAAACCCATATGCGCAACGATCAAGCCACCACCCCACGCACCACCGGCGATGCCGAGGTTGAACGCCGCGATGTTCAGTCCCGACGCCACGTCCACCGCGTGCGGGGTGTGATGCTCGGCCTGACGCACCACATACACTTGCAGCCCCGGCACGTTACCGAATGCCACTGCGCCCCAGACCAGCACGGTGGCCAGCGCCAGCCATGGGTTGCCGGCGGTAAAGGTCAGCACGAATAGCACGGCAGCGAGTAGGGCGAAGATGATTTTCAGGGCGCTGATCGGGCCGCGCTTGTCGGCCAGTTTGCCGCCCCAGATGTTGCCGACCGCCACCGAGATGCCGTAGACCAGCAACACCAGGCTGACAGTGCCGGCGCTGAAGCCGGAAATGTCCTGAAGAATCGGCGCCAGGAAGGTGAAAGCGATAAACGAACCGCCGTAACCCACTGCGGTCATGGCGTACACCAGCAGCAAGCGCGGCTGCTTGAGCACCTGCAATTGCTGCAAGAGCGAAGCGGGTTTGCTGTGGGCGATGTTTTTCGGCACGTAGAGCAGGCTGCCGATAAAGGCGATCACAGCCAATGCGGACACGGCGAGGAAGGTTTCACGCCAGCCGAAATGCTGACCGATGAAGGTCCCCAGCGGCACACCGGTGACCAGCGCCACGGTCAGGCCGGTGAACATGATAGCGATCGCGCTGGCGGCTTTTTCCTTCGGCACCAGGCTGGTGGCGATGGTTGAGCCAATCGAGAAAAACACCCCGTGGGCGAGGCCGGTGACGATCCGCGCCAGGATCAGCGATTCATAGCTTGGGGCTTTCCACGCCAGCAGATTGCCAAGGGTGAACAGCACCATCAGTGACAACAGCAGCAATTTACGCGGGACCTTGCCGGTGAGGGCGGTCAGCACCGGGGCGCCGATGGCAACACCCAGGGCGTAGAGGCTGACCAGCAGGCCGGCGGACGGCAGGCTGACGCCGAGGTCAGCGCCGATGGTAGGTAACAGGCCAACGATGACGAACTCGGTCGTCCCGATGGCGAAGGCGCTGAGGGTCAGCGCGAGCAAGGCAATGGGCATGACTGCAACTCCGGTGGGTTTGATTGATGGAGCGCAGTGTCGGGGTTTGGGTTGTGCGGAAAAATAGAGGGGTGGGCATTTGATATTTGCGCTGAGGTCAAATATCTCGCAGGGAAATGAAACCCGTGGCGAGGGAGCTTGCTCCCGCTCGGCTGCGCAGCAGTCGCAAAGCTATACCGCACGCTGTATCTGAAGAGCCAGGTTTGCAGGTTTTTTTGGGGGCGCTTCGCACCCCAGCGGGAGCCAGCTCCCTCGCCACAGGGGGATGTGCTGACGGTTATCTCGCGGGCAAAACCGAACTTGCCCGCCATTTCCCGATCAGTTCCTTACAGACCCTTCCCAAGGAGCTTCCCGTTTTGCTCAAGTTCAAGGCCGCGATACTGCTGGGGGCGTTGCTGTTTCTTGGCAGCAACGAGTTGGAAGCCGTCACGCTGCCAGGTGTTCCCGCGGCTGCCGAGGAGCCTGCCAAGCCTGAACCGCTGGTGCAGGGTGGTCTGCTCGGGGCCATCAGCTCCAGCATCGACGACGTTCAGGACAAGCTCGACCTCAACGAAAACCTGGTCGACGCCTGGCGCCTGCGGGCCGATCGGGCGGCGAATGAGGTGGACAAACTGGTCAATCGACCCTCGAGCCGTTCAGGCTGGAGCGTGATTGGCGACTTCCTGATGTTGTCCGGCGTCTGGCTCGGCAGCTTTGCCTTGCTCACCGTGCTTGGCGGGATCCTCGCCAAACGCTTGAACCAGGGCCGCTTTCTGCGAAGCCGTCAGCGTAGCCAGGATTTACTCAACTATGTGTTGCCTTACACGCTACCGGCCCTGATCTGTCTGCCGTTGACCCTCTATGTCAGCCATTTCCTGCCTGCCTCGGTGGGCCGTGCGCTGGCGCTGTGTTTCGCCTACGCCACCAGCAGCGGCATTTTCTCGACCTCGATGCTGCTCTGCGTCATCGTCATGTTCAACACCGGCCACAAGCGCACCGCGGTGCAGATCATCCGCGACTACTGCCCCCGGCCGCTGTTCCTGATCGGCTTCCTCGCCGCGCTCAGCGATGCGTTGACCAGCCCGCAGATCGCCCGGCAACTGGGCGGCAACATCACCAGCAGCGCTGCTGTGCTCACCGGCTTTTTCGTCTCGATCATCTTCGGCTTATTGGTGATTCGACTGAGGCGCCCAGTGGCGCATCTGATCCGTAACCGCCCCCTGGCCCAGCGCCTCAAACAGCCGTCGCTGCAAGAATCCCTGCGGATCTTTTCCGGGCTCTGGTACTGGCCGATCCTGCTGATGGTGATGGTCTCGGCGATCAACCTGCTCGGCGTCGGCGATGACAATCAGAAAGCCCTGCGCTGTGCGTTGTTCACCACCATCCTGCTGATCGCCACGGTGTTTCTCAGCACGATTTTCCAGCACATGTTCAAGTCACGCCAAGTCGCAGCGATCCAGCACAGCAGCGCCTACAAAGAGCGTTTTCTCAGTCTGCTGCATGCGTTGCTGCGAATCATCATGGCCGTTGCCTTCATCGAAATCCTTGGGCGGATATGGGGCGTGTCGCTGTTCGAATTTGCCGAGCAAAACTCGGTAGGGCGGGCGATCAGTGAGTCGTTGAGCAGCATGGGGCTGATCTTTCTGGTGACCTGGTTGCTGTGGGTGGTGCTGGATACAGCGATCCAGGAAGCGCTGAAACCACCGGTCAACAAACGCACGACGCAGCCGAGTACGCGGGTCAAGACGATCCTGCCGCTGCTGCGCAATGCGATCAAAATCATCCTGGTGGTGATCTGTGCGATTACCACCATGGCCAATCTGGGGATCAACGTCGCGCCGTTACTGGCCGGTGCCGGGGTGGTCGGCCTGGCCATCGGTTTCGGTTCGCAGCAATTGGTGCAGGACGTGATCACCGGGTTGTTCATCATCATCGAAGACACGCTGTCGATCGGCGACTGGGTGGTGCTCGACTCCGGCCATGCCGGTACGGTCGAGGGCCTGACCATCCGCACCTTGCGCCTGCGTGACGGCAAAGGCTTTGTGCACTCGGTGCCGTTCGGCCAGATCAAAGCGGTGACCAACCAATCACGGCAATTCGCTTATGCGTTTTTCTCGGTGCAGTTCACCTACGACACCGATGTCGACAAAGCGATTGAGTTGATTCGCGAGGCGGGGGATTCGATCCGTGAGGACGCATTTCTCAAGTACAACCTGCAAGGGCCGCTGGATGTGTTTGGCGTCGACAAAATGGACCTCAACGGCGTGGTGCTGACGGCGCAGTTCCGCACGGTGTCAGGTGGACAATATGCGGTGAGCCGGGCGTTTAACCAGCGGTTGAAGAAGCTTGTGGATAACAGCCCGTGGGTGCATTTCGCGCAGACTTATCCACAGCAGGTTTTGATGCCGAAACATGCGATGAGCGGACCGGAAGACGAGGGCCCGGCGCCGGAGAATTCGCCGGTGTTGCTGCCGGAGCAGCCGCGTACTCAATGATTTTGTGTTGTTGCTCATGGCCTCATCGCGGGCTTGCCCGCTAAGGGGCCGAAACAGGCACTACAAATCCCGTAGATCTACACTTTACGGATGACGGTTGCGCACTAAACCCGCAAAATGCAACGATTCCGGCAACTATCAACGACATCGCCCATGGGCGCTGTCGATAAAGCCATCGTTCCAATCAGACTGGGCCTGCTGACTCTATGCGAATGCGCCTTATGTTACTGGGCGGCGGAAATGCCCTTGGGCAGGCGCTGATTCGCCTCGGTGCGGAGGAAGACATCGGTTTCCTCGCCCCCCGCCCACCGCAAGACGGCTGGGATGCCGCGAGCCTGACGCAACTGCTCGACGACACCCGCCCGGACGCGCTGATCAATCTCGCCTACTACTTCGACTGGTTTCAGGCGGAGACAGTGAGTGAACAGCGTCTGGCCGGGCAGGAACGGGCGGTCGAGCGTCTGGCCGAACTGTGCCAGCACCACAACATCGTGCTGCTGCAACCTTCGAGCTATCGAGTATTCGACGGTTCCCGGGCGACCGCCTACAGCGAAAAAGACGAACCGGTGCCGTTGGGCTTGCGCGGTCAGGCCTTGTGGCGGATCGAACAAAGCGTGCGCGCCACCTGCCCGCAACATGTGCTGCTGCGATTCGGCTGGCTGCTCGATGACAGCCCCGACGGCACCCTCGGGCGGTTCCTCGCTCGCGCCGAACAGCCGGAGGAATTGCTGATGGCCGACGACCGCCGGGGCAACCCGACACCGGTCGACGACGCGGCGCGGGTGATCATTTCGGTGCTCAAGCAACTCGATTGCTCGGCGCCGCTGTGGGGCACCTACCATTACGCCGGGCATGAGGCGACCACGCCGCTGGCGCTGGGTCAGGCGATCCTGACCGAAGCCCGCAGCCTGCACCCGCTGGCCATCGAAGCGCCGACCGCCCAGGCTCACGCCGCGCGCCCGGACGCCGCCGAAGAGCCGCAACACGCGGTGCTGGCCTGCAAGAAAATTCTGCACACTTTCGGGATCAAGCCCCGCGCCTGGCGCGCGGCACTCCCGGGCTTACTGGATAGGTTTTATCGCCATGGCTGACGGCCCTGTTTTAATCACCGGCGGCGCCGGTTTCATCGGCTCGCACCTGACCGATGCCTTGCTCACCAAGGGGCATTCGGTGCGCATTCTCGATGACCTGTCCACTGGCAAACGCAGTAACCTGCCGCTGGACAATCCCAGGGTCGAACTGATGGTGGGCGACGTCGCCGATGCTGCGCTGGTGGCCCAGGCCATGGTCGGTTGCAGCGCCGTGGCGCATCTGGCGGCGGTGGCCTCGGTGCAGGCCTCGGTGGACGATCCGGTGAAGACCCACCGGAGCAATTTCATCGGTTCGCTGAATGTCTGCGAAGCCATGCGTCAGGCCGGTGTCAAGCGCGTGCTGTACGCCTCCAGCGCCGCGGTCTACGGCAACAATGGCGAAGGTGAGTCGATCGATGAAGAGACGCCCAAGGCGCCGCTGACGCCGTATGCGTCGGACAAGTTGGCCAGCGAGTATTACTTCGATTTCTACCGTCGCCAGCATGCCCTGGAGCCGGTGATTTTCCGCTTCTTCAACATTTTCGGCCCGCGCCAGGATCCGTCCTCACCGTATTCCGGCGTGATCAGTATTTTCAGCGAGCGCGCGCAGAAGGGCCTGCCGATCACCGTGTTTGGCGATGGCGAGCAGACACGCGATTTCGTCTACGTCGAGGACTTGGTGGGCTTGCTGGTGCAAGCCATCGAGCAACCTCAGGTCGACGTCGGCGCGGTCAATGTCGGCTGGAATCAGGCGACTTCCCTCAAGCAAATGCTTGGAGCACTGGAGGTGGTGGTCGGTCAATTGCCCCCGGTGAGTTATGGCCCGGCACGCTCCGGTGACATCCGCCACTCGCGTGCGAACAATCGGCGGTTGTTGGAGCGCTTTACTTTTCCGGAGCAGACACCGATGAGTGTCGGGCTTGCGCGGTTGTTGGAACGCTGAGATTTTCGCAGTCATGAAAAAGGCGCCTTTCGAGGCGCCTTTTTTCGTTCTCCTACACCCTTACGGCTGCGGTTCTTAGAACTTGTAACCCAGGCCAACCATGTAGATGAACGGATCAACATCCACATCGACCTTGGCTCGAGTGCCTGGAGCCACCGCGTTGTTTTCCACGGTCGCCGTGGTGTCGATGTCGATGTAGCGCACTTGGGCGTTGATCATCACGTTATCGGTCAGCATGTAGTCAGCCCCGACCTGAAACGCCATGCCCCAAGAGCTTTCCGCCTTGAAATTACTGAAGCCGTTGGCCTGCGCTTCGCTGCCGACGTGCTCGTCGTAGATCCAGGTGTAGTTGATGCCGGCGCCGACATACGGCTGGAACGCGGACTTCCCGTCCAGCGGGTAGTACACAACGCTCAAGGTTGGCGGCAGGTGTTTCAGGGTGCCGAGTTTGCCGTTGGCTGCGCCCAGGGCGGTGCCTTTGATCTTCACGTCATGCTCGAAGGGCGAGGCGGCCAGCAGCTCGATCCCCCAGTGGCTGTCGATCATGTAGGCGAAGTTCAGACCCAGCTGCGTGTCGCTGCTCATGGTGGCCTTTCCACCCAGGTCTGCGCCGGCCAGCGGGCCTTGATCGACCTTGACGCTGGAGCTGTCGGCTTTCGGGTTGACGGTGATTGCACCGGCACGAACGATGATGTCGCCGGCTTCGTGGGCGTAGGCGAGCGGGGCTGCGAGCGCGAGGGCGAACAGCGAAGCGCTGAGCAAGGACTTGTGCATGGGTGCTCCAAAGGACGTTAAAAGTATTCGATGTCCAATGGTACGGAGGCGTCTGATACGGTCTTTTGATTCAGCTCAATGAAACAGTGATGGGCCTGATTTTTGCGCAGCCTTTGAGGGCCTCTTCGCGGGCAAGCCTCGCTCCTACCAGGGGCTACGCATGACCTGCAGGAGCGAGGCTTGCCCGCGAAGAGGCCCTCACTGTCAAAACAAAACTGCCGGATTCACTCCGGCAGCTCATACGCATAAATCTTCTCCGCCTCCATCTGATAACCCGCATCCGCCAGCTCACTGGTCGACGCTTTGACCTGCAACGCCCCCTCGATCCAGTACGGCTGATACAGCTCATCCAGTTTCACGCCCACTTCGCTTTTCACATGCACGATCTGGTTCGACGGCGGTGGCGGCACATGGATGCAGGCGCCGAAATACGGCACCAACAAAAACTCCGTGGTGCGACCTTCTTCACTTACTTCCAGCGGCACGATGTAGCCCGGCAAGCGAATGTTCTGCCCGTCGAGGTTTTTCACCACGGGCGCGTTGGGCATGTCTTGTTTAGCGGCGGGCGCCGACTCAAGGGCGCTGCTCATCTGCGACAGGTCGTGCAGCGGTGTCATGTTCGGCACTTCCGGTGCAGCGTCCGGCGGGATCATTTCCGACCAGGTCAGCTCTTTCGGCTCGGCCGCCCACAGCGGCAGGGCGACAAGCATCAACAGCGCAAGCAGAGCGCGGGGCATCATTAACGTCCTCATAGTCGGATCGACAGGCCATCGGCCAGGGATTGGCGATACGCGCGCCAGGCCGGCACGCTGCCCATCAGCAATGCGGCGATCAGGATGCCACCGAGCAGCGTCCATTCATATTCACTGGGCCAGGCGAGCGGCAGATACAAGCCGTAATTGGCTTGCACATACCCTTGGGCCAGGGCGATGCCCACATACAAAAGACCCAGCCCGGCAATCACGCCGGACAGCGCCAAGGCAAACGCCTCCAGCACCAGCAATGTCGCGATGTGCCACGGCCGGGCGCCGACCGAGCGCAGAATCGCCATCTCGCGGCGTCGTTCGTTGAGGCTGGTGAGAATCGCCGTGAGCATGCCGATCAACCCGGTCAGCACCACAAACAGCGAGACCACGAACAAAGCTTTTTCCGCCGTGCTCATCAAACTCCACAACTCTTGCAGCGCCACACCGGGCAGGATCGCCAACATCGGCTCGCCACGGAATTCGTTGATCTCGCGCTGCACGGCGAAGGTCGAAATCTTGCTGTTGAGGCCCAGCATGAACGCGGTGATCGCTTGCGGCGTCAGGTCCATGTTGCGTGCCTGATCGGCACTGATCCGGCCCTTGCCCTGGGCCGGCACGCCGTTGTGCCAGTCGACGTGGATCGCTTCCATACCGCCGAGGCTGATGTGCAGCGTGCGGTCCACCGGGGTGCCAGTGCGTTTGAGAATGCCGACCACGGTGAACGGTTTGTCGTCGTGCTTGACCAGGCTGATCACCGCCACGCCGTGGGCCAGCACCAGTTTGTCGCCGAGTTTGTAGTGCAGGGCGTCGGCCACTTCGGCGCCGAGCACGACTTCGAATGGGTCGGTGGTGAAGGCGCGACCGTCGGCCACTTCCAGGTGTTGCTGGTGGCCATATTGGTAGTGCTCGAAGTACGCCTCGGTGGTGCCCATCACGCGGTAACCACGATGGGAATCGCCGAGGGACATCGGGATCGCCCACTTCACTTTCGGGTTGTTGGCGAAGTGTTCGAAGCTGTCCCAGCGGATGTTGTTGGTGGCGTTGCCGATACGGAACACCGAGTACAGCAACAGGTTCACCGAACCGGAACGTGCGCCGACGATCAGGTCGGTGCCGCTGATGGTGCTGGCGAAACTGGCCTTGGCTTCGGTGCGCACCCGTTCCACCGCCAGCAGCAGGCAGACCGAGAGGGCGATGGCGAACGCGGTGAGGATCGCGGTGAAGCGGCGGTTAGCCAGGCTGGCCATGGCTAGACGAAACAAATACATCTCAGACCTCGAACGGGGTGGCGGCGCGATTGAGTTCAGCCAGCGACAGATGGCGATCGAACAGCGGCGCGAGGCTTTGGTCGTGGCTGACAAACAACAGGCTCGAACCGGCCTCACGGCATTCGGCGAACAGCAGGCGAATGAAGTTTTCCCGAGCGTCGTAGTCCAGGGCCGAGGTCGGTTCGTCGGCGATCACCAGTTCCGGCTGACCAATTAACGCGCGTGCGGCAGCGACCCGTTGCTGTTGGCCGATGGACAGCGAATCGGCGCGACGGCTGAGGAGGCTTTCATCCTTCAGGCCCAAGTGAGCCAGCAAAGTGGCGGCGGCCTGGTCGACGCTGCCGTGGCGCTGTTTCGCACGTTGGGCGCGCAACCTGGAGAAGTGGCAGGGCAATTCGACGTTCTCGCGCACCGAGAGGAACGGCAGCAAGTTGAACTGCTGGAAAATGTAGCCGGTGTGATCGACCCGGAAGCGGTCACGCGCACCGGCGCCGAGTTCGGTCAGTTCCTGGCCCAGCAAGCGAATGCTGCCGCGATCGGGCTTTTGTACACCACCGAGCAGGCCGAGCAGGGTGGTCTTGCCACTGCCGCTGGGGCCTTTGAGGAACAGGGTTTCACCGGGTTCCAAACGAAACGCCGGGATGTCCAGCAACGGCGGATGGCCGGGCCAGCTGAAGCCCAGGTCGGACAGTTCGATGAGTGCTTGGGTCATGTGAAACCGGTCAGGTTGGTGGTGAACCCTGTAGGAGCGAGGCTTGCCCGCGAAGAGGTCATCACGTTCAACAGAGATGTCGACTGTAACGACGCCTTCGCGTGCAAGCCTCGCTCCTACAGGGGCGGGGCTGGATCAGAACTTGAGGGCGGCAGCCTTGGCCGTCACTTCAACCCCTTGCTGCCCGCTCGGGCTGATCAGTTGTACCTGAAGCTTCTGGGTGGCCGGGAAGGTGTTGAAAATATTTGCCAGGTCCAGGGTTTTCAGCGCGCCTGGGGCTGAGCAGGTGAATTGATAGTGGGCGTGGATTTCGCTGTGGTCGTGGTGATGTTCGTCCTTGGCTTCTTCATCGTGATCAGCGTCTGGCTTGTCACCGAACAGCGGGCTCTCCAGTTCCTGTGTCGCCATTACGCAACCTGCGGCTTTCGGAAGGTTGAACAGTGCCAGTGGTTTCTCAAGCTGCGCACGAGCTGCGGCCACTTTGGCCTTGTCGGCGTCAGTGGTGGCAGCGTGTTCGAAACCCACGAGGTTCATCGCCGGGCTTTCCAGCTCCAGCTCCAGGGTCTGACCGTCCAGCGCAGCATTCAGGCGACCGACGCCATGTTCGTGGGCGCTGAGGCTGCCGTGTTCATGGTCGTGGCTATGTTGATCAGCAGCATGGGCGACGGCCAGCGGCAACAGGGCAAACGGCAGAGCGAGCAGCAGACGGCGCATGGCGGGTCTCCGAAAGTAAAATGAAGAGTCTGTTATGTAATCTTATAACGAAAGTGCGGGGAGTTTGACCGCCTGCTTGGCGTTGCGCAAGTCACATGGGAGCATGCACGTCAGAAATGTGCAGGAGCAGACATATGTTGCGAATTCGCGGAAGCATCGGCAACTGGCCGGTGGATTTGACGGTGGAGATGGATGACGGCGACTGGGTGCGCCTGGGCGCACAGCTGCAGGTGGTCCAGCCTGAGGCCGGCGTCGCGCCGGCTAAACCGGTGAATCAGGATGATGCGCTGTGGCAGGTTGCCAAAGACCTGTTGCGCAAGGCCGGGCAATTGAGCGGGCCGGATCTGCTGGAGCAGTTGGAAGGACTGACCGGCAGCGCGTCGTCGGGAAAACGTCTGCTGGTGCGCTTGCGCCATTGCGCCGATGTGAAGGTGGTGAGCGGCGGGGATACGCCGCTCTACAGCTGGATCGAACCAGATTTGTAGGAGCAGAGCTGGCTCGCGAAGGCGATCTCAAGGACGCCTTCGCCGGCAAGCCGTGCTCCTACAAGGTTGCGGTCAATACAGCGCGGCGAACAGTTTGCGGCGGTAGGTGGTCACCAACGGGTGATCGTTGCCCAGCAGTTCGAACACCTGCAGCAAGGTCTTGTGCGGCAAGCCTTCGCTGTAGCTGCGATTGCGGATGAACAGTTTCAGCAGCGCATCCAGCGCGGCGTCGTATTGCTGGCGAGCCAGTTGCTGGATCGCCAGTTGATACACCGCTTCATCGTCCTGCGGATTTTTCGCCAGGCGCGCTTTCAGGTCTGCGGCATCCGGTAAATCCTTGGCCTGGCCAAGAAACTGGATCTGCGCCTTGGCGCCAGCCAGCGCTGCTTTGTGCTCATCGCTTTTCACTGCGTCGAGCACGGTTTGCGCTTCGCCCAGTTCGCCCCGTTCGGTGAGGCAGCGGGCGTAGAGGATCAGCGCCTTGGCATTGGTGTTGTCTTCGCCCAGCAGCACTTTGAGGGTGGCTTCGGCGTCGGCAAAGCGGTTGTCATCAAACAGTGCCTGAGCCTGTTCGAACGGGTCGGCAGCAGCCGGTGGCGGCATTTGCACGTGAGGCTCAAGCAGCGCCCGTACGGCGGATTCCGGCTGTGCACCGGCAAAACCGTCCACCGGCTGACCGTCCTTGAACAACACCACGGTCGGCAGGCTGCGAATGCCGAAACGCGAAACAATGTCCGGCTCGACGTCGCAGTTGACCTTGGCCAGCAGCAACTCGCCCTGGTAGCTCTCGGCGATGGTTTGTAGCATCGGCATCAGCGCTTTGCACGGCGCACACCATTCGGCCCAGAAATCCACCAGCACCGGTTTGTGGAAAGAGTTCTCGATCACCGACTGGTCGAAATCGGCAGTCGTGGCGTCGAAGATGTACGGCGTTTCCTGACTCATGGGGGATCTCGTAAAAGCGTGAATGGGGCAACTATAAGGCTTGATGGGGGGCGGCCGGAAGCGGGGAGGCGGTTGATAGGTGTGTTGCCTGACCGGACGCCTTCGCGGGCAAGTCGGATCGCCGCACCGCTCGCTCCTACAGGTCCGGCGTCGTTCTTCAAATCGGCGCGGACCTGTAGGAGCGAAGCTACTAGGAGCGCCGCGCGTGGTACAGGCTCACATGCCGAAACTCTTCAGGCTCGGCCAGATCCGGCAAGGTCATCGCCTCCAGCATTTCGATGCGTTGATACAGCGGATGACGAAAATCTCTCACCCGCGAGTCGGCCACCAACGCCTCCTTGCCACGGCTCAAGAACTCATCGAGCAACGGCAGGTTCGCCCGGTCGTAGAGCACGTCGGCCACCAGAATCAGATCAAACCGATCTACCTCGGCGAAAAAGTCTGTCGAGTATTCAAGGTGTACGCCATTGAGTTCAGCATTCGCCCGACACGCGGCAATCGCCAGCGGGTCGAGGTCACAGGCCACCACTTCCAACGCCCCGGCCTTGACGGCCGCGATCCCTGCCACCCCGGAACCGGCGCCAAAATCCAGCACCCGTTTGCCTTTGACCCACTCAGGGAATGCGGCGAGATAGCGGGCGACCGCCAGGCCGCTGGCCCAGCAGAAACTCCAGTAGGGCGGTTCATGCAGAATCCGTCGGGTTTCTTCCGGGCTGAAGGCGCGGTCCATATTGTCGCCGTCGATCAGCCAGAGTCTCAGCTCGGTATCGGGCAATGTGACCGGCACAAGCTGCGCATCGCCGAGCAGTTCACTTAATGCCTGTTGCAGGTCGAGCGGTGCAATCATGGCGCTTTGACGAATTGCAGCTGACCCAATACCTGGGTCGTCGGCTGGGTAATGACCTGCGAAGGCAGGTGCAAAATCAACTGACCCGACTGGCTGGCGCGACCGCGCAATTCAACGCGAACGCCGGCCGGGAACGATTCCGGGTTGAAGCGCAGGTGAAACGGCAGAACCTGATTGGTGCCGATCAGGCTGGAACTGGCGAGCAATTGCTGTGGGCGGTCCTTTTCATCAATCACTAGCAACGCCAGTTCGACTTCAGCGCCGGCCGGCACGCCTTGCAGGGTGCCGCTCAATTCGCGCTGATAAGCAGGCAGCGGGCCGAGGTTGGCGGACTCCTTGGCTTTCTTCTGTGCCGCTTGCGGGGCGGGCCCTGGCGCTGGCGGCTGGGGCTTGGGCGCATCGCTGCTGCAGGCCACCAGCAGGCTGAAAACACTGAGCAATACGAGCGGTCTTAGGTGCATTTGCGGCTCCAGCAAGGTGAAATCCATGGATCAAGCTCTATAGCCAGTCTGTATACCGCAAACCCTATGTCTTGTCTTGCCGCGGGGATGCGCTACCATGGCCCTCCCTTTTTTTGTTGCCTGCCACCATGCACTGTCCCTTCTGCGGTGCCAACGACACCAAGGTCATCGACTCGCGTCTGGTCGCCGAGGGCGAACAGGTGCGCCGCCGGCGTGAATGCCTGGCCTGCGGCGAGCGTTTCACAACGTTCGAGACGGCCGAACTGGTGTTGCCGCGCCTGATCAAAACCGACGGTAGCCGTCAGCCCTTCGACGAAGAAAAACTTCGCGCCGGCATGCAGCGTGCGCTGGAGAAGCGCCCGGTGAGTGTCGAGCGCCTCGAATCGTCGCTGGTGCACATCAAGCACAAACTGCGCGCCACCGGCGAGCGCGAGGTCAAGTCCCTCGTGGTCGGTGAACTGGTGATGGCCGAGCTGCAAAAGCTCGATGAAGTCGCCTACATTCGTTTCGCCTCCGTGTATCGGCGCTTCCAGGACCTCAATGAGTTCCGCGAAGAGATCGATCGCCTGGCCCGTGAGCCGATGAAAGAATGACCACCTCCCCAGAACAAGTCATCCTCGACGCCCATTACATGGCCCGCGCGCTGGAACTGGCCCGCAAGGGGCACTACACGACTCACCCCAACCCGCGAGTTGGCTGCGTGATCGTGCGTGACGGGCAGATTGTCGGCGAAGGCTGGCATGTGCGTACCGGCGAACCCCACGCTGAAGTCCACGCCCTGCGTGCCGCAGGTGACAAGGCCCGAGGCGCCACCGCGTACGTGACCCTCGAACCGTGCAGCCACCACGGCCACACGCCGCCTTGCGCCGATGCGCTGGTGAATGCCGGCCTCGCACGGGTCGTCGCGGCGATGCAGGACCCGAATCCGTCGGTGGCCGGTCGCGGCATGCAACGCCTGGCCCAGGCCGGCATCGCCATCGAAAGTGGCGTGCTGGAGGGCGAGGCGCGCAAGCTCAATCAAGGCTTCCTCAAGCGCATGGAGCACGGCTTGCCGTTCGTGCGGGTCAAGCTGGCCATGAGCCTGGACGGTCGCACGGCGATGGAAAGCGGCGAGAGCCAATGGATCACCGGCCCCGCCGCACGTTCGGCGGTACAGCGCCTGCGCGCCCAGGCCAGTGTGGTGCTGACCGGCGCCGACACGGTGCTGGCGGACAACGCCCGATTGACCGTGCGTGCCGATGAACTGGGACTGGACGCTGAGCAAACGGCCCTGGCCATGAGCCGTCCGCCGCTGCGCGTATTGATCGACGGCCGTTTGCGGGTGCCGCTGGATGCACCGTTCTTCAAGGCCGGCCCGGCGTTGGTCGCCACGTGCATGGCGATCGAAGAGCAATATGCCCATGGCCCGGAGTGCTTGATCGTGGCGGGCGAGGATGGTTTGGTCGACCTGCGCAAACTGCTGGTCGAACTGGCCAATCGCGGGGTCAACGAGGTGCTGGTCGAAGCGGGGCCGCGTCTGGCCGGGGCTTTCGCTCAGCAAGGGCTGGTGGACGAATTCCAGATTTTCATCGCCGGCAAGTTCCTCGGCTCCTCGGCACGGCCGCTGCTGGACTGGCCGCTGGCGCAAATGAAGGACGCGCCTGAGCTCAAAATCACCGAAATTCGCGCGGTTGGCGATGACTGGCGAGTCATCGCCATTCCTGCGCCAGCGGCGAGCGTATAATTCCCAGCCTGCGCCACGCGACGGCTCTGTTCTCGAGGAGGACTCCATGTTTACCGGCATCATCGAATCCATCGGCAGTATTCGTGCATTGACCCCAAAAGGCGGAGATGTACGGGTGCACGTAGAAACCGGCAAGCTCGACCTGAGCGACGTCAAACTGGGCGACAGCATTGCAGTCAACGGCGTGTGCCTGACCGCGGTTGAATTGCCGGGCAACGGCTTTGCGGCGGACGTCAGTCGCGAAACCCTCGACTGCACCGCCATGAATGATCTGAAAAGCGGCAGCCCGGTGAACCTGGAAAAAGCCCTGACCCCGACCACTCGCCTCGGCGGGCACTTGGTCAGCGGTCACGTCGATGGTGTGGGCGAGGTGGTTGCCCGTACCGAGAATGCTCGCGCCGTGGAATTTCGCATCCGCGCGCCGAAAGAACTGGCCAAGTACATCGCCCATAAAGGCTCGATCACTGTCGACGGCACCAGCCTGACCGTGAACGCGGTCGATGGCGCCGAGTTCATGCTGACGATTATTCCCCACACCCTGAGCGAAACCATCATGGCGTCGTACCAGCCAGGTCGCCGGGTGAATCTAGAAGTCGACTTGCTGGCACGTTATCTGGAGCGCCTGTTGCTGGGCGACAAGGCCGCAGAGCCGACATCCGGGAACATCACTGAAAGCTTTCTGGCCGAGAACGGCTACCTCAATTCCTGAAACTCAATTTTGAAAGAAGGGGGGTGCCTTGTGGCGCTCAATAGCATCGAAGAACTGGTTGAAGACATCCGCCAAGGCAAGATGGTCATCCTCATGGATGACGAAGACCGCGAGAACGAAGGCGACCTGATCATGGCCGCCGAGTGCTGCAAGGCCGAACACATCAACTTCATGGCCAAGCACGCCCGTGGCCTGATCTGCATGCCGATGAGCCGCGAGCGCTGCGAGCTGCTCAAGCTGCCCTTGATGGCACCGCGCAACGGTTCCGGCTTCGGCACCAAGTTCACCGTGTCCATCGAAGCGGCTGAAGGCGTGACCACCGGTATCTCCGCTGCCGACCGCGCGCGCACCGTGCAAGCGGCTGCGGCGAAAGACGCGAAGGCGGAAGACATCGTCAGCCCCGGCCACATTTTCCCGCTGATGGCCCAGGCCGGCGGCACCCTGGCACGCGCTGGCCACACCGAAGCGGCGTGCGACCTGGCGCGCATGGCCGGTTTCGAGCCAAGCGGCGTGATCTGCGAAGTGATGAACGACGACGGCACCATGTCCCGTCGCACCGAACTCGAAGCTTTCGCGGCCGAACACAACATCAAGATCGGCACCATTGCCGACCTGATTCACTACCGAATGATCCACGAACGTACCGTTCAGCGGATTGCTGAGCAGCCTTTGGACAGCGAACTGGGCCAGTTCAACCTGGTGACCTATCGTGATTCCGTGGAAGGCGATGTGCACATGGCCCTGACCCTGGGCACCGTGTGCGCGGAAGAACCGACCCTGGTTCGTGTGCACAACATGGACCCGCTGCGCGACTTGTTGATGGTCAAGCAACCGGGCCGCTGGAGCCTGCGCGCTGCCATGGCTGCGGTGGCCGAGGCGGGCAGCGGCGTGGTGCTGCTGCTCGGTCACCCGCTCGATGGCGACGTATTGCTGGCGCACATCCGTGAAACCGCGGATCAGACCGTCGTGAAAAAACCGACCACCTACAGCATCGTGGGTGCCGGTTCGCAGATCCTTCGGGACCTGGGCGTGCGCAAAATGCGCTTGATGTCTGCGCCAATGAAATTTAATGCGATATCCGGTTTCGATCTGGAAGTTGTAGAATACGTGCCCTCCGAATAATGACCGGTTGTTTCCAGTCCTTGATTCGCGGCTAACACATCACCGAGGGATGCGTAGAAAACGCGTCCCGGCTCTTTAAGAGATCTAACGAATGACCCTGAAGACCATCGAAGGTACCTTCATCGCCCCTAAAGGCCGCTACGCTTTGGTAGTGGGCCGTTTCAACAGCTTCGTCGTTGAAAGTCTGGTCAGCGGTGCAGTTGATGCCCTGGTTCGCCACGGCGTGAGCGAAAGCGACATCACCATCATCCGCGCGCCTGGCGCCTTCGAAATCCCGCTGGTTGCGCAGAAAGTCGCTCAGAAGGGCGAATACGCGGCAATCATCGCCCTGGGCGCGGTCATTCGTGGCGGTACTCCGCACTTCGAATACGTGGCGGGCGAATGCACCAAGGGCCTGGCCCAGGTGTCCATGGAGTTCGGCGTTCCGGTCGCTTTCGGCGTCCTGACCGTTGATTCCATCGAGCAAGCCATCGAACGTTCCGGCACCAAGGCCGGTAACAAAGGTGCCGAAGCTGCCCTGTCCGCTCTGGAAATGGTCAGCCTGCTGGCGCAGTTGGAGGCCAAGTGATTAGCGACGAAAGTGATCGTTTCAACCCGCGCGATCCAAAGCCTGCGGATGCCGGTAAGCCATCGAAAAGCGTCAAGCGTCGCGAAGCCCGTCAGCTCGCGACTCAGGCGCTGTACCAATGGCACATGGCCAAGCAGTCGCTGAACGAGATCGAAGCGCAGTTTCGGGTCGATAACGATTTCAGCGATGTCGATGCCGCTTACTTCCACGACATCCTGCACGGCGTTCCGGCGCACCGCACCGAAATCGATACTGCTCTGGCGCCATGCCTGGACATCACGATCGAAGAGCTGGACCCGGTTGAACTGGCCGTTCTGCGCCTGTCGACCTGGGAGCTGATCAAGCGCGTCGATGTGCCGTACCGCGTTGTGATCAACGAAGGTATCGAACTGGCGAAAGTCTTCGGTTCCACCGACGGCCACAAATTCGTCAACGGTGTACTCGACAAGCTGGCCCCGCGTCTGCGTGAAGCTGAAGTGAAGGCGTTCAAGCGCTGATCGGCGTTTGAATCTGCGATGGGTGAGTTTGAGCTGATCCGCAATTTCTTCGCCGCCGCGCCCTGTGCGCAAGGCGGCGAGGGCGTTTCCCTCGGGATCGGCGATGACTGCGCCTTGCTGGCTGTTCCTCCCGGGGAGCAGTTGGCCATTTCCACCGACACGCTGGTTGCCGGCGTGCATTTCGCAGAGCCTTGCGACCCTTTTCTGCTCGGTCAGCGCTCGCTGGCTGTGGCCGTCAGCGATCTGGCTGCCATGGGCGCCACTCCCGTTGCCTTTACCCTTGCTCTGACTTTGCCGACGGTGACCGCCGATTGGCTGGACGCCTACGCCCGTGGTTTGAACCTCATGGCGCAGAGCTGTGGCGTGGCGTTGGTGGGCGGCGATACCACGCGCGGGCCGCTGAGCCTGACCATGACCGTGTTCGGGCGTGTGCCCACCGGGCAGGCGTTGATTCGCAGCGGCGCGCAACCGGGCGACTTGCTGTGTGTCGGTGGCGAGTTGGGCAATGCCGCCGGCGCCTTGCCGCTGGTGCTCGGTCAACGAGCTGCGGATGAAGCTGTCGCCGATCCGTTGCTGCGTCATTACTGGTCGCCGCAACCGCAACTGGCCCTCGGTCAGGCATTGCGCGGCAAAGCCTCTTCGGCACTCGATATTTCTGACGGTTTGCTCGCCGATTGCGGGCACCTGGCGCTCGCATCGAAGGTCGGTATTCAGGTAGAGCGGAGTAAGCTGCCCCTGTCCCAGGCGTTGGTGACCTTTCTCGGTCAGTCTGGCGCTGAAGACGCTGCGTTGAGCGGTGGCGACGACTACGTGCTGGCTTTCACCTTGCCGCCCGTCGAATTGCCTCAGCTGCTGGCGGACGGCTGGCCGATCCATGTGGTCGGGCGGGTCGTGACCGGGCAGGGCGTGGTACTGCTGAACGCCGATGGACAGGACATCACCCCGCAAACCCGGGGCTATCAACATTTTCGGGAGACACCGTGACAGATCATCCCAAACAGGTCCCGGCGGAATTCGTACCGCCTTCGGTCTGGCGCAATCCCTGGCACTTCCTGGCGTTCGGCTTCGGCTCGGGCACCTTGCCAAAAGCACCGGGCACCTGGGGTTCGTTGGTTGCGCTACCCTTTATCCCGTTGTGGCAGATGCTGCCCGATTGGGGTTACTGGCTGATGCTCGGCATCACCATGCTGTTCGGCTTCTGGCTGTGCGGCAAGGTCGCCGACGATTTGCGGGTACACGACCACGAAGGCATCGTCTGGGACGAAATGGTCGGGATGTGGATCACCCTGTGGCTGGTGCCGGAAGGCTGGTACTGGTTGTTGGCGGGGTTCTTGGTGTTCCGCTTCTTCGACATTCTCAAGCCCTGGCCGATTCACTGGATCGACCGGCATGTGCACGGTGGCGTCGGAATCATGCTCGATGACGTATTGGCAGGCGTGTTTGCGTGGTTGGCGATGCAAGGGCTGGTGTGGATTTTCGCCTGACGGGCGAGACAGGGGATTAGGGATGGCTCGGCACTCGTTGGCTGTGATGATGTTCGCCACGTTTTGCTCGTTCGCCCAGGCGGGCGATGCCGCGATGACGCCGTCCGTGATCCACCTGGCCAGCGAAGACTGGGAAGACTACACCGCCGCTGACGGTCATGGCCTGGGCTGGGACTTGCTGCGCGAAGTGTTCGAGCCGGCCGGCGTCAAACTGGACATCCGCACCGAGCCTTACACGCGCTCCGTGGGCCTGGCCCAGCGCCGCGAAGTGGACGCCTGTGTCGGCTCTTACCGCGACGAGAACAGCGATGTGCTGTATCCGCGCTGGAATTTCGATACCGATCACATTTATGCCTTGGGTCTGGCGAGCAATCCGGCACCGACCCCGGAGACGCTTGGCAACTATCGACTGGCCTGGGTCCGCGGCTACGACTACCAGAACTATCTGCCCAACGTGCAGCGCTATAACGAAGTCATCCGGCGCACCGGGATTTTGTCGATGCTGACCCACAACCGCGTCGACTATTACATCGATGCGCTGACCGAAGTCGACTATATCCTCAAGTGGGCCAAGGACCCCGCGCAGTTTCGTCGCACTCACATCGCCGAATTGCCGCTGTACCTGTGCTTCTCCGATACGCCCAAGGCTCGCACCTTAATGGCGCTGTTCGATGAGCGCATGGCGTTGCTGGTGAAAAGCGGCCGGTTGAAACCGATCTTCGAACGCTGGAAACAACCGTATCCATTCAACTCAAACTGAACACGGTTAATGTGGGAGCGGGCTTGCTCGCGAAAACGGTAGTTCAGTCAACATTTCAGTCAACTGACAGTCCGCATTCGCGAGCAAGCCCGCTCCCACAGGGGTTGATGCTGGGCCTGAGATCTAACTTTTTGATCGTTATGCCCCATAATTCAGCCTAAGCGTCTGTAGGAACCTGCTGTTACAATGCCGCCTCTGCGAATCTCCAGTACTTATTGATCAGGAGCACACAGGTGCCTGTCGTTTTTGTCGCCGCTTCCAAGCTGCCAACGCCTTTTGCGCAATTCACCATGCACGGCTTTCTCGATGAAGAGAACGGGCGCGAGCACGTGGTGCTGAGCCTGGGTGAGTTCGATGACGGTGCCCCGGTACTCGGCCGGTTGCACTCCGAATGCCTGACTGGCGATGCCTTGTTCAGCCAGCGTTGCGACTGCGGCTCGCAACTTGAGGCCGCCTTGCAGGCCATCGCCCGTGAAGGCCGTGGCGTGTTGCTTTACCTGCGTCAGGAAGGCCGTGGCATTGGCCTGCTGAACAAAATCCGCGCTTATGAATTGCAGGATGGCGGTGCCGACACCGTTGAAGCCAACGAGCGTCTGGGCTTCGCCGCCGACCAGCGTGACTACGCCATGTGCCTGCCGATGCTGCAGCACTTGGGCGTGAAATCCCTGCGCCTGATGACCAACAATCCGCGCAAGGTCAAAGCCCTGACCGACATGGGCATTGTGGTCGCCGAGCGCGTGCCGCTGCACACCGGGCATAACCCACACAACAAACTCTACCTGGCCACCAAGGCCAGCAAGCTCGACCACATGATGGGCAACGAGCATCAGGGCGAGGCAGACCGGGCGTGACGCGTGGTCAAGTGCGGCGACGATTGTCCTTCAGCTGGTGGCAATACCTGGCCCTGGCCTTGCTGCCGCTGTTCGTGATCAATGGTGTGTTCGGCCAGGGCGAAGCTATCCTGCCGGTGCTGGCGATGCCGTTGTTCATCGCCGGTGTCGCCTCGATGTTTGTCAGCCTAAAGTTTTTTGGTGGCTATAAACACGCGCTGATCGCCACCCAAAAAGCCCTCGACACCCCTGAAGAACCTGCCGCCTGGATCACCCTGGCCGCCAAGCGCCGCATGGCATTCCTGGCTGCCGGCCTGCCGGCCTGGATCGGCGCACTGGCGGTGTTCGTCGGCCTTGAAGCGGTGCCGTTGGTGCTGCTGGCGCTGTCGACCACGGTGCTGTTCTACCTCTACCGTATCCCGCGTCAACTCGGCTGATGTTTCGCTTCTGGCTGGCGCTGATGCTGCTGGCCGGCAGCGGCATGGCCTCCGCTGTTGAGCGCGTTGTCAGTCTCGCGCCGTCTCTGTCTGAAATCGTTGTCGAACTGGGCTCCGCGGACCTTCTGGTCGGCGTGCTGGATGCAGGCAATCGTCCCGCTGAGCTCAAAGACCTTCCTTCCGTTGGCCGCTATGGCCAGTTGGACATGGAACAACTGCTTAGCCTGAAACCCGATTTGCTGTTGCTCTGGCCCGGCAGCGTTGGCCCGGCCCAGCGCGAGCAGCTCAAGCGCCTGAACATCCCCACGTATGTCGCCGAACCTCACAACCTCAACCAACTGACCGCGCAGATTGAAGCGATTGCCATCCAGCTCGGTCGCCCTGAGCGTGGCGTTTCCTTGGCCGCGCAATTACGCCAGCGCCTGGAGGTGCTGCGCCAGCGTTATCGCCGGGCTGAACCGTTGCGGGTGTTTTATCAGGTGTGGGATCGGCCGCTGTACACCGTTGGCGGCGGGCAGATCATCAGTGATGCACTTGAGGTGTGCGGGGCGCGCAATGTGTTCGCCGACCTGACATTGCCGGCGCCTCAGGTCAGCGTAGAGGCGGTGTTGCAGCGTAATCCCGAGGTGATTCTGGCCAGTGATCAGGCACAGCTGGAGGCTTGGAAAGCCTGGCCGCAGGTGGCGGCGGTGGCGCAGGGGCGGTTGCTGTTGGTGACGGACAAGGGGCTGGAGCGGCCGAGTGGGCAGATGATCGAGGCGACGGCCAAGTTGTGCCAAGTCATCGCGCCTGTCCGCTGATACGAAGGTGTGCTTCGCGGGCAAGCCTCGCTCCTACAGGTCCGGGGTGATCCTTGTAGGAGCGAGGCTTGCCCGCGAAGAGGCCCGCCAGAACACCTCACTTTTCAGATCAGAGCTCCGGCGTCCAGGTCACCCCAAACATCCAAGCCCGACCTTCCTCGCGATACCCATACTGGCTGCCATCATGGCTGTACAGCGCACGGCTGTAGCCTTTATCCAGCAGGTTATCGACCTTGAGCTCAAGCTTGATCTCACGATTGAGTTCCCAACTGCTGCGCACCCCCAACAAGGCGTATCCACCCAACGGCTGTTGATTGTTCAAGTCGTCATAGCTGCTGCTCACCGCTTGCCAACTGGCACCGAGGCCGAGCCGGTCGAACTGTCGATCCAGATCCAGGCTCAAGGTCCGCCGCGCACGACGGGCCAGGGTGTGGCCGCTGTCGCGATCCCTCGGGTCGATGATCGCCACGCCGAGGTTGCTCTGCCAGCCGAACAGTTCCTGCTTCAGAGCCGCTTCGAACCCGTTGATCCGCGCCGACGCCACGTTCTGTGGCCGTGAGTTGCTGCCAAAAATAATCGCGTCTTCAAGGTCCGTGCGGTATAGCGAAGTTTCGAGGCGACTGTTCTCGGTCAACTGACTGCGCCATTGCAGCTCGTAGCTTTTCGAGGTTTCGGGTTTGAGGTCCGGGTTGCTGAAATCCGGGTAGTACAAGTCATTGAAGGTCGGTGCGCGGAAACCTTCGCTGTAGGTCAGCAATACGTCGTTGTCCGGGTTCAGCGGCAGGGTGAAGGTGCCGCTCCAGCTGTTCTGACCGCCAAACTGCTGGTTCTGGTCCCGGCGCAAACCCAGTTCCGTGGAGAAGCTGTCAGCCTGGTAGCGATGCTGGATAAACGCCGCGCGGTTCCAGCGGCTGTCCTCGTCGAACGGGGTGCTGCTGTTGATCCGGTCTTCATACCAGTCGCCGCCGAGAATCAGACTGTTGCGCTCATTGAGCGTCAAGTCGTTCTGCCAGTTCACCGAGTCACGGTACGTATTGAACACGCTGCGCTCATCGCTGAGTTTGTCGAGGGTCTTCTCGCGGTTTTCGCTGTGACCGAATTCGACGCGGGTTTTCCAGAGGTCGTTGACCCGGGCATCGACATAACTGCTGATGCTGCTCACGGCAAAGTCGCTGTAAGGCTGCTGCTGGAGCGATTCGAAGGTCGTCGTGTCGAAGCGCCCGAACGGATTGTCGAACTCGCTTTTGCCGCGGTTATCCAGCAGGTTGGCGCCGATTTCGATGTCGTCGGTGAGGGCATGGCTCAGGCTCAGACTTACCGATTTGTTGCGGTATTCGTCATGATCGCCGTCGCTGGGATAGGACTCATGGGTGCGGTTGATCCCGGCGGTTTCATCGAGGCTGGCACCGAGGTTGAAGCGGGTCTTCCCATCGCCTCCGGATAATCCGAGGCTGCGCTCCCAGGCCTGATTACTGCCAAACCCCATGTGCAAGCGTGGCTGCAGGCCTGGTTCGCCACTGCGACGAGTGAAAATCTGAATAACGCCGCCAATTGCATCACTGCCATAAATCACCGAGCGGGAGCCGCGCAGCACTTCCACGCGCTCGACCTGCTCGATGTTGATGTGTTGCAGGTTGCTGTCGCCGGAGGTCGAGTTGCCGATGCGTTGGCCGTCCACCAGCACTAGGCTCTGCGCCGACTGGGTCCCGCGAATGTAAATCCCCGGCAGACTGCCGCGCCCGCCGGTTTGCACGACCTGCACGCCGGGTACCCGACTCAGCAAGTCCGTGACGCTGCCCGGTTGCAGGCGGTCGATGTCGTCGCGGGTGAACACGGTGTTGGCGGCGCTGCTGTCGTTGCGCGCTTCGACCTGACGGTTGGCGCTGATCAGCATTTCGGGCAGTTTCAGGGCTTGATCGCGTTCGAAGGTGTCGGCCAGGAGCTGGCTGGCCGGCAGCAGGGTCAGCGTCAGGGCGAGGGGGGAGAGTTTCATCGGTAATCCGTTGGGCGCTATTAAGCGAACACAAATTTTGAAAGGTACAGAAAACCAATGTGGGAGCGGGCTTGCTCGCGAATGCGGTGCATCAGTCAACATTTATGCTGATTGATACTCCGCATTCGCGAGCAAGCCCGCTCCCACAAGGGGTTTTACATTTGTTCAGATGTTGATTAGTTGCAGGCGCTCACGAACCGAAGCCTCGATCCCGGCCTCATCCAGCCCGCACTCGGCCAGCATCTGTGCAGGTTTCGCATGCTCGACGTAACTGTCCGGCAAGCCCAGGTGCAGCATCGACTTGAGGATGTTTTCACGCGCCAGGAACTCGCTGACCGCGCCACCGGCACCGCCCATGATCGCGTTCTCTTCGATCGTCACCAGCAATTCGTGGCTGTCGGCGATTTGGCGAACCAGGCCTTCATCCAGCGGTTTGACGAAACGCATGTCGACCACGGTCGCATCCAGCGTCTCGGCGACTTTCAGCGCCTCAGCCAGTTGCACACCGAACACCAGCAGGGCGACTTTGCTGCCCTGGCGACGAACCACGCCTTTGCCGATTTCAATCGGTTGCAGGTCTTTCTCGATCGTTGCATTCGGGCCAGTGCCGCGCGGGTAACGCACCGCCGCCGGGCCGTTGAACAGGTGACCGGTGGTGAGCATTTTGCGCAGTTCGTTTTCGTCGCTCGGGGTCATCACCAGCATGCCGGGGATGCAACGCAGGAACGACAGGTCGAAACTGCCCGCATGCGTCGGGCCGTCTTCGCCCACCAGACCTGCGCGGTCGATGGCGAACAGCACGTCGAGGTTTTGCACCGCCACATCATGCACAAGCTGGTCGTAACCGCGTTGCAGGAACGTCGAATAGATCGCCACCACCGGTTTCGCGCCTTCGCAGGCCATGCCGGCCGCGAGGGTCACGGCGTGTTGCTCGGCAATCGCCACGTCGAAGTAGCGCAGCGGGAAACGCTCGCTGAACGCCACCAGGTCGGAGCCTTCTTTCATCGCCGGGGTGATGCCCACCAAGCGGGGGTCGGACGCGGCCATGTCGCACAGCCATTCGCCGAACACACCGGAATACTTCGGCCCGCCGGATTTCTTCGGCGCAGCGGCCGGGGCATCAACGGGTTCAAGCTTGGTGATGGCGTGGTAACCGATCGGGTCGACTTCCGCCGGGGCGAAGCCTTTGCCTTTCTTGGTGACGACGTGCAGGAACTGTGGGCCTTTGAGATCGCGCATGTTGCGCAGGGTGGCGATCAGGGTCGGCAGGTCGTGGCCATCGATCGGGCCGATGTAGTTCCAGCCCAGCTCTTCAAACAGCGTGCCGGGAACCAGCATGCCTTTGGCATATTCTTCGGTGCGACGGGCGATTTCCCAGGCGCCGGGCAGGCGCGACAGGACCTTTTTGCTGCCTTCACGCATGCTTGCGTAAGTGCGGCTGGAAAGGATCTTCGCGAGGTAATTCGACAGTCCACCGACGTTGCGCGAGATCGACATGTCGTTGTCGTTGAGGATCACCAGCATGTTGGCGTTGACTTCCGGCGCATGGTTCAGCGCCTCGAAGGCCATGCCCGCGGTCAATGCGCCGTCGCCGATCACGGCAATGGCCTTGCGATCACTGTTCTGCAGGCGGGCGGCAATCGCCATGCCCAGCGCTGCGCTGATCGAGGTGCTGGAGTGGCCGACGCCAAAGGTGTCGTACTCGCTCTCGGAACGACGCGGGAAGGCGGCGACGCCGTCCTTCTGGCGCAGGGTGGCCATGCGCTCGCGCCGGCCGGTGAGGATTTTGTGCGGATAGGCCTGATGACCCACGTCCCACACCAGCCGGTCGTCCGGGGTGTCGAAGACGTAATGCAACGCGATGGTCAGCTCGATGACGCCCAGGCCGGCACCGAAATGCCCGCCGGTCTGACCGACCGTGTAGAGCAATTCCAGGCGCAACTCATCGGCCAGGGTTTCCAGCTCGGCTTCGCCTAACCGGCGCAGGCCGTCCGGCGTGTTGGCACGGTCGAGCAGGGGCGTGGTCGGGCGCTTGCGGGGAATCTCATGAAACGTCGTGGGCATCAGGCGAATCGTTATAGGTATAAAAGATGCGGCAGTTTACCTGATGCATCGCCCCCTGCCCACGCGTTGGTTTTAACTTGGCGGATACGCCGTCAGCTGCGCCGTTCGACGATGTAGCGGGCCAGATCGCGCAACGGCTCGGCAGCCGCGTCAAACGGTCGCAGCGCGTGCAGGGCCTGATCGCGCAGTTCCAGAGCGTAGGCCTTGGCGGCGTCGAGGCCGAGCAGGGCCGGGTAGGTCGGCTTGTCGCGCGCGATGTCGGCGCCCTGGCGTTTGCCTAGGGTTTCGGTATCGCTTTCGACGTCGAGAATGTCGTCCTGCACCTGGAACGCCAGGCCGATGGCCTGTGCATAAGTCTGCAACGACTTCAGTTCGTCCTTCTCGGCGCGGCCGCTGGCCAGGGCGCCGAGTTTGACGCTGACTTCGATCAACGCCCCGGTCTTGTGCCGGTGCATGGTTTCGAGGGCTTTTTGGTCAAGTTTCAGGCCGACCGAGCCGAGGTCGATGGCTTGGCCGCCGACCATGCCGGCCGGGCCTGCCGCCAACGCCAGGGCGCTGACCATCTGCAAGCGGATTTCGGAGTCCGACGTGCTCAGGCGTGGATCGAGCAGGGCACTGAACGCCAGGCTCTGCAAGCCGTCACCGGCCAGGATCGCGCAGGCTTCATCGAATTTTTTGTGAGTGGTCGGCTGGCCTCGACGCAGATCGTCGTCGTCCATGGCTGGCAAATCGTCATGCACCAGTGAATACGCGTGAATCAGCTCCACCGCGCACGCCGCGCCGTTGGCTTGCTCGGCCTTGCCACCGAGCGCTTCGCACGCGGCGTAGGCCAGCAGCGGACGGACCCGTTTGCCGCCATTCATCACGCTGTAGCGCATGGCTTCGTACAGGCGCGCGAGCTCAGGGCTCGGCGGGTTGAACAGGGTTTCCAGTGCCACGTTCACGCGAGCCTGGCTGGTCGCCGAATACGCTGCAATCATTCTGGCTGATCCGCGTCGAAGGGTTCCTCGGCCAGCTCGCCATCACGCTCGAGCAGCACTTGAACCTTTTGCTCGGCCTGAGCCAGCGCCGCCTGGCAATCGCGGGTCAGACCGATGCCCTGCTCGAAAGCCGTCAGCGAGTCTTCCAGCGACAATTCGCCGTTCTCCAGTCGCTCCACCAGCGTTTGCAGGTCAGCGAGGGATTGTTCGAAATCCAGTGCAGCTTTTTTGCGGGCCATGGCGGCTATTTCCGGTTGACGTTAAACCGGCGCGACACTAGCAGACATGGGGGTTATGGGCAAATGAGCGGGGTGTTTCGGCCAATGTGTCCGGGACTAAATGCGCCCCCTGTGGCGAGGGGGCTTGCCCCCGTTGGGCCGCGCAGCGGCCCCAAAACCATTCACCCAGGGTTTTCAGGAATACCGCATTCAGCAATTTACGACTGCTGCGCAGCCGAGCGGGAGCAAGCTCCCTCGCCACAAAGGAATGTCGCTTCCGGGAGTGATGGGGATTATTCGGCTCATTTCGTGAGCCGAATAACCTCCCTTTTCGGCTCACGGACTCAAATGTGCGTGATTCCTACCGCAAATATAGATGTATCCGATTGTTAAAAAACCGCCAAATGGCTAACCTTCGCGCCTTCTACGACCCAACAGTCACGGGTCTTTCTGACGAAACGCAGTTTTAGGATCTGTAACGCGCCGAGGATCGGGTGCAAGGTTTCGTTATGCATGGCAGGAGGCGTCACATGCGTTCATTTCTTCTGGTGCTGATGGGGTGGGTCTGCGCGACCGCTGCCTGGGCCGAGCCGACGGCTGAGTTGTCGGAACCGGTCGGCGGCTGGCGCTACAACGGCCTCCTCGATCGCAGCGAAAACCCTCAAGTCGCCTACCCGACGCCGCCCATCGACCGGGGCGTGCAGCGCAATCGCACGATGATCCAGGGCCAGCTCAAGGCCATTGGTACACAACGCGGGCCGCACACCCTGGCCGTCAACGGCAACCCCCTGAACCTGTACACCGACGATCAAGGGCGTTTCGCCCGGCCGTATGCGTTTGGCGCCGGTTCCAACAGCGTCGAAGTACGCAGTGCTGAAGGCAAATCCCTCAAGCGCGTTCAATTCTATGAGGCCAACAACCTGCGTACCCCGTCTCGGATTCGCGTGGTGCTGGGTTGGGATGACCCGAAAGCCGAACTCGATCTGCATATCGTGACCCCCGACGGCCAGCATGCGTTCTGGGCTCGCCCCGCGATGAGCAACGGCGGCGGGCTGGACCCGGACGGCGTCGATGGCCCCGGCCCGGAAATGTTCACCATGACCGCGCCGATGCATGGCACCTATCTGGTTTACGTGAACTATTGGGGCAACTTCGGCAGCGGCGGCTATAACTTCGAGGAGACCAGCAACCAGAACGAGGTGATCACCTCGCAGATCAACCTGGTGCTCAACGAAAACACCGTCGACGAAAAACGCGAGACCTTCATCGTGCCCCTGCGGGCCATCGGTGACCTGCTGCTGGTCAAGACTTTCAACTATTAAGCATCCCGCTCCACGGATGAATTGCTGAGCTTTGGGAACATGAGCGTGAACATGAGCGATAACACTGTTTCTCCTGCCGCTGAGACACCGGCCGCCAAACCTTCACGCCGCTGGCCGGCTGTGCTGATCGGGCTGTGCCTCGTTGCCGGTGTTGCGGCCGGGTTGGGCTGGTTCATGCACAAACCCAAGACGCCACCAGCGGAGTTGGCCAGCGACAAACTGGGCATGAGCCGCCCGGACGGTCTGCTCGAAACCCACTCCTTGAGCCAATTGCCCAAGGACTTGCTGGCGGTGCCGTTCCTCAAGGAAACCCTGACCGAAGATTTCGTCTTCTATTACGAAGCGCATGCGGATCGACTTGGCTTGATCGGCAGTCTGCGGCGGATCATTTACGAGCATGACCTGAAGTTGCAGGACAGTTTGATCGAGCAGCTCTTCGATCAACCAGCCGATGTGGCGTTGTGGCGTGGGGCGGACGGTCGGCTGAAAGACTTTTTGTTGGTGATGGATCGCGGTGGTCTGGCCAAGGTGCTGGAGCCACTGGCGAAAGTAGCGCTGGATGATTCGCAGCTGACGCAACTCGGTGACATCAAGGTCGCCGGCGATACGGTGCCGCTGTATCAGCTCACTTACAACAACAGCAAAGCGCTGCTGTTTGCCTCTCATGGCGACAAGTTGGTGGTGCTGTCCAATCCTTCGAAACTGTACGACAACAGTAATGGCCCGATCGATGAGCTCGGCATGGTTTCGACTCAATCGCTGGAAGCACTGCTCGGCGGCCAGAAACTGTTCCCCGAAGCCTTCGGCCTGCCACCGCGCGCACCTGAAGTGAAACAACGTCTGTCGGTCAATTCCAGCGTTCTGGCGATGGGTTATCAGCGTTTCATCCCGAACTTTGCCGGCCTGCGCTTCGACATGGACGATAAGGGCTGGCACAGCTTCCTCGCCATGGACGAACTGGACGACCAGCCGGACTTCGATTTCAAGCCGATCTGGCAAGCCATGCCGATGGGCGCCAGCGCCTGTGTCGCCCTGCCGCTCGCCGCCGAACAGCAGAAACCGCTGCTGGTGAAACTCGGTGCCGAAGAATCCGTGGCTCAGGCGTTGACCGAACACATGGCCGGTGCCGCCGGGCTGTGCTGGTACGCCGATTCGCGGTTGTACACGCCGTTGCTGGTGGCCAGCCTGAACGATGATGACAGCGCCAAGCTCGACGGCGACCTGGGCAGCCTGTTCGGCTCGATGGTTGGCGCCTATGAAGGCAACGTCGAAGAACACGCGTTCCCGGTGGTCGAGAAACAGGAAGGCCAAAGCCATCAGTGGCAGCGCCAGGTCAGTTCCAACTTCGGTCCCTACAAAGCCAAGGACGCCGAGAACCCGGATGCAATCACCGGCAAGGCGTTCATGAAAGTCAGCCTGGCGCGTCACGGTTCGACGCTGCTGTTCTCCCTCGACGACAAACTCGTGGACAAGGCCCTCGGCACCCTCGACAAACGCTTCCCGCCGATGGCCGACGTGGTGCCGAAAGACCTGCTGATGCCGGTCTACTTCGGCCCGGACTCCATGGCGCAACTGATGCAACAGGAAACCCTCGACAGCCTGCCGCAGGACATGGAACCGGTGTTCTACAACGCCGCGCAGACCTACCTGATCCCGAAACTGCGCAAGCTCGGCGGTTATGGCAAATACGCCCTGACCTTGCCCGAAGGCAGCGAGCCGGACGGCCATTGGCAGTGGCTGCCGCTGGAATGGAAAGCTCTGTGACCGCTCTTATCCGAGGCCTCGGCCTGCTGGCGATGTTGCTGGGCAGCCGCGCATTTGCCGGTGAAGCCGCAGCGCTGGATCCGCAGCAATCCCAGGTGTTCCGCGCCTGGTTCGTGCGCATCGCCCAGGAACAACTGACTCAAGGCCCGAGCCCGCGCTGGTATCAGCAGGACTGCGCCGGGCTGGTGCGGTTCGCCGCCAACGAAGCGCTGAAAGTCCATGACGACAAATGGCTGCGCAGCAATGGCCTGTCCAACCGCTACCTGCCGCCGGAACTGCAATTGAGCGAGGCCCAACGCGGTCTCGCCCAGCAATGGCAGCAGGGCGGCGGCAAGGTCGGGCCCTACGTCAACGCGATCAAGTTGATTCAGTTCAACAGCCATCTGATCGGTCGCGACCTGGCGCAAGCCCGGCCCGGCGACCTGATGTTTTTCGATCAGGGCGACGACCAGCACCTGATGATCTGGATGGGCCGCTTCATTGCCTATCACACCGGCACCACCACCCCCACTGACAACGGCATGCGTTCCGCGAGCCTGCAGCAACTCATGACATGGAAGGACACCCGATGGATACCCGACGCAGCCAACCCCAACTTCATCGGCGTCTATCGACTGAACTTTCTCTCCCAATGATCGGTGCCCGCATGTTGCGTTTTCTGCCTCTGCTGTTGGTTTTGGTGCTGCCGTTTTCGGCGGTCAACGCCGAAGACACCGTCGAGCCGAGCGGCTACACACCGGTGGCCGGTGAAAGCTTTTTCCTGCTGGCCGACAGCAGTTTCGCCGCCGACGAGCAGGCGATGGTGCGCCTCGAAGCGCCGGGCCGCGATTACCGTCGGTTCCGCATGGAGCCTTACGGCGGCGCAGACATTCGCGTGTATCGCATCGACAAACCGCTGGATTTCCTCAAGCGCCAGAAGAACCTGCACCGCGTGGTCAGCGATGGCCAGTTCAAGGGCGAAGGCCTGTCGAATACCCTCGCGTACCTGTGGGACAACTGGTATCGCAAATCCCGTCGGGTGATGCAGCGGGCGTTTTCCTACGAATCGCGTAAACAAGTCACCGAGGAAGTGCCGGAACTGAAGATGGGCAGCGCGATTGCCGCGCCAACGCCTTACGACGCTCAGCCGCAATTCGCGCTGATTCCGGGTTTGCCGGTGGTCAGTCAGTTCCGTTATCCGCTGTGGCAAGCCAAACCGATCCAGCCGCCTACCGGTGTGAACCTGGCCGGTTCGTCGAGCGAGTTCGTCAGCGTTGCGCCGGGTAACGTGTACATCCCGTTGGGCAACCTCAAACCCGGTCTTTATCTGGTGGAAGCGCTGATCGGCAAGTACCGCGCGACCACCATGGTCTTCGTTTCCAACACCGTCGCCGTGAGCAAGATTGCCGGCGATGAATTGGTGGTCTGGGCTGCGCGCAAGCACGAGGGCAGTTCGGTGCCGAAGGTCAATGTGTTGTGGACCGATGGCCTGGGCGTGATGAGCAGCGGCGCCACCGATGCCGATGGTTTGCTGCGCCTGAAACACGTCAGCCCCGAGCGTTCGTTTGTGATTGGCGAGGACGAAGAGGGCGGGGTGTTTGTCTCCGAGAACTTCTATTACGACAGCGAAATCTACGACACCAAACTTTATGCCTTCACCGACCGGCCGCTGTATCGGCCGGGGGATTGGGTGTCGCTGAAAATCGTCGGTCGCGAGTTCAAGAACGCCCGGGATTCGGTGTTGCCGACCGCTGCCGACGTCAACGTGACCGTGCTCGATGCCACCGGCACCGCGCTGCAATCGCTGGCGCTGAAACTCGACTCTAAGGCCGGCACCCAAGGGCGCTTCCAGTTGCCGGACAACGCCGTGGCCGGCGGTTATGAACTGCGTTTCAGCTACAAGGACCAGGCCTACAGCAGCGCTTTCCGTGTTGCCGAATACATCAAGCCGCACTTCGAAATCTCGCTGAACCTGGCCAAGCAGGATTACCGCACCGGTGAACCGGTCAAGGGCAGCCTCGTGCTGCTGTACCCGGACGGTAAGCCGGTGGCCGATGCCAAACTGACCCTGAGCCTGCGCGCCCAGCAACTGTCGATGGTCGACAACGAGCTGCAATACCTCGGGCAATTCCCGGTGGAGCTGACCAGCACCGAACTGACCACCGACAGCAAAGGCAGCGCGACCCTCGACCTGCCGGCCGCTGAGAAACCGAGCCGCTACATGCTCACCGTGTTTGCCAGCGATGGCGCGGCGTATCGGGTCAAGACCACCAAGGAAATCCTCATCGACCGTGGCGCCGCGAGTTTCCGCTTGAGCGCTCCGCAGCGCTTCAGCGCAGTGGGCGACAAGGTTGCGTTCAGCTATTTGAATGAAGGTGGCAGCGAGCAGACCAAAGCCGTCACGCCGGGCAGTTACGGTTGGGTGCGTCTGGAGGATCAGAGCACCGGCGAAGGCAAACTCGCTGCGACGGATAAAGGCTTCACCTTGGCCTTCGACCGTCCGGGCACCTACAACCTGACGTTGAAGGATGACCATGGCCGCGTCGTCGGCGCCACCGGCCATTCGGTGACCGGCGATGGCGTCAAAGCCGTGCCCGGCACCGTGGAAATCGTCCTCGACAAACCGGAGTACAAGGCGGGCGACGAAGCCCTGGCGTTGATCACTTTTCCCGAGCCGGTCAGCGATGCGCTGCTGTCTCTGGAACGGGACAAAGTCGAGTCCACGGCGTTGCTGTCCAAGGGCGGCGACTGGCTGAAGATGGAAAAACTCAGCGACACCCAATACCGCGCGCGGATTCCGGTAAAGGACAATTTCGCGCCGAACCTGACGTTCTCGGTGCTGTACACCAAGGGCGGCCAGTACAGTTTCCAGAACGCTGGCATCAAGGTGATTGCGCCGCAAATCGACGTGGCCATCGTCACGGACAAAGAGGCGTATCAGCCGGGCGATACCGTGTCGGTGGACCTGACCACCCAGTTCGCCGGCAAGCCAATTCCGGCACACCTGACGGTCAGCGTGGTCGATGAAATGGTCTACGCGCTGCAGCCGGAAGTTGCGCCGACCATCGACCAGTTCTTCTACCACCCGCGTCGCAACAATGTGCGCACCAGCGCCAGTCTGTCGTTCATCAGCTACGACGTTGCGTTGCCGGGCAGCCCCGGTGCACCGGGCAAAGCCAACCGCAGCGAGCGGGGCGTGAAAGTGTTGGAGCGGCCGCGCCGTGAAGACGTTGATACCGCCGCGTGGGAACCGGAATTGATCACCGACGCCAACGGCAAAATCCGCTTCACCTTCAAGATGCCGGATTCGCTGACCCGCTGGCGCATCACAGCCCGGGCCATTGCCGATGACGGCCAGGTCGGGCAGAAGAAGCAATTCCTGCGCTCGGAGAAACCGCTGTACCTGAAATGGAGCGGTCCGACCCAATTCCGCAATGGCGACAAACCGGATCTCGGTGTGTTCGCGTTCAGCCAGGCCGAAAAACCGGTCAAGGCCGAGCTGGTGATTCATTACGGTGGAGCGGAACAACGCGTTCCAGTAACGCTGAACAATGGCATCAACTACATCGCGCTGCCGGCGTTTGCGTTGACCTCCGGCGAGTGGACTGCCGAACTGGTGCAGGACGGCAAAACCGCCGACGCCCTGGCCGTGCGCCTGACTGCGACCGGCGAAGGCTGGCAGGTCACGCAAAGCCAAAGCCTGGACGTGGCCAGTGGTGACATGCCGCTGACCTTGCCGGCGGACGCGACGGATATTCGCCTGCGTCTGGATGACAGTCCGCAAGCGCTGTTCCGTTCGGCGCTGGATGATCTGCTGAGCTATCCATACGGCGGCGTCGAACAAACCGCGAGCCGTTTGCTGCCGTTGAGCATTGCGTATCCAACCTTGTCGTCGAACCCGCAGATCCGCGATCGCTTGCGCCTGATCATGCAAAACAGCCGTCTGCGCCTGGTGCAAATGGCCGGGCCGTCGGCGAGTTTCACTTGGTGGGGCATGGACGGCGAGCCGGATGCATTCCTCACTGCCTACGCCTATTACGCCGACTGGCATGCCAGCAAAGCACTGGAACTGAGCCTGCCGCCGGAGCATTGGCAGCGGGTGCTGGAGGTGTATTCCAAGCAGGCGCAAAACACGCCGCTGTTGCAGCGGGCGCTGATTCTGTCGTTCGCCAAGCAGATGCAATTGCCGGTCAACACCTTGCTCAGTGGCTTGATGGATGACCTGGCGAAAGCGGGCGAGGGCAATGCGGCGAACCTGATGGAGGATGGAGAAGACAGCATCGTCATGAGCGATCCAGATTCCGCGCTGGGTCTGGCGGCTGCTCGTGTGTTGACTGCCTCTTTGGCGAAGCAATCGAAGGTGACGCTGCCTGACGTATTCAATCGTCAACTGCCGGATGCGCAACAGCGTCTGGCCGTAAGTTCCCAACCGTTTGCCGAAGCCTTGAACCTGTCGCTGCAACCCTTCGATCAGGCTCACGCGCAAGCGTTGTTGCAACGTTTGCTGCCACAGCAATCGACCCTGGAACGCGCTCTGGCGCTGACCTGGTTGCAACGCAGCATCGAGCAGGCATCGCCCACTATCGCACTGGCCCCAGGTGAAGGCTGGAAAAAACAACACGGTGACACCGGTGAAATGTACTGGACGTGGCAGGGTGCTTCGGCGGTGCCGGCCGTGTTGTCGCTGGCCGGGACGCAGGAACGTCCGTTGCGCGCCGCGTTGAGCTTCCAGACCCGGCAGCCATTGGTTGATCCGATGGCGGTGACCATCACCCGTCGCCTGTCGCGTCTGGTGCCGGGTGACGAAGCCTTCACCTTCAAGCTGGAAGCGATAGGCAGCAAGCCGTTGTCCAGCGACAGCCTGTACCTGGACGAAGTGATCATCACCAGCAAAGCCGCGAAACCGCTGCGCTACGGCATGCTCGAAGTGCCGCTGCCGCCGGGCGCCGATGTCGAACGCACCACGTGGGGCATCAAGTTGATGGGCAAGGCCGGTACTGAGCCGACCGCGCTGGAGAAAGCGCGTTTCGAACCGGGCCAGATGGCTTACGCGATTCCGGTCGATGCCTTGAGCGGCGAACTGCGCCTGCGTCATCTGGTGCGCTTCTCGCAGAAAGGCCAATTCAACCTGCCGCCGGTGCGTTTCACTCAGGTCTACGCGCCGCAGCACCAGGCTCAGGAACAGAAACCCGCCCTCGGCCAGGTCACGGTCAACTGACATGCCACGAGCGCTGGTCTGGTGGCTGCTGTGTTTGATTCCTGCGCTGGCGACAGCGCAGGAGGAGCCGCTGCGCCTGGGTTTCAAGGGCGAGTTGATTTCGTTGAGCCAGACACAGGTGATTTCACGCGAGCCATTGTCCAGTGATTTGCAGGCGCCGTTGGGCAGTTTGTGGAAGTTGTTTGTGTACGGCTGGCTGGTGGATACCGGCGCCCGCGAGCCGGCTTACGAGTGTCGCGGGCAGTCGAAAGAGGAAGTTTATTGCTGCACGGCGGGCGGCAAGATCGAGCGCGATCAGGCGTTGATGAAGTCGTGCGGGTTGTATTTCGAACCTGCGCGGCTGGGTATTTCTGAGGCTGGCTGGCGGGAGTATTGGCAGGCACGGCAGGCGCCGGAATGGTTGCAGAACTTGCCTTCGATGCAGCCTTCTACGCGAGTGTCGGTGGCGCAATTGCTGAAAGTGCTGGCCGTGATGCCGGCGCAGGATCAGGCGCGCCGGGTGTTGCTCGATGTGGTGTTGAGCGCCGCCGACGGCAATGTCGTGGGCGAACTCGGTGGCCGGTTGCGGGTGAAAACCTGGAGCTGGTTGGGCGATCAGGATCCTGCGTCGCGTCAGGGCGGGTTTGCGGGTTGGATGGCGGACGGCACACCGATCTGGGCGGGCGGGCGCGGGACCAGTCAGATGGTGCTTCGTCATTACGGTGCTGCGTTGGCTTCGGTGTTGCCGGTGGATTGGCCCGTGGACGCGGGACGATGTGTCGAGGTCGGTCTGTTTTCCCGTTATCCGATCGGGCGTGTTCTTGCGGGGGATCGGGTTGTTTCTTCCGGGCCTCTGCAGGGCGACTATCGCGTCGAGTTCGCCAATGGCAATCAGCTGGATATCCACAGCGATGGCGAACTGTTTTTGCTTAAGGACAAACTGATCGCCCGTCTGGACCGCGAAGAATACGTCGCCCGTGTCCTCCAGCGCGAAGCCAAACCCGAACCCGCTGAAGCCGCCAAAGCCCTGGCCGTCGCCATCCGCACTTATCTGCTGCAAAACGCCACCCGCAATGGCGACTGTCTGAGCATCGACGACAGCAGCAACCGTCAACGCGTCGCCCCACGCCCAGCCACCGCTGAATCACGCTACATCGCCGCCTGGACCAGCGACCTCGTCATGGCCGGCAGCACCGTCACCTACCACTCCGACCAACCCGGCCCGGACAAACTCTCCTGGCAGCAAGCCGTCGAACAAGCCAACGCCGGCCAGCGCTACGACGCCATCCTGGTGCACGCCTACCCACGCGCCAGCCTCAGCCGCTGGGACAATCCCGTCGCCTCCTGCGAAGCACTGCCCGCCGCGCAAGACTGGCTACAAAAGCAACGCCGCGGTTGGCGTTTGCGGTTGGAAAGCGAGGTCGGCTACAACGACGTCAGCACCTTCGCCGTCTGCCGCCTGGTCTTCGGCCGCCCCTACGTCGACCGCGAACGTCAACGCATCTACGTGCGCGGCGTGCTGTCACTGCAAGACCGCCTCGACCTGACCCACGAATACCTGCACCTGGCCTTCGAAGCACATCCCAACGGCCAGGATGAAACCTACATCGAAGGGCTCGCCCGCCACCTCTTGCTGGAATAGGCCATGAAACTCCGTTATCCACAGGTCCTCCTGTTCCTTTGTTCTTTTTGTGTATTGCCGACGGTGTTTGCGGCTGAGAGCGGCGTGAAACTCGATACGCCCGTTGGCGGTTGGCGCACCGGCGCGGCTGAGGGGGAAGGTGAAAACTTTCGCCAGATGGTTAATTACCCGGCCTCTTCGGTGAATACCCCGGTGGGACAGGCCAACACTGCACGGATTACCGGCCAGATCAAAGCTGCGCCCAAGTCAGGTCAGCCCGGCAGGTTGATCGTCAACGGCGTCAGCATGCCGCTGAAGATTGATCCGGCCGGGCGCTTTGATCGACCGTTCTCGTTTCCCAATGGCAGCAACAGCGTTGAAGTGCGTAGTGCCGATGGACAGCAACGGTCTCGGACGCAGTTTCTTAATGCCAGTGGTGGGGCTACGCCGGCCAAGTTGCGGGTGCTGTTGGCCTGGGACAGCGATGGTACGGATCTGGACCTGCACCTCATCACGCCCGATGGTGCGCACATCTGGTACGGCGATCGGGTTGCACCCAATGGTGCGGCGCTGGATGTTGACGTGACGACGGGGTATGGGCCGGAGATCTTCGCCATGCCGGCGCCGATCAAGGGGCAGTATTTGGTGTATGTGAACTACTTTGGGGGCGGGTATCGGAGTGATGAGGAGGGGCAGGAGGAGGCGGTTCAGGCGCTGACCACGGCGCAGGTGACGGTGATTACGGAGGAGGGGACGCCGAACGAGAAGATGGAGACTTTTCTGGTGCCGATGCGGGCGGTGGGGGAGTTGACGTTGGTTAAGGGGTTTAGTTATCCGTGATGGCCAATTGTCTGATGGCTGTTGGACAATTGAATTGGGCAGCGGCTTGCTGCCCAATATCGGAAGCTCAGATGTTTTCCGAGACATTGCCTGAGCAGTCGAGATCATCCGGGCTTACCTTTACTCGCTGAGGCGATACAAGCTGCTCTGTAACCACCGCTACCAGCGCCTCATCCGCTTCGATGAGTGTCTTGTATTCAAGCGTTGAGCGTCGTCGAGATTCTCTATCGGCAGGAGTCTTGGACACGGTCATGAAGAGGCGCCTCTGATAATGGCCTTTTGGACATTAGAAATGATGATGATTTGTGGTTGGTTTTCAATCAATTTATCTATAAGAAACATAATGTTTGATTGATTTTTTAAGGATCTGAAATCCCACGCCGGCCACCATTCTCTTGCCGTTCGAGACCGGTTTTTAACAGATTTTTAGCGGTCTACAAGCCCAGACTTTACGTTTTTGATCCAGTACACTTGCCCCATCTCTAGCCTGCCAGCGGTGCAGGCGACCGAATAGTTGCTCAAGATTTTTCGAGAAAAAATGACCCTGATTACATTAAACGACCTTGAAGCCCACCTATGGAGCGACGTGCAGAAGGTGCTGCTGGTCAAGGAAGGATTTTAGCTATGAGCACGGATGGTGCCGACAGCAACACTTCACAGTTCATCATCTACCAGAGCGAAGACGGGCAAACCCGGCTGGATGTGCGCTTTGTCGACGAGTCTGTATGGCTGACCCAAGCCCTAATGGCGGAACTGTTCAGCACCACGCCAGAGAACGTGCTGATGCACCTGAAGAACATCTTCAGCGAGGCTGAGCTTGATCAAAATGCAACCACTAAGGATTTCTTAGTAGTTCGCCAAGAAGGCACACGCCAGGTAAAACGCAGCCTCAAACACTACAATCTGGACGCCATCATCTCGGTGGGGTATCGCGTACAGAGCCATACGGCAACCCGCTTCCGCCAATGGGCCACCCGGCAGCTGCGCGAATACATCGTCAAAGGCTTCGTGCTTGATGATGAGCGTCTGAAAAACCCCGACCAGCCCTTCGATTACTTCGAAGAGCTGACGCGGCGCATTCAGGATATTCGCACCAGCGAAAAGCGCTTCTACCAGAAGATCACCGATATCTACGCCACCAGCGTGGACTACGACCCAACCCAGGATGCCAGCATCGGCTTCTTCAAAACCGTGCAAAACAAAGTGCACTGGGCAATTACCGGGCAATTACCGGGCAAACCGCTGCCGAGCTTATTCACCACCGCGCTGACAGCAGCAAACCCCATATGGACCTGACCAACTGGCGCGGTGCTAAGGTGCGCAAGCAGGATATCGCCAACGCCAAGAACTACCTCTCGGCAGAAGAACTCAGCGCCTTGAACAACCTGGTCGAGCAATACCTGGTGTTTGCCGAGGGTCAGGCCATGCGCCGCATCCCCATGTCCATGGCTGACTGGGTGAAAAAGCTAGATGGCTTCCTTACTTTGAACGACCGCGACATTCTCGACAATGCCGGCAAGATCTCCCACGACATGGCCAAGCAATACGCCGAGTCGCAGTACGAGCAGTTTCACCAGCAGCGCCAGCATGCAGATGCCATCGATGCAGACAAACACCTTGCCAACTTGAGCCAGATTGCTCATCAGTTATCAGGCAATACGTGTAAGAAAGATTAAGTACCGGTCAAGCTAACACCAGAAACTCGGTGTGGGTCAGATATGGCGCTTTGCATCAAGCCCGCATTCTGCTTGTCTTTCAGGCATTAAAAAGCCGGCTTGTGGCCGGCTTCTCGGGGACTGGCTTGGTTCATTTTTGGTAAACCGCGCCAGCCTTCAAAACGTACACCCGGATCTTGCGTCCGGCTGTGGGACTCGGCGAGAAAGTCATCTGCCTTGTCGGTGCGATCAGCGCCGCGGGGCGGGGTGATGCGCAAATGTGGGGCGCAGCATACTGATTTTTTGGGGGGATTCCCAGTGTGGTGTGCGTCTTAGGGCTATCGGAGGCTTGGGATCAAGTAACCCATCCGGATTTGAGGGTGACTGTTCCATTGCTTTCGCGGGCGAGCCCGCTCCCACAGGGATTGTGTGATGCCTGTGGGAGTGGGCTCGCCTGTAAAAATGCCCGGGAGCTACAAAAACGGCACCGCCGGCCGCCGTTTGTTCAGCGTCGACCACCAGAACACCCATCCCAATACCCTGATGTTCTGCTTATCAATCTGCTCGGCATTGAAGATCTCATCCGGGTGTTCTGCCTTGTTGTAGCTGCGCAACCTCAGGGCGTTGCCCGGCATACGGTGCAGGTATTTGATTCGCAGCATCCCGTCATGCTCGATCGCATAGATTTCCCCATCAATCACTTTGGTGAGTCCGCGGTCGATGGCGAGTGTCGAGCCGTCCTCAATCCGCTCGCCCATGCCGTTGCCGATCATGTGGACGCAGAAGACATCCGTGTATCTGATTTCCAGGGAGTCGAGGTGGCTTTTGGGCAGGCGGATGAATTGGCCGGGGTCTTCGACGACGTGGGTTTTGCAGGACCCCGGGGTGACGGGTATTTCCTTGTAGAGAGGCAGTTCCACATCGGTGGGCTCGACCACCGTGTAGATGCCGCGAATGGCCTGGGCGTCGAAGGTGTTGCCAGACTCATCGAGCAGGCGCAGGTGTTTGGAGTCTTGTGGGCCTTCGCCGGTCTTGAGCCAGTCGCTGTTTACCGACAGTAGTCTGGAGACCTCTTCCATACGGTAGGCGGGCACACCGCGGGTGTACCAGTTGTGGATATTTTGCGGCTCCGTGTCGAAGAAAGCGGCAAATCCTGTCGTCGTTATTTTCGCTTTTTCGAGGAGCGCTTTAAACCGTGGGCCGCTAGTGTTCTTTTTCATAAACACGAGTCTACGGGCGCTGGGGCGGGCTTTGAATAAACGAACCGTTCAAATTTCGAGGGAAATTTACGACCGGATGTAAGACGTATTTGGAACAAATTAAACAAGAAAAAACGTAGCGCTCTGAAACTAAACGCCCTGTTTAAAAGGCACTTAATAGACGCCCACAAAAAACCCCGGATCAACCGGGGTTTTTTTCAAGTCGTCACAGGCACGAGGCCCATGGCGTCTTAGCCTTTGTAGGCAGCAACCGACTTCATGATCTCGGTGCGAGCGGCTTCTGCGTCGCCCCAACCTTCGATCTTCACCCATTTGCCTTTTTCGAGGTCTTTGTAGTTCTCGAAGAAGTGCTTGATCTGTTCCAGCAGCAGCGGAGGCAGATCGGTGTATTCCTTCACGTCGACGTACAGCTGGGAGAGCTTGTCGTGTGGGACTGCGATGACTTTGGCATCGCCGCCGCCGTCGTCGGTCATGTGCAGGATGCCGACCGGACGGGCGCGGATGACCGAACCTGGAGTAACCGGGTAAGGGGTCACGACCAGTACGTCGAGGGGGTCACCGTCGTCGGCCAGGGTGTTCGGAATGAAACCGTAGTTGGCCGGGTAGAACATCGGGGTGGCCATGAAACGGTCAACGAACAGGCAATCGCTGTCTTTGTCGATTTCGTACTTGATCGGCGCGTGGTTGGCCGGAATCTCGATCGCGACGTAGATGTCGTTCGGCAGGTCTTTGCCAGCCGGAATCTTGCTGTAGCTCATTGGGCGTTGCCCCCGTTAGTTGACCAAAAACACTTGGCCGGATTGACCAAAAAGTGGCGGCGATTATAGGCATATTCCGCCGTTGATGCTACGTACCAAGGGTCGTAGAGACCTTAGTCGTGTGCCTGATAGACCGGGTCATTGGCCAGAAGTTGCCGCAGCCGGGCCAACGGATCCTGGCGGTAAAACAGCCTCAGCTGCTCATAGACCTGAGGATACGCCTCGTGCAGCAAATCCGGGGCGCTGAAGAAGTATTCGCTGGTGACGGCGAAGAACTCGGCGGGATTTTCTGCTGCATACGGATCGATGGCTGTTTCGGCGTCTGGATTGCGGTCAAGGTGCCGATTGAGGTCGTCGTAGGCGTGCTGCATGACCTTGGCCCACTCGCTGACGCGCATGTCGGGGTGCAGCGGCGGCAAGCCGTTGGCATCGCCGTTGAGCATGTCGAGTTTGTGCGCGAGTTCGTGAATCACCAGGTTGTAGCCTTCCCAGCCGCCGCTGGCCATCACGCCGGGCCAGGCAAGGATGATCGGGCCTTGCTGCCAGGCTTCGCCGCTGTGTTCGCCGTCCCACTCGTGTTCGACGCCACTGGCATCGCGATGCCGTTGGGGGCTGAGGAAGTCGTCGGGGTAGAGGACGATTTCGTGAAAACCCTGATACCAGTTCAGATCGCCCAGGTTCAGCAGTGGCAATTGTGCCTGGGCGGCGAGCAGCAGGCGTTGCTCCTGGTGGAGTTCGACGCCGGGCAGGGCGGTCAAGTGTTTATCTTCCAGGAACAGCACGCAGGCTTCGCGCAGCCACTGATCTTCCGCGGCGCTGAGGCCATCGAGAAAACTCAAGTGATGGCGCACCCGTTGCCACAGGTCGTCGGCAATCGGGTGTCTGGCCAGGATGCGCCGGCGACGCCAGGCGCTCAGGGACCACATCGCGAGTCAGCGCGATGGGGTTTTAGGCGCGGCGTTGCCGAAGCGGCTGCGGACTACGCCGATGATCATCGGTACCAGCGACAGCAGGATGATGGCCACCACCAGCAGCGAAAGGTTTTTCTTGATGAACGGCACGTTGCCGAAGAAGTAACCCAAGGTCACCAGACCGCCGACCCACAGAATGGTGCCGAGGACACTGAAGGCAAAGAAGCGTGGGTAAGGCATTTTGGCAACGCCGGCGACGAACGGTGCAAAGGTGCGGATGATCGGCAGGAAGCGCGCCAGGGTCACGGTTTTGCCACCGTGTTTGTCATAGAAGTCGTGGGTCTGTTGTAGATAGTCGCGGCGGAAGATTTTCGAGTTCGGGTTGCTGAACAAGCGTTCGCCCGCTGTTCGGCCGATGACGTAGTTGGTGCTGTCACCGAGGATCGCCGCCAGCATCAGCAAGCCGCCCAGCAACACCGGGTCCATGCCGCCGCCGGCCGCAACGGCGCCCGCGATGAACAGCAGGGAGTCGCCCGGCAGGAAGGGCATCACCACCAGACCGGTTTCGCAGAAGATCACCAGAAACAGGATGGCGTAGATCCATGGCCCGTAGTTGTTCACCAGCAAGTCGAGGTAAACATCGAGATGCAGGATAAGGTCGATCGGGTTGAAATCCATGAGGGCACCTGTGGTGACGGCCAGACTCAGCAGGCCTGTGCGGATGACTTCGCGAAAGCCTACAGACGAGTGTAGTTTTTCTTACAAGCCGAAAAGGTCGGCATTATACGGCCTGAGTGGTGAAACGCGCGTCGAGATTGTAGCGGGGGATGTCGATGGGGCGACAGGAAGTCGCGTGACAATAAATAACCCTTTCTGCGAGAAGGGAACGTGCCCACTTCTCACAGAAATTGGCCTGGCTGCAAGGATCAGAGCTCGTCGCTGATCGGCAGCACGTAGTTCTTGAACTCGGTGTCTTCCTTGAACCCGATGGATTCGTAGGTTTTCTGCGCCACTTCGTTATTGCTGCTGGTGGAAACGCGCATGCGCACGGCATTGGTTTCCTTGGCCATTTTCTTCGCGGTACGGATGAGGTTGTCGGCCACCAGCTGGCGGCGGGCGTCTTCGGCGACATAGATGTCGTTGAGGATCCACACGCGCTTGAGCGAAAGGGATGAGAAGCTCGGATATAACTGACAGAACCCCATCAGTTTGTCGTCGCCATCGGCCAGCGCCAGGTAAATCACCGATTCCTTGCGCCGCAGACGTTTTTCAAGGAACGCCCGAGAGGAGTCTGGATAGGCCAGTGAGCCATAAAACTCGCGATATTTGACGAACAACGGGGTCAGCAGGTCCAGGTGTTCGAGGGTCGCTTGAATAATCCGCATCGATAGGTCTCATCTTCAAGTGGCTGTCTTCACGTGCTCTGACGGCGAACGGTTCTTCACTCGGGCAGCCGTGCATCGATCCTGCCTGAAACCGGAACAGAAACGCAATGCGGAAACGGTTCAGGTATTCGGCGGGCTCAGTAGGAAATTACCTTTCATGTCTGCACCTGTGTCCGACTCCAGCGTCTGAACCTGGGCTTCGTCCTTCAGATTGACCCCCGACAGTTGCCGCCGGCAAGCCTCACGCATCAGGTACAGCAAACGGTGTGCCGCCATTCCGTAGCTCAAGCCCTCGAGCCGGACATTGGAGATGCAATTGCGGTAGGCGTCGGTCAGCCCGACCTTAGGACTGTAGGTGAAATATAACCCCAGGCTGTCCGGCGAACTGAGGCCAGGGCGTTCACCGATCAGGATCACCACCATTTTCGCGCCGAGCAGTTCGCCAATCTCGTCGGCCACTGCGACCCGGCCTTGCTCCACCAGCACCACCGGTGAAACGGACCAGCCTTCAGTCACAATCTGCTCTTGCATCCGCGCCAGAAACGGCAAGGTATGGCGATGAACGGCCAGCGCCGACAAGCCATCGGCAACTACGATCACCAGGTCCACACCCCCAGGTTTTGCCTGTGCGTACCCGCGCAAGATCTGCGCCGACTCATCACTCAACTTTCGCCCCAGATCGGGCCGCTGCAAGTAACTGTCCCGGTTCGTGGCGGCGCTGTGCAGCAGCAAACTCTCGCGCCCGGCCTCGGCCAGTTGTGAGCTGAGCCCTGCATGGTCGAATGGCAAGTGCACCGCGTCCCGGGCTTGTGCGTGGGCGTATTGGAAATCCAGTTGCGCACTCGTCGGCATGCTGGTGCCGGTTCGACCCAGGGCAATCCGCGCCGGGGTCAGGCGACGCAGTTGCAGCAACGGATTCTCTGGATCAACAGGTGGTTTATCCATTTCAACACTCATCCCAGTTGCGCCATCGCTTGGCGGAAGGCTGGCGGCAGGCTGTCGCCGAAGTGAATCTTGCCGTCCGTCTGGGTCAGGATGCCCATTCTCGCCAGCCATTGTTCGAACTCCGGCGCCGGTTTCAGGCCCAGCGTCTGGCGAGCGTAAAGGGCGTCGTGGAACGAGGTGGTCTGGTAGTTGAGCATGATGTCATCGGAGCCTGGGATGCCCATGATGAAATTGATCCCGGCCACGCCCAGTAGGGTCAGCAGGGTGTCCATGTCATCCTGATCGGCTTCGGCGTGGTTGGTGTAACAGATGTCGCAGCCCATCGGTACGCCCAATAGCTTGCCGCAGAAGTGATCTTCAAGGCCGGCGCGGATGATCTGTTTGCCGTTGTAGAGGTATTCCGGGCCGATGAATCCTACGACGGTGTTGACCAGGAACGGCTTAAAATGGCGCGCCACGGCGTAGGCGCGGGTTTCGCAGGTCTGTTGATCGATGCCGTGGTGGGCGTTGGCTGACAGGGCACTGCCTTGGCCGGTTTCGAAATACATCAGGTTCTGGCCCAGGGTGCCGCGATTCAGGCTCAGCCCGGCGTCGTAACCTTCCTGCAAGACATTCAGGTTGATGCCGAAACTCGCGTTGGCCGCTTCGGTGCCGGCGATCGACTGGAACACCAGGTCCAGCGGAACCCCGCGATTGATCGCCTCGATGGAGGTGGTGACGTGGGTCAGCACGCAGGCCTGGGTCGGGATTTCGTAGCGCTGGATGATCGCGTCGAGCATTTCCAGCATGGCGCAGATCGACGCGATGTTGTCTGTGGCCGGGTTGATGCCGATCATCGCGTCACCGTTGCCGTACAGCAGGCCGTCGAGAATGCTCGCCGCAATGCCGGCCGGTTCGTCGGTGGGGTGGTTGGGTTGCAGGCGCGTGGATAACCTCCCGCGCAAGCCCATCGTGCCGCGGAATTTCGTGACCACGCGGATTTTTTGCGCCACCAGCACCAGATCCTGCACGCGCATGATCTTCGACACGGCGGCGACCATCTCCGGGGTCAGGCCGGGCGCCAGGGCGCGCAGGCTCTGTTCTTCGGCCGCATCGCTGAGCAGCCAGTTGCGAAAACCGCCGACGGTGAGGTGGCTGACGGCCGTAAACGCGTGTTTGTCATGCGTGTCGATGATCAGCCGGGTGACCTCATCGGCCTCGTAAGGAATCAATACTTCCTGCAGGAAGTGGGTCAGCGGGATGTCAGCCAGGGCCATTTGCGCCGCTACGCGCTCGCCATCGTTGAGGGCGGCGACGCCGGCCAGGAAATCCCCGGAGCGCGCCGGGCTGGCTTTGGCCATGACGTCCTTGAGACTCGCGAAGCGGTAGGTCTGGGCGCCGACGGAGTGGGCAAATTGGGCCATGGGACGGTGTCCTCCTGATGTGTAGAAGTCTTGATACCCTGACATTCCCTTGTGGGAGCCAGCCTGCTGGCGATTGCAGTGTGTCATTCAAAATCGATGCTGACTGTCAGACCGCAATCGCCAGCAGGCTAGCTCCCACAGGGGAACTGCGTGCACTTCTATATGGCAGGCGCCGGACAACAGGCCCGGCGCCGGTGCAACTCAGACGCCTTCGAGCATCGCATCGGCCGGTGCGTCGAAGCGCTGCTTGGCGGTCAGATGGAAATACAAGTAACCGGCCGCCATGAAGCCGAGGAACACGCACCCAATCAGCGGGTTGAACCACGCCATCGCCACCAGGCACACCACCGCCAGAAACAGCGCGATCCCCGGAACGATCGGATAGCCCGGCGCGCGGAAGCTGCGTTCCAGGTTCGGTTCGGTTTTACGCAGTTTGAACAGGCTCAGCATACTGATGATGTACATCACGATGGCGCCGAATACCGACATGGTGATCATCGCAGCCGTCAGCGTCATGCCTTGCAGGTTAACCAGGCCGTCGCTGTAAATCGCCGCAATGCCGATTACGCCGCCAGCGAGGATGGCGCGGTGCGGGGTCTGGAAACGCGAGAGCTTGGCCAGGCCGCGAGGCAGGTAACCGGCACGCGCCAGGGCGAAGAACTGCCGCGAATAGCCAAGGATGATCCCGTGGAAACTGGCCACCAGGCCAAACAAGCCGATCCACACCAGCATGTGCATCCAGCTTGAATTGTTGCCGACCACCGCTTTCATTGCCTGAGGCAGCGGGTCGTTGATGTTCGACAGTTGGCGCCAGTCGCCGACGCCGCCCGCCATGACCATTACGCCGATGGCCAGGAACACCAGGGTCAGAATGCCGCTGACATAAGCCCTGGGAATTGTGCGTTTCGGGTCCTTGGCTTCTTCAGCCGCCATCGCCGCGCCTTCAATGGCCAGGAAAAACCAGATCGCAAAGGGGATCGCCGCAAAGATGCCGGGGATCGAGCCCATGGTGAACTCGTTGGCGCCCGACCAGCCGTTAAGTGCGAAATTACTGAAGCTGAAGCCCGGCGCAACGACGCCCATGAACACCAGCAATTCGGCGACTGCCAGCACGGTGACCACCAGTTCGAAGGTGGCGGCGATGCTGACGCCGAGAATGTTCAGGCCCATGAACACGAAATACGCGCCAACGGCCGCGAGCTTGGGATCAAGTTCGGGGTATTGCACGTTGAGGTAAGCGCCGATGGCCATGGCGATGGCCGGGGGCGCAAAGACGAATTCGATCAGGGTGGCGATGCCGGCGATCAATCCGCCTTTCTCACCAAAGGCCCGACGGCTGTAGGCAAACGGCCCGCCCGCGTGGGGAATCGCGGTGGTCAGTTCGGTGAAACTGAAGATGAAGCAGGTGTACATCGTCGCCACCATCAATGCGGTGACGAGGAAACCCAGGGTGCCTGCGGTGCCCCAGCCATAACTCCAGCCGAAGTACTCGCCGGAAATCACCAAGCCGACGGCAATGCCCCATAGATGCAGGGTACCGAGTGTGGGTTTGAGCTGTGTGGAAGAAGTCATAAGTCCTCGCTGTCTTTTTTATTGTTTGATCTGTTGGACTTGCGGTACGACGTTTTCGTGTAGAGCGGGCACGCAAAGCCCGTGCCAGAGCGGCAGGGCGATGTTAGGTGTGAGGGGGGCGCCATCGCGAGCAAACCAGGCTCTTGTAGGAGCGAGGCTTGCCCGCGAAAGCCGTTACGCGGTGTCGCGCCGCTTTAGAAGAAGCCCAACGGATTGATGTCGTAGCTCACCAGCAGGTTTTTAGTCTGCTGATAGTGATCGAGCATCATCTTGTGGGTTTCACGGCCGACGCCGGACTTTTTGTAACCGCCAAACGCGGCGTGTGCCGGGTACAGGTGGTAGCAGTTGGTCCACACGCGACCGGCCTTGATGGCGCGGCCCATGCGGTAGGCGCGGTTGATGTCGCGGGTCCAGAGGCCGGCACCCAGGCCGAACTCGGTGTCGTTGGCGATCGCCAGGGCTTCGGCTTCGTCCTTGAACGTGGTGATGCTCACCACCGGGCCAAAGATTTCTTCCTGGAACACACGCATTTTGTTGGTGCCCTTGAGCAGGGTCGGCTGGATGTAATACCCGGTCGCCAGGTTGCCCTCGAGTTTTTCCACCTTGCCGCCGGTCAGCAGCTCGGCGCCTTCGCCCTTGGCGATTTCCAGGTACGAAAGGATTTTGTCGAATTGCTGCTCGGACGCCTGGGCGCCGACCATGGTGTCGGTGTCCAGCGGGTCGCCACGCTTGATCGACAACACTTTCTTCATCACGACTTTCATGAAGTCGTCGTAGATCGACTCTTGCACCAATGCACGGGAAGGGCAGGTGCACACTTCGCCCTGGTTGAAGAACGCCAGCACCAGACCTTCGGCGGCTTTCTCGATGAAAGTCGGCTCGGCTTGCATGATGTCTTCGAAGAAGATGTTCGGCGACTTGCCACCCAGCTCCACGGTGGACGGGATGATGTTTTCGGCCGCGCATTTCATGATGTGCGAGCCGACCGGGGTCGAGCCGGTGAAGGCGATCTTGGCGATGCGTTTGCTGGTGGCCAGGGCCTCGCCGGCTTCTTTGCCGAAGCCTTGCACCACGTTGAGCACGCCCGGCGGCAGCAGGTCGCCGATCAGCTCCATCAGCACAGTAATGCCCAGCGGGGTTTGTTCGGCAGGCTTGAGCACCACGCAGTTACCGGCAGCCAGGGCCGGGGCGAGTTTCCAGGCGGCCATCAGGATCGGGAAGTTCCACGGGATGATCTGGCCGACCACGCCCAGTGGTTCGTGGATGTGATACGCAACAGTGTTGCCATCGATCTCGGCGGCGCTGCCTTCCTGAGCGCGGATGCAACCGGCGAAGTAGCGGAAATGGTCAGCGGCCAGCGGGATGTCGGCGTTGAGGGTTTCACGCACGGCTTTGCCGTTGTCCCAGGATTCAGTGATCGCCAGCAATTCCAGGTTCTGCTCGATGCGGTCGGCGATTTTCAGCAGCACCAGCGAGCGAGCCTGGACGGACGTGGCGCCCCAGGCATCGGCAGCCGCGTGGGCAGCGTCCAGGGCTTTGTCGATGTCTTCGGCCGTGGAGCGAGGGAATTCGGCAATGGGTTGGCCATTTACTGGCGAGGTATTGGTGAAGTACTGACCTTTGACAGGCGCGACGAACTCGCCGCCGATGTAGTTACCGTATTTGCTCTTGAACGAAACGATAGCGCCTTCAGTACCGGGGTGAGCGTAACGCATGATGTTTTCTCCTTGGCTTTTGTACTTATAAGAGAGAGCGCTTGTGCGCTTGTTATAAGCGTAGAGCAAAGGTCGGGCCACTGCCTTGCAGGTCAGACAAATCAAGGCTTTACGCGGTTTTTGTCGGACCGGCGGACGCTGCCTGTGACGCTTTCGGTACAGCCCCGGTGACACTTTGTACCGCTTCTGGCGCAACCTGTGACCGGGCGGTCTTGCCAGCATTGCAATGCAGGCTAGGCTGGAGGATGCTCGGCATCACCTCAACCACGGGTCGCCGAGCTCTCGGGGAGAATAATAAGAAATGCACGACAACCATTTGAGTCGCCATGCCCAGCAAGTCTTGACCGTAACCCAGGGCAAATCCCACCTGCACGGTCCTGGCAGCGACCCGTCCATCGCCCGCTCCTGGTTGCGTTGTCTTGAGGATTATCACCTCGACCCGGCCCTGACGATGGCACCGACGGTGCTGGAGCACGGCCGCGTACTCGAAAGCCGCGAACGCTTGCAGCAAGTGCTGCACATCGCCGGCAACGAAATGACCAGCCTGCATCAGCAACTCTCCGGTGCCGGTCATGCCGTGCTTCTGACCGACGCCCGCGGGGTGATCCTCAACTGCGTCACCGCGCCTGCCGAGCGCAAGATCTTCGAGCGCGCCGGCCTGTGGCTCGGCGCCGACTGGAGCGAAGCGTGCGAAGGCACCAACGGCATCGGCACCTGCCTGGTCGAGCGCCAGTCGCTGACCATCCACCAGGACGAACACTTTCGCGGCCGCCACACCGGCCTGACCTGTTCGGCGAGCCCTGTGTTCGACCCTCACGGCGAGCTGCTGGCGGTGCTCGACGTGTCCTCGGCGCGTCACGAAGTCTCACGTCAAAGCCAGTTCCACACCATGGCCCTGGTCAATCTCTCGGCGAAGATGATCGAGAGCTGCTATTTCCTGCGCTACTTCGACAATCAATGGTTGCTGCGTTTTCACTTGCAGGCGGAGTCCGTCGGGTTGTTCAGCGAAGGATTGCTGGCGTTCGACGGGGAAGGGCGCATCAGCGCGGTCAACCAGAGTGCGCTGAACCTGCTGGGGCACATTCGCGGCGGATTGCTGGGCAAGCCGGTCGAGGTATTTTTCGATTGCTCGCTGGATGACTTGCTCGGCCGCGCAAGTGTCAACGCCAGCGCCAGTTGGCCATTGCGCACCCGTGACGGGCGGAGCCTGTTTGCCGTGTTGCGCGGGCAGCCGCGCAGCATTCCGGTGCCGGTGGTGCCCGGCACGGCGATTGCCGAGCGTCCGCGCCTGTCGGGCATCTGCCTGGGCGATGCCGCGTTGCAGGAAGATTTCCGCAAATCCTTGAGAGTCTTCGAGCGAGACGTGCCGCTGTTGATCAATGGCGAAACCGGTTCCGGCAAAGAGGCCTTTGCCAAAGCCGTGCATCAGGCCAGCCAGCGGGCCGAGAAAGCGTTCGTCGCCCTGAACTGCGCGGCGATCCCTGAAAGCCTGATCGAGAGCGAACTGTTTGGTTATCGCGGCGGCAGCTTCACCGGCGCGCGCAAGGAAGGCATGCGCGGCAAGTTGCAGCAGGCGGACGGCGGCACGCTGTTCCTCGATGAAATCGGCGACATGCCGTTGGCGTTGCAAACCCGGCTATTAAGGGTGCTGGAAGATCGTCAGGTGGTACCGATTGGCGGCGAGCCCGAGTCGGTCAACGTGCGGATCATCAGCGCCACACACCGTAACTTATTGGAGCGGGTGCAGGACGGCAGCTTTCGGGAGGATTTGTATTACCGGCTCAATGGGCTGGAGATTGCGTTGCCGGCGTTGCGTGAACGCAGTGATAAATCGCAGTTGCTTGATTTCCTGCTTGCCGAAGAAGCGGGCGGGGAAACCGTGCAGATCGACGGCCCGGCACGCCAAGCCTTGTTGGGTTTCGCCTGGCCAGGGAACGTGCGGCAGTTGCGCAACGTACTGCGCACCTTGGCGGCGTTGTGTGATGACGGGCGGATCGGGCTGGAGGATTTGCCGATGATGATTCGTCAGGTTCGACCGGTGCCGGTTGTGGCGGTTGAAGAGCCTTCCGAACATCCACTGGACGATGCCGAGCGCCTGGCGTTGCTCAATGCGCTGGAGCAGACGCGTTGGCACATGACCCATACCGCTGAGCAGCTCGGCGTCAGCCGTAATACCCTCTATCGAAAACTGCGCAAACACGGTATCGCCCGCTAGGCACGCCGTACCACTGTAGGAGCGAGGCTTGCCCGCGAAGAACGATTACGCGGTGTATTAGCGGAACCGTGTTATGGCCTTCGCGGGCAAGCCTCGCTCCTACGGGTTTTGCGTTGACCCGAAACAAAGGTGCGATTTTCCCCTCCCTACGCTAACCTGCGGCCATGTTTTACGAGGTCGACTATGCACATTCATATTCTTGGTATCTGCGGCACTTTCATGGGTTCGATGGCGGTTCTGGCCAAAGAGCTGGGCCATCATGTGACGGGCTCCGATGCCAACGTCTATCCGCCGATGAGCACTCAGCTTGAAGCGCAGGGCATTGAGTTGACCCAAGGCTACGACCCCGCCCAACTCGATCCGGCGCCGGATCTGGTGGTGGTCGGCAACGCCATGTCCCGGGGCAACCCGGCCGTTGAATACGTGCTGAACAAAGGCCTGCCTTACGTCTCCGGTCCGCAATGGCTGGCCGACCACGTGCTGCAAGGTCGCTGGGTCTTGGCCGTGGCTGGCACCCATGGCAAAACCACCACCAGCAGCATGCTCGCCTGGGTGCTGGAACATGCGGGCATGAGCCCGGGTTTCCTGATCGGCGGCGTGCCGCAAAACTTCTCGGTGTCGGCGCGTCTGGGTGACACACCGTTCTTCGTCATCGAAGCCGACGAGTACGACAGCGCGTTCTTCGACAAGCGCTCCAAGTTCGTTCACTACCGCCCACGCACGGCCATTCTGAACAACCTGGAATACGACCACGCGGACATCTTCCCCGATCTGCCGTCCATCGAGCGGCAATTCCACCACTTGGTGCGGACCATCCCGAGCGAAGGCCTGGTGATTCACCCGACCACCGAGCCGGCGTTGCAGCGCGTCATTGAGATGGGTTGCTGGACCCCGGTGCAAACCACCGGCGCCGGCGGCCAATGGCAGGTCAAACTGCTCAGCGAAGACGGCTCGAAGTTCGAAGTGATGTTCGAAGGCGTCGCCCAAGGCGTGGTCGATTGGGACATGACCGGTCAGCACAACGTCGCCAACGCCCTGGCCACATTGGCAGCGGCTCGCCATGTTGGCGTGGTGCCTGCCATGGGTATCGCTGCATTGAGCGCGTTCAAAAGCGTGAAACGCCGGATGGAGAAAGTCGCGGAAGTCCGTGGCATCACCATTTACGACGATTTCGCTCACCATCCGACCGCCATCGCCACGACCCTCGACGGCTTGCGCAAACGCATCGGTGATGCACCGTTGATCGCGATCATCGAGCCGCGCTCCAATTCCATGAAGCTCGGCGCTCACCGCGACGGCCTGCCGGAAAGCGTGGTCGATGCCGATCAAGTGATCTGGTATGCCCCCGCCAACCTCGGTTGGGACCTGGGCGCGACCGCTGCGCTGTGCACGGTGCCATCGATCGTCAGCGATTCCCTGGAAGGCATCATCGAGCGCGTGAAGAGCCAGGCTCAGCCCGGCACCCATGTGGTGATCATGAGCAACGGCGGCTTCGGCGGCCTGCACGGCAAACTCGCCGAGGCGCTGCAATGAACAACGGCCCGGAACGCATCACCCTGGCGATGACCGGCGCTTCGGGCGCCCAGTATGGTTTACGTCTGCTCGATTGCCTGATCCGCGAAGACCGCGAGGTGCATTTCCTGATCTCCAAGGCGGCGCAATTGGTGATGGCCACCGAGACTGACGTGTCGCTGCCGGCCAAACCGCAGACGATGCAGGCCTTCCTCACCGAATACACCGGCGCGGCCGCCGGCCAGATCAAGGTGTACGGCAAGGAAGACTGGATGTCGCCAGTGGCTTCGGGTTCCGGTGCGCCCGCGGCGATGGTGGTGGTGCCGTGTTCCACCGGAACCTTGTCGGCGATCGCGACCGGCGCCTGCAACAACCTGATCGAGCGGGCTGCTGATGTGACGTTGAAAGAGCGTCGCCAGCTGATTCTGGTGCCGCGTGAAGCGCCGTATTCGAGCATTCATCTGGAGCACATGCTCAAGCTGTCAAACATGGGCGTGACGATATTGCCGGCGTCGCCGGGCTTCTATCATCAGCCGCAGACGATCGATGACTTGATCGACTTTGTCGTGGCACGGATTCTCAACCTGCTGAACATCCCGCAAGACATGCTGCCGCGCTGGGGCGAACACCATTTGAGCAGCGATGAATAAGCTGCTGATTGTTCTGCTGGCGCTGCAACTGACGGGTTGCGCCACGGCGCGCACGCTGGACGCGGCCAAGCCGGGCGCTCCGGTGGTGTATGCGGGGACGCGTCTGGATTTGTATGCCATGAATGGCGGTTGCTGCGCGATGGACCGGTTTGGCGCCGAAGCGCCGAGCTACCCCGGCGTCGACCTGCCAGCCAGCGCGTTGCTCGACACACTGTTATTGCCGTTGTCATTGCTGACGGTGATCGGGGTGAGTTTTCAGGCGACGGGTGGGTTGTAGCGTTCGGATTTGAATCGGTGTTGCGCTCTTCGGGGGCAAGCCTCGCTCCTACAGGTTCTCCGTTGCCTGTGTAGGAGCGAGGCTTGCCCGCGAAGGCGCCCGCTCAGACACCACAGGATTATTTGCCTAACTTGCGTAGTTCATCCGACTCGACAATCCGCAACCCATCCTGCTCTTCCAGCGCCAGCCGCCACATGGCGCGGGCCAGTTGGCAGGCCTCGATGCCGCGGTATTTGCCGGGGATCAAGCGCGACAACGGTCCGACAAGTTGCTCGACCGTGCGCGGTTCGAGTCGTTCGCCCAGCAACATGGAAGGTCGGCAAATGGTCAGCTGCGGCCAGTCCTGCGCGCGCAATGCGTATTCCATCTCGCCTTTGACCCTGTTGTAGAAAACCGAGGATCTGCGATCGGCCCCCAAGGCACTGATCACGATCAGGTGCCGTGCGCCCATTTCCCTTGCTCGTTTGGCGAACGCCACCACCATGTCCAGGTCCACTGCGCGAAACGCCTGTTCCGAGCCGGCCTGTTTGATCGTGGTGCCGAGGCAGCAGTAGGCGATGTCGACGCGACCGTTCAGTTGCGGCAGAAACACCGCAGGGTCGCCGACCGGGTTTTCCAGATGGGGATGCTCAGCCAGCGGCCGGCGTGAGGGAGCCAGTACCCTTGAAATCGTTGGCTCATTGAGCAGTCGATCAAGCAAATGCTCACCGGTTAATCCGGTAGCTCCGGCAAGCAATACATGCTGAGGCGTCAAGTACATAGTGTTTCCCCCTTGATACTGTTCAGCTTAGTTGCTCTTTGCGTCCTTGCTGCTGATAGAGACACTTTGTAGCGCTTTTCGTGCCTGCTGTTTGCGTAAAAGCTGCCAGTGCGAGAGGACCGTTTTCGGCGCCCAGATCTGCGGTTCAGAGGCTTCGAAGCCGTCGGCCAGCTCACGTTCCGCCACCGTGGCCTTGGCCAGCTTGAAGGCTTGCTCCAGGTCGTCGGTCTGGTTCAGCGCCTTGGCGAACAGCGCATCGCCGAAGTAGGTGAAGTTGGCTTCTTCCGAGCAACCGAAGGACACCCGATCAGCGCGCGATGCGGTCATGATCAGCGTGCGTTCATCCTTGAGCGCGGGGATGAAGCCGCCGGAATAGCAGGACGAAATCACCACGATCTTGTCGCGATTTTTCAGCGGCGCGAGCACGGCGGCGAGTTCGTCGGCCGGCAGGTCGGCCAACTCCATGCGCGGCTGATCGAGCACCAGCTCATGTTCGCTGCTGCCATGGCTGGTCAGGTAGATGAAGATCAAGTCTTCCGGGCCACTGCGTTCGGCCAGGGTCATCGCGGCGCGGCGCAGGTTTTCCCGGGTGGCCATCGGTCGGTCGACGAGGTGATCGCGATGGTTCACCAGGCGGATCTGACCGAAGGCGCCGAAGCGGCTGCTGAGCATGTTGCTGACGTAATCGGACTCGCGCAGGAACACGCTCTGCTTGCCGTCGCCGCCCAGGGTCAAGGTGTACAGCTCGACCACCGGGGTCGAGGCCGGCACGTTGGTCAAGGCGTCATCGAGCAGCCGGCCTTGGGCCAGCAAGCCGAGTTCCAGGGTGTCGGGCAGCAACTTGCCATCGGCATCGCGAACACGCTGGCCATTGATCCACGTACCGCTTTGTACCGTGCCATCAGTGAGCACCAAGGTGCCGCGCCCCGAGTAGCTGTCACTGTCGAACTGGCCGATGTAGAAGCTGCCATCGGGCAGGTTCAATCGACCCTGGCCGGTAAAGCGCCAGTCGCTGAACTGGCCGATGTAATGGCTGCCGTCAGCGCCGATCAACTCGCCCTTGCCGTTCAGCGAGCCTTCCTTGAACTGGCCCAGCCAGACATCGCCGTCGGCGTTTTCGTAGCGGCCCTTGCCGTGCAGTTGATTGTTCTTGAAGCCACCGACATAGATGTCGCCGTCGGCGCTGTTGAAGGTCCCGTTGCCTTCCAGCTGACCGTCTTTGAAGTGCCCGGTGAACTGATTGCCGCTGGCGTCGCCGCGCTGGCCTTCACCGTTGGGTTTGCCGTGGGCGAACTGGCCCTGGTAGGTGCTGCCGTCGTCGAGTTCTAGACGACCGAGCCCTGAATATTGATCGGCCTTGAATTCACCGCGATAGGTCATCGCGTTTTCTTTGAGCGTGCCTTCACCGTCACGGCGACCAAGTTTGAATCCGCCGGTGTAGCTGCTGCCGCTGGTGGTCAGTGTGCCCTTGTCGTCGAACAGGCCTTGATTGAATTGGCCGCGATAGACCTCGCCGTTGCTGCCATGCCATTCGCCCTGTCCATGCCATTGCCCCTTGTCGAACTCGCCGGCGTACCAGCTACCGTTGGGGTAGTCGATGCGGCCCTGGCCTTGCAACAAACCGTTGACCAGATCACCGCGATAGCGCCCGCCGTCCGGCAAGCGGGCATCCGGGGGCAGCAGCGATTCGCCATCGCCGCAAGCGGTGAGCAACAGGGTCAAGGCGAGGAGTGCAAGTGAGCGCATAGCGGGATCCGGGCAATTATGCGACGGAGTATGCCGCAGCTATGTGTCGCATTTATAGAGACACGGCAGAGACACGGCGCGAAACAGCGTGAGCTGTTTCGCAATCAGGCCTGTGTCAGACGAAACAGAGGGACAGCGGCTCGGCGATATACGCCGGTTTGTCCGATCCTTCGATTTCAAGCGTGGCGGTGGCTTTGAGCAGCCATTGGCCGGGTTTCTTCTCGATGACTTCGTTCATGTCGACCTTGAGCCGAACCCTGGAGTTGACCTTCACTGGCTGGATGAAACGCACGCTGTCCAGCCCATAGTTGACCACCATCTTCGCCCCTTGAGGGAGGATCAGGATGTCTTCCATCAGTTTCGGGATCAGCGACAGCGACAGGAATCCGTGTGCAATGGTGCTGCCAAATGGCGTTTGCGCGGCTTTGACCGGGTCGACGTGAATAAACTGATAATCGCCTGTGGCTTCTGCGAACAGGTTGATGCGCTCCTGATCGATGGTGAGCCATTCGGAACGTCCGAGTTCCTTGCCGACATAATCTTTGAGCTCTGCAACGGGAACATAGGGCATTGAGACTCTCCTTGGGTTTCATCGGATTTATAGTTTTTCGAGTGGGGGGATTTGACCTCCCTGTGAACCACTTTAGATCAACATGGCAAATTGCTCCGGTCAACTGACCATGCTTTTGGCGAATGCCGATCCATAGCGTTGACGTGCTTATAATGCCCGGCCCCTTTTTGGTGGGGAGCGCGCGCGGGAGATGCTGGATGTTGTTACGTGGCCTGACCTGGCTGGTGCTGTTCCAATTGCTGGGCACAGCCATCAACCATTTGTTTTTGCCGGTGCTGCCGGGGCCGATTGTCGGCCTGCTGCTGTTGCTGGTGTACCTGATTTCGCGCGGGCAAGTTGGCGAGCCGCTGAACCTGGCGGCCAGCAGCCTTCTGCGTTATTTGCCCTTGCTGCTGGTGCCGCCGGCCGTTGGCGTGATGGTTTATGCCAAGGACATCGCCGCGGACTTCTGGGCCATCGTCGGCGCGCTGGTGTTGTCGCTGGTGTTGTCCATGGCGTTTGCCGGGGTGCTGATGCAGCGCATGGTCAAGCGTCATGCCCATCGCGGAGATCGCCCATGATCCTCGATTGGCACGGCGCGCTGGATTCGGTGATTCATCACCCGTTGTTCGGCATCGGCATTACGTTGGGCGCTTATCAGCTGGTGCTGGCAGCTTTTGAGAAAACCCGCTGGGTCTTTCTGCAACCGGTGCTGGTCTCCATGCTGTTGGTGATCGGCGTGCTGGTGACGTGCGGGATCACCTTTGCCGAGTACCGCAAGAGCACCGAGATCCTCAGCATCCTGCTCGGGCCTGCGACCGTTGCACTGGCGGTGCCGCTGTACCTCAATCTGCGACGGATTCGGCAGTTGTTCTGGCCGATATTTACTACGCTGGTGATAGGCGGCGTGGTTGCCACCGGCATGGGCGTGTTGTTGGGCTGGTGGTTTGGTGCCGAACACATGATTCTGATGACCATGGCGCCTAAGTCAGTGACGTCGCCGATTGCCATGTTGGTGGCCGAGCAGATCGGTGGTGTCGCGGCGTTGGCCGCGGTGTTCGTGTTGATCACCGGCGTGATCGGTGCGATCTTCGGCCCGAGTCTGTTGACCCGGCTGGGCGTGCACAGCCCTGAAGCCCGGGGCATGGCGCTGGGCATGACCGCCCATGCGGTCGGCACGTCGGTGGCCTTGCAGGAAAGTGAAGAATGCGGCGCCTTCGCGGCGCTGGCGATGAGTCTGATGGGTGTGGCCACGGCGGTGTTCCTGCCGTTGGCGGTGTCGATGGTGGTGTAAGGAAATGTCTATGAGCTTGCCGCTTTTTCCGTTGAACACAGTGCTGTTTCCTGGCTGCATCCTCGACTTGCAGATCTTCGAGGCGCGCTACCTGGACATGATCAGCCGCTGCATGAAACAGGGCGGCGGCTTCGGCGTGGTGTGCATTCTCGACGGCGAAGAAGTGGGCATCGCACCGGCGGGCTATGCGCTGGTGGGCTGCGAAGCGTTGATCACTGATTTCAAACAACAGGACAATGGCCTGCTGGGCATTCGGGTACAGGGCGGACGGCGCTTTCATGTATTGCGCACCGAAGTGCAGCGAGATCAGTTGACCCTCGCTGACATCGAATGGCTGGAAGATGAACCTGAACAGCCGCTGCAGGATGAGGATGCGGACCTGGTCGCCCTGCTCAAAGCCTTGGCCGAGCACCCGATGGTCGAGGCGTTGAACATGGGTACCGAAGCGACCGGGCAACAGTCGCTGGCGAATCAGCTGGCCTATCTGCTGCCATTTGCCGAAGTGGACAAGATCGACCTGCTGCAACTCGATGATCCCCAGCAGCGGCTGGATGCGATTCAGGCGTTGCTGGATGAGTTGCAGGGTGAGTTGTTTGCCTAGTTGTACTTTGTATTAAGTTGTCTGGTTCGCCACTATTGTCTTCGTAAAGCTCAATCAGTAGTTTGCAGCTATTCGCATGAGGCGAATTAACTGTTAACTATATGGATGTGGTTATGACAATTTATGAAGATGAATGGGCGTTTTGGGATGATATTGCCGGGCGTTATGTTTTAAAGCACGCGGGCACCGAGTCTAATACGGCTAATATTATTTACGCCGCTGCTTACTATGCAGATTCAATGGTTGTCGCGCGACGTAAGCGCAAGCGAGTAAAACTTTCAGTCTCCGGAACGGCTGCCGATGTTTCAGACGCCCCGGCGGCCATTTAGTACACGACTTATAAAATATTCGGCAACGGACTGAATTCCGCACGTATTGCTGAAAAAACAAGAATTGTGTGAAAAGCACATTGAGGTGATCCATGTCTCTGGAAAATCAAAGCAACGCATTTACCGCTAATCTTTACGTCAACGGCATGCCGGTGGTACTCAACCAGCAGCGCCTGAAGCTTCGGCTGCGCGACCCGCGAATCAACCGGCGCGAGCGCCTGGACGTGGAGGTGGCGTTGGCGAGTCACGACAGTGCAAGTATTCTGACGCTGGCCGATCATGAGGATGACAAACCCTTGTTGTTGAAATTTGTGCCCAAGGCTGGCAAATATGAAGTTCTGGCCGTTATTCGAGGTGCCTATGAAGGTAGTCGTTTAACGGTTGATGCCGGAACCCATCATCTTTACATGAATGGCGGTTTGGAAGGTTCCAGTTTTTCCATACGCAAGCACGGGGTGGAGCGAGCTGGTTTTGATGATCTTGTTGCCGGTCCTGTGTATGTGCAGCTCGTGAGTGAGCTTAATAGTCGGCCGCTCTATCTCGCTGACGACAAGGGGAAAGTGCATTTTAAAGATGTTGATCCAAACGCCACCAAGCATGACGCGTTCAATAATGCCCCTGTCAACTTCGTGATCAAGATTGTTGATAAGCCGGGCGAGGTGCGCAAGTAAAAGAACGCCATCAGTCCTGCACTCTGATGGCGTGTACCTCATTAGGTATTAGCCTAATAGGCATATCTCAACATCGCATGCGGAAGATGCCGCAATGCAAAGAACCCGAACAGCGCCACCATCACCGGCAATATCAGCCACCAGACCTTGGGCGGCATGGCATTGAGCGGTGTCTGGCGCTGGCTCAGCCACAGGCTGGCGGCACACACGCACGCCGCCAGCATCGCGCCGGCCAGTATATCCGTTGGCCAGTGCGCGCCCAGGTACACCCGGGACAGGGCAATCGCCAGGGCCGGCAAACAACCCAGCAGCAACCAGGTCAGGCGCATCCGCGGCGGCTGACCGCGACCGGCCAGCACGGCGAGGGCCAGGAACAACGCGAAGGAACCCGAAGCGTGGCCGCTGGGCATGCTGTAGCTGGTCAGCGGATCACTGAGTACTTCCGGGCGTATGCGGGCGAAAAATTGCTTGGTAAACGTGTTGCCGAGGGCGGTGAAGAGCAGGGCGCTACCGGCAAAAATCGCCTGGCGCCACTGCCGGGTGAGCAGCAGCAATCCGGTCAGCAGGGCGCTGAACACCAGCATGTTGCGGAACTCTCCGATCAGCGTGAAGGTGACGGCCACTTCATCGAGCATCGGGCTGCGGTGTTCCTGAACCAGGGTCATCACGCCTTGATCGAGCGCGGTCAGGTGCGGGTAGCCGATAAACAGCCCCGCCAGAATCAACAGGCCGAGGCTGGCTATATAGGCGGTGGCGTGGCGATGGCGGCGCAGACTGCTGGTCACGCTCAAGCCGATCATTACCGCAATGCTGCCGGCGACGATCCCTGCTTCAGGCCAGAAACCTTCGGGCAATGGCAAGCGAATCGCCGCGCCCGTGGCCCAGCCAGGCAGCAAGTAAGCGACGCTCCAGCCCGCGGCGGCCAGCAAGCTGACGGCGGCGAAGCGCGGGAACGGCATGTCGAACATCCCGGCGACCATCGGTAGCATCGGGCGTAGCGGGCCGATAAAGCGTCCGACCAGCAGGCTGGCAATACCGTAGCGCTGGAAATACGCCTCGGCGCCGGCGATCCATTCCGGATGGTGGCGCAACCCCGGCAGCCGCCGGATGTTCTGGTGGAAATGTCGACCGATGAAGTACGAAACGATGTCGCCCAGCACGCCAGCGACAAACCCCAGCAAAAGCGTTTCGCTCAATGACAGCGCCCCGCTGCCGGCCAGTACCGCCACGGCGAACAGCAACACTGTGCCAGGCACGATCAACCCGGCAATCGCCAGGCACTCGACAAAAGCCACAATGAACACCGCCGCAGCCAGCCATTGCGGGTTAGCCGCCAGCCAACCGGTCACGCTATCGAGCCATGGGCCCATAAAAACAACTCCCTCTGATGTTCATTGGTCCCATGGGACGAACGCAATCTTCAAAACACTACAAGCTCCCACAAGGGGGATATTCATTGTTCAGGACAGCAAAAAATAGTCGCGACCTTCGACCTGCCCCCGTCGCAGCGGGTTCCGCGTGCAATACGGCGCGTAAGCCGCATCGACGAAGCGATACATCAAATGCTCATCGCGTCCGTGGGGAATGCCCAGGCGCGTGGTCTGGATAATCTGGGCAGGCGCTGGGCCGATGTCTTCGACCAGCAACACTTCATGGTCAAAACGCTTGGCATCCCAGATGGGCACCTTCAACCCCAGCGACTTGCACAACAATGTCTGCCCGGCGCAGAGCTTTTGCGAGGGGCGAGGGCGACCTTGGGCGTCGGGATTGTTCAACAGCATCTGCGCCAAGCTCGCCGGCCCGCTCAACTCATCGACCCATGGATAGGCGGATTTGATCAGCACCGCGTTGCCCGGCCCTTGGGCGCTGAAGTTGAGGGAGTCGCCGCCGCGGGCGTAATACATATAGATGTGCCCGCCATCCAGAAACAAAGCCTTACGTTTTTCTGTGTAGCCGAGGGACGCGTGGCTGCCTTTTTCTTCGCAGTAATAGGCCTCGGTTTCGATAATCCGAGCGCTCAGCCACAGGTCGCCGACCCGATGACGGATGACCTTCCCGAGTAAATCCCGGGCCAGGGTTTGCGCGTCGCGGTCGAAAAATGCGTCCGGGAGCCCCGTGGGCAGGCGTGCAGCGGACGCTCGAACAGTCAGGTTGGACATGATGAACGGTGTTTATCAAGGCTGATTGAGTCGTGATGATAACAATTTGCAGCTTAATCCCGGCTGAACGTCGGCAAATTGCCCTCCATTTCGACCATCCGCCCGTCACCGCTGTTAGTCCCGGGACGCGACAGCTATAATCTGCCGCTTTACTCTTTACCAAGACCTTAGCAAAGACCCCCACAGACAATGACTGAGTCCGTTCTTGACTACATGACCCGCTTGGGTCGCGCTGCCCGTGAAGCTTCTCGCGTCATTGGCCGTGCCAGCACTGCGCAGAAAAACCGCGCGTTGCAGGCGGCTGCCAATGCGCTGGACGCTGCACGCGTCGAGCTGACGGCGGCCAATGAGCTGGATTTGGCCGCGGGCCGCGCCAATGGTCTTGAGCCGGCATTGCTTGAGCGTCTGGCGCTGACCCCGGAGCGCATCGACGGCATGATCGTCGGTTTGCGTCAGGTGGCGGCACTGCCGGACCCGGTCGGCGCGATTCGCGACATGAGCTATCGGCCATCGGGCATTCAGGTCGGCAAGATGCGCGTGCCGTTGGGCGTGATCGGGATCATCTACGAATCCCGGCCGAACGTGACCATCGACGCCGCGAGCCTGTGCCTGAAGTCCGGCAACGCGACCATCCTGCGTGGCGGCTCCGAGGCAATCAATTCCAATCGTGCCATTGCCGCCTGCATCCAGCGCGGCCTGGCCGAAGCCGATCTGCCGGCTGCCGTAGTGCAAGTGGTCGAAACCACCGATCGTGCGGCCGTTGGCGCGTTGATCACCATGCCGGAATACGTCGACGTCATTGTGCCCCGTGGTGGCCGTGGCCTGATCGAACGCGTCAGCCGCGATGCCCGCGTGCCAGTCATCAAACATCTGGACGGTATCTGCCACGTCTACGTCAGCGCCCACGCCGATCTGCCGAAAGCCCAGCGCATCGCGTTCAACGCGAAGACTTACCGCTACGGCATCTGCGGCGCGATGGAAACGCTGTTGGTGGATCAAGCCGTTGCCAAGGATTTCCTGCCGTCGATGGCTGCACAGTTCCGCGAAAAAGGCGTCGAACTGCGCGGTTGCGAACGCACCCGGGCGATCATCGATGCGGTGGCGGCCAGCGAAGAAGACTGGAACACCGAATACCTGGCGCCGATTCTTTCGATCCGCGTCGTTGACGGGCTGGACCAGGCGATCGAACACATCAATCAGTACGGCTCGCATCACACCGACTCGATCGTCAGCGAAAACCTCGCCGATACCCGGCGTTTTGTGGCGGAAGTCGATTCATCGTCGGTGATGATCAACACACCGACCTGCTTCGCCGATGGCTTCGAATACGGATTGGGTGCCGAGATTGGCATTTCTACTGATAAGCTGCACGCCCGCGGCCCGGTGGGCCTCGAAGGTCTGACCTGCGAGAAGTACATCGTGGTCGGTGATGGCCAGTTGCGCGGCCAGGCGTCAGTCTGACTTGGGCGACCTCAAACAGGCAGCCCCGCAAACCGCCAGCGAGCCTGCGCCTCGACGCATCGGCGTGCTGGGCGGGACGTTCGACCCGGTGCACATCGGCCATTTGCGCGGTGCGCTGGAGGTCGCCGAGTCGCTGGCGCTCGATGAGTTACGCCTGACACCCAGTGCCAGGCCGCCGCATCGCGGTACGCCGCAGGTGTCGGCAAAGGACCGTCTGGCGATGGTCGAGTGCGCGGTGGCCGGTGTGGCGCCGTTGGTGGTGGACGCCCGCGAATTGCAGCGGGACAAACCGTCCTACACCATCGACACCCTGGAACTGATGCGCGCCGAACTGGCCGCCTCTGACCAGGTTTTTCTACTTTTGGGCTGGGACGCATTTTGCGGCCTGCCCACTTGGCACCGCTGGGAAGAGTTGCTCCAGCATTGCCACATCCTGGTGCTGCAACGCCCGGATGCCGACAGCGAACCGCCGGATGCCTTGCGCAATCTGTTGGCGGCTCGCTCGGTGAGCGACCCGCTGGCCCTCAAAGGGCCGAGCGGACAGATTGCATTCGTCTGGCAGACGCCGCTCGCGGTATCCGCCACCCAGATCCGTCAACTGCTGGCCAGCGGTAAGTCGGTACGTTTCCTGGTGCCCGACGCGGTCCTGGCCTACATCGATGCGCACGGTCTCTACCGTGCGTCGAACTGAAAAAGGGAGCGCTTCAAAACACGTGAACGCGTGTACCGAAGCGCCCGAACATACGAGCAAAACGAGTTTTATATGACGAACAAAGACGTAACTAAAGTAAAGCGCAAAGGCACGTTCAAAAGCGCCCCGCTGCCTGAGCCGGTTCTCACCACCGAGCCACTTAAGGGTGATGAGCTGGTCAAGGTGGCCGTAGCCGCCCTGGAAGACGTGAAAGGCCAGGACATTCAGGTCATCGACGTTCGTGAAAAGCAGAGCATCACGGACTATATGATCATCGCGACCGGTACCTCCAACCGCCAGATCGGCGCCATGCTGGATAAAGTCCGCGAAGCCGTCAAAGCCCTGGGCGTCAAGCCGTTGGGTGAAGAAGGCAAGGGCGACAGCGACTGGGTGCTGCTGGATATGGATGACGTCATCGTTCACATGATGACCGCATCGGCTCGTCAGTTTTACGACCTCGAGCGTCTGTGGTCCGGTGCAGAGCAGAGCCGTGCTCTGAACGCGGCTCACCACAGCCCGGAAAACACCCATGAGCATTTCGTCAAGCTCAACAAAGACCAGCAATAAGGGACCGCTGTGCGACTGCGACTGATCGCCGTCGGCTCCCGCATGCCCAAGTGGGTGGAAGAAGGCTGGCATGAATATGCCAAGCGTCTTCCGTCCGAGCTGGCGCTGGAGCTGGTGGAAATACCGCTCAATACCCGTGGCAAGAACGCCGACGTGGCGCGCTTCATCCGTCAGGAAGGCGAAGCCATGCTGGCCAAGGTCGGGCCAAATGAGCGTGTTGTGACCCTCGAAGTCCATGGCAAGCCCTGGAGCACCGAGCAGTTGGCGGTCGAGCTCGATCGCTGGCGTCTGGACTCGCGCACGGTGAATTTCATGGTTGGCGGCCCCGAAGGGCTGGCGCCGGAAGTCTGTGCGCGGGCCGATCAGCGCTGGTCGTTGTCGCCGTTGACGTTGCCGCACCCGCTGGTGCGGATTCTGATCGGCGAACAGCTGTACCGTGCCTGGACAGTCCTGTCCGGCCATCCTTACCACAAGTAGTTCTGCCCTCATGCCTCAGCCGATCCGCATCAAGGACCACGAAAAAGACGCCCGTCTGGTGCGTGGCCGCGTCGTGTTCGGGGCTATTGCGGTGGTGTTGCTGATCTGTGTGCTGATCGCGCGGCTGTATTTCCTCCAGGTGATTCAGTACGAATACCACTCGACCTTGTCGGAAAACAACCGCGTCCATGTGCAGCCGATTCCGCCGACACGCGGGCTGATCTTCGACCGCAATGGCGTGGTGGTGGCCGATAACCGGCCCAGCTTCAGCCTGAGCATGACCCGCGAACGGTCCGGCGACTGGCAGCAAGTGCTCGATGTGATCGTCGAAGTGCTTGAGCTGACGCCCGAGGACCGGGTGATCTTCGAGAAGCGCATGCGTCAGGGGCGTCGGCCGTTCGAGCCGGTGCCGATCCTGTTCGAGCTGACTGAAGAGCAGATCGCCCGCATCGCAGTGAACCAGTTCCGTCTGCCGGGCGTGGAAGTGGTCGCGCAGTTGGTGCGTCACTACCCGCAGGGCGCGCATTTCGCGCACTCGGTGGGCTACATGGGGCGGATCAACGAGAAAGAGCTGAAATCCCTCGATCCGGTCAACTACAGCGGCACCCATCACATCGGCAAAACCGGCATCGAGCGTTTCTACGAGCCGGAGCTGCACGGTCAGGTGGGTTACGAAGAAGTCGAAACCAACGCTCGCGGCCGCGTACTGCGCGTGCTCAAGCGTACAGATCCGATTCCCGGCAAGGACATCGTCCTGAGCTTGGACATCAAATTGCAGGAGGCGGCCGAAGCGGCACTTGGCGGTCGTCGTGGCGCGGTGGTGGCGCTGGACCCGAAAACCGGCGAAGTCCTGGCGATGGTCAGTGCGCCGAGTTTCGACCCTAACCTGTTCGTCACCGGCATCAGCTTCAAGGCCTATTCCGAGTTGCGCGATTCCATCGACCGGCCGCTGTTCAACCGCGTGCTGCGCGGTTTGTACCCACCGGGTTCGACCATCAAGCCGGCGGTAGCGATTGCCGGTCTGGATGCCGGCGTCGTCACTGCGTCGAGTCGAGTGTATGACCCCGGCTATTACCAGTTGCCCAACTACGATCACAAATACCGTAACTGGAACCGTACCGGTGACGGCTACGTCGATCTGGACACGGCGATCATGCGGTCCAACGACACCTACTTCTACGACCTGGCCCACAAGCTGGGAATCGATCGCTTGTCGGCGTACATGAGCAAGTTCGGAATCGGTCAGAAGGTTTCGTTGGACATGTTCGAAGAGTCGCCGGGGCTGATGCCTACACGTGAGTGGAAGCGTGCAACCCGGCGTCAGGCCTGGTATCCGGGCGAAACACTGATTCTGGGAATCGGTCAGGGCTACATGCAGTCGACGCCGCTGCAACTGGCCCAGGCCACCGCGCTGGTGGCCAACAAAGGCATCTGGAACCGCCCGCACCTGGCCAAGACCGTCGAAGGCGAGCGGCCGAAGGATGAAAACCCGATGCCGGACATCATCCTGCGTGACCCGTCCGACTGGACCAGGGTCAACCACGGCATGCAGCAGGTGATGCACGGTGCCCGGGGTACGGCACGCAAAGCGGCGATCGGTTCGCAATACCGCATCGCCGGGAAAAGTGGTACGGCCCAGGTGGTCGCGATCAAGCAGGGCGAGAAGTACGACCGCTCCAAGGTTCAGGAGCGCCACCGCGACCACGCCTTGTTCGTCGGCTTCGCGCCGGCCGACAATCCGCAAATCGTGGTGTCGGTGATGGTCGAGAACGGCGAGTCCGGTTCTGGCGTCGCCGCGCCCGTAGTGCGTCAAGTCATGGACGCCTGGCTTCTGGATCAGGACGGTCGGTTGAAGGCCGAATACGCCAGCCCTATCAGTGCGGAGGCTACGGCCCGTGAAGAGTAATTTCGATCGCATCCTCTCCAGTGAGGATGTGATGCGTCGCCGTGCGACGCTGTTGCAACGCATGCACATCGACGGCCCGTTGCTGATCCTGCTGCTGACCCTCGCTGCCGGCAGCCTGTTCGTGCTGTATTCGGCCAGTGGCAAGAGCTGGGACCTGCTGGCCAAGCAAGCCACTTCGTTCGGCATCGGCCTGGTGTCGATGATCGTCATCGCCCAGTTCGAGCCGCGTTTCATGGCCCGCTGGGTGCCGGTCGGTTATGTGATCGGCGTGCTGTTGCTGGTGGTGGTGGACGTCATGGGCCACAACGCCATGGGCGCTACGCGCTGGATCAACATTCCGGGTGTGATCCGCTTCCAGCCTTCGGAGTTCATGAAGATCCTGATGCCTGCGACTATCGCCTGGTACTTGTCCAAGCGCACCTTGCCGCCTCAGCTCAAGCATGTGGGTGTCAGTCTGTTCCTGATCGGCTTGCCCTTCATCCTGATCGTGCGGCAGCCGGACCTCGGCACCTCGTTGCTGATTCTCGCCGGTGGCGCTTTCGTCTTGTTCATGGGCGGGTTGCGCTGGCGCTGGATCATGAGTGTGCTGGCGGCGGCCGTACCGGTGGCCGTGGCGATGTGGTATTTCATCATGCACGACTACCAGAAGCAGCGAATCCTGACGTTCCTTGATCCGGAGAGCGATCCGCTCGGCACGGGCTGGAACATCATTCAGTCAAAAGCCGCCATCGGTTCCGGCGGCGTGTTCGGCAAAGGCTGGCTGCTCGGCACTCAGTCGCACCTGGACTTCCTACCGGAAAGCCACACCGACTTCATTATTGCGGTCATGGGCGAGGAATTCGGCCTGGTGGGTATCTGCGCACTGCTGCTGATTTACCTATTGTTGATCGGTCGTGGGCTGGTGATTACCGCCCAGGCCCAGACATTGTTCGGAAAATTGCTCGCGGGCAGCCTGACCATGACGTTTTTTGTTTACGTTTTCGTCAACATCGGTATGGTCAGTGGCCTGTTGCCAGTCGTGGGGGTGCCGTTGCCGTTTATTAGCTACGGAGGAACTTCGCTGGTGACGCTGCTGTCAGCGTTTGGGGTTTTGATGTCGATCCATACCCATCGTAAGTGGATCGCACAGGTTTGAATAAGGTGAAGATGTCAATGCAAGTAATGCGTGGCTGGGCGACTCGATACGCGCCGTGGGTCGGCCTGGTAAGCATCCTTGGCACAGCGCAGGACGCGTTGGCCGGCGACTACGAAGGCTCACCCCAGGTGGCCGAATTCGTCGGTGAAATGACCCGCGACTACGGTTTTGCCGGTGAACAGCTGATGGGCGTGTTCCGCGAAGCCGAGCGTAAGCAGTCGATTCTGGACGCGATCTCGAAACCCGCCGAACGAGTCAAGCAGTGGCACGAATATCGCCCGATGTTCATCACCGACGCGCGCATCGCCCGTGGTGTGGATTTCTGGCGTCAGCACGAGGCGGTACTGGCCCGTGCCGAGCAGGAATACGGCGTGCCGGCTCAAGTCATTGTCTCGATCATCGGCGTTGAGACCTTTTTCGGCCGCAATACCGGAAATTTCCGGGTGATCGACGCTTTGTCGACCCTCGGTTTCGACTATCCCCCTCGTGCCGAATTCTTCCGCAAGGAATTGCGTGAATTCCTGTTGCTGGCCCGGGAAGAGCAGGTCGATCCGCTGACCCTCAAAGGCTCCTACGCCGGCGCCATGGGTTTGCCGCAGTTCATGCCGAGCAGTTTTCGAGCCTACGCGGTGGACTTCGACGGTGACGGCCACATTAATATCTGGACCAATCCGGTCGATGCCATTGGCAGCGTCGCCAGTTATTTCAAGCGTCACGGCTGGGTCGCCGGCGAGCCGGTGGTCAGCCGCGCCGATGTGCGTGGCGAACAAGTGGATGAAGGTTTGACGACGGGCATCGAGCCGACTAAAACGGTCGGGGAGTTGCGAGCCTTGGGCTGGTCGAGTCATGATGCGCTGCGCGATGATATGCCGGTCACGGCTTTCCGCCTGGAAGGTGACAATGGCCCCGAATACTGGATGGGCCTGAAGAATTTTTACGCAATCACGCGTTATAACCGCAGCGTGATGTACGCCATGGCCGTACATCAACTGTCTGAACAGCTGGTCCAAGCACGGGGCGTCAAGTAATGCGGGCATTGCCTATGAATAAACCCCTGAAGCTGATGGCATTCGCCGCGTTGGCGGTGCTGGTCGCCAGTTGTTCGACCAGCCGCGCGCCGACGCAAAAGTCTTCAACGGCCGTGCGCGCAACGCCTGGCCTGGACATCAACCGTGCCCACAAAGACGGCGCGCCATGGTGGGACGTCGACGTATCGCGCATCCCGGATGCCACGCCGACCCTGCACTCCGGTCCTTATAAAGCCAACCCGTACACCGTGCTGGGCAAGACTTACTTCCCGCTGCAAGAATCCAAGACCTACGTTGCCTCGGGCACAGCGTCCTGGTACGGCACCAAATTCCACGGTCAGAACACTGCCAATGGCGAGGTGTATGACCTGTACGGCATGAGTGCCGCTCACAAGACATTGCCACTGCCAAGTTACGTTCGGGTGACCAACCTGGACAACAACAAAAGCGTAATCCTGCGGGTCAACGATCGCGGGCCGTTCTACTCGGACCGCATCATCGACTTGTCCTACGCCGCCGCGAAAAAACTCGGTTACGCCGAAACCGGCACCGCGCGGGTCAAGGTCGAAGGCATCGATCCGCAACAGTGGTGGGCACAAAAGGGCCGTCCGGCGCCTTTGATGCTCAACGAGCCGCAAGTAGCGCAAAATGCCGCGCCGACGATTACCGCTTCGGCCGGCACCGTCGAGCAATGGACGCCACCGCCGCAGCAGCACGCGGCGGCCGTGGTGCCCGTGCAGATTGATGCAAAAAAAAACGCTTCTGTACCAGCCTCTGGCCAGTATCTGCAGGTGGGCGCGTTCGCCAACCCGGACGCTGCAGAACTCCTGAGATCGAAGCTCAGCGGGATGGTGAGCGCTCCGGTGTTCATCAGCTCGATCGTGCGCAATCAACAGACGCTGCATCGGGTGCGCCTGGGGCCGATCGGTTCGCCGGGTGAAATCCAGCAAGTGCAGAACAGCGTGCGCCTGGCCAATCTCGGTTCGCCGAGCGTGGTCACCGCCGAATAATACGTAGTACCTGATTGAGGGTTCGCTTGCGGTTTGGGGGGTGAACCTGGTTGTTGGCTCGTTGAAGAACAAAAGCCCGGCAAGGGTTCTGAGTGAGCAACTGAACACGCGATGGCCCGTTAGAAGGCCATCTGATTAGTTTTGCCTTCGGGCAGTTTCCATTAGCGATTTCGAGAGACGGATGAACATCACCACCTTTGCCAAACGCCTGTGTCTGCTAGTCCCGCTGCTCCTCTCGCCTGCCGCTTTCGCGGTCGAGATGATGCCGTCGCCACCACAACTGGCCGCTAAATCCTACGTGCTCATGGACGCCAGCAGCGGCAACGTGCTGGTCGAGAACAATGGTGACCAGCGTCTGCCGCCGGCCAGTCTGACCAAGCTGATGACCGCGTACATCGCGACCCTGGAAATCCGTCGTGGCCAGATCGGTGAAAACGATCCGGTGACCGTCAGCGAAAACGCCTGGCGTACCGGCGGTTCGCGGATGTTCATCAAGGTCGGCTCGCAAGTCACCGTCAGCGACCTGCTGCACGGCATCATCATTCAGTCGGGCAACGACGCCAGTGTCGCGCTCTCCGAGCACATCGCCGGCAGCGAAGACGCGTTCGCCGACATGATGAACAAAACCGTGGCCGACCTGGGCATGACCAACAGCCACTTCATGAACCCGACCGGTCTGCCGAACCCTGAGCACTACTCGTCGGCTCACGACATGGCCGTGCTGGCTCGCGCGATCATCCACGAAGACCCGGCTCACTATGCGATCTACTCGCAGAAAGAGTTCTTCTGGAACGGCATCAAACAACCTAACCGCAACCTGCTGTTGTGGCGCGACAAGACTGTCGACGGTCTGAAAACCGGTCACACCGACGAAGCCGGCTACTGCATGGTGTCTTCGGCTGTACGTGATGGCATGCGCCTGATCGCCGTGGTGTTCGGCACCAACAGCGAAGTGGCCCGTGCCTCCGAAACCCAGAAGCTGCTGACCTACGGTTTCCGCTTCTTCGAAACCCAGACCTTCTATCAGAAAGGCGCCGAGCTGGCTCAGGCACCTGTCTGGAAAGGCAGCACCAATCAAGTCAAGGCCGGCCTGGCTCAAGACCTGACCATGACCCTGCCAAAAGGCCAGCTGAAAAAGCTCGCCGCCAGCATGACCATGAACCCGCAACTGGTTGCGCCAATCGCCAAGGGCGACGTAATCGGTAAAGTCGAAGTGAAACTGGACGACAAAGTGGTGCACAGCGCCGACCTGATCGCCCTGGACGCTGTCGAGGAGGGTGGTATCTTCCGCCGCATGTGGGATAGCATCCGTCTATTCTTCTACGGCTTGTTCAACTGAATTAGTGTGGACTTGCATGACCCCGTTCCAATCCGGAGCGGGGCCATGTCCGTTGCCACGGCTTACGAGGCCGTTACGCCATGACAGATACCGAAGTAAAGGCGCCAAAGATCGAATTCCCTGCCAATGATTACCCGATCAAAGTGATCGGCGACACCATTGTGGATATCAAGCAAAAGATCATCGATATCGTTAAGAAACACGCAACGATCAACGATGAAAAGGTGGACGAACGCCAGAGCAGCAACGGCAAGTACACCACCATCCAGTTGCACATCATCGCCACCGGTCAAGACCAGCTGTACGACATCAACAGCGAACTGCGGGCTACCGGTTTCGTGCACATGGTGCTGTGATGTCTGGCACGCTGGGCTTTCGCGAGCTCGGCCAGATGGCTTATGAGCCGGTCTGGCATGCCATGCAACGCTTCACCAACGAACGCGGCAGCAATGCCGCGGACGAGATCTGGCTGGTCGAACACCCGCCGGTGTTTACACAGGGCCAGGCCGGCAAGGCTGAGCACGTGTTGCTCCCGGGAGATATTCCGGTAGTAAAGGTTGATCGCGGTGGTCAGGTGACTTATCACGGCCCCGGCCAATTGGTGGCCTACCTGCTGCTCGATGTGCGCAAGCTGGGTTTCGGTGTGCGTGACCTGGTCAGCCGCATGGAACACTGCCTGATCGAGTTGCTGGCCAGCTACGGCGTGACTGCCGTGGCCAAGCCGGATGCTCCGGGTGTCTACGTCAACGGGGCGAAAATCGCGTCCCTGGGTCTGCGGATCCGCCACGGTTGCTCCTTTCATGGATTGGCCTTGAACGTGAACATGAACCTGGAACCGTTTCGACGGATTAATCCCTGCGGTTACGCCGGGCTGGCGATGACCCAGCTGAGCGATCACGCAGGATCGATTGAATTTGCCGAGGTAAGTGCCCGGCTGCGCGCGCAGCTCGTCAAACACCTCGACTATGCTGAGCAGACGACCCTAACGGGCGGAATCGACTGATATGACTACTGATGCAGTGCAAACCATGATCCCGACGCTGGATGTCACCGAGCGTCCGGCCCCGCGTGCCAAGGTTGAAGCCGGCGTCAAGCTGCGCGGCGCCGAGAAGGTTGCACGTATCCCGGTAAAGATCATTCCGACCACCGAACTGCCGAAGAAACCTGACTGGATCCGCGTGCGCATCCCGGTTTCGCCGGAAGTCGACCGCATCAAGGCGCTGCTGCGCAAACACAAGCTGCACAGCGTGTGCGAAGAAGCGTCCTGCCCGAACCTCGGCGAGTGCTTCTCCGGCGGCACCGCCACGTTCATGATCATGGGCGACATCTGCACCCGTCGCTGCCCGTTCTGCGACGTGGGCCACGGTCGTCCGAAACCACTGGACGTCAACGAGCCGGAAAGCCTGGCCATCGCCATCGCCGACCTGAAACTCAAGTACGTGGTGATCACCTCGGTCGACCGCGACGACCTGCGTGACGGCGGTGCCCAGCACTTTGCCGACTGCATCCGCGAGATCCGCAAGCTGTCGCCGAACGTGCAGCTCGAAACCCTGGTCCCGGACTACCGTGGCCGCATGGACGTGGCGCTGGAAATCACCGCCGCCGAGCCACCGGATGTGTTTAACCACAACCTGGAAACCGTGCCGCGCCTGTACAAGGCTGCGCGTCCGGGTTCGGATTACCAGTGGTCGCTGACCCTGCTGCAACGCTTCAAGCAGATGATGCCGCACATTCCGACCAAGTCCGGCCTGATGCTGGGTCTGGGCGAAACCGACGAAGAAGTCATCGAAGTCATGAAGCGCATGCGCGAACACGATATCGACATGCTGACCCTGGGCCAATACCTGCAACCGTCCCGCAGCCACTTGCCGGTCCAGCGCTTCGTGCACCCGGACGTTTTCGCCTGGTTCGCCGAGGAAGGTTACAAGATGGGCTTCAAGAACGTCGCTTCCGGCCCGCTGGTACGTTCCTCGTATCACGCCGACGAGCAGGCGAAGCTGGTTAAAGCTGAATTGATGTCGTCTCTGTGATAAAGCGCCCGTAAGGCTTTTCAGCCTTGCGGGCGTTTTTGTTGGCCGTGCCTACGGCCGCTACCGTCTTTTCCTGCAACCTGCGGGGCGCCTGATCCTCTTCTGTTTGTCCCCGTTCCTGACTACTGTGTGCTGAAGCTTTTTCGCGCAGGGAGATTCATGGATGACCGTTCGACCGACCCACACGCTGTTTCCTCACTCAGCCGTTCCGGCCTTGCCCTCGGAAGGGCTGATCGGTGTGATCGCGCCCGCCGGTCCCGCCAGGCTGGACACCGATAAAGCCGTTGCCTGGATGCGCGCTCGCGGTTATGCGCTGCGGATATTTCCCGGGGTGTACGAACAGGATGGCTACCTGGCCGGTAGCGACGATGTGCGGCTCAATGATTTGCACGCGGCGTTCGCCGACACGGAAGTCGATGCGATCATTTGCCTGCGCGGCGGTTACGGTACGCCGCGTCTGCTCGATCGCATCGATTTCGAGTTGCTGCAAAACAACGCCAAGCCGTTCATCGGCTACAGCGACATCACTGCGCTGCACGTGGCGATCAGCCGTTACGCCGGTTTTGTGACCTTCCATGGTCCGCTGCTCAATGCCGATTTGTTGGGCGAGAAGCAGAAGCCGACGGAGTCTTCGTTTTTCAACATGCTCAGAGGGCAGGTGAAGGCGGGCAGTGTGCTTTCGCACCCGGTGGCCTGGCCGCTGACCACGATCGAACCAGGCATCGCTCACGGGCGTTTGCTGGGAGGCAATCTGTCGATGATTGCCGCGACCATGGGCACGCCATTTGAGATGGCGGCTGAAGGCGTCATTCTTTTCATTGAGGACATCAACGAGCCGCTGTATCGCATCGACCGCTTGCTGACTCATCTGCGCCTGGCCGGCACGCTGGGCAAGTTGCGCGGGGTTCTGGTGGGGGATGTGGCGGGGGTAGATACGGTTGCGCTGGAACGATTGCTCAAACAGACGTTCGAGCCGTTGCGGATACCGGTGCTGGCCGGGTGGCGCAGCGGGCATTGTGATCCGAACCTGACGTTGCCGATGGGGGCGTTGGTCAGGCTGGATGCGGGGAAGAAGGAATTGGTGTTGGAGCAGGATGTGGTGGTCAAGCGGTAGTTCGATAGCGCCTGATAGTCAGTCTTCGTCGGAACGCCGCCCGGAGCCGGCTCGCTCCCAGGTGACCGAGTTCTTTCATGTAAATACGGTCAAATGTGGGAGCGAGCCTGCTCGCGATGGCGGCAGTCGCCATACGGCTAACTATCGGTTACGCAGGCCTTCGAGCAGCTTGTGCGTCGGATACCCGTCCGCCGGCCAGCCAAACGACTGCTGTGCACTGCGGATCGCCTTGCGAGTGTTCGCGCCGATGATGCCGTCAGCAGTGCCCGCATCGTAATTCTGCGCACTCAGCAGGCTTTGCAGTTCAATCCGCTCGGTGCGGCTCAATGGCAAGTCATCTTTTGGCCAGGTGCCATTGATCAGGCCGCCGCCATTGAAGCGCTCGGACAACAGGCTCACCGCCAATGCATAAGACGACGAGTTGTTGTACTTGAGGATTGCGCGGAAGTTGTCGAGCACCAGGAACGCCGGGCCACGATAACCGGCCGGCAGCAGCAGGGCGGCGGACAGGTGTTCGGAGCCCGCCGGAGCCTGGGCGCCATTGGGCAGCGAGACACCCAACTGTTGCCATTCGGCGACGCTCTTGCGAATCGTGCCGTCGGCCAGAACGTAATTGAAGCTCCCCGGCAACCGCACTTCAAAACCCCATGGCTGGCCTCTCTGCCAGCCGGAGCTTTGCAGGTAGTGCGCCGTCGAGGCCAACGCATCGGCCGGGCTGCCCCAGATGTCCCGGCGGCCGTCACCGTCGAAATCCACGGCGTGGGTGTTGTAGGTGGTCGGGATGAACTGGGTCTGGCCCATGGCGCCCGCCCAGGAGCCGAGCATTTTCTCAGGCTCGATATCGCCTTGTTGCAGGATTTGCAAGGCGGCGATCAGTTGCGCATGAGCAAAGCCCGGACGCCGGCCTTCATAGGCCAGGGTCGCCAGGGAGTTGATCACTGACTTGTTGCCCTGGAACTGACCGAAGTTACTCTCCATGCCCCACACCGACACCAAGGCCTGGCGATCAACGCCGTAGCGCTGCTCGATGCTTTGCAGGATGTCGGCGTATTGGCTGACCAGCGCCTGACCTTTGCGTACCCGTAGCGGCGACAGGGCACCATCGAGGTATTCCCACACCGGGCGGGAGAATTCGGGTTGGCTGCGATCGGCGCGGATCACGCTGGTGTCGAGGCTGACATTGGCGAAGGCGCGGTCGAACAGATCAGCGCGGATGCCAGCGGCCAGCGCGTCTTTGCGGAAACCCGCCTGCCATTCGGCGAAGGTCTGGGTGGGCTGGATGTCGAGGTTTTCGCCGGTTGGCACCACGGGCGGAATGACCGCAGGGGCTGTCGCGATGGGGAGGGTCTGAAGCGGCTGGGCGTCGGCGGCGGTCGGTTTTTCCGCGCAGGCGACTAGCAAAATGAGGCTGGAGGCAGCGATCAGTTGGCGCAGTGGCCAACGACGGGAAAGACAAAGGGGCATGCACAGGTCCAGGGAGTACGAATCAGGTGCAGACCTTAACATGTTGAGCGGGCGCTTGCCTTTCAGGCCGCCAGAAAGTAAGAAGCCTCCCAGCTATTAGGCTGGAAGGCTTCGCGGCGGTAGCTGCCTTTGCCCTTGCCGGCTCGTTCCTGACGGCTGCGGAACAATGGCTGGGCGATGATGGATTTGGCCTTGTTGGGGCCATTTTTAGATGGCTTTTGGCTCATGATCGGATCTCTCGATTGAGTGGGTTTTGCGGGGGAAATAATCTGCCGAAGTTGGGGGGCTGTCTAGTCCCCACATTGTGTAGGACCTTTCGGATGCCTTCGCGGGCAAGCCTCGCTCCTACGGGTTGGGGTCGTACACATAATTGTGGGTCGACTGAGGTCTGTAGGAGCGGGGCTTGCCCGCGAATGGCCGTTATGCAGTCGAAAACCTTACTCCGCGGGTAGCGACAATCTCTGGCCCGCCATCAACAACGACAACCGACTCAAACTCATCCACGGCGAACCCGCCGCCTGGCCCTTGATCTGTGCATCAATGCGCTGCGCTTCCAGCAACAACTGCGCCCAGCGTTGCGCCGGGTAGCGTTGCAGGGCCTTGCTCATCAGCGGTTTGCGCTTGTCCCAGACCGGCGGTCGGGCCTGGCTGAAGGCTTTGTCCAGTGGCACACCCTGGCTGTATTGCAGCGAAAGGTTGGCCAGCAGACGCAGCTCCCGGGCCAGCGCCCAGAGAATCACGGGAGGTTCGACGCCTTCACCGCGCAGCCCTTCGAGGATGCGCAGGGCATGGGCGGCTTCGCCGTTGAGAATCGCGTCGGTCAGGCCAAACACATCGAAGCGCGCACTGTCGGCCACCGCCGCTTGCACGGTTTCAACGGTGATCTGGCCACCTTCGGCCATCAGCTTGAGTTTTTCGATTTCCTGGGCGGCGGCCAGCAGGTTGCCCTCGACCCGCGCGGCAATCAGTTCCACGGCGTCCTGGCTGGCGGAAAGCCCGGCCTGGGATAGCCGTTGACGAATCCAGCTCGGCAACTGGTTGGCATCTACCGGCCAGATCTGCACGAACTGCGTCTGCTGACCTTCGATCAGCGCCTTGCCCCACTTGGTCTTCTGCGCACTGCCATCCAGCTTGGGCAGGCTGATCAGCAGAACCGTATCTTCCGCCGGGCGCGAGCAGTACTCGATGAATGCGGCGGCACCTTTGTCGCCGGGTTTGCCGGACGGCAGACGCAGTTCCAGCAGGCGCTTTTCGGCGAACAGCGACATGCTCGCGCCGGCTTGCAGCAACGTTCCCCAGTCGAAACTGGCGTCGGCGGCAAAGACCTGGCGTTCGTCGAAACCCTGTTGGCGAGCGGCGGCCCGAATGGAGTCGGCGGCCTCCTGACACAGCAACGGGTCATCGCCGCTGATGATGTAGACCGGCGCGAGGGCACCTTGCAGGTGTTTGGCGAGTTGGGCGGGGGCGAGTTTCATAAGAGAGGGCGAACGGGGCGCCTGGGCGCCCCGTCAGTCTTATTGCTGCGGGATTTCGATGGGCGACTGACGCGGGGTTTCCGCTTCAGCTTTCTGCGCCGCTTCCAATGCCTGGGCTTCGGCTTTCGCCTTGGCGTCGGCGGTCTGCTGCAGCTGGTCCAACTGAGTCGGCGAGAGCTGTGACAGGCGCAGCATCATGCGTTGAACCAACTCGCGACGGGTTTCTGTGCGGGCGGTATTCGCTTCCTGGTCGGAACCCACCAGGTTGTTGCCGTCGTGGAGAAATATCTTCTGCACTTCGAGCTTGTCGCTCAGCAGCGGCAGGCCTTGCGCACCCCGGATGTCATAGCTCAGCACGGTGCTCACCTGATATTCGCCAGTACGGCCGGCACCGGCGTAGCTGAGGATGCGCTGACTTTCCTGCTCATCGGTCAGCACCAGTTTGTACGGCGCTCCGGTGTAAACCTTGACGCCGCTGCTTTCCAGTACCTGACGCAGTTGCGTCACGGTTTCGCCGTAGGCGTTGCGGGCGCTCAGATCGAGCTCCCTGATCGCCATTTCATTGGTGCCGGTGCCGCGCAGTTGGAAACCGCAGGCGCTCAACAGGACCGCGAGGCCCATCACCAGCAAATTGCGTTTGATCATCTTGTTGCTCCCCTTGAAACCATGTGGGCCGACCGTGCGGCCCGAAAGGTTTTACTCGGCGCCAGGCTCACCTGGCGCCTGATCCAATTAGCTGGCGACGATATTGACCAGTTTCCCGGGCACTACGATCACTTTACGAATAGTCAGGCCGTCGACGAAGCGCAGCACGTTCTCGTTGACCCGGGCTGCCGCTTCGACTTCTTCGCGAGTCGCGGTGGCTGGCATTTCGATCTGGCCGCGCAGCTTGCCGTTGACCTGGATAACCAGTGTCAGGCTGTCCTGCACCAGCGCGGTTTCGTCCACCACCGGCCAGCCGGCGTCGATCACAGGGTCAGCGTGACCCAGTTGATGCCATAGCTCGTGGCTGATGTGCGGGGTGATCGGAGCCAGCAGCAAGGTCACGGCTTCCAGACCGTCGTGAACCAGTGCGCGATCCTGTTCGGTGACTTGCGCGGCTTTTTCCAGCACATTCATCAGCGTCATCACCTGGGCGATGGCGGTGTTGAATTTGTGGTTCTGGCCGACGTCGTGGCTGGCCTGCTTGATGGCCAGGTGGATCGAACGGCGAATGGCTTTCTGCTCGTCGTTCAGGCTGGCGACGTCCAGTTTGCCCGGCAGACCCTGAATGACGTGGGCTTGAGCCAGACGCCAGACGCGCTTGAGGAAGCGGTGCGAACCTTCCACACCCGAGTCAGACCATTCCGCGCTCATGTCAGGTGGCGAGGCGAACATCATGAACAGGCGGCAGGTGTCTGCGCCGAACTGGTCGATCATTGACTGTGGGTCGACGCCGTTGTTTTTCGACTTGGCCATCTTCTCGGTGCCGCCGATTTCCACTGGCAGGCCGTCTGCGATCAGCTTGGCGCTGATGACTTTGGCCTTGCTGTCGCGTTCGAGTTCGACGTCAGCCGGGTTGAACCAGGTGTAAGCACCGTTGGCTTCACGACGATAGTAAGTCTCGGCGATCACCATGCCCTGGGTCAGCAGGTTCTTGAACGGTTCGTTGGAGCTCACCAAGCCTTCGTCACGCATCAGCTTGTGGAAGAAGCGCGCGTAGAGCAGGTGAAGAATCGCGTGTTCGATACCGCCGATGTATTGATCAACCGGCAGCCAGTGGTCGGCTGCCGATTTTTCCACCAGACCGCCTTCATAGTGCGGCGAGGCGTATCGGGCGTAGTACCACGAGGACTCGACGAAGGTGTCCATGGTGTCGGTTTCACGCTTGGCCGGTGCGCCGCATTTCGGGCAAGCGCACTCGTAGAACTCAGGCATGCGCGCCAAAGGCGAACCCGCGCCGTCCGGCACGACATCTTCCGGCAGTACCACAGGCAATTGGTCTTCCGGGACCGGCACATCACCGCAGGTGTTGCAGTGAATGATCGGGATCGGGCAGCCCCAGTAGCGCTGACGGCTGATGCCCCAGTCGCGCAGGCGGAACTGGGTGCGCGAGGCGCCAAGGTTTTTCTTGATCAGCGCAACTTCAATGGCGTCGAACGCGCCTGCGAAGTCCAGACCGTCGAACTCGCCGGAGTTGATCAGCGTGCCGTGCTCGCCGTAAGCGTCCTGCCACGGAGCCGGGTTTGTATCACCGGAGCTGGTGTGCACCACGGACTTGATCGGCAGGTCGTACTTGGTGGCGAACTCGAAATCACGTTCGTCGTGAGCCGGTACAGCCATCACCGCGCCATCGCCGTAATGCATCAGCACGTAGTTGGCGACCCATACGGGGAGTTTCTCACCGGTCAGCGGGTGCTCGACGAACAGCGAGGTCGGCAGACCTTTTTTCTCTTGGGTGGCGACGTCGGCTTCGGCAACGCTGCCGCCCTTGCATTCGGCGATGAACGCCTGCAGCTCAGGGTTGTTCTGTGCAGCCAGGGTCGCCAACGGGTGTTCGGCGGCCACGGCAACGTAGGTGGCACCCATCAAGGTGTCCGGACGAGTCGTGAAGACTTTCAGCGCGCCGGCTTCGCCGATGGAATCGACGTTGTAGGGGAACTGCACTTCCATGCCGCGGGATTTGCCGATCCAGTTGCGCTGCATGGTCTTGACCTGTTCAGGCCAGCCAGTCAGTTCGTCGAGGCTCTCCAGCAGCTCATCCGCGTAGGCGGTGATCTTGAAGTAGTACATCGGGATTTCGCGCTTCTCGATCAGCGCGCCGGAACGCCAGCCGCGACCGTCGATCACTTGTTCGTTGGCCAGGACGGTCTGGTCGACCGGGTCCCAGTTCACGGTGCCGCTTTTCTTGTAGATCACGCCTTTTTCGAACAGGCGAGTGAACAGCCATTGTTCCCAGCGGTAGTAATCGGGCTTGCAGGTGGTCACCTCGCGGGACCAGTCCACCGCCAGGCCCAGGCTGCGCAGCTGGTTTTTCATGTAGGCGATGTTTTCGTAGGTCCACTTGGCGGGCGCTACGTTGTTCTTCATCGCGGCGTTTTCCGCCGGCATACCGAAGGCGTCCCAACCCATGGGTTGCAAGACGTTCTTGCCTTGCATGCGCTGGTAGCGGGAGATCACGTCGCCGATGGTGTAGTTGCGCACGTGCCCCATGTGTAGCTTGCCGCTGGGGTAAGGGAACATCGACAGGCAGTAGAACGTCTCCTTGCCTGGCTGTTCACTGACTTCAAAGGACTTTTGCTCGTCCCAGAACGACTGGGCGGCGGCTTCGATTTCACGGGGCTGATATTGTTCGTGCATGGCTACTTTTGAACTGAATAGGGGTGGCCTAATCCTCTTCAATGCAACGTTGGGCGATGACGACGCCAAATCGGCGTTTCGGTGCCCGAACGAGCTGGAAGTGGAGTTACAGGAAGCGCCGTAGCATACATGACCGCACTCTACCGAGGGAAACCCTGATTACTGCCGCGCGTCTTGCGAAAACCGCCGCGAGGGCCGTTGGTCGCGGCATCCAGCCGGTTTGTTCATGGAAGCTAAGCTCTAAATGGGGAGCGAGTCTTATCTTCAATGAGGTGAGGGATGGTTGAGTCACAGCAAAAAGTCACGAAACCGCAGCTGTACGAAAGACTGATCGATCGTCTGGGGATGGCCCTGGACGCTGCAAAAACCGCTGACCGGCTACGCGATGAGCGTCCCCTGGAGCTGGAACTGCGTGGGTTGAGCCCCGCAGAGTTTGCACTGGTCAAAGCCTATCTGGATCGCAGTGAACGTGAGACGCACGGATGCTTGTCCGCAGCAGTGAAGCAACTCGACGCACCACGTTCGGCCAAGATCATCTGGCTCAAGGACAAGGCACCTGGCAGGGGCACGGAAAAGGTCCGGTCTCTGCAATTCAAGTAACGGCTGCACGCCATGACCCATGGTTTTTTAAAGCATAGCCTTCCGCATTTGTTGTCGCATTGCGTCAACCCACTTAGGCTTCGGGCATCTTATGGAGATGCTCGATGCCTTTTCGTTATTTCGTGAAACAACTTCTGTTGCCGCCCGGCATTCTTTTGCTGCTGTTGATGCTTGCGTGGTGGTTGCGCCGCTCAAGGCCGCGGCTCGCAGGCGTGTGCTTTGCCTTGGGGTTCGGCGGCTTCTTGTTAATGAGTTTGCCGGTGGTGGTGCAGTGGGGCGCCAAGGCCCTGGAAAGTGAGCCGCCACTGGCGCGCGAGGAATGGGCCACCCTGGGTCAGCGCGCGGATGCGATTGTGCTGTTGGGTTCGGGGCGTGAGCGTGGCGATATTGCCTGGGGGGCTGATCAGCCGACGGGCATCGGTCTGGAGCGCGAACGGTATGCGGCACGTCTGGCCAAGGCATCCGGGTTGCCCATTCTCACCAGCGGCGGCCTGCATTACGGCACACCGCCCACTGAAGCGAAGCTGATGGCGGATTCATTACTCGATGATTTCGGTGTGACCGTGCGCTGGCAGGAAGGACGCAGCCGCACGACGTGGGAGAACGCTCAGTTCAGCGCCGAGGTGTTGCTGCCACAGGGAATCAAACGGGTGGTGGTGGTGACTCAGGCCTGGCACATGCCGCGATCGGTCTGGAGTTTTCAGCAGGCTGGATTTGAAGTGGTGCCGGCACCGGTGGGTTTTTTAGGCGTGGACAATGCCCGGCCGCTGGGCGGCTGGATGCCGGAGTTCAAGTCGATCTGGCAGAGCGGGCAGTTGTTGAATGAGGCGGTGGGGCAGATCGGGTATTCGCTGTTTTACCGATAGTTATGTCGAGCGAAAACCTGTGGCGAGGGAGCTTGCTCCCGCTGGACTGCGCAGCAGTCCTGTTTTGGGGGCGCTGCGCGACCCAGCGGGAGCAAGCTCCCTCGCCACAAAAGCACGCCAGTCTCAGACCGTTTTGGCCATCCGGCTCGCCACCAGCGCCCAGCCAAACAACAACACACAAACGATGATCAGCGGCCACGAACGCCATTCCAGGTAAGGCGTCAGGTTATGCATCGGCACGACTTCGCCGTACAGAATGCCGCGTTCGAACTGCGGGATCTGCGCCGTGATCTGCCCGAACGGGTTGATCAGGCCGGTCACGCCGTTGTTGGTGGCGCGGATCATCCAGCGACCCGCCTCCAGCGCACGCATCTGTGCCATCTGCAAATGTTGCAGCGGACCGATGGAGGTGCCGAACCAGGTGTCGTTGCTGATGGTCAGCAGCAAATCACTGCGGGCCGCCAGGCTGGCGGCGAATTCCGGGTAGACCACTTCGTAGCAGATGAACGGCGCAATCTGATAGCCCTTGGCTTGCAGCATGGCCTGGTCAGCCGGGCCACGGGCAAAGTCGGACATCGGCAGGTCGAAAAACGCGATCAGCCCGCGCAGGACGTCTTGCAACGGAACGTATTCGCCAAACGGCACCAGCTTCTGCTTGAGATAAGTGCCATCGCCTTCACCGAGGACGGTGATGCCGTTGAAGAAGCGCTTCTCGTGTCGAACTTCCTGGCGGATCGGTACGCCGGTTATCAGCGCAGATTTACGCTCAGCGGCGAAATTCCCCATCATGTTGAGGTAGCCCTCGGCGGACTCCCTCAACACCGGGACGGCCGTTTCCGGCCAGATCAGCAGGTCGACCCGTTTCGAACTGAAACTCATGTCGCGGTACAGCGCCAGCTGCGCGTTGAGCTGCGCCGGGTCCCACTTCATGCTTTGTTCGATATTGCCCTGAAGGGCGGCAACGCTCAGCGCCGGGCCCGCCGGGCTGGTCCAGGCGTGTTCCTTCAGCGCCATGCCGGCCACCCAGGGGCCGACCAGCAGCAACGCGCCTGCAGCGATGAAGCCTTTACGGCCGGTGCGTACCAGACGCAAAGCGTTGTAAGTCAGCGCCGCCGTCAGGGCCAGGGTGAAGGAAATCAGCCACATTCCGCCGACGGGCGCGAGCCCGGCCAGCGGGCCGTCGAGCTGGCTGTAACCGGAGTAGAGCCACGGGAAGCCGGTGAGAAACCAGCCACGAAAGGCTTCCTGGCCGACCCACAGCGCGGCAAACGCCAACGCATCCGCCAGCGGCGCTTCGTTGCGACGCAGCCAGCGCGCCCAGATCCAGGCGGGCAGGGCGAAGAACCAGGCAATCGCGGCCGTGAAGATCAGCATCAGGAAACCGGCCAGCAGCACCGACGCGCCGCCGAAATGGTGAATGCTGTAATAGATCCAGCTGGTACCGGCGCCAAACAGGCCGAAACCGAAGCACCAGCCACGGCCCAGGGCCTGACGGGGGCTCAGTTCGCGCAAGCCAGCATAGAAGAAACCGACCGCCAGCAACGCCAACGGCCAGATATCGAACGGCGCCAGGGCCAGGGTGGTGAGTGCACCGGCCGCCACGGCCAGCAGGTTACCGGGCCAGCCGGGGCGGGTTATCCAGCGCATTTCTATCCTTAGTTTTTACCGAGCAATAGGCGTCAGGCGAAGCAAGTGAATCCGACGGCTGTCGGCGTTCAGGATGCGGAAGCGATAAGGGCCGATTTCAGTGATTTCGTTGCGTTTTGGCAAATGCCCGAACGCGCTCATCACCAGGCCGCCCACTGTGTCGAACTCGTCGTTGGAGAATTCGCTGTCGAAGAACTCGTTGAAGTTCTCGATCGGCGTCAGGGCCTTGATCAGGAAGTCACCGCTGGGCAGCGGCTTGATGTAGCTGTCTTCTTCGACGTCGTGTTCGTCTTCGATGTCGCCGACGATTTGTTCCAGCACGTCTTCGATGGTCACCAGGCCTGCCACGCCGCCGTATTCGTCAATGACGATGGCCATGTGGTTGTGGTTGGCGCGGAACTCGCGCAGCAGCACATTCAGACGCTTGGACTCGGGCACGAAGGTGGCCGGGCGCAGCAGATCCTTGATGTTGAAGCTGTCGCCATTCTCCTTGAGGATCAATGGCAGCAAGTCCTTGGCCAGCAACACGCCCATCACGTCATCGTGGCTTTCGCCGATGACCGGGTAACGGGAGTGGGCCGAGTCGACCACGGCAGGCAGGAACTCGCGAGGTGTCTGGGTCGCCTTGATGCTGACCATCTGCGAGCGCGGGACCATGATGTCCCGTACTTGCAGGTCAGCGACCTGGATGGCGCCTTCGACGATGGCCAGCGCTTCGCTGTCCAACAGTTTGTTCTGGTGTGCGTCGCGCAGCAGCTCCAGCAGCTCCTGGCGGTTCTTCGGCTCGTGGGCAAAAGCCTGGGTGAGCTTACCCAGCCAAGACTTTTGCCCGTTGCTCGATCGATCTTCGCTCATAGCGATTACTCTGAATCCTTTGTTGTAACGATAGGGTTTGTGTCTGTTTCGTCGTCCGCATAAGGGTCGGGATAGCCCAACTCGGCAAGCAACGTTCGTTCCAGTGTTTCCATTTCTTCGGCTTCGTCATCATCTATATGGTCGTAACCCAGCAGATGCAAGCAGCCGTGAATCACCAGATGCGCCCAGTGGGCCTTTAGTTCTTTGCCTTGTTCGGCGGCTTCGCGCTCGACCACTGCCACGCAAATAACCAGATCGCCCAGCAGCGGGATGTCGAGAAACTCGTCGGGCACATCGGCAGGAAACGACAGGACGTTAGTGGCGTAATCCTTTTGCCGCCAGGTGTGGTTCAGCTCGCGGGCTTCTTCGTCATCGACCAGGCGGATGGTCATTTCAGAGTCGGCAGTGCGCTGGCGCAGGGCCAGTTCGCACCATTGGCGGAACTCGGCTTCGCTGGGGGAAGACGCTTGTGTAGCCAGTTGCAGATCAAGCTCAAGCATCGCGGCGACTGTCCTTTGGTGTTTCGTCTGTCGCGCGATTTTCGAAGCGCTCGTAGGCTTCGACGATGCGCTGCACCAGTGGATGGCGCACAACGTCTTTTGGCTTGAAATGGGTGAAGCTGATGCCCGGCACGTCTTTGAGCACTTCGATCACATGGTGCAGCCCGGACTTGGTGCCTTTCGGCAGGTCGACCTGGGTGATGTCACCGGTGATGACTGCGGTAGAGCCGAAGCCGATCCGAGTCAGGAACATCTTCATTTGCTCGACGGTGGTGTTCTGGCTTTCGTCGAGGATGATGAAACTGTTGTTCAGCGTGCGACCGCGCATGTAGGCCAGCGGTGCAACTTCGATCACTTGGCGTTCGATCAGTTTGGCGACGTATTCGAAACCGAGCATCTCGTAGAGTGCGTCGTAGAGCGGGCGCAGGTACGGGTCGATCTTCTGCGACAGGTCGCCGGGCAGGAAGCCGAGCTTTTCGCCCGCTTCAACCGCAGGGCGCACCAGCAGGATGCGACGAATCTGCTCGCGTTCCAGCGCATCGACTGCGCAGGCTACGGCCAGGTAGGTCTTGCCGGTACCGGCCGGGCCGATGCCGAAATTGATGTCGTTACCGAGGATTTCCTTCACGTAGCGCAGCTGATTCAAGCCGCGAGGGCGAATCATGCCTTTTTTGGTGCGCAGGGCGACGGAGGGTTCGGACGGGGAGACGTTGTCCAGCTCTTCGACGGCCGATTCCTGCAGGAACAGGTGAACCGTGTCCGGCGACAGCTCGGTACCTTTGGTTTCCCGATACAGACGGCGAATCAGATTTTCTGCAGAAGTGGTGTGCTTGGGTTCGCCGATCAGCTCGAACTGGTTTCCGCGGTTGCGGATCTCGATGGTCAGGCGCTGTTCGATCAAGCGCAGATGCTCGTCGAATTGCCCGCACAGATTGGCGAAGCGACGGGCCTCAAAGGGCTCGAGGATGAAACGATGAGGTTCTATGGGTGCGTTCAAGGTCGTATTTAGCCGCCCTGGGGCAATTAAGATGAAATCAAGGATAACGCCAGTGGGCTGGGTGCGAAAGCTCTTAAATAATCCAGCGCCAAACACCGTCCCTGTAGGAGCGAAGCTTGCTCGCAAAGGCGGAATTTCAGACGACTCATGCTGTGAGTGTCAGTCCGCCTTCGCGGGCAAGCCTCGCTCCTACAAGTCATGCGGTGTTACTGGATCAGCGAGCCCCGCAGCGAGTGCGGCTGCGCGGCGTCGATGTGCACGTCGGCGAACTGGCCGATCAAGGTCGGATTGTCGCAGCGGAAGTTGACGATACGATTATTCTCGGTCCGGCCTTGCAGTTCGCCGGGGTCTTTTTTCGAATAATCGGTGACCAGAATCCGCTGAATCGAGCCGACCATTTGTCGGCTGATTTCGAAGCCTTGCTGGTTCAAGCGATGTTGCAGCGCGTTCAGCCGTTCTTTTTTCAGTTCTTCCGGCGTCTCGTCGGCCAGATCCGCGGCCGGTGTGCCCGGGCGCTGGCTGTAGACGAACGAGTAGGAGAAGTCGAAACCGACGTCTTCGATCAGCTTCATGGTCTGTTCGAAGTCTTTCTCGGTCTCGCCCGGGAAGCCGACGATGAAGTCCGAGCTGATGCAGATCCCCGGCACGGCGGCGCGCAGCTTGCGCAGTTTGGATTTGTATTCCAGCGCGGTGTGGTTGCGCTTCATTGCCGACAGAATGCGGTCAGAGCCCGATTGCACCGGCAAATGCAGGTGTTTCACCAGTTCCGGCACATCGGCGTGGGCCTGGATCAGGCTGTCGGAGAACTCCAGCGGATGCGAGGTGGTGTAGCGAATCCGGTCGATGCCATCGACGGCGGCCACGACGCGGATCAGCTCGGCGAGATCAGCCAGGCGCCCATCGTGAGTGGTCCCGCGGTAGCCATTAACGTTCTGCCCCAGCAGGGTTACTTCGCGCACGCCGTTTTCAGCCAGGTGGATGATCTCGGCGATCACGTCATCGAAGGGGCGACTGACTTCTTCACCACGGGTGTAAGGCACCACACAGAACGTGCAGTACTTGCTGCAGCCTTCCATGACCGACACGTAGGCGCTTGGGCCGTCGATGCGCGGCTCGGGCAAATGGTCGAACTTTTCGATTTCCGGGAACGAGACGTCGACTTGCGGCAGCTTGGTGGCGCGCGCGGCGTCAATCATTTCCGGGAGGCGGTGCAGGGTTTGCGGGCCGAAGACCACATCGACATACGGCGCGCGATCGCGGATAGCCGCGCCTTCCTGACTGGCCACGCAACCGCCGACGGCGATGACCATGTCCGGGTTGGCCAGTTTCAGTTCGCGCCAGCGGCCGAGTTGGGAATACACCCGGTCCTGGGCGCGTTCGCGGATCGAGCAGGTATTGAGCAGGATCACGTCGGCGTCTTCAGCGCGAGCGGTCACTTCCAGGGCCTGATGTTCACCCAGCAGATCGACCATGCGCGAGCTGTCGTACTCGTTCATCTGGCAACCGTGGGTTTCGATGTAAAGCTTCTTGGCCATGGACAGAGTCATCACGTGATTCAAAGAACCGCGCATTATAGGGAACATGTCTCTAGGTTCCTACCGTTGTGCGTCCGGCGGCTATGCTATAGTTCGCGCCCTCATTTTTATCCCCTATGTGTTGCCCGCCCACCATGACCAAACGTGAAGCCCCAATCTACAAGGTGATTTTCCTCAACCAGGGCCAGGTGTACGAAATGTATGCCAAGCAGATCTATCAAAGTGATCTGTGGGGCTTCCTGGAAGTGGAAGAGTTCGTCTTTGGCGAGCGCACGCAAGTGGTCGTCGACCCGAGCGAAGAGAAGTTGAAAGCTCAATTCGAAGGCGTTGTGCGCAGTTTTGTGCCGATGCATTCGATTGTGCGCATCGACGAAGTGGAACGCCTCGGCACTCCGAAAATCAGCGAAGCCCGCGGCGCGGTCGGCAATGTCATGCCGTTTCCGATGCCGATGCCTGAGAAGTAAGACCGAGTCGCTCCCTTCGCGGGCAAGCCTCGCTCCTACAGGTTTAATGCACGCCGTGAAAACGACGCATACCTGTAGGAGCGAGGCTTGCCCGCGAAGGCGTCAGTAGGGTCGAAGAAGATTTAAGGCAGCGGCGAAAACGGCGTGCGCCCATCGGCGCTTTGCAATTCCATCAGGTATTTACGGAAAATTTGCCCCAGCACCTGGGTAGCGACTTCCAGATCTTCGCGCGGCATCTTCTCGGCCACTTCATCCGCCGTGTCCAGCGCATCTTCAGCGCCGTTGACCGCGGCCATTTTCAGCACGATATACGCCTGAACGTTATTGGCCGGTACGCCTTCGCCGTGAAAGAACATGGTGCCGAGTTTGAATTGCGCCTGAGCGTGGCCTTGCAGTGAAGCCTTTTCGAAATAGCCCAGGGCTTTATTGAGGTCGCGCGGGGTGTTTTTGCCGTCGTAGTAGAACTCACCCAACTCGTATTGCGCTTGTGCATCCCCTTCATCCGACGCTTTCTGGCAGGCGGCGAGCGCTTGCGTCAGGTCTTGCGGCTGAGTATTGAGGGTGCAGCGACCCATCGCTGGGATTAACAACGAGTTGCCGCCTGCTTGTGCGAGCGCGAGCAGGGGCTGAAGGAGCAACAGGCAGCCCAGTGCAAGGGCGCGGCCGGTGCGGTTCATGGGAATCGACTTACCTCTGAAGGGCGCGCGGACCCATCGAGGGGATCCAATAAGCGCGCATTATGAAATAAGCAGGGCCAACCTTACAAAGTCTTTACTCGTTTTTCTGCTGCGCGGGGAATATATCGTCCCATTTACGGGGGATTATTAGCAGAAGCACAGGAATAAGGGTGCAAATCCAGGTGAAAGCTGACGCTGGCAATCGCCAACGTCAGCGTTACAACGTTATTTCAAGGCGGCGAATGCACGCTCGGCGGCATCCAGCGTCAGTTTCAACTCGGTTTCGCCATGAGCGATCGAGGTGAAGCCGGCTTCGAAAGCGCTCGGCGCCAGGTACACGCCGCCTTCAAGCATCAAGTGGAAGAAGCGACCGAACAGCTTGGCATCGCTGGCCATCACGTCATCGAAGGTCACGATGTCGTCGGCGCCGCTGAAGTACAGACCAAACATACCGCCGGCCTGGGTAGTGACGAACGGAATGCCCGCGGCATCGGCGCGCTGTTGCAGGCCATCGAGCAAGCGGCTGGTGTAGTCGCTCAGCTCGTCGTGGAAACCGGGACGGCTGATCAGGCGCAGCGTCGTCAGGCCCGCCGCCATAGCCAATGGATTACCCGACAGAGTGCCAGCCTGATAGACCGGGCCCAGTGGCGCGATGTGCGACATGATTTCGCGCTTGCCGCCGAAACAGCCGACCGGCATGCCGCCGCCGATGATCTTGCCGAACGTGCTCAGGTCCGGCGTCACGCCGAAGTGCGCTTGTGCACCGCCGAGGGCGACGCGGAAACCGGTCATCACTTCGTCGAAAATCAGCACCACGCCGTGCTTGTCGCACAGGGTCCGCAGGCCTTCGAGGAAACCTGGCGCTGGCGGTACGCAGTTCATGTTGCCGGCAACCGGCTCGACGATGATGCAGGCCACGTCCTGGCCGACGTCGGCGAGCATGGTTTCGACTGCGTCGATGTCGTTGAACGGCAACGTCAGGGTGTGCTTGGCAAAATCCGCCGGCACACCGGCTGAGCTCGGCACGCCTTGGGTTAAAGCGCCGGAGCCGGCCTTGACCAGCAGGCTGTCAGAGTGACCGTGGTAGCAGCCTTCGAACTTGATGATGTTGTCGCGGCCGGTGAAACCACGGGCCAGACGGATGGCGCTCATGGTCGCTTCGGTGCCGGAGCTGACCATGCGCACCATTTCCATCGACGGCACGATCGAGCAGACCAGGTCGGCCATCTCGGTTTCCATCGCGGTTGGGGCGCCGTAGGACAATCCGTGCTCAAGCTGTTTACGCACTGCGTCCAGCACGTCCGGGTGGCTGTGGCCGAGAATCATCGGGCCCCAGGAACCAACGTAGTCAACGTAACGCTTGTCGTCTTCGTCGGTGACGTAGGCGCCTTCGGCGTGTTTGAAGAACAACGGTGTGCCGCCCACGCTTTTGAACGCGCGAACAGGTGAGTTCACGCCGCCGGGGATGTGTTTCTGGGCATTGGCAAACAGGGTTTCGGAACGAGACATGATCGGGCTCTCAAATCAGACTTTTAGTAATTCGTTGAAGGCGCGGGCGCGGCGTGTCACTTCAGCCGTGCTCTCGGCGCCAAACAGGCCATGCACGACCGCCAGCAAGTCGACCCCGTGGGCCACCAGCGGTGCGGCGTTTTCCAGGGTGATGCCGCCGATCGCGCAGATCGGCAGGTGCAGTTTGCTGCGGGCCTGGTCGAGCAGTTCGAGGCTGCAGGTCGGTGCGCCGGGTTTGGTGTTGGAATTGAAGAAGCGACCGAAGGCGACGTAACTGGCGCCTTCCTTGGCTGCTTGCTCGGCGAGTTCGAGTTGCGCGTGGCAGGTCGAACCGATGATCGCCTGACGACCGAGCAGTGCTCGGGTCGGCGACAAGGGGCCGTCGGTCTGGCCCAGGTGTACGCCAACGTTCAAGCGAGCGGCCAGTTCGGCGTCGTCGTTGATGATCAGTTGTGTCTTGTAGCGATCACACAAGTCGCGCAGGGCTTCGGCCTCACGCAAGCGTCGGGCCTCGTCGCTGCTCTTGTCGCGGTATTGCAGCAGGGTGACGCCGCCTTCCAGCGCTGCTTCCACGTACAAGAGAAATTTACCGGCCAGCAACTGGCTGTCGGTAACGGCGTACAGGCCACGTAGTTTCATCGGACAAGCCTCACCGCGTTGCGAATAGAAAGTTACGAACAGAAATCCAGCGGCAGACGGCGCGGCACAAACTGGCCTTTGCCCAGTTGCTCCGCGTCACGCAGGGTACGCCAAGTGTAGTTAAGCGCGGTCTGCACGGCGCTGGCGAGATGTTCACCCTGGGCCAGTCGACCGGCCAGGGCGCTGGCCAGGGTGCAACCGGAACCGTGATAACTGCCGGGCAAGCGTTGGCAAGTAAAGGTTTCGCGGTGGCCATCGCGGCTGTACAGGCGATTGTGGATTTCGTGTTCGTCGCCATGACCGCCCGTGATCAGCAGGTGCTTGACGAACGGCAGGAGTTTTTCAGCGCACTCGTCCGCGGTGCCTTCGGGCAGTTCGGCGAGGATGCGGGCTTCGGGAAGGTTGGGGGTGGCGATGATCGACAGAGGCAGCAGGCGCTCGCGCATGGCATAGCCGACTTCATCCTTGCCCAGGCGTCCGCCGCCGCCGGCGCGCAGCACCGGGTCGCAGACCACCGGCAAATGCGGGTGTGCCGAAAGCAGTTCGACGACAGTGTCGACCATCTCCAGGGAGCCGAGCATGCCCAGTTTCACGGCAGCGACTTCGGAGTCGTTGAGTACGGCGTTGGCCTGGGCCAGCACCCACTCGCGGTCGAGCACGCGAAAGTCAGTGACGTTGACCGTGTCTTGCACGGTCAGGGCGGTGACGGCCGGAGCCGCATGACAACCCTGAGCGAGCAGGGCTTCGATATCTGCCTGCAAGCCGGCGCCACCACTGGGGTCGTGGCCGGAGAGACAGAGGACAACGGGGCGAGAGCTGTAGATATTCATGGTGCGCGAGCTTACCACCAAACATCGATTTTCGGGTGCAGTGGCCGCAAGGTCTGCCGATACATTGTGGTGAGGGGCTTGCCCCCTTTTTTGCATTCGGTCGGCAACATCGCGTCGTCAGATTCACGACTGCTTCGCAGCCGAACGCAGTGGTGTGGCATTGCGTCAAGTCCCCTCGCCACAGATGTTCAGTATTCCCATAAGCTGACCGTATAAACAGATTTGCCTCAATCGCGCCGCTGGAACACCCGTACTAGAGCCTTTTCAGGAAATATTTCAATGGTGCTCAATGGCCATCAACGGCTATGCTAGAGTGGATCCAAACCAATAACAGGTAATACCGGTTTTACGTCTACTCAAAGGGAATGAGGGGCTTCCTGAGATAACCGGACAGGCCACGCTGGGGCTTAAATGCGCTATTTGCTGATGTTGCTGTTGTGCTTGCCCCTCATGGCGAGCGCCGTCGAATTCGATGAATTCACCCAGAGCCTTCCCCTGGGCCGAACCCTGCAGGTGTACGAAGACGCGGGCGGTCAGGCGACCTTCGCCGATGTCCGTGCGCAAGCTGCGGCCGGTAACTTCAAGCCTCACGATAAAGCCACCCTCAACGCGGGTTATTCGCGTTCGGTGTTCTGGCTGAAAATCGATCTGCATTACCGTCCTTCGAATCCGGTTGCGCAACGGACCTGGCTTCTGGAGCTGGCCTACCCGCCCCTCGATCACCTCGATCTCTACTTGCCCGATGCTGTGGGTGGTTACCGATTGGCGGGACAAACAGGTGACGCGTTGCCGTTCGCCAGTCGCGAGATCCGCCAGAACAACTACCTGTTCGATCTGGATTTCGTGCCTGACCAGGCACAGACCGTTTTCCTGCGCCTGCAAAGCGAAGGGTCGATCCAGGCGCCCGTCACCTTGTGGTCGAGCACCGCTTACCTCGAAGAACAGCCGGTACGCCTTTATGTGCTGGGGCTGATTTATGGGGTGTTGTTGGGGATGCTGGTCTACAACCTGTTCATCTACCTCAGCGTGCGCGACACCAGTTACCTCTATTACATCTTTTACATCGCTTCCTTCGGCCTGTATCAACTGTCGGTGAACGGCGCAGCCGTGGAATATTTCTGGCCGGACAACCCGTGGTGGGCCAACGCCGCAACGCCATTTTTTATCGGTTGTGCAGGGCTGTTCGGCAGTCAGTTCGCCCGCAGCTTCTTGCAGACGGCCAACCACGGTCGTTGGCTCGACCGTTTACTGTTGGCACTGGTCGCGTTCAGTGCGGTGGTGGTCGGGTTGTCGTTGATGGCCAGTTACGCCCTGGCCTTGCGCCTGGCAACAGTTTTGGCGTTGGTCTTCACCGTGGTGATTTTCATCGCCGGGTTGTGCGCCTGGCTGCGTGGCCTTCGGGTGGCACGGTATTTCATCATCGCCTGGTCGGCTTTCCTGCTCGGCGGCATCGTCAACACGATGATGGTGTTGGGTTACCTGCCGAACGTGTTCCTGACGATGTATTCCAGCCAGATCGGTTCTGCCATCGAAGTGGCGCTGCTGTCTCTGGCCCTGGCCGACCGCATCAACGCCATGCGCGAGCAGCAGGCGCAGACGCTGTTTGATGCCGGTCAGAAGCTCGAAGTGCTGAACCAGCAACTGGCCCACAGTAACAAGCTCAAGGATGAATTTCTCGCCACCCTGACCCACGAGTTACGCACGCCCATGAACGGTGTGATCGGTTCGCTTGAATTGATGCAGACCGTCGAGATGGACCCGGAACTGGAGCAATACCAGCAGACCGCCGCCGGTTCCGCGCGGGACATGATGCGCATGGTCAACGGCATCCTGACCCTGACCGAGTTGCAGGCCGGCAAGCTTAAAGTCAGTCCGGCAACGTTCAGTCTGCGCGGCGTGGTCGAGACCTTGCGCGCACAGTTCGAGGGCAATGCTTCAAGCAAGTCGCTGGACTTCAAAGTGGAAGTGACACCGGGTCTGCCGGATCGCTTGAACGGCGACAGCGCCAAGCTGACGCAATGCCTGGAATGCCTGTTGGACAACGCCATCAAATTCACCCGGGTCGGCGGGCTGGCCCTGCGGGTGACGGGCAAACCGGTGGATAGCGGTCGGATGTCGCTGTCGTTTGCGGTGATCGACACCGGTATCGGCTTTACCGATCTGGGAGAGGCGACGATGTATCAGCGCTTCTTCCAGCTCGATGGTTCGATGACCCGCGAATACGGTGGCCTGGGCGTTGGCCTGGCGATCTGCCGGCAACTGGTCGAATTGCTCGGCGGGCGCCTGACCCATCGATCCGAGCCCGGCAGCGGTAGCCGTTTCCAGTTGGACGTCGAGTTCGAACTGCCCGTGATCGAGCGGCCGGCAGTGCCCTTGATGACCCGCAAGTTTGCGCGTCTTCGATTGCCACAGGACTGCACGGTGCTGTTGGTGGATGACAACAGCATCAATCAATTGGTGATGCGTGGCATGTTGCTCAAGCTCGGGTTCCGGGTACGCGCCACCGACGGCTGCGCAGCCGCGCTCGATCTCTTGCAGCGAGAAACATTCGATGCGGTGCTGCTCGATTGCCAGTTGCCGACGCTGGATGGCGCCGCCCTTTGCTGCCAGATCCGCACCTTGCCGGGCTGTGCCGATTTGCCGGTGTTCGTGATTGCCGTCAGCGCCGATCGGGAGCGCTGCCCGACGGGAGCCTTGATCGATTACCTGAGTAAACCGGTTAAATTCGAGGATCTGCAAGCGGCGCTCTATCGGCGGGTACTCTGTTCGGGGCAAGGCGAAAGCGCCGACATTTAGGCGGGTATGACACTTTGTTCGGTCAAGGGGCGGTGCTTAACTGAACCTCTTGGCTGATCAAAGGAGCCCCGTCATGAACCTGCATCAGTTCGCCGAAACCCACGAAGTCACCAACCAGCCACCGTCGCTGGACGGCACCAACCTCTATCGCATCGACCTGCCCTTGCAAGAGTGGTCGCGGCGTTTCGGGGCCGGTTGGGCCGAGTCGCGGATCGACGCGTATGGCGCACTGGCCGGTGGGCCGCTGATGGAAGCAGGGTTCCTGGCCAATCAGAACAAACCGCTGTTCGTCAGCCATGACCGTTACGGCCATCGCATCGACCTGGTGGAATTTCACCCGGCGTATCACCAGTTGATGCGCACGGCGGTCGAGCACGGCTTGACCTCGTTACCCTGGGCGCATCCGCAACCCGGCGCCCATGTGGCTCGCGCGTCCATGTCGTACCTGCACAGCCAGGCCGAAGCTGGCAGCGGTTGCCCGCTGACCATGACGTTCGCCAGCGTCCCGGCGATGCGCCTGCAACCGGATCTGGCCAAACAATGGCTGCCGAAAATCCTCTCGACCGAATACGACTCGCGCAATGTCGGCATGGCCCACAAGGCGGGTGTCACCATCGGCATGGCGATGACCGAGAAACAGGGCGGCACCGACGTGCGGGCCAACACCACCAAGGCGTACCCGGTTGGCGCCAGTGGCCCAGGCCAGGCCTATGAATTGGTGGGGCACAAGTGGTTCTGTTCCGCGCCAATGTGCGATGCCTTCCTGACGCTGGCGCAGACAGACAAGGGTTTGACCTGTTTCCTGCTGCCACGCCATCGCCCGGACGACACGCGAAATCAGTTCTATATCCAGCGCCTGAAGAACAAACTCGGCAATTGCTCCAATGCCTCCAGCGAGGTGGAGTTCCGTGGGGCGCTGGCGTGGATGATTGGCGAAGAGGGGCGGGGAGTTCCGACCATCATCGAAATGGTTGCCATGACCCGCTTCGATTGCATGGTCGGTTCCAGCTCGCTGATGCGTCAGGCGCTGACCCAGGCCAGCCATCACTGCGCTCACCGCAGCGTCGGTGGCAAGTTGCTCAGCGAACAGCCGTTGATGCAAAACGTACTCGCCGATCTGGCGCTGGAAAGCGAAGCGGCCCTGGCCTTGAGCCTGCGCATGGGCAAGGCGCTGGATCATCTGGATGACAGCCACGAAGCCAAATTCGCCCGGTTGGTCACGGCGGTGGGCAAGTACTGGATCTGCAAGCGCGCGCCCGCAATGATCAACGAAGCCGCCGAATGCATGGGCGGCGCGGGCTATGTCGAGGAAAGCATCCTCCCGCGCCTGTACCGTGAGGCGCCGGTCAATTCGACGTGGGAAGGTTCCGGCAACGTGCAATGCCTGGACGTGTTGCGAGCATTATCGAAGGAGCCGGGCGTGCTCGATGTGCTGTTCAGCGAGCTGGGCGATGGGCATGGCGATAAGCGCCTGGCTGCGCACATCAGCCAATTGCAGGCGGCGTTCAAGGACACCAGCGACATTCAATACCGCGCGCGGCAGCTGACTGAAGGCATCGCGTTGGGGCTTCAGGCCAAGTTATTGCTGGAGGCCGGGAACTCGGCGGTCAGCGATGCCTTTATCGCCAGCCGCCTAGGTTCGGCCGGTCGGGTGTATGGCGCGTTGCCGCGTGGGCTGGATGTTGAAGCGATCGTCGCCCGCTCGACTCCGCTCCTATAAACAACAAAGAACCCTTGTGGGAGCGGGCTTGCTCGCGAACGCGGTGTTTCAGTCGACATCTCTATCGCCTGACACGGCGTATTCGCGAGCAAGCCCGCTCCCACAATTGATCTTTGGCGAACTGAGCAAATTGCGTATCAGCACGCCACTGTTTCCGTCTGGCAGCGATGCAGGCAAGATGAAGCTCTGCAAGTCAGAACACAGGATGCTGATCGTGACCGAAGCTTTTATTGTCGTTCAAACCGCCGAGCAAGCCGTGGACAGGCTTGCGCTCTTGCACAATCGTGCAACCACCGCGCTGAACCAGGCGCTCAAGCGTTATCTCAAGGACCGAGTCGAGCCGGACGCTGAACAGCGTGCGATGTTTCGTTATCCCGAGCTGCGTCTGGCCTACCACTGCCAGGGCGAAGTCCCACAGACCACGCGCGCTTATGCCAAGGTTCAGTTGCCCGGAACCTACAGCGTCACCGTCACCCACCCGGCGGCCTTCCGTAAATACCTGCTGGAACAACTCGTGCCGTTGATGCACGACTTCACCGTGACCGTAGAAGTCGGCATCAGCCAGCAAAACATTCCTTATCCCTACGTGGTCGAGCAGGGCGATGAACTGGCCGGCTCCGGCGTCACCGCGGCCGTGCTGGCGCGGGTGTTCCCGAGCACCGACTTGTCCGCCGCGACCGACGGCATTGCCGATGGCTTGTACGACTGGGAAAACACCGATCCGCTGCCACTGGCCCTGTTCGATGCCGCGCGGGTCGATTTCTCGTTGCGCCGACTGGTGCATTACACCGGCAGCGACTGGCGTCATGTGCAACCGTGGATTCTGCTGACCAACTACCACCGTTACGTCGATCAGTTCATCGTCCATGGCCTGGAGCAGTTGCGCAGCGATCCGCGTTTCGTGCGCATGGTATTGCCGGGCAACGTGATCATCGAAAAGAGCATGGACCACGGCGAAGCCTCGGCGATTGCTGCGGGCGTGGTTTGGCACCGCTATCAGATGCCGGCTTATCACCTGATCGCCAGCGATGGCCATGGCGTGACCTTGGTGAACATTGGCGTCGGCCCGTCCAACGCCAAGAACATCACCGACCATTTGGCGGTGCTGCGTCCACATTGCTGGTTGATGATCGGTCACTGCGGCGGCTTGCGTCAGTCGCAGACCATTGGCGACTACGTGCTGGCTCACGCTTATATGCGTCGTGACGGGATTCTCGACCGGGTGGTGCCGCCGAACATTCCGATTCCGGCCCTGGCCGAAGTGCAGATGGCCTTGCAGCAGGCGGCCGCCAATATCACCGGCGAGAAGGGCGACGAGCTGAAGAAACGCCTGCGCACCGGCACCGTACTGACTTACGACGACCGTAACTGGGAATTGCGCTGGGCGCAGGAACGTCCGTTGATCAACCTGTCCCGCGCCGTGGCGGTGGACATGGAAAGCGGCACCATCGCGGCCCAAGGCTATCGCCTGCGGGTGCCCTATGGCACGTTGCTCTGCGTGTCGGACAAACCGCTGCACAGCGAAATCAAGCTGCCGGGTTCGGCCAACGCCTTCTATGAGCGCGCGGTCAGCCAGCACTTGAAGATCGGCATCGAAGCGGTGGATCTGTTGCGCACCGAACTCAACTCGTTGCATTCGCGCAAACTGCGCAGCTTCGACGAGCCGCCGTTCCGCTGATTCGTGATGGTCATTTGACGGTCAGGGCACTAGCATTGGCAGCCCTGACCGTTAGATGTTCCTCTTTCCCATGCCCCGTCCTCAACGTCCCGTTTCTCGCCGCCCTGGCGCGAAGCCTGCGCCATCCTCCTCAGCCCCGCGCCGTGTCGCCAAAGCGCCACCGGCCGAGCCGAAGTTGATCCTGTTCAACAAACCCTTCGATGTGCTGACCCAGTTCAGCGACGAAGGAGGGAGGGCGACACTCAAGGATTACATCGAGATTCCGGGGATTTACCCGGCAGGCCGACTGGACCGCGACAGCGAGGGATTATTGCTGCTGACCAACGATGGCCAGCTGCAAGCGCGAATCGCCGACCCGAAACACAAATTGGCAAAGACTTATTGGGTGCAAGTGGAGGGCGAGCCGAGCGCTGAGCAGTTGCAGCGTTTGCGTGACGGCGTCGAACTCAACGACGGCATGACCTTGCCGGCCGAGGCGCGGCAACTGGATGAGCCCGAGCTGTGGCCACGCAACCCGCCGGTGCGCTTTCGCAAAAGCGTGCCGACCAGTTGGCTGGAGTTGGTGATTCGCGAGGGGCGCAATCGTCAGGTACGGCGCATGACGGCGGCGGTCGGCTTGCCGACGTTGCGCCTGGTGCGGGTCAGGATTGGCGACTGGACGATCGAAGGGCTCGATCAGGGCCAGTGGAAAGAAGTACCGGCGCGATTATAACGCGCCGGATTCGATCAGGCCGATCACCACGCTTTTGATCACGAACGCGGCCACGCCCAGACCCAGTACGGAGAACAGGATAACCGAGCCAAAGCGTCCGGCCTTGGATTTCTTCGCCAGATCCCAGACGATGAAACCCATGAAAATGATCAGGATGCTGACCAGTCCAGTCATCATCCACTCTTCGAAAACTGCAGGATCCATTGAATATCTCCAGCGCGGGCGAGGCTAAAAGGCGCTGGAGTATACGGCATGGAGGAGTGGTGGAGGATTGACCTGCGGCAGTGTGTCGCACTGTGGCGAGGGAGCTTGCTCCCGCTGGGGCGCGAAGCGGCCCTCCAAAAACGCGATTGAGTTCAGCAAGGCACACCGCGTCCACCGGTTTGTGCCTGCTTCGCAGCCGAGCGGGAGCAAGCTCCCTCGCCACAATCAGCTACGCAGATGAGTCAGCGGCAGCTCGGTGCTGTTCAACACCTGATTCAGCACAAAACTCGACCGCACACTCGTCACCCCTTCAATCCGGGTCAAATGCCCCAGCAGCAGTTTCTGATAGTGATCCATGTCCGGCACGACGACTTTAAGCTGATAGTCCGCATCCATCCCCGTGACCAGACTGCATTCCAGCACCTGCGGCAAGGTGCGAATCGCTGCTTCAAAGTTCTCGAAACGCTCCGGCGTATGTCGGTCCATGCCGATCAGCACATAAGCCGTGAGGCTCAAGCCGAGCATCTTGCGGTCCAGCAGCGCCACCTGGCGGGTGATGTAGCCATCGTCTTCCAGTTGCTTGACCCGGCGCGAGCAAGGCGAAGGCGACAGGCCGATGCGTTCGGCCAGCTCCTGGTTGGAGATGCGCGCGTCGCGCTGCAATTCCGCCAAAATGCTCAAGTCGTATCGGTCGAGTTTGCTCATCAATCAGGCCTTTGTCATAACTATTGCGGCAGATTATCTATCCAGGGTTAAAAATTGCGCAAGTGATGTTTAATTGAGCAATCTTCGCAATCCTCTGCCGGCGCCTGCGGCCTATTCTTATCACCAGAATCACTGCTCGGACAAACAGTCCATAGCCGCTCGCCGAATCAGGCCAGCGGCGGCCGCCACCCCCACCGGGGATGTGCCGGCCCCCGAGCTACACACTGTCCAGAAGACGGCGTGAGGTGAGCCGACGTCATAAGCGTCGAGCACGGACGAAGTTCTCAAAGGGAGGCCGACGGGTCTCCCTTTTCTTTTGCCTGCAATTTACCCGCTGCCATCAATAAATAAGTTGCGCGACTGATAACCTGTTGCAGAACCGCCCTGTACTTTCCCAGTCCTACGTACAGGCCCTAACCCGCAGTGAGGAAAAGCATGAAGTCGCGCATCTGGCGTTTGGCCGGTGTTGGTTTGCTGTGTGTCAGTGTCACTGCGCAATTGCTGGCCGATGATCAGCAAAACCGTGGCCCCGATGGCGGGCAAGGTGGATCGGACGGCCATCAGGGCAACAATCAGGGGCATGGCGGCAATAATCAGCCGCGCCCGCAGAACAACGACATCATTCGTGGCGACAACAGCCGCCAGTTTGAGCACAACGGCCAGAATCAGAACAACGGCCAGTGGCAGAACCGTCAGCCGCCCAACTACAACAATCCTGTTCGATCACCGCCACCGCCACCTCAGCTGCCGGCCAATGACCTGCCGATTCAGGGGCGGCCGGACACTGTGCGCCAGACCCAGCAGCCTCAGCGTGGTTACTATCAGGACAATCCACAGCGCAACAATTACAACCAGCATTGGCAGAACAACGGTCCGCGTCCCGATGATCGCCGTTGGGCGGGTCGTCCGGATGGGCACGGTAATGGCTGGGGCCCCGGCCCGCAATATCGCCCGGGTCATGTGATCGACCGCTTCCCGGACCGTGACTACCGCGTGCCTTATGGTGGTCGGGATTATTTCTATTCCGGCGGCTATTGGTATCGCCCACAAGGCCCGCGGTATGTGGTGGTCCAACCACCACGCGGGATTCGAGTCAGCTACTTGCCCGATTACGCGCGTGAGGTGTGGATAGGCGGGGCGCTGCTGTTCCTGGCGGCCGGTTCGTACTACGCCTATCAGGAAAACACCCAGGACTACTTGGTGGTCGAGCCGCCGGTGCAAGCGCAGCCGCAGCCGGTCAGTAATAGCTACGACGTGGAGGCGTATCCGGCCAACGGTCAGTCGCCGGAACAGGTCAGCCAGGACGGTTACGAGTGTTATCAATACGCGGTGCAGCAAAGTGGCTTCAATCCGCGCACGGCGACCTACCAGCCAGACCCGTCGGTGGTACAAGCCTATCGCCAGGCCCAGGGCAATTGCCTGGGCGGTCGGGGTTATCAGGTGTCTTACTGAGCCTTGGCGGCCAGCACCACTTCCTGCGGGTCGGCGTGCACCAGCACTTCGGCTCGCGGGTAAGCGGCGTGAATCGCATCGGCGGCCTGATCGCTGATGCCGTGGGCGACTGACAGGGTCAGCTCCCCCGGCAACTCCAGGTGCAACTGCACGAACCACTGGTTGCCGGAAATCCGCGTGCGCAGGTCATGCGCGCCCAAAACCCCCGGAACGCCGCAGGCCAGTTCGAGCATGTGCTGGCTCACATCCGGCGGCAGTTCTTCATCCATCAGCACCGTAAAACTTTCTCGGGCGATCTGAATGGCGCTCCAGAAAATGTACGCAGCGATTCCCAAGCCAAACCACGCATCGAGCTGATGCCAACCAAACCCGGCGAGCACAAGCGCCACCAGAATGCTGCCATTGAGCAGCATGTCCGAACGGTAGTGCAGGGAGTCGGCGCGCACCGCATTGGAGCCCGTGGCCTTGACCACCCGATGTTGCAACATCAGCAACGCCAAGGTCAGCGCCAGGGAAAATATAATCACCCCGATGCTGATCCACGGCGCGCCCACCGGTTCCGGATGTTTCAGCCGCTCGATCGCCTGCAAGGCAATCAGTACCGCACTGCCACCAATGAACAGCGCTTGAGCCATGCCTGCCAGCGACTCGGCTTTGCCATGCCCGTAACGGTGATCGTCATCGGCGGGGCGCAAGGCGTAATGCACCGCCAGCAGGTTGAGCAAGGAGGTGACGCCGTCGAGCGCCGAGTCGGTCAACCCGGCGAGCATGCTCACCGAACCGCTCAACCACCACGCGATGGCTTTGGCGACGATCAGCGTACACGCCACCGCCACCGAGGCACGAGTCGCCAGCCGCAGCAGGCGGGCGTGTTCGGAGCTGGAGATCATAAGTGCGGCTATTCCTTCACGTGCACGGATTACGCGGCGGGTTGCAGGCCGAACATGGCCAGTTGCTGGGCGCTGCCTTTGTGTTGAATCAGGCGTGGGTCATCCAGAGGGAAGCTGCGACCCAACTCGGTTTCGAGAATAGTCTGCAACTTATGGTTATCAACTTTGCCGTCAGCGCCTATCGCTTCCTTGAGCTTTTCCGGAGCCACTTGGGCGGTGTGGCCAGGCTCGAAGTAAATCGCCCCGGTGGCGAAGTCAACGGCAAACGCGATCAGGCCGGGGATGATGTAGAACAGCAGACCCACGGCATCCAGCGCCGCAATGGCCGGGTCGATCTTGCCGTCAATCTGTCCCCGACGGTCCGGGTAGAAAATCGATCCGCAAGCGGTCACCTGGGTCAGCAACGTCGCGACCAATACACCGCCAATCAAGCGAAAGGGAACACGCATATGAAATCTCCTGAGTCATCTGGAAAACGAAGGGGCGTCTATATGAATTAGGACCGTGATTAACGCCGAGCAGTTCGCCGTTATACTCGGCGCGGCAGGGCGTGCCCACAGTAAATTGCGGCCGCGTCTCACCCCTTCCTGGAATAGTTGAGTACTGAAGTTGTTTTTTCCAGATCAACCACGTGTAACGGCTGATAAATTTTATCGGGGTTCGGCCCTGTGGGCTGAAGCTGTGGACGCGCCATGCTGCGTTGCGAGACTTGGTAAGGAAACGACCCTTACCAGCGTCTCGCGCCTTGCCTGGCACGCCCACAACTTCAACGCGACTCGCAATTTACTGTGGGCACGCCCTGTGGAGCCAGCATGATTCCTTTGCCGATTGATGAAGTTTTACCCGCCCTGCGTGAAGCCTTGGCTACACGCCACGAAGCCGTGCTCGAAGCACCGCCCGGCGCCGGTAAGACCACCCGTGTTCCGCTGGCCTTGCTCAACGAGCCGTGGCTGGCCGGGCAGACCATTCTGATGCTTGAACCGCGCCGTTTGGCGGCGCGGGCGGCGGCGGAGCGTCTGGCCAGTGAGCTGGGGGAGAAGGTTGGTGAAACTGTCGGATATCGCATTCGTCTCGATAGCAAAGTCGGCCCCAAGACCCGTATCGAAGTGGTCACCGAAGGCATCCTCACCCGACGCTTGCAGGATGACCCGGCGCTCGACGGCGTTGGCCTGCTGATCTTCGACGAATTCCACGAGCGCAGTCTCGACGCGGATCTGGCATTGGCCCTGAGCCTGAATGGCCGCGAGCTGTTCCGCGACGATCAGCCGCTGAAAATCCTTTTGATGTCTGCAACGCTCGAGGGCGAACGCCTGGCCGGGTTGCTCGATGACGCGCCGATCCTGCGCAGTGAAGGCCGCATGTACCCGGTGGCGATGCGCTGGGGGCGCCCGTTTCAGACCGGCGAATTCATTGAGCCCCGTCTGGTGCAGACGATTCTCGACGCCTTGAATGATGAGACCGGCAGCGTGCTGGTTTTTCTGCCGGGGCAGGCGGAAATCCGTCGCGTGCATCAACAATTGGCGGATGCGCTGGGTGAGAGTCCACAGGTTTTGCTCTGCCCGTTGCACGGTGAACTGGACCTCGCCGCCCAACGCGCGGCGATCGATCCGGCACCGGCGGGCAAGCGCAAAGTGGTGCTGGCGACCAACATCGCCGAGACCAGCCTGACCATCGATGGCGTGCGCGTGGTGATCGATGCCGGGCTGGCGCGGGTGCCGCGTTTCGATCCCGGCAGCGGCATGACCCGGCTCGACACCCAACGAATTTCCAAAGCCAGCGCCACTCAACGCGCCGGGCGGGCAGGGCGTCTGGAGCCGGGCGTGTGTTATCGATTGTGGTCTCAGGATCAGCACGAGCAATTGGCGGCCTACGCCAGTGCGGAAATTCTCTCGGCCGACCTCGCCGGCCTGGCCTTGCAGCTCGGACGTTGGGGCGTGACACCCGGGCAATTGGTGTGGCTCGACGTACCGCCCGCGGCCGCTTATGCACAGGCTCAGGATCTGCTTGATCGGCTGGGTGCCTTGGACGGCGAAGCGCTGACGCGTCACGGTCAGGCCATGGCCGAACTGCCGGCCCATCCGCGCATCGCCCATTTGTTGTTGCGCGGGCAGGCGCTCGGTTTGGCCAGCATGGCCTGCGATGTCGCGGCATTGCTCGGCGAGCGGGACATCTTGCGTGGCGCCGGAGCGGATCTGCACAGCCGATTGGTGCTGTTGTCCGGCGAAGAGCGCGCCGCACGCGGCGCTCAGGGTGGCGTGCAACGTGCCCGGCAATTGGCGCGGCAGTATCGCGGTTACCTGCGCGGCAAAGCGTCGGAGCCGGTCAGCGATCCTGATCATCCGCGCTGGCTCGGCGCCCTGTTGGCGTTGGCCTATCCCGACCGCGTTGCCCAGCAGCGTCGCGCCGGTGGCGCTGAATATCGCCTGGCCAACGGCCGTGCGGCGTTGTTCGCCGAAGCAGACAGCTTGATGAAGCAAGCATGGTTGGTGATTGCGGATCTGGGCAGTCGACAGGGGCAACGCGAGGAACGGATTTATCTGGCGGCGGATTTTGATCCGGCGTTGTTCGAGTCCGTGCTGGCCGAGCAAGTGCGCGTAGTCGATCAACTGGATTGGGACGAGCGCGAAGGCGTGTTGCGCGCCGAGCGTCAGCGCAAGGTCGGTGAATTGATCCTCAGCCGTGAACCGCTGACGGGCCTCGACGAAACCGCGCGCAGCCAGGCGCTGGTCAATCTGGTACGCCGTAAAGGGCTGGAACTGTTGCCGTGGACGCCGGAACTGCGTCAGTGGCAGGCGAGGGTGGCGTTGTTGCGCCAGCTGGACATCGGCAGTAAGGGTGAAAGTGAATGGCCGGATGTCAGCGATACCGCGCTGCTCAAAAGCCTCGAACACTGGTTGATGCCGTATCTGGGCAAAGTCTCGCGGCTCAGTCATTTCGCCAACCTGGACCTGTCGAGCATCGTCCACAACCTGCTGCCATGGCCGCTGCCGCAACGGCTGGATGAACAGGCGCCGCATCATTTGAGCGTGCCGTCGGGTTCTTCGATTCGTCTGGACTACAGCGAGCAGCCGCCGATTCTGGCGGTGCGTTTACAAGAACTGTTCGGCCTTGCCGAAACCCCGCGCATTGCCGGGGGCCGGCAGGTGGTGAAGTTGCATCTTCTATCCCCGGCGCGGCGACCGGTGCAAGTGACCCAGGACTTGGCGAACTTCTGGCGCAGCACCTACGCCGAGGTGAAGAAGGATTTGAAGGGACGGTATCCGAAGCATTATTGGCCGGATGATCCGTTGGTGGCTGAGGCCACTGCTCGGATCAAACCCCGTAAATAATCCTTCAGGTCGAACACAAAACCTGTGGCGAGGGGGCTTGCCCCCGTTGGGTGGCGAAGCCGCCCCAAAATCTGCAACCGAGGTGTGTCAGTTGCACCACATGCAGTGGTTTTGCGACTGCTGCGCAGCCGAACGGGGGTAAACCCCCTCGCCACAGTTTCACCTGACTCAGGTTCTTGTTGTGGCCTTCGCGGTGAGCTGCTCCCGACAATAATCAGCAAACAACTGCGCCGGTTTGGTCAACTGCCCGCGCTTCAACCACGCTGCCACCAGCCCTGAACCAGTGACCTCTTCGACAATATCCACGCACACCACTTTCTTCCCGTCGTAGGTGCATTCCGAATGCGGCCGCGTCACCAGGATCGAGAAGCCGAACCCTTGCCCGACCATCCCGCGCACCATCTCGATCGACGGTGAGCTGAAGGCAATGTTCGGCGACAGGTTCAGTTCTTCGAACAGGCTGACGAAGTAAGTCCGGCTCGGTTGCACGTCCAGCAGAATCATTGGCTCAAGGCACAGATCGCGCAGCGACACTTGCTTGAGCTGGGCGAAGCGATGATCCGCCGGCAGCAACGCATAAGGCCGTTGCGCCGGCATCAGCGGTTCGGTCTGAATCGTGGCGTCGAGTTCGTGCTCATAGAGGATCGCCAGGTCAAAGGTGCCCGAGGTCAGGCCTTGCACCAACTCTTGCTGCTCGCCGTCGCGGATGCGGATTTTCACCCCCGGGTACAGCGCCGAGAACCCGGCAATCAGTTGCGGCAGGTACAACGGCGCGACCGTTTCGAAACAGCCGATATCGATTTGTCCGGCCACCACGTCGTTGTCGGCGAGGGCGTTCTGTTCGAACTCCTTGGCCATGCGCAGCAATTCCTGGGCCTTGCGATAGAAGCGCGCGCCGCTCGGTGTCAGGGACACGCCTTGGGCGTGATGGCGGATCAGCAGTTGCACGCCGAAGCTGTCTTCCAGACCTTTGATCGCCGTGGAAATCGCCGGCTGGGCGATGTACAGCTTGCGCGAGGCCTCGGCGACGCTGCCGCATTCGACGGTGGTGATGAAGTACTTCAATTGACGCAGGTTGTAGGCAGCCACGGCAAACCTCGGGGTGGATGGACTCGACATCCAGGCAATTTTGCGCCGACTGCATCCGTTCTGACGACGGTGTTGTTGTGTTTGAACAATAACCACATACCGCGTCACCGGGGAGATCGGCTGCCCAGTTTTTTCATGGTCTGCGAAGACATTTTTACTATTTTTCCTCGACACAGGCCTGGGCCACCATCCAATCCACAAGAAAGCCCATGGAGCATCTGAACGTGTTCGAGCTTGCATATTGGCAAAACAAAGCCGCTGCGCTGGGGTTTCCCGATCAGGCCCTGATCGACGGCAAACCCCGTTCGGCGCAGTCGGGGCAGACCTTCACGGCGATCAACCCCGCCACCGGCCAGCGTCTGGCGAACGTGACCGCTTGCGGTGATGAAGAGGTGGACGCTGCGGTAAGCAATGCGCGGCACGTGTTCGAGGCCGGAACCTGGTCGGCGCGGTCGCCGAGTGAGCGCAAGCAAGTGCTGTTGCGCCTGGCCGATCTGATCATGACCCATCGCGAGGAACTGGCGCTGCTCGACTCGCTGAACATGGGCAAACCCGTCATGGATGCCTACAACATCGACGTGCCGGGCGCCGCCGGGGTTTTTCGCTGGTACGCCGAAAGCCTCGACAAACTCTACGACCAGATCGCCCCGAGCGCGCAGAACGTATTGGCGACTATCACCCGCGAAGCGCTGGGTGTGGTCGCCGCCGTGGTGCCATGGAATTTCCCGCTGGACATGGCCGCGTGGAAACTCGCACCCGCGTTGGCGGCGGGCAACTCGGTGATCCTCAAACCCGCCGAGCAATCACCGTTTTCCGCGTTGCGTCTGGCCGAGCTGGCGCTGGAGGCCGGCCTGCCACCGGGCGTGCTGAACGTGCTGCCGGGCCTCGGTGAACAGACCGGCAAAGGCCTCGGTTTGCACCCGGACGTCGATTGCCTGGTGTTCACCGGCTCCACCGAAGTCGGTAAATATTTCATGAAGTACTCGGCGCAATCGAACCTGAAACAGGTGTGGCTGGAGTGCGGCGGCAAGAGCGCCAATCTGGTATTCGCCGATTGTCAGGACCTGGATCTGGCTGCACAGAAAGCCGCGTTCGGGATCTTCTTCAATCAGGGCGAAGTGTGCTCGGCCAACTCACGGTTACTGGTGCAGCGTTCGATTCATGACGAATTCATCGAGCGCCTGAAAGTACAGGCCGAGCGCTGGCAACCGGGTGATCCGCTGGACCCGTCGAGCAGCGCCGGGGCGATTGTCGACAGCCGACAGACCGCGCGCATCATGAAGTTCATCCAGCAGGCCGAACGCCTGGGCGCGACCAGGGTGTGCGGCGGTCGGCAGTCGATCTTCAACGGGTCCGACAACTTCATTCAGCCGACGATTTTCACCGGTGTGAGCCCGGACATGCCGCTGTTTCGCGATGAAGTGTTCGGCCCGGTGCTGGCGGTCACGGCGTTCGATGACGAGGCCCACGCCTTGCAACTGGCCAATGACAGCGTCTATGGATTGGCCGCCTCGCTGTGGACCGACGACCTCAACCGCGCCCACCGTGTGGCGCGGCAATTGCGAGCGGGCACGGTGTCGGTCAACAGTGTCGATGCCCTGGACGTGACCGTGCCTTTCGGCGGTGGCAAGCAGTCGGGTTTTGGCCGCGACCTGTCGCTGCACTCATTCGATAAATACACCCAGTTGAAGACCACCTGGTTTCAGCTGCGCTCATAACAGCCGCTCATAACAAAACGGAGAACTGGCGATGACCACACCACGTGAAACCCGCGACTACCAGGCCGCCGACGCTGCGCACCACATCCACGCGTTCGTCGACCAAAAAGCGCTCAACGACGAAGGGCCGCGGGTGATGGTCCGTGGCGAGCGTCTGCACCTGTGGGACAACGATGGTCGGCGTTACCTCGACGGCATGTCCGGGTTGTGGTGCACCAACCTCGGTTACGGGCGCAAGGACCTGGCGGCGGCGGCGACCCGACAGCTTGAGCAACTGCCGTACTACAACATGTTTTTCCACACCACCCACCCGCAGGTGATCGAACTCTCTGAGCTGCTGTTCAGCCTGCTGCCGGGGCACTACAGCCACGCGATCTACACCAACTCCGGCTCTGAGGCCAACGAGGTGCTGATCCGCACCGTGCGTCGTTACTGGACGATTCTCGGCAAGCCCGAGAAGAAAATCATGATTGGTCGCTGGAACGGTTACCACGGTTCGACTCTGGCAGCGACGGCGCTCGGCGGCATGAAGTTCATGCACGAAATGGGCGGCATGATCCCCGACATCGAACACATCGACGAGCCGTACTTTTTCGCCCACGAGGGCAACCTGACCCCGGCCGAATTCGGCCTTCGGGCGGCGCAGCAGCTGGAAGCGAAGATTCTCGAACTGGGCGCTGACAAGGTCGCCGGGTTTATCGCCGAACCGTTCCAGGGCGCGGGCGGGATGATCTTTCCGCCAGAAAGTTACTGGCCGGAAATTCAGCGGATCTGCCGCAAATACGATGTGCTGTTGTGCGCCGATGAAGTGATCGGCGGCTTCGGTCGCACCGGCGAATGGTTCGCGCACGAGCACTTCGGTTTTGAGCCGGACACGCTGTCGATCGCCAAGGGTTTGACCTCCGGTTACATCCCCATGGGCGGGTTGATTCTGTCGAAGAAAATGGCTCAGGTACTGGTGGAGCAGGGCGGGGTGTTTGCCCATGGCCTGACCTACTCCGGACACCCGGTGGCGGCAGCGGTCGCGATTGCCAACCTCAAGGCGTTGCGCGATGAGGGCGTGGTGACGCGGGTCAAGGATGACATCGGGCCGTACCTGCAACAGTGCCTGCGTGAGGTGTTCGGCAATCACCCGTTGGTGGGTGATATTCAGGGTGTCGGCATGGTGGCGGCGTTGCAATTGGCGGAGGACAAAAGCAGCCGCAAGCGCTTTGCCAACGAGAACGACATCGCCTGGCGTTGCCGCACGATCGGCTTTGAAGAGGGTGTGATTATTCGTTCGACGCTGGGGCGGATGATCATGGCGCCGGCGTTGATTGCCCGTCGTGAGGAAATCGATGAGCTGGTTGGCAAGACCTTGAAAGCGGTTGATCGGACGGCTCAGGAATACGGCCGACTTTAATCTTGTAGCGTTCTTGCGGGCCTCTTCGCGGGCAAGCCTCGCTCCTACAGGTTATGTATCGTTCCCAATTTCCGCGGCCGACATATGTGTCGTGCCCGATTCCGAGGACGACATAAACCTTGTAGGAGCGAGGCTTGCCCGCGAATGCTATGGCCGATTCAACACATATTTCATGTTTTGCACCCACCCCGTGCACGCCCGCCTACCCCGCCCTTTAACGGCGCACGCTACCCAGTTTTTTCATCGCTCGCCTCGACATATTTCCTAATTTTCCTATTCCCGCCCCTGGTCCAACATCGACTTCGCCAGTCAGCCCGATGCTGCTCACCGAAAGGTCCACCAGAGACCGCAGGTGACAGCTGATTTCCAGGGTCGCTGGCCGTACTGCCCATCAAAACTAAATCAACAGCTTTGGGAGTGCTCCATGATCAAGTCCTTGCTTACCCGCTTCGCTCATCCACTAGCGATCACCGCCATCGCCGCCACGGTCGCCACCAGCGCCCAGGCCGGCACCCTGTCCATCGGCCACACCACGTGGGTCGGCTACGGAACCCTCTATCTCGCCCAGGACCTGGGCTACTTCAAGGAAGGCGGCTTGACCGTCGAATTGCCTGTCGTCGAAGAAGCTTCGATGTACATGGCCGCGCAAGCCTCGGGCGAATTGTCGGGCTCGGCGTCGACCATCGATGAAGTGCTGAAATACCGTCCGCAATTCTGTTTCAAGGCAGTGGCTGCACTGGATGACAGCCATGGTGGCGACGGTGTTTTGGTCGGCAAGGACGTCAAGAGCCTGCAAGAACTGAAGGGCAAGGCGGTGGCGGTGAACGAAGGGTCGACCTCGCAGTTCTGGCTGTCGTACCTGCTGAAAAAACACGGCATGAGCATGAGCGACATCACCGTGCAGAACATGACGGCTGATGACGCCGCCACCGCGTTCATCGCCGGTCGTGTGCCGGCCGCCGTGACCTGGGAACCGCACCTGTCGATGGTCCGCAATAAGCAACAAGGCAAAGTGCTGATCGACAGCAGCAGCACGCCGGGAGTGATTGTCGACGTGGTCGCGCTCAACTGCACGGTCATCGAAAAGCAACCGGAAGACGTCAAGGCCTTGGTCGCCGGTCTCTACAAAGCGGTGCAGTACACCAAGGATCATCCGCAAGAAGCCTACAAAATCATGGCCAAGGGCGTTGGCGGTTACCTCGCCGATCCGAAGGAGCTGGCCGCCGCCGCGCAAGGCGTGCGCTTCTACGATCAAGCCATGAGCGAAAAACTCCTGGGCTCGCCGGGCAAACCGGGCGATAGCGCACAGCTGATCAAACTGGCCAACGAAACCGCCAGCGAATTGCAGGGCAAACCCTACAACGTCAGCAATGACGACCTGATCGACAACCGCTTCGTCAGCCCGCTGTAGGAGGTTCGCATGTTCAAGCGCAATTCATGGCTGAGCCGCTGCATCACGCCCAAGACCGCTCTGCCGGTGCAGGTGATCTGGAGCGCGAGCGGCCTGGCCTGGGTGTTGTTGATCGGCCTGTGGGCCGGGTTGTCTTATGGCGGCGTGGTGCCGGGCATGTTCTTGCCGACACCGGGGGCGGTGGCCGAAGCCGCCGTGCGCCTGAGCCGCGACGGCACCCTCGGCCTGCACGTGTGGGCCAGTCTCGAAGTGGTGATGGTCGGTTTCATTGTTTCGTCGCTGGTGGCGGTGCCGCTGGGGTTGCTGATGGGCAGCTTCCGTATCGTCCAGGCGTTCCTTGAGCCGATGGTCAATTTCATCCGCTATCTGCCGGTGACCTCGTTCGTGCCGCTGTTCATTCTGTGGATCGGCATCGGTCTGGAACAGCGGGTGTCGGTGATCATATTCGGTGTGTTTTTTCAGCAACTGGTGATGATCGCGGACGTGTCCAAGGGCATCTCCAAGGACCTGATCAACGCGTCCTACACCTTGGGTTCGACCCGCCGCGATGCGGTGCTGCATGTGATCGCCCCGGCGTCGTTGCCGGGTGTGCTCGATACCTTGCGTGTGACCATGGGCTGGGCCTGGACTTACCTGGTGGTCGCCGAGCTGGTCGCCGCGTCCAGTGGCCTGGGTTACTTGAGCCTCAAAGCCATGCGCGGCTTTCAAGTGGATGTGATTTTCCTGGCCATCGCGATCATCGGCCTGCTGGGCCTGGTCACCGATCAACTGTTCCGTTTTCTCCGACTGAGGATTGCCGCATGGGCTCAGTAAGCGCCGTCAACCCGCGTTTCATCACGCCCACGACCGCCCCGGTGCAGGCCGCGCCACGGCTGCAAGTGGACAAGGTCAGCCTGCGCTATCAGAAACCTGACGGCGGTATGTTCACCGCGCTGGAGCAGGTGTCGTTCGAAGTGCCGGATCAACAATTCGCCGTGCTGGTCGGGCCGTCGGGCTGCGGCAAGTCGAGTTTGCTGTACCTCACGGCCGGCCTGAACGAGCCCACGGAAGGCGAGATTTACGTCGGCGGCCAGCAAGTGCAAGGGCCGGGCGCAGATCGCGGCATGGTGTTCCAAAGCTATACGCTGTTCCCGTGGCTGACCGTGCGGCAGAACGTCGAGTTTGGCCTCAAACGGCGCGGCATGGCGGCCGCTCAGCGCAAGGAGATCGTCGATTACTACGTCAATGAAGTGGGGCTGACGGGGTTCGCCGACAACTACGCCAAGCAGCTGTCCGGCGGCATGATGCAGCGTGTGGCGATTGCCCGGGCGTTGGCCAATGACCCGCAAATCCTCTTGATGGACGAACCCTTCGGCGCGCTCGACAGCCAGACCCGCCTGCAAATGCAGCAGTTGTTATTGCGGGTCTGGGGCAACAGCAAGAAGACCGTGCTGTTCGTGACCCATGACATTGACGAGGCGATTCTGTTGGGGGATCGGGTTTACGTGATGGGCGCCAAACCTGGGCGGATCAAGCAGATTCTGGACGTGCCGATCGAACGCCCGCGCAATCTGGACATGGTCATGGAGCGCTCGTTTATCGACATGAAGCGCAAGATCTTCGGGTTATTGCACGACGAACTGGAGGAAGAGCATTGAGGCTGATGTGCGATCCCCTGTGGGAGCGGGCTTGCTCGCGAAAGCGGTGGGTCAGTCGACATTAATGTTGAATGATAAATCGCCTTCGCGAGCAAGCCCGCTCCCACAGGTTGTGCATCATCAGTTGGCGGGCAGCAGGAACCGCGCTATCACCGGCAAATGATCGGAGATCCGCAAGGTATCGTCCTGCCTCACCATGGCCTCGACCCGTTTGATCCGCGGGCTGTAGAAGAGGTAATCAACCGTCCGGTCCGGGCCGTTCAAGCCTGGATCATTCGGGTAGTGGGTCAGCCACCGCGCCCGGTCGATCCCGCTGGCTTCGTTGTTGGTCGGGATCATCGGGTATTTGTCCCACAGCACGTGCAAGGCACTGTCGACGGAGTAGGGCGTGCGTTGTTCGTCGGGCAGGCGTCGATACTGGCCTAGCGGCAACAAGTTGAAGTCGCCACCGATCAACCACGGCGTGCTGCGGCTTTCAAATTTGTCGAGCACCTTGGCCACGGCGGTCACTTGTGCCAGTAGGGTTTCATCTGGTTGGATGACGCGGTCCAGATGGGTATTGAGCACCGCGATCTGCCCGCCGTCGCTCAACGGCAGGTAAGTCGCCAACAAGGCGTTTTTGGGTTTGAACTGACGGCTGATGATGTTGGCCGACGCGACCGGCAATTGCAGGCGTTCGGCGTGTTCGATCTGGTATCGGCTGAGGGTTGCCAGTTGCCGGCCGACGCTGCCGAAGATGTGCGGTAGCGGCACAAAATCGGCTTTCCAGTCGAAGGCGTGAGCGCTGCATGGATAAAGGTCGGCGACCCGCTCCTGGAGCAACTTCAACTGGTTCTGGTAATCGCTGGCCTTGGCGCCGTCATCCAGTTCCTGCAACAGCACGATGTCTGGTTGCTCGTCGCGAATCACCCGCGCCACTTCATCGAGGCTGAAAGCCATGTCTTCGGGCGTGGGTTTTTCGTCATTGCCGGCCGCCAGGTCATTCCAGAACACGTAGCGTTTTCCCGCCAGGTACTGGACGTTCCAGGTCATCACCTTCAGCGCCTGACCAGGCACCAGCGTCGGTGCCTGGGCGTTGCAACTGACCGGTAGGGCCTCCTTGGCACCGGGACGCCAGGTCAGGCTGTAGATCAGCAAGGCAATCAGGCCCGCCGCGATAAGCAGGCCCAGCAGGGGGTAGCGCAGTAGACGGGTCATGGCTCGGCTTATAGCGTTACAAAAGTTGAGCCCGAGCATAACCGAGCGCCGGGGTTAAGCCCATGGGTCATAGCGCCCCGTCAATTTTCTCGGGCGCATCGGCAATCAGCATGAACAACCGGAACAGCACCACGCTGGTGAACAGTTGCAGGAAGCTGTGCGCGCTGTCGATCAGCAGCGAAATCACCGGGTTCTGCGGCTCCGGGTAAATCGCAAAGGTCGCGCCCTTGAGCACCCACAACGGGCCCATCACACACAGGATGCACACCAGGATGCGCAGGAAATGGCCACGGGTCAGGCGCAGGCTTTCTTTCATCGCCGCCAACGGGGCCAGGCCGCGCAGCACCAGCAGGTACTCACCGAATGCCAGGGTCACCATCAGCCAGATGCCCGGCAGGAAGTACAGCGACAGGCCGATCAGGATAAGCAAGGTGTTGAGGGCGGTGAGCAGTGCGAAGCGCGGCCACAGGTAGGCCGACCTCGACAGCAACTCGCGGGTGCTTGGCGATTCGCCACGGCTGCGGGCATCGAGAAACAGGATCAGTGCGGCGGTGTACAGCGGATAGACCAACAAGCCGACCATCACGCTGATGCCGGGGAAACTGTCCGGCTCGGTGGACCGATCGACCACCTGTTGCAACAGCGCTTCGAAGATCACCAGCGGCAGGCACAGACGCACGATCTGGCCCAGATTGCGCTTGAAGAAATACAGAGAGTCACGCAGTACATCGAACGAATTCATCAGTCGGTATCGCAGGTTGAAAGCGGTGGCCCACTTTAACCGATGAAGCCCTTTGGGGCGCAAACGTAAACGTTCGGTAAAGGTCATTGAAACATCCTGTATCAGCCCCATTACTGGAGAGCACCTTATCCGCAGTGGATGAGGGCGACGATATTCCCGGCAATCTACGAGGTCGCCATGAACAGCGAAGAACAAACCCTGATCGATGGACTGTTTTCCCGGCTGCAACAGGCCGAAACGGACTCAGCCCCGCGCGACGCCCAGGCTGAGGCGCGGATCAAGGAGCACCTGACTCGCCAACCGGCGGCAGGCTATTTCATGACCCAGGCGATTCTGGTTCAAGAAGCGGCCATCAAAAGCCTCGACGCGCAGAACAAGCAACTCGCTCAGCAGGTGCAGCAATTGCAGGCCGAACTGCAATCGGCCAAGGCACAGCCGTCGGCGCCTGCCAGCGGTGGTTTCCTGTCGAGCATCTTTGGCGGCGGTTCCCGTGATCCGCAGCCTGCAGCGACGCAAAGCGCGCCGTCCTCCAATGGTGGATGGCGTGAGCCGGGGCGGCCGTCGTTCAATTCGCAGCCGCCACAGCTACAGAACTTCGGTGCCGCACCGCCGCAGCAGAATTACGCGCCGCAACAGCAAGCCCCTGGGATTGGCAGTGGTTTCCTTGGTGGTGCACTGAAAACCGCCGCCGGTGTGGCCGGTGGCGTGATGCTGGCGCAAGGCATCAGCAGCCTGTTCCATAGCAATCAGCAACCGCAGGAAGTCGTCGAAGTCATCAAGGAAGAGCCGGCTCAGGTCAACGATCAGAGCGGTGACAACGGCTCGGGCGACGATCAGCGCGTGGCTGACAACTCCAGTGATCAGGGCGGCTTTGCCGACGCCGACTACAGCGATGACAACTCATCGTTCTTCGGCGGCGACGACGACTCCTTCGTCTGATTCAACGTTACAGGTGTAACACTGAGCCCGTGGCGAGGGAGCTTGCTCCCGCTGGGCTGCGCAGCAGTCCTTCTTTGGGGCCGCTGCGCGACCCAGCGGGAGCAAGCTCCCTCGCCACAGGTCGCCATTCGTCCGAGGCTCCAAGATGCTTCGGGCCGATTATTCGCGGAACAATCCTTCAGGCTGGCATACTGGGCCACTTTTCGGGCCTGGTGCCTGACCCAGCCTGCGCGCGACTGCGCCAAAGAGGATGCACGGTGAAAAAAATCGCAGTGTTCGCCGACGTTCAAAACCTCTATTACACCGTGCGTCAGGCCTATGGTTGCCACTTCAACTACGCCGCGTTGTGGGCTGATATCAGCAAACAGGGCGAGATCGTTGAGGCTTATGCCTATGCGATCGATCGCGGCGACAGCAAACAGCAGCAATTCCAGCAGATCCTGCGCAACCTCGGCTTCATCGTGAAGCTCAAACCCTACATCCAGCGCAGCGACGGCTCGGCCAAGGGCGACTGGGACGTGGGCATCACCCTCGACATCATGGACGCCGCCGATCATGTCGACGAAGTGGTGCTGGCCTCCGGCGACGGCGATTTCGACATGCTGCTGGAACGCATCATCACCAAGCACGGCGTGCAAGCGGTGGCCTACGGCGTGCCGGGCCTGACGGCCAACTCGCTGATCCGCGCCGCCAGCCGCTACGTGCCGATCGAAGGCGCGTTGCTGCTCAAGAATTGATTTTTACGGAGTTGAAACAGGTTTGGAACGCATAGCAGTCATCGACTTTGAAACCACCGGGATCTCCCCGAGCAGCAGCTGCCGGGCCACGGAAATTGCCGTGGTGATCCTTGAACAGGGGCGCATCGTCGAGCGTTACCAGAGCCTGATGAACGCCGGCGTGCGCGTCCCGGCCTTCATCGAGCAGCTCACCGGCATCAGCAACGCCATGCTGCGCACCGCGCCCTCGGCCGAGCAGGTGATGAACGAGGTCAACGAATTCGTCGGCATCACACCGCTGCTGGCCCACAACGCCGCGTTCGACCAGAAGTTCTGGGACTTCGAACTCGGCCGCATCAAGCGCACCCGCCTGCAAAACTTCGCCTGCTCGCTGCTACTCGCCCGCCGCCTGATGCCCGCCGCGCCGAACCACAAACTCGGCACCCTCACCACCTTCGCCAGCCTGCCCAACACCGGCAAGGCTCACCGGGCCATGGCCGATGCCGAAATGGCGGCCAACCTGACGGAGCATCTGGTCCAGGAACTGCAGCACAAGCATGGGTTGCGCGAGTTGTCCCATGATCTGCTGGTCAGCTTGCAGAAGGTGCCGGCGGCTAAGATCAACGAACACCTCAAGCGCCATCGCGGGTTTTAGGATTTGTGGTGTTCTGGCGGGCCTCTTCGCGGGCAAGCCTCACTCCTACAGGTTTTGCAGTGTTCATTCGGCCGGCATAAATCCTGTAGGAGCGAGGCTTGCCCGCGAAGGCGTCATCCGCATCGCTACTTACCATTGCTTTCCAACTGCCCCAACGGCACGCGCTTCTCTATCGCGCTCGACAGCACAATCGACGTCTTGCTGAACCCGAACTTGGCGATTCGGTTGATCAACTCTTCCAGCTCCGGCATCGAACCTACCGCCGCTTGCATGATCACGCACGGATCACCCGTCACCCGGTGGCACTCCGTCAGTTGTGGGATTTTGATCAGGTCGTCGTAGGCCTTCTGGTTGCCATGCTGGTTCAGGCGCAGTTCGATCACGCACTGGATCGGCAATCCAAGCTTGGCCATGTCGACTTTGGCCTGGTAACCGGTGATGACCCCACTGGCTTCGAGTTTGGCCACGCGCTCGGCCACGGCCGGGGCGGACAGGTTCACCTTGCGCGCCAGGTCGGCGTAGGACGCACGACCGTTTTCCAGCAGGGCGCCGAGGAGCATGCGGTCGTATTTATCCATCGTCGTATACCTGAAAAATGACTGACTTTCGAAAGCACGGTTTATAGCGCTGATCTCCGTGTTTTGAAAAGTGTACCGGCGCTATAAACAGGTTTTGTAACTTATTTTTCGCCGTTGGCCTTTCTAAAATAGCGGTTCACATTGTCCTGTCATCGAGCTGCCCATGCCTGGCTTACGTCGTTTTCCCTTGCCGTTGATCGCCGCCTTTTTTGCGTTGTACGTGATTTGGGGCTCGACTTACCTGGTGATCCGTATCGGCGTGGAGTACTGGCCGCCCTTGCTGCTCGCCGGTATTCGCTTTGTCATCGCAGGGAGTTTGATGTACGCCTTCCTGCGCTGGCGCGGGGCACCGGCACCGACCTGGACGCAGTGGAAAGCCGCGGGGATCATTGGGATCTTGCTGCTGACGTGCGGTAACGGCGCGGTCAGCGTGGCTGAACACACGGGGGTCGCCTCCGGGGTTGCTGCGCTCGCGGTGGCGACGGTGCCGCTGTTTACCTTGCTCTGCGGATATTTTTGGGGCGCGCGTAATACCCGTCTCGAATGGGCCGGGATTGTGCTCGGGCTGATCGGCATTGCCATGCTCAACCTCGGTTCCAACTTGCAATCGAGCCCGCTGGGTGCCGTGTTGCTGATATTCGCGGCAGCGTCCTGGGCCTTCGGTTCGGTCTGGAGCAAACACTTGCCGTTGCCCCAGGGCGCCATGGCCAGTGCCGTGGAAATGTTGGTGGGCGGTGTAGCGCTGCTGATCGGCAGTGCGCTGAGCGGCGAGCATCTGCAAGCCATGCCGCCGATCGAAGGCTGGGCGGCCCTGGCCTACCTGACCTTCTTCGGCTCGATCATCGCTTTCAACGCTTATATGTATTTGTTGAAAAACGTGCGGCCGGCGGCGGCCACCAGTTATGCCTACGTCAACCCGGCCGTGGCGGTGTTGCTGGGGATCGTGTTTGTCGGCGAGACCATCGGGATCGAAGAAGCACTGGCCATGTTGGTGATCATCAGCGCCGTGGTGTTGATCGGTTTGCCGCAGTGGCGCCGGGCTCCGGAACGACCTGCTGCCGTGGTGCAGACAGAGTCGAGCGTGAATTAGGGTAAACTGCGCGCCATTGCATCTTGTTTTGCACACTTTTTTTGAAAAACCCGCGCTGAATTTTCCTACGGTAATCCCATGACTTTCGCCACCCTTGGCCTGATCGAACCCTTGCTGCGCTCTCTCGAGACGCTCGGCTACCAGACCCCGACGCCGGTTCAGGCGCAAGCCATTCCGGCGGTGCTGGCCGGTCGCGACCTGATGGCCGCCGCCCAGACCGGGACTGGCAAGACCGCCGGTTTCGCGCTGCCGCTCCTGCAATTGCTGGCCATGGAAGGGCCGAAAGTGGCGTCTAACTCGGTGCGCGCACTGATCCTGGTGCCGACCCGCGAATTGGCCGAGCAGGTTCACGAAGCTGTGCGTCAGTACGCCGAGAACCTGCCGTTGAGCACTTACGCGGTGTACGGCGGCGTCAGCATCAACCCGCAAATGATGAAGCTGCGCAAGGGTGTTGACGTGCTGGTAGCGACGCCGGGTCGTTTGCTCGACCTGTATCGCCAGAAGGCCCTCAAGTTCAATCAGCTGCAAACCCTGATTCTGGACGAAGCCGATCGCATGCTTGATCTGGGTTTCTCCGAGGAGCTGGGGAATATCTACCGCGTGCTGCCCAAGCAACGTCAGACGCTGTTGTTCTCCGCGACGTTCTCCGACGCGATCCGCTTGCTGGCCGGACAAATGCTCAACGATCCACTGAGCATCGAAGTCAGCCCGCGCAACGTCGCTGCCAGTACCGTCAAGCAATGGGTCGTGGTGGTGGACAAGAAGCGCAAGCCGGAGCTGTTCGTTCACCTGCTGCGCAAGGGTAAGTGGAAGCAGGTGCTGGTGTTCGCCAAAACCCGCAATGGGGTGGACGCGCTGGTGGAAAAACTCCAGGGCCTGGGCATCAATGCCGACGGCATCCACGGCGACAAACCGCAGGCAACCCGTCAGCGTGCGCTGGACCGTTTCAAGGCCAGTGAAGTGCAGATTCTTGTGGCCACCGACGTTGCGGCCCGTGGTCTGGATATCGAGGATCTGCCATTGGTGGTCAACTTCGATCTGCCGATCGTGGCAGAGGACTACATCCACCGGATCGGTCGTACCGGACGTGCGGGTGCCTCCGGGCAGGCTATTTCGCTGGTGTGCGCCGATGAAGTGAATCTGCTGTCGGCCATCGAGACGTTGACCCGTCAGACGTTGCCTCGCCAGATGGAGCATGACTTCGAGCCTGAGCACCGGGTGCCGGATACCGATGCCAGCGGCCAAGTGGTGAAGAAGCCGAAAAAACCGAAGAAGCCGAAGACCTCCGGTGGCGGTAAACGCAATCTGGGTAAGTGGGTTGAGAGTGGGGATGCTTCGGCGCCGGAGCCTTCGATCAAACCTGTGCGAAAAGTGCCGGTGTTCAATACCGGGCCGCGTAAGCGTAAGCCTTGATTAAACGCTGCGCCTGTTAAACCGCTTTCGCGAGCAAGCCCGCTCCCACAGGTGACCGAGTTCTTCCAGAAAGAATGCGGTCAATGTGGGAGCGGGCTTGCTCGCGAAAGGCGCGCCTCGGTTTTCAGTCCTTACGTTTCAACCACTCCACCATCCCCAATCCCGCCGCACGCCCACTGGCGAAACACGCGGTCAGCAGATAGCCGCCCGTCGGCGCCTCCCAATCGAGCATTTCCCCCGCGCAAAACACCCCTGGCATTTGCTTGAGCATCAGCCGTTCATCCATCGACTCAAACATCACGCCTCCGGCGCTGCTGATGGATTCATCCAGCGGACGGGTTTTCACTAAAGTCAGCGGCAACGCCTTGATCGCTTTGGCCAGCAACGCCGGATCGGCGAAGCATTCGGCTGGCGTGAGTTCGCGCAACAACGCTGCTTTCACCCCATCAATCCCGAGCTGGCTGTGCAGGTGTTTGGACATGGAACGCGACCCGCGCGGTTTGCTCAGCGCCGCCTGAACTTTATCCACAGGCCGGCCCGGGAGCAGGTCGATGCGAATGGTAGCGGAGTCGTGCTGATTGATGGCCTCGCGGATCGGCGCCGAGAGGGCGTAGATCAAACTGCCTTCGATCCCGGTCGCCGTAATCACGCATTCGCCCAAGCGCGGCACGTCGTCATTGAGGCCGATGGCGATGTTTTTCAGCGGCGTGCCGGCGAACTTGCTGACCATCAAGTCGCTCCAGGCCTGCACCTCGAAGCCGCAATTGCTCGGTTGCAACGGCATCAGTCCTACACCGCGCTGTTCCAGTGGCAGCATCCACGCGCCGTCCGAACCGAGGCGTGACCAGCTGCCACCGCCGAGGGCCAGCAAGGTGGCGTCGGGCTTGATGATGGTTTCGCCGTCGGGGCTGTCGATGCGTAATCCACCTTGGTCATCCCAGCCTAGCCAGCGGTGGCGGGTGTGGATAACAACGCCGCTGTCTCGCAGGCGTTTAAGCCAGGCACGCAACAGGGGCGCGGCTTTCATGTCGGTGGGAAACACCCGGCCGGAGCTGCCGACAAAGGTTTCGATGCCCAGGTCATGAATCCATTGGCACAACGCATCAGCGCCGAATGAACGAAGCAGCGGGGCAATCTGCGGCGCGCGTTCGGCATAGCGCGACAGAAACGCCGGGTAGGCTTCGGAATGGGTGATGTTCATGCCGCCAACACCGGCCAGCAGGAATTTTCGCCCCACCGATGGCATGCCGTCGTACAGGTCGACCTTGATTCCGGCCTGGCTCAACACTTCTGCCGCCATCAGACCCGCGGGGCCGCCGCCGATGATTGCAACGTGAGGGGGGAGGGGAGTCGAGGGCTGAGTCATGGGATGCGCTGCGGTATGGCGGAATGAAGCCAGGCATTCTATCAGCACGAAACATTGTGGGAGCGGGCTTGCTCGCGAAAGCGATTTAACATTCAACATTGATATCGACTGATACGCCGCTTTCGCGAGCAAGCCCGCTCCCACATTGGAGCTGTGTCGTTTCAAATGGCTGATCAAAAAACAACCACCCCTTTGCAGGCTATATACAGCTAGGCCTGCAGGACCTTTCACTCAGGTTATCCACAGGCAGTTCCACAGGCATTGTGGGTAAAGACCCACACCTCAATGACAACCTGATGACTGCCAGACCCGTTGCGCGCTGTGATGCAGGATGCCGTGGCGGCGCGCCAGGGCCTTGCGGTCCTTGCTGTAGCCGCCGCCAATCACCCCGACCACCGGAATATCCCGCCCCAGGCAATGACGCATCACGCTTTCATCACGAGCGGCAACGCCTTCGTCGGTCAGCTTCAGGTAACCGAGGGCGTCGTCCTTGTGCACGTCGACGCCGGCGTCATACAACACCAGATCCGGTTGGTAGAGCGGCAGCAAATAATTCAGCGCGTCGTCCACCACCTTCAGGTAATCGGCATCGCCCATACCTTTGGGCAATGGGATGTCCCAGTCGCTTTCGGCTTTGCGTGCGGGAAAATTCTTCTCGCAGTGCAGGGAAACGGTCACCGCCTCCGGGGTGTTGTGCAGAATGCGTGCAGTCCCGTCGCCCTGGTGCACGTCGCAATCGAAGATCAGCACCCGATTCACACGACCACTTTCCAGCAGGTAATGGCTGATCACCGCCAGGTCATTGAAGATGCAGAAACCCGCCGGATAGTCGTAATGCGCGTGATGGGTGCCTCCGGCCAAATGACAGGCCAGCCCATGTTCCAGCGCCTGCTCTGCCGCGAGCAACGATCCGCCGACCGCCCGCACCGTGCGCCGGGCCAGCGCTTCGCTCCAGGGCAGGCCGAGGCGCCGCTGGTCTTCGCGGGACAACTCGCCGCTCATGTAGCGTTCGATATAGGCAGCGTCATGGGCGAGGGCGAGAATCTCCGGGGGGCAGAGCTCCGGGCGCAGCAGGTCGGCGTCCCGGGTCAGTCCGCTGTCCACCAGGTGATCGCGCAGCAGGCGAAACTTGTCCATGGGGAAACGGTGATCCGCCGGGAACTCGGGACTGTAGTCTTCGTGATAGATCAGCGGCAGTGACATGAGTGATTTCATGGGTGAATGAAGGAAGGATCCTACCAGCGATGTAGACTTGCGGCATGGAAAGGGGAGGACACGATGGAGCCGATACTGGAACTCGAGAGCGCGCGACTGGTGTTGCGGCAGTGGCGCGATGAGGATTTGCCGGAGTTTGCGGCGATGTGTGCCGATCCGCAGGTCATGCGCTATTTTCCGGCCCCTTTGGGTCGACTGGAGAGTGCTTCGCTGATCGGGCGGATTCGCGGGCATTTTGCCGAACACGGCTTTGGGCTCTGGGCGCTGGAGCGCAAGGACACCGGGGCATTCATCGGTTTCACCGGCCTCGGTGTTGTTGGTTTCGATGCGCCGTTCACCCCGGCTACCGAAATCGGCTGGCGCCTGGCGCGTGAGCATTGGGGCCTGGGTTATGCCAGTGAAGCGGCGTGGACCGCTCTGCGCTGCGGGTTTGACCGGTTGGCGCTGAAAGAGGTGGTGTCGTTCACCACCGACACCAACACGCCGTCGCAGAAAGTCATGCAGGCGATCGGCATGCACCATGATTCAGCCGATGATTTTGAACATCCCAAGCTCGCGGCCGATCATCCCCTGCGTCACCATGTGCTGTATCGCATCTCCCGTGAACAATGGCTGCAAACCTTGCATGGATAAGCAGGCACGGACGTTTACAATGGCTGCCATGTTGGCCTGGGCCATAAACTGAATCGACCGCCGCAGCCAAGACTGCGCGGCAAGCTTTGTGTGAGGAGAGTCTGAATGAGCCAAGTGTTGGATGATCTGGTCGATTTGCTGACCCTGGAACCGATCGAAGAAAACCTGTTCCGTGGCCGCAGTCAGGACCTGGGCTTTCGTCAGTTGTTCGGTGGTCAAGTGATCGGTCAGTCGTTGTCGGCGGCCAGTCAGACAGTCGAAGAAACGCGCCATGTGCATTCGATGCACGGTTATTTCCTGCGCCCGGGCGATTCCGCGTTGCCAGTCGTGTATCAGGTTGACCGGGTGCGTGATGGCGGTAGTTTCAGCACGCGTCGGGTGACGGCGATCCAGAAGGGCAACCCGATCTTTACCTGCAGCGCCTCGTTCCAGTACGACGAAAAAGGCTTCGAGCACCAGGCCGAGATGCCAACCGTGGTCGGCCCGGAAAACCTGCCCTCGGAACTGGAGCTCACTCAGCAGCGTGCGCACCTGATTCCCGAGCACATGCGCGAAAAATTTCTGTGCCCCAAGCCGATCGAATTCCGACCGATCACCGAGAAAGATCCCTACAACCCGCAACCCTCCGATCCGGTCAAGTACGTCTGGTTTCGCGCCGACGGTGCTTTGGCCGACTCTCCGGCGCTGCACAAGTACCTGCTGGCCTACGCCTCGGATTTCGGTTTGCTGACCACCTCGATGCAGCCCCACGGCAAATCGGTCTGGCAGAAAGACATGCAGGTCGCCAGCCTCGATCATTCGCTGTGGTTCCATGCGGATCTGCGCGCCGATGACTGGTTGCTTTACGCGATGGACAGCCCTTGGGCCGGCAATTCCCGTGGTTTCTCCCGCGGCAGCGTATTCAACCGCGCCGGGCAACTGGTGGCTTCGGTCACGCAGGAAGGCCTGATTCGCCACCGCAAGGATTGGGCATGAGCCTGGCCGAGGTGCGGCACTGGGTGTTCGACATGGACGGCACCTTGACGGTGGCCGTGCATGACTTCGCGGCGATTCGCGTGGCCTTGGCAATCCCCGCCGAAGACGACATCCTGACCCACCTCGCGGCGCTGCCGGCCGATGAAGCAGCCGCCAAACATGCGTGGTTGCTGGAGCATGAACGGGACTTGGCGCTAGGCTCGAAAGCCGCGCCGGGCGCGGTGGAACTGGTGCGTGAGTTGGCCGGGCGCGGGTATCGCTTGGGCATTCTCACGCGCAATGCCCGGGAGCTTGCACACGTGACCCTGGAGGCGATCGGCCTGGCTGACTGCTTTGCCGTTGAGGATGTGCTGGGGCGTGATGAAGCGCCGCCTAAACCGCATCCCGGTGGTTTATTGAAACTGGCCGAGGCCTGGAACGTGCCGGCGAGCGAGATGGTGATGGTCGGTGATTATCGCTTTGATCTGGATTGCGGTCGGGCGGCGGGGGCGCGGACAGTGTTGGTGAATTTGCCGGATAACCCTTGGCCGGAACTGACGGATTGGCATGCGGCGGATTGTGCGGTGTTGCGGGAAATGCTTTCGGCTTGAGGTAATTGTTGCCTGATTAACCGCTTTCGCGAGCAAGCCCGCTCCCACAGGGGATCTCCATCGAATACAAATCCAGAGTTCACTGAAGACCCAATGTGGGAGCGGGCTTGCTCGCGAAGACGTCAGACAAGACACCGCAAACTCACTGACCAAACAACACCTTCTGCCCCTCAGGCGACGTCAACATCCCATCCCCGTTATGCCCGACCCCCGGCACTTCAACCAGCCGCTGATTCACCCCTTTTGGATTGCGACGCAGCAGGTAATTGAAAAAATTCTTTCCGCGAACCAGACGATAAGCACCTTGCGCTTCGGCCTCGCAACCTTTGTCCATCGCCGGATGCTGCGGGTCGGTGTCTTGCTGCCCGAGCAGATAAGTCACGTCCCGTTTGGCGTAGTTTCCTTCAATCTGCGGTGCCGATTGCCCACTGGCATAAACCGGTAAATCCGTCAGCCCATATTTCCACCGATTGAAACCGGGACACGCCGCATGGTTGAACGCCACCGGTCGCTGCTCGTTGAAGTACGCATAGGACGAAGGGTTGGCGACCACGTAGCGAAGCTTCACGCCGGCGGCCGCCAGGGCCGGTTGCTCACGGGCCAGCAACGCATAACGCTGCACCACCTGAGCGCCACCAGAGTGGCCGGCGATGATGATTTGCTTCACGTCCGGAAACTGTCGACGATCGCTGACTCTCTCGATGATTTGATCGAGGGCTGCAAATGAACTCAGCGCAAAAGGAGCCGTGGATAAACCTCCTGCCATCCAGTCATTGCCCTGCCAGCGCAACACTGTGTCAGCCACCGGATGAAGCGCGATGTCGGTTTCGTTGAGGAATTGCGGAGCGATCACCAAGGTGCTTGCACTTTGCCCGGCCAGTTCGGCCGAGCGCTCGGCGCTCTGGCGATAGGTTTCAGCGTTGCGCAGACGACCATGGATGATGATCAGCACGCGTTCGATTTTCTCTGGCGCCGGGCCGAGGCTCACCGCCATCTCACCTTCTTTCAACAACAACCGCCCGGGGCTGAGCTCTTTGACACCATGCTCCGCAGCCTGGGTGCTCGCGCAGGTGAACAACAACATCAACAACCACTTATTCATTTAAAGGTTTTTCGCCGCAAAGGTATCGCACTGGCCCACCTGGCCTTGCGCAAATCCGGTTTTGAACCAGCGCACCCTTTGCGCCGATGTGCCATGGGTAAACGAGTCCGGTACCACCCGACCCTGCCCCTGTTGTTGCAAACGGTCATCGCCGATGGCGTTGGCCGCATTCAAGGCTTCTTCGATGTCACCCGGTTCCAGCCAGTTCAGACGCTGCTGCGCATTGTTGGCCCAGACACCGGCCAGGCAATCGGCTTGCAATTCCTGGCGCACCAACAAGCCGCCATCACCTTCCATCTGCCGGCCTTGCTGGCGGGCTGCCTGCATTTTCGCGGAAACGCCGAGCAACGTCTGAACATGGTGTCCGACTTCGTGCGCAATCACGTAGGCCTGAGCGAAGTCGCCGGCCGCGGAAAAGCGTTGCGACATTTCCTGGAAAAAAGCCATGTCCAGGTAGACCTTCTGGTCGGCCGGGCAATAGAACGGCCCGGTCGCCGATGTCGCCAGGCCGCATGCCGAATTCACCCGGTTGCTGAACAGCACCAGCGTCGGGTTTTTGTACTGCCGACCGGCCTGCTGGAATATCTGGCCCCAGGTGTCTTCGGTGTCGCCGAGAATCGAGCGCACGAACTCGGCGCCTTCATCGTTGGTCGGCGGCGCCTTGCGGCTCTGGTTGGTGGCCGGGGCCGATTGCTCGGTCATTTGTCCGGTCAGTTGCCCGAGGATTTGCATCGGGTCCTGGCCGGTGAGCCAGCCAATCCCCACAATCAGGATGATCGCGGTCAGGCTCAAGCCTTTGCCGCCGCCAAAACGCATCCCACCGCCACCGCTGCCGACATCATCACCACGGGCGTCGACCACGTTGTCGCTGCGTCGGCCTTTTTTCCATAACATGTGGGAATCCTCTGATTGTCCGTGTTGAAGAGTGTTGCTGGTGTGTGGGGGCGGCGCCAGTCCGGCTGTCCGGCTTTTTTGTTCACTGGCCGGTCGCCTTGCTGACAGTAGGAACATGGATAACCCATCGAATTCCGTCAGGGGCACGGGTTTTTATCGAGCAGGCGATCAACTGCGTCTATCGAGCATTGGGTTCCAGATTTCGCATTACACGGTTCATCTTCTAGAATCAGGCAAATTGTAGGTGGAACCTCCCATGGCCGGCAGTCAGATCGAACGTGTCTTCAACGTGCTCGAAAGCCTCACCAGTGACCCTCGCGGTCTGCCGATGCAGGTGCTCGCGGAGCAACTGGACATCCCTAAAAGTGCAACCCACCGTCTGCTCGCGGAGCTGATCCGGCTGGGTTATGTGCGGCAGAATCCAGAGAACTTGCGATATCACTTGTCCACCAAACTGGTGGCGATGGGGTTTCGTTACCTGTCGGGCAGTGGCGCCGATATCGTACAGCCGGTGCTGGATCGCCTGGCACAGGACACTGGGGAACTGGTGCGTCTTGGGGTGATTGAAGGTGATCGGCAGATCTGGATTGCCAAGTCCCAGGGGGCCCGTTCCGGCCTGCGCTACGACCCGGAAATGGGCCGTGATGCGCCGTTGTTCTATACCGCGTCGGGCCATGCGTGGCTGGCGTGCATGAGCGATGCCGAGGCGTTATCGCTGGTGGAACGCCAAGGGGGCGAGCGGCCAAAAGACCTCGGGCCGAATGCTCCGCGTTCCAACATTGAACTGCTGGAACGCCTGCGTCTGGCGCGGGAGCAGGGTTACGCCTGGGTCGAGGAAAGCTCGGCGGTGGGCACCTCGGCGATTGCGGCGGTGGTGCGGCACCCGAGGGAAGGGCGGGTGATGGGCGTGCTGAGCATCGCCGGGCCGAGTGCGCGGATGCCGGGGGCGCGGTTGCATGAATTGGCGCCGCTGTTGTTGAGGTATACCGAAGAATTGGAGGCGGCGAGTCTGGCGTCGGAGTTGTTCAGTTAATTCAGCCAGCACAACTCAATTGTGGGAGCGAGCCTGCTCGCGATAGCGGACTTTCAAACAAATGAGATGTCGAAGCTGAGTCCGCCATCGCGAGCAGGCTCGCTCCCACAGTTGATCTTTATTGACCGTAAAACCGTGCGGTATTCGAACGCTTTCGGCCTATGCTTGTGTTGGAATCTGGAACCAGGTTCTAAATTATTGGGACTCACCGCCCGCGACACGTTGCACTTCGCAAGGGATACCCATGACCGCCAGCACACCGCTCTCCGGCGTCAACCAACCCTTCAAAGGGATTTTGCTGATTGTCGTCGCCACTTTCCTGTTTTCCAGCCATGACGCCTTTTCGAAATACCTCTCGGGCTTCTATCCGATCGTGATGGTGGTCTGGGCTCGTTATGTGGTGCACACCTTGTTGATGGCCGGGATTTTTCTGCCTCAGTCCGGGTTGCGCGTCCTACGGACCAAACGACCGATGCTGCAGTTGGTGAGGGCGTTGTGCCTGTTGGGCACCAGTTTGTTTTTTACCACCGGCCTGCAGTACATCCCGTTGGCTGAAGCGACGGCGGTCAACTTTCTTGCGCCGGTTCTGGTGACTGCGCTCTCGGTGCCGCTGCTGGGGGAGCGCGTGACACGTGGCCAATGGATCGCGGTGATTTGCGGATTTATCGGCGTGTTGATCATCGTCCACCCCGGTGGCGATCTGTTCACGCCGGCGGTGCTGCTGCCGCTCTGTTCGGCGCTGTTTTTCTGCTTTTATCAGTTGCTCACTCGCAAGCTCAGCAATATCGACAGCCCGACCACCAGCAACTTCTTCGCCGGCTTGTGCAACACCCTGGTGATGAGCGCGCTTGTGCCGTTCTTCTGGCAAGTGCCGACCCTGGGGCATGGCTTCATGATGGTGGCGCTGGGGACCTGTGGGATGACTGCGCACTTGTTTCTGACTCAGGCCTTCCGCCACGCCGCGCCCGCGCTGCTGGCGCCGTTCGGTTATTGCCAGATTGTATTTGCCGGTTTGCTGGGCTGGCTGCTGTTTTCCCACACACCGACCCTGACCACGGTGATAGGGATCGCGGTGATTTGCTGCAGCGGATTGGCGGCGGCGTGGCAGCAGAGTCGTCGGTAGGAGAAGCAAAAAGACAGGCCTGGAATCAGGCCTGCCTGAGGAGGGGATTTTACTCGGTGACGGTAGGAATCTTGCGCGGTGCCATGAAGTACATCCAGGTCAGGGCAATGAAGTACATCGCCGGAATCAGGGTGAACAGCACGGTGTAGTTGTTGTTGGTGACCGTCAGGATGTGGCCGACCAACTGGGTCATGAACATCCCGCCGATGGCCGCGCACATGCCGCCGAAGCCGAACACCGTACTCATCATGTGTTTAGGCGTGTAGTCCATCACCAGGCTCCAGATGTTGGCGGTCCAGGCCTGGTGCGCTCCGATGGCCAGGGAGATGGCGAACACCGCGACCCACAGACTGCTCGAGCCCGCCGCCATGATCACGCCGACGATGCAGCAGGCAAACAGCAACATGGACATCAGTCGTGCCTTGATCGGGTTCATGCCGCGGCCGATCAGGAACGAGGACAGGATCCCGCCGCCGACGCTGCCGAAGTCGGCGGTCAGGTAGATGATGATCAGCGGGATACCCATCTGGGTCACGTTGATCCCCAGGTTGTATTGCTGATTGAGAAACGGCGGCAGCCAGTACAGGTAGAACCAGAACACCGGCGCGGTCATGGAGTAGGCGAGGGCGAAGGCCCAGGTGCCACGCATGCGCAGGATTTTCGAGAACGGGACGCGGGCCTGTTCCGGTTCGACTTCCTTCTGGATGTAGTCCAGTTCCGATTGTTTGACGCTCGGATGCTCTTCCGGGTTGAAGTACTTCAAACCCCAGAACAGCAACCAGATCCCGCCCAGTGACGCCATGCACAGGAACGCGGCCTGCCAGCCCCACACGTGCAGGATCAGCGGCAGCAGCATCGGCGTGAACATCGCGCCGACGTTGGTGCCGGCGTTGAAGATGCCGGTGGCCACGGCGCGTTCGCCGGCCGGAAACCACAACCGGGTGGTTTTCACGCAGGCGGGGTAGTTGGCGGCTTCGGTCAAACCGAGAATGAACCGGCAGACCATGAAGCCGACCGCCGACGTGGCCAGTCCGTGGGCGCCGGTCGCCAGGCTCCAGAGCAGCACCGCGCAGAAGAACACCCGCTTCACGCCGACCCGATCGATCAACCGGCCTTGCAGCACAAAACCGATGGCGTAGCCGACTTGAAACCAGAAGTTGATGTTGGCGTAGTCCATCGCCGTCCAGCTCATTTCCTTGGCGAGGATGGGCTGCATGACGCCCAGTGCGGCTCGGTCGATGTAGTTGAGCGTGGTGGCAAAAAACACCAGTGCCAGCATGCCCCAACGGGTCTTGCCGACCGCCATGGCGCCGCGAATCTTGTCGCCGATACCGCCGCTGGCAGGAGTCATGGAGGAACGCTCCACGGGAGAGCTTTGAGAAGGAGTCATGTAGGCCACCGATTATTTTTATGTGGTGTTCTGGGTCTTTGGTCACCGAGACCGATGTGTGTGATCGGGCTCAATGTGCAGTCGATGTTGGGCAGTGGACGAAAAATCGTCAATTCGACAACAGCCATTGTGTTCGATAATCGCACGCAAAACTAACTGGGTAGTACACTTTAAATTGCTGTGTGAGATCGCCAGGCCAATAATTCCCCCCAAGAAAAACGCGATCCCTGTAGGAGCCAGGCTTGCCGGCGATGGCGTCCTCAAGATCGCCTTCGCGAGCAAGCTTCGCTCCTACAAAAAGGGTGCGACGCCTTTAACAAGATTGTCTCCACCACCGGGAGTCGAAATATGCAGCGTTCCATTGCCACCGTTTCCTTGAGCGGTACCCTGCCGGAAAAACTCGAAGCCATTGCCGCCGCCGGTTTCGACGGGGTAGAGATTTTCGAGAACGACCTCCTTTACTACGACGGCAGCCCGCGGGAAATCAAGCAGATGTGCGCCGATCTCGGGATCTCGATCACACTGTTTCAACCCTTTCGGGACTTTGAAGGCTGCCGCCGTGACCGTTTGCATCGCAACCTGGAACGGGCTGAGCGCAAGTTCGACCTGATGCAGGAATTGGGCACTGACCTGGTGCTGGTGTGCAGTAACGCGTCCGCCGATTCCCTCGGTGATGAACGCATTCTCATCGATGACTTGCGCCTGCTGGCCGAACACGCCGGCGCACGCGGGCTGCGGATCGGCTACGAAGCGCTGGCCTGGGGCCGGCATGTGAACACTTATCAACAGGTGTGGAACATCGTCCGTCAGGCCGATCACCCAAGCCTCGGTGTGTTGCTGGACAGCTTTCACACGCTGTCGCTCAAGGGGGATCCGAGTGCGATCGCCGATATTCCCGGTGACAAGATCTTCTTCGTGCAAATGGCCGACGCGCCGATTCTGGCGATGGACGTGCTGGAGTGGAGCCGGCATTTCCGCTGCTTCCCGGGCCAGGGCGAATTTGATTTGCCGGGCTTCCTCGCGCCAATCATCAAGAGTGGGTACACCGGGCCGCTGTCGCTGGAAATCTTCAACGACGGTTTCCGCGCCGCACCACCTCGGGCCAACGCCGCCGACGGTTTGCGTTCGTTGTTGTACCTCGAGGAGAAAACCCGTCAGCGTCTGGCGCAGGAAGCGACACTGGCGACCAGCCTCGACATTCTGTTCGAGACGCCCAAGGCCAGCGAATACAACGGCATTGAGTTTCTCGAATTCGCTGTGGACGAAAGCCTTGGCGCCAAGCTCTCCCATTGGCTGGAGCGACTGGGTTTCGTCAAGGCAGGTCAACATCGCTCCAAGAGCGTGAGCCTGCTGCGTCAGGGCGACATCAACCTGATCCTCAATTCCGAGCCTTACTCGTTCGCCCACAGTTTTTTCGAAGCGCACGGCCCATCGCTGTGCGCCACCGCCGTGCGGGTCAAGGACAGCGCCAGTGCGCTCGCTCGGGCCGTGGCCTATAAAGGCCAGCCTTATCGCGGGCTGGTTGGCCCCAATGAGCTGGAACTCGCTGCCGTGCGCGCACCGGATGGCAGTCTGATTTATCTGGTGGATCAGGACGCTGATGTCTACGGTACCGATTTCAATCTGCAACCGCCCGCCCGTGACCGGTGGCGGCCTCAAGCGCATCGACCACATGGCGATGGCGTTGCCGGCTGACAGCCTCGACAGTTGGGTGCTGTTCTATAAGAGCCTGCTGGATTTTGAAGCCGATGATGAAGTGGTGTTGCCCGATCCTTACGGTTTGGTGAAGAGTCGAGCATTGCGCAGTCGTGACAGTTCGATTCGCCTGCCGCTGAACATCTCCGAAAACCGCAACACGGCAATCTCACACGCGCTGTCGAGTTATCGCGGCTCCGGCGTGCATCACATCGCGTTTGACTGTGATGACATCTTTGCCGAAGTCAGTCGTGCCAAAGAGGCGGGTGTGCCGCTGCTGGATATTCCGCTCAACTATTACGATGATCTCGCTGCGCGGTTCGATTTCGACGACGAATTCCTCAGTGAACTGGCGTATTTCAACGTTCTTTATGACCGCGATGCCCAGGGCGGCGAGCTGTTCCACGTTTATACCGAGCCGTTCGAAGGGCGGTTCTTCTTTGAAATCATCCAGCGCAAACAGGGCTACGTCGGTTACGGCGCGGCCAACGTGGCGGTGCGCCTGGCGGCCATGGCCAAATCCCGAAGTGGCGCTGTACGTCCGGCAAAGTTGTAGGAAAATCGTAAACACGGCGACAAACCGCTGCCGCGCGGCTTCCTTCACTGTGCGGCGCGGCCCATAATCGCCAGCCTGTGCAGTGATGGCCGTGAGCCCGCAATGACGATAACTTCAGAACTCTCCGCAGTGCCCGCCGAGCCGATTGCGGGGCCGCGCAAGAGTCGCAAGAACAACCCGGAAAAGACCCGCGAGAACATCCTTCAAGAGGCGATTGTCGAGTTCGTCCAGCAAGGGCTTTCCGGTGCTCGCGTCGATGCCATCGCCGAGCGCATCCACACCTCAAAACGCATGATCTATTACTACTTCGGCAGTAAGGAACAGCTGTACGTCGAGGTGCTGGAGAAACTCTACGGCGAAATCCGCAATACGGAAAACCATCTGCACCTGGCCGAACTGGCGCCGGTGGAAGCGATTCGGCGACTGGTGGAATTCACCTTCGATCACCATGATCGCAACGTCGATTTCGTGCGCATTGTCAGCATCGAGAACATTCACAACGCTGAGTACGTGAAGCGCTCCGGCGCGATTAAGGCGATGAACAACACCATCCTCGATTCACTGGGCGTGATTTTGCGCCGTGGTGCCGAAGAGGGCGTGTTCCGCTCAGGGCTTGAGCCGTTGGATGTGCATCTGCTGATCAGCTCGTTTTGCTTTTATCGCGTGTCGAACCGCCATACCTTCGGCGAGATCTTTCAGATCGACTTGCCGGACGAAAGCATCAAGCAGCGTCATCGGGCGATGATCTGCGAGTCGGTTTTGCGGTATTTGCAGGCCTGACCTGTGGCGAGGGGGAGGGCTCGGAACGCCGCATCACCCCGCTGGGCTGCGGAGCAGCCCCTCCCGATCTCTCAACCATTCATGCTCTGGAAATGCGCCAACATCCGCTGCGCATCCGGCACCACACCACTGAACAATTCAAACGCCTTCACTGCCTGAAACACGGCCATGTTGCCGCCATCCAGCGTCCGGCAACCCAAGGCTCGGGCGTTACGCAGCAGCTCCGTTTCCAGTGGAAAATATACAATCTCCGCCACCCACAATTCACGTCGCAGCAACTCCACCGGCACCGGCATGCCCGGGAGTTTTTTCATGCCCATGGGCGTGGTGTTCACTAACCCATCCGCTTGGTCCAACGTGCTCGGCAAATCATGCCCCGCCACGGCCCGACCAGCGCCGAAGTGTTGATTGAGATTGTCCGCCAGCGCCTGTGCACGACTGATCTCCACATCGAAAATACTCAGCAGCTGTACGCCTTCGCTCAACAGCGCGTGGGCCACTGCCGCACCGGCGCCGCCAGCGCCCATCTGGACCACACGCGCACGGGCAACGTCCTTCAAGCCCCGGCGAAAACCCTCGGCAAAACCCAGGCAATCGGTGTTGTGGCCGATACGTTTACCGTCCTTCAGCACGACGGTGTTCACCGCCCCTATACCACGAGCTTCCGGCGACAATTCGTCGAGCAGCGGGATGATCGCTTGCTTGCACGGGAAGGTGATATTCAGGCCGGTGAAGTTCATGCGTTCGGCGGCCATCAACAGATCGGGCAGGGCGCTGCTGTCGAGTTTCAACTGATCGAGGTCGATCAGGCGATAGAGATAACGCAAGCCCTGGGCATCACCTTCATGCTCGTGCAGTGCCGGGGTACGGGAAGCCTGGATGCCGGCGCCGATCAGCCCGGCCAGTACCGCGTTGTTCTGAGTCACGGCGTTCACCCCTTCAAACGTTGGCTGAAATAATCCAGCGCCAGGCGATAACCGTGGCTGCCGAAACCGGCCATCACCGCAGTGGCAATGGCGGAAACGAAGGAGTGATGCCGGAAGGGTTCGCGGGCGTGAACGTTGGACAGGTGGACTTCGACAACCGGTAATTCGCTGGCGATCAAGGCATCGCGGATCGCGACTGACGTGTGCGTCCAGGCTGCCGGGTTGATGACGATCCCGGCGCAACGGCCACGGGCCGCGTGAATCCAGTCAAGCATTTCGCCTTCATGGTTGGTCTGGCGAAATTCCACCGCCAGACCGAATTCTTCGGCGGCGCGTCCGCACAGTGCAGAGATATCGGCCAGGGTTTCGTGACCGTAAGTCGCCGGTTCACGGGCGCCGAGCAGGTTCAGATTCGGGCCGTTGAGCACCAGAACGATAGGGGTCATCAAAGTCTCTCCACATATTATTTTTGGAATGGGCTGGGGGTGTTCAGCCTGTGGAGATAAATTGTACTAGCTGGTTAGTTCGGTCAATTGAAGAGCGGTTTCATTGAGGTTTTGTGTGCGGTGATCGGACAGTCGCACTACTTATCGCGGCAGATGTTCGACCAGAAAATCGATAAATGCCCGCAGTCTCAGCGGCATATGACGGCTCTGCGGATAGAGCAGGGTGAAGGGCCGCGAACGTCCGCCATAAGGCTTGAGCACTTCCACCAACGAACCAGCGGCCAGTTCGTTTTCGACGATGAAGCGGTAGGTTTGAAAAAGCCCCGCCCCGTGTTTGGCCAGGGTCACGCCGCCGAGTACGTCGTCAGAACAACTGAGCCTGCCCTCGGCAAGAATCTCCCGCAGGGCACCGTTGTCGTTGAACAGCCAGGCAATGCGCCGACCGCTGCTGGGCAATTCGTATTGAATGCATTCGTGCTGCGCGAGGTCGTCCAGACTCTGTGGGACACCCGCGCGCTTCAGGTAATCGGGGCTGGCAATCATCACCAGCGCGGCGTCCTCAAGGTGCCGGGCGATGAGGCCGGAATCCGGAATCGCCCGCACGCGGATCGCCATGTCATAGCCTTCGCCGACGAAATCGATGTTGCGATTGCTGATGTGCGATTCGACTTTTACGTCTGGAAAGCGCGCCCGGAATGCCGGCAACAACGGCAAGATCCGATGGTGCGCATACGTCGTGGGAATACTGATGCGCAGAGTGCCGGACGGTTGCTGTTGTTGGCCCATGACCTCGCGCTGAGCCTCGACCAACTGCGCCAGGGCCTGACGACATTCCTCGTAATAGCGGCGACCACTGTCGGTCAGCTTGACGCTGCGGGTGGTGCGCGCAAACAGCCGCACACCCAGGCGTTCTTCCATGCGCGACACCGAACGACTCACGGCTGCCGGGGTGACGCCGGCCACCAACGCGGCCGCCGTAAAGCTGCCGGCCTCGGCCGCGAGGCAAAACAGTTCGATGCTGCCCAGCTGAAGATCGTCGAATACTCGCTGCATGATGGATGACACCGCGGATCAAATGAGGGACTGCGCCACTGTAGATGAAATCGACCCGGCGGTGCTTTACTTGACCTGCGTCCTCTTTGATTACCGGCCAGGAGTAGCATCATGCCTTTCGTCAGCGTGCGCATTACCCGTGACGGCGTCACCCGGGAGCAGAAAGCCCAGGTCATTGCCGAGATTACCGACACCTTGGAGCGAGTCCTCGGCAAGGATCCGAAACTGACCCACATCGTGATCGAGGAAGTCGACACTGATAATTGGGGTTACGCCGGCATGACAGAGCCGTCCTCGCGACGGCTTTTTTGTGGGCGTGGCGAAAGGATTGCTTACTATTTTGCGCAGTTATCCACCGCCCAAGGCGAGGCTTGGCGCTAGTCTCTGAGGCGTAAAGGCAATTTGGCGCAGAGCCAATCGTCGGATTTCCAGGGAGTATCGGGTCTTTGGATTTGTTAACCTAACGGATGGGTTAGTATGCGGTTATTCAGCTACAAAGGATTTTCAATGGTGATCATGTTGCGTGATGAGCACTGTCCGCCGCACGCACATGTGGACGCCGGAAGCTGGAGCGCACGCTTCAAATTCTGCTTTTGGCACAACAGTGTCGAGCTGTGGGATGTGGTTCCTCATTCAAATCGACCGCCTGTGGCAGTGCTGGAAGGATTGCGTCAGGCACTCGGTCAACCCGCCCACTTGCGCCGCGCCCGAGCCATCTGGTGGGGCAAGCTGCACACGGTGTGTCTTGATCATCAGATGTGGGACTGGCAGACCAGCGAAGTCGTGGTGGTAAAAAGGATTGCGAGTACGGCCTGGATGATTGGCTCGGCTTGCTATGAACCCGAGACGAACAAGACCCTGCTGGCGCTGATCGGCGTTCCTGAGGGTGTGGAGATCCAACTATGAAAACGATACAGGCAGGCATGCTGGCGGATCGGCCCGTCACCGAGGCAGTGCTGGATGAAGCCATCCAGCGTGGGCAAGTGCGCCAAAAAAGCGGATTGCAGGCTACTTCGGTGACGTTTGTGGAACCTTGTCTGGCGGTCAGTTTCATTGATGGCAGTGGCGTGCTACTGCCCGTGCAGCACTATCCGGAATTTGATGATTTCGACGTCGAGGATTTCGCAGATCTGAAAGTCGGCTTTTCCGGAACCGCCCTGTGCCATGACGGCAAGGATCTGCACGTGTCCATCGCCGGGATGATTTCGGCGAGCAAGCCTTTGATGGACATGGCTGCCTCGGTCATCGCCTCGCGCAATGGTCGCCAAAGCAGCGCCGCCAAAGCAGAGGCTGCGCGGGCTAATGGCCGTAAAGGCGGGCGTCCGCGCAAGGCAGATGTCACCGATTGAGCACCCACAAAAAAGCCGTCGTGATGACGGCTGATTTGTCTAAGCGACTTACCTTCAGCGACGCGTCAGCAACACCCCGGATTCCATGTGATGTGTCCACGGAAACTGGTCGAACATCGCGCACTGGGTGATGCGATGGGTGTCGTGCAACTGGGCGATGTTGGCCGCCAGGGTTTCCGGGTTGCAGGAGATGTAGAGGATGTTGTCGAAGCGCCGGGTCAGCTCGCAGGTGTCCGGGTCCATGCCGGCGCGAGGCGGGTCGACGAAGACGCTACCGAATTCGTAGCTCTTCAGGTCGATGCCGTGCAGGCGACGGAACGGGCGGACTTCGTTCAGGGCTTCGGTCAGCTCTTCCGCGGACAAGCGCACCAGGGTGACGTTATCCACAGCGTTTTCGCTGAGGTTGCTCAGCGCCGCGTTAACCGACGTCTTGCTGATTTCGGTGGCCAGCACTTTGCGTACACGGGTCGCCAGCGGCAGGGTGAAGTTGCCGTTGCCGCAATACAGCTCCAGCAAATCGTCTGGGCGATCGCCGAGGGCGTCGTAAGCCCAGTTGAGCATCTTCTGGTTCACCGTGCCGTTGGGCTGGGTGAATGCACCTTCGGGCTGGCGGTAGCTGAACGTGCGGTCACCGACGTCCAGTTTCTCGACCACGTAATCCTGGCCGATCACTTCGCGTTTGCCTTTCGAACGACCGATAACGCTGACGTTCAGGTCAGCGGCCAGTTTCGACGCCGCCGCGTGCCAGTGTTCGTCCAGCGGGCGGTGATAGCACAGGGTGATCATCGCATCGCCGGCCAGGGTGGTCAGAAACTCCACCTGGAACAGCTTGTGGCTCAGCGCCGCACTTGCCTTCCAGGCCGCCTTGAGCTGCGGCATCAGTTCATTGATGCGCAGGCTGGCGATCGGGAACTCTTCGATCAGGATCGGCGTGCGTTTGTCTTCCTGGGAAAACATCGCGTAGTGACGATCGCCGGCTTCACGCCACAGGCGGAATTCGGCACGCAGGCGGAAATTTTTCAGTGGCGAGTCAAACACCGCAGGTTCTGGTGCATCGAACGGCGCCAGCAGGTCGCGCAGGCGCGTGACCTTTTCTTCGAGCTGAACAGCGTAGGCCTGGGAATCAAAAGTCATGCGTTGAACCAACCCAACTTGATCACGAACAGAATCGAAAGAATCACCAGCGCCGGGTTCAGCTCACGGCCGCGACCGGACAGCAACTTGATCGCGGTCCAGGAGATGAAACCGAAGGCGATGCCGTTGGCGATGGAATACGTGAACGGCATGGCCAGGGCGGTGATTACAACCGGTGCGGCGACGGTGATGTCGTCCCAGTCTATTTCGGCCAGGCCGGATGTCATCAACACAGCGACGAACAGCAGCGCCGGTGCGGTAGCAAAGGCTGGAACGCTGGCGGCCAATGGCGAAAAGAACAGCGCCAGCAGGAACAGAATCGCCACCACAACGGCCGTCAGGCCGGTGCGGCCACCGGCACTCACGCCAGCGGCGGATTCGATGTAGCTGGTGGTGGTCGATGTACCGAGCAGCGAACCGGCCATGGCTGCGGTGCTGTCGGCGATCAGGGCGCGGCCCATTTTCGGCATGTGGCCGTCCTTGCCCATCAGGCCGGCGCGCTTGGCGACGCCGATCAGGGTGCCGGAGTTGTCGAACAGGTCGACGAACAGGAAAGCGAAAATCACGCTGACCAGGCCGATGTCCAGCGCACCTTTGATGTCCAGTTGCAGGAAGGTCGGCGCCAGGGACGGTGGCATCGACATCACGCCGCCGAACGGCGTGAAGCCCAATGCGATGGACGCGATGGTCACGACCAGAATGCCGATCAGCACCGCACCGCGTATGGCGAGCGCTTCAAGCGCCACGATCAGGGCAAAGCCGAGGGTCGCGAGGATCGGTGCCGGTTGTTTCAAGTCACCGAGGCCGACCATGGTCGCTGGGTTGCTGACCACGATGCCGGCGTTATGCAGGGCAATCAGCGCCAGGAACAGACCGATACCGGCGGCAATCGCCGAACGCAGCGGCAGAGGGATGCTGTTGATGATCCATTCGCGGATGCGGAAGATCGACAACAGGAAGAACAGCACCGCCGAGATGAACACCGCCCCCAGCGCCACTTGCCAGGTGTGACCCATGTGCAGGACCACGGTGTAGGTGAAGAAGGCGTTCAGGCCCATGCCCGGCGCAAGCGCGATCGGGTAGTTGGCGATCAGGCCCATCACCGTGGAGCCGATGGCTGCCGCCAGACAGGTCGCGACAAACACCGCGCCCTTGTCCATGCCGGTCTCGCCGAGGATGCTCGGGTTGACGAACAGAATGTAGGCCATGGCCAAAAAGGTCGTGACGCCCGCCAGAATCTCGGTCCGCACGTTGGTGTTGTGTGCCTTGAGTTGAAACAGCCTTTCCAGCATGTCTGCTCCCCGTGGCGCGCCCGGCGCCGTGAATGTATTGACCTCAACAGCAAAGCACAGACCGCTGATAGCGCCTGGTCATTTTCTGTGGGCCGGAAAAAGCCGCGCATCATACCAGCAGCGTGGGGCTATGGCTGCTTATGGCTGCGATCGTCGTCGATGTTTTGCGCTAAAGCGAAGTGAGCCATACTGCGCGCTGGTTTTGGGGGGCGTTATGAATTGCATTAGGAAGCGTGGGGTTGCGGTGATTGGCGTCGCGATGGCGGTGTGGCTGGGGGCGCAAACTGCCTCGGCGGCGATGGCGCCGCCGTTGAGTCAGGTGAAAGTGGTCAAAGTGGAATCGCCCGGCTGTGGTTATGAAAACATTGTCGAGAAACAGGAGCAGACGAGCTGCGACCACAGTGGTCCGAGCATCAAAGTCTACGTTCTGGAGATTGGCTATGGTCGTGACCCGCATGTCGCGCTGGATGGTTTTGAAGTAGACGGCACCCGGACGCCCGTGTGTGCCTATCAAACCGGCAATCTGAAGGAGTGCACGCCCGGAGAAAAAACCATCGGCTATCTGTATATCTTCAATCTTGCGGGCAAGCAGGACGGGATCTTCACGTTCAGCAACACCTCAATCAATGCCCCGGGCAACACGATGTCGACGCAGCTTTACATCAAGTAACGGCTGCGCTCGAACAAGGGTCAGGAAAGCTGACTACGCTTTAAAGATCATTCTGTGGACCGCGCCCATGACCTTTAGAGCTTTGATTACCCTCGCCGAGGGCATCGACGACCTGCAAACCGTGACCCTGATCGATGTACTGCGACGCGCCAAGGTTGAAGTGGTGGTGGCGAGCATCGAGGGCCGGCGCATGCTTACTTGTGCCCGTGGTACCCGCGTGACCGCCGATGCGATGTTGGTGGATTTACTGGCTCAGCCGTTCGACCTGATCGCTCTGCCCGGCGGAGAAGTTGGCTCGCAACATCTCGCCGCCCATCAGCCTCTATTGCAACTCATCAAGGATCAGGCGGCTGCCGGACGCTTGTTTGCCGGCATCGCCGAATCTCCGGCGCTGGCGCTGCAAACCTTCGGCGTTCTGCGTCAGCGGCGCATGACCTGCCTGCCATCAGCCAGCCATCAACTCTCGGGTTGCAACTTTGTCGACCAACCCGTAGTGGTCGACGGCAATTGCATCACCGCTCAAGGTGCGGGTGCGGCGCTCGAATTTGCCCTGACGCTGGTGGAACAACTCTGCGGTAAAGCCACGCGGGCGGCAGTGGCGGGGGAGTTGGTGGTATAGCCGTTCATATTCTTTTGCCGTTGCGCGATCCTTGTAGCAGCTGGCGAAGCCTGCGTTCGGCTGCGAAGCAGTCGTGAGATTAGCCACCGTGTTGTATCAGGTAGACCAAGTTGGCAGATCTTACGGCCGCTTCGCAGCCGAACGCAGGCTTCGCCAGCTGCTACATACCCTTTTTCCACGCCCATCAATTCCCTTGAACGCTCATCCCACCCAGAAGTCGTACCCCTTATGACGGCGGTTTGCCAAAACGCCGCGAATGTACGACCAACCGTGAGGTGTTTATGAGCGCGACCACTCCCGAGGCGGCGCAGCCGTCTTTCGCACGTCATCCGTTACGCCTGTCCCTCAACGGCCAGGATCGTCATCTTGAGATCCTGCCCTGGATCACGTTGCTGGACCTACTGCGTGAGCAACTGGACCTGATCGGCACGAAAAAAGGCTGTGATCACGGCCAGTGCGGTGCCTGCACGGTATTGCTCAACGGCAAACGGGTTAACGCTTGTCTGACGTTGGCGGTGATGTGCGACGGTGCCGAGTTGACCACCATTGAAGGATTGGCCAATGGCGACGAACTGCATCCGATGCAGCAAGCCTTCATCAAACACGATGCCTTTCAATGCGGCTATTGCACGCCAGGGCAGATCTGCTCGGCGGTGGGTTTGGTCAACGAAGGTCGGGCGCAAACCACTGAACAAATTCAAGAGCTGATGAGCGGCAACCTCTGTCGTTGTGGCGCCTACAACAACATCCGCGACGCCATCGAGGAGGCGCTCCCAGTCTGCCGTCAACTTGGGCAAGGCGGTGGCCAATGAACCCTTTCCATTACAGCAAGCCGGATTCGGTGCAGGACGCGGTTCATCTCGCCGGCCCGGCATCGCGCTTCATCGCTGGCGGTACGAATCTGCTGGATTTGATGAAGGAAAACCTCACCCGCCCCGAGCACTTGATCGACATCACCGGTTTGCCATTACGCGAAGTCACCGAAACGACCAAAGGCGGATTGATGATCGGCGCCCTGGTCAGCAACGCTGATCTGGCCTGGCACCCGTTGATTGAACAGCGTTACCCGCTGTTGTCCCAAGCCATTTTGGCTGGCGCTTCACCGCAGTTGCGCAACATGGCCAGCACCGGCGGCAATCTGCTGCAACGCACGCGCTGCTATTACTTCTACGATGCCAGCGTGCCGTGCAACAAACGCGAACCCGGCAGCGGCTGTCCGGCGCGGGAGGGGCTGAACCGAATTCACGCGATCCTTGGCGCCAGTGCGCAGTGCGTCGCCACTCATCCGTCCGACATGTGCGTTGCTTTGGCCGCGCTGGAAGCCGTGGTCCACGTGCAAGGTCGCGGCGGTGCGCGGACCATCGAGTTCGCCGACTTCCATCGTTTGCCCGGCGATACGCCGGAGCGCGACAACCAACTGGCCGACGATGAACTGATCATTGCCATCGAGTTACCCTCCGCCGGTTTTGCCGAGTACAGCCATTACTTGAAGATTCGAGATCGTGCGTCGTATGCCTTTGCACTGGTCTCGGTGGCTGCTGCGCTGGAAATGACCGGGCCGATCATTCGTGAAGCTCGGCTGGTCCTCGGCGGTGTAGCGCACAAACCCTGGCGCGACAAAACCGTCGAAAACTGGCTGGTGGGCAAAGCGGTCAGCCGCGAAACTTTCGGCGCCGCCGCCGACGCTTTGCTGCAAAACGCCGAACCGCTCGAACATAACGCCTTTAAAGTCAAACTGGCGCGCCGAGCCATTGTCCGCGCCCTGAGTGATGCCGCGCTGGGAGGACACGCCTGATGAACACCTTCACCAAACCCATGGGCCAATCGCTGGATCGGGTCGACGGCCAGCTCAAAGTCACCGGCCAGGCCCGCTACGCCGGTGAGTTTCCCGAGGAAGGCTTGCTGCACGGCAGCGTCGTTTCGAGCAACATTGCCAGCGGTCGCGTGGTCAGCATCGACGCATCCGAGGCGCTGGCGCTGCCTGGCGTGGTAGCGGTGATTGATCACAACAATCGCCCGAGAATCGCCAATTACGACAAAGATTACGAAGACGCTGACTCGGCCGAAGGTTCGCCGTTTCGCCCGTTGTACAACGATCGGGTCCTGTACAGCGGCCAGCCACTGGCACTCGTCGTCGCGGATAACCTTGAGCTGGCGCGCCATGCAGGTTCGTTGATAAAGATTGAATACGAAGCCGCGTCTCATCAGACCGATCTGCTATCGCTGCAAGGCGAAGCCCATACCGCACCGGCCGAATTGCCCAAGCCACGTGGGAATTTTCAGGCTGAGTTTGCCGGCGCGGCCATGAGTCTGGATCTGAACTACAGCACCCCGATCGAACACCACAACCCGATGGAAGCCCACGCCAGCACGGTGCTGTATCAGGCCGATGGCAGTCTGCATATCCACGACAAGACCCAAGGCCCGCAGAACTGTCAGTCCTATGTGCAAAAGGTCTTCGGGCTTGAGAAGGAGCAGGTCAGAGTTTTCGCTGCCTATGTGGGCGGTGCATTCGGTTCGGGCTTGCGTCCGCAGTATCAATTGCCCTTGGCTGTGATGGCGGCGCTGGAGCTCAAACGTTCGGTGCGCGTGACGTTGACGCGCCAGCAGATGTTCACTTTCGGCTATCGCCCACGCACTCTGCAGCGCTTGCAATTGGGCGCGGCGGCCAATGGTCGGTTGCTCGCGGTCGCGCACACTGCCATCGGCCAGACTTCGCGCTTCGAGGATTTCACCGAGCACGTAGTGGAGTGGAGCGGCATGCTCTATCACTGCGACAACGTGCAGCTGACCTACAAACTGCTGCCGCTGGACGTTTTCACACCGCTGGACATGCGTGCCCCAGGCGCGGCACTGGGATTGATCGGACTTGAATGTGCAATGGACGAACTGGCGTGCGCATTAGCGATCGATCCGGTTCAGTTGCGCTTGATCAACTACTCCGAACGCAATCAGAACGAAGACAAACCGTACTCCAGCAAAGAACTGCGTGAGTGCTACGCCCAAGGCGCCAAACGTTTTGGCTGGGATAAGCGCAATGCCGAACCCCGAAGCATGCGTCACGGTCGGCAATTGGTCGGTTGGGGCATGGCCGGAGGCGTCTGGGAGGCTATGCAGCAGAAGGCCAGTGCCAAGGCATCGCTCGATCACAACGGCAAACTAACGGTTAGCAGCGCGACCACAGACATCGGCACCGGAACCTACACGGTAATGACGCAAATCGCCGCGCAGTCGTCGGGCGTTTCGCTGAAAGACGTCACTTTTGTCCTTGGTGACTCTTCATTACCGACAGCGCCATTGCAGGGCGGATCGTTCACGGTTTCGTCGGTCGGCACTGCCGTGCAGCAAGCCTGTGAAGCGCTGAAGGAAAAACTGCTCGCTGTGGCGCGGCAAACGTGTCCTGCATTCAGTGGCGTGACCTCTGAGCAGTCGGTTTTCGAAGAAGGACAGCTGTCATTCGGTGACGCGCGGATAAAGCTGTCTGATTTAGCCCGGAACAGCGGCGAAGATGTGATTGAGGTTCAAGTCGACGCCGAGCCCGACAAAAAACGCGAAGCCTACGCCACCGCGACCCACTCGGCCGTGTTCGTCGAGGTGCTGGTGGATGAGGATTTGGGCACGGTGAAGGTGAGCCGGGTGGTCAGCGCCATTGCCGCAGGCCGGGTGGTCAACCCGAAAATGGCCCGCAGCCAGATTCTCGGTGGCGTGGTGTGGGGTATCGGCATGGCGCTGCACGAGGAGACGCAAACCGACCATGCGCTGGGTCGTCACATGAACCACAGCCTGGCCGAGTACCACATCCCGGTAAACGCCGACATCGGCGACATTGATGTGCTGTTTGTCGAAGAACGCGACGAGATCGTCAACGCCCTCGGCTCCAAGGGGGTAGGCGAAATCGGCATCGTCGGGGTTGCGGCGGCGGTGGCGAATGCCATTTATCACGCCACCGGCAAGCGGGTGCGGGACTTCCCCATCACCCTCGACAAACTGCTTTAGACCTTGGCTTCTTCCACCGGCACATGCATGCGGTCGCGGTTGGCCAGGGTCGGGAACAGTTTGATCCACGCCCCGGTCACCACCAGCGTACCGATACCGCCCATGACCACCGCTGGCACGGTGCCGAACCAATGGGCGGTGAGGCCGGATTCGAATTCGCCCAACTGGTTCGATGCGCCGATGAACAAACCATTTACGGCGCTGACTCGGCCGCGCATTTCGTCCGGGGTTTCCAATTGCACGAAGGAGGCGCGGATCACCATGCTGATCATGTCCGCTGCGCCCAACACCACCAGAACGGCCAGGGAAAACCAGAAGGAAGTCGAGAGGCCGAACGCGATGGTCGCGACGCCGAACACACCGACGGCCGTGAACATCACCCGCCCGACTTTGCGCTCCACGGCAAATCGCGCCAAGTACAGCGACATCAGCAGCGCGCCGACGGCCGGAGCTGAGCGCAACAGGCCCAGGCCCCAGGGTCCGGTCAACAGGATGTCCTTGGCAAACACGGGCAGCAGCGCCGTCGCACCGCCGAGCAATACTGCAAACAGATCCAGGGATATCGCCCCGAGAATGTCCGGGCGACTGCGAATGAAGCGGATACCCGCGAGCAACGAATCGAGGGTTGCCTTGCCCTTGTTCAGCGGCGTTTGCCGGGCCGGCAGGTTGAGCATCAACAAGCAGGCAATGAGGTAGAGGATCACAGTCGGGCCATACACCCAGACGCTGCCGAAGGCATAGAGCAAACCACCCAGGGCCGGGGCGACGATGGTGGCGGATTGTTGAGCCGACTGCGCGGCGGCGACGGCGCGGGGGAACAGCGCGCTGGGCACGATGCTTGGCAGCAAGGCCTGGGTGGTCGGCATCTCGAAGGAGCGCGCAGCACCCAGCAGGAATGCGAGGATGAAGATCATCTCTCGGGTGACATGGTCGGTCGCGCTGCCGATGGCCAGGGACAGGGCAATCAACGCTTGCAGAGACTGGCAGATCGCCGCGACCTTGCGCCGGTCATAGCGGTCCGCGACATGCCCTGTGTGCAGCATGAACAGCACCCGCGGGGCAAATTCCACCAAGCCCACCAGACCCAGGTCGAGCACATTGCCGGTCAATTGATACAGATTCCAGCCGATGGCCACGGTGAGCATCTGAAAACCGCTGGCGGTAAACACCCGAGCCAGCCAGAACGCGATAAAAGGGCGGTGATGGCGTAACAGCAAGGGCGCTTGGCTGGGCATCTGAGGGCAGGTCTTGAGCGAGGGGAGGGTCGAGATTATCACCAACCTGTAACCAGAAGTTGCAGGCTGGGCAAATTTAGTTAGCTAGACACCGATCTCCAAAAACACCGACATTCCCCTGTGGGAGCGAGCCTGCTCGCGATGACGGAGTATCAGTCGACATCTCTGCTGCCTGACACACCGCTTCGCGCGCAGGCTCGCTCCCACAGGCAATGTGTTTCAGATCATGAGCAGAGCTATGAGGCAACCTGTCACGCGGCAAAAGACCACACCGTCCATCGTCAAAAATGGGACTACTCTTTTAACCATTGCTTGATCCAGATCAAGACCCTTGGTGGAAATGATCCGGCGGCCAGATGGCCAGACTCCCTACGTTGTGATGGTTGTAAAAAAAGAACGAATTCAAATTCGCCACACTCCATATCCGTGGGGGCCGTGGGTGCAGGCCGCAAGCCTTCAGCCAGTATTACCTGACAGAGGAAGACTTATGTTCGGTTTGGAGGCGCTTGATCTCGCCCGAATTCAGTTCGCGTTCACCATCTCGTTCCACATCCTGTTCCCGGCCATCACCATTGGCCTGGCGAGTTACCTGGCGGTGCTCGAGGGGCTGTGGCTGAAGACGAACAACGACACTTACCGCGATCTGTACCATTTCTGGTCGAAGATCTTTGCCGTCAACTTCGGCATGGGTGTGGTATCCGGGTTGGTCATGGCCTATCAGTTCGGTACCAACTGGAGCCGATTCTCGGACTTCGCCGGTTCCGTGACCGGGCCGTTGCTGACGTATGAAGTCCTGACAGCGTTCTTCCTGGAGGCCGGTTTCCTCGGCGTCATGCTGTTCGGCTGGAACAAGGTCGGACGCAACCTGCACTTCTTCGCCACGGTCATGGTTGCCATCGGCACGCTGATCTCGACCTTCTGGATTCTCGCCTCCAACAGCTGGATGCAAACCCCGCAGGGTTTCGAAATCGTCAATGGCCAGGTCATACCAACCGACTGGCTGGCGGTGATCTTCAACCCGTCATTCCCCTACCGTCTGATGCACATGGCAACGGCCGCGTTCGTCGCGACCGCCTTCTTCGTCGGCTCTTCGGCGGCCTGGCACTTGCTGCGCGGCAAGGACAACCCGGCCATCCGCACCATGCTCTCGATGGCCATGTGGATGGCATTGATCGTGGCGCCGATTCAGGCGGTCATCGGTGACTTTCACGGGCTCAATACGCTCAAGCACCAGCCGGCCAAAATCGCCGCGATCGAAGGTCACTGGGAAAACCACGGCGATGAGCCAACTCCGCTGATCCTGTTCGGCTGGCCGGACATGAAAGAAGAGCGGACCAAGTTCGCGGTGGAAATTCCGTACCTGGGCAGCTTGATCCTGACGCATTCCCTGGATAAGCAAGTGCCGGCGCTGAAAGATTTTCCGCCTGAAGACCGTCCTAATTCCACCATCGTGTTCTGGTCATTCCGGATCATGGTGGGTCTGGGCATGCTGATGATCTTCACCGGACTGTGGAGCCTGTGGCTGCGCAAGAGCGATAAGTTGTACACCTCGCGACCGTTCCTTTATCTGGCGTTGTGGATGGGCCCGTCCGGCCTGATTGCGATCCTTGCCGGTTGGTTTACCACTGAAATCGGCCGTCAGCCGTGGGTGGTCTATGGCCTGATGCGCACGGCGGACGCGTCCTCCAATCACAGTTTCATGCAGATGAGCATCACGCTGATCCTGTTCGTGGTGGTGTATTTCGCGCTGTTCGGTGCCGGTCTGGGCTACATGATGCGCCTTGTGCGCAAAGGGCCGAAGATCGACGAAGGCAAGGAAACCAATGACGGTGGCCCTGGCCAGAAACGCACGCCGGCCCGTCCGCTTTCTGCAGCCGACGACGATGGTGCAGACGCTGACCACCGCCCCAGCCTGACCAAGGAGATTTGAGTCATGGGTATTGATCTTCCGCTGATCTGGGCCGTGATCATCATCTTCGGCATCATGATGTACGTGGTCATGGACGGTTTCGACCTGGGGATCGGGATTCTCTTCCCGTTCATCCCGGGCAAGACTGACCGTGACGTGATGATGAACACCGTCGCCCCGGTCTGGGACGGCAACGAAACCTGGCTGGTGCTGGGCGGCGCGGCGTTGTTCGGCGCGTTCCCGCTGGCCTATTCGGTGGTGCTCTCGGCGCTGTACCTGCCACTGATTTTCATGCTGATCGGGCTGATTTTCCGCGGCGTGGCGTTCGAGTTCCGCTTCAAGGCCAAGGACGACAAGCGTCATCTGTGGGACAAGGCGTTTATCGGTGGTTCGATTGCTGCAACGTTCTTCCAGGGTGTGGCGCTGGGTGCATTCATCGACGGGTTGCCAGTGGTCAACCGCCAGTTTGCGGGCGGTTCACTGGACTGGATGACACCGTTCACCCTGTTCTGCGGCCTCGCGTTGGTGGTGGCTTATGCGCTGCTCGGCTGCACCTGGCTGATCATGAAGACCGAAGGCAAGTTGCAGGAACAGATGCATGATCTGGCGCGGCCGTTGGCGTTCGTGGTGTTGGCGGTGATCGGTATCGTCAGTATCTGGACCCCGCTGGCCCACGCCGAGATCGCGGCTCGCTGGTTCACTCTGCCGAACCTGTTCTGGTTCCTGCCCGTACCGATTCTGGTGTTGGTGACCATGTACGGTCTGATTCGCGCCGTGGCCCGCAATGCGCACTACACGCCATTCCTGCTGACGTTGGTGCTGATCTTCCTGGGCTACAGCGGTCTGGGCATCAGCCTGTGGCCCAACATCGTGCCGCCTTCGATTTCGATCTGGGACGCCGCTGCACCGCCGCAAAGCCAGGGTTTCATGCTGGTCGGTACGCTGTTCATCATCCCCTTCATCCTGGGTTATACCTTCTGGAGCTATTACGTGTTCCGCGGCAAGGTGACCCACGAAGACGGTTATCACTAGCGCACACGACAATGGCGCAGGGCTTGAACCTGCGCCGTTTCAGAGGAGATCAAGATGATGGCTGGCAAACATTCCCTGGAGGAAATCAAGGCGGCAGAGAAGAAACCGCTTTGGCAGCGACTCGGTTGGTTGGCCTTGATTTGGGTCGGTAGCGTGGGGGCCCTGTTTATCGTGGCCAGCCTGATGCGCATGTTCATGAACGCCGCGGGTCTGTCCACGCACTGAAACGCCCGATACTCCCCATCCCGTTGCCTTGCGCCACGAACTCAAAACCCTCCTGTCCCGGAGGGTTTTTTTTACCTGCGGTTATTTGCGGGCTTTGAGAATGACGAATTTCGGCGTGGCTGCCACTTGTTCAACGCCACGGAACAACCGTGCGAGCTTGCTGTGGTAGCCCAGGTGACGGTTGCCGACGATGTACAACGCACCGCCAGTCACCAGGGATTCGCGCGCCTGCTGGAACATCCGCCAGGCCAGAAAGTCGCCGACGACTTGTTGCTGGTGAAACGGTGGATTGCACAACACCACGTCCAGCGATTGTGGCTCTTGCCCGGCCAGGCCATCGCCGGCGCGCACGATCACGTCACGACCACCCAGTGCAGCGCGCCAGTTTTCGGCGGCCGATTGCACCGCCATGAATGACTCGTCCACTAGCGTGTAATGGGCTTCAGGGTTTTGTAGAGCGCTGGCGATTGCCAGTACGCCGTTACCACAACCGAGATCGGCAACCCGGGCTGTACCGAGGTTCTGTGGCAAGTGTGGAAGAAATGCTCGAGTGCCGATGTCCAGCCCTTCGCGGCAGAACACATTGGCGTGGTTCAGCAGTTCGATCGCCGGCGTGTCGAGTTGATAGCGGGAAGGGTAGGGGGACACGGCTGGGCTTTTGGCTTCGGGCGTTGCGATCAGCAGTCGGGCTTTTTTCACCGCCAACGAGGCTTGCACCGGGCCGATGTAACGTTCCAGCAGATCACCCGCGGCACGAGGCAGATGCTTGACCATCGCCGCAGCGATGACCTGGGCGCCCGGAGCCAGTTGGTTTTGCAGGCGAATCAGTTGCTCTTCCAGCAAGGCCAGGGTTTTCGGCACCCGTATCAACACACGGTCAAACGGCCCCGCAAAAGCTTCGTTGGCCGGTACGCTCGGCACGGCATCGAAGGCCTGGCCGTTGCGGATCAGATTCTTTTCCAGACCCTGGAAGGCCAGGAACGAGTCGCCGCTGGTGGTCACCACCACTTTTCCCGCCAGGCTCGCGGCCAATGCGCCGAAACTGTCGTTGAGCACCAGTACTCGAGTGTCGGCGGCCGGTTGTTGCTCGGCCAGATGGTTGAGCAGGTATTCGTCTGCTGCGTCGAAAGCTTGCAGCGGTTCGTTTTGCTGTTCTGGCTGACGGATCAGATCGAGTTGGGCGAAGGGCGTTTCGAGCAGGGGCATGAGGCGGGGCTCTGGGTAGTCAACGGGTGTGGTGTCCCGCTGCCTGAAGCGTTGTAGCGGGCGGGACCGTCCGAGTGGACTGCGACGTAATGGTTCACTCGTCATCACTCTGGAGGAGCCGCAAATGGTACGTTTTTTTCTTTTGGAATACTCGCAGGTTTTTCCTCCTGGGTACTCGGGCGTTCTGCTCAGATCATGCACGCCCTGGTTGCCGCGACCACTGCTGCGAGCTTGTTGTTGACGCCCAGTTTCTGGATTGCCCTGTGAATATGAAAATTTGCGGTGCGTTCAGTGATGAAGAGGATCCTGCCTATTTCATAGGCGGTTTTGCCATCGGCTGACAGTTTCAATACCTCTATCTCGCGTGCTGATAAATGAGGTTTGCAGCAATCCTTCACGCGATCGGGGAGTTTTTTAGCGACGAGCCCATGCAGATGGTTGCCGATGAAAATCATGAAACCCATTTTTTCATAAAATTCATAGGGGGTGATCGGGCTGTCGCTTCTTGCCAGGCTAAGCATGCTGCGCAGCCCGCTGTCGCCATGGAGCGATTGCGACCAGCCATACTGCAAACCGAGTTGTTTCTGTACTTGCCACAGCGTTGGTGTTTTCGAGTAGACCTTCTCTTCCCATAGAATGGGCAGTGTTGATTTATTGCAATGAGCTACTACTGGATCTATTTCCCTGAAGTGATTTTGTTCATATTCCGTGTTCCAGTCACTTGGGTAGTTATTGAAATTCACTCTGTCGAAGTGTGGGCCTCGTAAGTGAGAAGTGATTGAAAATGCACAAAAATTAAAGCCAAGGCTTTTGACGAAATCCAGTGACATCTCATAGGCAGGTTCAACGTCTCTTGCCTCAGATATCTGTCTTAAACGTGATTCGTTCCACACTTCCATTGGTGTAACTCCATGCGGGTATCTAGGGGGTGCACATTGGATCCGAAATCCAGCACGCCACGAGTGTAGGAGTATTCCTACGAGCAGGCTGCAATTTTTTTGCTCTTGAAAAGGTTGAAAAGTAAATAACTGGTTCTTAGTCGGGAACTGACAAGTTTATATGTTGCACCCAATGCAATTGTTGAGCCTTGTTTAGTACCCTTTGGTTAGTGTGAAAATTGAGTCATTTTCAACCGCATTAATGACGGCAGGACATGGAGTCTTGTCCAAAGCCACTACAAATCACCGGTGTTTACATCACCCGCTTTGCGGGACACTGGGGCATCTGTTGAATGGAGCACCCCATGACCGCCAGCACAGAAAAATTCACTCGCCAGACCCTGACCGACGTTCAGCCGTTGACCCCCAACCTGTTCACGTTGCGAGCCAGCAGAGACCCCGGTTTTCGTTTTCGGGCGGGACAATTTGCCCGGCTCGGCGTGACCCGGACCGATGGCAGCACGGTGTGGCGCGCCTATTCAATGGTCTCCTCGCCGCATGACGAGTTTCTCGAGTTCTTTTCCATCGTTGTGCCAGGCGGTGAGTTCACCAGTGAACTGAGCCGGCTGCAGATTGGCGATACGCTGTTGGTCGACCATCAGGCCTTTGGTTACCTGACGCTGGATCGTTTCGTCGACGGTCGTGATCTCTGGCTGTTATCCACAGGCACCGGCGTTGCGCCGTTTTTGTCGATCCTGCAGGACTTCGAGGTGTGGGAGAAATTCGAGCGGATCATCCTGGTCTACAGCGTAAGGGAAGCCCGCGAACTGGCTTATCAGGAGCTGATCGCGGGGCTGGCGCAGCGCGACTATCTAGCCGAATACGCGCACAAATTGCAGTTCATCGCGACTGTCACGCGCGAGGAGCACCCCGGCGCCCTGAACGGGCGAATCACGACGCTGATAGAAAATGGCGAACTGGAGCGGGAGGCGGGGGTGGCACTGACGGCGGAGCACTCGCGGGTCATGCTCTGCGGTAACCCTCAGATGATCGATGACACACGCAAGTTGCTCAAACAGCGGGACATGCACTTGAGTCTCAGTCGACGACCCGGCCAGGTGGCGGTGGAGAACTTCTGGTAAAAAAAAAACGGCGCCCCGAAGGCGCCGTTTCTGTTTCGCAATCAGCTTTCAGGCCGATTGTTCTGGGCTTTGAGCAGGTCACGGATCTCGCTCAACAGCTCTTCTTCCTTGGTTGGGACCGGCGGCAGGGTTGGCGCAACGGCCTCTTCGCGTTTCAGACGGTTGATGGCTTTGACGCCCATGAAGATCGCGAAGGCGACGATGATGAAGTCGATCAGGCTCTGGATGAACTTGCCGTAGGCCAGCACCACGGCCGGAATATCCCCGTTGGCTGCCTTGAGCGTAACGGCCAGGTCACTGAAGTCCACCCCACCGATCAACAGGCCGATTGGCGGCATCACCACGTCGCCGACAAACGATGAAACGATCTTGCCGAAGGCGGCGCCGATGATGATACCGACGGCCATGTCGACCACATTACCTTTGACCGCGAAGGCCTTGAACTCACTTATCACGCCCATAGGTTATTTCCTTGTTACAGATGAGGTTGGTGGAGCGCAGTGTAAAGCAGCATTACGGCTCTTGCTCGAAACAGCTTCTTACAATGCTCGTGTTTATCGACACATTTGCCGCCAATTAGTTTGCAAAATGCCATCAATCGCGCGCGAAATACGTGCTAACAAGCTGATTAGCCACATAAATTTATGAATCATCGCATTACGTTCTTTCTATTTATGTTCTGCGGTCCGGGCCTCTAGCCTCTGGGTAGCGCACTTGGAGTGCGCCTTGAAAACAGAGGAACTTGATATGACTTCGACCATTGGCCTTGGGGCTTTCCCCTCTCGGTGCACCCTCGGCGTATTAACCGCCAGCCTGCTGTCCTTCTCCGTCCACGCTTCGACCCTGACCCGCGACAACGGTGCTGCCGTGGGCGACAACCAGAACTCGCAAACCGCCGGCGCCAACGGCCCGGTGCTGCTACAGGATGTGCAACTGATCCAGAAACTCCAACGCTTTGATCGTGAGCGCATTCCCGAGCGCGTCGTGCATGCCCGCGGCACCGGTGCCCACGGCACCTTCACCGTGACGGATGACCTGAGTGACCTGACCAAGGCCAAGGTGTTTGCGGGTGGTCAGAGCACTCCGGTGTTTGTGCGTTTCTCGGCGGTCGTCCACGGGAACCATTCGCCAGAAACCCTGCGTGATCCCCGCGGCTTTGCCACCAAGTTCTATACCGCGGACGGCAACTGGGACCTGGTCGGCAACAATTTTCCGACCTTCTTCATTCGTGATGCGATCAAATTCCCGGACATGGTCCACGCCTTCAAGCCAGACCCGCGTACCAACCTGGACGATGATGCCCGCCGCTTTGATTTCTTCTCACATGTCCCGGAAGCCACTCGCACCTTGACGGAGTTGTATTCCAATTCCGGTACACCCGCCAGTTATCGGGAAATGGACGGCAACGGTGTTCATGCTTACAAGTTAGTTAATGCAAAAGGTGAAATTCACTACGTGAAGTTTCACTGGAAAAGTTTGCAGGGGATTAATAACCTCGATCCAAAAGCGGTGACCAAAGTACAAGGCCAAGACTACAGTCATATGACTAATGATTTGGTGTTTCATATTAACAAGGGTGAGTTTCCGAAATGGGACTTGTACGTCCAGGTATTAAATCCTCAAGATCTGTACAAGTTTGATTTCGATCCATTGGACGCAACCAAAATCTGGCCCGGAGTTCCTGAACGAAAAGTTGGACAAATGGTGTTGAACCGTAATCCGGCAAATGTCTTCCAGGAAACAGAACAAGTTGCCATGGCGCCGGCCAATCTTGTTCCAGGCATCGAGCCTTCCGAAGATCGCTTATTACAGGGGCGGGTGTTCTCTTATGCCGATACTCAACTGTATCGCCTGGGCGCCAATGCACTGCAATTGCCGATCAATGCACCCAAGGTCGCCGTGAACAACGGTAATCAGGATGGCGCGATGAACATCGGCCACAGCAGCAGCGGCGTGAATTATCAGCCGAGCCGTTTGCTGCCGCGTGACGAGCCGCAAACCGCACGTTACAGCCAGTCGGCCCTGTCGGGCAGCACGCAGCAGGCGAAGATCCAGCGTGAGCAGAACTTCAAGCAAGCCGGGGATCTGTATCGCTCGTTCAGCAAGAAAGAGCGCAAGGACTTGATCGAGAGCTTCGGCGGTTCACTGGCCACCACCGATGACGAGAGCAAGCACATCATCCTGTCCTTCCTTTATAAGGCCGACCCTGAATACGGGACTGGCGTTGCCAGGGTGGCCAAGGGTGATCTGGGCCGGGTCAAGGCGCTGGCGGCCAAGCTGGCTGACTGATCGCGTTTGCCTGAAAAGCGGGGCCTCTGACGAGGCTCCGTCAGACCAAGGAGCTTGCCATGCGTTTTTGTCTATCGCTGTTTCTGGCGTGCCTGTCGTTCAGCGTAATCGGCGCGCCGGCCGAAGATCCCGCAGCGCTGAAGGTTCAACTGCAAAATTATTACTTCGACGCCGCCCGCCGTGGCGATGTGCCGATGCTCGATACCTTCATTGAGGCCGATTATTCCCTCGATACCCGCGACAGCAAGGGTTATACCGCGCTGATTCTTGCGGCCTATCACGGCCAGACAGCCGCCGTGGACCGTTTGCTCGCATCCGGGGCCGATGCCTGCGCTCAGGATCAGCGCGGCAACACCGCCCTGATGGGCGCCATTTTCAAGGGCGAAATCCAGATCGCCAAAACCCTGTTGGCCGCCCATTGCAGCCCTGACCAGCGTAACGGCGCTGGCCAGACGGCCGCGATGTACGCGGGACTGTTCAAGCGAGTCGAATTGCTGGATGAGCTCAAGGCCAAGGGCGCCGACTTGAATGCCGAAGATCCGTTAGGCAATAGCGCCGCGCGTCTGGCCAAGGGTGAAATCCGCACAGCGGCGCCGCGCTGATCCGCGTCAGCTGAGCTATCATCGCGGTTTTTGCCGGGAGTTCAGATGGCCAAGGCCAAGCGCATGTACGGCTGCACCGAGTGCGGCTCAACCTTCCCCAAGTGGGCCGGCCAGTGCGGCGAGTGCGGGGCCTGGAACACGCTGACCGAAACCATGGTCGAGAGCGGCGGCGCCGCAGCACCCAGCGGTCGCACCGGTTGGACCGGCCAACAGGCACAGATCAAGACCCTGGCCGAAGTCAGCGTCGAAGAGATTCCGCGCTTCTCCACTGCGTCCAGCGAACTCGATCGGGTGTTGGGCGGTGGCCTGGTGGATGGTTCGGTGGTCCTGATCGGCGGTGATCCGGGCATCGGAAAATCGACCATTCTCCTGCAAACCTTGTGCAACCTCGCCAAAGTCATGCCGGCGCTGTACGTCACCGGCGAAGAATCCCAGCAGCAGGTTGCTATGCGCGCGCGTCGTCTGGGCCTGCCTCAGGATCAGCTGCGGGTAATGACCGAAACCTGCATCGAAACCATCATTGCCACCGCCCGGGTCGAAAAGCCCAAGGTCATGGTGATCGACTCCATTCAGACGATCTTCACCGAGCAACTGCAATCGGCACCGGGTGGCGTGTCGCAGGTTCGGGAAAGCGCGGCGTTGCTGGTGCGGTATGCCAAGCAGAGCGGCACGGCGATTTTCCTGGTCGGCCACGTGACAAAAGAAGGCGCCTTGGCCGGGCCGCGCGTGCTGGAGCATATGGTCGATACGGTGCTGTATTTCGAAGGCGAATCCGATGGACGGCTGCGTCTGTTGCGAGCGGTGAAAAACCGTTTCGGCGCCGTCAACGAATTGGGCGTGTTCGGCATGACCGACAAGGGCCTGAAAGAAGTCTCCAACCCGTCAGCGATTTTTCTGACCCGTGCGCAGGAAGAAGTACCGGGCAGCGTAGTCATGGCGACGTGGGAAGGAACGCGGCCGATGCTGGTGGAAGTCCAGGCGCTGGTGGATGACAGCCATTTGGCGAACCCCCGGCGGGTCACCTTGGGGCTGGATCAGAATCGTCTGGCGATGTTGCTGGCGGTGCTGCATCGTCACGGCGGGATTCCGACTCACGATCAGGACGTCTTCCTCAACGTGGTCGGCGGGGTGAAGGTGCTGGAAACGGCCTCCGACCTGGCGTTGATGGCCGCGGTCATGTCCAGTTTGCGCAACCGCCCGCTGCCCCATGATTTGCTGGTGTTCGGTGAAGTCGGGCTGTCGGGCGAAGTACGCCCGGTGCCGAGTGGCCAGGAACGCTTGAAGGAAGCCGCCAAGCACGGCTTCAAACGCGCCATCGTGCCCAAGGGCAATGCGCCCAAGGAAGCGCCGCCGGGGTTGCAGATTATTGCCGTGACCCGGCTGGAGCAGGCCCTCGACGCATTGTTCGAATAACCTTCCAGGAGGAACACAAACCTTGTGGGAGCGAGCAAGCTCGCTCCCACATTGGATTGGTTTTGAGTCTTTAGATTTCGATCAAAGCGCCCAATTCGCGCTCCAGTTCCTCAGGATCGCCCAGGTTGAATTCGATCAACCTCCGCAGGCGTTCAATCGATTCCAGGCTGATGTGTTTGCAAACGAACCCGAGTTGACGATGGTCATCGTGGGTCAACATCACATCCATCTTGATCCCGACGTCTTCGGTTAGATGAATATCGACCAGGAAATGCCACTCTGGATTACCCAGCCACGGCTCTGGCTTCTCGATCAGCAGCCCCTTGAGTGACAGGTCGATCAGCTTCACCGGCCAGATGAATTCCCCCTGGCTCAGTTCGGTTTTGGCATCGAACGCAATACGTTTGAAGCGGCGGCGATCGGCAGGGTGCTCGCTCATGGCGCAATCCTCTAGATGTTCGCTGACTATAGACCCGCATTGTCGGAGCCTGCCAGTCAGGACAGTCTGCTAGACCAATATCGGGGTATGGTCTTTGCCGTCAGGCGAGCTAAACTCGGGGTGGCTGTCTTTCTTGTCCACCCTGGCTGGAATCATAAAATGAAAAATAATAATAGCCTGCTACGCCATCTACCCTGGCTGCTGCTGGCAATCGTGGGAGCGTGCGCCCTTGGTGTCGTGGCATTGCGCCGAGGCGAGGCGATCAACGCCTTGTGGATTGTGGTCGCGGCCGTGGCCATTTATCTGGTTGCCTACCGCTATTACAGTCTGTTCATCGCCAACAATGTGATGCAACTCGACCCTCGACGGGCCACCCCCGCCGTGCTCAACAATGATGGTCTGGACTACGTCCCCACCAACAAACACATCCTCTTTGGTCACCACTTCGCCGCCATCGCCGGCGCGGGGCCGCTGGTCGGTCCGGTATTGGCTGCACAGATGGGCTATCTGCCCGGTACGCTTTGGCTGATTGCCGGCGTGGTGCTGGCCGGTGCGGTTCAGGATTTCATGGTCCTGTTCATGTCCACCCGCCGTAACGGCCGCTCGTTGGGCGACATGGTCCGTGAGGAAATGGGCCGTATTCCCGGGACTATCGCGCTGTTTGGCTGCTTCCTGATCATGATCATCATCCTCGCGGTGCTGGCATTGATCGTCGTGAAAGCCCTGGCCGAAAGTCCTTGGGGCATTTTCACGGTGATGGCGACCATCCCGATCGCGATGTTCATGGGCATCTACATGCGCTACATCCGCCCGGGCCGCATCGGCGAAATCTCCGTGGTCGGTGTGCTGTTGCTGCTGGGCTCGATCTGGCTCGGTGGGCAGATTGCCGCTGATCCAGTCTGGGCCAAAGCCTTTACATTCACTGGCGTACAGATTACGTGGATGCTGGTCGGTTACGGTTTTGTAGCCGCATCGCTGCCGGTATGGCTGATTCTGGCGCCGCGCGACTACCTCTCGACCTTCCTCAAAATCGGCACCATCGTGGCCTTGGCGATCGGCATCCTGATCACCATGCCTGAGCTGAAAATGCCGGCGCTGACCCAGTTTATCGATGGCACCGGTCCGGTCTGGAAGGGCGGTCTGTTCCCGTTCCTGTTCATCACGATTGCCTGTGGTGCGGTCTCCGGTTTCCACGCGCTGATCTCCTCCGGCACCACGCCGAAACTGCTGGATAACGAAGTCAACGCCCGTTACATCGGTTACGGCGGCATGCTGATGGAATCCTTCGTCGCCATCATGGCGATGGTGGCGGCTTCGGTGATCGAGCCTGGTGTGTATTTCGCCATGAACAGCCCGGCAGCAGTCGTCGGCGGTGATGTGGTGGCCGTGGCCCAAACTGTCAGCAGCTGGGGCTTTGCAATTACCCCGGAAGCGCTGCAAGCGGTGGCCAAGGACATCGGTGAAACCACCATCCTGGCCCGTGCCGGCGGTGCGCCGACCCTGGCGGTTGGTATCGCGCAGATCCTGCACAGTGTCCTGCCGGGTGAAAACACCATGGCGTTCTGGTACCACTTTGCGATTCTGTTTGAAGCGCTGTTCATCCTGACTGCCGTCGACGCCGGCACCCGTGCCGGACGGTTCATGCTGCAGGATTTGCTCGGTTCCTTCGTCCCAGCGCTCAAGCGCACTGAATCCTGGACCGCCAACCTGATCGCAACCGCCGGTTGCGTGGCGATGTGGGGCTGGTTGCTGTACCAGGGCGTGATCGATCCACTGGGCGGCATCAACACCTTGTGGCCTCTGTTCGGTATCTCCAACCAGATGCTGGCCGGTATCGCGCTGATGCTCGGCACCGTTGTGCTGATCAAAATGAAACGCCAACGCTACGTCTGGGTAACCATGCTGCCAGCGGTCTGGCTGCTGATCTGCACCACCACGGCCGGTTTCATCAAGCTGTTCGACGCCAACCCGGCGATCGGCTTCCTGTCGCTGGCGAAAAAATACAGCGACGCGCTGGCCAATGGTCAGATCCTCGCCCCGGCCAAGGACATCACTCAGATGCAGCATGTGATCTTCAACGCTTACACCAACGCAACGCTGACGGCGCTGTTCCTGTTCGTGGTCTTCAGTATCCTGTTCTATGCGCTCAAGGTCGGTATCTCCGCCTGGGGCAGCAAAGAACGCACGGATAAAGAAGCACCGTTCCAGGCGCTGCCGGATGCGTAATCGAGGATTGCAGCATGTTCAATGACCTGAGTCGCCTCGGTAAATACCTCGGTCAGGCCGCGCGTCTGATGGTCGGCATGCCCGACTACGACAACTACGTCGAGCATATGCAAACCAAACACCCGGACAAACCGGTGATGAGCTACGAGATGTTCTTCCGGGAACGCCAAGAGGCTCGTTACGGTGGCAAGGGTGGGCCGAAGTGCTGTTGACCCGGTTGTCGGGTTAACAGCAATCCTTGTGGGAGCTAGCCTGCTAGCGATGGCGGCTGAACATTCAACATCACTGTTGATTGTCAGTCCGCCATCGCTAGCAGGCTAGCTCCCACATTTGTTTTGTGTTGATACTTTAATTTTGTGAAACAGGAGACTCCAGTTGTCCTCTCCCATCCCCGTCACGATCCTCAGCGGCTTCCTCGGCGCCGGCAAGACCACGCTGCTGCGTCACCTGCTCAAAGCCGAACACGGCCTGAAAATCGCCGTGATCGAGAACGAATTCAGTGACGCCGGTATCGATACCCAGCTGTTGGGCGACGATCCCGTGCAAGTGATGACGCTGTCCAACGGCTGCGTCTGCTGCACCATCCACACCGACCTGACCAAAGCTTTGTATCTGCTGCTTGAACGCCTGGACAGCGGCGAAATCGCCTTTGACCGTCTGGTGATCGAATGCACCGGCCTGGCCGACCCGGCACCGGTGGCGCAAACCTTTTTCATCGATGAAGAACTGCGCGAGCGTTATATCCTCGACGGCATCATCACCCTTGTAGACGCGGCGCACGCCGACACTCACCTGACGCAAACCATCGCCCAGGCGCAAATCGGTTTTGCCGACCGCTTGCTGGTGAGCAAACGTGATCTGGTGGACGAAGCGACGTTTACCGCGTTGAGCGAGCGCCTGACCCGCATCAACCGCCGCGCGCCGATTCGTGTGGTCGAACACGGCAAGATCGACCTGGCCGAATTGCTCGACGTGCGCGGTTTCAATCTGAATGCCGACCTCGGCGGCGTCAGCCTGCGCCCGGTGGCCAAGGCACCTTCTATCGACCGGATCTCCAGCCTGGTGCTGCGCACCGACAAGCCGCTGGATATCGACAAGCTCAGCGAGTTCATGAACGAGTTGCTGGAAGACCATGGCAAGCAATTGCTGCGTTACAAAGGTGTATTGAGCATTGTGGGCGAGCCGCGGCGCATGGTGTTTCAGGGCGTGCTGAAGTTGTACGGATTCGATTGGGACACCGAATGGGCGGACGACGAGGCGCGGGAAAGCGTGATCGTGTTTATTGCCGATGATTTGCCGGAAGAGAAGATTCGGGAAGGGTTTGCGCGGGTGGCTGCGGACTAGAATTATCGGCGCCTGTCATGCCGTCATCGCGGGCTTGCCCGCGATGGCGATTTACCCGGCAACACGATTCTGGCCTGAACTCGATTCAGAGTTCAGTAAGGCCTCTTCAAGAAAATCCAGATGCCGGCTCAGCAATGCCTCTGCAGCCATGGCATCTCCACACTCCACCGCATGGATAATGTCCTCATGCCACCCGCAATAACCCTCCGCCGGCGCATCAAACTGCGCAATCGCCAGCGAAGTCAGCGGCACCAGACTGTCGAGAAAGTGCGCCAACGGGGCATTCCCCGCCATTTTCGCCAACTGCAAATGAAATTCCCCTGACAACCGAATCGCCGGGCCGCGCGCTGTGCAGTGGCGCTCGCTCTCGATCAGGGCATGCAGGCGGTTCAAGTCTTGCGCATGAGGTTGCCGGCAGGCCAGTCGCACCAAGGTGATCTCGGTCAGCCGCCGGGCATGCAGCGCCTGCCGGGTCTGCTCGGCATCGAGCGCGGCGATGCGGGGCCGATGGTTCGCCCGAAGGACGATGATTTGCTGATGAGACAGGCGCGTCAGCACGACACGAATGTCACTGCGTCGAACGCTGAACATCTGCGCCAGGCTTTCTTCGGTAAAGCGGCTGGACGCATTGAGGCGCTGTTCGAGAATGGCGTCGAAGATCCGCGAATAGAGATCGTCCTCCCGCGCGGGAAAGGGCAGGGCAGTGAGTGTTTGCGGTGAGGCGAAGCGGTTCATGGCCTGTCTCCAGTTCGAAGCAGTTTTAACTGCCGAGGTTGTCGTCCGGGATATTCAGTTCGATGCCCATCCGCTGACCTTCCCGAAGGATGTGCCGACGCATCTCGGCACTGGCCTGGGCGCTGTTTTTGCTGCGGATCGCCCGCACCACGGCTTCGTTCTCCTCAAGGCGCTCAGCCAGATGCTCGGGGGAGTTGCGCAGCACCTCGGCGCTTTGCTTGAGGGCATTGCTGGTCTGCTGCACCACGCTCTGGAAAATCGGGTTCGAGGTCAGCGTGAACAGTTCTTCGTGGAACGCGATGTAGGCGTTCACCCCGGCCTCGCTGTCGTTGGCCTCCAGCGCTTCGCGCATGTCCATCAGGGTCAGGCGCAGTTGCCCGACTTCCTTGCTGCTGATTGACTGCGCGACCAGGCCGACGATAAACGGTTCGAGGGTGTAGCGCAGTTGCAGCACGTCTTCCAGGCTGGCGCCGGCCACCGCGCTGTCGTGGCTTTGGCTGTCGCTGAGATGGGCATCCAGCACCACCACGCCTTTGCCGGGCATCGAGCGCACCAGGCCAAGGGTTTCCAGCACGATCACCGCTTCACGCAGGCTCGGGCGGCTGATGCCCAGTTGTTCGGCCAGTTCACGTTGCCCCGGCAGCATTTCGCCGGAGCGCCACTGACCACGGGCCAAAGCGGCCCGGAGTTTTTCTACGACTGAGTTCACAACGGTCGACGAGGTAATCACTGTTCGCTCCATGAGCATCCAAAACGGTTGTTGACCGTGCCTGCCCGCAGGCAGGCACGGCGTTTATTCAGAATTCTTGCTGATGCGCCGGGGCAACAGGTTTTCTCGGCTGGAAGGTATAACCCACCTGGCCGGAAAGCACTTTGTTCGCCCGTTGAATATCGATGTCCTTCTCCCAGCGGGCGATGGCCACGGTGGCGACGCAGTTGCCGATCAGGTTGGTCAGCGCGCGGCCAATGCCCATGAACCAGTCCACCGCCAGCACCAAGACCAGGCCGACCACCGGAATCGCAGGGATCGCCGTGAGTGTTGCCGCCAGAATCACCAGCGCCGAACCGGGAATCCCGTGGGCACCTTTGGAGGTGATCAGCGACACCAGCAGAATGGTCAGCAGATCGGTCATGGCCAGCGGCGTGCCGGTGGCATTGGCGATGAAGACGATGGCGAGGGTCAGGTAGATCGAGAAACCGTCGAGGTTGAACGAGTAACCCGTAGGAATGACCAGCCCAACCGTCGAACTGCCGATGCCCAGATGCTCAAGTTTGCGCATGATTTGTGGCAGCACGGCGTCGGAAGAAGCGGTGCCCATGACGATCAACAACTCTTCGCGCAGGTACTTGAGCAACGGCCACATCTTCAGGCCAGACAGGCGCATCACCAGCCCGAGAATCAATGTCACAAACGCCACACAGGTCAGATAAAACAGGCCGACCAGGCTGCCCAGGTGCTGCAGCGAATCCAGGCCATATTTGCTGGTGGTGAAAGCGATGGCGCCGAACACGCCGATCGGCGCCAGGCGCACGATCATGCCCATGATGCGGAAGATCACGTGGCTCAGCTCATTGATCAGCCGGGAAATGCCCGACGCTGCTTCGCCCACCAGGTTCAGCGCACTGCCGAACAGCACTGAAAACAGCAGGACTTGCAGAATATTGTTCTCCGCGAAGGCGCCGATGACCGAGGTCGGGATCAGGTTCATCAAGAACTGGGAGGTGGTTTGCATGTGCTGACCGCGCTGGGCGATATCGCCCATGTCTGCAGCGGAAAGCTGATCCAGATGAATGTTCGCGCCGCTGCCGATGCCGGTGGTGAAAGCGAACATCAGACCAATCACCAGGGCGATGGTGGTCAGGATTTCGAAGTAGATCACCGACTTCAGGCCGATGCGCCCGACCTTCTTCAGGTCGCCGGCACCGCTGATGCCGCTGACCACTACGCAGAACACGATTAGACCGATGAGCATCTTGATCAGTTTGATGAAACCGTCGCCGAGCGGTTTGAGCTGGGCCGAGTATTCAGGAAGGGTCAGCCCGCAGACGATGCCGAGCACCAGTCCGAGAACTACTTGGAGGAAGATTGAACGCGAGCACCATCTGAGCATGGGAGGAATCCTGGTCGGTGTCCTGGCTGCCGTGCGCTAAGCGCATCAGATTCAGGACTTAATTATTGTGGTCTTACCGGTATGTCCAGTGCAGGCGCAGTCTAGGCGCTGTTTTTGGGTGATCGCAAGCGGAAATTGCGTAATTGGCATGATCGGTCTTACCAGTTGAGCGCAATAGCCCGACCTTGAGCCTTTTCGCCATTCCAAAAAAATGCGGGCGAAAAAAAACCGGCCATCACGTGGCCGGTTTTTTATGGCTGCGGTTTAGCGCCGCAATTAAGCGCCGTACACCGGCAGCTTCTTGCAGATGGCCTTGACCTTCTCACGAACGGCATCGATCACCGCTTCGTTGTTCAGGTCAGCCAGGATGTCGCAGATCCAACCGGCCAGCTCTTTGCACTCTGCTTCCTTGAAGCCGCGAGTGGTCACTGCCGGCGTACCGAAGCGCAGGCCGGAGGTGACGAACGGGGAGCGTGGATCGTTTGGCACGGAGTTCTTGTTCACGGTGATGAACGCTTTGCCCAGAGCGGCGTCGGCGTCTTTACCGGAGATTTCCTGCTTGATCAGCGACAGCAGGAACAGGTGGTTTTCAGTACCGCCCGAGACCACGTCGAAACCGCGCTCGATGAACACGCCGGCCATGGCCTTGGCGTTCTTCACCACCTGTTGCTGGTAAGTCTTGAACTCAGGTTGCAGCGCTTCCTTGAAGCAGATCGCTTTGGCGGCGATCACGTGCTCCAGCGGGCCACCCTGGGCGCCCGGGAATACCGCGGAGTTCAGTTTCTTCTCGATGTCGGCGTTGGCGCGAGCCAGGATCAGACCGCCACGTGGACCGCGCAGGGTCTTGTGCGTGGTGGTGGTCACGACGTCAGCGAATGGAACCGGGTTCGGGTAGACGCCAGCGGCGACCAGACCAGCCACGTGAGCCATGTCGACGAACAGGTACGCGCCAACTTTGTCGGCGATTTCGCGGAAACGTGGGAAGTCGAGGATCTGCGAGTAGGCAGAGAAACCGGCCACGATCATTTTCGGCTTGTGCTCAACAGCCAGGCGCTCGACTTCGTCGTAGTCGATCAGGCCATTGGCGTCGATGCCGTATTGAACGGCGTTGTACAGCTTGCCGGAGGAGGAAACGCTGGCACCGTGGGTCAGGTGACCACCGTGGGCCAGGCTCATGCCCAGGATGGTGTCGCCCGCTTGCAGCAGGGCCAGGTAAACGGCGCTGTTGGCTTGCGAACCGGCGTGCGGCTGAACGTTGGCGTAATCGGCGCCGAACAGTTCTTTGGCGCGGTCGATGGCCAGTTGCTCAACCACGTCGACGAACTCGCAACCACCGTAGTAGCGCTTGCCCGGGTAGCCTTCGGCGTACTTGTTGGTCAGTACCGAGCCTTGAGCTTCCATCACCGCTGGGCTGGTGTAGTTTTCCGAAGCGATCAGCTCGATGTGTTCTTCCTGGCGCTGAGCTTCTTGCTCCATGGCGGCAAAAAGATCGGCGTCGTACTTGGCAATAGTCAAATCACGGCTGAACATGGCGGTCCTCAAGGATCGGGGCAGAAAAGGGGGGCATTCTAACCCAATGGGTTTTAGATGGCATATGAAAGGACATCATGTCGCAGACAAGTGGGCTTCATGACCGGATGTGTGGTGTCTGGGCGAGCCTCTTCGCGGGCAAGCCTCGCTCCTACAGGAGGCGCGGTGTTCACAAATGTTGTGTTCCCCCCAAAACCCGTAGGAGCGAGGCTTGCCCGCGAAGGCGTCATCCGCAGCGCTGTGATTTCAGTCGAACATGAACAGCGCTTCATTACTGAACTGCGCCTCAAACCGGCTCGCCGGCATCGGCCGCCCGAACAGATACCCCTGAACCTCATCGCACCCATGCTCACGCAGGAAGTCGAGTTGCTCATGGGTTTCCACACCTTCGGCGATTACCGCCAGGTTCAGGCTGTGCGCCATGGCAATGATCGCCCGGGCAATCTGTGCATCCTGTTCACCCGACGGCAGGCCATCAACGAAGGTGCGGTCGATTTTCAGCACGTCGATCGGGAATTGCTTGAGGTAGTTGAGCGATGAATAACCGGTGCCGAAGTCATCGACCGCAATACTCAGGCCGAGGTTTTTCAACCCGGCGAGGATCTGCATCGCTTCGCTGACTTCACGCATCAGGATACTTTCGGTCAGCTCCAGCTCCAGGCATGCCGGCGGCAGGCCGGTTTCCTTGAGGATGGTGGCGATCCGCGTGCCGAGCTGGCCGTCGGAGAACTGCCGGGCCGAAATGTTCACCGACACCTTCGGCACCCGCACCTTGGCCTGATGCCAGGTCTTGAGCTGACGGCAGGCTTCGCTGATCACCCAGTCACCGACATCCACCACCAGCCCAAGCTCTTCGAGCACCGGAATGAAATCCCCCGGCGGCACCAGGCCGCGACGTGGATGACGCCAGCGCAGCAGCGCTTCGGCGCCGGTCAGGCGTTTGCCATCGCCGCTGAACTGCGGCTGGTAGTACAGAACGAATTCGTCTTGCTCCAGGGCGTGGCGCAAGTCGCTTTCCAGTTCCAGGCGCTCCAGGGCGCTGGCGTTCATGTCTGCCTGATAGAACTGGAAGTTGTTCTTGCCGCGCTCCTTGGCGTGGTACATCGCGGTGTCGGCGTTCTTCATCAGCTGACTGAGTTCGTTGCCATCCTGCGGGCTCAGGGCGATACCGATGCTGGCGGTGACGAAGAACTCGCGGCCTTCCAGCACGAACGGTTTCACCAGGCTGGCGAGGATCTGCTCGGCCACATGGATCGCCCGGTTCAAGGCGACGTCACGGCTGGCCCGAGGTTGCAGCAACAAGGTGAATTCATCGCCGCCCATGCGCGCCACGGTGTCGTCATCGTCGACGCAACCGAGCAAGCGCGTGGCCATTTCCTTGAGCATGCGGTCGCCGGCGGCGTGGCCGAGGGAGTCGTTGATCGGCTTGAAACGGTCGAGGTCGAGGAACATCAACACGACCCAGGACTTCTGCCGCTCGGCTGATTGCAGCGCGGTGTGCAGACGATCCTGGAACAGCGTGCGGTTGGGCAGGTGAGTCAGGGCGTCGTAGTAGGCGAGGCGGTGAATCCGCTGCTCACTGGCCTTGCGCTCGCTGATGTCGCTGAAGAAACACACGTAACTGGCCAGGTCACCTTCATCGTCGAGCACCGCCGTGATGCCGACCCAGGCCGGGTAATGCTCGCCGTTGCGCCGCTTGAGCCAGACTTCGCCCTCCCAGGTGTTGTTCTGATGCAGTTGCTTGAGCACATAATGCAGGTGGGCTTCCTGCTGCTCGTCGACGGTCAGCATGTTCGGCAATTGGTCCAGCACCTGCTCCACGGCATAACCGCTGACGCGACTGAACGCTTCGTTGGCCTGGACGATGTAACCGGCCGGGTCGGTGATCAGGATCGCCGAAGTCGAATGTTCGAAGACCGTGGCCGCCATGCGCAGGTCTTTCTCGGCCCGGCGTTGCTGGCTGATGTCGCGGCCGACGCCCAGCACGCCTTCGAAGGCCCCGTGTTCGTCCCAGACCAGTACCAACCGTAGCTCGATCGGAATTTTGCGCCCGTCGGCCCGCAGGCAATCGAACAGGAACAGTTGGGTCTGCACCTGAGTGCGCAGCAGCGCCAGTTGTTCGGGTTTATCCAGCGCTTTGCTGACCCGATCCATCAGGCCGTAAATGCCGGTCAGTTGCTGCGGGTTGGCGATGGTCGATTGCCAGCCGTTCTGGAAGATCCACTCGGCGTCGTAGCCCAGCACGGCTTGCACCGACGGGCTGACGTAGTTGAGCTTCATTTTGCTGTCGGTGGAGAAAATGACGTCGCTGATGCTTTCGGCGAGCATCCGGTAGCGCTGTTCGCTGTCACGCAGGGATTCACTGGCTTCGATCTGATCGGTGATGTCCTTGGCCACGCCGATGATCCGCGTGACTTGATCGTGTTTGTCCCGCGCCAGTGCCTGTTCGCGAATGTCGAAACGCCGCCACTTGCCGTCGCGATGACGGAACCGCAACTGGCATTGCAGCAATTGGGTGTAACCCGCGCGGCGCTGGGTCTGGCGCGAGCGGTGGTAGTAATCGGCATCTTCGGGGTGCAGGAGGATTTCCCAGAAATACTCGCCCATCTGGTGCAGCTCGGTGGCGTCATAACCGAGGGTCTGGCCCAGGTGGTGGTTGCTGAAGATCATCCGCTGGCTGATCACGTCTTGCACGTACAGGTGATCCGGCACGGTGCGCACCACATCGGACCAGAAGCCTTCGCGTTCCAGCAGCGACAGCTCGATGAGTTTGCGGCTGGTGATGTCGGTGATGCTCAGGATTACCGCTTTATAGTCGGCGTGATCTTCCGGCAAGCGCAGCACCAGCCACAGGTGCTGGTCGCGGTCATTGGCATCCTGGAGTTTGATTTCCAGCTCGAGCTGTCTCTGCTGGTTGAACACCGTTTCGAGCACTTGATGGCCGATGGCGGTGCCGTCGAGCGGGCAGCCGTCAATCAACAGTTTCCAGGCCTGAGCACAGGAGTTGACGTTGAGCAGTTGCAGGGCGACCTGGTTGACCTCAGTGATGCGCAGCTCCTGGAGCAGTTGCTGGCGTTGCTCCGGTATGTCGAGCCAGGCCTTGAGTTGCTCGCTGCTGTGCAGTTGGGCTTTGTCGAAGAAGGTCTTGAGCCCGGAGACGTCCAGTACGCACAGGGCAACGCCAGTGCCTTCGAAAATATCGTGATAGCGGCGGCGGCCTTCATGCAACTGGCGCTGACGGCGGCGAATGTTCAGCAGCGCGATGAACGGCAGCAGGGAGAAGGCCAGGCCCAACAGGCATTTGCCGATGAACGCCGGCAACAGTTGTTCGAGCACTTGCTGGCGATCGAACAGTCCGCGCAGTTGCCAGTCGCTGCTGCTCAGGGGCACTGTCAGCACACTGTTGGCCAGATCGTTCGGGGACAACGCGCTCGGTTTGACCGAAAGCGACGCTTCATCGCGGCTGATGATCTGGTGATTGACCCGATTTTCCACCAGCCACAGCGGACGGATGCCCGCTTCATTTTGTTTGGTCAGTGACGAGAAAAATGTCGACGTCAGGCGCAGGGCCCAGTAACCACGGCTGCTGCCACTGGCCTGATGCAGCAGCAGGTGCACCACTGAGCCGTCGTCGGCATTGCTGAAATAGTGGGCCTGGGCGCGGCTGCGCCGGACCAGCTCACCCAGGTAATTGGCATCCTGGCTGTCGGCGGCGCTGTCGCCAAGGATTTTGCCGGAAGGACTGAGCAATGCCAGGCTGCGCAGTTCAGGCAGCGATTGTTGCAACTTGCGCAGCAGCGCCTGCAGTTCGTCGGCACTTTGCGGTTGTTCGACGATCGGTAGCAGATTCAGCGCGATCTGGGCGTTAAGCGCCATGTTCAGGCTGACTTGCGCGGCCAGGTCGGCGGTGTAGTCGATGGTGTATTGGCGCTGGTATTTCTGTGTTTCGCGAAGCTGATCCAGCAGTTGCCAGAACAGCAATCCGAGCAGCAACAGCACGAGGGTCGCCAGCGCACCCTTCAAGGATCCGCGCAGGGGCGAGCCGGTCGCAGGATGGGCTGCGCTCACGGACGATGGCGGAGAGACATTAGACAAACTGTAATCCTGCGGTTTGGCTGGACTGGCGCGACGTGCACTATAAGCCGGACGCCCGAAGGGCGGCTAGCATGCCTTGTGTTGTGGCGAAGTGCCAGCCCCTCGCGGCTGGACTGCCATCTGTCATTCAGGTAGCTTTGCCGGTTACACGGGAGCGTTCCAGCTCCTAGACTCAGACTTTTTCAGCGCTCATGTATTGATACATTATCAATCTGACGACGCGCACAGTCTGGCCGGGCATCGCCTGCGCTCCAATCATTCATCTGTCACTGACCCAAGGTTCTCCATGGCTCAATACGTCTTCACCATGCATCGGCTGGGCAAAGTTGTTCCGCCGAAGCGGGAAATCCTGAAAAACATTTCACTGTCCTTCTTCCCGGGCGCCAAGATCGGCGTGCTCGGCCTCAACGGTTCGGGTAAGTCCACGCTGTTGAAAATCATGGCGGGCGTCGACACCGAGTTCGAGGGCGAAGCCCGTCCGATGCCGGAGCTGAACATCGGCTACCTGCCACAAGAGCCGATCCTGGACCCGACCAAGACCGTGCGTGAAGTGGTCGAGGAAGCGGTCAGCGTGATCAAGAACGCCCAGGCTCGCCTGGACGAGGTCTACGCCGCTTACGCTGATGAAGATGCCGACTTCGACAAACTGGCCGCCGAACAGGCCAAGCTCGAAGCCATCCTGCAAGCCAGCGACGGTCACAACCTGGATCGCCAACTGGAAGTCGCCGCCGATGCGCTGCGTCTGCCGGCCTGGGATGCCAAGATCGAATTCCTCTCCGGTGGTGAGAAGCGTCGCGTGGCCCTGTGCCGCCTGCTGCTGTCCGCACCGGATATGCTGCTGCTCGACGAACCGACCAACCACCTGGACGCCGATTCCGTCGCCTGGCTGGAGCATTTCCTGCACGACTTCCCGGGCACCGTGGTCGCGATCACGCACGACCGGTACTTCCTGGACAACGTTGCCGGCTGGATCCTCGAACTCGACCGCGGCGCCGGTATCCCTTACGAGGGCAACTATTCGGGTTGGCTCGAAGCCAAGTCCGATCGTCTGGCTGCCGAATCCAAGCAGCAGTCGGCCCACGAAAAAGCCATGAAGGAAGAACTGGAGTGGGTGCGCAAAGGCGCCAAGGCCCGCCAGTCCAAATCCAAGGCTCGTCTGCAACGCTTCGAAGAAATGCAGTCGCAGGAATTCCAGAAACGCAGCGAAACCAACGAAATCTACATTCCGGCCGGTCCGCGCCTGGGTGACAAGGTCATCGAGTTCAAGAACGTCTCCAAGGGTTACGGCGATCGCGTGTTGATCGACAACCTGTCGTTCTCCATGCCTAAAGGCGCCATCGTTGGCGTGATCGGCGGTAACGGTGCCGGTAAATCGACCCTGTTCCGCATGCTGATGGGCAAGGAAACACCGGACTCGGGCAGCATCGAAGTCGGCGAAACCGTGCAACTGGCGTGCGTCGATCAGAGCCGCGAAGACCTGGACGGCAGCAAGACGGTGTTCCAGCAAATCTCCGACGGTTCCGACCAGATTCGCATCGGCAACTACGAGATTCCGTCGCGTACCTACGTCGGTCGCTTCAACTTCAAGGGCGGCGACCAACAGAAGTTCGTCAAGGACCTGTCCGGTGGTGAGCGCGGTCGCTTGCACCTGGCCCTGACCCTGAAAGAGGGCGGCAACGTCCTGTTGCTCGACGAACCGTCCAACGACCTCGACGTTGAAACCCTGCGTTCCCTGGAAGAAGCCCTGCTGGACTTCCCGGGCGCCGCCATTGTGATCTCTCACGATCGGTGGTTCCTTGACCGCGTCGCGACGCACATCCTGGCGTACGAAGACGATTCGCAAGCGGTGTTCTTCGAAGGTAACTACACCGAATACGAAGCCGATCGCAAGAAACGCCTCGGCGAAGCGGCTTCACAGCCGCACCGTGTACGGCACAAGAAACTGGCCTGATATCGGGTTGGATGGATGAAAAAACGGAGCCTTCGGGGCTCCGTTTTTTTATGGGCTTCAGTTACACCGCGGCGCGGCCATCGCTAGCAGGCTAGCCCCACAGGGATTATGGAATCGACACAAATCCACTGTGGGAGCTAGCCTGCTAGCGATGACGGCCTCAAGATCACCCGATCTCTATGCCCAGAACCTCAATCACCAAATCCCCCGCAGGCCGCTTCCACACCACCTCATCCCCGACCTGCGCGCCCAGCAACGCTCGCCCCAGCGGCGAGCCCCAATTGATCAGCCCGCTCGCGGCATCCGCCTGATCCTCACCCACCAGTTGCACGCGTTGTTCGTGGCCGTGCTCATCGGCAAAGGTTACCCACGCTCCAATCTGCACTTTGTCGGTCGAGGAGGCCGGTACGACCAACTGGGCGCTTTGCAGTCGCTGATTGAAATACCGCCAGTCACGCTCCAGGTCGGCCTGGCGCTGTTTGTCGGCCAGTTCACCTTTTGCACTTTGTTCATTGAGCAGGTTTTGCACCTCGGCGAGTTTCGCTTGAAGCTGGGCGAGACCGGCCGGCGTGACGTAATTGGGCTGCGCGCTGACCTGCCGTTCGACTGGCTGATCGGCTTGCGCGGCGGCGTTATCTTCATTGACGAAAGCGCGACTCATGGTTTTCTCCCGTTATAGGGTTTGGGCCATGGTTGCAGGCTTTTAGTTTCGATGGATGTCTGTCTGCGACTCATTGCGAGCGATAGGCACGGGCGGCGTCCTGGTCCTTTTGTTGCTGCCAGGCTTTGTCCCGGTCGTCCCAATGGTGACTGCGATAGTCCTCGCGATCCTCGCTTTCGCGCATGGCCTGGCACTGGCGAAAACCGTCGCTCCAGCCTTCGGCGTATTGCTTGTCCTTGAGGTAACGCGGCACGTTCTTGCGAAATTCACCGGTCATCGCCCCCGCTGCCTGACGGCCACTGATGCAACCATCATCGAAGCCATCGGCAAAAGCCGGCGGATAACCCTTGGCGACAAGATCTTCGTGGGTCGACTGGCAACCCGCGCACAACAGCAGCAACCCCAACACACCCGCACAACGCCACATCCCAGACTCCCGACCGTTCGACGGCCTATACACAGAAGTCTAGAAGTTGATTCGTCAGGCGCTTGTGAAAGGGCTGTGATTAATCTGTTGGGTAACGATGATCCAATGTGGGAGCGGGCTTGCTCGCGAAAGCGGTGTGTCAGTCAACATTGATGTCGGCTTACACTCCCTCTTCGCGAGCAAGCCCGCTCCCACAAGGGATTGTGGTGTTTCGGGTCAGTAGTGATACCACTTCACCTCAAGCATCACTTCGTTCTCGGGTGAGGCCAGGTGGCTGAATTCACGCTGGGCACTCAGGCGCAAACCCAGATTGCGCGACAATTCCCACTGCTGGTTCAGGCTGATGCTGCGCCGTACTTCGCCGTTGGTGAAGAAATCGCCCTTGGTTTCAAGGCTGAAGTTGCCCAGCGGGTTTTTCCACAGCAAACCGCTATTGAAACCTGCTGCCGGTGCGATGAAACCCGCGAAGTCGTTGTTGTGCTCGACACGCACGGTGCCCAGTGCGAAGCCGAGCATGTCTTCACCCAGCTGCCAGGTGCCGCCGCCGCCACCGTTGACGTGGCTGACCAACGTTTCATCGTCATGCTTGCCCGGCACGCGCTCCAGACCGCCTGTGACTTGCCACGACAATGGCTGCAACAGCTCATTGCGCGGCGTCATGGAACGGATGGTCGCCAGGTCGAGTTGCTGGAACTGCCAGTGATTGCCTTCGTACTGGCGCAGTTTCATCTGCAGGATTTCGATCTGCGCACCGAGCGGGAAGCTCTCGGCGTTATCGTTGAGGTCGTGATACGCCATTCGCAGGCCATATTCGCCAAAGGCCTTGTCGCCCCGGGTGCCGATGCCGGCCTGCCAGGTGCGAGATTCATGACCGTCCTCGGGCAAGCCGGGCCTTGGGATGTCCAGCTCAGGGGCGGGGTTCTGATTGATCGCCCGCAGCAGTTCGAAACTGCGTTGCGCCTGCTCAGGGTCGCGCTCCTGACCGTTGGCGCGGTAACGCTCCAATCGATAAGCCGCATCGATGATCAGCGCCTGACGGTCGCGCGGTTGAGCCTTGAACGCGGGTGTCTGCAATTGTTTTTGGTCGGCGCTGACTTTCAGCACCCACTCCTGTTCTTCGTCAGTCAACGGCACGGCACGGCTCAGCAGTTCCCGTTCACGAGACGGACGATATTGAATGGATTCCACCAGCCCGGCTTCTTTCACCGCTTTGACCGTGTCGGTGGGAATCGCGGTCAGCGGGAATTGTTCGGTCAGACGCAGACTCGGCCGTGCCACTTGCAGTAACTCAAGCAGGCGATAGGAGCAGTTTTCGTCGAAAAAGAAATAGTCGAACTGGATCTGCTTCAACTCCCAGACGTGCTCGACCATGCGTTCGGTTTCTGCCTGCGTCAGGTTCAGCCGGTATTCCCACAGATCGCGGTTCTCGAGGCTGCGGTATTCCGAGAGTTTTTCCTGATAAGGCACCAGCGCGAACAGGCCCGGATAGCCGCCCATCAAGCCTTTCCAGGCATACAGGATGCTGTTGTCCGAGCCTTCGATGTACGCGCCGAAGTTGATCGCATAACTGAGCAGGGCGGTTTGATCGCTCTGTACATTGGCCTGGTCGATGCGCAGCAAGGTATGGCCGAACATCGATGACGGACTGTTCAGATACGCTGCCGGGAAAATCATCACCGCGCTGTGGGGCGAGACATCCTTGAACCATTGCTTGAATTCGCTGCAGTTCAGCGTTGGCAGATCGGTCAGCTTGAGCTGTGCTTTTAGCCAACGGGTGCGGGCCGGATAGACGCATTGGGCGTGCTTTTCGTCCGCACGGGCCGGGGCGTACAGCGCCTGCACGGTCGCCGCCAGTTCACGGTCAGGGTGTTCATTGCCGTCAGGTGCGAGAAAGAACTTTTTGTCGCTGACATAGCTGCGCCAGCCGCCGAGCTTGGCGGTTTCGTAATGGCCCAGGGAGATCCAGAAAGGGTCATTGGCCAGTTGCTGCAAACGTTGATTGTCGATAGGTGGCGCGGCGGACAGCGGGGCGCAGACACAGAGCGCCAGCCAGGCAAGGCGTTTGAGCATAGTGGGCAACTTAAGTCGAAAAAAATAAAGACCCAAAGAGGGCAGGTCCAAAAAATAAAGCCCGCTCCCCGAAAGGAGCGGGCGGGTCGAGCTTAAGCTTGAGTAGCGTACTTGGCCAGACGCGGATCGTTCTTCAGAATGGCCAGGGTGTTGGTATGCACGTCGTCAGCGGTCACGTCAGCCTTGCTGAAGATCTGCTGGAAGTGCTCATGAGTCACAGCGGCGAAGTGCGCACGGTCTTCCGGCGCCACGCCCAGTACCACGGCATAAGTGGTCAGCGCTTCGCCCTGACCTTTAGCCATGTCTTCGGACAGCTCGTTCATCATGCCATTCATGGCAATCCAGGATTTGCCGCCATAAGTCAGCGACGCATTAGTCGAGCAACCGTTGGTACCGGACGTCATACCGAACGTTGCGTTGCCGGAAGTGCCGTTGGTGGTGGATGCCAGGAAGTGAGCCGGGGTGCCACGCTGACCTTCGAACAGCATGTTGCCCCAACCGCAATCCGGGCCGCCTGGCGCCTGCGCCATGGCGTTGATGGATACAGCGGTGAAGAGAGTACCGAGAAGAATCCGTTTCATAGCTATGTTCTCTTTAAGTGCATACCAATGGACAAGGGGTCTGGCCCAATCCGGCGCCAGTGGGCCAGTTATTAATCCAGCCGCGCAGTTTGGAGTTTAGGCACGTTCCCGGGGTTCCGTGATTTTTTGCAAAACATTCGTTGAAATCATTGATTTGCGCCCGGCCAGCCTGGGGATGACGGTTTGTCTATGCTTTGACTGGAGGCGCGCCTTGCAAGTGAGGTATGGGCAGCGCCAGAATGCCGCTATCTGCCCCGCCTGATGTAAGGAAGCCCGATGCCTGATCCTGTTGCTGCCAGCTTGCGTCTAGCGCCTGAAGCGCTGACCCGTCCGTTTTCCGCTGAACAGTTCAGCTTCTCTACCACCAATGATCTGGAGCCCTTTCGCGGTGTGCTTGGCCAGGAACGTGCGGTCGAAGCCTTGCAGTTCGGCGTGGCCATGCCACGCCCCGGTTACAACGTATTCGTCATGGGTGAGCCCGGCACCGGCCGGTTTTCGTTCGTCAAACGCTACCTGAAGGCCGAAGGCAAACGCCTGCAGACCCCGGCAGACTGGGTCTACGTCAATAATTTCGATGAGCCTCGCGAACCTCGCGCACTGGAATTGCCATCGGGCACCGCTGGCGCCTTCATCAGTGACATCAACGGCTTGATCGACAACCTGCTGGCGACCTTTCCGGCAGTGTTCGAGCACCCGTCCTACCAGCAGAAAAAAAGCGCCATCGACCGCGCCTTCAACCAGCGCTACGACAAGGCACTGGACGTGATCGAGCGCCTGGCGCTGGAGAAGGAGGTTGCGCTTTACCGCGACGCCAGCAACATCGCATTCACCCCGATGAGTGAAGGCAAGGCGTTGGACGAAGCGGAATTCGCCCAGTTGCCGGAAGCCGATCGTGAGCGTTTCCACGACGATATTGCCGGTCTGGAGGAGCGACTGAACGAAGAGCTCGCCAGCCTGCCGCAATGGAAGCGCGAGTCGAGCAATCAGCTGCGCCACCTCAACGAAGAAACCATCACTTTGGCCTTGCAGCCGTTGCTGTCGCCGTTGTCGGAGAAATACGCCGAGAACGCGGCTGTTTGCGGTTACCTGCAAGCCATGCAGGTCTATCTGCTCAAGACCGTGGTCGAGCAACTGGTGGACGACAGTAAGACCGACGCCGTCGCCCGCAAACTGCTGGAAGAGCAATACGCCCCGAGCCTGGTGGTCGGTCATTCGTCCAGCGGTGGTGCGCCGGTGGTCTTTGAGCCGCACCCGACTTACGAAAACCTGTTTGGCCGCATTGAATACAGCACCGATCAGGGCGCGCTCTACACCACGTATCGGCAGCTGCGGCCGGGTGCGCTGCACCGCGCCAACGGCGGTTTCCTGATCCTTGAAGCGGAAAAAATGCTCAGCGAGCCGTTTGTGTGGGATGCGCTCAAGCGCGCCCTGCAATCACGCAAGCTGAAAATGGAATCGCCGCTCGGTGAACTGGGCCGCCTGGCCACGGTGACCCTCACGCCGCAACACATTCCGTTGCAGGTCAAAGTCGTCATCATCGGTGCGCGTCAGCTGTACTACACGCTGCAAGACCTCGATCCGGACTTTCAGGAGATGTTCCGTGTCCTGGTGGATTTTGACGAAGACATCCCGATGGTCGACGAGAGCCTGGAGCAGTTCGCCCAGTTGCTCAAAACCCGCACCTCGGAAGAAGGCATGGCGCCGCTGACGGCTGATGCCGTGGCGCGCCTGGCGACCTACAGCGCGCGTCTGGCCGAACACCAGGGGCGTTTGTCGGCGCGCATCGGCGATCTGTTCCAGCTGGTCAGCGAGGCGGATTTCATTCGTCACCTGGCGGGGGACGAGATGACTGATGCCGGGCATATCGAGCGGGCGCTCAAGGCCAAGGCCACCCGTACCGGACGGGTCTCGGCGCGGATTCTCGATGACATGCTGGCCGGGATCATCCTGATCGACACGCACGGCGCCGCCGTCGGCAAGTGCAACGGGCTAACCGTGCTGGAAGTCGGCGACTCGGCGTTCGGTGTGCCGGCGCGGATTTCCGCCACGGTCTACCCGGGCGGCAGCGGCATCGTCGACATCGAGCGCGAGGTCAACCTTGGCCAGCCGATTCACTCCAAGGGGGTGATGATCCTCACTGGGTATCTGGGCAGCCGCTACGCCCAGGAATTCCCGCTGGCGATTTCCGCGAGTATCGCTCTGGAACAGTCCTACGGTTACGTCGATGGCGACAGTGCGTCGCTGGGCGAGGCTTGCACGCTGATTTCGGCCCTGTCGAAAACGCCGCTCAAGCAATGCTTTGCGATCACCGGCTCGATCAACCAGTTCGGTGAAGTGCAGGCGGTGGGCGGGGTCAACGAGAAGATCGAAGGCTTCTTCCGGCTCTGTGAAGCTCGCGGGCTGACTGGTGAGCAGGGGGCGATCATTCCACACGCCAACGTCGCCACGCTGATGCTCGATGAAAAGGTTTTGTCGGCAGTGCGTGCGGGGCAGTTCCATGTCTACGCGGTGCGGCAGGCCGACGAGGCGCTGAGCCTGTTGGTCGGCGAGCCGGCCGGTGCGCCGGATGCCGATGGCCAGTTTCCTGAAGGCAGCGTTAACGCGCGGGTGGTGGAACGCTTGCGGGTGATCGCGGAAATGATCAGCGAAGAAGACCTCAAGGAAGCCGAGAAAGAAGCGGCGCTGGAAGCCCTGGTCGAAGCCAAGCCGGCCTGACCGATCTGAGGATCACCCCGATCCACTGTGGGAGCGAGCCTGCTCGCGATGAGGGACTGACATTCAACATGTTTGTTGGCTGAAAGTCCGCAATCGCGAGCAAGCTCGCTCCCACAGGTTTTGTATTAACTACCGGAAAAGTGCCATCACTCTGGCGTCAAAATTCACACAATGACCATTCGGCGCCTTCTGGTCTCACTTGACGTGCTAGTCAAACTTTTCTTCTATTCTCAGCTCAAGGATATCGACAGTAATCACTGGATCGAGACAGCCCCCCCGTGAGGGCTGAATACCGGATCTATCGAGGGTCGCCGCCATGTCGCGCAACCTCTGCCTCACCCGTCAATGCCTGGGCCTTGTGACCCGTATCGAGTGTGCCATCCGCCCGTTGGCGGGGGATACGGGCATGTGGACCTTGCTCTTCGCCGCCGGAATGGCCGGCGAACAACCTTCCGCCATCAAGGCGCAGGGCCCGTTTCATGGCCCTTTCGTGGCTGAATCCATCCTCGACACGATTGTTGAAAGCCTGACGCTGCATGGCTACGAGCTGGCCGATGACCCACAAATCTGGTGCCTGCACCTGCAAGCCCAACTGCGGGAAATCAACGGTGGTCGTTGCCGCAACCTCAATGGCTGAGTTAAGCGGCTACTGATACCGGCTATTGATCAAGGTGGGTCAGGTCCGCCTTGGCCAGTTTTACCTCGAAACCATATTGCACCGTGGTGAGGTCGGTTCGCTGATAGGTTTCCAGACGTGTTGGCTGGCCATAGAAGTAATGCACGGCAAAGAGCGCCGGGCCTTCTGCACTTGTGTCGTGTGTGACCGAAAGTATCTCTTTCAGGTAGTTTCCAGAATCGTCTTTGGCGAAAAATCGCCAGTCCTGAGCAGGAAACAACTTCAAATCAACCACCAGCGCATTGCCTTTGAGTTCCAGACCCTTGGGCAATGGATGGGCGTCGAGCGTCTGTTTGGCCACCGTCGCCAGAAACAGCGGCATGGAGCCCACGGCATAGGCTGGTGTTTCAGGAAACAGGTTCAAGTCATAGGTGATGGCGCCACGTAGTGGATCGACCTCGTAAGCCTCAGTCGGCAGCTCGATCGGCTCATCGCGTTTGCCGCTGCCATCCTCCGTAAAGAACGTGACCGGGCTATCGCCAGGGCTGAACGATGTGCCGAGCAGTTCGTCATTGAAGCTTCTGAGGTGGTCGAACTCAATGCGTGCGGCGCTGGGGTCATCCACCGACTGACTGACGATGACGCCCTTCTTCAGCTGCTCCTCACTCAATGTCGCGCCCTTGAGCCAGGTCGGAGCCTGATCGTCATACACCACCACCGGCAAGGTCAGTGGCTGGATGGTTTTTTCCGTGGTGTGTGAGTCGAAGCGGCGCACCGGCAGGTTCAGATCCTTGCGGGTCACCGTGGCGGCCGAGAAATCCAGCACGCTCACTTCAACGGTTTCGACCGGGCCGTTGAAATACACTTTGGTGTAATGATTTTTTTGCTGGTCCTCGAAGGTGCGCTGTTCTTCATCGATCTGCTTTTCGAAGGTCTCGCTCCAGGCCTTCTGCTGCTGAATGTTCGCCAGTTGTTTTTGATAGAAGGCGATTTGCGCGGCGGTTTCATTGATCGAACCTGAACGCGAGAGGAATTGCCCTGTGGTGTCCTTGGCCTGGACGATCAGCGGGTTCAACGGTGTTTCGCTGACTTCGGGGGCCAGTGGCGCGCTGTTGTTGAATTCGATTTCGGCGTAGTTGTTGCCAAGTTTCAGCAAGGTGACGCTGAGGTTGTCGTTGGTTCGGGTCTGGCCAACGTCTTTTTTCGTCAGGTCGAAGGTGTAGAGCCGGCGCGGGGCGATGACCTCGACCTTGCCTTGCAAGCTCACCGGTTGGGGCTGGTTCTTGTTGTCCATGTCCAGGCCGTCGATGAACGGATAGGTCACCGTCAGATCATCCGGGTTGGTCAGGTTGGAACTCGACGGGCTCAGCTGAATGCCGGGATCGGTTTCCGACCATTCCGGCTGGAACGCGATGACGCGCTTGTTGCTCAGGGTCACCGATTGCCATTCCAGTCCATGGGGAAAGAGAAACGCAGCCGGAATGTTGAAATTGAAGGGGAACACCGGTTGCAGGTCGGTCAGGTAGTCGGAGCTGGAATCCTTGTGCAGCACGAACAGACCGTTGATGTAGGTGTCGACCAAAGCTTGAGGCGTGGGGTAGTGCTTGAGCACGGCGAGGGCGTCTTCGCCGTATTCGGTTACCACGGGTTTGCTGTCGAGCTTGAGTTGCGCACGCTCGAGCAACAGCAGCGAACCACCGAGTTCGGCCACGGCATCCTTGAGTTTCGGGTCCTGAATTGCATCCAGTGACTTCTCGAGCTGCGCGGTCTTTTCCTCGAGGCTGGTCTGGCGCTTCTCATCGCTGGGTGAGCAGCCGCTCATCAGCAGAGCCAGGCAAATGCCGGCACTCGTTATTGGTAATCGCACACCCATTTCCAGTCTTCCTGTCCGATGTCGCTGAGCGGTCAATAGTCTGGACACTAGCAGAAAAACTTTGTGACACCCGCGCAGGTTGCGGATTTCCCGACGGTTTCTGGCTGTAACGGGGGGCTGTTATACTCGCGGCCATTTCCAGTCCACGTGTGAGATTCAATGGAACGCTTTATCGAAAATGCAATGTACGCCTCTCGCTGGCTGCTGGCACCAATCTACTTCGGTCTGTCCCTTGGGCTACTGGCGCTGGCGCTGAAATTCTTCCAGGAAGTTTTCCACGTCATTCCCAACGTATTCTCGATGGCCGAGTCGGATCTGATCCTGGTGCTGCTGTCGCTGATCGACATGGCGCTGGTGGGTGGTTTGCTGGTGATGGTGATGATTTCCGGTTACGAGAACTTCGTTTCCCAACTGGACATCGACGACGATAAGGAAAAGCTCAACTGGCTGGGCACCATGGATTCGTCTTCGCTGAAGATGAAAGTGGCGGCCTCCATCGTGGCGATTTCGTCGATCCACCTGCTGCGGGTTTTCATGGACGCCAAGAACGTCGATCCGGAGCATCTGAAGTGGTACGTGATCATTCACATGACGTTCGTCGTGTCGGCGTTTGCCATGGGTTACCTGGACAAACTCACCAAGCACTGATTCGCACAGAACCCTGTAGGCGCGAGGCTTGCCCGCGAAGGGGCCGTGTCAGTCGATATAGATGTTGCCCGTCACACCGCCTTCGCGGGCAAGCCTCGCTCCTACAGTCAGGCGCAAACAGACGGGCGGTGTCGTTTGTGGCTTGTACTTTGAGGTGGCGAGGCCTATGCATGTATTGATATTGGCTTGACACTGTATGAGGTGCCTTCATGAACTTCGTTGAGTTGCGCGCTTATGCCATCGCCGGGAAAATCGATGAGCTGAACCTGATCTCCATGGAAGGCGGGATCTATCTGCTGGAGGCGCGCATGCACGGCGCGGCGTATCCCTTGAGTGATGCCCGCGGCGAAATGTTTCACCTGCGTTCGGTCGAGCATGCGCGCGAAGTGCTTCACGACTTTCCCTCCTTGGCATTCAACCTCGTACACACTTCTGTTCATGACGAGATGTGCGGGCTTGGTTCCGGTGCAGAGGAAAGCCTGAAAGTTCCGATTGCCTTCCGTTCTGCCTGGCACCACTGACAGCGCTCATCAACGCAACGGCATCTGTGCTAGTCTGCTGGCCCTTTTGGTTCCGGGCGCTCCGGGACGCGCTGTGCACGCACGGCAAGTTCCCAGGCCGTCCGCACAGCGGAGCAGTGTTATGTCCGAAGTAAATCTGTCCACCGACGAAACCCGCGTCAGCTACGGTATTGGCCGTCAGCTGGGCGACCAACTGCGCGACAACCCGCCACCGGGCGTCAGCCTGGACGCGATCCTGGCTGGCCTGACTGACGCATTCGCCGGTAAGGAAAGCCGTGTAGGTCAGGAAGAAATGTCCGCGAGCTTCAAGGTTATTCGCGAAATCATGCAAGCCGAAGCCGCTGCAAAAGCTGAAGCGGCCGCAGGCGAAGGCCTGGCTTTCCTGGCTGAAAACGCCAAGCGTGACGGCATCACTACCTTGGCTTCCGGCCTGCAATTTGAAGTGCTGACTCAAGGTGAAGGCGCCAAGCCAACCCGTGAAGATCAAGTGCGCACTCACTACCACGGCACCCTGATCGACGGCACTGTGTTCGACAGTTCCTACGATCGTGGTCAGCCTGCAGAATTCCCGGTCGGCGGCGTGATCGCTGGCTGGACCGAAGCCCTGCAACTGATGAACGCCGGCAGCAAATGGCGTCTGTACGTGCCGAGCGAACTGGCTTACGGCGCTCAAGGCGTTGGCAGCATTCCGCCGCACAGCGTTCTGGTATTCGACGTCGAACTGCTCGACGTTCTGTAAGCTCTTGATCCTGTAGGAGCGAACGGTGCGGCGATCCGACTTGCTCGCGAATGCATCACCTCGGTTTCAAGTCGGAACCGAGTTGTCAGGTTCGCGGGCAAGCCTCGCTCCTACGGGGTTTGTAGTGTTACTCATACTTCAATCTTGTGGTGCAGCTCACTCGACGGGCGCAACGCCCGGGCGTAGCAGAACAGAAACAGATTGCGCACCAGTTCCTTGAGCACCACCGGCTCGCTGGAACTCAAGCCGTTGACGTCCAGATCACCCTGATCCTGCAGCTCGTTCAAGGCTTCTTCTTCAAGCACCGCACAGACTTCCCCGGTTTCCCGATGCAGGATCCTGAGGTACGGGTGTGGGCGGTCCAGCCAGGCATCGATCAAATAAGTCATGGGTCTCATCTCCATTGATGGGTTTCAATGAGAATAATTCTTATTCATCAAATAGCAAGGACCTATTGGCAGTTTGTGATTTTTTCCGGGTGAAGATTGCGTAAGGTCAATACGGCTGGCGTTTGGCTACTGCGAGGAATGGCTGGGTGCAGCGGGGGAGGGTGAAGCACCATCCCACGCAGGGCGCGGGATGGAAGGCAACAGAATCAGACTTTTCTGACGAACTCGGATTTGAGCTTCATCGGGCCGATGCCGTCGATCTTGCAGTCGATGTCGTGATCACCATCGCACAGGCGGATGTTCTTGACCTTGGTGCCGACCTTGACCACCAGCGACGTGCCTTTGACCTTCAGGTCCTTGATCACGGTGATGGTATCGCCGTCCTGCAGGACGTTGCCCACCGAATCCTTTTTCACGGTGTCATCGGACGCCGCTTCGGCTTCGCCGCTGGCGGACCACTCGTGGGCGCACTCGGGGCAGATCAGCTGAGCGCCGTCTTCATAGGTGTATTCGGAATTGCATTTTGGGCAGGGTGGCAACGTGCTCACTAAAGCTCCTTGGGTTCAGGATCGCTAAAAGCGCACATTGTATAGGGTTTTAGGCGGGAGAGGGGCGGGGCGCTAAATGACCTGTGGGAGCGGGCTTGCCCGCGAAGGCGGAGTAACAGTCGACATCAATGTTGAATGTTAGTCAGCCTTCGCGGGCAAGCCCGCTCCCACATGGGATTTGCTTTTAGTGCGTGCGGGCGACCGCAAACTCACTCAACTCAACCAATGCATCGCGGTATTCGCTGGCTGGCAGCGCATCGAGGCATTTGATCGCTCGGGCCACGTAATCACGGGCCAGTTGCGCGGTGTAATCCAGCGAGCCGGAAGCTTCTACCGCTTCGCGGATGCTTTCCAGGTCTTCGATACCGCCTTTCTGGATCGCCTTGCGCACCAGTGCAGCTTGCTCCGGCGTACCTTCGCGCATGGTGTAGATCAGCGGCAGGGTCGGTTTGCCTTCAGCCAGATCGTCACCGACGTTCTTGCCCAGAGTTTCGGCGTCGCCTTTGTAGTCCAGCAAGTCGTCGACCAATTGGAACGCCACGCCCAGATGATCGCCGAATGTACGCAGGGCTTCTGACTGTTCCGATGTAGCTTCGCAGAGTGCTGCAGCACTGTGGGTCGACGCTTCGAAGAGCATCGCGGTCTTGCCGCGGATGACTTCCATGTAGGTTTCTTCGGTGGTGCTGGCGTCGCGGACCTTCGACAGCTGCAGCACTTCGCCTTCGGCAATGATTCGCGTGGCTTGCGAAAGGATTTTCATCACCGGCATGGAGCCCAGTTCGACCATCATTTCGAAGGAACGCGAATACAGGAAGTCGCCCACCAGCACGCTTGGCGCGTTGCCCCACATAGCGTTGGCGGTCGAGCGGCCACGGCGCATGCCGGACATGTCGACCACGTCGTCGTGCAGCAGGGTGGCGGTGTGCAGGAACTCGATGGTCGCGGCCAGCAGGCGCAGGTCATCGCCTTCGCGGCCCAGGGCCTTGCCACACAGCAACACTAATAGAGGACGCAGGCGTTTACCGCCAGCCGAGGTAATGTAATCGCCGATTTTCGATACCAGCGGCACTCGGGAAGTCAGCTGCTTCTTGATGATGCCGTCGACGGCGCTAAAATCGTCCGCCACCGCGCGGTAGAAAGCTTGGGGTTGCATCAGCGACAGTTGCTCCAGAAGGGTTGCGCGGCATGCTAGGACCCACGTCGGCGGGTGTCAAGGTACGATGGACGGCCCCTTGCATCGCCCCGGCAGCTTGCGTACAATCGCGCACCCTGAACTTCCTGGGCAGCACCTGCCTTACGCAATTGCAAACAGGCCTTCCAGCCTTATGCAGCCATGCCAGCCAATACCTCTTCTTATAAAGAGCTGGGTGAGCAGGATTATCGGAGAAATACCATGTCGTACGCAGTAATTGTTACTGGTGGCAAGCAATACAAGGTCGCCCCAGGTGAATACCTGAAGATCGAAAAACTGGAAATCGCTACCGGCGAATCCGTTACTTTTGATCGCGTTCTGTTGGTCGCCAATGGCGATGACGTGAACATCGGCGCTCCAGTTGTTGCTGGCGCTACCGTTGTGGCTGAAGTGATCTCCCAAGGTCGTCACGATAAAGTCCGCATCATCAAGTTCCGTCGTCGTAAGCACCACATGAAGCGTATGGGCCACCGCCAGTGGTACACCGAGATCAAAATCACCGGTATTCAGGCTTAATTTCAGCCTAATTCCTCACTAGGAGAATTGACTCATGGCACACAAAAAAGCTGGTGGTAGTACCCGTAACGGTCGCGACTCAGAAGCCAAACGCCTTGGCGTGAAGATGTATGGCGGCCAGGTTATCATTCCGGGCAACATCATCGTGCGTCAGCGCGGCACCCAATTCCACGCCGGTTACGGTGTTGGCATGGGTAAAGATCACACTCTGTTCGCTAAAATCGACGGCGTGATCAAGTTCGAAGTAAAAGGCGCTTTCAACCGCCGTTACGTGAGCATTGTCCCGAAGACTGAAGTCGTCGCGGCATAATTGCGTAGTTGCTGGAAAAGCCCTGTCTCGCGACGGGGCTTTTTCGTTTGTGGGGTGAGTCTCTTGCAAAGCTGTCTGTGATGGGCTCCAGCGCTGGATTTGCGGTCGTTGATTGAGGTCGCTGCGCTCATTTTTGCAAGAGTCTTATGTCTAGATTTTTTCGGCTCGTCCGTATGACGAGAGGCGTTTTGTTATGAAGTTTGTTGACGAAGTATCGATTCGAGTAAAGGCCGGTGACGGCGGCAACGGTTGCATGAGCTTCCGTCGCGAGAAATTCATTGAAAACGGTGGCCCGAACGGCGGTGATGGTGGTGATGGCGGCTCGGTCTACATGATCGCCGACGAAAACCTCAACACCCTGGTGGACTACCGTTACACCCGGCACTTCGATGCCGAGCGCGGTTCCAACGGCGGCAGCACAGACTGCACCGGCAAGAAAGGTGAAGAGCTGGTGCTGCGTGTTCCGGTCGGCACCACTGTCATCGATTCCGCGACTCAGGAAGTGATCGGCGACCTGACCAAGGCAGGCCAGAAACTCCTGGTGGCTCATGGCGGCTGGCACGGTCTGGGCAACACCCGTTTCAAATCCAGTACCAACCGTGCTCCGCGCCAGACCACACCGGGTAAACCGGGTGAGGCGCGTGATCTCAAGCTGGAAATGAAAGTATTGGCTGACGTCGGCCTGCTGGGCTTGCCGAACGCCGGTAAAAGTACCTTCATTCGCTCCGTATCGGCCGCCAAGCCGAAAGTTGCCGACTACCCGTTCACCACGCTGGTGCCGAACCTGGGTGTGGTCAGCGTCGATCGCTGGAAGAGCTTCGTGGTCGCGGACATTCCGGGTCTGATCGAGGGTGCTTCCGATGGCGCGGGCCTGGGGATTCGCTTCCTCAAGCACTTGTCGCGTACCCGTTTGCTGCTGCACCTCGTGGACATGGCGCCGCTGGATGACGCCAGCGCCCCGGATGCTGCTGAAGTGATTGTCAGTGAGCTGACCAAATTCAGCCCGTCCCTGGCTGAGCGTGATCGCTGGTTGGTGCTGAACAAGTGCGACCAGATCCTTGAAGAAGAGCATGACGCTCGCGTCAAGGAAATCGTTGATCGCCTGGAATGGACCGGTCCGGTCTACGTGATCTCCGCCATCTCCAAGCTGGGCACCGAGCGTCTGTGTCACGACATCATGCGTTACATGGAAGACCGTGCTGACCGTCTGGCTAACGACCCGGCTTACAAGGAAGAGCTGACCGAACTCGATCAGCGCATCGAAGACGAAGCCCGTGCCCAGTTGCAGGCGCTGGATGATCAGCGTGCCCTGCGTCGCAGCGGCGTGAAGTCGGTCCATGACATCGGCGACGATGATTGGGACGAAGAAGATGTGGATGACGAAGACGGTCCGGAAATCATTTACGTGCGTGACTGATTCGGTAGGAGCGAGGCTTGCCCGCGATGGCGGTTTATCTGTCTGATCGCGGTGTTATCATCGCTGGCACGCCAGCTCTCTAAGGCGCCGCTCAATCGAGCGGCGTTTTAGTATCTGGAAATCGGTAGTCACGAATAACGTTACGGGCGGCGCTGGGTCGCGCTGCCCTCAAGCTAAGGTTGAAGATGATGCGGAGCAAGGTGACAGGTGCGCAGCGTTGGGTCGTGAAGATCGGCAGCGCTTTGCTGACGGCTGACGGCAAGGGCCTGGATCGCGCGGCAATGAGTGTCTGGGTCGAGCAGATGGTGGCTTTGCATGAGGCTGGCGTCGAACTGGTGCTGGTGTCCTCCGGGGCGGTAGCGGCGGGGATGAGTCGTCTGGGCTGGAGCGTGCGACCCAGTGCAATGCACGAGCTGCAGGCCGCTGCCGCCATCGGTCAGATGGGTCTGGTGCAGGCCTGGGAGTCGAGCTTTGCCGAGCATGGCCGGCATACTGCGCAGATTCTCCTGACTCACGATGACTTGTCTGACCGCAAGCGCTACCTGAACGCCCGCAGCACCCTGCGTGCGTTGGTCGAGCTGAAAGTGATCCCGGTGATCAACGAAAACGACACCGTGGTCACCGACGAGATCCGGTTCGGCGACAACGACACCCTGGCGGCGCTGGTGGCTAACCTGGTGGAGGCTGACTTGCTGGTGATCCTTACCGATCGCGACGGCATGTTCGACGCCGATCCGCGCAACAACCCCGACGCAAACCTGATTTACGAAGCGCGCGCCGATGATCCGGCGCTGGATGCCGTCGCTGGCGGTACCGGTGGTGCATTGGGTCGTGGCGGCATGCAGACCAAGTTGCGTGCCGCACGTCTGGCGGCGCGTTCCGGTGCGCACACCATCATCGTCGGCGGGCGCATTGAGCGCGTGCTGGATCGTCTGAAGGCTGGCGAGCGCATCGGCACCCTGTTGTCACCTGAGCGCGGAATGCTGGCGGCGCGCAAGCAATGGCTGGCGGGTCACCTGCAAACCCGTGGCACGCTGGTGCTGGATGCGGGTGCGGTGACGGCGCTGTCCCAGGGCAACAAAAGTTTGCTGCCGGTTGGCGTCAAACTGGTCCAGGGCAGTTTTCGGCGCGGTGAAATGGTGGTGTGCGTGGCGCCGGACGGTCGTGAAATTGCCCGTGGCCTGGCCAACTACAGCGCGCTGGAAGCACAAAAAATCATCGGTCAGTCGTCTGAGGCGATTGTCGGTCTGTTGGGTTACATGGCGGAGCCGGAACTGGTTCACCGCGATAACTTGATTCTGGTCTGAAGGAATATTTGAATGCGTGTGGCAAAAGGATTGTTGGGTCTGCTGTTGGCAATGCCGCTGCTGGCCTCGGCCGAGGAGATTGGCCAGGTGTCGACGGTGTTCAAGTTCGTCGGCCCGAACGACCGTATCGTCGTCGAGGCGTTTGATGATCCGAAGGTTGAGGGTGTGACTTGCTATCTTTCGCGAGCCAAGACTGGCGGCGTGAAGGGCGGCTTGGGTCTGGCTGAAGATCGCGCTGAAGCCTCTCTTGCTTGTCGCCAGGTTGGGCCGATCAACTTCAAGGGCGAGCTGAAGGATGGCGAAGAGGTGTTCAAGGAGCGCACATCGCTGGTATTCAAGACGATGCAGGTGGTGCGCTTTCTCGACAAGAAGCGCAATACGCTGGTGTACCTGGTCTACAGCGATCGCTTGATCGAAGGCAGTCCGCAGAATGCGGTGACGGCGATCCCGATCCTGCCGTGGGCGCACGCCCAGTAAACTGACGCAAATCGAAATGTGGGAGTGAGCCTGCTCGCGATAGCGGTGTAACAGTCGGCATCAATGTTGAGTGTTACACCGCTATCGCGAGCAGGCTCACTCCCACATTTTTTTTGCGTTGTTTTTGCCAAATCGCAGGCAATAAAAAACCGACCCTAGGGTCGGTTTTTCAACAAGCTTATCGCTTATGCGGCAACAGCAAGGTTCAGAGCCTTGACGTGACCGTTCAGGCGGCTCTTATGACGAGCTGCCTTGTTCTTGTGGATGATGCCTTTATCGGCCATGCGGTCGATAACTGGCACAGCCAGAACGTAAGCTGCTTGAGCTTTTTCAGCGTCTTTTGCGTCGATGGCCTTAACTACATTCTTGATGTAGGTACGAACCATGGAACGCAGGCTGGCGTTGTGGCTGCGACGCTTCTCAGCCTGTTTTGCACGTTTTTTGGCGGAAGGTGTGTTGGCCACCGTCGAGCTCCTCGAAAGACTTTTTAGGAAATAGCAAACAAAATAGGCCGCGAATCATGCCGATGAGTTGATGTCTTGTCAAGGGCGGTTGAGACGTTCCGCTAAGTGGTAGGTATAAAGAGGCGGGATATTTATTTCCGGCGCTTGACCTGTAAACTCGCGAGCTTTGGCTCTGTGCTGCTGCGGCGCGGAGTATCGCATAAGTAGGCGCTTTGTTCGCCTGCTGTTTATCGACAGGCACAAACTCTTTCAATGAATCTGCTCAAATCGTTGGCCGCCGTCAGCTCTATCACGATGCTTTCCCGGATTCTGGGGTTCGTTCGTGACACCCTCATCGCACGTACATTTGGTGCTGGGATGGCGACGGACGCCTTCTTTATCGCCTTCAAACTGCCCAATCTGCTGCGGCGGATCTTCGCCGAAGGGGCTTTCTCTCAAGCTTTCGTGCCGATTCTTGCCGAATATAAAAACCAGCAAGGCGAGGAAGCGACGCGAACATTTGTAGCCTACGTATCGGGCCTGCTGACATTGGTGCTGGCATTGGTGACGGCGCTGGGGATGATCGCCGCGCCTTGGGTGATCTGGGCCACGGCGCCGGGTTTCACCGATACGCCGGAGAAGTTCGAGCTGACTACCAGCCTGCTGAGAGTGACCTTTCCCTACATATTATTGATTTCCCTGTCTTCCCTGGCCGGGGCGATCCTCAATACGTACAACCGTTTTTCGGTGCCGGCCTTCGTGCCGACCCTGCTTAACGTCAGCATGATTGTCTTTTCGGTGTTCCTGACGCCGTACTTCGACCCGCCGGTTATGGCACTGGGCTGGGCGGTACTGGTCGGTGGCCTGGCGCAATTGCTCTATCAACTACCGCACCTGAAAAAGATCGGCATGCTGGTACTCCCTCGCCTGAACCTGCGCGATAGCGGCGTCTGGCGGGTGTTGAAGCAAATGTTGCCGGCAATCCTCGGGGTTTCGGTCAGCCAGATTTCCCTGATCATCAACACGATTTTCGCTTCCTTTCTGGTGGCTGGTTCGGTGTCATGGATGTATTACGCCGACCGCCTGATGGAATTGCCGTCCGGCGTGCTGGGTGTGGCGTTGGGCACCATTCTGTTGCCGACGCTGGCCAAGACCTACGCCAGCAAGGATCGTCACGAATACTCGCGAATCCTCGATTGGGGGCTGCGCCTGTGCTTCATGCTGGTGTTGCCGTGCTCCCTGGCCTTGGGGATTCTGGCCGAGCCGCTGACGGTTTCGCTGTTCCAGTACGGTCAGTTCAGCGCGTTTGATGCGTCCATGACTCAACGGGCGCTGATCGCTTATTCGGTCGGTTTGCTCGGGATTATCGTGATCAAAGTACTGGCGCCCGGCTTTTATGCGCAACAAAACATCCGCACCCCGGTAAAAATCGCGATTTTCACCCTGATCGTCACGCAATTGTTCAACCTGGTGTTGATTGGTCCGTTTGCGCATGCCGGCCTGGCGCTGGCCATCAGCATCGGTGCCTGCATCAACGCCGGGCTGCTGTTCTATCAGTTGCGCAAACAGCAGATGTATCAACCGCAACCGGGCTGGGGCAAGTTTGGGCTCAAGCTGGTGATTGCCGTGCTGGTCATGTCCGGCGTGTTGCTCGCCGGCATGCACTTTATGCCGGCCTGGGATCAGGGGCATATGCTGGAGCGTTTTCTGCGTCTGGGCGCATTGGTGGTGGCCGGTGTGGTCGCTTATTTCGGCATGTTGCTGTTGATGGGCTTTCGTTTGCGTGACTTCAATCGCAAGGCGTTGAGCTGAGGCGCTTGCCTCGATAAACACGGGCGGGCCGGCGGTTTTGTCGGCTTGATCACTTTGGGTTACGGTGTTGCCTGTCGTCGGCCGCCGGGTGTGGTTATAATCGACCACTTTATGAGCAAGAAGCGCGTTATGCAGCTGGTCCGAGGCCTCCACAATCTGCGCCCCCAGCATCGGGGCTGTGTCGCCACTATTGGCAACTTTGACGGTGTTCACCGTGGTCACCAGGCTATCCTGGTCAGGCTGCGTGAACGTGCGCTCGAGTTGGGCGTGCCCAGCTGCGTGGTGATTTTCGAGCCACAGCCGCGGGAGTTCTTTGCCCCCGATACGGCCCCGGCCCGCCTGGCCCGGCTGCGGGACAAACTGCAGCTGCTGGCCGACGAGGGTGTCGACCGGGTCCTGTGCCTGCCTTTCAACCAGCGTCTGAGCAAACTGAGTGCCGCCGAATTCGTCGATACGATTCTGGTCGATGGCCTGGGCGTGCAGCATCTGGAGGTCGGCGACGACTTCCGTTTCGGCTGCGACCGGGTCGGGGATTTCGATTTCCTGCAACAGGCCGGCATCCTCCAGGGCTTTACCGTCGAAGCGGCGCAAACCGTTGAACTGGACGGTATCCGCGTCAGCAGCACCCAGGTGCGAAATGCATTGGCCGCTGCTGATTTTGCCTTGGCTGAACGCTTGCTCGGTCGGCCGTTCCAAATTACCGGGCGCGTCCTGCATGGCCAGAAGCTGGCGCGCCAGCTCGGCACGCCAACTGCCAATATTCAACTCAAGCGTCGTCGCGTGCCGTTGTCCGGGGTTTACCTGGTCAATGTCGACATCGACGGCAAGACCTGGCCAGGCGTCGCCAATATCGGCGTGCGGCCAACCGTTCAAGGTGATGGCAAAGCCCACCTCGAAGTGCACCTTTTAGATTTTGCCGGCGATCTGTATGACCGGCGTTTGACGGTGGTTTTCCACCACAAGCTGCGTGAAGAGCAGCGTTTTGCCTCTCTGGAGGCGCTTAAGACGGCGATCAATGCGGATGTCGCCGCCGCCCGTGCCCTGTCGCACCTAGCGCCAATCGCTAATGAAGAGCCTTAAATGACCGACTATAAAGCCACGCTAAACCTTCCGGACACCGCCTTCCCAATGAAGGCCGGCCTGCCTCAGCGCGAACCGCAGATTCTGCAGCGCTGGGACAGCATTGGCCTGTACGGTAAGTTGCGCGAGATTGGCAAGGATCGTCCGAAGTTCGTCCTGCACGACGGTCCTCCTTACGCCAACGGCACGATTCACATCGGTCATGCGCTGAACAAGATTCTCAAGGACATGATCATCCGCTCGAAAACCCTGTCGGGTTTCGACGCGCCTTATGTTCCAGGCTGGGATTGCCACGGCCTGCCGATCGAACACAAAGTCGAAGTGACCCACGGCAAGAACCTGGGCGCAGACAAGACCCGCGAACTGTGCCGTGCCTACGCCACCGAGCAGATCGAAGGTCAGAAATCCGAATTCATCCGTCTGGGCGTGTTGGGCGACTTCGCCAACCCTTACAAGACCATGGACTTCAAGAACGAGGCCGGTGAAATCCGTGCACTCGCCGAAATTGTCAAGGGCGGTTTCGTGTTCAAGGGCCTGAAGCCTGTGAACTGGTGCTTTGACTGCGGTTCGGCCCTGGCTGAAGCGGAAGTCGAGTACGAAAACAAAAAGTCCTCGACCATCGACGTGGCCTTCCCGATTGCCGACGAAGCCAAACTGGCTGCCGCTTTCGGTCTGGCGTCCCTGGCCAAGCCTGCCTCGATCGTGATCTGGACCACCACCCCGTGGACCATCCCGGCCAACCAGGCGCTGAACGTTCACCCGGAATTCAACTACGCCCTGGTCGACGTCGGTGACAAACTGCTGGTGCTGGCTGAAGAGCTGGTCGAGTCGTGTCTGGCCCGTTACAGCCTGGAAGGCTCGGTCATCGCGACCACCACCGGTAAAGAGCTGGAGCTGATCAACTTCCGTCACCCGTTCTACGATCGCCTGTCGCCGGTTTACCTGGCCGACTACGTTGAACTGGGCGCTGGCACCGGCGTGGTTCACTCTGCCCCGGCCTACGGCGTGGACGACTTCGTGACCTGCAAGAAATACGGCATGGTCAACGACGACATCCTCAACCCGGTACAGAGCAACGGCGTTTACGTGACATCGCTGGAGTTTTTTGGCGGCCAGTTCATCTGGAAAGCCAACCCGGCCATCGTCGACAAACTGACAGAAGTCGGTGCGCTGCTGCACACCACCATCATCGAACACAGCTACATGCACTGCTGGCGCCACAAGACCCCGCTGATCTACCGCGCCACCGCGCAGTGGTTCATCGGCATGGACAAAGAGCCTGTTAGCGGCGACACCCTGCGCAAGCGCGCACTTAAAGCCATCGAAGAAACTCAGTTCGTCCCGGCCTGGGGTCAGGCGCGCCTGCACTCGATGATCGCCAACCGTCCGGACTGGTGCATCTCGCGTCAGCGCAACTGGGGCGTGCCGATCCCGTTCTTCCTGAACAAGGAAAGCGGCGAGCTGCACCCGCGTACCGCTGAGCTGATGGAAGAAGTCGCCAAGCGCGTCGAAGTCGAAGGCATCGAAGCCTGGTTCAAGATGGACGCTGCCGAACTGCTGGGTGACGAGGCGCCGCTGTACGACAAGATCAGCGATACCCTGGACGTCTGGTTCGATTCGGGCACCACGCACTGGCACGTCCTGCGTGGTTCGCACCCAATGGGCCACGAGACCGGCCCGCGTGCCGACCTGTACCTGGAAGGCTCGGACCAACACCGCGGCTGGTTCCACTCGTCGTTGCTGACCGGTTGCGCCATCGACAACCACGCGCCGTACCGCGAGCTGCTGACCCACGGTTTCACCGTAGATGAGTCGGGCCGCAAGATGTCCAAGTCGCTGGGCAACGTGATCGCGCCGCAAAAGGTCAACGACACCCTGGGCGCCGACATCATGCGTCTGTGGGTGGCTTCTACCGATTACTCGGGTGAAATGGCGGTTTCCGACCAGATCCTGCAACGCAGTGCGGACGCCTACCGGCGCATCCGTAACACCGCGCGTTTCCTGCTCTCCAACCTGACCGGTTTCAACCCGGCCACCGACATCCTGCCGGCCGAGGAAATGCTCGCCCTGGACCGTTGGGCCGTGGACCGCACCCTGCTGCTGCAACGCGAGCTGCAAGAGCATTACGGTGAATACCGCTTCTGGAACGTCTACTCCAAGATCCACAACTTCTGCGTGCAGGAGCTGGGCGGTTTCTACCTCGACATCATCAAGGACCGCCAGTACACCACTGGCGCCAATAGCAAGGCCCGCCGTTCGGCGCAAACCGCGCTGTACCACATCTCCGAAGCGCTGGTGCGCTGGATCGCGCCGATCCTGGCGTTCACCGCTGACGAACTGTGGGAATACCTGCCGGGCGAGCGTAACGAATCGGTGATGCTCAACACCTGGTACGAAGGCCTGACCGAACTGCCGGACAACGTCGAACTGGGTCGCGCCTATTGGGAGCGGATCATGGCGGTGAAGGTCGCGGTCAACAAGGAAATGGAAATCCAGCGCGCGGCCAAGGCCGTCGGTGGCAACCTGCAAGCCGAAGTGACGCTGTTCGCCGAAGACGCGCTGAGCGCCGACCTGGCCAAGCTGAGCAACGAATTGCGCTTCGTGCTGATCACCTCGACCGCCAGCGTGGCGCCTTTTGTTCAGGCACCGGCGGACGCGGTAGTCACCGAAGTCAGCGGCCTGAAGCTGAAAATCGTCAAGTCGGCCTTCGCCAAGTGCGCCCGTTGCTGGCACTGCCGTGAAGACGTCGGCGTGAACCCGGAGCATCCGGAAATCTGCGGTCGTTGCGTCGACAACATCAGCGGCGCGGGCGAGGTTCGTCACTATGCTTAACGCCATTGGCCGCTTTGGGCGGCTGAGCTGGCTCTGGTTGAGTTTGCTGGTCTTGGTCATCGACCAGGCCAGCAAGTTTTACTTCGAAGGCTCGTTGAAGATGTACCAGCAAATTGTGGTGATCCCCGATTATTTCAGCTGGACCCTGGCCTACAACACCGGCGCGGCGTTCAGCTTCCTGGCCGACAGCTCGGGCTGGCAGCGCTGGTTGTTTGCCCTGATCGCGGTGGTAGTGAGTGCGGTGCTGGTGGTGTGGCTCAAGCGTCTGGGGCGCAACGAAACCTGGTTGGCCGTCGCTTTGGCGCTGGTACTGGGTGGGGCGCTGGGCAATCTGTATGACCGCATCGCCCTGGGCCATGTGATCGATTTCATTCTGGTGCATTGGCAGAACCGCTGGTATTTCCCGGCGTTCAACTTTGCCGACAGCGCGATTACTGTCGGTGCCGTGATGCTTGCGCTGGATATGTTCAAAAGCAAAAAGACCGGAGAAACCGTTCATGACTGAACAGGTATTGGCTGAGCAACGCATCCGCCAGAACACGGAAGTCACCTTGCACTTTGCATTGCGCCTGGAGAACGGCGACACCGTCGACAGCACCTTCGACAAAGCCCCGGCGACCTTCCAGGTCGGCGATGGCAACCTGTTGCCAGGCTTCGAAGCAGCGCTGTTCGGCTTCAAGGCCGGCGACAAGCGCACGCTGATGATTCAGCCGGAGAACGCGTTCGGCCAGCCGAACCCGCAAAACGTGCAGATCATCCCGCGTTCGCAGTTCAAGGACATGGACCTTTCCCCGGGTTTGCTGGTGATCTTCAACGATGCGGCCAATACTGAGCTGCCAGGCGTGGTGAAGGAATTCGATGACGAGCAAGTGACCATCGACTTCAACCACCCGCTGGCCGGTAAGACATTGACCTTTGACGTCGAGATCATCAGCGTCAAATCGCTGTAACTGACCGAGTGCGGTCCAATGTAGGAGCAGAGCTTGCTCGCGAAGGCGTCATCACATTCAACATCAATGTCGACTGACACACCGCTTTCGCGAGCAAGCTTCGCTCCTACAGGGATGTAATGTTCTAATTTCTTGCGCGCAAGACACGAGGCACAGTATGCAAATCAAACTCGCCAACCCCCGTGGCTTCTGCGCCGGTGTGGACCGGGCGATCGAAATCGTCAACCGCGCCCTGGAAGTCTTCGGGCCGCCGATCTATGTGCGCCACGAAGTGGTCCACAACAAATTCGTCGTCGAGGACCTGCGTGCTCGCGGGGCGATCTTCGTTGAAGAACTGGAGCAGGTGCCGGACGACGTCATCGTGATCTTCAGTGCCCACGGCGTTTCCCAGGCTGTGCGTACTGAGGCCGCCGGCCGTGGCCTCAAGGTGTTCGACGCGACCTGCCCGCTGGTGACCAAGGTGCACATCGAAGTCGCGCGTTACAGCCGCGACGGCCGTGAGTGCATTCTCATTGGCCACGCCGGCCACCCGGAAGTCGAAGGCACCATGGGCCAGTACGATGGCAGCAATGGTGGCGCGATCTATCTGGTCGAAGACGAGAAAGACGTCGCCTCGTTGCAGGTGGTCAATCCCGACAAACTGGCGTTCGTGACCCAGACCACGCTGTCCATGGACGACACCAGCCGTGTGATCGACGCCCTGCGTGCACGCTTCCCGGCGATCGGTGGTCCGCGTAAGGACGACATCTGCTACGCCACGCAAAACCGTCAGGACGCCGTCAAGCAACTGGCCGACGAATGCGACGTGGTATTGGTGGTTGGCAGCCCGAACAGCTCCAACTCCAACCGCTTGCGTGAACTCGCCGAGCGCATGGCCACCCCGGCCTACCTGATCGACGGCGCCGAAGACCTGCAAAAGAGCTGGTTCGACGGTGTCGAGCGTATCGGCATCACCGCTGGCGCCTCCGCGCCGGAGGTGCTGGTGCGTGGCGTGATCCAGCAGTTGCAGGCCTGGGGTGCTACCGGGGCCGATGAATTGGCGGGTCGCGAGGAGAACATCACGTTCTCCATGCCTAAAGAGTTGCGCGTGCGCTCCCTGCTTTAATTTTTTTCCCTCCTGGACACAGCGCCTGCTCAGCCTTATCGCTGCGCAGGCTGACGCGCCCGGTCGCGGCCAGCACTACCTGGAGCTGGCTGATCGGTTCGCGGGCAGTGCAAAAGTGCAGCGTCCCCGCTTGAAACGCCCGGCCAGGCATCTGTGGTTCGCCGATACGGCTGAAACGGATGTATCGCCTGACCGGCCAATTGCCAACAATCGGCACCCGAGCACCACTCACGCGTTCAATCAGCAGCGGGTTGCTGCTGTCCTCTGGCCCTTTGCCGCTGATATCCAGAATGATGCGCCAGCCCTGACCCCAGTCGTCGTTGATGCCATGAATGACGATGGTTTGATTGCGCGCGAGTGCTTCGCTCCTGGCGCTGCGAATACCACTGGCAAGAGACTTCGCCGCCTCCTCACGATGATTCGATTCTGTAAGGGCCGCGAACGCCGGACTGACCAACAGCAGAACAATCCCGGCAATTGTCAGTCCCATGAGCAGTTCGATCAGGCTGAAACCTCGCTGATGCATGTCATCTCCCTCCGTGGAGTGCTGCGGCCCGCGCAATCCATACGCGAGTAATGGCAAATCAACCGCACGCCGGTCGGTCGAATGTTCTAGCGTGTAGAAGCAGGTATAGCCGACGGCAACGGAGGGCACCGATGGATCATCGTACAAAAGGTTTCACGCTGATCGAGCTGCTGGTCTCGCTCTCGGTATTTTTGATCCTGATCACCCTGGCCGTGCCGGCGTTTACCCGATCGGTGCAAGGCACCAAGGCAGACACCGAAATTGGTGACTTGCAACGCGGACTCAATTTCGCACGACTTGAGGCCATCGACCGCGGCGTCTCCATCCGGGTTCGTCCGACCGCAGTTGGTGGCGTCTGGACCGGTGACTTGGCGGTTTATGACAGTACTGGCACACCGGCCAATGTATTGCGGGTTGTTCCAGCGCTGAGCAGCGGCGCGAGTCTGACGCTACCCTCAGGAGTGACCGCCATCGATTTCAACAATTTGGGTGGTTTGTCGGCTCCGTCCACGCCTGTGGTGATCAGCTACGTGCTTGGGACGCAAAGCAGGACGCTGAATGTGTGCCTGAACGGACGAATTCTATTGGGTGGAAGTTGCGGATGAGGGAACGGAGCAAACATGCACAGGAGGGCATGACGCTGATCGAGGTACTGGTCGCGTTGGTGATTCTGACCGTGGGGCTGTTGGGCGCGGCGGCGATTCAGCTCAATGCGCTGAAATACACTGACAGTTCGCGGATGACCAGCCAGGCGAGTTTTATCGCCTACGACATGATGGACCGTATCCGCGCCAATTCCGGCGCCGACTACACCGTGACGCCTCCGACGTCGGGCAACCTGAACGTCGCCCGCGATCAGGACCTCTACGATTTCACCACCAACATCGTGAATTTCGGCGGTGCGACGGCCACCGGCACCGTCACGCTGAACCAGCGGGTGTACACCATCACCATCACCTGGGATGACTCGCGCGCCGCCAATGTCACCAACTCGCGCCGCAGCTTTGTCTTGACCAGTCGCGCCACGGTCGACCCGGTGGCAACACCATGAGGCGGTTCAGCAGAGGTTTCGGGCTGATCGAGTTGTTGACCGCCCTCGCGTTGAGCCTGATTGTGGTGCTGGGCGTGGTGCAGATTTTCATCGCCGCCAAGAATACCTACCTCAGCCAGAACGCCGCCGCCGCCATGCAGGAGGATGCGCGTTTTGTGCTGAGCAAGATGATTCAGGAAGTCCGTATGGTCGGCATGTTTGGCTGCCTGGGGACGATCGCCGATTCAAGTACGGGGGGGAGCTTCGCTGTCAGTCAGATAACACCGATCAGCTGGGATAATGCCAACCTCAAATTGACCCTGGTGACCGCCGATGTGGGAGCGGGTGGCGGGGCGCCCGCCTGGACAGTGGTTTCCGATTGTCGAAACACGGCGACGGCTTATACAAATCCACCGGCTCTGACATCGGGGCAGTTGGCGTTTCCGATCCGGCGGCTGATCTACAGCTTCAGCAATAACAAAATCATGATGGGCTCCGGTCCCGGCACGCCGGCGCAGTTCGTGCTGGTCGATAACGTCAGTGCCTTCAGCGTGCTCTTCGGCCTCGCCAATTCCGCCACTGATGTAGCCGCTTCCAGCTACAGCGCTAACCCGTCCGACCCCGCGCGAATTCGCAGCGTGCGCCTGACGATGACGCTCTTTGATCCGAGCAGTCGGGTTAAAAATCAAACCTTCACCGTGGTTGCCGCCTTGCGCAACAGGTTGCCATGAGGGAGGCCTCCATGACTTTTCATGCCCAGCGAGGTATGGCACTGCTGGTCAGCCTGGTGTTTCTGCTGTTGCTGACGCTGATTGGTCTTTCGTCGATGCAGAACGCCACGCTGCAGGAAAAAATGGCCGGCAGCGTGAGCTTGCGCAACCAGTCGTTCCAGGGCGCCGAAGCGGCGTTACGCGTAGGTGAAAGCGCGGTACAGCTGGACAGCTATTCATTGCCGGTCTGCAGCCAGTGCGCACCACCGTCGGACGCGTTGACGGTCACCGCCGCCGGCCCCGGTTCCACCCCCGGCGTGACCTGGATCGCCTCGGGCAAGGGCTTTTACGGGGTGCAGAATATCGGCACCGCGGTCAACGCCGTGAATGTGCCGAGCAACACCTCGGCGACGCTTTACCGGGTGACCGCCGTCGGCATCGCGGGCAACTCGCGCAGCGTCGTGGAGAGTATTTATGCGAAGTATTGAAAGGCGCGGCGGCGTGTGGCGGCTGTTTAGCGGCGTTGTTCTGGGGCTTTACCTGTCCGCACCGGCGTATGCCTTCACACCGTCGGACTCTCCGCTGTTGAGCGCCGCAGCCGTCGCACCGAACGTCATGCTGCTGATCGACGACTCGGGGAGCATGAACAACATCATTTGGGCGCCTGGTTTCGATCCAACGGTCAACCGTGCGCAGATTGCGATTTGCAATTCCAACGGGTCATGTTTGAACGGCCAGAATCTGGACATGAGTGATAACAATATTTTGTTGTCGAGTCTGAATCGCGGCGGTTGTTCGACGAACGGCAACTGGTACGGTTTCTATCGTGGTTTTTTGGGACTGTCATCGATCTGTTTGAAGCTGCCCGACCCGGTGGGCAATGAAAACACTCGTTATACGGCTGACTATCTGTCTTATCTGGTGGGCTTGGCCAATGGTTCGAGCAGGGATTTCACCAGTGGTACCGGGGCGATCCCCAATGAATTCCGAATGAACGTTGCGAAGGACGTTTCCACAGACCTTGTAACCAGTAATCGCGCGCTGCGTATCGGGCTGGCGACGTTCAATCCTCCCACGAGCAGCAACTCCGGCCCCGGCGGATTAATTGTCCGTGCTGTCAGTGATCTGTCTCCTGTCGGCAGCGTCACCCAAGGCCAGGCGCAAACCAACTTCGACAACCTGATTTCATCGATTGGTGGTTTGAATGCAATAGCCAATACCCCATTGGCGGAAACCTACTATGAAATAAATCGTTATTTTCGGGGGTTGGCGCCGTTCTACAACTCGACACCGGCGACTTATACCAGCCCGATTCAATACCGCTGTCAGAAAAACTACGGTGTGGTAATTACCGATGGCTTGCCGACCTATGACCGGACTTTTTCGACTACCGATCCGCTCGGTGGCTCTCGTCTGCCCAACTGGGATGGTGTGAATAACGATGGTGACAACCTGAGCGGTGACGGAGAGGGCGACACGCTGTATCTGGATGACATCGCCAAGTTTGCCTTTGACATCGACATGCGCTCCACAGGAACCGATCTGGCAGGCAAAAGCTGGAATGCGGCGGATTTTCCCAAGCAGAACTTGAACACCTACACCGTGGGCTTTACCGCCGCGAACCAGATGTTGTCGGACGCGGCCAATTACGGGCAGGGCAAGTACTATCAGGCGACCGACAGCGTAGGGCTCAACAGTGCATTGTCCTCGGCGCTGAGCGACATCACCTCCAAGGCCGGTTCCGGTGGTAGCGGCGTCACCAGCGGCACCACTCTGGCCAGCAATTCAAGTTACTTCCAGACCAGTTATGACCCGAAAGACTGGCGCGGCACCATCAAGTCCTTCGGTTTCACCTCGGCGGGCATCGTCAACACTGCGGCGACACTCTGGACGACCGATACCACCGTCGTTCCCGGTGCCACAGCGCCTACTTACCAGTCCTGGAACACCCTGACCAACGCCGCCGTCACCTTGGCCTATGCCAGTTTCTCCCCGGCGCAGCAGACCTCCCTCAGCCGAAGCCTGCCCACCGGCATCAACGGCAGTGATCTGGTGGAGTGGAGCAAGGGCACCAACAAAACCGGGCTCAAGGTGCGCAGCGTGCTGCTCGGGGACATTATCAATTCCCCCCTCGTACTGGCTTCACCCGCGGACAAAACCGCCTCCGATCTGGTGGGCGACACCACCTACAGCACCTACCTGACCACCAAAGCCGCCACCATGAGTCCCAGCCTGGTGGTGAATGCCAACGACGGGTTTGTGAATGTCATCAACTCGGCCAATGGCACCCGGCGTTATGGCTATATGCCGTCCAGCGTGTTGCCATCGCTGCGCTACATCGCCGACCCGACCTACATCAACGGTGTGAGCCACAAGTTTCTGGTCGACGGTCAGGTCGGGGTGTTCGATGCCCAGTTCAGCAGCGCCTGGAAAACCCTGGCCATTGGCGGAACCGGGGCCGGCGGCAGGACTTTTTATGCGTTGCAGCTGTTCGATGCGTCAGCGGGTAACGTGACCAAGGCGCTGTGGGAAATCAGTGCGCCGGCCACCGCCAGCACGGCGAACGTTTTCAATGACCTGGGTTATGCCTATGCACGGCCGGAAGTGGCACGCTTGGCCGACGGTCGCTGGGCCGCGTTCATTTCCAACGGTTATGGCAGCAACACCGGGGTGGCGGCGTTGTACGTGGTGGACATTCGTGACGGCTCGTTGATCAAGAAAATCGTGGTCGACAGCACCGACACCAGCAATGGCCTGTCGTCGGTGAAGCTCAGGGTCAACTCGCAGAATGTGGTGCAGGCAGCCTATGGTGGCGACTTGAAAGGGCGATTATGGAAGTTCGATTTGAGCGCTACCGCCCCCGACACCTGGGGTGTGGCATTCTCCGGCAAGCCGCTGTTTACCACGGCGGGTGGCGCCACCCAGCCAATTACTGTGCAGCCGTTGCTGGCGGACAATTCATTGGGCGGCAAGGAAGTGTTTTTCGGCACTGGCAAATTCAACGAGACTGCCGACAAGACCAACAAGGATTTGCAGGCGTTCTACGCCGTGTGGGATGCGGAGGGCGGCGCGGGTCAGATCACCGTGTCCAGTTTGCAGGCTCAAGCGGTGACCGGTGTGTTCTCGGGCAGCACCGGGCAATTCATCACCACTAGCCAGAATGACGTGACCTATCCGGGGGAGAAGGGCTGGTACCTGCCGCTGGTGTACAACAGCGTGCTGACGGGTGAGAGGGTGATCAATCAGGCCAGTCTGGTGCTGGGGCGGATCGTCTTTACCACGGCGAGTGTGGACACCACCGACCCATGTGCCAGTTTCGGTACCGGCAAACTGGTCGAGCTGGATGCGTTCAGCGGTAAGATGCTCAACTACGCGGTGCTCGACACCAACAACGACGGGACGGTCGACAGCACGGACACGGTGTCCAGCGGAGTGATTTTCACCGGTGGCATCCCGACCCTGAACGCCATCGTCAACGGCGCGACTCGCAAGATCGTGAACGATTCCAGTGGCGGCATCAGCACCCTGGTGGAAAAATCCGGTGGCGGCAGCCGTCGCATCATGTGGCGACAAATACAGTAAGTGAGAGTTTAGGAATGCGCAGATCCAACCGAGGTTTCACCCTGATCGAAATCATGATCGTGATTGCGATCATCGGGATCGTCATTACCATTGGCGCCCCGAGCCTCAGCGAGTACGTGAAAAAGGGCCGCCGTACCGAAGTGGCCGGGCTGCTTTCAGAACAGGCGCAGATTCTTGAGCGGTTCTACTCGAAGAACAATGTCTATACCGCTGCCACCGGACTGAGCGCCGGCAACGACTTCTACACCATCACCCCGACGCTGAACGATCAGACCTTCCTGCTGACGGCAACGCGTAAGACCGGCGCTGCGATGGCGACCGACAAGTGCGGGGATTTCACCCTCACCAACACCGGTGTCAGAAGCATGGTCAATGCGACGTCCGGGCTGGTAACCAAAGATTGCTGGGGTCGCTGAGTTCCTTTTTCGGGCGCCTTTTAGCGCCCTCTGTCTATTTATCGGTTGGATCAGAACATGAGCAGGCAACAGCAAGTGGTGATTGTCGGCGGCGGCGTGATTGGGCTGTTGACGGCGTTCAATCTCGCGTCCGAAGTGCAAAGTGTTGTGTTGCTGGATCGTTCGAGTGTGGGGCAGGAGTCGTCATGGGCCGGTGGCGGCATCGTTTCGCCGCTCTATCCATGGCGCTACAGCCCGGCAGTCACCGCGCTGGCGCATTGGTCCCAGGATTTTTATCCGCAACTTGGTGAGCGACTGTTCGCCGCGACCGGGGTTGATCCTGAAGTGCATACCACCGGCCTGTACTGGCTGGATCTGGATGACGAGGCCGAGGCGTTGGCCTGGGCTGCGCGGGAAAACCGTCCGTTGCGGGCTGTGGATATCTCGGCGGCGCACGATGCCGTCCCGGTGCTGGGTCCCGGTTTTTCCCGGGCGATCTATATGGCTGATGTGGCCAACGTGCGTAATCCGCGGCTGGTAAAGTCCCTCAAGGCAGCGTTGCTGGCGCTGCCGAACGTGACGATTCGTGAGCAGTGCGAAGTCAGCGGGTTTATTCGTGAAGGCGACAGGGTTGTCGGCGTACAGACTTCGGAGGGCCTCGTCCACGGTGATCAGGTGGTCCTGACGGCTGGCGCCTGGAGTGGCGACTTGCTCAAGAGTCTGGACCTTGAATTGCCAGTCGAACCGGTCAAAGGGCAGATGATTCTGTACAAGTGCGCGGCAGACTTCCTGCCGAGTATGGTGCTGGCCAAGGGGCGTTATGCGATTCCCCGGCGCGACGGGCACATTCTGATTGGTAGCACGCTGGAGCATGAAGGCTACGACAAGACGCCGACCGGCTCGGCGCTGGAGAGTCTGAAAGCATCAGCGGTAGAGTTGATTCCTGCGCTGGCGGATGCCGAAGTGGTGGGGCATTGGGCCGGATTGCGTCCGGGGTCGCCGGAGGGAATTCCCTATATTGGCCGGGTGCCGGGGTTCGACGGACTTTGGCTCAATTGCGGGCATTACCGTAATGGGCTGGTGCTGGCGCCGGCGTCGTGTCAGTTGTTTGTGGATGTGATGTTGGGCAGGGCGCCGATTATTGATCCGGCGCCGTATGCGCCGACCGGGCGGATCTGACGGCAAGATTTTTATTGCCTGCCAGATCGCTTTCGCGGGCAAGCCTCGCTCCTACAGGGGATTTGCGTCGTTCACAAATGTATTGATCGACTCAAACTTGTAGGAGCGAGGCTTGCCCGCGAAGGGGCCTTCAATCCAGACCCAATTTCTTGAGCCGATAGCGCATCGACCTGAATGAAAGATTCAACCGCTGAGCCGCCGCCGTGCGGTTCCAGCGGGTTTCCTCCAGAGCCTGGAGGATGAGTTTGCGTTCGACGTTTTCCAGATAATCTTCCAGGTTGTCGATCTGCGTCAGGTCCGGCACGCCGCTCTCTGCTGTGCAGTTACCTTCGGCCAATCGCAGGTCACTGGCTTCGATCTGTTTGTTCTCGCACAGGGTATAAGCCCGTTCCAGCACGTTCTCCAATTCCCGCACGTTACCTGGGAAACGGTAGCTCTTCAGCGCGTCGAGGGCGAGCGGGTGGAGTTTTGCGGCGGGTTGACCGCTGCCGGCCGCCAGGCGCTTGAGCACATGGCTGGCCAGCGGCTCGATGTCGTCGCGGCGCTCGCGCAAAGAGGGAACGCGTAGTTCGATCACGTTCAGCCGATAGTACAAATCCTGGCGAAAGCGTTCGGCGGTGACTTCGGCGTCGAGGTCTTTGTGGGTGGCGCAAAGGATGCGGACATCGACCACCATTTCTTGCTGACCGCCGACACTGCGAATGGCTTTCTCCTGAATGGCCCGGAGCAGTTTGACCTGCATCGCCAAGGGTAAATCGGCCACTTCGTCGAGAAACAGTGTGCCGCCGTGGGCGGCCTGGAACAGCCCGGGTTTGTCTTCGATGGCGCCGCTGAAACTGCCTTTGCGATGACCGAAGAATTCGCTTTCCATCAACTCCGATGGAATCGCCCCGCAGTTGACCGGGACGAACGGTTGATTAGCCCGCGGGCCCTGCTCGTGGATCAGTCGGGCGACCAGTTCCTTGCCGCTGCCGGATTCGCCGCTGATGTACACCGGAGCCTGACTGCGGGCAAGTTTGTCGATTTGTTTGCGCAGGTTGCGCATGGGCTGTGAATCGCCCAACAACCGGCGATCGATGGCCGTACTGGCACCACCCGGTGCCGGCAAGCTAAGGGCGCTGGTGACCAGTTCGCGCAGGCGCGTCAGGTCAACCGGCTTGGTCAGGAAGTCGAAAGCCCCCGCCTTGAGGGCGTTGATCGCTGTTTCGAGGCTGCCGTAAGCGGTGATCATCGCCACCGGCACGTGTGGGTAACGCTGCTGGATGTACTGCACCAACTCAAGGCCGGTGCCGTCGGGCAGTCGCATGTCGGTCAGGCACAGGTCGAATGTTTCCCGCATTAACAAGGCCTGGGCTTCGCCAAGGTTGCGGGCACTGTAGGTATCGAGTTTCATCCGTCCCAGGGTGATTTCCAGGAGTTCGCGGATATCCGGTTCGTCGTCAACGATCAGGACTTTTGGCCGTGGGCTCATGTTCAACTTTGTTTCCGTCCGTGAGCAAAAGTGATGCGAAAGCAGCCGCCGCCTTGGCGTGGTTTGAAGTCTAGGCGGGCCTGGTTGCTTTCGCACAGCTCACGGGACAGATAAAGCCCCAGGCCTGTGCCCTGGCTACTGGTGGTGAAGAATGGTTCGAACAAATGCGTCTGTTGGTCCGGCGCCACGCCGGGGCCGTTGTCCCGGACTTCGAGTGTCGGCAACTGGCTGTCGGGCTCGACAAACAACTCGAGCCAGACCTGCGCCAGGTCGTGACTCATGGCGCTATGGCGCCAGGCGTTGCGCAACAGATTGTCGAGAATCTGGGTCAGCTGATTCGGGTCCATCAGGGTTTTGAAGTCGCCCGGGCCGATGTGCAGGTGAATCAACTGGCGATCGGTCGCGCCTTCACGGGTTTCGGCGACGAAATGCTCCAGCCACGGCTTCAGATCAAGCCGTTGCGACACGGTTTGCTGGCGGCGGGACAGTTGCAGGACGTTTTCGATAACCCGATTCATTCGCTGAGAGTGGTCTTGAATAATCTGTGTCAGACGCCGATCCGCGCCGTTCAGTTCCTCGGATTCCTGTAATAGCTGCGCGGCATGACTAACGGCGCCCAGTGGATTTCGGATTTCATGGGCGATACCGGCCGTCAGGCGACCGAGTGCGGCGAGCTTCAGTTGCTGCGCCTGTTGAGCGATCTGGGCGAGGTCCTCGAGAAACACCAGGGTCTGGTGGTTCGGGCCTTGGTCCAGGGCAATGAAGCTGGGTTGCAGTTCCACACCACTGCTGGCGATTTTCAGGCTTTGCGGTCGCAGCGATGGATTGTTGAACCACAGCTGAAGGCGTTCGACCAGTGTCGGCGAATAATCGTCGACCAACTGACCATCGAGGTCGTTTTGCCCCAGCAGGATCAAGGCGCTGTGATTGGCCAGTTGTACCCGTCGCTGGTCGTCCAGCACCAGAATGCCCGTGCGCATGCGGTGCAGGATCAACGCGTTGAGCGCTTCCAGGCCAACCACTTCATTGGCTCGCTGTTCGGCGAGGTTTTCGCTGACTTCCAGTCGCCTTATCAGACCTTGCACCAGCAACGCCGCGGCAAAACACAGCGCGCCGAGAGTGCCGACTTGCAGGTACTCGCCGGGACTGATCGGGTGACTGAAGCTAAGGAGGAGGCCAAGGCCGACGATGCCAAGGGCGGCGACCGCCGCGATCAACAAGCCGATACGCCCGCGCAACAGGGTGTTGCTGATGGCCACCGAGACAATAAGCAGGTTGCCGATGGCGCTGGCCACGCCGCCCGCGGCATAGAACAGGCCGCACAGCAGCAGGACATCGACCAATGCGAGGCTGAAAAGCTGTGCCGGCCGTCGGGTGCTCTCCCAAAAGACCACCAGCAGGATGTTCAGCACCAGGTACAACCAGCTGCCACTGCGCAGCAGGTCGTCCTTGGCGAAGGCCAGCAACTGGTTGTCCATGTTGCTGGAGATCAACAGCACCAGAGTAATGCCGACGCTTAAACGGTAGAGATGATAAAGGCGCAGCAGTCGCTGGGCCTGTTTGCCGCCGGGACTGGACGTCTCAGCGATCACTTGAGCCCGGGCCTTGCTCAAGGTGAGCCTGGCTGCAATACCATTGTTGTTGAAGGTTCAGCGCGCGATCGCGGGGCAGGTGTACGCCGCAATGCGCGCAGCGGACCATTGGCGCGGCATCCAGTTCGGCGGAGGACCTGGGCGCGGAAGTCGAAGCCTTGAACTTGCGCCAGAACCATACCGCAGCGGCAATCAGGGCGATCCAGAACAGTAAACGAAGCATGGTGAGCTGCTTTATTGGCTAATGAGCAGGCAGTTTAGCCAAGGACCAGACCTGCGCACAGCGCAATAAAAAAGGGAGACTCAAGAGTCTCCCTTTTTGCATAACCCGATGTGTCAGTCGAACACGCCGAAGGTCATGTAGCTGAACCACGAGCGGTCTTCGTTGTTGCCTTGCGCTTCGTGTTCCTCTTCTTCGATCACGTCGCCATCTGCATCTTTAGGCTTGAGATCGCTTGGAATCGCGTCCTTGGCATCCTGGAACTGCTTCTGCACGTCCTGGTTGGCGCGGGTTTCGCCCGGCGGCAGCGGTGGACGGGATTCGATCAGGCCCAGAGTAGCCTTGCTCAACCACGAACGGTTGTCGGCTTCGTCGACCGAAGGCTTGAACTGACCGTCCACCAGGGTTGGGTGGTTCGGGTAGTTGAGCTTCAGGGTTTCAAGGCTGGTGGCTGCCAGGTCGTCCAGGTGCAGACGCTGGTAGGCCTCTGTCATCACCGCCAGGCCGTCACCAACCGAAGGGGTTTCCTGGAAGTTTTCCACCACGTAACGGCCACGGTTCGCGGCGGCGACATAGGCCTGACGGGTCAGGTAGTAGTCGGCAACGTGAATCTCGTAGGCCGCCAGCAGGTTGCGCAGGTAAATCATGCGCTGCTTGGCGTCCGGCGAGTAGCGGCTGTTCGGGAAGCGGCTGGTCAGCTGGGCGAACTCGTTGTAGGAGTCGCGGGCAGCACCCGGGTCACGCTTGGTCATGTCCAACGGCAGGAAGCGCGACAAGAGGCCGACGTCCTGGTCGAAAGAGGTCAGACCCTTGAGGTAGTAGGCATAGTCCACGTTCGGATGCTGAGGGTGCAAACGAATGAAACGCTCGGCGGCAGACTTGGCAGCCTCAGGCTCGGCGTTTTTGTAGTTGGCGTAAATGAGCTCGAGTTGAGCCTGATCAGCGTAGCGCCCGAACGGATAACGCGACTCCAGCGCCTTCAGCTTGGCTGTGGCGGCGGTGTAGCTATTGTTGTCCAGGTCGGTCTGAGCCTGCTGGTACAGCTCGACTTCGCTAAGGTTTTCGTCTACGACTTCCTTCGATGAGCAAGCAGCGGTCAATGCGAGGATGGCGATCAGCAGCAGGTGTTTCACTTGCATGGCGGCTTGCGTCCCTATGACGGCCGCTGTCTTGGGCGGGGCCGTCCTGTTATGATGAGCGCCCCGTTGAATAGCCTCGGGGCAAAAGACGCCGTATTTAACCACAAGCGCGCAGCCGAAACCAAAGGCTGTGCCGACGCCTAGTCTGAGCATGTCCGATAAAATTGAACTTCGCGCAGAGGTGCCGTCCGAATTGGGCGGCCAACGCCTCGATCAAGTCGCCGCACAATTATTCGCTGAGCACTCGCGCTCGCGCCTTTCCGCCTGGATCAAAGACGGCCGCCTGACTGTGGATGGGGCGGTTATCCGCCCGCGAGACATCGTTCATGGTGGCGCCATTCTTGAACTGACTGCCGAGCAGGAAGCTCAGGGCGAATGGATCGCTCAAGACATCGAGCTGGACATCGTCTATGAAGACGACGACATCCTGGTGATCAACAAACCCGCGGGTCTGGTGGTGCATCCTGCCGCCGGTCACGCTGATGGCACCTTGCTCAACGCCTTGCTGCACCACGTGCCGGACATCATCAATGTGCCCCGCGCCGGTATCGTGCATCGCCTGGACAAGGACACCACCGGTCTGATGGTGGTGGCCAAGACCATTCAGGCGCAGACACAGCTTGTCACGCAACTGCAGAGCCGCAGCGTAAGCCGGATCTACGAATGCATCGTGATCGGTGTGGTGACGGCCGGCGGCAAGATCAATGCGCCGATCGGTCGTCACGGCCAGCAACGCCAGCGCATGGCCGTGATGGAAGGGGGCAAGCAAGCCGTCAGCCATTACCGCGTGCTCGAGCGTTTCCGCTCCCACACTCACGTGCGGGTTAAGCTGGAAACCGGTCGTACTCACCAGATTCGCGTGCACATGGCTCACATCAACTACCCGTTGGTCGGAGACCCTGCCTACGGTGGTCGCTTCCGCATTCCACCGGCAGCCAGTGTGACCATGGTCGAATCGTTGAAGGCATTCCCCCGTCAGGCCCTGCATGCGCGGTTCCTGGAGCTGGATCACCCGACCACCGGAAAACGCATGAGCTGGGAATCGCCACTGCCGGACGATTTCGTCTGGTTGCTGACCCTGCTCAAGCAAGACCGTGAGGCGTTCATCGGATGAGTGACTGGCTGATTCCCGACTGGCCTGCGCCTGCCGGGGTGAAAGCCTGTGTAACCACCCGTGCGGGCGGCGTCAGTCTGGCGCCGTTCGACAGCCTCAACCTTGGCGATCACGTCGACGACAGCCCCGAAGCGGTTGCCGAAAACCGCCGTCGCCTCACCGATCATTTCTCTATTCGGCCGGCCTGGTTAAAGCAGGTTCACGGCGTTGTCGTGGCTCAAGCCGATCCAAGCCTTGTGGCCACTGCCGACGCAAGTTGGACCGCAACACCTGGTATTGCCTGCGCGGCAATGACCGCCGATTGCCTGCCGGCCTTGTTTTGCGACCGTGCGGGCACTCGCGTTGCAGCGGCCCATGCCGGTTGGCGTGGGTTGGCGGCGGGTGTGCTCGAAGCCACCCTCGATAGCCTCGATGTGCCACCAGAAGACGTGCTGGTCTGGCTCGGCCCGGCCATTGGCCCGCAAGCCTTTGAAGTCGGCCCCGAAGTACGCGAAACCTTCGTCGAACAATTGTCCGAAGCCGCCAAAGCCTTTGTCCCGAGCCAGAATGACGGCAAGTTCATGGCCGACATCTACGAGCTGGCGCGTTTGCGCCTGGCTGTACGCGGTGTCACCGCTGTGTATGGTGGCGGTTTCTGCACCGTAACCGATCCTCGCTTCTTTTCTTACCGCCGTAATCCTCAAACGGGTCGGTTTGCCTCCCTGATCTGGCTCGAACGCTAGACTTCTCTGATCTACATCAACTGTACGACGCTTGAATCTCCCAGAATCGACCACATCTAATGAGGTATCTGGCAGGTTTCTTCATTCAGGATGTTTTTATAGGTCCGGCCTGCTCAAAAGGAAGGTGACCCATGCGTATAGATCGTTTAACCAGCAAGTTGCAGTTAGCTCTATCCGACGCCCAATCGCTGGCAGTCGGCCTTGACCATCCCGGCATTGAACCCGCGCATTTGATGCAAGCCATGCTCGAACAGCAGGGTGGTTCGATCAAACCCCTGCTGATGCAGGTCGGTTTCGACGTCAACAGCCTGCGTAAAGAGCTGACCAAAGAGCTCGACCAGCTGCCGAAAATCCAGAACCCGACCGGCGACGTGAACATGTCGCAAGACTTGGCGCGCCTGCTCAACCAGGCCGATCGCCTGGCCCAGCAGAAGGGCGATCAGTTCATCTCCAGCGAACTGGTGCTGCTCGCTGCCATGGACGAGAACAGCAAGCTCGGCAAGTTGCTGCTCGGCCAGGGTGTGAGCAAAAAGGCTCTGGAAAACGCGATCAATAATCTGCGCGGCGGCGAAGCAGTCAATGACACCAACCACGAAGAGTCTCGTCAGGCGCTGGACAAGTACACCGTCGACCTGACCAAGCGTGCCGAAGAAGGCAAGCTTGATCCGGTGATCGGCCGTGACGACGAAATTCGCCGGACCATTCAGGTGCTGCAGCGCCGCACCAAGAACAACCCCGTGCTGATCGGTGAGCCTGGCGTGGGTAAAACCGCCATCGCCGAAGGCCTGGCCCAGCGCATCATCAACGGTGAAGTGCCGGATGGTCTGAAGGGCAAACGCCTGTTGTCCCTGGATATGGGGGCGCTGATTGCCGGTGCCAAGTACCGCGGAGAGTTCGAAGAGCGCCTGAAATCGCTGCTCAACGAGCTGTCGAAGCAGGAAGGGCAGATCATTCTGTTCATCGACGAACTGCACACCATGGTTGGCGCCGGCAAAGGCGAAGGCTCGATGGACGCGGGCAACATGCTCAAGCCTGCGTTGGCGCGCGGTGAACTGCACTGCGTTGGCGCGACGACACTCAACGAGTACCGCCAATATATAGAGAAGGATGCGGCCCTCGAACGGCGCTTCCAGAAGGTCCTGGTGGACGAGCCGAGCGAAGAAGACACCATCGCGATTCTGCGTGGCCTCAAAGAGCGTTATGAGGTTCACCACAAAGTCGCGATCACCGACGGCGCCATCATCGCTGCCGCCAAGCTCAGCCATCGCTACATTACTGACCGTCAGCTGCCGGACAAGGCTATCGACCTGATCGACGAAGCGGCTAGCCGCATCCGCATGGAGATCGACTCCAAGCCGGAAGTCCTGGATCGTCTGGAGCGCCGTCTTATTCAGCTGAAGGTGGAATCCCAGGCGCTGAAAAAAGAAAGCGACGAAGCCGCGATAAAACGTCTGGAAAAACTCAAGGAAGAAATCGTCCGCCTTGAGCGTGAGTACTCGGACCTCGAAGAAATCTGGAATTCGGAAAAAGCCGAAGTACAGGGTTCTGCGCAGATCCAGCAGAAAATCGAACAGTCCCGTCAGGAGCTGGAAGCCGCGCGCCGCAAAGGCGACTTGAACCGTATGGCCGAGTTGCAGTACGGGATCATCCCGGACCTGGAACGAAGCCTGCAAATGGTCGATCAGCACGGTAAAAGCGAAAACCAGTTACTGCGCAGCAAGGTGACCGAAGAAGAGATCGCCGAAGTCGTCTCCAAGTGGACCGGTATTCCGGTGTCGAAAATGCTCGAAGGCGAGCGCGACAAGCTGATGAAGATGGAAAGCCTGTTGCACCAACGTGTGATCGGCCAGGACGAAGCGGTGATTGCCGTTTCCAACGCGGTGCGGCGTTCCCGTGCCGGGTTGTCCGACCCGAATCGCCCGAGCGGTTCGTTCATGTTCCTCGGCCCGACCGGTGTCGGTAAAACCGAGCTGTGCAAGGCGCTGGCCGAGTTCCTCTTTGATACGGAAGAGGCGATGGTGCGGATCGACATGTCCGAGTTCATGGAGAAACATTCCGTGGCCCGACTGATTGGTGCGCCACCGGGCTACGTGGGCTATGAAGAGGGCGGTTACCTGACCGAGGCGGTGCGTCGCAAGCCTTACTCGGTGATCCTCCTGGACGAGGTCGAGAAGGCCCACCCGGATGTGTTCAACATCTTGCTGCAAGTACTGGAAGATGGCCGACTGACCGACAGTCATGGCCGCACGGTGGATTTCAAAAATACCGTGATTGTCATGACCTCCAACCTGGGCTCGGTACAGATCCAGGAACTGGTCGGTGATCGCGAAGCGCAGCGTGCGGCGGTGATGGATGCGATTTCCACGCACTTCCGGCCGGAGTTCATTAACCGGGTCGACGAAGTGGTGATCTTCGAGCCATTGGCGCGGGATCAGATCGCGGGCATTACCGAGATCCAGTTGGGTCGACTGCGCAGTCGTCTGACTGAGCGCGAGTTGAAACTGGAGCTGAGTCCAGAGGCCATGGACAAGCTGATCGCGGTGGGTTACGACCCGGTGTACGGGGCACGACCGCTCAAGCGGGCGATTCAGCGCTGGATCGAGAACCCGCTGGCACAACTGATTCTGTCCGGTCGTTTCATGCCAGGCGACACGGCTGTCGGCACGGTGGAGAACGACGAAATCGTATTTGCCTGACCCGCCACGACAGTGAAATAAACAAGGCCTCGCATCGCGAGGCCTTTTTTTCGTCAGGTTGTTGAACTGAAAGGAAAAGGCTTGTAAAGTGCGCCCCGCAGTAAGTCACCCGTAAGGGTTTCTGCTCCCCAAGCAGAAATCTGAAATAAGTTGCAAATCATTAACTTGAATGCAATTTAAGGGGTTGACAGAGGTGCTTAAGATTGTAGAATAGCGCGCCTCAGACACACGAACGCAGCGATGCGAACGGGTCGAAGAGGTGAAGCAAGCTTCACAGTTGTAAATTGAAATATGTAGTTCCGTGATAGCTCAGTCGGTAGAGCAAATGACTGTTAATCATTGGGTCCCAGGTTCGAGTCCTGGTCACGGAGCCAATTTCAAACCGGGGTATAGCGCAGTCCGGTAGCGCGCCTGCTTTGGGAGCAGGATGTCAGGAGTTCGAATCCCCTTACCCCGACCATTTTTGGGTCGTTAGCTCAGTTGGTAGAGCAGTTGGCTTTTAACCAATTGGTCGTAGGTTCGAATCCCACACGACCCACCATTTTTGAAACCAGTTAACGCTGGAATCAGATCTTAAGATCAGACGCCAAAAGCTCTGTTCGCAGAAGGCGCCTTTAACGGGTGCCTTTTTTTTACCGGGGTATAGCGCAGTCCGGTAGCGCGCCTGCTTTGGGAGCAGGATGTCAGGAGTTCGAATCCCCTTACCCCGACCATATTAAAAATCCTCGTATCGAAAGATACGGGGATTTTTTTTGGCTTCGAAAAACAAAGCTTCAGTCATCGTATAACTGCTGGGCAGCGCTTCCAGGTGTAAATCGCCAGACGAAAAAAAACCGCGCTTCCCCAAGTAAAAGCGCGGTTTTGATTCCTGAAGGCTTAGGCGCCGTCTTGGTCTTTCAAATGTTCGAACAGACCTTTTGGCATTTTCTTGCCATTGGCTTCGAAGTTGGCTTTTACGTTGTCGTAAGCCTCTTGCTCGTCGATGAAGCCGTCATGGTTGGTGTCGATCTTGTCGAAGTTGGACTTTGGCGCGACTTTCTGGAATTCGGCGCGGGATACCTTGCCGTCGCCATCGGTATCGGTCTTCGCCATCGACGCATCGCCACACTTGCCTTCGCCACATTTGCCTTCAGGGGTTTTTACCACCTGTTCGGCCGAGGCCAGCAGGTAGCCCTGAGTCAGAGGCTGCGAAGCGAATACGGAACCGGACAACATCATGCCACCGGCCAGAACAGCGCCGAGCAGACTAATAGTGTTTTTAGTACGGGACATTTCAATACTCCAGGGTTGTACGACACAACCGTTCGATAAAGGACGCCACGTGAGTGCGGCGATAACCGTAGCGGGCGAGTTGCCTTGCTCGGATGTGGCCATTTAAAGGGCGGGGTGTATCGCTACTGTGTCGCGCAAGGGGGAGTTTGTAAGCGAGGGGGTGGAATCGTGGCGGGAGATACAGTGAGACACACAAGTGTCAAACAGTGGGGACGAGGTGCCTCATTCGCGGGCAAGCCTCACTCCTACAGATGGGTGGTGACTGTAGTAGCGAGGCTTGCCCGCGAAGAGGTGCTAATGGACGCTGAAGATCTTAATGCAGTTTGAGTCGCGGCTCAGTCCCGCGCCCGATTTTGCTACCGAGCATCAGCATCGCCGTGCGAAACGCGCCATACAGCGCCATCTGGTGCATGCGATACAGCGACACGTAAAACATCCGCGCCAGCCAGCCTTCGAGCATCACGCTACCGGTCAGGTTGCCCATCAAGTTACCCACAGCCGAAAAACGTGACAGCGAGATCAGCGAGCCGTAGTCGGTGTACTTGTACTCCGGCAACGCCTTGCCTTCGATCCGCAGTTTCAGCGATTTGGCCAGCAACGAAGCCTGCTGGTGCGCAGCCTGGGCGCGCGGCGGTACGTTGCGGTCGGTGCCTGGTTGCGGGCAGGCCGCGCAGTCACCGAAGGCGAAGATGTTTTCGTCGCGGGTGGTTTGCAGGGTCGGCAGCACTTGCAGTTGGTTGATGCGGTTGGTTTCCAGGCCATCGATGTCCTTGAGGAAACCTGGTGCACGAATACCGGCGGCCCAGACTTTCAGGCTCGCGCTGATCACTTTGCCGTCGGCGGTGATCAAGCTGTCAGCGGTCACTTCGCTGACGGCGGCATTGGTCATCACATTGACCCCGAGTTTCTCCAGGGTTTTATGCACAGGCCCGCCGATGCGCTCCGGCAGGGCTGGCAACACCCGTGGGCCGGCTTCGATCAGGGTGATGTGCATGTTTTCCGGTTTGATCCGGTCCAGGCCATAAGCCGCCAGTTCGTGGGCGGCGTTGTGCAGTTCTGCGGCCAGTTCAACCCCGGTGGCACCCGCGCCGACGATGGCGACGCTGATCTGCTCGACCTTGTCGGTCTGCCCGGCATGAGCGCGCAGGTAGTGATTGAGCAGTTGCTGATGGAAACGCTCGGCCTGCTTGCGGGTGTCGAGAAACAGGCAATGCTGCGCCGCGCCCTGCGTACCGAAATCGTTGGTGGTACTGCCGACGGCAATCACCAGCGAGTCGTAAGCCACTTCACGCGCCGGCACCAGTTCCAGGCCTGCCTCGTCGTAGGTGGCGGCCAGCTGGATTTTCTTCTGTTCGCGATCGAGCCCGCTCATGCGCCCCAGCTGGAACTCGAAGTGGTTCCATTTCGCCTGGGCAACATAGTTGAGTTCGTCTTCGGAAGAGTTCAGCGACCCGGCCGCCACTTCGTGCAACAACGGCTTCCAGATGTGGGTCAGGTTCGCGTCGACCAGCATCACACTGGCCGTGCCACGTTTGCCCAGAGTCTTACCCAGACGGGTAGCCAACTCCAGACCGCCGGCGCCGCCGCCAACGATGACAATACGATGAGTCATAGGGATATCTCGCAAGGCTAAAAGAAATCGGTGCAATTACCCGAGCGAGCGCGAAGCTGCTCATAGCGTCAGGTAACTGATAAATCGGCTCAACAGGCCTAAACCAATGGTCACTGCCAACACCACCACCAGGAGCATCCACGGCCGGAAAGGCCGGCGCTCGACTCGGTGCTGGGACAGGTGCAGGTACTCTTCGACATGCTTCTGGTCGTCGGGGTTCAGGTGGCTGGTCATATTGGGCCTCGTCAGGTAGACGTTGCTGAAGGTGTAGAAGCTACAGGCTGATTAACGAACGTTGAACGGAGCATAGCCGCTGTCGGGGATGGGCTCGACGCTCACCCTGTCGTCCAGGCGAATGATTCCACCTTGTAGCACTCGGGCTGTGATTCCGCCATGTCCGCGAACGGCCTGAAACGTCCCGGGGCCCAGGTTGTTCTGCAGGCGCGCGCAAGGCTGGCACCAGCCGGTGGTTTCGAAAATGGCCTGGCCGATGCGGAAACGACGACCCTTGAGGCTGAACAGGTTGATACCGCTGATAACGAGGTTGCGCCGCAACTCTTCAGGCAAGACCGGTTGGTCGTGCGGGCGGCCCATCAGCGAGCTGATTACCGGCAGGTGCTCCCATTGAATCAGTGTCACTTGCCGTGCGTTACGTACACCGGGGCGGGCTCGGTCGCCGGTCAGGCCGGCTTCAAGTCGTGCCTCCACGGCATCCAGTTCGATCATCGGCACGTGAGGTTCCGGGCGCACGCCGATCCAGCGCACGCGGCCCATTTGTGGGACTTCGGCGATTAATGCCTGCAACGGGCTCACAGGCTGATCCCGACGTCGAAGACGATGCTGCGGCCAAGGTTACTGCGCAGGAAATCCGGGGCGTCCGGGTGGGCGAACAGCACTCGGGCGAAGGTCGGGCCGACCAGCGACAGTGATCGCCATCCCTGACGCAGGTATTCGGTCGGCGGCGGGAAATGGCTGTTGAGGTCGAGCACTTCACGCTTGAGGCTGGCGAAGGCGATGATGTCCAGCTCCCCCAGGTCCATGCCGCGCTCTTTGTAGTTGTGGGCTTTTTTACGCAAGGTCGGCGCCAGTCTCAGCAGGAATTCATTGGCGGGAATGCGCCGGGGCTTGGCCTCGCGACGCACGAGCTGGCTTAGGGAAAACGCGCTGCGCCGGCGTTGCAGTTCATCGCGCCATTCGTCATTGAGGCGCCGGCCTTCGTCGAGGACGAAAAACACCTCGAAGCTGGCGTCACGAAACAGTACGTCCGGCGGCTCCCCGGCAGGGGCGAACTCGTCGGCGCGATAGGGAATGTTCAGGCCTTGCAGCAGGCGTTGGCAGACCCAACGCTCACGCTCCCATTTGCGGGCATTGGACAGAAAGGCGTTGGCTTGCTCGGCCGCGATGGTCAGCAGGCGTAAATAATCTGAGTCATCCATAGGCCCAAGCTTAGCGTTCAAATGCGACAAGCTGAAAGCGTTTACCGGCAAAGGACGTCACTGGGCAGTCGGAACGGGCGGTGTAGACTGATGGCCAGTATGGGTAATTGATCTGACAAGGGGGGTTAACGTGAAATATTGGCCGGTGTTACTGTTGAGTCTTCTGCCCTTATGGGCCCATGCACTGGAGGTGGGCGAGCGACTGGCGCCCTGGACCTTGCTCGATCAGTTCGACCAGGCCTACACGCTCGATAATCAGACTCAGACGCTGCTGGTGGCGCGAAGCATGGACGCCGCGAAACTGGTTGACGCTGCGCTGCAAGGCCAGCCCAAGGGTTATCTGGAGGCGCGACACGTCGTGTTTTTAGCGGACATCCAGCGCATGCCACGGCTGATCGCGAAGATGTTTGCCGTTCCGGCCATGCGCGATTATGCCTACCGGGTCATGCTGGACCGAGAGGGACGTGTGGCGCCGCGCTATCCCGGGGCTGTGGATAAAGTGCTGTGTCTGCAACTCAAAGACGGTCAATTGGTTGCGCAACACGAATATGCCACGGCTGCGCAGCTGCATGAGGCGCTGGAGAAGGTTCGACCATGATCGGTGCCGAGCTGCTGTCCCTGCAAACGCTGACAGTCGGCTGGCTGATTTATGTGCCCGTGCTGCTCTGGGCCATCTGGCGTGTGCCGTGGGTTGAGCTGTTCACCGACAGCCGCCGTCAGCATTTGCTGTTTGGCACGGTGTTCGCGCTGTTCATGCTGTGGCTGGTCCGACGTGATTTCGATACGGGCGTGTCGTATCACTTCATTGGCATGACGGCCGTGACGTTGCTGCTGGACTGGCCGCTGGCGATCGTCGGCGCCTTGGTGGCGCAATGCGGGCTGGTGCTGCTCGGGCGTCAGGACCTGGCGGCCGTCGGGGTCAACGGGGCACTGCTGATTGTGCTGCCGGTGCTGGTGACCGAGTGCTGTGCCCTCCTGGTCGAGCGCGCGCAGCCGCGTAATCCCTTTGTGTATATCTTCGTGTCCGGCTTCTTCGCAGCGGCGCTGTCAGCCCTGCTGTGTCTATTGCTGGCGCTGTGGCTGTTGTGGTTCAACGAACGTTTCGAGATGCCGTATTGGCTGGAAGATTTTGTCGGTTATCTGTGGCTGCTGATTTTTCCGGAAGCCTTCATCAACGGCATGATTGTCAGCGCGCTGGTCGTGTTCAGCCCGGAATGGCTGGAGACCTTCAATCGCACACGCTACCTTTCGGCACCCTGGAAAGACGACGACCCCAAGTCTTGATCCACATCAAATCGATAAAACGCTGACGCTTTCATGCTCCACAAAACCTCAGGAACATCGAAATGAGTGTGTACGAATGGGCAAGGCAGGAGTTGCGTCAGAGCCTGGATAGCGCGCAGGAAGTGGGGTTTGATCCGGGATTGAGCCTGCGCGCCTTGCTCAGCGCGGTGGTGCAGCAGAGCAAGACAGTGCGCAGTGCCGAAGACCTGGCCGACGAGTTGCGTTTTCTCGCGGAAAACCTCGATGAAGACCAGGACTACGGCTTTATGCGGCCTTGAGTGTCAGTGACGCGGTTCGAAGTCTTCGCTGAACATATCGTCTTCGGCGTCCGGGCTGACCGGAATCTTGTGTTCTTCCGACGCCCAGGCGCCCAGGTCGATCAGTTTGCAACGGTCCGAACAGAATGGCCGGAATTTGCTCTCCGGGCTAAATTCAACGGGGGCGCCGCAAGTTGGGCATTCGACGGTTGGGATCTGGCTCATGACTGGCCTCCACGCAAAGTAAGGTAAAAGTGATGCAGGCGTTCGACCTCGCTGTGCAGCCAGGCGAGGTCGCGGTCGTTGACCACCACATCGTCGGCGCGGCTCACGCGGTCCTGGCGGCTGGATTGCGCCTTGAGGATCGCCTGGACCTGTTGCTCGCTGGTCTGGTCACGCTGCAAGGTGCGTTCGATCTGTAGCTGTTCCGGGGCGTCGATGACCAGCACCCGCTGGGTCATTGCGTACTGCCCGGACTCGATCAGCAATGGCGAAACCAGAATCGCGTAAGGCGATTGTGCCTTGGCCAGGTGATCGGCGATTTCCTTGGCGATCAGCGGATGCAACAACGCTTCGAGCCAGCGGCGCTCCTCCGGCACCTCGAAGATCAGTTTGCGCAACGCCGCGCGGTCCAGTTGTCCGTCGGCTTGCAACACGCCGGGGCCGAAATGTTCAGCGATCTTCGCCAGCGCCGGGCGTCCCGGCTCCACGACCCAACGGGCTGCGTGATCGGCGTCCACTACGTGCACGCCCAGGTCGATGAAGTGCTGGGCAGCCGCGCTTTTGCCGCTGCCGATGCCGCCGGTCAGGCCCAGAATCCAGGGTTTTTCCACAGGGGTATTCATTTCAAACCGACAAACTGCCAATAGAAGCCGGTTATTTGACCACCCCAGAGCAAGGCAATCCAGCCGGCAATTGCCAGAAAGGGTCCGAAGGGGATCGGTGTCGAGGTTTTCGCGTTGCGCAGTCGCAGCAAAATCACCCCGATGATGGCGCCCACGAGCGATGACAGGAGGAGGGTCAGCGGCAGTATCTGCCAGCCGCCCCAGGCCCCGAGCAGGGCCAGTAACTTGAAATCGCCATGGCCGATGCCGTCCTTGCCGGTGAGCAGCTTGAACAGCCAGAACACTGACCACAACGTCATGTAACCGGCCACTGCGCCCCACAACGCGTCATGCAATGACACGAACAATCCGAAGCTGTTGACGATCAACCCCAGCCACAGCAGCGGCAGCACCAACACATCCGGCAGCAGTTGGTGCTCGGCGTCGATCAGACTCATGGCCAGCAAGCCCCAGGTCAGCACCAGCACCATGCAGGCCTGCCAGCCGAAGCCGAAATGCCAGGCGATAAACGCCGAGATCAATCCGCAGGCCAATTCGGTCAATGGATAGCGCTTGCTGATCGGCGTGGTGCAGTTCGAGCATCGCCCTCGTAGAAACAGATAACTGAGCAGCGGAATGTTTTCCCAAGCGCGGATTCGATGGTCGCACTGCGGGCAGTGGGAATGAGGCAGTATCAGGTTGTAGGCCGGGCCCGGCGCCTCGGGTGGTACGCCCAACACGTCATGGGCTTGCAGCCGCCATTCGCGGTCGAGCATTTTCGGCAGGCGCCAGACCACCACGTTGAGAAAGCTGCCGATCAGCAGGCCGACCGCCAGGGCGATGACCACGAACGCCAGCGGATAGAGGTTCAGGATTTCGTTCAAGGGCATGTCAGATCGCTGAGCCGAGTTGGAAGATGGGCAGGTACATCGCAACCACCAGGCCACCGACAATAACACCCAGCACCACCATGATGAACGGCTCCATCAGGCTGGTGAGGTTATCGACCATATTGTCCACTTCATCCTCGTAGAAGCTCGCGACCTTATCGAGCATGTCGTCCAGTGCACCGGACTCTTCGCCAATGGCGGTCAGCTGAATCGCCATGCTGGGAAAGATGCCCGAGGTGCGCATGGAGAAATTGAGCTGCATGCCGGTCGACACATCCTGCTTGATCCGCAGCACCGCTCGCTTGAACACGATGTTGCCGGTCGCGCCGGCCACCGATTCCAGAGCCTCGACCAGTGGCACGCCGGCGGCGAACGTGGTCGACAGGGTGCGGGCGTAACGGGCCACGGCAGACTTGTACATCAACGTGCCGATCAGCGGCAGTTTCAGCAGCCAGGTGTCCATCCTGTCCCGAAAGCCTTGGGATGTTTTGAACGCGTGGCGTACACCGAAGAGGGCGGCGATCAACACGCCGAGCATCATCCACCACCACGCCTGCATGAACTCCGACAAGCCGATGACCATCACGGTGAAGGCCGGCAATTCGGCGCCAAAGCCCTTGAACACCGACTCGAACTGCGGCACCACCTTCACCAGCAGAATCCCGGTGACAATGATCGCCACAAAGACCACGGCCAGCGGGTAGGTCATGGCTTTCTTGATCTTGGCCTTGAGGCTTTCGCTCTTTTCCTTATAGGTCGCCACCCGTTCCAGCAAAGTGTCCAGAGCGCCGGCCTGCTCACCCGCGTCTACGAGGTTGCAGTACAGCTCATCGAAATACTGCGGCTTTTTGCGCAGAGAAGCGGCGAAGCTGTTACCCGCCGCGACTTCCTGTTTCACCTCGTCCACCAATTTACGCATGGCCGGGTTATCGAAGCCTTCGCCGATGATGTCGAACGATTGCAGCAGAGGCACACCGGCTTTCATCATCGTTGCCATCTGCCGGGTAAACAGGGCGATTTCCTGAGCCTTGATACGTTTGCCGAAGCTGAAAATCGAGACAGATTTCTTGCGCACCTTGCCGGGGTTGATCCCCTGCTTGCGCAACTGAGCCTTGATCAACGCCGGGTTGAGACCGCTCAACTCGCCGGTCATTCTGGAACCTTTCCTGTCCGTTCCTTCCCAGGCGTAGACACTGATTTTTGCTGCTTTGACCGCCATGTTCAGTCCTTGGTGACCCGGTTGATTTCTTCAAGGCTGGTGACGCCTTGCATGGCCTTGATCAAGCCCGAGGTGCGCAAGTCATTAAAACCGTCCTTGCGCATCTGGATGTCGATTTCCAGTGAGTTGCCTTCGGCCATGATCAGCCGTTGCAGGTCCGGTGTGTTCTTCACCACTTCATAAATCCCCACTCGCCCTTTGTAACCGCGGTTGCATTGATCGCAGCCGACCGGCTCATAGATCGTGAACGAGCCGATGCGTTCCTCGGGGAAGCCTTCCTTGAGCAGCGTTTCGCGGGGAATCTCGATGGGTTTCTTGCAATGGCTGCACAGTTTTCGCGCCAGCCGCTGGGCGATGATCAGGGTGATCGAGGTGGCGATGTTGAAGCCCTGAATGCCCATGTTGTGCAGGCGGGTCAGGGTTTCCGCGGCGCTGTTGGTGTGCAGGGTGGAAAGCACCATGTGCCCGGTCTGGGCGGCCTTGATGGCGATTTCGGCGGTTTCGAGGTCGCGAATTTCGCCGACCATGATCACGTCCGGGTCCTGACGCAGGAACGAGCGCAGTGCCTGGGCGAAATCCAGCCCTTGTTTGGGATTGACGTTGACCTGGTTGATGCCTTCCATGTTGATCTCCACCGGGTCTTCGGCGGTGGAGATGTTGATGTCCACGGTGTTGAGGATATTCAGGCCGGTGTAGAGCGACACGGTTTTGCCTGAGCCGGTCGGCCCGGTGACCAGGATCATCCCCTGTGGCTGCTTCAGCGCGGCCATGTACAAGTCTTTCTGTTCAGGCTCGTAGCCGAGGGCGTCGATGCCCATTTGTGCGCTGGACGGGTCGAGGATCCGGATCACCACTTTCTCGCCCCACAGGGTCGGCAGGGTGTTGACCCGGAAGTCGATGGACTTGGTCTTGGACAGACGCATCTTGATCCGCCCGTCCTGGGGTTTGCGCCGCTCGGAGATGTCGAGGCTGGCCATGACTTTCAGCCGCGCCGCGATGCGGTTGGCCAGTTGGCTCGGCGGCCTGGCGACTTCTCGCAGCATGCCGTCGGTGCGCATCCGCACCCGGTAGGTTTTTTCGTAGGGCTCGAAATGCAGGTCGGAAGAACCGCTTTTGATCGCATCGAGCAACATCTTGTGGACGAAGCGCACCACTGGCGCGTCATCGGCATCCTGGCCTGCGATGGAGTCCTTTTTGTTGTCATCGACCGACTCGATGTCCAGCCCGTCAAGGTCTACATCGGCCATGTCTTCGAGGCCGGTGGAATGGCTGTCGAAGAATTTCTCGATGGCGTCGCTGAGTTTGTCGTCCTCCACCAGGATGGCTTCGGTGTTCAACCCGGTGCTGAACTGGATGTCATTGATGGCTTGATGATTGGTCGGGTCGGAAATCCCCACGAACAGTTTGTTGCCACGGCGCCAGAGGGGCAGGGCGTGGTGCTGACGGATCAGCTTCTCACTGACCAGCCCTCGGGGTTGGGTTTCCTTGTCCAGGCAATTGAGGTCGAGCAGCGCCATACCGAAATGCTCCGACGCAATCTCGGCGACCTGCCGACTCTTCACCAGCTTGTTCTGCACCAGGTAACTGACCAGGGAGATTTTGGTGCGTTGGGCTTGCTGAAACGCCTGTTGCGCGCTTTGGTCGGTGAGCAGTTCGGCCAGGACCAGTTGCTTGGCCAGACCGCTTAGGGCGATGTCATTCATTGGGATACCGGACGCAGACAGTTCATGACTTATAGCCTAGTCAAGGAGCTGAGCCAAACCAGCGGCCGTCAGGTGACAAATAGTGTCAGATAGTGCGGATCCTGGGGGTAGGAAAGGTCTTTGACCTGGCTTCGAGCCCCGCCAACAGGGGGCGCTGCGCTTGGCACGGGGTGTGCTGAAGCTCATTCAGATCATGAGATTTCGACTCATGCATGGAGCCTGTCTATGAATACTCAAAAAGGTTTTACCCTGATCGAACTGCTGATCGTGGTGGCGATCATCGGGATTCTGGCGACGTTTGCGTTGCCGGCTTATTCGAAATATCAAGCACGTGCCAAAGTGACGGCCGGCCTGGCAGAGATCACGGCGTTGAAAGTGCCGTTCGAAGACCTTATGAATTCCGGCACTAATCCGGATTTGACGAAGGTCGGAGGAACAGCCACTACCTCTAACTGCACCACTACGGCTTCTGGCGTAGCGACTGATGGTACCGGTTCTATCGCTTGCACGATTCTCAATGCGCCCGGCCCGGTCTTGAGCAAGACAATCACCCTGTCGCGCACGTTGACTGGCTGGACATGCGGCACCACGGTTGCGCCTGATTACGCGCCGAAGGGTTGTAACGCCACTGGGACGTAGTTTCTCGGCGGTTTAATGAGTGCCCGGTCTGCAAAGACCGGGCATTTTTTTTGTCCGTCGTAGGGGGAAACCCGTGAAAGACAGAAATTCTCGACAATTCATGGCCTTACGCCTGCGGCAAAACCCGCAACTTGCATGCAGAGAATCTCGAAGTCATGCAATTTGCATGATTCCGAAAAACAGAAAATTTCATAAGTAATTGTTTTATAACGATTTATTGTCTGTTTTAAAGTTGGCACAGCGTTCGCAATATACCCAGTAACCCTGCTGACAAGACACGCAGCAGACTTTCTAGAAAAACAGGAGTTACTCGTATGAAGAAGTTCGCTATCGCTGCCGCTACTGCTACCGCGCTGACCCTGACCATGGCCAACGCTGCATTCGCACAGACCCAAGCGACTCAGGCACCAATGGTCCTGGCCGCCGGTGAAGTGACCCAAGCCAAAGAAGCTACCTCCGACACCTGGATCACCACCAAAGTCAAAGCAGACCTGGTAACCGAAAAAGGCATTCCTGGTACTGACATCAAGGTTGAGACCAACAAAGGTGTTGTTTCCCTGTCGTCCACTGTTGCAGTGACTGACGCTCAGAAAACCACCGCCGTGGCTATCGCCAAGAAAATCAAAGGCGTCCAGGCGGTCTCCGCTGACGGCCTGAAAGCCGAGTAAGGCAAGACTTCTCGCCTGGACTGGGAGAAGGCGCGGCAGGCGGGCCGAGCAATACGCCAGCCGCATCTGGAGAGTTCATGCGAAAGGCCACAAGGATGTGGCCATTACAGGCCTCCGACATTCGTGTCGGGGGCCTGTTCTATTGTGGGCGTCGCAATAACCAATGTGGGAGTGAGCCTGCTCGCGATAGCGGTGTGTCAGCCAACATCAATGCTGAAGGACGAACCGCTATGGCGAGCAGGCTCACTCCTACATTTGTATGTGCCCACTTTGGATAGTGGGTTCAGTTACCGCGCTTGCTGGTGATCTGTTTCAGCCGATTACCTTCAAACCGCAGGTATTGATACATCCCGCCATTGGGCCCGTAGGTCCATTCCTCGACCTGAAACTCTTCCCGCCTGTTGGCGCTGCGCTTGTAGCCCAGCAGATCGCGGCTGACCGGGTCACCGCACTTCTGCAGCACTTCGCTGGACCGGTCGCCAACACTGACCAATTGACTGCCGCAACGCAGGGTATCGGCCGCCGAGGCCTGACTGGCGGCCAGTGCGAGGGTCAGGCTCATTAGCAATCGTCTGATCATCACTCGGCATCCAGGTGCATCGGCGTCACCACCCGACCGTCACTTTGCGCCTCGCCCAGTTGGGCGTCGATGAAGTAGACACGGTCATCGGCCATTTGCGCCTTGTCCACCAGGTAATCCTTGATGCTGCTGGCGCGTTCCTGACCCAACTGGCGCAACAGCACATCGCTGGAGCTCCAGAATTTGATCACGTCTGCACGCATTTTTGCGCTGCGTTCTTCCTTGCCCAGATCCTTCCATTCAGCCGGTGGCTGGTTCTTCAGACGCGTGCGGTAGATCCCTTCCAGTAGCGGACCTTTCTCGCCGTCCGGCACTTGCAGCAATGAAGCCTGGGCTGGAACCTTGTCGCCGCGTCGCTGGAGCATTTTGTAGTAGTTGTACTGGTATTCGCGCTCAAGCCGTTGCTCGGCAATCAGTGGGCCATCGCTGTTGGCGGCCGCGGTACCCTCGATTTCCAGGCGCAGGGCCGGACGTTCCTTGAGTGCCTGGGACAGTTTGATCAGTGAAGCCTCGGCGTCCTTGCTCAGTTCGCTTGAACCCGGCGCAAACGAGACAGTGCCCAAATCTTCGGAACCCCCGCCACTGACCAGCCCGCCAATCATTTTGAACGGCGCTGCAGCCGCCTTGACGATCAGATTGCGCAGGGTCTGCCAGACAATCGGCATGACGCTGAACTGCGGATTGTTCAAGTCGCCGGTTACCGGCAGCTCGATGGAAATCTTGCCGTCGATGTCCTTGAGCAACGCGATCGCCAGTTTCAGCGGCAGGCTTACAGCGTCCGGACTGTCGACCTTCTCACCCAGTTGCAGTTGCTCGACGACCACTTTGTTTTCGGCCTTGAGCTGACCCTTGACGATTATGTAATGCAGGTCGAGATTGAGCCGGCCCTTGCGGATGCGGTAACCGGCGAACTTGCCGGAGTAGGGCGTCAGCGTGGTCAGCTCCACACGTTTGAAACTGGTGGCGATGTCGAGGCTGGACATCGGGTCGAACGGATTGACCGAACCCTTGATGGTCACTGGCGCGTAGCGGTCGACCTTGCCTTTGATATCGACGCTGGCCGGTTTTGCCTGACGGCTGTCGATGGTGCCGATCTGCCCGTTGAGCTGTTGCACGGCCGTGGCGAAGTTCGGGGTCAGGCTGAAGTCGGCGAAGTTCGCCGAACCGTCATTGATGGCAATGCCGCCAATGTGGATGCCCAGCGGTTTGTCCTTGCTGGCAGGTTTGGCTGCGGCGGTCTTGGCAACTGCGGTGTCGGCCGGTTGCGGGATCAGCAGGTCATCGATGTTGGTGGTGCGGTCATCGTTGATCATGAAGCGCGCGTAAGGCTGGAACAAGTTGACCTTGTCGATCGACAGGCTGTCGCCGTGTTGATAGTTCAGGCCTTCGATCACCAACTGCTGCCACTTGAGGAAGTCGCGGGTCTTGAGGGTGTCGAGGGTGTGCAGTTGATCGACCTGCGCTTTACCGGTGACGCTGAACGCCAATGGCTCGGTGCTTTTCAGATCGACCGCCAGATCACTGCCGAGCATGCCGCTGCGCAGTTCCAGGCGAATGAACGGGTTGATGTAGGACTGGGCGACACGCAGGTCGATGTCCTTGGTCTGCACGTTCATTTTGGCGCTGACCGGTGCCAGATTGACCACGCCGTCGGCCATGAGCTTGCCTTGTTTGCCCACGCCGGTGTCGAGCTTGAGGTTGAAAGGCGAGCCGTTGAGGCTGTCGAAGTTCTGCAAGTCGAGGTTCAGCGGGCCAACGTCCAATGCTACGGCGGGTTGCGCTTTACGATCGGCCAGATGCACCTGGTAATCGCGCAGTTGTACGTCTTTGAGCAGGACTTGCCACGGTTTGCTCGGTGGCGCGGGTTCTGGTTTTGGTGAGTCGGCGGCCGCCGGCGTGCTGGTCGGCTCTGCATCAGCCTTCACGGCTGCCTTGGACGGTTGGCTGGCGAACAGTTTTTGCCAGTCCAGTTGCCCATCTGCTTCGAGGGCGGCCCAGGTTTCGAGTTTCTGGCTGCGGATCTTGCCGACCACCACTTGCTGCTTGGCCAGGTCCACGGTGGTTTCGCTGACGTCCAGACGCGCAAGCTTGGCCAGCGGCCGCCCGTCCGGCGCCTTGATGTTGAACGGGGCGATGCTGAGCGCCACGTTGCTCAGCAGCAGTTCGGTTTCTTTGGACAGGTTCAGTTTGTAGTCGGTGCTCAGGTTCAAGGTGCCGTTTTCCAGGTCCAGCGGCAACGAGTCGCGCACGTACGGCCACCAGACTTTCATGTTGGCATCGGTGACTTTCAACTTACCTTCGGAGGCAATCGGGATCAGGCTGAAATTGCCGGTCCAGTCGATCTGCCCGCCTGCCGGGCCGACGGCTACCAAGGTCATGTCGGCGTTATCTTCCGGCAGCGTGCTGAGGTTCTTCAGCTCGAAGTCGAGTTTGTCGTAGAGGAATTCGATAGGCTCGCTGGGCCGTGCGTCCTGAAAGTGCACATAGCCGTCAGCCAGTTTGATCCGCTCGATGCGCAACGGAAACGGCTTGGAGTCCGGGTCAGCCGGGGTTGGTTCACTGGCGGGGATCTTGAACAGGCCCAGCAGATTGAGCTTGCCGTCCTTGCCGAAGAGGATTTCGGTCTTGGGTTTGTCGATTTCGATATCGGACAGGTGCAGCGCCTTGGTCCACAGGCTGTCGATCTGCAAGTTGGCATACAGGCGTTCAAAACCGACCTGTTCCTTGCCCGGCTCGCCGATGATCAGGCCCCAGAGGGTCACTTCCAGGCTGAAAGGGTTGAGTTCGATCCGGGAAATCGTGGCGGGCATCGTGGCGTAATTGGCCAATTGCTGATTGGCGACCCGCAACGCGATGCCCGGTAAAATCAGAAACCCCAGCAGGCTATAAAGGGCCAGAGCAGTCAACAATGCGCCAATAGCGCGAATCAATCCTTTGGGCATGTGCGGCTTCATCTGTCTGAATCGGAGTGCGTTGGAGTATGGCACGCGTTTCCGGTTCCGAAGTGATCGCACTCTTCTGGTTTTTCAGAAATTAGCGTAGGAAATTTCCTGCGTGATCAGAGTTGCAGAATCAACGTTTTCAGCGGCGGCTGTTGATCCATCGACGGGAAATCGCCGCCCGGCTTCATGACGGTCCACTCACGCACCGGACGCCCGGCCTTCTCCGCGCAACGTAAAACCTGTTCGCGCCAATCGTCCATGCTGACCTTTGCCAGGTTGTTGCAGCAGATCAGCACGCCGTTGTCGGCTGTGGTCAGCAGCGCCGGTTTGAGCAGGCTCTGGTAGTCGCGCAGCAGGTCGACCGTGCCGAACGCGCTCTTGGCCCAGGCGGGTGGATCGAGCAGCACCAGATCGTACTGACGCTGTTCAAGACGCGTGTAACTTGGCAGTTTCTGCCCGCGCCGTTGACTGATCGGCAGGCCCGCCAGTTGACGGATGGCCGGGAAGTAATCGGACTGGATGAACTCCATCGCAGGCAATTGCGGATTGAGCAGACCGTTCTCGCGACCGACCGCCAGATTGCCCTCGGCGAAATCCAGGTTGCAGACCTCGCGAGCGCCACCGGCCGCAGCGCTCAGACCGACACCGCAGGTGTAGGCGAACAGGTTGAGCACGCTTTTGTTTTTGCTGTGCTCCTTGACCCAGCCGCGCGTATTGCGCAGGTCGAGGAACAGCAGCGGGTCCTGGCCGGGATGACGGCCGCGAACCCGGTAGTTCAGGCCCCATTCGTGGCCGATCAGGTCCTGCAGGGCCGCCTCGTCGGCGCGGTAGACGGTGTCTTCGCGGTCAATCCGCGAGTTGCCACGGGAGCGGTCGTTGTAGACCAGCAGCGTCTCGAGGCCCAGGTGTTGATTGATGGTCTCGTGCAGTTGCAGCAGCGCGTCACGCTCCAGCGCCTGGTGGAAACTTTGCACCAGCAATTGCGGGCCGTAGCGGTCGATGGTCAGGCCACCGGCGCCTTCCTGGCTGCCGTGGAACAGGCGATAGCAATCGGTGCCTTGCTGATGCAGCTCGGCGAGCAGGTCCTGGCGATGTTCGAGGGCGGCGCGCAGCGCCTGATTCAAGGAAGACATGCTGGCGCCTTGCAGGAGGGAATTTGGCGCGGGAGTTTAACAGCTTGGCAGGGGAGCGAGGTGCTCTGTGGCGAGGGGCTTGCCTGTGGCGAGGGAGCTTGCTCCCGCTGGGCTGCGCAGCGGCCCCAAAATCTCAGCCCTTATCGGGGATTTTCGCGAGCGCTTCGCACTCGAGCGGGAGCAAGCTTCCTCGCCACAGGCATATCGATGCAGGGGCGGCGGGTCAGCTCAGTAGCCCCATCCGCCGCTTGGCCCGCTGCACCGAGCCATTACGCATCGCCCAGCGCAACATCGGCGCACTGCGCCTGACGCTGGCGCGGATCAGTTGGCGTTGCAACGGGTTCTGATTGACGCCGAGCATGTCACTGGCCCAGTCCGGCAGCAGATCGATCCCGGCCTGCATCATCAAGCCGCCAAACGGTTTGGCCAGACGGCTGGGGGCGGGCGCGTTCAACAGCAGTCGCAACACCTCGCGACTGCGCTGGTCGCACAGCAGTTGCGGGCGGATTCGTTCAAGGTAATCAGCGATTTCCTTGCGGCTGCGCGGCACATCGCGGGCGCCCAAGCGTTCGGCAACCAGTGCGATTTCGCCGTAGTAACGGTCCTGATCTACCCATGAAAGGTGCGGATTGCGATAACGCAGATGCGCGGCGAGGAAGTTGCTGACCTCGGCCACGTGCACCCACGTCAGCAAGTCGGGATCGCTGGCGGCGTAAGGCCGGCCGTCTGGCGCAATGCCGACCACTTGCAGGTGAATGGTGCGGACCTTCTCGATCAGCCAGTCGGCGTCTTTGCGCGAACCGAACGTCGTTCCGGAGATGAACTGACTGGTACGGCGCAATCGGCCGATCATGTCTTCGCGAAAATTCGAGTGATCCCAGACCCCGGCCAGGGCCAGTGGATGCAGGGCTTGCAGCATCAGCGCACTGATGCCACCGATCAGCATGCTGCTGAAATCGCCATGGACTTGCCAACTCATCGAATCGGGACCGAACAGGCCAGGATCGCCTTTGGGATTTTCCAGGTCGAGCTTGCCCAAGGACAGACCGGTCAGGCTCATGAGCTGGGTTTCGATGCGGGTACGGATGAATTCCATGGCGACTCAGTGGCGAAAAAGGAGACGCGGCCATTAACGGCCGCGCAGGTTTTTGAAACAAGGAAATTATTGGTTCAGGCGTTTGTCGACCAACTCCTGAACCACACTCGGGTCGGCGAGGGTCGAGGTGTCACCGAGGCTGTCGAGTTCGTTGCAGGCGATCTTGCGCAGAATGCGCCGCATGATTTTGCCTGAACGGGTTTTCGGCAAGGCCGGGGCCCACTGGATCAAGTCCGGTTTGGCGAAGCTGCCGATTTCCTTGCTGACGTGGGCCAACAGTTCTTTCTTCAGTTCGTCATTGGGCTCGGTGCCGTTCATGGGCGTGATGAAGGCATAGATGCCTTGGCCCTTGATGTCGTGGGGATAACCGACCACGGCGGCTTCGGCGATGCTGTCGTGCAACACCAGCGCGCTTTCTACTTCCGCGGTGCCGATGCGGTGCCCGGAGACGTTGATCACGTCGTCGATGCGCCCGGTGATCCAGTAATCGCCATCCTCATCGCGCCGCGCGCCGTCACCGGTGAAGTAGTAACCGGGGTAAGGCTTGAAGTAGGTGTCGACCATTCGTTGCGGATCGCCATAGACGCTGCGGATCTGCGCCGGCCAGCTGGATTTGATCGCCAGCACGCCGCTGCCGGCGCCTTTGATTTCCTTGCCCGTTTCATCCAGCAACACCGGTTGCACGCCGAACATCGGTTGTGTGGCGCAGCCGGGTTTGATCCGTTGCGCGCTGACCAGCGGGCTGAGCATGATGCCGCCGGTTTCGGTCTGCCACCAGGTGTCGACGATCGGGCAACGCTGTTCGCCGACGACGTTAAAGTACCAATCCCACGCTTCCGGGTTGATCGGCTCGCCGACGCTGCCGAGTAATCTGAGGCTCTGGCGAGAAGTTTCCTTCAACGGCTCGGGGCCTTCACGCATCAGCGAGCGCAGCGCAGTCGGGGCGGTGTAGAAAATGTTGACGTGGTGTTTGTCGATCACCTGCCAGAAGCGCGAACTGCTCGGGTAACTCGGCACGCCTTCGAAGATCAGCGTGGTCGCGCCGTTGGCCAGCGGGCCATAGACGATGTAACTGTGGCCGGTGACCCAGCCGACGTCGGCGGTGCACCAGAAGACTTCGCCTTCGCGGTAGTCGAGCACGTACTTGAAGGTCATCGCCGCTTGCAGCAGATAGCCGCCGGTGGTGTGCAGCACGCCTTTGGGTTTGCCGGTGCTGCCGGAGGTGTAGAGGATGAACAGCGAGTCCTCGGCGTCCATCGGCTCCGGCGGGCAGTCGTCGCTGACGTCGCGCAGCGCCTGGTGATACCAGAGGTCACGACCTTCAACCCAGTTCACTTCGCCTTGGGTGCGTTCGACGACGATGACGGTGCTGACGTTCGGGCAACTTTGCAGTGCCTGGTCGACATTCTGCTTGAGCGGTACGAATTTTCCGCCGCGCACACCTTCGTCGGCGGTGATCACCGTGCGGCAGTCGGCGTCGAGAATCCGGTCGCGCACAGAGTCTGGAGAGAAGCCACCGAACACCACCGAATGCACCGCGCCGATCCGCGTGCAGGCGAGCATGGCGTAGGCCGCTTCCGGAATCATCGGCATGTAGATGCACACGCGGTCACCCTTTTTCACGCCACGGCTTTTGAGCACGTTGGCCAGGCGACAGACGTTGTGATGGAGTTTTTTGTAGGTGATCTGCACGGATTCGGCGGGATCGTCGCCTTCCCAGAGGATTGCGATCTGATCGCCGCGTGTTTCCAGATGACGGTCGATGCAGTTGTAACTGACGTTCAGTTTGCCACCGGCAAACCAGCTGGCCTCACCGGTTTTCAGGTTATAGCGCTGGACGGTGTCCCACGGCGTGCTCCAGTCGAGAAAGCGGGTGGCCTGCTCGGCCCAGAACTCACTGGGGTGCTCGATGGATTGGCGGTAGAGGCGGTGGTAGTCGTCTTGACTTAGGTTTGCAGCCCGGCGGACGGCATCGGCTTTGGGGAACGTGCTGATATCGAACATGACGGTTCCTTATTCTTGTTTTGCGACAAGATCTAAAGATGCGCCGAGTGAACAACGGGTTCAAGTCATACACAAAACAACTGTGGGAGTGAGCCTGCTCGCGATAGCGGTGGATCAGTCAACATCGATGTTGAATGACAAACCGCTATCGCGAGCAGGCTCGCTCCTACAGGGATGGGTGTTGCCCACAGCATTTGTGTTTGGCACAAACCCTGTGGGCGGGCGTCAGATCAGCCGCGGTGGCGACCGCGGAAGTAGTTGATCAGGCCTTGGGTGGAAGCATCGTCAGCCGGGGTTTCTTCGCTGCCGACCAAGCGGTTGTAGACGCCTTTGCCCAGCTCTTTACCCAGCTCCACGCCCCACTGATCGAAGGCATTGATGCCCCAGACCACGCTTTGCACGAAGACTTTGTGTTCGTACATCGCCACCAGCGCACCGAGCCGACGCGGGCTGATGCGCTCGACCACCAGGGTGTTGCTCGGACGGTTGCCCGGGATCACCTTGTGCGGCGCGATTTTATGCACATCTTCTTCGCTCATGCCTTTGTCACGCAGCTCGGTTTCGGCTTCGGCAAGGGTCTTGCCGAGCATCAGTGCCTGGCTTTGCGACAGGCAGTTGGCGTACAGCCACTGGTGGTGGTCGGACACCGGGTTGAAGCTGACAATCGGCACGATGAAGTCAGCCGGAATCAGTTGGGTGCCCTGGTGCAGCAACTGGTGATACGCGTGCTGACCGTTGCAACCCACGCCGCCCCAGATCACCGGGCCGGTATCGGTGGACACTGGCGTGCCGTCCTGGCGCACGCTCTTGCCGTTGGATTCCATGTCCAGTTGTTGCAAATGCTTGGTGATGTTACGCAGGTAGTGGTCGTAAGGCAGGATTGCGTGGCTTTGCGCACCCCAGAAGTTGCCGTACCAGACGCCGAGCAATGCCAGCAGCACCGGCATGTTCTGGTCGAAAGGCGCGCTCTGGAAATGCTGGTCCATGGTGTAGGCGCCGGACAGCAGTTCCTTGAAGTTCGACATGCCGATGGCCAGCGCAATTGGCAAGCCGATGGCCGACCACAGCGAGTAACGGCCGCCGACCCAGTCCCACATCGGGAAGATGTTTTCTTCGCGGATACCGAACGCCACGGCCGCTGCATTGTTGCTGGAAACGGCGATGAAGTGACGATACAACTCGGCTTCCGAACCGCCCTGAGCCAGATACCAGGCGCGAGCGGCCTGGGCATTTTTCAGGGTTTCGAGGGTGTTGAAAGATTTCGACGAAACGATGAACAGCGTGGTTTCCGCGCGCAGCTTCATGGTCAGTTCGTGGAACTCGCTGCCATCGATGTTTGCCAGGTAATGGCAACGCACGCCTTTCTGGGCGTAGGACAGCAGCGCTTCAGACACCAGCTCAGGGCCGAGGAACGAGCCACCGATGCCGATGTTCACCACGTCAGTGATCGGCTTTTCGGTGTAACCACGCCACAAACCGTCGTGGATGCGGCCGACGAGGTCGGTGATCTGGTTCAGCACTTTGTGCACTTCAGGCATCACGTTGACGCCGTTCACCGACAGCTTGTCGCCGACCGGGCGGCGCAGGGCGGTGTGCAGGGCTGGACGACCTTCCGACGAGTTGACGATTTCGCCGTCGAACAGCGACTTGATCGCGCCCTTGAGGTCGACTTCATTGGCCAGGCCCACCAGCAGATTGCGGGTCTCGGCGTTGATCAGGTTCTTCGAGTAATCGAGAAACAGGCCGCAGCTGCTGAGGGTGAATTGAGTAAAACGCTGCGGATCGGCATTGAAGGCCTCGCGCATGCTGAAATCCTGCATGGCTTGGCGGTGGTCATTCAACGCTTGCCAGGCGGGCAGAGCGGTCACGTCATGAGGAGTGCGGTAGTACGCCATCGCTGCGGGTTTCCTTTTTACTTGAACGGCTTTTTGAACACAAAAAATCCCGGAGCGCTGCGGGTGGGCGTCCGGTCAACTGCGTCGACACGATTTCAATGACACAGGGCGAATACAGTAAACCTCGCGCTGCGATCTGTCTTGACTTTGTCTAACACGTTCCCGGTACTTTTTTATACACAAAGCAGGGAACGGTTCGACAAACGGGAGTGGCGTCGGTTCGATCAGGCGACCTGAACCGGAATGGCATTGCTGGTGTGGCTCAGCTCATTGCCCGGCGCCATGTAGAGCATGCGCGGCTTGAAATTGAGCAGTTCGGCTTCGCTGTAATGCGCGTAAGCGCAGATGATCACCCGGTCACCGACCTTGGCCTTGTGCGCGGCAGCACCGTTGACCGAGATCATGCGCGAGCCTTCCTCGCCACGAATCGCGTAGGTGGTGAAGCGTTCGCCGTTGTCGACGTTATAAATCTGGATCTGTTCGTATTCACGGATACCGGACAAGTCCAGCCATTCGCCATCGATGGCGCAAGAACCTTCGTAATCGAGTACTGCGTGAGTGACTTCGGCGCGATGTAGCTTGGCTTTGAGCATGATGGCGTGCATGAGTGTTTTCCCAGGTCGGAATCGAACGGCGGGCAGTTTGCCCGAAGGCATAAAGGGCAGCAATACAAGGCGCGAGGGAGCAGCCCTCTGTAGGAGCCGGCTTGCTGGCGATGGCCTCACCGCGGTGCATTTGCCGGACCGAGGTGATGCTATCGCCAGCAAGCCGGCTCCTACAGGGGATTTGTGTTTAGGCGGGGGCGTCGAGGTTCAGGTGCAGGTTGTCGATCAACCGTGTGGTGCCGAGGAACGCCGCAACCAGAATCACCAGGTCCCGATCTTCCGGGGTCGCCGGACGCAAGGTTTGCGCGTGACGAATTTCCAGGTAATCGGTGCGCAAACCCGCCGCTTCGAGCTGCTTGATCTGTGCATCGATCAACGCCGGGAAATCCCGCTCGCCCTGTTTGATCGCCTCGGCAATCTGGCTCAGGCCGCGATACACCACCGGCGCAACGGCCCGCTGCTCTTCGCTGAGGAAACCATTGCGCGACGACAACGCCAGGCCATCGGCCGCCCGCACGGTCGGCTCGCCAATGATCTGCACCGGCATGTTCAGGTCATGGACCAGGGATTTGATCACCGCCAGTTGCTGGTAGTCTTTCTGGCCGAAAATCGCCAGGTCCGGCTGGACCATGTTGAACAGCTTGCTGACGACCGTCGCGACGCCTTCGAAATGCCCGGGACGGCTGGCGCCACACAGGCCTTCGGAGAGTTGCGGGACGCTGACGCGGGTCTGGCCGGCCATGCCGTCGGGGTACATTTCTTCGACGGTTGGCGCAAACAGCAAGTGGCAACCGGCCTGGAGCAGTTTCTCCTGGTCGGCGGCCAGGGTCCGCGGGTACTTGTCGAGGTCTTCGCCGGCGCCGAATTGCAGCGGGTTGACGAAAATGCTCGCGACCACGAAATCCACCCGCTGGGTCGCTTTGGTAATCAGCGCGACATGACCGCTGTGCAGGTTGCCCATGGTCGGCACGAAGCCGATGCGCTTGCCTTCGTTGCGGGCGCGAGCCACGGCGGCTCGCAGTTCGCGTACTGTTTTTACGGTGTTCATGCAGAGAATCCGTGTTCGATCCCAGGGAAAGTAGCTGCTTTGACTTCAGCGACATAGGCGCTCAGTGCAGCGTGAATGCTGGTCTGGCCGCTCATGAAGTTCTTTACGAATTTAGGTACGCGGCCGGTAATGGACAGGCCGAGCATGTCGTGCAGGACCAGGACCTGGCCATCGGTGTCACTGCCGGCGCCGATGCCGATCACCGGAATGCCCACTGCCTGGGTAATTTCCTGGGCCAGTTCGCTCGGTACGCACTCGAGCAACAGCATGGCTGCGCCGGCCTGTTCCAGCGCGATGGCGTCGGCGCGCATCTGCCGCGCCTGGTTCTCGCTGCGGCCCTGGACTTTGTAACCGCCCAGCATGTTCACCGATTGCGGTGTCAGGCCCATGTGCGCGCACACCGGGATGCCCCGTTCGGCCAGCAGGCGGATCGAGTCGGCGAGCCACAATGCCCCTTCAACCTTGACCATGTGCGCACCGGCCTGCATCAACAGGGCGCTGTTGGCCATGGCTTGTTCGGTGGTGGCGTAGGCCATGAACGGCAGGTCGGCGAGGATCAGCGCATCGGCGTTGCCGCGTTTGACGGCTGTCACGTGATAGGCCATTTCCGCGGTGGTCACCGGCAGGGTGCTGTCGTGACCTTGCAGAACCATGCCGAGGGAGTCGCCCACCAGCAGCACTTCGACGCCAGCCTGATTGCAGGCGTGGGCGAAGGTCGCGTCATAGCAGGTCAGCATGGTGATTTTTTCACCTTTTTGCTTCAGACCTTGCAGAGTGGTCAGGGTGATGGCTGGCATGAAAAGTTCCTCATTCAGGCGCTTGGAAACTACTGCGAGTAACGCGCGTGATTCTTCGTTAAATACAGGCGCACGCTCTGATGTCGTGCTTTTAAGGCCTGGATTGCGCCCTTCAACGCCGTGTTGGCGGCAGCGGGACGCCTATAGTCGTGAGGAGAACTCGGGAAGTCAATTGCATGTGTTACCGCATTGTTACGCGGGGGGTGTTACCGGGGTAACTGATGCGATTCAGCAGCTGCAATCTGGTGTTCAACACAAAACCAATGTGGGAGCGGGCTTGCTCGCGAATGCGGTGTGGCAGTAAACATTGATGCTGAATGACACACCGCATTCGCGAGCAAGCCCGCTCCCACAGGGACTTTTTGTCAATTTGGGGAAAGGCGTTCCAGGCCGACGAACGGGCAGGCGGCGAGTAATGCCTTCAGACTGCGGCCATCGGCCAGATGCAGATCCGCAGGCGTCAGTTCGGCCAGCGGATACAGAACGAAGGCCCGTTCCTGCATATGGTAGTGCGGCACCTTGAGGCGTGGTTCGTCGATCAGGCGATCGCCAAACAGCACGATGTCGAGGTCCAGCGTGCGTGGGCCCCAGCGCTCAAGACGTTCGCGGCCCTGTTCGTTCTCGATGGCTTGCAATGCATCGAGCAGGTCCAGCGGCGGGAGTGTGCTGTCGAGGGCGGCGACCGCGTTGGTGTAGCGCGGTTGACCGGGCAGGAGCGAGTCGCTTTGATAAAACCCGGACACCCCGACCAGTTCGGTCTGCGGCAACTGCGCCAGCGCCTCGACGGCGCTGCGCAATTGTTCGGCTGGATCAGCCAGATTGCTGCCCATGCCGATGTAGATGCGTTCCATGGATTACTCGCCCGTGGCACTCGGTGCGCCAGCCGCACGTTTGCGCTTGGCGCCACCGCTGCGGCGACGTTTGCGTGGAGCGCCGGTGCCTTCATCCTTGCCGCTGAGGTCGCGGATCATGTCCCGACGCTCACTGTCATTGGCGTCCTGATAGTCAGTCCACCATTCACCCAGGCCATCAGTCTGTTCGCCAGCGCTTTCGCGCAGCAGCAGGAAGTCGTAACCGGCGCGGAACCGCGGATTGTCCAGCAGCAGGTCGGCACGCTTGCCGCTGCGGCGAGGAAGTCGCTCCTGCATGTCCCAGATCTCGCGGATCGGCATGGTGAAGCGTTTCGGAATCGCGATCCGCTGGCACTGCTCGGCAATCAGCTCGTGAGCGGCTTCCTGCATCGCCGGAATTGGAGGCATGCCGCGTTCTTGCAGACGCAGTACGCGAGCCGGCAGGGCAGGCCACAGCAGTGCGGCAAACAGGAACGCTGGGGTCACCGGTTTATTCTGCTTGATCCGCAGGTCGGTGTTGATCAGCGCTTCACTGATCAGCGTGTGGGTGTACGTCGGGTTGTATTCCAGCGCCTCGGCACTCGCCGGGAACAGCGGATCGAACAGCTGCAGGTCGACCAGCATCTCGAAGGTGTCCGCGGCATGGCCGGAGAGGAACAGCTTGAGCACTTCTTCGAACAATCGGGCCGACGGGATCTCGCGCAGCATCGGCGCCAGGTCTCGGATCGGCGCGGCGCTGTGTTTTTCGATACCGAAATTCAGCTTGGCGGCAAAGCGCACGGCCCGCAGCATCCGTACCGGGTCTTCCTGGTAACGCTGCTTCGGGTCGCCGATCAGGCGGATCAGGTGATTGCGGATGTCGTGTACGCCGTTGGCGTAGTCGAGAATGCGCTCGCTGACCGGATCGTAATACAGGGCGTTGATGGTGAAGTCGCGGCGTTGCGCGTCTTCTTCCAGCGTGCCATAGACGTTATCGCGCAGGATGCGCCCGCTCTCGTTGCGGGAAGACTGGTTGCTGTCTTCTTCCTCATCGTTTTGCGGGTGATTGGCGCGGAAGGTCGCGACTTCGATGATTTCGCGGCCAAAGTGGATATGCACCAGTTTGAACCGGCGACCGATGATCCGCGCGTTACGGAATTCGGCTCGAACCTGTTCTGGCGTGGCACTGGTGGCAACGTCGAAATCCTTGGGCGTGATGCCCAGGAGCATGTCACGCACACAGCCGCCAACCAGGTAAGCCTGGTAACCGGCGTTCTGCAGGCGCTCGACGATGTTCACCGCATAACGGCTGAATTGGGCCTTTTGCAGCGAATGTTGGCCGCTGTTGAGCACTTCAGGCGTACTGCGAATGTGTTGCGTATGACGCTTGGGCGAACGGAATGACTGGAACAACTTCTTCAGCATGGGATGCACTGTTTGAAGGAATGTTCGGCCATAACGAAGAATGACCGCATGATGGGCGGGGATTCTAGCATTTAGTCGGGGGATGGTGTAGGAAGCGTGCGCACTGTGGCGAGGGGGGGCTTCTCGGAACGCCGCATCGCCCCGTTGGGTTGCGAAGCAGCCCAAGCTCCTGAGCGTTTGTGAAGTCTTGCCAGCGCTACGCACTGGAACGGGGGTAACCCCCTCCTCGCCGCAGAAACTACAAGGGGAGCCGAAGCTCCCCAAGAAAGTAGTTGCATGCTCTATTTTTATTTTTGATTCGGGCTTTTTGTTTTTATTAAGTGCCCTTGCCATGAAGTGTTTCCTTCATGACCCTCCCAATCGGGAGCCAAGAGCAAACGGATTGCTTTGGTCGCTGTGTTGCAGTGATCCTTCGATCCAACCAGTTCAGGCACTGTCTTAGGACAGTTTTTTATTATTCTCGGCCTGGTCGTGGGGCAAGCCCCAAATACAACGCCTCTCCAAAAGAATCAGTTAGCTGCGCCTCTCGCCGTCTTGTTTTTATTGTGCGTGAGTCGATTCGTCTTATTTTTATTGTCTTGTGCATTGCTTGTTATTGTTCTTGTACTAAACATATAGCAGGGTGCGTGCCAACTTTTGTGAGGTCCAGCAAAACTAGGGGGTAGGCGGGCTGGCAGGGTTTTTCGAGGTCGAAAAAAACCGGGGCTTCGTTACCGTAAGCCCCGGCTTCTGTTACGTGAAAAGACTGAGGTAACAGTTTTTTCACAAAGTCACGTGTTACCCGCACACCAGGCAGGCGGGGTTCAGCTCTCGCTGGCCACCCCGGTCTTGCGCCGCGGAATACCCAGGCGCTGACGACGTTCCCACAGGCATTTGCGACTAACCCCGAGTTTGCGGGCCAGTTCGGTTTCCGTCATGTGGTCCTGATGCTCAAGCACGAAGTGCTGGAAGTAGTCTTCCAGCGACAGGTCTTCGGTCGGCTCATGATTGCTGTTGCTGGCACCGTTGCCCTGTTGCGGAGGCAGACCGATGAAGTCGTCGTCTTCCAGGTCGCTCAGTTCGATGTCGATCCCCAGTAGCTCGGCGGAAATCTCCGGGCTCTCGCACAGGATGACAGCGCGCTCTACTGCGTTTTCCAGTTCGCGAACGTTACCCGGCCAAGAGTAATGACGGATTGCCTGTTCGGCATCCGCGGCGAACTTCAGGTCGGTGCGGTTGACTCGCGCGCTTTGTCGCGCAAGGAAGGCATTGGCGATCTCGTTGACGTCGGCACCGCGCTCGCGCAGGGCCGGCAGTTTCAGGGCGATCACGTGGAGGCGGTAATACAAGTCTTCACGGAACTGGCCGATCTTCGCCAGGCTCTTGAGGTCCCGGTGAGTCGCGGCGATCAGGCGCACATCGACTTTCTGCGACTGGACCGAGCCGACCCGGCGAATTTCTCCTTCCTGCAACACACGCAGCAAGCGGGCCTGGGCTTCCAGCGGCAGTTCGCCGATTTCGTCGAGGAACAACGTGCCGCCGTCCGCTGCTTCCACCAGACCGGCACGCCCGGCGCTGGCGCCAGTGAACGCACCTTTTTCATGTCCGAACAGTTCGGACTCGATCAGGCTTTCCGGAATGGCTGCGCAGTTCACCGAAATCATCGGCGCCTTGGCGCGTTTGGACAGGTTGTGCAGGGCGCGGGCCACCAGTTCTTTACCGGTACCGGATTCGCCCTGGATCAGGACATTGGAATCGGTCGGCGCGACTTTGCGGATCTTGCTGTACAGGTCCTGCATCGGCGGGCACGAACCAATGATGCCGATTTCGCCGTTGCTGTTATCGACACCCGGTTTTGCCGCGCCATTGGCCGCTTTGCCGGTGGCAGGTTCGCCGCCGGCCGGCAGCGATTGGCGGTCACGCAGGATACGGGCGACGGCCTGGAGCATTTCGTCGTGATCGAAAGGCTTGGCGATGTAATCCACCGCGCCCATCTTCATCGAGTCGACGGCCGAACGCAGGCTGGCGTAGCTGGTCATGATCAGCACCGGAGTACCCTGGCCGAGTTTGATCAACTCGGTGCCCGGAGCGCCCGGAAGACGCAAGTCGCTGACGATCAGGTCGAACGTGGGAATGGTGAAGCGTTCTTGTGCTTCCTGCACTGAACCGGCTTCGCTGACCTGGTACTGGTTACGTTCCAGCAGGCGGCGCAAGGCGGAGCGGATAATTGTTTCGTCTTCGACGATCAAAATGTGCGGCATTGATTCGATACTCTCGACGGTCTCAGTTCACAGCGGACGTCGCTTCGACATGACGCGGCAAAGTCACCCGGATACGGGTACCGCGTTGGCTTTGTACATCAGCCGGGCTGTCGATGGTGATTTGTCCATAATGCTCTTCAACGATGGAATAGACCAGTGCAAGGCCCAGACCGGTGCCTTCGCCAGGATCCTTGGTGGTGAAGAAAGGTTCGAACAATCTGTCCATGATGTTCTTCGGAATACCGCTGCCTTCGTCTTCCACGATCAAGTCGACCGTGTGTTCGCCGGCTTCGCTTTTGACCCGCACTGCGCTGCCGGGAGGCGAGGCGTCGCGGGCGTTTGAAAGCAGGTTGATAAGTACTTGCGCGAGTCGCTGCGGGTCACCTTCGCACCAGTGATCGGGGTCGCACAGGTTGTAGAACTGCACTTCGAAATTGCGTCGGTTCAGGGCCAGCAAACCAATGGCATCCTGGGCCACTTCCGCCAGACAGACGGGCTCGTCACTGTGCTGATGGCTGCCCGCGTGGGCGAAGCTCATCAGCGACTGAACGATGCGGGACACGCGTTTGGTCTGCTCAAGGATCTGCCCGCTGATTTCCTTCAGTTCGCCATCGTCTTCACGCTCTTCACGCAGGTTCTGCGCCAGGCAAGCGATGCCGGTGATCGGGTTGCCGATTTCATGGGCCACACCCGCCGCGAGTCGCCCGATGCTGGCCAGGCGCTCGGAGTGCACCAGTTTGTCTTCGAGCATCTGGGTTTCAGTCAAGTCTTCCACCAGCAATACCAGGCCACTGTTACCCGGCGCGAGCGGTTCATCGATCGCCGCTTTGTGCAGGTTCAGCCAGCGGGTCTGGCCATCAAGGGCCAGGTGCTGTTTGTGCAAATGTTCGTCCGGCAGATTGATGAAGCCCTGCAGCAATTCTTTCCACGGATCGGCGATGGTGCTCAGGCGCGAGCCGACCACTCGCTGCGCGGCAATCCCGGTCAGCTCCTCCATGGCTTTGTTCCACATGAGGATTTCCTGATCCTTGGCCAGCGAGCAAACGCCCATTGGCAATTCCTGCAAGGTCTGGCGGTGGTAGCGGCGCAGGGCATCGAGTTCGGCGGCAAGGCCGGTGAGGCGCGAGTGGTAGTCCTCGAGGCGGCTTTCGATGAAGTGGATGTCTTCGGTGACATAGTTTTCGCCACCGGCCTTGTACGGCAGGAAGGTCTCGACCATGTCCTGCGCCACGCTCGGGCCCATCAGGCCGGAGAGGTTGGCTTCGATTCGGTCGCGTAAGCGGCGCAAGGCATATGGCCGGCGCTCGTCGAATGGCAGATAGAGATCGCGCAGGGCTTGCTCGACTTCTTTCTGCGCGGCCTTGGCGCCCAATGGCTTGGCCAGTTGCGTGGCGAATTCCTGAGGCGAGGCGGCGTGCAATTCGCGGCGTTGCGGGCGACGCACGTTGTCCACGGCGCAGGCTTCGGCAGCGCTGGCCTCTTCGGGGCTGGCGTTGGTGAACAGCGAGATCAGGGTGAACATCAGCACGTTGGCGGCGAGGGACGCGATCGCGGCCATGTGCCAACTGGTGTCGTCCAGCACGTAGATCATGTTCAACAGCGGAATGTAGAAGCCCTGCAGGTTGCCGACCAGCGGCAACAACATGGTCACCAGCCACACCAGAATCCCTGCGAGCAAACCGGCGATGAAGCCGCGGCGGTTGGCGGTCGGCCAATACAGGACAGACAGGACCCCTGGAAGAAATTGCAGCGTGGCCACAAACGCGACGATGCCGAGATTGGCCAGGTCCTGTTCGGCGCCCAGCAACAGGTAGAAACCGTAACCGGCCATGATGATCGCAACGATCAGCGCCCGGCGGGTCCACTTCAGCCAGCGATAGATATTGCCTTCGGCCGGCGGTTGGTAGAGCGGCAGCACCAGATGGTTCAGCGCCATCCCGGACAGCGCCAGGGTGGTGACGATGATCAGCCCGCTGGCTGCCGACAACCCGCCGACATACGCCAGCAACGCCAGGGCTTTGCTGTTGGCGGCGATGCCGATGCCGAGGGTGAAGTATTCCGGATTGGTGGTGGCGCCGAGTTTCAGTCCGGCCCAGAGAATCAGCGGCACCGCCAGGCTCATCAACAGCAGGAACAACGGCAAACCCCAGCTGGCGCTGACCAGCGAGCGCGGGTTGAGATTCTCGGTGAAGGTCATGTGGTACATGTGCGGCATCACAATCGCCGAGGCGAAGAACACCAGCAGCAGCGTGCGCCACGGGCCTTCCTGCAAGGGTGTGTGCAAAGCGGCGAGGGCGGTCTGGTTTTGCAGTAGCCACAGTTCCAGCTGTTGCGGACCGTCGAACACGCCATACAGGGCATAGAGGCCGACACCGCCAATGGCGATCAGCTTGATGACCGACTCAAAGGCAATCGCGAACACCAGGCCTTCGTGTTTCTCTCGTGTGGCGATGTGGCGCGAACCGAAGAAAATCGTGAACAGGGTAATCAGCGCGCAAAAGCTCAGGGCCACGCGATGCTGCACCGGCTCGCGGGTCAGGATGCCGATGGAGTCGGCCACCGCCTGGATCTGCAACGCCAGCAATGGCAGCACGCCGATCAGCATGAAAATCGTGGTCAGCGCTCCGGCCCACGTGCTGCGGAAACGGAACGCGAACAAGTCGGCCAGCGACGACAGTTGATAGGTGCGGGTGATTTTCAGGATCGGGTACAGCAACACCGGCGCCAGCAAAAACGCTCCGGACACCCCGAGGTAACTGGACAGAAAACCGTAGCCGTACTGATAGGCCAGGCCCACCGTTCCGTAAAACGCCCAGGCACTGGCATACACGCCCAGCGACAGGGTGTAGGTCAGCGGGTGGCGAATGATCGCCCGGGGGATCGTGCCCCGTTCGCTGATCCAGGCGACGCCGAACAGCACCGCCAGGTACGCGGCGCTGATCAGGATCATCTGGGTCAGGCTAAAGCTCATCGGCATCTTTTTGGCTCTGCAGGATGAAGGTCACGACGATCAGAATCAGCCAGAGCAGATAAGGGCGATACCAGGCGCCAGTGGCGTCGATCCACCAATCCATGATGGCCGGGGAGAACAGGTAAATCCCCACTACCAGGAGCAGGACCAAGCGATAGATGTACATCCCGGCCTCTCTTTTTTATGCGCGTGCCCGAAAACGTGCGGCGATGGTAACGGATGGGCGCGCCACTGCAAGTGTGATCACTGTAGTTGCGCTTCGGGCAGGGTCAGTGTGCGTGGGATCTTCATGGCATCCCAGTGGACGATGCCCCAGTTCAACACTTCCCGTGGCGTGGCATAAGCCAGTTCGGCCCCCGGGTTTTGCCCCAGCGCGCGCAGTGCGCGCAGCAATAGCGGCGTTGCCTGGTCTTCGGCCAGTGGCGGCGAGCGGTAGGACTTGCCGAGCTTGTTGCCGTCAGGCTGTGTGATCAGCGGGACATGCAAGTAGCGCGGCTGCGGCAGGCCCAGCAGTTCTTGCAGGTAAAGCTGGCGCGGCGTGGAATCCAGCAAATCAGCGCCACGGACGATATCGGTGATGCCTTGCCAGGCATCGTCCAGCACCACCGCCAGTTGATAGGCGTAGAGCCCGTCGCGGCGGCGAATCACGAAATCGCCGACATCCCGACCCAGGTGCTGGCGGTACTCGCCTTGCACGCGGTCGATGAAGTGGTATTCCAGTTCCGGTACGCGTAAGCGAATCGCAGCGTCTTCGGTGCCGTGACCGGCATTGCGGCACAGGCCCGGATAAATGCCGTGATACGGCTCCAATTGTTTGCGCGAACAGGTGCAGGCGTAAGCGAGCCCCTGATGAAACAGGCGATTGACGACTTCGGCGTAGGCATCATGCCGCTCGCTCTGGCGCACCATCGCGCCATCCCACTCAAAACCGTAACTTTCCAGGGCTTTCAAGATAGCTGCCTGGGCGCCGGGTTCTTCCCGTGGTGGATCGAGGTCTTCCATGCGCATCAGCCAGCGTCCACCGACCGAGCGCGCGTCGAGGTACGAGGCCAGTGCGGCGACCAGCGAACCGAAATGCAGATGTCCACTGGGCGTGGGGGCGAAGCGCCCGATGTAGGCGGAAGGGGTGATGGCGGTCATAAGGCGATGTCAGGCTGTCCAATCGTTTCGAGCATGGCTTGAAGCCACCTTCGCGAGCAAGCTTCGCTCCTACAGAAGATCGCGCCAGCCTTTGTAGGAGTGAAGCTTGCTCGCGAAGGCAATGCCGAAGATGCAACAAATATCAGAAACAAAAACGGAGCGTTCGCACGCTCCGTTGTTCGTTCAAGTCGAGATTACTTGCCGACTTGCTTTTCCTTGATTTCCGCCAGGGTCTTGCAGTCAACGCACATGTCGGCGGTAGGGCGGGCTTCCAGTCGCTTGACGCCGATCTCGACGCCGCAGGACTCGCACCAGCCATATTCTTCGTCTTCGATCAGCTGCAGCGTCTTGTCGATCTTCTTGATCAACTTGCGCTCGCGGTCGCGGGCACGAAGTTCAAGGCTGAACTCTTCTTCCTGGCTGGCACGGTCGGCCGGGTCAGGGAAGTTGGCCGCTTCGTCTTTCATGTGATCAACCGTGCGGTCGACTTCCTGCATCAAGTCCTGTTTCCACTTATTCAGGATCTTGGTGAAGTGAGCGCGCATGGGCTTGCCCATGTACTCCTCGCCCTTTACTTCTTTGTAGGGTTCGAAGCCGCTGATCGACTGGTTTTGCTGCTTTGCTTGGGTGGGCATGAAATGGACCGCCTCTACTCTTGTAATCCATTGCGCAGGATTGCTCCATCACCGACACCTGCCGGCCCTGCGGCTGCAAGCGGGCGAACTTACCAGATCAAATCGGGCCGCGCTACTCCCGGATGTCGAGGTAGTGGCCCAAAGGGCTTGCAAATGATTGCAAAGCCCTGTCTGGCGGCGTTGGAGACCTGATCAATTATTGATTTTAGTCAAACCTGCGGTACACGCTTGAGTCGTTTACGGCAAGGTTATAACGCCTCTGACTGCTTTAGGTTCTCGCTCGTTCCGGCGCTTGGGTAGAATCGATTCTTTTCTCCGTTGTAAGGAAGGCTAATGGCTCAGTCCTACAGTGCCCGCAGTCGCGCGATCGAACCTTTCCATGTGATGGCGCTGCTGGCGCGGGCCAATGAACTGCAAGCCGCGGGTCACGATGTGATCCACCTGGAAATCGGCGAGCCGGACTTCACCACCGCCGAACCGATCATCCAGGCCGGCCAGGCAGCGCTGACGGCGGGGAAGACCCGTTACACCGCGGCGCGTGGTATTCCCGAGTTGCGTGAGGCCATTTCGGGCTTTTATCAGCAACGTTACGGGTTGAACATCGACCCGCAGCGAATCCTGATCACGCCCGGCGGGTCCGGCGCCCTGTTGCTGGCCAGCGCTTTGCTCGTCGACCCGGGCAAGCACTGGCTGCTGGCGGACCCGGGTTATCCCTGCAACCGGCATTTCCTGCGGTTAGTCGAAGGCGCTGCGCAACTGGTGCCGGTCGGCCCGGACGTGCGTTATCAGCTGACGCCGGACCTGGTGGCGCGTCATTGGGACCAAGACAGCGTCGGCGCCTTGGTGGCCTCGCCCGCCAACCCGACAGGGACCATTCTGACTCGCGACGAACTGGCGGGCTTGTCGGCGGCGATCAAGGAGCGCCACGGTCATCTGGTGGTGGACGAGATCTACCATGGCCTGACGTATGGCACCGATGCCGCCAGTGTTCTGGAAGTCGATGACAGCGCTTTCGTCCTTAATAGTTTTTCCAAGTATTTCGGCATGACCGGCTGGCGGCTGGGATGGCTGGTCGCGCCTGAAGCGGCGGTCGGTGATCTGGAAAAGCTCGCGCAAAACCTCTACATCAGCGCCCCGAGCATGGCTCAGCACGCCGCACTGGCCTGCTTCGAACCTGCCACGATCAGCATTCTGGAAGAGCGCCGCGCCGAGTTCGGTCGTCGTCGGGATTTCCTGTTGCCGGCTTTACGAGAACTGGGCTTCGGGATCGCCGTCGAGCCGGAAGGGGCGTTCTACTTGTACGCCGATATCAGCAAGTTCGGCGGCGATGCCTTCGCGTTCTGCCGACATTTCCTCGAAACCGAGCATGTGGCAATTACCCCGGGCCTGGACTTCGGGCGCTATCAGGCCGGGCACCACGTGCGTTTTGCCTACACCCAAAGCCTGCCGCGCCTGGAAGAAGCGGTCGAACGGATTGCGCGTGGATTGCGGAGCTGGCACGGCTGATGCGTTTTCATCCTCCCCTCGAAGAAGGTCGCCTGATCCGTCGTTACAAGCGTTTTCTCGCCGATATCGAAACCGTTGGCGGCGAATTGCTGACCATCCACTGCCCGAACACCGGCTCGATGCTCAATTGCCAGGTGGAAGGCGGGCAGGTCTGGTTCAGCCGCTCCAACGACCCGAAACGCAAATTGCCCGGCACGTGGGAAGTCGGCGAAACCCCGCAAGGTCGGTTGTTTTGCGTGAACACCGGGCGCGCCAACGGGTTGATCGAAGAGGCGTTGCGGGCGGGCGTGATTACCGAACTGAACGGCTTTACCGAGTTGAAACGCGAAGTGGCCTACGGGCAGGAAAGCAGCCGCATCGATTTCCGTCTCGATTACCCGGGTGGTCCGGCATATGTGGAAGTCAAAAGCGTGACCCTGGGCTTCGACGGGTCATCGGTTGCCGCATTTCCCGATGCGGTGACACAACGGGGGGCCAAGCATTTGCGGGAACTGGCTCACCTGGCTCGGGACGGGATTCGTGCGGTGCAGTTGTATTGCGTCAACCTGACCGGCATTGAAACGGTGCGTCCGGCAGAAGAGATCGATTCGGCCTACGCAGCGGCATTGCGTGAGGCGGTGGCATGCGGAGTCGAGGTACTGGCTTATGGCGTGCGATTGACCCACGAAGAGATGGTGGTCGATCGACGTCTGGAGGTGCTGCTGAACGGTTAAAGACTGATCCAGATGCCTTGTTCGTCTTCGCGGCAGGTAACGGGGGTGAGGGATTGCCCGGCACAAGGGCCGGCGACGCATTCGCCGTCTTCGATCAGGAACAGTGCGCCGTGGGTGGCGCACTGGATCAGGCTGTTGCTGGGGTCGAGAAACTGGTCGGGTTTCCATTCCAGTCCGACACCCCGGTGCGGGCAGCGATTGATGTAGACGTACACCTGGCCGCCCCGGCGCACGGCAAAAAGTTTCTGACTGTCGATGTCGAATCCGCGACTGCTGTTGTCAGCCAGTTCGGCACCTGTGCAAATCAACTTCATGTCTATCCTCAATTCCGGCGGCTCGTGACCGGATATGTCCGAGCTTGACGTTCAAATGCAAACAATTATCAAATGGCCGCTTCGCCCGTGGGGTGCAGGTGCCGGATGCCGAGGATACTTGGCCTGTCATCTCGATGCCTGGGAAAACTTAAAAGGAAGCTGTTTATGCGCCTGAGTACCCGCGTTGCTGCGCTGTGTGTCGGACTCCTCGCCAGCCACCACTCCGCAGCGGCCGAGTTGCCACAGCGTTGGGTCAGTGCCGGCGGCGCTCTGTCGGAGTGGGTGAGCGCGCTGGGCGGTGAGTCGAAACTGGTCGGTGTCGATACCACCAGTCAGCATCCGGAATCGCTGAAGGCGCTGCCGAGCATCGGTTATCAGCGGCAACTGTCGGCGGAGGGCATCTTGAGCTTACGCCCACAGATTCTGGTCGGCACCGAAGAAATGGGGCCGCCGCCGGTGCTTTCGCAGATTCGTAGCGCGGGCGTGCAGATCGAGCTGTTCTCGGCCCAGCCCGATCTGCCGACGTTACAGGGCAACCTGGCGCATCTGGGCAAGTTGCTCGGCGCTGAAGGCCGGGCTGCGCAATTGCTCCAGACCTATCAGCAGCGACTCGAGCAGCAGAAGGTCCGGGTCACTCGTGCGCAGTTGAAGGAAAAATCGCCGGGCGTGCTGTTGCTGCTCGGCCATGCGGGCGGCAAGCCGCTCATCGCCGGTAAAGACACCGCCGCCGATTGGCTGATCCAGCAGGCCGGTGGGCACAATCTGGCAACGCACACTGGCTACAAGCCCTTTTCTGTTGAGTCGCTGGTCAGTCTGGACCCCGACATGCTGGTGTTTTCTGACCGAGCGCTGGCCGGCGACGCCGCGCGAGCAGCGTTGTTCAAGGAAAACCCGATTCTGTCCTCGACCCGTGCGGCCAGGGACGGGCGCGTCATGGAGCTCGATCCGACCTTGTTGGTAGGTGGATTGGGGCCGCGGTTGCCTGATGCGTTGAAAACGCTGTCTGATGGTTTCTTCCCCGGCAATACGGCCCGATGACCGTTCTGGTTAAACCCCGTGCGTTGTTCATTGGCCTGAGCGTGCTGTGTTTAGTGGCGATCTGGTTGTCGTTGGCGCTGGGGCCGGTCAGCCTGCCTTTATTCGATACGCTGCGCGCGGCGTTGCGCATGATCGGCCTGCCCATTGCCCCCGATGGACTGGAGCAGGCCGAGTTGATCCTCGGGCAAATCCGCCTGCCTCGAACCTTGTTGGGGCTGGCGGTGGGTGGCGTGCTGGCATTGTCCGGCGTGGCGATGCAGGGATTGTTTCGTAACCCTCTGGCTGATCCGGGGTTGGTCGGGGTGTCCAGCGGTGCTGCGTTGGGCGCCGCTATCGCGATTGTCGGTGGTTCGGTGTTTGGCGGTCTGCCTGAATCGTTCGGACCTTATCTGTTGTCGGTGTGCGCATTTCTCGGCGGGTTGGGTGTGACGGCGCTGGTGTATCGCCTGGGTCGGCGCAATGGGCAGACGAATGTTGCGACCATGCTGCTGGCCGGTATTGCGCTAACTGCATTGGCGGGTTCAGCGGTCGGTTTGTTCACCTATCTGGCCGACGACGCGACCTTGCGCACACTCACGTTCTGGAACCTGGGCAGCCTCAACGGCGCCAGCTATTCGCGGCTCTGGCCGTTGCTGCTGGTGAGCGCCGGTGTGGCGCTCTGGTTGCCGCGCCGGGCCAAGGCCTTGAATGCGTTGCTGCTGGGCGAATCGGAGGCCGGTCACCTGGGCATCGACGTCGAAGGGCTCAAGCGCGAATTGGTGTTCTGCACTGCACTGGGGGTTGGCGCGGCCGTGGCGGCAGCGGGAATGATCGGCTTTGTCGGTCTGGTGGTGCCGCATCTGGTGCGCCTGCTGGCCGGTCCTGATCATCGGGTGTTGTTGCCGGCCTCGGTGCTGGCGGGTGCGAGTCTTCTGTTGTTTGCCGACCTGGTGGCGCGGCTTGCTCTGGCGCCGGCAGAGTTGCCGATCGGGATTGTCACGGCCTTCATCGGTGCGCCTTTCTTTTTGTATTTACTGCTCAGAGGGCGTGCCTGATGTTGCGAACCCAGAGCCTGCAAATCCGCCGAGGCGCAAAGATCGTTCTGACGGACATCACGCTTGAGCTCAAGCCAGGCGAAGTGCTCGGTGTGTTGGGCCCTAACGGTGCTGGCAAAAGCACCTTGCTCGGTGCCTTATGCGGCGAATTGAAGGCTGATCATGGCAGCGTCTGGCTCGATGAGCGCGAGTTGAGCCATTGGGCCGGCGCGCAGCGAGCCCAGCGACTGGCGGTCTTGCCGCAGGTGTCGACCCTGGACTTCGCCTTCCGTGTCGAAGAAGTGGTCGGCATGGGGCGTTTGCCCTATCAAAGCGGGCGGGTCCGGGATGACGAGATCGTCGCCGCCGCCTTGCACGCTGCCGATGCGGGACACCTGAGTGGCCGAAGCTATCTGGCGCTGTCCGGGGGCGAGCGTCAGCGGGTACATCTGGCTCGGGTGCTGGCGCAGCTCTGGCCGGGCGAAGCGGGGCAGACGCTGTTGCTCGATGAACCGACCTCGATGCTCGACCCGCTGCACCAGCACACCACCCTGCAAGCGGTGCGCGAATTCGCCGATCACGGCGCTGCGGTGCTGGTGATCCTGCATGATCTGAACCTGGCGGCGCGCTATTGTGATCGCCTGTTACTGCTCGAGGGTGGGCGGCCCGTGGCGCTGGATACCCCAGAGCACGTCTTGCGCCCGGAACCACTCAAAGCGGTGTTCGGGCTGGAAGTCCTGGTGCAGCAGCATCCGGAGCGTGGTCATCCGCTGATCATCGCCCGCTGAGAATGACATCGAGGTGAGCATGCGAGGAATTTTGCTACTGGCGGTCGTGTTGTTGAGTGCCTGCCAGCACGTTTCGGTACCGCCTCCGGTCGTCGGTGAGATTCAGGACCTGCGCAGCGGCCAAGTCCTGACTCCCCAGGCGTTGGTCGAACGGCTGGCCAGGCCTTCGCGGCTGATCGTCGGCGAGCAGCACGACAATCCTGATCACCATCAACTGCAATTGTGGTTGCTACAGGCGTTGGGCGAACGTCGACCCCAGGGCAGTCTGTTGCTAGAAATGCTCACGCCGGATCAACAATCGCGCGTCGATGACATTCGCCGTGCCTCGACGCTACCCGCAGATCTTCCCGGCGCGTTGAACTGGCAGCCGGGGTGGGACTGGAATCTGTACGGGCCGATTGTGCGCTTTGTGCTGACTCAACCCTACCCGCTGCTGGCGGCCAACCTGGACAGTCTTGAAGTCCGTACCGTTTATGCCAAGCCGCCGACATTAAACGGTCGGCTTTCCAATGCTCCGACGGTCAAGGATGAGTTGCTGGCGCAGATCAACGACTCCCATTGCGGACTGCTGCCCACATCGCAAATGCCCGCGATGCTGGCGGTCCAGCAGCAACGTGATCGACGGATGGCCGAGCGCTTGCTGTCGGCACCGATGCCTTCGCTGCTGTTTGCCGGCGCCTATCACGCGCGCAAGGATGTTGGTGTGCCGATCCACGTGCTCGATCTTGGCGAGCCTGAAGCACCGACGGTTTTGATGCTGGCGGAGCAGGGGGGCGAGGTCACGCCGGCCATGGCTGATTACGTCTGGTACACGCCTGCCACGCCGGGCCAGGATTACTGTGCGCAAATGCGAAAGCAGTTCGGGAAGTAAACGGACGACTTTTCCACAGGCAAAAAAAGACCCGGCAAGAGCCGGGTCAAATAACCGTGATTAGCCTGATGAGGAGATATCTGAGAGTCCGAACCAAGGGCTTTTCAAATATCGACCAGTCTCGCGACCAGTTGTGGTAATCATAGCGATTCTCATTACCAAGTCAATCGCTGTTTTTTGATTTCTTTGAAAACCTCTGTCTTCTGGCGGAGAAGCCCCGTAATCGTTGGGCCTCAGGTGGTAATCCTGAGGCGCAATACGCCTGTTCAATTCTTGTGGCGGGATGAGATGGCTTCCAGTTGTTTGTTCAAGGCTTCTTTGCGTTCGGCTGGAATGTCATTCCAATGCACGTCCATCAGTGCGCCTTCGATCGCATACAACAACACCTTGGATGCCCGGAACCCGCGTGTGCGCACGGCTCGATAAGCATCCACCGCCCCGAGGCGACGCAAGTCCGACGCGCTGTGGATGCCCACGGCATGCAGCCACTGTGCCGACGTCTTGCCAAGATTTTTCAGGTGTTGCAGTTCATCATTCATCAAGCCTCCTTGCGACGGCCGAACGGTGCGTGGGCGAGCTTCTCAGGAGTGTAGCCATCAGTAGGAAAAGCGTGATTGTTTGGTCGGTTTCGACGCAAAAGCTTCTAAGAGCAAGACTCAAATAGCTGAGAGAAGGACGGAGGGAGCAGGGGGAGGAGGCGCGGAGGGGGCAAGGTTCCCGGCAAAAAATCCGGCGTCCAGCGCGAAGCGGGGGCGCCGGACTTGTCAGGTAGAACGTCGTTTTTAGCGGGTGCGATAACGCAGGCGAGTACCGAAATTCATCGACATCAGGATCTCGTCAGCACTCAGTTCTGGCGGAAAGTAGGCGCCGGAGATCTGTGCGTGAGCCAGGCTCGCGCCTTCCAGGCAGGCGTCGCGGAAGTCAATGCCGCGCAAATCGGCGGAGCGGAAATAGGCATCGGTGAAATCGACGCCATCGGCGTTCAGCTCACGCAGGTCCAGGCCGCGGAAATCGCCGCCGACCATGTCGACAGAGGCATGACTGGCGCGCTCGGCATTGAAGCCTGCGATGTCGTCTTTGTGCAGCAAGGCATAAAGCGGGGTGTCGAGAAGTTTTGGCTGGCTCATGTCGCATCACCTGATGGTTTTATGACGCCAGTATAGTGCCACTATTTGACAGCCGTGAAGCCGGCGATGGCTTCACGGCTGAAATAGTTTTTACAGGCCCGGCATGCGCTGGCGAATCTGCGCAACGACGGTATCGAGCGTCCCGCTTTCATTGGTCTGGACGCGTTTGCTGCACAGAATCTCGGCAGGTGTCAGCGCTTCGCGGCTGGCTTGCTGGGCGGCGATAACGGCGAGGTTGGCGTCGGACGGGTCCTTCTGGTCTGCCTGACGCAAGGCCAGCCAGCTCTCGATGACGGCTTGTGGTGCATTGCAATCGAGGATCAGGAACGGTGCCCCGGTGGCTTCGGCGATTTTCGCCGCGCCGTCGCGCTGCTCGCGCTTGAGGTACGTCGCATCGATGACCACCGGGAACCCGGCGCGCAGGATGACCGCGGCAATGTCATGCAGTCGGCTGTAGGTGGCGGCGCTCGCATCGGCACTATAGATGCCGGCCTGCGGGTCATTCGGTACCGTTTGCTCGCCGAACAGACGCTTGCGCTCAACATCCGAACGCAGGCGAATGGCGCCCAGCGCTTCCACCAGGCGCATGGCGACGTGGCTTTTGCCGACAGCGGAAACACCGTGGGTAATCGCCATGAACCGCGAAGGAATGGTGCTGTAGCTTTCTGCCAGGTTGGCGTAGTTGCGGTACTGACGCAGGGTGGTGGCGCGCTGCACCGGGTCGGCCTCGGCCGGCATGCTGAACAAGCTGACCTTGGCGCGAACCAGTGCGCGGTAGGCTTTATAGAAGTTCAGCAGTTCAAGGCCCTGATAGTCGCCGGTCAGTTCCAGATACTGGCTGATGAAACGGCGCGCCAGGCTCTTCAGGCCGCGATCTTCCAGGTCCATGGCCAGGAAGCCGGTGTCGGCATAAACGTCGGTGAAGCGGAACGGTTCGTTGAACTCGATGCAGTCGAAGATCACGACCTTGCCGTCGATCACGGTGGCGTTGCCCAGGTGGATGTCGCCGTGGCATTCGCGGATGAAGCCTTCAGCCTTGCGCTGGGCGAACAGCGGCTTCAGGCGTTCGAAGCTGCTTTCGGCCCAGGCTTGCAACGCATCAAGTTGCAGCAGATCGGCCTTGTCGCTGAGGAACGGGCGGATCTGTTCGAAGTTTTGGCGTACCGGTGCCATCACGCTGTCCGGGGTGCCGGCTTCGTGTTCGCCAGGCACTTTCGGCGCAGTGAGGTGGAATTGGGCGATCTGCGCGGCCATCTCGTCGATGTGCGCAGTGGTCAACTCGCCGTTGGCTTGCAGGGTGCTGAGCAGCTGGCTTTGTGGGAATTGACGCATTTTCAGTGCGAAATCGACAAGCGGACCTTCGCCGCCCAGTTGTGGCGCAGCTTCGCTGCCGGTGATCGGCAACACTTCCAGGTACAAATCGTTGGTCAGGCGCTGGTTAAGGCGCAGCTCTTCGCCGCAGAAATGCTCGCGAGCGTCGAGGCTGGTGAAGTCGAGGAAGCCGAAATTCACTGGCTTCTTCACTTTATAAGCAAAGGGGCCTGTGAGAATGACCCAGGAAATATGGGTCTCGATGACCTGGAACCCGTCGACAGGATGCGGGTAGAGGGCCGGGTTTTGCAGGGCGGCGATCAGGGACTGGCTCACAGGCGATCCTTCATAGTCTGGGGAAAATTCACGGCCGCCATTATGGCTGCAAGTCCGCCTGACGCAAACCTCGGAGGGCGCCTGTTGAGTATGAATAAAGTGCGTATAATCCGCCGCCATGACTCGTACTCGATCCCCCCGTACCCCCAAAAAACCACCTTCCAGGGGCTTGAGCCCCTGGCTGGGCTGGGCCCTTAAACTCAGTCTGGTCGGCCTCGTGGTGCTCGCCGGGTTCGCGGTTTACCTCGACGCCGTGGTCCAGGAGAAGTTCTCCGGCAAGCGCTGGACCATCCCGGCCAAGGTGTATGCACGCCCGCTCGAGCTGTTCACTGGCCAGAAGCTGAGCAAGGAAGACTTCCTTACCGAGCTCGACGCTTTGGGTTATCGCCGAGAAGCCGTGAGCAACGGCCCCGGCGCTGCGGCGGTCAACGGCAACACCGTCGACCTGAATACCCGTGGTTTCCAGTTCTATGAAGGCCTGGAGAAAGCCCAACCCGTGCGCGTGCGCTTCTCCGGCGATTACGTGGCCGACCTTTCGGCGACCAACGGTTCAAAGCTTTCTGTCGTGCGACTGGAGCCGCTGCTGATCGGCGGGATTTACCCGAAAAATCTCGAAGATCGCATTCTGATCAAAATCGATCAGGTCCCGCCGTATCTGCTGGAAACCCTGGTGGCCGTGGAAGACCGGGATTTCTATAACCACTGGGGCGTGTCGCCAAAGTCGATTGCCCGCGCCGTCTACGTCAACACCTCCGGCGGCAAGATGACCCAGGGCGGCAGTACGCTGACCCAGCAGTTGGTGAAGAATTTCTACCTGACCAGCGAACGCAGCCTGACCCGAAAACTCACCGAAGCCATGATGGCCATGCTGCTTGAGCTGCATTACGACAAACGGGAAATTCTTGAGGCGTACCTCAATGAAGTGTTCGTCGGTCAGGATGGCCAGCGCGCGGTGCACGGTTTCGGTCTCGCCAGCCAGTTCTTCTTCGGGCAGCCATTGTCCGAGCTGAAACTGCATCAAGTCGCAATGCTGGTGGGGATGGTCAAGGGGCCGTCTTACTACAATCCGCGTCGCAACCCGGAGCGGGCGCTGGAGCGGCGCAATCTGGTGCTCGATGTGCTTGAGCAGCAGGGTGTCGCCACCGCTGAGCAGGTCACAGCGGCGAAGAATATGCCACTGGGTGTGACGACTCGCGGCAAGCTGGCGGACAGTTCTTTCCCAGGCTTCCTCGATCTGGTTAAACGCCAATTGCGCGAAGACTACCGCGACGAAGATTTGACCGAAGAAGGCCTGCGGATCTTCACCAGTTTCGACCCGATCCTGCAGATGAAAGCCGAGGCGTCGGTCAACGACACCTTCAAGCGTCTATCCGGGCGCAAAGGTTCCGATGAGGTCGAAGCGGCGATGGTCGTGACCAACCCGGAAACCGGTGAAGTCCAGGCCATGATCGGCAGCCGTCAGGCGAGTTTTGCCGGCTTCAACCGGGCGCTGGATGCGGTGCGACCGATCGGTTCGTTGATCAAGCCCGCGGTTTATCTGACAGCCCTTGAGAAACCGAGCCAGTACACGCTGACCAGTTGGCTGTCGGACGACTACTTCTCGGTCAAAGGCGCGGACGGTCAGGTCTGGAAACCCCAGAACTACGATCGCCGTTCCCACGGTACGGTTTTCCTGTACCAGGGCCTGGCCCATTCCTACAACCTGTCGACGGCGCGTCTCGGGTTGGCGGTGGGCGTCCCGAATGTTCTGAAGACATTGGCGCGCCTGGGTGTCAGTCGCGAGTTCCCGGCGTTCCCTTCGATGTTGCTGGGGGCCGGTGGATTGACGCCGATTGAAGTGGCGACCATGTACCAGACGCTGGCCAACGGTGGTTTCAATACGCCGATGCGCGGGATTCGTAGCGTACTGACCGCCGAAGGCGAGCCACTCAAGCGTTATCCGTTCCAGATTGAGCAGCGTTTCGACCCAGCCTCCATTTACCTGATCCAGAGCGCCATGCAGCGGGTCATGCGTGAAGGTACCGGCAGTTCGGTTTACAACGTGCTGCCGAAAACCCTGACCCTGGCGGGTAAAACCGGTACCAGTAACGACTCGCGAGACAGCTGGTTCGCCGGTTTCAGCCAGGACTTGCTGGCGGTGGTGTGGCTGGGGCGCGATGACAACGGCAAGACCCCGTTCACCGGTGCCACCGGTGCATTGCAGGTCTGGACCAGTTTCATGCGCAAGGCCGATCCGCTGCCACTGGACATGCCGCAGCCGGACAACATTGTTCAGGCCTGGGTCGATTCGCGTACCGGGCAAGGTTCCGAAGGCAGCTGCCCAGGTGCCGTGCAGATGCCGTATATTCGCGGCAGCGAACCGCCACCCGGCGCCGCTTGCGGTGGCGAAAGCCCTGCATCCGGCGAAAAGGTGATGGATTGGGTCAAGGGCTGGCTGAATTAAGCAAAGAGGGTTTCAAGTGAACAAGTGGTTGATTCCAGCGATTACCGCCGTGGCTTTGCTCAGCGGTTGCTCCACCGTACAGCGTGGTTCGATCCCGGTTGTGGATTCCGGCAGCGCCGTTTCGAACAGTGAACGGGTTTCGGCGAATGGCGGTTTCCGTCAGACGACGTCTAAACGTCCTGTGCAAGCCCAGCCTCAGGCGATTCCACAAGGTGACACTGGAGTCGTCGTGATGGTGCCTGGTGGCGGCGCAGTGGCGTCGGCACCGATCAGCACCGGTCCGATTACGCCTGGTCCGATTACCCCCGGGCCGATAGACACCTCGCCGGTACAGTCGGCACCGATCAATCAGGGCAGCTACAGCATGCCGTCGACGCCGAGCGGGATTCCTTCGGCGAGCTCCGGTGGCTTGTCTGCCGATGAGCAGTTGGACGGTCCGGTGCTGGCGCTGTTGACCACTGCTCAGCAGCAACAGGCCGGCGGTGATCTCAACGGTGCGTCCTCCAGTCTTGAGCGCGCCCAGCGTGTTGCGCCACGTGAGCCGCAAGTGCTTTATCGCCTGGCTCAGGTGCGCATGGCCCAAGGCGATGCGGCACAGGCTGAACAGTTCGCCCGTCGTGGCCTGACGTTCGCCAATGGTCGTCCGGCGCTTCAGGCCAGCCTGTGGGAATTGATCGGCCAGTCGCGTGAGAAGCAGGGTGATTCCGCAGGTGCGGCACTGGCCCGTCAGAAGGCCAAGGTTTCGCTGTGATGGACGCACGTTTCCCCAAGATTGCCGAGCAACTGCTGTTGATCGAACGCGAGCTGCGGATTCAAGGCTGGTGGGACGACGTTTCGCCCTCCGCTCAAGCGTTATCCAGCGTCGAGCCGTTTTCGGTGGATACGCTGGATTTCGAGCAGTGGCTGCAATGGATTTTCCTGCCTCGGATGAAGGTCATCCTCGAACAGGATATGCCGCTGCCCAACGCGTCGGGCATTCAGGAGATGGCCGAGATGGTCTTTGCCGCTCGCAATGTTCAGGGTAAGGATCGCTATTTGCAGGTCTTGCTCAAAGAGTTCGATCTGCTGATCACCGCCTCTCGCTGAATCGGAGACTGCCAGTGCCTACTGGCAGTTATCCCCAATCTGTTTTTGTGCTTCGGTGATGCGTTCCTGACGCTGCTCGTCATCGAGGCGACGCATCTCACCGTCGATCTTCTCCCGCAATCGCGGATTATTCTGCAGTTGGGCCAGGTTCGTTCGCGCCTGCTCGCAGAACACATTTAGCTGGGCTTGCTGCTCGGCGACCTTCTTTTTCACTGTGTTGTCGATGGCCTGTTGATCGCCAATCGCCGTGCTGCGCGTTGGTGTGGCGGGTTTTCCGGGAGGCGGGGAGGGCGTCACCACGGTGGTGGCCTCCTGGCCTTGCGGCGGTTGCGCGTCGAAGTGGGTAACGCCTTGGGCGTCGACCCATTTATAGATCTGACCGGCCATACACAATGGGCTGATCAGCAAAGTGACCATGAAGAACGTTCGCATGCCATTTCCTTGCCAGAGTTGCGCAATTGAAGCTAACACAGTTGCGGTTTAGCGGTTTTTTCTTGCTTTCTCATGTGCTTACTTCAATAAAGCACATAGACGGCTTGACTTGCAGAGGACGAAACAGAAGAATCCAAAGTCCGCTGTAGAGGGACTGCCAGAAGCAGACCCACTCAGCAGATCATGAGGCGCACATCCGCGCCGACCTGTTACACCCGCAACGCGTTACCTCGCGCTGGGTGGGAAAGGCCCGCAACACTTGGGACGATCCCAATACTTGCTCAGTCAGTGCTGACGTAGTCGGCGACCACCGTCGCTCATGCTCTGCTGAGAAGTAAACCTATTAAGACCCGTCCCCTTTTATGTGGGCGGTATTCTGGCGTTTTAGAGGTGAACAACGTGGAGCTTTTATCTGGCGGTGAGATGCTCGTCCGCTTTTTGCGTGACGAAGGCGTCAAGTACATCTACGGGTACCCGGGTGGTGCTCTTCTTCATGTTTACGATGCCCTGTTCAAAGAACCGGAAGTGACCCACATTCTGGTTCGTCACGAACAGGCTGCGACCCATATGGCTGACGGCTACGCTCGTGCCACCGGTAAAGCCGGTGTGGTACTGGTGACCTCCGGTCCGGGCGCAACCAACGCCATCACGGGTATTGCCACGGCCTACATGGACTCCATTCCGATGGTGGTCATTTCCGGCCAGGTGCCTAGCACCATGGTGGGCACCGATGCGTTCCAGGAAACCGACATGATCGGTATCTCCCGGCCGATCGTGAAGCACAGCTTCATGATCAAGCACGCGTCGGAAATCCCGGAAATCATGAAGAAAGCGTTCTACCTGGCGCAATCCGGTCGTCCTGGTCCGGTCGTTGTCGATATCCCGAAAGACATGACCAACCCGGCCGAGAAGTTCGAATACATCTTCCCGAAAAAAGCCAAGCTGCGTTCCTACAGCCCAGCCGTTCGCGGTCACTCCGGACAAATCCGCAAGGCAGCCGAAATGCTCCTGGCGGCCAAGCGCCCTGTGATGTATGCGGGTGGCGGCGTGATTCTCGGTGGTGGCTCCGCGCCGCTGACCGAGTTGGCGAAGATGCTCAACCTGCCGGTGACCAATACGCTGATGGGCCTGGGTGCCTACCCTGGCACCGACCGTCAGTTCATCGGCATGCTCGGCATGCACGGCAGCTACACGGCTAACTTGGCGATGCACCATGCCGACGTGATCCTCGCGGTCGGTGCGCGTTTCGATGACCGCGTGATCAACGGCCCGGCGAAGTTCTGCCCGAACGCCAAGATCATTCACATCGACATCGACCCGGCGTCGATCTCCAAGACCATCAAGGCCGACGTGCCTATCGTTGGTCCGGTGGAAAGTGTCCTGACCGAAATGGTCGCGATCCTCAAGGAAATCGGCGAGACCCCGAACAAGGAGTCTGTTGCCAGTTGGTGGAAGCAAGTTGATGAATGGCGCGGTGATCGCGGCCTGTTCCCGTACGACAAGGGCGACGGCAGCGTCATCAAGCCGCAGACCGTGATCGAAACCCTGTGCGAAGTAACCAAGGGCGATGCCTTTGTTGCCTCCGATGTGGGTCAGCACCAAATGTTCGCGGCGCAGTATTACAAGTTCAACAAGCCAAACCGCTGGATCAACTCCGGTGGCCTGGGCACCATGGGCTTCGGTTTCCCGGCGGCCATGGGCATCAAGTTGAGCTTTCCGGATGCCGACGTCGCCTGCGTAACGGGCGAGGGCAGTATCCAGATGAACATTCAGGAACTGTCCACCTGCCTGCAATATGGCTTGCCGGTCAAAATCGTCATCCTGAACAACGGCGTTCTGGGTATGGTTCGCCAGTGGCAAGACATGAGCTACGGTAGCCGTCACTCGCACTCTTACATGGAGTCGCTGCCTGACTTCGTCAAGTTGGCTGAGGCTTATGGTCACGTCGGCGTGCGCATCACCGAATCGAAAGATTTGAAGACGAAGATGGAAGAGGCGTTCGCCATGAAAGATCGCCTGGTGATCATCGATGTTTCGGTCGACACCAGCGAGCACGTCTACCCGATGCAGATCAAAGACGGCTCCATGCGCGATATGTGGCTGAGCAAGACGGAGCGTACTTAATCATGCGGCACATTATTTCCTTGCTTCTGGAAAACGAACCTGGCGCTCTGTCTCGTGTAGTCGGCCTGTTCTCGCAGCGCAACTACAACATCGAAAGCCTGACCGTGGCGCCAACCGAAGACCCGACTTTGTCGCGTCTGACGCTGACCACCGTTGGCCACGATGAGGTCATCGAGCAGATCACCAAGAACCTGAACAAGCTGATCGAAGTGGTCAAGCTGGTCGACCTGTCGGAAAGTGCTCACATCGAGCGCGAACTGATGCTGGTCAAGGTCAAGGCCACCGGCGCCCAACGCGCCGAGATCAAGCGCACCACCGATATTTACCGTGGGCAGATCGTTGATGTCAGCGCTAGCGTGTATACCGTTCAATTGACCGGCACCAGCGACAAGCTCGACAGCTTCATTCAGTCCATTGGCACCGCCTCGATCCTGGAAACCGTCCGTAGCGGCGTAACCGGTATCGCTCGCGGCGACAAAGTACTCAGCATTTAAACCAAATTAGCGAACGGCCTGAACGGCCCGGATATATAGGGGAATTTCATGAAAGTTTATTACGAAAAAGACTGCGACCTGTCGATCATCCAGGGCAAGAAAGTTGCCATCATCGGTTACGGTTCCCAGGGCCATGCTCAAGCGTGCAACCTGAAAGACTCCGGCGTTGACGTTACTGTCGGTCTGCGCAAAGGTTCGGCCACTGTTGCCAAAGCCGAAGCTCACGGCCTGAAAGTGACCGACGTAGCTTCCGCTGTTGCGGCTGCCGACCTGGTCATGATCCTGACCCCGGACGAGTTCCAGTCTGCCCTGTACAAGAACGAAATCGAGCCGAACATCAAGAAAGGCGCCACTCTGGCCTTCTCCCACGGCTTCGCGATCCACTACAACCAGGTTGTTCCGCGCGCTGACCTCGACGTGATCATGATCGCGCCGAAAGCACCGGGCCACACCGTGCGTTCCGAGTTCGTCAAAGGCGGCGGTATCCCTGACCTGATCGCTATCTATCAGGATGCTTCGGGCAATGCCAAAAACGTTGCACTGTCCTACGCCGCAGGCGTCGGTGGCGGTCGTACCGGCATCATCGAAACCACTTTCAAGGACGAGACCGAAACCGACCTGTTCGGCGAACAAGCCGTTCTGTGCGGCGGTACCGTTGAGTTGGTGAAAGCCGGTTTCGAAACCTTGGTTGAAGCTGGCTACGCGCCGGAAATGGCCTACTTCGAATGCCTGCACGAACTGAAGCTGATCGTTGACCTCATGTACGAAGGCGGCATCGCCAACATGAACTACTCGATCTCCAACAACGCTGAGTACGGCGAGTACGTGACCGGTCCGGAAGTGATCAACGCCGAGTCCCGTCAGGCCATGCGCAACGCCCTGAAACGTATTCAGGACGGCGAATACGCCAAGATGTTCATCAGCGAAGGCGCGACCGGCTATCCTTCGATGACCGCCAAGCGTCGTAACAATGCCGCTCACGGTATCGAAATCATCGGCGAGCAACTTCGCTCCATGATGCCGTGGATCGGTGCCAACAAGATCGTCGACAAAGCTAAAAACTAAGTCGCGCACTTGTACGAAAAACGCGGCTTAGGCCGCGTTTTTTCGTTTGGGTGATCGGTTCTGGTATAAAGCTGCATCGTTTGTGGCCGAACCGTCGTCCCAGACACCTGTCGAAACTTTCCACCCCGTTGCAAGGTAATGTCCATGAGCGAACGTCCCGAAGAGCCAAACAAGGCTTCTGACGCCGAAAGCCTGCTGCCCATCGATGAACACATCGAGGAAGGGCATGACGCTGAAGGTCGTAAAGTCCGGCATCGTGGTATCTATCTTCTGCCGAATCTGTTCACCACCGCGAACTTGTTCGCAGGGTTTTATTCCATCATCAACTCGATGAGCGCCCAGAGCGCCTTGAGTGCCGGTGATTCGATTGGCGCGAGCAAGTATTTCGCGTTTGCCGCCATCGCGATTTTCGTCGCCATGGTCCTTGATGGTCTCGATGGTCGCGTTGCCCGCATGACCAATACCCAGAGCGCCTTCGGCGCCGAGTACGACTCGCTGTCGGACATGGTCGCCTTTGGTGTCGCGCCGGCATTGCTGGCGTTTGGCTGGGCTTTGGGCGACATGGGCAAGGTCGGCTGGATGGTTGCCTTCATCTATGTCGCGGGTGCGGCGCTGCGTCTGGCGCGCTTCAATACGCAAGTCGGCACCGCGGACAAACGCTACTTCATCGGTCTCGCCAGCCCGGCGGCTGCAGGTGTGGTGGCAGGGATTGTCTGGGCGTTCAGCGACTACGGCATTCAGGGGTCCAAGATGTCGTTCCTGGTTGCGCTGATGGTGGCCGCCGCCGGCATGCTGATGGTCAGCAACATCAAGTACAACAGCTTCAAGGAGTTGGACTTGAAGGGTCGCGTACCTTTTGTCGCGATCCTCGCGGTAGTGCTGGTGTTTGCCGTGGTCTTCAGTGATCCGCCGCGCATTCTGCTGCTGGTTTTCCTCGCTTACGCGGCGTCTGGTCCGGTGCAATACCTGTTGCATCTTCGTCGGCACAAAAACGCCGAGTGATGTAATTTCCCTCATACTCCGCAGTCTATTGGTGCATCTGTCCTCCAATGCTGCGGAGTTGCCATGCTGATCAAAGTCCCCAAAGCGTCTGACTGCCATGAGTCGGATGTCACGCCTGAATCCTTCTACCTTTCTCGACGCAATCTGCTGGGTGCAGCCGTTGCCGGTCTGGCGGTGAGCAGTCTGCCGCGCTGGGCCAGTGCTGACGAAGCCGCTCGTTACGCAGATGTCGAACCTGGCAAGGCGCCATCCTGGTTTGCCGAAAAGCTTCCTTCTACTAAATGGGGGGCAGTCAACGTCAAGGATGAGGCGATCACGCCATTCAAGGATGCGACCCACTACAACAACTTCTACGAGTTCGGCACTGATAAAGGCGACCCTGCCGCCAATGCCAGTTCGTTGAAGACTGAGCCTTGGACCGTAGTGGTGGATGGAGAGGTGGGTAAGCCGGGGCGGTATGCGCTCGAAGACTTCATGAAGCCCTATCAGTTGGAGGAACGGATCTATCGTCTTCGCTGTGTTGAGGCTTGGTCGATGGTCATTCCCTGGATTGGTTTTCCTCTCTCGGCGTTGCTGAAGGAGGTCGAGCCGACGTCGAAGGCCAAGTTCATCCGCTTCGAAACGCTGCAAGATCCCAAGAGCATGCCTGGGCAGCGCTCTGGTTTTGCCTTGATCGAGTGGCCCTATGTAGAGGGTTTGCGTCTGGATGAGGCGATGAATCCGTTGGCCATTCTTGCGGTGGGCATGTATGGGCGTGAACTACCGAATCAGAACGGGGCGCCTCTGCGTTTGGTGGTGCCTTGGAAGTATGGCTTCAAGAGCGTCAAATCCATCGTGCGGATCAGTCTGGTCAGCGAACAGCCGAAAACCACCTGGCAGAGCATTGCCGCGGATGAATACGGCTTCTATGCCAACGTGAACCCTACAGTCGATCACCCGCGCTGGACTCAGGCGCGGGAGCGTCGTTTGCCGAGCGGCCTGTTCAAGCCCAATGTTCGGGACACGCAAATGTTCAACGGCTACTCGGATGAAGTCGCTTCTCTCTATACAGGGCTCGATCTGCGGAAGAACTACTGATGCGTTATCCGTTTTGGCGAATTGGCGTCTTTATAGCGGCGGCGGTCTGGCCGCTGCTTTGGTTGTATCAGGCCTGGCAGGATGTGTTGGGCCCCGATCCGGGCAAGGTGCTGGTTGACCGGTTGGGGCTGGGAACGCTTATCCTGCTGCTAATAACGTTAAGCATGACGCCTCTGCAGAAGCTCACCGGTTGGGCGGGGTGGATTGCCGTGCGCCGGCAGCTGGGGTTGTGGTGTTTCGCTTATGTGGTTCTGCATCTGAGCGGCTACACGGCGTTCATTCTTGGATTTGATTGGTCGCAGCTGGGTGTCGAGTTGCGCAAGCGGCCGTACATCATTGTCGGGGCGTTGGGTTTTCTCTGTTTGTTGGCATTGGCGGTCACTTCTAATCGTTACAGTCAGCGACGGCTGGGTGTTCGTTGGAAGAAGCTGCATCGGTTGGCGTATGTCATTCTCGGGCTTGGATTACTGCATATGTTGTGGATCGTTCGTGCCGATCTTAAGGAATGGGCTATCTATGCTTCTGTAGGTGCGCTGCTGTTAGTGTTGCGCATTCCGCCTGTGGCCCGTCGAATCCCGCGTTTAATCGCTAAAAAGGCACCTTCTGCAAGAAAAGCATAAATAGGTGTTGACGGCAGATTCTGGAAGTCTATAATTCGCCC
>NZ_CP166784.1:2942500-5395000 GCF_059695705.1 Pseudomonas sp. LBUM1669 | reverse complement strand
TACCGCCCAAGAGTTCATATCGACGGCGGTGTTTGGCACCTCGATGTCGGCTCATCACATCCTGGGGCTGAAGCCGGTCCCAAGGGTATGGCTGTTCGCCATTTAAAGTGGTACGCGAGCTGGGTTTAGAACGTCGTGAGACAGTTCGGTCCCTATCTGCCGTGGACGTTTGAGATTTGAGAGGGGCTGCTCCTAGTACGAGAGGACCGGAGTGGACGAACCTCTGGTGTTCCGGTTGTCACGCCAGTGGCATTGCCGGGTAGCTATGTTCGGAATAGATAACCGCTGAAAGCATCTAAGCGGGAAACTAGCCTCAAGATGAGATCTCACTGGGACCTTGAGTCCCCTGAAGGGCCGTCGAAGACTACGACGTTGATAGGTTGGGTGTGTAAGCGCTGTGAGGCGTTGAGCTAACCAATACTAATTGCCCGTGAGGCTTGACCATATAACACCCAAGCAATTTGCAAGCTTTGAGCTGAAAAGCGAAAGAGCACCAGATTGCGGTGTGTGAAGACGAAACGAACCGAAAGTTCGAAAGACTCACAAAACACCGAGATCTATCACATACCCATTCGCTGGAGCGTAATCCGTAAGGAGAACGACCTGGCTACCGAATTTCTTGACGACCATAGAGCATTGGAACCACCTGATCCCATCCCGAACTCAGCAGTGAAACGATGCATCGCCGATGGTAGTGTGGGGTTTCCCCATGTGAGAGTAGGTCATCGTCAAGATTAAATTCCGAAACCCCTATCTGCGTATGCAGGTAGGGGTTTTGTTTTGTTCGCAGGAAAGTACTCCTCCGATCACAACACAATTTTGCACAGTTATTTTCGACTCATGACACTAGAATAGGTCCAACTTTTTCGGAGGCCAGAGCCTTTATGCCAGATCCGGTTGACGCCCCCGGGCTGTCAGAATTACCGCTGGACGACTTGGTGGCGTGCCATGAGTGTGACTTGCTGATGCGCAAGCCCGAGCTCGCCCATGGCGAGAAAGCCCTGTGCCCGCGATGCGGTTACGAGCTCTACGCCCATCGGCACAACGTGGTGCAGCGCAGTCTCGCGTTGGTCATCGCCGCGCTGTTGTTGTATATCCCGGCGAACTTTTTACCCATCATGCAGCTCAATCTACTCGGGCAATCGTCGCAAGACACTGTCTGGACCGGCGTTGTCGGTCTGTTCGATACCGGCATGCAAGGCGTCTCGGTGATTGTGTTCCTGTGCAGCATGGGAATCCCCTTGCTCAAGCTGCTCTGCCAATTGGCCGTGCTGTTGAGCATCCGGTTTGATATCGGACGCAGCTACGGTTTGCTGCTCTACCGTATTTATCACCATCTAAGGGACTGGGGGATGCTCGAGGTTTACCTCATGGGCGTACTGGTGGCGATCGTAAAACTGGCAGATATGGCAGCCATTACCGTAGGTCTTGGTTTGGCGTGCTTTATCAGTTTGTTGTTGGTCCAGGTCTGGCTTGAGGTTGTGATGTCGCCTCATCAGATCTGGCAGGCTTTGTCAGGAGAGGATGCCCATGCGGGCGATTGATGCAGGCATTCTGATTTGCACCGAATGCCATGAATTGAACAAGCAGGAAGCCGACACCGACGAGCAAACCTGCACCCGTTGCGGTGCGCTGGTGCACGCCCGCCGCCCGAACAGTGTCATGCGGACCTGGGCACTGCTGGTCACCGCAGCGATTCTCTACATTCCGGCCAACGTGCTGCCGATCATGACTGTCAGCTCATTAGGGCAGGGCGATCCCAGTACCATCATGTCGGGCGTTATCCAGCTGGTTCAGCATGGAATGATTCCCATCGCTGCCGTGGTTTTTATCGCCAGTATTCTGGTACCCACGTTCAAGCTGGTGGGCATCGCGCTGCTGTTGTTTTCAGTACAACGCCGCCAGCCACTCTCGGCACGCCAACGAATCTGGATGTACCGCTTTATCGAGTTCATCGGCCGCTGGTCGATGCTGGACATCTTTGTAATCGCCATCCTCGTGGCGGTTGTGAATTTTGGACGGCTTGCCAGCGTCGAAGCCAATCTTGGCGCCATCGCTTTCGCCAGTGTGGTGATTCTCACGATGCTTGCCGCAGTTACTTTCGATCCCCGACTGATTTGGGATAACACGGAGTCGGACGACGACCATGACTGATTTGCCTATAGCTAAAACCCGACCGGCCTCGAACTGGTCTGCCATCTGGGTGCTGCCCCTGATCGCTCTGATCATTGGCGGCTGGCTCGGCTGGCGTGCCTACAGCGAAACCGGTATCGAGATACAGGTGCGTTTCGAAAGCGGTGAAGGTATTCAGGCCAACAAGACTGAAGTCGTCTACAAGGGCATGTCAGTCGGCAAGGTGAAAACCCTTAAACTCGATGACGAAGGCAGCTCCAAGGGGGTGATCGCCACCGTGGAGATGAATAAGGACGTGGAGCAATACCTCAGGACCAGCACCCGTTTCTGGCTGGTCAAGCCGAGCGTGACGCTGGCCGGTATCACCGGACTGGAAACGCTGGTGTCCGGCAACTACGTGGCCATCAGCCCCGGCGAGGGCGAGCCTACCCGCAAGTTCAAGGCTCTGGCTGAAGAGCCACCTCTCTCGGACTCTCAGCCCGGTCTGCACCTCACCATCAAGGCTGATCGTCTCGGCTCACTGAATCGCGGCAGCCCAGTGTTCTACAAGCAGATCAAGGTCGGCCAGGTCAAAAGCTACTTGCTTTCGGAAGACCAAAGCACAGTCGAGCTCAAAGTGTTCATTGAGCCTACCTACGCCAATCTGGTGCGCAAACACACACGTTTCTGGAACGCCAGCGGCATCAGCATCGACGCCAACCTGTCCGGTGTAAAAGTGCGCAGCGAGTCTCTGGCCAGCATTGTTGCCGGCGGTATTGCCTTCGCCACGCCGGAGAACCGCAAGGACAGCCCGCCCACCGATCCGAGCCTGCCATTCCGTCTCTACGAAGATTTCGATGCCGCCGCCGCCGGTATTCGGGTCAAGGTCAAACTCAGCGACTTCGAAGGAATGCAGGCCGGTCGCACACCGGTTATGTATAAAGGCATTCAGGTCGGCAATCTGAAAGCGCTCAAGATCGATCCAGATCTATCCAGTGCCACCGCCGAATTGACCCTCGACCCTCTGGCTGAAGACTATCTGGTTGAAGGCACCCAGTTCTGGGTGGTCAAACCGTCGATTTCGCTGGCCGGTATCACCGGTCTCGAAGCGTTGGTCAAAGGCAACTACATCGCCGTGCGTCCAGGAGACAAGGGCGCCGCACCGCAGCGCGAGTTTGTGGCACGGCCGAAGCCACCACCGCTCGACTTGCGTGCACCCGGACTGCACCTGGTGCTGTTCACCGAAAACCTCGGCTCACTGGAGGTCGGCAGCCCGATTCTCTACAAGCAGGTCAAGGTCGGTTCGGTCCAAAGTTATCAGTTCTCACGCACCAAAAAGCAATTGGTGATTGGTGTGCACATCGAGAAAGAATACGAAGGTCTGGTCAATGCCTCGACACGCTTCTGGAATGCCAGCGGCATCACGCTCACGGGCGGCTTGACCGGCGGAATCCAGGTCAAAAGCGAGTCGCTGCAAAGCCTGATGGCCGGCGGCATTGCCTTCGAAACCCCGGAAGCCAAGGCGCCGTTGCAGAAGCGCATTCCACGTTTCCGCCTGTTCGCCAACCATGAAGAGGCCAATCAGAAAGGCACCGTGGTCACGATCAAGGTCGATCGTGCCGATGGCTTGCGCAGCGGTACTCCCGTGAGATTCAAAGGCCTGGATGTCGGCAAGATCGAAGATGTCGACCTGAGCGATGACCTGCAATCGGTGATGCTCACCGCCCGAATCACCGAAGTGCCGGAGCGTATTGCCAGGGTCGGCACGCAGTTCTGGGTGGTCAAGCCTGAGCTGGGCCTGATCAAGACCTCCAACCTGGAAACGCTGGTAACTGGCCAATACATCGAAGTGCAGCCGGCAGCGAAGAACCTCGGCCCCCAGAAGAATTTCGTCGCCCTGACCACGCCACCGGAGTCGGCCAAACAAGAGGCCGGCTTGAGTCTGGTCCTGAGCGCCGCTCGCCGTGGTTCACTGAAAACCGGTGTGCCAGTGACGTACCGCGAGGTCACCGTGGGCAAAGTGACAGGCTATGAATTGGGTCAGACCGCTGACCGTGTGTTGGTGCACATTCTGATCGAGCCGAAGTACGCGCCGTTGGTACGCAGCGGCACGCGTTTCTGGAACACCAGTGGTTTCGGGTTCGACTACGGCTTGTTCAAAGGTGCGACGGTCCGTACTGAATCGTTGGAAACGCTGATTCAGGGCGGCATCGCCTTCGCCACGCCGGAGGGTGATCGCATGGGCAGTCCGGCGCGGCCTGAGCAAACCTTCCCGCTGTTCGACAAGTTTGAAGATGAATGGCTGACCTGGGCGCCGAAGATTTCACTCGGCAAATAGTCCATCGGCGTCAGGGATGACGCCTTCGCGAGCAAGCCCGCTCCCACAGGGTTGTGTGTTAAACACAGATGTTGTGTACAACAGCGATCACTGTGGGAGCGGGCTTGCCCGCGAAGAGGCGCTGAAGTTCACTACAAATCCCACACAATGAAAAAGGCCGCAATCCATTGGATCGCGGCCTTTTTTATCGCCTTCGATTTAACGCAAAATCAGACCGCATCCAGCTCCGGCTCATCCGCTTCAACGCTAACCACAGCCTTCACCTCATCATGGCGACGAATGTACTTCCAGTCCGCCTCATCAATGTAGATTCCGTTCGGCCCGCTGCCACCTTCCAGGTCAATCGCCACACTGGCGCAGACCTGCGGCTTCACACTCGCCAGGATCGGCACGAAACCCAGTTGCAGGCTGGTTTCCAGCAACGCTGCCTGGTTCTTCTCGTCGATGTCTGCCGCTTCGTCGAGGTAGTACGGCAGGCGCACGCGACCGGCCTGGTCGCGGTCCATCAAGTGCAGCAACAAGTACATGTTGGTCAGCGCCTTGATGGTCATTGTGGTGCCGTTGGAGGCTGCGCCGTCGATGTCGGTGTGGATAACCGGTTGACCATTGACCTTGGTGATCTCGAAGGCCAGTTCGAACAAGTCCTTGAGGCCGAGCTGGTTGTGGTTCGCCGCCACCAACCGCGCCAGATACTCCTTGGCTTCTTCGTTCTTGTTGTCCTGATCGGCGCTTTGGCTCAGGTCGAACACGGAGAGGGTTTCGCCTTCTTCGTACTGGCCGGCGCTGTGGATGATCTGGTCGATGTGCTTGAGCGCTTCCTTGTTCGGCGCGAGCACGATGCGGAAGCTCTGCAGGTTGGACACCTGACGCTTGTTGATCTCGCGGTTGAACAGCGCCAATTGGTGCTCAAGGCTGTCGTAGTCGCTGCGGATGTTGCGCAGGGTCCGAGCGATGTCGGTCACCGCTGCACGACGCGCCTTGCCGAGGGTCAGCGCTTCTTCGGTGCGGTGTGCGTAAGCGTTGATCAGCAGTTGCAGGCGACGCTCCATATCGTCTTCGCTGTCGAACTTGGCCACGCCCTTGAGACGGACTTGCGCGTAAAGCGCCTCGATCTGGCCATCGCTGCGCTGCAAACCCTGCCAGCTGTCCTGATAGTCGTTGAGCAGTGGCAACAGGTTGTCCATTGAATCGTCGATCGGGTCCATGAACGGCGTACCGAACGGCAGGTCTGCGGGCAACAGCTGACGGCGGCGCAAGGCGTCGTCGAGGGTGCGTTGCTTGGCTTCCATGTCGCCGATCTGCCGGCCGACCAGTTGCAGCTTGGCCGACAGTTGCTGGACGCGCTCGGTGAAGGCATCGCTCGAACGCTTCAATTCGTCCTGCGCCGCTTCCATCTGCGCCAGTTGCTCCAGCTTGTCGCCTTCCTCGGCGCTCAAGGTTTGCGCGCGACGGAAATCTTCCAGGGCTTTCTGCGCATCCAGCACTTGCTGGTACAGCGCTTCGGTCTGGGTCTTGCTCGCCGCGCGGTCAGCGACCACGGCAGCCTGGGTTTTCAGTTGCTTGAGCTCTTTCTCCAGTCGCTCTTTCTGATCACGCAACGCGGCGCGGTCAGCCAGGGCTTGCAGGGCGGGCGGCTCGATGTGCGAGATGTCGATGGCCAGCCCCGGCACTTCAAAACGCTCACCTTTGAAGCCGTCGAGGATCAGCTCCAGGGATTTGACCCACTGACCGTCCTCGTCCAGCGTAATCCCGTGCTCACCCAGCGGCAGGCTGAACAGCGCGCTGTTGAACAGGCGCATCAGGCGCTCGACGTCCTGCTGCGAGAACTCTTCGCGCAGACGGGCGTAGCTGTTGTTGTCGGCGTGATCGAGTTGCTGCTTCACCGATTTAAGGCGTTTTTCCAGGTCCCGCAGACGTTCTTCAAGGTCTTCGGCCGAGAACTGTCGCGACTGGGCCAATGCACCGGCCAGTTCATCGTGCGCGTCCTTGGCCGCGAGCAGTTGCTGCTCCAGCACTTTGACGTCATCGACCAAAGCGAAGCGATTCTTCAGCGCGGACAGTTCGCCGAGCCAGCGCTGGATGCCGGTGATCTCCCGCTCCAGGCGCATCAATTCCTGAGTGCCGCCGCGCTGATCGTTTTGCAGGGCGTCCTGCTCGTTGCGGTAGTGCTCGGCCTGAATCGTCAGCTCTTCCTTGCGCGCACTGGCGTAGTCCGACCAAGTGCCGAGCAGGGAGTCGAGCAGCGGCGAAATGCGGTGCAATTTGCCGCGCAGGATATTGCGCTGGGTTACGCCGGCTGCGAGCGCCTCAACCAATGGGCCGGCAGTGACCAGCGAGTTGTAGTCCTGCTCCATGCGGCGTACATCGCGGAACGCTTCTTCGCACGCGGCGATGTAATCGACACTGCCGGAACGCAGGCTGTGTTCGAAGGCATCGAGGAACAATTGCTTGAGCTTGGCCGCGGTGATTTCGCGCATGTGCAGCAGGTTGATGAACAGCGCGCGGAAAGTCTTCAGGCTCTGCTCGCTGGTGGAGCGCAGCGGGATCAGCGTCAGGTCCAGCGGAATCGAAGTGTGACCGCCGACCAGCAAGCGGCGCAGTTCATCCGGCTTGAGCTCGTAGGCTTTCAGGCCTTCGCGCTCAAGGTTGGTGAACAGCTCTTTCTGCCGCAGGCAGGTGTCGTTCTTCTGGTAATGGGCCAGGTCCAGTTTGCCGGCATAGGCAAAGAACTGGTGACCAAATCCACCGCCCGGGCCGCGACCGACCACACCGATCACATGCGGACCGTGAGGCAGCGAGACTTCGACCAGAATGTAACTGGTGTCCGAGGCGAAATAGAAACGACGGGATTGTTCCAGGCTGTATTTGCCGAAACTCATGTCCGACATGCGAGCCAGAATCGGGAACTGCAAGGCGTTGATCGACGCGGATTTACCGAGGTTGTTCGCGCCGTAGACCGACAACGGTTCTTCCAGCGGAAACAGGCCCAGGCTGTAACCGGCGGTGTTCAAAAGGGCAAAGCGGCGAATGCCGTAGCGTTCCTTGCTCATGCGTCGGTCTCCTGTTCTTCGGCGATGGCACGGGCCATGGCGTCTTCTTCGCTTTCTTCAGCGAAGTCGCTCAGATCGAGCGGGTCATCGGTTTCCAAAAGTTTTTCGTCGCTGTCGTCATCGATCAGCACTGGAACCGGCAACGGCAACACGCTGTGCAGGCTGGCTGCCAGGTCGCGGTCTTGTTGAACCGACAGGCAGACATCGAGGAAACGGTGCATCGGCGGCAGGAAACGGTAGATGCCATTTTCTTCGCCGGCGAAACCGAGTTGGGTCATGCGGCGCATGATTTTTTCTTCGAGTTCTTCGACGGTCTGCACTTCGGCCTGGATAAACAAGTCGCGGTATTTCTCCAGCAGCGATGGCAATTCATCGCGGCCGAGGCTGCCACCATCGAGCACCGCGACCGGATCGCGGCCCTGGTCGGCCAGATGCTCGACGAGGATGAAGGTGAACAGCGCCAGGCGTTGTGCGGTCTTGTTCACTGCCGCAGCGGCCAGATCCGGCACGAAGTAGTAGAAACCACGGGTGTCGCAGACCAACTCATAGCCCAGCGCCCTGAATAGCGTGCGGTACTGGTCTTGGAAGTTCGACAGTTGCGCGTACAGCTCCGGGTCGCGGCGGCTGACGTGGTAACCCTTGAACAGCTCGCGAAAGATCGGCGCCAGTTGGGACAGTTCGGATAGATCAAGATGCATGTGGAGTGCTCGCAGAATTCTCGGCGGCGCTGTCGCCGGCCGAGAGCAGGGCGAAGGAGCGCAGGCTGACCTGGTGCTCGTGAGTGTGGTAATCGCGACGTTCCAGACGCTCGCGTTTGAAGCGTTTTTCCCGCGACAGGCGCGAGAACCAATAAAGCAATTCGTCGGTGGCGCCGTCCGGTTCTTGCTCCAGCAGCCAGGTCATCAGATCCGGCATTGGCAGGGCGTCTTCGCAGCGCTCGAGCATTTCGCGAACGGTGCGCGGCGCGCGCGGGGCTTCGCCTTTCTGGGTCTTGTGGGCCTTGGGGAAGCGCGCCGGTTTTGGCTCGAAACGCGCCAGCGCATACACGTAGGCTTCAACCTGACTGGCGCTGCCGAGGAAGGTGCTTTGCGGTCGGGTGAACATCGGCATCGCGGCTTGTGGCACCGCATCGATGCCTTTGCGACGGATGGCCGACAAGGCCAGCGCCGCGCCACGGGTCACGGCGTTGTGGCGGCGCGCTTCTTCACGCAGCGGCAGCAACAATTCGCGGGCGTGGCGCAGGGTCAGCTGGGCGCTGGTCTGCATTTCGAGGATGCGCGCGTGGGTGCGCAGCAGCATGTCGTCATCGACCAGATGGCCGAGGCGCTGCTGTTCGGTGAGCATCTTCAGCAGGACGTTTTCGACCTTGCGCACGCCTTGCTCGAAGGCGCCGTCAGCGTTCACCAACTGAATCATCGGCTCGACGTATTCGTCCCAGGTCGCCAGCACTTCGGCGTAACGCTGACGCAGCGGGATTTGCCGGTCGCTGGTTTTGGCGCGTTCGGCGACGGCCACCAGGGCCTGTTCGTCGTTCGCGAGCTTCTTCAGTACATCGCGCACACGCATGTCGAGCAGGCGCAATTGACGCGCCAGGTCGTGGCCGTCGCGGATGTCGAAGGCGTCCTGGATGTAACCGGCAAGGCGTTCGAGGTGGCGCAGATAGGCTTCGATCTCCAGGCACAGGCCCAGACGGTGCTCACGGCGCAGGTAAGCGAGGAAGTCGTGGATCTGCGCGTTGAGCTCGAAACGGTTCGGGCTTTTCGCCACGGGAACCAGAATGTCGAGGCGGATCCACACGTCCAGCAGGCTGGTGATGTCCTGCGGCGTACTGTCGAGTTGCTGGGCGGCCAACTGTGAACGCAGTTCGTTGAGGCTCAATGTGCCTTGGTCGAAGTGCTCGCACAGTGGCTCCAGAAGTGCCCAGTGTTCAGCGAGGGCGCGCAAGACGCGCTTGGGTTCGATCATCGGAATGGCCGGCTGGTTGGCGATTAAAAGCCGCGATTGTACTGCATCGGGGCCGATGCGATTCACTCTCGGGACGGGCTGTAGCTGTTTCTAAGGGAAAGAGTATCGATCAAGCGCGGGCGATCTTGAGCGAAGGGCGGTAGAATCAGCGCACTTTAGTTATCCACAAGTGGCCGACCTTTGCTTATCGAGTCCCGTCGCCGCGCCTATTTGACCGCCATGCAGGTGGTCAACTGGCTGCCGCGCACCGAATTGCCCTTTGCCGCGCCCTCGCGTCCCGAGCTGCTGGCGATGCCGGAGCCGTTGGTCGCCGCCGCGCCGGTGGTAGCGGCGTCCACACCTGCGCCTGCGCCTGCCGCCAACGTAGCGGCTGCGCCGATGGTGGCGCCGACGGAGCGAGTCAAGATCGAGGTGCCGCGCCCCTCATTGGCCAGCACCCGCACGAACGCCAAGGTCGAAGAAGAGGCCGCACCGGTCGTCGCCAAGGCAGTCCAAGTGCCGCCACCGCGTTTTTCCCTGCAATTGTTGCGCGCCGGTCGTTGCCTGCTGTTGGTCGAGTTACCCACAGGCGAACCGTTCCAGACCCGCGATCCAGCCTATCTTTTGCTCAAAGATATGCTGCGCGCCGCCGGTCTGCCTGACGCCCCGCAGATCATCGGCGAGCCGGTCCGCTGGCCGCTGCTGGCCCGGGGCACCATGGACCAGGGGCCGGAAGCCGCTCGGGATTTTGTGCAAGGTTTCCTCTCGGCCCGGCTGGAAGACGCTCCGTGCGTCTGCGTGTGGCTGATCGGTCTGCCAGCGGTGCGTTTTGCCGGTGAAGCGAACGCCGAATCCTTCAACCGTGAACTCCAGGTCGAAGGCCTGGGCTCGGTCTGGGCCCTGCCGGGCCTGGAATTATTAATGGAAGAGCCACAGCGTAAGGCTGATGTCTGGCAAGCCATGCGTCGGCTGATGGCGCGCTGGAAAGAATCGAATGAGTGACGCTGTATCGTTTCGCCCGATGACCGAGGCGGACTTGGACGCTGTACTGAAAATCGAATACGCGGCGTACAGCCATCCCTGGACCCGCGGGATTTTTCTCGATGGGCTGGGCAAGTACCAGATCTGGCTGATGTTCGAAGGTCAGCAACAGGTCGGTCACGGCGTGGTGCAGATCATTCTGGATGAAGCGCATCTGCTGAACATCACCGTCAAACCGGAGAATCAGGGCCGTGGCCTGGGTTTGACGCTGCTGGAGCATTTGATGTCCCGGGCGTATGACGCCAAGGCGCGGGAATGTTTCCTGGAAGTGCGCGACAGTAACCGTGGGGCGTTCAAGTTGTATGAGCGGTATGGGTTTAACGAGATCGGGCGGCGACGGGATTATTATCCGGCCGTTGGCGGGCGGGAAGATGCTGTGGTCATGGCCTGTACCCTCGTCGATTGAGCCTTTTTAAAAGCTTCGCGGGCAAGCCTCGCTCCTACGGGATTAGTGGGTACGACACCAATCCTGTAGGAGCGAGGCTTGCCCGCGAAGCCGTTCTGACTGACATCAACGATCAACGATTACCATCCATCGGATCCCGCCGCGCCAGTTCCTCTTCATCCAGCCCATTCCCCCCGCCAATATCGTCTTCATCGACAATGCTCAAATCCCAATCCGCCTGATTGCCTTCACCGGCCTCATGGGCATCCCGCGCACCGTCTTCACGGATCAACGTTTCCGGACTCATGTCATCATCGGTAGACTCATGGTCATCGGTCGAGGCCCCCGTCATGCCCGCTTCACGCACACGCTCCCGAGGCATCAGCCGTTCGCGCTCGGTTTCCGACAGTTCGTCGCCGATTTTCGCGCTGGGTTCGTCCTCGTCGAAATCCAGTTCATGCATCGAACCCATGCGGTCTTCGTTGTCGTCGATGGGCTCGGGCTGCGTCGCATCGAACGGACGTCGTGAATCAGTCATGGCAATTCCTCATACTGTGGGCCTTACTACGGTGGACCCGCTGAACTCCTGAGAATTCCACCGGCAATACTTGCATCAAGCGCGTGACCCCGACGGGCGGTTGTCTGTCAAACCAGCGCATCATTCTTGAGGCTTTACAGCATGAACGAATTACAAGATCTGATTGATAACAACGAACGCTGGGCCGAGGCGATCAAACAGGAAGATCCGGACTTCTTCTCCAAGCTGGCTCGCCAACAGACGCCGGAATACTTGTGGATTGGCTGTTCCGACGCCCGTGTGCCGGCCAACGAGATCGTCGGCATGCTGCCCGGCGACCTGTTCGTCCACCGCAACGTGGCCAACGTGGTGCTGCACACCGACCTCAACTGCCTGTCGGTGATTCAGTACGCGGTCGACGTGCTCAAGGTCAAACACATCCTCGTCACGGGCCACTACGGCTGCGGCGGTGTACGGGCTTCGATGCAGGATCGCCAGTTGGGCCTGATCGACGGCTGGCTGCGCTCGATTCGTGACCTCTATTATGAAAAACGCGAAGAACTGGCCGAGTTGCCGACCGAAGAAGAACAGGTAGACCGTCTCTGCGAGCTCAACGTGATCCAGCAAGTGGCCAACGTCGGCCATACCAGCATTGTGCAAAACGCATGGCATCGCGGGCAGAACCTGTCGATCCACGGTTGCATCTACGGCATCAAGGATGGCCGCTGGAAAAGCCTGAACACGACCATCAGCGGCTTTGAGCAATTGCCGCCGCAGTACCGACTGCGTCCGGTCGAGACGCTGTAAAACGGTTTAACAGAGACTGCGCCGACGCCAGTGGTGGAAATACAACTGGCCGTCGGCGTTCGGCGATTCTTCGTAGCCGCAGATCCAGCCGCGACACTCCCGGGACCCGCACTGACAGGCGAACTGGCGCAGCAGTTTGTCTTCGGTCGTGGCGTAATCCATCGTCAGGGTGTCGCCTTTCTTAATATCCTTCAGTGCCCACAACCACAGCTCGCTCATGTCGAAAAAGACATTGGGGTCACAAGAGTGACTGAGCAGACCGCTGAAGTGTGGGTCGTAGACGTGGATACCAGGCGCCAGTTGCCGGGTATGTGGATGGCGATAAGGCAGGAGATGCCCCGACACGCGGCAGATTCGGCTGATCCGTGGAAATTCGCGCAGGGCTACGATAGCCACCGCCAATCCACTGGCGTTGTAGATAATCTCGAAATCGTCCCGGGAGGGAAATCCAAGGCCCAGCGGTAGCTCCGGGAAGGGATAGATTCCATCGGGAGGTTGCGCAACGGTCCCGTGCAGGGAATGAGGTTTCATAACGATCCTTGTCGGCAGCGCGTTGCGACTTCCCAAACTGACGTCCTGTCAGCCCTGCAACACAGAGGTTTACCTCAAGATCTCGCAAATTAAACGACAGGTCTACTGTCAGAACTGACAGGAGGGAAGTGCGCTTTTGCGCGTAAGCCTTCACTCACGCGCAAAAGTGTAAGGGCGATTACAGCGCCGGCACAGGGGCCGCAGTCTCAGGCGCCGGGGCTTGCAGCTGTTTGAGTTGCGCCTGGATCGGCGTCGTTGCGCACTTGGCCACGGCTTGTTCAGGCGTCAGGTTGCGGATTGAGGTGTAGAACAGCTCGCAGGTTTTTTCTTTCTGGGTCACTTGCCACGTCTGGGTGCAACCTTTCAGTTGAACGGTCGGGTCGGTCCCGGGTTTGCTGCCCATACCGGCCTGCCAGCAGGCGGCGCTCAAGTCCTGGCCCATGACTTTAAGCCCCGCGGCGTCGGCCTTGGCCTGAGCATCGTCGCCGGTGTAGCTCTCCGGGTTGGCGGCGTACCAGATGTAACTCGGGTGGTTGGAACCCAGCACCGGCACTTTCACTCCCTCGCTCGGGCTGATCGTGGCCAGACCGAGCACATTCACGGTCGGACCATATTGCTGCTTGATCCAGTTACGCACCGGAGCGCCGAACGCGACCATCGGCAATGCGGCACCGCGAGCGTTCTGGCTGACCTCTTTGACCATGGTGGTCTGGTAGTCCTTGAAGTAGTCGTAGACGCCTTCCAGATCCTTGCCCGCACTGGCCGGCGCCGCAATCGGTGCGATATCGATGATGGTCTGGTAGCCCGGCGTCTGATCGGCGGGGATACCGTTGTCGGTCAGCAGCGTGGCCCAGCGATCCGTGGTGGCGGAGCGCAGGTAATCCTGGGCTTGCGTCAGGGAGTAATCCGGCGGGAAATGCAGCAGCTCGACGCTCTTGCGGTTTTCCAGGGCCATGCCCAGCGGCAGGAACAAATACCAGCTGTAAGCCCACTTGCCATCTACGTTGAGCTTTTTGGCGCCGGTGTAGGCCAGATCACCGGCATTGAGCAGCGCGGCCAGGGGTTTTTCGTAACCCTTCGGCACACCGCTGATGTCGGCGTAGAGCTGATCGTTATCGGTCTTGACCCGCACTTTCGCGGAGCTGTAGCCATCGCGCTGCACGCTTTGGGTCAGGTAGTGCTCGACGGTCTGCTCAAGCGTCCAGTTGCGGAAGCAAACTACGTTGCAGTTGTTGGGGTAGGCGAACAGCCGCGTGACGCGTTCGGTGCTGCCCAGTTTCAGATCGACATTGGCGTGGGCGGCGGCGCTCAGGGTGAGGGCCGCGAGGGTAAGTCCTGTCAGTTTGAACATGCTCAGATCCTTTTCAGCGTGGGTCCGCGTTGATCGCGGGCGATAGTTACTTAAGCAGATCGGCCGGCAATCGCTCACCTGAACATCAAATGAGTCAGGTGATACTCCGGGAAATACATCCGGCACACGAAGATGACGCCGACCATCACCAGCAAAAACACTAACTGCAAGGGACTGAAGTGCGCCCAATGCAGCGCGGTCAACCATGGACGCCGAGCAGCCAGTTCAGGATCAAGCTGACCGATACGGCGCTTGTGCAAGAGTCCGATTAGCATAAAACCGACATAAGTCGCCATGCCCGGCCAACCCAACAGAAGCCCGAACAGCAGCGTGAGGACGGCTTGCGGAGCACCATGTCGGATCACCAGCCAGCGGGTATCCGGGTTCCAGTGTCGGGGGACCAGGCCTTCGGTCAGCCACAGGTCCTGGACAATGAAATGCGCGGTGTACGGCACCCACCAGCTCATGGTTGATCGGAAAAACCAGACCGGCGCGCAGGCGAATACCAACGGGATGAATATCATCGGGATGCTGATGCTGAAGCCTTTGGATTTGTACTCGGTCGGGAAATAAAACAAAAACAGCGCCAGTGCGATACCCGCCCAGACTTGCACCCAGGTTTCGGCGGCAATGGGGCGCGGCAGGAAACGTCGCCAGTGGAAAACATCGGCGTGGGGCAACCGTAAACGCAATTGCGGGTAACGCCATTTAAGGGTTTGCGCAAGGTCATGGCAGGCCTGCCATTCGTTCTGGCCAAAGCCGTCGACCATTTTCTTCTGTTGCCCGGGCTTCATCGGGTTCATCAGCAGATGCGCAGCCTGAACATCGGCGGGCAGCCAGGTCCGGTTGTCTTGTGCCTTGACTTGCAGGCTTGCGTAGAAGCTTTCCTGATTACAGCGCTCGATCAGTGCCTGCCAGAGCGACGCTGGTTCAGGATGAATGCCTTTTTTATCGTCCCAGCCAAACACCTGACCGACGTGGTCGAACAGCGGCAGGCTCCATTGGGTGTCGTTGAACAATTGCAGAAGGATTCGCTGCCACTCCTGGCGTCGATCGAACACCTGCAGCCAGGGTTGTGCGGCGTAACTTTTGAGCTGCGTCAGGAATTCCCGCTCCTTGCCGGCTTCGAGCAACTCCTGCAACGCCTGCCGATAATCCTGCAGCAAACCACTGGCGAGAGCGTCTCGCTGCCAATCGGTCATCTCGACGTTTTGCCAGGGCGCGAGCCAATCGAGGTGCTGGACCGCCCAGGTGGCAATCGAATTGCGCAAGCCCGGGTGATCGAAGCACAACGCCAGCAGCAATCTCTCAAACGCTTGGGCGCAGTGCTGTTGTTGCGCTTGCGTCCAGCGTTCGGTCAGATTTTGCTCAGAGAGCCCATCGAGCAATGTGCGCGCTGCCAGCTCGTCCTGCGTGATGACCGGTTCGTGCAGGGGCGCGGGATCGGATGGTGCAAGGTTCAGCGAGCGAAGAGGGCCCGGACTTTCAAGGCTCAGCGGACGCAGCTCGAGCACATCGGACCACGCCTGGAGGTTGGCATGATTTGGCTGTTCGCCGACTTCGACCGTCGCGACTTCAGGTTCTTCGGCGGCATATTCGGCCCGCCATTGCACAACATCCAGCGCTCGCTCATAGGCTTCGCGCAAGCGTTGAAAGCCTTCGGGATCTTCATCGGGCCGGAAGGTTTTCAGCAGCCGCGCATAGCTTCGCTTGATGGTGCGCGCATCAGCGTCTTCGGGCAGTTCCAGCACAGACCAGCAATCCATGTTGCTGCTCCTTAGTGCCAGAGACCGTTGTCCAGCGTGCCCAGTTGCTGGGTCAGTTCGCTGCGCGCTTCACGGATCCGCCGTTCATCCTGCGAATCAAGCACGTGCTGAAACTGTTTGGCCCAATGACCGATCTGTTCACGCATCTGCCCCAGACTTTCCTGATAGAGACGCTCAAGGCGTGCGGTCAAAACGGTATTGACCTGTTGATCGCGCGGATGAATCTTCAACAGCGCCAGGCCCTCCAGTCGCTGCTGAATCTCCTCGGGTGTGAGCACGCCGGGATTGTTCTCGATGACCAGCGAATGCTTGTCGCCCGTCAGCGGGATGACCACTTGGGCTTCGAGCAACCCGTTGTTGTCGTAGGTGAAACGCACATCGAGGGCGACTTCGCCGGCCTTGCGTTTCGGCACCTTGATGTCCAGTTCGCCCAATGCCACGTTGTCTTTGACCAGGCGGCTTTCGCCCTGAAAGATCTTCAGCCGCACCTGGTCCTGATTATCTTGCAGGGTGTATACGGTTTTCACCCGGCTCACCGGCACGATGCTGTTGCGCTCGATGATCGGCAGGTAATGTCCGCTTTCGTATTGCTGGCCGATTTGGGTCGAAGTTTCGATGCCCAATGTGTAGGAACAGACGTCGGTCAGCACCACTTCTTCCAGCGCGGCGGAGCGTGCTTTCAAGGCTGCCTGGATCGCCGCACCGTGGGCCACGACTTCGTCCGGGTCGAGACTGATCGAAGGAAAACGCCCAAACAGGCCGGCCGCCAGTTTGCGAACCAGCGGCATGCGCGTCGTACCGCCCACCAGCAGGATTTCGTCGAGGTCACTGACCCTAATCCGCGCGTCTCTCAGGGCTCGTTCGATCGGTGTGCGCAGGCGTTCGAGCAATGGCGTGTAGAGCGTGGCCAATTGCGCTTGGGTGATGGTTTGTGTCCATTGCTGGCCGTCGACCCGCAGGCTGAATTCGGCGCTGCTGTCCTGGCCCAGGGCTTTGCGCACGCGCTCGGCCTCGCGACGCAACGGCTGGATGATGCTGGCGCGGTCAGGAAAGTTATCGGTGTTGCGATGGTGCTCGAGAAAATGCTCAAGCAGCACGCTGTCGAAATCTTCGCCGCCCAGGAAGTTGTCGCCCGCGCTGGCGCGCACTTCCATGACCCCGTCGAACAGCTCCAGGATCGACACATCGAAGGTGCCGCCGCCGAGGTCGAACACCAGGAACGAGGTTTCCTTGTCCCGTTGGTGCAGCCCATACGCCAGGGCTGCCGCGGTCGGCTCGTTGATCAGCTTTTCAACCTTCAGACCGGCCAGTTCACCGGCAATCCGCGTGGCCTTGCGCTGGGCATCGCTGAAGTAGGCCGGCACGCTGATCACCGCTTCATGCACGGTTTCGCCAAAGGCCCGTTCGACGTCTTCCTTCAGGCTTTTGAGCACCAGCGCCGAAAGCTCCTCGGGGCGGAATGACCTGTCTCCCAGCCGCACTTCCGTGGCGCTGCCCATGTGCCGCTTGAACAGCGAAGCGGTCTGGCGCGGGTGGGTGTGCAAACGCTCGCGGGCGGCCTGACCCACCAACACGCGGCCCTGATCATCGAGACCCACCACGCTAGGGGTGAGAAACTGGCTCAGGGCATTGGGCACCAACTCGCTGGACTCCCCACGCCAGACGGCGACGAGGCTGTTGGTGGTCCCCAAGTCAATCCCTACGATCATTACGATGAACTCCCTTTCCGGCCTGCAAAAAGTTGAAACAGATAATATTCGCGCAAGGATATTACCGGAGCAGCGGGGCGGTAAAGGAAAGTAGTGGCACTGAGCTATTATTTGCTACGGAACGTGGTTTGGCGTGCAGGGATTGACGAATTACGTCTTCGAATACAGCCGAGCCCTAATGTGGGAGCGGGCTTGCTCGCGAAAGCGATGTATCAGTCACTAATGATGTTGACTGTCGCACCGCTTTCGCGAGCAAGCCCGCTCCCACAATGGTTTTGTGGTGATTATCAGGTTGGGTTAAGGCATCACCGGCGCCGTATACGTCAGCGTCGTCCCCAGCGCCCACAGCAGAAACAGCACCAGCGGCGTGTGCACCAGCAATTGCACGAACGAAAAACCGATCAAGTCCCGCGCCTTCAATCCGAGCACGCCCAGCAGCGGCAGCATGTAGAACGGGTTGATCAGGTTCGGCAGGGCTTCAGCCGCGTTGTAGATCTGCACGGCCCAACCCAGGTGGTAATTCAGGTCGGTGGCCACCTGCATGACGTAAGGCGCTTCGATGATCCATTTGCCGCCGCCGGATGGGATGAAGAAACCGAGAATCGCCGAGTAAACGCCCATCAGCAGCGCATAGGTGTCGTGGGATGCAATGCTGACGAAGAAGGTCGAGATGTGGTGGGCCAGGGTCTGCGCGTCAGTGCCTTTGACCGTGGTCATCAGCGCAGCGATCGAGCCGTAGAGCGGAAACTGGATCAGCACGCCGGTGGTGGTCGGCACCGCTCGGGACACGGCATCGAGGAAGCTGCGTGGACGCCAGTGCAGCAGTGCGCCGAGCATGATGAACAGGAAGTTGTAGGTGTTCAGGCCCGAGATCGCGCTGATCGCCGGCTTGGTCGAAAACTCGTGGAACAGCCATCCCGCCGCCAGCAGTACCAATAGAATCGTCAGCAGCGGGCTGTGCTCCAGCCATTCGCCGGGACGGGTGCGCGGTTGCAGCGGTGGCAGGTTGAAACTCGGGTCGATGCCGCAGGCTTCGGCGTCGCGGGCTGTTTTCGGCCCCGGCGCGGTGGCGTAGGCAATGATCAGCGAAATCACGATCAGTGCCAGCAACATGACGCCGGACTGCCAGAGAAAAATGGTCTGGGTGAACGGAATGACGCCGGTGATCGACAGAATCGACGGCGGCAGGCTGGCCGGGTTGGCCTGCAATTGCGCGGCGGACGACGACAGGCCCAAGGCCCACACGGCGCCAAGGCCCAGATAGGCGGCAGCACCGGCGGCGCGGTAATCCATTTTCAGGTCGGTGCGGCGGGCGAGGGCGCGCACCAGCAGGCCGCCGAACACCAGCGACAGGCCCCAGTTCAGCAGCGACGCCACCATGGAAATCAACGCGACCCAGGCCACGGCCGAGCGCCCGTTTTTCGGGATCCGGGCCAGGCGGTCGATGAGTATCACCGCGGGCGGGGAGCTGGCGACGACATAACCGCCGATGACCACGAACGCCATCTGCATGGTGAATGGAATCAGGCTCCAGAACCCATCACCGAACGCCATGGCCGCGTCAGTCGGTTTGGCGCCCATGGCCAGGGTGGCCACGGTCACGATGATCACTGCCAGCGCGGCAAATACCCAGGAGTCGGGGAACCAGCGTTCGGCAAAACTTGAACAGCGCAGGGCAAAGCGGGCGGAGCGGGTATCTTCGATATCAGCGGCCACGGGAGTACCTCGAGTTTTTATGTTTATTGTGGTCTTTGGGGCGGCAAAGGCCCGTCTGGACAGGTGCCAACAGTAAATCAATCAGTCATATTCTGTGACGAAGATTAACCAGACTGAGACTTTGGTCTAACGGGTTGTCGGTGGGCGCGTTTGCGTAGACCATGGGCGCCTTGGTTTTTTGCCCGTGCCAGAGTTCTTTTCATGACTGCCAATACCGATTCGCGCCCGGCGCCGTTCAGCCGCTCGGACTACAAGACCCTTGGCCTGGCGGCCCTTGGCGGTGCGCTGGAAATCTACGACTTCATCATTTTCGTTTTTTTCGCCCTGACCCTTAGCCAGTTGTTCTTCCCGCCGGAAATGCCCGAGTGGCTGCGCTTGCTGCAAAGCTTCGGGATTTTCGTGACGGGGTATCTGGCGCGGCCTTTGGGCGGCATTCTGATGGCGCATTTCGCCGACCGGCTAGGGCGCAAGAAGGTCTTCAGCCTGAGCATCCTGATGATGGCGCTGCCGTGCCTGCTGATCGGTATCATGCCGACCTACGCCCAGATCGGCTATTTCGCACCGCTGCTGCTGTTGGTCCTGCGGGTCCTGCAAGGTGCTGCGGTCGGCGGTGAAGTGCCGAGCGCCTGGGTGTTCGTCGCCGAGCACGCGCCGGCCGGGCATCGCGGTTATGCCCTGGGTTTCCTGCAGGCCGGGCTGACCTTTGGCTACCTGATCGGCGCCCTGACCGCGACCTTTCTGGCGCAGGCGTTCAGCCCGGCAGAAATCCTCGATTACGCCTGGCGTTATCCGTTCCTGCTGGGCGGCGTGTTCGGGGTGATTGGCGTCTGGCTGCGCCGCTGGCTCAGCGAAACCCCGGTATTCATGGCGATGCAGGCGAAGCGTGATGCCGCCGTCGAACTGCCACTGCGCACGGTCTTGCGTGAACATCGCCTGGCGATTCTGCCGGCGATGCTCCTCACCTGCGTGCTGACGTCGGCGGTGGTGGTGTTCGTGGTCATCACCCCGACCATGATGCAAAAAACCTTCGGCATGACCGCCAGCCATACCTTCGCCTTGAGTGCCTTGGGCATTGTGTTCCTGAACATCGGCTGTGTACTCGCCGGGCTGCTCGTCGACCGCATCGGTGCCTGGCGCACGGTCATGCTCTATAGCCTGCTGCTGCCGCTGGGCATCGGCGTACTTTATACGTGCCTGATCACCGGGGGCGAATGGATCGGCTTGGCCTACGCGATTGCCGGCCTCGGTTGCGGGGTCGTCGGCGCGGTGCCGTCGGTGATGGTCAGCCTGTTTCCGGCGCGGATTCGCGTCTCGGGCATTTCCTTCACCTACAACATTGCCTACGCAGCGTGGGCGAGTGTCACACCGTTGTTGCTGATCGGTCTGATGCCTTGGAATCCGTGGATTTGCGTGATCTTCAGTGCGGTGATGGGCGCGGTGGGCGTGAGCAGCGCGGCGTATTTCGGCACACGGATGCCCCGGGTTGAACATTGCCCGGCCGCTGGCGCGGCGTGAGTAAACAGCCTGATAGGCGTGCCACAACTATTTTTGTAGGACAACCCTGAAGCAGGCTTCAGAAAACATCCGCAAGGCCGATGGCTAAGCTATATGCCGCTTTCTATCCCTGTCCATCGGTGCTTTCCATGTTCAACAAACGCTTGAAGCAGGAGCTGTCGGCTCTTCGCGAAGAACTCTCCAGCCTTCAGCAAGTGAAGGAAAGTCTGGAAAGCGAGATGCTGGTGCTGACCCTCGATCCCGATGGGCGGATTCAATCGGTCAACCAGAACTTCCTCGGCGAGATGCTCTACAAGAGCAGCGACCTGATCGGCCGGCAAATCGAAGACATCGTCCCGGCCCATGTGAAATCGGACGAATTCCACCACCGCTTCAAGGCTGCGCTGACCCGTGGCGAGCATTTCGCCGGCACCGTGCGTTTGTTGCGTGGCAATGGCCAGGAAGCCTGGCTGCGCTCGATCGCGCAACCGGTGCGGTCTTCGGAAGGTCGGATCAAGCACTTCTCGATTTACTCCAGCGACCTGACCCGTACCATCGAGGCGTCCCGTGAGCATGAGAACCTGATCGGCGCGCTGGTGCGTTCGACGGCGGTCATCGAGTTCGATCTCAATGGCAACGTGCTGGCGGCCAACGAGCGGTTCCTCAGCGGCATGGGTTACAGCCTGGCGCAGATCAAAGGTAAACATCACCGTACATTCTGCGAACCAGAGGATTACAACAGCGCTGAGTATCAGAACTTCTGGCGACGCCTGAACGCCGGGGAGTTCGTCGCTGGCCGGTTCAAGCGTGTGGACAGCCACGGTCGTATGGTCTGGCTGGAGGCGTCCTACAACCCGGTGGTGGACGCCAACAACACACTCTACAAAGTGGTGAAATTCGCCACGCTGATTACCGATCAGGTCAATCAGGAGCAGGCTGTCGCCGAGGCGGCCAACATCGCCTACAGCACCTCTCAGCAAACCGATCAAAGCGCCCAGCGCGGCACCGCCGTGGTGACTCAGGCGGTGGACGTGATGCGTGACCTGGCCCGGCACATGCAAACTGCCGGCGAAGGCATCGAAGCGCTGAACGAGCAGTCGCTGGTGATTGGCACCATCGTCAAAACCATCAGCGGCATTGCTGAACAGACCAACCTGCTGGCGCTTAACGCGGCCATCGAAGCGGCGCGTGCCGGTGAGCAGGGCCGAGGTTTTGCCGTGGTCGCGGATGAAGTCCGGCAACTGGCTTCACGCACCAGCCAGGCAACCGATGAAATCGTTGGCGTGGTGCGCCAGAACCAGGACATGGCGCGCAATGCCGTGGCCCTGATGACCGACGGCAAACTCCAGGCTGAACAAGGCCTGGCGCTGGCGGCGGAGGCGGGCACGGTGATTGTCGAGATCCAGGACGGTGCGCAGAAAGTGGTCAACGCGGTCGGGCAGTTTGCCAACCAACTGGCGACTTGATACCTGACCTCCTGGCGGAAATCGCTACAATCAGCGTTTTGCCCCAGGAGCAGCCCTCATGAGCGTTTCTCATCGCCGTCCGGTTCCCTTGTCCAAGGCTTATCGCTTGCTCAATCACGGGCCGACCGTGCTGGTCAGCGCGGCACATGATGGCCAGCGCAACATCATGGCCGCCGCCTGGGCCATGCCGCTGGACTTCGAACCGCCGAAAATCGCCGTAGTGCTGGACAAGTCCACCTGGACCCGACAACTGCTGGAAGCGTCGGGCACCTTCGTGCTGAACGTTCCCTGCGCGGCCCAGGCCGATATCACCCAGACCGTGGGCTCGACGTCGGGCCTGGAACTGACCCAGGGCCAGGGCCTGGACAAGTTTCAGGTGTACGGCCTGCAGACGTTCAGCGGTGAACTGATCGACGCGCCGATGCTTGAAGGCTGCGTCGCCTGGCTGGAATGCCGACTGCTGCCGGAGCCCAGCAATCACCAGCAATATGACCTGTTCCTGGCCGAGGTGATTGCCGCCCAGGCCGATGAGCGCGTATTCAGCGAAGGCCGTTGGCACTTCGAGGGACACGATGCATTACGCACCCTGCACCATGTGGCGGGCGGGCATTTCCTGGCGATCGGCGACCCGGTGGAAGGCAAGACCTTGCAGCCATAAACCGGCTGCCTTTCACACCCATACGTCATTCTGCGCCGTGCGTTCGCCACCCTCACTGCCGGTGTTCAGTACACCCTTGGGTTCGATCAGCAGCAGTTTCACTTCCTGTTCCGCGCAGGGTTTGTGCTCGACACCCTTTGGCACCACGTACATTTCGCCCGCGTTCACCAGCACGTGGCCATCGCGAAAGTCGATGCGCAGCTGCCCTTCGAGCACGATGAAGGTCTCGTCGGTATCCAGGTGATCGTGCCAGATGAAATCTCCCAGCAATTTCACCACTTTGAACTGGTAGTCGTTCATTTCGGCGATGACCCGAGGGCTCCAGTGCGAGTCGATCCGGGCGATTTTTTCAGCGAAGTTCAGGCTTTGGTAGGCGTTCATGAAGCAAGCTCCCGTGGTTGATCGTGAAGCCACGATAGTCAGCACGGCAGCAGGCTTCTTGTACGATTGTGCGCGCTCAGCGGTGGTGCATTTTCATCCAGCGGGCCGGTGACAGGCCGTAGGTCTTGCTGAATTGCCGGGTCATGTGGCTCTGATCGGTGAAACCGGCGATCAGTGCCGCACTGACCAGTGACTGGCCCTGGATCAGCAGTGCGCGGACCAGGTCCAGGCGGCGCATGGTCAGGTATCGATAAGGGCTGGTGCCGAACAGCAGGCGAAAATCCCTCGACAGACTCCAGCGATCCCGACCGCTGTGTTGCGCCAGTTCCTCCAGCGTCACCGTGCGATCCAGAGCGCTGTGGATGAACTCGCGTGCGCGCTCCGCGGCCACATAATCGAAGCTTTTGCGCTGGGTGGAGGACGCTCCCGAAACGCTGCTCAAGGCCTGCGCCAGGTCGAACAGTGCGTCCTGTTCTTCCAATGGATCGAGGGGGCAATCCAGGCTTCGCAGCAGCACATCGGTGGCGGCGAACAGGCGTGGGTCTGTCGACAATCCGGTCTTGATGAACGGCAGCGGCTGCCCGCCGAGCATTTGCTGGATCAGCGCTGGCTCGATGTACATCATCCGGTATTTGAAACCGGCCTCGGTGCCGGCCTCGCCATCGTGGACTTCGTCCGGGTGCAGCACCAACGTTCCGCCCGGCAGACTGTGGCGCCAGCCGCCGCGGTACTGAAAACTCTGCACGCCGGCCAGGGTCCGGCCGATTGCGTAGGTGTCATGGCGGTGAAGGTCGTAGCCGTGGCCGGCAAAAAACGCCTCGAAACGCTGAACCCCGCCCACGTCGGGGGCGCGGTGGAACCAGTCGATGGGAGGCGTGTGCTTGGCCATGGTGTCGTGTTCTTGAACGCAATGGAGATCACGGTAACCCAGTGACCAGCCACCTGTCTTCCGGCCGACAAAACCCTCGGGGTTAGTAGAAAACCGCAGGCAAATGTTGCAAGGTGTCGAGCATTCTCTGCAGCCTGAAAGCCGTCGGGGCGCGGGTACGTATGATCGTTCGTTGAGGTGTCTGGTATGAGCAAGCTGCGGGTCGGGATTATTTTTGGTGGTCGTTCTGCGGAGCACGAAGTGTCGCTGCAGTCGGCGAAAAACATCGTCGATGCGCTGGATCGGTCGCGCTTCGAACCGGTGCTGATCGGTATCGACAAGCAAGGGCATTGGCACCTCAACGACCCTTCGAACTTCCTGCTCAACCAGGAAAATCCGGCCCTGATCGCCCTCAACCAGTCCAACCGGGAACTGGCCGTGGTGCCGGGCAAGGCCAGCCAGCAACTGGTCGAAACCTCCGGCCAGGAACTGCTGGGCCACGTCGACGTGATTTTCCCGATCGTGCACGGGACGCTGGGTGAGGACGGTTGCCTGCAAGGCCTTTTGCGCATGGCGGATTTGCCGTTTGTCGGCTCCGACGTGCTCGGCTCGGCGGTGTGCATGGACAAGGACATCAGCAAGCGCCTGCTGCGTGACGCCGGGATTGCAGTCACACCCTTCGTGACCCTGACCCGCGCCAGTGCCGCACGCACCGGGTTCGCCGAGGTCCAGGGCAAACTCGGCCTGCCGCTGTTCGTCAAACCGGCGAACCAGGGCTCATCCGTGGGCGTGAGCAAGGTTAGCGACGAAGCCGAGTACACGGCGGCAGTGGAGCTGGCCCTGGGTTTCGATGAAAAGGTATTGATCGAATCCGCCGTCAGCGGCCGCGAGATCGAGTGCGCGGTACTCGGCAACGAGGACGCCATCGCCAGCGGGTGTGGCGAGATCGTAGTGCGCAGCGGCTTTTATTCCTACGACAGCAAATACATCGACGCTCAAGCGGCAGAGGTCGTGGTGCCGGCGAACATCAGCACCGAAGCCAGCGAGCGCATCCGCGCCTTGGCCGTCGAAGCGTTTCAGGTGCTGGGCTGTTCCGGGCTGGCGCGGGTCGATGTGTTCCTGACCGACAGCGGCGAAGTGCTGATCAACGAAATCAACTCGTTGCCCGGCTTCACCCGCATCAGCATGTACCCCAAGCTCTGGCAGGCCACCGGCATGACGTACAGCGAGCTGGTCAGCCGCTTGATCGATCTGGCGCTGGAGAAGCACAAGGCACGGCAAGCGCTGAAGATCACCCGATAAGCGGCGCGCGACTATTCAATCAAGGATTTATGGATGAGCGATTCAACGGTGTACCTGTTTTCCTACGGCACCTTGCAGGACAAAGCCGTGCAACTGGCCAACTTCGGGCGCGAGCTGACCGGCAGTGCCGATGCGATGCTGGGGTACGAGCAGTCCTGGGTCGAAATCACCGACCCAGAGGTGTTGGCCACCAGCGGCAAGACCCACCACCCGATTCTTCGTCCGGGCAGCGCCAGCAGCGCGCCGATTCCGGGGATGGTGTTCCAGATCACACCCGAGGAACTGGCGGCCGCCGACAGTTATGAAGTAGCGGATTACAAGCGTGTCAGCGTAGTCCTTCAATCCGGGATTGAAGCGTGGGTGTACGTGAGCGTGTAGTGTGCCTGCGTGATATCCGATGAGCCGGGGAGGGGAGATTTTCAGCGTCGGCCAGTACGATTCGACCGACGTTTGATCAAGCTTGTTTCAGAGGTTTAATCAGGCTCTCTGCTGGTATTCCGAACAGATCATGTAGTTTCCATATCATCGGGAGCGTCAACGCACGCTTGCCATTAAGCACTTCGTAAACCCGGTTTGTCCGGCCAATGGCAGGCGCAAGGTCCGCTGCGGAAAGACCTGATTGTTCCATGCGGAATTTTATCGCATCGATTGGATTGGGCAGATCAACTGGAAACTGCTTCGATTCATAAGCTTCGATCAGTGTGATCATGATGTCGAAATAATCCCCTTAAGGCGTACCAGGCTCTGGCTCATTGTCGAAAAGGGCAGATACAGTCTTGAGGGCTGCGCGGTAGTCCTCGTCGGTGTGAATCGGACGAATGTTCATTGGTTACTCCATCTCGACGGTATCGGCGTCGATTGCGTCGTACTGCTTGTGAGTGCCGAAAAATTTTATGTAAACGGCGCCGAAGCGATAAGCGACAGCGACTTCGGATGGCCGAATTGATGCGAAAAATGATCTTTGAACTCTATCGAAGAAGCAGTGGTTTGCAGGTAGGAAAAGTCGGCGCGAGATAGCCGATCCGGATTTATTACGTAAAAAAAAGGCCTACCTCCCGGTAAGCCTTTTCCACCCTGCGCAGGACTCAATCCCCCAACGCTGCACCCTCGCGCCGAGGATCGGCCCCACCTGCCAACGACGCTTTCCCCTGCGCATCCTTCACCCGAACAATCGCCTGGGTGCCGCTGGTCATGTCGATCTCGCTGACGCTGTGCCCTTTGTCCTTCAGCGCCTGAATCAGCCCAGCGCTGAACTGCCCCTCTTCCAGCTCCGTCGGGCCGTTGCGGCTGCCGAAGTTGGGCAGGCTGATGGCGGCTTGCGGGTCGAGGTTCCAGTCGAGCAGGCCGATGGTGGATTTGGCGACGTATTCGATGATTTGCGAACCGCCCGGCGAGCCGATGGTGGCGAGAAATTCGCCGCTCTGGCGGTCGAAGATCAACGTCGGTGCCATGGACGAGCGGGGGCGTTTGCCGGGTTCGACGCGGTTGGCGACTTTCTGCCCGTTTTCTTCGGGGATGAACGAGAAGTCGGTCATCTGATTGTTGAGCAGGAAGCCTTGCACCATCACGTGCGAGCCGAACGCGGATTCGACGGTGGTGGTCATGGACACCGCGCCCCCTTCGTCATCGACCGCCACCACTTGCGAGGTGGAGATGCGCAGCGGCGAACGGTCCGGTGCGTAGGCGACCTTGATGCCCGGCGGGGTGCCAGGTTTGGCGGTGCCCATGCTGCGATCGCCGATCAGGGCTGCGCGGCTGGCCAGATAGGTCGGGTCCACCAGGCCTTTGACGGGGACGGGCACGAAGTCGGCGTCGGCCAGATAAAGCGCGCGGTCGGCGTAGGCCTGACGCTCGGCTTCGGCGATCAGGTGCACGGCTTCTGGTGTCGGCTCGGTGCCGGCGGGTTTGTCGGTCTTGACCGGTTTCATGGAGGCCAGGGCAAAACGCTGATCGCGAACTTCCAGCGCCTGGAGTGTGCCAAGGATCTGCGCCACGGCGACCCCGCCCGACGACGGCGGCGGCATGCCGCAGACCTGCCAGCGTTTGTAGTCGGTACACAGCGGCGCGCGTTCCTTGGCCGTATAGCTTTGGAGATCATTCAGCGACAGGCTGCCGGGGTTGGCGTGGCCCTGAACCTTGGCGACGATTTCTTGCGCAACCGGCCCTTTGTACAGCGCGTCGGGACCTTCTTTGGCGATGCGCTTGAGCACGGCGGCCAGTGCCGGGTTTTTCAGCTGAGTACCCGCCGCTTTCGGGCTGCCATCGGCATTCAGAAAATACGCCACCATGTCCGGCGAGCGTCGCATGGAAGCGTCTGAAGCGATCAGCTGATGCAGGCGCGGCGAGATGGCGAAACCTTGCTCCGCGAGTCTGATGGCCGGTTCGAACAGTTGCGCCCACGGCAGACGACCGTGTTGCTGATGGGCCAGCTCAAGCGCCCGCAACACGCCGGGCGTTCCCACTGAGCGACCCCCAATCTGTGCCTGGGTGAAGGCCATCGGTTTGCCGTCAGCCTGTAGGAAAAGCTTCTCGGTGGCGCCGGCCGGTGCGGTTTCGCGACCGTCGTAAGTGCGCACGTTCTTGCCATCCCACAACACAATGAACGCGCCGCCGCCGATGCCCGAGGATTGGGGTTCCACCAGCGTCAGCACTGCTTGCATGGCAATCGCGGCATCAACCGCTGAGCCACCCTGACGCAGCATCTCGCGGCCGGCTTCGGCCGCCAGAGGGTTGGCTGCCGCCGCCATGTGTTTCGCGGCGTGCCGGGTTTGCAGGTCGGTGCGATAACCCGAGGCGACTTCCGGCGCAACCGGCAGCGTTGACGTCGGTGGGGCATTGCAGGCAGCGAGGGTCAGCGCGGTGGCGATCAGCGAAAAGGCTGACAGGCGATAGCGGCTCAAGCGAAAGGCTGAGAACACGTTGGCACTCCGTCCGTGGGAAAAGATCAGGGGACTTTATCGGCCGACAGGGCGTGGTGCAAACCACGGATGACAGCCAAGACGCTTTTGCCCTTCATGAGTTGACGGATTTTCTGTAGGGTCGAGGGCATCAGACGGGTCAGAAGATCAATAAGAGGCAGCCATGCAGACCGAGTTTCCCACGCAGCCGAGTTATCGCACGCAACGTGAACAGTTCCTCGTGGCAGCGACCGCGGCCGGAGCGACATTGACCGAATATCCGCACCCACTCAAAGGACCCTTCGGCGAGCCCTTGAGCACCGATGTTGCGGTGTTGGGGGATCCGGGTGCCAAGCGATTGCTGATCGCGTTGAGCGGCACCCATGGGGTGGAAGGTTTCTACGGCTCCGGGTGTCAGATCAAGTGGATGCAGGAGTTGAGCAAGCGTTCACTGCCGGCCGATGTCGCGGTGGTGATGATCCACCTGATCAATCCCTGGGGCACTGCATGGCTGCGTCGGGTCAACGAAGACAACATCGACCTGAACCGCAATCACCTGAACTTCCAGCGTCCGCTGCCGGACAATCAGGCTTACACAGCGCTGCATGACCTCTATGCGTTCACTGAGCTGCGGGGCCCCGAACGTGACCGCGCCGATGCCTTGCTCGACGGGCAGATTCGCGAACACGGCTGGCCAGCGGTGATGTCGATTGTCGAGGGCGGCCAACACAGTCATCCCGATGGCCTGTTTTATGGCGGGCTGGCGCCGAGCTGGTCGAACCGCACGCTGCACGAAATCCTGCAAAAACATATTGCCCACGCCGAGGTCGCGATGTGTTTCGACTTGCACACCGGCGCTGGCGAGTACGGTCATCCGATGTTACTGACCATCACCGAGGCCGCTTATCCCGCGCTGCCCGATGCGCAGGCCATCTACGGTCCTTGGCTCTACACGCTGCTGACCGGCGCCGACACTTTGAGCGAAACCGGGGTGGCCGCCACCGCGACGGGCTACACCTCGCAGGCACTGATCAATGCGCTGCCGCTGGTAAAACTGATGCCGTTTGTGATCGAGTGCGGGACTTACCCTGGGGCGGATGTTCATCGCCATTTGCGCGATGACCACTGGCTGCATCTGCACGGCAATCCAAGTGATGCGGTGGGGCGTGAGATCAAACTGAACCTGCTGGAGCAGTTCTATCCTGCCGACAGCGACTGGCAGGCGATGGTCTGGCTGCGGACTTGGCAGATTTGGGAGCGAGCGTTATCGGCGTTGCCGACGGTTCGTTCCTGAGGTGCTGTTCGAGGCACTTTTCTCGAGGCATAAAAAAACGGCCTACCTTTCGGTAAGCCGTTTTTAGTACTTGGTGGCTACACAGGGACTTGAACCCCGGACCCCAGCATTATGAATGCTATGCTCTAACCAACTGAGCTATGTAGCCAAGTGGCGCGCATTATTCACCGGTAATGCAGATGCGTCAAGCGTAAATCCAAAATATTTCTCTACGCTTTCAACCGCTTATCCACCTGAGCCGAATATTCGGGCCGGGGGAGGGCGTCAACTGAGCTGAAATCTCCCGGTATTGGCACTCAAGGCCTTGCTGCCCTGGCTCAAGGTGTCCGCCGCCAGGTTCACCGCCCGCGCGCCTTCGAGCAACCTTACGGCTGCCTGATCGACCTGCTGGATGTTGCCGCTGACTTCATCGGCGGTGCAGGCCTGTTCCTCAACCGCCGTGGCGATCTGCGCCAGGGTGTCGGTGACGCCTTGTACCGCGTGGGCGATTTCCCCAAGGCGTTCGCCCAGGCCGGTGACCGACTGGGCATCACTTTGCGCCTGGCTACAGGCCGCTTCCATCAGGCTGACCGCCTCATTGACCGTGCTGCGCAGGCTGTCGACAGTGCCGGCGATCTGCGCGGTGGAGGATTGGGTGCGTTGCGAGAGGCTGCGCACTTCATCCGCCACCACCGCAAAGCCGCGACCTTGTTCGCCAGCGCGAGCTGCCTCGATCGCCGCGTTGAGCGCCAACAGGTTGGTCTGCTCGGCCACGCCGCGAATGGTGTCGACCACCAATTGAATCTGTTGTCCTTGTTCGCTGACCCGGCCGAGTGCCGCCGCCGTGTCGTTCAAGCGCTGGTTGAGCTGCTGAATGCTCGCTGTGGTGCGCTGACTGTCACGACTGCTGTCGGCCGCAATGCGTTGGGTGTGTTGAGCGCTGCCGGACGCCTGTTCGCAACTCTGGGCGACACCTTGAGAGGTCGCGGCCAACTGCGTGGCCGCAGCGGCGATCTGGCTGATCTGCAATTGCTGCGCTTCAACTTCGCCCAAGGCGCCGCTGGAGTGATGGTTGAGGGTGCGCACCGCGTTGCTCACCTGCAAGGTTTCGTGATCGACCCCCAGCAAACTGTTGCGCAGCTGCACCACGGCGACATTCAGGGCGGTGCTGATGGCCGCCAGTTCGTCGCGCCCCTGCACTGGCACTTGCAGGCTGAGGTTGCCGTCGCGCAAGGCTTCGGCCAACAGGGTGATGCCGCTGGCGCTGCGACGGATCGAGGCCTGCAAGCAGATGAACAGGTACAGCGCGGCCAGCAGCAGGCAGCCAAAGATCGTCGCCACCAGAATGAACTGGCGAATCGCCGATCCGTGGTAGTAATCCAGACGTTGATCCAGCGAAACCAATGACTGCTGGCGCAGCGAGGCGAGGTCGGTGAGCAGGCTGTCGAGGCTGCGCTCGAATTCTTCCGGCTTGAGCTTGATGCTGCCGCCGAAGACGCCGTCATCGAGGACTTTCAGTTCAGCGTCGAGATGCTTGAGGCTATCGTGGTATTGCCCGGCCCAGCTTTGCAACGCGCTGGGCAGGCGCGCTTCCAGGAGGCTGGCGGTTTTCGCCAGCTGTTCCCGGGCATCGCCGATACGACTGCGCAAATCGCGCAATTGCAGACGGCTTTGCAGGGTGAACTGCCCGGACACCACCGACGCTTGGCCGACACTGGCCAGGCGGCCGACCCGCTCAATCAGGTCCGGCGCATGCTGTGTCGAGATTTGCGTCAGCAGGTAGGTTTCCAGCCACGGCGCGAGCGTCAGGCGATTGTCCATGGCGATCTGCTCACGCAAGGCTTGCAGCGCACTCAAGGCATTGGTGAAACGATCGTAGCCATCCGGCCACCAACCGACGCTGCTCAGGCTTTTCGAGTCGAGGCCGTTGAGGGCGGTTTGAAGGGCCTGATAACGGGTCAGGGTTTCGCCCTCGGCGCCTTCAGTTTTCAGCGCATTACCGAGGTCCGAGGTGGCTTGGGCGACGGCGGGTTGAACCGCATCGAACGCGGCCATCGCGGCAAGGGTCGCAGGGGTTGGCTGGCGATTGGTTTCCGTCGCTCGCCAGCGGGCAGCGCGGTCACGTTGGGCCGCGAGCAGGTTATCGAGTGCATCCAGGGCGAGCAGTTGACGAACACCGGCACGTTCGCCGGAGATCAAATTAAGTTTGGCGCGATAGTCCTGGCCGATCATCAACAGGCTGCCTGCCAGCGGCAGGATAAACAGCAGAAACAACAACTGAAATTTGCGTGCGAAGCCAAAACGGCCCAGCAACCCGATCCCCGGTGATAAAAAAGCCTGCATGCCCCATGACTCCTCTGGACACCACGCACCATTGGCGTGCGTCGGGGTCGTTGCGACCGCGACTTGTGCCCTTTTAAAAGGCCTCGAAAGTTCACCCTTGTCAGCTCTGTAGGCCGACTCTGTGGCGAAACTTCCCATTCTCGGTCCCCTTTGTAAGGGGCCGCGTTGAAGCGGATTAACAAGGCAAGATTCAGACCATGGCGTTGCGCTATCACCTTCTCGGCGATGAATGTCGAGGTCGTTAGCAGGCTAAGGGGATGGCGCTGCTGCACTGAAAAATGGCACATTGATGCACCTGCCCGTGTGCACCCATCCGCTGTACGGAAATTCTCATGGCTATCAGTAACGCTCAGACCGGCGCGACGTCGGCACCCGCGACTTCACAAAGCAGCCCTCTGGTCATGCGCATCATCGGCGCGGTGGCGCTGGCGCATTTGATCAATGACCTGATCCAGTCGGTTCTGCCGTCGATTTATCCGATGTTGAAGGCCAACTATGGCCTGACATTTACCCAGGTTGGGTTGATCACTTTGACGTTCCAGCTGACGGCTTCACTGTTGCAGCCATGGGTCGGTTACCACACCGATCGCCATCCCAAGCCCTGGCTGCTACCGGCGGGAACCGTCTGCACGCTGATCGGTATTTTGATGATGTCGGTGGTCGGCACTTTCCCGCTGATTCTGCTGGCGGCGGGTTTGATCGGCATCGGCTCGTCGACTTTTCACCCGGAAGCTTCTCGCGTGGCGCGACTGGCTTCGGGCGGACGCTTCGGCCTGGCGCAATCGACCTTTCAGGTCGGCGGTAATGCCGGCTCGGCCTTCGGTCCATTGCTGGCGGCGGCGATCATCATTCCCTTCGGCCAGGGTTATGTGGCGTGGTTTGGATTGTTCGCCGTGTTTGCGCTGTTCGTGCTCTATCGGATCAGCCGCTGGTACGCCAACCACTTGAACCTGTTCAAGCTCAAACAAGGTCAGGCGGCGACACACGGCTTGTCGAAACGCCGGGTGATCAGCGCGCTGGTGGTGCTCGGGCTGCTGGTGTTCTCCAAGTATTTCTACATGGCCAGTTTCACCAGCTACTTCACCTTCTACCTGATCGAGAAGTTCGACCTGTCGGTGGCCAGTTCGCAGCTGCATCTGTTCCTGTTCCTGGGCGCCGTGGCGGCGGGGACCTTCTTCGGTGGGCCGATTGGCGACAAGATCGGGCGTAAGGCGGTGATCTGGTTTTCGATCCTTGGCGTGGCGCCGTTCACGCTGATCCTGCCTCACGTCGACCTGTTCTGGACCAGCATTCTGAGCGTGGTGATCGGCTTCATCCTCGCGTCAGCCTTTTCGGCCATCGTGGTTTACGCACAGGAACTGGTGCCGGGCAATGTCGGGATGATTGCCGGGGTGTTTTTCGGATTGATGTTCGGTTTTGGCGGGATTGGTGCGGCGTTGCTCGGGCATCTGGCGGATGTTCACGGCATCGAATACGTGTACTTCCTGTGCTCGTTCCTGCCGTTGTTTGGGGTGTTGGCGATCTTGCTGCCAAGAACCAAGAAGGCGTAGCACCGCTCCACCTATAGGAGCGTGGCTTGCCCGCGAAGAACGATGACGCGGTGTACCTGGCAAACCGCGTAACGGCCTTCGCGGGCAAGCCTCGCTCCTACAGGATTAGGTATCGCCCGGATTTCAGGCACAAAAAAGCCGCGTATCAAACGCGGCTTTTTCTTGTGCAGCTGCTTCGTCTTGAAAACTTAGACGTTGAAACGGAAGTGCATCACGTCGCCGTCTTTAACGATGTAGTCCTTGCCTTCCAGACGCCATTTACCGGCTTCCTTGGTGCCGGCTTCGCCCTTGTACTGGATGAAGTCGTCGTAGGCGATGACTTCGGCGCGGATGAAGCCTTTTTCGAAGTCGGTGTGGATCACGCCAGCGGCTTGTGGCGCGGTAGCACCCACGCGGACGGTCCATGCACGGACTTCTTCGACACCTGCGGTGAAGTAGGTCTGCAGGTGCAGCATTTCGTAGCCAGCGCGGATTACGCGATTCAGGCCAGGTTCTTCGAGGCCCAGGGCTTCGAGGAACATGTCTTTTTCTTCACCGTCTTCCAGCTCGGCGATTTCGGCTTCGATCTTGTTGCAGACCGGAACCACCATGGCGCCTTCTTCTTCGGCGATGGCTTTGACGATGTCCAGCAGCGGGTTGTTCTCGAAACCGTCTTCAGCGACGTTGGCGATGTACATGACCGGCTTGGTGGTCAGAAGGTGGAAGCCACGAATCACTGCTTTATCGTCGGCGCCCATGTTCTTCATCAGGGTGCGCGCAGGCTTGCCGAGGGTGAAGTGAGCGATCAATTGCTCCAGCAGGCCTTTCTGGACCACGGCCTCCTTGTCACCACCCTTGGCGTTGCGAGCGACTTTCTGCAGTTGCTTCTCGCAGCTGTCGAGGTCGGCGAAGATCAGTTCCAGGTCGATGATTTCGATGTCGCGTTTTGGGTCGACGCTGTTGGAAACGTGAATCACGTTTTCGTCTTCGAAGCAGCGGACCACGTGAGCGATAGCATCGGTTTCACGGATGTTGGCGAGGAACTTGTTGCCCAGGCCTTCACCTTTCGAGGCGCCGGCCACCAGGCCAGCGATGTCGACGAATTCCATGGTGGTCGGCAGGATGCGTTTTGGATTGACGATGGCTGCCAGGGCTTCCAGGCGCGGATCCGGCATCGGCACGATCCCGGTGTTCGGCTCGATGGTGCAGAAGGGGAAGTTCTCGGCCGCGATCCCGGATTTTGTCAGGGCGTTGAACAGGGTGGACTTACCGACGTTAGGCAGACCGACGATGCCGCAATTGAATCCCATGGTGTTTCCCCGAGGAGTTAGAGTCAGGCCTTCTGGCTGTGCAGGTTTTTCATCGCGCGGTTCCATTCCCCGGCGAGGATATCCGGCAGCACGCCGAGGGCAAAGTCGATGCTGGCATCGAGTTTTTCCTGTTCGGCGCGTGGCGCACGACCCAGGACGAAATTTGAAACCATACTGGCTACGCCCGGGTGGCCAATGCCAAGCCGCAAGCGATGAAAGGTATTCTGATTGCCCAGTTGCGCGATGATGTCGCGCAACCCGTTGTGACCGCCGTGGCCGCCGCCCTGTTTGAGTTTGGCAACGCCCGGTGGCAGGTCGAGTTCGTCATGCGCCACGAGGATTTCTTCAGGCGTGATGCGGAAGAAACCGGCGAGTGCCGCGACGGCCTGGCCGCTGCGGTTCATGTAGGTGGTGGGAATCAGCAGACGAACATCCTGACCCTGATGCGAATAGCGTCCGGTCAGGCCGAAATATTTGCGATCGGCCACAAGGTTTACGCCTTGCGCGTTCGCGATGCGCTCAACAAAAAGGGCCCCTGCGTTATGCCGGGTCTGTTCGTATTCAGCGCCTGGATTACCCAGGCCAACGATCAGTTTGATGGCAGTCACGATAGGGGCCCTTCCTTGGAGTGGTGGATAACATCGCCGCAATCAGTAAGTGCGGCGAAAGTGGACGACAAGTGCTCATTTACCATTATGTAAACTCCGCGTGCTCGCCCGCTTTCTCGCTACGTTCCAGTCCGCGATGTTACTTGATCACTCCGGCATGACAGAGTGAATTACTCTGCTGCGCCTTCTTCAGTAGCTTCTGGAGCAACACGTGGAGCGTGGACGTTGGCAACAGCCTTGTCATCGCCGTGTGCCAGAGCAACAAACTCAACGCCTTTAGGGGCTTTGAGGCCGGACAGGTGAATGATCGAACCGACTTCGGCGTTAGCCAGGTCGACTTCGATGAATTCAGGCAGGTCTTTTGGCAGGCAAGTTACTTCGATTTCCGAAACAACGTGCGAAACTTCGCCGCCTTTCTTGATCGGGGCTTCTTCACCAACAAAGTGTACAGGCACGATAGCGGTCAGTTTCTGGCCAGCTACAACGCGCACGAAGTCAGCGTGCAGGACGTGGCCTTTGGCCGGGTGACGCTGCAAAGCCTTGATGATTACGTTTTGCTTGGTGCCGCCAACGTTCAGCTCGATGATGTGGCTGTAAGCCGCTTCGTTTTCGAGCAGTTTGGCAACTTCTTTAGCCAGCATGCTGATGGATTCAGGGGCTTTTTCGCCACCGTAAACTACAGCTGGAACCAGGCTTGCGAGACGACGCAGGCGGCGGCTCGCACCTTTCCCCAGGTCGGAACGCACTTCAGCATTCAGAGTAAAATCGTTCATGTTGTATCTCCAAAATAACCACATTCGCCCCAGCGGTTGCGACCAGCGCTAAAGGCGATATGGGCAAAAAAGCCCCGCCCCGACAGGAATGCCGGGGCGGGGCGCTTTTCGTCAACGAGACAGTCGAGAAGGGCAGGGCCCTTAACGGAACATCGCGCTGATCGATTCTTCATTGCTGATGCGGCGGACCGCCTCGGCAACGACCGGCGCGATATCCAGTTGACGGATACGCGAGCAGGCTTGAGCAGCAGCGGACAACGGGATGGTGTTAGTCACCACCAGTTCGTCCAGCATGGAATTTTCAATGTTTTCGATCGCCCGACCGGACAGCACAGGGTGTGTGCAGTAGGCGAAAACCTTGGCAGCGCCATGCTCTTTCAGGGCCTTGGCCGCGTGGCACAGAGTGCCGGCGGTATCGACCATGTCATCGACCAGAATACAGGTACGCCCTTCGACATCACCGATGATATGCATCACTTCAGAGTGATTGGCTTTCTCACGGCGTTTGTCGATGATCCCGAGATCAACGCCCAGGGATTTGGCAACAGCACGTGCACGCACGACGCCGCCAATGTCCGGGGACACGATCATCAGGTTTTCGAAGCGCTGATCTTCAATGTCATCCACCAATACTGGGGAGCCGTAGATGTTATCTACCGGAATATCGAAGAAACCCTGGATCTGGTCAGCATGCAGATCAACCGTGAGAACACGGTCGATGCCGACTACGGTAAGCATGTCAGCAACGACTTTCGCGCTGATAGCCACACGTGCGGAACGCGGACGGCGATCCTGACGGGCATAACCAAAGTAAGGAATAACAGCAGTGATACGAGTAGCCGAGGAGCGGCGGAAGGCATCAGCCATCACTACCAGTTCCATCAGGTTATCGTTGGTCGGAGCGCAAGTCGGCTGAATAATGAAGACATCTTTACCGCGGACGTTTTCATTGATCTCTGCAGTAATTTCGCCGTCGGAAAACTTGCCGACAGAGATGTCACCGAGAGGGATATGCAGCTGACGTACAACACGCCGAGCCAGATCGGGGTTAGCGTTCCCCGTAAAGACCATCATCTTGGACACGCGCAGTACCTGAAGGCTGAGGGTAACCTGGATGAGTATAGGAAAATGGCAGGGGCGGCTGGATTCGAACCAACGCATGGCAGGATCAAAACCTGCTGCCTTACCGCTTGGCGACGCCCCTGTATCTGTTGCAACGAGTACCCAGTACCCGGTTCCTTTTAGAGCAGACTTTGCAGCTTGCGATGCAACATCGAAACGTTGCTTCCCTTTGCTACAAACCCTGTAAGGGTCTCTGTAAGAAGGGCCGAGACTTTATCAGCTTCAGCTTTGCTTGGGAAGCCCCCAAACACACAACTTCCAGTTCCGGTGAGTTTTGCTTCGGTAAATTTACCTAGCAAATTCAAAGCGTTACGTACATCTGGATAACGCCTTGCTACCACCGGTAAGCAGTCATTTCGACTGTTTCCCTTGGGAACGGGGCGCACTTTAATGGGAGAAGAGTTACGTGTCAACAACGGATCTGAAAAAATTTCTGCTGTACTTACAGAGACTTGCGGCACAAGCACGAGATACCACGGTTCTTCGGGGTCTACAGGGGTGAGTTTCTCCCCCACGCCTTCGGCGAAAGCCGCGTGCCCACGCACGAAAACCGGGACGTCGGCGCCCAGTGTCAGGCCCAGCGCGGCAAGGCGATCCTCATCCCAATCCAGTTTCCAGAGATGATTCAGACCGAGCAAAGTCGTTGCGGCATTTGAACTGCCGCCACCGATTCCGCCGCCCATGGGCAGAATTTTTTCGATCCAGATGTCGATACCGAGCGAACAACCGGATTGCTCCTGAAGTTTTTTTGCCGCTCGAACAATCAGATTGCTGTCGTGAGGAACACCATCGAATTCGGTGTGCAATCGAATCACACCGTCGTCACGCACGGCGAAGGTGATTTCATCGCCGTAATCGAGAAACTGAAAAATCGTCTGCAGCTCGTGATAACCGTCTTCACGACGACCGAGGATGTGCAGCATCAGATTGAGTTTGGCTGGGGAGGGCAGCGTCAAGCGCGCAGCGGTCATGTTCACTGCCCCAGTTTGCGTGGTTGCCATTCCTTGATCACCAGCGTGACATCAAGGTCGGTGCCGTGCAGTTTGATCCGCTCGGGCAGCCAATAGCCGTTTTGCTCGGCATAACTGAGGTATTCCACTTTCCAACCGTCCTGCTCGAGATTGGCCAGCCGACTGTCGGCATCCAGGGTCAGGCGACTTTTGCTGTCCGGGGCCGGAAGCCCGCGAACCCACCACGCCAGATTGGACACCGGCAGCTTCCAGCCGAGCTGTTCTTCAACCAGCGCTTCGGGTGTCGTGGCGTCATAACGGCCCTGATTGGCCACTTCCAGCGAGACTTTGCCAGGGCGACCGGTCAAGCGAGCTGCGCCGCGACCCAGCGGGCCGGAAAGGCGGATGTCGTAGTAGTCCTGTCGCTGCAGCCAGTACAGCGTGCCGCTGCCCGAATCTTTTGGCGCGCGGATGCCGATCTTGCCGTTGATCTGCCAGCCATCAAGGCCGGTCAGCTGTTGTTTGTACTCGCGCCATTGGGTCGTGTTGCCTTGGCCCTGGACCGATTCGCGGGCGCCGAAGCCCGCGCAACCGGCGAGCAGGGCGATGAAGCTGAAAACAATAAGGTGGCGCAAAAACATAATCTTAAAGAGTCTCTGATCCGGTCAGGCGCTTGATGGTGCTGCGCAGGATGGGGCTGTCGGGTTGTTCCTTGAGGAACTTGCTCCAGACCTGTTTAGCTTCCCGTTGCTTGCCATTGGCCCACAGGACTTCGCCCAGGTGAGCGGCCACTTCCTGATCGGGAAAACGATCCAGGGCCTGGCGCAGATAGCGTTCGGCTTCATCGAGGTTGCCCAGGCGGAAGTGCACCCAGCCGAGGCTGTCGAGTACCGCCGGGTCCTCCGGGTTGATCTGGTGCGCTTGTTCGATCAGGGCCTTGGCTTCGGCGTAACGCGTCGTGCGATCCGACAGGGTGTAGCCGAGGGCGTTCAACGCCATCGCATTGTCCGGGTCGCGCTTGATGATCAGGCGCAGGTCTTTTTCCATCTGTGCCAGGTCATTGCGTTTTTCCGCCTGCATGGCGCGGGTGTAAAGCAGGTTCAGATCGTCCGGGTATTTTTGCAGCGCGGTTTCCAGTACCTTCCAGGCCTTGTCGGGCTGATTGTTGGCAGACAAGGTCTCGGCTTCGATCAGGTACAACTGAATCGCGTAATCGGGTTGCTCGTCGCGTTCCGTAGCCAGACGGCTTTGGGCTTCGGCGGTCTTGCCGTTGTTGATCAGAATGTCGGTCTGACGCAGTTGCGCGGGCAGGTAGTCGTTGCCTGGGCCGACCTGGGCGTACTCGATCAGCGCGCCTTGCGGGTCGTTGCGCTCTTCGGCGATGCGACCGAGGTTCAGGTGTGCGGAGTCGACGTGACTTTCACGCGCGATCAAGTCTTCCAGGTAACCCTTGGCTTCTTCCCAGGCCTTGGCTTCCAGGCACACCAGCGCCAGGGAATAACGCAGTTCGTCGTCTTCCGGGTATTGCTGGACCAGGCTTGAGAACTCGACCTTGGCGTCGTCCATGCGGTCCTGTTCTACCAGCATGCGCGCATAGGTCAGGCGCAGGCGCTTGTCGTCCGGGTATTTCTTGATGCTTTTTTGCAACAGCGGCAAGGCTTCGTCGCCACGGTTGAGCACCTGCAACAGGCGCGCGCGCAGCAGGATCGGGGCTATTTCGCCGTCGTCCGGTGGATTGTCCTCGAGCAAGGCCAGTGCGCCTTTGGCGTCACCGTCCTGTTGCAGCAGCAAAGCCTTGCCGAAAATCAACTGGCTGTTATTCGGGTGGCGCAGCAACAAACGGTCAAAGCTTTTCATCAGTCCGTTGCGCGTGTCCTGGTCGGTATCGGCCGCGGACAGGGCGAGGAAGTCGAAATGCGTGTCGCCCTTGCCGAGCAGGACTTTCTCCATATAGACCATGGAGTCGTCATAACGCCCGGCGCGCGCCAGTTGCACCGCAGCCGCGCGTTGTGCCTCGAGGTCGTCCGGGGCGTTTTTCGCCCAGATCAAAGCGGTATCCAGGGCAGCCTGATCGGCGCCCAGGTACTCAGCAATGCGGAAGGCCCGCTCGGAGATGCCCGGATCCTGGGTGTTGATGGCCTGGGTGACGTAGTTGTCCAGGGCAATGTCGAAACGATTGCGCTGGCCAGCCAGTTCGGCGCTCAACAGACTGAAGACGGTTTCTTCACTGAATGAGCTGTAAACCTTGGGCTTTTCAGGGGCCGGAGTGCTGTCTTCGACCGGCGGCGTACCGTCCGACGAAACGGGTGCCAAGGCCTGGCAGCCGCTGAGGAAGACAAAAGCGAGGAGCAACGCGGAGGATCTATTCATATAGGAAGAGGACGACTAACCTGCGGTCGGATCATCATGACACAAGCCTTCGGCCAAACATAACCGAGTCTCGATTGACGCCTTTATAGAGGCAGGTCATTGGGACAATAGTCAGCGGTAGTTGTTCTGGCTCTGTCGAAGTAGGACAATTGCCGGCTTCACGTCACCATCAGCGACCATGAATGGCCTTCCTTGCACTCGGTATCAACCACAAGACTGCTTCAGTAGACGTCCGCGAGCGCGTGGCCTTTACCCCTGAGCAGCTGGTGGAGGCCTTGCAGCAGCTCTGCCGACTCACCGACAGCCGCGAAGCTGCGATCCTCTCCACCTGCAATCGCAGTGAACTCTATATAGAACAGGATCACCTTTCGGCAGACATCATCTTGCGCTGGCTGGCCGATTACCATCATTTGAGCCTCGACGAGCTGCGCGCGAGCGCTTATGTGCACGAAGATGATGCGGCAGTTCGTCACATGATGCGGGTCGCCTCCGGGCTCGATTCGCTGGTGTTGGGTGAACCGCAGATTCTCGGTCAGATGAAATCGGCCTACGCCGTGGCGCGCGAGGCCGGCACCATCGGGCCGCTGCTTGGGCGTTTGTTTCAAGCGACGTTCAACGCCGCCAAGCAAGTGCGCACCGATACGGCCATCGGCGAGAACCCGGTGTCCGTGGCGTTTGCCGCGGTCAGCCTGGCGAAACAGATTTTCAGCGACTTGCAACGCAGCCAGGCCTTGTTGATCGGCGCCGGCGAGACCATCACCCTGGTCGCCCGTCATCTGCACGAACTGGGTGTGAAGCGCATCGTGGTCGCCAACCGTACCCTGGAACGGGCGAGCATCCTCGCTGAACAGTTTGGCGCCCATGCCGTTTTGCTCTCGGACATCCCGGCAGAACTGGTGCGCAGCGACATCGTCATCAGCTCCACCGCCAGCCAGTTGCCGATCCTCGGTAAAGGCGCGGTGGAAAGTGCCCTGAAGCTGCGCAAGCACAAACCGATCTTCATGGTAGACATCGCCGTCCCTCGGGATATCGAGCCGGAAGTCGGTGAGTTAGACGACGTTTACCTCTACAGCGTCGACGATCTCCACGAAGTGGTCGCCGAGAACCTCAAGAGCCGGCAGGGCGCAGCCCAGGCGGCGGAAGAGATGGTCTCGATCGGTGCCGAAGATTTCATGGTCCGTCTGCGCGAGCTGGCGGCGGTGGATGTGCTCAAGGCCTATCGTCAACAAAGCGAGCGCATGCGCGACGAAGAATTGCAGAAGGCCCAGCGCATGCTGGCCAACGGCAGCAGCGCTGAAGAGGTGCTGGTGCAATTGGCGCGCGGCCTGACCAACAAACTCTTGCACGCCCCGAGTGTGCAGTTGAAAAAGCTTTCTGCCGAAGGCCGCCTTGATGCGCTGGCCATGGCCCAGGAACTCTTTGCCCTGAATGAGGGCTCATCGGATAGCTTTTCGGATAAGAAACCGCAATGAAAGCGTCACTGCTCAATAAGCTGGACATCCTCCAGGACCGTTTCGAGGAATTGACCGCCTTGCTTGGCGATGGCGAAGTCATTTCCGATCAGAACAAATTCCGCACCTATTCCAAGGAATACGCGGAAGTCGAACCGATTGTCGCCACCTATAAACAGCTGCTCAAAGTGCAAGGCGACCTCGAAGGCGCCCAGGCACTGCTCAAGGACAGCGACCCGGACATGCGTGAAATGGCCGTGGAAGAAGTTCGCGAAGCCAAAGAGCAACTGATCGACATCGAAGCCAGCCTGCAACGCATGCTGCTGCCCAAGGACCCGAATGACGGGCGTAACGTGTTCCTCGAAATCCGTGCCGGCACCGGCGGTGACGAAGCGGCGATTTTCTCCGGCGACCTGTTCCGCATGTATTCGCGTTACGCCGAGCGGCGTGGCTGGCGGGTGGAGATCCTTTCGGAGAACATCGGTGAGCACGGCGGCTATAAAGAAGTCATCGCCCGGGTTGAAGGCGAAAACGTCTACGGCAAACTGAAATTCGAATCCGGTGCACACCGGGTGCAACGGGTTCCGGCCACCGAATCCCAGGGGCGCATCCACACCTCGGCCTGCACCGTGGCGGTGTTGCCCGAACCGGATGAGCAGGAAACGATCGAAATCAACCCGGCGGACCTGCGTGTCGATACCTATCGTTCCTCCGGTGCCGGCGGCCAGCACGTCAACAAGACTGACTCGGCGATCCGCATCACGCACTTGCCGTCCGGTATCGTCGTCGAATGCCAGGAAGAACGTTCCCAGCACAAGAACCGTGCACGGGCGATGTCATGGCTGTCGGCCAAACTCAACGATCAGCAGACCAGCGCCGCCGCGAACGCCATCGCCAGCGAGCGTAAGTTGTTGGTCGGTTCGGGTGATCGCTCCGAGCGCATCCGCACCTACAACTTTGCCCAGGGCCGAGTGACCGACCACCGGGTCAACCTGACGCTGTATTCCCTCGATGAAATCCTCGCGGGCGGCGTCGAGGCGGTGATCGAACCGTTACTGGCCGAGTTCCAGGCCGATCAATTGGCAGCGATAGGTGAGTAAATGACGATCATTGCCAGTTTGTTGCGCGCAGCCGACCTGCCGGATTCGCCCACCGCGCGCCTGGATGCCGAATTATTGCTGGCCGCTGCGTTGGGCAAGTCCCGCAGTTTTCTGCACACCTGGCCGGAACGCATTGTGCCGAGCGAAGCCGCGCTGAAATTTGCCGAGTTCCTGCAACGCCGTCGCGGCGGTGAGCCAGTGGCTTACATCCTCGGTCAGCAAGGTTTCTGGAAGCTTGATCTGGAAGTTGCGCCGCACACGCTGATCCCACGCCCGGACACCGAACTGCTGGTGGAGGCTGCGCTGGAACTGCTGCCGGCCACACCAGCCTCGGTACTCGACCTCGGCACCGGCAGCGGCGCCATTGCCCTGGCTTTGGCCAGCGAGCGTCCGGCCTGGAAGGTTACCGCCGTGGATCGCGTGCTCGAAGCCGTGGCCCTGGCCGAGCGCAATCGCCAGCGACTTCACCTGAATAACGCCACCGTGCTGAGCAGCCATTGGTTCAGTGCGCTGGAAGGTCAGCGTTTTCAGCTGATCATCAGCAACCCACCTTACATCGCCTCCGCCGACCCGCATCTGGTGGAAGGCGATGTGCGTTTCGAACCGGCCAGTGCCTTGGTGGCCGGCGTCGACGGGCTTGACGATCTGCGTCTGATCGTCGCCCAGGCGCCGGATTATCTGGAGGCGGGTGGTTGGCTGATGCTCGAACACGGTTACGACCAAGCTGAAGCCGTGCGCGACTTGCTGCTGAGTCGCGGCTTTGGAGAAGTCCACAGCCGCACCGATCTGGGCGGTCATGAACGTATCAGCCTGGGGCGCCTGCCGTGCTGAATGATCAGGAGTTGTTGCGCTATAGCCGGCAGATTCTGTTGCAGCATGTCGACATCGACGGCCAGTTGCGGCTGAAAGAAAGCCGCGTATTGATCGTCGGCCTCGGCGGTCTCGGCTCACCGGTTGCGCTTTATCTGGCTGCGGCTGGTGTCGGCGAACTGCACCTGGCGGACTTCGACACCGTCGACCTGACTAACCTGCAACGCCAGATCGTTCACGACACTGACAGCGTCGGCTTGAGCAAGGTCGATTCGGCGATTCGCCGTCTCAGCGCAATCAATCCCGAGATCCAACTGATCGCCCATCGCACCGCGCTGGACGAAGACTCCCTGGCCGCCGCCGTGGCGGCGGTGGATCTGGTACTGGACTGTTCCGATAATTTCTCGACCCGTGAAGCGGTCAACGCGGCGTGCGTCGCCGCCGGTAAACCGCTGGTCAGCGGCGCGGCGATTCGCCTCGAAGGGCAATTGTCGGTGTTCGACCCGCGCCGCCCGGAAAGCCCGTGCTACCACTGTTTGTACGGTCATGGCAGCGAAGCCGAATTAACCTGCAGTGAGGCCGGCGTTGTCGGTCCACTGGTTGGGCTGGTGGGCAGCCTCCAGGCGCTGGAGGCCCTGAAACTGCTGGTGGGTTTCGGTGAGCCGTTGGTGGGGCGTCTGTTATTGATCGATGCCCTGGGTTCGCGCTTCCGTGAATTGCGGGTCAAGCGTGATCCGGGCTGCAGCGTCTGTGGTTCGAAACATGCGTGAAGCGCCGATCGGCGTGTTCGACTCCGGCGTCGGTGGGCTCTCGGTGCTGGCCGAGATCCAGCGTCTGCTGCCCAACGAGTCTCTGCTGTACGTCGCCGATTGCGGGAATATTCCCTACGGCGAGAAAACCCCTGAGTTCATCCAGCAACGTTGCAGCGTGATGGCCGAATTTTTTCAGCAGCAGGGCGCGAAGGCCTTGGTGCTGGCCTGCAACACGGCGACCGTCGCCGGTGTTGCGGACTTGCGGCGCGATTACCCTGAGTGGCCCATCGTCGGCATGGAGCCCGCCGTCAAACCCGCCGCTGCCGCCACCCGCAGCGGCGTGGTCGGCGTACTCGCCACCACCGGCACGCTGCAGAGCGCCAAGTTCGCGGCGTTGCTCGATCGTTTCGCCACTGATGTACGCGTCATCACTCAGCCGTGCCCCGGCCTGGTGGAGCTGATTGAAAACGGCGATCTGCACAGCGAGGCATTGCGTCAGTTGCTGGCCGGGTACGTCGGGCCGCTGCTCGGTGCCGGGTGCGACACAATAATTCTCGGCTGCACGCATTATCCCTTCCTAAAGCCATTGCTTAAGCAGATGATCCCCGATGACATCAGCTTGATCGACACTGGCGCCGCTGTAGCGCGGCAACTTCAGCGCCTGTTGGCCGAGCGTGAATTGCTCGCTGGGGGCCCCGCACGAGCTGCGCAGTTCTGGACGAGTGCCGATCCGGAACATTTCAGAAATATCTTGCCGATCCTGTGGAATACCGCTGGTGTTGTGCGAAGCTTCAAAGGGTAAGTTAAATCCTGGGGCAAACGAGTAATTGGGGTGAACTTCTGATTAAGCGTCGAATTCTATAGCGGTAAGCAACAAAAAAATCTTACGAAATCGTTCGGAAAAGGATGTTTCTAATGAAGCGACTATTCTGCTTGGCCGCGATTGCGGCCGCACTGATGGGGCACAGTTTTACTGCACAGGCAGCAGGCGTGGAGTTCGCAGTCGGCCAGACCAGCGATTCAACCATGACCTATAGACTGGGCATGCAATTCGATTGGGACAAGAGCTGGCTGCAGAGTGATATCGGTCGTTTGACCGGGTACTGGAGCGGCGCCTACACCTACTGGGATGGCGACGAGGCCTCCAGCAATCACAGCCTGTCGTTCTCGCCGGTGCTGGTTTACGAGTTCGCCGGCCAGACCGTCAAGCCCTACATGGAGTTGGGCGTTGGCGTCGCGGTGTTCGCCAATACCGAAGTCGAAAACAATCAACTCGGCAGTGCCTTTCAGTTTGAAGATCGGTTCGGTTTTGGCCTGCGCTTTACCGGCGGACATGAAGTCGGCATTCGTGCGACGCACTATTCCAATGCCGGGATCAGTAGCCCGAACAACGGTGTAGAAAGTTACGCGCTGCACTACACGATGCCGCTCTAAGACTCGCTACTTTAGATGTTGGAGCGAGCCTGCTCGCGATGGCTGCCTGTCAGTCAATACTGTTGCTGAATGGCAGGGCGCAATCGCGAGCAGGCTCGCTCCCACATTGGATCTGCGTCGACTTTAAATTCAGCGATACGCCGTGGTAATCCCCTGGCGCTCATCGATGCATTCCGGTGCGCCCATCTCGAACTCCCGGCAGATCAGCGGGCGTTTTTCGTAGATGGTGCACATCATGCTGTTGCGATCCAGCGCAGCGCACCAGCCGTCATCCAGACGCAGCATGACTTCCCCGCCCCAATCATCGGTATCGATAAAACGTTCAGGCACGCCCGTGTCGGTGATCAGCATAACTTCGAGCTGGCAGCAGCAAGCTGCGCAGGTCGAGCACGTGACGGCCGGTTCGGTGATTTGCGTGTGGGGAATGGTTTTCATGGCGGGCAGTGTAAGGCAGTGCGCCTTGGCTGTGTTAAAGGCCTGACGGACGCTTAGCCGCGGGTGTCCGCCGCCAACCGTTGAGACATGAAATGCAGGGTGGGAAGCAAAACGGCCCAGAGCACGCCGATGCCCAGCAGCGTGGGCACCTGACCGTAAGGAAACTGCACGCCGGCCAGTTGTCCACCGGCGTAATACGACACCGGCCCACCCACGGCGCCCAGCAGGCTGCCGAGCCACCAAGGGTTCGCGGTCCATTGCAGGCAGTGGCGCAAAGTGGTTGCCAGTAATGCCCACAACAGCATCAGCCACAGCGGGATCAAGGGCGCGACGTCGGCAAAGTCGAACACCCCCAGCCAGCGCAACGAACTGTCGACGGTGGTGCCCAGCAGCACAACGCTGAGAATCAGTCGGCCTTCATCCGCCCAGCGACTTATCCACAGCAGATGAATCACCAGTGCCGCCAGCGCCACCAGCAACCACACACTGTTGCCGCCCACCACGCAGGCAAACCAGCCGAGCTGAAACAGCGCGGCATTGGCCAAGCGCTCACGCATCGAAGCGACCCAGCAGCGGCGCGGGCATCGCCGACGGTTTGGCCAGCAGCATTTGCGCGGTGCCGATGGTGCGCTCCAGAAATCCCCCTTCGCAGTAGCACAGATAAAACTCCCACAACCGCAGGAAATAATCGTCGTAGCCCAACTCGCTCAGGCGCCCCTGGGCTCGGCGAAAATTCTCATGCCACAGGCGCAGGGTTCGGGCGTAGTGCAGGCCAAAATCCTCCATGTGCAACAGATTCATGTCGGTGTCGCGGCTGATGACTTCCAGCATCTTCTGCACACAGGGCAGGGCGCCGCCAGGAAAAATGTAACGCTGAATGAAATCGACGCTGCCCTTGGCCTGTTCGTAGCGCTGTTCGCGGATGGTGATCGCCTGCAACAGCATCAAGCCGTTGCTTTTGAGCAACTGCGCGCATTGCTTGAAATAGACCGGCATGAAGCGATGGCCGACCGCTTCGATCATCTCGATCGACACCAGTTTGTCGTACTGCCCGGTGAGGTCGCGGTAATCCTTGAGCAGCAGCGTGATCTGGTCTTGCAGGCCGAGGGCTTCAATGCGTTGTGCCGTGAAGGCGTACTGTTCTTTTGACAGCGTGGTGGTAGTGACTTTGCAGCCGTAATGCTGCGCCGCGTAAAGCGCCATGCTGCCCCAGCCGGTGCCGATTTCCAGCAAGTGATCACTGGGTTTGAGCGCGAGTTTCTGGCAGATCCGTTCCAGCTTGTTCAACTGTGCCTGTTCCAGGCTGTCTTCGTCCGTCAGGAATTGCGCGGCGGAATACATCATCGTGGGGTCGAGAAACTGTTCGAACAGGTCGTTGCCCAGGTCGTAGTGGGCAGCGATGTTTTTCTGCGAACCCTTGCGCGTGTTGCGATTGAGCCAATGCAGGGCTTGAACGAAGGGGCGGCCGAGTTTCGCCAGGCCACCTTCCAGCGCATCCAGCACCTCAAGGTTACTGACGAACACGCGAACCACCGCGGTCAGGTCCGGCGAACTCCAATAGCCGTGGATAAACGCTTCGCCAGCGCCGATCGAGCCGTTACCCGCCACCAGTCCCCACGCCGCCGCGTCGAGGATATGGATCTCCCCGATCAATGCGCTGCCTGCGGTACCGAAGACATGCCGTTCGCCGTTTTCGATGACCACCAATTGTCCATGTTTGAGCTGCGTGAGTTGCCGCAATACACCACGGCGCAGCAACGATCCGGTCAGGCCGTTGGTGCTGAGCAGATTGACTTTGGCCGAGACGCTAGAGGATTTCATGACGGTGATCCTTGGGAGGAACGATGGCGGTTTGAACGCTGCCATCGGCAGCCTGATGAGCAAATATCGGTGCGCGTTTAAGCAGCAGGCGCAGGGCCTGCCAATAGATCGCCAGGCAGGTTTTCGCCGTCATCCATGGAAAACGCCACAAGTAACGGTGCAGGCTGGCGCGATCCAGAGCTTCGCGTTTCAGGTTGAGCGTGGCGTCGAACAGTTTCAGTTCGCCCTGCCAGTCCGCCATGTGCACGCCGAGCTTTTTCGCGGCGGGGCTGAAGCTCATGCGGTATTCCAGGTCCGGCGGCAAAAACGGCGAGACGTGAAACGCCTTCGCCACGGCAAAATGTTGATGGAAATCGCCCAGGTTCACCGGGGCCTTGGCCGGTAAGACATAGTGATAACGCTCGCGCCACGGGGTGTTGGTGACTTCGCAAAGAATCGCTGCCAGTTGCCCGTCTGCCTCATGGCAGTAGAAAAAACTCACCGGGTTGAACGACAAGCCCCAACTGCGCGGTTGGGTCAGCAGGCAGACCGAACCTTGGGGCGCATGGCCGATGGCCTGGCCGACGAGTTCGCGCACCGCATCAATCAGGCGCATGCCGCTGCCGGTATAGGTTTTGAGGTAATCGCTCTCGCGAAACGAGAAAGGTGCGAAGCGACTGTTGCCCGAGAGCGGCGACAAGCCGAGCACGGCATCCTGTTCGTCGAGGTCCAGGTACAACAGACCGATCCGGTAACGGAAGGCATGAGGCTTTGGGGCGAACCGCCGATGGGCGATCCATCCGCTGTAGAGGGCGCTGTTCACAACACTTCACCAAACGAGCGAGCAACGCGCAACGCACTGACCACGCCGTCTTCATGGAAACCGTTGGCCCAATAGGCGCCGCAGTAATAAGTGTGTTGCGCGCCGTCCAGTTCCTCCCAACGGCTTTGCGCTGCAACCGCAGCCAAGCTGAATTGCGGATGGGCGTAAGTGAATCTGGCGAGCACTTTGCTCGGGTCGATGCCAGCGCTCTGGTTGAGGCTGACGCAGAACGTGGTGTCGCTCTGGATGCCTTGCAGGATGTTCATGTCGTAGGTGACGGCGGCCCGTGTATGGCCCGGGCCACCGAGACGGTAATTCCAGCTGGCCCACGCGAGTTTTCGGTTGGGCAGCAGGCGTGTGTCGGTGTGCAGCACCACTTCGTTGTCGGCGTAGGGCAGGGCGCTGAGGATCGATCGTTCGGCATCGCTGGGCGTGGCCAACAGTTTCAGGGCCTGATCGCTGTGGCAGGCAAACACCACTTTATCGAATCGTTCGCTGCCGGCGGCGCTGTGGATAATGACACCTTGCTCATCGCGCTCGACTCGGGTCACCGGGCAGTTGAGACGGATGTTCTCTTTGAACGTCGCCGTCAGTGGTTTGATGTAAGCGCTCGAGCCCCCTTCGATCACTCGCCATTGCGGGCGATTGCTGATGGATAGAAGGCCGTGATTCTTGAAAAACCTGACGAAGGATTGCAGCGGAAAACCCAGCATGTCAGCCATGGACATCGACCAGATCGCCGCGCCCATCGGCACGATGTAATGCAGGATGAAGCGCTCGCCATAGCGGCGGGTTTTCAGATAGTCGTCCAGCGTGGTGTCGGCGTCGATCCGACCCTCGGCCAGGTCACGCTGCGCCTCTTTGTTGAAGCGCTGGATGTCGCGCAACATGCCCCAGAAGCCGGGTGACAACAGATTCCGCCGTTGGGCGAACAAGCTGTTGAGGTTATTGCCGTTGTACTCCAGGCCCGAATCCGGGTCCGTCACTGAAAAACTCATTTCAGTCGGTTTGGAGCCCACGCCAATCTGGCCGAGCAGGCGAATGAAATTCGGATAGGTCCAGTCGTTGAACACAATGAAACCGGTGTCCACGGCGTAGTGCTGGCCATCGGCGGTCACGTCCACAGTGTGGGTGTGACCGCCGATCCAGTCGCTGGCTTCGAACAGGGTGATCTCATGCCTGCGATTGAGCAGGTAGGCGCTGGTGAGCCCCGAGATTCCGCTGCCAATGATGGCAATGTTCACGGCACGTCCCGGATTGGTGGGCTGCTGCGCACCATGCGTTTGCCGATCGCCAGTTTCACGCAGTTGGGCATTTTCGACAGAGGCCAGAGAGCAGCCATGAACAGTCCGGGAAAGGCGATCTCCAGGGGACGGTTCTTGAGTTTGGCGAAGATGTGCCGGGCGGCTTTCGCTACGGGCCAACTGAGCGGCATCGGGAAATCGTTTTTCGCCGTCAGCGGGGTCTCGACAAACCCCGGGCTGACCACCGTGACTTCGATGCCTTCCGGCGCAAGATCAATGCGCAGGGATTCGAACAGATAACGCAGCCCGGCCTTCGACGCGCCATAGGCTTCGGCCCGTGGCAGCGGCAGGTAGGTCACCGAACTGGCGACGCCCACCAGATGCGGCGCGGTACCCTTGCGAAGCAGGGGCAAAGCGGCCTCGATGCAATAAGCGCTGGCGAGCAGGTTGGTGCGCACCACGTGCTCGATGATCGACGAATCGAACTGCTGAACGTCGACGTATTCGCAGGTGCCGGCGTTGAGAATCACCGTGTCCAGCGAGCCCCATTCATGGGCGATCTGCTCGCCGATCTCGCGCACCGTCTGACTGCTGGTCAGATCGCCAGGCACGACCAGCACTTGCCCGGGATAACGCTGGGATAAGACTTTCAGCACCGCTGTGGACCGCGAACTCACGGCCAGATGGGCACCGGTTTTCAGGATTTCTTCGGCCAACGAGGCGCCAATGCCGCTGCTGGCGCCCGTCAACCAGTATCGCCGTGGAGGTGTAATACTCATCCCATTCTCCTTTTCAGCCAGGCAATCGCCCGACCCAATACGGGTAAATGTTCGTAAAGCAGTGCCCCGGCATCGAAGTAATCCCGGTGGCGATAAACCTTGTCGCGCCAGCGCAGGTGCGAGCAGCCGTTGACTCGAATCAACTGGCCTCCGCTCAGGCGTGGATGGCGGTAGCTCATGACCCAGCGCAGATACCCTTCGCCTTCGCCGGTCTGGTCGAAAGCATGAAAATCGAAACGCAGTTCGGTGACGTTGGCGTAGAGCTCGGTGAAATAGCCGCGCAACTGTCCGAGCCCTTGCACTTCGTGCAGCGGATCGGTGAAGTGCACGTCTTCGGTGTACAGCTCGCCGAGGCGTTGCAAACTGTCTTTGTCCAGCTGCGCGAATTGCCGGGCAAACTGCCGCAGGAAATCACTCATGAGCGCCTCCGGCATCGTGCCGCGATGGCAGGTTCTTGAACGCGGCCAAGGCTCGCTGGCGTGAAGTACTCAGGTTGACGATCGGCGACGGATAATCCACCACGCCGAACAGACCGCCGAGGTTCGCCGGGTTGTGCACGTCTTTTTTGTTCAGCCCGGCCAGTTGCGGCAACCAGTGCTTGATGAACACGCCTTCGGCGTCGAATTTTTCCGACTGGCTCAGCGGATTGAAAATACGGAAGTAAGGGGCCGAATCAGTGCCCGTGGACGCACTCCACTGCCAGCCACCGTTGTTCGCCGCCAGGTCGCCGTCGATCAAGTGGCGCATGAAAAAGCGTTCGCCTTCGCGCCAGTCGATCAGCAGGTTCTTGGTCAAGAACATCGCCACTATCATGCGCAAGCGGTTGTGCATCCAGCCGGTTTCGAGCAATTGGCGCATCGCGGCGTCGATGATCGGCAGGCCGGTACGGGCTTGCTGCCAGGCCAGCAGTTCTTGCGGGGCGTCGCGCCAGGCCAAGGCTTCTGTTTCCGGGCGGAAGGCGCGGTGACGCGAGACCCGTGGGTAGCCCACCAGAATGTGTTTGTAGAACTCGCGCCACAGCAACTCGTTGATCCAGGTGACCGCGCCCACCTTGCCGCTTTCGAACTCGCCTTGATTACTGTGCAGGGCGGCGTGCAAACAATGGCGAGGGGAAATCACCCCGGCAGCGAGATAAGCCGAAAGCTGGCTAGTGCCAGGTTTGGCGGGGAGGTCGCGTTCGTCTTTGTAGTAGTCGATTTGCGCGTCGGCGAAGGTGTCGAGACGACGGTGGGCTTCGGCTTCACCGGCAGGCCAGAGCGTGCGCAAGTGATCGCTGGGGGTGTCGAACCCTTCAACGCTCGACGGAATGTCGTCACTGCTGATGTGCAATGGAACCTGTACGGCCGGTGCTGCCACCCGCCCCGGAAGCGAGCGATGCAGACGTTCGTAACAGACTTTGCGGAACTGACTGAAGACCTGGAAGTAAGTACCGGTCTTGGTCAGCACGGTGCCCGGTTTGAACAGCAGTTGATCGAGGTGGCTATAGAAGTCGATGCCATGGGTCTTCAGCGTTTCGGCGACCGCCGTATCGCGACGGCTTTCATGAATCCCGTATTCCTCGTTGACGTGCACCGCCTCCGCGTTTAATTGCTGACACAGCTCGAGCAGAACCTTCGGCGTCTCATCCCAGCGAGGGGCCTGGCGAACCAAAAGGGGAATGTTCAGCTCGCCCAGCGCGCGGCTCAGTTCATCCAGATTACGCAGCCAAAAATCCACTTTGCATGGCGCGTCATCGTGTTCCAGCCATTGCTCCGGGCTCAACAGGTACACCGCCACCGTCGGGCCGCGCGCTGCGGCAGCCGAGAGAGCGGTATTGTCGTGGAGGCGCAAATCGCTGCGCAGCCAGATCAATTGCAGGGGGATGTCCGCACTGTTCATTAAATAAGCCCACGCTTGACCAGTTCCTGATGAGCCGAAAGCGGGTCTTCAGCCAGGAACAAATCAGTGATTTCGGAAGTTCTTACGGACAGCTCAGCGTGGTGGATGCATACCGTTGGTCCGGCAATCATTTTTGGGCAACTGACACCATTCAAAAGTTTCAACAGCTGCGAAATGTTCATGGCTTTGCTGGAGTACAGCAGTACGCCGCGGGCTTGCAGGTGATCGACCGCCAGCGCGAGTTCGCCCGTCGGCAGCGGCCAGTCGAACACTTCCACCGGGCAATCGGCGCTGCTGATCAGCCACGCGGTCAGCCACAGGCAAGGTTCCAGTGGCAGGTCCGAGTGGTTGATCAACAGCAATGGCGCAGTGCGTAGCTGACGGTTGTTATGGTAGATACGTGCGCCGAATTTGCTGCGCAACCAGGAAAAGAAAAACACCCGCTCCATCTGCGCGCCGAACTGGCCCTGCCAGCGTTGTTCCAGTTCCGCCAGCAACGGTATCAGCAGTTGTTCGCACAACGTGCGGGGCGGATACAGCGCCATGGCTTGATTGACGGTGTCATCCAGCGTGCGCTCATTGAGTTGGGTCACCGCTTGCAACAGCGTCTGGCCCAGCACCTGCCAATCGTTTGAGAGGGTTTCGGTAACGGCCTGGGGCGTGTCGAGCAGCTGCTTGATCTGACTGACGGCTACGCCGCGATTGAGCCAGGTGAGGATGGTCAAAATCCGTTGCACGTGTTCGGCAGAGAACAGGCGATGCCCCTTGGGCGTGCGCTGGGGCACGATCAGCCCGTAACGTCTTTCCCAGGCACGCAGGGTCACGGCGTTCACGCCGGTCTGGCGCGCCACTTCGCGAATTGGCAACCAGCCTTCGTCCAGGGCTTTCTTGAAGTCGGCGCCAAGGTCTTCGCTGGCGCTGGTGTCGATTGGGCTTTTCATTAGATTGCGTTTCGCAGGCTGAGGTTTTCCGGGTGCGGCTGAAGGTAAACCTGCTGCGCGATGTAAGGATCCGGGTGTTGGCGGAAGTAGTGTTTGAGCAGCATCAGTGGCACCACCAGCGGCACGATGCCTTGCCGGTATTGGCCAATGACGTGCTGCATTTCCTGCTTGTCTTCAGGGCTGATGACTTGCTTGAGATAACCGCTGATGTGTTGCAGAACGTTGGTGTGGGTGCGCCGCGTGGCGCATTTCTTCAATGCCGCCATCAGCTCGCTGAAATAGCGCGGGCCGAGTTCCGCAGGATCGGTCTGACCCATATTGCCCAGCAGATTGCCCAGGATTTTGTACTGCACCGGGTTATGGGCCATCAGCAGGTATTTGTAGCGCGAGTGAAACTCCGTGAGGCCGCGTCGCGTTATCCCTTCCTGCAGTAACTGTTGCCAGGCGCTGTAGGCGAACACGCGGGTCAAGAAGTTTTCGCGCAGTACCGGGTCGTTAAGGCGGCCATCTTCTTCCACCGGCAAGTCGGGGTGCAGGGCGCAGAACGCCTGGGCGTAGATGCCGCGTCCACCGCCCTCCACCGGCGCTCCGTTGGCGTGGTAGACCTTGACCCGGTCGAGGCCACAGGAAGGGGATTTCTGCATGAAGATGTAGCCGCAGATATCGTCCAGCTCAGCGGCCATTTTCTGACCGTACTCGGCGAGCGGCCGGGTGACGTTGGTGTCGGGGTTGACGGTGCCGACGGCTTCGGGATGTTCGGGGTCGCCGATCAGGCGGATCGGTTCGCGAGGGATACCCAGGCCAATGGCGACTTCCGGACACACCGGTAGGAACTCGAAATAGTCGGTGAGGGTTCGGCTGCACAGACGCGATTCCTTGTGCCCACCGTTGAAACGCACCTCGGCCCCCATCAAGCAGGCGCTGATGGCGATTTTCGGTAGAGTCGTTGGCTGTGCATGCATCGGAACACCTCGAATCCATACCTGTACAGAGTTGTGGCTCCGTACAACTTTGTCTTTATCATAGATTCAAAGGTGTACAAGTCAAATTGTTTGTATAAGTTTTCGAAAGAGATGCATTCCATTGTGGGAGCGAGCCTGCTCGCGATAGCGGTGGATCAGGCGATACATGGGGGGCTGACACACCGCATTCGCGAGCAGGCTCGCTCCCACAGGATCTACTTCCAGCCGAGTATCCAGCCGTCGCTATCTTTCAGGGACTGCCAGGGGAGAAGCTCACTGCGCTGGGTCAGCACCGCCTGCAACTCGACTTCCAGCACCGTGCCTTCCTCATCGCGGAACAACTCGGTCACCAGAAAATGTTTTTCGCGGTTTTGCGGGTGGGCTGCTGTCCATTTTGACAGCAGCAATTTACTCGGATTGATTCTATTCACTGCAAGTGCTCATGCAACCGTCGTGCAGCTTCCTGGCCACTGAGCCAGGCGCCTTCGACACGCCCGGACAAGCACCAGTCGCCGCACACATACAGGCCCAGGTCGGCATCGGCCAGGGCGCCCCATTCGTGACTGCTGGCAGGCCGCGCATAGAGCCAGCGGTGCGCGAGGCTGAAGGTCGGGGCGGGCATGGCGCTGTGCAACAGTTCTGCAAACGCACCGTGCAGTTGCTCGATCACCGCCTCCTTGGGCAGGTCGATATGTTGCCGGCTCCAGGCGCTGGTCGCATGCAGCACCCACGTGTCCAGGGTGTTGTCGCGCCCGGGTTTGCTGCGGTTGCGCGCCAGCCAGTCGAGCGGGCTGTCCTGCACGAAGCAACCTTCCAAGGGGGTATCCAGCGGCGTATCGAATGCCAGCGCTACCGCCCAGGTCGGCTCCATTTTCACCCCGGCGGCGGCCCCGGCGAGTTTCGGTGCGGAGGCCAGCAATGCCGTGGCTTGAGGCGCCGGCGTAGCGATCACCACGTGACTGAACGGACCATGGGTGAAGCCTTCGGCGTCTTGCAGATGCCAGTGTTCTTCACCGCGATACACCTCGGTGATCCGGCAGGCGAAATGCACTTCCAGATCGCCAAGCAGGCCACGGGTGATCGCGCTCATGCGCGGCGTGCCGACCCAGCGTGTCTGTTCGTCCGGTGACAGGTTGAGCTGGCCGCCTTGGAAGGTGTAGAGCTGTGGCGTCCACTCGGCGACCCAGCCGTTGGATTGCCAACGCTGGACCTCGGTGACGAAGCGACGGTCGCGGGCAGTGAAATACTGCGCGCCCATGTCCAGGGCACCCGCATCGCTGCGCTTGCTCGACATGCGTCCGCCACTGCCGCGGCTTTTATCGAAAAGTTGAACGATGTGCCCGACTTCCGTCAGGGCCTGCGCGGCTGAGAGCCCGGCGATGCCGGTGCCGATGATTGCGATGGGTACAGTCATAGGGGCCTCGTTTACCTTTCTGTACAGACTACGCCGTGGTTTAAACCTGTACAATATTGTTTTTTGGTATAACTTTTAGCGTTCTCGATCTGACAGCTTGGCCTATTGTTAAACACAGACACTGCCCGATACCAAAGATCCCTGCTTATAAAAATAGACTAGTGATCAGGGTAAAACGCCACGCGAGGAAGAAGTCATGCACATATTGCTGACCGGCGGTACTGGTTTGATAGGACGTCAACTCTGCCGACACTGGTTGAGCCAGGGACATCGCCTGACCGTCTTGAGCCGCACACCGGAAAAAGTCGCGAACATTTGTGGTGCCCAGGTTCGCGGCGTCGCGTTGCTGGAAGACCTCGGGCAAGAGCCAGTTGATGCGATTATCAACCTGGCGGGCGCACCCATTGCCGACCGGCCATGGACCACCAGACGCAAAGCCTTACTCTGGAGCAGTCGCATCACCCTGACCGAAACCTTGCTGGCCTGGCTCGAAAGCCGCGAGCAGAAACCGCAGGTGTTGATCTCGGGTTCTGCCATTGGCTGGTACGGCGACAGTGGCGAGCGGGAGCTGACCGAAGCGTCTCCGCCGTCCATCGATGATTTCGCCAGTCAGTTGTGCATTGCCTGGGAAGAAACCGCTCAGCGCGCCGAGGCCATGGGGGTTCGGGTGGTTCTGATTCGAACCGGCCTGGTGTTGTCCGCCGAAGGCGGCTTTTTGTCGCGGCTGTTGCTGCCGTTCAAACTGGGGCTGGGCGGGCCTTTGGGTAGTGGTCGGCAGTGGATGCCCTGGATTCATATCAACGATCAAATCGCCCTGATTGATTTTCTTCTGCATCGCAATGACGCGAGCGGTCCATATAATGCCTGCGCGCCTAAACCGGTGCGCAACCGCGAGTTCGCCAAGACATTGGGCGGTGTGCTGCACCGCCCGGCGTTCATGCCGATGCCGGCCCTGGCCTTGAAAGTGTGCCTGGGCGAGTTGTCACTGTTGTTGCTGGGCGGCCAGAAGGCTGTACCGGAGCGCTTGCTGGAAGCGGGTTTCACGTTCCAGTTCACTGATTTGCGCGCGGCCCTGGACGACCTGTCCAGCCGCCTCTGAAATAGGACGTTGCATGACCGATCACGCGTTGCTTCTGGTTAACCTGGGTTCGCCTGCCTCCACATCAGTGGCGGATGTGCGCAGTTACCTCAACCAATTTCTGATGGATCCCTACGTGATCGACCTGCCATGGCCGGTGCGACGCTTATTGGTGTCGCTGATCCTGATCAAGCGCCCGGAGCAGTCCGCCCACGCCTACGCGTCGATCTGGTGGGAGGAGGGCTCGCCGCTGGTGGTGCTCAGCCGTCGCCTGCAGCAGGCCATGACTGCTCAGTGGAGCCACGGGCCGGTAGAGCTGGCGATGCGTTATGGCGAGCCGTCGATTGAGACGAAACTGGTCCAGCTGGCGGCTCAGGGCCACAAAAACATTACCCTTGCGCCGCTTTATCCACAGTTCGCCGACAGCACCGTGACCACGGTGATTGAGGAAGCCAAGCGGGTAGTGCGCGAGAAGCAGCTCGACGTGCAGTTTTCGATTCTCCAGCCGTTCTACGATCAGCCGGAGTACCTCGATGCGTTGGTGGCCAGCGCGAAGCCTTATTTGCAGCAGGATTACGATCACTTGCTGCTGAGCTTTCACGGTTTGCCAGAGCGGCACCTGACCAAGATCGACCCTACCGGTCACCATTGCTTCAAAGGCGAGAATTGCTGTCTGAACGCTTCGCCAGAGGTATTGGCGACCTGCTACCGAGCCCAATGCCTGCGCACGGCGTCTGAGTTTGCCAAACGGTTAGGCCTGCCGGACGGCAAGTGGTCGGTGTCGTTCCAGTCGCGTCTGGGTCGAGCAAAATGGATTGAACCCTACACCGAGGCGCGCCTCGATGAATTGGCCGGGATGGGCGTGAAGAAAGTCCTGGTCATGTGCCCGGCGTTTGTTGCCGATTGCATCGAGACGCTTGAGGAGATCGGTGATCGCGGCAAGGAATTGTTCCGCGAGGCGGGGGGCGAGGAATTGGTGCTGGTGCCGTGTCTCAACGATGATCCGCAGTGGGCGCGGGCGTTGAGTGCCTTGTGTGAACGAGCGCCGCTGGCGCTTTAGAAGCTTCGCGGGCAAGCCTCGCTCCTACAGGTTGTGTGTCGCTCAACAAAACGACGCAATTCTGTAGGAGCGAGGCTTGCCCGCGAAGGCATTCTCAAGGCTGACTACAACAACGGCTCATCCGCCTTCTTGTGCTTCCAGCTGTCATTGCCCGGCAGCAACAGATTCAGCCCGATCGCCACCACCGCGCATAGCGCGATGCCTTTGAGGCCGAAGTCGTCGGGGCCGGTGCCGGTGCCGACCAGCACACCGCCAATCCCGAATACCAGCGTCACCGAGACAATCACCAGGTTGCGCGCCTCGCCCAGGTCGATCTTGTGGCGAATCAGCGTGTTCATCCCCACCGCCGCGATCGAGCCAAACAACAGGCACAGAATCCCGCCCATCACCGGCACCGGGATGCTTTGCAGGAGTGCGCCGAACTTGCCGACGAACGCCAGGCTGATGGCAAAGATCGCCGCCCAGGTCATGATTTTCGGGTTGTAGTTTTTGGTCAGCATCACCGCGCCCGTCACTTCGGCGTAGGTGGTGTTGGGTGGGCCGCCGAACAGCCCGGCTGCGGTGGTGGCAATGCCGTCGCCGAGCAGGGTGCGATGCAGGCCGGGCTTCTTCAGGTAATCGCGGCCGGTCACGCTGCCGACGGCAATCACCCCGCCGATGTGCTCGATGGCCGGCGCCAGGGCTACCGGAACGATGAACAGAATCGCCTGCCAGTTGAACTCCGGCGCGGTGAAGTGCGGAATCGCAAACCACGGTGCCGCGGCAATCTTCGCGGTATCGACGACGCCGAAGTAGAACGCCATGGCAAAACCGACCAGCACGCCGGAAATGATCGGCACCAGGCGGAAAATGCCTTTACCGAACACTGCGACGATCAGGGTGGTCAGCAATGCCGGCATCGAAATCAGCATGGCGGTCTGGTAATGAATCAGCTCGGTGCCATCGCCAGCCTTGCCCATCGCCATGTTGGCGGCAATCGGCGCCATGGCCAGGCCGATGGAGATGATCACCGGACCAATCACCACCGGTGGCAGCAGGCGGTCGATGAAACCGGTGCCTTTGATCTTCACGGCCAGGCCGAGGAAGGTGTAAACGAAACCCGCCGCCATCACGCCGCCCATGGTTGCCGCGAGGCCGAACTGGCCCTTGGCGAGAATGATCGGGGTGATGAAGGCAAAGCTCGACGCCAGGAACACCGGCACCTGACGCCCGGTGACGATCTGGAACAAAATCGTCCCCAGACCTGCGGTAAACAGCGCCACGTTCGGGTCGAGGCCGGTAATCAGCGGCATCAATACCAGGGCGCCGAAGGCCACGAACAGCATCTGTGCGCCAGACAGCACCGTGCGCCAGAGCGGATCGTTGAACTCTTGCTGCATGCTCAAGCGTCCTTCTGCTTGGTGCCGAAGATCTTGTCACCGGCATCGCCAAGGCCTGGGATGATGTAACCGTGTTCGTTGAGTTTTTCATCAATGGAGGCGGTGTAGATCATCACGTCCGGGTGCGCTTTGCCCACTGCGGCGATGCCTTCCGGCGCGGCAACCAGCACCATGGCGCGGATGTCGCGGCAACCAGCCTTTTTCAGCAGGTCGATGGTGGCGACCATGGAGCTGCCGGTGGCGAGCATCGGGTCGATGATCATTGCCAGGCGTTCATTGATTTCCGGAACCAGTTTTTCCAGATACGTATGGGCCTGCAGGGTTTGTTCGTTGCGGGCCACGCCGACGGCACTGACTTTGGCGCCCGGGATCAGGCTCAGTACGCCTTCGAGCATGCCGATGCCGGCGCGCAGGATCGGCACCACGGTGATTTTCTTGCCGGCGATTTTCTCCACCGACACGGTGCCGCACCAACCTTCGATGTCGTAGGTTTCCAGCGGCAGGTCTTTGGTGGCTTCATAGGTCAGCAGGGCGCCGACTTCCTGAGCGAGCTCACGGAAATTCTTCGTGCTAATGTCGGCGCGGCGCATGAGGCCGAGTTTATGACGGATCAGCGGATGGCGGATCTCGAGGATGGGCATGGGAAAGGCTCCGGCGGCGGGCAAAAAAACCGGCTTAGATTAATCTATCCGAGGGTGTTGTCCTATAGACATACAGTACGTTAGTCCACAAACGCTTGATCTGGCCGTGCGGGATGCGTACCTTTGCCCGCTTTTCCTTAATCAGTCCCCCCCTGGAGAGCGCCATGTCCGCTGATCTCGAGCATATCCGTCAAATCATGCGAGAGGCTGACTGCCTGTACACCGAAGCTGAAGTCGAGGCGGCCATCGCCCGCGTCGGTGCACACATCAACGAACAACTGGCTGACAGCAATCCGGTGGTGTTCTGTGTGATGAACGGCGGCCTGATTTTCGCCGGCAAGCTGCTCACCCATCTGCACTTCCCGCTGGAAGCGTCCTACCTGCACGCCACCCGTTATCGCAACGAAACCAGCGGCGGCGACCTGTTCTGGAAAGCCAAGCCGGAAGTTTCGTTCCTCGACCGCGACGTGCTGATCATCGACGACATCCTCGATGAAGGTCATACCCTGGGCGCAATCATCGACTACTGCAAACACGCTGGCGCGCGCAAAGTGCACACCGCCGTGCTGATCGACAAGGACCACGACCGCAAGGCTCGCCCGGACCTGAAAGCCGATTTCGTCGGCCTGCCGTGCATCGACCGTTATATTTTCGGTTACGGCATGGACTACAAAGGCTACTGGCGTAACGCCAACGGGATTTTTGCTGTTAAAGGAATGTAATCATTGGCCACGCCGAGCTTTCTTGATCAAACACTGTTCACTGAGTTGGCCGAGAAGGCTGCGGCCAATCCGCGCGGGCGCCAGCATCACAACTTTCATCGGATGGAAGAGCCGTGCCATCGCATGGCCGTGGGTTTGCAGCCAAGTACGTATATTCCCCCTCATCGGCACCTGAGTGATGACAAGGCGGAAACGCTGTTGGTGCTGCGGGGGCGTCTCGGCCTGTTGATTTTTGATGAGTCTGGAGGCGTTATCCACACGAGCGTTCTGCAAGCGGCTGGCGAATCGGTGGGCGTCGATCTTCCTCACGGCGTGTTCCATGGCCTGGTCGTGCTGGAAGCCGATAGCGTGATGTTCGAGTGCAAAGCCGGCCCTTATCGCCCGGTCGGTGAGGGTGAGCTTGCTCCGTGGGCGCCACGCGAAGGCGAGCCTGGTGTGGCCGAGTATCAGGCGTGGATGCGCGCGCAGTTTGATTGAGCCGTGCGCTCAATTTTCCCCGGCCAGCCAGCGTTCGCTTTTGCGACGCGCCTGTTCCAGGTTGTTCACGTAGGCCAACTGACGCTGTTCCCGATGGATGCCCGCGCGCCTGAGCTTCAGGCGCACCCTTGGAGCGGTCGCCACCAGAATCAGGCCGATGCCGTCCGTGCGGTAATCCCTCAGGATATTGTCGAAGGCCACCAGCGCTGTCATGTCCAGCATCGGCACGGCGCTCATCTCGACGATGACCACTTTGACCTCCGGGTTGAATTTGCGTAGCACCCCCAGGGCTTTTTCAGCAGCGCCGAAGAACAGCGGCCCGCGTATCGCATAGCAACGAACATGCTCCGGCATGTCCTGCAAGGCCTGATGGAAGGCGCGGGGCAGTTCGGCGGTGTCGGTGAGATCGCTCATGCGTTTGATAAATAACCCGGCGGCCAGCAGCAGGCCGACGGCGACGGCCATCACCATGTCGAACAACACCGTCAGGCTCAGGCAGGTCAGCAAGACCAGCACATCGCTGCGAGGCGCGATGCGCAAGGTATGGAACACGTGCCGGGCCTCGCTCATGCTCCACGCCACCATGATCAGCAAAGCGGCCAGTGCAGCCATCGGCAAGTAGCTGAAAAGCGGTGCGAGGACGAGTATTGCCAGCAGCACCACGGCGCTATGAATAATGGCGGCCAGTGGCGAAAAGGCTCCGCTGCGCACGTTGGTGGCACTTCGGGCAATGGCCGCCGTGGCGGTAATGCCACCGAACAACGGTGCGATCAGGTTGCCCAGGCCCTGGCCCAGCAGTTCTGCGTTGGGGTCGTGTTTGCTGCCGGTCATGCCATCCGCCACCACCGCACACAACAAGGATTCAATGGCGCCGAGCATGGCAATGGCGAACGCCGGCGCCAGTAACTGACGGATCAAATCGTAAGACAGGTGCAGCGGCTGGCCGTCGGGGCCGGGTAGATTCCAAGGCCAATCGAAGCTTGGCAGGAACGGCGGAATGCCGGGATGGCTGACGCCGTCGACCATATAGCTGAAACGCTCACCCAATGTCGCCACCGCCAGCCCGCCGTGCTCCAGCGCCAACCCCAGGAGCGCGCCGATGGTCAGCGCCACCAGATGCCCCGGAATCCTCGGCACCCACCGTGGCCAGACAATCAGAACGGCCAGGCAGGTGAGGCCGATGATCCCGTCCCCTAGCCGGGCGCTGGGCAACGCCAGAATCAATACGCCCAGCTGTTCGATGTAGTGTTCTGCCTGGCCGGCGGTGTTCAGGCCCAGCAAATCCTTCAATTGCAGGGTGGCAATGACAATGCCGATCCCGGCGGTAAAGCCCAGGGTGACCGGGTACGGAATGTACTGAATCAACCGCCCGGCTCGAATCAGCCCCATGGCAATGAGGATGACGCCGGCAAGCATGGTGCAAAGCAGCAGGCCGCCCAGGCCATATTGTTGGGTGATGGGCAGCAGAATGACTACGAACGCGGCGGTCGGCCCACTGACATTGAAACGCGAACCGCCTGTCAGGGCGATCAGGGGCGCAGCGATCAGTACCGTATACAACCCTTGCTGGGGCGGTACACCCACGGCAATCGCCAGGGCCATGGCCAACGGGATGGCGATAATCCCTACCGTCACCCCGGCACTGATGTCGCCGCGTAAGCGCCTGAGGGTGTAGCCGGCGCGCCAGGTCTGACGCCAGGCCGCAAACAACGGGGGGACGGAGAACGTCATGAACACTCCCTAGAAGACGAAGCACTGTTGAACGACGGCTGAAAGCTCGTCCAGCATGGCCAGCCTCGTACTGCGAAGTATTGACCTATATCGCCAATTCGCGCGGTTGATCCTCATGCTAGAGTGCCTGGCCTCGCCTTCGGAGCCCGTCATGAGCCTTTTGATCCGCAGCTGCGCCGCCCTGTTGCTGACCCTCAGCCTGCCTCTGGCGGCCGCCCCGGCGCCGATGCATGCGCAGTTCCTGCCGCCCGACGACCTGACCCTGCGTGACGCGGAGCCCGACCAGCAACAGCTGTTGCAGGTCACCGAATATTCGGTGGTGGTCGGCAGCCAGCGTCAGTCCAATCAACAGCCGATTCCGGTCACGTCGCCGGTGTTGATCCGTCTCAAGGGCAAATCCTTGAACAAGGGCGCGACCATCAACCAGGTGTTGGTCAACTTCGATGGCGAAAGCAAAAGCCTTAAAAAGCCGATCTACGACGAAAAAAGCAAAACCCTGACGCTGTTTTACCCGATGGCGCAGTACCGGGTGGTGATCGACCTGTTGCGCAATGACACGGTGTATTGCCAGTTCCTCAGCTACGCCAACGGCCATGTCTGGGCTGATCTGCACACGGGCGCTGTTCGTCCGCGTTGAGCCTTGTGCCCGGGCAGGGGTAAACTGCCCGCCCCGTGAAATGTCTGCGAGCTGGAGTCGGCAATGCGTAAAGATAAGAAGCAAGTGATTGGTGACGAGATCGGCGATGAGCAGATCAAGTTGTTTCTCGATTTCGAGCCGGTCGACGCCACTTCGCCGTCCCTGCACAAGCTGATCAAGGCCTACCGTGGCCTGCGCATCGATGATTTCGAGCGTTTTCTGACGTTCTTCGTCGCAGCCGGTCTGGACCTGGATGGCAAGGATGAGCACGGCAATGACTTCGTCGCCCTGATCAAGGATCAGCGCAATGCCGCCGAGTACATCGAGTTGATCGCCAAGGCGCGCGGCTGATCCTTTCTGGGAGGAACTCGCCACAAAGATGATTTCAGCGCCCTAAAAAAAACGCCCCGCTCTCACTGAGAACGGGGCGTTTTTTATGGGACCGAATCAAGCGTAGCTTTCGGTCTCGCTACTGGCTTCAACCAGTTCCAGCGCGACGTTGTTGTGCGCATTGATCTTGCGATACAGCGCAGCGTCGGTCTCCAGAACCTTTTCCCGAGCCGGGAAGATTTCCGCCAGTTTGGCAGACCATTCACCAGAGGCTTTGTTCGGGAAGCATTTTTCGATCAGCTCAAGCATGATCGAAACGGTCACCGAGGCACCTGGCGACGCGCCGAGCAGGGCGGCAAGGGAACCGTCCTTGGCCGCGACCAGTTCGGTACCGAACTGCAGAACGCCGCCCTTTTTCGGATCCTTCTTGATGATCTGCACCCGTTGGCCGGCCACTTCCAGGCGCCAGTCTTCGGCTTTCGCCTCAGGGTAGAAGCGACGCAGGGAATCCAGGCGCTGCTCCATCGACTGCATCACTTCGCTGACCAGGTACTTGGTCAGGTCCATGTTGTTTTTCGCCACGGCCAGCATCGGGCCGATGTTGCCGGCGCGAACCGACATCGGCAGGTCCATGAAGGAGCCATGCTTGAGGAACTTGGTGGTGAAACCGGCGTAAGGTCCGAACAGCAGGGACTTCTTGCCATCGACCACGCGGGTGTCCAGGTGCGGCACCGACATCGGTGGCGAACCCACCGCTGCCTGGCTGTAGACCTTGGCCTGGTGATGCTTGACCACTTCCGGGTTGTCGCAACGCAGCCACTGGCCGCTGATCGGGAAGCCGCCGAAGCCTTTGCTTTCCTCGATGCCCGACGCCTGCAACAGCGGCAGTGCCGCGCCGCCAGCGCCGAGGAAGACGAACCTGGCGTCGACTTCACGGGAGTTACCGCTGTTGACGTCCTTGATGCTGACGGTCCAGCCGCTGCCATTACGCTTGAGGCCAGTCACGCGCTTGCAGTACTTGACCTGGGCATCGGGTGCGCTGGTCAGGTGCTTGAGCAATTGATTGGTCAGGGCGCCGAAATTGACGTCGGTGCCGTTCATCACGCGGGTGGCGGCGACGACTTCGTCGGCTGGCCGGCCCGGCATCATCAACGGCATCCACTCGGCCATGGTGGCCTTGTCTTCGGTGTATTCCATGTCCGAGAAGGCGTGGTGCTTGCTCAGGGTCTTGAAGCGTTCCTTGAGGAAGGAAACGCCATCATTGCCCTGCACGAAGCTCAGGTGCGGCACCGGGCTGATGAACGTCTTGCAGGAGCCGAACGTGCCTTTTTTGGTCAGGTAGGACCAGAACTGCTTCGACACTTCAAACTGAGTGTTGATGTGCACGGCTTTCTTGATGTCGACGCTGCCGTCGGCGGCCTGCGGGGTGTAATTGAGCTCACACAGCCCGGCGTGACCGGTACCGGCGTTGTTCCACGGATTCGAACTCTCCGCGGCACCGGAATCCATCAGCTCGACGACTTCCAGCTTGATCGCGGGGTCGAGTTCTTTGAGCAGTACGGCAAGGGTGGCACTCATGATGCCGGCCCCAACCAGTACTACATCGACTGTTTCGTTATGCGCCATTTAACGCGTCTCCAAAATCTGCAGCACCAAATTGTCGGCATGGCTGCCAAGCGTTCCGGGGCGTGTCAGTGATGCCCCAAGTACCCATGGCCAGTGTCGCCATGTCCGAATCTTCGCAATTTTTCGCAACTTCGACGGATGCATGCGGCCGGGACAAAAGAGTTACATGAACTCATCTCTGCGCGCGGCTGGCAATTCGACTTATGGTCGAGACATCCGTTTGTGCAACCAAATCCGTAGCGGACAGGCTTCAGGCTCCGGTGTTCGAGGAGCACTCGGTCCTGTGTCGTTGGGCTGTTTCAGACGCTAATGGTGCATGTTCAGACGCAAAACTATTCATTTGCTCGCCACACTCTTGTGAAGTTGTGAAAACCCGTTTTTTTCACGCTCTTTTGAAGACGTGAACCTCAAAAAAGGGCTGTCCCAGCCTGGCACCGTGCCCGGATGGATTGCCGCCATGGGGTACATGACAGGCAAAACGGGCAAACAGCTCAGTGACCGAGCGTAATGACAGCTCTGCAGATTCGCGAAAAGTGGGGTTTTTGCTCAAGGAACAGCAAGCGCGCCAGCTTCACTCGATCTGTGTGGGCGGCTCTCTGTGGGCGGTGCGGGGTGCCAATACCGAAGCATTGACGATGCTGCGAGGCCCGATCAGGAGACGTCCTTATAATCGGGGGGAGATTGTATCTAAGAAACGCAGGGAAATGGACGTGTTTAATGACTTTAATTAGGCGTCTGGTCAGGTGGTCAACAGATGTTGCACCCGTGCACGTGGCTGGCGCTGGTTGACACGGGCGCTCGGGGGCAGCGGATGGTGCAGCCAGTTGAGGCGGATTTCTTCGATTTCGACCCAGCCATCGCCCATCGGCTGGAGGCTGCACTGCTTGAACGCCTGGCAATGGCCATTGCGGTCGAGCAGGGCAAAGCTGCGGTGCAGCGGGCGTGGAGCGAACAGCGAGATGAGATAACGCATGGCGAAGTACCTTGTGGGTGACCTACTGAGAAGATTGCCAGCGAGCCGTGACGTGCAAGTGTATGGGCGGTGACAGATGTGTGACAGGAACCGGTTTCCCAAGGGTTTGTCAGACATTTCAGTATTCACTGTGAGGTGCTAGTTACCCGCAGTGGCCCACCGCTATACTGCGGGCCTGTTTGTGCCTGATTCTGGAGAGAAGAGCATGTTGCAACGCCTGTTGTTCGGTTTGATCACTGTGACCAGTTTGACCCTCGTCGGCTGCGCCCACAGCCCGCAACAACTGAACCCTGAACCCAAGCTGACGACTCAGCTGGCGCCGGTCGGCCGTGGTCAGCCGGTGGTGGTGCGTGTGGTGGACGGTCGTCCGTCGCCAACCCTGGGCACCCGTGGTGGCTTGTACCCCGAGACCAGCGCGATCACCGTGCAGGGCGCGCAGATCCTGCCGAAGTTGCAGGCTCAGGCCGAGGCCGCCGTGCGGTTGCTGGGCTTCACCCCGACGTCGAATGCGCTGAATGCTCCGCAGTTGACCGTGACCCTGGCCGAGCTGAAGTATCAGTCGCCTAAAGAGGGCATGTACGTGACTGAAGCGACCATCGGCGCAACCTTCCGCTCGGATGTGCAGAACGCCAACCGTCGCTACAGCGGCCGTTACGGCGCATCCCTGGACCAGCGTTTCGGCATGGCGCCAAATCAGGAAACCAACACCAAGTTGGTCAGTGATGTCTTGAGCGATGCGTTGACGCGTCTGTTCAAGGACCCGACGATTGGTCAGATTCTCAGCGAGTAACCTTCGCGAGATTCAAAAAAAGCCCGGAGCCAGCAATGGCCCCGGGCTTTTTCATGCCTGCTGATTACCGATCACCTGTAGGAGCGAGGCTTGCCCGCGAACGCGTTGTGTCAGGCAACATCACCGTTGGATGTTCCGCCGTCTTCGCGGGCAAGCCTCGCTCCTACAGGGGCTGGTGGGGTCAGGCAGCTTGGGAGTAGAAATCCAGCACACTCACGCCCGTCAGCAAATCCGTCTCCGGCAAATCCGCATGTTGATGCCCACCCAATGCGCAATAAACCAGCCAGTGGCGGTCCTGAACGTTAAAGGCGAGGCTTCCCACGAGATTTTGTTGTTCGTCACTCTGGGCGATGAGGTAGAGGCGGTCCTGGTTTTCGGCGTGCAGCATGACGGTTTCCGTGTCGGTTTCGAGGGCCGCCAGACTGGCGTATTCAGATGACGGAGCCGTGACACAGGGCAGCATTTGGTCAGATGGTTCGTTATTTGTCGGAAAGGCAGGGCAGGGGGGCAGGCTTTCGGTAGAATCCGCGCCGCAGTCGCCGGTTCGGCGTCTGCCACACCTGTTTTGCCGAGGTCCGTGATGTCGTTGCATTTGATTTCGCTGTTCACCCAGCATCCCGCCAAGTTGATCAACCTGCTGGCCTTGCTGTTGGCCTTTCCGGGCAGTTGGCTGCTGCATGCCACTCGGCGCCGTGAACAACGCGCCATGGCCAGCCTGGTCGCCCAGCGTCAAAGCCGCCCGAACGAAGAGCCCATCCTGGATTGGGCCACCTTGCGCATGAACCGGTTCTTCTACCGCTTTGGCTTCGCCTGCCTGGGGCTGGCGTTGCTGGTGTCGTGGATCAGCACGCGCTTCTGAATCTCCAGCGCAGACCCCTGTGGCGAGGGGGCTTTGTGGCGAGGGGATAAATCCCCTCGCCACAGGGCGCCGTGTTGTATCCAGCCCAATTACAGCGGCAAACCAGCCTTGACCCGGTACTGATTACGCACCGGCGTTGCATATTGCAGAACCAGATACGGACGATGTTCCTCAGGGCAAGCCTCCAGACGACGTTGCCATTCTTCCTGGGCCTGGGCCAGTTCGTCGGCCGCAAACACCTCGGCGGCCTTCGGCACCTGCAATTGCGGATCGGTGTCTTTCCACTGGGCGTAAGCCAGGTAATGCACCGGGAATAACCGGTAGCCGCCGAGGATCTGCCGGTCCATCTCGATCGCCAACTGCTTGGTGTCGTCGAACAGCTCGGTGATCGGCGCGGCGAAGTTTACGTGCACCCGGCCCTTGTAGCCGGTGATGCCCTTGGCAATGCTGACGTCGTCCTCGCCCGGGACTTTGGAGTAGCTGCCGCTGGTGGCGCGGATGAACAGCTCGCGAGCCTTGGCCTGGTCGCACGGGTCGTATTCGTAGCTGATCGAGACGGGGCTGACGTTAAGCGAGCGGATGACTTCGCCGAACGGCTCGTCCTTGCGGCTCATGTGGAACATCTTCAGGATCGCCGACTCGGTGCGGTCGTCGCCGTCCTTGGCCCGGCCTTCGGCCTGGGCGATCCAGATGGAGGCGCAATCGTTGCGGATCGAGTGGTTGATGTAGGCCGACAGCAGCTGATACGCCGCCATCTTCTCGCGACGCCCGGAGATCGAACGGTGCACGATGAAGCTCTTGTTCAGGCGCATCAAATCGCTGACGAAGGGCTTTTGCAGCAGGTTGTCGCCGATCGCGATACGCGGTGTCGGCAGGCCAGCGTGGTACACGGCGTAATTGACGAAGGCCGGGTCCATCACAATGTCACGGTGGTTGGCGATGAACAGGTAGGCGCTGCCGGACTTGAACTGCTCGACGCCGGTGTACGTCACACCGTCCGTGGCCCGTTCAATGGTGTGGTCGACATACATCTCGACTTTATCCTGCAGCGTGGCTACCGAGGTGACGCCGGCGAACTCACGGCGCAGCCGATGAGCTATAAGAGGTTTGAGCGCCCAGCCAAAGGCACCGGCAAAGCGCGGGAAGCGGAAGTGGATGAGGATATCTAGAAACGCCTTGTCGCCGAGCAGTCGGTCCAGCACCGCAGGGACTTCGCTGTCATTGTAAGGTCGGATGGCATCGAATTCGCCCATCATGCTCTCTTGTTAGAAACGGCTAGGGTAAGTAAAGGTTTTGATCGAAAACCAACGGGGCACGGTCTGAAAAGGTAGCCAGACAAAAATAGCCCTGCAAATAGACCGGCGATTATACGCACAAGTCACCTGGGAGACCGCGATGCTGGAAACTGCGCAGTATGAATGTCCGTATTGTGGTGAAGAGGTCGAGACGACGGTGGACCTGTCCGGGGGCGATCAGACCTATATCGAGGACTGTCAGGTGTGCTGTCGGCCGATAACGTTTGTGTTGCAGGTTGACGGAGAGGAATGGCACCTCGAAGTGTTCAGCGAAAATGAGTAAGGGGCGTCTATGCAGCGAATCTACGAGCCGGAAAACTTGATGGAAGGTGAGTTGCTGCAAGGCATGCTGGCCAGCGAGGGCATCGAGGCGCATCTGGTGGGCCGCGATTTAATCGGCGGGACCGGTGAACTGCCAATCTATGGCCTGCTGGGCTTGTCGGTGGATAACGACCAGGCCGAATATGCCCGCGAGCTGATCACCGCGTACAATGCCGCGCTGCCACTGCCGGGTGATGAACCGGACAGTTTTCCCGGCACGCTGGTCTGTTAGGCTGGCGTTCGTTTTATTGAGAGTCGTGTTGCCCCATGTGCGGACGTTATGCCCTGTTTCGCTGGAACCCCGCCTTCGCGGCCCTGCCTGGCTTCCCCGCCGATCAGCAGGCCCAGTGGAATATTTCTCCCAACGATTCGGTGCTGATGCTGCGTGCCGGCACAGACGCCCAGCGTGAGTTGGCGCGGGCGCGTTGGGGTTTGACGCCGCCGTGGCTGACCGATCTTTCCCGCACCCCGGCCCATGCCCGGGCCGAAACCGTTGCCGAACAACCGATGTTTCGCCAGGCCTTGCGCGAACGCCGTTGCCTGCTGCCGGCCAACGGTTTTTACGAATGGCGTGGCACGACCCGCAAGCGCCCGTATTGGCTGACGCCGGGGGAAGGCTCGACCTTGTTTTTTGCGGCGATCTGGGAAGCGTATCCGGTGCAGGAGCAGGTGTGGCTGAGCACGGCAGTGATCACGCAACCGGCGGCGAGTCAGCGTCGGCCGTTGATTCTGGATGAGGCAGGGCAGCAAGCATGGCTCGATCCCGAGACGCCGCTGCATGTATTGCAAGGGTTGCTGGCCAGTGAGCCCGCGGCGTTGCGCGAGCGGGTGTTGGCGAATCTGGTGAATGATCCGAAGCTCAATGGGCCGGAGTGTTTGACCCCGGGCTGACTCGGCGCTTGCGCTGACGCCATCGCGAGCAGGCTCACTCCCACATTTGGATCTCCAGTGAACACATTATTTATGAACAACAGAGATCCACTGTAGGAGTGAGCCTGCTCGCGATAAGGTCCGCAGGACCTTCCGGCGATTCCTAAACCTTGAACTGATTGATCAACCGCCGCTGCTGCTCAGCAAGCTTGGTCAAATCCGCACTGGCCGCGCTCGATTCATCCGCCCCGCCCGCCACTTCATTGGCCACTTGCCCGATGTTGATCACGTTCCGGTTGATGTCATCCGCCACCGCGCTCTGCTCTTCGGCCGCACTGGCAATCTGCGTGTTCATGTCATTGATCACCGACACCGCCTGAGTAATGGTCTCCAGGGCCTCGGCCGCTTTCGCTGCATGTTGCACGCTTTCGTCCGTACGGTTCTGGCTGTCCTCCATCACCCGCACCACATCGCGGGTGCCTTGTTGCAGCTGTTGGATCATGGTCTGGATTTCTTCCGTGGCCTTCTGGGTTTTCTGCGCCAGGTTGCGCACTTCATCGGCCACGACTGCAAAACCGCGGCCCTGTTCGCCCGCGCGGGCCGCTTCAATTGCCGCGTTCAAGGCCAGCAAGTTGGTCTGCTCGGCGATCCCGCGAATGGCGGTCAGGATCGCGTTGATGTTCTCGCTGTCCTTGGCCAGGGTCTGCACCACGCCGACAGCCTTGCCGATTTCAATTGCCAGGACGCCAATCGAATTCGACGTGTCGCGCACGATCTGCATGCCCTGGGCCGCTGCCTGATCGGCATGGCTGGCGGCTTGTGCGGCTTGGGTCGCGTTGCGTGCCACGTCCTGGGCGGTGGCGGTCATTTCATGCACCGCCGTGGCCACTTGATCGATCTCGGCCATTTGCTTTTGCACACCGATGTTGGTGCGGATGGCGATATCGGCGGTGTGTTCCGAAGAATCGCTGACGCTCTGCACCGAGGTCACGACCTGGGTGATCATCGCCTGTAGCTTGGCCAGGAACGTGTTGAAGCCTTTGGCAATCGAGCCCAGTTCATCAGCGCGGTCGCTGGTCAGGCGGCGCGTGAGGTCGCCTTCGCCTTTGGCGATATCGTCGAGCATCGCCACCATTTGCTTGAGCGGGCGGGCGATGCCGTGGCCCACCAGCCAGATCACCAGCAAGCCGATACCGGCGATCAACAAACCCACCATGGCCATGCCGAAGGTGTCGGATTTGCGTTGAACGTCCAGGTCGCCCTGCAGTTTTTGCAGGTCGGCCATCACGGCGTTCAGCGGCAGTTGCAGCATGAGGGTCCAGCGCGCATCGGTCTGGCCGATGCCGAAGGGCAGGTACAACTCGATCCGGCCCTGGGCCTTGTCGACGGTGTAGGTCACTTCGCCGCGCTTGAGGATGGCCATGTTGGCGATCTGCTTGCTGTCGAGGATGTCGCTGACCTTCTCGCCGAATTTGCTCGGGTCCTTGGTGTAGGCAACGATCCGGCCGTTACCGCCGATCAGCGCCATTTCCCCTGCGCCGCTGTACAGTTTCTGATTCGCCCCCAGCAACATTTCCTGGATGAAGTTCACCGACAGGTCGGCGCCGACGATGCCCTGGAAGGCTCCGTTGAGCATGATCGGTTCAATAAACGAGGCGAGCATGACGATCTTGTCGCCGACCTTGTAGGGCGCCGGATCGATCACGCAGGATTTTTTTGTTTCCTTCGAGCACAGGTAGTACTCGCTGGCGCGCACTCCGGTGGACAGGGTTTTCTGGTCGTCGACGTCCACCAGTTTGTCCAGGCCCAGGGTGCCGTCCTCGTTGCGGAACCACCACGGCAGGAAGCGCCCGTTGCTGGCGTCGATGCCGACCACCTTGGTGTCGACGTAGGCCGCATCGTTGTGGTCGAGCGCGTCTTTTTCCCAGCCTATATAGGTGCCGAGAATTTTCGGGTTCTTGACCACGTTTTCCTTGATCAGGCTGATCAACTGCTCCCGGCTCAGGCTCAAGGTCGGCTGACCATCGGCGCCCGGCGTACCGATCAGCGCGTTGACCCGCACCAGGCCGCCGGCGATCAGTAGCGGCGCTTCGAGTTCGCGCTGGATCTGGCTGACCTGGGTTTGCGCCAGAGAGGTCAGGCGCTGCTCGATGACTTGCTCGAATTGCGCCTGGGTCCGCTCCTGGACCATGTCTTGCGTCCGGGCGCCGGAAAACAGTGCGTACAGCACCAGCGCGGCGACTACGCTAAGAACGATGGCGCCGGCGAGGGCCGCCACGGAAAACTGGATCGACTTGAATTTCATGGGTGCTCCGCACGCAAGAGAACGTCTGCGGTGGTGTATCGGCAGAGGGGCGGAGGGCCATGAGCGGAGTTGGGCGATATGGCTGTTTTGGAGCGTTGGATGTCGCAAATGGATCATTGCGGGCCGGTGTCGGCCATGGCGGGCGTCGTTATGTGAATTTTTTCCTACGGCAATGAGAGCTTTATCTGAAATGAGCGTCTACACGTCAGTTGTATCTGGTGTGGATACAGTTCCCCGCCTAGGATACGCACCATGTTTTCAGGGAGTTTTTTGATGAACAAGACATTGGTTGTGTGTGCGCTGAGCGCAGGTTTGCTGCTGGCCGGTTGTCAGTCGGTCAATACCACCAGCGGTGGGGCCGTGGGCGTTGAGCGTAAGCAGTACATGTTCAGCATGTTGTCCACCGACGAAGTCAACCAGATGTACGCCCAGTCTTACCAAAAGACTGTTGGAGAGGCGAGCACCAAAGGCGTGCTGGACAAGACCAGTAACGACGCCAAACGCGTCCAGCTGATTGCCGATCGGCTGATTGCCCAGGCGCCCGTTTTCCGTCCGGATTCGGCCCAGTGGAAATGGGAAGTCAACCTGATCAAGAGCGACGAGCTCAACGCCAACTGCGGGCCTGGCGGCAAGATCATTTTCTACACGGGGTTGATCGACAAACTGCAACTCACCGACGATGAAATCGCCGCGATCATGGGCCATGAAATCGCCCATGCCCTGCGCGAGCACGGTCGTGAAGCGATGTCCAAGGCATACGGCGTGGAGATGGCCAAGCAGGGCGCAGGTGCGTTGCTCGGCCTTGGGCAGGACAGCCTCGCCCTGGCGGACACCGTGGCGAAATACGGCATGACCTTGCCCAACAGTCGTGGCAATGAAAACGAGGCGGACCTGATCGGCCTCGAACTGGCGGCCCGTGCCGGTTACAACCCGAATGCCGCGATCACCCTGTGGAACAAGATGAGCAAGGCCTCGGAAGGCGCGCCCCCCGAGTTCTTGAGCACTCACCCGGCTTCTTCCAGCCGGATTGCTTCGTTGCAGGCGGCGATTCCCAAGGTGATGCCGTTGTACGAGAAAGCGCCGAGATCCTGATGAAGAAAGGCGCTCTTGTTGGACAGGAGCGCCTTTATTTACTTACTTGTCTGACTTCGTGAAGTGATCCTTCATCCGGGCATTCACGTCACGCATTAAATAATCAATGAATATGTAATTGCCGTTCGGGTTGTAATCATATTTTTCCCCGAATACGGCAAAGAATTCGCACTCAAACTCGAAATACTTCGAGTCCTTCTTTTCGAAGGTAATCCTGAATGGATTCCCTGCACCATCCGAAATGGTGAAGTGAGACGCCACGCCTTTTGGAGGAAAAGTCCAGTAATAGCTTTCTGATGAATCACTGCCGTACTCGTTGGAGGTGGACATGTAGCCTCCGTCGTTCTGAAAAAGTAATTCAGCTCTCTCAATGGACTCCAATTCTTTCAGACCATTTTCAGTTCGGCCACTTAAGCGAATACGCACGCGTTTTGGATTAATTGGATCCACTGTGGCCGTATAGACACATGCGTCGCTGTAGGGCGTGTAGGGAATAATTACACCTTCGAGTTCAGGCTTTGGGGTGTTCATGGCTACGATCCTTGTGTTCGGAGCGAGATCAGGGAGCCATGAATATAAGTCTCGTGTTTGATTGCCAATAGCTGTCAACTCTGACAGCTATTGGCGATGGACTTTTGATAGCGGGTATCTATAAGTTGGAGCCGGGAGCTATCAGATCAAACCCACCCACTGCTCTGCATCGCCTTGTACACCGCCACAATCGCCAGGACAAAGAACGCCGAAGCCGCCAGGCGACGGATCAGGGTGAGCGGCAATTTGTCCGCGGCAAAGTTACCGGCCAACACCACCGGCACGTTGGCAATCAGCATCCCGGCGGTGGTGCCGATGATCACCAGCCACAAATCCGGGTATTGCGCGGCGAGCATCACCGTGGCGACCTGGGTTTTGTCGCCCATTTCCGCCAGGAAAAACGCAATCAGCGTGGTCAGGAACGGCCCGAACTTGCGGGCGGTGCTGGCTTCATCGTCGTCCATCTTGTCCGGCACCAGGGTCCACAGTGCGGTCGCGGCGAAGCTCGCCGCCAGGATCCAGTGCAACACCGCATCCGAGAAGAAACTGCCGAACCAGGCACCTACCGCGCCGGCTGCCGCGTGGTTGGCCAGGGTCGCGGCGACGATGCCGGCGATGATCGGCCAGGGTTTGCGAAAGCGAGCAGCGAGAATAAGCGCGAGCAGTTGCGTCTTGTCGCCGATTTCGGCCAAGGCAACGATTGCTGTGGGAACGAGCAGAGAGTCCAACATCATCAGGGTTTTCCTAAGGGGCGGGTCGACACGGCTATGACACGTACAGCCTTCCCGCCCCGGGTAAGGTGTTCGTGTCATAGGTCTTGTCAAACCCTGCGATCCGTCTGATGCGGACGCTTGGGTCGCATACGCCATGGTCTGTTGACCAAGTATGTTGACGTATGCCGGACGAGCATGGCGCTCGTGGGAGACTACTCCCCTAGGACGGAGCGGATTCTGCCTAGGCGAAACCCGTTAGGCAAGCACTTATTTGTCAGCCTCTTTTGGCCCGATAAATTCTGAAACCCTGTCCCTCGGCCTTGATCGCACACACGCCCAAGTGCTCTTCGATCAGCGGCTGGTACTTCAGGAAGCTGTTGGCGACCAGTCGCAGTTCGCCGCCGTTTTTCAGATGTTTGGCTGCTTTTCGTAGCAAGTTTTCGGTGGCGAAGTAGTCCGTGTGGACGCCGACATGGAACGGAGGATTGCTCAGAATTGCACTTAAACCCATCGGTGCCGCGTCGATACCGTCACCGGTAATCACGTCGGCTTCAAGGCCATTGGCAGCCAGCGTCAAACGACTGCTGGCGGCAGCGAATGCGTCGACGTCGAGCAATGTCACCTGATTGTGCGGATAACGACGCTTCACCGCAGCGCCCAACACACCGGCACCGCAACCGAAGTCGAGCAAGTGGCCGCTCGGCAACTTGTCCAGATGTTCCAGCAGCAGCGCGCTACCGCGATCCAGCCGACCGTGGCTGAACACGCCCGGCAGGCTGATGACTTTCAGCGGACCTTCGGCCAGCGGCAATTCATAGGTCTGGGCCAGGCTTTCCAGCGACTTGGCTGCTGGCGCGTTGGCCACGGTGACCAGCCAGAGCTGGCAATGCCGCGCGCTGTCGAGCTTGCGTGGCTTGCCGAACGGGTTCAGTTGCTTGGCTGCGCCTTCGATGCCGCTGCGTTTTTCACCCACCAGGTACAACTCGCGACCGGCCAGGCGCGAGGCGAGGGCGTTGAGGATGTAGTCGGTCAGGTCCTTGGACTTGGGCAAAAACACCACCGCGGTCTCGAACTCAGGCTCAGGTGCGTTCACGCCAAAATGGCTGCGCTCGGGGAAGCGTGCCTCCAGCGCCGCTTGATCGCCGGCATGCCAGCACCAGCCATGGGCGTCGGGCAGACGGCCCAGCAAGTCATCGGCGGGCAAACCGGCCAGCAGCACCGAACCCTGGAATAACTCGGCCTGACGAAGCAGTACTTCACTGCGCGGATCCATAACTGCTCCTGTGAAAAAAAGTGCCGCAGTCTATCAACTGACAACCCGCAGCGCTTTACCGCTGAAGAAGCCCTGCGCGTTTTCAGTCAATTGACCGACGATCCGCTGCCGCGCCTCGCGACTGCCCCAGGCGTTGTGCGGCGTGACGATCAGCCGTGGAATGTCGTGGGCCAGCAAGGGATTGCCAGCGGTCGGTGGCTCGACGCTCAGCACATCGGTGGCCGCGCCGCCCAGATGACCCTTGCGCAACGCATCGGCCAGCGCCTGTTCATCGATCAAGCCACCGCGTGCGGTGTTGACCACGAAAGCGCCGGGTTTCATCGAGGCCAGCTCTCGGGCACCGATGAAGTGGCGGGTGTGTTCGTTGAGTGGGCAGTGCAGGGTCAGCGCGTCGATTTGCGGCAGCAGTTCATACAGCGGCAAGCGATCCGGCCGGTCAGGGCGCCCGGGAATCTGACCCAACAGCACGCGCATGCCGAACGCTTCGGCCAGCCGCGCGACCGCGCCACCCAGTTCGCCATGGCCGAGCAGACCGAGGGTTTTGCCCTCGAGTTCGACAATCGGGTAATCCAGCAGGCAGAACTGTTTCGCTTGCTGCCAGTGGCCTTCACCGACGGCTTTCTGATAGTCCGCCAGACGCGTGGCCAGGTTGAGCAGCAACATGATCGTGTGCTGTGCCACCGACGGCGTGCCGTAGCCCTGGCAGTTGCAGACCGTGATTCCGTGGGCGCGAGCGGCCGCGAGGTCGACGTTGTTGGTGCCGGTAGCGGTGATCAGGATCAGCTTCAGATCAGGGCTGGCGGCGATGGCGTTGGCGTCGACCGGGATCTTGTTGCTGATGGCCACGGTGGCGCCCTTGAGGCGTTCGATCACCTGCTCCGGCGTGGTTTGTGCGAACAGCTGCAAGTCGTCAAAGCAGTCGCGCAACGGGCTGAGATCGAGGTCGCCCAGGTCCAGCGAAGGGTGGTCGAGAAAAACGGCGCGGCGAGAGTTCGTCATCAACTGTACCTTTTGTGCAGTGAACTGAAGGCGTAATCTGCCGAGCCTACCAGATGAAACAAATGGTTACCCATTGCCAGGTCGGACGCTGAACCTGTGGGAGCGGGCTTGCTCGCGAAGAGGGCGTGTCAGTCGACATCTTTATTACCTGGCACGCCGCCTTCGCGAGCAAGCCCGCTCCCACAGGGGCGCCTATGAATTTCAATCAGACCAATCTGCCCCACAAAGGAGCCCCCATGTACTGGACAGAGTTCTTGACTGTTGCCCTGATTCACTTGCTCGCCGTCGCCAGCCCGGGCCCGGATTTCGCCGTGGTGGTGCGTGAAAGCGTGACTCACGGTCGTCGTGCCGGGACCTGGACAGCGCTGGGCGTCGGCACGGCGATTTTCCTGCACGTCGGTTATTCGTTGCTCGGCATCGGCCTGATCGTGTCGCAGTCGATCGTGCTGTTCAACGCCTTGAAATGGGCCGCGGCCGCGTATTTGCTGTACATCGGCTACAAGGCCCTGCGCGCGCAACCGGCCAAAGCGGTCGACGACGGCCTGCACAAAGAGGCCGGCGAACGCACGGCTCGCGGTGCCTTCACCTCAGGTTTCGTGACCAACGGTCTGAACCCGAAAGCCACGCTGTTCTTCCTGTCATTGTTCACCGTGGTGATCAACCCGCACACGCCACTGGCGGTACAGGCGGGCTACGGGTTCTATCTCGCGGCGGCGACGGCCGTGTGGTTCTGTCTGGTGGCGCGGCTGTTCAGTCAGCAGCGCGTGCGCGCCGGCTTTGCGCGGATGGGCCACTGGTTCGACCGGACCATGGGCGTGGTACTGATTGCCATCGGCGTGAAACTCGCCTTCACCGAGATGCATTGATCGCGCAAAACCTTTCGGATAACGAATTCCCGCAAATGCTGGCGCAAAGCTAGCATTTGTACGGCTCTGCAAATCATTCCTTTGGCTGATTTGGCCGGCGTATAAGGGTTCTAGAGTGTTTACCTCTAAAAGCCAACACCGTGCAGTCAGAAAAGGGATTCTTATGTTGCAGACTCGCGTTATCCCCCCAGCCGAAGGCGCTTACCAGTATCCGCTGCTGATCAAGCGGCTGCTGATGTCCGGCGCTCGTTACGAAAAAACCCGCGAGATCATTTACCGAGACCAGGTGCGCTATAGCTATCCGACCCTGATCGAGCGGGTCGCGCGGCTGGCCAACGTGCTCACGCAAGCGGGGGTCAAGGCCGGCGATACCGTGGCGGTGATGGACTGGGATAGCCATCGGTATCTGGAATGCATGTTCGCCATCCCGATGATCGGCGCGGTGATTCACACCATCAATGTGCGCCTGTCACCGGAACAGATCCTCTACACCATGAACCACGCCGAGGACCGCTTCGTGCTGGTCAACAGCGAGTTCGTCGGGCTGTATCAGGCGATTGCCGGGCACCTGACCACGGTCGAGAAAACCCTCCTGCTGACCGACCTGCCGGAAAAAACCGCCGATTTGCCGAACCTGGTCGGCGAGTACGAGCAGTTGCTGGCGGCCGCGAGCACGCAGTACGACTTCCAGGATTTCGACGAAAACTCGGTCGCGACCACGTTCTACACCACGGGCACCACCGGCAACCCTAAAGGCGTGTACTTCACCCACCGGCAACTGGTGCTGCACACCATGGGCGTGTCGACCATCATGGGCGCCATCGACAGCGTGCGGCTGCTGGGCACCAACGACGTATACATGCCGATCACGCCGATGTTCCACGTGCATGCCTGGGGCTTGCCGTATGTGGCGACCATGCTCGGGCTCAAGCAGGTTTATCCCGGCCGTTACGACCCGGAATACCTGGTGGAGCTGTGGCGCAAGGAGAAGGTCACCTTTTCTCACTGCGTGCCGACCATCCTGCAGATGGTCCTCAATTCCAAGGCGGCGCAGAGCACGGATTTCGGCGGCTGGAAAATCGTCATCGGCGGCAGTGCGCTGAACCGTGCACTGTACGAAGCCGCCAAGGCCAAGGGCATTCAGCTGACCGCCGCTTACGGCATGTCGGAAACCGGGCCGTTGGTGTCCTGTGCCCACCTCAACGATGAGTTGATGGCCGGCACCGAAGACGAACGCACCACGTATCGCATCAAGGCCGGGGTACCGGGGCCTTTGGTGGAGGCGGCGATTGTCGACACCGACGGCAACTTCCTGCCCGCCGATGGCGAGACTCAGGGCGAACTGGTGCTGCGTGCGCCGTGGCTCACCGAGGGCTACTTCAACGAGCCGCAGAAGGGTGCCGAGCTCTGGGCTGGGGGTTGGCTGCACACCGGCGACGTGGCAACGCTGGACAGCATGGGCGTGATCGACATTCGTGATCGCATCAAAGACGTGATCAAGACCGGCGGCGAGTGGATCTCCTCCCTGGACCTCGAAGATCTGATCAGCCGTCACGTAGCGGTACGCGAAGTAGCAGTGGTGGGCATCGCCGATCCACAGTGGGGCGAGCGCCCGTTTGCGCTGCTGGTGATCCGCGAAGGGCATGAAATCGGGGCTAAAGAGCTCAAGGAGCACCTCAAGCCATTCGTGGAATTGGGCCACCTGAGCAAGTGGGCGATCCCGAGTCAGATTGCCCTTGTTACTGAAATTCCCAAGACCAGTGTCGGCAAGCTCGACAAGAAGCGTATCCGCCTCGACATCACTGAGTGGCAGGCCAACAACAGCACCTTCCTTTCGACGCTTTAGGCGCCCGCTGGCGTGCCCAAAAAGGCACGCCAGCCTCACCAAGCAAGCGCTTGGCTTGTGAAATCCGAATTTTCAGCCATCCTTGCCGTGCCGACAGGTGTCGGACTGGCGAAAGGACTGTTCCAGAGTGGCCGGCAGCTGCAAATCACACTTTAGAGGGATCAAGCAGTACTACCTGCTGGCTATAGTCCGCTCAAGGATTTTTAAGAACGCAAGCAAACGCACAAACGGGGCGATGCAATTTTGGAGTGACTTCGGGACGCTTTGGCTCCCCGTCATCCACAACGTTTTTAGAAGTGCTAACTGCCATAACAATAATGCACATGGAGTAGCGTCGATGACATCAGTAAACACGTTCTGGCGCCGGGCGAAATTGCCCCTGGCGGTCAGTCTCGCCTCTTCGCTCGCCGGGCCTGCATTCGGCGTCAGTTTCAACGTTGGTGAAATCGAAGGTCAGTTCGATTCGTCGCTCTCCCTGGGGATGAGCGTGTCGACCCAGTCGCCGAACAAGAACCTGATCGGCGTCAACAACGGTGGACACGGTCTGTCCCAGACCTCCGACGACGGCCACTTGAACTTCAAGAGCGGCCAAGCCTTTTCGAAGATCTTCAAGGGCATCCATGACCTTGAGCTGAAATACGGTGATACCGGCGTCTTTGTCCGGGGCAAATACTGGTACGACTTCGCGCTGCAAAACGAAGACCTGGAATTCAAAAACGTCAGCAATGACAACCGCAAGGAAGGCGCCAAGTCCTCCGGCGGGCAAATCCTCGACGCCTTCGTCTACCACAACTACTCCGTTGCCGATCAGCCGGGCTCCGTGCGTCTGGGCAAGCAGGTAGTGAGCTGGGGTGAAAGTACCTTCATCGGCGGCGGCATCAACTCGATCAACCCGATCGACGTGTCCGCGTTCCGTCGTCCGGGTGCCGAGATCAAGGAAGGCCTGATCCCGGTCAACATGTTCTATGTGTCCCAGAGCCTGACTGAAAACCTGTCGGCAGAAGCCTTTTACCAGCTGGAATGGGACCAGACCGTTGTCGATAACTGCGGCACGTTCTTCTCGCAGCCGGACATTGTTGCCGATGGTTGCGACAACAATCTGCGCGTGCTGAACAAGCGTTCGCAGATTCCAGCCGTTGCGTTGGGTCCATTGGCCGCCAACGGCGTCAATGTCAACGAGGAAGGTGTGCTGGTCCAGCGTGGCGGCGATCGTGATGCTCGCGACAGCGGCCAGTGGGGCGCGTCCCTCAAGTACATGTTCGAGCCGCTGGACACCGAGTTCGGTGCCTACTTCATGAACTACCACAGCCGTGCGCCGATCTTCAGCGCCACGGGTGCGCCGCAGTCGGTCTATAACACCGCGGCGTCTCTGCCAGGTCCGTTCGCCGCACTCGCGCCACTGCTGGTGGCAGGTAACTCGAAATACTTCATCGAATACCCTGAAGACATCCGCCTCTACGGTTTGAGCTTCTCCACCACCCTGCCTACCGGTACGGCATGGAGCGGTGAGATCAGCTACCGTCCGAATGCACCGGTGCAGCTCAACTCCACCGACATTCTGTTCGCCGGTGTACGTCCTCTGGGCGGCGCTCTGGGCAATGCTTCGCTGCTCTCTGCCGGCCCGGGTCAAGACCTGCACGGCTATCGCCGTAAAGAAGTGACCCAGTTCCAGACTACCCTGACGCACTTCTTTGATCAGGTGATGGGTGCTAGCCGTCTGACCCTGGTGGGCGAAGTGGGCGTGACTCACGTCGGCGGCCTGGAAAGCACTTCCGACGTTCGTTACGGCCGCGACCCGGTCTACGGCCCGGGTTCATTGCCAGCCACTGGCGCGGTGAATACCTGCGTGGCACTCAACACCAGCACCATCAACGGTGCCGGTCCGGGTACCGCGACCAACAACCGCAGCCGCAACTGCAACAGCGACGGCTTCACCACGGCGACTTCGTGGGGCTACCGCGGTCGCGCCATCTGGGAATACAACGACGTGTTCGCCGGTGTGAACCTCAAGCCGAACGTGGCCTGGTCCCACGACGTCGACGGTTACTCGCCTGGCCCTGGCGGCAACTTCGAAGAAGGTCGCAAAGCGGTGAGCCTGGGCGTCGATGCCGAATACCAGAACACCTACACCGCTAGCCTGGCGTACACCAACTTCTTCGACGGCAAGTACACCACCGTAGATGATCGCGACTTCGTTGCGCTCAGCGTCGGCGTGAACTTCTAAGCACTGTTTTTTCAGGACGAACACACATATGAAAATAACAAAGAGTCTGTTCCACGCTGGAGTTCTGGGGCTTTCGCTGCTGGCGACCAGCGTCATGGCAGCAGTGCCTGCCGCCGAAGCGGACAAACTGGGCAAGAGCCTGACGCCGATGGGCGCCGAAATGGCGGGCAACGCTGACGGTTCGATCCCGGCCTGGAAACCGATGGCGAAAAACGCTGGCACCGTCGACGGCAAAGGCTTCCTGTCTGACCCATTCGCCAGTGAAAAACCGCTGTTCACCATCACTGCGCAGAACGTCGACCAATACAAGGACAAACTCGCTCCGGGCCAGTACGCGATGTTCAAGCGCTACCCGGAAACCTTCAAGATGCCGGTTTACCCGTCCCATCGCGGCGCGACCGTGCCGGATGCCGTGTTTGCCTCCATCAAGAAAAACGCCACCTCCACTAACCTGGTGTCCGGCGGCAACGGTCTGGAGAACTTCGAAACCGCCGTACCGTTCCCGATTCCAAAGACCGGCGTTGAAGTCATCTGGAACCACATCACCCGCTATCGCGGTGGCAGCGTGACCCGTCTGGTGACCCAGGCCACGCCGCAACCGAACGGCTCGTACAGCCTGGTGTACTTCCAGGATCAGTTCGTGTTCCGCGACAAGATGAAGGACTACGATCCGGCAAACCCTGGCAACATCCTGTTCTACTTCAAGCAGAAAGTGACCGCGCCAGCACGTCTGGCCGGTGGCGTACTGCTGGTGCACGAAACCCTCGACCAGGTTAAAGAGCCACGTTCGGCGTGGGTCTACAACGCCGGTCAACGCCGCGTGCGTCGTGCGCCACAAGTGTCCTATGACGGGCCGGGTACTGCGGCTGACGGCCTGCGTACCTCCGACAACCTGGACATGTACAACGGTGCGCCGGATCGCTACGACTGGAAACTCGAAGGCAAGAAAGAGATGTACATCGCCTCCGACAGTTACAAACTCGATTCGCCGCAATTGAAGTACGACGACATCATCAAGGCCGGTCACATCAACCAGGATCTGGCTCGCTACGAGCTGCGCCGGGTCTGGCATGTGGTTGCCACCTTGAAAGAAGGTCAGCGTCACATCTACGCCAAACGTGACTTCTACATCGACGAAGACACCTGGCAAGCCGCGGTGATCGACCACTACGACGGCCGTAATCAACTGTGGCGTGTGGCGGAAGCTCACTCCCAGAACTACTACAACGTGCAAGTGCCGTGGTACACCCTGGAAACCTTGTACGACCTGCAATCGGGCCGTTACCTGGCACTGGGCATGAAAAACGAAGAGAAGTCGGCGTATGACTTCGGCTTCACTGCGACCACCAGCGATTTCACCCCCGCTGCGCTGCGTCAGGACGGGGTTCGTTAACCTGCACTGAACAGAGGCCGCACCCTCGAAAAACGCCCCGACTGGTTCGGGGCGTTTTTTTTTGCCCGGGGTTTGGCCCATGAATCTCTGGTGCCGGTGATGGCCTCTTCGCGAGCAAGCCCGCTCCCACATTTGATCCCTCAGTGAGGATGAGATTTGTGGGCAATGGAGATCCAGTGTGGGAGCGGGCTTGCTCGCGAAGGGGGCGACACGGTCAGTCAGGAAAACTTCATCCCGAGTCCCGCAACTTCTGCTTGTATTCTTTTTGTAGCCATTTGTAGCAATAACCTTCATTCCCTCTTCGTTTACCGATAGTCTGCGGACATCTGCAACGCCGCCACCCGCAATTCAAACAAGAGCCGGCCATGACTGATCTGTCCCCACTCCCGGGCCCTGCAAGCGTTGCCGTCGCGGCATTGGACGGGCGCTTTTTTCGGCCCCCGTTGCCCGACGGCCATGTGCTGCGGCCTCGCCTGTGCGAGCGCCTGAGTGCAGGTCTCGGTGGCAGGCTGTTGCTGGTCAGCGCCCCCGCCGGCTTCGGCAAGAGCTCATTGGCGGTGGAGTTCTGCCAGGGGCTGCCGGCCCATTGGCACAGTCTGTGGTTGGGGTTGAGTCCTCGAGACAGCGATCCGGGCCGTTTCCTCGAGCGCTTGCTCGAAGGTCTTCAGGATTACTTTCCGACGCTCGGCAGTCAGGCTCTGGGCCTGTTGAAAATGCGTCAGCGCCATCAGCCCTTCGCCTTCGAAGAATGGCTGGACGGGTTGCTCGATGAACTGGCCATCCACCTTTCGCCGATGACACCCTTGCTGCTGGTGCTGGATGACTATCATCTGGCCCAGGGTCCGGTACTTGACCGCTGCCTGCAATTTTTCCTCAATCATTTACCCGATGGCTTGCTGGTCATGGTGACCAGTCGACAGCGTCCGGACTGGCACCTGGCGCGTCTGCGCTTGTCGCGACAACTGCTCGAGTTGCATGAGCAGGACCTTCGACTGACCCACGATGAAGCCCTCACGTTGCTCGACCGACACAGCAGTTCCTTGCGCGGCGAGGCACTGGAAAACCTGATCCAGCGCAGTGAAGGCTGGGTCGCCGGTCTGCGTTTCTGGTTGCTGGCGGCGTCCGAAGCCGGTACCGACGGTGCGTTGCCGCAGTCGCTGCACGGCGGGGAAGGGCTGATTCGCGATTATCTGCTCGAAGAAGTCATCGATTGCCTGCCCGCCGAAGTGCAGTCATTCCTTTACGACACCGCGCCTCAGGAGCGTTTTTGCAGCGAGCTCTGCGACGCGGTCCGCGAGGCCCATGACAGTGCCGAAATCCTGCGTTTCCTTCAGGCGCACCAGGTGTTCCTGGTGCCGCTGGACGAACACGGCCACTGGTATCGCTATCACCATTTGTTTTCCGACCTGTTGCGTACCCGGCCCACCGCCCAGTCGATCGTGCCGGCCGCCAGCCTGCATCTGCGCGCCTGTCGCTGGTTCAATGCGCAGGGGTTGCTCGATGAGGCGGTGGAGCAGGCGTTACGCGCCGGGCACCTGGACGTTGCGGCGAACCTGGTGCAAAACCTCTCCGAAGAACAACTGCTCGCCGAACAGAATGTTGGCATGTTGCTTCGCTGGAAAATGGATTTGCCTGACAGCCTGCTGATCAGCACACCGCGGCTGATTGTGCTCTATAGCTGGGCGTTGGGACTGGCCTGTCAACTGGACGCTGCCGAGGAGCTGGCGGCCCACTTGAGCCGCTTCCTGCCAGCCCCGTCGGCGACCGCGCAGAAGTCCATGCTGGCGCAATGGCTGGCCCTGAGCGGCATCATCGCCCGGGGGCGAGGCAATCGTGTGCTCACGCAACTTTATTGCACCGAAGCACTGGAGAGTCTGCCGGCCAAGCGCTACGGGCAACGGCTGATGTGCCTTTCAACCCTGTCCAACCTGGCGATCGCCGACGGCGACTTGTGGCGTGCGCGCAGCTTGAACCGGGAATCGCTGGAATTGGCGCAACGGGTCGGCAACCCGCTGTTCGAAGCGCTGGCCCATTACGACCGCGCACGGGTGTTGCAGGCGCGTGGGGAGATCCTGCGCTCACTGCAAGAAGTCCGTCAGGGCCTGCAACGTCTGCAAGGCTTATCTCCGCAGCGGCTCTACGCCGTGCGCGCACGCCTGACCTTGTACGAGGGTTTTTTGCTGGCCGTGCGCTTGCAGCCGCAAGCCGCGCGGGTGCGTCTACAAGCCGGTTTGAATGAAGCCCGAGCCTGTCGCGATATCAGCGTGTTGATCGGCCACTGCGTGATCGCCCGGCTCGAAGGTAGCTGCGGCGAATTCGCCAAAGCCTTCGTCGAACTCGCCGAAGCTGAACGCCTGATGCACATCTGGGACGTGCCGCCGATCTACTACCTGGCGATGATCACTCTGGTCAAATGCGAACTCTGGCTGGCCCAGGGCCGAACCGATCTGGCCGAAGCCTGGCTGGCGCGACTGGGCCAGACCTACAACGGCGACCACGCGGCCGCGCCGCCGGAATTTCATCCACAACTGCCACTGCACATCGAATTGCAGCAAGCCTTGCTGGAGGTGATTCAGGGGCAGCCGATGCTGGCCGAGGGGCGTTTAAACGCGCTGCTTGAGCATGGCCAGAAATCGGGACGGCAAATGCTCAGCGTGATGGCGCTGACTCAGAAAATCGCCCTGTTGCTGGCGGGCGGCCGTGAACCCGAAGCCCGCAAGGCGCTGGTTCAGGCGCTGGAAGCGGCTGACGGGGGCGTCCTGCAACCGTTCGACGCGTTGCTGACCGAACACCCGGACTGGCTGCGTGGGCAACTGCAGCTCTGTGCCCCGACAGTGGTGTCGCAGAACCTGGCCGAAAAACTTCCGGTCATGGCCCCTCGCGCGGCATTGGAGGCATCCCCCGGGGCGGAACAGCTCAGCGCCCGTGAGCTGGCCGTCCTGCGCCTGATCGCCCAAGGTTGCTCCAACCAGGAAATCAGCGATCAACTGTTCATCTCGCTGCACACGGTCAAGACCCACGCCAGCCACATCAACAGCAAGCTTGGTGTTGAGCGGCGCACGCAGGCGGTGGCGCGAGCTAAAGAGTTGGGACTGTTGACCTAGCGTCACAACGCACACACCGCCAATAAAAACGCCCCGATCAAGTCGGGGCGTTTTTATTAGTGCAGGTGGCGAAAACGTTACGCCACCAGATCGGTGGCGCTAAAGGTGTTCACCCCGACCAGCTGGATTTCGAAGTCGGCACCCGCATTGCCGCTGACATTACCCGACAGCACGTGATCGACGAATCGCAGCTGCCCTGCACCCGTGAAATCCCCGGCACCGATGAAGGTGAAGCCGTTGAAGCCGTTGAGCTGCAGATTGGCATCGAACTGCGTCAGGTCGATCTTGTCGCCTTGCAAGGTGCTGAAGTCGGTAACGACGTCGCGGTTGCTACCGGTGCCCATGTCGCTGACGCTGCTGAACACGAACGTGTCCGCACCGGCGCCGCCGGTGAGGGTATCCGCGCCTGCGCCGCCGTTCAGAATGTTGTTGTCAGCATTCCCGGTCAGACTGTTGTTCAAGCCGTTGCCGATCGCGGTGAACGCGCCGCTGCCCAACAGCAGAATGTCTTCGACGTTTTGCAGATTGCTCAGGCCCAGGTCGACGACCTTGTCCTGTGCAGTGGCGTTGTAGATGACATACAGGGTGTCGGTGCCTTCCCCGGTGTTTTCCTGGACCAGTGCCAGCTCGCCACTTTGGTCCAGGGCATAGGCATCGTTGCCCTTGCCGCCGATCAGGGTGTCCAGGCCGGCGCCGCCGTTGAGCTGGTTATTGCCGTCGTTGCCGGTCAGGACATTGTTCTGCGAGTTGCCGATGGCATAGATGTCGTCAGTGCCGGTCAGGGTCAGGTTTTCCAGGTTGTCGCCCAGGGTCCAGTTCACCGAGGAGCGCACGGTGTCGATCTCACCGATCACAGTGCTGGTTTCGCGCACCACATCACCGATGTTATCGACGATGTAGGTGTCATTGCCGGCGCCGCCGGCCATGAAATCGGTGCCCACGCCGCCGTTCAGCAGGTTGGCGGCGTCATTGCCGAGCAATACGTTGTTCAGGGCGTTGCCGGTAGCGTTGATGCTGGTGATACCGGTCAGGGTCAGGTTTTCTAGGTTGGCGCCCAAGGTCCAGTTCACCGAGGAACGCACGGTGTCGGTCTCGCCGGCGACGGTGCTGGTTTCGCTGATGACATCGCCAATGTTGTCGACGATGTAGGTGTCATTGCCGGCGCCGCCGGCCAGGAAGTCGCTGCCTGCACCGCCGTCCAGGGTGTTGTCGTCGCTGTTGCCGGTCAGGTTGTTGTTCAAGCCGTTGCCGATCGCGGTGAACGCGCCGCTGCCCAACAGCAGAATGTCTTCGACGTTTTGCAGATTGCTCAGGCCCAGGTCGACGACCTTGTCCTGTGCAGTGGCGTTGTAAATGACATACAGGGTGTCGGTGCCTTCCCCGGTGTTTTCCTGGACCAGTGCCAGCTCGCCACTTTGGTCCAGGGCATAGGCATCGTTGCCCTTGCCGCCGATCAGGGTGTCCAGGCCGGCGCCGCCGTTGAGCTGGTTATTGCCGTCGTTGCCGGTCAGGACATTGTTCTGCGAGTTGCCGATGGCATAGATGTCGCCAGTGCCGGTCAGGGTCAGGTTTTCCAGGTTGTCGCCCAGGGTCCAGTTCACCGAGGAGCGCACGGTGTCGATCTCACCGATCACAGTGCTGGTTTCGCGCACCACATCACCGATGTTATCGACGATGTAGGTGTCATTGCCGGCGCCGCCGGCCATGAAATCGGTGCCCACGCCGCCGTTCAGCAGGTTGGCGGCGTCATTGCCGAGCAATACGTTGTTCAGGGCGTTGCCGGTAGCGTTGATGCTGGTGATACCGGTCAGGGTCAGGTTTTCTAGGTTGGCGCCCAAGGTCCAGTTCACCGAGGAACGCACGGTGTCGGTCTCGCCGGCGACGGTGCTGGTTTCGCTGATGACATCGCCAATGTTGTCGACGATGTAGGTGTCATTGCCGGCGCCGCCGGCCAGGAAGTCGCTGCCTGCACCGCCGTCCAGGGTGTTGTCGTCGCTGTTGCCGGTCAGGTTGTTGTTCAAGCCGTTGCCGATCACGGTGAACGCGCCGCTGCCCAACAGCAGAATGTCTTCGACGTTTTGCAGATTGCTCAGGCCCAGGTCGACGACCTTGTCCTGTGCAGTGGCGTTGTAAATGACATACAGGGTGTCGGTGCCTTCCCCGGTGTTTTCCTGGACCAGTGCCAGCTCGCCACTTTGGTCCAGGGCATAGGCATCGTTGCCCTTGCCGCCGATCAGGGTGTCCAGGCCGGCGCCGCCGTTGAGCTGGTTATTGCCGTCGTTGCCGGTCAGGACATTGTTCTGCGAGTTGCCGATGGCATAGATGTCGTCAGTGCCGGTCAGGGTCAGGTTTTCCAGGTTGTCGCCCAGGCTCCAGTTCACCGAGGAGCGCACGGTGTCGATCTCACCGATCACAGTGCTGGTTTCGCGCACTACATCACCGATGTTGTCGACGATGTAGGTGTCATTACCGGCGCCGCCGGCCAGGAAGTCGCTGCCTGCACCGCCGTCCAGGGTGTTGTCGTCGCTGTTGCCGGTCAGGCTGTTGTTCAAGCCGTTGCCGATCGCGGTGAACGCGCCGCTGCCCAGCAACAGAATGTCTTCGACGTTCTGCAGATTGCTCAGGCCCAGGTCGACGACCTCGTCCTGTGCAGTGGCGTTGTAGATGACATACAGGGTGTCGGTGCCTTCCCCGGTGTTTTCCTGGACCAGTGCCAGCTCGCCACTTTGGTCCAGGGCATAGGCATCGTTGCCCTTGCCGCCGATCAGGGTGTCCAGGCCGGCGCCGCCGTTGAGCTGGTTATTGCCGTCGTTGCCGGTCAGGACATTGTTCTGCGAGTTGCCGATGGCATAGATGTCGTCAGTGCCGGTCAGGGTCAGGTTTTCCAGGTTGTCGCCCAGGGTCCAGTTCACCGAGGAGCGCACGGTGTCGATCTCACCGATCACAGTGCTGGTTTCGCGCACCACATCACCGATGTTATCGACGATGTAGGTGTCATTGCCGGCGCCGCCGGCCATGAAATCGGTGCCCACGCCGCCGTTCAGCAGGTTGGCGGCGTCATTGCCGAGCAATACGTTGTTCAGGGCGTTGCCGGTAGCGTTGATGCTGGTGATACCGGTCAGGGTCAGGTTTTCTAGGTTGGCGCCCAAGGTCCAGTTCACCGAGGAACGCACGGTGTCGGTCTCGCCGGCGACGGTGCTGGTTTCGCTGATGACATCGCCAATGTTGTCGACGATGTAGGTGTCATTGCCGGCGCCGCCGGCCAGGAAGTCGCTGCCTGCACCGCCGTCCAGGGTGTTGTCGTCGCTGTTGCCGGTCAGGTTGTTGTTCAAGCCGTTGCCGATCGCGGTGAACGCGCCGCTGCCCAACAGCAGAATGTCTTCGACGTTTTGCAGATTGCTCAGGCCCAGGTCGACGACCTTGTCCTGTGCAGTGGCGTTGTAAATGACATACAGGGTGTCGGTGCCTTCCCCGGTGTTTTCCTGGACCAGTGCCAGCTCGCCACTTTGGTCCACGGCATAGGCATCGTTGCCCTTGCCGCCGATCAGGGTGTCCAGGCCCGTGCCGCCGTTGAGCTGGTTGTCGCCATCGTTGCCCGTCAACACGTTGTCCCGGTTGTTGCCGATGGCATTGATGTTGTCGGTGCCGGACAGAGTCAGGTTTTCCAGATTGGCACTCAGGGTGTAGGAGACCGATGCGATAACGTTGTCGATCTCGAAATTCACTTCACTGGTTTCGCTGATGACATCGCCGACGTTGTCGACGATGTAGGTGTCGTCACCCCGGCCACCCTCCATGATGTCGGCGCCGGCGCCACCGTCCAGAATGTTGTCGTCGTTGTTGCCGGCAATGCGATTGTTCAGGGCGTTGCCGGTAGCGTTGATATTGTTGAAACCGAGCAGGTTCAGGTTTTCCAGGTTGGCGCCCAAGGTGTAGCTGATTGTGGCGTTGACGGTGTCGATCTCCGACGCCGAGGTGCCTCGTTCGATGACCACGTCACCGACATTGTCGACGTAGTAGCTGTCGTTGCCGGCGCCACCGTCCATGGTGTCAGCGCCGATGCGGCCATCCAGTGAGTTGCTGTCAGCATTCCCGGTCAGGGTGTTGTTCGAACTGTTGCCTGTCAGACTGAAGGCTCCGCTGCCCAGCACCACGATGTTTTCGACGTTCTGCAGGTTGCCGAGCAGGTCGACATAGTTGCTGGCCAGTCTCGGATTGAAGGTGTCGTAGGTGATGTAGAGCGTGTCGGTCCCCTCGTTCGCGTTTTCCTGGACAAGGGACAGTTCTCCGACCTGGTCAATACCGTAGTCATCGTTACCCTTGCCGCCGATCAGCGTGTCCAGCCCGGCGCCACCGTTGAGCTGGTTATTGCCATCGTTGCCGATCAGCACGTTGTTCTGGGCGTTGCCGACGCCGTTGATGTTGGCGGTGCCGGTGAGGGTCAGGTTCTCCAGGTTTGTGCCGAGCACGTAAGTGACCGAGGATCGGACGGTGTCGATTTCGCCGGCGATGGTGCTGGTTTCACTGGCGACATCGCCAATGTTATCGACGACATAGGTATCGTTGCCCAAGCCGCCTGCCATGAAGTCGGCGCCCAGGCCACCGTCTATCAGGTTGTCGCTGTTGTTGCCGATCATCCCGTTGTTCAAGGCGTTGCCAGTCACGTTGAACGCGCCGTTGCCCTGGATCAGGACGTCCTCGACGTTCTGCAGATTGCTCAAGCCGAGGTCGACCACATAATCCTGCGCGGTCGCGTTGTAGATGACGTACAGCGAGTCTTTGCCTTCGCTGGCGTTTTCCTGAACCAACGCCAGTTCACCGGACTGATCCAGGATGTAACCGTCATCACCCTTGCCGCCGATCAGGGTGTCCAGACCGCCACCACCGCTCAACTGGTTGTCGGCATCGTTGCCGGTCAGCACGTTGTTCTGGCTGTTGCCGAATGCGTTGATGGGGCCGGTGTTTGTGCCGACGAGTGTCAGGTTTTCCAGATTGGCGCCCAGCGTGAATGTCACGGAGGAGCGGACGGTGTCGACTTCATTGGCCAGGGTACTTGTTTCCACCACCACGTCGCCGACATTGTCGACGAGGTAAATGTCGTTACCCGTCCCGCCCGCCAAGTAGTCGCCGCCGGCGCCACCGTCGATGACGTTGTCGCCGGCATTGCCGTAGATCACGTTGTTCAGGATGTTGCCGGTGCCGTTGAGGTTGGCCGAACCCAGCAGTGTCAGGTATTCGACATTGACACCCAGGGTGTAGTCGATCGATGTGGCGACCGCGTCGATTTCCGAGGCGGACGCGCCCCGTTCAATGACCACGTCCCCGATGTTGTCGACGTAATAGCTGTCGTTGCCGGCACCGCCGTCCATGATGTCGGCACCGGCCATGCCGTTGAGAATGTTCGCGCTCGCGTTACCGGTCAGGAGGTTGTTCAGGTCGTTACCGGTCAGGTCGACCTGAGCATTGCCCACCAGTTGGCCGTTCTCGATATTGGCGCCCAGCGTGTACCCGATGGAGCTCTGGACCAGGTCGATGCCTTCACTGGCGGCTTCGACTACCGAGTCCGCAACGTCGTCCACGACATAGGTGTCGTTACCGAGTCCGCCGATCATCGTGTCGGCGCCAGCACCCCCGTCAAGGGTGTCGTTGCCCAGTCCACCGTCAAGCGTGTTGGACGACCCGTTGCCGGTCAGGGCGTTGTTCAGGTCGTTGCCGACAGCCGAAAAAGCGCCGGTGCCCAGCAGCAACACATTCTCGACGCTCTGCAGGTTGCTCACACGCAGATCGACAACATTGTCCTGGGCCGTTGCGTTGTAGATGACATGCAGGGTGTCGTTGCCTTCGTTGGCGTTTTCCACGACCAGCGTTAACTCGCCCGCTTGATCCACCGCATAGGCATCGTTGCCCTTGCCACCGAGCATGGTGTCCAGCCCTACGCCACCATTCAGCTGGTTGTCGCCATCATTGCCCGTGAGCACGTTGTTCTGTGCGTTACCAATGGCGTTGACACTGGCATTGCCGGTCAGGATGAGGTTTTCCAGGTTGGCGCCCAGCATGAACGTCGCCGAGGCGCGAACGGTATCGATCTCGCTGCCCAGGGTGCTGGTCTCGACGACGACGTCGTTCACATTGTCGACGATGTAGGTGTCGTTGCCGGTGCCACCGATCAGGGTGTCGGCGCCGGCATCGCCATCGAGGACGTTGTTGCCGGCGTTACCGGTGATCACGTTGTTCGAGGCGTTGCCGGTCCCGTTGAGGTTGCCGCTGGTAAGCAACGTGAGGTTTTCTACGTTTGGACTGAAACTGAGGTTGTAGCTGACCGTGGAAAAAACCGAGTCAATTTCCGTGGCGGACGTACCGGTCTCAACGACCACGTCATTTGTGTTGTCGACGTAGTAAGTGTCTTTACCCGCGCCACCGTACATGGTGTCCGCGCCTTCGCGGCCATCTAGGACGTTGTCCAGGGCATTGCCTTTCAAAACGTCGTTGAACGTCGATCCAATGGCGTTTTCGATCTTCGTCCCGTAAGCAATCGCAAGGCCGCTATTGAAGGAGTAGGTTGTCCCGCTGGTGCTGTCTTCGAAGTAGGCACCGATGGAACTGAACGCGCCCTCGTTCAAATCAAGGTTGACCGAATTCAGCTGGTTGCTGGCGTCAATTGTATCGGTACCACCGGAATCCCAGATGGTTTCGAATACCTTCTGGTAGTACTCCCAGCGGTAGACGTTGTCACCGGATTGCCATTGGGTATTGGCCCCATACAGTGCCTGGATCGCGAGAATATCCAGGAGCATCGGCGTCGTAGGCTGATACGAGTAGTTATTGTTGTAACTCATCACGGTGAAGCGTACATCGTCCAGCGACGGGTCCAGGATCGTGGTGTTCAGCGAGTTGGGCGAGAAGGGGTGTTTAAGCCCGATGGCATGACCGATCTCGTGGATGTAGGTCATGTAATCGTATGAGCCATTGATAGCAAATTCATTGGCTGGGTCGCCGATCCAGACATCCCCGCCCTTGGGCGTATTGGACGGTGTGTAGGCCCAGGCAGCGGCCTGATCCTTCATCAGCGCATAGCCGCCAAAGCGCAGGTCTCCGACGTTCGTGATGTCGTCGGTGGTCTGTGTGAATTTGATATTGGCGACCGAACTCCAGCTGCTCAGCGCTCTGATAATGCCGCCACGCTGGTCCTGCGACAGTTGGTACATCGACAGGTATTCATTGTCGGCACTGTAATTGGTAGCAAAGTAGGAATTACTGCCCGAGATGAAGCTGTAGCTCAGGTTTGTCGGTCCGCCAACGGTCCAGTTGGAACCCAGCCAGTACGTTCCGGACAGCAGACTGTCGACGGGTTTGACGCCAGTCAGCAAAGAATAAAAACTTGGGGTAAAACCAGACGGAGAAGGCATGCGAAATTCCTGAGTGCGCTGCGGCCCTTCCTGAATGCGACCGCTACAAAAGTTCGATTTTGCAGGAGAAACGGAAAATTTGACATCATTGAGCCACTACTTTTTTAATCGGTGACGTCAAATTATTGGCCAAGCGAACTGTATCGGCGACTGGCGTAGAATCCTGAAGCAACGCCCACTGCCTTCCGTCTGATACAGGCCATCGACTTCCCATGACTGTGACAACCCCCAAGCTGATCCGCGAAACCTTCCCCGTCGGCCCCTTGCAGTGCAACTGCACAATCATCGGTGATCCGATCACCAAAAAAGCGATCGTGGTCGACCCGGGCGGCAATCATGAATTGATCCTCGCGCGCCTCGACGCCTTGGGCTTGAAGGTGGTGAGCATCATCCACACCCATGCGCACCTGGATCACTTCCTGGCCTCCGGTCAGCTCAAGGAGAAAACCGGCGCGACCCTGCACCTGCATAAAGAAGATCAATTCCTCTGGGACAATCTGGAGATGCAATGCCAGATGTTTGGTGTGCCTTACACCCCAGTGCCATCGCCGGACCGCTGGTTGGCCGACGATGAAGAACTGGCTTGCGGATGCGGCGTGGCGTTGCACACGCCGGGTCATACACCGGGTTCCATGAGCTTTTGGTTTTCCGAGGCCAAGCTGCTGATTGCCGGTGACACGTTGTTTCGTCGCGGGGTAGGACGAACGGATTTGTGGGGCGGCGATCAGGCGACTATCGTGCGGTCGATCAAGCAGCGGCTCTACACGCTCGACGAAGAGGCGACGGTGGTGACCGGGCATGGTCCGGACACGCGCCTGGGTGATGAAATGCGCGAGAACCCGTTTGTGCGGGCTTAAATGTAACCGACGGAATTTTCGACGGCCAAAATGATCCAACGCCCGCAAAGGTTCAATGCCTTAGTCCGTTGCACCACAGAATGCAAAAAACCAGGAGCTCTTCATGTTCACCAAGCAGCGTTTGATTATTGTCGCTACGGCTGTGGCCTTGCTGTCTGGCTGCGCCTCGCCTAACCCTTATGACAATCAGGGCCAGGCTGACAGTGGCTCCACGGGCATGAGCAAAACCGCTAAATACGGTGGCCTCGGCGCTCTGGCTGGCGCCTTGGCTGGTGCCGCCATCGGTCACGATAACCGTGGCAAGGGCGCGCTGATCGGCGCCGCCGTCGTGGGTGCTTCCGCTGCGGGTTACGGCTACTACGCCGACCAGCAAGAGAAGAAGCTGCGGGCCAGCATGGCCAACACCGGTGTCGAGGTGCAGCGTCAGGGTGACCAGATCAAGTTGATCATGCCGGGCAACATCACGTTCGCTACCGATTCGGCGAATATCGCTTCCAGCTTCTATCAGCCGCTGAACAATCTGGCTGGTTCGCTCAAGGAGTTCAGCCAGAACCAGATCGAAATCGTCGGTTATACCGACAGCACCGGCAGTCGCCAGCACAACATGGACCTGTCCCAGCGTCGAGCGCAGAGCGTAGCGACTTACCTGACCTCGCAAGGCGTCAGCGGTGCGAACCTGTCGGCTCGCGGTGCCGGGCCGGATAACCCGATTGCCAGCAACGGTGATACAAATGGCCGGGCGCAGAACCGTCGTGTCGAGGTCAACCTGAAGGCGATTCCGGGTCAGCAGTATGGTGGTCAGCAGCCGGGTACGGTTCAGCAGTATCCGTAATTGTCTGATTGAACCCCAGGCGTAAAAAAGCCCGCCCGATTCTCAGCAGATCGGGCGGTTTTTTTTTGTCGCCAGTTCCGGCCCCTTCGCGAGCAAGCCCGCTCCCACAGTGTTCTGTGTCGATCACAACAATGTGGCAAAGCACAAATCCCCTGTGGGAGCGGGCTTGCTCGCGAAGGGGACAGAACAGGCGATGAAAACTTCAAAATTAAAAAAGCCCCCGGACAATTACTCATCCGGGGGCTTTTTCATGTCGCGCGAAACCTGATTACTTCTTCAGGCCGTAATGCTCATCGAGCATGCCAGGCGCGTTAGGGGCTTTGGGGGCGTAGTCGCGAGGCGGCTCCTGATTGCGCGGTGGCGTCAGGCGTTCCCGTGGAGCCTGCGTCGCATCGGCGTGCAGGGCGGCCAGCAAGCGTTGACGAGTCTGCTCGTCCAGGGCCAGGCGGTTGGCACCCTCGGCGAGGTGATCCTGCACTTCCTGATAGCTCGCAGTCAGCTTCTTGACCAGGTTTGCAGTGCTGTTGAAGTGGGTGACCACCTCGTTCTGATAACTGTCGAAACGTTCCTGAATGTCATCCAGCTGACGTTGGGTGCTGCTCGGCGCGGCATTCGGCACCAAACGAGCGATCAGGAAACCAATGGCGACACCCACAACCAGGGCAAGAGTCGGCAACAACCAAACTAAGAGCGAGTGTTCCACGAGTCCTTCCTCTATAAACGGCTTTGCTTTACGTTAACGGCTCGAACCTGCGCTGTATACCGCGATTCACTCGCAATAGATTGGCACAGACAATTTGCTAGACGAGTCGACCCGATTCGAGGTCACGGAGTTCCTTCCTTGCTTATGCGCGAAACCCCTGTAGTGATTGATGGCCCGGTCGGCCAACTGGAAGCTCTTTACCTGGATATCGAGCAGCCGCGCGGCATCGCGCTGATCTGCCATCCCAACCCGGTGCAGGGCGGCACCATGCTCAACAAAGTGGTCTCGACCCTGCAGCGCACCGCGCGCGACGCCGGTTTGATTACTTTGCGTTTCAACTACCGTGGCGTCGGCGCCAGCGAAGGCTCGCACGATATGGGCACTGGCGAAGTCGACGATGCTCAGGCAGCGGCCGAATGGCTGCAGGGCAGACACCCGGAACTGCCCCTGACCCTGTTCGGTTTTTCCTTCGGTGGTTTTGTTGCAGCAAGTCTCGGCGGACGCCTGGAAGCCAAGGGCGAACAACTCAAGCACCTGTTCATGGTGGCACCTGCGGTCATGCGTCTGGGTGATCAGGACCAGCTGCCGCAGCAGGGCGAGCTGACCCTGATCCAGCCGCAAACCGACGAAGTGATCGATCCACAACTCGTTTACGAATGGTCCGGCAAGCTCGAACGTCCCCATGAGCTGCTGAAAGTGGCAGAATGCGGACACTTTTTTCATGGCAAGCTGACCGATCTCAAAGATCTGATCCTGCCGCGCCTTTCGAATTGATTGCAGTCTGACAAGCGATTACCCATGACGACTCGTACCCGTATCCTCACCGGCATCACCACCACCGGCACGCCGCACCTGGGCAACTACGCCGGTGCCATCCGCCCGGCGATCCTGGCCAGCCGTGACAGCAATGCCGATTCGTTCTACTTTCTGGCCGACTACCACGCCCTGATCAAATGCGATGACCCGCTGCGCATCCAGCGCTCGCGTCTGGAAATCGCCGCGACCTGGCTGGCCGGTGGCCTGGATGTGGAGCGCGTGACGTTCTACCGCCAGTCCGACATCCCGGAAATCCCCGAGCTGACCTGGCTGCTGACCTGCGTTGCCGCCAAGGGCCTGCTCAACCGCGCCCATGCCTACAAGGCTTCCGTGGACAAGAACGTTGAAACCGGCGAAGACCCGGATGCCGGCATCACCATGGGCTTGTACAGCTACCCGGTGCTGATGGCCGCGGACATCCTGATGTTCAACGCCCACAAGGTGCCGGTCGGTCGTGACCAGATCCAGCACGTGGAAATGGCCCGCGACATCGGCCAGCGCTTCAACCACTTGTTTGGCCAGGGCAAAGAATTCTTCACCATGCCGGAGGCGCTGATCGAAGAAAGCGTCGCCACGCTGCCTGGCCTCGACGGTCGCAAGATGTCGAAGAGCTACGACAACACCATTCCGTTGTTCAGCAGCGCCAAGGAAATGAAGGACGCGATCTCGCGGATTGTCACCGACTCCCGCGCGCCGGGCGAAGCCAAGGATCCGGACAATTCGCACCTGTTCACCCTGTTCCAGGCCTTCGCCACGCCAGCACAATCCGACGAGTTCCGCAGCGAACTGTTGCAGGGCCTGGGTTGGGGCGAGGCGAAAAATCGCCTGTTCCAACTGCTGGATAGCGAGCTGGGCGAGTCCCGCGAGCGTTATCACCAGCTGATCGAACGCCCGGCGGACCTGGAAGACATCCTGCAGATCGGCGCCAAAAAAGCGCGTTCGGTTGCGACACCATTTCTCCACGAGCTGCGTGAAGCGGTCGGCCTGCGCTCTTTCGTCGCCCAGACCCAGGTCGCTGCCACCACCAAGAAGAAAGCCGCGAAAGCTGCGCGTTTTGTCAGTTTCCGCGAGGAGGACAGCAGTTTCCGCTTCCGTCTGCTGGCGGCCGATGGCGAGCAATTGCTGCTGTCGCGCAACTTCGCCGACGGCAAAACCGCAGGCCAGGTGACCAAGCAGCTGCAATCGGGCCAGCCTTTGGATGTACACAGTGAGGAGCAGAGCTTCAGCGTCTGGCTGGAAGGCGAGTGCGTGGCCGACAGCCCGACCTTTGCTGACAACGCCGCTCGCGATGTTGCCATCGACGCTCTGCGGGTTGCGCTCACGCCGGTTCAGGAATAAATCAACGGTTCGGCCCGACTAAGGGCCGATTGCCATTCCCGCAGGCCGTCGCTACAGTGACGGCCCGTTTTTGTTGCCTTGCTAACGAATTATGACGCCCCTAGAACGATACCAAGCTGATCTGAAACGCCCGGAATTCTTCCATGACGCCGCGCAGGAAACCGCCGTGCGTCATTTGCAGCGCCTGTACGACGATCTGGTCGCTGCGTCGAACAACAAGCCTGGCCTGCTCGGCAAACTGTTTGGCAAGAAAGACCAGGCGCCGGTCAAGGGCCTGTATTTCTGGGGCGGCGTGGGTCGCGGCAAGACTTACCTGGTCGACACCTTCTTCGAAGCGCTGCCGTTCAAGGAAAAGGTCCGCACTCACTTCCACCGCTTCATGAAGCGTGTGCACGAAGAGATGAAGACCCTTGGCGGCGAGAAGAACCCGCTGACCATCATTGCCAAGCGCTTCTCTGACGAAGCCCGGGTGATCTGTTTCGATGAGTTCTTCGTGTCCGATATCACCGACGCGATGATCCTCGGCACGCTGATGGAAGAGTTGTTCAAGAACGGCGTGACCCTGGTCGCGACCTCGAACATCGTGCCGGACGGTCTGTACAAGGATGGCCTGCAACGTGCGCGCTTCCTGCCGGCCATTGCGCTGATCAAGCAGAACACCGACATCGTCAACGTCGACAGCGGCGTCGATTATCGTCTGCGCCACCTCGAGCAAGCCGAGCTGTTCCACTTCCCGCTGGACGAAGCCGCTCAGGAAAGCCTTCGCAAAAGCTTCCGCGCCCTGACACCAGAATGCACGGCCGCCATCGAGAATGACGTGCTGATGATCGAGAACCGCGAAATTCGTGCCGTGCGCACCTGTGATGACGTGGCCTGGTTCGACTTCCGCGAACTGTGCGACGGCCCACGCAGCCAGAACGATTACATCGAACTGGGCAAGATCTTCCACGCCGTGTTGCTCAGCGGTGTCGAGCAGATGAGCGTCACTACCGACGACATCGCCCGGCGCTTTATCAACATGGTCGACGAGTTCTACGACCGTAACGTCAAGCTGATCATCTCGGCTGAAGTCGAGCTCAAGGACCTCTACACCGGCGGTCGCCTGAACTTCGAGTTCCAGCGCACGCTCAGCCGTCTGCTCGAAATGCAGTCGCACGAATTCCTGTCCCGGGCGCATAAGCCGTAGGACGATTCGGAAAATGAAAAAAGGGCCTGCACATGCAGGCCCTTTTTTGTGCGCGCCGAAGAACCCATGTGGGAGCGGGCTTGCTCGCGAAAGCGGTGGTTCAGTCGACATCAAGTTTGAATGTCAGACCGCTTTCGCGAGCAAGCCCGCTCCCACATTGGATTTGTGTTCAGTCCTTAAGCCGCTTGCTGAAACTGCTGCCGATACTGATTCGGCGACAACTCAGTGTGCTGGCGGAACAACCGCGCAAAGAAGCTCGCATCGTCGTAACCGACTTCATAGCTGATGGTCTTGATGCTCTTGCGGCTACCCGACAGCAGACCCTTGGCGGTTTCAATGCGCAGGCGTTGCAGGTAATGCAGCGGCTTGTCGCCGGTGGCGGTCTGAAAGCGGCGCATGAAATTGCGGATGCTCATGCCGTGTTCGCGGGCGACGTCTTCGAAGCGGAATTTGTCGGCGAAGTGTTCTTCGAGCCAGTGCTGGATCTGCAGGATGATCACGTCCTGGTGCAGTTTCTGTCCGCCGAAGCCGATGCGTCCTGGCGAGTAGCTGCGCTGCACTTCGTAGAGAATGTCCCGGGCCACGGCCTGGGAGACGTTGGCGCCGCAGAAGCGTTCGATCAGGTAGATGTAGAGATCGCACGCCGAAGTGGTGCCGCCTGCGCAATACAGGTTGTCGGCGTCGGTCAGGTGCTTGTCCTGATTGAGATGGACCTGTGGGAAGCGCTCGGCGAAGGCATTGAAGAAGCGCCAGTAGGTGGTCGCTTCCTTGCCATTGAGCAGGCCGGCCTCGGCAAGCCAGAACACCCCTGTGGCCTCACCGCAAAGCACGGCGCCGCGAGCGTGTTGCTGGCGCAACCAGGGCAGGACCTGTGGATAACGTTGGCAAAGGGTATCGAAATCGTCCCAGAAGGCCGGGAGGATAATGACGTCGGCATTTTCCAGGCCTCCGTCCACCGGCATGATCACATCGCTGAAACTGTTTACCGGTTTGCCGTCGGGGCTGACCAGCCGGGTTTCGAACGCCGGTGTCAGGCCCTGGCCCAGTTGTTTGCCATAGCGCAGGCTGGCCAGGTGGAAGAAATCCTTGGCTTGCATGAGGGTGGAAGCGAAAACCCGGTCGATAGCCAGGATGCTGACGCGCCGCAAGGGCGTGGAGACGTGGTTAGACATAATTCAACTTTATTCTTATAGGGGAAAGTGGTCACCAGACGGCTGGATCGTCTTATTTTTTGTCTGATGTGTCCAGTGTCCTGTATCGGGTGTGAGGCTTAGTCTCTGAAGGTCAACTCCCTCTAACAATAACGACAGGTGCCGCATGATCCCCAGAACCTTGTTCAGTTCCGAGCACGAATTGTTTCGCGACAGCGTGCGAACGTTCCTCGAAAAAGAGGCCGTGCCGTTCCATGGGCAATGGGAAAAACAAGGCTACATCGACCGTAAACTCTGGAACAAGGCAGGGGAGGCGGGGATGCTTTGTTCGCATCTGCCGGAGGAATACGGCGGGCTGGGGGCGGACTTTCTCTATAGCACGGTGGTGATCGAAGAGGTGGGGCGACTGGGTCTCACCGGGATCGGTTTTTCGCTCCATTCGGACATTGTGGCGCCCTACATCCTGCACTACGGCAGTGAAGCGCTGAAGCATAAATACCTGCCGAAACTGGTGTCCGGCGAGATGGTTACTGCGATTGCCATGACCGAACCGGGCGCCGGTTCCGATCTGCAAGGGGTGAAAACCACTGCGGTGCTGGATGGCGACGAGTACGTGATCAACGGGTCCAAGACATTCATCACCAACGGTTTTCTGGCTGACCTGGTGATTGTCGTGGCCAAGACGGATCCGAAGGCTGGCGCGAAGGGCACGAGTCTGTTTCTGGTCGAGGCCAACACCCCGGGTTTCGACAAGGGCAAGCGCCTGGAAAAAGTCGGCATGAAGGCTCAGGACACGTCGGAGTTGTTCTTCCAGGACGTTCGGGTCCCCAAAGAAAACCTGTTGGGGCAGGCGGGCATGGGCTTCGCTTACCTGATGCAGGAGTTGCCTCAGGAGCGCCTCACCGTCGCCATTGGCGGGCTGGCGTCGGCCGAAGCTGCGTTGAAATGGACGCTAGATTACACCCGTGAGCGCAAGGCGTTCGGCAAGGCGATTGCCGATTTCCAGAACACACGCTTCAAGCTGGCGGAGATGGCGACTGAAATCCAGATCGGCCGGGTTTTCGTGGATCGCTGCCTGGAACTGCACCTGCAAGGCAAGTTGGATGTGCCGACCGCCGCGATGGCCAAGTACTGGGGCACTGACCTGCAATGTAAGGTGCTCGATGAATGCGTGCAGTTGCATGGCGGTTACGGGTTCATGTGGGAATACCCGATCGCCCGGGCGTGGGCGGATGCGCGGGTGCAGCGGATTTATGCGGGGACCAATGAAATCATGAAGGAGATTATTGCTAGGTCGCTTTGATTTTGCGGTGACTGTCAGGCTGCTATCGCGAGCAGGCTCGCTCCCACACTTAGCCGCGTTCTCCCAGAGGAATGCGATCAAATGTGGGAGCGAGCCTGCTCGCGATTGGGTCTATGAATCGATCAAGGCGCCGGGTTCGGGTGATCCTTGTGAATCGCCTCAATCCCCTCCAGCACGTCATCGGAAAGTTTCAGCTCGAAACTGGCGATGTTGCTCTCCAGTTGCTCCATGGTTGTGGCGCCGATGATGTTGCTGGTCACAAACGGCTGCTGGGTGACAAACGCCAACGCCATTTGCGCCGGGTCCAGGCCGTGTTCCCGGGCCAGCGCGACATAACGACTGCACGCTGCCTCTGACTGCGGGTTGAAATAGCGGCTGAAGCGGCTGTAGAGGCTCAGGCGGCCTTTGGGTGGACGCGCGCCACCTTCGTACTTGCCTGACAGGAAACCGAACGCCAGCGGCGAATAGGCGAGCAGGCCGCACTGTTCGCGGATGGCGATTTCCGCCAGGCCGACTTCGAAGCTGCGGTTGAGCAGGTTGTACGGGTTCTGGATCGACACCGCGCGCGGCCAGCCACGGGCTTCTGCCAGGGCGAGGAAGCGCATGGTGCCCCATGGCGTTTCGTTGGACAGGCCGATGTGGCGGATCTTGCCGGCCTTGACCTGCTCGTCCAGCGCTTCGAGGGTGTCCTCCAGCGGCGTCAGGTTGGCTTCGATCTTGTGCTTGTAGCCCAGCTGGCCGAAGAAATTGGTGCTACGTTCCGGCCAGTGCAACTGATAGAGGTCGATGTAGTCGGTTTGCAGGCGCTTGAGGCTTGCATCCACGGCTTCGGTGATGTGCTGGCGGTTGTGCCGCAGGTTTTTGTCGCGGATGTAATCGATGGTGTTGCCGGGGCCGGCGATCTTGCTGGCCAGTATCCAGTCGGCGCGATCACCGCGACTTTTGAAGTAATTGCCGATGTAGCGCTCGGTGGTGGCGTAGGTTTCGGCCTTCGGCGGCACCGGGTACATTTCGGCGGTGTCGATGAAATTGATCCCGGCGTCCTTGGCTCGTTCGATCTGGGCGAAGGCTTCAGCTTCAGTGTTTTGCTCGCCCCAGGTCATGGTTCCGAGGCAGATGGCGCTCACGTTCAGATTGGTTCGGCCTAGCTGTCGATAGTCCATCGGGTGCTCCTTGGGCAAAACAATCATAAAAGCAGGTTGAAATATTTTTCGCAATCTGCATAATTGCGCACCTCTTTCTGCAGTGGAAGTGATGCGCCGCCGCCGAAGAATCTTGCCGTTGAACGGACGCGCCGACCCGAGCCCCCGAAAGCGTCTGTATCCGGCTGCCTTTGACTTGTCAAAGTACGCACTATTCAGTAAGATCCGCCGTCTAATTTACAGGGCGGCCCCTGAGGCTATAAAGAATGAAAACTTTTACTGCTAAACCGGAAACAGTACAGCGCGACTGGTTTGTCGTCGACGCTGCAGGTCAGACCCTGGGTCGTCTGGCCACCGAAATCGCGAGCCGTCTGCGTGGCAAGCATAAAGCTGAGTACACTCCTCACGTTGACACCGGCGACTACATCGTCGTTATCAATGCCGAGCAGATTCGTGTAACTGGTGCTAAAACCACCGACAAGATCTACTACTCCCACTCCGGTTTCCCGGGCGGCATCAAGTCGATCAACTTCGAAAAGCTGATCGCTAAAGCCCCTGAGCGCGTGATCGAGACCGCGGTCAAAGGCATGCTGCCTAAGAACCCGCTGGGTCGCGACATGTATCGTAAGCTGAAAGTCTATGCGGGCGCTGTACACCCTCATACTGCTCAGCAGCCCCAAGAACTGAAGTTTTAACGGAATAGTTCATTATGTCGGCGACTCAAAATTACGGCACTGGCCGTCGCAAGACCGCAACCGCACGCGTTTTCCTGCGTCCGGGTACTGGTAACATCTCCATCAACAACCGCACCCTGGAAAATTTCTTCGGCCGCGAAACTGCCCGCATGGTAGTTCGTCAGCCGCTGGAACTGACTGAGACTGTCGAGAAATTCGACATCTACGTCACCGTGATCGGTGGTGGTGTAAGTGGTCAAGCTGGCGCAATCCGCCACGGTATCACTCGCGCACTGATGCAGTACGACGAAACCCTGCGTGGCGCTCTGCGCAAAGCTGGCTTCGTTACTCGCGATGCTCGTGAAGTTGAACGTAAGAAAGTTGGTCTGCGTAAAGCGCGTAAGCGTCCGCAGTACTCGAAGCGTTAATTCGCTTTCGCGTTCAAAAAGAACGCCCAGTTTCCTCGCGAAGCTGGGCGTTTTTTTATGGGCGCGATTTATCAAAGAATTGCGCTGTGACAACTTGCCACAGCCGTAGAAGCCCTATACTGCAAGGCTTGGCAGTGAAGCCCCTCGGTAATTACCTTGTCAGAATTGGGGCTTTTCATTACCATTCGGCAAAATTTTTATAAGTTCAGATTTTTACTTAGTAGACGCCTGATTTAACAGGCCACAAAGCTGATGGGAGAGGACTGAATGAGCAATGACGGCGTGAATGCAGGCCGGCGTCGCTTCTTGGTAGCAGCCACATCCGTGGTGGGTGCTGCAGGAGCGGTGGGGGCTGCGGTCCCGTTCGTGGGGTCATGGTTTCCCAGTGCCAAGGCGAAAGCCGCAGGTGCACCGGTGAAAGTGAATGTCAGCAAAATCGAACCAGGTCAGCAGATGATTGCTGAGTGGCGCGGTCAGCCGGTGTTCATTGTCCGCCGTACCGAGGAAATCCTGGGGAATCTGAAAAAGATCGAGGGCCAGCTGTCTGACCCGACCTCCAAGAACTCGACACAACCGACCTATGTCGACCCGGAAACGCGTTCGATCAAGCCAGAAGTTCTGCTGCTGATCGGCATCTGCACGCACCTGGGTTGCTCGCCGACCTTCCGTCCAGAAGTGGCACCTGCGGATCTAGGCAAAGACTGGGTAGGTGGTTATTTCTGCCCTTGCCACGGTTCCCACTACGATCTGGCTGGCCGCGTCTACAAGTCGCAACCTGCGCCCTTGAACCTGCCAGTTCCCCCGCATTCCTATGAGACCGATGACATCATTGTCATTGGCGTCGATACGGAGAAAGCGTGATGAGCAAGTTCATGGATTGGGTTGATGCGCGCTTTCCCGCAACCAAAATGTGGGAAGACCATCTCAGCAAGTACTACGCCCCGAAGAACTTCAACTTCTTCTATTTCTTTGGCTCCCTGGCACTGCTCGTTCTGGTCAACCAGATCGTTACCGGTGTCTGGCTGACCATGAGCTACACCCCGTCGGCGGAAGAAGCCTTTGCCTCCGTTGAATACATCATGCGCGATGTCGAGTACGGCTCGATCCTGCGTATGTTGCACGCCGTCGGCGCTTCGATGTTCTTTATCGTGGTTTATCTGCACATGTTCCGTGGCTTGCTCTACGGTTCGTACCAGAAGCCGCGTGAGTTGGTGTGGGTCTTCGGCATGCTGATTTACCTGGCGCTGATGGCTGAGGCCTTCATGGGTTATCTGCTGCCGTGGGGCCAGATGTCCTACTGGGGCGCCCAGGTGATTATCTCGCTGTTCGGTGCGATCCCGGTCATCGGTAACGACCTGACCCAGTGGATCCGTGGTGACTACCTTATTTCCGGTATCACCCTGAACCGCTTCTTCGCCCTGCACGTTGTCGCTCTGCCGATCGTGATTCTCGGTCTGGTAGTGCTGCACGTCCTGGCGCTGCACGAAGTCGGCTCGAACAACCCGGACGGCGTGGACATCAAGAAACACAAAGACGAAAACGGCGTACCGCTGGACGGCATTGCGTTCCACCCGTACTACACCGTGAAAGATATCGTCGGCGTGGTGGTGTTCCTGTTTATCTTCTGCTCGATCGTGTTCTTCTTCCCGGAAATGGGCGGCTACTTCCTCGAGAAGCCGAACTTTGAAGTGGCGAACGCCTTCAAGACACCTGAGCACATCGCTCCGGTCTGGTACTTCACGCCGTTCTACGCGATTCTGCGGGCGGTTCCGGACAAGCTCCTGGGCGTTATCGCCATGGGCGCGGCCATCGCTGTGCTGTTCGTCCTGCCGTGGCTGGATCGCAGCCCCGTCAAGTCGATGCGCTACAAAGGCTGGCTGAGCAAAATCTGGCTGGTGGTGTTCTGCGTCTCGTTCGTGATCCTCGGCATTCTGGGTGTTCTGGCTCCGACGCCGGGTCGTACGCTGCTGTCGCAGGTATGCACCTTCCTGTACTTCGCCTACTTCATTCTGATGCCGTTCTACACCAGGCTCGAGAAGACCAAACCGGTTCCGGAAAGGGTGACTGGCTGATGAAAAAGTTATTTGCTGTACTGATTCTTGCTGCCATGCCTGTGTTCTCGTTCGCGTCGACAGCCGGTGCTCCAGAATTGGAAAAGGTCGACATCGACGTTTCCGACAAGGCTGCAATGCAGGATGGCGCGCGTACGTTCGCCAACTATTGCATGGGCTGTCACAGCGCCAAGTTCCAGCGTTACGAACGTGTTGCCGATGATCTGGGTATTCCTCACGATCTGATGCTGTCGAAGCTGGTGTTCACCGGCGCCAAGATCGGCGACCACATGAGCATCGGCATGCAGCCGGCTGACGCCAAGACCTGGTTTGGTGCCGCACCGCCTGACCTGACTCTGGTAGCGCGTGTTCGTGGTACGGACTGGCTTTATGGTTACCTGAAGTCCTTCTACGAAGATCCGTCGCGTCCTTGGGGTGTGAACAACAAGGTTTTCCCGAACGTGGGCATGCCGAACGTCCTGGTTGGCCTGCAAGGTCGTCAGGTTGTCGGTTGCAAACAGGTTCAGATCGTCGAAGACGGCAAGAAGCAATATGATCCGCTGACCGGTACCGCGCTGACTCATGAAGCGTGCGATCAGTTGACCATCGTGCCGAAGAGCGGTGCTCTGACCGAAGAGCAGTTCGATGAGAAGGTCAAGAATCTGGTAACCTTCCTCGCTTACTCGGCTAACCCGGTTAAGCTGGAGCATCAGCGCATCGGTACCTATGTGTTGCTGTACCTGGCGTTCTTCTTCGTATTCGCTTACTTGCTCAAGCGTGAATACTGGAAAGACGTCCATTGATAAAGCTGTAAGCAATTGCTGTTAATCGCACGCGCCCAGGGGCGTCTCTGAAGGTGTAACGAGTCTGGCAAGCCAGACGTTACGGGAGGCGTCTTCTGGGCGCGTGCGTTTTTCCGCTTCCGATAATTTCAACAAGCGAGGAGGACCGCCATGGGCGTGACCAATCGGTTGGCCTGTTACTCCGACCCCGCCGACCACTATTCCCACCGAGTGCGCATCGTACTTGCAGAGAAGGGTGTCAGCGCAGAGATCATTTACGTGGAGGCTGGTCGCCAGCCGCCTAAACTGATTGAAGTGAACCCTTACGGAAGCCTGCCCACCCTGGTCGATCGTGACCTGGCGTTGTGGGAGTCGACCGTGGTGATGGAATATCTGGATGAGCGTTACCCGCACCCGCCCTTGCTGCCGGTTTATCCTGTGGCGCGTGCCAACAGCCGTCTGCTGATCCATCGTATTCAGCGTGACTGGTGTGGTCTGGTGGATCTGATCCTGGATTCGAAGACCAAGGAAGCTGCCCGCGTCGTGGCTCGTAAAGAGTTGCGTGAAAGCCTGACTGGCGTGTCGCCGTTGTTCGCCGACAAGCCGTTTTTCCTCAGTGAGGAACAAAGTCTGGTGGATTGCTGCCTATTGCCAATACTCTGGCGTTTGCCGATTTTGGGTATTGAACTGCCGCGGCCTGCCAAGCCGCTGCTTGATTACATGGAGCGCTCGTTTGCGCGTGAGGCTTTCCAGGCGAGTCTGTCTGGTGTCGAACGCGATATGCGCTAAGGCTTAAGGAGCCGCTATGAACTCCAGTCGACCTTATCTGGTCCGCGCGCTCTACGAGTGGATTGTGGACAACGATTGCACCCCGCACATGCTGGTCAATTCCGAGTATCCGTCGGTGCAGGTTCCTCAGGGTTTTGCCAGTGACGGACAAATTGTCCTGAACGTATCACCGGCTGCCGTGCGTCATCTGCACATGGACAACGAGGCGGTCAGCTTCGAAGGGCGCTTCGGTGGCGTGCCGCACACTCTGTACGTGCCTATCGCATCGATCCTGGGTATTTACGCCCGGGAGAATGGCCAAGGCATGGTGTTTGATCTGGAATCGCCTATGGAAGACGAGGAAGAGATCGAGCCGGATGATGATATTCCGCCGCCCGACAGCGAGCCGCCGCGTCCCAGCGGTCGACCCAGTTTGAAAGTGGTGAAGTAAAAAAAAGGCGATCCGCAAGGATCGCCTTTTTTATTACTTCTGTAGGAGCCAGGCTTGCCGGCGAAAGCGATCTGGAGGGCGCCTTCGCCGGCAAGCCTGGCTCCTACAGGATGGTGTATCAGTCGATATATTCAAACAACTTCACAATCTTCTGCACACCGGAAACGCTCTGCACCAGGTTGGTGGCCTGCGCCGCTTCCTGCTTGGTCAGCAGACCCAGCAGATAAACGATGCCGTTCTCGGTGACGACCTTGATGCGCGACCCCGGGATGTTCGGGTCGGTGAGCATCTGGGTCTTGATCTTGGAGGTCAGCCAGGTGTCGTTCTGGCGGGCAAGGAAGCCGGAGGGTGGCAGGACCTGCAGTTCGTTATGCACCTTCTTTACGCGCTGGACCGCGGCGGCAGCCTGTTCGGCCTTGGCCTTGAGGTCGGCGGTCGGTGTTTGCCCGGCGAGTAGCACGACGCCGTTGAAGCTGGTGACGACGATGTGCGAATCGTTGTCCAGGGCAGGATCGGCCTTGGCGACGTTCACGCCGACCTTGGTATCGATCAGGGAGTCGTCGATCTTGCTGCCGAAGGTGCGCGTACCGCGGTCATCTTCAATGGGCGCTTCACGGCTGGCTTTAACCACCGAAGTGCAGCCGCTGATGCCGAGGCACAGGGTCAAGGCCAGAAGGCCTAGGCGATTAGGGGTCATTCTTCACTCCCGAACAGTTGGCTGTCGATCAAATCGCAAAGGCAATGGATCGCCAGCAGGTGGACTTCCTGAATACGTGCGGTGACGTTGGCCGGTACGCGAATCTCGACGTCCTCGGGCAATAGCAACGACGCCATGCCGCCGCCATCGCGACCGGTCAATGCTACGACAATCATTTCGCGATCATGTGCGGCCTGGATCGCTTGAATAATGTTCGCCGAGTTGCCGCTGGTGGAAATCGCCAGCAATACGTCACCCGGTTGGCCGAGGGCGCGGATCTGTTTGGAGAAAATTTCGTTGTAGCTGTAGTCGTTGGCGATCGAGGTGATCGTCGAGCTGTCGGTGGTCAGCGCAATGGCGGGCAGGCTCGGACGTTCGCGCTCGAAGCGGTTGAGCAGCTCGGACGAAAAGTGCTGGGCATCACCGGCGGAGCCACCGTTGCCGCAAGAAAGCATTTTGCCCTCATTGAGCAGGGCGTTGACCATTACCTGGCTGGCTTGCTCGATGTGCGGTGCAAGTACGTCCATCGCCATTTGCTTGGTGTCGATACTGGCCTGAAAAAGCTGGCGAATTCGGGATTGCATGTCCATCTGTGTGACCTTAATTAGCGCGGCTACTCGGCACATGAATGTGCAGCCCGCAAAGCAAAGAGCAAAAGTGTTGGGTAAAGGTATCCGCTTCGGGGCGCACGCGATCAGCTGTCGAAGGCATTCTGCAACCAGTTCAACTGATCGAGGTTGCTGTCGATGGCAACCACGTCGAAGCGGCAGGGGGAATTGGCCCAACGTGACTCGCGCTGAAGAAAATACTGCGCGGCGAAAATCAGTTTCTGCCGTTTGCGCCCATCGATGCTGTCGAGCGCTCCACCCCACTGGGTGTTTTTTCTGTAGCGGACTTCAACGAATACTACTGTATCGCCATCAAGCATGACCAGATCAAGCTCGCCGCGTTTACACAACCAGTTCTGCGCCAGCAGGCGCAGACCCTGTTGTTGAAGATGCTCGAGCGCATGGCGCTCGGCATCTTTACCGCTTTGTTGGCGTGACCTGTCAGGCATCAGCGTGGGGTATCCGGCAGGCGTTGAACCTGACCGCTGACGAACTGTGCCCACGGCAACTGGCGCACCACGCGCTGGTTTTGAGTCATGCCCAGGCTGCCCGACTGGCCTTCAATGCGGCTGTCCGGAAGCGCCTTGAGTTGCCCCAGTCGCGGCGCCAGGCGATAGGCGTCAACGCCCATTGCGTACAGGCGGCCCAGGCTGCCAGCCGCTTGCGGCCATTGTGCCGTGACCTGTTTGCGCAGCGGATCATTGGCGTCCAGCAACCACGGGGTTTCGCAGAAACGGATGCCGTTCATGTCGTTGTACTGGTTCACGTCGCCGCTGGCACTGAACACGTGGGACGTGGCGTAAACCGGCACGTCGCCCGCGTACTGGAAGTTCAGGGTCGGCTTGATCTGCTGAGCCTGTTGCGGAGTCGCGGCCAGGAAGATGAACTCGATGTCCTGGCGGCGCGAAGGCTGGGCCGCTACCTGCGAGCCAACGGTACTTTGCAGGCTCTTGGCGCGACCTTCGCTCTGACGCAGCTGGAACATGTCGGCAATCTGCTGGGCCAGTTGAACCGGTTGGTCAACGCGCTCGGTCGCGACGATGCTGCCGCCGTTGGCTTGCCAATCCTGGCTGAACGCTCTCAGCACGCGATCGCCCCATTCGCCTTTCGGCACCATGATCGCGGCGCGATGCAGGCCGTCGGCGCGAGCACGACGAGACACTTCACGTGCTTCATCTTCAGCGGCCAGACCAAACTGGAACAGCTGGGCCGGACCTTGTTCGCCTTCGCTGTAATTCAGCGCCAGGGTGGTGATCGGCAGTTGCGGGCGAGCACTGAGCTGTTTGACCAGTGGTTTTTCCAGCGGACCGACCACCAGTTGCACGCCATCGGCCTGGGCCTTGCGGTAGAACTCGTCCATCGAGGTCAGGCGTGAGCTGTCATAGAACTCGATGGCTGGCGGCTTCTGCCCGGCTTGTTGCGCCTGGTAGTGAGCGGCCAGGAAGCCTTCACGCAGCGCTTTGCCGACCGATGCCAGCGGGCCGTCTTGCGGCAACAGCAGGGCGATCTTGCTCAGGGGCTGGCTGGCCAGTTCCTTGAGCTTGGTCAGTGGCAGCGGCAATTGAATGGCAGCCGGGTGCTTAGGGTTCTGGGCGCGCCAGTTGTCGATCGCGGCTTGCTGTTGTTCCAGGGTGCCGGCGGTTTTCACCGTCAGTGCCAGGCTCATCCAGCCACCAAGGTCGTCGTCGGTGGTTGGCTGCAGTTGATCGGTCGGCAGCGAGGCGATCAGGGTCCAGATCGCTTCGTGGTTTTTGCCGGCGGCTTCACCTTCGAGCATGGGTGCGATGAAGATGCGCTCCCGTGCGGCGGCCAGCGTCTGCCCGTCGGCCTCAAGGGCGCGAGCATGGACAGTGCCGGTGCGAACCTGTTGCTCGACCGGCAACTCGCTCAGGCGTTGCAGGCTCGGATGGCTCAAGGCAGTCAACGCCGCCTTGGGCTGATTGCGCGCCATGGCCAGTTCAGCCGCCAGGGTGCTGGCGAAGACCTGTTGGCCGGGCTTGAGTTGTTCCACCGGAACCTGTTGCAGGATTTGCGCGGACTGGCCGGCATTGCCCTGGCGATAGGCCAAGTCTGCCGCGCTCAGACGCAACAACGCGGCTTTTTCCGCGTCCTTGCTTTGAGCGGCCTGTTCGAGCAGTTGCTCGATACTGGCGTCCGGGGTCCGTGGAAGTTCGCCAAGGCTGGAAGAGGGCGAGCTGGCGCAAGCCGCCAGCAAGGCAGCGAGGCAGAGGGCAGTGAACAGCCGCAGGCAAGCGATCATGTAGTGTTCCTGATACTCGATCAAATTAGCGTGGAATTGTACCCAAGCACTGGCCGGGGCGCGATGTTACTGGCGTGAATCGATCAATTTAGCTCGTGCAAATGTTGCAGCGCTGCACAAACGCCTGAAAAACCCGAGGAGGGCGGGGCGATCGCAAGCGCCGCTACGCGCTACAATGTCGCCTTTTACCGATCATGAGGTGTGCGCTTTGACTGCTCCAGGTGCTTTGAATTCCGCTGCTGGCTCGCTTTATGTGGTGGCGACGCCCATCGGCAACCTGGACGACATCAGTGCACGTGCGCTGAAGATCCTGCGCGACGTCGCGTTGATTGCCGCCGAAGACACCCGTCACTCCCAGCGCCTGATGCAACACTTCGGCATTCCCACGCCGCTGGCGGCCTGCCATGAACACAACGAGCGCGATGAAGGTAGCCGCTTTATCACGCGATTGCTGGCGGGCGACGATGTGGCGCTGATCTCCGATGCCGGTACGCCGCTGATTTCCGATCCGGGTTATCACCTGGTGCGTCAGGCTCGCGCCGCCGGGATCAATGTGGTCCCGGTTCCAGGCGCCTGTGCCTTGATCGCGGCGTTGTCGGCGGCGGGACTACCGTCGGACCGTTTCATTTTCGAAGGCTTCCTGCCGGCCAAGGCTGTCGGTCGTCGCGCTCGTCTTGAGCTGGTCAAGGAAGAGCCGCGCACACTGATTTTCTATGAAGCGCCGCATCGTATTCTTGAGTGCCTGCAAGACATGGAGTTGGTGTTCGGCCCCGAGCGTCCGGCGTTGCTGGCCCGTGAAATCACCAAGACCTTCGAAACCCTTAAAGGCCTGCCGCTGGCCGAGTTGCGTGAGTTCGTCGAGTCGGACAGTAATCAGCAGCGCGGCGAGTGCGTGGTGTTGGTGGCGGGTTGGTCGGCACCCGAGACCGAGGATGCGGTCAGCAGTGAGGCCATGCGCATCCTCAATCTGTTGCTTGAAGAGATGCCGCTCAAGCGTGCGGCGGCATTGGCGGCGCAAATTACCGGTGAACGCAAGAATGTGCTCTATCAGGTTGCGTTGGATAAACAGAAGGGCGAGTAAAAACCCGACGCGCAGGAGCAGCCAAAGGCGTTTAGCGCTTGTTCTTCGGCCGCTCTGCCGTTAACCTTCGCGGCGGAGAGTCGATTGGACAGTCGCTGCCCTCTATGAAAATTAGGGGGGGGAGGAAAGTCCGGGCTCCATAGGGCGAAGTGCCAGGTAATGCCTGGGAGGCGTGAGCCTACGGAAAGTGCCACAGAAAATAACCGCCTAAGCGCTTCGGCGCCGGTAAGGGTGAAAAGGTGCGGTAAGAGCGCACCGCACGTCTGGCAACAGTTCGTGGCTAGGTAAACCCCACTTGGAGCAAGACCAAATAGGGTCCCAAGGCGTGGCCCGCGCTGGGACCGGGTAGGTTGCTAAAGATGTCCAGTGATGGCCATCGTAGACGAATGACTGTTCAAGACAGAACCCGGCTTACAGATCGACTCTCCACCTTTTTTCCCTCCCTGCTTTAATCGTTGAGCAGGGCGCTGGTAGTAGCATTTTCCCTCCTTCCAGAATCGTTGCCAGAATACTTTCGTAATACCGAAAAAATCTTACACTTAACAAATTACTTTAACTTTCGAACGCAGCCTTCTGTGCTGATTCAAGTTATAGGACAAATTCATCCGCCAGATTGTCGTTACTCCTCCGTTTACCCTCCTAAATCTCAGTTCTGTAAGGGTTTTCCTTTAAACCGCGCCTTGACGGTGCGGTGGCCGCATTCCTATAGTGTGCGCAAGTGGCGGAAAGTGGCATGAAGTGGGTTTTTTGAGCGTAAAACGCTAATATTTGGAGAAACGCTGACGTGTTTCGCGGAGCTAACGCTATCAGTCTCGATGCAAAGGGCCGTCTCGCCATGCCGAGCCGGTACCGTGACGAGCTCGTTTCGCGTAGTTCCGGTCAGTTGATCGTCACAATTGACGCCGTTGATCCGTGTTTGTGTGTTTACCCCCTCGATGAGTGGGAAATTATCGAAACCAAACTGCGCGCACTGCCTTCGCTTCGCGAAGAGAACCGCCGCCTGCAACGTTTACTGATTGGTAATGCCGTCGACCTCGAGCTCGATGGCAGTGGTCGTTTTCTGGTTCCGCCGCGTCTTCGTGAATATGCCAACTTGGATAAGCGCGCGATGTTGGTAGGCCAACTGAACAAGTTCCAATTGTGGGACGAGGATGCCTGGGATGCGGTTTCTGCCGCTGACCTGGCTGCCATTCAACAACCGGGCGCCATGCCTGATGAACTGCGTGATTTGATCCTGTGACTATTGATAGCGGCTTTAACCACATCACCGTACTGCTTGACGAAGCCGTCGAGGCTCTCGCCGTACGTCCTGATGGCTGCTATCTGGACGGTACGTTCGGGCGCGGCGGACATAGCCGGTTGATCCTGAGCCACCTCGGCCCCGATGGCCGGCTCCTCGGATTCGACAAGGATCCTCAAGCGATTGCCACCGGGCAAACGCTAGCGGCCGAAGACGGCCGCTTTGTCGTTGTGCAGCGCAGCTTTGCCGAGCTCGGTTCGGAAGTGGCCGAACGCGGTCTGCACGGCAAGGTCAGTGGCGTTCTGCTCGACCTGGGCGTGTCTTCGCCACAGCTCGACGACCCTGAACGCGGCTTCAGTTTCCTCAATGATGGCCCGCTGGACATGCGCATGGATCCGTCCCGCGGGATCAGTGCTGCCGAATTCGTCAACACCGCACCGGTGGAAGAAATCGCCCGGGTGTTCAAGGAATACGGCGAAGAACGTTTCTCCGGTCGCATGGCCCGTGCCGTGGCCGAGCGCCGCGACATCAAGCCGTTCGAGCGCACGGCCGACCTGGCTGAAGTCCTGAAAGTCGCCAACCCGGCATGGGAAAAGGGCAAGAACCCTGCCACCCGCGCGTTCCAGGGCCTGCGTATTCACGTCAACAACGAACTGGGCGATCTGGAAGCCGGCCTCGAAGCCGCACTGGACAGCCTGGAAATCGGCGGCCGTCTGGTGGTCATCAGCTTCCACTCGCTGGAAGACCGCATCGTCAAACTGTTCATGCGCAAACTGGTAAAAGGCGAAGCCGACAACCTGCCGCGCAACCTGCCGGTCCGTCACGTCGCGTTCGAACCGATCATCAAAATCCATGGCAAAGCGCAGTCCGCCTCCGAGGCCGAACTCAAAGCCAACCCACGTTCCCGGAGCGCCGTCATGCGCGTCGCGGAGAAGCTGCGGTGAGCAAGCTTTTCGCCAAGCCTCTTCCCGGCGGAAGCTTTTTCATGCTGCTGCTGTTTATTGGCGTGCTCGTGTCGGCCATTGGCGTGTCTTACAGCGCCCACTGGAATCGTCAGTTGCTGAACGCGCTGTTCGCCGAGTTGAGCGTGCGCGATAAGGCGCAGGCGGAGTGGGGCCGGTTGATTCTCGAACAGAGCACCTGGACCGCGCACAGCCGTATCGAAGTCCTGGCCACCGAGCAACTGAAGATGCGCATTCCCGGCGCCGCTGAAGTGCAGATGGTGGCGCCATGATGAAACTCGAAGGCGCACTGTTCCCATGGCGTTTCCGCCTGGTGCTGGGCTTGCTCGGCGTCATGGTCGCGGCGATTTGCTGGCGCATCATCGACCTGCAAGTCGTCGATCGTGCCTTCCTCAAGGGGCAGGGCGATGCGCGCAGCGTTCGTCACATTCCGATTCCGGCTCACCGTGGTCTGATCACCGACCGTAACGGCGAGCCGTTGGCCGTGAGTACCCCGGTCACCACTCTGTGGGCGAATGCCAAGGAAATGCAGCTGGCCAAAGAGAAATGGCCCGCCCTGGCGGCCGCTCTGGGTCAAGACCCTAAAGCCCTGGCCGAACGTCTCGAAGCCCAGGCCAACAAAGAATTCATCTACCTGGTGCGCGGGCTGACCCCCGAGCAGGGCCAGTCCGTGCTCGACCTGAAAGTGCCGGGTGTCTATGGCATTGAAGAGTTCCGGCGTTTCTATCCGGCCGGTGAAGTCACCGCGCACATGGTCGGCTTTACCGACATCGATGACCACGGTCGTGAAGGGGTCGAGCTGGCCTACGACGAATGGCTGGCCGGGGTCGCCGGCAAGCGACAGGTCATCAAGGATCGGCGTGGCCGACTTATCAAGGATGTCCAGGTCACCAAAAACGCCAAGGCCGGCAAGCCCTTGGCGTTGTCCATTGACCTGCGTCTGCAATACCTGGCCAACCGCGAGCTGCGTAACGCGATCATCGAGAACGGCGCCAAGGCCGGCAGCCTGGTGATCATGGACGTGAAGACCGGTGAGATCCTCGCCATGGTCAACCAGCCGACCTACAACCCGAACAACCGTCGCAACCTGCAACCGGCGATGATGCGCAACCGTGCCATGATCGACGTGTTCGAGCCGGGTTCGACCATGAAAGCCATCTCCATGAGCGCCGCGATCGAAACCGGTCGCTGGAAGCCGAGCGATACCGTCGAGGTATACCCAGGCACCTTGCAGATTGGTAAATACACCATCAAGGACGTCTCCAAGACCGAAGGCCCGGTGCTCGACCTGACCGGCATTCTGATCAATTCCAGTAACGTCGGCATGAGTAAGGTCGCGTTCGATATCGGCGGCGAAACCATCTTCCGCCTCGCGCAGAAGGTCGGCCTCGGCCAGGACACGGGTCTTGGCTTCCCGGGCGAACGCGTCGGCAACCTGCCGAACTACCGCGAATGGCGCAAGGCTGAAACCGCCACGCTGTCCTACGGTTACGGTATTTCCGTGACCGCGATCCAGTTGGTCCACGCCTTCTCGGCCCTGGCCAATAACGGTCGCCTCGCACCGCTGACCCTGATCAAAACCGACAAGCCAGCTCAAACCACGCAAGTGCTGCCGGAAGCCGTCGCGAAAACCATGCAAGGCATGCTGACCCAAGTGATCGAGGCCCCGCGCGGTGTATTCCGTGCGCAGGTGCCGGCGTATCACGTGGCCGGCAAGTCGGGCACTGCGCGCAAGACGTCGGTGGGCACCAAAGGCTACGCCGAGAATTCCTACCGATCGCTGTTCGCCGGCTTCGGCCCGATGAGCGATCCGCGTTACGCAATCGTGGTGGTGATCGATGAGCCGACCAAGGCCGGCTACTTCGGTGGTCTGGTCTCGGCGCCGGTGTTCAGCAAAGTGATGTCCGGGACGCTGCGCCTGATGAACATCACCCCGGACAATCTGCCACCGACGCAAACCGCTAACGCCACACCGGTCGTTCCGCTGAAAGCCAATGGAGGGCGCGGCTGATGTCTCTTAGTCTGAATAAAATTTTTGCCCACGCAGGCCGTGATCTGTTGATCCGCGAACTGACCCTGGACAGCCGCAACGTGCGTGCTGGCGATCTGTTTCTCGCCGTCCCTGGCGGCAAGTTCGACGGGCGTGCGCACATTGCCGATGCCTTGCAGCGCGGTGCTGCTGCCGTGGCTTACGAAGTCGAAGGCGCTACCGTTTTGCCGATCACCGACGTTCCACTGATTCCGGTCAAAGGCCTGGCGGCGCAGCTGTCGGACATCGCCGGTCGCTTTTATGGCGACCCGAGCCGTCACCTGAACCTGGTCGGCGTGACCGGCACCAACGGCAAAACCAGCGTTACGCAATTGGTTGCGCAAGCTCTGGATTTGCTCGGCCAACATTGCGGCATTGTCGGCACCCTGGGCACCGGTTTCTACGGCGCACTGGAAAGTGGCCTGCACACCACGCCGAACCCGATCGCCGTGCAAGCGACCTTGGCCGACCTGAAAAAGGCCGGCGCCAAAGCCGTCGCCATGGAAGTGTCTTCCCACGGCCTTGACCAAGGCCGCGTGACCGCGTTGGCGTTCGATGTGGCGGTGATGACCAATCTGTCCCGCGATCACCTCGATTACCACGGCACCATGCAAGCCTACGGCGAAGCCAAGGCCAAGCTGTTTGCCTGGAACGATTTGAAGTGCCGGGTGATCAATCTCGACGACGAGTTCGGCCGCCAGCTGGCTGCGGACAAACGTGAATCGCGCCTGATCACCTACAGCCTGGAAGATGCCAGCGCCTACCTTTATTGCCGTGAATCGCAGTTCGACGACGAAGGCGTGCGCGCCACGCTGGTCACGCCGCAGGGCGAACACCATTTGCGCAGCACCTTGCTGGGTCGCTTCAACCTGAGCAACGTGCTGGCCGCCGTCGGCGCTTTGCTCGGCCTGGACTACGCGCTGGACGAAATCCTCAAGGTCCTGCCGAAACTCGAAGGTCCGGCCGGTCGCATGCAGCGCCTCGGCGGCGGTACTCAGCCACTGGTGGTGGTCGATTACGCCCACACGCCGGATGCGCTGGAAAAAGTCTTGATGGCCCTTCGTCCACACGCCAAAGGCCGTTTGCTGTGCCTGTTCGGTTGCGGTGGTGATCGTGATCGCGGCAAACGTCCGCTGATGGCTGAAGTGGTCGAGCGTCTGGCGGACGGCGTGCTGGTCACCGATGACAACCCGCGTACTGAAGATCCTTCGGTGATTTTCGACGACATCCGCGCCGGTTTTACCGCTGTGGATAAAGTCACTTTCGTCGCCGGCCGTGGTCAGGCGATTGCCCAATTGATCGCCAGTGCTTCGGCGGATGACGTGATTGTTCTGGCTGGTAAAGGTCACGAGGACTATCAGGAGATCAACGGCCAGCGTCACGCTTTCTCCGATCTGGTCGAGGCCGATCACGCCTTGACCGCGTGGGAGGTGGCCCATGCTTAAAGCCCTGAAACTGAGCGAGCTGACCGGCGCGCTGAATGCCCGCTTGGTCAGTGCCGATGCCACGTTCGATGGCGTCAGCATCGACAGCCGCGCGATCAAGCCAGGTCAGCTATTTATTGCCCTGACCGGTCCGCGCTTCGACGGTCATGACTATTTGAACGACGTTGCCAGCAAAGGCGCGGTCGCTGCACTGGTCGAGCGCGAAGTCGCCGACAGCCCGCTGCCGCAATTGCTGGTCAAGGACACCCGCCAGGCGTTGGGCCAGTTGGGCGCGATGAACCGTGCCGCGTTTACCAACCCGGTCGCGGCGATCACCGGTTCCAGCGGTAAAACCACGGTCAAGGAAATGCTCGCCAGCATCCTGCGCACACGCGGTCCGGTCCTGGCGACCCGTGGCAACCTGAATAACGACCTCGGCGTCCCGCTGACCCTGCTCGAACTCGCGCCGGACCATACCGCCGCTGTCATCGAACTCGGTGCTTCGCGTCTCGGCGAAATTGCCTACACCGTCGGCATGACCAAGCCGCATGTGGCCGTGCTCAACAACGCCGGGACCGCCCACGTCGGCGAGTTCGGCGGGCCGGAAAAAATCGTTGAAGCCAAGGGCGAGATCATTGAAGGGCTGGAGGCCGATGGCGTCGCCGTGCTCAATCTTGACGACAAGGCGTTCGGCATCTGGAAGACCCGTGCGGCCGGTCGCAAAATCCTTTCGTTCGCCCTGAACAACCCAAGCGCCGACTTCTACGCCAGCGACCTGGATCGCGATGCGCGCGGTTGCCCGGCTTTCAATCTGCACAGTCCTGAAGGTGTGGAGCGCGTTCAACTGAACCTGCTCGGCACCCATAACGTCGCCAATGCCATGGCCGCCGCCGCTGCCGCGCATGTCTTGGGCGTGTCGCTGTTCGGCATCGCCACCGGCCTCGGCGCGGTGCAACCGGTCAAGGGCCGTACCGTCGCGCAACTGGCCAGCAATGGCATGCGCGTGATCGATGACACGTACAACGCGAACCCCACCTCCATGTGCGCCGCCGTTGATATACTCGCCGGCTTTTCCGGCCGCACCGTTCTGGTGCTCGGGGATATCGGTGAGTTGGGCGATTGGGCAGAGCAGGGGCACCGCGATGTGGGCGAGTACGCCCGCGGCAAGGTTTGTGCGCTATACGCCGTCGGGCCGCTGATGGCTCACGCCGTGAACGCTTTCGGCCAGCAGGCTTATCACTTCGCCACTCAGGCTGAGCTGATCAAGGCCCTGGGCGCCGAGCAAGACACAAACACCACCATTTTGATCAAGGGCTCGCGCAGCGCAGCGATGGAAAACATCGTCGCCGCTTTGTGCGGGTCCAGCCTGGAGAAACATTAATGCTGCTGCTGCTAGCGGAGTATCTGCAACAGTTCTACAAAGGCTTCGCGGTCTTTCAGTACCTGACCCTGCGCGGGATCCTCGGTGTGCTGACCGCGCTGGTTTTGTCGCTGTGTTATGGCCCGTGGATGATCCGCACTTTGCAGAACCGTCAGATCGGTCAATCCGTTCGCAACGACGGTCCACAATCCCACCTGTCCAAGTCGGGCACTCCGACCATGGGTGGCGCACTGATTCTGTCGTCCATTGGTGTCAGCACCTTGCTGTGGGCTGACCTGAGCAACCGCTATGTCTGGACCGTTTTGCTGGTGACGTTGCTGTTCGGCGCCATCGGCTGGGTCGACGACTACCGCAAAGTCATCGAGAAGAACTCCCGTGGCTTGCCGAGCCGCTGGAAGTATTTCTGGCAGTCGGTGTTCGGCCTCGGCGCGGCGATCTTCCTTTATATGACCGCTGCAACGCCGGTGGAAACCACCCTGATCCTGCCGATGCTCAAGGACTACAGCATTCCGCTGGGCATAGGCTTCGTCGTTCTGACCTATTTCGTGATCGTCGGCTCGAGCAACGCGGTCAACCTGACCGACGGCCTCGACGGTCTGGCGATCATGCCGACGGTAATGGTCGGCGGCGGTCTGGGCATCTTCTGCTACCTGTCGGGTAACGTGAAATTCGCTGAATACCTGCTGATCCCTTATGTACCGGGCGCCGGTGAGTTGATCGTGTTCTGCGGCGCGTTGATCGGTGCGGGGCTCGGTTTCCTCTGGTTCAACACCTATCCGGCACAAGTCTTCATGGGCGACGTCGGCGCGCTGGCGCTGGGCGCGGCCCTGGGCACCATCGCGGTGATCGTCCGTCAGGAAATCGTCCTGTTCATCATGGGCGGCGTGTTCGTGATGGAAACCCTGTCCGTGGTTATCCAGGTGGCTTCCTTCAAGCTGACCGGTCGCCGTGTGTTCCGCATGGCACCGATTCACCACCACTTTGAACTCAAGGGCTGGCCCGAGCCGCGTGTGATCGTCCGTTTCTGGATCATCACCGTGATTCTCGTACTGGTCGGCCTTGCCACCCTGAAGCTGAGGTAGAACGAGTGTCTCTGATCGCTTCTGACCACTTCCGCATCGTTGTCGGCCTCGGCAAGAGCGGCATGTCCCTGGTTCGCTTCCTGGCGAACCGGGGCACGTCGTTTGCTGTGGCTGATACGCGGGAAAATCCACCGGAACTGGCCGCGCTCAAGCGTGACTATCCGCACGTGGAAGTGCGTTGTGGCGAGCTGGACGTCGAATTCCTGTGCCGTGCCGACGAGCTCTACGTGAGTCCCGGCCTGGCGCTGGCGACCCCGGCCCTGCAGGCTGCCGCCGCCCGTGGCGTGAAATTGTCCGGTGACATCGAGTTGTTCGCGCGTAACGCGAAGGCGCCGATTGTCGCCATCAGCGGTTCCAACGCGAAAAGCACCGTCACCACCCTGGTCGGCGAGATGGCTGTGGCGGCGGGCAAGCGTGTCGCTGTGGGGGGCAACCTCGGTACGCCGGCGCTGGATTTGCTCAGCGACGACGTCGAGTTGTACGTGATGGAGTTGTCGAGCTTCCAGCTCGAAACCACCGATCAACTCAACGCCGAAGTAGCGACCGTGCTCAACGTCAGCGAAGACCACATGGACCGCTACAGCGGTCTGCCGGCCTATCACCTGGCCAAGCACCGGATCTTCCGTGGCGCCAAACAGTTTGTAGTCAATCGTCAGGATGCCCTGAGCCGTCCATTGATCGGCGAGGGCCAGCCATGCTGGACCTTCGGTTTGAGCAAACCTGATTTCAAGGCCTTTGGTATCCGCGAAGAAGACGGCGAGAAGTACCTGGCCTTCGAGTTCCAGAACCTGATGCCGGTGCGCGAGTTGAAAATTCGCGGTGCCCACAACCAGTCCAACGCCTTGGCGGCTTTGGCGCTGGGCCATGCTGTCGGCCTGCCGTTCGACGCCATGCTCTCGAGCCTGCGCACCTTCGCCGGGTTGGAGCATCGCTGCCAGTGGGTCCGTGACCTGGACGGCGTGAGCTATTACAACGATTCCAAAGCCACCAACGTCGGCGCCGCACTGGCCGCCATCGAAGGCCTGGGCGCGGACATCGACGGCAAACTCGTGTTGATCGCCGGTGGCGACGGCAAGGGTGCCGAGTTCAAAGATCTGCGTGACCCAGTGGCGGTCAACTGCCGCGCCGTGGTGCTGATGGGCCGCGACTCCGACTTGATCGGTCAGGCCATCGGCGACGCCGTGCCGCTGGTTCGCGTCAGTTCGCTGGAGGAAGCGGTTGCACAATGCCGCGCCCTCGCCGAGCCAGGCGACGCCGTGCTGCTGTCGCCTGCCTGCGCCAGTTTCGACATGTTCAAGCATTACGAAGACCGTGGTCATCAGTTCGTCCGCGCCGTGGAGGAACTGACATGAGCCTGCTCAATATCATCAAGCCTTATCCGTCGCCGATCATCACCGGGCGCGGCATCGACCTCGACTTCCCGATGCTCGCCGGTTGCCTGGCGTTGATCGGCCTCGGACTGGTCATGATCGCCTCGGCTTCGACGGAAGTGGCGGCCGTGCAGTCGGGCAGTGCCCTGTACTACATGATTCGCCACCTGATCTACATCGTGCTGGGCCTGGGTGCCTGCATCGTCACCATGATGATTCCGATCGCCACCTGGCAACGCCTGGGCTGGCTGATGCTGATTGGTGCGTTCGGTTTGCTGGTGATGGTGATCATCCCGGGGATCGGCCGTGAAGTGAATGGTTCGATGCGCTGGATCGGCTTCAGCTTCTTCAACGTTCAGCCGTCCGAGATCGCCAAAGTATTTGTGGTGATCTACCTCGCCGGTTATCTGGTGCGTCGCCAGAAAGAAGTGCGGGAAAGCTGGATGGGCTTTTTCAAGCCGTTCATCGTTCTGCTGCCAATGGCCGGCCTGTTGCTGATGGAGCCGGACTTCGGCGCCACCGTTGTCATGATGGGCGCGGCGGCGGCGATGCTGTTCCTCGGCGGTGTCGGACTGTTCCGTTTCTCCTTGATGGTGGTCCTGGCGGTCGGCGCGGTGGTGCTGTTGATTCAAGTGCAGCCGTATCGAATGGCGCGTCTGACCAACTTTGCCGATCCATGGGCTGACCAGTTCGGTGCCGGCTATCAGTTGTCGCAGGCATTGATCGCGTTCGGTCGCGGCGAATGGCTGGGCGTTGGCCTGGGCAACAGCGTGCAGAAACAGTTCTACCTGCCGGAAGCCCACACCGACTTCGTGTTCTCGGTCCTGGCCGAAGAACTGGGTGCCGTGGGTTCCTTGTGTACGGTGGCGTTGTTCGCCTTTGTTTGCGTGCGTGGCATGTACATCGGTTATTGGGCCGAGAAGGCCAAGCAATTCTTCGCCGCCTACATCGCTTACGGCCTGTCGTTCCTGTGGATCGGCCAGTTCCTGATCAACATCGGGGTGAACGTCGGCCTGTTGCCGACCAAAGGCCTGACCCTGCCGTTCCTCAGTTATGGCGGCAGTTCGCTGGTGATCTGCGGTGCCTGTCTCGGCTTGTTGTTGCGCATTGAGTGGGAGAGTCGGACCCACCTGGGCAGCGAGGAGATGGAGTTCCATGAGAGCGACTTCGCCGAGGAGCCGACCCATGGGCGCTAACGTCTTGATCATGGCGGGCGGCACCGGTGGCCACGTGTTCCCGGCGCTGGCGTGCGCTCGCGAATTCCAGGCACGCGGTTACACCGTGCACTGGCTCGGAACGCCACGCGGGATCGAGAACGAGCTGGTGCCGATGGCCGGTATCGAGCTGCATCGGATCAATGCCACCGGTCTACGCGGCAAGGGCAAATTGTCCCTGCTCAAGGCCCCGTTCATGGTGCTCAAATCCGTCTGGCAGGCGCGGGCGATCATTCGTCAGCTGCGGCCAGTGTGCGTGGTCGGCTTCGGTGGTTATGTGACCGGCCCCGGCGGCGTTGCAGCCAAACTGGCCGGCGTGCCGGTGATCGTTCATGAGCAGAACGCTGTGGCCGGTACCGCCAATCGGTTGCTGGTGCCGTTGGCCGCCCGAGTCTGTGAAGCGTTCCCCGACACCTTTACCCTGTCGGACAGCCGTCGGACCACCGGTAACCCGGTGCGCACCGAGCTGTTCCTCGAAACACAGCGCCCCGCCCTGGCGGGTCGCAAGGCGCGTTTACTGATTCTGGGCGGAAGCCTGGGCGCAGAGCCGTTGAACAAGTTGCTGCCTGAAGCCCTGTCGCAAGTCGCCCCCGACCTGCGCCCGGAAGTGTTTCATCAGGCCGGCAAAAACCACGATGAAGTGACTGCAGAGCGCTATCGCGCGGCTGGCGTCGAGGCGCAAGTGCAGCCTTTCATAAAAGACATGGCCCAAGCCTATGGCTGGGCCGACCTGGTGGTGTGCCGCGCAGGCGCATTGACCATCAGTGAACTGGCTGCCGCCGGTCTGCCCTCGATGCTGGTGCCTTTGCCCCACGCGATCGACGATCACCAGACCCGCAACGCCGATTATTTGGCCCGTGAAGGCGCTGCCTTCCTGATGCCGCAAAGAACGACTGGCGCAGCGGATCTTGCCGCACGCCTGACAGAGGTCCTGATGCAACCACAACGACTCAACGACATGGCCACTGCGGCACGCCGCCTGGCCAAACCCGATGCAACCCGTAACGTGGTCGATACCTGCCTGGAGGTGGCCCATGGTTGAGAAACAGAAAGCCATGCCGCAACCGGAAATGCGCCGCATCCGTCGCATCCACTTCGTCGGCATTGGTGGCGTGGGCATGTGCGGCATCGCCGAAGTGTTGCTGAACCTGGGCTATGAAGTGTCCGGTTCCGACCTGAAAGCATCGCCGGTAACCGAGCGTCTCGAGTCCTTTGGCGCGCACATCTTTATTGGCCACCGTTCCGAGAACGCCGCTACTGCTGATGTGCTGGTGGTGTCGAGCGCCGTGAACACGTCCAACCCGGAAGTGGCCACCGCTCTGGAGCGCCGAATTCCTGTGGTGCCACGCGCTGAAATGCTGGCCGAGCTGATGCGCTATCGCCACGGCATTGCCGTCGCCGGTACGCACGGCAAAACCACCACCACCAGCCTGATCGCTTCGGTGTTCGCGGCCGGTGGCCTGGACCCGACGTTCGTCATCGGTGGCCGTCTGAATGCCGCGGGCACCAATGCTCAGCTCGGCACCAGCCGCTACCTGATCGCCGAAGCCGACGAAAGCGATGCCAGTTTCCTGCACTTGCAGCCGCTGGTGGCCGTGGTCACCAACATCGACGCCGACCACATGGCGACCTACGACGGTGACTTCAACAAACTGAAGAAAACCTTCGTCGAGTTTCTCCACAACCTGCCGTTCTACGGTCTGGCGGTGGTGTGCCTGGACGATCCGGTGGTGCGTGACATCCTGCCGCTGGTGAAGCGCCCAACCGTCACTTACGGCTTCGGCGATGACTGCGACGTGCGCGCAATCAATGTGCGCCAGCAAGGCATGCAGACCTTCTTCACTGTGTTGCGTCCTGATCGCGAGCCATTGGATGTCTCGGTGAACATGCCGGGCAACCACAACGTATTGAACGCGCTGGCCACCATCTGCATCGCCACCGATGAAGGCGTCAGCGATGAAGCCATCGTCCAGGGCCTGTCCGGCTTCCAGGGTGTCGGCCGACGCTTCCAGGTCTACGGCGAACTGCCGGTAGAAGGCGGCAACGTGATGCTGGTCGACGACTACGGTCACCACCCGACCGAAGTCGCGGCGGTGATCAAAGCCGTCCGCGGTGGTTGGCCGGAGCGCCGTCTGGTGATGGTGTACCAGCCGCACCGTTACAGCCGCACCCGCGACCTGTACGACGATTTCGTCAATGTACTGGCCGACGCCAACGTCCTGCTGCTGATGGAAGTCTACCCGGCCGGAGAAGAGCCGATCCCGGGCGCCGACAGCCGCAAGCTGTGCAACAGCATCCGTCAGCGCGGTCAGCTCGACCCGATCTACATCGAACGTGGTGTCGACCTCGCACCGATCGTCAAGCCGCTGTTGCGTGCCGGCGACATCCTGCTGTGCCAGGGCGCCGGTGATATCGGTGGTCTCGCCCCGAAACTGTTGGCCAGTCCGCTATTCGCGGGTGCTGTTGCCGCGCCGACTGCGGGGAAGTTGAAATGACTGCTGCCTACGCCAACCTCGTCTCCACAATCGCGCCGAAAGACTTCGGCCGAGTCGCCGTGCTGTTCGGCGGCAAGAGTGCCGAGCGTGAAGTGTCCCTGAAGTCGGGTAACGCGGTACTCGACGCGCTGCTGAGCGCCGGTGTGGATGCGTTCGGCCTCGATGTGGGCGATGACCTTCTGCAGCGTTTGCTGAACGAAAAGATCGACCGCGCCTTTGTCATCCTCCACGGTCGTGGCGGTGAAGACGGCAGCATGCAGGGCCTGCTCGAATGCCTGGGCATTCCCTACACCGGCAGCGGCATTCTGGCGTCGGCGCTGGCCATGGACAAGCTGCGCACCAAACAGGTCTGGCACAGCCTCGGCATCCCGACGCCGCGTCACGCGGTACTGAGCTCCGAGGCTGATTGTATTTCGGCAGCGACGGAACTGGGCTTCCCTTTGATCGTCAAACCGGCCCATGAAGGTTCAAGTATCGGGATGGCCAAAGTGACGTCCGCGTCGGAATTGATCGACGCCTGGAAAGCGGCCAGTACCTACGATTCGCAAGTGTTGGTCGAGCAATGGATTCAAGGTCCGGAGTTCACCATCGCCACCCTGCGTGACCAGGTGTTGCCACCGATTGCCCTGGGCACCACGCACAGCTTCTACGACTACGACGCCAAGTACGTGGCTTCCGATACCCAGTACCGGATCCCATGTGGCCTGGACAGCAACAAGGAAAAAGAACTGATGGACCTCACGGCGAAAGCCTGTGAGGCGCTAGGTATCGCCGGCTGGGGCAGGGCAGACGTGATGCAGGACGCCGACGGGCAGTTCTGGTTCCTCGAAGTCAACACCGCACCGGGCATGACCGATCACAGCCTGGTGCCGATGGCGGCCCGTGCTGCCGGTCTGGATTTCCAGCAACTGGTTCTGGCGATTCTGGCGGCAAGTACTGCCAGCAACCAAGAGCCGCGAGGTTAAGACCATGCAAGGCGCACAGCTGAGACATCAGCCCCCTCCAGCACCCGGCCGCAAGCCGGTGCCGCGGGGTGCGAGCCGAATGGTGGCCAAAGAGCCGATGTCTGCGCGCCTGCCGAAAGCCAATTTTGGTTTTCTGAAAAGCCTGTTTTGGCCAGTGCTGTTGGTTGCGCTGGGGTTCGGCACTTACGAAGGCGCGCAGCGTTTGCTGCCCTACGCCGACCGGCCGATCACTAAAATCGCGGTGCAAGGCGACTTGAGTTACATCAGCCAGCAAGCGGTGCAGCAGCGAATCGCCCCTTATGTGGCGTCGAGCTTCTTCACCATCGATCTTGCGAGCATGCGCACCGAACTTGAAACGATGCCATGGATTGCCCACGCCGAAGTGCGTCGGGTGTGGCCGGATCAAGTCGTGATCCGCCTGGAAGAACAACTGCCGGTGGCCCGTTGGGGCGATGAATCGCTGTTGAACAACCAGGGCCAGGCGTTCACCCCGCGTGAGCTGGCCAATTACGAACACTTGCCACAGCTGTTCGGCCCACAACGGGCACAACAGCAAGTGATGCAGCAATACCAGGTGCTGAGCCAGATGCTCAGGCCGTTGGGCTTCTCGATTGCACGCCTGGAGTTGCGTGAACGAGGCAGCTGGTTCCTGACCACCGGCGCCGGCAGCGCGGGCCCAGGGATCGAACTGCTGCTGGGACGCGGCAAGCTGGTGGAAAAGATGCGCCGCTTCATTGCCATCTACGACAAGACGCTTAAAGAACAGATTACGAACATTGCGCGCATCGATCTGCGCTACGCCAACGGCCTCGCTGTTGGCTGGCGGGAACCTGTAGCGCCCACGACAGCCCAACCCGCTGTCGCGAAGAATTAAGAAGAGGCAGGACCCATGGCAAACGTGCAAAGCGGCAAAATGATCGTCGGTCTCGATATCGGCACCTCCAAGGTGGTGGCGCTGGTCGGCGAGGTCTCGGACGACGGCACGCTCGAAATCGTCGGGATCGGCACTCATCCGTCCCGTGGCCTGAAGAAAGGCGTGGTGGTGAACATCGAGTCCACCGTGCAATCGATCCAGCGCGCGATCGAAGAAGCGCAGCTGATGGCCGGTTGCCGGATCCACTCGGCGTTCGTCGGCGTGGCGGGCAATCACATCCGCAGCCTGAACTCCCACGGCATCGTGGCGATTCGTGATCGTGAAGTCAGTGCTGCCGACCTTGAACGCGTCCTCGACGCCGCCCAGGCCGTGGCGATCCCGGCTGACCAGCGCGTGCTGCACACCTTGCCGCAGGATTACGTGATCGATAACCAGGAAGGCGTTCGTGAGCCGCTGGGCATGTCGGGCGTGCGTCTGGAAGCCAAGGTCCATGTGGTGACCTGCGCCGTCAACGCCGCACAAAACATTGAAAAATGCGTGCGTCGCTGCGGTCTGGAAATCGACGACATCATTCTTGAGCAACTGGCGTCGGCCTATTCGGTCCTGACCGATGACGAGAAAGAGCTGGGCGTGTGCCTGGTGGACATCGGCGGCGGTACCACAGACATCGCGATCTTCACCGAAGGCGCGATCCGTCACACCGCGGTGATCCCGATTGCGGGCGACCAGGTGACCAACGACATCGCCATGGCGTTGCGCACCCCGACCCAGTACGCCGAAGAAATCAAGATTCGCTACGCCTGCGCCCTGGCCAAGCTGGCCGGTGCCGGTGAAACCATCAAGGTGCCAAGCGTTGGCGACCGTCCACCGCGCGAGCTGTCCCGCCAGGCCCTGGCCGAAGTGGTCGAGCCGCGCTACGACGAGCTGTTCACGCTGATCCAGGCCGAACTGCGCCGCAGTGGCTACGAAGACCTGATCCCGGCCGGCATCGTGCTGACCGGCGGTACCTCGAAAATGGAAGGCGCGGTCGAACTGGCCGAAGAGATCTTCCACATGCCGGTCCGCCTGGGCGTGCCCCATGGCGTCAAGGGCCTGGACGACGTGGTCCGCAACCCGATTTATTCCACCGGCGTAGGCCTGTTGATGTACGGCCTGCAGAAGCAGTCCGACGGGATTTCGTTCTCGGGCATCAGCAGCCGCGACAGCTACAGCAATGAAGAACCGAAAGCCGCCTTGCTCGATCGCATCAAGAGCTGGGTACAAGGCAACTTCTAAAAGATTTACCGCAGCACCGTTGTAGATACAGGCAGTAGGCGAAAAAACTAGAGAAATGAAAGGAGAGGGAAAATGTTCGAACTCGTAGACAACATCCCCGCAAGCCCGGTTATTAAAGTTATCGGTGTTGGCGGAGGCGGCGGCAACGCCGTCAACCACATGGTCAAGAGCAACATTGAAGGCGTTGAGTTCATCTGCGCCAACACTGATGCCCAGGCGCTGAAATCCATCGGCGCGCGGACCATCCTGCAACTGGGCACCGGTGTGACCAAAGGTCTGGGCGCCGGCGCCAACCCTGAAGTAGGTCGTCAGGCCGCTCTCGAAGACCGTGAGCGCATTGCCGAAGTCCTGCAGGGCACCAATATGGTGTTCATCACCACCGGCATGGGCGGTGGTACCGGTACCGGTGCTGCGCCGATCATTGCTGAAGTGGCCAAGGAAATGGGGATCCTCACCGTTGCGGTGGTGACTCGTCCGTTCCCGTTCGAAGGTCGCAAGCGCATGCAGATCGCCGACGAAGGTATCCGTCTGCTGTCTGAAAGCGTCGACTCGTTGATCACCATTCCAAACGAGAAGCTGCTGACCATCCTTGGCAAGGACGCAAGCCTGCTGTCCGCATTCGCCAAGGCCGACGATGTACTGGCCGGAGCCGTTCGCGGTATCTCCGACATCATCAAGCGTCCAGGCATGATCAACGTCGACTTTGCCGACGTACGGACCGTGATGAGCGAAATGGGCATGGCGATGATGGGCACTGGCTGCGCCAGCGGTCCGAACCGTGCACGTGAGGCCACCGAAGCGGCCATTCGCAACCCGTTGCTCGAAGACGTGAACCTGCAAGGTGCACGCGGCATCCTGGTGAACATCACCGCCGGTCCTGACCTGTCTCTGGGTGAGTACTCCGACGTGGGTAGCATCATCGAAGCCTTTGCTTCCGAGCACGCGATGGTCAAGGTCGGTACCGTTATCGATCCGGACATGCGCGACGAACTGCACGTGACCGTGGTTGCCACTGGTCTGGGCGCGAAAATCGAGAAGCCTGTGAAGGTTATCGACAACACCATGCACACGTCCGTGGCATCGCAGCCGCAGCAACAAGCGCCTTCGCGTCAGGAAGCGCCTGCTGTGAACTATCGTGATCTGGACCGTCCGACCGTCATGCGCAACCAGGCTCAGGCCGGTGCTGCGACTGCCGCGAAGATGAATCCGCAAGACGATCTGGATTACCTGGACATCCCGGCTTTCCTGCGTCGTCAGGCTGATTGATGGAATGTATCAGGGCTATGAAGGTGATTGGTGTTCAGCAAAGGTCTGGTCTGCTATCATCGCCAGCCTTTGTTGATACCAGTTCGCAATTTGCGCTGAAGCGGCCCAAGCCATGATTAAACAACGCACACTGAAAAATATTATCCGTGCTACAGGTGTAGGCCTGCACTCCGGGGAGAAGGTATACCTGACCCTCAAGCCCGCGCCTATCGACACCGGCATTGTGTTTGTTCGTGCCGACCTCGACCCTGTGGTGCAGATTCCTGCCCGCGCGGAAAACGTTGGTGAAACCACGATGTCGACCACATTGGTCAGTGGTGACACCAAAGTGGATACGGTGGAGCACTTGCTCTCGGCCATGGCTGGCCTGGGCATCGATAACGCCTACGTCGAGCTCTCCGCGTCCGAAGTCCCGATCATGGATGGTAGCGCTGGACCTTTCGTATTCCTGATTCAGTCGGCCGGCCTGGAAGAACAGGACGCACCGAAGAAGTTCATCCGGATCCTGCGGGAAGTGACAGTGGAAGACGGCGACAAGCGCGCCACTTTCGTCCCTTTCGAAGGCTTCAAGGTGAGTTTCGAGATCGATTTCGATCACCCGGTTTTCCGTAACCGCACACAAAGTGCAAGCGTGGATTTTTCCAGCACTTCGTTCGTAAAAGAAGTCAGCCGCGCCCGTACCTTTGGTTTCATGAGTGACATCGAGTACCTGCGCAAGCACAACCTCGCACTCGGCGGCAGCGTTGAAAACGCTATTGTGGTCGACGCGGATGGTGTACTGAACGAAGACGGCCTTCGCTATGAAGACGAATTCGTGAAGCACAAGATCCTCGATGCAATTGGTGACCTCTACCTGCTGGGCAATAGCCTGATTGGTGAGTTCAAGGGCTTCAAGTCCGGACATGCATTGAACAACCAGCTGCTGCGCAAGTTGATTGAGCAGACAGATGCTTGGGAAGTCGTGACTTTCGAAGACGCCAGCACTGCACCGATCTCTTACATGCGTCCCGTAGCGGCCGTGTAAGTAAAAAACCTCTCTAGTTTTTAAAGGCTGCCTTCGGGTGGCCTTTTTTTATGCTTGCGGGAAAGAGGTGCGGCGATCCGACTTGCCCGCGAAGAGGCCAGTAGCGACACCGCAGATTTCAAACCGTGGCGACCACCCGATTCCGCCCCTTTTCCTTCGCCTGATACAACGCCTTGTCCGCCGCAAACAGCAAACTCTCCAGGCTGATATCGTTCGATGTCGTCCAGGTGCTGATCCCGATACTGACAGTCATCGGCAACTCGGCGCCCTGAATCATCGGCAACTGCTCAACCGCCTTGCGGATGTGTTCGGCAATCTGCCGTGCACCCGCGCTATCGGTTTCCGCCAGGATCACTGAAAACTCTTCGCCGCCGTAACGGGCTGCCAGGTCCGCCGGTCGACGGATGTGGGCGCTGATGACGTTGGCCAACGAGCGCAGCGCTTCGTCGCCAGCCTGATGGCCATGAAGGTCGTTGAACGCTTTGAAATGGTCAGCGTCAATCATCAGCAACGACAAAGGCATGCCGGAACGTTGAGCGCGAAACCATTCATGGCGCAGCGCCTGATCCAGCGTTCGGCGGTTGGCCAGCCCCGTCAACGCATCGGTGGCGGCCAGTTGCGCCAGCTCCTGCTCGGCGTTGTGGCGCAGGCGCAGTTCCCGGCAAAACAGCCAGGTCAGCCACAGCAGGCTGATGCACAGCGCAAGGGTCGCAACGCTGACCACCACCGCCGTGCGTTTCCACGACGCAAACACTTCATCGCTGGAGAGGGCAACGATGACGATCAACGGCAAGTTGCCCACCTTGGAGAACGTGTACAGGCGCTTGTCCTGGTATTGGCTTGAAACACTGGTGAAGCTGCCGTTGCCTTCCTTGACGATGCGCTGGAAGTTGGGGCGGCTGCTGAAGTCCTTGCCCACCAGCTCCTCGGCCAACCCGGGCTCCTGGGCCAGAAGAATACCGTCCGAGCTGATCAGATTGACCGAACTGTCCCGACCGATACTCAAGCTGTTGAACAACTGATCGAAGTAACTCAAGCGCATGGCGGCTTCGGCCACGCCAAGGAATTCGCCCTGCGAGCCGCTGAGCCGACGACTGAAGCTGATTCGCCATTCGTGTTCAGCCTGCCTGGATTGGAAGGGGCGGCTGATAAACATGCCCGGGTCAGGATTGTTGATATGGGACTGAAAATACTCTCTGTCGGCAAAATTGCCCTTTCTGGGCTCCACCGACGCTGAGTCGGCGATCACGTCGCCCTTGTTGTCGAGCAGCAGAATGTCGCCCTTGTACGGTGCGGCAGTGGCGCGGTCGAACAAGGCCAGATGGCGGATTACGGGGGAGACGCGCTTGAGGTCCTCTCGCTGCGAGGCCGCGATCAGGCCGAGCAAGGACAGGTCATAGAGTTCAACATTGCGCAGCACGTCGGCGTCGATCAATTGCACGATGTTGGACGCTGAGCGCGTGGCAGACAATTGTGCGTTGGCGCGCTCGCGCACCAGCAGGAACGCGACGATGCTCAGGATTGCGATCACCAGCAGCAAACTGCCGAGAACCAGAAGCCGCTCCGACCGGGTCGAACGGATCGGATCGTGAGGTTGTGTACGGCTCACACTCATGGTTCTGGCTTCTGCTGATAAGCGTTATGAAAGTAGTGCTGCAAGCATCGGGCAGAACCCCGGGAGCCATTTGCGTTCAGGGCGCCTGTATAAGGCCCTGATAAACAAAAGGCCAGCAAAACGTGCTGGCCTTTTGTTTGTTCAAGCTTAGAAGACATTGAGCGGGTAGTCGACGATCACCCGGTATTCATCGGTGTCTTGATCCAGCGCGCCATAGCCATTTCCGCCACGGTTGGTGGCCCATTGCAGGCGCACCGCCAGGTCTTTGGCCTTGCCTTGCTGGATCACGTACCTGAGATCAATGTCACGTTCCCAGTGCCTGGCGTTTTTGCCGTCGGCGCTGTACCACGAGGCATAACCACGGCTGTCCGGATCGACTTTGGTCAGGTCCAGTTCACCCCGGGAGTAAGACAACGCCGAAGTTAGGCCGGGCAAGCCGAGGCCCGCGAAGTCGTAGGCGTACTTGAGTTTCCACGAGCGCTCGTTCGGGCCGTTGAAATCCGAATACTGCTGGGAGTTGTCGAGGAAGACGCTGTCGCCCTGGCTGATGTAGTCGAACGGCGTGTTGCCGTTGACCCGCTGATAGGCGGCAGTGACGCTGTGATTGCCCACGCCGACGGTGAAATGCAGGCTGTAGGTGTTGTTGTCGATGTTACCCAGCAGCGCATCGCCGGTGTCTTGCGTGTGATAGAAGTGCAGGCCCGGGTTGAGGCTGACCAGGTCGTTCAGCGCGTAGGTGTAATCCAGGTCGTAGTAGTACTGGTTCCAGATGTCCTTGAGTTCGGACGCGTACAGGCTGCTGGTCAAACCTGGCAGGCCGCTCCACGCCACGCCGGCCCAGTTCAGGTGCTGACTGTCGTCACCGTCTGCCAGGCTGCCGTAGGAGGTGGCGATGCGGGTGTGGCCGCTCTGGTTGTACGGCTTGGTGAAACTCGCCTGGCCACCTTCGATCAGGAAGCCGTCGACGCTGTGGTTGGTCAGGCTGACGCCGCGGAAGGTCTGCGGCAGCATGCGGGTCTCGCCGCCGGCAATTACCGGGTTGGCGAGGAACAGGTCGCCGGCCTTCAACTCGGTATCAAAAGCACGCATTTTCAGCGTGCCCCCCGCCGTCGAAAACGACCGCGGCGCTTTGCCGTTGCCATCGCTGATCGGCAGGATGCTCGAGCCATCCGTACCGCCACCGCCGTCGAGCTTAAGCCCGAGCATGGCGTGGGCATCAACGCCGAACCCGACGGTGCCCTGGGTGAAACCCGATTCAAAGAGACCAAGGAAACCCTGGCCCCACTCGATGTTGTCGTCCGCCTGCTGCAGGCGGTTACGGTTCATGTAGTAGTTTCGGGCATTGAGGTTGAGGCTCGAACCTTCAACAAAACCTTCCTGACTGGATTCGTCAGCGGCGTAGGCGGCGGGTGGCATCGTTGCAGCGATTGCAATGAATAGCGGACTGAAGCGGAGAGGGAAAAGCACTTGCGGTAAAGCTCCTTGGGTCAACTAAACACTTCATATGCTTGAAGTGCAAAATGTTTCTTGTTAGTGAAGACGAACCGGACGGCGTTTAAACCACAACGAAAAAAAGCCGCTGATAGCAGCGGCTTTGAAGACAACTTTTCAAAGGGAAGAGCCAATGAAAAGTGTCGAGGGAAAAGGAGCGATTACGCGGGATCAGCTGTCTTTCTCAACCCGTGGCTGGGTCGTAGAGGTTGACGTTTGAGGGGTTTGCGCAGCGTCCTGAGCCTTGGCTGTCATTTCGCTCTGATGCTCTTCATACGCCGCGGCGCGCGCAGCATTTTGCGCGACGAACGTCTGCGACTCTTCAGCCAGGGCGAACGGAGACAGGAACAAAGAGGACAAGACGAAAGCGCTGGCAATACCCATAGTGTTGGACATCTTTAAAACCTTCTTGCTTGGCAAGTGCTGTTTGGTGCGGGAAAAGGTAAGGGGGATTGGACAGGGGAAAAAGAGCGGATTCATGAAAGGACTGTTGCGTGAATAGCAACAGTAGTCATTAAGTTGGCAAAATTGCTTTTGTGGCGAGGGAGCTTGCTCCCGCTCGGCTGCGAAGCAGTCGCAAACTTCCCGGTTTTCCTGAGGATCCTGGGTGGCTGATTCGGGGCCGCTTCGCAGCCCGGCGCGAGCAAGCTCGCTCGCCACAGGGAAAGGGTTAAACCGGGAGGTGGATGCCGAAGGTATTCATGCCGTGATCACTGCGCACGAACACATCGCCGCCATGCATCAGCGCAATCGCCTTGACGATCGCCAGCCCTAACCCGTGGTTGTTTCCGCTGTTACTGCGCGACGCATCTACCCGGTAAAAGCGTTCGAACAATCGAGGCAAATGCTCGCTGGCAATCGGCGATCCCGGGTTAGCCACCCCGATGCTGACCTGATGCTCCTCAGCCTCGATGCGCACTTGAATCACCTGGCCAGGCTCGGTGTGTTGCACCGCGTTACTCAGAAGATTGATCAACGCCCGGCGCAGATGAGCAATCTCGATCCGCACCTGCGCATCACCACTGACCTGCACCTGAACCTGCGCATCCTCAAGAATGAAATCCAGGTATTCCAGGGTCGTGGCCACTTCATCGGCCAGTGAGGTGGAGGTCAGTTTGGTCGCCTTGCTGCCCTGATCCGCGCTGGCCAGAAACAACATGTCATTGATGATCGAACGCAGCCGTTCCAGCTCTTCGAGGTTCGATTGCAGCACTTCGAAGTAGTGTTCCGCCGAGCGTCCACGGGTCAGCGCGACCTGGGTCTGGCCGATCAGGTTGGTCAGCGGCGAGCGCAGTTCGTGGGCGACGTCGGCGTTGAACGACTCAAGGCGCGAATAGGCCTGCTCGACCCGCTCCAGCGTGGAGTTGAACGAATTGACGAACTGATTGAGCTCCGGCGGCAACGGCGATAAGCGCAAGCGCCCGGAACGTAACGGCGGCGCCAGTCGCTGGGCTTCCTGCGACAACTTGATCAACGGCTTCAGACCAATCCGCGCCACCCAATACCCCAGCGCCGACGCCAGCAACACGCCAATAATTGCCAGGCTGATCAGCGCGATCAACAAATGATGCTGGGTCTGGAAAAACGTCTCGGTGTCGATGCCGATCATGAAACGTAGCGGCGGTCGTTGATCCTTGGCCGGGAACTGGCTGACCAGCACTTTCAGCGGATAAGGCTGGTCCGGCAATGTCATGTCGCGCATCCCCAGCGGCCCTTCGGCAAAGGCGCGGATCTGCGGCGTCAGGTTGCCGTATTCGTAGTGAGGGTCGCCGCTGATGATCCAGAAACTGATGCGCTTGTCTTCTTCGCCGAGCAACTTGAGCTTGTTGTTGATCTTCACCCAATGCTCCGGCGTGCCGTATCGCCCGACCGTGGATTCGAGCACGCTGTAACGTGCGTCCAGCTCCGCCTCGGGCAGCAAACCCAGGCCTTTGTCGACCTGCTGGTACAAGGCCCAGCCGATCAACAGAAACACCAGCAACGCCACCAGCGTGAACATGGCGCTCAGACGCAGGGCAATCGAATTACTGGACACCGCGGCTCTCCAGCACGTAACCCATGCCCCGGATCGTGTGCAGCAGTTTCTCGTCGAACGGCCCATCGAGTTTGGCCCGCAGGCGCTTGATCGCGACTTCGACGACATTGGCGTCGCTGTCGAAATTGATGTCCCAGACCATCTCGGCAATCGCCGTTTTCGAGAGGATTTCACCCTGCCGACGGGCCAAAACGCTCAGCAGCGAGAATTCCTTGGCGGTCAGGTCCAGGCGCGTGCCGGCACGTGTGGCCTTGCGGCTGATCAAATCGATCCACAGGTCGGCGATGCTCACTTGCACCGGTTCATGACCGCCACTGCGCCGGGTCAGCGCTTGCAGGCGCGCCACCAGTTCGAGGAAGGAAAACGGTTTGCCGAGGTAATCATCGGCACCATCGCGCAGGCCTTTGATGCGGTCTTCGACCCGCTCGCGGGCGGTGAGCATGATCACCGGGGTTTGCTTGCGCGCACGCAGCGCGCGCAAGACGCCGAAGCCGTCGAGGCCCGGCAGCATGACGTCGAGGACGATCACCGCGTAGTCGCTTTCCAGCGCCAGGTGCAGGCCTTCGACGCCGTCGCGTGCCAGGTCCACGGTGTAACCCTGTTCCGTCAGGCCGCGGTGCAGATAATCCGCGGTTTTTTCTTCGTCTTCGATAATCAGAACGCGCATGACCCCGCCTCAGTCTGTGGTTGCCAGCGCCGGCATCGGTGCGGGTTTGGGCTTATGGAAAAGCCGCTCCAGCCACAAGTATATGACCGGAGTGGTGAACAACGTCAGCGCCTGGCTCACCAGCAAGCCGCCGACCACCGCGATGCCCAATGGCTGGCGCAGTTCGGCGCCAGCGCCATAGCCGAACATCAGCGGTAGTGCGCCGAGCAGGGCGGCGAGGGTGGTCATGATGATCGGCCGGAACCGCGTGATACAGGCCTGGTAAATCGCCTCTTCCGGCGCCAAGCCACGATTGCGCTGGGCATCGAGGGCGAAGTCGATCATCAGGATGCCGTTTTTCTTGACGATCCCGATCAGCAACACCAGCCCGATCAGCGCCATGATCGAAAAGTCCTGGCCGCAAATCCACAGCATGATCACCGCCCCGAGTCCCGCCGACGGCAGGGTCGAAATAATGGTCAGTGGATGGACGAAGCTCTCGTAGAGCACACCGAGAATGATGTACACCGCCACCAGCGCCGCCAGGATCAACCACGGCTGGCTGGCCAGCGAACTCTGGAACGCTTGCGCCGCGCCCTGGAAGTTGCCGCTCATGGCGGCCGGCATGCCGATATCGGCCTTGGCCTGGTTGAGCATGATCACCGCATCGCCCAACGCCACGCCGGGCGCCAGGTTGAACGACAAGTTGGCAGCCGGGAACATGCCGTCGTGGGCGATAGACAATGGGCCAACCGTCGGCGCACCGAATTTCGCCAAGGCCGACAGCGGCACCATTTCCCCGCTCAGCGGCGAGCGCAGGTAGAAATAATTGAGGCTTTCGGCGTTGCCGCGTTGCTGGGTGTCCAGTTCCAGAATCACGTTGTACTGGTTGATCTGGGTCTGGAATTCATTGATCTGCCGCTGCCCGAACGCATCGTACAGCGCTTCATCGACATCGCTGGCGGTCAGGCCGAAACGCGCAGCGGCGCTGCGGTCGATGCTGATGTGGGTGATGCTGCCGCCCAGTTGCAGGTCGTTGGAAATGTCGCGAAACGCCGGGTTGGCCCGCAGTTTTTCCGTGAGGCGCTGGGTCCAGGTGCTGAGGGTCGCACCGTCGTTGCTCTTGAGCACGTATTGATACTGTGCGCGGCTCGGGCCGGAGCTGAGGTTGATGTCCTGGCCGGCGCGCAGATAGAGCACGATGCCCGGGACTTTCATCAGTTGCGGACGGATCCGGTCAATGAACTGGCTGGCCGAGACGTCGCGGTCGCCGCGTTTTTTCAGGGAAATCCAGAAGCGGCCATTGGCGATGGTCTGGTTACTGCCCGAGACGCCCACCGAGTGGGAAAACGCCTGGACCGCAGGGTCCGCCGCGACGATTTCGGCCATCGCCAGATGTTTTTTTACCATGTCGCCGTAGGAAATATCGGCGGCGGCTTCCGTGGTGCCGAGGACAAAACCGGTGTCCTGCACCGGAAAGAACCCCTTGGGGATGAAGATGTAACCGGCGACCGCCAGGCCCAAAGACAGAAAGAAAACGCTGATCATCAGCTTTTGATGGGAGAGGGCGCGGCGCAGCAGTTTTTCATAGCCTGCCAGCAAGCGATCGCCAACTGTAGGTTTGCTGTGGGCGTGATGCACCGGCGCACGCATGAACAGCGCGGCAAGTGTTGGTGCCAACGTCAGCGAGACCACCACCGAAATCATGATGGTCGACGTGGCAGTCAGGGCGAATTCCTTGAACAGTCGCCCGACCACGCCACCCATAAACAGCAGCGGGATAAACGCCGCCACCAGCGAGAAACTGATCGAGACCACGGTAAAGCCAATCTCGCCGGCACCCTTGATCGCCGCCTCGCGCATGTCGTCGCCGGCCTCGAGATGGCGGTGAATGTTCTCCACCACCACGATCGCATCGTCGACCACAAACCCCACGGCCACCACGATCGCCACCAGCGTCAGGTTGTTCAGGCTGAAGCCCATGATGTACATCAGAGCGAAACTGGCGGTCAGCGACACGCCGAGCACCGCGGATACGATCAGCGTTGCCGACCACTGACGCAGGAACAGCGCCATCACCGCCACCACCAGCATGATCGCGATCAGCAGGGTGATTTCCACTTCATGCAACGACGCGCGGATGGTCTGCGTGCGGTCGACCAGCACCTTGACCTGCACCGAGGCCGGCAGCATGGCTTCGAGGCCGGGCAGGGCGGCCTGGATGCGATCCACGGTTTCAACGATGTTGGCACCCGGTTGCCGGGAAATCACCAGATTCACCCCGGGTTGATCACCGGCCCACGCCTGAACGTAGGCATTTTCTGAACCGTTGACGACTTTAGCGACGTCCTTGAGGTGAACCGGTGCACCGTCCTTGTAGGAAACGATGAGCTGACTGTATTCCTCGGGGTGGAACAATTGGTCGTTGGTCGACAGTGTCGAGATGCTCGACTCACCGTACAACGCACCTTTGGCCAGGTTGAGGCTGGTTTGCTGGATCGCCAGTCGAATGTCCGCGAGGGTCAGGCCGATGGCCGCGAGTTTGTCTGCCGAGACTTGAACACGGATTGCCGGACGTTGCTGGCCGGTGATGTTGATTTGGCCTACGCCGTCGATCTGACTGATCTGACGCGAGAGCAGCGTTTCCACCAAATCACTGAGTTCGGTGCCGGGCATCAAGGTTGAGTTGATGCTGAGAATAAGCACCGGGCTATCGGCCGGGTTGACCTTGCGCCACGTCGGCAGGGTCGGCATGTCCTTGGGCAGTTTGCCGGCGGCGGTGTTGATCGCGGCCTGCACTTCCTGGGCGGCGGTGTCGATGCTTTTGTCGAGGGTGAATTGCAGGGTCAGGTTGGTCGAGCCGAGGGCGCTGCTCGAGGTCATCTGGGTGACGCCGGGGATGGCGCTGAATTGCACTTCAAGCGGCGTGGCCACCGACGACGCCATGGTTTCGGGGCTGGCGCCGGGGAGTTGCGCGGCGACCTGAATGGTCGGGAATTCGGCTTCTGGCAGCGGCGCAATCGGCAGGCGCGGGAAGGCGATGACGCCGAGCAACACCAGGGCAAAGGTCAGCAGGATCGTCGCCACCGGATGATCGATGCACCAGGCCGAGACAGAACCGTGGCCCTTCATGGCTTGGGCTCCGATTGCACCACTTGCGGCGGCTCGGTCAGCACCTGCACGGTCGAGCCGGGTTTGAGCCGCGACTGGCCGTCGCTGACCAGCACGTCACCCGGTTCCACGCCTTTGATGATGTCCTGGCCGCTGCCTTGGTGGACCATTTGGACGGTGACGGTTTCGACCTTGTCGCCGTTGACGCGGTACACGAAATGTTGATCGAGGCCACGTTGTACGACGGTGGGCGGGACCACCAGCGCATCTTTATCCAGGGCTGTCTGAATTTTTACCGTCACCAGCAGGCCCGGCCAGAGTTTCTGCCCGGGATTGTTGAATTCAGCCTTGGCGCGGATGGTCCCGGTGTTGGCGTTGATCTGGTTGTCGATCAGGGTCAGGTGCCCTTCGCCCAGCAGGTTGCCGGTTTCACCGTCGGTGTCGGCGCCGATATAGGCCTTCACTTGTGCGCGCTCGGGGTCGCCGATCAGGCCTTGCAGGGTGGGCAGCATTTGTTGCGGCAGGGAGAATTCCACGGCGATCGGGTCGATCTGGGTCACGGTGAATAGGCCCAGGGTGTCGGTCATGCGCAGGAAGTTGCCTTCGTCCACCGTGCGAATACCGACGCGGCCGGTGACCGGGGAGCGAATCTGTGTGTAGGAAAGCTGCACTTGAGCGGCGTCGATTGACGCCTGATTGCCTTGGGCGGTGGCTTTGAGCTGGTTGACCAGGGCTTGTTGCTGGTCGTAGGTCTGCTTGGATACGCCGTCGTCGACGCTGAGCAGTTTGTAGCGCTTGAGGTTGACCTGCGCGACTTGCAGTTGCGCCTGGCTTTCGCCGAGTTGTGCCCGGGCCTGGTCGAGGCTGGCGCGGATCGAGCGGTCGTCGATGGTGGCGAGCAGGTCGCCTTGTTTCACCAGTTGGCCTTCCTTGACCAGGATTTTGGTGAGGATGCCGTCGATTTGCGGGCGGACCACTACGCTGTGCAGGGACAGGACCGAGCCGATGCCGCTGACGTAGCGGGGGACGTCTTTTTCGGTGACGCTGACGACCCGGACCGGGATCGCTGTAGGCGCGGCTAGTTTGGCGGTGGCGGGTTTGGTGAGGTACCAGGTGCCCAGCGCTGCCAAGGCGATCAACAGACCTGCGATGAAGGCGGTTTTTTTCTGAATTCGCATGCGAGTGGGGCGCCGGGCTAGGTGGTCGGGAGTCGGGTCAGGTTTATACCTTCCTTTATAAACCTGTTCGCCGGTCAGGAAGGTGACTGCTAACTGACGGCGCTGTCAGTTTGGGCTGTGCTGTGAGCTTTTGACCTTGGCGGCCTGATAGCCGACCAAGTTCTTGTTGAGGGCGTACATATCCATTTCTGCGGTAACGGCTGCTGGCGGTTTCGCTCTTACAGCGACTCCCTTTGGCAAACGCCCCAAAGGAAGCAAAGGTCTTCGCCCCAACGTCCGGCCCCTCGCCTAGGCTCGGCGTTCCTTCGCTCCGGCATTCATCTGGGGGCATCGCCTCCGGTCGGCTTCGCTTCGACCTCCTCTCGATGTGTGCGGCTTCGCCGCACGGCGCTACGCGCCTACCCCCCAGATGAACGCCTCCACTCAGCCTCCCGACGGGGCGGGTGGATCAAGATCAAGAGCTGCAGGCGAGCTAACGCTCGGCCTGATGAGTGGTGAGAAGCGTGCGGTGTGCACCGCCCCACTGTAGGAGCGAGGCTTGCCCGCGAAGGCGGCCTGATAGCCGACCAATCACTTGCAGACGTACATCATTCCCTGTGGGAGCCGGCCTGCCCGCGATGGCGGCCTGATAGCCGACCAATTTCTTGCAGACGTACATCATTCCCTGTGGGAGCTGGCCTGCCAGCGATGGCGGCCTGATAGCCGACCAATTTCTTGCAGACGTACATCATTCCCTGTGGGAGCTGGCTTGCCAGCGATGGCGGCCTGACAGCCGACCAATCACTTGAAGATGTACATCATTCCCTGTGGGAGCTGGCCTGCCAGCGATGGCGGCCTGACAGCCGACCAATTTCTTGCAGACGTACATCATTCCCTGTGGGAGCTGGCTTGCCAGCGATGGCGGCCTGACAGCCGACCAATCACTTGAAGATGTACATCATTCCCTGTGGGAGCTGGCCTGCCAGCGATGGCGGCCTGATAGCCGACCAATTTCTTGCAGACGTACATCATTCCCTGTGGGAGCTGGCCTGCCAGCGATGGCGGCCTGACAGCCGACCAATCACTTGCAGATGTACATCATTCCCTTGATCGTTCCCACGCTCCGCGTGGGAATGCCGCCCGGGACGCTCCGCGTTCCATTTTTGTGTGTTGAAAGATGTGTAAAAAACACCGCGTTTTCCCACGCATTTTTCAGGTTGCCGGGTAGGAAGCGTGTTCTCTAATCTTTGGCTGTCGCTGAAAACTCAGCGACCGGGAGTGAGATTCCGGCTGAACAATTGGAAACCAGCGCAAGGCCCCCCATAATTGCCGCCAGCTTATCCGCTGCCTGCAAGTTTTTTATGGCGGCTGTGTGCGGGCAGACTTCGGTCTGGCCGGGTTCCTTTTGCCGGTAATCTCACACCGCACATAGCTGCCACCTCTGCTCCGAGTGAGATCGGAAATTGATGGCTCCAACATCAAAAGGAAATTTGCATGGATAAGTTAATCCCCGATCCACCCATCGACACCACCACTCCCCGCGACGAAACCACCCAGGCCGAAGCGCTCATCAAAGACCACGAAGCCATGAAACGCGCGCTCGATTACTACCTCGATCCCCCCGAGCGCTACAGCGCAAAACCGCGCCGCCCGAGCACGATGTTTGTGGTCGCCCCCGATGTTGATTCGGAAAGCCTGTTGGCCCATGCCTGTGAATCTTTGGCGTCGGCGAGTGTGATGAGCAGTGATTTTGCGACGAGTCTGGAGGGGCCGCAGCGGCATACGGTGTTGGCGATCCAGCAGGTCATCATGCTGGCGGAGTTGGCGGTGAATCGGGTGTTGGATAGGGTTGAGGTTCCGGCGTAGGTAATAGCGTTCGGTCTGGTTGGCCGCGTTATCGTTCTTCGCGGGCAAGCCTCGCTCCCACAGGTGCGAGGGTTGCTCGCGATTGGCACAAAACCCGACGGACTCGCTCGTGGTGTGAAGCTTGCGGCTCTGGACACAGGTATACTGCCGCCTTTCGCGGCTCGCTGACCGGGCCCGACTTTTTGCATCACCCGGAGCTTTCATGACTTCCCCGACACAACCGCCGGTTGCCGACGCTTTGAGCGACGACCAGGCAGACCTGCCAGACAGCGTCGACTCCAGCGCAGACAGCGAAACCAAAGCCGCGATCCCGGCGTTCAAGTTCCCGTTCAAACCGGGTGATTTGGCCGCTGCGAAGAATGCCAGCCAGCCTTGGTACAAGAATGGCGCGAAGAATGGCCATACCAAGACGCCGGGGGCTGCGCCTCCAGGGACTCGTCGGTCGATGGGTAAGCGCTGAGTTTCAAGCTCTGCGGTGTCTGATCTATCGCCTTCGCGAGCAAGCCCGCTCCCACAGTGGATCTCCATAGGACACAAGTTTTGTGTACGACAAAGATCCACTGTGGGAGCGGGCTTGCTCGCGAAGGGGCCATCAAAGGCAATACACCCTCTGAATCAAGCCGCCCGCAACGATATAAACGCGTAGTTCACCGGCACTTCAGTCGCCACGTGCGCCCCGGCAGCCTGCACTTGTCCGGCGATATCCTCACCCGACACATGGAACTGCCAATCACTGCCTGAGCCCGCCAGCGGCTGCCCGGCAAGCTGATCGATAACCCTGGCAAACGCATTCATATCCGGCAGATAAGCCGTAAACCCATCCCCCTTCAACGCTGTAGTCCGAATCCCCAGCAGCCCGCAAATTGCATCTTTGGCCTGGATATCATCGCGATCCGCCTGACGTGAACGCTGGATCAACCCTGCGAGTTCCTGATCCACCAACTCACCGCCAATGATCAAGTCCGGCCCCTGTTCCCATGATTCGGGCGGGCATTCTTTCACTGCGGTGTTCAGCGCAATGTGAGGATTAATTTCCATCGGGTAGATGCGGCACACCAGCGGGCGGCGTTCGTAGATGCGGCAGAGGTTGTCTTCGTCAAGATTCCGGCAGGGACCTACGTTGTACGCGGCAAAAGTGATCGCCACGTAAGCCTCGGATGTGCCGCTTCGAACCACTACTGAGCGACGTTCGGCGTGTTCGCGTTGTTGCACGGGCAGGCCCAGGCCGTTGCCGAGGAAACCTTCCACCAACACGATCACCTGACCGCCGTCGGCCGCCCACATGCGGGCTTCGGCCAAGGTCAGGGGCACGTGGTGGTCGTTGCAGCATTTGCCGCAACCGACGCAGGAAAATGTCGTATTCATTGAACGGCCGATCGCTTCCGAGGGCATGAAACGGCGCCAGAAAGACACCGCGAAGGTGCGTTTCGAAGCAAGTTATGCGCCATTCACTGGGCTTTGGCGGCGGGGCGGATGGAATCCCACTCGGTCACGTAGGCGGTTTTGCTCTTTTTGTTGTAGAGGCACAGCTCGGTGCCTTGCTGGCCTTTCATGTGTTTTTGCGGGTATTGGCCTTGCATCAGGAGCGCGGTGTAGCCGACCCGGTCATCGAACTGCGCGGCGTTGCCGACGGGCTTGGCGTTTTTCAGGCCGCTGGCTTTGGTGCAACTGGCGAGCACGGCTTTGTCGTAGGCGGCCCAGGCGTCGGGGCTGGAGGCGGTGGCCTGGGTGGCTATTGCGGTGAGGCAGAGGAAGGTCAGGGTAGCGGCTTTCATGGGTCAGGCATCCTTGGGCGTTGAGTTGGCCGGAAGGGGAGTATGCCTGATGGTTTTGTGTTGAATGTGTCGGCCTCTTCGCGGGCAAGTCAGATCGCCGCACCGCTCGCTCCTACAGGGATCGCGCATGACCTGTAGGAGCGAGGCTTGCCCGCGAAGGCGGGATATCAGGCCGGAACCGGCTCCCGGCGGACCACATACATCCCGGCACTTTCATACAGCCGCTGCGCCCGAAGGTTGTCTTCCAATACCTTCAAGTCCACAAAGCCTTCGCGACGTTGCTGAAACACGTTGAACGCGTGCAGTAGCAAGGCGCGACCCAATCCGAGACCTTGCGCTCGCTTATGCACCACCAGATTCTTGATATAGGCACTGGTCCAGCACTGGCATACGCCGACGATACTTTCGCCATACAGCGCAATGAAACACAAAGATGGATCGTATTCAGGATCGGTTTCAAAACGCTGCTGCCAGACATCCAGTGCTGGCACACGCCCGCCACCTTCCCGATAACCCAGTTCCATCAAACGATGAACAGCTTCAGCCAGTTCGGGGCGGTATGCGACGAGATCTATTCCTTGAGGCCAAGTGATCGCGGGCACAGCCTCAGCCAGGTTGCGCCGCATCAGCAAGCAAAAGCCTTCGGCCATGACTCAGTGACCTTGTTCGGCGACGGCCTTGGCCGCTTCGATCAGGCACCGGGTCAGCTCAGGCGAGGAGAACTTGGTCAGCACCGCGTTGGCTCCGGCAAGGCGCGCTTTCTCGCTGTTCATCGCGCTGTCCAGCGACGTGTGCAGCAGCACATAAAGGTGCGAGAAGTCCGGGGTCTCGCGCAGGGTGCGGGTGAAGGCGTAGCCGTCCATCTCCGACATTTCGATGTCCGAGACGATCAGGTTGATCTGCTGCGCCGTGCCTTGCAGGTCCAGCAGGCAGTCGATGGCTTCCTTGGCGCTGCGGGCGGTGTGGCATTGCAGGCCGAGGTTGCGCAGGGTGTGCACCGATTGCTGCAGCGCGACCTGGCTGTCATCGACCACCAGAATCCGCGCGTTACCCAGCACTTCAGCGTCTTCCATGCTCAGTTCGGTCGGCGCCGTTTCGATCTGCGCCGGGGCGATGCCGTGGATGACCTTTTCGATGTCGAGCACTTGCACCAGGGTCCCGTCGACCGAGGTCACGCCGGTGATGTACGAACGCACGCCACCGGAGCCAAAGGGTGGCGGACGGATGTCGGTGGTCAGGCAATGGACGATTTTGCTCACAGCCTGAACGTGCAGGCCCTGCTTGGAACGGCTGACGTCGGTGACGATCAGGCAGCCACCGTTCGGGTCTTCCAGCGGCCGCTCGCCGATGGCGCGGCTGAGGTCGATCACCGACAACGAGGCGCCGCGCAGGGTGGCGATGCCTTTGACGTGGGGGTGCGACTCCGGCAGCTTGGTCAGCGGCGGGCAGGGGATGATTTCGCTGACTTTCAGCAGGTTGATTGCCATCAGCTTGCCGCTGCGCAAGGTAAACAGCAGAAGCGAAAGTGAGTCTGCGCGGGCTTTGGTGGTGGACATAAAAACCTTCTGTGGAAAAAGGTGATGGGCGAGTAAAAAGTCGCCAAAAGCTATTGATGCCGGGTTATCGACTTGTTGGGGGCAGGCTTTAGGCTAATTCCCCGTCGCCGGCCAAACGGTGAATCCCTGTGGCGAGGGAGCTTGCTCCCGCTCGGCTGCGAAGCAGTCGCAAAACCTGTAAATGCGGACCGCCTGATACAACGCGGCGCCTGATTTTGGAGCGCTTCGCACTGGTGCGCCAGCCCGGTCCAGCGGGAGCAAGCTCCCTCGCCACAATGGATTGCGCTATTTCATCCCCAGCCGTTTCGCCATGCGCCCCAGATTCGCCCGGTCCAAGCCTAGCTCACGCGCCGCGCTTGCCCAGTTGTCGTGATGCCGTTCCAGGCAAGCGCTGATCAATTGTCGTTGATAATTTTCGGTGGCCTCGCGCAAATCTCCCGCAACCAATACGGCGGGACTGGCGACCGGCTGCTCGGCCGGGAGCTCAACACTGCCATTGGGCAAATCCAGATCCGCCGCACTCAAACTGAGAATCTTCGGCCGTACCTTGCAGTTACCCAGCGCCTTCAACGCGCTGCGACCAATCAAATGCTCCAGTTCCCGCACATTGCCTGGCCAACCATACGCCAGCAATGCCGCCTGCGCGTCACTGTTCAAGCGCAGGCTGTTAAGGCCCATCCGCGAGCGGTTCTGTTCCAGGAAATAACCGCTGAGCAACAACACATCGCGCCCGCGATCTCGCAGGGCCGGCACCAGCAGCGGGTAAACACTCAAGCGATGATAGAAGTCGGCGCGGTAGCGGCCGCTGCGCACTTCTTCGGCCAGGTCGCGGTTGGTGGCCGCGATCAGGCGCACGTCCACTTGATGTTCTTTATCCGACCCCAGGCGCTGCAACTGACCGCTTTGCAGCACCCGCAACAACTTGGCCTGCACGGTCAGGGACAGTTCGCCGACTTCATCGAGAAACAGCGTGCCGCCATTGGCCAGTTCGAACTTGCCGCGCCGATCGTTGGTGGCGCCGGTGAAGGCGCCGCGCACATGGCCGAACAATTCGCTTTCCACCAGGGTGTCCGGCAGGGCGGCGCAGTTAAGGCTGATGATCGGTTTGTCTGCCCGAGGCGAGGCCGCATGTATCGCTTGCGCCACCAATTCTTTGCCAACCCCGGTTTCGCCGGTGATCAGCACGGTCAGGTCGCTGCCGCCTACCAGGCTGATCTCCTCCACCAGGCGTTTATGCGCCTTGCTCTGGCCGATCATCTCGCGAGTCTGTTGGCCGCTGGCCTGGCGGTACACCTCGGCGCGCTGATGTTCGTCTTCGGCGCGATTGGCCAGGCGCTCGATGCGCTCGGCGGCGTTGACGGTGGCCGCCGCGAGGCTGGCAAAGGCATGCAGGGCGTCCAGTTCGATGGGTTCAAATTGTTCCGGGTCGAGGGCATCGAGGGTCAGCAAGCCCCATGGACGCTCGTCGATAAACAACGGACAGCCCATGCAGTCGTGGACTTCCAAATGATCGTCGAGGCCGGCGACCAGGCCGTCGTAAGGGTCAGGCAAGTCGCTGTCGGCGGCGAATCGCGTGGGTCCGGGGCTGCTGAGCAACGCTTCGAAGCGCGGGTGCTCGCTGACTTTGAAGCGGCGGCCAAGGGTGTCAGTGCTCAACCCGTCGACGGCCAGCGGCACCAGCCATTCGCCATCAAGGCGCAGCAGGGCGGCGGCATCGCAGGGGAGCAGGGCGCGCATGGCTTCGAGCAGGCGTCGATAGCGCTCGCCTTCAGGCAGTTCGCGGGACAGGTCGGAGACCAGCGGTAGCAGGGCGGTGAGCAAAGATTTTGCAGTCATAGTGACTCCGTGTAGTCGGGATGACTATAAGTCAGCCTGTGTCGATATGACTACATTGTTTTTAAGTTGTTGATTTTAAACGTTTAAATTTTTGGCATGGAAACTGATAAGCATAGGGTAATCAGTTAGCAATCCAAGAAGCCCCAGGAGTCACTTTATGCTTAGCGTCCAAGACCGTGCCATCGTCAAATCCACCGTGCCGCTGCTGGAAAGCGGTGGCGAAGCGCTGATCACTCACTTCTACCGCATGATGCTCTCCGAATACCCGGAAGTCCGCCCGCTGTTCAACCAGGCCCACCAGGCCAGCGGTGACCAGCCACGCGCCCTGGCCAACGGCGTTTTGATGTACGCGCGCCACATTGACCAGCTCGACCAGTTGGGCGACCTCGTCGCCAAGATCATCAACAAGCACGTGGCCCTGCAAATCCTGCCTGAGCACTACCCGATTGTCGGCGCTTGCCTGCTGCGTGCGATCTCTGAAGTGCTGGGCGCCGAAATCGCCACCCCTGAAGTGATGAGCGCCTGGGGCGCGGCCTACGGTCAGTTGGCCGACATCCTGATCGGTGCCGAAACCAGCATCTACGATCAAAAAGAACAGGCACCCGGCGGCTGGCGCGGGGCGCGTGAATTCATCGTGACGGCCAAGGTCGAGGAAAGCGCGGAAATCACGTCGTTCTACTTCGAACCTGCCGACAAAGGCGCGATTCTGGCGGCGGAACCGGGCCAGTACATCGGCATGAAACTGATCCTCGATGGCGAAGAGATCCGTCGTAATTACTCGTTGTCGGCGTTGGCCAACAAGGGCCAGTACCGCATCAGCGTCAAGCGTGAAACCGGTGGCCGCGCCTCTAACCACTTGCACGATCAACTGCATGTCGGCTCGAGCATTCAACTGTTCCCGCCATCGGGCGAGTTCACCCTGACCGCCAGCGACAAGCCGTTGGTGCTGATCAGCGGCGGCGTCGGCATCACCCCAACGCTGGCGATGCTGGAAGCGGCGCTGGCGACCGAGCGGCCAGTGCACTTTATCCACTGCGCGCGCAACGGCAGCGTTCATGCCTTCCGCGACTGGATCGATGGTTTGGCTGAGCGTCACCCGCAACTCAAACGCTTCTATTGCTACGCCGAAGATGACGGCGTGAGCCCGGCGGCGGACAAGGTCGGGTTGTTGAGCCGCGAGCAGTTGGGCGAATGGCTGCCGGAGCAGCGCGATCTGGATGCTTACTTCCTGGGGCCGAAAGGGTTCATGGCGGCAATCAAGCGCCACCTCAAAGCTTTGGGTGTGCCGGAGAAGCAGAGCCGTTACGAGTTCTTTGGGCCGGCTTCGGCGTTGGAATAAACAGCAGTGGCGACTTGGGAGACCGAGTCGCCTGCTTCGCGAGCAAGCCCGCTCCCACATTGGATTTGCGTACGACGCGGTCAAGTGTGGGAGCGGGCTTGCTCGCGAATGGCCGCACCTCAGTCTAGATTCGTAAAAATCCCGCCAAAGTTAATCCGTTCTTAACCGCTTTATCGTCTATTCCCCGATCACCACCGGAGCGCACCGGGCTCTCAAAGGTTGGAGCCTGCGTGTAGACTTCCGGGCAATCGATTTTTAAAAGGGAAACGCGATGAGCGAGGAAACGATGCGGTTGGGACGTGAACGGCGCTATCTGGTGTTGCTGGGCATCATCTGCCTGGCGCTGATCGGTGGCGCGCTGTACATGCAAATTGTGCTGGGCGAGGCGCCGTGCCCGCTGTGCATCCTGCAACGTTATGCGCTGTTGCTGATTGCGCTGTTTGCCTTCATTGGCGCGGCCATGAGCACCCGTCGCAGCATCACGGTGTTCGAGACGCTGGTGGTCATCTGCGCCATCGCAGGCGTCGCGGTGGCCGGGCATCACGTCTACACCCAGTTCTACCCGGCGGTCAGCTGTGGCATCGATGTGCTGCAACCGATTGTCGATGGCCTGCCGCTGGCGAAGATCTTCCCGCTGGGCTTCCAGGTCGATGGTTTCTGCTCCACGCCGTACCCGCCGATCCTCGGTTTGTCGCTGGCGCAGTGGGCGCTGGTGGCGTTCGTGCTGATCGTGGTGCTGGTGCCGCTGCTCACTTCGCGTAACCGCAAAGCACTGCGCTGAGGTCATCCGCCACTCGCGCGGATAACGTGAAAAAAACGCCCCGGTCCTCATCAAGAGGACCGGGGCGTTTTGCATTTCAGGGCCCGCGCAAAAAGTTCGTGATGTGTGGCAGTGAAGGGTGCGACACGTGTGCGACATGTTGTCACAGCAGGACTGTCGCAACGCATTTCACGGGGCAGAATCGGTGCATAACCAGGCAACGAAATTGGTCTATTCAGGCGTCTGCCGATTTATAGGCTATTGCGCGCAAGCAGGCAGTTTTAACAGGGGCTGGCGAATCGCCAGAGCCCTTGTCTCATAGGGTCTAGGGCTCCGTCGAAGTGTCTGCGTCAGCCCCGATAGCTGTCTGAACTGCGCCCTGTAGACCTACAAATTTTGGTGTTTTTGTTGAGAATGAATTTCGATAAGATGCCGCACTTTTGCAAAATCCGTTAATGATTGTTGCTGGAATGGATAAAAATTATTTCGGGATGAGACATGGTTTATGAATCGCTACATATCTACAATCGCCCGCACTGAATTCCGGCACTGCTCACCTTGAGCAGGAAAACAGGGCGTCGAGGGGCTTGAACGCTTCGTGCGACTCCCAGGTGTCGGAGCCTTCCAACTATCCGCACCAAATGGAATTGGTCTGTAACAAGGCCTTTGACCACGAATTCGAATAAGAACTTACCGCTAGCCCAGGATTTGTCGAACAGCGTCTGACGCGCGACGGGCAGCCCTTATTCAATCCAAGAAAAATGCCAACCCTTGGCAGGGTGAAGTGTTGGCGATCAAAACCCAACTGCATTGCGCAAGCTGCTTTAGAGGTCGTGAGATGAGTAAAAACAGGTACCCCAGACTACTAGGCTTATTGCCGCTGCTCGGCACGTTGTTGCTGTCAGGCTGCAACATGACCTTGCTCAATCCCAAGGGCCAGGTTGGCCTGGATGAGCGAAACCTGATCATCACCGCTACGCTGCTGATGCTTCTGGTCGTGGTACCGGTCATCGTCATGACCTTCCTGTTCGCCTGGAAATACCGCGCGTCGAACCAGGACGCCGTCTACACGCCGAAGTGGTCGCACTCCACCAAGATCGAAATCGCAGTGTGGACGATCCCGGTACTGATCATCATTGCCCTGGGTTACATCACCTACAAGTCGACCCACGCGCTGGATCCTTACAAGCCGCTGGAATCCGACGTCAAGCCGATCACCATTGAAGTGGTCGCGCTGGACTGGAAGTGGATGTTCATCTATCCGGAGCAAGGCATCGCCACCGTCAACAAGATAGTGTTCCCGGCGCACACGCCGATCAACTTCAAGGTGACTTCGGACTCCGTGATGAACTCGTTCTTCATCCCGGCCCTGGGCGGCCAGATCTACGCAATGGCCGGCATGCAGACCAAACTGCACCTGATCGCCAACCAGAACGCTGAAATGGACGGTATCTCCGCCAACTACAGCGGCGCTGGTTTCACTGGCATGAAATTCAAGGCTATCGCAACTTCCCAGGAAGATTTCGACGCCTGGGTAAGTGAAGTCAAAAAGGCACCTAAACAGCTTGAAGAAGCTGAATACGCAGCCCTTTCCAAGCCGAGCCAGAACAACCCAGTCGAGCTCTACTCCTCGGTCACTCCGAACCTGTTCCAGATCATCGTCGACAAGTACGAAGGCATGAAACCGGGTCCGAAGGTCAAGCACGAGAAGAAAGAGAAAGAAGTGGCCGCTACGCAAGGAATGGACATGAACTCGCATTCAGCTGCCGGGGCAGAGGAGTAAACGATGTTTGGTAAATTAAGTTGGGAAGCGGTCCCATTCCACGAACCGATCGTGATGATAACCATCGCCATGATCGCGCTCGGTGGTCTGGCGCTGTTCGCTGCAATCACCTATTTCAAGAAGTGGACCTACCTGTGGTCCGAGTGGCTGACCTCGGTCGACCACAAGAAAATCGGCGTGATGTACATCATCGTTGCCATGGTCATGCTGCTGCGCGGTTTTGCCGACGCCATCATGATGCGTACCCAGCTGGCCATGGCCACCGAGGGTTCGCCTGGCTACCTGCCGCCTGAACACTATGACCAGATCTTCACCGCTCACGGTGTGATCATGATCATCTTCATGGCGATGCCATTCTTCACCGGCCTGATGAACCTTGCAGTGCCGCTGCAGATCGGCGCGCGTGACGTTGCCTATCCGTTCCTGAACTCCCTGAGCTTCTGGTTGCTGGTATCCGGCGTAGTGCTGATCAACCTGTCCCTGGGCGTCGGCGAATTCGCCAAGACCGGTTGGGTTGCCTATCCGCCGCTGTCGGGCCTGCAATACAGTCCGGGCGTGGGGATGGATTACTACATCTGGGCGCTACAGCTATCCGGGTTGGGTACGACGCTGACGGGGGTCAACTTCCTGGCCACCGTGCTGAAGATGCGTACCCCGGGCATGAAGCTGATGGACATGCCGATCTTCACCTGGACCTGCACCTGGGCCAACGTCCTGATCGTCGCTTCTTTCCCGATCCTGACCGCCACCCTGGCACTGCTGACGCTTGACCGTTACATGGATTTCCACATTTTCACCAATGAACTTGGTGGCAATCCGATGATGTACGTCAACCTGTTCTGGGCCTGGGGTCACCCCGAGGTTTACATCCTGATTCTGCCGGCGTTCGGGATCTTCTCTGAAGTCATCTCGACCTTCACCGGCAAGCGTCTGTTCGGCCACCACTCGATGGTCTACGCATCGGGCGCGATCTCGATCCTGGGCTTCATGGTCTGGCTGCACCACTTCTTCACCATGGGCTCGGGTGCGAGCGTCAACGCCTTCTTCGGTCTGGCGACGATGCTGATTTCGATCCCGACGGGTGTGAAGCTATTCAACTGGCTGTTCACCATCTACCAGGGCCGTCTGCGTTTCACCAGCCAGGTCCTGTGGACCCTGGGCTTCATGGTGACCTTCGCCATCGGCGGCATGACCGGCGTACTGCTGGCCATCCCGGGTGCGGACTTCGTCCTGCACAACAGCCTGTTCGTGATCGCTCACTTCCATAACGTGATCATCGGCGGCGCGGTATTCGGTTACATCGCAGGCTTCGCGTTCTACTTCCCTAAAGCGTTCGGCTTCAAGCTGCACGAAGGTTGGGGCAAGGCAGCGTTCTGGTTCTGGATCTCGGGCTTCTTCGTCGCGTTCATGCCGCTCTATGCACTGGGCTTCATGGGCATGACCCGTCGTCTGAACGCCACCACCAACCCTGAGTGGGTGCCGTACCTGTACGTCGCCATGTTCGGTGCGGTGATGATCGCCGTCGGTATCGCTTGCCAGCTGATTCAGCTCTACGTCAGCGTGCGTGATCGCAACAAGCCGGAAAACATGTGCGAACACGGTGATCCGTGGAATGCCCATACCCTGGAATGGTCGACCTCGTCGCCACCACCGTTCTACAACTTCGCGGTGCTGCCAAAAGCAGAAACCATCGATCCGTTCACTGAAGCCAAGGAAAACGGTACCGCGTACAAGGCTCCGGCCAAGTACGAACCGATCCACATGCCAAACAACACTGCGACTGGTGTGGTCATGGGGGCTCTGTTGACCGTGTTCGGTTTCGCGATGATCTGGCACATCTGGTGGTTGGCCATCGTCGGTCTGGTTGGCACCGTGGTGTATTTCACCATCCATGCTGCCCGTGACGATCAGGGCTACATGGTGCCGGTGGATGTCATCGAGCGCATCGAAGCCGAGCAGCACAAACGTCTGGTAGCGGCCGGAAAAGTTCCAGCCTCCGCCACCCGTGTTGAAACCTCGTTGGAACAGGCTTAAACCATGTCGAACTTAGTGACCAATGCTGGACACACCCATGTCGATGGACATGGGCACGATGACCATCACCACGACTCGGGCGAGATGACCGTCTTCGGTTTCTGGCTCTACCTGATGACCGACTGCATTTTGTTTGCGTCGATCTTTGCGGTGTACGCGGTACTGGTTAACAACGTAGCGGGTGGCCCGTCGGGCCACGACATCTTCGAGCTGCCATACGTACTGGGCGAAACCGCTCTGCTGCTGTTCAGCTCGATCACCTACGGCTTCGCCATGCTGGCGTTGTTCAAGGGCAAGAAGACTCAGGTCCTGGGCTGGCTGGGCATGACTTTCCTGCTAGGCGCCGGCTTCATCGGCATGGAAATCAACGAGTTCCACGTACTGATTTCCGAAGGCTACGGCCCTAGCCGCAGCGGCTTCCTGTCCGGGTTCTTCACCCTGGTCGGCACCCACGGTCTGCACGTGACCAGCGGTCTGATCTGGATGGCGATCATGATGTATCAGGTGCAGAAAAACGGCCTGACGGCGACCAACAAGACTCGTCTGAGCTGTCTGAGCCTGTTCTGGCACTTCCTGGACGTGGTGTGGATCTGCGTATTCACCGTTGTTTATCTGATGGGGACTATGTAAATGGCTAACGCTCATTCCCACGATAGCCACGACGCCGGCCACGGCAGCGTCAAGTCCTACGCTATCGGTTTCATTCTGTCGGTGATCCTGACCGTCATTCCTTTCGGCCTGGTGATGTACCCGTCGCTGCCGAAAGCCATGACCCTGTGGATCGTACTGATCTTTGCAGTGATCCAGGTGCTTGTTCACCTAGTGTACTTCCTCCACCTGGACCGCTCCGCCGCCCAGCGTAGCAACGTGATCGCGTTTGTCTTCGCAGCGCTGGTCATCGTCCTGTTGGTAGGCCTGTCGCTGTGGATCATGTTCAGCATCCACACCAACATGATGGCGCAGTGAGGTAAATCCGGATGTCCTTGAAGCACTTTATCCAAATCACCAAACCGGGGATCATTTTCGGTAACGTGCTTTCAGTGGCAGGCGGATTTTTCCTGGCCTCCAAAGGGCATGTCGATCTGGCCATCTTCCTGGCTGCAATGATCGGCACGTCCCTGGTGGTGGCTTCCGGTTGCGTGTTCAACAACTGCATCGACCGCGACATCGACCTGAAGATGGAACGCACCAAGAACCGCGTACTGGTCCAGGGCTTGATCTCCCTGAAACTGGCGCTGATCTTCGCGACCGTCCTCGGTGTGGCCGGCGTTGCGTTGTTGTACAAAGTGGCGAACCCACTGGCCGCGCTGTTCGCGGTGATCGGTTTCGTCATCTACGTCGGTTTCTACAGCCTTTACCTCAAGCGCAAGTCGGTTCACGGCACGCTGGTGGGCAGTCTGTCCGGCGCGATGCCGCCGGTGATTGGCTACGTGGCCGTGACCAACAGCTTTGACATGGCCGCACTGACGTTGCTGGTGATGTTCAGCCTGTGGCAGATGCCGCATTCCTACGCCATCGCGATCTTCCGCTTCAACGATTACCGGGCCGCATCGATTCCGGTGTTGCCCGTGAAGCGCGGAATCCAGGTGGCCAAGAGGCACATCCTGCTCTACATCCTGGCGTTCCTCGTGGCGACCTTGATGCTGACCTTCAGCGGCTACGCCGGCATGAGCTACCTCGCCGTCGCCGCCGCCATGGGCATGTACTGGTTGTACATGGCCTGGACCGGCTACAAGGCAGTGGATGACACGGTCTGGGCACGCAAGCTGTTCGTGTTCTCGATCTTCACCATTACCGCGTTGAGCGTGATGATGTCGCTGGACTTCAAAGTGCCAAGCGAGTTGTTGCTGACGTACGCGCCTTAAGCGTCGGATGCTGTAAATAAAAGCCCCGCCCTTCGAGAGAAGCGGCGGGGCTTTTTGTTGGCCAGCTTTCTGTTGGACCGTGTTGCCCCAATCGCGAGCAGGCTCGCTCCCACATAGGATCGGCGTTGCCGCCATTTTCGAGCACGACGCTGGACCCTGTGGGAGCGGGCTTGCTTGCGAAGGCCGCCCCTCGGTGCATCAGGAAACCTCAGCGTTCGAGCAGCCTGAAAAACCGCTCGCGCACCTGCAGGCTATCGCTATGCGCGACGTTGAAACGCAGAAAGCTGCTGGCATCGGCGGCTTTACTCAGCAAGGTGCCCGGCGCCAGCACCAGGTCGTTTTCGAGGCCTTTGATGGCCAGGGTTTCGGCGTGCAGTCCTTCGGGCAACCGAGTCCAGATAAACAGCCCTTCGCCCGGTATCGATGACACCGAGCATCCAGCCTCGACCAGCCATCTCGTCACGCGACTGCTCGATTCATACAGGCGATCAACAGTGCGCCGGGTGTGTTTGGCGTAGCTGCCGTTACTGAGCAGGGTGCAGGTGATCTGCTCCGCCAGTTCCGAGGTGACGCCACCGCAGGCCATTTTCAAGGTGATGATTCGTGCGGCCAGTTGCGGCGATAACACGGCAAAGCTGACCCGGCTGTTGGCGGTCAGGGTCTTGGAGAAGCCGGACACGTAACTGACATTGTCCAGACCGCTGGCGGCCAGGCGCGGGGTGCGTCTTTGCTGGATGTCGCCATACAAATCATCTTCGAGGATGTGGACGCCGTAACGGTGACTCAGCTCCAGCAAGCGATACACCTGGGCGGCGGAGAACGAGTGCCCGGTCGGGTTGTGCAGCGTGCTGTTGGTCATGTACAGCACGGGGCGATGGGCGATCAGCAATTGCTCGAACGCCTCTAGGTCCAGCCCGTCGCAATCCCGGGCGATGGTGATGACCTTGGCGCCGTGCAGCGCCAGATTGGTGTGCATATTGAAGTAACACGGATCGTCGAGCAGTACGGTGTCGCCGGGCTTTATCAACAGGCGCATCAGCAGGTCGATGGCCTGCACGGTGTTGGCGGTGGTGATGATCTGCTCCACCGGCACCTCGATGCCAACGGTCGACAGCTTAACCCGCAACGCCTCGCGCAACGGGAGGTAACCGCCGACCTCACCGTATTCGCCCATGCGCAGCGCGGTCGCGCGAAGGGTGGTGCGCACGGCTTTGAGCAATTCATCGGCAGGCAGCCACGAGGCGGGCAGAAATCCGCAGCCGGGGCGCAGCGCGCCGTTGTCCAGCAGCAAGGCGCGGCGGACCCGGCTGAGTGTGTCTTGGGGTTGTAGATCCGGGCCAGCGGCAGGTTGGGGCTGGATGCCAGGGCGGTGAATGTAATGCCCCGAACCCTGGCGCGAAACCACCAGTCCCTTGGCCCGCAAGCGGTCGAGGGCGTCGACCACCGTGGACTTACCGACGTTCATCAACTCGGACAGTTCGCGAATCGGCGGCAACTTGGCCCCGTTAGGCAGGCCACCCTGGTTGATGGCGACGGTCAGCTGATCGACGATTTGCTGCACCAGCGGCACTCCGGGCTGGAACTCGATGGCGGCGATGACGGCGCGCTGCATTTTACTGGTCTCCCTGGCAGTAAAGTTTGTTGGATCTTATACGAAGTTGCCCTGATCAAGACACGCATCTGTCTCTACCATCGTTTACGCGTGTGCATGATTGATTAAGAGGGTTCGGTTAATGGGTAATCAAATGAGTCGCGACGAGCGCTTCCTCGCGATGGCGAGAGAACTCGGCTTTGATATCTACGACGAGAACTCTGCCGGCGGGCATTACGCGCCGCTGATTCGGCACGATGACGAACTTTATGTCAGTGGGCTGGTGCCGCGAATGAACGGCAAAATCCAATACCCCGGTCGGGTGGGGCTGGAACTCAACCTGGCCGATGCCCAAGAGGCTGCCGGTATCAGCGCGATACGCGGGCTTGCCCTGATCCGTGAGGCCATCGGTACGCTGGATAACCTCAAGGCATTGCTGCGCATCACGGTCTATGTGAAATCCACGTTCGATTTTGTGGACCTCAGTGAAGTTGCCAACGGCGCGTCAGACGTCTTCACGCATGTGTTGGGGGAGGCTGGTAAACACACCCGAACGACCGTCGGTGTTTACCAGTTGCCAAAAAACGCGCCGATAGAAGTGGACATGATCGCGGCCCTGCATCCGTCTTCGCGGTGATTCTTTCGGGCAATAAAAAGCCCCGCTTCCGGGGCTCGATGCTGTTCACTCAAACGCAACACCATATCTGTGGCGAGGGAGCTTGCTCCCGCTGGGTCGCGAAGCGACCCCAAAAAAGGGACTGCTGCGCAGCCCAGCGGGAGCAAGCTCCCTCGCCACAAATGCAGGCTCGCGCTCAAGTAAACGGCATTACGCCCCGGAAGCGGGGCTTTCTGGTGAATTGAGTTACTGCGCTGCGATGCTGTAACCGTCGAACGCGGTTTGTTGTTGAATGGCAGTGATGATGTTCTTGCGATTGACCGATTGTTCAGCCCCGGTGTTGTCCAGGAACGTTTCGTTTTCAATTGTCGCGTCGTCACCTTCGCCCAAGAAAGTGAAACCGAGGAACTCCAGCGCTTTGCGATCAACGTTCAGGCTCGCACGTGGCGTGCGCAGCGGCAGCGTGACGCTCTCGCCATCCTTGCTGATGGTGAATACTTCGAGGTCTTTCTTGGCGCGAGCGACTTTGCTCTTGCCGGTGCTTGGGTTGCTGATGGCCTGGTGAGTCTGGTTCAGCACCTTCAATGCCAGACCATAGACGATTTCCTGAAAAGCCGGGTCGTCCTTGAAACTGGAAAGAATACGGCTGATCGGGAACTTGCTGCTCAGGTCTTCCAGCGCAGCAATGTCGGACGCTTCAGCGTCTTTCAGTTGTTTGAGTTCGCCCATCAGTTCATAGGCTTTATCGTCGTCGAAGCTGTCATGCGCCTGGCGAATCGCAGCGCGCAACTCGCGGATCTGGTCGCTTTCCCGGGTGGATTGAAAAGCGTCCAGGACCATCTCGCTGATGGTCTTGGCCTGTGGCACATGCTGTGAAAGATTGATGGAGTTTTCGTATTCCGCTTTGGACGACAAGGTGACTACGGATTCAGCGGTATTGGAATCGGACATTGAAATTTCACTACTTCTTTTAACTTGGGTTTAGGCGAGAAAGCACAGGGCCTTTTCAGGCCGCCTAATCTATTGGACCTGACTTGAGTTGTCACGGATGAACAGGCGGTTGGTCATTATTTAGCTGTGACCGCTGAAACCGGGCGATTTCCCCATCGAATTCAGGTTCATCGAGCGAACAGCCCATTTTTCCGCCGTTTGCTCATCCACCGGCAAGGAGAAACGGAACGTCGCCCCCCGCCCCGGAACGTCGATCAACTGAATCTCGCGACCGTGCAATTGCAGGATCCGATGCACGATGCGCAGCCCCAGTCCGCCATCGCGCCGGGCACCGCCGATGTTGAACGGGCGCAGAAACAAACCTTCGCGCAATTCGGGAGCGATGCCGGGGCCGGTGTCGCTGACGGTGACTTCGATAAAAGGCCCTTGAGGGCGCAGGCTCAGTTCGATTTCTCCACCCTGCGGGGTATCGCGCAAGGCGTTGTCGAACAGGTTGGTCAGCACGCGCTCGATCAGCCCCAGGTCGGCGCAGGCGGCCGAGACGTTGGGCGCGAAGGTGGCCTTGAGTTCAATCTGTCGCGCTTCGGCGGTGAGTTCGAATTTCTGGAAGATGTCCTGCACCAGATCGGTCAGGGAGAAACGCTCCAGCACCGGTTGCACAAAACCGTGCTCCAGCCGCACCAATTCGAGCAGCGATTGGGCCAGGCCACCAACCTTGCGGCTTTGATCCAGGGCGATGCCCAAATAGCGACGGCGGTCGGCGGGGGACAGCGTGGTGTCTTTGAGCGACAGGGTTTCCAGATAACCGTGCAGCGAGGCCAGCGGTGTGCGCAGGTCGTGGGAGATATTCGCCACCAATTCGCGGCGTTCCTGATCCTGGCGAGTCAGCGAGCGCCATTGTTCGCCGAGGCGGGTTTGCATCTGGCGGAAAGCGGCGTCGAGTACGGCTATTTCATCAGGACTGGACGTTTTTTCTACCGGGTCCGAGGCGGGCGGGGTGGAGGGGACGCCGTCGATGTCGAACTGGCTGACTCGATCGGTCAGTCGACGCAACGGTCGGGTGATCAAGGCAAATGCGGCAAGGCCGGCGATCAGGCACAACAACGCCACCAGACCGATGGACAGCAGCGCCGTATTGAGCGCGGCGCTGGTGGCACCGCGTGCGGCGAAGCGGTCGTGTTCTTCACTGAGCAATACCACATAGAGGTAACCTTCAGGCTTGCCGTTGACCTGCAACGGCGCGGCGCTGAACACCTTGCGTCCGTCGACGCTGCGCGGGTCGTCGCCGAGAATCGGCAGCGCCTCGCCGTTGAGCAAACGCTGGATCGGTGCCAGATCGACCCGCTCCCGATGCATCCGGCCTTCGGGGGCGGCGCTGCCGACGATGTGCCCCTCGTTATTAAGCAGATAGACCTCGACACTGGGATTGACCAGCATGAGTTTGCTGAACAATTCGCGCACGGCATTGGGCATCAGGCCGTTGGTGTCCATAAGCACCGTGTCGCGGGCGATGTGCTGGGCGAGATCACGTGACAGCCCTTGAACCACCTCCAGTTCGTGCATTTTGTTGGAGCGCACTTGCATCCAGGCCGAGGTGCCACAGCACACCAGCAACAGAACGGCGAACACCAGGGACAGGCGCTGAGTCAGGGTCAGCCTCATGGCTGCTCCTCCTTGGCTGCGAATTTATAGCCACGACCCCACACCGTCAGGATGCGCGCGGGTTGTGCCGGATCGGCTTCGATCTTGGCCCGCAGACGATTGATGTGGGTGTTTACCGTGTGTTCGTAGCCTTCGTGGCTGTAGCCCCAGACCGCGTTGAGCAGGTCCATCCGCGAGAACACCTTGCCAGGCTGGCGGACGAAGAAATACAGCAGGTCGAATTCCCGCGGCGTGAGGTCAAGGCGACGACCATCGAGAGAAACGTCGCGGGTGATCGGGTCGATGGAGAGGCCGTTCGTGATCAGGCTGCCGGCGTCCATTTTCAGGTTGCGGGCCATGGCGTCGACGCGTCGCAGCAGGGCTTTGACCCGGGCGACCAGTTCAAGCATGGAAAAAGGCTTGGCCAGGTAATCGTCGGCCCCGAGTTCCAGCCCCAGGATCCGGTGCATTTCGCTGGAGCGGGCGCTGGTGATGATGATCGGTGTGTAGCGGGCCATGGCCCGCGCCCGACGGCAGATTTCCAGGCCGTCGACGCCGGGCAACATCAGGTCGAGGATCAGTGCGTCCCAGCTTCCTTGCTGCAGCAGTCGCATGCCTTCATCACCGTCGGCGCAGTGCACCACTTCGAACTGCTCATCGCGTAGATGAAGGCAGATAAGGTCGGCGATGTGCAGGTCGTCCTCGACTACCAGGACACGTTTGTTCTGTTCCATAAAGCTCAATCCTTTGTAGCGCAATGGGCACATTGTGCGGGTTTTCCCCGGGGCGAGTTATCACGAATTGTTTAACTGTCCGTGAGGATTTGGCGATCAACCCAAGCCTAGGCTGTGTTCCTTATCAGGCACCTGGAATTTTGGAGATGGCCATGTTTTCACGGCGACAGTTTCTTGTAGCGAGCGGCGGGCTGGGCGCTGCAGCCCTGGTGATCGGTGTGTTGCCAAAATTTGCCGCCCGTACTGCGCTGGTCAGCGACGCCAATGCGTCGGAGGTGTTCGAGGTGATGCACAGCGACAGCGAATGGCGCGCCATGCTCAGCGCCGAGCAGTATGAAATCCTGCGGGAAGAGGGCACCGAGCGGGCCTACAGCAGCCCGTTGAACAACGAGCATCGCGAGGGTGTTTTTGCCTGTGCCGGTTGTAACTTGCCGCTGTTCTCTTCCGACACCAAGTTCGATAGCCGCACCGGTTGGCCCAGTTTCTGGGCGCCGCTGGACAATGCGGTGGCGACCCGTCAGGACCGTTCCTTCGGCGTGCTGCGCGAAGCAGTCCACTGCCGACGTTGCGGTGGCCATCTGGGCCATGTCTTTGATGACGGGCCCAAACCCACCGGATTGCGTTACTGCATGAACGGGCTGGCGATGACCTTCGAGCCCCAGGCGGCGTGACCCATGGGCACTTCCTTTCACTCATTTAATGCAGGTCGATGCTATGTGGCTTCTGGTTCTCGCTTATCTCGGTGGTGTGCTGACGATTGTCAGCCCGTGCATTCTGCCGGTATTGCCCTTTGTCTTCGCTCGCACCGGGCAGCCGTTTATGAAAAGTGGCTTGCCACTGTTGGCGGGGATGGCGCTGACCTTCGCGCTCGTCGCCTCGTTGGCGGCGGTGGGCGGCGGCTGGGTGGTGCAAGTCAATCAGTACGGTCGCTGGCTCGCGTTGCTGTTTGTGGCACTGTTCGGGCTGACGCTGCTGCTGCCTCGGTTGGCCGAGCGCCTGACACGCCCACTGGTGGCGGCCGGCAGCCGACTGTCGGAAGCCGCGGGCGCCGATGCTCGTCCGCGTCCCGGCGCTTCGTTCCTGATCGGCGTCGCCACGGGCTTGCTCTGGGCACCGTGTGCCGGGCCGATTCTCGGCCTGTTGCTGACCGGGGCGGCACTGCAAGGGGCAAGCCTCGCCACCACGTTGCTGTTGCTGGCTTACGCCGCGGGTGCCGCCACGTCCCTCGCAGTGGCGTTGTTGCTGGGCGGTAAAGTATTCGCCGCAATGAAACGCTCGATCGGCGCGGGTGAATGGGTACGCCGAGGTTTGGGCGCAGCGATGCTGGCCGGTGTGGCCGCGATTGCCCTCGGGCTGGATACCGGGATTCTGGCGCGGGTTTCGACAGCGTCCACCGGCGGCATCGAGCAGGCGTTGGTGGGACGGTTGGCGGGTAAGTCACCGAACAACAGCGGGGCGATGATGGCCGCTGGCGGGGCGATGAAAATGGCGGCGAAGGCGCCGGGGGCATTGCCGATTGAAGGCAACCTGCCGCCGCTGGATGGCGCCGTGCAGTGGCTCAATTCGCCTCCACTGACCGCACAGGCACTGAAGGGCAAAGTCGTGCTGGTGGATTTCTGGACTTACTCCTGCATCAACTGCCTGCGCACCTTGCCGTATGTCAAAGCCTGGGCCGAGAAGTACCGCGATCAGGGTCTGGTGGTGATCGGTGTTCATGCGCCGGAATTCGCGTTCGAGCGGGATGTGGGCAATGTCACCAAAGCCATGAAAGACCTGGGTATCACCTACCCGGTGGCGATCGACAACGACTACAAGATCTGGCGTGCCTTCAACAATGAGTACTGGCCGGCTCACTATTTTGCCGACGCGCAGGGGCGCATTCGTTATCACCACTTCGGTGAAGGCGAGTACGCCGAATCGGAGCGCGTCATCCAGCAGCTGCTGCGTGAAGCGGGCGCTACAAAGGTCGCCGACGGGTTGATCAACGCCGACGCCACCGGGGTTCAACTGGCCCCGGACATGAATGAAGTCCAGTCGCCGGAAACCTATGTCGGCTACCAGCGTGCAGAGCACTTCGTGCCGGAAACAGGTCTGGTGCCAGACAAGGTCTCGGCGTACAGCACGCCGGCGCAATTGGCACTCAATGATTGGGGGCTGGACGGTCAATGGAACGTCGGCTCGGAACGCGCGACCTCAAGCGCGCCGGCCAGTCGCATCGTCTACCGCTTCCACGCTCGGGATCTGCATCTGGTACTGGGCCCCGGCGCAGACGGTAAACCGGTGCGCTTCAAGGTGCTGATCGACGGAAAAGCCCCCGGCGATGCCCACGGTACCGACGTCGCCCCCGATGGCAGCGGCAGCGTTACCGAGCAACGGTTGTATCAATTGGTGCGCCAGAGCGGCGGAGTGACGGACCGCACCTTCAGCATCGAGTTTCTAGATCCGGGTGTGTCGGCGTATGCCTTTACGTTCGGTTGATCGCCCTATCATCTGTTCAGGAGTCAGACTCATGAAAATCCCGGTTACCTGGCGCCGCACCTTGTTGGGTTTGGCGGCTGCAGGCGTCATCGGCCAATGCTCGGCGTTTTCTTTCGGCGCTGCTGAAGAGGCGGTCATCATCCCGCCGCCTGCCCTGGATGAAACCACCCAGGCCCACAGCGAAACCGCGGTCTTCGCCGGCGGTTGTTTCTGGGGCGTCCAAGGGGTGTTCCAGCACGTCAAAGGCGTGAAAAAAGCCGTCTCCGGTTACGCTGGTGGTGAAGCCAACACCGCTCGGTATGAGCGTGTCAGCGACGGCGATACCGGTCATGCGGAATCGGTCGAGGTCACCTTCGATCCGTCGCAGGTCAGTTACGGCACGTTGCTGCAGATCTATTTCTCAGTGGCGCACAACCCCACCGAGTTGAACCGCCAGGGCCCCGACAGCGGCACGCAGTATCGGTCGGCGATTTTCCCGGCGAACACTGAACAGCAGCGCGTCGCCCAGGCCTACATTGCCCAGCTCGACGCCGCCCGTTCGTTCAACAAACCCATTGTGACCAAGCTGGAAACCTACAACGGTTTCTACCCGGCGGAAGAGGAACATCAGGACTTTCTGACCGAACACCCGACGTATCCATACATCGTCATCAACGACCTGCCGAAAGTGGCGCGACTGAAGCGGCTGTATCCGGATCGGTATCAGGATAAACCGGTGCTGGTGAAGGCGGGTATGTGAAGGGCGTTTTGGCTATCGCCTGCGCGGGCGCTCCATCGCGATGCTCGACGGTTCAAAGCCCAGGCGCGAAAAGAATTCCGCAGCGCCTTCACGGCCCGCGCGCAGAAGCCAGGTGATGTCGGTGTTCTCACCCATGACATGCTCAACCAGTGCCCGACCAACGCCTTCACGTCGATGCCGCCCGGACACGACAACCATCGACAGATAACCGTTGGACAGGCCGTCGGTGATGCCACGGGCGAAACCAACGATGTGGGCGTCCTTCACGGCAAGCGCAGTGCGTTGGGAGTTGGCGATCAACTGCGCAAAATGGTCGATTGATTCCAGGCGGTGAGCCCAGCCGTTCTGCTCAAGAAAAAGCCGCACGGATTCCACTTCCGAGGGCAGTACATCACGGACATGCAGGACGGTGCTCATCCGAAAACCACATTCTTACCCGCGATCTTCGACCTATACAGCGCCTGATCGGCCCTGGCCAGAAGGCCGGTCTGTTGCTCTTCTTCAAAGCGCTCGACCACGCCCAAACTCATGGTCACCTGAAACTCGCCCACAGGCGGCAGGCTTGCGAGGCCCTGGCGGATTTTTTCGGCGAAGGATCTGGCGTCGGCCAGCGAGGTATTGGGCAGGATGAGGATGAACTCGTCGCCGCCCCAGCGCGCCAGTAGATCGCCTTCGCGCACGCAACGCTTCACGCTCTCGACGACCTGCACCAACGCCGCGTCTCCCAGCGCATGGCCGTAGTAATCGTTGATGTTCTTGAAGTCATCGATGTCCATGGCAATTAATGACAGCGGCTGCCGAAAGCGCTGGGCACGCTCGCATTCCTGGGGCAGGGTTTTTTCCAGGCGATAGCGATTGGCGATCGATGTCAGCGCATCGGTTTCTGCCAGTTTGCGATTTTCTTCCAGTTGAATTTGCAGCTGCTGATTGACCCGCGACAACTCCCGGGTGCGTTCTTCGACGATGGCTTCAAGGGATTGATTGCGCCGTTCCATCTCCTCGAAGAGACGCTTCTTGTCATCGATACTGCGGTGCGCGCCGACCATCCGTGCCACCGATCCGTCAGCATTGCGTGCCAGCACGTAGCCGCGATCTTCGATCCAGGTGTAACTGCCATCCTGCTTGCGGCAGCGGTACTCGGCTTGATAGCCCGGCGCGTGTTGATTCAGGTACGCATCAAACAACGCCATCACCCGCGGGTAATCGTCGGGGTGCATCACGTTTTCCCAAGTAAATACGGTGTTGTCCAGGGAGTGAGGCGCATAACCGAGCATCACGTACCACCCGGGATTGCGGTAGACGAACCCGGTGTTGGCGTTCCAGTCCCAAATGCCGTCACTGACCAGTTCCAGAATGGTGTGCAGCATGTCTTCGTTCAGATCCGACACATTGAATTTCAACGGCTCGATATTTGATGCCTCACCCATCACCGCTCTCCCTGCCGCACTGATATCAAAGTGACCCGTCAGTTGGGGAGATTAGTGCATGGTGTATTGCCCCGGCTAGTGTTTGGCCCACATCTGCATGGCGAAGTCGACGAAGCGACGCAATTTCGGCAAGCGGTAACGATCCTGAGCGTATACCAGGTGCATCGGCCGACTCGGCAGTCGATAGTCCTGCATCAACGCCACCAGGTTTCCGTTGAGCAAATCCTGCTCGACCAACGCATCGGGCAACATCACGATGCCCATCCCGGTTCGAGCGGCCTGATGCAGGCCGGCCGAGCTGTTGATCAGCATCGGGCCCCTCACGGCCACCATGACTTCGCCTTCCGGCCCGCTCAGGCGCCATTGTTTTTCCACGGATTGCCAGTCATCGCCGACCGGATAGGCAAAGGACAAGCAGTCGTGGTGTTGCAGGTCGTCGGGTTTTTCCGGTGTGCCTCGGCGTGCCAGATAGGCCTTTGAGGCGCACATGGTCAGCGTGTAGTCGATGAGCGGGCGGGCGATCAGGTTGGACGGTTCAATAGCGCCCAGGCGAAACGCCACGTCGAGACCGTTTTCGAGAAGGTCGGGGCGCCCGTTGGTGAGCACCACGTCCAGTTTGACTTGCGGGTAACGCAGGGTGAACTCGCTGAGTGCCGGCGCAAGCTTTTCAGTGCCGAAGGTCAGCGGGGCCGTGATGCGCAAGGTCCCGCTCGGGGTGTCCTGGCTCTGTTCGGCCAGGCGTTCGGAATCGGCCACCAGGCCCAGCACCTCGAGACAGCGCTGGTAATAAGCGGAGCCGAATTCCGTCAATCGCTGACGCCGCGTCGTCCGGTTCAACAAACGCACACCCAGACGTTGCTCCAGCGCGCGAAGGTGGTTGCCGACCATGGTGGTGGACATTTCGCACTGCTGTGCGGCGGCCGTCATGCTGCCGGCTTCTACCACTCTGACGTAAACCGTCATTGCCTGGAATAAATCCATTATCAAGCTCAGCTTTAAGATGATTGAAGTGTTACAGCGTTTATCCAGCTCAGGTGGCTAACCATACTGCAAAAACACCGACAATTGATGGAGCTTGATGTCATGACCGCCGCTTGCCTGATGACCACTTACCAACCCCTGGCCCTGAGTTTCAGCAAAGGACTGGGCACCCGACTTTGGGATCAGGCGGGACGTGAGTATCTGGATGCTGTGGCGGGTGTGGCGGTGACCAACGTCGGCCACTCTCATCCCAAAATCGTGTCGGCGATCAGCGAGCAGGCCGGGCTGCTGTTGCACACATCCAACCTCTACAGCATCGACTGGCAGCAGCGGTTGGCGCAGAAGCTGACGAAGTTATCGGGAATGGAGCGGGCGTTCTTCAACAACTCCGGTGCCGAAGCCAATGAAACCGCGCTGAAACTTGCGCGGCTTTATGGCTGGCACAAAGGCGTCGAGCAACCGCTGGTAGTGGTCATGGAAAACGCCTTCCATGGCCGGACGCTGGGCACGTTATCCGCCAGCGACGGCCCGGCCGTGCGCCTGGGGTTCAATGAATTGCCCGGCGACTTTGTCAAAGTGCCTTTCGGCGACCTCAACGCGCTGGAAAAGGTGCGGCAAGCCCATGGCCCGCGCATCGTTGCCATTCTGATGGAACCGATTCAGGGTGAAAGCGGCGTCCAGTTGGCGCCTGCAGGCTATTTGAAAGCCGTGCGCGAACTGTGCAACCGGCGCGGCTGGCTGATGATGCTCGACGAAATCCAGACCGGCATCGGTCGTACCGGCCAGTGGTTCGCCTTCCAGCACGAAGGCATCGTCCCGGACGTCATGACCCTCGCCAAGGGTCTGGGCAACGGCATCCCCATCGGCGCCTGCCTGGCCCGGGGCAAAGCCGCCGACCTGTTCACCCCCGGCAGCCATGGCAGCACCTTCGGCGGCAACCCGCTGGCGTGCCGGGTCGGCTGCACGGTGCTGGATATCATTGAAGAACAAGGCCTGCTGGAAAACGCCAGGCTTCAGGGCGAACGTCTGCTAACAAGACTGCGCGCCGAACTGTCAGACGACCCGAACGTCCTGGCGATTCGCGGCCAAGGCCTGATGATTGGCATCGAGCTCAAGCAACCGATCCGCGACCTGACCCTGATCGCCGCACGCGACCACGGCTTGCTGATCAACGTGACACGGGGCAAGACCATCCGCCTGCTGCCACCGCTGACGATTGATGAGCGGGAAGTGGAGATGATTGTCAGAGGGGTTTGTCGGGCGGTGAGCTCGGCCTGATGTGATCGTTCCCACGCTCTGCGTGGGAATGCCTCAATGGACGCTCTGCGTCCGCTTTTGGGACGCGGAGCGTCCCGGGCTGTATTCCCACGCGGAGCGTGGGAACGATCTTGCTCGGGGTAATGGTTGTTGCGACCTCAACAGCCTGACAAACACACCCGCTCCCCCAAGCTTTCAACCAACCGAACCAGATACCCATCCGGATCCTGTACCAGAAACTCACGTTGCCCAACTTCCACCGTATCGGCGCGATACCAGACATCGGCACAGGGACGAAACAACGGCCATTCAGCATCCGCCAATCGTTGGAGTATCGGCTCGACGAGATCAACGGTGATCTGAAAGTTGATGCCCCGGCCAAACGGCGCTTGCAATGCTCCGGTCATCCACTGGCCTTCGTCCGGCGCGTATTGCTCCAGCATGATTTGCACGCCGTTGTTATCGAGGTAGGCGAAACCCGCTTCCGGGCGCTCGTAAGCGATCTCGAAACCGATTAACGAGGTCCAGAAATGCAGGCTTTTTTTGATGTCGGTGACCATCAGTTCGGGCACCAACTTGCTCCGTGCAAACATACCTATCCTTTTTTAAACGCTATGAGATGAGTCACGAAAGGTGTTCGCGAAGGCCGTGATTTCACTTCGATTTATGAGTCTGATTTTTGAACCGCTGAACCCTTCAAACAATTGCCGGTGCGCGGAAAACCCACTGGAGTCTTCGCGAACACGATAACTGCCGGCCCATTCCAGCAACGCGATCAGCAACTCGTCATCGTCCCGCCTGTTTTCTCGCTGACGGATATTAGCGACGCACGTTTGGTCTTCAACACACAGCCAGACAAGCACTGTCGCACGGTGGATCAGTTCGCTGACGATCCAGCCGTAAACACCCTCAATCACCCAGCGTTCTTCATCGGCCAGCACGCGCGCCATGCCCAATGCTTCGGAGCGAGGTCGGGCGATGCTGCATTCATCCGACACCCAGTGAACCCGATCAAGATCGGTCCACGGCGCATGAAGGTGTTCGGCCAGTCGTTTAGCCAGCCAACTTTTGCCAGCGCCAGAGTTGCCGATGATTAGGGTTCGGGTGAGGTTCATGGTGGCTCACACGTTCAGTCGTCATTGTCAGGTGCAATCATCCGCGTCTTCGGCGCACCGTTTGAGTTGTGCTGATAGATGTCCTGCGGCTGTCCCTTTTCATTGAAGAACACTTGGCCGATCCCTGCCGAATTCCACAACCGTTCACCCGCTTCCGCATGTTCAGGAGTGTGCGGGATAATGCGCATGCGACGGCGTTTGGTCAGCCAGTTGAGCGGCGAGCGCGGCGAGTAGAGCCAGCGGTTGAGGCGGTCGAACCATTCGAGCAGCGCGGGCGGGAATTCGTTTTTGATGCCGCTGCTGGTGATCTGCCAGATCCTCGGCCCCGCCTTGCGGTGTCGGATCAGGACTTCGTAGACGAAGGAATAATGCACATCACCCGACAACACCACGTAGTTACCCGGTGTGCGCGAGTGTCGGAAAATGTTCAGGATCACCTGGGCGGCGCCGCGATGGGCCATCCAGTTTTCTGCGTCGACCAGCAGGGGATAACCGCACCAGCTGAAGACGCGTTGCACGCTTTCGATCAGTTTGACGCCGAAGATCGGTGCCGGCGAAACGATGATCGCCGACGGGTGATCGAGCAGTTCCTGTTGCAGTTCGCTGAGGGCTTCCCAGTCCAGCAGACCCGAGGGTTGCTTGAGATTCATCTCGCTGCGCCAGCGTCGGGTGCGGGTGTCGATGACCACCAGCGCCGGAGTGGTCGGAAGCACGTAATGCCAGTGTTGAAAGCCGAGCAACTCATCGATCAGAGAGTCCTGGACGTCGCTGTCGAGATAATCGTCGTGCCCCGTGGCACTCAATAATCGGGCTTTTTCCAGCACATCGCCGAACGCATCCGGGTTGTTGCCCCAGCCCTGGCACAGCATGTAGGCGAGCAGCGCGTTGCCGATGATGCGCTTGGAGAACGGATGGCCGTAGGCCGTTTCTTCCCATTGCGCAGACAGATTCCAGTCATCGGTAATGTCATGGTCGTCAAAAATCATCAGGCACGGCAGATGCGCCATCGCCCGCGCGACACCCCCCAGGCCCACCTTGAAGTCATCAATGCGCGTCTGTTCAAGGGCATAACGTTTGCGTCTTTCGGGCGTCAGCGTCGGTGGTTGTGGCGCGATCAGCGTCCAGGGTGTCGGCGACCAGACCAGCAGGTACATGGCCATGACTTCGGCGAATGTCACCAGATGGTTGTCGGCACTGTTGCTGGTGAAAATCGGCTTGCGCGCCCCGCCGAAAAATCGCTCGCGCAAGGTTTTGTTACTCTCAAGCGCCGGCAACAAATCCGCACGGTGGTAATAACTGGCAGGGTGTTCGTAGAGCTTGGCGCTGTCGCTGACCACCGCGCCTTCGAGGTGTTCTTCGAACAGCCCCAGTTGTGTGATCAGGGCATGGATTGCTCGCAACATCGGGCCGGCAACATCGTCGGCGTACACCTGATCGCCGCTCATCATCAGCAAGGCCGGGCGCTCTGTCGCGGAGTGCGCTGTCGCCAGAAAACGATCCACGCACAGCAAACCGTCGGCTGCCGGGTGGTGAGGTTTACGGCAGGAACCGTGCAGCAACTGATCGATGCGCGAACGCAAGACAAAATTCGGGCAACGCGCTTCACCGTACAGCAAATGAGGCGCCCAGTCGGCGATGCCTTCCAATGCGTCATCAATCAGCAGGTCATAGTCGATCAGGGTGTCGCAGGGCAGGGCGGTCGCCAGCGGCACATCGATCAGGTGAACGAAGGCATGCTTGCCCACCGGGATGACCGTGCATTGCCCGGCATCGAGGCGAATGTCGCCGACACCTTGCAGGCGCAAGGTCAGCGACAAGGCCCGGGTTCCCACCAGCCAGAGCACCAGGCGGGAGGGCTCCAGACGCCGTAACAGCGGGCCGGCGAGGACCGGTGGCAGAGAGCGATGACTGTCGGGGAATGGCGAAGACATGGGCATGCAGGTTCAAGACTCTTGGTGCACAGAGCGCGCGATGATAGCGCAGCCAGCGCCCAGGATGTCTGATAGCCACTGGCTTGCAGCTGAAGCTGTCACGCAGCGCCGGGTGGTCGTCATTTGGGCGGAAAGATCACTGCCCACAACACCAACGTGAGGAATGCCGTCACCAGACTGCAGGTTCCAGCAATCAAATGACGGCCAACCGGATACTCATCCTGCTTGAACCTGGCGGCTACGAAGAGCCAGGTGCCGATGAAGACGCCGATGATCGTCATGAACGAATAAAGAAAGTAGGCCGGCGCCCGCGTTTCTGGATCATCGGGGCTAATAAAAATCAGCACGACAACCCCGATCATGAAACTGGCCAGAGCACCTGCCAGGTTGGCGAACCACAGATTGAAGCTGCCACGGTTCCTGACGATCCAGAACCAACTTCCCGCTGATGCAGCCAAGAACACCAACATTGCGACGAGTACCATTCATTCTTCCTTGTTAACAATGGCGTCCATTGTTCTTTGAGGTGAAGCGACGGCGTGCACGATAGCAAATCAGTGGCTTGGAGTTGAAGCAAGAGGCGCGACCCTCAAGGCCGCGAAAGGCTGTCCGCTCTCATGACACTGGTTTCCCCATTGGCCACCAGCCAGCGAAACAGCTCGCTCAGCGACACCGTATGACTGCGCTCGATCCAGCGCACCACCGCCGGGCCGTAGTGTTCGGTGTAGCGGCTGAGCACCAGTTGGCGGCAGTCCGGTGACAGGCGCAGGGTGATTTCCCGGCAGTGCACATTAGCCCCGTCGTGCCGTGTCACTCGCTGTTGCAGTGTTAAATGATTGCTTTCAGAAACCATCGGCGGGTGCTCCTTCGCATTGAGGTTTGGTTGCTTGCGCTGAGCCTTGCTTGCCATCCGCCACATAAGCGGCTCGATGCTCGGCGACCACGTTGCGCAAGGCGCTGTAGTAATCCGGCAGTTTTTCCAGGCTGTCGGTCAGTGGTAACGCTTCTGCTCGACCATCGACGATGCCGCCGACCGTGTTGATCGTGGACAGCGTGTCCACGGTATCGCTGTTGCTGCCAAACGGGTCGACCACAAAACCGAGCACCCGCCCGGCCGCATCGCGGCTGTTCGAGGTGCCGAGCAAGGGCAGCTCGACGATCGGACCGTTGCCGATGCCCCACACCCCGAAAGTCTGGCCGAAATCTGCGTCGTGACGCGGGATGCCGGCCATGCCGGACACATCGATCAAGCCCACCACACCCACCGTGGTGTTGAGCGCGAAACGTCCCAACGTGTTGACCGAGCGCATCGGGTTGCCTTGCAGCAGGTCATTGATAAAGACCTTGGGCTCGCCAAAGTTCGCCACAAAGTTATGCACACCTATCTGGAAAAAGTCCGGCAAGTAGCGATAGCCACGGGCGACCGGCGCCAGGGCATAGTCATCGGCTACCCGATTGAAGGCGAAGACACCACGGTTGAACGGTTCCGCCGGGTCGTACACCGAATAGCTGATTTCGGCACAAGTCACGGTGGCGGTCGCAGGCGGTTGGCTGCTGCAACCCGCCAACCCGGCGGCCAGCACGGCCATCGACGTGTTGCGGGTCAGCCAGGGAGCACATTTGAAAGGCAACATGGACGCAAGTCTCGGGAGGAATTCGCCGAGAGGCTGAGCCCCAGGCCTTGCACAAAGATGTCTGCTTTATTGCGGCGCTGATGTTTTATTGCAGGATTGAAATATATGACGCGCTGCCGTGAATGGTTTTAGATGGCGGTTCCATTCGGCCCCTTAAGTGACCTTCGGTGAACAGCCTTTTAATTGTGGACGACGACCTTGAAGTCCTCGATCTGCTGAAAAAATTCTTCGTGCTGCACGGCTACAGCGTCGAGGTCGCCACCGACGGCGCGTCGCTGTGGGCGGCCATCGAGCGCCAGCCGCCGGACCTGATCATTCTTGACGTGATGTTGCCGGGGGACAGCGGATTGATCCTGTGTCAGCAACTGCGGATTCGCTATGCCATGCCGGTGATCATGCTGACCGCCATGGGCGAACTCAGCGACCGGGTCGTCGGCCTCGAACTCGGCGCCGATGATTACCTGACCAAACCCTTCGACGCCCGCGAGCTGCTGGCCCGGGTGCGCGCCGTGCTGCGGCGCGTGGACGAACGCCGCCCGGTCGTGCAGGAGCGCCCTCGGCCGCTGATCGACTTCGCCGACTGGCACCTCGACGTCACCCGCCGTGAACTGCGCTCGCCGGACAACGTGATGATCCCGCTTTCGGCTGGCGAATTCGATTTGCTGCTGGTCTTCGTCGAACATCCCCAGCGGATCCTCACCCGCGAACAGTTGCTGGACCTGGCGCGCGGGCATTGCCATGACGCGTTTGATCGCAGCATCGATGTGCAAGTCAGCCGCCTGCGGCGCAAACTCGAATCCGACACCAAACGCCCAGCGATGATTCGCACGGTGCGCAATGGCGGTTATCTGTTCACCCCCAGCGTGACCCGGCGATGAGCTGGTTGAAGCGGATTCGCCGTGACACGGTGGCGCGCTGGATCGCCTTGACCATCATCCTGGCCATGCTTATTTCACTGGCGCTCAACGGACTGTTTATCCAACTGGCCGGGGTGTGGGCGCGCCCGCCGCTGACGGAAACCGGGCTGCTGGACAAAATGGCCGCCATCACTCGCATCATCCAGGCCGCCCCGGCGCCACTGCGCAGCCAACTGGCGCACGCCGTCAGCGATAAGGGCTTCATCGTCAGTTGGCACCTTGATCGACGTGAGCTCAATCTGCCAACGGTGGAGGACCTGGATTCCGAAATCGGCTCGACCATCCTGCATCCGTTGCTTAAGTTCGCCGGTCGTATTCAGGTCTATGAGCCGGCTGACTGGACGGAAAACTCGGCGGACGCGCATTACGCGCTGCTGATCGAGCTTCCGGACGCCTCTTGGCTGATGTTCGCCGCACACTCGCGCAATTGGGGCCTCGACGACACGCCACGCTACCTGATCGTCATCTTGCTGGTACTCATCTCAACCACCCTCGTCACACTGATCGCCACCCGCCGCCTCGCCACTCCTTTGCAGCACTTCGCCGAAGGCGCCCGACGCTTCGGCGTGGACTTCCGCGCCCCGCCTATCGAGCCACTAGGCCCTCAAGAAATCCGCCAGGCGATCCTCGCTTTCAACGCCATGCAGGCTCAGCTGCAACACTTCATCCGCGACCGCACGCAAATGCTCGCCGCCATTTCCCACGACCTGCGCGCGCCCCTGACGCGGATGCGTTTGCGCGGGGAATTCATCGAAGACAGCGAGCAACAGCAGCGGCTGTTTCGTGATGTGGATGAAATGCAGGCGATGATCAACTCGGCGCTGGAGTTCTTCCGGGATGATGCGCGGCTTGAACCGGCGACCCAGTTTGATCTGGCTGAACTGCTGCAAACCTTGCTGGATGATTATCGGGATCAGGGGGTTGAGATGGCCTACGTCGGGCCGTTGCGGCGGGTGTATTTCGGGAGGCCGTTGGGGCTTAAACGGGTGATGACCAATCTGCTGGATAACGCGATCAAGTACGGCAGTGAGCCAGCGATTGAGCTGATTGCCGATGCTGGGGAAGTGCGGATCAAAGTACTGGACCGTGGGCCGGGTATTCCTGAGGCCAGCCTTGAACAAGTGTTTGTGCCGTTCTTTCGCATGGAAGGATCGCGCAACAAAAGCACCGGCGGTGTGGGCTTGGGATTATCGGCGGCGCGGGCGATAGTGTTGGAGCATGGCGGGGAATTGAAACTGCGTAATCGGTCGAAGGGCGGGCTGGAGGCGTTGGTGGTGTTGCCCGTGCATCCGGCCTAGACGTTCATTTGAAAAACAGGGAATGACAGATGATTGATTTCAACAACAAAGGCTTCTTCAAACTCAAGCAAAACGACGAATACGCCGAACGCGTCACTGCGTTGCTGCTGGAAGGGGAGCAGGTCATCGACGCCTATAAATCCATGCGCGACGGGGTGGTGTTTACCAACAAGCGAATCATCGCGGTCAACGTCCAGGGCCTCACCGGCAGCAAGAAAGACTTCACCTCGTTGCCGTATAAAAACATCGTGGCGTACTCGGTGGAAACGTCCGGGACGTTTGACCTGGATTCCGAGTTGGAGATTTATTTTTCATCGCTGGGAAAGGTGAAGTTTGAATTCACCGGGAAGACATCGATGGTGGAAATTTCGAAACTGATTTCCAAGCATCTACTCTGAACACACACATCCCATGTGGGAGCGAGCCTGCTCGCGATAGCGTCAGTTCAGTCAATATTGATGCTGAATGTACTGGCCTCATCGCGAGCAGGCTCGCTCCCACAGGTTTTTAGCTAGTCTCAAGTTCGTGTGAGCTTAGGCCTCCCAACCTGCGCCACTGACCGCCGCTTGCGCCAGTGGATGCAAATCCGCCCCCTGATGCTCCGTCTGCCAGGCCAGCAATTCTTTGCGCATGCCCGGCGTCCAGTACATTTGCAGATGATTACGCACACCGAGCACGGCCTGTTGCGGGTCGGGTTCGGTGGCGAAATACAGGGCGATCTGGTTGACCATCTTGATCAGGTTCTCAGTACTCATCGGCGCACCTCCGCTTTAGCGCCACGGGCATGCCGGCGTTCCTTGAGCAGACGGTCCTGTTCATCACTGAAGGCCTGATAGCGTTTTTGCCACTCGGAAGGGTGGTAGACGCGGCTGACTTCCACGGCGGTGACCTTGTACTCCGGACAGTTGGTGGCCCAGTCGGAGTTGTCGGTGGTGATCACGTTGGCCCCCGATTCCGGGAAGTGGAAGGTGGTGTACACCACGCCCGGCGCGACCCGTTCAGTGACCCGCGCACGCAGCACGGTCTGGCCGGCGCGGCTGCCGATACCGACCCAGTCGCCTTCGTTGATGCCACGGCTCTCGGCATCGGTCGGGTGGATTTCCAGGCGGTCCTCGTCGTGCCAGGCGACGTTTTCGGTTCGCCGGGTCTGAGCACCGACGTTGTACTGACTGAGGATGCGCCCGGTGGTCAGCAGCAGCGGGTAACGATTGTTGACCTTCTCCTCGGTGGGCACGTACCCGGTGAGCATGAAGCGCCCTTTGCCGCGCACGAATTCCTCGATGTGCATGGTCGGCGTGCCGTCCGGCGCCGCGGCGTTGCACGGCCATTGCAGGCTGCCGTGGCTGTCCAGTGCGGCGTAGCTGACGTTGGTGAAGGTCGGCGTCAGGCTGGCGATTTCGTCCATGATTTCTGACGGATGTTTGTAGTTCATCGGGTAGCCCAAGGCGTTGGCCAAGGCCACCGTGCCTTCCCAGTCAGCCTTGCCGCCCAAAGGCTCCATGACCTTGCGCACTCGCGAGATGCGCCGCTCGGCGTTGGTGAAGGTGCCGTCTTTTTCCAGGAACGAACTGCCCGGCAGGAACACGTGAGCGAACCTGGCGGTTTCGTTGAGGAAAATGTCCTGCACCACCACGCACTCCATGGCCGACAGCGCCGCGGTGACGTGCTGGGTATTCGGGTCGCTCTGGGCGATGTCTTCGCCCTGGCAATACAAGCCCTTGAAGCTGCCGGCCAGGGCCGACTCGAACATATTCGGGATACGCAGGCCCGGGTCGGGTTGCAAGGTGACGTTCCAGGCCTGTTCGAACTGCGCCCGTACCACTTCGTTGGAGATGTGCCGGTAGCCGGGCAATTCGTGGGGGAAGGAACCCATGTCGCAGGAGCCCTGGACGTTGTTCTGCCCACGCAGCGGGTTCACGCCCACACCTTCGCGGCCGATGTTGCCGGTGGCCATGGCGAGGTTGGCGATGCCCATGACCGCAGTGCTGCCCTGACTGTGTTCGGTGATGCCCAGGCCGTAGTAGATCGCCGCATTGCCGGCGCCCGCGTACAGACGGGCGGCGGCACGGATGTCGGCAGCGTCTACGCCGCAAATGTCGCCGAGCACTTCCGGCGAGTGTTCCGCACGGCTGACGAACTCGCTCCAGCGGGCGAAATCGCTGCCCTCGCAACGGGCGTCGATAAAGGCCTGGTCGAGCAAGCCTTCGGTGACGATAACGTGGGCCAACGCATTGAGCATGGCGACGTTGGTGCCCGGGCGCAGGGCCAGGTGCAGTTCGGCGCGGGCATGCACCGAGTCCACCAGATCAATACGGCGTGGGTCGATGACGATCAGTCGCGCACCTTCACGCAGGCGGCGTTTGAGTTGGGAGGCGAACACCGGGTGGGCGTCGCTGGGGTTGGCGCCCATCACCAGGATCACGTCGGCCTGCATCACCGAATCGAAGCTCTGGGTGCCGGCAGATTCGCCCAGTGTCTGTTTCAGGCCATAACCGGTCGGCGAGTGACAGACCCGTGCACAGGTGTCGACGTTGTTGTTGCCGAACGCGGCGCGCACCAGTTTTTGTACCAGGTAGGTTTCTTCGTTGGTGCAGCGACTGGAGGTGATGCCACCGATGGAGTCGCGGCCATATTTTTGCTGCAGCCGGCGGAATTCGCTGGCGGCGTAGGTCACCGCTTCATCCCAGCTGACTTCCTGCCACGGGTCGTTGATGTGCTGGCGGATCATCGGTTTGGTGATGCGGTCCGGGTGGGTGGCATAACCCCAGGCGAAACGCCCTTTGACGCAGGAATGGCCGTGGTTGGCCTGGCCGTTCTTGTCGGGAACCATGCGCACCAGTTGGTCGCCTTTCATCTCGGCACGGAACGAGCAACCCACGCCGCAATAAGCGCAAGTGGTGATCACGCTGCGCTCAGGCTGACCCAGTTCCACCACGCTTTTTTCCATCAGGGTCGCGGTAGGGCAGGCCTGCACACAGGCACCGCAGGACACGCATTCCGAATCGAGGAAGTTATCGCCACCGGCCGCCGCGACCCGGGATTCAAACCCGCGCCCGGTGATGGTCAGGGCAAACGTGCCCTGGGTTTCTTCGCAGGCGCGCACGCAGCGGTTGCAGACGATGCACTTGCTCGGGTCGTAGTCGAAGTAGGGGTTGGAGGTGTCCTTCACGTCAGCCAGATGGTTCTCGCCTTCATAGCCGTAACGCACTTCACGCAGGCCGACCTGGCCGGCGACGGTTTGCAGTTCGCAGTTGCCGTTGGCCGAGCAAGTCAGGCAGTCCAGTGGGTGATCGGAGATGTACAACTCCATGACATTGCGCCGCAGGGTCGCGAGCTTCGGCGTCTGGGTGTGCACGCTCATGCCTTCGGTGACCGGCGTGGTGCAGGACGCCGGGTAACCGCGCATGCCGTCGATCTCCACCAGGCACATGCGGCACGAGCCGAAGGCTTCGAGGCTGTCGGTGGCACACAGTTTCGGAATGGTGGTGCCGAGCAGCGCGGCGGCGCGCATCACCGAAGTGCCTTCGGGCACGCTGATGCTGCGGCCGTCGATGTTCAGCGTGACCTGTACGTCGCTGTCGCGGGCCGGGGTGCCCAGATCAATGTCGGTGTTCGGGTCGAAGAGGGTGATCATTGGTCGGCCTCCGAGGCTTGCAGACCGAAGTCGGCGGGGAAGTACTTGAGGGCGCTGACCACCGGAAACGGGGCCATGCCGCCCAACGCGCACAGCGAACCGTATTGCATCGTGTCGCACAGGTCCTTGAGGATGATCGCCTGCTCATCGCGACCGCTCTGGTCCGGCGCGGCCAACAGACGGTCAATCACCTCAACGCCCCGGGTCGAGCCGATACGGCAAGGCGTGCATTTGCCGCAGGATTCCTCGGCACAGAACTGCAGGGCGAAACGCGCCATTTGCGCCATGTCCAGGCTGTCGTCCGCGACCACCACGCCACCGTGACCCAGCATCGCGCCAATGCCGGCGAAGGTCTCGTAATCCAGCGGCGTGTCGAATTGCGACGGCGGCACCCAAGCGCCGAGCGGACCGCCGACCTGCGCGGCTTTCAGCGGCCGGCCACTGGCGGTACCGCCGCCGTAGTCTTCCACCAGTTCGCGCAGGGTCAGGCCAAAGGCCCGTTCCACCAGACCGCCGTGACGAATATTGCCCGCCAATTGGAAAGGCATCGTGCCGAGGGAACGGCCCATACCGTAATCGCGATAGAACTGCGCACCCTTGGCCAGAATCAGCGGCACCGAGGCCAGAGTCAGCACGTTGTGCACCAGCGTCGGTTGGCCGAACAGCCCCTTCAATGCGGGGATCGGCGGCTTGGCGCGGACGATCCCGCGCTTGCCTTCGAGTGAGTCCAGCAACGCGGTTTCTTCACCGCAGATGTACGCGCCTGCACCGACGCGCACTTCCATATCGAAGGCCAAGCCGCTGCCGCCGACATTGGCGCCGAGGTAACCGTTGGACCGGGCAATCTCCAGCGCCTCGTTCAGCGTGGCGACGGCCTGTGGATATTCCGAGCGCACATAGATGTAGCCGTAACTGGCGCCGACGGTGATGCCGGCAATCGCCATGCCTTCGATCAGCAGGAACGGGTCGCCTTCCATCAGCATGCGGTCGGCGAAGGTGCCGGAGTCGCCTTCGTCGGCGTTGCACACAATGTATTTCTGCGCCGCCTGGGTGGCGCGAACCGTGCGCCATTTGATCCCGGCGGGGAACGCCGCGCCGCCACGGCCACGCAGGCCTGAATCGAACACCTCCGTCGCGGTTTGCTCACCGCCAACGGCCACGGCCCTCGTTAAACCCTCGAAACCGCCATGGGCCCGGTAATCGTCCAGCGACAGCGGCCGGGTGATGCCGGCGCGGGCGAACAGCAGGCGTTGTTGGGTCTTCAGATAAGGCAATTCTTCCACCAGGCCCAAGGCCAGTGGGTGCGAGGACGGATCACCGTGCAGCGCATCAAGCACGGACGGCACATCGGCAGTGGTCAACGGCCCAAAGCCGATCCGACCTTGCGGGGTGTCCACTTCCAGCAAGGGTTCCAGCCAATACAGGCCACGAGAACTGGTGCGTTGCAGGTCCTGGCTGGCAAGGGCAGACGCCACCGCATCGGCACCCACGGCACGGGCCAGCGAATCACAGGATAGATAGAGGCTCATACGTCCTCCCGGCAAGCGTCGAGCAACGCATCGAGACGCTCGGCACTGAGCCGCGCATGCACCTGACCATCAAGTTCCAGAGCCGGCGAGCAAGCACAAGCCCCGAGGCAATACACCGGGCGCAAACTGATGCTGCCATCGGCGCTGCTGCCGTGATCGTCCAGTTGCAGACGTTCGCGCAATTGCGCGGCCAGCTGCTCTGAACCGCGGCTCTTGCACGACTCCGCCCGGCACAGACGCAGGATATGCCGGGCTGGAGGCGCGGTACGGAAGTCATGGTAAAAGCTGATCACCCCGCGAACCTCGGCCTGACTCTGATTGAGCGCGTGGGCAATCTCGGGGATGGCGGCATCGGGGATGTAACCGATGCCCGCCTGAATCTCATGAAGGATGGGCAACAGTGCACCCGCAGAGGCCTTATGGCGCTCCAGCACGCTGTTGACCATGGGCAGGTGCAACATCTCATCAGGCATTCAGCAATCCTCACGGTCACGGACAAACCAGATGGTTGTCGGTCGTCCGAAAGTGTCGGCTGCGGCACTCACACCACGTCACGGTATCGTGGCAATTTCAGGCCGTTGGCCAGGGCACCCTTGGCGGGCATCTTGTTGTGCCCGGCGCGGTCTTTGCCGCACCTTTATAAGGGCATAAAAGTCAGCTTGCCACGCTGCCTTTGATTCATCTGCACAAAAGCGACGTGTTTGGTTCTTTCTACGACTCTGTATTGAGTCTAGAAGAGCGCAGCCGAAGGCGTTCGTCAGGTGAATATCTTTCAGAAAATCCTTGAGCGCGATGAGCGGAGCATCGAGTTCGCTTGTGCCAAGCTGATGGGGTGTATATACGCCGTGCATTCAATTGCCGGTCAAGCTAACCCCCAAAGGGGCCAAGACATGAACACCACTCATGCAGCGCACGTTCGTCGAGAGTTCTACAAAGCAGTGCGGTTCTACCTTCACGTTGTCTGGCCGATTTTTTCCATTCTGCTGTTTGTTATCGTGCTGTTCGGCCTGATCATCAGCTACCTGGAAGGCTGGAATCCATTTGACGGTATCTACTTCGCATTCGTGACCGGCCTGACCATCGGTTATGGAGAACTCGTTCCCAAACTGGCCGTCTCGCGGATTCTGGCGATTTTGCTGGGGTTTAACGGGGTGCTGATGACCGCGATATTTGCGGCGATCAGTATTCGGGCGATTGAGACTGCTGTGCGGGTGAGCGATCAGGTGGAGTAGGGGGCGCGGCGGCGCAGTGGGAAATGCGGTAGGAAGCCATGCTCGCGATGTTCATTTAAAAATCAGGGAAAGACAGATGATTGATTTCAACAACAAAGGCTTCTTCAAACTCAAGCAAAACGAGGAATACGCCGAACGCGTCAGCGCGCTGCTGCTGGAAGGGGAACAGGTCATCGACGCCTACAAATCCATGCGCGACGGCGTGGTGTTCACCAACAAACGCATCATCGCCGTCAACGTCCAGGGCCTCACCGGCAGCAAAAAAGACTTCACCTCGCTGCCCTACAAAAACATCGTGGCGTACTCGGTGGAAACGTCCGGGACGTTTGATCTGGATTCAGAACTGGAGATCTACTTCTCGTCGTTGGGAAAAGTGAAGTTCGAATTCACCGGCAGGACATCCATGGTAGAAATCTCAAAACTGATCTCCCAACACGTGCTTTGACCTGAACACGAAAAAGCCCCGAAAAATTCGGGGCTAACGCATACCTAATGTAGGAGTGAGCCTGCTCGCGATAGCGCCAGCCCAGCCAACATCAAAGCTGAACCTACCGCCGCCATCACAAACACCCCACTCCCCATTTTTCAACCACTACCCTTCAGACATCGCCCCCGCCCGCTCTGGCGCCGCCGCAGAACCCCGCCCCCGCCCAAGCACCTTCACCGCATCATCAACCACCGCCTTACTCATCGCCGTCAAATAATGCGCAGCCCAGGCATGGCGGTCGGTGTCTGTGGCGTACGCGGCATCTTCGTTCAGCTTCTTGGCGAGAAACAGGAAGTCAGAAGCCATGGCCAATGCATCGGCGAGGGGGACGCCGCGAGTGACGTGGAAGAGGGGTTGATCCGCGCAGTAAAGGGCGGGGGTTAGGCCGATGGTTTTCAGCTCGGATTGATCGGTCATTGGCCACCTCCGGTGATGGAGAGGCGGTGGGAGAGGGTGGACAGTGGGACATTACGCAACTGGGAGTCGCGTTGAGGGAACAGCCAAATTTTGTACGGATTGATGCTGCGCATTATCAGACTCCTTGATATATGGAGCTGCCAGATTCGTTACCACACGAATGGGTGACAGCTGTGCGCAGGGTGGTAAACCGGGAATCAAGGAAACCGGCACGCCCGAAGGCGTCCCACGCACAGCCGCCATGACTCACGCCGCAGGCATAAAAAAAGCGCCTGATGACGTGTCTGGGGCGCTGTTGCGCCTTGAATAACTCGGGTTACCACACCCGGTCGCTGAATTGGCAGCGACGGTGGGAGGGTAGCGTGCCGAGCCTTTTCTCGCAACCTTCGAAAGCTCCTGACTTGTGCGCAACTTTTGCTGCAATTCATTAGCTTTAGGCTGCGAAGAAAATATCCCTACGGCTATTTCGGATCCCTCTGACATTTTCCATTTGTCGACCTTCCAGTATCGTTCTATTTAGCGAAGGATCGACAATGCATGGGCGTATTCACAACGACATTATCAGGGACAATTGGGCAAGCATGTCCTTGTGAGCTAGGCTCTGGAAGCATAATCCCGTTGCTGGCGTTTAATTCTCATTATTGAGTTTTTACGGCTCAACCCTGATGGTGAGGCCGCAGGAAGGGGGCGCGATGCAGGAGCAAAAATGAGTCACTTGACGAATTTTCGCTAGCCTTTCAGATTTTCATTATTTGGGCGTTCTATTCAGGGATTAGATAATAATATGAATTATTTTATTGATACTGCTGTGAATATCGAAGGCAACAGCAGGTTGCGCACACCACAAATCGAAGCGTACCTAAAGATTAAATCTTTTTTTTGTGTTTCGGAGAATAAAGAGGCTTTGGTAGTCCTACCTACGGGCACTGGTAAAAGCGGTCTTATTTCTATTGCTCCTTTTGGTACGTGTAGCGGGCGGGTTCTCATTGTTACTCCTGGGCTAGTTACTAAGGATAGTATTAGGAAGACTCAGGAGGCACTGTATGATAATTTTTGGATTAATTTCGACGTTTTATTCAATCATCAAGACTTGCCAGTTACGGTTGAGTATTCTGCGGGGCTGCTAAGGCAGCATCTGGATGATAGTAATATAGTGTATTCAAATATTCAGCAGCTTACGCATAGTAGAGGGAATTCGCTGGTTGATGCAGTTCCTCCAGATTATTTTGATTTAATAATAATTGATGAGGCTCATCACGCTCCAGCCGATAGTTGGAAGCAGTTGCTAGGATATTTCGGATCTGCAAAAAAACTTTTTGTAACGGGGACGCCCTACCGTGGCGATAATCAAGAGCTTCCTGGTGTTCTTATCCATGAAACGCAACTCTCAGAGGTGATGAGAGATAAATATGTAAAATGGTTAAGGAAAGAGACGGTCAACGCGCACTCACTGTTCTTTACTATTGCTGATTATCCTGGGCGAAAATTTACTCGGGATGAAGTGCTGGAGCTTAAGGATAAGGAGTGGGTGGAAAAGAGCGTTGCTTTGTCAGAGGAGTGTTCAAGGGATGTAATTAATCACAGTATTGAGAAGTTGAAGGAGCTCAAAAAGCAATCTCCTAAAGTGCCACATAAAATTCTGGCTGTTGGATGCAGTATTGCGCATGCTGAAGACTTGAAGAAATGGTACGGTGAACTAGGTTTGTCCGTAGCTCTTGTGCATAGTCAGATGGAATCAGTTGATGTTTTGTCTGAGTTCAGAAAAATTGATGCGCACGAGGTCGATGTAGTAGTTTCTGTGAATATGTTGATGGAGGGTTATGATCACAAGTATCTCACCATTCTCGCTTTGTTTCGACCTTACCGAAGTATTAATGCCTTTGCACAAATTGTAGGGCGTATTCTTCGAGCGATTCCTGTCGAAGAGATCAGTGCATTTGAAATCGATAATAATGCCTTGATCATCTACCATCAGGAAACTGGTCTTGATGAGATGTGGCGTATCTTTCAGCAAGAAGTAGATAGGGCTAAGCATCAGAGGACTAGAGAGTACGAGTTTTTAGAGCGTGATTATGTAGAGCGTGATAGCTCATTAGGCGGAGTCGTAACAGAGGCTATTTTCTCGGGTAATGCCGAATCCTATTTGGAGGATTTAGACTTCAATCTGCTGTTTAAGCAAAAGCGTCAAGAAATTAACGACGCGGCAGAGGCGCAGCTCACAGAGATTCAAAAGGCAGGTAACTTTGATGAGGAAACTCTCAAGCGTTTGAAAGATGTGTTGGTAGATGCAAAAACCAAAGAAGTATCGCAATATATTGATCCAAATTTGATTGAGAAAAGACCTGCTCTAGCCCGTCAACAACTTCGCAAGATACTAGCGAAGAAAGTTCAGGATGAGTCCGCTAGCTTGCTATCCGATCGTGGGTTGGAAGATAAAGGGGTGGAGCTAAGTAAAACTTTCAAAAAGTTTGTAAGTTATATTAAGCTCGACACCCCTAATGATGGTGTGCTTGTAATTTATATCAATCACAAGCTATACTCCCGCTTCGGTAAGCGTGAGGTCTTGGAAAATAAGGCCTTAATGCAAGCTTTAGAGTATGTTCCAGCTATAGTGGAAGAGTTAAGAGGTATGCTCCGATGAATGTTTCTTTGGATAAAGCGGTCCAAGGCTTGCTTGATCTGCATCTGACTCGGGGTGTTCAGCCTTCCGATCTTGCTGATAATTTGTTTGATGTAGAGTATACGGAATACAGTTTGAAGAAGAGGGGGGCGGTTTTGATTCTCGATCTCTCTTATGAAGAGAGCTTAGAAGACTGCTCTCAGAAAATTTGTATGCGCTACACGTATAGCATGGAAAGATATCTGGTTAGAGTTGAGCAACGTATCGGCTCGAGTAAGTTTTCTGTTCAGTGGTGCAGAAGTGCAGCTATAGCGAAAGCAGTAGCGGACGTTACTCTTTGCCTGTCCAGCGCAGGATTGTCATCCAATGCTATTAGTAAGGTGCTTGATACTTTACCTCAAGATCTGATCAGTTCAATTGGTGAGCGATTAAAGCTAGTAGCATGATTGTCGTGCTGAATATAACCCGGTGCTGAACCGGGTTTTTCTGTTTATATGTGGTTGTTCTTAATAGAAAAGTGCACAGTTTTATTATTTTTTCGATATTAAAAGACCTGCTCACGGTAAAGCGCATGGCGGGCGAGTCCTACGGTTTTTACCACAAGGTGGGGTTGAAGGCGCTTATCGAAGAGTCCAGTTCTAGCAGCTTTCGGAAAACTCACGAAGCTTTGCAAGCAAGCGAAACCCGACATAGTCGGATTGGTGTTTGTACCGACGTCGGTAGTAGCAATCCCAGTAACTGATCATGCGTGCTTGCGTCGTCTGAAAGTACGCCTGATTGTCTCGAATGAAACGACCGTAAAGCGCCGAATCGAGCGTGGGCAGATGCGTTTCAGCAGTTTCGAGAATCTGGATGACGTACTCGCCCGTCAACTGGATTACGAACGGGACAATCCAGGGCTCATGCACTGATAGAATGCGTTCCAGATGACGTTGACGCACATGACCATCGTGGTGCCGTGTCAGAAGACACGAGTACAAAATGCTCTGGGTTTCAGTCAGGTGGACAAAGATATCCTCATCACCTTGGTGATAAATCCGGTAGGGGATGGCCAATTCCTCCTCGCCGACTCTGACCTCTATGAATCGATGCATTGCCACGCGCGCCTGATGGAGCTGGCCCACAACCTGGTCGAGAGCCTTCGCCTCTTGTTCAAGACAAGACGGAAACGCCTGGTGTGCACGTTGGATCATCATTCACTGAATGTCTTTCAAATAGTCCTTAAGCGCAATGACTGGCGCTTCAAGCTGCTCCATTTTCTGCGTATTGCTGAAATCAGCAGACAACCTATGCAGTTCACGCCCAAGCGGCGTGTCAATACCACCTATAGCCTCCAGCGCCAAACCAATGCAGTGCGCCACTCGAAACTGAATCCCCTCGACATCACCCCGGCGCACCAGCAACCCAAATACCTCCCGCTCGTAATCGCTCATGATCGGATCATCCCGCAGAATCGGACTCAACCCCTCCGTCTCATAAGCCAGCTTGAGACAGAACAGAGCAACAGTTTCCAGCAGCAATTCCATGGGGGTGAATCCTTGAGAGGGGGCGTACCGACCGAGGATGCGAGAAATCAAAAAGCATCGCCAGCAAGCCGGCTCCTACAGGTCGGCAGGGCGTCAGCCACTTTATCGCAGACGAAAAAAAAGGCCTTGCAAAGCAAGACCTTTCTTAATTTTGGTGCCCGAGGGAGACTGTAGTCTTCCATGTAATCCGTGGCCTACAGCCAGATTTCACGGTTCGGGATACACGTAGGGATACAGCTTGCTTGGCCCTATGATCGCACAATCTCAGATATAGGCTAAAAATCCCCTATCGGTAGTCGAGAATCTAGCTGGTGTGGCAAGGATTGCAGCAATAGTAACAACCATTAATCCTTAGGGTGGGGTTAGCCGCTCGAGCGGCGCTTACAGCACCAGCGCACGATGTATGACTTCCCAGCGATGCCTGATTGGCAGGCAACGGCATGAACTGACAGCCAGTCGTCGTGTTGTGCACTTCGTAGTCGCCATTTGCTTGAACGTTTCTATTCACGATAAATGATGGCATTTGCTAGTCCTCGCTTCCGTGTGTCGGATCGGTAATGACTCAAGAGTTCTAACCATGTGTGCCGTACTAGCGGAAATCGCGATGGCTAGCAGTGATGGAGGTTAGCTGCAGCATGGCAGAAAGCAATCAGTCGCCAGAAAGCCGCCGGGGACCCTGGGACTATCTGAAGGACACGGGGTCGGAAACCCGCGGGACTGCGTTAGTGGAAGGATTTCAAAGTTACTGAAATTTCAGCCATTGAAATCGAAAGAATTCTGGTGAAAAAAGGCCATCGTTACCGCACCGGTAACGATGGCCTTTTGTGTTGATGATTTTGGACACCTTAGGCCGTCAACCGAGTCAACCTGTCAACCAATGTAGAAAAATCAGCCACTGCCAAGATCGCGCGGGTTTTGTGCCCCGTGTCATTCAGAAATGCTCAGGGTCCCCGGCGACTTCCCATCATCTTGTGCAATTTCACTGGTGAACTGCGTGTTCACCCGGTTCACCTGTTCACTAAGCTGGGTACCTGTCCGCTAACAAAGTCCGGCGGGTTTCCGACCCCGTATATGTCTCTTTTGCTCAGGGTCCCCGGCTCCTGCCGGAATATCTGCGCTGGTGGAACGCGTTGCTGATGGGGGGCGGGGCGGATGTACAGAAAACGACGTGTAACTGGTGTTACAGGTGTAGCTTTTCTATTCAACCTATTGATATTGTTGGATAAAATAGGCGTTACACTGGCTCGCGCCCCCTGTGGTTCTCGGTGTAACAATTACAAAAGGTGTAACGTTTTTAGCTTGTACCGGCTGCCATGCCGCCAATCGATCAACCGAGAAAAACGAGATCTGTTCTCCCATCACGGATCGACGGTTAGTCCAATAAACCCTGAGAAGGTTATCTGTGCATCCCTATGGCCTTCTGCCGGTATTCAAGGTAGCGAGCTGTACCGGGTATCATTTGCAATCTAAGGAATTGCACTTACACGGATAAGGAATCAAGGATTGAGCGGCTACGTGCCAAACACCCCCAAGGGCCACCGCTACAGCGGCGTAGAACCTGTAGACACTCATGCCCAGCGTTGGGCTGAGTACAAGGACATTCCCACCAAAGACCACCCCAAACCAAAGAGTTTGGGGTGTGTGTTCGCCAAGAGCTGCGATCTGCCTGACGGTGTGATCGATCACAAAAAACCGTCTGGCTTCATCCCTGTCGAGAAGGTAGGCAATTACGGTGATTTCGCCATTCTCGGTGGCCGTGAAACGGACGCACAGGGAAACATTCCACTCAAGAAAATCAGCGGTTCACTACCTGCAACGCTGGGAACGCTTCTTTTAGGCGGGGCTACCGCATCAGCCGCTACTGTCTCCTGTGGTGGTTTGTGCACTGCTGGTGCTGCTGTAGCCACTGAAACTGCTGCAACTGGGGCCGCTGGTGGATCGGGGGTACTCACTGCGGGTGTGGCTGCTGGTACTTTGGCAGGTATTGTCGCCATGATGTGGCCGTCGAGCCTGGGCGATAGCAGCCTGTATACAGACGAACAGCTCAAATCCCTAAAAGAAGGCCGCACACGCGTTCGGATACATGTCGAACAGCAAGCAGATGGCACCTTGAAGGGATACGGGTACAACACTCAGAAGCGCACCGACTGGGAGATGATTCCGGTCGTGCAATTCGTTGAGCAAAGTTCTCAGCAGGTGGCAGACTTTGGCAACGGGGTAACGCTGATTTGGACGCCAGCCATTGACCCATCCAGCACCTCAGGAATTCCACCGTTAGAGGGCGCACCCCAAACACCCCAAATATGGATCTATCCGCCTACGGAACAGGCAGATAACATCATCGTCAGCCCGATCTACCCCGATGAATACAAAGACTTCATCCTTGTGTTCCCGGCTGACTCCGGTATCTCGCCGCTGTACATCGTTATCAGTGCCCGTCATGCGCCGGGGATAGCTACAGGGAGGGGCGAAGATGTAACAGGGGTCTGGCTCGCAGATGCTGGTGTCGGGCTTGGTGCGCCAATCCCTACGCGGATAGCGGACGCATTGCGAGGCCAAAGTTTCGGAACGTTCGATAGCTTCAGGCGGGCTTTCTGGAAAGCTGTAAGTAACGACCCGGAGTTACTTAGCCAACTGAGCGAGGACGATCAGGCGCGTGTGCTAACTGGTAATGCGCCTACGGTTCGATTCAGAGATTCGGTAGGAAAACGGGTGACGTTCGAAATACACCATGTCGAACGAATCGTAGACGGTGGGGCGGTGTACGACGCGGATAACTTGAGGGTGAATACCCCACGAAACCACATTGACCTTCACAAGAGAAAGTAGGCACAACATGGAAGATATTTCTGATTTCACCGAAGTCGAATTCATCGCCTTCATCAAAAACATTCGAGTCGTTAACAAGGGCGGCACTGACGATGAGCTGGGTGGACTGCTTGACCAGTTCAGCAAGCTTGCGGGGCATCCAGATGGCTACGATCTGATTTTTCACCCAGAACCCGGTGCGGACAACTCTGCCGAGGGCGTCACTAAGACAGTGAAAGAATGGCGCGCTGCTAACGGCCTGTCGGCATTCAAAGAGGGCTGATTCAAGTGCCTGGCCCACAGTGTGCCGCAAGCTGCCCGCCCGCTAAAATTCTGCGTTTATTTAGAGTGATAACGTGCAGGCACGGATTGGGGCGCAGTGCTGGCGACAGCGGCAGGTGGGGGAGACGGATGACCTGTTGGCGTTGAAGGGCGCGTTCCACTGCAACTGAGTTAGGCGACTACTCAGAATGATGTGCTCCTGACTGAGCATCCGGTTCTTGGCCTTCTCCCGCCTGTCGCAACCCGCCGAGAGGGGGCAGAGAGCGGCCAAAAGCGCACCATCGCTTGCCGGGAGCTGACGTTGAAAAAAAACGCAGATACTGTATATTCATACAGCTTAAATGGAATCGTTGGTGCCGCTTGGCCATCATGCATTTGAGGTGTATACAGAAAGATGCCGACATGGATGTCCTTCAGTTGCGTTTGCGAACGATGCCCGTGTCTTAATTTCTGACCTGTGAGTCGAATTCTTGCAGGCTAATAAGCGGGGGTAACAGTTTGAACACTTTATCGACTTCTGTTAATCAAAGTGAACTTGAATCTATAGATGATGGTTTAGCTTCTCCTCCTAGCTTTGAAATTGTAGCAGCTATTACTGCCTCGTTAGAGCGAGATGTAGAGTTGCAAGGGAAGCCATTCAAGTACGTAATGGGAACAGTCTGGAACCTAAAAAACCCTGCCACTGTAGAGTTTATCGAGCAGGTAGAAAAAAAGTTTAGAAAGAAGAATAAATTTCACAGCTATTTTTCTGGCCTCCCATCAAATCAGACTCCACAAAATCTGCAGAAGTATATCGATGCCGATCTTGAGTTCGGAGATTTTGCTAAAGCAGAGATGAGGCTGCTCACAAGTTTCGCTAACGAGGCTGAGCGAGCGTCTCTTTCGGGCGGAAATCTTGTTTTTATTCATTATAAAACGTTTGGCGACGAGGATGATTATGGTCGTCTGATGGTAGTAATGGTGGATAAAAAAGGCGCTTTTGAATTTGACGAAGAAAACCTAGAGCCAAAGAGGTTGCAGCCTATCGATACTGATGCACTGAGGCAGGCAGCCATGTTCGATTTAACGCTGTTCTCAGCTATTTACCCAGAGAAGTCTGGGGCTGCTTATCTCCACTTCATCGAAGGTAGATCTAAGTCAGAGTTTTTTAAATCCGCTTTAGGGTGTGATAGCGCTGTATCTAATAAGCAAAGCGTTGCAAATCTTTTTGAAGCGATCAAACAGTTCTCAATTTCAAATGCTGTAAAAAGCTCTGTGCAAGAAAAAATAACTGAGAAGGTCTACGAACATATCGAGAAGAATATTGGCAAGCAAGTCGCTTTGGTAGATATCCAGCATATAATCGATAAGCAATTGCCGGATGGACATGCTGCAGTAGGGCAGTTTTCGGAGTATGCGAACGAAAATGGTCATCAAGTTAACTCAATATTCGAGGCTACAAGGCACGCACTGAACAAGGGAGTGTCAATCCAGATAAAGGATTTTCAGAATAACTACTCTGTTTCTGTCAAAGCTAAGTCAATTGGTTATTCGGGTGCAAATAAGCCTGTAATTGTCGATGAAGAGTTGACATACATTATGATCCCATTATCGCCTGAAGATCGTGAAAACATTCGTTCGGCAATCGGAACTACTGAGAATTAAATGAGACAGATAGCTTCGTTGCTCGATGCTTCCACGCTCCAGATAGATGATGGTTATCTGGAAGTGTACTCCGACGTAAAACATCTGGAAGCCTTGTACAATGCTGTCTGTGATCTAGGTTATACGGGTGAGCAGTCTATTGCTAAAACGGGTGAAGACTCCTACCTGTCGCTAAATTTAAGTGTCGATTCTTGGCCTGCCAATTCACCATTCCATCCAAATATGATGGATTTTTGGCAGCACTCACTCGCTCGAAAAGATTTGCCCGAAAACTTCTACATTATCGACGGTAAGATTTTCAGCGGGCAAGAACCTGAATGTCAGGCTATCGGCAGTATTAAATATTATTTTCAGTGGCGAGCATTGTTATCCTCACTAAAGGATCACGGAGGAAGCGAAGGGGTAGAATCAACACTAGTTTTTTTTATCAGCACCGAGAAGGGTGCGAAGATGTACGAAGTGAACCCTCGTCGAATTGATTTTTCTCAGGTTTTAGAGGGATTCAAAGGTTTAGGAGAAGATAAAGACATTGCTAGCTTGGCAGAAGTAATTGCTATAGAGGACGGGCATCAGAAAGAGAGGCGAGATGTATTAAGGGCATCACTCGCTGAGTTATTGGAAGAGGAACACTCAGGGCCAACTTCTGCATGGTTGCTCAAACAGGGTGCTAGACTAAAGAAAAAGTATCATGAAAATTATGATGTGTATCTTCATAAATTTTCAGTTAATAAGCTATTGTCAGAGATCGAAGAAAAATCGACGGATTACATTTCAAAAATAAATGATTCAATATCTTCTAGTCAGGCTAAAGCATTTGCAATTCCTGGTGCGTTGATCGCAATTGCAGCGCTAATAAAGAATGCAGATTTGTTTTCACTTCTATTTGTTTGTGCCGGCTTGCTCAGTGTGAGTTTTTTGACCTTTGTGGCGAATAATATTCATTGCGAAGCTTATGGGGCGCTCAAGGATCAAGTGCAGCGATCACTTAAAAGATATGAAATAATTAAAAATGAAGATGCTGTCAGAGTCAGCGCCGAGGAAGCTAAGAAGAAACTGTTAAATCTGATTGAAAAGGCAGTGAATAGGCTTAAGCTGATAAACTACTTGTCTGTTGCAATTTTTCTTCTTGGTGTTGTCTATACTGTGCTTACTAGTCCTGAAGCTATTATTTACGCTCAGCGACTATTGATCTATGTGGTGAGTTGTTTTGGTGTTTTCTATGGCTCTATCCCATCGTATAGTTCTGTAAGTGATTTAAGTTTTGAGCTTGGATTTAAGCATTGGGTTGGGTTTCGTTAAATCTAAGTGGCGAACTTTATGAGTTGGTCTGCGTAGTTTGCGCTGGAGAGTGCGATATGAGGCAATATCAAGGGGCAGTTTTTTTTGTAGATATGCTGGGAGTTGGCGCATTAACGCAAAACCAAGTCGCTCTCAGCGCACACGATTTTAAGGTATGGGGGATTTCATCTTCACCCCTTCCTTCCGCTAATCTATTTTGTGGCCAGCTACTGACAGAGTTTCGATCCTGCCTCGCATCAATCAATGCCTCTCATAAAGATGTCAAAATCGCTCAGCTTTCTGACTGCGCATATATTTGGTCAGAGAACGTCGTAGCTGTTTTGGATGCGGCTCGATCATTTATGTGGAGCTCCGTAAGTCTAGGACTGCTGTCTAGAGGTGGGATCGCTTACGGTGAGATTGTTGAGCCTAGTAAAGTCAATAGGTCTATCGGCCATTTTATCTTAGGAGGCGCCGTAACTCGTGCGGTGGGTTTGGAAAAGTCTGGAAAAGGGTGCAGAGTATTTATTGATGACTTTATTTACGAACACTCGACGACTTTAGCCGATAGTCCATTCAAGCAGGGCGCGGTAAATGTAATAAAGAACCCCCTTGATGGTTCGTTAGTTAAAGAGTTTTGCTGGTATAAAACAGCTGGAAGTACTGGTGATTGGCAGCATGAGCAACATTATGGGGCTAATCAGATAATTACGTTATTGACAAAGCTGCAGTTCTCTCCGCGTTTCAATTGGAACGAGTCGAGCCGTCAGGGGCAAGCTCAACTTGCATGCAGCATTGATGCTGTTTCTCACAGCACATGTGAATTTATTGGTAATGGTAATTATATAACGAAAGGGGAAGAATATATCTTGTCATTAGGTCATCGCGACAAACGCTGCTCGCGCTCTTTCGAAACTATACTCGAATCACGACTGGACGATGTCGCTAGGTTTTTTATTGATGGCAAACAAAAAGATATATTTCTTCATTGGTTAGAAAAAAAAGGAATCGATACGTAGCCGGTTTGCTCGGGTAATTTAATGGCTGTGATATTCGATGGTCTGGACAATTATAGTTCAAGGAAATGATCAATCGAGCGTTTGCTGTTTGCTTATAGCCCAAAGCGATATTTAACTTCGCACGTAGAAAACGTCGGTAGTGAAACTTGGTCGACACAAGGCATATCAGATTACGTCGACCTTTTTGTTCTAAGCGTAGGCACAAAAAAAAGGCCCGTCTGGGCCCTTTTTCAGGTGAAGCTATTTTATTTCTTCAGCCATCCCTCAACTACATCGGCGCCGTGCTCAGCTTTCCACTCTTTCAACGCCTTGTGATTCCCACCCTTGGTTTCGATGACTTCCCCGGTGTTCGGATTTTTGTAGACCTTTAGTTCGCGTGGCTTGCGTGTGCTGACGGCCGGAGCTGCGGCTTGGCGCCGCGCCGGGGTTTGCGGCTCTAGAATGTTGATGATGTGCTTCAGGCTGAACCCGTAGTGCTCGAGGAGCTTGCGCAGCTTCGTTTCGAACTCAATTTCTTTCTTCAGTCCGTCATCACCTTTCAGTGCCTCCAGTGCCTGGAGCTGCTCAGCGAGGTGTTTTTCCAGCTGACGGTATTCTGAGAGTTTGGACATTTTCATTTCCTTGTTCTGACTGGCTGTACGTGATTATTAGGATAGTAGCGGTGGATACAAGTTCAGCACTATTTCCGGCGATTCAGTTGGCTTTCAATATGCGCCATCTCCGATTTAATCGCGTTGATGGTTAGTGTTTGGATCGGACTGGTTTTGCCCGGCCCTGCGTTGATGGTCTTCAGCAGGGCATTGAGATGCGCCTTTCGAGTTTTGAGCGTGTCAGACCAGCTCGCGCTGTTCTGTATTGGTTTGTTCATTACGTTCATCCCTGCGTTGTTCTGGATTGTTCATATCTTCGGGCTGCTGCGGTACCGGCAGGCTGTCGAGCTGGATTAAGTCCCGCGCGCGGTATTGGCGTGAGCGACCTGACAGCTCTTCCCACGTCCACTTCCCAAAGTTTTCACCTTGTTCAGGAACGGCAAGCTTCATCAGCCCTATCTGGTCTCGGCCAAGCAGGTTGTAACTCGCCCATAGCTTTCCGCCCGCCTCGAACAACGCTTTAGCGGCTTCATTCCATTTTTCTTCGAGTACCGTGTGCGAAAGCAACAGAGCCGTGCGCTCAATATCTTTATGCTTTACCTGTGCTTCTGAGATGTATTTATCTACGGTGAGCAACTCCTGCTCCAACGCGGCTATGATCAAGAGTTGCCGACGGTTATGTTCAGCGGCGGTTGTCAGGTTCTTCGCGGCCTTTTGTGCGTCGGCGTTGGCAGTTTTCTCGCCTTCGGTGTCACCCCACGCAACGGCCTGCGCGTACGCAGTGGCAGCGTCCGTTTCGGCCTGACGGGCTTTGGTCATATCCTCCACCGCCTGTTGTTGGATCTGTTCCAGGCGGGTACTCAGGCTGTGGCGCTTTTCGTTTAGCTCCTGCTCATCAGCCTTCCAGTTATCCATGGCCTCGATGTAACCCGTCATCAGGGAATCGCAATTGGCGAGGTTTTCTCGGCGATTGATTCGCCGGTCCAACAGATCGGCATTGAGATTGCGCGAGTCGAATTTGCCTTTCAATTCGTTGTACTTGTCCCGCAGTTCGCGCTTGCGATCCGGTTCGATAGCGTCGTCGCTTTCCAGCACCGTTTCGAGTGGCAGCATTTCGGCATGCAGCGTTTCAGCCTCGCTGCGCAATTGGTCGCGTTGGTCTTTCAGGTCTTGAAGCTCGTTCATCTGTTTAGTCTCTGTGCAATTCGATTGTGGGTTGGTTGAGTGGCTGGCGAGGCCGGGAAAGCCGGCGCTACCTCAATCAGCAGAGATGCCCTCAGGCAGCCCGAGCCTCGCTCTCATCCATTCCCGGAATCGTCTTCACGACGTAGCAGCGTTGCGTGCCTAGACCGGGCAACCGGATCAAACTCGATGCCTTGCCATCACCTCCGGGCTCCAGAACACCGCGCTGTAGCAGTTCCTTGTTCACGGCAGTGATGTTCATGCCTCGGAAGATCTCCGAGCGCCATAACTCGGGGAGCACGTAATAGGTGTTGGTGGTGTGCAGGGAGTCGCCCAAACCGTGCTCCAGCGTCTTGCGAAAGCCGAGACGGTCGATGGTGCGCGGGCCGTGTTCGTCGATCTTTGCGGCTGCCGATTCCCAACGGGTAAACCGACTTTCGCCAAAGCGCTCAATGACCTGGCGCAGCCGCGCCAAGATCGCATCACCCTCGAAGTTCCCGGCTCCGCCTCGCTCGTTCATCCATGCGTTGAGGCAGACGCGAGCAGCGGTGGTGGCCGTACCGTCCGGCCAGCCTGTGATACCCATCGCGGTGGCCAGCTCACCCGCTGCGGCCGCGAGGCCGAAACGTGCGGCGGCACGGTGTGCCTGTCCGCTGGCCGAGGCTGGTAGCGACTGGGCGATAAACCCTTCCAGCGTGCGGCGTAGGATGGCGGACCAACCGTGGCGCTTGCCCGGTTCGCACAGCGCCGTGAGAAAGGCGGTAAGCGGTGTGCCGTAATACTTCGCTACCCGTGCCTTCAGCGAGTCGGCCAGTGCCGCCGCATCCTCAAAACCGTTGAGTGTGTCGAACATGCCGAGGCCTTTGCTCGCATCGGCCGGGACAGCGAGCATGCGTACCTCCATGCCCGCTTTCAGCTCCTTGTTGGCCTCAGCCATGTGCTGAGCCAGTGTCTTCTCACCGGTGGAGAGAAACAGCAGACGCCATTCCTGTACCTGTCGGCCTGCTTGGCCTCGGTCATTGGCGCGGGCCTTGCCGGTGCCGTTGCCAAGCATGTACACCGTTTCGCCGATGATGCGCGGGTCGCACATGCCGATTTCATCCAGTACCAGAAGGCCATCGGAATGCGCGGCGGCGATGGATTCGAGCGCGTTGTCGGTGGAGCGCCAAGAACGTACAAGACGTGGCCCGCCGTAGATCGAGGCGGCAACTTGCAGGTGCGTGGTCTTGCCGCCCGAGCTGTCGCCGTATAAGTGAAAGCCACCCGATTCATGGCCAAGCATGTGTAGCAGGGGGCCCGCAAAAGCCACGCCGACGACAAACGCCAATCGATGATTGCCGACGCACAGTGCGCCGATCTGCTCCTGCCACTGCTCAAGCGTGCCCGCTTCGCTGATCGGCGGAAGCTGAGAACCGGCCTCGTAAAAGTGCAGGTGTTCGCTGTGCGCGCCGACCTGTTGCTCTGGCAGTAGAAAAGCGCTGTCGTGCCAGCCCAAGCGAGTGACCAGTCGTGCCCGTTGCGCGCTGTCGAATCCGCCGAGGTAACTTTGCAGGTCGTTGCGTGCATTGCGTCCGGACCGACTACCGGCCAGACGCAACCCCATGTCTACCAATGGGCCAAGTACGTCTTTGCCGAAGTCGCCGGTCATGGTGCGCGCCGGGATGTTCCAGCGTTTTTTGGCGCCGTCGGGATCGTCGAACTCGACCAATAGGCCCCAGTTCTGGCCTTTGTCGTCGCGGGTGCGAGCTAGGATTTCCAGAGGCGAACACACCGGCCGCGCTTCGCCGTCGTCGCCTGCATAAAACACGCCTTCTGACGTGAGGCGAAAGCCACCGGGCATCAGGTCATTCTTTGGCTTCGAGGGACGCTTGGCTGGTGCTTTTGCCTTCGGTTCCGGGCTAGCCTTGGCCTGCTCAGGCTCCGATTTTTCCACAACTAAACCGAACAGTTCACCGCTGCTTTCCAGATTGGTGAAGTGGGGCGCTGTCCAGCCTTTGGCAAGCGCATCGGCTGCATCGTCGCCGTCGTCCCATTGACCACCTTTAACGAAGTCAGCGGCGCCGTTCTTCAGTGTGGGCTTGCGCTTGAACACCTCTAGCGCGATGACTCGCACCGACGCGGCGCCGATCTCGCGCAGCTTGTCGGCTACGGTTTTCATGCAGGCTGTACCGCTGACGTCATTGTCTGGCCACAACAATACATCGCGACCTTTGAGCGGTGTCAGGTCGGCTTTGTGCCAGGAGTTGGAACCGTTCGGCCAGCAGGTGGCCACGTGGCCCGGCATCAGTTCTGCCGCGGCATCGGCAGCTTTCTCGCCTTCGCACAGAACTACCGGTGCGTCAGCGCGTTGAACGAGTTCATCAAGGCGCAGCAGTGGACGCGGATCGGGCAGGCCCTGCCAGCGCCATTGCGTGGTTTGGCCATCGGTGCGCTGACACCATGTCAGGGGTGCAAAGACCTTCTTCGGTTTGCCGTCCTCGTCAGGGGCGAGGTCGAAGCGGTAGAGCGCCATGAGCGGCTGGCCCTGAGCATCGCGGTAGATCCACACCTTGGAAGGCACGCCGTGCTGCCGATGCTTGGCCGGGCACTTGTTCATGGCCTCGGCCGGGATCGACTGAATGGCACTCCACTCAGGCGCTTTTGCCTTGGCAGGCGCTAGCTTCGCGTTGGCGGCGCCGGGCGATACGTTGAGCAGGTCTGCCAGTTTATTGCAGGCTTCGACGTCCGTGCCGCCGTCCAGATAGCGCACCAGATCGATCAGGTCGCCGCCCTTGTCGCCGGTGGCAAAGTCGGACCAAGTGCCCTTGCTCAAACTGATCTTGAGCGAACCGGAGCGCTTATCGCTACGGGTTGGATTCGGAGCGGTGTATTCCTTGCCGCCGTCGACGCGCTTGCCGTTGGGCAGCCAGTGCGACAAGACACGATCAATGTCTTTCAGCGCGGCGGCTTTCACGTCGGCGAAGCTTGGGCGTTTTTTGTTGCTGTTCGGGCGCTGGCTCATGTGTCAGCCCTCGACAGAAACAGTGCGTCGTTGATGTCATCGATCAGGGCTTTGGCCATCTCGCCAAGGTACAAAGCAGGCCAACTGAAACGCTCACCGCTGTCACTCATGGCGGCGTCGAAGTTGAGTTGGTTGGCGTGATGCTGCAGCAGGGAAACCATCTCCAATGCATCCTCGACCGGTACTCCGGCATTGACCCGGAATAACTTCAAGTCGGTGGCGTTCACGCGAGTAAAGGTGGCGTGCCCCAGCGTGGTGGAGGTGGTCATAGCGCACCGCCTTTCTGCACAGCAGGCATCGAGGTGGAATCGCCGTGCAAGGTCAGCGTCTTAATCAAACCAAGGGTGCCGCGCACGTCCCATAGGACGGCCGCAATGACGTGATTGGCAAGGCGCGAGGAGTCGCTTTCAAAGTGATCTTCAAGCAACGTCAGCACCGAGTCGGCGCGATCAATGGCGCAGGTGATAGCGTCAATCGGCACTCCGGCGCTTGCGGCAGGGTTAACGCAAAGCAGGTCTTCAGGTAGAGCAAACCTAAGGGCGTTGTTCATTGGGCACCGCCTGCGGTTTCGAGTGCGCGGGCTTTGGCCATGTGGCTGTTGTAGCGGGAGAGTCGTGTAGCGAGACTGGAGTTTGCGTGTAAAGCGGCGAGAGCCATTGCACGGTGTGCAGCGGCGCGATTTTTGAACGGATTGAAGGCGTGCATGAGATGGAACTCCAACTTTAGTTTGGAGCTGCCACGTTCGTTACCAAGCGAATGGGTGGCAGCTGTGCGCAGGTTGGTAAACCGGGAAAGTTGGCACCCGGCAGACCCGAGGGTCTCCCACGCACAGCCACCGCAAAACAGAAATGCGGGCACAAAAAAAGCGCCTGCTTTCAAATGGGGACGCTCGTGCGCCAACTTGATCGGGTTACCAAGCCCGGTCGCTGAATTTGCAGCGACGGCCGAAGAGTAACGTCCGTTTTTGGAAAGTGCAACTGCGTTGATAACTTGCGGAATTTTCAGGTGCGGCATAAATTGTTCGTGCATGTAGATTGACCTCAACGCCTCCGGATCGCCCCCGGAGGCGTTTTCATTTCAGGCGTGGGCTTCCCAGCGCAGGGAAAGGAGGGGCAGGAAGCCACCGCTGAGCATCGATCGTGCATCTTCGTAGGCTTGCGTTTGCTGGCCTTCGTCGGCGATCACGGCTCCGATTTTTTCGCAGTGGAGGGCGAGGGCACACCAGGTGCCGTCGGCCCAGCTGATTACACTGACCACTCGACCTTGTTTGTCCTGTTGGCTGCGATAGCGCTCAAGGCGCTGCATGAGGCGGGGCGAAAAACCAATCCGGCGCAGTACCGAAAACGGATGCATCAGAGCGTTATCAGCGATCTTTTGTTTCATGCTGCCTCCTGCGCCAAGGCGAACAGCGGCGGTGGCGTTTCGCCCTTGAGCCAAGCCAAAATCTTGCTGTCTTCGGCGCAACGTCGGCGGTGTTCGACGGCCATCACATCGCGACGTTGTGCCAAGCATTCATCCACGTACTCGGTCAGATCCGAGGTCAATCGCATGCTTTTGTGAAGGTTCTCGGTACCGGTTTTTTCCACGGCGAGATCGGCATCCGTGATGCGTTGCCATACCGCCGGATCGTTCGCGTACCCAGCCGATTGATCCACCAGCCAGTAGGTGACCCAGTCGGTCATGCCTCGCGTTTTCAGTGAAGCAAGACGGCTTTCGCTCATGGCGAAATAGCCGGTGCCGTAGACGCTCGAAAACTTTCTGCGCACCGCATTTTTACGGATCAGTTCTGGCAGCTCCCAAGGGTTGGCTCTGAGTGGAAGCACGAGACCGTCAGGGGTGAAAAAGAACGCTTCCTGGTCTTCGCCGTTCCAGCTCACGCCCGCGATGGTGCGATGACGCCAGTTGATCGCTCCGGGCTGATAGAGGCGGAATCCGATGCTGTACGAGTCGAGAAACGGCCCGTTGAATGGGCAGTAGTTGCGCTTCATGCTGCCACCAGGTCACGGGCGGCGATACGCGCTCGTGTCCACGCCTGTACCTCTCCCAATACCCATGCAACTGGAGCACTTCGGGCGTTGCTGTTACTCAGCTTCACTGGCAGCGGGAATCCGCTCTCAGGTTGGCGCATGAGCTTGTAGATGGTCGGGCGTGCGAGCCCTACGATTGAGATGACCTCCGGCATACGAATGAGCGTCGTAGCGGGGTCGTGCGAGGCGATGGTTTTTAGTTGGGTAGTCATAGCGATCTAAACCTGTGTGAATAGAGACAACAGGTCATACGCTACGGAGGGGAGAGGGAACGGACTGTGTCTGTTCCCTTTTTTTATTTCAAGGGTCTGAGGCCTAGGGCGGTCAAATGCTCTCGAATGGTTTTTTTTGTGCCATGTACTGTTTGATCGAAAAGAAGGTTGGTTAGCTCCGCATCGCTGAGGCTTCGCTTCTCAATCTTGCGTCCATCAATAATCGTTTCTGCGGCAGCCTTGATTTTTGACCGTCGATCCATGGCTTCCGTTTGTGTTTTTGAGCTGGGGTCTAGGTTGCCTTTACCTGCTTCTTGGCCACGCCTCGTTGCTTTCGCTGAGAAAGCTTCGTCGAGCATTCGGTGCATTAGACTTGATGTGTTGAAACCATTTTTGGATACATCCATGTGCTCCACTTGTTGATAAAAATTTGCCATTAACAGCGTCTGATTAGCCTCTCCCATAAAAACAGCGAATTGCTCTCGTGCTTGAATTTCAAGTCCGCTACGTCGGTATCGTTCTTTCTCGATGAGGGCGAGGTACTGGCGCGGCGATTCATTTCTCAGTTGCTCTATCAGGTCGGCATCAATGTCGTAAGTCGCAAGCTCAAGCTCGAATAGCCAATTCGCGAGGACCTCCAATGCTTGGGTGCCGAGCACTAGGGCGAAGGCCGCGACCAGTTGCGAGTCCGTCGCCTGATGATTGAAGCCTGGGAGGTGTCGAATCACATTTGGCAATGAGCCGGCTTCCGTAGCACTAGCATGTTCATCGATTACGTCACGGAGTCGAAACAAGGTTCCTGTGACGCGCTCGGCACACAGCGCGTAGGCGCCATCATCAAGCCAGAATGAAGTGGCGGCGTTGATAAGATCGAATGCTTCTCGAAAATAGTAGGTGAACTGCGGGTACAGCGCTAACTCTAGAACTGCAGTTTCGATATCGTCCATGTCCCTAATTAGGCATTCGACGTCGACTCCTGCAATTTCCAGCTCCGCTAATTCAGTGTCCAGTTCAATATCCATTCTGGCTCCCCCGTCGCCCCGAAAACGGTGTGTTGTCGCAGCGGCGCGCGTCATATGGAGAGGCCGCCAGCGGGAGTGAAGGGGTTTGAATCCTGTTACACGACTCAGAGATGTTACACATAGAGGGGGACGGTATTGTGCTGCGTGTAACTAGAAAATAATGCAATAAAAACAGTGAGTTAACGTTATTTGTTACACCTGTAACACGCGTTACACTGGTTTTGCAGTGGGTGCGAGGAAGGGAAGTCATATTGCCTTTCCAAACTGGCCTTGCACCACATTGCCGACTGCAAGTCCATCAAGATGATCGGCATACCACTGCATCATCGTTACGCGCTGCTCTAAGTATTGAGCTTTGTTATAGACCCCTGAAATACCTTCTTCCTTGTGTGCTAGCTGCGCTTCAACATGCTCCTTCGGCCAGCCATGTTCTCGAAGTAACGTGCTCGCTGTGTGTCGAGTACCATGCCCAACGAGGCGACCTTTGTAGCCGATGGTTGCGAAGACTTTGTTTATTGTGTTTTCACTGATGGTCGGGTTCTTGGCTCCTACTCCGGGGAAAAGCCAGCGACTCCGTCCTGTTAGGCATTGCAGTTCCTTAAGGGTAGTAACAGCTTGGTGGGGCAAAGGGCACACAAAATCCCGACGCATCTTCATCTTGGCGGCAGGCGTAGTCCACATGGCTTTCTCAAGGTCGAACTCTTTCCATTCAGCCAGGCGAACCATTCCCGGGCGCGATGCTGTCCATAAACAAAGCCATGCAGCTGTGCGGGCTGTCAGTCTGCTCGGAGTGTTTTTGAGTGCGTGAAGGAATTCAGCCAGTTCAGGTTCCAGCAAGTGTGGGTGTTGCTGAGTCTTAGGGGCCTGCGCTGCAATGTCACGAAGGCGGCTGCCCGGATCGTTTTCAGTAAGTCCTAAGCCGATAGCACGGCCGAAGATCTGGTTGACCCAGGTGCGACACTTTTCCGCCACGTTGTGTGCGTTTCGGGCTTCGAGGGATGCCTGAAGATTCGCGCAGTCTGTACGGGTGATTTCATCGAGGGGCTTATCTCCCAATGCTGGGAGTATGTCTTTGTCGAGGTAGGTGCGGATTTTGTTGAGGGTGGAGGTAGCGAGGCCCTTTTCTTCTTTGGCCTTCAGCCAAGCTTCAGCAGCCGCTCGAAAGGTTCGAGTCTTGGCAGCGTTAATGGCTGCTTTGGCAGATCTCTTCTGTTCGAGAGGATCGGCACCGCTACTGACGATTTTGCGTAGATCGGCCGCTTTGTCCCGTGCCAATGCACCGCTTACTTCCGGGTAACCCCCAAGCCCCATCCAAGCCCAATTGCCCGCCGGACGTTTGTAGCGAAGCTGCCAAGACTTGCCTCCATCAGGTTTAACCCTTAAGTAGAGGCCGTTTCCGTCCAGCTCTCGGTATTCCTTTGATTCCGGCTCCAATCCCGCAAGCGTAGTGTCTGCGAGAGGGCGGCGCTTGATGTCTGCGCGCTTCATCCTTGTATCCCAAAGTTCGGTATTTTTGTCAGGATACAAGCAGGGATACAGGGATACAACGGATAAGGGGATACAGAAGTAGATAGCCAGACACAAAAAAACCGGCTCAAGTGGCCGGTTTCTTTGGGTCTGAGAGTCTGGTAGAGACTTTCAGATACTGCTATATGGTGCCCCGAGGGAGACTCGAACTCCCACTTCTTGCGAAAACGGATTTTGAATCCGCCGCGTCTACCAATTCCGCCATCAGGGCTCAATGGCGGCGAAGTATAGAGATGAGATTACCGTCGGTCAATCAGGTACATAGAGAATTTTCACTATTTCGGCTAGACTTCCGGCCCCTGCTAGACGAACCCCATCATGCGCGTTGCTGACTTTACTTTCGAACTCCCTGATTCGCTGATTGCTCGCCACCCTTTGGCCGAGCGTCGCAACAGTCGCCTGTTGACCCTGGATGGGGTCAGCGGCGCCCTGGCGCACCGTCAATTCACTGATTTGCTCGAGCATTTGCGCCCGGGCGATTTGATGGTGTTCAACAATACCCGGGTGATTCCGGCGCGGCTGTTTGGCCAGAAGTCTTCCGGCGGCAAGCTGGAGATTCTGGTGGAGCGGGTGCTCGACAGTCATCGCGTGCTGGCCCATGTGCGATCCAGCAAGTCGCCGAAACCGGGTTCGAAGATCCTGATCGACGGCGGTGGCGAGGCTGAAATGCTGGCGCGTCATGATGCGTTGTTCGAGCTGGGGTTTGCCGAAGAGGTGTTGCCGCTGCTCGACCGCGTCGGGCACATGCCGTTGCCTCCTTATATAGATCGTCCGGATGAAGGCTCGGACCGCGAGCGTTATCAGACGGTGTACGCCGAGCGCCTGGGCGCGGTGGCGGCGCCGACGGCGGGGCTGCATTTCGATCAGCCGCTGATGGAGGCGATTGCCGCCAAGGGCGTCGAGACGGCGTTCGTGACCTTGCACGTGGGGGCGGGCACGTTCCAGCCGGTGCGCGTCGAGAAGATCGAAGACCACCACATGCACAGCGAATGGCTGGAAGTCGGCCAGGACGTGGTCGATGCCGTCGCGGCTTGCCGGGCTCGCGGTGGTCGCGTGGTGGCGGTGGGGACCACCAGCGTGCGTTCGCTGGAAAGCGCCGCGCGCGATGGCGTGCTCAAGCCGTTCAGTGGCGACACCGACATCTTCATCTACCCGGGCCGGCCGTTTCATGTGGTCGATGCCCTGGTCACCAACTTTCATTTGCCCGAATCCACGCTGTTGATGCTGGTTTCGGCGTTCGCCGGTTATCCCGAAGCCATGGCCGCTTATAAAGCCGCTGTGGAGCATGAATACCGCTTTTTCAGCTACGGTGATGCGATGTTTATCACCCGTAACCCCGCACCACGTGGCCCTGAGGACAAAGAATGAGTCGCCAAAGTCGTATGTCGTTTGAGTTGCTTGCTACTGACGGCAAGGCTCGTCGCGGTCGTTTGACCTTTCCACGCGGTACCGTCGAGACCCCGGCCTTCATGCCGGTGGGCACGTATGGCACCGTCAAGGGCATGCTGCCGCGGGATATCGTCGCGACCGGCGCGGAGATCATTCTGGGTAATACCTTTCACTTGTGGCTGCGTCCTGGCACCGAAGTGATCAAGAAGCACGGCGACCTGCACGATTTCATGCAGTGGAAAGGCCCGATTCTGACCGACTCCGGCGGTTTTCAGGTGTTCAGCCTGGGCGCGATGCGCAAGATCAAGGAGGAGGGCGTGACCTTCGCTTCTCCGGTCGACGGCGCCAAAGTGTTCATGGGCCCGGAAGAGTCGATGCAGGTCCAGCGTGACCTGGGCTCGGACATCGTGATGATTTTCGACGAATGCACCCCGTACCCGGCCGACGAAGACGTCGCACGTATTTCCATGGAGCTGTCGTTGCGTTGGGCCAAGCGTTCCAAAGAAGCCCATGGCGACAACACGGCGGCGCTGTTCGGCATCGTTCAGGGCGGCATGCACCAGGATTTGCGCATGCGCTCCCTGGAAGGCCTCGACCAGATCGGCTTCGATGGCCTGGCCATCGGCGGTCTGTCGGTGGGTGAGCCCAAGCACGAGATGATCAAGGTGCTGGATTACCTGCCGGGTCAGATGCCGGCTGACAAACCTCGTTACCTTATGGGCGTTGGCAAACCGGAAGATCTGGTTGAGGGTGTGCGCCGCGGTGTGGACATGTTCGATTGCGTGATGCCAACCCGTAATGCCCGCAATGGGCATCTGTTCATTGATACTGGTGTGCTGAAGATCCGAAACGCGTTCCATCGCCATGATGATTCGCCGCTCGATCCGACCTGCGATTGCTATACCTGCCAGAACTTCTCCCGCGCTTATCTGCATCACCTGGACAAGTGCGGCGAAATGCTGGGGAGCATGCTCAATACCATCCATAACTTGCGTCATTATCAAGTGCTTATGGCTGGTTTGCGCGAGGCTATTCAACAGGGTACATTGGCCGCCTTTGTCGATGCCTTCTACGCCAAACGCGGGTTACCTGTTCCGCCTTTGGACTGAGTTTTCTGACCCCAAGATTCAACATTTGCAACTGGAGTGCTAAATGAGCTTTTTTATCTCTAATGCCATGGCTGACGCTGCTGCACCTGCTGCTGCCGGCCCAATGGGTGGCGGTTTTGAGTGGATTTTCCTGGTCGGTTTCCTGGTCATCTTCTACCTGATGATCTGGCGTCCACAGGCCAAGCGCGCCAAAGAGCAGAAGAACCTGCTGAGCAGCCTGCAGAAAGGCGACGAAGTTGTGACCACCGGCGGCATCGCCGGCAAGATCACTAAAGTGGCTGATGATTTCGTGGTTCTGGAAGTTTCCGACACTGTCGAAATGAAATTCCAGAAAGGCGCCATTGCCGCCACGCTGCCAAAAGGCACGCTGAAAGCGATCTAAGTTTCAACTTCATATTCAATCGACGGGGCGCGCAAGGCGCCCCGCGTCATAAACGGGCGGCGTGATGCTGAACAAATACCCTCTGTGGAAATACATTCTGATCCTGGCGGTGCTGGCGGTCGGTCTGATTTATTCCGCTCCCAATTTATATCCTGATGACCCGGCCATTCAGGTCAGCGGTGCAAGCACTGCGCTGCAAGTCAATCAGGCTGATCTGGACCGTGTGAGCATTGCGCTCAAGGAATCCGGGATCAACGTCAAGGCAGCCACGCTGGCTGCGAACGGCAAGGGCGGTCTGATTCGTCTGACCAAGGCTGAAGATCAGCTGCCGGCCAAAGACGTCGTGCGCAAGGCGTTGGGTGATGACTACGTCGTTGCACTGAACCTGGCACAAACCACCCCGCAATGGCTGCGCAGCCTGGGCGCGCACCCGATGAAGCTGGGTCTGGACTTGTCCGGTGGTGTGCACTTCCTGCTCGAAGTGGACATGGACAAAGCCCTCGACGCACGCTTGAAAGTGTACGAAGGCGATGTGAAGAGCCTGTTGCGTAAAGAGAAACTGCGTTATCGCAGCCTGCCGCAACTCAACGGCGCCATTCAGCTGGGTTTCAGTGATGAAGCTTCCCGCGAACAGGCCCGTGCACTGATCCGCAAGAACTTCAACGATTTCGACATTGTTCCGGCCGACCTCAATGGTCAGGCGGTGCTTCGTCTGGCGATGACCCCGGCCAAGCTGGCGGAAATCCGTGAATACTCCATCAAGCAGAACTTGACCACGGTACGTAACCGCGTCAACGAGCTGGGTGTTGCCGAGCCGATCGTTCAACGTCAGGGCGCCAACCGCATCGTGGTTGAGCTGCCAGGCGTGCAGGACACCGCAGAAGCCAAGCGTATCCTCGGCAAGACGGCCAACCTTGAGTTCCGTCTGGCTGCTGAGCCGGGCGCTTCGAAAGCCACTTCCGAGACTTTTGAGTTCCGTGAAGGTAATCGTCCATCGGCACAGATCGAGCGTGGCCTGATCATCACCGGTGACCAGGTGACTGACGCCAAGGCTGGCTTCGGCGAGCAAGGTACGCCAGAAGTGAACATCCGTCTGGATGGTCACGGTGGCGAGCTGATGAGTCGTGCGACTCGCAGCAACGTTGGCCGCAGCATGGCGGTGATCTTCATCGAGCAGCGTCCAGTCACCACGTACACCAAGCAAATGGTGAACGGCGTTGAGAAAGACGTAGCGGTTCAAACCTTCAAGGAAGAGAAGAAGATCATCAGCCTGGCGACCATCCAGTCGCCGCTGGGTGCTCAATTCCGCATCACTGGCCTGAACGGTCAGGGTGAGTCGTCCGAACTGGCGCTGCTGTTGCGTGCCGGTGGTCTGGCTGCACCGATGTACTTCGCTGAAGAGCGCACCATTGGCCCGAGCCTGGGTGCGGACAACATCACCAAGGGTGTCGATGCATCGCTGTGGGGCATGCTGTTTGTTTCGCTGTTCATCATCGCCATCTACCGCTTCTTCGGCATCATCGCCACCGTCGCTCTGACGGTGAACATGGTGTTGCTGCTGGCCCTGATGTCGCTGCTGGGTGCAACGCTGACCCTGCCGGGTATCGCCGGTATCGTATTGACCATGGGTATGGCGGTCGATGCCAACGTACTGATCTTCTCGCGGATTCGTGAAGAGATCGCGGCGGGCATGACCGTACAACGGGCAATCAGCGAAGGCTTCAGCCGGGCATTTACCGCGATCCTCGACTCCAACCTGACAACGTTGCTGGTCGGCGGGATTCTCTTTGCGATGGGCACCGGCCCGGTCAAAGGTTTCGCAGTGACCATGTCCCTCGGGATCTTTACCTCGATGTTCACGGCCATTATGGTGACCCGCGCGATGGTCAACCTGATCTTCGGCGGTCGTGACTTCAAGAAGTTGTGGATTTAAGGGGCTGCCATGTTACGTACAATCAACTTCATGGGCGTTCGCAACGTTGCGTTCGGCGTCACATTGTTCCTTACCGTACTGGCTTTGTTCAGTGTCGCCACCAAGGGCATGAACTGGGGTCTGGACTTCACCGGTGGTACGCTCATCGAGCTGACCTACGATCGTCCGGCCGATGTCACCAAGGTGCGTGAGCAACTGGTCACCTCGGGTTATAACGAGGCGATCGTGCAGAGCTTCGGTGCGACTACCGATTTGCTGGTACGCATGCCGGGTGAAGACCCGCAGCTGGGCCATCAAGTGGCAGAAGCGCTGCTGAAGGTTGGCGGCGACAACCCGGCGACGGTCAAGCGTGTCGAGTTTGTCGGTCCTCAGGTCGGTGAAGAACTGCGCGACCAGGGCGGCCTCGGCATGCTGATGGCGCTGGGCGGTGTCCTGATCTACCTGGCTTTCCGCTTTCAGTGGAAGTTTGCGGTCGGTGCCATCGTTTCGCTGATCCACGACGTGATCGTGACCGTCGGTATCCTGTCGTTCTTCCAGATTACCTTCGACCTGACGGTGCTGGCGGCGGTATTGGCGATCATTGGTTACTCGCTCAACGACACCATCGTGGTATTCGACAGGGTTCGTGAGAACTTCCGGGTACTGCGCAAGGCCAGCCTCATCGAGAACATCAACATCTCGACCACGCAAACCCTGCTGCGGACCATGGCGACGTCGATCTCCTCCTTGCTGGCGATCGCGGCCCTGTTGTTCTTCGGTGGCGACAACCTGTTCGGCTTCTCCATTGCCCTGTTTATCGGTGTTCTGGCGGGTACTTACTCGTCGATCTACATCGCGAACGTGGTGCTGATCTGGCTGAACCTGAACAGCGAGGATTTGATTCCTCCTGCGGCGAGCGAGAAGGAAATCGACGACCGTCCATAACGGCCATCGCTTTTCCAGCTGTCAGCCCAAAAAGGCGCGAGTTGAACTCGCGCCTTTTTTTATGCTCCAAGGCTGGGAGAAGCGCGGGCTTTGCCCGCATGTGATGGTCAGGAGGTTCATGTGAACAAGTCGTTGCTGGTTGGTGCGGTATTGGGTGCTGTCGGTGTAACTGCCGGGGGTGCTGTTGCCACCTACAGCCTGGTTAAAAGCGGCCCTGAGTATGCGCAAGTGCTAGCCGTTGAACCGGTCAAGACACAAATCAAGACGCCACGTGAAGTGTGCAAGGATGTAGCAGTGACCCGGCAAGCGCCGGTGAAAGATCAACACCAAATTGCCGGTACGGTGGTCGGCGCCTTGGCTGGTGGCCTGTTGGGCAATCAGATCGGTGGTGGTACGGGCAAGAAAATCGCTACAGTGGCCGGTGCGGTCGGTGGCGGTTATGCGGGCAACAAGGTGCAGGAAGGCATGCAGGAGCGTGATACCTACACCACGACTCAAACCCGTTGTAACACGGTGAATGACATCAGCGACAAAGTGGTGGGTTACGACGTTCGTTACTCGCTGGATGGCAAGGAAGGCAAAGTGCGGATGGATCGTGATCCGGGCAACCAGATTCCGGTCGACAAGGAAGGCAAACTGGTCCTGTCGCAGAATGAAGAGAACCGCTAAATAGTGGGGTTTCAGATTCAAAAAGAAGCATCCTGCGGGGTGCTTTTTTTGTGTCCACGATTTAAGCGACACCGCTAACCCTTGTAGGGGTGAGCCTGCTCGCGATAGCAATCTATCATTCGAAACAGGTGGTGACTGATGCATCGCTATCGCGAGCAGGCTCACTCCTACATTGGGTCTGTGGTGTGGCAGGGGTGGATTCCAGTGTCTAGTCCTGAAATAGGTTTACACCTGTTTCACCCCAACGCCCGATGCACCGCATCGGGCGTTTTGTATTTTAAGGACAGGTGCGGGCGTTCCTGGTTGTAGATCAGGATCGCTTCTCGCACCATTTGCTCCGCTTGCGCCAAGTCTGTCGGCCGGTGGAGTAATAGTTCTGTTTTCAAGATGCCGTTGACCCGCTCTGCCAAGGCGTTTTGGTAGCAGTCGTAGCCATCCGTCATCGAACACGTGATGCCATGCTTGGCGTGGAGCTTTTGATACAGCGCCGAGCAGTACTGGACTCCTCGATCCGAGTGATGGACCAGTTTCTGACGTGTTCGACGTGTCTTTAACGCCATGCGTAAGGCTTGGGCCACCGAGTCGGCATGCAGGCTGCCATGCACGTGATAACCGACAATTTTTCTTGAGAAGGCATCTGTGACCAGGCTCAGGTAGACCGGATCGTCACGCTGGGTGGACAGGTAAGTAATATCGGCCACCCAGACCTGTTCCGGACCGGTTGCAACGACTTGCTGCGGGCCTGGCTTTAGCAGATTGGGATGGCAGCGAAAGTGATGATGGCTGTCGGTCGTCTTGTGATACGCCCGTTTCCTGCGAACCAACTGCCGGTGCTCGCGCAGCACTTCAAACAAGCGATCCCGGCCAACATGCAACTCAGGTTTCTCATGCTCCGCGTGCATCAATGACTGGAGCTTGCGTGCGCCAATGCAGGGTTGGCGCACTCGGATTGCCTGCACAAACTTGATGAGTTTCTGATCTTGATCGACTCGCGCCCGATAGACGCGATCACGCTTGTAAAAGGCTTGGCGACTGATCCCCATAAACTGGCAAGCCCTGCTGACACTCAGGGTTTGGGTTTGCGCAACGACTTGCCGGGCCGCTTTTTTACAATGGATACGCCGTAGTCATTCTTCAGGACATCAACCACATCTTCAAAGAATTTGGCTTTCTGATTTGCTAGTGCCAGTTGCTCCTCAAGCTCTTTGATTCTCTGCTCGGGGGTCAAAGGCAAAGTTGGCTCGTCCATCGGTCGAGTCCTCTGCGTACGAATGGAGGCGCCTTGGCTCCAATCTTGTCGACCATGCTTGCGTAACCAGACCAACACCGTCGACCGACCTTGAATCCCATAACGCCGCTGAGCCTCTTTATAACTCAACTCGCCTTTTTCTACTTGGTCGACAACCGACAATTTAAAAGTCAGCGTGTAATCGCGCTGACTACGTTTTGCGCCCGTATCCATTGCACCTTCCTGATAAAAAGCCAGAAGGTGTAAACCTTATTCAGGACGAGACACAGGCATAAAAAAAGCACCCCGAAGGGTGCTTTTTTTTGGGGGCAGTGGCTTAGCGCTTCAGCGAAGCCGGCAGGTGCGGCTGGATCGCCGTCAATACTGCCTTGAAGCACTTGGTGTTACCGGCAACGATATGGCCTTTTTCAAGGAAGTCGTGGCCGCCGGTGAAGTCGCTCACCAAGCCGCCGGCTTCCTGGATCAGCAGGGCGCCTGCCGCCATGTCCCACTCGGACAGGCCCGACTCCCAGAAGGCGTCGAAACGGCCGGCAGCCACGTAGGCCAGGTCCAGGCTCGCCGAACCTGCACGGCGGATGCCGGCGGTCTGGCCCACCAGGGCGCGGAACATGCCCAGGTAGTTGTCGAGGTTGTCCATCTGGTCGTCGCGGAACGGGAAGCCGGTACCCAGCAGGGCGCCGTCCAGACTGGTGCGGCCGCTGACGCGCAGGCGACGACCGTTCAGTTGAGCGCCGCGACCACGGCTGGCGGTGAATTCTTCCTGGCGAACCGGGTCCAGAACAACAGCGTGCTCCAGGCGGCCGCGGTATTTGCAGGCGATACTGACGGCGAAGTGAGGAATGCCGCGCAGGAAGTTGGTGGTGCCGTCCAGCGGATCGATGATCCACAGGTATTCTTCGCCTTCGATCCCGGTGCCGGCGTGCATGCCGGTTTCTTCACCCCGGATCGAGTGATTCGGGTAGGCCTTGCGCAGCGCGTCGATGATTTTCTGTTCGGCGGCGCGATCCACCTCGGATACGTAATCCTTGGCGTCTTTTTCGTCGACCTTGATGGTATCCAGGCGCTCGATGGAGCGGAAGATCAATTCACTGGCGCTGCGGGCGGCGCGCAGCGCGATATTCAGCATGGGCTGCATGGATGTGTCACCTAAGGTTGTTAAAGAAAGCCGGGCATTCTATCAGAACTTTTCTACAGGTGAAGGTTGGTGTTCGCTTTCATAGCTTAACGGTAGGTTGAGCTGTAAGATTCTGCTCCCCAATTCTGTGTGCGAGATTGCCTCCCGTGCTGCATAACATTCGTGTCGTCCTGGTCAATACCAGCCACCCCGGCAACATCGGCGGGGCTGCGCGTGCCATGAAGAACATGGGCCTGTCGCGGCTGGTGCTGGTCGAACCGCGGTTGTTCCCGCACCACGAGGCCGATGCCCGTGCTTCCGGCGCCGGGGACATCCTTGAAAACGCGCAAGTCGTCGCCACCTTGGAAGATGCCCTGGTCGGCTGCAATCTGGTTCTTGGCACCAGCGCCCGTGACCGTCGCATTCCCTGGCCGTTGCTCGATCCCCGCGAATGCGGTGTGAAAGTGGTCGAGGAAGCCGCGTCGGGCGCCGAGATTGCCTTGGTCTTTGGTCGTGAAGATTCCGGCCTGACCAACGAAGAGCTGCAGCGATGTCATTATCACGTGCACATCCCATCTGACCCTGAGTTCAGTTCGCTGAACCTTGGGGCTGCGGTGCAGGTGTTGAGTTATGAAGTGCGCATGTCCTGGCTCGCGGCCCAAGGCCAGCCGAGCAAGGTCGAGAAGGATGAGGTGGCGTCCACTAAAAGTGGTGAGCTGGCGACCATGGATGAGCTGGAGCGATTCTATGAGCATCTGGAGCAGACCCTGGTGGCCATCGAATTCCTCGATCCGGAAAAACCACGGCACTTAATGGCGCGCCTGCGCCGGTTGTACGGTCGCAGCTCGGTGAGCCGGGCGGAAATGAATATATTGCGTGGCATCCTCACGGAAACCCAGAAAGCGGCCCGTGGCGAGCTTCTAAAGCGGAAGGATTAAAAATGTTCGAGCGTTTGCGTGAAGATATCCAGAGTGTTTTCCATCGTGACCCGGCAGCGCGCAACGCCTTTGAAGTCCTGACCTGCTACCCCGGCATGCATGCCATCTGGATCCATCGCCTGTCATCGGCCTTGTGGGGCATGGGCTGGAAGTGGCTGGCGCGGCTGGTGTCGAACTTCGGTCGCTGGCTGACCGGGATCGAGATCCATCCGGGCGCCAAGGTCGGGCGTCGCTTCTTTATTGACCATGGCATGGGCATCGTCATCGGTGAGACCGCCGAGATCGGCAACGATGTCACCCTTTATCAGGGTGTAACCCTCGGCGGCACCAGCTGGAACAAGGGCAAGCGTCATCCGACGCTGGAAGATGGCGTGGTGGTCGGGGCGGGCGCCAAGGTGCTCGGTCCTTTCACGGTGGGCGCGGGCGCAAAGGTCGGCTCCAACGCCGTCGTTACCAAGGCGGTTCCGGCCGGGGCGACGGTGGTCGGGATTCCGGGGCGGATCATCGTCAAGTCCGATGAAGAGCAGGACGCCAAGCGCAAGGCCATGGCCGAGAAGATCGGTTTCGATGCCTACGGTGTTGGCGAAGACATGCCGGACCCGGTGGCGCGGGCTATTAACCAATTGCTCGATCACCTGCAGGCGGTCGATGGTCGTCTGGAGGGGATGTGCGGGGCGTTGAAGGATCTGGGCAGCAATTACTGTGCGAAAGATCTGCCTGAGCTTCGCGAGGAAGACTTTGCCTGTGTGAAGGACAAGGATCAGAGCCAGGCCAGTTAAACCGCGCCGACCCCTTCGCGGGCAAGCCTCGCTCCTACACGGTTGCGCCGATCCTGTAGGAGCGAGGCTTGCCCGCGAAGAACGATAACGCGCAATTGCTGGCTGTACGCCGCCAGCCTTTGCTATGATGCGCGCGCTCTTTTGCGGGTAATCCTGACTAAAGTACTAGGTCTTATAGTTGACTTAAATACTCGGGAATTGCATACTCGCCCCATTCCGAACTCCGTGGTAATTGTCCATGCGACTGACTACAAAAGGCCGATACGCCGTAACCGCCATGCTCGACCTGGCGTTGCACGCGCAGCACGGGCCGGTGTCTCTGGCCGATATCTCCGAGCGCCAAGGCATCTCCCTGTCCTACCTCGAACAGCTTTTCGCCAAATTGCGCCGCAGCAATCTGGTCTCCAGCGTTCGTGGTCCGGGCGGCGGCTACCAACTGTCCCGCGACATGCAGGGCATCCAGGTCGCCCAGGTGATCGATGCGGTGAACGAATCGGTCGATGCGACCAAATGCCAAGGCCAGGGTGATTGCCATCAAGGCGACACCTGCCTGACCCACCACTTGTGGTGCGATCTGAGCCTGCAGATTCACGAATTTCTGAGCGGTATCAGCTTGGCTGACCTTGTAACTCGCCGTGAGGTGCAAGAAGTAGCCCAGCGTCAGGACCAGCGCCGTTGCAACAGCAAGGCGCCACGCCTGGACAAGATTGAAGCGTCCGCCGTCGAATGACAGCCAGAGAGCAAAGCGGTACGCCAGCCAGCCTGATTAGGAGATAGTCCATGAAATTGCCGATTTACCTTGATTACTCTGCGACCACCCCGGTTGATCCGCGTGTTGCGCAAAAGATGAGTGAATGCCTGCTGGTCGACGGAAACTTCGGTAACCCGGCGTCCCGTTCCCACGTGTTCGGCTGGAAAGCTGAAGAGTCCGTCGAAAACGCTCGTCGTCAAGTCGCCGACCTGGTCAACGCCGATCCGCGTGAAATCGTCTGGACCTCCGGTGCCACCGAGTCCGATAACCTGGCAATCAAGGGTGCGGCGCATTTCTATGCGACCAAAGGCAAACACCTGATCACCACCAAGATTGAGCACAAGGCTGTCCTCGACACCATGCGCCAACTGGAGCGTGAAGGCTTCGAAGTCACCTACCTCGAGCCTCGCACCGACGGCCTGGTCACACCAGAGATGATCGAAGCCGCCTTGCGCGACGACACCATCCTGGTTTCGGTCATGCACGTGAACAACGAAATCGGCACCATCAACGACATCGCAGCCATCGGCGAACTGACCCGCTCCAAGGGCATCCTGTTCCACGTCGACGCTGCTCAGTCCACCGGCAAGGTCGAGATCGACCTGTCGAAGCTGAAAGTCGACCTGATGTCGTTCTCTGCCCACAAAACCTACGGCCCTAAAGGCATCGGCGCGCTGTACGTCAGCCGCAAGCCGCGTGTTCGCATCGAAGCGACCATGCACGGCGGCGGTCACGAGCGTGGCATGCGTTCCGGCACCCTGGCGACCCACCAGATCGTCGGCATGGGTGAAGCGTTCCGCGTAGCCAAGGAAGACATGGCAGCCGAGAACATCCGTATCAAAGCCCTGAGCGACCGTTTCTTCAAGCAGGTCGAAGGCCTGGAAGAGCTGTACATCAACGGCAGCATGACCGCCCGCGTACCGCATAACCTGAACCTGAGCTTCAACTATGTTGAAGGCGAGTCGCTGATCATGGCGCTCAAGGATCTGGCGGTTTCGTCCGGTTCGGCCTGCACCTCGGCATCGCTCGAGCCTTCGTATGTGCTGCGCGCCCTGGGCCGCAACGACGAACTGGCACACAGCTCGATCCGCTTCACCTTCGGACGTTTCACCACCGAAGAAGAAATCGACTACGCCGCGCAGAAAGTCTGCGAGGCCGTTACCAAGCTGCGCACCTTGTCGCCGCTGTGGGACATGTACAAAGACGGTGTCGACATTTCGAAAATCGAGTGGGCGGCACACTGATTTCAAGTCGCCGCAAACCGGCCCTGCAAAACCAAGGTTTTCAGGGCTCAAGAGCGACTCTCTGATGAGTGAGGATTAAGAATCATGGCTTACAGCGAAAAGGTCATCGACCACTACGAAAACCCGCGCAACGTCGGCAAGATGGACGCGGAAGACCCTGATGTCGGCACCGGCATGGTCGGCGCTCCGGCGTGCGGCGACGTGATGCGCCTGCAGATCAAGGTCAACGAACAAGGCATCATCGAAGACGCCAAGTTCAAGACCTACGGTTGCGGTTCGGCGATCGCCTCCAGCTCCCTGGCGACCGAGTGGATGAAAGGCAAGACTCTGGATGAAGCAGAGACCATCAAGAACACTCAACTGGCCGAAGAGCTGGCCCTGCCGCCAGTCAAAATTCACTGCTCCGTACTTGCTGAAGACGCTATCAAAGCGGCCGTTCGCGACTACAAGCAGAAGAAAGGCTTGATCTAAGCATTAAGCGACGAGTAAGGAGTCACCGATGGCTATCAGCATGACAGAAGCGGCTGCTCAACACGTGCGACGCTCCCTCAATGGGCGCGGCAAAGGTGAGGGGATTCGCCTGGGTGTTCGCACCACAGGCTGTTCCGGCCTTGCCTACGTGCTGGAGTTTGTCGACGAGGTGGTTGCAGAGGATCAGGTGTTCGAAAGTCACGGCGAGAAAGTGATCATCGACCCGAAAAGCCTGGCCTACCTGGACGGCACCGAACTCGATTTCGTCAAGGAAGGGTTGAACGAAGGTTTCAAGTTCAACAACCCCAACGTGCGCGGTGAATGTGGCTGCGGCGAAAGCTTCAACATCTGAGGCTGCTCGTGGGTACTCCTTGTCATTTCGCTTTATTTGAACTGCAGCCGAGCTTCCGCCTGGATCTCGATCAGTTGGCCACGCGCTATCGTGAGTTGGCGCGCGGTGTTCATCCGGACCGTTTTGCAGATGCTTCCGAGCGCGAGCAGCGGCTGGCGCTAGAGCAATCCGCGAGCCTCAACGAGGCCTATCAGACGCTCAAAAGTCCCCCAAAGCGCGCGCGATATCTGCTCGCCATGGGCGGGCGCGAGCTGCCGCTGGAGGTCACGGTGCATGATCCGGAGTTCCTTCTGCAGCAGATGGAGCTGCGTGAAGAGCTCGAAGACCTGCAAGACAGCGCCGATTTGGCGGGTGTTGCAGTGTTCAAGCGTCGCCTTAAGACGGCTCAGGATGAACTGAACGAAAGCTTCGCAGCCTGTTGGGATGATGCAGCAAAGCGTGAGCAGGCCGAACGCCTGATGCGGCGCATGCAGTTCCTCGACAAGCTCACCTACGAAGTGCGCCAGTTAGAAGAGCGCCTCGACGATTAACCCAGTGCCGCTCCGGTCGCACGCCTGATATACAGATAAGTCCTGATTACGATGGCCCTACTGCAGATCGCCGAACCCGGCCAAAGTCCTCAACCGCACCAGCGTCGTCTGGCTGTGGGGATCGACTTGGGCACTACCAATTCGCTGGTCGCTGCGTTGCGCAGTGGTCTTTCCGAGCCCCTGGCCGACGCCGAAGGGCAGGTCATCCTGCCGTCCGCCGTGCGCTACCACGCCGATCGCGTCGAAGTCGGCGAGTCCGCCAAGCTGGCGGCCGCTACCGATCCTTTGAACACCGTGCTGTCGGTCAAGCGCTTGATGGGTCGTGGTCTGTCCGACGTCAAGCAATTGGGCGACCAACTGCCGTACCGCTTCGTCGGTGGCGAGTCGCACATGCCGTTCATCGACACCATTCAGGGCCCGAAAAGCCCGGTCGAAGTCTCCGCCGACATCCTGAAAGTGCTGCGTCAGCGCGCCGAAGAGGCATTGGGTGGCGAACTGGTGGGCGCGGTGATCACCGTTCCGGCCTATTTCGATGACGCTCAGCGTCAAGCCACCAAGGACGCGGCCAAGCTGGCCGGTCTGAACGTGCTGCGTTTGCTCAATGAGCCGACTGCCGCCGCAGTGGCTTACGGTTTGGATCAGCATGCCGAAGGCCTGGTCGCGATTTACGACCTGGGTGGCGGTACATTTGATATTTCGATCCTGCGCCTGACCGGCGGTGTGTTTGAGGTTTTGGCTACCGGTGGCGACAGCGCCCTGGGTGGCGATGACTTTGATCACGCCATTGCTGGCTGGATCATCGAGAGCGCCGGTTTGTCGGCAGACCTCGACCCGGGTGCGCAGCGTCATCTGCTGCAAGCCGCCTGCGCGGCCAAAGAAGCCTTGACCACTGTCGCGACTGTTGAAGTCGCTTACGGTGACTGGAAAGCGCAACTGACTCGCGAAGCCTTCGATGCGCTGATCGAGCCAATGGTCGCCCGCAGCCTGAAAGCCTGCCGCCGCGCAGTGCGTGATTCCGGCATCGAGCTGGAAGAAGTGCACGCCGTGGTCATGGTTGGCGGCTCGACGCGGGTGCCTCGCGTTCGTGAAGCCGTCGCTGAAGCCTTTGGTCGCCAGCCGCTGACTGAAATCGATCCGGATCAAGTGGTGGCCATTGGTGCTGCGATCCAGGCCGATACGTTGGCCGGCAACAAGCGCGATGGCGGCGAATTGCTCTTGCTCGACGTCATCCCGTTGTCCCTGGGGCTGGAAACCATGGGCGGCCTGATGGAGAAGGTGATTCCGCGCAACACCACCATCCCTGTCGCTCGCGCCCAGGACTTCACGACTTACAAAGACGGCCAGTCGGCCATGGCGATTCACGTGTTGCAGGGTGAGCGTGAGCTGATCAGCGACTGCCGTTCCCTGGCGCGCTTCGAATTGCGCGGCATTCCGGCCATGGTCGCCGGTGCCGCGAAAATCCGCGTGACGTTCCAGGTCGATGCCGACGGTCTGCTCAGTGTTTCGGCCCGCGAACTGGGTTCGGGCGTCGAGGCCAGCATTCAGGTCAAGCCGTCCTACGGCCTGACCGATGGCGAGATCGCCAAGATGCTCAAGGAATCGTTCCAGCACGCCAACGACGACAAAGTCGCCCGGGTTTTGCGTGAGCAGCAGGTCGATGCCCAGCGCCTGATCGAGGCGGTTCAGGCCGCCCTTGATGTCGACGGTGAGCGCCTGCTCGACGCCGAAGAGCGCATGGTCATCGAGCTGCAGATGCAGGAACTGACCGAACTGATGAAAGGCACCGATGGTTTCGCCATCGAGCAGCAGACCAAGCGTCTGTCGCAAGTGACCGACGCTTTTGCTGCCCGCCGCCTGGACTCGACGGTGAAAGCCGCGCTGGCGGGGCGCAACCTGAATGAGATTGAGGAATAACGATGCCGCAGGTCATTTTTCTGCCACACGAAAAGTTTTGCCCGGACGGCATGGTCGTGGAGGCTGAGCCTGGTACGTCCATCCTCGAACTGGCGCATGAGCACCATATCGAGATGGAAAGTGCCTGTGGCGGCGTCTGCGCCTGCACCACCTGCCATTGCCTGATTCGCGAGGGCTTTGACTCGCTGGAAGAGGCTGATGAGCTGGAAGAAGACTATCTTGATAAGGCTTGGGGGCTGGAAGCCCAGTCACGCCTGGCCTGTCAGGCAAAAGTCGGGACTGAAGACCTGACTGTCGAAATTCCGAAATACTCGCTCAACCATGCGGCCGAAGCGCCGCACTGATTCAAGGAAACGTCATGAGTCTGAAATGGGTTGATGTGCTGGAAATCGCGATCCAACTGGCTGAATCCAAGCCGGATACGGACCCGCGTTACGTGAACTTCGTCGATCTGCACAAATGGGTGCTGGCATTGCCGGAGTTCAGTGATGATCCGACCCGCGGTGGCGAGAAGGTGCTTGAAGCCATTCAGGCCGCCTGGATCGAAGAAGCAGACTGAGTCTGCGCCGTATGCAGTTAGGCAATACCAAAGAACCCGCGTATAATTCGCGGGTTTAATTTTTCGCAAATTACCGTTTCTGGAGTTACACCATGGCTGTTCAACGTACTTTCTCCATCATCAAGCCTGACGCTGTTGCAAAAAACGTTATCGGCGAGATCACCACTCGTTTCGAAAAAGCTGGCCTGCGCGTTGTAGCTTCGAAACTGAAGCAACTGTCCAAAGCTGAAGCTGAAGGCTTCTACGCTGAGCACAGCGCTCGCGGTTTCTTCGGCGACCTGGTTGCTTTCATGATCTCCGGTCCGGTTGTCGTTCAGGTTCTGGAAGGCGAAAACGCTATCGCTCTGAACCGTGAGCTGATGGGCGCTACCAACCCTAAAGAAGCTGCTGCCGGCACCATCCGTGCTGACTTCGCTGATTCGATCGATGCCAACGCTGTACACGGTTCGGACTCCGAAGCCGCTGCTGCTCGCGAAATCTCGTACTTCTTCGCAGCTACTGAAGTAACCACTCGCTAAGCATTGGCTTATGAGTGAAGGTGAATCCATGACTACATCGACTGTAAAAACCAACCTGCTGGGTCTGACTCAGCTGGAAATGGAAAAATTCTTCGACTCGATCGGGGAGAAGCGTTTCCGTGCCGGTCAGGTAATGAAATGGATTCACCACCTTGGCGTCGATGATTTCGACGCCATGACGAACGTCAGCAAGGCCTTGCGCGACAAGCTCAAGGCTATTGCCGAAGTTCGCGGTCCTGAAGTCGTCAGCGAGGACATTTCCACCGACGGTACCCGTAAATGGGTAGTGCGCGTGGCGTCCGGCAGCTGCGTCGAGACCGTCTACATTCCCCAGGGCAAACGCGGCACTCTGTGCGTTTCGTCCCAGGCAGGCTGTGCCCTGGATTGCAGTTTCTGCTCCACCGGCAAGCAAGGTTTCAACAGCAACCTCACCGCCGCCGAAGTCATCGGCCAGGTATGGATTGCCAATAAATCGTTCGGCAGCATCCCGGCGACCGCCGACCGTGCCATCACCAACGTGGTGATGATGGGCATGGGTGAGCCGCTGCTGAACTTCGACAACGTCGTGGCCGCCATGCATCTGATGATGGATGACCTGGGCTACGGCATTTCCAAGCGCCGCGTGACCCTGTCCACTTCGGGCGTGGTGCCGATGATCGATGAGCTGTCCAAGCACATCGACGTCTCCCTGGCGTTGTCGCTGCACGCACCAAACGACGCATTGCGTAACCAATTGGTGCCGATCAACAAGAAATATCCGCTTAAGATGCTGCTCGAGTCGTGCCAGCGCTACATGTCGTCCTTGGGCGAAAAGCGCGTGCTGACCATCGAGTACACCTTGCTCAAGGACATCAACGACAAGGTCGAACACGCGGTCGAAATGATCGAGTTGCTCAAGAACATCCCGTGCAAGATCAACCTGATTCCGTTCAACCCGTTCCCGCATTCCGGTTACGAGCGCCCGAGCAACAACGCGATTCGCCGTTTCCAGGATCAGCTTCACCATGCCGGCTTCAATGTCACCGTTCGCACCACCCGCGGTGAAGACATCGATGCCGCGTGTGGCCAATTGGTAGGGCAGGTGCTGGATCGCACCCGTCGCAGCGAACGTTATATCGCCGTGCGTGAGTTGAACGCCGAAAACGATATCGCGCAAAACGCTGCGGAATAAATCAAGAGAGGATCTCTATGTCCCTGCGCTTCGCGCTGCTTTTGCTATTGGCCAGTCTTTGTGCTGGTTGCGTCCTGTCGGGCGATTTCAACCCGATGAAAACCAGCAAAGGTCGCGACGAAGCGCGTACTGCCTACGTGCAACTGGGCTTGGGATACTTGCAGCAAGGCATGACCGAACGAGCGAAAGTGCCGTTGAAGAAAGCCTTGGACCTGGATGACTCGGATCCCGATGCCAATGCGGCGCTTGGGTTGGTGTTTCAGGCTGAAATGGAACCTGAACTGGCAGACCAGCACTTTCGCAAGGCGCTGTCTTCCCGTCCCGACGATGCTCGAATCCTCAATAACTACGGCAGCTTTCTTTTCGAAGAAAAACGTTACAAAGAGGCTTACGAGCGCTTTGAACAGGCCGCCGCCGATACCCTGTATCCTGAGCGTTCGCGGGTGTTCGAGAACCTGGGCATGACCGCTTCGAAGCTGGGGCAGCGTGATCTGGCCCAGCAGCAACTGGAAAAAGCCCTGCGTTTGAACCGCCAACAACCGCGTGCATTGCTGGAAATGGCTGAGTTGTCCTTCGAAGACAGGCATTATGTGCCCGCGCGTGACTACTACGATCGTTTTAGCCTGCTCACCGAGCAAAATGCACGTAGTCTATTGCTCGGCGTTCGGCTGGCAAAAGTGTTTGAAGATCGCGACAAGGCCGCCAGTTTTGGCCTGCAACTAAAACGACTCTATCCCGGTACGCCGGAATATCAGCAATACCTGTCGGAGCAATGATGAAAGCGGCGCATCCCGAAGTTGTAGCAGCGAATCGCGTTAACCCCGGTGACACTTTGCGCCAGGCCCGCGAAAGCAATGGCTGGTCGCTGGCCGAAGTGGCCCTCAAGCTCAACCTCACCGTTAATTCCTTGAGTAATCTGGAAGCCGGCGCTTTCGACAAGCTACCGGGGCACACCTTTGCTCGCGGTTATATTCGCGCGTATGCCAAATTGTTGGGCATGGACCAGACCGTTCTGGTGCAGCAGTTCGACCAATCCACCGGTACCGATTCCCAGGGCAGCAACGTCCACAGCCTTGGGCGTATCGAAGAACCAGTTCGGGTTTCCCACACTATTTTGCGCATTGTCAGCCTGCTGTTGCTGATCGCAGTGATTGGCGGTGGTTTTGTCTGGTGGCAGGATCAAACCTCGCTGCGCACCAAGGACCTGATCACCCCGAGCCCGGAGCACGTCGAAGTCGAAGGCGCTGACGGCACCACCCAGATCCACCCGCTGGACGAGCCGGAAGATCAGGCCGTCGCGCAAGGCCAGGCTGAAGGTGCAACCGCGCTTGCGTTGCCGCAATCCGAGAATTCCACTGAAGCACCGGCCGAGGCTGAAGCCACTGCACCTGCCGCCGCGCCGACTCCACCTGCTGCCCCCGCTGCCCCTGCCGCACCGGCGCACAGCACCGTTCCGGTTGTCGCGACTCCCGTAGCGCAGGCTCCGACGGCTCCTGTTGTATCGACCCCGCCTGCAAGTGCTTCGGTGACGCCGACCATTCCCGCTCCGGCAGCCGCTGCTCCGGTGGCCGGCCAAGGCCAGGTTCAACTGCAATTCACCGCCGATTGCTGGACTCAGGTTACCGATGGCACTGGCAAGGTGCTGTTGAGTGGCCTCAAGCGCAAAGGCGAAAGTGTTTCCGTCAGCGGCAAGCCGCCGTTTGCCGTGCGTCTGGGCTTCGCCCGTGGCGCGCAGGTCAGCTACAACGGGCAGGCGGTTGATGTCGCTCCGTTCACCAGTGGCGAGACTGCTCGCCTGAAGTTGGGTCAATAAGTCATGCACGGCGAATCTCCAATCAAACGTCGCGAATCCCGCAAGATCTGGGTCGGTAACGTGCCCGTTGGCGGCGATGCGCCTATCGCTGTTCAGAGCATGACCAACAGCGACACCAATGACGTGGCCGCCACCGTGGCCCAGATCAATCGCCTGGAAGCGGCTGGCGTCGATATCGTGCGGATTTCCGTGCCTGACATGGACGCCGCCGAAGCCTTTGGCAAGATCAAGCAACTGGTCAAGGTGCCGCTGGTTGCCGACATCCACTTCGACTACAAGATTGCGCTGCGCGTAGCCGAACTGGGCGTTGACTGCCTGCGGATCAACCCGGGCAACATCGGTCGTGAAGACCGCGTGCGCGCGGTGGTCGATGCCGCCCGTGATCGCGGGATTCCGATCCGCATCGGCGTCAATGCCGGTTCCCTGGAAAAAGACCTGCAAAAGAAATACGGCGAGCCGACCCCGGCGGCGCTGGTCGAGTCAGCCCTGCGTCACGTCGAACACCTTGAACGCCTGAATTTCAAGGATTTCAAGGTCAGCGTGAAGGCCTCCGACGTGTTCATGGCCGTCGCCGCCTACCGCCTGCTGGCCAAGGAAATCGTCCAGCCGCTTCACTTGGGCATCACCGAAGCCGGTGGTTTGCGCTCAGGCACAGTGAAATCCGCCGTGGGCCTCGGTATGCTGCTCGCCGAAGGGATTGGCGATACTATTCGCATCTCGTTGGCGGCCGACCCGGTCGAGGAAGTGAAAGTCGGCTACGACATTCTCAAATCCCTGCACCTGCGTTCCCGTGGCATCAACTTCATCGCCTGCCCGAGCTGCTCGCGGCAGAACTTCGATGTGGTCAAAACCATGAACGAGCTGGAAGGGCGCCTCGAAGATCTGCTGGTACCGCTGGATGTCGCGGTCATCGGTTGCGTGGTCAACGGGCCGGGCGAAGCCAAGGAAGCCCATATCGGCTTGACCGGCGGTACGCCAAACCTGATTTACATCGACGGCAAGCCGGCGCAGAAACTGACGAATGACAATCTGGTGGATGAGCTTGAACGCTTGATCCGCCAGAAAGCGGCCGAAAAGGTCGAGGCCGACGCGGCAGTTATCGCCCGCGGCTGAGCCCGACTGAAGAGCCGAACGAATTTAAGGATTTATAGTGAGCAAGTCTCTGCAAGCCATACGTGGCATGAACGACATCCTGCCCGAACAGACCCCCCTGTGGCGTCATTTCGAGGGCACCGTCTCGCGTCTGCTGGATAACTACGGTTACAAGCAGATCCGCATGCCGATCGTCGAGTTCACCGAGCTGTTCAAGCGCTCCATCGGTGAAGTGACCGACATCGTCGAAAAAGAGATGTACACCTTCGACGACCGCAACGGCGACTCCCTGACCCTGCGCCCCGAAGGCACGGCGGCCTGCGTGCGTGCGGTGCTCGAGCACGGCATCACCGGCGGCGGCCAAGTGCAGAAACTCTGGTACATCGGCCCGATGTTCCGTCACGAACGTCCGCAAAAGGGCCGTTACCGCCAGTTCCACCAGATCGGTTGCGAAGTCTTCAACCTCGACGGTCCGGACATCGACGCCGAGCTGATCGTGCTGACCTGGCGCCTGTGGGGCGAGCTGGGCATCCGTGATGCGGTCAAGCTCGAGCTCAACAGCCTGGGCACCGCCGAGTCCCGTGGTCGTTATCGCGAAGCGCTGGTCGAGTTCCTGTCGGCCCGCCTGGACAAGCTGGACGAAGACAGCCAACGCCGTCTGAAGACCAACCCTTTGCGGGTGCTCGATACCAAGAACGCCGACACTCAAGCGGTTCTGGTCGACGCGCCGAAAATGGCCGACTACCTGGATGAAGAATCCCGCGTGCACTTCGAGGGCCTGAAGGCTCGTCTGGACGCGGCGGGCATTCCTTACGTGATCAACCCGAAGCTGGTTCGCGGGCTGGATTACTACAGCAAGACCGTTTTCGAATGGGTCACCGACAAGTTGGGCGCCCAAGGCACCGTGTGTGCCGGTGGTCGTTACGACGGTCTGGTGGAGCAGATGGGCGGTAAGCCGACCCCGGGCGTTGGTTTCGCCATGGGTATCGAGCGCCTGGTTCTGTTGCTTGAAACTCTGGAGCAGATCCCGCAAGAGATTTCCCGTCAGGTCGACGTTTACCTCTGCGCCTTCGGCGAAGCCGCCGAGCTGGCCGGTCTGGCCCTGAGTGAACGTGTGCGTGATCAATTGCCCAACCTGCGCCTGCAAGTCAATGCCGGCGCCGGAAGCTTCAAAAGCCAGTTCAAGAAGGCCGACAAGAGCGGTGCGCTGTATGCGCTGATCCTCGGTGACGACGAAATGGCCCAGCAAGTGGTAGGTTTCAAACCCCTGCGTGGCCAGGGCGAACAACAAAGCATTGCCTGGGATGCGCTTGCTGCACACCTGGCCACCTGCGTCGTGCAGGGTTGAAGCTGTCATAAACAGCCGATTTAGCGATTAAGGAGTATTGGGGTGTCGAGTACCGAAGACGAAAACCTGGCAGATTTGAAGGACTGGTGGACACGCAACGGCAAGCCCCTGGTCACTGGCGGCCTGTTGGCGCTGGTCATCGTGTTCGGCTGGCAGGCTTTTCAGAAGTATCAGAGCAATCAGTCGCAAGGCGCCTCGATTCTCTATCAGCAATTGCTCGAAACCACGCTGACGCCTGATGGCAAGCCTGATGCCGCCCGTGTTTCGGACCTGGCCGGCAAGCTCAACAGCGAGTTCGGCGGTAGCGCCTATGCACAGTACGGCAGCCTGTTCGTGGCGAAAGTCGCGGTCGACAGCGGGAAGCTGGACGACGCGGCCACCGAGCTGAAAGCCATCGTTGCCAAACCGGCCAACCCGGCGCTGGGCGAAATCGCCCGTCAGCGTCTGGCGCAGGTGCTGGCCGCGCAGAACAAGGTCGATGAAGCCCTGAAGCTGCTCGAAGGTGATGCGGACAAGGCGTTTCTGGCCACTCGCGAAGAACTCAAAGGCGACCTGCTGGTGCAGTTGGGTCGTACCGACGAAGCAAACGCGGCGTATCAAAAAGCCAAGGCGGCACTGTCGGATGAAGCGGCGGTCGGTGGCCTACAAATCAAGCTGGACGACCTGGCCAAAGGGGATGCGTGACGTGATCCGTTGGAAACATGCAGCATTGCTGGCTCTGGCCGTTTTGGCCGCGGGTTGCAGCAGCAACAGCAAAAAAGAACTGCCACCGGCCGAGTTGACCGACTTCAAAGAAGAAGTGGTTCTGCAAAAGCAGTGGAGTCGTTCGATCGGTGACGGTCAGGGCGAAACCTACAACATGCTGGTGCCGGCGATCGATGGCGATACCATCTATGCCGCCGACGTCACGGGTGAAGTCGTGGCGATGGATCGCAGCAATGGCGACGTCAAATGGAAGAAGGACCTTGATCTGCCTGTTTCCGGCGCCGTTGGCGTAGGTTACGGTCTGCTCACGATCGGTACGATCAAGGGTGAAATCGTTGCCCTGGACGCGATCAACGGTGAAGAGAAATGGCGCGCTCGCGTGTCCAGTGAAGTCCTCGCACCGCCGGCCAACAACGGTGACGTGGTTGTGGTTCAGACTCAGGACGACCGTCTGATCGGCCTGGATGCCGCCACCGGCACCCAGCGCTGGTTGTATGACAGCACGCCTGCGGTCCTGACCTTGCGCGGCACCAGCGCACCGATCGTCACCAACCGCTTCGCGGTGGCTGGCCTGTCGACCGGTAAAGTGGTCGCTCTCGATATTTCCAACGGCGTGCCGGTGTGGGAACAAAGGGTCGCGATTCCACAAGGTCGTTCGGAACTGGAGCGTGTGGTCGATATCGACGGCGGCTTGCTGCTGTCCGGCGGTACGCTGTATGTCGCCAGCTACCAGGGTCGCGTTGCGGCACTGGATCTGGAAAGCGGTCGTCAGCTCTGGCAGCGTGATGCTTCCAGCTATGCCGGCGTCGCCCAGGGTTTCGGCAGCGTTTACGTGAGCCTGTCCTCGGGCACCGTTGAAGGCGTCGACGAACGTTCCACCACAGCGTTGTGGAGTAACGATTCGCTGGCCCGTCGTCAACTGTCGGCTCCGGAAGTGTTCTCCAGCTATGTTGCAGTCGGTGATATGGAAGGCTACCTGCATCTGCTGAGTCAGGTGGACGGTCGTTTCGTCGGCCGCGAGCGCATCGACAGCGACGGCCTGCGCGCACGTCCGCTGGTGGTGGGTGATACGATTTATGTGTATGGCAACAGTGGCAAACTGGAAGCACTGACCATCAAGTAAAGATTTGACTATGCTTGGGGTTAACCCCCAGGCAGCCCCGTAACCATGGGGTTCGCAGCGCCCTCAAGCGCTGCCCCGAGCACCAGCCGCTGCCTCGCAGCGGCTTTTGTATTTTCTGAAATAACGAAGTGGAGAGCCGCATGGTTCCCGTAATCGCCCTGGTGGGCCGACCGAACGTCGGCAAGTCCACCTTGTTCAACCGCCTGACCAGGACTCGTGACGCCATCGTCGGCGACTTGTCCGGTCTGACCCGTGATCGCCAATACGGTGAGGCCAAGTGGCAAGGGCGTTCCTACATTCTGGTCGACACCGGCGGTATCTCCGGTGACGAGCACGGTATGGACGAAAAAATGGCCGAGCAGTCACTGCTGGCCATTGAAGAAGCGGATGTCGTTCTGTTCCTGGTAGATGCCAAGGCCGGTTTCACCGCCGCCGACCAGATGATCGCCGAGCATTTGCGCAAACGTAACAAGCGTTCTTACGTGGTTGCCAACAAGGTCGACAACATCGACCCTGAAATGGCCCGCGCCGAATTCGCCCCGTTGGGCATGGGCCACGCGATCCCGATCGCCGGTGCTCATGGTCGTGGCATCACCCAGATGCTGGAAATCGCCCTCAGCGACTTCCCGAAAGACGATGACGAGCTGGAAGAAGGCGAGGAAGAGATCGTTGCCGAAGGCGAGGAAGCCAAGCGCATTCCTGGTCCTAGCGAAAAAGACGGGATCAAGATCGCGATCATCGGCCGCCCGAACGTCGGCAAGTCGACTCTGGTCAATCGCATGCTCGGTGAAGACCGGGTAATCGTCTATGACGAGCCCGGCACCACCCGCGACAGTATCTACATCCCGTTCGAGCGTAACGACGAGAAGTACACGCTGATCGACACCGCCGGTGTGCGCAAGCGCGGCAAGATCCACGAAGAAGTCGAAAAATTCTCCGTGGTCAAAACCCTGCAGGCGATCAAAGACGCCAACGTGGTGATCTTTGTGATGGACGCCCGCGAAGGCGTGGTCGATCACGATCTCAACCTGCTGGGCTTCGCCATTGAGTCGGGTCGTGCGCTGGTGATCGCGATCAACAAGTGGGACGGCATGACGCCGAGCGAGCGCGACTTCGTGAAGGTCGAGCTGCAACGTCGACTGTTCTTCGTTGACTACGCCGACATTCACTTCATCTCGGCCCTGCACGGCACGGGCGTGGGCAACCTCTACGCCTCCGTACAGAACTCGTTCAAGTCTGCGGTCACCCGCTGGCCAACCAACCGCCTGACCACGATTCTGGAAGATGCGGTCGGTGAGCACGCGCCGCCGATGGTTAACAACCGCCGGATCAAGCTGCGTTATGCCCACTTGGGCGGTGCTAACCCGCCGATTATCGTGATTCACGGTAACCAGATCGAGAAAGTGCCGAAGTCTTACGTCCGTTATCTGGAAAACACTTACCGTCGTGTCTTGAAGCTGGTCGGTACGCCGATCCGCATCGAGTTCAAGGGCGGCGAGAACCCGTACGAAGGTAACAAGACCTCGCTCACCGACCGTCAGGTCAACAAGAAGCGCCGCATGATGTCGCACCACAAAAAGGCCGACAAAAAGCGCCGCGACAAGCGCTGATTCACAATTGCCTGCACATTGGTGCGGGCATCTTGTGGTCAGCGAGCTTGGTGTGGCGAGGGAGCTTGCTCCCGCTCGGTTGCGCAGCAGCCGCAATGCAGCCCACGCGGTTTAGCTGGACGAACGCGGTTGCAGGTAATGGGACCGCTTCGCGGTCCAGCGGGAGCAAGCTCCCTCGCCACAGGTTCTGTGGTGAATGGTAAGAAGAGGGGCGCCCACCAGGCGCCCTTTTTTTATGGGCGCCGGATGGGCTATCCTCGGGCTCTCCCGCGCCGCCGTTAGAGCCGGGTGTAGAGCAGGGAATCACCGATGATCACCAGTAAGCTGCCGAATGTCGGCATCACTATCTTCACTCAGATGTCTCAGCTCGCGGCGCAAACCGGGGCGATCAACCTGTCCCAGGGTTTTCCCGATTTCGATGCCCCGCAAGCCCTATGCGATGCGGTCGGTCGGCACATTGCCAATGGCCACAACCAATATTCACCGATGACCGGCCTGCCGGCGCTGCGTCAGCAGATTTCGTCGAAGATCGCCCGCACCTACGGCGTCAGCGTGGATGCCGACCATGAAGTGACGGTCACTCCCGGTGCAACTCAAGCGATCTTCTGTGCGATTCAAGCGGTTATCCACAGCGGCGATGAAGTGATCGTGTTCGATCCGTGCTACGACAGCTACGAGCCTTCGGTGGAGCTGGCCGGTGGTCGTTGCGTGCATGTGCAACTCGGTCTGAATGATTTCTCCATCGACTTTGAGAAACTCGCCGAAGCGATTACACCGCGCACCCGGATGATCGTGCTCAACGCTCCGCATAACCCAAGTGGTGCGCTGATCAGCCGTGCCGAGCTGGATCAGTTGGCGGCATTGATTCGGGATCGCGACATCTACATCGTCAGCGACGAAGTCTACGAACACCTGGTCTTCGACGGCGTGCCTCACGTCAGCGTGCTGAATCACGAAGAGCTGTATCAGCGTGCCTTCGTGGTCAGTTCCTTCGGCAAGACCTATCACGTCACTGGCTGGAAAACCGGCTACGTGGTCGCCCCGCCGGCGCTCACCACCGAGCTGCGCAAGGTGCACCAGTACGTCAGTTTCTGCGGCGTGACCCCGCTGCAATACGCCTTGGCCGACTTCATGGCCGAACATCCTGAACACGTCGAAGAACTGCCGGGTTTCTACCAGGCCAAGCGCGATCTGTTCTGCGATCTGCTTGCGCCGTCGCGTTTCAGCTTCACGCGCGTGACCGGCACGTATTTCCAGTTGGTCGATTATTCGCAGATTCGCCCAGACCTCAATGACGTCGAGATGGCGCTGTGGATGACCCGTGAGCATGGCGTGGCGAGCATCCCGATTTCTGTGTTCTACCAGACACCACCTGAAGGCCAGCGCCTGGTGCGCTTGTGTTTCGCCAAACGCGAGGAGACGTTGCGTGAAGCAGCGGCAAAACTATGCGTGATCTGAGTGCGCTGCCCAATCTGAACATCGCGCTGATCCAGACCACCCTGGCCTGGCACGACCGTCAGGCCAACCTGGAGCATTTCGAGCAATTGCTTGAGCAGGCTCGCGGGGCGGATCTGATCATTCTGCCGGAGATGTTCACCACCGGTTTTTCCATGGAATCGCAGACCCTCGCCGAAGCGGAAAACGGTCCGACCAGCAAATGGCTGCGCGTCCAGGCGGCGAAACTCGATGCGGTGATTACCGGCAGCGTCATCGTCCAGGCCGCCGATGGCAGCCACCGCAATCGACTGTTGTGGGCGCGGCCGGAAGGGGAAGTCTGGCACTACGACAAGCGTCACCTGTTCCGCATGGCCGGCGAGCACAACCATTACACACCGGGCGAGCGCCAGGTGCAGTTCGAGCTCAAGGGCTGGCGAGTGCGACCGCTGATTTGCTATGACTTGCGTTTCCCGGTCTGGAGCCGCGATGCACAGGACACCGACTTGCTGCTCTACACCGCCAACTGGCCCGGAGCGCGCCGTCAGCACTGGAACCGTTTGCTGCCAGCGCGGGCGATTGAAAACCTCTGCTACGTGGCGGCGGTGAATCGTATCGGTACCGACGGCAAAGGCTTTGCCTACACCGGTGATAGCCAGGTGCTGGATTTCCAGGGTGAAACATTGCTCAGTGCCGGTGAAGCCGATGGCGTGTTTCAGGTGGTATTGAATGCTGCGGACCTTCAGGCCTACCGCACGCGCTTCCCAGCCAATCTGGATGCCGACACGTTCGAGTTCACCTGATATCTCGGCAGCCTGAGCCGGCCTCATCGCGAGCAGGCTCACTCCCACAGTGGATCGCGTGAATAGAGATTTTGTGTGCACCCGAAGCCTCCTGTGGGAGTGAGCCTGCTCGCGATGAGGCCATGACAGGCACCATAAAAATGCCAGGCAAACAAAAGGCCCCGAGGTTCTCACCCCGGGGCCTTTTGCATTGCATCGCAGACTTACGCCGCTTTTGCTTCCGGCTGGCTCAGGGAGCGGTTCAGCGCGCTGAACAGGGCCTTGAAGCTCGCGGTAGTGATGTTTTCATCGATACCGACACCATGCACCGCACGCTCACCGTTCACACGCAGTTCAATGTAGGCCGCCGCCTTGGCATTGGTGCCCGCGCCGATCGCGTGTTCGTTGTAGTCCATGATTTCCACCGGAATCGGCAGGCCGGCCACCAGGGCTTCCAGCGCGCCGTTGCCCTTGCCGCGCCAGTGCAGGTTGGTTTCGCCCTGGCCTTTGCCCGAGACTTCCACTTCCACGGCACTGTGACCGTTTTCTTCCTGCAGGCGATGGCTGACCAGCGCATACGGGGTGTTGGCCTGCAAATACTCGCTGTGCAGCAAGGCGTGGATCTGTTGGGCGGTCATCTCCAGACCGAGGCGATCGGTTTCACGCTGTACAACCTGGCTGAACTCGATCTGCATGCGACGCGGCAAGCTGATGCCGTATTCCTGTTCCAGCAAGTAGGCGATACCACCCTTGCCCGATTGGCTGTTGACGCGGATCACCGCCTCGTAGCTGCGGCCGATGTCGGCCGGGTCGATCGGCAAGTACGGCACTTCCCACAGGGCGTCCGGTTTTTGCTGGGCGAAGCCCTTGCGGATCGCATCCTGGTGGGAGCCGGAGAACGCGGTGTGAACCAGGTCGCCGACGTACGGGTGACGCGGATGCACCTGGATCTGGTTGCACTCTTCAACGACCTTGCGCACGCCGTCGATGTCGGAGAAGTCCAGCTCAGGGTGAATGCCCTGGGTGTAGAGGTTCAACGCCACGGTCACGAGATCGACGTTACCGGTACGCTCGCCGTTGCCGAACAGGCAGCCTTCGACACGGTCGGCGCCGGCCATCAGGCCCAGTTCGGTGGCCGCAACGCCCGTGCCTCGGTCGTTGTGGGTGTGCAGGCTGATGATCACGCTGTCACGACGGTTGATGTGACGGCCGAACCATTCGATCTGGTCGGCATAGATGTTCGGGGTCGCGCATTCGACGGTGGCTGGCAGGTTGAGAATCACCTTGTGCTCAGGCGTCGGGTTCCAGACTTCAATGACCGCGTCGCAGACTTCCTTGGCGAATTCCAGTTCGGTCGCGCTGAAGGTTTCCGGCGAGTATTCGAAGGTCCACTGGGTGTTCGGCTGCTGGGCGGCGTATTTTACGAACAGCTTGGCCGCGTTCACGGCGATGGCCTTGACCCCTTCCTTGTCCTGGTTGAAGACAATGCGGCGGAAGGACGGGGAGGTCGCGTTGTACAAGTGAACGATGGCTTTCTTCGCCCCGCGCAGGGATTCGAAGGTTCGCTCGATCAAGTCTTCACGGCCCTGGGTCAACACCTGAATGGTGGTGTCGTCCGGGATGTGGTTGCCTTCGATCAGGGTGCGCACGAAGTCGAAGTCGGTCTGCGAAGCGGCCGGGAACGACGCTTCGATCTCTTTCACACCGACCTGCACCAGGGTCTTCCAGAAACGCAGTTTCTTGACCGCGTCCATTGGCTCGATCAGCGACTGGTTGCCGTCACGAAGGTCGGAGCTGCACCAGATCGGCGCTGCGGTGATGGTCTTCGATGGCCAGGTGCGGTCCGGGATATCGATGGTCGGGAACGCGCGGTATTTCGAAGACGGGTCTTTGAGCATGCTCATCGGGAAATCCTTATTGTGTGGGCCGAAAAAAGGCGGCCTGCCGGTGGATCAAATGTTCTTGGGGAAAAGCGTGGGGCGAGGCACCGCGATTCAGCCTGGCAGTCGTGCACTGACGAGGCACAGGCTGCGGTGCTGGCGAAGCTGAATGAGGGTGTGAGAGGTTTTCATGCCTTCAACCCTAACCGCCGTGGTTGAGGATGGCAAGCAGTCGAAAAAAATTGAGAGGAATACCCGAAAAAGCGAAATTGTCGCGATTTTATTGTTCTAAATGACGGTGTTTGTCTGGATGCTTGCCCTAGGTTCCAGCGATGCGCAATCGAAGACTTTAGCTGATGGGCCGTATCAGCGCAGCTATTCTTAAAGCCTCAACAGGTCGACCGGCACGCAGGAGTCAGCCATGAACGAGTCGGATTGGAAGCTTTATAGTGCGTTGCGCCCGAAGGCGCATGAACGGATGTGTGTTCGGATCATGGAGGAGGTCGAGCGTACGGTTCTGGACAGAAGCCAAGCGCCTTATGATCGGATCGAAGCCAGCGAAGAACTGCTGAAGGCCGGGCAAAAGGAGCTGTATTGGGCGTTTGGCGTTTTCCGGTTTTCACGCCATGAGGCCCAATCTCACTTACTGGGATTGTGCGCCCGCGAGTTGATCACGGCTGAAGAATTGGCTGGCTTCTCGCAAGACACTCAAACATGGATCAACCATTGTCTGGCGGACCGGGAGGTCCATGGGATTGAGGACCTGGATGCTGAATAAGCGGCGGCAGTAATGGCCTCTTCGCGAGCAGGCCAGTCGCCTCAAAGAAGATTCAGGGTTGGAAAGCACCGATAAAAATCGCCGGATCCACCCGCGCATCATTCAGGCTGACGTTCCAGTGCATATGCGGCCCGGTCGCCCGCCCGGTGGCGCCGACTTTCCCGACCACACCGCCGCGAGCCAGTTGCTGCCCGACCTTCACATCAATCTTCGACATATGGCAGAACATGCTGATAAAGCCCTGCCCATGATCGACAAACACCGTATTGCCATTGAAGAAGTAGTTGCCGATCAGGATCACCTTGCCCGCCGCCGGGGTCTTGATCGGTGTGCCGGCGCCCACGGCGAAATCCAGGCCTGAGTGGGGGTTGCGCTCTTCGCCATTAAAGAACCGGCGCACACCGAACTTGCTCGACAGCGGCCCGTTGACCGGTTTGTCCAGCAGCAGGTTGCTCGGGGTGTTCGGACTGAACGTGCGGTAGGCGGCGATTTGCTCGGCCAGTTCGCGCTCGATGCGCTTGAGATTGTCCGGGTCTGGATTGACCTGTTGGGTGTTTTTCAAGGTGATGCGCTGTTCCGGGTATTTCTTGTTGCCGACCGTGAAATTCAAATTACGACCGCCGCTGCTGATCGACTGGGCGCCCGGCTTGACGGTCAATGGCACGCCGACAATCGCCAGCCAGTTGCTCTGTTCCTTGACCACCAGCACCGGCTTGCCTTGGTAACTGGCTTTTGGCGCCTGGGCCGAAGCCCCCAGATCTACGACGGCAACGCCACCCGGCACCGGTTTGTTCAGCAGGCGGGCGATGTAACTGTCGGCGTGGGCGTTGAAGGTCAGGCACAGCAACAACAGCGGAGCTAAAAAACGCGGCATGGATCAATCCAGTAAAGAAAGGGTGACAGGCGTCAGGTGATTGTCTTCGACCCGAACGTGCAGCTCGCCGTCGCCCAGTTTGGCTTTCAGGCGCTGACCGGTGTGGGTTTGCTCGGCGCTGCGGATCGCGTTGCCGCGCTCATCCAGCAGAATGCTGTAGCCACGGGCGAGGGTTGCCAGCGGGCTGACCACTTGCAGCGTCTGCACCTGACTTTGCAGTTGCAGGCGACGGGATTTGAGCCCTTCGCGCATGGCCCGCGGCAGGCGCTCGGCGAAGCTGTCCAGGCGCTGACGGAGCATTGCCAGTTGCCGTCCCGGATGTTGCCCGGCGAGGCGGGTTTCCAGGCGGATCAGTCGTTCGCGGCGGGTGTTGAGGCTGCGTTCGAAAGCGCGGCGCATGCGCATGTCCAGGTCGTCCAGGCGTTGCGCTTGCTGCCGCAGACGTTCGCCGGGGTGGCGCAGGCGACGGGACATGCCTTCCAGGCGCAGCCGGTCGCGCATCAAGCGGTCGCGGATGCGCATCACCAGGCGCCGGTGCAGGCTTTCGACCCGGCGCACCAGGTCGCTGGAATCCGGTGCGAGCAATTCAGCGGCGGCGGAGGGCGTCGGGGCGCGGACGTCGGCGACGAAGTCACTGATCGAGACGTCGGTTTCATGGCCGACGGCGCTGACAATCGGTGTCACGCAGGCATCCACGGCGCGGGCTACGGCTTCTTCGTTGAAACACCAGAGGTCTTCCAGCGAGCCGCCGCCACGGGCGAGGATCAGCGCATCGAAACCGCGACCGTCCGCCAGTTTCAGCGCGCGGACGATCTGCTCGGTCGCCTCGCGGCCCTGTACGGCGGTCGGGATCAGCGTCAGCTGGACCTGCGGTGCGCGGCGGCGAAAGACACTGATGATGTCGCGAATCACCGCGCCAGTCGGCGAACTGATAATGCCGATACGCTGCGGATGCGCCGGCAACGGCACTTTGCGCTCGGCGCTGAACAGGCCTTCGGCGCTGAGTTTTTCCTTCAGTGCATCGAAAGCCAGACGCAGCGCACCGTCACCGGCCGGCTCCACGGTGTCGAGAATCAGCTGATAGTCGCCACGTCCCTCGAACAGCGAAACCTTGCCGCGCACCTTGACCGCCAAGCCGTCCTTCAGCGCTTGGCGAACCCGCGCCGCGTTCTGCCGAAACAGCGCGCAACGCACCTGGGCGCCGCTGTCCTTGAGGGTGAAATACACATGGCCGGACGCCGGTCGGGCGAGGTTGGAGATTTCGCCTTCGACCCAGATGTTGCTGAACACGTCTTCGAGCAACACCCGCGCGCGGCCGTTGAGCTGGCTGACAGTCAGGACTTCACGGTCCAGACCGAGTCTTGCAAAGGGATCTTTAATCATGGGGCGCAGTTTAAAGGCATTCGCATGCGAATCTCCATCAGCCAACGCAAATCCCTAGTGGGAGCGGGCTTGCTCGCGAAGGCGGATTAACATTCAACATTGATGTCGACTGACACACCGCCTTCGCGAGCAAGCCCGCTCCCACAGGGATCTGTGCTGGTTTTGATGAAGTGTTGGACCAGCGTCGTGGGATTCTGCCGGCAGGCCAGGGCGACGGTGCTGTGGCAATCCGGGTCGGCCAGGGGCAGAAAGTGGATGTCGGGCGGCGCGATGTCCTGCATCGATTCCGGTAGCAGAGCAATGCCGAACCCGGCCTGAATCAGTTGAAGTTGCGTGGTTTTGCGCGACACCACCCGCGCCGCTTTCGGGAAAAATCCTTGGCGCATGCACAACTCGGCGGACAGGTAACTCAACCCGCCACGCTGCGGATGAGGAATAGAGATAAACGCTTCATCCTTTAACTGCGCCAGATCGATGCCTTGCCCTGAGTTATCCACAGCCAGTCGATGATTCGGCGGCACCGCCAGCAACAAACGCTCGCTATATAAAGGAACAATCTGCACGCCTTCACGCTGGCGCAGCACCGGCAAACGCAGCAGTCCGACGTCCAGCCGATTGTCAGCCAGCGCTTCAAGTTGCGCTTCGGAAGACAGCTTGGAGATTTCCATGGACACACCGACATGTTGGTCCAGATAGTCGCTGATGCCTCGCAGCAGGCGTCCGCTCATGGGCACGGTGCTGGAATGGCTGAGGCGCAAGGTGCCGAGCTCTCCATTGCCGACCTGAGTGGCCATGTCGCTGGCCTTGGCCAGTTCGTTCAGCAGGTTTCTGGCCCGGGGCAAGAAGGCTTCACCGGCCGCTGTCAGTCGGGGCTGGCGTGCGGTGCGTTCGAACAATAACGTTTGCAACCGGGTTTCCATGTCCTTGATTTGCCGGCTCAGGGCCGACTGAGCAATGAACAGTCGTTCGGCCGCGGCGCTGAAACTCCCGCAGTCGGCGATTTCCACGAAGTAACGCAATTGGCGGGTTGAAAGCACCAGACATGCCTTTTTGAGATGGGTGGGTGGCTTTGAAGATATTAGTCGCAAGACTCGGCGCTGGCTAAAGTCGTCACAGGTATTCAAGGGAGCCGTGCAGATGAATGTGCTTGAGTTGTTGACCCAATGGCCATTCGGCGCCACGGATTGGCTGGTGATCGGATTGGGCATCGCGCTGGCCTATATCGTGTTTGGTATCGCCGGATTTGGCACCGCGTTGGTGGCGGGGCCGATTCTGATTCTGTTCATGCCGCTGTCGAAGATCGTGCCGTTGCTGGTGCTGCTGGATTTCGTCGCAGCCTTTGGCAATCTGCTGCCGTCGCGGCGGGATGTGGCAAAACCCGAGCTGCTGCGTCTGCTGCCCTGCATGGCCGTGGGCTGCACGTTGGGGGTGATCTTTCTGCTGAACCTTAAATCCGATGTGTTGTTGCTGTTGATGGGGCTGTTCATCAGCGCCTACGCGATTTACAGCCTGTGGGTCAAAACCCGCCCTACGCAATTGTCCGCCGGTTGGGCCGTGCCGATGGGCACGGTGGGCGGGCTGTTCGGAGCGTTGTTTGGCAGTGGCGGCTTTTTATATGCGATCTACTTGAACAGTCGCCTGCCCAAAGAGACGGCCCGGGCGACCCAGAGTGCGCTGATCAGTTGCAGCACCGTGGTGCGTTTGAGCCTGTTTGCCGTCGCGGGTGTCTATGCCGAGCTACCCTTATTGATATTGGCCGTGTGTTTGTTGCCGGCCATGGCATTGGGGCTGTGGATCGGCCGGTGGTTGACCATGAAATTGTCCCGCGAGGCGTTCGTGCGGCTGGTGACCTGGTTGGTGCTGGCGAGCGGGATTGCCTTGATCGGGCGTTATTTGAGCACTTGACCGGATTTCGTCAGGGATTAAGCTGCGGGCCGTTCCGACGCCTTCGCGGGCAAGCCTCGCTCCTACAGGATTTATGTCGTTCGCAACTTTTCCTGTAGGAGCGAGGCTTGCCCGCCAAGGCGTCAGTAAGAACACCGCAGAAACATCCAATTGACGCAGTAGGCTTGCACCATGAATTCGCAAAGCATCATCGTCCCGAAAATCTCCACGCTACCGGTGCACGAACCCCGGGCCCGGGCGGTTGTGCGCTGGCTGGTGCGCAAGAACATCATCAAGGAAGAGCTGACCACTTGCGGCCGCACCGGTAATCGCATGGCTCACGCTATTGGCGACGGTGCCCGCGCCGTGGTGTTGCATCCCGAAGCGCTGCCGTTCGGCGAGCCGATCAATGGCCTGGAGATCATCACCAAGCGCTGCATTTATACGCCGGCCAAGGGGTTTCTCGAGGAGGCGGGCTGCGCCGAGTGTCGCAAGGAAGTCGGCGAAGCACTGTTCGAAAGCCTGGAAGAGTGGATGCCGGGTCGCACCGATAACTTCACTTGCCCGGAATGCGGGCATGAAGACGACATCAACGGGTTTCTTTTCCTGCAGGAATGCGGTTTTTCCAACCTGGGGTTCATTTTCAACAACTGGGCCGAGGCCGGGTTCAAGCAGAGCTTTATCGATGAGTTTGCCGATTGGCTGGATCAGCCCGTCAGTTGGGTGAAAGTCGAGTTGTAGGAAGCGACAATCCCCGTATATCAGTAATGCTAATAATAGACAGAGTTTTACATTGAACCCGAGGGGGTGTCTGACTATAATGGCGCGCTTCCATTTTCCCGCTCGGGAGCCCCCGCGATGCTGCGTATCAGCCAAGAAGCTCTGACATTCGACGACATTCTCCTAGTGCCTGGTTATTCCGAGGTGCTTCCTAACGAAGTCAGTCTCAAGACCCGCCTAACCCGTGGCATCGAGCTGAATATTCCCCTGGTTTCTGCCGCCATGGACACCGTCACTGAAGCCCGTCTGGCAATCGCCATGGCTCAGGAAGGTGGCATCGGCATCATCCACAAGAACATGACCATCGAGCAGCAAGCTGCCGAAGTTCGCAAGGTCAAGCGTTACGAAGCCGGCGTGGTCAAGGACCCGATCACCATCGAGGCTGAAGCCACGGTTCGTGAACTGTTCGAACTGACCCGCATGCACAACATCTCCGGCGTTCCGGTTTTGCACAATGGCGACCTGGTCGGCATCGTCACTTCCCGTGACGTGCGTTTCGAAAATCGTCTGGAAGCCACTGTCCGCGAAGTGATGACGCCGAAAGAGCGCCTGGTCACGGTCAAGGAAGGCGCCGACAAGAACGACGTTCGCGAGCTGTTGCACAAACACCGCATCGAACGCGTGCTGATCGTCGACGACAAATTTGCCCTCAAAGGCATGATGACCGTCAACGACATCGAAAAAGCCAAGGCTTACCCGCTGGCCAGCAAGGACGATCAAGGTCGTCTGCGCGTTGGCGCTGCCGTCGGTACTGGTAAAGACACCGGTGACCGCGTCGCCGCCCTGGTCAATGCTGGCGTTGACGTGGTGGTGGTCGACACCGCACACGGTCACTCCAAAGGCGTGATCGACCGCGTTCGCTGGGTCAAACAGAATTTCCCTGAAGTGCAGGTCATCGGCGGCAACATCGCCACCGGCGCTGCCGCCAAGGCCCTGGCCGAAGCAGGCGCTGATGCGGTCAAGGTCGGTATCGGCCCTGGTTCGATCTGCACCACCCGTATCGTCGCCGGTGTCGGCGTCCCGCAAATCAGTGCCATCGCCAACGTCGCCGCTGCCCTTGAAGGCACTGGCGTTCCGTTGATCGCCGACGGCGGCATCCGTTTCTCCGGTGACCTGTCCAAGGCCATCGTTGCCGGTGCTTCCTGCGTGATGATGGGCTCGATGTTCGCCGGTACTGAAGAAGCGCCGGGCGAGATAGAACTGTTCCAGGGTCGTTCGTACAAGGCTTACCGCGGCATGGGTTCGCTGGGCGCCATGTCCCAGGCCCAGGGTTCCTCCGACCGTTACTTCCAGGACTCGTCCGCGGGTGCCGAGAAGCTGGTTCCGGAAGGCATCGAAGGGCGTGTTCCGTACAAGGGCAGCCTGAGCGCCATCATCCATCAACTGATGGGCGGCCTGCGTTCCTCGATGGGCTACACCGGCAGCGCCGACATCGAAGAAATGCGCACCAAGCCTGAGTTCGTGCGGATCACCGGCGCCGGCATGGCCGAGTCCCACGTTCACGACGTACAGATCACCAAAGAAGCGCCAAACTACCGCGTAGGTTGAGGCTTCAAGCAAACGTTAAGTAACCGGGGCTGTTTTATTCAGCCCCGAGTTGTTTCTGAATCACGACTGTTTCTGAATTACTAGACGAGACTGAATCATGGCCCTCGACATTCACGCTCACCGCATCCTGATCCTCGATTTCGGTTCCCAGTACACCCAGCTGATTGCCCGCCGCGTGCGTGAAATCGGCGTGTATTGCGAACTGCATCCGTTCGATATGGATGAAGACGCGATTCGCGAATTCGCTCCAAAAGGCGTCATTCTCGCCGGCGGCCCCGAGTCCGTGCACGAAGCCAACAGCCCTCGCTGCCCGCAAGCGGTGTTCGACCTGGGCGTACCGGTCTTCGGTATCTGCTACGGCATGCAGACCATGGCTGAACAGCTGGGTGGCAAGGTCGAAGGTTCCGAGCTGCGTGAGTTCGGTTATGCCCGCGTTGACGTGGTCGGCAAAAGCCGCCTGCTCGACGGCATCGAAGACCACATTGACGCTGACGGCCTGTTCGGCCTCGACGTGTGGATGAGCCACGGTGACAAAGTCACCAAGATGCCACAGGAATTCCACATCCTGGCCAGCACCCCGAGCTGCCCGATTGCCGGCATGTTCGACGATGCTCGCGGCTACTACGGCGTGCAATTCCACCCGGAAGTGACCCACACCAAGCAGGGCGGTCGCATCCTGTCGCGCTTCATCCTCGACATCTGCGGCTGCGAAGCGTTGTGGACGCCGTCGAAGATTGCTGAAGACGCCATCGCCAACATTCGCGCCCAGGTCGGCACCGATAACGTACTGCTCGGCCTGTCCGGCGGCGTTGACTCCTCGGTGGTTGCCGCGCTCCTGCACAAAGCCATCGGCGACCAGCTGACTTGCGTCTTCGTCGACAACGGTCTGCTGCGTCTGCACGAAGGCGAGCAAGTGATGGCCATGTTCGCCGAGAACATGGGCGTCAAGGTGATCCGCGCCAACGCTGAAGACCAGTTCCTGAACAACCTGGCCGGCGAGTCCGACCCAGAGAAAAAACGCAAGATCATCGGCCGTACCTTCATCGACGTCTTCGATGCCCAGTCCAACAAACTGGACAACATCAAGTACCTCGCCCAAGGCACCATCTACCCGGACGTGATCGAGTCGGCTGGCGCCAAAAGCGGCAAGGCTCACGTGATCAAGTCGCACCACAACGTGGGTGGCCTGCCGGAAGAAATGAACCTCAAGCTGGTTGAACCCCTGCGCGAGCTGTTCAAGGACGAAGTCCGTCGTCTGGGCCTGGAACTCGGCCTGCCGTACGACATGGTCTACCGTCACCCGTTCCCGGGCCCGGGCCTGGGCGTGCGCATCCTCGGTGAAGTGAAGAAGGAATACGCCGACCTGCTGCGTCGCGCCGACCACATCTTCATCGAAGAACTGCGCAAAGCCGACTGGTACCACAAAGTCAGCCAGGCCTTCGTGGTGTTCCAGCCAGTGAAATCGGTTGGCGTTGTGGGCGATGGTCGTCGTTACGCTTGGGTCGTGGCCCTGCGTGCGGTGGAAACCATCGACTTCATGACCGCGCGTTGGGCACACCTGCCTTACGAACTGCTGGAAACCGTCAGCGGCCGGATCATCAACGAAATCGAAGGCATCTCCCGCGTCACCTACGACGTGTCGAGCAAGCCGCCAGCGACGATTGAGTGGGAATGATCCCGGTTTCAACTGATCGTCCGTAACACCTGAAAGGCCCCGTGAGCGCAAGTTCACGGGGCCTTTTTGCGATCAGGCCACTGCAGCGGGCAGGCGCCCTTCAAGGGTCAGGCCCATGCGGTTGAGTGCGTGGACAAGGTTGATCAGATTCGCGTAGTTGATCTGATGCACGGCAGTCCAGGCAGGACGGTTAATCAGAAAGCCGCCATCCATCGTTCGCTCAATCATCGTTCGCACAATCTGGTTGGTCCGGCTGCGATGAATCAGCGTCAACGTGTCCTCCGAATTTTCAATGGTGAACATGCCTTGGCGGAACAGCAGCTGATTGATTTGCTCGGGCGATCGCTGAATGACCTGAGTCGGCATCTGCAGGCTGATGTCGGCATACAGGATGTCGACATTGCCACTCATCTGGGGCGCGGCCTCTGTAACTTCACGGCCGACTTCGATGCCATGGTCGATGTCGAGGTGCAGACTCTGTTCAGGGCCCACTTCTTCGATGCGTAGACCGATACCTCCCTCGGTTTCGCTGATGCCGGCCATTCCCCTGAACGTGTTTGTACTCTCCTGGTCGGTGAGCACCACCCATTTGCCGCCGCCATTGCGGGCTTGAGAGGCCTGCATGATGGTATGGGTGAAGTAGGTCCTGACAGATTGCCGTGAGATGGCGCGGAAGTTCGGGTCTGTGTAGCGATAGCTGGCCAGGCAATCGGTGGCCTGGATTCGAATGCCGTTCTGTTGGGCCGTCTTGACGACTTCAAGGGGGGTGAACTGTCCCGCAGGATCGCCTGGCAGTTTTTGCAGGTACTTCTCCAGCATGCCATGCATGTCGCCGGTTTCGGCGAAGTCGTTCAGGTCGACTTGATTGAAGTCGTTGAGCAGGCGATGCATGTAGATCGTCTTGACGCCTTGTTTCGCCAGCGTCGGCATGTTTTCGATCAGGAACCGCATGCTGGCAATGCGATCCTGACTTTCACCGACTACAAGGCCGGGCGCCGAGTTGAATATGTCCTCGATGAGTTCTGTAACGGTGGTGGAGGGTGTGATGACGGGCTGAACCGGCCGAGCGGGCAACGAGGCAAAAAAGTCCTTCGGGATCTGGAATCCGATTGCATCCCTGATCAGGACCGCTCGACGCCCGGCGACATACTCTTCATAGGGGGTGATCCCTGTGATGCCCCTGCCGGGCGTGGCGACGACTTTTATATGGGTTTCGGGCTTTCCCAGGGCCAGAAAGTTCAGCGAACGTCCATTCGGGGCGTCGTATCTCGTCAAATGCCTGAAAAAATCAGACCTTGGCCGGGCATGAGTCGTCGGCCTGGAAGGACCGGGAGCGGGAGCGGGCTTGCTGAGGCCTTTCCCGCCGCCTTTCAATCCGGCTTTCGGCGCCAGCTCCCATTCGCCCTCGCCATTCAGGCGCACAGGAATTGATCCCGTGGAGGCATGCGGGTTGGCCGGGTCAATGATCGCCCACGTACCGCTACCATTGAGGTCGGCTTCGTAGCGAACGTAGTAAGCCTGATCGTTCATCATGATGGCGGTGGAAGGGTTTGAGTCCAGCGAGTAGATACCCCAAAATTTTCCGTTCGTGGCCACAGGGTAGTTTTCGAGGATTTCATTGCATTGCCAGTGCTCTGGCACTTCAAAAGCTTCCGCGGTTTCATCTGGCAGGGTAGGCAACACACCCGGTTGCAGGGGGCCTTCCTCTGATTCTGCGGACGCCTGAAGGTCTTGCGTGGCGACGGTTTCTTCCGGATCGATCGTCTTGTACAAATCCGCCATCTCGGCTGCGTCAGCCGCCTCAGCGGCGGCCCCGGCTTCATCCAATACGTTGACCTCCTTGAGCAGCGGAATATTGAACAGGGCATTGATGCCATCGAGCACCGCACCGATGACGCCGGCCTTGCGCTGCGCCGCCGTTTTGCCATTGACCGCCTTGTCGATGTTCAAGCCCATCGCGGCGATGCTGGCGCCGATCACCGGCAACGCGATTGGCCAACCCAGAACCGCCAAGGGGCCAAAAACATGCAGGCCGGCAGACAGGTAACCCAGCCAAAGTTGTTTGCGCATTTCTCCGTGGGTCACCAGCGTCAGATCCGCCTCTTCCAGCATCGTGCTCTGGACCGCCCGGCTTTGCCAGGTGAAGGCATCGCCGCTGATTGTGATGTTTTTCTGGTTGATCAAGTGGTGGTCGTATTTTCCCCAGGTGCCGACCAGCTGGTTCATCAGCGGGGTGATGTTGTCGTGGACTTCCTTGCGTACCGACAGCGGGAAATGAGTCATGAACTCGGTGCGTGGCTGCTCTTCATTCATTTGCAGCAACATCCACCAGTGCATGTCCGTCAGTGTCGGATGCACGTGGAAGGCCTTTGCGGCGCCGGGAACGTAAGTGATCTGCCGACCGTTGCGGTCAACGATGCGCAGAATATCGGTGGCGACATGCCCTGCAACATCCAGCGCGCAGACACGAAGATCCTCAGGCGAAGTGGTTTGGGCCCGCAGCGTCGCCAGGGAGATTGGCCAGGCCGCGCCACCGGCGACGGCCCTTACGACCGTCTGGAAATCCGCCTCTTCCAGTTGACCGTTTTGCCGCGCCTCGACGGCTTTGCTGAGGTAGTTGGATTTGGCCAGGGTCCGGAAGTCATCGAAATGAGTTGCCCAGAACGTGTTCAGTTTATTCAGGTAGCGTTCACTGAGGTTCATGTCCCACAGGTCCGTGAGGACCTTGCTGGGGTACATCCGCACTTCGTTGGTTTCATTGAAGATGCTGGCGCTTGCATCTGCCGTGTAAAACCCGCCGTTACTGTTCAGTTCGAGGGCGTCGTCTTGGTCGGTGACGCGGTATCCCTGGATGACCAGTTGCGTCAGGGTCAATGATTCACAGGGTTTGGGGGCGTGCTCCCAACTCAGAAAGGCCTTGGTACTGCTGGCCGAGACGTTATCGAACCGGTGCCACCAGACCTGATCCGGGTCCATGCCGGTGATACCGTGTTTTTGCAGGATTTCGCTGGCGACCGCGTGGGCTTCTTCCTTCAAGCCCGGGCAGGCTGTCACAACGACGGGGGCAATCGTTTTCAGCTGCTCCTTGTCGGCAGCATTGGGTAACGCTTCGGTACTCTGATCAACAGGCATGCTCTCGCTCCTTGAGAAATGGGCCATGAGGATGACCTGTTTGCTCAAGGCAAGTGCACTACATAGTTATGCCCACATGCCTTTCGTGACCGTGTAGGGTCAGCGCCGTGCCACATCCGAAAAGTAGAACTTGTCGAGGGTATGCCTTGATTCGGTGTACTCGAACTGCCGACCGTCCTGCAGGAAAGTCTGGTTGCTGACCACGATCACATGGCTCTGGCCGTCGAGGTCCAGGTGATGTTGGTCGTCCTTGCTGCGGGGGACCGCTTCGATGGTGCGCTGGGCGTAGGCGATTTGCAGTTGCAGGGTCTGTTCGATGAAGGCGTAGATCGACTGCTCGGCGATGTCGCGGGACAAACCGGGAATCACGTCGCTGACGAAATGGTTGATGTCGAGGATCACGCGTTTGCCGTCGATCCGCCGCACGCGCTTGATCCGCGTGATCAGGCTGCCTTCTTCAGCCTTGATGTGCTCGAGCAAATGGCCCGCGAGGGGGATTTGTGTGAATTCGACCACCTCAGTGCTGACATCGTTACCCAGGCGCGGATAGGTCTCCTGGAAGCTGACGATGCCGCCCAACTGGAATTCGATCGGGTTGGTGGAGAGCACGAAAGTGCCTTTACCGTGGACTTTCTGGGCGAATCCGCGCTCCTGCAATTGCTCGATGGCCCTGCGCACGGTGCCGCGGCTGGCCTGATAGCTGTCCATCAATTCGGTTTCGGAAGGCAACCGTGCGCCGCGTTCCAGACGTTCGGTCGTGATGCTGGCAAGCAGATCGCTGTAGATCTGGTTGTATTTACTCATGGGGATGGCTCTGTGCCGCGAGGTACTCAAGGTTTCGAACCTTAAGGGCAGGGTAGGGGTTTGTCCATGCGGCTTTGGGTTTCATCGTTTCGTGAGGTAGGAAAAATCGCCAACTACACAGTTCGGAATAAACAAAATCAAACTCGTCTGTACGAGTTGTTGCTTTAACTCGTACAGACGAGTACTTTTCGCTTCGGCGTGCTGCCAAAAACAAAAAACTACAGCGGAAGAAAAGCATGAGCCACGACTATCCGAACATCGCCAGCGAGCTGCTGCAAAGCCTCGGTGGCAGCGATAATCTCGAGCAGGCTGCGCACTGCGTCACACGCCTGCGCCTGGCCCTCAAGGACCCAAGCCTGGTCGACAGCGCCACGCTGAATCAGGTTGATCTTGTGAAAGGCTCATTCTTCACCGGTGGCCTGTTCCAGGTGGTCATCGGCCCCGGCGAGGTTGAAAAGGTGTACGCCGAACTGCGCCGTCAAACGGGTCTCGCCGCTTCAACCATCGCCGACGTTAAACAAAAAAGTGCCGACAAGATAAACGCCATGCAGCGTCTGGTGCGGGTGTTTTCCGACGTGTTCATGCCGATCCTGCCGGCGTTGATCATTGCGGGGTTGTTGATGGGCATCAACAACCTGATCGGTGCGAAAGGCATGTTCATCGAAGGCCAGACCCTGCTGGACGCCTACCCGAAACTCGACGGGCTCTGGAGCCTGATCAACCTGATGGCCAACACGTCTTTCGTGTTTCTCCCGGCGCTGGTGGGCTGGTCGGCGGCCAAGCGGTTCGGTGGCAGCGAAATCCTCGGCATCGTGCTCGGCCTGATGCTGGTTCACCCGGACCTGCTCAACGCCTGGAACTACGGCAAAGCGGTTGCCGGGCTGGACGGTCAGAGCCTGCCGTACTTCGACATTCTCGGGCTGTTCCAGATCGAGAAGGTGGGTTACCAGGGACAAATCCTGCCGATCCTGCTGGCGGCCTATGTGATGAGCGTCATCGAGAAGTGGCTGCGGGCGCGGGTGCCGAACGCCGTGCAGTTGCTGGTGGTGCCGATTACCACCATCGTTGTCACTGGCGTGTTGGCGTTGGCCGTGATCGGCCCGGTGACCCGGCATCTGGGGATTCTCATCACCGAAGGCGTGGTCATGCTGTTTGACCTCGCGCCGATGGTAGGCGGGGCGATTTTCGGGCTGCTCTACGCGCCGCTGGTGATCACCGGCATGCACCACATGTTCCTCGCGGTCGACTTGCAGCTGATTTCCACCCAGGGCGGCACGTTCATCTGGCCGATGATCGTCATGTCCAACCTCGCCCAGGGCAGCGCGGCACTGGCGGTGTTCTACATGACCCGCAATGTGCGAGACAAAAGCATGGCCTCGACCTCGGCGATTTCCGCCTATTTCGGCATCACCGAGCCGGCCATGTTCGGGGTCAACCTGCGCTACAAGTTTCCGTTCTATGCGGCCCTGTGTGGCTCTGCCCTGGGTTGCATCTTCCTGTCGCTGAACAAGGTCCAGGCCTCAGCCATCGGTGTCGGTGGCTTGCCCGGTTTCATCTCGATCATTCCGCAGTTCATCCCGGTGTTCGTGATCGGGATGGTCATTGCCATGGTCGTGCCGTTTGTTCTGACCTGCGGGTTGAGCATGAAGATTGTCCGGCCGGGGTATCGGGTCGCTTGATAGATCGCATTCGCGGGCAAGCCTCGCTCCTACAGGTTACGCATTCCAATGTAGGAGCGAGGCTTGCCCGCGAAGGGGCCATAACGGTCACCGCATCAATTAATGGAAGGAATAGCGCCATGCAAGACTGGCAACGTTCGGTGATCTACCAGATCTACCCGAAGAGTTTTCACAGCCACGCCGGCAATCCCACGGGTGATTTGCTGGGTGTCGTGGCCAAGCTCGATTACCTGCAATGGCTGGGTGTCGATTGCCTGTGGATCACGCCGTTCCTGCGTTCGCCCCAGCGCGACAACGGTTATGACATCAGCGATTACTACGCCATCGACCCGAGCTACGGGACCATGGCCGATTGCGAGTTGCTGATTGCCGAGGCGGGCAAGCGCGGGATCAAGCTGATGCTCGATATCGTGGTCAACCACACCTCGATCGAACACAGCTGGTTCCAGCAGGCCCGCAGCAGCCTCGACAACCCGTACCGCGACTTCTATATCTGGCGCGATCAGCCGAACAACTGGGAATCCAAGTTCGGTGGTTCCGCCTGGGAATACGAGGCGCAGACCGGTCAGTACTTCCTGCACCTGTTTGATCACACCCAGGCCGACCTGAATTGGGACAACCCGAAGGTGCGCGCCGAAGTCTTCAAAATGATGCGTTTCTGGCGCGATAAAGGCGTGGGTGGTTTCCGTCTGGATGTGATCAACCTGATCTCCAAACCGGCGGACTTCCCTGAAGACAATACCGACGGTCGACGCTTCTACACCGACGGCCCGAACGTGCATGAGTACTTGCAGCAAATGCACCGCGAAGTCTTCGAAGGTCACGACCTGATCAACGTCGGCGAGATGTCCTCCACCAGCCTGGAACATTGCATTCGCTACTCGAAACCGGAATCGAAAGAACTGTCGATGACCTTCAACTTCCATCACCTGAAGGTCGATTACCCGAACCTGCAGAAGTGGATTCGTGCCGACTTCGACTTCCTGGAACTCAAGCGCATCCTCTCGGACTGGCAGACCGGCATGCAGGCTGGCGGTGGCTGGAACGCACTGTTCTGGTGTAACCACGACCAACCGCGAGTGGTCTCGCGTTTTGGCCATGACGGTGAGCATCGCGTGGTGTCGGCGAAGATGCTTGGTACCGCGCTGCACTTCCTTCAGGGCACACCGTTTGTGTATCAGGGCGAAGAGCTGGGCATGACCAATCCGGGGTTTGATCACATCGATCAGTACCGCGATGTCGAAACGCTGAACATCTTCCGCCTCAAGCGTGAAGCCGGTGCGACCGATGCCGACAACATGGCAGCAATCATGCAGAAATCCCGGGACAACGGCCGTACACCGATGCACTGGAACGCCGAGCCGAATGCAGGGTTCAGCGCCGCAGAACCCTGGATTGGCGTGCCGGCGAACGCGGCGCAGATCAACGTAGCCACCCAGCTCGACGACCCGGACTCAGTGCTGCATCACTACCGTCAGTTGATTGCCCTGCGTCGCAGCGAAGCGCTGATGTCCGATGGCGTCTATCGGCAACTGCTGCCGGAGCACCCGCAAATCTGGGCGTATGTGCGTGAAGGTCATGGCGAACGTTTGCTGGTACTGAACAACTTCTATGGCACGCCGTGCGACATCGAACTGCCCGATGACGTGTTCAGCGCAGCAGTGACTCAACGTTTGGTCATCAGCAATTACCCGGACTGTCCGCCGCCAAACCGGCAGATTTCTTTAAGGCCCTATGAGTCGTTCGTTTTGCACCTGACCGACTGACCGACCACTAAAAACACCGACGTTAAACAACACGCAGAACGCTGCGCGGGGGAGTTTTGCGCGCCGATTTTGTGGAACGACACAATAAAAATAATGGGGTGGTTCTTGAAAACAACACTAAATCGCAGCCTTGCCGCCGCGAGCGTATGCCTGGCGTTGCCTTTGTCGGCGCAGGCCCTGGAGTTCGGCGGTTACCTGCGTAGCGGCGTCGGGACATCGGTCAACAGTGGTAAGCAGCAGTGTTTTCAACTGCCCGGAGCGCAGACCAAATACCGCTTGGGCAACGAATGCGAGCAGTACGCCGAACTCGAACTGCGCCAGGACCTCTACACCCTGGACGACGGTTCGGTGCTGAGTGTCGACGGCATGGCGTCGCTGTATAACCAGTACGACAAGGACCTGACGTTCAACGGCGATAATGGCTCGGTGCGCATGCCGCAGATGTACGCGCAGTGGTCGAACATGCCCAATCTCAACGGCGGCTCGCTGTGGGCCGGTCGGCGTTACTACAAGCGGAACGACATCCACATCTCCGACTTCTACTACTGGAACCAGAGCGCCACGGGCGGTGGTATCGAGGACGTGCTGATTGGCGATTTGAAGTACAGCTATGCTTTTTCGCGCAAAGACAACCTGTATCAGAAGGACTACATCAACCGTCACGATTTCAACGTCGCCGGTTTCCACACCAACCCCGGTGGTGAGCTGGAACTCGGGCTGAGCTACATCGACAAACCCGACAGCCGCGACGCACACCGGGGCTGGGCAATCACCGCACAGCATGTGCAAAAAGGTTTTCTGGGTGGCAAGAACAAACTGGCCTTCCAGTACGGCGAAGGCCCGGGCACTGGATTGGGGTATACCGGTAACGTAAAGCTGGACGACAGCAACAAAAGCTACCGGGTGGTGGAGTTCTTCGACTGGCAAGTGACGCCACGGTTTGGCGGGCAAGTCGAGGCGGTTTACCAGAAAGACATTCGCCCGGACGGGGCTGATCAGAACTGGATTTCCTTGGGGATTCGCCCGACTTACGCGCTCACCGAGCAGTTCAAATTGGTGACCGAACTGGGGCACGATCAGGTCGAAGCCTCGGGCGGCACGCGCAAGCTGAGCAAGTTCACCTTCGCCCCGACATGGTCGCCCAAAGGCCCGGAATTCTGGGCACGGCCCGAGGTGCGTCTGTATTACACCTATGCCAGCTGGAACGAAGCGGCAAAGCGGGCGGCCAATGAGCTGGCGGCGGGTTCGGCGTTGTCCGATACCGGCGCCTTCGGCACGGCAAGGCACGGTGCGAATGTCGGATTGCAGGTCGAGTATTGGTGGAAATAAGCGATGCTGTCGGAGCCTCGCGCTCCATCGGCACTTCAAAGAACAAAACAGCAGGTGACGTCATGGCCACACCCCAACAATTGCAGCTGCACGCCCCCCTGTCCGGCGTATTGGTGCCACTGGACCTCGTGCCCGATCCGGTGTTTTCCAGCCGGGTCATCGGCGATGGCCTGTGCATCGATCCGTCTTCAACAACCTTGTGCGCGCCGCTGGCCGGAGTTGTCAGCAATGTGCAGGCCAGTGGGCATGCCGTCAGCATCACCGACGAAAAGGGCGTGCAGGTGTTGATGCACATCGGCCTCGACACGGTGAACCTGACGGGAAAGGGGTTTACGCGGCTGGTGGAGGAGGGCCAGCAGGTTGACGTTGGGCAGGCGCTGATCGAGTTCGATGCCGATTTTGTTGCATTGAATGCCCGCAGCCTGCTGACGTTGATGCTGGTGGTCAGTGGAGAACCGTTCACCTGGCTGACGCCGGAAACGGGCCTGGTAGAAAGTGGCCAGCCGCTACTGAGCCTGAACCTTGTCAAGCAGACAACCGATACGCCGCTAACGGAAGCGGACGAAGCGCTGTTTTCCAAACCGGTGACACTGGCCAACCCTAACGGCTTGCACGCCCGCCCGGCCGCGGTGTTTGCTCAGGCGGCCAAAGCTTTTTCGGCGAGCATTTCCCTGCATAAAAAGCAGGAGACTGCGAACGCGAAATCCCTGGTGGCGATCATGGCGTTGCAGACGGCGCACGGTGACGTCATGCAGGTCAGTGCGGCCGGCCCGGACGCAGACGCGGCGATCAAGACGCTGACCGAACTGCTACTGACTGGATGCGGTGAAGTGGTCGGGGGCCCGGTGCTAATTGAGGTGAATGCGCTCGAGGCTTCATCGCTGACGGTGCTGCGCGGAGTTTGTGCATCGCCCGGGTCGGCGTTTGGCCAAGTAGTGCAGATAGCCGAGCAAAAACTGGAAGTGAATGAACTCGGCGCTACACCGCAGGTGGAACGCGATCATCTGTCTCGCGCCCTGGCCGAGGGGCTGGAGGCTCTGCAACAGTTGCGAGACAACGCCACGGGCGACGCGCAGGCCGACATCTTCAAGGCGCATCAGGAGCTGCTCGAAGACCCGGGTTTGCTGGAAGTAGCTCACGTGCTGATCGATGAAGGCAAAAGCGCCGGGTTCGCCTGGCGCGCGGCCACCGAGTCGGCAGCCTCCTTGTTCAAAAGCCTGGGCAACGCCCTGCTCGCGGAGCGGGCGGCGGACCTCGCCGATGTTAGCCAGCGGGTGCTCAAATTGATCCTCGGTGTACGGGATCAGGCGATGGAGCTGCCTGAAGGGGCGATCCTGATCGCCGAACAACTGACGCCGTCGCAGACTGCCGGGCTCGATACCCGCAAGGTACTGGGTTTCGCCACGGTCGGCGGCGGCGCCACCAGCCATGTCGCGATCCTCGCCCGGGCGTTCGGTTTGCCGGCGATCTGCGGGCTGCCGGTTCAAGTGCTGGCGCTGGTCAACGGAACCCAGGTGTTGCTCGATGCTGACAAGGGCGAATTGCAGCTGGATCCGGATCTGCAGGCCATCGAACAGCTGCAAGCCAGGCGCCAGCTTCAACAGCAACGCCGGCAGCATGAGTTGGCGCACGCAACGTTGGCCGCCTGCACCCGCGACGGTCACCATGTTGAAGTGACGGCCAACATCGCTTCGCTGGCAGAAGCCGAGCAAGCCATGGCACTGGGAGGCGAGGGCGTCGGTTTGCTTCGTTCGGAGTTTCTCTATCTGGATCGCAACCATGCGCCGAGCCATGACGAGCAGGCGTCCACCTACAGCGCCATCGCCAAGGCACTCGGGCCGACGCGCAATCTAGTGGTGCGCACCCTGGACGTCGGCGGCGACAAACCCCTGGCCTACGTGCCGATGGACAGCGAAACCAACCCCTTCCTCGGCATGCGCGGGATTCGTTTGTGCCTGGAGCGCCCGCAGCTGTTGCGCGATCAGTTCAAGGCCATCCTTGGCAGTGCCGGGCTGGCTCGCCTGCACATCATGCTGCCGATGGTTACGCAGCTGTCGGAGTTGCGTCTGGCCCGCCAGCTGCTCGAAGAAGAGGCGCTGGTTTTGGGCCTCACGGAACTGCCCAAGCTGGGCATCATGATCGAAGTCCCGGCGGCGGCACTAATGGCGGACCTGTTTGCGCCCGAGGTGGACTTCTTCTCTATCGGCACCAACGATCTCACGCAATACACCCTGGCCATGGACCGCGATCACCCGCGTCTGGCCAGTCAGGCCGACAGCTTTCATCCGGCGGTGCTGCGCCTGATTGCCAGCACCGTAAAGGCCGCGCACGCCCACGGCAAATGGGTCGGTGTGTGCGGCGCCATGGCCTCCGAGACACTGGCCGTGCCGCTGTTGCTGGGGCTTGGGGTGGATGAACTGTCGGTGAGCGTGCCGTTGATTCCGGCGATCAAGGCAGCGGTTCGTGAGCTGGACCTGGTGGACTGCCAGGCCATCGCCGAGCAAGTGCTGGGCCTGGAAAGTGCCGGACAGGTGCGCGAGGCGTTGCGGCTGTATCACGAGGCGACGGTTGATACTTCACTGGTTCTGGAGAACTGAACATGTTCGAGAAAATGCAGCGAGCGTTCTGGAAAGCGTTGACGCCGGATCTGTTGGTGGATGAGCCGAAGGCAGTAGCTCAGCCTGTTTCTGGGCTGGCGCCGGATATCGTCGCCGCGCTGGGTGGCATGGATAACCTCAAGTCGCAGGGGCCTGTGGCGCTGACTCGGGTCAGGGTGGAGCTGCGGGATGTGACGCAGATGAATCGGCAGGCATTGAATGTCGCAGGTGTGCCGGGCGTGATGGTGCTGGATGACGGGGTGGTTCATCTGATCACCGGCCTCCAGCCATAACCGATCCCCTGTGGCGAGGGAGCTTGCTCCCGCTCGGCTGCGAAGCAGTCGTAAAACCAGCCAACGCAATATCCCTGGTGCGATGCGATTGTTGGATACAGGGCCGCTTCGCAACCCAGCGGGAGCAAGCTCCCTCGCCACAGATGCTTTGTCAGCCTTGCTGTCCCTGTGTCCCATTGCCGCCCCACCCTTACTGTTTCTCAACCGCAGGTGTATCGTATTCGCCTTTTACAGGCCTTCGGGCCTGTCGCTGATACGTGAGGTAGTTGAGTTCATGTCCTTTACCCGTCGCCAAATCCTCGGTGGCCTGGCCGGTCTTGTTGTCGTTGGTGTCGGAGCGGGGGGCGCGTCGCGGTACTGGCTGGGCAAGATGGCCGACGCTGACGCCGGCCATGACTATGAGCTGATCGCGGCACCGCTGGACGTCGAACTGGTTGCCGGGCACACGACCGAGGCCTGGGCGTTCGGCCCATCGGCGCCGGGCACTGAACTGCGGGTTCGTCAGGGTGAATGGCTACGGGTACGGTTCATCAACCACCTGCCGGTAGCGACCACCATTCACTGGCATGGCATTCGCCTGCCACTGGAAATGGACGGTGTCCCCTACGTTTCGCAATTGCCGGTGCTACCGGGCGAGTACTTTGACTACAAATTCCGCGTGCCGGACGCCGGCAGTTACTGGTATCACCCGCACGTGAACAGCAGCGAAGAACTCGGCCGCGGCCTTGTCGGTCCACTGATCGTCGAAGAGCGTGAACCCACCGGTTTCAAATACGAGAAAACCCTGAGCCTCAAGAGCTGGCACGTCGATGACGAGGGGGCTTTCGTGGCCTTCAGCATTCCTCGCGAAGCCGCCCGTGGTGGCACGGCGGGACGCCTGTCGACCATCAACGGTGTCTCGCAAGCGGTTATCGACTTGCCCGCCGGGCAAATCACCCGCGTGCGCGTGCTCAACCTTGATAACACGCTGACCTATCGCCTCAACATTCCCGGCGTCGAAGCGCAGATCTACGCGCTGGACGGCAATCCCGTGGAGCCGCGCCCAATGGGCAAGGAATACTGGCTCGGCCCGGGCATGCGCATCTGCCTGGCGATCAAGGCGCCGCCCGCCGGTGAAGAATTGTCCCTGCGCAACGGCCCGGTTCGCCTGGGCACGTTGCGCTCGGTGGCGAATACTGAGGCCCCCACCGAATGGCCGCCCGCCCTGCCGGCCAACCCGGTGGCCGAGCCCGACCTGGCCAATGCCGAGAAACTCAACTTCAATTTCGAATGGGTGGGCTCGGTGTCGGTCAACGTCGACAACGGCAAACCGCCTAGCCTGTGGCAGATTAACGGCAAGGCTTGGGACATCACGGACAAGACCTGCGCCGACCGCCCGATTGCCAAGCTCGAAAAGGGCAAGAGCTACATTTTCGAATTGAAGAACATGACTCAGTATCAGCACCCGATCCACCTGCACGGCATGAGTTTCAAAGTCATCGCCTCGAACCGGCACAAGGTCATTCCGTACTTCACCGACACCTACCTGTTGGGCAAGAACGAGCGCGCGCGAGTGGCGCTGGTAGCGGATAATCCCGGCGTGTGGATGTTCCATTGCCATGTGATCGACCACATGGAAACCGGCCTGATGGCCGCCATCGAGGTGGCCTGATGCGTCAGATACGTCCCGCCGCGATCATCGACCGCAGCCGTGATCGCGACTACATGCGCGAAGCCCTGGCCCTGGCCGCACAAGGCGCGGCGCTGGGTGAAGTGCCGGTGGGCGCGGTGCTGGTGCAAGACGGCGAGATCATCGGTCGCGGCTTCAATTGCCCGATCAGCGGCAACGACCCGAGTGCCCACGCCGAAATGGTGGCGATCCGCGCCGCAGCATTGGCCGCCAGCAACTATCGTCTGCCGGGCAGCACGCTGTACGTAACCCTTGAGCCATGCAGCATGTGCGCGGGGCTGATCGTGCATTCGCGGATTGCGCGGGTGGTGTATGGCGCTCTGGAGCCGAAAGCGGGGATTGTGCAGAGTCAGGGGCAGTTTTTTACCCAGGGCTTCTTGAATCACCGGGTGCTGTATGAAGGTGGGGTGTTGGCGGATGAGTGTGGGGCTGTACTCAGCGAGTTCTTCAAGGCCCGCCGCGCCAAACCCGCAGACTAAACACTGAACCCTGTGGGAGCGGGCTTGCTCGCGAATGCGGATTAACATTCAACAGATTTGTTGACTGATCTACCGCTTTCGCGAGCAAGCCCGCTCCCACAGGGGGATCTTTTTTGGGAGGGAGATCGGGTGTTTACTTGCGGGCCACGATGACCGCCCGCATCGGTGCCGGCAGCCCTTCAATCGTCTTGCTGTGATCCTGCGGATCCAGAAAATCACTCAACGACTGGTACTTCATCCATTCCGTCCCGCGCTGTTCCTCGACCGTGGTCACGCTCACGTCGACACAGCGAACATCCGTAAACCCGGCACGCCGCAACCACAATTCCAACGCCGGCACCGACGGCAGGAACCATACGTTGCGCATCTGCGCATAACGGTCTTCCGGCACCAGCACCTGTTGCTGATCACCTTCGATCACCAACGTCTCCAGCACCAGTTCGCCGCCCTTGACCAGGCAATCCTTCAGCGCCAGCAAATGCTCGATCGGCGAGCGACGGTGGTAGAACACGCCCATGGAAAACACCGTGTCGAAGCCTTCCATGTTCGGCGGCAGGTCTTCGAAAGGGAACGGCAGGTGCCAGGCATTGGGTTCTGACAGGTAACGCTGCACCGCCTGGAACTGGCAGAAAAACAGCCAGTTCGGGTCGACACCGATTACGCTGTCGGCGCCAGCACCGAGCATACGCCACATGTAGTAACCATTGCCGCACCCCACATCGAGGATGCGTTTGCCCTTCAGGTCCAGGTGCGGCGCGACCCGCGACCACTTCCAGTCCGAACGCCATTCCGTGTCGACGTGTACACCAAACAGATCAAACGGCCCTTTGCGCCAAGGCGACAACCCCATCAACGCGGTACGCATTTGCGCACGGGTCTCAACGTCGCAATCGGTGTCCAGTGTCAGGCCATTGAGCAAATCAACTTCACTCGGCTGAATCTTCGGCAACGCATCCAGCGCACTTTGCCAGCGCTCCAGGTCGCCATGGCCCTTTTCCATTTTCTTGTCGAGTTGCGCTTGCAGGGTGTTGGCCCATTCGGCCAGCGGCGTGCCAGCCAGACGGCGGGCGAGGGGGGACAGATCAATCATGGCAAGGCAATCAACGAGGCAAAGTTAAGACACTGGAACCACGGCACGACTTTCGAGAACCCGGCCGCCAACAGGCGCTCGCGGTGTTCTTCGAGGCTGTCGGGCTTCATGACGTTTTCGATGGCGCTGCGCTTCTGGGCGATTTCCAGTTCGCTGTAGCCGTTGGCGCGTTTGAACGCGACATGCAAATCAGTGAGCAGCGCATGTTCTTCGAGGTCGTTGAAGCGCAGTTTCTCCGAGAGGATCAACGCGCCGCCGGGCAGCAGCGACTGGCGGATGCGCGAGAGCAACGCGGTGCGCTGGTCCGGGGCGATGAATTGCAGGGTGAAGTTCAGCGCCACCACCGAGGCGGGCTGGAAGTCGAGGGCGAGGATATCGCCTTCGATCACTTCCACGGGCAGCAACTCCTGGAACATCGAGTCCTGACCGTTGAGGTATTCGCGGCAACGTTCGACCATTGCCGCAGAGTTATCCACAGCGATGACGCGGCAACCGTCGGTGCGCACGTGACGGCGTAACGCCTGAGTCACGGCGCCCAGGGACGAGCCGAGGTCGTAGAGCACGCTGTTGGGCTGGGCGAATTGCGCGGCGAGCACGCCGAGGTTCTCGACGATGGTCGGATAACCCGGCACCGAGCGCTTGATCATGTCCGGGAACACCCGCACCACGTCCTCGTTAAAGGCGAAGTCGGGCACCTGGGCCAAAGGCTGGGCGAAAAGGCGATCGGGTTCTTTGCTCACGGCGGTTCCAGCGGCGTAGGTGGAAAAGGCCGGCATTTTAGCCAAATTGACGGGGGGATGCGCGGGTTGTCTGATAAACCGCTGGGCTGATTGGGTTTGCGGGATTGAAAGGCTGTTGTGGCGAGGGAGCTTGCTCCCGCTCGGCTGCGAAGCAGTCGTAATGTCTGTGAGCACGGTGAACCTGAAGTAATACAGAGGAGCGCTGCGCACTCCAGCGGGAGCAAGCTCCCTCGCCACAGGGCTCAGCGCGATTTCGGGCCAAACGCCGACGCCGCAATCCCCCATTGCCCCAGCCAGTAACTGAGGATGATCACATAGGGTGCCGCTTCGAACGGCAGCACGAATCGATTGATGCCAATCACGCTGTCGGAAAACACAAACGCCACCGCACCGGCCGCCGCCAACAGCGCCGAGCGTTTGGGTACTTCGGTCCCGAGCCGGGCCAGCGCCCGCCAGAGCATTGCGCTGATGGCCAAGCCGTAGACAATCACCGGAATCAACAACGGGCCCAGTCCGTGGGAAATCAAAATCCCCAACAGCACCGCGCCAACCCCCAAGGCCATCACCAGTGGCAACAACGCCAGCCGCCGGCAATCACTCAAGTAAGCCTTCAGATAGGCCAGGTGGGCGACCAAAAATGCCCCAAGGCCAAACACAAACAAATCCCCGGGCCACGCCAGCAACACATCGCCGAGCAGGGAGAAAATCAATCCGAGGCTGATCCAGCGCCGATACTCACTGGGCGGCGCATCGTGCAACCAGCCGAGCAGGGCCAGTACCGGCAACGGTTTGACCAGCAGGCAAAGCAGCGCGGCATGCACGCTCAAACCATACAGAAAGGTCACTGCGCCCATCAGCGCCAGAATCAGCCAGCCCACGATCAGTTGACCACGATCGAGCAATCAAAGGTTTTCACTGCCGGCACCTCCGGTGCCCATGGCTGTGAATAGGTCAAACGCAACCGGCCTGTACCGGTGGCAAACGCCTGAAAGCGCCAGGTCGAAATGCCCGCACTGCCGACGATTCCGGCGTCTTCCGGGTTGCTGTACACCTCGGGGCTGAGCGCATGCAACACGCCACCGGCCGAATCCTGGATCGACCAGCGATAGCCCGTGGTCGGGTTGCTCGGCAGGGTCAGGATCAGGTTCTGTCCGTTGCGCATCTGCAGCGGGCATTCGCCTTGTTTTTCCACGGTCACGTTCTGTTTCGGTTGCGTGGCGCAGGCAGCCAGCAGGGAAAGGGCGAGGGGGACAAACAGGCGAGTGGGGGACATAAGGTCAGCGGCTCCGGCGTTCACGACGAACGGCGAGCATAACTGAAGATGAGACAAATTGTGACAACGACGGGGGAGTCGGCGGTGTGAGTGCCGACGTCTTCGCGAGCAAGCCCGCTCCCACAGAGTGTGCGATCCGTAGGAGCGAGGCTTGCCCGCGAGGGCGATGGTGAAGGCACTACATGACTATCAGAACAGGATTTTCGCCACATCCGCAAAGCGCTTGGCAAAGTGCACGGTTATCCCTTCCTTCAGATAGTCCGGCAACTCGTCAAAGCTCCCACGGTTAGGCTCCGGCAGGATCAATTCAAAGATCTTCTGCCGCCGCGCCGCGATCACCTTCTCGCGCACCCCGCCAATCGGCAGGACATGCCCGGTCAGCGTCAGCTCTCCTGTCATGGCCACGCCTTTTTTCGGCGCCTGGTTGCGGGCGAGCGAGAGCAGGGCGCTGGCCATGGTCACGCCGGCGCTCGGACCGTCTTTCGGGGTAGCGCCTTCCGGGACGTGCAGGTGGACGAAGGCTTCGTCGAAGAACTTCGGATCACCGCCAAACGACTTCAGGTTGGAGCTGACGTAGCTGTAGGCGATTTCCGCCGACTCCTTCATCACGTCGCCCAGTTGCCCGGTGAGTTTGAAGCCACGGTTGAGCGTGTGAATGCGGGTCGCTTCGATCGGCAGCGTCGCGCCGCCCATGCTGGTCCAGGCCAGCCCGGTGATGACGCCGGTGCCGGACAGCACTTGCTCGTTACGGAACACCGGATGGCCGAGCGAGGCTTCGAGGTCTTTCGGACCGATTTTGATCACCGCTTTCGGCTCGTCGATCAATTTCACCACGGCTTTGCGCACCAGTTTGCCCAGTTCCTTTTCCAAGTGGCGCACGCCGGCTTCACGGGCATAACCGTCGATCAAGGCTTTCAACGCGCTGTCGCTGATGCTCAGACTGCCTTTGGACACGCCGGCCTTTTCCAGCTGCTTGGGCCACAGGTGGCGCTTGGCGATGGCGATTTTTTCTTCGGTGATGTAACCCGACAGGCGAATCACTTCCATCCGGTCCAGCAATGGGCCGGGAATCGAGTCCAGGGTGTTGGCGGTGCAGACGAACAGCACTTTCGACAGGTCCAGACGCAGGTCCAGGTAGTGGTCGAGGAATTCGACGTTCTGTTCCGGGTCCAGCGTTTCCAGCAGCGCCGAGGCTGGGTCGCCCTGGTAGCTTTGGCCCATCTTGTCGATTTCGTCGAGCATGATCACCGGGTTCATCACTTCGACGTCTTTCAACGCCTGGACGAGTTTGCCCGGCTGCGCGCCGATGTAGGTGCGGCGGTGGCCCTTGATCTCGGCTTCGTCGCGCATGCCGCCGAGGCTGAAGCGGTAGAACGGCCGGCCGAGGGATTCGGCGATGGACTTGCCAACGCTGGTTTTACCCACGCCCGGCGGGCCGACCAGCAGGACGATGGAGCCGCTGATCTCGCCTTTATAGGCACCGACCGCGAGGAACTCGAGGATGCGGTCCTTGATGTCGTCGAGGCCAGCGTGGTGTTTGTCTAGCACCTTGCGCGCGTGCTTGAGGTCGAGTTTGTCCTCGCCGTACACGCCCCACGGCACCGAGGTCGCCCAGTCGAGGTAATTGCGGGTGACCGCGTACTCCGGCGAACCGGTCTCGAGGATCGACAGCTTGTTCATTTCCTCTTCGATGCGTTTTTGCGCCTGGGCCGACAGGACTTTGCCTTTCAGGCGCTGCTCGAACTGTTCGATGTCGGCGCTGCGGTCGTCTTTGGTCAGGCCCAGCTCTTGCTGGATGACCTTGAGTTGTTCTTTGAGGAAGAACTCGCGCTGATGCTCGCCGATCTTGCGGTTAACTTCAGCGGAAATCTCTTTCTGCAATCGCGCGACTTCGACTTCCTTGCGCAGCATCGGCAGGACTTTTTCCATGCGCTTGAGCATCGGCACGCAGTCGAGCACTTCTTGCAGTTCGCTGCCGGTGGCCGAGGTCAATGCGGCGGCGAAGTCGGTCAGCGGCGACGGATCATTAGGGCTGAAGCGGTTGAGGTAGTTTTTCAGCTCTTCGCTGTACAGCGGGTTGAGCGGCAGCAGTTCCTTGATCGCGTTGATCAGCGCCATGCCGTAGGCCTTGACCTCGTCGGTCGGCTCGGTGGGCTGGTGCGGGTATTCGACTTCCACCAGGTACGGCGGGCGATGGTGCTTGAGCCAGGTTTTGATGCGCACCCGGGTCAGGCCTTGGGCGACGAATTGCAGTTTGCCGTTTTCGCGACTGGCGTGGTGCACTTTGACCAGGGTGCCGTACAGCGGCAGGGCCGAGGTGTCGAAATGGCGCGGGTCTTCCTGGGGCGTGTCCATGTAGAACAGGGCCAGGGAGTGGTGGTCGGATTTGCTGACCAGATCCAGGGTTTCAGCCCACGGTTCTTCATTGACGATGACCGGCAGCACTTGGGCCGGGAAGAACGGGCGGTTGTGGATCGGGATGATGTAGACCTTGTCCGGCAGGTTCTGGCCGGGCAGGGCGAGGCCTTTGCCGGTGGAGTGGTGTTCGGCGTTCTCTGGGTCGGCGTATTCGCTCGGGTCTTCGGGGAATTCTTGCTGGTCGCTCATGGGGCACCTGCGCAATGGGGTATGGGTCTTAGATGGGGCAGGTGGGGGGTGGTTTCAATGGCGGGGGATATTTCTGGGTGTGTGTTCAGGGTTTGGACAGGTGCTTTTGACTTGGCGGCCTTTGGGCCGACCATGTTCTTGGTGGTTGTGTGCATATCCGTTTCTGCGGTAACGGCGGCTGGTGGTTTCGCCCTTACGGCGACTCACTTTTTTTACAAACGCCTAAAAAAAGTAAGCAAAAAAACGCTCGCCCCAAGCGTCCGGCCCCTCGCTTGGGCTCGGCGTACCTTCGCTCCGGTATCCATCCGGGGACACTGCCCTCCGGTCTGCTTCGCGACGACCTACATGCAGCGTGTTCGACTGCGTCGAACGGCGCTACGCGCCACTCCCCGGATGAACACCTCCACTCAGCCTCCCGAAAGGGGCGGGTGGATCAAGATCAAGAGCTGCAGGCGAGCTAACGCTCGGCCTGTTGAGTGGTGAGAAGCGGATGTACGCCGGGCCCTTGTAGGAGCGAGGCTTGCCCGCGAAGGCGGCCTGACAGCCGACCATTATCTTGCTGATCCACCCAATTCAATTGTGGGAGTGAGCCTGCTCGCGATGGCGGAGAGTCAGACGACATTGATGTTGAATGACACACCGCCTTCGCGGGCAAGCCTCGCTCCTACAGGGGATCAGCTGTGCGGTTGAGGTTTTGGTAGGGCGACGTTATCCAGCATCCGATTCACCGCCAGTTCGGCCAGCATGACGATCTGCTGGATTGCCATCGCCTTGTGCCGATGCGGCCCTTCCAGATAGTCCGCGAAATCACTCGCCATCACACTGGCCTGGGCCAACGATTCGCAGGTGTGGGCCAGCAGGTCTTCGTCTTTGATGTCCGGTGCAATCAGAAACATGGTGCTGGGTTTGCGGATGGCAGGGGACTTGAGGGAGGCGGGGTTGAGGTAGTGATCCAGTGCGCGCTCGGCGGCTTCGTTGAGTTTTTTGGAATCGAGGGATTCGTAGGGGGAAACATCGTCGGTTTGCGGGGGATTCGGGGTTTCTTTGAACATGGTGAAGCTCCATTCGGGGACAGGGAGTCCGCCACGACTGCGACCAAGCAGTTGGGTGGCGAACCGTACGCAGGTTGGTCGACCAGGGAATGGAACCCGGCAGGGCCGAAGCCCTCCCACGCACAGCTCGCCATGAAGCAAGCACGAAAAGTGCGCCATTCTAAACCTGGGCGACCAAACCCGGCCGCTGAATTTGCAGCGACCACAAAAGCCTATCCCTCCGGCTTCTGACACGACAACCGATAGAACTTGTCGGAATCCTCCTCCAGAACAGCAACGGCAGTAGGACGTACGCACAGTTTCTTCAGGCCAACCGAGGTCAAATGTGGGAGCGGGCTTGCTCGCGAAGGCTGTTTAACATTCAACATAGAAGTTGTTTGAAACACCGCTTTCGCGAGCAAGCCCGCTCCCACATTGGATCTGCAGTGTGGCGAAAATGGCGGCCACAAAAAAGGCGACTCCTTCGCAGGAGTCGCCTTTCCTTTATCTGTCGCTACAACTTATTCCGACAGTTTGTACGCAATCACATAGTCACCTTGCTTGGTGCCCAGCGACCCGTGACCACCTGCAACAACAAGCACGTATTGCTTGCCGTCCTTGCCGGTGTAGGTCATCGGCGTGGTTTGCGCGCCGGCGGGCAGGCGGCCTTCCCACAGTTGCTTGCCGTTTTTCACGTCATAGGCGCGCAGGTACTGGTCGAGGGTGCCGCTCAGGAAGCCAACGCCGCCAGCAGTGACGAAGGTACCGCCCAGGCTAGGCACGCCCATGCTCAGCGGGATCGGAACTGGCGAGCTGTCGCGCACGGTGCCGTTTTTGTGTTTCCAGATGATTTTGCTGGTGGTCAGGTCGACCGCAGCCACATAACCCCAGGCGGGCGCCTGGCATGGCAGGCCCACAGGCGAGAGCAGGGGTTCGAGGATGACGCCGTAGGGCGCGCCTTTGTTTGGCTGCACGCCTTCGGTTTCGCTTTTACGCGGGCCTTGGGCGGCGATTTCGGCGGCCGGGATCATTTTCGATTTGAACGCCATGTAGTCCGGGTTCATGAAAGCAATCTGACGCACCGGGTCAACCGAGATGCCGCCCCAGTCGAACACGCCGAAGTTGCCTGGATACACGATCGAACCTTGCAGCGATGGCGGCGTGAACGGGCCTTCGTAGCGCATGGATTTGAAGTCGATCCGGCAGATCAGTTGGTCGAACGGGGTTACGCCCCACATGTCGCGCTCTTGCAGCGGCGGCGGCATCAGGTTGAGGTCGGATTTCGGTTGGGTCGGCGAGGTGTGATCGCCTTCGACAGCACCCTGGGGAACGGGCACTTCGTTGATCGGCACGATCGCCTTGCCGGTGCTGCGGTCCAGCACGTAGATGCTGCCTTGCTTGGTGGAGACGAGTACCGCTGGCTTTACGCCGTCAGCGGTTTTCAGGTCCATCAGGGTTGGCTGGCCGCCGACGTCCATGTCCCAGAGGTCATGGTGGGTGAGCTGCATGTGCCAGCGCACCTGGCCGGTTGCGATGTCGAGGGCGGTCAGGCCGGCGGCGTGCAGTTCCGATTCAGGGGTGCGATCGCCACCGAACTGATCCGGGGTCTGGTTGCCCATCGGCAGGTAAAGCATGCCGAGTTTTTCGTCGACGGCGAACATGGACCACATGTTCGGCGAGTTACGGGTGTAGACCTGGCCTTCGGCGATCGGCGTGGTGTCGTCCGGGTTGCCGCTGTCCCAGTTCCACACCAGTTTGCCGGTGTGCACGTCGAACGCGCGGATCACGCCGCTAGGCTCGTCGGTGGAGACGTTGTCGGTGACGTGGCCGCCTATCACCACCAGGTCTTTAGTGACCGCTGGAGGCGAGGTGGAGTAGTAACCGCCGGCGTTGAAGCCGCCGATGTTGGCGCGCAGGTCGACCTGGCCTTTGTCGCCGAAGTCTTCGCACATCTTGCCGGTATCGGCGTCGAGGGCGATCAGGCGGGTGTCGGCAGTCGGCAGGAAAATCCGGCGTGGGCAAACGGTGCTGATCGGTGCGGGGCTGGCGCTGCCGGTCGGGCTTTGCTCAGACGCGTAGGCGGCATCATCGTGATAGGTCACACCACGGCAGGTCATGTGCGCCCAACCCTTGAAGTTCGCCGCGTTTTGCGTGGAGAGCTTCGGATCGAACCGCCAGATTTCCTTGCCGGTGTCCGGGTCCAGCGCGATCACCTGGCTGTGCGGCGTGCACACGTAGAGCATGCCGTTGACTTTCAGCGGGGTGTTTTCGGCGGTGGTTTCACCTGGGTCGTTCGGCCCTGGCAGGTCACCGGTGCGGTAGGTCCAGGCTGGAACCAGCTTGTTTACGTTTTGCGGAGTGATCTGCGTCAGTGGCGAATAACGATCGCCGTGAGCGCTGCGACCGTAGGAATTCCAGTCACCGTCGGGCATGGCCGGGGCGGTGTTGGTCATGCCGGGGACGTTGTCGCGGTCCAGTTCGCCTTTGATTTCACCGGGGTTGGTGAACTGGCTGGCCAGTGCTGTAACGCCCGCAAGTACCACAGCAACGCTCAACGCGCCGGTGCCCATCGGCGCAGCGCCTTCACGCAGCAACGGACGGCGGAACCACGGCAGCAACATGACGATGCCCAGCGCAAACAGCATCGCCAGACGCGGCACCAGTTGCCACCAATCGAGCCCGACTTCCCACAAGGCCCACACGGTACTGGCGAACAGCACCAGTGCGTAAAGGCCCAGTGCAGCGCGGCGCGCCAACATCAGCAGCACGCCGGTCAGCGTCAGGCCGATACCGGCCAGCAGGTAATACAGCGAGCCGCCGAGCATGCTCAGCTTGATCCCGCCGGCCAGCATGGCCAGGCCCATTAGCAGAAGCAGAATGCCGAGCAGGGTCGGCAGTAGACGGCTTCGACTCAAAGCACCATCAGTGCTCATAGTGTGGTTCTCCGTGACGTTTCAAGTTGTCCCGCGCAAGTTCACTGTAGATGACGATCCTGTGCGGGCATGGTTCAGATAAAAATGGTTCGGCTGACGCGATCCCTGTAGGAGCGAGCCTGCTCGCGAAAGCGGTGGGACAGTCGGCATTGATGCTGAGGCTGACGGCCCCTTCGCGAGCGGGCTCGCTCCTACAGGGGATTTTCGGTGTTGGTTAGAAGGATGACTGGATTTTTATCCCGCCTATCAGCGCGTCATCGACCTTGTCCACGCCACCGGGATGGCGGATGTATTGCAGGTTCGGGCGCACGGTCAGCCAGTTCGTGACGTGCACGCCGTAATAGAGTTCGGCGCTGTATTCGGTGTCCTGGGGCGGCAGGAACGAGGGGTCGTCGTAGTCATACACGGCGCGGGCCTGATTGGTCGCTTCGGCGTTCTTGCGATAGGCCGGGTTGACGTGCACCCGGGCGAGGGCAAAGCCGATGTCGTCTTTGGCGCGAGCATCGAAGAACCCTTTGTAGACGACGCCGGCCTGGACATAGTTGTCGATGGCGTTGGTCTTTTTGTCGTGCATCGTGCCGTTGGCGAACACGCTCAGGCCGCGCGAGTTGTCGCTGGCACGGCTGGTGATTTGCTGCTGCACACCCAGCCACACGCCGTGCTTGCTCGACGCGCTGCGGTAAGCCTCGCCGCTCAGGGCGGCGGGCTGACCATTGCTGTCCTTGTAGGCATCCGTGGCCTTGGCGTTGCTGTAGTAATAACCGGCGCGGTATTCGCCCGGCAGGCCGTTGAGCTTGGGTGACCACACCAGTTCGACCGGCAAAATCGCGCCCTGGGTGCCGCTGCCGCTGAGCTTGAAGCCGTTGTCGCGATCAAGGTTCGACGGGTTCTGTTCATACGCGCCGATTTGCGCGTAGAGCTCCGGCGTCAGGTGGTATTTCACGCGCATCGCCCACTGGCTGACGGGCCAGTTGTACCAGATGCCGCCGACCCAGTTACCGACCTGCGAGCCGCAAAACGCCAGGTTCTGGAAGTCGCACGGGAAGCTGTTGAAGTCTTCGCCTTCGCCGAAACGGCCGACCTTGATGTCGAGCTTCTGGTCGAAGAATTTCTGCTGATACCACATCTGCGTCAGGCGCCAGGTCTGCCCACGGCCCCAGACTTCCTGAGCCGAGGTGAAGCCGCTGACGCGCGGGTCGTTGATCCGGTCGTTGCTGATGTTGTTGCCATTGCGCTCGGTGATGGTCAGCTGAAATTCAGCGTCATTCCAGCCGAGGATTTTCTGCAAATCCAGGTGCGTGCCGAAACCAAACTGGTCGCTGTAGCGTGCGGTGCGATCGTGGTCGTAGCCGCCGTGCAGATTGCTGCCCATTTCGCCGGTGTAATCGACTTTGAAGTCGTAGCCTTTTTCCGAAAGTTCGGTGCGCGTGCCGTTCCAGTCGCCGAGCATCCAGGGCGATTCACTATCGAAGGCGGGAGCGGCCTGGGTGCACGTGGCCAGGCTCAACACGGTGAACCCACCGATCAGGTTCAGAGTTTTTCGACCGGCAATAGCGGTGCAGACAGCGCTGTCTCGCGGAGTTGGGAAATCAGGCATAGAGAAGGAATTCTTGATCTTTTTCTGGGGGATGAACGGAAAGCGGCACTATGTCGCGGGAAGATGAAGCGTTTCAGCTTGACGGGCGCAAGGATAGTGTCCTGTTACAAATAGAGAAAGCGCTTTTAGTGACATGAATTATTTCGTATTTGGTAACAGTGCCGGGCAGCGATCTGTTCAAGGTCACCTACATTTACCAGAGAGCGCACAGAGCGCTTCCACCCGGCCACACCCTCGGCTAAGGTGCGCGGCTTCCAATCCTTTCATCGCTCAAAGGCCCGGCATGACCGAACAGAACAACAACCCGCTGCACGGCGTGACGCTGGAGCAAATCCTCAACGCCCTGGTGGAACATTACGAATGGTCAGGCCTGGCCGAGCGCATTGATATCCGCTGTTTCAAGAGTGACCCGAGCATCAAGTCGAGCCTGACCTTCCTGCGCAAAACCCCGTGGGCGCGGGAGAAGGTCGAACGCCTGTACGTGAAGCTGATGCGCACCAAGCGCCCGCTCTGAACATGGGCACCCTGTCTACGCCAGGTTCTGCCGCGAGGCGTCGTTTTGTGGCGGTGGCCGCCGTGCTGGGCTGGGCCGGGCTGGCCATTCAGTTGTACTTGATTCTGTACTCACGCTGGACGCTGCAAGCCAGTTTGCTGGGTGGGCTGCTGAGCTTTTTCAGCTACTTCACCGTGCTGACCAATATGCTGGTGGCGGTGGTGCTGACCTGTGAGTGGACCCCTCGCGAGTCGGCGGCGCGCCGCTGGTTTTTGCAGCCGTGGGTCAGCAGCGCCATTGCCGTGAGCATCGTGGTCGTCGGTCTGGCGTACAGCCTGTTGTTGCGCCACTTGTGGCATCCCGAAGGCTGGCAGTTTCTGGCCGATGAGCTGATGCATGACGTCATGCCGCTGCTGTTTCTGGCGTATTGGTGGTGGTGCGTGCCCAAAGGCACCTTGCGCCTGCGGCATATCGGCCTGTGGGTCATTTATCCGCTGGTGTACTTCGCCTATTCATTGCTGCGCGGGCACGAGTTGGCGGTTTATCCCTATCCGTTCATTGATGTCGGCACGCTGGGTTATCCACAGGTGTTTTTGAATGCAGCGGGATTGTTGGTTGGGTTTGTGGTGATCGCCTTAATTATTATCGCGTTGGACAGGTGGCGTGGTCGGTGAATACTGAGGGTGATGTGAAGGGCTTTTGTGGCGAGGGAGCTTGCTCCCGCTCGGCTGCGAAGCAGTCGTAAATCAACATACACGGTGTTTCAGTAAAATTCGGTTGCTGGTTTTAGCACTGCTGCGCAGCGCAACGGGAGCAAGCTCCCTCGCCACACTATCGAGCTGCGATCACTCTTCGTCGCTGTCATCCAGGCGCCAGTAACCCACCGCCTTGACGAATTGCTCGTTCAAACCATGCTCATCGAGCAGCAGCCGGCGAATCTGCCGTGACACCTTGGTCTCGGTCGCCACCCACGCATACAGATTGCCGCTCGGCACTTGCAGGTGCTTCACGGTGGTCAGCAAGTTGTCTTTGCCTCCCTCGCGCAAGACCCAGATCACATTGACCTGCGCGGCGCTTTCGAGGCGTTGCTGTTCAGCGCCGTTCTCCACTTCCACAATCACCAGGGCACGACGATTGGCCGCCAGACCTTCGAGCCGGCGGGCGATGGCGGGCAGGGCGGTTTCGTCGCCGATCAGCAAATAGCTGTCGAACATGTCCGGTACTATCATCGAGCCGCGCGGCCCGCCGATGTGCAGGAACTGGCCGGGTGTGGCCTGCTCGGCCCAGGTCGAGGCGGGGCCGTCGCCGTGCAGGACGAAATCGATGTCCAGTTCCAGAGTGTCGAGGTCGTAGCGACGCGGCGTGTAGTCACGCATTGCCGGCATCGGCCCGTTGTCTTTGCCGGCACCGAGCACCAGGGTTTCCAGTGCGGCGTGTTCGGCCGCGTTTTGCGGGAACAGCAGCTTGACGTGGTCGTCCGTGCCCAGGCTGACAAAACCCGCCAGCTCCGGGCCGCCCAAGGTAATCCGGCGCATCCGCGGCGTCAGGTCAACCACCCGCAGCACTTGCAGACGACGGCGTTTGATTTCATGCATGACACGGTGAATGGTGTGCACAACGTCAGTCATTCGGCTTTCTCCTGAACGGGTTGAACGACAGGGCCATCGACGATGGCTTTGGCGGTGTTATTGAGCAGGTCGCGAACCCGCAGGATTTCTTCGGGACTCCAGCGGCCGTGATGCATCTGCAAGGCGTGACGCAAGTTGTGCACCGCCTCGTGGATCTCGGCCGGACGATCATGGCCGCGCAACGAGCGCTTGCTGACCTCGATGCGCATCCGCACGCCGTCCAGCGCAATCGCCTGTTCGGTTAATGACAGACGTCCGGCGTCGGTGATGGTGTAGCGCTTTTTGCCGCCTTCGGCGTCGCCCAGGATCATTTCGCTTTCTTCGAGAAAGGTCAGGGTCGGGTAGATCACGCCGGGGCTGGGGCAGTAGGCGCCGTCGAACATGCTTTCGATCTGGCGGATCAGGTCATAGCCGTGGCAGGGCTGCTCGGCAATCAATGCCAACAGCAGCAGTTTCAGATCGCCGGGGGCGAACACCCGGGGGCCGCGGCCACCGCGTTCCCGCCCGGGGCCGGGGCGTTTCTCGAAGCCGTCGCGGCTATCGTTGTGGTCTCGGTGGGAATGATGGTCTCTCATTTTTGCGTCTTCTCTCGTCGTGTTTAGATACAACTTAAGATATATCGCAAGGCTTGCGCAAGGGTTCTTGACCAACGGTTCGCCTCGGTCGCCGCTTCGGAGCCAGACGCAATCAGCACGAGGAGTGATGCATGGGTTGCTCTTTTAGAGTAATTAAACTAATCATGGAAGTTCATCGATTTATAATTATTCCACTATCATGAGATAAGTAGGCCCGGTCTTACGGAAGTTTTATTAGTTTATATCTGTGTGCTTTTTCAGTTAGATCTGTGTGTAGTATTTTTCTGAGGGTAAAACAATCAAGTTGGCGTTTTTTTAACTTTTTTCCTATTGTTCGAAAGCCATTGTTACTACATGTTCTTCGGAAGTTACGTACTTACTTTTTCAAGAGATTGGACGATCATTTTCTGGCGTCGAAAGTTAAGCGAAATCGCCATCAGTGCGAGGGGTTAAGTTCGCTTGTTTAGACTTTTCTCGGCCCAATCCTTTGAAAAAGACAGGTACTCAATAATGTTCAAGAAGTTTGCAATCGCCGTTCCGATGACCCTCCTGGCCCTGAGCGCTTCGATGGCGTTCGCTGCTGAAGAATCGCGCACCTCCATCAACATTACAGCGGATATCCCAAGCAAGGTCTTCCATGCCCAGCCTGTGAACCCGGATTTTGGTAAAGACGAGAAAATGCAATACCTCATTGGGGTCGGCGACCTGACAGAGGTCCGTGGCACCTACAATATTCAACACACCAATGGCTCGGTTGGCGCTTATATCGTCGGCGGTCCTACCCCGCTGTTCAACGGTAATCCAACCTTGAACATTCCTCTGACGTACACCTTCAATGGCAAGGAGCTGACTGCCGATTCCCAGGAAGTGGTAGGTGACGTCGAGTCCAACGGTGGCATGCGCGCCGACCTGGTCATCAAGGCCGCGAAGCCGACCAACGCCCAGGTGGGTCTCTACACCGCCAACCCGGTCGTCATCTTTGATGCCATTCCGCGCATCTAAACCACGGCGCGTTCTGTAAGTAAGTTCCGTCTTACTTGGCAACGTTCACCGATCGATAGGGTTGCGTCCTTGTCGATCGGGTTTCAACGAATTTATCTTCAGAGTATTTCGTTCATGTTCCCGATGACTCCCATCGCGACGGCGCTTGCCCTATGTTTTTGTGCAACTGCCCTGGCCGCGCCAGCGGACAACGGCCACACACCCCGAAGTTTGCTTGCGCAAGCCAAGGGGCTACCGAGCGAGTTCGAAGAGCACTTCTTTGATGTGCCGCTGGCGGTGCGAGTGGAACTTGACCAACAGTTTCTCGGTGAGGCGATGGTCGTGTTGACTCGCGATGATCGCATCACCCTCGTTGACTTCGCCGATGTCAGCGACAGCACGATCAAACCCAGCGAGCGTGACATCTGGGCCAACTACCTGAAACAAGGTGTGGTACTAGGCGCCTGCCAGGCCAATTGCCCCGAACAATTGCTGGCCGTGCACTACAGCCTGGAAAACTCGCTGGTGTCGATCCTCACCGAAAACGCCGAGCGCGATGATCAGGTGCAGCTCTATTACAACCAGCCCGAAGGCGGCAGCACCGGGTTGATCGTGCGCAACCAGCTGAACCTCAACGGCGGCCAGAACCAGAACCTCGGTGGTCGCTACGGTCTGGAAGCGAGCAGCAGCCTGGGCAACTGGACCCAGGCGGTGAACATGCAGTTGTCCCGCCTGGGTGGTGTGGACAACCAGACGTATCACGCGGTGCACGAGCTCTTCACCCAGCGCGAACTGGAAGGCAGTTTCCTGCGCCTGGGCTTGTTCACACCCACCTCGGAAGGCTTGACCCGCCAGCCACGCTCCTTTGGCGCCAGCCCCGACACCGCGCTGGGCGTTATGTACGGCAGCTCCGACAGCCTGGCCATCAACAACCCGAAACCGGCGGTGTACCCGATCTATGTCACGGCCAATCGCCAAGGCTCTGTGGAGATCTATCGCGACGGCTTGCTGATCAACACTCAAGCGATGCCGGCCGGTTTGCAGACGCTTGATACGCGACCCTTGCCCGGCGGCATCTATGAAGTCGAAGTGCGGCTGATCGAAGACGGCCAGATCACTTCCAGCACTCAGGAACTGGTCTACAAACCCAACAACTGGAGCAATCATGACGAGCGCTGGCGCTACAACCTGTTCGCCGGGCGTGAATCGAAGATGCTCAGCAACTGGGATGAGCAGGCCGACGGCGACATGACCGCTGGCGCCGCGTTCAACTTCCTGCTGCACCCACGGGTGATCCTCGGCCTGTCGGGTCGGCAAGTGAAAGACACCCTGCAGTACGGCACGTCGGTCGACTGGGCCATCGTCAACAACGCCAGCGTCTTTGCCAACGTCTACAAGACTCAGGACTACGGCACCGGTTTTGACGTGCAGGGGCTTTATTCCTACGGCAGCGGCAGCATCGTCGCCAGCCATAACCGCAGCTGGCTCGACACCACGCGGCTCTACGACACCCTGCCCGACGGCACGCGAGTGCGACAGCGCAACGTATATATCGGCCAGACCAGCAACTCGTCGTTATCGGTGAATCATCGACTCACCAGCAAAAGTTCGGTCAATGCCCGGGTGTCCCACAGTGAAGGCAACACCGAAGGCGTCGGCGTGGATCTGGGCTGGAGCCAGCGCGCGCAACTGTTCGGCAGCGATGCCAATTGGCGCCTGTCACTGTTCGATAGACCGGGCAGTTTCAGCTCGGGGAATGATCGAAATCGCGGGCTTGATCTGAGCGTGAGCATCGCGCTGGGTGGTCCGGGAGAACAGCTGTCCGGCAGCATCGGCACCCGTACCGATCGTGACGGCGGGCGCGACAACAATGCCTCGATCACTTACCGCAAAGACTTGCAGGACCACCTGCTGCAAAGCGTTTCCGCCACGGCCATCACCGACACCTATGGCATCGGTTTGAATGCGCTGGCGACGATGCAATCGGACCTGGCCAACGCTGACGGTTTTATCCAGCGCTCCTCTTACAACAACGACCTCACCGGCGGCCTCAACCTCGACAGCACCGTGGCGGTCGGTGGGCAGAAAATGATCGTGACCAGCCAATACCACCGCAACGGCGCGGGCATGATCATCGATGTCGAGTCAGACATCGACGACATCACGTTGCGCGCCGACGATTTGAGCGGCGGCAGCGCAGTCCTCAAGCCCGGACGCAATTTCGTGCCGATCACGGCTTACAAAAGCAGCTCCGTCAGTTTCGATTTCGAAGGCAACCACGTGCCTGCCGCGACCATCCAGCCGGCTCGTTCCAGCTATCACCTGAACAAGGGCGGCGTGGATTATCGCCAGATCCGTGTGATGCGAACCCTTACCGTCCTTGGCCGCCTGATCGACCCCCAGGGCAAGCCGCTCAAGGGCCATCACATCATCAACCACGCCAGCCGTGGAGTGAGTGAAGTGGACGGCTTCTTCTCCATGGAAATGAACGCCGGCTCTCCGACCCTGGAAGTGCGCCACGGCAACCAGTTGCTATGCCAGTTCCGTCTGGACCCGAGCAATGGCCGCACGGAAAACAATGTGCTGATGATCGGCGATCTGCGTTGCACGCCGGATACGTTGGCGGACCTGACGCTCGAGACGCCGACGGCAGGTTGATGCCCGGCACCACGCACTTTTTTATGAGGTAAATGACGATGAAACGTCGGTTGGCACTGATTGGTTTTTGTTTGTTCACCCAGACGGCGCACGCCGGGCCGAGCATCAATATCGGCACGGTTTACGACTACCTGGACGGCGACAAAAGTACCTTTTTGAAACGCGTCTACAACGGCGGCGACAGCACCGCCTTCGTCAAGGTCAATATCCTTGAAATCCTCTACGACGCCGATGGCAAATCCCGGGAAGTGCCGCTCCAGTCCAATGCCGACGGCAAATCCCGGGATGGCTTGATGGCCAGCCCGGCGCGGCTGATCGTGCCCGCCAGTGGCATGCAAGGCACGCGATTGCTGTACATGGGGGAGCGTGACAAGGAGCGCTATTTCCGCGTGCGTTTCGTGCCGGTGGTGCCCGAGAAGGAAGACGAATTTGCGGTCTCCGGCGAGGAACGTGAGGAATACAAGAAAGCCCTGTCCGCCGGGGTCACGGTGCTGGCCGGTTATGGCGCGGTGTTTTTCGTTCGCCCCAAGGACCCGCGCTACGCCAGCGTGATCGAAAACGAGGCGGCCAGGTACCGGATCCGCAATACCGGCAACACCGTGGTGGTGATCGACGAGTTCAAGGATTGCGCGGTCAAGAACGACCAGGACTGCCAGCCGACCACCAAGCATCACATTCTGGCCGGCCGCAACTTCGAGTTCGAGAAACAGGCTGGCCGCGAGTACCGCTTCACGTTGATTGAAGGCGAGAGCCGCAAGAAACTCGATGTGAAAGGCTGATGACTATGTTCAGAAAACTGACGGTCCTGATGATGTCGGCAATGGCTTGCCATTCAGCGTATGCCGCCCGCGAAGTGCAGCACTTCGAAGTGTTCGTGACGATCCCGAGCCAGGCGTTTTATGTCATTCCCGCAGACCCCGGCTGGATTCACCGCGAACAGCAATTGCCGTGGAATCTGACGACCTCGACCCTGGGTGGCTTGCGCAAGTATTTCGACGTGAAGAATGAAGCCGGGTCCATCGAAGCTCGCCTTGAGGGCAGGCCGTACTTGTCCAACGGGACGGATGCCCATGACATTGGTTTACGCGTGCTGTTCAACGGCCATGTGCTCAATGAGCTGGACAGTCGCGAGGTGGTGTCGATGAGTGATGCCGCGCCGGGTAAACGGGTGTTGCTGGAGATCGTGCCAATGCCGCCTGTCGATGGGGTTTATAAACCGGGCAGCTATTTTGGCAGCGTGAATATGGTCTTCAATGCGGTACTGCCCAAATGAAGCGTTTATTGAAGAAGCGATCAGTCCGGGCTCGGAATGGGTTTGTATTGACCAGTCTGTTGTGCGCTGTGTTTTCGATGCCTGCAGAGGCGGTGGTGGCAGAGATCACGGCGGAGTTTGTGCCGGATTCGGCCAAACCGCAGAACAATAAATTCGTCAACAAGACGCCCTCTGAGGGGTTCTGTCGTCAAGTTCCAGAGACCTGTGCGCGCTATCAACTTTTCAGTCTTGTCGCGCCTATATTGTTCACGGCCAATGCGCCGATTCTTGCCAATCACGCGGACCCGCGCCAGGGCGGCATGGCCCGGGTACCCTCTGAATGGAGAGAGGTGCGTGTTACACATGAGTCGGGCGATTCAAAAGTGCTTTCCATACGGATCGGGGGTATTGGTCACGAAGCGTCCATTCCCCGTCCAATCACCGACATTACGGGAGGCGGTTGGTGGGATCAGATGTGGCAGGGAGGGGGCTGGGTGTATGCGCCTGCGCCGTGTCTGGGGGTCGGTAACGCGACTGCGGGACCCGTTGGTTACAACAGTTTCTGGAGAGTCCCGGTGGGTGCGGGCGTATGCAGCAAAAAGGCGCTTTTCGACATCCCGATGTCCTTTAAGTATCTGTATTTTGTGTACGCCTATGAATTGCGCACGCCCGATCCACTGAACATGGCCGCGGGTAAATACACAGGCTCCATTACCTACATGGTCGGTCCTCGTCAGGATTTCGACATGGGCGATGTCATGATTCCCAATGACAACCAACTGACCCTCAACTTCTCCCTGGATGTTCGGCACACCCTCAAGGTCGAGATTCCCCCCGGTGGCAATCGCGTCGAACTGGTTCCGCAGGGCGGCTGGCAAGCCTGGCTGACGCAAGGGCGCAAGCCGACGCGGTTGTTTCGCGATCAGACGTTCAATCTCTCTTCGTCGAGCCGCTTCAAGATGAGCCTGGACTGCCAGTACAGCGAAGATGGCAATCGCTGCTCGGTACGCGACGCGGTTTCCGGTCATGTCGTGCCGCTCGACGTCAGCCTGACCCTGCCCAATGGCTTGGTGGATGCCGCCGATCAGCCGGTCAGTCGCCGGCCATTGCGGCGCGACGGCAGTGGTACTGAGTTGTTCCAACCACGCTTTTATGTCGATCGCAAACCGGGAACGTTGCACTTCGAGATTGCGCAGGATCAGGTCGGCGAAATGCTCAAGCCGAATGTGGCCAGGACCTACTCGGGCCTTGTCACGGTCATCTGGGATTCGGAAGTTTAGCGGGCGCCTGAAGGATCAATTCAGCAGGGCTAAGCATCAATATGGACTTTGAAGGAAAGACAATGCGGTTTCTACGTGGACTATCAGTTCGACTTTTGAGATGCCTGGCGTTTGCTGTGTTTGCGCTGCCCGTACAGGCCGCCGTTATGGAGATCGAAGCGGTATTCGAGCCGGATTCATCGAAGCCCAATAAAAACGTGTTCGTCAACATGACGCCGTCCGAGGGTTTTTGCCGACAGATACCGCAAGCCTGTGCGCCCTATAACTTGTTCAGCCTTGTTGCGCCTATTCCATTCACGGCGAATGCGCCCATCCTGGCCAACCATGCGGACCCGCGGCAAGGGGGCATGGCCCGTGTTCCCTCAGACTGGAGAGAAGTGGTGGTCACCCACGAGTCGGGTGATAAGCAAGTGCTTTCCATTCGTATAGGCGGGATCGGGCACGAAGCCGCCATTCCCCGCCCTGTCACTGAACTGACTGGAGGAGGTTGGTGGGATGACTTATGGGTAGGTGGCGGTTGGTCATATGCGCCACCACCCTGTTCAAGTGTGGGTTGGCACTCGGCGGGTCCCTCTGGCTACAACAGTTTCTGGCGAGTCGCCAGAGGGGCGGGCGTGTGCAGCAAGACGGCGAAGTTCGATATTCCGCTTTCTTTTCGCTACCTGTACTTCGTGTTCGCTTATGAGCTGAAAACGCCTGACCCCCTGGCCATGAAATCGGGCAAATACACCGGCACCATGCCGTACACGGTCGGTCCTCGTCAGGACTTCGACATGGGCGATGTCATGATTCCCAATGACAACCAACTGACCCTCAATTTCTCCCTGGATGTTCGGCACACCCTCAAGGTCGAGATTCCCCCTGGTGGCAATCGCGTCGAACTGGTCCCGCAGGGCGGCTGGCAAGCCTGGCTGACGCAGGGGCGCAAGCCGACGCGGTTGTTTCGCGATCAGACGTTCAATCTCTCTTCGTCGAGCCGCTTCAAGATGAGCCTGGACTGCCAGTACAGCGAGGATGGCAATCGCTGCTCGGTGCGCGACCCGGTTTCAGGTCATGTCGTACCGCTCGACGTCAGTCTGACCTTGCCCAATGGCCTGGTGGATGCCGCCGATCAGCCGGTCAGCCGCCGGCCGTTGCGGCGCGACGGTAGTGGTACCGAGTTGTTCCAGCCACGCTTTTATGTCGATCGCAAGCCGGGAACGTTGCACTTCGAGATTGCGCAGGATCAAGTCGGCGAAATGCTCAAGCCCGGTGTCACCCGAACGTACTCGGGCACTGTCACGGTGATCTGGGATTCGCAAGTGGGTTAAGGGTTGAGCCCTGATGCATCACCCGATGCATCAGGGTTTGCCGATTACGGCTGTGCGTCTTTTTGCAGCGCTGCGCGGGTGAGTTTTCGGCTCAGCTCTTTTTCTTCGTAACCCATGTCGTGCAGCAATAGGCCATAGACTTCATCGGTCATGTCTTGATCCGTCAACACTACGCTGTCATCGATATTCAGTCGTCGGGCGAGGTCTTGCAGGCGCTGTTTGAGTGCTCGTCGTTGTGCAATTTGCTGGCCTTTGGAGCTGACCCAGGCGTGTTGAACTTCGCGTAACTCATCCAGCAATTCGCTCTTGGTTTCGTAAAACAGGGCATTGCGCCGGAACTCGTTCGGGTAAGTGTCCTGCAGGTATTTCTGCCAGAACGGCTGTTCGATCATGTCGTTGATCAAGCCATCGCCGGCCTCCATGGACATCACCGTATCGAAGGCAGTGTCGAGGGTTTTGGCGTTCACGCTGGCCAAGGGACGATACAGCATTGACTCCGATTGCCAAGGTAAACCGAGGCGTTGAGCCAGGCCGGTTTCGTAGGCGAGGTACACCTCGACCTCATCCGGATTGCCCGGACGGCTGCCGAAGTCGGCACGGGCAATGTCATCCACGCGGGCGAGGCGAGCGGCGCCTCTGGCCAGGTTCACCAGTTTGCTTTCAAGGACGGCGTTGGACGTCGACAAGGCATAGGCTTCGGAGGCGAGCACCTTGATGCCCATGTGGTTGAACACCTGGGCCCCGGCATCGGCGCAGGTGGTGGGCGCCTTGGCCATTGCGAACAGATCCTTGCGCAACTCGGTGTCCAGGTCGATGGCTTCAATCATGCGCCAGACCCGGTTGCTGAGCTGTTGACGCAAATCACCACCGGCCATGTAATCGGCCGAGCGGGTCTGTTTCTGGATCAAGGCAAAAAAATCCTCATGGCCAGGCTCGGTCATCAAGTCGTGCCAGGCTTCCTCTCGAAAAGTACCCAGCCCTGAGACTTGGTTACTCCACCATACCGAGTCGTCATTCATGGGCCACAGGTACATCGCGTCTCGTGCCGCATCGGTGTAGACCTGCTTGGGCGAGATGCCGACTGACCGTCGATACGCTTTGAAAGTGACCAGGTTGGCGTCCGAGAGTTGCTTTTCGTACAAGCGGGTCCGCGCGAGGATGAAGGCGTCCTCCGAGCCGGGCACGACTTTCGGAATGACGCTGATCGGGTTCTCCTGCAAATCCAGAAAGAAGCCGCGCGGTCGACGTTTGTTGGCAGGCCCGAACAGGCCATCGGGCCAAGTGGTTGCCCCCGTATTGCTCAAACTCAGGATTTTCAGTCTGGGCATGCGTCCGACGTCCGGGAGCCGGCCCAATCGCTTGTTGTCATCGAGTCTGAGGGTTTCCATGCGGGTCAGGTTTCGCAATTGCTCGACAGCCGATGGCGTCAACGTGATGTCGTTGTTCATCAACCGCAAAGTGCGCAGGTGGTGCATCTTGCCGATGGTGTCGGGAAGTCGCGTCAAGCTGCAGCTGCGAGCGCTCAGTTGCCGCAGATGAGGGAAGTCCCCTAACAGGCCGGTGGCGGATTCGGATAGGTGCGTGCGGTCCAGATTCAAGGTGCTGATCTGATCGAGGTAGTGCTTGATATCCGGCAGGTCCTTCCACCAACGTTCGAGGTCGAGCATCCCGAACTCTGTGGACAGGTCCAGCGCATAACCGCCGTCGGCCGTGATACTGCGTTCACCAAAGACCGTGGGCTTGTGCTTGAAACAATCGATGAACCGCTCGGCAAGGTGCAAGCCGCCACTGTTGACGAACCCGCGTTGATCCGGGCCCCAGCTATCCGGCTGCTGGTATCGCCAGCGATTGAACAGCACACGCAAGTCATCCAGTTCCCGGTCCAGTCGGGTCAGTGTCTGCTGACCTTGCTCCTGCGAACCCAGGGATCGAACGAAGGTATCGACCTCGCGTTCGTTGAAGTGGGGGTAGATATCCTGCACCCGTTCGGTGAGCGTGGGGGAGATCGTGGAGAAACCGGGACCGCGCAACAGCATCATGTCTTCATGGTCAGCCAGCGGACGGATCGGCGGTGCAGCGAGCGCGGTGCGGCGCTGCGCCGGTGTCTCGGTCTTCGCCATCACCCATTGCTTGAAAAAGGCGCCCTGGCCCGGCCGATAACCCAGCTGCGCCTGTTTGTTTTTCGGCAAGGCGTTGAGGACGGCGTCGTAAAAATCAGCGGCGTCGTGCAGTTTGTGGTTATCGCCGTCCCAGACTTCGAACCGGTTGACATCATCCTTGACCAGCACCCGAACCATGGACGCGTCCTCGGCCCCCACACGGCTGCGCAAGGGGCCGGCATCGTTGCCTTCGCGAACCTCGATGCGCAATTGCGCAAAGGTGTCGGTATGAATCCTCAAGGCGTTCAACACCAGGCTTTCGGTTTCCGCCACCCACTGCGCGCCGTCGTTGAAGCCTTCATAGGCATGGTTGGTCCGGGCTTCGAAGGCGGCTTCCCGCGCTCGGCTTTTCAGGCTGAGTGGCAGACGTTGTTCCTGGGTCATGCGCTTGAGGTCGGTCGCGTCGGCACTGCTCAGCAACGTCGCTGCCGCACGGGACGGCAGTTCGGGAAATGAGTGGCGTATGAGTCGCAACTGCGGGTCGTCAGACGCTTGGGCACCTTGGTAAAGCTGATTGACGATGTCCGAGTCCATTCGACTGGCTTCATCCGCCAGTCGATTACGCAACGCTTGCACCCGGTCACTTTTGGCGGTGGAGCGACCGAGCACGGCTTGCAGCTCTTCTTCGCTGAGAAACTCGACAAGGCCCGGCGCAAACTGCTCGCTCATGAGGTTGGACAAACTGGTGGACAGCGTCTGCTCGTCGCTCGCCTCGGCATTGCCGTACTGGCGGAACCGGCCGCTCATGTCGGCGTTTTCATAGACCTTCAGGGCTTTATCCGCGGGCCAGCCCTCCAGGTAAGTCGCCAGCGGTTCAAACCAGTAGGAGGAAGGGTCCAGAGGCTGACCCGAGCGAATCCTTTCAATCGCCTGGCGGGTCTGGCGCTGGATGTTCAAGCGGGTGAGGCTGTCGTCCAGTAACGGTGGCGGGGCCGTGTTGTCGACGTACATCCGGCGCAGCGCACCGTCGTCGGTGCCGCTGGCGATGCGAACGTCTTCGAGCTGCGCGTCACTGAAGCCCTCCACGGAGTGGCCGAGACGGCGCATCAACGTCGGGCGATCCCAGGTTCGCGGGGTCTCGGCTTCATGGGTCCAGGCGCCGAGGCCGTTGTGTTTCAGCTCGGGCAGATAAGCATTCTCGCGATGCGGGTGTTTGACTCGGTAGTTGCCGGTTTGCGGATCCTTTTGCACGGCGTAGTGCTTGTCATCCAGTGGCAGAACATCCTTGCCTTCGTGGACATGCAGCCCCAGCGCGTCGGGTCTGGAGTCCGGCGATAACTGCACATCGGGCAACTCATAGGGTTTGAGGTCGGGGTGCCACAGCCGGGGTTCGCCGTTGGGCAGGATGACCGGTTTCATGCCTTCGATCAGCGGCGACAGTTTCAGGCGTGCCAGTGCACCGATCTGCGCACCGGCGGCAAAGGCCGCGAGCTGAAGAAAATCCGTGGCCACGCCGATGATGTGTCCGGTGGCTTCGGTCCACAGCCCCAGTGTCATGTCGACGATGCCTTCGATGGCGTCACTGGCCATCTGATAAGCCATGTAGCCCATCATCAGCTCACCCAGTCCGGGAACGAACGGCGTGACGACCATCAGGGCGATGTTGAAGATGTCCGAGACGATTTTCTTGAAGTTCTCCCACCAGGCCCATCGGGCGTTGGTATCGGCATCGGCGGTGGACACGGCGATGTGTCGGGCGTCATTGAGGACCTTGTTGAGCTTTTGCTCAAACAGGTATTTCCAGAGTTCGCCGGTGAGCGGTGCGGTGTTGAAGTGCAGATGAGGGTCAGTGACGGCCACTTCCCGCCAGCTCGGCCTCTGGTCCAGCGGCTCTTTGTGATGCCATTTCACTTGGAACAGACGTTGTTGCAGCCCGCCGAAAAAATGCCCTCGATCGGACTGATCGACGAACCGGCTGAAGTATTGCTGGTAGGTCATGCCGGTGGACGGTATGACGTCGTTGTTACGCAACTGACGCGTCAGTTCATTCACGAACGCGAGGGTCGAGGGGTACTCTTTCAGCGGGTGCTCAGGGTCTTGCGGGACGTATGCGAAGATCGGCATAACCTCACGGGTCCGGTCCAGATCCGGCGTAATCAATACGATTCCGGTCAGCAAGCTGTCGAGAATCGACAGGTTGGCGAATTGCATTATCCGGCCTTTGCGGGTGAGGTTGCGCTGGCCATCGAGCATCATCAGGATCAGGTCACAGCTATCGGCGTCGATGTCGCCCTTCAGCACGGCCAGTCTGGCGGCCGCTTTAAACGAGGTTTTCTCGCTCTCGACGATCTTGTGTTTCAAAACAGCCCGCACGAGGCCGTCCCTGGGCCGCAACTGCTCTTCGAGGTATTTCGTGTAGCGCGCGCCAATGTCCAGCTTGCGACACAGGGTCTGAAACTGGGCGATGGACATTTTGCGTTTGATCGGCAGGATGTCGAAATGCCCGCGGGCATCGGGCTGGCTGATGAAGTCCGAGTCTGGTTCGCAGGTTTCCTTGCCCGCGAAGTTGTGCAGCGCCGCGTCCAGCAGTGAAACGATTCGGGTCACGGCACCGCCGAAGTCGGCGGAATACCAGGGAAGCTTTTTGGGTAGATAAAGGTGTAAGTAAGTGGTCTTTACATCGACGTCGACACCGAACTGTTTCAGCAACGCCTCGGTCAGTAACGGTTCGGCGAATTCGTAAACGCCTTGTACCTTGTCCATGACCCGGTCGACGGTGTTTTGAGCGGACCAGCGTTCGAGGTTGGCTTCTTGTAACGGCGTGTGATCGAAATCCCTGGTGGCCTGTACCCAATACCCTGAAGCCGTTTGTGTGAGGCTCAGTTCCCGAATCCGTCGCAGTGAAGCGTCCTTGAACGCAGGATGGATACGGCTCTTGATAAACGCGTAGTGGCGACCTTTATTGTCATCGGCTCCCGGTGTCGGTAGCGCTGATATACGTCCGTGTAAGTCAGTCATGCTTTTAATAAACCTTGAGCGTTAAGTGGAGTGACCAGCCTAACGCCCGAGGCTCAAAGTAAAAGCCTGAATTACCGCTGCTTAATCAGTGTTGGTCCCCCAAACGCATTGGAATTACCAATGCCGAAAATAATTAATTACCGCCTTTTTTCAGCGCCTCGCGACCTCCACCGGCAGGCATTGCGTATGCGCACCCGGTTGCAGATACGGCGTGAGAATCGGCGCCATGCCCTTGAGCACCTGCACGGGCAGCGCCGAGGTGAACTTGAAGGCTTCGGCGGTGCGCCCGGGCACGAAGGCGGTCAACGTACCGAAGTGGTTATCGCCGATGTAAAACACGAAGGTGGCCGTGCGGTTGATTGACTTCGAACTGAGAATCCGCCCGCCGGAACCAATGGCTTCGATGCGGTTATCCCCGGTCCCGGTCTTGCCGCCCATGGCCAAGGGTTTGCCATCGGGCGTGGTGAAACTGCCGGAAACACGTTTGGCCGTACCGGCATCCACCACTTGCGACAGCGCCTCGCGCATGGCCGTGGCCACTTCGGACGGCATCACCCGTTTGCCGGCGTCCGGGTCATTGATCAGTTTGGTTTCGTAGGGCGTATTCGCCGCGAAATGCAGGGTGTCGATGCGCAATGTCGGCATGCGCACACCGTCGTTGAGGATGGTGCCGATCAACTCGCCCAAGGCTGCGGGGCGGTCGCCGGAGCTGCCGATGGCGGTGGCCAGCGATGGCACCAGGTGATCGAACGGGTAACCGACTTTCTGCCAGCGCTGATGAATGTCGAGGAACGCTTCGATCTCCAGCATGGTGCGAATACGGCTGTCGCGGGCGCCCTTGTGACGACTCTTGAACAGCCAGCTGTAGACTTCCTGGCGCTCGAACTGGCTGGCTTTGACGATCTGGCTCCACTTGGCGTCCGGGTTGTTCAACAGGTAGCCCATGAGCCACAGGTCCAACGGGTGAACCTTGGCGATGAAGCCCTGATCCGGCAAGTCGTAGGCGCCGGGGCTGTAATTCTCGTAGAGCCGTTGCAGGCGTTCGTCGGTGAGTTTTTCGGTGAGCTTGGCGCCTTTGAGGTGCGCCCGCACAAAGGTATTGAAGCTTTCCTGGCTGGCCTGGGGCAGCAGATAACGGTGCACCGCCGCCATGCGGATCGGCGTCGGGCGCATGCTGTCGAGGAAGGTATCGAGCCGCGCCTGGGTGTCCTTGTTTTTGTATTTTTTCCAGAACTTCAGCAGGAAAGAAGTGCCTTCGCGGTCGGCGAAACTGGCCAGGTATTCCTGGCGCCGTGGGTCGCGATCATCCTTGAGCAACTCGGCGCTGTTGTTGGGGCCTGAATACGTGGTGTAGCGCACCAGGTCACGCATCAGCCGAATGAATGGCAGGTTGATCGATTCGCGCAAGGCATCGCGCATGGTCGGAATGCGACCGTTGTCTTCCTTGCGGAAGTTGACGAAGGTGTGCAGCCCGCCGCCGGTGAAAAAGGCTTCGCCGGGGCTGGCTGAATACTTACGATCCAGCGCGGCGGCGAGCATGGCCGGCAGGTTGCGGTCCTTGTTCTCAATCAGGTAATCGACGGCCCAGCGACTCAGGCGGTCCTGATCCGGGACGTCGACTTTCTTCAGTTCCGGCACAGTCATCGCTGCGTACTTGTCGTGCAGCTCGGCCATGATTTGCAGGTAGGTGGTGAGCACGCGCATTTTCGCGGTAGAGCCCAGTTCCAGCTTGCTGCCTTCGTTGATGTCGAACGGCTGGTCGGTGCTGTCGGTCTGGACCCGCACGCGCGCGCCGTCCGGTGTCAGCTCAAACAACGTAAAGCTGTAGCGCACTTGGGTGGTGCTGGTGGGGGTGAGCAAACGTTCGCCCATCAGGCCGATTTGGGTGGCAAACGCCGGGTCTGCCAGGTGCTTGAGGTATTCGGTGGTCTGGGTTTGCAAGTCGCCTTGCAGGGTGCTGGTAGCGGACAGGTCGAGGCGGTCGAGATCGTACAGCGGACGATTGAGCAGCCCGCCCAAGCGGCTGCGCGCCACGCTGATGCCTTTGTTGGTTTCAATCGGCTGAATGGTCGGCTGGGTCTGCCAGTCGCGGTAAGTCACCTTGCTGACCAGGGCGGCGGCGGCGAAGGGCGCATCGATCACGCCATTCGCCGCCAGCAGGCGGATGTGGCTGTCGGTGAGATCCGCCAGTTCATCATGGCCTTTGGTCAGGTAGTAAGAAGGGCGGCGCTGGGCGATCATCAGCGAGAGCATTTCACGTAGCGCCAGGCCTTTTTCGGCCATGCTCTTGGGATCTGTGTCGGTGCTGGCCAGCCGTTCATTGGCCTTGTTGAAGTCGGCGCCGTACCAGACGCGCAACCCTTCGGCCATGCCATGCACTTCACCGTGGCCCGGTACTGCCGACAGCGGCACGCTGTTGAGGTAGTCGCGCACCACGTTTTGCCGGGCCTGCAAGGTTTCCGGACCCGGTTGATAAGCGCGCACGGTGGCGGAAATCATCTGCCGGATCTTTTCTGCGCCCGAGACCGTCAGGCCATCGGGCGAGTGCCGGTATTTCTCCAGTTGCGTCGCCAATGTACTACCGCCCGCCGATTGGCCCGGCAGGTGCATCAGTTTGGCCACCTGCGACCAGATCGCCATGCCGAACCGTGGCCAGTCCACGGCGGGGTTGGCCAGGGGCTGACGCGGGTCGAGCAAAAAGCGGTTTTCAATAAACAGCAGGCTGTTGACCACCACCGGCGGAATCGACTCAAAGCTCGAATACAGTTGTTGTGGGTATTTGTACTGGTACAGCGGCGACGCACGGCAATCGGTGATCGACAATCCAGCCTGTATTTTTTCCGCGTAGGGCACGAAAAAGCCCTTGTCGGTGTAGTCCATCAGCTTTTCAGAGAAGCGGGTTTGTGACGCAATGACGTAGTCACGCTTGAGCAATCGCGGCAGAAACTCACCCAGCGAGCTGTAGCCCAGACGCAAGTCGAAAGGGCCAGCGCCTGGATAGCGAATCGCGTCGCTGGGGCCGGGTTTCATTTCGTAACTCAGGGAGGCGGCGAATTTGCTCACCTCACGGGCTTGAAACTTCGAGGTGCGCATTTCCTTGGCGGCGGCGAGCCCCAGGACAATCAGGATAATGACCAGCAACAACCAAAACGCCCCCCAGCCATGCTTCGTGCGACTGCGAGGGGGTTTTTCAGGAATAGGCGTTTCATCCACACGTTCAGTCGGAACCACAGTATTACTCGAATCGGTTTGCCATAACGCACCCATAGTCGACTGATCCATTCACGCAGATTGATCGGACTTGTCTGAAGCTTAGTCGGTGGTTGGCGATGGTGAAAAAATTGTGAATGCTCAGATCTCAAATATTCCCCATCTACTGTGGCGAGGGAGCTTGCTCCCGCTGGGCTGCGGAGCAGACCCGAATTTGCCATCTCGGTCTTTCAGTCGAACCGCGATCACAGGTTTTGCGACTGCTGCGCAGCCGAGCGGGAGCAAGCTCCCTCGCCACAGGGTAGTGCCTGCCTGAAATGCCTTTGCTAGACACGTCGAACGGTAAATAAGGCTCGGTTAGGGGCATGACGATGCACCAATGCTGTGCAATACTCGGCGGCGTTTCAGTTGGTGAATAATCCTACAAAAGCCAGGTAATGCCCCTCCGCTATCCGGGCTTTTCCCGAGAGTTCTGGCTGAATGTTGTGGTTTATAGAGTGAAAAGCCCTGTACGAAGCTTTTTATACTGCACGCCCCGCTGATCTTGCAGGTGTTGTCCTGCAAGACGGGTTTGCTCACGAAGCAGGCCCGGTTTCTCAGAAGCAATGGCTTACCGGTCAGCGCTTTGTTACTCGGTGGTCATATCCAATAACAAGACGAGGTTGTACCCCTATGCCAGTCGGCAATCATCTGCCCCATGGCGAGACCGCTCAGGGCGGTCCGCTTAAACGCGAACTCGGCGAACGGCATATTCGCTTGATGGCGCTCGGTGCCTGTATCGGCGTCGGTCTGTTCCTCGGTTCGGCCAAGGCCATCGAAATGGCCGGCCCCGCCATCATGCTGTCCTACATCATTGGCGGTCTGGCGATCCTGGTGATCATGCGCGCCCTCGGCGAAATGGCCGTGCACAACCCGGTCGCCGGCTCCTTCAGCCGTTACGCTCAGGATTACCTCGGCCCTTTGGCAGGCTTCCTGACGGGCTGGAATTACTGGTTCCTGTGGCTGGTGACCTGTGTCGCAGAAATCACTGCCGTGGCCGTGTACATGGGCGTCTGGTTTCCCGATGTACCGCGCTGGATCTGGGCCCTCGCCGCGCTGATCAGCATGGGTTCGATCAACCTGATTGCAGTGAAAGCCTTCGGTGAATTCGAGTTCTGGTTCGCCCTGATCAAGATCGTCACCATCATCGCCATGGTGATTGGCGGCATCGGCGTGATCGCGTTCGGTTTCGGCAACGACGGCGTGGCGCTGGGTATTTCCAATCTCTGGGCCCACGGCGGCTTCATGCCCAACGGCGTGCAAGGCGTGTTGATGTCGCTGCAGATGGTGATGTTCGCCTACCTCGGCGTCGAGATGATCGGCCTGACGGCCGGTGAAGCGAAGAACCCGCAGAAGACCATCCCCAACGCGATCGGCTCGGTGTTCTGGCGGATTCTGCTGTTCTACGTCGGTGCGTTGTTCGTGATCCTGTCGATCTACCCGTGGAACGAAATCGGCACCCAAGGCAGTCCGTTCGTGATGACGTTCGAACGCCTGGGCATCAAGACCGCAGCCGGCATCATCAACTTCGTGGTGATCACCGCGGCGCTGTCGTCCTGCAACGGCGGCATCTTCAGCACCGGGCGCATGCTCTACAGCCTGGCGCAGAATGGCCAGGCCCCGGCCGGTTTTGCCAAGACCTCGAACAACGGCGTGCCACGTCGGGCGCTGCTGCTGTCGATCGGCGCGTTGTTGCTGGGCGTGCTGCTCAACTACCTGGTGCCTGAGAAAGTCTTCGTCTGGGTGACGGCGATTGCCACCTTTGGCGCGATCTGGACCTGGGTGATGATCCTGCTGGCCCAGCTCAAGTTCCGCGAAGGCCTGAGTGCCAGTGAACGGGCGGGCTTGAAATACAAGATGTGGCTGTACCCGGTCAGTTCGTACCTGGCGCTGGCGTTCCTGGTGCTGGTGGTCGGCCTGATGGCGTACTTCCCGGAAACTCGCGTGGCGCTCTATGTGGGCCCGGCGTTCCTGGTGCTGCTGACGGTGTTGTTCTACGTGTTCAAGCTGCAACCGACCAATGTGTCGCAAGGTGCGGTGCGCTCGGCTTCGTAAGTCGTCACGCCTGAAACGCAAAAGCCCCGGTCCATTGGCCGGGGCTTTTTATTGGCTGGTGTCTGCTCCCCAATGTCGTATTTGCGTGGGAGCAATTCTCAGAAAATGAAAATGCTCTGTGGTAGCGAGTAGGCTCGAGAATCATTTGCAGCGCCCGGTCAAAGTTTGTAACTCTTGATCGATTGCAAGTGAAAATGAGAATTTATAGCATCGGCGGCGAGGCAAGGTAGCCTCGCAAAGGATGTGTCATTGACACACTACGCGCTATCAGGAGATAGAAAAATGCATGTTAAATCGGTAACGTTCGTTGCAACCCTCCTTCTTTCCGCTCACGCAGCCGCGATGACAGAAAAGCCGGTGGTTGTAGACATGAGTCTCGCAAAGGAACATGCGCAGTTTTTGATTACTAAGCCCACTCCTTCAACTTCTCCCCTAGTCGTGCAGCCAGCCGAGTTGGTAGTTGCTGGGACCGCGTGCAAGCTTTTCATGAAGCCACACCCTCTGGCTTGCAACTAATCTGTGCCACACAAGACCAGCAGTAACATTGCTGGTCTGTCCCTCCGCAATACTGGGAATTTGGAATGGACTCTCTATTCGAATCTCTATCCGCCGGAGAAGAGCGGGTATCTGACTCTTTCGTCTACGCGCAAAACAAAGTTGTTGGCTTAATACGTCCAACCGTTGTTGAAGGGCTTGATGGCGCAAGGGGTGCCTACATTGCTGGGCCGGCAGGAATTGTACAATTACCGAACCCTGCCTCTCAGGAGAATTTATTTGAAGCTTTGGTTTCTTCTAACTCAATTCTTTTCGGTGAGGAGGATCAAGTCATTGCAGCGCGCAGGCTACTACGAGACGAGAGAACTAGCAGGACCGCGTCTTATTTTTGCTGCATATCCCGCAATTGCCAAGAGCTGATCAATGCGTTTGATCGTATTCAGAATGCACGAATTTTAGTCATTGGATGTGGCGGAATTGGTTCCCTCGTTACTTTGCAACTTGCCGGAGCAGGGATTGAAGATCTGATCCTTGTGGACCCAGACACAATTGAGGCAAGTAATCTTAACCGTCAGTTTTTGTGGGAAAGGAGTGATATTGGTCGGCCCAAAGTCGAAGTACTTAAAGACGTTCTTGAGCGTAGATACTCTTTGAGAAATTGCCGCGCGCTGATGGAACGGGTGAATGACAATCACCTTGAAGAGCTAACACAAGGAGTGGATGTGGTTGTACTGTCGGCTGATGAACCGTTGGGGGTCGCACAAGAAAAACTTCAAGAGTTGTCGCAGAGAAATGGCTTTCTGACAATTTCTTGTGGGTATTTTCAGAATAAGGCTCTAGTTAAAATTTTTGGTCACTCAGAATCTCAGGTAGATGATGAATTCCGAGCAGTTAAGTGGACAAGAACTCCTGACTTTATTGGACCCAGCTTTGGGCCAATGAATGTAGAGATAGCGGGTGTAGTTTCATCCTCTGCGATTCACGCGCTTGGGTTCCCTGAAAGCATACCTTGGCGTAGGGATAGCAGTGAGCTCAGCCTGTCATGGGTTTCATTTGAGCGTCGCGGTACATTCTTGAACTGAGGTGCTTAAACGTGAAGATCGTAACGATTGGTGGCGGTGAGATTTCTGAATTGGAAACTCTGGATCTGGATTCGTTTATCTGTAACCAAACAGGAAAGAGCACCCCCAAAGCCCTCTTCATCCCTACGGCAAGTGGCGATGCGGAGGGATACTGCAAAACTTTTAAACATGTCTATGGCGAGCGCCTGGGCTGCAAAGTTGATTTCCTGCTGGCTACGCGTTCTAACTTTACGCAACAAGACGCCATGCAGAAGATCCTCTACTCCGATCTTGTCTATGTAGGGGGAGGGAATACACAACAGATGCTCGCCATATGGCGAGATTTCGGAATCGATACGGCTCTGCGCCAAGCGGGAGTGAATGGCACCATCCTTTCGGGGCTAAGCGCTGGAGCCATTTGCTGGTATGAAGCAGGACTGAGTGACTCGGACCGATTCTCCGCTAATTCGGGCTCAAGCTGGAGTCTGAAGCGGCTGGAAGCACTGGGTTTTCTGCCCGGTGCTTTCTGCCCTCACCTCGACAAAGAGCAGCGGCATGCCCCTCTGCAGGAGCTTGTGCGCTCGTCCGGTGGAAGGGCTATTGCCTGCGACAATGGGGCAGCAATCTATTGGGAAGGAGGTGTCGCTCAAGTCCTTGCCTCTCTTCCTGATGCATATGCCTATGTCTACATGGAGCACGCTGGCGAGGTAAAAATTGAGCGATTTACGTCGGGACAGAAACTACCGCTGTAAGCCTCTCGAACTTTCAATCTGGTGTAACTGGTTTTGTGCAGAGGGTCATGTGGCGGGAACGGGGGCCGACTGTTGGGGGACTGCTGCGCAGTCCAGCGGGAGCAAGCTCCCTCGCCACAATGGTTGCTTTGCCGATGTCACGCGGCGGCGACGTGAGCCGACCGGGTCAGGCGCTTGTTGAAATCCAGCCACACCCCCAACAACCCCATCAACCCCGCACCCACCAGCGCGGTGAAGATTTGCATGGCAAACGCGTCGTCGGTCAAGGCGTTGACCATGTCCGCCAAGGGTGCCAACAACACCCCGAGGCAGAACACTTCCAGCGAATAACGACCCATGCGACTGCATTGCTGGGCCAGCCAGTTCTGCGTCCAGCCAGCGTCCGGCAACAGTTTCGCCGTGACATACGCCAGCGCCAGAAAGTGCAGGAGTCGGACCGGCGACAGGTCGGTCTTGCTGATCGGGTACAACAGGTTGCTCAGGCTGGTCGGTACCATCGCATCATGCAGTTGCGGCCAGCGCCACAATACGGTCAGTACACCGGCAACGCCTGCGCATAACGCCGCACTCACAAACAATGGCTGGCGCAGCAACGAGCGCCTGTCGGGCAAGCGTGGGCGCTGCGCGTGAATCGCAGCGGCACCGCCGAGTACGAACAACAGTTGCCAGGCGACGGGGTTGAAGTACCACACGCCATCCTTGATGGCGGCCAGATTCCAGCCGAACAACGGCACCGTCAGGTACACCGCAAATGACATCGCTACCACCACCCATGGTTTGCGCACGAATATCGGCAGCACCAGCGGCAAACCTGCCAGCAGCACGATGTAGAGCGGCAACGGGTCCATCAGGTTCGGTTTGAAGCGCAGCAGCAACTCATCGATCAAGGCTTGCTGCGGGTTGCTGATGAAGTGGTGCATGCCCATTTCCTCGACCAGGTCGCGGGTTTCCACATGGCTGTTGGCGAAGAACACGATGCCCATCAGCATCGCCAGCAGGAAAATATGCACCACGTACAACACCCAGGCGCGGCGCAGGATTTTCACGCAGGCAATCAGGTAACCGTCGCGGGCCAGGATCTTGCCGTAAGCCAGGATCGCCGCGTACCCGGCGAGAAACACGAAGACTTCGGCGGCATCACTGAAACCGACGTTACGCAGGGTGAGTTGACCCAGCGGGTTGTGGGGCACGTGATCCCAGAAAATGAAGATCAGCGCCAGGCCTCGGAAAAAGTCGATTCGGTGATCGCGTTCAGTCGTCATGGCTGCGGGCTCTTGAACGGGTTTTGAAGTAGGAGCGTCGGCGACACAAAAGATTGCACGCCGAACAATGGCGGCGCGCAGGGTGCAGGGATTCGTCGGCAATTGCAAAGTGCGGATACTACGGAATGTCTCTGTGCTTCGGCGAGGTGGCAACCGCCGGTCTAAAAGCCGCGCAGGTCGGCGATCTCTGGCTACCGTCGGGGTTCAAGGCTTTATTGATTGAAGGCGGAATTCCCATGAGGCACCGGCATGAAGATCAGCGAATGGCTCGACAAAGAACTCACAGGCCGCCAAGTCTGGTTGTTGTTTCTGTTCGCGACGCTGATGTACATCCTGCCGCTGATCCTCGCGGATTATCCCTACATCGATGACAACTGGCGTGCCCTGGCCGCCGGCACCGGCTGGGCGGAGGAGGGCCGGTTGTTCGCGCAGTGGTTCTACAACCTGCTGACCTTCAGCGGCGCCGCGCCGAACATCTTCCCGATGCCGCTATTGATCGCCACGCTGGCGATGAGCTCGGCCCTGACACGGCTGACGTTCCACTACTTCCCCGAACCGACGTTCGCCCATTGTCTGGTGGTGCTGCCGCTTTGGTACAACCCGTTTTTCCTGCAAAACCTGTCGTACCAATACGACGGACCGACCATGGTGATGAGTATCGTGGCGGTGATCTACGCGATCACCTTTCAAAGCCCCTCGCGCGTCCAGCACCTGCTGATACCCGCCGCGCTGATAGCCTTGGCCATCGGGCTTTATCAGGTCAGCTTCAATGTGTTTCTCGGTCTATGTTGCCTGGAGTTGCTGCGGCGCACGGACGACCCATTGGCATGGCCTGAGTGGTGGCGATTGATCGGCAGCAAAGTTGTACAGGTGGGTCTGGCGGGGTTGATCTATTACGCCACCGCCTATTCCTACATGACTCAGAACCGAACCTCATTGTTGAACGGAGCAGCGGCGCCGTTGCAGCAAATTGAAACCAGCGCGGGCTGGGTGCTGGAAAAAATCGTGCTGCTGTTCCATGGCGGCTTTGCCTGGGTATTTGCCGCGCTGTTGCTGTGCGCCCTATTCGGTGCCGTGCGCGTGGGACAGCGCGTGCGGGAGCGTGCGGGCACTGGGCTGAACAAAACCGTGATCGGCCTGCTGTGCCTGTTGATCTTGCCCGTCCTGATGCTGCTGGTACCGGGCGTCTCATTATTTTTCCGCGATTTCAATGAAGGCGCCCGCACCTTGATGGGCTTTGCTGTCGTGCTGGTATTGCTGTTCTACCTGAGCCATCGGGCGCTGGCGTCGGTGCACGGGAAGCTGCCGTTGCTGTTGCTGGTTCCATTGTTGGCGATGCTCTCGCTTTCCTTTGCTTATGGACGGGTGCTGACGTTGCAAAAGACTTTCGCAACGAATGCGCTGTACGCCTTGAGTGCCGACATTGCTTCGCGCCCCGCGTTGCGCGAAGCCAAGCGCATTTATATGTCGGTGACGTACTCCGATCACTGGCTGGTGGGCGCCTCCGGGTCGTTCAAGCAGATGCCGGTGTTGCATTACTTGCTCAACACCGACTTCTTCATGCTCGCGGAAAATTTGCCGAAAACTGGCATTGCCAATGTGGTCAGGGAAAAGGAGCGGCGTAACGCGACGCGGGTGGGTTATCAGGGTTATCCACCGCTGGTGGACAGTCTGTTTTATCGGATTTATCTGCTGGGGGACTACGGCTTTATTGTCATGAAAGAACCCGCCAGGGTCCGCTCTCTCCAGTGGTGAACCCCGCGACCATTGGTCTGGAATGCCGCGCTACCTGTTAGTTCTTACAGTAGACGCGCACCTGTCCTCGACTTTAGGTTTGAAACACACCTGAAGCAGCGACAGTTCAAGGACCGAACATGAAAGCCTTATGGAAAGAGTTCTCCACGTATGCGGTTGTTGGCGTAGCCAATACGCTGATCCATTGGCAGATATTTTACGTACTCACCATCGCTGCCGAACTGAGTCAGGCTGCCAGTAACTTTTCGGCGTTTTGTGTGGCCGCGACGTTCTCATTCTATGTGCATGCGCTCTACACGTTTGAGGCCGGGGCGTCGGTACTTCGTTATCTGCTGTATGTGTTTTTCATGGGGGTAATGAGTTTCGTCGTCGGGCATTACGCCGATGTCTGGAAAATCCACGGGCTGGTGACCGTATGGTCGTTCTCGCTGTTGAGTCTGGTTTGCGGGTTTTTCTTCTCGAGATTTATCCTGTATGGCGAGCGCGAAGCGTGAACGTGTCGCGCCGGTTTGTCGATTGGGCGGGGCTGATTGCCGTAGTGGCGATCGCGATGGTCGTGAGGTTTCACTCTATTACCGTGCCGGCGGTCTGGTATGACGAGGCCTACAGCCTGCTGCTTGCCGACGGATCGCCTTCGTACATTTGGTCCACCACGGCTCGGGACGTTCATCCACCGCTTTACTATGTGTTGCTGCATTACTGGATGTTGTTGTTCGGTAATGGCGTCTTGTCTGCTCGATCCCTGAGCACCTTGGCCGACGTCGGCACATTGTTGCTGTGCATCAAATTGATGAGTGTTGTGGCGACGCGAAGGGCGACTTGGATTGCTGCTGTGTTGTTGGCATTGCTACCGATCTCGGTTCGCTATAGCCAGGAGATCCGCATGTATACCTTGCTCGGTTTCTGGCTCATGGGCGCGACCGTGGCGTTGGTGTGTTGGGTTAATTCACCGCAGCGAAAGCGCTTTGCGATCCTGTATGTGCTGCTGATGACGGCTGCTTTTTACACGCATTATTTCGCTGCGTTGTGTGTCTTGGTTCATTGGCTTTTTTGGTGGCAGGCGCGTGGATTGTCCGTTCGTGCATGGACAGCGGCAAACATCGTGATTGTCTTTTTGTACTTGCCTTGGGTTCCATATTTCCTCCATCAACTTTCAGGAATGGGGGGGCAAGCCTGGATAGAGCCTCTCACTGGGCACACTGTGCTGACAATAGTTTGGCTATTCACGGTGATGAATGACTCAGTGCCGGTTTCGTCAAGTTTGCGCGCGGTGCCGACATTCCTAATCCTGATTTGTTCTGTTTGGGCGTTGTCGAACGACCGGAGTGAGCCCCGTTATAGCGTGCTGTTGATCGGGTATTTTTTTGTACCTGCGATTGCGCTTTTACTGATAGCTCTATTCACCCCCGCATTTGTGCCTAGATATCTTTTATTTGCCGCGGTCGGATTGCCACTTATCGTTGCTGTTGCTGTGGATTCCTGGTCGCATCAGCAGCGCACGTTTGCTATAGCTACCTTGGCTATTTTTGTTGTTGTGGAAGTTCAGGGGCTGATTGGTGTTTATGAAAATAGGGAGGGCAAGACAGGTCGGCTGGACGAAATAGTCGCCCGCATTAGTCAGGAACTCAAACCAGATGATGAAATCCTGATCGACAGCCTGCTCTGGTACTTACCGTTCATGTACTACAACACGACGGGTGTTCAGCCGCGGGTTCATGCCAGATCATCGTCCGACCCAACCTGGGGCTACCCTGACCAAGGCGGGTGGGCTCTCATCTCCCCATCCCTGAAATGGATCTTCCTGGAGGATGTTGCGGTATCTAGAGTTCCCACCAGACGGGTCTGGTGGGTAACTCGCTCAGGGTTACCTGAAAGCACAACCAAGTTCCCAGCACGATGGCAACAAATGCTGACGATTAACGGAGGAGACGTTGAAGCTCGCTTGTTTACTCTCGATGGAACGGTAACGTCGTCTGAGGCTGGCGAGGGCGTTTTCCTCACGCAGCAACCACCTCATTAGGCTCAAAACTATCCGCCCGCGCCATCTGCCACATCCGCGAGTAAAACTCGCCGTTCACCTCACCCGTGAGCAATTCCCCCGGCTTCAAGAACACATGCAACTGCGAGAACAACTTGATCTCGGTGGCCGACATGCGCCGTACCAGATGCTTGGCCGACAGTTGTGACGGATGATCGAGGCCCGCGGCCGCGAGCATTTCCGCCAGGGCCTTGAGTGTGTTGCGGTGAAAGTTGAAGACGCGCTGGGCCTTGTCCGGGACCACCAGCGCACGCTGGCGCAGGGTGTCTTGAGTGGCGACGCCGGTCGGGCATTTGTTGGTGTGGCAGCTTTGCGACTGGATGCAGCCGATGGCAAACATGAAGCCGCGCGCCGAATTGGCCCAGTCGGCGCCGATGGCCAGGACGCTGGCGATGTCGAAGGCACTGACGATCTTGCCGCTGGCGCCAAGTTTGATTTTGTCCCGCAGGTTCAGGCCCACCAGCGTGTTGTGCACGAACAGCAAGCCTTCACGCATTGGCACGCCGATGTGGTCGGTGAACTCGACGGGCGCGGCGCCGGTGCCGCCTTCCTTGCCGTCGACCACGATGAAGTCCGGGAGAATGCCGGTTTCCAGCATGGCCTTGGCGATGCCCATGAATTCCCACGGGTGACCGAGGCAGAACTTGAAGCCCACCGGTTTGCCGCCGGACAGTTCACGCAACTGCTGGATGAAGTGCATCAGTTCGATTGGCGTGGAAAACGCGCTGTGCCTCGATGGCGAGATGCAATCTTCGCCCATCAGGATGCCGCGGGTTTCGGCGATTTCCTTAGTGACTTTGTGCTTGGGCAGGATGCCGCCGTGACCGGGTTTGGCCCCTTGCGACATCTTGATCTCAATCATCCGTACTTGCGGCGTTTGCGCTTGTGCGGCGAAGCGTTCCGGGTCGAAGCGTCCGTCTGCGGTGCGGCAACCGAAGTAGCCGCTGCCCAATTCCCAGGTCAGGTCACCGCCGTTTTCCCGGTGATAGGCGCTGATGCTGCCTTCGCCCGTGTCATGGGCAAAGTTGCCGAGTTTGGCGCCCTGGTTCAACGCGCGAATGGCGTTGGCGCTGAGCGAGCCGAAGCTCATGGCCGAGATGTTGAACACCGAGGCCGAGTACGGTTGAGTGCACTGCGGGCCGCCGACGATGACCCGGAAACTGTTCGGATCGCTCAACGGCGCCGGGCGCATCGAGTGGCCGATGAATTCGAAACCCGATTGGTACACATCGATCAGCGTGCCGAAGGGTTTGTCGGCGCTTTCATTCTTGGCCCGGGAATAGACCAGCGAGCGCTGAGCCCGGGAGAAGGGCAGGGCGTCGCTGTCGGATTCGAGCAGGTATTGGCGGATCTCCGGGCGAATGCCCTCTACCAGATAGCGAATATTGCCGAGGATCGGGTAGTTGCGGCGCACCGCGTGAGGGCTTTGCAGCAGGTCGAACAGGCCCACCAGACTGAGGACGCCCGTCACGGCGGTGATTGGCCAGAGCCAGTCATGTTCCAGGAAGGGCAGGCTGGCGAGGGTGAAAATCACGCAAGCGGCAAAGAAGGCGTAGCGGCTCAGGAGTGACAGGCTCATACGGGTTCCTTGGTTCGGACTCGGTTAGCAGGTACACACGGACCCTGTAGGAGCGAAGCTTGCTCGCGAAAGCGGTGTATCAGCCAATATCAATGTTGAATGAAATGGCCACTTCGCGAGCAAGCTTCGCTCCTACAGAACCGTGCTGTGTCAGGCATTTTGTGCCTGCAGGAATATCGAAAACAGCTCGGACTGGGACTTGATCCCCAGCTTGCTGTACATGTGTTTCTTATGGACTTTCACGGTTTCGACGGAGATTTCCAGCTTACGGGCGATTTCTTTACTGGAGCAACCGCTGAGCATCAAGCGCCCGACATCCAGTTCACGGGCGGTCAATTGCGCGCCTTTGAGTTGTTGCACCGAGGCTTCCAGCTGCACGCGCCAATCGCCCTGGATCGGTGCTGGCGCGAGGGCCACGACTTCGTTGATTTCGTAGGGCAGGCGCTGGCGCAACAGGCCGAGCACCCAAGGCTGGATCAGCGACAGCAAGGCAATCTGCTGGCCGCTGAAACGCTGCTTGCTGCCCAGTGACAGACACAGCGTGCGGTCTCCTTCGAGCTGGCAATTGAACTGGATTTCATCGGCCACCACATTCAGACGAAAGTAGCGTTGGTAATACTCGGTCAGCTCAAAGTGCTCCGGCGCCACTTCCGACAGGCGATAGAGCCCGGTACGCGACTGTTCTCGGCAGGCGATGTAGAACGGATCAAGCAGATAGAGCCCGCGCAAGTAATCCTGAAACAACTGATCAGGGCTGCCGTCCTCGCCCGGGCATTCGGCGAACACCTGGGGGTGCTGGTCCGCGCTGAAAAGCAGCGCCACCCAGCTGTCGAAGGTCACGTACTGATCCAGCAGGCGCACCAACTGCGTCCAGAAGTTCGGCTTGTCGAGGGCGTCGATCAGTTGCCCGACCGAGCGGTGCCAAGCGATATCGTCTAATGAAAGTGTCATGCCTCTACCCCTATCGGGTTACCCCAGCGGCGTGATTCCCCGGCCGGTGGCTTGCTGCGCATACTGGCGCACAGACACAGACCGGGCAATCTTTCTGCCGCCCGGTCCATAACAAGGACTCCCCATGAAAGTCGAACTCGCCCAGCTGGCGGGCCGTGACAACGGCACAGCGTACAACCTCGAACGCGCCCTGGCGGCCATCGCTGCCTGCAACACGGATACGCAACTGATCGTCTTCCCGGAAACCCACCTGATGGGCTTTCCGTCTGCCGACACCGTGGCCCAAACCGCCGAACCGCTGGACGGGCCGACGGTCAGTGCCATCGTGGCAGCGGCCCGCGAGCACAACATCGCCGTGGTGATCGGCATGGCCGAGAATGACAACGGCCGTTTCTACAACACCACGCTGCTGATTACCCCGGAAGGCATCGCCCTGAAATACCGCAAGACCCACCTGTGGGCGTCGGATCGCGGCGTGTTCGAGGCGGGCGACCGTTATGCCACTTGCGAGTGGAACGGTGTGCGTGTCGGTCTGCTGATTTGCTACGACATCGAATTCCCGGAAACCGCCCGCGCCCTGGCGCAACTGGGTGCCGAATTGCTGATCGTCACCAACGGCAACATGGACCCTTATGGCCCGACTCACCGCACCGCGATCATGGCGCGTGCCCAGGAAAACCAGGCCTTTGCGCTGATGGTCAACCGGGTAAAAGAGAGCGATGACGGGTTGGTGTTCGCCGGTGGCAGTGCGCTGGTGGATCCGCTGGGCACCTTGTTGTTCGAGGCCGGGCGCGATGAAGGGCAGTTTGCGGTGGAGCTGGATTTCAGCCGGTTGGAGGCTGCACGCAAGGATTACCGGTATCTGGATGATCAGCGGTTGAAGTTGCCAGGTGAAATTGTCGAGCAGGCTTCTGGCGCGCGGGAGTTGCTGATTCCGTCGCGTTGATCCTGATTCTCTATTGCCTGGGATGACGCTTTCGCGAGCAAGCCCGCTCCCACATTTTGATCGCGTCCTCCTGAAGCAACTCGATCGAATGTGGGAGCGGGCTTGCTCGCGCAGGGGCCCTCCCAGACGAAACAGCTGGTTGATCGTTCACCCAAAACAACAACGAAACACCCGAAATTTAGCGCCGAACTCGGCTCTGCCATAAATCTAATAAATTCGGAGTAGTCGCTCATGGCTCGTTTGCAACGCACCCTGTCATTGGGTTCGGTGGTGCTGTTCGGCATCGCCTACATGACGCCGATCATTGTGCTCGGCACCTTTGGCATCCTCGCTCAATCCACCTCTGGCATGGTTCCGGCCGCGTATCTGGCGGCGCTGGTGGCGATGTTTTTCACCGCCATGAGCTACGGCCGAATGGCCTCGGCGTTCCCCGTTGCCGGCTCGGCCTACAGCTATGTACGCAAGGCCATCAGCCCGAAACTGGGCTTCATTGCCGGTTGGGCGGTGCTGCTCGATTACCTGTTCCTGCCCATGGCGATCTGGCTGATCGGTGCCGCCTACCTCAACTCCGCGTTCCCGGCCGTGCCGCAGTGGATCTGGGTGCTGGCGTTCATCGGCATCACCAGTGCGATCAACATCGTCGGCCTGAAACTGGCCAACGGCATCAACGCCTTGCTGATGCTGGTGCAATTTCTGGTGCTGATTGCCTTCGTCGCGCTGTGCATCCATTACGTCGGTGGGGATGCGAGCACGCCGTTGTGGTCGATCAAACCGTTCTTCAACGGCGACATGCAGATGCCGCTGATCATGAGCGGCGCGGCCATCGCCTGTTATTCGTTCCTTGGTTTTGACGCGGTCAGCACCTTGACTGAAGAAACCCGCGACCCTCGCCGTACCATTCCGAGGGCGATCATGCTGATTACCCTGATCGGCGGCCTGATCTTCGTCAGCGTCTCGTACTTCGTGCAAGTCGCCCATCCCTCGTTCCAGTTCGACAGTGTCGACTCGGCGGCCTATGAAATCGCCCGCAATATCGGTGGCGACCTGTTCGTGACGATTTTTCTGATCGGCCTGATCGTCGGCCAGTTCGCCTCGGGCCTGTCGGCTCAGGCCAGCGGTTCGCGTCTGTTGTTCGCCATGGGCCGCGATGGCGTGCTGCCCAAATCCTTTTTCGGCAGCTTGCACGAACGCTTTGGCACACCGGTCAACAGCATCCTGTTGTGCGCCGTGGTCGCGTTGCTGGCGCTGAAACTGGACGTCACCACCTCGACCTCGTTCATCAACTTCGGCGCGTTCCTGGCGTTCAGTCTGGTGAACCTGTCGGTGATCTTTCACTACTGGATCGGCGGAGAAAAGAAAGGGCTGCGCGAGTTCGTGTTGTTCCTGTTATTTCCGTTCATTGGCCTGGCGGCAGATTTGTGGCTGATGGTCAGCCTCGATCACCTGGCGATCTACCTGGGCCTGAGCTGGCTGGCGATTGGCGTGGTGTACCTGGCGGTGCTGACCGGTGGCTTCCGCCGCCAGCCACCGGAGATGGATTTCCAGGAGGCCACATAACATCGAACACCGCATAACCCCTGTAGGAGCGAGCCTGCTCCCGATAGGGCCATGTCAGTCAACATCAAGGGTGACTGACACACCGCCATCGCGAGCAGGCTCACTCCCACATTTATTTACGGTGTTCAGGCAGCTGAGTGGGTTTGGTGCACAGGCAACTCGACGCGAAACGTGCTGCCCACACCCACCTCACTGCGCACCGAAATATCCCCCCGATGCTTCTTCACGATGCCATAAGACAGGGACAACCCAAGCCCCGTCCCCTGGCCCACCGGTTTGGTGGTGAAGAACGGGTCGAAGATTTTCTGCAGGCTGTCCGGCGCAATGCCGCAGCCGGTGTCTGTGACTTCAATCCACACCCATTCACCCTCGAACCCGGTGCGCAAGGTGATGGTGCCGCGCTCTGGGCCGATCGCCTGGGACGCGTTGACGATCAGGTTCATGATCACCTGGTTGATTTGCGAGGGCAGGCATTCGATGTCGGGCAGTGGCTGGTACGCCTTCTGCACATCGGCCTTGTACTTGAGTTCATTGGCGACGATGTTCAAGGTCGATTCGATGCCCTGTTGCAGATTGGTCCACTGCCATTCCTGGTTGGAGTCCACCCGGGAGAAGTCCTTCAGGTCTTTGACGATCTGGCCCACGCGGTTGATGCCTTCCTTGGATTCCTTGATCAGCAACGGAATGTCCTCGCGCAGGAACTCCAGCTCGATCCGTTCCCGTAACTGCCCAAGCCGCTCGATCACCTCGTTCGAATCAATTGCCTCTTCGGCCTCGCGATAGGCGTCGAGCATTTCCTGTAACTGCTTGAAGTAGCCCTCGAGGCTGCCGAGGTTGGAGGAAATGAAGCCAATCGGGTTGTTGATTTCATGGGCGACGCCGGCCGCCAATTGCCCCAGGGAAGCGAGTTTTTCCGATTGCACCAGTTGCGATTCAAGCTGCTTGCGCTCGTCGATTTCCCGCTGCAACGCCTCGCTGGCCTGTTTGAACTCCGTGGTGCGCTGGTCCACCAGATGCTCCAGGTGGCTCATCTGTAAAAAAGCGCGTTCGGTCATCTCCCATTTGGTCAGCAGGGTGTTGGCCATCTGCTGGACTTCGATGTTGTCGAACGGTTTTTTCAGGATCAGCAAACGATCATGGGCTTGCAGTCGGTCCAGCAGTTCATCCCAGGAATAGTCGGAGTACGCGGTACACACCACCACTTGCAGGCGCGGGTCTTCCTGCCACAGATGCTCGATGGTCTGCGCGCCGTCCCAGCCTTCAGGCATGCGCATGTCCACGAACGCGAGGGCGTAGGGGCGACTTTCCTGCAAGGCCTGCGTGAGTTTGCCCAGGCCTTCCTGGCCGCCATACGCTGAATCCAGTTCGAACAGCGCAGTGGTGGCTTTGATTTCACTGCCAAACAGCGTGGCTTCCATCTCGTCCAGTTCGACGTGCTGCACCGAAACCGGTGTGAGGATCTTGCGAAAGTCGTCATGAATCGATGGCGTGTCGTCGATCAGCAGAATGCGCCGGTTCGAAAGCTCACTCATGCCTCCTCCGGGACGGTTTTGAGCGGGATCTGCAGGGTGAACTGCGCGCCCTTGCCGGGTCCGTCGCTGTGGGCGCTGAGATGGCCGTTCATCTCGATCGCCGCCAGCGCGCAGCTGTGCAGACCAAAACCGTGGCCTTCCTTGCGGGTGGTGAAGCCGTGGGCAAAGATGCGCGTCATGTTCTCGGGCGGGATGCCTTCGCCATCATCCTTGACGCTGATTTGCAGGGTGTCGTCTTCAACGATTTTCACCCCCAGGGTCATTTGTCGCGGACGATTGCTGAGGTCGGACATGGCGTATTTGGCATTGCTGATGAGGTTGATCAGGATCAGCAGCAACCGGTGCTTGTCGCCCATGACCTGTGGCACTTCGTTGTACTCCTTGACCACCTTGACGTGGTGCCGGGTCAGGGCACCGGAGTTCATGCGCAGGGCGTCTTCCAGCAGTTCGCTGATGTGCAGCGGTTCCATCAGGCTGTTGGCGCCGGCGTAGGATTGCTGGGTGGCGACAATGTCCTTGATGTGGTCGACGCTTTTGGTCAGTTGGGCGAGTTCGTCGGTCATGCTTTGTTGTTCGAGCGCAATGGCATCTACCAGTTGATTCAGGTAGCCGGGCAGCAACTTGCCTTTGTCGTCCTGGGTCAGAAAGGCACCCAGGTCGCCCTGGTGTTCGTTAATCAGCTGCATCGCCTTGCCCACCCCCTGGGCCTTGCTGCTGCGCAGTTTGCGGCTGACCAGGTCGGCGGAGATGTTCACGCTGTTGAGCACGTTGCCGACGTTGTGCAGCACATTGGTGGCGATTTCGGCCATGCCGGCCTGGCGCGCGGTGTCCAGCAGTTCACTCTGGGTATCCCTGAGCTCGCGGGTGCGTTCTTCGACCCGTTGTTCGAGGTCGTCATTGGCGGTTTTCAGGGCTTTGTTGACGCGATTGATCACCGTGAAACTGCGCATCAGGTGAATCGCCAGGTACACCAGCAACATCACCAGCAGCACGGAAAACACCAGCATGTAAAAGTGATAACGCTGATCGACCGCATCGGTGCGCTGCTGATCGTTGTTCAGCAGATCGGTGATGCCGTCCAGCCGCTCGGCCACGGGAACGGCCTCGATGTTTTCCAGCAAGCGGTTGACCACCGGTTGCTCACGCAGAATCAACTCAATGTGGTTACTGAGAACATCCAGCGGACTGTGGAACTCCTCCGGCAGTCGCAGTTTGTTCACTTTCAGTTTGCTCAACCCCACCAGGATTTCGGCGGCCTTGTAGTCAGAGGTGACCATGGCGAACTCCATGGTGCTGAGGACCAGGTCATAGGTGTCGTTGGCGATGTTCTGCAGTTGTAGCTTGTCGCCGTCCTGCAACTGGGCGAGGGGCTCCTGAATGTCGTCCTCGGCGGTTGGCAGAAACGCCAGTGAGTTGCGCAACACGGCATTGTGGGATTTGAACTGCTCCACCAGCCGGATCTTTTCCTCGAAGGCGCTCAGGTACGCATCATGGCTGGTCAGCCAGACAGGCGAGGCGTTGCGGCCATGATTCGACTCCATCGTGTCGAACCGTTCCCACAGCTGCGTCATCTCGGTCAGCGGCGTGACCAGCGGATCGTAGTTGTGGTTGATGGCAATCCTGGCCTTGAGGATTTCCGTTTCCCACTGCGCATTCAGCTGTTTCATTCGGGAAATCAGATCCCGGGACTCCGTGTACGTCGATGTCTGGTTCGAGCTGGATTTGAGGTACAAAAACAGCAGCGTCGAGGCCAGTAACAGGGCCACGACACCGAGAAGTGCCAAGCTGCGTCGGCGGGACATTTTCATAACGGTTTGCCGTCCCATTCACCGGTCAGGGTCTTGAGGAATTTGATAATCAGCACCTTGTCTTCGGCGGAGGGGATGCGCCCCAGCTGAAACTTGAACATCACGTCGACCGCCTCTTCGAGAGTTTTGGCCGAACCGTCGTGAAAGTACGGCGCGGTCACGGCGACGTTGCGCAGGCTTGGGACCTTGAACACGTTGCGGTCCTCTTCGTCCTTGGTGACCAGGTAGCGGCCCAGGTCGGTTTCGGTCGGGTTGCCCCGGGTCTTGAAGTAATCGCCCATCACTCCGAACTTCTGGAACATGTTGCCGCCGATGTTGACCCCCTGATGGCAGGTGATGCAGCCGTATTCCTTGAAGCGTTGGTAGCCGTATTTCTCTTCGCGGGTGAGGATGTCGGTATCGCCTTGCAGGTACTGATCGAAGCGCGAGTTGGCGCTGATCAGCGTGCGCTCGTAGGTGGCCAGGGCGTTTTGCACATTGTTCAGGGTCACGCCATCCGGATAGGCGTCGCCGAACGAGGCTTGATAAGCCGGATCGGCGGACAGCGTTTGCACCACGTGTTCCCAGTTGCTGCCCATTTCACTGGGGCTTTGCACCACGGCGTGGATCTGGGTTTCCAGGGTGGCGACGCGGCCATTCCAGAACTGCCGGAAGTTCAGGCTGGCGTTGAACACGCTCGGGGTGTTGACCACCACTGGCTGGCCGTTGAAACCGATGGAAAACGCCTTGTTATCGGCGCCACCGCTTTCCAGGCGATGGCAACTGGCACAGGACAGACTGCCGTTGACCGACAAGCGTGGTTCATTGAACAACTGGCGACCGAGTTCGACCCGCAGAGGGTTTTGCTTTGGCACGGCCGGTAGCGGTTTGAGCGGTTCGTTTAGTGGTGCGCCGCTGGCCGTCAGACAAAGCCCCAGCAGAGGCATCAGGAGCAAGCGGTGGAGAAATGGCGACATCTGATAATTCCTTGGCTGGTAGCCCGTGTGTCGCTGCTGATCGGTCATGTGGCGGCAGAGGGAGGGGATTTCACCGACATCAGGTACTGCACAAAGGCGTCCGGTGGCACGGCTTTGCTGAAGTAGTAGCCCTGGCCTTCTTCGCACTGATGGGCCTTGAGGAAGTCCAGTTGTTCGAGGGTTTCCACCCCTTCGGCGATGATGGTCAGCTTGAGGCTCTTGCCCAGGCTGATAATGGCGCTGACCAGGGCTGCGTCATTGCTGTCACGGCTCAGACCACGAATAAATGACTGGTCGATTTTCAGCACGTCGATGGGAAACCGTCGCAGGTAGCTCAGGCTGGAATAACCGGTGCCGAAGTCATCGATGGCCAGCCGCACCCCCAGTGCCTTGATCTGCTTCAGGGCGGTGACGGTGGCATCGACGTTCTGCATCAGCACGCCTTCGGTGATTTCCAGTTCGAGCAATGACGGGTCCAGACCGGTTTGTTCGAGGACCTGTTCAATGCCTTCGACAAAGCCTCGTTGGCGAAAGTCGATGGCCGACACATTCACCGACATGCACAGCCTCGGCAGCCCCGCCGCCTGCCAGGCGCAGGCTTGCCGACAGGCCTGGCGCAAAACCCATTTGCTCAACGGCACGATCAAGCCGCTGTCTTCGGCCACACCAATGAAATCCGACGGGTAAACCCAGCCATGCCCCGGTTTCAGCCAGCGGATCAAGGCTTCTGCACCGACCACCTCACCGGTGCCCAGATCGAGCTTGGGCTGGTAATGCAGCACAAATTCGTCCCGTTCCAAGGCCAGGCGAATACCCGACTCGATGGTCTGCTGGTCCCGGGCGCGCTGGTTCATGTCTTCAATGAAAAAGCGGAAGTCGTTGGGGCCGCTTTCCTTGACGTGGCGCATCGCGGTCTCGGCTTTCTTGATCAGTGCGACGGCATCGAAGCCGTCATCGGGGTAGATGCTGATGCCCAGGCTGGCGGTCACGCTCAGGTCATGGCCGGCGATGTGCTGTGTCGTACCGATGGCGTTCAAGAGTTTTTCGGCGATGCCTTTGGTCTGCTGGGGATGGCGGATGTCAGCGAGGATCACCACGAATTCATCAGAACCGTAGCGAAACACCGAATCGGATTCGCGCACCGTGGACACCAGGTTATGCCCGACCCGTTTGAGCATTTCGTCACCGGCCGGATGGCCCAGGGCATTGTTGATACGCTTGAAGCGGTCAAGGCCCAGGAACATCACCGCCAGCTGCTTGTCATGGCGACGGGACAACGCCAGGGACTGGTTCAGCCGATCACCGAGCAACGTGCTGTTGGGCAACTCGGTCAACACGTCGTATTGCAACAGGTGGGACACCTTGAGCAGTTCGTGGACCCGCGCCTCGATGGTTTGCTCCAGGCTTTGCACTTTCGTCTCCGCGTCCTGGGTCATCTGCCATTTCCAGGTCAGGGCGCTGGCCATCTGGCGGATTTCCAGACTGTCGAAGGGTTTTTTCAACACCAGTAACTGGTCGCCGAACTCCAGCCGTTCAGCCATGTCCTCCCAGCTGTAATCCGAATAGGCGGTGCACAGCGCGATTTGCAGGTGCGGGTCGATCTTCCAGAGCTGTTCGATGGTTTCCAGCCCGTCCCAACCCGGCGGCATACGCATGTCGGTAAACGCCATGGCGTAGGGGCGACCTTCGGCCTGGGCCCGCTTGACCATTTCGAAGGCTTCCTGGCCCTGATAGGCAGAATCGAGCTGGAAGGTGAGCCGAGCCGGCTGTTGCGTGCCGAACAGCGCCTCTTCAGTACCGGCCAGGCTCTGTTCACCTTCGGTATCGGGGCCAAGGATCTTGCGAAAGTCCTGATGGATCGACGGCGTGTCATCGATGATCAGAATGCGCCGGTTGGTCTGGACGGACGAAGTTTTCATCCCTTGTCCTCCGTGGCGTGCGGATTGTCCAGGATCGGTCCGTTTTCGTGGCTTGCGGGCACGATGCTGCCGGCTTTGAGCAACTGGGCTGCTTGTTTGCTGCTGACCGCTTTACTGAAAAAGTAACCCTGAGCGTTCATTGGCGAGCCTGTGGCCATCAGCGAACTACGCTGTTCCTGGGTTTCGACACCTTCGGCGATGATTCCGATCCCTACCTCGCGAGCGAAGTTGATGATTGCGCGCAACGTGTTGGCGCTCGCCGGGTCGCGGGCAGCGGTGTCGATGAAGGCCTGGGCAAGTTTCAGGTGATTGACCTGGTAGGTCTTGAGGTAGTCGAACGAGGAGTATTCGGTGCCGAAGTCGTCGATGGCGATCTTCACCCCCAGCTCGCGCAAGCGCGGCAGCACGTCGTTGTGGGTCCATTTGGTCTGGGCCAGGGTTGCTTCGGTGACATCGAAGCGCAGGTCCCAGGCGCACAATTCCCAGCGCGCGGTGGTGCGCAGTACGTCATAGATCAGCTCGGGTCCGCTTTTCAGTTGGGCCAGGGACAGCTTGATGGCAATCACCGGGGGCGCCATGCCTTCGTCGCGCCACTGGCGCATTTGCTGGCAGGCGCGATCCAGCACCCAGTGACCGAGGGCAATGATGGCGCCGGTTTTTTCCGCGGCCGGCAGGAACGCCGGCGCTTCCAGCAAACCACGCTTGGGGTGGTTCCAGCTGACCTGGGCTTCCATGCCGAGGATCTTGCCGCTGCTCAGGTCGACTTCCGGCCAGTAATTGAGCTCGAGTTCTTCATGGTCGATGGCCGCGCGCAGTTCGCTGGCGATGGTCATGCGCTCGACCACCTCCTGATTGATCTCCTCGGAGTGGAAGTGATACTGGTTGCGGCCCTTTTCCTTGGAGCGATAAAGCGCCATGTCAGCCTGGTTCAGCAGGCCGTCGGCGCTGGTGATGAGCGGCGAATAACTGCTGATGCCGATGCTCACCGAAACGCGTACGTCATTGCCGGCCAGGGAGTAGGGGAGCACCAGCGCATCGCGGACCTTGGCGGCCAGGGACGCGGACTGGGTCGGGTCGCTGACGTCCAGTTGCAGGATGGCGAACTCGTCGCCGCCGAGGCGGGCGACCACGTCGTTTTCGCGCACACAGGCTTTGATGCGCCGGGCCACTTCCTGCAGCAACAGGTCGCCCACCGGGTGGCCGAGGGTATCGTTGATCCGTTTGAAGTGATCGAGGTCCAGGTAGAACATCGCGAACGGCGTTGCGCCTCGACGCGCGGCGGCGAACGCCTGGTGCAGACGCTCGATCAAGGTGGCACGGTTGGCCAGCCCGGTCAGCCCGTCGGTGCGGGCCAGCAGGGCGATTTTCTCCTCGGCGACCTTGCGTTCAGTGACGTCGATGATGATGCCTTCGACTTCCAGCAGACGTCCTTCGTCGTCACGCACCGGGATATAGCGGTTTTCGACCCAGCGCCAGGCACCATCGCCGGTGCGCATCCGGAACTCGATGGAAGCGCCCGCCGCATGGCGATCCAGCACCCGGGCCATGGCCGTGTCGACCTTCGGCTGGTCGTCCGGATGGATCAACTCCTGGGCCCAGTTGGCCGAGGCGACCAGGTTCGCCGCGACGTGACCGTACTTGGTGATGTTGTGGGAGATGTACATCAGCGGGAACAACGGTTCGCCCCGCAGGCGATACAGAATGGTAGGGCTGTTCTGCACGATGATGTTGGCGTCGGACAGCTCCCGGGTGCGTTCTTCGACGGCCTGTTCCAGCAGCGACATCTTCAGCTCGGCGTCTTCGGTCATCTGCCATTTGGCGGTCAGGGCGCTGGCCAACTGACGGATCTCGATGGCATCAAACGGTTTTTTGAGGATCAGCAGGCGATCGCCCAGCTCCAGGCGTTCATCGATGTCTTCCCAGGAATAGTCGGAATAAGCGGTACAAAGCGCCACTTGCAGCTTGGGATCGACTTGCCACAGCCGTTCGATGGTTTCCAGGCCGTCCCAGCCTGGCGGCATGCGCATGTCGATGAAGGCCATCGCGTAGGGCAGGTCGTTGGCCAGCGCTCGCTCGACCTTGTCCAGCGCTTCCAGGCCCTGAAACGCCGAGTCGAGCATGAAGCTTTGCAGCGTTGCCGTCGCTTGCGACCCGAACAGGGCTTTTTCGGCGCTGATCAAGTCGTCGTCATCGATCGAGGTCGGGCTGAGGATCTTGCTGAAGTCGGCATGAATCGACGCGGTGTCGTCGACGATAAGTATCCGACGGTTGGTTCGTGCCAGCAGCGTATTCATAGGCATACGCCGGGAGCGGTGGCAGTGTGGTGCGGTGTGCTCATAGGGGCATCCTTTCCCTGATCACGTGGCCAAGCGGTATAGATAATGGATCCGAGTGAACTGAGCATAGTCGCCCGTGCAGCACTTCGCCCGGCCGACGCTAACGAATCATTTCCAGGGGACTGGCTGAAAATCATCTAGCCTGTAGCTCAGGCAGGGCCAGAAACGGAATGTTTTGGCTGATGACTGACGCAACAATGCCCGTTTCGCTTGAGGTAATGCCATGGAAGAGCAACTCCCCACGACTGTCACCTATAAACCCACGGTTCTGCTGGTCGACGATGAGGAATCGATCCTCAACAGTTTGCGCCGGCTCTTGCGCGGCCAGCCCTACGACGTGCTGCTGGCCACCAGCGGGGCCCAGGCTCTCGACATCATGGCGAAACAGCCCGTCGACCTGGTGATGAGCGATGCGCGCATGCCCAATATGGACGGCGCCACGCTGCTGGCGCACATTCACCAGCGCCATCCCGGCACGCTGCGCATTCTGCTGACTGGTTATGCCGACCTGACGATGATCGTCAAAGCGATCAACGAGGGGCAGATTGACCGTTACATCAGCAAACCCTGGCACGATGAGGAATTGCTGCTGACGCTGCGACAATCCCTCGCCTACCAGCATTCCGAGCGCGAGCGGTTGCGTCTGGTGCAGGAGACCTGGGACCGGAACGAAGAATTGAAGTTGCTCAACGCGACCCTGGAAAAACACGTCGCGTCCCGCACCTCAGAGCTGCAGCAGACCGCTGACATGCTCGACCTGGCCTATGAAGAGCTCAAACACAGCTATGTGACCGGCACGGAGGTGTTCTCGCTGCTGGCCAACCTGCGGTTGCCGCCGGCCAAGCAGACGAACCGGCAGATCATCGAACTGGTGCGGGTGTACTGCAGACTTCATGGCCTGGACGAGGGCAGTACCCGCGACCTGACCATGGCCGCGGCGCTCTACAACATCGGCAAGCTGAGCTGGACCGACAGCATGATGACCGCGCCTGCTGACCTGCTGCACCACAACGATAAGGAGCGTTATCGCGGTTATCCGAAGCAGAGCGAGTCGTTGCTGATGACCCTCGACCCGATGAAAGACGCTGCACGCCTGATCCTTCACCATCAGGAGCGCTGGGATGGCACGGGATTCCCCGACCGGCTCAAGGGCGAGGCGATTCCGCTCGGGTCGCGGTGGCTGAAACTGGCGGTGGATTTCATCGAGTTACAGCGTGGGCTGATCCTTGAGCGCCAGATGAACAGCGATGAAGCCCTGGTCTACATCCGCCAGTACGCCGGTCGGCTCTACGATCCTGATCTGGTCGAGGACTTCATTCAGGTCTGCGCCGCCTACCTGAGCGATGTGTCGCTGGCCGATCCGACGGTGAGGGTCATGAGCACCCGGGACCTGGCGGCCGGCATGATTCTGGCGCACAACCTCAATGCCGATAACGGCATGCTGCTGCTCAATGCGGGCAAGGTACTGAGCGGACCGCTGGTGGAGAAACTGATCGCTTTCGAGGCGATGGAAGGGGCGAAATACAGTGTTTTTGTGAAAGTGCCGGAGGAAGTGGAGGGCGCGATGCTCGAGGCCGGTCCGCTGGTCCAGGCTCAGCCCTGAACCCCTTTGGAAGACTCAACCCTGAACCCCTGTGGGAGCGGGCTTGCTCGCGAAAGCGGTGTATCAGCCAAGTAGATATCGACTGACACGACGCCTTCGCGAGCAAGCCCGCTCCCACAATGGACTCCGTAGTGCCTGACAGCTATTTTTCCCCGTGACGCCGGCGCGACACCCATGTGATCCTTTGCGCCTTTCACCCAAGGCCCCTTCAGATCCATGACCTTTTCCACCACTACTTCCCCTCGCATCATCCGCATCGCCGCTGCCCTGTTGATCGGCCCCGACGGTCGCACGCTGTTGGTTCGCAAACGCGGGACCGAAGCCTTCATGCAACCCGGCGGCAAGATCGAGGCCCATGAACTGCCGGTTCACGCCCTGGCCCGTGAACTGGAAGAAGAGCTTGGGCTGGTCATCGACCCCGCGCACGCCACCTACCTGGGACCCTTCTCGGCACCGGCCGCCAACGAGCCGGGTTTTGTCGTCCAGGCCGAGCTCTTTCAGCTGACCATCGATTCAGACGTATCGCCAGCAGCGGAGATCGAAGAGGTGCGCTGGATTGATCCGGCCACCGACGGCGATCTCACGCTGGCGCCATTGACACGGGACCTGATCCTGCCGTTTTATCGAGCTTCGTTGACCGCGATCGCTTGATCGTCTACGGACCAGGACTGCCCATGATCCCGCTTCAAGATTTGCTGATTTTCGCCGCCGCCGCGTTGCTGATGGTACTGACGCCGGGGCCGAACATGATCTACCTGATCTCCCGCTCGATCTGCCAGGGGCGCAAGGCCGGCGTGACTTCGTTGCTCGGCGTGGTCGCGGGGTTTTTCGTGCATTTGTTCGCCGCAGCGGCCGGTTTGACCGCCGTGTTTCTGGCCGTGCCGTTGGCCTACGAAGTGCTGAAATGGGCCGGTGCGCTGTATCTGTTGTGGCTGGCGTGGCAGGCGGTCAAACCCGGTGCGCGTTCACCCTTTGAAGCGCAGCAGTTACCGCCGGACTCGTCGCGCAAACTGATCACCATGGGGTTTCTCACCAGCGCCTTGAACCCGAAGATCGCGGTGTTTTACCTGTCGGTGTTTCCGCAATTCATCACGCCTGAGCATGGCTCGGTGTTCACCCAAAGCATCGTGTTGGGCCTGACCCAGATCAGCGTCAGCTTCTGCGTCAATCTGCTGATCGCGATCTTCGCTGCGGGCATCGCGTCGTGGTTCGTCAACAACCCGACCTGGCTGGTGGTGCAGCGTTATTTCATGGGGTTTGTCCTGTCAGCGCTGGCGGTGCGGCTGATGCTTGAGCAACGACGGACGGCTTGACCATGTGGATTGAACGGCTGGATGCCAGCCATGCCCTGGATTATCGGGCACTGATGCTTGAAGCCTACGACCTGCACCCGCAAGCCTTCACCTCGAGTGTGCGCGAACGTGCCGCGATGCCGCTGAGTTGGTGGGAATCGCGCCTGACCAGCAAACTGGATGTGGTGCTCGGGGCGTTTGACGAGGGCAAGTTGGCGGGCATTGTCGGCCTGGCCTTTGAACCTCGGGAAAAGGCCCGGCACAAGGCAACGCTGTTTGGCATGTACGTGTCCGGCAAGGTCCGGCAGCGGGGCTTGGGTCAGCAACTGGTGCAAGCCGCGTTGGATGAAGCGCAGAACCATAAAGGCCTGCGGCTGATCCAGTTGACCGTCACCGCCGGCAACGAAGCCGCGTTCAACCTGTACCAGCGCTGCGGCTTCATCCAGTTCGGCCTCGAACCCATGGCGGCCCGGGTCGGCGAAGACTACTTCGACAAAATCCACATGTGGCGTGAACTCTAAACCCACCACACCCCTTGTAGGAGCGAGGCTTGCCCGCGAAGGCGTCGTGACAGTCGACATCGACTTGGCTGATACACCGCTTTCGCGGGCAAGCCTCGCTCCTACAGGGGTTGTGGGGTGTCAGCGTACGGCGCTGACGCCGTCCAGTGTCGAGAACGACGTGTCCTTGGCTGTCAGCAAGAAATCGCGCATGTACGGCGCGTCCAGCATGTCCGCGCGAATCCCGGCGTACAGCGTCGCAAACAATCCTTTCTCGCCCAGCCGCTTGGCCTTCACGTAACCCCGTGAGCTGTATGGCGCGAATTCCGAAATCACCATAATCCCTGTAGGAGCGAGGCTTGCCCGCGAAGGCGTCGTGACAGTCGACATCGACTTGGCTGATACACCGCTTTCGCGGGCAAGCCTCGCTCCTACAGGGGTTGTGGGGTGTCAGCGTACGGCGCTGACCCCGTCCAGTGTCGAGAACGACGTGTCCTTGGCCGTCAGCAAGAAGTCGCGCATGTACGGTGCATCCAGCATGTCCGCGCGAATTCCCGCATACAGTGTCGCAAACAATCCCTTCTCGCCCAGCCGCTTGGCCTTCACGTAACCCCGTGAGCTGTATGGCGCGAATTCCGAAATCACCATAATCCCTGTAGGAGCGAGGCTTGCCCGCGAAGGCGTCGTGACAGTCGACATCGACTTGGCTGATACACCGCTTTCGCGGGCAAGCCTCGCTCCTACAGGGGTTGTGGGGTGTCAGCGGACGGCGCTGACGCCGTCAAGTGTCGAGAACGACGTGTCCTTGGCCGTCAGCAAGAAATCGCGCATGTACGGCGCGTCCAGCATGTCCGCGCGAATCCCGGCGTACAGCGTCGCAAACAATCCTTTCTCGCCCAGCCGCTTGGCCTTCACGTAACCCCGTGAGCTGTATGGCGCGAATTCCGAAACCACCATAATCCCTGTAGGAGCGAGGCTTGCCCGCGAAGGCGTCGTGACAGTCGACATCGACTTGGCTGATACACCGCTTTCGCGGGCAAGCCTCGCTCCTACAGGGGTTGTGGGGTGTCAGCGTACGGCGCTGACGCCGTCCAGTGTCGAGAACGACGTGTCCTTGGCTGTCAGCAAGAAATCGCGCATGTACGGCGCGTCCAGCATGTCCGCGCGAATCCCGGCGTACAGCGTCGCAAACAATCCTTTCTCGCCCAGCCGCTTGGCCTTCACGTAACCCCGTGAGCTGTATGGCGCGAATTCCGAAATCACCATAATCCCTGTAGGAGCGAGGCTTGCCCGCGAAGGCGTCGTGACAGTCGACATCGACTTGGCTGATACACCGCTTTCGCGGGCAAGCCTCGCTCCTACAGGGGTTGTGGGGTGTCAGCGTACGGCGCTGACCCCGTCCAGTGTCGAGAACGACGTGTCCTTGGCCGTCAGCAAGAAGTCGCGCATGTACGGTGCATCCAGCATGTCCGCGCGAATTCCCGCATACAGTGTCGCAAACAATCCCTTCTCGCCCAGCCGCTTGGCCTTCACATAACCCCGTGAGCTGTATTCATGCAGCGCCCAATGGGGCATGCCGCACACGCCGCGTCCGCTGGCCACCAGTTGCATCATCATCACGGTCAGTTCCGAGGTGCGGACCTGCGCCGGTTCGATGTCGGCCGGTTCGAGGAAGCGGGTGAAGATGTCCAGCCGATCGCGTTCCACCGGGTAGGTGATCAGGGTTTCCGTGAGCAGATCTTCCGGCACGATGTAGGCCTTGTTCGCCAGACGGTGCTGATTGGCCACCGCGAGCATCGCTTCATAGGTGAACAACGGCACGTAAGTGATCCCGGCCAGTTCCAGCGGATCCGAAGTCACCACCAAGTCCAGATCGCCACGGGCCAGGGCCGGCAGCGGGGCGAAGGAGAAGCCCGAAGCCAGGTCCAGTTCGACTTCCGGCCAGGCATCACGGAACTGATCGATGGTCGGCATCAGCCACTGAAAGCAACTGTGACACTCGATCGCCATGTGCAAACGGCCCGCCGTGCCGCCCGCCAAACGCGCGATGTCACGCTCGGCACCGCGCAGCAGCGGCAGGGTCGCGTCGGCCAGTTGCAGCAGGCGCAAACCGGCGCTGGTGAAACGCACCGGTTTGGTCTTGCGCACGAACAACGGCATGCCCATGCGCTCCTCCAGCTCCTTGAACTGGTGGGACAGGGCCGACTGGGTCAGGTGCAGACGGTCGGCGGCATCGACCAGGCTGTCGGCTTCGCGCAAGGCGTGCAGGGTCTTCAGGTGACGGATTTCAAGCACCGGGGGCTCCATGAGGAAAACTTGTGATCAACACGAAAAGGTTGAGTTTGTCTCATGTTGGGTTGGCTGTCGACAATAGCGCCATGTTTTACAGCTTCTTTTATAGAGAGAATTCACCATGGCTCTGGCCCACACACTTGGTTTTCCACGCATCGGCGCGGACCGCGAACTAAAAAAAGCCCTCGAATCCTACTGGAAGGGCGACCTCGATCAGGACGCGCTGAAAAGTGTCGGCCGCCAACTGCGCGCCACCCACTGGCAACTGCAAAAAGACGCCGGCATCGACCTGCTGCCCGTCGGCGACTTCGCCTGGTACGACCAGGTGCTGACCCATTCCCTGACCTTCGGCGTGATCCCCGAGCGTTTCGACAGTGCCAAGGATGCGCGCGGCCTGCCGACCCTCGATACCCTGTTCGCCATGGCCCGTGGCGCCACGGCGACCTGCTGCGGCGGTGAACACACCAAGGCCCAATATGCCCAGGAACTGACCAAGTGGTTCGACACCAACTACCACTACCTGGTCCCGGAATTCAGTGCTGACCAACAATTCAAGCTGAGCTGGGAACAGCTGTTCGACGAAGTCGACGAAGCCAAGGCCCTGGGCCACAACGTCAAACCCGTCATCCTCGGCCCGCTGACTTACTTGTGGCTGGGTAAGGCCAAAGGCAACGACTTCGACAAGCTCGACCTGCTGGAACGCTTGCTGCCGATCTACGGTGAAATCCTCGGCCGCCTCGCCGCCCAAGGCGTGGAGTGGGTGCAGATCGACGAACCGATTCTGACCCTCGACCTGCCGCAAACCTGGAAAAACGCCTTCGAACGCGCTTATCACATCCTCCAATACTCGCCGCTGAAAAAACTGGTGGCGACCTACTTCAGTGGCCTGGAAGACAACCTCGGTCTGGCGGTCGGCCTGCCGGTGCAAGGCCTGCACATCGACGCGGTGCGGGCGCCCGATCAACTCGGCCAGGTGCTCGATCGCCTGCCGACCTACAAGATTCTTTCGGTGGGCCTGGTCAACGGCCGCAACGTCTGGCGCTGCGAACTGGAGCAAGTCCTCGCGCAACTGCAACCGGCGCAAGAGCGCTTTGGCGACAACCTGTGGGTCAGCAGTTCCTGCTCGTTGCTGCACAGCCCGGTAGACCTGGAACGCGAAGACAAACTCGATCCTGAACTGAAAAGCTGGCTGGCCTTCGCCGTCCAGAAGTGCGGTGAAATCGCCGTGCTGCGCGATGCCCTGAACGACCCTCAATCGCCCAAGGTGCAAGCGGCTTTGGCCCAGAGCCGAGCGATTCAGGCGAGCCGCGCCGAGTCGCCGCGTATCCATAAAGCCGAGGTGCAGGCTCGCATCAACGCCATCGGCGCAGCGGACAGCCAACGTCACTCGCCGTTCGCCAAACGCATCGAGCAGCAACGCGCGCGCCTGAAACTGCCGCCATTCCCGACCACCACCATCGGCTCGTTCCCGCAAACCGGTTCGATCCGTCTGGCACGCCAGGCGTTCAAGCAAGGCAAGCTGTCGGCCAACGATTACACCGATGCCATGCACAGCGAAATCCGCCACGCGGTGCAAATTCAGGAACGCCTTGGCCTGGACGTGCTGGTGCACGGTGAGGCCGAGCGCAACGACATGGTCGAGTACTTTGCCGAGCAACTGGACGGCTACCTGTTCACCCGTTTCGGCTGGGTGCAGAGCTACGGTTCGCGCTGCGTCAAACCGGCGATCATCTACGGCGACTTGAGCCGCCCGAGTGCCATGACTGTCGACTGGATCACTTATGCACAGAGCCTGACCGACAAAGTCATGAAAGGCATGCTCACCGGTCCGGTGACCATGCTGATGTGGTCGTTCCCGCGTGAAGACGTCTCGCGCAAAATCCAGGCGCAGCAATTGGCGTTGGCCCTGCGTGACGAAGTGGTGGACCTGGAAAACGCCGGCATCAAGATCGTGCAGATCGACGAAGCCGCGTTCCGCGAAGGCTTGCCGCTGCGCCGGGCGCAATGGCAGGAATACCTGGACTGGGCGGTGGAAGCGTTCCGCTTGAGCGCGTCCGGTGTGCGGGATGAAACCCAGATCCATACCCACATGTGCTACAGCGAATTCAACGACGTGATCGAGTCCATCGCGGCGATGGACGCCGACGTCATCACCATCGAAACCTCGCGTTCGGACATGGAATTGCTCGAGGCTTTCGAAGCGTTCGACTACCCGAACGACATCGGCCCGGGCGTCTACGACATCCACTCGCCACGGGTGCCGGACACGGCTGAGATGGTCAAGTTGATGAGCAAAGCCGTGAAGCGGATCCCGGCGGAGCGGTTGTGGGTGAACCCGGATTGCGGGCTGAAGACCCGGGCGTGGCCAGAGACTGAGGCGGCGTTGGTCAACATGGTGGCGGCGGCAAGGCAGTTACGCAGTCAGTTGGCTTAACGACTAGCGGCATTTTGTGGCCAATGAAAACCCGCTGAACCGGTCAAGGTCAGCGGGTTTTTTTGCGCGTCTCGCCCGTTAATTGGAAAGCTGTCTGACGGTCAATAGGTGAATGTAAAAGTCATTGCCTATATCCCCTGCTTCATAATTATGTATATAGAAATTGGCGGAGGCAGCGGAGGCGGTGAACGTCCCGTGCACCGTGTTCCATCCGGTGTGTTTATTGATATTTGCATAGGCGGTGCTGAGCATATAGTCGACAAGTAAGCTTATTTTGGGATCGACGTCGTAACCGTTCACGGCGGTGTTGTATATCTGGCAAGAGAACTCGTATCTGGCGCCAATCACTAACGGAAAGTTACGTGAGAACAGCACGCCTGAATTGTTTATCTTGCCAGGCGTCCAGATATGAAAGAGATAGTTAGGCGCTGTGCCCAGCAAGCGACCCGTTTGTGCACCAACGCCTGGTGTCCAGCCATTGAAGTTGCCGTTGTTAAAGTCGGTAATGGAGCTCAAGTCTGCTTGCACAGTCACAACCCAGGGAGGGGACGCTTGAAGACCATCCTGCGTTTTCGCCGTCAAACTATGTCGACCCAGACCGACACTGATGTCTTTCGTCCAGATCCCGTTTGTGTTGGCAATGGCTGACCCCACTTGAGCCGCACCATTGAATAGATTCACAGTGCTATTGGGCGATGCAGTTCCGACCAGTGTTGGTGTGACGTCATCACACGTGCCTCCATTTCTGACCTGCCCGGTAATTGCCCCTTGATTGTCAATCAGTTGGGTAATCATTGGCTTGGCGAGCATTTCCGATTTGATCGTCAGTTCCCGCATCGGGAAGAACGTATCAACGCCGCCCTTATCGCTGAAATTGGCGACCGACAGCCCGAATACCTGCGTGCCGTCCTTGAACAGTTTTAGCTGTTCCCGGGAGATGACCCCGCTCAAGCCGGTGCTCAAGTGGTTGGCGGTGATCACCCCATCGAACAGCATGATGACGTTTTCGCTACCGTCGGATTTTTGCCCACTCAATGCCACCCGCATCCGGGTCCCGATGGCAATGAACAGCCAGGCAATCAGCGTCCAGTGAGCATCGCCCGTGAAGTTGTTGAGGTTCAGGACCTTGTGATCCGGCGCCTCCTTGATGCTCATGCGCGGGTAGTTGATATCTTCATTGGCAATCGAGGTGACTTCGTACCTGGTGGGTGCGGAGCTTTGATCATGTATGCCTTCCTGCGTCACGACATACCAGAAGGACATGAATGTACCCATGTTGGCGGGGACGGCGGTCAGGGGCAGGGTGAAGATCAATGTTCCGCTGGCGCTTCCTTTAAGTGTCGCAAGCACCGGGCTGCCAAAACCATCGCGCCCTTTGACGAAGAGGGTGACACGATGGGCGGGGTCCATCCCGGTGTAGGTGACTTTGACCGTGGCAAGTTTCTGAGTGTTTTGCGGATTGATAATCGTGCCAGGTGAAGCCTGCACGAGCGCGGGCGGCGGTAGCACCAAGGCCTTGGCGCCGATTCGCAACACCAGTTCGGGCGCTGTCAGCGGGAGTTCGCGCTCGCGCTCGATGTACCAGTCCACCGTGATCACTTGATTGAGCAGTGAATTGATGAGCTCGTAGGCCAGTCTGAATTCAATGTCTTTGTCGAGGTGGGCCGCCGTAATGGGCAACCTGTCTGCAAAAACAAGATTACCGTCGGGTCCCCGTACTTCCAGATGAACCGTGTCGCCGATACGCGTGTGAGCTTTGGCTGGGCAAATGGCTGGGGTACCGAAAGGAATGTCCTTCGGATCGAGTACACCGTTTTCGTCTCTGCCGACATCGACGATGCCCAGGAGATTGGTCACTTGCCCGATGCGCAGCCGACGGGTGTAGGACTCCAGAGGCGCGGCATGCCCGGTGCCGGTGACGGTATAGGACAGCTGGACCGAACCGTTCTGATAAGTCTCGAAATGGGTGGTTTCACAGTCGAATGGCACGACGATGCCCACCCCCGGAATCACCATGGACTGGGTAACAAACCGTTCGTAGGTTTGCAGGCGGGTGGTGCCGCCGGCGCTGGTACTCAAGCTGGTCAGTGTCACTTTGTCACCGACCTCCAGACCTTCGATTCCAGGTCCGGCATAGACCACCGTCTCTGCCAGAGCCGGCGACAGGACTGCCCCGTGAGCTTGCGGCGCAGTAGGCGCCGGCGCCCGGTATTTTTCGCCGATCAGCTCCAGAGAATAGGAGTAGGACGGAGTGCGTTCCTCTACGCCCGCCACGACTCTGATGCGCTCGTAGTAGATTTCTATTGTCGCGTCGGCCAGATTCTTCACTATTTCGTAAAGCACCTCGACCGTGACGATGCCTCTTTGGTAATTAAACGGACCAAAGGACTGAGTGAGTCCAGTCTTGGGGTTGTAGATAAAGCATTCCACTTTATCTCCTGGGGTGGCGTCGGCTCGCTCTACGAAGATTTCAATTTCCATGGGATTGCCATTGAGATCGTCGATTTTTAGAACATTGCCGTTCGAGCGAACCACTGAAGGCGCTTCAAGATAGGTGATATTCGGAACCAGTTTTCCTTCACCTGTTTTGGAGGTGAGACTGCTGTTTTTTACTTGGTCACCGATCTTGTAACTCACCGATAACGGGTCAGCGGGGCCGATCAGCTCGAGGACGGCAGCCGGCACAAATACAACGATGTTCTGACCGACCTCCTCGGGCTTGAGGGTGTACTCGACGATTTGATTACCGAACATCAGGGTAATGACGTCACCGACGGTCATGATTCGCCAGGCAGGAATAGTGACGTCCACACCCACCTTCACCATAGCCTCATCAATAATGGCCGGGAACCGAGGGGCCTCCAGAGGCACTCGCTCGAGGGTGTTGCCGGTTCGATCAAGGCTGTCAGGGAAGGTTGGCTTGAACCATACGGTTATCTCTACTGAAGGATCCAGGTTGCCACTGGTGCGTTCGACGGTGTACCACATCAGATGGATGCCGGGTTTTTCGACCGCCGTCCTGGGAATGAAGCTGGCGATGTTCTCATTGTTGTGATTCTGGGGGACGATTTCGGTCTTGATCAATGTGCCTCGATCCGTCGGGTCCGGGGCCTGACCGGGCTCAAGGCGTTTGCCCATGTACAGGCGTAGCGTGTCAAATGCTGCCATTAACGTGTAGGAGGGGAAAAGCACCCACCATCCCCGGCCGGGACCGACAGTTTCGTCCGCGTTGACCCCATGGGAGGCAGTGGGGTAGTCGACTACATGCCAACCCGGAATCAGGATGGGGAATATGACGAATGCGCCATTTTCTGCGAACAGGCCCTGCGACCTGATTTCGGCAAACAGGTCGACCTGTTGTTGCGGGCTTTCTTTTTTCAGCGCGGCAAGTTGCTTTGGTGTGTAAATAAATAAAGCAGTCATAGAAGTTCTCCGACTCGCACGAAAGCGCGCGAACCGGGGGTGGCAAGGCGCGTCAGAGACTGATTGAAAGCTCAAACGGGCAGGCTGGCTACTGTCAGAAATAACAGGTACAGACTGTTTTCTGACCAACGGCAGGCGTCAACGCTTCACACGACCGCTCAGCAATCTTCATCAAACTGTCACGTAACTGTGGCAGCGCGCTTGATCAAACTTCATCAGACTCGCGCTCTACTGGGGTTCTGCGTTTCGGTGTTTTTTCATGCGTGCATTCATTTTTCTGGCCTTGCTGTTGTTTGGCCTGCCGTCCTTGGCGGCGTCTCGTTGCGATGTCAATGTTCCCACCCAACACGCCGATCTGGCGCAGGTGAGCCTGGCGTACCAGAGCATCGGCCGTGCGTCCGACCCGGCGTTGCTGCTGGTGATGGGCCTGGGCGGGCAGTTGATTCACTGGCCGGATGAGGTGGTGGTCGCGCTGTGTCAGCAGGGTTTTCGGGTGATTCGTTATGACAATCGCGATGTCGGCCTCTCGACCTGGCGGCAAGCGCCCGTCGACGCCAACCTGACCTTCGAAGTGCTGCGTTACAAGCTCGGTTTGCCGGTGTCGGCGCCGTACACCCTGACCGACATGGCCGACGATGCCTTTGGCCTGATGGATGCGTTGAAGGTTGAGCAGTTCCACGTCCTGGGCGCAAGCATGGGCGGGATGATTGCCCAGCACATGGCGGCGATGGCGCCGCAGCGGGTCGAGAGCCTGACCCTGATCATGACCAGTTCCGGTGCCGAAGGCTTGCCGGCACCGAGTGCGGCGTTGGTACAGCTGTTGTCCCGTCGTGGCGCGCCAAACCGCGAAGTGGCGCTGGAGCAACAGGCGGATTTGCTGGCGGCGCTGGGCAGCCCGACGGTGAGCGATGATCGGCAGGCGCTGCTGCATCAGGCGGCGCTGTCTTATGACCGGGCGTTCAACCCTGAGGGCGTGAAGCGCCAGATCATGGCGATCCTCGCCGAGCGCAGTCGCGTGGCGTTGCTCAACCAATTGCGCGTGCCGACGCTGGTGGTCCACGGCACGGCCGATCCGCTGTTACCGGTGATGCACGGTGTGCATTTGGCGGCGCATATTCGCGGCAGTCAGTTGAAGCTGATTCCGGGGTTGGCGCATCGGTTCCAGGAAGCGTTCAAGGCGCCGTTGCTGGCGGCGGTGTTGCCGTATTTGCAGACCCACCGCGAAGACACTTCGCATTGGGCGCAGATCGATCCGGTGCCGGTCCCCAATCTCCTATAACTCCCAATCACAATGTGGGAGCGAGCTTGCTCGCGATAGCGGCATGACATTCAGCATTAATGTTGACTGACACACCGCCATCGCGAGCAAGCTCGCTCCCACAGTTTTGATCTTTGGTGTTAGTGAAGCATCGCCAGACAGTTAGGTAGCTGAACCCGGTGGAACGAAGTTATCCAGCATCCGGTTCACCGCCAGTTCACCCAGCATGACGGACTGCTGAATGCCCAGCACGGTGTTGCGCTGCGGGCCTTCCAGCAACCCGGCGAAATCACTCAGCATCACGCTCGCCGACGCCAGGGATTCGCAGGCGTTGGCCAGCAGGGTTTCGTGATCGATGTCGGGGGCGATGGTGTAGATGGTGCTGGGGCGGCGGGGAGTGTCTTTGGGGATGACCGGTTTGAGGTAGTAATCGAGGGCGCGGTCGGCGGCTTCGTTGAGTTTTTTGGAGTCCGGGGTTTCGTAGGGGGAAACGTCGTCGGTTTCCGGTGGATTTGGTGTGATCTTGAACATTGGAGGGTACTCCTGATAGTGGAGCCGCAACCTGTCTCGCTACTAAACGGAAGGGTGGCGGCTGTACGCAAGTTAGTAGACCGGCCACCCACCAAAACCGGCGCGCCCGAGGGCGCCATGCGCACAGCCACCATCAAGTGCAGGCGAATGCCTGACTAGATGACACTTATGCGGTCGGTAGGAAAAGCCGGGCTACTAAACCCGATCACTGGAAATCAGTGACGGAACCAAGTTACCGACGGGCCTCCAGGCGCACAAGCCGGCGGATTCTGACGCGGTTGTAGGCGACGGCGCAAGGCGCTGTAGCTTTCAGGAAGTAACCTTAAACAGAACTAAACACACGTCCAAAAACACCGAAAATCCCCTGTGGGAGCGAGCCTGCTCGCGATGGCGGTGTATCAGTCAAGCGGATGGCGACTGACACGACGCCATCGCGAGCAGGCTCGCTCCCACAGGGGGATGGGGAATGGCTGCCACCCCGGTCTTTCAGGTGTATCGTTCCAACTTTCCGGCGCGATCCAGTCTGCGAGGTGAATGATGAGTACCCCCCTGAAAATAGATTTCGTCAGCGACGTGTCCTGCCCGTGGTGCGTGGTCGGCCTGTATGGCCTGACCCGGGCCCTGGATTTGCTGGGCGATGAGGTCCAGGCCGAGATCCGTTTCCAGCCGTTCGAACTGAACCCGAAGATGGGGCCGCAAGGGCAGAACATCACCGAACACATCACTGAAAAGTACGGCTCGACCCCCGAGCAATCGCAGAAGAACCGGGAGATGATCCGTGCCCGTGGCGCCGAGGTCGGGTTTGCGTTTCGCACCGATGGCAACAGCCGCATCTACAACACCTTTGATGCGCATCGGTTGCTGTTTTGGGCGGGGCTGGAAGGGTTGCAATTCAATTTGAAAGAAGCGCTGTTCAAGGCGTATTTCACTGAGGGCGGCAATCCGTCCGACCACGGGCAGTTGGCGCAGATTGCTGAAAGCGTCGGGCTGGATCGGCAGCGGGCCGAGGCGATTCTGGCATCCGATGAGTTTGCCAAAGAGGTGCTCGAAGAAGAGCAGTTGTGGCTGTCGCGCGGGGTGAGTTCGGTGCCGACGGTGGTGTTTAACGGGCAGTACGCGGTGACGGGCGGGCAGCCGGTCGAGACCTTTGTCGGAGCGATTCGGCAGATCATGAGTGAATCAAAGGGCGGGACTGTGAGCTAATTGCCGGGAGTGCTTCTGTGGCGAGAGAGCTTGCTCCCGCTGGGCTGCGAAGCGGCCCCAATGTCAGCACCGTTGTAGCCAGGCAGACCAGCATTCGCTGGATTTACGACTGCTGCGCAGCCGAGCGGGAGCAAGCTCCCTCGCCACAGGGGGGGCGGTTACCTGACGATTTTGTCTACGTGGATGCCCAGTTTCTTCAGGCGATACCAGAAGCTGCGCTCCGAGATCCCGATCAACTGCGCCGCCGCAGCCTGCACGCCATTGCTCTGCGCCAGTGCCGCCAGAATGTAAGCCTTCTCGACCTCGGCCAACGCCGCTTCCAGATCCGCCGGTACGCTGCCTTCGGTGACCAGCGCACCGCTGCTGCCGGCATTTGAGGCAAACAGATACGCCGGCAAATCTTCCTCTTCAATCACCGCCCCCGACGCCACAATCGTCGCCCGCTCCACGCAGTTCTGCAGCTCGCGAATATTCCCCGGCCACGAATAATGGGCCATGGCCTGCAAGGCTTGCGCGCTGAACCCGGTAAAACGCTTGCCCGCCGTGGCGCCCAGGGTGTGAGCAAAATGCCGGGCCAGCGGCGCGATGTCTTCCACCCTTTCGCGCAAGGCCGGCAGCGGGATCGGGAACACGTTGAGGCGGTAATAAAGGTCCTCGCGAAACTCCTTGTTGGCCACCGCGTCCAGCAGGTTCTTGTTCGTCGCGGCAATCACCCGCACATCGACCTTGCGCTCACGCGGATCGCCCACCGGCTCGATCACCCGTTCCTGCAAGGCCCGGAGGATTTTCGCCTGCAAGGCCAGCGGCATTTCGCCGATTTCATCGAGGAACAACGTGCCTTTGTCAGCCTGCATGAAGCGCCCGACGCGATCCGCCACGGCGCCGGTAAACGCGCCTTTGCGGTGGCCGAACATTTCGCTTTCCAGAAGTCCTTCCGGGATCGCCGCACAGTTCACCGCTACAAACGGTTTGTCAGCGCGATTGCCGTGTTTGTGGATCGCCCGGGCGACCATTTCCTTGCCGGTGCCGCTTTCGCCGGTCAGCAGAATCGTGGCGCTGCTCTCGCGTACCGAATCGATCGCGTGCAGCACCCGCCGAAAGCTCGGGCTGTCCCCGATCAGGCTGTCGATCTGCTGGTGTTCGTCGAGCTCGGCGCGCATGCGCTGGTTGTCTTTGAGGATGTCGCGAAATTGCAGGGCCTTGCTGACGGTGATGTCCAGTTCGTCAATGTCGAATGGCTTGGCGATGTAGTCGAAGGCGCCGTTGCGCATCGATTGCACGGCGTTTTTCACCGTGCTGTAGGCGGTCATGACGATCACCGGCAGTTGCGGAAAACGGCTTTTGATTTCCGCCAGCAATTGCGGGCCGTCCATGCCGGGCATGCGCCAGTCGCTGATTACCAGGTCGATGTCCTCGCACTCCAGCACCTTGAGCGCGTGCAGGCCATTGCCGGCGGTGAACACCTGGAGGCCGTTCTGACCCAGTGCCGATGCCAGCAAGTCGCAGAGCTTGGGCTCGTCGTCGACCACCAGTACGTTATGTGTCATCGCTGCCCTCGTCGAAGTCTTCACCATTGGCCGGAATGTACAGGCTGAAGGTGGTGCCGGCATCTTTTTCACTCACGCATTCGATGCGCCCGTCATGACTTTCCATGATCGAGAACACCTTCGCCAGCCCCAGGCCGGTGCCTGAGGCCTTGGTGGTGACGAACGGCGTGAAGATCCGTTCGAGCATGTCCGGTTCGATGCCCTGGCCGGTGTCGCTGATGCTGATCACGGTGTACGGCGATTCGCTGCTGATCGCCACGGTCAGCCGCCCACCGTCGGGCATGGCGTCGATGGCGTTGACGATCAGGTTCAGGCCGGCCTGCTTGAGTTGCCGCGCGTCGGCGTGAAGGGTCGCGCCGGGGGCCTGATCGTCGATTTGCACATCGATGGTGTGGCTGGCCAGTTCCGGGGCGCAGAAGCCGATCAGCTCATCCACCAGCGGCCGCGCCGGTTGCGTCGAGCGCATCGGTGCGCTGGGTTTGGCGAAGTCGAGGAAGTCGGTGATCAGGTCGTTGATGCGGCTGACTTCACTGACCACGTATTCCAGATGACGCTTGTCGGTCTCGGGCAAATCGGCGCGCCGGTGCAGCAGTTGCGTGGCGGTTTTGATGATGCCCAGCGGGTTACGGATTTCATGGGCCAGCCCCATGGCGACTTCGCCCAGCGCGTGCAGACGGTCGCGGCGGCGCAGTTGCGATTCCAGGTGCTGCAACTCGCCGAGGCGTTCGCTCATGTGGTTGAAGGTGCTGCTCAATTCCGCCAGTTCGTCGCCGCCGGTGACCACCAGGCGTTGGCGGTAATCCCCGGCAATCACCGCTTGCACGCCTTTGGACAACCCGCGCAAGGGCTTGGTCAGGCGTTGCGAGACAAACCAGCCAACCGTCAGGGACGCCGCCGAGCTGAGCAGGAAAATCAGGATGAACAGGTTGCTCTGGTTCACCAGCCCGACCAGGCTGGTGTGGCGAAGCAGGCCGCTGAAGATTACGCCTTGCAGCTCACCGTTTTCATTGAGGATCGGCCGGTAGATGCCGCTGTAGCGATTGGTGAATTGTTCGATCGGCTGCTTGGTGTTGCGCAGGATCTGTTCGATTTTCTCCGGCACCGCCGCCGGGTGATCTTCGAAACGCTGGGTGGAAAAGATCTCAGAGAAGTCATTCGCCTTGGCCAGGTACAGCCGCAGGTCGAGGGAATGCACGTCGGCGACGCTGGTGAGGAAACTGCTGTCGAGGTAGGTGGCGATGACCAGTTTGTAATCGACGCCGTCCTGATCGGTCTCGAAGGTCGAGACCACCGTGCCGGTGGGGATGCCGCCGACTTGCAGGGTCTGCAACAACGCCTTGGACTCGGTGCTGATCTGCCGGACGATGTCATCGGCGGCGGTGCTGAACACCACTTTGTGATCGCTGTTGCGCACCAGCGCCACCACGTCGATGCCCATGGAATCAGCGATGTCGGTGGTCAGTTTGTCGTGTTTGCTCGACAACCGATCGGTGGGCGGGCGGGTGTAGCGCAGGAACAACTGCGCGGCCCGGGCGTTATCCCGGCGGATCTCAGTGATCTCGTCCTCGACGATCTGGGTCGATTCCTGCAGCCAGATCCGCACGTTGCTGTCGAAAATTTGCGACAGGGTGGTGGCCGCCAGTTCAGCCGCGATCATCGTCGGAATCACGCTGACCAGCCAGAACGCCAGCACCAGTTTGCGCTGCAGGCTCCAGCCGGAGAGGGCGAAAGGTCGGGCGGTGGCGGGGCGGTTTTTGATCATGAGGTTTCGCTTATTGCAGCAGCCATGGCAGGGTCGGAACGGTCCGGTCGAATGAACATTTTCACCAGTCGCAACAGACCGTCGAGCACGCGGTTGCGATGGCGGAAAAACACGGTGTTGCCGGTGAACGAGCAACCCAGGCGCAGCTTACTGGCATAGCCGGCCTGACCGCACGCGTAGATCGGGATGCCGTGTTCAATACAGTAGTCGACATTGGCCAGCCAGCTGCGCACGTACAGGTTGTGCTCGCGGGTTCGGGTCAGGTCGTGGGCGAAGAATTTGTCGACCAGGCGTTGCTCGTCCAGCAGCACCAGGTTGAACGCTACCAGCTCATCGCCGACCCAGTACAGCACGCACGCGGCGCGTTCATCGAGGTGTTCGAGGACCTGACGGAAGTAGTCCGGTGGCAGGCGTTCGAAGGTCAGATCGCTGCGCTCGAGGGTGGCTTCGTAAAGCGCCATCATTCTCGGGAGCAGGTCTTCCACGGTGCGCCGCCATTCGATGCGCGGACCTTGCCCACGCAACGTGCGGCGCAGGTCTTTACGGGTGGATTTGCCGAGGGTACCGAGGTACGCGTCCACGGAGCCAAAACGGATCGGCAGTTCGGCGCTGGGCAGGCCGGGCATGCTTTGCAGACCGACCGCCTGGCACACCTGCAACCACTGCGGATCCCGGTGAGACGCATCCTTGACCGCCAGCAGACCGATCCCGGCCTGTTCGGCGTCGTTGCGCGCCAGGGTCAATAATTGCTCAAGCAAGGCCGGGCGCCGGGCGGGGTCGATCTGGCGTGCGGTTCCGACATGGCATTGTTCGGCCACCGGCGAACCGAGGGCGTACAGGCGCACGTCGAACAGCCCCGGCCACCAGCGGCGCAACTGTTCGGTGACGCGTTTACCCGGTCCCTGAACCGTGGTGTCCAGCGAATACAAGGTGGTGAATGCCACCGCCGCCGCGACCAACACCTCGTCTTCGTACAGCGCCAGATAGCGCCATTGGAAATCCGCAATGCCCGCCTGTTCGACGGCCCGGTAATAATCCCAGTCCTCCAGTTCTGCGGGGAAACAGTCATTCCAGGCACCGCGGTCGATGGCTTCGATGGTCGAAAAGGCAAGGGCAGTGATCACTTCAGTTCCTTGAGTTACGCCAGCTGCCGGTATGCCTGGCGAATGGGTTGCGGGGCGGTGACTTGTTGCATGAACCGGTGCTGGATAAAGTCCGCGCTCAGCTCCACCACGCGGCGGTATTGCAGGTCGACGGTGATCATGTGGTAACAGTCGTCGAGCAGGATTTTCACCACCGGGCCGCCGAGTTTGCGTTCCACATAGTCGGCGTTCCAGCGGCTGGTGATGTCGTCTTCCCGTGAGTGCAGAACCAGCGCCTGCGTGGTGATCTGCGGCATGCGCTTTTTCACCGCCGCCACCAATCGATGCAGTTCCCGCACACTCACCCCGGACATGGTCAGCAATCCGGCATTGGCGCTTTCACCGGCCTTCATCTGCCGTTCGACGATGGCGCGCAAGCGTTCGTCCTTGATGCCGAACGGTGATTTTTCGTTGAAGCGGCACAGGTGCACGCCAAACGGAATCGACATCACCAGGCTGCTCAATTTGGCGACCCAAGGCATGTTCCAGCCGTCGTAGCGCAGGGTGGTTGAATACAGCAGCAAGCCTTCGATCTGCCCCGGATGCTCGGCCGCCAGGTACATCGCCAGCACCGCGCCCATCGACAAGCCGCCGACGAACACATGCTCATGCTTGCGCCGCACACCGACGAAGGTGTTACGTGCGCTCTCGTACCAGTCGCGCCAGCCGGTGGCTTGCAGGTCGGCGTTGTCCCCGCAGTGGCCGGCCAGGGTCGGCACGTAGACCGTGCAACCGGCCTTGGCCAGGCCCATGGCTACCCGACGCAACTCGGTCGGCGTGCCGGTGAGGCCGTGGATCAACAACACCGCGACCTCCCCGTTGCCGAGAACGAAACCGGCGCTGCCTTCGCCCATATCGATCTTTTCGGTGTTCATCGTTTCATGGCTCGATCAAGTAGACGGTCGAGCAGCGCGATGCCGAGGTCGATTTCCGGGTAGCTGATTTCCAGCGACGGTGCGAGGGTGATCACGTTTTTGTAGTAACCGCCCACATCGAGGATCAGGCCCAGGCGTTTGCCGTCGATTTCGATGTCGCCTTTCATGCCTTCTTCGACCATGAAATCGAGCGTTGCCTTGTCCGGCGTGAAGCCGTCCGGCCCGCAGATTTCACAGCGCAGGGCCAGGCCCAGGCCGTCGACGTCGCCGATGATCGGATAGCGTTTCTGCAAGTCTTTCAAGCCTTCGAGGAAGTACTTGCCCTTGTTCATGACCATCGCACCGTAGTCGATTTCGCTGGTCATTTTGAACATTTCCAGGCCGACCGCCGTGCCCAACGGGTTGGAGGCGAAGGTCGAATGGGTCGAGCCTGGCGGGAAGATCTTCGGGTTGATCAATTCTTCCTTGGCCCAGATACCGCCCAATGGGTTGAGGCCATTGGTCAAGGCTTTACCGAAGACGATGACGTCCGGTTTGACGTCGAAGTGCTCGATCGACCACAGCTTGCCGGTGCGCCAGAAGCCCATCTGAATTTCATCGACCACCATCAAAATGCCGTGCTGGTCAAGCACATGCTTGAGTTCGCTGTAGAAGTTCATCGGCGGAATCACGTAGCCGCCGGTGCCCTGGATCGGTTCGACGTAGAAGGCTGCGTATTCGCTCTGGCCGACTTTCGGGTCCCAGACGCCGTTGTATTCGGTCTCGAACAGGCGGGCGAATTGCTGCACGCAATGGCTGCCGTACTCTTCCTTGGTCATGCCTTTCGGGCCGCGGAAGTGGTACGGAAACGGGATGAAATTGGCGCGCTCGCCGAAGTGGCCGTAGCGGCGGCGATAGCGGTAGCTGGAGGTGATCGACGACGCACCGAGGGTGCGACCGTGGTAACCGCCCTCGAAGGCGAACATCAGGCTTTTGCCGTTGGTGGCGTTACGCACGACTTTCAGCGAGTCCTCGATGGACTGCGAACCGCCGACGTTGAAGTGCACGCGACCGTCGAGGCCGAACTTCTTCTTCGCGTCCACGGCGATCATTTCCGAGAGCTCGATCTTGCCTTTGTGCAGGTACTGGCTGGCGATCTGCGGCAGGGTGTCGATCTGCTGTTTCAGCGCGTTGTTCAGGCGCGGGTTGGCGTAACCGAAGTTGACCGCCGAGTACCACATTTGCAGGTCGAGGTAGGCCTGGTCTTCGGTGTCCCAGACGTAGGAGCCTTCGCAGCGGCTGAAAATGCGCGGCGGATCGATGTAGTGAACGGTGTCGCCGTAGGAGCAGTACTTGGCTTCTTTATCCAGAAGGACCTGGTCTTCAGGTGTGGCGATTCGAATATCAGACATGGTGGAAGAGTTCCTGATTTTCTGGGTTGAAAGTTTCTATGTTGAAAGAGGTGGCGTTGGCGGCGCTGGCGCTTGGCAGCAGGGCGAGCAACGCGGGCAGTTCGGCGAAGCTGTCGAAGCGGGCGTAGGCGATGCCGTTGCGCTCGCAGTGCTCGGCCAGGCGATCCTTGGCGAACACGAAATCGGCGGTGGCGGCCACGCACATGTCGGACTGGCCGTCGCCGATCACCAGCACCCGTTTGGCGCTGGGGGTGGATTTGCATTTGCAGTTGCCGGAGGCGGCGCGGCAGGCGTCGCTGGCATGGGGAAAGTCGATGCGCCAGCTCTGGTGGTCGAGTTGCCGCAGGCGGTTGGCGAGGATCGGCAAGAGGCTGACGTAGTGGCGCGCCAGGATCCGTGCGATGCCTTGCTCGATGCCGTCGCTGACCACTTCAAGGGAAGCGCCGAGGCCGATGACGTGGTCGACGAAGTCGGGGAAGTCAGGGTCGATCTCGATGGTGTCGAAGAACCGTAGCAGTTCGCCCGGTGTGGCCTTGACCAGCGAGAGCTGGCGGCTGAGGCATTCACGGGAACCGATGTCACCCGCCAGCCACTCGTTTTCGATTGCTTCCCAGCTCGGGTCGGCGAACCGTTGGAGGATGCTGTCGATCACGTCGGTGCGGGTGATGGTCCCGTCGAAATCACACACGATATGCCAGTCAATCATCTGTTGTACCTATCTTGGCAGGAGGCGCTGTTTGCGCTTGCCAAGGGGGTAGAGCAGGGACTGTGCCAACCGGGTTCGGCCCAGCGGGGCTGGGGTTCTGGCGTGTGTGGGTATCGGTGAAGCTACAATTTTTGTAGGTCGCTACAAACAACATGAGTGCTTGCGCGGGAGGGGCGATTCGGGGATTGATGCGCGCACATCCAGATCAAGGAATGGCCTCATGTCGAGGATTACTGTTGCTCTATTTGCCGCGCTGACGTGCCTTTCGGCCAACGTTTCAGCGGACGGCATCACCGGTGAAGCAGGGGCTGGCCTCAGCTATCAGCCGCACGATCCGACTGGTAGCCGCTACGAAACCCGGCCGGTGCCGTACCTCGATCTGGATTGGGGCGATGTCAGCCTCAGTACGGACGACGGGCTGACCTGGGACGCGTTGAGCGCCAATGGTTTCAGCGCCGGACCGTTCGTGAATTACCTGCCGGGGCGCACGTCCAACGGCGAATTGCAGGGGTTGCGCGATGTGCCGGACATGGCCGAGGTGGGCGGCTTCGTGCAGTACGCGCCCGCTGATTTCTGGCGGGTGTTTGCGTCCGTCGGGCAAGCGGTGGGCGGGCGTGGCGGGGTGTTGGGGCGCGTCGGCGGGGAGTTGGGTTATCCACTGGGCGGCGGGGTAATTGGCAGCTCCAGTCTGACCGCGCATTTTGCTGATGCGCGGCAGAATCAGACGTTTTTCGGGGTGAGTGCCAATGAGTCACAAGCCTCGGGGATTCGGCCGTACAACGCTGGCGGTGGATTGCAGAATGTGGCGTTGACCCAGAGCTTTGAGTTCCCGCTGGCGCCGCAGTGGTCGTTGCTGACGAGTGCGAGCTGGGTTCATCTGACGGGCTCGGCGGCGGATAGCAGTATTGTCAAAGCCGTCGGGGAGACCAACCAAGGGGAAGTGCAGGCGGCACTGGCCTACAAATTCAACTAAGCACTTGTGGCGAGGGAGCTTGCTCCCGCTGGGTCGCGAAGCGGCCCCCAAACTTGGCAACTCATTCTTCCAGAAATACCTCGCCAGCCTGTTTTACGACTGCTGCGCAGCCGAACGGGAGCAAGCTCCCTCGCCACAGGAATTGCGGTGATTTTCAGGTTTCTTCGCCTTCGGCCAGCAACGCAATCCCCCCCATAATCACCGCCACCCCCACCCAGTGCAGCACGCTGATCTGCTCCCCCAGCCCCAGCCACGACCCGAGCAAAACCCCGACAAACACCAGCGAACTCAGCGGAAACGCCAGGGACAAACTGCTGCGCCGCAAGATCAGCATCCACACGAAAAACGCGCCGATGTAGCAGACAATCGCAAACCACACCCCGGCATTTACCGCCACGGCCAGCAGCCATTGCAGGTTGAAATCCATCTGCCCCAGTTGATCGCCTCCGACCTTGGTGGCGATCTGGCCGGCACTTTCAAAACCGATCAACAACGCCCACAGCACCACCGTACCGAGGCGCTCATGCAGCCAATCGGTCTTGTTTCTGATCATCGCTTGAGCCTCATGCATGGGTGACACACACGAGCATCACCCCCGCCGTAATCACTAAAGTGCCGAGCCAGCGCCGGCGGCTGACGGTCTCGCCGAGGATCAGCTTGCCAGCCAACACCACGCCGCAATACGCCAGCGCCGCCGCCGGAAACAACAGGCTCAGCGGCGCCCGCGACAGGGCTTCGAGCCAGACGAAAAATTCGATCACGTAGGCGCCGATCCCGCACCACAGCAGCGGCGCGTTGAACACTTGGCCCCAGAACGCATTCAAGCGAAACCCGCCTTCGAGCTCCGGTAAACGGTCCAGGCCGAGCTTGAAACAGAGCTGGCCGATGACGTCCAGCACGATGGAAAACGCCACCAGCACAATCACGGTGAAGGTCATGGAAACAACTCCTCGAACAGATCGATCAACGCCTGGTTGGTCGCCGCGTTGCGCAGCAGATCCGCTTCGCTCCAGCGTTCGGCCGGGGGCTGGTCCGACTTGGCTTCCCAGCGCTTGAGGGCGTTGCTGAAGGCCGGCCGGGCGTACTCGCCGCAGATGTCGATGCCGAGGATTCGCTTGCTGGCCGCCAACGCTCTGATGGCTTGCAGCAAGTGGCTCAGGCGCATGCCGCCCTGGTCCCAGTTGGTCGCCGCGTCTTCGCTGGCCAATACATCCTTGTCGACGGTGATCCACACCGCGCGGGAGGGCAGGCTGGCGATCATTTGTTCGAGAAAAACCGGCCAGTCGAGCTCCGCCAGATTGCGCCAGTGCAGCAGGTTTTCCTGCTGTTGATGACCGGCGCCGTCACCGACCCGGCCCCACACTTTCGAGGGCGGGCGCTGCCACGGAAACAGCTGCAACACGCCGCGTTTGAGCGCCCTGACATTGCCGCCCTTGAGCTGCGGATTCTGCAGGTCGTCGCTGCACGGGCCGAGGGTGACGATGCGCTGGATGTTCGGCAGTTTCAGCGCCTGATTGACCCACGAACCGCAATGCCGGCGCGGGGCGAAGCGGACCCAGTCGGGGTGGTTGTCGAAGTGGATCAGGCTTACCGGCTCCGGCAAATCAGTCAGGAACGCCGGGGTCAGATGGTGGTAATCACCGGAGCCGACGAAGAAGATTTCCGGCTGCGGGCCGCTGTGCCGGGGCCGTTGCTGCAAGCGTTCGGCGAAGCGGCGAAAGGTCCGTTCGCTGGACCACAGCCGCAATTTCGGGCCGAGGTCGAGCAAATCGAGGCGTTTGGCACGGCCGCTTTCCAGCAGCCGCGAGATGGGCGCCTGGGTGGTCAGGCTGTGGTCGAGATCTAAAATATTCAAGGTCGCAATTCACCCTTGGCAGACCCTCCCAGACACCGGCTTCATCCATCATGAAGGCCGGCCGAGGGGGCTTTGGGGGTAAATGCAAGGGACGGGCCAGCCGCCACCGATCAGACACCGCAGATCCTTTGATGATCATTCCCACGCTCTGCGTGGGAATGATCACACACCGCAGACCCTGTAGGAGCGAGGCGTGCCCGCGAAGAGGCCGGTGCGTCCGATGCATCTCCTGCGATAGGAACACCGCCTTCGCGGGCAAGCCTCGCTCCTACAGAACCTGCGGGATCAGGCGTGCAGGCGGACCCAGACGGTGACGAGGACGGTGGCGGCCATCAGCCACGCCACTGCCGCCACGGCGAGCGATGCTTCAAGCCGCATCCGGTCGACCATCACATACAACGTCGCCAGGTAAACGAAGTACGGAATGATCGACCACATCCCGAACACGATGGTGGTCTTCAAGTCATCCAGCGAACGCCCCTTGCCGACGATGTAGTGCGCAATCAGCGCAAAGGTCGGAAACAGCGGCACCAACCCTGCGATGTAATAGTTTTTGGTCTTGGCCAACGCAGCCAGAATCACCACTACCGCCGCACCCAGCGCTGCTTTCAGCATCAAATCCATCAGTGGCTCAGCCCGTACTTCTTCACTTTGTCGAACAGCGTGGTCTTGGCCATCCCGAGTTCCAGGCTGGCCTGGGTCAGGTTGCCGCCGCTGCGTTGCAAGGCGTCGCTGAGCAGGTTGCGTTCGAACGCTTCCACCGCTTCAGCGAAGGCCAGCCCCTGAGCGCTGCCGCTGGCGCCGGATTTCTTGAAGGCCGGCAGGCCAAGGGCAAAACGCTCGGCGACGTTGCGCAGTTCGCGCACGTTGCCCGGCCAGTCGTGGCTCATCAGGTGCGACAGGGTCTGGTTGTCCAGCTCCGGCACGGCGCGGTCGAAGCGCAGGGACGATTGCTGCAGGAAGTGTTCGAACAGTTGCAGGATGTCTTCGCGACGTTCGCGAAGGGGCGGCAGTTCCAGGGTCACCACGTTCAGGCGGTAATACAGATCGCTGCGAAACTCGCCGGCCTTGCTCGACTCGTCGAGGTCGGACTTGGTCGCTGCGATCACCCGGCAATCCACGGCCACGCTCTGGTTCGAACCCAGGCGTTCGAGGGTGCGTTCCTGCAACACCCGCAGCAGTTTGATCTGCAAGGGCAGGGGCATGCTTTCCACTTCATCGAGGAACAGCGTACCGCCGTCGGCGTGTTCGATTTTGCCGATCCGCCGTTTGCCGGCGCCGGTGAAGGCGTTGGCTTCATGGCCGAAGATTTCACTCTCGAACAGGTTCTCCGGCAGGCCGCCGCAGTTCAGCGCGACAAATTGTTTGGTGTGGCGGCGACTGAAATCGTGCAGGCAGCGCGCAACCAATTCCTTACCGGTGCCGGTTTCGCCTTCGATCAGCACGTTGGCCGACGTATCGGCGACGTTGGCAATCAGTTCGCGCAGGTTCTGCATGGCCGGCGAGCGGCCAATGATCCGGCCTTCGAGGGAATCGCGCTCCGCCAGTTGCCGACGCAACGAAGACACTTCCCGCGCCAGGCTGCGTTGCTCCAGCGCGCGGCGGGCGACATCGACGAGGCGTTCCGGGGAGAAGGGTTTCTCCATGAAGTCGTAAGCGCCTTTCTGCATGGCGCCGACGGCCATGGAAATGTCGCCGTGACCGGTGATCAGCACCACCGGCAGGCTGCGATCGCGGGCCTTGAGCCGGGTCAGCAGTTCCAGGCCGTCGATGCCCGGCAGGCGGATGTCGCTGATGACGATGCCGGCAAAGTTGTCGCCAACCCGCTCCAGCGCTTCTTCGGCGCTGCCCACGCCCACGCAGGGAATGTCTTCCAGGGTCAGCGCTTGTTGGCAGCCGAGCAGCACATGGGGGTCGTCTTCGACGATCAGCACACTAAGGTCGTTGTTCATATTGGCTCGGCGTGAATGGGGCTTACCAACGGTAAACTGAGGACGAAGGTGGTGCCACCGCTGGCCGGGTGTTCGACACCCAGGTGCCCGCCGGTGGCGGCGGCCAGACTGGCGGAAAGGGTCAGGCCCAGGCCCAGGCCTTGTTCGCCGGGCTTGGTGGTGAAGAACGGTTCGAACAAATGCTTGCGCGCTTCGGCATCGATACCGTGGCCGTTGTCGCGCACGCGCAGGCGATATTTGCCATCGAATGCTTCGCCCTCCAGCCACAACTCGGGCAACGGTTGCGCCTGCATGGCGTCGAGGGCATTGCCGATCAGGTTGACCAGAATCTGCTCGAGGCGGGTCTGGTCGATCTGCACCTGCACGTCTTTGAAGTCACGATGCAGTTGCAGATGGACACTTTCCACGCGACCGCCGAGCAATTGCAACGCGGCGTCTACCGCTTTGCCCAGGCAGGCCTGGCCCTTGTCGTCACCGCGACGGGCGAAGGAGCGCAGGCTGGCGGTGATTCGGCCCATGCGGTCGATCAATTCGTTGATGGTCTTGAGGTTGGTGCTGGCCACGTCCAGTTGACCGCGCTCTAAAAAGCGCACGGTGTTGCCGGACAAGGTGCGCAGCGCCGCCAGCGGCTGGTTCAGTTCGTGGGCGATGCTGGTCGACATCTGGCCGATGGCGGCGAGTTTGCCGGCCTGCACCAGCTCATCCTGGGCGCGGCGCAGTGTCTCTTCGGCCTGGCGCCGTTCGCGGATCTGGCCCTTCAGGCGTTCGTTGCTGGCGCGCAGATCCGTGGTGCGTTCGGTAATCCGACGCTCCAGTTGATTATTGGCTTCCTGCAGGGCTTCACGGGCGGCGAGGCGGGTGGCGATCACCTTGCGCCGCTCGTTCCAGGCAATCAGCAGGAACGCCACCAGGGCAAACGCCACCGCCACCAGAATCCCCTGATTGATCGCTTCACGGCGCAAATCCTGAAGCGGCGTGAGCAGGGTGAAATTCCATGGGGTGTCGCTCAAGGGGCGGGTCTGCGAGAGGTAGCTGATGTCCTCTTCGTCGGACTCCACTTCACTGTTGGCAGGGAAGGTCAATTTTTCCTCGCCTTCGGCCAGTTGCTCCCGGGCCAGTGGCTGCAATTCGTTCAGCGGGAACCAGTAGTACTGCAGGCTGCGGGCGAGTTTTTCCTTGGTTTCGTCGCTCAACGGAACCACCGATTTCAGCCGTCGCGCCGGGTCGCTGGAGAGAATGATGATGCCATTCTCGTCGCTGACAAAGGCTTCGAGGCGCGCACGCTGCCAGCGTTCTTCCATGGCTTCGAGGCGCACCTTGACCACCGCGACGCCGATGATCTTGCCGTGCTCTTCGAGGCCGTGGGCCAGGTAGTAACCGGGTTCGCCGTTGGTGCTGCCGATGCCGTAGAAGCGCCCCGGCTGACCGCGCACGGCGTTCTGGAAATAGGCGCGGAAGGACAGGTCTTCGCCCAGGTAACTGTCGACATCGCGCCAGTTGCTGGTGGCCATGACTCGGCCGGTGGTGTCCATCACGTAGATGGCCCGACTGCGGCTGCGCCGGTTCAGGCCTTCGAGGTAATCATTGACCGTCTGCCGGTGTTCCGGTGACGGATCGGCCAGCAGTTTTGAAACACTGGATTCAAGTTCCAGCAGGCTGGGGAGGTAGGTGTATTTGCTGATCTCGCTCTCGACGGCGCGGGCGTGCAGTTCGAGCTGACGCTGGCCGTTCTCGCTGAGGCTGCGAATCCCGTAGTGTTCACTGACCCAGAAGCCGAGGTAACCCAATCCGATCATCAGGGCGATGACCAGGGGTGGCAGGAACAGATGGCGAATCAGACGGGGTTTCACGGCGAGTGATGGCGGCGCGGCGCGATAGAGAGTGGGGTCGCATTTCATCACAGATGCCTTGGGTCAACCAGCGTGGCAACAGGCTTGCTCTGGTTTCCAGTCGAATGCGGAACCTGTGGCGAGGGAGCTTGCTCCCGCTCGGCTGCGAAGCAGTCGTAAAGCCGGTCAATGCGGTATGTCAGACATCATGCATTGGCAGGTTTTGGGGCCGCTGCGCGGCCCAGCGGGAGCAAGCTCCCTCGCCACAAGGGCAAGCCAGTACCGTCTTAGTGCTGCAGAATCTTGTTAAGGAAGTGCTGTGTACGCTCGGCGCGGTGGGTGATGTCGCCGAAGAAGTCCTCTTTCTTGCAGTCTTCGATGATTTTGCCCTGGTCCATGAAGATCACGCGATCCGCCACTTTGCGGGCGAAGCCCATTTCGTGGGTCACGCACATCATGGTCATGCCTTCGTGGGCCAATTGCACCATCACGTCGAGCACTTCGTTGACCATTTCAGGGTCCAGCGCCGAGGTCGGTTCGTCGAACAGCATGACGATCGGGTCCATCGCCAGCGCACGGGCAATCGCCACACGCTGTTGCTGGCCACCGGAGAGCTGGCCCGGGTGCTTGTGGGCGTGAGCCGAGAGGCCGACGCGTTCAAGCAGTTGCAGGCCTTTCTTGGTGGCTTCTTCCTTGCTACGGCCCAACACCTTGATCTGCGCGATGGTCAGGTTTTCGGTGATGGTCAGGTGCGGGAACAGTTCGAAATGCTGGAACACCATGCCCACGCGCGAACGCAGTTTCGGCAGGTCGGTCTTCGGGTCAGCGATGGACGTGCCATCGACCACCACGTCGCCTTTCTGGAACGGTTCCAGGGCGTTGACGCATTTGATCAGGGTGGATTTGCCGGAGCCGGACGGCCCGCACACCACGATCACTTCGCCTTTTTTGACCTCGGTGCTGCAGTCAGTCAGCACCTGGAAGTCGCCATACCACTTGTTGACATTCTTGATAGAGATCATACGGCAAACCTTTTTTGCAGACGCTTGACCAGCAGCGAGGCGGCAAAGCTGATTGTGAAGTACGTGAGACCTGCAAAGATCAGGAACTCATTGGAGCGACCGATGATGTCGCCACTGGCACGCGAGGCATTGAGGAAGTCCACCAGGCCGACCGCGTAGACCAGCGAAGTGTCCTGGAACAGGATGATGCTCTGTTGCAGCAGCAGCGGGGTCATCTTGCGGAACGCTTGCGGCAGGATGATCAAACGCATCATCTGGCTATACGTCATGCCCAAAGCCTGGGCAGCACCCATCTGACCCTTGGGAATCGACTGCACGCCGGCCCGGACGATTTCGCAGAAGTACGCCGCTTCGAACATCATGAAGGCCACGATGCAGGAGGCGAACGCGCCGATCGGGGTGTCTTCGCCGGTGATCCAGCGCAGCACGAACGGCACCGCCAGGTAGAACCAGGTGATGACCAGCAGCAATGGAATCGAACGGAAGTAGTTGACGTAGGCGCCGGCGATGTTCGACAGCAGCTTGCTGTGGGACAGGCGCATCAGGGCCAGGATCGTGCCGAGGATGATCCCGCCGACGACGCCCAGCGCCATCAGTTGCAGGGTCATGACCATGCCGTTCCACAGGCCCGGCAGGGACGGGACGATGCCCGAGAAGTCGAATTCCATCATTTACCCCCTACGGAGATCAGGCCCGGTACGGCGACTTTCTTCTCGACCCCACGCATCAGCAGCATCAGGCTCATGTTCAGGGTGAAGTAGATCAGGGTGGCCAGGGTGAACGCTTCGAACAGGTTGGCGGAGAACTCGGCGGTCTGTTTGGTCTGCGCGAGCAACTCCATCAGGCCGATCAGCGATGCCACGGACGAGTTCTTGAACACGTTCAGGAATTCCGAGGTAAGCGGCGGAATGATGATCCGGTAGGCCTGGGGCAACAGCACGTTCCAGTAGATCTGCGGCAGTTTGAAACCCATGGCGCGAGCGGCCGCTTCCTGGCCACGAGGCAGCGCCTGGATGCCGGTACGCACTTGTTCGCACACGCGGGCGGCGGTGAACAGGCCCAGGCAAACGACAACGCTCAGGTACGCCGAGGTGGTCGGGTTCAGATCCTGCTTGTACCAGTCCTGCAGGTTTTGCGGCAGCAGATCGGGCACCAGGAAGTACCAGATGAACAGCTGAACCAGCAGCGGCACATTACGGAAGAGTTCGACGTAGCAGGTCGCGATGCCCGATACGATGCGATTCGGCACGGTGCGCATGACACCCAGAATCGAGCCCAGCATCAGGGCAATGATCCAGGCCACGACGGCGATGGCGATGGTCCAGCCCAAACCGGAGAGGTACCAGTCGAAATAAATTTCGCTGCCCACGCCGGTGGACTTGAAGAACACGCTCCAGTCCCAGTTGTAATTCATTAGGGTCTCCCCTCAGATCGTTCGATGTACAAGTGCCCGCCTGGGGAAGCTCCGTTCCCGCCCTAACCTTGACGGTCAGGCACACACGAGCGGCTCGACAGCCACCGGTTCGAGTGTTTCCAAAAATGCCAGCAGGGAGTGACTATCCCCCGAAAGGGCAGTGGCCCTCTCAGGAGATAAGGTTAGTCAGAAATCAGGATTTCTTGTCGTCAGCCGCTTTATCGGTCGGATTGGCAATCAGGGCCTTGAGCTCGTCGCTCATCGGGAAGTTCAGGTTCAGGCCTTTTGGCGGGATTGGCGCCATGAACCATTTTTCGTAGATCTTGTTGATCTCGCCGGACTTGTAGGTCGCAACGATCGCGTCGTCCACGGCTTTCTTGAACGGTGCGTCGCCCTTGCGGACCATGCAACCGTAGATTTCGTAGGACTGTGCAGTACCGGTCACGGACCAATCGGTTGGCTTCTTGGCCTTGGCCATTTCACCGGCCAGCAAGGCGTCGTCCATCATGAAGGCAACGGCACGGCCCGATTCCAGCATCTGGAAGGACTCACCATGGTCTTTGGCGGAGATGACGTTCATGCCCATTTGCTTGTCGGCGTTCATCGACTTGAGGATGCGCTCGGACGTGGTGCCGGCGGTGGTCACGACGTTCTTGCCTTTGAGGTCGGCAAAGTCTTTGTAAGGCGAATCTTTCTTGGCCAGCAGCTTGGTGCCGATTTCGAAGATGCCGACGGAAAAGTCAACTTGCTGCTGACGTTCGACGTTGTTGGTGGTGGAGCCGCACTCGACGTCCACGGTGCCGTTCTGCACCAGCGGGATACGGGTTTGCGAGGTGACCAGGTTGTATTTGACCTGGAGGTTGGGCATGTCCAGGTCTTTCTTGATGGCTTCGACGATTTTCAGCTGGATATCGTGGGAGTAGCCGACTGGTTTGCCGGAAGCATCAGCGATATAGGAAAACGGGATGGAAGCGTCACGATGCCCGAGGGTGATCACACCGGACTCTTTGATCTTCTTCAGTGTGCCGGTGAGCTCGGCAGCGAAAACTGGAGTGCTAATCAGAGCGGCAGCAATGGCTGCGCCCAGGATATGGGGAACGATGCGCATCAAATTTTCCTCGACATTGTTTTTTTTATGGAGCCAGTTCATCGGCCCTTTTGTGCTTCGAATGCCTGACGGCTCCTGAAGGGGGCGTAAGGGCATTCGTCCAAGAGTGTAGAGCATGACTCGTGCCAGGCCAGGCTGGCAAGGTCAGGTTATTGATTTATAAGGGTATTAAATATTTATAGCGTTCTTTTTTTGCGAAGGATAATCCGGTTAACCGAATCGACCGACAGGTCGCGTTCGGAAAACCGAATAGTGTTTGGGGGGGCTGCCAGCTGTTCATACGAGAATCAGCTTTCCTGGCTTGACTGCGTTTCATGCAGGTAGATCCATTGGGCGTTGTGGTGATGCAAACCAATGATCGCCACCGAAACCCGTGAGCTCTCGCTTTGGTCGAGGCGATGGGTTTCCGTGTAGCGGATCGCCACGCTGTGGCCTTCCTGCCAGACCGTCTGCAGGTCGCTGATGACGATCTCCAGGCCGGGCTTGGCGCCGACTGCACCCTTGAACATCTGTTCGACCATCGCCCTGCTGACAATGGCGGCCGAGGTGGTGACCATCGTGAAGTGCTCGGCGAATGCCGACATCAGCGGCTCGAGCGCGGCCTGCCCCTGTTCGTTTGCGTCGGTGAACAGGGTGTGGATCAACTCGTGCACGTGATGAATGCTGTGGTGCGCCTGTTCAACTATTTTGTTGTGCATGACAGTCCTTTTGAGTGTTCAACTGACTCAGTTGAAAGAGAGGAAACAGGCCCACCAGCGCGGCGATGGCGAAGGTCACGTGATAGGCCTGGGTGGTATCGAAATGCTTCAAGAGCAGGTTGAAAACCATCAGGAAGAGGGCGGCGCCGATGCTGAATGACATCTGTCGGTTGATGTTCCAGATGACACTGGCCTTGTGGGTGTCATTGCCCTCGAAGTCCATCAGCGACGTGGTTTGTGCGGTGTTGGCACCGATGCCACCGCCAATCCCCATCAAGCTGTAGGCGATGACGATCACCCAGAGGTCCGAGGGATCGTTGACCATTAACAGGGTGGCGATGCCGGCGCTGTGCAAGAGCATGCCGAGGGCAAACAGCCGCTTGGCGCCCATCCGGTTGTAGACCCGGCCACAGATCAGCATCGCGATGAATGCGCCGATGGCGTAGAGGATCATGAACATCCCTGTCAGTCGGGCGCTGAAGTGCAAGGTGTTTTGCAGGAAGAAGATGCTCATCAGGTTGACCCCCGTGAACACACCGGGAATCGCGTAATAGATAAAGATAGAGGTGCTGAGCTTTTTGCTTTTGAGCAGGCTCAGTTCAATGATCGGGTTTTTGCAGCTGCGGTAGTGCAGCCCGTACAGCACGACAAACGTAACGCCGGCCATGACGAAGAGGGTGGCCACCCAGGCCGGAGCGTCGCCGCCATACAGCGACATGCCCATCAGCAGGCTGCCGAGTGCGGCGCTGACCAGCAGTAAGCCCTTGATGTCGGGACGGGGCAAACTTATGGGCCGCGCTTCGTTAATCCAGCACCAGGACAGCAATGCCGCGATCAGCGAGAACGGGATGTTGCTGTAGAACACCCAGCGCCAGGAACTGCTGTCGACGATGATGCCGCCGATGGTCGGTGAAATGGCGGGCGCTATCAGGGCAACAGCCATGACCAGCGTGGATATTTTCGCCCGCTGCTCACCGTTGAACAGGTTGAATGTCAGCGCCTGGCCGACCGGAATCAACAGGCCGCCGCCAATCCCCTGGACGAAGCGCCAGATCACCAGCTCGTTGAAACTGTCGGCTAGCCCGCACATCCACACCGAGGCTGTGAACACGATCATCGAGGCGGTGAGGATTTCCCGACTGCCAAAACGACCGGCCAGCCAGGTGCTGACCGGAATGATCAGTGTCAGCCCCAGAATATAAGCGTTAGCCACCCAGGCAACGTCTGAAGTACTAACATGCAGCGCCGCCGATATACTCGGTAGTGCGACCGCCGACATAAAGATGTTAATGCAGTCTATAAAAAAGCCGATCAGAAATATCAGTGCAACTTTGTAGCGATAGGTCATGTTATTTCCCCTTTGCCGCAAAGCATAGGGGCGTTGGACTTGAACTGTCGATACGACTATCCTTGAAACAATGTTTGACGGGATTTAACAGTGAGTTCTATTGCTATGCACACTCATCTTAATCGGGTTCAGACATTCCTGGCGGTGGTCGATTTTGGTTCTTACACCAAGGCCGCCAATTACCTGAGCATCAGCAAGGCCATGGCCAGCCTGCATGTCAAGGCGCTGGAGGACGTGCTGTCCGCGACGTTGTTGATTCGAAATACCCGAAATATCTCCCTCACTGAAATAGGTCTGGATTTTTATGAAGAGTTCAAAGGTATTGTCGCGGACATCGATAATGCTTTTGATAATGTATTAAAAGGTCATGATCGCGTTACCGGAAAGTTGCGTTTCAGTTCCACCAGTGAATACGGCGAGGCTTATATTCTTCCGTTGATACCGCAATTTATAGAGCGCTATCCGGAAATAAAGCTCTGCTATAACTTCAACTCTTCACTCAATGACCTGGTGGCGGAAAAGTTAGACCTGGTTATTCGTCTGGGCAGCTTGGCGGACTCGGCTTTCAAGAGCCGTAAACTGGCGGATTATGAAATTGTCCTGGTGGCTACGCAGACGTTTTTTGCACGTCACCCGGTGCAAACGCCTCAGGACCTGAACTCGGTCCCGTGGATCGCCAACAGCAACCTGCAGGCACCGACCCAGTGGACGTTGCGTCATCCGCACCTGGGGACTGTCGAGATCAACGGGATCAATCAGTTTGAATCCAACTCTTCCACGGCCATTCGCTCCATGACGTTGTCGTCGCTGGGCGTCTCGGTGCTGCCCGCCTGGGTGGTCAAGGACGACATTGCCAACGAGCGGTTGATTCGTCTGTTTCCCGACTATTCTCTGCCCTCGCAGTCCGTCAACGTGGTGTTTCCCAACAGCCCGCATTTGCCCCACAAATCGAGGGCATTCATTGATTTCCTGTTGCTGCATCTGGCGCAATGAACACCTGCAAAAAAGCCCCTGAATCGTCGAATTCAGGGGCTTTCGTTCAAGCGGCTTTCGTTTAGACGGATTGCGATCAGGCCGCTTCGATCTTGCTGCGGCTCTGCTCGACCTTGCTCAAGTAATCCACCAGTTTCTGCTGTTCGGCAGGCGTGGTGAACAAGCCCAGCTTGCTGCGACGCCACAGAATGTCGTGCGCGGTTGTCGCCCACTCATCGCTGCACAGATAGTCGACTTCGCGGGTGTAGAGACCGCCGCCGATGTGTTCGCCCAGGTCGCTGAGGTTCTGCACGCCTTCCATCATGCGCCAGGTGCGGCTGCCATAAGTGGTCGCCCAGCGGCGTGAGATCTCAGTCGGGACCCAGTCGAACTTGTCGCGAATCAGCGAGCTCAGCGCCTGCGGGGTGGTCATGTCTTCGCCGCCCGGCAGGGTGGCGCTGGCGGTCCAACTTGGCTTGATGTGCGCAAAGTACGGCGCCAGTTGTGCCAGCGCCGACTCGGCCAGTTTGCGGTAGGTGGTCAGCTTGCCGCCGAACACCGACAGCAACGGCGCTTCTTCACCAGTGCCCGAGAGCGCCAGGGTGTAATCGCGGGTGACGGCCGACGGGTTGTCGGATTCGTCGTTGCACAGCGGACGAACACCGGAATAGCTGTGCAGGATATCGTCTCGGCTGATCTGCTTCTTGAAGTGGGCGTTGACCACTTTCAGCAGGTAATCGGTTTCGCCTTCGGTGATCGCCACTTTGGCCGGATCGCCGGTGTACTCACGGTCGGTGGTGCCGATCAGGGTGAAGTGGTTCAGGTACGGAATGGTGAAGACGATGCGCTGATCTTCGTTTTGCAGAATGTGCGCGTGTTCGCCTTCATACAGTTTCGGCACGATCAGGTGGCTGCCCTGAATCAGGCGGATGCCGTAGGGCGATTCCATCTTCAGGTCATCACGAATGAACTTGGCGACCCATGGGCCGGCGGCATTCACCAGGGCCTTGGCGCGGATCGAAAACAGACTGCCATCGGCGCGTTCCAGGTGCAGATGCCACAAGCCTTTGGTGCGACGGGCGCTGACACAACGGGTCTGGGTGTGAACGTGGGCGCCTTTCTCGCGGGCAGCCATGGCGTTCAGCACCACTAGACGCGCATCGTCGACCCAGCAATCGGAGTATTCGAAGCCTTTGGTGATTTCGCTTTTCAGCGGGCTGTCTGGACCGAACTTCAGGCTTTTCGAGCCTTCGAGTTTTTCCCGCTTGCCAAGGTGGTCATACAGAAACAGGCCGGCGCGGATCATCCAGGCTGGACGCAGGTGCGGACGGTGCGGCAACACGAAGCGCATTTGCTTGACGATGTGCGGCGCCTTGGCCAACAACACTTCGCGCTCGGCCAGGGCTTCTCGCACCAGGCGGAACTCGTAATGTTCGAGGTAGCGCAGACCACCGTGGATCAGCTTGCTGCTGGCCGACGAGGTATGGCTGGCCAAGTCGTCTTTTTCACAAAGGAACACCGAAAGGCCGCGACCGGCGGCATCCGCTGCGATCCCCACGCCATTGATCCCACCACCGATGACGGCGATGTCGTAGACCTCAGCGAGAGGGGGCGTAGGCAAGGTAGAAGTGGGCATCGGCTGGCCTCGGGCTCTTTTGATTTTCTGTATTGGAATTCGAACATTAATGTTCATTTGCGAAAATGGTAGCCCATAAAGCCGTCCACAGCCAGTCAACTTCGATTGAAAATACTGATCGAAGGGCTGGGAAAGGAAAATTTACGAACATTTAAGTGCGCGATCAGGCGCGAAAGGTGTGCCGAATGGGCGACCGTATTCGCGAGCAAGTCGAATCGTCGCACCGCCGCTCCCGCAGGGTATGCACATAACCTGTGGGAGCGAGGCTTGCCCGCGAAGGCGCCAGAACAGGCACCCAATATGTGGGGGGGTTAAACGACTTCCAGCCGAATCTTGTGCTGACTCAACAACTGCGCCAGCGCTGGCGAAGGCTGCTGATCGGTCACCAGGCAATCAATCAGACTGATCGGACCCAGGCGAATCATGGCGTTGCGCCCGAACTTGCTGGAGTCAGCCGCCAGAATCACTTTCCGGGCATTGGCAATGATCGCCTGTGACACCCGCACTTCCTGATAGTCGAAGTCCAGCAGGCTGCCGTCTTCATCGATACCGCTGATGCCGACCAAGGCAAAGTCGACCTTGAACTGGTTGATGAAGTCGACACTCGCCTGACCGACCACGCCGCCATCGCGCCGCACATTGCCACCGGTCAGCAGAACGTCGAAGTCGTCCTTGGCGCTGAGCATCGAGGCCACGTGCAGGTTGTTGGTGATGATTTTCAGGTGGTTGTGGTTGAGCAACGCCCGGGCAATCGATTCGGTGGTGGTGCCGATATTGATGAACAGCGAGGCGTGATCAGGGATCTGAGCCGCAATGGCTTCGCCGATACGCTGCTTCTCATCGCGCATCTGGTCGGCGCGCATGGCGTAGGCGGTGTTTTCGACACTGGAATCGTAGGCGGCGCCGCCATGGTAGCGACGCAACAAATTGGCTTCCGCGAGCTGATTGATATCGCGGCGGATGGTTTGCGGTGTAACGACGAACAGCGTAGCCATTTCCTCGATACTGACGTAGCCGCGTTCGCGGACCAGTTCGAGGATTTGCTGCTGACGGGGAGGCAGATTCATGGGGCTTCCTTTGGCTGCCGTGCAAAATTTGCCCATGATGCCGCAGGAATCTGCTCCCTACCAGTTACATACCGATACGAGTACTCAGGTTGGCTTATTCAGCGCCTTCATGTGGTTCCCAGTCGCGGGTGCGGCTGACGGCTTTTTTCCAGCCGGCGTAGAGTTTTTCCTTGGCGGTTTCGTCCAGGGTCGGTTCGAATTCGCGCTCGATTACGGCCTTGCCGCGCAACTCGTCCAGGCTGCCCCAGAAACCACACGCCAGGCCGGCCAGGTAAGCGGCGCCCAGTGCGGTGGTCTCGCGCATTTGCGGACGCTCGACCTGAGTGCCGAGGATGTCGGCCTGGAACTGCATCAGGAAGTTGTTCGCGACCGCGCCGCCGTCCACGCGCAGGGATTTCAAACGTTCGCCGGAATCCTGTTGCATGGCGTCCAGAACGTCGCGGGTCTGGTAGGCAATCGACTCCAGGGCTGCACGAATAATGTGATCCACGCGCACGCCGCGGGTCAGGCCGAACAGGGCGCCACGGGCATACGGGTCCCAGTAGGGAGCGCCGAGACCGGTGAAGGCTGGCACCAGGTACACGCCGTTGCTGTCCTTGACCTTGTTGGCGAAGTATTCGGTGTCGTGGGCGTCGTTGATGATCTTCAGTTCATCACGTAGCCATTGAACGGTGGAACCACCGTTGAACACTGCGCCTTCGAGCGCGTAAGCCACTTCGCCGCGCGGGCCGCAAGCGATGGTGGTGAGCATGCCGTGCTTGGACTTAACGGCTTTGTCGCCCGTGTTCATCAGCAGGAAACAACCGGTGCCGTAGGTGTTTTTCGCCTGGCCTGGCTCGACGCACATCTGGCCGAAGAGGGCCGCCTGCTGGTCGCCGGCGATGCCGCCGATAGCGATGCCGCTTTTGGTGTGGCCATAGATTTCCGACGAGGACTTAACTTCCGGCAGCATCTCGCGCGGAATATCCAGCACCTCCAGCATCTTCGCGTCCCACTCCAGGGTGTGGATGTTGAAGAGCATGGTGCGCGAGGCGTTGGTGTAGTCGGTCACATGGACTTTGCCGCCGGTGAATTTCCAGATCAGCCAGCTGTCGACCGTGCCGAACAGCAACTCGCCGTTGCGCGCACGCTCGCGGCTGCCTTCGACGTTGTCGAGGATCCACTTGAGTTTGGTGCCGGAGAAATACGGGTCGGTGACCAGGCCGGTGGTCTCGCTGATGTATTGCTCATGGCCATCGCGCTTGAGCTGCTGGCAGATCTCGGTGCTGCGGCGGCACTGCCAGACGATCGCGTTGTAGATCGGGCGGCCGGTGGTCTTGTCCCAGACCACGGTGGTTTCGCGCTGGTTGGTGATGCCGATGGCTGCGACCTGGTCGTGATGCAGACCGGCTTGAGCCAGGGCCTCGACCATCACGGCACTTTGGGTGGCGAAGATTTCCATCGGGTCGTGTTCAACCCAACCGGCTTGCGGGTAATGCTGGACGAATTCGCGCTGGGCGGTGCAGACCACGTTCGCATCGCGGTCGAAAATGATCGCGCGGGAGCTGGTCGTACCCTGATCGAGGGCAATGATGTAGTTCTTATTCTGAATGTCGGTCATGTCGATTGCCTTGGACGAAAAAAGGGAGAGAGGTCCGGCGCGCGATCTTATGGGCAGGATCACGCGCCTACGGTATCAAGAAGTTCTTGGTTTGCCGTCAATGGCCGGTGTTACGTCCTTTGTAGCAGGTATGGCGCTGGGCAGATGACGGGCAATCAGCCCGCGATACGCTGCAGCGCCGAGGCAGGCACCGACAATCGGTGCAAAAATCGGAATCAGGAAATACGGGATATCGCGGCCGCCGGTGAAGGAAATTTCACCCCACCCAGTGAAGAAAGTCATCAGCTTCGGACCGAAATCACGTGCCGGGTTCATCGCGAAACCGGTCAGCGGGCCCATCGAGCTGCCAATCACGGCGATCAGCAGGCCTATCAGCAGCGGTGCCAGAGGCCCTTTCGGCAGACCATTGTTGTCATCGGTCAGGGACATGATCACGCCCATCAGGATGGCGGTGATGATCACTTCAACCAGGAAAGCCTGGGCGGTGGACAGGGCCGGATTGGGGAAGGTGGAGAACACCGACGCCAATTCGAGGCTGGCCTGAGTGCCACGAACCATATGGTGAGTTTGTTCGAAATCGAAGAATAGATTGCTGTACAGCGTGTAGACCAAAAATGCGCCACAGAAAGCGCCGGCCACTTGAGAGAAGATATAGAACGGCAGTTTGCGCTTTTCGAAGTCAGCGAAAATACTCAGTGCGATGCTCACGGCAGGATTGAGATGAGCACCGGAAACGCCGGCGGTCAGGTAGATCGCCATGCTCACGCCGATACCCCAGATGATGCTGATTTCCCAAAGGCCAAAGCTGGCACCCGCGACCTTGAGCGCGGCAACACAACCGGTGCCGAAAAAGATAAGCAGTGCAGTGCCCAGAAACTCGGCCATGCATTGGCTTGAGAGCGACGGTTGTTGTAAAGCAGTTGTCATTGAAAACCTCGTTTTTGTTGTTGTCTGGCGCTTCTTTCGTCATGGCCAAAGCGCGTTTTCCACCAAGGCAGAATCCCCATCCTGTTCTCGGTCTGCTGCTGGGTGCTGCGATGACACATTCGTACAGTATTCAGATTCGAAAAAATATAGACAAGAAACGCTGCTGTCAAAGGTCGAAAGTGAACCATCAGTCACAATTCAACTATTAGTCACGTGAATGATCGTATCGTTCACACGGCGGGTCGATCACGGACGAGTGGCAGGCGGCGCTGCCAAGCCATTGAAACAGTTGCGCAATAGAGTCTTTTGCCGATCAATGTCCTAGAATCCAGCGCAGAATTTTTCTACTGCCGCCCAGTCTGGAGCTGCCATGACCCCCGCATTGGATTTGTTGAAAAAAGTTCGAGCCGAACATCGCGTGCACAGTTATGAACATGATCCTAAGGCCGCTTCCTATGGGCTGGAGGCTGCGGAGAAACTGGGGCTGAACCCGACGCAAGTGTTCAAGACGCTGCTGGCGGCCAGTGAGAAAGGTGAGTTGCTGGTGGCGGTGGTGCCGGTCGTCGGAAGTCTGGACTTGAAGCACCTGGCTCACGCGGCGGGCGTGAAAAAAGTCGAAATGGCCGATCCTGCCGCTGCGCAACGTGCGACGGGTTATCTGTTGGGCGGGATCAGTCCGTTGGGGCAGAAGAAGCGCTTGCGCACGTTTATCGATAACTCTGCTCAGCCCTTTTCGACCATTTTCGTCAGCGCCGGTCGGCGCGGTCTGGAAGTTGAATTGGCGCCGGCGGTGCTGGCCGAGCACACTCAGGCAACGTTCGCCGATATTGGCCGCGCCTGAATCAGGGAGAAGGTTATGCAGCTTGAGTTCCATCAAGTCGATGCGTTCAGTGATCGACCGTTCAGTGGTAACCCGGCGATGGTGTATCGGCTTGAGGCCTGGCTCGCCGATGAGTTGATGCAGAAGATTGCCGCCGAGCACAATCTGGCCGAGACCGCCTTCTTGGTGCGCGAAGGGCAGGGCTGGCACATTCGCTGGTTTACCCCGACGACTGAAGTGCCGTTGTGCGGTCATGCGACCCTGGCCAGCGCGTATGTATTGTTTGAAATCTATAAGGAGCCGGTGGAGCGCCTGGAGTTCATCTGCAAGTCCGGCCCATTGAGTGTGAGCCGTGAGGGTGGGCGCCTGTGGCTGGATTTCCCGGCCATCGTGCCGTCTGAAGTGGGTGTGACACTGGATGTCGAGCGCGCCTTGGGCGTCGAAGTGGTCGATGTGCTGGGTTCAAATGAATTGTTTGTCGTGCTGGAGTCCGAGCAGGCTGTGCTCGATTGTCAGCCCGACATGATCGCCCTGGCCAAACTGCCGTGGCCGGGCGCAATCGTCACCGCCAAGGGCGGCAAGCATGATTTTGTGTCGCGGTACTTCGCTCCGGCGATCGGTATTCATGAGGACCCGGTGACCGGTTCGACCCATTGCAGTTTGATTCCGTATTGGTCGAGGCGATTGGGCAAGTCAAGCCTCACGGCGTTTCAGTGCTCGAAGCGAGGCGGGGAGTTGTTTTGCCGGCTGGAAGGGGATCGGGTGAAGATTGGCGGGAATGCGACGCTGGTTGCGAGTGGAGCGCTAATGCTCGGATGATTTTCTGATTTTCTGATTTTCTGATTTTCTGATTTTCTGATTTTCTGATTTTCTGATTTTCTGATTTTCGATCGATTTCTGTAGGAGCGAGGCTTGCCCGCGAAGGCGTCGTGTCAGTCGACACCTTTTTTGGCAGGCCTGACGCCTTCGCGGGCAAGCCTCGCTCCTACAGATTTTTTAGTCAGCTGGCGGTGCTGTAGCGGCGGACACCGGACTCTACCGCCGGAATCTGCGCCGCCGTGCTGCCCGATGCCTGGAACAACACCAGGTGTTCGGCCGCGACTCGAATACCCACCTCGGCGCCGACTTGATGATCGGCATGGCTCGGGAAAATCGACTCCAGCTGCGCCCCGGTCGGCAATTGCAAACGGTACAACGTCGAGGCTCCCTGGAAGGACTTGCCGACAATCCGCGCCTTCAAACTGCTGTCGGGTGCATAAACGATATCGTCCGGTCGCAGCAACACGTCCACCGCACCGCCCACGGGCCAGGTGTAGGCACGATTACCGCGCAACTCACCTAATTCGGTCTGCACCGACTCGGGGCTGCTCAGCTGGCCGCGGATGAAATAACCCTGGCCAATGAAGCTGGCCACAAACGGCGTCAGTGGTTCGTGGTACAGGTTGTAGGGCGTGTCCCATTGTTCCAGCCGACCTTCCTTGAACACCCCGACGTGATCGCTCACCGCGAACGCTTCTTCCTGGTCGTGGGTCACCAGAATTGCGCTGGTGCCACGGGCTTTGAGGATGTCGCGCACCTCATGGCTGAGCTTGCGTCGCAGTTCGCCATCGAGGTTGGAGAACGGTTCGTCGAGCAACAGCAATTGCGGTTCCGGTGCCAGTGCGCGGGCCAGTGCGACACGCTGCTGCTGGCCGCCGGACAACTCGTGCGGGAAGCGCTTGCCGAGGTTTTTCAGGTTGACCAGTTCCAGCAGTTCTTCGGTGACGCGATCCTTTTGCGGGTGCTTGCGGATCCCGAAGGCGATGTTCTCGGCCACGCTCAAATGCGGAAACAGCGCGTAGTCCTGGAACACCATGCCGATCCGGCGTTTTTCCGGGGCGAGGGTGAAGCCGGGGCGTGAGAGGGTCTCGCCCGCCAGGGTGATTTCACCTTCGTGCACCGGTTCGAAACCGGCAATCGCCCGTAGCGTGGTGGTCTTGCCGCAGCCCGAGGAGCCCAGCAGGCAACCGATGTCACCGGCATTCAAATGCAGGTTGAGGTTCTGCACGACTCGCTGGTCCTGATAGCCGCAGGCGAGGTTGCGCAGGTTGAGCAGTAATGGATGGCTCATGCGTGGTGATACGAAGGCGGGACGAGAAATTCGAGCAGGGCCTTTTGTGCGTGAAGACGGTTTTCCGCTTGATCCCACGCGACGGAGCGCTTGTCATCGAGTACGTCGAGGCTGATTTCCTCGCCACGGTGGGCCGGCAGGCAGTGCATGAACAGCACATCCTCGGCAGCCAGGTCGAGCAGGGCGCGGGTCACCTGGAACGGCGCGAACAGCTTCAGGCGCTTGGCGGTTTCTTCTTCCTGGCCCATGGAGGTCCAGACGTCGGTGCTCACCAGGTGGGCACCGCGCACGGCGTCCTTCGGATCGCGGACGATGGTGACCCGATCGCCGGCCTTTGCCACAAACTCGGGGCTGGGCTCAAAACCTTCAGGGCAAGCAATGCGCAATTGGAAGTCGAACTGGATCGCCGCTTCTATATAGCTGTTGCACATGTTGTTGCCGTCGCCGATCCAGGCCACGGTCTTGCCCTGGATCGAGCCGCGATGTTCGAGGAACGTCTGCATGTCGGCCAGCAACTGGCACGGATGCAGGTCATCGGACAGGCCGTTGATCACTGGAACGCGGGAATTGGCGGCGAATTCGGTCAGGGTGCTGTGGGCAAAGGTGCGGATCATCACGGCGTCGAGCATGCTCGACATCACGATGGCGCAGTCGCCGATCGGCTCGCCACGGCCCAGTTGCGTGTCGCGTGGTGACAGGAAGATGGCCTGGCCACCGAGCTGGATCATGCCGGCTTCGAACGAAATACGGGTGCGGGTCGAGGACTTCTCGAAAATCATCCCGAGTACGCGGTTTTTCAGAGGCTCGAACAGTACGCCGCGGTTACGCAGGTCCTTGAGCTCAACGCCTCGACGGATCACGCTGACCAGCTCTTCGGGCGTGCAATCCATCAGGGAGAGAAAGTGCCTTGCGCTCATCATTGACTACCTTTTTGCAACAGACCGCAGATACTCAAAGCCTTGTTTAACTGAAAAGCGGGCGAGACCTGCGGCGTAAGCCGCACGGGGCGACGAAATAGGGGGAGGCGCGATATTGACATTAAATGTCGCGTTTTTCCAATAGGAGGCTTTTTTTACGGCGTCCAACATGTTTCAAGCTTTACAACGCGATCCGCGCTGCGAGGTGGAGAGCAGCATTTGTACACGTTGCCGAAGCTCGATTGCAATAAATGCCGTGTCTGGCTCGATATCCGGCGAAGGATGAAAGACCGCCGGACATCGGTCTCCGGGCCCCGTTACAAACTCGAGGAGTTGTTTGCTGTTACGTTTTCGGGTGCCGGGTATCGGACTGCGCTCAGGTATTATCTGCCCCGTTGCGGATTCTCGACTGAGCAAAGTCAAACACTCCCAGGGAGGGAGCGCTGTATGGCGATCAATAAACCCAGACACACTGGCCTTACACGTCTTCGTCGTGTTTCACCGGCGTTCGATATGGCTGTGATTTCTACGGTCATGGGCTTCGCGATTATCGCAAGTACGATTTACCCAGGCGTTCCGAGCGCAGTGGTTGGCGCCATCGTCGGCGCTTTTATCGGCGTGAAGAATTTCAGGGATGACGCGATTGCAGATTGATTCGACCCAGCTTTTGGTAGTGGGGGGATTGGTCGCAATTGGAATCTACCTGGGGGCTTCGCTACTCGCGCGATCGACGCCGGACCTGAAGCATGGAGCTGCTCTGGTGGTGGCGTGGTTCACCGTGGTGAGCGTCGTTGATATCGCTTTGCAGGTCTATCAAGCCGAGCCTCATCAACTGGGCATCCTGGCAAACCAGAAAGCGATCATCCTGATCGGGTCCGGCGTGATGCTTTGGCTGGCGGTCGGCGGAATCTGGACGGCCTTGACCTCACCTCTAAAAAAGAAGGCGTCGAAGATTTCTCAACCGCAGTAAGTCTGTCTGTGTGCTCGTACGCATTTTTTGACAAGGTCGTTTCGTGTCTTTTCTGTTGTTCAAGGCGCCGGCGGTCACCGTGTCTTGGATGAAACATTTGCTAATGCAAAGTGCTGGGTTATAACTAACTCACGAGTGACGCAGGAAGCCTTCGGAATGGAATCGAAAGAACCGCTATTAATGGAATTACTTGGCCTCACGGCCCGCTCCTTGACCCACCTAACCGCTTCCATGACGTCGATGTCCTTCGAATTGATGCGCAGTGAAGACGAAGTGACCAAGGCGGCCGGTCGACGCATGATCGATCGCATGGCAACCATCAGCACCGGGCTCGACGAGCATTGGCGACTGATCGGCGAGCTCACCGGCATACACATCGCCCAGGAACAGATCGAAACCATTCAGGAGATCCAGTTGCAGGCGCCGCCCAGGTTGCCGCCGAACTGAGGGTGCGTGGTCATCGGCTGGCCTGATGGTCGCCGATTCACAAGACGAACGTCGCTGGCGCAGTCGCGGGTCAGGCGCCATAGTTTTGTTCCCGCGGCCGATATTGCCCGCCCAGAACAAAAGAGACTGGCCATGACCAAGACTCTCCATCACCGTGCCTGCCACCTGTGTGAAGCCATCTGCGGCCTGACCATCGAGACCTCCGAGGTCGAAGGCAATGGCGTGCAGATCACCTCAATCAAGGGCGACCCGCTGGACACGTTCAGTCGTGGGCACATCTGCCCCAAGGCGGTTGCCCTGCAAGACATCCAGAGCGATCCGGATCGCCTGCGTCAACCGATGTTGCGAGTGGGCAGCGAATGGCAGCCTATCGAGTGGGACGACGCCTTCAGCCTTGTCGCCGAACGTCTGGCGGCGATTCAGGAGCATCACGGCCAGAACGCGGTGGCGGTTTATCAAGGCAACCCCAGCGTGCACAACTATGGGTTGATGACCCACAGCAATTATTTCCTGGGCCTGCTGAAAACCCGCAATCGGTTTTCCGCGACCTCGGTCGATCAGTTGCCTCATCACCTGACCAGCCATTTGATGTACGGCCACGGTCTGCTGCTGCCGATTCCGGACATCGACCACACCGATTTCATGTTGATCCTCGGTGGCAATCCCCTGGCCTCCAACGGCAGCATCATGACCGTGCCGGATGTGGAGAAGCGCCTGAAGGCAATTCAGGCCCGGAACGGAAAAGTGGTGGTGGTCGATCCGCGCCGCAGCGAAACGGCAGCGATGGCCGATCAGCATCTGTTCGTGCGCCCCGGTGGCGATGCGGCGCTGTTGTTCGGGTTGCTCAATACCTTGTTCGCCGAAGGCCTGACCCGCGACAGCCATTTGCCGGTAGACGGTCTGGATGAAGTCCGTCAGGCGATCGCCACATTCACTGCCGACACCATGAGCCCATTGTGCGCGGTGCCAGCAGAACAGATTCGCCAACTGGCCCGGGATTTCGCGGCGGCGCCGACAGCGGTGTGCTATGGCCGGATGGGGGTTTCGACCCAGGCCTTCGGCACGCTGTGTCATTGGCTGGTCCAATTGATCAATCTGGTCACCGGCAACCTCGACCGCGTCGGCGGTGCGTTGTGCACCGAGCCTGCGGTGGACCTGGTGGCCTCGACGTCGGGCGGGCATTTCAATCTGTGGCAGAGCCGCGTGTCCGGGCGTCCCGAGTACAGCGGCGAGTTGCCGGTGTCGGCGCTGGCTGAAGAGATGCTGACGGGCGGGGAAGGGCAGGTCCGTGCGCTGATCACCGTGGCCGGCAATCCGGTGCTGTCCACGCCCAATGGCCGGCAGTTGGAGCAGGCGCTGGACGGTCTGGAGTTCATGGTCAGCATCGACCTTTACATCAATGAAACCACGCGTTACGCCGACCTGATCCTGCCGTCGACTTCGGCACTGGAAAACGACCACTACGACACCACGTTCAACATGTTCGCGGTGCGAAACGTAACCCGTTTCAATCGGGCGATTTTGGCGAAACCAGAAGGCGCGTTGCATGACTGGGAGATCTTTGTCGGTCTGGCCCAGGCGTTCGCGGCGAAGACCGGCAAGGAGCTGAAACCGACCATTGCACCGGCGCAGATCATTGATCGTGGGCTGCGGATGGGGCTGTATGGCGATGCCTCGGAGCACAAGCTTTCGTTGGCGACGCTGTTCGATCACCCGCACGGCGTCGATCTGGGCGCGCTCAAATCAAACCTGGCGCTACGCCTGAAAACTGCCAACCAGCGAGTCCAGGCCGCGCCGGCTGCGATTCTCGCCGACCTGGCACGCTTCGCCGCGCTGCAAGCGCCGGCTGCCGACGAATTGCTGATGATTGGTCGTCGCCATGTGCGCAGCAACAACTCGTGGATGCACAACTATCACCGTCTGGTGAAGGGCAAGCCGCGTCATCAATTGCTGATGCACCCGGATGACCTGGCTAGCCGTGGACTCGGTGATGGGCAGCGCGTGCGTGTCAGTTCGCGGGTCGGCGTGATCGAAGTGGAGGTGGTCGCCAGCCTGGACATGATGAAAGGCGTGGTCAGCCTGCCTCACGGCTGGGGCCATGCGCGTCCGGGCGTGCAGATGACGATCGCCAGTAGTCAACCGGGCTCCAGCGCCAATGACTTGACCGATGAATGTCAGCTCGACGAGTTGTCGGGGAATGCGGCGTTGAACGGTGTTCCGGTAACGGTGGCGGCGGCTTGATTGTGTCTATCGGGGAGACCGAGCATGGCGCTCGGGTTTCCGTTACAATGCGCCACCGTGCCGACCTCTGAGTCGGAAAGTTCAGCCGAGGTGCTCCATGGATATCATCGAAACGATTAAAGAGCAGATTGCTAACAACACCATTCTGCTTTACATGAAAGGTTCGCCGAATGCCCCGCAGTGTGGCTTCTCCGCGAAAGCCGCGCAGGCCGTGATGGCATGTGGTGAAAAGTTTGCTTACGTGGACATCCTGCAGAACCCGGAAATCCGCGCCAACCTGCCGAAATACGCCAACTGGCCAACCTTCCCGCAACTGTGGGTCGGTGGTGAGCTGGTCGGCGGTAGCGACATCATGACTGAGATGGCTGGTGACGGTTCGTTGCAGACCACGATCAAGGCGGCTGTTGAAGCGGCTGCTGCCAACAAGACCGAAGCCTGACCCGGTACCTGTAGGAGCGAAGCTTGCTCGCGAAAGCGGTACAACATTCAGCACATAAGTTGACTGGACTACCGCTTTCGCGAGCAAGCTTCGCTCCTACAGGGGCATTAAAAAGCCCCGCCTCTATAAAAGAGTGCGGGGCTTTTTTATGTCTCGAGTTCAGCAGGCGCTAACTTACTCTTCGCCCATCTGCGATTGCAGATAGTTCTCAAGACCGACTTTATCGATCAGGCCCAGTTGGGTTTCCAGCCAGTCGATGTGTTCTTCTTCGGACTCAAGGATATCTTCGAGCAATTCACGGCTACCGAAGTCACCAACGGTTTCGCAATGAGCGATGGCAACCTTGAGGTCGGCATGACCGGTTTTTTCGATACGCAGGTCGCACTCAAGCATTTCCTGGGTGTGTTCGCCGATCTGCAGCTTGCCTAGGTCCTGGACGTTCGGCAGGCCTTCGAGAAACAGGATGCGCTTGATCAGCTTGTCCGCGTGTTTCATCTCGTCGATGGATTCGTGGTATTCGTGCTTGCCGAGCTTGTTCAGACCCCAATCTTCGTACATGCGCGCATGCAGAAAGTATTGATTGATCGCGACCAGCTCATTGGCAAGGATCTTGTTGAGATGCTGGATGACTGTAATGTCGCCTTTCATGATGGGGTCCTGCCCTGTATTAGCTGTCTATAAAGCAGAGTTTGAGCCGCACAACTAAGAGTGTCAAACCTAAGTTATTGAAACTTAAGTGAAAATTAATCGGAATAAGAATGTTTGTGTTCCGCGTCTAGAGCGTAAGCGGTTGATTTCCAGACATAAAAAAACCGGACATCAAGTCCGGTTCTTTGGAATACGGTATTTACGCGGCAGTAAATTCTACAGGGAAAGGAATCGCAGCCTGGGTCGATTGCAATTTGGTCAGGGTTTCACGCACCACTTCCTTGGCAAGGCAGGCGCATTTACCGCATTGGCTGGCTACGCCGGTAGCCTGACGGACTTCCTTGTAGCTGCAGCAACCTTCATAGATTGCATCGCGGATTTGACCGTCGGTGACGCCAGTGCAGAGGCAAACATACATAAGCTAAGAACCGTCGCTGGTGGTGACTCAGTTGCGATGGATCTTAATGTTAACGAGAATGATTGTCAAAGTGGTTTCTGAAAGCTTTGCGTTATAAGCGCGTATGACTGACGAACGGTTTTCATCCAGGCATCTGCCATTACCTGCCGCGATGGCCAATTTGGTGCGCCGATGAAAAACCGTTGAGGACAGCTGAAAAACGCCGTGTATGATGGTCGGTCCTTGCGAAGGGGGTCGTGTCACAGGGCTGTCGCCTGAGGGTGGCAGGCTGACGCGAACCCAGTTCTTCACGATATATAGACCAGGAGATATTCAATGAGCGTACTCGTAGGCAAACAAGCCCCGGACTTCACCGTACCTGCCGTCCTCGGCAATGGCGAAATCGTAGACAGCTACACCTTGTCCTCGGCCATCAAAGGAAAATACGGCCTGGTGTTCTTCTACCCACTGGACTTCACTTTCGTTTGCCCATCCGAGCTGATCGCTCTGGACAACCGTATGGCTGACTTCAAGGCGCGTAACGTAGAAGTGGTCGCGGTGTCGATCGATTCGCACTTCACCCACAACGCATGGCGCAACACCCCGGTGAACAATGGCGGTATCGGCCAGGTTCGTTACACCATGGCTGCCGACATGAAGCACGAAATCGCCAAGGCCTACGACGTTGAGTCCGAAGGCGGTGTGGCTTTCCGTGGCGCGTTCCTGATCGACGACAAAGGCATTGTCCGTTCGCAGATCATCAACGACCTGCCGCTGGGCCGTAACATGGAAGAGCTGATCCGTCTGGTCGACGCGCTGCAATTCCACGAAGAGCACGGCGAAGTTTGCCCTGCCAACTGGAAAAAAGGCGACAAAGGCATGACCGCTTCGACCGAAGGCGTCGCGGCTTACCTGACCGAGAACGCTGCGGCGCTGTAAGCCCAAGCGTCAGGCATAAAAAAACCGGCCGATGAGGCCGGTTTTTTTATGGGCGGGATAAACCCAGCGACCGGAATCAGTCGTTGAAGTCTTCCCAGCCGCCCATTTGTTTCCAGCGATTGACGATGCCGCAGAACAGCTCGGCCGTCTTCTCGGTGTCGTAGCGCGCCGAGTGAGCCTCTCGACCGTCGAAGTCGATGTCCGCCGCCTGGCAAGCCTTGGCCAGCACGGTTTGACCGTAAGCCAGGCCAGCGAGGGTCGCGGTATCGAAACTGGAGAATGGATGAAACGGGTTACGTTTCATGTCCAGGCGTGCGACAGCAGCGTTAAGGAAACCCAGGTCGAAGCTGCTGTTGTGCCCGACCAGAATCGCCCGTTTGCAGCCGTTGGCTTTCAGGGCCTTGCGGATACCGCGGAAAATATCGGTCAGGGCTGCTTCCTCGCTCACCGCCATGCGCAGCGGGTGATCGAGTTTGATCCCGGTGAACTCCAGCGCGGCCGCTTCAATGTTCGCGCCTTCAAAAGGTTCGACACGGAAGAAATAGGTGTGATCGGGGTACACAAAGCCTTTTTCATCCATGGCGATCGTGGTCGCGGCGATCTCCAGCAGGGCGTCAGTGGCAGAGTTGAAACCACCGGTTTCAACGTCGACAACAACTGGCAGGTACCCACGGAAGCGCTCAGCCATCGGGTGGCGCGAACCACCTCCGCCGCCTTGACCGTCCTGTTCGTCGTCGAAATGGTCTTCACTCACGCGTGTTCCTCCAGCAGGCGCCAGCGCAGTTTTTCACCGGCGCGCAGCGGGATTACGGTCAGCTCGCCAAATGGCAGGCTGGTTGGGGCGGTCCACTCATCGCGGACCAGGGTGATGCGATCGGTGTTCACCGGCAGGCCGTAGAAGCGCGGGCCGTTGAGGCTGGCGAAGGCTTCGAGCTTGTCCAGCGCGTTGCGTTGTTCGAAGGCTTCGGCGTACATCTCGATCGCCGCATAAGCGGTGTAGCAGCCGGCACAGCCGCAAGCCGCTTCTTTGGCGTGCTGGGCGTGAGGCGCCGAGTCGGTGCCGAGGAAGAACTTGTCGCTGCCGCTGGTGGCGGCGTCGAGCAGGGCTTCCTGGTGGGTATTGCGCTTGAGTATCGGCAGGCAATAGAAGTGCGGCCGAATCCCGCCCACCAGCATGTGATTGCGGTTGTACAGCAGGTGATGCGCGGTGATGGTCGCGCCAACGTTGGCCGAAGCCTCATTGACGAACTGCACGGCGTCCGCGGTGGTGATGTGTTCAAACACCACTTTGAGCGTCGGGAAACGCTCGACCACACGACGCATATGCTCATCGATGAAGATTTTTTCGCGGTCGAACACATCGACATCGCCGCGGGTGACTTCACCGTGAATCAACAAGGGCATCCCGACGTCGGCCATGGCCTCGAGTGCAGGGAAGATCTTGTCGATACTGGTGACGCCAGAGTCCGAGTTGGTGGTCGCGCCGGCCGGGTACAGCTTGGCAGCGTGAATGAAGCCGCTGGCCTTGGCCTCGCGAATTTCTTCGGGCTGGGTACGATCGGTCAGGTACAGCACCATCAACGGTTCGAAACGACTGCCGGCCGGGCGTGCAGCGAGAATCCGCTGGCGATAGGCGTCGGCTTCAGCGGCGTTACGCACCGGAGGTACCAGGTTGGGCATGATGATGGCGCGACCAAAGGTGCGCGCGACATCCGCAACGGTATTGGTCAACACAGCACCATCGCGAAGATGAATATGCCAGTCGTCGGGACGCAGCAGGGTCAGGCGGTCGGACATGAGGGGATTCCAGGCGGGTCAAACTCTGGGGAATGCTACCGGAAAAGACTCTCTCAGGCACTCGCTATCAAGTTTTGCAGGAAGCTTCCGATATCCAACAGGTATGCCGGAAATATGTGTGTCGGTCTTTTTGTTGTAGAAGCCAGTGGAGCCTCCCGTGCGCCAGCGTTATTTAGCCTTGCTCAGTGTGTTTGCCAGCCTCCCTGCGATGGCGCTCACTTTCCAGACACGTCTGGAGAGCATCGAGTGGACGGTCGAAGGTGACAAGTTCGAATGCCGCCTGACTCAACCGATCACCGATTTCGGTTCGGGTGAATTCGTGCGCCGCGCCGGCGAGCAGGCGACGTTTCGTCTCAAAGCCTACAACGCGATGATCGGCGGCGGTTCAGCGACCCTGCTGGCGGCCGCTGCGCCGTGGCAACCGGGACGTGGCGACATCAACCTGGGTTCGGTGAGAATCGGCAGCGGCAACGTGTTGTTCAACAGTTCGCAAGTTCAGGCCGGACGCCTGATCAGCGGGTTGATGGACGGCCGCAGTCCGGTCATCCGGCATTCCTCTGGCGATGGCCGCGTCTCTGAAGTGCGCCTGTTGCCGGTCAAGTTCAGTAAGGCCTTCAACGACTATCAGGGCTGCGTGGCGAAACTGCTGCCGAAGAATTTCGAGCAGGTCAAACAGTCCGAGATCGGCTTCCCGGGTGAAGGCTTCGATCTCGATCCGCAAGCCAAGGCGCAGTTGCAGGTGATGCTGGAGTTCATGAAGGCGGATCCGACGGTCAATCACATCGAACTCGACGGACACTCCGACAACAGCGGCAATCGCCTGACCAACCGCGAGCTGTCACGCCGTCGGGCGTTGGCGGTAATGGACTATTTCAAAGCCAATGGCATTCAGGAATCGCAGGTCACCCTGCGTTTCCACGGTGAGCGCTACCCTGTGGCGCCGAACACCAACGCGACCAACCGCGCGAAGAATCGTCGGGTCGCCGTGCGCCTGGAGCGGGTGGCCCCGACCGAGAAAGTCGCGCCTCAAACCACGACGCCGGGAAGCTCTTCGGCGACCTCCTGAGTTCGCTGAATTCGTCGCTCGCTCGACAGAATCTGTCGCTTCGTCGTCATAAGCTGTCGCGCCTCTGTAAATTATTCCGTATGACCGGTAGACTTCACGGCTTTCCGTAGAACCCCGTGGAGTGATGGCATGGCGGACGTAAACAAGGTCGTTCTGGCGTATTCCGGCGGCCTGGACACTTCGGTGATCCTCAAGTGGCTGCAGGATACTTATAACTGTGAAGTGGTGACCTTTACCGCTGACCTGGGTCAGGGCGAAGAGGTCGAACCTGCACGCGCCAAGGCTCAGGCCATGGGCGTGAAAGAGATCTACATCGACGATTTGCGCGAAGAATTCGTGCGCGATTTCGTTTTCCCGATGTTCCGCGCCAACACCGTTTACGAAGGCGAGTACCTGCTGGGTACTTCCATCGCTCGTCCGTTGATCGCCAAACGCCTGATCGAAATCGCCAACGAAACCGGCGCTGACGCCATTTCCCACGGCGCCACCGGCAAGGGTAACGACCAGGTTCGTTTCGAACTGGGCGCCTACGCCTTGAAGCCCGGGGTGAAAGTGATCGCTCCGTGGCGCGAATGGGACCTGCTCTCCCGTGAAAAGCTGATGGATTATGCTGAAAAGCACAACATCCCGATCGAGCGCCATGGCAAGAAAAAATCTCCGTACTCGATGGATGCCAACCTGCTGCACATCTCCTATGAAGGCGGCGTGCTGGAAGACACCTGGACCGAGCACGAAGAAGACATGTGGAAATGGACCGTCTCTCCGGAGAACGCTCCTGACAAGGCACAGTACCTGGAACTGACCTACCGCAACGGCGACATCGTGGCACTGGACGGCGTCGAAATGACCCCGGCCACCGTGCTGGCGACCCTGAACCGTATCGGTGGCGAACACGGTATCGGCCGTCTCGACATCGTCGAGAACCGTTACGTGGGCATGAAGTCCCGTGGCTGCTACGAAACCCCTGGCGGCACCATCATGCTGCGCGCGCACCGTGCGATCGAATCGATCACCCTGGACCGCGAAGTGGCTCACCTCAAAGACGAGCTGATGCCTAAATACGCCAGCCTGATCTACACCGGTTACTGGTGGAGCCCTGAGCGTCTGATGTTGCAACAGATGATCGATGCGTCCCAGGCACACGTGAACGGCGTTGTGCGCCTGAAGCTGTACAAGGGCAACGTGATCGTCACCGGTCGCAAGTCCGACGAATCGTTGTTCGATGCCAACATCGCGACCTTCGAAGAAGACGGCGGCGCCTACAACCAGGCCGACGCGGCGGGCTTTATCAAGCTCAACGCCTTGCGCATGCGCATTGCTGCGAACAAAGGCCGGAAGCTTTTCTGAGACCTTTGAAGCTGCAACGACGGTAATGGAAATGTGGCCTTGTCGGTGACAAGGCCACAATTCTGAAAAGAGGGATTTATCCTGCCGGGTATCATGTTTCAACTTTCTTGTTGTTGTTACAAATAAGCTTTCGTCTGCTTTTGCTCTCCGATTGTCCTTCGAGAGCTTTCTTCTGCTATCGGTACTCAAGCCATAGTCGTCATGCCATGTGAGCTCAGATTGTAAGCAACCCAGAACGTCGTGCTGCTGCGTTTCCTGGTCTGTTTCGAATGCTTGTGTGCGCCTTCCTTCAACAATGCTTCTGAATCAGTACACGTGAGAAACACGATCACGCGCGCAGGATTTTCCTGTGGTTGCTGGGCCTTTTCAATCAAGGTGTTGAAGTCCATTTTGTTGCTCATCCATCGTGCATCGACGATGTGCAGATCCTTTAGCAACACCGTTGCGCGTAAGTGGTGCTCCAAATGCTCGGGTGTATTGACTTGCGAGTGATCGACATCGGCCATGGCCTTGATGAAATGCTTGCCTTTCTCAAAATCAGAGGGCGCGTAAAGCGATCGATAGTTGAAGTTGAGTGTGACGAAGAATAGAAAGAGCAAGTAAAAGGGGAAACTGATAAGAAACCAGATGTAGAACTCTCGTTCCTTATTGTCGAGAAAGGGAAGAGAAATAGCCGCTGAAGTTTCAGACAGTGTTGCGAATATCGCAATGATTGTCATGGGGTTGGAGATTCTTGTTTTGAGTTTGCTCATGTTGTTTGCTCATGAAAGATTGTCTGTTCTCGATCGATTTATGGAGAGGTTTCGGGTTTTGGTAAATCGCTGTAGTCGGGAAGATAGTCTGCTGTTTTGGTGACGTCCTTTTAGTTGGTTTATTAATGGGTGTCATAGTAGCTGTATTGTTTTAGCTTCGGGTATTTTTGTTGTTCTTGTTTTAATAAGTTTAAGGTTAAATGCTGTTTCTGAAGTGTTGCTTGATGTAAGGCCTGTTGTAATGGGTTTAGTGGGTAAGTCTGGATTTTAACGAACAGGTGTGAATGTTGGCTTGACAATATCGGTTACTTTTTAAGCGTAGCTCAATCGCCAGCGTTTGTCGGACCCTTCGGCCAGCCGCTGGTTTCTTTGATTTCCTGATGTAAATCGATACAAAAACAGTTTTAAAAGCACCGCGCTGACGGGGCGGTAAAATTTAAGACACACAGTATTCGTGTGATTTTTGTAAGACATGTCCTGCTTGTTTGTAGGGAATGTCTCTCGCTGCGGGTGGCCGAGGGGGCCGGCATGCCATGGATGAAACGACTAGGCTATTGTGCGGGCTCTAAAAATTCGAACAGCGGAATTGGACTTGCCCATGAATAAAGTGCTGATCGTGGATGATCACCCCGTCATTCGTCTTGCGGTACGTATGCTGATGGAGCGCCATGGCTACGAAGTCATTGCAGAAACAGATAACGGTGTGGATGCGTTACAACTTGCCCGCGAACTTATGCCGGATATTGTCATTCTGGATATTGGAATACCGAAGCTGGACGGGTTGGAAGTCATTGCGCGTCTGACATCAACGGCGATGCCTCTTAAAGTGCTGATATTGACCTCTCAGGCCCCTGGACATTTTTCCATGCGTTGCATGCAATCGGGGGCCGCCGGGTATGTCTGCAAACAACAGGATCTCACTGAGTTGCTCAGTGCGATAAAAGCCGTACTCTCGGGCTACAGCTACTTTCCGAATCAAGCGCTGCACACCGTTCGCTCCAGTCTCGGGAATGCCAGTGAAGCCGATATGGTGGATCGTCTGTCCGGGCGCGAAATGATGGTGTTGCAACAGTTGGCTCGAGGAAAGACAAACAAGGAGATTGCCGATGGAATGTTTCTCAGCAATAAAACGGTCAGTACTTACAAGACACGCCTGTTGTTGAAACTCAATGCTCGCTCTTTGGTTGATCTGATCGAACTCGCTCAACGTAATGGACTGGTATGAATCCACTGGCGATTGACGAGGCGCGATGAAAGGGCGTTCATCAGGGATCGGCACTCAGTAAAAAGCCTCCGTTTCGGGAGGCTTTTAGGTGTCAAAGGTCAAAATCGTAATCGGCCAATTGCTTTTGCAGTCGGCGCTCCTCCAGCAGATTGTCGATGGTGCGGCGTTTGCTCAGGTTGGTCTTTGCCACTTCAACCACCGGTTCAGCTTCATCGGCCTCAACGGGTGTGAAGTCGTCTTCTACGTCCAATTGCTCTTTGCCAGTGCTCATAAAGTTAACTCCAGGCTAAGACTGCCTTTGGCGCTCCTTATATCGACAAACTCCCGGCGGGTAAAAAAGATTTTTTCAATCGATGGATCAATAAATCTAATAGCGCCTCAATCGTCCGAGGTCTTTTGCTTGTATTCGCACAGGTCTTCGATCCGGCAGCTCCCGCAACGAGGCTTGCGGGCCAGGCAAACGTAGCGTCCATGAAGGATCAGCCAATGGTGTGAATCGAGCAGGTATTGCTTGGGGACAAACTTCATCAGCTTCATCTCCACCTCGACCACGTTTTTGCCCGGTGCAATGCCTGTGCGGTTGCTGACCCGGAAAATGTGGGTGTCCACGGCCATGGTCAGTTGCCGGAAAGCAGTATTGAGCACCACGTTGGCGGTCTTGCGGCCGACGCCGGGCAGCGCTTCCAGTTCCTCTCGGGTTTGCGGAACCTCGCCGCCATGGCGCTCCACCAGCAAACGACAGGTTTCGATCACGTTTTTCGCTTTGCTGTTGAACAGGCCGATGGTCTTGATGTATTCCGACAGCCCTTCGACCCCCAAGGCATGAATCGCCGCCGGCGTATTGGCCACCGGGTAGAGTTTGGCGGTGGCCTTGTTCACGCCGACATCGGTCGACTGGGCGGACAGAATGACGGCAATCAGCAATTCGAACGGCGAGCAATAAGCCAGTTCGGTCTTCGGTTCCGGGTTGTCTTCGTGAAACCTGCGGAAAATTTCCAGGCGTTTTGCGGCATTCATGGACAGTGCGTTTCCTCGAAGTCGGTCAGTGTGAGGGAGTCGGTCGGTGCCAGGCCTGCCAGGCGGCGATCAGCAGTCCCAAGAGAATGAATCCGCCAGGGACCAGCGTGGCCAGGTGCAGGCCACCGTTGCCAATGACCTCGCGCAGCAGGCCTAGGCTCACCATCAGCGCGCCAAACAGGCCACACAAGCGCAGGCGATCAAGCCGCGACTCCTGGAAAAAACCATTGTGTTCCAGCGCCACGCATTGCACGGCGATCAATCCTGCATAAATCCCCACGTGCTGATGCCATTGAAGTGACCCGACCTGCGCGGCCAGTTCCGCGCAACTGGTTAACGTGGCGGCCAACAGGATGCTCGCAAGCAAGCGAGTAGACGGGATCAGCCGTGATCGCAAGGCGGCCATGCTGACGTCATAGGCATTGATCACCACGAAGAACATCAACCACAGGCCGAGGGCGGTCAGCCAGGCGTCCGTAGCGCCGATCAGAGGCGCAAGCATCAGAGAGTTGCGCAGTGTCGATGTCTTATTCATGCGCGCTGCTCCCGATCAGCTGTTGCGGGTGTTCGTCGAAGAAACGCAACGCGTCATGAACGGCGCTGATCACCGCTCGTGAAGTAATGGTCGCGCCCGCTATCTGATCAAATTGGCCCTGGTCTTTTTTCAAGGCCCAGCCCGTGTCACCGGGGTCGGCTCGGGACTTGCCGGTAAACACCTGGAGCCAGGCATTGGGCCAGTCTGCGATCTTGCCGCCCAGTGCAGGGGTTTCCGATTGCTTGAGGGTCTTGACCCCCAGCAACTTGCCATTTGCGCCGATGGCGATCAGCAGCTCGATAGAGCCCTCGTAACCGAGGGTCTGGCTGCGCAGCAATACCACGCTCGGTCGGCCGGCCTTGGTCGCCAGATAGCCGCCCAGCAGCGCGCTGTTGGGCAGCCGGATGCTTTCGAGGGCGAGTGGCTGGTCCAACGGTTGATTGTCGTAGCTGTCTGGCGGTAGCAGGTCCAGCAGGTTGCGGCTGTCGATCGAGCGCTGTTGCGCACTGATGCGCGGTTCGCTGGCGTGCTGCACGAAGTACGTCACGCCAATCCCCAGCCCGGCCAGCAGCACCAGACACACAACGCTCGTCGCTCGGTTCATGGGGCAATCTGCTCCTGCCTGGACGCCACTAACCGCTCCAGCGCCGGGACGCAAAGGTTCATCAGCAACACGGCAAACGCCACGCCGTCCGGGTAACCGCCCCAGGTACGAATCAGGTAGGTCAGTAATCCCACGCCGGCACCGAACAACAGTCGGGCACCGGGGCTTTTCGCGCCGGACACCGGCTCGGTGGCAATAAAGAATGCACCCAGCATGGTCGCGCCGGTTAGCAGGTGAAACAGCGGCGAGCCATGGGAGTCGGAGCCCGAACCGTTCCAGCACAGCAGGCTGATGATGAACAGGCTGGCGAGCATGCCGACCGGGGCGTGCCAGGTGAACACCCGCCGTTGCAGAAGAAACGCGCCGCCGGCGAGAAAGGCCAGATTGACCCATTCCACACCGCGTCCGCCAAAATGGCCAAACGCCGCGTTGCTCACGAAGAGTTCATCCATGGTCAGGCTTTTGTTGATCCGCAGGCTGTCCAGCGCCGTGGCCTGGACCCAGGCATCTGGCGCCTGGCCGAAGCCGAAGATCTGTTGCAAGCCACCGAGCAGACTCATGCCGTGGGACGACGGCCACAGGGGCATGTGCTGGGGAAAGGTCACCAGCACCAGGGCAAAACCGAGCATCGCCGGGTTGAACGGATTCTTGCCGACGCCACCGTATAGGTGTTTGCCGAGCAACGCGAACGCCACCGCACTGACCGTCAGCCACCATGGGCAATAAGGAGGCAGGGCCAGGGCCAGCAACGTCGCGCTGACGAGGGCGCTGCCGTCGCTCAAGGTCGGTTTGATCGATTGCTTGCGCAGTTGCAATACCGCGGCTTCAACCGCCAATGCGGTAACGATCGCCAGCATCAGGTTGATCAATACGCCCCAGCCATATAACCAGAACAACGCCAGCATCCCCGGCACCGTGGCCAGCAACACCAGCTTCATGGCCTGCTGAAGGCGTTCGTCCACCGATTCAAGGGGCGACATAGGCATCCACCTGACGCTCGGCGTCCGTCACCGCGCGTTCCAGCGCTGCAATCTGTTCAGCCGAAGCTTCGCCGGTTCGCGCCTTGTTGAGTTCGGCGCGGCGCATGGCCAGCTGGATCTTCGCCCGTTTCAGTTCGGCATCCTTCGCTGGTGCGGCCGGTGCCGGTGCCGGGATTGACGGCGCGCTGCTTTCCAGCTTCGCCAATGCTTGCTCCGCCACTTCGAACTGCTGTTGCAGCACGATCAGTTGCGACTGCTGCTCGAAGGTCGGCGGATGTCCGAACGCCTTGAGCGACTTGTTCAGTTGCGCACGACTCATCGCCAGGTCGATCTTGGCTTTTTTCAACGCTGCATCGGCGTTTGCCGCTTTCTGCGCGCGCACTCGCTCAAGCGCGGCCTGAACCGGGTCGAGCGTCGGCACTTCGTTGTGCTGCACGGCGCGTTGGGCGCGGGCCTGGCGTTCGGCGAGCTTCTGCTCTTCCTCACGGCGCAAGCGGGCGTTGCGCTGTTCGAAGCGACGCCGCGCATGATTGCGTTTGGCGGTGCGCGCCTGTTGTTCCTCAAGGCTGAACGCCAGGCCACCGACAATCGGCAGCACCGTGGTCAAGGGCAGTGGCCGCATTTCGATGCAATCCACCGGGCACGGCGCGACACACAGGTCGCAACCGGTGCATTCGTCGATGATCACCGTGTGCATCAATTTGGCAGCGCCGACGATGGCATCCACCGGGCACGCCTGGATGCACTTGGTGCAACCGATGCATTCGGCTTCGCGGATGTAAGCGATCTGCGCCGGTGCCGAGCCGCGACTGACGTCCAGTTCCAGCACCGGTACTTTCAGCAACGCAGCCAGCGCCGAGATGGTTTCGCTGCCCCCAGGCGGGCACTTGTTGATTGGCTCGCCGCTGGCGATGCCTTCGGCGTAAGGCTTGCATCCGGGATGGCCGCACTTGCCGCATTGGGTCTGGGGCAAGAGGGCGTCGATGCGTTGAATCAGACTCATGTTTTGATCAGCCCGCTGAATCCGAGAAAAGCCACTGCGATCAGTCCGGCGCCGATCAACTCGATCGGCAGGCCACGAAAGGGCAGGGGGACATCGTTATCGAGAGTGCGCTGGCGCAAGTCGCTGAACAGACTCAGCACCAGCCAGAACCCCAGCCCGGCGCCGAGGCACAGGGCAGTGGCATGAAAGAATCCCTGGTCGTGCGTGGTGTTGAACAATGTCAGCCCAAGCACGCCCGCATTGCCCAGCAGCAGCGGCCAGAGGCCATCGAACGCAATCCTGGGCAGTAACCGCGACAGCAACTTCAGCAGTGGGCCAATCAACAGGACGCTCAATGGCAGGAACACGAAAAGGCGCAGCGAGGTCAGTTCCAGCGGCACCAGCAGCCAGTGATAGGCCGAGTAGCTCAACATGCCGACAATCAGCATCAGACACGTCGTCGCAATACCCAATGCATGAACCTGACCGCGCTCGCTGCCCAGCAGCGGATCGACGCCCAGCGGCCAATGCAACACGAGGTTGTTGATCAGGGCAGCGCTGATAAGCGTAAGAAACATCTCGGTCATGATCGTGCCGGTAGAAAGAGGGCTTTTTAACGGAGCGGTCTAAAAAGCTTAGGCATTATCCGGGAAGGAAGGAGGGTGGGGCCAGATATGAAAATCCCACAGCCGCGCCAGGCACGACTGTGGGATCGATTTACCGCAGAACCTTACTTGATGCGCTGACCCGGCTTGGCGCCGCTGTCGGGGCTGAGCAGGTAGATTTCTTCCCCGCCAGGGCCAGCGGCCATCACCATGCCTTCGGAGATGCCGAACTTCATTTTCCGTGGCTTGAGGTTGGCGATCATCATGGTCAGACGACCATTGAGCTTGGACGGATCCGGATAAGCACTCTTGATCCCGGAGAACACGTTGCGTTGCTCGTCACCGATGTCCAGGGTCAGGCGCAGCAGTTTGTCCGCTCCTTCCACGTGTTCAGCCTTGACGATCAAGGCGACGCGCAGGTCGACCGCTGCAAAGGCGTCGAACTCGATCTCCGGTGACAGCGGATCCTTGGCCAGTTCACCGTTGCCGGCGGGCGCAGCATCGCCAGTGTCGGTTGCGCTGGCGGTCAGGTCTTCTTTCGAGGCATCGCTCATGGCTTGCACTTTTACCGGGTCGATACGGGTCATCAACGGCTTGAACTCGTTCAGCTGATGGTTGCTGAGCAAGGTCGCGTGGTCATTCCAGGTCAGCGGCGCGACGTTGAGGAACGCCTCTGCGTCGGCGGCCAGCAACGGCAGCACCGGTTTGAGGAAGATCACCAGTTGGCGGAACAGGTTGACGCCCAAGGCGCAGATCGCCTGGACTTCGTCCTGCTTGCCTTCCTGTTTGTTCAGCGACCACGGCGCCTTGTCGGCGATCCAGGCGTTGGCACGGTCGGCCAGGCCCATGATCTCGCGCATGGCACGGGCGAAGTCGCGAGCCTCATAGGCTTCGGCGATGCTCGGCGCTGCGGCGAGGAACGCTTCGGTCAGTTCTGGTGCGGCGTTGCCAGCCACCAGCACACCGCCGTTACCCTTGTGGATAAAGCCGGCGCAACGGCTGGCGATGTTGACGACTTTGCCGACCAGGTCGGAGTTGACCTTCTGCACGAAATCTTCGAGGTTCAGGTCCAGGTCATCAACACCACGGCTCAGCTTGGCCGCGTAGTAGTAACGCAGGTATTCCGGCGACAGGTGGTCCAGGTAAGTCCGGGCCTTGATAAAGGTGCCGCGGGATTTGGACATTTTCTGACCGTTGACGGTCAGGTAGCCGTGCACGTTGATGCCGGTCGGCTTACGGAAACCGGCGCCTTCGAGCATGGCTGGCCAGAACAGGGCGTGGAAGTTGACGATGTCCTTGCCGATGAAGTGGTACAGCTCGGCGGTGGAATCCTTGCCCCAGAACGCGTCGAAATCCAGTTCCGGACGGCGGGCACAAAGGTTCTTGAAGCTGGCCATGTAGCCGATCGGCGCGTCCAGCCAGACATAGAAGTACTTGCCCGGCTCGTCGGGGATTTCGAAGCCGAAGTACGGCGCGTCGCGGGAAATGTCCCACTGTTGCAGGCCGGCATCCAGCCATTCGGCGATCTTGTTCGCCACGGCTTCTTGCAGGGTGCCGCTGCGGGTCCAGGCCTGCAGCATTTCCTGGAAGTCCGGCAGCTTGAAGAAGAAGTGCTGGGAATCCTTGAGCACCGGGGTGGCGCCAGAGATCGCCGACTTCGGATCCTTCAGGTCGGTCGGCGCGTAGGTTGCACCGCATTTTTCGCAGTTGTCGCCGTATTGGTCTTCAGTGCCGCATTTCGGGCAGGTGCCCTTGATGAAGCGGTCGGCCAGGAACATTTTCTTTTCCGGGTCGAAGTACTGCGTGATCGAGCGCTGGGCGATGTGCCCGGCGTCGCGCAGCTTCAGGTAGATCTGGCTCGACAGCTCACGGTTTTCTTCAGCGTGAGTGGAGTGGAAGTTGTCGAAGTCCACCAGGAACTCGGCAAAGTCGGCGCTGTGTTCAGCCTGGACGTTGGCGATCAATTGTTCCGGGGTGATGCCTTCCTTTTCCGCGCGCAGCATGATGGCCGAACCATGGGCGTCGTCGGCGCAAACATAAATGCATTGGTTGCCGCGGTGCTTCTGGAAGCGCACCCACATATCGGTCTGGATGTATTCCAGCATGTGGCCAAGATGGATCGAACCATTGGCATAGGGCAGGGCGCTGGTGACGAGGATCTTGCGTGGCTCGGACATGGGGCTCGGCTACTTGATGAAACGGAGGTCGGCCACTATAAAGCGCCGGCGCATATTTTTCACCCCGTGCGCCTGTATCCATATGCGGCAATCGCAAAAAACTGCAGTTATGGATTAGTTGGATGCTGAGGAGCTTTTGTGGCGAGGGAGCTTGTTCCCGCTGGGTGGCGAAGCCGCCCCAAACCCTATAGCCCGGCTCTGTCAGGAGGATCGCGTCAACCTGATTGCGACTGCTGCGCAGCCGAGCGGGAGCAAGCTCCCTCGCCACAGGGATGTGTTTGCCACAAATCATCGGCGGGCATGCCGTCCATGACCTAGAACGGTTAGGATACCCCCCTGATTTTCCAGTCTTGCTATCGGAGTTGCCCATGAGCGCCGTCAATCGCGCAGCGGTGGAAGCCGTCCTTCGCCAATACACCGACCCTTATTTGGACCAGGACCCGGTCAGCGCCGGGTGCGTGCGCAGCATCGACATCCAGGGCGATCGCGTCAGCGTGCAACTGGAACTGGGCTACGCCGCCGGTCTGTTCAAAAGTGGCTGGTCGCAGATGCTGCAGATGGCGATCGAAGGCCTCGATGGCGTGACAAGCGCTCGCGTTGACATCACCAGCGTGATCGCCGCGCACAAGGCTCAGGCGCAAATCCCGGGCCTGGCCAACGTCAAGAACGTGGTCGCCGTGGCGTCCGGCAAGGGCGGCGTGGGTAAATCCACCACTGCCGCCAACCTCGCGCTGGCCCTGGCCCGTGAAGGCGCCAAGGTCGGGATTCTCGACGCGGACATCTACGGTCCAAGCCAGGGCATCATGTTCGGCATCCCCGAAGGCACCCGGCCGAAGATCAAGGATCAGAAGTGGTTCGTGCCGATCGAATCCCATGGCGTTGAAGTGATGTCGATGGCGTTCCTGACCGACGACAACACGCCGATGGTCTGGCGCGGGCCGATGGTCTCCGGCGCGTTGTTGCAGCTGGTCACGCAAACCGCCTGGGGCGACTTGGATTACCTGGTCATCGACATGCCGCCAGGCACCGGTGACATCCAGCTGACCCTGGCGCAGAAAGTCCCGGTGGCCGGTGCCGTCATTGTCACCACCCCGCAAGACCTGGCGCTGCTGGACGCGCGCAAAGGCGTGGAGATGTTCCGCAAGGTCAACATCCCGGTGCTGGGCGTGGTGGAAAACATGGCCGTGCACATCTGCTCAAACTGCGGGCATGCCGAGCATTTGTTTGGTGAGGGCGGTGGGGTGAAGCTGGCCAACCAGTATGGCGTCGAGTTGCTGGCGTCGTTGCCGCTGGCAATGGCTATCCGCGAACAGGCCGATGGCGGCAAGCCAACGGTGATCGCCGAGCCGGACAGCCCTATTGCGCTGGTGTATCAGGAACTCGCCCGCCACGTCGGCGCGCGGATTGTGTTGCAGGAAGCGGCATCACCGGCAATGCCGAACATCACCATCAGCGACGACTAAATCACTGAAGAAACGCAATCCCCTGTAGGAGTGAGCCTGCTCGCGATAACGGTGTACCAGTCACCATCAAGGGTGAATGTTAAGCCCTCATCGCGAGCAGGCTCACTCCTAGAATTGGTTTAGGGGTGGCCTTAGATCCGCAACCCGCCATCCATTTCCAGAATCCGGCCGGTGTAGTAGTCGTTCTCGAAAATGTACGCCGCCGAATGGGCGATCTCTTCCGGTTTGCCCATGCGCTTGAGCGGAATCCCGGCCGTCATCTTCTCCAGCGCTTCCGGCTTCATGCCCAACGTCATCTCGGTTTCAATAAAGCCCGGTGCGATGCCCGCCACGCGAATGCCATATCGCGCCAGTTCCTTGGCCCAGGTCACGGTTGCCGCGGCCACGCCAGCCTTGGCGGCGGAGTAGTTGGTCTGGCCGACGTTGCCGGCTCGGGAGATCGAGGAGATATTGATGATCGCGCCGCTGTTGTTCAGCTCGACCATTTTTGCCGCGACTTCACGGGTGCACAGGAACACGCCGGTCAGGTTGACGTCGATGACCGCCTGCCATTGGGCCAGGCTCATCTTGGTCATTTCGCCATCCTTGACCTTCAGCAGCAGGCCGTCGCGCAGGATGCCGGCGTTGTTGATCAGGCCATGAATCGCGCCGAAATCTTCGGCCACTTGGGCGACCATATGCGTCACTTGCTCTTCGTTGGCGACGTTGCACAGGTAAGCCCGGGCCTCTACGCCCTTGGCTTTGCACGCCGCGACGGTGTCGTCGAGCTTTTCCTGGTTCAGGTCCACCAGCGCCAGCTTCGCGCCTTTACCCGCGAAATACTCGGCCATGGAACGGCCTAAACCCTGGCAACCGCCAGTGATAATGATTACTTTGTCAGTGAGTTGCATTCGCATGCCCCAATAGCAGGTTCAGAGTGGTTTCCTTCCTAGAGGGCCTCTCGATCTGCACCTGACGTGGCCTGGTTGCACATGAGAACTGCCCCGATGGCGTACTGGAACTTATCCCCAGGCGCCTGTCCGTTTTTTCGACGGATTCTATATAAGGAGTCATAAATTGAGCGTTGAAGCGGCCAAGAATGCCCGAGAATTGCTTCTCAAGGAATACCGCGGGGTGCTGTCGACGCACTCCAAGTCGATGCCCGGTTTCCCGTTTGGCTCCGTGGTTCCGTATTGCCTGGACGAGCAGGGCCGGCCGCTGATCCTTATCAGCCGCATCGCCCAGCACACCCATAACCTGCAGAAAGATCCGAAATGCTCGTTGTTTGTGGGCGAGCGAGAGGCCGACGATGTGCAAGCCGTTGGTCGCCTGACTTACCTGGCCGAAGCGGAAAAGCTCGAAGACGAGGCCGCGATTGAAGCGGCGGCCGAGCGTTACTACCGCTATTTCCCTGAGTCGCAGAGCTACCACAAGGCCCACGATTTCGATTTCTGGGTACTCAAACCGGTGCGTCACCGCTACATCGGCGGTTTCGGTGCGATTCACTGGGTCGATCAACTGACCCTGGCCAACCCGTTCGCTGGTAAAGCCGAAGTGAGCATGGTCGAGCACATGAATGCCGATCACGCCAAAGCCATCGCCCACTACGTCGACCTGGCGGGGCTGCCGAAAACCGAACCGGCGCAACTGGCGGGTATCGACACCGAAGGCATGCACCTGCGCATTGGTCAGGCGCTGTACTGGCTGCCGTTCCAAGCAACTTGTAATACGCCGACACAAGTGCGCGAAGCCTTGGTTTTCCTGGCTCACGCCGAGCATTGGCCGAAAAATGAAGTGGCTGACGCTTGAATTCACGAAACGGCGACGTCATCTAGGGAAGACTGGCAAGGCATTCTTGCGTTGAGGAACCATTTGATGCGCCCTTTTTTATTGCTCTTTGTACTGTTTCCGGTGTTGGAGCTGTTCGTATTCGTCAAGGTCAGCGGGGCCATCGGGTTTTTCCCGGCCCTGCTGCTGATCATTCTCGGCTCGATGCTCGGCGTGTTCGTGCTGCGTATCGCCGGTCTGGCCACTGCGCTGCGTGCGCGTGAAAGCCTGAACCGCGGCGAGCTGCCAGCGCAGACCATGCTTGAAGGTTTGATGCTGGCGCTGGCGGGCGGTCTGTTGATTCTGCCGGGCTTCGTCACGGACGTGCTGGGTCTGATCATGCTGCTGCCGATCTCCCGTCGACTGCTGGCCAATAAAATGCGCCAGCGCGCTGAAGAGGCGGCGATCCGTCAGCGGGCGTTTGCCGATGATCTTCAACCACGTGGCGGTCCTGCTCCGCAGCAGCCGCTGGGCCGCGAGCCTAATGTGATCGAAGGCGAGTTCGAACACCGCGATTCCAAGTAAAGCGTTTCAGCTGCACGGCACCTTCGGGTGCCGTGTTCGTTTTCGGGGCATTGATGCAAAAAATTTCGATCCCCGCCCTTGTAATAAGCTTATGCGCCCTTATGTAACGGTCACCGCAAGGTTTCTGGCGATCACGCCAGACAGACTTCCGCGGTTCGCTTGACGAACCGCACCCGGCACCGCCGGATTTGTTAAACCCGCCGGGAATACACCGGCCGATGAAAACCACAATTAGGAGAGATCGACAATGAAGCTTCGTCCTCTGCATGACCGCGTCGTCGTCCGTCGCAGCGAAGAAGAAAAGAAAACCGCTGGCGGTATCGTCCTGCCAGGTTCGGCTGCTGAAAAGCCAAACCAGGGCGAAGTCCTCGCTGTAGGCCCGGGCAAAGTTCTGGACAACGGTGAAGTGCGTGCGCTGTCCGTGAAAGTGGGTGACAAGGTTGTGTTCGGCCCTTACTCCGGCAGCAACACTGTGAAAGTTGACGGCGAAGACCTGCTGGTCATCGGCGAGAGCGAAATCCTCGCCGTTGTCGAAGGCTGATTCCCCGCTCATTTTCCCGCTACTACAAAGTATTTAAGGAATATCGATCATGGCTGCTAAAGAAGTTAAATTCGGCGATTCCGCCCGTAAGAAAATGCTCGCCGGTGTCAACGTCCTGGCTGACGCAGTAAAAGCGACCCTGGGCCCTAAAGGCCGTAACGTGATCATCGAGAAGAGCTTCGGCGCTCCGACCATCACCAAGGACGGCGTGTCCGTTGCCAAAGAAATCGAGCTGAAAGATCGCTTCGAAAACATGGGCGCGCAGCTGGTCAAAGACGTTGCCTCCCGTGCCAACGATGACGCAGGCGACGGCACCACCACCGCTACCGTTCTGGCTCAATCGATTGTCAACGAAGGCCTCAAAGCCGTCGCTGCCGGCATGAACCCGATGGACCTGAAGCGCGGCATCGACAAAGCGACCATCGCCATTGTCAAAGAGCTGAAAGCCCTGTCCAAGCCTTGCGCTGACACCAAGGCCATCGCTCAGGTAGGCACCATCTCGGCCAACTCCGACAGCTCCATCGGCGACATCATTGCCGAAGCCATGGAAAAAGTCGGCAAAGAAGGCGTGATCACCGTTGAAGAAGGCTCGGGCCTGGAAAACGAACTGTCGGTTGTTGAAGGCATGCAGTTCGACCGTGGCTACCTGTCCCCGTACTTCGTCAACAAGCCAGAGACCATGACTGCCGAGCTCGACGGTCCGCTGATCCTGCTGGTCGACAAAAAGATCTCGAACATCCGCGAAATGCTGCCAGTACTGGAAGCCGTTGCCAAAGCCGGCCGTCCACTGCTGATCGTGGCCGAAGACGTTGAAGGCGAAGCCCTGGCGACTCTGGTTGTGAACAACATGCGTGGCATCGTCAAAGTTGCAGCCGTCAAGGCTCCAGGCTTCGGCGACCGTCGCAAGGCCATGCTGCAGGACATCGCTGTTCTGACTGGCGGTACCGTTATCTCCGAAGAGATCGGTCTGAGCCTGGAAAGCACGACCCTGGAACACCTGGGTAATGCCAAGCGCGTGATCCTGTCCAAAGAAAACACCACCGTGATCGACGGCGCCGGCGTTGAAGCTGATATCCAGGCTCGCGTTCTGCAGATCCGTCAGCAAGTGGCTGACACTTCGTCCGACTACGACCGTGAAAAACTGCAAGAGCGTCTGGCCAAGCTGTCCGGCGGCGTTGCAGTGATCAAGGTTGGCGCGGGTTCCGAAGTTGAAATGAAAGAGAAGAAAGCCCGCGTTGAAGACGCCCTGCACGCTACCCGTGCAGCCGTTGAAGAAGGCGTGGTACCTGGCGGCGGCGTGGCACTGGTTCGCGCTCTGCAGGCTATCTCCGAACTGAAAGGCGACAACGCCGATCAGGACGTTGGTATCCAGTTGCTGCGTCGCGCTGTTGAAGCGCCACTGCGCCAGATCGTTGCCAACTCCGGCGACGAGCCAAGCGTTGTGGTCGACAAGGTCAAGCAGGGTTCGGGTAACTACGGTTACAACGCTGCTACCGGCGAATACGGCGACATGATCGAAATGGGTATCTTGGACCCGGCTAAAGTGACTCGTTCGGCTCTGCAGGCAGCGGCTTCTATCGCCAGCCTGATGATCACGACCGAAGCCATGATCGCCGAGATCAAGGAAGACGGCCCAGCTGGCGGCGGCATGCCAGACATGGGCGGTATGGGCGGCATGGGCGGCATGATGTAAGCCAGCCTTACCCTGTACGAAAAAACCCCGCCGGCGATGAGCCTGCGGGGTTTTTTATTGCGCGGCATAAAGTGGTGTGGTTTTTGATGGCCTCTTCGCGGGCAAGCCTCGCTTCTACAGGTCCAGCGAAATCCCTGTAGGAGCGAGGCTTGCCCGCGAAGGCGTCAGCTCAGGCGCTGACGGGGTCTGCTTTGATGACCTTTTCAGCCTTGGAAGCCGGTCGATACAGGATGTAGTAGTAAGACCCCAGACAAATCAGCCAGCAAAAAATCGCCGTCCACACGTTATGTGAAAAGAAGTGCGCCCCCTGCATCATCCGGCTCACCGAAAACACCGTCCCCAATGCAAACGCAAACACAAATGCCTGGCGAGCCAGGCGCGGACGACGGTCACGCAACGCAAAAAACAGCGCGAACAAGGTAAACCCGGTCGCCGCATGACCCCCGGGCCAGCAACGGCCAGGCTTATCGGTGGGCGGACGCGGACTGAGCAGTTCGCTATAGGTTTCGTGACCGCCGAATTGCTCGAGGCTCCACGGGCATTGCACCGCCGTCACCGCTTTGACCGGGGTCACGAACGAGGTCGCAAGTGCCAGCGACATCACCAGACAACCCAGTTCGCGTTTGAACGGCTTGAGCCTGGCGATGAAAAACGAGCCGATAAAGCCGATGATCGCAAACACCGAAAACGCGATGACCACCTGCTTGGCGCGGTCATGCAGAATGTTTTCAAGAAAGTAACTGTGGCGCCCGATGAAATCCCCGGCGACCGGGTCGTAGAACAGTTTGGCCAGGTCCATGTCCAGGGACGTCAGTTCGAGCAGCAGCAAAATGATCGCTGTGATAGCGGGCACACCCAGGCACACCCAAAAGTTGAGCGGTCTGGAAGCGGGGCGGGCGGCGGTCGAAGCCATGGCAGTTCCTTGGTCGGTAAAGGGGTCTGGAGAGCGCATCCGCGCGGAGTCTGAGCCCGGCGCTGTTGTCAGCGTGTGAATCGATAGTGAAAAACTTGTTAAGCCGTCATAGGTTTTTCTATCGGATTGACAACTGCACGCAGCCCTAGCCCTGAGCCACACTTGGCCTTAAGCTGCGCGGGCCATGACGGCCGTTACTGTGTGCGGAGGAGGTGCCCATGCGAATTCTATTGGTTGAAGACAACCGCGATATCCTGGCCAATCTTGCCGATTACCTGGGGCTCAAAGGCTACACCGTGGATTGCGCGCAGGACGGTTTGTCAGGCCTGCACCTGGCGGCCACCGAGCACTATGACTTGATCGTGCTCGACATCATGTTGCCCGGCATTGACGGCTATACGCTGTGCAAACGCCTGCGCGAAGACGCCCGCCGTGACACACCGGTGATCATGCTCACCGCGCGCGATCAGCTGGATGACCGGCTGCAGGGCTTCAAGTCCGGTGCCGATGACTACCTGATCAAACCGTTCGCCCTTTCCGAACTGGCGGCGCGTATCGAGGCGGTCATGCGTCGTGCCCAGGGTGGCGGTCGACGCGCCTTGCAGGTGGGTGATTTGAGCTACGACCTCGACACCCTGGAAGTGACCCGCGAAGGTCGTCTGCTCAAACTCAACCCGGTCGGCCTGAAGTTGCTGGCCGTGCTGATGCAGAAAAGCCCGCATGTTCTGCGCCGCGAAATTCTCGAAGAAGCCCTCTGGGGCGATGACTGCCCGGACAGCGACAGTTTGCGCAGCCACGTCCATCAATTGCGTCAGGTGATCGACAAGCCCTTCGCCAAGCCCTTGTTGCAAACCGTGCACGGTGTGGGTTATCGCTTGGCCGAGGGTCGCGATGGAGTTTAAGCAGAGCCTTGCCCAGCGGATCATCATCGCCTTTGCGCTGATGAGCGCACTGGTGGCAGGCGCCTTCGCCATGGGCATTGTGGCGACCGTGCACCTGGTCGAAGAAAAGCTGATTTCGGCCGGGCTGGGCGGTGATTTGCAACGGCTCCTGCTGATGGACAGCGTCTCTGACTGGAGCCATCGCCCCGAGCCGGACCAGCTGTTTTATTTCAGTGGTGGGCCGGGGGACTTCGAGCTGCCCAAGGATTTGCGGCACTTGGACTCCGGATTCCACGAGGTCTTTCGAGAGCAGCTGTCGTATCACGCGATGGTCGAAGTCGTTGATGGCCGGCATTACGTATTGCTTCAGGACCAAAGCGATTTCGAAGAGCGTGAGCGGGTGCTGTTTGCGGTGGTGCTGGTGGGCTTCGTGCTGAGCCTGGCGCTGGCGGTCTTTCTCGGCTGGATTCTGGCGCGCAAGGTGATGGCGCCAGTGGTGCGACTGGCCCGCCAAGTGCGACATCGCGATCAATTGCTGGGTCTGGCGCCGCCTTTGGCGCCGGATTATGCCGCTGACGAGGTGGGCGAGTTGGCCGTTGCCTTCGACGCCACCCTTGGGCGTTTGCGCCAGGCGTTGACCCGTGAGCGATTGTTTACCAGTGACGTCAGCCACGAATTGCGCACGCCGTTGATGGTGCTGGCCAGTTCCTGTGAACTGCTGTTGGAAAACCCCGGTATCGACCAGCGCGGCCGTGCCCAGGTCGAGCGAATTGCCCGTGCGTGCGCAGAGATGCGCGAGTTGGTGCAGACATTCCTGATGTTGGCCCGGGCCCAGCGTGAAGACGCCAGCATGGCGCCGCAGCAGACGCTGAGCCAGGTCGCCGATGGGCTGCTCAACCAGTGGCGCGAACCTATTGAAGCCAAAGGGCTGAGCCTGATCTTCGAGCAGGGCAATCCGCTAGGCACTTGCTACAATGCAACCCTTTTGCACGCCGTCATGGGCAACCTGTTGCGTAACGCACTGCATTACACCGAACGCGGGTTTATCCGCTTGACCCTCACGGCCACGGGTTTCACGGTCGAGGACAGCGGTGTGGGCATTCCCGAGGAAAAACGCGAGGCAATGTTCGAACCTTTCGTGCGTGGCAGCGAAAAGCGCGGCGAGGGCCTGGGGCTTGGGCTGTCACTGGTGCAGCGGATCTGCGAGAACCAGGGCTGGAGCGTCAGCCTGACCAATATGGAACCTAATGGCTGTCGTTTTCAGGTGGAATTGGGCCAAAGTTAGCGGTTGCTTTAACCGACGGGGCTCCGAGCCATGGCGGTCAACCTGAAAAATCTTGTAATGATTGAGCATTTCCTTAACAATTTTTTCACAAAGGTATGACCTGACGCTGACACTACGCTACCTATGGTGCTTGGTATCAGAAGTTAAGGAGACCTGAATGATGGACGGCCCGATCAAACTCGATTTTTCCGAAAAGTACGACGACCAACACGCTCAAAGGTATTTGCAGAAGCACCAGGATGGCCTCGGCCGTAAACTTTCCCACTGGCGTGACGTGCAGTTGGCGCGAAAGGCCCTGAAGCTGGTCGGTGAGCCAGGGCTGGTCCTCGATTTGCCGTGTGGGGCAGGGCGTTTTTGGCCAATGCTGGCGGAAAAAGCCAATCGCGCCATCATCGGGGCCGACAACTCCGAGTCAATGTTGAAGATTGCCACCCAGGCGCAACCTGCCGACGTGGTCAAACGGGTACAACCCTTGCACACTTCGGCATTCGACATTGCCTTGCCTGACAACGCCGTCGACAGCATTTTCTGCATGCGTTTGCTTCATCACATCGGTGAAGCCGAGCATCGACTGGCCATTCTGCGCGAATTTGAACGCGTCACGCGTGACAGCGTGATCCTTTCGTTGTGGGTCGACGGTAATTTCAAGGCCTGGAAACGCAAGCGCTCAGAGAAACGGCGTGGGCAGGAAGGCTACCAAAATCGGTTTGTGTTACCGGCTGCCACGGTAGAAAAAGAGTTTGAACAAGCAGGGTTCCGTATTCAGGAACAACTGGACTTTTTACCGCTCTATGCCATGTGGCGAGTTTACGTATTACGTAAGAGGTAACAGGATGGCAGTGCAATGTGCAGCAGAAACGGACGTCGCTTCTCAGGACCGCTTCGACTATTTCTGGAATCAGCGCGGTGAATGGGTAGAAGAACCGAATGTCCGTCGCGGTGGAGAAAGTGGCGTGCAGCGTGTCATGGGCAGCGATGGTCAACTGCTTTATGCCAAGCGGCAGACCGGGCATATCTATCGCAGCTGGCTGCATCCGTTCGGCCGCCCGACGGTATTGCGCGAGCGTGACGCGCTCATTGGCCTGCAATTGCTTGGCGTGAGAGTTCCGGAAATCGTTTTCTGCGGCGCACAGCGCGACCCCGTGCACAAATGGCGCGCATTGCTGGTGACCAAGTCGCTGGACGGCTTTGAGGAAATCGAGCACTGGTACGCCGGTGGCGGTCGCGAGCGTCACGGCGAAGCGGTGCATGACCGCGTGTTGAAGGACCTGGCCGAGAACCTGGCCCGCATGCACAAGGGTCGTTGGCAGCACAGCTGCATCTACATCAAGCACGTTTTCGTGCGGGTTACCGGTGAAGGCGAGTCGGCCAAGGTCGAGATTGCCTTGATCGATCTGGAGAAGTGCCGGCAACGCCTGACCGCCTATCGTGCGGCGGCTCATGACCTGAAGCAGCTGCGTCGCCACTCGTCGTTCAGCACGGCGGACTGGCGCAAACTCGTCTACTTTTATGAGACGGCGTTTGGCAGCGCTATCAAAGGTTTATAGCAATGAAACTAGAAATTGCACGAGGTGTGTTTCTGATAGGAGCCTTGGCAGTTGCTTCATTGGCGGTGGCGGCGTGGGAGCAGCCCCGCACGCAAGTCCTCAGTTCAGTGAGCGCAGATGCTCACTGTCCGTTGCCACGGGTAGCCAAGGCCTCCGTGGCATCCCAACCCGATCATGATTTATTGCTGTTCATGTTCGGACTTTCTCAAGGAATGAGGCCGCAGAGTTGAACAGATTGAAGCCAAAATAAAAGGCCTCGCAAATGCGAGGCCTTTTTTTGTGCCTGAACTTCAAGCCTTGCACCAGGCCAATGTGGGAGCGGGCTTGCTCGCGAATGCGGTGTGTCAGTCAATGGATAAATTGACTGATACACCGCATTCGCGAGCAAGCCCGCTCCCACAGGGTTAGGGATGTTCTTTTGCGTCGGGTTTGGCTAGCAGGGTGTAGATGCACGGCAACACGAACAGCGTAAACAACGTCCCGATCGACATCCCGGTTGCGATCACCATGCCGATATCAAACCGGCTGACCGCGCCCGCGCCCGTGGCGATGATCAACGGCACCATGCCGAACACCATCGCCGCCGTGGTCATCAACACCGGACGCAATCGAATTGCCGCCGCTTCCTCCACAGCCTCACGAGGTGTCAGGCCTTTCTCCTTGCGCAACTGGTTGGCGAACTCGACGATCAGGATGCCGTGCTTGGTGATCAGCCCGATCAAGGTCACCAGGCCCACCTGGGTATAAATGTTCATGCTCGACCAACCCAGGAACAGCGGAATCAAAGCGCCGCAGATCGACAGTGGCACCGTCACCAGAATCACCAGCGGATCACGGAAACTTTCGAACTGGGCTGCCAGCACCAGGAAAATGATCGCCAGCGCCAGGGCGAAGGTCACCCATAGCGCGCTGCCTTCCTGAACATATTGCCGCGACGCACCGGCGTAATCGATGGCAAAACCTGCCGGTGCTTCTTCCAGCGTGATCTGGCGCACGGCGTCGATGGCTTCACCCATGCTGACCAGCGGCACCCCCGACAGGATGGCCGAGTTGAGCTGCTGGAACTGGTTCAACTGCCGTGGACGCGCCCGGTCGGTGACGGTGATCAGGGTCGACAGGGCCAGCAGTTCGCCTTGGGTGTTTTTCACGTAATAGTTGTTCAACCAGTCCGGGTTGTCCCGGAAAGGTCGTTCGACCTGAGCGATGACTTTGTAGCTACGGCCTTCAATGGTGAAACGGTTGATTTCCGCCTGACCCAGCAACGTGGCCAGTGTTCCACCCAGGTCCTGCATGGACACGCCCATCTGCGCGGCCTTGGCGCGATCAATGTCCACGACGACTTCGGGTTTGTCGAAGGCCAGGTCGACGTCGACGAAGGCGAACTTTCCGGACTCCATCGCCCGTTTTTTCACCCGATCCATCACTTGCAGCAGCGCCTTGTAATCGTTGGCCGTGTTGATGACGAACTGAAATGGCAACCCTTCACCCGTGCCGGGCAAGGAGGGCAGGTTGAAGCCGAAGACCTGCAGCCCGGAAATGCCCTCCAGTTTGCGCTGGACCTCGGGCAGGATGGCCATTTGCGTGCGGTCCCGTTCGTTCCACGGTTTGAGCAGGAAACCGCCAATCCCCGATTGCACGCCGTTGAATCCATTGATCTGGAACGAGGAGTAGTACTCGGGAAACTCCTTGAAGATCGTGATGAATTCGTCGGTGTAAGTGTTCAGGTAATCGAGGTTGGCCGGTTGCGGGGCGTTGGCCAGCATGAAAATGATGCCCTGATCTTCATCGGGCGCCAGTTCCGACTTGGTGAACTTGAGCAGCACCGGGATCAGGCACAACACGATCACCGCAAACACCAGCACCACCGGCCGGGTGTTGAGGGTGCCGTGGAGCATGCTTTGGTATCGGCGCTTGAGGCCTTCAAAAATCAGGTCCAGGCGATGGGCCAGGCCGCTGGGGTTTTCATCATGGCGCAGGAGCAGGGCGCACATCATCGGTGACAGGGTCAGCGCGACCACGCCGGAGATCACCACTGCGCCGGCCAGCGTCAGGGCGAACTCCTTGAACAGCGCTCCCGTGAGCCCGGTCAGGAAACCGATGGGCGCATAGACCGCCGCGAGGGTGATGGTCATCGAGACCACCGGCATGGCGATTTCCCGGGCGCCTTCGATGGCCGCATCCAGCGGCGTCTTGCCTTCCTCGATGTGTCGGTGAATGTTCTCCACCACCACAATGGCATCGTCCACGACCAGCCCGATCGCCAGCACCATCGCCAGCAGGGTCAGCAGGTTGATCGAGTAGCCCATCATCTGCATGAAGAACATCACGCCGATCATCGACAGCGGAATGGTCACCACCGGGATCACCACCGAACGCAGCGCCCCGAGAAACAGAAACACCACCACGATCACGATCAGCACGGCTTCGAAGAGGGTTTTCACCACTTCGTCAATCGAGGCCTGGATGAACAGCGTAGCGTCGTAGGCGATTTCACCCTTCAGGTTTGGCGGCAGCTGGGCTTCCAGCTCCGGCATGATCTTGCGCACTTCCTTGATCACGTCCAGCGGGTTGGCGCCCGGCGTGGCCTTGATGCCGATGTACACCGAAGGAGTGCCACCGAACGAACTGATCGAGTCGTAGTTTTCCGCGCCCATCTCAACCCGCGCCACATCGCTGAGCAGCACGCGACTGTCGCCATCGACCTTGAGCGGAATCGCGGCGAACGCTTCGGCGGATTTCAGCTCGGTGTTGGCGTTGATGCTGGTGACGACGTACTCGCCTTTCACTTCACCGGCGGCGGAGAGGAAGTTGTACTGGCGCACCGCGTTGGTCACGTCGCTGGCGCTCAGGCCGAACCCGGCCAGCTTCATCGGGTCCAGCCACAGACGCATGGCGAACACCTGGTTGCCGAGAATCTCGGCTTCAGCCATGCCCGGCAGGGTCGCCAGTTTTGGCTGGATGACGCGTGACAGGTAGTCGGTAATCTGCGGGTTGCTCAGTTCCTTGCTGAAGAAACTGATGTACATGAGTGCCGAGGCGTCGGCGGCTTCCTTGCTCAGCACCGGGTCTTCGGCATCCTGAGGCAGCTGGTTTTTCACCTCGTTGGCCTTGGCCAGCAGCTCGGTGAACAAGCGATCGCTGTTGGAACCGATGCGCGCGTAGATCGAAATCACCGAGAAGTTCTGGCGACTGACCGAGGTCATGTAGTCAATGCCCTCGGCGCTGGCCAGGCTTTGCTGCATCGGTTGGGTGATGTAACCCTGAATGGTTTCGGCATTGGCCCCGGGGTACGCGGTGGTCACCGTGATCAGGGCGTTTTCCATTTGCGGGTATTGGCGCAGCGGCAGCTTGCTCCAGGCCTGGAAGCCCAGCAGCACAATCAATAGGCTGACCACGGTGGCGAGCACCGGGCGGCGGATGAACGGGTCGGTAAAAGCCATGAGGATTCCTTGATCAGTCAGTACGTGGCTGACTGTTCTTATCGGTCAGGGTCTTGTCGTCGCTGATGGCAATTTGTGCGCCGTTGTCCAGTTTGATCTGGCCGGCCGTGACCACTTTTTCGCCGTTCTGCACACCTTTGGTGATCATCACTTGCCCATCGCGGCGTTCGCCGGTTTCGATGAAGCGCCGTTCGGCGATCAGGATCGGCTGGCCCTTATCGTCCTTTTCAACGCTGCCATCTTCGGCTTTTTTCTGCGCGACGACATACAGCGAGTTGCCGTATAGCGTGTAAGTGATCGCGCTTTCCGGCACGACGATGCGCGGCTGCGGGTCGGGCAGCATCACCTGCAGGCTGGCGAACATGCCCGGCAGCAGTTTGCCATCGGGGTTGGCAAGGGTCGCGCGGACCTGAACATTGCGGGTGCTGTTTTCGACTTTAGGGTTGATTGCGCTGATCGTGCCGGGGAAGGTTTGTGTCGGGTAGGCCGAGACAATGATCTGCACCGACTGGCCGATGCCGATCTTCGGTATCGACTGCTCGGGTACGAAGAAGTCGACGTAGAGGCTGCTGAGGTCTTGCAGGGTGGCGATCATGGTGCCGCTGGCCACGTAGTCGCCGACGTCCACCTGGCGAATACCGATGGTCCCGCTGAAAGGCGCGACGATGCTTTTTTTGCCGAGCGCCGCCTTGAGTTGGTTGACCGTGGCCTTGCTCTTTTTTTGTACCGCCGAGAGGCGGTCGAATTCGCCTTTGGAAATGGCCTGGCTGCCAACCAGTTGGCTACCACGACCGTAATCGAGTTGGGCCAGCCCGAGGTCGGCCTGAGCAGTTTCAAGCAAGGCACTTTCCACGGCGCTGTCGAGACGCAGGAGGGGTTGACCGGCCTTGACCTTCTGGCCTGACTCGAACTGCAAGTCGATGACGGTGCCGTCGGTCTCCAGACTCAGGTCCACGCCTTGCAGCGCCTTGAGCGTGCCGACGGACGGCAGGCGAGCTTGCCACGGACGTTCGATGGCAGTGGTCGCGGCGACACTGATCGGCGGTTTCGGCGCGGAAAAGCCTTGAATCATCGTGTAGATGGAGAAGGCTTTATAACCGGCCAGGACCAGCACGATCAGCAGAACAACACCCAACATGATCAGCATGCGGCGACGCAGCATATTTCCACTTCCTTGGAGAAAATCAGGTGAGACAGTGGGGCACATTACCCCGAGTCGGAGGGGGATTCCAACTGGTAGAAATTACAGGCAGGAATACGACGATCACAAAACCTGTGGCGAGGGAGCTTGCTCCCGCTGGACTGCGTAGCAGTCCCATTTTTCAGGGCCGCTGCGCAGCCCAGCGGGAGCAAGCGCCCTCGCCACAGGTAAGCTCGCCAACAGAGAAGGGAGAGGTCAGATGAGGTGCAGGTGGTTGTCCCAGAGCCCCGCCGGAAGCTCCAGGGGCTTTGCAACCAGATTTGTCTGGCGGCAATCGTAGTACCGGCAGCGGCCCTGACCCGACGTCACGACAAACCCATCGGCGACGGCGCCAACCCCGGCGCAATCGGGAAGCGGCGCATCCAGGCGCACTTCACCGCTGTCCATGTCCCAGATGAAAAAGCGGTTGCCGCGCGGCGCGGTCAACGCGACCAGGCGCAAGTCACTGTGGACCGCCACGCTGGCGGTGTAATGTCCCATCGCCTGCAACTGATGCTCCGGCACTGGGAACGCCACGAACGGTTGACCGGGACGCTTGATCGCTAACAGCTCCGAAGTCTCGTGGGACGGCCCCATGAATTGCTGGCCGGCGACGATGGTGCCATCGCTGGCGATTCCCAGATGACGCACGCTGTTCATCTGTTGGGCGAGGGTTTCCTTGCTCAGCAGGGTGCCGTCGCGTTGCATCAGCACCAGGCTAGGTTCCATGGCGTTGAGGTTCATCTCGACCCGGCTCTCCGCCTCGGTGCGAATGCCGCCGTTGGCCACCACCAGGGTCTCGCCATCCGGCATCCACGACACCTGATGCGGGCCGATGCCGTGGGTGGAAATCTCGCCGCTGTGCACCAGTCGCTCACCTTCGAACTTATACACACCCAACAACCCGCGACCCGGATCAGAGGTGTCATTCTCGGTGGCATACAGCCAGTCGCCGCTCTTGTGAATCACCGCGTGCCCATAGAAATGCCGGTTCGGCAGCGAGGTCACGGTTTGCAGAAGCGTACCGTCGCGCAGGTCGATCAGATAACTCTCGGTGCCCGGACGCCGGGCCACGAACAGCGCGATCGGCAACGTCGGATGATTGATGATGTCATGGCAGCGTTGGCCGACCTGGGTGGCGAACACCCGGGTGCCGTCCAGCCGATAACCGACGGCGTAATGCTTGCCGTCGCCATCGTCCCGCGCCGAAAGCAGCAGCGGGCTCTTGTCCTTTTGTTTGAACAGCGTCCAGCCGCCCAGTGTCACTGCTCCCAGCAGCAAACTACCTAAAGTCAGAGCCTGACGTCGCAGCATGGCACTCGCCCTCATCAGTCACCGTCGTTGGCGTTGAAGCCCAGTTGGATGCCCAGCGCCTTGGCCAGTTCGCCTTCGTGCAGGCGATGGACGACGTTGAGGCTGTCGTAGATGTCGTTGAGTTGCTGGCGACCGGCATCGTCGCTGAGCATTTCGGTCAGCGAGCGCTGGTTGCTGGCGAACAGTTTCAGGGACGCGGCGTAAGCGGCATCGATCTTGTCGGCCAAGGATTTCTGCTCGCTCGGCAACAGGCCGCGCAGGCCTTTGTTGTCGACACCTTCCCACACGGTTTTGGCGGCGGCGAGGCTGGCTTCCAGGCCGGTCAGGGACGACTGGCTGCGCCAGGCATCGGCCTGGAACGGTTGCGGCACGCCTTTGCTCTGGCGGCCCATCGGCGTGCCGAGTTTTTTCTTCAAGGTGTCGAGGGCGGTGACCTGGACACGCAACAGATCGGCGATGGCTTCGTGGGAGTCGGCGTAGCGCTGGTTCGGGAACTTGCTCATCTGCGCGAGCATGCCGTCGGTATTGTTCCAGCTTTGCAGAATCTCTTCGGCCAGCAGTTTCTGGCGCTCGCCAATCGCCTTCAACAGTGGGCAGTACTTGGCTTTTTGCGCGTCGTTGGCCACGTCCGGCTTACTGTCGAACAGGATGTATTCATAGGCCGAGAGGCCCTGCACCACGACGCTGGACTTGGCCAGGGCGGCGGCATCGATCTGCGGCTGCGCGGTGACCAATTGCTCGACCTGACGGCCGACCAGGTTTTTCTTGTCCGGCCAGAATTGCACCTGCCAGGCCCGATTGCCCTCGGCCAGCGGCCCGATTAGCAGCGGTTGCAGCTCGGCCCAGGCTTTTTGTGCGTGCAGGAAGTCGGCGCGGGCGGTGTCGAGGTTTTCCTTACCTTCGCAGTAGGCGAGGGCGCTGACGGCCAATTGGCGGTCGGCTTCAACCCAGCGGGTGTACGTCGGCAGGATCACCGATTTGGCGATGGCGGCCGAGGTGACGGCTTGCGGGTCCTGTGGCGAGCAAGCGCCGAGGGCGAGTGCGGCAAGGCTGGTGAACAACAATTTGGGACGGAACATGTCGGGCTCCCGCTATGGAATACGTATTAAAGGGAATTCAAAAACGCCAGCAACGCAGCGCGCTGCTCGGCATTGAAAGACAAAACCTGTTGCTGCGACGCTTTGGCTTCGCCGCCATGCCAGAGCACGGCTTCGAGCAGATTGCGCGCGCGGCCGTCATGCAAGAACTGGGTGTGGCCACTGACCGCCTGCGTCAGGCCGATGCCCCACAACGGCGGGGTGCGCCAGTCGCGGCCACTGGCCTGGAATTCGGTACGGTTGTCGGCCAGGCCGTCGCCCATGTCGTGCAGCAGCAGATCGCTGTAAGGGCGAATCACTTGATTGGCCAGTTCAGGTTCGGCGGCGTTGGCGGCGGTGGTGTATTTGGGTGTGTGACAGGACTGGCATCCGGCCTGGAAAAACAGGTTCTTGCCGGCCAGCACTTCGGGTGCATTGACGTCGCGGCGGGCCGGTACGGCGAGGTTACGGCTGTAGAACAGCACCAGGCGCAGGATGTTATCGCTGACCTCCGGCTCGCCATTCGGGCCGTTGCCGGTCGGCGCCTGTTTGCAGGCTGTTTGCGCCTCGGTGCAGTCGTCGAAGGGGCGCAGGCTGGTGGTCAGGCCCATGTCGCCGGAAAACGCGTGAACGTTCTGTTGATTGAGGTTCGGTTGCCCGGCTTTCCAGCCGAACCGGCCGAGGACGGTCTTCTGTTGCACGTCGTCCCAGACCCGGTTCGGCCGCCCGGCGATGCCGTTTTTGTCCTTGGCCTGAGCCTCTGCGTTGGCCAGGATCGCTTCGTCGGGGATGGCTTCGAGCAAGCCCAGGCCAATCATCGGCGGGGCAACGCGCGCCGAGAAACGGGTGTCGGGGTGCATCGGGCCATAACCCAGCTGGGTGATGTTCAGGCTCGGTTTGCGTAGCTCGATTTCAGTGCCGTCCTTGAAGCGAATCGGAACGGGCGTGTAATCGACGCGCACTTTGCCCTCCGGGGTCACGCCGGGGATGGCCATGTCCTGGAACTGGCCGCCGTAGACCGGCTCCGGGACCACACCGAGCTGTTCGATGACCTTGGCATAGGCCGGCGCGTCCGGGATCGACAGGCGCACCAACATCGATACCGCGTTCGCCGCATCGGGCGTCGGTGGATGACCGCGGCCGTCCTTGATGTGACAGCCCTGACAGGCGTTGGTGTTGAACAACGGACCGAGGCCGTCCCGGGCAGTGGTGGTCGAAGGGGCGATCACCCAAGGATTGCGGAAGAAACTGTTGCCGACGCTGAAATCCACGCGCCGTGACGGCGACAGGTTGGCGGAGGGCAGGGAGAAAGCATTTTGATCGGTCTTGCGCACGGTCGCTGCGCCACCGGACCGGGCTTCACCGGGTTCGGCCTTGGTAAAACGCGGGGCGTCATCGCAGGCACTCAGGCCCAGGGCCAGAAACAGTGCGGACAAGCGAAGAAGCAGCGAGGGCATCAGACATCCTGCAAGACGAGCAAAACAAGGGCGCAAAGTCTAACAGGGCAGGGGAGTTTGAATAAGAGGAATTATCGTTTGGTTGATGTGGGGCAGGGTTTCCTGCAAACCCGATCCCCTGTAGGAGCGAAGCTTGCTCGCGAAAGCGGTGTATTAGTCACCATTGTCATTGAATGTAATGCCGCCTTCGCGGGCAAGCCTCGCTCCAACGGGGCGGTGTTTGGTGGTATGAAAAAGGCGACCCGAAGGTCGCCTCTTTAGTCACTCAGCCAGCGTTGATCAGAATTCGTGATCAGCGTTGTCCGGGTTCAGGTCGCTGATGCCCAGTTTGCCAGCGGCGGCTTCGATCGAACCGGTCTGCTTGACCAGGGCGGCGATTGCGTCGCGCACGATCTGGTTGCCAGCGGTGTTACCGGCGGCGATCAGTTGGTCGTAGTGCTCACCCTTGTTGGCGTGATCGACGATGACCTGCATCTTGGCTTCGGTGGCAGCCAGATCGGCTTTCAGCGCGGTATCGGCAGCCGGGTCGGCTTTGGCCACCAGGGACGACAGGCTGGCGCCGGTCATTTTGGTGCCGTCTACGCGGGTGTATTCGCCCAGGTACACGTTGCGAATACCCTTGGCATCGTAAAACTGCGAGTTATGGGTGTTGTCGCTGAAGCAATCGTGTTCGTCTTCAGGGGAGTTGGCTTCCAGGGAAACCTTCATGCGCTCGCCCGCCAGTTCGCCCAGAGACAGGCTGCCCATGCCGAACAGCATTTTGCGCAGGCCGGAATCAACCGATTCCGCTTCCAGGGTGGCACGGTAGTTGTCGGCCACGTTCGGCTTCCAGTTACCGACCATTTCTTCCAGGTCGCTGACCAGCAGCTGGGTTACGGACTTCAGATAAGCGCGACGACGATCGTTGTGACCGCCGGTGGCGCCTTTGCCTTCCAGGTAGTCGGAGGCTGGACGGTTGCCGGCGCCAGGGCCGGTGCCGTTCAGGTCCTGGCCCCACAGCAGGAATTCGATGGCATGGTAGCCGGTGGCGACGTTGGCCTCGGAACCGCCCAGCTCGTTCAGGCTGGCGAGTTTTTCCGGGGTGATGTCTTTCACGTCGATTTTGTCTTCGCCGACTTGAACCTGGGTATTGGCGATGATGTTGGCCGTGGCGCCCGGGTTACCCAGTGCGTGCTCGTAGGATTTGTCGACGTAGTCGATCAGGCCTTCGTCCAGAGGCCAGGCGTTCACCTGACCTTCCCAGTCGTCGATGATGGTGTTGCCGAAGCGGAACACTTCGCTCTGCAGGTAAGGCACGCGGGCAGCGACCCAGGCAGCCTTGGCGGCTTTCAGGGTGTCGGCGTTCGGCTTGGCGAGGAAGGCGTCGACGGCGGTTTGCAGGGTCTTCGCGGTGGATTCGGCATCGCTGTAAACGGCGTAGACGATGTCGGCGTAATGCGCGACAACGGCTTTGGCGGCGGCTTCGTCGACTTTGCTGGTAGCAGCTGGGGCGGCAGCTGGAGCAGCAGCGGTGCTCGCCGCCGGCGTAACGGCGGTCTTGTCTTTGCCTTCGCCACAACCGGCGAGGGAAATAGCGATGGCCAACAGACTGGCGGTAGCCAGAGGCATACGAATCATGGCGAACATCCTGCTTCGAGAGGGGGTGGTATGGCGCAGCGGGTGCGCGAAACTGCGACATAATGCAAATCTTTCGCATTATGTGTAAAGGGTTGTAGCTGGAAATATTTCTTATTCAGGCGAGAGCTGTGTCGTGGATCAAAAGATCGCAGCCTCGTTTCACTCGACAGCGGCTACAGAAGCACTCGGGCCCGTAGCAGCTGTCGAGTGAAACGAGGCTGCGATCTTTTGATATCTACAAAATGGCCGCGTTACTGCGCTGGGCCTGTTTCAGGTAGGCGCTCAATTCCCGTGCCGGCAGCGGTTTGCTGTAGTGGTAGCCCTGACCTTCGTGGCAGCCTTCGGAGATGATGTAGGCCTCTTGCTCGGCGGTTTCCACGCCTTCGGCAATCACCTGCATGCCCAGGCTCTTGCCCAACTGGATGATCGCTCGAACGATGGTGGCATCGTCGTCGTCATCGAGCAGGTCCTGCACGAAGCTCTTGTCGATCTTGATCTTGTCCAGCGGCAGGCTTTTCAGGTAGCTCAAGGACGAATAACCGGTGCCGAAGTCGTCGATCGCAATCAATGCGCCGGAGCGGCGCAGGCTCAACAGGTGCTGGGCGGCGGTGCTGATGTCTTCCATCAGGCCGGTTTCGGTGACTTCCAGCTCCAGGCTGCGGGGTGGAAGGCGGTACATCTGCAACAGATTATTGACCACTCGCGGCAGCTCGGCGTGGTGCAGTTGCACGGTCGAAAGGTTCACCGCCATGCGCAGGTCCAGGAAACCCTGATCGTGCCATTCGCGTAATTGCTTGCACGCTTGATCCAGTACCCATTCGCCAATGGCGATGATGGTGCCGTTCTGCTCGGCCAACGGGATAAACAGGTCCGGCGGCACCAGGCCATGCTCGGGATGCTGCCATCGAATCAGGGCCTCGACACCCACCACCCGGTGATCGCGGTAGCTGATCTGCGGTTGGTAGACGAGGTAGAACTGGTCCCGCCGCAGGGCGTCGCGCAGGTCTTTCTCCAGTTCCCGGCGGCGACGCATCTCGGTGTCGACGCTGGCGATGTAGAACTGATAACGGTTGCGCGAGCGGGTTTTCGCCAGCGTCATGGTCTGCTCGGCTTTTTGCAGCAGTTTCTCGGTGCTGTCGCCATCCTCGGGAAACAGGGTGATGCCGATGGTCGCGCGCAGGCGGATTTCCTGATGGTCGAGGGCAAACGCCGCTTCCAGATCATCGAGAATGCTTTGCGCCAGTTCGGCGGCTTCGTAAGGTTGTTCGATATCGGCCTGGACCAGGGCGAACTGGTCACCACCGAGACGGGCGAGGGCACCAAGGCGACCGCTGTGAGCGCGCAGGCGATCGGCCAGGGCCAGCAGCAATTGGTCGCCGGTCTGGTAGCTGAACTGTTCGTTGATGCCTTTGAAGTCGTCCAGGCCCACCACCAGCACCGCAACCCGTCTTTGCAATTTGCCGGCGTCGACGAGGATCTTGTCCAGTTGTTGCTGTAATTGCTGGCGGTTCGGCAGGCCTGTGAGGAAGTCGTACTGGGCCATGCGCAGCAGGCTGTTTTCCGCTTCGTGTCGCAGGTGGGTGTTGCGCTCGATGGATTCGAGCAACTGGTTGGCGGTGCTGATCCAGATACCCAGTTCGTTCTTTTCGTGACCCTTGAGCAGCGGAATCTTGTGTTCGCTGGGGCGGTCCGGATTGATTTCGGTCAGGTGTTCGATGATTCGCGACAGCGGTTTGGTCAGCAACCAGTGGTAGACCAGGTACAGCACCAGGCCCATGGCCAGGGCGCGCAATACGCCAGAGATGAAGATGATGACCGAACTGACGATGAAATCCTGCCCGTAGGTGGCGGTGTCGAGGGTGATGCTCAGGTCGCCGTAATACTCGCTGTAGGGGCCGCGGCCTACCAGTTGGGTGGTAAAGGTGCGTTCCTTGCCGAGGATCAGGTCGGTCAGCCAGCGACTGTTGGAATGCTGCAACTCACGAGACTTTTGCGCGAGCATGGCTTCGTTGGGATGGCCGATGGAGGCCTGGCGCACGGCTTCGTCCTGGAACAGGCCTTCGATGACCTGCATGCCCATTTCCCGGTCCAGGCTGTAGACGGCCTGGGTGGAGGGGTCGCGGAACATGTCGAGGATGCGCTCGGCATCGTTGGCCACGGCTTGGCGTGTTTTATAGGCATCGAAAACAATCTGCGCGCAGCTCAAGACTACGCCGACGATCAATGCCGACAGGAGCACGACCCGGAGCAACTTCACCGACAAGCTGTTCTTGAGTTCCAGCTTCAAAGGGTTATTCCTTGTTCCGTGCGGGTAGCATCAAGTTGCCATGAGTATTGGCAATCCCGTGATGGCAGTCAAAGGGACATTCAATCTCAGGTTTTTTTGCCTTCAGCTTGGCAGAAATGCTGTTGTTTTGAGTATTTGCCCTATTAGCACTGTGTCGGTAGTTGGGTCCTTCAACTTGAGGGGGATTGGGACTATTTTTCCTTTTGTTGATGTTAGCCTGCTGTGGCGTGGGGGCAAGGGGCTGAATGCTGGTTTCATTGTCCGAGATTGGCTTGGTTGCTTGGCGGCCTTAAAGCCGACCAATCTCTTTCAGGCGTACGTCATTTCATTGTGGGAGCGGGCTTGCTCGCGAAGGCGGCCTGGTAGCCGACCATGTTCTTGTTGGTTGTGTACATATCCATTGCTGCGGTAACGGCTGCTTATGGTTTCGCCCTTACGGCGACTCCCTTTGGCAAACGCCCCAAAGGAAGCAAAGGTCTTCGCCCCAACGTCCGGCCCCTCGCCTGGGCTCGGCGTTCCTTCGCTCCGGCATTCATCTGGGGGCATCGCCTCCGGTCGGCTTCGCTTCGACCTCCTCTCGATGTGTGCGGCTTCGCCGCACGGCGCTACGCGCCTACCCCCCAGATGAACGCCTCCACTCAGCCTCCCGACGGGGCGGGTGGATCAAGATCAAGAGCTGCAGGCGAGCTAACGCTCGGCCTAATGAGTGGTGAGAAGCGGACGGCGTACGCCGATCCATTGTGGGAGCTGGCCTGCCAGCGATGGCGGCCTGACAGCCGACCAATCTCTTCCTGTTGCCTCCGATTGATCGTTCCCATGCTCCGCGTGGGAATGCCGCCCGGGACGCTCCGCGTTCCATTTTGTGTGTTGAAAGATGTGTAAGAAACACAGCGATTTCCCACGCATTTTTCAGGTTGCCGGGTAGGAAGCAGTCTCTCTAACCTCTGGCTGTCGCTGAAAACTCAGCGGCCGGGTGTGAGAGCCCAGCAACTTATGGTCATCCAGTGTCTGTACACGCATAATCGCCGCCAGCTTACTCGCTGCCAGTATTTGCGTTATGGCGGCTGTGTGCGGGCGGACTTCGGTCCGGCCGGGTGTCCATAACCGGTCTTCTCACCTCGCACATAGCTGCCACCTCTTTGCCGTGTGAGAAGCGGCAAGTGGAGGCTCCAACGCTGGAGAAATTCAATGGACAAATTGATCCCCGACCCACCCTTCAACACCACCACCCCAGGCGCCGAAGACACCCAATCCGAAGCACTCCTGCGAGACCGCGAAGCCATAAAACGCGCCCTCGATTACTACCTCGACCCGCCAGCCCCATACCTCGAAAAAACCCGTCGCCCCAGCACGATGTTCATGATCGCCCCCAACATGGACACCGAAAGTCTCCTGGCCCAAGCCTGCGAGTCCCTGGCTTCGGCGAGTGTCATGGCCAGCGATTTCGCGGCGAACCTGATTGGCCCGCAGCGCAATACGGTGTTGGCAATTCAGCAGATCATCATGCTGGCTGAGTTGGCGGTGAACCGAGCCTTGGATAACGTCGATCCGCAAGCAGCCTGATTTCTCCAGGCCATAAAAAACCCGGCATATAGCCGGGTTTTCTGTCTGGCATCGAGCTTAAGCCTTGAAGGTTTTGCCTTCAAATTGCTCAGCCACGAATTTCCAGTTGACCAGGTTCCAGAACGCTTCGACGTATTTCGGACGAACGTTGCGGTAGTCGATGTAGTAAGCGTGTTCCCAGACGTCGCAGGTCAGCAGCGGGGTGTCGCCGTTGGTCAGCGGGTTGCCGGCGCCGATGGTGCTGGCCAGGGCCAGGGAACCGTCAGCCTTTTTCACCAGCCAGCCCCAACCGGAACCGAAGGTGCCGATGGAGGTTTTGCTGAATTCTTCTTTGAACTTGTCGAACGAACCGAAGGCTGCGTTGATGGCTTCAGCCAGTGCGCCGGTTGGTTGACCGCCAGCGTTTGGCGCCAGGCAGTTCCAGTAGAAAGTGTGGTTCCAAACCTGAGCGGCGTTGTTGAAGATACCGCCCGAGGAAGATTTGACGATTTCTTCCAGGGTCTTGCCTTCGAACTCGGTGCCTGGCACCAGGTTGTTCAGGTTCACGACGTAGGTGTTGTGGTGCTTGTCGTGGTGGTATTCCAGAGTTTCCTTGGAAATGTGCGGCTGCAGGGCATCGTGTGCGTAAGGCAGCGGCGGCAGTTCGAAAGCCATGATGATTCTCCTAATCAGGTCAGTTGCGGTGAGCGCAAGGCCGATCACGGGCGGCCAGACACGCGCCGGGGAGTTTGTACTCTTTGCGGCGCATCGGATCGGATCATAGCACCGGGGGTGCGGCATAACCACGCAACAACTGTGTGGGATAGAGGTTCCAGAGCCTTTTGGAATAATCAGGGCGCGACGATTAATTGAAACGCCACTGCAAACATCATCACCGCCACCAACAGATCAAGAATCCGCCAAGTGCTCGGCCGAGCCAGCCAGGGCGCCAACCATGCAGCACCGAGTGCCAAAGTGAAAAACCACAGCAACGACGCACTGGCCGCGCCCACGACATAAGCGCCGGGCTCGGTTTGCTGCGCGCCGAGGGAGCCGATCAACAACACCGTATCCAGATAAACGTGCGGGTTGAGCAACGTCACCGCCAACGCGCTGAGCATCACCGCACGCAGCGAACGCACTGTCTGGTTTTCACCTTGTTGCAGACTTTGTTTCGAGCAGGCCCGACGCAGTGCCTGACTGCCATACCAAATCAGAAAGACTGCGCCACCCCAGCGGGCGACCGCCAACAGGGTCGGATTTTGCGCCAGCACCGTCGCCAGCCCGAATACCCCGGCGGCTACCAGCAAGGCGTCGCAGGTCACGCACAACGCCGCCACGGGCAGGTGGTGTTCACGCCGAAGGCTCTGCGCCAGCACAAACGCGTTCTGAGTGCCGATCGCCATGATCAGCCCGGCGGCCACCAACAGGCCGTTCACATAGCTTTGCCACATAAGGGTTTACTCCGCGTGGGCTGCCAGGTCGCGCAACACTTGCATTGCGTGTTGGGCATCGGCCTGACCGACGAATAAATGGTCGTGGTAGTAACCGGCGATCACGTTGCAACTGATGCCGGCCTGGCCCAGTGCTGTGGCGAAGGCGGCTGTCAGGCCGACGGCTTCGAGGGCCGAGTGCACGTTCAAGGTGATCCAGGCTGCGACGTAGTCGAAGCTGAAACCAGCCTTCTCGGCGTGGGAACGTTCGAGAATGACGGTCAGCCCTTCCTGCTCGCGAAAGCTGCCGACGATCTCAAGGCCAGCGGGCAACTTACCGTCGCGCAGGGTGCAGAACACGTATTCGCCGTCGTTGAGCTGCGGGCTCATGCTGCGTAGCAGCGTTGCCAATGAAGTTTCGCCAGCCATGTCGGTGTTCCTGTTCAAGAGTGCTTGCTGGCTATTCTCCGGTGCAACGCGGTATAAGAAAAACCAATCATGCTGATCGCTCATTAGGAAAACTGATGTTCGACTATAAATTGCTTTCTGCTCTGGCCGCGGTGGTCGAGCAGGCCGGATTCGAACGCGCCGCGCAGGTGTTGGGCTTGTCGCAATCGGCGATTTCCCAGCGCATCAAGCTGCTGGAGGCGCGGGTTGGCCAGCCGGTGCTTGTGCGGGTGACGCCGCCGGCGCCCACCGAGATTGGTCGGCGACTGCTCAACCATGTCCAGCAGGTGCGTTTGCTTGAGCGGGATCTACAGACGCTGGTGCCCGCGCTGGACGAAGAGGGTTTGCCGGAACGCCTGCGCATCGCCCTGAACGCCGACAGCCTTGCGACGTGGTGGGCCGCAGCCGTCAGTGATTTCTGCGCCGAGCAACACCTGCTGCTGGACCTGGTCGTCGAAGACCAGACGGTCGGCCTCAAACGCATGCGCGCTGGCGAAGTGGCCGCGTGCATCTGCGCCAGCGAGCGCCCGGTGGCTGGCGCGCGCAGCGTGTTGTTGGGTGCCATGCGTTATCGCGCGCTGGCCAGCCCGGCGTTTATCGCCCGGCATTTTCCTGAGGGTGTGCGTGCGGATCTGCTGGCAAAAACCCCGGCGCTGGTGTTCGGCCCGGACGATTTCCTGCAGCATCGCTACCTCGCCTCCCTCGGTGTCGATGGCGGTTTCGAGCACCATTTATGCCCATCGTCTGAGGGCTTCATTCGCTTGACCGAAGCCGGACTTGGCTGGGGTCTGGTGCCCGAATTACAGGTGCGCGAGCAGCTGGAACGGGGTGTCTTGCAGGAGCTTTTGCCAGATAAGCCCATCGATGTGCCGCTGTACTGGCATCATTGGCGCAATGGCGGTCAGCTGTTGGGGTTGCTGACCGATCAATTGGTGCGTTCGTCGAAGCAATGGCTGGTGCCGTTGGACTGACGGGCAGCGTCAAGACTTACGCATTACGCATTACGCAAAACGAAAGACATCGGAGCTCTACATGAAAATTCTGGTCACCGGCGCAAGCGGCTTCATTGGCGGGCGCTTTGCGCGTTTCGCCCTGGAGCAGGGCCTGGACGTGCGGGTCAACGGTCGCCGGGCCGAAAGCGTCGAACACCTGGTGCGCCGTGGCGCCGAGTTTATCCCGGGCGACTTGAGTGACCCGGAACTGGCGCGCGAGCTGTGTTCCGATGTCGAAGCGGTGGTGCATTGCGCCGGCGCGGTCGGTTTATGGGGACGTTATCAGGACTTTCATCAAGGCAACGTGCAGGTCACCGAAAACGTGGTCGAGGCCTGCCTGAAACAGCGGGTCCGGCGCCTGGTGCATTTGTCGTCGCCGTCGATCTACTTCGATGGTCGTGATCATCTGGGGCTGACCGAAGAACAAGTGCCTAAACGTTTCAAGCATCCCTACGCCGCCACCAAATTCCTCGCCGAGCAAAAGGTCTTTGGTGCACAGGAATTCGGTCTCGAAACCCTGGCCCTGCGCCCGCGCTTCGTGACAGGAGCGGGTGACATGAGCATCTTCCCGCGACTGCTGAAGATGCAGCGCAAGGGACGCCTGGCGATCATCGGCAACGGCCTGAACAAAGTCGATTTCACCAGCGTGCAGAACCTCAATGAAGCGTTGCTGAGCAGCTTGCTGGCCAGCGGTTCGGCGCTGGGCAAGGCCTACAACATTAGCAACGGTACCCCGGTGCCGTTGTGGGACGTGGTCAATTACGTCATGCGCAAGATGGAAGTCCCACAAGTGACGCGCTACCGTTCCTACGGTCTGGCCTACAGCGTTGCCGCGCTCAACGAAGGGGTGTGCAAATTGTGGCCGGGCCGTCCCGAGCCGACGCTGTCGCGACTGGGCATGCAGGTCATGAACAAAAATTTCACCCTGGACATCAGCCGCGCCCGGCATTATCTGGACTACGATCCGAAAGTCAGTCTCTGGACGGCCCTCGATGAATTTTGCGGCTGGTGGAAAGCTCAGGACATTCGCTGACTTTTGCAGTGACAAACCCGCCAGCACTGAACCGAGTTTGGCGTTGAGGGTCAATCGCTGCGGCAGTGGGGTTTATACTCGCCGCCTATAGCCATCACCGCGTTCCACAAAGGTTGACTCAATGTCCATGCGTAACGATGCCAACGACGACTTCGATGATGTCCCGAGCCTGCGTGCAGACATCCCCGATGACGATGATTTTCCGACCTCGAAACGCACCTCCGTGCATTCGCGCACGGCGCCGGTGGTCAAAGTCAAAAGTGCCAGCACCGGTCCTCTGTGGGCCTTGGTCGGCGCTTTGTTCTTCGCGTTCGCCGGCCTTGCCTGGTGGAGCTTTCAGCAGATTTCTCTGATGGAACAGCAACTGGTGGCCACCCAGGAAAGTTTCGCGCGGATCAGTGAGGACGCGGCGGGGCGCTTGCAGGACATTTCCGGCAAGGTGGTCGCCAGCCAGACCAACGTCACCAGCGGCAGCGAAGCCCTGAAGCTGCAAATCAAGCAGCTGGAAAACCAACTGCAGGATCAAAGCAAGCAGCAGCAAGGTGTAGTCGGTCAGACCAGCGATCTGGACAAGCGCTTGGCACTGATGACTGCGCAAACCACCGATCTGGACAAACGCCTGGCGCAAATGACCGCCCAGAGCACCGAACACCAGACCGCTAACACGCAATTGCAGGCGCAGGTCAAAGCCTTGAGCACCGAGTTGGCTGCGTTGAAAAATGCCCCGGACGACACCAGCAAACTCGACGCCCAGCTCAAAAGCCTCGGCGCCGACATCGTTGCGCTGAAAAAACAGGGCAACCCGAGCGCCGCCATCGATCGTCTGGAGCAAGACATGATCGTGCTCAAAAGCCAGCAGGACAACCGCCCGGCTGCCGCGCAAGGCGTCACCAATACCGCCGAGTTCGACGCCTTCCGCGGGCAGACCACCCGCAACATCAACACCCTTCAGGCGCAGATCCAGAATCTGCAGCAGCAACTCCGCGCCCGGGCGCAATAGCGCGGTTGCTGGATCCTGTGGCGAGGGAGCTCGCTCCCGTTCGGCTGCGAAGCAGTCGTCAACGAGGCACTGCCGATCTGACTGAATAACTGCGGTGAATGGTTTTGGGGCCGCTTCGCGCCCCAGCGGGAGCAAGCTCCCTCGCCACACAAACCCCATTTGCCGCGATGGCCGGCGCTTTCCTGAATATTCGTACATATCCCATAGCCGTCTACGCTCTTGAAACACCGACAAGAACGAGGGGATGCGCTATGGGGGGTCTGCACAAGTTGGCCGTGCTGGGGGGGATGCTGTTGCTGTGCCTGGGGCAGGTTCAGGCCACTACGGCGGAAAAGGATGACAGCCAGGCCGCCAAGGCCTTGCTGGAAAAAGCCTTGGCCTACTACCACGACAACGGCGACAAGGCCTTCGCAGCGTTCAGCCGTCAGGGCGAGTTTGTCGATAAGGATCGTTATGTCTTCGTGGTCGATACCAAGGGCGTGATGCTCGCCAGTGGTGGCCCGTCTTCGGCGCTGATCGGGCGTGATGTGTCTGAAACGCTCGGGCCGGATTTGCAGAAAGCCTTCAAGGACGCCTTGAACGTGCCGGAGGGCAATGGCATCCAGCAGGCCGAATATCGCTGGCAGAACTGGTCCGATGGCAAGGTCGAGCGCAAGCATGTGTTCTATCAGCGTGTTGGCCAGCGGATTCTGGCCGTGGGTTACTACCTGCCACGGGCGTCGGCGGAGCAGGCGATGGCCTTGCTCAACAAAGCGGCGACTGATCTTGCCAAGGACGAGAAGGGCACGCTGACCGCGATCAACTCCCTCAAGGGCGGGTATTTGCAGGATGACCTGTACGTCTTCGTGGTCGACCTGAACACCCAGCGTTACGTGGCTCACGGCACCAACCTGCGGCTGATCAACACCGACTTTGGCAAGATCAAGGACCCGGAAGGCAAACCGGTGGGCGAGCCGATCCTGGCATTGATTGCCAAACAGGATTACGGCGAATACGAATACCGCTGGAAAAACCCGGTGACCGCAAAGGTTGAAGACAAGCATGCCTACCTGAAAAAGGTTGGGCATTTTCTGGTGGCTGTCGGGTATTACAGCCCTTGATTCACCGTGGCCTGTAGACCGCTTTCGCGAGCAAGCCCGCTCCCACAAGGGATCTCCAGTGTTCACAGATCTTGTGTACGACCGAGAACCCTGTGGGAGCGGGCTTGCTCGCGAATGCAGGCAACTCGGTCCCCCTATCGAACCTTATCTTCCCGCCCCCGCAACACCCTGTTCGGCATCGCAACCGCCGCCGCCAACCCCAGCAACGACACCGCCGCACTGACCACCAGCAAATACCTGAACGTGAGCAGCAACTCCGCGCGCAAGGCGTTCTGCGCCTGCCCCGGCGCAGCGTTCAAACCGTCCAGCAACACATTCCCAGAACCGCCCTCGGCAATCGTCGACGAACCGGCCAGGTGGGCGAAGCTCGAATCCTGCAGCAATGCGAGCAGCAGCGCCGACATCAACGCCACGCCCACCGCGCCGCCCAGCGAGCGGAACAGGTTGGTGGTGCTGGTGGCGACGCCGATGTCCCGCTGTTCCACCGAGTTCTGCGTGCCGACCAACGACGTCGGGAATTGCATGCCGCTGGCGATCCCGCTGAGCAACATAAAGAGGCTACTGAGCAAAAAAGCCTGAGGCGGACTGAAGGCCATGCCGAGAATCGAAATTGGCATCAGCACCGCCCCCGTCAGGATCATCGGTTTGTAGCGCCCGGTCACCGACGTGCGACGTCCGGCGAAATAAGCCCCGATCGGCAAGCCCATGGCCAGCGGCAACAGGTGCAGCGCGGCGCTGTCGGCCCCGGCGCCGGTGACGCTCTGGAAGCGCAGCGGCATCAGCACGATCAGCGAGATCGCCTGGAAACTGGTGAAGAAAATCGTGCACCAGCACAGGATCGCGTTGCGGTTGGCGAACAGGTGCATCGGCAGCAACGGCTCCCGCGCCCGGCGCTCATGCCAGACGAACAGCGCCAGCACCAGCACTGCGCACCCAAGCAGGCCCAGCACTTCGGCGCTGCGCCATGAGTGGCCCTGACCGACTTCGCTGATGCCCAGTAGCAAGGCAGTCAAACCGATGATCATCAGCAGCGTGCCGAGGTAATCGATGATCGGTTTGCGCTGTGGCACGGGCAAACCCACCAATGTGCGGTTGGCCACCAGCCAGGCCCCGAGGCCCAGCGGCAGGTTGATCAAAAACACCCAGCGCCACGACAGGTATTCGGTCATGTAACCGCCGAGCACCGGGCCGGCGACACTGGCCACGGCGTACATGCTGCTGAAATAACCCTGATAACGACCGCGCTCCCGGGGCGGGACGATGTCGCCGATGATCGCCTGGCTGACCGAAATCATCCCGCCCGCGCCGATGCCCTGAATGATCCGCGCCAGCACCAGCTGCTCCATGCTCTGGGCCATGCCGCAGAACAACGAGGCGAGGGTGAACAGCCCCATGCCGAACAGCATCAACTTGCGCCGGCCGTACAGATCGCCGAGCTTGCCGTAGATCGGCACCGCCACCGTCATCGCCACCATGTAGCCGGAAATCACCCAGGCCAGCAGGCTGACGTCCTTGAATTGCGCGGAGATGGCCGGCATTGAAACGGCGACGATGGTTTGGTCCAGTGCGCCGAGAAAGATCGCCAGCATCAGGGCGATCAACACGCTGCGAATGGCCGGTTTGGGCGTTTCAGGCTGGTGGAGATTGGTCACGGCTGAAAACCTGCGGGCAGTGATTGACCCGCACGAAGCAAGGCGAGCGGCGGTGCTCGCCAGTGTAAGTCGATAGCAGGCTATTCGATAGCCTCATAAGGAAGCCCGACGTAATTTTCTGCAATGGTTTTTCGACCGGCTTCGGAGTTTACGAAGTAATCCAGCTCCGACTCGCAGATGCGCTGGCTGAAGGCGTCGTGATCATCGAAGCGGTGCAGCATCGAGGTCATCCACCAGGAAAACCGTTCGGCTTTCCAGACCCGGCGCAGGCAGATTTCAGAATACTTCTCCAGTAAGTCCAGTCGCCCCTCGTTGTACACCTTCTGCAAAATAGTGAACAAGGTGCTGACGTCGCTGGCCGCCAGGTTCAGGCCTTTGGCGCCGGTGGGCGGGACGATGTGCGCCGCGTCGCCGACCAGGAACATCCGCCCGTACTGCATCGGTTCGACCACGAAACTGCGCAGCGGCGCGATGCTCTTTTCGATGGACGGCCCGGTCACAAGGGTGTCGGCCAGCGCCGCAGGCAGACGCGACTTGAGTTCATCCCAGAATCGCTGGTCCGGCCAATCCTCGACCTTCTCGTCCGCCGGCACCTGGAGGTAATAACGCGTGCGGGTTGCCGAGCGCATGCTGCACAGGGCAAAACCGCGCGCGTGGCGGGCGTACACCAACTCGTCGTGGACCGGCGGCGTATCGGCGAGAATCCCGAGCCAGCCGAACGGATAGACCCGCTCGAAAACCTTCAGGCACTCGGCAGGAATCGACTGCCGCGCCACGCCATGGAAACCGTCGCACCCGGCGATGTAGTCGCAATCGAGGCGCCAGGTCTCGCCATCCTTCTCAAACGTCACGAACGGCTCTTCGGTTTTCATCCCGTGCGGTTCGACGTTGCCGGCTTCATAAATCGTCTGCGCGCCAGCCTCCCGACGAGCGGCCATCAGGTCGCGGGTGACTTCGGTCTGGCCATAGATCATTACGGTTTTGCCACCGGTCAGGGCTTGCAGATCGATGTGCACCTGGCGGCCGTCGAGGGCCAGTTCGAAACCACCATGGACCAGCCCTTCGGCGTCCATGCGCTGACCCACTCCGGCCTGACGCAACAGCTCTACCATGCCTTGTTCGAGGACACCGGCGCGGATTCGGCCGAGCACATAGTCGGGGGTCTGGCGTTCGAGGATCAGGGTGTCGATTCCGGCGTTATGCAGCAATTGGCCTAGCAGCAAACCGGAGGGACCGGCGCCAATGATGGCGATTTGGGTTTTCAGTGTTTTCATTGTTTTTATGACTCGCAAGCTTCACGCGACCACGGCCGGTGAATGATTTTTATGGATCGAGTGCTTGCATTTTTCCCTTGCGGGTCTGTCAATTGAAGGTGAAAACTGAGCCGATACCTGTACATTCTGCCAATCGGTGCGATTATCGCCCGTAACCCTCTGAGGCCTGGATTGAAGTGATGAACAAGCCTGACCTGCCTTCGATTCCAGTGTTCAAGCTCTACGGTGAAAGCCTGGACTGGCCGACCCCTGACTTGTTGCACTGTGAAACCATTTCCAAACGCAGCCGCGAACACCAGTGGGAAATCAAACCCCACCGTCACGCTGATTTATGCCAGTTACTCTTCGTATTCAAAGGTCAGGCAGAGCTTGAAATCGAAGGCAAACAGACGCAACTGACTGAACCGGCGATCCTGATCCTGCCGCCGTTATCGGTGCATGGTTACCGGTTCTCCGAGGACGTCGAAGGGTTCGTCGTTACCCTGGCCGCGCCGTTGATTGCTCATCTTCAGGCGCAACTGGGCAACTCGGTGAACGCGCTGGCCCAAGCCGAAAGTTATCCGGCGGGCCAGGAAAGCGACTACCTCAACAGCCTGTTTTCAGCGCTGCAAGACGAATACACCGGCCACCAGCCCGCGCGCGAAATGCTCATGCATTCGCTGGTCAGCGTGATCATGGTGTGGGTCAGCCGTCAGGTGATTTCGCGCCGTGATGCCAGTCAGCGTCCGCAACGGGCCCGGGAATACCTCAACGGTTTTATCCAGTTGGTGGAAGAGACTTACCGCCAGCACGTCAAGGTCGAGGACCTGGCGCATCGGCTGGGGATTTCTGTCTCTCACCTCAACGGCACCTGCCGCGAGCTGGCGGGGCAGCCGGCGTTGCAGATCATGCACGAGCGCCAGTTGCTGGAAGCCAAGCGCCTGCTGACCTACACCAGCATGACCATTTACGAAATGTCTGACGTGTTGGGGTTTTCCGATCCAACCAACTTCACACGCCTGTTCCGGCGCCGGGTGGGGATCTCGCCCAAGGCTTTTCGCGACCGCTTGAAGGCCGATCAGGATAACGAGGCCTGAGCGCCTTCGTTACCGAAGGGCGTTGAGGGTCGCGTTGTGGGGAATGCAGCGCTCGAAGTTACAACTCGCGTAGTCACGGGGCAGTTGTCGCAACTGCTCGACACGCCAGGCGGCGGTGCCATACAACGCCAGCGTCGCTGCGCAGGTGACGAAAATGGCGACGTATCTTCTTGTTTTGGTGTTCATGGCGTTGACCTCTGAACGAATACCCTTCGGTATTACTTTCAGCATAGGTCAGCGCGGGTGAGTTGCCAGTCACACGGTCTACGTAATTACCCCGCCATTCAGAACACTGATACCCCTGTGGGAGGGTGTCGAGCGCATAGTCAGCGGTATCCCCAATCGAACTGTGGGAGCGGGCTTGCTCGCGAAAGCGGTGGGTCAGTCGGCATCAATGTTGGCTGACACACAGCATTCGCGAGCAAGCCCGCTCCCACATTTGATTCGGTTACAGGCCGATATCCCATGTTGGTTCTTCGGGAAACCTGAGCACCAGAAAATCCAGCATGCTGCGCAGCGCCGCCGGCATGTGCTTGCGTGAGGCGTACACCGCGTACACGCTCATCTGCCGTGGCTCGGCGTGGGGCAGCAGGCGAATCAGCTCGCCGCTGTGGATATGCACACCCGCCTGATAACTGGGCAGCATCGCCACGCCCGCACCGGCCATGGTTGCGCGCAGCAAGGTGCTGGCTTCATTGGCGCTGATGTTGCCCTGCACCGGCACCGACACCGGTTCGCCGTCCTCCTCGAAATGCCACAGGCTTTTGCCGAAATAGGAGTGGGTCAGGCAGTTGTGCTGGCTCAAGTCCTCGACCCGTTGCGGCGTCGGGTGTTCGCTCAAGTAGGCGGGGGAGGCGCAGATCACCGAGCGGCAGACCGTCAGCCGCCGGGCGATCAGGTTCGGGTCCAGGTCGTTGCTGGTGCGAATCGCCAGGTCGATGCGTTCATCCACCAGATTCACCGTGCGGTCGAGCATCTGCATGTCGATGCTGACACCGGGGTAACGTTTGACGTACGCGGCCACTGCATCCGCCAGTTGCGCCTGGCCGAACGAAGTGCTGACACTGATGCGCAACAGGCCACGTGGCGCCTCATCCGGCTCGCTGACCGCTGCTTGCATGTCGGTGGACAGGTCGAGCATCTGCCGACAGCGAGGCAGGATTTCACTGCCTGCAGCCGTCAGGCTCAATTTGCGCGTGGTGCGGTGCATCAGGCGCGCACCCACCCAATCCTCCAGCTCGGCCAGATAACGCGAAACCACCGGCCGTGACAGGTCCAGATGATCGGCGGCGGCCGACTGGCTGCCGAGGTCGACCACTGAGACGAACACTCGCATTGCTTGTAGACGATCCATGATTTGCCCGCTTTCAGAAACAAACTATGTTCAAACATCGCATTTTTTGTACTGAGTCATGCAACTAAGCTCTGTCCCCATCGCCAGACACGGCATTCGGACAACGGAGCAACAGATGATCGGCTTCACCTTTCTCAAGCGCATTTTGCTGGCCACCGCCACACTCGGCTTCGCGGCCCACGCTGCTGCGGCATCGACCCTGACCCTGGACGTGTACAACCCGGGCGACAAGGCGATCTTCCCGGTGACCTCGGTTCTGGTCAGCGGCGAGAAAGAAGCGATTCTGGTCGACGCGCAATTCGGCAAATCCCAGGCCGAACAGGTGGTCGAGAAAATCCGCGCCAGCGGCAAGCAACTGACCACCATCTACATCAGCCACGGTGACCCGGATTACTACTTCGGCCTCGACACCCTGACCGCCGCGTTCCCGAACGCCAAAGTGCTGGCCTCGCAGCCAACCGTTGATCACATCAAGCACACCGTTGACGGCAAACTGGCGTTCTGGGGCCCGAAAATGGGCGCCGACGTGCCGGCCAAAACCATTGTGCCCGGCGTACTCAAGGGCGACAGCCTGATGCTCGAAGGGCAGAAGTTGCAGGTGGTGGGCCTGGACGGCAAACAGCCGGACCGGACCTTTGTGTGGATCCCGTCGCTCAAGGCCGTGGTCGGTGGGGTGGTCGTGGCAGAAAACATCCACGTGTGGATGGCTGACACGCAAACCGCGCAATCCCACACCGATTGGCTGGCTACGCTGCACGCCATCGAAACCCTGAAACCGAAAACCATCGTGCCGGGGCATTACCTGGGGCAGAGCGCCCGTTCGTTGGCCGCCGTGCAGTTCACCGCCGATTACATCAAGGCCTTCGACGAAGAAACCGCCAAGGCCAAAGACTCCGCCGCGCTGATCGCCGCGATGAAAAAGCGCTTCCCGACCCTGGGCGAAGAGAGCTCGCTGGAGCTGAGTGCGAAAGTCGCCAAGGGCGAGATGAAGTGGGGTGAATGAGTTTATGTGGCGGGGGGATTAGCTGTGGCGAGGGAGCTTGCTCCCGCTGGACCGGGCTGGCGCTCCAGTGCGAAGCGCTCCCCTGGAGTGTGTCAGCCACAGGGCATTCTCAGGTTTACGACTGCTGCGCAGCCGAACGGGAGCAAGCTCCCTCGCCACAGGATTGCGTGATCGCACTCGCTGCAAACGTCAGATATACCCAAGCCAACTGGAGAACGTCATGAGCAAAATCGCAATCATCGGTGCCACCGGCCGTGCCGGCAGCCAATTGCTGGAAGAAGCCCTGCGTCGAGGTCATAGCGTCACGGCCATTGCCCGCGACACCTCGAAGATCGGCCCGCGTGCCGGTGTGGTTACCAGGAACGTCGATGCCCTTGATGCTGAGGCGTTGCAAGCCGCCGTCGAAGGCCATGACGTGGTCATCAGCGCGGCGCACTTCGCGACCCTTCCGGCCAGCGCCGTGGTCGGGCCGGTGAAAAAGGCCGGGGTGAAGCGTCTCCTGGTGGTGGGCGGTGCGGGTTCGTTGTTGTTGCCGGACGGCATTCGCGTCATCGACAGCAAGGGCTTTCCGGAGGAGTACAAGGCAGAGGCGAGCGCCGGGGCTAAGTTTCTTGGGAACCTGCGTCAGGAAAAGGATCTGGACTGGACCTTCCTGTCACCGTCGGCGGAGTTTGTCGAAGGTGAACGCACGGGGGCGTTTCGGGTGGGCAAGGACGATTTGCTGGTGAGCGGTGCAGGGCGCAGCTGGATCACGTTTGCCGATTACGCGATTGCGCTGATCGATGAAGTGGAAGCGCCGAAGCATTCGCGTCAGCGGTTCACTGTCGGGTATTGATAGCGCGGCTGAAACCATTCGCGAGCAAGCCCGCTCCCACATTGGAATGCATTCTCCTGTGGGAGCGGGCTTGCTCGCGAAGCTTTTCAGCTTTTCAGCTTTTCAGCGACTCTGAGCCTGCTCCACCAACCACCCCAACAACTCGCGCAATTTCGGCGAAGGTCCGGGTTTTTCCGGGAACACCAGGTAATACGCCAACCCCGTCTTCACCTTCAATTCAAACGGCATGACCAGCCGCCCGGCGCTCAGGTCATCGCCAATCAACGACCAATCCCCGATCGCCACGCCTGTGCCCTGGGACGCCATCGACATCGCCAGGTCCAGGGTTTCGAAATGCTGACCCTTGCCGACATTGCTCAAGCGCACATCGGCGCTGGCCAGCCAGGCTTTCCAATCGCGTTCGTCGCGGGTCGGATGCAACAGCATGTGTTGTTCCAGATCTTCCGGCGCCTGCAACGGCACCGGCCCTTCGAGGTACGGTCGGGAGCAGACCGGCGTCAGTTGCTCATCGAACAGCCGATGGGACGCCAGTGACGTCTCCGGCGGTACGCCATAGATCACCGCCGCATCGAACTGTTCACGATGAAAATCCACGCCGTGTTTCACCGTGGTGGTCAATTCCACGGGCACATCCGGGCGCTCCCTTTGCCACTGCACCAGGCGCGGCAGCAGCCAGCGCATCACGCATGTCGGGGCCTTGAGTTGCAGGGTTTCGCGCTTCTCGCCGATCTGTTCGACCGCCTCGTCGATCAAGCCGAAAATCTGCTGGATCCGTGGCAGCCATTCGCGTCCTTCGACGGTCAAGTCCAGGCCGCGGGCCTGACGGATAAACAGTTCATAACCCAAATGTTCTTCCAGCCCGGCGATCTGCCGACTCACCGCGCCCTGGGTGATGTACAGCTGTTCGGCGGCCCGGGTGAAGTTGCAGCACTGCGCGGTGATCAGAAAAGTGTGCAGTGCCGGCAGGGGAGGCAATCGTTTCATTGGGATCCAAGGTATGACGTGAGGACATGGCTAGTATGATTTTTTATCCATTGTTGCGGCTACGTGTCGCCCGTTCCAATGAGGCCATCCCTGGACCTGCCCACGCATCATAAACACTGCGCAGGCCCGGCGTCTCAAACGAACAAAAAGGGCAATGACATGGCGACGTGCGGCGAAGTATTGGTCAAGTTACTCGAAGATTACGGGGTCGAGCAGGTGTTCGGCATTCCCGGGGTTCATACCGTGGAGCTGTATCGCGGGCTGGCCCGTTCGAGTATCAACCACGTCACGCCGCGTCACGAACAGGGCGCCGGTTTCATGGCCGACGGTTATGCACGCACTAGCGGCAAACCGGGTGTGTGCTTTATCATCACCGGCCCAGGCATGACCAACATCACCACCGCCATGGGCCAGGCCTACGCCGACTCGATCCCGATGCTGGTGATCTCCAGCGTGCAATCGCGCAACCAGTTGGGCGGCGGTCGCGGCAAGCTCCACGAGCTGCCGAACCAGAGTGCATTGGTCGGCGGCGTGGCGGCGTTCTCCCACACCCTGATGTCGGCGGCGGAATTGCCGGGCGTGCTGGCGCGTGCGTTTGCACTGTTCCAGGCCGGTCGTCCGCGTCCGGTGCACATCGAAATTCCGTTGGACGTGCTGGTTGAAGAGGCCGACGACCTGCTCGCCAGTCTCCCGGTGAACATCGACCGCGCCGGTGCCTCGCCAAGCGCCATCAGCCGCATGACCGCGCTGCTGGCCGGCGCCAAGCGTCCACTGATTCTCGCCGGTGGCGGTGCCATCGATGCGGCCGCCGAGTTGACCGAGTTGGCCGAACTGCTGGACGCGCCGGTGGCCCTGACCATCAATGCCAAAGGCATGCTCGAATCCAGCCACCCGTTGCTGATCGGTTCGACCCAGAGCCTGGTTGCGACCCGTGCCCTGGTGGCCGAGGCCGACGTGATATTGGCCATCGGCACCGAACTGGCCGAGACCGATTACGACGTCACGTTTGCCGGCGGTTTCGAGATCCCCGGCGTGCTGCTGCGCGTGGACATCGACCCCGACCAGACCGTGCGTAATTACCCGCCGAAAGTCGCCCTGGTCGCGGACTCGCGCAACGCCGCTCAAGCCCTGCTGGGCGAACTGTCCAAACACTCGCTGGCCGAGCGTCGCAACGATTGGGGTCAGGTCCGTGCCGCACGTTTACGCGAAGACCTCGCCGCGACCTGGGACGCCCCGACCCTGGCCCAGACCCGCTTCCTCGAAACCGTGCTGCACGAATTGCCGGACGCTGTGTTCGTCGGCGATTCGACCCAACCGGTGTACACCGGCAACCTGACGTTCAACCCGGAACGCCCGCGTCGCTGGTTCAACTCGTCCACCGGTTACGGCACTCTCGGTTACGCCTTGCCGGCGTCAATCGGCGCCTGGCTCGGTGGCAGCCTTGAAAACGGTGCGCGTCCTCCGGTGGTGTGCCTGATCGGTGACGGTGGCCTGCAATTCACCCTGCCGGAACTGGCCAGCGCGGTAGAAGCGCGCACCCCGGTCATCGTGCTGCTCTGGAATAACCAGGGCTACGAAGAGATCAAGAAATACATGGTCAACCGCGCCATCGAGCCGGTCGGCGTGGACATCTACACCCCGGACTTCATCGGCGTGGCCAAGGCGCTGGGCTGTGCGGCCGAAGCGGTCAATGGTGTCGAGCAGCTGCGCAGTGCACTGCGTACTGCCGCTGATCGTCAGGGCCCGACCCTGATTGAAATCGATCAGACGTCGTGGATGAAGGCGGTGTCGAAATGAGTTTTCCAACGACCCTGGACGGTCTGTACATCGACGGCCGATGGTCCGCCGGCAACGAACATCTGCGCGTGATCAACCCGGCCACCGAAGCCCTGTTGACCACCGTGAATGGCGGCGATGAGCAGTCTGTCAATCAAGCCGTCACTGCCGCGACTGACGCCTTCAAGGAATGGTCGAAAACCACCGGCGCCGAGCGCGGCGCGATCCTGCGCAGAATCGCCGCTGGCGTGCAGGCCGGACGCGATCACTTGATGAAATTGCAGTCGAGCAACAACGGCAAGCCGCTGTTCGAAGCCTCTATCGACGTCGATGACGTGATCGCCACATTCGAGTATTACGCCGGTTTGGCCGAAGGCCTCGATGCCAAACAAGACAGCAATGTCGAGCTGCCCACCGACGATTTCAGCGCCCGTGTGCGCCGTGAACCGTGCGGCGTGGTCGGCCTGATCGTGCCGTGGAATTTCCCGATGGTTACCACCGCCTGGAAACTCGCCCCGGCGTTGGCCGCCGGTTGCTGCGTGGTGCTCAAACCGTCCGAAGTCACTCCGCTGCCCGAGCTGGAACTGGCGGCGATCATCGCTGAGGCCGGCTTGCCGGCCGGTGTGTTCAACCTGGTTTGCGGTACTGGTCTGGCTGTTGGTGCGCCTTTGTCGGCCGACCCGCGCATTGCCAAAATCTCCTTCACCGGCAGCAACGCGGTCGGTGTGCAGGTGATGCAACGCGCGGCGGAAACCGTGAAAGGCGTGAGCCTGGAACTGGGCGGCAAATCTTCGCTGCTAGTGCTCGCCGATGCTGACATCGAACTGGCGGTGGAAGTGGCCTGTGGCGGCGGCTTCTTCAACGCCGGCCAGATGTGCTCCGCCACCAGCCGCGTGCTGGTCGCTGATGAACTGGCCGATGAGTTTTTATCGAAACTGAAAACTCGCGCCGAAGCCATTCGCGTGGCCGACCCGTTCGACCCGAACGTTGAAATGGGTGCGCTGGTCAATCAGGCGCAATACCAGCGTGTGCTCGGTCACATTGATCGTGGTCTGAGTGCCGGCGCCAAGCTGATTTGCGGCGGCAACCGTCCCGCAGACCTGTCCCGCGGCTATTTTTTACAGCCGACGATTTTCACTGAAGTGCCCCTCGACAGTGCGTTGTGGTGTGAAGAGATTTTCGGGCCAGTGATCTGCGTGCGCAGTTTCGCCTCTGAAGCCGAGGCGATTGCCCTGGCCAACGACAGCCAGTTCGGCCTGGTGGCCAGCGTGGTCACCCGTGACGCCGAAGCGGCGGACCGGGTCGCCAACGCCCTGCAGGCGGGGCTGGTGTGGATCAACGCGCCGCAAGTGATCTTCCCGCAGACGGCCTGGGGTGGCTACAAACAGAGCAGCATCGGCCGCGAATTGGGGCCGTGGGGCTTGCAGGCTTTCCAGGAAATCAAACACGTGATTCGCGCCGTCTGACGGCACGAAAAAGGTCAGCGCATGCCTCGTATGGAGGCATGCGCTGGTGTCATGGCTTCGATGAGTTTTTATCGATAGTCAGGTGTTTTGCACGACCTCAGGATGAACTCACTGGTTCAGCCAAACCCCCGAAAATACGAGGGATAACGCTGAACCGGCCGCGCGGATGCAACAGTTTCGACCTGCCTTATACCTACAAAAACAAAGGGAGTCCGTAATGGGCGAGCATGATCTAAACAGACGTCAATTCATCAAAACCGTGGGCGTGGCTTCGGTTGCAGCGGCGGCCATGAGTTTGCCCTTCGTCAAGGCCAATGCCAGCGACACACGCTTCCAGGGCAAAACCCTGCGCCTGCTGACCTGGTCCGACGACACCGGCCTCGCTGCACTGCGTAACATCGCGGCCACCTTCGAAGACAAATACGGCTGCAAGGTCATCGCTGACCGCACCGGCAGCACCTCGGAAATGGTCGCCAAACTCAAGGCCGGCGGTGATCGTCCGCAGTACGACATCATCACCCTGGCCGGCGTCGGCGCCGAAGGCCTGGCCGCGGCCAACCTGTTGGAAAAACCCGACCTCAACCGCATTCCCAACCTGGTCGATGTTCCGGAGAAATACCGTACCGGCGCCAACGGTCACGGCATCGGTTACCTGCTGTGGTGCAACAGCCTCGTCTACAGCACCCGCACCATCAAGGAAGCGCCGGACAGTTACGCAGCCCTGTGGGACGCCGAGCTGTCGCCGAACATCTTCCTGCCGCCGCCGAACTGGACCGAAGCGATGGACCTGATCATCATCGCCGCCAAACTGGCCGGGGGTGACGAGCACAACATCGAGCCGGGCTTCAAGAAACTCGCCGAGCTGAAAGATCGTGTGGTGACCCTGGGTGAAAACCCGAACCAGATCGCCGAACTGTTCCGCACCGGCTCCCTGGACATGGGCGGCCTGTACGCGCCGGCATTCTTCCCGAAACAGATCCGTGATCCGGCCTACGGCCTGGGCGCTACGTTCGGGATGAAGGAAGGTTTCTACACCGACCTGATGCTCTCGGTCATGCCGAAGAACCGTCCCGGCGATACCGACCTGACGTACGCCTTCATCAACCACTCTCTGGACCCGCTGGTGCAGGGCAAGATGGCCGAGGACATCTACAACGGCCCGGTCAACGCCAAGGCGATCATCTCCGCCGAAGCGCGCAAGAGCCCGTACATCCTCACGCCGGAGCAGATTGCCGAGAAGGCGATCATGCACGACAACGCCTTCCTGGCCACCGTGCATGACCAATGGATTCGTCGTTACACGGAAATCTTTTCTTCCTGATTTCTGCGGTTTGAAGATCCATTGTGGCGAGGGAGCTTGCTCCCGCTTGGCTGCGTAGCAGCCACAAAACCGAACACCTCTTTCTGTCTGAACGAGTGCGGTTATTCATTGGGGCCGCTTCGCGGCCCAGCGGGAGCAAGCTCCCTCGCCACAGGTTTTGCCGAATCTCAGTCTTGCTGCTTTCCATTGACGAGACCTTTGCTATGGAACACCAACCTCTGACTCATCCGGTCGCCGCCGTTCCCGCGCGCGCAAATCGGGGTGTTTCGCCGACGGCGCGTGCGTGGTTTTTCCTCTCGCCGTCGATGCTGTTTCTGGGCGTGTTGATTGCCGCCAGCCTGCTGGTGCTGCGCATGAGCGTGGGCACCAAAGGCGCAGAGTGGACCGGGTTCAGCCTGGCCAGTTATGCCCAATTGCTCGAACCCTATTACCTCAAATCCTTGCTGCTGACCCTGCGCCTGGCACTGATCAGCGCGGTGATCGCGGTGGTGCTGGCGATCCCGGTGGCCTACACCATGTCGCGGCTGACCTCACCGTTTGTGCGCCGGATCTTCCTCGCCGCGGTGTTGCTGCCGTTGCTGGTCAATCTGCTGCTGCAAAGCTATGGCTGGCTGGTGATTCTCGGCCCTGGCGGCATGCTCAATCAGGCGCTGCTGGGCCTGGGCCTGATCAAGCGACCGATCATGCTGCTCTACAACCAGAACGGCGTGTTGATGGGCCTGGTGCAAACCGCGTTCCCGTTGGCCGTGCTGCCGATTGCCAGCGCCATGCGCGGCGTCGCCCGCACTTACGAAGAAGCCGCCGCCACCCTGGGGGCGAGTCGCTTCCAGGTGTTCCGTCAGGTGGTGCTGCCAATGAGCATGCCGGGGATCATCACCGGGGCGACGTTGGTGTTCGCCTACAACGCTAGCAGCTTCGTGGTGCCTTTGCTGCTTGGTGGCCGACGCGTGCCGATGCTGGCCGTGATGGTCCATGACCAGATCGCCCCGCTGATGAACTGGCCTGCCGCCTCCGCTGCCGGTGTGGTGCTGATTGTCACCACGCTGGCGATCATGACCTTGTCCGAATTCATCACTGGCCGTCGTCGGCGCATGCTGGAGGCTTCGCAATGAGCACGTTGACCAAGAAACGTTATGGGCTGCTGCCCGGCGAAACCGGCAAGTTTGCCGGCATCCTGTCGGGCTTCATCCTGCTGCTGGCGGTGTTGCCGATCCTGACCATGATCGTGATGTCGTTCAGCGGTGCGTCGAACCTCGACTTCCCGCCGAGCAGCTACAGCCTGCAATGGTACAAGGCCGCCTGGAACACCTTTGTGTCGCCGGATTCCAGCGATGTGCTGAGCCTGGGCCAAGCCATGACCACCAGCCTGATGGTGGCGTGCCTGACCATGGTGTTTGCAACCATTGTCGCGGTGCCGGCGGCTTACGCACTGACCCGTTGCGAGTTCCGCGGCAAGGCTGTGGCGCTGCAACTGATGTCGCTGCCATTGGTGTTTCCAATGGTGGTGTTGGGCCTGGCGTTATTGCTGGTGTTTGACAGCCTGCCATTTCACATCACTACGTCGCGGCTGGTGATTGCCCACGTGATCCTGGCCCTGCCGTTCGTGGTCAAGAACTGCACGGCGGCGATGCTCTCCATCGGCAGCGAAGTCGAAGAGGCCGCGCAAATGCTCGGCGCCTCACCGCTGCGGGCGATTATCGATGTGGTGGTGCCGTTGATGAAGTCGGGGATTCTGGCGGGCATGCTACTGGCGTTCATCGTCTCGTTCAACGAATTCACCGTGACCTATTTCCTCTACACCATCGACGTGATGACCGTGCCGATCTGGATGTACAGCCGCACCGTGTCTTCGCTCGACCCCACCGTATTTTCGTTTGCCGTGCTGATCGTGCTGATCGACTTCGTCCTGATCTGGGCGTTGGAGAAGCTGGTCGGTGAAGGTGGCGTTTCGTTCTGATTTCTTGAGGTGCAACATGACTGGTCTGATTCTGGAAAACGTCGAGAAATATTACGGCTCGGCCTGCGCGGTAAAGGATGTAAACCTGCATTTGCCGGAAGGCAAACTGGTGTGTTTCCTCGGCCCGTCGGGCTGCGGCAAAACCACCCTGCTGCGGATGATCGCCGGGCTTGAAACCCTGAGTGGCGGCGAGATTCGCCTGGACGGTGAAGACATCGGCCACACGCCTGCGCATCAGCGCAACTTCGGCATGGTGTTCCAATCCCTGGCGCTGTTCCCGCACATGACGGTGGGGGAGAACATCGCCTATCCGCTGAAACTGCGCGGGGTCAGCAAAGCTGATCAGCAGGCGCGAGTGGTGGAATTGCTCGAGCTGATTCAACTGAGCGAGATGATTGATCGCCCGGTGGCCAAACTCTCCGGCGGTCAACGTCAGCGCGTGGCGATTGCCCGGGCGATTGCCTCGCGGCCGAAAATCCTGCTGCTGGATGAGCCACTGTCGGCACTCGACGCCAAGTTGCGCGAATCGATGCAGGTGGAAATCCGCCAGCTGCAACAACGCTTGAACATCACCACGATCATGGTGACCCACGACCAGCGCGAAGCCATGACCATGGCCGATATCGTGGTGGTGCTGGGTGAGCATCGGGTGCAGCAGGTGGGTTCGCCGATTGAAATCTACCGGCACCCGGCCAACGAATTTGTGGCGGACTTTATCGGCTCGGGCAACATCTTCCCGGCCACGGCGCTGGGCAACGGCAAGGTTGGATTGCCGGGTGGCGATGCGCTGGAAGTGCCGATCTGCAGCAGCATTGTGGTCGGTGAGAAGGTGAAGATGCTGATTCGCCCTGAGGACCTGCAACTGTCGCATCCGCAGGCGACGGCGGGTAATCGGTTGCTGGGCAAGGTGACGTTTGTGCGGGATATCGGCGCGACGATTGAAACCACCGTGGAGTGTTCGGGTGTGTCGTTTACCGCGCTTAGCACGCCGTGTCAGGGGTTTGGGTTGAGCATTGGCAATCCGGTGTCGGTGACGTTGCCGGCCGAGGCTTGCCGCGTACTCGGCGCCTGACTCTAGAGGTGTGTTGACTGGACTGGCCTCTTCGCGAGCAAGCCCGCTCCCACATTGGATCTGTGTCGTTCACAAATCCCCTGTGGGAGCGGGCTTGCTCGCGAAAGGGCCAGTAGCCTCACCACAAAAATCAGATCAGACGGACAACCGCAACCGCGCCAAATCCCTTAACGGCGGCGCCCCGAACAACCGGCTGTACTCCCGGCTGAATTGCGACGGGCTTTCATACCCCACTCGATACCCGGCCGCCGACGCTTCCAGCCCTTCGGCCAGCATCAACCGCCGCGCTTCCTGCAAGCGCAGTTGCTTCTGATACTGCAACGGGCTCATCGCCGTCATCGCCTTGAACCGGTGATGCAACGTCGACACGCTCAGGTTCACTTCCTTCGCCAGATCATCGATACGCAGCGGTTGCTCATAGTTGCCGTTCAGCCACTTGATCGCCTGACTGATGCGGTGGCTCTGGCTATTGGCAATCGCAATCTCATACAGCCGATGCCCCTGCTGACTGCGCAATAACCGATAAAGAATCTCCCGGCGAATCAGCGGCGCGAGCATGGCGATGTCTTTCGGGGTATCGAGCAAACGCGCCAGACGCAACACCGCGTCGAGCATCGCCGTATCAATCCGTTCGACATACAGGCCGCGGCCGGTGGGGCGGGTCGGTACGCCCAAAGGGCCGGCGTCGGCAATCAGCGCGGTGATTTCGGCCGGATCAATATCCAGTCGCACCGCGAGGATCGGTTCTTCAGACGTGACATTCACGACGCGCCCGCTCAGTGGCATCGAGACCGACACCACCAGGTAATTCAGCGGATCGTAATTGAAGTATTCATCGGCCAGCCTGACCTCTTTGCGGCCCTGGGCCATGATGCACAACGCCGGTTGCGCCAGCACCGGAGCAAAGTCATGGGACTTACCGTGACGCGACATGAACAGCGAGCCGACCGCTGTGGCATAAGTGCCATCGTCCGTTGTGTTGCGACGGATGATCGTGGCCAGTTCTGCGCGCTGTTTCTCCATGTCGGCATCCAGCGGGGCTTGAAAGTGATCGAACGACGACATGCCGGGCATCCTCGCTGAGGTGTTGGTAATGGGGCGAGCTTAAGTTTGTGCAAGACGCAGCGGTAGACACATCCTGCCTCAAGCTTGCCTGATTCTGCATGGAGTGGATCAGCGGTGCCTCTATGGCTGCACCTGCCAAGGGAAACTTGCTTGAAAGCCTTGTTTCAAAGGTACGAACATTTTTTACAGGTTGTTACAGGTATATCGGAACGCCGCGCAGGATTGTGCAAAAAGCCGGCAGGAATCGACTAACCGCACTTCCCCCTGCGCGCTTAACCTTTGATCCTGTCGCAGCCCGTCCCCCGGCTGCCACTCGACTCCCTGGGAGGGTTGAACATGTCTACGCAGATCCCCGTCAGTCATATGGCGTTTGTCCGTGCCCGCGCCGGGCGTTCGGCGGAGCTCGGTGCGCGCCTGAGCGCCTTGATCGAGCCGTCCCGCAGCGCGCCGGGTTGTCTGAGTTTTTCCCTGCAGCATTCGCAATGTGATCCAGAGTTGTGGCTGGTGTCCGGTTTCTGGACGCACCAGCAAGCGATGACGGCCTATTTCAGCACGCCCGCGATGGAGATTTTCGCCGAGCTGGTGCAGGAGATGGTGGTTAACAGCCTGGATTTTCATACCTTCAAGGACGTGTCGGCCGACCAGGCGCGGGGGCAGTCCCGGTCGTGGGTACACAAAATGGCGGGTTGAGGGTTTAATGGCTCCATTCTCAATCAGCCAGGATCCGCGACATGGCACGTAAAGCCTTTGATCATTTCGAAGCTGTTTCCGCTGTAGTACCGGGCGAGGGGGGTTACCACGCCGCTATCGCCGTCAAAGCCATCGGTGGCACCGGAGCGCCACGTTTTCACAAAGTACTTGAAGGGCAAATCTTCAAGACTGCCAACGAGGCTGATCTGGCCGCCGCCAAAGAGCTGACCCGCCTCAAAGACGTCAAAGAAGACGCCGACCTGCTCTGGTAATCACTTGACCGCCCCCGGGCGGAACATCTTGAACAATGCCTCTGGCCCCAGCTGAAAGTAATCCGCTGGCCCGCCGCCGCGCAGAATCGGTTCTGCCGCGGCGGTGTCGTACACCCCGTCTTTCAACAGCCACCTGGCGATATGCACGGCGACCACTTCGCCCAGTATCAGCCAGCTCGGCACCACGTTCCCGTCCGCCCGCTGCAATTGAATGATCTGCGTGACCTTGCACTCGAAGGACACCGGGCTTTCGGCGACCCGTGGCACCTGAATGATTTTCGAGGCGACCGGGGTCAGGCCAGACAGCTCGAACTCGTTGACCTCGGGCGGGACCATGGCGCAGCTCTGATTCATCTGCTCGGCCAGTGGCCGGGTGGCCAGGTTCCAGGCAAATTCGCCGGTCTGCTCGATGTTGTTCAGGCTGTCTTTACGGCCGACGCTGGAAAACCCGATGATCGGCGGAATGTAGTTGAAGGCGTTGAAGAAGCTGTAAGGCGCCAGGTTCAAGCGGCCATTGGCATCCTGGGAGGAAATCCAGCCGATGGGGCGCGGGCCGACGATGGCGTTAAACGGGTCATGCGGCAGGCCGTGGCCGTTGGCGGGTTCGTAGAAGTGGATGTCGTCGGGCATGTAAACAATTCCTGGGCTGCATTCGGGATGCGCCAATAGTGCAAGGACGACCACGTTATTTCCAGCGACACGCCACTGTAGGAGCGAGGCTTGTCCGCGAAGGCGATTTCAGATTCAGCATCGATGTGGCTGACACTACGCCTTCGCGGGCAAGCCTCGCTCCTACAAGGGGATGTGTAGACGCAATTAAAAAGGGGCAGACCCGCTAAGGTCTGCCCCTGTTTTTATTGCGCGGGCTGACTCAGTCCGTTTCGATCCGCGAATGTTTGCGGGTGTCTTTCATGGTGATGTACACCAGCAACGACACGGCAATACACGCCGTCACGTACCAGTAGTAACCGGTTTCCATGCCGATGCTCTTGAACCACAGCGCGATGTATTCAGCGGTGCCGCCGAAGATCGACACGGTCAGCGCATACGGCAGGCCGACGCCCAGCGCACGGATTTCGGTCGGGAACAGTTCGGCTTTGACCACCGCGTTGATCGAGGTGTAGCCGCTGACGATGATCAGCGCCGCCATGATCAAGAAGAACGCGCCCCACCAGGATTGAATGGTGTGCAGGGTGGTCAGGATCGGCACGGTGAACAGCGTCCCGAGCACACCGAAGGCAATCAGGATCGGACGACGGCCAACCTTGTCCGACAAGCCGCCGATGATCGGTTGCAGGCACATGAACAGGAACAGCGTAGCGGCGGAAATCGTGGTGGAGTCGGAGATGCTCATGCCGACCGTGTTCACCAGGTATTTCTGCATGTACGTGGTGTAGGTGTAGAACGCCAGGGTGCCGCCCATGGTCAGGCCGACCACGGTCATCAGTTCCTTGGGGTGGCGCATCAAGGTGCGCATCGCGCTTTCCTTGGCCTTCTCTTTCTTGGTGAACGACTCGGTTTCTTCCATGCCACGACGCAGGTACAGCGCGACCACGGCACACAGCGCGCCGATGGCGAACGGGATGCGCCAGCCCCAGGCGTACAGTTCTTCAGTGGTCAGGGTCTGTTGCAGCACGATCAGTACGGCCAAGGCGATGAGCTGACCCGAAATCAGGGTCACGTACTGGAAGCTGGAGTAGAAGCCGCGACGGTCCTTGGTCGCCATCTCGCTAAGGTAGGTCGCCGAGGTGCCGTATTCGCCACCGACCGACAGGCCTTGCAGCAAACGGGCGAAAATCAGCAGGATCGGTGCGCCGATGCCAATGGTTTCATAACCGGGGCTCAGGGCAATCAGCAGCGAGCCGAAACACATCAGATACACCGAAGCCATCAGTGCTTTCTTGCGACCGGCCTTGTCAGCGTACAGGCCCATCAGCCAGCCACCGATCGGGCGCATCAGGAAGCCCACGGCGAAGATCGCGGCGGTGTTCAGCAGTTGGGCGGTGGTGTCGCCTTTGGGGAAAAAGGCCTTGGCGAAGTACAGGGAGAAGGCCGCGTAGACGTACCAGTCGTACCACTCGACCATGTTGCCGACAGAGCCGCTGAAGATCGACTTGATGCGACTGGCGGTGGTTCTTTCTTTGGCAGGCAAGGCAGCCGACCCGAGGGGCAGGGCGTTGGAGTTATCCATTGAAGGATCCTTCGTTTAATTGTTTTTGTGGAGCGCGTTGAAACGCAGCCTGCTTGGGCTATAGCAGGAGGTGTGCCAGATCAAGGAAGGCTGGTTTAGAGGGGTTGCGGGGATTTGGTGAGCGGAAATCCGCTTATGCTGGGTTGGGCGTGAGCGGAAAATTGCTTATCTGGGTTGTGGGTTTGTATTGTTTGTATTGGCCCCTTCGCGGGCAAGCCTCGCTCCTACAGGGTTTGCGTCGTTTGCAGTATTTTCGAGCGACACAAATACCGTAGGAGCGAGGCTTGCCCGCGAAGAGGCCCGTTCAGGCACTACAAGAACATCTCCCGGCTCAACCCATGCCGCTGCATCTTTTCATTGAAGGTCCTGCGCGGCAGTTGCAGTTCTTCAAGCACCGCTTTCACGTCACCCTTGTGCCGGGTCAGCGCCGCGCGCAGGCAATGCGCTTCGAACGCCTCCGCCTGCGCCGCCAGCGACTGGCCGGGGTCGATCCCGACCGGTTCCGGCTCGCCCAACCCCAGCACCTGACGCTCGGCAACGTTCGCCAGTTCGCGCACATTGCCCGGCCAGTCGTGGCTCAGCAGATGGCTCAACTGCGGGCCACTCAACGGTGGAAACGTGCGGCCCAGGCGCTCGGCGGCATTCTGCGCAAACGATTCGAACAACAACGGAATGTCTTCACGCCGCTCGCGCAAGGGCGGCAGGCGCAACTCAGCAACATTCAAGCGATAAGCCAGGTCCTCGCGAAAACGCCCCGCCCGTGCCTCATCCAGCAGATCAGGCTTGGTCGCGGCGATGATCCGCAAATCCACGCGAATGCTCTGATTGGAGCCCAGTCGCTCAAGCTTCTGCTCCTGCAGCACCCGCAGCAACTTCACCTGCTGGGCCAGCGGCATGCTTTCGATTTCATCGAGAAACAGCGTGCCGCCGTCCGCGTATTCAAGCTTGCCAATGCGTTTGCCCGAGGCGCCGGTAAAAGCGCCGCTCTCATGGCCGAACAATTCCGCCTCGAACAACTGCTCGGGAATCGCCGCGCAATTGAGCGCCACAAACGGCTTGTCCGCGCGCGGCCCGAAGTCGTGCAGGCAGCGGGCGACCAACTCTTTACCGCTGCCGGTTTCACCACGGATCAACACATTGACCGGCAATGCGGCCAGATCCAGCACCTGCCGGCGCAAGGTCTGCAAACCGCGTGACACGCCCAGCAGCGTCGCGTCGAGTTTTGCGCGGTTGTCGGCCAGCTCATGCAAGGCACGGTTTTCCAGCACCAGCCGGCGCTTGTCCAGCGCCCTGCGCAAACTGCTCAGCAGGGTTTCCGGGCTGAAGGGTTTTTCGAGGAAGTCATAGGCGCCATCGCGCATCGCTTCGACCGCCATCGGTACATCGCCGTGGCCGGTCAGCAGAATCACCGGCAGGTCGGCATCGCGGCGCTGAACCTCGGCCAGCAACTCCAGGCCGGTCATGCCGGGCATGCTCACGTCGCTGAGGATCACGCCCGGGAAGTGACCTGGCAACTGCGCCAGGCACTCATCGGCTCGGCTGAACAGCTGCACCTCGAAACCCGACAGGCTCAGCCATTGCTCGACGGCGCTGCGAATGCTGCTTTCGTCGTCGACCACCATCACGGAATTCAGCATGGGCCGTGGGCCTCCAGATCGATGGGTAATGTCACGGTGAACACGGCGCCGTTGGCGTGATTGTCGGCGCTCAGGCGCCCACCCGATTCGTGAACGATGGCAAACGATACCGCCAAGCCAAGGCCCAGGCCATCGCCCACCGGTTTGGTGGTGAAGAACGGGTCGAACACGTTCGGCAAGTGTTCTTCGGCGATGCCGCCTCCGTTGTCGGTGACGGTCAGGCGCCAGAGTTGCTCGTCGGCTTCGAGGCGGATTTCCAGGCGTTTGCAGGGTTTGTCCTGCATGGCATCCAGCGCATTGCGCAGCAGGTTGATCAACACCTGTTCCAGGCGAATCGCATCGCCACGGACCCACGCCGGACGCGTCAGGTGCAGCACGGTGCTGACCTGCTCATCACGCAGGCGCGCGTCGAGCAATTGCAGCGATTGGTCCACCACCGCCGCCAAATCCAGCCGTTCGCGCAAACCGCTGGGGCTTTTACGGGCAAAGGTTTTCAGGTGGCCGGTGAGGGCGGCCATGCGCGTCAGCATGTCGTCCACCGGTTTCAACGCCTTGTAGGCGTCGTCGACCCGGCCGTGATCGAGCAGCAGCCTCAGCGTAGCCAACTGCATGCGCTGGGCGGTCAGCGGCTGATTGATTTCATGGGCGAGGGCGGCGGACATCTGGCCGAGGGCCGCCAGTTTGGCCGATTGCACCAGACCGTCCTGAGCGGTGCGCAGGTCGCGGGTGCGCTCTTCCACCAGTTGTTCGAGTTCTTCACGGCTGCGCTGGCGCATTTTCGCCAGGCGCCAGCGTTGATTGAGGAACAGCAACAGAAACACCAGCGCCAGCCACAGCCCGGCAGCGGCGAGCGCGGCGTTGCGGCTGTCCTCGAAGGCGACTTGCGGGCGGCGCAGCAGGTGCAAGGTCCAGCCTTCCGTGCTCAGCGGCAGCGATTCCCACAGGTAATTGGCCGTACCGTCCGGACCGACGACCCGCGTCAGATCGCTGTTGTCGTCAAAGCGCTGCAGCGATTGATAGTCCAGCGGTGTCAGCGGTTGTTTGTCGTATTGGCGGGTGACCTTGAGCTCGGCGCGATCGCTGTCGCTCAAGGGTTTCAACAGGCGATAGCGCCAGCCCGGCTGGTTGGCGATGAAAATAATGCCGCGTGCATCGCTGACCAGCAACGTGTCGCTGCCCTGGCGCCATTCGCGCTCCAGTTCCGGAAACTCGAGCTTCACCACCATCGCCCCGAGGAACTCGCCACTGTCGCTGGTCACCGCGCTGGACAGGAAATACCCCGGAATGCCGCTGGTCACGCCCACCGCATAAAAGCGCCCGGTGCCTTGGGTACGGGTTTGGCTGAAGTAGGGGCGAAAACCGTAGTTGTGGCCGACGTAACTGCTGGGCAAACGCCAATTGCTGGCGGCCACGGCGAGGCCGGTGCGGTCGAGCAGTTCCAGGGTCGAGGACTGCGCGGCACCGTTGATTTTTTCCAGTTTGCGGTTCAGCGCGTCCTGCTGTTCGGTCGTTACCTGGCCATTGAGCGCGCCGCGCAACTCCGGGTCCAGCGCCAGCACGGCGGGCAGGGCGCGGTAGCGATCAATCAGGGTATGCAGGGAGTTGGCGTAGAGCGCCAATTGCTGATTGGCCCGCGCGGCGTCTTCGACCAACGCCTGGCGTTCGGCGTGACGCAGGGCAAAACCGGCCGCCAGTGCGGCACCGGCGAGGATAAGGAGGGTGTATAGAGTTATGCGCAAAGAGCGAGAAGACTCAAGCATGCCGGGGATTACACAAGTGTGCGGAGGGCGCGAACCATATCACGACGGTGTTGAGCATTCCCACGCTGAAATCCACCACCTTTTTGACATAGATAAATAAAGCAAATAAAAAAGGCGGCAAGAGCATAGCCCCTGTCGCCTTTTTATTTCGTCGTCGACGCGCTTACTGCACTTCGACCGCCAGGCTTTCACTGATCTTTTTCTGCCAGATGGCAGGACCGGTGATGTGTACCGACTCGCCCTTGCTATCCACCGCAACGGTCACCGGCATGTCTTTCACGTCGAACTCGTAGATCGCTTCCATGCCCAGTTCGGCGAACGCCACCACACGGGATTTCTTGATGGCTTGGGCCACCAGGTAAGCCGCGCCGCCGACTGCCATCAGGTAAACGGCTTTGTGGTCTTTGATCGCTTCGATCGCGGTCGGGCCGCGCTCGGATTTGCCGATCATGCCCAGCAGGCCAGTCTGCTCGAGGATCTGACGGGTGAACTTGTCCATGCGAGTGGCGGTGGTCGGACCGGCAGGGCCCACCACTTCTTCGCGCACCGGATCAACCGGGCCGACGTAGTAGATGAAGCGACCTTTCAGATCGACCGGCAGGGTTTCACCCTTGTTCAGCATCTCGACCATGCGCTTGTGCGCGGCATCGCGACCGGTGAGCATCTTGCCGTTGAGCAGGACGGTTTCGCCCGGCTTCCAGCTCTGCACGTCTTCCGGGGTCAGGGTGTCGAGGTTGACGCGACGAGCCGACGGGCCGGCTTCCCAGACGATTTCCGGGTAGGCGTCCAGCGGTGGCGCTTCCAGCGAGGCCGGGCCGGAACCGTCGAGCACGAAGTGCGCGTGACGGGTGGCGGCGCAGTTGGGGATCATGCACACCGGCAACGAAGCGGCGTGGGTCGGGTAATCCATGATCTTCACGTCGAGCACGGTGGTCAGGCCACCGAGGCCCTGGGCGCCGATGCCCAGTTGGTTGACCTTCTCGAACAGCTCCAGGCGCATCTCTTCGATACGGTTGGACGGGCCGCGCTTTTTCAGCTCGTGAATGTCGATGGACTCCATCAACACTTCCTTGGCCATGACGGCGGCTTTCTCGGCGGTGCCGCCGATGCCGATGCCGAGCATGCCCGGTGGGCACCAGCCGGCGCCCATTTCCGGAACGGTTTTCAGCACCCAGTCGACGATCGAGTCGGACGGGTTGAGCATGGCCATTTTCGACTTGTTCTCGGAACCGCCGCCCTTGGCCGCCACGTCCACTTCCACGGTGTTACCCGGAACGATGGAGTAGTGGATAACGGCCGGGGTGTTGTCTTTGGTGTTTTTACGAGCGCCCGCCGGGTCGGCGAGGATCGAGGCACGCAGGACGTTTTCCGGCAGGTTGTAAGCCCGGCGCACGCCTTCGTTGATCATGTCGTCCAGGCCCATGGTGGCGCCATCCCAACGCACGTCCATGCCCACGCGGACGAAGACGGTGACGATGCCGGTGTCCTGGCAGATCGGGCGGTGGCCGGTGGCACACATGCGCGAGTTGATCAGGATTTGCGCCATCGAATCGCGAGCTGCCGGCGATTCTTCGCGCAGATAGGCCTCGTGCATCGCCTGGATGAAGTCAACGGGATGGTAATAGGAAATGAACTGCAGGGCGTCGGCAACGCTCTGAATCAGGTCGTCTTGCTTGATCACGGTCATGAGTCGCGCTCCTCTAAAAGACGGGAACATTCAATAAGGTGCTTGCAGCTTGGGTGCATCGGTCGGTTGCAAGCACCTTTACAAGGCACGCCGGGGCAGCTGGCGCGACGCTAAAAAGGCGCGGCAGTATAACGCGCCTCGGTTCCAGGCACACCCGCCGGCAGTCAATCGTTGGTCGCATATCGGACACACATGGATATTCGCAGAGCTGCTGTTATGGCGAGGGAGCTTGTCGGGACTCCGCACCGTCCCACCCGGCTGCGCAGCAGACGTAAAACCTGCCAGCAAGTCATCGCTGAAAGACTGCAGGGGGCCGCTTCGCAGACCAGCGGGAGCAAGCTCCCTCGCCACAAGATTGTCGCCACTTCGGGACATGCTTTTGACGCCAGTTTTCTGCCCCGAAAATTGAATGGTCATTTATCAGACACCCCACTAAAGTGGCATTCGGTCTGTAGAGTAGGACACTCGGTCAGCCTCCTTTCGCACGGTGAGTCAACGATTGACCCATAACGCCATCCAACGGCTTTTGCTCAAACGCTTTGCCCTCGCAGCCGGCACCTACGCCCTGGCTTTGGTCTTGCTGTGGCTGGCGTTTTTCACCGGGCATTTCGATGAACCGCTGACCAGCGTGGCCATCGGCAGTGCGCTGGTGGTGATCACTCAGGGGACGTTGTTCGCGGTGTTTTACAGCGGCTGCAACCTGCGTTTTTCCGACCCGAGCCTGACCGAAGCGCAAGTGTTGATGGGCCTGGGGTGGCAGACGTGGCTGATCGCCAATCTGGATGAGGCGCGCGGTGCGTTCCTGGTGTTCTACCTGTTGATCATGTTGTTCGGGCTGTTCCATCTTTCCCGTCGTGCGTTTGTGCGATGCACCCTGTTGGTGTTTTTCAGTTTCAGTGCGATCACGCTGTGGGAGGGCTTCCACTTCCAGTTGCACGACCCGGCGCTGGCCGCGTTGCAGGTGTGCGTGCTGTTTATCGTCTTGGTGTGGCTGGAGCTTTATGCCCGTTACGTCCAGGCCTCGCGTCAACGTATGCGGCAACGACGGTTTGCCTTGCAGGCGCACCAGGACACCCTGCGCGGGATGATGCGCCAGCTCGAAGACCTGGTCGCCACCGACGAACTTACCGGGCTGTTCAACCGCCGGCATTTCCTGCGCCTGGCCTCCCGCGAGCTGAATGCGATGGACGCTGGCGTGGTGCATGGCCTGGCGCTGATCGACCTCGACCACTTCAAACGTATCAACGATGTTCATGGTCACGCTGCTGGCGATCAAGTACTGCAAGCCTTTGCCGGTGTGGCCACCGCCTGCCTGCGCGAGGGGGATGTGCTGGCCCGTTATGGCGGCGAAGAGTTCGTGGTGTTGCTGCCCGACTGCAACGCCGAACGCCTGACGTCCTGTTGCGAACGGCTGCGCATCGCGTTCACCGATGTCGAACTGATCGGACTCAACGTCGCCCACCTCAGTTTGTCCGCCGGCATGACCTTGCTGGAGCTGGGCGACGATCTCGACGACGCCTTGCAGCGCGCCGATCAGGCGCTTTACCGCGCCAAGCGCGACGGTCGCAATCGTTGCGCGGCGGCGTGGGAGAACGTCGATGCCTGAGTTGCGGGTCGGCGAGCGCCACTGGTCTGTGGTGCCGGGCAGCAACCTGCTCGATGCCCTGAATCAGAACGGCGTGGCCGTGCCTTACAGTTGTCGCGCCGGCAGTTGCCATGCGTGCCTGGTGCAATGCGTCCAAGGCTTGCCCAGTGACAGCCGTCCCGATGCCTTGAGCGTCGAACAGCGTCAGCAAGGTTGGCGTCTGGCGTGTCAGTGTCAGGTGGTCGAGGACCTGCAAGTGCACACCTTCGACCCACACGTCGACGGCCGCCCGGCGCAAGTCGCTGCCGTTGATTGGTTGAGCGCCAGTGTGTTGCGATTGCGCCTTACGCCGGAACGACCGTTACGCTACAGCGCCGGGCAGCATCTGGTGTTGTGGGCGGGCAACGTGGCCCGGCCATACTCCTTGGCGAGCCTGCCGGAAGAAGACCGCTTTCTGGAATTTCATCTCGATTGTCGCCAGCCCGGGGAATTCAGCGACGCGGCCCGTCAGCTGAAAATCGGCGACCCGATCCGCCTCGGGGAACTGCGTGGCGGAGCGCTGCAATACGACCCCGACTGGAGCACTCGACCGCTATGGCTGATGGCCGCCGGTACAGGATTGGGGCCGTTGTTCGGGGTGTTGCGCGAAGCGTTGCGTCAGGATCACCAAGGCGCCATCCGCGTCATTCACCTCGCCCATGACGCCAGCGAGCATTACCTGGCCAAACCCCTGCAAGCCATGTGCGATGTGCGTGAAAACCTCAGCGTCGAATGCTGGACCCCGGCCGAGTTGCCACAGGTGTTGGCGCAACTGCGGCTTGTTTCCCGACAAACCCTGGCCTTAGTCTGCGGAGCCCCCGACAGTGTCGACGCCTTTGCCCGGCGTTTGTACCTGGCCGGATTGCCGCGCAACCAACTGCTGGCGGATGTCTTTGTTCCCCGTGGTTGAGCGCTGATCGTTTAACGACGCGAGACTCGCCATGACCGATGCCATCCAGCTTGAACGCGAACGCGGCCTGCTGACCCTGCGCCTGAACCGCCCCGACAAGAAAAACGCCCTGACCCGCGCCATGTACAGCCACTTGGCTGACGCCCTGAAGCTGGCCGACACCGACCCCGAAATCAACGCCGTGCTGATCACCGGCAGCGCCGAGTGCTTCACCGCCGGCAACGACATCGCCGATTTCATCCAGCAACCGCCGAGCAACCTCGACAGCCCGGTGTTTCACTTCATGGTCAACTTGCTAGAGTGCCGCAAACCGGTGATCGCCGCCGTGGCGGGCGCTGCAGTGGGGATCGGCACGACGATGTTGCTGCATTGCGATCTGGTGTATGTCAGCCGTGATGCGCGGCTGCGGATGCCGTTCGTGAACCTCGGGTTGTGTCCTGAGTTTGGTTCCAGCCTGATCCTGCCGCGATTGCTCGGGCACGCAAAAGCGGCGGAGTTGCTGCTGCTCGGCGAAGGGTTCAGCGGTGAACAGGCCGCGGAGTGGGGCATCGCCACCGAAGCGTTGGGCAGTGGTGAAGCGGCCTTGACCAAGGCGCGGGAGATGGCGTTGCGGTTTGAGTCAATGCCACCGGAAGCGGTGCGGATCAGCAAGCAATTGATGAAAGCGCCGGACCGGGAATTGCTGCGCAAAGTGATCGAAGAGGAGGGCGCGTTGTTCACCCAAAGGTTGCGTTCGCCGGAGGCGATGGCGGCGTTGTCGGCCTTTATCAAACGGCATTGAATAATGCGGTGACTGGACTGACGCCTTCGCGGGCAAGCCTCGCTCCTACGGTGGATTTTCGGCGCTCACATAACCTGAGCGAGCGGTGCGACGATTCGACTTGCCCGCGAAGAGGCCCATCCAGGCGACACATCTTCCGGATCAAAAACCAAAAAGCCCCGTCATTCACATGGCGGGGCTTTTGTTTTTCAGCAACCGGTCAATCAGACCATCTTGTCGCCAACGTGCAGGATTTTCATCCCGTTGGTGCCGCCGATGGTGTGGTAGCTGTCGCCCTTGGTCAGGATGACCCAGTCGCCTTTCTCCACGACGCCGCGCTTGAGCAACTCGTCGATCGCGGCCTGGCTGACTTGCTCAGGCGGCAACGATGCCGGGTCGAACGGCACGGTGTAGACGCCACGGAACATGGCCGCGCGGGCCTGGGTTTCGCGGTGTGGGGAGAACGCGTAGATCGGCACCGAAGAACGGATGCGCGACATGATCAACGGCGTGTAGCCACTCTCGGTGAGGGCGATGATCGCTTTCACGCCCGGGAAGTGGTTGGCGGTGTACATGGCGGCCAGGGCGATGCTCTGGTCGCAGCTTTCGAAGACCTTGCCGATGCGGTGGCTGGAAGTCTTGCTGGTCGGATGCTTTTCAGCGCCGACGCAGATGCGCGCCATCGCTTGCACCGCTTCCAGTGGGTACAGACCGGCAGCACTTTCTGCCGAGAGCATCACGGCGTCGGTGTAGTCGAGCACGGCGTTGGCCACGTCGGACACTTCGGCGCGGGTTGGCATCGGGTTCTGGATCATCGACTCCATCATCTGGGTCGCCACGATCACAGCCTTGTTGTGGCGGCGTGCGTGCAGAATGATCTTCTTCTGAATGCCCACCAGCTCGGCGTCGCCGATTTCCACACCCAGGTCACCACGGGCAACCATCACCGCGTCGGAGGCCTGGATCAGCGCATCGAGGGTTTCGTCATCGGCCACGGCTTCGGCGCGTTCGATCTTCGCCACCAGCCAGGCGGTGCCGCCGGCTTCGTCGCGCAGTTGACGGGCGTATTCCATGTCGGCGGCGTCACGCGGGAAGGACACCGCGAGGTAGTCGACTTCCATTTCTGCGGCGAGCTTGATGTCGGCCTTGTCTTTCTCGGTCAGGGCCGGCGCCGTCAGGCCACCGCCGCGACGGTTGATGCCTTTATGGTCGGACAGTGGGCCGCCGATCAGCACGGTGCAGTTCAGTTCAGTGGCGGTGGCGGTATCGACGCGCATCACCACGCGACCGTCGTCGAGCAGCAGCTCGTCGCCGACGCCGCAATCCTTGACCAGGTCCGGGTAGTCGATGCCGACCACTTGCTGGTTGCCTTCGGTCAGAGGATGGCTGGTGGAAAAGGTGAATTGATCACCGATCTTCAGCTCGATCTTCTTGTTGGCGAATTTGGCGATACGGATTTTCGGGCCTTGCAGGTCACCCAGCAGGGCGACGAAGCGGCCGTGCTTGGCTGCGAGGTCACGCACCAGCTTCGCGCGAGCCTTGTGCTCGTCGGGGGTGCCGTGGGAGAAGTTCAGGCGGGCGACGTCCAGGCCAGCCAGAATCAGCTGTTCGAGAACTTCCGGCGAGTTACTGGCCGGGCCAAGGGTAGCGACGATTTTGGTACGACGGACGGACATGCAAAGACTCCTGAGTTCAAGCGCTGAGTGAGGCTACTATGGTCCGAAGTTGTAGTCATTGTTCATATGCACTACTTATTCGTTTATATCTTTAACCGAACATTCCTGAAGATTTCTGCTCACGGGTCGATACAGAGCTCAAGACAGGAGATCCCCCATGCGATTCGTGCCCATTGCCGCCCTTGCCCTCAGCGTCCTCAGCGTCACGGGCTGCACCCGTTGGTCGATGAACCACCATTTGAACCTCGCCTACAGCGCTTACGACCGTGGCAATTGCGAGCAGGTGATGCTCGAATTGTCGAAAGTCGAGCGCTCCAGCCGTGCGCGGCCTTATGTGTGGCCGGAAGTGTCGATGATGCGCGGCCAGTGCCTGGAACGGCAGAAGCTGTTCATTGATGCGGCGCAGACTTATCAGTTCATCATGGCGTCCTACCCGCAAAGCGAATACGCCTACCGCGCCCGCGCGCGCCTGGAAACCTTGCAGAGCCTGGGCCATTACCCGACTCGCAGCGCAGCAGCAGCCGTGCGCCCGACGCAGTTCTGATTGCCGTTGTCATGCAAAGGCTGGCCGCCCGGCGGTGGTGAGCTATAGTCGAATGGATCGGTTTTAGAGCCATGTCTCTAGATCGAGGTCATACCTGTAACCGGCAGCCGTAAGCGTTAGCGGAGTCATGGGCTGACGCACCGGGAAGGGGGAGAGCGCGCCAGGCTTTTCGACAAGAGCAAAAACAGGCACGTTCCGAAGCATTAGTGCGGCCCTGCTTAAGGGCCTTGATGGGCCAACTGCGCATGTTTACCGACCGCCGGATCGAGCGGCATCAATTGCCGTATTTTCTGAAAGTGTTCAACAGCGTCACCGACAAACCCATCGGCTTTCTGGGCAATGTGTCCGCCGACGGGCTGATGCTCATCAGCCAGTTGCCCATGATGGTGGGCGTCGATTTTGACCTGCGATTGAAAATCCCCGCCAGCGACGGTTGCCAGCAGGTCATTGACCTGACGGCGTGTTGTTTGTGGTGCCACGAAGACGAAACCCCCCACCATTACGACGCCGGGTTCAGCCTGCAACGGGCACCGCCGGAGTATGGGCAATTGGTGGAGGCGTTGACGCAGTACTTCAGTTTTCAGCCGATGCCGGCGTCTGCCTGAGTGTTGTGGTGCATCTGCAATGGCCATCGCGAGCAGGCTCACTCCCACATGGGTATCGGCTGTCCACAAATATTGTGGTCCCAGAAGATCCCCTGTGGGAGCTAGCCTGCTCGCGATGGCGTCAGCCCAGACAACAAATAAAAAGACTGAACTCTACGTCGTCTTGATCGCCTTCTCGTTATCCAGCGACCGCTCCACCAGCATCAACCCCAACTCACTGATCCGGTAAATCGCCATCGCCAGATGCCGCGGCTTGTCCTCCAGACTTTCCGCCAGGTCGAGTAGCAGAATGCTGACCGTCGAGAATGTTTCGTAGGTCTCGATGGTCAAGGCTTCGGGGTTGGCATCAGGGACAACGGTGAACATCTTCATGGCGCGTTCCTCGGTGGTGCGTTCGTTAGCGAAGCACGATTTGGTGTTTTTTTGAGCAAGATGGTGGTTCAGCGCTTTTTGGGCGGCGGTATGAAGTTTTTTTGGATCGAAAGTGGCATAGGGTGAGCGCGTAGGCTCGGAAGGGGCAGGTGTAGCCTTCGACATTGGGTTAACTCCTTGTTGGATCGCTGATGAGTAGCGATAGGAGAACCTTAATCGGGGTGACTCTCGCCCGAAGTCAGTCGGGGGCACCGCAGGTTGTAGGCAGAAGCAACTGATTATGTAGCCGTTGTACGGTTTCTTGTATATACGTGTAGGACCAGGGTGAGTGTCGGCATGGGCATGGGCATGACCATGCCCATGCCCATTGGCCACAGCAAAGCGAGTCTCTCCACTGCATCACTCTTCGCTTCGGGCAAAGGGACTACAAAACTCGAATACCTATTCTCCTTTGAAGTCAGTTGACACAGAGAGAAGAGCCAACGAGATAAACTCTTGATTTTGATCCAGTGTTTCTAGTGCATCTCTTATGTGGCCTGCGACATTGATCGCACCTTGCTTCTCAGCCCAGATAGTGAGCTCATCTATAGCCGCACCCAACGCTAGTTGGTTCTGGTTGATCTTGATTAGCACTGACGCGAATAGATATTTATCGTCCATGATTTATTCCTTGCTAGCTATTTGGTATTTCGGATTTTCATTGAAAGTACTTACTTCAGCTTTGCTGCATTGCTGAGGCCCGACATCGCCACCTTTTTTATCGCTAAGAAATGGCTCCTTTTACGATTATCGCTATTACATAGCGCCTTCTTTCTTCCACCCCAAATACCGCGTCACCAACTCGGCTCCCAACTCTGAGGGCCGGGCATCCACCACCGGCACCCCATGAGCACTCAACTGCTCATGGAGTTGCGCCCGGTCGTTCAAGTAATCCACCGTCCCGCAATAGGTCAGCGCTTCCGGCAAGGTTTGCACCGGCGCGTGCCGCAAACCGTCGAGCAAGTCCTCGCGCAGACTCGCCACCAGCACCCGATGCAGTTTGCTCAGGCGTTTGACGGCGGTCAGCAGTTCTTCGTCGTCTTCGTCGCGCAGGTTGGTGACCAGCACCACCAGCGCACGGCGTTTCTGTCGGGCCAGTAGCTGCGTGGCGGCAGCCTGGTAGTCGGCGGGGCGTTGGGTGCTGTCGAGGTCGTAGACGGTGTTGAGCAATACGTTGAGCTGGCCCGTGCCTTTGACCGGGGCGAGGTAGTGCACTCGATCACTGGCGAAGGTGCTCAGGCCCACTGCATCGCCTTGGCGCAGGGCGATGTAGCTGAGCAACAGACAGGCATTGAGTGCGTGATCGAAATGGGCCAGTTCACCGTCCTGGCTGCGCATCCGTCGGCCGCAATCGAGCATGAAGATGATCTGCTGGTCGCGCTCATCCTGATACTCGCGGGCGATGGGTGTGCGTTGGCGGGCGGTGGCCTTCCAGTCGATCTGGCGCAGGCTGTCGCCTTCACGGAATTCGCGCAGTTGATGGAATTCCAGGCCCAGGCCACGACGTTGGCGCTGGCGCACGCCAAGTTGGCTGAGCCAGTTATCCACCGCCAGTAGTTCACCGCCGTAGAGACGGGCGAAGTCGGGGTAGACGCGGGTGCTGTCGGTCACGTTAAGCAGGCGTTTGTCGGACCATAAGCCCAAGGGGCTCGGCAGGTTGATTTCGCAGTGTTCGAAGGTGAAGTGGCCGCGCTTGATGGGGCGCAATCGATAGCCGACCTGGCTCTGCTGGCCGGGTTGCAGTTCCACCGAAAGCGGCAGGTTTTCGAAGCTGACGCCTTCTGGAACATGGTCGAAGATCTGCATGTTCAGGGATTGAGCAAAGTCATGCTCGACCTCCAGCCGCACTTCGCTCCAACGGCCGAGCGCCAGGCTGCCGGGCATCTGGCGTTGGAGGCGCGGTGAGGGCAGACGTTTGAGGCGAATGGCGTCGAGAACGGCCAGAATCAGCAGCGCTAGCAACAGTCCCCAGTTGATCGACGACAGGCTTGAGGGGACGTCGAATTCCAGTGCCTGCAACGCGCCCAGCACGATGCCGATGGCCAGCAGCACGGCGAGCCAGATCAGCAACAGGCGTGACGGTTTCATCAGCGCACACCTTTTGTGGCAAAAGAGCTTTCTGTGGCGAGGGAGCTTGTCGGAACGCCGCATCGTCCCGCTGGGTTGCGCAGCAGCCCCAAAACCATCCAGCGCAGAGTGTCAGATAAAACGTGCCTTTCTGATTTGCGACTGCTGCGCAGCCGAGCGGGAGCAAGCTCCCTCGCCACAGGGTTTGTGTTGGGCAGGGATGTAATCACAGCCGTGGCGCCGGTACTTGGTCAAGCAACTGCTTGAGCACCTGATCGACGTCCAGCCCTTCGATGTCGAACTCGGGGGCGATCCGTACACGATGGCGCAGCACCGCCAGGGCGCAGCCTTTGATGTCATCAGGTATCACGAAGTCGCCGCCACGCAGCAGTGCGCGGGCGCGGGCGCAACGCACCAGGGCAATGGAGGCGCGTGGCCCGGCGCCGAGGGTCAGGCCCGGCCAGGTGCGGGTGGTGCGGGCCAGGCGCACGGCGTAATCGAGGACCTGATCGTCCAGCGGCAGGTCGCTGGCGATGCGCTGCAAGGCCAGCACGTCCTTGGCTTGCAACACGGTGCGCAGCGGTTGCACGTCGAGCATGTCGGCACGGGTCGAGCGGCTGACCTGACGGACCATGTCCAGCTCTTGCTCGGCGTCGGGGTAGTCCATGCGCACCTTGAGCATGAAGCGGTCGAGCTCGGCTTCGGGCAGTGGATACGTGCCTTCCTGTTCGATCGGGTTTTGCGTGGCGAGCACCATGAACGGTTGCACGATGGGCAAGGCGCGGCCTTCCAGGGTGACCTGGCGTTCCTGCATGGCTTCAAGCAACGCGGCCTGGGTTTTCGCCGGCGCACGGTTGATCTCGTCAGCCAACAGCAAGTTTGTGAATATCGGACCTTTGCGCAGTTTGAACTGCTCGGTGTTCAGGTCGTAGACCGCGTGCCCGGTAACGTCGCTGGGCATCAGGTCCGGGGTGAACTGGATGCGCGCGAACTCGCCGCCAAAGCAGCGGGCGAGGGCACGCACCAGCAGCGTTTTACCCAAGCCCGGCACACCTTCGAGCAACACATGACCACCGGCAATCAGTGCGGTGAGGACGTCGTCGATCACGCTGTTCTGGCCGATCACGGCTTTTTGCAGCTCATTGCGCACAGCCTGGGCCAACTGACTGGCGCGCTGGCGTTGCTGGGCGGCGTGGGTCGCGCTGCCAGGCTCGATCTGTTGACTCATAGCGTGTTCCTCAAAGTTTGCAGGTGGGCGACCTGACGGCTGAAATCAGCGCTGGACAGCCGCTGTTTCGGTCGCGGGCTCATTGCCTGGCTGATGGCGCGTGTGGGTTGGCCGGTCAGGCGCGCGAGCACCAGCCATTGTTCGGCGACGCCGAGTTGTTCGAAACCGGGATGACGGCGCCGCACGCGCCGCAGGATGTCTTGTTGCAAGGCTTGCAGCAGGTGCTGCTGCCCGTTGCGGCGCAACATGAAATCGGCGCTGGCACGCAGGTGTTCCTGAAGTTGCCGGCGCCCTTTCGACGCGGGTGCCAGCATCGGACCCTGGCGCACTCCGACATGCCAGAGCGCAAGACCGATCAGGGCGATGAGGGCGACCAACGCCTGCGGGAAGTTGCGCAGCAGCAAGGTCAGCAGACTGTCGTGATCGGTGTTGAACAGCAAGGTCACGCTCGTGTCGGCGGTCAGGTACCAGAGCAGCCAGGCGTTGTCGTATTGGTCGATGGCGGGGGTTTTCCACAGGTCGGCGTCGGTGACCACGGTGATCGAACCCAGCCCGTGGTTCAGCTGCATCATGTGCGTGGCCTTGCCACTGTTGGCCCAGGCTTGCGCGAGGTTTCTCGGGTCTTCGAGATGGAACGCGGTATCGAAACTGGCGTAGGCCGGCGCGTTCTCGTCTTCCAGATACAGCTTGGTCAGTTTGGGGAACGGGTCGTCAAGGATGTCCGGCGGCGGCTCCTTGAGGTCTTTGCTCAGCGACTGATGCACCTGCACACGATCGAGCAGCAGGTCATTGCTCTGGCCGGTCTTTTCATCCCACAGCGACTGGGCGACAAACAACAGGCGCCCGCCGGCCCGGGTCCAGTTCATCACTTGGTCGATCTGGCGTGGGGTCATGTTGTAGCGGTCGCCGAGCAACAGCAGGCTGTGCTGACGCGGATCGAGGGTGGGCAGCACGTCGAGGCTGTTGGCATGGCCGACGGTCAGGCCCTGTTTGCGCAGGAAATGCTCGGCGGCCAGATAGGGATTGGCCAGGGCTTCGGGTGTCGGGCCGTGATCGATTTCGGCCTGATAGGGCGTGGCCTTCAGGTACAGATAAACACTCAGCGCGCCCACCAGCACGGTGATGAACACGCCGACCGAAAGCCACCAGCGCCGGCTCAACGGGCGGCTCCCGGGCCGAACAAGGTTCGCCAGCCGTCACACAGTTCCTGTTGCAAATGCGCGGGTGGCAGGCGATGTCCGTAGGCCATGTTCTGCCAGTGCCCGGTCAAGGTTTTGCTGAAGGCGAGCAAGGCCGGTTGGTGCAGTTGCTCGACGCGTTGCAGCACCTCGCCTTCGGTGTCGGCGGGTTTCAGCGCCATGTTGTGATCGTGCAACAAATGGCTGAGCAGGGCGCGATAGAGCAATCCGAGGGCCGCGCGCGGGTTGGTTTGCCAGAGAGTTTCGGCGCTGGCGGCAATGTCGGCGGGCAGGGTTTCGCGGCTCAGGTCCAGGCCGAATGCTTGTTGCGGTAACGGACGCTCGGCTCTTCGGTTCAACACCGGCCGACGGCTGACGAATGCCTGCAACCAGTCGCGGTAACGCCAGATCAGCAAACCGATGGCGCTCATTACGGCGGCCCAGAGCAGCACTTCAATCAGGTTGGCTATAAAGCCGAAACGCTGGCTGTCGAGCAGACCGGCCAACGCCTTCAGCCATTCAGGTGTTTTCCCGCCGTCCGGGGTTTTGGTGTCGGGTTTGTCTTCGCCAAATCGGTAGCGGGTCACCGTTTCCTTGTTCTTGAACGGGGGCTGATCGAGGATTGATTTGATGCTGTCTCTGGAGGCCTGGCTGGTCAGTGGTTGCTCCAGCAGACGTGGGCTGTCCGGGGTAATGACCGGCTCGGCGGCCCAGACGTTTTGCGTGCTCGGCACCAGCATTATCGCCGCGAGCAGCAGCGTGACCGCCGTGGTGTTGAGGCGTTGGCGCAATCGGCGGAACACCAGTTCGATGTCCCAGGCTTCCAGCACCGTGCGCCGATTCAGATAGAGGCTGAAACCGCAGGCCACGTAGATCGGTTCCCAGACAATCAGCACCAGCACGTAAAAGAAATTGGTCAGGTGTTCCAGCCAGCGCCAATCCTGGGTGGCCACGGCGATCAAGGTCTGCCAGCTCCATTCGAGTTCAACCTGCTGTGGCAGGAACATATAGAACAGCACCATCAGGCCAATCCACAGCGCACTTTCCAGGTGCACGCCAATGATCGTCAACCACTGCGCGGCGCCGGCGTTGCGCTGCAGCAGCACCCGCAAGCGCTGTTGTCGTTCATCACCCTCCAGGCCTTCGAGTTGCACCACCGGCATCAGAAAACTGCGGCTCAGGCTCAATCGTCGCCAGGTCAGGCTGGCCAACAGTTGTGGCTTGAGCAGGCGCGGCCATTGGCGCAATGCCTGTTTCAACGTGGGCGTTTCGCCGAACATGGCTTTGGACAGGATGTACAACGGCAAGCGCTCGAACGCCGGTTTCAACCACCAGAAGATGAACACGGCGAGGGAGGGTGAATCCCACAGGAAAAAGCTGAGCAGCGCGAAGATCGGCAAGGTGATGATGGCCCAACTGGTCATCAGCAACCGTCGGTGGCGCTGGCTCAGCAGCACGCCCAGGTCCATGGCTTCCCAAGAGGTGCGCGGGCGGATCACGACCGTGGCGTCACTCAGGCGCATGGCGGGTCCGTCCGGCAAACAGCAAGTAAGTCGCCACCAACAACCACAGCGCCGCGCCGACCAGGTATTTGGTCGTGGGTGCCGGCGCGGTCATCGACGACCAGTAGGCTTCGATAAACGCGGCAATCAGCAGAAACAACATGACGCCACAGATCAGCAACACGCTTTTGCGCGCCGCCAGTCGCAACGCTTCGGCACGGGGCAGGCGTCCCGGTGCGATCAACGCCCAGCCTAGCTGCAAGCCGGCGGCACCGGCCAGGGCAATGGCGCTCAGCTCGAACGCGCCATGACCGATCACGAACGACCAGAAGGTCTGCCCGAAACCGATGTGCGTCAGGTGTCCGGCCACCGCACCGATCATCAAACCATTGAACAGCAGGAAAAACGCGCTGCCCAGACCAAACAGCAAACCGCTGGCAAAGGTCTGAAAGGCAATGCCGATGTTGTGCATGATGTAGTAACCGAACATCACCCAGTCTTCACTGGCGGCGCGTTCCGCCGAGCGGCCCAAATGGCCGGCGACCGGGTCGTACATGCTTTGCATCTCATTGACCTGCTCGGCCGGGATCAGGTTGTAGACCAGGTCCGGGAACAGATACACCAGCAGCGCGAAGCCAATCAGGCTGCCAAAAAACATCAGGCCGGCGGCGAGCACAAAGCGCCATTGTTCGCGCACCAACCGCGGAAATCCGGCAAGGATAAAGCTCAGAATGTTGGCGCCCAGTCGACTGCGATGTCGGTAAAGCTGTTGATGCCCGCGCAGCACCTGTTGCTGCAAGGAGTCAATCAGGAAACTGCTGTAGCCGCGTTCCTGAGCCAGTGCCAGTTGTTGGCAGAGCCGTCGATAGTCTTTCGGGAAACCGGCAATGCCGGACGCTTCCTTGCCGCGCTCCAGCTGTTCGAGCATCACGGAAAACCGCGCCCATTCGGCCTTGTGGCGATTTTCGAAAAGGCTTTGCTTCATGCGGGCCCCAACAAACCACGAGCGATGGCGTTAAGTTCCGCCACGGCGCGTGGCGTGGGAACCTGCAAAGGTTGGGCAAGGATGGACGCGAGTTCATGGGTCCGCGCCTCGGAAAGGTCGCCTTGGCGCTCGGCAAACCCGAGGACGGCGCGTTGCTCGGGTAGCGTCAGGGCAAAGGTCGGGCGCCGAGGCTGGACGTCGGGCAGTTGCGGTCGGGTCAACGGTTGTTCGCGGTAGATGACCAGCGTGCCGGCGGCCAGGTCACCGAGGCGTTTGAAGGAGGGGTGTTGCAGGCAACTGATGGCCCCGAGGAAGTAGCCAAACGGCAACAGGTCGACGAATCGCAACAGGTTACGCAACAGCGAGGCGGACCATCCGATCGGGGTGCCGTCGTCATGTACCACGCGCAACCCCATCCATTGTTTGCCCGGCGAACGGCCTTGATTCAGCACCTCGAACAGCACCATGTACCACCAGCTCACTCCGAACAACAGGATCGAGCCCAGCCCGGCGCCGAGTTTTCCGAGAAACGCCAACACGATAAACAGCACGCCGAGTATCAGCCCGCGTAACCCGAGGTCGATGGAGAAGGCCAGCGCACGAACCATCAACCCGGCTGGGCGCAGTGGCAAGTCGATGCCTTCGGGCGTTTCGACTTGATACCGCGTGTCCAGTGGCGGGGGCAGCGTCGCTTTCCTTGGCAGTGCTGTGGTCTCGAGCATGGGCAACCTTGATGTGGCCTGTTCGGGATTCGATGTCCGTCCGATGCTAGCAGCCTCTCGGGGTGAAACGACATAACTATGTAGTGCACGTTGCGTAACCAGAGCTGATTGAATGACAAGTTACTGGCCGGGGCGGGATGTGAACGCCTAGACTTTGCCGATCTTCAGTTCAGGAACAGCCCGTGACCTCGATCTTCTGGTACGACTACGAAACCACTGGCATCAATCCCCGATGCGACCGTCCGCTGCAGGTGGCTGGGATTCGCACCGACTTCGATCTCAATGAAATAGACGAGCCGGTCAACCTCTTCTGTCAGCCCAGCGATGACATCCTGCCGCATCCGGCAGCTTGCGCGATCACCGGTATTACGCCCGGTCAACTGGCCGAACACGGTCTGAGCGAAGCCGACTTCATGACCCGGGTGCACGCTCAACTGGCGGCGCCGGGTACGTGTGGGGCGGGTTACAACACGTTGCGCTTCGATGACGAGATGACCCGTTACAGCCTGTACCGAAACTTTTTCGACCCATATGCCCGCGAATGGCAGGGCGGCAACAGCCGCTGGGACCTGATTGATGTGGTGCGTGCAGCCTATGCCTTGCGCCCCGATGGCCTCGTCTGGCCAACCGATGATGATGGGCGGGTGACGCTCAAGCTCGAACGGCTGACCGCCGCCAATGGCATTGACCACGGCAATGCCCACGAGGCGCTGTCGGACGTTCGCGCCACCATCGCCCTGGCTCGACTTATTCGCGAGAAGCAGCCGAAGTTGTATGACTGGCTGTTTCAGTTGCGCAGCAAACAAAAGGTGATGGATCAGATTCGGCTGTTACAGCCGATGGTGCACATTTCCGGGCGATTCTCGGCGGCTCGCAGTTATGTCGGTGTGGTGCTGCCACTGGCCTGGCATCCGCGCAACAAAAACGCCCTGATTGTCTGTGACCTGCATCTGGATCCCCAGGGGTTGCTTGATCTGGACGCAGAGACCTTGCGTCAGCGCCTGTATACCCGCCGTGATGACCTGGCCGACGGCGAATTGCCGGTGCCCCTCAAGCTAATTCATATCAACAAGTGCCCGGTGGTGGCGCCGCTGTCGGTACTTCGCCCTGATGATCAGCAGCGCCTGGGGCTGGACATGGCGCTTTATCAGGATCGCGTACTGCGGCTAAGTGACGCACAACAAGTTTGGCGAGATAAAGTGTTGGCGATTTATACCAGCGAAGATTTCACCTCGAGTCAGGATCCCGAGCAACAGTTATACGACGGTTTTATCGGTGATCGGGACCGTCGGCTATGTGAGCAAGTCAGGGCCGCCGACCCTGCCCAATTATCACAACAGCAATGGCCTTTCGATGACGAACGTTTACCTGAATTATTGTTTCGTTATCGCGCACGCAACTTTCCCGATACGTTGAATTCCGAGGAGCAAGAGCGCTGGCGAATATTCTGTCAGCAACGTTTGTCGACCCCTGAGTGGGGCGCGCCCAATACGCTTGAAAGTTTCGTAGAAGCCGCAGCCCAATTGAGCGTTACTGCTACAACGTTTCAGCGAGAGGTACTGAATGAATGGCAGAATTATGTCCAGGGATTACGCAAACGTTTGAATCTTTGAAAACGAAAAATGCCCGGGCTGTATTCCGCGCATAAAAAAACGCCAGCATCAGCTGGCGTTATTTTTTGTCGCGGATAAGTCTTTGACAACCTCTTGGGCTTAGCCCAGCAGGGTAGCCCAGCCTTCAACCACGTCACCGCCCCACTTGGCTTTCCACTCTTTCAGAGTCTTGTGGTTGCCACCTTTGGTTTCGATGACTTCGCCGTTGTGCGGGTTTTTGTATTGTTTAACTTTGCGAGCACGCTTGGTGCCAGTAGTTTTTACTGCGCCGCCGCGTGGTGCTTTGGTCTTGGACTCTGGGTCCAGCAACGCGATGATGTCACGCAGGGACTTGGAGTATTCGCCCATCAGGGTGCGCAGTTTGCCTTCGAATTCCAGCTCGGTTTGCAGTTTGTCGTCTTGGGACAGGTTCTTCAAACGGGCTTGCAGCTCTTTGATAGCTTCTTCGGTGGCGCGATATTCGTTGATCAAGGACATGAGGACTACCTTATGTTGGGCACTGGATGGCAGGGTGACAGTGCCGCAATAATAGTCAGGGTGTTTCATCAAGTAAACATTTAACCGGCTTTTTATTTAAATTAGTTGCGAAGAATAGGGCGTAAATTCAACGCAGAGTTAAAAGTGTGATGCAGTCATCACAGATATTCACAATTGAGCGCTTGAAGATTGACTACAAGAACACCTTCGCGCGGGTGGTGAGGTGCTGCCGGAATCTGTTCCACTGACCCGCGTGCAGGTCAATGTGTCATCAATACTGCAGTTTTGCTGCGCACTCGCTAGAATGGCGGCCTTTGCGAAGTTCTGGAGTTTCCCCCTCATGCGCACTTTTCGGCTGGTGATTGCTTGCCCGGACCGCGTCGGCATCGTTGCTAAAGTCAGTAACTTTCTGGCGTCACATAACGGCTGGATCACTGAAGCGAGCCATCACTCGGACAATCAGAGTGGCTGGTTCTTCATGCGTCACGAAATTCGTGCTGATTCGCTGCCTTTCGGTATTGAAGCCTTTCGCGAAGCGTTTGCACCCATTGCCGAAGAGTTCTCGATGAACTGGCGCATTACCGACACCGCGCAGAAAAAGCGCGTTGTGTTGATGGCCAGCCGTGAATCCCACTGTCTGGCTGATTTGCTGCACCGCTGGCACAGTGATGAACTGGATTGCGAAATTTCCTGTGTGATTTCCAACCACGACGACTTGCGCAGCATGGTCGAGTGGCACGGCATTCCTTATTACCACGTGCCGGTCAATCCACAGGACAAAGAGCCGGCCTTCGCCGAAGTCTCGCGCCTGGTCAAACAGCACGATGCCGAAGTGGTGGTACTTGCCCGTTACATGCAAATCCTGCCGCCCGCGTTGTGCAGGGAATATGCGCACAAGGTCATCAACATTCACCACAGCTTCCTGCCGTCGTTCGTCGGCGCCAAGCCGTATCACCAGGCCTCGATGCGTGGCGTGAAGTTGATCGGCGCGACGTGCCACTACGTGACCGAAGAACTGGACGCCGGTCCGATCATCGAGCAGGACGTGGTGCGCGTCAGCCACAGCGACAGCATTGAAGACATGGTGCGTTTTGGCCGTGACGTCGAAAAAATGGTGCTGGCCCGCGGTCTGCGTTATCACCTGGAAGACCGGGTGCTGGTGCATGGCAACAAGACCGTGGTGTTCTGATAGCCACACACCACGGTTGAAATTCGAAGGGCCTGGGCGTTCAATCGCTTCAGGCCCTTCGCCGTTTCTGCACTGAGGACATGACCATGGCCGATCCACTCGACAAAGCTACCTCCAAGGCCCCCGCCACAATGGGAGAGGGCTGTTTGAGTCGCTACGACCCGGATGACATGAGCCCCGAAGACGGCACGGAGTTCCCCGGTGCCGCCGAATTGTGGGAGCAGTTGCAGCAACCACCCGACGAAGAAATCGACGAAGCCTGAAAGATTGTCCGAACGTGCTCCCACCTTCGGCAGCGCCCATATGGGATATGCGGTGAATGACCCAACGCCATCGCGAGCAGGCTCACTCCCACAGGAGATCTATGCCACACCGAAGATCCCTGTGGGAGCGAGCCTGCTCGCGATGAGGCCCAAATCGGCGCTACAAATGTCCATGTAGGGGCCGTGAGTTCGGGCCGCGTTCGGACGATCTTTTCAGGCCTGCTTGAACTTCATCAGTTTCTTGAGCAACGGCCGCCCCAGCATCAGCAAAAACACCGGGCCACCCACCACCAGGTAGAAGTAATACGTCACCGCCCGCCAGATCAGTATCGCCGCCGCTGCTGTGGATTTCCCCACCATGGGGGCCAACAGCGCCGCCGAGGTCAACTCTGCCGCGCCCGCACCGCCCGGCAGCAGGCTGAATTGCCCGGCACTCAGCGACAGCATCTGGATCAGAAAGCACCAGGCCCACTGCAAGTCTGCCCCCAGCCCGCGCAACGCCAGATACAGCACGCTATACCGCAGGAGCCAATGCACGCAGGTCAGGGCAAACACCTTGATCAACGTCAGAACGGGCAACTGCAGCGTGTCAGTGAACGCCGCCAGGAAGTGCAGGAGCTTGCGTGCCCAGCGCAGGCGTGTGGTGCCTTTGACGTTGAGGCGAATGAGCAACCGCCCGCTCAGGCGAATCAGCAATCGATGGTAGCGCGCCACCACCACGCAGCTGAGCAACCCGCCGAACATCGAGATGGCGCTGATGATCAGCAGCCATTCCAGGCGTTCGCTGAGGTGCTGGAACAACGCATAAATCAGAATCCCGCTCAGCGCGCAGAGGAAAAACAACAAATCGCTGAGTTGGTCCATGGCGAACACCGCGCTGCCCCTTGCCGGGCGCACGCCATTGCGCGCCAGCAGCGCCATGATGGTCAGCGGGCCGCCACTGCCACCGGGTGTGGCGCAGTAGGCGAACTCGGCGGCCATCACCACGCCGAGACTCTTGACCCTGCCGACCTTGTCGCACTGATCGCCCAGCAACAGGCGCAAGCGCAGGGTGTTCACCACCCAGCACAGCAAGATCATGCCGAACATGATCAGCAATTCATTCAACGGGAAATTTTGCAGCCGCGACCACGTTTCGTTGCCACCCAGCAACAACGGAATCAGCACCGCGGCGAGCAGGGCGATAAACAGCAGAATCCCCCGGCTCATGCGGCGCGACCGAGACGATTACTGTGCAAGGAGAGCCACTGGGCCTTGGTCATCGGCACTCGCCCCTCATCGAGCAAGCGCTTGAGGGTTTGCAGCCAGTAACTCCGCGAAAATCCATGGCGCATGTCCACCGGGTGCAGACCGAGGCGAATCACCGGTGCTTGCCGCCAGCGCTGTTCACGCTGATCGCTGACGAGTTTCGACAGACCCCGGCGCCAGGCACTGCGCGCACTCCAGACCAGTCCCGGCGCATCGATGGCAGTGAAATCAGGCAGACGATAGAGATGTTGTGGATCGCTGGTGTAGCCCAGCGGTAACTGGCGTAACGCCTGCCGAGTGCCTTCGCTCATCAACCAGGCCGGGGCGACGAAGCCTTCCAGCGGCCAGTGATAACGATGGAACACTTCGATTCCCGCACGCAGGCGGGCGAGGGCGGCGGCTTGCGACAAGCTGTAAAACTCGCCTTCGTGGGTATAGATCCGGCGCATGAACCAGTCTCTGGGATTGTTGGGAGGAGGGCCTTCGTCGCAATGAAAGTAGCCGTGCAATGCCAGTTCGTCACCTCGGGCGACTCGGCTGGTCAGCCACCGACGAAATCCAGGATGCTCGTCCAGATCGTTGTGCTTGTGGAAGTTCGGCACCACCAGCCAGGTCATCGGCACCTCGCCCAGGGCATCGACGGCCTCGACAAAAGGCTGGTAATCGGCCCAGGTCTGCGGCGCAACGTCATGCAGCACGAGTAACAGGCTGGGCGGGTTCATGGGCTCAACCATTCGCAGTCAGCGGCCATTGGCTGCCGAGCACCGCGTGATAGTGCCCCAGCAGACTGTTGACTACGGTGTCCCAGGCGTAATGCTGTTCAACATGTTTGCGGGCGCGTTTGCCCAGGGCCGCGCTGCCCTGGCTGAACAACTCGCGCACCGCGTTGGCCATCGCCAGGGGATTGTTTGGCGCGCAGAGCAAGCCGCATTGATCGGTGACGATTTCCTCGAAGGCCCCGGCTGCGACCGCCACGACCGGAATGCCGCTGGCCATGGCTTCGAGGATCACCAGGCCGAAGGTTTCCTGATCGCCGGCATGCAGCAGTGCGTCGGCGCTGGCCATCAAGCGCGCGACTTGGGCGGCCGGGCAGAATTCATCGACGACGGTCACATTGTCCGGCACCACAGCGGGCATGGAGGAGCCGACTAACAGCAAATGATAACGAGGCCCCAGACGCTTCATGCAACCGAGCAGGACCGGCAGGTTCTTTTCCTTGGAGCCACGGCCGGCGAAGATCAGCAGATGGGTGTTCTCATCAATGCCTAATTCGGCCCGCAGGCCGCCGTCCCTTGCTTCGGGATTGAATGTTTGCAGGTCGACGCCCAACGGCTGCACGAACACATTCTTCACCCCAAGACCCATCAACTTGTCGGCCATGACCTGACTCGGCGCCAGCACCCGGTCAAAGTTGCCATACAGCTTGCTGACATAGGCCTCGACATTGGGGGTCACCCAATTGCCCATTCGATTGCTGACCAGCAGCGGCAGGTCAGAGTGATAAAAACCGATCACGGGCACATCCAGTTGCCGGCGCGCATCCAGAGCCGCCCAGGCAGTGAGATAAGGGTCGCCGACTTCGATCAGGTCGGGCTGCAAATCCTGCAGGACATTTCGCCATGGCGCCAGGCGGAGGGGGAAACGATAACCCTTGCCGAAGGGCAGGGCCGGGGCTGGAACTGAGTAGACGCCATCCTGCTCACTCAAGTGTGCCCCTGGAATCAGCAAACTGTGGCGAATGCCTGGCTTGATGCTCAGGCGACGGTGCTTGGCATCCAGATACGTGCGCACGCCACCGCTGGCCGGGGCGTAGAACATGGTTATGTCCGCGATATGCACAGTGAGCATCCCTCCGGTCCGTTGTTCTCCCTTGGTTGACCTTTATGAAGGATAGATGTTCGGTTGGGGTTTTGTGGCGCGGGGGATCAGTGAGGTTTTTGCGGTGTATTTCAGACCGCTTTCGCGGGCAAGCCTCGCTCCTACAAGGATTCATGTGAACCTGTCGGAGCGAGGCTTGCCCGCGAAGAGGCCGGGTCAGACATTAAATACGGAAACTGCCCACCAGCTGCTTGAGACGCGCCGCCTGCTGCTCCAGGTCCGAACACGCCCGCAACGTCGATTGCAGGTTCTCCACGCCTTCCTGATTGAGCGTGTTGATCTCGGTAATGTCGACGTTGATCGATTCGACCACCGCCGTCTGTTCCTCGGTCGCGGTCGCCACCGACTGGTTCATCCCGTCAATCTCACCAATACGCAACGTCACGCTGTTCAAGCGCTCGCCCGCCAGATTGGCGATTTCCATGCTGTCCTGGCTGTGGCGCTGGCTTTCGCTCATGGTGCTGACGGATTCACGGGCGCCGACTTGCAGCTCTTCGATCATGGTCTGCACCTGTTGCGCCGATTCTTGCGTGCGGTGCGCCAGGTTGCGTACTTCGTCAGCCACCACGGCAAAACCACGCCCGGCTTCACCGGCGCGTGCCGCTTCGATGGCTGCGTTGAGCGCCAGCAGGTTGGTTTGCTGGGAGATGCTGGTGATTACTTCGAGAATCTGCCCGATGTTCACGGTTTTGCTGTTCAACGATTCGATGTTGGTGCTCGAGGCGCTGAGCATGCTCGACAGCTGATTCATCGCTTTGATGCTGCGATCCACCACTTGCTGGCCGTCCTCGGCGAGGCTGCGGGCATCGCTGGCCTGGCTGGATGCCTGGGCGGCGTTTCGGGCGATTTCCTGAGCGGCGGCGCCGAGCTGGTTGATCGCTGCGGCCACGCTGCTGGTGCGCGAGGCTTGCTGGTCGGAGTTGAACATCGACGAGTTTGATGCCGCGACCACACGCAGCGCGACTTCGTTGACCTGGCCGGTGGCTGAGGATACTTCGCGAATCGAGGTGTGAACTCGTTCCACGAAGCGGTTGAACGCCGTGCCGAGAACGCCGAATTCATCGTTGTTGACGATGGTCAGGCGTTTGGTCAGGTCGCCTTCACCGTCAGCGATGTCTTCCATGGCGCGGGTCATGACGTGCAGCGGCTGGATCAGGATGCGGATCAACATGCCCAGCAACGCGATGATGATCGCCACGGCAATGATCGTCGCGACGACTGCCGAGGCGCGGAATTCGCTGAGCATCGAGAAGGCTTTGTCTTTGTCGACCGACAGACCGATGTACCAGTTGACCGATGGCAGGCCTTTGATCGCGGTGAAGGTGACGATGCGGGTCTTGCCGTCCACCTCCACTTCACTGAAGTCGCTGCTGATGCGTGGGGTATTTTTCGGGAACGCCTCGTTCAGGGACTTCATCACCAGTGCTTTGTCCGGGTGCACCAGGATCTTGCCGTCGGCGCTGACCAGGAAGGCATAACCCATGCCGTCGAAGCCGCGGGCGCTAAGGGTGTCGATCAGGGTTTGCAGGCTCAAGTCGCCGCCCACCACGCCCACGCTTTGCCCGGCCTTTTTCGAGGCGGTGGCGATGGAGATGATGGTCTGGCCAGTGGCCGCATCGATGTAAGGTTCGGTCAGGGTTGCCGTGCTGCTGCTTTCGGCGCCTTTGTACCAAGGACGCACCCGCGGATCGAAGCCGGCGGGCATTTTTGCGTCAGGGCGAATCGTGAAGCTGCCGGTGGCATCGCCCAGGTAGGACGCCATGAAGGTCGACGTCAGGGCTTTCTGCTCAAGCAGACTGGCGACGTTGGACTGTTCAGGATTGACGGCGATGTTTTGAGCAAGGTTGTCGATCAGCAGGATACGGCCGGCCAGCCAGGTCTGGATGTTGTTGGCGGTAACGTCTCCCATCTCATTGAGGTAATTGTCCAGGTCTTCGCGAATGGCGTTGCGCTGTAAATAGTCGTTGTACAGTGTGAACGAGGCGAAGGCGGCAATGACAATGAGGGCGGCGGCAAGCAAAATTTTATGGCTGAAGCGCAGGTTTTTGTTCATGGCTTGGGGTTCCGCTAAGGTCTTAATGTCCTGAGCGTGCTTTTATAAAGGCACGCTGAATGGGCAATGTTGAAAAAAAGCTGATATTTCCATCCTCTCCTTAGGGAATTACCGACGCTATTTTCGGATTGGTCTCACAATAATTTGTATCGGCCGTGCAGGATCAAAGATTAACCATGGGTGACAAAATGCCTGACTCATCGCAACTCGTTATCGGCGCTGACCTTGCCGGCCAGCCTATCTCTCAGGCCATGCGCCTGGCGAACCGTCACGGCCTGGTCGCCGGCGCTACCGGGACCGGTAAAACCGTTACATTGCAGCGTCTGGCCGAAGCCTTCAGCGACGCTGGCGTGGCGGTGTTCGCGGCAGACATCAAGGGTGACCTGTGCGGTCTGGGTGCTGCGGGCAATCCTCAAGGCAAAGTCGCCGAGCGGATCGCCGGGATGCCGTGGCTGAATCACAAGCCTGCGGCGTATCCGGTCACCTTGTGGGACATTCACGGTCAGTCCGGTCATCCATTGCGCACCACCTTGAGCGAAATGGGGCCGTTGCTGATTGGCAGCCTGCTGGAGTTGACCGACAGCCAGCAGTCGGCGCTGTATGCCGCGTTCAAGGTGGCGGACCGCGAAGGGCTGTTGCTGCTGGACCTCAAGGATTTGAAGGCGCTGCTCAATCACCTGCGCGACAACCCTGAGTTGCTGGGGGACGACGCGGCATTGATGACCACCGGTTCCAGTCAGGCGCTGTTGCGGCGTCTGGCGACCCTGGAACAACAAGGTGCCGAAGCGCTGTTCGGCGAGCCGGCGCTGCAACTCGAAGACATTCTGCAACCAACGGCTGACGGCCGTGGGCGCATCCATTTGCTGGATGCCAGTCGTCTGGTCCACGAAGCGCCGAAGGTGTATGCGACGTTTCTGCTGTGGTTGCTGGCCGAGTTGTTCGAGCAACTGCCGGAGCGTGGCGATTCGGACAAACCGCTGCTGGCCCTGTTTTTCGACGAAGCGCATTTATTGTTTGCCGGCACGCCCAAGGCTTTGCAGGATCGCCTGGAGCAGGTGGTGCGGCTGATTCGTTCCAAGGGCGTGGGCGTGTATTTCGTCACGCAATCGCCGGGCGACTTGCCGGATGACGTGCTGGCCCAGCTCGGCCTGCGCATCCAGCACGGTTTGCGCGCCTTCACCGCCAAGGAGCAAAAATCCCTGCGCGCGGTGGCGGACGGCTTCCGGCCGAACCCGGCGTTCGATGCCTTGTCGGTGTTGACCGAACTGGGGATCGGCGAGGCGCTGGTCGGCACCTTGCAAGACAAGGGCACGCCGGAGATGGTTCAGCGTGTACTGGTCGCCCCGCCGCAATCGCGGATCGGGCCGTTGACCGAAACCGAGCGCACGATGCTGATCGCCGGGTCGCCGTTCAAGGGGCGGTATGACAAGCCGATCGATCGGGAGTCGGCGTATGAAATATTGATGGGGCGCAAAGGATTGGCGCCTGAGCCGGACGCTGCTCCCGGCAAACCGGCCGCCGAAGAGCCGAGTTTCACCGACAAGGCCGGAGAGTTCCTCGGCACGGCGGCGGGGCAGGCGCTGAAATCGGCGATGCGCCAAGCGGCCAATCAATTGGGCCGGCAGTTGGTACGCGGCTTGATGGGCTCGCTACTCGGCGGCAGCAAACGCCGATAGCCAGCGGGCACGGTCCAAATGTGGGAGCGGGCTTGCTCGCGAAGGCGGTGTTTCAGTCGACATCAACTGTGACTGACACACCGCTTTCGCGAGCAAGCCCGCTCCCACATTGGGTTTTGCGTCATTCCTTGGGTTTGGCGTGCGCCGCAAGGCGTTCCAGCGCCGCTCGCAGATTCGGATCGCTGATGCCATCGGCCGTGGCCTGAATGGTCGCGCCCGCATCCGTCGACAAACTGATGGTATGCCCCGCTGCCCCTTGCTGAACGGTGGGGGGCTGCACTTTGAACAGAATCCGCGTCAGGCTGGCGAATTCGTCGAACATCTGTAACTGGCGTTGCAGACGCTTTTGCTGGTAACGCAGGCGAGTGGCCCAATGACCGTCGGTGACGATCAGCAACAAACTGCCTTCGCGCCACGAGGCCACATGGCAATGCTCGCGCGCAGCAGGCTGCAACTGGCTTTCGAGCAGGCGTTGTAAATGACCCAGGCGTTGAGCATGGCCAAAAATGGCTTTCAGCGGTTTGGCTTCGCGAAGCAGAACGGCGGGTGCTCTGGCCGTGAGAGGGCGAAATGCCATGATCAGACACCTGAAGTAACAGAGCCGCCATGGTAGCAGAAAGCACCACGCGCACCCGACCCATTGCTTTGCGAGCGCTTTACCCATTAAATCAACAAGTAACTTCTGCCGTGAATGGCTTGAAGTTCAGCAAAAAGCCCTTATTTTAAGTGAGCCCCGTTACAGCGCAGTGCATGCATCGTGGAATAACGCCACTTTCCTCACCATCGTTTCCGGGTAGAATGCTCGTTCGCATGCGGCCATGAGGGCTGCACGGGCGACTCACGGGGCCGCCCTCCATCCCTTTAGTGTGGAAGATCCTGCCGATATGTTTGCGCCTTTGTTAAAGAAACTTTTTGGAAGCAAGAACGAGCGTGAAGTCAAACGCATGCTCAAGACGGTGCAACTCGTCAATGCCTTCGAAGAGCAAATGGTGGCCCTTTCGGACGATCAATTGCGTGCCAAGACAGACGAGTTCAAGGCTCGCATCGCCAAAGGGGAAACCCTCGACAAGCTGCTGCCAGAAGCCTTTGCGGTCGCCCGCGAAGCCGGTAAGCGTGTCATGGGTATGCGCCACTTCGATGTCCAGCTGATCGGCGGCATGACCTTGCATGAAGGCCAGATCGCGGAAATGCGTACCGGTGAAGGCAAGACCCTGGTGGCAACACTGGGCGTTTACCTCAACGCGCTGTCCGGCAAGGGCGTGCACGTTGTGACGGTGAACGACTACCTGGCCCGTCGTGACGCCAACTGGATGCGTCCGCTCTACGAATTCCTTGGCATGTCGGTCGGTGTTGTCACGCCATTCCAGCCGCCGGAAGAGAAACGTCTGGCTTACGCCGCCGACATTACCTACGGCACCAACAACGAATTCGGTTTCGACTACCTGCGCGACAACATGGCGTTCAGCATGGAAGAAAAATTCCAGCGCGAACTCAATTTTGCCGTGATCGACGAAGTCGACTCCATCCTCATCGACGAAGCCCGTACCCCGCTGATCATTTCCGGTCAGGCCGAGGACAGCTCCAAGCTGTACATCGAGATCAACAAACTGATCCCGCAGCTGGAGTTGCACGTCGAAGAAGTGGAAGGCGAAGTCACCAAGGCAGGCCATTACACCGTTGACGAGAAGACCCGTCAGGTCGAACTCAACGAAGCCGGTCACCAGTTCATCGAAGACATGCTGACCCGCGTCGGCCTGCTGGCTGAAGGCGAGAGCCTGTATTCGGCGCACAACCTGGGCCTGCTGACCCACGTTTATGCCGGTCTGCGCGCTCATAAGCTGTTCAATCGCAACATCGAATACATCGTGCAGGATGGGCAGGTCGTCCTGGTCGACGAACACACCGGTCGTACCATGCCGGGTCGTCGTCTGTCCGAAGGCCTGCACCAGGCCATCGAAGCCAAGGAAAACCTGAACATCCAGGCCGAAAGCCAGACCCTGGCCTCGACCACGTTCCAGAACTACTTCCGTCTGTACAACAAGCTGTCCGGCATGACCGGTACCGCGGACACCGAAGCGTTCGAGTTCCACCAGATCTACGGTCTGTCGGTGATGGTGATCCCACCGAACAAGCCGCTGGCACGTAAAGACTACAACGACCTGGTGTTCCTGACCGCCGAAGAGAAATACGCGGCGATCATCAATGACATCAAGGAATGCATGACCCTGGGCCGTCCGGTGCTGGTGGGTACTGCAACCATCGAAACGTCCGAGCACATGTCTGCGTTGCTGCAGAAGGAAGGCATCGAACACAAGGTCCTGAACGCCAAGTTCCACGAAAAAGAAGCCGAGATCATTGCTCAGGCCGGTCGTCCGGGTGCACTGACCATCGCCACCAACATGGCCGGTCGCGGTACTGACATTCTGTTGGGCGGCAACTGGGAAGTGGAAGTCGCGACCCTGGAAGACCCAACCCCTGAGCAGATTGCCCAGATCAAGGCCGACTGGCAGAAACGTCACCAGCAAGTGCTGGAGTCGGGCGGCTTGCAGGTGATCGCTTCCGAGCGTCACGAATCGCGCCGTATCGACAACCAGCTGCGTGGTCGTGCCGGTCGTCAGGGTGACGCCGGCTCCAGCCGTTTCTATCTGTCGCTGGAAGACAGCCTGATGCGCATCTTCGCCTCTGACCGGGTGAAGAATTTCATGAAAGCGTTGGGCATGCAGTCCGGTGAAGCGATCGAGCACCGTATGGTGACCAACGCCATCGAGAAGGCTCAGCGCAAGGTTGAAGGCCGCAACTTCGACATTCGCAAGCAACTGCTCGAGTTCGACGACGTCAACAACGAACAGCGTAAAGTGATCTATCACATGCGTAACAGTTTGTTGGCCGCCGATAACATCGGCGAAACCATCGCAGACTTCCGTCAGGACGTGCTCAACGCGACTGTCAGCGCACACATTCCGCCGCAATCGCTGCCTGAGCAGTGGGACGTGGCCGGTCTGGAAGCGGCGTTGCAGAGCGACTTCAGTGTGGCACTGCCGATCCAGCAATGGCTCGACGAAGACGATCACCTGTACGAAGAAACCCTGCGCGAGAAGCTCATGACCGAGCTGCTGGCGGCGTACAACGAGAAAGAAGAAGCAGCAAGCGCCGAAGCGCTGCGCACCTTCGAGAAGCAAATCGTCCTGCGTGTACTCGACGACTTGTGGAAAGACCACCTGTCGACCATGGATCACCTGCGTCACGGCATCCACTTGCGTGGTTATGCGCAGAAGAACCCGAAGCAAGAGTACAAGCGCGAGTCGTACACGCTGTTCTCCGAGCTGCTGGATTCGATCAAGCGCGACTCGATCCGTGTGCTGTCTCACGTCCAGGTTCGCCGCGAAGATCCGGAAGCAGAAGAGCAACGCCTGCGTCAGGAAGCCGAGGCACTGGCGGCGCGCATGCAATTCCAGCACGACGAAGCGCCGGGTCTCGAACAACCGGAACTGCTCGGTGAAGAGGTCGATGTCGCCCTCGCCACCGCACCGGTTCGCAACGAACAGAAGCTGGGCCGTAACGAGCTGTGCTACTGCGGTTCGGGCAAGAAATTCAAGCATTGCCACGGGCAGATCCAGTAAAACCCGTTTCATACGCTGAAATACCCGCGCCGCGACCGGCATCAGCCGTCGCGGCGTTTTGCCATTTAAACCACCGTTCTTCCTGAAAGCGGTGCTGACATCATTTAATAAGGAGCGCATTCATGGCTGTTGGTCTTGGTCCTTTGCCAACGTTGCACCCGGTTGCCGGTTTTGAACTCGGTATCGCCTCGGCCGGCATCAAGCGCCCGGGGCGCAAGGATGTCGTGGTCATGCGCTGTGCCGAAGGCTCAACGGTCGCGGGCGTGTTCACCCTGAACGCCTTTTGCGCCGCTCCGGTGATTCTGGCCAAGCAACGTGTGCAAGGCCCGGTGCGTTACCTGCTGACCAACACCGGCAATGCCAACGCCGGCACCGGCGAACCTGGCTTGGCCGCTGCCGAACGCACCTGCGCCAAACTGGCCGAACTGACCGGCGTTGACGCCAGCCTGGTGCTGCCGTACTCCACTGGTGTGATCGGTGAGCCGCTGCCGGTCGAGAAAATCGAAGGCGCGCTGCAAGCCGCACTCGATGATTTGTCGGTCAATAACTGGGAAGCTGCTGCCACCGGCATCATGACCACCGACACCTTGCCCAAAGGCGCCAGCCGCCAGTTCCAGCATGACGGCGTGACCATCACCGTCACCGGCATCAGCAAAGGCGCGGGCATGATCCGTCCGAACATGGCGACCATGCTCGGCTACATCGCCACCGACGCCAAAGTCTCCCGCGACGTGCTGCAAAACCTGCTGCTGGACGGCGCGAACAAGTCGTTCAACCGCATCACCATCGACGGTGATACGTCGACCAACGACTGCTGCATGCTGATCGCCACCGGTCAGGCTGCGCTGCCGGAAATCACCTCCGCCAGTGGCGAGTTGTTCGCCAAGCTGAAACAGGCCGTGTTCGAAGTGTGCATGGACGTCGCACAGGCCATCGTTCGTGACGGCGAAGGCGCGACCAAGTTCGTCACCGTCGAAGTCAACGGCGGCGGCAATCACCAGGAATGCCTGGACGTCGGTTACACCGTGGCCCACTCGCCGCTGATCAAGACCGCACTGTTCGCTTCCGACCCGAACTGGGGCCGCATCCTCGCCGCCGTCGGCCGTGCCGGCGTACCAAACCTGGATGTGAGCAAGATCGACGTGTTCCTCGGTGACGTGTGCATCGCCAGCCGTGGCGCTCGTGCCGCGACCTACACCGAAGCCCAGGGCGCGGCGGTGATGCAGCAGGAAGAGATCACCATCCGTATCGAACTGGGTCGCGGCGATTGCAGCGAAACCATCTGGACCACCGACCTGTCCCACGAATACGTGAAGATCAACGCCGAATACCGCACATAAGACCGAGTCGCCCCCATCGCGGGCAAGCCTGCTCCCACATAACCTGCGCTAACCTGTGGGAGGGGGCTTGCCCCGCGATGACGGACTGTCAGTCGCAACAAGACTGGCCTGCTTCCCTCATCAAAAGGTCCCGAACATGAGCCTCCACCTGATCATCGGCGACAAACTGCTTTCCTCCTGGTCCCTGCGCGGCGCCTTGGCTCTCGAGCTCACTGGCGCCCCGTACACCGAAGAACTGATCAAGCTGAATCAGCCGGACACCCGCGAACGCCTGCTAAAGCACTCGCCGACCGGCAAAGTCCCGTTGCTGAAAACCGGGGGCGGCACCATCGCGGACTCCCTGGCGATTGCCGAATACCTGGCCGAGCAATTCCCCGACGCCGGCCTCTGGCCCAAAGACACCGCCGCCCGTGCCCAGGCCCGTTCGGCTTGTGCGCAGATGCACGCCGGGTTCTTTGCCATGCGCGGCAACATGCCATTCGACCTGAGCCACGATGCACCGCTGTCGCCGACGTCTCCTGAGGTTCAGGCAGACATCGAGCGCATGCTGGAGTTGTGGGCTGAATGCCGTGCGGCGTCGACTGAAATTGGTCCGTTCCTGTTTGGCGGCGCGACCCTTGCCGATGCTTTCTTTGCACCGATTGCCGTGCGCCTGCGCACTTATCAGGTGAAGTTGCCGGCCGTGGACGAAGCCTACGTTGAAACCGTCTACCAGTGGCCAGCGTTCAAGGCCTGGCAGAAGGCTGGCCTGGAGGAGATCGGGCAGTGAAACGAGTACACGTAGCCGCCGCCGTCATCCGTGACAGCAGCGGCAAGATCCTTATTGCACGCCGTGCCGACACCCAACATCAGGGCGGCTTGTGGGAATTCCCCGGGGGCAAGGTCGAGGACGACGAATCCGTCGAAACCGCCCTGGCTCGCGAGCTCCAGGAAGAGCTGGGTATTGTGGTCAGCGCCGCGCGACCGTTGATCAAAGTCCGCCACGATTACCCGGACAAGCAAGTGTTGCTGGACGTTTGGGAAGTCTCGGCCTTTACCGGCGAACCCCACGGCGCCGAAGGCCAGCCGTTGGAATGGGTGGCTCAGCGCGATCTGCTGAACTACGAATTCCCTGCGGCCAACCAGCCGATCGTCGCGGCCGCACGATTGCCTGCACAGTATTTGATTACGCCTGAAGACCTGGAAACGCCGGCGTTGCTGCGCGGTATCCAGAAAGCCGTTGCGGGTGGCATCAAGTTGATCCAGCTGCGGGCACCCAACGGCTACGATCCGAAGTATCGCGATCTGGCGGTGGATGCGGCGGGGCTGTGTGCCGGCAAGGCGCAGTTGATGATCAAGGGCCCGTTCGAGTGGCTGGGCGACTTCCCGTCCGCCGGCTGGCACATCACGGCAGCGCAGTTGCGCAAATACGCAGCGGCGGGTCGACCGTTACCGGCGTCGCGCTGGTTGGCGGCGTCTTGCCACAACGCTGAAGAGCTGGCGCTGGCCGAGCAGATGGGCGTGGATTTTGTGACCTTGTCACCGGTGCAAAAGACCCAGACTCACCCGGATGCGTTGCCGTTGGGTTGGGAGCAGGCTTCAGCGTTGATCGAAGGTTTCAGCAAACCGGTGTTCTTGCTCGGTGGTGTTGGTCCGGCGGAACAGCAAAAGGCTTGGGAAACGGGGGCGCAGGGTGTGGCGGGGATTCGGGCATTCTGGCCGGAGGCTTGAATTACCGGTGATGCTGACGGCCTCTTCGCGGGCAAGCCACGCTCCTCAGGTTTTATGGTGTTCGCGGATTCTGTGAGCAACACAAAAAACTGTAGGAGCGAGGCTTGCCCGCGAAGGCGTCCTGATAGGCGCCGATTAACCGTGAGGCTTAGCGGTCGCCTGCCACAAAATCTCGGCAATCCCTTGTCGCTTGGCAATTAACCGCGCCACCACAAACAACACATCCGACAACCGATTGATATACGCCAAGCCAACTCCGGCCAAGGGTTCGATCGCATTCAACTGCTGACACCGCCGCTCCGCGCTGCGCGCCAGGCTTCTGCACACATGGGCTTGGGCAATCAGCGCTGAACCACCCGGCAGAATGAAATTCTCCAGCGGTCCCAGCTCTTCGTTCCACAGATCAATCGCCACTTCCAGCCGTTCGATTTCCGCTGCATTCAACGCCTGATACTCCGGCATCGCCAACTCGCCGCCCAGGTCGAACAACCGATGCTGGCAGGGCGCCAAAACCTCAATCACCTCGTTCAAGCCCGGATACGCAGCACTTTCTGCCGCCAACCCGGCCAACAGCACGCCCACCTGGCTATTCAGGGTATCGACCTCGCCAATGGCCTCGATCCGCGGGTGGTCCTTGGGCACGCGGCGACCATCGCCGAGTCCGGTTTCTCCTTTGTCGCCGGTACGGGTGTAAATCTTCGACAAGCGAAAGCCCATGGGTTACCTCGATAGCTGATTGAGTTCTTGAGAAATGACGGGGCTGCCCGCCAGCGGCAGGCGCAAGGTGAAACAGGTGCCTTGGCCGAGGGTGGATTGCACCTCCATCTGCCCCTTGTGGTTATTGGTGATGATGAAATACGAGACCGACAAGCCAAGGCCCGTGCCCTGGCCGATTTCCTTGGTGGTGAAGAACGGCTCGAAGGTGCGTTTGCGCACGTTCTCGCTCATGCCGATGCCGTTGTCCTCCACCTGAATTTCGGCCCACGGCGGATTCAGCCGGGTGCGCAGAATGATTCGCCCGGGTTCGCTGTCGTCTTCCCGTTGGTGAATGGCCTGGGCCGCGTTTTTCAGCAAGTTGAGCAGCACCTGCTCCAGTTCGTTGGCCGTGCCGGGCACCGGGCCCAGAGCCGGGTCGAACTGACGGATGATCGCCTGGCCCTTGAAGTCGAACCCGATGGCCAGGTCGAAGTCGTTACCGGCGATTTCCACTGCTTGATCGATCAGCGCCGGCAGATCGCACGGCGCCATTTGCCGGGTGCTGCGACGGCTGAAACTGAGCATGTGGGTGACAATTTTCGCCGCCCGAGCGCCCGCCTGTTGAATGCCATCAAGCAGCTGCGGCACTTCGCGCGCTTGCAGGTATTTGTTGACCGTTTCCAGCGGGATGCCGACTTGCTCAGCCTGTTCGAGGTTTTTTGGCAGATCAGGTGACAGGCGTCGCCGAATGTTCTGCACGTTGTGCAGGATCGCACCCAAGGGATTATTGATCTCGTGAGCCATGCCCGCGGCGAGGCCACCGACCGAGAGCATTTTTTCTGACTGCACCATCATTTCTTCCAGCGACAGGCGCTGGGTGATGTCGTCGATACGAATCACCACACCACGCCCGGCTCCGCCCATCAGCGGGTAGAAGGTCAGGGCGTAATGCTTGGGTTCATCGTCCTTGAGCCAGGTCACGCGCTCGATCTTCGCCACCGTGTGCTGCTCGACGGTTTGCTTGAGCTGCGGCAGAAACGGTTTCAGCGGCTCGAAAGCGAGGAAGATCGGCTGGTTCAAGGCTTCGTCCAGACGCGTGCCGGACAGGGCGCTGGCTTCCTGATTCCACTGGGTGACGTAGAGTTGCTCGTCGAGGGCGATCAGCGCCGACGGCATGGAGTCGATGATGCTGTTGAGGTAGTTCTGGAAACCGGTGAGTTTCTTCTCGATCTTGCTGCGCACCTGAACTTCGAGTTCCAGTTTGCGATTGGTATGGCGGGTTTCTTCGGCCAGGCCCTGCGCCTGATCGTAAGCCGCCTGGGAGTCGTCCCGGGCACGTTTGAGCTGCTGCTCCCGGGCTTCGATCCGCGAAAGCATGGTGTTGAACGCCTCGGCGAGGCTGCCGATTTCATCGTGGTTGCCACGGGAAGCGCGCAGGGCGTAGTTCTCTTCGCGGGTCACTTGCCGAGACAGCTCTTCGAGTTGATGGATCGGCCGGGTAATCAGGCGTTTGATCTGCCGGGCGATCACCAGCCACAACAGCACACTGAAGATCAGAATGCCCAGGCTGGCGGTCAGGGTCCCGGTATAGAACGCCACTGGCAACTCACTGCTGGCCACCAATAGCAGGTGCCCCGGCGCGGTGCCGGGGCGGGGCAGGGTGATCACCTGGTTGCTGCGAAACTCGGTGGCCTGCCAGGCTTCGATGTGGCGGTAACGATCCGGCAGCTGCAGCTTTTCGCCATTCTGCAATTGCGCCAATCGCTCACCCTTGCCGTCATACAAGGCCGCAGCCCGCAGCGGTGAATAGCTGTTGAGTTCGTTGAGCAGGCGTTCGGCGCTTTGCGGCGACTTCAAGGCGTCGGCCACCAGGCTCGGGTTGGACACCAGTCGGCCGATGGTCTGCAAGGCCTGGGGTGCCATGCTTTCCTGGGAGATGTAATACGCGGCACTGATAAAGGTCAGGTTGGCGACCAGCAGGATGGTGATCAACAGCACGAGCAGGGCGGCCAGCAGTTTCTGGCCGACCGGAAGGTTTTCGAGACGCTGGCGCAATGGCATCAGGTTCATCGCTGAAAAGGAACAAGTGGCCAGCGTAGCCGCTGCTTAGTCGCTGGGCAATCCAAGGCTTTGAAGATGGGCAATCAGCCGCTGCTGTAACTGATTGAGGTGGGGTAGGTTCAGCTGGTGCCGCGAAGCCACTTTGCAGACATAGCCCAGCAGGTAGCTGATTTCGGTTCGGCGCTGGCTCGCGACGTCCTGGTGCATCGAGGAGTAATTGGCCGCCGTGGCATGGATCACCCGTTCGACTTCCTGTTGCAGGTCCTCGGCGGCAGCCGGCTGACCGCAGCGTTTCAGCAAGTCGGTCAGTTCGACGCAAAGGGTGGCAACTTCGCAATGGTGTTCCTGCAAACCGCCGTTGCGGCAATCGTGCAGCACCGTCAGTGGATTGATCGCACAGTTGAGCGCCAGTTTTCGCCACAGCCTGGTCAGGATGTCAGTGCTCCATGCGTGAGGAATACCGGCGGCAGTCAGGTCATCCAGCCAGATCGGCGCGACCGGATGACCGGCATCCCCCAGCCAGGTGTAACCATGACCGGCGAACACCACGCGCCAGTCGCCATCGCGAAACGCGCCCTCGGTGCTGGAAGCGCAAATGCAGCGCGCCTGCGGCACCTGTGCGGCGACGGCGTCCTGACTGCCGAGGCCGTTCTGCAACAGGATCAGCTCGGCGTCGGGCGTCAGGCGCGGCGCCAGTTGGGCGACGGCCTGTTCGGCATCGTAGGCTTTGCAGGCTACCAGCAGGCGGTGGATCGGTTCACTGTTGTGCGGTGTCTCGCCGGGAATGGCGTAGGTCTTGGCTTCGCCGTGCTCCACCAGCGTCAACCCGCCGCCCACCTGATAGGTCTGCAAGCGTTGCTCATCGCGCAGGATCAACCGGACCGGCACCCCGGCCCGTGCCAGACGGGTGGCCCACAACGTGCCGAGGCTGCCGGCGCCCAATACATGCCAAGTGGTGGACATCAGCTTTTTGCTCGGTTTGGCGCAGGCATGTGAGGCTCGCAGTATCGGTTGGAAAAGACCCGTTATAATGAGCCCGATTTTAACCGCAAGCCAAGCGCGCGCCATCGCTATCGAGCGCGCCTTTTATTGGAGAGATTACATGCCGTCGTTCGACGTGGTATCCGAACTGGACAAACACGAAGTCACCAACGCGGTCGAGAACGCCGTCAAGGAACTCGATCGCCGTTATGACCTGAAAGGCAAGGGCACCTTTGAATTCAAGGAAAAGGACCTCACCGTCAATCTTACTGCCGAGGCTGACTTCCAGCTCGAAGCGATGATCGAGATCCTCAAACTGGCCCTGGTCAAGCGCAAGATCGACGTGCAGTGCCTTGAAGTCAAAGATGCCTATGCGTCGGGCAAGCTGATGAAACAGGAAGCCGTCCTTAAAGAAGGCATCGACAAAGAGCTGGCGAAGAAAATCGTCGCTCACGTCAAGGACGCCAAGCTCAAGGTCCAGGCCGCCATTCAGGGCGAGCAAGTGCGCATCACCGGCAAGAAACGTGACGATTTGCAGGAAGCCATCGCGGCCCTGCGCGCCAAGACTTTCGACATGCCGCTGCAGTTCAACAACTTCCGCGACTAAATTCCAAGCGGGAACCTCTTGGCATTTTCGACGTCCGAGGGCCAAGCAACGGCAGAAACGATTGAACCCTTGAGGTTCGATTTTTTCTGCCGCTTATTTTTTCGCGTGCCGGATGGCCGGAAATCAGGAGAAAGTAGATGGATTTGAATACCGAAGTGGACAATCTGGTCAAGGCCTCCCAGGCCTGGATTCCGATGATCATGGAATATGGCAGCCGCGTTTTGCTGGCGGTCATCACGCTGGCCGTCGGCTGGTGGTTGATCAGCAAAGTGGCCCAAAAACTTGGCGGTCTGCTGGCGCTGCGTAATGCTGACCTCGCGCTGCAAGGGTTCATCAGCAGTCTGGCGAACATTATTCTCAAGGTTTTGCTGGTAGTCAGCGTGGCCTCGATGATCGGTGTCGAAACCACTTCGTTCGTCGCGGCCATCGGTGCGGCAGGTCTGGCCATCGGTCTGGCCTTGCAGGGCAGTCTGGCGAACTTCGCGGGTGGCGTGCTGATTCTGTTGTTCCGCCCGTTCCGAATTGGTGACTGGATCGAAGCCCAAGGGGTTGCAGGCACTGTCGACAGCATTCAGATATTCCACACCGTACTGCGCACTGGCGATAACAAAACCATCATTGTGCCTAACGGCAACTTGTCGAACGGTATCATTACCAATACAAATCGCCAGCCAACCCGCAAAGTCGTATTCGATGTCGGCGTTGATTACGAAGCGGACTTGCAGAAGGCCCGTGAAGTGTTGCTGGAACTGGCCAAAGATGAGCGTATTTTGGCTGAACCGGCACCTCAGGCAGTGATTTCGACACTGGGTGATAGTTCGATTACTGTTTCTCTGCGAGTGTGGGTGAAGACAGAGGATTACTGGGATGTGATGTTCATGTTTAACGAGCAATCCCGGGATCGTCTGAAAACGGCCGGTATTGATATTCCATTTCCACAGCGAGTCATTCGAGTGGTTCAGGAAGCATCGGTGAATTGAAAATGTTTTACCCAAGCCTGACTTAACAGTCAGGCTTATTGAGTAGCAAGCTAATCATTAATGCACTGTGCAATGGTTAAAAAAAAGGCCCCTCCGAAGAGGGGCCTTTTTTATGCTTGCTAACTAAACCGCTGCGATTACAAGATCGACAGTGGGTAGTCGACGATCACACGGAACTCTTTCACGTCGCCTTCACCTTCGTCGGCGTTAGCAAAGTGCCAAGCTTGACGGAAGCGTACGGACAGGTCTTTTGCCGGGCCAGACTGAACAACGTACTTGGCTTCGAAGTTGGTTTCGTTGTGCTTGCCGTCTTCACCGTACAGACCGGCGTAAGCGCTGCCTGCTGGAGTTTTGGTGCCGTCGATGTCCCAGCCCTTCACGTAACGGGTCATGAAGCTCAGACCAGGAACGCCGTACTCAGCCATTTTCAGATCGTAACGGATCTGGGCAGACTTCTCGTTAGGGGCGTTGAAGTCAGAGTACTGGATGGAGTTGGCGAGGAAGATCGAATCGCCGCCGCGGTTGTTCTTGCCGATACCGATGTAGTCGAATGGGGTATCGCCATTAACCTTTTGGAAGGCCAGGGTGATGGTGTGTGCTTTCAGGAACGAGAGAGCAGTGGCCAGCGAGAACGTGGTGTTGCTGATGTCACCGGCTTTCGCGTCACCGGTATCGGTGGTGCGATAGATGTTGAAGTCAGTGTTCAGCGACGTGTCACCACTAATCGGGGTGGTGAGGTTCACGTTGGCGTAGTACTGGTTCCAGATGTCTTCCAGCTTGGCGCCGTACAGCGATGCGCTCAGGTTGTCGGTGATGCCGTATTTGCCACCGAAATAGTCGATGGAGTTGGCAGCCACGCCGGCGTAGTTTGCGAACAGATCGCCGTCACGGGCGTTTTTGTCCTGGCTGGAACCCGAGTAGAAGTGACCGGCTTCGAGGTCAAGGTCTTTGACTTCGCTGCTCTGCAGTTGGAAACCGCTGGCAACTTGAGGAAGGATACGGGAACCGCCAACAGCAAACACTGGAGAAGTGCTTGGCGACATGTCGCCGAATTTCAGCTCGGTTTTGGAGACGCGGAATTTAACGGCAGCCCCGGCTTTACCCTGGCTGTCGTTGACGTCGCGGCCACCGTTAGCGTTGACGGTGTCGCTGCGGCTCATGTTACCCGAACCGGAAGTGCCATCGCCGCCATCGAGTTTGATTGCCAGGTAACCGAATGCATCAACGCCGACGCCAACAGTACCTTGGGTGTAACCGGAGCTGAAGGTGCCCCAGATACCTTGGGTCCAGTCTTTTACGTCGCGGGCGCCATCTTTGTTGTCACGGTTGAAGTAGTAGTTGCGAACCAGCAAGTCCAACTTGGCGTCGTCAACAAAACCCTTGGCTTCAGCCTGGTCACTTACAAAAGGTGCGGCCGTAGCCATTTGGGTGCTGGCTGCTGCTGCAACTGCCAGTGCGATCATGCTCCACTTCATCACGCGCATCGTGATTTGCTCCTTTGGTTTTAGAAGAGTACTGCCGTCCCACCTGTTTTATTATCTGGGCGGCTCTTTCTTTTTTGAGTCGGCGCAAAGTTATATCACGCAGACCATGTTGGCGATACTTGCGTATCTAACCTTTCAGCTTCTTTACGACGGTGTCGCAAACGGCTGGGTAGATGTCGCAAATTTACTGCCTCGACGCAAGCGTATTGGCAACTTTAGTGTTGTTTTCCAAGGCTTGAGCATCGGTAAAAAGAGTCCCTGGTGAAACGTTTGAATCTCCATTGGGCAACCCTGCCGCTGTTTTTATTTGCCTTGGGGCCTCCACTTCCAGCGGAGGCACCAGGGCGATGTGGGTGTGAATGCAACAAGCGTGCACAAACCGGAATTCTGCTACTGATTTTTTCCGGAAGCCTGCCTGTTGCTGTAAAAACCTCGTAAAACCGGGGGCTTCAAGCGTGTTATTTGTACGCTTGACGCCGTGCATTGCATGGTGTTGCACCCCCGAAACCGAAAGCATGACAACGAAAAATGTTACCGGTTCACCCCTTCGGTGAGTAATTCACGGATGCTGACGCACTCAGCGTAGACGCACTGTGCGGTTTTGGTGCAAAAAATCTTAATCACTGTGCTGAAATCACACAGTGCGCTCATGACGACGACTGGAACTATTCATTGGATATCAGTCATTTCGTCTTTCTGGGTGCGATCTTCGGTTCTGTCTTGGTGCATCTCGATCGAAAACGGCCCATCTCGGGGCGTTCGTTCAGCGTGATGCAAGCGCTGATCACGGGTATGCTGGCGTCCTGTCGCTTGGTGCGCGGCCTGTCTGGATGGGCGCTAAGCTGAAAAATGATGACCTGGCGGGAGTGCGCGCGGTGTTCGCTTTAGATCCACGACTTCAACAAGACACGCTTCCGATTGGCGATTTCCCGCTTTGCCGGTTGCTGTTATCCAATGATTCGAGCTACCCCTGGTTCATCCTGGTGCCACGTCGTGAAGATATCAGTGAGATATTTCAGTTGGGTGTCGCAGATCAACAGCAGCTGTGGCAGGAAACAACTGCGCTGGCGGAACTGCTCAAGGATTCGTTCGACGCCGATAAGCTGAATGTCGCGGCGCTGGGTAATGTCGTCAGTCAGTTGCACATGCATGTCATTGTGCGCAAACGTGAGGACGCCGCCTGGCCAGCCCCGGTCTGGGGCAAACACCCGGCCGTTCCTTACAGCACAGCGCAGATCGCGTCGATTCGCGAGCACCTGCGTCTGGTGTTAACCGAAGATTTCACGTTTCTGGAGGGTTGAATCATGAGCCTGGAAGATCGCGTTACCGATCTGGAGAGCCAACTGGCGTTTCAGGATGACACCATCCAGGCATTGAGCGATGTGCTGGCGACGCAGCAGCGCGCCGTTGAACGCCTGCAATTGCAGATGGCTGCATTGCTCAAGCGCCAGGAAGAAATGGCTGGGCAGTTCGAAACCTTCGAAGAAGAAGCGCCACCGCCTCATTACTAACCGCCCCTGTACTAATAGGCAGGCAATAAAAAACCGCGAACAGCCGGGCTGTTCGCGGTTTTTTTTAGCCTTGAATCAGCGACGCGGCAATGCGGCGATGACATCTTCGGCTTGCAGCCCTTTGTCACGATTCATGACAGAGAACTCAACACGCTGGCCTTCAACCAGAACACGGTGACCTTCGCCACGAATGGCCCGGAAATGCACGAAAATATCATCGCCGGAATCACGGGAAATAAAGCCGAAGCCTTTGGAGGTATTGAACCACTTGACGGTGCCGGTATCGCGGTTACTCATGTCGTAGCTTGGCGAGGCGGCGGCCGGCGAGGATTTGTAGAAGCTGATAGCCAGGTGCATGAGAACGGCGATCAGCGCAGCCACCAGGCTGAACAGAACGGCAGGTTGACCGGCGATGACAGGCATCGGCGCGAGCAGCGTCAGGGTTTGCAGGACGACGGCCAGGACCAGCAGGGCGCTGACCAGGTTTTGCAGTTGATGACGTGGGCCTTTGTTCCAGTAAGGGATAACGGGAGCAAGGGTGAGGTTGAGCAGGCCGAAAAAGGCCAGGTACAGCGCATCGGGTTGTTGCAGGTAAGGGACTGCTTCGGATCGCAGGCTAGGGATGAAGGACAGCAGCAAAGCTGCTGCGCCCATTAGCAGGTGGACGATTTTCAACATTTTGATTAACTCACGTTAAGACGGATCACAAGGAAGAGCTGATGGAGCACGGTTCGCTTCAGAACAATAAGAGGCGTTGGACACGTACCCGGTACCAGCCTATGCGCAGCCCCCGAAAAATAGGCGGTCGCGACACACGGCCTATTTAACAGCAAAGCCTGCAGCTACTCAAATCAGGCAGTCCAGCGGTGCTTCGCGGGGCTATTTGTCGCAGGTCATTGTGCAATCCCATGCTGCGAGGGGGTGGCAGGCTTGCTAGAGTGGTCCTGCACCTGTTGGATGAACTCATCACCTTTAGGGGATAAACATGGCAATCGATATCGGTATCAGTGAAGAGGACCGCAAGTCCATCGTTGACGGGCTTTCGCGTCTGCTGTCGGACACGTATGTGCTGTATTTGAAAACCCATAACTTCCATTGGAATGTCACCGGTCCCATGTTTCGGACCCTGCACCTGATGTTCGAGGAGCAATACAACGAGCTGGCCCTGGCCGTCGATTCGATTGCCGAGCGCATTCGCGCCCTTGGTTTTCCTGCGCCCGGTGCCTATTCGATTTATGCGCGGCTGTCTTCTATTAAGGAAGAAGCCGGCGTGCCCAGCGCCGAGGACATGATCAAACAGCTTGTCGATGGGCAAGAGGCGGTCACCCGTACCGCGCGTGGGATCTTTCCGCTGCTGGAAAAAGTCAGCGACGAGCCGACGGCAGACCTGCTGACCCAACGCATGCAAGTCCACGAAAAAACCGCATGGATGCTGCGGTCTCTACTGGATCAGTAATATCGTCAGTGCGCGAATGATGCCCGCCGGGCGTTGTTCGCGGTCTTTGACTTCTTAAAGTCGCTTTTACACTCGTTAAAAATCGTCTGGTTGCGTAGGAAAATGGCCGGCCTAGGACGGTCTCCATGATCGCCCTTCAGCTGTTGGCTTATCCTACGTCGATGGTCATAAAGTCATCTGGATATACCTTTGCGCCTGCGCTTTTATAAGGCCACGCAGAGTGCTCTTACAGAAGGCAAGGATGACAAAGGAGTGTCAACGATATGGATGACGAAGACAGGCGAAGCGAGGGAAGGGGCGGTCCGGTCAAGGAGATAAGGATTGATCCATTTGTCAGCGAGTTTGATATGGGGCTGGCCCGGCCCTTATCCCGGTCGGTGCGGTTGAACGGCTTTGCCACCTGCTTGCGGCTTGAGCAGGTGTACTGGGATATTCTGGGCGATATGGCCAAGGTCAATTGTTGTACGGTCAGTGCGCTGCTGTCCCATGTGGATCGCGAAGTGCACCTGCGTCATGGCGGGGTCAAGAACTTTACCGGGCTGGTGCGGGTTGTCTGCGTCGTGCACAGCCTGAAAGAAGGGGGCTGCGTCGCAATGCCCTAGCCACGCTGGTGATCGGGCAGAGTGTCGGTCTGTGCAGTCTTACGGCTGCACAGGCCGCATTTAATGGATATAATCCCGCTCTTTGCCGCAAAACCCAGTGTGTGCGGTAGCAATCTGATCGCCGAGACAACCCCATGCCGATGTACGACTATCAATGTGCTTCCTGTGGTCATCAGTTGGAAGCCATTCAAAAGATCAGCGCAGCACCGCTGGTCGACTGCCCTGCCTGCCAGGCGCCAGAGCTTAAGAAGATGCTGTCCATGCCGGGCTTCCGCCTTAGCGGCACCGGCTGGTACGAAACCGATTTCAAGACCGGTTCCAAGAAGAATCTGGCCGGCGGCGACAAAGCTGACTAAGGTCTGGAACCTGAGTTGAACGACACGCGCGAGCTCTTGCAACACCTGCAAGGCCTCCAACCGAATTTCGATTACGAGAAGTGAAACCACTACCATGATGCGCAGCCATTATTGCGGCCAACTGAACGAAGCCCTGGAAGGCCAGGAAATTACCCTTTGCGGATGGGTGCACCGTCGCCGTGACCACGGTGGGGTGATTTTCCTCGATATCCGTGATCGTGACGGTCTGGCCCAGGTGGTGTTCGACCCGGACCGCGCCGAGAGCTTCGCCGCCGCCGACCGCGTGCGCAGCGAATACGTCGTGAAGATCACCGGCAAGGTTCGTCTGCGTCCGGCCGGTGCCACCAACGCCAACATGGCGTCGGGCATGATCGAAGTCCTGGGCTACGAGCTGGAAGTGCTGAACGAGTCGGAAACCCCGCCGTTCCCGCTGAACGAGTTCTCCGACGTCGGTGAAGAAACCCGCCTGCGTTATCGCTTCCTTGATCTGCGTCGCCCGGAAATGGCCGAGAAGCTGCGTCTGCGTTCGCGCATGACCACCAGCATCCGTCGTTTCCTCGACGAGAACGGCTTCCTCGACGTCGAGACGCCGATCCTGACCCGTGCCACACCAGAAGGCGCTCGCGATTACCTGGTGCCGAGCCGTACCCACGCCGGTTCCTTCTTCGCCTTGCCGCAATCGCCACAGTTGTTCAAGCAACTGTTGATGGTCGCCGGCTTCGACCGTTACTACCAGATCGCCAAGTGCTTCCGCGACGAAGACCTGCGCGCCGACCGTCAGCCGGAATTCACCCAGATCGACATCGAGACCAGCTTCCTCGATGAAAAAGAGATCATGGGCATCACCGAACAAATGATCCGCAACCTGTTCAAGGAAGTGCTGGACCTGGAGTTCGGCGACTTCCCGCACATGACCTTCGAAGAAGCCATGCGTCGTTACGGTTCCGACAAGCCTGACCTGCGTAACCCGCTGGAACTGGTGGACGTTGCCGACCAATTGAAAGAAGTCGACTTCAAAGTCTTCAGCGGTCCTGCCAACGATCCGAAGTGCCGTGTCGCCGCCTTGCGCGTACCTGGCGCGGCGAGCATGCCGCGCAAGCAGATCGACGACTACACCAAGTTCGTCGGCATCTACGGTGCCAAGGGCCTGGCGTACATCAAGGTCAACGAGCGCGCCAAAGGTGTTGAAGGCCTGCAGTCGCCAATCGTCAAGAACATCCCGGAAGCCAACCTCAACGTGATCCTCGATCGTGTTGGCGCGGTCGATGGCGACATCGTGTTCTTCGGCGCCGACAAAGCCAAGATCGTCAGCGAAGCCCTGGGCGCGCTGCGGATCAAGGTCGGCAACGACCTGGACCTGCTGACCTGCAAGTGGGCGCCGATGTGGGTTGTCGACTTCCCGATGTTCGAAGAGAACGACGACGGCAGCTTCACCGCCTTGCACCACCCGTTCACCGCGCCGAAGTGCACCCCGGAAGAACTGGAAGCCAACCCGGCGACCGCTCTGTCCCGTGCCTACGACATGGTTCTGAACGGCACCGAGCTGGGTGGCGGTTCGATCCGTATCCACCGCAAGGAAATGCAGCAGACGGTGTTCCGCCTGTTGGGTATCAATGAAGCGGAACAGGAAGAGAAGTTTGGCTTCCTGCTCGACGCCCTGAAATACGGCGCGCCGCCACACGGTGGCCTGGCCTTCGGCCTGGACCGTCTGGTCATGCTGATGACCGGCGCCCAGTCGATCCGTGAAGTGATTGCCTTCCCGAAAACCCAGAGCGCGGCTGACGTCATGACTCAGGCACCGGGTGCTGTAGATGCCAAGGCATTGCGCGAACTGCACATTCGTCTGCGCGAAACGCCAAAGGCTGAGTAAGGCTGACCGCAAAGGCGCATCCTTCCGGGATGCGCCTTTTCTTTAGGTCGAGATTTTTTGTTGCTGGCCGACACAGCGTGCGCGGCGGGCGATGTTTCAAAGAGAAATTCGGAGCGAGATATGGCGGGTCATTCCAAGTGGGCGAACATCAAGCACCGCAAAGAACGTCAAGATGCCAAGAAAGGCAAGATTTTCACCAAGTGGATTCGTGAGCTGACCGTTGCGGCCCGTCAGGGCGGTGGCGATCCCGGTTCCAACCCGCGCCTGCGTCTGGCGCTGGACAAGGCCCTTGGCGCGAACATGAGTCGCGACATCATTGATCGCGCAGTCGCCCGTGGTGCCGGTGCTGCCGACACCGACGACATGGTCGAACTGACCTACGAAGGTTATGGCCCGGGTGGCGTGGCGGTGATGGTCGAGTGCATGACCGACAACCGTAACCGCACCGCAGCCGCTGTTCGCCATGCGTTCAGCAAGTGCGGCGGCAACCTGGGGACTGACGGTTCGGTGGCCTATCTGTTTGAGCGCAAGGGGCAGATTTCCTTCGCGCCGGGTGTCGATGAAGACGCGCTGATGGAAGCGGCCATGGAAGCGGACGCCGATGACGTGGTCACCCATGAAGACGGCTCGATTGACGTGTTCACCTCGTTCGCGGGCTTCTACTCCGTGCGTAACGCGCTGGAAGCGGCGGGGTTCAAGGGCGATGACGCGGAAATCGTGATGCTGCCGACCACCAGCGCCGAACTGGACCTGGAAGGCGCCGAGAAGGTGCTCAAGCTGATCGACATGCTTGAAGACCTGGATGACGTGCAGAACGTTTACTCCAACGCGGACATTCCGGAGTCGGTAGCCGCACAGCTGGTTTGATTGATCTGCAATACTCTTGAAGCCGGAAGTGCAGGCGGTGATGTTTTACCGCCAGGCATGTCCGGCTTCTGCCTTTATGCCGAGCAAGCAATTGCCGGCAGGCATCATTTTTGAGCTGCAGGCGTTATGACTTTAATTCTTGGTATCGACCCCGGTTCGCGCATCACCGGTTATGGCGTGGTACGTGATACCGGGCGTGGCTGCGTGTACGTGGCGTCGGGCTGCATTCGCACCGGGGCCGGCGAGTTGCACGAGCGTCTGCAAATCGTCTATCGCGGTGTGCGAGAAGTCATCCAGACCTACGGCCCGGTGACCATGGGCATTGAAAAAGTCTTTATGGCGCGCAATGCCGACTCGGCCCTGAAGCTCGGTCAGGCCCGGGGCGCTGCGATCGTGGCGGGTGCCGAAGAAAGCCTGGAAATCGCCGAGTACACCGCGACCCAGGTCAAGCAAGCGGTGACCGGCACCGGCGCGGCCAATAAAGAGCAGGTGCAGATGATGGTCATGCACATGCTGAAATTGACCAGCAAGCCGCAAATCGACGCCTCGGATGCCTTGGCCATTGCCATTTGTCACGCGCACACCCGTTCCAGTCTGTTACCTCATGGCCTGGGAACGGCACGCAGTCGTGGCGGGCGCCTGCGTCTCTGATAGCATCAGCAGTCATTTTTAGGGAATGAGGGTTTTGCGCCTGTGTTGTCGGCGCAAAACCCTTGTTCTGTCAGTCGCCAGTCATTGATCTGGCCAACGCTCAAGGATCTGAAACGTGATTGGACGCTTGCGCGGCACACTGGCTGAGAAACAGCCGCCGCACCTGATTCTGGATGTAAACGGTCTGGGGTATGAGCTGGAAGTGCCCATGACCACGCTGTATCGCTTGCCGTCGGTCGGTGAACCGCTGACCTTGCACACCCATCTGGTTGTTCGTGAAGACGCGCAGTTACTCTATGGCTTCTTCGGCAAGCGTGAGCGAGACTTTTTTCGCGAGTTGATCCGTCTCAATGGTGTAGGGCCAAAATTGGCCTTGGCGTTGATGTCTAGCCTGGAAGTGGATGAGCTGGTCCGTTGCGTGCAATCACAGGACACCTCGGCACTGACCAAGGTGCCGGGCGTGGGCAAGAAGACGGCCGAGCGTTTGCTGGTGGAGCTCAAGGACCGCTTCAAGGCCTGGGAAACCGTACCAGCGATGTTTGCCCTGGTGCCAAACCAGCCGGGTGGGCCAGATGCGCCGGCCCCGGTCGCCACCGCCGAAAATGACGCGGTCAGCGCGCTGATTTCCCTGGGCTACAAGCCGCAGGAAGCCAGCAAGGCGATTTCTGCGATCAAGGAGAAAGGTTTGAGCAGTGAAGACATGATTCGTCGTGCCCTGAAGGGAATGATCTAAGTGATTGAAGCTGATCGTCTGATTGCCGCCACGCCCGGCCCTCGCGACCGCGAGGAAGTCCAGGACCGGGCGATTCGCCCTGTCAGTCTGGCCGAGTACATTGGTCAGCCGACCGTTCGCGAGCAAATGGAGTTGTTCATCCAGGCCGCTCGCGGGCGTAACGAGTCCCTGGACCACACGCTGATTTTCGGCCCGCCGGGTCTGGGTAAAACCACCCTGGCCAACATCATCGCCCAGGAAATGGGCGTGTCGATCAAGAGCACTTCGGGTCCGGTGCTTGAGCGCCCGGGTGATCTGGCGGCGCTGTTGACCAACCTTGAGCCTCACGACGTCCTGTTCATCGACGAAATCCATCGGCTGTCGCCGATCGTCGAAGAAGTGCTGTACCCGGCCATGGAAGATTTCCAGCTCGACATCATGATTGGTGAAGGGCCGGCCGCGCGCTCGATCAAACTGGATCTGCCGCCGTTCACCCTGGTGGGTGCGACGACCCGTGCCGGCATGCTGACCAATCCGTTGCGCGACCGGTTCGGGATCGTCCAGCGCCTGGAGTTCTACAACACCGCCGACCTGGCGACGATTGTCAGCCGTTCGGCAAACATCCTCGGCTTGCCGCTGGACCCGGAAGGCGCCTTTGAGATCGCCCGTCGCGCTCGTGGCACCCCGCGGATCGCCAACCGCTTGTTGCGCCGGGTTCGAGATTTCGCCGAAGTCCGTGCCAAGGGCCACATCACCAAGCCGATCGCCGACCTCGCCTTGAACCTGCTGGACGTCGACGAACGTGGCTTCGATCACCAGGACCGGCGTCTGCTGTTGACCATGATCGAGAAGTTCGACGGTGGGCCGGTGGGCGTGGACAGTCTGGCCGCTGCGATCAGCGAAGAGCGCCACACCATTGAAGACGTGCTGGAGCCGTATTTGATCCAGCAGGGCTACATCATGCGCACGCCGCGGGGGCGGGTGGTCACCCGGCACGCGTATCTGCACTTCGGTTTAAACATTCCGTCACGAATGGGCGAGATGCCCGTGGTAGACGAGTTCCTCGATGCGGTAGACGATTAATCACCTTTGCGGGCTGATTTATTCGGGATTTGCGCGGTCCTACGACCGTGCTTTTGCCAGAAAACCGTGAATCAATGAAAAACAGTTGCCTGGCCGGATTGGCAACCTGAGGAGTAAGCACTAGAGTATGCGCGCGCAAAACGGGCTTGAGCCTTTCGCACTTCGTTGTCGCGTTTATTACGAGGACACCGATGCGGGCGGCATCGTGTATTACGTCAATTACCTCAAGTTTATGGAACGGGCTCGAACCGAGCGGCTCCGGGATCTGGGTTTTGCCCAGTCCCAGCTGGCAGGAGAGGATCTGTTGTTTGTCGTGCATTCCAGCGAAGCGCGTTACCACGCGCCGGCGCGACTGGACGACGAGCTTCTGGTAAGCGCTGAAGTAATCGAATTGAACCGTGTCAGCCTGCGCTTCAAACAGCAGGTCAGGCGAGCCACGGATAATGCGCTGCTCTGCGAAGGGCAGTTTCTGGTGGCCTGTGTGCGCACTGAAAGTTTAAAGCCCCGGGCCATTCCCGAAGCTCTACGTGCGGCCTTTGCCGACGTGAGCGGCGCGGGTACACACTCAAAGCAGGAGATAAAGCGTGGAAGCTAACGTCGTCGACCATTCCTCCATGTGGAGCCTGGTCAGCAATGCCAGTATCGTGGTGCAACTGGTAATGCTGATCCTGGTAGCCGCATCGGTGACCTCATGGATCATGATCTTTCAGCGCAGCAACCTGCTGCGTGCCGGTCGACGTGCCCTGGAGAGCTTTGAAGAGCGCTTCTGGTCCGGTATCGACTTGTCCAAACTCTACCGTCAGGCCGGCAGCAACCCTGACCCGGATTCGGGCGTAGAACAGATCTTCCGTGCCGGTTTCAAGGAATTCTCCCGTCTGCGCCAGCAGCCAGGCGTTGACCCGGAAGCGGTCATGGAAGGTGTGGCCCGTGCCATGCGTGTCGCCATTTCCCGCGAAGAAGAAAAGCTCGAACAGAGCCTGCCGTTCCTCGCCACCGTCGGTTCCGTCAGCCCATACATCGGTCTGTTCGGTACCGTCTGGGGGATCATGAACTCCTTCCGTGGCCTGGCCACTGCCCAGCAAGCGACCCTGGCCACTGTGGCTCCGGGTATCGCCGAAGCACTGATTGCTACCGCGATTGGCCTGTTCGCAGCCATCCCGGCCGTTATCGCTTACAACCGTTTTGCTGCTCGCAGTGAAACCCTGCTGGGCCGTTACTACACCTTCGCCGATGAATTCCAGGCGATCCTGCACCGCAAAGTGCACACCAGCGAAGAATAAGCAGGTAATTTCCAATGGCTTTAATCGCTCGAGCTCGCAAAAAGCGCAAGCCGGTTGCCGAGATGAACGTGGTGCCTTACATCGACGTGATGCTGGTGCTGCTGGTTATCTTCATGGTGACCGCTCCGATGCTCAATCAGGGCGTGAAAGTTGATCTGCCCAAGGTTTCCAGCGAAGCCTTGCCGCAGGACAACAACACCCAGGTCCTGACCATTTCGATCAAGGCTGACAAGACCTACTACTGGAACCTTGGCAGCGAAGTCGACACTGAAAAGCAACAGGACAAGGCCATGACCTTGCCGCAGATGACTGACGCGGTGACCAAGATCATTCGCGCCGGTACTGAAGGCGGCAAGCGCACCCAGGTGTTCATCCGCGGCGACAAGACCGTCGATTACGGCTCCGTGATGGGCGCCATGGGCGGATTGCAGAAAGCCGGGGTCGGTAATGTTGGCTTGATTACCGAGGCACCCTGATGCAGCAAATGCGAGAGCCGTCCGCCTCGGAAAGCTACTTCTGGCCTAGTGTTCTGGCGATTGTCTTGCACGTGCTGGTGTTCGGCATGCTGTTCGTCAGTTTCGCCTTCACACCGGAGCTGCCGCCGGCCAAGCCGATTGTCCAGGCGACCTTGTACCAGCTGAAATCGAAGAGTCAGGCGACCACCCAGACCAATCAGAAGATTGCGGGTGAGGCGAAGAAATCCGCCGCGCGTCAGACCGAAGTCGAACAGATGGAACAGAAAAAGATCGAGCAGGAAGCGATCAAGGCCGCGGAACAAAAGAAGGAAGATGCGGCTCAAAAAGCCGAAGAATCCAAGAAGGCCGACGAGACGAAGAAAGCGGACGAGGCAAAAAAGGCTGATGAAGCCAAGAAAGCCGATGAAGCGAAGAAGACCGCCGAAGCCAAAAAGGTTGAAGAGAAACAATTGGCTGATATAGCCAAGAAGAAATCTGAAGAAGAAGCCAAAAAGGCTGCTGAAGAAGAGGCCAAGAAAGCGGCCGCTGAAGAAGCCAAGAAAAAGATTGTCGAAGACGCGAAGAAGAAAGCCGCGGAAGACGCCAAGAAGAAATCTGAAGCTGAAGAGGCGAAGAAGAAAGTCGCCGAAGACGCGAAGAAGAAAGCTGCTGCCGATGCTGCGAAGAAAAAATCGCAGGAAGCGGCACGTAAATCCGTCGATGAGAAAAAAGCTCAGGCCCTGGCCGATTTGCTTTCCGACACGACGGAGCGTCAGCAGGCCTTGGCGGATGAACAGGGTGATGAAGTCGCGGGTAACTTCGACGACTTGATTCGCTCCCGTGCTTCTGAAGGTTGGGCGCAGCCACCGTCGGCCCGTAAGGGTATGAAGGTGATCCTGCAAATCAACATGCTGCCTGACGGAACAATCTCCGGCGTATCGGTTGCCAAGTCCAGCGGTGATGTACCGTTCGACAGTTCAGCGGTAGCGGCGGTAAAAAATATTGGTCGATTGACCGAAATGCAGGGTCTGAAGCCAGCTGATTTCGCACCCTATCGTTCATTCAAGATGACATTCACACCTGAGGATCTAGCCTTGTGAGAAACCTTCTTCGAGGACTGCTTGTCGTCATGTTCTGCTTTGCAGGACTGGCCACCGCAGATGAAAAAAATATCCTGGTCAGCAGTGGTAGCTCCCAGGCAACTCCAATTGCCGTAGTGCCATTCGGTTTCCAGGGCGGCACCGTGCTGCCGGATGACATGGCCGAAATCATCGGTAACGACCTGCGCAACTCGGGTTACTACGCGCCGATTCCAAAGCAGAACATGATCAGCCAGCCGAGCCAGGCCAGCGAAATCATTTTCCGTGACTGGAAGGCGATCAGCGCTCAGTACATTATGGTCGGCAGCATTGTTCCAGCGGGCGGTCGCCTGCAGGTTCAATACGCTCTGTTCAACGTCGCCACCGAACAGCAAGTGCTGACCGGCAGCGTGTCGGGCAGCGTCGATCAACTGCGTGACATGGCGCACTACATCGCCGACCAGTCGTTCGAAAAACTCACCGGTATCAAAGGTGCGTTCTCGACACGCCTGCTGTACGTGACGGCTGAACGTTTCTCCGAGAAGAACACGCGCTACACGCTGCAACGTTCGGACTATGACGGTGCCCGCGCCGTGACCCTGCTGCAATCGCGCGAGCCGATCCTGTCGCCGCGTTTCGCACCGGATGGCAAGCGCATCGCTTACGTCTCGTTCGAGCAGAAGCGTCCGCGTATTTTCATGCAGAACATCGACACCGGTCGCCGTGAGCAGATCACCAACTTCGAAGGCCTGAATGGCGCGCCAGCCTGGTCGCCGGATGGTCAGCGTCTGGCGTTCGTATTGTCGAAAGACGGTAACCCGGACATCTATGTGATGAACCTGGGTTCGCGTCAGATCACTCGCGTCACCAACGGTCCCGGCATCAACACCGAACCGTTCTGGGGTAAGGATGGTTCGACCATCTACTTCACCTCCGACCGTGGCGGCAAGCCACAAATCTATAAAACCAGCGTCGGTGGTGGCGGTGCGGAACGTGTGACCTTTATTGGTAACTACAACGCCAACCCTAAACTTTCGGCTGATGAAAAGACCCTGGTGATGATTCACCGCCAGGATGGCTTCACTAATTTCAAGGTGGCGGCCCAGGATTTGCAGCGCGGTAGTGTAAAGATCCTCACTGATAGCACTCTGGACGAGTCACCTACTGTTGCGCCCAACGGCACCATGGTAATCTACGCCACCCGCCAGCAGGGCCGGGGAGTCTTGATGCTCGTGTCCATTAATGGACGCGTAAGGCTCCCGCTTCCTACCGCACAAGGCGAAGTCAGAGAACCTTCCTGGTCCCCTTACCTGAACTGACGCGGCGCTACACGTTTTACTTAACACACTGGGGTTCATTAGGAGTTTCACGATGGAAATGCTGAAGTTTGGTAAATTTGCTGCGCTGGCTCTGGCCATGGCTGTAGCTGTAGGTTGCTCGTCCAAAGGCGGCGACAACGCCGGTGAAGGCGCTGTTGATCCAAACGCTGGTTACGGCGCAAACACTGGTGCCGTTGACGGTTCCCTGAGCGAAGAAGCTGCTCTGCGCGCAATCACCACCTTCTACTTCGAATACGACAGCTCGGACTTGAAGCCAGAAGCCATGCGCGCTCTGGACGTTCACGCCAAAGACCTGAAAGCAAACGGCGCTCGCGTTGTTCTGGAAGGCAACACCGACGAACGTGGTACTCGTGAGTACAACATGGCACTGGGCGAGCGTCGTGCGAAAGCCGTTCAGCGCTACCTGGTACTGCAAGGTGTTTCCCCAGCTCAGCTGGAACTGGTTTCCTACGGCGAAGAGCGTCCAGTTGCTACCGGCAACGACGAGCAGTCCTGGGCTCAAAACCGTCGCGTCGAACTGCGTAAGTAATTCGTCATGCGAACGTGCCGTCGTGCTGTAACTGTTTTGGCTCTCAGCCTCGCACCGCTTGCGGTGTGGGCTGCGGTTCCTGTGGTCGATAACGACTCCGGCTATAACAATAGCGGGACTAGTAGTCCGCCTGCGGGTTACGGTACGAACGGCGCCTATGCCGGGGGAGGGGTTTCGGCCCCTGTCTCGGCACAGGGCGAGCTGTTCAACCAATTGCAATCCATGCAGGAGCAGATCTCACGCCAACAGGGTGTGATCGAAGTTCTGCAGAATGATGTATCGCGCATGAAGCAAGAGAGCCTGGAGCGATATCAGGATCTTGATCGGCGCATAGGAACCGGCGTTGCACCAGCCGCGACTCCTGATAATTCTTCAACCGGTGGCAGTTTGAATGCCCCCGGTGCAGCCGCTGGCGCAGGTGCAGGAGCGGCCGCCGCTCAAGCGCCTGCTGCGGGTAGCGAGCCGGCTGACCCGGCGAAGGAAAAACTGTATTACGATGCAGCCTTCGACCTGATCAAAGCCAAGGATTTCGACAAGGCCAGCCAGGCTTTTGCCGCATTCCTGCGCAAATACCCAAACAGCCAGTACGCGGGCAATGCCCAGTACTGGTTGGGTGAAGTGAATCTGGCCAAAGGCGATCTGCAAGGTGCAGGTCAGGCATTTGCCAAGGTTTCGCAGCTGTACCCCAAGCATCCAAAAGTGCCTGATTCGCTGTACAAGCTGGCTGATGTAGAACGCCGCCTCGGTCACACCGACAAGGTCAAAGGCATTCTGCAACAGGTCGTGTCGCAATACCCGGGCACTTCCGCCGCTCAGTTGGCCCAACGCGACTTGCAGCGTATGTAAGGCTGTTTGACCCGTATTGAAGAAACCCGCGCCTGTCGCGGGTTTTTTCGTTAGAATTCACGCCCTTTTTATGAAACACGCTTTTTGGGATCTGCGCGTTGGCGGGGTTCCTTGAAGTGCCTGACGGAGGCGGACAGCCTGTTTAGCTGTTATGCCCGTGGCGACTATGCAAGACACATTGAGAATCACCGAAGTTTTCTACTCGTTGCAGGGTGAAACGCGGACTGCCGGGCTGCCCACTGTTTTTGTGCGCCTGACCGGTTGCCCTTTGCGTTGCCAATACTGCGACAGCGCCTACGCGTTCACAGGCGGCACCATTCGCCCGCTCGACGATATCCTCGAGCAAGTGGCCGGTTTCCGTCCGCGTTACGTCTGTGTCACCGGTGGCGAGCCGCTGGCACAGCCCAACGCCATCCCATTACTCAAGCAGTTGTGTGACGCCGGTTACGAAGTGTCGCTGGAAACCAGCGGCGCGCTCGACATCTCGGCGGTCGATCCACGGGTCAGTCGCGTCGTCGACTTGAAAACCCCGGGTTCGAAAGAAGCACACCGCAACCGCTATGAAAACATCGAACTGCTCACGCCCAACGACCAGGTGAAGTTTGTTATCTGCTCGCGGGACGACTACGACTGGGCCGTCTCCAAGCTGATTCAGTACGGTCTGGACAAGCGTGCAGGCGAAGTGCTGTTTTCGCCAAGCCATCATGACCTGAATGCGCGGGATCTGGCTGACTGGGTGGTGGCGGACAATCTGCCTGTGCGTCTGCAATTGCAGCTGCATAAATATCTTTGGAATGACGAGCCGGGGCGCTGAGATGACTGAACAACTGAACACTTCTGAAAAACGTGCGGTCATCCTGCTGTCTGGTGGCCTCGACTCCGCGACGGTCGTGGCCATGGCCCGTGCTGAAGGTTACAGCTGCTACACCATGAGCTTTGACTACGGTCAGCGCTCTCACGCCGAACTGCACGCCGCAGAACGTGTCGCCCGGGATCTGGGCGTGGTGGAACACAAGGTGATCGGCCTCAATCTGAACGGAATCGGCGGTTCGGCACTGACCGACAGCAGCATCGACGTTCCGGAAGTGGCGGGCGAAGGTATTCCGGTGACTTACGTGCCGGCGCGCAACACGGTGTTTCTATCCCTGGCGCTGGGTTGGGCTGAAGTGCTCGGCGCGCGTGACATCTTTATCGGCGTGAACGCGGTGGATTACTCCGGTTACCCGGACTGCCGTCCCGAGTTCATCGAGTCTTTCGAGCGCACGGCCAATCTGGCGACGAAGGCCGGTGTAGAGGGCAATGGCTTCCGCATCCAGGCGCCGCTGCAGAACCTCAGCAAGGCGCAGATCGTCCAGGCAGGCGTGAAGCTGGGGGTCGATTACGGGCTGACCGTTTCCTGCTATCAGGCGGACGATAACGGCCGTGCGTGCGGCAAATGCGACAGCTGCCGACTGCGTGCAGAAGGTTTTGCAGCGGCCGGCGTGAGCGACCCAACACCTTATTTTTGATTTATTTCAAATTAGGTGTTGAATAGTCCTTAAAAATCAGTATTATACGCGCCACCACACAGCGGGTCGTTAGCTCAGTTGGTAGAGCAGTTGGCTTTTAACCAATTGGTCGTAGGTTCGAATCCCACACGACCCACCATTTTTGTAGCAGTTTTAAAAGTCTGGAAGGCCCACGCAAGTGAGGATTTCCGGATTTTTTTTTGCCCACAATTTGAGCTCGGCTCAACGCAAAGCTGCACTGCGTGACGCAGGTCAGAATCATCTTCTGCATCCACGGAATATTCTGTAGCCTTGCTCAGCTTCATCGCTGTCCGTGCCTGATGATACTCACTCTCCCGGCGGTACCCTGAAGGGTCCGGAGCCGGGTGTATACTCGACTTTCGCGCGAAAGCGCCTGCAGGTCTTGCGAACATGACGCAAATTTCCGAACGCCTTCTGGTTCAAGCCCACCTCGACGCCAAGCAGCCCAAACCGCTGACTGTCGAGGAGGAAGCTTATTACCGCACCGCCATCGCTGCCGAGCTCAAGGCTCAGGACGCGGTACTGGTTGCTCATTTCTATTGCGATCCGGTGATTCAGGCCCTGGCCGAAGAAACCGGTGGTTGCGTCTCCGACTCACTGGAGATGGCGCGCTTCGGCAGTGCTCACCCGGCCAAGACTGTGCTGGTCGCCGGCGTGAAGTTCATGGGCGAAACCGCCAAAATCCTCAATCCTGAAAAACGCATTCTGATGCCGACCCTGGAAGCGACCTGCTCGCTGGACCTGGGTTGCCCGGTGGATGAGTTCTCGGCGTTCTGCGATCAGCATCCGGAGCGCACGGTGGTGGTGTATGCCAACACCTCGGCGGCGGTCAAAGCCCGGGCGGATTGGGTGGTAACGTCCAGCTGCGCGCTGGAGATCGTCGAAAGCCTGATGGATAACGGCGAAACCATCATCTGGGGCCCGGACAAACACCTGGGCACCTACATTCAACGCCAGACTGGTGCGGACATGCTGCTGTGGGACGGTGCCTGCATCGTTCACGAAGAGTTCAAGTCCAAGCAGCTTGAAGACATGAAGGCGCTGTACCCGGACGCTGCGATTCTGGTGCACCCGGAGTCGCCGACTTCGGTGATCGAGCTGGCGGATGCCGTCGGTTCCACCAGTCAGTTGATTGCGGCGGCACAGAGCCTGCCGAACAAGACCCTGATCGTCGCCACCGATCGCGGCATCTTCTACAAGATGCAGCAGCTGTGCCCGGACAAGGTCTTCATCGAGGCGCCAACGGCCGGTAACGGCGCAGCGTGCCGCAGTTGCGCGCACTGCCCGTGGATGGCTATGAACACCCTTGAGCGCACGCTGAAGTGCTTGAAGGAAGGGACGAACGAGATCTTTGTGGATCCGGCGTTGATTCCGCAGGCGATTCGGCCGTTGAAGCGGATGCTGGATTTCACCCAGGCTGCGCGGATGAAGCTGGCCGGTAACGCCTGAGTTGTAAAAAATGTGGGAGCGGGCTTGCTCGCGATTGCGGTGGATCAGTCACTATTAATGTTGACTGATGCACCGCATTCGCAAGCAAGCCCGCTCCCACAGTGATTTTTGTCTGCCGAAATTACTTGGTCTTCTTCGGGATGCGTACTAGCTGGGTGTTCGAATACATGTCATGCCAGCTGCGTTTCTGTTTATCGAACAGCGACCAGAAGAATCCAAGGCCAACGCACAACAGCGACGCGATCGACACCACAAACCGCAGCAGCGCCTGCCACAGGCTGATGGACGAGCCGTCAGCGTTCTGCACGCGAATGCACCACACCTGCATGCCCAGCGTCTGGCCGGACCAGGTCCAGAACTTGGCAAAAAAACCAAACAACACAAACAGCAACACCGTCGATAGCAACGGATCACCGTCCAGCGCGCCGGCTTCGGTCAGGGTGCGCATCTTGTCTTCACCGATGATCGCCATCTGGATCATCTTGTAAACGCCGCTGGTGACGATCAGCAGGGCGGTGCACAGCAGGAAGTCATAGAACATCGCTGCCAGGCGACGACCCAGGGTGGCGGCGGGAAAGTCGCCCTGGGGTTTGAGCAGGTGTTTCGACATGGCAGCCTCTGGACGGAAAAAAGAAGCCATTTTACGGATTTACGCGCACAAAAAAGCCCCTGATGTCAGCATCAGGGGCTTTTTCGTTACAGAAGATTAGGCTTCTGCTTGTACTTCGTCAGCCTGCATGCCTTTCTGGCCTTGCACAGCAACGAAAGTCACTTTCTGGCCTTCTTTCAGGCTCTTGAAGCCGTTGCCCTGAATAGCGCGGAAATGCACGAACAGATCCGGACCGCTTTCTGGAGTGATAAAACCAAAACCTTTCTCGTCGTTAAACCACTTGACGGTACCGCTCTGACGTTGGGACATTTCTTATTTCCTTTGACGCAAAAATTAATGACAGCCTCCTTCTCATGAAAGAGTACTGGGGCTGGTTGCAGGAGAGTAAGAAGACGTCGAACGGGATGTAGCTAACTTGTAGGCTACTGCCCAGGTCACGATTCCAAGCGACCCATGCAAACACAGTGAACAAACTCTACGCCAACTACGGGAGAAAAAACAAGCCCCCGCGAGAGGCCCGGTTTTGCTCAGGTTGATGGCGTTAGTGTGTCCACTAGTGCTGGCTTATTCGATAGGGCTGTTCAATTGTTTTCGAACGTTATAAGCAACGTTCATAAACGAAGCTAGAACCAAAGACATGCACTGTTTTATGGCGGTTGCGTTACACATTAGTGCACTGTTAGCGCAACCGCGTTACTTATAGAAACAGTCAATCAGCCACGATAGTAGCGTTGTGGAACAAATGGCATTTTGCTTACAAGCAAAGGCACCTTTTTCCCACGCACAATCGCCCATACAGGTGTATCGATGGCGATGTAAGCGCTGTCGAGGTAACCCATGGCCAATGGACCACCCAGGGTGGGGCCGAAACCACCGCTGCACACGGCTCCGATGATGTCGCCCGCTTCGTTGACGATTTCTGCGCCTTCACGCACCGGCGTGCGTTCCTGAGGCAGCAGACCTACACGTTTGCGGCTGACGCCGGCTTGTTGTTGAGCGAACACGGTCTCGGCACCCGGGAAGCCGCCGGCCCGTGCGCCATCAGCGCGACGTGGCTTGGACATGGCCCACAGCAGACTGGCTTCAATCGGGGTGGTCTCGGTGTTCATGTCGTGGCCGTAGAGGCACAGGCCGGCTTCCAGGCGCAGCGAATCGCGAGCGCCAAGGCCGATGGCCGCCACTTCAGGTTCGGCCAGCAGCGCGCGCGCCAGGGCTTCGGCGTTGGCGGCCGGTACGGAGATTTCGAACCCGTCTTCACCGGTGTAGCCCGAACGGCTGACAAAACACTCGACGCCCAGCAGTTTCACACGGGTGAACTGCATGAAGGTCATCTTCGCCACTTCAGGCGCCAGGCGCGCGAGCACGGTGACCGCAGCCGGACCTTGCAGGGCCAGCAGCGCGCGTTCTTCGAACAGCGGCTCAATCGTGCACTGGTCGCCGATGTGCTGGCGCAGATGCGCCAGGTCTTGGTCCTTGCAGGCGGCGTTGACCACCAGGAACAGTTCGTCGTTACCCAGGTTGGCGACCATCAAGTCATCAAGAATGCCGCCGGTTTCGTTGGTGAACATGGCGTAGCGCTGCATGCCCACCGGCAGGTCGATGATGTCCACCGGCACCAGGGTTTCCAGGGCCTTGGCGGCATTGGCACCGGTCAGGCGGATCTGGCCCATGTGCGAGACATCGAACAGCCCGGCCTGATCACGGGTGTGCTGGTGTTCTTTCATCACGCCCAACGGGTATTGCACCGGCATGTCGTAACCGGCAAACGGCACCATGCGCGCGCCGAGTTCGATGTGCAGTGCGTGCAGCGGGGTTTTCAGCAATTGTTCGGTGGACATATTCAGCTCCTGAAAAAAGTGTGCGGATGCGCGTGAGCATCAGCACTCGATAATGTTGACCGCCAAACCGCCACGGGCGGTTTCCTTGTATTTGCTTTTCATGTCGGCGCCGGTCTGGCGCATGGTGCGGATGACCTTGTCGAGGGAGACGAAGTGCTGACCGTCGCCGCGCAGGGCCATGCGCACCGCATTGATGGCTTTCACCGAACCCATGGCGTTGCGCTCGATGCAAGGCACTTGCACCAGTCCGCCAATCGGGTCGCAGGTCAGGCCCAAGTTGTGTTCCATGCCGATTTCGGCAGCGTTTTCCACTTGCTGCACCGTGCCGCCAAGTACTTCGCACAGCGCGCCGGCTGCCATGGAGCAGGCGACGCCGACTTCACCCTGACAACCGACTTCGGCGCCGGAGATCGAGGCGTTTTCTTTATAGAGAATGCCGATGGCGGCGGCGGTCAGCAGAAAACGCACGACGCCGTCTTCGTTGGCGCCGGGAATAAACCGCATGTAGTAATGCAGCACCGCCGGGACGATGCCCGCTGCACCGTTAGTGGGCGCGGTGACGACGCGTCCGCCGTTGGCGTTTTCTTCGTTGACCGCCAGCGCGTACAGGTTGACCCAGTCCAGCACCGACAGCGGATCGCGCAACGCCGATTCGGGGTTCTTGCACAGTTGCCGATGCAGTGCAGCGGCCCGACGTTTGACCTTCAAACCACCGGGCAGAATCCCTTCATTGCGGCAACCGGCGGCAACGCAGTCCTGCATCACTTGCCAAATGTTCAGCAGTCCGGCGCGGGTTTCCGCTTCCGGGCGCCAGGCACTTTCGTTGGTCAGCATGACCTGGCTGATGGACAAGCCGTAAGTGGCGCAGTGAGCGAGCAGGTCTTTGGCGCTTTTGAACGGGAAGGTCAGCGGCGTGGCGTCTTCGACAATGCGGTCGGCGCCGGCGGCGTCTTCATCGACGACGAATCCGCCGCCGACCGAGTAGTACTCGCGGCTGCGGATTTGTATGCCCGCCGCGTCGAACGCCCGAAAGATCATGCCGTTGGGGTGATAGGGCAACGGCTTGCGAATCATCGCCAAATGTTCTTTCTCGTTGAACGCAATGCTGTGTTCGCCGAGCAGGTTCAAGCGACCATTGCCGCGAATGTCTTGCAGACGGGCGGCGACGGTTTCGGTGTTCACGGTGTCCGGGTGTTCGCCTTGCAGGCCGAGCAACACGGCTTTGTCGCTGCCGTGGCCTTTACCGGTGGCGCCGAGTGAGCCGTAGAGCTCGACTTTGACGCAGGCGGTTGCAGTCAGCAGCCCTTCACGGCGCAAGCCTTCGGCAAAGCGCGCGGCTGCACGCATCGGGCCGACGGTGTGGGAGCTGGAGGGGCCGATGCCAATCTTGAACAGGTCGAACACGCTTAACGACATGGTTGTTCTCCGGTTTCTTGTTATAGGAATGGCGGAATCTAGAGGTGGGCACGAACCCCTGTGGGAGCGGGCTTGCTCGCGAATGCGGTGTGTCAGGCAGCATAGATGGTGACTGATCCACCGCATTCGCGAGCAAGCCCGCTCCCACAAGGGGATGTGTGGTGTTCTTGAGTGGGACGGGATTAACCGCCCCACACTGTTTTAAGCGTAGCTTTCGATCGACGGGCAAGCGCAAACCAGGTTGCGATCGCCAAACACGTTGTCGACGCGACCGACCGGTGGCCAGTACTTGCCTTCGATCAGCGACGCGACCGGGTACACCGCTTGCTCACGGCTGTACGGATGCGTCCACTCGCCCACGATTTCCGCCGCGGTGTGCGGGGCGTTTTTCAGCGGGTTGTCTTCTTTGTCCAGCGTGCCGTTTTCCACTGCGCGGATTTCTTCGCGGATGCGGATCATGGCGTCGCAGAAGCGGTCCAGTTCTTCCTTGGATTCGCTTTCGGTCGGCTCGATCATCAGCGTGCCGGCCACTGGGAACGACATGGTCGGGGCGTGGAAACCGAAGTCGATCAGGCGCTTGGCGACGTCATCGACGCTGATGCCGCTGCTGTCTTTCAGCGGACGCAGGTCGAGGATGCATTCGTGCGCCACCAGGCCGTTGCTGCCGGTGTAGAGCACTGGGTAATGCTCTTCGAGGCGACGGGAAATGTAGTTGGCATTGAGGATCGCCAGCTGCGAAGCGCGCTTGAGACCCGCACCGCCCATCATCCGAATGTACATCCAGGTGATCGGCAAAATGCTCGCGCTGCCGAACGGTGCCGCGCAGACCGCGCCTTCCTTGCGCTCCATGGTGCCGTGACCCGGCAGGAACGGCGTCAGGTGCGACTTGACGCCGATCGGGCCGACACCCGGGCCGCCACCGCCGTGCGGGATGCAGAAGGTTTTGTGCAGGTTCAGGTGGGACACGTCGCCGCCGAACTTGCCCGGGGCGCAGAGGCCGACCATGGCGTTCATGTTGGCGCCGTCGATGTACACCTGGCCGCCGTGGTCATGAATGATGCCGCAGATTTCGCGGATGCCTTCTTCGAACACGCCGTGGGTCGACGGGTAGGTGATCATCAATGCCGCGAGATGCTCGCGGTGCTCGATGGCCTTGGCGCGCAGGTCTTCGATGTCGACGTTGCCACGGGCATCGCACGCCGTCACGACCACACGCATGCCAGCCATATTGGCGGTGGCCGGGTTGGTGCCATGGGCGGAGGACGGGATCAGGCAGATGTCGCGACGATCTTCGCCACGGCTCTGGTGATAGGCGCGAATCGCCAGCAGGCCGGCGTACTCACCCTGGGAACCGGCGTTTGGTTGCAGCGAGATCGAATCGTAGCCAGTCGCGGCGCACAGCATCGCTTCCAGTTCGTCGGTCAGTTGCTGGTAGCCGGCGCTTTGCTCGGCCGGAGCGAACGGGTGCAGGGCACCGAATTCAGCCCAGGTCACCGGGATCATTTCACTGGCGGCGTTGAGTTTCATGGTGCACGAACCCAGCGGGATCATAGTGCGATCCAGGGCCAGGTCCTTGTCGGCGAGCTTGCGCAGGTAGCGCATCAGCTCGGTTTCCGAGTGATAACGGTTGAACACCGGGTGGCTGAGGATCGGCGATTGGCGCACCAGCGCGGCCGGGAGGGTGCTGACCACGGAAGCGGCGAGGGTGGCGAAGTCCGGCAGCGCCTTACCGTCGGCGAACAGGGTCCACAGGGTTTCCACGTCGGCTTGCGAGGTGGTTTCGTCGAGGGACAGGCCCAGACGTTCAGCATCGACCACGCGCAGGTTGATCTGCTGGGCACGCGCCTTGTCGTGCAACGCGACAGTGTTGGCGCCGGTTTTAATGGTCAGCGTGTCGAAGAAGCTTTCTTGCTCGACGTTCAGCCCCAATGCGCTCAAGCCTTTGGCCAGAATCGCGGTCAGGTGATGAATGCGGTTGGCGATCTGGGTCAGTCCTTTCGGACCGTGATACACGGCGTACATGCTGGCGATGTTGGCCAGCAAAACCTGCGCGGTGCAGATGTTCGACGTGGCCTTTTCGCGGCGGATGTGCTGCTCGCGGGTCTGCATCGCCAGGCGCAGGGCCGGCTTGCCGAAGCGGTCCACGGAGACACCGACCAGACGGCCCGGCATGTCACGCTTGAACGCATCTTTCGTCGAGAAATAAGCCGCGTGCGGGCCACCGAAGCCCAGCGGCACGCCGAAGCGTTGCGCGCTGCCGATGGCCACGTCGGCGCCGAACTCGCCTGGCGGGGTCAGCACGGTCAGGGCCAGCAGGTCGGCGGCGACCGCGACCAAGGCGTTGGCGGCGTGGAAGCGTTCGGTCAGTTCGCGGTAATCGAAGACGTCACCGTTGCTGGCCGGGTATTGCAGCAGGGCGCCGAAGAACGGCGTCACGTCAGTCAGTGCTTGCTCGTCGCCGACCACTACGTCGATGCCCAACGGCTCGGCACGGGTGCGCAGCACGTCGAGGGTTTGCGGGTGGCAATGCACGGAAGCGAAGAAGGCGTGGCTGCCTTTGTTCTTGCTCAGGCGCTTGCAGAAGGTCATCGCTTCGGCGGCGGCGGTGGCCTCATCCAGCAGCGAGGCGTTGGCGATCGGCAGGCCGGTGAGGTCGCTGATCAGGGTCTGGAAGTTCAGCAGCGCTTCGAGACGGCCCTGGGAAATTTCTGGCTGGTATGGGGTGTACGCGGTGTACCAGGCCGGGTTTTCCAGCAGGTTGCGCAGGATCGGCGACGGCGTGTGGGTGCCGTAGTAACCCTGGCCGATGTAGGTCTTGAACAGCTGGTTTTTGCCGGCGATGGATTTGATCAGGGCCAGGGCATCGGCTTCGCTCAGGCCATCTTCGAGGCCGAGCACGCTGGTGCCCTTGATGCTGTCCGGGATGACGCTGGCGCTCAGGGCTTCCAGGGAGTCAAAACCGAGGCTGTTGAGCATGGCTTGCTCGTCGCCGGAACGCGGGCCGATGTGGCGGGCGATGAATTCGTTGGCAGTGCTGAGATTTACTTGGGACATGTCGGTTCCTCAGGCTTCGGCGTTGGCTTTGATCAGACGGTCGTAAGCGTCCTGATCCAGCAGTTTGGCGACAGCCGAAGCGTCGGTTGGCTGAAAGCGGAAGAACCAGCCTTCGCCCATCGGGTCTTCGTTGACCAGTTCAGGGCTGCTGTCCAGCGCCGGGTTCACTTCCAGCACGTCACCGTCCAGTGGCATGTACACGCCGCTGGCAGCTTTTACCGATTCCACGGTGGCGGCTTCGACGCCTTTGTCGTAGGACTGCAGCTCAGGCAGTTGTACGAAAACCACGTCGCCCAAGGCGTTCTGTGCGAAGGCGGTGATGCCGACTGTGACGGTGCCGTCAGCTTCGGTGCGCAGCCATTCGTGATCTTCAGTAAAACGCAACTCGCTCATGGAAACTCCTAAGGGGGCCAGACTCGTCTGGTGGACGCGATTGAATGCTGGGCTAAAGCCCTTCTTTATAGGTGGTTACTAAGCAAGATCGTGGCCAAAGTTGTTTAGTCTTTATAAATCAATGGTTTAAGTGATTTTGGCGTGCGCGAAAGTATTGCGCCTGTAGCGAAATCGCTACAGCCAGAAGCAAAGAAAAAAGCCTAGGAGGATCAAAGCCTTGCGCAGCGGTGTTCAGAGGAGAGTGTATCGTTATCGTTCCGCTGTAGCGCTTTCAGTACAGATGGAGGTCGTTTTTGAAGAGGTTTTGGGCCGGACACAAACCCTGTGGGAGTGAGCCTGCTCGCGATGGCGGTGTGTCAGTCAACACATGCAGCGACTGACACACCGCTATCGCGAGCAGGCTCGCTCCTACAGTGATTTTGTGTGGGGCGGGAGATTGTATTTCCGGCCTCACGGCTTGTTGGGAATCCCGTACTTGCGCAGTCGATGGGCGATGGCGGTGTGGGAGGTTTGCAGGCGGCTGGCCAGTTGCCGGGTCGAGGGGTAGCTGACGTAGAGTTTTTCCAGCAGGGTCTTTTCGAACTCTTCCATCGCCTGCTCCAGGCTATCAACGTCGCTGTCGCTCTGGCGCGCCACCGAGGTGCCGGCGATGTCGAGGTCGCCGATGTCCACCAGGCTGCTTTCGCAAATCGCCGCCGCACGGAAGATCACGTTCTGCAATTGCCGCACGTTGCCCGGCCAGCGGTTACCCAGCAGTGCAGGATAAGTCCCCGGCGCGAGACGACAGACCGGGCGCTGGATCTGCGCGCAGGCCTGCTGCATGAAATAGCGCGCCAGCAGCAGGATGTCCTGACCGCGTTCGCGCAGGGGCGGGACTTCGACATTCAGGACGTTGAGGCGATAGAACAAGTCTTCGCGGAACGAACCTTCGCTGACCATTTTTTCCAGATTGCGGTGAGTCGCGCTCAGGATTCGCACATTGACCTTTACCTCGCGATCACCGCCCACTCGCCGGAAGCTGCCGTCGTTGAGGAACCTCAGCAACTTCGCCTGCAAGTACGGCGACATTTCGCCGATCTCGTCGAGAAACACCGTGCCCTGGTTGGCCAGCTCCATCAACCCCGGTTTGCCGCCCCGTTGCGCGCCGGTGAAGGCGCCGGGGGCATAGCCGAACAGTTCGCTTTCGGCGAGGTTCTCCGGCAATGCCGCGCAGTTCAGCGCCAGGAACGGCGAGCTGTGCCGAGCGCTGATGGCGTGGCAGGCCCGCGCCACCAATTCTTTGCCGGTGCCGGTTTCGCCCTGGATCAGCAGCGGAGCATCGAGTGCCGCCACGCGCTGGGCGCGTGCCTTGAGGGTACGGATCGCCGGGGACTCGCCGAGCAACGCGTCGAAACCTTCTGCGTGATCGTGGTGCAGCGCCGAGAGGCGTTCGCCGATGCGGTTCGGTTGATACAGGGTCAGCAGGGCGCCGGCGTCGGTGATCGGCGTGGCGTCCAGTAGCAGGGTCTGGCCATTGACGGTGATCTCGCGCAACGGCAAGCGAAAGCCATTTTCGAGCAATACGCCGAGCAACGCCGGGTCGGCGAACAGGTCGGCGACGCTTTCACCGGCCGGTTCGCGCCCGTACAACGCGATCAGCGCCGGGTTGGCCAGCAGCACTTTGCCGTCGCTGTCGAGGGCCAGCACCGGGTCGGTCATGGCGGCGAGCAGCGCGTCGAGCTGCAAGTGCCGGCGTTGGCCGGGAAGAATGTCGACCACCGTCATCGCTTGCACGCCACGCACGCTGAGCAACGCATCGCGCAGCTCTTCGAGCACTTCCGGGCTCAGGGTCGGAGCGTCGATGTACACGTTGGGCGGGACCATTTCCACCGCATCCAGATTGAGATTGCGCCCACCGAGCAGGGCCAGGACTTCCTGGGTAATGCCGACGCGGTCGATGAAGCTGACGTGGATACGCATGGGGCGGTTTTCAATCTGGCGAGCGGAGGGGGGCAAGTATGCCTTGGGGCGGGTCTCAGGTGAAATGCACGTGTTCAACCTGTAGGAGCGAGGCTTGCCCGCGAAGAGGCCATCAAGACCGCTAAAAGCTTCGCGGGCAAGCCTCGCTCCTACAGGTCGTGGGCCGCAGTCTTTCAGTCGGCATCCATAGCGAATGAAAGTCCGTCATCGCGAGCAGGCTCGCTCCCATAAGGGGGCGTAGGTTACTCGAAGTTCTCGAGGTTTACCGGGTCGCCGGATTTCATATCCAACTGCTTGCGGATGTCTTCAAACATCAAATCGTAATGCTTGTGAATCGAGCCGATCTGGCTGTGTTTCTTCGGAATTCCGTGTTTCTCGGCGATATTCGTCACGTTGTTGGCGAAGTTGTAAGCCTCCTCCTTGGGCAGAAAGAAGGTCTCTTTCATGTCCTTTCCCTGCATGCTGCCGTGCAGGGTGAACAGTACCCCTTTGCCTTTGTTGGGATCCTGCGTGACCTCATAGTCGAGGTGCACGTTGTAGCTGACATCATCCGGGAGCTGCGCGTGGCGCTCGATGTGCAAGTGACCGGGCTCGAACGTTGCCATTGACGTTTCTCCTTATAAGTAAGTAATGCCAGGTTTCGCCGTGCTGATGCGCGTGCCGGCCCTGCCCTGGACGATCGCTTCGATGTCCGAGAGTGAACCGATCACCGCAGTTTTTCCAGTATGGCGGGCGAACTCGCAGGCCGCCTGCACCTTCGGTCCCATGGAGCCGGCGGCGAAGCCGAGTTTTTCCAGTTCGTCGGGGTGGGCCTGGGCGATGGCTTTCTGGGTCGGTTTGCCGAAGTCGATGTAGACGGCGTTGACGTCGGTGGCGATCACCAGCAGATCGCTTTCCAGCTGTTCGGCCAGCAGCGCCGAGCACAGGTCTTTATCGATGACCGCTTCCACGCCTTGCAGTTTGCCGCTGGCGCCGTACATCGTCGGAATGCCGCCACCGCCGGCGCAGATCACGATGCTGCCTTTTTCCAGCAGCCATTTGATCGGGCGGATTTCGAAGATGCGTTTGGGTCTCGGGCTGGCCACCACGCGACGGTATTTGTCGCCGTCCGGGGCAATCGCCCAGCCTTTCTCGGCGGCGAGTTTTTCCGCTTCGGCTTTGGCGTAGACCGGGCCGATGGGTTTGGTGGGGTTCTGGAACGCCGGGTCGTTGGCGTCGACTTCGACCTGGGTCAGGAGGGTGGCGAAGGGCACTTCGAAATCCAGCAGGTTGCCCAGTTCCTGTTCGATGATATAGCCGATCATGCCTTCGGTTTCGGCACCGAGCACGTCCAGCGGATAAGGCGAAACCGAGGTGTAAGCGGCGGCTTGCAACGACAACAACCCAACCTGCGGACCATTGCCGTGAGCGATCACCAGTTCGTTGCCGGCATAAATCTTGGCGATCTGTTCGGTGGCGACGCGGATGTTGGCGCGTTGATTGTCCGCGGTCATGGGTTCACCCCGGCGGAGCAGGGCGTTACCGCCCAGAGCAACGACGATACGCATAATGCAGTCCTTCTACAGAGAGCGGGCCAACGACTCGGTCTACTGTGGGAGCGGGCTTGCTCGCGAAAGCGTCCTGTCAGGCAGCATGGATGGTGACTGACACACCGCTTTCGCGAGCAAGCCCGCTCCCACATTGACCATGTTTCGTCAGTGGGAGCCGGATGGGCCGTTAGATATCCGCCAGCGCCGACACCAGGATCGCCTTGATGGTGTGCATGCGGTTTTCCGCTTGCTCGAAGGCGATGTTGGCCGGCGATTCGAAGACTTCTTCAGTCACCTCCACGCCATTGGCCAGGTTCGGGTAGCGCGCGGCGATGTCTTTGCCGACCTTGGTTTCGCTGTTGTGGAACGCCGGCAGGCAGTGCATGAATTTCACGCGCGGGTTGCCCGAGGCTTTCATCATCGCCGCGTTGACCTGGTACGGCAGCAGTTGCTCGATGCGCTCGTCCCACGCTTCCACCGGCTCACCCATCGACACCCAGATGTCGGTGTGGATGAAGTCCACGCCCTTGACCGCTTCCTTCGGGTCTTCGGTGATGGTGATGCGCGCGCCGCTTTCCTCAGCGAAGGCTTTGCACTGGGCGATGAAATCAGCGTGCGGCCACAAGGCTTTCGGTGCGGCGATGCGCACGTCCATGCCGAGTTTGGCGCCGATCATCAGCAGCGAGTTGCCCATGTTGTAGCGCGCGTCGCCTAGGTAGGCGTAGCTGATGTCGTGCAGTGGCTTGTCGCTGTGCTCACGCATGGTCAGGGTGTCGGCAATCATTTGTGTCGGGTGGAATTCGGCGGTCAGGCCGTTGAACACCGGCACACCGGCGAACTTGGCCAGCTCTTCGACGATTTCCTGTTCGAAGCCCCGGTACTCGATGGCGTCGAACATCCGCCCCAGCACGCGGGCGGTGTCTTTCATGCTTTCCTTGTGGCCGATCTGCGACGACACCGGGTCGATGTAGGTGACGTGGGCGCCTTGGTCATGGGCCGCGACTTCGAAGGCGCAACGGGTGCGGGTCGAGGTTTTTTCGAAGATCAACGCGATGTTTTTGCCTTGCAGGTGCGGACGCTCGGTGCCGGTGTACTTGGCGCGCTTGAGGTCGCGGGACAGGTCCAGCAGGTAATTGAGCTCGCGAGTCGTGTGGTGCATCAGCGAGAGCAGGCTGCGGTTGCGCATATTGAAAGCCATTTTGGATCTCCTTGGGTTTCGGTTATCCGCCTGCTTCGCGCTTTATGAGCGCGAAGCAGGGCATAAAAAATTAATAGTCGATAGGGTCGCGAATGATCGGGCAGGTCATGCAGTGGCCGCCGCCACGGCCACGTCCCAGTTCGCCGGCGCTGATGGTGATGACTTCCACGCCGGCCTTGCGCAGCAGGGTGTTGGTGTAGGTGTTGCGGTCGTAGCCGATCACCACGCCGGGCTCCAGGGCCACCACGTTGTTGCCGTCGTCCCATTGCTCGCGTTCGGCGGCGAAGCTGTTGCCGCCGGTTTCCACCACGCGCAGCGTTTTGAGGTTGAGGGCCTTGGCGACGGTGTCGAGGAAGCTGGTTTCTTCGCGGCGAATATCGATGCCGCCCGGTTTGCTTTCGTCAGGGCGCAAGGTGAAGGCGACGATCTGGTTCACCACTTCCGGGAAGATCGTGACGAGGTCGCGGTCGCAGAAGCTGAACACGGTGTCCAGGTGCATCGCTGCGCGGGACTTCGGCAGGCCGGCGACGATGACCTTCTCGACGGCTTTGTTCTTGAACAGGTTCACCGCCAGTTGGCCGATGGCCTGGCGGGACGAACGCTCGCCCATGCCGATCAACACCACACCGTTGCCGATCGGCATCACATCGCCGCCCTCGAGGGTGGCGTTGCCGTGTTCCTGGTCCGGGTCGCCGTACCAGATTTCAAAGTCGGCGTTGGTGAACTGTGGGTGGAATTTGTAGATGGCGCTGGCCAGCAGGGTTTCCTGACGACGCGCCGGCCAGTACATCGGGTTCAGCGTCACGCCACCGTAGATCCAGCAGGTGGTGTCGCGGGTGAACTGGGTGTTGGGCAGCGGCGGCAGAATGAAGCTGGAGTGGCCGAGGAAATCGCGGAACATCTGGATGGTCTTGCCACCGAAGCTGTCCGGCAGGTCATCGGCGGAGACGCCGCCGATCAGGAACTCGGCGATATGGCGCGGCTCCAGGCTGCGCAACCACGAACCCACTTCGTGGATCAGGCCCAGGCCAACCGAGTTGGCGGTGACCTTTCGTTCCAGAATCCAGTCGAGGGCTTCAGGGATTGCAACGATGTCGGTCAGCAGGTTGTGCATTTCCAGCACATCAATGTTGCGTTCACGCATCTTGGTGACGAAGTCGAAATGGTCGCGCTTGGCCTGGGCCACCCACAGCACATCGTCGAAAAGCAGCTCGTCGCAGTTATTCGGGGTCAGCCTCTGATGGGCCAGACCTGGGGAGCAAACCAGGACTTTGCGCAGTTTGCCGGCTTCGGAATGTACGCCGTACTTAACTTTTTCCGTGGTCATTACAGTGATCCTCCAGATGACAAATGAGTCGTGTGTTACAGGGTCAGGAAGCCGTCATACAGGCCGTAGGCCGCCACCAGGGCGCCCACGACAACGGCGGCGAAAATCAGCTTCTCGACGTTGGTGAAAACCGGTTTGTTGACTTCCAGCTTGGCCTTGGCGAACAGGATCGCGCCGGGGGCATAGAGCAGGGCGGAGAGCAGCAGGTATTTGACGCCGCCGGCATAGATCAGCCAGATCGCGTAAATCAACGCAACGGCGCCGATGAACAGGTCTTTGCTGCGTTCGGCCGCTGCGTTTTCATAGCTCTCGCCACGTACCGCCAGCAGCAGGGCGTAAGCCGCTGACCACAGGTAAGGCACCAGAATCATCGAGGTGGCGAGGTAGATCAGCGACAAGTAAGTGCTGGCCGAAAACAGGGTGATGATCAGGAACAGCTGAACCATAGCGTTGGTCAGCCACAAGGCATTGACCGGTACATGGTTGGCGTTTTCCTTGCGCAGAAACGCCGGCATGGTGTGGTCCTTGGCGGCAGCGAACATGATCTCCGCACACAGCAGCACCCACGACAGCAGCGCACCCAGCAGGGAAATGATCAGACCTACGCTGATCAGTGCCGCGCCCCACGGACCAACGACATGTTCCAGCACCGCAGCCATCGACGGGTTCTGCAGTTTGGCCAGTTCCGGTTGGGTCATGATGCCCAGGGACAGCACGTTCACCAGCACCAGAAACAGCAACACGGTGATGAAACCGATCACGGTGGCCTTGCCGACGTCGCTGCGTTTTTCCGCCCGGGCCGAGAAAATGCTCGCGCCTTCGATGCCGATGAATACCCACACGGTGACCAGCATCATCTTGCGCACCTGGTTCATCACACTGCCCAGGTCCGGGTTTTTCAGGCCCCAGATGTCGGCGGTGAAGATGTCCAGTTTGAATGCGAAAATGGCGATCAGGACAAACAACACCAGCGGCACGATCTTGGCGACAGTGGTCACCAGGTTGATGAACGCCGCTTCCTTGATTCCCCGCAGCACGAGGAAATGCACACCCCAGAGCAGCACCGACGCGCCGATCACGGCCGCCACGGTGTTGCCTTCGCCGAAGATCGGAAAGAAGTAGCCGAGGGTGCTGAACAACAGCACGAAATAACCGACGTTGCCCAGCCACGCACTGATCCAGTAACCCCAGGCGGACGAGAAACCCATGTAGTCGCCAAAACCGGCCTTGGCATAGGCGTAGACACCACCATCCAGGTCAGGCTTGCGGTTGGCCAGGGTTTGAAAGACGAACGCGAGGGTCAGCATGCCGACCGCGGTAATGGCCCAACCGATCAGCACGGCGCCGACATCGGCACTGGCGGCCATGTTCTGGGGCAAAGAGAAAATCCCGCCACCAATCATAGAGCCGACAACCAGTGCAACCAGTGCGCCGAGTTTCAGTTTTCCGGGGGTATCAGACATTGCATGACTCCAATGCAGGAGAAGAGAGACAACAGACTAAATCTATTAACTGTTCAATTAGCTGACATAGATCAGTGCATGGGCACATTCCATTGTTAATGAAAGACTTATGAACTTTTCGTGGGCATAACTGTATAAACGCAAATGCCCTTTCCAGAGGCCTCGGCTAGATTTAATGGGCGTAACCGGAATTACTTGGAGTTTTGAAGCTAGTCTGTTTTCGGGTTTACGCAAATTTTTGATGTCTGTTTTCAGTACGGAATTGCTTTATCAGGAATGACACATAAAACTGCTATGTGCCATTTGTCATAGATTGGTCGGTTATAAATAAAACTCGTTTATAGGCGTTAATTAATAAACGTTACTGCGCTTTATCTATTTGGTTAAATAATTGAACGAAGGGGAGCTCCCAATGTCGCAACCGACGCAAAAGCTTCGCCTGAGTGCGCTGATCGCCCTGGTGGTGGGATCGATGATTGGCGGCGGGATTTTTTCCTTGCCGCAAAACATGGCGGCGCGTGCCGATGTCGGGGCGATATTGATTGGTTGGGCGATCACCGCCATCGGCATGCTGACCCTGGCCTTCGTGTTCCAGACCCTGGCCAACCGCAAACCCGAACTGGACTCCGGGGTGTACGCCTACGCCAAGGCCGGGTTCGGCGATTACATGGGATTTTCATCCGCGTGGGGTTACTGGATCAGTGCGTGGCTGGGCAACGTCGGGTATTTCGTGTTGCTGTTCAGCACCCTCGGTTACTTCTTTCCGGTGTTTGGCCAAGGCAATACGCCGATCGCCATCGGCTGCGCCTCGGTGCTGCTGTGGGCCGTGCATTTTCTGGTGCTGCGCGGGATCAAGGAGGCGACCTTCATCAACCAGCTGACCACCGTGGCCAAGATCGTGCCGCTGATCATGTTCATCGTCATCGCCGCGGTGGCCTTCAAGGCGGACATTTTTACCCGCGACATCTGGGGCCGCAGCAACCCGAATTTCGGCGGCGTGATGGACCAGGTGCGCAACATGATGCTGGTCACCGTGTTCGTGTTCATCGGCATTGAAGGCGCCAGTGTGTATTCGGCCAGGGCGCAGAAACGCTCGGATGTCGGCCGGGCAACGGTGATCGGTTTTCTCGGCGTGTTGGCGTTGTTGGTGCTGGTGAACGTGTTATCCCTGGGGATCATGAGCCAACCGGAATTGGCCACCTTGCAGAACCCGTCGCTGGCGGCGGTGCTGGAGCATATCGTCGGTCCTTGGGGGGCGCTGCTGATCAGTATTGGCCTGGCGATTTCGCTGCTGGGTGCATTGTTGTCCTGGGCGCTGCTCTGCGCCGAAATTCTCTTCGCCACCGCTAAAGACAAGACCATGCCGGCCTTCCTGACGAAGGAAAACGCCAATCATGTGCCGGTCAATGCGCTGTGGCTGACCAACGTGATGATCCAGATTTTCCTGCTGATCACGCTGTTTTCGGCCGGCACTTACACCAGCCTGATCTACCTAGCGTCGTCGATGATCCTGGTGCCTTATCTGTGGTCGGCGGCGTATGCGGTGCTGTTGAGCGGACGCGGCGAAACCTACGAGCACGCCTCGGCTGAGCGGACCAAGGACCTGATGATCGGCGGCATCGCCCTGGGTTACGCGGTGTGGTTGTTGTACGCGGGCGGGGTGAAGTATTTGCTGCTGTCGGCGCTGTTGTATGCGCCGGGGGTGATCTTGTTCGCCAAGGCCAAGCGTGAGCAAGGCGAGCCGTTGTTTACCCATATCGAGAAAGGGATTTTTACCTGCGTCATCAGCGGGGCAGGACTGGCGGCGTATGGGTTGTACAGCGGGTTGCTGTCGTTGTGAGGTGGCTGCGGGCACCGGTTTTTGTGTTGAGTGTTCCGGCCCCTTCGCGAGCAAGCTCGCTCCCATAGGTTTTGTGCTCGACGCAGATCCAATGTGGGAGCGAGCCTGCTCGCGATAGCTATCTGACGGTCACCACCACTGCGCGCGATGGGCACCCAATTCGGAAGCTGGAAGTGACCATTGCAATGGAGTCCCGGTTATTTTCAGCGGCACATGAAGCCGATGTGCCGGCCCCCAAGGCGTTTGCTCAATCAACATCCCTTGGTCGTTTTCATCTTCAGCTCGCAGCGCCTCACCCGTCCCGGCACCGTTTTCAATCAACAACTTCGCCGTGCGTGCCAACGACAACCTGGCCGACCCACCACGCCCCAACAACGTGATTGCCGCAGCCGCCATCAAATACCCGGTTGCATGATCCAGCGCCTGAACCGGCAGCGACGTCGGTTTGTCCGCTTTCTTCCACTGCCTGCCCGCGTCGGCAATGCCGCTGCTCATCTGTACCAGGCTGTCGAAGCCGCGACGGTTCTGCCACGGGCCGCTCCAACCGTAGGCGTTGAGGCACACATCAATCAGGCCCGGCGCCAGTTTTTTCCGCTCGGCGACACCGTAGCCCAACTTTTCCAGTGCATCGGCGCGGTAGCCGTGGAGCACGATATCGGCGTCCTTGAGCAAGTTTTCGAACACGGCTCGATCGTCATTGCTGTGCAGGTCCAGCCGCGCGCAGCGTTTGCCCAACGTGACTTCAGGCACCACGCCCGGTTCGTTCCAGGTCGGTGGGTCGATGCGCAACACATCGGCGCCGAGGCCGGCGAGAAAACGACTGGCGACGGGACCGGCCAACACGCGGGTCAAGTCCAGCACCTTGATGCCTGCCAACGGTTGGGCCACAGAACCTTTCCAGGGTTTCGCGTGTTGACCTTCGTCGGCGCTGAACTGAATCAATGGCTCGGCGTTCACCGCCAGACCTTGGGGATGCGCCTGCCATTGTGCCCAGCTGCGCATCTCGGCGGCGCAACCACCGGCATCGACCACGGCCTGTTCCAGATCGGTTTTCGCCCATTGCGCAACCTTGCTCGCCATCGCCGCATGGTCGGCACAGGCGCCGAGCACGCTTTCGGCGGCGGCGCGGTGATGCGGCGCGTTGGTGTGCAGGCGGATCCAGCCATCCTGGGTCGCGTAGTCACCGGCCACCGGGTCCCACAGCGGCGGAACGCTCCAGCCCACGGGGCGGATTGAGGTGGCGAACCAGAAAGAGGTTAGGCGGCGGTCGACTTCAAGGCCGGGTAAACGACCGGTGTGTTGCTGCAGCAACTCGCTGACCGCCTGACCGGCAGCAGCGAGGCTGGCGCAGGCCAGGTCAGTCACGGCAAACGCCGAGGGCAGGGCGCCGCTCGACGTAGAGGGAATTGGCGTGTGAGGCAAGCCGAGTGCGGCTTGAATGGACGTGAGTAAACCAGTCATCGAAGGCCCTCCGGAACGAGAGCCCGAGCATAGATCAAACAGGTGATGAAGCAGATGAAATCTGTAGGAGCGAGGCTTGCCCGCGAAGAACGATAACGCGGTCTCGCAGCGCTCCCTTCGCGGGCAAGCCTCGCTCCTACAGGGCTGTCGCTGTTACACCCGGAACTGATCCATCAATTTCATCTGGTGGGTGGTCAGGGCGTTGAGCTGGCTGCTGATCTGCGCCGATTCGGTGGCCTGGCCGGTCAGGGTTTCGGTGACGGTGCGGATCGCCGAGACGTTGCGGTTGACCTCTTCGGCCACCGCGCTTTGCTGTTCGGCGGCACTGGCGATTTGCAGGTTCATGTCGCTGATCACGGTGACCGCGTCGCTGATTTTGCTCAAGGCCTGGACCGCTTGCTGGATCTGCCCGGCGTTGCTGTGGGCCTGGGTCTGGCTCGAATGCATGGTGGCAACCACGCCGCGCGTGCCAGTCTGGATGCGCTCGATCACGATGCGGATTTCTTCCACCGAATCCTGGGTGCGTTTGGCCAGGTTGCGCACTTCATCCGCCACCACCGCAAACCCGCGACCACTTTCCCCGGCACGGGCCGCTTCGATGGCTGCGTTGAGGGCGAGCAGGTTGGTTTGTTCGGCGATGCTGCGGATCACTTCCAGCACCGAACCGATCTGCTCGCTGTTGACCGCCAGCGCTTCGACTTCGGTCACGGCTTTGCTGACTTCGTCGGCCAGTTGATTGATGTCGCGGGTGCTGCGCTCGATGATCGACATGCCATCGCGCGCCGACTGGTCGGCGCCTTTGGCCGCATTGGCCGCGTTCGAGGCACTGTTGGCCACATCGTGGGCGGTGGCGCTCATCTCGTTGGACGCGGTGGCGACCTGGTCGATTTCGCGGAACTGCACCTGCATACCTTCGCTGGTCTGACGGGCGATTTCCGAAGACTGGTCGGCGGTGCCGCGAGCGTCGGTGATGCTTTGTTTGATCTGCGCGATGGTCGGTTGCAGCTTGTCGAGGAAGCGGTTGAACCAGCTCACCAGTTCGCCCAGTTCATCTTTTTTACTGTAGTGCAGGCGTTGAGTCAGGTCGCCGTCGCCGCTGGCAATCGCCTTGAGCATCTCGGCGACGCTGTTGATCGGACGGGTCACGCCGGACGCAGTGAGCCAAATCAGCAACAGACCGACCAGGCCGGCCGCGACAGCCACCAGCACTGCTTTGATCATGCCGCTTTGCTGGGCGTCATCGAGCACCGCTTGCAGCTTGACCGAATCGGCCAGCAGCACTTGTTTCGGCAGGTCGATCACCACGCCCCAGGCTTTGGAGTCGCTGATCGGGCTGACCGGGTACACCGCACGAATCACGTCGCCTTGTTCGAGGATCTTTGGCGTGCCGCCGCTGAGCAGTTGCAGGATGTCCTTGCCGTCTGCGCCCAGGGTGGCATCGATGCTCTTGCCGACCTTGCTCGCGTCGACGCTGTAACCCGCCAGCACACCGCTTCCGGAAACGATCAGCATGTGCCCGGCGCTGTTGAACAGATCACGTTGGGAATCGACCGCGGCCGCTTGCAGGGCGTCGAGGGCGATGTCGACACCGACCACGCCGATGGATTTTCCGTCCACCAGCAGCGGGACGGAAATGGTGGTCATCAGTATTTCCTTGCCGCCGACGGTGTCGGCATACGGGTCCAGCAGGCAGGTGCGTTTGCTGTCGCGAGGGCAGGTGTACCAGCTGTTGTACGGCGTGCCGCTGAGGCTCAAGGTGGTTTTGGTCATGTCGTCTTCGACCATGATCGTGTTGATCCCGGCCCCACCGGCACGGCTCCAATAACTGGCAAAACGCCCGGCTTCGTTGGATTGGCGCGCGGCATCGTTGGCGAACTCGCTGTCCTTGCCGTCCAGGCTGTTGGGCTCGAACGCCAGCCAGATCCCCAGCACTTTACTGTTGCGCTCGAACGCGGTTTTCAGGCTCTGGTTCAACTCTTCACGCAAGGCGCCGGCCTCAAGTGAGTGCTTGGCGGCCATGTTGCGCATGTCCTTGATCTGATCGGCCAGAGCAGTCACCACCAGCAAACTTTCACCAAAGGTCTTCTGCACCCGCACCGCTTGCTCGGCGGCCTTGGCCTGGAGCAGGTCCTGCACGCTGGTGGTGAGCATCTTGCGGCTGGAGGCGCTGACCAGTTCGTCGTTCTGGTTGGTCTGGTAGAAGTTCATACCGACGATCAACGCGACCACGCCAAGCAGGCACAGGCCGGACAGCAAGACGATTTTCAGGCGGATAGAGAGAGAGTCGAACATTGGGCGAACTCGCGAAAGGATGAAGTGTTGGCTGTGGGCCGATGTCGACCCGGTTCGCCAAATCCATTCAGCGCCATTAAATGCACATCGGCGTGGGACGAGGATGCATGATGGTGGCTCCGACGAGCGGTCATGGTTGAACGTTTGCGCAGAAAAATGTGCCGCAAAGCGGATTTAAAACGGGAATAAATCGCGGCGTCGATCAAGACGGTTGCGGCAATGATTCCGGCCGTGACCAGATCCACAAATTACCCAGGCTCATGCCAGCAATCGCCAGATAGATTGGCCAGCCGTGATCGAGCATCACCAGCATCAGCGTCGCACACAGCAGCATGCTGACAGTGGCACTGACCTTGGCCCGGCGGGCGATGATTTTGCCGTTGCGCCAGTTGCGCAGGATGGAACCGAACAGCGGATGGTTCTCCAGCCAGGCACTCAGGCGCGGCGAACTTTTGGTCGCGGCCCAGGCGGCGAGGAGGATGAATTCGGTGGTCGGCAGGCCGGGGATGACGATGGCTATGAGGCCGATACCCAGGCTCACGTAGGCCAGCAGGCCAAATAGGATTCGGGTGAGTGTTGAAGTGGGGTTCATAGGGCCTACGAAAAACCTGTAGGAGCGAGGCTTGCCCGCGAATGGTACGACGCGGTGCTTCAGTTAGACCGCGTTATCGTTTTTCGCGGGCAAGCCTCGCTCCTACAGGGAGGATGTTGTGTCAGGCGAGTTCTGGGGTGTAGGCCTGTTCCAGCAGCACGGTGAAGCGGTTGAAGGCATCGACGGCGGCTTGCTCGATTTCAGCTTCTTCCTGAGAGCTGAATTCCAGCGCATCGAGGGTTTTGACAAAGCGCTTCCAGCCTTCAGCGCGACCTCCGGCCGGTTCGCCCAGGTGGCGGGCGCCAAACGTTTCGCTCAAGCCCAGACCGATAGCACGCTTGATCAGGAACGCCGCGCCCAGCTTCGAACCTTCGGAGACAAACAGCCAACCCAGTGCTTCGGCTGTGCTGGGGTTCTTCACCGCGCCAGCCACCGGTGCCGGCACTTCAGTGTCCAGATCCGCCAGGTCCGCCTTGGCCGCTTCGGCCCGGCAACGAGCCGGCAAGTCCGGGACGATGGCCGTCAAATCGGCATCGTTGTACAGCGCCACCAATTCCGACTGGAACAAATACTGCGCCACCACAAAACGGGCGAAGTTGGCCTGGGTTTCAAACGGTGCGTGGGATTTGACCAACGCATCGAGTTTGGTGTGAGGCTCGTTGGTTATCTGGTTCAAGCGTTGCGAACGCAGAGCAGGGCGTTGAGCAGTGTCCTGAGTGGTCATGAGAAACCCTTGAGAAAAAGAGGTGCTTGGTAACGAGACGAATAAGCAGGCGCCTGACAGTAAAAAAACCTCACTGCACCGCTTCTATACAAGCAGCGAAGTGAGCTGTGAGCTGTTCAGCGTCAGATGTCCCAGACCAGATTGATCGCGAAGTTGCGACCCGGTTGGGTCAGGCGGTCGAGGTTGGCCGGTTGTGTCACCGAGGCTTCGCCGACGCTGTCGTAACCGCGCACGTCATCCCACTGCCAGTATTTCTTGTTGGTCAGGTTGTACAGGCCGGCGTTGACGGTCACGTCGTCGGTCACCTTGTAGAAACCCGCCAGGTCGAGCACGCCATAGCCCGGAGTCTTGAACTGGGTGCTGGTGCCGTCCGGGGTTTTGAAGCTGGTGCTGTCGACGCGGGTCTTGCGTTTGACCAGGGTCCAGCTCAACAGGGCGCCGTAGTTATCCTGGTCGTAGCCGAGGCCGAACACGCCAGTCAGCGGGTTGATGCTGTTCAGCGGCTGACCGTTGTCATCGTTACGGCCATACAGGTAGGCCACCGAGCCTTGGGTGTAGAGGCCGGACGGGGCGCCGAAGCTGTCGAGGTTCAGGCGACCCTTGAGCTCGACGCCTTTGATGGTGGCGTGGGCAATGTTGTTGCTCTGGAAGGTGGTCTCGGTGTAGCCGGGGGTGATGGCGTTTTCATCGATGAAGTCGCGGTATTTGTTGTAGAACACCGCCACATCGAACGTGCCTGCCTCGAACTGGCCGCGCAGGCCGGTTTCGTAACTCTTGCTCTTTTCCGGTTCCAGGTCCGGATTTGGCGCGACCTGATAGCCACCCGCCAGGTTTTCGAAACGACCATACAGGGCCTTGGCCGTCGGCGTGCGGAAGCCTTCGGCGTACTGGCCATACCAGGTGTAGTTGTCGTTGAAGCTGTAAGTGGTGCCGAATTTTGGCGACAGACGATGCCAGGTTTTAGTGCTGTCGCTCACCACGCCGTTGCCGCTCTGGTCGGCGGTGGCCAGGAACTCGTCGGTGATGTGCGGCTTGAGTTCGGTGTAGTCGTAGCGTGCGCCAGGCAGGAACGTCCAGTTGCCCCAGCTGATCTGATCCTGGGCGAACAGGCTGTAGCTGTTGATGGTCGGGTCCGGGAAGTCGCTGGCCGGTTTCAGGGTGTCGGCGGCACTCGGCGCACCGATGACCCGGCAGGCACCGGCCACGGTCAGGCACGTGCCGCTGCCGGTGCGCAGGCCGGTGACTTTGTCCTGTTTGAGGGTGGTGCCATAGGTTACGAGGTGCTCGGTGTCGGCAATGGCGAACGACTTGTCAGCCTGGGCATCGAACACCCATTGGCGATCCTTGTAGTTGGTGTCGCGGTTGCGCAGCACGGTACGCGATGGCGCGTAGATTTCTTCGGTGCTCTGGTCGGTCTTGGCGATCTGGTAGTTCAGCGACCACTTGATGTTGTCGGCCAGCACGCTGTCCAGACCGAAGCTGTGCTCCAGGCCAAAGCGTTCGCGGGTGACTGTGTCGTTGCCGTTGCGGGATTTATAGAAGCCGAAACCGCGTCCGGCGTTGAACGGGCCGCCCACGGCACTCAGCTGGTTGGTGTCGCGGTCGTCCTTGTAATGCTCGTAGGTCAGACCGAAGCGTGCGTCTTCGGCGTAGTCCCAGCCCAGTTTGGCCAGCACGTTGGTGGTGCGCACGTCCTCGGGGTTGGCCTCGGTGCGGTTCAGGCCGATGCCGCCGGTTTCGCCGTAGGATTCGGTTTCATGGCCGTTGCGTTGGCTCAAGTGCAGCAAGCCGTCGAAGTCACCGGTGCGACCGGCCACCGTGCCGGAGGTCAGCCAGCTGTCATCTGCCGAGCTGTAACCGGTTTTCAGACGTGCGCCGACGTCCTTGCCCGGCTTGATGATGTCATCCGGGTCCAGCGTGTAGTAGCTGACCGCGCCGCCGATGGCGTTGCTGCCGTAAAGCACCGACGCCGGGCCGCGCAGGATTTCCACACGTTTGACGATCTCGGGATCGACGTAGTTGCGGTTGGTCTGGGCATAAGGGCCGTTGAAGAAGCTGTCGGGCACTTGCACGCCGTCGATCTGGGTCAGTACGCGGTCGCCGTCGATGCCGCGGATGTTGTAGCCCGTGAGACCGGCACGCTGGCCAGCGCCGCCGACCGATACGCCCGGCTCGTAGCGCACCAGATCCTTGATGTTATTGACGTTGTTGCGGTCCAGGTCTTCGCGGGTCTGGACCGTCACCGTGCTCGGCACGCTGCTCACGTCCTGTTCATTTCGGGTGGCGCTGATGGTCACCTGATCCAGGTTGATGGCGCCGCTGTTGCTGCGCTTTTCCAGCACGATGTTGTTACTGCCCAGTTTGCGATAGCTCAGGTTGGTCCCCACCAACAGGCGATCGAGGGCTTTTTCCGGCGGCAACGAACCGCGCACACCCGGCGAGGCGACGCCGTCCGCCAGTTCGGCCGGCAAGCCGACTTGCCAGCCTGTCACCGTGGTAAAGGCATTGAGTGCCGAGACCAGCGACTGTTGCGGGATGGCGAACGAGTAGTCGCCCATGGTGCGCGTCGGCTGCCCGACGGCGGTGGCGGCCATGAGCGGCGCGGCACCGGCCATCAGGATGGCGGCCGTCAGCAGCGACAGCACGCGGGAAGGTGAAGAGGACTGGCGGGTATGGCGAGAGGACATCGATAGCGCTCCGTGTCGCACGAATCTTTATAGGTGCTGATTGGCATGTCGAGATGCGAATCAATTGCATTGGCTATAACGAGACGAACGAGCTTCGGCTATCGAGTAAAAATAATTCTCATTTAGTTCAGGATCACCAAAGCCGGAAATTCCTGGAGTCGGGCGGAGGTGATGTGAGCGAGGGAACGGACCACGTCCAGCGGTTGGTCGAGACGGTAATTGCCGGTCACGGCGACGTCGGCCAGCTGCTCGTTGGTGTTGATGATCCAGCCCGGGTAATAGCGGCGCAGCTCCGTCAGCACCTGGCTCAGCGGGCAGTTCTCGAACACCAGGCGCCCCTGGACCCACGCCAGATCAGTGGCCGCATCGAGCTTGGCCGGGCGATCAAAACCGTTGGGGCCGATGCGCACGCTTTCTCCGGCGGACAAGCGAATCCGCGCGTCGTCGCGAGTCGCTCGCAAGTCGACATCCCCACGCTGCACCCGAACCTGTGCCACACCGTCCAGATAGCGCACCGCAAACGCGGTATCGCGCACGCTGGCCTTGACCGGGCCGGCATCGATTTCCAGCGGCTGGCCGCGATTGGCCGGCACCTCGAAAAACGCCTCGCCCTGATACAACCGGGCCACGCGCTGTTGATCGTTGATGGTGCTGGAGAACGCCGAGTTGGTATTGAGCAGGACTTTCGAGCCGTCCTCCAGTTGCAGGCGCTGGCGTTCACCGACCACGGTCAAGTGATCGGCCTGGAGGCGCATCGGCAGGTTGCTGAAACTGAACAGGCCGAGGATCAACACGGCGGCGGTGGCCAGCGGTTTCCAGTGCGGACGCAGCCGCGACAGGACCGTCACTTTCGGCGGCCGGGCGGCCAGGTTTTGGGCGCATTCCACCACTTGCGGGCCATCCCAGATTGCCTGAGCCTTGGCGAACGCTTCGGCATGCAACGGGGCGGCGGCCAGCCAGTCATGAAACTGTCGGGTCTGTTCTTCGCTCGGACTGCCCAGCACGATCAGCCAGTCCAACGCCTGGTCCATCGCGCTTGCGGGGTCCCGCGCCGGTGAGGGCGGAGGGGGGGCGGGGGGAGGCACTGGAAGCGTGTCCGTCACGGTGTTTCCTCGGCAGTGTCTGTGCACGGCTGTTTTATGAGTGAAGCTTGAAAGTGGGCAAGGGTAGCAAAGCCCGAAAGCCAGCGCAGTCGATCCCGGCAGGTAGAGAATAAACCTACAGACTCAGTCGCCGTTTAACCGCTCGGCGACTCCGATGCAGATCGCCATGATCAGCTTCAGTTCTTTCTGCACGGTGCTCAATGAGACGTTGAGCTTTTCGGCGATTTCCAGATAACTGTGCCCGTGCAGCCGGCTGAGGATGAAAATCTGCTGCTGACGATGGCTGAGTTCACTGAGGCTCACGTTCAAACGCTCCAGCAATTGTTCGGCATGGGCAGTATCCTCGGCACTGCTGGCGGGGGCGGCAACGCTTTCCAGCACGTCCAGTGGCACGTCGTCGAGCATCGTGCGCGACTGAATGCGCCGCGCACGCAAATGGTCCAGCGCCAGGTTGCGGGCGGTCTGGAAAACGAAGGGTTCAAGGTGATCGATGGCCCGTTCACTGAGCGCCCGGGTCACTCGCAGGTAGGTCTCCTGCAAGAGGTCTTCGGCGGTGCTGTGATTGTTGACCATCCGCTCCAGCGTGCGCAGCAGAGAAACTCGCTGGGCGATGAAGACGTGATTGAAGCGAGATTGACTCACGGGAGAACCTGATCCATTTCGAGCGAATGATAATGCTTATCATCCGCTCGAGTGGTCAAGTATTGATTTGTGGTCGCTATGTAAAGCCGTCCAAACCCTGTGGGACCGGTTTACTCAGCGTTGCACAGCGCCAGGCAGTTATCGAGCATGCGGTTGGAGAAGCCCCATTCGTTGTCGTACCAGGCCAGTACCTTGAGCAGCTTGCCGCTGGACTTGGTGTGGTTGGCGTCGAAGATCGACGACAGCGGGTTGTGGTTGAAGTCGCTGGAGACCAGCGGCAGGGTGTTGTAGCCGAGAATCTTCGAGTGCTGGGCGGCTTCTTTCAGCAGCGCGTTCACTTCATCGGCCGATGCTTCGCGCTTGAGCTGCACGGTCAGATCCACCAGCGACACGTTAATCACCGGAACACGTACTGCCATGCCGGTCAGTTTGCCCGCCAGTTCCGGCAGCACCAGACCGACCGCTTCAGCGGCGCCGGTCTTGCTCGGGATCATGTTCTGGGTGGCCGAACGGGCGCGGTACGGGTCCGTGTGGTAGACGTCGGTCAGGTTCTGGTCGTTGGTGTAGGCGTGGATCGTGGTCATCAGACCGCTTTCGATACCCAGTTCGCGGTGCAGCACCTGCGCCACCGGGGCCAGGCAGTTAGTGGTGCACGAGGCGTTGGAAATGATCTGGTGCGATTGGCGCAGAATGTCGTGGTTGACCCCGTACACCACGGTGGCGTCGGCGCCTTTGGCCGGGGCCGAGATAATCACTTTGCGCGCGCCGGCCGTAATATGTGCGGCGGCTTTGGCACGGTCGGTGAACAGACCGGTGCATTCGAACACGACATCAATTTTTTCCGCGGCCCAGGGCAGGTCGGCCGGGTTGCGAATGGCGCTGACGGCAATGCGGTCGCCGTTGACGGTCAGGCTTTCCTGATCGTGCTGGACATCAGCGTCGAACGTGCCGTGAACGGTGTCGTACTTGAGCAGATGAGCGTTCATCGCGCTATCGCCCAGGTCATTGATGGCAACGATCTGCAGGTCTTGGCGATAACCTTGGGTATACAGTGCGCGCAGGACGTTGCGGCCAATTCGGCCAAAACCATTGATTGCGATTCGAAGAGTCATTTAACAGGGCCGCCGTCGTTTTGTTGTTGGAATTACAAGATTATTCGCATAAAAATAGAAAACAAGCCTTTTTAATGGCAATATTTTGTTCAATCTACAACGAGCGACCTGAATCAACTGGTCCGACCGATCAAGAAAACCGTCTGTCATCCCATCGACACCGGCTCTTGCTCAGCATAGACAATCAGGTCGCCACATCCGTTAGCCTGGAGTTCTACACATGCATCCCCGCGTAATTGAGGTCACCGAACGGCTTATCGCCCGCAGCCGTGCAACCCGTGAGGCTTACCTTGCGCTCATTCGCGATGCAGCCAGCGACGGTCCGATGCGCGGCAAGCTGCAATGCGCCAACTTCGCCCACGGCGTGGCCGGTTGCGGCACTGAAGACAAGAACAGTCTGCGGATGATGAATTCCGCCAACATTGCGATTGTTTCGTCATATAACGACATGCTCTCGGCGCATCAGCCGTACGAAGTCTTTCCTGAGCAGATCAAAAAAGCCCTGCGCGAAATCGGCTCCGTCGGCCAGTTCGCTGGCGGCACCCCGGCCATGTGCGATGGCGTGACCCAGGGCGAGCCAGGCATGGAACTGAGCCTGCCGAGCCGTGAGGTGATTGCGCTGTCCACCGCGGTGGCGCTGTCCCACAACATGTTCGATGGCGCGCTGATGCTCGGCATTTGCGACAAGATCGTCCCGGGCCTGATGATGGGCGCGTTGCGTTTCGGTCATCTGCCGACGATCTTCGTGCCGGGCGGGCCGATGGTCTCGGGCATTTCCAACAAGCAGAAAGCCGATGTGCGTCAGCGTTATGCCGAAGGCAAGGCCAGCCGCGAAGAGCTGCTGGAATCGGAAATGAAGTCCTACCACAGCCCCGGCACCTGCACCTTCTACGGCACCGCCAACACCAACCAGTTGCTGATGGAGGTCATGGGCCTGCACTTGCCGGGCGCCTCATTCGTCAATCCGAACACCCCGTTGCGCGACGCGTTGACCCGCGAAGCGGCGCATCAGGTCACGCGCTTGACCAAGCAGAACGGCGATTTCATGCCGATCGGCGAAATCGTCGACGAGCGCTCGCTGGTCAACTCCATCGTGGCGCTGCACGCCACCGGCGGCTCGACCAACCACACCCTGCACATGCCCGCCATCGCCATGGCGGCCGGCATTCAACTGACCTGGCAGGACATGGCCGACCTCTCCGAAGTCGTGCCGACCCTGAGCCACGTCTACCCGAACGGCAAAGCCGACATCAACCATTTCCAGGCGGCGGGCGGCATGTCGTTCCTGATCCGCGAACTGCTGGAAGCCGGGCTGCTGCACGAAAACGTCAACACGGTGCTGGGCCACGGCTTGAGCCGTTACACCATGGAACCGTTCCTCGAAAACGGCGAACTGGTCTGGCGCGAAGGCCCGATCGAAAGCCTCGACGAAAACATTCTTCGCCCAGTCGCGCGCGCATTCTCGCCTGAGGGCGGCTTGCGGGTGATGGAAGGCAACCTCGGGCGCGGTGTCATGAAAGTCTCGGCCGTGGCCCTGGAAAACCAGGTCGTAGAAGCGCCAGCCATGGTGTTCCAGGATCAGCAGGATTTGGCCGATGCCTTCAAGGCCGGTTTGCTCGAGAAGGATTTCGTCGCGGTGATGCGCTTCCAGGGCCCGCGCTCCAATGGCATGCCGGAGCTGCACAAGATGACGCCGTTCCTCGGCGTGCTGCAGGATCGCGGTTTCAAAGTCGCGCTGGTGACCGACGGGCGCATGTCCGGCGCGTCGGGGAAAATCCCGGCGGCGATTCATGTCAGTCCCGAAGCTTATGTCGGCGGCGCTCTTGCGCGGGTGCAAGAGGGCGATATCATCCGCGTCGATGGCGTCAAAGGCACCCTGGAGCTTAAGGTGGACGCCGACGAATTCGCAGCGCGCACGCCAGCCAAGGGCCTGTTGGGCAACAACATTGGCAGCGGTCGCGAACTGTTTGGTTTCATGCGCATGGCCTTCAGCTCCGCAGAGCAGGGCGCCAGCGCCTTTACTTCTGCCCTGGAGACGCTTAATTGAAACTGGCTTTGGTCGGTGACATCGGTGGGACCAACGCACGTTTCGCGTTGTGGAAAAACCAGCAACTGGAAGCGATCCAGGTGCTGGCGACGGCCGACCATGCCAGCCCGGAAGAGGCGATAGCCCTCTACCTGCGCGGGCTTGGCCTGGCGCCGGGTTCGATCGGTTCGGTCTGCCTGTCGGTGGCCGGCCCGGTGAGCGGTGACGAATTCAAGTTCACCAACAATCACTGGCGGCTCAGTCGCAAAGATTTTTGCAAGGCATTGCAGGTCGATCAGTTGTTGCTGGTCAATGATTTCTCGGCGATGGCGCTGGGCATGACCCGTTTGCAGCCGGACGAGTTTCGGGTGGTCTGCGAAGGCACGCCCGAGCCGCTGCGGCCTGCCGTGGTGATCGGTCCGGGCACGGGCCTGGGCGTCGGCACGTTGCTGGACCTGGGTGAAAGCCGTTTTGCCGCATTGCCAGGGGAAGGCGGTCACGTCGATCTGCCCCTGAGCAGCCCACGTGAAACTCAGTTGTGGCAGCACATCTTCAACGAGATCGGCCATGTCAGCGCTGAAACCGCGTTGAGCGGCAGCGGTTTGCCGCGGGTTTACCGGGCGATTTGTGCGGTGGACGGTCATGAGCCGGTGCTCGATACCCCGGAATCGATTACCGCTGCCGGTCTGGCCGGCGATCCGATTGCGCTGGAAGTGCTGGAACAGTTCTGCTGCTGGCTCGGCCGTGTCGCCGGCAACAACGTGCTGACCACCGGTGGACGCGGTGGCGTTTACATCGTCGGCGGGGTGATTCCACGGTTTGCCGATTTTTTCGTCGAAAGCGGCTTCGCCCGCTGCTTCGCCGACAAGGGCTGCATGAGCGATTACTTCAAAGGTATTCCGGTGTGGCTGGTGACGGCGCCGTATTCCGGCCTTGTCGGTGCGGGTGTGGCGCTCGATCAGGCCTGAGACCGAGTCGCCTCATTCGCGGGCAAGCCTCGCTCCTACAGAATTGGAGTCGTTCACAAAAATAGCGACCAACCCTATACCTGTAGGAGCGAGGCTTGCCCGCGAAGAGGCCGGAACAGACAACCTGGATTTACGCTCGATCAGGCATAATCCGCCCAATTCAAACAACAAGGACGCCGCCCCGTGAGCTCAGTCAACAAGTCGATTTTGTTGGTCGATGACGATCAAGAGATACGCGAGTTGCTGGACACCTACCTGACCCGCGCCGGTTTCCAGGTCCGTACCACGCCCGATGGTGCAGGCTTTCGCCAAGCGATGAACGACGCGCCGAGCGATCTGGTGATCCTCGATGTGATGCTGCCGGACGAAGATGGTTTCAGCCTCTGCCGCTGGATCCGCCAACACCCGCGTCAGGCGCAGGTGCCGATCATCATGCTCACCGCCAGCTCCGACGAGGCCGACCGCGTCATCGGTCTGGAACTGGGCGCCGATGACTATCTCGGCAAACCCTTCAGCCCTCGTGAATTGCAGGCGCGCATCAAGGCTCTGTTGCGCCGCGCGCAGTTCGGTCAGGAGCGTTCCGGCGGTGAAGTGCTGGCGTTCGATGACTGGCGGCTGGACATGGTCAGTCACCGGTTGTTTCACATCGATGGCGAAGAAGTGATTCTCTCCGGCGCCGATTTTGCGCTGCTGAAACTGTTCCTCGATCACCCTCAGGAAATCCTCGATCGCGACACCATCGGCAACGCCACCCGTGGCCGCGATCTGATGCCGCTGGATCGTATCGTCGACATGGCGGTCAGCCGTTTGCGTCAGCGCCTGCGTGATACCGAAAAACCGGCGCGACTGATCCGTACGGTGCGTGGCAGCGGCTACCAACTGGCCGCCAATGTGGTTGCCAGCAATGGCCACTGAGTTTTTCCGCACGCTCGCCGCCCGCGTACCGGTGCCGCGATCGTTGCTGGGGCGCATGTTGCTGCTGACCTTGTTGGCGGTGCTGTTCGCGCAGACCTTGTCGAGCGTGATCTGGGTGTCGCAACTGCGTGCCACGCAGCTTGAAGGCCTGGTGACCAGCGCCCGCAGCCTGGCCCATTCGATGACGGCCAGCGTCAGTTATTTTCGCTCGTTGCCGGTCGCGTTTCGTCCCTTGGTGCTCGACCAATTGCGCAGCATGGGCGGCACCCGTTTCGTGGTGACCCTCAACGACAAGCCCTTGGGCATGGACGTGCTGCCGATCACCCCGCGCAAGGAAGCCGTGCTCAAGGCGGTGGACCAAGTGTTGCGCGAGTCCCTCGGCCAAGACACGGATATCTCAGTGACCTTCGTCAGCCCCGAAGACCTGCGGATCTTCAACAGCGGGCTGAAACTCGATGAACTGCCGCGCTCCTGGGCGCATTACGCGCTCACGCTGGAGCCGGTGAACCCGCCGGTGCTGGTCACGCAAATCCAGATGGCGCCGGGCGAGTGGCTGTACATCGCCTCGCTCTTGCCCGAGCCTTACACCAGCCTTGAAGAGCAGGGCCTGCCGGCGCAGCAGGTGTGGTTCATCGTGCTTACCAGCGGCTTTTTGCTGTTGTTCATTGGCCTGCTGGTGCACTGGCAGAGTCGTCCGCTCAAGCGCCTGGCGCGGGCGGCGCGGGACATGTCCCTTGGTGCCGAAGTCGAACCGGTGGCCGAAGGCGGCGGCAGTGAAGTGGTTGAAGTGGGCCGCGCTTTCAATGCGATGCGCGAACGGATCAGCCGTTACCTGACTGAGCGCAGCCAGTTGTTCAGCGCGATTTCCCATGACCTGCGCACGCCGATCACCCGCTTGCGGTTGCGGGTCGAATTGCTTGAGGACGAACAGCTGCAAGCCAAGTTCGGCCGTGATCTGGATGAGCTGGAGCTGTTGGTCAAAGGCGCGCTGCAATGCGTGAAAGACACCGATATTCACGAAAACATCGAGCCGGTGGATCTTAACCATGTGCTCGATTGCCTGGTGGAACCGTACCTGGCGCCCAACGGCAATGGTCGCGTGACCCAACAAGGGCGGGCGTTGGCGGCGTACCCGGGCAAACCGCTGGCGCTCAAGCGCTGCATCGGCAACCTGATCGACAACGCGTTGAAGTATGGGCAGAACGCGCATTTGCATATTGATGACGACGAGAGCGCCTTCATCCTGCATGTCGATGACGAAGGGCCGGGCGTGCCGGAGCAGCGGATGGAGCAGGTGTTCGAACCGCACTTCCGGTTGGCCGGGCAGCAGCAGGGATATGGTTTGGGGTTGGGAATTGCGCGCAACATTGCCCACAGCCATGGTGGCGAGGTCAGCCTGCAAAACCTGCGTGAAGGCGGGTTGCGGGTGACGTTGCAGTTACCTCGTTCGATCGATTGACGCAGACCCTGTGGTGAGGGGATTTATCCCCGTTGGGTGGCGTAGCCGCCCCAAAAACTGCAATTGCGGTGTATCTGGTATATCGAGTGCAATGGTTTCACGGCTGCTTCGCAGCCGAACGGGGATAAATCCCCTCACCACAGGTTCATCACTCGCCGTAGAACCCGGCTGAATGTCACAAGCCGGTGACATAACTCGCCCCCTTCGTTACAAGCCCCGCACTGCCCGTTGTTTAGACTGCCCCCAGTCAAAACAACAAAAAAGGCACCTCATGGACACCTTCCAACCTGCATTCAGCAGTTGGCTGAACGCACCTGCCCATCAGCAATGGCTCGCGGCCGAAGGCCTGCGTCTGCTGGCGTTTGCCAAGGCTTCAAAGCTTGCTGAAGGCTTCGGCAATCTCGATGAAAAGGGCCGTCTCCCGGCCAACGCCCACGCCGAAACCATGAACACCGCACGCATGACCCACAGCTTCGCCATGGCGCACATCCAGGGCTTGCCGGGTTTTGCCGAGCTGGTCGATCACGGTATCCAGGCGCTCAGCGGCCCATTGCGCGATGCCGAACACGGCGGCTGGTTTGCAGTCGCCCATCACCGCGATGACAACACCGGCAAGGCGGCCTACCTGCACGCCTTCGTGGCTCTCGCGGCGAGTTCGGCGGTCGTCGCTCGGCGCCCCGGTGCACAAGCGTTGCTCGATGACGCGATCAATATCATCGACATGCATTTCTGGAGCGAGGAGGAGGGCGCGATGCGCGAATCCTTTGCTCGCGACTGGAGCGGTGAAGAAGCCTACCGCGGCGCCAACAGCAACATGCACGCCACCGAAGCCTTTCTCGCCCTGGCGGATGTCACCGAAGACAAACGCTGGCTGTGCCGTGCTCAACGCATCGTCGAGCGAGTGATTCATGGTCACGCCGCTGCCAACGACTATCTGGTGGTCGAGCATTTCGATCGCGATTGGCAGCCGCTGCGCGAGTACAACCACGACAACCCGGCCGACGGTTTCCGCCCCTACGGCACCACGCCGGGTCACGGTTTCGAATGGGCGCGGCTGTTGCTGCACCTCGAAGCGGCACGCGTGCAAGCCGGCATGCTCACGCCGGGTTGGCTGGCCACCGACGCGCAAAAACTCTTTGACCACAACTGCCGTCACGGTTGGGATATCGACGGTGCGCCGGGCATTGTCTACACCCTCGACTGGGGCAATCGCGCGGTGGTTCGCCATCGTTTGCACTGGACCCATTGCGAAGCCAGCGCCGCCGCCAGCGCGTTGCTTAAACGCACTGGAGATACGCAATACGAAACCTGGTACCGGCTGTTCTGGGAATTCTGTGACAGTCATTTCATCGACCGCTGCGATGGCAGTTGGCACCATGAACTCGACCCGCAAAACCGCCCGAGTGCTGATATCTGGGCCGGTAAACCGGACCTGTATCACGCCTGGCAAGCCGTCCTGATCCCGCGCCTGCCGCTGGCGCCGAGCATGGCCACGGCCTTGGGGCAGTTGTCCCAGAGCGCTCCTGTGTAACCATGTGGTGACATTCAAGCGTCCCTTCGTTACCTGCGAGGGGATAACTCCTGTTTAAAATCCTATGCAGCGCAAGCACCAGACTTGCATGCATAACAACAAGAAAGGTAATTCTAGATGAATGCGATTTCTCGCCTCGCTACTGTCATTTCTCTTGCCTCATTGCTTCCTATCTCTGCATTCCCTGTCAGTGCGCTTGCCGCCGATTCCAAAGGTTCGGTAGAAGTCGTTCACTGGTGGACGTCCGGTGGCGAAAAAGCCGCCGTCGATGTTCTTAAAGCCCAAGTCGAAAAAGACGGCTTCACCTGGAAAGACGGCGCCGTCGCCGGTGGTGGCGGTGCTACTGCCATGACCGTACTCAAAAGCCGCGCCGTGGCCGGTAACCCGCCGGGCGTCGCACAGATCAAAGGTCCGGACATCCAGGAATGGGCCAGCACCGGTTTGCTCGATACCGACGCGTTGAAAGACGTTTCCAAATCAGAGAAATGGGACAGCCTGCTCGACAAGAAAGTCTCCGATACCGTGAAGTACGAGGGTGACTACGTGGCCGTGCCGGTGAACATTCACCGCGTCAACTGGCTGTGGATCAACCCGGAAGTCTTCAAGAAAGCGGGCATCGAAAAAGCTCCGACCACACTTCAGGAATTCTACGCAGCGGGCGACAAGCTCAAGGCTGCGGGCTTCATTGCGCTTGCCCACGGTGGCCAGCCTTGGCAGGACAGCACCGTGTTCGAAGCGGTGGTGCTTTCGGTCATGGGCGTCGACGGTTACAAGAAAGCCCTGGTCGACCTGGACAACGCTGCACTGACCGGTCCTGAAATGGTCAAGTCATTGACCGAGCTGAAGAAAGTTGCGACCTACATGGACGTCGACGGCAAAGGCCAGGACTGGAACCTGGAAGCGGCCAAGGTCATCAACGGCAAGGCCGGCATGCAGATCATGGGTGACTGGGCCAAGAGCGAGTGGACAGCGGCCAAGAAAGTCGCCGGCAAGGACTACGAGTGCGTAGCGTTCCCGGGCACCGACAAGGCCTTCACCTACAACATCGACTCCCTTGCCGTGTTCAAACAGAAAGACAAGGGCACTGCTGCCGCTCAGCAGGACATTGCCAAGGTCGTGCTGGGTGAGAACTTCCAGAAAGTCTTCAGCATCAACAAGGGCTCGATCCCGGTTCGAATCGACATGCTGGGCGACATGGAGAAGTACGGTTTCGACGCCTGCGCCCAGACCGCTGCCAAGGACTTCCTGGCGGACGCCAAGTCTGGCGGCCTGCAACCGAGCATGGCGCACAACATGGCAACCACGCTGGCGGTACAAGGCGCGTTCTTTGATGTCGTGACCAACTTCATCAACGACCCGAAAGCCGATCCGGCCACGGCCGCCAAGCAACTGGGCACGGCCGTCAAAGCTGCCAAGTAATGCTTGGCCCTGTAGGAGCGAGCCTGCTCGCGATCGCGGTGTATCAGTTGATATATCCAGAGTTTGACACTCAGCTATCGCGAGCAGGCTCACTCCTACAAGGGAAGCATTTCTAACGTATTTTTTTTCTCTCGTACTGGATTTCCCCATGAGTTCTGTTGCTGTGTTCAGCAAGGCCTCGCCGTTCGATGCACTGCAGCGCTGGCTCCCGAAACTGGTGCTGGCGCCCAGCATGTTCATCGTCCTGGTGGGCTTCTATGGCTATATCCTGTGGACCTTCGTCCTGTCGTTCACCACGTCGACCTTCCTGCCGACTTACAAATGGGCGGGCCTGGCGCAATACCAGCGGCTGTTCGAAAACGACCGTTGGTGGGTAGCGAGCAAGAACCTGGCGGTTTTCGGTGGCATGTTCATCGGCATCACGCTGGTGATCGGTGTGCTGCTGGCGGTGTTTCTTGACCAGCGCATTCGTCGCGAAGGTTTCATTCGCACCATTTACCTGTACCCGATGGCGCTCTCGATGATCGTCACCGGTACCGCCTGGAAATGGCTGCTCAACCCGGGCATGGGCCTGGATAAATTGCTGCGTGACTGGGGCTGGGAAGGCTTTCGCCTGGACTGGCTGATCGACCCGGATCGCGTCGTGTATTGCCTGGTGATCGCTGCAGTCTGGCAAGCCTCGGGCTTCATTATGGCGATGTTCCTCGCCGGCCTGCGTGGCGTTGATCAATCGATCATCCGTGCTGCCCAGATCGATGGCGCGAGCATGCCGCGCATTTACCTCAAAGTGGTGTTGCCCAGCCTGCGCCCGGTGTTCTTCAGCGCGGTCATGATCCTGGCCCACATCGCGATCAAGAGTTTCGACCTGGTGGCGGCAATGACGGCCGGTGGCCCGGGTTACTCCTCCGACCTGCCTGCGATGTTCATGTATTCCTTCACCTTCAGTCGCGGCCAGATGGGCATGGGCTCGGCCAGTGCGATTCTGATGCTCGGTGCGATTCTCGCAATCATCGTGCCTTACCTGTACTCCGAGCTGAGGACCAAGCGTCATGACTAATTTCGCTGCCAAACCTTCCATCAGCCTGAGTCGCATCGCGATCTACGGCGTGCTGATCCTCGCTGTATTCCTTTACCTGATACCGCTGGTGGTCATGCTGTTGACCAGCTTCAAGACACCGGAAGACATCAACTCCGGCAACCTGCTGAGCTGGCCGACCGTGGTCAGCGGCATTGGCTGGGTCAAGGCCTGGGGCACGGTTGACGGGTACTTCTGGAACTCGATCAAGATCACCGTCCCGGCGGTGCTGATCTCCACCGCCATCGGTGCGCTGAATGGCTACGTGCTGTCGATGTGGCGCTTCCGTGGCTCGCAACTGTTCTTCGGTTTGCTGCTGTTCGGCTGCTTCCTGCCGTTCCAGACCGTCCTGCTGCCGGCCTCGTTCACCCTCGGCAAGATGGGCCTGGCCAGCACCACCACCGGCCTGGTGTTCGTGCACGTGGTCTACGGCCTGGCGTTCACCACGCTGTTCTTCCGTAACTACTACGTCAGCGTTCCCGATGCGCTGGTGAAGGCGGCGCGGCTCGATGGCGCGGGTTTCTTCACCATCTTCCGCTTGATCATCCTGCCGATGTCCACCCCGATCATCATGGTCTGCCTGATCTGGCAGTTCACCCAGATCTGGAACGACTTCCTGTTCGGCGTGGTGTTCTCCAGCGGTGATTCGCAACCCATCACAGTAGCGCTGAACAACTTGGTCAACACCAGTACCGGGGCCAAGGAATACAACGTTGATATGGCGGCGGCGATGATCGCCGGGCTGCCGACCCTGCTGGTCTATGTGGTCGCAGGCAAGTATTTCGTGCGCGGGCTGACGGCCGGCGCAGTCAAGGGGTAATCATGGCTACGCTCGAACTTCGCAATGTAAACAAGACTTACGGTCCCGGCCTGCCGGACACCCTCAAGAACATCGAACTGTCGATCAAGGACGGTGAGTTCCTGATCCTGGTCGGACCTTCGGGTTGCGGCAAGTCGACCCTGATGAATTGCATCGCCGGCCTGGAAACCATCACTGGCGGCGCAATCATGATCGATGACCAGGACGTCAGCGGCATGAGCCCGAAAGATCGCGACATCGCCATGGTGTTCCAGTCCTACGCGCTGTACCCGACCATGAGCGTGCGCGAGAACATCGCGTTCGGCTTGAAGATTCGCAAAATGCCCGCCGCCGACATCGAAGCGGAAGTGGCGCGGGTGTCCAAGCTGCTGCAGATCGAACACCTGCTCAACCGCAAGCCCGGTCAGCTCTCCGGTGGTCAGCAACAGCGTGTCGCCATGGGCCGTGCCCTGGCGCGTCGGCCGAAGATTTACCTGTTCGACGAGCCGCTGTCCAACCTCGACGCCAAGCTGCGCGTCGAGATGCGCACCGAAATGAAACTGATGCACCAGCGCCTGAAAACCACCACGGTCTACGTGACCCACGACCAGATCGAAGCAATGACCCTGGGCGACAAAGTGGCGGTGATGAAGGACGGGATCATCCAGCAGTTCGGCACGCCGAAAGATATCTACAACAACCCGGCCAACCTGTTCGTGGCGAGCTTCATCGGTTCGCCGCCGATGAACTTCATCCCCCTGCGTTTGCAGCGCAAGGAAGGTCGTCTGGTGGCGCTGCTCGACAGCGGCCAGGCGCGTTGCGAATTGCCGATGGGCATGCAGGACGCTGGTCTGGAAGACCGCGAAGTGATCCTCGGCCTGCGCCCGGAACAGATCGTTCTGGCGGGCAACGAGCCGAACGGTTTGCCGACCATTCGCGCCGAAGTCCAGGTCACCGAACCGACCGGTCCCGACACCCTGGTGTTCGTCAATCTCAACGACACCAAAGTCTGCTGCCGCCTGGCGCCGGACGTCGCGCCGAACGTGGGCGAGACCCTGACCTTGCAATTCGATCCATCGAAAGTGCTGTTGTTCGATGCCAAGACCGGTGAGCGCCTGGGGGTGGCCGGTCAACCAAAAGCCGAGAGCCACAGCGCGAACGTCGCCCAATTCAAAGGCCGCTGAAGATCAAAAACTGTAGGAGCCAGGCTTGCCGGCGAAGGCGATTTCAGGGACGCCTTCGCCGGCAAACCTGGCTCCTACAGGGGGGATATGCGGTGAGCGGCCTGTCGCGCATCGCACCTGATGTAACCGCGTTAAATAAAAACAGTTAATAACAATAAAACGAGGATGTAGGGATGAAGAAGAACAACAACGCTCAGCTTATCTGCCAGTTGTCCGCGGTTGCGGCCATGATGCTGGCCGGTAGTGTGCACGCGGCTGACGCGTTCAGCGCCGATTCCGAATGGATGACCGGTGATTGGGGTGGCGAGCGGACCAAGCTGATCGAGCAGGGTATCGACATCAAGATGGACTACGTCGGTGAAGTCGGCGGGAACCTTCACGGCGGATACAACAACGACAAGACAGCGCGTTACGCCGACCAGTTTGGCCTGGGCGTGGCGCTGGACCTGCAAAAGCTGTGGGGCTGGGATAACACCCAGGCCAAGATCCAGTTCACCAACCGTAACGGTGAGAACATCTCCAATGACCGTGTCGGCGATCCGCGTGCCGGCACCTTGAGTTCCTCCCAGGAAGTCTACGGCCGTGGCCACATGGTCCGTCTGACCCAACTGTGGATCAAGCACCAGTTCCTCGATGGCAAACTGGACGTCAAGGCCGGTTACTTCGGCGAAGGCGAAGACTTCAACACCTTCCCTTGCGAGTTCCAGAACCTGGCGTTCTGCGGTTCCCAGGTCGGTAACTGGGCGACCAACATCTGGTACAACTGGCCGGTCATGCAGGCTGCGGTTCGCGTGAAGTACAACATCTCGCCTGAGTTCTATGCGCAGATCGGCGCGTACAACCAGAACCCGTCGCAACTGGAGCACGGTAACGGCTTCAAGCTCAGCGGCAGTGGTACCAAGGGCACCGTGTTGCCAGTCGAACTGGTCTGGTTGCCGAACCCTGGCAACCTGCCGGGCGAATACCGTGTCGGTTACTACAAAAGCACAGCCAAGGCCGATGACGTTCGTGAAGACGACAACGGTAATGACGCCGCAACCAGCGGCAACGCCTATCGCAGCCACAGCAGCAAATCCGGCTACTGGTTCGTGGCGCAACAACAACTCACCACCCACAACGGTGACGCGTCTCGCGGTCTGAACATCGCAGCCAATGCCACGTTCCACGACAAGGACACCAACGTCGTCGACAACTACCAGTCGCTGATGCTGGTGTACAAGGGCCCGTTCGATGCACGTCCGAAGGATGACTTCGGTATTGGTGCCGCCCGTATCCATGTCAACGATGACGTGAAGAAAAACTCAGAGTTGGTCAACGCCTCCAACAACGTCACGGACTATCAGGACCCGCTGTTCGCGCCGCTGCGTAACACTGAGTACAACTACGAGATCAACTACGGCTTCCACGTTACCAACTGGCTGACCGTGCGTCCCAACCTGCAATACATCACTCACCCGGGCGGTGTGGATGAAGTCGACAACGCGCTGGTGGCCGGCCTGAAAATTCAGTCGGTGTTCTAACGCTGTTGCGATAAGCTCCTCTCTATGTGCGCATTTTTGCGGACAGCCCAGGCTGTCCGCTTTTTTTTGGGGCGGCGCACCCCGGGTGATTTTCAGGACAGTGGCACATGCATGAGCATCCGCTACAACGCTTCTTCAAATCCTTGCGCGAACGTCCGGTGTTTGCTTGGGAGCGCTATCAGAAGCGCGACGTGCTGGTGATCGACCATCCGCTGTGTCAGGCGGTGTTCAGCCGGCAGGGCGCGCAGTTGCTGCATTTCCAGCCAAAGGGCCAGAAACCCTGGCTCTGGTGCGCGGCGAAATGGCCGCAGGTCGGTGCGATTCGTGGCGGCGTGCCGGTGTGCTGGCCGTGGTACGGCCGTCATCCGAGCGAAAACGCCTGGCCTTCCCATGGCTGGGCACGGTTGATCGATTGGAAGCTGCTCGACAGCAGCCATGACGACGAGGGCGTGCGGCTGCATTGGCAACTTCAGCTCTGCGACTGGCAAGTGGACCTGCACGCCCACTTGGGCGAACGCATGGAATTACGCCTGAGCACCGAGCATCAGGACAGCCTGCCGTGCCAATTGAGCCAGGCGTTGCATGCGTATTGGCGTATTGGTGATGTGGGCGAGATAGCGCTGTCCGGGCTCGATGGCGCCCACGGTTACGACCAGTTGAACCGCCAGGTTTGCCAGCAGGAAGGCGAGTTGAGAGTCGAAGGCGGGTGTCAGCGGGTGTTCCAGCATGACGGTGAATTGCAGCTCAAGGACCATGCCTGGCAGCGCGAGTTGTGCATCGACACCGGTGACCATGCGGACACGGTGGTCTGGCATCCAGGGACGCGCCCACTATTGGGTGTCAGCTGGAACGAGATTTCCGGGTTTGTGTGCGTGGAAGCGGCGAGTGGCGGGACTGATAGCGTGAGTTTGGCGCCGGGGCAGAAGGCGCATTTGAGTTTGCAGGCGCGGGTTGGAGCATGATTTTTCGGTGTTGCGGCTGACGCCTTCGCGAGCAAGCCCGCTCCCACAGAGGAATGCATTTCATGTGCGGGAGCGGGCTTGTTCGCGAAGACGCAGTGCCAGTCAGCGAAAGTGTCGGGTTAATTGAACTCGTCGCCCACCGGATACCGACTCGCGTTCAGGCTCTCTTTGATCTTGCGCAAATGCGGCTGGAAATCCACGCCCCGGCGCAAGGTCATGCCGGTGGCTAGCACATCCAGCACGGTCAGCTGGATGATCCGCGACGTCATCGGCATATAGATGTCGGTGTCTTCCGGCAGCGGAATGTTCAGGCTCAAGGTGCTGGCCTTGGCCAATGGCGAACCCTCGGCCGTCAGCCCCAGCACCGAAGCCCCGTTCTCCCGGGCAATACGCGCCACTTCCACCAATTCGCGGGTGCGGCCGGTGTAGGAAATGATCACGAACAATTCGCCGGTATGCGCCACCGACGCAATCATGCGCTGCATCAGCACGTCGGCGTGGGCGGTGACCGCCAGGTTGAAGCGGAAGAATTTGTGCTGCGCATCCAGGGCTACCGGAGCCGAGGCGCCGAGGCCAAAGAAATGGATCTGCCGGGCCTGGATCAACAGGTCGACGGCGCGGCTGATAAGGTTCGGGTCCAGCGCCTGCAAGGCACTGTCCAGCGATGCGATGGCGCTGCCGAAAATCTTCTTGGTATACGCCTCCGGATTGTCATCAGCCTCGACCGCACGGCTGACATACGCCGCGCCGCTGGCCAGGCTCTGGGCCAGTTGAAGCTTGAGCTCCGGGTAGCCACTGACGCCAAACGAACGGCAGAAACGGTTGACCGTCGGCTCGCTGACTTTAGAGGCCTGGGCGAGGGCGGCGATGCTGAACCGGGTGGCCTGCTCTGGGTTGAGCAGGATCACTTCGGCGACTTTGCGTTCTGCCTTGTTCAGGTCTTCAAGGCGATTCTGGATTTGTTCCAGTAAATTTCGCACGCGGTCCATATGGTTTCCTAGGTTCGCCTACAAGAGTGCTCTGCGATGCAAGCAAGCGTGCTGCTATGCAAATTGGGACTTTGATACGGCCCCAAACGGTGGCCTATCCTACTGATGGCTCCGACCGACCACCACTCGGAATCTGTATTTTGCGAAAATGTTGTGGTTATTACTACATTTTCCCTTGAGTGATGCCTTGAAAAAAGGTATTTGTAGCTTAACTTGATAAAAGAACAAACATCATGCCTTCGATTACGGTTGAACCGTGCACCTTTGCCTTGTTCGGCGCCCTCGGCGACCTGGCCCTGCGCAAACTGTTTCCTGCCCTTTATCAACTCGATGGCGCAGGCCTGCTGCATGAGAATACGCGGATTATCGCGCTGGCCCGTGAGCCTGGCAGCGAGCAGGAACACTTGGCGTTCATCGCCTCCGAACTGCGCCGTTATGTAGGTGCCAAAGAGCTGGACGAAGCTGTGGTCGAACGCTTCCTGGCCCGTTTGAGCTACCTGCATGTCGACTTCCTCAAGGCCGACGATTACGTCGCCCTGGCCGAAATGGCCGGCAGCGCCCAGCGTGTGATTGCCTACTTCGCCACGCCGGCCGCCGTTTACGGCGCGATCTGCGAGAACCTGTCGAAGGTCGGTCTGACCGAAAACACCCGCGTCGTGCTGGAAAAACCCATCGGTTCGGACCTGGAATCCTCGCGCAAGGTCAACGATGCCGTGGCGCAGTTCTTCCCGGAGAACCGCACCTACCGCATCGACCACTACCTGGGCAAAGAGACCGTCCAGAACCTGATCGCCCTGCGTTTCGCCAACAGCCTGTTCGAAACCCAGTGGAACCAGAATTACATCTCCCACGTGGAAATCACCGTGGCCGAGAAGGTCGGGATCGAAGGCCGCTGGGGTTATTTCGACAAGGCCGGTCAGCTGCGGGACATGATCCAGAATCACCTGCTGCAACTGCTTTGCCTGATCGCCATGGACCCGCCGGCCGACCTGTCCGCCGACAGCATCCGTGACGAGAAAGTCAAAGTGCTCAAGGCCCTGGCGCCGATCAGCCCGGAAGGCCTGACCACGCAGGTGGTGCGCGGCCAGTACATCGCCGGGTACAGCGAAGGTAAATCGGTCCCCGGTTACCTGGAAGAGCCCAACTCCAATACCCAGAGCGACACCGAAACCTTCGTCGCCCTGCGTGCGGATATCCGCAACTGGCGCTGGGCCGGCGTGCCGTTCTACTTGCGTACCGGCAAGCGTATGCCGCAAAAGCTGTCGCAGATCGTCATCCACTTCAAGGAACCGTCGCACTATATTTTCGCCCCCGAGCAGCGCCTGCAAATCAGCAACAAGCTGATCATCCGCTTGCAGCCGGACGAAGGCATTTCCTTGCGTGTGATGACCAAAGAACAAGGCCTGGACAAGGGCATGCAGCTGCGCAGCGGTCCGTTGCAGCTGAATTTTTCCGACACCTATCGCAGCGCACGGATTCCCGATGCCTACGAGCGGTTGTTGCTGGAAGTGATGCGCGGCAATCAGAACCTGTTTGTCCGTAAAGATGAAATCGAAGCCGCGTGGAAGTGGTGTGACCAGTTGATCGCCGGGTGGAAAAAATCCGGTGATGCGCCCAAGCCGTATGCGGCTGGGTCCTGGGGACCGATGAGCTCCATTGCTCTGATCACGCGGGATGGGAGGTCGTGGTATGGCGATATCTGAATTGAAACTGCCTCAGGGCGTCAGCGCCCATGAGTTCAAGAGCCCGGTGCTGCTGGCCGATGGTCTGGCGCTGAATGTAGCCAAGCAACTGAGTGACGCCATCGACGCTCGCGGCACCGCGACGCTGGTGGTGTCCGGTGGCCGCAGCCCGGTGGCGTTCTTCCAGAACCTGGCCAAGCAGAAACTGGACTGGTCCAAGGTGGTCGTCACCCTGGCCGACGAGCGCTGGGTGCCGGTCGAGCATGCCGACAGCAATGCCGGTCTGCTCAAGCGTTATCTGTTGCAAGGCCCGGCGGCCAAGGCTCAGTTTCTGAGCCTGTACAGCGCCACCGCGAACCTTGAACTGGCCGCCGAGCAGGCCGACCGTTTGCTCGCCGAGTTGCCGCCGATCGACGTGCTGATCCTCGGCATGGGCGATGACGGTCACACCGCTTCGCTGTTCCCCAACAGCCCGAACCTGATCGATGCCTTGAAAGCCGACGGCACCCGTCGGTGCTATCCGATGCTGGCGCCGACCGTGCCGCATCAGCGCCTGACCATGAGCCGCGCGCTGCTGGCCTCGGCCAAGACCACCGTTTTATCGATTTCCGGTCAGTCCAAGCTGACCACTCTGAGTGCCGCATTGGCCGGTGACGATGTCGCCGCCATGCCGATTCGCGCGTTTCTGCAACCTACGTTAGAGATCTACTGGTGCCCATGAGCCAAGGAACAGCCGCTATGACAACCCCATCCCCGACCGTTTCCATGGCGGACAAAGTTGCCCTGATCGACAGCCTCTGCGCCAAGGCGCGGATCCTGCCGGTGATCACGATCGCTCGCGAGCAGGATATCCTGCCGCTTGCCGACGCCCTGGCTGCCGGTGGCCTGACTGCCCTGGAAGTGACGCTTCGTTCGCAGTTCGGCCTCAAGGCCATCCAGATTCTGCGTGAGCAGCGTCCGGAGTTGGTGACCGGTGCGGGTACTGTGCTGGATCGCACGATGCTTGCCGCTGCCGAAGCGGCGGGTTCGCAGTTCATCGTCACGCCGGGCATCACCCGTGACCTGCTCGAAGCCAGCGTCGACAGCCCGATCCCGCTGTTGCCAGGCATCAGCAACGCGTCCGGCATCATGGAAGGCTATGGCCTGGGTTATCGCCGCTTCAAGCTGTTCCCGGCGGAAGTCAGCGGTGGCGTCGCGGCCATCAAGGCCCTCGGCGGCCCGTTCGGTGAAGTGAAATTTTGCCCGACTGGCGGCGTCAGCCCGGCCAATATCAAGAGCTACATGGCGTTGAAAAACGTGATGTGCGTGGGCGGTAGCTGGATGCTTGATCCGGAGTGGATCAAGAACGGCGACTGGGCCCGCATTCAGGAATGCACCGCCGAGGCATTGGCGCTGCTGGACTGATCGGCTTTTACCAAACACTTCGTTGTGTGTTCTACGGCTTTACGGTGCGCTTGGTCGGTGCACCGTTTTTTTTTGCCTGATGAAATACCACTTGTAGGAGCGAGGCTTGCCCGCGAAGGCGTCAGTACAGTCAGCATTGAAGTGACTGGTCTGGCGCCTTCGCGGGCAAGCCTCGCACATAAGGGACATCAAGCGATACATAGTTACCGCCTCTCGCCGCCCATCCAGCGTTAACCTGCGTTCATCTTATGGAAGAGAGAACGTCATGGACGACAACAACTCCGTTGCACCCCCACCCCCGATTCACCTGCTGTCTCCCGAGCAAATTGCCGGCCCGTATTTCCGCAATCCGAAACTGATCCGGCGCAACATCAGCGAAAGCGCCGATGGCATTCCCCTGGTGCTGCGACTGGCGATTGTCGATGCCATGACGGGGGAGCCGGTGACCGGGGCCTTGGTCGATATCTGGCATTGCAATGCCCGTGGTGCGTATTCGGGCTGGAGCAAGGTCAACCCGGACCAGGAAGTCGATGTCGGTGACATCGGCTCGGTTCCGCGCACTGACGACGACACCTACCTGCGTGGCGGGCAATTCACCGACAAAAAGGGCGTGGTTCGGTTTACCACCATCTACCCGGGGTTCTATGCCGGCCGCACCTTGCACATCCATGTCGCCGTGCGCATCACGTCCGGCAACAATTTTCTCGAGGAGCGGCATGTTGCCTGGGTCGGTCAGCTCTACTTTCCCGAACCCGCCTCGCGTTCGGTGCTCAACGTCCGGGAGTACAGCGGCCGATCGGTCTCGCCGCTGAGCAACAATGAAGACACGTATTACCGGGATCAGGGCGGCGAGGCCTCGACATTGACAGTCCACACCCTCGGTCGAGACTCGAACGAGGATGGCTTTTTCGGGCATACGACCATCGGTATCGACACGTTCGCCGCTTCGACGCAAATCAAACCGGAGGACTTCGACAAATACACGGTATGACGTCAGCGCAACTCGCTCAGCGCACGGGCCAGCAGATCCATGTCGGCAGCGGTGGTTGTGAGCCCCGGTGTAATGCGAATGCATGGCCCGCTCGCCGCGCCGCTGCGGACCACGGTGAACAGGTTGTAGTCGCTGAGCAGCCGCTCGGCCATTGCCTGTTGATCGGTATGCCGGGTAAAGCGCATCGAGGTAATGCCGCAATACAGTCGCGGGTCATCGGGTGTCATGACCTCGATCTCCGGTAGCTCGCGAACTGCGTTGACCCAACGGTTGCGCAGGTAGTTGAGCCTTGTGCTCTTGGCAGCGGCGCCGCCCATAGCGAGATGCTCCTCGAACACCAGGGGCAGCGTCAGCAAGGCCGGGATGTTCGGCGTGCTGTAGGGCGTGCGGGCGCGAATATCGGTGACCGGGAAATGCATCTCGCCCATGTCCGGGTCGATGTCGGCCAAGCGCTCTGGGGCAATGTAGATAAAACCCAGCGTCAGGGGCGCGCCGATCCATTTGTGCAGATTGAAACCGGCGAAAGAAACACCCAGCTCATCCAGGTTGAACTCAATCTGGCCGAGGGCATGCGCGCCATCGAGAATCACGTCGATGCCGTGTTCTTTGGCGGCGGCAACAATGGCCTGCACGGGCATGACCAATCCAGTGCGATGGGTGACATGGGTCAGAGCCATCAATTTGAGCTTTGGATAACGCGCGAAGGCGTCACGATAAGTGGCCAGCAAGCTGTCGAAAGTTGCGGGATGCGCGTGGTCGATTTCGATCACTTCGACGCCGTGATGCCGCGCCAGCCAACGCATCGCGCCTTTGACCGTGTCGTACTCCAGATCGCAAATCAGCACCTGATCGCCCGGTTGAAGGCGATTGTAATTGCGGATCAGCGACTGCAGGCCGTCCGAAGCGTTGCGGCTGAGGGCCACGGTTTCGACTGGAACGTCGATCAGGCTGGCGAGCTGCGCCCGGATCTCAACACTATCGATCTGTTCGAAACGCTGGCGCACATACACCGAGTTGCTGCGGTTGATCAGCTCGATGTTGCGCTGGTACTCCTCGACCACGGTGCGCGACATACGCCCGAAGTACCCGTTTTCCAGGTTGATGGGCCCGGGTTCGACAGAGTAGCGGTCGGCAAAGGTCTTCCAGAAATGTTCATCACGGGCGCGACGGGTGTTCTCGGGCATGAGCTACTCGGCTTTTTTGATTGCAATGTCAGTGGCGCGGGGCAGGTTTGCCGTGTTTGGCGCGCAGCGGTTCGAGCAGGTCCGACAGACCGTTGTGGTCGATCTCCTGCATCAGGGCCAGCAATCCGCCCAGTTCGCCATGCGGGAAACCTTCCCGGGCGAACCAGTTCAGGTATTGGCCAGGCAAGTCGGCAATGATTCGACCTTTGTATTTGCCGAAGGGCATTTCACGGGTGATCAACAGTTCGAGCTTTTCAGGGTTCATCAATCGGTCGTCTTGATTCATCAGGCTGGAAAAATACAGGCATTCTGCATGCAGGCCAATTGACAGTTCATGCAAAAAAAGCGGATACAGATTTCTTTGTTTAAGATAAGTGATTGAAATATAACGGATAAATTATCAGTTCGAAGCTGGCATGCCGGGTGCAACAGCTATTGCATCTTTCATCAACCCGCAAGGAATTGAAAAATGACCGACATGAATAAAGAAGCGATCTCTGTACTCAACGACCTGATTGAAACCAGCAAAGACGGTCAGGAAGGGTTCAAGACTTGCGCTGAAGACATCAAACACCCTGAACTCAAAACCCTGTTCGTGCAACGCTCCGCCGACTGCGCCACCGCTGCGGCCGAACTTCAGAGCGCCGTGCGTTCGATGGGTGGTGATCCGGAAACGTCCACCAGTGTCAGCGGTGACCTGCACCGTCGTTGGGTCGACGTTAAAGCGATGTTCACCGGCAAGGATGAAGAAGCCGTGCTGAACGAAGCTGAACGCGGTGAAGACCATGCGCTGAAGGCTTACAAAGAAGCCATCGAAAAAATCAACAAGCACAACCTGGTGGGCATTCGTGACCTGGTTGAACGTCAGTACCACGGCGTGCAACGCAATCACGACCAGGTAAAAGCCCTGCGTAACCAGGCTCGCGCTCGCTCTTAAGCGCTCGTAGCCTGTCAAAAACGCCAGCCAGTCTGGCGTTTTTTTGTGTCTGGGATTTAACGCTGGACGGGAGATAGATAGCTCGCTAATAATTTGTTTTTCAAGTGACTTCAGTGAACCCGACTATCGTTAAAAACGTCCTTTCAAGAGTCTTCTACGTGCCTATCACTTTGCAGGCTTTGTTTGCGCCTGACCGTCGCGCTCTACAGTTCGCAATCAAAACCTTGATCGGTGGTGGCCTGGCCCTGTGGCTGGCATTGCGCTGGGGTCTTGAGCAACCCGCCTGGGCACTGATGACGGCGTTCATCGTCGCTCAGCCATTGTCTGGAATGGTGGTGCAGAAGGGGCTGGCGCGGCTGCTGGGCACATTGGTCGGAACGATCATGTCGGTGGTGTTCATGGGGTTGTTCGCCCAAACGCCTTGGCTGTTTTTATTGGCATTGGCGTTGTGGCTAGGCCTGTGTACGGCGAGTTCGACATTGCTGCGCAGTGCCTGGTCCTATTCATTTGTGCTGGCCGGTTACACGGTGGCGATCATCGCGTTACCGGCCATTACCCATCCGCTGACGGTGTTCGACCAAGCCGTGGCGCGCTGCACGGAAATCTGTCTGGGCATCCTGTGCGCCACGGCGGCCAGCGCGTTGCTGTGGCCGATGCGCGTCGAACGACAACTGGCGGATCAGGCGCGATCCGCCTGCAACAGCGGGATGATTGCTGCGCGAGCAACGCTGGCCGGCGATGCCCAGGCACGTAAAGGTTTGCTGGAAATCCTCGGGCGGATCGTCGCGGTCGATGCCCAGCGCGAACATGCCTGGTTTGAAGGTGGCCTGGGTCGGCAACGCGCACGAGCCATCAGCGGCTTGAGCCAGAAGCTCTTGATGCTGCTACGCATCGCCCGTTCGGTGCGCCGTCAGTGGAAGCAGCTAGAACCACAAGAAGCCGAGCAACTGTTGCCGTGGATGACCGAAGTTCAGGTTGCGCTCAGCGGCGACGATACGGCGACCCTGCAAGCGTTGCGGCCGAGGTTGCTCGATGCCTCCCATGACCCGCACATCAGCTGCGCGCAGAGTTACTGCCTGGCCCGTTTCACCTTGCTGCTCGATACCGCGATGGCGGCCACTGCGGCGATGAAAGCGGTGGAGGAGGGGCGCGAAACGGTCGATCCGCCACGCACCCTGGCGCCGCACCGCGACCTGTCATTGGCGCTGGTGTTCGGCGCGCGCAGTGCCTTGGCGTTTCTGGTGGTGTCGTGCTTCTGGCTGGCGACGGCCTGGCCCGCCGCGTCGGGCGCCTTGTTGCTGACGTGCGTGGTGTGCAGCCTGTTTGCCAGTCGCGAGAACGGCGCGCAGATCGGTATGAGTTTCATGCGGGGCATTTTCCTGGCGATTCCGACGGCGTTTTTCGTCGGGCAGATTCTGCTGCCGCAATGGAGCGGATTTGCCTTGCTCTGCATGGGTATGGGCGTGCCGTTGTTTTTCGGTGCGCTGGGCATGGCCAAGCCACAGATCGGCGCCACGGCCACTTCGTTCTGTCTGCATTTCATCGTGCTGGTGTCGCCGCTGAACGCGATGAAATTCGACGTCGCCACGTTCTTCAACAGCGCCCAGGCGATGGTGGTCGGTGTCGGCGCGGCGGTGCTGGCGTTTCATTTACTGATTCTGCGTAACCCGACGTGGCATGGCCGCCGCTTGCTGGCAGCGACGCTCGACGATCTGGTGCGGTTGACCCGACGTAACCTGCGGGGTGCCGAAAGCTGGTTTGGCGGACGCATGGCCGACCGCTTGCTGCAACTGGCGCGGCACTATCCCGAGTTGCCGGAGCCGGCGCGCAGTCGCTGGGATGACGGCTTGCTCGGCCTCGATATCGGCGATGAATTGTTGCATCTGCGGTTGAGCCTGGCGGTGGCGCAGGCGCCGGTCAGCGCACCTCAGCGGCGTTATCTCGAGCAGCTGGAGAAAGTCCTCGAGCAGGGCCCAGCGGGCAACCACGCCGATGCGCTGGAACAACCCAGCGAAGCCTTCTTGAAGACCTTGTACGCGTTGCCACCCAGCGACGCGGTGAAACTGGCTCAGGGCGCCGTGCTGCAATTGCAAAGCAGTTGGCGCGCCTGGTGCCGTCAACAGGAGCAAAGCCATGGGTTTGCGTGAGTGGTCGGTGGGCGGTGTGCTGCTCAGTCCGTTTCTGATTTATGTGCTGCTGGCACTGCTGGTCACCGCAGCCTTGCGCATGCTCTTGCGCCTGACACCGGTCGGCCGCTGGATCTGGCACGAAGCATTGTTTGATTGCGCCTTGTACGTTTGTGTATTGACCGTGATCACCGTCGTCCTCGGACCTTTATAAGGAGTTGAAAATGCGTACTCCAGTACGTGTCGCGGTAACCCTGTGCCTGGTGGCGGTGGCGATCTTTGCCGGCTTTCATTTGTGGCAGTACTACATGCTCACGCCCTGGACCCGGGATGCGCGGATCCGCGCCGACGTGGTGGTCATCGCCCCGGACGTCTCGGGGTGGGTGCGTGAGCTCAAGGCGTTCGATAACCAGCGGGTCAAGGCGGGCGATCTGTTGCTGAGCATCGATCGTGATCGTTTCGAAGCGGCGCTGGAGAAGGCCCAGGCGGTGGTGCAGACCCGCCAGCAACAGCTCAATCTGCGCGAACGCGAAGCCAGTCGCCGTGCCAGCCTCGGGCCGCAAGCCATCAGTGCCGAGCTGCGTGAGAACGCGCAAATCAACGCCGGCATCGCCCGTGGTGAATTGCGTGAAGCTCAGGCGGAAGCCAAGGTCGCGGAACTCAATCTGGCGCGCAGCCAGGTCCATGCGCCTCGCAACGGTCACATCACTAACCTGCGCCTGGCCCAAGGCAATTACGTGAATGCCGGGCAACCGGTGATGGCGTTGATCGATGATTCGACCTTCTATGTACAGGCGTATTTCGAGGAAACCAAGTTGTCGCGGATTCGGGTTGGCGATCCGGTGAAGGTCTGGTTGATGAGCGCGGGCGAAGCGCTGGACGGGCATGTGGAAAGCATCAGCCGCGGGATTACCGATCGCAATACCACCCCGGACGGGCAGTTGCTGGCGGAGGTAGAGCCGACGTTCAACTGGGTGAGGCTGGCGCAGCGGATTCCGGTGCGGATCAAGATTGATAAATTGCCGGAGGGAATGAATCTGAGTTCGGGGATGACGGCGAGTGTGCAGGTGCAGGAAGGGCAGTGATACCGAGGTGTCGCCCTTCGCGAGCAAGCCCGCTCCCACATTTGACCGCATTCCCATGTTGGACACGGTCAAATGTGGGAGCGGGCTTGCTCGCGAATGGTGCAGACAACACCTTAGCCGATGCTGATCGCCGGCAGCTTCGGCAGCGTTACCGTCTGCTGCTTGCGCGGTGCAAGAATCTCGGCCTCGCCATCCACCACCAATTCATCGCGCTGGTTAAACACTTGTGTGGCAATCCGAACACGAAATTTCGGCAGTTTCTCGAGGATTTCCAGGCGCACGGTCAGGGTGTCGCCAATCTTCACCGGCTTCTGAAAGCTCATCTGCTGACTGATATAAATAGTCCCCGGCCCAGGCAACTCGCAAGCCACGGCAGCGCTGATCAGCGCACCGCTGAACATGCCGTGAGCGATGCGCTCCTTGAACATGGTGCCGGCGGCGAATTCGGCGTCCAGGTGCACCGGGTTGTGATCACCCGACATCGCGGCGAACAACTGAATGTCGCGCTCTTCGACGGTCTTGCTGTAGCTGGCGGTCTGGCCTACTTCGAGGGCTTCGTAAGGGGTGTTGGTAACCTGGGTCATCTGTTTCAATTCCTGTGACAAATAAAAAATCCACAAAAAAACTATTCCGATCTGGGTGGCCGGCGGTGGCTCAGCGCCTGGGCGATCCAGTTCAACACGTCATTGATCACTTCATCGCGGTTGCTCTCGTTGAACAGTTCGTGCCTTGCCTGCGGGTAAATAGTCAGTTGCAGGTTCTGGCTCCCGGCCGCGCGCAGCGCATCGACCAGACTTTTCAGACGTTTGCCTTCGCTCACCGGATCACATTCACCGCCAATCACCAGCAACGGCAGGCCCGGATCAATCTGAGCGAGATTGGACGCTTTGCTGATTTGCTGCAACCCACCGAGCAAATCGATCCACAGCTGATTGGTGCAACGAAAGCCGCAGAGCGGGTCGTTGGCGTACAGATCGACTTCCGCCGGATCGCGGCTGAGCCAGTCGAAACGCGTGCGTACCGGTTTGAATTTTTTGTTGAACGAGCCAAACGACAGCCACTCGATCAGCGCGCTGCGGCCTTTGGGACCCTGGCGCGCTTTTTCGACACGGGCAATCTGACGTGCCGCGCGATAGAGCGCGATGGGCTGGAAGTTCGAACCGCTGAGCACCGCACCGTGCAGGCTGGCGCTGTGATGCAGCAGGTAGGCCTGGGCGATGTAGCTGCCCATGCTGTGGCCGAGTAGCACGATCGGCACGCCGGGATGTTGCTGGCCGATGTGCTGGTTGAGGCTGGCCAGGTCGCCGACCACTTTGCACCAGCCATCGTCATCGGCGAAATGGCCGAGTGTCCCGTTTTCGGCAGTTTTGCCATGTCCACGCAGGTCCGGCGCGTAGACGCCGTAACCCTGCGCGCAGAGTTTTTCCGCCAGGCGGGCGTAGCGACCACTGTGTTCGGCCATGCCATGGGCCAGCAGGATCACGGCTTTCAAAGGCGGATCGGGCAGCCACTGGTTGACGTAGAGGCGGCTGCGGTCACTCGCGGTCAGCCAGAAAGTGTCGTGGATCATGGCGATTCCTTTGCATGGGGCTGCCGGGTGGGAAAACAGCTTCGATGCATTGTATAGCGCATCCTGCGCTTGCCGTCTGATCAGGCCACGCCGCTGCAGCAAGATTCACACGGTCAATGACGCCCATTGGCATATTTGCCTGATTCGCCATAACTGCTAGTGTCCGTGAAGCCCCGCTTTTCAGAAGTGACAGAAAAGCGGCCCCGGATAGGCTCAGGTAAAGAGGACAAGAACAATGCAACCTGATTTCTGGAATGACAAACGCCCGGCCGGCGTGCCCCTGGATATTGACCTTGGGGCCTATAAGTCGGTGCTTGAGGTGTTCGAGCGTTCCTGCAAGAAATTCGCTGATCGCCCCGCCTTCAGCAACATGGGCGTGACCCTGACCTACGCCGAACTGGAACGCTACAGCCTGGCGTTCGCCGGTTATTTGCAAGCTCACACCGATCTGGTGCCGGGGGATCGCATTGCGGTGCAGATGCCCAACGTCCTGCATTACCCGATTGCCGTGTTCGGTGCCTTGCGCGCCGGGCTGATTGTGGTCAACACCAACCCGCTGTACACCGCGCGGGAGATGCGTCATCAGTTCAAGGACTCCGGTGCCCGGGCGCTGGTGTACCTGAACATGTTCGGGGCCAAGGTCCAGGAAGTGCTGCCCGACACCGATATCCAGTACCTGATCGAAGCGAAAATGGGCGACATGATGCCCGGCGCCAAGGGCTGGCTGGTCAATACTATGGTCAGCAAGGTCAAGAAGATGGTCCCGGCGTATGCCTTGCCGCAGGCGATTTCCTTCAAGAGCGCGCTGCGTCTGGGCCGGGGACTGGGTATCAAGCCGCTGAACGTCAGCCTCGACGACATCGCGGTGTTGCAATACACCGGCGGCACCACCGGCCTGGCCAAGGGCGCGATGCTGACCCACGGCAACCTGGTGGCGAACATGCAACAGGCGCGGGCCTGCCTCGGGCAGTTCGGCAGTGACGGTCAGCCGTTGCTGCGCGAAGGTCAGGAAGTGATGATCGCGCCTCTACCGCTGTACCACATCTATGCCTTCACAGCGAACTGTATGTGCATGATGGTGACCGGCAACCACAACGTGCTGATCACCAATCCGCGCGACATCGGCGGCTTCATCAAGGAGCTGAAGAAATGGCGGTTCTCGGCGCTGTTGGGGCTCAATACGCTGTTCGTTGCGCTAATGGACCACCCGGACTTCAAGACCCTGGATTTCTCCAGCCTCAAACTCACCAACTCCGGCGGCACTGCGCTGGTCAAGGCCACCGCCGAGCGCTGGGAGCAGCTCACCGGTTGCCGCATCACCGAGGGCTATGGCCTGACCGAAACCTCACCGGTGGCCTGCACTAACCCCTACGGCGACAAATCGCGGATCGGCACGGTCGGCCTGCCGGTGCCGGGTACCACGCTGAAAGTGATCAACGATGAAGGCGTCGAGCAGCCGCTGGGCGAGCGTGGCGAACTGTGCATCAAGGGCCCGCAGATCATGAAGGGTTACTGGCAGAAACCGGAAGCCACCGCCGAGGTGCTGGATGCCGAAGGCTGGTTCAAGTCCGGTGATATCGCGGTGATCGACCCGGACGGTTTTGTGCGCATCGTCGATCGCAAGAAAGACATGATCATCGTCTCGGGTTTCAACGTGTACCCGAACGAGATCGAAGACATCGTGATGGCTCACCCGAAAGTCGCCAACTGCGCGGTGATCGGTGTGCCGGACGAGCGTTCGGGGGAGGCGGTGAAGCTGTTTGTGGTGGCCCGTGAATCGGGGGTCAGCCTTGAAGAACTGAAGGCGTACTGCAAGGAAAACTTCACGGCGTACAAAGTGCCCAAGCACATTGTGTTGCGTGAGTCGTTGCCGATGACGCCGGTGGGCAAGATCCTGCGGCGGGAGTTGCGGGATATCGCGTAGTCGGTGAATGGCCGCGCTTCGCGCGGATCGCGGGCAAGCCACGCTCCTACAGGTTTTGTGCCGTTCACCGATACTGTGAACACCATCGAACCCGTAGGAGCGAGGCTTGCCCGCGAAGCTTTTAAAGATCTGAAGCCCCCGGTTTCAGGGGCTTTCGGGGCTTTTATAGAATTTTTGCTCTAAAATGACTGCTAGCAATTCATGAGTCACAATTGTGACCATAGAGGCCGCTTTTGGCTCTGGTCGACCCTTGGCAAAGCTGCTACTCTCGGCGCGCTTTGTGACGTCTCGGGCTTATAAAAGCGCAAGATTCACCGACAAACACACACCAATAATAATCGCATCAAATGCGGTGCAGAATTCGCGTTGCTGAGGAGTGGGCTTCCATGAACGAAGACTTTTGGAAGGATAAGTACCCTGCCGGGATTGCTGCCGAGATCAATCCAGACGAGTATCCGAATATTCAGGCAGTGTTGAAACGTTCCTGCCAGCGCTTCGCCGACAAACCGGCATTCAGCAACTTGGGCAAGACAATCACCTATGGTGAACTGTACGAATTGTCCGGTGCCTTTGCCGCTTACCTGCAACAGCATACCGACTTGCAGCCGGGCGATCGAATCGCCGTGCAACTGCCCAACGTGTTGCAGTACCCGGTCGCCGTATTCGGTGCCATTCGCGCCGGGCTGATCGTGGTCAACACCAACCCGCTGTACACCGCGCGGGAAATGGAACATCAATTCAACGATTCCGGTGCCAAAGCGCTGGTCTGCCTGGCCAACATGGCGCATCTGGCGGAAATCGTCGTGCCGAAAACCGGCGTCAAGCACGTGATCGTCACCGAAGTGGCCGACCTGCTGCCACCGCTCAAGCGCCTGCTGGTCAACAGCGTCATCAAGTACGTGAAGAAGATGGTCCCGGCGTATCACTTGCCCAAGGCGATCAAGTTCAACGACGTGCTGAGCAAGGGCCACGGCCAGCCAGTGGCGGAAGCCAACCCGGTCAGCAGCGACGTTGCCGTCCTGCAATACACTGGCGGCACCACCGGCGTGGCCAAGGGCGCGATGCTGACCCATCGCAACCTTGTCGCGAACATGCTGCAGTGCAAGGCGCTGATGGGTTCCAACCTCAACGAAGGCTGCGAGATCCTGATCACACCGCTGCCGCTGTACCACATCTATGCGTTCACCTTTCATTGCATGGCGATGATGCTGATCGGCAACCACAACATCCTGATCAGCAACCCGCGCGATTTGACGGCGATGGTCAAGGAACTGTCGAAGTGGAAGTTCAGCGGGTTCGTCGGCCTCAACACCCTGTTCGTGGCGCTGTGCAACAACGAAGCGTTCCGAAAGCTGGACTTCTCGGCGCTGAAAGTCACCCTGTCCGGCGGCATGGCCCTGCAACTGGCTGCCGCCGAGCGCTGGAAAGCGGTCACCGGTTGCGCCATCTGTGAAGGTTACGGCATGACCGAAACCAGCCCGGTAGCCACCGTGAACCCGATTCAGCACATTCAGATCGGCACCATCGGTATTCCGGTTCCGTCCACCGTGTGCAAAATCATCGACGATGCAGGCGTTGAACAGCCGCTGGGCGAAATCGGCGAACTGTGTGTGAAAGGTCCGCAAGTGATGAAGGGCTACTGGCAGCGTCAGGACGCCACCGATGAAATGCTCGACAGCGAAGGCTGGTTGAAAACCGGTGACATCGCGCTGATCCAGCCGGACGGCTACATGCGCATTGTCGATCGCAAGAAAGACATGATCCTGGTGTCCGGTTTCAACGTGTACCCGAACGAACTGGAAGATGTGCTGGCGACCCTGCCGGGCGTGCTGCAATGCGCGGCCATCGGCGTGCCGGACGAGAAGTCGGGCGAAGCCATCAAGATCTTCATCGTGGCCAAGCCGGGCGTGACGTTGACCAAGGAACAGGTGATGGAGCACATGCGTGCGAACGTGACCGGCTACAAAGTCCCGCGCTCCGTGGAATTCCGCGATGCGCTGCCGACCACCAACGTCGGCAAGATCCTGCGCCGCGAATTGCGCGACGAAGAGCTGAAGAAGCTCAACGCCAAGAAAGTCGGCGCGTAACAAACAAGAAGCCCCGCAGATGCGGGGCTTTTTTTATAGCGCTATCAGGACCGCTTTTGTGGCGAGGGAGCTTGCTCCCGCTCGACTGCGAAGCAGTCGCAAACCCGGCGTATGCGGTGCATCTGACGAAACGGGGTTGCAGGTTTCAGGGTTGCTTCGCAGCCCAGCGGGAGCAAGCTCCCTCGCCACAGGGGATGTGTTATTTACAGGCGAAACGGCGCGAAATTGACGTTGGTGCCCGCCGGGCGCATGTCCTGCAGGTATGAGTCCTTGTCCGCACTCAGTTCCAGGCTCAAGGCGGCTTTGCGCTTGCCTTCGTTGCGCACCACCAGGCCTTCAAGCTTCTCGCGCAGGAACACCGTCGGCACTTTCAGGTGCAGCAGTTCGTCGGTTTCCGGCGTGTGCATCAGCAGGTGAACCCATTCGTACTGACCAATGGCCAGGCGCGCCACCGGGATATCGAACCACCAGATGTTGCGGTTGCGGTTCAGTTCGGTGAAATGGCAGTTGTTGACGCCAAGCACAGCACCGCCGAGTTCCTGGTTTCTGCGGGCAATGGCCTGCTTTTTATCGAGTTTCATAACATTCCTACGGGATTGGATCTTCAGCGCCATGGCCTGAATACGTTGCGCATTCTCGGGGGTTGGTCGGCAAACATAAAGCCCAACCTGCACTGAACGATGAAATGTGTGGCTGAAAATAAATGAAACTCCGCGCAAACGCCTCCGGTCAACCTTGTGTAACGACTTTTCTCGTTCAATTGTTCACAGGAGAAACACCATGAGCAGCACTGGCGATAAAGTAAAAGGCATGGCCAACGAAGCCGTCGGCAACGTCAAGCAAGGTGTCGGCAAGGCAACTGACAACACCAAGCTGCAAACTGAAGGTAAGGTCCAGGAAAGGAAAGGCGAGGCCCAGCAAGCGGTCGGTAAAGCCAAGGACGCAATCAAGAAAGGCGTCGACAAGGCGTGATTCGGCCTTTGCTGAGCAACAGGAACGGCCATCCACGGATGGCCGTTTTTGTGTCAGCCTGAACTTGCGCACGGAAATTGTTTCAAAGTCGCCAAGTAGGCTACTTTGATGTAGAAAACGGTCCTTGAGTCGCCTCGACTTCAACCCTTTTTGCGGCGAAAGGAGACGCTAATGTTTTTCCCACACATGAAAGGCCTGCGCCTGCACCGTGTCATGGTGCGCACGGTCACCGAGTTCGTTGACGACGAGATGTCGACCTATGCCTCGGCGTTGGCCTATCAGATGCTGTTCTCGCTATTTCCCTTCATTCTGTTCCTGATCGCCCTGATCGGTTTCCTGCACCTTCCTGACTTCTTCTCCTGGCTGCGCCTGCAATCGGAACTGGTCCTGCCGCCTCAGGCGCTGGAGCAGGTGAACCCGGTCATCGACCAGCTCCAGCAATCCAAAGGTGGGTTGCTGTCGGTCGGTATCGTGATTGCGCTGTGGACCGCGTCTGCCGGTGTGCGGCTGATGATGAGCGCGATGAACGCCGCCTACGACGTGGTCGAAGGCCGGCCGGCGTGGAAGCGTTTCCCGCTGTCGATTTTCTACACCATCGGCATCGCCGGCATGCTGCTGCTGGCCGCCGCGTTGATGGTGCTCGGGCCGCAGGTGATGGGCTGGATCGCCTCGCAAGTCGGCCTTGAAGAATTCATCGTGACCCTCTGGACCATCGTGCGCTGGCCGGTGGTCGTGATTCTGTTGATGATGGCGGTGGCGTTGATTTATTACGTCATGCCCGACGTCAAACAAGAGTTTCGCTTCATTACCCCGGGCTCGGTGCTGGCGGTGGTAGTGTGGATCATCGCGTCGCTGGGTTTTGGTCTGTACGTCAAGGAGTTCGCCAACTACAACGCCATGTATGGCAGTATCGGCGCGATCATCGTGCTGTTGCTCTACTTCTATATTTCCGCCGCAGTGCTGTTGCTCGGCGCGGAGATGAATGCCGTGATCGAACACATGTCGACCGAAGGCAAGGACCCTGGCGAAAAAGTCCCCGGTGAACTCGACCACGAACCCAAACACCACGTTTCTGGACTGGGTCGGGATCACTCGATCAAGCCGCACACTGACGAAGCCATCAAATGATCCGTGAAATTCTGAAAATGGGCGATGAGCGCCTGCTGCGTATTGCTCCGCCGGTGCCGGCCGAGATGTTCGACAGCCCTGAGTTGTGGCTGCTGATCGACGACATGTTCCAGACCATGGAAAGCGTCGGCGGCGTTGGCCTGGCTGCGCCGCAGATCGGAGTCGATCTGCAACTGGTGATCTTTGGGTTCGAGCACAGCGAACGGTACCCGGACGCAGAAGCGGTGCCGCAGACCATTCTGATCAACCCGCTGATCACGCCGTTGAGCCCGCTGATGGAAGAGGGCTTTGAAGGTTGCCTGTCAGTGCCTGGCCTGCGCGGCGCGGTGGATCGTTATCAGCAGATTCGCTACGAAGGGTTCGATCCCAAGGGCCAGCCGATTGTGCGGATCGCCGAGGGATTCCATGCGCGGGTGGTGCAGCATGAATGTGATCACCTGATCGGCCGGTTGTACCCGTCGCGGATTACCGACTTCAGTAAATTCGGGTTCACCGAAGTGATGTTCCCGGATCTCGACCCTAACGCAGACGACTGAAACCACCACAAATCAAATGTGGGAGCGGCGGTGCGACGATTCGACTTGCTCGCGAATGCAGAGTGTCAGTCGACATCAATATTGACTGACATGGCCCCTTCGCGAGCAAGCCCGCTCCCACAGGTGATCTCCATCAGTCTGACGTCGGTTGTTTGGCCAGGCCCATGGCAATCATCGGTTTGCTGCGCGCGTAACGGCTCAAGCGTTCGACCATCGCATAGGGCAGGGCTGGGTCGAAGGTAAATCCACGACGCTCATAAAAGCCGCGCAGGTCCGGATGACAAAATAACCACACCGGACCTTCGACCTCCTTCACCGCCTCAGCGATCAAGGCGCCGGCGATCCCTTGTTCGCGACAAGCCGGATCGACGAACAAACCCGTCAACCAATGCCCGCCTGCCACCGGCCGTAAACACAGCGCGCCAATGATCTCCTCGCGTCTGGCGACCCACAGCTGAGCGTCGCGAACCGCTTTCATCGACGATTGGTGGGCGCGATAAAACTTGTTCATCAATGGCCATAATGGCTCGGCGAGCAGGGAGTACTGGGTGTCGGGCATGGGTTTGATCTGTCGGTGCGCAAAGCGGGCGATTATAAAAGAACGCGCGGCGGGGGATAGGTGTATACCTGATCTCACATCCCGTATGAGTGGAGTACGTATCATGGCCAAAGGCATGGATTCAAAAAAAGCGGCAAAGAAGAAACCGGCGAAAACCGCCGATGAAAAGCGCGCAGACAAGAAGGCCAAGAAGGTGGATGTGTTCGGTCATTGAGGTCCAGTCACCTTCCGTTCCCCCTGTAGGAGCTGTCGAGTGAAACGAGGCTGCGATCTTTTGATCTTCCGTATCAAGATCAAACGATCGCAGCCTCGTTTCACTCGACAGCTGCTACAGGTGATTGTCGAAACAAAAAAATAATCTGCAAGATTTCCCTGCGCCATTGCACAGAGGGGGACTGGTCCCCGATCTGAGCAACGCCATGCCCCATTACTTCGATGCCGCCCACCGAGAAGAAATCGAAACCCTGCGCCAACGCCTCACCGCTCGCACCGAATGGCCGACCTGGCTGTTGCTGGTCGGCGTGTATGTCGGTTGGTTCAGCATTGTCCTGACCAGTGATCGGTTGGGGCTGTGGTGGAGCACATTGTTGCTGATTCCGCTGGTGGTGCTCTGGTTGTCGGTGCAGCACGAATTGCTTCACGGGCATCCGACCCGTTGGACTTTGCTGAACAAACTCCTCGGCTACGTACCATTCGCCGTCTGGTATCCCTACACCCTGTATCGCGACAGCCATTTGCTGCATCACCGCGACGAAGACCTGACCCTGCCCGGCCACGACCCGGAAAGCCGTTACCTGACGGCCGAGCAGTGGCAGGGCAGTTCGCTCTTCGAACAAAGCCTGCACTGGCTGAACAAAACCGTGCTCGGGCGCTTCATGCTCGGCGCACCGCTGGCGTTGCTGGCGCTGGCGAAGGAAGAATTTCAGCGGCTGATCAACGCTGAGCGACAGGCGTGGCTGATGTGGCTGACCCACGGCGCGCTGACCTTGCTGATGCTGGTGTTCATTGCGCGCTACAGTGTGTTGCCGGTCTGGCATTACCTGTTGCTGATCAGCGTGCCGGCGCTTTCGATAGCGATGATTCGCTCCTACTATGAACACCGTCCGCACCCCCAGCCCGAGCAACGCACCGTGCTCAACGAGGCGGCCTGGCCGTGGCGCTGGCTGTTCCTGAACCTCAATTTTCACCTGGTGCATCACGACTTGCCGGGCCTGCCCTGGTACGACTTGCCACGCGCCTACTACGCGCGCCGCGAACAATGGGTGGCGCGTAGCGGCTGGTTTCTGGTGCAGGGTTATGGGCAGTTGTGGCGGGAGAATGGAGTGAAAGCCATCGATAGCCCGCGGCATCCATTCCATTGATTTTTCATGATCGACACCTGACCCCTGTGGGAGCTGTGGCGAGGGGATTTATCCCCGCTGAACTGCGAAGCGGGCCCAAGATTTTGGGGCGGCTGCGCCATCCAGCGGGGATAAATCCCCTCGCCACAAGGGCTCGCTCCCACAGGGGCGTTTCGTAGCCGGGGAGATTTTTGATGACTGAACACATCGCCGAGCTCCTGATGTACGTCGCCCCCGAGCCGATCCGCGCGGCGAACGAGCGTTGGCTCTCGCGCATCCTCGAACACCTGGGGCACGCCCGCATGAGTGCCGAAGGTCTGTCGCTGCCCGAACTCTGGTTATCGCCGGATCTGCTGCTGACCCAAACCTGCGGCTACCCGCTGATGACCGCATTGCGCGGCAAAGTCCGGGTCATCGGTCGGCCCCGTTATGAACTCCCCGACAGCAACGGTGGCAACCATTGCAGCCTGCTGCTGAGCCGCGCCGATGATCCACGGCTGACCTTGCCTGAGTTGCGCGGCAGTCGCGGGGTGATCAATGGCGAAGACTCCAACAGCGGCATGAACCTCTTGCGGCACAGCCTGGCGCCGCTGCATCGCGACGGGCAATTTTTTTCCAGTGTCGCCATCAGCGGCAGCCACCGCGAAAGCCTGCGCTGGCTGCGCGAAGAGGGTGCAGACCTGGCGGCCATCGACAGTGTGACCTTCGCCTATCTGGCGCGGCATGCCGACAAAGAAGTCGCCGGTCTACGCGTCGTCGCTCGAAGCGCGTTCAGTCCGACCTTGCCGTACATCACGGCCGCAACGCTGACCGATGAACAGGTTGAAGCGTTTCGGCAGGTGATCAACACCTCATTGAATGAGTTGCCCGATGTCGCGCAAATCCTCGGCCTGGAAGAAGTGCTGCCCGCCACCGAGACCGACTATCAAGTGATTCTCGACTATGAGCAGGAGGCTGAAGCGTTGGGATATGGGCGGTTGCGGTAGGGGCGTGGAAGAACGCAGCCTCGTTTCACTCGACAGCTGCAACAGATGGACACCAATCTCCTGTAGCAGCTGTCGAGTGAAACGAGGCTGCGTTCTTTTAACTGTTTAATGCATTAATAGAATATAAAAATGCATTTTAAGTATTTTTAAAGAATAAGGGCCCTTGCTAGGATCGCGTCACCGGATCACCGGACATTCAGCGACCCCTAACCCTTGGAGCCTCTATGTCCGGCGCCGACGCTTCCCATCGCAACAACGTGGGCGGATTGTTCCGCGCCCATTACCCTTGGCTGTGCGCACGCCTGCGCCGACACCTGGGCAGCAATCCCAGTGTCGAAGACATCGCCGCCGAAACCTTCGTGCACCTGCTCGAGTCGCCAGCGCTGACGCCAATCCGCGAGCCTCGCGCCTTGCTCACCACCATCGCCCGTCGCCTTGTTTACCAGCACTGGCGTCGCCGCGATCTGGAGCGCCAACACCTGGAACACCAGCAGCAAACCGACCTTGTCGGTGGGCGATCGCCTGAAGAATTGCTGCAGTTATCCCAAACCCTGAACAGCCTGGACCGAACCCTCGATCGCTTGCCCGGCAAAGTCCGGGCGACGTTCCTGATGTCCCGCATCGACGGTCTGACGTACCCGCAAATCGCCGCCGAGTTGGGCATTTCCCAGCGCTCGGTCAGCGTCTACATGACCCGCACCCACGCCTTGTGCGCCCAGCACAGCGCTAACCAATCCTTGACCCAGAGGTCCGCATGAGATCGATCAAAACCCTGCTCGGCAGTTCGTTGCTGGCCCTGAGCCTGGTGGCTTCCCAGGTTCCGGCAGCCGAAAAAGCCGCACCGATTCACTTCGGTGACATCACCTGGGAGAGCGGAAGCCTGATTACCGAAATCCTGCGACTGATCGTCGAGAAGGGCTACGGCTACCCGACCGATACCTTGCCGGGCAGCACCGTCAGCCTTGAAGCGGCATTGGCCAAGAACGACATTCAGGTGATCGGCGAAGAGTGGGCCGGGCGCAGTCCGGCGTGGGTCAAGGCGTCCGCCGAGGGCAAGGTGTTTGGTTTGGGCGACACGGTCAAAGGCGCCACCGAAGGTTGGTGGGTGCCCGAGTACGTGATCAAGGGCGACCCGGAACGCGGCATCAAACCGTTGGCCCCGGAGCTGAAATCCGTCGCCGACCTGGCCCGTTACAAGGACGTGTTCCGCGACCCGGAAGACCCGAGCCGCGGTCGTTTCCTCAACAGCCCGACCGGCTGGACCTCGGAGATCGTCAACAGCCAGAAACTCAAGGCCTATGACCTGACCGCCAGCTACGTCAACTTCCGTACCGGCTCCGGCGCGGCGCTGGATGCCGAGGTCGCTTCATCGATCCGTCGCGGCAAACCGGTGCTGTTTTATTACTGGTCGCCAACACCGCTGTTGGGCCGTTTCAAACTGGTAAAACTCGACGAGCCGCCGTTCGATGCCGGAGCCTGGAAGACCCTGGCCGATGCCAATCACCCGAACCCAAAAGGCACGCGCTCGATGCCGGCAAGCCTGGCGATTGGCGTGTCCGCGCCGTTCAAGGCGCAATACCCGGACCTGGTGGCGTTCTTTGAAAAGGTCGATTTTCCGATCGATCTGCTGAACCAGACGCTGGGGCAAATGAGCGAAAAACGTCAGCAACCGCGACAAGTGGCCGAGGCGTTTTTGCGCGATCAGCCGCAGATCTGGAAAGCCTGGGTGCCGGGGGAGGTGGCAACCAGGGTGAGTGCGAGTCTGTAAGTTTTCCTGATGTTTTAGCGGTGCTTGAGCGACCTCATTCGCGAGCAGGTCGCACCGTCGCTCCCACAGTGGATCTCGGGTGTACACAAATACGTTGTCCACTGACGATCCTTCTGTGGGAGCGAGCCTGCTCGCGATGGTCTTGAGACCCCCACCGACTCAGCCACCAACGCCAAATTTCTTCGCTGAACCGATTTTGTCCTCAGTACTGGCCGACTAGTGGCCTTGCTTCCCTGTACCGACTGTCTACGCTAACCCGTAGTTATCCATGTCGCTCGTCATATGACGATGGCGTCGCAAGAGTGCACACCCAAGGCACCGACACGGATCAACTAAGGAGCTGTTCGGCAAAGGGAGTTACTTATGAATACGTTAGGGCTGGCCCGGTCCCGGGCTATCAAGAGAAGGATGTCTTGATAAGAGCGTTGCTGCATGGACTCTCCGATTGAACATCATTGATCACCTGACACTTCCTCCCTTGGAGGAACGCGTGTGCCTGTTCCATAGAACGTTGTGGTGGATCCGTTGAAAGACCTAAGAACTTTCTTCAATCAAAGAACGCGCTGAAGGTGATACGACCATGTTTAACCTACATCACAAGGCTGACCTGCTGGAAATCCAACGATTCAGCTGTGCGCTGACCGAGGCCAGCGCCAAGTTGGCGGCGGTCAGTCGATCAATGGCGATGATCGAGTTCACCCCGGAAGGCATCGTGCTCGAGGCCAACGACAACTTTTGCAGTGTCATGGGCTACAGCGCCGACGAAGTGCGCGGCAAACATCATCGGATTTTTTGCGAAGAAGCTTTTTATCGCAGCGAGACTTACGCAAAGTTGTGGCGGGACCTGGCCCGTGGCGAACCGGTGAGCGGGACTTTCTTGCGCTTGAACCAGAGTGGCAAGGAGGTCTGGCTCGAGGCCAGTTATATGCCGGTGTTCGGTGCTGATCGCCAGGTTAAAAGCGTGATCAAAGTCGCCTCGGACATCACTGCTCGCATCAATCAGGAGCATGAAAACGAAAGCCTGCTGGCTGCCATCGGTCGTTCCATGGCCGTGATCGAATTTACCCCCGATGGCAAAGTCATCACGGCCAACGAAAACTTCCTGAAGACGATGCATTACTCGCTCCACGAAGTGGTGGGCCAGCACCACAGCCTGTTTTGCCACCGCGCCGAAGCTGAGTCGACGGCTTACAAGGCGTTCTGGGCGTCACTCAATCGGGGCGAATATCACTCGCATCGATTCGAACGCAAAGACAAACACGGCCATACCGTATTTCTCGAAGCCTCTTACAATCCCTTGTTCGACGCCAAGGGTCGGTTATACAAAGTGGTGAAGTTTGCCAGCGACATCACCCAGCAAGTCACCACCTTACAAACGGCTGCGGAGTCGGCGCACAGCACCTCGGTACAAAATGACGCCTGTGCGCAGAAAGGTTCTCAGGTGGTGCAGCAAACGGTGCAAATCATCCAGGACATTTCCCGGGACCTGAACGAAGCCGCGCTCAGTATCGATGCGGTCAGCAAACAATCCGACATCATCGGCACCATCGTGCAGACCATCCGCGGCATTGCCGACCAGACCAACTTGCTGGCGCTCAACGCAGCCATCGAAGCCGCACGGGCGGGGGAGCACGGTCGAGGGTTTGCGGTGGTGGCCGATGAAGTGCGCAGCCTTGCGGCACGCACGAGCCAGGCGACGCTGGAGATCGTCGATGTGGTGCGCAGGAACCGCGATCTGTCGTTGAGCGCGGTGTCGAGCATGCAGTCGAGCTTGAGCCGAACCGGACTTGGGGTGGAACTGGCGAACGAAGCGGGAGAGGTGATCCTCGAGATTCAGCAAGGGTCGCGGCATGTGGTGGATGCGATCAGTCAGTTCAGCTCGACGTTGCAGATAAACTAATTGAACGTAAACCGCCCCTCAACGAAGTTTGTTCGTCCAGGGGCGGGTGAAGGTGCGAGTTCGGCGGTTTTAGCTCGTTTGTGTTGGTGGCGTGTTTCCTAGATTAAAACGGCCTTTGATCTCTGCTGTTTTCTTAGGATCGCCCTCCCATACAGCAGTGAATTCAAACACTCCTTTAGCTCTTTTATTTTTCGAATCGTACTCGGTTATTTGGATGTGCCCTGCAGTCCCGAGCCAGGAGTTTTCTTCTCGGTCAGGGTGATAGTGGCCACCATAAGCAGGGCGGTCGGGGTTGTCGTTGTTAGGGAAATCGTATCTCTTGGCGGTTATTGGGCCTGATTTATCCCTAATATAGATTGCGACTAAACGAAGGGAGGGAGGCACCTGTCCGACGACCTCAAATTGGCTGCCGGTGATGATGGATTCAGGAACTTGTGTAGTGATTTTATGCTCAGTACCATCCGCGTTTTCAACGATGGTTGCTTCAAAAGCGTAATCGACCTGGCTCATGACTGGTTACCCTTCCTTCGGTATTTGGATCCAAAGATGTTGTGAATTAACTTCCTGAATTCGCTTAGGCAAGCGCATATGCGAAATCGAAAGCAATTCATGAACTAACTTTCAGATCAGGAGTAGGTATGATTTATCGGATCAAGACAGACGACTACTGTCAGAAATTACAGGTTGGGACGATTAGATGAAAAAAGTCGACGGATGGTTGTCTTTCGGTGGATAAGGAGAGGGCCCGCTCCAAGGGCCCTTCTTGTAGTTGAGCGCCGTTAAAGCGAAGCAAGAAACTTGTCGACCACCTGGCTGCTGCCTTTTTCACTGTTAGCGCTTTCTTTCTCGGCCTGCGCCAGTTTGATCTTGTCCTCCATGCGCTCGGCCATCTCTTTAGCGATCGCCTGCTGTTTTTCCGGTGGCATTTGCTCCACTTCTTCTTTCGTCAAACCCATCTCTTCCAGAATGGCGTCTTGCATGCGCTCTTCCGGGGTTTTGCTCATGTATTCCTTGAAGGCGTCCGAGGCTAATTGAGTCTCAGCTGGAAGTTTGGCCGACGAGGCTTGCAGCCCCACGCGTGTTTTCGCGAACGCTTCATCCACGTTGTCGCTGATTCTGCTCGCCTCACTGACTTGCTGCGTGGCGTTTTGGGTGGCCGATTGCTGTATCTGCGCGGCTTTCGCCTGAGCGTTGATTTGCATCGTTTGCAGCATCGCACCCTGAAGTCCGGCAGCGGCTTCGGCGGTAGGATCTTCGCCGGGCTTCTTGGGGAGCGGCACCGTTAACGTTTGCTGTTTAGCACTGACCAACATGATGAGTAGACCTTGTAGGCATTTGTGGTGCGGTGCTTCGAGCAAATAGTATGCCTGTAAGGAAAAATCACTATAAATCAGTCAGTTAATACGTAATGGCCGAGTGGGCTACGTGGGTTTTGCGGTCAGCCTTTGCCGCCTGACGGCAAACAGGGCGGGCATCAAGGCAAGCCGTTGCAGCCGTACTTGAGGAAGCCCGGACGTTGGGCCAGTCGTTGAAAGTACTCGTCGATGGCCGGGTAGTCGGGCCGCTCCATCGGCGTCATCAGCCAACGGTTGACGGACAGCCCGATGACAATGTCGGCAAGGGTGAAGCGTGGCCCGGCGACGTAAGCTTTGGTTGCCGCGAGCTGATGTTCGAGGATGCCCATCTTCTGGTTCCAGCCGCGCACGCCGGCCGCAATGTGATGCGGGTCCTGGAACTCCGGATCCTTGCGCACCAATGCCGTGAATGCGTAGCTCCATGAGGCATTGAGTTCGGTGGCTTGCCAATCCATCCATTGCTCGACCCGAGCGCGCGCGGCCGGTTCGTGGGGTAGCAGATCGGTGTTCTGGTGTTTGCCGGCCAGATAACGGCAGATGGTGTTGGACTCCCACAACACACCGGCGTCGTCGATGATCACGGGCACCAGCGCGTTGGGATTGAGCCGGAGAAACTCCGGCGTGTGGGTGGACGCATAACCGCCGCCCCAGTCCTCACGTTCGTAGGCAATAGCCAGTTCTTCACAGGTCCACAGGACCTTTCTGACGTTGATGGACGACGCTTTACCCAGAATTTTCAGTGCATGTTCCATTGAGCTACTCCGTTAGCGATTCGACGCTTCAGGAATCTGACAGACATTGCGCGGTTTTCAAACCGGATCCGGCAGCGCCGAGGCGGGCAAACCAAACGTGCGATCAAACAGCCAGTTGAACGCGAAGGTGTAGCACGGGATGAAAATGATCAGCGCCAAGTCCAGAAGGAAGGCCTGCACCAGGCTGATGTTCATCCACCAGGCGATCAGCGGGATGAGAAACACTATCAAGGTTAGTTGAAATCCCACGGCATGGGCGATGCGCCGTTTAACGGTGCGCGCGCGCGATGGCTGACGACTTTCCCAGCGCTCGAACAGCGTGGTGTAGATGAAATTCCAGGTCACCGCGATTGTGGTGATGATGACCGCCAACGGGCCGGTGCTGCCAGGTGAGGTGCCGGACAGCAGCGCCAGGCCCAGCGCCGAGAAGGTCATGCCAAAGACTTCGAACAGCGACACGTAGACCAGTTTGCGTTTAACGCCTTGCATGGAGTTTTGCCTCTTTCTTGCGAACTTGAAGCCAGTAGCACTGGCGAAGGCGACGAAAGATAGCTTCAATAGGCCTGACAGAAAAAGTCAGCAGCTTTCAGTTTTATTGATAGGAAGAGGAATGAATTTCAACAGTGACAGCATCGAGTTGTTCCTGGCCGTGATCGAGCGCGGTTCGTTTTCGGCGGCGGCGCGTGCGCTGGGTAAAGTGCCGTCGGCGGTGAGCATGGGCATTGCCAATCTGGAAGCCGAGCTCGGATATCCGCTGTTCGATCGCAGCCATCGCGAACCGGTGCCGACGGCGATGGCCAGTGCGCTGGTGCCGCACGCGCGGTTGATCGCCGAACAGCTCAAGCAGCTGCAGGTGCATGCAATCGAATTGTCGCTGGGGTTGGAGAGCAAGTTGTCGATTGGCGTCGTAGCGGACCTCGACAAGCGCCGTTTGCTGGCCGCGATCAAGGTCATCGCCGAGCGTCATCCGCTCCTGGAAATCGAAGTGCTCAGCGCGCCCCAGGACGATGTGCTGGCGATGCTCCACAGCGGTCGCGTCAGCGTTTGCCTGGCGTTCGCGGGGTTGAGCATGAACGTACTGGAGCGATTCCAGTTCGTCGGCACCGAGAGCGTGATCGCCACACTGGCGGCGGACAACCCGCTGTTTCAGGGCGAGGATTTGTTTCTGGAGGATCTGGTTCACGTGCGGCAAATCATCGTTGCCAGTCGCGACCTGCCGATCAGCGAAACCCGGCCTTTGGTGGGCGAATCCTATTGGCGCACCGACACCCTCGCCATGGCGCTGGAAATGGTTGAAGCCGGGTTGGGCTGGGGCAATTTTCCGCTGTCGGTCGTCCAACCGCTGCTTGATGCCGGAAGACTCAAGCGCCTGAGTTTCCGCAACATCGAGAACGGGTTGGTGCTGCCGGTGCATGCGGTGTGGCTCAAGAGCCAGCCGTTGCAGAAAGGCGCGATGGCGTTTGTCGAACTGATGGGTCGCTGAGGCAATCCCTTGTGGGAGTGAGCCTGCTCGCGATTTGGTCCTGACAGTCAACATTGATGGTGACGGACCCACCGCCATCGCAAGCAGGCTCGCTCCAACATGGGTCAGGTACTCTCGCGCACCTTCAACTCAAACCCCATGTCCTGCACCGGTTTGGCCACGGTATTCCCCGCCAGCAAGGTCAGCATCAACTCCGCCGAGCGTCGGCCAATCGCCTCGCGCGGGGTGCTGATGCTGCTCAGGCGCGGGACCATGTGCGCCGAGGCGGGCAGGTCGTTGAAACCGAGGATCGCCACTTGTTCGGGGATTTTGATCCCGCAACGCATGGCTTCAAGCAGGGCGCCCTGGGCCAGGTCGTCGTTGCCGAAGAAGATGGCATCCACGTCGGGATGACTCGCCATCAGTTGCAGAAACAGTTCGCCGCCCAGGCCGACGGACGACGCTCGTGGGGTCAGCACTTCCAGGTCGGGGTCATACAAACCGGCCTTTTGCAGGGCTTTGCGGAAACCTTCGCCGCGCAACAACGTGCGTTGATCCAACTGCGCGCCGATGTAGGCCAGGCGTTTACGCCCACGAGACAGCAAGTGTTGCGCCGCCGTTTCACCCGCCGCGAGTTGCGAAAAACCAACGCAATTGAGCCCGGCGGCGCTGTCCAGTTCCATCATGTACACGCACGGAATGTTGCTCGCCTCGATCATCCTCCGCGAACTTTCGGTGCGGTCGAAACCGGTCAGCAGCAAGCCACGGGGCTGATAGGCCATGTAATTGCGCAACAGGTTTTCTTCTTCATCACGCGAGTAATGGAAGTTGCCGATGAGCACTTCGAAGCCCTTGGGGCGCAAAACCTGATGAATGGCTTCTAGCGTATCGATGAACAGCAAGTTGGACAGCGAAGGCACCAAAACCACCACCGAATGGCTCTGGGCCGAGGCTAAGGCGCGGGCGGCAGGGTTGACCACGTAATTCAGTTCAAGGGCCGCTTTCTGCACTTTTTCCACCAGTTCGGTGGCCACCGTGCTGACGCCGCGCAAGGCGCGGGAGGCGGTGATCGGGCTGACACCAGCCAGGCGCGCAACTTCGTTCAGGGTAGGGCGGCCAGTGGTGCGCGTATTTTTATCGTTTTTAGGGGAGATCATCGGACGGCTTGCCAAACAAAATTCGAGGCACTAAGGTAGCGCTGTCTCGATGCAGCTGCAAATGCGTGAGCGGGGTTTGCCTGAACCTCGCTTTTTGGCCTTGGGTCCGAACATGCTGCAACCCACAAAAATGACAAGAAGGCGTCGGCAACTTCTGCTTTTGATCCAGTGTCATAACTGGCAAAGGTAGCGCTGTCTGCGCGCTGAGGTGTTACATGAATAATTCCATCACCGCCCTGGTCATCATGGGCGTTGCCGGTTGCGGCAAGACTTGCGTCAGCGAGGCCTTGTGCCAACTCAGCGGCGCGACCGCCATTGAAGGCGACACTTTCCACCCTGCCGCCAATATCGAAAAGATGAGCGCGGGGATCCCCCTGAACGACGACGACCGTGCCGGCTGGCTCGACAGCCTGTGCGATGAACTGCGCCGCGTCGACGCTAAAGGCCAGCGCCCGGTGCTGACCTGCTCGGCCCTCAAACACAGTTACCGTGAACGTCTGCGCAGCGCCTTGCCGGGCCTGGGCTTCGTGTTTCTTGAGCTGACCCCTGAAGTCGCCGCTGACCGTGTTTCCCATCGGCCGGGCCACTTCATGCCTTCGACACTGATCGACAGTCAGTTCGCCACCCTTGAATCCCCTGTTGGCGAGCCCTTGACCCTGGCTCTGGACGCGTCGAACCACAGCGTCGAGCAATTGGCGAAGCAAGCGCATGTCTGGTGGCAGGCCCATGGCCTGAAACAGGCCGTATGAGTTTTGCTCGAAGAGATAGCGCTGTCCTGTTGGCTTGCGAATTACCCGCTTTAATAACAACAACAACCAGGAGACACCCCTAATGTTTGGCATGTCCCACGAGACGTTCCTGCTGCTCGATGCAGTGGTCACGGTGATCGGGCTTATCGTCCTGATCACCAAGTTCAAGTTTCACCCGTTCATTGCCCTGATCATTGCCGCAGCCTTTCTCGGGCTGACCTCCGGCATGCCGATCGGCACCGTCATCAAGGCGTTCCAGGACGGCTTCGGTGGGGTGCTCGGTTTTGTCGGGATCATCCTCGCGCTGGGCACGATGCTCGGCAAAATGATGGCCGAGTCGGGCGGGGCGGATCAGATTGCCCAGACCCTGATTCGCGCGTTCGGCAAGGACAAGGTGCAGTGGGCAATGATGTTCGCGGCCTTCCTGGTCGGCATTCCGCTGTTCTTCGAAATCGGCTTCGTGCTGTTGATCCCGCTGGTGTTCATCGTCGCCCGGCGCACCGGCGTGTCGATCATCAAGATTGGTATCCCGCTGCTGGCTGGTTTGTCCGCGGTCCACGGTCTGGTGCCACCGCACCCGGGCCCGTTGCTGGCCATCGGCGTGTTCGGTGCCGACATCGGTAAAACCATTCTGTACGGCCTGATCGTTGCGCTGCCGACCGCCATTATTGCCGGTCCGATCTTCGGTACGTTCATTGCCAAGTACATTCCGGGCCATGCCAATCAGGAACTGGTGGATCAACTGGCTCGCGAGCCTCAGGCCGACACGTTGCCGAGCTTCGGTATCACCCTGGTCACCGTGTTGCTGCCGGTGTTCCTGATGTTGCTCAAGACGTTTGCCGACGTGGTACTGCCGGAAGGCAATTTCGCGCGCTCGTTCATGGACCTGATCGGTCACCCGATCTCCGCGCTGCTGCTGGCGTTGCTGCTGTCGCTGTACACCTTTGGCTACAAGCAGGGCATGGGCTCGAACACGATTCTGAAATTGCTCGACGCCAGCCTGGCACCGACCGCCGCGATCATTCTGATCATCGGTGCCGGTGGTGGCTTCAAGCAGATGCTGGTGACCAGCGGTGTGGGTGACGTGATCGGCCACATGGCGGTGAACGCGCAGATTTCGCCAATCCTGCTGGCCTGGCTGGTCGCAGCGGTAATTCGCGTGGCCACCGGTTCGGCCACCGTGGCGACCATTACCGGCGCTGGCATCGTGGTGCCGGTGGTGGGGATGATTCCAGGTGTAAACCGTGAGCTGCTGGTGCTGGCCACTGGCGCCGGTTCGCTGGTGCTGTCGCACGTCAACGACGCCGGTTTCTGGTTGGTGAAGCAATACTTCAACATGACCGTGGCTGAAACCTTCAAGACCTGGACCGCGATGGAAACCATCCTGTCCATCGTTGCGCTGGGCTTTATCCTGCTGTTGTCGATGTTCGTTTAAAAGCTTCGCGGGCAAGCCTCGCTCCTACAGGGATGTGTGAAACTGTAGGAGCGAGGCTTGCCCGCGAAGGCAATTTAGTTGGCGCTGGTTTTCTGAACCAACCCATCCGCCCGGAACATCCCGCGAATCCCGCGCACGGCCTGACGAATCCGGTCCTGGTTTTCGATCAGCGCAAAGCGCACATGATCATCCCCATACTCACCAAACCCGACACCCGGCGAGACGCAGACTTTCGCTTCGGCGAGCAGTTTCTTGGCGAACTCCAGCGAACCCAAGTGCGCATACGCCTCTGGAATCTTGGCCCAGACGTACATCGACGCTTTCGGATTCTCGACCATCCAGCCCAGTTCATGCAGGCCTTTGACCAGCACGTTGCGACGCTGCCGATACTGCTCGGCGATGTCTTTGACGCACTGCTGATCGCCTTCCAGCGCCGCAATGGCCGCGACCTGCAGCGGGGTGAACGTGCCGTAGTCGTGGTAACTCTTGATCCGCGCCAGGGCGTTGACCAGTTCGGCATTGCCGACCATGAAACCGATGCGCCAGCCCGCCATGTTGTAGCTCTTGGACAGAGTGAAAAACTCCACCGCAATGTCCTTGGCGCCCGGCACCTGCATGATCGACGGGGCTTTCCAGCCGTCGTAGACGATGTCGGCGTAAGCCAGGTCGTGCACCACCAAGACGTCGTACTGCTTGGCGAGGGCGATCACCCGCTCGAAGAAATCCAGCTCCACGCATTGAGCGGTCGGGTTCGACGGGAAGCCGAGGATCATCATCTTCGGTTTCGGGATCGAGCCGCGAATCGCGCTTTCCAGTTCGGCGAAGAAGTCCACGCCCGGGATCAGCGGCACCGAACGCACCTGGGCGCCGGCAATCACGGCACCATAGATGTGAATCGGGTAGCTGGGGTTCGGCACCAGCACGGTGTCGCCCTGGTCGAGGGTGGCCAGCATCAGATGCGCCAGGCCTTCCTTGGAACCGATGGTGACAATGGCTTCGGTTTCCGGGTCGATGTCGACCGCGTAACGATCCTTGTACCAATTGGAAATGGCCCGGCGCAGACGCGGAATACCCTTGGACGTTGAGTAACCGTGGGTGTCTTCGCGCTGGGCGACGGTCACCAGTTTTTCGACGATGTGCGGCGGAGTAGGGCCGTCAGGGTTGCCCATGCTGAAGTCGATGATGTCTTCGCCGCGACGACGGGCGGCCATCTTCAGCTCGGCAGTGATGTTGAATACGTAAGGGGGGAGTCGATCTATGCGCGCAAAGCGGCGCGGCGAACCTGGGTTAGCCATTGTTGCCTCGGTAACGTGAGCGCCCGGAACCGTCCGAGCGACGCTGGCCACTGCGGTGGCCTGTGGCGGAATGTAAGGGCTGTTGTGGCACACTGTCCAGCGACTCTGTAAACAAATTTGTCCGAAGGAACCCGGTTGATGGAATTTACCAGCGGCTTTCTGCTGAGCCTTTCGCTGTGCCTGGATATCGGCGTGGCCAACATCGCGATGATTACCCTGGCGATGCAACGCGGCTATTTTCAAGGCTTCGCGCTGGGGCTGGGAACCTGCGTCGGCGACCTGATTTACGCGGTGCTGGCGTTGGCGGGCATGACCGTTTTGCTGCAATACGAGACCGTGCGTTGGGTGCTGTGGATCGGTGGTTCTGCGTTGCTGGTGTACTTCGCGGCGAAGATGATCTACTCGGCGATTCACCATGAGGCAGTGCTGGCCCAGACCGCCGAGGTGGGGCAGAACTCTCACCGGAAAGAATTTTTCCGCGGAATCTTCCTCGCCATGTCGTCACCCAGCGCCATTCTCTGGTTCGCGGCGGTGGGCGGCACGCTGATCGCGCGTTCCGGTGGCGGCGGGGCCGTCAGCTCGGCGCTGTTTCTCGGCGGATTTCTCTGCGCCGGTCTGCTCTGGAGTGCCGGTTTGTGCTTCGCGGCCAGCCACGGTGGCAAGTTGCTGGGTGACAAGTTGCTGCGCTACTCCTACATGGCATCAGCGGCGATCTTCTGCTATTTCGCGGTGTACGTGATTCTATCGGGTTACAACGAGTTCATCGTCAAGGCTGCCGTCGAGCAGGTGCCGGGGCTCTGACTGGGCGAATCGGGTTTGGCTTCTATACTCCCAGCCGAACCCACTTTTTCGTCTCAGGAGTTGAGTCATGGATGAATTAAAAGACGTAAAACCGGCCGAGCCACGCTTCGAAAACGGGCACTTCTTGCTCATTGCCGGGCTTGGCGGACGATTTACCCAGGAAACTTCCAAGAAAATCCCCGAACTCTGGGAAAAATTCATCCCCGAAATCGGACAGATTCCCGGTCAAAAAGGCGAAGTGACCTACGGCATTTGCTGCAATCCGGATGGGAAGGGCGGTTTCGAATACATTGCAGGCGTCGAAATCAGCAAGCTCGACGACCTGCCGGAGAAGTACCGCTGGGTCGAGGTTCAACCCCAGCATTACGCGGTGTTCGAGCACAAAGGCACACTGGAGCAGTTGCCCGCGACCTTTCAGTACATCTGGAAAACCTGGCTGCCACAGTCCGGCCATCAAGCGGCAGACGCCCCGGAATTCGAACGCTACAGCGAAGACTTCAACCCGAAGCTCAACACCGGCGTGCTGGAAATCTGGCTGCCGCTCAAACAGAAATGAACCGAGCCCCGGACGGGCACTTCACCGTGCCCGTTCGTGGCTGTCGCTGACGCCTCGCATCACCCCCGCACAACCTCCGTTCCGCTCGATCTATACGCCGTCTTAATACCGCTGCCCCCAATCAGTGTCCGTCCTTGATACCCCCTCACCTAACCTGCACGGCGCAGATAAGAGCGCGTATCCAGTGCGTTTTTTGCTCTGGCGCGCTCTACCGGGACCCGATCGCGGGTGCCTTCGTTTAGTCAGGGGGAGCTGTCTTGTTATCACTCGAGTTCATCTACATCGCCAGCGGCCTGTGTGCCGCCCTGTTGTTCGCCTACCTGGGTTACGCCCTTATTCGTGCAGAAAAGTTCTGATGGCCGCAGTCATTGCGGCACAGGCTTTTTTATCAGCCCGCCAGGGCGGTCTTGAGAAAGGAAATCGGCAATGTACGACCTGATTTTTATGGGGGTTAGCGTGGTGTTTTTTGCTGCGACAGCCATGGTCATCGTCGCCATGGGCAAGATTTGAACGGAGCATCGACATGTTGAGCACTATGCTGGAATTTGCGGTGATTCTCGGGTTGATGACCGGGCTCGCCGTCTTGATGGGGAAGTGGCTGACGCGGGTTTTTACCGGGCAAAAGCATGCCTTGGCCGAGCGCGCCACTTATCGTTTGCTGGGGATCGATTCGACCGAAACCATGGGCTGGGCGCGTTATGGCTCGGCCCTGTTGCTGTCGAACGCGGCAATGATGTTGCTGGGTTACATCGTGTTGCGCCTGCAAGGTTTCATGCCGCTCAACCCCTTGGGGCTGAGCGCGCAAACACCGGATCTGGCGTTCAACACCGCGGCGTCGTTTATCACCAACACCAACTGGCAGGCGTATTCAGGTGAAACCAGCCTGTCCAACTTCAGCCAGATGGCGGTCATTACCTTCCTGATGTTCGTCGGCGCAACAGCGGGCGTTGTGGCGGCGGCGGGTTTTATTCGCGGCCTCAGTCGGTCGAATTCCGCTGATATCGGCAATTACTGGGTGGACTTCACTCGCACGCTGTACCGGGTGATGTTGCCCCTGTGTTTCGGCATGGCGCTGGTGTATGTCTGGCAAGGCATGCCCCAAACCCTGAGCTCCCAGGCCCTGGCCACCACCCTCGAAGGCGCGCAGCAGCAGTTGATCGTCGGCGCGGTGGCGAGCTTTGAGTCAATCAAACACATCGGCACCAATGGCGGCGGCTTCTTCAGCATGAACGCTGCACACCCGTTCGAGAACCCGACGCCACTGACGAACATGCTGCACATCCTTAGCATGCTGCTGATCCCGTCAGCGTTGACATACACCTTCGGCAGCATGCTGATGCGTCGACGTCAGGGCTGGGTGTTCTTTGGCACGTTCCTGGTGATGTTCGTCGGCTTTCTGAGCATCGTTTACACGGCCGAACAAAGTGGTAACCCGCTGCTGACCCGAGTGGGCGCGGACCAAGTGCTGTCGGCCACCCAGAGTGGCGGCAACATGGAAGGCAAGGAACTGCGTTTCGGGATTGCCGACACCAGCCTGTTCGTGACCACCACCACCGGCGCAACCACCGGCTCGGTGAACGCCATGCATGACTCGCTGACGCCCATGGGCGGCTTCGTACCGCTGGCGCAGATGATGCTCAACTGCGTGTTCGGCGGCGACGGCGTGGGCTTTATCAACCTGATCCAGTACGCCCTGCTGACAGTGTTTCTGGTGGGCATGATGATCGGCCGCAGTCCCGAATTCCTCGGCAAGAAGATCGAGGCTCGGGAGATCAAGCTGGTCATGCTCTCGGTACTGGCGCACCCGATCTGCATTCTCGGCTTCACCGCGCTGGCGGCACTCTGGCCGGACACCCTCAACAGCCTCAACAACCAAGGGCCCCATGGCTTCAGTGAGGTGTTGTATGCCTACACCTCGGGCACGGCCAACAACGGTTCGGCGTTCGCCGGATTGAATGCCAATACGCCGTTCTTCAACACCACCATCGGTCTTGCCATGTTGCTCGGACGCTTCTTCACCATGCTGCCGATGCTCGCAGTCGCAGGTTCCCTGGCGATGAAAAAGAACATCCCTGCCGGTGCCGGCACCATCCCGACCGCCACACCGCTGTTCATGTTCCTCGTGGTGTTCGTGGTGCTGGTCGTGGGCGGCCTGACTTTCCTGCCGGCGCTCGCGCTCGGCCCACTGGTCGAGCAACTGCAGTTGCTGTCTGGCCAGACCTACAAGTGAGGGCGCAGTGATGACTCAAATTCAACCACAAACCAAAGTGCAGTTTCTGTTTGTCGGCCTGTTACGCCCGGTGCTGATATCGGCGGCGTTCTTCATGCTGCTGACCGGGCTGGCCTACCCGTTGTTCACCACCCTGGTGGCCAACGTGCTGTTCCCGTTTCAAGCCCAGGGCAGTCTGGTTGAACGGGACGGTCTGGTGATCGGTTCGGCGGTGATCGGCCAGCATTTCACCCGGCCCGAGTATTTCCAGGGGCGCGCAAGCATGACACTTGGCGCCGATCCACTGGACCCGAGCAAGAGCGTGGCGCAGCCGTATAACGCAGGTTCCAGTGGCGCCAGCAACCTTGGCCCGACCAGCCAGAAGTTGATCGACACCGTGGCCCTGCGCGTCGAAGCCTACCGCCGACAGAATGGCCTGGCAGCCGATGCACAGGTGCCGGTGGATGCCGTCACCTCGTCGGCTTCAGGCCTGGACCCGCACATTTCGGTGGCCAACGCACAGATTCAGGCGGCGCGCGTCGCATGTCTGCGCCACCTGCCCGAAGCCGACCTGTTGAAACTGGTGAATACCCACACCGAGCAACGCACCTTCGGCCTGCTCGGCGAGCCACGGGTCAATGTGCTGCAACTCAACCTCGCGCTGGATGCTTTGAAGCCTGCGCATCAGCCACCCCTTGCGGCCAGTGAGTAAGAGAAACAACCATGAGTAAGCAAGCTCGTTTGCCTTTGTTCGACCGTGGGTTGTTGCTCACGGCGTGCCTGGATGCCTTCAAGAAGTTGCTGCCCCAGGCGCAGTGGAAGAACCCGGTGATGTTTGTGGTGTACCTGGGCAGCATTCTCACCACGCTGTTGTGGTTTCAATCACTGGGCGGCAAGGGTGAAGCCCCCAGTGGTTTCATTCTGAGCATCACGTTGTGGCTGTGGTTCACCGTGCTGTTCGCCAACTTCGCCGAAGCCCTGGCCGAGGGCCGCAGCCGGGCGCAAGCAGCCAGCCTGCGTGGGATGAAGCGCCAGACCCTGGCCAAGCTTCTGAAACAACCCCGGCATGGCTCCGCCTGGATGCCGATGCCTTCCGGCGAACTGCTCAAGGACAATGTGGTGTTGATCGAGGCGGGCGATCTGGTGCCCCTCGATGGGGTGGTGATCGAAGGCGTGGCGTCGGTGGATGAAAGCGCGATTACCGGAGAATCGGCACCGGTGATCCGCGAGGCAGGCGGCGACTTTTCATCGGTCACCGGCGGCACCAAAGTGCTGTCGGACTGGTTGGTGGTGCGTATCAGCGTCAATCCCGGCGAGTCGTTTCTGGATCGCATGATTTCCATGGTCGAATCCGCGAAACGCCAGAAGACACCCAACGAAGTGGCACTGACCATTTTGTTGGTGGGCCTGACGTTTCTGTTTCTGCTGGTGATCGTGACCCTGGGCCCGTACTCGATGTTCGCGGTGGGCATGAGCGGCGGCGACGTGGTCAGCGCAACGGTTCTGGTCGCGTTGCTGGTCTGCCTGATCCCTACGACCATTGGCGGTCTGTTGTCGGCGATCGGCGTAGCGGGCATGAGCCGGATGATGTCGGCCAACGTCATTGCCACCTCCGGGCGAGCCGTGGAAGCGGCGGGTGACGTGGATGTCTTGCTGCTGGACAAGACCGGCACCATTACCTTGGGTAATCGCCAGGCCAGCGGTTTCCTGCCGGCACCCGGGGTCAAGGAATCGGAATTGGCGGACGCGGCGCAACTGGCCTCGCTGGCCGACGAAACACCGGAAGGACGCAGCATTGTGGTGCTCGCCAAGCAGAAATTCGACCTGCGGGCGCGGGACCTCAATGCCCTGGGGGCGAGCTTCGTACATTTCACCGCGCAAACCCGCATGAGCGGCGTCGATCTGGCCGGTGGCCGGAGCATCCGCAAGGGCGCGGCAGATGCCATTCGCCAGCACGTCGAGGCGCTGGGCGGCAGCTTTCCGCCGGGATTGCAGATTAAGGTCGACGAAGTCTCGCGCCGGGGCAGTACGCCACTGGTCGTGTGCGATGGTGAAAAGGCATTGGGCGTGGTCGAGCTCAAGGACATAGTCAAGGGTGGCATCAAGGAGCGTTTTGCCGAGCTGCGGCGCATGGGCATCAAGACGGTCATGATCACCGGCGACAACCGCCTGACGGCGGCTGCGATTGCCGTGGAAGCCGGGGTTGACGACTTTCTTGCCGAGGCCCGGCCGGAAGACAAACTGCAACTGATCCGCGACTACCAGGCCCAGGGCAAGCTCGTGGCGATGACCGGCGACGGCACCAATGATGCGCCGGCACTGGCCCAGGCGGACGTGGCGGTGGCCATGAACAGTGGGACTCAGGCCGCCAAGGAAGCGGGCAATATGGTCGATCTGGACAGCAACCCGACCAAGTTGATCGAGGTGGTTGAAGTCGGCAAACAGATGCTCATGACGCGCGGCGCGTTGACCACCTTCAGCGTGGCCAACGATGTGGCCAAGTATTTTGCTATCGTACCGGCCGCATTCGTCGCGACCTATCCGCAACTGGGCGCCCTGAACGTGATGCACCTGAGCAGCCCGAATTCGGCGATTCTCAGCGCGGTGATCTTCAATGCCCTGATCATCGTGTTTCTGATTCCGCTGGCGCTCAAGGGCGTGACCTACCGAGCCATCGGCGCGGCGGCGTTGCTCAATCGCAACCTGCTGATCTATGGCCTGGGTGGCGTGCTGGTGCCGTTCGCGGGGATCAAGGTGATCGACATGCTGTTGGCCGGGCTTGGCTTGGTTTGAAAGGACTGACGGCCCGGCGCCCTCTGTGGCGCCGGGCCGTTTAAAAGGATTGTCATGCTCGAAACTGATACGTCCACCGCTTCACGTGACGGCCGTCCTGATCCCGACGCGCTGCTGGAGAAGCTGCAACAAGACGAACAGGCTGCCCTGCGCGGGAAACTGCGCATCTATTTCGGTTCCAATGCCGGGGTAGGGAAAACCTGCGCCATGCTCACCGCGGCCCAACGCGAAGTGGCCCAGGGCCGTGACCTGGTGGCTGGGGTGATAGAAACCCATGGCCGCCGGGAAACCGCTGAACTGCTCAACGGTCTGGAACTGCTGCCGCGATACAACGTGATGCATCGCGAGTGCACCCTCAGCGAGTTCGATCTGGATGCCGCGCTGGCGCGGCGTCCGGCGGTGCTGCTGGTGGATGAATTGGCCCACAGCAATGTTCCCGGTTCGCGTCACCCCAAGCGCTGGCAGGATGTCGAAGAACTGCTGCGCGCCGGCATCGACATCTGGACCACCCTGAACGTCCAGCACCTGGAAAGTCTCAACGATATTGTCAGCGGGATCATCGGCACCCGGGTGCGTGAGACCGTGCCCGATCATCTGTTCGACGCTGCCCATGAAGTGGTGGTGATCGACCTGCCACCCGATGACCTGCTGCGCCGGCTCAAGGAAGGCAAGGTCTACCTGCCGCCCCAGGCTGAGCGCGCGTCCCGGCATTTCTTTCGCAAGGGCAACTTGCTGGCCTTGCGTGAGCTGGCGCTGCGGCGCACCGCCGATCGTGTCGATGCACAGATGCGCGACTATCGCCGCGAGCGGTCCATCAACACCCTTTGGCCCGCGCGCGAGCGTTTACTGGTGGGCGTGGCAGGGTACCCTTCGGATGAGCGACTGGTTCGTGAAGCAGCGCGCTTGGCACAAAAGCTCGAGGCAGACTGGATTGTCGTCCATGTGCCTTCGGCGCAGCGTCGTGGTGCGGGGGCGAGCCGTTATGCCGCCGCCATGAAGACCCTGGCGCTGGCCGCCGAATTCGGCGCCGACACCGCCACCTTGTCGGGCATGGACGTCGCCGAGGCCTTGGTGGCGTTTGCCCGTGAACACAACGCCAACCGCCTGGTGCTGGGGCACTACCCGCGCAAGGTCTGGCAGTTCTGGCACCAGTCGGTCAGTGACCGCATCAGCCGTCGGCATCCCGAGATCGATCAGATTGTCATCGCTCATGGCCCGTTGCCCATCGTGGTTGCGGTGGCGGTCAATACTGACGCCGCGCTGCCGCCCAGCAGGGCGCCGGCGTATCTGTGGGCCAGCCTGGCCTGTTTCGCCGCCACGGCAGTGGCAGCCTTGCTGTTGCAGGTGTTCGATCTGGCCAACGTGGTCATGCTGTTTTTGCTCACGGTGGTGCTGGTCGCCTTGCGCTATGGGCGAGGGCCGGGTGTCTGGGCGGCGATGCTGGCGGTGCTGTGTTTTGATTTCTTTTTCGTCCAGCCACGCTGGTCGTTCACGGTCAACGACACCCAGTACTTTTTTACCTTCGCCCTGATGCTGGGGATTGCGTTGATCACCGGCCAGCTCACGGCACGCTTGCGCCATGAGGCTCGCACGGCGGCCGGACGTGAGCGGCGTGCGACTTCGTTGGCGAGGCTGGCGCGAGATTTGTCGGCGGCGCTGACGGTGGAGCAGATCACGGAGGTGGCGCTGCGTACTTTCAGCGGCGTATTTGAAGCGCGGGTCGGGCTGACACTGCCGGACGCCGCAGACAGTGTCCGTGCTCGTGGCGCGGGTGCATTCCCGATTGATGAAAGCATTGCCCAATGGGTTTACGACCATGGGCAACCCGCTGGCCAGGGCACCCATACGCTGGCGGCCGCGCAAGGCCGCTATTTGCCGTTGAAGGCCCCCATGCGCGTGCGCGGGGTATTAGTGCTGGAGCTGGCTGAACCGGAACGGTTGAACGAGCCTGAAGAGCAGCGTTTGCTCGAGGCCTGCATGAGCCAACTGGCAATCGCGCTGGAACGGGTGCATTTCGTCGAAGTGGCGCAAAGCACGTTGGTGCAGATGGAGGGCGAGCGCATGCGCAATACCCTGCTGGCCGCAATCTCTCATGACCTGCGCACGCCGCTGACCACCATTATCGGTGCGGCCGATGCAGCGGCGCCCCATGCGCCGCCCGGACCGCTGACACCGTTGCTGGACGGTATCCGCGATCAGGCCAGCGCCATGCAGCGGTTGATCGAAAACCTGTTGGACATGGCCCGGATGCAGGAGCGCGGTGTGCGCCTGAACCGGCAATGGCACTCGCTGGAGGAAATCGTCGGCAGCGCCTTGCGTCAACTGCGCGAGCCGTTGGCGCGGCATGTGGTGCGCACCGCGCTGTCGCCGCTGTTGCCGTTGGTGGAAGTCGATGCGCTGTTGATCGAACGCGTGCTGGTCAACCTGCTGGACAACGCTGCCAAGTACACCCCGGCCGGAACGCTGGTGCAGGTTACGGCCCGGCAAGAGCAGGACAGCATTGTGCTGGAGGTGATCGACGCCGGTCCCGGTTGTCCTCAGGGCAGCACCCCTCAGAGTTTGTTCGAACCGTTTACCCGGGGTCAGCAGGAGTCGGCCGTGGCCGGTATCGGCCTTGGGCTGGCGTTGGTCAAACGGATTGTCCTGGCCCATGGCGCAACGATCGAGGCGCAACCCCAGGCCACCTCGGGCATTCGCTTTGTCATCACACTACCGGCGGGTCACCCGCCTTCCATGGAATCGCTATGACCAGTGCACGCATCCTCATTGTCGAGGACGAGGCCAATATCCGCCGCTTCATCGGTATCGCGCTGCAGGACGAAGGTTTTCAGGTGTTCGAGGCCGACAACGTCAAACGCGCCCTGATCCACGCCGCCAGCCGTCAACCGGATCTGGTGATTGTCGATCTGGGCTTGCCCGACGGTGACGGCAAACAATTGATCAGCGAGTTGCGGGGCTGGATGACGGTGCCGATTCTGGTGCTGTCGGCCCGTGATCGTGAAGAGGAAAAAGTAGCGGCACTGGATGCGGGGGCGGACGATTATCTGGTCAAGCCCTTCGGCGTGCCCGAGCTGCTGGCGCGTATCCGCGCCCAGTTGCGCCGGCATGTACAGAACGGGACCGCCGCCGTCACCAGCAAGGTGACATTCGGCCTGATCGAAGTGGACCTTGCCACGCACGAGGTCCGGCGCGAGGACCAATCGGTGCATCTGACACCCATCGAGTATCGCTTGCTGTGCGCGCTGATTCGCGGGCAAGGCCGGGTCATGACTCATCGTCAGCTACTGTTGGAAGTGTGGGGCCTGGATTACGTCGATCGTGCGCACTACCTGCGGGTGCACATGGCGCACTTGCGGCAAAAACTGGAGGCCGATGCGGCGCAGCCGCAGCATTTCATCACCGAATTGCAGGTAGGTTATCGCCTGGTGGGGCTGTAAGGCACGGCGGGCGCTGGTTGCAGCGCCTGGCCGTGGGTCGCTCACTTGTCTTTCTTGATCCGGCGCTCGTGCAGGAAATCGATGTACAGCGTGATGAAGCCGAACGAAGAGATGCTGAATAACACGAGAAGGCCGATTTGAGTCGTGCTCATGATCAAAGTCCTGTGAGTGGGACGAGGAGCGCTCAACCTGCCGTGGCTGGGCGTCATCAATCGTCGAGGCACAGATAAATAGTACGAACCCGGGGCCTTGGGTAGCGGTTATATGAAAGCTTTACGGCGCCGTTCTTGAACCCTATGCACTTCATACGAGAGGTGGATAGGGAGCGTTCGAAAGGGAAGCAAGTATTGCTAGAATCCGCGAGCGTTATCCTGTCATCTCACTCGCCCCAAGGTCGCTGCGATCCACCATGAACTCGTCGAACCCTGTTATCCGAAACGTCCTGCCTGCTGATCTGGACCGCTGCTACGCCATCGAAATCGTTGCCTACGAAGGCGACGAAGCCGCCACCCGGGAAAAAATCGCCACGCGTATCGCCACCTGGCCCGACGGTTTTATCGTGGCCGAAGTGGACGGCGTTGTAGCCGGTTTCATCAACTCCGGTGCGGCGTTTCAGGTTGAAATGTCAGACGAAGCGTTCAAGGAACTGATTGGCCACGACCCGGCCGGGCCGCACGTCGTGATCATGTCGGTGGTGGTGCACCCGGATTATCAGGGGCAGGGGCTGGCGAAGCGGTTGATGGGCGAATTCATCGAGCGCATGCGCGCGATGGGCAAGGCCAGCATCCACCTGATGTGCAAGGAGCGGCATATTGCGCTGTATGCCGGATTCGGCTTTGCCTACATCAAGCCTTCTGCCTCCGACCATGGCGGCATGGCGTGGCATGAGATGGTGTTGGAGTTGTAACCAACCTCTACCCAGCACCGAAGATCCAATGTGGGAGCGGGCTTGCTCGCGAAGGCGGAGTGTCAGTCACGAATGATGTCGTCTGACACTCCGCCTTCGCGAGCAAGCCCGCTCCCACATTGATTTGTGTCGTGTCAGTAGAGACTGTCCCGCACCCGTGCCGGCGCTTCCCGGTCATACGTTTCGGCATCGAACTGCCCGTCGTTCAACCGCTTGTGGAACGCTCCCGCGGTCGGCAGTGCCGAGCGATCCAGATGCTTCTCGGGGTTCCACACGTCCGAACGCACCATCGCTTTCGAGCAATGGAAGTACGCCGCGTCCACCGTCACCAGCATCACCGTGCGCGCCGGTTTGCCGTTCACCGCGAAGCTCTCCAGTAACGCCGGCTCAGCGCTGATCTGCGCCGTGCCGTTGACCCGCAACGTCTCGCCGATCCCGGGAATGATGAACAGCAGCGACACCCGCGAATCGAGCACCACATTGCGCAGCGTATCGATGCGGTTGTTGCCCGGACGATCCGGGATCGCCAGGGTCTTCGGGTCGATGATCCGCACAAACCCCGGTGTGTCGCCCCGGGGCGAACCGTCCAGGCCGTCGGGGCCGACCGAGCTGATGATGACCAGCGGCGAGGCGCGGACCATTGCCTGATAGTCCTCGTTCAGAAAGGCAATCTGTTTGCGTACGGCGCGGTCGTGAGGTTGGCCGTAGATCGCTTCCAGTGCTTCGATGCTGTAGAGCATAACCACCTCAGAAAATCAGACTCATGCGCCGTTCATAACCGATCCGGCCCCTGTACGCCTCGCCGCTGTCGACCCAGCCGAATTTTGCATAGAGCGCGATGGCGGCCTCATTGTCCGCATCCACTGAGAGTTCCAGCGCCTTTATTTCCGGAAACGCCTGCCGAGCCACGTCGGGCAGGGCTTGCAGGCAGGCTTTCCCATAACCTTTGCCCTGCGCGCGGTGATCGACTTGCAACGCATGCAAGGTCGCACTGTGTTCATCGGCCCAGGCCGGCAACACGGGCGGGCGTTTGAGCAGCAGGAAGGCCACGGGAGTCTCCTCGGCCAGCAGCGCAAATCCCTTGACGCCGGGGCCGGGCTTGGACAGCAAAGTGTGCAACGCACCGTGGATGTCGCCGGAGAACTTGATCTGCTCTTTATTAACTTCGATGGCCTCGACCTGCTGGCGCTGGCGCACGTTCAGGCTTTCGTAAGGCACGAGTCGGGTTGTCACTGGAGTGTCCTTTTTCCAACAAAATAGGTGTCGGATTCTAACGAGTTTGCGTTCATGGATTATTTTTATTTCGACTGTCGATCTGGCGGTGCGCCAGACGACTAAGGGAGTCTTCACAACAAAAACCACGGAGAACCACCATGAATGCTACCCACGAAATCCAGGCCCTGATCGACACCTATCGTGAAGCGGTCATCGCCAAAAACGTCGAGAAACTCATGCCGTTGTATGCCGACGACATCGTCTCCTACGATGCGGTCAAGGCCCTGCAATTCCGCGGCAAGGCGGCTTACCGCGCGCATTGGGAAGAGTGCATGGAAATGTGCCAGGGCGCGCACAAATTCGACTTCGACCACATGAACATCGTCGCGGACGAGCACATCGCCTTCGCCCACTGGTTGGCCCATTGCGGCGGCACCAACGAGCAAGGTGAAACCCAGGCCTGCTGGATGCGCGTCACCGCCTGCTATCGGCGCGTCGACGGACAATGGCGCATCGTCCACGAACACTGGTCGGCCCCGTTCGACATGACCAGCGGCACGGCGCTGTTCAATCTGGAACCCTGATCGCCGGCTGTTTATCGGGAAGCAGCGCTAAAACGTCAATCAGCAGCCATAGTTGATCAGTTCGATCCGGGAGAGCCCACATGAAGTATCTATGCCTGGTCTACAGCAACGAGCAGGAATTGCACTCGCTGCCGGACAGCCCCCATGACGCCGAGTGCATGGCCTACGCCGAGGCGATCGAGGGCAGCGGCCGGATGATCGCGGCCGAGGCGCTGGAGTCGGTACAAACCGCGACCACGGTGCGTATGCGCAACGGCAAGCTGTCGATCACCGACGGTCCGTTCGCCGAAACCAAGGAGCAGTTGGCCGGCTTCTACCTGATCGACGCCAAGGACCTCAACGAAGCGATCCAGGTCGCCGGCAACATCCCGGCGGCCCGGGTCGGCAGCGTCGAGGTGCGTCCCGTTCGCCAATTGAATCCTTGAGTAAAAATCACAAGACAGGAGACCTGCATGAGTCCGCAACCCTATAAGCATCAGCCTGCCGAATTCGAGTTGTCCATCAGTCGGCTGATCGACGCGCCGCGCCGCAAAATCTTCCGCGCCTGGACCGAGCCGGCCCTGCTCGTTCAATGGTGGGGGCCGCACGGTATGACCACGCCGGAATGCGAAATGGACCTGTGGGTTGGCGGCCAGTTTCGCACCCTGATGCGCGCGCCGGACGGGACTGAGTATCCGACCATGGGGGTGTTTCTGGAGATCGTCGCGCCTGAGCGCCTGGTGTTCACCGACGCGTTCACTCCTGGCTGGATTCCTTCGGGTAAACCCTTCATGTCGGCCGAAGTGACCCTCGAAGACAGGGACGATAAAACCCTCTACACCGCCCGGGCCATGCACTGGTCCGAAGAAGACCGCCAGGCCCATGAGGCCATGGGGTTTTACGATGGCTGGGGACAGAGCCTCGATCGGTTGGAGACGCTGGTGACTGAAGGCATGCCGGACTGATGATTGACGCTTCGGTCACGGCTCGGGTCGAGCAGGTCTACCGCGAGGACTCGCGGCGGATTCTGGCGACGCTGATCCGTTTGCTCGGCGATTTCGACCTTGCCGAAGAGGCCTTGCACGAGGCATTTTTCGTCGCGGTCGAGCGCTGGCAGCGTGACGGCGTGCCGGACAACCCGCGCACCTGGCTGGTGTCCACCGGGCGCTTCAAGGCCATTGATGTGCTGCGTCGGCGCGCGCGTTTTGCCGCGTCCCGGCCGATGTTGATCGCTCAACTGGAGGAGCTGGAGCAGGCCGACTGGAGTGAGGAAGACGTGGAAGATGATCGCTTGCGGCTGATCTTCACCTGTTGTCACCCGGCCCTCGCGTCGGATGCCCAGGTGCCGCTCACGTTGCGCGAAGTGTGCGACCTGACCACAGAGGAAATTGCCCGCGCCTTTCTCTCGGCACCGGCAACCATCGCCCAGCGGATCGTGCGCGCCAAAGCGAAAATCCGTGACGCCAAAATCCCTTATCAAGTGCCGACGCTGGCAGAACTGCCCGAGCGTCTCGACAGTGTGCTGCGGGTGATTTACCTGGTGTTCAACGAAGGTTACTCGGCCACTGTCGGCGCCGAACTGACCCGCGAGGACCTGACACGCGAAGCGATCCGGCTCGGGCGGTTGTTGATGGAGTTGCTGCCGGAATCGGAAGTGATGGGGCTGCTGGCGTTGATGCTGTTGCATGAATCACGACGCCCGGCCCGGACGTCGGCGAGCGGTGAGTTGATTGTGCTGGATGAACAGGACCGCTCGCTGTGGGATGCCGGGATGATTGCCGAAGGTTGCGCGCTGGTGGAAGCGGCGCTGACCACCGGAACCTTCGGGCCTTATTGCCTGCAAGCCGCGATTGCGGCGGTGCACGCCGAGGCGCCCACGGCGGGGGAGACTGACTGGCAACAGATTGTGGGGTTGTATGACGTGCTGTTGGCGGCGGTGCCTTCACCGGTCATCGAGTTGAACCGGGCGGCGGCGATCTCCAGGCGGGATGGGCCGTTGGCGGGGTTGGTGTTGGTTGACGGGATTCTGGATCGGGGTGATTTGCTGGATTACCACTTGGCGCATTCGGCAAGGGCGGATTTTTGTCGGCAGTTGGGGAGGAGTGAGGAGGCGCGGATGGCGTATGAGCGGGCGCTGGAACTGACGCAGCAGGTGCCGGAGCGGCGGTTTATTGAGGCGCGGATCAAGGCGTTGAAGTGATGTGAATGTGCGGACCTCTTCGCGAGCAAGCCCGCTCCCACATTCAATCCGGTTGATTCAGGAGGAACTCGGTCAAATGTGGGAGCGGGCTTGCTCGCGAATGGCGGCACCGCTATTCCAGCATCTTGCCGAGCAACCAGCTCCCCGCCGGCCCCGGCGGATGCAGCCGCGACCACAAGGCATCGACAAACACCGGTTTTGGCCAGCCGCGCACGTCCAGTTCCACCAGTGACCCGGCGCCAAACCTCCCCACCAACCACCGCGGCAAGGGTGCCCAGCCAAACCCGCCCTGGGCCATTTCCAGCAGCATCAGGTAACTCGGCGCCGACCAGACGCGGCCCTTCGCGCGGCTTTCATACGGATTGACGATCGTCGCCAGGCGCAATTCCCGGTGCAGTTGCAACACGTCCTGATTGAGGTTACTCAGCGCCGCCAACGGATGCTCGCGGGACACGAACAGGGCAATTTCCGTGCGTTCCTCCACGGTCGAGCTGACCAGGTCCGGCGGGTAGCTGTCTTGTTTTTCCGCAAAGGCCACATGCGCCCGACCGCTTTGCACCAGCGCCATCAGGTCGTCGCATTCGGCGATCAGGCATTCGAGTTCTAGGTCCGGATAACGCTGCTCGAACGCACTGAGCGCCGCTTCGAAACGGTCGGACTGATAGGTGTCGGAAATCGCCACCGTCAGCTTCGGTTCAACCCCTTGGGACAGTTGGCTGGCAGTCATTTCCAGGCGGCTGGTGGCGGCCAGGATCTCCTCGGCCCGTTGCAGCATCACGTGCCCGGCCGGGGTCAGGCTCGGTTTGCGGCTGCTGCGGTCGAAGAGCGTCAGGTTCAGATCGATTTCCAGGCTGGCCACCGCGGCACTGATGGTCGACTGACTGCGCCCCAGTTTGCGCGCCGCCGCAGAAAACGAACCCTGCGTCGCCGCCTGGACAAACGCCTGCAACACTTCCTGAGATGCCATGAACTATCGCCTTGATCGATGGTTATTGGTTATGAAGTATCGGCGCGAGGCTGGATCATGGCAACCACAGTCACTCAGGGAGCCCTGATCATGAGCGCCAACAAATCCATCACTGAACGTATTTTTCAGGCCATCGGTTTCGAGGTGTTGGCCATTTTGATCTGTACGCCGCTGCTGGCGTGGATCATGGACAAACCGATGCTCGAGATGGGCGTCGTCACGTTGGTCATCGCCGCCCTGGCGCTGGCCTGGAACGTGGTCTTCAACGGGTTGTTCGACCGTTTGCTCAAACGCTACGGCGTCGTGCACAACGCTTGGGTACGGGTTGTCCATGCGCTGTTGTTCGAAGGCGGGCTGGTGGCGATGGGGGTGCCGCTGATTGCCTGGTGGCTGAACGTCAGCCTGTGGCAGGCGTTCGTGCTGGATATCGGCGTGTTGCTGTTTTTCCTGCCGTACACCTACGTTTATCACTGGGCGTATGACGTGGTGCGTGAGCGCATGTTGATGGTGTCTACTGCTCGCTAATCCAGAGTGAACCGTTTTTGTGGCGAGGGAGCTTGTCGGATCGCCGCACCGTCCCGCTCGAGTGCGAAGCGCTCGCAAAATCTTCGACAGTTACCGAGATTTTGGGGCTGCTTCGCAACCCAGCGGGAGCAAGCTCCCTCGCCACAGGTTTAGGGGTTACAGGAACATTCCGCCGGACGCTTCCACGCGCTGGCCGTTGATCCACTGGCTGCCCGGCGCCAGCAGTAAAGCAATCGCAGCACCGATGTCATCCGGCTGACCCACCCGACCCAACGCGGTATTGCTGGCGACGTAGCTGTTCACGTCGCTGTTATCGCGCACGGTGCCGCCGCCGAAATCGGTTTCGATGGCGCCCGGTGCCAGGGTGTTCACGGAAATGCCGCGGGCACCGAGTTCCTTGGCCTGGTAGCGGGTCAGCACTTCCATCGCGCCTTTCATCGCTGCGTAAGCGCCGTAACCCGGCAAGCTGAAACGGGTCAGACCGCTGGACACGTTGAGGATGCGCCCACCGTCCGCCATCAGCGGCAGCAGGTGCTGGGTGAGGAAGAATGGCCCTTTCAGGTGGATGTTCATCAGTAAATCGAACTGGGCGACAGTGGTGTCAACGAAGTTTGCATTCAGGCCGATACCGGCGTTGTTGAGCAAGAAGTCGAAGTGCTGGCGATCAAACCGGCTGCGCAACACATCGGCGACCTGGGTGGCAAACGCTTCGAAGCGATCGCTTTGGCTCACATCGAGTTGCAGCATCACCGCCCGAGCGCCGAGGCTCTCGATTTCGGCGACCAGGGCCTGCGCCTCATCGGCCTTGCTGTTGTAGGTGCCGATAATGTCAATGCCTTGGGCGGCCAGATGCAGGGCTGCGTTTTTGCCAAGGCCGCGGCTGGCGCCAGTGATCAGTGCGATTTTAGTGTTCATGGGGCTTGCTCCAGAGCAGTGAGTGACGCTGTGGAGGAAGTTTATTTATCCGCCCTGAAGTGATAAACAGGATGAAATCGGAATCACTGGTCGGTTAATCCGAACAATACAGGGGCAGCTCATGAACAAGCTGGAACTGCTGCGCACCTTCGTTCGCGTCAGCGAAATGTCGAGTTTTACCTTGGCGGGCGAGAGCTTGGGTCTGCCCCGATCCACGGTGTCCGAGCATGTTCAGGCATTGGAAGCGCTGTTGGGGGCACGCTTGCTTCAACGCACTACACGCCGGGTTCAAGCCACTCAGGACGGCCTGGTGCTGTACGAACGCAGCAAGGATTTGCTGTCACACATGGACGACATCGAAGGCCTGTTTCGCCAGGACCCGGCGTCACTGGTCGGACGCATTCGCATCGACATGCCGAACTCTCTGGCCCGCCAGGTGGTGATGCCGCAGCTGCCGGACTTCATGGCGCGCCACCCCAGCCTCGAACTGGAAATCAGCACCACTGACCGGCGAGTGGATCTGCTTCGGGAGGGCTTTGATTGCGTGTTGCGGGTAGGGTCGCAGCCGGACCAGTCGGTGGTCGCTCGCCGCGTGTGTGATTTCGCCATGGTCAACTGCGCGAGCCCGGCGTATCTGCAGCGCTACGGGATTCCCGAAACGCTCGAAGACCTGGCGCAGCACCGGATGGTGCATTACGTCGGCGTATTGGGGTCGCGGTCGGACGGGTTTTTGTACGAGGTCGAGGGCAAGCCGCAGCAACTGCCGATGGCGGGCAGCGTCACGGTCAACAGCACCGATGCTTATGAGCTGGCGTGTCTGGGGGGATTCGGTTTGATTCAGGCGCCGGTCAAGGGCATGCAATCGCACTTGAGCCGCGGTGATCTGGTGGCGGTGTTACCGCAGTTCAGTGCACCGTCGATGGAGGTCTCGCTGCTCTACGCCCGGCAACGGCATTTGCCGCTGCGGGTGCGAGCGTTCATGGACTGGCTGGCCAATGTCATCCAGTCCACAACCTGAAGAAGTACTCGGTCAACTGTGGGAGCGGGCTTGCTCGCGAAGGCGGCGTGTCAGTCAACTCATCTGTTGAATGTGAATCCGTCTTCGCGAGCAAGCCCGCTCCCACAGGGTTTTGTGTCAGACGTGGAAATAACCTACGCAGCTATCAAACGGCAGGCGTTTGAGCTCGATCTTGTTCAGGTCCAGCACTTCACGCAGGGCTTTGGTTTCGCCCGGGAAGTTGCGGTAGGCCACTTCGTCCAGGACCACGATCGCGCCTTTTGGCATGTACGGCAGGAAGGTTTCCAGCGCGACTTTGGTCGACTCGTACAGGTCGGTGTCGAGGATCAGCATGGCCACGACCAGGTCCGGACGGGTCTTGACCCACTCTGGCACGGTCTTGACGATGTCGCCTTTGACCAGTTCGCAACGCGGGATGCGGTTGACCGGGCGCAGCAGGTCGTTGGCGTCGATCATGTCCTGGATCAGCGACTGGTCGGTGTCGGAGAACATGGTCTCGTTGACGTCGGCCGGGTCTTCTTTTTTGTCGATGCTCTGGAAACCTTCGAACGTGTCGAAGCCCACGATCGAACGGTTGATCGCGTAAGGCTCGAGAATCATCGACAAGTGCATGTACAGCATCAGCGAGTTGCCCTTGTACACGCCGCACTCGATGATCGCGCCCGGTACTTCAGCGACTTTCTTGAACAGTTCCATGCGCGACAGCGCAGCGGTCACGCCGATGCGGTTGGCGAAGACGAACGGTGCGTCGGCCACGTACTCGGCATCGACCCTTTTCAGAACGTTGGCACGGGTTTCGTTGTACTGGGCCTCGGCAGGCGTGATGCGACGCTTGGTCATTGCTGGATTCCTTGGAAATTCGAGAAGTCGTGGGCGTGGAAATAGTCTTTGAAACCGGCGCCGACATCAGGGCAGGCGCTGTCGACGTTGATCGCGCCGCGCTTGTGCTTGAGGTCGTCGAGGTGCATCAGGCGGAAGTCCACACTGAAGCGGGTTTGATTGGTGTGGTTGGCGACCGTGCCGTGCAGGTGTGAGCCGGAGAAAATCAGCATCTCACCGGTGTTGCCGGCGATGCGCACTTCCGACGCGGTGTTGATCGCTTCCATCGGCACCGGGTGCACGCGGACTTCCTCTTTGAGGTTGTCCTTGGCCTTGTGCCGCTGGTTGCTGATCCAATCGTTGAGGCTCCATTCGCTGGAGGTGTTCTTCACCGGCACGTCGAAGTAACCGGCGTTGATCATCATGGTCTGGTCGGGGCTGATGGTGTGCACCGGCATCCAGGTGTTGATCTGGCAATCGACGCTGCCGTACCACGTGTCGCGATGCGGTTTGTAGGCATAGCTGACACCGGCGTGCAGATAGTCATAGTTCGGCACCACGCGAATGCGCGGCACGTCGAAAATGTATTCGTGCGGGTCGACGCCGATCTCGTCGATAAACGACAGGATCAGGTCCTTGGCGCGCTGGCTGTTGGTGAATTGGCCCTTGAGGCGTGTCACCAGAACCACGAATTCTTCCACCGGCATCAGCGTGTGCAGGGCCTTGTGGTTGGTCTCACCGTCGAAGGCGGCGGTGATGCTTTCCTGGGCGAACTCACACAGCTCTTTGGCCGCACGCAGTTGAGTGTTCAGGAAAATGTCGCCGGCGTAGATGGCTTCTTTGAAGTCAGCTTTGTGTTGAAGCTGATTGATGTACAGATTCACGATTCCACTCCTGAATGCATCGAGTCTCTTATGAGTCGGCCACACGTTAGCAAACTGAAGTGCAATCCGGCGGGTGGTGGATCAATAAAAACGCAAACACCTGAATTTGCGACGAAATGCGTTGTCCCGCGCAAAAAAATCCCTGTAGGAGCGAGGCTTGTCCGCGAAGGCGGTGTGTCATTCAACGATATTGTCGACTGACACACCGCCTTCGCGGGCAAGCCTCGCTCCTACAGGGGGTATGTGTTGACTAGAAAAGTTGGGTAAACAGCCAGTACAAACTGCCCGACAACAGAATCGCCGCCGGCAAGGTCAGCACCCAGGCCATCAGCAGGTTGCGGATGGTCTTCATCTGCAAGCCGCCGCCGTTGGCGACCATGCTCCCGGCCACGCCCGAGGACAACACGTGTGTGGTCGACACCGGCAAGCCGAACATGTCCGCTGCGCCGATGGTCAGCATGGCCACGGTTTCGGCCGAGGCGCCCTGGGCGTAGGTCAGGTGGGTCTTGCCGATTTTTTCGCCAACGGTCACCACGATGCGCTTCCAGCCGACCATGGTGCCCAGCCCGAGCGCAATCGCCACGGCGATCTTCACCCACAGCGGAATGAAGCGCGTCGAGTTATCGATCTGTTGCTTGAACAGTTGCAGTTTGCCGGTGGTGTCGGCGTCGAAGTTGCCGACTTTGTTCTTATCCATCAGGCGAATGGTTTCGCTGGTCAGGTACATGTCGTTTCGCACGTTGCCCACGGCCTCGGCCGGTACTTTGGACAGCGATCCGTAACCCTTGACCTGCGCGCCGATGCTGCCAGTCAGGGCGGCGAGGGCCGGGATCAGTTGCGGCGTGGCTTCCTTGCTGCGCACGTATTCGGAGAGCACCGGACGCGGATCGGCCGGGGCCGGCATCGGCGCGCTTTTCACCAGCGCTTGCTGGGTGACTTCGGCGACAGCGGCGAACTGCAGCGCCTGGTCGGCCGGCATGGTGCGGTTCAGCGCATAGGCCATCGGCAGCGTGCCGACCAGAATCAGCATGATCAGGCCCATGCCTTTCTGGCCGTCGTTGGAACCGTGGGCGAACGAGACGCCGGTGCAGGTCACGATCAACATGCCGCGAATCCACCACGGCGGTGGCGTGTTGCCGACCGGTGCTTTGTACAGCGCGCGATTCTTGACGAACGCACGCAAGGCCAGCAGCAACAGCGCGGCAAAGCCGAAGCCGACCAGCGGCGATAACAGCAACGCGTACCCGATCTTGGTCGCCTGTGCCCAGTCCACGCCGCTGGTGCCGTCGTGGCCGTGCATCAGGGCATTGGCCACGCCGACGCCGATGATCGAACCGATCAAGGTGTGCGACGACGAGGCCGGCAAGCCCAGCCACCAGGTGCCGAGGTTCCACAGGATCGCCGCGATCAACAGGGCGAAGATCATCGCGAAACCGGCGGATGACCCGACCTGCAGAATCAGCTCTACGGGCAGCAGGGCGATGATGCCGAACGCCACCGCGCCACTCGACAGCAGCACTCCGAGGAAGTTGAAGAACCCGGACCACGCCACCGCAAAGTTCGGCGGCATCGAGTTGGTGTAAATCACCGTGGCCACGGCGTTGGCGGTGTCGTGGAAACCGTTGACGAATTCAAAACCCAGTGCGATCAACAGCGCCACGCCCAACAGCAGAAACGGCGTCCAGGTGGTGACCACCGTGCCGAGTTCGTTCATGTCGTGCATCAGGCTGTAAGCGGTGAACAACAGCCCACTGGCCAGCACCCCGAAAAACACCACGAGGGTGAACAGGCTGGGTTTTTTATCGAGCTGCGGTTTGGCGCTACTGGCGGGAGCCTGGGTTTTGGCGGTGTAGGAAGGCGTGGCCATGGTGGACAATCCTGAGGAAGGAAGGAGTGTCCGTCATGATCGTTGCCAAATGTTACAGAGGAACTGCCTTGGATCAGGGTTTGGGGTTTTTGCATTCGCGTTAATCAGAATTTACCCCGGGTTTGAGGCAGGGCACGACTGTGGCGAGGGAGCTTGCTCCCGCTCGACTGCGAAGCAGTCGCAAAACCTGCTGGCAGGGTGTGGCTGGAAGAATGCCGGGGCCGCTGCGCGACCCAACGGGAGCAAGCTCCCTCGCCACAGGGGTTCGATGGTGTTCCCGAAATCAATAATCCTGGCGCTTTCGAAACGCCCAACGCCCCGCAATCACGGTAAACGTCGCGACCAGCGCCACCAGAATCCAGAACCCCTCCGGATCCCCCGACAATGGCACCCCACCCACGTTCATGCCAAAAAAACCGGCAATGATGTTGATCGGCAGCGCCAGCACCGTCACCACGGTCAGGGTGAACAGCGTGCGGTTGCTCTGCTCGTTCAGGTTGGCCGCGATCTCTTCCTGCAACAGTTTGATCCGCTCGCCGAGCGCCGTGAGGTCGTTGATGATCAGCGCAAACTCCTCGGTGGACTTGCGCAGCTCCTTGACGTCATCCTTCTGCAACCAGGGCGGCGGCCGGTTGAGCAACCGCAATAACGAGCCCGGCTCCAGCGCCAGCAAGCGTTGCAGACGCACCAGCACCCGGCGATTGGCACCCAGTTCTGCTCGGTTGCTCGACAGTCGCGAAGACAGCAACTCATCTTCGATGTGATCGACACTGAGGCTGGTCTTGCGCACGATCTGGGTCAGCACCTCGCCCTGATCGCGCAGCAAATGCACGAGCAATTCCAGCGGTGAGCGAAAGCACTCACCGGCCTTTACTGACGAGCGCAGCTTGTCCACCGAGTGCAGCGGTTGCAGGCGCGCGCTGATGATCAGCCGGCTGCGGGCGCACACCCACAACGTCGATACATCCGACGACACCATGCTGCTGAGGTTGAACACCACGTCGTTGACCACCGCCAGCAACGCCGAATCCACATGTTCGATGCGGGTGGATCGCGAGCCTTCGTGCAAGGCTTCGAAAAACTCGTCCGGCAGTTCCAGATGGCTTTTCATCCAGCGCTCGCAAGCCGCATGCGCGAGGTTCAGGTGCAGCCACAAGAATTCGTCGCTCTCATCCGGCTGTTGCAGGCATTGCAACGCCTTGGCCGAATCAATCTCCCGGCCACGCTCGCCGGGGCGAAAACTGAAACCGTAGAGCAGACCGAACAAGTCCGGATCGCGATGGCTTTGGTCGATGCTGTGGTTCATGAGGGCTCGCAAGGGGAGGCGCCTGTCGCGGGTTTCACAGGTTCACTTGAGCCGCATCATCGCAAGCCAGGATGACGGTTGTGTAACGGAAAAATAACCGCAAACGATTGCATTACCGGTGGTCGGAATTGATTCAAGAACCGCTCTGGCATGCCGATCCCGCTTAAGTTACCTTGCGCGGCTTCGGCCATGAGCCAAGTTTCAGACAGGGATGTCCGCACACCTTTCACGCTGTGTTTGCTGCGTGTCTCACCCCCTGTCATGAGTATCACTCGATGCTGCAAAAATCCCTGAGAGCACAAATCCTCGCCTTGTTGAGCGGCAGCCTGCTGGCCATGCTGTTGATCGCCCTGGCTTGCTTTCACTTTCTGTCCAACGGCGTTCAGAACTACGCGAACCTGATCGAAGGCCCGTTGCGCACCTCGCAGTTGATCGACGAAGCCAACCTGCAGTTCAAGGTGCAGGTTCAGGAATGGAAAAACGTCCTGTTGCGTGGCAAGCAACCGGCCGACCTGGACAAATACTGGAAGCAGTTCGAAGACCGTCAGCGCGATGTACAGGGCATTCTCGGCGAACTGGCCGCACAGAAGGGCATCGAGCTACAACTCAAGACCCGCATCGAACGCCTGCGTGACGAACACCGTTTGCTGGGCGCTGCCTATCAAAAGGGCCGTGATGCCTACGTGGCGGCCGGTGCCGACCCAACGGCTGGCGACGCTGCGGTCAAGGGTGTCGACCGTGCCGCCAGCGAACAGATGACCGAGTTGGTCAGCGAATTGCGCAAGCAGGGGACCGAGCAATCGAAGCAGATCAGCGCCGAAGCCGATCGCACGGTGTTGCTGGGGCTCATTGTGATGCTCGTCTCGGGGCTGCTGATCGGGCTGTTGAGCCTGTGGCTGGTCAATCGCTACCTGGTTGAACCGATCCGCAAACTGATCGACTACGTCGCGCAACTCAGCCAGGGCAAGTTTGCCGACCGTGTGGCCAGCACCCGTCAGGATGAGCTGGGCAAGTTGGCGGTCGCGGCCAACACCTTGCGTGATTTCCTCGCCGAAACGTTCAGCCGTTTGCAGCGCAGCGCCAAGGACCTGGACAGCGCCAGCGGTGAATTGAATTCGATCGCCGGCCTCATGGCCAGTGGCACCAACGAGCAGTTCAACCGCACCGATCAGGTGGCCACGGCGATGACCGAAATGTCGGCCACCGCACAGGAAGTCGCCCGTCACGCCGCCGATGCGGCACGTGCCGCCGACGATGCCGACCAGTCCGCCCAGCAAGGCGAAAAAGTCATGCAGGGCACCATTCACACCATCACCCGGATGCGCGGCGAAATTGCCAATACCGCCACGGTCATCCGCCAGCTGGAAACCGACAGCGGACGCATCGGCAAGGTGCTCGAAGTGATTCGCGGCATCGCCGAACAAACCAACCTGCTGGCGCTTAACGCGGCAATCGAAGCGGCCCGTGCCGGTGAAGCCGGGCGCGGTTTTGCGGTGGTCGCCGATGAAGTGCGCAGCCTGGCCCAGCGCACGGCGGCGTCGATCATCGAGATCAACCAGATCATCCAGACCGTGCAAACCGGTGCGGTGGACGCGGCCCAGGCAATTGAAAGCGGTCAGTCGCGCAGTGAAGAAAGTGTTGAGCAAGTGACCCAGGCCGGCGCCATGCTGGAGCGGATCACCCACGCCGTAGAGGCCATCCGCGACATGAACCGCCAGATCGCCACCGCCGCCGAAGAGCAGACCTCGGTGGCCGAGGACATTTCACGCAACCTGACTGAAATCACCAGCATCGCCAGCACCAACCTGGACAACGTGCAGCGCACTGAAGCGGCTGGCCGTAATTTGCACGGGTTGTCGGGGCAGTTGAATGAAGTGACGGCGCGTCTGAGCGCGTAATGGAAATGGTTGTGTAGCGGTTTGCTTGCGCAGTCGTTACACCGTCGATTCCAAGTCCGCTCCATGGGACTGCGCAAGCTTCACTGTCTGAAGCCGACAGGCAAAAAAAAGCCGCACGATCCGAAGATCGTGCGGCTTTGTTTTTTGCGTGTATCAGGTGTCTTGTTTGTCGCTCAGGACTTTGCCGGTGGTGGCATCGAAGTCCACGTCGAATTCTTTGCCATCAGCGGTTTTCAGTTCCACTTCGTACTCGTAGTTGTTGAAGTGGTTGTCCAGATCGGTGTCGGTGATGGTCGCACCCGGGTGCAGTTTCAGAGCAGCCTGGTTCATTTCTTCCAGTGGCTTGATCTTGCCGCTCTTGACCAGCTCAGGGATCTGGTCGACGCGAACGTCAGCCTGAGCCAGGCCAGCGGTGAGGGTCAGGGTAGCGGCAGTGAACAGGGCAGTCAGGGTTTTCATGGGGTTCTTTCCTTGGGGTGATCTGTTTAAGTGAGTCCAGATTAACTGTGGCAACTTAATTCACCCTTAATTCCAAAAACCGTGTCGTTTGGAAGGTTTCGCGGGCAATCCGACTTGCCCGCGAAGAAAACGACGCGGTGTCGTGCCAGCTACCGATCAGTACCCGTTGTTCTGCAGCAACTGCGCCACCGTCCCGGCCGCCGGGCGTTTGTAGAACTTGAGCAATTCGCTGGCGCGGTTGGTGAAGATGCCATCGACGCCGGCGTCCATGACTTTCTGGTAATCAACCGCTTCGTCGATGGTGTAGACGTGCACCAGCAGGCCCTGATCGTGGGTGTATTGGTTCATCCACGGTTTCACCAGGTCCGAATAGCTCTGGTCGCCACCCTTGGTCAACGCAGCCGAAGGACCGGTGCCGATCGCACCCTGCGCCTTGGCGTACTCGACCCATTGCTGGAATTCGGCTTTGTCTTTCGGTTCCTGTTTGGCGTAGTAAGTGGCCTTGTCCTTGTCGCCGGACTCGGCAAACGTCACTTTGGATTTCGGCTCGATGCTGCCTTCGCCGACCCACAGCAGCAGGATCTTCGGCACTTGCGGCATTTCCTTCTCGAGCAGTTCGAGGCTGCTCTTCTCGAAGGTTTGCAGCACGACCTTGCCTTTGCCCTGGCCGACCGCCAGATTGCTTTTCGCCAGTTTGGAGCCGGCCGGGCTCAGCCAGCCGCGATCCTGCAATTTATCCTTGAGGTCGCGCTCGAGGCCGGGGAATTGCTTTGGCTCTTTGGTTTCGATGTACAGACCGGGCTTGTGCAGCGGATTGCCCTGGGCGATGTCGATGATTTCGTCGAGGGTCAGAATCTTCAGGCCGACGTAGGAAGGACGTGCGCGATCCGGGTACGCGGCGTTGAACCAGCTGCCGGCATCCAGGGTTTTCAGTTCGGCGAGGGTGAACGCGTTGGCCGGGCTGTCCTTGCGATCGGGGAATTTGGTGGCGACGTCGGTGGTGCGTTGCAGGTTGTTGTCGTGCAGGGCGAATAGCACGCCGTCTTTGCTGCGTTGCAGGTCCAATTCCAGGTAATCGGCGCCCAGGTCACGGGCCAGTTTATAAGACGCAGCGGTGGATTCAGGTGCATCGTAGGACGCGCCGCGGTGGGCGATCACCGCCGGGTGCGGGATGCCCAAATGGGTGGCCAGGGCAGTCGGGCTGGGCTCGTTGGCGGCCTGTGCCTGGCCGAAGCCCAGCAGCATGCTCAGCAGCAGGGCGCTTTTGGTGAAGGTAACAGGCATGGTCGAGGTCCTTTCGCGATGAGTTTTCAAAGACGTCTCTTTTAACAACTGAGCGCCGCCAGCGCTATCGCCAGACCGACATAAACGTGTTTAAAGCAGATTTTTTCAGCGCTTTTGTGCGGTTCTTTGCAGTACTCTTGGCCTCGGCGTTTCCCCGGCAGAGGGAAATCCGATTGCTTGTCCTTGCGTGTAAACCATCGTTCACCGGTCGTTAACGACCTTTTGTGAGGTTTATATGCGCATCACTTCCGAGCTTATCTGCCAGGCCGCCGACCAACTCAAAGGCTTCGTCGGACTCAATCGCAAGACCGGCCATTACATTGTGCGTTTCAGCGAAGACTCGTTTGGCATGGACGTGGCTGATGACGGGATCATTCCCACCCGTGAGTTTGTCTGGGCGTCGGGGCCGGGGCAGGCGATGACGCTCAAGCGTGAGCTGATTCAGTTGTTGCTGGACCAGAATATTGATGACCGGATCAACGTGACCGAGCCGTTGCGGGTGTACATGAATCGGCGGGAAGTGCCGGAGATTTCGGCGGTGCGGAGTCTTGTTCAGGGCTGAAGTTTTGCTGTGTCTGGACTGGCCTCTTCGCGGGCAAGCCTCGCTCCTACGGGTTATCGGTGCCCTCTGTAGGAGCGAGGCTTGCCCGCGAAGGCGGCCTGAATAGCACCGCATCATTCACTGCTTGAACGCATACGCCCGCTCCACCTTGCACACCCGCGTATGACACGCCGAATACCACGTCGACCGCCCCCGCTCACGAATCTCACTGTGCTCAGGATGATGTTTCCACGCCAGAATCGCCGCCTCGCTGGCCCAGTAGGAAACGGTAATCCCCAGCCCATCCTCGCCCCGAGCCGATTCAACACCGAGAAACCCCGGTTGCTCGCGGGCCAGTTCCACCATGCGTTCGGCGGCCTTGGCGTAGCCTTGATCGCTGTCGGTGCGCACAGAGGTAAAAATCACCGCGTAGTACGGCGCTGATGGCGTATCGGCAATCATGCTTGTTGCCTTTTGCAGGCTTCGACCAACGCCCGGGCCAGCGGCGGCAGCGTGCCGTTGAGCGCGGTGCGTTCGGGTTGGAACAGGGTGGCGACGAAAAACGGATGACCCTGGAGCTCCACCGCCCGCAAGTCGCCGGTCGAGTCATGGCCAACGGCGCACAACTCTTGGGTCAGCAGCTCACGCTCGAACGCTGGATTCACGCCATAGCGGCAGCGGTATCCCTCAACGATCTCGGCGCTTTCGTACACGTTGGCGATCAACGAGCCTTCAACCAGATGAATGCTGTCGGTGGCTTCCACCAATGAACAGGTCAGCGGCGTGAGTAACGCGCGCGCAGCATCGGGATGGGTTTCGCCGTGCTCGGCGTCTTTCCAACCCAATACGTTTCGAGCGAACTCAAGCACCGCGTGTTGAAAACCGCCGCAGGTGCCGAGGAACGGTCGCTGCTGTTCACGGGCAAAACGGATCGCCCGTAATGCGCCGTCCATGTCGCGGTAAGGGCTGGCGGGCACGCACCAGAAACCGTCGAAGTGTTGCAAAGGGGTGGCGGTGCTTATGTGATCGGTGGCCAGCCACTGAAATTGCACGTCCAGTTTCAGCTGTTCGGCCGCCAGGCCGAGCGCAACGGGGATGGCTTGGTGGGCGGTGACCTGTGGGTCGTAGTCACCGATCAGGGCGATGCGGATGGCAGTGCTTTCCATGAATGATCTCGACGCTTGTTGATACCTGGCGGCCACTATAGATTGGCGTTCACGCATTCAATATTGGCGTTATCCCAAGTGATCAATGCAGCGACGCACTATCGACTCGACTACCCAGACCTGGCGCTGATTCTCGCCTTGGTGCGCGGCGGCTCTCTGGCTCGGGCGTCGGCGCTATTGAAGGTCGACGTCTCGACGGTGTTTCGCGCCGTTCGCCGACTGGAAGCCGCGCTGGGCCAGCAACTGTTCGAAAAGAGCCGCGCCGGCTACCTGCCGACCACGCTTGCACAGACCCTGGCCGAGCAAGCTGAACGGGCGGAACAAGCGCTGGACGCGGCGCGCATTGGCGTGGAGCAGGGCGGTGAAGTCATCAGCGGCACGGTGCGGCTGACCTGCACCGACTCCGTTCTGCAAGGCTTGCTGCTGCCAGCACTGGCGCAGTTCATGCCATCCTACCCGGCGCTGACCCTCGAACTGAGCACCTCCAACGACTTCGCCAACCTCAGCCGCCGGGATGCCGACATCGCCTTGCGACTGACTCGCACACCGCCCGAGCATTTGGTCGGACGACGTCTGGCGGATATTTCCTATCGGGTCTGTGCCAGCGCGGCGTACCTGAAATCGGTCGATCCTGAAGACTTGGCCTCACTGACCTGGATCGCGCCGGATGACTTTCTTCCCGACCATCCCACCGTTGCCTGGCGGCGCCAGCAACTGCCCGGCGTCACGCCCGGTTATCGCTGCAACAGCATGTTGTCGGTGACCGAGTTGGTACGTGCCGGGCTGGGCGTCGCGGCGTTACCGGACTTTTTGATCGGTGACCACCTGCAACCGCTGACCGGTCCGTTGCACGGCTACGACACCGCGCTGTGGTTGCTGACCCGTCCGGACTGCCGTGCGTTGCGCTCGGTGGTGACGTTGTTCGATGAGCTGGGGCGGGCGCTTCAATTACCGTGACCGGGTGCTAATTCTTCGGATGATCTTTCACTAAATGCTGATGCATTTCCGAGGTGAGGTTTTCAATGCGCTCGGTCAGGGTCTTGGTCATTTCCGTCAGCCGGGTGTTCTGCTCAAGCAACTCCAGCAGTTGCGCGGTGTTCTGTGCCGCTTGTGCCTGTCGTTCGCTGTTGGCCACGGCGATGGATTCGCGGTGCAGCGCGTCGGCATCGGACTGGGCTTTGTCCCGCGCCGCCTGACGGGTCTGGGCCAGCAGAATCAGGGGGGCGGCATACGCCGCTTGCAGGCTGAACGCCAGGTTGAGCAGGATGAACGGATAAACGTCGAACTGGGTCACGCCAGAGACGTTAAGGCATATCCAGACCGCGACGATCAGCGTTTGGGCGCCCAGGAAAGTCGGTGTACCGAAGAACCGCGCAAAGGCCTCGGCGCGCAGGGCAAACTTGTCGTTGCCGAACGTCGGCGCCAAGTGAGCGTGGGCGCGGTGAAAGCGCAGGTGATCGACGGCAGCGACGGGTTTGGTTTCGTGGGTCGGGGTGGTCATGATGCTCTCTGCATGGCGCTGGGACTGACGCTCACTATAGCCCCCGCGCCAGTTTCATTCTGAAACACATTGCCGCGTTTTATTCAGCGCGTCCCGTGATCGATCTTCCGGCAGAGATTGTCATTTATGGCAGCTCGATTCAGCGCTGATAACAGGCCAGGAACATGTCCAGCGCCGACTCCACCACGGTGCTTTGCATTTCGTCTGAAAGCGCCGGAAGCCCCATGGAAATCTGCGGCCAGAACGCAAAGGATTTGAGCATTCCCTGGATCTGCTGCGCGGCAAATTCGGGATCGACCGGCTTCAATCGACCGTCCGCCTGGGCGGCTCGGATCCACACGGTCAGGCCCTCTTCACGCTCACCCATCCGGGCCACCATGTTCTGCGCGCGCTCGGGAGAATGGATGGTGGCAGCGATCGCCACCCGCGCCAGGTCGAGAAAATTGTCATCGCCCAGCATCTGCAACTTCGCCTGCAACATCAGGCGCATTTGCTCGCGCAGAGGCAGGTCAGGGCGGTAGGACGTTTCCTGTTCGGCCGTCACCCTTGCCCACAGTTGATTGAGGATCTCGGCGAACAATTCTTCCTTGCTGGGGAAGTGGTTGTACACCGTGCGCTTCGACACGCCGGCGGTGGCGGCGATCTTGTCCATGCTGGTGATGTCGAAACCGTTGGCACGGAATTCGGCAATCGCCGCCTGGATGATGGCTTCGCGTTTTCGGTCGGTGAGGCGCTGTGGAGCTGTCATAAGTACGCTTCGGCAGTGGGCAGAGAAGAATTACACTCGGCAGTTTACTTGTGATCGGCTTTGATGCAACCTAGAAACTACACTGTGCAGTGTAATGTTTCGTTAATCCTGCACAGTGAACAATAGAATCTTCGGCTGATGCGTGCGTGCTTTGGCCATTTATCGTCCCACCGTGAAACACCGCTCTGTGCGGTTTTTCTGGAGTTCCTCAGTCATGGCCAATTCAATTTCCCCTGCGGACAACGCCTCCACGCCTGAAGCTTCCCGTCAGGCACAAGGGCTGTTTCAAAATCATGTGCCTGTGCAACGTGAAGGCTTCCGAAAAATGCTGCGCATCATGTGGAGCATGATTTTCCACAAGCCGCGCAACACCCGCCCGACAGCGCCCGTCCCGGTGCAAGCCCTGACCCAGGCCGCGTTGATTGCTGCCCCCAACCACAGCGTCTATCGCCTCGGTCACTCCACCGTACTGCTGAAACTGCGGGACAAATTCTGGATCACCGACCCGGTCTTCGCCGAGCGCGCCTCACCGGTGCAGTGGGCCGGCCCCAAGCGTTTTCACCAGCCACCGATCAGTCTTGAAGAATTGCCGCCTATAGAAGCGGTGATCCTGTCCCACGACCACTATGACCACCTCGATTATCAAACGGTGCTCAAACTGGCGGACAAGACCAACTACTTCCTGGCACCACTGGGCGTGGGCGACACCCTGATCAACTGGGGCGTCGATGCGAGCAAAGTGCGCCAACTCGATTGGTGGCAGGGCACGGAAGTGCATGGCATCCAGTTTATTGCCACACCGTCCCAGCACTTTTCCGGGCGCGGCCTGTTCGATGGCAACAGCACGCTCTGGGCCTCGTGGGTGATGATCGATGGCGACACGCGGATCTTCTTCAGCGGCGACAGCGGTTATTTCGATGGCTTCAAACGCATCGGCGAACAGCACGGCCCGTTCGACCTGACCCTCATGGAAACCGGCGCCTACAACGTCGAGTGGCCGCACATTCACATGCAGCCTGAAGAAACCCTGCAAGCGCACATCGACCTCAAAGGACGCTGGTTATTGCCTATTCACAACGGCACCTTCGATTTGTCGATGCACGCCTGGTTCGAGCCCTTCGACCGGATCCTCGCGTTGGCCTGGGAACGTAATGTGTCGATCACCACGCCGCAAATGGGCGAGGCGTTCAACGTCATGTATCCGCAGCGGGGGAGAACCTGGTGGTCCGGATTGGAAAATGAAAGCGATCTGGTCGTCACTCAGAACGCCTGATCCTCTGCCGTCGGGCCGCTCGCCATGGAGCGGCCCGCGATCTTCGCCACCGTCAGGTCGCGAACATTCCCGTCGAGAATTTCATCCATTTCCCCCGCCGACAGCCCTAGCCTTTGCGCCGCTTCCACCTTGCCCAACTGACCGGTGTCGAGCAGCATGCCGATCTTCATGAGGAACTCGGCCTTGGCCCTCATCTCCCCCGCATCCGCATCACCCGAAGACGGATGACCGTGCCTGTCGCATTCATCGATTCCATTCATCTGCTGACTCCTCACTCAACCATCGCGTAGTCCGCCCGACCCACCGGATCAGGCGTCGACCCTTTCACATTCATCCCCCGACCCGGCGCAAATCCCGGGAAGAACACCAGGCCTTCGGATTCAAACCGATACGCCAACGCCAGCCGGGTGACGTCCAGCACATCGCGTTCATCCTCAAATCGCACAATGGCGTCCACGGAGACACCGGATTCCTCCGAGAGCTCCTCCACACTCCAACCCAGCATCGCTCGGGCCTGGGCACAGTGGGCCGGGGTGAATTGGAAAAGGGCGATACGTTCCAAGGTGATTTTCATCGCAAGAGAGGCCATGGTGTTCTCCGGGCTCGAGAGTGCTAATCCAAAAAGTACTGTGATTTTGTACAGTTGTTTTGCGCCCGGATCAAACTCATTTTTTGATTTTTACTGTTTCGCCCCCTCCATCCAGACGGACGGTGCCTGTCCCAGCACACGGCGAAACATGGTCGAGAATGCCGCCGGGCTGTCATAACCGAAATCCAGTGCAATACGCGTCACTGGCGTACCCGCCGCCAACCGCGCCAGGGCCAGCACCACACAGGCCCGCTGGCGCCATTGGCTGAAACTCAGGCCTGTCTGTTGGCGGAACAGCCGATTGAACGTGCGCAAGCTGATGTGCAAATGATCAGCCCATTGTTGTGGCGATTGATGCGCGTCGGGCCGCTGCAAAAAGCCTTGGCACAACCCCAGCAACCGCACATCGACCGGTAGGGGAATGTGCAACGGCAAGTGAGCACTGCGCGCCAGCTCATGCAGCAACAAGTCGATCAGCGCGCCATCGCGCCCGGCCTCGTCATACGCCAGCGGGACCTCCACCGCCTCCATCAACAAGTGCCGCATCAACGGCGACACACTGATCACCTGGCAACGAGCCCCCAGATCAACCGTGCCTGGTTCGATGTACAAACTGCGCGTGCTCACCCCCAGCATCAGCACTTCATGCGCCACTCCCGCCGGAATCCACACCGCCCGCTGCGGCGGCACCACCCAATTGCCGTCGTGCGTGCTGACCTGCATCACCCCCGTCGCGCCGTACAGGAGTTGTGCCCGCCGATGCGTATGACGGGGCAACACCTGACCGTGGGAATAATCCGTACCGACCGCCACCACCGAGCGGGGCGTGTCATCCAGCAAATTAATCGAAACATTGCGCATTGAGCGGATTCTCGCGGTTGGCGTAAACGCGAACATTATTGGCTGACTTGCTGAAGCTGGCCAAGGCGCAGCGCTCTATTGTCGACCGTTCTCAATCAACGGACGACGCGTGATGGTTTATCTCTTATTGGCATTTTTCGGCTGCATGACCGGTGTCACGGCGGTGTTGTTCGGTTTTGGTGGCGGCTTCGTCGTGGTGCCATTGCTCTACCGCCTGCTCACGGCCAGCCACGGTGTCGACGACTCTATCGGCCAATCGGCGATGCACATTGCAGTGGCCACTTCGACTGCCGTGATGATCGTCAATGCGCTGATCGCCACCCGAAAACATCACCGCGCCGGTCATCTCATTCGCCATTACCTGTGGCCGTTGGGCGGATTCATCGGCCTGGGCGCAATCGTCGGAGCAGGCGCCGCGATGTGGGTGAGTGGTGAGTTGATCCGTTATGCGTTCATCGCGTACCTGGGCGTAACCATCGTCGACTGCCTGTTTCGACGCGGTTTTCTCACAGCGTCCGACACCACAATCCCACGGCGATTGGGGAGGGCAGAAGTGTCTGGCGGTGGCGTAGGAATCGGCGCGATCGCGACGTTTCTCGGCGTGGGCGGCAGCGTCATGACCGTGCCGTTGTTGCGGCGTTGCGGGCTGAGCATGAGTCAGGCGACGTCCATGGCCAATCCGTTAAGCCTGCCGGTGGCGCTGGCCGGGACGCTGACTTACATGGCGATGGCGGGGTTCAGTGAGTTTGATCTGGGACCGTGGTTTATCGGCTATGTGGATCTGCTGGCGTTTGCGGTGTTGACGATGGGATCGTTGGTGGGGATTCGGCTGGCTACGCCTTGGATCGGGCGGATACCGGATCGGGTGCATGCGCGGGTGTATGTGGGTTTGCTGCTGTTGGTGATGCTGAGTATGTGGGCCAGCTAAATCACCGCTCTATTTCAGGGTTGGTATCCGCAGTTTTTTTCGCAAGAATGAATCTTTGCGCTGACACCATTTTTCGCGGGAGGATGTCATGTCCGTGCGAGAGGACTGACCATCACACACAGTATTAATCACAGGACCAGGGATGTTGATCTTCAATTGCACCGAAGCTGCCAGCAACTTTTTCAGTCGCGTCCACAAGGGCAAGAAAATCAGCCCTGTGGAGAAGCCACCATCGCCCGTTATCGAGGACGATGAGCCGGTTGAATTTGCCGAACAGTGGCTGGTCCACGCCATCACCGTTCAGCGCAAGCACGTGTTGTTCGTCATCCACGTGCAAACCCGTTATTGCATGATTTTCGCGGACGCGAAAAAAGCGGATATCGACGGTTTTGTTCACCGTTTTGCCGAGCGCTGGATAAACGGCCTGATGCGCCATGCGGTGCAGCACGACATCCTTCGCTGGGTAGATGACGAGCCGATGATGGAGCGTTTCCTGGAGAGTTGCGGTGAGTACGTATTTTACAAACGCGGTCATCGCGGTGCGCAAAAGCACATCAATGAAATCGCATGGGTATTTGAGGACTGCGCCGCCGAATGGGGAACGTTGCCCTCGGACGAGTTCTCGGCTGCGCGCTTCGATGGCGATATGAACGACACCCCACGAAGTAGCAAAGGGCACAAGGACTATTACTACCCCGATGAGGAAATGATCGTTCATTGGTTGCGCCGTTATGGCGGCCTTGATGAGCCTAAGGTTCAGGCAGCCCGTGAACGGCGCATGGAAGTGAAACGGGAAATATGGGCGTTCGAAAGGCAGCTTAATCTCGAAGCGCAATGAGCCGTCGTGATAACGCCGTGATCCGGTTTCTTAACCCTTGAACCCCGGCGCTTCCCGAATAATGAAGTGATCCAGGTTCTCAATATTCGCACTGAACACCCCGAACGTCTGCTCGGGGTTTTTCTTGCTCGGCACCTGTTTCAGCTCCGGCGTCACGCCATAAAAGAAGCAATACAACTCCGCCTCACTGTCGATGGCATGCTTGATCTCTTCCAGAAACGCTTTGCGCTTGCGGTAGTTCTCGATCAGCTTCTTGCTCAGGTAAACGTTGACTGAATAAGGCTTCTTCTTCGCCTCATCCGCCTGCTTGAACCAGACCTTCTGTTCGAAATCGATGCGAAAGCTCTGGGTGTAATCCTTGATCTCCTTGATCTTGCCCCAGTAAATCAGCCCCTTATTGTCCGTCAGGTATTCGATCTTCTTGAAGAACGACCCATAAGGCGCCGTGTGCTCGCCAATCTTCAGCGGCATGCGCTTGAGCAGGTCCTTGTCCTCGAAGTTCGACACAAAACACTCCACCGGGTGGGCGAAGACACTGGTCTTGTCCGGTGCCGTTTCGCGGCTCGGGTGCTCTGTGTGGCTAGCCACAGTGGTTGGCTTCGGATCGTCCCGCACCACATCCGCCGCCACCGCCGGGTTCGACGGCTTACGCACATACTCACGCCGCGTCAGCAACAACTCCGACGGGAAATGCTCCTCGCGACTGTCATCCGTTTCCGCACCGTCCGCGTCCACACCTGACGCCGACGCCTTGAGACTGACATAAGGACACTCCGCCACATGCCGAGTACTGGGCGTGTTCTTGAAGTGCGGGGTGCGCACGTAATTCACGTTCTTGGCGTTGAACGTCGTCAGCACATTCAACCCATCGAACGCCGCCCTGCAGGCCTCATTGGGACATTGGAAGTGTTCCTTGGCGGAATCGAACTCCATCGTCTCGTCGAAATTCAAATCGCGCACGTCATAGATCGACAGCTTGTCGTCGAGGCTGAGGCAGTAGGCGAGGTCGAATTTCATGGCGGGTCTCGGGTCCTTGAGTGGGGAAGGGTATTAATAGCGGGAGGCGGGGCGGGTTGCACTGACTGTTTTCAACACACCGCAAAATCTGCGGCAACACACCAAACCTGTGGGAGCGAGCCTGCTCGCGATTCCCAACATCAACTCAGTCTATCTACCTCGCGCTGACTCAGTAGCAACACGATAACTGTGGCGAGGGAGCTTGCTCCCGCTGGGCTGCGCAGCAGACCCAAACCTGGCAAGCGCGGTGCATCAGACAGATCAAGTTGTTTGCTGGGCGACTGCTTCGCAGCCGAACGGGAGCAAGCTCCCTCGCCACGAATTGCATTCAGCTCGATTACTCACGTCTCAGCCGTGTGACGTTGTCATAAAGCCAAGCAGTAAACTCATTCCTATCGCTTGAGTAGTGACAACGTCTATGACAATTAGGGCATAACGCCACGGCGTTGTTCGGACGATCCGAGCCTTTCTTGGCCAAATGCTTAACATGATGGACTTCAAGGTAAGGCAATCCGTCAGAGCGCAGAAAAGGAGCTTTTTGCTTGCATCCTTCGCAGCAGCCTTCGGATTGTTTCAATATCCAATCGGAGATCTTCTTCGCCCGTGCATACCTAATCGTTGCGGTGCTGATCTGTGTGGGATTCAGAATTCCTTCCGGCACGTCGTCAGCATGGGGTGGAGCAGCCTCTAACAGCCTATAAGTTACCTGTTGGTTCGCTGGCTCGGGTGTAAGACGGAAGCGGTCGATATTTTTCTCTGCAAGTATTTTTCGAACCCGGCTGCTGATTCCGGTGCCGACGTTTTTTGCAGGTACATAGCCAACAATGTGTCTCAGACCCATTTGCGCCATTACGGCCGAAATGTTTTGCATGCGGTACTCAACCGATGAAGCACTGCGCTTGCTCAACGGTCCTTCGCGCAAAAGACGATTCTCGTCAGCCTTTTTTATCGGTTGATTGCTCAATTCGAGACTCAGCATCTTTAGGTAAGCATCAACCGAAGCCTCTAGCTCTCGGTCATCCCAGCCAGTTCTTTCTTTTGGAGTGTCCATACAATCGCCGAGGGTTGAAAACCCTCGGACGATACTGAGTGGCCATTACGACGTCTACGAAAATTCCTACAGAAAAGACCGACGTATCGCTCAATCGATTCATACAAAGACACCGCTGCGCTAACCCACCGAATGCTTCGACGATTGAAAGGCCTCCAAAACCTTCCGCCACCAAGGCTTCACCACCGGCACCCGCCGCCGTGTGCGATTGAGCAACAGATAAGGCATGTCCCGTAGCCGAATCCAACCTTCATCCTGCCAATGCAACAGACTCAACGACATTTCCGGCCAATCCAACAAACTCAACATCGGTCGATCCGCATTCTTTGACGGCGCCGCATCGCGCAAGGCCGGCACCACTTGATGAGTCAGCCACTCGCGCAACAGCCGATTCCCCGGCGCGTAGTGATAAACCAACAATGCATACACACCGGACTCGCTAAGCATCAGCCGATTTTCCGGTTGTCCGTGGTAGTCGATCAGCAAGGTGTGCCGCTGATCCTCATCCAGTTTGCTGACTACGCGATCGCTCAGATGGAAACCCATCAAACGCCCCAGATCGCGGGCGCAGAACCATGGTTGATTTTCCAGGAGGAGGGCGTGGAGTTCGAGGTTTAGGCGGGTAAAAACAGTGGGGATGTAAGGATCAGACATGATCGGCCTCCTGGAACGGAAGCAAATTGTCTGCGGTGCAGATGTAGGTCATTTCCTTCAATAGGAAGGGAAAACGCTTAGGCATATCCATTACCTCTACTTGATAGCTTTCTTAGGGCTAAGGCGCCGGGAGTTAAGAAACCCCAAGTAGAAGGCCGGACATATTCCCCTTACGGGTCTTGTATTAGCCCACTCCCGGCATAGCAGAGGATTCTTCGCACCCACGAGAATACCGTAGGCACAAAAAAGCCGCATCTTTCGGGAGCGGTCAGGCCGCTACTTGAGGCGTTTCTTAGGCGCCGGACCTTTGAGGGTATTGGCTGGATGTGATGCGGTCAAGTGGGGCGTTGCAACAAAAAAACAGACTGGCTGAATAGCTTGATTTTGCAGAATTTCAGCTACTCTCAAGAATCATTTTATGGGTGGGGGAGATTGATTGTTGCTTTAAGAGATAAGCGTCAGCCGATCTACGACATGACCAAGGAGTAAGTAAATGTTTAAGAAAATAAAAACAATCAAAGGGATGGCAGTTTATTCTGATTTTGATTGGGATGCTTCAGTTAGAGAATCTAATGGGCGAATTAGCGAATTTAAAGGGATTAATATTATTTACGGAAGGAATTACTCTGGAAAAACTACACTTTCAAGGATATTTAGGTCCTTAGAGACTGGTGTTATTTCGGATAAATATACGGCGCCAAAATTCGAGCTTGAATTAACTGCTGGTGGAAGCGTAGATCAAGGGCATGTACCTTTAAAGCAAGCCAAGGTGAGGGTGTTTAATGAGGATTTTGTTAGGGAAAATTTAAAGTTCATAATTGATCCTGATGATAGTATAAATTCATTCGCTATATTGGGGGAAGATAATAATCGATTAGAGAGTGAGATAAAGCTCAAGGAGGATGAACTTGGCTCAGAGGAGGGGGGTGTAGGGAAATCGAGTGTGGCAAAGGAGAAATTGATAGCGTTAAATGTTGCGCGTAAAAATGCTGAAGATGCGAAAAACTCCTTGGATTTAAAAATTTCTGAGAAGGCAAATAATAAAGAGACTGGAATAAAGCATAATAAATTTTTTGGAGATGCTACGTATAATGCACCTAAGCTGGTAAAAGATATTGATGCAGTATTGGATCAGAATTTCCAGTGTGTTAAGGATGATGATGCTCCAGCTTTAGAGTCATTACTTAAAGAGGAGGTCAAGGCCGAGATAAATGAATTTTCAGTTTTTGACCCAGCGTTTGATAGATTGGCCGCTAGAACTAAATTATTGATTGAGAAGAAAATCTCAGTAACTCAGCCCCTAAGGGAGTTGCTGGAGGATAGTCTATTAGAGGATTGGGTTCGAAAGGGGCGCTCGCTACATAAAGATAAAAGGGATAGTTGCGGTTTTTGCGGGTCGCCATTGCCTCAAGACTTATGGAGTAAACTCGACTTTCACTTTAATAAAGAGTCTGAAGAACTTAGGGGGAGTATATTAAGTCTTGTGTTTGATATTGAGAGCGAGATAAAAAGAGCGGTTTCATTGCCAAAAATAGACGTGGCTTCTTTTTATGCCTCCTTTCGGGTTGAAGTGCTGAGTGCTGAGGTTCAGATTAACTTGTTGCTAACTGAATATCGAACCATTTTGGAAGGTTTGGTTGATGCTTTAAAAACCAGGTTGGGCGATATATTTCATTCGAAGGAATTTGTTGATGTTAAAGATCTTGGCCCGGCTATCGTAGCTGTTGTTGAACAATTAAATTTGATTGTTAATAAATCGAATGAATTTACAAAAGTCCTTGGTGGCGAAAAGAAAAGTGCTCAGATTGGCCTAAGATTGAGAGATGTATTTCGATTTGTCACAGATGTCAATTTAAGTGAGGAGAGAATAAAAATCGCTGAGTTGGAGAAAAAGCGTGCTGATTCTGACTTGGAGTGGAAGGCTGCTAAAGCAGAAGTTGATGAGCTTGTTCGTGACCTTGATAAGCTAAAAGCTCAGCTTAAAGATGAAAGTAAGGGGGCAGACCGAGTTAATGAATATTTAAATGACTTTTTTGGCCATAAGGCATTATCGCTTAAGTCAGAGGAGGTCGAGTCTGGATATAAGTTTGAAGTTGTGAGAAATGGAGTTAAAGCACACCATCTTAGTGAGGGTGAGTGCAGTTTGATTGCGTTTTGTTATTTTATGGCTAAGTTGCATGATGTTGAGACGAAAGGACATAAGCCTGTTATTTATATAGATGATCCAATCTCAAGTCTCGATAGTAATCACATATTTTTTATATTTAGCTTGATAAATAGTGAGATCGTGAGATCTGGCAATTTTGGGCAGCTTTTTGTGTCGACGCATAACCTTGACTTTTTAAAGTATCTTAAGCGACTTGTCCCTAAAGACATAGCGGGGAAAGGTGAGGAGCGAAGATACTTCATAATTGAAAACGCAGGCGCTGTTAGCACCTTGAGGCTAATGCCTGGATATCTAAAATCCTATGTGACTGAATTTAATTATTTGTTTCATCAGATCTTTAAGTGTGCAAATGCCGGTGACGTGCCGGCAGAAAATGAGCACGATTGTTATTATAACTATGGAAATAATGCTCGAAAGTTTTTGGAAGCCTTCTTGTATTATAAATACCCAAATGCGGACGAAAAAGACTCGACCAAGCTGGAGAGGTTTTTCGGTGACGATAGTCGCTCATCGTTGCTCACGGAGCGGATTCACAATGAGTATTCCCATCTAGCTGGAGTATTTGAGAGAAGTATTAGTCCGGTTGATGTTCCTGAGATGAAAAGATCTGCTCAATTTATTTTGAATAAAATGAAGGAGAAAGATTCTGATCAATATTCCGCATTTATGGAAAGTATCGGAAATCCCGTTGCAAGTTTTTAGATCTTTACTTTAAGTGGTTATATCATTTGAGAGTGAGATAGAAAATAAAAAGCCCTGACCTAAGTCAGGGCTTTTAGAGGGCTTATCAAATAAAGTAGATTCGATGAAATCTAGATTGGTAGGAAATCAATCCCAGCTCAACGCCCCACCAGTCTGATACTCAATAACCCGCGTCTCAAAGAAATTCTTCTCTTTCTTCAAGTCCATAATCTCGCTCATCCAGGGGAACGGGTTAGTCGTCCCTGGATACTCTTCCTTCAGACCAATCTGGCTCAAACGACGGTTAGCGATGAACTTCAGGTAGTCCTCCATCATCGCCGCGTTCATGCCCAACACACCACGAGGCATGGTGTCGCGAGCGTATTCGATCTCCAACTGAGTCCCCTGCAGAATCATCTGCGAAGCCTCTTCCTTCATCTCAGCATCCCACAAGTGCGGGTTTTCGATTTTGATCTGGTTGATCACGTCGATGCCGAAGTTCAGGTGCATGGATTCGTCGCGCAGGATGTATTGGAACTGCTCGGCGACGCCGGTCATTTTGTTGCGGCGGCCCATGGAGAGGATTTGGGTGAAGCCGCAGTAGAAGAAGATGCCTTCCAGAACGCAGTAGTAGGCGATCAGGTTGCGCAGCAGTTCTTTGTCGGTTTCGACGGTGCCGGTTTCGAACTTCGGATCGGAGATCGAACGGGTGTATTTGAGGCCCCAGGTGGCTTTTTTCGCGACCGATGGGATCTCGTGGTACATGTTGAAGATCTCGCCTTCATCCATGGCCAGCGATTCGATGCAGTACTGGTAGGCGTGGGTGTGGATCGCCTCTTCGAAGGCCTGGCGCAGGATGTACTGGCGGCATTCCGGGTTGGTGATCAGGCGGTACACGGCCAGGACCAGGTTGTTGGCAACCAGGGAGTCGGCGGTGGAGAAGAAGCCGAGGTTGCGCATGACGATGCGGCGCTCGTCGTCGGTCAGGCCTTCCGGGTCTTTCCAGAGGGCGATGTCGGCGGTCATGTTGACTTCTTGCGGCATCCAGTGGTTTGCGCAACCGTCCAGATACTTCTGCCAGGCCCAGTCGTACTTGAAAGGTACGAGTTGGTTGAGGTCGGCGCGGCAGTTGATCATGCGCTTTTCGTCGACGGCGACACGGGCGGAGGCGCCTTCGAGTTCGGCGAGGCCTTCGGCGATGTCGAGGTTGTCCAGGGCAGCTTTGGCACGGGCGATGGCGGCAGAGTCGGTCGCGGTGACGGCGCGAGCTTCTTGAGCGGCGACACCACCAGCGGTGTCGAGTCGGTCCATGTTGGCTTCAGTCGCGTGGCCGGCGTTTGCGCCTTTTACCACGGTCTCGCCGCTGTCTTCTTTGTCGAATTCGTCCCAGCTCAGCATGACGTGTCGTCTCCTGCGTGAGGGCCAGATGCCCGTGTGAAAACTGATTGGTTGTTTTTCACACGGCCGTACTGGCCGCGTTGGATAGCGTTTTTTGCAGCGGTACACGCAGGCAAATAAACATAATTTTGTACGGGGTTCCGAGAGCCTCTGAGAGGCGCAGAAATCGGTGAGGACTTCGGCGTGGGCTTCAGACTGGCTTTTCGTCCCTGTAAGGGAATATTGCAGGCCCGTTTAAGCCGGCATTATAGGGAAATTTTTGCCGGCGTGGTGCGGCGAATCGGCTCATGGAGTGGCCGAAAGGGATGGTTTTTGGAGCAAACCGAGGTATTACAGGGCTTTGGCCGGTGCAGATTTTTTTTCGTTAATTTTGACGCTGAATCGAATTTGTTCAAAAAACAGCCAAAAACTGCGTTTTTCACTACATCTTGTGTTTTGCAAGGGGTTTCACCGCTTCAAAACACAACTGAGCCCGGCCGAAGCCGGGCTGGAATCGACCGTTAGCGATCAGCTGACAGGGTCCGATTCGGTGCAGTCACGATCAGCCGTTGGTGCAGCCGTTACCCATGATGCTGTAGCGCAGGATGTGGCGTTGACCTTGGGAGTCGTCGTATTCCATTTTTACCGGAACAACTTCGCACACATTGGGGACTTCACTCATGGAGATAACTTTGGCGACGTCCAAGTGAGTCGAGTAAGTGTATTCCTCGATGGCTGGTTTCTGCTGTGCGACATCAGTCGGGACCTCGTCTGCCATGGCGGTTGCGCACAGGCTGCTGAGGGCCAGAACTAATAAAGCTTTCATTTCAGATTTACCTTTTAGAGGTCGAATGGGGTCACGCAACCTTTTTGGGGTTGCGTGTGGAGCTTGATTAAAGAGTCTTGGATTAACTGCCTTCGTGGGGGCTGCAACTTGGTTAATCACGTTGCCTTGTTGGCGAGGCGGATTTTAGGCGTGGGGGGTGCATTCATATAGGTGGGGTTTTGATAAACACCTTTGACGGATTTCGTAACAATCAGCGAATAAGGTGGTAGGAAGGAATAAATGGCGGTTTCGGCGGAGGGGTTATTCAGGGAGACCGCGTTATCGTTTTTCGCGGGCAAGCCTCGCTCCTACAGGGGTTGCGGTGTGTTTGGGAGGTGTGTTCTGGGCTTATCACGGTAATTTGTAGGGGCTTGTTACTACCATCGTCGAATGGTTCTATAGGCGCGGCCCGGCTACAACTGGAGCCATACAAAAACAACTATTCCACCGAGGTAAGAAAGATGAGTGCGGCTTCTCTGTATCCCGTTCGTCCCGAGGTTCTGGCCAATACGCTGACTGACGAGGCAACCTACAAAGCCATGTACCAGCAGTCGGTCGTCAACCCGGACGGCTTCTGGCGCGAGCAAGCCAAGCGCCTCGACTGGATCAAGCCTTTCACCACGGTGAAACAGACCTCCTTCGACGATCACCATGTCGACATCAAATGGTTCGCCGACGGCACCCTGAACGTTTCCTACAACTGCCTCGACCGTCATCTGGCCGAGCGCGGCGATCAAGTCGCGATCATTTGGGAAGGGGATGACCCTGCCGAAAGTCGCAACATCACCTACCGCGAGCTGCACGAACAAGTCTGCAAGTTCGCCAACGCCTTGCGCGGCCAGGATGTACACCGCGGCGACGTGGTGACTATCTATATGCCGATGATCCCCGAAGCCGTGGTCGCCATGCTGGCCTGCACCCGGATCGGCGCGATTCACTCGGTGGTGTTCGGTGGTTTCTCGCCGGAAGCCCTGGCCGGTCGCATCATCGACTGCAAATCCAAAGTGGTGATCACCGCTGACGAAGGCATTCGTGCCGGCAAGAAGATCCCGCTCAAGACCAACGTCGACGACGCGCTGACCAACCCGGAAACCAGCAGCATTCAGAAGGTCATCGTGTGCAAGCGCACCGGTGGCAACATCAAGTGGAACCAGCACCGCGACATCTGGTACGAAGACCTGATGAAAGTGGCGGGCAGTGTCTGCGCGCCGAAAGAGATGGGCGCCGAAGAAGCGCTGTTCATTCTTTACACCTCCGGTTCCACCGGTAAGCCCAAGGGTGTGCAGCACACCACTGGCGGTTACCTGCTTTACGCCGCCATGACCCACGAGCGCGTGTTCGACTACCGCCCGGGCGAAATCTACTGGTGCACCGCCGATGTCGGCTGGGTCACTGGCCACAGCTATATCGTCTACGGCCCATTGGCCAACGGCGCGACCACGCTGCTGTTCGAAGGCGTGCCGAACTATCCGGACATCACCCGGGTGGCGAAGATCGTCGACAAGCACAAGGTCAACATCCTCTACACCGCGCCGACTGCGATCCGCGCGATGATGGCGTCGGGTCAAGCCGCTGTTGAAGGTGCTGATGGCAGCAGTTTGCGCCTGCTCGGTTCGGTGGGTGAGCCGATCAACCCGGAAGCCTGGGACTGGTACTACAAGAATGTGGGCAAGTCCCGTTGCCCGATCGTCGATACATGGTGGCAGACCGAAACCGGCGGCAACATGATGAGCCCGCTGCCGGGCGCTCACGCCCTCAAGCCGGGTTCGGCGGCACGTCCGTTCTTCGGTGTGGTGCCAGCGTTGGTCGACAACCTGGGCAACATCATCGAAGGCGTCGCCGAGGGCAACCTGGTGATTCTCGATTCGTGGCCAGGCCAGGCGCGCACGCTGTACGGCGACCATGACCGCTTCGTCGACACCTACTTCAAGACCTTCCGTGGCATGTACTTTACCGGCGACGGCGCACGTCGCGACGAAGACGGTTACTACTGGATCACGGGGCGCGTGGACGACGTGCTCAACGTGTCCGGCCACCGCATGGGCACCGCCGAGATCGAAAGCGCGATGGTCGCTCACCCGAAAGTCGCCGAGGCTGCCGTGGTCGGCGTGCCGCACGACATCAAAGGGCAGGGCATTTATGTCTACGTCACGTTGATTGGTGGCGAAGAGCCGAGCGAGCAACTGCGTCTGGAATTGAAAAACTGGGTACGTAAGGAAATTGGCCCGATTGCTTCGCCGGATGTGATCCAGTGGGCGCCGGGGCTGCCGAAAACCCGTTCGGGCAAGATCATGCGCCGGATTCTGCGCAAGATTGCGACCGCCGAATACGATGGGTTGGGGGATATTTCGACCCTGTCGGATCCGGGTGTGGTGCAGCATTTGATTGATGAACACAAGATCATGAACGTCGCGTAACCCGCCGTTCCTGAGTCATCGAAGCCCCGCCGGCATTGCGCCGGGTGGGGCTTTTTCATGTCTGGTGTTTTTGTGTGGGTAGTTCGGGCCTCTTCGCGGGCAAGCCTCGCTCCTACGGGGCTGCGTCGTATGCAAATGAAATGATCAACCAAACCTCGTAGGAGCGAGGCTTGCCCCCGAAGAGGCCCGTTCAGACACCGCATAAACAACGCCCAATAATTATCGGCTTCACTTGTAGGCGCTTTCCCACTGTTACCCACCCCTATTCAAGTAACTGAATGTGTAACCGTGCGCTCCGAGACGGGGCATTGGGAAACGCCAACCCCCATTTCCGGGGCTCTCCAGCCCAGCCAAAAAATAAGAGATAACGCTGCGCTTGCCGGATTAGAAGGGTTTGCCAATAATAGGCCCGCAATTTGCAATGTAGATCGGTTCACTGTCTTTTGCTCTTGCATGAATTTGCAAGGCTGTCAACGCGCTCAAACGGCTTTCTCGGTGCTTCTGTAATTAGTTGTCGCATTGAAGAAATATCGGCTTCGGGCCTGTCGTTAGAATGCCGATCACTCGCTCGTTGTGGCTCGCGTTGAAAAAAGCGCGCGATTCCTACGACGCAGCATCGCTTACCGGTTCCACTCATTCGCATATTGGGCTGTCGCTCACTCTGCCGTTTTAGCCCTTTACCGATGGAGTCCCAAGATGAAGAAACTCGTGCTGCTTGGCGCACTGGCACTGTCCGTGCTGTCCCTGCCGACTTTCGCTGATGAAAAACCTCTGAAAATCGGTATCGAAGCGGCTTACCCTCCGTTCGCGTCCAAAGCACCGGACGGCAGCATCGTTGGTTTCGACTACGACATCGGCAACGCCCTGTGCGAAGAGATGAAGGTCAAGTGCGTGTGGGTCGAGCAAGAGTTCGACGGTCTGATCCCGGCGCTTAAAGTGCGCAAGATCGACGCGATCCTGTCGTCCATGTCGATCACTGAAGACCGCAAGAAATCCGTGGACTTCACCAACAAGTACTACAACACCCCGGCTCGCCTGGTCATGAAGGCTGGCACTCAAGTCAGCGAAGGTCTGACTGAGTTGAAGGGCAAAAACATCGGCGTGCAACGTGGTTCGATCCACGAGCGCTTCGCCCGCGAAGTCCTGGCCCCGCTGGGTGCCGAGATCAAGCCTTACGGTTCGCAGAACGAAATCTACCTCGACGTGGCTGCTGGCCGCCTCGACGGCACCGTGGCAGACGCTACGCTGCTGGATGACGGTTTCCTGAAAACCGACGCCGGCAAAGGTTTCGCCTTCGTTGGCCCGGCCTTCACCGACGTCAAATACTTCGGCGACGGCGTGGGTATCGCGGTTCGCAAGGGCGACGCGCTGAAAGACAAGATCAACACCGCGATCGCTGCCATTCGCGAGAACGGCAAGTACAAGCAAATCCAGGACAAATACTTCGCCTTCGACATCTACGGCAAGTAACACGTCCCGGCGACAAGTCCGAAATGGCGCAAGCAACAGGATCTCTGAGGTTTGCGCCATTTTTTCATCCCAACATTCGAGGACCTGAATCATGTTGAAAGGCTACGGGGCTGTCATCCTCGATGGCGCATGGCTGACGCTTCAGCTCGCCTTGTCGTCCATGGTCCTGGCCATCTTTCTGGGCCTGATCGGCGTTGCATTGCGTCTGTCGCCGGTTCGCTGGCTGGCCTGGCTGGGCGACCTGTATTCCACGGTAATCCGCGGTATTCCCGATCTGGTACTGATCCTGCTGATTTTTTACGGCGGTCAGGACCTGCTCAATCGCGTGGCGCCGATGCTCGGCTTTGACGATTACATCGACCTGAACCCGCTGGCCGCCGGTATCGGCACCCTGGGCTTCATCTTCGGTGCGTACCTGTCGGAAACCTTCCGTGGCGCCTTCATGGCGATCCCCAAAGGTCAGGCAGAAGCCGGCATGGCCTACGGCATGAGCAGTTTCCAGGTGTTCTTCCGGGTATTGGTGCCGCAGATGATCCGTCTGGCCATTCCGGGTTTCACCAACAACTGGCTGGTACTGACCAAGGCCACCGCGCTGATTTCGGTGGTGGGTCTGCAAGACATGATGTTCAAGGCCAAGCAGGCGGCAGATGCCACCCGCGAGCCTTTCACCTTCTTCCTCGCAGTGGCGGCGATGTACCTGGTCATTACCAGTGTCTCGTTGCTGGCATTGCGTCACCTTGAGAAGCGCTACTCGGTAGGCGTAAGGGCGGCTGATCTATGATCTTCGACTACAACGTCATTTGGGAGGCCTTGCCGCTGTACTTTGGCGGCCTGGTGACCACCCTCAAATTGCTCGCGCTGTCGCTGTTCTTCGGTCTGCTGGCGGCTTTGCCACTTGGCCTGATGCGTGTCTCGAAGAATGCTGTCGTGAACATGAGCGCCTGGCTTTTCACCTACGTGATCCGCGGCACGCCGATGCTGGTGCAGCTGTTCTTGATCTACTACGGTCTGGCGCAGTTTGAAGCGGTACGTGAAAGCTTCTTGTGGCCGTGGCTGTCCAGCGCGACGTTCTGTGCGTGCCTGGCCTTTGCGATCAACACCAGCGCCTACACCGCTGAAATCATCGCCGGCAGCCTGCGCGCCACGCCGAACGGCGAGATCGAAGCCGCCAAGGCGATGGGCATGTCGCGCTACAAAATGTACAAGCGCATCCTGCTGCCGTCGGCCCTGCGCCGGGCGCTGCCGCAGTACAGCAACGAAGTGATCATGATGCTGCAGACCACCAGTCTGGCGTCCATCGTGACCCTGATCGACATCACCGGTGCCGCGCGCACGGTCAACGCCCAGTACTACTTGCCGTTCGAGGCGTACATCACGGCTGGCGTGTTCTACCTGTGCCTGACCTTCATTCTGGTGAAGCTGTTCAAACTGGCCGAGCGCCGCTGGCTGGGCTATCTGGCCCCGCGGAAGCACTGATATGGAACGCATCGATCATTCATTGCCGTGGAACCACCTGGGCAGCGAACGCCAGATTTCGGTGTTCCGCTTCGGCAAAGGCGAGCGCAAGGCCTACATCCAGGCCAGCCTGCACGCCGATGAATTGCCGGGGATGCGCACGGCCTGGGAGCTGAAAAAGCGCCTGACCGAACTCGAAGCCCAAGGCCTGCTCAACGGTGTGATCGAACTGGTGCCGGTGGCCAATCCACTGGGCCTGGGGCAACTGTTGCAAGGCAGCCATCAAGGTCGTTTCGAGGCGGGCAGTGGCAAGAACTTCAACCGGGATTTCGTCGAGCTGAGCGCGCCAGTGGCCGCTGAGCTTGAAGGGCGCCTGGGCGATGATCCTCACGCCAATATCCGCTTGATCCGTCAGGCCATGAGCGACGCACTGGCGGCATTGCCTCCGGCGGCGAGCCAGTTGCAAGGCATGCAGCGCATCTTGCTCAGCCACGCTTGCACCGCTGATGTCGTGCTGGATTTGCATTGCGATGCCGAAGCGGCGCTGCACATGTACGCCTTGCCGCAACACTGGCCGCAATGGCGCTCGCTGGCCGCGCACCTGAATGTGAAAGTGGGGCTGCTGGCGGAAGATTCCGGCGGCAGTTCCTTTGACGAGGCTTGCTCGCTGCCGTGGCTGCGTTTGTCGCGTCAGTTTCCTGATGCACAGATTCCGCTGGCCTGCCTGGCGACTACCATTGAGTTAGGTGGTCAGGCCGATACCGGTCGCGCAGACGCCGAGGCTTACGCCGAAGGCATTCTGGCGTTCCTCGCCGAGCAAGGCTTGATCAGCGGCGAATGGCCGAAGCCTGCGCAAGAAGCGTGCGAAGGCCTGCCGTTCGAAGGCACCGAATTGCTGTTCGCGCCGCACCCGGGCGTGATCAGCTTTTTGCGTAAACCCGGCGAGTGGATCGAAGCCGGCGACGAGATTTTCGAAGTGATCGATCCGTTATCGGATCGGGTCAGCACGGTGTGTGCTGGTACGTCCGGGGTGCTGTTTGCCATTGAACGGCTGCGTTATGCCCAACCCGGTTTCTGGCTGGCCAAGGTGGCGGGGCGCGAAGCGCTGCGTCACGGGCGCTTGCTCAACGACTGACTGACTGTTTTTGTGAGAACCGACCGCATGTACAAACTTGAAGTCCAAGACCTGCATAAACGCTATGGCAGTCACGAAGTGCTCAAGGGCGTGTCCCTGAAAGCGGCGGCTGGCGATGTGATCAGCATCATCGGCTCCAGTGGCTCCGGCAAAAGTACCTTCCTGCGCTGCATCAACCTGCTGGAGCAGCCGCACGCAGGCAAGATTCTGCTCAACAACGAAGAGCTGAAACTGGTCGCCAACAAGGACGGCGCGCTGAAGGCGGCCGACCCGAAACAGCTGCAACGCATGCGTTCGCGCCTGTCGATGGTGTTCCAGCATTTCAACCTGTGGTCGCACATGACCGCACTGGAAAACATCATGGAAGCGCCGGTTCACGTGCTGGGCATGTCCAAGGCCGAAGCCCGCGAGAAAGCCGAGCACTACCTTAACAAGGTGGGCGTGGCCCATCGCAAAGACGCTTACCCGGGCCACATGTCCGGCGGCGAGCAGCAGCGCGTGGCGATTGCCCGTGCGTTGGCGATGGAACCTGAGGTGATGCTGTTCGACGAACCGACGTCGGCCCTCGACCCGGAACTGGTTGGCGACGTACTGAAGGTGATGCAGGCCCTGGCGCTGGAAGGCCGGACCATGGTCGTGGTGACGCACGAAATGGGCTTTGCCCGTGAAGTGTCGAACCAGTTGGTGTTCCTGCACAAAGGCGTCGTCGAAGAAAGCGGCAACCCGCGTGAGGTGCTGGTCAATCCACAGTCTGAACGCTTGCAACAATTTCTCTCGGGCAGCCTGAAGTAAACCGAACTCCCGTTGCGCACCGGGATAGTGCATGCTTCGCAACCTGGAAGCTGACCTAGATCCCTTGTAGGAGCGAGGCTTGCCCGCGAATGCGGTGGTTCAGACAGCCATGATGTTGACTGATGCACCGCATTCGCGGGCAAGCCTCGCTCCTACAGGGGATCGTTGTTGGTTTTGAGATTTGCGTTCATTTACGGGCTAGCATTGGCCCATGCCTTCATCACTGTTTTCGTTTCGGATTGCCCGCCATGACTGCCCATCGAATTGGTTTCCTGATTTGGCCCAGCACTAAAGCACTGACGCTTGCGCTGGCTGAGGAGGCCTTGCGTGTTGCCCAGCGTGTGCATCCGGATGTTGTCTACGAATTGTCGTTTCTGCAGGCCGAACCGCCGACCGAAGGCGCCTGGCAATTGCCGGGTGAGCCGTGGGCCGGCAAGCTCGAAAACTTCCAGAAACTGTTTCTGCTCGCCGATGAGCCGCCGACCACCCTCGCGCCGGCGCTCAGCAGTTCGCTGAAACAACTGGTGCGCGCCGGTTGCGTGATCGGTGGTTTGTCCGCCGGTGTCTACCCGTTGGCGCAATTGGGTTTGCTCGACGGTTACCGCGCTGCCGTGCATTGGCGCTGGCAGGACGATTTCGCCGAGCGTTTCCCCAAAGTGATCGCCACCAGCCACCTGTTCGATTGGGATCGCGATCGACTGACCGCGTGTGGCGGCCTGTCGGTTCTCGATCTGTTGCTGGCCGTGCTGGCCCGTGATCACGGCGCCGAACTGGCCGGTGCCGTCTCCGAAGAACTGGTGGTCGAGCGTATCCGCGAGGGCGGTGAACGCCAGCGCATTCCGCTGCAGAACCGCCTCGGTTCCAGCCATCCAAAGCTCACCCAGGCGGTGTTGCTGATGGAAGCCAACATCGAAGAGCCGCTGACCACCGACGAAATCGCCCAACACGTGTGCGTGTCCCGTCGACAGCTGGAGCGGATCTTCAAGCAATACCTCAACCGCGTGCCGAGCCAGTACTACCTGGAGCTGCGCCTGAACAAGGCCCGGCAGATGTTGATGCAAACCAGCAAGTCGATTATCCAGATCGGCCTGTCGTGTGGCTTTTCTTCGGGGCCGCACTTCTCCAGCGCCTACCGCAACTTCTTCGGCGCCACGCCGCGGGAAGATCGCAACCAGCGGCGCAGCAGCAGTCCATTCGAGTTGTCGTCGGTGCCGTCCGAGCGCGGCTGATTTACTCGTCGATCTCGGAACCCTCTGAGGTGGACACCTGCATTTCACCTCGGTTGATGACCTCGTCCACGCCAAAATCCGCACGGGTCAGTTCAAAGTAGCGGACCAGTCGCGCAAGGCTTTCCTCCGAAAACGGATTGCCTCTCAAGGTGATGTTTTCAGCCACCTCCACTGGCAATTCCAGCAGGTCGCTCGGCACCTCGGTAATCGCATTCATGCTCAGGTCGGCCCAGTCCAGATCCGTCAGCTGAAGCAGGCCATCGGGTATGTCAGTGATGCCGGCGTCGTTGAGCAGCACGGTCGACAGTTCGGGCATTTGGCTTAGATCCGGCGTGCGCCCCAGCGGGTTGAAGCCCAGGTCGAGGTAATCCAGCTGCACCATTCCCGCCAATGCACTTGCCGTCTCTGCCGACAGGCTGACCCGGCACTCGGGAAGCGACAGCGTGCGCAGTCGCCCCATATTGAAGACCGAATCGGGAATGTCACCAAGGTCACACTCGCGCAGCCTCAGGCTCTTGAGGTTGGAAAAGGATTCGAGGAAACGCCCGAGTCGCGTAGCACCCTGGGCACTGTGCACCTCCAGCGCGGAAACATGACTGAAGTCTGCACTCAGGGTCGGCAGTTCTCCATTGATGACCGGACGAACCCTGAGTTCGAACGTCGGCTCAAGTGTGTCGTTGAAATCATCCAGTTCAGACTCACGCTGCCAGCACTTCTCAAGCGCCTGCTTGAATTCGTCTCGGTTGGCGTGCTCGGCAGCAAGTTGGTCGGCGCTGAATGCTTCGCCTGTCACGGGGTGCCGGTCCGGAACATCGGCGGTCCAGGCAGACAAATCATTTTTCAGTTGGGTGAGCTCTTCTTCAAGACGCGTCAGGTAGGTGCGGCCATCCTCCAGGCTTCCCGGCAATTCGTAGACGAACTCGCTTGCCTGCTCGACTTCCATGCTGGGGTACAGCGCCTTGACCCGATCAACATCGGCCTCGGGGGCAAAGACACCCATGTCGTAGGCGGTCTCGAAGTGGTGTTGTTTGATCAATTCTCGGGCGCTGTTCGAAAGCGGGTTGTGTGTGAGGTGCAGGCCGCGCTTGTCATACAGCGAACTCTCGAATAACCCGGCAGGCAACTCGCTGATGCGGTTGTTCATCAGCAGGAGGGTTTCAAGCTTCGGGTGTTGTAGAAGGCTGGCCGGAATCCCTGTCAGGCCGGTGTCGCTCAGGTCCAGGTGCTCCAGTTCGCTCATCGTGTCGATACGCGGCAGGGTTTCAAACGTATTTTTGTACAGGTCCAGCATGGCCAGTTTGTTCAATGACGTCAGTTTCGACCAAGCGGCGGCGTCGACCGTGATGCCGCAATCGTTTAACACCAAGGCGTGAAGGTCTGGCATTCGACTGATGGGGTCGGGGAGGGTGGCCAGGGAAAAGCGGCGCAACTCCAGGCGGCGCAGCCCGCTGAAACCCTGTAGAAACGCGGGAATGTCCTGCGCGCTGCGGGTACCTTCCAGGGACAGCAGCGACACATGGCTGAAGTCGGCATTCAGTGACGGCAAGTCGCCGAGGATCGGCTCTGCAAACCTGAGCACATATTGGGTCACGCCCTCCGGTGTGTCGAAATCCCGGTTGGACTGTCGGCGCCAGCTACGCTGGACTTCCCGGGCCAGCAAGCGGCGATTGTTTCGCTCGGCTTGTTGCTCCAGCTCGCTGAGTGGGTTCCCGGTTTCAGGATGGGCAGTGGGTGAGTCACTGACCCAGGCACGCAGGTCCTGATGCAGTCGGGCCAACTCCCTCCTCAAACGTGAAAGTTCTACGCGAGCACCATCGGGATGAAGTTGCAGTCCCTGAACAATGGACTGCATTTCTTCCGGAGGCAGGTTGGGGTAAACCTCGCGAACCCGGTCGTTGAGCGTCGGTGTCTCGCGGTTGATTCGACTGTAGCCCTCGGCACCACCGGGCAGGCGCATCGTGGTCGGGTCATAGAACGGTTTTCGATGGGGATTTTTTGCGAACAGCCTGCGTAAACCCGGTTGCTCCAGCGCGTGTTCGGCGATGCGCTGTTTAAGTGCCCGGGCGTCTGCGATCGAAGGGTTCAGCTTATTGCGTTGCGCATCCGGCAGCGCCCGGAACAGGGCCTGATAAAAATCCCCCGGCGTCGAACCATCGTCTTGGTGAACCTGGTAAGTCCCGTCTTCAGCGCGAATCAGTATTTTCTGAATCGGCGCATCGGGCTGTCCAATGCTGTCGCGTAACGTCCCCTCGGCCGAGTAGTCCCGCACTTCGATACGCAACTCGGCTGGTAAATCGGGCAGTGAGTTCAGGCTTTGCAAGGCCAGTCGGTGGGTGTCGGTGGTGTCCAGCGCTTCGGAATAAAAGCCTTCACTGGCCCGGGTCGCGCGCACGGCTTCCATGGCTTTGAGCGCAGCATCCTTGAGTCGCTGGGGTGTGCGGCCGGAGTGCAGCTGCTTCAGTTCGGTGCCGGACGCGTTGCTCACCAGTTCCTCTGCGATATCGGTGGGTAATCCCTTTACGTCATCGAGCAGCCGCTGGACTTGCAGGTCATCGGTTTTTTCCAGTTCGCGATAGCGTAGATCGAACAGCGATCTGCGGTAATTGCGGGTGAGTTCGGCGGTCCGCTGTCTGAAGGCTGATGTTTGGGCTTGCGGGGTCGGCATCGGCGTGTCGACAGGCCAGGCGTCGTAGCCGCTCAGCAGCTGATGTTGCAGGGTCACATCGGCCTTTCGATAGTGCTCGGGTTGATCACTGCCGATCTGCTCGATAAAGGTGTCGATGTCCCGGTTGATCTTGAAGCGCTTGATCGTGTCGGTCAGCAGCGAAGGTGGGCGGTAATGTTCGGCATGCATCTCGCGCACGGCGTTGTCGTGAAAACCGCTGACCCGCAGGACCTGCTCGCGCTCGGCGTTGCTGAACGACTCGACATCCTCGCCGAGACGACGCATGACCGTTTCCCGATCCCACTCCAGCGGTTGCTCCAGCTCGGTGTGCCAGGCGCCGTGGTTGTTGTGCAGTAAAGAAGGCTGATAAGCATCGGCGCGGGTTGGGTGCTCGATCTGAAACGCGCCGGATGTGCCGTCGGGTTTCACGGCATACAGTTTTCCTTCCAGGGGCAGCAGCGTCTTGCCCCCGTGGCGATACAGGCCAAGCTGATCGGGTTTTGCGCCTTCGGGCAGGCTCTGTGCGTGTTCGTAAGGGGTTAGATCCTGCTTCCAGTAGCGGACTTTTCCTTTCGGTGTTGCGACGGGTTTGAGCGGGTCGACCAGCGCGACCGCTTCGCGCGAAAGCAAGCGGCTGAAGGCGCCTGCAGCGATCACACCACCCACCGCGAATGTACCCACCTCAACTACTGTTTCAGCGAGTGCGATCAGATGCCCGACGGCCTCTTTTTTCAGTCCTTCGGCCAACTCCACAATGCCTTCGAAGGTTTCATCGAGTAACTGGTAGGCCATGTAACCCAGCATCACTTCGCCCAGAAGCGGGACGAACGGCAATGCCACGAACGTCGCGATTTCAAGGAGTATCGATGCCACTTTGCTGAAGGCGTCCCACGATGCCCATCGTGCGTTTCGGTCGGCAGAGGCGGTGGAGACGGCCAGCGTGCTGGCATCGTTGAGGATCTTGTTCAGTTGTCGCTGATAGAGAAGATTCCACAGGTCCGCGTTGAACGGCGTCATCGAGAACCGCAGGTTGGGCCTGTCGATGGGCGTTTCACGCCAGCTCGGCAGTGGGTCGCCACGCATGTGCTGGTGCCAGGTCACGCGCTGGAGGCGGCGGTTGAGATCCGCGAAAAAATGCCCCCTTTCCTTATGCTCGACGAAGCGGCTGAAAAATGTCTGGTAGGCCGATGCGCGCAGCTTGCGGGTCAGCTCGTTCATGAACGCCAGGGTGTTCGGGTATTCCTTGAGCGGATGCTCGGGATCGTCGGGAATGTAGGCGATGATCCGCGTTCCCTTGCGTGCGCGCTCCAGGCTCGCTGCGAAAATGACAATCCCGGTCAGGGAGGAGGACATGATGGTCAGGTCATGGCCGTACAGCGGTTGGCCATTGAGGCGCGCCCCCGAACGTCCTTCCACAAGGCGCAGGATCGAGTGATAGGCATCCTCTGGAATATCCTTGCGGATATGGGCCATTTGCAGCGCCGCTTTGAGTGCCGTTTTGTGCGAGCTGATCACCTTCGCTTTCAACACCGCGCCAGCCACCGGGTTGGTCAGCCCCAGGTTGTCTTTGAGGTACGTGTTGTACCGGGCGCCGATGTCCAGTTCCCGGCACAGCCGCACAAAGGCTGCGACGGTCAGTTTCTGTTTGATCGCCGGCAGCGTATCGAACTGCCCTGCGGGCGATGGTTCGGTAATGAACGTCGAGGCGGGCTCGTAAGCATCAGCCGCCATTTCCGATTCCTGGAAGTTATGCAGGGCGGCGTCGAGCAGCGACACGGTCCAGGTGCGTGCGGCGCCCGTCTTGATTGCGAACCAGGGCACTGTTTGCGGGATGTACAGGCGCAGGAAAGTGGTGTTGACGTCCAGTTCCAGATCAAATCGGGTTTTCAAGGCTTCGCTTAGAAGAGGTTCGGCGAAGGCGCGTGCGCTTTGCAGTTTCGACAGCGTTGAGTCCAGGCGATTTCGCTGGGTCCAGTGTTCCTGACTGAGCTTTTTCAGCGACTGGTGTTGCAGGGATGTCGCGGTGCTGTGCCAGTGCGGCGTGGCAAGCGAGGCGGTTTTGAGGGCATCTCGTGTGGTGGCCGATGCTTCCAATACCCAGGTCGGCAGATTGTTGAACAGGTGATGGTAGTGATCGTCCGGCTGCGTGGCGGATTCATTGCCGGTGGCATTAGAGGGGCGATCGTTTTCGTGTCGACTCATGCGCTATTCCCTTAGCGTTTGGATGAGTCGCCAGCAAAACAGACGATGACGGGTCTGGTGCGGTACATATTTACCGCACCACTGGACAAGCCTGCCTATAACCTGTGCCGGCGGTTTAAACTGCGCCTTTGCGACCCTATATGTCGCATTGCCGTAAACCCGGCTGAAACCGGGGTTTGCGCTATAAGAAGTTGTCGCTTGGCGACAAGGCCGGGCTGAAAACTGTCCTTACAATCCCCCCATCGCTCGCCAGTTTCCGGCGAGTGTTCCTCTTCAGGAGACTCCGATGTCCGTTGAGCACGCTGCGGTAGAACGCGCCGATTTCGACCAGGTAATGGTTCCCAACTACGCGCCTGCCGCATTCATTCCTGTGCGTGGCGCCGGTTCCCGTGTCTGGGACCAGTCTGGCCGCGAGCTGATCGACTTCGCCGGCGGGATTGCCGTTAACGTATTGGGCCACGCGCACCCGGCGCTGGTCGGTGCCTTGACCGAGCAGGCGAACAAGCTGTGGCACGTGTCCAACGTGTTCACCAATGAGCCGGCGTTGCGCCTGGCGCGTAAGCTGATCGACGCGACCTTTGCCGAACGCGTGTTCTTCTGCAACTCCGGCGCCGAAGCTAACGAGGCCGCCTTCAAGCTGGCCCGTCGCGTCGCGTTCGATCGTTACGGCAGCGAGAAGTACGAAATCATCGCCGCGCTCAACAGCTTCCACGGCCGTACCCTGTTCACCGTGAACGTTGGTGGTCAGTCGAAGTACTCCGACGGCTTCGGTCCTAAAATTACCGGTATCACCCACGTTCCTTATAACGATCTGGCGGCTTTGAAAGCGGCTGTTTCGGATAAGACCTGTGCCGTGGTGCTGGAGCCGATCCAGGGCGAAGGCGGCGTCTTGCCGGCCGAACTGGCTTACCTGCAAGGCGCCCGCGAGCTGTGCTCCGAGCACAACGCGCTGCTGGTGTTCGATGAAGTGCAAACCGGTATGGGCCGCAGCGGCAAATTGTTTGCCTATCAGCATTACGGCGTGACCCCGGACATCCTGACCAGCGCCAAGAGCCTGGGCGGCGGTTTTCCGATCGCGGCGATGCTGACTACCGAAGACCTGGCCAAACACTTGGTCGTTGGCACTCACGGCACCACTTACGGCGGCAACCCGCTGGCGTGCGCTGTCGCTGAAGCCGTCATCGACGTGATCAATACCCCTGAAGTGCTGAGCGGTGTCAACGCCAAGCACGACAAGTTCAAGGCCCGTCTGGAGCAGATCGGCGAGAAATACGGCCTGTTCACTCAGGTGCGTGGCCTGGGCCTGTTGATCGGTTGCGTGCTGAGCGATGCCTGGAAAGGCAAGGCCAAAGACATCTTCAACGCCGCCGAGCGTGAAGGCCTGATGATTCTGCAAGCCGGCCCTGACGTGATTCGTTTCGCGCCAAGCCTGGTGGTTGAAGACGCCGATATCGATGCTGGCCTGGATCGTTTCGAGCGCGCTGCGGCCAAGCTGACGCAAGCCTGATAGACCCTTCGGCGCCGGGCTTTCCGGGCGTCGAACCCAATTTTTATGCCGGACCCGCTCTTCTGTAGGAGCGATGCTTGCCCGCGAAGGCGGCGTGTCAGCCACCATCATCATCGGCTGACACGCCGCCTTCGCGGGCAAGCCTCGCTCCTACCAGGGGCCGGCTTATTTCCCCCAAAAGAGTTACGAGAAAGGAGTGACACCATGCTGGTGATGCGCCCCGCGCAAATGGCTGATCTGGGCGAGGTACAGCGTCTGGCTGCGGACAGCCCGATTGGTGTCACTTCCTTGCCGGATGACGTTGAACGCCTGAGCGACAAGATCGCGGCAAGCGAAGCCTCGTTTTCCGCTGAAGTCAGCTTCAACGGTGAAGAGAGCTATTTCTTCGTCCTCGAAGATTCGGTCACCGGCAAATTGGTCGGTTGCTCTGCAATCGTTGCCTCCGCCGGTTATTCCGAGCCGTTCTACAGCTTTCGCAATGAAACCTTTGTGCACGCCTCCCGCGAGCTGAAGATTCATAACAAGATTCACGTGCTCTCGCAGTGCCACGATCTGACCGGCAACAGCTTGCTGACCAGTTTCTACGTGCAGCGTGAGCTGGTGGGTTCGCCTTGGGCCGAGCTCAACTCCCGTGGTCGCTTGCTGTTCGTCGCCAGCCATCCGGAGCGTTTTGCCGATTCCGTGGTGACCGAGATCGTCGGTTACAGCGACGAAAATGGCGATTCGCCGTTCTGGGACGCCATCGGTCGCAACTTCTTCGACCTCAACTACGCCGAAGCCGAGCGTCTGTGCGGCCTGAAAAGCCGGACCTTCCTCGCCGAACTGATGCCGCATTATCCGATCTACGTGCCTTTGCTGCCGGACACCGCTCAAGAAGCGATGGGCCAGGTGCATCCGCGCGCGCAGATCACCTTCGACATCCTGATGCGCGAAGGCTTCGAGACCGATCACTACATCGACATTTTCGACGGCGGCCCGACGTTGCATGCCCGCGTCTCCGGGATCCGTTCGATCGCGCAGAGCCGTGTGGTGCCGGTGAAAATCGGCGAGGCGGTCAAAGGCGTCGGTCGTCAGTACCTGGTGGCCAACGCCCAGTTGCAGGATTACCGCGCCGTATTGCTCGAGCTCGATTACGCGCCGGGCAAACCCGTGACCCTGAATCTGGAAGCGGCCGAAGCCCTGGGCGTCGGTGAAGGTGCCAGCGTGCGCCTGGTGGCGGTTTAACGACTGCTTGAGTGTTTAGAAAGCAGCGAAGTTTCGCGGGTGGCGCAAGCGGCCCGTTTGAGGAGATAGCATGATCGTTCGTCCTGTACGCAGCAGCGATTTACCCGCTCTGATCGACCTGGCCCGCAGCACCGGCACCGGCCTGACCACCTTGCCGGCCAACGAAGAACGTCTGGCCCATCGGGTCGGCTGGGCCGAGAAGACCTTTCGCGGTGAAGCCGGGCGGGGCGATGCAGACTACCTGTTCGTGCTCGAAGACGACGACGGCCGCGTGGTGGGCATTTCCGCCATCGCCGGCGCTGTCGGCCTGCGTGAGCCTTGGTACAACTTCCGGGTCGGCCTGACGGTCAGCGCCTCGCAAGAGCTGAACATCTACCGCGAGATCCCGACGCTGTTCCTGGCCAACGACCTGACCGGCAACTCTGAATTGTGCTCGCTGTTCCTCCACGCCGATTACCGCACAGGCCTCAACGGCCGCATGCTGGCCAAGGCGCGGATGCTGTTCATCGCTGAGTTCTCGCAGCTGTTTGGCAACAAGATCATTGCCGAGATGCGCGGCGTGTCCGACGAAGCCGGGCGCTCGCCATTCTGGGAGAGCCTGGGCCGTCACTTTTTCAAGATGGAATTCAGCCAGGCCGATTACCTGACCGGCGTGGGCAACAAGGCGTTCATCGCCGAACTGATGCCGAAATTCCCGCTGTACACCTGCTTTCTCTCGCCAGACGCCCGCAACGTCATCGGTCAGGTTCACCCGGACACCGAGCCGGCGCTGGCCATGCTCAAGAGCGAAGGTTTCAGCTACCAAGGCTACGTCGACATCTTCGACGCCGGCCCTGCGGTCGAGTGCGAAACCAGCAAGATCCGCGCAGTGCGCGACAGCCAGGCACTGGTGTTGGCCATCGGCACACCGGGTGATGACGCTACACCGTTCCTGATTCACAACCGCAAGCGCGAAGACTGCCGGATCACTGCCGCACCAGCACGCTTCGCCGCCGGCACGCTGGTCGTTGATCCGCTGACCGCCAAACGTCTTCAACTCAACGCCGGCGATCAAGTGCGCGCCGTTCCGTTGTCTGCTGCCAGGGAGTCGAAATAATGAATTCGCTATACATCGCAGGTGAATGGCTGGCCGGTCAGGGCGAAGCCTTCCAGTCGCTGAACCCGGTGACCCAGCAAGTGCTGTGGACCGGCGAAGGCGCGACCGCCGCTCAGGTTGAGTCGGCCGTGCAAGCGGCTCGTCAGGCGTTCCCGGGCTGGGCCCGTCGCACCCTGGACGAGCGCATCAGCGTGCTGGAAGCTTTTGCTGCTGCGCTGAAGAACAACGCTGACGAACTGGCCCGCACCATTGGTGAGGAAACCGGCAAGCCGTTGTGGGAAGCAGCAACTGAAGTGACCAGCATGGTCAACAAGATTGCGATCTCGGTGCAGAGCTACCGCGAACGTACCGGCGAGAAGAGCGGCCCGCTGGGCGACGCCACCGCCGTGTTGCGCCACAAGCCGCACGGCGTGGTGGCGGTGTTCGGGCCTTACAACTTCCCGGGTCATTTGCCGAACGGTCACATCGTGCCGGCACTGTTGGCCGGTAACAGCGTGCTGTTCAAGCCCAGCGAATTGACCCCGAAAGTCGCCGAACTGACGGTTAAATGCTGGATCGAAGCGGGTCTGCCAGCGGGCGTGTTGAACCTGCTGCAAGGCGCTCGCGAAACCGGTATCGCCCTGGCGGCGAACCCGGGCATCGACGGTCTGTTCTTCACCGGTTCGAGTCGCACCGGCAATCACCTGCATCAGCAATTCGCCGGTCGTCCGGACAAGATCCTCGCGCTGGAGATGGGCGGTAACAACCCGCTGGTGGTGGATCAGGTCGCAGACCTCGATGCTGCCGTTTACACCATCATCCAGTCTGCATTCATTTCCGCCGGTCAGCGTTGCACCTGTGCCCGCCGCTTGCTGGTGCCGCAGGGCGCCTGGGGCGATACGTTGCTGGCGCGTCTGGTGGCGGTCAGTTCGACGATTGAAGTCGGTGCGTTTGATCAGCAACCGGCACCGTTCATGGGCTCGGTGATTTCTCTCGGTGCTGCGAAAGCGCTGATGGATGCGCAAGAACACCTGCTGGCCAATGGCGCTGTGGCGCTGCTGGAAATGACTCAGCCTCAGGCGCAAGCCGCGTTGCTGACACCGGGCATCCTGGACGTGACGGGCGTCGCCGATCGTCCTGACGAGGAGCTGTTTGGTCCGTTGCTGCAAGTGATCCGCTACGCTGATTTTGAAGCAGCAATTGCTGAAGCCAACGACACTGACTATGGGCTGGCGGCTGGTTTGCTGTCGGATTCCGAAGCGCGTTATCAGCAGTTCTGGCTGGAAAGCCGTGCCGGCATTGTGAACTGGAACAAACAGCTGACCGGTGCTGCGAGCAGCGCGCCATTCGGCGGCGTCGGCGCCTCGGGCAACCACCGCGCCAGCGCCTACTACGCCGCAGATTATTGCGCGTACCCGGTGGCGTCGCTGGAAACCCCGAGCCTGACCTTGCCGACCGCGCTGACCCCAGGCGTGCGCATGTCGTAAGACCGCTTTCGCGGGCAAGCCTCCCTCCTATAAAGGTTACGCAAAACCTGTAGGAGCGAGGCTAGCCCGCGAAGGCCACAACCCGGTCTTACTGAATAGTTACCAGATGCCTATAACAACAGATTCTCGTGGAGCCTCGCTGATGAAATCCTATGAAGTCAATTTTGACGGTCTAGTGGGGCCGACCCATAACTACGGCGGCCTGTCCTACGGCAACGTCGCGTCCCAGAGCAACAGCCAGCAGTCTTCGAACCCGAAGGAAGCTGCGCTGCAAGGCCTGGCGAAAATGAAAGCGCTGATGGAAATGGGCTTTCAGCAAGGCGTTCTGGCACCCCAGGAGCGTCCTGACATCGCCGCCCTGCGCCGACTGGGCTTCAGCGGCACCGACGCGCAAGTGATCGAGAAAGCCGCCAAAGAGGCGATGCCTTTGCTGGTCGCCAGTTGCTCGGCGTCGAGCATGTGGGTGGCCAACGCCGCCACGGTCAGCCCGAGTGCCGACACCGCCGATGGTCGCGTGCATTTCACCGCAGCCAACCTCAATTGCAAGTACCACCGCAGCATCGAACACCCGACCACCAGCCGCGTGCTGGGGGCGATGTTCGCTGACCAGACGCACTTCGCTCACCACGCCGCGTTGCCGGCGGTGGCGCAGTTCGGTGACGAAGGTGCGGCCAACCACACGCGTTTCTGCCGTGAATACGGTGAAGCCGGCGTCGAGTTTTTCGTGTTCGGTCGCAGCGCGTTCGATAACCGCTACCCGGCACCACAGAAGTACCCGGCGCGTCAGACTCTTGAAGCCTCACAAGCGGTTGTTCGCCTGCACGGCTTGAGCGATGACGGCGTGGTCTACGCCCAGCAGAACCCTTCGGTGATCGATCAGGGCGTGTTCCACAACGACGTGATCGCGGTGGGTAACGGCGAGGTGCTGTTCTATCACGAGGACGCATTCCTCGACACCGAGCAAATGCTCGCTGAATTGCAGGGCAAACTCGCAAAAGTCGGTGGGAAATTCCAGTCAATCTGCGTACCGCGTTCTGCCGTCACCGTCGAAGACGCCGTTCGTTCCTACCTGTTCAATAGCCAGCTGCTGACGCGTTCTGACGGTTCGATGCTGTTGATCGTGCCGGAAGAGTGCCGTGGCAACGAACGCGTGTGGCAATACCTGCAAGGTTTGACCAGCTCCGGCGGCCTGATCCGCGAAGTGAAAGTTTTCGACCTGAAACAAAGCATGCAGAACGGCGGTGGCCCGGCTTGCCTGCGGTTGCGTGTCGCCCTGAATGAAACCGAACTGGCGGCGGTCAACCCAGGGGTTATCATGACGGCACCGTTGTACGGCACGCTGACCGAATGGGTCGACAAGCACTACCGCGACCGCATGACCGAAAACGATCTCGCGGACCCGCAATTGCTGCTTGAGTGCCGGACGGCACTGGATGAACTGACGCAAATCCTTAAACTGGGCGCGGTTTATCCTTTCCAGATCAATTGAACGTCGAGAGCGTAAAAAACATGAGCGATACCCTGCAGCTGATCCTTGAAGACACCGACGGCACGCAACTGGAAACTTCCTGCACCCGCGTCGCGGTCCTGTGGCAAGGCAAAGAGCTGTGGATCCAGCAGGACGGCCGTGGCCAGTTGCTGATCGGCGTGGACGTTGAAGAAGGTGATGCTGAATACGCAAACCTGCTGCTGCGCCCATTGGCGACTAATCTGGTAAGTCTGCAACTGGAAATGGAACCGGCTGAAGTCGGCGACGAAGACCATGTGCACGGCCCGGATTGCGCACACGACCACTAAGGAAACCGCTCTATGCTCGCCCTCGGCAAACTGCTTGAACTGACCCTCGCCGGCCGCGAACCGGCGGAGAAGACTCAACTGACTGTCGAAGGCGTGCGCATGCGCTGGTTGAGCGAAGGTGCGCTGGAAGTCCGGCCGCCTGAAGCTCGCGACAATGGCCTGGACTTGCTGCTGTCAGCGGGAATCCACGGCAATGAAACAGCGCCGATCGAGCTGCTCGATCGCCTGTTGCATGACATCGCCCGCGGCGACTTGAAACCGCGCGCACGTATTCTGTTCCTGTTCGGCAACCCGGAAGCGATTCGCAAAGGCGATCGCTTCATCGAGCAGGACGTCAATCGGCTGTTCAACGGCCGTCACGAACAAAGCAGCGGCTCCGAAGCCTTGCGCGCTTGTGAGCTTGAGCGGCTGGCGGCGAGTTTCTTCAGCCTGCCGGACCGTAGCCGTCTGCATTACGACCTGCACACCGCGATTCGTGGCTCGAAAATCGAGCAGTTCGCGTTGTATCCCTGGAAAGAGGGGCGCCAGCATTCGCGCCTGGAGCTGGCCCGCTTGCGTGCTGCCGGCATGGAAGCGGTGCTGTTGCAGAACAAGCCGTCGATCGTGTTCAGCTCCTACACCTACGACAAGCTCGGTGCCGAGTCTTTCACCCTTGAGCTGGGCAAGGCGCGGCCGTTCGGGCAGAACGACGGGGTTAACGTCTCGCTGCTTGAGACCCGCCTCCAGCAGATCATCGAAGGCACCGAGCCTGCGGTGACCGACGAAGCCCTGGACGGTTTGCAGTTGTTCAGCGTGGCGCGGGAAATCATCAAGCACAGCGATAGCTTCCGCCTGCACTTGCCGGCGGACATCGAGAACTTTTCGGAATTGGAAGTGGGTTATGTGCTGGCCGAAGACATTGCCCAGACCCGCTGGATCATCGAAGAGAAGGGCGCCCGGATCATTTTCCCGAACCCCAAGGTCAAAAACGGCCTGCGTGCCGGCATCCTGATCGTGCCCGCCACCGACGAAAACCTGGCATAACAGACGCAGTGGTCCCCTGTAGGAGCGAGGCTTGCCCGCGAAAGCGATTTTAAATTCAACATCAATGTTGATGATGAAATCGCCTTCGCGGGCAAGCCTCGCTCCTACGGGGGCTGGCTCGGTGTTTAGACGGCTACCGCGCGTGGCTCGCTGCGACGCAACGCACGCATCTTGTGCAGCGTATCCGCGCAGGTCTTCGCCGCTTCCTGGCCTTTATGCACAAAATGCTCGAAGAAGAACTTCTGATGTTCTTCGCCGGCATGGAAGTGGTGCGGGGTTAAAACCACCGAGAACACCGGCACTTCGGTTTCCAGCTGAACCTGCATCAGCCCGCTGATCACCGACTGGGCGACGAATTCGTGACGGTAGATGCCGCCGTCGACCACCAGGCCCGCAGCGACGATGCCGGCATAACGGCCGGACTTGGCCAGCAGCTTGGCGTGCAGTGGAATTTCAAAGGCGCCGCCGACTTCGAAGAAATCGATCTCCGATTCCTGATACCCCTGGGCAATCATTTCGGCAACGAAGCCCTTACGGCTCTGGTCGACGATTTCCTTGTGCCAGCAGGCCTGGATGAACGCAACGCGCTCGCCCTGATGGTTTTTGCTTTTGCTATCGATTGCGGTGGGTTGCATGTTCTGACTCCTGTTTATGTAAAAAACAGGGCATATGAATCGAATGGGATTTAAGGGTACGCACGCTCGCACGAATGCCCGCGGACGGCCCTTTGGCGCCAATCCCGTTCTCTCTTCATCCGGACTATGACCGTCGGCCCCGGGATCACACCGGGTCTGCTGACCTTGCCGCCAGACACCGCCGAAGCCGTGTCTGTCACCAAGCGCTCGCGGGCTATGCGCATTGCGCGCAATTACCGCCGGTGGGGAGTTGCACCCCGCCCTGAGAACGTTTTGCCGCCAGATTGTTTGGCGGCGCAGCGTTTTTAACACATATTTCGTGCCTGTGCATTGCGGCTATCTGATGATTGCTATCGACTTTTTCGCTCACTTGACGGGTCTTTTCATTCGCCTGGGGTTGATTAATCGTTGTCATGGCCGCAGTAATTCCTACCTGAAAGGGATTTCCCCTGCTTACCGAGGCCCGATTCATGAGCGTTATCGATCTACGCAGCGACACCGTCACCCAACCGACCGCCGGGATGCTCGACGCGATGGCCAGTGCGGCCACCGGTGACGACGTCTATGGTGAAGATCCGACGGTCAATCGCCTGGAAGCGGAATTGGCAAAACGGTTGGGTTTTGCCGCTGCGTTGTTCGTGCCGACCGGCACCATGAGCAACTTGCTGGGCCTGATGGCTCATTGCGAACGGGGTGACGAATACATCGTCGGCCAGCAAGCGCACACGTATAAGTACGAAGGTGGCGGCGCGGCGGTGCTCGGTTCGATCCAGCCGCAGCCGCTGGAAGTGCAGGCCGACGGCTCGCTGGACCTGGCGCACGTCGCCGCCGCGATCAAGCCGGACGACTTCCATTTCGCCCGCACGCGGTTGTTGGCGCTGGAAAACACCATGCAGGGCAAAGTCCTGCCGCTGGAGTATCTTGCCCGGGCACGCAGCTTTACCCGTGAACATGGCTTGCAGCTGCACCTTGACGGCGCCCGGCTCTACAACGCGGCCGTCAAGTTGGGGGTTGATGCCCGCGAGATTACACAGCACTTCGATTCGGTCTCGGTCTGCCTGTCCAAAGGCCTGGGCGCGCCGATCGGTTCGGTGTTGTGCGGCTCGGCAGAGTTGATCGGCAAGGCTCGCCGCCTGCGCAAGATGGTCGGCGGCGGCATGCGCCAGGCCGGTCTTTTGGCGGCGGCGGGGCTCTATGCGCTGGATAACAACGTTCAGCGTCTGGCCGACGATCACGCCAATGCGCAATTTCTGGCTGACGGACTGCAAAAGGCCGGTTACGACGTCGAGCCGGTGCAGACCAACATGGTTTATGTGCAAATGGGCGACAAGGCCGAGGCGATCAAGGCCTTTGCGGCCGAGCGTGGCATTAAGCTGAGCGCTGCCGGACGCCTTCGGATGGTCACGCACATGGACGTCAGTCGCGCTCAAATCGAGCAAGTTGTGGCGACATTCGTCGACTTTTCTCGCAACTGATCGCCTTGGCGGTCCAATTGACTGTTTCTATCGTATAAACACGCTGTACCCCGCGCGCTGGGCCGATATAATGCGGCCCTTTGCCGTCGCTTCGTCTGTTGACGTTTCGCACAGGCCTTTGGCCGCAGCCTCCGTGGAAGAACCTAATGAAAAGCGCAGAAATCCGTGAAGCCTTCCTTCGCTTCTTCGAAGAGCAAGGCCACACCCGTGTAGCCTCCAGCTCTTTGATTCCGGGCAACGACCCAACCCTGCTGTTCACTAACGCGGGGATGAACCAGTTCAAGGACTGCTTCCTGGGCCAGGAAAAGCGCGCGTACACCCGTGCGACAAGCAGTCAGAAATGCGTGCGCGCCGGTGGCAAGAACAGCGACCTGGAAAACGTCGGTTATACCGCTCGTCACCACACGTTTTTCGAAATGCTGGGTAACTTCAGCTTCGGCGATTATTTCAAGCACGACGCGATCACCTACGCCTGGACCTTCCTGACCGGTGTCCTGGAACTGCCCAAGGAAAAACTTTGGGTAACGGTTTATGCCTCGGATGACGAGGCCTATGACATCTGGACCAAACAAATCGGTGTGCCAGTCGAGCGCATGATTCGCATCGGCGACAACAAAGGCGCGCCGTACGCGTCCGACAACTTCTGGACCATGGGCGATACCGGCCCGTGCGGCCCTTGCACCGAGATTTTCTACGATCACGGCGACCACATCTGGGGCGGCCCACCGGGTTCGCCGGAAGAAGATGGCGACCGTTACATCGAGATCTGGAACAACGTGTTCATGCAGTTCAACCGTACCGCCGATGGCGTGTTGCATCCGCTGCCAGCGCCGTCGGTAGACACCGGCATGGGCCTGGAGCGGATCAGTGCGGTGATGCAGCATGTTCACTCCAACTATGAAATCGATCTGTTCAAGAACCTGCTGAGCGCTTCGGCCAAGGCGATTGGCTGCAGCAACGACGACCAGTCTTCGCTCAAGGTTGTCTCCGACCACATCCGTTCGTGCGGTTTCCTGATTGCCGACGGCGTATTGCCGTCCAACGAAGGCCGCGGCTATGTACTGCGCCGGATCATTCGTCGGGCATGCCGTCACGGTAACAAGCTGGGCGCGACCGGTAGCTTCTTCTACAAGATCGTCGCGGCGCTGGTGGCCGAGATGGGCGAAGCCTTCCCGGAACTCAAGCAGCAACAGGCCAATATCGAGCGCGTACTCAAGGCCGAAGAAGAGCAGTTCTCCAAGACCCTGGAGCACGGCTTGAAGATTCTCGAGCAGGATCTGCTGGAACTTAAAGGCACCGTGGTGCCGGGCGACGTGGTGTTCAAGCTGTATGACACCTACGGTTTTCCGATGGACTTGACCGCTGACATCGCTCGCGAACGCAACCTGACGGTCGACGAAGTCGGCTTCGAGCGCGAAATGGAAGCCCAGCGTGTGCGGGCGCGTTCGGCCAGCTCGTTCGGCCTGGACTACAACACGTTGGTCAAGGTTGACGTGGCGACCGAGTTCACCGGCTACAAGGCCACCAGCGGTTCGGCCAAAATTGTCGCTGTCTATAAGGAAGGCCGGTCGGTCGACGTGTTAAGTGAAGGCGAAGAGGGCGTGATTGTTCTCAATCAGACCCCGTTCTACGCTGAGTCCGGCGGCCAGATTGGCGATTGCGGCTATCTGCAAGTCGGCAGCAGCCGTTTCGACGTGCGCGATACCACCAAGACTGGCGGTGCGTTCTTGCATCACGGCGTGCTGGTGTCGGGCAGCCTGACCATCGGTGCGCCGGTAGAAACTCATGTTGATGCCGAAGTGCGCCACGCGACGTCGCTGAACCACTCGGCCACTCACTTGCTGCACGCCGCGTTGCGTAAAGTGCTGGGCGATCACGTTCAGCAGAAAGGCTCGTTGGTCGACAGTCAGCGCCTGCGCTTTGACTTCAGCCACTTCGAAGCCATCAAGCCTGAGCAACTGAAGGCCCTGGAAGACATCGTCAACGCCGAGATTCGCAAGAACTCCGCCGTTGAAACCGAAGAAACCGACATCGAGACCGCCAAGAAAAAAGGCGCCATGGCGCTGTTTGGCGAGAAGTACGGCGACAACGTGCGCGTGCTGAGCATGGGCGGTGATTTCTCCGTCGAGCTGTGCGGTGGCATCCACGCCAACCGTACCGGCGACATCGGCCTGCTGAAAATCATCAGCGAAGGCGGTGTTGCTTCGGGCGTGCGTCGTATCGAGGCAGTCACCGGTGCTGCGGCACTGGCCTACTTGAACGCTGCAGAAGAACAACTCAAGGAAGCGGCCAGCCTGGTCAAGGGCAGCCGCGACAACCTGATCGACAAGCTGTCGGCTGTGCTGGAGCGCAACCGTCTGTTGGAGAAGCAACTCGAGCAGTTGCAAGCCAAGGCGGCCAGCGCAGCGGGCGACGATCTGTCGGCCTCTGCCCTGGACGTCAAAGGCGTGAAAGTGCTGGCCGTGCGTCTGGACGGTCAGGACGCCAAGGCGCTGCTGGCGCTGGTCGATCAGCTGAAAAACAAACTCGGCCGCGCAGTGATCCTGCTCGGCAGTGTCCATGAGGAAAAGGTCGTTCTGGTTGCAGGCGTAACCAAGGACCTGACTGGCCAACTCAAAGCCGGTGATTTGATGAAGCAAGCCGCTGCGGCAGTGGGCGGGAAGGGCGGCGGTCGTCCGGACATGGCGCAAGGCGGTGGTACTGACGCTGGCGCACTGGACGCGGCACTCGCCCTGACTGTTCCATTTGTAGAGCAGGGTTTATAAGGCAGGGTGTCCGCCCCGTCGTCTAGTGGCGGGCCGGAACGCTGTTTGAGTGATTATTTGGGCGCCCTTCATGGGCAGAGGCGGCTTTGAAATGGCTTTGATCGTACAGAAATTTGGAGGCACCTCAGTCGGCACTGTCGAGAGAATCGAGCAGGTCGCCGACAAGGTTAAGAAATTCCGCGATGCCGGCGATGACCTGGTGGTTGTCCTGTCTGCAATGAGCGGCGAAACCAACCGTCTGATCGATCTGGCCAAGCAAATCAGTGGCGACGGCCAACCGGTTCCGCGTGAGCTGGATGTGATCGTTTCCACGGGCGAGCAGGTGACGATTGCACTGTTGGCCATGGCGCTGATCAAGCGCGGCGTGCCTGCGGTGTCGTACACCGGCAATCAGGTGCGGATTCTGACGGACAGCGCACACAATAAAGCGCGTATCTTGCAGATTGATGACCAGAAGATTCGCGGTGATCTGAAGGCAGGTCGCGTGGTGGTTGTCGCCGGTTTCCAGGGTGTCGACGAGCACGGCAACATCACCACCCTCGGTCGTGGCGGTTCCGACACCACCGGCGTGGCACTGGCGGCGGCCTTGAAGGCTGATGAATGTCAGATCTACACCGATGTCGATGGCGTCTACACCACCGACCCGCGTGTGGTGTCCGTGGCCCAGCGCCTGGACAAGATTACCTTCGAAGAGATGCTGGAAATGGCCAGCCTCGGTTCCAAGGTGTTGCAGATCCGTGCGGTGGAATTCGCCGGCAAGTACAACGTTCCGCTGCGCGTACTGCACAGCTTCAAGGAGGGTCCGGGCACCCTCATTACTATTGATGAAGAGGAAACCATGGAACAGCCGATCATTTCCGGCATCGCTTTCAACCGCGATGAAGCCAAGCTGACCATCCGTGGCGTGCCAGACACCCCGGGCGTGGCGTTCAAAATTCTCGGCCCGATCAGTGCCGCGAACATCGAAGTCGACATGATCGTGCAGAACGTTGCGCACGATAACACCACCGACTTCACCTTCACCGTGCACCGCAATGACTTCCAGGCCGCACAAACCGTGCTGGAAAACACCGCGCGTGAGATCGGTGCCCGTGAAGTGGTGGGGGACATCAAGATCGCCAAGGTCTCGATCGTCGGCGTCGGCATGCGTTCCCACGCAGGCGTGGCCAGCCGCATGTTCGAATCCCTGGCGAAAGAAAGCATCAACATCCAGATGATCTCGACGTCGGAAATCAAAGTCTCCGTTGTGATCGAAGAGAAGTACCTGGAACTGGCTGTGCGCGCCCTGCACACGGCTTTCGAACTGGACGCACCAGCTCGCCAAGGCGAGTAATGCGTTTGCCGAAGGGCGCGGTCTGACCGCGTCCTTTGTCTTTTTTGAATAGCGCGACCCAGGAACTGTTCTTTTGCTCGCGCTGGTCAATACTCAGGCATGTAGGGCTGCGATCGTTTTCGGTTGTAGGTCGAGTGCCTTTTTTTTGCAGACTGTTGTCCCTGAAATGAAATGCGTGAGGAGAAAGGTATGCTGATTCTGACTCGTCGGTGCGCAGAAAGCCTGATTATTGGTGATGGCGAAATCACCGTGACCGTGCTCGGCGTCAAAGGAAATCAAGTGCGTATTGGCGTTAACGCACCTAAAGAGGTTGCGGTTCACCGTGAGGAAATCTACTTGCGGATAAAGAAAGAGAAGGACGACGAACCAAGCCATTAATTTTTATCGTTTTTTATGTTTGCAAACGGGGAAGAAGCTGGTTAATATACGCCCCGTGTTGCGGAGAGCTGGCCGAGTGGCCGAAGGCGCTCCCCTGCTAAGGGAGTACACCTCAAAAGGGTGTCGGGGGTTCGAATCCCCCGTTCTCCGCCATTATTTGCGTAGTACGTTGTAATCTAGCTTTTTCGGTAAGTGTTTGAAATTACTAGAAAAAGTGCTTTACATAGAGATTAGACGGCCTATAATGCGCGGCAACAAATGCACTCGTAGCTCAGCTGGATAGAGTACTCGGCTACGAACCGAGCGGTCACAGGTTCGAATCCTGTCGAGTGCACCATTTAAGAGTTGTTTGCAGCAATGCGAATGACTTGGCTTCAACCAGTTGTGATCTGGTATAAAAACACAAATGCACTCGTAGCTCAGCTGGATAGAGTACTCGGCTACGAACCGAGCGGTCACAGGTTCGAATCCTGTCGAGTGCACCAAACACCAAAAAGCCCGCGTTTAACGCGGGCTTTTTGCCGTCTGGGATTTGGCTTTTTCCTTGGTACATCCTTTCTCATCGAACTCCACGTGTGCGCTGCGACCTCGCTTGAGCTCGTAGCGGTAGCTCGTTGCGGAATTCCTGATACTGATCTTGTCCGGCTTGCCCAGGGCGCTCTCGACGTCCTGTTGTGTCATGCCGGCGACTATCCGTTGATTGATGATTGCTTCGCGCCGTTCCTTGTTGGATATCAGGTTTCCACACTTGTCCTCAGATTGGCCGACAACGGTTGGCTCCTTCCTTCTGGTTTTCGTCGTGGGAGTTTCCCGAGCGTCGGCCTCCGGCATGAGCGCCACCGGGTTGCCGGGCGTGAAGGTGCGCACTTCCTGCAGAGAGAGGCTTTCACCGTCCGTGCAACTCAAAGTCGTGAAGGTGAGGCGACCGTCGGGTGCTTCGCAACGGTGAAGGGTGGTTGCCTGCAACCGGGGCGAAAGGCAGAGCAGGGCAAGCAGTAAAAAATAAAGGGTAATCGATGGCATCAAACGTCCTCCATGACGGTCCATGTCAGGGTAGCCGTTACATTTTTCGACGAGGGTGTGTTTTCTTTTCAGAATGAGTCGTCGCAATTGGAGCGATCAGGGCTGCACTCAGCTTTGTCTTGCAACCGCTTGTTTCAGCCATGATTTTTTAACGTTTAAAACCGTCGGGCGGTGTATCATTGCGCCCGTCAGCCCCGCCGGGGCTTGTGGAATACCTCCATGGACTTACCCAGTAGTTACTCAGTATCCCGTTTTTCCAATCATGAATTGACTGATTGATCCTTCCGGCGTGCCCCGCTGCTGGGAGTGGAGTTCGCCTATGTCTGAAGTTGAAGTAAAGAAAACGCAGGAAAGCTTGCAAGACCGCCTCGCTCAAGTCGTTGAGCTGCTGCAGCGCCAGCGGGTGGTCGAAGACCTGACTCATCGCCAGGAGGGTCCGCATCACGACCGGGTCGAGAACCTGGTTCACCGGCAAAACCTCGTCGAGCTGCAACGCAAGCTTGATGATCTGCACTCCGCCGACGTTGCCTACATCCTTGAAGCCTTGCCGCTGGACGATCGTCTGACGCTCTGGCAATTGGTCAAGGCAGATCGCGACGGCGACATTCTTCTCGAAGTATCCGACTCGGTTCGTGAAACCCTGATCGCCGACATGGACGATCACGAGCTCCTGGCTGCGGCCAAGGACATGGACGCCGACGAACTTGCTGACCTGGCTTCCGAGCTGCCGCGAGACGTTGTCCACGAGCTGATGGAAACCCTCGATGGTCAACAGCGTGAGCGCGTCCGCTCCGCGTTGTCTTATGACGAGGAGCAAGTCGGTGCGCTGATGGACTTCGAGATGGTGACCATCCGTGAGGATGTCAGTCTCGAAGTCGTCCTGCGTTACTTGCGTCGTCTCAAGGAGCTGCCGGGCCACACAGACAAACTGTTTGTGGTCGACTACGACGGCGTGCTCAAGGGCGTGCTGCCGATCAAGCGTTTGCTCGTCAATGATCCGGAAAAGCAGGTTTCGGAAGTCATGGCCAGCGACCCGGTGAGTTTTCACCCGGACGAAGACGCCTACGACGCCGCTCAGGCGTTTGAACGTTACGACTTGATCTCGGCGCCTGTGGTCGACAAGAACGGCAAGCTGATCGGCCGTCTGACCATCGATGAAATGGTCGACCTGATCCGTGAAGAGAGCGAAAACGAAGTGCTCAACATGGCGGGTCTGCGCGAAGAAGAAGATATTTTCGCCTCCGTCTGGAAATCCCTGCGTAACCGTTGGGCCTGGCTGGCGGTCAATCTGATCACCGCGTTTATCGCATCCCGGGTGATCGGCCTGTTCGAAGGCTCCATCGAAAAACTGGTAGCGCTGGCGGCATTAATGCCGATCGTGGCGGGTATCGGTGGTAACTCGGGTAACCAGACCATCACCATGATCGTTCGAGCCATGGCGCTGGACCAGGTGAGCACCGGCAACACTTCGCGATTGATGCGCAAAGAGCTGGCCGTCGGTTTGATCAATGGCCTGGTCTGGGGGGGCGTGATTGGTGTCGTGGCGTATCTGCTTTATGGCAGTTGGTCCCTGGGCGTGGTGATGACTGCGGCCATGACACTCAACCTCTTGCTGGCGGCGTTGATGGGGGTCTTGATCCCGATGACCTTGGCGCGGCTTGGGCGCGACCCTGCGATGGGTGCCAGTGTGATGATTACCGCCATGACCGACAGCGGCGGGTTCTTCATCTTCCTCGGGCTCGCGACGATTTTCCTGCTCTGACTGACCTGCTTTAAAAAACCCGCCGAATCGGCGGGTTTTTTATGGCCGAATTTCAGGCAAAAAAAAGCCAGCGATTAAGCTGGCTTGAGCGTTCGGGTTAAATCAGGAAGCGTCTGCGGCCATTTCGGCGTCATGGGCAATCAGCGAAACAAGAGCATTTTGCTGACGGTGGGAGAGTTGGCGGAAGCGTTGCAGCAGTTCACGTTCGTGCAATGACAGCTCCGGGCTGTCCAGGCGCATGCTTAATTCTTCGCCCAGTGCACCTTCCTGAATAAGACTCTGCTCAAGGCGCGCAATGATTTCGGAGTTCATGCTGCGATGATGATTGCGAGCCACCTCGGCAATGCGTTCACGCATTCCGTCTGGCAGACGTACGACGAACTTGTCAGCCGTACGGCTGGAATAAATTGCCTGTTTCAATGGGCGCATATATTTAACCGGTTAGTTCAGGGGAGCGGTTCTCGGGATTGGCCGCAGGATGTCTGTTAGGACAAGCGCTCTGGCCAAATGTTCAACCTGAATTGATAGAGGCTCGCATCATGCCTCAAAGCAGCCAGATCATTGGCGTCAATTCTGTGACAAATATTGAGCTAGGTAAAGGCGTTATGCCAGCACCCTTATCAGAAATGCGGACTGGTTGGAAAACTTCGCACCAAGTCCGTATCGCTGACCGTGTCGCCTACCCCATCAGGTGATGCCCGAAGACGCCTGAAGGTGCATGCTATGCGGATTCGATCCTTGGTCCTTACCTTATACAGGATAGTGGCAAATGGCCGATTTACTAGTGGAGGACCCGCATAGGGGGATGATTCAGGATGGATGGCAGGTTGATTTACTTGATGGGGCCTTCCGGATCCGGCAAGGACAGCCTCATCGAAGCGGCCCGACAACCTTTACGCTCGATAAACGGCGAAGTGGTACGACGGGTCATTACGCGTTCGGCTGAATCCGTAGGCGAAGATGCCATCGGAGTTTCTCGCGAGGAGTTCGCGCAACGCAGCGCCAAGGGTGACTTCGCGCTGTCGTGGCACGCCAATGGCCTGGATTACGGCATTCCGGTCCAGATCGACCATTGGCTGAGGGACGGCTGTCATGTGTTGGTCAACGGCTCTCGCGGCCACCTGACCCAGGCGCTACGACGCTACCCCACGCTGCTGCCGGTTTTGTTGACGGTCAAGGACGAGGTGTTGCGCGAGCGCCTGATGAGGCGTGGTCGTGAGAGTATTGAGGAAATTGAAGCCAGATTGCGCCGCAACGGGCTGTTTGCGGCGGAGGATTCCCTGGGTGACACGCAGATCTATCGTCTCGACAACTCTGGCGAGCTTGCCGACACCGTCGCCAATCTTCTGAAATTGCTGAACGTCAGCGCAAAACCGGATCGAACTTGATTTTGCGCCCGACAATAAGCGCCAGCACGAACAACGCGCCGAATACGCCGCAGGCAATCAGGGGCAGGGTGGCGACCGCATCCGGGGCCCATGACAAATGTAGAACGCCGCTCAGTAAGGCAAGGATTAAGCATCCTGCGGCTGATTTGGACATGCTGTGCTCCTGATAGGGTGATTCAAAATACCAAGCGTTCCGAAGACTGCGACACCAGCGGGTAAGTGTGCTGATTCACGTCCTGGCCAACAAAGCCGCGCTGATCGTTTATGACCGCCAACTGCGGGGCTTTTTGCAGCTGGAGGTAATGGGGCATTTGTTGCGCAACCTGCACAGCGCCATTCTCGGGGGCGAAATGAACACCCAGCAGGGCGGTAAGGGCGATCGCATTCGAGAGTAAAAGGACGCTGTTCATGAGGCTGACCTCGGTTGTTCGTGAGAACAGCTAAAGCAGTCAGCGTGCCAGAGTCTAGCGGCTATTAAATCCTTTAAAAACAAAGAATTAACTTATTGTTCAAAGAAGCCGTCGTTGCAAATTGCAATGATGGCATTTTGAGAGGATGCAATTTGCACGGTAAATTAAGCCACGGTAACGAAGGGCGTCTGCCTACACTTAAAAAGCCTACGGACGACATGACAAAATCAGGCCTGCCCGTTAACATGCACGCCGTCCATCGCATCGCATTGCTTGCGGGCGACTTGTGTCTCAGTAGCTCAATTGGATAGAGCATCCCCCTCCTAAGGGGAAGGTTGGCAGTTCGAACCTGCCCTGGGACACCATATATTTAGCGCCTCTCCGGCCATTCTTGTGTTGAACGGTTTTTATCGTGACAGCAGGGTGACAGCAGGAGGAATCTAAAAGCCTCGCTACGGTTTACCTAGCGGGGCTTTTTTGTGCGAAAAGGAAGGTTACTTTCAGGGGGGGGATGGTGAGAAAGCACGCATCGTTTACTGAGCGCAACTTTGAGACGGCGGAAGATCTATGGCTGGCTCTATCACCGACAGCTAAGCTTACCGATGGGCCAGAGAACTTCATTTATCGAGGTCAGGCTGACGCGAGTTGGTCACTGATTCCTTCCATCCTGCGCCCTCGCAACCAGCCACCCATTACGTCCTATGACGATATGGTTGATGCCAGTGAGATGGTTTTTTTTGAACTGATCATCTTGAGCGGCTTTGCGGATCACTGTGATGCTATCGGTATTTCCATCCCCAATGACTCTCAAGGCTTCCGCGAGTTTGCGATCAATACGCAGACGGCTGATAGGTACTACAAAGATCCGTCACTTTGGCCGAATCCTCACGTGCTGGATTTGATGGCAATGGCCCAGCACCATGGAGTGCCAACGCGCTTACTTGATTGGACGACTAAACCGTTCACGGCCCTTTACTTTGCGGCAAGCTCTGCGATCGCCGACTATGCAAATTGGTCTGATACGAAGCGCTTAGCTATCTGGGCGATGAACCGTGATCAGCTTGGGCTTCATCCCAAAATTACTCTACACAACTCGCCGGGCGCAATTAGTAGGCATCTTGCCGCGCAGGGTGGTTTGTTCACTGTTCATCCTCACTCGGGATTCCGCGCTGGCCAGTTCACAGTGCAAGGGCTAGAAGAATATTTTGCCGATATCCCTGGCCCGATGATTAAGTTCACCCTGCCAGTTTACGAGTCCGTCAAATTACTTCAGCTGTGTCGCAAGGCGGGATTCAGCGGAGCGAATGTCTACCCCACAGCTGACGGCGCGGGTAGAGCCGTTATGGATGACCTTAACAGTGAAGGGGCACGTAGATTCTGGAATCGCACGGAAATTTTAGTTAGGTAACGATGATTCACCGTCCCTGACCTGCGCACAGCTGTAGTCGAACAATTTGCGTGAAATGCCGTTGCTCGGATGCCACTACCTGTAACACGGTTTGAGGGTGCGTCCCCTTGCCCCTATAGCAACGCCTCCTCCAGCGAGGGAAGAAGTCTTATTGGTTGGCGGCATCGGATGCCTTTCAGATGTCATCACCCGGCTTTGCTCGGGTGTAACACCTATCAGTGATGTAACACCACCTTTCGATCACACAGTGCGAACGTGTAACGCATGAAAAGTCCTTTAATTACAATCTGTTAGTGTATTTCGTAACGCGTGTAACACCGGTAACACGGTTTGAGGGGGCACCCCTTGCCCTCTGTGGCTACGTCTCCTCCAGCGACGGAGAAGTCCTATTGGTTGGCGGCATCTGATACCTCACTCTGATCGCTAGCTCTGATGTCGCTACCCGGCTATACGAACGCTAAACCGCCAAGTGGATGGACTTATGTGATGGACCTACATAGGGCAATGATCCGGCATGATTTGCTGTAGGCGGTCTGAAGCGTTACTTCATCAAAATGGTACGCCAAAAGACACAGGGGGACTCTGGCGCTCTTTGAGGGATACGGCAGGCCGGGCAGGGCGCCGATTTTTACGGGTCCTCCCCGAGGGCCGCCCACTACACGGGTTATCGAACTCGCGGAATCTCTCTAGCTGAAACCTTTGCAGGGATGTCCGTCTTTCCAAGTGGAAGACGGGCCTCATCACTGATAACGATCACGTATGTGCTGGTTGTAGTATGCGCCCTTGGATACAGCGGATATCAACCCGTTGTGTATAGCCATGGGGACGTTGTAGAAGTCGTAGGAATGTCCCTGTTGAAAACGGATCCGCATCTGTTTGGTGCCTGGATCATAACCAACAGCGGTCATTGCACTGGAGTACACGGCAATCATTTCCATGACATCTCTCCCGCTGATTGATCGTCAACAGATACTAGTCGAGTTGCCGGGTACTGCCGTCCCGTCCGCCAAAAGGCGCCGGGGACCCTGAGGACTTTCAAAGGACACGGGGTCGGAAACCCGCGTGACTGAGTTAGTGGGAGGTTTCCAAAGTTACTGAAATTTCAGTCATTGAAATTGAAAGAATTCGGTTGAAAAAGGGTCATCGTTACCGCATCGGTAATGATGACCCTTTGTGTTGCTGATAACGCACACGCCGAGCTGTCAACCGAGTCAACCTGTCAACCAATGTAGAAAAATCGGCCACTACCAAGATCGCGTGGGTTCTATGCCCCGTGTCATTGATAAAAGCTCAGGGTCCCCGGAGACCTCCCAACATCTTGTGCAATTGCACTGGTGAACAGTGTGTTCACCCGGTTCACCTGTTCACTAAGCTGGGCAGCTGTCCGCTAATAAAGTCCGGCGGGTTTCCGACCCCGTGTATGTCTCGATGTCTCAGGGGCCCCGGCTCCTGCTGGAATCTCCTCGCTGGTGGAGTTCATTGCTAATGGGGTGCGGGGACAGATACCTATCAAATACCGTGTTACGCTAGTTACAGGTGTTACAAGTTGATGTAACTCTATGAATTTAAAGAGGATAAGTGCCGTAACACCTGCGTGGAGCCTCCCCGTGTTTGGTGTAACACTGCGGAAAGGTGTTACGCCTGTAGTCAATCGGCAGGAACCAAGGAAACCCAGCGCTTAAGGTTCGCTGTCGGCCAAAACAGGACGACCGAGGGCCTAAACTCAGACTTTTCCTACAGACTCGTTCCAACCGGTGCGGTAATCTCCCGGAGCCTACAAAAACGCTTTTGGCCTCCACCCGGAGGTTTTTTTGCACGACAAGGACGACGAATGACTCCCTCCGCTCGATTGGGTGACAAGCATGTCTGCCCAATGCCCGGTCACGGCACTACCCCGATTGCTTCCGCCAGTGGCGACGTAAACATTAATTTCATGGGCTCTGCTCGTGTTGGCGATACCTGTGGCTGTGGAGCCGTAATCACCACAGGGTTCCCATCCATTCAGGTGAACGGGCGTCCTATGGCCCACTTAGGCAGCCCAACCAGCCACGGCGGAACGATCATTACCGGGTCAGGTGATGTTGGTGGCGGTTTTGTCATGGGTGATGCTGGTGGTACAACCATCATCAACTTCATGTCGCTTGGCGCGTTCCGTCCAGATGGCACTGTGGATGATGAGAAAATGGCCACACTGCTCGCTGACCCAAAGTTGAAAGAGAAAGCTGTTGCTGCAAACGCTCTGGTAGACCCAAAAGCCGCGCCGAAAAAGCCAGAAGTGAAGCCTGAACCAAAAGCCCCCGTCACATGCAAAGACCCGGACATGATGGAACAGGTGGCCAGCTATATCGCTGGGGAAATGAACCGCAACATCAAACACCCATCTGTACTGAAAATGAAGAAGCTAACCAGCTTTGACGCGGCAGCGGAAAATGCAAAATTTCAAAAACTTCCCTGGTATGCACGCCTTTCACCGCCTAATTTCCAAGCGATGGAGCTCGGTAACACTGCTGCTGCGATGGCCCTTTGGACTGAGCGGGTTGCTCAAGGTCGGAAATGGGATCACAAGGTACCGATTGGGGAAGAGTTCGGCGGACCTTGGCAGAAACATGGTCAGGTGGACTATTTCTACGACATCTGGTCGAACATCCACTATGGCTATGTAGGCCGCGCGGGTGGTCTTTCTGAAAGCGTTCTTCTGGACGGCGCTGGGCTTGAGCAAATTGCCTCAGACTCCGTTCGGAAAGTTCAAAAGTGGGGAGAGCGGAAAGGGCCTCACCGCTCAGCAGACATTGAAGGAATGCGGGCCTGGGACGACATAGGCGATCGGGTCTCAATCAGCATTGGCGTCAAACTGTACAAGCAGCACCCAAACGGCGGGATTACGGCGAAAATGCTCCTGGACGAAGTTTTAGCACTACCACGTTCAAGCTGGGGAGATGGCACACGTGACCACGTCTGCAAATAAACCGAAACGGCATTTATGGCGCTGGGTGGTGGCGCTACTACTTGCCCCCATCGTCTTTTGGTATGTCGCCACACCTCAAGTGAGCTTCCATTTCTCTGACAAGGGACAGGGACGTCTCGGTTACATTTTGAATGTTCAGCACGACATCTCAAAGGGTGAGATCTACCCAGGGGAAGCCACTGGTGGGGCTGGACACATCTTCCCGAACAAGCAATTTTTTATGGAGTTCGATTGGAACAACGGTGGAAAATCGCACTGTATCCGGGTTAAACCGAAGTGGCCGACCACTGATGTGTACATCGGGGCAGATGGTGCTATCGATAGCCGCACTGATGGCCGACTTATTGAAGCGTGTGGGGCACTACCAAAATAGAACACTCCGAGAACCTGGCCCTTTGTTTGACGTGACGGCACAGGGCTAGGGGAGACTGCTTCGGGCCATTGGCGGACATTCGCACCAGCCCCGCTTGAGAATAAATGCGGATACCGGATGGAGCGAGGTCATACGACTGCATTCCTCATTTTTTTATCAAGTTGACTTGCGTGGGAACCGGTTTCCCGTCTACCTTTTGTTACTTAATGCTGGCTTGATGCCTCCACCGCTACAACTCAAGGAGCGAGCTGTGCCATACACGCCAAATCCCCAGCACCGTAATGGCGGCTATGCGGCAGTAAAGTCGCAATGGTCTATCTCGCAGCCTGAGGAAGTCGCGTGCTTCGATCTCGCGGTTCAGGCCGAATGGGCATTCAGAAACAGCTTTTGGGGATTGCACATAGGAGCTGCCGGTCTTGGACCTTTAGGAGTGGCTCCTCCGCCGTCATCTTGCCAACTACATATCGCAAAATTTGTAGGCGATGCGATTGGCAACTGGCATGGTTATCCTGTTGCTCATTGGCTCTCCCCTTATGACAAGCCAAGTGAAACGATTCTTTCTTCTTGGTTTGAACTAGGCCTGATTAGTAAGCCCAAAATGGCCAAAATTCATAGGGGCAAACAATGCGCTCTGTAAAGCTCACTATTGCGGGAAGCTACTGGGATTCGCAAATATACTCGGGAGAGCTATTACTGTTCGACAATGATGGAGGTTTGCATCGTATTGACTGGTCAAGCTTTGTAGACCAAATCGCCTTTAAAAATGACGATATCCAGACTGCCGTGCGTGTCGCTTTTTCAGATAGCGATCTTTTTTATAATCCGAAGGTTGTAAAAATATTGCGCGACCCGGATTTAGAAGCGCCTATTAAAGCACAGCTTTCCAAACTGTCGAGTCTTGAGCTTCACGAAAGTAAAGAGTCATGGGAGAAAATCTGGACAACAGAAAGCACGCCTTTCAACTTTTTACCAACCGACACAGAAATTTACTATAACAATATCTTTGCAGGTGGGAATGAAGGCCTATACTCCGCACCCCGCCAAGGGCGTCCCAGCGGTCGATTCGCTTCAACTTTTAAGCCCAAGCGTCACCATGATGCGACAGTGCTCCAAGTAAAAGCTTCCGATAGTTACACAGCTATTGCTACCGCTTCAGGCGGCGATGGGCTATTCGATTTTTCTTTATTGAAAGGCTCCGGAGAAACGCTGAGCAAAGCACGAAAAATCGCGGAAAGACCATGCAATGCGTGCGACTGGGCTTTTCAGAGCGTGCTTGGGTGGAGTGCAAACTCGGCTTTTATGGCTTCGTTTAGAGAAGAGAAAGAACCGAATTCAAAGAAAATTATCAGAATAGTCGACAGAGTTATTGACCAAAGCGAAATATTTCAGAGTTCATCTGATAAAGACAGCTTTACTTGGGGTGCCCGTGAAAAACTCTATAAGCTGACAGACGGGCACATAGAGATTCAGCACTATCGGGCAAATGAAAAAAAATCTAAAAATAAATATAACAAGAAATTCAACGCAATTGGTTCGTTGGATTTTAAAAATCCATCGCCTGTGGTTATTGCGTCTGGTACGGCCTCTTTCGGAACTGTGCTTGAATTCTGCGACAGAGTACTTGTACTGCGTAGTGATGGATCGGAGGAGGAATTTCTAGAGGAACCCGTTCATTGGCGAATTTTCCCAAGATCTGAACATTACAGCAATCAATTGCATATAATTTATGAGGATAGACTCGTAGTTGTATCCTTTGTGCATGATTATTTTGTTGATCAGAGTTCAAAGTTATTTGGGTTTTCCAAAGGTAAAAATGAATATTCGGAATTTGACTCGGAACCTAATTTTTAAGGTGCTGAATAACAGCTGAGTCGTCCATGCTTTCCTAGACGAATCTGGCGGCGAAGGAAACCGATAGTAACTGGACATGCCATGACCGACAGAAGCGCTGTTGATACTATTCGAGGGTATTTTTACCAGTTCGACCTGTCCATTCTCAGCGTCTTACAACTGGCGGCGCCGGACGATTGCATCGAGATCGAATGTACCGAGGACATCGATATTCGAACTGCGACCGACGTCACGGCTACGCAGTGTAAATATTACGCGAAAACCGAATATAACCACTCCGTCATCAAAGACGCGGTGAAGCACATGGTGTCCCATTTCTGTGAAAGTTTGGCGGGAACGAAACCGAAAGTTTTGTATTCTATTAAGGGGCATTACCTCTCCGGGCAGGAAAAATTAGACAATAAAATAGACGTCGACTTCCTTAAAAGACACTTCCTAACCTACACGAAGAAAAAAGTTACCTACTATCATCACTTAGACTTAGGTCTCTCCGATGCCGACCTTGAGGAGTTTCTAAAGCGTCTCAGTATCGACGTGAGGGCGAAAGAATTTGACGATCAATTCCGCGAAGTGATAAAGACTCTTCAAGCTATTTTTGGAGGAACACCTTTCTCTGCTGAATACTTTTACTACAACAACGCACTAGCAGTTATCCGGGAGCTCTCAATCAGAGCTGCGCCAGCGGACCGGTCAATTACGAGAAAGACGTTTTTAACAAGGATCAACACCTCCACTGTCCTATTCAATGAATGGTTCGTCGAGAAGAAGGGTAAGAGGGCCCACTTAGCCGCGCTTCGCAAAGAGTACTTCACGGAGTTCAACGTATCCCCGTTCGAACGCTTCTTCCTGGTAGAGGTTGACATGGGGTCGTATGATCGAGGTGAACTCAAGGATTTATTCTTCGAGATTTCCAAGAAATGGGCCAAGTTGTCCGCGCGGGAGCCTTCTCCTTTCTGCCCATATATCTATGTCCATGGAGTCGCAGATAACGAGCTCGTTTTACTAAAGCGAGAGCTCTGTATGGAAGGATTCAAGTTGATAGACGGCCACGATTTCCAGGGCTCGGATTTCAGTTGTCATTCAATCATACAGAAGGCGACGCATGGTAATGGGATAAAAATTAAGGTTCTAAACTCACTTTCCTGCGTCGAACAAACTGTGGAAGCCATTACGAAAACACGGCGTATCTATCAGTTCTACTTGGGTGACTGCTATTACGGTTACGATAAGCCAGCAGTTAAACACGTCAAGATACAGGTAGAACGGCTATCGGACGTCAAATCCATCATCTAACACAGGTACGTGGACATGGTATATGCAAAGGAAGAAGAGCAAATCAACGCCCAAGTGATCGCGGTCTTCCCCGACAAGGTGCGCATTGTCGTAGATGACCTCGAAGACTTTAAGGTAGCGGAAGAATCCTTAAAGGTTGGTTCTTACCTCAAGATCGCGGACAACGAGAATGCAATCCTTATCGCAATTATCGAGAACTTCCAGATCGCGGTCAGCGCGCACGGTAAGCGGGATTATATTATCGAAGCTTTTCCCCTCGGTATCTTGAGAGACGGCAAATTCGAACGCGGCGGCGATTCGCTCGCGATTCCACCGAAGGAAGTGCAGCCCGCGACCATCGCCGACATTAAGAAGATTTACGACGACTCGGTTCCGAAGGAAACAAGGTTTCTATTTTCGACTCTGGCTTCGAACGGGAACGTGCCCGTGCCCGTGAACGGCAATAAGTTCTTCAATAAGCACATTGCTGTGGTCGGCTCCACCGGCTCCGGCAAATCGCATACACTGGCTACAATTATTCAGAGAGCTGTACAGGGAAAAGACGGCGATTTTTCACTCAATAACTCGCACGTAATAATTTTCGACATCCACTCTGAGTATAAGTCGGCATTTCCTTCCGCAAACCATATCGATATCTCGAATCTCGTCTTGCCATATTGGATGCTTAACAGTGAAGAGCTTGAAGAGTTCTTTCTCGACACCGAAGCTAACGATCATAACCAGAGGAATATTTTCAAGGAAGCGATTGTTAGGGATCGACGCGCAAAATTCAATGGTTCCGAAGTCGAAAAGCAAAAAATCCACCTCGATACACCGATCGTTTTCGACATTAAAGAGGTACTTGCGTATGCAGTCGCAAAAAACGAAGAAATGGTCGATACTGGAGAAGTCTACGCGTCTAGCAACAAGGAAAAGGGCGGGCAGCCTAAATACACACAGGGTAGTCTCTATGGGAAGTTGACCAACTTCGTGAATAGACTAGAGAATAAAGTGAACGACAGTAGACTCGATTTTTTTCTAGGTGAAAAATCAAAAACTATCACGTTCGAAGAAACACTAAAAAGGCTCCTTGGGTACACTTCGAAAAGCGAGTCGAACGTTACCGTTATTGATCTTAGTGGAGTACCGTTCGAGGTGCTGAGCATAACAGTCTCACTCATCTCGCGCCTTATTTTCGAACATGGGTACATTTACAAACGCATCCGTTGCGCCAAAGATCCTAGCGAAAAGGTCAACAACGACGTGCCAATCCTGCTTGTGTACGAGGAGGCGCACAAGTATGTGCCTAACAGCGACCTTTCCAAGTATCGTTCATCCAAAGTCTCCATTGAGCGTATTGCGAAGGAGGGGCGGAAGTATGGTGTCACCTTGTTGTTAGCGAGTCAGCGTCCTTCCGAAATATCCGAAACGATCTTTTCTCAGTGCAGCAACTTCATTGCGATGCGCCTTACTAATCCTGCAGACCAAGGGTACGTGAAGAAGCTACTTCCGGACTCGCTTGGCTCGTTGATCGACAAAATGACATCGTTCAGGCAAGGGGAAGCTTTACTGGTAGGTGAATCCATCATACTTCCGTCAATTGTCCAGATCGACCCGTGTGCTGACGCACCATCCTCAAACGACATCCCCTACTGGCAGCTCTGGAAGGAAGAATGGAGAGCCATGGACTTCGCGACAATCAAGGCAGAGTGGTACAAGTAACCTCCGCGCACATGCACGTAGGGGCTTAAAGGGAGCGGCGAGCCTTTGCTCTTGGCCGAAAGCGGTATTTGATCTTTGCAGTGGAAAGCTACGATATGGGAGATTCGTCAGGAGGCTGTGAGCTGACGACGAAATTATTCACTTTGAGTCAAAGGTCGTAACTAAAAAGGGCCCGTCTGGGCCCTTTTTCAGATGAAGCTGTCTTACTTCTTCAGCCATCCTTCGACGACGTCCGCTCCGTGCTCTGCTTTCCACTCTTTCAACGCTTTGTGGTTCCCACCTTTGGTTTCGATCACTTCCCCGGTATTCGGGTTTTTGTAGACCTTGAGTTCGCGTGGCTTTCGTGTGCTGGCGGCCGGAGACGCAGATTGGCGTCGGGCAGTGGTTTGTGGATCGAGCAGGTTAATGATGTGCTTCAGGCTGAAACCATACTGATCGAGCAGCTTGCGCAGCTTCGTTTCGAACTCCATTTCTTTCTTCAGTCCATCATCGCCTTTCAGTGCTTCCAGTGCCTGGAGTTGCTCGGCGAGATGTTTTTCCAACTGACGGTATTCTGCGAGTTTTGACATTTTGATTCCCTTGTTCTGAGAGGCTGTACGTGTTTATTAGGATGGTAGCGCTGGTTACAAGTTCAGCACTATTTCCGGCGATTCAGTTGGCCTTCAATATGAGCCATTTCCGCTTTAATCGCGTTAATGGTCAGCGTTTGTATCTGACTGGTTTTACCCGGACGCGCGTCGATGGTTTTCAGCAAGGCATTCAGATGGTCTTTCCGAGTTCTGAGCGTGTCAGACCAGCTCGCGCTGTTCTGTAGTGGCTTGTTCATTGTGTTCATCCTTGCGTTGTTCTTGATTGCTCACATCTTCGGGCTGTCGCGGTATTGGCAGACTGCTGAGCTGGACTAAGTCCCGCGCGCTGTATTGACGAGAGCGGTCTATTAGCTCGTGCCACCCCCACCGCCCATGATTTTCGCCTCGCTCGGGTACGGCCAGTTTCATAAGCCCTACCGGGTCATGTCCCAGCAGGTTGTAGTTGGCCCACAGCTTGCCACCCACCTCTAACAACGCTTTTGCGGCCTCGTTCCATTGCTCCTCCAGTACTGTCTGCGAAAGCCAGAGAGCGGTGCGTTCTATCCCTTTATGCTTTTCTTGTGCTTCGGCGATGTATTTATCTACGGTGACCAGCTCCTGCTCCAGAGCAGCCATGATCAGGTGTTGCCGACGGTTATGTTCGGCGGCTGCTGTCAGATTCTTCGCAGCCTTTTGTGCGTCGGCGTTGGCGGTCTGCTCGCCTTCGGTGTCGCCCCATGCGACGGCCTGCGCGTACGCAGTGGCTGCGTCCGTTTCGGCCTGACGGGCTTTGGCCATGTCCTCAACCGCCTGTTGTTGGATCTGTGCCAGACGGGTGCTGAGGCTCTGGCGCTTTTCGTTTAGCTCCTGTTCATCCGCTTTCCAGTTATCCATCGCTTCGATGTAACCCGCCATCAAGGAATCGCAATTGGCGAGGTTCTCACGGCGACTGATCTTCCTATCTAATAGGTCGGCATTGAGATTGCGCGAATCGAAATTCCGTTTCAGGTCGTTGTACTTATCCCGCAATTCGCGTTTTCGATCCGGCTCGATGGGGTCTTCACTTTCCAGCACGGCCTCAAGCGGCAGCATTTCGGCGTGCAGTCGTTCTGCCTCGCTCAGCAGTTGGTCGCGACGGTCTTTCAGGTCTTGAATCTCGTTCATCTGTTTAGTCTCTGTTCAATTCGATTGTGGGTTGGTTGAGTGGCTGGCGAGGCCGGGAATGAGCCGGCGCTACCTCGATCAGCAGAGATGCCCTCAGGCAGCCCGAGCCTCGCTCTCATCCATTCCCGGAATCGTCTTCACGATGTAGCAGCGTTGCGGGCCGAGCCCGGGCAGACGGACCAAGCTATATGCCTTGCCATCGCTCCCAGGCTCTAGAGCGCCGCGCTGTAGCAGTTCCTTGTTCACAGCATTGATGTTCATTCCCCGGAAAATCTCCGAGCGCCATGACTCGGGCAGCACGTAGTAGGTATTGGTGGTGTGTAGGGAGTCGCCCAAGCCGTGCTCCAGCGTCTTGCGAAAGCCGAGGCGGTCGATGGTGCGCGGGCCGTGTTCGTCGATCTTTGCCGCCGCCGATTCCCAGCGGGTGAAACGGCTTTCGCCGAAGCGCTCGATGACCTGGCGCAACCGCGCCAATATCGCATCGCCCTCGAAATTACCGGCGCCGCCACGCTCGTTCATCCAGGCGTTGAGGCATACGCGAGCGGCGGTGGTGGCGGTTCCATCCGGCCAGCCGGTGATACCCATGGCGGTGGCCAGCTCACCCGCTGCCGCCGCGAGGCCGAAACGAGCGGCTGCCCGGTGTGCCTGTCCGCTGGCCGAGGCCGGTAGCGACTGAGCGATAAACCCTTCCAGCGTGCGACGCAGGATGGCGGACCAACCGTGACGTTTGCCCGGTTCGCACAGCGCAGTGAGGAAAGCGGTGAGTGGAGTGCCGTAATACTTCGCTACCCGCGCCTTGAGCGCGTCGGCCAGTGCAGCCGCATCCTCGAAGCCGTTGAGTGCGTCGAACATGCCGAGGCCTTTGCTCGCATCGGCCGGAACGGCGAGCATGCGTACCTCCATGCCCGCTTTCAGCTCCTTGTTGGCTTCGGCCATGTGCTGAGCCAGCGTCTTCTCTCCGGTGGAGAGAAACAGCAGACGCCACTCCTGTACCTGTCGGCCTGCTTGCCCTCGATCATTGGCGCGTGCCTTGCCAGTGCCGTTGCCCAGCATGTATACCGTCTCGCCGATGATGCGCGGATCGCACATGCCGATTTCATCCAGCACCAAAAGGCCGTCGGAATGCGCGGCGGCGATGGATTCCAGCGCGTTGTCGGTGGAGCGCCAGGAGCGCACCAGACGCGGCCCGCCGTAGATCGAAGCGGCGACTTGCAGGTGCGTGGTCTTGCCGCCTGAACTGTCGCCGTACAAGTGAAAGCCGCCTGACTCATGGCCGAGCATGTGCAGCAGTGGGCCGGCAAAGGCCACGCCGACGACAAACGTCAGACGATGGTTACCGACGCACAGTGCGCCGATCTGCTCCTGCCATTGCTCAAGCGAGCCTGCTTCGCTGATCGGCGGAAGCTGACAACCCGCCTCGTAAAAGTGCAGGTGTTCGCTGTGTGCGCCGACCTGTTGCTCTGGCAGCAGAAAGGCGCTGTCGTGCCAGCCCAAGCGGGTGACCAGTCGTGCCCGTTGCGCGCTGTCGAAGCCGCCGAGGTAACTTTGTAGGTCATTGCGTGCATTGCGTCCGGAGCGACTACCGGCGAGACGCAGACCCATGTCCACCAGCGGGCCAAGCACGTCTTTGCCGAAGTCGCCGGTCATGGTGCGCGCCGGGATGTTCCAGCGTTTTTTGGCGCCGTCTGGATCGTCGAACTCGACCAGTAGGCCCCAGTTCTGACCTTTGTCATCGCGGGTACGGGCGAGTATTTCCAGAGGCGAACACACTGGGCGTGATTCGCCGTCATCGCCCGCATAAAACACACCTTCGGACGTGAGGCGAAAGCCGCTGGGCACCAGGTCATTTTTTGGCTTCGAGGGACGCTTGGCAGCTGCTTTTGCCTTCGGTTCCAGCTTGGCTTTGGCCTGCTCAGGCTCCGATTTTTCCACAGCCAAACCGAACAGTTCACCGCTGCTTTCCAGCTCGGCGAGATGGGCAGATGTCCAGCCTTTGGCGAGCGCATCGGCCGCATCGTCGCCATCATCCCATTGACCACCTTTGGCGAAGGCGGTGAGGTCGTTCTTCAACGTGGGCTTGCGTTTGAATACGTCCAACGCGATGAACCGGATTGAGGCGGCACCGATTTCACGCAGATTGTCTGCGACAGCTTCCATGCAGGCTTTGCCGCTGTCATCGTTGTCCGGCCACAACAGCACGTCGCGGCTCTTAAGCGGTGTCAGATCGGCTTTGTGCCAGGAGTTGGAGCCGTTCGGCCAGCAGGTGGCCACGTAGCCCGGAAGCAGTTCAGTGGCGGCGTCGGCGGCTTTCTCACCTTCGCACAGGACGGCCGGTGCGTCAGCGCGTTGGGCTAGTTCATCAAGACGCAGCAGTGGGCGCGGATCTGGTAGACCCTGCCAGCGCCATTGCTGCGTTTGACCGTCGGCCCGTTGGCACCAGGTCAACGGTGCAAACACCTTGCGCGGTTTGCCGTCTTCATCCGGGCCCAAGTTGAAGCGATAGAGGGCCATGAGCGGCTGGCCCTGCGCATCACGGTAGATCCACACTTTGGACGGTGCGCCGTGTTGCCGATGCTTTGCCGGGCACTTGTTCATGGCCTCGGCCGGGATTGGCTGAATGGCAATCCACTCAGGTGCTTTGGTCTTGGCGGGCGCTGGCTTTGCTTGGGCACCGCCGGGCGATACGTTCAGCAGATCTGCCAACTTATTGCAGGCCTCGACGTCGGTGCCGCCGTCCAGATAACGCACCAGATCGATCAGGTCACCGCCCTTGTCGCCGGTGGCGAAGTCAGACCAGGTGCCCTTGCTCAAACTGATTTTTAACGAACCGGCGCGCTTATCGCTGCGGGTCGGGTTCGGGGCGGTGTATTCCTTGCCGCCATCCACGCGCTTACCGTTGGGCAGCCAGTGCGACAGGATACGATCAATGTCTTTGAGCGCGGCGGCTTTTACGTCGGCGAAGCTTAGGCGTTTACTGGTGGTATTTTTGTGTTGGGTCATGTGTCGACCCTTGACGCAAATAGCGCGTCGTTGATGTCGTCGATCAGGGCTTTGGCCATCTCGCCCAGGTACAGAGCAGGCCAACTGAAACGTTCGCCGTGGTCGCTCATGGCAGCTTCAAAAGAGAGCTGATTGGCGTGCTGCTGGAATTGCGAAGCCATCTCCAGCGCATCTTCGACCGGTATACCGGCGTTGACTCGAAACAGCTTCTGATTAGTAGCGTTCACGCGTGTAAACGCAGCTCGGCCAAGTGTGGTGGGTGGCGTCATAGCGCACCGCCTTTCTGCTCCATAGGAACAGAGGAGGCGTCACCATGCAGCGTGAGGGTTTTGATGAGGCCCAAGGTGCCGCGCACGTCCCAAATAACCGCAGCCAGTACGTGATTGGCTAAGCGAGGTCTGTCGCCTTCGCTTTCAAAGTGGTCTTCGAGTAGGGTCAACACCGAGTCAGCGCGTGCAATTGCGCAGGTGATAGCGTCGATCGGCACACCGGCTTCAACGCCTTTGTCTACGCAGAGCAGATCTTCGGGCAGGGTGAAACTCAGGACATTGTTCATTGATGCACCCCTGCGATTCCAAAGTCTTCATTTTTGTTTTTTTGAGCGCTGTAGCCTGCCCATTCAGCGGAGTCCGTATCTTGCTTAGTGGGGATAGCACGCGGTACTTCCACTCTAGAGACGCCACGACAGCGGAGTGCCTCAAGGTCAATCAAACGTGTCGTTTTCGACAAGCTGTGCCTATCAAGGATCACGCCCTTATGGTCTATCAAATGGATGGTGATATGCTTTGGCGGTTGCATTGTGGTCTGCTCAGATTTGCTGTGCGACAGTCGAGTCAGTGGTACGAACACTGGCTCGACACTTCTTTCTACTAAAGCCAGTCCTAGGGCCAGTCTTCTAGGGAGCATCCCAGCCAATATTGCCCCCTCGACCGCTACCGCGTTCACCGGGCGCCTTCCTTTGCTGCGCGTTCAATCCAAGCCTTGAGCTCAGTCATCAAAATCAGACGACGCCGCCCGAGTTTGAAAGCCTTAAGGTCGCCAGAAGCGATGAGCTCATAAACTCCTGATCTTGAATAGCCAACCACGCGGGCAGCGTCCTCAACGCTAACTGCAAGAGGTGCGATGTGTTCGGGGTTGTTCATTAGCTTGTCCTTGAACGATGGGGCGGACTGTACGATACTAGTCCTGACGTAAACATCCTATTTGTAAGTAACATCATCTGCAAGCAAAAAGTTTGTAGACATCGTGAGGCGAGTAAATGGCAAATCGTTCGAAGAAGGTTGTTCTATCGGCTAGGGTCGATCCCTACCTTAAAGCTGCGCTTGAACTGCTGGCGGCATCACGCAACGAGAAAATCGTGAAAATCCTGGAGTCATGCCTTGAGAATGGGATGAATGACAGAACCATCACGAACCCGTTTAAAGCTCCGCAAAAGCTGGAAAAAATCAGTTTCATGGTCGCATTCACTTCAATCTGGTCGGAAAATGAAACTCTCTATAAGCTACGCGCAGGAACGCTCGGGCCTGATTTCGCCGGAGAGGAATTATCGACGGTCGCTATGTTTATCAATGACGATAAGTATTTCGATGGCGAGTTCGATGTTTTCGGGGATTTGAACGGTTCGACAGATAAGTTTGGGTTCAAGCCGCGAATGCAGCCCCGGGTGAACCTTGCCTTGGTAGAGAAGGAATGGCCAATTGTTGAGGAATATGTAAGATTTCTTGCAAACAATAAGCCGCTTCAGCCGGGCTATTCCGATTACAAAAGTATGCGGGCTCAATCTCTGGCTAAATGAGCTCAACCGCCGCGGCTTTTGTTTCCGGCGCCAAGTGGGCATATCGAAGGGTCATCTTGATGTCGGCGTGCCCAAGCAGATCCCGTACCGTGTTGAGCGGTACGCCGGCCATTACCAGGCGTGACGCGAAGTCGTGACGCATATCGTGCCAGCGGAAGTCCTCGATTTTGGAACGCACCATTAGATTAAGCCAGGCACTTTTAACATCCTCCAGGCGGCCACCGGCCTGACTTGGGAAGACGTATCGAGACTTCCCGACCTGCTTCTTCCAATTGTCCAGCACACCGAAGGTTTCTTTGTTCATCGGGATATGCCGCGTGTCGCTTGTTTTGGTGGTGGAGCCGCTAACGGTAATCGTCTTGGTGGGGAAGCTCACCGCTGACCATTTTAAGTCGAACAGCTCACCTCGTCTCATGCCGGTATTCAGCGACACCAGCACCATGGGCTTCAGATGATCAGTGAAGGGCAGCTCCAGCAAACTTTGCAGTTGATCTTTACCACGGTCTGCCCGCCACTTGTTCGCAGTCTCGCGCTCGGCCCGCGCTTCATCTTGGCGCGCGTCCAAACCCTCGCGCAGGCGCTTGGCCTCATCCTGGTCCAGATATCGAACCTTGCCCATTGAGTCGACTTTGAGTTGTTTCAGCTTGGCCAGTGGATGCGTAGCGATGTACTCCCATTCAACGGCCCGGCTGAACACGCCGCTGATCGAGCCCATTTTTCTATTCACTGTCGATGGCTTGTTTCCGGCTTGCATCCATCGGGTACGGATCTGCTCAAAATCGCGACCAGTAATAGAGTCGAGACGCTGAGACATGATCGCCTCGAAGTTGTTGTCGAGCGTGTGCAGGGTTTTCTCATGCCCTTTGTGGTGCATTTTGAACCAAGGCATATAGGTGTCGTCGATGAACTGGCGCAAGGAGGGGAGGGCGGCACCTTGCCTCCCCTGAGCAACGGCCAACGGCTCGCCATGGGCGTGCGCATCAGCGAGGTACTGGGCCGCTTCGGTGCGCGCCTGATCAAGCGTAACCACTCCGACGCGGCCGAGGGTGGCATTCTTGTTGCGGCCCCAGGTGACCATGTACGATTTATGCCCACTCGGCAGCACGCGGATGAACAAGCCTGGCTGCACAGTGTCATGCACGCGGTAAGCCTTAGGCTCAGAGGGCAGTCCATTGATGAGCTTTTGAGTAATCTTCGTTTTCAAGCGATCCAGCTCCGTGACAGCACCGTGGCAGCAAAAAGAACTATACGGGACCGTTTTCATGGACGCAACCGGACGAAAACCCCAGTAATTGCTGGTCTTGATCAAGCCTGGCAGCTTCTAAATTGACCCTCCTAAGGGGAAGGTTGGCAGTTCGAACCTGCCCTGGGACACCACTGATTTTCAGCATCGCGCTGTGACAAAGCCCCGCCGGAGAAATCCTCCGGCGGGGCTTTTTTGTGCCCGGTCAACCCGACGATCTACATGGCAAGTCCGTCATTGCTGTGCCTTACTCCTCGTACCACTCCGGGAGCGAAGCAATGCGACACAGAGGCGCACATTTCTGGTTATGGACCAACACCCGGCTACCTCTCCACACCCATGAAGAAGTGCTCAGCGATGGTGTGCAGGTCGAGGTGCAGGCGCGGGTCAGTCATGAGGGTGTCACCCAGGTCTTCATTGGTATTTACGCTGACAGTGGCTGGGCGATTTGCGAGGAGTTTCACGACAGGACGGTGGGCGAGTATTACTTCGCAGCGTTGAAGTGGGGCGCTCAGCGGGCGAGAGCGCTGGTGGCGGACACTCAGGCGTTTGTCGCGCCGCATCGGGTGCAGTTGACCTTGGGGACGGTGATTACCGATGAGCCGACATTGGCGCTGCGGCGGATGGAAATGACTGACCGGGAGCGTTTGAAGATCCGTTCCGCAGACGCCTGGTCGGAATACCTTGCTGCCAAAGCCGCGATGCTTGAGCTGATGCGCGCAACCAAAGTCGATCCCACTGTCTGGGCGGATCACAAGGAGCGACTCCGTCAGGCGATTGATCGGCGCGTCAGCGTGCAACGCGCCTATTTGCGGTGACTCATTTGCCGATCGATAAACTCGAAGAGCGCCGAAGTGCCTCGATGGTTTCGATCAGGTCATCGTAGGACACCGGTTTGCCGATGTGCTGGTCGAAGCCCGATTGTCTGGATTTTTGTATATCGCTGTTGGTGCCATAGCCCGTCAGGGCAATAGCCGGTACATCCTTGAGGAGTGGTAGTTGGCGTAATGCACTCATCAGCTCGTGACCGTTCATGACCGGCATGCCCAGGTCCGAAATAATGAGGTCGAAGTGCGTGCCTTTTGCGGCGTCCAGAGCGGCCACCGGACGGTCGAAGGCAATCACTTGCGCGTCTTCCATTTCCAGCAACATCTTCAAGGTTTCCAGCACCTCGGCAGAGTCGTCGACCAGCAGGATCGTCAAACCGCTCAGCCTTCCGGCACTCTCGTCGACTTGGGCGCCCGCTTGAGCTTCACCATCAGTCTTGGCCATCGGCAAGTAGACACTGAACGTACAACCTGCGCCCAACCCGGGTGAGTTCACTTCAACCGAGCCCCGTTGTGCTTCTGTCAATTGGCGGACCAGCGACAGGCCAATCCCCAGCCCTTCACGGTTGTGGGTGGCATGCTGCTTTTCAGCCTGCCCGAACAGGTTGAACACGTGCTCAAGGTTCTCGGCGGCGATGCCGGTGCCGTTGTCTATGACGTCCAGTCGCACCCTGTTCCCATCCTGGCTGGCGACCAGTTGCACCTGCCCGGTGGGTGGGGTGAATTTCAGTGCGTTGTTCACCAGGTTCCAGATGATCTGCTCCAGGCGCGTCGGATCTGCATGAACCATCAATGGCCGCGAAGGCACTTGCAACTTCACCGTGGTTTCGTGTCGCTCGTTGAGGACGACGTTGTGGATGTCACGTAGCACGCTGCCCAGGTCCACGGCCACCGGTTGCAGCTTTAGCTTGCCGGTACGCACGCGTGCAACATCCAGCAGATCATCGATGATCCGGGCCTGGCTGTTGACGGCATCGCAGATCGTGTTGACGGCCTTGGCGGCCGGAGCCACAGACTTGGTCGCCGGCAGGCGGCGCAGCAGTTCCGCGTTGAGCTGGATCAGGTTCAGCGGATGCTTGAGCTCATGGGACATGACCGCGAAGAACTCATCCTTGAGGTAGTTGGTGTTGCGGGTCTCGGCCAGCTCCTGGCTCTGTGCTTCGTGCTGGCGCTGGTGGCCGGTCAGGTCCCGGGCGATTTTCACGTAGCCCTGCAGGTTGTCGCCGCTGAGCAGGGTCACCTCGGCGCTGCAATAGAACTTGCTGCCGTCCTTGCGCTGATGCCAGCGTTCGTCCTCGGTGCGGCCATGGGTGCGCGCGGCCAGCAGTTCGGTTTCGGGCACGCCGGAGGCGCGGTCTTCGGCCGGAAAAATGAAATCGTAATAAGCGCCTTCGGCCTCGGCCTTGCTGTAGCCGAAAATCAACTCGGCGCCTTTGTTCCAGCTGGTGATCACGCCTTGTTCATCGAGGGTGATGATCGCGTAATCACGGGTGCTTTCGGCCACCAGACGCATGCGCTCTTCGCCCAGACGCAGTTCTTCTTCGGCCTCCCGGCGTTTGGTGATGTCGATGAAGGTCAGCACCGTGCCATCGATGTGGTCTTCGCTGGAGCGGTAGGGCAGCAGGCGGGCGATGTACCAGCGGTTGTCGGTGCTGCTGACTTCGCGCTCGATCATGTTCAATGACTCGAACACCAGTGCCGCGTCACGCGTCAGGTCGTCGTAATCCAGGCGATGCGTGATGTCGAGCAACGAGCGCCCGGTATCCACCGGCAACATGCTGAAAATGTCCGTGGCGCGCGGGGTGAACCATTTGATCCGCATGCTGCGGTCGACGAACACCGTGGCGATGTCGGTCGAGGCGATCAGGTTGGTCAGGTAGTCGTTGATCTTGTCGGTTTCTTCAACTTTGGTTTTTAACTCGTAGTTGACCGTCAGCAACTCTTCGTTGATCGACTGCAGTTCTTCCTTACTGGTCTCCAGTTCTTCAGTGGCCGAGCGCAGCTCTTCGTTGATCGCCTGCATTTCTTCGTTGGAAGCCTTGAGCTCTTCGCTGGAGACTTCCGATTGTTCGATGGTGTCCTGCAAGTGCAATTTGGTGCGTTGCAGTTCGCGTTCAAGGTTGGACAGCACCTGGTTTTCGGTTTGCAGCAGGGTGGCGGCTTGCTCGGAAGGATCGACTTCGGCCTCTTCGAAAATCACCAGTACGAATTCGCCGTCCGACTCTTCGTCCTTATAAGGCTGCGCAATCAGGTCGACCTTGTAGCGCCGGTTGTCACGGGAGATCGGCACCGCGCGGGATTTCACCACCAAACCGCTCTGCTGGACCTGAAACAGTGTGGTGCGGATTTCCAGGCGCAACTCGGGAAGGATCAGCGTCAGCAGGTTGCGTGACAACTCACCGCCCACATAGCGCAGGAAACGTCCGGCGCTTTCGCTCATGTGCAGGATGTCGGCGTTGGCATCGACAATCATGCTCGGCGGCGCCGCGCGTTCGAGGGCGCGCTGATGAATGTCGGCAAAGGACAGTTTGCGCTGCACTGCGTTTTGCGGCGTCTCACGGGAAACATCGGTGCGCACGTAACCGCCACGCGGCATGGTCGGGGTGCGTCGGCTACTGGTGGTGCCGGTCTTGGCGCGGAAGATCCGGTTGCGTTTGTCCACCGGGGCGAACAGCTCGTGGCAAGCGTCCGCGCTCTCGGAAGAGCCCAGGAACAGGAAGCCGCCCGGACGCAGTGCGAAGTGGAACATCTGCAGGATTTCACGCTGCACTTCGCGATCCAGATAGATCAACAGGTTGCGACAGACGATCAGGTCGATTTGCGAGAAGGGCGGGTCGGACAACAGGCTGTGTTTGGCAAACAGGACCTTTTCGCGAATCTCCTTGCGAATCCGGTAGTGGTCGTCTTCCTTAAGGAAGTAATGCCGCAGGCGCGTCGGTGGCACATCGGTCACGATCGCTTGCGGGTACAGACCGGCTCGACCGACGCTGATGGCGCGCTCGTCGATGTCGGTGGCGAACAGTTGCATCGAGGCTTTGCTGGCGTCCAGTTGCAGTTGATCGTTGAGCAGCATCGCCAGGCTGTAGGCTTCTTCGCCCGTGGAACAACCAGCGGACCAGACGCGGATTTCTTCCTTCTCGGGCTGCGCCGACACGGCGGCACTGACCAGTTGCGGCAGCACGTCCCGTTCCAGGGCTTCGAAAGCCTCGCGGTCACGGAAGAAGTTGGTCACGCCAATCAACATGTCGCCCAGCAAGGCTTTGGTTTCTTCGGGATTGCTTTGCAGGTAGCGCAAATAAGCCCCCAGGTCTGGCTGGGTCGTGACCTGCATCCGGCGCTCGATCCGCCGCAACACGGTCGCGCGTTTGTAGTGCTTGAAGTCATGACCGGTGCCGGTGCGCAACTGGATCAGTATGTCGTGCAACATCTGTTCGGCGAGCACCGCGTCCCGCTCGGACACGGAGGCGAAGGTCTGCAGTTCCGGGTCGTTGGCGGTGGGCAGGTTGATTTCCTGCGAGTTGTGCCACAGCTCCAGCAGTTTTTGCGGCATTTCCACCGCCGGCAACACCAGATCGACATTGCCGGTTTCGATGGCCGCGCGAGGCATGCCGTCAAACTCGGCATCTTCCGGCGCCTGGGCCACGGTGATGCCGCCGTGTTCCTTGATGCGCGACAGCCCGACCGCGCCATCGGAGCCACTGCCTGACAGCACCAGGCAGAAGGCACGCTCGCGGTGGACTTCAGCCAGGTCGCGGAAGAACAGATCAATCGAGGCGTGTCGAGTCTCGCGCGGGTCGTTGCTGCTGACTTCAAGCACACCGTCGTTCATGGTCAGCCGCTGAGCCGGTGAAATGACATAAACGTGGTTTTTTTCGATCGGCACCGTTTCGGTGACTTGCAGGACTGGCATCCGGGTCGATTCCTGGATGATCTTGTCCGCAATGCTCTGGTGATCGGGCGACAGGTGAAGAATGATCACGAACGCCATGCCGTTGTCATGCGGCATGTTCTCGAAAAACAGTTTGATGGCTTGCAGCCCACCCGCCGACGCGCCAATGCCAACCACTGGAAATTCCAGGGTGCTGGGCTTCAGGGCCGTTCGCTCAGGAGCTGGGGCCGAGTGCTGGGGGGTGCGGGTCATTTCTTCTGCCTTTGCCGGCGACTTCGGTCTATTGAGAGCTGCGGTTATAAAAAACGCGTCAATAAAGCAGGATAATCCCGTTTTTCAATAACACCTTCAAATATTTAGAGACACTTGATTAGCCGGAGTTCTCAAGGGAACGGCACTCCTGGCCGATAACCCGAACGGTCATGGTCTTCTACTCAAATTGCCTGGAAATCTTCGATGCTGTCGTATCACCAAAAGAGTTTTCTGATCGTCGATGATTTCTCGGATTTCCGCAGTTCCGTCAGGTCCATGCTGCGTGAACTGGGGGTCAAGGACGTCGACACTGCGGACACCGGGGAGCAGGCGCTGCGTATGTGTTCGCAGAAGGCCTACGATTTCATCCTGCAGGATTTCCACCTCGGCGACGGCAAGAAGAACGGTCAGCAAGTCCTCGAAGACTTGATGATCGAGAAGCTGATCAGCCATGAAAGTGTGTTTGTCATGGTGACCGCCGAAACCAGCCAGGCCATGGTGCTCAGCGCGCTGGAACACGAACCTGACGCTTATCTGACCAAGCCATTCAACCGTTCCGGCCTGGCCCAGCGCCTGGAGCGCCTGGAACAACGCAAGAACCTGCTCAAGCCGATCCTGCAAGCGCTCGATCGTGGCAAACCGCTCGAAGTGCTCAACGCCTGCATCGAGCTGTGCAAGAAGGACATCCGTTATTCGCCGCTGTGCCTGCGTTACCGCGCGGACGCCTTGCGCGACCTGAATCAGAACGAAGCGCTGGAGCGCCTCTACGACAGCATCATTGCCGATCGCCCGTTGCCGTGGGCGTTTGCCGGGCTCGGCAAGTTGCTGTTCAAGCGCGGCCAGGTCAGCCAGGCCAAAGGCATCTACGAAAAAGCCCTGAAAGTGTTTCCGATGATGCCGGCGCTGTATGACGGCATGGCCGACGTGCTGGTGGTCGAAGGGGATACCAAGGGCGCGCAGAAAGTATTGGAAGAAGCCATTCGCCTGTCGCCGCTGGCGGTGCGCCGGCAAGCGCTGTTGGGCAAACTGGCGATGACCAACGAAGATTTCGACACGGCCTCCAAGGCTTATCGCCAGGCCGTGTCCCAAGGCGCTCAATCGCGCTTCAAGGATGCCGAAAGCAACCTGGGCCTGGCCCATGCCTTGATCAGCAAAGGCAGCGAGAAAGGCCTGGATACCCGCACCCGACTGGAAATCAACACGACCCTCAGTCTGGTGGCCAAGGAAAATCCCAGCGATCCCGGCCTGCAGATTCGTGCACGCCTGATGAAAGCCACCAGCCTGTTGCTCAACGACGCCGAAACCGCCGAGAAGCTAACCGAGCAGGCGATGATGCGCCTTGATGGCATGGAGCAGTTCATGAGCGCCGAAGCGGCGCTGCTGGTGGCCAAGCAGCTGCAAATGCTCGGCCAGGCGAGCGCCGGCGCGTCGATGTTGAAAAACTGTGCGGAAATCTACGGTGACGATCCGATGGTGATGCAAGGGATCGCCAAACTGACCGATGACCCGACGATTCTCAGTCAGAGCAACGCGGCTTCCGAACTCAACCGTCAAGGCGTGCAGGTGTACAAGACCGGCAACCTGGCCGAAGCCCGGGCGGTGTTTCGCAAGGCCCTGCACATGCAACCGAAGAACATCAGTATCGCGCTGAACATGGCGCAGTCGCTGCTGCACGGCACGGACACCAGCGTACCGTCGGCCGAACTCGATGAATGCCGGGCCTGCCTGAAACTGGTCGGCATGATGCCCGACACCGACGCGCGTTATCCGCGCTACCAGAAACTGAAAATCAAGGCGTTCAGCGGATGAGCCAAGACAACACGACACTGGATTTCTCGACGGTGATTGCCTCCACCGTGCACGACATGAAGAACTCGCTGGCCATGCTCATGCAGGCCCACAGCCAATGGCTGGCCCGCCTGCCCGATCCAGAGCGGCACAGCCCGGAGCAGGGCGTCATCGAGTACGAATTCGCTCACCTCAACGGCATGCTCGTGCAGTTGCTGGGGCTGTACAAGCTGGGCGTCAATCAACTGCCATTGCAGCCGGCCTACCATGAGCTGGATGATTTCCTCGAGGCGCAACTGGCTTGCCATCAAGAGGTGTTTGCCAGTCGGGGCATCGTCGCGACCTATGAAGTCGACCCGTTGAGCCCCCTGGGTTTCTTCGACCGGGAGCTGGTGGCCTCGGTGCTGGCCAACTGCATCAACAACGCCATTCGTTACGCCCGCCAGTCGTTGCTGATCAGCGTCGGCGACGAGGCCGGCGAATTGGTGCTGACCGTCAACGACGATGGCGACGGTTATCCAGCGGAGATGATCGAGCTTCAGGCGGACTATGTGCAGGGCATCAACTACAGCAGTAGCAGCACCGGCCTGGGCCTGTACTTCGCCGGGCGGATTGCCGCGTTGCACCAGCGCAATGGCGTGGGTGGGCGCACCCGGATCAGCAACGGCGGCCCGTTGGGCGGCGGGGTATTCAGCCTCTATTTGCCGTGACGTTTCTTTTTGTGTGGCGCTGCTTGATATTCCGAACAGGCGGAGCCTATTTTGTACGGGTCGCCGTTCGCGGCTCGCACAATTACAAAGGATTGCGTCATGACAACCGATGGCCAGCGTTCACTCGCGCAGCGATTGACGGGCATTGATGAGATTGAATGTGTTACGCCGGATTTGAACGGCGTGCCCCGTGGCAAGGTAATGACCGCCGAGGGGTTTCTCGAAGGACGGCGTTTGCAGATGGCGCGGGGTGTGCTGCTGCAATGCATCATGGGCGGATATCCGCCAGCACGTTTTTACGGCAGCGATGATGGCGACCTGGCGCTGGTGCCTGACCCGGCGCACATCCACCGCCTGCCCTGGAGCCAGCAACCGCGGGCACTGGCCATTTGCGACGCCGATGAACTGACCGGCGAAAGCTCGAAGTTGTCGACCCGTGGCCAACTCAAGGCGGTCATTGCCCGTTACGCGGCGCTGGGCCTGGCGCCGGTGGTGGCGACCGAGCTGGAATTCTTCGTGTTCGCGCCCAATCCCGACCCGACGCAACCGTTCCAGCCGCCGCTGGGCCTGGACGGTCGTCGCGAGGAGGGGCATTCGGCGTTCAGTGTCAGTTCCAATAACGGTTTGCGGCCGTTCTTCAATGAAGTCTATGCCGGCATGGCGGCCCTGGGCTTGCCGCGTGACACTTTCATGCACGAGATGGGCGTCAGCCAGTTCGAGATCAACTTGCTGCACGGTGATCCGTTGCTGCTAGCCGACCAGACGTTCCTGTTCAAGCATCTGCTCAAAGAAGTCGCGCTCAAGCACGGCCTGACCGTGGTGTGCATGGCCAAGCCGCTGGCGCACACGCCGGGCAGTTCGATGCACATTCACCAGAGCATCGTCGAGATCGGCAGCGGACGGAATGTGTTCAGCGACAAGGCCGGTCAGCCGACGGCGACCTTCCGGCATTTCATTGGTGGCCAGCAGGCCGGTATGGCGGATTTCACCGCGCTGTTTGCGCCGAACGTCAATTCCTATCAGCGCTTGTGCCATCCGTTTGCTTCGCCGAACAATGCCTGCTGGTCCCACGACAACCGTGCCGCCGGATTGCGCATTCCGGCCAGTTCGCCGGCCGCTCGTCGGGTGGAAAACCGCTTGCCGGGGGCCGACGCGAATCCGTATCTGGCGATCGCCGCCAGTCTTGCCGCCGGTTTGTATGGCATTGAAAACGAACTGGAGCCGAGTGAGGCGATCCAGGGTGAGTTCGAGGTGCCAGATAATCTTTCATTGCCGTGTACCTTGCATGCCGCTCTTGAGCGTCTGAAACGTAGCCAATTGGCGAGGGAACTGTTCGGCAAGGAGTTCATCGAAGGCTACGTCGCTTCGAAGACCATGGAGTTGACCAGCTTCTTTGATGAAATTACGCCCTGGGAGCGCCGTGTCCTGGCCGCCCAGGCCTGACGACCTTTCGTCTTCGGGCTATCTTTTCGGATAGCCCGTTTCTTACCGCAAGGAGCCGCTCGGAACGCCGATGCGCCAAATCTGGAAACCTTTTCGAGCGCTTTATTTTGCCTCGCTGATGATGTTGATCGGCTCAGGCTTGCTGAGTACGTACCTGGGCTTGCGCCTGGCGGCGGATAACGTCGACAGCTTGTGGGTCGGTGCGTTGATGGCGGCCAACTATTTCGGCCTGGTGCTGGGCGGCAAGATCGGTCACCGACTGATCGCCCGGGTTGGGCATATTCGGGCCTATTCAGCCTGCGCGGGGATTGTTGGTGCGGCGGTGCTCGGCCACGGCCTGATCGACTGGCTGCCTGCCTGGATTTTTCTGCGGGTGATCGTCGGTCTGGGCATGATGTGCCAGTACATGGTTATCGAGAGCTGGCTCAATGAGCAGGCCGAAGCCTCACAGCGTGGGGCGGTGTTCAGCGGCTACATGATCGCCTCGTATCTGGGGCTGGTGCTGGGTCAGCTGATTCTGGTCATGCACCCGGCGCTGGGCCTGGAATTGCTGATGCTGGTCGCCTTGTGCTTCGCTCTGTGCCTGGTGCCGGTGGCACTGACCCGGCGGATTCACCCGGCACCGCTGCATCCCGCGCCAATGGAGCCGCGCTTCTTCATCAAGCGGGTGCCGCAGTCATTGAGCACGGTGCTGGGGGCGGGGCTGATCATTGGCTCCTTCTACGGTCTGGCGCCGTTGTATGCCTCGCAGCAAGGGCTGTCCACCGAGCAGGTCGGTCTGTTCATGGGTAGCTGCATTTTTGCCGGGCTGCTGGTGCAGTGGCCGCTGGGCTGGCTCTCCGACCGTTATGACCGGGCGTTGTTGATCCGCTGTTTTGCAGTGGTCCTGGCCCTGACCGCGTTACCTCTGGCAATCATGCAGCAGGTGCCGCTGGAGGTTCTGTTTGTTGCCGGGTTCTTCTGTTCGCTGGTGATGTTCTGCCTGTATCCGCTGGCCGTGGCGTTCTCCAATGACCACGTCGAAGGTGATCGTCGCGTGTCCCTGACCGCGATGTTGCTGGTGACCTACGGCGTTGGCGCCAGTATCGGGCCGTTGGTGGCCGGGGTCCTGATGAAGCTGTTTGGCAGCCACATGCTGTATGCCTTCTTCAGTTTCTTCGCGTTGGTGCTGGTGTGGCGGATTCGCCCGAAAGCCGTCACCAACCTGCACCAGGTCGAAGATGCGCCGCTGCATCACGTGGCCATGCCGGACAGCATGTCGAGTTCGCCGCTGGTGGCGTGCCTTGATCCGCGGGTCGATGAGCAAGTGGTGCAGGATCAGATGCAAAACCCGATCAACCCAGAACCTGCGCCTGAACCAGAGCCAGAGCCAGATCCCGAAACCGATCCGCCACCAGAAGACCCGGACACGGGGCGCGAGCAAAGCTTTACCGAGGCCAGGCCTTAAGCCTGCGCATAAAAAAACGGGCAGTCACCGCGAGGGACTGCCCGTTTTTTGTTGAAAGTGCCGTATTACATGTCGTCTTTGTCGAAGCGGCGCGCTTCACGCTGAAGCTGATAGACGAATCGTTCGACCTGGCGCTGCACCAGTCCGCTCATGTTGTGAAAGCGGATGCCGGCGAAGGTGGTGGAGATCCTTTCTTCGAAGTGCAGATAACGCAGTTCCACTGGCGCGGTCATGCTGCCAAAGGGCAGGTCGGCAATAAAGCGGTCGTAGACCTGACCCAATTGCAGCCTGGCGGTGATGTCACCTTCAAAGCGCAGCTTGCAGCCAGTGGCGGAAATGTCGAGCAGCTTGCCTCTGATCGGGAACTTGAGCTTTTCACCGCCCAGTTCGACATCCACCAGTTGCGCCAGCTTCAACGCAGCCCGGAAGGCATTGCGGCGCTGGTGGTAGACCACTTCATCGGGGAGAGTGCCACGGTAGCAGCGACCGCCACCGGACTCATCGATGGTCAGCGTGCCATTGCTTTCCCACGCAATGCGCACGCCCTCGTGGAATCCTTCAACCCGAAATGATTCGCCGGCCAGCAGATAGCGTTCGCCATCGCGAGGGACCATCTCATCCAGGGCAATCATGTTGCCGTCACGGTCGACGTCTACCAGATAGCTCTGGAAGCGCTGGTTACGTTCGTGGAACGTGATGATCAGCGGGTCATGGCTCTCTTGCAGCTGCCGCAGGTTACCGGCGATCTCCATCGGCGTGGATAGCACCTTGGGTGGCTGCGGAGAATCTTCCGCGTTTAAGGCATTGAACACGGTTCATCATTCTCCAGACAAAATATGACTGCGACTTGCCAGCATACTGCCAGCATGTGAGGCGTCTTGATAGAGCGTGCTCATTAACAGGCTCAAGCCTGACTAAGCGGGCGCGGCTTCGCTAGCTTGGAGGTTGATCCGCGGGCATCGTAAAGCGCTGGCGGTTCGCCGCCGGTGAGGATTTTCAGCTGATTGGCCGTGGCGGCCTGCTGGACCAGGATCGACTGGCCATTATTGACGTTGGCCGCTTGGCATTGAGCCAGCAGATCGGTCAGTTTCTCGCTCTGTTCCAGCAATTGATCGCCGATGCTCGACTGGCTGGCAAGTTGCTCCAGGCCACTACGATCGGTCGGCAGATTCAGGCTGGCGAGGATTTCACTGCGCTTGCGGCCATGCTGTTCAAGCAGAATGATCATTGCCTGTTTCTGCGCCAGAATATCTTCGAGCAGCGGCATGTCGCGACCGTGCAAGGCGAGGGACTCGGTTTGCAGTAACTCCAGCAAGTATTGCGCTGGAGCAAAGTCGTCGGTGATCAGTTGCAGTAAATTAGTGTCGTGCATGGCTGGCCTTGGGGTTTAAGCGTCCAAAAGCCTGGCGCAGGCCGTGGCCTAGCGCTGGGCTTCGAAGTTGAGCAGTTTGCTGGCTACACGGTTGCTGTCGACTTTATAGCTGCCATCGGCAATCGCTGCTTTCAACTCGGCCACGCGGGCGTTGTCGACGGCAGGCTGATCGCGCAGCTTGTCAGTGACCTTCTGCAACTGTTGAGCCTCATTGCTGAGGTGTACCGATTCCCCGCTTTTGGCTGTACTGGCCTGTTCGGCCGGGGTATTCAGCGGCGCGGATTTGCCGGTTTCGGCGGTTTCCTTCGCGGTGCTGGTACGCGTACTACCGGTAAGTGACGAGGAGCTGTTCAAACGGCTGAAATCGATGACCATGATAAAAAACCTCTGGGTATTTGGACGCTTGCCATGTTTTCGGCTCTCCCTGCGAAAACTTTAGGCCCATTTATCAATGAGCTTGCATGCGCCAGCGCTTGTCCTGCCTGCGGCACAGTTTAGGGAACAGCCGGGCGGCGCGCCATCTTTCACCAGCAGATCGTACTACATGGCCACTTCCACCTGGCCCGGCGCGGTGACTTGCGCCTTGATGACCCGTTGGGAGTTGAGGTTTTTCACACGAATCTGTTCACGCAGGCCGCCATTGGACAGCGCCTCGCCTGGCATACGCACGCTGAGCGTACCACTGTGGGCGGTAATCACCACTTGATCGCCCTTGCTGATGACTTCCGCCTGTTCGAGATGGACCAGCGTCAGGACCTGATTAGCGACCGTTGGTCGGGTAAGTTTCTGCCCGACAGCCTGTTCCAGGGAGGTGAAATAACCCTGGTTGATCAAGCTGATATCCCGCTCGCGCAACATGACATCGCCGGGCTCGATGACCCCGGCGCGTTTGAGCGGCCGAGTGGTGGTGACAACGTCCCGAAACAGGCGGACTTGAGCGGGTACGAAGACTGTCCAGGGTGATGTGCTGTCGCAGCGGACCTTGACTGTGACCCGCCCGATCGGGGTCGCCGGGCTCTCCAGGGTGGCTGTCAATTCCTTGTCGCACATGGGCATGCGCAGTCGCGGATCGAGCTGGTTGACCTCGATTTCGTAGCGTCCTTCCGTTTGACTGGTGGCCAAATAGTCTTCTACGGTGAACTCAAGAAAGCCCTGAGTGACGCCGATAAGCATGTCAGGCAAGGTAACCGCGTCAGCAAGGGCAGGGCTGCCAGCGTTGAACAGGCAGACGGCCGACATCGCGCAAAGCAATTTGCGGGTCATTGATGTCAGGCGTCGGAAAAATGTCGGTTCTGTGTTCATAAGAGTTAAAAAGCAAGCGCCGTGCCGTTTAGCAATGAACGTGCGTCGCAACACACTTAAGCGTTGGTGTAGGAGTCTGTGCATGGCTGGTGTAATGGATGCAGTAAACCAGCGCACGCAACTGGTTGGGCAGAATCGCCTTGAGCTGTTGTTGTTCCGTCTCGACGGTCAGCAGCTGTATGGGATCAACGTGTTCAAGGTTCGGGAAGTGCTGCAATGCCCCAAACTGACCCTGATGCCCAAGTCCAGTCCTGTCGTGTGCGGTGTGGCAAATATCCGGGGGGCGACCATTCCGATTCTTGATCTGGCAATGGCGACCGGCTCCGGGGCACTTAAAGATCAAAGCAAACCGTTCGTGATCATCACGGAGTACAACACCAAGACCCAGGGTTTCCTGGTGCGATCGGTGGAGCGCATCGTCAACATGAACTGGGAGGAGATTCATCCGCCACCCAAGGGCACGGGACGCGATCATTACCTGACGGCTGTGACTCGGGTCGACAATCAGTTAGTCGAAATCATCGACGTCGAGAAAGTGCTGGCGGAAGTGGCGCCGACACCGGAAGCGATTTCGGTCGGCGTGGTGGATGTCGAAACCCAGCACAAGGCGCTGTCCTTGCGGGTATTGACGGTCGATGACTCGTCGGTGGCGCGCAAGCAGGTGACTCGTTGCCTGCAAACGGTCGGCGTCGAAGTGGTGGCATTGAACGACGGCAGGCAAGCGCTGGATTACTTGCGCAAGCTGGTCGATGAGGGCAAGAAGCCGGAAGAAGAGTTCCTGATGATGATTTCCGACATCGAGATGCCGGAGATGGACGGGTACACCCTGACGGCCGAGATCCGCAACGACCCGCGCATGCAAAAGCTTCATATCATCCTGCATACTTCGTTGTCGGGTGTATTCAATCAGGCAATGGTCAAGAAGGTCGGCGCGGATGACTTCCTTGCCAAATTCCGTCCTGATGACCTGGCATCCCGGGTAGTTGACCGGATCAAAGCAGCAGATATCAGCTAGGGGCCTTCTGCCCCTGGTGGTTAACACGATTTAAGAGGCGGCATCTTTGTCTACGGGTAATTTGGATTTCGAACAGTTCCGGGTATTCCTGGAAAAAGCCTGTGGCATTTTGCTCGGTGAAAACAAGCAGTACCTGGTCTCGAGCCGTCTCAACAAACTGATGGAGCAGCAGGGCATCAAGTCCTTGGGTGAGCTGGTTCAGCGCATCCAGACCCAGCCGCGCAGCGGTTTGCGCGAGATGGTGGTGGATGCGATGACCACCAACGAAACCCTGTGGTTTCGTGACACCTATCCGTTTGAAGTCTTGAAGAACAAGGTGTTGCCCGAAGCGATCAAGGCGGCCCCCGGCCAGCGTCTGCGGATCTGGTCGGCGGCGTGCTCGTCGGGTCAGGAACCGTATTCGCTGTCGATGTCCATCGATGAGTTCGAGCGGGTCAACATGGGGCAGTTGAAGATGGGTGCGCAGATTGTCGCGACTGATCTGTCCGGCACCATGCTGACCAACTGCAAGACCGGCGAGTACGACAGCCTTGCCATCGGCCGTGGTCTGTCGCCCGAGCGCCTTCAGCGTTACTTCGACCCCAAAGGGCCGGGACGCTGGGCCATCAAAGCGCCGATCAAAAGCCGCGTGGAGTTTCGCTCGTTCAACCTGCTGGACAGCTACGCAGCCCTGGGCAAGTTCGACATCGTGTTCTGCCGCAACGTGCTGATCTACTTTTCCGCCGAGGTGAAGAAAGACATCCTGTTGCGCATTCACAGCACGCTCAAGCCGGGCGGTTATCTGTTCCTGGGCGCCTCCGAAGCGCTGAACGGTTTGCCGGATCATTACCAGATGGTCCAGTGCAGCCCGGGGATCATTTACCAGGCGAAGTGATGGGTTGGCAGCATCAAAAAACGGGAGTCCTCAGGGGCTCCCGTTTTTTTTGCCCGATGATTTCCCACGAGCGCCGCACCCCCTGTAGGAGCGAAGCTTGCCCGCGAAGGCGGTGGGTCAGTCAATGATGATGCTGTCTGACACACCGCCTTCGCGGGCAAGCCTCGCTCCTACAGTTGTCGGTGTTGCCAGAGATAAGCGGCAGAAAAGCGGCAGGCGGCGGACATCGGTTGCCGCTTTTCTGGCATTGCCGCCTTGCCACTGCCCGCAAAGCCCCGGTTTCCGGGCTTTTTTGAATTGGCACGCCGCTTGCTATGTCTCTGTTACGAAAAATCAGGTCACCCGAAGGTTTCCCGACATGAGCATCAGCTTCGATAAAGCGCTCGGTATCCACGAACAAGCCCTTGGCTTCCGCGCACAGCGTGCCGAAGTCCTGGCCAACAACATCGCCAACGCCGACACCCCGAACTACAAGGCTCGGGACCTGGAGTTCTCCAAAGTGCTCGCCGCACAGAACGAGAAAACCAAGGGTGGCACGTTTGCGTTGAACATGACCAATAACCGTCATATCGAGGCCGAAGGCCTGGGCAATGGCGACGAGTCGCTGATGTATCGCACGCCGATGCAGCCGTCGATCGACCAGAACACCGTGGACGCCCAACTGGAACAGTCGAACTACGCGGAAAACGCCGTCGGCTTCCAGGCCAGCTTCACCCTGCTCAACAGCAAATTCAAAGGGCTGATGTCAGCCCTGCGCGGAGAGTAATTCATGTCTCTATCCAGTGTTTTCAACATTGCCGGTAGCGGCATGAGTGCCCAGACCACGCGCTTGAACACCGTGGCCTCGAACATCGCCAACGCCGAAACCGTCTCGTCGAGCATCGACCAGACCTATCGCGCCCGTCACCCAGTGTTCGCCACCATGTTCCAGGGCGGACAGAGCGGCGGCAGCGATTCGCTGTTCCAGAACCAGGACGCCGCCGGTCAAGGCGTGCAAGTGCTGGGCGTGGTCGAAGACCAGAGCAACCTTGACGCGCGTTACGAGCCGAACCATCCGGCCGCCGATGCCAAGGGCTACGTCTACTACCCGAACGTCAACGTCGTCGAAGAAATGGCCGACATGATTTCCGCCAGTCGCTCGTTCCAGACCAACGCCGAAATGATGAACACCGCCAAAACCATGATGCAGAAGGTCCTGACCCTCGGTCAGTGATAAGGGGCGACTCAGATGAGTGTTACCGATACCACCAGCGGCTTGAACATCAAGGACGTCCTGGCCAATTCGTCGGTCAAGACCAATACCGGTGCTGACGGTTTGACCGCAGCGACCAACAGCGCCACTGGCAAGAAGGCGTTGGGCAAGGATGCGTTCCTGCAATTGCTGGTCACCCAGCTGAAAAACCAGAACCCGCTGGAACCGCAAGACAACGGCGAGTTCGTGGCCCAGTTGGCGCAGTTCAGTAGCCTGGAAGGCATCACCACGCTGAACGAAACGGTCAGCGGCATTGCCGGCAACTACAACTCGTCGCAAGCGCTGCAAGCGTCTTCGCTGGTGGGCCGCTCGGTGGTCGCGCAGACCGACACAGCGGTCGTCGATACCTCCAAGAGCTTCAACGGCACGGCCGTGGTTCCGGCATCGGTGGATCCGGTGACGATCAAGATCACCGGCGCCGATGGCAAAGTGGTCCGCACCATCGACCTGGGCAGTCAGAAGGCCGGCAACGCCAGTTTCATCTGGGACGGCAAGAACGATGCGGGCGAAGTGGCCAAGGCTGGCACATACAAATTTGCCGCCACCGCAACCTACGACAGCAAGGCGACCTCGCTGGTGACTTACCTGCCGGCAACCGTCAATAGCGTGACCATCAGCCAGACCGGCGGTGAGTTGATGCTGAACCTGGCAGGCCTGGGCAGCGTTGCCCTGTCCAAAGTACAGACCATTGGTATATAGAGCCGACTAACACGGCACAAAGGAGTGGAATATGTCTTTCAATATCGGCCTTAGCGGTCTCTATGCAGCCAACAAACAACTGGACGTGACCGGCAACAACATCGCCAACGTCGCGACCACCGGTTTCAAATCGTCCCGTGCAGAATTCGAAGACGTGTACTCGGCCACGCGCCTGGGTACCGGCAGCAAGACCATCGGCAACGGCGTGCGTCTGGCCAACGTTTCCCAGCAGTTCAGTCAGGGCGACGTGAACAACACCGGCAACGTGCTGGACATGGGTATCCAGGGCAACGGTTTCTTCATCCTCAGCGACAACGGTTCCCTGAGCTACACCCGTGCCGGTGCGTTCAAGACTGACGCTGAAAACTACGTGATCGACAACAACGGTAACCGTCTGCAAGGTTACGGCGTTGATGACAACGGCAAGATCATCAATGGCGTGCTGACCGACCTGAAGATCGACACCTCGAGCCTGTCGCCAAAGGCGACCACTCGCGTCGACCAGACCATGAACCTTAACTCCTCGGAAACCCTTCCGACCGTTACGCCGTTCAACCCGGCCGAGCCATTGAGCTATAACAAGCCAATCTCCACCCCGATCTACGACAGCCAGGGTAACCAGCACACTCTGGATCAGTATTACGTAAAAACCGGTACTAACGCTTGGACCATACATTCCTATGTGGACGGTCGTTCGCCTTCCAACCCGGCCACCGAGCCACCGGTGCCAGTGACTGCCACCGTGACGTTCAACTCTGACGGTACCGTCAACACCATGACCGGCAGTGCGGGTTTTGCCGTGACCGGCAAAACCTTCAAACTGACCGGCTGGGTGCCAGGCGTGGTGACCAATGCCAACGTGACGCCGAAAGTCTGGGGTCCTAACGGTTCGGTTCCGGCGACCGGTGGCCTGACCTTCGACATGACCAAGACCACCTCTTTCAACTCGGCGACGGCCCGTACCCAGCAATATCAGGACGGCTACGCCACTGGCCAGATCTCCAGCCTGACCATCGACGAAAGCGGTGTCATGACCGCCAACTTCAGCAACCAGCAAACCAAGGCCATCGGCCAGGTAGCGGTCGCCAGCTTCGCCAACGAGCAAGGCCTGCAGCCAATCGGCGGTACCCGCTGGAAAGAAACCTTTGCCTCGGGCGTGGCCGGTGTCGATGCACCGAAAACCGGTACGCTGGGTTCGGTGGTTTCCAACTCCCTGGAAGAGTCCAACGTCAACCTGACCAATGAATTGGTCGAGCTGATCAAGGCGCAGAGCAACTACCAGGCGAACGCCAAGACCATCTCCACCCAGAGCACCATCATGCAGACCATCATTCAGATGACCTGATGCAGGCTGGCGCTGAATAAAGAGCCCCTCGCAAGAGGGGCTTTTTTATGGCCGGGATTTGTCCCTGGCGTAGACATCTTGGTTATCAGTGCTGGCCTCATCGTCGGAACGCCGCCCGGAGCAGGCTCTCTCCTACAGTTGATCGCATTCCTCCGAGCCAACTCGGTCCCCTGTAGGAGCGAGACTGCTCCGGGCGGCGTTCCGACGAAGGCGTCAGCCCGGCCACCACTTTCCTCCAGTCAAAAGAAAACCCCCGACAATCCAGAGGACTGATCGGGGGTTATCCAGGCAAGCGCTTTTCAGCGCTCACCGGCTCAGCTTATTGGCAAGCTTCGCAATCCGGCTCGTCGATGGCGCAAGCCTTTGGCACTGGAGCAGGGCCGGCAGGTGCTGCCAGGACCGAATCTTCACCGTGGTTGCCGCCGCTGGAAACAGCGTTCAGCTTGCCGGTGTTGATGGTCGACTTCTCGGTGCTGGTCGCGGCCAGGGCACGGAGGTAGTAAGTGGTTTTCAGACCACGGTACCAGGCCATGCGGTAGGTCACGTCCAGCTTCTTGCCCGAGGCGCCAGCGATGTACAGGTTCAGCGATTGAGCCTGGTCGATCCACTTCTGACGACGGCTTGCCGCGTCAACGATCCACTTGGTGTCCACTTCGAAAGCCGTCGCGTAGAGCTCTTTGAGTTCTTGCGGGATGCGCTCGATCTGTTGCACCGAACCGTCGTAGTACTTCAGGTCGTTGATCATGACCGAGTCCCACAGACCTCGGGCCTTCAGGTCGCGAACCAGGTACGGGTTGATCACGGTGAATTCGCCCGACAGGTTCGATTTCACGTAGAGGTTCTGGTAGGTCGGTTCGATCGACTGCGAGACGCCAGTGATGTTGGCGATGGTCGCGGTCGGTGCGATGGCCATGATGTTGGAGTTACGAATGCCTTTCTGCACACGGGCACGAACCGGTGCCCAGTCCAGGGATTCGTTCAGGTCAACGTCGATGTACTTCTGGCCACGTTGCTCGATCAGGATCTGTTGCGAATCCAGCGGCAGGATGCCTTTGGACCACAGCGAACCCTGGAACGTCTCGTAGGCGCCGCGCTCGTCGGCCAGGTCGCAGGAAGCCTGGATCGCGTAGTAGCTGACCGCTTCCATCGACTTGTCGGCGAACTCGACGGCCGCGTCGGAACCGTAAGGAATGTGCTGCAGGTACAAAGCGTCCTGGAAACCCATGATGCCCAGGCCGACCGGACGGTGCTTGAAGTTGGAATTCTTCGCTTGCGGCACCGAGTAGTAGTTGATGTCGATCACGTTATCGAGCATGCGAACGGCGGTGTTCACGGTGCGTTCCAGCTTGGCGGTGTCCAGCTTGCCGTTGACGATGTGGTTCGGCAGGTTGATCGAGCCCAGGTTGCAAACGGCGATCTCGTCCTTGTTGGTGTTCAAGGTGATCTCGGTGCACAGGTTCGAGCTGTGAACCACGCCGACGTGCTGCTGCGGGCTGCGCAGGTTGCACGGGTCTTTGAAGGTCAGCCATGGGTGGCCGGTTTCAAACAGCATGGACAGCATTTTGCGCCACAGGTCTTTGGCCTGGATGGTCTTGAACAGCTTGATCTTGCCTGGGTACTGGGACAGGGCTTCGTAGTACTCGTAACGCTCTTCGAAGGCCTTGCCGGTCAGGTCGTGCAGGTCCGGAACTTCGGATGGCGAGAACAGGGTCCACGGGCCGTCATCGAAGACGCGCTTCATGAACAGGTCAGGGATCCAGTTGGCGGTGTTCATGTCGTGGGTACGACGGCGATCATCACCGGTGTTCTTGCGCAGCTCGATGAACTCTTCGATGTCCATGTGCCAGGTTTCCAGGTAGGCACACACAGCGCCTTTGCGCTTGCCACCCTGGTTGACGGCAACGGCGGTGTCGTTCACCACTTTCAGGAACGGTACGACGCCCTGGGATTTGCCGTTGGTGCCCTTGATGTACGAGCCCAATGCACGAACAGGGGTCCAGTCGTTGCCCAGGCCGCCGGCGAATTTCGACAACATGGCGTTGTCGTGGATCGCGTGGTAGATGCCCGACAGGTCATCCGGCACGGTGGTCAGGTAGCAGCTCGACAGCTGTGGACGCAGGGTACCGGCGTTGAACAGGGTCGGAGTCGACGACATGTAGTCGAAGGACGACAACAGGTTGTAGAACTCGATCGCACGGTCTTCTTTCTGCTTCTCTTCGATCGCCAGGCCCATGGCCACGCGCATGAAGAAGATTTGCGGCAGTTCGAAGCGGATACCGTCCTTGTGGATGAAGTAACGGTCGTACAGGGTTTGCAGGCCCAGGTAGGTGAACTGTTGATCGCGCTCGTGGTTGATCGCCTTGCCGAGTTTTTCCAGGTCAAAGGTGGCCAGGACCGGGTTCAGCAATTCGAATTCGATACCCTTGGCGATGTACGCAGGCAAGGCCTTGGCGTACAGGTCGACCATTTCGTGGTGAGTCGCGCTTTCGGCAACTTCCAGGAAGCTCAGGCCTTCGGCACGCAGGGTGTCCATCAGCAGGCGGGCGGTCACGAACGAGTAGTTCGGCTCACGCTCGACCAGGGTACGGGCGGTCATCACCAGGGCGGTGTTGACGTCGGTCAGGGCCACACCGTCGTACAGGTTTTTCAGGGTTTCGCGCTGGATCAGGTCGCCGTCGACTTCTTCCAGGCCTTCGCACGCTTCAGTGACGATGGTGTTCAGGCGGCCCATGTCCAAAGGAGCAAAGGTGCCATCGGCGCGGGTGATGCGGATCGACGGGTGAGCGTTGACTGCTTCTTCCGCCGGTGCGTGGGCAGCCCGTTCTTTCGAACGACCGTCACGGTAGATCACGTAGTCGCGGGCCACTTTCTGCTCGCCGGCACGCATCAGGGCCAGTTCGACCTGGTCCTGGATTTCTTCGATGTGGATGGTGCCGCCCGAAGGCATGCGACGCTTGAAGGTCGCGGTGACTTGTTCGGTCAGGCGGGCAACGGTGTCATGGATTCGCGACGAGGCGGCAGCGGTGCCGCCCTCAACTGCGAGAAACGCTTTGGTGATCGCGACGGTGATCTTGTCATCGGTATAAGGAACGACAGTGCCGTTACGCTTGATCACGCGCAGTTGGCCAGGCGCGGTGGCGGACAGATCCGAAGTCGAATCAGCGGCCTGCGGCAAGGTGCCCTGCGGGTTCTCGCGAGTTGTGTCGGTTTGCATGGGGGAGTGTCTCCACATTCTCTATGTTTGTTTGAGCACCTTCATGGTGCCCACCGTTCTGTCCTGAAGCACTACAACCGACGGGCGTCGGGCATAACAACTTCGGGACAGTAGGAAAAGGCTAATGATGCCGCTTCCTTGCCGAAGTCTTTGGTCGCGAGCCGGGGCCCGAAACCGGATTCCATTCAGGGTGACAGTAATGACTGCAACACCCGTACCGTTCCGGCTGTTCTGGCCTCAAAAAACGGTGCCATCCGCAGGTGCGGTTTGGGCTTTCAAAATCACGCTTGGTTCAACCGGAAACAGCAATAAAGCGCTTGAGTTTCTGGTCTGAAATGTGGTTGGGCTTTTTCAGTCAAAACCCTACATGTAGGGTTTTTTTCGCGCCGAGGTACAAGATAATGCGTTTTGGAGGGTGTTGCAACGTACTACCTGTGGATAAACCTGTGCGTAAATTGTGTGTGAAACGTGGAACGGGCGTGTAGGCCGCGACCTAGCTGGAGCGGACCGTTTTTCACTGATTTTCAGCGACTGAAGACAGTCATTCGGATTTTTAAGGGCGCGAACCCTATCACAAAAAATCGCGTTGTCCGAACGCATTTGCCGGCTTGTGTTCTCGGCGCTCGGCGTTTATACAATCGGCCAGTGTGTACGCATTCTTATCCTCCCCAATCATTACAAAAAGACGGGCGGATCCTTCCTTATAAGTGTTGTTGGCAAGCAGAGGTCACCGTGGAGCAAGAAGCCTGGCAGGTATTGATTGTGGAGGACGACCAGCGTCTGGCCGAACTGACCCGCGAATACCTGGAAGCCAATGGCCTGCGCGTATCGATCGAGGGTAATGGCGCCCTGGCCGCGGCCCGCATCATCAATGAAAAGCCGGACCTGGTGATCCTCGACCTGATGCTGCCGGGCGAAGACGGCCTGAGCATTTGCCGCAAAGTCCGCGACAAGTATGACGGCCCGATCCTGATGCTCACCGCCCGTACCGACGACACTGACCAGATTCTCGGCCTCGATTTGGGCGCCGACGACTACGTGTGCAAACCGGTGCGCCCGCGTCTGCTGCTGGCGCGCATCCAGGCGCTGTTGCGCCGCAGTGAAGCCCCTGAAGTGGCCCCGGTGAAACAACGGCGCCTGCAGTTCGGCCCGCTGGTGGTGGACAACGCATTGCGCGAAGCCTGGCTGAATGACAGCGGCATCGAACTCACCAGCGCCGAATTTGATCTGCTGTGGCTGCTGGTCGCCAACGCCGGGCGCATCCTGTCCCGGGAAGAGATTTTCACCGCCCTGCGCGGCATCGGCTATGACGGCCAGGATCGCTCCATCGACGTGCGCATCTCGCGCATCCGCCCGAAAATCGGCGACGACCCGGAGCACCCGCGACTGATCAAAACCATCCGCAGTAAAGGGTATCTGTTCGTTCCGGAAGCCTGCACCCTGTGAACTCGATCTTCCTGCGCATCTACGGCGGCATGTGCGCGGCGCTGATTCTGGTCGCGGTGCTTGGCGTACTGGCCTTGCACCTGCTCAACCAGGTGCGCAGCGAGCAATACCGCGAACGCCTGGCTCACGGCACCTTTTCGCTGATGGCCGACAACCTGAACCCCATGAACGAAACCGAGCGCCACCGGGCCTTGCTGGTGTGGGAGCGTTTGCTCGGGATTCCGTTGGCGCTGAAGACCTTCGCCCAGACCGATCTCGACCTGACGCAGCGCACCCGCGTCCTGCGCGGCCAGGCGCTGGTGGAACAGACCGGCCCGCATGCGGCGAAGGTGTATCGACTGGTCAGCGACAAGGAACAGCTTGTTCTCACCGGTGAAGTCCAGCAGATCAGCGAGCAACTGGCGCGAGCGACTATCTACCTGCTGGCCGACGAACTGGTGCGTGTGCCGGTGGCCGAACAGCCCAAGCGTCTGGCGCAATTGAAACAAGACAAGGGCTTTGGTTTCGACTTGCGCCTGGTCACCGTCGACCAGGCGGACATGGACGAAGACCAGAGTCGCCGTATCTCCGAAGGCGACACCGTGATGGCGCTGGGCAAGGGCGGTGATTCGATCCGGGTGTTCGCCGGCATGGTCGGCACGCCGTGGGTCCTGGAAATTGGCCCGCTGTACCAGATGAATCCTTATCCGCCCGAATGGCTGGTGCTGATCGCGGCCCTTGGTTTGAGCCTGATCGGTTTGATTGTCTATCTATTGGTGCGACAACTTGAGCGCCGCTTGCGTGGCCTCGAAGCCGCCGCCACGCGCATTGCCAAGGGCAGCCTGGAAACCCGCGTGCCGGCGCGCGGCGCGGATTCGGTGGGGCGACTGGCCTCGGCGTTCAACGGCATGGCCGAGCACTTGCAGCAGTTGCTGGCGATCCAGCGTGAACTGGTGCGCGCGGTGTCCCACGAATTGCGCACTCCAGTGGCGCGCCTGCGTTTTGGCCTGGAAATGATCGGCTCGGCCACTACACCGCAGGCCTTGGAGAAATACCGCGAAGGCATGGACCACGACATCGAGGACCTCGACAAGCTGGTGGACGAAATGCTGACCTACGCGCGTTTGGAGCAGGGCTCGCCAGCGCTGAATTTCCAGCGGATCGATCTGGATGCGTTGATCAATCAAGTGATCGAGGAATTGGCGCCGTTACGCGCCGACGTCACCGTGCAGCGCGGGTTGTGTTTGTCCGCCGCCGATTGCGACGATGCCTGGGTCGAGGCCGAGCCGCGCTATTTACACCGGGCGATCCAGAACCTGGTGAGCAACGCCATGCGCCATGCTTCGTCGCGGGTGACCGTCAGCTATCAGGTGGGGCAGCAGCGTTGCCGGGTAGACATCGAAGACGACGGGCCGGGTGTGCCGGAGTCGGCGTGGGAGAAAATCTTCACGCCGTTCCTGCGCCTTGATGACAGCCGCACCCGGGCCTCGGGTGGGCATGGCTTGGGACTTTCCATCGTGCGACGGATCATCCATTGGCATGACGGGCGGGCGTTGATCAGCAAGAGCAAGAGTCTGGGCGGGGCGTGCTTCAGCCTGAGTTGGCCGCGGAATCAGGAGAAGCGCTGAGAGGTGTGGTGAATGTTCCATCGCCTTCTCGGGCAAGCCTTGCTCCTACAGCGTTCGCGTAGGCCCCCGTAGGAGCGAGGCTTGCCCGCGAAGAGGCCCGACCCGACACTAAAGATCTCAAGCCTTGATACTGACCAGACTCAACAACTGCCCATCCACCACCCCAAACTGCGCCTCCAGCTCGGTGCCATTGCGCCATTCGCTGGACAGGTCCGTGAGCAATCGCAGCCGCACTTCACCCGCCTCGGTCCACTCCAGCACCTCAGCATGCTCAAAATAAAACCGCTGCCGAACAATCGGATACAGCGCCTTGAACAGACTCTCCTTCACCGAAAACGTCAGCGTGACCAGCATCGCCAACTGATCACTGTGGCCTGCGGCCATGCGCTGCAATTCCGGCGGGGTGAGGATTTCCCCGGCCAGGCGTTCGGCCCGTTCAGGGTTGAGCAGGTTTTCCAGGTCCATTCCCAAACCACGCCAATCAGCTTTTTTCGCCACAATCGCCGCAGCCCGGCCGGTGCTGTGGGTGATTGAGCCGCTGATATGCGCAGGCCAGACCGGCGCCCGGTCTTCACCGATGGCCGGGCTGAAACTCAGCCCTTCCAGCTGCTGCAACGCCCCCCGGGCGCAGACCCGGCCGGCCAGAAACTCGGCCTGACGCTTGGCGACCGAGCGCTGGATGCTCGCTGGCGGCTCGATGGCACTGCGTTGGAAATCATCGCTGGCCAGTAGGGAGGTATCGAAATGCGTGCTCAACAGCACCGTATCAGGCAGCACAAACGGCAGCGGCCAATGGGCATCGAGCGGGGTGCAGCAGGCGGGTAGGGCGGGGGTGGAATTCATGTCGGGCATTTTGCCGGGTTGCCTTGTGGCTGGGTAGTCCTGACGTTAGACCGCGTTATCGTTCTTCGCGGGCAAGCCTCGCTCCAACAGGTTTTGTGTTGTTCCGCCATTTCGTGATCGGCTCAAAACCTGTAGGAGCGAGGCTTGCCCGCGAAGGCCACGCCTCGGTCTTTCTGCTCAACCAAAAATCTTCTTGAAAAACGCCTGCATATCCGCCCAGGACTTTTCATCCGCCGCTTTGCTGTAGCCGATATCCGGCCCACCATGGTCGCCGTGGCCCAGCCGATCCGCGTCCGGATTACTGAACCCGTGCTTGGCGCCCTCAAGGCTGACGAACTGGTAATCAGCCCCGGCCTTGTCCATCTCAGCCTTGAACGCCGCGACATTATCCGCCGTCACCATGCTGTCCAGCGCGCCATGCTCCACCAGGATTTTCGCTTTCACGCTGCCCGGCGTTGCCGGCGTTTTGGTCGCCAGCGCGCCGTGGAAACTCACCACGCCCGCCAGCGGCACGCCTTGACGCGCTGCATTCAGCACCACGGCACCACCGAAGCAGTAACCGATGGCAGCGACTTTATCCGGATTGGTCTGTGGCTGTTTCTTCAGCAAATCGAGCCCGGCCTGGAAACGGGCGCTGGACGCGGCACTGTCTTTCAATGCCGCTTGCATGAAGGCCATGGCGTCCTTGGGATGCTCGGTGTTCTTGCCATCGCCATACATATCAATGGCCAGTGCGCTGTAACCCAGACTGGCCAGATCGCGGGCGCGGCGCTTGGTGTAGTCGTTGAGGCCCCACCATTCGTGCACCACCACCACGCCCGGACGTTGGCCTTTAATAGCATCGTCGTAAGCGTAATAGCCGATCAGCTTCGTGCCGTCGGGGCTCTGATAGGGGATTTCCTCAGTCTTGATTGCGGCGTGGCTGAGCCCGCTCAAGGCCAGTAATAAAAGGGCGAGAAAAACGCGCATGGTCAGATCTCCTACATAAAAGTCATCAAAACAGCCGGGTGGAGTTGATTCAGCTCAGGTTCAGAGTGCGTTCAGGGGGAGTTCAGGGGTGGGCGCGTAACCTTGCCCCGTACCCAAAAAGCAAATAGCGCATGAGGAAACTCCCCAATGACTCACTTCAAAAAACTGCTTCTGGCTTTCACCGTCCTGGGCGCGAGCACCGCGGCTTACGCCTCCAACGACAATTTCGCCAGCCTTACTCTTGGACAGACCAGCGACAAGGTCAGAAAGTCCCACGCCCTGAATGACAACCTCAACAGCCCGAACGCCGACGGCGTGATCGGCAAGGACACCACCTGGGGTGTGCGTCTGGGCCAGCAAAACAGCCAGGGCCGCTACTACGCCACTTACGACAACGTGTCGGGTTCGCACAATGGCATTAAACTGCGTCAGGAAAACCTGTTGGGCAGCTACGATCTGTTCTACCCGGTGGGCAGCAGCACCAAATTGTTCGGCGGTGCCACGGCCGGCCTGACCAAAATGACCCAGGAATCCCCAGGTTTCAGCCGCGACAGCAACATCGGTTACGCCATCGGCGGCCAGGTTGGCGTGTTGCAGCAAGTGTCGCAAAACACCTCGGTCGAGCTGGGTTACCGTTACCTGCGCAGCAACGCCAGCACCGAGATGAGCGAGCGCGGTGGCAGCAAACAGGGTTCGCTGGACCTGACCAGCAGCGCCCAGACCTACCTGTCGGCGAACTACGCTTTCTGATAAGTAATGTCTGTCAGATAAGCACAATCCCTGTAGGAGCGAGCCTGCTCGCGATGGGGCCAGCACATTCGACATTGATGTCGACTGACGCACCGCTATCGCGAGCAGGCTCACTCCCACAGGTTCCACGAGCTGACTGAACACTGTGCTGCTGGAGATAACGATTTGCCTAGGAGAGCGATATGAAACTGCTGGTCGTCGAAGATGAAGCGCTGTTGCGCCATCACCTGCAAACCCGCCTGACGGACAGCGGCCACGTGGTCGAGTCCGTGGCCAACGCCGAGGAGGCGCTGTACCAGACCGAGCAGTTCAACCATGACCTGGCGGTAATCGACCTCGGCTTGCCGGGCATAAGCGGGCTCGACCTGATCCGTCACCTGCGCTCGCGCGGCAAGACCTTCCCGATCCTGATCCTCACCGCGCGTGGCAACTGGCAGGACAAGGTCGAAGGCCTCGCCGCCGGCGCCGACGATTACGTGGTCAAGCCGTTCCAGTTCGAAGAGCTCGATGCGCGCCTGAATGCCTTGCTGCGCCGCTCCAGCGGTTTCACCCAGTCGACCATCGTCGCCGGGCCGCTGCTGCTCGACCTCAATCGCAAACAAGCGTCCCTCGATGAACAACCGCTGGCGCTGACCGCCTACGAGTATCGAATCCTCGAGTACCTGATGCGGCATCACCAGCAAGTGGTGGCCAAGGACCGCTTGATGGAGCAGCTCTATCCGGATGACGACGAGCGCGATCCGAACGTCATCGAAGTGCTGGTCGGCCGTCTGCGCCGCAAACTCGAAGGCCCGGCCGGTTTCAAACCGATCGACACCGTGCGTGGTCTCGGCTACCTGTTCAATGAGCGCTGCACTTGATTCGCTCCCTTCGTGTCCGATTGATGCTTGCCGCCGCCACCCTGGCGGTGCTGTTCATGCTGGCGTTACTGCCAGCGATGCAGGGCGCGTTCAGCCTGGCGTTACAGGATTCCATCGAGCAACGCCTGGCGTCGGACGTAAACACGTTGATTTCCGCCGCGCGGGTGGAAAACAACTCCCTGCAGATGCCGGCGCAGTTGCCCGATGAGCGCTTTAACCTGACCGACAGCCGCTTGCTCGGCTACATCTATGACCGCGAAGGTCATTTGGTCTGGCGCTCGAAGGCCACCGGCGAAGAGAAGATCAACTACAAACCGCGTTACGACGGACGCGGCAATGAGTTCGCGCGCATTAGCGAGGCCGACGGTCAGGAATTCTTCGTCTACGACGTCGAGGTCAAACTGCTCGGCGGCAAAAGCGCGGCGTTCAGCATCGTCGCCCTGCAACCGGTGCGTGAATACGAAGTCACCCTCGAAGGCCTGCGCGAAAACCTCTACCTCGGTTTCGGCGCCGCGTTGCTGGTGCTGCTCGCGTTGCTGTGGATCGGCCTGACCTGGGGCTTGCAGGCCTTGCGCCGACTCAGTCAGGAACTCGACGAAATCGAAAGCGGCGCCCGCGAAAGCCTCAGCGAACAACACCCGCGCGAACTGCTGCGCCTCACCGGCTCCCTTAACCGCTTGCTCCACAGCGAACGCGAGCAGCGCAGCCGCTACCGCGACTCCCTCGACGACCTGGCCCACAGCCTGAAAACCCCGCTGACCGTGCTGCAAGGCGTCAGCGAAGACATGGCCCAGCGCCCGGAAAACCGCGATCAGGCGTGGGTGCTGCAAACCCAGATCGAACGCATGAGCCAGCAGATCGGCTATCAACTGCAACGCGCCAGCCTGCGCAAAAGCGGCCTGGTACGCCACCAGGTGCGCCTGCAACCGGTGCTGCAAAGCCTCTGCGACACGCTGGACAAGGTCTACCGCGACAAACGCGTGCGCGTCGCTTTTGATTTGCCGGATCAGTGCTACGTGCCGATCGAACAGGGCGCCTTGCTGGAAATGATGGGTAACCTGCTGGAAAACGCCTATCGGCTGTGCCTGAGCGAAGTACGCATCAGCGTGCGCGAAACCCTCGCCGGGGTTGAGTTGTGCGTTGAAGATGACGGGCCGGGCGTACCGTCGGATCAGCGTGCGCGGATTCTGCAAAGGGGTGAACGGCTGGATCGCCAGCATCCGGGGCAGGGGATCGGGTTGGCGGTGGTCAAGGACATTATCGAGAGCTACAACGCGAAGCTGACGCTGGGGGATTCGCCGATGGGCGGGGCGGCGTTCCGGATTCATTTTCCGGTGGTTTGATCGCAGGGTTTGATGGTGTTCCGACGGGCCTCATCGCGAGCAAGCCCGCTCCCACAGTAGGCTATGTCGTTCACAACGTTTGTGTTCTGACTCGAAACCTGTGGGAGCGAGCCTGCTCGCGATGAGGCCCGCCAGTTCAACCCAATAATCACTTCTGTCAAACATGAAAAGCCCCGCATCAACCCGACTTATGAGCTGACCATTCGTCGCAAAACGCCGCTGACCTGTTATTTCTGACAGTAGCCGGTTTCTCCCTACCAGTGTGTGATGGCCTTGGGGCCCGAGAGGGCTAAAAACCTCACACTCAGGGAGAAAATAATGGACATCCAGTCAGCGGCGTTGAACGCAATATTTGTACTGTTTCCGGTGCACATCCCAGGTTGGGTGTCGCCGGTGAAACCTGCCGATCTCGCTCACGGCGGTATTCCAAAATCCCTCTACGATGGACAGGCACGGGGCCTCGAATGCCTGGTTGATCCATGGCAGGAGCTTCAACTTCTCTCCAGGACCATGGCCGTTGATGATCGCGTTGACTTGTATGTCAATGACGACCCCACGCCCGTTACCGGTAAAACCGTCGCTCCGGGAGAGGAACAACAGCGCATCCGGCTGTATGTGCCGCACGGCCGCTTGCGCAACGGCGTCAACCGATTGCATTACAAGGTCACCCGTGTCAGTGGGAACAGCAGCGAAGACTCTCGGGATTTGAATGTGCTGTATTACCTGCGAACTCCCGGTGAGCCAGCGCCGCAGGGGCTGGATCTGGTGATCCCGCCCGATGTGATCAAGGATGGGGTCAGCGCCGCACGGGCGGCGCAAGGCGTGGCGTTCGGGTTCACCTATTCCAACCGGCGAGCCTATGACCGCATTCGCTTTCAGTTAGGCGATGAGTCGGTTGATTGGGAGATCACCGACGCTTCGGTGCCGGTGACCAAAACACTGTTCACCGACGCGTTCCAGCAGGTGGGTGACAACCCGTACCTGCAGGTTGATTTTCGCGTTTTTGACCAGCTGGGCAACTCCAACCAGTCGTCCACCAAAGAGATAGATGTTCACCTTGGCCGTCTCAATCTCTCGGCGGCAATCCTGCGAGAAATCCCGTCCGAGAACAATGACGATCCCAATACTGTGGACCTCGCAAAATTGAACGGTAATCCCTTATCGGCGTTGATCCACCTTATTGAAACGATCTGGAAAGTGGGCGATTCGATCAAGCTGGTTTTTACCGCCGAGTTGAATGGCGGTGTCGTTGCGACTCACGAAGAAACCTCGCCTATCACGCAAGTACCAAGTCAGTTTGTGTGGAGTATTCCAAACAACAAGATCATCGCCAGGAGCACGTTGACGGTGGTGTATCAGTTGGTCCGAAACGGTACGGTTATCGCTACCTCGACGCCCGCCAGGGCGCAGGTGATTGGTGAGCCTGTAGTGGATGAAAGGCCAACCATCACCTCGGTAAGAAAATCCGGGGGGAGCGCAATTCTTCCGGGTGACACGATCACTGATGTGAACGTGACCTTGGAAGGCAAGGCAAGCAAAGGCCAGTTGGTCCAGATCCTCAATATGAACGCCGCTGCAGGGCCGCCTGTTCAAACCAGTCAAACTGACGGCAGATGGACCGTTTCTGTCACCGTGGCGGTAGGTTCTCAAAGCTTCACGGCCAAAGCGCTATACGGAAGTAAGTTGGTATCTACTCCGCCGTGGCATTTTAATGTTGTTCGCCCCTTGATTATCGACACATCGACAATGGAACTGAACGGTTTAGCGGTCTATGTGAGTGGGTGGAATGAAACGGATGACCCCATCAACAATAACAACGCAACGCGCCGGCCGACTACGGGGCAACTACCGATAACGTATAAGTCGGGCAACTCGAGTATTGCGTTTGTCTCCCAGGAAGGAAAGGTTACGGGGCGCATGAATGGGAGTACCTATATTGAAGTTGAAGACGCTAACGGCAGCGCCGGCAAGTATCCGGTAACAGTCTCTAATGTATATCAAGTGGTGTTCAGCCCCACAATGCTGACGCCCCAGCAGGCAGTGGTTTGGGCTCGAGAACAAGGGCAGACGGGGGATGCAATTTTGCTTAACAGGTTTATTTCCCCTATGAGTATCAGGTATGACAAATATAAGGTGGATAACCTTCCACAATATCCGTCGATGACTCAAATGGGTAATGATGGGTATGTTAGAAGAGGTTGGGTGTCGACAATCAGGGTCGATAATTTGAATCGAAACTGGATTACTTGTATTACAGAATGGTTCCGTCCGGACGGGTCAACACAGCGATCTATTCCCATAATAGGTACACTGCCCGTCAACGCACCTGCAAACGGGGTGCCGTATGTTACCAGCGCCAAAGCATTTGCGATCATTCCGTTGAATTACTCATAGAGAAAGACTCGAGGGGAAAAGGAAGGCAAGGGAAAAGGGGACGCATTTATTTGTTGTTTTTTGTTCGTCCCTGCCTTCCTTCCTACTGGTATCTGATCAAGCAATAAACGGAGACGTTTAAAAGACATCTCCAGACACTCACTCAGGCTACACATCCTTGCGCCGCTGCCTACGACTACGCCAGAATCCGCCGGCTTGTGCGCCTTGGGCGCGGGCTCTATCGTTTGCGGGTCGCTGACGAATCAGCGATCGGGTTTAGCGATCCGATCCCATCACAGACGTAAAAGCGCCCAAGAGTTGATTGCAGTTTTTAGTGCCTGCAATTCGCGTAATGGTGGCTGTGCGCGGGAGACCTTCGAGGTCTACCCGGGGTTTCTGTGTCCCGGATCGCTAACCTGCGTACAGCCGCCACCTTTACTTGTTTAGCGATAGGTCGTGGTGGCTCAACCAATCACGGAGCTTCATATGTTCAAGATCACACCCAACCCACCAGAATCCGACGACGTTTCCCCCTACGAAACCGCCGACTCCAAAAAAATCAACGAAGCCGCCGACCGCGCCCTCGATTACTACCTCAAACCGGTCATCCCCAAAGACACGCCGCGCAAACCCAGCACGATTTACTTCGTGGCCGCTGATACCGATGACGAGACCCTGCTGGTCAACGCCTGTGAATCCATGGCGTCGGCAAGTGTGATGCTGAGTAATTTTGCAGGGTTGATGGAGGGGCCGCATCGCAACACGGTGCTGGGGATTCAACAGGTGGTGATGCTGGGGGAGTTGGCGGTGAATCGGATGCTGGACAGGCTTGATCCGGCGTAGGCGTTCGGTCAGGTAGACCGCGTTATCGTTCTTCGCGAGCAAGCCCGCTCCCACAGGGGGCTTCGGTGATCACAAAATTTGTGGATCCCCGAGATCAATGTGGGAGCGGGCTTGCTCGCGAAGGGGCCAGTCAATTCAACGCAGATTCAGTTCTCTTGCGCGCGATAGGCCCCCGGCGTCAACCCGGTCCATTTCTTGAAAGCCCGGTGAAACGCCGAAGGCTCTGAAAACCCCAACTGCTCGGCAATCTGCTGCAACGACAGATCCGCCCGCCCCAGGTGATAAATCGCAATGTCCCGCCGCAACTGATCCTTCAATTCCTGAAAACTCGACCCTTCTTCACGCAAATGCCGGCGCAAGGTCTGGGGGCTGATGTGCAGGTGCGCGGCCACCGCTTCCAGGTCCGGCCAGCGTGCACTGTCGCGGCTGAGCAAGCGGCGCAGCTGACTGCTCAGACTGTCGCCGTCATCCGGACGCGACAGCAGGTCGGCGGGGGAGTGTTGGAGGAAATGCTTGAGGGTGCGTTCGTCCTGCAACAACGGCATGTTCAAGTAGCGGCTATGAAACAGCAGGCTGCTTTGCGCCGAGGAAAACACCATGGGGCAGGGGAACAGCAAGTCATATTCGGCCCCGTGCTCGGGCCGTGGATAACTGAACGTCGCCTGCTCCAGCCGAATGCGTTGGCCGATCAGCCAGCTGCCGAGGCGATGCCACACCATCAATTGGCTTTCGGTGAGGAAATGGTCGGGGTCCTGGAACTTCGAATCATCGAGGCTCAGGCGGACCATTTCGTCTTCGCGGGTCAGGGTCAGGCGCGGGCCCTCGGGGAAAAGGCTATAAAACAATAAGCCGCGATGCAGAGCCTTATCGAGGTTGCGGCAGTGGATCACGGCGTGGCACATCATCGCGAAAGTCCCGGTTTTACTGGGTGTCGGCCCGAAACCGAGGTACTCGTCGTCGAGGGCCAGCCACAACCCCTGGATCAATCGCGTGAACTGTTCCGGCGCAATCCGCGCACGCGGCTCCTCCAGCAACTCGGGGCTGATGCCGAGTTGTTGCAGCAGGTTTGAATAGTCATAACCCAAGCGGCGCGCGCCACCGAGGACGGCACGGGCGAAATGACTGGCGATGGTGCGTTCACGCATAGCAGGCAGGTCCGACGCATTGAACGACGGATGGTAGTCGCCAGTCCTGACGATGAACAGGCGGATATCCGCCAAATTGTAGGACGAGGTCTGGTCGATGGGCGGAAATCCGCCACATTGTTGTAACCGGTCGGTGACAAGGTTGAACCTGTAACCCTTGATGTCAAAAGGCGCGCAGGTTTTTTGACGAAGGTGGCACGGGCCTTGCGATGCAACGAGCAGATGCCTGCCGTGCGCAGCTCGACAAAACAAATCCCTCCAGTGCAGGAGGGTTCGCAATTGAAGTGTCTTGGGCAACAGATGGATGTTGTCACGGGGCACTCTTGAGGAACTTTGCAATGACGACTCGTCAGCCACTGTACAAATCCCTGTATTTCCAGGTGATCGTTGCTATTGCCATCGGCATTTTGCTCGGTCACTTCTACCCGCAGACCGGTGTGGCCCTCAAGCCGCTGGGTGACGGGTTCATCAAACTGATCAAAATGGTCATTGCACCGATCATCTTCTGCACCGTCGTCAGCGGTATCGCGGGCATGCAGAACATGAAATCGGTGGGCAAGACCGGCGGCTATGCGCTGCTGTACTTCGAAATTGTTTCCACCATCGCGCTGTTGATCGGCCTGGTCGTGGTTAACGTCGTGCAACCGGGTGCCGGCATGCACATCGACGTGACCACCCTGGATACCAGCAAAATTGCTGGCTTCATCTCGGCCGGTAAAGACCAGAGCATCATCGCCTTTATCCTCAACGTCATCCCGAACACCATCGTCGGGGCCTTCGCCAACGGCGACATCCTGCAAGTGCTGATGTTCTCGGTGATCTTCGGTTTCGCGCTGCATCGCCTGGGTGCTTACGGCAAGCCGGTGCTGGACTTCATCGATCGCTTTGCCCACGTGATGTTCAACATCATCAACATGATCATGAAGCTCGCTCCAGTCGGTGCCTTCGGCGCCATGGCGTTCACCATCGGTGCCTACGGTGTCGGCTCGCTGGTGCAGCTGGGCCAGTTGATGATTTGCTTCTACATCACCTGCATCCTGTTTGTGGTGCTGGTGCTGGGCGCCATCTGCCGCGCGCACGGTTTCAGTGTGCTGAAGCTGATTCGCTACATCCGTGAAGAGCTGCTGATCGTGCTGGGTACTTCCTCTTCGGAATCCGCTCTGCCGCGCATGCTGATCAAAATGGAACGCCTGGGTGCACAGAAATCCGTTGTCGGCCTCGTGATCCCGACCGGCTACTCGTTCAACCTCGACGGTACTTCGATCTACCTGACCATGGCCGCTGTGTTCATCGCTCAGGCGACTGATACCCCAATGGACCTCACTCACCAGATCACATTGCTGCTGGTGCTGCTGTTGTCCTCCAAAGGTGCGGCCGGTGTGACCGGCAGTGGCTTCATCGTGCTGGCGGCCACCTTATCGGCTGTGGGTACTCTGCCGGTTGCCGGCCTGGCGCTGATCCTCGGTATCGACCGCTTCATGTCCGAAGCCCGTGCACTGACCAACCTCGTTGGTAACGCTGTTGCGACCCTGGTCGTGGCCAAGTGGGTGAAAGAGCTGGATGAAGACAAGCTGCAAGTCGAGCTGGCTTCCGGTGGTCGCGGTATCTCCGACACTCGTGAAGAAGACGATCTGGGTGTGGCCGAAGGTCCAACCCCGACTAACGTCAAGTAAGACTGCCTGAAATGAAAAACCCGCTTCGGCGGGTTTTTTCTTGCCCGGGATTTGAGCGTAACGGTCACCGCTGCTGACACTTCAGGTGATTGCTGCAATGCGTTTGCCTGCCTAGGCTGGAGGCATCGTTCACGGAGGTCGCTCATGCCCGGTCCACTGGCATCACTCAAGGTTCTGGATTTCTCGACACTGCTGCCGGGGCCGTTTGCCTCGTTGTTGCTGGCGGACATGGGCGCTGAAGTCTTGCGCATCGAATCGCCGACCCGCATGGATTTGCTGCGGGTGTTGCCGCCGCACGATCACGGGGTATCGGCCAGCCACGCCTACCTCAATCGCAACAAGCGCAGCCTGGCGCTGGACCTCAAACAGCCCGAGGCGCTGGAGGTGATCAAGCAGTTGCTGGCGGACCACGATATTGTGCTGGAGCAGTTCCGCCCCGGTGTGATGGAACGCCTGGGCCTGGGTTATGACGCGTTGAAGGCGATCAATCCACGGCTGATCTACGTGTCGATTACCGGTTATGGCCAGACCGGCCCCTACAAGGACCGCGCCGGCCACGACATCAACTACCTGGCGCTGGCGGGGCTGGCGAGCTACACCGGCCGCACCGAGAGCGGGCCGCTGCCGTTGGGCATGCAGGTGGCGGATGTCGCCGGCGGCTCGTTGCATGGAGTGATCGGGTTGCTGGCGGCGGTGATCGCCCGGCATCAGACCGGGGTGGGGCAGCATCTGGATGTGAGCATGACCGACTGCGCCTTCAGCCTGAACGCTATGGCCGGCGCCGGGTACCTGGCCTGTGGCGTGGAGCCGGGCAGGGAGGATCAGATGCTCAATGGCGGCAGTTTCTACGACTATTACCGCTCGCGAGACGGGCGCTGGTTATCGGTGGGCAGTCTGGAACCGGCCTTCATGCAGCAACTGTGCAGCGCGCTGGGACGGCCGGAACTGGCGGCAAAGGGCCTGTCGCCCAAACCCGCCGAGCAACGGGCGCTGAAGAATGAGTTGAAAGCCGAATTCGAGAAGCATGACTTTGCGCAGTTGTGCGAGTTGTTTGCCGGGGTCGATGCCTGTGTCGAGCCGGTGCTGAGTGTGGGCGAGGCAGTGCAGCATCCGCAGCTGCAGGCGCGGAAGTTGGTGACGCGGGTGCCACGGGGGGATGGTTCTGCGCAGTTGCAAATGGCCTGCCCGTTGAAGTTCTCAGAGGGGTTGCCGGAGCCACGGCATATCGGCGCGGTGTTGGGGCAGCATACGGATCAGGTGTTGGAGGAGTTGGGGTTGAGTGCTGAGCGTATTGCAGAATTGCGCCGTGCCAAGGTGATTCTCTAGCGACTGTACCGGCCTCTTCGCGGGCAAGCCTCGCTCCCACAGATATTGAATTGAGCACAAGATTTATGAACGACGCAGATCCTGTGGGAGCGAGGCTTGCCCGCGAAGAGGCCGGCCGAAACACCACAACCTGACTATTCGACCCGCATCTCCCCACTGAACACCAACGTGCTCCGGCAGCGCCGACACAAATACCGCCGCCCCTGTCTCACCAGACCATGGCGCTGGGCCGAAAACGGGAAATCGCTGTCAACGCACGGGCATTTGTAGATGTAGCGCGTCACGCTGCGGCGTTTGACGTCGTAGGTGTGGCAGCGATTGGGCGGCAGTTCGTACACGCCACGCATGATCAGTTGCCACTCTTCGCCGTGCGGCTGAATGCGGTCGCCAAACAGTTGGTGGGCGATCAGGTGCGCCACTTCGTGGGCCACAGTCTGCTTGAGGAAGTCTTCGGTGTTTTCCCGGTACAGTTGCGGATTGAAGCGCAGCAGGTTCTCGTGCAAATGCGCGACACCGGCTTTTTGACCGCGCAGCTTGAGGCTCACCACGGGACGTTTGAAGGTTCGTTTGAAAAAGGATTCGGCCAGTTGGTAACAGTCTTCGACGCGGGTATTGAGTTGCTCGGGCATGCTTGATGGATCTCCAGAGACGTCGAGTATGCCGCAACCCTGGGGCCTTGCGAATCGCCGAGGCGCCGAATGGTCGTTACCTCTCACACATTAGAAGGCCGCCTTGCGGCGGCCTGTGTTGGCAGATCTTGTTTTTGGGTGGTGAGTTGCTAACTGGTGTAGACCGGCCCCACGCCGAGTCCCCAGACAATCACTGTAAACGCCATGATGGCGACCAGCACCACCAGGCCTACGGCAAGTACCGAACTGGAAAACAGGAAGCCCTCGTCTGATGGAATGTTCATGAAAGTGGGTAGCCCCACATACAGCAAGTACACCGTGTAGCAGATGGCCGCCGTCCCGACGATCATCCCCAGCCACATATGTGGGTACAACGCCGCCAGACCGCCGATGAACAGCGGGGTCGCGGTGTAGGTCGCAAATGCAACGCAGCGGGCCAGGCTTGGATTGGCGTCATAGGTACGGGCCATCCAGTGGATGAATGCGCCCATGACCGCGACGCCGCCGAGCATCGCCAGGTATGACATGATCGTCATCCATAGCGCGCTTTCCTGCGTCAGCATGACCGGCGCTCGATTGCCGATAACCCAACCGACCTGAGTGGTGCCGATAAACGCCGACACAGCGGGAATTGCCGCCAGAATCAGCGTGTGAGTCAGGTACATGTGGCTGATGCTTTCCTCTTGGTCGCCACGGATTTCTTTCCATTCCTGGTCGGGGTGGGTGAAGAGCCCCACTACGTGATGGATCATGCCAGTCACTCCTCTTGTTTTTACCGTCGCCCCCCAGTGGAGCGCCTACAGGCCAAAGTGGCCAAGTAAGTCAAAGGTCTGGATATGTGTGCGACCTTATGTCGCAGTATAGAAAGGTCTTAACGGCGCAGGTTGCAGGGCGTTAGAGCAAATTGCGCTGTAAACCTCCCTGCTAATCGCCGCAGGGTCTTGCGCGACCTATGTGGCGAGGGAGCTTGCTCCCGGTCGGCTGCGCAGCAGTCGCAAAAACGGTCGACGGGGTTTGTCTGACACAATGGGACAGGATGGTTTCGGGGCCGCTGCGCGACCCAACGGGAGCAAGCTCCCTCGCCACAGGGGGATGCTCAGCTCAGATAAAGTGCAGTCGCCAGGCACTTCGCTGACGATGGGTTTTTGCGTAAAATGCCGGCTTTTCGTCACCCTCACGGATTTCGCGTCATGGGCACTCTTACGGTCAATCAGAACAAACTGCAAAAGCGCCTTCGCCGTCAGGCGGGGGAGGCTGTTGCCGATTTCAACATGATTGAAGACGGCGACAAGGTCATGGTCTGCCTGTCCGGTGGCAAGGACAGCTACACCCTGCTCGACGTGCTCTTGCACTTGCAGAAGGTCGCTCCGATCAAGTTCGAGATCGTGGCCGTGAACATGGACCAGAAGCAGCCCGGCTTCCCTGAACACGTGCTGCCGGCCTATCTGAAAGCGCTGGGCATCGAATATCACATCGTCGAGAAAGACACCTACTCGGTGGTCAAGGAGCTGATCCCGGAAGGCAAGACCACGTGCTCGCTTTGCTCGCGTCTGCGTCGCGGCACGCTCTACACCTTTGCCGACGAAATCGGCGCGACCAAAATGGCCCTCGGTCACCACCGCGACGACATCGTCGAGACGTTCTTCCTCAACATGTTCTTCAACGGTTCGCTCAAGGCCATGCCGCCAAAGCTGCGCGCCGACGACGGCCGCAACGTGGTGATCCGGCCGCTGGCCTACTGCAACGAGAAAGACATTCAGGCCTACTCGGATTTCAAGCAATTCCCGATCATCCCGTGCAACCTCTGCGGTTCCCAGGAAAACCTGCAACGTCAGGTGGTCAAGGACATGCTGCAAGAGTGGGAACGCAATACCCCGGGCCGCACCGAAAGCATTTTCCGCAGCTTGCAGAACGTGCAGCCGTCGCAGCTGGCGGACCGTAACCTGTTCGACTTCACCAGCCTCAAGATTGATGAAACCGCCGCTTCGCGGTTCGTCAACGTCGTCAACCTCTAAACACAATCACTGTGGGAGCCAGCCTGCTGGCGATCGCGGTGGGTCAGACACCTCATTGTTGACTGACCCGCCGCCATCGCCAGCAGGCTGGCTCCCACAGTGGTCTATTCACTTATTCATCAGGAGAGGGCATGCGCGATTACAAGTGGCTGCACGAATACTGTCTGAACCGCTTCGGCTCAGCAGCTGAACTGGAAGCCCATCTGCCCGTTCCCAAGACCCCGGCGCAATTGCGCAAGATCAGCGACGACCGCTACCTCTCGACCATGGCCCTGCGCGTGTTTCGCGCCGGGCTCAAGCACAGCCTGGTGGATGCCAAGTGGCCGTCGTTCGAAGAAGTGTTCTTTAAGTTCGACCCGGAAAAGGTCGTGCTGATGAGCGCCGAACACCTTGAGCGCCTGATGCAGGACGCGCGGATCATCCGTCACCTGGGCAAGCTCAAGAGCGTGCCGCGCAATGCGCAGTTCGTGCTGGACGTGGCGCATGAGCAGGGCAGCTTTGGCGCATTGATCGCCGATTGGCCGGTGACGGATATCGTCGGTCTGTGGACCTACCTGAAAAAGCGCGGCCATCAATTGGGTGGGCTGTCGGCACCGCGTTTCTTGCGCATGGTCGGCAAGGACACGTTTGTGCCGAGCTATGACGTGGTAGCGGGGCTGAACGCGCAGAAGATCGTCGACAAGGTGCCGACCAGCCAGCGGGACCTGGCGTTGGTGCAGGATGTGTTCAACCAGTGGCATGAGCAGAGTGGCGGGCGGGCGATGAGCCAGATTTCGATGATGCTGGCGTATACCGTCAACCATTAACACCGAGTTGCGCCTTTCGCGAGCAAGCTTCGCTCCTACAGGTACGGTGGCGCCCTTGTAGGAGCGAGGCTTGCCCGCGAAGGCGTCAGATCAGGCGACGGAGATCTCGCCTTCACCCGCCAACTTGCGATTCAACTGAAACCGCCACCGCACATACAGCAGCGCCGAGCAGAACACCGCCAGGCTCGCGCCCATCTCCAGTAGACCAAACAGCTGCCGGTTCGGGTCATACGCGGCCAGTGCGCCCTTGATGAAATACAGATTCACCACAAAACACATCCACGAATGCCCCCGTGCGCTGCCGATGATCATCCCCGGCGCCAGCAATAGCAGGGGCACCAGTTCGATCAGCAAAATCACCCACGGCCTGGCACCGTGCAGGTCGGCAAATACCAGGTAATAGACGCACAGCAGCCCTACCAGCCCGAAAAAGCACAGCAGGCTGATCGCGCGCATCGCCCGGACCCGCGGTTCGAGCCATTCGATCGAGGGCAGAATCTTCGGCTTTTTCGCCACGTCAGTTCCCCAGTTTTTGCGCAGTCTTCGCCAGACGCAGGCCCAGGGCCCGGCACAGCGCGACTTCGTGTTCATTCAAACCCTGTTTGCCATCCGCCCCGGCGTGATGACTGGCGCCATACGGCGTGCCGCCGCCACGGGTTTCCAGCAGGGCCGATTCGCTATACGGCAGGCCGGTGATCAACATGCCGTGGTGCAGCAACGGCAACATCATCGACAGCAGCGTGGTTTCCTGGCCACCGTGCAGGCTCGCGGTAGAGGTGAACACCCCGGCCGGCTTGCCCACCAGCGCGCCCGTCAGCCAAAGATTGCTGGTGCCGTCGAGGAAGTACTTGAGCGGCGCGGCCATATTGCCGAACCGGGTCGGGCTGCCCATGGCCAGGCCCGCGCAGTGCTTCAGGTCGTCGAGGCTGGCGTACAGCGCGCCTTCATCGGGGATGTCCGGCGACACGGCTTCGCATTCGGTCGAGATCGGCGGGACCGTGCGCAGGCGCGCTTCCATCCCGGCCTGCTCGACGCCACGGGCAATCTGCCGGGCCATTTCATTGGTCGAGCCGCTGCGGCTGTAATACAGAACCAGAATGTACGGCGCGCTCACGGCAGCAACTCCAGCACATTCTCCGGCGGACGGCCGATGATGGCTTTGTCGCCGACTTCGAGAATCGGTCGTTCCATGAGTTTGGGGTGGGCGGCGATGGCGGCAATCAATTGCGCCTCGCTCAGGCTGCTGTCGGCCAGGTTGAGGGTTTTGTACTCGTCCTCACCGGTGCGCAGCAGTTGCCGGGCGCCGATGCCGAGTTTGGTCAGCAGGCTCTGGATTCGCGCGGCGTCCAGCGGGGTTTCCAGGTAGCGGACCACGGTCGGCGTCAGGCCTCGGGCTTCCAGCAGTTCGAGCGCACCGCGGGATTTCGAGCAGCGCGGATTGTGATAAAGCGTCAGATCGGTCATGTGCGGGTCGCATCTTGCGTAAGGTGGCGGCTATTCTAACTGTGCAGCGCGTAATCCAGAACCTCGGGAGGCGATGGGTCGCAGGCGCATTCAATTTTGAACAAGGATTACGACATGACAAGACGACTGGCAGCAGCATTGGCGATCATCGGTGCGTTGATGCTGGGGGGCTGTGGCAACGACTATGGCATCGACCAGAACGGCCAGAAAGTCGCCGCCGAACGTCTGGACAAACAATGGGTGGTGCTCAACTACTGGGCCGAATGGTGTGGCCCGTGCCGTACCGAGATCCCGGAGTTGAACGCTCTGGCCGATCAACTGAAGGACAAGAAGATCGGTGTATTCGGGGTCAATTTCGACAATGTGCAGGGGGAAGAGCTGAAAAGCGCCAGTGAAAAGCTGGGGATCAAGTTCACCGTGCTGGCGTCGGACCCTGCGGAGCTTTTTGACTTGCCGCGCAGTGAAGCGTTGCCGGTGACGTACATCATCGATAACAAGGGCAAGGTGCGCGAGCAGTTGATGGGCGAGCAGACCGCAGAGGGGGTGATGGCCAAGCTGGAGGCGTTGCAGGCGCTCAAGTGATTGCGCATGGATCTTGTGGCGAGGGAGCTTGCTCCCGCTGGGCTGCGAAGCAGCCCTAAAACCCGTCACCTCGGTTCATCAGTTGAACCGCATGTACCGGTTTTGCGACTGCTGCGCAGTCGAGCGGGAGCAAGCTCCCTCGCCACAGGTATTCACTTGGCTACAGGCCAGGGTTATCAACCCTCTTCAAGCCACCAACGCAACGGCTTGCCTTCAGCCGGCCAGAATCGCATCTGCTCGATCGGCGAAACATCCCAGCGCTGCACATTTTCCAGGGCTTGCATGAAGCGCTTTTCCTGCTCCATCACGGCTGGTGCGCACATTTTTCGGGTGCTGCCGATCTTGCCGAAGCTCAGCTTGTCGCCTTCCAGCGTGTACGGCGCAAACCAGTGGTTGCAGCCGCCATTGCCGTAGGCCCGACCGTCTTCACCGAGGGTGATGGTCAGGTGGCTGTAATCCATCAGCGGACGTTCGCCGATCCATTCCAGAATGTAGCTGCGGTTTTGTTGCAATTTCACCGGCTCGGCGGCGCAGCCCAGCAGGCTGGCACCGACCAGGGCGGTCAGGGCGAGGCGTTTCATCACGCGGGCTCCTGGCATTTCGGGCACAGGTGCTTCTCGCCAACGGTGGTCCAGCCCAGCTCGGCAATCCGCGCGGTGGCGGCAGGCTTTTCAGCCTTGTTGCCCAGTTTGGCGTCGGCCGCAAACTCAAAGCTCAGCTCTTTGGCACAGCTGTCGCAGTTGACTTTCCAGGTGTGGATCGCCAATTCGCCGAACACCGGACCACTGGCCACCGCGACCCATTGGCCGGGCGGGTTGATCAAGTGGCGAACCGTTTCCACGGTCAGGCGCATGGACAAGTCCTTGGCACCTTTGAGGGTCACGACCAGCACGTCATTATTACGAATCGAGCCGCCGTTGCCGGTGACTTGATAGCGCCCCGGCACAAGGGCGCGGCATTCGGTGAGGGTGTGTTGCGGGTTCATCAGGCTGTAGCGGAAATCGTGTTCGACCATGGGTCCTCCAAATATGCGCGGTATGCTATCACGGGCCTGCTCGCAGCATGGCGCGGGCAGATGACCTTCGATCTGGTTCAAATCACCGGCCGACTCATGGCACACTGCCGCTTTTGCATTTCTAAGGAACGGACATGGCGTTAATCGAATGTTATGAGTGCAAGCAAAGCATCAGCTCCACGGCGCCTGCTTGCATCCATTGCGGTGCACCGGCCGGAACGGTGCAAACGGCCACTTCGACGGCAGCGCCTGTGCAGGGACGCGTTTCTTTCGGTCGATTGCCGGCCGATGAGAAAGTCGCCAGGGTGACCCCGGCCGCGTTCGGACGTAAGCGAAAAACCGCAGTTGAAGCCGAGGTGGCGGCGCCGATACCTGCGTCCACCACGGGCGTGCGTCCGGTGGAACTGTGGCTGAAACTGATGATTTTCTTTCTGCCGCCGTTTTTTGTCTGGTTCTTGCTGCGTCGCGGGCATTCGCTTGGGCAACGCTTGCTGGGGTTCGGCTGGCTGGGCCTGATGATCGTTTTGTCCAAAGCCTGATCGAGTCAGCCCTAGACCCGATTCTGCGGCGCGCCAGCGGCCCAGGCCGCGATGTTCTGCAGGGTCGTCGTGGCAATCGCGTCCAGGGCTTCGCGGGTCAGGAAGGCCTGGTGCGCGGTGATGATCACGTTCGGAAAGGTCAGCAGCCGCGCCAGCACATCGTCCTGCAGCGGCAGGTCGGAACGGTCCTCAAAGAACAGCTGCGCTTCCTCTTCATAGACATCCAGCCCCAGATACCCCAATTGGCCGTCCTTCAGCGCGTCGATCAGCGCTGGTGTGTCCACCAGACCGCCACGCCCGGTGTTGATCAACATCGCGCCGGGCTGCAGGTGCGCCAGTGATTCGCGGTTGATCAAATGTTTGCTCTGCTCATTGAGCGGGCAGTGCAGGCTGATGATCTGCGATTCTGCCAGCAGCTCCGGCAAGCTCAGGTAGCGGGCGCCGAGGGCTTCGACGAACGGGTTGGGGTAGGGGTCGTAGGCCAGCAACCGGCAACCGAAACCGTTCATGATTTTCGCGAAGGTCGCGCCAATCTGCCCGGTGCCGACCACGCCGACCGTCTTGCCCACCAAGTCGAAACCGGTCAGGCCGTGCAGGCTGAAATCCCCTTCGCGGGTGCGGTTATAGGCGCGGTGCAGGCGGCGGTTGAGCGCGAGGATCAGCGCCACCGCGTGCTCGGCCACCGCGTGCGGCGAATAGGCCGGAACCCGCACAATCGATAGCCCCAACAGCTTCGCCGCCGCCAGATCGACATGGTTGTAACCGGCCGAGCGCAGGGCGATCAAGCGTGTGCCGCCCGCTGCCAGACGTTCCAGCACCGGAGCGCTCAAGTCATCATTGATGAACGCGCAGACCACCTCGTGATGCTCCGCCAGCGCCACCGTATCGACGCTCAGCCGTGCCGATTGAAAGTGCAACTCGAGACCGGCGGGCAGCTCGGTGCCGAGAAAACTGTCGCGGTCGTAGGTCTGGCTGCTGAAAAGAATCGTGCGCATACGGTCCTCCTGGAGATTTTTCGAGTCATGTGTGGCGGTGCACCGTTCCATTGTGGGAGCGAGCCTGCTCGCGATGACGGTTTTACATTCAACATCTGCGTTGTCTGTAAGTCCGCTAACGCGAGCAGGCTCGTCCCACAGTTGGAATGGTGCCGAGACGGACGGAACCCGGTGAGCTTAGCGCCGATGCTGGTCGGCGCCATTGCGCTGCATCAAGCGTTTATCCGGGCGTGGGCGGTCAGGCGATTGATTGCCCGGTCGAGTTCTTCCAGTGCACCGGGGGCTTTCGGGTCCTGTTGCTTGAGCAGGGTTTCGCTGCGCTGGCAGGCGGCGCGCAATTGCGGGACTCCGCAGTAACGAGTCGCGCCGTGCAGACGGTGGACGCGTTCGATCAAGGCGTTGTTGTCATTGGTTTCCCGGGCCAGGCGAATGGCCTCGCGGTCGGCTTCAAGAGATGCCAGCAGCATCGCCAGCATGTCCGCCGCCAGATCAGCCTTGCCGGCGGCCAGGCGCAGGCCTTCTTCGTGATCGAGCACCAGCAATTCGTGGCTGCTGCCATGGCTGTCGCTGGAACGCTCCGGCCCGTGATTGCGCAACGCCAGGCCGGTCCACTTCAACACCACCTGCGCCAGTTGCCGCTCGCTGATCGGTTTGGTCAGGTAGTCATCCATGCCGCTTTGCAGCAGCGCGCGTTTTTCGTTGGCCATGGCGTGGGCGGTGAGGGCGACAATCGGCAGCGGCGTGCAATGCCGCTCGCTTTCCCACTGACGAATCGCCTCGGTGCTTTGACGCCCGTCCATGCCGGGCATTTGCACGTCCATCAACACAAGGTCAAACGTCTCGTTTTGCACTGCTTTGACTGCCGCATAACCACTTTCCACCGCGAGCACCTTGGCGCCCATGTCTTCGAGCAGGGTTTGCACCAGCAGCAAGTTGGCCGGGTTGTCGTCGACGCACAGCACCTTCGGCGCGCGGCTCGATACCGGTTCGCCGGGTTCGCTGCGCTGCTGGCGCGGGTTGACCAGATCGGACAATGCCCGCCGCAACTTGCGGGTGCAGGCCGGCTTGGCCTGAAGCTGGCTATGCGGGTTGGGCACCGAAAGGTGGAACAGCGTCTGTTCAGTGGTCGGGCACAGCACCAACACTTTGCAGCCCAGATGCTCAAGGTCCCAGATGTGCTGGTTGAGGCGCTCCGGTGGCATGTCGTTGCTGGTGATGCCGAGCACCGCCAGATCGATCGCCTGATCGGTCTGATGCGCGCCGGTCACGCCATTGGCCAGGCTCTCCAGGGTATTGAACGGCGTGACAGCCAGGCCGCAATCTTCCAGCTGATGCTGCAAGGCCTGACGGGCCAGTTCATGGTTTTCCAGGACCGCCACGCGGCGTCCGAGCAGCGGCGGGCCGGGCAGGTCTTCGGCGTCGTCGCGGGTCTTGGGCAGGCTGAGGCTGATCCAGAATTCAGAACCTTCGCCCGGCGTGCTGTCGACGCCGATCTCGCCGCCCATCTGTTCGATCAGGCGCTTGGAAATCACCAGACCCAGGCCAGTGCCACCTGGCTGGCGGGACAGCGAGTTATCAGCCTGGCTGAACGCCTGGAACAGGGCGCGCACGTCCTGGTTCGACAGTCCGATACCGGTGTCCTGAATGCTGATGCGCAGTTGCACGCTGTCTTCGTGTTCTTCTTCGAGCATGGCCCGGGCGACGATGGTGCCTTCGCGGGTGAACTTGATCGCGTTGCTCACCAGGTTGGTGAGGATCTGCTTGAGCCGCAGCGGATCGCCTACCAGCGACAACGGTGTGTCGCGATAAACCAGACTCACCAACTCAAGCTGTTTGGCATGGGCGGCCGGGGCGAGGATGGTCAGGGTGTCCTGCAGCAGGTCGCGCAGGTTGAACGGAATATTGTCGAGCACCAGTTTGCCGGCCTCGATTTTCGAGAAGTCGAGGATCTCGTTGATGATCCCCAGCAGACTGTCGGCGGACTTTTCGATGGTGCCCAGATAGTCGAGCTGACGCGGTGTCAGTTCGCTTTTTTGCAGCAGATGCGTGAAGCCGAGAATGCCATTGAGCGGGGTGCGGATTTCATGGCTCATGTTGGCCAGGAATTCCGATTTGATCCGGCTCGCTTCCAGGGCTTCCTTGCGCGCCAGGTCCAGTTCGATGTTCTGGATCTCGATGGTTTCCAGGTTCTGGCGCACGTCTTCGGTGGCCTGGTCGACGCTGTTCTGCAATTCTTCCTGAGCATTTTGCAGCGTGCCGGCCATGCGGTTGATGCCGGACGCGAGCTCATCCAGTTCCTGACTGCCGAGGGGCGGCAGGCGGGTTTCCAGGTGACCATCCTTGAGTTGCGCCACCGCCAGTTTGATCTGGCTGATCGGCCGATTGATGGTCCGGCCCATGCGCAAGGCGAGCAGCGCCGCACCCGCCAGGCCCGCGCCGATCAGCAGCAGGCTGGCGAACAGACTGCGGTAACCGCGCAGCAGCATACCGCTATGGGACAGTTCGAGTTCGACCCAGCCCAGCAGTCGGTCGGATTCATCAGGTATCAAGTCGCCGGCGAGGTTGCGGTGCTTGCCGAATACCGGCAGCAGATAACGCGTCGCATCGTTGCCACTGCGGCGCAGCATCTGCGAGCCACTGCCCATCGGCGCCGGGTTGAGCATGGTCGGGCCGGCATGGGCCACGGGCGTGCGGTCGGCGGCGAGGAAGGTCACGGCGCGCACGTCCGGTGTTTCCAGCGACTGGGTGGCGATACGCTCCAGCAACTCGTTGTCTTTGTGACCCATGGCCGGGGCCACCAAGGGCGCGAGCTGTTCGGCGATCATCTCACCGCGCTGCATCAGTTGGGTTTGCAGGTCGGATTGCTGCGTCCAGGTGAAATAGCCGCCCAGGACCAGCGCCATCAGGCTGGTCGGCAACAGGGTCAGCAACAGCACGCGGCCTTTAATTCCCAGTTTCTTGAGCACGCATCTCTCCTGCATCCAGCTATTGATTGACCTGCGCGTGCATCCGGCACGCGCCACCGGGCCAGTGTAGCGATTTGCAGGCAGGCAATCTTCGTAAAATTGATGTCGTCATTCGTCGGCCGGATCGCCGCTTTTGCGCCAAGGGCAAACCTTGGGTTGCCCATCGTCAGGCAATCTTGAATAATCGCCAACTGAGAATTATTTGCAGATAATCATGACTCCCATCTGTGTTGACCATCCCCGCATTCTGTCCATTGAAGACGACCTCGTGCTCGGCGCTTATGTGCACGAACATTTGGGCCGTTGTGGTTTTCAGGTGACCTGGTGCCAGAACGGGCAAGAAGGCCTGGACATTGCCCGCCAGCAGCCCTTCGAGTTGGTGCTGATGGACATTTTGCTGCCAGGGCTGAACGGGTTGAACGTGCTGACGCAACTGCGCCAGAGCCATTCGACCCCGGTGGTGCTGATGTCAGCCCTGGGCGCCGAGGCGGATCGCATCAGCGGTTTTCGCCTGGGGGCCGATGATTACCTGCCCAAACCCTTCAGCATGGCCGAGTTGCGCGTGCGCATCGAAGCGATCCTGCGCCGGGTGGCACTCGACCGTCGGCCGGAGCCGGCGGTGGCAGCGTCCTCGGTCGACAGCCTGCGTTTCAACGACGAGCTCAGTGAGGTTTTCTATGGCGAACACGCCGCCGGCCTGACCCGCAGCGAGTATCGATTGCTGGACACGCTGAATCGCAATGGCGATGAAGTGCTGAGCAAGGCTTTCCTTTATCAGCACGTGCTGCAACGCGGATTTGCCGCCCATGACCGCAGCCTCGACATGCACATCAGTCAGATCCGCCGCAAACTCAAAGGCATCGGCTACACCGAGCGGGAAGTGCGTACTGTCTGGGGCAAGGGTTACGTGTTGAGTGCCAGCGATGAAATGGTCTGACCTGCCGGGCCGGCACTCGCTGTTCTGGAAACTGGCGTGTCTGTTGGTGGCGTTCTGTCTGCTGATGATCTGGCTGAGCTGGTCCTGGGGTCGCTACATGGAGCAGCGAAACCAGTTTTTGTCGGATCAGGCCCGAGGCACGCTGACGGGGTATGCCGCCGAGGCCGAACAGGCGTGGCGTCAAGGGCAGCGTGCGGGCGTCGATCGCTGGCTGCAAACCATGCGACAGCGCGAAACGGGCTGGGCAGGTGTCATTGGCGGTGATTTACAGTCGTTAAGCAACCAGCCGCTTACAGACACGGAAATCGAGCGTCTGACCTTTCTCCGTGGCCTGGATTGGCCCATTCACAAGAAACGCATGCCGTGGCTGCGCGTGCCGTTTCCCGGCGATCCGAGCGCTGGCAATCTGGTCATTGAGCTGCCGCAGCGCTTCATGCCCGGCCAGTACCGGGTGTTCTGGCGCGTGATCACCAACGGCGTGATCCCCGGCCTGTTCACCCTTTTATTGTGTGTCGGTCTTTATCGATTGCTGGTGGTGCCGTTGAACCAATTGCGCGAACAGGCCAATGCCTGGCGTGTCGACCAGTTGAACGTGCGCGTGTCGAGCACCACCACCAATCGTTCGGATGAACTCGGCGAACTGGGCAGGGCGTTCGATCACATGTCCGAGCGCTTGCAAAGCACCGTCGCCTTGCAACAGCAATTGCTGCGCGACTTGTCCCACGAACTGCGCACGCCGCTGAGCCGTCTGCGGGTCGCCAGCGAAAGCGAGCAGGGGCTGGCGCAATTGCGCGAGCGCATCGGGCGGGAAGTCGACGGCATGCAGCGCCTGGTGGAAGACACGCTGCAACTGGCCTGGCTCGACACCGAGCGCGCACCGTTGCCCGACGAAGCGATCCAGGTCCAGGCGCTGTGGGAAATGCTCACGGAAAATGCCTGCTATGAAAGCGGCTGGCCAGCGAGTCAGTTGCAGTGTCTGGTGAATTCGTCGTGTTGGGTTCGGGGCAATCTCAACACCTTGTCCCAAGCGCTGGAAAACATTCTGCGCAATGCCATTCGTCATTCTCCGAGTGGCGGCATTGTTCGTTTCTGCGGGCAACGTGAGGGCGATTTCTGGCATTTGTGGCTGGAGGATGAGGGCGGCGGCGTGGCTGAGGCGGATCTGGAGCGGATCTTCTGCCCGTTCATTCGACTCGACGGCTCGCGGCCGGGGGATGGCGGATTCGGGTTGGGATTGAGCATTGCGAGGAATGCGGTGAAGCGTCAGGGGGGGAGTATTTGGGCTGAGAACACTGGGTGTGGGTTGCGGCTGAATATTCGGTTGGTGGCTGATGATGGCGGTGTCAGTGAAGACCCCATCGCGAGCAGGCTCGCTCCCACAGTGGATGGGTGTCGGCCACAAACAGTGTGATCAAACCCAATCCTTGTGGGAGCGAGCTTGCTCGCGATGAGGTCCGTCGGGTCACTATCACGGAAAAGTCTCACCGCTGGTGAGACTGTTTTCCTGGACCCAACAACTGTCGGATCTATAAGAGCTGTCGCGCTGAAGTGAAAGTCGTACCCCCAGTGCGACAATTCCTGATCGAGCAACCTGATCATTTTCTCCCAGTGCAAAAACCTTGTTTAACGCTGCACTGTTCAGACGCAGCGGTGTCCAGTCGGCAAAAGTGTCAGCACTGCTGACACAAACCCGCCACTCGGCGCGAGCGATGTTCAATCAAAGTTTTCGTGCTGCTGCCCAGATCTATATCGCGCAGATAGCTTAGCGTTGAAACAGCCGCTTATTCCCATAAGCCATAAGCACCGCACTTTGCGTGATATGGCCTCGGTCGGTTTGCCGGTATGATAGGCGCCCCCGCAGTCTGGATTGCGAATACGCCATGACCTTGCAGTACCCAACCATCGCCGATTGCGTCGGCAACACCCCGCTGGTCCGTTTGCAGCGCCTGCCTGGCGTTACCAGCAATACCCTTTTGCTCAAGCTCGAAGGGAATAACCCGGCGGGTTCGGTCAAGGACCGGCCGGCGCTGTCGATGATTACCCGCGCTGAATTGCGCGGGCAGATCCACGCCGGCGATACGCTGATCGAAGCGACTTCGGGTAACACCGGTATCGCGCTGGCCATGGCTGCCGCGATCAAGGGTTACAAGATGATCCTGATCATGCCGGACAACTCCAGCGCCGAACGTAAGGCCGCGATGACGGCTTATGGCGCCGAGCTGATTCTGGTGACCCAGGAAGAAGGCATGGAAGGCGCGCGCGACCTCGCTCAGCGAATGGAAGCCGAAGGCCGTGGCAAGGTGCTGGATCAGTTCGCCAACGGCGACAATCCTGAAGCGCACTACACCACCACAGGCCCGGAAATCTGGCGCCAGACCGAGGGCACCATCACTCATTTCGTCAGTTCGATGGGCACCACCGGCACCATCATGGGCGTGTCGCGCTACTTGAAAGAGCAGAACGACAACGTGCAGATCGTCGGCCTGCAACCGATGGAAGGCTCGGCAATTCCGGGCATCCGTCGCTGGCCGCAGGAATACCTGCCGAAGATTTATCAAGCCGAGCGCGTGGACCGGATCGTCGACATGGCGCAAAGCGAAGCCGAAGACGTAACCCGTCGTCTGGCTCGCGAAGAAGGCATCTTCTGCGGCGTGTCCTCAGGCGGTGCGGTGGCAGCGATGCTGCGCCTGTCCAAAGAAGTTGAAAACGCGGTGATCGTCGCGATCATCTGCGACCGTGGCGACCGTTACTTGTCGACCGGCATTTTCGACGCGCCCAACTGATGGCCAAGCAAGAGAGAGGCCTGCGCTTCCAACCCACCGGTGGCAGCAAGGCCCCGCAAATTCCCACCGGCAAAAAGCAGCGCTTGAGCATCGAGCGCCTGGCCAATGACGGTCGCGGAATCGCGTTTTTCGAAGGTCGCACCTGGTTCGTCATCGGCGCATTGGCCGGTGAAGAAATCGAGGCGCGCGTGTTGGGCGCCCACGGCAAAGTGGTCGAGGCGCGCACCGAGCGGGTGTTCCAGGCCAGCGAATTGCGTCGTCCGGCACCGTGTCCGCATGCCGGTCGTTGCGGCGGTTGCAGCGTGCAACATCTGCCGCACACCGAACAACTCGCCCTCAAACAGCGCATGCTCGCCGAGCAACTGTCCAAGGTCGCCGGTGTCGAACCCCAAGAATGGGCAGCGCCGTTGAGCGGTCCGGAATTCGGTTACCGCCGTCGTGCCCGAGTGGCGGTGCGTTGGGACATGAAGGCGAAAAAACTCGAAGTGGGTTTCCGTGCGGCGGGCAGTCAGGACATCGTGGCGATCAACGAATGCCCGGTGCTGGTCCAGCCCTTGCAGCCGATCATGACCCGCTTGCCGGAAATGCTTCGACGCTTGAGCAAACCTCAGGCGCTGGGGCATGTGGAATTGTTCGCCGGATCGTCATTGGCGGTTTTGCTGCGACACATGGCGCCGTTGTCCGACGCCGACATGACGATCCTCAAGGATTTCTGCGCGTTCCATGAGGCCCAGTTGTGGCTGCACGGAGAAGGTGAACCGCAACCGGTCGAGGCTGATCAGTCGCTGGGGTATCGCCTTGAGCAGTGGGATCTGAACCTGGCGTATCGGCCGGGTGATTTCATCCAGGTCAATGCCGGGGTCAACGAAGCGATGATTGCCCAAGCGCTGGACTGGTTGAAGCCGACGTCGGAAGAGCGGGTTCTCGATCTATTCTGTGGGTTAGGCAACTTTGCATTACCGCTGGCCAAAGCCGTTCGTGAAGTGGTCGCAATCGAAGGCGTACAAGCGATGGTCGAGCGGGCCGCTGAAAACGCGGCTAGCAATAATCTGCATAACGCCCATTTTTTTCAGGCCGATTTATCCCAGCCTTTGACCGATGCCGAATGGGCGCGCGAAGGCTTTTGTGCGGTACTCTTGGACCCACCGCGTGACGGTGCTTTCGAGCTCGTGCGCAAGCTGGCGTCCCTGGGCGCCAAGCGGTTGGTGTACGTGTCGTGCAACCCGGCAACGCTGGCGCGCGATACGGTCGAATTGATCAAGCAGGGCTACCGGTTAAAACGTGCCGGGATTCTCGATATGTTTCCTCAGACGGCACATGTCGAGGCCATGGCGTTATTTGAAGCGAGCTAGGACGGCTCGTCTGGTCCGACTGGCCGCCCGTGCAGCTCTTGCAGTAGCCCCGTGAGGGCAATCGGGCAATGAAGGTCAGCGATTTGACGCATTGAATCTGCGTCGTAGGGAAGGTAAGCAAGATGGTACAGGTGAGAGCACACCAGCCGATCAACACCGACGGCAGTATCAATCTCGAGGCTTGGCTCGATCATGCGGTCAGTGTCGATCTGGCACTGGATCGCGAAGCCTTGAAGGACGCGTGCGAGTTCGCTCGCACGTCTGAACAGCAAGCCAATGCGGCGAAGAATCTATGGTCCGAAGGGACCTCGAGTTTCCGCACCGGCCTTGAGATCGCCGAGATTCTCGCCGACCTTAAACTGGATCAGGATTCGTTGGTCGCGGCGGTCCTGTACCGCGGCGTGCGCGAAGGCCAGATCGAACTGCCGGCGGTCAGCCAGCGCTTCGGTCCGGTGGTCGCCAAACTGATCGACGGCGTGTTGCGCATGGCGGCGATCAGCGCCAGCCTGAGCCCCCGTCAATCGCTGGTGCTGGGAACCCAGGGCCAGGTCGAGAACCTGCGCAAGATGCTCGTGGCCATGGTCGACGACGTTCGCGTCGCGCTGATCAAATTGGCCGAACGCACCTGCGCGATCCGTGCGGTGAAAACCGCGGACGACGAAAAGCGTAATCGCGTTGCCCGTGAAGTCTTCGACATTTACGCGCCGCTGGCTCACCGTCTCGGTATCGGTCATATCAAATGGGAACTGGAGGATTTGTCCTTCCGTTACCTCGAGCCCGATCAGTACAAGCAGATCGCCAAGTTGCTCCATGAGCGGCGTCTGGATCGCGAGCGCTTCATCGCCGACGTGATGACCCAGCTCAAAGACGAACTGCAGGCCACCGGTGTCGATGCCGACATCAGCGGCCGGGCCAAACACATCTATTCGATCTGGCGCAAAATGCAGCGCAAGGGGCTGGAGTTCAGCCAGATCTACGACGTGCGCGCCGTGCGTGTGCTGGTGCCGGAAATGCGCGACTGCTACACCGCGCTGGGTATCGTCCACACGTTGTGGCGGCACATCCCGAAGGAATTCGACGACTACATCGCCAACCCGAAAGAGAACGGCTACCGCTCGCTGCACACTGCGGTGATCGGCCCCGAGGGCAAGGTGCTGGAAGTGCAGATCCGCACCCACGCCATGCACGAAGAAGCCGAACTGGGCGTGTGCGCGCACTGGAAGTACAAGGGCACCGACGTCAAGTCTGGCTCCAATCACTACGAAGAGAAAATCTCCTGGCTGCGTCAGGTGCTCGAGTGGCATGAAGAGCTGGGCGATATCGGTGGTCTGGCCGAACAACTGCGGGTCGATATCGAGCCGGACCGGGTCTACATCTTCACCCCGGACGGTCACGCCATCGACTTGCCGAAGGGCGCGACGCCGCTGGACTTCGCCTACCGCGTGCACACCGAAATCGGTCACAACTGCCGTGGCGCGAAGATCAACGGGCGCATCGTACCGCTCAACTACAGCCTGCAAACCGGTGAGCAGGTCGAGATCATCACCAGCAAGCACGGCACGCCGAGCCGCGACTGGCTGAACCCGAACCTGGGTTACATCACCACCTCGCGGGCACGGGCGAAGATCGTCCATTGGTTCAAATTGCAGGCTCGCGATCAGAACGTCGCGGCAGGTAAAACCTTGCTCGAACGTGAACTCAGTCGTCTTGGCTTGCCAGCGGTGGACTTCGACAAGCTGGCCGACAAGGCCAACATGAAGACCGCCGAGGACATGTACGCCGCGTTGGGCGCCGGCGATTTGCGCCTGGCGCAACTGGTGAACCTGGCGCAACAACTGGTCGAGCCGGAACGCGGCAACGAGCAGCTGGAACTGATCCCGCGCAAAGCCACCGGCTACAAACCGGGCAAGCGCGGGGACATCCAGATCCAGGGCGTCGGCAACCTGATGACGCAAATGGCCGGCTGCTGCCAGCCGTTGCCGGGGGATGCCATCGTCGGATACATCACCCAGGGCCGTGGCGTGAGCATTCACCGTCAGGATTGCGCCTCGGTGCTGCAACTGGGCGGACGCGAGCCAGAGCGGATCATCCAGGTCAGCTGGGGCCCGGTGCCGGTGCTCACCTACCCGGTGGACATCATCATCCGCGCCTACGACCGTTCCGGGTTGCTGCGCGACGTCTCGCAAGTGCTGCTCAATGAACGGATCAACGTGCTGGCGGTCAACACCCGCTCGAACAAAGAGGACAACACTGCGCTGATGTCCCTGACCATCGAGATTCCGGGGCTGGATGCACTGGGGCGGTTGCTGGGACGGATTTCCCAACTGCCGAACATCATCGAAACCCGGCGTAACCGCACGCCGTGATGATGATCCCTGTAGGAGCGAGGCTTGCCCGCGAAGGCACCATACCTGACACACCGCCTTCGCGGGCAAGCCTCGCTCCTACAGGGTTACGGTTGCGCCCGACATACCGCATTGCAGATGTAGAGATTGATTGATGTATTCACTTGAAGACTTGCTGCACCTGATGAGCCGTCTGCGTGACCCGCAGTTCGGCTGTCCGTGGGATATCAAGCAAACCTACGCCACCATCGTCCCGCACACCCTTGAGGAAGCCTACGAAGTCGCTGACGCGATCGAGCGTGGTGACTTCGATCATTTGCAGGGTGAGTTGGGCGATTTGCTGTTCCAGGTGGTTTATTACAGCCAACTGGCCCGGGAAGAAGGGCGCTTCGAATTCGCCGGCGTGATCGATAGCATCACCCGCAAGCTGATCCGTCGTCATCCTCATGTGTTCCCGACCGGCGATCTGTACGCGCCGCTGGATGTTCCGCGTCTGAGTGAAGAACAGGTCAAGCAGCGCTGGGAAGAGATCAAGGCTGAAGAACGCGCCGAGAAATCATCCGCGCCCGAACAGCTGTCCTTGCTCGACGATGTACCCGCCGCGCTGCCAGCATTGTCCCGCTCAGCGAAGTTGCAAAAGCGCGCGGGGCAGGTCGGTTTCGACTGGCCGGACGCCTTGCCGGTGCTGGACAAGGTCCGCGAGGAACTTGATGAGGTGCTCGAAGCCATGGCCGACAATGACTCGGCAGCGATTGCCGATGAAGTCGGTGACCTGCTGTTTTCCGTGGTCAATCTGGCGCGTCATTTGAAGGTCGATCCGGAAACTGCACTGCGTGGCGCCAACAGCAAGTTCGAAAGACGCTTCCGTTTTATCGAACAGGCATTGCGCGACACCCACCGTCCCATGGAAGATTGCACCCTCGAAGAGTTGGACGCCTTGTGGGGCGAAGCCAAACGTCAGGAAAAGAATTTGCCCAGCTGCGGTTGAGCAGTGGCCTAAGTGAGAAATAAGCACCATGAGCATTTCCCTTCGCGACCAGTTGCTCAAAGCAGGGCTGGTCAACCAAAAGCAGGCCAAACAGGTCGGCAAAGAGAAGCAGAAGCAGCAACGCCTGGCCCATAAAGGCCAGATTGAACTCGATGACTCACAGCAGCGAGCGGCTCAGGAAGCCATGGCCGAGAAGGTCAAGCGCGATCAGGAACTGAACCGCCAGCAACAGGAGAAAGCCGAGGCAAAGGCCCGTGCGGCCCAGGTCAAACAATTGATCGAAGTCTCGCGCCTGCCGAAGTTGACCACCGAGGACTACTACAACTTCGTTGACGACAAGAAGGTCAAGCGCATCTCCGTCAACACCCTGATGCGCAACCAGCTGAGCAATGGCTTCCTGGCGATCGTGCACCATGCCGGCGGGTACGAAGTGATCCCGCGTGAGGCGGCCCTGAAGATCCAGGAGCGCGACCCGCAGCGGATCGTGCAGCTGAACGTCAAGACTGAAGAAGTCGCTGCCGAAGATGATCCATACGCGGCCTATCAGATCCCTCATGATCTGATGTGGTAAGCCTTTAAAGGCTTCTACAACGACAAACCCCGCTCATGGCGGGGTTTGTCGTTTTCAATGCTGTCATTGCTTATGCGGATCGGAGCGCTCGTTGCTGCTCCAGTTTTTCCAGTTCGGCCTTGTAGCTGTGGGCGTCGGTTTCGGAATGAAACATCCCCACCAGCATGTCTTGTTGATGTACATCCCAGATACGGATACCGGCGGCTATGCCTTCATGGGATTTATGTGAATCGTCGCGTTCAGTTACTTTTACAGTCATCTGCTAGCTCCAATCTCTGTTATCTGCAGCAAGGCGTGTGCAGGACTCTGTTATATGTTTGGTTAGCCTGCTAAGTAAACGACTGGGTTCAGTAACGAATTTTTGCGAAATCGGCAAAAGTCCTGCAGCCCGCCAAACACGCGGCATTCGGTCACAGGGCATTGAGTTTCATGACAAAAGCTTCATGTTCGCCGTGAATATATCGCGGGTAGAACACGCTACCTGTAGGAGCCAGGCTTGCCGGCGAAGGCGTCCTTGAATGCGCCTTCGCCGGCAAGCCTGGCTCCTACAAAAAGCATTGCAGTGCACATTTTTCAGGCACAAAAAAAACGCCCCGAACCAGTCGGGGCGTTTTTGTTTGCTGCGAGACGGCGGGGTATTACTTACCGGTCCAGCGCTTCAGTACCAGGGTGGCGTTGGTGCCACCGAAGCCGAAGCTGTTGCTCATCACGGTGTTGATGGTGGCGTCTTCGCGCGTTTTGGTCAGGATCGGCATGTCTGCCACTTCCGGGTCCAATTCTTCGATGTTGGCGGAACCCGCCATGAAGTTGCCTTCCATCATCAGCATGCAGTAGATCGCTTCGTGAACGCCGGCGGCGCCCAGGGAGTGACCCGACAGGCTCTTGGTGGAGCTGATGGCCGGGGCCTTGTCGCCGAACACTTCACGCACACCTTTCATTTCCGCGACGTCGCCGACCGGAGTCGAAGTGCCGTGGGTGTTCAGGTAGTCGATTGGAGTATCAACGGTGGACATGGCCATCTGCATGCAGCGGATGGCGCCTTCGCCGCTTGGGGCGACCATGTCGTAGCCGTCGGAGGTCGCGCCGTAGCCAACGATTTCCGCGTAGATCTTCGCGCCGCGTGCCAGAGCGTGTTCCAGCTCTTCGACCACGACCATGCCGCCACCGCCGGCGATGACGAAACCGTCACGCTTGGCGTCGTAGGCACGGGAAGCTTTTTCCGGGGTTTCGTTGTACTGGCTGGACAGTGCGCCCATGGCGTCGAACAGGAACGACTGGCTCCAATGCTCTTCTTCACCGCCGCCGGCGAACACGACGTCCTGCTTGCCCATCTGGATCTGCTCCATGGCGTTGCCGATGCAGTGAGCACTGGTGGCGCAGGCAGAAGCGATGGAGTAATTCAGGCCCTTGATCTTGAACGGCGTGGCCAGGCAAGCGGAAACGGTGCTGCTCATGGTCCGCGTGACGCGGTATGGGCCAACGCGCTTCACGCCTTTCTCGCGCAGGATGTCCAGCGCTTCCATCTGATTCAGCGTGGAGGCGCCACCGGAACCGGCGATCAGGCCGGTACGCGGGTTGGAGACTTGCTCATCGCTCAGGCCGGAGTCTGCGATGGCGTCTTTCATGGCCAGGTAGGCGTAAGCCGCCGCGTGGCCGACGAAGCGATAGATCTTGCGATCGATCAGCTCTTCGAGGGGAAGGTCAATGGAGCCGGAAACCTGGCTACGCAGACCCATTTCGGCATATTCCGGGTTGAACCGGATGCCAGGGCGGCTTGCACGCAGGTTAGCGGAGACGGTCTCTTTGTCATTGCCCAGGCACGATACGATGCCCAGACCAGTGATAACGACGCGGCGCATGCGGATAACCCTTAGAAGTTGTCAGTGGAGGTGAAAACGCCGACCCGAAGGCCTTCGGCGGTGTAGATCTCGCGGCCGTCGACACTGACCGAACCATCGGCGATGGCCAGGTTCAGCTTGCCTTTCAACACGCGCTTGATCTGAATGTTATAGGTGACTTTCTTGGCGGTCGGCAGGACCTGACCAAAGAATTTCACTTCGCCCGAACCCAGCGCACGGCCACGGCCCGGCAGACCTTGCCAGCCGAGGAAGAAACCGACCAGTTGCCACATGGCGTCGAGGCCCAGGCAGCCTGGCATCACCGGATCACCTTCGAAGTGGCAGGCGAAAAACCACAGGTCCGGAGTGATATCCAGCTCGGCGACCAATTCACCTTTGCCGTACTTGCCACCCTCGGCACTGATATGGGTGATGCGATCCACCATCAGCATGTTCGGGGCGGGCAGTTGTGCGTTACCTGGGCCGAACAGCTCACCGCGACTGCAGCGCAGCAGGTCTTCCCGAGTAAAGGCGTTTTGTTGGGTCATGCGAGCTCCTCAATAGTCCCATGCGGCAGGGTGGGGCAAATCTTCCCGGCCGACCGAGGCGTTCATGCCTCGAGTCAGCAGCCTACTCATAGACTATTGCGTTGTGGTGAAAGTCACAGCACCAAGGACATGAATGTACACTTGTGCACTGAAATTATTATTCAAGCCCCTTTTCGGGCCTGTTCGGGTGCCTAAGACTGCCGCACTTTCGCCTTTCACGCCAGTCGCAGATGGTCGAAAGGCCTGCACTACTGCACCCAGCGCTGCAGAATTTGCTGCAGATCAGCGCGTTTGAAGGGCTTGGCCAGGTAATCGTTCATTCCAGCCGATAAACAGGCTTCACGGTCGCCCTGCAACGCATTGGCGGTCAGGGCGATGATCGGTAAGTCTACGCAGCCGGGCAGCAGACGAATGTGGCGGGTTGCTTCATATCCGTCGATGATCGGCAGTCGGCAATCCATCAGAATCGCTTCGAACATCAGGCTCTCGGCACTTCGTATCGCCTGCGCGCCATCGGTCGCGACGCTGACAGTAAAGCCCAGACTGCGCAACATTGCTTCGATGACCGTCTGGTTGACCGGGTTGTCCTCCACCAGCAGCACATTGCGCCCTTCGCCATGGCCGTCGCCGGCCTTTGTGCGTGGCTTCAATTGCGGCAGTGACTGCTTATGAAGGGCCAGAGGAATTTCCAAGGTGAACACCGAGCCCAGGCCTTCTTCGCTCTGGGCGCGCAAGGTGCCGCCCATGCGTTCGGCCAGGGTGCGGGCAATCGGCAATCCCAGCCCGGTGCCGCCGTAACGCCTTGAAATAGAACTGTCGGCCTGCTGGAACGCATTGAACATCAATTCCAGGCTTTCGGCCGAAATGCCAATCCCGCTGTCGCGCACGGTGCAAGTGAACCACAGCAGTTCGTGATCCAGGGACTGCCATTGCGGTTCGATACTGACGCGGCCTTGCTCGGTGAACTTCAGTGCATTGCCGATCAGGTTGACCAGAATCTGCCGGATCCGCGTCGGGTCGCCCTGAACCTGCAAGGCGCGCATGTCCTCGGGAATCGCCAAGGCCAGATCGAGCCCACGTTGCGCCGCGCTGTGCTGGAACGACTGGGCGCAGCTGCTGATCAGGTCCGCGAGGTTGAACGGAATGTGTTCAAGCTCCAGTTCCGAACGCTCGATGCGCGAGAAGTCGAGAATGTCGTTGATGACTTTGAGCAGGTGTTCGGTCGACTCCGAAGCCAGCGCCGCATACTCGATCTGCTCCTCGGTCATGTCGGTGGTTTCCAGCAGTTGCAGCATGCCCAACACGCCATTCATCGGTGTGCGCAGTTCGTGGCTCATCATCGCCAGGAAGTCGGACTTGGCATTGTTGGCCTTCTCAGCTTCTTCGCGGGTCTGGATCAATTGCGCCATGGCCTGATGCTGCTCACGGCTGGCCTGCTCGAGACCCTGCGCGAGGTTGTTGATGTGCTGCGACAACGCGCCCAACTCAGTGTCATCGACGATCGGCAGCGGCGTTTTGTAGTCGCCGTCCTGGATCGCCTTCACGGCGTGGCCGATGTCGCGGATCGGCTGCGACAGGCTGCCGGCAAGGCGCCGGGCCACCAGAAAGGTAAACAGCAGCGCGAACAAAGCGAGAATCCCTGCCTTGAACAGGATTTCCTGCTGGCGCTGGCTGAAGGCGTCGTTGGACAAGCCGACGATCACCCGGCCCAGATAGTCCTCGGGCGGGGCCGAGTTGGCGGCTTTGCTGCCCTGGAAGAAATCATTGTTCAGCGCGATCCGTTGCAGCCGCACTGGCGCCTGGAATACTTCGACCTGGTGCGAGCGGGCATGGGTTTCCGACGGTTGCTCGACGTACACCAGAATCCGGTTGGCGCTGTCCTGGACTTCGAGAAAACGCACGTTGGGCGTGGCCAGCGTGGCCTTCAGCAAACTTTCGAGGACCTCGTTGTTGCCCGAGATCACCCCGTATTCCGTGGCGGGGGCCAGTTGGTTGGCGATCAGCTGGCCGGTGTGGTTGAGCTCCTGGCGCAGGTCCTGGATCCGCACGAAGGTGAAGAAACTGATCAGCAGCAACGTCAGCAACAGGGCGGGGCCGAGGCTGATGATCTGTGTGCGGGTGTTGATGTCCCAACCGCGACGGAAGGTCATGGGCGGCTTTCTCCTTCGGCCAACTGTGTTGCGACAGATGCATCATTCATCTGTTCAATCCCTAATGAACGAGCCACTTGCGGGTTACTCAAGACTTTAAAGTGTTGCGGATAGAGCATCCGTGGCCAATTCGTCGTAGGTCGGTCGAGCAATTCGTCGAGCACCACCAGCCAATCACTCTGATCGCTGTAGGTGCTGGCCAGGCTGCCGGCCTTGACGAAGGCTGCGTTGGGACCGACCAGCGCCAGTTGCCGCGCGTAGCTGCTCAGTAAAAGGTTTTTCGCGGTTTTCGGGTTGTACAAATCGGGATCGTCCAGGCCCAGCAGCACGTCGCTGTTTTTCAGCAACGTCTGCAAGGGACGGCTGTCATTGGTGTTGTCCCAGCGCTCCGTGACCAGTTCAAACCCTAGGGGTTGGGCGGCCCGATGCAGTTCTTCCAGGAGGAATTCGCTGTGACTGTCGTACAGCACGCCAACCCGGCGTGCCTGGGGCAGGACAAGTCGGGTCAGGCGCAGTTGCCGATCCAGTGGCGGATCACTCCATAGCAGGCTGAGCTGCGGCGGCAGGTTCGTGCCAAAGCGTTGCCGGGCTTGCAGGCGGCTGATGCGCAGCACCAGCGTCGCCGGGCCTTTGGCCTCTTGCAGGCGCCAGTCGAGGCTCGGCAGATCGAGCAGAATCAAGCGAGTGGCGGCCGGCAGTTTGTCGGGCGCCGGAAGGCTCGCCAGTGGCTGGAAGCGCACGTTATCCGTGGGGCGCAGTTCGCTCAGTGCCTGCGCGAAGGATTGCACGCCGGGACTGTCTTCGGCGCCGGTCAGCAGAATGTCGGCGGCCTGAATCGGCAGGCTGCCGAGCAAGCTGGCAAACACCAGGCACAACCCTGCCAGCAGGCGGCCAAGGGTTGGCGACTTCCGCGACAGGCGATGCAGCATTTAAAACGTCAGCTCCGCGCTGAAGTAGAGCACCCGGCGCTCGTCGTAGTTGTTGTCGACGAAGGTGGTGGGTTGATTGTCGAGTCGCTGCTGGAGCACGCCGGCCAGTTCCAGATTGGCCTTGCCCAGGCCGATGCGTTTGGCGATGCGCGTGTCGACGCGCTCGAAGCGGTAACCGTTGAGGGCGTCGTCCCCGTAATAGAAGAGGGCGCTGTTCCAGCCGTGGCCCCAGTTGCGCAGCCAACCGGCGGAACCGCTGTTGCGCGCCGTCAGTCGCTCATCCTGTGGATTGCTCGCCTCGGCATCGACGTAGGCGTAAGTCAGGCGCAGGCGGTCGGCGCTGCTCAGGCGCCAGTCCAGCTGGGTTTCCGCGCCCTTGAAACGCGAGCTGTTGGAATTGCTGGCGATGTACTGATTGTTGCGCAGGGGTTCGCTGATCATGCCGCTGATTTCGTCGTAGAACAGCTTTACATCGACCGTCAGCCCAAGCTCCGCGAAGTAGCCGTTGTAGCCCAGCTCGCGCGAACGCATGCGTTCTTGTTCGAGGTCGCCGGGGCCGCGGGTCTTGACGAAATACCGGGCGCTGGTCTGGCCGTAGGCACTGGGCCGCAGGTTGGTCACCTGGTAACTCCAGTTGACGTTGTTCTCGAACATGTCCGGTGAGCGGATGGCTTCCGAATACACGGCGCGCAGGCCATGACGCGGGTTGATCAGGTAATTGACCGCCACCCGCGGGGTCAGCGAGCTGCCGGTCAATTGCGTGTCTTCGAACATCGCGCCGCCCTGCAGCAACCAGTGCTCGGTGGCGCGCCACTCGAGTTGGCCGAATGCCCGCCAGGTGGTGTCGTCGAGCGTGCCATTGAAGTAGGTCTCGGAATCTGCCCGGTCGTAACGATAGTTCATGCCGCTGACCAGGCGCAGACTGTCGGACAGGCTGAGGGTGTCTTGCAGTTCAAGGTCGTAGCGCGTTTCCCGGGCGCTCTGGTCGATATCGCCACAGAGGGTTTGCCGGGCGCCGGTGCGCCATTGCGCCAGCACTTGATTACCCAGTGCACGTTCCGCCACCGTGCCGGCGGGTGCACCAGGGCCGGTAAAACGCTCGATGTTGCGCGCCAGGCGTTCGGTGTAGTTCGGGTTGAGCTGCCAGAGTTCGGTCAGTTCAGGGCTGAACGAAACTTCGGCATCACAGGCACGCCAGGTCTGCTGGCGGTCCCAATGCTGCGCCGACCCCTGGATATAAAGGCTGTGATCAGGATTGATGTCCAGGTTCCAGCGCAACGAACCGGCGTAGTCCTTGGCAACGACGTCGGAATTGTTCCCGGCAGCGGTAATCCCGGAGAACACCGGGCGGTAGGTATAAGGCCGCTGGTTGCTTCCGTCCTTGGCGTTCAACTGCCAGTCGATGCTTTGGTTTTCACTCAGCGTCTGGCTGACGGCAAGGTTGAAGCGGTTCAAACGGCGACTGTCGCGATAATCGGCACCGTTGCGGTGGGTATCGAAGCCGTCATCTTCTTGGCCGGACAGCGACAGGCGCAGGTCGCCGCCGTCCCAACCCAGGCCCTGGCTGGCATAAAAGTCATTGATGCCGCGCTGACCACGGGTGACTTTCATCCGCGTGCCGTGGCTGTCGGCCGGGTTGCGCGTGATGATGTTGACCACCGCCATCAGCGCGTTGGCGCCATAGCTGACCGTGTTGGGGCCGCGGAAAACCTCGATGCGCTCGATGTCTTCCATGGCCACCGGAATATCACTCCAGTCCACCGTGGCCAGGCCGGCGCGGTACACCGAACGGCCGTCGATCAGCACCTGCATGCGCCGCGCTTCCGTAGCGTTGGTGCCGTGGTAGTTCACCGCCGCCTGGTTGCCGCTGATATTGCCGACCATCATGCCTGGCACCAGGCGCAGCAATTCGCTGATATCCCGCGCGCCACTGGCGTTGATCAGTTCGCTGTCGATCACCGTCATGCTTCCCGGGACGGCGGCCGGCGACTGCTTCAGGCGGGTGGCCGTGAGCACTTGCGGCAGCGGTTCGTTGTCGAGAAACAAGTCGTCGGCCAGCAATGGCGAGCTGAAAAGCAGGGCCAGAACCAGCGGCGAGCGGGGTGAAGGAGAGCCAAACGACACGAAACGTCCTTGATAGTGATGAGATGGCGCGCATGTTAACCGAGCTGATCGACTTTTCCATTCACGATGCCGGCATTTTCCTAGGATTTATTGGTCTTCTTCCTACAAGTGCCGGTAATTGATACGGGGGCTGGCCGCCACTGGGACGCTCCGTATAATGCCGACATCGCCACTGGTATGGATTAACGGATTGCATATGACTGAACAGCGCCCAATTGCGGTCCTGGGAGGCGGAAGTTTTGGTACCGCCGTGGCTAATCTGTTGGCCGAGAACGGGCATCAGGTCCGGCAGTGGATGCGTGACCCCGAACAGGCCGAGTCCATCCGGGTCAATCGCGAGAACCCGCGTTACCTCAAAGGCATCAAGATTCTTCCGGCGGTGGAACCGGTGACCGATTTGCAAGCGACCCTGGACGCTTGCGACTTGTGCTTTGTCGCGCTGCCGTCCAGCGCGCTGCGCTCGGTATTGGTCCCGCACGCCGAACGGTTGAGTGGCAAATTGCTGGTCAGCCTGACCAAAGGCATTGAAGCCCACACGTTCAAGCTGATGAGCGAGATCCTCGAAGAAATCGCCCCGCAAGCGCGCATCGGTGTGCTGTCCGGGCCGAACCTGGCCCGCGAAATCGCCGAACACGCGCTGACCGCCACGGTGGTGGCCAGCGAAGACGAAGAACTCTGCCAACGGGTTCAGGAAGCGCTGCATGGCCGCACCTTCCGGGTGTACGCCAGCGCCGACCGTTTCGGCGTGGAGCTGGGCGGGGCGCTGAAAAATGTGTACGCGATCATCGCCGGCATGGCGGTGGCGCTGGGCATGGGTGAAAACACCAAGAGCATGCTGATCACCCGGGCGTTGGCGGAAATGACCCGCTTCGCGGTGAATCAGGGCGCGAACCCGATGACGTTCCTGGGGTTGGCGGGCGTTGGCGACTTGATCGTCACGTGCTCATCGCCGAAAAGCCGCAACTATCAGGTCGGGTTCGCCCTTGGCCAGGGGTTGAGCCTGGAAGACGCGGTGACCCGTCTGGGCGAGGTCGCCGAAGGCGTGAACACGCTCAAAGTGCTCAAGTCCAAGGCCCAGGAAGTGGGCGTCTATATGCCGCTGGTCGCCGGGTTGCACGCGATCCTGTTCGAAGGGCGCACGCTCAATCAAGTGATTGAACTGTTGATGCGCGGCGAACCCAAAACTGATGTCGACTTCATTTCCACCAGCGGTTTCAACTGATCACGCTTTCGAGATAAAGCAGGGAGTTGCACATGAACGATCCGAAAACAGAGGCCACCTACGAGTCCATTCTGCTGCGGGTGTTATGGATGATCGTCTTCTTGCTGGTCTGGCAAGTGGCGCAGTTCATCCTGGGCGCGGTGGTGCTGGTGCAACTGATCTATCGTTTGATTTATGGCGCCCCGAGCGCCAGCCTGATGAACTTCGGCGACAGCCTGAGCCAGTTCCTGTCGCAGATTGGTCGTTTCGGCACCTTCCACAGCGACCAGAAACCCTGGCCGTTCGCCGACTGGCCGACGCCGCGTACCCCGGAAGGCGAAGCGCCGCACGCTGTGCCGCCCGCGCCACATCCGGTCCGAGATGAGGAGCCGAAACTATGAAACTCTGGGTATTGCGTCATGGTGAAGCCGAGCCATACGGCAGTCGTCCTGATTCCGAGCGGGCATTGACCGCCCACGGTCGTGAAGAAGTGCTGCGCACCGCTGCCGAGTTGATCGGCAAGCCGATTACCGCGATCTATGCCAGTCCTTTTCTGCGAGCGCAGGAGACCGCGATGCTGGTACGTGAGGCGCTGGGGTTCGCGCCGGAGATCCGCACCGTTGAATGGCTGACCCCCGACAATCGCCCGCAAGCGGTGGCCGAGCAATTGGTGTCTGTCGATCACGCGTTGCTGGTCAGCCATAACCCGTTGGTGGGTAACCTGTTGGGTTACCTTCAGAACGGGCATGTGCAAGATCCGGAATCGGTGAAAACGGCCGGCCTTGCAGAACTCGAAGGTGACTTGCCGCTGGCCGGCGCAATGAAACTCAAAGGCATCAAACACCCGTAACTGCGTTGGCTTCTGGCTCTTTTAGGAGCGAGGCTTGCCCGGGAAGCTGTTGGCGTCTTTAAAGGCCCCTTCGCGGGCAAGCCTCGCTCCTACAGGGGGTGGCGGCGTTGCGGGATTTTGTATGAAATAGTCAACCAAGCAACCGCTTGGTTGACTACGCTTGCTCCAGACCAAAAATAAAGGAGCGAGTCGCATGTCTGCTGCTTTTCGTTTGCCGCTGGACGTCTTTTACGAGCGTGAAGCCCGTCATCCCCGCCAGCGGTTTCTGGTCCAGCCTACCGGCGGCGGACAAGTCGAGACCCTGAGCTGGGCCGACGTCGGCCACCAGGCTCGCTGCGCCGCGCACTGGCTGCGGGCCCGCGAATTGCCCCAAGGCAGTCACATCGCCCTGATCTCGAAAAACTGCGCCCACTGGATCATCGCCGACCTGGCGATCTGGATGGCCGGCCATGTGTCGGTGCCGTTGTACCCGAATCTCACCGCTGAGTCCGTTGCGCAAGTGCTCGAACACTCCGAGGCGGCGCTGGCGTTCATCGGCAAGCTCGATGACTGGCCGGGCATGTCACGCGGGGTCAGCGCCAATCTGCCGACCATCAGCCTGCCACTCCATCCGCCCGGCACCTTCGATTTCAGTTGGGCCGACTTGCAACGCACCTCGCCGATCCAGGACGATCCCAAACCCGCCGCAGACCAGCTGGCGACCATCATTTACACCTCCGGCACCACCGGGGTGCCCAAAGGCGTGATGCACAGCTTCGGCAATCTGGGCTTTGCCACCACGCGCGGCACTCAGCTGTTTGGCCTCAACGAGTCGGACCGATTGTTGTCCTACCTGCCGCTATGCCATGTCGCCGAGCGAATGTTCGTCGAGCTGGCGTCGATTTACACCGGGCAAACCGTATTCTTTGCCGAAAGCCTCGACACCTTCCTCACGGATCTGCAGCGTGCGCGGCCGACCGCATTGTTTGGCGTGCCGCGGATCTGGACCAAATTCCAGATGGGCGTGTACAGCAAAATCCCGGCAAAACGTCTCGATTTTCTGCTGGGCCTGCCCTTTATTGGCAAGCGGGTAGGGCACAAAGTGCTCGCCGGGCTGGGGCTGGATGCGTTGCGCGTGGCGTTGTCCGGTGCGGCGCCCGTGCCGCAGACCCTGTTGCTGTGGTACCGCAAGCTGGGGCTGGATGTGCTGGAGGTCTACGGCATGACCGAAAGCTGCGGTTACTCCCACATCGGCCGGCCCGGCGATAACAAACCCGGCTGGATCGGCAAGCCTTGCCCGGAGGTTGAAGTGCGGATCGCCGATAACGGCGAAGTCATGGTGCGCAGCGGTGCAACCATGCTCGGCTATTTCAAGGAGCCCGAGAAAACCGCAGAAACCATCACCGAGGACGGCTTCCTGCGCACCGGCGACAAGGGCGAGGAAGATGCCGAAGGCAACCTGCGCCTGACCGGGCGACTGAAGGAAATCTTCAAGACCAGCAAAGGCAAATACGTCGCCCCAGCGCCGATCGAAAATCGGCTGGCGGTGCATTCGCGCATCGAACAGGTGTGCGTGGTCGGCGATGGCTTGAGTGCGCCTCTGGGTTTGTGCGTACTGTCGGCGGTGGGCCAACAGGATGCTGGGGGAGCGGCGAGGGCGGGGTTGCATTTAAGCCTGGAAAAGTTGCTGGAGGAGGTCAATGGCGTGCTCGACAAACACGAACGCTTGCACCGGTTGGTGGTGGTCAAAGACAGTTGGGCCGTGGAAAACGGCTTCCTGACGCCGACCCTGAAGATCAAGCGCAACGTGATCGAAGCGGCTTACGGCGCTCGCTTCGAAGAATGGAGCGAGCGCAGCGAGACGGTGCTGTGGCAGGATTGAGCCACGAATAAAACCAACAAAGGAAAGCAAGATGAGTCTGTGGCGTACCACTCCCAACGTCGAGCAGTTGAACGCAATCCAGAAAAATACCATCGGCGAAGTGCTGGATATTCGCTTCGAAGCCTTTGATGACGAGTCCCTGACCGCGAGCATGGTCATTGACCACCGCACCCACCAGCCTTACGGCTTGCTGCACGGCGGCGCGTCGGTGGTGCTGGCCGAGACAGTCGGTTCCATGGCCAGTTACCTGTGCATCGATGCCAGCAAGTTCTATTGCGTTGGCCTGGAAATCAACGCCAACCACTTGCGCGGACTGCGCAGTGGGCGGGTGACGGCGGTGGCCAAGCCGATTCACATCGGTCGCACGACACATGTCTGGGATATCCGCTTGAGCAGTGATGAGGGTAAGGCCAGTTGTGTGTCGCGGTTGACCATGGCGGTCGTGCCGTTGGGCGAGAATCCACCGACCCGCTGAAACGCACCCCTGTAGCAGCTGTCGAGCCCCGGACGCAGCCTCGCCGGGGCTCGATAGCTGCTACACAGATCTTCATCAGGTTTAACTTTTGAGCCATGCCCCTGACGGGACTGTCATCATTCCTGGCACTTACAGTCATTGCCGCGGCCTCGCGTCTTACGGACAATCAACCTTTGTTCTCGCTCATGGATTTGCCGGTATGTCGCAACAGATTTTTTTCGCCCACGCCAATGGCTTTCCTTCGGGCACCTACGGCAAGTTGTTCGCGGCGCTGGCGCCCGAGTATCAGGTGACGCATCTGGAACAGCACGCCCACGACCCGCGTTTCCCGGCGGACGACAATTGGCACAACCTGGTGGATGAGCTGATCCATCACCTCAAACAGCAACCGGAACCGGTCTGGGGCGTCGGCCACTCCTTCGGTGGCGTGTTGCACCTGCACGCGGCGTTGCGTTGCCCTGAACTGTATCGAGGCGTGGTGATGCTCGATTCGCCGGTGCTGACCCGCGCCGATCAATGGGTGATCCGTGCGGCCAAGCGTTTCGGATTCATCGACCGCCTGACCCCTGCCGGCCGCACATTGGGGCGCCGGGAAGAGTTCGCCGATCTGGAAGCGGCGCGGCGCTATTTCGCCGGTAAAACCCTGTTCCGCAGCTTCGACCCGGAATGCTTCGACGCTTACCTGCAACACGGTTTGCAAAAAGTCGGCGACAAGCTGCGCCTGCGTTTTGACCCGGCCACGGAAATCAGCATCTACCGCGGTGTCCCGCACACCAGCCCCGGTCGCGCACGGCAGTTGAAAGTGCCGCTGGCGGTGGTTCGCGGGCACAAGAGCCGGGTGGTGATGCGTCACCATGCAAGCTCCGTCGGGCGCATGCCACTGGGTGAGTCACTGACCATGCCCGGTGGCCACATGTTCCCCCTCGAACGTCCGCAAGACACCGCCACGCTGCTGAAAAACCTGTTCAGCCGCTGGGAAGGTCGTCGCCAGCAGGATTGCGCATGAGCCACGTCGTCGAAGAAGTTCGCCTGAGCCTGCCGCACATCGAACTGGCCGCGCACCTGTTCGGTCCCGAAGACGGCCTGCCAGTGATCGCCTTGCACGGCTGGCTGGACAACGCCAACAGCTTCGCCCGGCTGGCACCGAAGCTCAAAGGCTTGCGCATCATCGCCCTGGACATGGCCGGTCACGGTCACTCCGGGCATCGCCCCACCGGTGCCGGTTACGCGATGTGGGACTACGCCCACGACGTGCTGCAAGTGGCCGAACAGCTGGGGCTGGAGCGTTTTGCACTGCTGGGGCACTCCATGGGTGCGATCGCTTCGTTGATCATCGCCGGGTCGATGCCGGAACGCGTCACGCATCTGGCGTTGATCGACGGCATCATTCCTCCTACAGACAAAGGCGAAAATGCCGCCGAACGCATGGGCATGGCCCTGCAAGCGCAACTGGATCTGCGGGAAAAACGCAAACCGGTCTACAGCACCCTGGACCGTGCCATCGAGGCGCGCATGAAAGGCCTGGTGGCGGTCAGTCGCGAAGCCGCCGAGCTATTGGCCCAGCGCGGACTCATGCCAGTGCCGGGCGGTTACACGTGGCGCACCGACAACCGCCTCACGCTGCCGTCGCCGCTGCGTCTGACCACCGAGCAGGCCATGGCCTTCGTCCAGAGGGTCAGTTGCCCTGCGTTGCTGGTGGTTGCAGCCGACGGCATGCTCGCCAAACATCCCGAGTTGCTGGAGCGTCTACCCTTTAGCCGTGAACAGCTGCCTGGCGGCCATCATTTACACCTGAATGACGAACCCGGCGCCGACCTTGTCGCAGACTGTTTCAATCGGTTCTTCGCCGTTCCTTGACTTGCGCCGGGCAACTGTCGAGGCTGGGCGGGTTGAAATGGGAGACAACCATGATAGATCTCTACACCGCTGCGACCCCGAATGGCCACAAGGTCTCTATCGTGCTCGAGGAACTCGGCCTGCCCTACACGGTGCACGCCTTGAGTTTCGACAAAAAGGAACAGAAGTCACCGGACTTCCTCAAGATCAATCCCAATGGCCGGATTCCGGCGATTGTCGACCGCGCCAACGGCGATTTCGCCGTGTTCGAATCCGGTGCCATCCTGATTTACCTCGCTGAATTGAGCGGCAAACTGCTGCCCAAGGACCCGAAAGGGCGCTCGGTCGTCCTGCAATGGCTGATGTTCCAGATGGGTGGAGTCGGGCCGATGCAGGGCCAGGCCAACGTGTTTTTCCGCTACTTTCCGGAAAAACTCCAGGGCGCCATCGACCGCTATCAACATGAAACCCGTCGCCTCTATGAGGTGCTCGATACGCGCCTGCAAGCCGTGGAGTTTCTGGCCGGTGAATACAGCATTGCCGACATCGCCACTTATCCGTGGGTCCGTGGCCATGAGTGGTCGGGTGTCGAGGTCGACGGTTTGCCGGCCTTGCAGCGCTGGATGGCAACCATGGAAGCGCGTCCGGCGGTCCAGCGTGGTTTGCTGGTGCCCGAGCGCATCGATGATGCCAGTGTCGTCAAGGGTGCCCAGGCCATGCTGATCCGATGAGTCTATCCATGCGTTCATTCAGTGTGCTGGCGCTGTGTTGTTTCAGTCCCTTGTTATTTGCCGCCGATGTCCCGGGCAGTCAGGACTTGCCGATCGTGCCGCGTATGGCCGATGCGCAGATCGTTGACTATCGCCCCGGCGTTGAGCTTGAGCGGATTTATCCGCTGGGCTCGATCCGTAAGATCAGCGGCCAGTTGCGCTTCGATGGTCAGGTCAGCGCCCGGGGAACGGCGACATCGGTGACCTATGAGTTGCCGCCGGAGCATTCGTCAACCGACGCTTTCACCGCCGCGCGTGAAGCGTTGCAGAAGCAGGGCGCCGGCTTGCTGTTCTGGTGTCAGGCGCGTGATTGCGGTGAAAGCAGCCTCTGGGCCAATGATGTCTTTGGCAACGCCAAGTTGTACGGTGCCGACGATCAACAGGCGTACTTGTTGTTGCGTCTGGCGGCACCCCGGGACAATACGTTGGTGGCGCTTTACAGCATCACTCGCGGCAATCGCAAAGCCTATCTGCACGTCGAGCAGTTCGACGCTGCGGCGCCGCTGGGTGATTTGCTGCCGACGTCGGCGACCTTGCTGCGAGAGCTGAAAAGTACGGGTGAGCTCGATTTCCCCAAATTGAGCGCCGATCCTGATGCCACCTGGCTGCGCCTGATTTCTCGCGGCTTGAACCTCGACACCACCTTGCGGGTCAGTGTTTCCGGGTCGAATGCCGAAGCCTGGCGCCAGGCGCTGATCGGGCAGGGCGTGCGGGCGGCGCGAATGGAAGCCGGCAGCGCCGAAAGCCCAGGCCTGCACATCGAACTGTTGCGATAAGCTTCATCAGGCAAACGCGGCTGGCGCGTTTGCCTGCTCTTTGTTGACTGATTTTTTCGAGAACCTACATGCTCAATAACGATCGGCTGTTGGTGCAGATCCTGCTCCTGGTGCTGTTTGGCGCGAGCCTCTGGGTGATGGCGCCGTTCTGGTCGGCCTTGTTCTGGGGCGCGGTGCTGGCATTCGCCAGTTGGCCGCTGATGCGGTTGTTGACCCGCTGGCTCAATGGCCGGGAATCCCTGGCCGCGCTGGTGTTGACACTGGGCTGGATGTTGCTGGTGGCGGTGCCACTGGTCTGGCTCGGGTTCAACCTGGCGGATCACGTGCGTGATGCCACGGCGTTCATCAAGGATGTGCAGATGGATGGTTTGCCGGAAGCCCCGACCTGGCTGGGCGGCGTTCCTTTGGTGGGCGAGCGGTTGGTGGTGATCTGGAACAGCATCGACCAGCAAGGCGCGGCGATGATGGTGGCGGTCAAACCGTATCTGGGCCAGGTCGGTAACTGGTTGCTGGCACGCAGCGCGCAGATTGGCGGCGGGATTCTCGAACTGACATTGAGCATTGTGTTCGTGTTCTTTTTCTACCGTGACGGGCCGCGGCTGGCGGCGTTTGTCCATGGGCTGCTGGAGCGCCTGATCGGTGATCGCGCCGGGTACTACATCGAACTCGTGGCCGGGACGGTGCAGCGGGTGGTGAACGGGGTGATCGGCACGGCGGCGGCGCAGGCAGTCCTTGCGTTGATCGGGTTCTTGATTGCCGGGGTGCCCGGGGCGCTGGTGCTGGGCATCGTGACGTTCATGCTCAGCCTGATTCCGATGGGGCCACCGCTGGTGTGGATTCCGGCCACCGCGTGGCTGGCCTGGAAGGGTGAGTACGGGATGGCGGTGTTTCTCGGGATCTGGGGCATGTTCATTATCAGTGGCGTCGACAACGTGCTTAAGCCGTACCTGATCAGCCGGGGCGGGAATTTGCCGTTGGTGATCGTGTTGTTGGGCGTGTTTGGCGGGTTGATTGCGTTTGGGTTTATCGGGCTGTTTATCGGGCCGACGTTGCTGGCGGTTGCGTACAGTCTGTTGACGGACTGGAGCAAGAGTCATGCGCGGGTAGAAGATCGCCGGCCTTGAGATTTTCGGTGGGACTGAGGGCCTAAAATTCGTGGGCAAGCCTCGCTCCTACAGGTCAGATGCCGGCCACTATTCCGTGTGCAACATCAAACCTGTAAGAGCGAGGCTTGCCCGCGAAGCTTTTGACTCAGGTCGATACGTTCAGGTACTTGCCCACGCTCGCCACGTTATCGAGCGAATACTGCTTGCTCAGATTGGCGATCATTTTGTTCAGCGCTTCATTGACGTTGAATTGGGCAGTGGAGTTGTCGCTGGTTTTCTCGCGATCCGTTTGCAACGCAGCTTTCAGTTCATCACTGCTGACCCCGTCGCTGCTGTCACTGTCCAGCACTTTGAGCAACGCGGCGCTGGTGTCGGTGCTGGTCGATGAGGTGCTGTTGCTGGCCTGCAGCGCGCTTCTCAGTTCGGTGGCGGTCACGCTGCCATCGCTGTCCGTATCCAGCTGGCTGAACAATTCTTCGCTGGACACCAGCTGCGGTGGCGGTGGCGGCGGGGTCAGGCTGGCGGCGAGTTCGTCCTTGCTGACGGTGCCGTCCTGGTTCTTGTCCAGGGCCGAGAAGATTTCTTTACTGTCGGCACTGCTGCCAGCGTTGTTCAGACCGTTGCTCAATTCGTCGCTGCTGATGGCGCCGTCACCGTCGGCGTCCAGGGCGCTGATGAGCGCGTCGGCCAGTTCGGTGTTGGGTGCCTGGTCATGCGGCGGTTGCGGCGGCGGTGCCATTGCCGCCATTTCCTCGCTGCTCAAGCTGCCGCTCTCGTCGCTGTCCAGATTGCCGAAATGCTTGCTCAAACTGACCAGCAGGCCGTCGTCGGTTTTCTGCGACAGGGCGCTTTCAAGTTCGCCCTGATCCACCGCGCCGTCGCTGTTGCTGTCGAGCTTGGCGAACAGTTCTTTCTGGAATTGCTGGCTGCGGGCGTTGTTGGTCGAGGTGCTGCTGGTGCTGGTATAGCTCGTGTAGTTGCTGACACTACCAATCATTGGACTCGCTCCATGGAATGGAAAACCGGCGGTGCACCGGCTTATGCAGCGTCAAGGGGCAAGGTGTCGTGGGTGTGTGGAGTTTGTACCGTTCGGTACACACAGGTTTCGCGTCAGATCCCAACCCTGTGGGAGCGGGCTTGCTCGCGAATGCGGTGTGTCAGGCAATATCAATGTCGACTGACACTCCCTCATTCGCGAGCAAGCCCGCTCCCACAAGGCATTTTAGAGTGGCTCAGGTGCGGGGCAGGCGAATGACGGCGGTGAGACCGCCGCCGGGTGTTTCTTCCAGGCTCAGCTGCCCACCCAGCCGTTCCGACGCCTCGCGAGCGATGGTCATACCGAGCCCGACGCCGCCCGAATTGCGATTACGCGAACCTTCCAGACGAAAGAACGGCTCGAACACTGCTTCTCGTTTGTCCGCCGCAATGCCGGGGCCGCGGTCGATGACGCGGATCACCAATTGCTCACGGTTGTCTTCGAGGGTGATCCGCGCGTGCCCGGCATAGCGCAGGGCGTTGTCCAGCAGATTATTGATGCACGAGCGCAAAGCCATCGGCTGCACTAGCAGTGGCGCGCAGTGGCCGCGGGCCTGGACGTCGGCTCCCTGGTCCTGGGCGTTTTCGCTCAAGGATTCCACCAGCGCCTGCACGTCCATCCATTGCCCGGCTTCGCTGGTGCGCTGTTCGTGCAAATAGGTGAGGGTGGCATCGAGCATGCTGATCATGTCGTCCAAGTCCTGGCGCATCTGACCTTGCAGCTTGTCGTCCTCGATCTGCTCCAGCCGCAGCTTGAGGCGAGAGAGTGGCGTGCGTAGGTCGTGGGACACCGCGCCGAGCATCCGCGAGCGCTGCTGCAGCTGTTCGATAATGCGTTTCTGCATCAAATTGAAGGTGTAGGCCGCTTGCCGGGCTTCCCGTGGGCCGGATTCATCCAGCGGCGGGCTGTCGAGGTTTTCGCTCAAGCGTTCGGCGGCGTCGCTCAGCCGCTGGATTGGCCGGCTGAGCAGTTTGGCGCCGTACCAGGCGGCGATGATCAGCGAGACAAACTGGAACGTCAGCGGCACCAACGGGCCGCCAAACCATGGCCGCGGTGGCCGTCTTTCGAAGCGCGGGTCCATCGGTGGGCGCTGTCCGTCCATGCCTTCGGCAAACGCCGGCGGCGGAGGAGGCGGTGGTGGGCCGTAATGGTGAAACCAGGCAAATGCCAACAGGTGCGCCAGGATGATCGCCAGCAGCAGCACGCCAAACAGGCGGCCGAACAGCGTATCGAAGCGCGCCCGCATCAGCCAATGTCTCTTGCGTCGAATAGATAACCTTCACCGCGAACGGTTTTGATCAACTGCGGGGCTTTCGGGTCATCGCCGAGCTTCTGGCGCAGGCGCGAGACCAGCAGGTCGATGCTGCGATCAAACGCTTCGATCGAACGACCGCGGGCGGCGTCCAGCAGTTGTTCACGGCTGAGCACCCGGCGCGGACGCTCGATGAACACCCACAGTAGGCGGAATTCGGCGTTGGACAGCGGCACCACCAAACCATCGGCGGCGATCAATTGGCGTAGCACGCTGTTCAGGCGCCAGTTGTCGAAGCGAATATTCGCACGTTGTTCGGTGCGATCGTCGCGCACTCGACGCAGAATAGTCTGAATCCGTGCCACCAATTCTCGCGGTTCGAAGGGCTTGGCCATGTAGTCGTCGGCGCCCAGTTCCAGGCCGATGATCCGGTCGGTGGGTTCACATCGAGCGGTGAGCATCAGGATCGGAATGTCCGATTCGGCGCGCAGCCAGCGGCACAGGGACAAGCCATCTTCGCCGGGCAGCATCAGGTCGAGCACCACCACGTCGAAATGCTCCGCTTGCAACGCCAGGCGCATGGCCGCGCCATCGGTGACGCCGCTGGCGTGAATATTGAACCGGGCCAGGTAGTCGATCATCAGTTCGCGGATCGGGATGTCATCGTCGACGATCAGGGCGCGAATGCTCCAGCGTTTGTCGTCAGCGGGTGCTTTTTGATCGTCATTCAGAGGTGCTGGGGTGCTGTGCATGCGTGCGTTCATCTGCCAGGTAGGCTGCCAACCACAAAGATGGGCTGCGAGGTTGTGGTTCCAGCATAGGCGTCCGGCCCGGAGGCGGGAAGTGCTGTAAGGACGTGTTGCGGCTGCCGAGGGTAGCGAGGAAGGGTGTTGTGGGCGTGTCGTGTGTGTATCGAACTCGACACAATCGGCGCAGGGGCTAGTCTTGCTGGAGTCTTCGGGACGATTTACCGATCATCGGGTCCCGCAGTGGCGCTGGTTCCGCTACAATGCGCGCCGATTTCGTCCTGCCTGAGAGCCCGCACATGTCCGTCTGCCAGACTCCTATCATCGTCGCCCTGGATTTCCCCACCCGTGACGCCGCACTGAAGCTGGCCGACCAGTTGGACCCTAAGCTGTGCCGGGTCAAAGTCGGTAAGGAACTGTTCACCAGCTGCGCCTCGGAAATCGTCGGTACCTTGCGTGACAAGGGTTTCGAAGTGTTCCTGGACCTCAAGTTCCACGACATCCCGAACACCACCGCCATGGCGGTAAAAGCCGCGGCGGAAATGGGCGTGTGGATGGTCAACGTGCATTGCTCCGGCGGTCTGCGCATGATGGCCGCCTGCCGTGAAGTGCTCGATCAGCGTACCGGCCCCAAACCGCTGTTGATCGGCGTGACCGTGCTGACCAGCATGGAACGTGAAGATCTGGCGGGTATCGGCCTGGATATCGAGCCACAAGAGCAAGTTCTGCGTCTGGCCGCACTGGCGGAAAAAGCCGGGATGGACGGTCTGGTGTGCTCGGCCCTGGAAGCCCAGGCCCTGAAGTCGGCGCACCCGTCGCTGCAACTGGTGACCCCGGGGATTCGCCCGGCGGGCAGCGCCCAGGACGATCAGCGCCGTATCCTGACCCCGCGTCAGGCGCTGGATGCCGGTTCTGATTATCTGGTCATTGGTCGTCCGATCAGCCAGGCGGCGGATCCGGCGAAGGCGTTGGCCGCCGTAGTCGCCGAACTCGCCTGACCAAACGCTGAAGATCCAAATGTGGGAGCGGGCTTACTCGCGAAGGCGGTGTATCAGTCAATATCAATGTCGACTGACACTCCTCTTCGCGAGCAAGCCCGCTCCCACATTGGTTTGTTGCGCATTGAAATGTCGGGTTAAACCTTCAGAACCAACTTCCCGAAATTCTCGCCGCTGAACAGTTTCATCAGCGTCTCCGGGAAGGTCTCCAGCCCTTCAACAATATCTTCCTTGCTCTTGAGTTGCCCCTTGGTCATCCACCCAGCCATTTCCTGTCCGGCGGCGGCGAACTGCGCGGCGTAGTCCATCACCACGAAGCCTTCCATTCGCGCGCGATTGACCAGCAACGACAGGTAGTTGGCCGGGCCCTTGACCGCTTCCTTGTTGTTGTACTGGCTGATGGCACCACAAATCACCACCCGCGCTTTCATGGCGAGGCGACCCAGCACAGCGTCGAGGATATCGCCGCCGACGTTATCGAAATACACGTCCACACCTTTCGGACATTCACGCTTAAGGCCCGCATGCACGTCTTCGTTCTTGTAGTCGATGACGCCGTCAAACCCCAGTTCGTCGATCAGGAACTTGCACTTGTCCGCGCCGCCCGCGATGCCGATCACGCGGCAGCCTTTGATCTTGGCGATCTGCCCGGCAATGCTGCCCACCGCACCGGCCGCGCCGGACAGCACCACGGTGTCACCTTCCTTCGGTGCGCCGACATCGAGCAGTGCGAAGTAGGCGGTCATCCCGGTCATGCCCAGCGCGGACAGGTAACGGGGCAACGGTGCGAGTTTCGGATCGACCTTGTAGAAACCGCGTGGCTCGCCGAGGAAATAATCCTGCACGCCCAAGGCTCCGTTGACGTAGTCCCCGACCGCAAATCCAGGATTGTTCGAGGCAACGACTTTGCCTACACCCAATGCGCGCATGACTTCGCCGATACCGACCGGCGGAATGTAGGACTTGCCCTCGTTCATCCAGCCACGCATGGCCGGGTCCAGGGACAGGTATTCGTTTTTGACCAGGATCTGACCCGCAGCCGGTTCGCCGACTGGCACTTCCTGATAGGTAAAGGTCTCGCGGGTCGCCTCGCCCACCGGACGTTTGGCGAGCAGGAACTGGCGATTGGTCTGGGAAGTCATGACAGGCACTCAAGATGAATGAAGCTTTGTTGATAGCCCTTCATGATCGATGCCGCAAGTTTGGCTGATGCGGCGAATGCACGTCGATCCAGTACAGTGATAGTCAGGGCCGCAGTTCTATCACTGCAACTCATGGCCGCCCAACCGGGCTTCTGATAGTGCTGCCGTGCCACACGCCCCTGTGGCTAGACTGAGAACACGCGATCCCCCGCATTCTTCTCTTTGAGGGCATAACAATGAGCATGACGTTTTCCGGCCAGGTCGCTGTGGTGACTGGCGCTGCCAACGGTATTGGCCGCGCGACCGCCCAGGCATTCGCCGCTGAAGGGTTGAAAGTGGTGGTGGCCGACATGGACACGGCCGGGGGCGAAGGCACTGTGGCACTGATTCGTACAGCGGGCGGCGAAGCGACCTTCGTGCGTTGCAACGTCACGCTGGAAAGCGATGTAAAAAATCTGATGGACGAGGTGGTGAATACCTACGGCCGTCTGGATTACGCCTTCAACAACGCCGGCATCGAGATCGAGAAAGGCAAACTGGCGGAAGGCACGATCGACGAGTTCGACGCGATCATGGGCGTCAACGTCAAAGGCGTCTGGCTGTGCATGAAGTACCAGCTGCCATTGCTGCTGGCCCAGGGCGGCGGCGCGATCGTCAACACCGCTTCGGTCGCGGGCCTTGGTGCGGCGCCGAAGATGAGCATTTACGCGGCGTCGAAACATGCGGTCATCGGCCTGACCAAGTCGGCGGCGATCGAATACGCCAAGAAAAAGATTCGCGTGAACGCGGTGTGCCCGGCAGTGATCGACACCGACATGTTCCGTCGTGCCTATGAAGCGGACCCGAAGAAGGGCGAGTTCGCTAACGCTATGCACCCGGTCGGCCGCATCGGCAAGGTCGAGGAAATCGCCAGCGCCGTGCTGTATCTGTGCAGCGACGGCGCGGCGTTCACCACCGGTCACTCGCTGGCAGTGGACGGTGGTGTCACGGCGTTCTGACCCATCAAGACCTGCCCCGTAGGAAAAAGCCCGCATACGTGCGGGTTTTTTCATGGTGCTGTGGAAGAGGACGGACAATGTGTTTCAAATGGTTAGAACCGAGGGTTTTGGCGGCGTTGTCGCACATCCGATCCAGCGCAGCTGTGATTAACTGCTCCCCGCAAATGGACAGGAGTTTGCTTGCTCATGGAATTGAGAATCGATCGACAGGCATTGGTGCCGGTCGTACAGCAAATCGTCGATGCATTGGCCGTCTGGCTCCGTCAGAGTGAGGTGCTGCCAGGCACGCGTTTACCTTCTGCGCGGCACATCGCGCGGGTCAATCTGCTCAGTCAGTCCAGCGTTGTCGAAGCGTGTGAACGGCTGGTGACTCAAGGTGTGCTGGCGTCGCGTCATGGCGCCGGTTTCATTGTCGCCACGCCAACGCTGGTCGCCCAGGGGCAACAGGATTGCCACTGGTTCGAAGGGGTGGAACTGAAACAGGGCGGGTTCTCGGGCGAACTTAAGCTGGGTTGTGGCGGGTTGCCGGAGAGCTGGCGCGAAACTGACGACCTGAGCTACGCGATTCGTCAGGTCAGCCGTACCGACATGGCCGGGTTGTTCAACTACAGCACCTCCCGAGGCCTGCCTGCCTTGCGTCTGCAAATTCTCAAACGCCTTGGACAGCTCGGTATCGAGGTAGACGAAAATCGTATTCTGACCACCGCAGGTGCCAGTCAGGGGCTCGACCTGATCGTGCGCACCTTGCTCAAACCGGGTGATTGCGTGGTGGTGGAAAGTCCGGGGTATGCACTGTTGTTTGACCTGCTCAGGCTGCACGGCGTGACGATGGTCGAGGTGCCGCGCACCCCGCGCGGGCCCGACACGGCGCAACTGGAAGCACTCTTGGTAAAGCACGGCCCCCGCGCGCTATTCATCAACAGTTTCTACCACAACCCGACGGGCAGTTGCCTGACGCCCGCGGTGGCGCAGCAGGTTTTGCAATTGACCAAGACCCATGGCGTGTTGGTGATTGAAGATGACGTCTATGCGGATTTGCACTACGGTCCCGGCACGCGCCTTGCTGCGTTGGGGGTCGATGACAACGTGATCTATGTTGGCAGCTACTCGAAAACCCTCAGCAGTTCATTGCGGGTCGGCTTTGTCGTGGCCAGTGAAGGAGTCATATCGCGATTGGCCGAGGTCAAGATGATCAGCAGCATGGGCGCCTCCAGGTTCTGCGAGTCGGTGCTGACTTGCCTGTTGGCTAGCGGCGCGTACCGCAAACTGGTGCAGCGTCAGCGCCAGCGTTTGAACTCGGACAGAGAGGCGGCCTTGCAAGTGCTCGAAGACGCCGAGTGGGAGGTTTTCGGCAAGCCGGCTGGTGGCCTGTTCATCTGGGCGCGATCGCGGATGTCCGACTACGCTCAGGTGCGCACACAGGCCCGGCGCTTCGGTGTGCTGCTGTCTTCTGCCACGGCCTTCAGTCCTGGCGGCCATGCGAATGATTGGCTGCGCATCAACGTCGCTTATGCCTGCGATCCTCGTGCCCGGGCATTTTTTCAGGCAACCGCTGCGAATCGACCTAAAGCGTTCTGAAAACGACGTGGGCGTAGCTTTTTGCCATTATTCCGACGCCAGAGACTTGTGCTGGCGTATGCCCGTTGCGAATCTGCGTCAACAGACTATGTCAGGGGACTAAGTGCAATGATTTCGGCCGTGCAAGGACGTTTTGCCAACCTCGGTATGGCAAAAAAAATGGGTGTCGGGTTTGTCTTGGTGCTGCTGCTGACGGCCCTGGTGGCAGCCATCGGCGTTTGGTCCCTGCAAACCATCAGTCATCGCTTCGACGGGCTCAAGCAAATGTCGTTGCTCAACAGCGGTTTGCTCAAGGTGCGGTTGCTTGAACAGGAATACGCCTTGCGCGGCAACCCGAAAACCGCCGATGCCCTGCGCGAGGGTGTTGATGGCCTGATCGCTTTGGCGACGCAGCTCAAGGCTGCTTCAGCGGCCAACGTGCCAGTGATGAATGACGTCGAGCAGTCCCTGGGGGCTTATCGCAAGGCCTTCGATGAGTTCGTCTCGCTGAGTCAGGCCAAGGACCTGGCCCTGGAAATGGCCAGTTGGTCGGTGTCCAGCGTGGCCAATAACCTGGATGTCCTGCAAGCAGGGCTTGCCGACGATGGCGCCTATACCTTGAAGGAGTCCGAAGGCAAGGACGGCGGGCAGTTCATCGAGCAAGCCAATCAGGTCAGCGAGGTGTCGCGGTTGATGCTGCAGGCTATGAACGAAGCACGTGTGCGTCTGGACCAGAGCCGCAAGGGTGATGACAGCGCAGGCCAGGGCAAGATCGAGCAGGCCGATCAGGCGCAGGTTCAGGCCGAGCAGTTGAAAACCACGGTCAAGGATGAGGGCTATCAGACCGTCCTCAACGAAGTGGCAGGTCACATCACCAGTTTTAGCGAGAAATTGACGGAGTACACCGGTCTGTTGGCCCAGGAAAAAACCGTCTATCAGCAACTGCACCAGCGTGCTGCACAAGTGGTGGAACGGGTTGATCAGGCTTATGTCGCCGAAGACCAGTCGATGCAGGCAGAACTGAAAAAGAACTCGATGCTGATCATCGGCTCCTCGGCCTTGGCGTTGCTGGTCGGGTTGATCGCGGCGTGGGTCATTACCCGATTGATCGTGGCGCCGCTGCGCAGTGTGATTCGTGTCGCACAACAGATCGCTGCGGGTGATTTGAGCGCGACCGTTGAAGTGACGCGCCGTGACGAGATCGGCCAGTTGATGCAGGCCATGCAACAGATGGGGGCGGGGCTGAGCACCATCGTCAGTGGTTTGCAGGCCGGTATCGAGCAGTTGGCGAGTTCGGCGCAATCGCTGTCGGCGGTCACTGAGCAGACCAACCTGGAGGTCAGTAGCCAGAAGGAAGAAACCGAGCAGGTCGCCACGGCGATGAATCAGATGACGGCGACGGTGCACGATGTGGCGCGTAACGCGGAGGAAGCCGCTCAGGCTGCTCAAACGGCGGACGGTAAGGTGGAAAGTGGCCAGCAGGTGGTGCGTCAGAGCATGGCGCGGATCGAGCAGCTGGCGGACTCGGCGACGTCGGCCAGTTCGAGCATCGAAAGCCTGAGTGCGGAAATCCAGAACATCGGCACGGTGCTCAGTGTGATCAAGAGTGTCGCCGAGCAAACCAACCTGTTGGCGCTCAATGCGGCGATCGAGGCGGCACGGGCCGGCGAGCAGGGCAGGGGGTTCGCGGTCGTGGCGGATGAGGTTCGGGCATTGGCCAAGCGCACTCAGCAATCGACCGAGGAGATTGAGCGCCTGGTGAGCGCCTTGCGTTCGGCGGCGCAGTCGTCGGTGCAGCAGATTCAAAACAGTGGTGAGCTGGTGAAGCTGGCGGTGAGTGACGCGTTGCAGACTGAGAGTGCGCTGGGAAGTATTGCGGCGGCGGTGTCGTTGATTCAGCAGATGAACCAGCAGATTGCGGCGGCAGCCGAGGAGCAGAGTTCGGTGGCCGAGGAGATTAATCGCAGTGTGACGAGTATTCGGGCGAGTGCGGATCAGTCTTCGTTGGCGATGCGGGGGAATGCGGCTTCTAGTATTGAGCTGGCGCAATTGGGGGTTGAGTTGAAGGGGATGGTCGGGCACTTTCGGCTCTGATCTGTCTCCCGGTGTATGTGCACAGATCTAGTGTAGGAGCGAGGCTTGCCCGCGAAGGCGGCCTGATAGCCGACCTGTCTCTCTCAGGTGTACATATCCATTCCTGCGGTAACGGCGGCTGGCGGTTTCGCCCTTACGGCGACTCACTTTTTTTACAAACGCCTAAAAAAAGTAAGCAAAAAAAACGCTCGCCCCAAGCGTCCGGCCCCTCGCCTAGGCTCGGCGTTCCTTCGCTCCGGCATCCATCCGGGGACACTGCCCTCCGGTCTGCTTCGCGACGACCTACATGCAGCGTGTTCGACTGCGTCGAACGGCGCTACGCGCCACTCCCCGGATGAACACCTCCTCTCAGCCTCCCGAAGGGGCGGGTGGATCAAGATCAAGAGCTGCAGGCGAGCTAACGCTCGGCCTGATGAGTGGTGAGAAGCGGGTGTACGCTGGGCCCTTGTAGGAGCGAGGCTTGCCCGCGATGGCGGCCTGACAGCCGACCAGCATTTTGCTGATACACCCACTCCAATTGTGGGAGCTGGCCTGCCAGCGAAGGCGGCCTGACAGCTAACCAATCCTCCCCGGCAGTACTCACTCACCAAACCCGACCCAAAAAAAAAGCCACCTCGCGGTGGCTTCCTTGATTCTTCCGATCAGTCGTAGATCACTTTCTTCTTCCAGTCCGCATCCGCCTCGACGTCTTTGAGGCCTACGTTCAGTTGGTTCGCTTCGCTTTCAACCGCTGCGATTTTGTCCATCACCATGGCGTTGGCGCGAGCCAGGAGTTTTTCCAGGTATTCGAGCTGTTCGGCGTAGACCTGCGGTTCCTGTTGTTTGCGCAGGTATTGCACGCCGCGTTCGAAGGCGAGGCGGGCCTGGCCTGGCTGGTTTTGTTGCAGGCACTGCTGGCCGAGGTTGTTGAAAAACTCGATGTGCAGCAGGACCAGAATGTGGCGCACTTCGCGGATCCAGCGCTTGGCTTCGTTGGTCGGCAGGAAGCCGTCCTGTGCGGCGCGAGTGATTTGGCCGTGCAGGGCTTCGAGCAGGAAGCGCACGTCCTTGGCCTTGGCTTCGGTCTGGATCGGTGCCGGCGGGTTGTTGACCGGGATCGATTCGCCTTGCGCGGCCAGGGCTTCGAGTTCGGTAATCCGGGCCCTGAGGTTGGAACTGGTTTTTTCCAGGTTGAGCAAACGCCTGCAGACATTGAGTTCCAGGCGGGTCAGCAGCAGCTTGAGCCCGGGAGTCATCAGCTGGCCGGGGAAAGTCTCGGTGATTTCGCCGCAGCGACGCAGGCGGTCGTTGAGTTCAACCTTGGTACGGGCCTTTTCCAGCTTGTTGTTTTCCACCACATGGTTCATGTAGCCAATGGCGATCAATAGTGCGATCCCGGCTACGACTAGCAGGGTGATCATGAGTGGTGTCACCGGTAAGACCTCTTTATAGTGTTTGCGATCGAGTGTAGTGGCTTGGCATTTGGGCGCATAGGACCGCTCGACGAGTTGAATCGGTTGTGGCTATCTTTATATCGGCCGTGGTTCGACTTATATAAATGCTGGCAACCGTGGTTCAGATTGCCATCATCCTCAGCGGCGGACTATAACGTCTTGGTCGTTGCCAGAATATAGTCGCTAAAGGTCAGGAGGCGCAAAAGCCTGAATCGCTCCTGAAAGCGGGGCGAAGTCATTGATTTAAATAAATTTATATCTGGGGGTTGACGACCCCTCAATCCATCCATAGAATGCGCGCCACTTACAGCGTAAAGCACACAGCGAAACGCGGTAGGGAGTGAATGTTGTACGTGTGTCCCCTTCGTCTAGTGGCCTAGGACACCGCCCTTTCACGGCGGTAACAGGGGTTCGAGTCCCCTAGGGGACGCCAATGCGGGAATAGCTCAGTTGGTAGAGCACGACCTTGCCAAGGTCGGGGTCGCGAGTTCGAGTCTCGTTTCCCGCTCCAATTTTAAGCAGCGTTGCTTTCGGGCAGGGCTGAGTGAAACCAGAGCCGACATCTTCGGATGCGGATTTGGGCACTGAAATACACACCATGTGTTTCAGTTAGCGTGTCCCCTTCGTCTAGTGGCCTAGGACACCGCCCTTTCACGGCGGTAACAGGGGTTCGAGTCCCCTAGGGGACGCCATTTGCGGGAATAGCTCAGTTGGTAGAGCACGACCTTGCCAAGGTCGGGGTCGCGAGTTCGAGTCTCGTTTCCCGCTCCATATTCAACAAAAACGCCGCTCAGCAATGAGCGGCGTTTTTGTTTGTGTGTCATTTATAAAAAGGACCCGAAGGTCCTTTTTTTGTTGGTGCTGGCATCAAGACGATCAATGCGTCGGACCCGCCAGAACAGCGGGTCCGAAGGTGATCATAGTTTCGGCAACTGCCCGATCCGCCCCATCATTTCCGTCACGATCTGCAGGTCCAACAGGAACTGGTCGACCGTCTTGAACTCGTTGTCGGTGTGGCCGGTGTACTTGATCTCGGGCCTGGCCAGGCCGAATTGCACGCCGTTGGGCAGTTCATGGACCGAGGTAGCGCCCGCAGAGGTGCCGTACTTGTGCTCCATGCCCAGGTTTTCGCTGGCCACGGCGAGCAAGGCCTTGACCCATTCACCTTCAGGGTTGCGGTACATCGGCTCGGCGATCGAGTAGTCGAAGGTCACCGCAACGTGGGTTTTCTTGCTCCAGGCGCCAAGCTTGTCGGCGATTTCGGACTTGAGCGTTTCCGGTGACTTGCCTTTTGGTACCCGCAGGTTGACCGCGAGCTTGAAGGTTTTATCGTCCATCCCGACATAGGTCAGGGAAGCGGTCAGCGGTCCCATGAAGGCGTCGGAAAAACCAACCCCCAATTTGCCGCCGAGGTAATCCAGGCCCCAGTTGTCGGCAGCGTAACCGGCGGCGTCGGTGATGTGGTTGTGCTTGAGCGCAACCTTGCCGTCGAGGCTATTGATGAACCCCAGCATTCTCGATACCGGGTTGACGCCGGACTCGGGCTCGGAAGAGTGGGCGGAAACGCCAGTGAACGTCAATTTGACGTCCTTGCCATCAACCTTGGCGGTGACGTCGAAATTGCCACCATTGCTTTTGGCATAATCGGCGCCGGCCTTCTGCAGGCTGGCGGCCAACTCGGCAGGCTTCTCACTCAAAAGGGTGACGACCGATGTCGACGGGATCTGGTTGGTGGCCATGCCGCCAGTCATCGAGATGATCTCGGCGCCCTTGCCCTCAGCCTTGCGTTTGGCAAAGTTCGCCATCACGGTGCCGTATCCTTTCTCCGCAATCACTACCGGGTAGCCGCCATCCAGCGCCAGGTTGTAGTTAGGTGTCGGGTTGTGTTCGAAGTAATAAGGGATGGCGTCGCCGGTGGTTTCCTCGGTGGTGTCGACCAGCAGCTTGAAATTGCGCGCCAGCGGCAGTTTCTCCTCCTTGATGATCTTCATCGCATAAAGCGCTACCACGATACCGTTTTTGTCGTCCTCGGTCCCCCGGCCATACATGCGGTCGCCGATCAGGGTGACCTTGAACGGATCAAGTTTGGTGCCGTCTTTCAGGACCCAATTCTCCGGTGTTACGGGCACCACATCGGCGTGCGCATGAATGCCCACGACTTCATCGCTGCTGCCCTCAAGGGAGATTTCATAGACGCGGTTGTCGATGTTGCGGAAATTCAGGTTGAACGCTTGGGCCAGGCCCTTGATCTTCTCGGCGATCTTGATGAATTCGGGATTGTCATGCTGGTCAACGCCCTCGACGCGGAAGGTCGGGATGGCCACCAGCTCGCGCAGGGTCTCGGTGGCAGCGGCACCATATTTCACTCGCGCGTAGAGGCCAAGCAGGCGATGGATTTCGTTCTGCTGTTCTGCAGAAAGAGTCTTGTTATCGAGGAAGGCAGCGATGGCCGGGCCGAGATTGTCGGTTTTGCCGAGATCGCTCTTGGCCAGACCTCCCAGGAATTGCCTGAAATCCGTTACCGATGCATCGCTGAAGGTCTTGAGGATCGCCGCACTCTGTTGCGGGCTGATATTGGCCTGCGCTGTCAGGGTGAACGACGAAAGGCTGGCCAGTATCAGGGTTGACGCAGCCAGGTGCTTGAGTGAGAAATTCATTGCTGAGGGCATTCCTTTGCAAGCAGTTTGTGAGAAGTTTCTGATCGATGAGACTGAAACGTTTCCAAATTAACACCACGAGTGAGCGATAGGGGCATCCCTTATGTGGGATTTGTCGCACAGAAACGCAAAAGGCCCGCCAGTCAGACGGCGCGGGCCTTTTTCGTTTCAGACGCTATTACATCGAGAGAATCAAACGCCCGGCGAACAGGATCAGAATCACCCCCATGGTGCGTTCAAACCAATGCCCCATGCGGATAAACAGCAATCGTACCCGGGCGCTGGAGAAGAACAGTGCGACGATCACGAACCACAGCGCGTTCACAAAACACATCCATACCCCATACAGCGCCTGGACCTTCAAGGGCGTCGTGGCGCTGATGAGCGTGGTGAAAATTGCCAGAAAAAACAGCGTCGCCTTGGGGTTGGTCGCGTTGGTGAGAAAACCGGTGGTGAACGCCTTCAGTAGCGTTTGCTCGACCACCGGCTCTTCGGCGACTTTGTCACCCTCAAGCGCGGACTTGGGTTTACTGCGCAGCAGACTGACACCGAGGTACAAAATGTAAGCGCCGCCCACCACCTTGGCCACCGTCAATAACCAGGGTGTCGTGTGCATCAATGCGCCGACCCCTAGCAGGGTATAAAGCACGTGCACGGAAATCCCCGCACCGATGCCCAGTGCCGTGCAGATCCCGACCAACCGGCCGAAACGCACACTTTGACGGATGGTGACAGCGAAGTCCGGTCCAGGTGCGACCACCGCCAGAAAGTGAATGGTCGCCAGCGCCAGGAACTCGCCCAGGTAATTCGAAAGCATTTCAACTCCAGAAAGTAAGGGGTGAAGCATTGCCGCGATAGCCGACAAAGAACGAAAGGCTCAATCGCGGATCCGCCACACCCGGTGTCACCGAGTGCATGCAGCGCGAATTGAACATAATGAAATCACCCGGCTCAGGACGAATCTCTAGGGTCGGCGTGCCGAGCAGGGCCGGGTCGATGCCGTAGTTGTCGCCACGCATCTCGTCGAATTGATCCGGAGAAATATCGTGGTCCCACATCTGCAAGGCGCCACCCTCGGTGGGCATGTTCAGGTAAACGTTGCAGGCGAACTGCGCTTCCAGGCTTCTGGCTTGGTAACTGTCCGGGGCATCCTTGGCGAAAATGTCGTGATGGGCCAGGAAGCACACCCCTGGTTTCACCACGCGGGACAGCCCGACATACATCTTGCGGCCGTAGAGATTTTCCAGATGCGCACCCGCCGGCCAGGACTCATCAAGCATGCAGCGCAGGGTGTCGACCGGGGACGAGTAGGGCGCGCAACGTTTGCGCAGTTCCGCGATGTTGCGCGAGGCATGCTCGAAATAATCTTCGATCAGCAGCGGCTGGTTTTCCGCCTCATAAAACGCCATGCCGATGCGACCGATGCTCGGCGCATTGATATAGCCTTCGAAACCCGGGGCGAGGATCTTGTCGCCAATCTGAATCGCCAGCGGCTCGGGCAACAGGCCTTTGACGCGGATGGCGAGGACTTCTTCGTTGGCCAGTTTCTTTATGCACGTCTCATCGAGACGCTCGACGTCAAGCATCATGTCTTAGGTCCATCTATCAGATAGTCAACAGAACCCGCGAAAGCGGGCTCCCCCGGGCGTCAGGCGATGCCGGGGACGGCATCGCCCGAAAGCTCAATCCACGCTGTAGTGGACTGACAGCATTCCCTTTTTCAGTGATAGGGAAGCGATCGTGACCGTGCCCAAATCCTTCAGGCTACGTACATGGGTGCCGCCGCAGCCGTAGGCGGGCAGCTCACCGAAACCAATTTCCCGGGCGCCTTCGCGCATCGACGTCAGGCGTGGCAGGTCATGGGCGACCCATTGCTCGATGCCGTGCTGAATCATCTCGGCATCTACCTCTTTTGCCGACTCTGTCGGTTTGAATTGCACGCGTCCTTCGCCTGGCCAGTGATGAGCCTTGATCGGCATCCAGCCCAGCGCCTGGACAAAGTGGCCGATGAGGTGGCCGGCCGAATGCATGCGCGAATTGAAGTGGCGGCGTTGCTCGTCAATCCGGATCTGGGTCATACCGAGTTTTACCGGCTGGTCGACAAAATGAATGATTCGGTCCGGTTCCTGGACCACGCGCAGAACCTGGCTTTCGCCGATCCAGCCGGTATCGAAAGGCTGACCGCCACCTTGGGGGTGAAACAAGGTGGCGCGCAGTACCACTGCAAATTCGTTCTCCTGGGGCGTGCATTCCAGGACTTCCACGTTGGCCTTGAGGTCATCACTATGGAAAAAGAGGCGAAGCGTCATATTCCATGTCCTCATTAAAGTTTCTATTTTTATTATATGAATCGTGGAATTGCGTGATAATCCGTTCAAACATCAAAGGACTGTTGCGCTGTGAGCATAAATCTTCCGCTGCCACTGCTGGGCGAAATGGCGATTTTCGTCAAGGTTGTCGAGACCGGCAGCTTTTCCGAGGCGGCTCGTCAATTGGGGTCTTCACCCTCGGCGGTGAGCCGCAGCATCTCGCGTCTGGAAAAAGCGTTGGCCACGCGTCTGCTGCAGCGAACCACGCGCAAGCTGCGCTTGAGCGACGGTGGCGAAGAGGTGTTCAAGCGGTGCCAGGAAATGGTCAGTGCGGCCAAGTCCGTGATGGAAATCAGCGGGCAGTTCACCCATGAAGCGGAAGGGCTGGTGCGGGTCAGCGTGCCCAAGGCGGTCGGTCGATTTGTCATTCACCCGCATATGCCGGAATTTTTGCGACGTTATCCAAAAGTGGATGTGGAGCTGTTGCTCGAAGATCGGCAGGTGGATCTGATCGACGACAACGTTGATCTGGCGATTCGGATTACCGACCGACCACCGGCGGGTTTGGTCGGACGGCAGTTGCTGACCATCGACCATTTGCTCTGCGCAACACCGCAGTACCTGGCCGAACATGGCACGCCGACGCATCCCCATGACTTGCTCAACCACAGTTGCATCTACTTGGGTGAAACGCCGAGCGATGCGCGCTGGAAATTCAAGAAAGGCACCAAGGCTGTGACGGTCGGTGTACGCGGCCGGTATGCGGCGAATCACACGGGCGTTCGACTGGGTGCTGTGTTGCAGCACATCGGGATTGGCAGTCTGCCGTATTTCACCGCGCGTTATGCACTGGAGCAGGGGTTGATCGTGCAAGTGCTGCCGGACTGGACCTTCCTCGCGTCTTACCATGGCGGGGCCTGGTTGCTGCATTCGCCGACGCGCTATTTGCCACCGAAATTGCGGGTGTTTATTGATTATCTGGTGGAGTGTCTGGAGAAGGAACCGACCCTGAGCAAGCCGGGGAAGGCGGGGAAGGTCGCGGCGGAGTATGAGTTGCCCGAGAGTGATGGGTTGCTTTGACGAACGCTGCATCTCCCGGCAACAAAAAGGCCCGCATGTTCAACCATGCGGGCCTTTTGCATTTCTGATCGGAGATCAGTGCTTGCTGTCGTCGTTCGACATCGCCAGCAGCTGTTTTTCCTGATTCCAGTCGAACGGTTCGTCGTTCTGTTCGGCTTCGAAACGACGCTCTTCCAGTGCCTGGTACAAATCGATTTCATCATCGGGCATGTAATGCAGGCAGTCACCGGCGAAGTACCACAGCAGGTCGCGTGGGACCAAGTGGGCGATTTGCGGGTAGCGGGTGATCACCTGGCACAGAATGTCCTGGCCCAGGTATTGGCTTTCGATCGGGTCGACCGGCAGCAACGCACGCAGTTCGTCGAAGCGCTCCAGGAACAAGGCATGGCTTTCTTCGGGAACCTGTTCGGCCTCACCTACGGCGACCAGGATGCTGCGCAGGTGGTCGAGCAAGACAAGATGATCGGCAACGACATTGGACACGAGATAAGTCCTCAAGAGCAAAACGGGCGCAGGAGTATAAAGCCCCCACGCCCCTTTTTACAGGATCAGCGGACCTTTCCGTCGGCCAGCGCCAACTCTTCTTTGTCGAAATCATCGACGTCGATCACCTTGCGCCGCGCCGTTTCGGCTTCACGCAAGGTCTGCGCTTCCACCGGCTGCAGCACCCCGGCCTCCAGCGCGGCGTCGATGACGTGTTCGCCGGCAGCCGGTTTGACCTGACCGCTTTTGAGCGCCACGTGCAGCTTTTTCTGCAACGGCTGCGCTGCGTTCAACAGGTTGCAGGCATGTTGCAGGGCCCCGACCGCGTCGTCCGCCGATTGCGGACGGTAGCAACCGCCAAGCAATTCTTCGAGGGTCGGATCGCCCTTGGCGCGGCCAATCACCGCGGCGACTTCGGCGCCGAGTTTGTCCGATGGGCCTTTGTGACGACGGCCGAACGGGAACACGATCAACCGCAACAGGCAACCCAGCACCTTGTTCGGGAAGTTGCTGAGCAACTCATCCAGCGCACGTTCCGACTGGCCAAGGCTTTCTTCCATGGCCCAGGTAAACAGTGGCGCCATGTGTTCCGGCGAATCGAGGTCGTGGTAACGCTTGAGCGCGGCGGAGGCGAGGTACATGTTGCTCAGCACATCCCCAAGACGCGCCGACAGGCGTTCGCGACGTTTCAGTTCACCGCCCAGCAGCATCATGCTGAGGTCGGCGAGCATGGCGAACGCTGCCGCCTGTCGATTGAGCGCGCGGAAGTAACCCTGACTGAGCTTGTCACCCGGCGAATGTTCCAGGTGCCCGAAACCGAGGTTCAACACCAGCGTGCTGGCGGCGTTGCTCACGGCGAAACCGATGTGCTTGAGCAGCAGGCCATCGAATTCGGTGAGTGCCTGATCCTTGTCTTCACGGCCGGCGAGAGCCATTTCTTTCAGTACGAACGGATGGCAGCGAATGGCGCCCTGCCCGAAGATCATCAGGTTGCGCGAGAGGATGTTCGCGCCTTCCACGGTGATGAAGATGGGCGCGCCATTCCAGCTGCGACCGAGGTAGTTGTTCGGCCCCATGATGATCGCCTTGCCGCCGTGAACATCCATGGCGTGGCTGATGCACTCGCGGCCGCGTTCGGTGAGGTGGTACTTGAGAATCGCCGACAGCACCGACGGTTTCTCGCCCAGGTCCACCGCGTTGGCGGTCAGCATTCGGGCAGCGTCCATCATCCAGGCGTTGCCGCCGATGCGGGCCATGGCTTCCTGAATACCTTCGAACGCCGACAGTGGAACGTTGAATTGCTCGCGAACCTGCGCGTACTGACCGGTAACCAGGCTGGTGAACTTGGCCGCGCCGGTGCCGACTGCCGGCAGGGAAATCGAACGCCCGACCGACAGGCAGTTCATCAGCATCATCCAGCCTTTGCCGAGCATTTCCTGGCCGCCGATGAGGAAGTCCAGCGGCACGAAGACGTCCTTGCCGGAGTTCGGGCCATTCATGAAGGCGGCACCCAGCGGCAGGTGACGGCGGCCGATTTCAACACCGGCCGTATCGGTCGGGATCAGCGCCAGGCTGATGCCCAGGTCTTCCTTGTCACCCAGCAAATGGTCCGGGTCATAGGCCTTGAAGGCCAGGCCGAGGAGGGTGGCCACCGGGCCCAGTGTGATGTAACGCTTTTCCCAGTTGAGGCGCAGGCCGAGGGTTTCCTTGCCTTCCCACTCACCTTTGCAGATGACCCCGGTGTCGGGCATGGCACCGGCGTCGGAGCCTGCCAGTGGGCCGGTCAGTGCGAAGCACGGGATGTCGTCACCCCGGGCCAGCCGTGGCAAGTAATGGTTGCGTTGTTCGTCGGTGCCGTAATGCAGCAGCAGTTCGGCCGGGCCCAGCGAGTTGGGGACCATCACGGTGGACGCGAGGTCGCCACTGCGGGTCGCCAGTTTCATCGCCACCTGCGAATGGGCATAGGCCGAGAAACCCTTGCCGCCAAATTCCTTGGGAATGATCAGCGCGAAGAAGCCGTTTTCCTTGATGTGGGTCCAGGCTTCGGGAGGCAGGTCCATGTCTTGCCCGATCTGCCAGTCGGTGACCATGGCGCAGAGTTCTTCGGTCGGACCGTCGATAAAGGCCTGTTCCTCTTCACTCAGATGCGCTTTTGGATAGGAAAGCAGCTTGTTCCAGTCCGGGCGACCGCTGAACAGTTCGCCGTCCCACCACACGGTCCCGGCGTCGATCGCATCGCGTTCGGTTTGCGACATCGGCGGGAGGGTTTTCTGGAACCAGCTGAACAGCGGCGCGCTGAAGAATTTACGACGCAGGTCGGGCAGCAATAACGGCGCCGCTACTGCGGCGATCAACACCCAGAAAATCAGCAGCAGCCAGCCTGGTGCGCGGCTGAAGGCACCCATCGCGACAATATAGACGGCGACGATGCACAGGGCAGGCAGGGGGGCGACGCGACGGTGGGCTAAATAAGCTATCCCGACAACCAGAACCAGTATCCACAACAGCAGCATATTTAATCCTCCGTGAACCAGGGCAAAACCAACCTTCAGAGCTTAGACGGCATCCGCAAAACAGGGTGGTCGGAGCGAGGTGATTGAATTCGTGGGAAACCATCGATGAGTTTTGTAGGTTGGGTTGGCAACAGGCCCGAGAAATCGTTCGTTTCCTGCGCAGCTATGCGCCCATGTTTGGCCGATACGTCGTTATCTCTGTGCTGAAGGTGTCGCTAGACTCGTGACTTCCCCAGGAGATTGTTCTCATGCATGAGTATCTGAGTCCCGGCCGCTTCATCGATAGTGACCATCCCTCGGTGGTGGAGTTCGCCGAAAAACATCGTGGTGCCAGTCGCGATCCGCTCGAGCAGGTGATCAACCTCTATTACGCGGTGCGCGAAGCCGTGCGCTACAACCCCTACACCTTCAGTCGCGACCCGGACACCCTGCGCGGCAGTTATGCGTTGGCCACCGGAGAAAGTTATTGCGTGCCCAAGGCCACGCTTCTGGCCGGAGCAGCCCGACATTGCGGGATCCCTGCGCGCATCGGTCTGGCGGACGTGCGCAATCACCTGTCGACCCCGCGTTTACTTGAATTGCTCAAGAGCGATGTGTTTGCCATGCACGGCTATACGGAGCTGTTTCTGAACGGTCGCTGGGTCAAGGCGACGCCGGCCTTCAACCAAAAACTCTGCGAACTGTTCAAGGTGGCACCGCTGGAGTTCGACGGCATCAATGACAGTGTTTTCCATCCTTTCAACCGCGACGGCGAGCAGATGATGGAGTACCTGGTGGACCACGGCCAGTTCACCGACGTGCCTGAAACGTTCTTTTTCGAGCACCTGGAAAAGTGCTACCCACATCTGTTCAGCGACACATTGCCAGCATTGCTGGGTGACATGCAGAGTGATTTGAGCCGCGCCTGATCCGTCGTATGCTGCCTGCGCATTTATCCATAAAGAGGCGGTCATGCTGAAGATCTGGGGTCGGAAAAATTCGTCGAATGTCAGAAAGCCATTGTGGGCCGCGGAGGAACTGGGCCTGGCCTATGAAGCCATCGATGCGGGCGGTGCCTTTGGTGTAGTCGATACGCCGCAGTACCGTGCGATGAACCCTAACGGCCGTGTGCCGGTGATCGAAGACGACGGCTTCGTGCTCTGGGAATCGAACGCCATCGTGCGTTACCTGATGGCCAGCCACGCCAATGGCACGGCCTGGTACCCGACGGATCTGAAGGCCCGCGCCGCTGCCGATAAGTGGATGGACTGGACCACCTCCAGTTTTGCCGGCCCGTTCCGCACGGTGTTCTGGGGCGTGTTGCGCACACCTGAAGATAAGCAGGACTGGCCCGCCATCAACGCCGCGATCAAGGAATGCGATGATCTGCTGGCGGCGGCGAACCAGGCGTTGGCGGCCATGCCGTATCTGTCCGGCGACGAAATCGGCATGGGCGATATTCCGCTCGGCAGTTTCATTTATGCCTGGTTCGAGATGCCGATCGAGCGCGCACCGCAGCCGCATCTCGAAGCCTGGTACGCGCGGCTGAAACAACGCCCGGCGTATAAAAAAGCCGTTATGACCGCGTTGACTTAATACTCACTATCGACACACTTGACTGTACTTGTGTGGCAGCGACAAGCACCATTGCGCTCACGCGCCGCGGTTGCATTGCTCGCCGCCCGCCCATAGTTATCCCTCTCTTCCCTTCTTGGTGCGTAAATCCGATATGAGTTCCGCTCTGTCCATCCGGCAGCTAACCAAAACCTACGGCAACGGTTTCCAGGCCCTGAGTGGTATCGATCTGGACGTCGCCGAAGGTGACTTTTTCGCCTTGCTCGGCCCTAACGGTGCCGGCAAATCCACGACCATCGGCATTCTCTCGACCCTGGTGAACAAGACCAGCGGCACCGTGAATATCTTCGGTCACGACCTGGACAAGAATCCTGCGCAGCTCAAGCGCTCCATCGGCGTGGTGCCCCAGGAATTCAACTTCAACCAGTTCGAAAAAACCTTCGACATCGTCGTGACCCAGGCCGGTTACTACGGCATCCCGCCGAAGATCGCCAAGGAACGCGCCGAGCAGTATCTGACCCAGCTCGGGCTGTGGGACAAACGCGATGTGCCGTCGCGTTCGCTGTCCGGCGGCATGAAGCGTCGCCTGATGATCGCCCGCGCACTGGTTCACGAACCTCGCCTGCTGATCCTCGATGAACCGACCGCGGGTGTGGACATCGAGTTGCGTCGCTCGATGTGGACCTTCCTCACCGAGCTGAACCAGAAAGGCATCACCATCATCCTCACCACCCACTACCTGGAAGAGGCTGAGCAGTTGTGCCGCAACATTGGCATCATCGACCACGGCACGATTGTCGAGAACACCAGCATGAAACAGCTGCTCGGGCAGTTGCATGTGGAAACGTTCCTGCTCGACCTCAAGAACACGCTGAACGTCGCGCCGCAGTTGCTCGGTTACCCGACCAAGCTGCTCGACAGCCACACCCTAGAAGTCCAGGTCGACAAGGCCATGGGCATCACCGCACTGTTCACCCAGTTGGCGCAGCAGAACATCGAAGTGCTGAGCCTGCGTAACAAAACCAATCGCCTCGAGGAGTTGTTCGTGTCCCTGGTGGAGAAAAATCTGTCGAAGGTGGCGGTATGAGTTCCGAGCTGCAACCCAACCTCGTTGCCCTCAACACCATCATTTACCGAGAGGTCAAACGCTTTACCCGGATCTGGCCGCAGACGCTGCTGCCGCCGGCCATCACCATGGTTCTGTACTTCGTGATCTTCGGTAACCTGATCGGTCGGCAGATCGGTGATATGGGTGGCTTCACCTATATGGAATACATCGTACCGGGCCTGATCATGATGTCGGTGATCACCAACTCCTACGGCAACGTGGTGTCGAGTTTCTTCGGCAGCAAGTTCCAGCGCTCCATCGAAGAATTGATGGTGTCGCCGGTGTCGCCGCATACGATTCTGATCGGCTACACCCTGGGCGGCGTGCTGCGCGGCTTGATGGTCGGGTTTATCGTGACCCTGCTGTCGCTGTTCTTCACCGAGTTGCAGGTGCATCACCTGGGCGTGACCATTCTGGTGGTGGTGCTGACGGCGACGATCTTCTCGCTGCTGGGCTTCATCAACGCCGTGTTTGCGCGCAACTTCGATGACATCTCAATCATCCCGACATTCGTGCTGACACCGCTGACCTACCTGGGCGGGGTGTTCTACTCGATCTCCTTGCTGCCACCGTTCTGGCAGACCGTGTCCCTGGCGAACCCGGTGCTGCACATGGTCAACGCCTTCCGTTACGGCATTCTCGGCGTTTCGGACATCAAGATCAGCGTGGCGATTACTTTCATGCTGGTGGCGACGGTGGTGTTGTACATCGGTTGTGCGCGGTTGCTGGTCAGTGGGCGCGGGATGCGTACCTGAGAAAGACCGCGTCGCCTGCTTCGCTGGCAAGCCTCGCTCCTACGGGGCACCATCAGACCTGTAGGAGAGAGGCTTGCCAGCGAAGGCGTCAGCTCAAACACCACAAAACGAACGGCCTCCAAAAATGGAGGCCGTTTTGCATCTACTTCATCCGGCGTTGCTTACGCCGCTTCCACTGCCGCCCAACCCACCAGCGCCAATACATCATCACCATGCAATAGGCGAGGGCGCCGAGCACCAGCCCCGTTACCACTGATCCCAGCAAAAACGGCTGCCACAAAGTAGACAGCTCGCCGCTGATCCATTCCCAGGTCAGCTCGTCCGGCAAATGCCTGGCCGGTACATTCATCAACCACGCCCCCGTCTGATAGGTGCAGAAGAACACCGCAGGCATGGTGATCGGGTTGGTCAGCCAGACCAGGCTGACGGCAATGGGCATGTTGCCCCGCACCACGATCGCCAGAATGGCAGCGACCAGCATCTGCAACGGAATGGGCAGGAATGCCGCGAACAGACCCACTGCCATGGCCCGTGCGACGGAATGACGATTGAGGTGCCAGAGGTTCGGGTCATGCAGCAGGGTGCCGAGAAAGCGTAAGGATTTGTGTTCCCTGATGCTGGTCGGGTCTGGCATGTAACGTTTGAATAAGCGCCGGGGCATAAGGCTTCTCGGTCGGTTAAGGCGGCAAGTATGTCTGGATTCTATGAACCGCCCATTCAGACTTTGTGACAATTAATAACCGTGCGGGTGCGATCAGCCAGCTATGCCTAGTGTGGGACTCTCAAGGACGGGCGTATGCGCACAGGGATGATGGCGCTGGCGTTGGGTTTGCTGGCCCTGCGTTTTTTACCGGTTTTACCGCCGGTCTGGTTATGGATGTTGCTGCCGGTGCTGGGTTTGATGCTGCTGCCGTTTCGGACTTACCCGTTGGCGTTCTTCCTGTTCGGCTTCAGTTGGGCGTGCGCGAGTGCGCAGTGGGCGCTGGATGATCGCCTGCCGCTGAAGCTCGATGGCGAGACTCGTTGGGTCGAAGGTCGGGTGACGGGCCTGCCACAGAATGCCGAAGGTGTCGTGCGCTTCGAGTTGACCGACAGTCAGTCCCGAAGCACCCGGCTCCCCCGGCATCTGCGCCTCGCCTGGTATGACGGACCGCCCGTCAACAGCGGCGAACGGTGGCGGCTAGCGGTCAAATTGAAGCGCCCTGCCGGGCTGCTCAACCCGCATGCCTTCGATTACGACGCCTGGCTGCTGGCTCAACGCATCGGTGCTACCGGGACGGTCAAGGACGGCCAGAGGCTGGCCGCCGCCCAATCGGCCTGGCGCGACAGCATTCGCCAGCGGTTGCAGGCCGTCGATGCCCAAGGCCGGACGGGGGCGCTGATCGCACTGGTGCTGGGCGACGGCGGCGGGCTGAATCGCGAGGACTGGCAAGTGCTGCAAGACACCGGCACCGTGCATCTGCTGGTGATTTCCGGGCAGCACATCGGGCTGCTGGCGGGGCTGGTGTATCTGCTGATCGCCGGGCTGGCGCGCTATGGTCTGTGGCCCAGCCGTTTGCCTTGGCTGCCATGGGCCTGCGGACTGGCGTTTGCCGCTGCGCTGGGTTACGGGTTGCTGGCCGGTTTCGAGGTGCCGGTGCGCCGGGCCTGCGTGATGATCGGTCTGGTGTTGTTGTGGCGGCTGCGGTTTCGACACCTTGGTGCCTGGTGGCCACTGTTGTTGGCGCTCAATGGCGTTTTACTGCTCGACCCGTTGGCGAGCCTGCAACCGGGATTCTGGTTGTCCTTCGCGGCAGTGGCGGTGTTGATCTTCACCTTCGGTGGGCGGCTGGGGCCCTGGCGTTGGTGGCAAACCTGGACCCGTGCGCAATGGCTGATCGCGATCGGACTGTGCCCATTGCTGTTGATACTTGGCTTGCCGATCAGCGTCAGCGGGCCAGTGGCCAATTTGCTGGCGGTGCCCTGGGTCAGTCTGCTGGTATTGCCGCCAGCCTTGCTCGGGACGTTGTTGTTGCCCGTCCCCTATGTGGGGGAGGGATTGTTGTGGTTGGCGGGCGGTCTGGTCGACCTGCTGTTCAAGGGACTGGCATTGATGGCCGGGCAATTGCCCGCTTGGGTGCCGGTCGCGGTGCCGCTGTGGATTTGGGCGCTCGGTACGCTTGGGGCCTTTCTTCTATTGCTGCCTAAAGGTGTGCCGTTGCGCCCGCTGGGTTGGCCGCTGCTGCTCTTGCTGGCTTTTCCTCCCCGTCCAATGCTTTCAGAAGGCGTCGCCGAAGTCTGGCAGCTGGATGTCGGCCAAGGTCTGGCAATCCTCGTGCGCACCCGCCATCACACGTTGCTGTATGACACCGGGCCGCGTTTTGGCGATTTCGATCTGGGCGAGCGGGTGGTGCTGCCGTCATTGCGCAAACTGGGCGTAGCCGGGATCGACCTGATGCTCATCAGCCACGCCGACGCCGATCACGCCGGCGGTGCACGCGCGGTTGCCAACGGATTGCCGGTGACGCAGGTCCTGAGCGGTGATCCCGAAGCGCTGCCAGCCGAGTTGCGCGCCGAAGGCTGTGAAAGCGGCCGGCAATGGACCTGGGACGGTGTGGTCTTCCGGCTCTGGCAATGGACATCGGCGCGAGACAGCAATCAAAAATCCTGTGTGCTGCAGATCGAAGCCAATGGCGAGCGATTGCTGTTGACCGGTGACATCGATACCGCTGCCGAGCGGGTGCTGCTCGACAGTCCGCTCGCCGTGCCGACCGATTGGCTGCAATCGCCGCACCACGGCAGCCGCAGTTCCTCTTCGATGGCGCTGCTCGCCGCGTTACAACCCAGGGCTGTGCTGATATCCCGTGGCCAGGGCAATTCCTTTGGCCACCCGCATCCCACGGTCAGGGCGCGCTACCAAAAGCGCGGGATGGCAATCTACGACAGCGCCACCCACGGTGCCATTCGTCTGCAGCTGGGGCGCTTCAAGCCGCCGTGGGCGATGCGTCTGGAACGGCGTTTCTGGCGCGATCCGCCACCGTCCGACCCATAACCACAAGTTATGAAAGCCCGACCGGATGCGACATCACGGTCTTCGGTGAATCCGGACCCTATGTTAGAGTGGCGCACTTTTTCGAGGGGACTGTCACTGTGTGGGAATTGGTCAAATCCGGCGGCTGGATGATGCTGCCGATCATTCTGAGTTCCATCGCGGCCATGGCGATCGTCGCCGAGCGTCTCTGGACCCTGCGAGCCAGCCGTGTGACCCCGGAGCATTTGCTCGGGCAGGTCTGGGTGTGGATCAAGGACAAGCAGCTCAATAAGGAAAAACTCAAGGAACTGCGCGCCAACTCACCGTTGGGCGAGATTCTGGCGGCGGGCCTTGCCAACTCCAAACATGGTCGCGAGATCATGAAAGAGTGCATCGAAGAAGCCGCTGCGCGGGTGATTCACGAACTCGAGCGCTATATCAATGCACTGGGCACCATCGCCGCCATGGCTCCATTGCTGGGTCTTTTGGGTACGGTACTGGGCATGATCGATATTTTCAGCGCGTTCATGGGCACGGGCATGGGCACCAATGCCGCGGTGCTCGCGGGTGGTATCTCCAAGGCGCTGATCACCACGGCCGCCGGCCTGATGGTTGGTATCCCGGCAGTATTTTTTCACCGATTCCTGCAACGTCGGATCGATGAGCTGGTGGTGGGCATGGAGCAGGAAGCGATCAAACTGGTCGAAGTGGTACAGGGCGACCGTGATGTGGACCTGGCCGAGGGCAAAGCGTGAAATTCCGCCGCAAACCGCGGGAAACGGTCGACATCAACCTCGCGTCGCTGATCGACGTGGTGTTCATCCTGCTGCTGTTTTTTGTGGTCACCACCACGTTTACCCGTGAAACCCAGTTGCGCGTCGATCTGCCGGAAGCGGTCAGCGGTTCGCCTGCCGAAGACCAGCAAGTCAAACACCTGGACGTTGCCATCAGTGCCGAAGGCGCGTTCTCGGTGAACAATCAGGTATTGCCGAAGAACGACCTCGCGACGCTGATGGAGGCGCTGCAAAAAGAATCCAATGGCGACACCAACCTGCCGCTGTCCATCAGCGCGGATGGCAAGACTCAGCATCAGTCGGTCATCACCGCCATGGACGCCGCCGGCAAGCTGGGTTTCAGCCACTTGCGCATGACCACGGTCGAAGCGGCACCGCCCGCGCCCTGATGGCCATGTCTGATCGCTTGCTCGCCGCGTGGTACCAAGGTCATCCGGCCCTGAAGCTGTTGCAGCCACTGGAGTGGCTGTATCGGCGCGTGGTCATGAACAAGCGCAAGCGCTTTCTGGCGGGCGAGGGTGATATCTATCAGCCGCCCGTGCCGCTGATCGTGGTCGGCAACATCACCGTTGGCGGCACTGGCAAGACACCGCTGATTCTGTGGATGATCCAGCATTGCCAGCGCAGCGGCCTGCGGGTCGGCGTGGTCAGTCGGGGATACGGCGCCAAACCGTCGCAATTGCCGTGGCGCGTCGAGGCCGATCAGAGCGCGGACATTGCCGGCGACGAACCGCTGTTGATCGTCCAGCGCACTGGCGTGCCATTGATGATCGACCCGGATCGCAGCAGCGCCGTCAAAGCGCTGCTGGCGAGTGAGCCGCTGGATCTGATCCTCTCTGATGACGGCATGCAGCATTACCGGCTGGCCCGGGACCTGGAACTGGTGTTGATCGATGCCGCTCGCGGCCTGGGCAACAAACGCTGCCTGCCTGCCGGTCCCTTGCGTGAACCGGTCGAACGCCTGCAAAGCGTCGACGCCGTGCTGTATAACGGCGCCGCCAATGATCGCGAAGACGGTTTTGCCTTCCAGCTGCAACCTACCGAACTGGTCAACCTGCACAGCGGTGAGCGTCGTCCCCTCGACCACTTCCCCGCAGGCCAGGCGCTGCACGCCGTGGCCGGGATTGGCAATCCGCAGCGTTTCTTCACGACCCTCGAAACGCTACACTGGCAGCCTGTGCCGCATGCGTTTGCCGACCACGCCGAGTACAGCGTGCAGGCCTTGAATTTCACACCGTCATTGCCGCTGGTGATGACTGAAAAGGACGCGGTGAAGTGCCGTGCCTTCGCCGCCGCCAATTGGTGGTACCTGGCGGTCGATGCTGCACCATCGCCGGCCTTCGTGGCCTGGTTCGATACGCAGCTGATGCGCCTGTTGCCGGCTCGTCTTTTGCCTTAACTCCGTTCTAATCCAGGGAATGCTCATGGACACCAAATTGCTCGACATCCTCGCTTGCCCGGTCACCAAAGGCCCGCTCAAGCTCAGCGCTGACAAGACCGAGCTGATCAGCAAGGGCGCCGGCCTGGCTTACCCGATTCGCGACGGCATCCCGGTGATGCTCGAAACCGAAGCCCGCACCCTGACCACCGACGAGCGTCTGGATAAATGACCACAGCCTTTACCGTTGTCATTCCCTCGCGTTATGCCTCCACCCGTCTGCCGGGCAAGCCGCTGCTGTTGATCGCCGGCAAACCGATGATCCAGCACGTCTGGGAGCAGGCCAGCAAAAGCAGTGCCGAGCGTGTCGTGGTCGCCACTGATGACGTGCGCATCGTCGAGGCGTGCAACGCGTTTGGTGCCGAAGTGGTGCTGACTCGCGAAGATCACAATTCCGGTACCGATCGCCTGGCCGAAGTCGCCGCGAAACTGGGCTTGGCCGCCAACGCCATCGTGGTCAACGTCCAGGGTGACGAACCGTTGATCCCGCCGAGCGTGATCGATCAGGTCGCCGCCAACCTGGCCGCCCATACCGAAGCGCGCATGGCCACCCTGGCCGAGCCGATCGAAGACGTTGAAACCCTGTTCAATCCCAATGTGGTCAAGGTCGTCAGCGACCTCAACGGCCTGGCGCTGACGTTCAGTCGCGCCACATTGCCGTGGGCTCGTGACGCCTTCGCCAGAAGCCGCGAGCATTTGCCGGAAGGCGTGCCGTACCGCCGCCACATCGGCATTTATGCCTACCGCGCCGGTTTCCTGCATGACTTCGTCAGCTGGGGCCCGTGCTGGCTGGAAAACACCGAATCCCTGGAACAGCTGCGTGCCTTGTGGCACGGCGTGCGGATTCACGTCGCCGACGCACTGATCGCGCCGCCCACCGGCGTCGACACCGTCGAAGACCTCGAGCGCGTTCGTCGCCTGCTGGAGGCCTGATGCGCGTTTTGTTCGTGTGCCTGGGCAACATCTGTCGCTCGCCGACGGCCGAAGGTGTACTGCGGCATAAATTGCGCGAGGCGGGGCTGGCCGATCACATCGAAGTCGCCTCCGCCGGCACCGGTGACTGGCATGTCGGCAAGGCGCCGGACAAACGCAGCCAGGCCGCGGCCAAACTGCGCGGTTACGACCTGTCCGCCCAACGCGCCCAGCAAGTGACCCGCGCCGATTTCTCCGCCTACGACCTGATTCTGGCGATGGACAACAGCAATCTGCGCCACCTCAAGGCCCTGCAACCGGCCAAGGGCAAGGCCGAGCTGGACCTGTTCCTGCGTCGCTACCAGTCGGAACTCGATGAAGTGCCGGATCCGTATTACGACGGCGACCAAGGCTTCGAGCAGGTGCTGGACCTGATCGAGCGCGCCAGTGATCGACTGGTGATCGAATTGAAGGGACGGTTATGAGTTTGCAGGTTCAACCCCAGGTTTCGCTCAAGCCGTTCAATACGTTTGGTGTCGACGTTCAGGCCCGGTTGTTCGCCGAAGCCCACAGCGACGCCGATGTGCGAGAAGCCCTGGCGTATTCGTCGGCCCATGACGTGCCGTTGCTGGTGATCGGTGGCGGCAGCAACTTGCTGCTGACGGCTGATGTCCAGGCGCTGGTACTGCGCATGGCTACGCGCGGGATTCGTATCCTGAGCGATGACGGCAGCAAGGTCGTCATCGAAGCCGAAGCGGGCGAGCCTTGGCATCCGTTCGTGCAGCACACCCTGGCGCAGGGTTTGTCGGGCCTGGAGAACCTCAGCCTGATCCCCGGCACGGTCGGTGCGGCGCCGATGCAGAACATCGGCGCCTATGGCGTCGAGATCAAGGACGTGTTCGCCGGCCTGACCGCGCTGGATCGCCAGACCGGCGAGCTGCGGGACTTCACGCTGGCGCAATGCAATTTCGCTTACCGCGACAGCCTTTTCAAGCAGGAGCCGGGACGCTGGTTGATCCTGCGCGTGCGTTTCACCCTCAACCGCGCCGCGCACTTGCACCTGGAATACGGTCCGGTTCGCCAGCGCCTGACCGAGCAAGGCATCGATCAGCCGACCGCCACCGACGTCAGTCAGGCGATCTGCAGCATTCGTAACGAAAAACTCCCGGACCCGGCAGTACTCGGCAATGCCGGCAGCTTCTTCAAGAACCCTCTGGTACCGGCCGCGCTGGTCGCACAGCTGAAAAGCCAATACCCGGACCTGGTGGCCTACGCGCAACCCGATGGGCAGATGAAACTGGCGGCCGGCTGGTTGATCGAGCGGGCCGGCTGGAAAGGCTTTCGAGACGGCGATGCCGGTGTGCATAAGTTGCAGGCGCTGGTGCTGGTCAACTACGGCAGCGCCACCGGCCAACAATTGCTGAACCTGGCGCAGCAGATTCAGAAGGACATTTCTCAACGTTTCAAAGTCGACTTGGAAATGGAGCCGAATCAGTATTGAAGCTACGCTTTAATGACTGATTTCAAAGCCCTGCACACCTTCAACTGTGCAGGGCTTTTTTGTTAATGCTGGGTTAACTTAGCCGCCTAACGATGCAAAGCATTTGCTCCACCAAAGGCCCGATGCAGACGTTGCCGTCCGCGTAAGAGAGCCTCTTAGCCTGAGACGATCTGCGTGATGCAAACCGTGAATCCCAAGCGGCAGATTGCTCGACCCCATAACCCAATCTATTAATTAGAAAAAAATGGCGGGCGTGCCCATGATTACCCTGAAACTCAATGGTCAAGACCATCAACTCGACGTCACCGAGGATATGCCGCTGCTCTGGGCAATTCGCGACGTGGCCGGTTACAACGGCACCAAGTTCGGCTGTGGCATGGGCCTGTGTGGTGCCTGCACCATTCATATCGAAGGCGCTCCGGCGCGCAGTTGCATCACGCCGATCGGCGCGGTGGTCGGCCAGAACGTCACCACCATCGATAACCTGCACGCCGACCCGGTCGGGCAAGTCGTGCAACAAGCGTGGCTCGATACCGCCGTGGCCCAGTGCGGTTTCTGCCAGGGCGGGCAGATCATGTCGGCGACGGCACTGCTCAAGACTAATCCGAACCCCAGCGACGCACAGATCGAAGAGGCGATGGTCGGCAATATTTGCCGTTGCGGCACTTACAACCGCATCAAGACCGCCATCCGTCAGGCATCCACTCACCTGAAGGAGGCCAAGGCATGAGCCAGTTACCGAATGATTTTGCGCTGAGCAACCTCAGCCGCCGTGGCTTCCTTAAAGGCGTCGGTGCCACCAGTGCGCTGGTGCTGGTGGCCAGTTGGGGCTGGCAAGACGCTTTCGCCGAAGAAAAAGAGAAAAAATTCGGCGCCGACGGCATGCCCAATGGCTGGATCGATGATCCCAAGGTTTACATCAGCATTGCCGCTGACGGCAGGGTGACCGTGGTTTGCAACCGTTCAGAAATGGGCCAGGGTGTACGCACCAGTCTGACCATGGTGGTCGCCGATGAGCTGGATGCCGACTGGGCCATGATGAAAGTGCAGCAGGCGCCGGGCGACGAAGTTCGCTTCGGTAACCAGGACACCGACGGCTCGCGCAGCATGCGTCACTGGTACGAGCCGATGCGCCGTTGCGGTGCTGCCGCGCGGACCATGCTTGAACAAGCGGCTGCCGCGCAGTGGAAAGTGGCGGTCAGCGAATGCCATGCGCAACTGCATAAAGTGGTGCACCAACCGACCGGTCGTGAACTGGGCTATGGCGCCTTGGCCGCCGCAGCGGGTGCGCTGGCAGTGCCGGCCCGTGACAGCCTGCGGCTCAAACAGCCGTCGGAATTCCGCTACATCGGCAAGGAAGGCACCAAGGCGATCGACGGCGCCGACATCGTCAATGGCCGCGCCATCTACGGAGCCGACGTGCATTTTGACGGCATGCTTTACGTCGTGATTGCGCGTCCGGCGGTCTATGGCGGCACGGTCAAATCCGTCGACTCCAGCGCCGCGCTGAAAGTCCCGGGCGTGATCAAGGTGATCCAGATCGAAGGCCGTCCGCTGCCATCCGAGTTCCAGCCGCTAGGTGGCGTAGCCGTAGTGGCCAGCAATACCTGGGCCGCGATCAAAGGCCGCGAAGCGCTGAAAATCGAGTGGGATGACGGCCCCAACGCCAGTTATGACTCGATCGCCTACCGCAAAGAGCTGGAAGCCGCGTCCCTCAAGCCCGGCAAGGTGGTGCGCAACACCGGCAACATCGACGACGCCATGAAAGGCGCCAACAGCACCCTCGAAGCCTCTTATTACCTGCCGCACCTGGCGCAGGCGCCGATGGAACCAATGGTCGCCATTGCCCGGTTCAAGGACGGTGTGTGCGAGGCCTGGGGCCCTAGCCAGGCGCCGCAAGTCACCCGTGAACGGATCGGCGAACGCCTTGGTATTCCGTTTGATAACGTTACGTTCAATGTCACCTTGCTGGGCGGCGGTTTCGGTCGAAAATCCAAGCCGGACTTCATCATCGAAGCGGCGATCCTCGCCAAGGAATTCCCCGGCAAGGCCGTGCGGGTGCAATGGACCCGTGAGGACGACATCCACTGCTCCTACTTCCACACCGTGTCGGCCGAATACCTGAAGGCCAGCCTGGACAAGGACGGCCTGCCCTCCGGCTGGCTGCACCGCACCGTGGCCCCGAGCATCACCGCGCTGTTCGCCCCGGGCATGAACCACGAGGCAGCTTTCGAGCTGGGCATGGGCTTCACCAACATGGCCTACGCGATCCCCAACGTGCGCCTGGAAAACCCGGAAGCGGCGATTCATACGCGGGTCGGCTGGTATCGCTCGGTGTCGAACATCCCCCATGGGTTTGCGATTCAGAGCTTTGTCGATGAGCTGGCGCACAAGGCCAAACAGGATCCACTCAAGTACCAGATCAAACTGCTCGGCCCGGATCGTCAGATCGATCCGCGTACCTTGAGTGAAGAGTGGAACTACGGCGAATCTCCCGAGCGTTATCCGATCGACACCGGGCGGATGCGCACAGTACTGGAAACTGCCGCCAAGGCCGCCGGTTGGGGGCGCGAGTTACCCAAGGGCCGAGGCCTGGGCCTGGCGGTGCATTACAGCTTCGTCACCTATGTGGCGGCGGTGATCGAGGTCGAAGTCAAAGAAGACGGCACGCTGATCGTGCACAAGGCCGACATCGCGGTGGATTGTGGTCCGCAGATCAACCCCGAACGGATTCGCGCTCAGTTCGAAGGCGCTTGCGTCATGGGTCTGGGCAATGCCGTGGTGGGGGAAATCAGCTTCAAGGACGGCAAGGTTCAGCAAGACAACTTCCACATGTACGAAGTGGCACGCATGTCACTGGCACCGAAGGAAGTGGCCGTGCATCTGGTCACGCCTCCGGGCAATGTGCCGTTGGGCGGGGTTGGTGAGCCAGGCGTACCGCCGATTGCGCCTGCGCTGTGCAACGCCATCTTCGCTGCCACCGGTCAGCGCATCCGCAACTTGCCGGTTCGCTATCAGCTGCAAGGTTGGCAGAAGGCGCAGGCCTGATGGACAGCGCGGATCTGAACGTCCTGCGCAACGTGCTGGAATGGCGCCGCGCCGGTCAGCGGGTGGTGTTGTACAGCGTGGTCCAGACCTGGGGCACTGCGCCCCGGGCACCTGGCGCGATGCTGGCGTTGCGTGAAGATGGCGTGGTGATCGGCTCGGTGTCCGGTGGGTGTGTCGAGGATGATTTGATTGCCCGGCTGCACGATGGGCGGATTCCACCTGACGGACCGCCGGTGCAGTTGATCACCTACGGTGTCACCCGAGAGGAGGCCGCACGGTTTGGTTTGCCGTGCGGCGGTACGTTGCGCCTGACCGAAGAACGGGTCGGCGATCCAGGTTGGGTCGCCGAGTTGCTGGCGCGCTGCGAAGCCCATGAAATCGTGGCGCGTTCGCTGGATGTTGCGACGGGCGAAGTGGTTGTGCAGGCGGCGAACAAAAGCGATGTGCTGAGCTTTGACGGCCATACCCTGCGTGCCATCTACGGTCCGCGTTGGCGTCTGTTGCTGATCGGTGCGGGGCAACTGTCCCGGTATGTCGCCGAGATGGCGCGGCTGCTGGATTTTGAAGTGCTGATCTGCGATCCGCGCAGCGAGTTTGTCTACGGTTGGGAAGAGCAGCACGGCCGTTTCGTCTCGGGCATGCCGGATGAAGCAGTGCTGAACATCCAGACCGACGAACGCACGGCCATTGTCGCTCTGACCCATGATCCGCGCCTGGATGATATGGCACTGCTGACCGCTCTGGATTCCAGGGCGTTTTATGTCGGTGCCCTCGGCTCGCGGGTCAACAGCCTGAAGCGCCGGGAAAACCTCGCTCAGCTAGGCTTGTCATCACAGGCCATCGAGCGGTTGCACGGCCCGATCGGTTTGCATATCGGCAGCCACAGTCCCGCGGAAATCGCCTTGTCGCTGCTGGCCGAGATTGTGGCGATCAAGAACGGCGTCGAACTCAAGCAGAAAAAGCCGTTGCAGGAGGTTGTATGAGTGAGTCCATCGGCGTCATCGTGCTGGCGGCGGGGCAGGGCAGTCGTTTCAGGCAGGTCGTGGGGGGCGACAAGGACAAGTTGCTGGCGGATTGTGTCGGTCGCGATGGCGCTGTTCGTTCGGTGATCGAACAGGTGCTGGTGAATTTGCCGATCGGTCTGGCGAAGCGCGTGCTGGTGACCACCGAAAATCGTCCGCAAGTGATGCGCATGGCTCAGGCGTATGGCTTCGACATTGTGCTGATCGAGTCTACCGGGATGGGTGACAGCATTGCGGTCGGGGTGGCGGCGTGTCCAGACCTCAGTGGCTGGTTGATTGTACTGGGGGATATGCCGTTTATCTTGCCGTCGAGTATTGAGCGGGTGGTGGCGGGGATGGCGGACAATTGCGTCAGCGTGCCGGTGCATGCAGGTGTCTATGGGCATCCGGTCGGGTTCGGGCGCAGCTTTGGGGCTGGGTTGATGGCGTTATCCGGCGATCATGGGGCCAAGCCGTTGTTTGCGCAGGGCAGGGTTGTTGAAGTGGTGGTGGATGATGCCGGGGTGTTGTGGGATGTGGATACACCAGAGGCGTTGACCTATAAGTAGGCGTGCCGCGGATCCCACATGGGTCGTGGTGATGCCAACAGATACAAAAAAGCCCCGCCTGGATCACCAGGCGGGGCTTTTTAGTGGCCGATGGAATCAGACGAGGGGTTTAGGCTCGTGTTCTTTCTCCAGGGCTTGTTCGTGTTGCTCGACCGCGTCCTGAACGGAGCGCGGCGCTTCTTCGATGACCGACTCGGCAGCAGGTGCCGCTTCGACCACATCGGCAACAACCGGTGCAGGCTCAGCAGCAACAGGCGCTTCAACCGGAGCAGCAGCGGCAGCCAGTTCAGCTTCCTTCTGCAGACGCTCTTCTTCACGCTTGCGACGACGCACTTCACGTGGATCGTTCGGCGCACGGCCATTTTCGGTCAGGGCGCTGACTGGAGTCGCTTCAACGACCGGTGTAGCCACTTCGGCAACAACCGGCGTCGGCGCTTCAACCACTGGAGCAGGCTCGGCGGCAGCAACCACTGGCTCGGAGACCATGGCTTCAGCCACATGCTCTTGTGCAACAGGTGCTGGAGCTTCGACAGCTACCGGCTCGGCAACCCAGTTGAACGCGGTTTGTTCTTCACGAACTTCACGCACAGCTTCGGTCACGGTTTCGGTGACTGTTTCGACAGCCGGTTCTGCGGCAACCACTGGCTCGACAACAGCTTCAACTTCAGGCTGTACTTCGCGAACCGGCGCCACTTCGATTTCCGGCGCTGCATTGGCTTCGACCGGAGTCGTCGCTTCTACCGCTGGCGCTTCGACCGGAGCCGTTTCCAGAGTGGCGGCAGTCGCGCGTTCGGCTTGCTCGTTGGCTTGTGCTTCAGCAGGCGCGCTGATTACGGTGCTGGCAACGGCTGCGGTAACAGCCAGGCCGGCGGCCAGATCAGCGGTGCTTGGCGCTTCGTTGCTTTCGCCCGCTTCGCTGCCTTCGGCGGTCTCGGATTCTTCCGAACCTTCGATCACGTTGCCGTTGGCATCGCGTTGACGCTCGCGACGGTTGCTGCGACGACGCTGGCCACGGGAGCGGCGGCGTGGACGATCGCCTTCGGCGCCTTCCTGACCGTCTTCCTGCAGTTGCTCTTCGTTGGTTACCAGCTCTTCGTCGGCAACGGCAGCAGCGGCTTGCTCGGCACGTGGCTGACGTTCTTCACGCGGTGGGCGTGGAGCGCGTTCTTCGCGTGGCTGGCGAGCCGGACGCTCTTCAGCGGTCGCAGCGGTCGCAGCAGCAACAGGGGCCGGAGCAACGGTATCCAGAGGTTCGCGCAGTTCACGTACGCGTTCTTCACGCTCGCCACGCGGCTTGCGGTCTTCGCGAGGCGCGCGCGGTGCACGTTCTTCACGAGGGGCGCGTGGTGCGCGCTCTTCACGTGGAGCACGTTCTTCGCGGGCGACTACCGGGGTTTCTTCACGTGCTTCGCGTGGTTGACGCTCTTCGCGTGGCTCACGTGGTGCGCGTTCTTCACGCGGTGCACGTTCCTCACGAGGCTTGCGCTCTTCATCGCGGCGACCGTTACGGTTGCGGCTCTGCTGACGACCGTTGCGACGCTCTTCGTTACGGGCCGGGCGCTCGGTGGTTGCTGGTTTTTCAACCACAACCGGAGCAGCAGGCTCTTCCTTGGTAGCAAACAGGCTGACCAGCGACTTCACCAGGCCTTTGAACAGGCTAGGCTCTGGCGCGGCGGCCGGTGCAGCAACAGGTGCGGCAGTGGCGACGACTTCGGTCGGAACCGGAGCGTTGGCGCGGGCCGGAGCCGTCTTGACCGCAGCTTCCTGACGAACCAGGGTGCGGGTCGCGGCGGCTGGCTGGACTTCTTCGACTTCGGCAGCGGCTGCTGCGATTTCGTAGCTGGACTGGCCGACCGCGGCTTCCGGGCTGTCATCGCGCAGACGCTGAACTTCGAAGTGCGGCGTTTCGAGGTGATCGTTCGGCAGAATGACAATGCGGGCACGGGTGCGCAGTTCGATCTTGGTAATCGAGTTGCGTTTTTCGTTGAGCAGGAAGGCTGCTACCGGAATCGGCACTTGGGCGCGAACTTCGGCGGTGCGGTCTTTCAGGGCTTCTTCTTCGATCAGGCGCAGAATTGCCAGCGACAGCGATTCAACGTCACGGATGATGCCGGTGCCGTTGCAACGTGGGCAAACGATGCCGCTGCTTTCGCCCAGGGATGGACGCAGGCGCTGACGGGACATTTCCAGCAGGCCGAAGCGCGAGATGCGACCGACTTGCACACGAGCGCGGTCGGCTTCCAGGCATTCGCGGACTTTTTCTTCCACGGCGCGCTGGTTCTTGGCAGGGGTCATGTCGATGAAGTCGATGACGATCAGGCCGCCGATGTCGCGCAAGCGCAACTGACGGGCGATTTCTTCGGCGGCTTCAAGGTTGGTCTGCAGGGCGGTTTCTTCGATGTCGCTGCCTTTGGTGGCACGCGCCGAGTTGATGTCGATGGACACCAGGGCTTCGGTCGGATCGATAACGATGGAGCCGCCGGAAGGCAGTTCAACGACACGCTGGAAGGCGGTCTCGATCTGGCTTTCGATCTGGAAACGGTTGAACAGCGGAACGCTGTCTTCGTACAGCTTGATCTTGCTGGCGTACTGCGGCATCACCTGGCGAATGAAGGTCAGGGCTTCGTCCTGGGCTTCAACGCTGTCGATCAGCACTTCGCCGATGTCCTGACGCAGGTAATCGCGGATGGCGCGGATGATCACGTTGCTTTCCTGGTAGATCAGGAATGGCGCGGAGCGATCCAGCGAGGCTTCTTTGATGGCGGTCCAGAGTTGCAGCAGGTAGTCGAGGTCCCACTGCATTTCTTCGCTGCTGCGGCCCAGGCCGGCAGTGCGAACGATCAGGCCCATGTCGGCCGGGGCAACCAGGCCGTTCAGGGCTTCACGCAGTTCGTTGCGTTCTTCGCCTTCGATGCGACGGGAGATACCGCCGGCACGCGGGTTGTTCGGCATCAGCACCAGGTAACGACCGGCCAGGCTGATGAAGGTGGTCAGGGCGGCGCCCTTGTTGCCACGTTCTTCTTTTTCGACCTGAACGATGACTTCCTGGCCTTCGCTCAGGACGTCCTTGATGTTGACGCGGCCTTCGGGGGCTTTCTTGAAGTATTCGCGGGAGATTTCTTTGAGGGGCAGGAAGCCGTGGCGCTCGGAGCCGAAATCGACAAAGGCAGCCTCAAGGCTTGGTTCGATGCGAGTAATCCGGCCTTTATAGATGTTGGCCTTCTTCTGCTCGCGTGCACCGGATTCGATGTCCAGGTCGTAGAGGCGTTGGCCATCTACCAGTGCAACACGCAACTCTTCGGGTTGAGTTGCGTTAATCAGCATTCTTTTCATGTAGTACCGTCGGTTTCCGGGCTGCCGGAAACGGCGTTCGGCACACACGACTTCTCACGGTCGGTGTCAGGTGCGTCGGGAGTGGTTGGCCATTCCCGTGTCCAGCGATGTCCGGCCAATTGGGCCGTTATCGCGACGTACGCGTCCTGCTTGCTGTGGCTACTTAAGCACTCAGTCAGGAGGAGGAATCAACCAGCGGCTGTGGACGAGATGAAGCGTCTTGATAAAGCCTAATGCTACACAGTCCAGCGGTTGTGCATCTCCACCCTACACGTATCCCTGATAATTCGGGTGCTGCCGCGCGCAGAATCCGCAGCGGGTTGGCATTTACCGTGAGCTCCGAAGGGGGAGGTCACGCATCATGGCTAATTTAGGCGTTGTTTCCGAAGCGTTCGCTCGGGGTCGTCCGTCGCTGACTGCACTTTGTGAACTGGCCATGAATATGGCTCGCAAGGCGAGTGAAAACTCTGCTTTACGGCTTGATTCAGGCCTCATGTCACCTGCGCTTGTTACAGCTGCAAACTCCACCGTTACGTAGCGAAAGCCCCGTAGGACGGCCTCGCGTCCTGGTGAATTGCGTTGGTCAGGGCCGGTTTTTGACCGTTAGTCCGCTGTCCAGGCCGCTTTTGGCGGCGTTCGCGACTATAGCAGCAATGATTAAGTGCTTCAATTCCATAAAAAATTGTTATCATCCGCGGCATGACGACTACTGCCCCTTCGACCCCAGCCGTACAACTGCTGGAGGTCTCGCCGGAATATGCCGGCCAACGTATTGATAACTTCCTTCTCGCTCGGCTCAAAGGCGTGCCCAAGACCTTGATTTACCGCATTTTGCGTAAGGGCGAAGTGCGTGTGAACAAAGGTCGGATCAAGCCCGAATACAAGCTGCAGGCGGGCGATATCGTGCGCGTGCCGCCGGTTCGCGTGCCCGAGCGCGATGAGCCGGTACCGCTGGCTCAGGGGCTGCTGCAGCGACTCGAAGCTTCGATTGTCTTTGAAGACAAAGCGCTGATCGTGATCAACAAGCCTTGCGGCATCGCGGTTCACGGTGGCAGCGGCCTGACTTACGGGGTGATCGAGGCCTTTCGTCAGTTGCGTCCCGATTGCAAGGAGCTCGAACTGGTTCACCGTCTCGACCGTGATACCTCCGGCCTGTTGATGATCGCCAAGAAGCGCAGCATGTTGCGCCACTTGCACGCGGCCTTGCGCGGCGATGGCGTCGATAAGCGCTATATGGCGCTGGTCCGTGGTAACTGGGCGGCCTCGATCAAGCAAGTCCGGGCGTCGCTCGGCAAGAGCAATCTGCGCTCCGGCGAGCGTATGGTCGAAGTCGACGAGGAGGAGGGCAAGGAGTCTGTGACCGTGTTCAAGGTCCTGCGCCGCTTCGGCGACTTTGCCACCCTGATCGAGGCCAAGCCGATTACCGGCCGGACTCACCAGATTCGCGTCCATACCCTGCACGCCGGGCATTGCATCGCTGGCGACACCAAGTATGGCGACGAAGGTTTCAGCAAGGAAATCCGCGATTTGGGCGGCAAACGCCTGTTCCTGCACGCCTACCTGCTGACTGTGCCGCTGCCGGATGGTGGCGAGCTGAAATTGCAGGCGCCGGTGGATGAGATGTGGGCCAAGACCGTGGAGCGCCTGAGTGCACCCCTCTGATTACAAGCTGCTGATTTTCGATTGGGACGGCACGCTCGCTGACTCCATTGGTCGGATTGTTGAGGCGATGCATGTCGCGTCCGAACGGTCCGGGTTTCAGTTGCGCGATGATTTTGCGGTCAAAGGCATTATCGGTCTGGGTCTGCCTGAAGCCATTCGCACGTTGTACCCGGACATTGGCGATCCCGAGCTGGTAGCGTTCCGCCAACACTATGCGGATCACTACATCGCCGCAGAGGCCGTGCCTTCACCGCTGTTCGAGGGTGTGCTCGAGTCGATGGAGGCGTTTCGCGCCGAGGGTTATCATCTGGCTGTGGCCACGGGCAAGGCTCGTCGAGGACTGGATCGGGTGCTGAAAGCTCACGGCTGGGAAGATTATTTCGATATCACCCGTGCCGCTGACGAAACCGCCAGCAAGCCCCATCCGCTGATGCTTGAGCAGATTCTCGCGCATTGTGAGGTGCGCCCGGAGCAAGCGCTGATGGTGGGCGATTCGTCCTTTGACTTGCAGATGGCGCGCAATGCCGGCATGGATTCGGTGGCAGTCAGCTATGGCGCGCAATCGATCGAAGCGTTGAAATTGTTCGAGCCGGCACTGGCCATTGATCGTTTTTCAGAATTGCATGCCTGGCTGAGTCAGCAGGCTTAATTGGTTTTTGCTGGGGTAAATGTCATGACCGACGAATGGAAAGCGCCCGCCAAGGCGAGCGCAGAGAGCGGTGACGAAAAAAGCTGGAAGCTGCTGGAAAAGACCCTGCTGGCCAGTGTCCAGGAGCAGCGCCGGTCTCGTCGCTGGGGAATTTTCTTCAAGCTGCTGACCTTTGTGTACCTGTTTGGCGCGTTGATTCTGTTCACGCCGCTGATGGACATGGAAAAGAGCGCGACCCGCGGTTCCCACTACACCGCGTTGATCGACGTGACCGGCATGATCGCCGACAAGGAGCCGGCCAGCGCCGACAACATCGTTGGTAGCCTGCGTGCAGCCTTCGAGGACGAGAAGGTCAAGGGCGTGATTCTGCGAATCAACAGCCCGGGCGGCAGTCCGGTGCAGTCGGGTTACGTGTATGACGAAATCGTCCGGCTGCGCGGCTTGCACCCGGATACCAAGGTGTACGCGGTGATTTCCGATCTGGGCGCTTCTGGTGCTTATTACATCGCCAGTGCGGCGGATCAGATTTACGCCGACAAGGCGAGCCTGGTGGGTTCCATTGGTGTGACGGCGGCCGGTTATGGCTTTGTCGGCACCATGGAGAAGCTCGGCGTCGAGCGTCGGACCTACACGTCCGGCGAGCACAAGTCGTTCCTCGACCCGTTCCAGCCGCAGAAGCCAGAGGAGACTCAGTTCTGGCAGGGCGTTCTTGATACCACGCACCAGCAGTTCATCAGCAGCGTGAAAAAGGGTCGTGGCGACCGTCTCAAGGACAAAGAGCATCCAGAACTGTTCTCCGGGCTGGTCTGGAACGGTGAGCAAGCGTTGCCGCTGGGTTTGATCGATGGCCTGGGGAATGCCAGTTCGGTGGCGCGTGATGTGATTGGTGAGAAGGAGTTGGTGGATTTCACCGTTCAGGAGTCGCCGTTCGATCGCTTCTCGAAAAAGCTCGGCGCCAGCGTGGCTGAGCAACTGGCAATGTGGATGGGTTTCCAGGGGCCTTCGTTGCGCTGATTCTTCGATGGCACAAAAAAAGCCGGCCCAAGTGGCCGGTTTTTCGCGTCTGCACGGTCCCTGTAACAGCTGGCGAAGCCTGCTGCTACATGGTTGCGGTGTTCAGGGGATCTGCACGCCCTCGACCAGTAGCATGTCGATGAGGCGGATCAGCGGTAGGCCGATCAGGCTGGTGGCGTCAGGGCCTTCGGTGCTTTGAAACAGGCTCACCCCCAAACCTTCGGCCTTGAAGCTGCCAGCGCAGTCGTAGGGCTGTTCGGCGTGCAGGTAGCGCTCGATGCGTGCAGGGTCGAGAATGCGCATGTGTACGGTGAAGGGCACGCAATCGACCTGGCAGTCGCCGGTCTGGCTGTTGAGCAGCGCCAGGCCCGTCAGGAAGGTCACGCTGGCACCGCTCGATGCCAGCAGTTGTTCGCGAGCCTTCTCGAAAGTGTGGGGTTTGCCGATGATCCGCTCGCCGAGGACCGCGACCTGATCGGAGCCGATGATCAGGTGGGCGCAGTGGCTGTCGGCAAGTGCCCGGGCTTTTTCTCTGGCGAGGCGCTTCACCAGATCAATGGCTGACTCGCCCGGACGATGGCTTTCATCGATATCCGGTGAACTGCAGGTGAATGGCAGCTGCAAGCGGGCCAGTAATTCCCGGCGATAAACCGAGCTTGAAGCGAGTAATAAAGGCAGCATGCGCATCTCCGGAAGACAGGCGCGAATTCTACCGAGGCTTCCAAGTGACGGACAGGGCTGAATTTCCTTTGACATGGCTGGGTGCATCCCTATAATGCTGCGCCTATGTTGAATGACCCGATTCCACCTCACGTTGACCCGCGCAAATTGGCTGACCGTGGCACCACCCTTCAAGGTGAACTGCTGCTGGCCGATTTGAAGAGACTCTGCGACCCGCTTTCCGATAATGTCGGTACGGTGCAGGCTAAATTCGTTTTTGAACGAGATGAACGTAAGTCTGTGGTAATCCACAGCTTTATCGACACCGAAGTCAAAATGGTTTGCCAGCGTTGTCTTGAGCTGGTCACCCTGCCGATCCATAGCGAATGCAGTTATGCTGTGGTGAAGGAGGGTGCGAATACCCAGTCGTTGCCGAAAGGTTATGACGTGCTGGAACTGGGCGAAGATCCATTGGATCTGCAGTCACTGATCGAGGAGGAGCTTCTGCTCGCCTTGCCCATTGTGCCTGCTCATCATCCGGAAGAATGCCAGCAGCCGGCGGGTCTCGATGAGCCCGAACCGAGCGAGGACGAGGTAACGCGGTCCAACCCGTTCAGTGTATTGGCGCAGTTAAAGCGTGACCCAAACGTTTAGGAGTTAATCAATTATGGCTGTTCAGCAGAACAAAAAATCCCGCTCTGCCCGTGACATGCGTCGTTCGCACGACGCCCTGACGGCAAGCACTCTGTCTGTAGAAAAAACCACCGGTGAAATTCACCTGCGTCACCACGTATCGCCAGAAGGCGTATACCGTGGCCGTAAAGTGATCGACAAGGGCGCTGACGAGTAATCACTTGTCTGCTCAAGTCATCGCGATTGACGCAATGGGCGGGGACTTCGGTCCCCGCAGCATTGTTCAGGCCAGCCTCGCTTGCCTGTCTGCTACACCCTCGCTGCACCTGACCCTCGTCGGTCAACCCTCCCTTCTTGAAGAATTGCTCTCTGGCCAATCGGCTGTGGATCGCTCGCGCCTGTCGATTGCCCCGGCGTCCGAAGTCATCACCATGGACGAAAAGCCTGCCCAGGCCTTGCGTGGCAAGCCCGACTCGTCGATGCGTGTGGCGCTCGAGTTGTTGCGTGATGGCAAGGTCCAGGCATGTGTCAGTGCCGGCAATACCGGCGCGCTGATGGCGCTGTCGCGGTTTGTGCTCAAGACGTTGCCAGGCATCGATCGGCCGGCGATGGTGGCGGCGATTCCGACGCAGAAGGGTTATTGCCAGTTGCTCGACCTGGGCGCCAATGTCGATTGCAGCGCCGAGCATCTATTGCAGTTCGCTGTGATGGGGTCGGTGGCGGCGGAAACCCTGGGCATCGTGCGTCCGCGAGTGGCGCTGCTGAACATCGGTACCGAAGACATCAAGGGCAATCAGCAGGTCAAGCTCGCTGCAACATTGTTGCAAAGTGCCCGTGGTATCAACTACATCGGTTTTGTCGAAGGTGACGGTGTGTACCGTGGCGAGGCGGATGTGGTGGTATGTGACGGATTTGTCGGCAATATCCTGCTCAAATCCAGCGAAGGCCTGGCGACCATGATTGCCGCGCGCATCGAAGCCTTGTTCAAGAAAAACCTTGCGTCGAAAGTGGTCGGTGCTCTGGCATTGCCGCTGATGAAGCGCTTACAAGCTGATCTGGCGCCTGCGCGGCATAACGGCGCAAGCTTCCTCGGGTTGCAGGGGATTGTGGTCAAAAGCCATGGTTCGGCGGGGGTTCAGGGCTTCCAGAGTGCGATTCAGCGTGCCTTGATCGAGATCCAGGAAAACCTGCCGGAGCGTATCCATGGTCGCCTGGAGGATTTGTTGCTTTAGGCGTTTTCGTCGGACAATGCTTAAATGTGACCGCTCAGTTCAATTTGCCATCCAACTGTCAGTTTCTTGCGTCCCCCAAGCGGGACGTCAATTCTCCGACGACAAGATCATTAGGGGCTTGTTACATGTCTGCTTCCCTCGCATTCGTCTTTCCGGGACAGGGTTCGCAGTCCCTCGGCATGCTGGCCGAGTTGGGCGCGCAACATCCGGTTGTCCTCGAAACATTCAAAGAAGCTTCCGACGCTCTGGGTTACGACCTGTGGGCACTGACCCAGCAAGGGCCGGAAGAACAACTCAATCAAACCGATAAAACCCAGCCGGCCATTCTGACCGCCTCGATCGCCTTGTGGCGTCTGTGGCTGGCGGAAGGTGGTGCGCGTCCGGCTTACGTTGCCGGTCACAGCCTGGGCGAATACAGCGCGCTGGTCGCGGCCGGCAGTTTGAGCCTGGGCGACGCCGTCAAGCTGGTGGAACGCCGTGGTCAGTTGATGCAGGAAGCCGTTCCAGCCGGGCAAGGCGGCATGGCCGCGATCCTCGGTCTGGAAGATGCTGACGTGTTGGCCGCCTGTGCCGAAGCGGCGCATGGCGAAGTGGTCAGCGCGGTCAACTTCAACTCCCCGGGCCAGGTGGTTATTGCCGGTGCCAAGGCTGCGGTTGAGCGTGCCATCGAAGGCTGCAAGGCTCGTGGTGCCAAGCGCGCCTTGCCACTGCCGGTCAGTGTGCCTTCTCATTGCGAACTGATGCGTCCGGCAGCCGAGCGTTTCGCTGAGTCGATCGCTGCAATCGACTGGCAAGCGCCGCAAATCCCGGTCGTACAGAACGTCAGCGCTACTGTGCCGGCCGATCTGGAAACCCTCAAGCGCGATCTGCTTGAGCAGCTCTACAAGCCTGTACGCTGGGTCGAATCGGTCCAGGCGCTGGCCGCCAAGGGCGCGACCCAGTTGGTCGAATGCGGCCCAGGCAAAGTGCTCGCAGGCCTGAACAAACGTTGCGCCGAAGGCGTATCGACATCCAACCTCAATACCCCAGACGCTTTCGCTGCCGCCCGTGCAGCGCTGGCCTGAATCAGGAGAAACTTGCATGAGTCTGCAAGGTAAAGTTGCACTGGTCACCGGTGCGAGCCGCGGTATTGGCCAGGCTATCGCCCTGGAGCTGGGTCGTCAGGGCGCTATCGTTGTAGGTACCGCGACGTCCGCTTCCGGCGCCGAGCGTATTGCCGCTACCCTGAAGGAAAACGGTATTCAAGGCACTGGCCTGGAACTCAATGTCACCAGCGACGAATCCGTTGCTGCCGTGTTGGCGAGCATTTCTGCACAGTTCGGAGCGCCGGCGATCCTGGTCAACAATGCCGGTATCACCCGCGATAATCTGATGATGCGCATGAAAGATGACGAATGGCATGATGTCGTCGATACCAACTTGAACAGTCTGTTCCGCCTGTCCAAGGGCGTTTTGCGCGGTATGACCAAAGCCCGTTGGGGACGAATTATCAGTATTGGCTCGGTTGTGGGTGCCATGGGCAACGCAGGCCAAGTAAACTACGCAGCCGCCAAGGCCGGTCTGGAAGGTTTCAGTCGTGCACTGGCGCGTGAAGTCGGTTCGCGTTCGATTACGGTAAACTCGGTGGCCCCAGGGTTCATCGACACCGATATGACCCGCGAACTGCCCGAGGCGCAGCGTGAAGCCTTGCAGACGCAGATTCCGCTGGGCCGTCTGGGGCAAGCTCAAGAGATCGCGTCTGTGGTCGCTTTTCTTGCATCCGACGGTGCGGCTTACGTTACTGGGGCTACAATCCCGGTGAACGGCGGGATGTACATGAGTTAAATGTGACGGATTGCTTCAAAAAAATGTCATACGAGCTGTCTAAAATCCGTTATAAAGCTGCAATCTATTTATAGGCAGAGGGTCGTCGGGTTTGAGGAGTGAAGCTTTCAGTTGAAAAACTGAAAAGTCTTTCTATACACTTACCCACTGGCCAGCTGCCTGAATTTGTCCATTAGGAGTGAAAACAAGGTATGAGCACCATCGAAGAGCGCGTCAAGAAAATCGTTGCTGAGCAACTGGGCGTCAAAGAAGAAGAAGTGGTCAACACTGCTTCCTTCGTTGAAGACCTGGGTGCCGACTCCCTTGACACCGTTGAGCTGGTGATGGCTCTGGAAGAGGAATTCGAGACCGAAATCCCTGACGAAGAAGCTGAGAAGATCACTACTGTACAAGCCGCAATCGATTACGTTACTAACCACCAGGCTTAATAGCTTGTAATCGTTGCTTGCTGTCATGGAAAAACCGCACTGCCAACACGGCGTGCGGTTTTTTCTTTAGGCCTGATGCAAAGTCGTCATTTGAAAAAGGAGAGTGCTGTGTCGCGTAGACGCGTCGTAGTCACCGGTATGGGTATGTTGTCGCCACTGGGCACGGATGTGCCAAGCAGTTGGCAGGGCATTCTGGCTGGCCGTAGTGGCATTGGTCTGATCGAACACACCGACCTTTCTGCCTATTCCACCCGTTTTGGCGGCTCGGTAAAGGGCTTCAATGTCGAGGAATACCTGTCGGTCAAGGAAGCACGCAAGCTCGATCTGTTCATTCAGTACGGTCTGGCTGCCGGTTTTCAGGCTGTACGTAATGCAGGCCTCGAAGTCACCGACGCCAACCGTGAGCGCATCGGCGTGGCCATGGGTTCGGGCATCGGCGGTCTGACCAACATCGAAGAAACCAGCCGCACCCTGCATGATTCTGGCCCACGACGGATTTCTCCGTTTTTCGTGCCTGGCTCGATCATCAATATGATTTCCGGTTTCCTGTCCATCCACTTGGGTGCACAGGGACCTAACTACGCCATCGCCACCGCCTGTACTACCGGTACGCACTGCATTGGCATGGCAGCCCGCAACATCATGTACGACGAAGCCGACGTGATGATTGCCGGCGGCGCCGAGATGGCGGCTTGCGGTCTGGGCATGGGTGGCTTCGGTGCTTCCCGTGCGCTGTCGACCCGCAACGACGAGCCAACCCGTGCCAGCCGTCCATGGGACAAGGGCCGTGATGGCTTCGTCTTGTCCGACGGTGCCGGCGCTCTGGTGCTCGAAGAACTGGAGCACGCCAAGGCACGCGGCGCGACCATTTACGCCGAGCTGATCGGTTTCGGCACCAGTGGCGATGCCTATCACATGACTTCGCCTCCGGCCGATGGCGCCGGTGCTGCCCGTTGCATCACCAATGCCTTGCGCGATGCCAAGATCAATGGCGATCAGGTCCAGTACATCAACGCCCACGGCACCTCGACCTCGGCCGGCGACCTCGCTGAAGCCTGTGCGATCAAGTCGGTGTTCGGCGATCACGCCTACAAGCTGGCCGTCAGTTCGACCAAGTCCATGACCGGTCACTTGCTGGGTGCGGCCGGCGCTGTCGAGGCGATCTTCAGCGTGCTGGCGATCAACAGCCAGGTGGCACCACCGACCATCAACCTCGATGAGCCGGATGAAGGCTGCGACCTCGATTTCGTGCCGCACACCGCGCGCAACATGGATATCGATGTGGTGCTGTCCAATTCCTTCGGATTTGGCGGTACCAACGGCTCGCTGGTGTTCCGCCGGTTCGCTGACTGATGGACAGCTGGGTCGACGGTCAGCCGGCTGACGCTTTGTCGCTGAAAGATCGCGGCCTGGCTTACGGTGATGGTCTGTTCGAGACCATTGCCGTGCGTGGCGGGCAGGCGTTGTTGCTGGACCGGCATCTGGCGCGGCTGGTCGATGGCTGTTCGCGCCTGGCGATCGCTGCGGACCATGAGCTGATCCGCAGTGAGCTGCTGGCCTATGCCCGCGCACTGGATGAGGGCGTGCTCAAACTCATCATCACTCGCGGTGACAGCCTGCGCGGGTACGCCCCCGATCCTTTGGCTCAAGCCCGACGTATTCTGCAAGGCAATCCTGCCGCTGCTTATCCTGCTGTTCATGGTGAGCAGGGCGTTCGCCTGTTTCCCTGCGCGACACGACTGTCCAGGCAGCCGCTGCTAGCCGGTCTCAAGCACCTCAACCGTTTGGAACAGGTTATTGCGCGCGCTGAATGGCAAGATACGGAACACGCCGAAGGCTTGATGCTCGATCAGGCAGGTCGGGTAATCGAAGGCGTATTCAGTAATCTGTTCCTGGTGCGCGACGGCGTGTTGATCACGGCTGACTTGAAGCGCTGCGGCGTGGCTGGCGTGATGCGTGCCGAATTATTGTTTCAAGCCGAGTCATTGGGGGTTCCCACGCAAATCACCGACATCAGCCTCGATCAGTTGCAATGGGCCGATGAAGTCTTTGTCTGCAACAGCGTGTATGGCGTTTGGCCGGTGCGCGCCTATGCTGCGCTGAGCTGGTCGGTTGGGCCGCTCACCCGTAAACTCCAAACCATTGCCCGTGCGCTACTGGATGCTTGATACGTGAGACGTAAATTCTTGCTGCTGCTGGAAACCGGATTGGTTCTGGCAGGGTTGTGTCTGGGCGCCTCCGCCTGGAAAATACATTCGGCGCTGGAACAGCCGCTGAACATCACCCAGGAAGAACTGCTGGAAGTGCCCAAAGGCACGACACCCACCCGCACCTTCTATCGACTCGAAGCCGATGGCGTCATCAAGGACGCATTCTGGTTGCGCGTGTATTGGCGTTTCAATCTGGCCGGACAACCCCTGCACAAGGGCGAATACCGCATGCAGCCAGGCATGACCGTCGAAGGGCTGATCGACCTGTGGAAGCGTGGGGACATCGTTCAGTACAGCCTGACCCTGGTCGAAGGCTGGAACTTTCATCAGGTCCGGGCGGCATTGGTCAAGGATGAAAAACTCGAGCAGACCCTGAACGGCTTGAGCGATAGCGAAGTGATGACCAGGCTCGGCCACGCCGGGATCTTTCCCGAGGGCCGATTCTTTCCCGACACTTACCGCTTCGTGCGGGGTATGACCGATGTCGATCTGCTGAAAAAAGCCTACGATCGCCTCGACGAGGTCCTTGCCAGGGAATGGGAGCAGCGCTCCGCTGATGTGCCTTATACCGAACCCTATCAGGCGCTGATCATGGCCTCGCTAGTGGAAAAGGAAACCGGTGTGCCCCAGGAACGCGGGCAGATCGCTGGCGTGTTTGTGCGGCGTATGGCGATGGGTATGATGCTGCAGACCGATCCGACGGTGATCTACGGCCTCGGTGACCGCTACAGCGGTAAATTGACCCGTGCGCATCTCAGGGAAGCCAATCCGTACAACACCTACATGATTACGGGCCTGCCGCCGACGCCGATTGCCATGGTCGGTCGCGAAGCGATCCATGCCGCGTTGAATCCGGTGGCGGGCAACAGCCTTTACTTCGTTGCGCGTGGTGATGGCAGCCACGTGTTTTCTGATGATCTGGATGCTCACAATAGTGCGGTGCGCGAGTTCCAGCTCAAGCGTCGTGCCGATTACCGGTCCAGCCCGGCACCGGTCTCGGCGCCAGAAGCCCGCAATGGTGAAACGCCAGACGCCGAGGCTCCGATTCCGGCCGCGTCACCCAACCCCGATCCCGAGGCTGTGCCGCCGGTAATGCCGCAAGAACCTGCTGCTGCACCCGTTGCGGCGCCTGAAACCGAACCCGAACCCAAGCCCGTGCCCGAGCCGGACGCACCGGTTCCGCAACGCCCGCAATGACTCTGATTAAGGACTGCCCGTGACTGGCTTGTTTATTACCCTGGAAGGCCCGGAAGGCGCCGGCAAGAGCACCAACCGCGAATACCTGGCCGAGCGCCTGCGCGCCGCCGGTATCGAGGTGGTGTTGACCCGCGAGCCGGGTGGTACGCCCTTGGCCGAGCGGATCCGCGAAGTGCTGTTGGCGCCGGTTGATGAAGTCATGAACCCCGACACCGAGCTGTTGCTGGTGTTCGCCGCGCGCGCCCAGCATCTGGCCGAGGTGATTCGCCCGGCGCTGGCCCGTGGCGCGGTTGTCTTGTGTGATCGTTTTACCGATTCGACTTACGCGTATCAGGGTGGCGGTCGCGGATTGTCGCTGGAGCGTATCGCCGCGCTGGAAACCTTTGTGCAGGGCGATTTGCGCCCAGACCTGACGCTGATCTTTGATCTGCCGGTGGAAGTGGGTCTGGCCCGCGCCAGCGCTCGCGGTCGCCTGGATCGTTTCGAACTCGAAGGCCGAACCTTTTTCGATGCCGTGCGCGGTGCATTCCTCAAGCGCGCTGAAGCTGATCCGGCGCGTTATGTGCGGGTCGATGCCGCTCAGCCGCTGGCGCAGGTCCAGCAGTCGCTGGACGCCTTGCTGCCACGCCTGCTGGAGTTGGCCCGTGGCTGAAGCCTATCCGTGGCAGGACAGCCTCTGGCAGCAGTTGGCCGGTCGCAAGCAGTATGCGCACGCCTATTTGCTGCATGGCCCGGCCGGGATCGGCAAGCGGGCGTTGGCGGAACGGTTGATGGCCAGTTTGCTGTGCCAGCGTCCGACCGCGCAGGATGCCTGCGGTGAGTGCAAATCCTGCCTGCTGCTCAAGGCTGGCAGTCATCCCGACAACTACATCCTGGAACCCGAAGAGGCCGACAAGGCGATCAAGGTCGATCAGGTGCGCGATCTGGTCAGCTTCGTGGTCCAGACCGCCCAAATGGGCGGGCGCAAGGTGGTGTTGATCGAGCCGGTAGAGTCGATGAACATCAACGCCGCGAACGCCTTGCTCAAAAGTCTTGAAGAGCCGTCCGGCGACACCGTTTTGCTGTTGGTCAGCCATCAGACCAGCCGTTTGTTGCCGACCATCAAGAGCCGCTGCGTGCAGCAGGCCTGCCCACTGCCGAGCGAAGCGATGAGTCTTGCATGGCTGGCCAAGGCCCTGCCGGACAGCTCGGAAGAAGAGCGTATCGAACTGCTGACCCTGGCGGCCGGTTCTCCGCTGGCGGCGGTCAAGTTGCAGGCCCAGGGCGTGCGCGAACAGCGAGCGCTGGTGGTCGAAGGCGTGAAGAAGCTGCTCAAACAGCAGCAATCGCCGACGCAGTTGGCCGAAGAATGGAAAACCGTCCCGCAGTTGCTGTTGTTCGACTGGTTCTGCGACTGGTCGAGTCTGATCCTGCGCTATCAATTGACCCAGGATGAAGCAGGGTTGGGGTTGGCGGACATGCGCAAGGTCATTCAATACCTGGCGCAGAAAACCGCTCAGGACAAGGTCTTGAATATCCAGGACTGGATTCTCGCCCAGCGTCAGAAGGTCATGAGCAAAGCCAACCTCAATCCGGCGTTGTTGCTGGAGGCGCTGCTGGTGCAATGGGCATCCTTGCCTACCCAGAAGTGATCGTCTGTGCCTAGACTCTGATCATCAGCCATGGAGGTCAGCATGAATGAAGCCGTCAACCCGGGGCCGCGCAACGGCATTTTGTCCCTGAGCATCAAGGACAAGTCGGTGCTTTATGCGGCCTATATGCCGTTCATCAAGAACGGTGGCCTGTTTATCCCGACCAACAAAAGCTACAAGTTGGGCGATGAGGTGTTCATGCTGCTGAACCTGATGGATGAAGCCGAGAAGATTCCGGTCGCTGGAAAGGTTACCTGGATTACCCCCAAAGGTGCGCAGGGCAATCGGGCTGCCGGGGTCGGCGTACAATTCAACGACGGCGACAACACTGCGCGCAGTCGAATCGAAACCCATCTGGCCGGAGCCCTGAAGTCCGACCGTCCCACTCATACGATGTAGTTGCAGCCCTTTTATGCTCGTAGATTCCCATTGTCACCTCGATCGTCTTGACCTCGCCGCCCACGACGGCTCCCTGGATGCCGCGCTTGATGCGGCCCGGCAGCGCGGGGTAGGGCACTTTTTATGTATCGGCGTCAGCGTCGAAAATGCCGCGGATGTCAAAGCCCTGGCCGAACGTTATGACGACGTCGACTGTTCAGTGGGCGTGCATCCGTTGGATGTACAGCCGGGGGCCGCGCCGGCGCTGGATTGGTTGTTGCGTGAGCTCAATCACCCCCGTGTCGTGGCCATCGGTGAAACCGGTCTGGATTATCACTACGAGCCGGAAGCGGCAGAGTTGCAGCAGGCGTCGTTTCGTTTGCACCTGCAGGCCGCTCAGCAAACAGGCAAACCGGTGATCATCCACACCCGTGGCGCCCGTGCTGATACGTTGAATTTGCTGCGCGAGGCTGCGTTGCCTCAGGCGGGCGTGTTGCATTGCTTCACGGAAGACTGGGACATGGCCAAGGCTGCGTTGGATATGGGCTATTACATTTCCCTGTCCGGCATTGTCACTTTTCGCAATGCCGATGCGCTGCGTGATGTCGCCAGCAAAGTGCCGGCTGATCGATTGCTGGTGGAAACCGACTCGCCGTACCTGGCTCCGATCCCTTATCGCGGCAAACCCAACCTGCCGCAGTACGTGCGCGAGGTTGCGGAGTTTCTGGCAATGTTGCGTGGTGAGTCTTATGAGCGATTCGCCGAGCAGACCACTGAAAACTTCAAGCGCCTGTTTCCGCTGGCGCATGTGAAAGGCTGAATCGCAGGCAAAAAAAACCCGGGTTCTGGGGGGTGAATCCGGGTTAAGACCATTAGGAGTAAAACAAAGGCACGCGGTCCGTTGGTACCTATATCGACGCGACACTTGGGGGAGATGCCCCGCCGACATTTCAAGTATTGATCAGTATTGCGCCGAGTCCAGTTTACCGGCCCCGGTTTTTAAACAATTTTGGAATACGGCCGCTTCGGAAGAGTTCTCATCAGCAGGCGACCCAGCGTCAAATCATCAAGAAACACAGATATGGTCGGATGATCCGTGCATTTTGGCGCAAGTTAGGCATAATACGCGGCTTCGAATTTTGACCCCTACAGACCTTTTCTTATGCATAAAGAACCTCGTAAGGTCCGTGAGTTTCGTCGCCGCGAGCAAGAAATTCTCGATACCGCGCTCAAGCTGTTCCTCGACCAAGGTGAAGACAGTGTCACCGTCGAGATGATTGCTGATGCCGTCGGTATCGGCAAAGGCACGATCTACAAGCATTTCAAATCCAAGGCGGAGATCTATCTGCGCCTGATGCTCGACTACGAGCGTGATCTGAACGAGCTGTTGCATTCGGCTGATGTCGACAAGGACAAGGAAGCCCTGTCCCGGGCCTACTTCGAATTCCGCATGCGCGACCCGCAACGCTATCGCTTGTTCGATCGCCTGGAAGAGAAGGTGGTCAAGGGCAACCAGGTGCCGGAGATGGTCGAGGAACTGCACAAGATCCGCGCCTCAAACTTCGAGCGCCTGACCTTGCTGATCAAGGGCCGGATCAGCGAAGGCAAGCTGGAAGACGTACCCCCTTACTTCCATTACTGCGCGTCCTGGGCGTTGGTGCATGGTGCCGTGGCGCTGTATCACTCGCCGTTCTGGAGCAATGTGCTGGAAGATCAGGAAGGTTTCTTCCAGTTCCTGATGGATATCGGCGTGCGCATGGGCAACAAGCGCAAGCGCGATACCGACACCCCGAGCAGCTGAACCATTCAGTTGCCTTATTGCGCCATGATTTCGCTATATGGCGCAGTACCTCAGGAATATACTCAGGCATGGGACTTGCTAAAACTTGATTTGTGAGTCAAGTTTTACGCGTTCAAATTCCTTTCGCCGGAGTGCTCCATGATCGTTGACCGTCAAGGCAGGCGTTTCCGCAATTTGCGGATCAGCCTGACCTCAGCCTGCAATTACGCGTGTACCTACTGCGTGCCCAACGGCAAGCGGCTGGTGGCTGCGCAGGATGAATTGTCGGCCGAGGCCATGGCGCGCGGCGTGGCGTATCTGATCGAAGCAGCGGGCATAGAGCGCTTGCGCATCACCGGTGGCGAGCCGCTGGTCAGCCCTAAGCTCGAAGCCTTCATGACCGCTGTCGGCAAGATGGGCCTGGAAGACATAAGCCTGACCACCAATGGTCAACTGCTGGCGAAAAAGCTGCCGTTGCTGGTGGACGCCGGCATCCGTCGCATCAACGTTTCCCTCGATACCCTGGATGCCAGCGCGTTCCGCAGCATTGCCCGTGGCGGCGATCTGGCGACCGTGCTCGACGGTATGGATCAGTCCAAGGCCGCCGGCCTTAAAATCAAGGTCAATATGGTGCCCTTGCGCGGCCAGAACCTCGACCAGGTGATGCCGCTGCTCGATTACTGCCTGGAACGTGGTTATGAATTGCGCTTCATCGAGCTGATGCGCATGGGTCACCTGGCTAGCGACAACAACGCCTTCCTGCAGCAGTTCGTCAGCCTTCAGCAGTTGTTGAGCCTGATCGGCGAGCGTTATGAGTATCTGCAGGCCGATGCGCCGGTCGATGCCACTGCGGTGCGCTACGAAATACCGGGGCTGGGGCACTTCGGCGTGATCGCCAATGAAAGCGTTCCATTCTGCCGCACTTGCTCGCGTCTTCGATTGTCATCTACCGGTTGGCTGCATGGCTGTTTGTCGTCGAGCAATCGACACTATGTGGGTGACCTCTTGGACAAGCCTCGTCATCAGGCCTTGCCGGCGTTGCAGCGTCTTCTGGTGAAAGCCTTGGGGGACAAGCAGGAAGTGGCGTTCTCGGGTGGTGCGACCATCATGAAGATTATTGGCGGCTGATCCGGCCTCTTCGCGGGCAAGTCGGGTCGCGAATGCAATCTGTCAGGCGCAGATGTTTGCCGAGCTGGCGCGGAAGCTGCATCCAATGGCCATTCGCCGGTTTTCCGTCACCGGCCTCTGGAGGGTAGGATGCGTAGCCTGGTTTTGCTGCTGGCCGTTTTGGTGCTTGGTGGCTGCATGAATGTCAGCGATATGGCTGAAGGGACTCGCTACCACATGAGCGATGCAGGGCTGCTGGATCACAGCGACAGTCGTCGGGTGAATAACCTGCGCATCCAGCCGGACTCGTTTATCTACATCGCCCAAGGTGCCTTCGCGCCGCCGGGCAGTGCTTATCCACGACCTAACGTGGTCGCTGAAGAAGCCTACAACGGTTTTATCGAATACTTCCCGATGGTCCGCCGCGCGCGCACCCCCGAAGGCCTCGATCAGGCCATGGGGGAAGCTCGCGCCGCCGGAGCCCACTACCTGCTTTACACTCGGTTCGCCAAGGCGGATGACCGTATCGGTAACTCGGACGAATGGCTCGATCAGGAATACGTGGATCGCCTCGGCATCGACAGCGGCGTGATTCAGATCATGTTGATCGAGACCAGCACCCAGTATTTGATTGATACTGCACGTATCAAGAGTCGTGGCGGTTTACTGACGTTCCACGATAACAAGCCACAAGACCTGATTGGCCCGCCGCTTGAGCAATACGCGCGCAGCCTGATTGGTCTCAGCGACCAGTAATCCAAGGAGAACGCCATGAGTGGCCCGCAAAAAGCCAACGACTTGTTGGGGCAAATCCCCAAAACCAAAGGCTTGCCGCCGGTCCACCTGTGGAACCCTGACTTCTGTGGCGACATCGACATGCGCATCGCCCGCGACGGCACCTGGTACTACCTGGGGACGCCGATCGGGCGTAAGCCGATGGTCAAGCTGTTCTCCACCATCATTCGCCGAGATGGCGATGATTATTTCCTGATCACGCCGGTCGAGAAGGTGGGCATCAAGGTCGATGATGCGCCGTTCGTGGCGATTGCCGTGGACGTGGAAGGCGAGGGCGAAGCACAAGTCTTGCGCTTCACCACCAATGTCGACGAGACCACGGACGCCGGCACCGAACACCCGATCCGCGTGGTGATCGACCCGGTCACGCAAGAGCCAGCACCCTACGTGCATGTGCGCACCAACCTCGAAGCCCTGATCCATCGCAATGTGTTCTACCAACTGGTGGAGCTGGCGGTGACCCGTGAGATCGAAGGGCAGCGTTGGCTGGGCGTGTGGAGCGGCGGAGAATTCTTCCCCATCGGCCTGGAGCCGTAACGCGCAGTGCTCTGGAAAACGGCCCGCTATCAAGCGGGCCGTTGTCATTGGGGGTTACAAGCCTTTGCTCTTGAGCCGAGCCGCATGGTCAAGGTAGTGCTTGACCGGGTTCACATTCCAGCTGTCGATCCCTGCAATCTGATTGACTGCATCAAAGTGGTCCATCGGGTAATCCGAGCGAATCACTTTCCCCAAGTGCGAGCTGTATTGACCGACCAGCCCGTCGTTGGCGTTTTTCTCTTTGTAAAATAACTTCGACAGCACGATACAGTTCAAGTGGGACGGATCGAGAGGTTGCAGGCTTTGGAAGTTTTGTACGATCCCGCTCCAGGAGTAGTAGTACACGCCGTTTTCAATTTCATTGCCTTCCCCGCCCCATTGTTTCGGCACCCCTTGCGGGTACTTGCGATTGAAGGCGGCCAATCCCGCGCTGGTCAGGGATTCGAAAGCTGCTTGAGCGTCCTGAGGGTTTTCCGGGTGGCCGCTGATCAACGAAATGAAAGTGCCGACTGCCTTGAACAGGGCAAGTACGACCGCTTCGGGCAGCTCTCCAGGCGTCAGCGCCTTATGCAATTGGTCGGCAATCTCGGAGCCATGATTGGGGCAACTGACCGACGTGACTGACGCGACCTTTTCCGGGTGTAGCGCCGCAATGTAGCGTGCGGCCAGTGGGCCTTGGCTATGGCCGATCAGATTGACCTTGGCGGCTCCCGTTTCCTGCAAAATGCGGTTGACGTGGACGAGCAGTTTTTCACCTCGCTCCTCGTTGCCGTTAACTGCTGGAATGTTAACGGCAAACACCTTCGCGCCTGCGTGTTCCAACGCTTCCTTGATCTCGAAGAAGTAGGGGTAACCGGCGATTTTATCGAAACCGAAAAGGCCGTGGACCAAAACAATCGGGTATTGCGTAGACGCATCCATGTTCATGCTTATACCTGTCGATAGCGGATTCTAGTGGAACAGATGCTATTGACTGCTTGATCTGTCGCGTCTAACCGTAGGTCACAAAGTAGATTCGTTCAAATCGCTCGTCAGGCACGCTTGCAAAATTCAAATTGACAGTCAATCGTATGATGATTAGCGTGAGGCCCATCGCGAACGGCTTTGTGCCGTTCCTGCATCGAGGTGCCCATGTCCAGCAGTTTTCATGCGTCGACCGTCGATTGGCTGGGTTGCTGGATAGCCGCAGGCCAAGTCAAACCCGGTGAAACCATCAAGGTCGAAGCCGATCTGGGTGAGCAGCTCGGTGTCAGTCGCACGGTCATCCGCGAAGCCATCAAAACCCTGGTCGCCAAAGGCATGCTCGAAGTCGGGCCGAAGGTCGGCACGCGGGTACTGCCGGTGCGACGCTGGAACCTCTTCGATCCGCAAGTCGTGGGCTGGCTGTCGCGCAGCGGCTTGCCGGAAAACTTCGTCGACGACCTGCTCGACCTGCGCCGCACCATCGAACCGATGGCCGTGCGCTGGGCGTGCGAGCGCGCTACGGTCGAACAGGTGCAAGCGATTCTCCAGGCTTACAACGCGTTGGAACGGGCGGTGGACAGCGGCGTCGATTACAACCGCGCCGACCAGATCTTCCACGAGTGCATTCTCGCCGCCAGCCACAATCAGTTCATCGAACAAATGGTCCCGGCCCTCGGTGCGCTGTTGGCTGTTTCTTTTGAAGTGTCCGCCGCCGACCCGGACGAATTGCGCCGCACGCTGCCGATTCACAAAGACATGGCCGACGCCATCGCCGCCCGGGATGCCGCGCGCGGTGTCTGGGCCTGCATGACCCTGATCGATAACGCTGACCTGGCGATCAAACGCTTCTACCCGAAAGTCATGGCCGACAAAAAAGCCAGCTGACAATAAAGAACCCTGTGGGAGCGAGGCTGCTCGCGAAAGCGGTTTAGCATTCAGCGACTGAGTTGCCTGACACACCGCCATCGCGAGCAGGCTCACTCCCACATAAAGCAAAAAGCAGGAGGTTTCATGACGTGGAATGCGGTTACCGGACACCGTGCACAACTCGGCGAAGGGCCGTTCTGGGATGTGCCGACCCAAGCGCTGTACTGGGTGGACATCGCCGGCAAGCAAGCCCTGCGGCTGATCGGCGCCAACGTGCAGATCTGGGAAATGCCGGAACATGTCTCCGCGTTCATCCCCTGCGAAAGCGGCGATGCGCTGGTGACGTTGAGCAGCGGCGTCTATCGGCTGGACCTTGATTCACCAGGGCTCGAACCGCGCCTGACCTTGCTCTGCGTCGCCGACCCGCAACCCGGTAATCGCGCCAACGAAGCCCGCTGCGATGCGCAGGGGCGGCTCTGGCTTGGCACCATGCAAAACAACATCGGCGAAAATGGTGAAGACATGCCCGTCGTGCGTCGTTCCGGCGGCCTGTTTCGCATCGACCGCGACGCGCGGGTCACGCCGCTGCTTCGCGGGCTGGGCATTCCCAACACGTTGCTGTGGAGCGAGGACGAGACCACGCTGTTTTTCGCCGACAGCATGGACAAAACCTTGTACCGATATTTCGTCCACACCGATGGCAACCTGGACACCGCGTATGTCTGGTTCGGTCCCCATGATCGGGGCGGACCGGATGGCTCGGCGATGGATGCCGAGGGTTTCATCTGGAACGCCCGCTGGGACGGAAGCTGCCTGATCAGGCTGACCCCGGATGGCTATGTCGACCGCGTGATCGAACTGCCGGTCAGCCGCCCCACCAGTTGCGTGTTTGGCGGCGAAGACTTGAAAACCCTGTACATCACCAGCGCCGCGAGCCCGCTTAACCACCCGCTGGACGGTGCGCTGCTGTCGATTCGCGTCGATGTACCGGGAAAACCCTGCACACGCTTCGCCGGATAAAATCCCATAATATGGGATGTAAAATTATATATTGAGATTATTTGGTGGTCGGGTTTATAGTCGGCCATCAGTTACACGCACTCACACTTAAAAAAACAAAACAGGTGAAGTGATGCAGCGATTTTTCAAAATGACTTTTGACCGGACATCGACAGATGCCCGTCTTTTGTCGTGCCTGCAAAAGGGGGCTTGATCCATGGCTGAGCCTCTTTCCTTGCCAGCCGTGTCCGAACCGCCTAAAGGCGAGCGCCTGAAAAACAAGGTCGTGCTGCTGACCGGCGCTGCGCAAGGCATCGGCGAGGCCATCGTCGCCACGTTCGCGTCGCAGCAGGCCAAGCTGATCATCAGCGATGTCCAGGCCGAAAAAGTCGAGAAAGTCGCGGCGCACTGGCGGGACAAAGGCTTTGATGTTCAGGCGATCAAGGCCGACGTCTCTCGGCAACAAGACCTGCACGCGATGGCCAGGTTGGCAGTCGAACGTCACGGCCGGATCGACGTATTGGTCAACTGCGCCGGGATCAACGTGTTCCGTGATCCACTGGAAATGACCGAAGAAGACTGGCATCGCTGCTTCGCCATCGACCTCGACGGCGCGTGGTACGGCTGCAAAGCGGTGCTGCCGCAAATGATCGAGCAGGGCATCGGCAGCATCATCAACATCGCCTCGACCCATTCCACCCACATCATCCCGGGCTGCTTCCCGTACCCGGTGGCCAAGCACGGCTTGCTCGGGCTGACCCGCGCGCTGGGCATCGAATATGCGGCCAAGGGCATTCGCGTGAATGCGATCGCGCCGGGCTACATCGAAACCCAATTGAACGTCGATTACTGGAACGGTTTTGCCGACCCCCATGCTGAACGTCAACGGGCTTTCGACCTGCATCCGCCGCGCCGTATCGGGCAACCGATGGAAGTGGCCATGACTGCCGTCTTCCTGGCCAGCGATGAAGCGCCGTTCATCAATGCCTCGTGCATCACCATCGATGGTGGTCGCTCGGTCATGTATCACGACTGAGCCAAACGACTTTCAGACGCGGAACTCCGTTTGAAATCCAATCATCATACGATATGACTATTTGCAGTAGCGGCTTTCAAATAACGCTCAAAAAAAATAACAAGGAGTCAGCTTATGAATCGTCGTCGTGGGATCCGTTCCCTGTGCTGTGCCGCTTTGGCGGTCACTGCGGTCAGCCTGAGCAGTACGCTGCTGGCGGCTGAGGAAGTGAAAATCGGCTTTCTGGTCAAGCAGGCGGAAGAGCCCTGGTTCCAGACTGAGTGGGCATTCGCCGAAAAGGCCGGGAAAGAGAAAGGCTTCACCGTCATCAAGATCGCCGTGCCGGACGGCGAGAAAACCCTCTCGGCCATCGACAGCCTCGCCGCCAACGGCGCCAAGGGCTTCGTGATCTGCCCGCCGGACGTCTCCCTCGGCCCGGCCATCATGGCCAAGGCCAAGCTCAATGGTTTGAAAGTCATCGCCGTCGATGACCGTTTCGTCGATGCCAATGGCAAGTTCATGGAAGACGTTCCGTACCTCGGCATGGCCGCGTTCGAAGTCGGCCAGAAGCAGGGCGCAGCGATGGCTACGGAAGCGAAAAAACGCGGCTGGGACTGGAAAGACACCTACGCGGTTATCAACACCTTTAATGAACTCGACACCGGCAAGAAGCGCACCGACGGTTCGGTCAAAGCGCTGGAAGACGCCGGGATGCCGAAAGACCACATCCTGTTCTCGGCCCTGAAAACCCTCGACGTGCCAGGCAGCATGGACGCCACCAACTCGGCCCTGGTGAAACTGCCGGGCGCGGCGAAAAACCTGATCATTGGCGGCATGAACGACAACACCGTGCTGGGCGGCGTGCGCGCCACCGAGAGCGCCGGTTTTGCCGCAGCCAACGTGATCGGCATCGGCATCAACGGCACCGACGCCATCGGCGAATTGAAAAAAGCCAACAGCGGTTTCTTCGGCTCGATGCTGCCAAGCCCGCACATCGAGGGCTACAACACAGCGAGCATGATGTTCGAGTGGGTCACCACCGGCAAAGAACCACCGAAGTACACCGCGATGGACGACGTGACGCTGATCACTCGCGAGAACTTCAAGCAGGAACTGGAAAAGATCGGCCTGTGGAACTGAGGGCCGGTTGATTTCATCGGCGGCCCTGGCGACGGGGCCGTCTGATCTGTGTGATGAGGTGGTTTTATGCACGCGCAAGTACAGACACATGAGCACAGCGTCGGCGGCAGCCTGCGCTTCAACGGGATCGGCAAGACTTTTCCCGGGGTGAAGGCGCTGGATGGCATCAGCTTCGTCGCGCGTCCCGGGCAGGTTCACGCCTTGATGGGCGAGAACGGCGCCGGCAAGTCGACTCTATTGAAAATCCTCGGCGGCGCCTACACGCCGAGCAGCGGCGACCTGCAGATCGGCGAGCAGACGATGGTCTTCAAGTCCACCGCCGACAGCATCGCCAGCCGGGTGGCGGTGATCCACCAAGAGCTGCACCTGGTCCCGGAAATGACCGTGGCGGAGAACCTGTTCCTCGGTCATCTGCCGGCCAGTTTCGGCCTGATCAATCGTGGCGCGTTGCGGCAGCAAGCGCTGGCCTGCCTAAAGGGCCTGGCCGATGAAATCGATCCGCAAGAGAAAGTAGGGCGCCTGTCCCTCGGTCAGCGACAGCTGGTGGAAATCGCCAAGGCGCTGTCCCGTGGCGCGCATGTGATTGCCTTCGACGAACCCACCAGCAGCCTGTCGGCGCGGGAAATCGATCGCTTGATGGCGATCATCGGGCGCTTGCGCGACGAAGGAAAAGTGGTGCTCTACGTCTCTCACCGCATGGAAGAAGTGTTCCGCATCTGCAACGCGGTGACGGTGTTCAAGGACGGTCGCTACGTGCGCACCTTCGAGGACATGAGCGAGCTGACCCATGACCAGTTGGTGACGTGCATGGTCGGCCGCGACATTCAGGACATCTACGATTACCGCAGCCGTCAGCGTGGCGCGGTGGCGCTCAAGGTTGATGGTCTGATGGGGCCGGGACTGCGTGAACCGGTGAGCTTTGAGGTGCACAAGGGCGAGATTCTCGGGCTGTTCGGCCTGGTGGGCGCCGGTCGTACCGAGCTGTTCCGGATGCTCAGCGGGCTGACGCGCAATACCGCCGGACGCCTGGAGCTTCGCGGTCATGAGGTGAAACTGCGCTCCCCCCCGCGATGCCATCGCGGCAGGCATCCTGTTGTGCCCCGAAGACCGCAAGAAGGAGGGCATCCTGCCGCTGGCCAGCGTCGCCGAGAACATCAACATCAGCGCGCGCGGCGCCCATTCCACGTTCGGTTGCCTGTTGCGCGGCTTGTGGGAGAAGGGCAACGCCGACAAGCAGATCAAGGCGCTGAAAGTGAAGACGCCCAGCGCCGAGCAGAAAATCATGTACCTGTCCGGCGGCAATCAGCAGAAGGCCATTCTCGGCCGCTGGCTGTCGATGCCGATGAAAGTCCTGTTGCTCGATGAACCGACACGCGGCATCGACATCGGTGCCAAGGCCGAGATCTACCAGATCATCCATAACCTGGCAGCCAGCGGCATCGCGGTGATCGTGGTGTCCAGCGACCTGATGGAAGTGATGGGTATTTCCGACCGCATCCTGGTGCTCTGCGAAGGCGCGATGCGCGGCGAGTTGTCTCGCGCGCAGGCCAATGAATCCAACCTGCTGCAACTGGCTTTGCCACGCCAACGCGCTGACGGCGTGGCGAACTGAGAGGTGACTATGACCATCCAAAACAACGCTCTGCCCACTACGCGCAAACCTCTGGACCTGCGGCGCTTTCTCGATGACTGGGTGATGTTGCTGGCGGCCGTCGGGATCTTCGTGCTGTGTACGCTGCTGATCGACAACTTCCTGTCGCCGCTGAACATGCGCGGCCTGGGCCTGGCGATTTCGACGACCGGGATCGCGGCCTGCACCATGCTGTATTGCCTGGCGTCTGGGCACTTTGACTTGTCGGTGGGTTCGGTGATTGCCTGTGCCGGCGTGGTCGCGGCGGTAGTGATGCGCGACACCGACAGCGTGTTTCTCGGCGTGAGTGCCGCGCTGGTGATGGGGCTGATTGTCGGGCTGATCAACGGCATCGTGATCGCCAAGCTTCGGGTCAACGCGTTGATTACCACCTTGGCGACCATGCAGATCGTTCGTGGCCTGGCTTACATTTTTGCCAATGGCAAAGCGGTCGGCGTGTCGCAGGAGTCCTTCTTCGTTTTCGGTAACGGCCAGTTGTTCGGCGTGCCAGTGCCGATCCTGATCACCATCGTGTGCTTCCTGTTTTTCGGCTGGCTGCTGAATTACACCACCTACGGGCGCAACACCATGGCAATCGGCGGCAACCAGGAAGCGGCGTTGCTGGCTGGGGTGAACGTTGACCGGACCAAGATCATTATCTTTGCCGTGCATGGGGTGATTGGGGCGTTGGCCGGGGTGATCCTGGCGTCGCGCATGACCTCGGGTCAGCCAATGATCGGCCAGGGTTTTGAGCTGACGGTGATTTCGGCTTGCGTGTTGGGTGGCGTGTCGTTGAGCGGCGGGATTGGCATGATCCGGCACGTGATTGCCGGGGTGTTGATTCTGGCGATTATCGAGAATGCGATGAACCTGAAGAACATCGACACCTTCTATCAGTACGTGATCCGCGGTTCGATCCTGCTGTTGGCCGTCGTCATCGACCGCCTCAAACAACGCTGAGATTTGCGCTGTTTGGGCTGACGTCTTCGCGGGCAAGCCTCGCTCCTACAGGTTTTATGTCGTACCCGGATTATGCGGCTGACAGGTAACCTGTAGTAGCGAGGCTTGCCCGCGAAAGCAATGCATCTGATTCCCCCCCGCTTTAGCGAACATCCACACCCTCCCGTCACCTCCCTGAAATATCCCTTGCTCGAAATACCCCGTTTCGGTTATCACTTTGTACATGATTAGACAGGTACGATTTGACAAGAAACAACGGGTGGTCGACGAACTCATCCGGCGCATCGAAAGCGGCCTCATGGAGGACGGCTTTCTGTTGCCGGGCGAGCATCAATTGGCTCAAGAATTCAAAGTCAGCCGCGGCACGCTGCGTGAGGCCCTGGCCGAGTTGAAACGACGCAACTACATCGCCACCCAAAGCGGTGTGGGCTCCATCGTCACCTTCGACGGTGTGGTGCTCGATCAACGCAGCGGCTGGGCGCAAGCGCTGGCCGACAGCGGGGCGCTGATCAATACCGAAGTGCTGCGGCTGGAGGCCGTTACGCGGCCTGATCTGCTGCCGCGTTTCGGCACCGACCAGTTCATCACCCTCGACCGGCGCCGGCGCTCCACCGACGGCAAGCTGGTGTCCCTCGAGCGCTCATTGATGCCCGCCACCGGAGGCCTGGAAAGCCTGCCGCGGGTCGGCCTGATCGACAACTCCCTGACCATCACCCTGGCCGCTTATGGCTACATCGGCGAACGCGGCGATCAATGGATCGGCGCAGAACCCTTGAACGCTGAAGACGCCGAGTTGCTCGGGCGCCCGGTCGGCACCGTCTTCCTCAAAGCCTTGCGCACTACCTACGACCGGCAAAACCGCTTTATGGAACAGGTCGAAAGCCTGCTCGACCCGGTGCACTTTCGCCTGCACCTGCAGTTTGGCGAATCGAAATGACCGCGCTCGACCGCGCGCTCGGCGCGTTCTATGGACTTGCTCTGGGCGATGCGCTGGGCATGCCGACTCAATCCCTGAGCCGCGCCGAGGTCAAGACGCGCTTCGGTGCGATCAGCGATCTGCAGGACGCCGGTCCTGATCAACCGATTGCGGCGAATATGCCCAGGGGCTCGATCACCGACGACACCGAGCAGGCGATTCTGGTCGGTCAGTTGTTGGTTGACGGTAAGGGCCGGATCGAACCGGCGGTGCTCGCTCAGCGGCTGATCGAATGGGAAGCCGGGATGCAGGCCAAGGGCTCGCAGGACTTGCTCGGGCCCTCGACCAAACGGGCGATCGAGATGATCCTCGCCGGTCACTCGCCGGAAGAGGCGGGCCGCTACGGCACCACCAACGGCGCGGCGATGCGCATCACGCCAGTGGGAATCGCCGCGGATGTCGCCCACCCTGTACATTTTATCGGCGCCGTGGTGCAAGCCTGCCAGGTCACCCACAACACCACGCTGGGAATTTCCAGTGCGGCGGCGGTGGCGGCGGTAGTCTCGGCCGGCATCAACGGCATGGACCTGGGCGAGGCGTTGAACCTCGGCCAGCAGATCGCCCAACAAGCTGAAAGCCATGGCCACTGGGTGGCGGGCGGACGGATTGCCTCGCGCATCAGCTGGGCGCGGACCATCAGCGTCGACAGTGACAAAGCGTTGCTGGCGGATTTGCTGTACGACGTGATCGGCACGTCAGTGGCTTCGCAGGAATCGGTGGTGGTCTCGTTTGCCCTGGCCCAACAAGTGGCCGTCGGTGAAATGAACGCCTTCGAAGCGCTGTGCATGGCCGCGAGCCTGGGCGGTGACACCGATACCATCGCGGCGATTCTCGGCGCCATGCTCGGGGCCTGCCTGGGGCTTGGGAGTTGGCCGGTGGCGATGATCGAGAAGGTCAAAGCCGTTAATGATCTGGAACTGGAGCCTTTGGTAAAAGGGCTCCTAGCCTTGCGCTGACTGGACTGACCTCTTCGCGAGCAGGCTCGCTCCTACAGGGATAGTGCAAGCCGCACGGTACCTGTGGGAGCGAGCCTGCTCGCGATGGGCGCACCGCCTATTCGAATTGATAACCCCGCAATGGAAAGCACGAATACGGCCAGGATCGCCGGGATGTAGTTTCGTCTTCCGTCATTGCCCACAACCACAACAAAGGCAACAGGAGCATTTTTCATGAGTTCATCGAACGCCGGGCAAATCGCCGGGCAACTGGAAACCCGCGGCATCGAACCGGTGCCGGAAGCGGAGTGCAACGGTCATCCGCTGCAACTGTTCTGGGTCTGGTTCGCGGCCAATATTTCCATCCTCGGCCTGCCGCTGGGTGCCACGCTGGTGGCGTTTCGCGGGTTGGCGATCTGGCAGGCGATCATCGTCGCGATCCTCGGCGCGGCAGGTTCTTTCGCGGTGGTCGGGATCATCTCCATCGCCGGTCGCCGTGGGCGCGCACCGAGCCTGACCCTGTCGCGCGCCATCTTCGGGGTGCGCGGCAACATCGGCCCGACCCTGGTCTCGCTGATGTCGCGGCTGGGCTGGGAAACCGTCAACACCACCACTGCCGCCTTCGTGCTGCTGTCGCTGTGCTCGATCCTGTTCGGTTCGCCGGTGGAAGCTAAAAGCGCGCCGGTACTGACCCTGGTCTTCATCGCGATTTTCGTTTTGCTGACCCTGTCGGTGTCCGGCCTCGGCCACGCCACCTTGCTGGTGATCCAGAAGTGGGCGACTTATGTGTTCGGTGCGCTGAACATTCTGGTCGGCGGCTTCCTTTGCGCCACCATCGACTGGAGCGCGGTGTTCAACGCCACGCCTGCGCCTTTGAGCGCGATGATCATCGGCGTCGGCACCATGGCTGCCGGCACCGGGATCGGTTGGGCCAACGCCGGCGCCGACATGTCGCGCTATCAGCACCGCAGCGTCAAAGCCGTGCGCCTGGTCGCGTCGGCGGCCTTCGGTGCGGGGATTCCGCTGGTGCTGCTGATCACCCTCGGCGGCCTGCTGTCGGTGGGCAACAACGACCTGGCGGCGGCCACTGACCCGATCATTGCGATCCGCGACATGCTGCCGACCTGGATGGCCGTGCCGTACCTGATCACCGCGTTCGGCGGGCTGCTGCTGTCGAACAACCTGTCGGTGTATTCCGCCGGTTTGACCACGTTGACCCTCGGCTTGAAGGTCAAGCGCGTCTACGCCGTGGTCGTCGACATCGTCGCGATCTTCGCTGGTTCGATCTACTTCATGCTGATCGCCGACAGCTTCTACGGGCCGTTCATTACGTTCATTTCGCTGCTGGCGGTGCCTATCACGGCGTGGGTCGGGATCTTCGTCGTCGACCTGATTCATCGTCATTACTACAGCCCCAAAGACTTGCTGGACGTCAGTCCGAGCAGTGCCTATTGGTACAACGGCGGTATCGAATGGCGCGCGTTTGGCGCGTGGGCGCTGGCGATCGTGCTGGGCTTTAGCTTCACCACCATTGGCACCACCGAACAAACCGTGTGGTTCCGCGGTTTCCTGTCTGATTCGTGGCTGGGCCACAACGGTCTGGGCTGGATCGTGACGTTCCTGGTGGCCGGCGGAATGTATTGGGTACTCGGTGGGGCGAAGGATCGTCGCGCCGCGCAAGTCGAGAATGCTCATGCCTAGGTTGCTGCATACCGGCCAGGTCATCATCGACCTGGTCATGGCCGTGGACAAACTGCCTCAGCCGGGCGGCGACGTGCTGGCGAAATCCGCCAGTTTCGAAGCTGGCGGCGGCTTCAATGTGATGGCCGCGGCCCAGCGTAATGGCTTGCCGGTGGTTTACCTGGGCCGGCACGGCACGGGTCGTTTCGGCGACCTGGCCCGTGAGGCAATGAAGACCGAGGGCATCCGGATAGGCATCGCACACAAGGCCGAACGGGATACGGGGTTGTGCGTTGCGGTGACCGATGCGTCGGCCGAGCGCAGTTTCATTTCCTACATCGGCGCCGAGGGCGAATTGACTGCCGAGGACCTGGCGAGCGTGCCGGCCGAGGTGGGCGACTACGTTTATGTCAGCGGCTACAGCCTGCTGCATGTCGGCAAGGCTCAGGCGCTGGTGGACTGGGTGCTGGGTTTGCCGAAAGCGATCAACGTGGTATTCGATCCCGGTCCGTTGGTGGACTCGCCGGACGCGCCATTGATGCAGGCAATGTTGCCGCGCATTGATTTGTGGACCAGTAACAGTGTCGAGGCGCTACGGTTTACCGGGGCGTCGGACATTGCCGAGGCGCTGGACAGGCTGACCCACCATCTGCCGGCCGAGGTGTTGATGGTGGTGCGCGATGGGCCGCAAGGGTGCTGGATAAGTCAGTGCGGCGACCGAGAACATGTGCCCGGTTTCAAGGTTGAGGCGGTGGATAGCAATGGTGCCGGCGATGCCCATGCCGGGGTGTTTCTGGCCGGGTTGGCGCGAGGGTTGTCGGCGAGTGAAGCGGCACGGCGGGCGAATGCGGCTGCGGCGCTGGCGGTCACTCGGTGGGGGCCGGCGACTTCGCCTGGGGTTGCTGAGGTGGATGTGTTAATCCGCGAGACTTTCGGCGCCTGACATTCCGCCATCGCGAGCAGGCTCGCTCCCACAGGGGATTTGTATCGTTCGCAAGTCCAGTGTGGGAGCGGGCTTGCCCGCAAAGGGCCCTTAAAAACACCAGAGATCCTGGATTTACCCAACCTTGCGCTTCTGCTCGGCGGTGTATTTGTCTTTGCTTCCACGAGGCATGGGATTTCTCCTGCTACGTGTAGAGTCGCTCAAACGGTCGCAGCCGCACACGACTGCGACCTGATTCATCTGGCTAAACGTCCAGCTTGCGCGCCGCCTCAACCCCAGCGGCGCTGAGTTTGATCGGCAGTTGCAGCGAGTGCTCTCCGGCCTCGTTGCAGGTCACATGCCCGTGCTGAATCAGCCCGCGATCCTGCAGCGTGGCGAGGGCGCTGGCCACGACTTTCTCCCCCCGGTAATTGTCCAGGACCTCCTTGCCCAGTCCACCTGGATGGGCGTGCAGCAGACGGGTCAGGACTTCTTTCTCAAGGTTTTTATCGACGTTCATGGTTACCTCTTCATGGATGTGGATAGGTGCAACTCGCGTGGGCGAACTATTGGCTGGCGCCGCCTTCGGAACCCGAGCCACCGGTGGTGGTTTTCGAGCCCGTGCCGGCGCCGGCGTTGTCCGGTGCCTGGGTGTCCGGCGTGTTCATTCCACCTTGACGGCCCGCGTCGTTGCCCTGAATCCGTGGGTCGGTGCCCGTGGACGGAGGCAGGCTGCTGTCGACGCCCGTACCGTTGGTGTTTATGCCGGGCGAACCTTGGGTGGTCGGATTTTTTTGACCTTCGACCGGGTTGGTCGGGCCGGTGCCGGTGGCGGTGGTCGCCGCGAAAGCGGCAGAGGACAGCAGCGTGGCGAGAGCGAGGGCAGTCAAGCGGGACGTGATCATGGTGTCGTCTCCATTCAATTAGAGTCCTTACCTGATGTTGGTCCGCCCTCGATTTGGTTTGGTGCCTGATGAACGACGAACGGTTCAGGCCTGTTGCAACGATTTGCTGCTGTCGACCCGACGCCAGATCAAGCGGCCCACGGTGATCAGCCAGTTCAACAGCCCTACGGCGAGAACTGTGAGTAGAAGTGTCGTCATTCCGTGTTCGACGATGATCTTCCCGGCCAGCAACGGAAAGCCGAATACACCGATGAAGTACGACAGGCTGAACAGTAACAACGATTGCGAAGTGGTGCCGTGCGGCGTTTCGTTCGCCGCCAGGCCATTGATCACCGAGTACGTCAGCCCGTAACCGACCCCGAGCATCATCGCCGCCAGCACGTAGCTGACCCCGCTGTCGACCACGAAGCCGAACAGCACAATCGAGCCCATCATCACGGCCGACAGCAGGCACGAAGCGCGCAACGGATCGCGCTTGACCACGACCCCGGCGATCAACATCCGGCTGCTGATCGCCGCACCCATGAAGCCGAAAAAGAACAGCGAGTAATCCAGTGAACGAGACGCTGCGTAACTGGTTTGAAAGCTGGACAGGCCGCCGAATACGCACCCGCCGAGGCCGACCATGATGATCGGGAACACTGCCCTGGACGACAGCACCTGAGTCGTCGCACGCCAGGAAATGCGCGCGACAGCGGCGGTAGGCGAGGGTGTTTTTTTCAGTTGCGAATGCAGCCGCCAAAACAGCAACACACCCATCAGGCTGGCCAACGCGGCGAGGTAAAAGGCGGCGGTGACGGGGTAACCGAGGGCACTGGCCGCGCGCCCCAACAGCGGCCCGCTGCCGATCCCGGTCATCATGCTGCCCGACAGCAGCGCAAAGTATTTCGCGCGTTGCGCGGGCGTCACCAGGCTCGCCACGATTATCGGCCCCAAGGTGTAAAACACCCCCCAGCCCAGCCCCAGCAGCAGTCCGAAAAACAGCAACAGATTGCCGAACCCCGGCGTCAGCGCGAAGCCCAGGCTGGCCGCCACCAACAACACGCCGAACAGCGCAATCGAACGCGCCGCGCCGAGCAAATCCGACAGGTGCCCGGAGACAATTACCGCCGCAAACGTACTGAGCATCGCCGCTGAAATCACACTGCCGGCATCGTGTTCGTTACCGCCCCGTGAACCGATTAACAGCGACAACAGAAACGTCGAGCCGTAGGACAGCGACAGCAAATAACTGGCGAGGCAAAACAGGCCGAACAATCTGCTTGAGACGTGGGGCGTAGCGGTAGACATGACGCGGTTCCTTGACCCGATAAAGACGCTGACCCTCTATCTACCATGCACCTCGATATTGTTAGGTCCGAGGTTATCGATGCCAGGGTTAGCGCGGGCCGGAGTAATGCGGTCAGGGGAGGCCGATTTCTTCCTTGAACAGCGTCATAAAATCCTTCAAGCGTTCATGCCTGACGCGTGCCAGCTGCTGACCGGTAATCGTCTGGAAACCGTCCGCCAGGTGCAGCAACTTGGTCTGGAAGTGATCGAGGCAAAAGCGCTTGTCATCGTAGTTCCGCGCTTTCGCTTCCGGGTCTTGCGGGTCGTACAACGCGCTGCCCATGCGCCCGGCGATATAGAACGTGCGCGCTACGCCGAGCATGCCGAGGGAGTCGATGCGGTCGGCGTCCTGCATGATTTTCGCTTCGAGCGAGGTCGGGGCGATGTTGGCGGAAAAGCTGTGGGCTTCAATGGCGTGGGCGACTGCGCCGATTTTTGCACTTGGCCAATCCATGTCGGTCAGCACGACAGATGCTTTCTCGGCGGCCAGGCGTGAAGCCTGTGAACGCAACGGCGAATTCTTCTCCACGGCCACGCAATCATGCAGAAGCACCGCTGCCAGCAACACTTCAAGATCGCCACCTTCTTCAGCATGAAGCGTGCGCGCGTTGTGCCACACCCGTTGCAGATGGGACAGATCGTGCGCGCCATCTTCCGAGGGTTCCAGGGCGTGGGGTAGCAGCTCAGTGGCGAGCGTATGCAGCGGTGCAAAAGCATCAGTGGTCATAAACATCCTGTTAAGTGAAAAACGTTCTCGTCAGCAACGCAACCCTGTAGCAGCTGGCGAAGCCTGCGTTCGGCTGCGAGGCAGTCGTGAAACTTGAACACGCGGTTTGCCGTCTGATTTCACGACTGCTGCGCAGCCGAACGCAGGCTTCGCCAGCTGCTACACATGCTCCATGGATCAGCTTTGCATTTCCAGTGTGACGAGCGTGGCGCGCCGACTTAGTATGGCGTTTTCAACTTTCGACAAAGGCCCGTCCATGACGATCGAGATCCGCCCGGCGACCCCCAGCGATGCACCGCAAATCCTCGGGTTCATCACTGAACTGGCCGACTACGAACGTGCCCGTCACGAAGTCATCGCCAGCGTCGCCGACATCGAGCGCAGCCTGTTCAGCGAAGGCGCCACCGCCCACGGCCTGATCTGCCTGCGCGACGGCTTGCCGATTGGCTTCGCGGTGTTCTTCTTCAGCTATTCCACCTGGCTCGGCAGCAATTGCCTGTACCTCGAAGACCTCTACATCACCCCCCAGCAACGCGGTGGCGGCGCCGGCAAAACCTTGCTGCGCCACCTCGCCAAAATCGCCTGCGCCAATGACTGCGGACGCTTCGAGTGGAGCGTGCTGGACTGGAACAAACCGGCGATCGAATTTTATAAGTCGTTGGGGGCGCAGCCGCAGGAAGAATGGGTACGGTATCGGATGGATGGGAAGGTGTTGCGCGAGTTTGCCGAGGGCAATTGATCTCCAGCAAGGCCTGCTAAATATCGCAGCCCTTCGGCGGCTCCTGCCTCGATAGGAAGGAGTGGTCAGAGGCTGCGATATTTTTTTGTCATCGTCCCAATATATGGGAGTGATATTTATATATTGAGATATTTATGCATCCGGGTTTATAGTCCAGCTCACTCACTGCCAATAAAACAAACAGGTGAAGCGATGCTGGCGCAATTGATCGCGCTCGATTGGGGGACGACCTCATTACGTGCTTACAAACTCGCCGCGGGTGGCAAGGTGCTGGAACAGCGTTCGCTGTCGTCCGGGATCATGCAACTGCCCCGGACGCCGCGAGTCATCAACGGCCAGTCATGCGCCGACGGTTTTGAACTGGCCTTCGATGAGGCGTGCGGTGACTGGCTCGACGCGCAGCCGGATTTGCCGGTGATTGCCTGTGGCATGGTCGGCAGCGCCCAGGGCTGGTGCGAAGCGGCCTACTGCGACACACCGGCAAACGTCGCCAATCTCGGAACATCCCTACAAGCCATTCGCAGTCTTCGCGGTGTCGATGTGCACATCGTGCCGGGGGTGATTCAGCGTTCGCGCTTGCCGAACGTAATGCGCGGCGAAGAAACCCAGGTGCTCGGTGTTTTGCAGAATCTACCGATCGAGCAAGGCCGTGATCTGTTGATCGGCTTGCCGGGCAGTCATTCGAAATGGGTGGAAGTGGCCGGCGGTTGCATCGTGCATTTCGATACCTTCATGACCGGTGAGATCTTCGCCGTGCTCAGTAAACACAGCATTCTGGGGCGTACCCAGCAAAAGGGCGCGTCCTTCGATGGCCAGGCGTTTGATCGCGGTGTGCAAGTGGCGCTGTCGGCGGAGGGTGAAATCGGTCCGTTGTCGACGTTGTTCAGCGCCCGCAGCCTCGGGTTGACCGGTGAGCTCAGCGCCACTGCCCAACCGGATTACTTGTCCGGCCTGCTGATCGGCCATGAGCTGTCTGCGCTGGCGAATGTCCAGCGACGCCGACGCAACAGCGTTCACCTGCCTTCAATCATCCTTATTGGTAATTCCCAACTCTGTGCCCGCTACAGCCGGGCCCTCGACGCCTGCGGTTTTACCCATGTGACCCTGGCCGAACAAGCCACCGAACGCGGGTTGTGGCAATTGGCGGTCGCCGCCGGACTGATCGCCGCACACCCATCCCGTTAAACCTGACTGGAGGTCTGACATGCTCAAGCAAGCACTGGCGCAAAACGGTCTGATCGCGATCCTGCGTGGCCTGCGCCCGCAAGAAGCGGCCGCCATTGGCGAAGTCCTTTATGCCGCCGGATTTCGCGTCATCGAAGTGCCGCTCAACTCCCCTGAGCCCTACGACAGTATCCGCATCCTGCGCAGTACTTTGCCCGCCGATTGCCTGATCGGCGCGGGTACGGTGCTGACACCGGAACAGGTCGAGCAAGTGAAGGCGGCGGGTGGTCAGGTGATCGTCATGCCGCACAGTGATGCCAAGGTGTTGCGGGCAGCAAAAGCGGCGGGGTTGTACCTGTCGCCGGGCGTTGCCACACCGACCGAAGCCTTTGCCGCACTGGCGGAAGGGGCGGACGTGCTGAAGATGTTCCCCGCCGAGCAGATGGGGCCGGCAGTCGTCAAAGCCTGGCTCGCGGTGCTGCCGGCCGGAACCATTCTGGCGCCAGTCGGTGGAATCACGCCGGACAACATGCAGGTGTTTATCGACGCGGGCGTCAAAGGCTTCGGTCTCGGTTCCGGGTTGTTCAAGCCGGGCATGACGCCTGAAGACGTGGCGCTAAACGCCAAGGCCTACGTGGCTGCCTGGAAAGCCCTTCGCTAAGACTTTTTGGCGCTGCGAGCGCTGCATCTATATGAGCTGCACTTATAAAAAGAGAGCACAAGATGAAAATCACCAAACTCACCACCTTCATCGTTCCGCCGCGCTGGTGCTTCCTCAAGGTCGAAACCGACGAAGGCGTGACCGGTTGGGGCGAGCCCGTGGTCGAAGGCCGCGCGCACACCGTGGCCGCTGCCGTTGAAGAATTGTCCGACTACCTGATCGGCAAAGACCCCCGCAACATCGAAGACATCTGGACCGTGCTCTACCGTGGTGGCTTCTACCGTGGTGGTGCGATTCACATGAGTGCACTGGCCGGTATCGATCAGGCGTTGTGGGACATCAAGGGCAAGGCCCTGGGGGTGTCGGTCAGCGATTTGCTGGGCGGTCAGGTGCGCGACAAGATTCGTGTGTACTCGTGGATCGGTGGCGACCGCCCGGCGGACACCGCTCGCGCGGCGAAAGAAGCAGTCGAGCGTGGTTTCACCGCGGTGAAAATGAACGGTACCGAGGAGCTGCAATTTCTCGACTCCTTCGAGAAAGTCGACCTCGCCCTGGCCAACGTCGCCGCCGTGCGTGATGCGGTGGGCCCGAACGTCGGCATCGGTGTGGACTTCCATGGCCGGGTGCACAAGCCCATGGCCAAAGTGCTGATGAAAGAACTCGACCCTTACAAACTCATGTTCATCGAAGAGCCGGTCCTCAGCGAAAACTACGAAGCGCTGAAGGAACTGGCGCCGCTGACCAGCACCCCGATTGCCCTGGGCGAGCGCTTGTTTTCGCGCTGGGATTTCAAGCGTGTGCTCAGCGAAGGTTACGTCGACATCATCCAGCCGGACGCGTCCCACGCCGGTGGCATCACCGAAACCCGCAAGATCGCCAACATGGCTGAAGCCTACGACGTGGCGCTGGCGCTGCATTGTCCATTGGGTCCGATTGCCCTGGCGGCGTGCCTGCAACTGGACGCGGTTTGCTACAACGCGTTCATCCAGGAACAGAGCCTGGGTATCCATTACAACGAGAGCAACGACCTGCTCGACTACGTGAAAGATCCGCGGGTGTTCGACTACGACAAAGGCTTCGTGAAAATCCCGAACGGCCCGGGCCTGGGCATCGAGATCAACGAGGAATACGTGATCGAGCGCGCGGCCGTCGGCCACCGCTGGCGCAACCCGATCTGGCGCCATGCCGATGGCAGTTTTGCCGAGTGGTGAGTCCTCCCTGACCCACTGCAAATCCCTGTGGGAGCCAGCCTGCTGGCGATGGGTCGGCACATCCAGCATTTGTGGTGACTGACACACCGCTATCGCCAGCAGGCTGGCTCCCACAGTTTGATCTCCATGGACTGGGAGATTTGCGGCAACCCCCGATTTCACATCGACCTCAATAAACATAAGAAGAGGCAATCCCCATGCAACCGCAAACCCGTACCGATGGCAGTTTTGCCGAGTGGTGATTTCTCCCTGACCCACTGCAAATCCCTGTCGGAGCCAGCCTGCTGGCGATGGGTCGGCACATCCAGCATTTGTGGTGGCTGACACACCGCTATCGCCAGCAGGCTGGCTCCCACAGTTTGATCTCCATGGACAGGGAGATTTGCGGCAACCCCCGATTTCACATCGACCTCAATAAACATAAGAAGAGGCAATCCCCATGCAACCGCAAACCCTCACCGGGCAGGCGTCGTTGGTGACGCCCAGTCGCAAGCGGTTTTTCATCATGGTGCTGCTGTTCATCACCGTGGTCATCAACTACCTCGACCGCAGCAACCTGTCCATCGCCGCCCCGGCGCTGACCAGCGAACTGGGCATCGACCCGATCCACGTCGGGCTGATTTTCTCGGCCTTCGGCTGGACCTACGCCGCCATGCAGATCCCCGGCGGCTGGCTGGTGGATCGGGTTCCGCCGCGCATTCTCTACAGCGTTGCCTTGTTGCTGTGGTCGATCGCCACGGTGATGCTCGGCTTCGCGGGCAGCTTCATCGCGCTGTTCGTGTTGCGCATGGCGGTTGGCGCCCTGGAAGCGCCGGCGTATCCGATCAACAGCCGGGTGGTGACGACTTGGTTCCCGGAGCGCGAACGCGCAACGGCCATCGGTTTCTATACCTCTGGGCAATTCGTCGGCCTGGCGTTTCTGACGCCGGTACTCGCCTGGCTGCAGCATGAATTTGGCTGGCACATGGTGTTCGTCAGCACCGGGGCGGTGGGCATTCTCTGGGCGGTGATCTGGTACGCGGTGTATCGCGAGCCTCGGGATTTCAAAGGCGCCAATGACGCCGAAATCGAGCTGATCCGCGAAGGTGGCGGACTGGTGGATATCCAGGCCGAGCAGGCCAAGGTCAAGGCGAAATTCAGCTGGACCGACCTCGGCATCGTCCTGACCAAGCGCAAGTTGTGGGGCATCTACCTCGGTCAGTTCTGCCTCAACTCGACGCTATGGTTTTTCCTGACGTGGTTCCCGACCTACCTGGTGAAATACCGCGGCATGGACTTCATCAAGTCCGGCCTGTTGGCGTCGCTGCCGTTTCTCGCCGCCTTTGTCGGTGTGCTGTGTTCCGGGTTCTTTTCCGACTGGCTGATCCGCCGCGGTTACACAGTGGGGTTCGCCCGCAAGTTGCCAATCATCGGTGGCCTGCTGATTTCCACCTTGATCATCGGCGCCAATTTCGTTGAATCGACACCGCTGGTGATTGCCTTCCTCGCGTTGGCGTTCTTCGGTAACGGGCTGGCTTCGATTACCTGGTCGCTGGTTTCCACGCTGGCCCCGGCACGGTTGCTCGGATTGACCGGTGGGGTGTTCAACTTCATCGGCAACCTGTCGGCGATTACCACGCCGATTGTCATCGGTTTCCTCGCGACCGGTGATTCGTTTGCCCCGGCGATCACCTACATCTCGGTTCTGGCGTTGATTGGCGCGCTTTCCTACATCTTGCTGGTCGGCAAGGTCGAGCGTATCAAGTTGTAGTGGCAGCCATCGGGCGACCATAATGCCGCCCGTTCACTCGCTCAACGGTAAAGGCTGGATATGCAGGAAGACGCCCCAAAAATCGCCAAGGACGCCGCACCGACCGGCACCCAGACACTGCTTCGTGGTCTGGGTGTGGTTCAGGCCGTCGCCAGTGGCGCCCGCGATCTCAAGGAAATCGCCCGGCTGATCGGCACCACGCGCAGCACGACTCATCGCCTGGCCAGTTGCCTGGTGGACGAGCGTTATCTGCGTGTGGTGCCGCAAGTCGGTTATCTGTTGGGGCCGAAGCTGATCGAGCTGGGTTTCCAGGCGCGTGAAGAGTTGCCGTTGGTGACCCTGGCCGGGCCGTATCTGGATGAGTTGTCGGCGTTGACCGGCGACACTATTCACCTGGCGATTCGTGAAGGCGACGAGGTGCTGTACCTGCACAAGAATCCGGGGCGTAATGGCCCGGAAATGCGCTCGCGGGTCGGCCATCGTATGCCGTTGGCGCGCACCGGGATTGGCAAGGCCTTGATGCTGGATGACACGCAGGAAGAATGGCAGCGGCTGTACGACGTGAGCCTGCCGGCGGGTGGGAAAAATCAATTCTGGCCGCTGCACCCCGAGCAATCCTGGGAGCAGTTTCAGCAGCGCATGATCGAGTACGTGGCCGGCGGTTATGCCTTCGATCTGGAAGACAACGAACCGTCCATCCGCTGTGTGGCTGCGCCGATCCGCGATGCCAGCAAACGCATCGTCGCCGCCATCAGCATCGCCAGCACCGTGCCGTACATGCCGCTGGAAAAAATGGCCGAGCTGATTCCCCTGATCAAAGGGGTCACGGCCCGGCTGTCGGCAGAACTTGGCGCGAAGATTTAGACCTTCAACGTCGCCATGTCGATGACGAAGCGATACTTCACGTCACCGGCGATCATGCGGGCGTAAGCCTCGTTGATTTGGCGGATGTCGAGCATTTCAATGTCGCAGGTGATGTTGTGCTCAGCGCAAAAATCCAGCACTTCCTGGGTTTCGGCGATGCCGCCGATCAAAGAACCCGCCAGCATGCGACGGCCCAACACCAGTTTTGCTGCGTGGACCGGTGGGTCAATCGGTTCGATCAAGCCCACCAGAATGTGCACGCCGTCGAATCGCAGGGTGTCGAGGTACGGATTGAGGTCATGCTGCACTGGAATGGTGTCGAGCAGGAAGTCGAAATAGCCGGCAGCGGCTTTCATCTGTTCGGCATCGGTGGACACGATCACGTGGTCCGCCCCTTGACGACGTCCTTCTTCGGCCTTGCTCGCCGAGCGGGTGAACAGCGTCACTTCCGCGCCCATCGCCTTGGCGAACTTGATGCCCATGTGGCCGAGGCCGCCCATGCCGAGAATCCCGACCTTGTCGCCGGCCTTCACGCCGTAGTGTTTTAGCGGCGAGTAAGTGGTGATGCCAGCACAGAGGATCGGCGCGGCGCTTGCCAGGTCGAGCTTCTCCGGGATGCGCACGACGAAGTGCTCGCTGACCACGATGCTGTCGGAGTAGCCGCCCATGGTATTGCTGCCATCGACCCGGTCCGGGGTGGCGTAAGTCATGGTCGGACCTTCGAGGCAGTATTGCTCGAGGTTCGATTGGCAGGCTTCGCAGCTGCGGCACGAATCGACCATGCAGCCCACACCAACCAGATCGCCGATTTTATGTTGGGTGACGTTCGCACCAATCGCGGTAACTTTGCCTACGATCTCGTGGCCGGGCATCAACGGGTAAACGGCAATGCCCCACTCGTTGCGGGCCTGATGGATGTCGGAATGGCAGACGCCGCAGTAGAGAATATCGATCGCCACGTCGTCGGCCCTTGGGCTACGGCGTTCGAATTTCACGGGGGCGAGGGGAGTGGTGGCCGACTGGGCGGCGTATCCGATGGCGGTGTACATGGTGAACCTCGCAGAAGCAATGACAAGTGATGCGGCGCATTTTGGGCGCCGTGCCTGCCACCGGCCATGGCGATTCCTCCGGGTGTCATGCCTATTCCTCCGGCATCAGCGTTCGTTAGATCAAATGGGCGATCAGACCTGCGATGATGCTTTCATCCCTCTTTCCGCGACTTTTTTGTGAAGATCTCCCATGGTGTTAACCCGTTATCTTGATGCGAATGCCACGCTGGTTTCGCTGATCGAGCCCCTGACCACTCGCGATGGTTTCGCCCCTACGGCGTTGCCGGGCGTCCAGGTTTTACGGGCCAGTTGCGATGTGGCCCGTGGTCCGCAGATTTACGAGCCGAGCCTGGTCATCATCGCCCAAGGCAGCAAACTGGCGTATCTGGGGCCGCGTACATTGGAGTACGGCGCCGGGCACTATCTGATTCAGGCCTTGCCGGTGCCGTTTGAGTGCGAAACGTTTTCGGCGCCGGATGGGCCGATGCTCGGGGTGTCCATCGCCATCGACCGAGTGGTGCTCGGTGAACTGGTGTTGGCCATGGGGCGGGTGCCGGGGCGCACGGTTCCTGCGCAAACACTGGGATCCATGACGTCGGCGGTGCTCGACGACGGGATGCGCGGTTGCGTGGAACGGCTGTTGCGTTGCCTGCACGATCCGCTGGAATGCCAGATCATGGGGCCGGCGCGGCTGCGGGAATTGTTGTTCGTCGCGTTGCGCGGTCCGCAAGCCGATGTGCTGCGTGCGCTTGTCGAACAGCAGGGGCAGTTCGCCCGGATTGCAGCCTCGCTCAACCATTTGCACGGGCATTTCACTGAGCCGTTGAATGTGGAAACCTTGGCCAGTTGCGCGAACATGAGCGCGTCGACCTTTCATGAGCATTTCAAGCGCAGCACGTTGTTGTCGCCGGTGCAGTATTTGAAGCGTCTGCGCTTGCTCAAGGCGCAAACGTTGCTGATCGCCGAGGGTTTGGGCGTGGCGCAGGTGGCGCATCGGGTCGGGTATCAAAGCACGTCGCAGTTCAGCCGCGAGTACAAGCGCTACTTCGAGCGTAATCCCGGGGATGAACGCGCGGCCTGATCCACCAAAAATCCCATGTGGGATCGGGCTTGCTCGCGAACGCGGTGTGTCAGTCAACATCAATGGTTGCTGATAGAAAGCCTTCGCGAGCAAGCCCGCTCCCACAAGGGGCTTGTGGTGTGGCTTGAATTGCGGGCAACAAAAAGGCCCCCATTCCGGGAGCCTTGATGTTCAGGCGTTCGGCTTACATGTTCGGGTAAGTCGGGCCGCCAGCACCTTCCGGCGCCACCCACGTGATGTTCTGTGCAGGGTCCTTGATGTCGCAGGTCTTGCAGTGAACGCAGTTCTGGGCGTTGATCTGGAAGCGCTTCTCGCCGTCTTCCTTGGTCACCACTTCGTACACGCCGGCCGGGCAGTAACGCTGGGCAGGCTCATCGTACAGCGGCAGGTTCTTGGCGATCGGAATGCTTGGATCGGTCAGCTTCAGGTGGCACGGCTGTTCTTCTTCGTGGTTGGTACCGGAGATGAACACCGAGCTGAGCTTGTCGAAGCTGATCTTGCCGTCGGGTTTCGGGTAGTCGATCTTCTTGCAGTCGGCCGCGAGCTTGAGGCAAGCGTAATCCGGCTTGGTGTCGTGCAAGGTGAACGGCAGTTTGCCACCGAAGATGTTCTGGTCGAGCCAGTTGAAACCGCCGCCGACGATGGCGCCGAACTTGTGGATCGCCGGGCCGAAGTTGCGGCTGGCGAACAGTTCGTCGTAGAGCCAGCTCTTCTTGAACGCGTCAACGTAAGTGGTCAGCTCTTCGGTGCCGTCCTTTTCGGCGAACAACGCTTCGGCCACGGATTCAGCGGCGAGCATGCCGGACTTCATCGCGGTGTGGCTGCCTTTGATCTTGGCAAAGTTCAGGGTGCCGAGGTCGCAACCGATCAGTGCGCCGCCCTTGAAGACCATTTTCGGCAGCGAGTTCAAGCCGCCTTTGCTGATGGCGCGAGCGCCGTAGCTGATGCGCTTGCCGCCTTCCAGGTACTGCTTGAGCACCGGGTGATGCTTGAGGCGCTGGAACTCGTCGAACGGCGACAGGTAGGTGTTGCTGTAGGACAGATCGACGATCAGACCGACTACGACCTGGTTGTTTTCCAGGTGATAGAGGAACGAGCCACCGGTGTTCTCGGTGCCCATGATGTCCAGCGGCCAACCGGCGGTGTGGACCACCAGGCCTGGCTGATGCTTGGCCGGGTCGATTTCCCAGATTTCTTTCAGGCCGATGCCGTAGTGCTGGGCGTCGGCATCGCTGTCGAGATTGAAGCGCTTGATCAGCTGCTTGCCGATGTGGCCACGGCAACCTTCGGCGAACAGCGTGTACTTGCCACGCAGTTCCATGCCCGGGGTGTATAGGCCTTCTTTCGGCTGACCTTCGCGGTCAACGCCCAGATCGCCGGTGATAATCCCGCGAACCACGCCGTTCTCGTCGAACAGCGCTTCTTGAGCTGCAAAGCCTGGGTAGATTTCTACGCCCAGGTTCTCTGCCTGCTGGGCCAGCCAGCGGCACAGGTTGCCTAGGGAGATGATGTAGTTGCCGTCGTTGTGCATGGTCTTGGGCACAAAGAAGTCGGGAATTTTCTGCGCGCTGTCGGCGTTTTTGAGGACGAAAATGTCATCGCGGGTCACCGGAGTGTTCAGCGGGGCGCCGAGTTCTTTCCAGTCCGGGAACAATTCGTTCAGGGCGCGGGGTTCGAAGATCGCGCCGGACAGGATGTGTGCGCCGACTTCGGAGCCTTTTTCGACCACGCAGACGCTGATTTCCTTACCGGCTTCAGCGGCCTTCTGCTTCAAGCGGCAGGCGGCGGAAAGACCCGCGGGGCCGGCACCGACGATGACCACGTCGAATTCCATGTATTCGCGTTCCACAGGTTATCTCCTACTCAAGGCTCAACAGTTTTTTTTCTAATTGGAGGTTTGGTGTCGCATCCATGAATTCCTGCGCAATGCGCGGAACAGGACAATCGATAGACCACCTTTCTCTCTGGGTGGCGCATTATATCTACACCACTCCTAGCGTCCAATACAAACGTTTGTTTGAATTGGCTCAAAGCCAGAGAAATCAAAGTCACGCGGCTTATGAACGGCTATTTTGCCGTATTGACCGGAATAGGCGTTCCGGTCAAGATACGGTCGGTTTTGCGCTCGCCGTAGGCTGACTGTTGGGTTCAAGAGCACCTCTAAAGACAGGGCGATGGCAGTACAGGGTGATGCGCAGCGCAGGTTTGGCGCGCAGTTTACACGCCGCGATAACGAATGACTTGTTGGTCACCACTGACGAACGGTCATCTGCTTCGTGAGCAAGGTTCACCCGATACACCTGCCAGCGTTTTTAGAGGTGCCCTTGCGCCGATGAGCATCAAACCGCCAGGTTCGCCTAGGCGACTTTCTTTTCACCGGAGAGTAACGAGGAATCCATGAAGGTTCTTGTAGCTGTCAAACGCGTTGTGGACTACAACGTCAAGGTTCGCGTCAAGGCGGACAATTCCGGCGTCGACCTCGCCAACGTCAAGATGTCGATGAACCCGTTCTGCGAAATCGCAGTGGAAGAAGCCGTACGCCTGAAAGAGAAAGGTGTTGCGACTGAAATCGTCGTCGTCTCCATCGGCCCGTCCACCGCTCAAGAGCAATTGCGCACCGCGCTGGCTTTGGGTGCTGACCGCGCCATCCTCGTCGAATCCGCCGAAGACCTGACGTCGCTGGCCGTTGCCAAACTGTTGAAAGCCGTTGTCGACAAGGAACAGCCTCAGCTGGTGATCCTTGGCAAACAAGCCATCGACAGCGACAACAACCAGACTGGCCAGATGCTCGCTGCATTGAGCGGCTACGGTCAGGGCACCTTCGCTTCGAAAGTCGAAGTGTCCGGCGACACCGTTGCCGTGACTCGCGAAGTCGACGGCGGCGCACAGACAGTTTCCCTGAAGCTGCCGGCTATCGTCACCACCGACCTGCGTTTGAACGAGCCGCGCTACGCGTCCCTGCCAAACATCATGAAAGCCAAGAAGAAGCCTCTCGAAGTGCTGACTCCGGACGCTTTGGGCGTTTCCACCGCCTCCACCAACAAGACCGTGAAAGTCGAAGCGCCGGCTGCACGCAGCGCGGGTATCAAGGTCAAGTCGGTGGCTGAACTGGTCGAGAAACTGAAAAACGAAGCGAAGGTAATCTAAATGACTATCTTGGTTATTGCTGAACACGACAACAAAGTAGTGGCTCCGGCCACGCTGAATACCGTGGCTGCTGCCGCCAAAATCGGCGGTGACATCCACGTTCTGGTTGCCGGCCAGGGCGTTGGCGCCGTGGCTGAAGCCGCTGCGAAAATCGCTGGCGTGGCTAAAGTGCTGGTGGCCGACAACGCCGCCTACGCTCACCAGTTGCCGGAAAACGTCGCACCGCTGGTAGCCGAACTGGGCGCTGGTTACAGCCACATCCTGGCTGCCGCCACTTCCAATGGCAAAAACATTCTGCCGCGCGTTGCCGCTCAGCTGGACGTTGACCAGATCTCCGAGATCATCTCGGTCGAAAGCGCTGACACGTTCAAGCGCCCGATCTACGCCGGTAACGCCATCGCCACCGTTCAATCGAACGCTGCGGTCAAAGTGATCACTGTGCGTGCTACCGGTTTCGACCCGGTGGCTGCTGAAGGTGGTTCGGCGTCGGTTGAAGCCGTTGCGGCTGCCCACGACGCTGGCACTTCCAGCTTCGTTGGCGAAGAACTGGCCAAGTCCGATCGTCCGGAACTGACCGCTGCCAAGATCGTCGTTTCCGGCGGCCGCGGCATGCAGAACGGCGACAACTTCAAACACCTGTACGCCCTGGCCGACAAGCTGGGCGCTGCCGTTGGTGCTTCCCGCGCCGCGGTCGACGCAGGTTTTGTACCCAACGACATGCAGGTCGGTCAAACCGGCAAGATCGTTGCTCCACAGCTGTACATCGCCGTTGGTATTTCCGGCGCGATCCAGCACCTGGCCGGCATGAAAGACTCCAAAGTGATCGTTGCGATCAACAAGGACGAAGAAGCGCCGATCTTCCAGGTGGCCGATTACGGCCTGGTGGCTGACCTGTTCGAAGCCATCCCCGAGTTCGAGAAGCTGGTCTAATCCAGTCGCTTGACTTATAAAGAGCCCGACCTTTTGGTCGGGCTTTTTTTTGTTCCGGATTTGAGTGGAGAGTGTCGCCATGGATTTGCGCCGCGTGGGTGGCTGGTCATTACTGCTGGGGCTGATGGTGCTGCCGGCGTTGGCCGTGGCCGCAGGCAAGTGCGAACGGCTGGTGGTGACCGGCAGCCCGGACGCGCCGCCGTATTTGTGGCAAGACCCGCAAAACCCCAAGCATCTGATCGGCGCCAGTGCTGACCTGTTGCAACACGTGGCAGGGGAGATGGGCATCAAGGTCGAGCTGCTTTACGCCGGCAAGCGCGCCCAGGCCCTGGACGAAGTGCGCAGCGGACGCATGGACATGCTGGCCGACGCGCCGTTGACAGTCGGAGAGCTGGACACCCTGGATTACATCCATCCGCCGTTGCTGGAAAACGACTATCTGGTCTGGACCCGAAAAGACTCGGCATTGGTCTACAACCAGGCGCAAGACCTTCACGGTCATCCAGGTGCCGTGTCGGAAAAGTCTCGAATGACCCAGGCATTTGGCACTTTCGCCGAGCAGCAATTGACCCTCGTGCGTACTCCAAACTTGACCCAGGCCTTTCAGAAATTGCTGCTGGGCGAGGTGGAATTTGTCCTCGCCGGACGCTACTCGGGCATGGCCGCCGCGCAAACCCTGAGCATGGCCAACGACCTGATCGCTCGTCCCCAACCGGTCGACAAACCCGGTCTGTTCCTCGCGGTTTCCCATAACTCCGCCTGCAACGATCCGTGGTTGCGCGGACAGCTGGCCAAAAAGATGACAGAATTGCCCGCGTCCGGACTGACGGAGATCGCGCTACAACGCAATATCGAGCGTTGGAAAGCGCAGCAGCAGCAACAACCGCAGCAACAGCCCGTCAGTGCCCCAAAACAGTAGGGATTTTTAGTGAGTATTCGACCTCTTTTCGCTGCCCTGGCCGTTCTGGCTCTGGCGGGTTGTGCAGCCGATCCGGCGCCGAATGAACAAATACGCCTGACCGAGCAGGCGCTCGAACAAGCCAAAGCCGTAGGCGCCACCGCCGCCGACGTGCCGGAACTCAAACTGGCCGAAGACAAGTTTTCCCGTGCCCAGGGCGACATGACCGATCAGTCCTATAAGCATGCGCGCATGCGGGCCGAGCAGGCCGAACTGGACGCGCGTCTGGCCGAAGCCAAGGTGCTGACCCTCAAGAGCGAGGAGCAGCTGAATGTGCTCAATACCCGCATCACTCGCCTGCGCAAGCAACTGGGAGATGCCCAATGAGCTTCAAGTCCAAAGTACTCGGAGGATTGATCCTCGCAGGTTGCGCAAGCCTTTACGGCTGCGCAGGCCAACACAGCGAGACTGCATTGCAGCAGGCCGGGACTGACTTCCAAAAGGTCAAGGAAGACTCCAATGTGCTGCGAATCGCGCCCAAGGACGTGATTCGTGCCGGTGAATCCCTGGCCCGTGCTGATCGTCTTTCCAGCTACTGGGGCAGCGGCTCGGATGTGGTGCATTACGCCTACCTGAGCCAGCGCTACAGCGAAATCGCCCGTGAGCACACCAATCAGGTGCTCAACGAAGAGCGCGCGGCGAAGCTCGAACTGGAACGTCAGCGTCTGCAACTGGCTCTGCGCGAGTCCAAATTGCTCAGCGTGCAGCAGCAGGGCAAGTGGCTCGAAGAACAGATTGTCGCTCTGGCAACCACCCAGACCGACCGTGGTCTGGTGATGACGCTGGGTGATGTGCTGTTCGACACCGGCGAAGCGGAGCTGAAGACTTCGGCGAACCGCGTGGTGCTTAAGATTGTGCAATTCCTGCAGCTTAATCCCAAGCGCGTGGTCCGCATCGAGGGCTATACCGACAGCACGGGTGGCAAGCACGACAACCTCAAGCTGTCCCGCGACCGTGCGCAATCGGTGGCGGACGTGCTGATGGACCTGGGGATCGACGACAAACGTATAAAAGTCGAAGGCTACGGCGATGAATACCCGGTGGACGTGAACGCTTCCGAGCGTGGTCGCGCGCAGAACCGTCGGGTGGAAATTGTGTTCTCCGACGAAAAAGGCCAGCTCGGCGCCACCCGCTAAGGGCTGCGTTACTGGAAAACCCGGCCTGCCTGTCAGCGCCGGGTTTTTTTGCGCCTGCCAATTGCCTCTCAAAACAGTACAGTTTTTGCTGACACTGCACTGTACGGTCGACTATTGTGGCAACTGTCCCAGTACACTTCTAAACTGTTCCGGTATTGTTTCACACAAGAATAAAATGCCCGTGAAATCGAGTGCTGCGTCATGACCAATCTTTTGCTCTACCAACGTATTGCTCAGCAACTGGCCGAAGACATCCGCCGTGGTGTCTATCAACCGGGGGAACGCGTGCCTTCGGTACGCAAGATGAGCTCGCAGCTCAACGTCAGCCATGCGACTGTTTTGCAGGCTTATGCCAATCTCGAGGATCAAGGGCTGATCCGCGCACGACCGCAGTCGGGTTACTACGTGCACCAGACCCCGGCCCTGACGGCGCCAACGCCGGACATCGCCCGGGTCGAGCGGCCCGGTCTGGTCACCCGCAGCAGCATCATTCAGCAAGTGTTGGTGGAATCCCGCCGCGAGGGCGTTTTCCCCTTGGGCGCGGCCGTGCCCAGCGTCGATTATCTGCCGGTCCGCGCCTTGCATCAGCAATTGGCCAAGGTCACCCGTTTCCATAGCCCGCGTGCCTTCAGTTACATGTTCAGCCCCGGTTTTGAACCGTTGCGCCGACAGGTGGCGATCCGCATGCGTGATGCCGGCGTGGTGGTTGATCCGTCCGAAGTGGTGATCACCCACGGCTGTGTCGATGCATTGCAGATGTCTCTTCGTGTGCTGACCCGTCCGGGCGACCTGATCGCCGCCGAATCGCCGACTTATTATGGTTTGCTGCAACTGGCCGACCTGCTGGGCCTCAAAGTCATCGAGATCCCCAGCGACCCGGCGACCGGGATGAGCCTCGAAGCCCTGCAATTGGCAGCCAATCAGTGGTCGATAAAGGCGCTGGTACTGACCACGCGTCTGAGTAATCCACTGGGCGGCACCATGCCCGAAGAGCGGCAGAAACAACTGCTGCGCCTGGCCTCGGATTTCGATATCCAGATCGTTGAAGACGATATCTACGGCGAGTTGATGTTCGAACAAGGCCGGACCAAATCGCTAAAGGCCTACGACCGGCTGGATCGGGTTATTTATTGCTCGAGCTTCTCCAAGACCCTGTCGCCGGGTGTGCGGATTGGCTGGATGATTGCCGGCAAATACCAGCAAGAGATTCAGCGTTTGCAGACGTTCAGCACGCATTCGGCGTGCAGCGTCACCCAGATGGGTATCGCGGCCTATCTGGAAAACGGTGGATACGATCGTCACTTGCGCTACATCCGGCAGGAGTACCGTAAAAATCTCAGCGCCTTCCAGTTGGCCGTGCAGCAATATTTCCCGGAAGGCACGCAGATGACCCGGCCGACCGGCGGCTTCATTCTGTGGGTCAGCCTGCCGGGGCGGGTCAACACTCAGGAACTGCATGTGCGTGCGTTGCAGCAGGGCATCAGTATCGCGCCGGGGCTGATTTTCAGTAACACCGAGCAGTTCAATCACTGCATTCGCCTGAACTGTGGAACGCCCTGGAACCGTGAAGCCGAGCGGGCATTGATGACGTTGGGAATGTTGGCGACTCAGCTGTGTCAGGAGACGGCCAGCGGTTTCTGACAAGCACGTCGGTCGTTTCGTACACGTGCTTGTCATGTTGCGTACAACAGGCGAGCATATGGCCCTCTGTCGTTAGCGTCGTTGGGTCCATGAAACCGTTTTTTCCTGCCGCCTGCCTATCGATCTGCCTCTTCTTGACCGTTAATGCCCAAGGCGTTATGGCGGCTTCGACTCCGGAAAAACCGGCAGCCAGCGTCACCTCGAAAAAAACAGCACCCGTCAAGAAAGCCGAGGCGGTCAAAAAGAATGCCGCGCCGGCCAAAAAGAAACCGGCGGTGCTGAAAAAACGTCCGCCGATTGCTTCCAAGTCGAAACCGGCCAGCGAAGTCGTGAAAACCCAGTTGCCTTCCGCCGATCTGGACCTGAGCCTGCCTAAAGACATGGTCGAAGAGCTGAAACCGGTCGGAACGGTCCCTTTGCCACGGCGCGACGCCGTATTGCCGCAGATGTTCGGTGACAAGAACAGTCAGTTTCAGCTCAACGGACGGCTGCTCAGCAACGAAATGCAGTTGCAACTGCGCAATGAGGAACGTCGGGACGTCGAAGGCGCAGCGCTGGATTTCGAGTTCAAACAGTAAATCTTCGCTGATTGGTGACCCGCGACCCAGACGCTTTGTCGGAGACTGGTCAGTCACATCCGTTTGAGCGCAAAAACCCCGGTCCAGGTAATTTTAAACAGCTGTTTTAGCGGTTACTCTGTGCCCCGTCCATTAACACATCGCCCGTCGAGAGGAGCTTGTCGTCATGAAATGCCGTGAAGGCTGTGGCGCCTGTTGCATTGCCCCTTCCATCAGTTCACCGATTCCCGGCATGCCCAATGGCAAAGTCGCTGGCGAACGTTGCGTTCAACTGTCTGTCGATAACCTGTGCAGTATTTTCGGCGATCCACAGCGTCCTGCCGTGTGTTCGGCGTTTGAAGCCGACGTCGAAGTCTGCGGAAGCAGCGGTGACGAAGCGATCAAGTTGCTGGGATGGTGGGAGCAAATGACGGCCGCGTGATGTGTTCTACGAACGGAACTTCAACAATAAGGAATAAGACTATGGGTTCACTGCATCGTATGGCTGTGCTGTGTGGTTTGACGGTTGTGCTGGCAACCACCGCCGCACAGGCCGAAGACTGGAAAGTCGCCAAGAATGAAGGCGGCATCAAGGTGTCCCTGAGTGAAGTGGCCGGTTCCGATTACAAGGCCTACCAGGGTGTTACCCTGATGAAAACCACCATGGCCAAATTGCGCGCACTGCAGGAAGACGTAGCAGGCGCCTGCGCCTGGATTCACGAGTGCAAAATGCAGAAGCTGCTCAAGCACGAAGGCGATCAGAGCTGGACCTACACCCAGTTCAATACCCCGTGGCCGGTGACCCCGCGTGATTCGGTGCTGCATATCACCACCACCGAAGGCGCCGACGGCAGCCTGACCCGCAAGCTCGAAGGCGTGCCGAAGTACATTCCGGAAGAAAAAGGTTTCGTGCGAGTCACCAAGATCGACGGTTTCTGGAAGTTCGTCCCCAAGGGTGACCAGATCGAAGTGACCTACCAGGTGCACACTGAGCCAGGCGGCAGCATCCCATCGATGGTCGCCAACAAGTTCGTGGTCGATGCGCCGTTCAACACCCTGAAAGCCCTGAAGGAACGCGCAGAGAAATAAGCGCGCTGTTTCATAGAACGCCCCGACTGTTCGGGGCGTTTGTTTTTGCGATTATTTTGTTTCCAGATATACGTTGCACGAAATTTTCACAATGCCTCCAAGACAATTCGCCCGCGTCAGCATGCCGGGCACTAATCAATGGCAATGCTGCGGGTGATCGTGCAACATTTGCGCACCGCGCAAGCCCCGGGGCCGAGAACTGGCCAACAGAGGGCAGGGCGCCGCTTTATTTTTGAAACTTCAACTTCCAATGGGTCCTAAAACGACATGGCAAACCCGGACGCCCTGAGTCAGCAGCGAGCTTCTAGTCGCCTGCTGCAACCGACCGTCAAATCGCACCTGGCCTACACGCTGCTGTGCGCCTTGGTCATGATGGTCATGTTCAGCCTGCTGCGCGTTGCGCTGCTGGTCTACAACCGCGAAATGATCCAGGATTCACCAGCCTCGACCTTTATCGAGGCGTTCGCCAATGGTCTGCGTTTCGACCTGCGCCTGGTGGTCTACCTCTGCATTCCGCTGATACTGGCACTGTTCAGCGCCCGGGCCATGGCCGCTCGCGGGTTCTTCCGCTTCTGGCTGACCATCGCCTCGAGCATCGCGCTGTTCCTCGGCCTGATGGAGATGGATTTCTACCGTGAGTTCCACCAGCGCCTCAATGGCCTGGTCTTCCAGTACGTGAAGGAAGATCCGAAAACCGTGATGAGCATGCTCTGGTACGGGTTTCCTGTGGTTCGCTACCTGCTGGCCTGGGCTTTCGGCACGTTGATCCTGACCCTCGCGTTCAAGGGCGCCGACCGCGCGACCCGTCCTCGCGGTCCGTTCAGTGGCGGCAGCATCGGTACACGTCAGATCGCCCCGTGGTATACGCGAAGCGTCGTGTTCGTGGTTTGCCTGCTGGTCTGCGTGGTCGCCGCTCGTGGCACCCTGCGTCAGGGCCCGCCGATGCGTTGGGGTGACGTCTACACCACCGACTCGAACTTCGCCAACCAGTTGGGCCTCAACGGCACCTTGTCGCTGATCGCGGCGGCCAAGAGCCGGATGTCCGAAGATCGCGACAACATCTGGAAAGCCACGGTGGAACAGCCAGTGGCTCAGCAGACCGTCCGCGATATGTTGCTGACCCCAAGCGACAAACTGGTGGATGGGGAAACCGCCGCCGTGCGTCGTAACTACTCTCCGGCCGCTGAAAAAACCCTGCCGATCAAGAACGTCGTTGTGATCCTGATGGAAAGCTTTGCCGGTCACTCGGTGGGCGCGCTGGGTCGTCCGGGTAACGTCACGCCGTACTTTGACAAGCTGTCGAAAGAAGGCCTGTTGTTCGACCGCTTCTTCTCCAACGGCACCCACACCCACCAGGGCATGTTCGCCACCATGGCCTGCTTCCCGAACCTGCCGGGTTTCGAATACCTGATGCAGACCCCGGAAGGCAGCCACAAACTGTCCGGCCTGCCACAGTTGCTCAGCGCCCGTGAATACGACGATGTGTACGTCTACAACGGCGACTTCGCCTGGGACAACCAGTCGGGTTTCTTCAGCAACCAGGGCATGACCAACTTCATCGGGCGTAACGACTTCGTCAACCCGGTGTTCTCCGACCCGACCTGGGGCGTGTCCGACCAGGACATGTTCAACCGTGGTTTGGAAGAGTTGAAAGCCCGCGACGGCAAGGACAAAAAACCGTTCTATGCTTTGCTGCAAACCCTGTCCAACCACACGCCTTACGCCTTGCCGACGCCTTTGCCGGTCGAGCGCGTGACCGATCGTGGCAGCCTCAACGAACATTTGACCGCCATGCGCTACTCCGACTGGGCGCTGGGTCAATTCTTCGAGCAGGCGCGTAAAGAGCCGTACTTCAAGGAAACCCTGTTCGTGGTGGTCGGCGACCACGGTTTCGGCAACGAGCAGCAGATCACCGAAATGGACCTGGGTCGTTTCAATGTACCGATGCTGTTGATCGGGCCGGGCGTGCAGGACAAATTTGGTCAGGTTGACCACACCGTGGGCACCCAGATCGATATCGTGCCGACCATCATGGGGCGTATCGGTGGCGACGTGATTCACCAGTGCTGGGGTCGTGACTTGCTGAACTTGCCCGAAGGCGACAAGGGCTTCGGCGTGATCAAGCCATCGGGCAGCGATCAGACCGTAGCGTTGCTGACCGCGGATCGCGTGTTGGTACTGCCTAAGGAAATGCCGCCCAAGTTGTATCAGTACGAACTGGGTGCCAACCCGAGGGGCGAACTGATTCCGGCGTCGGCTGACGAAGCGGCCCTCAAGCAAAAACTCGAGTCGTTCATCCAGACGGCCACCAAGAGCCTGATCGACAACACCGCCGGTGTGGTTGACGGCACGCCGGACTAAGTTTTCGGCGCAATAAAAAAGAGGCCCTTTTTCAAGGGCCTCTTTTTTTGCCTGTTAGATCTTTATATTTTGCCGAGTAACAGCAGGATCAACAGCACTACCAACACCACGCCGATGATACCGGACGGGCCATAACCCCAACTTCTGGAGTGTGGGAAGACCGGCAAACCACCTACCAGCAACAGGATCAGAATAACGATAAGAATTGTGCCCATGTCTATTTCCTTGTTGGAAGTGTTCTGGAATTACCCGGCGTTTAACTGTCAGCTGGAATGCAATAAACCCGAGCTGCTTACAAAATCCGACTGTCGCGAGGGCAAGAAAATTCCAAAGTTTTTTAATGTTTTTCGAAGAAAGGCTTATTTCGTTTTTTGCAGCGTTAGTTGATTCAGTCACGGTCACGGTTTGAGCGGGCCATTCAGCAATCTGATGGAGCGTGGGTCGTGCAATGTCCTTCGCTACACTCAGCGCATCTTCCCCGGAACAACAAGGCTGTTTGCTATGCAAAATCGCATGATGATCACTGGCGCGGGCTCAGGCTTAGGTCGCGAAATCGCGCTGCGCTGGGCGCGTGAAGGCTGGCAGTTGGCCTTGTCGGATGTCAGCGAGCCCGGTCTGCAGGAAACCCTTAAACTGGTTCGCGAAGCGGGTGGCGACGGTTTTATCCAGCGTTGCGATGTGCGCGATTACAGCCAGCTGACGGCCTTCGCCCAAGCGTGCGAAGAGAAGCTTGGCGGCATCGATGTCATCGTCAACAACGCCGGCGTGGCGTCGGGCGGGTTCTTCAGTGAACTGTCCCTGGAGGATTGGGACTGGCAGATCGCGATCAACCTGATGGGCGTGGTCAAGGGCTGCAAGGCCTTCCTGCCGCTGCTGGAAAAAAGCAAAGGCAAGATCATCAACATCGCGTCCATGGCTGCCCTGATGCAAGGTCCGGCCATGAGCAACTACAACGTGGCCAAGGCCGGCGTAGTGGCCCTGTCCGAAAGCCTGCTGGTCGAACTGGCGCAGCAGGAAGTGGGCGTGCATGTAGTTTGTCCGTCGTTCTTCCAGACCAACCTGCTGGATTCCTTCCGTGGCCCGACTCCGGCCATGAAAGCCCAGGTCGGCAAATTGCTGGAAAGTTCGCCGATCACCGCAACCGACATCGCCGATTACATCTACAAGCATGTCGCCGCCGGTGAATTCATGATTCTGCCCCACGAGCAGGGACGCATGGCCTGGGCGCTGAAGCAGAAAAACCCGCAACTGCTCTACAACGAAATGACCGTCATGGCCGACAAAATGCGCGCCAAAGCCAAACAAAACGCAGGCTGAACTTGCCCGTGCGCAACACCGTCGTTAGGGTGGCCGCAACGGCCATCCTCACGAGACGTCTGCATGCTCAATTACCTGTGGTTTTTCCTCGCGGCGCTGTTCGAAATCGCCGGCTGCTTCGCGTTCTGGATGTGGCTGCGCCAAGGTAAAAGCATTTGGTGGGTGATGCCGGCACTGCTCAGCCTGACGTTATTCGCGCTGTTGCTGACCCGTGTCGAGGCGACTTACGCCGGTCGGGCCTATGCCGCCTATGGGGGCATTTACATCGTCGCGTCGATCGGTTGGCTGGCGGTGGTCGAGCGGATTCGTCCCCTGGGCTCGGACTGGCTGGGTGTGGCGCTGTGCGTGATTGGCGCCAGTGTGATTCTGTTCGGCCCGCGTTTCTCTGCTTCCTGAAGGGGCAGTCAAACGATTTGTCAGACGTTTCCGTAAGGCGGGATCGTCCTGCGTTGTAGGGCGGGACTGATTTGTTGTCGTTGCATTGAAGAGCGGCTGTGCCACGGGCATCTTCAAGGGCCGGTAACCCTGAAGGATGAATGCCATGCTTGTACTCAGTCGCGTTGTGGGCGAGATGATTTCCATCGGTGACAACATTTCAGTGCGCATCATCGCCGTCAACGGAGGCAGCGTGCGCTTCGGTGTCGAAGCGCCACAAAACGTCAATGTGCATCGGGCCGAGGTCTACGATCGCATCCAGGTCAAACTGGCGAAAACCAAAGGACGCTGAACGCCTCAGTCGAACAGGTGCTTGGGCACATCGTGCTTGAGCATCAACTGGCATTGCTCGCTGTCCGGATCAAAAACGATCAGCGCCTGCCCCTTGGTCAATGCCTGGCGAACACGCAATACGCGGGTTTCAAGCGGTGTGTCGTCACCATTGTCCGTACCGTCGCGGGTCACGAAATCCTCGATCAGGCGGGTCAGGGTGTCGACTTCAAGTTGGTCGTAGGGAATCAGCATAGGCACCTCGGCTAAACAATGGCGCGATGCTACGGCGAATGATCGGTTGCGGCTAGCCCGGGACATGATTGTGGCGCCTGATACACCGCCTTCGCGGGCAAGCCTCGCTCCTACAGGTTTCGCGCATCGACACATAACCTGTAGGAGTGAGGCTTGCCCGCGAAGGCGGTGTATCAGGCGATGAAAAAGCCAGGGTCAGCTATCTGTTCGCTGCCCCACCAGACTGTCCACCGACGGCACCCGCGTATCGCTTTCCATCTGCGTGTCATGCTCGATCTGATGACTGAACCGGTCCAGCGAGCCCTTCGCCGGCTGCGCATCACTGGCAAATACCGGCGGGCTCAGAATGTAGGCGCCGAGTAGACGACTCAGCGCCGCCAGGCTATCGATGTGCGTGCGCTCGTAACCGTGAGTAGCATCGCAGCCGAAGGCGAGCAGGGCGGTGCGGATGTCGTGCCCGGCGGTGACCGCCGAATGCGCATCGCTGAAGTAATAGCGAAACAGGTCGCGGCGCACCGGCAACTCGTTTTCACTGGCCAATCTGAGCAAGTGCCGCGACAGGTGATAGTCGTAAGGTCCGCCGGAATCCTGCATCGCCACGCTCACCGCGTGTTCACTGGAGTGCTGGCCGGGCGCAACCGGCGCGATGTCGATGCCGACGAATTCGCTGACGTCCCAGGGCAAGGCGGCCGCCGCACCGCTGCCGGTTTCCTCGGTGATGGTGAACAGCGGATGACAATCGATCATCAACTCCTCGCCGCTGTCGATGATCGCCTTCATTGCCGCCAGCAGCGCCGCAACACCGGCCTTGTCGTCGAGGTGACGGGCGCTGATATGGCCGCTTTCAGTGAACTCCGGCAGCGGGTCGAAGGCGACGAAATCGCCCACGCTGATCCCCAGGGAATCGCAGTCGGCGCGTGTGGCGCAGTAAGCGTCCAGACGTAATTCGACGTGATCCCAACTGATCGGCATTTCATCCACCGCAGTGTTGAATGCGTGCCCGGAAGCCATCAGCGGTAACACGCTGCCGCGAATCACCCCGTTGTCGGTGAACAGGCTGACGCGGCTGCCCTCGGCAAAACGACTGGACCAGCAACCGACCGGGGCGAGCGTCAGGCGACCATTGTCTTTCACCGCGCGAACCGCGGCGCCGATGGTGTCGAGGTGAGCGGAGACCGCACGGTCCGGGCTGTTTTTCTTGCCCTTGAGGGTCGCGCGGATCGTGCCGCGCCGAGTCATTTCGAAGGGAATACCCAGCTCTTCGAGGCGTTCGGCAACGTACCGCACGATGGTGTCGGTGAAGCCGGTCGGGCTGGGAATGGCGAGCATTTCCAGCAGGACTTTTTGCAAGTAGTTGAGATCCGGTTCCGGGATTTTGCTGGTCATGGAAACTCCTGATGAGTAAAGAACATCGATGGTTTCGATGAAGGAAAAGTTGGGTGCCTGACCTGACGCCTTCGCGAGCAAGCTTCGCTCCTACAGGTAATACGCGTTCCTTTGTAGGAGCGAGGCTTGCCCGCGAAGGCGTCAGTCCAGACGACACATGATTAGGAAACAGCCGGCTGGCTATGCGGAAACAACAAATCCACAAACCGCTCGGCCGTCGGCTGCGGTTCATGGTTGGCCAGCCCGGCGCGTTCGTTGGCTTCGATAAACACATACGCCGGTTGGTCGGCAGCAGGCACCATCAGGTCGAGCCCGACCATGGGAATATCCAGCGCCCGCGCCGCGCGCACCGCCGCATCCACCAGGGTCGGATGCAAAATCGCTGTGACATCCTCAAGGACACCGCCGGTATGAAGATTCGCGGTACGCCTGACGAACAGATGCTCACCGGCCGGCAGAATACTGTTGTAGTCATAACCCGCCGCCTGCAGCGTGCGCTCGGTCTCATGGTCCAGCGGGATTTTGCTTTCACCGCTGGTGGCCGCCTGCCGACGCCGACTCTGCGCTTCGATCAGCGCACCGATGGAATGTTGACCATCGCCCACCACCTCGGCGGGCCGGCGAATCGCCGCGGCGACCACCTCGAAACCGATCACCACAATCCGCAAGTCGAGACCTTCGTGGAAACTTTCCAGCAGCACGCGGCTGTCGAACTGTCGGGCGGCTTCGATCGCGTGCTGGACCTCTTCGATGGTCCGCAAATCCACCGCGACGCCTTGACCTTGCTCGCCATCCAGAGGCTTCACGACCACTCGCTCGTGCTCATCGAGAAACGCCAGGTTGTCGTCGGCGTTGCCGGCCATTTGCTGCGAGGGCAGGTTCAAACCGGCGGCCTTGAGCACTTTGTGCGTCAGGCTTTTGTCTTGGCACAGGGTCATGCTGATGGCGCTGGTCAGGTCGCTCAGGGATTCGCGGCAACGCACCCGTCGCCCGCCATGACTGAGGGTGAACATCCCGGCGTCGGCGTGATCGACGTGCACATCGATGCCACGTCGATGGGCTTCCTCTACAATGATCCGCGCATACGGGTTGAACTCGGCTTCAGGCCCGGGGCCAAGAAACAGCGGCTGATTGATGCCGTTCTTGCGCTTGATGGCGAAGGTCGACAGGTTGCGAAAGCCCAGTTTGGCGTAAAGACTTTTCGCCTGCCGGTTGTCGTGCAACACCGAGAGGTCGAGGTAACTCAGGCCACGGCTCATGAAGTGTTCGATCAAATGCCGCACCAGCACTTCACCGACGCCGGGCCGCGAGCAGTGCGGATCGACCGCCAGGCACCACAGGCTGCTGCCGTTCTCTGGGTCGTTGAACGCCTTGTGATGATTGAGGCCCATCACGCTGCCAATGATTGCGCCGCTGTCCTCGTCTTCCGCCAGCCAATACACCGGGCCACCCAGGTGACGCGGGGTCAGCAAATTCGCATCAATCGGCAACATGCCGCGCGCCTGATACAACTGATTGATCGCCTGCCAGTCTGCGTCACTCTGGGCACGGCGAATGCGAAAGCCGCGAAACACCCGCGTGGCCTGACGGTAATCACTGAACCAAAGGCGCAAGGTGTCGGAAGGGTCGAGAAACAGTTGGACCGGCTCCAACCCCAGCACTTGCTGAGGCGCGGCGACATACAGGGCGATGTCGCGTTCACCGGGCTGCTCATTCAGCAGCTCCTGCGCAAGACTTGCCGGGTCGGGAAAGGTATGGCCGATCAGCAACCGGCCCCAACCGCAATGCACAGCAATCGGCGCGGCGCTGAGTTCACTGCCGTCTTCGGCCAGGCGTGCCTGCAAACGTTCATAGGAGGGCGACTGACCGCGCAACAAGCGTTGGCTATAAGCCGTGGCGTGGGGTTTCATCGATCAGATTCCTTGTTCACTGAGCCACAGGTTCAGGGCCGCCAATTGCCACAGCTTGGAGCCGCGCAACGGGGTCAACTGTCCTTGCGGATCGGTCAGCAGACGGTCAAGCATGGCCGGGTTGAACAGGCCGCGATCCTGGCTTGGATCGAGCAGCAGGTCGCGCACCCAGTTCAACGTATCGCCCTGCAAATGCTTGAGGCCCGGCACCGGAAAGTAACCTTTCTTGCGGTCAATCACTTCACTCGGAATCACCAGCCGCGCGGCTTCTTTCAAGACTTGCTTGCCGCCGTCCGGCAGTTTGAATTTGCCCGGCACCCGGGCCGACAATTCCACCAGGCGATAGTCGAGAAACGGGGTGCGCGCTTCCAGGCCCCAGGCCATGGTCATGTTGTCGACACGTTTGACTGGGTCGTCTACCAACATGATCGTGCTGTCCAGACGCAGGGCTTTATCCACCGCCGCATCGGCGCCGGGCTGTGCGAAATGCTCCTTCACGAAGTCACCGGCAGCGTCATTGGCCGTCAGCCATTTCGGTTGCACGGTGGCGGCGTAATCCTCGTAGCTGCGGTCGAAGAACGCATCGCGATAGGCTGCGTAAGGATCGGCGGCGCCATCAACTTGTGGATACCAGTGATAACCGGCGAACAACTCGTCCGCGCCCTGGCCGCTCTGCACCACTTTGCAATGCTTGGCCACTTCCCGAGACAGCAAGTAGAAGGCGATGCAGTCATGGCTGACCATCGGCTCGCTCATGGCGCGGAACGCCGCGGGCAATTGCTCGATGATCTCTTTCTCGTCGATGCGCAGTTGATGGTGCTGCGTGTTGTAGTGTTTGGCGATCAAGTCCGAATACTGGAACTCATCGCCGCGTTCACCGCCGGCATCCTGGAAACCGATGGAGAAGGTCGACAGGTTTTCCACGCCGACTTCACGCAACAGACCCACCAGCATGCTCGAATCGACACCGCCCGAAAGCAGTACGCCGACATCCACGGCCGCCCGTTGACGAATCGCCACCGCGTCGCGGGTGCTGTCGAGTACGCGGTCACGCCAGTCTTCGAGTGTCAGATTCATCTCGTCGGCGTGGGGGCCGTAGGGCAGGGTCCACCAGGTTTTCTGCTCGGTGGTGCCGTCTGCTTCGATGCGCATCCAGGTCGCGGGTGGCAGTTTTTCGATGCCGGCCAGCAAGGTGCGCGGGGCGGGAACCACCGCGTGGAAATTCAAGTAGTGATTAAGCGCCACCGGGTCGAGGATCGGGTTGATATCACCGCCCTTGAGCAGCGCCGGCAACGCCGAGGCAAAACGCAGGCGCTGGCCGGTGCGCGACAGGTACAGCGGTTTCACGCCGAGACGGTCACGCGCGATAAACAGGCGCTTGGCGTCTCGCTCCCAGATGGCGAAGGCAAACATGCCATTGAGTTTGGGCAGCAGCGCTTCGCCCCAGGCGTGATAACCCTTGAGCAGCACTTCGGTGTCGCCACCGGAATAGAAGGCATAACCGAGGCTTTCCAGTTCGGTGCGCAGTTCCGGGAAGTTGTAGATCGCGCCATTGAAGGCCAGGGACAAACCCAGTTGGTTGTCGACCATCGGCTGCGCCGAGCCGTCCGACAGGTCCATGATTTTCAGGCGACGGTGGCCCAGGGCAATCGGCCCCTGGCTGTGAAATCCCCACGCGTCAGGGCCGCGAGGGGCCAGGTGATGGGTGATTCGTTCAACGGCTGCAAGGTCCGCAGGTTGATGATCAAAGCGTAACTCGCCAGCTAATCCGCACATAAAGTCCTTACCGGTTTTTCCGTTGGGGAGGGTCAATCGATACCCGGCCAAAATGACGGGTACTCAGAAACTGACCCGGAGGGATCGTGGGAGTTTTAGATCGATAAGTAATAAGAGGGAATACGCAGGCGTGCGCCATTAACCCAAAACGGCAGGCCATGTGCGGTACATGAATAGGTTAAACAGGGTGTCTGCGCACTTACGCACAGTTGAGTCGATTCATTTACCTCGAATCAAACGGCGCAAGGCAAAGCGGTTCGGATGACACGCCTCGGCCACGGCTCTGGGCAATGGCAGCGGTTCGTTGTCGAGCCAGGCAGCCAGCAACTCGCCTGACAACGGCGCGGTGATCAGCCCTCGCGAACCGTGGCCGCTGTTGACGTACAAGCCGTCCAGCCATGGGCAAGGGATGTCCGGCGTTTGTCGGGCATCCTTGCTCAGGGCGATGTAGGCGTCGGCGAAGGCCAGACTGTCTGACAAAGGGCCGACAATTGGCAGGTAATCGGGGCTGGTGCAGCGGAACGCCGCGCGACCTCCAAGTGTCTCGGGTCGCAAGGCCTCTGCGCCGAGTCGGGCGACCAGGTCCACGGAGATTTCCTCGAGCATCTGCAGGTTGCCGGCATGCTCGGCCGTGGTCGGCGTCAGGTCGTCGTTGTGGAAGTCGAAACTTGCACCCAGGGTGTGTTCGCCCAGACGGGCCGGTGCGACATAACCTTCGGCGCACACTACGGTGCTCAGGCTTTGGCTTGCAGGCGTTTGCGGCAAGCGAGTGATCTGTCCGCGAATACGTTTGAGTGGCAAGTCGCTGCTGAAGCCGAAACGCTTGATCTCGGCAGCACCGGCCAGCACCACCACCGGTGCGTTGGCCAGCAACCTGTGACTCTCCCACGCTTGCCATTGCCCTTCCACACGACGCAGTTCAAGTACATCGTGATGGGTCAGGAGCCGGATATTCGGATGCGCCGCTTGCCATGCGCACAGGGCGGGCGGATGCACCCAACCGCCCTCGGGGTAAAACAGGCCGCCCGATTGCAACGCGATGCCCGCGCGGATCTGCGCGTGTTCCTGATCGAGTGTGTGCAGCAAATCCTCGGGAAACGCAGCCGCCAGTTGTGCCTGACGTTCGGCTTCCTTGGCGTTGAAGGCCAGTTGCAGCACACCGCAATCGTCCCAGTCGACGCCTCGGTGCAAGTGCTCAAGTAAACGCCGGGTGTGACCGAAACCACTGACAATCAACTGTGACAATGCCGTGCCATGGGCCGAAAGCTTGAGGTACAACACGCCCTGTGGATTGCCCGACGCTTCCTGTGCCAACGCATCGTGCCGTTCCAGCAAACTGACTTGCCAGCCCCGCGCCGCCAGGCTGGCGGCGGTGGCGCAACCGGCCAGGCCTGCGCCAATCACCAGGGCGTGACGTTCGCCGGTCAACGGCGTTGGACGGGCAAACCAGGGTTTCGCCACGACAGGCGCGGGGGCGTCTTCAGGCCAGCCCAGAAACACGCCGCGCAGGATTTCCCATTTGTGGCCGATACCGGGCGTGCGCTTCATCTTGAAGCCCGCCGCGTTCAATAGTCGGCGAACCCAACCGGTGCTGGTGAAGGTGCTGAGGGTCGAGCCGGGCGCGGCCAGCCTTGCCAGCTCGGCAAACAGTTCGGCGGTCCACATGTCGGGGTTTTTCGCCGGGGCAAAGCCGTCGAGAAACCATGCATCAATCTGTGCGTCCAGTTGCGGCAATTGCTCCAGCGCGTCGCCGATCAGCAGCGTCAGGGTCACGCGACCGTTGTCCAGAACCAGGCGCTGGAAGCCTTGATGGATCGCCACGTATTGCTTCAGTAATTGATCGGCAAACGACTTGAGCTCCGGCCACAAGGCCAGGGCACGCTCTAAGTCTGGCTGGCTCAGCGGGTACTTTTCGACGCTGACAAAGTGCAGGCGCGCACCGGCCGCTGCGTGCTGTTCGAACAACTGCCAGGCGCACAAAAAATTCAAACCAGTGCCGAAACCGGTTTCGCCAATGACCAATCGACCACCGTCCGGCAACGCGGCGAAACGTTCACGCAAACCGTTCTGTTCGAGAAATACGTAGCGGGTCTCTTCAAGGCCTGACTTGTCCGAAAAATAGACATCGTCGAACACCCGCGAATACGGGCGACCCTGGTCGTCCCAGTCGAGTTCGGCGTGAGGCAATACAGGTTTCATGGCAGGCTCGGCAACGGCAAGGCGGCCATTCTAGCTGATCGAGGTGGCGATGCTTGATCCGTGGCACGTGTCAGTGACAATTGCCACAAAAGCCCAGCTGCAGGGAATTTTCTGTGATGACTATGGGCCCAATCCGCTAGTCTTGCTCAATCTGGAAAGGGAGTCGTCCATGTTCGAATCTGCTGAAATCGGTCACGCCATCGACAAAGAAACCTACGAAGCTGAAGAACCGGCACTGCGCGAAGCGTTACTCGAAGCGCAGTTCGAACTTCAACAGCAAAAGCGCTTTCCGGTGATCGTCCTGATCAACGGCATTGAAGGCGCGGGCAAGGGCGAGACGGTCAAGTTGCTCAACGAGTGGATGGACCCGCGGCTGATCGAAGTCCGCACCTTCGACCAGCAGACCGATGAAGAGCTGGCGCGACCACCGGCCTGGCGGTACTGGCGGATGCTCCCGGCCAAGGGGCGCATGGGGATTTTCTTCGGCAACTGGTACAGCCAGATGCTCCAGGGCCGGGTCCATGGGGAGTTCAAGGACGCGGTGCTGGATCAGGCGATCAACCAGTCCGAGCGCTTTGAAAAAATGCTCTGCGACGAAGGCGCGCTGATTTTCAAATTCTGGTTTCACCTCTCCAAGAAGCAGATGAAGGCGCGTCTCAAGGCACTTGCTGACGACCCCTTGCACAGCTGGCGCATCAGTCCGCTGGACTGGCAACAGTCCCAGACCTACGACAAGTTCGTGAAGTACGGCGAGCGTGTGTTGCGCCGCACTAGCCGCGACTACGCGCCTTGGCATGTGATTGAAGGCGTGGATGCGCATTACCGCAGTCTGGCGGTGGGTAAGATCCTGCTCGAAGGCCTGCAAAGTGCCTTGAAGCGATCCAGAATCCATCCCGCCAAGGTCAACGCTGCGCCGCTGCCAATCCATGTCGATCAGCTCAACCTGCTCGACAGCCTCGACTTGAGCCAATGCCTGGACAAGGACGATTACGAAGAGCAACTGATTACCGAGCAGGCGCGATTCTCGGGTCTGATGCGTGACAAACGCATGCGTCAACATGCCTTGATCGCGGTGTTCGAAGGTAATGACGCGGCGGGCAAGGGAGGGGCGATTCGGCGAGTTGCCGCGGCGCTCGATCCTCGCCAGTACAGCATCGTGCCGATTGCCGCGCCTACCGAGGAGGAACGGGCGCAACCGTATTTGTGGCGCTTCTGGCGGCACCTTCCGGCCAAGGGCAAGTTCACCGTATTCGATCGCTCGTGGTATGGCCGGGTATTGGTCGAGCGCGTTGAGGGCTTCTGTCCGCCCGCGGACTGGCTGCGGGCCTACAGCGAGATCAACGATTTCGAAGAGCAGATTTCCGAGTCTGGCCTCATCGTGGTCAAGTTCTGGCTGGCCATCGATAAGGAGACGCAACTGGAGCGATTCCAGGCGCGGGAAGAAATCCCCTTCAAGCGTTTCAAGATCACTGAAGACGACTGGCGCAACCGGGACAAGTGGGACGCCTACCGCGCGGCCGTCGGCGACATGGTTGACCGCACCAGCACGGAAATCTCGCCGTGGACCCTGGTGGAGGCCAACGACAAACGCTGGGCCCGGGTCAAGGTCCTGCGCACGATCAACCTGGCGCTGGAAGAAGCGTTCGAGAAATCAGACAAACACGACAAGAAGACCAAAAAACGCAAGTCGTGAGCCGATGGTTACGCATACGCGGGGTGAATGATTGTCGCGGTCGGTTATGGGGTGGACTTATGCTCGGTCCACTCTCAACCGACAACAACAATGAGGTATGCCATGCGTGAAGTGGTGATCGTCGACAGCGTGCGGACCGGCCTGGCCAAATCCTTTCGCGGCAAATTCAACCAGACCCGTCCGGATGACATGGCGGCGCATTGTGTCGATGCGTTGTTGGCGCGCACTGGCATCGACCCGGCCAGCGTCGAGGATTGCATCGTCGGTGCGGGCTCCAACGAAGGCGCTCAGGGTTACAACATCGGTCGCAACGTCGCGGTGTTGTCGCGTTTGGGCATCGGCACCGCGGGCATGACCCTCAACCGTTTCTGCTCGTCGGGCTTGCAGGCCATCGCCATTGCCGCTAACCAGATCGCGTCGGGCTGCAGCGACATCATCGTGGCCGGTGGCGTCGAGTCCATCAGCCTGACCATGAAAAGCGTCAACACCGACAACCTGATCAACCCACTCCTGAAAGAGCAGGTGCCTGGCATCTATTTCCCGATGGGCCAGACCGCCGAAATCGTCGCGCGCCGTTACAGCGTCAGTCGCCAGGAGCAGGATCTGTACGCATTGCAAAGTCAGCAGCGCACGGCTCAGGCTCAGGCCGCTGGATTGTTCGATGACGAAATCGTGCCGATGGCGGTGAAGTATCGGGTTGAAGACAAGGCCACCGGTCAGATCCAGATCCTCGACGGGATCGTCGACCGCGACGACTGCAACCGCCCGGACACCACGCTGGAAAGCCTGGCCGGGTTGAAACCGGTGTTTACCGAGGATGGTTCGGTGACGGCGGGTAACTCGTCGCAACTGTCCGATGGGGCTTCGATGACGCTGGTCATGAGCCTGGAAAAAGCCCTGGCGCTGGGACTCAAACCCAAGGCGTTCTTCCGTGGTTTCACGGTGGCCGGGTGTGCTCCGGACGAGATGGGCATCGGTCCGGTGTTTTCGGTGCCGAAATTGCTCAAGGCCAAGGGGTTGCAGGTGGCCGACATTGATCTGTGGGAGCTCAACGAAGCATTCGCTTCGCAGTGCCTGTACAGCCGCAATCGCCTGGAGATCGATAACGACAAGTACAACGTCAATGGCGGCTCGATTTCCATCGGCCATCCGTTCGGCATGACGGGTTCGCGTCAGGTCGGGCATCTTGTGCGTGAGTTGCAGCGGCGCAATTTGCGGTATGGAGTCGTCACCATGTGCGTAGGTGGCGGGATGGGTGCGACGGGGTTGTTTGAAGCGGTGCGTTAAGGCTAGAAGACGCCTGCTGTCTGATTAACCGCCATCGCGAGCAGGCTCGCTCCCACAGTGATCTGATGCGCTACGCAGATCCAGTGTGGGAGCGAGCCTGCTCACGATGGCAGCGCCTCGGTCTAACCCCTTGCACCCGAAATCTGCATCCGCTCTATGTACGCCTGAATCTCCCGCTCAGCCGCCAGCGGATTATCAAACGGCCCCTCCAGCGTGTTTTCCCGGGTGCTGAAAAATAGTTCCCCATTCACACGACACAACCGGTCGCAGCGAAAGTGCGTGGAGGGGGCGGTGTCCTGGGCGCGCATGCCGTACATGGCGGGTCTCCTCAAGGATGTTCTTGTGGGTGGATCCGATGAGCTTATGCATGAACCACTTGCAGCGCCTGGCCAACTGATCGACGGCACATCGCCAATTTAATGGTGCGACCTGCACAGTTTCATTCGCGGCCCGTCGCCAACTGTCCCTGTGTCGGGCCGGGGTCTGCGCCTAGAATGGTGTTTCTTGCCATCTGGCTTTGGGGTTCGCATGCACATTTCTTCCGGTCGCTGGGTTTACGGCTTGTTCCTGGCCTTGTTGACCGCGCTGCTGTGGGGAATCCTGCCGATCAAACTCAAACAAGTCCTGCTGGTGATGGACCCGGTGACGGTGACCTGGTTTCGCCTGACGGTGTCCGGTGGCTGCCTGTTCATCTATCTGGCGGCGACCAGACGCCTGCCCAGCCGCAAGGTTCTCGGTCCCCGTGGCGGCTGGCTGGTGTTGATGGCGGTGCTTGGCCTGGTCGGCAACTACGTGCTGTACCTGATGGGCCTGAACCTGCTCAGCCCCGGCACCGCGCAGTTGGTGGTGCAGATGGGCCCGATCATGTTGCTGATCGCCAGTCTGTTTGTGTTCAAGGAACGCTTCAGTGTGGGGCAGGGGATTGGTCTGCTGGTGCTGCTGATCGGTTTCGCGCTGTTCTTTAATCAACGCCTGGCCGAGTTGTTGACCTCGCTGACCGATTACACCGCCGGCGTGTTGCTGGTGCTTCTGGCCTCGACGGTCTGGACGTTTTACGCACTGGGGCAGAAGCAATTGCTGACGGTATGGAACTCGTTGCAGGTGATGATGGTGATCTACCTGTTCTGCGCGCTGTTGCTGACGCCTTGGGTGCATCCGCTGGAGGCGATGCAGTTGAGCCCGTTGCAAGGCTGGTTGCTGCTGGCGTGCTGCATGAACACCTTGATCGCCTACGGCGCCTTTGCCGAAGCGCTGGCCCATTGGGAAGCTTCGCGAGTCAGTGCGACGCTGGCGATTACGCCGTTGGTGACGTTTGGCGCGGTGGCCGTGGCGGCGTGGGCATGGCCGGAATATGTGCATGCCGAGACGATCAATGGCCTGGGGTATGGCGGGGCGGTGTTGGTGGTGGTGGGGTCGGCGTTGGTGGCCCTTGGGCCGTCGTTGATTGCCGGGCTCAGGGCCCGAAAGGTACGGATGGCGGCCAGTTAGACCGAGTTATCGTTCTTCGCGGGCAAGCCTCGCTCCTACAGGTTTTGTGTCGATCACAATATTCAGGATTGACACAAAACCTGTAGGAGCGAGGCTTGCCCGCGAAGACTGACTGTCAGGCGCTACAAAATTCAGCCCTTGGCACCGGCTTCCAACATATTCTCCGGCCTTACCCACGCATCAAACTCTTGATCCGTCAGATACCCCAGCTGCAACGCCGCCTCTCGCAAGGTCAGCCCCTCGCTGTAAGCCTTCTTGGCAATCTCCGCCGATTTGTCGTAGCCGATGTGCGGGTTCAGCGCGGTCACCAGCATTAACCCACGCTCCAGGTGCTCAGCCATTTTCGCCGCGTCCGGTTCAAGCCCGGCGATGCAATGCTGCTGGAAGTTGCTGCAGCCATCGCCGAGCAGGCGGATCGATTGCAGCAGGTTGTGGATGATCACCGGTTTGAACACGTTCAGTTGCAAGTGCCCCTGACTCGCCGCAAAACCAATGGCGACGTCGTTGCCCAGGACCTGGCACGCCAGCATCGACAGCGCTTCACACTGGGTTGGATTGACCTTGCCCGGCATGATCGAGCTGCCCGGTTCGTTGGCCGGCAGTTTCACTTCGGCAAAACCGGCGCGCGGCCCGGAACCCAGCAGACGCAGGTCGTTGGCGATTTTCATCAGGGTCACGGCGAGGGTTTTCAACGCGCCCGACAGGGTGGTCAGCGGCTCATGGCCGGCCAGCGCGGCGAACTTGTTCGGTGCGGTGACGAACGGCAGGCCGGAGAGGGCGGCCAACTCTGCGGCGATCGCTTCACCAAAACCGTGGGGCGAGTTCAGCCCGGTGCCGACCGCGGTGCCGCCCTGCGCCAGTTCACAGACCGCCGGCAGTGCGCTGCGGATGGCCCGTTCGGCGTAATCCAGTTGCGCGATGAACGCCGAGAGTTCCTGGCCGAAGGTGATCGGCGTGGCGTCCATCATGTGGGTGCGGCCGGTCTTGACCAATTTCATGTGCCGCGCCGCCAACTCGGCCAAGCCGCCGGAGAGTTCACTGATCGCCGGCAGCAAATGCTGCTGCACCGCCTGGGCGGCGGCAATGTGCATGGCGGTCGGGAAGCAGTCATTGGAGCTTTGGGAGCGGTTGACGTGATCGTTGGGGTGAACCGGGGTTTTGCCTCCACGGGGGTTGCCGGCCAGTTCGTTGGCGCGGCCGGCGATCACTTCGTTGACGTTCATGTTGCTCTGGGTGCCGCTGCCGGTCTGCCAGACCACCAGCGGGAACTGGTCGTCGTGGCTGCCGTCGAGCACTTCGTCGGCGGCCTGTTCGATCAGGCGGGCGATGTCGGCGGGCAGGTCGCCGTTGCGGTCATTGACCCGCGCCGCGGCTTTCTTGATCAGGGCCAGTGCGTGCAGCACGGCCAGGGGCATGCGTTCGTTGCCAATGGCGAAATTAATCAGCGAGCGTTGCGTCTGAGCGCCCCAATAGGCCTCATCCGGGACTTCCACCTGGCCAAGGCTGTCGGTTTCGATACGGCTCATCATGCACACTCCTGTAGGTCTGATAGCGCAGTTTAGGCCGTGATCGCCGGCCGTGGTTCCATCAGTCTGGATTTTGACCGTTCAACCCCTCTAATTCAGGCCTGACAAGGCTTGGGGTTGAGTGACACACTTTTTTAGGTGCAGAATGGTCGCCCTTGGGGTAATGACCTCGCCTGCTAGAAAAGGAAACTCGATGACTCGTCTTCGTGCCATCTGTACCGCGGTTGCACTGGTTTGCGCCAGCGGCCCTGTTTTTGCCGATACCGCCAGCCACAACGCCAGTGCCGAAGCTTTCCTGACCCTGGCGCACGCTGACAAATTGGGCACTCCGGTGTACATGCAAGTGCAGCAAATGTTTGCTCAGCGCTTTGAACAGACCAAAGCCCCTGAATCGAAAAAAGCCTTGCTGGAAACCTACCAGGCCAAAGCCAACGCCGCGCTGGACCAAGCCATTGGCTGGAACAAGCTCAAGCCGGACATGGTCAAGCTCTACACCACCAACTTCAGCGAATCCGAGCTGAAAGACTTGGTTGCGTTCTACAAGTCGCCACTGGGCAAGAAAGTCCTGGAAAAAATGCCGCAGCTGACTCAGCAATCGGCCCAGATGACTCAAGCCAAGCTGGAAAGCGCGGTGCCTGTGGTCAACAAACTGCTGGCTGACATGACTAACGAGCTGGATCCTAAAGCCGGCGCTGCTGCTCCTGCTGCCAAGAAAAAGCCTTAAGCGGAGCCCGGTATGACCATGCAACAACGCATCGAATCGACGCTGGGCTTGTTACAGCCCGAGCATCTGCAAGTGCTGGATGAAAGCCACATGCACAGCCGTGGGTTGCAGACCCACTTCAAGGCGGTGGTGGTCAGCCAGCAGTTTGAAGGGCTCAACCGCGTCAAGCGTCACCAGAAAGTCTACGGCACGCTCGGCGAGTTGATGGGCGAGTTCCATGCGTTGGCGCTGCATACCTACACGCCTGAAGAATGGGCACAGATCGGCACGGCCCCGGCCTCGCCGACCTGTGCTGGCGGCAGCAAACATTGATGTGATGGGCTGAAGGACTGATGGGCTGTTGTGGGGAGGGAGCTTGCTCCCGCTGGACTGCGAAGCAGTCCCAAAACCTGCAACAGCGCTCTGTTTGAAAGAGTGCAGTCGCCTGCATTACGACTGCTTCGCAGCCGAGCGGGAGCAAGCTCCCTCGCCACAAAGGCATCTCGCAGTCCTAAACCCACACCATTTTTGCTAGAATCCGCAACGCGCCGCTCACCCGGCGCGTTTTTTTTCGCATCCGGTTCACCCTTTGCGAGGGTAGCCACCTGGAGAAACAACCATGACACAACAGATTGTCGTGGCGGCACTGTATAAGTTCGTCACTCTGGAAGATTACGTTGCCCTGCGCGAGCCACTGCTGCAAGCCATGGTCGACAACGGCATCAAAGGCACGCTGCTGATCGCCGAAGAAGGCATCAACGGCACCGTGTCCGGCAGCCGCGAAGGCATTGACGGGCTGATGGCCTGGCTCAAGAACGACCCGCGCATGGACGACATCGACCACAAAGAGTCGTACTGCGACGACCAGCCGTTCTACCGCACCAAGGTCAAGCTCAAGAAAGAAATCGTCACCCTCGGCGTCGAAGGCGTGGACCCGAACAAAAAGGTCGGCACCTACGTCGATCCACAGAACTGGAATGCGCTGATCAGCGACCCTGAAGTGCTGTTGATCGACACCCGCAACGATTACGAAGTCTCGATCGGCACCTTCGAAGGCGCCATCGACCCGAAAACCACCAGTTTTCGCGAATTCCCCGACTACATCAAAGCCCATTTCGACCCGGCCGTGCACAAGAAAGTCGCGATGTTCTGCACCGGCGGCATTCGTTGCGAGAAGGCCTCGAGCTACATGCTCAGCCAGGGTTTCGACGAGGTCTATCACCTCAAGGGCGGCATTCTGAAGTACCTCGAAGAGGTGCCGCAGGAAGAAACCAAATGGCAGGGCGACTGCTTTGTGTTCGACAACCGCGTGACCGTGCGCCATGACCTCAGCGAAGGCGACTACGATCAGTGTCATGCCTGTCGTACCCCGGTGAGCGTGGAAGACCGTGCGTCCGAGCATTACGTGGCCGGCATCAGTTGCCCGCATTGCTGGGATACGCTGAGCGAGAAAACCCGTCGCAGCGCCATTGATCGGCAGAAGCAGATCGAGCTGGCCAAGGCACGCAACCTGCCTCACCCGATCGGCTACAACTACAAGCAAACTCCGTCAGAGGCTTGAACCATGTCTGCCCAACGCCTGCTCTATGTGATGGACCCGATGTGTTCCTGGTGCTGGGGCTTTGCGCCCGTCGCCAAGGCGCTGGTCGAGCAGGCGCAGGCCGCAGGGGTGGACGTGCATCTGGTTGTAGGCGGCTTGCGTACCGGTAGTGGCGCGGCGCTGGAGCCGACCACCCGGCGCTACATTCTTGAGCACTGGCAAGCCGTCACCGAGGCCACCGGACAACCGTTCAAGACCGAAGGCGCGTTGCCTGACGGTTTTGTCTACGACACCGAGCCTGCCTGTCGGGCGTTGGTGACCGCACGATACCTGGCGCCGGATTGCGCGTGGAAACTGCTCGGGCTGATTCAACACGCGTTCTACGCCGAAGGCCGAGACGTCACCCACGCCAGTGTCCTGGTCGAGTTGGCCGAGCAGGCCGGCCTGCCGCGCATCGAGTTTGCTGCCGCGTTCGACCGTGCCGATCAGCACGCCGCGACCGCTGCCGATTTCACTTGGGTCCAGGACCTCGGCATCGCCGGATTCCCAACGCTATTGGCCGAACGTAATGGTCAACTGGCGTTGTTGACCAATGGCTATCAACCCTTGAGTGAGTTGTCGCCATTGCTCGGCCGTTGGCTGGAGCGCGCTGCCTGTGCATGACCTGCCCGATGACACGCCAGCTCCCAAGCGTGTCGATCGGCTGAGTTGGGCTGAAATCCGTCGCTTGGCCCTTCACCATAAAAAATCCCTGTGGATCGCCAATGGCGTGGCGGTATTGGCCACCCTGTGCAGCGTGCCGATTCCTCTGCTGCTGCCATTGCTGGTGGACGAAGTCCTGCTGGGGCACGGCGATTCCGCGCTGAAAATCATGAACCACGCGTTGCCGGAAGGCTGGCAGAAAGCGGCGGGTTACATCGGCCTGATGCTGCTGGTGACCTTGTTGCTGCGCTGCGGTGCCTTGCTGTTCAACGTGGTACAGGCGAAGTTGTTCGCGGCGCTGGCCAAAGACATCGTGTATCGCATCCGCATACGGCTGATCGAACGGCTCAAGCGTATTTCCCTGGGCGAATACGAAAGCCTGGGCAGCGGCACGGTGACCACGCACCTGGTCACGGACCTGGACACGCTGGATAAATTCGTCGGCGAGACACTCAGTCGATTCCTCGTGGCGATGCTGACGCTGGTTGGCACCGCGAGCATTCTGATCTGGATGCACTGGAAGCTGGCGCTGCTGATCATGCTGTTCAATCCGCTGGTGATCTACGCCACGGTGCAACTGGGCAAGCGGGTCAAGCACCTGAAGAAGCTCGAGAACGACAGCACTTCGCGTTTCACCCAGGCCCTGACCGAAACCCTCGACTCGATTCAGGAAGTGCGTGCCGGCAACCGTCAGGGGTTTTTCCTCGGACGTCTGGGACAGCGGGCCCGGGAAGTGCGCGATTACGCGGTGAACTCGCAGTGGAAGACCGATGCGTCGAACCGCGCCAGTGGCTTGCTGTTCCAGTTCGGCATCGATATTTTCCGCGCCGCGGCGATGCTCACCGTGTTGTTCTCCGACCTGTCCATCGGCCAGATGCTGGCGGTGTTCAGCTACCTGTGGTTCATGATCGGTCCGGTGGAGCAGCTGCTCAATTTGCAATACGCCTATTACGCCGCCGGCGGTGCGCTGTCGCGGATCAACGAGCTATTGGCCCGCGCCGATGAGCCGCAATACCCCGGCGGTGTCGATCCGTTTCAGGGTCGGGACACCGTGGGCATCGAAGTTCAAGGCTTGAGTTTCGGATACGGCGACGAGTTGGTGTTGAACCAGATGGACCTGTCCATCGCCCCCGGTGAAAAAGTGGCGATCGTCGGTGCCAGCGGTGGCGGCAAGAGCACTTTGGTGCAGTTGCTGCTGGGGTTGTACACGCCCCTTGCCGGGACCATCCGTTTCGGTGGCTCGACCCAGCAGGAGATCGGCCTGGAAACCGTGCGCGAAAACGTCGCTGTGGTCCTGCAACACCCCGCGCTGTTCAACGATACCGTGCGTGCTAACCTGACGATGGGCCGCATACGCAGCGACGAGGCCTGCTGGCAGGCGCTGGAAATTGCCCAGCTGAACCAGACTGTTCGAGAATTGCCTGATGGACTGGACAGCATTCTCGGACGTTCCGGCGTGCGCTTGTCCGGTGGACAGCGGCAACGGCTGGCGATTGCGCGGATGGTGCTGGCCGAACCCAAGGTGGTGATTCTCGACGAGGCCACCTCGGCGCTGGACGCTGCCACCGAATACAACCTGCACCAGGCGCTGGCGCGGTTCTTGAGCCACCGTACCACGCTGATCATTGCGCATCGGTTGTCGGCGGTGAAACAGGCCGATCGGGTGCTGGTGTTCGACGGCGGGCAAATTGCCGAGGATGGTGACCATCAGCAGCTGATTGCCGAAGGTGGGTTGTACGCCAAGCTTTATGGCCATTTACAGCAGCATTAGTGACAGTTCGCGCCAGGTTGACGGCAAGTGCACGCAAAATACGGGCGCTGGCTTGCCGGGATCGAATACGCACCCTAGTCTAGCTGTAGCGATCACTTCGGATGATGATCAGGCAGTGCTAATGCAAGGGACCTCATGAAGCAAAAGCGGACTCTCGGAACCCCCAGGTTATTGGGCATCGTCTGGCCATTTATTGCCGTAGTGCTATTTCAAGCGCTGTTGGGCGGGGTCAGCCTCTATGTGCTTTCGGCAGTTCGCGGCTATGTGGCCGGGGAGAGCCTGTGGTCCAAGGGCCAGAAGGACGCCATCTATTACCTTAATCTCTACGCGGACAGTCGCGACGGAGTCATTTTCCTCAAGTATCAGAACGCCATTGCCGTACCCCAGGGTGGCCACGAGTTGCGTGTGGCGCTGGATCACCAACCACCGAACATTGAGGCCGCGCGAGTGGCGATCCTCAAGGGTGGCAACCACCCCGACGACGTCTCCAGCCTGATCTGGCTGTACCTCAATTTCCGGCATTTCAGTTACCTGGAAAAAGCCATCGACCGCTGGACGGTGGGTGATGCGTACCTGGTGCAACTCGATAACGTCGCGCAGGAGATGCATCAACGCATTGCCGAGAATCAGGCGTCGGACGCCGATATCAAGCGCTGGAAGGAGCAGATTTTTGCAATCAACGATGGTGTGACGCCTGCCGCCAAAGCATTTAGCGATGCCTTGGGCGAGGGCTCGCGCTTGATTCTGCGGCTGCTGCTGGTGACTAACCTCGCCACAGCGCTGGGCTTGATTGCATTGGCCCTGATGCGTACCCACAAACTGCTCAAGCAGCGCCATGCCTTTGCCGAGGCCTTGCAGTTGGAGAAAGACCGGGCGCAGATCACCTTGCAATCCATTGGCGACGGGGTGATCACCACGGATGTCGACGGTGCGATCGCCTACATGAACCCGGCGGCCGAAGCGTTGACTCACTGGAAAGGCGAGCAGGCCATCGGCTTGCCGCTGGCGGCCTTGTTCAATCTGCTGGATGACAACGCTCAGGCTGACGGTTTTACCTTGATCGAGCATATTTTAAGCGGTCAGCTCAGTGGCGGCAGCGAGCATTCCAAACTGATCCAGCGCCTCGATGGCAGCACCGTCTCGGTCACCCTGGTCGGGGCGCCGATCCGCAATGCCGACAAGGTCAGTGGCGCCGTGCTGGTGTTGCATGACATGACTCAGGAGCGCCAGTACATTGCCAATCTGTCCTGGCAGGCGACCCACGACGCCCTGACCGGGCTGGCCAATCGTCGCGAGTTCGAATATCGCCTGGAACAGGCGCTGCACAACCTGACCCGATACTCCGGGCGCCACGCCTTGATGTTCCTCGATCTGGACCAGTTCAAACTGGTTAACGATACCTGCGGCCATGCGGCGGGTGACGAACTGCTACGGCATATCTGCGCGCTGTTGCAATCAGGTTTGCGCGAAGGTGACACCCTGGCCCGGCTGGGCGGCGACGAGTTCGGGATTTTGCTGGAAAACTGTCCGCCGGAAGCGGCCGAGAAAATTGCCGAGAGCCTACGCCATACCGTGCAGAACCTGCACTTTGTGTGGAAAGGCCGGCCATTCGTCACAACGGTGAGCATCGGGATGGTTCATATCGCGCAAACCCCGACCACCCTCGAAGCTTCTCTGCGTGCTGCTGATATGGCCTGTTACATGGCCAAGGAAAAAGGGCGTAACCGTGTTCAGGTGTATAACGCCGATGATTCGGAACTGTCCCTGCGTTTCGGTGAGATGGCGTGGGTACAGCGCCTGCACATGGCCCTGGAAGAGGATCGCTTTTGCCTCTACTCCCAGGAAATCGCGCCCCTTGGACATACCGAACACGGCGGCGGGCATATAGAAATCCTGTTGCGTCTACATGATGAAGCCGGGCGCATGATATTGCCGGACAGTTTTATTCCGGCTGCCGAACGTTATGGCCTGATGACCGCACTGGATCGCTGGGTGGTGCAGAACGTCTTCAAGATCATTGCCCAATGTATTGCCGAAGAGCGCAAAGGTCCTTTGGCCATGTGTGCGATTAATCTGTCAGGCACTACTATCGGAGATGACGCGTTTCTGGACTTCCTGAGGGAACAGTTTGTTGTATGGTCCATTCCACCTGAAATGATTTGTTTTGAAATTACAGAAACCAGTGCAATTTCAAATCTGGGAAGTGCAATTAGATTTATCAATGAACTCAAAGGTTTAGGTTGCCACTTTTCGTTGGATGACTTCTGCGCCGGGATGTCCTCATTCGCCTACTTGAAACATTTACCTGTAGACTTCTTGAAGATCGATGGAAGTTTCGTAAAGGATATGCTGGACGACCCGATTAATCGCGCCATGGTAGAAGTGATCAACCACATCGGCCATGTCATGGGTAAACGCACGATTGCCGAGTTTGTAGAAACACCCCAGATCGAGCAGGCATTGCTGGAGATCGGGGTCGACTTCGCTCAAGGGTATGTCATTGAACGCCCGCATCTGTTTACCTGCGATAGTTTGCAAAGTCGTCCTGCCAGGCCTCAACCTTTGTTGTTCAAGGCGCCCGGCACGTTCCGTTGAAATCTCTTGCTGATCCTAACAATCACAATCAAAAGGAGCCCGACAGTGATCGACACATTCAACCGAACCGGACCACTCATGGAAGCTGCAAGTTATCCCGTATGGGCGCAACAGCTCATCAAGGACTGCAGCGAGAGTAAGCGCCGGGTTGTCGAACACGAACTGTATCAGCGCATGCGAGACAATAAACTCAGCGCAAAAACAATGCGTCAGTACCTTATTGGTGGCTGGCCGGTCGTTGAACAGTTCGCGTTATACATGGCACAAAACCTGACCAAGACTCGTTTTGCCCGCCACCCAGGTGAAGACATGGCGCGTCGTTGGTTGATGCGTAACATTCGTGTCGAACTTAACCATGCCGATTATTGGGTTAACTGGAGCCAGGCCCATGGTGTCAGCCTGGAAGACTTGCAGGCGCAACATGTTGCCCCTGAACTTCATGCCCTGAGCCACTGGTGCTGGCACACCAGTTCGGCGGATTCGCTAATTGTCGCCATCGCCGCGACCAACTACGCCATCGAAGGTGCGACCGGAGAGTGGTCGGCACTGGTCTGTTCCAATGGTGTCTACGCGGCAGCGTTCCCGGAGGAAGATCGCAAGCGGGCCATGAAGTGGTTGAAGATGCACGCCCAGTACGACGATGCCCATCCTTGGGAAGCGCTGGAAATCATCTGCACACTGGCGGGCATGAACCCGAGCAAATCCTTGCAAGTGGAATTGCGCCAGGCTGTCTGCAAGAGCTACGACTACATGCACCTGTTCCTGGAGCGCTGCATGCAGCTGGAACACTCGGAAAAGGCTCCGGTCGGGCGTGAGCGCATGGCATTGGCCGAAAGCTGATCCATAGGTAATACAGGCAAAAAATGTGGGAGCGGGCTTGGTCGCGAAAGCGGATTGGCAGTCAACATCATCGTTGAATGTCAGTCTGTATTCGCGAGCAAGCCCGCTCCCACATTAGTTATATGGCTTCGCTGAAGTTTAACCCGCCATGGCCAACCGGTTACGCCCTTCGCGCTTGGCGACATACAGCGCGCTGTCGGCCCGACGCAACAAACTATCGGCAGACTCTCCGGGTAGCAGCGTCGAACAACCCAGGCTGACCGTCAGTTCGACCTGATTGCCATCCGCCTTGTAGTTCTGCGCCTGCACCGCAAACCGCAGTCGTTCGCCGACCATCGCGGCGGCTTCCCGGCTGGTGTTGGACAGTAAGATCAGGAACTCTTCGCCACCAAACCGGAACACCATGTCCACATTGCGCAGCTGATTCTTGATCGAGGCTGCGACAGCCTTGAGCACGTCATCGCCAGCGCGGTGGCCGTAATTGTCGTTAACGTTTTTGAAGTGATCGATGTCCAGCATCAGCAGCGACAACGGCATCAAGTGGCGTCGCGACATCTCGATTTCACGCTGTAAGGTCTGATCCATGGCGATGCGGTTGCCGGTATCGGTCAACGGATCGCGCAATGCGCTTTGCGTCGCCGCGCGGTAGAGCAGGGCGTTACGCATCGGGAACAGTAGAGCGGACAGCAACGATTCCAGATTGCCTTGTTCGTGTTCGCTGAATCGCTGATTGCGGCGGAACACCAGTTCACCCAGGTTCTCGCCTTCATGACTGAGGCTGTAGGACACTGAATGATGGCCGCGCTGACCGAACTCCAAGCGCAAGTCGCTGGCCGGGTGCTGATAATTCAGCGCATCCAGCGGCACGAGGCGCTGAATCTCGCGGAAGAAAAGTCCGAGAATGCGCTGTGGCTCAAGACTGGTTTGCAGCTGCTGGCCGAGTTGCTGGCGCAATTGTGCGAGGCTGAGTGGCCGCTCCAGTAGGCCAGGTTGCTGACCAAAGCCCAGGCGTTGCAATTTGGCGCTGTCGAAGTCAATTGCGTTGGTCTGGGATGGTGATTTCATATGGCGTGAGCCCCTAAGCAGTAAGGCTGTCTTACAGGCTGGGTGAGAGCGGCTTTGGGCTGCGCGTCATACTGGTCCATCAGTCCCGTAGGACATTTGGCGCAAGTTTAGTCCGCTTTGCCGAAGATTAGTAACCTATCGACTGAGGCGTTTGCCCGATTGCTTTCACACGGCGTGTCTGAGCAAATTTAGAGCGAAAGTCATGCCAATGAGTTCATTTTGATTAAAAGCTTTCAAAATCAACATTTTGAGAAGTTTTTCGAGAGTTGCTGCCGGATAGAGCGACGGTGATTTGACTGAAACGGCTGCGTTTACGAGACACTTTGAGCGCCGCGCCGGGAACCCGGCGCAGTACAAAAAAGCGACGTGCGGTTGTTATTGAGCGTTGAAAGCCTGGCCGTTGATGCCCGCACTGTCGGGGCCCATCAGGTACAGGTAGACCGGCATGATTTCCTCGGGCGTGGGGTTGTTCAGCGGATTTTCACCCGGGTAAGCCTGGGCGCGCATGCTGGTGCGGGTGGCGCCCGGGTTGATGCTGTTGGAGCGCACCGGCGCCACGGTCTCGACTTCGTCGGCCAGGGTTTGCATCAGGCCTTCGGTGGCAAACTTGGACACGCCATAAGCGCCCCAGTACGCACGACCCTTGCGACCGACGCTGCTGGAGGTGAACACCACCGAAGCGTCCTGGGACAGCTTGAGCAGGGGCAGCAAGGTGCTGGTGAGCATGAACATGGCGTTGACGTTGACGTGCATGACGCGCATGAAGTTTTCGCCGGACAGCTGCTCGATCGGCGTGCGCGGACCAATGATCGACGCGTTGTGCAGCAAGCCGTCGAGGTGGCCGAACTCGGTTTCGATCATCGCGGCCAACTCGTCGTATTGATGAGGCAGCGCAGTTTCCAGGTTGAACGGTATCACCGCGGGTTGTGGATGCCCGGCGGCTTCGATTTCGTCATAGACCTGCGTCAGGTTGGCTTCGGTCTTGCCCAGCAGCAGTACGGTTGCGCCATGGGCGGCGTAGGTTTTCGCCGCCGCAGCGCCAATGCCGCGACCTGCGCCGGTGACCAGGATGACCCGGCCCTTGAGCAATTCAGGACGGGCGGAATAATCAAACATAAAAAACCTCACAACAATTCAACACAAAGGCGGGCACCGAACCTGTGGCGAGGGAGCTTGCTCCCGCTCGACTGCGAAGCAGTCGTAAATCAACAGATACGGTGTGCCTGACAGAATGCGTTTGTAGATAGAGGAGGCGCTTCGCGCCCCAGCGGGAGCAAGCTCCCTCGCCACAAAATCTGCGGTACTCAGCAGCTGCAAAGAGCGCTATCGAGCACCTTGCGCAACTCCAGCGGATGATCGACCACCACATCCGCCCCCCAATGCCGCGGGTTGTCGTCCGGGTGAATGTAGCCGTAGGTCACGGCAGCCGTTTTGGTACCGGCATCGCGACCGGACTCGATATCGCGCAAATCATCGCCCACAAACAGCACGCTGGCCGGGTCCAGGTCGAGCATCTTGCACGCCAGGATCAACGGCTCCGGGTCCGGCTTGCTGTTCTTCACATGGTCCGGGCAGATCAGCACCGCCGAGCGCTCGGCCAGCCCAAGTTGTTGCATGATCGGCTCGGCGAAGCGCACAGGCTTGTTAGTCACCACACCCCAGATCAGGTTGGCCTTCTCGATGTCGGCCAGCAGTTCGCCCATGCCGTCGAAGAGTTTGCTGTGAACCGCGCAATCCTTGAGGTAACGCTCGAGGAACTCCAGGCGCAGCTCTTCAAATCCCGGGGATTCCGGGTCCATGGAGAAGGTCACGGCGACCATCGCCTTGGCTCCGCCGGAAATCTCGTCGCGGATGTGCTTGTCGTTCACCGGCGGCAAGCCGCGATCGGCGCGCATCGCCTGGCAGATGGCGATGAAGTCCGGCGCGGTGTCGAGCAGCGTGCCGTCCATGTCGAAAAGGACTGCTCTGATACGCATCGGCTTACTCCTCGCGCAGGGTCTGGATCATGTAGTTGACGTCCACATCGGCCGCCAGTTTGTAGTGCTTGGTCAGCGGGTTGTACGTCAGCCCGATGATGTCCTTGACGGTCAGGCCGGCCATGCGGCTCCAGGCACCCAGTTCGGAAGGGCGGATGAATTTCTTGAAGTCGTGAGTGCCACGTGGCAGCAACTTCATGATGTATTCGGCGCCGACGATGGCGAACAGATACGCCTTCGGATTGCGGTTGATGGTGGAGAAGAACACCTGGCCGCCCGGTTTGACCATTTTGAAGCAGGCGCGGATTACCGAGGACGGGTCCGGCACGTGCTCCAGCATTTCCAGGCAGGTAACCACGTCGAACTGCTCGGGCATTTCTTCGGCCAGCGCTTCGGCGGTGATCTGGCGGTATTCGACGCTCACGCCGGATTCCAGCTGATGCAACTGCGCGACCGCCAAGGGTGCTTCGCCCATGTCGATGCCCATGACGGTGGCGCCGCGCTGAGCCATGGCTTCGCTGAGGATGCCGCCACCGCAGCCCACATCGAGGACTTTCTTGCCGGCCAGATTGACCCGCTCGTCAATCCAGTTGACCCGTAGCGGGTTGATGTCGTGCAGCGGTTTGAACTCGCTTTCGCGGTCCCACCAGCGATGGGCCAGGGCTTCGAATTTGGCGATTTCGGCGTAGTCGACGTTGCTCATGGTTTAAATCCTCTAAAACTTGAAAAATCCTGTTGCCCCGGTGTTCAGTCCCGGGGGGCTTACTATTTGGTGTGGCCGCTGATGCGTTGACCCCAGGCCTTGGCAGTGGCGCAAAGCTGCTCCTCGTCCAGGCGGGTCAGGCGACGGTCGTCGAGCAATTGTTTGCCGGCGACCCATAGGTGTTTCACGCAATCCCGGCCGGTGGCGTATATAAGCTGCGAAACCGGATCGTAGACCGGTTGCTGCGCCAGGCCCGACAGGTCGAACGCCACGATGTCAGCGGCTTTGCCGACTTCCAGCGAGCCGGTTTCAGCCTCGATCCCCAGCGCACGGGCGCCATTGAGCGTGGCCATGCGCAGCGCACGGTGGGCGTCCAGCGCAGTTGCCGAGCCAGCGACAGCCTTGGCCAACAGCGCGGCAGTGCGGGTTTCGCCGAGCAAATCGAGGTCATTGTTGCTGGCCGCGCCATCGGTACCGACGGCGACATTGACGCCGGCCTGCCACAGGCGCTCGACCGGGCAGAAGCCGCTGGCCAGCTTGAGGTTGGACTCCGGGCAATGAATCACATTGGTGTTGCTTTCTACCAGCAGCACCAGGTCTTCATCGCTGATCTGGGTCATGTGAACGGCCTGGAAGCGTGGGCCGAGCAAGCCCAGGCGGCCGAGTCGGGCCAAGGGGCGCTCGCCGCGCTGCTCGACCGATTGCTGCACTTCGAACGCGGTTTCATGGACGTGCATGTGAATCGAGGCGTCCAGTTCTTCGGCGATCACCCGGATTTTCTCCAGGTTTTCGTCGCCCACGGTGTAGGGCGCATGGGGGCCGAAGGTGACTTTGATCCGCTCATGGTGCTTGAGATCGCCGAACAATTCGACGCCCTGACGAATGGCCTCGTCCGCCGTGCTGGCGCCTGGAATCGGGAAATCGAGGATCGGAATCGCGATCTGTGCGCGAATGCCACTGTTATGGACGCGCTCGCTGGCAACCTTCGGGAAGAAATACATGTCAGAGAAGCAAGTGATGCCACCTTTGATCTGCTCGGCGATGGCCAGATCAGTGCCGTCGCGGACGAAGGCTTCATCGACCCACTTGGCCTCCGCGGGCCAGATGTGGTTTTCCAGCCAGGTCATCAGCGGCAGATCGTCGGCCAGGCCCCGGAACAGTGTCATCGCCGCATGCCCGTGGGCATTGATCAGGCCGGGGCTGAGCAACATGTCCGGCAACTCACGCACTTCGGTTGCGTTAAGCTTCAGCGCAGCCGACCGAGGGCCGATAAACACGATACGCCCATCGCGAATGCCCAGGCCGTGCTCTTTGAGGACAACACCAGCGGGTTCGACGGGTACCAGCCAGGTCGGCAGCAATAACAGGTCGAGCGCAGCGGCAGTGTTCGGCATCGAGGGTCGGTTCCAGTGCTTTTGTAAAGGATGGCGAAGTATACCCGAGCGTCTTCGCGGGGGGATCGCTATAATCGGCGGCTTTTGTTCATGAGTGCGGGGTGTGGGATGCGCGATCGACTGTTGGCTGCGGAGAAGGTGAAGGCCATCGATTGGCGTGATGGTGCCCTGTACCTGCTGGATCAGCGTGTTTTGCCGTTCGAGGAAACGTGGATCGCCTACACCAGCGCCGCTGGCGTGGCCGAGGCCATTCGTTCGATGGTGGTGCGCGGCGCGCCGGCCATCGGCATCAGTGCGGCTTATGCGATGGTGCTGGCGGCCCGCGCTCGAATAGTCGAGGGTGATGACTGGCAGGCCGCGTGGGAAGAGGATTACGCATTGCTGGCTGACTCCCGTCCAACGGCGGTGAATCTGTTCTGGGCCTTGAGTCGCATGCGTGACCGCCTGGATCGTCTCAAGGAGGATGCGGACCCTCTGGCGGCGCTGGAAGCTGAAGCCATCGCCATTCATGAAAGTGATCGCGAAGCCAACCTGACCATGGCGCAACTCGGTGTGGACCTGATCCGCAAGCACCAGGGCAACGCGCAGGCGATCCTGACCCACTGCAACACCGGGGCACTGGCCACCGGCGGGTTCGGCACCGCGTTGGGGGTGATTCGCGGGGCTTTTATCGAAGGCATGGTCGAGCGCGTCTACGCCGACGAAACCCGCCCATGGCTGCAGGGTTCGCGATTGACCGCATGGGAATTGGCCAATGAAGGCATTCCCGTAACGGTCAATGCCGACTCCGCCGCCGCGCACATCATGAAAACCAAGGGCGTGACCTGGGTGATCGTCGGCGCTGACCGGATCACCGCCAATGGCGATGTGGCGAACAAGATCGGCACTTATCAGTTGGCGGTCAACGCCATGCACCACGGCGTGCGCTTCATGGTGGTGGCACCGAGTTCGACCATCGACATGAACCTGGCCAGCGGTGACGAGATTCCTATTGAAGAACGCGATGGCCGCGAGTTGCTGGAAGTCGGCGGCAAGCGGGTCGGGGCGGAGGTTGATGCGTTCAATCCGGTGTTCGACGTGACCCCGGCGGACCTGATCGATGCGATCGTCACCGAAAAAGGCATCGTCGAGCGCCCGGACACGGCGAAAATGGCGCAGTTGATGTGCCGCAAGCGTCTTCATTGAGAGCGTCTGGCGCCTTGTAAATCGACATCGCCAGCAGGCTGGCTCCCACAGGTTTTATGATCGACACCGATCCTGTGGGAGCCAGCCTGCTGGCGATGAGGCCCTAAAAGTCAACAAACATCCGTAAATCAACTGCCAATTCTGCATTCGGAGCGGCTCTAAGCCTCTCTCGTCCGCTTTCAGCCTGCCACCAGTCAACTAACTACACTCCATGCGCGTCTGGGGGATAGGTGCGTGGCGGCTCTTGTGATAACATCCGGCGTTTTCCGAGGCAGTCCCACGGGGTTGTCTTTACTGCGCAAATCCATGGTTCAACTTGCTGATTTGTCGTAAGTCGGTGCATGGCACTCAGCCTGCAGCGGCGAGCTTCGTTCGTCCCATATGGATGTGACGAGGTTTCACCAGAAAAAGGAATCGAGCTTCTCATGGGCGAACTGGCCAAAGAAATCCTCCCGGTCAATATCGAAGACGAGCTGAAGCAGTCCTACCTCGACTACGCGATGAGCGTAATCGTCGGGCGGGCCCTGCCGGATGCGCGCGATGGCTTGAAGCCCGTGCACCGGCGTGTGCTGTTCGCGATGAGCGAGCTGGGCAACGACTTCAACAAGCCGTACAAGAAATCTGCCCGTGTTGTCGGTGACGTGATCGGTAAGTATCACCCGCACGGTGATACCGCGGTGTACGACACCATCGTCCGCATGGCGCAGCCATTCTCGCTGCGTTACCTGCTGGTAGACGGTCAGGGCAACTTCGGTTCGGTGGACGGCGACAACGCCGCCGCCATGCGATACACCGAAGTGCGCATGACCAAGCTGGCGCACGAGCTGCTGGCTGACCTGCATAAAGAAACCGTGGACTGGGTGCCGAACTACGACGGCACCGAAATGATCCCGGCGGTCATGCCAACCCGTATTCCCAACCTGCTGGTCAACGGTTCCAGCGGTATCGCCGTCGGCATGGCGACCAACATCCCGCCGCACAACCTCGGTGAAGTCATCGACGGTTGCCTGGCACTCATCGACAACCCTGAGTTGACCATCGATGAGCTGATGCAATACATCCCCGGTCCGGACTTCCCGACTGCGGCGATCATCAACGGTCGCGCCGGCATCATCGAAGCCTACCGCACCGGTCGCGGACGCATTTACATGCGCGCCCGCTCGATGATCGAAGACATCGACAAGGTCGGTGGCCGTCAGCAGATCGTCATCACCGAACTGCCTTACCAGTTGAACAAGGCCCGTCTGATCGAGAAGATCGCCGAGCTGGTAAAAGAGAAGAAACTCGAAGGCATCACCGAACTGCGCGACGAGTCCGACAAGGACGGTATGCGCGTTGTGATCGAGCTGCGTCGTGGCGAAGTGCCTGAGGTGATCCTCAACAACCTCTACGCCCAGACCCAGCTGCAAGCGGTCTTCGGTATCAACATCGTCGCGCTGATCGACGGCCGTCCACGCATCCTGAACCTCAAGGACCTGCTGGAAGCCTTCGTTCGTCACCGTCGCGAAGTCGTTACCCGCCGTACCGTGTTCGAACTGCGTAAAGCCCGCGAACGTGGTCACATTCTGGAAGGTCAAGCGGTTGCCCTGTCGAACATCGACCCGGTCATCGCCCTGATCAAGGCTTCGCCGACCCCATCGGAAGCCAAGGAAGCGCTGATCAAGACGGCGTGGGAATCTTCCGCCGTGGTCGCGATGGTTGAGCGTGCCGGTGCTGACTCTTGCCGTCCAGAAACCTTGGACCCGCAATACGGTCTGCGCGAAGGCAAGTACTTCCTGTCGCCGGAACAGGCACAAGCCATTCTGGAACTGCGTCTGCACCGTCTGACCGGTCTGGAGCACGAAAAGCTGCTGGCCGAGTATCAAGAGATCCTCAACCAGATCGGCGAGCTGATCCGTATCCTCAGCAGCGCCACGCGCCTGATGGAAGTGATCCGCGAAGAGCTGGAAGTGATCCGCGCCGAATACGGCGACGTGCGCCGCACCGAGATTCTCGATGCCCGCCTCGACCTGACCCTGGGAGACATGATCCCGGAAGAAGAGCGCGTCGTGACCATCTCCCACGGTGGCTACGCCAAGACCCAGCCATTGGCTGCGTACCAGGCCCAGCGTCGTGGCGGTAAAGGCAAATCGGCTACTGGCGTCAAGGACGAGGACTACATTGCTCACCTGCTGGTCGCCAACAGCCACACCACGCTGCTGCTGTTCTCCAGCAAAGGCAAAGTGTACTGGCTGAAAACCTACGAAATTCCGGAAGCGTCCCGCGCTGCCCGTGGTCGTCCGCTGGTCAACCTGCTGCCGCTGGACAGTGATGAATACATCACCACCATGCTGCCGGTCGACGAGTACACCGAAGGTCACTTTATCTTCATGGCCACTGCCAAAGGCACCGTGAAGAAGACCCCGCTGGAATCCTTCAGCCGTCAACGCAGCGTCGGCCTGATCGCGCTGGAGCTGGACGAAGGCGACGTACTGATTTCAGCTTCCATTACAGATGGCAGCCGCGAGGTCATGCTGTTCTCCGACGGCGGCAAGGTGACTCGCTTCAAGGAAACCGACGTTCGCGCCATGGGCCGTACCGCTCGCGGTGTCCGCGGCATGCGTCTGCCGGAAGGCCAGAAGCTGATTTCCATGTTGATCCCGGAAGAAGGCAGCCAGATCCTCACCGCTTCGGCCCGTGGTTTCGGCAAGCGCACGGCGATCACCGAGTTCCCTGAGTACAAGCGTGGCGGTCAGGGCGTTATCGCCATGGTCAGCAACGACCGTAACGGCCGTCTGGTCGGTGCAGTCCAGGTACTCGACGGCGAGGAAATCATGTTGATTTCCGATCAGGGCACTTTGGTTCGTACTCGTGTCGACGAAGTCTCCAGTCTGGGTCGTAACACCCAGGGCGTGACCCTCATCAAACTCGCCAGCGATGAAACGCTGGTAGGTCTGGAGCGGGTTCAGGAGCCTTCGGAAGTCGAAGGCGAAGAGCTCGAAGGCGAAGAGGGTGAAGAAGGGGTAGTGTTCGACGGTGAAGTCGTGATCGACGACGTTGTCGAAGACCAGCAACTCGACGCCGCAGCCGACGAAGAGCCGCAGGAATAAGCGGACAAACAGGGGGCGGATGAAAATTCGCCCCCTTGTTGTTTGTCCCATTTGAAATATCGACACCCACGAAGATCCCTTGTGGGAGCGGGCTTGCTCGCGAAGACGGACTGACATTCAGCACAGATGTCGCCTGTTACATCGCTTTCGCGAGCAAGCCCGCTCCCACATTGGATCTGTGTCGACTGATATGTTTGTACGATCCACCAAATCAGAGCGAGATTGGATGTGAGCAAGAGAGCCTATAACTTCTGTGCCGGTCCTGCGGCACTTCCCGAAGCTGTCCTGCAGCGCGCCCAGGGTGAACTCCTTGATTGGCACGGCAAGGGCCTGTCGGTCATGGAAATGAGCCATCGCAGTGATGAGTTCGTGTCCATCGCCACCAAGGCCGAGCAGGATCTGCGTGATCTGCTGAATATCCCCTCGAACTATAAAGTGCTGTTTCTGCAAGGTGGCGCCAGCCAGCAATTTGCTCAGATTCCTCTGAACCTGTTGCCGGAAAGCGGCACCGCCGACTATATCGATACCGGTATCTGGTCGCAGAAAGCCATCGAAGAGGCCTCCCGATACGGCCACGTCAACGTTGCCGCTACCGCCAAGCCCTACGACTATTTCGCAATTCCCGGTCAGAACGAATGGAGCCTGTCGAAAGATGCGGCCTACGTTCACTACGCACCGAACGAAACCATCGGCGGTCTGGAATTCAATTGGGTCCCGGAAACCGGTGACGTTCCGTTGGTTGCCGACATGTCCTCGGACATCCTGTCGCGCCCAATCGATGTTTCGCGCTTCGGCATGATCTACGCCGGCGCACAGAAAAACATCGGCCCGAGCGGCATCGTGGTGAATATCATCCGCGAAGACCTGTTGGGGCATGCCCGTTCCCTGTGCCCGACCATGCTCAACTACAAGGTCGCGGCCGATAACGGCTCGATGTACAACACCCCGCCAACCCTCGCCTGGTACCTGTCCGGTCTGGTATTCGAGTGGCTGAAAGAGCAGGGTGGTGTTGAAGCCATCGGCAAGCTCAACGACGTGAAGCAGCGCACGCTGTACGACTTCATTGACGCCAGCGGTTTGTACAGCAACCCGATCAACAAGTCGGATCGCTCGTGGATGAACGTGCCGTTCCGCCTGGCTGACGATCGTCTCGACAAGCCATTTCTGGTCGGTGCCGACGAGCGTGGCCTGTTGAACCTCAAAGGCCACCGTTCCGTGGGCGGCATGCGTGCCTCCATCTATAACGCCGTCGACATCGTTGCGGTCAACGCACTGGTTTCGTACATGGCAGAGTTCGAGAAGGAACACGGCTAATGTCTGAGCAAGAACTCAAGGCACTGCGCGTTCGCATTGATGCCCTGGACACCAAAGTCCTGGAGCTGATCAGTGAGCGCGCACGCTGCGCCCAGGAAGTTGCGCGAGTAAAGATGGCCTCGCTGGCCGAAGGCGAAGTGCCGGTGTTCTATCGTCCTGAGCGTGAGGCTCAGGTGCTCAAGCGCGTGATGGAGCGCAACCAGGGGCCGCTGGGCAACGAAGAGATGGCGCGTTTGTTCCGCGAAATCATGTCGTCGTGCCTGGCTCTCGAACAGCCGCTGAAAGTGGCGTACCTCGGCCCTGAAGGCACCTTCACCCAAGCCGCAGCCATGAAGCATTTTGGCCACGCGGTGATCAGCAAGCCGATGGCGGCGATCGACGAAGTGTTCCGTGAAGTGGCGGCCGGTGCGGTGAATTTTGGCGTGGTCCCGGTGGAAAACTCCACCGAAGGCGCGGTCAACCACACCCTCGACAGCTTCCTCGAACACGACATGGTCATCTGTGGCGAAGTAGAGCTGCGGATCCACCATCACCTGTTGGTGGGTGAAAACACCAAGACCGACAGCATCAGCCGCATCTATTCCCACGCCCAGTCGCTGGCCCAGTGCCGCAAGTGGCTGGACGCGCACTACCCGAATGTCGAGCGCGTGGCGGTGTCGAGTAATGCCGAAGCGGCCAAGCGGGTCAAGGGTGAGTGGAACTCGGCGGCGATTGCCGGCGACATGGCCGCCAGCTTGTACGGGCTGACCCGTCTGGCCGAGAAAATCGAGGATCGCCCGGACAACTCCACGCGCTTCCTGATGATCGGCAGCCAGGAAGTACCGCCGACCGGCGACGACAAGACGTCGATCATCGTCTCCATGAGCAACAAGCCCGGTGCGCTTCATGAGTTGCTGGTGCCGTTCCACGACAACGGTATCGACCTGACGCGAATCGAGACCCGTCCGTCGCGCAGCGGTAAATGGACCTACGTGTTCTTCATCGACTTCGTCGGCCACCACCGTGATCCGTTGATCAAAGGCGTATTGGAAAAGATCAGTCAGGAAGCAGTAGCACTCAAAGTGCTGGGTTCCTACCCGAAAGCAGTTCTCTAAGGGGTAGCAAATGAGTGGCAACTTCCTCGCTCTGGCACAGCCGGGCGTGCAACAACTTTCGCCTTACGTTCCGGGAAAACCCGTGGACGAACTGGCGCGCGAGCTGAACATCGATCCAGCGAAGATCATCAAGCTGGCCAGCAATGAAAACCCGTTGGGCGCCAGTCCAAAGGCGCTGGCGGCCATTCGCGACGAACTGGCCGAGCTGACCCGCTATCCGGACGGCAACGGTTTTGCGCTCAAGACCCTGCTGGCCGAGCAGTGCCGCGTAGAGCTGAATCAGGTGACGCTGGGCAACGGTTCCAACGACATTCTGGAGCTGGTGGCGCGCGCTTACCTGGCGCCCGGCCTGAATGCGGTGTTCAGTGAGCATGCGTTTGCGGTCTATCCGATCGCCACTCAAGCCGTCGGCGCTACGGCCAAAGTGATCCCGGCCAAAGACTGGGGTCATGATCTGCCGGCCATGCTGGCTGCGATTGATGCAGATACTCGTGTGGTGTTCATCGCCAACCCGAACAACCCGACCGGAACCTGGTTCGGTGCCGAGGCGCTGGACGAGTTCCTGCAGGACGTGCCGGAGCACGTTCTGGTGGTGTTGGACGAGGCCTACATTGAATACGCCGAGGGCAGCGACTTGCCGGATGGTCTGGATTTCCTGGCGGCGTACCCGAATCTGCTGGTCTCGCGCACGTTCTCCAAGGCTTATGGCCTGGCGGCACTGCGGGTCGGTTATGGCTTGTCCACCCCTGTGGTTGCCGATGTGCTGAACCGCGTGCGTCAGCCGTTCAACGTCAACAGCCTGGCCTTGGCCGCTGCGTGCGCTGCGCTGCAAGACACCGACTACCTGGCGAAAAGCCGTCGCCTGAACGAATCTGGCATGCAGCAACTGGAAGCGGGTTTCCGTGAGTTGGGGCTGAGCTGGATTCCATCCAGGGGCAACTTCATCTGCGTCGATATGGGGCAGGTGGCGGCGCCGATCTTCCAGGGATTGCTGCGCGAAGGCGTGATCGTGCGTCCGGTGGCCAACTACGGCATGCCGAACCACCTGCGCATCACCATCGGTTTGCCGGCTGAAAACAGCCGCTTCCTCGAGGCGCTGACCAAGGTTCTGGCTCGTGGTTGATGTCACTGCACTGCAATCTGCTGCCCCTATGATCGGTCGCCTGGTTGTGGTCGGCCTTGGGTTGATCGGCGGTTCGTTTGCCAAGGGGTTGCGTGAAAGTGGCCTGTGCCGCGAAGTGGTCGGGGTCGATCTCGACCCGCAGTCGCGCAAGCTCGCGGTTGAATTGGGCGTGGTGGATCGCTGCGAAGAAGACCTGGCAGTTGCTTGTCAGGGCGCGGATGTGATCCAGCTCGCCGTGCCGATCCTCGCCATGGAAAAAATGCTTGGCCGATTGGCCGGCATGGACCTGGGGCAGGCGATTCTGACCGACGTTGGCAGCGCCAAAGGCAATGTGGTGCGTGCCGCGACCGAAGCGTTTGGCGGCATGCCGTCGCGTTTTGTGCCGGGCCATCCGATTGCCGGTTCCGAGCAGAGCGGGGTGGAAGCCTCCAATGCCGAGCTGTTCCGTCGCCATAAAGTGATTTTGACGCCACTGGATCAAACCGATCCGGCTGCGCTGGCAGTGGTCGACCGTTTGTGGCGCGAATTGGGCGCCGATGTCGAGCACATGCAGGTTGAGCGTCACGACGAAGTGTTGGCGGCGACCAGCCATTTGCCGCACTTGTTGGCGTTCGGTTTGGTCGATTCGTTGGCCAAGCGCAATGAAAACCTTGAGATCTTCCGTTACGCTGCGGGCGGTTTCCGCGATTTCACAAGAATCGCGGGTAGCGACCCGGTTATGTGGCACGACATCTTCCTCGCCAACCGCGAAGCTGTCCTGCGCACACTTGATACATTTCGCAGCGACCTCGACGCCTTGCGCGACGCGGTCGATGCAGGGGATGGGCACCAATTGTTGGGCGTATTCACTCGCGCCCGGGTTGCCCGCGAACATTTCAGTAAAATCCTGGCCCGCCGGGCTTATGTGGACGCTATGAACTCCAACGACCTGATTTTCCTGGCACAACCTGGTGGCCGCCTGACTGGGCGGATTCGAGTACCAGGCGATAAATCGATTTCCCACCGTTCGATCATGCTCGGCTCCCTGGCCGAAGGCGTCACCGAAGTCGAAGGCTTCCTTGAGGGCGAAGACGCCCTGGCGACCTTGCAAGCCTTCCGCGACATGGGCGTGGTGATCGAAGGTCCGCACCACGGTCGCGTGACCATTCACGGCGTCGGCCTGCATGGCCTGAAACCTGCGCCGGGCCCGATCTACCTGGGTAACTCCGGCACTTCGATGCGTCTGCTGTCCGGCCTGCTGGCTGCGCAGAACTTCGATAGCACGCTGACGGGCGATGCTTCGCTGTCCAAGCGTCCGATGAATCGCGTGGCCAATCCGCTGCGTGAAATGGGCGCCGTGATCGAGACCGCCGCTGAAGGTCGTCCACCGATGACTATTCGTGGCGGCAACAAGCTCAAGGGCCTGACTTACACCATGCCGATGGCCAGTGCTCAGGTTAAATCCTGTCTGCTGCTGGCCGGCCTGTATGCCGAAGGCAAGACCACCGTTACCGAGCCGGCTCCGACTCGCGATCACACCGAGCGCATGCTGCGGGGCTTCGGCTACCCGGTTACCGTCAATGGGGCTACCGCGTCGGTCGAATCCGGCCACAAGCTGACCGCTACCCATATCGAAGTACCAGGCGATATCTCTTCGTCGGCGTTCTTCCTGGTGGCGGCATCGATCGCGGAAGGTTCGGAGCTGGTGCTTGAGCACGTTGGCATCAACCCGACCCGTACCGGCGTGATCGACATCCTGCGTCTGATGGGCGCTGACATCACCCTGGAAAACCAGCGTGAAGTCGGCGGCGAAGCGGTGGCTGACCTGCGCGTAAAGGCAGCTAAACTCAAGGGTATCGAGATTCCCGAAGCGCTGGTTCCGCTGGCCATCGACGAATTCCCGGTGCTGTTCGTGGCCGCGGCCTGTGCCGAAGGGCGCACCATCCTGCGTGGCGCCGAAGAGCTGCGAGTCAAGGAGTCGGACCGTATCCAGGTCATGGCTGATGGCTTGCTGGCGCTGGGCGTCAAATGCGAACCGACCCCGGACGGCATTATCATCGACGGCGGCCAAATCGGCGGCGGCGAAGTGCACGGTCACGGCGATCACCGGATTGCCATGGCCTTCAGCGTGGCTTCGCTGCGCGCCACCGCACCGATCCGCATCCATGACTGTGCCAACGTCGCAACCTCGTTCCCGAACTTCCTGGCGCTGTGCGCGCAGGTCGGCATCCGTGTTGCACAAGAGGCTCAGTCGTGATTATCAAGCCACCGGTCATCACCATCGACGGGCCTAGCGGCTCGGGTAAGGGCACTATTGCCGGGATCCTGGCCAAGCGCCTGGGCTGGTGCCTGCTGGATTCCGGTGCGCTGTACCGTTTGCTGGCATTCGCTGCGCGCAATCATGGCGTCGACCTGACCAATGAAGAGTCGCTGAAGCTGCTGGCCGCTCATCTGGACGTGCAGTTCGTCGGCGCGACCGAAGGTCATCCGCAGCGAATCATCCTTGAAGGTGACGATGTCACTGATGATTTGCGCAACGAACAGGTGGGTGCCTGGGCTTCCCAGGTGGCGGCCTTGCCGGCCGTCCGCGACGCTCTGCTTCAGCGTCAACGGGCGTTTCAGGAGCCTCCAGGGTTGGTCGCCGATGGCCGCGACATGGGCACGGTGGTTTTCCCTGACGCGCCGCTGAAGATATTCCTCACTGCCAGTGCCGAGGAGCGTGCTCGCCGTCGATACTTGCAGTTGAAGGGCAAAGTCGATGGTGTTAGTCTGTCGAGTCTGCTAGATGAGATACGTGCACGCGATGAGCGTGACACCCAGCGAGCGGTAGCCCCGCTCAAACCGGCGGCTGACGCCATACAGCTGGATTCCACGGAATTATCCATCGATCAGGTGCTGGAACGCATCATGAGCGAGATCGCCATTCGCGATATAGCCGGGTGACCAAGAAGCTCCACAGGGGACCAGTCATAGTCTTGTGGTGCTTCTTCTAATGAACGTAACCCACGTCGTCTGGGATGTGGAGATGGGCGTATCCTTCGCCCTTATTCAACAGGAATTAAAATGAGCGAAAGCTTTGCGGAACTCTTTGAAGAAAGCCTAAAAACCCTGAACCTTCAGGCAGGCTCCATCATCACCGGTGTTATCGTTGATATCGATTACCAAGCTCGCTGGGTAACCGTTCACGCTGGCCTGAAGTCTGAAGCACTCATCCCGCTTGAGCAGTTCTACAACGATGCTGGCGAACTGACTATCAACGTCGGTGACGAAGTTCACGTTGCTCTGGACTCGGTTGAAGACGGCTTTGGTGAAACCAAGCTGTCCCGTGAAAAAGCCAAGCGCGCTGAATGCTGGATTGTTCTGGAAGCAGCCTTCGCAGCCGAAGAAGTGGTCAAGGGCGTTATCAACGGTAAGGTTAAAGGCGGCTTCACTGTCGACGTTAACGGCATCCGTGCGTTCCTGCCAGGTTCTCTGGTTGACGTCCGTCCTGTGCGCGACACCACGCACCTGGAAGGCAAAGAGCTGGAATTCAAGGTCATCAAACTCGACCAGAAACGCAACAACGTTGTCGTTTCCCGTCGTAGCGTGCTTGAAGCCGAGAACTCCGCTGAGCGTGAAGCTCTGCTGGAATCCCTGCAGGAAGGCCAACAAGTCAAAGGTATCGTCAAGAACCTCACCGATTACGGCGCATTCGTCGATCTGGGTGGCGTCGATGGCCTGCTGCACATTACCGACATGGCTTGGAAGCGTATCAAGCATCCTTCCGAAATCGTCAACGTTGGCGACGAGATCGATGTCAAGGTTCTGAAGTACGATCGCGAACGCAATCGTGTTTCCCTGGGCCTCAAGCAACTGGGCGAAGATCCATGGGTTGCTATCAAAGCCCGTTACCCAGAAAGCACTCGCGTTACCGCTCGTGTAACCAACCTGACCGACTACGGCTGCTTCGCTGAGCTGGAAGAAGGCGTTGAAGGCCTGGTACACGTTTCCGAAATGGACTGGACCAACAAGAACATCCACCCTTCGAAAGTCGTACAAGTCGGCGACGAAGTGGAAGTTATGGTTCTGGACATCGACGAAGAGCGTCGTCGTATCTCCCTCGGCATCAAACAGTGCAAATCTAACCCATGGGAAGATTTCTCTGGCCAGTTCAACAAGGGCGATAAAATCTCCGGCACCATCAAGTCGATCACCGATTTCGGTATCTTCATTGGTCTGGACGGCGGCATCGACGGTCTGGTTCATCTGTCCGACATCTCCTGGAACGAAGTGGGCGAAGAAGCCGTTCGCCGCTTCAAGAAGGGCGACGAGCTGGACACCGTTATCCTGTCGGTTGACCCAGAGCGCGAGCGCATCTCCCTGGGTATCAAGCAACTGGAAAGCGATCCGTTCTCCGAGTACGTCCAAGAGAACGACAAAGGCGCAATCGTTAAAGGCATCGTGAAAGAAGTTGACGCTAAAGGCGCCATCATCACTCTGGCCGACGATATCGAAGCGACTCTGAAAGCCTCCGAAATCAGCCGTGACCGCGTTGAAGACGCGCGCAACGTTCTGAAAGAAGGCCAGGAAGTAGAAGCCAAGATCATCAGTGTTGACCGCAAGAGCCGTGTAATCCAGCTCTCCATCAAGTCGAAAGACGATGCTGAAGAGAAAGAAGCCATCCAAAGCTTGAAAGACAAGCCTTCGGATAGCATCGCTGCTGGTCCTACCACTCTGGGCGACCTGTTGCGTGCACAAATGGAAAAACAGAACTAAGTTCTGTCAGACCATAGAAAAAGGGCGACTTCGGTCGCCCTTTTTTGTGCCCGGGATTTGGTGAGCGTGTTGATAGGACATGGCGGGGTGATGGCCGTTGAAACCAATGGCCCTTGTTGGCTGTCTCTTTCTTTAATGGGATCAATCGCTTATTTGCAGCTAGTCTTTAGCTCAAGCGAACGAAAGCCGGGCAGGGTGCCTGCCATAAGGAAGTGAATGAACAAGCTCATTGTCGCAATGGCACTACTGACGTTGGCGGGTTGTGGCACGACCGCCAAAACCCATGCTGTACGCGGAGTCAGTGGCGTAGAGATAGATTGTTCAGGATTGGGTTCTGGATGGGAGAAGTGTCGTAAGCGCGCGGACAAAGAATGCAGGGCTGCCGGTTACAAGGTTATAGCAAGGTCCGATGATGCCAAGGATGAGGATGAGTTTCCCTTTGGTTTTAATCCCGCGGGTTATCTGACGCGCACCATGCTGGTTATCTGTCGCTGAGGCTGATTAGTGTTGAGGTTTGTTGATTTCAGGAAGGGCATTGCTGGTAAAGATAATGTAGATCCCTGGGCTGTTCAAAACTCTCCGGGCATGCTAAAACCTTTGAAGCGCTTTTCCTAGCTGCTTGAAAAAGAAGGGAAAAATATGACGAAGTCGGAGTTGATCGAACGAATTGTCACCCATCAAGGGCTGCTCTCATCCAAGGATGTAGAGCTGGCCATCAAGACCATGCTCGAGCAAATGTCTCAATGCCTGGCCACCGGCGATCGTATCGAGATCCGTGGTTTTGGCAGCTTTTCACTGCACTATCGTGCGCCGCGGGTTGGTCGTAATCCGAAGACGGGTCAGTCGGTTAGCCTCGATGGCAAGTTTGTTCCTCATTTCAAGCCGGGCAAGGAATTGCGCGATAGGGTCAATGAGGAAGAGGAGGAGGGGGTTTGATTTTGCAGTTTTGCACGGGAGGTGTGATATGCGCAGGCTCAAGCGTGTTGCGTCGATTGTAATGATTTTGGCGTTGGCGTTTTTGGTGGTGATGTTTATTTTGGAGAACCGCCAGCCGACATCGTTGCTTTTTCTAGGTTGGTCTTCTGCTCAATTGCCCATTGCTAGCTGCGTCATCCTGGCCTTGCTTTTGGGGATGGTGGTCGGACCTCTGTCGGCATGGATCATCGGTCGCAGGTTTTGGCGGCGCTTGTAATCTGCGTTTAGGTTTGTAAGCTCGAATTGTTTATCAGCGGAATTTGAGCTGTGTCCGTGTTATTATTTTGCCCTGTCTGAGGGGGCTGATGGCATTTGCCTTCTTTTCATCTGCCTCTGGGTGTTTTGTGATGTCTTGGCGCTGCGCGGATCTAAGACAACCAGTTGAGTGGGTTGATTTTGTACCAGGTTGTAGAAATAGAATTGAGTGAAAGGCTGAAATTTCCTATGCAAAATAGTAATAACAAAATTAACTCTTCAACTGAAATAGATCTTTTTGAAATCGCCAGCGTAGTGTGGAAGCGGAAGTGGCTTGTTATCATTTGTACTCTGGTAGTTGGTGTGGCCGCCGCAGCATATGCTTTTTTTTCGACGCCTGTTTACGAGTCCAAGTATTACATTTCTCCGCCGACCGTTAATGATATTGCTAATCTCAATTTTGGTCGTGGCGATGAGTCGAAGTTGAAGCCCATTGCAGTAGATCAAGTGTATAAAATATTTTTGCGAAACCTTCAGTCCGAGTCTGAAAGAAGAGCCTTTTTTGAATCTACGCATCTGCCTGCGTTTGGGGGGAATATTCCGTCCTCCTCAAGTGGAACTTTGTATGATGCGTTTTCTAAAGATCTTACAGTTGCACCTGTGGGTAAGGAAGAAGAGGGGCGTTGGTTGGTTTCCCTGCAAGGTACCAGCCCTGAGCGTGCAATGCAGTGGGTTGATCTGTTTGTAAATCAGGTGGGAAAAAACACCTCGAATGAATTGATAAAAAATGCAAAAAAAGAAGCTTCGGTGTTGGGGCGTAACCTTAACTTAGAGATCGATACTCTTCGAGAGTCAAGCCGCAAAGTGCGTCAAGACTCCATTAGCAAAATTCGTGAAGCTTTGATTATAGCCAAATCCAGTGGCTTGGAAAACACGGTCGTTTTTTCCGGCGGTGGCTCCGACAAGCTGGCTGGCAGCATGTTCGAGGACAATACATACATGCGTGGCAGCAAAGCGTTGGAAGCGGAGTTGAAAAATCTTGAAGGCCGCCAGTCGGATGACCCTTTTACCCCCGGTTTGCGAAAGCTCCAGAAAGAAGCTGACTTCTACAAGCAATTGGAGTCAGAAAAATTTGACATTGCGGTGTTCCGCCATGATGGCGTCCTCGACCTTCCAGTATCCCCGATTAAACCAAAAAAATCCCTAATAATTCTTCTAGGGCTGATCGTTGGTGGTGCGCTGGGTTGCGCTATTGCCTTGCTGCAGCACTTCATTGCCAAACGCCGAAGGGCTGAATCCGGGATGGCGGCAGGGGTCGATTCTTACGTTTAAACCTTGGCGACCAGTTTCTTCAGGTCGGTTTTTGATCTCCGCGACCGAGACTTTGATTCTGTTGCTCTGGTTATTTGTCGGAAAGGCGGCTCGGTGAGAGTTCCGCACCGCTTCATACGCCCAACAAGTGTAAACTGCGTTCTTGTAAAGCCAGTTGCTCGTTGACGTTGCTGGCTAGAGCGGAATCTGAAACTACTCTGGCCTCGAAGGGCGAAAACAAGGCAACAGCTACCGGTGAGCCACGCACGCTATGTGCCGGTGGCGTATAGGTATCGATGCCGGATAGGCTAGCAAGAGCGTTATTTGAGTTTAAGGAGATCAAGTTGAAAATATTAGTGACCGGTGGTGCTGGATTTATTGGCTCGGCAGTCGTCCGGCATATCATCGCCAACACCAAGGATTCAGTGGTTAATCTGGATAAATTGACCTACGCCGGCAATCTCGAATCGCTGGGCGACAGCGTCAAAAGCGACCGATATGCGTTCGAGCATGTCGATATTTGTGATGCTGCCCAGCTGCGTCGCGTGTTTAACGAGCATCGTCCAGATGCGGTTATGCACCTTGCTGCAGAGTCCCATGTTGACCGCTCGATCAGCGGACCTTCGGATTTTATCCAGACTAATATTGTCGGCACTTATACTTTGCTGGAAGTGGTACGTCAGTACTGGAAGGGTCTTGATACTTCTGCTCAGAAGCAATTTCGTTTTCACCATATTTCAACTGACGAAGTTTATGGTGATCTTGAAGGTCCTGAGGACCTTTTTACTGAGCAGACGCCTTACCAGCCAAGTTCTCCATATTCGGCTAGCAAGGCAAGCTCGGATCACCTCGTCAGGGCGTGGAGCAGAACTTATGGCCTTCCGGCGATCGTTACCAACTGCTCGAACAACTACGGTCCATGCCATTTTCCCGAAAAGCTCATCCCGTTGGTTATTCTGAATGCTCTGGAGGGCAAGCCTCTCCCTATTTATGGCAAAGGCGATCAAGTTCGTGATTGGCTGTATGTCGAAGATCATGCGCGTGCGCTTTATAAGGTGGTAACAGAAGGCGAGGTCGGTGAGACCTACAACATCGGTGGCCACAACGAGAAGAAAAATCTGGAAGTCGTCCATGCAGTTTGCGCGCTGCTTGATGAGCTTAGTCCCGAGTCGCCACATCGTCCTCACGCCCAGCTGATTACTTATGTTCAGGATCGTCCAGGACATGATCAGCGCTACGCTATTGATGCCAGTAAAATTCAGCGCGAGCTGGATTGGATGCCCGAGGAAACGTTTGAGTCGGGTATTCGAAAGACTGTTGAGTGGTATCTAACTAATGAGATTTGGGTAGACAACGTCAAAAGCGGTAGTTACCAGCAATGGATTGACCAGAACTATGCTGAGCGAAACGCCTGACATGAAAGTTTTGCTGCTGGGTAAAAATGGGCAGGTTGGCTGGGAGCTTCAGCGTTCCCTTGCGACGTTGGGAGAAGTCATCGCATTGGATCGTCAAGTGGTCGACGGTTTATGCGGTGATCTTGCTGACGTCCAAGCGTTGCGTGCAACCATACAGCGAATAGCTCCGGATATCATCGTCAATGCTGCCGCTTACACTGCAGTAGATAAGGCTGAGTCCGATACAGATCTGGCCTTGCAGATAAATGCAACAGCGGTGCAGGTCCTTGCCGAGGAAGCTCAAAAACTCGGCAGCTGGTTGGTGCACTTTTCCACAGATTATGTGTTTGACGGGACTGGTGCTCTAGCCTGGCGGGAAGATGATCCGGTTTCTCCCGTTAACCACTATGGCTTCACGAAGTTAATGGGTGAGAAGGCAATTGTAGAGTCAGGCTGCAATTACCTTATTTTCCGTACCTCCTGGGTTTACGGAGCACGCGGCAATAACTTTGCTAAAACGATGCTGCGGCTTGCCGTTGACCGAAACGAACTTAACGTCATCGCAGATCAGATCGGAGCGCCAACCGGAGCTGACCTGATAGCTGATGTCTCGGCGGTCGCTCTCAGACGAGCGCTTGTCAGTCCCGAGGTTTCTGGTATTTATCACTTGGCGGCTGATGGGTTTACGTCCTGGCATGAATACGCAAGCTTGGTCATCGACTATGGCAAGGCAACCGGTATTCCGATGCAAGTGCAGACGGTCAACCCGATTTCAACGTCGCAGTTTCCGACCCCTGCTCGTCGGCCATTGAATTCCCGGCTTAATACCGAGAAACTGCGCAAGACTTTTTCCATCCACTTGCCAGATTGGCGCAGTGGAGTGACCCGGATGTTAAAGGAAGTGTTAGAGAAATGACGGTCATCAAACGCAAAGGCATTATTCTGGCGGGTGGTTCTGGTACACGCTTGCACCCATTGACGCTGGGTGTGTCGAAACAGATGCTTCCAATTTTCGACAAGCCGATGATCTTCTATCCGCTGTCCGTACTAATGCTGGCCGGAATGCGGGAAATCCTGATTATCTCCACCCCGGAAGATTTGCCTTGCTTCAAAAAGCTGCTGGGAGACGGAAGTCAATACGGTATTGAGCTGACCTACGCCGAACAACCAAGCCCTGACGGTCTGGCACAAGCTTTTATCATTGGTGAAGAGTTCATCGGAGATGATCCCTGCTGTCTGATTTTGGGCGACAATATTTTTTACGGACAGCATTTTTCCGACAACCTGCGTTCCGCCATGTCTCAGGTTTCCGGCGCAACTGTATTTGGTTATCACGTCTCTGATCCTGAGCGTTTCGGGGTAGTCGAGTTTGATAGTACAGGCCGGGCTCTCAGCATTGAGGAAAAACCAGCTCGTCCGAAGTCCAACTATGCGGTGACAGGGTTGTATTTCTACGACAACCGTGTTGTTGAAATCGCCAAGAACATCAAGCCATCACCTCGGGGTGAGCTGGAAATTACCGATGTAAACAAGGCTTACCTGGATGACAAGTCTTTGACCGTAGAGATGCTCGGTCGAGGCTTCGCGTGGTTGGATACCGGCACTCACGAATCCCTGCTGGAAGCAAGTCACTTCGTGCATACCATTGAACACCGTCAAGGGTTAAAAGTGGCTTGTCTCGAAGAGATTGCGTTTACTAGCGGCTGGATTACTCCAGAGCAGCTCTGCGAGCAGGCTGAAAAGCTTAAGAAAACCGGCTACGGCCAGTATCTGCAGAAGATTCTTGCAGAGGCTACCGGTGTATGAAACTGATTCAAACGTCGATCCCAGAGGTGGTGATCATTGAACCGGCTATATACGGCGACGATCGCGGTTGGTTCATGGAAAGTTTTAATGAGGAAAAGCTTCATGCTGCGCTAGAGAGTTTAGGCCTGCCACTCCCGCGTCCGTTTGTTCAAGATAACCATTCCTGCTCATCCAAAGGAGTGCTGCGGGGCTTGCACTTTCAGCGCGCTCCTCATGCGCAGGGAAAGCTTGTTCGTGTCGTTCGTGGCGCAGCGTTTGATGTCGCTGTGGATATCCGGCCGGATTCGGCAACCTATTTGCAATGGGCTGGTGTGGAGCTGAATGACCGCAACAATCGAATGCTGTGGATCCCGGAAGGCTTCGCTCACGGCTTCGTTGCTCTTGAAGACAATACGCACTTCCTTTACAAAACCACTGATTACTACGACAAAGCCTCGGAAGGTTCGCTTCACTGGAACGATCCGCAACTCGGTATTGATTGGCCTAGTTCTGATGATTACATCATTAGCGAAAAAGATGATAAAGCACCGAACGTCGATAGTTTAGCGGTGCCACAGCAATGAACTTAATAAAATTCCTGGACATCAAAACGCTGGGTGATGAGCGTGGTCATTTGATTGCGCTTGAGAACAATAAAAGTGTTCCGTTTTCCATAAAGCGCGTTTACTACCTTACAGATACACAGGCGGGCGTACCACGTGGTTTTCATGCCCACAGAGAACTTACGCAAGTCGCGGTCTGTGTTTCCGGGCGTTGTCTAATGAAGATGGACGACGGCCGCAGCAAAGCCGAAATTTGGTTGGACTCACCGGATAAAGCTATCGTTATCGACAAAATGATTTGGCACGAAATGCATGAGTTCAGCGCAGATTGCGTGCTTCTGGTATTGGCCAGTGATTTTTACGATGAGCAGGATTACATCAGAAACTATGATGCTTTTTTGGAGCTGACAAAGCATGCCTAAAATCCATGCACTCGCCGATGTCAAAAGTACAAGCATCGGAAAAGATACGCGAGTGTGGCAGTTTGCAGTAGTTTTTGACGGCGCCGTAATTGGTGAGAATTGCAATATTTGCGCACACACTTTGGTTGAAAATGGTGTGACTGTGGGTAACAACGTTACCATTAAGTCGGGAGTCTTCCTTTGGGAAGGAACCGTCGTTGCCGATAACGTTTTTATTGGTCCAAACGCCACATTCACCAATGACATCATGCCGCGCTCCAAAGTTTACCCGGAATCATTTGCCGGCATCACTATAAAACAAGGTGCAAGCATTGGCGCCAATGCGACGATATTACCTGGAGTGACCATTGGCGAAGAGGCTATGGTTGGTGCCGGGGCTGTCGTTGTCTCCGATGTTCCAGATCGGGCCGTAGTAGTAGGTAATCCAGCTAAAGTAATCAGGTACCTGACCAGATGATAAGTTTCCTTGATTTGAAATCCATCAACCAAGCTTGCCGCGAAGAGCTGATTGAAGCGTGCACGCGCGTTATTGATTCTGGTTGGTATATCGGGGGAAGCGAACTTCAACAGTTCGAGAGCAGCTATGCAGAGTATTGCGGAACCAAGCATTGCATTGGTGTTGCTAACGGACTGGACGCATTGGTGTTGGTGATTCGGGCCTGGAAGGAGCTCGGCTACCTGAGCGAAGGCGACGAAATCCTGGTTCCATCTAACACGTATATCGCCAGTATTCTTGCTATATCGGAGAATGGTCTGACGCCAGTTTTGGTAGAGCCCGATCTCGCAACCTTCAACATTTGCCCAGTAAACGCTGAAAAGGCGATTACCTCCAAAACGAAGGCTATCTTACCCGTCCATCTCTATGGTCGCGTTGCAGACATGCCTGCGCTCATGGCGCTGGCCGAGCGTCATGGCTTGCTGGTTCTTGAAGACTCTGCGCAGTCACACGGCGCCAGTGTCAATGGCAAGAAGGCAGGGAGTTGGGGGCATGCATCAGGTTTCAGTTTTTACCCGGGTAAGAACCTGGGGGCACTTGGTGATGCGGGTGCTGTAACTACCAATGATGATTTATTGGCGACGACTTTACGTGCGTTGAGAAACTATGGTTCTCACGAGAAATATAAAAATCTTTATCGTGGTGTAAATAGTCGGTTGGATGAAATTCAAGCCGCGTGCTTGTCGGTAAAGCTGAAGTATCTGGATGAGCAAACAGAGCATCGTCGAAAGATAGCAAACCTATATACAAATTCCATCAGTAACCCATTAATCACGTTACCTGTTAGTTTGGATTTTGCGCCACTGCAGAATGCCAGTCACGTCTGGCACGTTTTTACAGTTCTTTGCGAAAATAGAGACGCACTGCAAAAACACCTGTTAGAAAATGGTATTCAGACTTTAATTCATTATCCTATTCCTCCGCACTTTCAACAGGCTTATCTTGAGCTTGCCAATAGTTCTTTCCCAGTCTCAGAGAAAATTCATAGTCAGATTCTTAGCTTGCCTATGGGGCCTACACTTTCACTTAGCGATGCTGAATCAGTCGTGCGTGCCTGCAATAGTTTTGTCGTTAGAAATATTAAATGACGCTAATCAAAACCAGCTTGTTGAATGGCATTGCAGTGGTCATTAAAATGCTGACACTGCTGGGCATAAATAAGGTGTTAGCGATTTACGTTGGTCCTGCGGGTTACGCAGCGATAGGTCAGTTACAAAACGCTATGCAGTTGATTACGACATTTGCCAGTGGGGCGGTAACCACGGGAGTGACAAAATACACCGCTGAATACTCAAAGGACCCCAGTAGCCAGGATGGGGTGTGGCGTGCAGCCACAGCCATCATGCTGTGGTCTACCTTAGTGGTAAGCGTAGTTATATTCTTCACCAGCTCCTTCATATCTCTGCAGCTGCTAAATGACGCGCAATACACGTTGGTTATTAAAGCATTCAGTGTCGCTCTGATCTTTTTTGTTGCGAATGGATTTCTGTTGGCTGTATTAAACGGGAAAAAGGAAGTTAAGCTTTATATTATAGCGAATATTGCGGGTAGTTTTATCTCGTTAATATCTGTGACTATTTTGACGGTGGTAGGTGGATTATATGGAGCGCTGGTATCACTTGCTCTTTATCAATCAATTTCTTTCGTGGCAACGCTAAAGGTATGTTGCAGCTCTAGCTGGTTTAAACTGTCCAGTTTTTTTGGAGTTGTCGAGAAAAAGCATGTTAGTAACTTATTGAAATACGCATTAATGGCTATCACGTCAGCCATTTGTGTTCCGCTAAGCCATATGATGGTGCGAGGATATTTAACCGACCATTTCAGCGCAGACGTCGCTGGTTATTGGGAGGCGCTTTGGCGAATGAGCAGCACATATCTTTTGTTGGTGACTACAACACTGAGTCTTTATTATTTGCCTAAGTTGTCAGAGTTGAAGCGATACATCGATATTAGAGCTGAGATTATCGGTGGTTATAAAGTCATTTTGCCTGTTGCTGCTTTGTGCGGTTTTCTTGTTTATTCTTTGCGCGATTTAATCGTGGTTATTCTCTTCAGTCCACAGTTTTTACCGGCTCGGGAACTGTTCGGCTGGCAAATGATTGGCGACACCCTGAAAATTGGGAGTTGGTTGTTGGCGTACGTCATGGTCAGTAAGGCTATGTTTAAAACATTCATTTTTACTGAAATACTCGCAGCCGCAAGCTTTGTATTTTTTACGATGGTTTTAACGAGTAGGTTTGGAGTCGAGGGCGTTGCAATCGCACATGCGGCCACTTATCTCGTTTATTGGATTATGGTATTCGCAGGATTGTATTTTCATTTTAAAAATGAGCAAGTTGGTTAGTATGATGGCAAATGTTGATTATGCAGTGACTAAATCATGAATATACTATTCCCCGTGTTGGCGTTTTCTAGTGCTGGTGGGATGCGGGTATTGTCAAAAGTTGCTGATGAAATGATCAGGCAGGGCCATGACGTGAAATTTTTGGCACCTGCCGGCTTTCAGGCCCCTTACTTTCCGACCATTGCACCCGTATTGGAATACCGGACATATTTTCAGCGACTTCCGATTCTGCGAACGGCCAGCAAACTGTTGGGTATGTATCTGGCATTGATTAAGGCTCGAAAACATTTCGATGTGATTGTGGCTAATTATAATATGACCGCTGTTCCGGTTGCTTTGGCCACGCTGGGGTCAAATAAAGGTTATTATTATATACAGGCCTATGAGCCTGAGTTTTACACTGAGTTGAAAACTATTACTGCGCGTGTGAGCACGCTCTTGGCTAAGTTTTCCTATAAGTTACCATTGGTGCAAATCGTTAATGCCCCGATGTATCAGAGTTATCACGAGATAGACTCAAGTTATGTAGTAGAGCCAGGTATTGATTTGACAGTTTTTAGGAGTCGAGAGCAACAATGGGAAAATCAAAAACTAACAATCGGATGCGTCGGGCGAAAGTCGAAATGGAAAGGTACTCTGGAAATTATTCGCGCGGTACAAACCGTTAGAGAAATTACCGGTCGAAATCTCACTTTGCGCGTAGCTTTTGAGTTGCCGGATGGCGTCGACGTATCAAATATTGATTTCGTTGAATTATGTACGCCTCATGGTGACGAACGATTAGCAGAGTTCTATCGGGAATGTGATATTTTTGTAGCCACTGGATTAATTCAGGATGGCGCATTTCACTATCCTTGCATTGAATCTATGGCCAGTGGTTGTCTGGTTATTTCAAACTACGCTCCCGCAACGGCTAAAAATTCAATTCTAATTTCTAATGTTAGTTATGACAAAATTGTTTCTGCCTTAGTTGAAGCTTTGGAAATGCCAGCCGCCAACCGGCATGCCCTTATTGAAGTGTGCAAAACTAGTGTTGAGAAGTATCGGTGGAGCTCAATTGCTTCGAAAATGTTAGATGTTTTCAAGGTGAACGACGATGATCGCTCTTAATACAGTATCGCGTCCGGGGCGATGCTTTGATAAATAAATATAGCCTTATTTGGATTCCATGCTTGCTGTTGCTGGCGATAACGATAGCTTGTCGGCCCAGTGATTTGGCATCCGATTACACCGTGTACGAAACAAACTACCTCACAATCATCGAGGGCGGGGAAGTGGGTGTTGAACTCGGGTATAGAGTATTCTCGATGCTCAGTAACGCTCTGGGTCTCGGATTTGTCGGTGTGCTCTTCATTTATGCATTTATTGCATTATATTTTAAGTTTCGATTCCTTCTTTCCCTGGACGAGCTGACGACGGCTAACACGTTCTTTTTTGTATTATTATATTGTGCAGCGTTTTTTCCATTGTGGGAGTTGACGCAAATGAGGAACGCGGCGGCAGTTGCAGTATCTTGTGTGGCCATCGTTAGTCATAAGTCCCCCAAAAGTATTTTCCTGTTTTTATTTGCAGCTCTACTGCATAACGTCGCAGCAATTATTTTCATTATGTGGGTTATTTATAGTTATTTTTATCACCTCCGTTTTGTGCTGGTTTGCATGACGACGGCCATTTTGTACTCTGTTATTGAATATATGCCCTATTTCTCTACATATTCCGCTGAGGCTTATGTTCAGGCCTATAACCCTTTCTCGTTTAAGGTTTTGTTTATTGTAGTGACATTTGTATATGTGTTTTTGCATGAGCAGCAGAGTGCGAAGAAATTCGCGTTTTACGCTTTCGCATTTCTTGCTTTATATTTGAGTATGGGAAAAATGCCAGCTGCGGCAGTGAGAATTATTGATATTTCGTTGTTTTTTTCTATAGTGTCTTTAGCTTTGACTCGAGGGGCATCAACAGCACTCTACAAATTATTATCGATAGCGGCGCTTGGATTCGTCTACATAAGTCTTGCATTTTTTGCTAAGCCGCCACTGTTGAACATTCAGTCGCTACTTGGCTGACAAGTAGCCAACATTGATTTAAGAGGTTGTCATGAGTAAGGTAGCAGCAATCGTTGTTGGGTTTAGACCCGAAATGGATATAGTTGATCGGCTTCTGTCCTCTTTAGTCGATCAGGTTCACATTCTCATTCTTGTTGATAATGGCGGTAGTCAGACATACCTTAGTCAGGATCCTATAAAGAAGGATAAGGTTAAGTATATAGATCTTGGCAGTAATCTGGGCCTGGGGAAGGCGCTCAACGTCGGATTTGAATATGCTGTTCAAAATGGTGCTGACTTTGTCGTCACCTTTGACCAAGACAGCAATGCGGCTCCTGACCTTATTGAAAATTTAAGTAAAGCGATGGGGCGCGCCGATGAGAAATTTTCCAACTGTGGTGCGGTCAGCCCAGTGTTCTTTGATCGCCGAGATGATGTAAAACAGTATTTCCCTTTTTACACTTCGGAAAAAGGTCACATCGAAGCGATTTTTCCATCATCTGACGGGGAAGAGTTTGTAAAGGCTGATGTGCTTATAACCTCAGGTATGATGGTAAAAGCTTCTGTATGGAAGGAGTCAGTAAAATACGATGAGTCTTTCTTTGTTGACTATACTGATACGGAGTGGTGTTTCCGTGCTCGTAGTCTGGGTTACCAGATTGTGGGCTGCTTGAGTGTCGAGATGGGACACGCACCTTCCGATGCACCGCCGGCTCGGGTTTTCGGTTTAAGCTTTTTCCGATACTCACCATTGCGTCGCTATTATTTCTTCAGAAACACAACTCGATTGATTAAACAGAATTATGTGGAGAATTATTGGAAGCGACGCCTTATTATTGGCCTCTTGTTGCGTTACGTTGTCAATGTGTTCATTGATAATCAAAAGCTGAAGTCATTGCGAATGATGAGTCTTGGTATTTATCACGGTCTTGTCAATAAAGTTGGGTCTTACGTTTCGGAGGTGAAATAATGCGCGTTCTAATTACCGGTGGTATGGGTTTTATCGGTTTGAATTTGGCCAAGGCGTTATTGGGCAAAGCTACGAAGATAATTCTTATGGATAATCTTAGCGCACAAATTCACGGCGTAATTCCGCATCTCGACGACCCAGTGCTGAAAAATGAAAATGTATCTTTGGTGAGAGGGGACGTGACGAATGCTGCAGATCTGGCTAGCGTTATCAGCGAAGTAGATGCGATTGTTCATCTTGCAGCTGAGACTGGCACTGGTCAGTCAATGTACCAGATTGCACATTACAATAATGTGAACTCTCAGGGCACCGCTCTTCTTCTGGATGCGCTTCAAAAGTTACCTAACAGTGTAAAGAAAATAGTGCTTGCCTCAAGCCGTTCAGTTTATGGTGAAGGCGCGTTTAGCTGTAGTGCCTGCAGCCCTACTGTACCCAGGTATCCAAATCCAAGGTCTAGAGAGGCGCTGGCCTCGCATAAATGGGATTTCGAGTGTCCTGATTGCAACGAGGCTATGTTGCCCGTTGCCACGCCTGAGAACGGTTCGGTAAACCCTGCATCTATTTATGCTGCTACCAAGTTCGCTCAAGAAGAACTTGTACGGATTGGTGCACAGGCATTAGGTATTTCAAGTGTTATTTTGAGATTCCAGAATGTTTATGGGGAAGGTCAGTCGCTGAATAATCCATATACCGGAATCTTATCTATTTTTTCGACACGTATCAGGCAAGGCAAATCTCTGCCGATATTTGAAGATGGCCTGGAAAGCCGAGATTTCGTACACGTATCTGATATAGCAGAGGCTATTTCCCTTTCGCTATTTACCGAAACGGGTACGCATGATGTGTTTAACGTAGGTTTGGGTGCCCCGGTTTCAGTGATGGATATCGCAAGCAAATTGGTTTCTCTTCTTAATGGTACTGTCGCGCCCCATGTCACAGCGGAGTATCGTGTTGGAGATATTCGTCACTGCTATGCGGATTTGACCCACATAAGGTCTGTACTTGGATTTCAACCAAAAGTTGATATAGACGAGGGGATGAAGCGATTTGTTGAATGGGTTCTCACTCAGGAAGTCCCTGTTGATAGACTTGACGAAGCGAGCGCGGAGCTGCGCCGTATGAAGTTGATGTCTTGATATGATTACCTTATTGAAGAGTGATCTGGAACGCTATTACAGTTTGATAGGAAAGCGCGCATCGGTCTCAAGGCTTGGCGCACTTAAGGCATTCTTCAATCTTCGGCTTTTACCGGTAGCATTAATTCGATTTGCCTACTGGTGCGCAAATCATCATATGGGGCCAATTTCCAAGATTATTTGTTTGATTAATCTTGTTTTTTTTGGCTTGGAGTACTCCCCTAAGGTAAAAATTGGTCCTGGCCTTTTTTTGCCTCACACCGTAGGAACTGTTATCGGAGCTGCCTCGATCGGCGCGAATGTGACGATATTTCAAGGCGTAACCATCGGTGCCAAGGAGGCCGACATGAATTACTGTCCTGATAAGCGGCCTGCTATTCTGGATGGCGTTACGATCGGTGCAGGGGCAAAAGTCTTAGGAGGCATCACCGTTGGTGAGGATTCGACAATCGGGGCCAATGCTGTTGTGTTGAATGATGTTCCCGCAGGACGTATCGCCGTCGGGATTCCGGCGAGAGTTGTTTAATTTTTGAAGAATGTAGGTAATTGAGTTGGAAAAGGGCTTGGCTGGAAAAAAAATACTGTACGTGGCACCTCGTTTTTTTGGCTACGAGTCCGAAATCGAGGCTGAGTTGACTCGCCAAGGTGCGGACGTTTACTTTCTTCTTGATAGACCCTTTGAAAGTCCGTTTCTCAAAGCCATGACGAAAATTTACAGGGGCTCGATAATCAGTGCCGCTGATAAATATTACAAAGAAAGCGTCAGTAAATTTGAGGGTTTGAATTTCGATTACGTGTTTGTAGTCAATGGACAGACCCTGTCAAAAGCCACACTCTCATCCTGGAAAAAATTCTACCCCGAAGCGACATTTGTGTTGTATATGTGGGATTCTTTTGGTAACAGAAAATGGGCTGTAGAGAATCTTTCTTTTTTTGATCACGCGTTCACCTTTGATCAGATAGACGCTGGGGAATATAATATTAATTTCAGGCCGTTATTCTTTTCAAACGGGTTTGAAAACTCACATCGCCCCCATGTTTACGACATAAGCTTTATTGGTACGGCTCATACTGACCGATACGACGTTATATCAAAGATAGACAAAAATCTATCAGTGAGCACGAAGAAGTACTGGTATTTGTACTTGCAGGCAAAGTGGGTTTATTGGTTTTATCGCTTATCCAATAATGGTTTTCGATCCTCAAAAATCTCCGACTTCAAGTTTGAGCCGATTTCCAAGGCCGATGTTCAACGTGTGTTTGAGCAGTCTAAAATCATTCTGGATATTGAACATCCCAATCAAACAGGTCTGACCATACGAACCCTGGAGACGCTCGGGGCGAGAAAGAAATTAATAACGACCAACGCCAGTGTTAAAAATTATGATTTTTATCTCGAGAGTAACATTTGTGTTGTAGATCGCCTTAATCCAGTCGTCGACGGTAACTTCCTTGAGACGCCTTACCAAGATGTTCCAGAGGTTGTTTTTCATCGCTATCGATTGGCCGGCTGGATGGAGGAAATTATTAAGGTGGTGACTGCCAAATGAAGGTTTTGGTGACAGGGGCTGGCGGGTTCATTGGAGCTGCGCTGTGCAAAGAATTGTCTGCTCAGAATATGCAGGTTACCGCGTTAATGAGGCGCTGGCGTGACTTAGGGGCCGATGTTCAGGTTGTTTGCGGCGATTTGGCAGATGCGAAGTTTATTCAGGAGTCGGTACGAGGGATCGATGTAGTCGTTCATCTGGCTGGACGTGCACATCAAATGAAGGAAGCTGCTTCTGATCCGTTATCGGCCTATCGAGAAGTTAACCGGGATTTGACTCTTTCAGTTGCGCGTGCGGCCATAGAATCCGGTGTAAAGCGTTTTGTTTTTATGAGTTCAATAGGTGTTAATGGTGCGGATACGACTGTTGAACCCATTAGCGAAAAGTCTGCAGCGAATCCGGTAAGACAGTATGCAGTATCAAAGTTTGAGGCCGAGCAAGAGCTTTCATTATTGCTGAAGGATAAGGTGGAGCTTGTAATAATAAGGCCTCCATTAGTATATGGTGGGCATGCTCCCGGTAACTTTAATAAATTACTCCGTCTTGTAAAGCTTGGCCTGCCGTTGCCATTCGGTAAAGTAACTGCCAAAAGAAGTATGATTTCCTTGCGTAATTTGGTCAATTTTATAAACGTGGCTATGGTGCATCCGAGCGCCGCGAATCAGTTGTTTCTAGTATCAGATGGTGTCGATGTTTCTCTTCCCGAGATTTTGGAATGCATAGCTTCGGGAATGCAGCGTCAGTTAGTACTCGTCCCTGTTCCGCTGAGTGTGCTGCGTTTCGGTTCGATCCTGTTTCGCAAGGAATTGCTTTACAAACAGTTGTGTGGTTATTTTTTGATCGATTCTACCAAGGCGCAGACACTTCTGGCATGGAAAGCGCCATTTAATGTGCGAAGTGAGCTTTCGCTGGCTGCCAGAGAGTTTATGATTGCCAGCGAGTCGATCAGCGTTTCTCATTGAACGACGAGTCATGAGTCAGGTTCAGGGAGTGGGTGATGTTTTGGATGCTTGCAGCGGTTTTTTTCTCGGCGCTTGTTGCCACGTGGCTGTTACGCAAGTACGCGTTGGCCGTCAATCTGATTGATACACCGAACACCAGAAGTTCGCACACCATCCCGACTCCCAGAGGCGGTGGGGTCGCGATAGTCGTGACTTTTCTGATAGCGCTTCCCTGCCTTGGGTATTTTGGGTTATTGACTTGGGAGTGGGTATGGTCGCTGGTAATACCAGGTATTGCTGTCGCGATATTGGGTTTTATGGATGATCACGGTCATATAGCAGCTCGGTGGCGATTATTGGGTCACTTTACAAGCGCCATTGTTGCGATGTTCTTCTTGGGGGGGCTGGCACCATTAAATATTTTTGGAAGTATTGTTGATTTAGGTGTTGCAGGGGGGCTGATTGCTGTCTTTTACCTTGTATGGCTGCTCAATCTTTATAATTTTATGGATGGTATTGATGGCCTTGCTAGTATCGAGGCCATATCTGCATGTTTGGGGATGTGCCTCATATATTGGTTTATTGGTGTGCCGGAACTGATTTGGCCAACAGCAATACTGGCAATGTGTGTCGCGGGATTCCTTTTTTGGAACTTTCCTCCAGCGAAAATATTCATGGGTGATGCGGGTAGCGGCTTTCTGGGTATTACCTTGGGTATATTGTCGTTGCACGCTGCCTGGATTGCACCTCAACTATTGTGGTCATGGATTATTATTCTTGGTGTGTTTATTTGTGACGCTACATTCACATTGATACGCCGGTTACTTAGAGGCGATAAGGTGTATGAAGCCCACCGTAGTCACGGTTATCAATACGCTTCGCGCCAGTATGGTAAACACTTGCCAGTTACAATGGCGGTTTTTGCTATCAATATTTTTTGGTTACTCCCGGTTGCATTTATGGTAGGCACGCTCCAGATAAGCGGTTTGTCAGGTGTGCTTATAGCCTATGTACCGCTGGTTTTGCTTTCCTTCAAATTTAAATCTGGTGCGCTTGAACATTCCGATTAAACTAAGTCAACGCGTTGGTCGGCCCACAGGGTTGCCGTGATTGTGTGTGATAGGTGCCCTTATTCTTCAGGTGAGGGCATAAGCGAACGGTGAGTAGTGTATGGATAGTATTAGGGTTCTTCTCTTGGGGTTGCCACGTCGCCAGAAGCGATTGATTCAGGTCGGTACTGACGTGGTTCTGGTGTGGTTTGCGCTTTGGATGTCTTTCGTGGTGCGTTTGGGCATCGATGAAATGATCAACCCCGTTGAAAGGCACTTTTGGCTTTTTATGGCGGCACCGCTCGTGTCCATACCGTTGTTCATCCGATTTGGGATGTACCGCGCAGTGATGCGTTACTTCGGTAACGACGCGTTGATTGCGATCATCAAAGCTGTGAGCTTGTCAGCTCTGATTCTCGGGTTTGTCGTCTATTGGTACAGCAATCATCAAACGGTCATACCCCGTTCGATCGTTTTCAATTACTGGTGGCTGAGCCTGATTATGATCGGGGGCTTACGCCTCGCGATGCGACAGTATTTTCTAGGCGACTGGTTTACCGCCGCCCAGCACGTGCCCTTTACGAGTAGAGATAATGGGCTGACCAAGGTCGCTGTTTATGGCGCTGGTGCTGCCGGTAACCAGCTCGTCGCAGCGCTTCGCATGGGGCGCGTCATGCGTCCCGTCGCGTTTATTGACGATGACAGCAGTATCGCCGACCGTGTTATTTCCGGCTTGCACGTTTACAAGCCGAAGCATATACAGCAGATGATCGATGTCACGGGGGCTCAGGAGATTCTCTTGGCCATTCCATCATCGAATCGCGCGCGGCGAAGGGAAATTCTGGGCTTTCTTGAAGGTTTCCCGTTACACGTTCGAAGTGTCCCAGGCTTCATGGATCTGGCAAGTGGACGCGTCAAGGTTGATGACATTCAAGAGGTGGACATCGCTGACCTGCTGGGCCGTGATCCTGTGCCGGCTCAGGGAGAATTGCTTGATCACTGTGTGAAAGGCAAGGCTGTGTTAGTCACAGGAGCGGGAGGGTCCATTGGTTCCGAACTGTGTCGGCAGATACTCGCATTGCGGCCTACGACTCTTTTATTGTTTGAACACAGTGAATTCAACCTGTATTCGATCATGTCGGAACTGGAACAGCGTGTCGCGCGTGAGTCGTTATCGGTGCGGCTTCTACCCATTCTGGGGTCCGTTCGCAATCAGGGCAAGTTGCTGGATGTGATGAGAACCTGGAAGGTGGACACTGTCTATCATGCCGCGGCGTATAAACACGTACCGATGGTTGAGCACAATATTGCCGAAGGCGTTCTGAACAATGTCATAGGCACACTCAATACGGCCCAAGCGGCGTTGACTGCCGGTGTCGCGAACTTCGTCCTGATTTCGACGGACAAGGCCGTACGCCCCACCAACGTAATGGGTAGTACCAAGCGTCTAGCTGAAATGACGCTACAGGCGCTTAGTCGGGAGTTGGCGCCGGTCCTGTTTGGCGACGCCTCGAATGTTTCCAGGGTCAATAAGACCCGCTTTACAATGGTCCGTTTTGGAAATGTGCTCGGTTCTTCCGGTTCAGTAATACCGCTCTTTTATAAGCAAATAAAATCCGGGGGGCCACTCACCGTTACGCATCCCAAGATCACTCGCTATTTTATGACTATTCCGGAAGCCGCACAGTTGGTGATTCAAGCGGGTTCTCTGGGACAGGGCGGTGATGTATTTGTTTTGGATATGGGAGAGCCGGTCAAGATCGCCGAGCTAGCCGAGAAGATGATTCATTTGTCGGGTTTGAGCGTGCGCTCGGAAAAAAATGTGCATGGTGATATCTCGATAGAATTCACGGGACTGCGGCCAGGCGAAAAACTTTATGAAGAGTTGCTGATCGGCGATAACGTCGCGGCAACGCAGCATCCCATGATCATGACCGCCAGCGAGGATCTTCTACCTTGGGATGAGCTCAAAGTGAAGTTGGCAGAACTGGTAAGTGCGGTTGATCAGGACGACTACTCCCGCGTCCGTCAACTCCTACGCGAAACCGTCAGCGGCTACACCCCCGACGGCGAAATCGTCGACTGGATCTACCAGCAACGTCGACTCGAACCCTGATTGTTTCACATCCTGCAACAGACACACTTTTGACAGCTCCACTACATCGCCTAAGTTTGGAAGGCAGCTTCGGAAAAGCTGCTTTCTCAAACGATGTTATGGAGCTTCATCTATGCGTACTGGCTATTTCTACTCTCTGGTTTTTGCCCTGCTCACCAGCGCCTCTATCGCTGCAATCGCCGCGCCTGCGGCGAAGCCTGAGGCTGGCAACGCACCCTTGGTGCTGGAAGTCGCGTCAAAGGCGCAGCCTGGCAAAGTCGATCTCAATGGCGCTGATGCACCGACGCTGCAGCGTGAGCTGTCCGGTATAGGGGAAGCCAAGGCCAAGGCGATTGTTGCCTATCGTGACACTAATGGGCCGTTTTCGTCCGTAGACGAGTTGCTGGAAGTGAAGGGGATAGGCAAGGCGATCCTGGATAAGAACCGCGAGAAGCTGGAAGTGAACTAAGCTTTTAGATCAACGCCAAGAGGCCGGTCATTGACCGGCCTTTTTGCATTTTGGCGTTAAGGGTGGTGTCGTGCCTTTCATCGAAATATGAAAAATTACGACTATCATATTGCCTTTAAATTATGCCTATAATAATTTCCGTATCCGCTGAAGCGCTCAGGCGCTCATCTTCCTAACGCATCCTCCCAGGAGCACCCTCATGAATTCTGTCCAGACCCAAGGAACCGCCCTCGTCACCGGTGCTTCTTCCGGTATCGGCGCCATTTATGCCGAGCGGTTGGCGGCCCGTGGTTTTGATTTGTTGCTGGTCGCTCGCGACGAGGAACGCTTGCAGGCAGCAGCGAGCAAGTTGCGCGCCGAACATGGTGTCCAGGTCGAAGTACTCAAGGCAGACCTCACACAAAAAGATGACGTTCTGAAGATTGAACAGCGTCTGCGCAGTGATTCGAGTATCGGCTTGCTGCTCAACAACGCCGGTGTCGCAGCAGAAGGTCTGTTGGCGAATTCCGACATGGACCAGATGGAAAAGCTGATCCAGCTCAACGTCACCACCGTCACACGCCTGGCATCGGCAGCGGCCGCCGCTTTCGCCAAGGCAGGCCGAGGTTCGATCATCAACATCGCCTCGGTGGTGGCCTTGTTTCCTGAGCGATTCAACGCGACTTACAGCGCAAGCAAGGCTTATGTGTTAAGCCTGACCCAGTCGTTGAACGCGGAACTGGACGGGACCGGGGTGAAGGTCCAGGCCGTGTTGCCAGGCGTAACACGCACCGAAATCTGGGAGCGCTCCGGTATCGACGCTTCCCAGATTCCCGCGGACATGGTCATGGAAGCAGGCGAGATGGTGGACGCTGCATTGTCCGGTCTGGACCAGGGTGAGCTGATCACCATTCCATCGCTGCCGAACGCCTCCGAGTGGGACGACTTTGTAAAAGCCCGCCTGGTTATGGCGCCGAATCTTTCCAAAAGTACGGCCGCCACGCGCTACAAGTGAGGCGCCTTCAATCGGCTTGAGGTAATTGCGGTATGAGTGATCGTCGAGTGGTTGTAACGGGCATGGGCCTGGTGTCCCCGCTGGGTAGCGGTGTTGAGGTGGTTTGGGAGCGTCTGTTGGCCGGGCGCTCCGGGGTGCGTAACCTGCCTGACGACGTGGTCGCCGATCTGCCGGCCAAGGTTGGTGGCGCAGTGCTCAGCGTGGCGGAAGATCCCGAGGCGGGTTTCGACCCGGATCGGGCGACGCCGCCCAAAGAGCAGAAGAAGATGGACCGCTTCATCATGTTTGCCATGGAGGCCGCGCGCCAGGCGCTGGAGCAGGCCGGCTGGCAAGCGCAAGACGCTAACGCTCAGGAGCGCACCGCGACGATTATCGGCTCGGGCGTGGGTGGTTTCGGCGCGATTGCCGATGCGGTCCGCACCACGGATACCCGCGGTCCGCGGCGTTTGTCGCCGTTCACCATTCCTTCCTTTCTGGTCAACCTCGCGGCCGGTCATGTGTCGATCCAGCATGGTTTCAAAGGTCCGCTCGGTGCTCCGGTGACGGCGTGCGCGGCCGGGGTCCAAGCGATTGGCGACGCAGCGCGGCTGATTCGTTGCGGCGAAGCGGATATCGCCGTGTGCGGTGGCGCGGAGGCGGCAATCGATCGAGTCAGTCTCGCCGGGTTCGCGGCAGCGCGTGCCTTGTCCAGCGGTTATAACGACACCCCGGAGCGCGCCTCACGGCCGTTCGACAGTGGTCGTGATGGTTTCGTGATGGGTGAGGGCGCGGGTCTGCTGGTGATCGAATCACTGGAACATGCCCTTGCCCGTGGCGCTCACCCCTTGGCGGAACTGGTCGGATACGGCACCAGTGCCGATGCCTATCATCTGACTGCGGGCCCCGAAGATGGCAGCGGTGCGCGTCGGGCGATGTCACTGGCCCTGGCCCAGGCGGGCATTTCTGCCGCACAGGTGCAGCATCTCAACGCTCACGCCACCTCGACCCCGGTTGGCGACCTTGGAGAGTTGGCCGCCATCAAGTCATTGTTCGGTTCGGACAATAAGATTGCGGTGACGTCCACCAAGTCCGCCACCGGGCATTTGCTGGGGGCTGCCGGTGGGATTGAGGCGATCTTCACGCTGTTGGCGATCCGCGATCAAGTCGTGCCGCCCACCCTCAATTTTGAAAACCCGGACCCGGCGGCGCAAGGTGTGGACATCGTCCACGGTCAGGCGCGGCCGATGACCATCGACTACGCACTGTCCAATGGCTTCGGGTTTGGTGGGGTCAATGCCAGCGTGTTGTTCAAGCGCTGGCAGGATTAATCCTGGGGTTGTTTGAGGAACTCGCGGGTCACGTCGAGGATCCGCTGGGCCAGCTCTGGATTCTCGACACTGCGCGATAGCAGCAATGCCCCGACGAGGGCGGACATGATGAAGATGCTGCGGTCGGCGGCGGCGTCCTCGTCTTCAAGAGTGCCTTGCACTTGTTCGAGCCGTGCGTTGAGCACCGCGTCAGTGGTCGGGCTCTGCTGCCCGCGCAGGCCGAGTTCCGATGACATGGTCGGCAACGGGCAACCTTCATCGGGAGAGGTCTGGTGCCATTCGGACAAATAGGCGTCGATGAACGCTTCCAGCGGATGATCCTGGGCGAAGAGCTCGGCGCAAATCACGTCGACCTGCTCGCCTGCGGCTTGCAACGCCTTTTCCACCAACTCGTCCTTGGATTTGAAATGCGAGTAAAAGCCGCCGTGGGTTAGCCCCAGCGCTTTCATCAGCGGTTGCAGGCCGGTCGCGCCAATACCGTCACGGCGAAATCGCGCCGAGGCTTCCTTGATAATGCGTTGATGGGTTTGGGCTTTGTGGTCCTGCGAGTAACGCATCGGGTATCTCCGCAACAATGCGCCATATTAACCAATGAAAATGGGATGGTGACTGTACTTCTACTTCTAAAAAGCATGCAGATACGTCCAACTTCGTCCTGCCGCATCGATTCAGCTGGCACGAATAGTGATTACTTTTCAGCAGACGATTGTTGAACAATCACGAGGCGATGAGCATGAACAGTGGACTGTCCCTGGCCGATCACATCACATTGGAGTTGCGCGCCGACATCATTGGCGGTCGTTTGCTGCCAGGCATGGCGCTGGTGGAGAACGATCTGGTGTCTGCCTACAACGCTTCCCGCAACACCATTCGTGAAGCGTTGCACCGCCTGGGGCAGGATGGTCTGGCCCGTTATGTGCGCAACAAGGGCGTGATGGTGCGCAGACTGGGCGTTGATGATGTGCGGGACCTGTTCAATGTTCGGCGTACCCTGGAGCTGCAAGCCATCAGCGTGAGCCAGCCATTGCGCGATGACCAATCCGGCCGGATGCTCGAGGCGCTGGAGGCCACCGAGCTGGCCCGGGAGCGCGAGGACTGGCGCGCCGTCGGCACCCACAGCCTCGCGTTTCATCAGCACATCGTCGGGCTACTGCGCAGCCCATTGTTCGATGAGTTTTTCACCAACGTTGTTGCGCAACTGCGCCTGGCATTCTGCACCGCTCCCGATGAATCACGTTTTCAGGCGCCCTGGCTGGCTCGCGACCGACAGATCCATGAATTCCTCGCCGAGGGCGACAAGCGCGCCGCTGCAGACGCCATGAGCGCTTATCTCGATGACTCACAACACCTTCTGTTGCAAATGCTTGCCTCAACTCCCCATCACTGATCGAGGATTCGTGCCATGTACAAAGACTATCCGGCAGCCTATCAAGTCAGCAAAGGCTCGGCCCTGCAGGTGGACAAAGCCTTCTACGAACGGATCCGTGACACGAGGGACGGCCGCACGCTGATCGAGCAGTTCGAAGTGCCGATCCGCACCGGTCGGGCCTGGAACGTGCCAGCCGGGCACGTGTTTCGCGTGACCACGCCGGTTGGCCCGCAAGTCGGCGACTTCAATGTCTGGAACGCCAACGATCCGCGCGAGCGTTTGTGGGCGGCGCGGACCCGGCAGTTGCAAGGCGCCCATGTCAGCACCCATGACCGGCTCTGGTCTAACCTGCCTTTTTTACGGCCGCTGGTGACCATCACTGACGACAGCCTGGCCGGGTACGGCATCGACGAACATGGCGGTCGCTTGCACGATTTGCTCGGCACTCGCTGCGATCCTTATGTGAACAAAATGCTCACCGGCGAGGATTTCCATCATCACTGCCACTCCAACCTCACGCGCGCCGTGTTGCCCCATGGCCTGACCGAGTTCGACGTGCATGACGTGCTGAACATTTTCCAGTGCACGGGCCTGAACCACGACGACATGTACTTCATGAAAGCCTGTCCGGCGCAGAAGGGTGATTACCTGGAGTTCTTTGCCGAGATCGATCTGCTGTGTGCGCTGTCGACCTGTCCGGGAGGGGACCTGTCGCTGGCCATGTGGGGGCCGGATGCGCAGGATCCGCTGAGCGTCTGTCGTCCGCTGGGAGTGGAAATTTATCGGTTGGAGGATTCGTTGCTCGAGGGCTGGAGCCAGCCGGAACGTGCCGCGTACAAAGGGCTGCATGGCCTGCACATTGCCAAGGCCGACTGGGAGAATTAGAAACGAAAAACCCTGTCATTCAATCAGAGTGACAGGGTTTTTCTGTTAGCGGTCCTGCGCATCCTTGGCGTCCGCTTCCGCGTTGCGTTCAGCGACGCGCTTACGTTGCTCTTCGGTGAGGTCGACCTTGTTGGCGGTGTCACGCAGCATCATCAAACCACCAACGATCGAGCCGATTGCAACGACCAGAATCAACCAGGCATACCAGGGCATAAGGCTCTCCTTGAGGGCAGGCCGATGGGCGGGTTTCGCCAATCGATCGTGCATACCACTTTGAGCGACTTCATCTCGCAGTGGTTCCATTCTATGCCGCATAGGACAGCAACACGGCGACTGATTACAGCCCGGTCAGCATCGCGTCCGCCGGCGCATCCGCGCGCAACTGCGCGGTGAGCATGAAGTACACGAACCCCACTGCCATGAAACCGAGGAAGATCAACCCGATCAACGTATTGAACCAGGCCATGGCTACCAGGCACACCACCGCCAGGATCAGCGCAATCATCGGCACCAATGGGTAGCAGGGCGCGCGGAAGGTGCGCTCCAGGTTCGGTTCGGTTTTACGCAACTTGAACAGGCTGAGCATGCTCATGATGTACATCACGATTGCGCCGAACACCGCCATGGTGATCATCGCCGCGGTCAGCGTCATGCCACCGAGGTTGATCAGGCCGTCGCTATAAATCGCTGCGATACCGATCACGCCGCCAGCAATGATCGCCCGATGGGGTGTCTGGAAGCGCGACAGTTTGGCCAGTGATGCCGGTAGGTAACCCGCGCGGGCGAGGGCGAAGAACTGCCGCGAGTAGCCGAGAATGATCCCGTGGAAACTCGCCACCAGGCCGAACAAGCCGATCCATACCAGCATGTGCAACCAACCCGAGCTTTCGCCGACCACGGTCTTCATGGCTTGTGGCAACGGGTCGTTGATGTTCGACAGGGTGCGCCAGTCACCGACGCCGCCGGCAAAGAACATCACGCCCATGGCCAGCAATACCAGGGTCAGAATGCCGCTGATGTAGGCCTTGGGAATCGTGCGTTTCGGGTCCTTGGCTTCTTCGGCGGCCATGGCGGCGCCTTCGATGGCGAGGAAGAACCAGATCGCAAATGGAATCGCCGCAAACATCCCGGCAATCGCCGGGGCACCGAAGACATCGCTGCCGGCCCAGCCATTCAACGCGAAGTTGCTGAAGCTGAAGGCCGGCGCGACCACGCCCATGAACACCAGCAGTTCGGCCACGGCGAGTACGCAGACTACCAACTCGAATGTGGCCGCGAGTTTTACCCCGAGGATGTTCAGGCCCATGAACACAATGTAGGCGCCGACTGCCGCGTGTTTCGGGTCGAGTGCGGGAAACTGCACGTTGAGGTAGGCGCCGATTGCCAAAGCAATGGCCGGCGGGGCGAAGACGAACTCGATCAGCGTCGCCAATCCTGCGATCAATCCACCTTTTTCACCAAAGGCCCGGCGACTGTAGGCAAAGGGACCGCCGGCGTGGGGAATCGCCGTGGTCAATTCGGTGAAACTGAAGATGAAACAGGTGTACATCGTGGCGACCATGAACGAGGTCACCAGAAAGCCCAATGTGCCCGCGACGCCCCAGCCGTAACTCCAGCCAAAGTACTCACCGGAAATCACCAGCCCGACGGCAATGCCCCACAAGTGCAACGTGCCCAGCGTGGGTTTGAGTTGTGTGTTCATGCGTTTGCTCCCTGAACGGTTTGAAAAGCGTCGGGGGAGGGCGTTTGCAGTGGGCGTGCCAGTGTTGTGATAGCAGTCGTAAAGCGTAAAAAGGTGTCGTATCGGGGATGCTCGCTGCTGGACGGTTGATTTTTGTGCGCCAGTTGGGGGCGTAGTTGCCTGTGACGCCGTCTTCGCGGGCAAGCCTCGCTCCTACAGGATTCGCGGCGCTCGAGACCTTGTAGGAGCGAGGCTTGCCCGCGAAAGGGCCAGTCCAGACAACACTGTAACGCCGGCATAAACCCACTCTTTACGCATTCTTTATGCCCCGCCACACCCCTCGATCTCGTTCCTTTACAGCCTCCCTGCCGACAATGACTCCACACGCGGCAATACGCCGTAACACGGAGAACTTCCATGAGCGTTCTGGATGGGGTGTCACTGCTTTTGGCAGTGGGGCTGTTCATTTATCTGTTGGTTGCGCTGTTGCGCGCGGACCGGAACTAGGAGCGGCTATGCACAGTTATGACTATTGGCTGATCCTGGCCTTCTTTGCCTTGGTGCTGATCCCGGCACCGTTTCTTGGGCGGTTCTACTACAAGGTAATGGAAGGTCAACGCACCTGGCTTTCACCGATCCTGGGACCGGTCGAGCGTGGGTGTTATCGGGTGGCGGGCGTTGATCCGCAGGCCGAACAGAGCTGGCAGAAATACACCCTGGCCTTGCTCGCCTTCAACCTCGCGGGTTTCTTGCTGTTGTTCGCGATCCTGTTGTTCCAGGATCACCTGCCGCTTAACCCGCAAAACCTGCCGGGCCAGGAGTGGACGCTGGCGTTCAACACCGCCATCAGTTTCATGACCAACACCAACTGGCAGGCCTACAGCGGTGAAGCCTCGCTGAGCTACCTGAGTCAGATGGTCGGCCTCACTGTGCAGAACTTCGTCAGCGCCGCTACCGGCCTCGCCGTGCTGGTTGCCCTGTGTCGCGGTATTGGTCGCAAGTCGAGCAAGACCCTCGGCAACTTCTGGGTCGACATGACTCGCGCCACCCTCTACGGCCTGTTGCCGCTGTGCCTGCTGCTGGCGCTGTACCTGGTCTGGCAGGGCGTGCCGCAAACTTTCGCGCAGTACGTGAATGCCGTGACGATGCAAGGCGTCGATCAGGTGATTCCACTGGGCCCGGCTGCCAGCCAGATTGCGATCAAGCAACTGGGCACCAACGGCGGTGGCTTCTTCGGCGTCAACTCGGCGCATCCGTTCGAGAACCCGACAGCGTGGAGCAACCTGTTCGAAGTCGGCTCGATCATCCTGATCCCGGTGGCGCTGGTGTTCACCTTCGGCCACTACGTGAAAGACCTGCGTCAGAGCCGCGCGATCATCGCCTGCATGCTGGCGCTGTTCCTGATCGGTGGCGCGACCTCGTTGTGGGCCGAGTACCAACCGAACCCGACGCTGAACAACGTCGCCGTCGAGCAGACCGCGCCGCTGGAAGGCAAGGAAGCACGCTTCGGCACCACCGCCACCGTGCTGTGGTCGGTGACCACTACTGCGGCATCCAACGGTTCGGTCAACGGCATGCACGACAGCCTTAACCCGCTCAGTGGCATGGTCGCGCTGGTCAACATGATGGTCGGCGAAGTGATCTTCGGCGGCGTCGGCGCCGGGCTCTACGGCATGTTGCTCAACGTGTTGATCGCGGTGTTCCTTGCCGGCCTGATGATCGGCCGCACACCGGAATACCTCGGCAAAAAACTGCAAGCGAAAGAAGTGCAACTGTTGGTGGTGACCTTGCTGGTGATGCCGGTCGGCGTGCTGGTACTTGGCGCGATTGCCGCGAGCCTGCCCGGCCCGGTAGCGGCGGTGAGTAACCCAGGAGCCCACGGTTTCAGCCAGTTGCTATACGCCTACACCTCGGCCAGTGCCAACAACGGTTCGGCGTTCGGCGGCTTCGGCGCCAACACAGCGTTCCACAACCTGATGCTGGGTCTCGGCATGTTGATCGGTCGCTTCGGTTACATCCTCCCGGTACTGGCGTTGGCCGGCAGCCTGGCGATGAAGAAAACCGCACCGATCGGCCAGAACAGCTTCCCGACCCATGGCGCGCTGTTCGTGACCTTGCTGACCGTGACCATTTTGCTGGTGGGTGGCCTGACCTTTCTGCCGACCCTGGCGCTGGGCCCAATCGCTGAACACCTGAGCATGGGCTTCTAAGGAGTCAATGATGAATATGCCCGTAACTAAAACCGCCACCGTCAAGGCGCCGGAACAACCGAAAACCGCGATCTCGGCCCTATGGCGCCCGGCGCTGGTGCAAGCCTTCGTCAAGCTCGACCCACGGCAATTGCAACGCGCGCCGGTGATGCTGGTGGTCGAACTGACCGCGATCCTGACCACCGTGTTGTGCTTCATTCCCGACAGCGCCGTGCCGACCTTTGTCGCAGCGCAAATCGCCCTGTGGTTGTGGTTTACCGTGCTCTTCGCCAACTTCGCCGAAGCCCTGGCCGAAGGTCGCGGCAAGGCTCGCGCCGACAGCCTCAAGGCCGGCAGCGAAGGGCTGAGTGCTCGTCGCAAAACTTCCAATGGCACCTTTCAAGTGGTGCCGGCCACCAGCCTGCGCAAGGACGATGTGGTGCGCGTCGAAGCCGGGGAAATGATTCCCGGTGACGGCGAGGTGATCGAAGGTATCGCCGCGGTCAACGAAGCAGCGATTACCGGTGAATCCGCGCCGGTGATTCGCGAATCCGGGGGCGACCGTTCGGCCGTCACCGGCAACACCCGCCTGGTGTCCGACTGGCTGTTGGTGCGCATCACCGCCAACCCGGGCGAGTCGACACTGGACCGCATGATCGCCCTGGTCGAAGGCGCCAAACGCCAGAAAACCCCGAACGAAGTGGCGCTCGACATCTTGCTGATCGGCCTGACGCTGATCTTCCTGCTGGTGGTCGTCACCCTGCAACCGTTCGCCCACTTCGCCAACGGCAGCTTGCCGCTGGTGTTCCTGGTGGCGTTATTGGTCACGCTGATTCCGACCACCATTGGCGGTTTGTTGTCCGCCATCGGTATCGCCGGGATGGACCGTCTGGTGCGTCTGAACGTCATTGCCAAATCCGGTCGCGCCGTGGAAGCGGCGGGGGACGTACACGTCCTGCTGCTGGACAAGACCGGCACCATCACCTTCGGTAACCGTCGTTGCACCGCGGTTTACGCGGCACCTGGCGTCACCGCCAAGGAGCTGGCCGAGGGGGCATTGTTCGCCTCGCTGGCCGATGATACGGCCGAAGGCAAATCCATCGTTGAGTACCTGCGTGGTCTGCATCCGCAGCCTGAGCCAAGCGCCGAGCTGCTGACTGCCGTACCGTTCAGTGCTGAAACTCGTCTGTCCGGTGTCGACTATCAGGGCCGCGTGTATCGCAAGGGCGCAGTGGATTCGCTGCTGGCCTTCGTTGGTATGAAGCGCGCCGATCTGGCTGCATCTTTGTCCCGTGAAATCGACAAGATCGCCCAGAGCGGCGGCACCCCGTTGCTGGTCTGTGCCGACGGTAAATTGCTCGGCGCGATTCACCTCAAGGACGTGGTCAAGCCCGGCATTCGCGAGCGTTTCGCCGAACTGCGCAAACTGGGCATCCGCACGGTCATGGTGACCGGCGACAACCCGCTGACCGCCGCTGCCATTGCCGCCGAAGCGGGCGTCGATGACGTGCTGGCCGAGGCCACGCCAGAGAAAAAACTGGCGCGCATTCGCCACGAACAGAACGACGGTCGACTGGTTGCCATGTGCGGCGACGGCGCCAACGATGCTCCGGCCCTGGCCCAGGCTGACGTCGGCATGGCGATGAACGACGGCACGCAAGCCGCGCGCGAGGCGGCGAACATGGTCGACCTCGACAGCGACCCGACCAAGCTGCTGGATGTGGTGCAAATCGGTAAGGAATTGCTGGTGACCCGTGGTGCGCTGACGACGTTTTCCATCGCCAACGACGTGGCCAAATACTTCGCGATCCTGCCGGCGCTGTTTGCCTCGATCTACCCGCAATTGGGCGTGCTGAACGTCATGCATCTGGCCAGTCCGCAGAGCGCGATTCTGTCGGCGATTGTGTTCAACGCCTTGATCATTGTGGTGCTGATTCCACTGGCATTGCGCGGCGTGCGCGTGCAGGCGGCGAGTGCGGCGGCGTTGCTGCGACGCAATTTGCTGATCTACGGATTGGGCGGGATTCTGGTGCCGTTCGTGGGGATCAAGGCGATCGACATGCTGTTGACGGCGTTGCATTTGGTTTAACGGTTGATGGGTAGGTGGGAGCCGCTTTTTGTGGCGAGGGAGCTTGCTCCCGCTGGGCTGCGAAGCAGCCCAATCCCCGCCACCGTATTTGTTCAGGCACACCGCGTTCGCCGGGTTGACGGCTGTTTCGCAGCCCAGCGGGAGCAAGCTCCCTCGCCACAGGTGATGTGTGTGTCTTCACAGTGATGTCCGAATTCGAGGATTTTGAAATGTCCACAATGATACGTCCGGCCTTGAGCCTGCTCGTGCTGATGACCCTGATTACTGGCGTCGCTTACCCTTTGGTCGTCACCGGCGTTGCCCAGGTCGCGTTCCCCGATCAAGCCAATGGCAGTCTGGTCCACGATGCCGATGGCAAGGTCCGCGGCTCGTCGCTGATCGCCCAGGATTTCGTCGGCGATGCCTGGTTCCACCCACGGCCATCGGCGGGTGCGTTTGCCACCGTGGCGAGCGGTGCCAGCAACCTCTCGCCGAGCAACCCGTCGCTCGCGACTCGCGTGATTGACGATGCCAACAAACTGCTGGTGCCCGGTCAGGGGCCAGTGCCCTTGGCGATGGTGACCACCTCCGGCAGCGGTATCGATCCACACTTGCCACCGGCAGCGATTGCCTATCAACTGGGGCGTGTTGCGGCGGCGCGCAATCTGCCGGTGTCTACGCTTCAGCAATTGATGAATGCGCACATTGAGCAGCCATTGGTGGGGCCGCCGGTGGTGAATGTGCTGGCGCTAAACATCGCGCTGGAAAACCTGTAGAAGATGATCGTTCCCACGCTCTGCGTGGGAATGCATCAACGGACGCTCCGCGTTCGGCTCTGAAGGGGACGCGGAGCGTCCCGAGCTGTATTCCCACGCGGAGCGTGGGAACGATCAATCAAGATAAGGCAATGACAAATGAGTGACTCCGGCCGCGCCGACGCGCTGTTAGCAGACCTGCCCCGCGATGGCCGTGGCCGGCTCAAGGTATTCCTCGGCGCCGCGCCTGGTGTCGGCAAGACCTACGCCATGCTGCAAGCGGCCCACACCCAACTGCGCCAGGGCGTGAAAGTCATCGCTGGCGTGGTCGAAACCCACGGCCGTGCCGAAACCGAAGCACTGCTCGGCGGCTTGCCGCAACAGCCCTTGGTGCGCTCGGAATACCGTGGCGTGATGCTTGAAGAAATGGACCTCGACGGCCTGCTCGCGGCCAAGCCGAAGCTGGTGCTGGTGGACGAACTGGCCCACACCAATGCCCCCGGCAGCCGTCACGCCAAACGTTGGCAAGACATCCAGGAACTGCTCGCCGCTGGCATCGACGTGTTCACCACGGTCAACGTCCAGCACCTCGAAAGCCTCAACGATCAAGTGCGCGGAATCACCGGCGTACAGGTTCGCGAAACCCTGCCGGACTGGGTGCTGCAAGAAGCTTACGAACTGCTGCTGATCGACCTGCCGCCACGCGAGCTGCTTGAGCGTCTGCGCGACGGCAAGGTCTACGTGCCGGAGCAGGCGCGGGCGGCCATCGACGCCTTCTTCACCCAGACCAACCTCACCGCCCTGCGCGAACTGGCGATGCAAACCGCCGCTGCGCAGGTTGACGATGACCTGGCTCAGGGTTATCGACAGCTTGGTCAAGCCGCGCCAGCGGTGCGCGGTCGATTGTTGGTGGGCGTCGATGGCGATGCTCAGGCGGAGCGCCTGGTGCGCCACGCCAGCCGCGTCGCCCAGCGTCGGCACCTGCCATGGAGCCTGGTGCACGTGGACAACGGCAGCGTGCGCGACGAGCAATCGCGCCTGCGCCTGCAAAGTGCCCAGCAACTGGCCGAGCGTCTGGGCGGCGAAGTGGTGTTGCTGCGCGCCGGCGAAGTCGCCAAAACCCTGATCCAGCACGCCGCCGAACGCCGCGCCAGCCTGGTGCTGGTGGGTCAATCCCGGCAGCGTTTGCGTCGTCGACTATTCGGTGGCGGTCTGGCGTCACGCTTGCTGCGCGATGCGCGCGGGCTGGAAATCAACGTGCTCGACAGCGATCATGAACAGCATCAGCCGCGTCAGCGTTCGGCGCATTCACTGGTGTGGTTCGACTACGCGCTGGCGGTAGTGGCGACGGTGTTGGCCACTGCTTTGGCCTGGGCCGTGGCAAGTGTCTTACCGCTGCCGAATATCTCGCTGGTGTTCCTTGCCGCCGTGTTGCTGGTGGCGGTGCGCAGCAGCCTCGGCCCGGCGCTGGCCTGCGCGGCGCTGTCGTTTCTGACCTATGACTTTCTGTTCATCCCGCCGAATTTCTCCTTCCGTATCCAGCGCGAAGAAGACGTGCTGACCTTGCTGTTCTTCCTGCTGATGGCGGCCCTCACCGGTAACCTCGCGGCGCGGCAACGGCGGCAATTGCAGGCGTTGCGTGACACCCAGGAAGAGACCACCGAACTGCTCGACCTGTCGCGCAAGCTCACTGCCGCCACTGACCGCCAGGCCGTCGTCAGCGCGGCGGCCCAGCACCTCAATGGCTGGAGCGATCTGCAACTGTGCTTGCTCAACCGCGACGGGCAGGGGGGCTGGAAGGTCGAGACCGGTGGCCCGCTGGAGTTTTCCGAAGCCGAGCGTGCCGCTGCCGATTGGGCCTGGCAACACGACCAGCCGGCGGGCGCGGGCACCGGCACGCTGCCGTTCGGGCGCTGGTGGTGGTGGCCATTGTCGGTGGAGGACGGACCCTTGGCGTTGCTGGGCGTATGTGCCAAAGAAGGCCAGACTTTGAGCGGCCAGCGTCGGCGTTTGTTGACGGCGTTGAGTCAGCCGCTGGCCCAGGCCTTGGCCCGTGCGCAACTGGCCGAAGACCTGGAGGCGGCGCGCCTGCATGGCGAAACCGAGCAATTGCGCAGCGCCTTGCTGGCGTCCGTGTCCCATGATTTGCGCACGCCGCTGACCTCCATGCGTGGCAGCATCGACAGCCTGTTGGCCCTCGGTGAAGCCATCCCGCTGGAGGATCGCCGCGAACTGCTCGAAGGCACCCGCGATGAAGCCGAGCGCCTCGACCGTTACATTCAAAACCTGCTGGACATGACCCGCCTCGGTCACGGCGCATTGAAGCTGGCGCGGGACTGGGTGTCGCCGGCCGACATTGTCGGCAGCTCACTCAATCGCCTGCGCGCGGTACTGGCGCCGTTGCAGGTCAGTACCGAAGTGCCACCCGAATTGCCGCTGCTGTACGTTCACGCCGCGCTGATCGAACAGGCGCTGGTCAACGTGCTGGAAAACGCCGCGCGTTTTTCTCCGCCTCACGGTCGTCTGCAATTACGCGCCGGCGCCGATGACAGCGAGCTGTTTTTTTCGGTCAGCGACGAGGGGCCAGGGATTCCGGAGGAGGAACGGGCGAAGATTTTCGACATGTTTTATACCGCTGCGCGTGGTGATCGGGGCGGGCAGGGCACTGGACTGGGGCTGGCTATCTGTCAGGGAATGGTCGGTGCGCATGGCGGTCGGATAAGCGTCGCCGATGGTATTGAGGGGCGCGGCACCTGCATCACGCTTCACTTGCCTTTGCAGGAACAACCGGGATACGAAAGTGAAGCCTGAACGCGCTTGCGCTACTCTCTTGCTACTTCTTTTTTTTGATGTGAATTCATGAGCCAGACCGCGACCATTTTGGTCATCGACGACGAACCGCAAATCCGCAAATTCCTGCGCATCAGCCTCGCCTCCCAAGGCTACAAAGTACTGGAAGCTGGCACTGGCACCGAAGGCCTGGCGCAGGCGGCGCTGAACAAACCTGACCTGCTGGTGCTCGACCTCGGTTTACCGGACATGGACGGCCAGCAAGTGCTGCGCGAGTTTCGCGAATGGTCGACAGTGCCGGTTCTGGTGCTCTCGGTGCGTGCCGGCGAAGGGCAGAAGGTGGAAGCACTCGATGGCGGTGCCAACGATTACGTGACCAAGCCGTTCGGTATTCAGGAGTTCCTGGCCCGGGTGCGCGCCTTGTTGCGCCAGGCGCCCGCTGGCGAGGCTCAGCAAGCGGCGCTGACGTTCGGCCCGTTGACCGTGGACCTGGCCTATCGCCGGGTGCTGCTCGATAGCACCGAAGTCGCCCTGACCCGCAAAGAGTATGCGGTCCTGGCGCAACTGGCCCGGCACCCCGGGCGGGTGATCACCCAGCAGCAGCTGCTGAAAGATATCTGGGGGCCGACCCATACCGAAGACAGCCATTATTTGCGGATTGTGGTGGGGCATTTGCGCCAGAAACTGGCGGATGACCCGACTCAGCCTCGGTTCATCGTGACTGAGGCGGGGGTTGGGTATCGGTTGTTGAGTGAGGGCAGCCTTTAGCTTTTTGGTGTCCGGTCTGTTGTCTTCGCGGGCAAGCCTCGCTCCTACAGGATTTGAGTTGTTCACAACGCTCGCGAACGACTCAAATCCTGTAGGAGCGAGGCTTGCCCGCGAAGAGGCCGGATCATTCACCCGAAAACGTCAGGAATCCCGCTCGTTCTCATAGCTATCCAGCGTATCCCGCGCAATCTCCCGCCCCAATGCGATCAACTCCGGCGCCTTGTAAAACTCGAAAAAGCGGCACACCCGTTTCGGCACGTTGATCAAGATATCTGGCGGATACCCGGCGATCTTGTACTGCGCCAACGAAGTCTGCATCACCTCGAAGCTCTGGTTGATCAAGTCCAGCAAAGACGCCGGCCCCACGTTGTCGATGATAAAGGAACCGGTCGCGGACTTCGGGGCGCCTTCGCGCTCAGGGGCGGCTGCCGGTTGCTGGGCTTCGGGTTCGGCGGATTCGATCCAGGGATTGATCTCGGCCGCTTCGGCCATCAACGCTTCCTTTTCCAGTAGCAGCAATTGTTCTGCCTGTTTGCGGCGGAACGGCAATTTTGAACCCAGTGAATTGATCAGGCTGTCGAACCGGGTCTTGAACGCGGGCGGACGCTGAATCACCGGCAGTTTATAGTGGCGCTGGTTGGTGGAGTTGAGATTGACCGCAATGATCAGGTCGCAATGGCTCGACACCACGGGCACGATTGGTAAAGGGTTGAGAATGCCACCGTCCACCAGCATGCGATTGCCCTGCATCACAGGCGTGAACAAGCTCGGAATCGCTGCCGAGGCCCGCATGGCCTGGTGCAGGCAACCTTCCTGGAACCAGATTTCCTGCTGGTTGGTCAGGTCGGTGGCCACCGCCGTGTAAGGGATGCGCAGGTCTTCGATGTTGATCTCGCCGACAATCTTGCGGATCTGCCCGAACACCTTCTCCCCGCGAATCGCGCCCAGACGAAAACTGACGTCCACCAGACGCAACACATCGAGGTAGTCCAGGCTCTCGATCCAGTCGCGATAATCGTCAAGTTTGCCGGCGGCGTAGATCCCGCCGACCACGGCGCCCATCGAGCATCCCGCGATGCAGGCGATGTCGTAGCCGCGCCGTTCGATTTCTTCAATGACACCGATATGGGCATAGCCCCGGGCCCCGCCTGAGCCCAGCACCAGTGCGACACGCTTTTTCATGAATCGCCCTCGTCTGACAAGGTTCAACAATGCACCCATCACGGGGCGCGCTTCAATCGCTAAGGTCGCTCGGTGGGCCGAGGGCGTCGTTTTTTCGACACTCCATGGCGGCGCGTGGGTATTCTCGCGGGCGCTTGAAGTTTGCGTGGCGGGGCCAAGGCACTTTTCACGTGCCAGACCGTCTTACCAGCACGACTGTTTACCTAATGTTGAGGTGTGAGTGATGAAAGCCTGGATCTGTGTGCCTTTGATTGCCCTGGCACTCGCCGGTTGTGCCGGTAAAACCGCTTATCGTGACAGCTGCGGTAGCGGGCTCGACGCCGCGTGGCATGAACTGGACCTGGCCAAGGCCGAGGGTTTCGCCGGCACCGTCAGCTATTCCAAGGCCTTGTCGCTGTTGACGGCGGCCAAGACTCAGCAGCAGTTCGAAGGCTTCGAGGGTTGCACCAAGAAAGCCGAGAAGGCGCGCTTCTATATTCGTGAGTCACGCGCTGGTCGTTGAGGCATGATCTAGGCTTAAGGAAATTCGCTTCAGGGAGCAAACGATGTCTGCCTTGGTTGATCGGTTGGTGGCTCAAGTACTGAGCCTGGAAGTTCGTCTGCTGGCTTGCCAGGCGCGCCTGAGTGCGCGCACCGACCCGGAAGCGTTGCACGACCTGCGCACGACGGTTCGCCGTTTGCGCAGCCTGTTGCGGCCGTTGCGTGGGCTTCCCGGCGTCGAGCAGCTGGAAGCGGCGGCGTCCCGGGTGGGTGAGCTGACCACGCCGTTGCGTGATCGCGAAGTGCTGGCGGCTTACTTGCTCAAGCACGATCAACCCGAAGCAGCGCAACGACGCATGGCGCAGATGGCCACGGCTTATCCGGCGGTGGCGACAAGCCCCGAGGTCACGCAGCTACTGATGATTCTCGATGCCTTTCCGCGTTTTCTCCGCGCCTGCGAGCGTCAGGGCTTGCTCAAGGGCCTGCGCAAACGCATCGAAAAACGCCTCGCCAAACAGTGGAAGAAACTCGATCAGGCCTTGCACGATCCTGCCCATGATCGCCATCGCTTGCGCCTGTTGATCAAGCGCGTGCGCTATGGCATCGACGCCTATCCCGAACTTGACCGATTGCCTGACGCGGCGATGCCACGGTTGAGGTCGGCGCAAGGTGCCCTGGGCGACTGGCATGACTGTTTTCAATGGCTGGCCAAGGCTGAACAGGAACCCGATCTGCAACCTTGTGTCGCCGTCTGGAAAGCCACCATGGCCGAGGCCGAAAGCCGCGCCGACCGCGTCCTCGACAAACTCAGCGACGCCTGCTTCAAATCCTGAACCCACCCCGATCAAATGTGGGAGCGAACCTGCTCGCGAAAGCGGTGTATCAGTCGGCATCAGGGCTGGCTGACAGACCGCTATCGCGAGCAGGCTCGCTCCCACAGTGGTTTTGTGCTGAGCACTGAGCCCAGTGCGGCTCATCTGTCAGTGCTTTTGGCCGGAATAAGCGCTGTGCCGCCTCCGCGGGCTGGTTAAGATCCCTCCATCCTTTTTCGCTCTCCGAGGTTTCCATGCGCTTTTCCGATCTGCTCGACGCCGTCCGCAGCCAGCCGCTGGCGCTGTCTATCCCGGCCGAATGGGCTCAGGGGCGTGCCAGTTTCGGTGGCCTGGTGGCCGCGTTGCAATACGAAGCCATGCGCGCAAAAGTCCCGGCGGATCGGCCGGTGCGTTCGCTGGCGATCACCTTTGTCGGGCCAGTCGAACCCGAAGTGCCGGTCAGTTTTGAGGTCGATGTTCTGCGCGAAGGTAAAGCCGTCAGCCAGGTGCTGGGCCGGGCGATGCAGAAGGGGCAAGTGGTGACGTTGATCCAGGGCAGCTTCGGTGCCTCGCGACCTTCCGAAGTGGCGGTCGCGGCCGAGCCGGCACCTGAAATGAAACACTGGGACGATTGCCAGGAACTGCCGTATATCAAAGGCGTACTCCCGGAATTCATGCAGCATCTGGCGATGCGCTGGAGTGTCGGCGGTCTGCCGTTCACCGGCAACAAATCCCGCGAGATGGGTGGCTGGGTGCGTTTGCGTGGGGATGTGAAGGAAGAGGCGCTCGGCGAGTCGCATATTCTGGCGCTGGTGGACGCCTGGCCACCGGCCCTGTTGCCACACCTGAGCAAACCCGCGATGGGCAGCACGCTGACCTGGACCATCGAATTCGTCCAGCCTTTGCTCGAGTTGAGCACGCTGGACTGGTGCAAATACCTGGTTGAAATCGAGCATGGTGCCGATGGCTACGGTCACGCGGCCGCGAAATTGTGGAGCGCGGACGGTCAGTTGATCGCCATGAGTCGGCAGACGGTGACGATTTTCGCCTGATCAGTGACGACGGTGGCGCTCACGCCAGGCGCGCCACCAGCCGCCGCTGAGGAAAAACCGTGGAAAGGTCAGGAACTGCTCGACCAGCAATCGCGACAGCGCATCCTTACGATCACTGAACGGCTCGGAGGCTTGCGCCTCCAGGCTGTGGCCGTGGCGCTGCAAGCCCAGCGCGGCGATCACGCCAATGACACCGATGGCGAAGTTCACGAAGTTCAGGCCGAACACCCCGGAAACAATCAGCAAAAACGCCACGATGAACAGCGGCACGGCAATCAGGTGCAACACCAGATTGGTCGGGTGCTGGTGATTGCCCGGGTAGGCTCGCCATTGCCAGGCGGGTAGGTTGGGGTGACGTTTGCCCATGATGCTAATCCTCGATCCATGTTGAACACATGATTGAAGAATAGGCGTGGTCACTGCGAGCAGCGAATCAAGGTTGGCTATCGAAGTGATAGCGGTCATGGTCAGGATTGATGTTGACCGGGCTGACGCCTTCGCGGGCAAGCCTCGCTCCTACAACATCAAGAGCGCGCAATTCCCTGTAGGAGCGAGGCTTGCCCGCGAAGGGGCCTTCAAAGTTTGAGCTGCCCTATAGCCTTGTTCAATTCCCCGGCCAACGCCGCCAGCTCATTACTGGTAGTCGCCGAATCCACCGTCTGCTGCACCGTGTTCTCGGTCACATCCCTAATACTCACCACCGCCCGATTCATTTCTTCCGCGACCTGACTCTGCTGCTCGGCCGCCACTGCAATCTGCGTATTGCTTTCGCGCATCTGCGCCACCGCGCTGGTGATTTGCGCCAGTGCGACGCCAGCCTCTTGGGCCTGTTGCACGCAGTCATCGGCCTTGAACGAGCTCTCCTGCATAAAGTCCACCGCGTCCCGAGTCCCGGCCTGCAACGCGGAAACCATGATCGTGATCTCGTCGGTCGAGGTTTGCACGCGCTTGGCCAGGTTGCGCACCTCATCGGCGACCACCGCAAAGCCGCGGCCCATTTCGCCGGCCCGGGCCGCTTCAATCGCAGCATTCAGGGCCAGCAAATTGGTCTGCTCGGCAATGCTGTGAATCACGCCGACCACGCCGTTGATTTTCTGACTGTCCTCGGCCAGGCGCTGGATCATCTCGGCCGTCTGCTGCACGCCGCCGGACAACCCGGCGATGGATTTCTGCACCCGACTGACCACTTCCTGCCCGCTGCCGGCCAAGGTGTCAGCAGTTTGCGAGAGGTCGCGGGTTGCGCCAGCGTGCTGGGCGATGTGATAGACGGTGGCGGTCATTTCGTTGATCGCCGTGGCGGCCTGATCAGTTTCGCTTTGCTGGCCAAGCATGCCGTGACGCACCTCGTTCATGCTCGAGGCCAGTCTTGCCGCGCCGACATCCAGTTGCCGGGCGGTGCTGGCGACGGTGTTGACCACTCGCTGGTAACCGGCCTGCATCGCGTTGAAGGCATTGGCCATCTGCCCGACTTCGTCCTTGCAGGTCAGCGGCACACGGGCTGACAGGTCGCCGGTTTTCTCGACGTGGAGCATCACATCTTTCAAGGTGTTGAGTTGGCTCAGCAAGAACCGGATCAACAACTGCGAAGCGCCAAGCATCGCCAGCATCAGAATGAACACCGCCACTGCGTAGTGGGCGAAGCGTTCGCCGAACACCTGGCTCAGGCTCGGGCCATGGGCGACCACCGCGACCTGCTGACCATCGGGGCGGGAGAACACCTCGGCACCCATCAGCGGGTTGTCGCCGAACAGCGGCATGACGTTGATTTCGACCCAGCCATGGGCATCGGCCAGTTCCAGCACCGGCTGCTCGTTGAGCAACGGCGCCTGCCCGCGACTGAAGGTCAGCAGGTTATCGGTCTTGGGCAGCGGTTGTCCGGCAGGCCAGGCATTGAGCAAGCGCGCCTGAGCCTGAGCCGACACTTGAGAGGCGTGGCTGCGGGCCTGTTGTTCGAGCTGCACGGCGTACAACACCAGCAAGAGCGTGGTGAAGAAGGCGACCGCATTGACCGCCCAGAATTTGTATTTCAGCGAGATGTTGCTAAGCCAGGCACCCATGGAGGTCTTCTCTGATAGCGGAAACAGCATTGGCAAGGTGCCAGCATTGTGCCGCTATGCAGCGATTCTGAACTTGATTTGGATCAATTGTGGGAGCGAGCCTGCTCGCGATAGCGGTGGAAAATTCAACATTGAGGTGACTTTCAGACCGCAATCGCGAGCAGGCTCACTCCCACAAGGGGATTTGTGGTTACTGGGGGATTGAGGGCAGGCCGTAGAACGCGCGGGCACAGGCGGTTGTGTGGGCCGCCAGATCCTCTTCCGTTTCCCCCCGATGCAACGCCACCTCCCGCAACACTTCCGTCAAGTACGCCGGTTCATTGCGACCGTTCTTCGGCTTGGGTCGCAAGCTGCGTGGCAACAGATACGGCGCATCGCTCTCCAGCATCAAACGCCCGCGCTTGATCTCTTTCACCAACGGATGCAAATGCGTGCCCCGGCGCTCGTCGCAGATCCAGCCGGTGATGCCGATGTGCAAATCCAGATCGAGGTAGCTGAACAGCGCCTTCTTTTCCCCGGTGAAGCAATGCACCACCGCGGCCGGCAGCTGGTCACGGTAATCACGAAGGATTTCCAGCAGCCGCTGACTGGCATCGCGCTCATGGAGGAACACCGGCAATTGCAATTCGACCGCCATCGCCAGGTGCTCTTCGAGGACTTTTTCCTGCTGGGGGCGCGGCGAGAAATCGCGATTGAAATCCAGCCCGCATTCACCCACGGCCACTACGTTGGGTTCCTTGAGCAAAGCGCGCAGGCGCTGAGCGCTGTCGGCGTTCCAGTCGCTGGCCGAATGAGGGTGAATGCCTGCAGTGGCGAACAGCCGCTGAGCCGTTTCGTCCAGTTGCCGGCACAGTTCCAGGGCCTGTTCGCTGCCATCGACACTGGTGCCGGTCAGCACCAATTGGCAGACCCCCGCGGCATATGCGCGATCAAGTACGGCCTGGTGTTTATCCGCAAAACTGGGGTTGGTCAGGTTGACGCCGATATCGATGAGTTGCATGGTGCTACCTCGGACCAAAGGCCGGAAAGCATATCAGAGCTGTAGATTTATAAGAAAAGCCAAGAACTACAACGAGTTAAAGCTGTCTCTTGATGCCGCGAGACAGGCTGGGGTGGCCAAGATGCCATCACTGTGCCAGTCTTTCGCACTTTGTCAGCGCTCAAGGCGCTCTGTTTCTGTCGTTCGATTTCATGAAAACTCGTGAGGTCGGCCCAGTAATCTTTCCGGAGAGTGGATGACACGTCCCTCGATGTTGCTACTGCTGTGCTGTTCGTTGCTGCTGCCGATGCCGGCGGTCGCGCGTCTGGCCGGCCCGCTGCAAGCCGTGCCGGCGGCCAAGGTCCGTGACCTGGCGGAAATTCGCAGCAGTCGTGTGTTGCGGGTGCTGGTCAACCAAAGCCGCAACAGTTCCGGCGAAGTCCAGGGCCAGTCTATCGGCGTCGAATACCACCGCCTGCGCGCCTTCGAGCAATACCTCAACGGTCACGCCCGTGACGGTCAGGAAATCACCCTCAAGATCATTCCCAAAGGCAAGGACCAACTGCTCGGTGCCTTGCAGCGCGGGGAAGGCGACCTGGTGGCGCCGGGGGAACTGCTCGATTTGCAACCGGGCCATGCGGTCAGCAGCAGTGAACCGATTGCCAGCAACATCCCGTTGGTGCTGGTGGGCATCAAGGGTGAACGTCGTTACACCCGCGTCGAACAACTCTCGGGTAAAACCCTTGCGCTGCCCACCGGCAGTGCGGCCGGGGATGCGGTCAGTCAGATCAATTCAAAGCTTGCACTGCACAAACTGGCACCGGTGAAAATCGAATGGGTCGACCCCAGTCTGGCGGTCGAAGACGTTCTGGAAATGGTCCAGGGCGGGATCTTTCACCTGACCATTGTCGAGCAACCGATTGCCGAGCGCTGGGGCAAGATCCTGCCCAAGTTACGTTTCGATAAACAGGTGTCGATCAGCGACCCGGGCGAAGAGTTCTGGTTCGTGCGCCGCGACGCTTCGATGCTGCGCGCGAGCATTGATCGTTTCCTGACGACCTACAAGAAACCGTCGGACCAGGATGCGGCGTTCCTGCGCATCTATCGACGTCTGTATCAAGTGCACTATCCATTGGCCAAGGCTGATCGGCAGCGTCTGGAAAAACTTCGCCCTGTGCTGCAAAAGCACGCGGATGCCCAAGGCATGGACTGGTTGAACCTGGCGGCACTGGCCTTCAAGGAATCCGCCCTGCAACCCAATGCCCGTAGTGGCAGCGGCCCCACCGGCCTGATGCAGATCACTCCGTCCGCCGCCCAGCGCGTCGGGGTCAATAACATTCAGAACCTCGATGCCAATGTGCAGGCCGGTGCCAAGTACCTGGCGATGATCCGACGCAAGTTCTTCGCAAGCCCCAAACTCAACGAGCGCGAGCGCATGGCGTTTGTGCTGGCGGCTTACAACATGGGGCCGGAACGGGTGCAGGGCATGCGCGCCGAAGCCCGGCGCCGTGGCCTGAATCCCAATCAGTGGTTCTTCCAGGTCGAGCGCATTGCCATGGAGCAGGTGGGAATGGGCGCCGTCAGCTATGTTAATAGCGTGAACAAGTATTACTTGGCGTTCGATCGTGAGAGGGAATCGTTGGAGCCCCAGGGGCAGAAAGTTGTCTCACGGAAATGATCGACTAAACTGATTGTTACGTCGCAAAAATTGCGCTTTTGGCATCGCGTTTATCGATTAATATAGCGGCCAACCAACACACAATCACAATGGATGACATAGCATGAGCACACTGATCAACAAGGTACTGTTTACCCGCGCAGGCTACGGCTTGACCGTTCTGCGGATCTTCGTCGGTATCATCTTTGCCGCTCACGGCGCCCAGAAGCTCTTCGGCATGTTCGGTGGTTACGGCATTGCCGGCACCGCGCAGTACATGGAAAGCCTGGGTCTGGCACCGGGTCACCTGATGGCGATCCTGTCCGGTGGTACCGAGTTCTTCGGCGGTCTGGCCTTGATCATCGGTCTGCTGGTACGCCCGGCAGCGCTGGGGCTGACCTTCCTTTCGCTGGTTGCCATTTTCACCGTGCACATCAGCCACGGTCTGTTCATGTCCAACAACGGTTATGAATTCGCCCTGGCCTTGCTCGGCGGCAGCATCGCTGTACTGATTGAGGGTGCCGGCAAACTGTCGGTAGACCGCGCGATCGCTGACTGACCGCTCTGGCTCAACGAAAAGGCCCGCATTGCGCGGGCCTTTTTGTTGCGCGTCATTCTTGACACTGTCCGGTCAGCTTCTCTAGGATGCTGCTCATGCGCCGATTTAAACAGCTACTTGCGGGGCGCCAGGTGACTCATTCAGTTGCCGATAGAAGCTTGAAACAGGCTTCGAAATACCGCTAAAGCGCTGGTTCGGTGTTGCCTCTCACCTGCCATGCAGACTTTTGAGGCAGAGACACGACCCAATGAATGCACTAAGCCCTGTTGTACGCCCCGCGCCGATCACGGCACACCTCACCCAGCGCAATCCAAAAATCCTGCTTGGCGGAAAACATCAGCCGACGCTCCTGCGTTATCTCGATGGCTGGCCACGTCGTACCGGCGGCCCCGCAGCGTTCCTGATCCAGTTTGTCGAAGACGGTGAATCACTGGCGCGATTTGCCAGCGACAGTTTTGATCTGGCGGTGATTCAATCGCCCAGCGTCGAAGAGGCGCCAGAGGTGATCAGGCAGCTGACCCGGGTTGCCCGGCAAGGTTTGATCACGCGCCGCTGAAGTTTTAGAGATACTCGATCGCCACGATGTACACGCATTGCTCTCCCGTGGGTGTCTGGACCCGAACCTCGGCGTCCAGCGCCTTGCCGATCAACGCGCGGGCGAGCGGCGAGTCGATGCTGATAAGGCCCAGTTTCAAGTCCAGTTCATCCGGCCCGACAATGCGGTAGCGTGACTCTTTGCCGTCTTCATCTTCGATGGTGACCCAGGCGCCGAAGTAGACCTTGTTCGGGTCGCTGGGCTTCTCGCTGACAACCTTCAGTGCTTCGAGGCGCTTGGTGAGAAAACGCACGCGACTGTCGATTTCGCGCAGCATCTTTTTGCCGTAGGTGTACTCGGCGTTTTCCGAACGATCCCCCTGGGCCGCCGCCTCGCTGACCGATTGCGTCACCTGAGGCCGACGGACATGCCAGAGCTCATGAAACTCGGCCCGCATCCGCGCTTCACCTTCGGGGGTGATCAGCGCGGTGCCAGCGGTGCGGGGAGGGCGATAACGGCTCATGGCAACTTCTTGTGATGGAAAGGCCTTGAGTCTATCAACCCTCGCGCAACACTGTCAGGGGGCTGGCATTCAACGCACGGCGGGTACCGAATACACCGGCGCCGCCGATCAGCACCGCGCCAATCAATGGCAACACCAGCAGCCACGGATGCGGATGCCATGGCAGGTCGAAGGCATAGCGGTAAAGCACCAGGCTCACCAGTTCCGAACCCAACGCCGCCAAAAGCCCGCTGACCGCGCCGAGCAAACCGAACTCGATCCGCCGCGCCTTGACCAGCAACTGCCGTTCGGCACCCAGTGCTCGCAACAGGGCGCCTTGGCGAATGCGCTCATCGAGGGTCGCCTGCAAGCCCGAGAACAACACTGCCATCCCCGCCGCCAATACAAACAGCAGCACGTATTCCACGGCCAGGGTGACCTGGGCGAGGATGCTGCGCAGTTGCTCCAGCAAGGCTTCGACTTGCAGAATGGTCACCGCCGGGAAGGCCCTGGACAGGTCGACAATCTGCTGATCGTGACCCGCCGCCAGATAGAAACTGGTCAGGTAGGTCGCGGGCAAATCCTTCAGCGTGCCAGGCTGGAAGATCATGAAGAAGTTTGGCTGGAAGTTGTCCCAGTTGATCTCCCGCAAGCTGGTGACCTTCGCTTCGCGATTGACCCCGCCGACGGTAAAGACCATGTGATCGCCGAGCTTGAGCTTCAGGCTTTCGGCAACCTTGCCTTCCACCGACACGCCAGGAACGTCATCGGCTGGCTGTTCGCTCCACCAGTTGCCCGCCGTGAGTTTGTTGCCCGCCGGCAGGTCTGCAGCCCAGGTCAGGCTCAGGTCGCGCTGGATAGCCCGGTCACCCGCCGAATCCTTGCTGACGATTTCCTGCACCGGCTCGCCGTTGACGCTGATTAGTCGTCCCGGCACCACCGGGTACAGCGGCGCCGATTGGGCTGACAGTTCGATCAGTCGATCAGTGAAAGCCTGTTTGTCGGCGGGCAGGATGTTCAGGGCGAAATAGTTCGGCGCGTTTTTCGGCAACTGGTTCTGCCAGGTGTCCAGCAACTCGCCGCGCAACAACGCGATCAACGCCATGGACAACAGGATCAGACCGAACGCCAGGGATTGTCCCGCTGCCGCTAGAGGATGACGCAGCAGTTGGCCCAGCCCAAGGCGCCAGGGCAAAGAGGCGCGTGCCAGCATCCGACGCAGGCTTTTGAGCAGCAGCAACAGCAGGCCGCCCAGTATAACCGCCGCGATCACGCCGCCGCCGAGCAAGGCGAAGGTCAGCACCAGATCGAGGCTCAGACGCCACATGATCAGGCCTAGGGCGCCCAGCGCGGCGCCATAGACCATCCACGTGCTGGAAGGAATCGGCAGCATGTCCCGACGCAGCACCCGCAGCGGCGGCACTCGACCGAGTGCCGCCAGGGGCGGCAGGGCAAAACCGGCCAAGGCCACCAGCCCGGTGCCGATCCCGGCGATGGCGGGAAACAGACCGCCCGGTGGTACGTCGGTTGGCAACAAATCATGCAGCAACGCGAACAATCCAAGCTGTGCAAGCCAGCCTAGCAGTGCGCCGCTGAGGCTGGCGAGCAGGCCAAGTACCGTCAGCTGCAAACTGAACAGCACCATGGTTTCCCGACGCGACAGACCCAGGCAACGCAGCAACGCACTGGCGTCGAATCGGCGAGTGGCGAAGCGTGTTGCCGACAGCGCCACGGCCACGCCGGACAACAGAACTGCGACCAGGCTGGCCATGTTCAAGTAGCGTTCGGCCTTGCCCAACGCACCGCCGATCTGCCGGTTGCCGTCACGGGCATCCTGGATGCGCTGGTTGGCGGCCAGGCCGGGTTTGATCAGTTGACGATAGGTTTCCAGTGCCTCGGCTTTGCCGCGCCAGAGTTCGCGGTAACTGACCCGGCTGCCGGGTTGCACCACCCCGGTCGCAGCGAGGTCGCTGAGGTTGATCAATACCCGCGGCGTGAGGCTGTAGAAATTGCCGGCACGATCCGGTTCATAGGTCAGCACTCGCGCCAGTTTCAGCGTACGCATTCCGACGTCTATGCTGTCGCCGATCTTCAGGTCGAGCGCAGTCAGCAGCCGCGCTTCGACCCAGGCCTCGCCGGGTTTCGGTCCGCCACCGGCTTCTTCCGGGGCGAAGGGCGCCGGGGCGCTTTTCAGTTCGCCCCGCAGCGGATAAACGTCGTCGGCGGCTTTGATGCTGGACAGCTGAATGCCGTTGTCGGTGGCAATGACACTGGAGAATTCCACCACCTGAGCGTGTTCGAGTCCCAGTTCCGTGCCACTTTTGATCTGTTCCGGACGCGCGGGAGAGCTGCCTTCAAGCAACAGGTCGGCGCCAAGAAACTCGGTAGCGCGCAACATCATGGCGCCGTTCAGGCGAGCACCGAAATAACCAATGGCGGTACTCGCCGCCACGGCAACCACCAGGGCGAAGAACAACACACGCAGCTCACCGGCGCGGGCATCGCGCAGGAGTTGGCGGATGGCAAGGCTGAACAGGCGCAACAGCGGCAGGCGTGCCATCAAGGCTCCAGAGGGGCGACCAGCAGGCCGGCTTCAAGGCGGATCAGGCGCCGGCAGCGATGTGCCAGGCGTTCGTCGTGGGTCACCAGCACCAGGGTCGTGCCGCGTTCCTGGTTGAGTTCGAACAACAGGTCACTGATGCGCTCGCCGGTGTGGCTGTCGAGGTTGCCGGTGGGTTCGTCGGCGAACAGCACATCGGGTTCGGCGGCAAACGCGCGGGCAATGGCTACGCGCTGCTGTTCGCCACCGGAGAGCTGGCGTGGCGAGTGGGTCAGGCGCTGGCCCAGGCCAACGCGCTGGAGCAACTGAGTAGCACGTTCGCGGGCATCTTTGCGGCCGTCGAGCTCCAGCGGCAGCATGACATTTTCCAGTGCGTTGAGGCTGTCCAGCAGTTGAAACGACTGAAACACAAACCCGACATGCTCGGCCCGAATGCGCGCGCGCTGGTCTTCATCGAGACTGCTCAGGCCCTGGCCGGCGAGGGTGACTTCACCGCTGCTCGGCAAATCGAGGCCGGCGAGCAGGCCGAGGAGGGTGGATTTGCCGGAACCGGAGGCGCCGACGATGGCCAGGCTGTCGCCCTTGTTCAGTTCCAGGCTGAGTTCGTGCAGGATAGTCAGTTCACCTTCCGCGCTGGGAACCACTTTGCTGAGGTTCTTCGCGGTGAGAATGCTTGCGCCCATGGAGAATCCGATGCGTGTGTGGTTTTTGAGTGCTGGCCTGGCCTTGATGTGCATGGCCCAGAACGCAGCGGCGGGTACTGTCCTGATCGTTGGCGATAGTATCAGCGCTGGTTTCGGACTGGATACCCGCTTGGGGTGGGTGTCGCTGCTTGAGCAACGGCTCAAGCGCGAAGGTTTCGACGATAAGGTGGTCAATGCCTCCATCAGCGGCGACACCAGTGCCGGAGGCCAGGCGCGCCTGCCTGCGCTGCTTGCAGAGCATAAGCCTGAGCTGGTGATCCTCGAGTTGGGCGGGAACGATGGCCTGCGTGGAATGCCCCCAGCTAATTTGCAACAAAACCTTGCGTCGATGATCGACAGCTCCAGGGACAGTGGCGCCAAGGTGCTTTTGCTCGGCATGCAGTTGCCACCCAACTACGGCGTTCGTTATACCGAGGCTTTTGCGAAGGTCTACAGCGCGCTGGCCGAGGAGAAAAACATCCCGCTGGTACCGTTTTTTCTCGACGGCGTGGGCGGTCATCCTGACTTGATGCAAGCCGACGGATTGCACCCGGCTGCGGGCGCTCAGGACAAGTTGCTGGAAAATGTCTGGCCGACACTGAAACCGCTGCTTTGAAATAATTGCCAGGAGGATCAGTACGGAAGCTGATCGTCGAACATAGAGTTCTGGTGACTAAAAATGCAGATTTCGACCTGAAAGGGTCAGAACGGAGTTAGCTGTTTGCTGTAGCCGAATTTGACACCCGAGGCGAAGAAACCTCCGCACTCAGTCTGTTTTTTACAGCTCTGGCATTCGGGTGCGAACTCGTTTTTCCAATCACTGATCGATTTGCGGTAGTAGGGCAGAATGTCTGGATTCACCAAGCAAAGCTGATGGTTGTAGACCGAAATGTTCATGCCGTACTTGGCCAGAATGCTAACGGACTTGCTAAGCGTGTCTTTGTACTCAATTGGGTCAATCCATAGCTCGTCTAGATTGGCTCTGGTGAAGCCCATCATTTCAAGGCCCATCAGTGCCACTTGATCGACAAAAAGAAGATTGCGGGCGATGAACTCACACAACTCAGGAAGTCGCTGCACAGAGAGCTTGTGTATGACCACTCGGATCTCAACCCTCTGGCCCAGGCGCTTGAGGTTAAGAATGCCCTGAATGGTTTCATCGAACGCTCCTTGAGCCTGGACGATGTAATCATGCAGTGTCGGATCGTCTGAGTAGACGGGGATTCCGATCATCGCGTCAGGCAATTGAATTGCTGCATAATTTTCTGCGAATGTTGGATCTTTGAAGCTTCGACCGTTAGAAAGGATGTGAATCGCGGTTCTTGGCAGATAGCTCTTCGTCAGGCGAATGATTTTAAGAAAACGCTCTTTGTCCGTCGTAGGCTCACCTCCCGTAAACCCCAGCTCCCGCGTCTCTTTCGGGATCAACGGAATCAAGCTCTCGACCTCATCGAGTATCCATGAATCATCAGCAGCTTTAGGCGGTTGAGAGCACATGAGGCAGTAGTTATTGCACTGCTCGGTGAGCAGGATGCTGTTGTTGGGTGACATAGCCCTAAACAACACTCGAATACTCTGGCGATCAGCTGAAAGCCGGATAACGTCATTGTCACCGATGTAACTGAATTCATTCGCCAGGATGGAGTAGTCAGAGCCGGCAGGCAGTCCCTCCGCCAGCTTCTGATGTTGCTCAGTCAGTAAATAGTGGGCGAAACCTGAGGGTATCTGGTGATCGGAAATCAGATACGCTATTTCCCGTCGCAGGATTTCAGGCAGATTTCGATTGGTGGAAACCTTGATCAGGGTTAGGTCCTTGTAAATATCTACCGCGTGGATACGGATAACCTTCCCGCTGAGTTTCAGCATCGATTGGCCCACCCCATAAAAATCCGTTTCGTATGTTCGTCGCTTCCCATCAGTTCAATGAGATGCTTAAAAATCGCCATGTTGCGCTTGCAGAAAGAGGATTCAGGTTTTCTCGCTACCAGATCCTTGTGCATGGCGTGATGGTAGACGGGTTCGGCACCACAGTAAGGCTCAAACGCACAGTCAGAGCACATAGGGGCGCTTAAGGTGAAGGAATTTTCCAGCGCGTCCAGAAGCTGATCGGAGAGAATGATCTCCTCATAGGAATGCTCAAGAACGTTGCCCAGCCTGAACGTATGATCGCCCATCTCGGCAAGCATCCGGCTTTCATCTGAGGCATAGACGGCCCCATCATAATTGAACACGATGGCGGCTATACCTGCGCCCGCGGGGTTCATCAAATCAACAAATCCAGGATCCCCTGAGGTCAGCATTTTTGTCAGTACGAGAGAGGAGTATTGCTCGACAAATCGTATGCCGGACTTGTTCAGTTCAATGATGTACTCAAGACCTTCCTTGTAAAAATCCAGCCAGCGCTCAGTGTCATACGACATGAATTTTTTGGTCTTGATTGCAAAGCCGTATGGAGAAAGAGTGCGGAGGAAAATTTCGTCAAAGCCCAGACGCAAGTACTCATCGATGATGTCACGGGCTCGCGGAAGGCTCTTATCGGTTGTCGTCATTAGAGCCGACACTTGGTCGTAGCCAAGAGCTGCGCGAGCCTTTTTCAGGCCTTCTTCGAAACGCTGATGACTGTCTCGTCCAGGTCTTGGGCGGTTCGCATTATGGAGGTCCAGTGGCCCGTCGAGAGAGGAAGAAAGTACGATGTTGTGCAGCTTACAGAAGTCGAGTACGTCATCAGTGAGAAGCGACAGCGTGGTCGCGATGACGAACTGAAGATCACGACCTTCCTTGAGATTGCGTTTTTTAGCCTCAAGAACGACGTACTCCACCATCTCAAAGTTCAGCAGTGGCTCGCCACCCTGAAACTCTATTTTGATGGCTGGATTGGGGGATCTGAAAACGAAATCCAACGACTTGTCAGCCATCTCTGTCGTCATGTCGAATTCGCCTTTACTCTCCGATTGCCTTGATACCTGGCAATACGGGCAGCTATGGTCGCAGCGAAGCGTTACGACAAAGATATGCAGATTTGTGAACTGGGCTAGTCGGGACAAGCGTGTGCGAATTTTGAGTGCCAGAAGCTGAAGCGGCGCCTGCTCATTGGAGAATCGGATGAACTGCTTCGACCGGAGCGCAGGGATGAGCTCTGATGAGATCGCGAGCGTTTTGCTGATCAGCGGTTCGAGCATCGGTATCGGTATGACGTGATACTCGCCTGCCATATTGGTGATGACGTACTCGTCGTCATTCAATCGATCAAATTTGAATGGCAGCAATTCGTAGGGGCGTTGCTCTACATAAAATTCCAGCTTATGGAATTTACTCACTGATCAGCCCGGTTTTTGAGAAGGCCAGCCCAAGGATCAGATTCCTGATCGGTAGAGTCTCAGTGTTCAGCTTCTGACGCAGCTGGTAGTCGAGTACATCCTTCTTGAATTCTTGAACAGCAGACAGAAACGCAGGTTCATGTACGCCGATATTCGAGGATAACGCGCAGATAAATTTTCCATCGGCGCATGTGATATCAGCTATCAGTGAATTCATCGAGCGGTAAGCGGCTTTTTGCAGAACCTGTCCGTCATAAAGCCGCTCATCAAACGCGAGCGTAGTCGTGAATTCCATTTCAGGAGCCCGAGTGGTGGGAGCTATGTGAGCTGTGCGAAGCGTGGGAGCTGTGAGAGCTGTGGTAAGCCATGAATTGACCTTGATCTCCACGTTTCAGGACAAAGGCAAATAGGTCATTGCCGGCGCGAGCCGAAATGTTTTCGCTCTTAGTAGCCGATTGGAGTGAAATGGTCGTGTCGGTGCTGGGCTCGACAGCCTCGTGGGCGACTAAAGCCGAAGCCTGCTCCGTAGCTACGGCTGCTGCCAGAGTTGCCATTGGTACCAGAAAGGAACGCTTTTTCATTATGTGGATTTCCTTATCATTGGTGAGGTTATGCAGCGAGTCTCGCTGGCGTTCGGCTGTGATGTCAATGTGGAATTAGCGATGGAGCGCTATCCATCTCTTAAATCCGACAGGCGTAGCATGGCCGCCAAATTTCGAGGCATACAGAAACCTCGCCAACGAGAAAAACATCCCGCTGGTACCGTTTTTTCTCGACGGCGTGGGCGGTCATCCTGACTTGATGCAAGCCGACGGATTGCACCCGGCTGCGGGCGCTCAGGACAAGTTGCTGGAAAATGTCTGGCCGACACTGAAACCGCTGCTTTGACGCTTTTCTAGCGGCGGTGTTTCGGCTAAGGTGGCGCCCCGATTTGGAGCCCCCGATGCCGCGTCCTGCCTGGTCCCTATTTGCCTACCAACTGATCGAGCCTGACGAACAGCTGGATCTGTTCGCCTGCCAGGAAGTGCGGGTGCATCTGGTGACCCGTCAGCTGGAACTGGGCGGCTCGGCCGATCGAACCTTGTGCGGCAGTCTGCTGCCCGCGCAACCGCGCTGGTCGAGTGTCGACCGCCGGGTGTTCCAGGATCAGCGCTTGTGCTCGCTGTGCCGGGCCATTCTGGAATCGCAAAAACGTGGCACCTCGCCGATCTGGCCGGAACTGCGGTTCGAACTGTAAAGGCTCAAAGATAGCTTGCTATCGGCCAACTCCCCGAAATTCCAGATGCCAGTGTACAATCGCGTTTTTATACCCTTGTCTGATCATGCGAAGGATTTTCCGGATGTTGCCGCGTTTTCCTGCCGTCACCCGCTGCTTGTCTCTTGCCGCCCTTTGTGTGGCGGGCCCCGTAGCCGCATTGGAGCTGCCCCTGCCACCGCCCGGTGAAGATATCATCGGTCAGGTGCAAGTGATCAAGGCCAAGTACGAAGACACCTTCGCCGACCTTGGCACCACCTACGATCTGGGCTATTCGGAAATGGTCGCGGCCAACCCTGGCGTTGATGCATGGTTGCCAGGTGCTGGCACCGAAGTGGTGCTGCCGACACGTTTCATCCTGCCGCCGGGCCCGCGTGAAGGCATCGTCATCAACCTGGCTGAATACCGCCTCTACTACTACCCGAAAGGCCGGAACGTGGTGTACACCTTCCCGCTGGGTATCGGCCGTGAAGGCTGGGGCTCGCCGATTGCCCACACCAGCATCATCGCGAAGACGCCGAATCCGACCTGGACCCCTCCAGCGTCGATCAAGGCCGAGCACGCCGCTGACGGCGATCCGTTGCCGAACGTGGTGCCGGCCGGCCCGGACAATCCACTGGGGCCGTTCAAATTCACCCTGGGCACGCCGGGCTACCTGATCCACGGCTCGAACAAGAAGTTCGGCATCGGCATGCGCACCAGCCACGGCTGCTTCCGCATGTTCAACAACAACGTGCTGGAAATGGCGGGCATGGTGCCGGTCGGGACGTCGGTGCGCATCATCAACGACCCTTACAAGTTTGGCATCAGTGGGGGCAAGGTGTATCTGGAAGCGCACACCCCGGTTGACGACAAGGGCAACCCGTCGGTGGTCGACAAGCACACTGCGGTGATCAACGCGATGCTCAAGCGCGAGGACATCACCAACAACCTGCGCATGAATTGGGATGTGGTGCGTGATGTGGTCGCTGCTGAAGATGGCCTGCCGGTGGAAATCGCAGTGCCGAACACTTCCGCGCCGATGGTGACGAGTGCGCCGATCGACCCGCTGCAGTAATGCGTGAAAAGAACCCGCCGAGGCAGGCTGCGTCGGCGGGTTTTTTATGGCCAGCAGGAAACACCGGGCAAAAAAAAGCCGACCCATAAATGGGTCGGCTTGATAACAACCCCGAAGGATTATTACTTGCGGCTAGCTTTGTCCAGCATGCGCAGAGCACGCTCGTTAGCTTCGTCAGCAGTCTGTTGTGCTTTTTGAGCAGCAGCCAGAGCTTCATCAGCTTTACGGTAAGCTTCGTCTGCACGAGCCTGGGAGCGAGCTGCTGCGTCTTCAGTAGCAGTCAGACGTGCTTCGGTTTCTTTCGATACGCTGCTGCAACCGGTAGCCAGAACTGCGGCCAGAGCCAGAGCAGAGAATTTCAGAACGTTGTTCATCGTGTTCCCCTTCAAGGACTTTCTATTAAGTAGCTGTCTCCTCAGGGTGAGGAAATAGCCGGCGTACATACTACCCATTACTTCTAGTAAGTAAACTGACGTGTAGCAAGAAGCAAAAAAAATTGTAGGCGTTGATTCTTTTTCGAGCAACTTTTAACTGCATTGTTTAAAAAATATCCAGCTAGGAGGCCCGAGATGAGCGAGCCGCCGAAAAAAGCTCCGTGCACTCACCGCTGTTTTTCTCATTCTTGGCTAAAGTCTGTCTATATGGATTCGTCCATACTTTTGTTCGGATTTTGCGCCGTGGCTCTCATAATCTTTATCCATCTTGATGGTGACTTTAAGAGCGCGCGTTCGTCTTAAGTCTCAACATCCGGCAATGTTCAGGCTATCGACCCGAGGATATCTCCGGTCGAGCCGTCCCTGCGTCACCCGGAGCAGCACCCGCCCACTGAGCGCGATGACGAGCGTACCTTGAGCATTTCTGCCAATGGCGCCTACTATTTGATACGTGCTCGGTTGCGCGAGATCGGTGCAGCTCTTCTCGGTGTCCATTGAGGCACGGGGTGGCGTAGATGTTCCTTCGCCGGAAAAACATCGGTAAGGTAGGGGTCAGAATTCAAGACCCGCGAGGAGTAGTGATGAGCGAGGCGTTGTCCATCCACCATGACCAGGCTGGTCATCAGTTCGAGACCAGTGTGGACGGTCATCGTGCCTACCTGACCTATATGGATCTGGGGAAACAGACCCTGGATATCTATCGCACCTTCGTGCCCAACGCATTGCGGGGGCGCGGCATCGCGGCCGCATTGACCGAACAGGCGCTGCAGTACGCTGAAGAAATGGGTTACACCGTCATTCCATCGTGCTCTTACGTCGAGCGCTACATGGAGCGCCACCAACGGCATGCCGCCAAGCTGAGCCAGTAACCTCAAAATACGAACACAAAAAAACGCCGGGTTTAGCCCGGCGTTTTTGTGTGCAGCGAAACGTGATCAGGTGCGAGCGCGTTTGGGCAGCACATCCTTGAGCTTGGCGTGCATGCTGCGCAAGGTGGTTTCTGTAGCGGACCAATCGATGCAGGCATCGGTGATCGACACGCCGTATTGCAAGTCGGCGAGGTCTTTCGGGATGGCCTGGCAGCCCCAGTTCAGGTGACTTTCGACCATCAGGCCGATGATCGACTGGTTGCCTTCGAGGATCTGGTTGGCGACGTTCTCCATCACCAGCGGTTGCAGGGCCGGATCCTTGTTGGAGTTGGCGTGGCTGCAATCGACCATGATGTTCGGCTTGATCTTCGCCTTGTTCAGCGCTTGCTCGCAGAGCGCGACGCTGACCGAATCATAGTTCGGCTTGCCGTTGCCACCGCGCAGGACCACGTGACCGTAGGCGTTGCCCTTGGTGGTGACGATCGACACGCCACCTTCCTGGTTGATGCCCAGGAAACGGTGCGGGCTGGAAACCGACTGCAGGGCGTTGATCGCCACGGTCAAGCCGCCATCAGTGCCATTCTTGAAGCCGACAGCCGAAGACAGGCCGGAAGCCATCTCACGGTGAGTCTGGGATTCGGTGGTGCGCGCGCCGATGGCCGACCAGCTGATCAGGTCCTGCAAGTATTGCGGGGAGATCGGGTCGAGGGCTTCAGTGGCGGTCGGCAGGCCCATCTCGGCCAGGTCCAGCAGCAACCGACGACCGATGTGCAGACCGTCCTGAATCTTGAAGGAGTCATCCAGGTACGGGTCGTTGATCAGACCTTTCCAGCCGACAGTGGTACGTGGCTTCTCGAAATACACGCGCATGACCAGATACAAGGTATCGGACACTTCTGCGGCAAGCACTTTCAGGCGCTCGGCGTATTCGTGGGCCGCCTTGATGTCGTGGATCGAGCAAGGGCCGATCACGACGAACAATCGGTGGTCGGTGCCATCAAGAATGTTGCGAATGACTTCGCGGCCCTTGGTGACGGTGCGCAGGGCCGCGTCGCTCAGAGGGATATCACGCTTGAGCTGATCGGGAGTGATCAGGGTCTCGTTGGAGGCGACGTTTAGGTCGTTGATCGGTAAATCAGCCATCGTTTACTCGTCAGGTCACGGGTGCCGGCCGCCAGCGAACCCGCGCGGCGGAGCACAGCAAATTAAGCGCGTCGGGGAGCCGAACCTTAGCGCGTTAGGCGCCTGCTCGACAATGGGCAGACACCGGTTTTAGGGGCATTCTCACTAATTGAGAGCGTCGCCTAACCCAGCGCAGGCTGTGCAAATGCCTTGCGAACCGTGTCGTGAGAGAACTCGTCGGCATGCTGCTGGACCCAGTCGAGGGCCAGGGCCTGAATATCCTGCAGGTCTTCGTGTGCGTCACGCAGGCGGCAATAACGTTCGATCTGGCAAACCTGCTCGCCCATTCGCGCACTGAACAGCATCTGTTCGTCGACGAAGGCAATGCCCACCAGGTAGCCGCGCTTGCGTCGCAGGCACCAGGCCACATAGCCCAGATAGCGCAAATCGGGATTCAAGGTTGGCATGCGTACTTCCAGCGCCGTACCGTGGCGCCAGGCGCGGTGGTAATTGCAAGCCATGCCGCCGAGGCTGATAGTGTGCAGCCGTTGCCGCGAAATGCACTCATGCTTGAGCAACGTTAACTCGACGGGCACATCGTCAGGGTGAGGTAGAAAACGTCCCATGAACACAAACTCCATGTGTCGGCCATTTGACATTGTTTCCCCCAGTATAGTGGTCGAATTGGAACTGACTGATTTCGACGCCGACCAACGGCTGCTAGCGATGAGCGGTGTGTCGCTGGTGATTTTCACCAGCGTCGGCTGCGCCAGTTGCCGTTTTGCCCGTGAGCAATTGCCAAGACTCGATCTGGCGATCGACCGGCTGTGCTGGATCGATGCCGGGGACAATGGCGGGCTGGTCGAGCGTTATCAGGTTTTTCATTTGCCGGCGCTGTTTGTGGTGCGCGACGGCGAGTTCTTCGGGGCAGTACAGTCGCGCCTGACCAGCACCGGGCTCAATGAAACTGTGCGCCAGGCGCTCAGTCGACATGCAGAGGAGTTGCCATGATGGGGGCAGTTGCCAAACCGACAATCGGTATTATCGGAACCGGCGCGATCGGCGGGTTCTACGGGGTGATGCTGGCGCGTGCCGGGTTCGATGTGCACTTCTTGTTGCGCAGTGAATTTGCAGCAGTCGCTGAACGCGGGCTGCAAGTCGACAGTGCGGTGCATGGCGCATTGACGCTGAACCCGGTCCAGGCCTATTCGTCCGCTGAGGACATGCCCGCCTGTGACTGGGTGCTGGTCGGCGCAAAAACCACCAGCAACGCGGATTTGGCGCCTGCCATCATCCAGGCCGCCGCCCCGAATGCCAACGTCCTGCTGTTGCAAAATGGCCTGGACGTCGAAGACAGCTTGCGTGAGTTACTTCCCGATTCCCTGCACCTGCTCGGCGGGCTGTGTTTTATCTGCGTCCATCGCGAAGGGCCTGGCGTCATAACCCATCAAGCGCTCGGCGCGGTAAACGTCGGCTACCACAGCGGTCCCGCAGCCGATGAGCAGGCGCGAATGACGATTGTCGAGGAGGGCGCCGGACTGTTTCGCGCAGCCGGTATCGACTCTCAGGCCATGCCGAACCTCCACCAGGCACGCTGGCAAAAACTGGTCTGGAATATCCCTTACAACGGTCTGTCGGTGCTGCTCGGGGCCAGCACCACGCCGTTGATGGCTGATGCCGACAGCCGGGAACTGATCCAGTCGCTGATGGCCGAAGTGGTTCGGGGAGCAATCGCCTGCGGTCACGATATTCCGGTCGGGTATGCCGAGCATTTGTTCAAGGTGACCGAGAAAATGCCCGACTATTGGCCAAGCATGTACCACGATTTTCTGCACAAACGACCGCTGGAGCTGCAGGCGATCTACGCGCAACCGCTGGCAACGGCGAAGGCGGCGGGGTGCGAATTGCCACGAATCGAAGCCTTGTATCGCAGCTTGAGTTTTATCGATCGACGCAACACGTGAGTCGATCAACCTGAGGGGGAAGGGCATGGCAAAGACTATCGACGACAAACTGGTGCTGGCGATTTCATCGCGAGCGCTGTTCGACCTGAGCGAAAGCCATAAGGTCTATCTGTCGAGCGGCGTCGAAGCTTACCGGCAATATCAGATTGAACATGAAGACGAAATCCTCGAGCCCGGGGATGCGTTTCCGTTGGTGGAAAAACTGCTCAATCTGAACGCCAGCCTCGGTCGGGCCCGGGTCGAGGTGATCCTGGTGTCGCGCAACAGCGCCGACACCGGCCTGCGCGTATTCAACTCGATTGATCATTATGGCCTGGCGATTTCCCGCGCGGCGTTCGTGGGCGGGCGCAGCCCTTATCCGTACCTCAAGGCCTTTGGTTGCGACCTGTTTCTCTCCACCCATGCCGAAGATGTGCGCAGCGCGCTGGACGCAGGGTTCGCTGCGGCGACCATTTTGTCGGGGGGGGCCAGCCGTGCGGCCAGCGATGAGTTGCGCATCGCCTTCGACGGTGATGCCGTGCTGTTTTCCGATGAGTCCGAGCGGATCTATCAGTCCGGTGGCCTGGAAGCGTTTCAGGCCAGCGAGCGCGAATCGGCCCGCGAGCCCTTGCGCGGAGGGCCGTTCAAAGGCTTCCTCGCCGCCCTCAATCTGTTGCAGCGCGAGTTTCCCGATGACGCCTGTCCGATCCGCACCGCCCTGGTGACGGCGCGGTCGGCGCCAGCCCATGAGCGGGTGATCCGTACCTTGCGCGAGTGGGACATTCGTCTGGACGAGTCGCTGTTTCTTGGCGGCTTGACCAAATCGGCGTTTCTCGAAGCGTTCGCCGCTGATGTGTTTTTCGACGACCAGGCCGGCCATTGCGAGCTGGCCCGCGAAGTGGTCGCCACCGGTCACGTGCCCCATGGCATCAGCAACGAGCAAAAAGTTTAAGCCCGCCGTTCAACGCGTTACGCCGAACGTCGTACTCGTCAAGGCACTGCTAAGCTGAATCAAATCTCCGCCATGTTGGCACGCGAGGAGGTCATATGATTCATTCGATGCTGTATGCCACGGATCTCGGGCTGTACGCACCGTTGGTGATGCAGCATGCCTTGGCGCTGGCGCGGACATTCAATGCCGACTTGTATGTGGTGCACGCCGTTGAGCCCATGGGGTTGTTTGCCGAATCAGTGCTGCAGAGTTACCTCGATGAGCAGGCCTTGAACGAGTTTCACAGTCAGGGCCTGAGCACGGTGATTGCCAATATCGAGCAGCGGGTGCTCGACAGTTTTCGTGAAGAATTGGGGGATGAAGGGGAGCAGGATCTGGAGCGGATCAAAGCGGTGCGGGTGCTGCAGGGGGACCCGTCGCAGGTGATTCTCGACCAGGCGCAGAAACTCTCCGTGGATTTGTTGATCGTAGGTAGTCACAGCCATGGCGCAGGGGCGGAAACACCCTTGGGCCGCACCGCTGCGCGGGTGTTGCAACTGGCGCGTGTGCCGGTTTATCTGGTGCCGCTGGTTGAGCGACGTCGCCAGGGGGATCGCTAGAGCAAGAATAGTGGCAATTTGACAAAAAAGTTCTAGATTTATTCTTCAGACCATTAATATAGTTATATACCGTCGCTGATGCCCGTGGCGTCTACCTTGCTTTGAGGGATTCATATGAAGCTTCAACAACTGCGCTACATCTGGGAAGTGGCGCACCACGACCTCAACGTTTCCGCTACAGCCCAAAGCCTTTACACCTCGCAACCGGGTATCAGCAAGCAGATCCGTCTGCTGGAGGACGAATTGGGCGTCGAGGTTTTTGCTCGCAGCGGCAAGCACCTGACCCGCGTCACCCCGGCCGGCGAGCGCATCATCACCACCGCCGGCGAGATCCTGCGCAAGGTTGAAAGCATCAAGCAGATCGCCCAGGAGTTCTCCAACGAGAAAAAAGGCACCCTATCGATCGCCACCACGCACACTCAGGCACGTTATGCCTTGCCGCCGGTGATCAGCAATTTCATCAAGCAGTACCCGGACGTTGCCCTGCACATGCACCAGGGTTCGCCGATGCAAATCGCCGAAATGGCCGCTGACGGCACCGTGGATTTCGCCATCGCCACCGAAGCGCTGGAACTGTTCGGCGACCTGGTGATGATGCCGTGCTACCGCTGGAACCGCTGCGTGGTCGTGCCTCAGGGCCACCCGCTGACCAAGCTGTCGAAGCTGACCCTGGAAGCACTGGCCGAATACCCGATTGTGACTTACGTGTTTGGCTTCACCGGCCGTTCGAAACTCGACGAAGCCTTCAGCCATCGCGGCCTGACGCCGAAAGTGGTGTTCACCGCGGCCGACGCCGACGTGATCAAGACATATGTTCGTCTGGGCCTGGGCGTGGGCATCGTGGCGAAAATGGCGGTCGATGCCAAACTCGACAGTGACCTGGTCATGCTCGATGCCAGCGACTTGTTCGAATCCAGCATCACCAAAATCGGTTTCCGTCGTGGCACCTTCCTGCGTGGTTTCATGTGCGACTTCATCGAGAAGTTCGCGCCGCACCTGACCCGCGAAGTGATGGCCAAGGCCATTCAGTGCCACAACAAGCAGGAACTGGAAGAGCTGTTCGACGGCGTCGAACTGCCGGTCCACTGATCCCTTTCAAATGACCTCGGTAACAGCAAACTGTTGCCGGGCGCCCGCCACCAGAATCTCTACCTCGTCCCCTTCGAACTTGCCCAGCAGGCTTTTGCCCAGCGGTGAACGAGGGGTGATGACGGTGATCATCTGTCCGACCATATCGACTTTCAGACCCGCCGCGTCAGGCGCCAGAAACAGCCACTGCTCATGACCCTTTTCGTCTTCCAATCCGAGCAGGGCGCCCACTTCGATCCCGCGTTGTTCGTCATAAGGACGCAAGGTCAGGTTCTGGCACAGCGTGAGTGACTGCCTGATCTCTTCCACACGTTTGGCCTGTCCGGCCGCTAGATAAGACGCCTCCAGACCCAACGTGTCGTACTTGTTTTCGGCGATATTTTCTTCGTGGGTTGCGGTTTCGTAAGCGGTTTGCGCGGCACGCTCGGCGATGTCGAGATCGATTCGAAGCTTGTCGAGAATCAACTGGTGGACGGTCGGCTTATGCATAGAGAGCTTCATGATCAGTCGCAGAATTGCAGGACATTGGCACGGCTTTTTTCGCTCGGCGCGGTCTGGTCCTGTTGCAGCCAGAACTGGCATTTCGGGTTGGACAGGTTGCGGCGGGTGCTGCGGGCCTGATCCATCCGTTGCTGTTGTTCATTCTTGCGCAGGTTATCTTCGTACTGTTCGAACAGCGGGCTTTGCGGCGGGATGTCCGGCACCGGTTGCACCACCACCGGCGGCTTGGCCAGTTGCTCTACAGCGGCTGCGACCGGCGCGAGTTGCTCGCTGAACAGCAGGCGCGAGGCGAGCCAGCAGGTCAGCGCGATCGCGAGGAATCCAAGCCACAGACCGAGGGCAATGCTGCCGGTCAATTGCAGCGCATTGAGCTGAATCGGCAACGGGCGGCGTGGAGAGGGACGGTAGGGCATGGCTGCCTCCTGGCGGGTGGGCGCGGGCGAATGGCGATTGTCGCACGAAGATTAATCGCCGTCGGCTCTTCTGCGCGAGGTAATTTATGCGGACAATCGGCGCCTTTGCCAACGGGAGCCTGGAATGCCTGAAATGCCTCAAGTGAAAAACCGCTGGCGCTGGGATATTTTTTGCACCGTGGTCGACAACTTTGGCGACATCGGCGTGACCTGGCGCCTGGCCCGACAGTTGGTGGCCGAGCATGCGGTGGAGGTGCGTTTGTGGGTCGATGACCTGCGGGCCTTTGAGCGCATCTGTCCGGACATCGACATACGCGCTTCGCAACAATGGCAGCAGGGTGTCGAGGTGCGTCAGTGGCCTGCCGAATGGCAACCCGCTGAAGCCGCCGATGTCGTGATCGCCGCGTTCGCCTGCCAGTTGCCGAGCCCCTACATGGACGCCATGGCTTCGCGGGAAAAGCCGCCGCTGTGGATGAACCTCGACTATCTGAGCGCCGAAGACTGGGTGATCGGCTGTCACGGTTTGCCGTCGGTTAAGTACAAGAGCGTGCAGAAGTACTTCTTCTTTCCTGGGTTTCAGAAAGGCACGGGGGGCTTGCTGCGAGAAAGCGGATTGCTTGAACGTCGCAGGCAGTTTCAGCAAAGCCCCGAGGCACAGCGAGCATTCCTGCAAGGCCTGGGGATTCATCGCGCACCGAGCGCCCAACTGATCTCACTGTTCGCGTATGAAAACAGTGGCTTGGCCAGTTGGCTGGACACGATGGCCGCCGATTCGATACCCACACATCTGCTGGTGCCCGAAGGCCGGATTCTAGGGGATGTAGAACGCTGGCTGGGTGTCGATCAGCTGGCGGCCGGCGCGTTGCATGTGCGCGGTGAGGTGACCGTGCAAGTCTTGCCGTTCGTCCGACAGGATCAATACGACCACCTGCTCTGGTGCTGCGACTTCAACGCCGTGCGCGGCGAAGATTCCTTTGTCCGAGCGCAATGGGCAGGGCGGCCGCTGCTCTGGCACATCTATCAGCAGGACGAAGACATCCACCTGGACAAGCTCGATGCCTTCCTCGCGCTGTACACCCAAGGCCTGTCCGAGCCTGCCCGCGAGGCGATCAGCGGTCTTTGGCGTGCGTGGAATGCAGGCCTTAATATGTCCGACCACTGGCTGACCACCCGTAAACACTGGCCGGAGCTGCAAAAACACGCCGAGGCGTGGTGTCTGGAACAGGCCTTGCAGGCCGATCTTGCCGCAGCGCTGGTACAGTTTTACCTAAATTGGATATGATACGCGGCCTAGATTTTTGTAAATCCCATCCAAATTCGGATATTCGCAATGAAAACTGGTAAAGAACTGAAACCCGGTACCGTGATCCGTCTCGAAAACGATCCTTGGCTGGTTCAGAAAGCTGAATTCACCAAATCCGGTCGTAACAGCGCGATCATGAAGACCAAGCTGAAAAACCTGCTGACCGGTTACAAGACCGAGATCGTTTACAGCGCTGACGACAAACTGGACGACGTAATCCTCGACCGCAAAGAAGCGACCCTGTCGTTCATCAGCGGCGACACCTACACGTTCATGGACACCACCGACTACACCATGTACGAGCTGAACGCTGAAGACATCGAAGCCGTTCTGCCTTTCGTTGAAGAAGGCATGACCGATGTTTGCGAAGCGATCTTCTTCGAAGAGCGTCTGGTTTCCGTAGAACTGCCGACCACCATCGTGCGCGTAGTTGACTACACCGAAGGTTCGGCTCGCGGCGACACTTCCGGCAAGGTGATGAAGCCTGCCAAGCTGAGCAACGGCACCGAGTTGCAAGTTGCTGACTTCATCGAAATCGGTGACCGCATCGAGATCGACACCCGCGAAGGCGGTTCCTACAAAGGCCGTGCTAAATAAGCACAGCCTCAGGAATGAAAAAGCCCGACCATTGAGTCGGGCTTTTTTGTGTGCGCAATTTCGAATTCAACGTTGCAACCCTTGTAGGAGTGAGCCTGCTCGCGATGACGGAGTGTCAGTCGAAATCAATGTCGACTGACACTCCGTCATCGCGAGCAGGCTCACTCCTACATTAGAGCTGTGTTATTTCTTCAGATGTTGTTTCAGTTCTTCGGACGCTTGCAGCATCGCCGAACGTACTGCCGGCACCTGGCTCACTACGTTAAGCAAACCGTAGTCGTGAATCATCCCGTTGTAACGAACCGCGGTGACCGGCACCCCAGCCTCGTCCAGTTTGCGGGCATAGGCTTCACCTTCATCGCGCAACACGTCGGCACCGGCTGTTTGCACCAGCGCAGGCGGCAAGCCCTTCAGTTGCGCAGTGGTGGCCCGCAGCGGCGAGGCGTAGATCTCGTTACGTTGTTTGGCGTCGGTGGTGTAGTTGTCCCAGAACCACTTCATCATGTTTTTGGTGAGGAAGTGCCCCTCGGCAAACTGGTTGTAGGACGCGGTTTCGAAGCTGGCATCGGTCACCGGCCACAGCAGCACCTGGAACTTGATCGCCGGCGTGCCCTTGTCTTTGGCCATCAGTGCAACCACGGCCGCCATGTTGCCGCCGACGCTGTTGCCGGCCACTGCCAGGCGCTTGCCGTCGACGTTGATTTCTTTGCCGTGCTCAGCCACCCATTTCGTCGCGGCGTAAGCCTGATTGATCGCCACCGGATAATGCGCTTCCGGTGACGGGGTGTAATTGACGAACACCGCCGCTGCACCCGAACCCGTCACCAGGTCACGAACCAGACGTTCGTGGGTCGGGAAATCCCCCAGCACCCAGCCGCCGCCGTGGAAGAACATGAACACCGGCAGCTCGCCCTTGACCCCGGCCGGCCGGACGATAGTCAGGCTGAGCGGTTTGCCGTCGACTTGTATGGTCTTCTCGCTGACATCGGCTTTTGGCAGTGTCAACTTCACCGAGGCTTGCGCACCCACCAGCACCGCGCGGGCTTCTTTGGGAGTGAGTTGTTCCATCGGTTTGCCGGTGCCGGCATTCAGGACATCGAGGAACGCCTGGGTGTTGTGTTCGACCCCATCGCCCGCGAATGCGTTGCTGATGGACATAGCGAGAAGGGTGCCGGTCAAGACTTTGCTGAAAGTGTTCATGTTCATTTCCTGTTCGGGCCTGGTAGTCGGCGGTTAGACGGTAACGTGCAGGCGCACATCGACGTTGCCACGGGTCGCGTTCGAGTACGGGCAGACCTGGTGGGCCGCCTCGACCAGGCTTTGCGCGTCGGCCTGTTCAAGACCCGGCAGGCTGATGTGCAGGTCGATGTCCAGGCCGAAGCCACCAGGGATCTGGCCGATTCCGACATGGGCGGTGATCGAGGCGTCATTCGGGATGCTGCGTTTGGTCTGGCTGGCGACGAATTTCAGCGCGCCGATGAAGCAGGCGGAGTAGCCGGCTGCGAACAGTTGCTCAGGGTTGGTCGCTGCGCCGCCGGCACCACCGAGTTCTTTCGGGGTGGCTAGTTTGACGTCGAGGATGTTGTCACTGGAAACCGCACGACCGTCACGGCCGCCAGTGGAGGTTGCGATTGCGGTGTAGAGAGTTTGCATGGTGTGAGCCTCGTTCGGGTTTGCTTGGTTTGCGCTAAATGTTTGCGCGCTAAGTAAGTGCGAGGTGAATGTATCGCGCTAATATCTTGCGCGCAAGATAAAATCTTGAAAAAGTTTTGGATTAGAGGAGGGCGCGGATTGGAGGTGTTGAGTTAGAGCGGTTGCGGAAGGGTTTTTTAGCGGAATATTTTTTCGAAGGGGCCAGCGAGGTCGGCAGGGATACAACAAAGCAAATGTAGGAGTGAGCCGGCTCCGGGCGGCGTTCCGACGATGACGGAGTGTCAGTCAGTATCAATGCTGAATGACACTCCGTTATCGTCGGAACGCCGCCCGGAGCCGGCTCACTCCTACAGGGGATCCGGGGTGGTTGGAGATTAGAGGCTGTCTTGGAGATTGCTGCGCAGTTCTTGCAGCTCCGCTTGAAGTTTTTGCAGTCTCTCAAGCGTCATTCCGCTTGCACCGAGGATGCACTGGGGAATGCTGCGTGCCTTATCGCGCAACGCACGCCCCTGTTCGGTCAGCTCGACGATCACCACCCGCTCATCCTCACGGCTGCGTGTGCGACTGAGCAGTCCTTCGACTTCCAGGCGTTTGAGCAAAGGCGTCAACGAGCCGGGATCTGTCAGCAGTCGTGTGCTGATTTCTCCAACAGTCAAACCATCCCGCTCCCACAACACCATCATTGCCAGGTACTGCGGATAGGTCAGGCCCAGCGCTTGCAGCAGCGGCTTGTAGACCTTGGTCATTAGCAGCGACGTGGAATGCAGGGCGAAGCAAGCCTGATTGTCCAGCAGCAGGTCGTCGCAGTTATCCCGGGTATTGCGCTCGGTGGTCATTTCAAAGCCTTGATCAGTGATCGTCATGAATCTAGCGGACGAATCTTTAATGCACCAGACAATTCTAGACTAGTGCCGGTCCAGGGTGTTTTGCAGCGCCAGGTCCCACGGTGGAATAGGGCTGAAACGGGTTTTCAGGTATTCCAGAAGCAGGCGGCTGCGCGAATTGGGTTGTTGCGACAGTCGCAATGCATAGATGCCGGTGGAGTCCGTGGGTGGCAGGCCGTTTTCACAAAACAGCGGCAATAACTCGCCGCGCAACAGATATTCGCTGGCAAGCCAGGTCGGCAAATGCGCGATGCCCAACCCGGCCAGCGCACCGCAGACCAACGCCTCGGCATTGTTGGCACTCATGCGGATGCGCGCCGGGCGATGCAGGTGCATGTGCCCGTCGCGTTCAAAGCGCCAGGCGAAGGGTGGGGCCAGGCCGTCCCAGTCGAGGCCGTCATGTTCGATCAACTGCGCCGGCTCGGTCGGGACGCCGCGACGTTTCAGGTACTCGGGGCTGGCGCAGGCAATACGCACCATACTCGCCAGCGGCGTGGCCACCAGCCGGGTGTCGGCCATTTGCCCTGCGCGCAGCACCAGATCCACCTTGCCCAGATTCAGCCCCTGCATGTCGACAAAACTGTCGATCAAATGCAATTGCACGTCGAGGCCCGGATAGAGCATCAGGAAGTCGGCAATCACCGGCGCCAAGTGCCGTCGGCCGAACGCCGCTGGCGCATCAATCCGGATCAAGCCTTCCGGCGAACTGCTCAGGGACACCGCTTCGGCGCGGGCCAGGCGCAGTTCTGCCACAATCCGTCGCGCCCGTTCGGCGAACGCCAGGCCTGCAGGAGTGGCGCGCACCGCGTGGGTGCTGCGAATGAACAGCTGGCTGCCGACTGCATTTTCCAGGCTGTCGATACGTCGCGCCACCGCCGAAGGCGTCAGAGGATGTCGGCGGGACGCCGCGGAAAAGCTCCCGGTTTCCAGTACATCTAGGAAAAGGCCTAGCTGTTCGGTCAATTGATTTGGGTTCATGGTGTGTCAGTGCTTGTGCGAAGTTGGCACAGCCATTGTGCGTTGCTGTGCGTTTCCCCGCCAGCGTCGACTGCGTAGGATGAATGCTCTGACAAAAGGAAAATCGCCTGTGATTGAGTTCGTGATGTATCTGGCCTTCGGCGCAGCCCTGGGAACCCTCGGCGGAATATTCGGAATTGGCGGTGGCTTGATCGCGATTCCGTTGCTGGGCGTGCTGTTCGGTCTCGATCAGCAAATTGCCCAGGGCACGGCATTGGTCATGGTGGTGCCCAACGTGATGCTGGCGCTGTGGCGTTATCACCAGCGCAACCGCATCGAAATGCGCCACGCGCTGCCATTGGCCGCAATGGGGTTCTGCTTCGCCTGGATCGGGTCGATCTGGGCGGTAGGCATTGACGCGGAGACCATGCGCCTGGGCTTTGTCGCGTTTCTGATTGCCCTGTCGGCCTACAACGTGGTGCGCATGTTCACCGCCAACGCGCCGGCCTCTGCCCATATGCGTTATTCCTGGCCATGGTTGGGCGTGCTTGGCGCGGCATCCGGCGCCATGGGCGGGTTGTTCGGAGTTGGCGGTGCGGTGGTGGCGACGCCGGTGCTGACCAGCCTGTTCGGCACCACCCAGGTGGTGGCTCAAGGCTTGTCGCTGGCCCTGGCGCTGCCCAGCACCGGCGTCACACTGGTGACTTACGCGGTGCATCATCAAGTGGACTGGCTGATCGGGTTGCCGTTGGCTGTCGGCGGATTGATGAGCATCAGCTGGGGCGTGAAGATCGCCCACGCCATGCCGGAGCGGCTATTGCGCGGGTTGTTCTGCGGTTTCCTGGTGCTGTGCGCGGTGATGCTCGCGTTTAAAGTTTGAAGCCTTCGACGATATGTTCGGCCAGGCACTCGGTGATCGGTGAAGGGTTGTTCAGGTTGCGTATCAGCATGATGCTGGCTTCCGGCAACAGCGGCAGGTCTTCGGCGGCTCCCAGGATGCGCATGTCCGGCGTGATCAGGCTTTCCAGTTGCGCGGTCACCGCGAGGCCCGCACTGACCACGGCCATCAACGCCGACAGGCTCGAACTGTTATAGGCGATGCGGTAATCGCGCCCCATGGCGTCCAGTGCATTGCACGCCCACAGCCTGCAGAAACAATCACTGTTGAACATCGCCAGCGGTAACGGCGTCTGCTCGTGGGCGCTGAAACATTGTGCTTCAGCCCAGACGAAACGCTCCTTGCGCAGCAACTGGCCGATCTCGCTGCCCGGCTCGCGGGTGACGATGGACAAGTCCAAGTCCTGGCGTTGCAGCAATTGTTTTGATGATTCGCAGTGAACCTCGATCTGGATCAGCGGGTAGAACTTGGCGAAGCGCGACAGGATCCCCGGCAGGAAACGCATGACGTAATCGTCGGGCGTGCCGATGCGCACGGTGCCGACCATGTGCGGCTCGCGCAGGGTATTGAAGACTTCGCTGTGAAGTTTGAGGATGCGCCTCGCGTAACCCAGCAATACCTGGCCTTCGGCGGTCAGCTTGACCTGGCGTCCATCACGCTCGAACAACTGACGCTGCAACACGTCTTCTTCCAGACGCTTCATCTGCATGCTCACCGCTGACTGTGTGCGGTTGACCATTTCACCGGCACGGGTAAAACCGCCTTGGTCGGCAATGGCGACAAAGGTACGCAGCACATCCGTATCGATACTTGGGTACGCCGACATCCATCAATCTCCGAGATGGTTACCATCAGAAACATTCGTTGGATTGATCTTAGCGCTGAGGCGAGACTTGAGCCATCCCTAAAGGAGGGCAACAAGATGAAAGGTCATAACGAGCAAGTAACGGAAGAAAAATTCTCAATCCACGCGGTATCCGATCTGCTGCACAAGTTTAGTCGCTGGTACGAACTTCACCGTGAACGTGAGCTGCTGGCAAGCCTGAGCGACGAAGCACTGAAAGACATTGGCGTGAGTCGTGCGGATGTAGAGCATGAGTCGGTCAGGCCGTTCTGGGATGATCCGATGCATAAATGATGAGGCCATCGCTACACAAACCCCTCTCTGGTGAGGTAGGTTGCGAGCAGACACGGAGGTATTCATGCCCGCAACGCTGTCCTTTTCCAACAAACAGGCTCGACGTCTGGCGCTGGCCGCCCAAGGGTTCAACGGGCGGCAACCGCCAGCGGCGATCAAACCGGTTCAGCTCAACCGGCTGATCGAGCGACTGGGCATTCTGCAGATCGATTCGGTCAATGCGTTGGTGCGTTCGCACTACCTTCCCTTGTTTTCCCGCCTCGGTCATTACTCTCCCGATTTGCTCGACCAGGCTGCATGGAGTCAGGGCCGACGTCGCACGTTGTTCGAATATTGGGGCCATGAAGCTTCGTTGCTGCCCATGTCGATGTACCCCTTGATGCGTTGGCGCATGCAGCGTGCGACGCGCGGCGAAGACATCTATCAGCAACTGGCACGTTTCGGTCGCGAGCAGCAGGACACGATTCGCCGGGTGCTGGCCTCGGTGCAGGAACTCGGCGCACTGGGGGCCGGAAGCTTGTCGACCCGCCAGGAGCGGGCGGGGCCATGGTGGGGCTGGAGCGCTGAAAAACATGCGCTGGAATGGTTGTTCGCCGCCGGTGAAGTGACCGTTGCCGGCCGCCGTGGATTCGAGCGGCTTTATGACCTGCCGGAACGGGTGATTCCTTCGGCGGTTCTGCAACAGCCTTTGCTGAGTGAAACCGAGGCCCTGCGGGGGCTGTTGCTGCATGCTGCGACGGCATTGGGGGTTGGCACGGAAAAGGACCTGCGTGATTATTTTCGCCTGAACCCGGCAGACAGCCGGCCGCGTCTGGCGGAACTGATAGAGGCGGGTGAGTTGCTGGCTTGCGAGGTTCAGGGCTGGCGGCAACCGGCTTATTGCCTGCCCGAGTCGAAAGTGCCGCGCAAGGTCGAGTCCAGTGCCTTGCTATCACCCTTTGACTCGTTGATCTGGGAACGCAGCCGCACCGAGCGGTTGTTCGATTTCCGTTATCGACTGGAGATTTACACGCCGCAGGACAAGCGGGTCTACGGATATTACGTACTGCCGTTTTTGCACAATGAACGGATTGCCGCACGGGTTGATCTGCGAGCCGAACGAGCGTTGAGCCGGCTGGCGGTGCATGCCGTGCATGAAGAGGAACCAGGGCTGGACGAGGCGGGGATGCTGGCGTTGGCGCTCAATCTGCGGCAGATGGCGGATTGGCTGGGGCTTGAGCGGGTTCAGCTGAATTGTCCGCGGGCGAGTGCGGCGCGGTTGCGGGTAGCGTTGGTGACGATTGGCGGTGACTGAACGGGCGCCTTCGCGGGCAAGCCTCGCTCCTACAGATACAACGCAATTTTGTAGGAGCGAGGCTTGCCCGCGAATGGCGCGACGCGGTTTAGCGCCGGACTTGTTTCAAGGTCTCGGCAATCAAAAAAGCCAACTCCAACGACTGATCAGCATTCATCCGCGGATCGCAATGGGTGTGGTAACGGTCCGACAACCCGTCTTCAGTGATCGGCCGCGCGCCGCCAATGCACTCGGTCACGTTCTGCCCGGTCATCTCGATGTGGATACCGCCGGCGTAACTGCCTTCTGCCTCGTGAACCTGGAAGAACTGCTTCACTTCACCGAGGATCTGCGCGAAGTCGCGGGTCTTGTAGCCGCTGCTGGCCTTGATGGTGTTGCCATGCATCGGGTCCGAACTCCAGAGCACCTGCTTGCCTTCACGCTGCACCGCGCGGATCAACGCTGGCAAGTGATCGCCAACCTTGTTCGCGCCCATGCGTGCGATCAGGTTCAAGCGGCCCGGATCGTTGTCCGGGTTAAGCACGTCGATCAGGCGAATCAGGTCTTCAGGGTTCATGCTTGGGCCGACCTTGACCCCAATCGGGTTATTCACGCCGCGCAGGAATTCGACGTGGGCGCCGTCGAGCTGACGGGTGCGGTCGCCGATCCACAGCATGTGCGCCGAGCAATCGTAGTAATCGTTGGTCAGACTGTCGCGGCGCACGAAAGCTTCTTCGTAATTCAGCAACAGCGCTTCGTGGGCCGTGAAGAAGCTGGTTTCGCGCAGTTGTGGCGAGCTGTCCATGCCGCAAGCGCGCATGAAGGCCAGGGTTTCATCGATGCGATCGGCCAGGTGGCTGTATTTTTCAGCCAGCGCCGAGTTGGCGATGAAGTCCAGGTTCCATTTGTGCACCTGATGCAGGTCGGCAAAACCGCCCTGGGCGAAAGCACGCAGCAGGTTCAGGGTCGCGGTGGACTGGTGATAGGACTGGAGCAAGCGCTCCGGGTCCGGCACGCGGCTTTTTTCGTCGAAACCGATACCGTTGACGATGTCGCCACGGTAGGCGGGGAGGGTCACGCCGTCGATGGTTTCATCGTTGGCTGAGCGAGGCTTGGCGAACTGGCCGGCCATGCGCCCGACCTTGACCACCGGGCAGCCCGCGGCGAAGGTCATGACGATCGCCATCTGCAGCAAGACTTTAAAGGTGTCGCGGATTTTCGCCGCGGAGAACTCGGCGAAGCTTTCGGCGCAATCGCCGCCCTGCAACAGAAACGCACGGCCCTGGGTGACTTCTGCGAACTGACGGCGCAACTCCCGGGCCTCACCGGCAAACACCAGCGGCGGGTAGCTGGCCAGGGTTTGCTCGACTTGACGCAAATGCGCGGCGTCGGGGTAAAGGGGTTGTTGCTGGATCGGCAGGGCGCGCCAGCTGTCAGGGCTCCAGGGTTGGCTCATCACGGTCTCGGTTGTTTTACGCTCGGACACTCATGTTATCAGCAAATTAGTGCGTGACCTGTTCCCGTCGCTTCGCGGACAATCGCGCCTTTGCCGCTTCATGTTGCGGTTTATCGAGTTGCCTGGCCTGGCGACGATCAGGAGACGAAATGACTGAGGAGCGCGTCGAGCATCTGCTCGCCGAGGTACAGGATGAGTTCGGCGTGATTCGCGTGCTGGAAGTGGCCGATTACCGTTTTCTCGAGTTCGGTGATGCCATTGAGCAGAGCTGCGTGTTCACGGCTGACCCGAGCTGGCTCGAGTACGATTACACCCGGGCGATGCTGATTGGCGCGCTGTGCCACGACCAGCCGGAAAGCGCGCTGTTTCTTGGTCTGGGCGCCGGCACGCTGACCCAGGCGTGCCTCAGGTTTTTGCCCCTTGAAGATGTCGAAGCCATCGAGTTGCGCCCCGACGTACCGCGTTTGGCCATCGAATACCTGGGGCTCGATGACGATCCGCGGTTGTATATCCGCGTCGGCGATGCGCTGGAATTGCTCGATACCGCTGAACCGGCGGACCTGATCTTCGTCGACCTTTATACCGATGTCGGTCCGGGAGTCGGGCATCTGGCCTGGAGCTTCCTGGAAAACTGTCAGAAACGCTTGAATCCGGGCGGCTGGCTGGTGATCAATCAATGGGCCACCGACGACGGCAAGCCCTTGGGCGCTGCGTTGTTGCGTGGGCTCTATCACCGGCATTACTGGGAGCTGCCGGTGAAGGAGGGCAACGTGATTCTGATCGTGCCTTCGGAACTGGATCAGGAACTGGACATGGACGGATTGATCGCCCGGGCCGAAGAGCTTGCACCGCGATTGGGGTATTCGTTGCAGTCGTTGATCAAGGCGATTCGCCCGGCGACTTGATGTGGTGTTCTTTAGGGCCTCTTCGCGGGCAAGCCTCGCTCCTACGGGATCCTGCAAACCCTGTAGGAGCGAGGCTTGCCCGCGAAGAGGCCCCTACAGTCAATACATCCTTCAAACCCCTTTGAAGATGCCCGGCCGCTTCTCGACCATTGATCGCACCCCCTCTTTGGCATCCTCACTCGCCAGCAACTTCTTCACCAGCGGCGGCAGTCCCTGCGCCGCCGCGGTTTCTCCCTCATAACGCGCCTGCCGCGCAGACATCAACGTCGCCTGAACCCCCAGCGGGGCCTGCCGGGCAATTCGCTCAGCCAGCTCAATCGCGCGCGGCAGCAAATCCTCGCTGGCCATGACTTCCTGCACCAACCCCAGATGCAACGCATCGTGAGCATCGAATTCATCGCCGGTCAGCAGCCAGCGCATGGCATTGCCCCAGCCGGCGACTTGATGCAGACGCAACGTGGCGCCACCGAAGGGAAAGATCCCGCGCTGCACTTCCTTCTGGGCAAAACGGGTGTTGCTGGCGCAGAGGTTGATGTCCGCGGCCAGCATCAACTCGATGCCAATGGTCAGGCAGTAGCCTTGCGCGGCGACAATCACCGGTTTGCTCACCCGGGGCCCGGCAAACACGCCCCACGGATCGCAACCGCCGGGCGGTGTCTGCCAGCCTTCGGCCAGGGCAGCGCTGGCATTGATCAGGTCGAGCCCGGCGGTGAAGTGCTCGCCGTGACCGAACACCACCGCCACGCGCGCCTCGCTGTCGGCCTCGAACTCGCCGTAAGCCAGGCTCAGAGCGTTGAGCAAATCGAGGTCGAAGGCATTGCGCTTGGCGACCCGATCCAGGCCGATCATCAGGACATGGCCGTGTTTTTCACGGGTGACACGACTGGAGCCGGGCTGATTCATGGAGCATTTCCTCGGGCGGGAAGGGTGTGCCAGACCGAAGTTCAAGACCGCGGGTCTGCGTCACAAGGATGAACCGTTTTAGCGCCATCGCCAGCAGGGCCGGGCCTTTGAAAAATAGACTGTTGCACGATTATCCGCAAAGCCTGTGACAGAACGGTATATACGTCAGTTTTCCGACAAATAATGCTCCCTTTTTGGGCGATTTCCGGTATAGTGCGCGCCGGCCTTTAACCGGGCCGCGTTTAGGTAGCGCAATTTCCCGAAGTCAGCTTCGGCTGCACGTCCGCACAGCGGACTCTCCCTTGACGAATCTTTTTCATTCATTCGTTTTCGCAAATCCCCGCCGACAAAGCAGCCAGGGCGACTCTTGAGTCTTACACGGCATGCGCAGCTTTGGAGCATGGGTCTTTGCGGATGCACTTAGAGGCAGACCCATGACCCAGGAAACCGGCGGCTTCGCCGCTTTTAATCTTAATCCGAATATCCTTGCAGCCGTCATCGCGACTGGCTACGAAGAGCCTTCGGCTATTCAGCAGCAATCGATCCCGATCATCATGGCCGGTCACGACATGATTGGTCAGGCGCAAACCGGTACGGGTAAAACCGCTGCGTTCGCCCTGCCGATCCTGCACTGCATCGATCCTGCAAAGCGCGAGCCGCAAGCCCTGATCCTGGCGCCAACCCGTGAGTTGGCGCTGCAAGTAGCAACCGCTTTCGAAACCTACGCCAAGCAAATGCCGGGCGTTACCGTTGTGGCCGTTTACGGCGGCGCCCCTATGGGTCCACAACTGAAAGCAATCCGTAATGGCGCACAGATCGTTGTCGCCACGCCGGGCCGTCTGTGCGACCACCTGCGTCGTGACGAAAAAGTACTGTCGACCGTGAACCACCTGGTTCTGGACGAAGCGGACGAAATGCTCAAACTGGGTTTCATGGACGACCTCGAAGTTATCTTCAAGGCTCTGCCGCCAACCCGTCAGACCGTATTGTTCTCGGCCACCCTGCCGCAGTCGATCCGTGCCATTGCCGAACGCCATCTGCGCGATCCGCAACACGTGAAGATCCAGACCAAGACTCAGACCGTTACCGCGATCGAACAGGCTCACCTGTTGGTTCACGCTGACCAGAAGACCTCGGCTGTATTGAGCCTGCTGGAAGTGGAAGATTTCGACGCCCTGATCATGTTCGTGCGCACCAAGCAAGCGACCCTGGACCTGGCCAGTGCCCTGGAAGCCAAAGGCTACAAAGCCGCTGCGCTGAACGGTGACATTGCTCAGAACCAGCGTGAGCGCGTGATCGAATCCCTCAAGGATGGCCGTCTGGACATCGTTGTAGCGACCGACGTTGCTGCTCGTGGTCTGGACGTTCCGCGCATCACTCACGTGTTCAACGTTGACATGCCATACGATCCAGAGTCCTACGTTCACCGTATCGGCCGTACTGGCCGTGCCGGTCGCGAAGGCCGTGCGCTGTTGCTGGTGACTCCGCGTGAGCGTCGCATGCTGCAAGTGATCGAGCGTGTAACCGGTCAGAAAGTTGCCGAAGTCCGCCTGCCGGATGCTCAGGCCGTTCTCGATGCCCGCATCAAGAAACTGACCAACAGCCTGTCGCCGCTGGTTGCTGATGCCGAATCGACTCACGGTGATCTGCTGGATCGCCTGACTGCCGACATCGGTTGCACCCCGCGTGCATTGGCCGCTGCTCTGCTGCGCAAGGCAACCAACGCTCAGGCGCTGACCCTGGCCGCGATCGAGAAAGAACGTCCACTGGTGCCGAACAACGCACCGCGTGGCGATCGTCCAGAGCGCACCGGTGATCGTCCGGACCGTGGTGATCGTGAGCGTCGTGCTCCGGTTGCATTGGCCGAAGGCCGTGCTCGTTGCCGTACCGCGCTGGGTGCGCGTGATGGTATCGCTGCCAAGAACCTGCTGGGCGCTATCCTCAACGAAGGTGGCCTGGCTCGCGAAGCAATCGGTCGCATCCAGGTGCGTGACAGCTTCAGCCTCGTCGAGCTGCCGGAAGATGGTCTGGAGAAACTGCTGACCAAGCTGAAGGACACTCGCGTTGCCGGTAAGCAGTTGAAGCTGCGTCGCTATCGCGAAGATTGATCCGCTCTTGAGCTGATTGATCGAACATAAAAAATCCCCGACTGGTTCGGGGATTTTTTTTGCCAGCTGTTTTATGCACGGCTTATCTGTCAGCCAAAACGGTAAATGTCCATGCCCAGCGCGCCCATGGTGAACCCTTGATGAGCAATACTGAACTCACCCCCAGCCCCGCGAGCAAAGTACAACGGCAGCAAATGCTCATCACTGGGATGGTTGCGCACTGCATTCGGTGCCTGTTGACGATAATCGTGCAGCGCGGCTTCATCGTTGGCAGCGAGTTTTTCAATCATCCAGTCACGGAACGTCTGGGCCCACGGTTCGACGCTTTCCGGGCCGGCGTGCCAGTCCAGTTCGCGCAGGTTATGGGTGATGCTGCCGGAGCCGATCAACAACACGCCGTGTTCGCGCAGGCTGGCCAAGGCTTGGCCGACCCTGGTTTGCAAAGCCGGGCCGCCACGGGTGGGCAGCGAGACTTGCACCACCGGGATGTCGGCCTGCGGATACATCAACGACAAAGGCACCCAGACGCCGTGGTCGAAGGGTCGTTTGGTATCGATCCGTGCCGGCAGGTTGTCGGCCTGCAGTAACTCGACCACCTCGCCAGCCAGTTGAGGATTGCCGGGCGCCGGGTATTGCACTTCGAACAGTGCTTTCGGGAAGCCGCCGAAATCATGCCAGGTTTCAGGCCGGGGATTGCCGCTGACCAGTAGCTCGTTGCTTTCCCAGTGCGCAGACACAATCACGATGGCTTTCGGTTTCGGCAATTCGGCGGCCAGGCGAGCGAGGGCGGGCCCGCTGGAGCCTGGTTCGAGCGCCAACATGGGTGAGCCATGGGATATGTACAGGCTGGGGAACATGAAAGAGCTCCTGAGGGGTAAGATGGCAGCATCTTCAGTCAGATCATTGATCTAAATCTAATATAAGTTTTAGCGTCTTTTGATCGAATTTTCGGGATTAATTATGCAGCCGGAGTTTTGGCACAAGCGGTGGACGTCGAATCAGATCGGCTTTCACCTGCCGGAAGTGAATCCATATCTGCAACGGTACTGGCCGCAACTGGACGTGGAGGAGGGAGCGCGCGTATTGGTGCCGTTATGTGGCAAAAGCCTGGATCTGTTGTGGCTGGCGAAATGCGGTCACGAGGTGTTGGGCATCGAATTATCGGAAAAGGCGGTGGAAGACTTTTTTCACGAGCATCAATTCGATCCAGACGTCAGTGACCAGGGACCCTTCACGGTCTATCGGGCGGGTTCGATCGAGGTCTGGTGCGGCGACTTCTTCGCGTTGACGGCCGGTGATGTCGCCGATTGCAGCGCACTGTACGACCGCGCGGCGTTGATCGCGTTGCCGCCGACGATGCGTGAACAGTACGCAGAGCATTTGAAGCGAATTCTGCCGAAGGATTCACTGGGGCTTTTGATTACCCTGGATTATGACCAGGCACAGAAGGAAGGCCCGCCGTTTGCCGTGCTGGATGACGAAGTGCAACGGTTGTTCGGGGCCACCTGGGAGCTGAAGATTCTGGAAGACCAGGACGTGCTGGGCGAGAGCTGGAAATTTGTCGAGAGCGGTGTCACTCGGCTTGAGGAACGGGTTTATCGGGTTTCCAGCCATTAAGGTGTAAACCTTATTCAGGATGAGACACAGCAGACAAAAAAAGGCCCGCATTCACTGCGGGCCTTTTCTTTAGTGCGGAGCCTCTCAGCCCCGACGACGCAACGCGTCAATACGCTCTTCCAGTGGCGGGTGGCTCATGAACATACGAGCGAACCCTTGTTTGATGCCACCGTTGATGCCAAAGGCATTCAGTGTATCCGGCATGTGCACCGGCAGGCCCTGTTCCGCACGAAGGCGTTGCAAGGCACCAATCATTGCACTGGTGCCGGCCAGGCGTGCACCGGCTTCGTCGGCACGGAACTCACGTTTGCGCGAGAACCACATGACGATGGAGCTGGCCAGAATACCCAGGACCAGTTCAGCAAAGATGGTCGCCACATAGTAGGCGATGCCCTGGCCTTCTTCGTTCTTGAAGATCACCTTGTCGACAAAGTTGCCGATGATCCGTGCAAAGAACATCACAAAGGTGTTCACCACGCCCTGGATCAACGCCAGGGTGACCATGTCGCCATTGGCCACGTGGCCGATTTCGTGGGCCAGGACGGCCTTCACTTCATCCGGCGAAAAACGCTCGAGCAGGCCCTGGCTTACCGCAACCAGTGCGTCGTTCTTGTTCCAGCCCGTGGCGAACGCATTGGCCTCGTAGGCAGGGAAAATCCCGACTTCGGGCATCTTGATCCCGGCTTCGCGGGACAGTTGCTCGACGGTTTGCAGCAGCCATTGCTCGTGACGTGTGCGCGGCTGGCTGATGATTTGGGTGCTGGTGCTCATCTTCGCCATCCACTTGGAGATGAACAGCGAGAACAGGGAACCGGCGAAACCAAAGACCGCACAGAAAATCAGCAGCTGATTGAGGTTGAGATCAACCCCGTTGGCCGCCATGAACCCGTTGAAGCCGAAAAGGCTCAGGGTGATGCTGGCAATCAGCACGACCGCCAGGTTAGTGGCCAAAAACAGCAGGATGCGCATCATGGTTGTAGAAATCTCCTCATGCTAAAGATGTAGCGTACTGCGGGGTATATAAGGTGCTGCACCGGGCTATTCAACCGAGTGACTATTTCAAACTGTGTCCTACGGCAACAGTCTAGCTGTTTGCAGGGCAATTCCGACGGCGATGCCGGACGTGTTTGACAGCGAATTCGCGTCTCAGGCCCCGTCTTTGTTGGACGCGGCCACGAAACCTGGCATCAGTCAGCAATAAGGGCAGTGATGTCTGGCGGGGCGCAAAGATATGTTGCTGAATTGATCACCGCGCGACCGATGCCCGGGTCGCACGGTGAAGTCCAGGTTACTGGCGGTAGGATTTGAGGAAGTTGCCGATCCGGCCGATGGCCATGTCCAGCTCGTCCACTCGTGGCAAGGTCACGACTCGGAAGTGATCCGGCCAAGGCCAGTTGAAGGCCGTGCCTTGCACCACCAGCAGCTTCTCGGAGAGCAGCAGGTCGAGTACGAACTTCTCGTCGTTGTGGATCGGGCAGACTTTCGGGTCGATCCGCGGGAACGCATACAACGCCCCCATCGGCTTGACGCAGCTCACGCCCGGAATATCGTTGAGCAGTTCCCAGGTGCGATTGCGCTGTTCCAGCAGGCGACCTTGCGGCAATACCAGATCGTTGATGCTCTGATAGCCACCGAGCGCGGTCTGGATCGCATGCTGGCTCGGCACGTTGGCACACAGGCGCATATTGGCCAGCATGTCGATGCCTTCGATGTAGCTCTGGGCGTGCTGTTTCGGACCGGAAATGGCAATCCAGCCGGAACGGAAACCGGCCACGCGATACGACTTGGACAGACCGTTGAAGGTCAGGCACAGCAGGTCCGGTGCGAGGGACGCGGTGCAAATGTGCACGGCATCGTCGTACAGGATCTTGTCGTAGATCTCGTCGGAGAACACCACCAGGTTGTGCTGGCGAGCCAGTTCCAGCATACCCAGTAGCACTTCTTTGGAGTACACGGCGCCGGTCGGGTTGTTCGGGTTGATGATCACCAGGGCCTTGGTGTTCGGGGTGATCTTGGCCTTGATGTCGGCCAGGTCCGGCCACCAGTTGGCTTGCTCGTCGCACAGGTAATGCACCGGGTTGCCGCCGGACAGGCTCACGGCAGCCGTCCACAGCGGATAGTCAGGCGCTGGCACCAGCACTTCGTCGCCATTGTTCAGCAAAGCCTGCATCGACATCACAATCAGCTCGGAAACGCCGTTGCCCAGGTAGATGTCTTCAATGCCGACGCCTTCCACCTGCTTTTGCTGGTAGTACTGCATGACGGCCTTGCGCGCGCTGAACAGGCCTTTGGAGTCGCTGTAGCCCTGAGCGGTCGGCAGGTTGCGGATCACGTCCTGGAGGATTTCGTCCGGCGCTTCGAAACCAAAGGGCGCCGGGTTGCCGATGTTCAGCTTGAGGATGCGATGACCTTCCTCTTCCAGGCGTTTGGCGTGCTTGAGCACTGGGCCGCGAATGTCGTAGCAGACGTTGGCGAGCTTGTTCGATTTGCTGACCTGCATGGCGATGTGTTCCCGAAAATGAACGATCCAGGCGGCGTATGAACAACCGTACTGGGAATCCTGCGTATTCACACAGGCCTGACGCCTTGAGATGCGGCACCCATAAATCCGTTTGAATGCGCGTGGTATGGCTGCCAGACTGGCGTTTGACGAGGCGCAATCATACGTGCCGCCCGATCCGTGGAAAAGGTACAGATCGGGCTTTTTCAGCTGCTGAGGTGTGACGATGGAAAAGTTGGATAAAACCCTGGAAGAATGGAAGGCGATGCTCGATCCGGAGCAGTACAACGTTTGCCGTCTCAAGGGCACGGAACGGCCGTTCTCCGGCAAGTACAACGACACCAAGACTGACGGCGTCTACCACTGCATCTGCTGTAAAGAGCCGCTGTTCGACTCCAAGACCAAATTCGACTCCGGCTGCGGTTGGCCGAGCTTCTACGCGCCGATTGGCGACAGCGCCATGGTCGAGATCCGTGATGTCAGCCACGGCATGGTCCGCACCGAAGTGGTCTGCGCCAAATGCGAGGCCCACCTGGGGCACGTGTTCCCGGATGGCCCGCCGCCGACCGGCCTGCGCTATTGCATCAACTCGGTGTGCCTGGACCTGGTGCCGCGCGAGTAATGCGAGCCCTGTGGGAGCGAAGCTTGCTCGCGAAGGCGTCTTAACATTCAACACAGATGTTGACTGACCTGACGCCTTCGCGAGCAAGCTTCGCTCCTACAGATATCCGGCGCCCTACAATTTAAATTGCACACAATTCAATTGCTCGCTATGTTCATGGCTTGTTCCTTCAATTCGAGCCAAACCCATGAGCGACAACCTGCTGACCATCCCGGTGACCACCATCAAAGGTGAACAAAAAACCCTGGCCGATTTCGCCGGCAAAGCCGTTCTGGTGGTCAACACCGCCAGCAAGTGCGGTTTCACTCCGCAGTACAAAGGCCTCGAAGAATTGTGGCAGACCTACAAGGATCAAGGCCTGGTGGTGCTCGGCTTTCCCTGCAATCAGTTCGGCAAGCAGGAACCGGGTAACGAAGGGGCGATTTCCGAGTTCTGCGAGTTGAACTTCGGTGTCAGCTTCCCCCTGTTCAAGAAGATTGACGTCAATGGTGCCGGCGCTCATCCGCTGTTTGTGCAGTTGAAAAAACGCGCACCGGGCGTGCTCGGCTCCCAGGGCATCAAATGGAACTTCACCAAGTTCCTGATCGGCAAGGACGGCCATTTGGTCAAACGCTTCGCTCCGGCGACCAAGCCGCAGGACCTGAGCCGCGAGATCGAAGCCCTGCTCAAATGAACACCCTGTCTGTCGATTCGCTGCAGCTCGACAACCAGCTCTGCTTCAAGCTGTACGCCGCTTCTCGCGCGGTGATCCGCGCCTACAAGCCAATGCTCGATCAACTGGGCCTGACCTATCCGCAATACCTGGCGATGCTGGTGTTGTGGGAATGGCAGGAGGCGGCGCCGGAGCAGCCGACGGTCAAGGCGCTGGGCGAACGCCTGGCGCTGGACTCCGGCACCCTGACGCCGTTGCTCAAGCGCCTTGAGCAGCTGCAACTGGTGCAGCGCCAGCGTTCGGCGCGCGATGAGCGAGAAGTGCACCTGAGTCTTTCGCCGACCGGCAAGGCCTTGCGTGATCAGGTCGGGCCGCTCAAGGCCCGGTTGCTGTGCGACAGCGGCGTCGATCTGGATCGCCTGAACGATCTGCGCGACGGTCTCGATCACCTGCTGGGGCAAATCAAAGCGCTGTCGTAGTCGGTATCCACAGGTCGAGCAGGGCGGCCAGTTCTTCTCGGCGAAAGGGCTTGGCCAGGTAATCGCTCATGCCAGCCACACGGCAGCGTTCGCGTTCCTCGGACATGGCGTTGGCGGTCAAGGCCACGATCGGCAATTGTGGCCAGCGCCCGCTGCGACGGATTTGTCGGCTGGCTTCATAGCCATCCATCACCGGCATGTTGCAGTCCATCAGCACCAGATCGAACTCGCTGTGCTCAAGCTGATCCAGGGCTTCGGCACCGTGAGCGGCGACAATCACCTCGCAACCGAGTTTGCCGAGCATGCCCTTGGCCACCAATTGATTGACCGGGTTGTCCTCGACCAGCAGGACACGTCCGCGCCGTTGGGGGGTAAGGGTTTCGACCCGGGCACCGTTGATCAGGTTGCTTTCAGGCAGCAGCACCCGGCGCAATGTCTGGTAAAGCGCATTGCGCGCCAAAGGACGTGCCTGTTGTTGCAGGGGCGCCAGGGCGCTCGCTTCTTCGCTGGGCATGAAGCTGCCATAGGCAGTCACCAGCAAGATAGGCGCGTCGAGGGTCGGGCGCAGGCCAAACAGGCATTCGGGGCAGTCGGTGATTAGCACGTCCGGGTCGAGGCCGATGAACGAGTCATCGATGGACCGTTGCTGATAGTCGAGCCCCCAGCCGGGCAACAGGTTTTTCAACAGTTCCGCCAGGCCGCTGTTGGCCGCGGTGATGGCAATGACCTTGCCCGGTAACGGCTGCGGGGGGATGGCCCGGGTGTGGCAGGGCAACGGCAGGTCGGCGCAGAACTGGCTGCCGAAACCCGCTTCCGAGCTGATGGTCAGCCGCCCCTGCATGGCTTCGCAGAGGTTATAGGTCAGCGCCAGGCCCAGCCCGGTGCCGCCAAATTGGCGGGTAATGCCGGCGCCGGCCTGCGTGAAAGGCTGGAAGATTTTGACCTGCGCATCCTGGGCAATCCCGATACCGGTGTCGCAGACTTCGATTCTGACGCCATCTTCAAAGGTTGAAAGACGCACATCGACGCGACCGAAACGGGTGAACTTGAGGGCGTTGGACAACAGGTTGCTGACGATCTGCCGGACGCGGGTCGGATCCCCCAGCACCAACGCCGGAAAGTGCGGATCGATCAGGCAGGTCAACTCGACGCTGGGCGCGGCGTTCTGCGATAGCAGGTTGGCGGTGTCTTCGATCAGTGACCCGAGGTCGAACGGAATGTGTTCGAGCTCGAGCTGGCCGGCATCGAATTTCGACAGGTCGAGAATATCGTTGAGCAGTTCCACCAGCACTTTGCCCGAGTCATGGGCGATGGACAGTTGTTGCTGTTGTTCGGCATTGAGCGGGCCGTCCAGCGAGAGCGCGATCATGCCCAACAGGCCGTTGAGCGGCGTGCGTATTTCATGGCTCATATTGGCGAGGAACACCGAACGTGCTTCGGCCATATCCAGAGCGGTACTTCGCGCGACTTCCAGCTCCTGGTTGGATTGGCTGAGCCGGGCATTGATCGCCTTGAGCTCCGCGGTGCGGGCCGAGACGATGTTTTCCAGTTGCCCGAGGTAGTCGGTCAGGCGGTTTTCGGCGTTGCGTCGCTGCTGGATTTCGGTGGCGATGTTTTCAAACTGCTGGTTGGCCACTTTGACCAATACACCGATTTCATCGTTTTTATGCCCGCTCGGATATTCCAGCCAGGTCGGTTCCGCGCTGCGCGGATCGCGCCCGCTGAGTTCGCGGATGACCCGCACCAGCGGTTTCGTCAGCATCACGTAGAACAGCGCCAACAGGATGCCGGTCAGGATCAGGCTGCGAGCGAAGCCGTTGAGCAGCGTTACCTCGGCCCGGCGCAGGAATCGGCTGCCGAAGGCATAGGTATCGACTTCCAGTCGCAAGGTGCCGAGGGATTCGTTCGGCAAGTGGTCGAGGTAGAGGCGGTCTTCAAACTGGCGGTTGGCGCCGAACAGGAAGTCGCTGATCATCCGATAGTTGCTTTGCAGGGTCGGGCGTTTGACGCTGGCCAGGACGGTGCCGTTGTTGTCAGTCAGTTGCGCACCGACGATCGCCGGTGAGCGCAACAGGCCCATGGTCAGTTCCTGGGAGAGTTCGGCGTCGATGTTGTAGGCGATGCGGGACGCGGGGTTATGGCTGATTTCCAGCAAAGACAGTATTTCGCGGTTGATGGAGGCGTCTTCGCTGGCATAATCGATGCCTATTTGCAGCAAACTGAGCAGCGTGCCCAGAATGAAACCGACAAGCACGGTCAGCCTGGCTTGCTTGTATGACAGCCGGTGGGTGAACTTGATATCCATGGGGTGTTGAACCACTTCCGTTTCCCTTCGCTGCTCAAGCATAGTCGATCATGCATGGATACCGATGTTCTCGCGAGCCCTTGTGCAACAAGGGATGAACCGGGCGCCGAATGCTGTGTTGCGTCGCTGTAATGCCATCATCACTGTGAACGTGCCCGAGGAGAAGACGTGGATTCCCGATTGAATGCTTTTCTTGAACGCGCCGATGCGGTCCTGGCCCGTATCGAACCGCTTTTGCCTGCACCTCGGCAAGCCATCGACTGGACGCAATGCCTGGCCGCGCGCTGGCAACGCGAGGGCCGCAGCGGTTTTCTGCTGCCGCTGCATGTCAGCCTCGACACACGGTTGTCCGACCTGATCGGTGTCGATCGACAAGTGGAGCAACTGGGGCGAAATACCCAGCAGTTCCTCGATGGCATGCCCGCCAACCACGCACTGCTCTGGGGCTCGCGCGGCACCGGCAAATCGTCGCTGGTTCGCGCGTTGCTGGCCGAGCACGCCAAGGCCGGCCTGCGGTTGATCGAGATCGAGCGCGATCACCTTGCGGACCTGCCGCGCGTGGTCGAACAAATCGCCAGGCTGCCTCAGCGTTTCGTGCTGTTCTGCGATGACCTGTCGTTTGAGTCGGGCGAAGGCGACTACCGCGTGCTCAAGAGCGTGCTCGACGGCTCGCTCGAACAGGCGCCGGATAACGTCTTGCTGTACGCCACCTCCAACCGTCGCCACCTGGTGCCGGAGAAGGAAAGCGATAACGAAAACTGGAAACGGGTCGACGGCGAACTGCATCCCAGCGAGGCGGTAGAAGACAAGATCGCGCTGTCGGACCGTTTTGGATTGTGGCTGTCGTTCTATCCGTTTACTCAAGAGCACTTCCTTGACGTCGTCGAGCACTGGATTGGGCAATTGGCCGGAAAATCCGGCCTTGAGTGGCAGCGTAACGAACAGCTGGACATCCTCGCCGTGCGCTGGGCTACGGGCCGGGGCAACCGCAATGGACGCTGCGCGTATCAATTTGCCCGCTATTGGGTGGGGCTGAAGCTGTTGGAGCACAAAGCATGATCGATTTACAGAAGAGCGGCCAAGGCCTGGACGGTTACGGCATGTTATGGGCGCAGTTGGAGTCGTTACTGGCGGACGAGCGTGACTTTATCGCCAATGCCGCGCAGTTTTCGGCGTTCCTGTATAGCCAGCTCGACGACTTGAACTGGGCCGGTTTCTACCTCAATCGCAACGAAGAACTGGTGCTTGGCCCGTTTCAGGGGCAGATCGCCTGTGTGCGGATTCCGTTCGGTCGCGGCGTGTGCGGTACGGCGGCGACGACCTTGCAGACCCAGCGGGTCGAAGACGTTCACGCGTTCCCCGGGCACATTGCCTGCGACAGCGCCTCGAACAGCGAGCTGGTCGTGCCGCTGGTCAAGGACGGTCGCCTGATCGGCGTGCTGGACCTCGACAGCCCGAGTCTGGCGCGGTTTACCGCTGACGATCAGGCCGGTATCGAGCAACTGGCGGCGATTTTCCTGCGTCTGACCGATTGCTGATCACACCCTCAAGCCGGCCTTGAGCAACAGGCTTGACGTGTCGACCGCATCGATCTGGCGTGGATCGAGAAATCGATCGGCGTACTGCATATAGATGCCGGCGTTGATGAACAAGCCGAACAACTCCGGATCGATATGGGCGTCACGGCACATGGTGGCCATGATGCCCAGCGCCTCGCTCAAGGTTTTGGCCTTTTTGTAAGGGCGATCGGCGGCGGTCAGCGCCTCGAAAATATCGGCAATCGCCATCATCCGTGCCGGCAGGCTCATTTCTTCGCGCTTCAACTGTTTGGGGTAGCCGGTGCCATCCATTTTCTCGTGGTGGCCGCCGGCGATTTCCGCGACGTTGTTGAGGTGGCCGGGGAAGGGCAAGTGGCTGAGCATCAGGATCGTCTGCACCATGTGGTGATTGATGATGTAACGCTCCTCGCGGGTCAGCGTGCCTCGGGAGATGCTCAGGTTGTAGAGCTCGCCCCGGTTGTATTTGTAGCGCGGCACATCGAGCTTGAAACCCCAGGGATTATCTTCCGGAATCAGCTCGCTTTCGGCGCGCTCGAACACGTGCTCGGGTTTATCCGCCAACAGCGGCTCGCTGACCGGCAAGGTCGGTGCCGGGGTTCGTGCCTGGCGACGGTTTTCTTCCCAGGACACGCCGATTCGATCGTCCAGGGTTCGGGTCCAGTTGCGCTGGGCAATGCTGCGCAGCCGTTGCAGATCGGCCTCGGCCATGGCCTCTGCGCCCAGATTGCAGCGGGCGACGAAGGTGAAATCATCATCCAGCCCGGCCAGGTTGGCATTGCGCACTTGGGCCAGGTGCTGCTCGTCACCACCCAGGGCGATGGCCTGCCAATAGTTGATCCAGGCATCGCGCTTGAGGACTTCGAAACGGGTGCGGATTTCATGAATGCGGTCGTTCAGGGTCTCCAGCTTGGTGGCTTTGTCGACCACGTATTCAGGCGTAGTGACCTTTCCGCAGTCGTGCAGCCAGGCTGCAATGTGCAGGGCTTCCCACTCATCTTCGGTGGGTTGGTAGTCGCTGAAGGCCGGGGCCTGACTGGCGGCAGCCGCCTGGGCAAGCATCAGGGTCAGCTCCGGCACTCGCTGGCAGTGACCTCCGGTATAAGGGCTCTTGGCATCGATCGCGCCGGCCAGCAGTTGAATGAAGGCGTCCAGCAGTTGTTTCTGTTTGGCTTGCAGGCGTTGGCTCTCAATGCTCACGGCAGCGGCGCCGGATACGGCCTGGAGAAACGCTATGCGGTCCGGGCGCAGTTTTTCCAGGTCGCTTTGCGTGCCGCTGTCGGTCAAAAGCAGGATCAGCAGGCCCACGGTTTCGTCGTGCCGATTGTGCAAACGGATGCCGATCAGGTGCACCCGGGGACATTCCAGCGCGAGCATCACCTTCTGTAAATCCCCCGCCTGTTCGAAACCCAGATTGGTCACGATATTGTCGGCACTCGACAACTGCTGCAACCACTTGGGGCTCAGTGGATCCTGGAGTTCATGTCCTTGAACATCAAACGTAGGTAATGCCTGTGACGTGCCATTGATGACCAGACCCTGGGGCTCCACGCGATCGCTGTCACGTTCGCGCAGGTAAATCAGACCGGCGTGGGCTTGCCCGATTTTCACGGTTTCAAACAGCACCCGCTGCAGCAACGGCGCAAAACGGGTCTCGGCGCTCAGGCTATCGGTGATCTGGAAAAAACTGCCGAGGGTGTCCTTCATCCGCGCCATCGACACGCTCAGTTGGTCAATTTCAAGCACCGGCGAACTGCGGCCGATCGGAAAGTTGAAATTGAAACTGCGCACTGCATCGGCTTCCTGCACCAGCGCGCGCAGGGGCTTGACCAAGACTCTGGAGGTCAACCATCCCACGGGCAGGCATAGCAGCAATGTCGCCAGGGTAATCAGCGCGCCTTGCCAACGCATGCGGTAAGCATCGGCGAGCAATTCGTCCTCCGGCACCAGCAACGCCAGTTGCAGTCCCTGGGGGCCGCCCTCCGTCATGCTGCTGCGTGCCACGATCCATTGACGACCGGCGGCGTCCAGCCGATTGCCGGCAGGAGGATTGGAGAGCAGGGCATCGAGGCCGGGGCTGAGGTCGGCAGCCTTGTTCAGGCGAGCGGTCTGGTCGTCGATTATCAGTTTGCTGCTGTCGGGGTAGGCGACTGCATTGCCCTGGGCATCGAACAGCACGATTTCGGTATGGGGTGTCACCACATGTTTGGCCAGGGTGGCCGACAATTCGGCCAGGGTCAGGTCGGTGCCCATCACCGCGTTTTCACCACTGCGCCGGGCCAGGGTGGTGCCGACGTTGTGGGTGGAGAAAAAAACGTAGGGTTCGGTGGTGATCTGATCCATATCGCCGCGCGCGCTGGAGAACCAGGCGCGGGCGCGGGGATCGTAGGTTTCGTCGGGATTGTCCTGACGGTTGATGAGTGTCAGGGATTGATCAAAAAACAGGAATTGAGAGCGGATCTGACCACTGCTGCTGTGCTCGATGCTCCAGACTTGAAACGCCGCGGTGTCAGGGGCTTTCAGCACGGTTCTCAGGGCAGTGGTCCGCAGGGGGCGAACCATGAAGAAGTCACCGTTGTCGTAGCCCAGATACAACGATGCCAGGTTGGGATTGTCCTTGAGCGATTGGCTGAAGGGCTGAAGCAACGCCAGTCGCTGTTCCAGGTTCGGTGCGCGGGTCGCTGGGTAGTCCGCCAGCAGGCTCAGCAGATGGCGAATCGGTTCATAGGTGCCTTGCAGGTCCAGGCGGACATCCTGCTCGATGCGATTGAAGAGCTTTTCACTGCTCGAAAGAATGATCTGCGTGGTTTGTCCGTAGTTGAAAATGCCCAGCACCACGCCGGTCAGCAATAACAGGAAGGTGAACATCACACTGATATGGATGTGCAGGGGAAACCGGCGTTGATCCGGGCGCAGTGGGCTGGGCATTGCTGTTCTCTCCATGATGGTTAACACACTGCTCAGCGTCCAAGCATAGTTAAGGCTCCATCATTCTGCTTTTCTCGTTGTGACCTATCTGTTGCTTTAATGCGTGCTCCAGTTCGACCATCGCGCGGTCCATGGCCTTGGTGCAATTGACGACTACGTCAGGGTGGAACTTGTCATGACAAGCGTTTTCCAGTGCCTCGCAGCTGTCGATCAATCGGCAAGCCTGGACGATTCGCGCAGCACCCTTGATTTTGTGGGCCACCTCGATGAAAGCCTGCCGATCTTCTGTGGGGGACAACGCCAGCAACTCTTGCCGATCCAGACGGTTGCTGTTCAGCAGTTCGGACAACAGGCGCTGGTCCAGTGTCGGGCTGCCACCCGTTAACAGATGCAGCCCTTCAAGGCTGAAGGCCGGGGCGCGGACCGCCGGCGCAACGCCTTCAACCCATTGACTCAAGGCTGTCAGGCTGAGGGGTTTGAACAGGCAGTCGTCCATTCCGGCTTGTTTGCAGCGTTGTATTTCTTCCGGTTGGGCGTTGGCGGTGAAGCCCAGCACGGTACAAGCCCGGCACTGCGTTTGCTGTTCATGTTGGCGAATGGTGCGAGCCAGTTCGTATCCATCCATGATCGGCATGTTGCAATCGACGATCACCAGATCGAACACCTCTTCCTTCCAGGCCTTCAACCCCGCTTCGCCATCCGGTGCGGCGCTGGAGCGATGTCCCAGGAACTCTAGTTGCTGGCACATGAGCAAACGATTGGCGGGATGGTCGTCGACCACCAGGACGTTCAGTACAGCCAAGGTCGTGTGGAGGGATGGTTCAGCGGTTTTCGACACCCGCTCGGCTGGCAGTGTTGCAAGGTTCATTGAGATCCGGACCTGAGTGCCGATGCCGGCCTGGCTGCTCAACTGCAGGTTGCCACCCATCATCTCGCACAGATTGCGGCTGATCACCAGACCAAGCCCCGCGCCGCCTCTGGTCGCCTGCCCGGAATGATCGGCCTGGGCGAAAGGCTCGAACAAACGCCGTTGATCCTGTTCGCTGATCCCGACCCCGCTGTCCTCAACCTGCAACTGCAACAGCACCCGGTCGGGTTCGTCGGTCGGATGCAGCTCGACCACGATCCGGACCTGACCCTGTTCGGTAAACTTGATGGCGTTGCTGACGAGGTTGGACAGCACCTGCTTGAAGCGCATCGGGTCCAGCAGGACATCGGAGGGGGGCGTTGCCGGGTTGAAGTCCAGCCGCAGGCGCAGATTTTTCTGGCGGGCCAGACCGTCGAAGATCCGTACCACCGACGCCACGGTTTCTTTCAGGTTGACGCGCTCCGGGCTCAGGCTCAGTCGTCCTGATTCAATTCGCGCAATATCAAGAATGTCCCCGATCAGGTTCAGCAGGTCTTTCGCCGAGTGGTAGGCCACGTCAATGGCCGGGCGATCCGGGTGGCTGTGATCGATACGCTTGAGGGTCAGCTCGAGCATGCCGATGATGGCGTTCATCGGCGTGCGGATCTCATGGCTCATGGTCGCCAGAAAGGTGCTTTTGGCACGGTTGGCTTCATCCGCACGCTCTTTCGCGGCACGCAGGTCATCGAACAGTTGTCGCCGCTCGCTGATGTCGATCCAGCCGCCAATGATGCCTTGTACTTCACCACTGGAGTCCCGGTAGGGAAGTATCCAGTGATAAATCGTCAGCGTGCGGCCACCGATATGCAAAGGCCGGTCGAGAATCAACGGGGTCCCTTCGGCCACGACGCGTTGGTAATCCGCCTGGTATTCCTGCGCTTCAAATGAGTTGCTCATGCTGCCCTGCGTGACGTTTTTACCAATCACGTCTTCGCGTTTGGCGCAGAAGACCTCCAGATAACTGTCGTTACAGCTTTGCAGCAAGCCCTGGCGATCACGCACGTAGATGGGATGAGGCGTGCCGTTGACCAGCGATCCCATGAATTCGAGTTGGTCGTTCAGGGCGAGCTCGGCGGCCAGGCGCTGATTGATCTGGCGACGCATGTAAGCGTTCCAGGTCATGGACATCAGCAGCAGCACGCCGACACCCAGAACGATTTGATAGAACAACCGGTGAAAGTTGCGCCAGGTACTTTGAGAGGCCGATGAGTAGCCTCGCCAGCGGCTGTTGATTATGCCCAGCTCTTCCGGCGCGATGCTCAGCAGTGCCTTGTCGAGGATCGAACCCAGCTCTTTGGCGTCGCGCCCGGTCGCCAGGGAGAACGCGGCTTGCCGGGTGCCGATGGTGGTGCTGATTTGAAGTGTGTGCTCGAAGATTCGCGATGAGATGAAATAGTTGGCAATCACCAATGAGCTCACCGTCCCTTCAGCCTGACCCTCGGCGAGCAATTCCACGGCACTGAAGGTGTCCGGCGTTTCGATCAGATGGATTCGCGGGAACTCGCGGCGCAGGTAAGCCACCATTGGATTGCCTTGGGCGATGGCCAGGCGCTTGTCCGTGAGTTGCGTCAGGTTCGACGGGCTGTCGGCCGCTTTGCGAGTGAGCAGGACAACGGAGTTTTCCAGATAAGGACGGCTGAAGTTCAGCATCGTTTCACGTTGGGCACTGGGGAGCAGAGCGGCAATCAGGTCGGCCTGATGGTTGTTGACCTGCTCGATCATCTCGTCATCGTTACGGCTGCGATGGATCTCGAAGCGCAAACCGGTGCGCAATCTGATCAGCTCGAGCAAATCGGCGGATACGCCCCGAAAGTTGCCGTCGCTGTCGAAAAAAGTCAGCGGCGCCAACGCTTCGTTGACCACGACGCGCACGACAGGATGTTGCGCCAGCCAGCGTTGTTCACGGTCGGTGAGTTGCAGTTTCTGATCGGTGAGAAGAATGTCACTGCCCGCACTCCAGCGTTTGGCGATGTTTTCTCGCTCGCTGCCAGGGGTCGCTTTGAGGATGGCGTTGATGATCCCGAGCAGAGCCGGGTTGCCCTTATGCACGGCAAAGCTGAAACCGTGGGCCTCGTGTTTACCGAAGTTGGCCATGCGGATGTTGTTCAGATACCCCTTGTTGATTATGTAATGGGTTGAAATGGTATCGCCCAGAAAAACATCGGCCTGGTCGAAAGCCACCGCATTGATTGCATTCTGGTAGGAGGGGTAGGAAGTGATGATCGCTTTCGGGTACAGGGCTTTGACTTCGTCCAGCGGCAAGTAGTGATACACCATGCTCAGGCGCAGCCCGGCGAGGCCGTCGCTCAGGGATCTGGTTTCGCCTTCCCGTGTCACCAGAACCGGTTGATCCACGGCATAGGGCAAGGACAGCACGATGTCGGCATTGCGGGCTTCAAAACCATTGGCGCTGCCGAGCATGTCGACCTCGCCTTTTTCCAGGGCCTCGATCGCGTCTCCCCGGGAAACGTAGCGCTGGACCTTGACTGGCAGTCCGGTGGCCTTGCCCAGGATGCCCGCATAATCAGCAGTGAAACCTTCGTAGTCGCGGCCGCTGAGGGTCAGGTCGAAAGGAGGGTAGTCGGGGGCAGAGGTGCCCAGAATCAAATCGCGTTTATTGTTAAGCCATTGTTGTTGCGATTTATCCAGTTGGACTTCCATGTGTCCGTTCATTGAACGACTGAGCAGGGTGTAATGCTCGCTCGCCATCTGTGCCGCGTGCGCTGAGGTGCTCAGGCATAAACCCGCGGCCAGCGGTATTAGATAATCCATTAAACGACTGGGCATCCTGTTTCTCACACTAGCGCGTTGCGTTTTGCCATATCAATGAGTTCAACGAGCGATTTGGCCTTGAGTTTTTGCATGAGGCGTTTTTTGTAGGTGCTGACAGTCTTGTTGCTCAGGAACATGCCCTTGGCAATTTCCTTGTTAGTGCGGCCTTGGGCAAAAAGTTGCAATACCATCAACTCTCGGTCGTTGACTGACTTGAACAGTTCGAGGTCGGCGTATCGCTCATCGTCAGCACGGACAGGATTCAAGGCCTGGCTGGGGAAATAGTTGTAACCTGATAGTACCGCTTTAATTGCGCTCACCAGTTCACTAAGGTCTTCCTGTTTGCATACATACCCGGACGCGCCGGATTGCATGCAGCGAATACCGAAAAGTGTCGGGCACTGGGCCGTTAACACCAGGGTTTTTAGGGGGGTACTCATTGCGTTGAAACGGGAGAGAACTTCCAGCCCATCCAGTTTGGGGATGCTGATGTCAAGAATGACCAGGTCGGGCATGCATTCACGAACCATCTGCATGGCATCGACCCCATTATCAGTTTCGCCGACGACTTTGTAACCCTCATGTTCGAGCAACATTCGGACGGCAAGACGGATGACGGGGTGATCGTCGACAATAAAAACGGAGTTCATAATCAAGTCCCATACGCGCTCAAATAAAGCGCGCACCTTAGCTCAGATAGTTGAGGGGGGCATGAACTGACAGGCCTGTAGTAGCAATATAAGATAATTCCTACAGTGGAAGAAGAATCGGACTACGGATCAACTAGGTTTTGCATGAGGATCAGTGAGGGTGTTGTATGTGTGTTTGGCGAGTTGGGGAGGTTGATTTGAAATGTATTAGATAGGTGTTTAAATGTGTTTTAGTGTGTCTTTGTTGGAGTGTTTTTATAGTGAGGCCAAGGTCAATAAGTTTCTAAAGTCTGATTGTTTCAGGGGCTTGATCAAATAACCCAACAAAGGCAGCCCGTGCTCTTCGGCCATTCTTTCAAGACCGTCCAGTTCAATGGATGTCAGACTACTCAGCAAAATGGCTTGTCTGATCATTCCTCGCTGGCTGGCGTATTCGATCAGATCCAGACCGGGAAGGTCGGGCAGGCATTGATCGCACAGAAGGATGTCGAAGGGTTGCGACGCCTTGAGCATTTGCTGCAAGGCGGCTTCGGCGCTGTCAGTGGCGGTCAGTTGAGTGAAGCCGTAACTCTCCAGCAGGCATTGGGTTGCCTTGAGCTGGAAAGGATGGTCCTCCACCAGCAAGATGCGCCAATCGTGTTCAGACATAGGATTTTTCATGTTTCATCTGTCGAGCAGAGGGCGCGTGATTATTTCGCGATCAGACCGTTCATTCGATCAGTCCGCTCTGCACTGGGTGTAGGGCGATTCTGTTGACGCGCGGATTGGAACGAGAAATGCGCAGGACGACGATCAGCCTGTCAGGAGGCCCTGACGCGGCTGATCGATGCATTGTCATCCGTGGCTTGAGCGACCGGTCATTTCCAGCGCCATTTGACTGGCATAGCTGTCAGTCATACCGGCGATGAAGTCGATCATTCTCAGGAACGAAGTGTGTAAAGGACCATGAGGATCGGGCGCATTGTTGCCTAGCAGGTCGAGGATGCGCCGGCTCTTGAAGGACGGTGTTCGACCGTTGTGTTGTTCCAGTGCCGCGCCGCAGAACGCGTTGAGGAGGATTTCGAGGGTGGTGTAAGCGCCGATTTCGTGCAGCGTCTTGCGCTTGTCCTGGAAGATCTTTTTGCGTGCCATGTCTTTGGCATTCAAGACGCAGCGCTTGGCCGGACCATGCATGTGCTCCACCAGATCACCGGGCAGCGTGCCGGCCAGCAGCGAGTCCTGTTGCTCGACGAAGGCCCGGGCGGCGGCATTGGTCAGGTGTTCGATGGCCTTGCCTCGCAGGATTGCCAGTTTGCGCCGACGCGAATCCATTGGGCCCAGTTGGCGATAGGTTTCCGGGAGATCATCACCCACCAGGTTGAGCAGCAAAGACTCGACTTCGGCGTACTCCAACAGGTCCATTTCCAGGCCATCTTCCAGATCGATCAGCGCGTAACAGATGTCGTCGGCGGCCTCCATCAGATACACCAGCGGATGACGCGCCCAGCGCTGTTCTTCCAGTTGTGGCAGGCCGAGTTTGTTGGCGATCTGCTCCAACAGCGGCAGTTCGCTCTGATAGCAGCCGAACTTGTGCTTCTTGTAGCCCAATGAATCGGCGTGCTTTGCCGTCCACGGGTATTTCAGATAGGTGCCCAGCGTTGCGTAGGTCAGCCGGGTGCCGCCGTCGAATTGATGGTACTCAAGCTGGGTGAGCACCCGGAAGCCTTGGGCGTTGCCTTCGAAATTCAGGAAGTCGTTGCGTTCGACTTCGCTCATGGCGTCCAGCCAGCCACGGCCGGCGGCCTGCTGGAACCAGTGACGGATCGCGTCTTCGCCGGAATGCCCGAAGGGCGGATTGCCGATGTCATGGGCCAGGCAGGCCGATTGCACCACCATCCCCAGGTCGCTCGGTTCGCACCAGTCGGGCAGGGCGCTTCGAATGGTTTCACCGACGCGCATGCCCAGCGATCGACCGACGCAACTGACTTCCAGCGAATGGGTCAGGCGCGTGTGGATGTGATCGTTGCTGGTGACCGGATGAACCTGAGTCTTGCGCCCGAGGCGGCGAAAAGCACCCGAGAAAATGATGCGGTCGTGGTCTTTGTGGAAAGGGCTGCGGCCGAGTTCTTCCGGGCTGTGCAGAGGCTTTCCGAGGCGTTCGCGGGTAAGCAGGGTTTGCCAATCCAAGGCTGGACTCTCCGTCAGGTGACTGAGCCTCTAGCTTCCGGGTTCGTGCCTGCGCCTGCAAGCGGAACTAGAGACCCGCGGCGTCGATGTCGATGAGCAGCAGTCGCTCGCCGTTGTCGAAAAATTGCCCGGCTGTAAGGCAGTATTGATTGCTGGTGGCATCGCGGTAGGTCGTGGACAGCGTCAGGCGCCGCTCTTCCCAGCCTTCGGCCAGCAAGTGATAGAAATAGGGCCGCCACGACCAGTTATGACCCAGGTAGCGGTTGTCGGCCTCCCAGCCGTCATTGCGCCATTCCAGATTGGGCGTCAACTGGGTGCCGTGACGGTCGCATTGATAGAAGCGCAACAGCCAGGGAAACGCCTGCAGTTGTGGTAAGGCGTTCAGTGGCGCACGGGCGAGGGCCCAGGCTTGCAAGATGGCCATCAACTCGCAGAGTTGCTGGCGCATGATCATCAGTCGACCGCGTTCGCCCAGTTTATGCTGAACATAACGCTGGCGTAGTTGCGCGAAACGTTCGACAAAGGCGTCGGTGGCGAAGTAGTCCTCCTGCGCCCGGGCGAACAGAAACCCCTGTACGTAGCGCGAGCCGCACTCCAGGGCGAAATTCAGCTGATCTTCGGTTTCCACCCCTTCGGCAATGATCCAGCACCCGGTTTTCTCGGCCATTTGCGCCAGGGCTTTCACCACGTCGCTACTGGGGCCGCCCAATGCCGCAGCCTGGAACAGTCGCATATCGAGCTTGAGAATGTCCGGTTGCAGGGCCAGCACCCGATCAAGTTGCGAGTAACCGGCACCGAAATCATCGATGGCGATCCGTGCCCCGGCGTGTCGATAGCGTGCCACGACGTCGGCCAGGCGCTGGATGTCGCCCCCCAGTTCGGTGATCTCGAAGACGATGCGTTGCGGGTCGACAGTGTGACGGCTCAATTGCTTGAGGCTCGGTAGAGCCTGGTCCGGCCGTAACCGGTTGATCCATCGCGGTGATATGTTCAGGCTCAGAAACCAGTCCGATGGCGCTTCATGCAAACGGCTCAGAGCGTTATCGCGGATCTGCCGGTCAAGACGACGAAGGGCGATGGCGGGCGTTCGCGGGTCGGCGAACAACGGCCCCACCGAAGCCAGTTGACCGTTGGCCTGTCGCAGTCGACCCAGCGCTTCCACACCCGCAATACGGCCCGTGGCGGTATCGATAAATGGCTGAAAGCAGGCGAGCGGTTGCCCGTCGATCACGAGGCCTCCTTAGTAAGGTCTTGTTTTTGGATTGACCTGTTCACCGGGTAGGCACACAGGATTGAACCCCTCGATAAAGAGGTTAATCCCGGTGGTGTTGCAAGAATGCAGCCAGATAGTGGCTATTCAGTCTTTGCGCGAAGAACCCTGCATGACCAGTTTGATCAAGGGCCCCAGCGTTGTACCCAGGCGAACCAGCCGGGTCAGGCTGCTGGTACCGCCGCTCTTGGCGCCTTTACCGGTCAGGAAACCGAGCAGCGTCACGGCCGCCATGCCCCAGAGCGGGGCGTGCTTGATGCCGAAGCCGTCATGCAGGTTTTGCGTCATTCCGCGTACCCGCTGCAAGGGTTGCAGCAGTTGCGCGGATTCGTGACGGATTTCCTGGCGATGCATTTCCATGCGCAGGCGTATCAACGCCTTGCGCATTTCGGTGCGCGAGCTGTTATGGGGCAGTTCAGGCAGGCTCATGGCAGCAGACGCTCCCTATCATTGGCCAATTCTTCCAGAGTGCCGTGGAACGGCGAGGACTCATCGAAAATCGCCGCTTTCAGGCGCATGGCACAGAAAATTGCAGCCAAGGTGTAGAACACGCAAAGCCCGATGATTGCTGGCAGACGGTAGGTGTCCCAAAACAGGATCAGCACCAGCGTCGACAATCCCACCAGCAACAGCAGCGCAAAGACCAGCGCCAGGCCTGCAAACAGCAGCAGGCTTACAGTGCGCGCTTTTTGTTCCTGCAACTCGATGCCGAACAGTTCGACATGGCTGTGCAACAGTCCAAGAAAAGCGGCACCCAGGCGCCGCGATGAGGAGCTTGTGCCCGTCGCGGACGAGCTGGATTCACCGATAGACATATCAGCGCCGAGTGGCCAGCAGGCCAATCAGAAAACCGACGCCTGCCGCGATCCCGACCGATTGCCATGGATTGGTCTGCACGTAATCTTCGGCAGCGGTAACGGCTGCCTGGCCGCGTTCGCGCAAGGAATCCTCGGTCAGCTTCAGGGTTTCGCGGGCACGCAGCAGACTGTCGTGGATCTGGCTGCGCAGCTCATCGGCCTGATCGCCGGCCAGGGTTGCGGTGTGTTCCAGCAACCGTTCGGTGTCGCTGACCAGAGTCTGAAAGTCGTTCATCAGGATTTCTTGAGCAGTCTTTGCTTTGATGCTGGCCATTGGTGATCTCCGTAAGTGGCTTCTGAAGCGTTCGAGTATGAGCCTTGTGTGAAGGTTCAGTACAAATGACTGGTACAACTTTTGCTATGCCATGGTGCATCAGCCCGCGCCGTTGCGCTGTTGCCGGGCATGATTTCAGGAAAACCCTGATTCAAACAATCGAAACTCGCGTCAGGGTTTCAGCCTTGTGCGCCAAAGCGGTTCATCGGGATCAATGCCTTGATCCTGCGGGCCGCAACTTGGTGCACAAGCTCTCTGCGTGAACCGCTTTGGTGCTTTTTTAGCCTTCAGGTCTGCCAACCCCATGGAAAATCTGCAAAGCGCTGTGGACAGTCTGGTCCATAGCTCCAACACGTTGTTCATCCTTATCGGTGCGGTCATGGTTCTGGCCATGCACGCCGGTTTTGCCTTTCTTGAAGTCGGCACGGTTCGACAGAAGAATCAGGTCAACGCCTTGTCGAAGATCCTCAGCGACTTCGCCATTTCGACTCTGGCCTACTTCTTTATAGGCTATTGGATTTCCTACGGGGTCACCTTTATGCAACCGGCGGCGGTGATCAACGCGGATCATGGCTACGGGCTGGTGAAGTTTTTCTTTCTGTTGACCTTTGCGGCGGCGATTCCGGCGATCATTTCCGGAGGCATTGCCGAGCGCGCCAGATTCGTCCCTCAGTTGTGTGCGACGGCGCTGATCGTGGCGTTCATCTATCCCTTCTTTGAAGGCATGATCTGGAACGGCAACTTCGGGTTGCAGGCCTGGTTGCTGGAGCAGTTTGGCGCCAGCTTCCATGACTTCGCGGGCTCGGTCGTGGTCCACGCCATGGGCGGATGGCTGGCGCTCGCGGCGGTGTTGTTGCTCGGACCAAGGCAGGGGCGTTATCGCGAAGGGCGGCTGGTGGCGTTCGCACCGTCGAGCATTCCCTTTCTGGCATTGGGTTCGTGGATCCTGATCGTCGGCTGGTTCGGCTTCAACGTCATGAGCGCACAAACGCTGCAAGGCGTCAGCGGATTGGTCGCGGTGAACTCGCTGATGGCCATGGTCGGCGGCACCGTGGCGGCACTGATCGTCGGACGCAATGACCCGGGGTTTCTGCATAACGGCCCACTGGCCGGGTTGGTGGCGATCTGCGCCGGTTCCGACCTGATGCATCCGGTGGGCGCGCTGGTCACGGGTGTAATCGCCGGGGCCCTGTTCGTCTGGTGCTTCACCGCGGCTCAAGTCAAATGGCGCATCGACGATGTGCTGGGTGTCTGGCCGTTGCATGGTTTGTGCGGTGTCTGGGGTGGAATTGCCTGCGGCATTTTCGGCCAGAGCGCATTGGGTGGTCTGGGGGGGGTGAGCCTGATCAGTCAGGTGATCGGCACTTCGCTGGGTGTGATCGTGGCGCTGTTGGGTGGTTTTGTGGTGTATGGCGTGATCAAAGCGTTGCATGGTCTGCGCCTGAGCCAGGAAGAGGAGTATTACGGCGCGGACTTGTCGGTGCACAAGATCGGCGCAGTAAGCCAGGACTGACTCACTTTTCTTCATCGTCGCTCCCGGGATAAAAACCGTGCAGCAGACGATAGCGGTCATGACGTATCTGGTCGGCCCGCTCCTGTACCTGATGCGCGGGTAAACCCAGCATGATCAGTGCGTGGGAGGCGAGCATCAGGCTCGACTCCAGCAGCTCGGGCACGACTTCGCTGGCGCCTGCCGCTTTCAACTCGGCCAGTTGACTGTCGTCTCGAGTGCGTACAAGGATCGGAATCTTCGAGTTCAATCGGCGCGCCTCTTGGAGAATCAGTAGCGCAATGTCGGTCTGGTCCACGGCAATCACCAGCAGCCTGGCGCGCGCCAGACCCACTGCCAGCAGCAGCTCACCACGCCGCGAGTCACCGTAGTGCACACAGGTTTCACTTACGGCGGCTTCCTGGACACGCACCGGATCGGTGTCTAGCGCAAGGTAAGGTTGCAGCGCATTGCGCAGCGCGCGGCCGATTGACTGACCCACGCGACCGTAGCCACAAATCACGACGTGGTTGTGCAAGCCGGCGTTGAGCGCGCTGATTTCTGCCAGTTTTACTTCTTCGTTGGGCTTGCGATGCAGGCGTGTCGCAACGTGGGGGGCGGCGCGCAGCAGCAACGGCGTCACCAGCATCGAGCAGAATGTCGCGGCCAGCAGAAGACCTCCGAAGTCGAGGGGCATCAACTTGTTTTGCTGCATCTGCGCCATCAAGGCAAAGCAGAACTCGCCACCCTGAGCCAATGCCAGACCACTGCGCCAGGCGGTTTCGCTGTCGCTGCCACGCCATTTGACCAGCAGCGCGACCACGGTGCCTTTGATGAGCAGTAACCCAAGCGTCAGACCGAGCAGCAGCAGGCCGTGGCTGGCAAACAGCTGCAAGTCGATCAGCATGCCGATGCTGACGAAAAACAACCCGAGCAAGATGTCGCGGAACGGGCGGATATCCGCCTCGATCTGATGCCGGTAGTGGCTTTCCCCCAGCAGCATGCCAGCGAGAAATGCACCCAGGGCAGGGGAGAGACCGAGCAAGTGAGTCAGCCACGCGGTCAGCAAAACGATGACCAGCGCCAACAGCACGAACAGCTCCGGGGAGCGGGCAGCGGCGACTTCATGGAACAGGCGGGGCAGCAACCATCGACTGGCCAGCAGCAAGCCACCGAACAGCACCAGGGTCTTGCCCAGCGTCAACGGCAATGCCCAATACCAAGCCTGATCGCTGTTGCCGGCGAACACCGGCACCAGGGTCAGCAGCAACACCGCCACCACATCCTGGAATAGCAGCACGGCGATGGCATTCTGGCCGTGGCTGCTGAAAATTTCGCCGAGGCTGCTCAGCTCCTTGCTGACAATGGCGGTGGAAGACAGAGACAGTCCGGCGCCGAGTAAAAGGGCAGGTGTCGTGGGCATGCCGAACAGCATCAGCAGTGCCCCCATCAACATCCCGGACACCAACACTTGCAGGCTGCCAAGGCCGAACACCACCCGACGCAATGCGATCATCTTCGACAGGGAGAACTCCAGTCCAAGAGAGAACAGCAGAAACACCACGCCCAACTCGGCAAGATCGGGCAACTCTTCGCTTTCATTCACCCAGTTGAACGCCGTCGGCCCGATCATCAGTCCTACGCACAGATAGCCCAGCACTGGTGGTAAACGCAGGCGCTGGAACAGTGCAATCACCACCAGGGAGGAGGCGAGAATGATCAAGAGGTTGGCAAACACGAAAAACTCCGGTGGTGGGTGTTGGCTACTCAAGCGTAGAGGTAAAAAACTGAGCATCGCGTAAATCGTATCCAGAGCCACTGATATGCATCAGGGTTTTGCCGCCGCCCTTTCGGGTTGTGTTGCACGACAGAAAATTCAACGGCTCGACGGCTTTTCGGGGCAGGCCTAGAATAGTCTCTTAATTTTTTAGGGTGAGCGATCATGCCTCCTGAATGTCAGCTGTTCGGTACCCTTGGGTGCCATCTCTGTGAATTGGCCGAAGCCATGCTGATGGAGTTTGTCGAACGCGGTCTGCTGGTGGAGTTGGTAGATATCGCTGACGATGAAACGTGGTTTGAGGCTTACAGCCTGCGTATCCCGGTGCTACGGCGGGTTGATACCGGTGCTGAGCTGGGCTGGCCATTCAGTGCCGACGAGGTGGTAGCGTTTTTGCGTTAAGCGGCTTTTCGAGTAGCGATGTCCCGTCTGTCGAACTTTGCGAATGATCCCCTTGGCTTAACCGATGCTCTTCGGATACTGTATGCGCATACAGTTATTCGTTTTGTTGCCTTTCGCCCCTGGCTTTCAGGTTCGAGCAGGCAGTTTCGGGCGTGAGAGGGATACATCGTGGTCAATGTCGAACAATTGAAGAACAGCGTGAACCGGATGTCGGCGGACGTGGTACGCGAGGCGGTCCTCGAATTGCGTCTGGATGGTCTGGTCACGGAAGGAAAAACACCCTTCAACAAACTGCACTTCAACACCTGTTTTGCCGAAATCGAAGCATTGTTCCAGCGCGCGGGTTATCACCGCCAGCTCGATGTCGTGGGTTATCAGGGCTTGTTGTATGCGCTCTATGATCCAGGCCGCTGGGAAGCGGTCGATGTGCTGCGCTGGCTCAAGGAGTTCACCGAGGCGGCGGCGCGCGCGCAGATACCGGCGTGAGGATTCTCTACTAGGTTCGTTCCGGCCGCTGTTGGATAATGCTGCCCTGCATTGAGGGTCAGAGCGTTCGTATGTCCACTTCATCTTTTTCTGCTGCACACAACCAGGCCAGCACGCTCTACTTGCCGCCGGGGCCGTGGCAGACCGTGCTCGATTGTTTGTGTGAACATTTCAGCGCTATCGGTCGAGAACAATGGCTGGACCGAATTGCTCGCGGTCGCGTGCTAGACGGGCACGGTCAACCGATTGCTCTTGATCTGCGTTACAAGGAAGGCCTGCGGATTCATTACTTCCGTGAGGTGCCGGACGAAAAACCGATCCCAGTGGTCGAATCGATCCTGTACGCCGACGAACACCTGGTGGTGGCGGACAAGCCGCATTTTCTGCCCGTGACGCCGGCTGGCGAATACGTGGAACAGACGTTGTTGCGCCGGTTGATCCGTCGACTGGATAACCCGCATCTTGTGCCTTTGCATCGTATCGATCGGCATACGGCAGGACTGGTGTTGTTTTCGGCGAACCCTGAGAGTCGCTCGGCATACCAGTCATTATTTCCTACACGGAATATCGAAAAACGCTACGAAGCAATCGCCCGTGCATTGCCTGAACTCACCTTTCCACTGGTTCATAAAAGTCGGCTGGTCGATGGCGAGCCATTCTTTCGCATGCAGGAAGGTCCGGGTGCCAGCAACACCGAGACGGCAGTCGAGGTTCGTGAGAGGAATGGCGATCTCTGGCGTTATGGACTTTATCCAGTGACCGGCAAGAAACATCAGTTACGAGTGCATATGACCGCTTTGGGCGCCAGTATCTGCAACGACCCGTTCTACCCGCAGGTGCTCAAGGATGTCGAGGACGACTATGCCAATCCCTTGAAGCTGCTGGCTCAGGGATTGCGGTTTGTCGACCCGGTCACAGGCCAGCAACGTGAATTCGAGAGCACTATCACCCTGCAATGGTGATCACAGTGCTGCAGGCACGAAAAAGCCCGCATCAAGCGGGCTTTTCTGTATCCGGTGGGTGCCGTAAAGATTACAACTCTTTAACGGTACGAACCTGATCCTTGTTGATGCGGGTTTCTTTGCCGTCCAGTTGTTCGAACTGGTAGAAACCCGATTCTTCATCGTATTTTGGCGCGTCGACGGCCTGGATTTCGCGACCGTCATTCAAGGTGATCACTGTAGGCGATGCGCAACCGGCGAGGGTCGCGAGGCCCAGTGCGAGCATGAAAGTGGCGAGGGTCCGTTGAGTCATGAGTGTGTCTCCGAATATGAATTCTTTTGATTACTGAGCTTGAGACGTGTGCAACGCGCGCAAGTTCCTTCTCGTGTCAGTCTGACACAGTGTTGTGTTCACTTAACAGCTCTGGCGTGTTGAGGTTGGCCAGTCGAGGATCGTTATCGGGGCATTGCAGGGCGGTAGCGCTCAATTTGCGCATGAGGCGCCCCGGACTGCGTTCGCCGTCATTCCAGGCACTTTCGAACTCAGCCGAGAGCGCCACCGGGATAATGCACAGCAACGGCTCCCAGTGTTCGTTATGGCGCAGCATCAGCGGTTTGTCCGGATGCTGACGAGCGGCTTCACGCATGCTGTGAAGCAGGGCTGCATCGATACGCGGCACATCGCACGGCAATACCAGCAGGAAGGGGTGGCGGGCGGCCTTCAGGCCTGCGCGGATACCGGCCATGGGGCCCGGGAAGTCGCCTTCGTCGTCATGGACCAACTGGTCGGCATAAGGCGCGTATTTTTCCAGGTTCCTGTTGCAGGAGATGATCAGGTCATCGCTCAGCTCGCGGGTCTTGCGATGCAGATGCCCAATCAGCGGCTCGCCATGCCATTCCAGCAAACCCTTATCCTGGCCACCCATGCGTTGGCCTCGGCCACCTGCCAGGAGCAGAATGGAGCAGGGTGGCAAATGTGTATTCGAGGTCATGGCACGTCTCCATGGGGGCGGCGAAAAAATGAGGCGCTGTGATATAACACCGGGCTGTTTATCCTACAACTGGACGAGCCTATGAAAGCCAAGGCTGATGTACCTTTCGCGCCGCTCAACATCGCGGTGTTGACTGTCAGCGATACCCGCACCCTGGAAACCGATACGTCAGGACAACTTTTCGTCGACCGCTTGAGCGCTGCCGGCCATAACCTGGCCGCTCGGGTTTTGCTTAAAGATGATCTCTACAAAATTCGCGCGCAAGTCGCCAACTGGATTGCCGATGACGTCGTGCAAGTGGTGTTGATCACCGGCGGTACCGGGTTCACGGGCCGCGACAGCACGCCGGAAGCGGTGAGTTGCCTGCTGGACAAGCAGGTCGATGGTTTCGGCGAGTTGTTCCGGCAAATTTCGGTCGCAGACATCGGCACTTCAACTGTTCAATCCCGGGCCCTCGCGGGTTTGGCCAATGGCACGCTGGTCTGCTGCTTGCCGGGTTCGACCAACGCTGTGCGCACTGGCTGGGATGGCATCCTCGCTGAACAGCTGGATTCGCGGCACCGTCCCTGCAATTTCGTGGCTCACCTGAAGCTGGCGGCACCCTGTGAATCCCGTGGGTAAGCCTGGCAAAACCGGCAGCTTGATGGCTGTCGAAGTGGCGCTGGCGCGTTTGCTGGAAATGGCTGATGCATCAACGATAGGTGAGCGTGAGCGCTTGCCGTTGGCGCAGGTTCAGGGTCGCATACTGGCCGATGATCTGGTCTCGACGCTTGATCTGCCGCCCTGGCCGAACAGTGCCATGGACGGGTATGCCTTGCGCATCGCTGACTGGATGGGCGAACCCTTGGTGGTCAGTCAGAAGATTTTTGCCGGCCAGGCACCCGAACCGTTGAAGCCAGGTACCTGCGCCCGGATCTTTACCGGCGCGCCTGTACCGGCAGGTGCCGATTGCGTCGAGATGCAGGAGAACGCCGAGGTCCAGGCTGACGAGCGCGTCCGTTTTATCGAGACGATGACCCCAGGTCAAAATATTCGTCCGCAAGGCCAGGAAACCACCGTCGGCGAACTTGTTTTGCCGGCGGGCACCCGCCTGGGACCTATTGAGCAGGGTCTGGCGGCGTCGCTGGGATGTGCTGAGCTGAACGTGGTTCGCAAGGTTAGTGTTGCAGTCCTGTCAACCGGAGATGAGTTGATAGAGCCGGGCCAGCCCCTCGGGCCGGGTCAGATTTACAACAGTAATCGTGTGTTGCTGTGCAGTTGGTTGCAACGCTTGGGCTGTGAAGTGATCGATGCCGGTATTCTTCCCGATGATTTAGCAACCACTCGTGCCCGCCTTGGCGAGTTGAAGGATGTCGACTTGATCCTTTCTACCGGCGGCGTGTCGGTGGGAGAGGCCGATTTTCTGGGCATTGCCTTGCGCGAAGAGGGCGAATTGACCCTGTGGAAACTCGCCATCAAGCCCGGCAAGCCGCTGACGTTCGGTCATTTTCGCAGCGTCCCCGTGATCGGTTTGCCCGGCAACCCTGCGTCGACGCTGGTTACATTTGCCTTACTGGCCAGACCCTATCTTTTGCGCCGCCAGGGTGTGAAGGAGGTCGAGCCATTAAAGTTTCAGGTGCCTGCAGGGTTCGACTGGCCGAAGGCTGGGAATCGCCGAGAGTATTTGCGTGGACGCCTGGAGAATGGTCGGGCAATCATCTACAAGAATCAGAGCTCCGGGGTGCTTCGCAGTGCGGCCTGGGCCGATGGTCTGGTTGAAGTACTGGAAGACCGCACGTTGATCGAAGGCGATGATGTGAACTTCATTCCGCTGAGCGAAGTCCTGAGCTGATTCTGGTGAAAGTTCTTGCCACGCAAGCCCGGTCGATCGTGCCGGAGCTTGCGTTCATGGCTAGCATTTAACGAACCAGAAGTGACACGACCTGATCAAAGCGGCTGTTGGCGACCCAGCCCAGCAGCCCCAGGACCACGGCTGTTCCACCCGCAGAATAGGCCAGTCTGTGTTTGATGGATTTAACATCGCCACGGACCTCTTCCATGTCTCTTCGGATGTATTTGAGGTGTGTCTCGAGTTCAATGACGCGAGGTTCCATATCAATTCCTCCGGCGGGCTTTGCGCTGTTATTGAATTCAGTCTGATTATTGGCGCGATTTTCTGCCAATGGCGCGACCTGACTGATCGGCAACCTGATGTCATGACTTTGCATGGACTAGACGCTCCTTGCCTTAAAGCCCTTTGGTTGGCCGACACTCTTGTTGATAGCGCTTCGTGGGGCCCTTGAAGAAGGTCTACTCATGGTTTGCACATCCCTGTGTATTTAATGTTGATGACTGATGCCGCGGACACCAAGGTGTACCAATCGCCAAGGTTGGTCAATTGAGCCGATTCCGCACATCTTGTAAGAAAATTCCCCGCGCTGTAGGACCACAAGGCTGCACGGGTCAAAAAAATTCAAATCCTTGCGACTTTTATAGGCGGTGGTGAGGTCCACATCTCCCATACAGAGTCCAGACATGGGAGCGACAATAATGAGTGAGCGCAAAGCGCTGTTGATTCTGCATGGCAAGCAGGCGCTCAACGAGGAGGTCCGCGCGGCCGTCGACGTTAAACGCAAGCAGGGCTGGGAGTTGGCCGTCCGACTGACCTGGGAGGCGGGTGACGCGCAGCGGCTGGTGGAAGAAGCGTTGAGCGCGGGCTATACGCAACTGATTGCCGGTGGTGGTGATGGCACCTTGCGTGATATCGCCGAGGCCATGGCTGCGCATTCGACGCAGGCCAGCCTGGTGCTGATGCCGCTGGGCACCGCCAACGATTTTGCGCGCGCTGCCGGCGTGCCGCTTGAACCCGCTCTGGCGCTGGACCTTCTGGAGGCCGCGCCGCACGCGATCGATCTGGGCGAGGTGGGCGGTCAAATCTTTCTGAACATGGCCACCGGCGGTTTTGGCAGTCAGGTCACGGCAAATACCTCGGAAGACTTGAAGAAGGTCCTCGGGGGCGCGGCTTATCTGTTCACCGGGTTATCGCGCTTCAGCGAACTGCATGCCGCCTACGGCGAGTTGCAGGGGCCGGACTTTCAATGGAGTGGTGAGCTTTTGGCATTGGGTATCGGCAATGGCCGGCAGGCTGGCGGTGGTCATGTACTGTGCCCGGAGGCGCTGGCTGACGATGGGCTGCTGGATATCAGCATTTTGCCGGCGCCGCAGGAAGTGGTCGGTACGTTGAAAACGCTGCTGGCCGATGGCTTCGGCATCGACAACATGTTTGTGCGAGCTCGCCTGCCATGGGTCGAGATCAAGGTTGCGGAAGGCCTCTACATCAATCTGGATGGCGAACCTATCGAGAGCGAGAACCTGCGATTCTCGGCGCGTCCAGCGGCATTGCGCGTGCATTTGCCGCAGAACTCGCCACTGCTGAGCGCTTCGAAAACGGTCAGTCGTCCAGACTGATGATTTGCTCACGCACGGCAAACAGCACCAGGCCGGCCACGTCGAAGATCTGCAGTCGCTTCATGATCTGCGAGCGGTGGGTTTCAACGGTTTTGATGCTGAGGCCCAGGCCATTGGCGATTTCCCGGGTGGATTTGCCGCGAACAATCAGCCGCAGGATTTCCAGCTGACGAGCCGTCAGGTTGTGCGAGTCCGCAGGCTCGGGCTGATGCTTCTGGTTGCGGATCAGTGCCTGGTTGATGACTGTGTGGGCAATGGCCGGGCTCAGGTAGCGTTCGTTATTGCGCAAGGCCTCCAGGGCATGTTCCAGCTCGGTGGCCGTGGTGTCTTTGAGCAAATAGCCATGAGCACCGGACTCAAGCGCCTGCATGATCAGTGCCGGGTCGGTGTGCATCGACAGGATCAGCACCTTGCTTTGCGGGCGGACCCGCTTGAGTCGCTGCAAGGCTTCAAGGCCGCCGGTCTCCTTCATGGAGATATCCAGCAGTACGATGTCAGGGGACAGCTTCTCGACCATCTCGAGTAGCTGCGATCCGTCATTGGCCTCACCAATGACCGCGTAGCCGGGAATATCCAGCACCAGAGCGCGCACGCCTGCCCTGATAAGCGAGTGGTCATCCACCAGAAGTAAGTTACAAGTCAATGCATAACCTTTTTCGTACTGGCCCGTTCGAGCGCACGGGGCGCCCAGGGAAAGAGTGCTTCGATTTGAGTGCCTTTGCCCGGCTCGCTGGTCACGACCAGGGTACCGCCCAGTTGATCGATCCGTTCCACCATCCCGGCCATCCCGCGTTGTCCCTCTCGACCGGGGTCTGCGGATGGCGCGAATCCCAGGCCGTCGTCGCTGATCAACAGCGCCAAACCCTGGGGCGTGCGTTGCAGGCGGATCAACAGGTTGTTCGCTTCGGCGTGGCGCAGAATATTGGTCACCGCTTCCTGGGTGATTCGAAAGGCGGCCACCGCCATTTCTTCCGGTATGCCGGTCAAGCGTTGATGGCATTCCAGGCTCCAGTGCATCGATGTATTGACCAGCGTCTTGAGCAGATGCGCACGCAAACTGGCTTCCAGCCCGAGACTGGCCAACTGCCTGGGATTAAGAATGGCCGAGACATCACGAACCTTGGCCAGGGTTTCGTCCAGTGTGTCGCAGAGCACCGAGCACTGGCTTTGCATGTCTTCAGGCATCCGGCGTTTGAGCCATTCACTTTGAAGTTTTGCAGCGGTCAGCAACTGGCCGATGTCGTCATGCAATTCACGACTGAGCCGGTGACGTTCGTTTTCCTGTACTTCCAGCAGACGATCGGCCAGCTCTTGCGGCTGAAATTTTATCGACTTGCGCGAGAGGCAATGTTGCACCCAGACGCAGGCGAGTGCCGCCAAATTGAGTATCAGCACGCTGACCGGCAGTGGGACAGACAGGCTGAAGGCCAGCAAGCTGCCAAGTGCCGAGCTGGTACACAGTAAAAGCGTGAACCGTCGCGCGTTTGTTTGGGAGGGTGGCCATAGGGTGATTGACTTGAGACTGGCGTACATAGCGGATGGAGCCAATGGATGTTCGCTGCGGGCAGACCGGCCATCGTGGTTGACGGGTCTCTGTCTGAAAATCTGTAGTGACTCGTCTTTAGCCGTGCTGTCCAGGGTTGGAACTACAGCCTCCAACTTATCGGACGGCTGTCATCTGGAATCACTTTGCCATTAATTAGCGTCAACTAAAGGTCGGCATAATACCACTTAAGATACCGTCGGTCGCGTTCGCTATATATGTCTGTTTGGTCAGGAATTGAAGTTCTGGACGATAGTTCCACAATGGAAAAAGTTTTATGGGTGGGATAATTATTTGTATCGAACTGTCGTTGACAGGTATGAAATATTCAATTGCGACATGAGCGCACTCAAGTTAATGAGCGGCATCATGGCAATAAGAATACGCAACACGACCTAGTAATCGGAAGAGTTAAGCCTGCCGCTCAGAATAGGAAACGAGCGTGAACGGTTTGGAATTAACCGCTAACTGAAAATGACTTTGTCCGAGCTGAGACGCAAAGGCTTCAATCAGGGAAGTCTGTTCACTGTCATCCAGACTGAGTTGGCCGGTGGTCTGATCGATGAGTTCGAGTTGCCAGGCCATCAACGTAAAGCAGTCCTTCAGCGCACCCAGGGCCTGGTCGTGCAGTTCCATGTGGCTTTGGGCGTGGTTCAGCAAGCCGTGGATGTGCAGCGAAAATTCGGACACCGCTTCCAGCGCCAGAGCGTCGGCTCTGCTGGCCAGTTTCAGCAGACTGCTGAGCATGCAATCGATTGCGTCCTTGTCATTGCTGATGAGCTGCAGATGGCTCAGGCACTCCTCCGATTTGGCCAGGAGTGTTTCAGCTTCGACAAGAAATTCCGGTAAACGCTGAGCCCACTGTTTAGGGGTGTTCGGCATGCTTATCTCCACAACGTCATGTCAAATGAGGGGATGTCGTGTGTGTCGACGAAGACGTCCAGCGTCCCGACGCTGCCGTGCCGGCATGAGATCGCGCTCCGGCTGGCCTGGGCGCAGGCTGGGGAACTCGAGAGGGTGGATGGCCACTTACCTGCGATCGCACACAAAAGCCTGACTCCGTTCATGCAATGAGAATGGCGTCACATTAATGGCTATTGGATATTGCGAATATCAGGTTGGGCCTGATTGTTACTAGGGGAATCCCTTACACAGGGGAACCTAACGTGCAAACCGAGGTCGCGCCGCAGGGGATGAAGCAGATGAAGTAACTGCGCCAGTAAAGCATGATGTTAATGTGACATCAATGCCCGGTCGTGGCATTTTGTCTCAGGGTCAAGGTCTGGCAAAAACAGCCGATAACCCTCTTTAGTGAATTCATCAGTACAAGCCCAGGAGACATTAATGGCCGGCATTCTCGACACGGTAGACCAACGCACGCAACTGGTGGGTGAGAATCGCCTGGAAATTCTCATGTTCCGCCTGGCCGGTCGGCAATTGTTCGCGATCAACGTCTTCAAAGTGCAGGAAGTGTTGCAACTGCCAAAGCTGACCCTGATGCCCCAGCGCCATCCGTTTGTGTGCGGCGTGGTCAACTTGCGCGGGCAGACGTTGCCGGTGATTGACCTGTCCCAGGCCATCGGTATGCGTCCGCTGGTGCCTAGCCCTACCAGTACGATCATCGTCACTGAGTACAACCGCTCGGTGCAGGCGTTCCTGGTTGGCGGCGTAGACCGCATCGTCAACATGAACTGGGAAGCCATTCTGCCGCCGCCCACCAGCGCCGGTCGCCAGCATTACCTGACCGCCATCAGCAAGGTCGACGACCAGTTGGTGGAAATCATCGACGTCGAAAAAGTCCTGGCCGAAATCGTGCCGTACAACGCCAAGGTGTCGCGCGAGAAACTCGACGACCCGGTGCTGGAGCGCGCCCGTGGTCGTGAAGTGCTGCTGGTGGACGACTCCAACGTCGCCCTGTCGCAACTGCGCGATACCCTGGGCCAGTTGGGCGTGAAAATGCACATCGCCAGAGACGGCTTGAAGGCGCTGAACATGCTCAAGGCCTGGGCCGATACGGGCGTGTCGATGACCGACAAGCTGCTGATGGTCTTTACCGACGCGGAAATGCCGGAAATGGACGGCTATCGCCTGACCACCGAAATCCGCAACGACCCGCGCCTGCGCGGCCTTTACGTGGTGCTGCACACGTCGCTGTCGGGCAGCTTCAACGACTCGATGGTCAAGAAGGTCGGCTGCGACAACTTCCTCTCCAAGTTCCAGCCGGACAAACTCGTCGACGTGGTGCGCCAGCGTCTGATGCTCGATGAACTGCCAGCCTGATCATGACCTGAGCAACCAACCGGCCTGAGGTTGCAGGGGCTGCCCTGCAACATAGAATCTCCCACAGGGTAGGCAGAGATTGGTTTTCAGCCTTTGATTCGGCGACCAAGCTCGTATAGGGTGGCATTTTTTGCCTACCAGGGAGCTGGCCATGTTGCGTCTGAGCGCGCTTTACCGTTATCCGTTGAAATCCGGCAAGGCCGAGTCCCTGCAACAGGTCAGCCTCGACAAACTCGGTCTGGACGGTGATCGACGCTGGATGCTCGTGGACGAGGCCAGCGGGCGCTTCCTGACCCAGCGCGCGGTGGGGCAGATGAGCCAGTTGTCGGCGCTGTGGAATGCCGACGGTGGCTTGACCCTCAGTGCTCCTGGCCGCTCCCCCATCGACATTGCATTACCCGCCAGCGACGCTGAACTGCGCGGCGTGACGATCTTCAAAGACAGTCTGCGCGTACCCGATGCCGGTGATAAGGCCGGTGCCTGGGTCAGCGAGTTCATTGGAAAGCCGACGCGCCTGGTGCAAATTCCTCTGGATCGCGCACGCACCACGCAGGCGGGTTACGGCAGGGACGACGATCAAGTGGCGTTCGCCGACGGCTTCCCGCTGTTGCTGATCGGCCAAGCGTCTCTGGAAGACCTCTCGCAAAAGGTCGGGCGCCCGCTGGAAATGCTGCGCTTTCGCCCGAATCTGGTGATCGAGGGCAGCGAGGCGTTCGCCGAAGACAGCTGGAAGCGTATCCGCATCGGCGATGTCGAGTTCCGCGTGGTCAAGTCCTGTTCGCGCTGCATCCTGACCACCATCGACCCGCAAACTGGCGAGCGCAGCGATGATCGCGAACCTCTGGCGACGTTGCAGAAATACCGCTCGGAAGCCGACGGCGCGATGTTCGGGCAGAACCTGGTCAACGACAGCAATGGCCAACTTGAAGTCGGCATGCCAGTGACGATCCTGGAATAAACACACGGAATGAAAAATGCCCGGGTCCCAAAGGCCCCGGGCATTTTTTTGTCGCTGTGAAAACCCGGGGGTTTAGCCGCGGTATTCGCACAGGTAAGCGGTGTCGACGGCCACTTTCAGCTGGAACTTGCTGTTGGCAGGCACATTGAACTGGCTGCCGGCGGCGAAGGTTTCCCAATCGGTGCTGTCAGGCAGCTTGACGGTCAGGGCGCCGGTCACCACGTGCATGATTTCACGCTGGCTGGTGCCGAATTCGTATTCGCCCGGAGCCATGACGCCGATGGTCGCAGGACCTTCAGCGGTGCCAAAGGCGATCGACTTAACGGTGCCGTCGAAGTACTCGTTGACTTTAAACATGGGCGATTCCTCGAAAAGGGCTAAAAATGGCCGGCCAGTATGCACAAGGCCTCGAACGCCGTCACCTATCCTGGGGGAGAACCTGTGGTAACAGACGCGCCGTATTGCGCGCATCTTCCAGTGCCCGATGCTGTTGGCCATTGAACTGCATGCCCGTCAGTTGCAGCGCACCGTTGAGCCCCAGCGGGCGCTCCAGGCGCCGGGCCTTGGCAAAGCGCTGCTTGAGGTTCATGTGCGGTACTCTGGCAAGAACGCTGTCCAGTCGCAGTCGCTGCCATTCCTGAAGCAGTTGCTTGCGATCGTAATCGCCCCAACTGGCCCAGCCCTCCAGCTCCGCTTGATGGTGCACGAGCCATTGCTCGAATGACGGCCAGACCTCGCTCAGCGTCTGCGCTCTGTCAACGTTGGCCTGAGTGATGTGCGTCAGCTCCCGGCAAAACGGCGTCAGCAGCGGGCGTCGCAATGGCTGTACAAAACACTGGAAATAATCCACTTCGCGCCCTTTTCGGTCCACCAGGGTGGCACCGATTTCGATGATTTCCATTTCCGTAACTGGCCAGCCACCGTCATCGGTGGTGGCTTCCAGATCGATCACCAGCCAGTGAGGCATCGCAGGGTTCCTGGTATCCGCGTCCTGATAGGGCTTGAGCGTAGCCAAAGCCGGCGGATCCGCCTAGCGGCTTATTCGACCTCCAACAAAATCTGACGATTCTTGACCTGATCGCCGACCCGCACCTGCAAGCGTTTAAGCACCCCGTCGATCCCTGATTTGAGCGGGTGCTCCATTTTCATCGCTTCGAGCACCACCAGCAGTTGACCTTTGCTGACCGGGCTGCCCTCGCTGACCAGTACGTCGACGATCGCCCCGTCCATGGGCGCCTTGAGGGTGCCGGAGCTGACGCTGGCCTGGCTGCTGACCAACGCTTGGGTCCGATCGACCAGACGCAGGCTGCCGGGTCGGGTGAACAACCAGAGTTGCCCGGCCGCGAGGCGGTAGGCATGGCGTTGGCGGATGCCGTCGATCATCAGTGTTGCCCAGTGCCCGTCGCACTGAATGACCTTCAATTCCAGGGTTCGGCTGCCGACTTGCAAGCGGTACGGTGAGTCAGGCGCTGCGTTCAGTTCCACCGGCCAGTCCTGATCCTCCAGGCCGATTCGAAAATGCAGGGGCACGCTGGCGTTGTTCCGCCAACCGGCCAGCGGGGCGCGGTGAGCCTGCGCCGAGGCGTGATAGAACAACGCCGCCGCAATGGCCAGTTCTTCCGCGCTCGGAACCCTCGGATGCAGACAAGGATGGTCGGCGAAACAGCTCGGGATAAACCCGGTGCTGAATTCGCCGCTGATGAACTGCGGGTGTTGCAGCAGGCTGGCGAGCAAGCGCTGATTGCTTTGCACGCCCAGTAACACGCTGTCCTGCACCGCCCGCAGCAGTTTGCGCCGGGCTTCTTCACGGGTCGCGCCATGGGCGATGATCTTGCCCAGCAGCGGATCGTAGAACGGGCTGATGTGCTGACCCTCGATCAAGCCGTGATCGATCCGCACGCCGTCTTGCAACGCAAGCTCCCACGCCTCGATTCGCCCGGTTTGCGGCAAAAAGTCCTGGGCCGGATCTTCGGCGTACAAGCGCACTTCCATGGCATGCCCGTTGAGCTGCACGTCTTCCTGTCTCAGCGGCAGCGGTAGGCCCTCGGCGACGTGCAGCTGCCAGGCCACCAGATCGAGGCCGGTGATCAATTCGGTCACCGGGTGTTCCACTTGCAGCCGGGTGTTCATCTCCAGAAAGTAGAACTGCCCGCGCGCGTCCAGCAAAAATTCCACGGTGCCGGCGCCCACGTAATTCACCGCGCGCCCAGCCTTCAACGCGGCTTCGCCCATGGCCTGACGCAACTCGGTGGTCATCACCGGGCACGGCGCTTCTTCAATGACTTTCTGGTGACGACGCTGGATCGAACAGTCGCGCTCCCCGAGATAGATCAGGTTGCCGTGCTGGTCGCCGAACACCTGAACCTCGACATGACGCGGATCGATCAGCGCTTGTTCGAGGATCAGTTCGTCGCTGCCAAACCCGTGCAGCGCTTCGGAGCGCGCGGTTCGCAGCTGTTCCAGCAAATCGTCGGCGCTGTGCACCAGGCGCATGCCTCGTCCGCCGCCGCCGGCGCTGGCCTTGATCATCAGCGGATAGCCGATGCGTTCGGCTTCGCGGCTCAGGGTCGCATCGTCCTGTTCGGCGCCCTGATAGCCTTTGATGCAGGGCACGCCGGCTTCGAGCATGGCGAGTTTCGACAGGCGCTTGCTGCCCATCAACTCGATCGCTTCAGGACTCGGGCCGATGAAGGTGATGCCGGCGTGTTGGCAGGCGAGGGCGAATTCGGCGTTTTCCGAGAGGAAGCCGTAGCCGGGGTGGATCGCGTCGGCACCGCTGCGCCGGGCGGCGTCGATAATCGCCGGGATGTTCAGGTAGGACTGCTGCACCTGGGGCGGGCCGATGTTGACCGCTTCGTCGGCCATTTGGACGTGCAGGGCGTCGGCGTCGGCATCGCTGAATACGGCGACGGTGCGGTAGCCCAGGGAGTGGGCGGTGCGCTGGATGCGGCAGGCGATTTCACCGCGGTTGGCGATGAGGATTTTGCTGAGTCCGGGCATGGGTCGTTCCCTTTGTTTTTGCGGTGAATGTGATGGCCTCTTCGCGAGCAAGCCCGCTCCCACATTGGAATGCATTTCAATGTGGGAGCGGGCTTGCTCCGGGCGACGTTCCGACGAAGCTTTTAAGAGGCCCACCCCGGTTTTCGTTTTTGCACAAAGGCCATCGTCCCCTCGACCCCTTCAGATCCGGTCACCGCTTCGCTGAACCACCCAGCCGCTTCATCCAGCAAAGCGTCCGAAGGCTGCCCCGCACTCGCCAGCAGCAGTTTTTTGGTCGTGGCATTCGCCCCCGGCGCGCAGCACAACACATGGGCGAGGATTTCATCGAGGCGTTCGGCCAAGGCTTGTGCGTCATGCTCGACGAAATGCACCAAGCCCATGCGCCGCGCCTGGGTGCCATCGAAACGCGCGGCTGTCAGTGCCAGTCGACGTGCCTGGGTCAGGCCGATGCGCTGGACCACGAACGGCGCGATCTGCGCTGGCAACAGACCGAGGCTGGTTTCCGGCAGGCCGAACTGCGCCAGGTGATCGGCCAGGGCGACGTCGCTGACGCACGCCAGCCCCAATCCACCGCCGAGCACTGCGCCTTGCAGCACCGTGATGACTACTTGCGGCGCGTGTTGCACCTCTTGCAGCAGCGCGCCGAACGCTCGGTTCAAATCGCGATAGGCGTCCGGGCCTTGAACGCGGGCACTGGCCATGTCCTTGATGTCGCCGCCGGCACAAAAATGCCCGCCGGCGCCGCCGATCACCAGCGCACGAACGGCTCGATCGTCACGCACCGCGGCCAGTACCGCACGCAGTTCGGCGACCATCTGCAAGCTCATGGCGTTGCGGCTTTCCGGGCGGTTGAGGGTGATGTGCAGCACGCCGTTATGGGATTCGAGCAGCAACGTCTGGCAAACCGGCAGGGCGCTCATTTCTTTTTCCCCGGCAGGATGCCCATGAGTTTGCAGATGATGCCCAGCATGATTTCGTCGGCCCCGCCGCCGATCGACACCAGCCGCACGTCTCGGTACGCGCGGGCCACCGGGTTGTCCCACATGAAGCCCATGCCGCCCCAATATTGCAGGCAGCTGTCGCTGACTTCGCGGCCCAGTCGCCCGGCCTTGAGTTTGGCCATCGACGCCAGGCGTGTGACGTCCTGACCTTTGATGTACTGCTCGGTGGCCTGATAGACCAGCGCTCGCAAGCATTCGATTTCCGTCTGCAGTTCGGCCAGGCGGAAGTGAATGACCTGATTGTCGATCAGCGCGCTGCCGAAGGTTTTGCGCTCCTTGCAGTACTCGATGGTGCTGTCGACGCAGTATTCCAGGCCCTTGATCATGTTCGCCGCGCCGAACAGACGTTCTTCCTGAAATTGCAGCATTTGCATCATGAAGCCCGCGCCTTCATGGCCGATGCGGTTGCGCTGCGGCACGCGCACGTTGTCGAAAAACACTTGGGCGGTTTCCGAACTGCGCATGCCGAGCTTGTCCAGATGCGAACTGAGACTGATGCCCGAGGTGTTCATCGGCACCATGATCAGCGATTTGTTGACGTGCGGTTTGTCGTCGGAGGTGTTGGCCAGCAGGCAGATGAAGTCGGCGCTCGGCGAGTTGGTGATCCACATTTTGCTGCCGTTGATCACGTAGTCGTCGCCGTCCTTGCGGGCGGTGGTTTTCAAGCCGGCCACGTCGGACCCGGCACCGACTTCGGAGACGCCAATGCAACCGACCTGTTCACCGGTAATCGCGGGACGGAGGAATTCTTCGCGCAGTTCATCGGAGCCGAAACGGGCGAGGGCAGGCGTGCACATGTCGGTCTGCACGCCGATGGACATCGGGATCCCGCCACAGTGAATCGTGCCGAACTCTTCGGCCGCCACGATCGAATAGCTGTAGTCGAGGCCCATCCCACCGAATTTTTCCGGTTTGGAAATCCCCAGCAAGCCGAGGTCGCCGGCCTTGCGGAAAATCTCGTGGATCGGGAAGCGTCCGGCCTTCTCCCATTCTTCGACATGGGGATTGATCTCGTGATCGACGAATTGGCGGACCGTGCGACGCAGTGCTTCGTGTTCCTGGGTGAAGATCATTTTTATTGTTCTCCTGTGATCCGCGATCAGAATCTCGCGACGCCAAAACTGTTGGTTTGCAGCGGCCGCACTTCGGCCTCGTGACAGATGTCCAGCAAGTAACCGAGCAAGGTCCGGGTATCCCGCGGGTCGATCAGTCCGTCGTCCCACAGGCTGGCGCTGCCATACAGCGCGGTGGACTGGCTGTCGAGTTTCTGCGCGGTGACCTGTTCCAGCATGTCGAGCATTTTCGGGTCGGGTACCAGACCGTCCTTGAGCTGTTTGGCCTCAGTGACGATGCGCAACACCTTGCCCGCCTGGGCGCCGCCCATGACGGCGGTGCGGCTGTTGGGCCAGGCGAAGATGAAACGCGGGTCGAGGCCTCGGCCGCACATCGCGTAGTTGCCGGCGCCATAGGAGCCGCCGACCACGATGGTGAGCTTGGGCACCCGGGCGTTGGCCACCGCTTGAATCATCTTCGCGCCGTGCTTGATTACGCCTTGCTGTTCCGACTCGGTGCCGACCATGAACCCGGTGGTGTTATGGAAAAACAGCAGCGGCGTCCGGCTCTGGTCACACAGCTGAATGAACTGCGCCGCCTTGCTCGCCCCCCTGGGCGTGATCGGGCCGTTGTTGCCAATAAATCCGCAGGCGCGGCCCTGAATGTGCAAATGCCCGCAGATGGTCTGCTGATCGAACTCACCCTTGAACTCGAGGAAGCTCGAACCGTCGGCAATCCGCGCGATGATTTCGCGCACGTCATAGGGCTTTTTCGGGTCGTCGGGAATCAGCCCGAGCAGCTCGTCGATCGGGTAGAGCGGGTCTTCCCAGTAGCGGGCGGGGGCTACCGGCAGCCGTGCATTCCACGACAGCAGGCTGATGATCTCGCGCACTTGGCGCACGCCATCGGCATCATTCTCGGCCAGGTATTCGGCGGTGCCGGCGGTTTGCGCGTGCATCTCGGCGCCGCCCAGTTCTTCATCGGTGGCGACTTCTCCGGTCGCGGCCTTGAGCAGCGGCGGGCCGGCCAGAAACAGCTTCGCCTTGCCACGCACCACCACTACATAATCCGAGAGCCCCGGCTGATAAGCCCCGCCCGCTGTGGCTGAGCCGTGGACCACGGTGATCTGCGGCAGCCCCATGGCCGACATCCGCGCCTGATTGGCAAAGCTGCGCGCGCCTTCGACGAAAATCTCGGCTGCGTAATTGAGATTGGCGCCGCCGCTCTCGGCGAGGGTGATCACCGGCAGTTTGTTCTCCATGGCGATCTGTTGCAGGCGCAGGGACTTTTTCAGGCCGCTGGGGGAAATGGTCCCGCCCTTGATTGCGCTGTTGTTCGCCACCACCAGCACCCGCACGCCGGACACGTAGCCGATCCCGGCGATCAAGCCGCCACCGGCCGAGCTGCCGTCCTTGTCGTCGTGCAGTTTGTAGCCGGCCAGGCTCGCCAGTTCGAGGAACGGCGCGCCGGGGTCAAGCAGCAGATTGAGGCGTTCACGGGGCAGCAACTGGCCGCGCTTGTCGAACTTGGGTTTGGCTTCCGCGGCCTTGTTCAGCAGGTTTTGTTCGAGCTGACGAATCTGCTCGATGCCGACCAGCAGGGCCGAGCGGTTCTGGGCGAACTGTTCGCTGAACGGGTCTACTTGGGACTGGATGACCGGCATGACTTATTCCTTGTCCTTGAGCACATCGGGCAAGTAGGCGCGATGAAAACCGTTGTACGACTCACTGTTCGTCGCCTTGTGAATCGGCCACGCCCGACCGCCGAGGCTCGCCGCGCCGTCGATGCGCAGCGTGCTACCGCTGATGAATGCCGCCGCTGGGCTGAGCAGGAAAACGATCGCCGCGCTGACTTCGGATTCCGTGCCGATGCGCTTGAGCGGCACGTGCTCGCGCAAGGTCGGAATCACCGCTTTGAACGCACCTTCGTAGGTGTCCATGCCGCTCGAGGCCACCCAACCCGGCGCCACCGCGTTGACCCGCACCCCGGCATAACCCCATTCGAAGGCAGCGGTCTTGGTGAGGTTGTCCATGCCCGAGCGCGCTGCGCCCGAGTGGCCCATGCCGGGCATGCCGCCCCACATGTCGGCGAGCATGTTGACGATGGCGCCGCCGTGTTTACTCATCGATTGATTGAACACTTCCCGGGCCATCAGAAAACCGCCCACCAGGTTGGTGCGCATCACGGTTTCGAAACCTTTCTGATTGATCGAGGCCAGCGGCGACGGGTATTGGCCACCAGCATTGTTGACCAGCCCATGAATCGGGCCGTGTTTGCGAATCAGCTCGCTGACCAGATGCTTGACCGCTTCCTCTTCACGAATATCGCAGGTGGCCCAATCCGCCTTGCCACCGTCTTCGGTAATCTCGGCGGCGACGCTTTTCAACTTGTCGGCCTTGCGCCCGACCAGCAGCACATGAGCGCCGAGTGCCGCGAGCTCATGGGCGGTGCACCGGCCGATGCCGCTGCCGCCACCGGTGACGATGATGGTTTGGCCTGCAAAAACATCGGCTTTGAAAATCGAATCGTAGGCCATGGCGACAGTCCTCTAGTTGACCTGGTCGGCGATGCCCTGGGGCACCGGAATCTGGATGTCCAGCAACTGCTGGGCGAAGGCTTTGCCTTGCGGATCGATTCGCAGGCTGGCCACGCCACCGCCGCCTAGGGCGTTCTCCAGGAGAAAATTGAAACTGTGGGTGCCGGGTAAATACCAACGCTCGACACGTCCGTGGATCGGATCAAGGACATGGCTCATCCAGTCGACCATCACCTCGGGCGTCAGGGCCTCGGCGATCCATGGCAGGTACTCGGCCTCACGGGCCATGACGCCGATGTTGCTGTGATTGCCCTTGTCGCCGGAGCGCGCGACGGCGAGTTTGATCAGGGCCACGCTGGCATCGGCGCGGCCTGTGGGTTGCGGCGGGTCGAACGTAACGGGCAAGTCATCCGGGTCGAGCACATCGACGGCGGGCAGGGCGCACGGGTGGCGCTGGCCCTGTAGATCAATTTCCAGCGTGCAGGCGGTTTTGTCGATGAGGAACGAGAACAGCCGGATCAGCGGATACACCGTCGGCCGTCCACCGACAATCCCGGTCAGCCCCGGCGCCATGCCGGTGGCGGCCTGGGCGATTTCCCGGGAGAACACAATCAGTGCCTGTTTGTTCGGATGACGCACCGCGAGTTTGATCACCACTTCGCGGCTGTCCTGGCGTTGGCCGTGGGGGCCGTAAGTGGCCTCGCTGCCCAGGAGTTCGATGTTCACTTCGCTGTAGGGCGCCCAGCCGCGCTGGCTGAAGATGTCCGAGGTCTTGTTGATGATCGCCTGGCTGACCCGTTCCGCCTTGGCCACTGCATCGATCCCGGCGATCAGGCAACTGGCGGTGCAGCGGAAACCGTCCGGGTAGGTCGCGCTGACCTTGTACTGATCGGTGGGCGGCAAGCCTTTCGCGCCGTGCACCTGAACCGCGTTCTTACCTTGTTGCACGAGTTTGACCTGGGTGAAATCGCAGACCACGTCAGGCAGCAGATAAGCCTGGGGGTTGCCGATTTCATAGAGCATCTGTTCGCCGACGGTCAGCGGCGTGACAAGGCCGCCAGAACCCTCGGGTTTGCTGACGATGAACTGGCTGTCGGCGCTGACTTCGACGATGGGGAAACCGATGTGTTCGTAATCGGGCACGTCGCGCCAATCAGTGAAATTACCGCCGGTGCACTGGGCGCCACATTCGATGATGTGCCCGGCCAATGCAGCCTGGGCCAGTTTGTCGTAGTCATGCCAGGACCAGCCGAATTCATGCACCAGCGCGGCACTGACCACGGCGCTGTCGACGACGCGCCCGGTAATGACGATGTCGGCACCCAATCGAAGGGCTTCGACAATGCCCGGGGCGCCGAGGTAGGCGTTGGTCGAGACGCACATCGGCGGCAAGGGCGCGCCGCTGAACATTTCATGCAGGCCGCTGTTGCTCAGCAGTTTGAACTGCGGTTGCAGGTCGTCGCCCAGCAACACGGCGATTTTCAGTGCCACCCCGGCCTTGTCACAGGCCGCTTGCAAGGCCGCGGCGCAGGCCTGTGGATTGACCCCGCCGGCATTGCTGATGACGCGGATTTTTTGTTCGGCGAGTTGCCCCAGCAATGGGCTGAGGACTTCGATGAAGTCGCCCGCATAGCCTGCCTGCGGATCTTTCATCCGTGCGCCGGCCATGATCGACATCGTGATCTCGGCCAAATAGTCGAAGACCAGATAGTCCAGACGCCCACCGTGCACCAGTTGCGCGGCGGCGGTCGAAGTGTCGCCCCAGAACGCGCTGGCGCATCCGATGCGAATCGTTTCTGGCGCAGTCGTTTCCATAACCACCTCCGATAGAAGTGCGTCGAGACTACCAAGCAAGCGCTTGGTTTGTAAATCGCTGAAATATCTTCTGCCCGAGCGCTTGCTTGGTTGCCGTCGCCAGCTTAAATTGCCCGCGCAACCCCGCTGTTTTAGCGGCGGGTGGCGCATTTGATTGATCGACTGTAGGAGAGAATGGGTGGACGAGCAAAAAGCCCTGGGGGTCATGCGCGAATTGGTCGACAACGGCCAATTGACCGACCCCGACAGCGCCCGCGGCAAACTGCTGCAAGTGGCGGCCCACCTGTTCCGCAACAAAGGTTATGAACGCACCACGGTACGCGATCTGGCCGGCGCCGTGGGCATTCAGTCGGGCAGCATTTTTCATCACTTCAAAAGCAAGGACGAAATCCTGCGGGCGGTGATGGAAGAGACCATTCGCTACAACACGGCTTTAATGCACGCCGCCCTGGCCGAAGCCGGCAATGTGCGCGAGCGGGTGCTGGCGCTGATTCGCTGCGAATTGCAGTCGATCATGGGCGGCAGCGGCGAGGCAATGGCGGTGTTGGTGTACGAATGGCGTTCGCTGTCCGAAGACGGGCAGGTGCAGGTGCTGGCGCTGCGCGATATTTATGAAGCGCTTTGGCTACAAGTGTTGGGTGAAGCCAAGGACGCCGGTTTTATCCGTGGGGATGTGTTCATCACGCGTCGTTTTCTAACGGGTGCGTTGTCCTGGACCACCACCTGGTTTCGTGCCGGCGGCAGCATGAGCCTCGATCAATTGGCCGATGAAGCATTGATTCTTGTCCTCGAAGAAAAGTAACAAGTTGTCATGAATCAGCATGAAACTGGCTAAGTGGCCGAAACCGCCTAGCTTGAATGCATTGATGGGTATTTTTTGGGGAGTGGGTTGTATTGATGTCTTCGCCAATTAGAACGGCCACGCGGCTTTTGCTGGCGTCGCTCGTGGCAGTCTGGGTATTGCCGTCCCAGGCAGCACAACTGGTGCGGGTCGGTGCCGCACATTTCCCGCCGTATACCGTGCGCCCGGAATCCGGGGCCGACACTGGCCTGCTGCCGCAATTGGTGGAAGCCTTGAATCAATTGCAGAGCACCTATCAGTTTGTTTTGGTACCCACCTCGATTCCCCGGCGTTTCGGTGATTTCAAGCAAGGTCGAGTCGACATGGCCATTTTCGAGAACCCGGATTGGGGCTGGAAGGACATTCCCCACACCAGCGTCGACATGGGCCTTGAAGACGCCGAGATTTTCGTCGCACAACGCGAGCCCGATCGTCAGCAAAGCTATTTTGCCGACCTCACCGGCAAGCGTCTGGCGCTGTTCAGCGGTTATCACTACGAGTTCGCCAACTTCAATGCCGACCCGAAATTCCTCGCGCAGAACTACGACGCCACGCTGACCTATTCCCATGACAGCAACCTGCTGATGGTGCTGCGTGGGCGGGCAGACATTGCCTTGGTGACGCGTTCCTACCTGAGCGATTACCTGCTACGCAACGAGCAGGTGGCCGATCAGCTGCTGGTGTCTCAACGCATCGATCAGGTGTATCACCACTACGCGATCCTGCGTCCGGCCGCGCCCATCAGCGGCGAGGTGTTCGGCAAGTTGCTGCAAGGGTTGCGGGACAATGGGCAGATGCTGAAGATTTTCGATCCGTACAAGATTGCGGTGGTGCCGGTGCCCAAACCCTGAATGACGCCGCAGGTCGCGTCATTCGTGACTTCACTTAAATTTCCTGCCCCGGCTCACGTCACATGGTTGAACTGTCGACGATTATCGTGAGCCCGACCCATGCCCAATCTGAATGACCTGACTGCCCTGGCCTTGCCCAACGGAAGCCGTCTTGTAGCTGATGAAACCCAGAGTCGCCTGCACCTCAGCCTGGAAGGGCAGCCGCTGATCGAGCTGCACCTGACCCGCGAACCCGATGTGCAGGCGCAGGTCGAAAAGCGCTTCGACACGCCTGAAGGTCAGGCGCTCTGGGCCGCCTGTTATTGGCTGTTTGCCCGTGATCCGGCGTGCCAACACCTGACTTTTCAACTGCAGCAATCGCCCCTCGACGCCTTGGCGAGCGGTTTGCTGATTCCCACCGACACCGCCGGCCAATACCGTTGCGAACGCACCCTGTTCTGGCAGTTGCCCCAGCCATGGCTCAGCCAGGCGCTGACCGACACTTATCCGCAGCAAATGGTCATCAGTGGCGGCAAGCGTCATCCGCTGCGCCCGCTAAAATCACGCGGTGAGGTCTATCGGCGCTTCGATGCGCGGCTCGGTGCCTGGATTTCCCTGCGCACGCTGGATATCGACCGGGACCTGGCACGCTTCAATCGCTGGCAGAACAGCCCGCGGGTCGCGAGTTTCTGGCAGGAAGAGGGCAGCCTCGAGCAGCACCGCGAGTACCTGAATAAACTCGAAGCCGATCCTCACACCCTGACCCTGATCGGTTGTTTCGATGATCAGCCGTTTGCCTATTTCGAAGCCTATTGGGCCAAGGAAGATCGCATCGCGCCGTTCTATGACGCTGGCGATTACGACCGCGGTATCCACATGCTGGTGGGCGAAGAAAATCACCGTGGCCCGCACAAGGTGGCGAGTTGGTTATCGGCGTTGACGCATTACCTGTTTCTAGACGATCCGCGCACCCAGCGAGTGGTCGCCGAGCCTCGTGCCGACAACGCGAAGATGATCGGGTACATGCAGAACCAGGGTTACCACTGCGAGAAAGAGTTCGACTTCCCGCACAAGCGCGCGGCGTTGATGATGCTGGGGCGGGAGCGGTTTTTTGATCGGTGCAAGTTGGCTTGAGGCGCATGACTCAAGGTCTGCACCGACCTTGAGTCAGCCTTCGCGAGCAAGCCCGCTCCCACATGGATCTCCTGTGAACACAAAATCTGTGAACACCCGAGATCCAATGTGGGAGCGGGCTTGCTCGCGAAGGGGGCGACGCAAATTTCAGATCTTAGCGGCGGGCAAAGGTATCCACACGATTGCCCGACACCTTGCGGCAGTGCACCAGCGCATCGCGAATCATGAAGTTCACCAAGGTCGGCGAGACGCCGAGTTCCTTGGCAATGTCCTTTTGCGGCACGCCGTGCAGGCGGTACATCTCGAAGGCGTAGCGGGTGCGGCTGGGCAGCTCCGTCAACGCATCGGCGATGTTTTCCAGGGTCGAAAAATTGATGTGCGAGGTTTCCGGCGAAGCGCCCTGAATCACCACGTTCAGACCTTCCTCTTCCGGCCCGGAGTATTTTTGCTCCAGCGCCTGTTTTCGATAGTGATCGATCGCCAGGTTGCGCACGATCTGGAACAGATAACTGAGCTGAGCCTTGAAGGAGGACGTGATTTGCGGCGCCGATTGCAGCCGGAAAAACGCATCCTGGACGACATCTTCAGCACGCGATCGGCAGCCGGTAATCCGGGCTGCAATTTTGACCAGAATCAGTCGGTTGTCGACGAAGGCCTGAAGTAGCGGTGAATCGCACCTGCTTGTGGATACTTGTTCCGTCATGGAAATCACCCTGCTGCCAATAGGTTGGTGGGGCGGCGGGGGGTGGCCGCCCTACACATCGAGCGACAAATTAGGCTGAATGATAATGATTGTCAATTGAGAAAGAGAACTAATGCTCCTCTAAGGAGCAGAGTGAGAACTGCGACACGCTGTCGCGCTCGCTTGCGACATGCAGCCCCGTTGGCGATCAAGCCGGCCGACTAATTATTTCAAGACGCCATCCGTTCTCATTGGTGAAAGGTGCAGGGTCAAACCCGGCCAAAACAGCATTCCCAATGCCTTGCGCAGTCGGCGAAGACCGCGTCCTGCATGCCCTTTAGTGGGCGTGACGTAAGAAAACCGATTCCATTTGCAAGCCGAATTCAGGCAGGAAACCTCATGACCGACGCGTTCGAACTCCCAAGCAATCTGGTCCAAGCCCTCCAGCGCCGCGCGGCCCTGACGCCGGATCGGGTGGCCTTGCGTTTTCTCGCCGACACCCCGGAAGAGGCCGTGGTGCTCAGTTATCGCGAGCTGGATCAGCGGGCGCGAACCATTGCCGGTGCGTTGCAGGCCGAGGCTGAATTCGGTGATCGCGCCGTGCTGCTGTTCCCTAGCGGCCCGGATTACGTCGCGGCATTTTTTGGCTGCCTGTACGCCGGGGTGATCGCCGTGCCGGCTTATCCACCGGAGTCGGCTAAACGTCATCACCAGGAACGCCTGTTGTCGATCATCGGCGATGCCGAGCCGCGCCTGCTGCTGACCAGCGCCGGATTGCGCGACGCCTTGCTGCAGATTGAAGGTGCGCCGCCGCTGTTGTGCGTCGACACCCTCGACGGTGCCTTGGCCGACAGCTGGGTCGAGCCGAGCCTGGCTGACGACCACATCGCCTTCCTGCAATACACCTCCGGTTCCACCGCGTTGCCCAAAGGGGTGCAAGTCAGTCACGGCAACCTGGTGGCCAATGAACTGCTGATCCGTCATGGTTTCGGCATCGATCTGAACCCGGACGACGTGATCGTCAGCTGGCTGCCGCTGTACCACGACATGGGCCTGATCGGCGGTCTGTTGCAGCCGATTTTCAGCGGCGTGCCGTGCGTGTTGATGTCGCCGGCGTACTTCCTCGGTCGACCGTTGCGCTGGCTGGAAGCGATCAGCGAATACGGCGGCACCATCAGCGGCGGCCCGGATTTCGCCTATCGCCTGTGCAGTGAACGCGTCAGCGAATCGGCGCTGGAGCGCCTCGATCTGAGCGGCTGGCGCGTCGCGTATTCCGGCTCCGAACCGATTCGTCTCGACACCCTGGATCGCTTCGGCGAAAAGTTCGCGGCGTGCGGTTTCACCACCGACAGCTTCATGGCGTCTTACGGGTTGGCCGAAGCCACCTTGTTCGTTGCCGGAACCCCGCGCGGTCAGGGCATCGGCAAACTGCGCGTGGACGATCAAGCCTTGGCCCAAAAACGTGCAGAGGCCGGCGAAGGCAGCGCGATCATGAGTTGCGGCATCAGTCAGCCGGATCACGCGGTGTTGATTGTCGACCCGGTCGCGCTCAATGAGCTCGCCGACAACGCGGTCGGCGAAGTCTGGGCTGCCGGGCCGAGCATCGCCCATGGCTACTGGCGCAACCCCGAGGCCAGCGCCAAGACCTTCGTCCAGCACAACGACCGGACCTGGCTGCGCACGGGCGATCTGGGTTTCATGCGTGACGGTGAACTGTTCATCACCGGGCGCCTGAAAGACATGCTGATCGTTCGCGGTCACAACCTGTACCCGCAGGACATCGAACAGACCGTCGAGCGCGAAGTGGAAGTGGTGCGCAAAGGTCGCGTAGCCGCTTTCGCCGTCAACATCGACGGTCAGGAGGGCATAGGCATCGCCGCGGAAATCAGCCGCAGCGTGCAAAAAATTCTCCCGCCCGACGCGTTGATCAAAGCCATCCGCCAAGCGGTGGCCGAAGCGTATCAGGAAGCGCCGAGCGTGGTGGTGCTGCTCAATCCCGGCGCATTGCCCAAGACCTCCAGCGGCAAGCTGCAACGTTCGGCCTGCCGCAATCGTCTGGCGGACGGCAGCCTCGACAGCTATGCGCTGTTCCCTTCGGCAGACGTACAGGGCGAATCCAAAGCCGAATCAAGTTCCGAGCTGGAAGCCTTGATCGGCCAGATCTGGAGCGAGCAACTGCAGGTCAAACAGGTCAACGCTGACGAACACTTCTTCCTGCTCGGTGGCAATTCCATCGCCGCCACTCAAGTGGTCGCGCGCCTGCGTGAAGCACTGGGTCTGGAGCTGAACCTGCGCCTGCTCTTCGAAGCGCCAACCCTCGGCGCCTTCACCGCCGCGGTCGCTCAGTTGCAACAGGACGGCGGGCTGGCCCAGGGCGCGATCACCCCGCTGTCGCGCAACGAACCGATGCCGCAATCCCTAGCGCAAAACCGTCTTTGGATCACTTGGCAACTCGACCCGCACAGCAGCGCCTACAACATTCCCGGGGCCTTGCGCCTGCGTGGCGAGCTGGACGAAGACGCCTTGCGCGCCAGTTTCCAGCAGTTGATCGAGCGTCATGAATCCCTGCGCACGCGCTTCTTCGAGCGGGACGGCGTGGCGCTGCAACAGGTCGATGCGGCGGGCGAATTCAACCTGCAATTGATCGACATCAGCGACCTGCCCGCCACCGAGCGTGAAGCCCGCGCGCTGCAAATCCGTGAGGACGAAGCTCGCACCCAATTCGATCTGGAGAAAGGCCCGCTGCTGTGGGTGACGCTGGTGCGCCTCGACGACGAGGACCATCAACTGCTGGTGACGATGCATCACATCATCGCCGATGGCTGGTCGCTGAATGTGCTGATCGACGAGTTCTCGCGCCTGTACGCCGCGGCCTCCCAAGGACAAAAGGCCACGCTTTGCGCCTTGCCGACGCAATACGCCGACTACGGCAGCTGGCAGCGTCAATGGCTGGCGCAAGGGGAGGGCGAGCGTCAACTCGCCTACTGGAAAGCGCAGCTGGGCGAAGAACATCCAACGCTGAACCTGGCCACCGATCATCCTCGCTCGGCGCAGCACATTCACAGCGCCGACCGCCACTCGATAAAGCTCGCCGCGACCTTGAGCGATGCCATTCGCCAGACCGCCCAGGCGCATGAATCGACGACGTTCATGCTGTTGCTTGCCGCGTTCCAGAGCCTGTTGCACCGCTACAGCGGCCAGCGCGACATCCGCATCGGCGTGCCGAATGCCAACCGCCCGCGCCTGGAAACCCAAGGGCTGATCGGCTTCTTCATCAACACCCAGGTGCTGCGTGCCGAGGTGGATTCGCGCCTGTCATTCGTGGAACTGTTGGCGCAAACCCGCCAAGCCGCGCTGGGTGCACAAACGCATCAGGATCTGCCGTTCGAGCAACTGCTCGAAGCCTTCCCGCAAGCTCGCGAACAAGGCCTGTTCCAGGTGATGTTCAACCACCAGCAACGGGACTTGAGCACACTGCGCCGTCTGCCTGGATTGCTCTCCGAAGAACTGCCGTGGCACAGCCGCGAAGCCAAGTTCGACCTGCAACTGCACAGCGAAGAAGACCAGAAGGGTCGCCTGAGCCTGTCCTTCGACTACGCCAGCGAGCTGTTCGACGCGACGACCATCGAGCGTCTGGCCGAGCATTTCAGCAACCTGCTGCGGGCCATTTGCGAGCAACCGTCCACCGCCATCGGCGACCTGCCACTGCTGAGCGCAAGCGAACACGGACAACAAACTGCCTGGAGCGCCGCACCGTGCACACCGGCCAGCCAATGGCTGCCGGAGTTGCTCAATGAACAGGCGCGCCAGACCCCGGAACGCACCGCGCTGGTGTGGGACGGCGGCAGCCTCGATTTCGCCGAGCTGCATACTCAGGCCAACCGTCTGGCGCATTACCTGCGCGACAAAGGCGTCGGCCCGGACGTTTGCGTGGCCATCGCCGCCGAGCGTTCGCCGCAGTTGCTGATCGGTCTGCTGGCGATCATCAAGGCCGGTGGCGCCTATGTGCCGCTGGACCCGGATTACCCGGCCGAACGTCTGGCCTACATGCTCAGCGACAGCGGCGTCGAGTTGTTGCTGACCCAGACCCAATTGCTCGAACGCCTGCCGGCCACCGACGGCGTCAGCGTGATCGCCATGGACGCCTTGCATCTTGAGAGCTGGCCAAGCCAGGCGCCAGGCCTGCACCTGCACGGGGACAACCTCGCCTACGTGATTTACACCTCCGGTTCCACCGGCCAACCGAAGGGCGTCGGCAACACCCACGCAGCGCTCGCCGAGCGGCTGCAATGGATGCAGAACACCTACGGTTTGAACGACACCGACGTGCTGATGCAAAAAGCCCCGATCAGTTTCGACGTGTCGGTGTGGGAGTGCTTCTGGCCGCTGATCACCGGGGCGCGCTTGCTGATTGCCGGCCCCGGCGAGCACCGCGACCCGCATCGCATCGCGCAGCTGGTCCAGCAATACGGCGTGACCACGCTGCACTTCGTACCGCCGCTGCTTTCGTTGTTCATCGATGAGCCGCTGACCGCCGAATGCGCCAGCCTGCGCCGGGTGTTCTCCGGTGGCGAAGCCTTGCCCGCCGAACTGCGCAACCGCGTGCTGGAACAGCTGCCGGCCGTGCAATTGCACAACCGCTACGGCCCGACCGAAACCGCGATCAATGTTACCCATTGGCGCTGCACAACCGCCGATGGCGAACGCTCGCCGATAGGCCGTCCGTTGGGCAACGTGCTGTGCCGCGTGCTCGACAGCGACCTCAACCCGGTGCCGGCCGGCGTGCCGGGTGAGCTGTGCATCAGCGGTATTGGTCTGGCTCGCGGTTACTTGGGCCGTCCGGGCCTGACCGCCGAACGGTTTATTGTCGATCCATTGGGCGAGTTGGGCGCACGTCTGTACCGCACCGGTGACCGTGCGCGCTGGACGGCGGAGGGCGTGATCGAATACCTCGGTCGTCTCGATCAGCAAGTCAAACTGCGCGGCTTCCGTGTCGAGCCTGAAGAAATCGAAGCCCGTTTGCTGGCCCAGGCGGGCGTTGCCCAAGCCGTGGTGCTGGTGCGCGAAACCGCCGCCGGTGGCCAGTTGATCGGTTACTACACTGCCACCGAAACCAGCGAAACCAGCGAAACCGAAGACACGCAAACCGCACGCCTGAAAACCGCGCTGGCGGCCGAACTGCCGGACTACATGGTCCCGGCACAGCTGATGCGTCTGGACGAAATGCCCCTGAGCCCGAGCGGCAAACTCGACCGGCGTGCCCTGCCCGAACCGCAATGGCAAGTGCGCGAACACGTCGAGCCGGTCACTGCGCTGGAGCAGCAAATCGCCGGCATTTGGCGCGAAGTGCTGGGCCTTGCGCAGATCGGCCTGCGCGACGATTTCTTCGCCCTCGGCGGTCATTCGTTGTTGGCCACGCAAATCATTTCCCGTACCCGTCAGGCCTGCGACGTCGAGTTGCCGCTGCGGGCGCTGTTCGAAAACAGTGAGCTGGGCGCGTTTGCCGAACAGGTTCAACGGATCCAGGCCAGCGGCAACACCAACCAGCAACCGCCGATCGAGAAAGTCGACCGCCGCCAACCGGTGCCGCTGTCTTACTCCCAGCAGCGCATGTGGTTCCTCTGGCAGATGGAGCCGGACAGCCCGGCCTACAACGTCGGTGGTATGGCGCGCTTGCGTGGCGTGTTGGATGTCGGGCGTTTCGAAGCGGCGTTGCAAGCGCTGATCATGCGTCACGAAACCCTGCGCACCACGTTCCCGAGCATCGACGGCGTGGCCCGGCAACAGGTGCATGCGCAAACCGGTCTGCGCATGGACTGGAAGGACTTCTCGGCGCTGGAGGCTGACAGCCGTGAGCAACGGGTGCAGCAACTGGCTGACGACGAGGCGCATAAACCATTCGATCTGGAAACCGGTCCGCTGCTGCGCGCCTGCCTGGTCAAGACCGCCGAGCACGAACATTACCTGGTGCTGACCCTGCACCACATCGTCACCGAAGGCTGGGCGATGGACATCTTTGCCCGGGAACTGAGCGCGCTGTACGAAGCGTTCGTCGATGACCGCGAATCGCCGTTGGCACCGCTGCCGGTGCAGTACCTGGATTACAGCGTCTGGCAGCGCCAGTGGCTGGAGTCCGGCGAGCGCCAGCGCCAGCTCGACTACTGGACCGCGCAACTGGGCCGCGAACATCCGCTGCTGGAACTGCCCGCCGACCGTCCACGTCCGCCGGTGCAAAGTCATCAGGGCGAACTGTTCCGTTTCGACCTGAGCGATGACCTCGCCGGGCGGGTGCGCGCCTTCAACGCGCAAAACGGCCTGACCCTGTTCATGACCATGACCGCCGCGCTGGCCGTGCTGCTTTACCGCTACAGCGGCCAGACCGACCTGCGCATCGGCGCGCCGGTGGCCAACCGGATTCGCCCGGAAAGCGAAGGGCTGATCGGGGCGTTCCTCAACACCCAAGTGTTGCGTTGCCAGCTAGACGGACAAATGTCCGTGGCTGAATTGTTCGAGCAGGTCCGCCACACCGTGATCGAAGGCCAGTCCCATCAGGACTTGCCATTCGATCACTTGGTAGAAGCCTTGCAGCCACCGCGCAGCGCCGCTTATAACCCGCTGTTCCAGGTGATGTGCAACGTGCAGCGCTGGGAGTTCCAGCAAAGCCGCACCCTGGCCGGCATGACCGTCGAGTACTTGGCCAACGATGCCCGGGCGACCAAGTTCGACCTCAACCTGGAAGTCACCGACCTCGATCATCGACTGGGTTGCTGCCTGACTTACAGCACCGATTTGTTCGATGAACCGCGCATTGCGCGCATGGCCGGGCACTGGAGCAATCTGCTGGAAGCGTTGCTGACCGATCCGCAACAGCGCCTCAGCGAACTGCCGTTGCTTGAAGCCGGCGAACAGCAAAAGCTGTTGGACAGCCTTGGCGTCGAACCGGGCGAGCATCGCCTCGATCAATGCATCCATCACCTGTTCAGCGAGCAGGCGCTGGCCCGCAAGGATGCTCCGGCGCTGACTTTTGCAGGTGAAACCCTGAGCTACGCCGAACTCGACAGCCGCGCCAATCGCCTGGCCTGGATGCTTCGCGAGCGCGGTGTTGGCCCGCAGGTTCGCGTTGGTCTGGCGCTTGAGCGTTCACTGGAAATGGTCGTCGGCCTGCTGGCGATCCTCAAGGCCGGCGGTGCTTATGTGCCGCTGGACCCGGAATACCCGCTCGATCGCCTGCACTACATGATCGAGGACAGCGGCATCGGTTTGCTGCTCAGCGATGCGGCAATGTTCGACGCGCTTGGCGAATTGCCGGCCACCGTCGGCCGTTGGTGCCTCGAAGAAGACGCCGCCGGGTTGGCCGATTACCCGGCCACCGAACTGCCGTTTATCAGCCTGCCGCAACATCAGGCGTACCTGATTTACACCTCAGGATCGACCGGCAAGCCAAAAGGCGTGGTGGTGTCCCACGGTGAAATCGCCATGCATTGCCGCGCCGTGATCGAGCGTTTCGGCATGCGTCCGGACGATTGCGAGCTGCATTTCTATTCGATCAACTTCGACGCTGCGACCGAGCGTTTGCTGGTGCCATTGTTGAGTGGCGCGCACGTTGTCCTGCGCGCCCAAGGCCAATGGGACGCGGAAGAGATCTGTGGCCTGATCCGTCGCCACCACATCAACATCCTCGGTTTCACCCCCAGCTACGGCAGCCAGTTGGCGCAATGGCTGGCGACCCAGGGCGAAACCCTGCCGGTGCGCATGTGCATCACCGGCGGCGAAGCCCTGACCGGTGAACACCTGACACGAATTCGTGCGGCGTTCAAACCGAGCCTGTTTTTCAACGCTTACGGTCCGACCGAAACCGTGGTCATGCCGCTGGCAAGTCTGGCACCCGAACATCTGGAAGAAGGCTTAGGCAGCGTGCCGATCGGCAGCGTGATCGGCGCGCGGGTGGCCTACATCCTCGACGCGGACCTGGCCTTGGTGCCGCAAGGCGCGACCGGCGAGTTGTACGTCGGCGGTGCCGGCCTGGCGCAGGGTTATCACGAGCGTCCGGGCATGACCGCCGAGCGATTCGTGGCGGATCCGTTCGCCGCCGATGGCGGACGTCTGTACCGCACTGGCGACCTGGTGCGCCAGCGTGCCGATGGCTTGGTGGAGTACCTGGGGCGCATCGACCATCAAGTGAAGATTCGCGGTTTCCGCATCGAACTGGGGGAGATCGAAACCCGTCTGCTCGAACATGAGTCGATTCGCGAAGCCGTGGTCCTGGCCCTCGACGCACCGAGCGGCAAACAACTGGTCGGCTATCTGGTCACTGAAGTCGCCGACCAGGACGAAGCGCAACAAGCAGTACTGCGCGAAGCCTTGAAGCATCACCTCAAGTCGCAACTGCCGGATTACATGGTGCCGACGCACCTGATCCTGCTGGCCAGTATGCCGCTGACCGCCAACGGCAAACTCGACCGTCGCGCCTTGCCTGCGCCGGACCCGGAGCTGAACCGTCAGCAGTACGTGGCGCCGAGCAGTGAGCTTGAACTGACGTTGGCCGCGATCTGGTGCGAAGTGCTGAACGTTTTGCAGGTCGGCCTCAACGACAACTTTTTCGAACTGGGCGGCGACTCAATTCTGTCGATCCAGGTGGTCAGCCGTGCGCGGCAACAGGGCATTCATTTCAGTCCGCGTGATCTGTTCCAGCACCAGACCGTGCAGACCCTGGCTGCCGTGGCGACCCGCACCGAGCAGGTCACCGCCGAGCAAGGCCTGCTCACTGGCGAATCGCGTCTGACGCCGATTCAGCACTGGTTCTTCGACACTGACATTCCCGAGCGTCAGCACTGGAACCAGGCGTTGCTGCTGGAGCCGACCGTCGCGCTGGAGCCCCATCGCCTGGAGCAAGCGCTGCTGGCAGTGATCGAACAGCACGATGCCTTGCGGTTGCGCTTCAGCCAAACCGACGCGCAATGGCGCGCCGAGCATCAAGCGATTTTCGACGTGTCGGTGTTGTGGCAAGTGCGTGTTTCGGCCATGGACAAATGCGCCGCGCTGTTCGCCGACGCGCAGCGCAGCCTCGACCTCGAGCACGGGCCACTGATGCGTGTGCTGCTGGTTGATGGTCCCGAGGGCCAACAACGGCTGTTCATCGCCATTCACCACCTGGTGGTGGACGGTGTTTCGTGGCGGGTGTTGCTGGACGATCTGCAAACCGTCTACCGTCAACTGGACGCCGGGCAGTCGGTCAAACTGCCGGCGAAAACCAGTGCGTTCAAGGATTGGTCGGCACGCTTGCAGGCGTACGCCGGCAGCGAATCCCTGCGTGAAGAACTGAGCTGGTGGCAGTCGCAACTGGCCGGGCCGAACGCCCAATTGCCCTGTGATCGTCCTGAGGGCGGTCGGCAAAACCGGCATGCGCAAACCGTCAGCGTGCGCCTCGATGCCGAGCGTACTCGCCAGTTGCTGCAACAGGCGCCGAGTGCCTATCGCACGCAAGTCAACGACCTGCTGCTGACCGCGTTGGCCCGTGTGCTGTGCAAATGGAACGGAGAGGAATCGGCGCTGATTCAACTCGAAGGCCACGGCCGCGAAACCCTGTTCGACGAGATCGACCTGACCCGCACCGTCGGCTGGTTCACCAGCGCTTATCCATTACGTCTCGTGCCGGCGAACGGGCAGGGCGCCTCGATCAAGGCGATCAAGGAACAACTGCGTGGCGTGCCGCATAAAGGCCTGGGGTATGGCGTGCTGCGTTACCTGGCCGATGATCTGAGTCGTCAGACCCTGGCCGCGTTGCCGGTGGCGCCGATCACCTTCAACTACCTCGGTCAGTTCGACCAGAGCTTCGGCGCGGACGCCTTGTTTCGTCCGCTGGATGAACCGGTCGGCGCGGCCCACGATCCGCAGGCGCCGCTGCCCAATGAACTGAGCGTCGACAGTCAGGTGTACGGCGGTGAGCTGGTGCTGCGCTGGACCTTCAGCGCCGAACGCCACGATCTGCAGACCATCTCCGACTTGGCGAATGCTTACCTGGGCGAACTGCACAGCCTGATCGAACATTGCCTGCAAGACGATGCCGGCGGCCTCACGCCGTCGGATTTCCCGCTGGCCAGACTGACTCAGCCGCAGTTGGATGCGCTGCCGATTCCGGCCGCCGTCATCGAAGACGTCTACCCGCTGACCCCGATGCAGGAAGGCATGCTGTTGCACACCTTGCTGGAACCGGGCACTGGCCTCTACTACATGCAGGACCGCTACCGCATCAACAGCGAACTCGATCCGCAGCGTTTCGCAGAAGCCTGGCAAGCGGTGATCGCCCGTCACGAAGCCTTGCGTGCATCGTTCTGCTGGAACGTCGGCGAAGAGATGCTGCAAGTGATCCACAAACCCGGCAGCACGCCGATCGAGGTCCTCGACTGGACGGAAATTGCCGAAGCCGAGCAAGAGCCGAAACTGCAAGCGCTGCTCAAAAGCGAGCGAGAAGCCGGGTTCGATCTGCTCAACCAGGCGCCGTTCCACCTGCGCCTGATCAAGGTCGGCGCAGCGCGCTACTGGTTCATGATGAGCAATCACCACATCCTGATTGATGCCTGGTGCCGTTCGCTGCTGATGAACGATTTCTTCGAGATCTACACCGCCCTCGGTGAAGGCCGGGAAGCACAGCTGGCCGTGCCGCCGCGTTATCGCGACTACATTGGCTGGCTGCAACGCCAGAGCCTGGCCGAAGCACGGCAGTGGTGGAAAACCAACCTGCAAGGTTTCGAGCGGACCACGCCGATCCCGAGCGACCGACCGTTCCTGCGTGAACATGCCGGTGCAAGCGGCGGCATGATCGTCGGTGACCGCTATACGCGTCTCGATGCTCGCGACGGTGCGCGACTGCGCGAACTGGCGCAGGCGCATCAACTGACCATCAACACCTTCGCCCAAGCGGCGTGGGCGCTGGTGCTACGACGCTTGAGCGGTGATCGCGACGTGCTGTTCGGCGTCACGGTGGCCGGGCGTCCGGTGGACATGCCGCAGATGCAGCGCACCGTCGGGCTGTTCATCAACAGCATCGCGCTACGGGTGAAGATGCCCGAAGACGATCAGCGTTGCAGCGTGCGCCAGTGGTTGAGCGGCTTGCTCGACAGCAACATGCAACTGCGCGAGTACGAATACCTGCCGCTGGTGACCATCCAGGAAAACAGCGAACTGCCCAAGGGCCAACCGCTGTTCGACAGCCTGTTCGTGTTCGAAAACGCCCCGGTGGAAGTCTCGGTGCTGGACCGTGCGCAGAGCCTCAATGCCACGTCGGATTCGGGCCGCACCCACACCAACTTCCCGCTGACGGCGGTCTGCTATCCGGGCGATGACCTGGGACTGCACCTGTCTTACGACCAGCGTTATTTCGACGAATCGACCGTCGAGCGCATGCTCGGCGAGTTCAAGCGTCTGCTGCTGGCGCTGGTCGACGGTTTCCATGGCGACATGGCTGATTTGCCGTTATTGGGTGCCGAGGAACAGGACTTCCTGATCCATGGCTGCAACCAGAGCGAGCACGACTACCCGCTGGAGCAAAGCTATGTCGCGTTGTTCGAAGCGCAGGTCGCCCAGCATCCCCAGCGGATTGCCGCCAGTTGCCTGGATCAGCAGCACAGTTATGTCGAGCTGAACCAGCGCAGCAACCGCCTCGGTCATGCGTTGATCGCGGCCGGGGTAGGGCTGGATCAACCGGTGGCGTTGCTGGCCGAACGTCACCTCGATCTGCTCGGCATGATCATCGGCAGCTTCAAGGCCGGCGCCGGTTATCTGCCGCTGGACCCGGGGCTGCCGAGTCAGCGTCTGAGCCGGATCATCGACCTGAGCCGCACGCCGTTGCTGGTCTGCACGCAGGCCTGTCGTGAACAGGCAGTCGCGCTATTGGATGAGTTCAGTTGCGCCCATCGGCCGAAGTTACTGGTCTGGGAAGAGGTGCAGGCGAGCGGTGTGTCGGTGGCGAATCCTGGCATCTATAGCGGCCCGGACAACCTCGCTTATGTGATCTACACCTCGGGTTCTACCGGTTTGCCGAAAGGTGTGATGGTCGAGCAGTGCGGCATGCTCAACAACCAATTGAGCAAGGTGCCGTACCTGAATCTCAGCGATGTCGACGTGATCGCCCAGACCGCTTCGCAAAGCTTCGACATTTCGGTCTGGCAGTTCCTCGCCGCGCCGCTGTTCGGGGCGCGGGTGGACATTGTGCCGAACACCATCGCCCATGATCCGCAAGGGTTGCTGGCGCATGTCTCGGCCCAGGGCATCACGGTGCTGGAAAGCGTGCCGTCGCTGATTCAGGGCATGCTCGCCCAGGAACGCATGTGCCTCGAAGGCCTGCGTTGGATGTTGCCGACGGGTGAAGCGATGCCGCCGGAGCTGGCGCACCAGTGGCTGCTGCGTTACCCGGATATCGGGCTGGTGAACGCCTATGGCCCGGCGGAATGCTCGGACGACGTGGCGTTCTTCCGCGTTGACATGGCCTCGACCCGTGGCAGTTATCTGCCCATCGGTACGCCGACCGACAACAACCGTTTGTACCTGCTCGATGGCGCGCTGGACCTGGTGCCGTTGGGTGCGGTGGGCGAGTTGTGCGTCGCCGGCACCGGGGTCGGGCGCGGTTATGTCAGCGATCCATTGCGCACCGCGCAGGTGTTTGTGCCGAACCCGTTTGGCGCGCCGGGGGATCGTCTGTATCGCACCGGCGACCTGGCCCGTCGTCGCAGTGACGGCGTGCTGGAATACGTCGGGCGTATCGACCATCAAGTGAAAATCCGCGGTTACCGCATCGAGCTGGGTGAAATCGAAGCGCGTCTGCATGAGCAACCGGAAGTGCGCGAAGCGGCGGTCGGTGTGCAGGAAGGCGTGAATGGCAAGCACCTGGTCGGCTATTTGGTAGCGGCTGATTCATTGATCAATCCAACCGAGCGACTGGAACGCATCAAGCAACGTCTGCGCGCCGAACTGCCGGAGTACATGGTGCCGCTGCACTGGTTGTGGCTGGAGCGGATGCCGCTCAATGCCAACGGCAAACTCGACCGCAAGGCGCTGCCGGCGCTGGAGATCGGCCAGTTGCAGAGCCAGGATTACCAGGCGCCGCGCACCGAGCTGGAGCAGACATTGGTGGCTATCTGGGCCGAGGTGCTGAAGGTCGAGAAGGTCGGCGTGCAGGACAACTTCTTCGAACTGGGCGGGCATTCGTTGCTGGCGACGCAGATTGCTTCACGGGTGCAGAAAGCCTTGCAACGCGATGTGCCGTTGCGGGCGATGTTCGAGTGCAGCACGGTGGCGGAGTTGGCCGAGTACATCGACGGGTTGGTGGCGAGTGACATCACCGAAGAGAAGGTGGATCGCCTCAATGACCTGATGGCGGAGCTGGAAGGGTTTTGATTCTCTAAGGTCTGTGCGGGCCCCTTCGCGGGCAAGCCTCGCTCCTACAGGTGGTTGCATATCCCTGTAGGAGCGAGGCTTGCCCGCGAAGGCGACATTGAAATTTGCGCGAATTTGCGCGTTGACTGCCGCTTCGGACCGGCTCAGGCTGCCTCTGCTTTTTTTGTTGAATTCCCTTCACAAAGGAGACAGCTAATGCCCTTCGTAACAGTTGACGGACAAGCCCTTCACTACATCGATCAAGGCACCGGCCCGGCCGTATTGCTGGCCGGCAGCTACCTGTGGGACCAGGCCATGTGGGCGCCGCAGATGGCTGCGTTGTCGCAACACTATCGGGTCATTGCGCTGGACCTGTGGGGCCACGGCGAATCCGGTCCCCTTCCCGAAGGCACGCAATCGCTGGATGACATCGCACGCCAGGCCTTGGCGCTGCTCGATCATCTGGACGTTGATCGTGTCACGCTGGTCGGGCTGTCGGTCGGTGGCATGTGGGGCGCTCGACTGGCGTTGTCGGCACCGCAGCGGATCAACGGTCTGGTGCTGATGGACACTTACGTTGGCGTCGAGCCGGAACCGACTCGCCAGTACTATTTCTCGCTGTTCAAGCAGATCGAAGACACCGGCGTGATCGCGCCACAGCTGCTCGACATCGTGGTGCCGATCTTCTTCCGTCCGGTGATCGATCCGCAGTCGGCGCTGTATCAGGATTTTCGCGCGAAACTGGCGGCGTTGCCGTCCGAACGTCTGCGCGAAAGCATTGTACCGATGGGGCGGATTACGTTTGGTCGGGATGATCTGTTGCCGCGTCTGGGCGAGCTGAATCCTGACACCACGCTGGTGATGTGCGGCGATCAGGACAAACCGCGGCCGCCGTCGGAAACGAAGGAAATGGCCGGGTTGATTGGTTGCCCGTATGTGTTGGTGCCGGAGGCGGGGCATATCTCCAACCTGGAGAATCCGCAGTTTGTGACGGAGGTGTTGTTGGGGTTTTTAGCCGAGAGAAAGTAGTCGATCTTGCTGGCCCCTTCGCGAGCAAGCCCGCTCCCACATTGGAATGCAATCTCCTGTGGGAGCGGGCTTGCTCGCGAAGAGGCCAGTGAATTCACTTAGGCCCGAGAATCTTCACCAACTTGTCCGGCGAAGGCGCGCCTTGCTGTTGTTGCAGCTCGCCCTTGTCGTCCATGTAGAAAATCGCCGGGGTGGCCTGCAGTTCCAGGTCTTCCATCAGCTGCATGTTCGCCGCCAGTTTCGCCTGAATCGCCGGCGGCACGTCCTTCAGGGCTTTCAGTGAACTGCCCTTGCCGGATTTTTCGTGAACTTCCAGGGCCTTGCTCGGGTCCTTGGCGGCCAGCAGCGCGGCGGATTTGCCCGGGCTGTCTTCGCGAATGATGCCGACCATGATGTGCCGCAGCTGCACTTTGCCGGCATTGACCCACGGCCGTGCCTGTTCCCAGAACATGTTGCAGTAGGGGCAGTTCGGATCGCTGAACAGGTACACGATGCGAGGCGCATCTTTTTTGCCGTCGGCGATCCAGTTGCTGGCTTCCATCTTGCCCCAGACTTCCTTGGACATCGGCGCGTAGACCAGTTTCTGCAACGGCGCACTGCTCAGGTCATTGCCCTCGGCGTCGTACAGATTACCCAGCAGCACGTGCTTGCCATCCGGCGTCAGGTACAGCGCGATGCCGCGGTTCTGGTACTGGGCGGCGTAACCGCGCAGTCCGTCGGGTGCGTCGAACTGACCGACGATTTTCGCGCCCTTGGCTTCGATCTTCTTGATCGCTTCGGGCAATTCTTCGGCGGCCTGCACCGACGGCAGGTGCAGCAGCGCTGCGCCCAGGGTCAGCGTCAGCAGGTGGCGGAGGCGGGGCATGGCAGTTTCCTTGAAGAGGTGGCCGGTACGGCAGGAGAAGGGGTGTCGAAGTTTTCCAGGGCGCGGGCCAGGCTGGCATCCGAGAGTTCACCCAAATGGCTGCCCAGCAATCGACCGTCGGGGCTATAGAACAGCGTAGTCGGCAATGCCATGGAACCCACGGCCTGACCCAATCGACCGCTGCCGTCGAACAGCACGTTGGTCAGGCTCAGTCCCTGGGTCTCGAGGAAGGTGCTGACGCTTTGCATGCTTTCGGCCTGATTGACGAACAGGAAGGTCAGGTCCGGGCGCTGTTGCTGGGCGTTTTCCAGCACCGGCATTTCCCGGCGGCACGGCGGGCACCAGGTGGCCCAGAGATTGATGACCAGCGGCCCACCCTTGTAGTCCGCCAGTTGCACGGTTTCGCCGGCGGCATTGCGCAGGGCAATCTCCGGCAGGCGCGTGCCTTGTTCGTAAATACTCAGGGAGAAAGTCGCCAGCAGCCAGAACGCCAGACCGCTGGCCACGCCAAACCCCAGCGGGCGGCGCAAGCCCGGTCGACGCCAGCCGCGATACAGCGCGGCGAGCAGCAGCACGATCACCCCGGGCCAGGCGAGGAAACCGCCATCGCGCAGGTCGATGATCTGCCACGGATCGTTGCGATACTGTGCCCAGTAGGCGATCACGAAACCGACCCGTGCCGCCAGCATGCCCAGCAAAAACAGGCTGAACAGCGCCGACTCGGGGTTTTCGCCACCGCGTTTGGCCACCCGCCAGCCGACAAACGTCGCCAGCGCCAGGGCACTGATCAGCAGTAAATGGTTAAGCGCGATGGCAAAGGTGCCGAGGGTAAAGGTCAGCATTAACGGGCGTCTCGGGTGGTTGTCCAGCGTTGCAGGAAGGTGTCGGCATCGACCTCGCCGGTAATGCGCTGGCTGCGGCGCTCCTGGCCGTCTGCGCCGATCCACAGAAAACTCGGTGGCCCCGGCACTTTATAACGGCCGAGCAGTTCGCGGCTGGCGGCATTGTCGGCGGTGACGTCCAGCCGTAGCAAGCGCACATCGCTCAACGCGTCCATCACATGGGCTTTGCCGAAGACCTGTTTTTCCATGACCTTGCACGACACACACCAGTCGGCGTAGTAGTCCAGCAGCACCCATTGGCCCTGGGCCTGGGCGGCGTCCAGTTCCTGTTGCAGCGCTTGCGGACTGTTGATCGTGGTGAAGGCCTCATGGCCGGTCGGGCGAGCGGTATTACCGGAAGAGGCTGAGGCGCTGTAGACCTGCAACGGTTTGAGCAAATCATCACTGCCCCCGGCGGCGCCGATCATCAGCAGACCGCCCCACATCCCGAGCAACAGCGCACTGGCACCGAACAGATGGGCAACGCGACCGAAACCTTCCGACTGTTTCCAGGCACTGTAGGCGGCAATCAGCAGCAAGGCGCCGCACAAACCGATCCACAGCGATTGATCCAGCACCGGGCGCAGCATCAGCAGGGCGGTGGCGAGGAACAGGAAACCGAACACGCCTTTGAGCAGGTTCATCCAGGCGCCGGGTTTGGGCAGGAAGCGATTGCCCACGGTCACCAGCAACAGCAGCGGCACGCCGATGCCGATGCCCATGGCGAACAGAATCAGCCCGCCATGCAGCGCATTGCCGCTTTGCGCGATGTAGAGCAGGGCGCCGGCCAAGGGCGCGGTCATGCACGGTCCGACCAGCAGCCCCGACAAGGCTCCGAGTACACCGGCACCGATCAAACTGCCGCCACGCTGATTGCGCGACACATTTTCCAGCCGATCACGTACCGCCACCGGCAGTTGCAGCTCGAAGAAACCGAACATCGGCAACGCCAGCAGGACAAATATCGCCGCGAAGCTGCCCAGCAACCACGGATTCTGTAACAGCGCCTGAAGGTTCGCACCAAGCAGCGCAGCCAGCACGCCCATCGCCGCATACACCAGCGCCATGCTCACCACATAACTGGTCGCCAGGGCGAAGCCGCGTTTGGGCGTGGCCCCGCTGCCGACAATCAACCCGGCCAGAATCGGCAGCATCGGCAACGAGCAAGGCGTGAAGGCCAGCAACAGGCCCAGACCGAAGAACACCAGCAAACTCCAGCCCAGCGCCCGTTGTTGCAGGCCGCTGGCCAGGGCTTGATCCGGTGCCTCATTGGTTGCGCCCGCAACGTTGCCGCCCAGGTCCACGACCTGAGTCTGCGGCGGATAACACAGACCGGCATCGGCACAGCCCTGGAAGCCCACCTTGATCTGACCGGTAGCGCCCGCTGGAATCTTCAGCTCCAGGCCCTGGCGATAGACCTGTTGTTCGCCAAAGAACTCATCGCTGTGAGCTTCTCCGTCTGGTAATGCGGGCTTGTGTTCGGTGGGCAAGCCATCGAATTTCAGGCGTTGCTGGTACAAGTAATAACCATCGGCGATCTGCCAATAGAGTTGGGTTTCGCCGGATTCAAGGCGTTCGGATGTAAAGACGAACGCCTTTTCCACAGGGAGAAATTCGGGTTTGGTTTCGAACGGATTGTTCCCTGCCTGGGCCATACCCGAGATCAAGAGAACAAAAAACAAAAACAGTCGACGCATGGGTAAGCCTTATCCCTGTGCAAGTGAGGTGCACAATGGGAGGCGGCGATTAACCGATGATTAACCGCGCCTCCACGGGGACTCAGTCTCGGAACAGACCTGGCCAAGCCTCGTCATTCATACCGTGTGGCCCGGAATGCAGATAGTTTTGCTGGATGTTGTAGATGAGAAACTGGCCTCTGTTCAGAAAAATATAATAGAAACTGTCGGCAAACGTTCTATCGTTTTGTGCGGCTGTAACGATGCGGTGTTTAAAAGGCTCTAATCCCGGCATAGAGGTGGCGGTAATTTCTTCGTGGATCAATCGGTTTTTTAGATAGTCAAAAGAGAGGTAGTGTCCGTCGTTGAGAAGGAAACGAAACAGGTACTTTTTGCCGGCAAGTTGCCACCAAGTTCCCGCTACAATGCGGTCGAAGTAAGGGAGTATTGGTGCCCATATCGAATATTCAACGCGATAGTGGGCGACTGCCTTATCCTGATCCTGGTCGTATTTACAGACCATCGGGGTCTCGCCGTGGTAGTAAAACAACCAGGTGAAGTCGTCGGAGCCGTCACTGTTGTCCAAGTCTGTGGTGGTGAAGCCGAATCGCAGGTGCTTGGCGTATTGGTGAAAGCCGGGCCATGAGGTTTGTGTGATTTCTTTAGGGTAGTAGTCGGGGACTCGATGATCCCCCAGATCAAAGTTGGTGAAGGTGTTCGTGTCTTTAAAGAAAAAGTAAATGCGGTCTCTGCCGGCGCGCCAGTCGGTGGCGATGAAGTTGTTAAAGTTTGGCATGGGCTGATTCCTTTCAGTTGAGTGAGGACTCTTTATTATCGGATGGAGTTTTCATGGGTTTATCTGGTTAGTTGTTGTATTGCATGTTTTCTGCGGGGGTAAGATTATCGTGGTAAGCATTTTTATAATCAGTTTTTTTTAGAGTTGTTTGTTTCGCGATGCAACTAAGTTGTTCGGGCTGGCTCGTTTAATCAAAATGACAGAAAGCTGCACTGTTCGTCAGGCGCCGCGGTTGCCATAATTGCGCCTTAATCCTCAACTGCTTGAATCGCGTTTTTACTCATGGAGCGCCCATGCACGTACTGGTTTGTGAAGACGATGAGCTGATCGCCAGCGGCATAGTCGCCGGCCTTACGGCCCAAGGCCTGACGGTGGAGCACGTCGCCACGGCGTCGGCTGCCCGGGCGATGCTCAAGGTGGCTGAGTTCGACGTGATGGTGCTCGACCTCGGCCTCCCCGATGAAGACGGCCTGAAGTTGTTGCAGCAGTTGCGTCACAGTGGCCTGGAGATTCCGGTGCTGATCCTCACCGCCCGGGATTCGGTCACCGACCGCGTCGACGGCTTGCAGGCCGGCGCCGACGACTACCTGCTCAAGCCGTTCGACCTGCGTGAACTCGCCGCGCGCCTGCACACCTTGTTGCGACGCGTGGCGGGGCGCAGTATCAACCTGATCGAACACGGCCGTCTGACCTACGACCCGAGCAGTCGCGAAACCATGCTCGGCGGTCAGTCCGTCGACCTTTCGCGGCGTGAACAGTCGCTGTTGCAGGCCTTGTTGCATAACCGGGGTAGGGTGCTGTCCACCGAGCAGTTGAAGGACAGCGTTTATGGTTTTAACGATGAGCTGGAAAGCAACGCGCTCAATGTGCATATCCATCACCTGCGGCGCAAACTCGGCAATGGCATTGTCGAGACCGTGCGCGGCCTGGGTTATCGCCTGGGGCCGGCCGATGGTGGAGAGGAAATGAAAAAGTGATGAGCCTGCGTTTGCGCCTGAGCCTGACGCTCGGCGCCGCTTTTGCGCTGATCTGGGCCCTGGCGGCGGCCTGGATGCTCAGCGACCTGCGCAACCAAATGATGTTTTCCCTCGACCAGCGGCTGGTGGCGTCGGCGCGCATGGTCGCCGGCCTGATGGAACAATTGCCCGCGTTGCCGAGCAAGGGCGAGGGCACCCATTTCAGCGCTGAACAGCTTAATATTCCTGGTGGCATGGCCTGCCAGGTCAGCTCGTTGCGCGGCGAAATCCTCGCCCGCAGTCACACCGACCCGCAACAAACCCTCGAAGCCGAGAAAATGGGCTTCCACGATCAGATGATCGACGGCGCGCCGTGGCGCAGCTTCACCCTGGCTCGCGGTGATCTGCGCATTACCACGGCGGATCGGCAGATCGAGCGCGAGGCGCTGAACATGTCGATCCTGCTGGCGGCTTCGGTGCCGGTGGGCGTGGCGTTGCTTGGCTGCCTGTGCCTGTTGTGGCTGGGGATTGGCCAAGGGCTCGCGCCGCTGAACCGGATGCGTGATGCCTTGATGCGCCGCAGCGCCGATTCGCTCGAACCCTTGCAGATCCAGCCGTTACCCAGCGAACTGCAACCCTTGCTGGATACCCAGAATCAGCTGTTCCAGCGCATCGGCAAGACCATCGAGCGCGAACGCCGCCTGACCGGCGATGCGGCCCACGAATTACGCAGCCCCCTGACGGCGATCAAAACTCATCTGCAAGTGGCGCGCATGACTGACGGCGCGGCCCGGGATCAATCCCTGGCCCGGGCCGAAGAGGGCGCCGACCGCATGCACCGCACGCTGGAGCAATTGCTGTTGTTGGCGCGGGTCGAGGGCAGTCTGTCGTTCGATGACGGGGTGCAATGCAGCGCCGAGCAGGTGGCGAAACTGGCGATTCAGGATGCGGCCAGCGGTGATCGTCGGCGGATCAAGCTGCACATGCCGGCGAAGTTCTCCGATGCCCCGGTGCAGATGCCCGCGGTGCTATCGATCGCCGCATTGCGCAACCTGCTGGACAACGCCCTGCGCCATACACCGGGCGACGGATCGGTCGAACTGAGCCTGGAAACCACCGGCAGTCGTGCGCGCTTTCTGGTCCGCGACCACGGACCGGGCATTGCCGAAGACGATCTGCAACATCTGACCCAACGCTTCTGGCGCAACGGCCAGAGCACCGGCTGCGGATTGGGCCTGGCGATTGTCCAGGCGATTGTCCAACGATGCGGCTGCACCCTGCAGTTCGACAGTCGGCCGGATGGGTTGCGGGTTGAACTGACCATGCCGCTCCAATCCCTCTAACCAACACCGCAACTTCTCCTGTGGGAGCGTGCCTGCTCGCGATGAGGTCATAACATCCAACATCCATGTTGATTGTTACACCGCCATCGTGAGCAGGCTCACTCCCATAGGGGAGGCTGTGTTGCACATCAAATGTAACTTCTCTCCATTAGTCACCGACTCGCCACCGGCGCTATCGTCCCCGGCAGCTTTTCTCAATGGATTGAGGTCACCGCGCCATGGATGCATCTATTCACATCTGCAAGGCAACCCCCGCCGACGCCGGCATCATCAGCCGGATTGTCGAGCGCTCCATCCGCTTCGGCTGCGCGCTCGACCACCGCAACGACCCGCGAACCGTTGCCACCTGGACCCACAACAAAACCATCGAACACGTGCAACCCTGGCTGACCGACCAACGGTTGTACCTGAACATTGCCCTGTTGCAGGACAAACCGGTCGGTGTCGCCATGGCGGCGATCAGTGGCAAGGTCGCGTTCTGCTACGTGCAGCCGGAATGGTTTCGTCGCGGTGCCGGAGAGGCGCTGGTTCACGACCTCGAAGGCTGGTTGATCGACCAGGGGCTGGCTCAGGCACGACTCAACAGCACCCGCACCAGCGAGGCTTTTTACCGTCACTTGGGGTACCGGCCCTGCGCCGAAATCTTCACCGTGGCCGGGCTCCACGCCATTCCCATGCACAAGGCACTGACACCGCCGTCATAGAAAGCTGATCGAGGGTCTAAATCCTCGGCGCCCTGATGCGTTTCCAGAACAGGAAAACCTTATTGAGGGGTCGAGAGATGTCAGTCGCTACCAGCCTTATGGAAGATCAGTCGGCCCGGATCACTCCGGCGCCGGCCGAGACGCTGTATCAGTTCAACGAGTCGCCGCTGCTGGCCCGTCAAAACCAGCAGGAATCGAATGCCCGCAGCTACCCGCGGCGCATTCCCCTGGCGCTCAAACGCGCCAAGGGCATTTATGTCGAAGACGTCGAAGGCCGCCGTTTCATCGACTGCCTGGCCGGTGCCGGGACATTGGCCCTGGGGCATAACCATGCGGTGGTGATCGAAGCGATCCAGCAAGTGCTGACCGATGAGTTGCCGCTGCACACCCTCGACCTGACCACGCCGGTCAAGGATCAGTTCGTCCAGGACCTGTTCGGGTTGTTGCCGCCGGCTTTGGCTGCTGAAGCCAAGATCCAGTTCTGCGGCCCGACCGGCACCGACGCGGTGGAAGCCGCGCTGAAACTGGTGCGCACCGCCACCGGACGCAGCACCGTGTTGTCGTTCCAGGGCGGCTATCACGGCATGAGCCAGGGCGCGTTGAGCCTAATGGGCAGCCTGGGGCCGAAAAAGCCGCTGGGCGCATTGCTTAGCAATGGCGTGCAGTTCATGCCGTATCCCTACGACTACCGCTGCCCGTTCGGCCTCGGCGGTGCGCAAGGGGTGAAGGTCAACCTGAGCTACCTGGAAAACCTGCTCAATGATCCGGAGGCCGGCGTGCAATTGCCGGCGGCGGTGATCGTCGAAGCGGTGCAAGGCGAGGGCGGGGTGATCCCGGCCGATCTCGATTGGTTGCGCGGCCTGCGACGCATCACCGAACAGGCCGGCGTGGCGCTGATCGTCGATGAAATCCAGAGCGGTTTCGCCCGCACCGGCAAAATGTTCGCCTTCGAGCATGCCGGGATCATTCCGGACGTGGTGGTGATGTCCAAAGCCATCGGCGGCAGCCTGCCGCTGGCGGTGGTGGTCTACCGCGACTGGCTCGACACCTGGCTGCCGGGCGCCCATGCCGGGACCTTCCGCGGTAATCAGATGGCCATGGCGGCGGGTTCCGCGGTGATGCGTTACCTGACCGAACACAAGGTCTGCGAGCACGCTGCCGCGATGGGCGAACGCCTGAGCGAACACCTGCGCATCCTGCAGCGGGACTTCCCGCAACTGGGTGACATTCGCGGGCGCGGCTTGATGCTCGGCGTTGAACTGGTCGATCCGACGGGCACGCCCGATGCACTGGGTCATCCGCCGATCTTCGGTCGCCTGGCGCCCTTGGTGCAGCGTGAATGCCTCAAGCGCGGACTGATTCTTGAGCTGGGCGGGCGTCACGGCGGCGTGGTGCGTTTCCTGCCGCCGCTGGTGATTACTGCCGCGGAAATCGATCGGGTGGCCGAGATTTTCGGCCGGGCCATGGCCGCGGCCACCGCCAGCCTCTAAATTTTTCGCGCCGCGCAACGTTCCTTCTACATACCGGCTGCGCACGCAGTGCAGCCCACCCAACAGCGATGGAGACACAGCATGACGTCAGTATTCGACCGCGAGGACATCCTCTTTCAGGTCGTGGTCAACCACGAAGAGCAATACTCGATCTGGCCCGACTACAAAACCGTGCCTGCCGGCTGGCGCACCGTGGGCAAGAGCGGCCTGAAAAAGGAATGCCTGGCCTACATCGAAGAAACCTGGACTGACATGCGTCCGTTGAGCTTGCGTCAGAAGATGGACGAGCAGGCGGCTGTGGCTAATTAAGGCACGACGCAAAAAGAAGCCCGCTGGACTGGTGACAGTCAGCGGGCTTTTTCATGTCTGGAATGTGTGTCGCCTGTCAGGCCGCTTTCGCGAGCAGGCTCGCTCCCACACTTGACCGAGTTGTCCGGGCGGACACGGTCAAATGTGGGAGCCAGCCGGCTCCGGGCGGCGTTCCGACGATGAACGATAACGCGGTCCAACTGACGTTAAGCCCCGCTCAACCCCTTGATCAGCAAATCCACATTCCCTTCCAGCTCAGCCACCGGATCCGCCGCGTCCACGCTCAACACCACCAACCGACTGCCTGCCTCTGCGATCACCGCTTTCACCGCCTCCGACGGCTGGCGATGATGCAACACCACCGCCACGTCATTGTCCTTCAGCGTCGCGCCCAATTGCTTGAGTGCTTCAGGTGTCCACTCTGCGTCCGGGCGTGCATCGAGGCCGATCAGTTCCAGATTCAGCCCGCCGATCAAATAGCCAAAGTGATCGCTCAGGCTCATCACGCTGAGGTTGTCGGTACTGGCCAACCGCGCTTCGCTGTCCGCGCTGAGCTTGAGCAAGCGCTGTTTCAACGCCGCCAGGTTAGCCTCGATCGCAGGCTTCGCCTCGGGCGCCAGACGCACCAGGTCTGCTGCCATCACATCCGCCATCCGCCCCATGTTGTTACTGGAAAACCACGGCTGGCTGTTCAACCCGTCGACCTTGTTGCCAGGCTGCACGGCGATGCCGGGCAGGGCGCCGTCCACCGGACGGGCGGCATCGACTTCGATGATACGGATGTTGCTGCGCCGGGCAATCGGGTACAGCGGATCGTCCGCCCACAATGAGCGCAGACCAATCACCGCATCGGCGTCGGTCGCCAGTTTGGCCAGCGCCGGAGCGCCACGACCAGTGAAGTACGCAGTCTGCCGGCTGTCCGGCAGGTTCGCCGGCGCTGCCCGCTCAAGGGTGACGTCGGTGCCCTTGAGCAGGACTTCGCCCAGCCCGTAAGTGATCGGCAAGGACGCCAGCACGCGCAGGGGTTTTGGGTCCGCCGCAAAGCTTGTGTTGACCAGCCCGCAAAGGGCGACAGCCAGGGTCAATTGACGCAGAGAAAAAGACATTTATCCGATATTCCCTTTCAGGCTTGGAACAACGCCACGCGCGATGGCGGCGAGAGCGAAGGCGATACCGGCGACCAGAATGATCGCGGCACCGGACGGAATGGGCAGGTCAAAGACGATTGGCGCGAGAATCCCGCACAGCGTGCTGACCGTGGCGATCAGCACCGAGCACCAGAAGAAGCCCTTCAGCGACTGGCTGAGCAAGCGTGCCGCCGCGGCCGGAATCACCAGCAGAGCACCGACCAGAATCGCGCCGATGACTTTTACTGCGGCCACGGTGATCAGGGTCACCAGAATCACAAACAGATAGTCCAGCGTCTTCACTGCCACGCCACGGACCGCCGCCAGTTGCGGATTGAAACTGGCCAACATGATGCGGTTGTACAGGGGCAAGGCCAGCGCCATAACCAGCGAGCCGACGATGGCCAGCACCAGCAGATCGTTACCGTTGACCGTCAGCACCGAACCGAACAGCACGTTTTCGAGGATGTGCACGTTGATCTTGCCCGCCAGAATCAGCAGCAGGCTCGCACCCAGGGCCAACGACACCGAGAGAAACACGCCGATCAATGTATCCGGTGCCAGGCCCGTGCGGTTGCGCAGGTAGTTGAGCAGAATGCCGAACAGCAGGCAGTAACCGAACAGGCTGCCGTAAGGCCCGGTGTAAGGTTCACCGAGCAGGATGCCGACGGCCACGCCGGTCAATGCCGCGTGACCCACCGCTTCGGAGAAAAACGCGAAGCGCTTGACCACCACCAGCGTGCCCAGACCGCCCAGCACCGGGCCGATCAGCAAGCCGGCGAGCAGGGCGTTGACCACAAAGCCGTAGGCCAGCGCTTCAGGCAGGTAACCCGAAGACGCCCAGCCCTGGACCATCAAGCGAAAGGCTTCATAACTCATCAGGCAGCGCTCCGTGGATGGGTCGAGAATAGGGTCAGCAGGCGTTCCGGGGTCAGCGCCTGTTTCGGCGCGGCATCGAACAGCACCCGGCGATTGAGCCCGGTGACGCGGTCGGCCAGACGCCCGACGGCTTCCAGATCATGCTCGATCCACAACACGGTGATGCCGCTCTGGCGCCAGTCGCCGAGCAGTCGTTCGAACACCTGGATACCGGCCTCATCGAGGGCCGACATCGGCTCGTCGAGCACCAGCAACTGCGGCGCCGGGATCAACCCCTGAGCGAGCAACACGCGCTGACGCTCACCACCGGACAACGCGCCCATGCGCCGCTTGCGCTTGTCCTGCATGCCGACCCGTTCCAGTGCTTCACCAATCGCGGCGGCGTAATGCTTGCTCAAACCGAGGAACGCCGGACGGCGCTGACACATCGCGGCCATGAAATCGTCGACGGTCATGGGCAAGCCGCGATCGAACTCCAGCGCCTGAGGCACATAACCGATGGTCCCGGGTGTGCCCGGCCATTGCAGACTCAAACGGCCCTGATGTGGCATTTGCCCGAGCAGGGTCTTGATCAACGAACTTTTGCCGCCCCCGTTGGGGCCCACCAGCGCATGTATGCTGCCGGGCTGGACCTGGAAGGTCACGTTGTCGAGGATCGTCGTGCGCCCCAGCGTCAAACAGACCTGCGCAAAATCCAAGGTTGGACCCGAAACCTGTGGGAGCGAGCCTGCTCGCGATTGCGGTGGGTCAGTCAACATTGATGTCGACTGACTGGACGCCTTCGCGAGCAGGTCGGAACGCCGCACCGTCGCTCCCACAGGGGATTCGGTTTCAGTTGGGCCTGGGACTTGTGCACTGATGGTTTCTTTAGCCGTCATTTCCCCGACTCCTGAATAGCCCGAACCACGGTGTTGAGGTTGCCGGTCATTTCCTTTTCGTACTTCTCGGCGGTGTATTCGCCATAGGAAATGTGCGACAGCGGGTACAGCTTCACCCCGGATTCACGCTGAATGGTGTCGACGTAGCTGGACGGGAAATCCATCTCCGAGAAGATCACCTTCACGTCCAGTTCCCGCAGTTGATCGATGGTCTTTTTCAACTGGCTCGGACTCGGCTCGATGCCGTGGGCCGGTTCGACCACGGCGGTCACTTCCAGGCCGAATTCACGCAGCAGATAGTCATACGCCGCATGCACCGTCGCCACCCGCAGTTCGGCGTTCGGCGCCTGAGTCAGTTTCGCCAGGGCATCGGCGCGCATCTGCCGCAGGCGCTTGCCGTAAGCGCGGGCGTTCTGGGTGTAGGTCTTGGCATTGGCCGGGTCGAGCTTGCCCAGTTCCCGGGCGATGTTGTTGACCTGGGCAATGGAGGCGCTGATCGACAGGAACGTGTGCGGATTGACGACCTTGCCGGCTCCGCGGGCGGCGGTGCCGGTAGCCGCCAGCAGCGGCACGTTTTCGTTGGCTTCGATCACCGGGACGTTCGGCGTTTCGCTGGCGGCGATCATGCGGTCGGCGAAGTCGTCATGACCGACGCCATTGAGCACGACCACGTCGAGCCCGCTGATGCGCTTGATGTCTTCGGCGCGCGGCTCGTAGGCATGCGGGTTGAACCCGGCCGGAATCAGCGGCACCACCTCGGCCTTGTCACCGACGATGTTGGCCACGTAGCTGTAATAAGGGTGCAGGGTGATGCCGATGCTCAGGCGTTTGGCGTCTTCGGCGCTGGCCAGTGGCGTCAGCAATAAGGCAAGCAGGCCGGCCAGCAGCGGGCGCAGGAAGGAGCGTTGAGATGAAATAGGCATGGGAAAGCGGTCTTCTCTCGGGTGAAGGCGAGGGTTCAGTGCCGGTGCTGGCGGGTCACGCCGGCATCGAATTGCGCGACGATCTGCTGCCAGCCGGCGCTTTCGAGCGCGGCGTCAGTGAGATCGGTCGGGGCCGCGAGGGCGTTGCTGCGGTTGAGCCAGACGTCAGGCGCATCATCGTCAGCGGTCAAACGCATCAGAAACGACCCAGCCACGGCGGGCGTCTGGCTCTGACCGAAGTAAGCCTTGGCGTCGAGCAACTGCCAGGCATGGCCGCCCCGACTGACGGAACTGGCGTCCTGGGCAAACGGTGCAAAGCCTTCATCGGCAAGCGTTGCGGGAGTCGGCAGCGCTTGTTGTTCCTGGCGCAGCAGGTGGATCTCGTCCAGAGTCACCCGCAGGTCGGCGTAGATGCCTTGCTCGGACGCGCTCAGGTCGCGGCGGGCATCCAGTTGATGGCTGCCTACGCTGCTGACTTCCTGAGACTCATGGCGCCAGGCGACCACCGAGCCGGCCACCGCCAGGATCATCAGGCACAACAGCAACACGTACAGGGTTTCATGGCCGGCACCGGCCGGGCGGACGACGTGCGTGGTTGGCGTACTCATGGGGCTTCGATGTCCGCTTGGTCGATCTCGACGACGTGGCCGGGGCCTGCGTCGAACAGCACGTAGAATTCGGCGCCGGGCTTCTTGAAAGTCAGGGTCGAATCGGCGCCGAGCTTGCCCGGCACGAGGATGGTTTCGTCGTAGCCGATCACATCCAGCGTCACGCCCGGTGCGCCACTGCCGTCGGAGAAACCGCCCGTGCACTGGATGTGTTCGGTATCGATGGCTTTGCATTCGCACATCGGGTTGTGGGCCAGGGCGCTGGCGCTGAAACCGGCGCAGAGCACCAGTAAAGCCGCGTTTAGAGAACGTAGCGTCATGGTTTGCCTCCTTGTTTGTTCAGCCACGCGAGGGTGGCGGGGGATGCCTGGCTCAGGGGGATCGACGCTTGGTGCATCGCGCCGTCCCAGCCTTCCATGGTGATCCACAGTTCGGCGTCGGCTTTGGTCTTGTCGGGGATCGGCAGCATGGCGCCCATGCGGTACGGCGTGCCGAAGAAAATCACCCCGGCGGCGCGTAGGCTGCGGGGTTTGCCGATGCGCAGGTACGTCGCCTTGACCTGATCGCGGCAGCTGTCGCACAGCGCCGCATTGAAGCTCTTCATGTGGCCGGCCGGGCCATCGAGGGTCGGGGCTTCGTTGCGCAACTCGGCGAGGCGCAGGCTCCAGGGCCCGACCTGCACTTCACCGATTTCCCGCTCACCCAGGCCGGTGTCGCCACGAAACAGCGCCGCATCGGCAAAATATTTGGGCATGAACCCCAGCGGCACCAGCAACAGCAGAACGTTGATGTGGAAACGCCATTTGTGCCAGAAGCGGCTGAGTTTCGAAGCGGGTTTTTCAGCGGCGAACAGGCTCATTGGCTGACCCCCGCGGTTTCGCGGCTTTCGACGGCAACGGTGCGCGGACGCTTGTCTTTGCGCTTGAGGGCGTTGGCCGTGGCCAGGGCGGTGCGCTTGGTCCAGATCAGCAGGCCGCTGAGCACCATCATGCTCAGGATCAAACCGAAGAAGAACCAGATCAGCTTGATCCAGATGCCGCCGAAATCACCGGTGTGCAGCGGCCGCATGGATTCGGTCACCAGCTCCAGGCCGGAACGGTCCGACAGCAGGCGGGTGGCGGCGATATCGCCGGTGTACGGGTTGATCTCGGCGGTCTGGAACATCAACGGATACCAACTGCGACCGCCCACCGTGAGGTAGCTGTAGGCATTGGCGGGCATACTGACGAAGCTGTCTTCCAGACCCGGAATGCGTTCCTTGGCCTGGGCAATCGCGGCTTCCAGGCTGATCATCGGCGCTGGCGAACCATCGCTGCTCACCGGCACGCTCTCACGCGGGACCACAAGTGCCACGGGGGCGGTGGAAATCGACACCTGGTTATCGAACATGAATGCCTGAATCAGGAACCAGGTGCTAGTGATGGAAATCACCGCGATGAACCAGATCGACCATATGCCGCTGAGGCGGTGAAAGTCGCCCCAGAAAATTCGTGCGCCATGACGGATGCGCAATGTCGGTCGGAAAAAGCCTTTCCAGAAACGCTTGTAGACCACCAGCCCGGTCACCAGGGACGCCAGCAAAGGCAGACTCAGGAACGACACCAGGTACCAGCCCCAGCTGTAACCGTTGGTGAACGGCACCAGCCACCAGCCGTGCAATGCACGGGTGAAGGCCTGGAAATTGAATTGCGGGGCAGTGCCCTGAATCACGCCGCTGTACGGGTTGACGTAAACCTTCACCGAGCGCCCGTCGGGGTAGCTGACATCGACATCGAGCGCGAAGTGCGACTCGTCGGGCCGGCTGATGCCCTCGACCAGGGTGTTCGGTTCCGCCTTCTTGATGGCGGCGATGATCTGGTCATAACTGAGCAGCGGTGCATCGTCCGCAGGCTGACTGGCGCGCATCTGCGGGTTGGCCAGCCAGACGATTTCCTGACTGACCACCGCCAGCGTGCCGGTGACACAGACGATCAGCACGAAAAACCAGATCGGCAAGGCCAGCCAGCTATGGACCAGAAACCAGAGTTTGGAGCGGGATTTCTTCGACATGATTAAAGGTCTTGTATCGATGGGAGGGCCTCTGCTGCGGGCTTCCCAGCGATGAGGTCCATGAAAGGCCGGCCCGTGGCTTTTGCCTACGCGGACTGACTGCATCTCTATAGGACGGATGAGGAACGGAAATCCCGAACAGTGATGTGAAAGTAAATGTTTCGCGTTCCAGCCAACACGCATAACCCCTGTGGGAGTGAGGCTGCTCGCGATAGCGATGTGTCAGTCACGTTGATGTTGGCTGAACCACCGCTATCGCGAGCAGGCTCACTCCTACAAGCGGATTTGTGTTCACTTGAGGTAGCGGGTGAATAGATCCAACACGAACCATGGCTCACGGGATCACTGTCCGGCCATTGATGGCGATGGCCTACTCCCTAAGATGGAGCCCAGACGCCTTTCACCCGCGAGCCTGAGCGAGCACCTCCATGACTCCAGCAAGAATCCTCTACGACAAACACATCGATTCCCACACGGTGTGTCGCCTCAATGACCAGGGCCACGTCCTGTTGTACATCGATCGCCAGGTCATCAACGAATACACCAGCCCCCAGGCGTTCAGCGGGTTGCGCGAGGCCAAACGCGGAGTCTGGCGTGCCGGCACCGCACTGGCGCTGGTCGATCACGTCAACCCCGCCGCCCCGGTGCGCATCGCCGCGATGCCGGACCCCGGTGGTGCGCCGTGATCAGCGCAGGAAACCCAGCACTTCGGCGAGCAGCAATTCGGGGACTTCTTCGGCGATGTAATGGCCGGCGGGCAGGGCCATGCCACGCACGTCGGTGGCCACGTGTTGCCATTCCTTGAGCGGCTCGAAACAACGCCCGACTGTGCCTTCGGCGCCCCACAGCACCAGCAAGGGCAGGTGCAGAGAATGACCGCCCTGGATATCGGCACGGTCATGCTCCAGGTCGATGCCTGCGCTGGCGCGGTAGTCCTCGCAGATGCCGCGCGCGGTGCCCGGCAGTTTGAGGCAGCGCAGGTATTCGCCGAAGGCCTCGGCGGCGAACGGTTTTAGCCCGGCGCTGCGACTGCCCATCACGCTGCGCAGATAGGCGTCGGGGTCGGCTTCGATCAGGGTTTCCGGCAGCGGGGCCGGGCGGATCAGGAAAAACCAGTGCCAGTAGGCGCGGGCAAAGGCTTCGTTGGTTTGCGCGTACATCGACAGGGTCGGTGCGATGTCCAGCAGCACCATGCGTTGCACGGTGTCGGGGTGATCCAGCGCCAGGCGATGGGCCACGCGGGCGCCACGGTCGTGGGCCAGCACCGAAAACTGTTCGAAGCCCAGGGACTTCATCAGCTCGACGCTGTCCTTGGCCATTTCTCGTTTGGAGTAATTTGAGTGGTGGTGGTTGGCCGGTGGTTTACCGCTGTCACCGTAACCACGCAGGTCGGCGGCGATCACGGTGAAGTACTCGGCCAATTGCTCGGCGACCTTGTGCCAGATGACGTGGGTCTGCGGGTGACCGTGCAGCAACAGCAGGCCTGGCCCGCTGCCGCCGATGCGGTAGGCAATGTCCACACCGTTGACGTGGCGCTGGTTTTTCAGGAATCCGGCGAACATGGGGCGAGTCCTTGTTGTAGTTGCCTGCATCCTGAAAGTGTTGCGCGCCGTGGGCAAGGCGCAAAGCGTGGTGCGCTTGTTCATGAAGTGTGTTCAAGGGATCTGTGGTATCAGGGATGACGCCTTCGCGGGCAAGCCTCGCTCCTACGGGGAATTGTTTCGTTCGCAAATATCAGGAACCACACAAACCCCCTGTCGGAGCGAGGCTTGCCCGCGAAGAGGCCCGCTCAGACACCGAAGAATTCAACCCTGCTGAAACATCTCCTTGGCCCGCTGCTCGATCTGCTCCTGCGTCAAATCCTCCTTGCGCGTAGCCAGGAACCAAAGATGCCCATAGGGATCTTTCAGCGTCCCCGAACGGTCGCCATAAAACTGATCCTTGACCTCGGACACCACCGTGCCACCCGCCGCAATTGCCTGTTTATAAGACTTGTCCACATCGTTCACATACAAATGCAGCCCCACGGACGGCGATTTGTCGGGATTGCTCAATGGCCCCTGATCGCACGGGGTGCCGAGCATGATCGGGCAATCACCGATGCGCAGTTCGGCGTGGCCAATCCCGCCATCAGGCATGGCCAGGCGCATGACTTCGGTGGCGCCAAAAGCCTTCTTGTAGAACTCGATGGCTTCGGCCGCTTTCTGAATGCCCAGATAAGGCGTAATGCTGTGATAACCCTCTGGAATGGGTTTGACGCTCATGACGGTTCTCCCTGGTTGTTGTGAGCTGAAGGTGTTCCTACGCCGATTTCCGGTGGGATAACTATAGGTCAGCCCCTTTTGCGCCACCGAGTGCCCGACGAGCAGCAGCGCCACTGTTTGCAGAAACTGGCCAAGGCGTTGAACTCCGATGAGGTTTGGCAGTTCATCCTCACCCGCTACAAAGGGCAGATTGCGCCGGGGTTCTAAGCTTTCGGTCTGCCTTGAGGACGCCTTCGCGGGCAAGCCTCGCTCAGGTTTTGTGTCGTTCGCCAGTAACACGCAATCCTGTAGGAGCGAGGCTTGCCCGCGAAGGCCACGCCGCTATTTCGGATCTGTCCCCGATTCCAACAGCTGCGCCCCCGGCCCCTGTTCCCCCAGCACATCGCCAAAGTTACGCAATGGACACGCCTCCATCGACAAACACCCACAGCCGATACAGCCATTGAGCTTGTCCCGCAGCAAGGTCAATTGACTGATCCGCTCATCCAGGTCCCGACTCCACTGCACCGACATCACCTTCCAGTCCGCCGCCGTCGGCGCGCGGTTATCCGGCAAGGCTTTCAGTGCCTCGCCAATCTCCGCCAGCGGAATCCCCAGCCGCTGTGCGACTTTGATCAATGCCACCCGCCGCAACACTTCCCGTGGATAGCGTCGCTGGTTGCCCTGGTTGCGATTGCTTTTGATCAAACCTTTGGACTCGTAAAAGTGCAGCGCCGTGACGGCCACGCCACTGCGCGCGGCCAATTGGCCGACGGTGAGTTCCTTGTGCAGACTTTCCGAGGTGATCATTTAAAAAATGCCTCTTGACCTCTAGTTAACTCGAGGTTTTACCCTGCAGGCCTTCGGATCGCAAGGTCCGGCTTACACGTCAGTGGGGACTCTTCATGCAAGCGCCAGAGAAAAATCGCAGCTTCACCCAGTTGATCGAATTCGAGATCGAACCCCATCAGCAACCCGCGTTAGTGTCGGCACTGTCAAAGCAGACCGAGCGCCTGGCCCAAGGCTACAGCGGGTTTTTAAGTGCGAGTATCCAGGCCAGCGACGATGGCCGGCGGGTGCTCAATTACCTGCAATGGCAATCTCGTGAGGCGGGGGAAGCCGCGTTTCAGAGCTTTGAAAGCGGCGAACAGGATTTCTGGCAGCTGATTCGCGCGCATCAGGCGAAAACCGTGACCTTCGGCTCGTTCCAGGTGCTGCACAGTCTGGAACGTAGCCATGACAACGCGCTGCACTGCAACCTGGTGCATCAGGGGTAAGCGCTTAGATCGACAACTGCATCAAGCGCTCACCCTGAACGTTTTCCGTGGGCCGGCGCTTGTTCACCGCCAGTTCGCCGATCTTGATCAGTCGTGTGCGCGTGACGTTTCGGCTCAAGCCCAGCAGGGCCGCGGTGTGCACCTGGTTGTAATGGCTGAAGCGATACGCCGCGCGCAACAACGCGTCTTCGACTTTCTCGTGCAGCGCACCGGCCTGTTCTTCGAAGAGTTTTTGAAAGGCCCGGTCGAGCAAGGCTTCCGGTGAATCATCGACGTTGGCGTGGTGATCGTCCTGACGCTCGATGCGCATGTTCGACAGGCGCAGGTCATCGCGTTCAATCACGCCGTTACGGCAGATCAGCAGGGTGTGGTGAATCACGTTTTCCAGTTCTCGGATGTTGCCCGGCCAGCTGTAGCTGCGCAGTTTCAGTTCGGCTTCTTTGCTGATGGTGATGGTGCCGTAACCGAGGCGCTGGCTGTAGGCTTCGACGAAATGTCGGGTCAGCGGCAGGATGTCGCCGGGACGATCGCGCAACGGGCTCAGTTCCAGGCTGACCACGTCGAGGCGGTAGTACAAATCCTCGCGAAAATGCCCGGCGTTGATGGCTTTTTCCAGCTGCACGTTGGTCGCCGCCAGCACGCGCACGTCGATGGGAATGCTCTTGCGCGAACCGAGGCGCACCACTTCGCGCTCTTGCAATACGCGCAGCAACTTGACCTGAATCGCCATCGGCAGATCGCCGATTTCGTCGAGGAACAAGGTGCCGCCATCGGCCTCTTCGAACCAGCCGGCCTTGGCGCTCAAGGCACCGGTAAACGCGCCTTTTTCGTGGCCGAACAATTCGGCCTCGACCAGGGACTCGGAGAACGCACCGCAGTTCACCGCCACGAACGGCCGGTTGCGCCGGGCGCTGAGGTTGTGGATATGCCGCGCCACCAGCTCCTTGCCGGTGCCGGTCTCGCCGATGATCAGCACGCTGGCTTCACTCGGTGCGACTTGTTGGATGTGCGCGAGCAAGGCCTGGGATTTCGGGTCTTCGAACACCTGCGCGGTGGCGCGGATGGACGTGGCCAGAGCGGGCGAGGGCGGTAGGGTCAGAAGTTGCATCAGGCAGGCTCCCTGAATAGAAGGCTATGAATAGAAAGTCGGGATCGGCAGGGACTGGTTCAGCGCCCAATCACCCAGTTCATGGAGTTTGTAATCCACCGGGTCGTGCAGGGTCTGCGTGCGCAGGTTGCGCCAGTGGCGGTCCAGACGCAGCGAGGCATGGGTCGAACGCGCACCGGTGACTTCGAACAACCGGCTACAGATGTCCAGGCCATTGCGCGTGGCCGCGACTTTCGCCGTGGCGATGGTGGTGGCGAGATGTCCGCGTTCTTCGGCGCTGAGATTCGGGCCTTTGGCCCAAGCCTTGTCGAGTAACTCGGCAGCGCGTTCCACCAGCAACCGAACGCCTTCGAGAGCGACCCAGAATTCACCGTAATGGCCGAGCACATAAGGATCCTGGCGCACATCCTGCGCGCTGGATTTGTGCCACGGCCGGGTTTCGGTGAGGGTGTATTGCCGCGCTTCTTCGAAGGCACCTTCGGCAATACCGAGGAACATGTGGGTGAAGGTCAGTTGGGCAATCAACGGTCGCAGGCAGGCAAACGGTGTGCTCAGCGGACCCGGATCGAGCAGCAGTTCCGATTCCTCGACCCGCACCCGTTCGAACGTCGCGCTGCCGCTGTCGGTCTGGCGCTGGCCCATGTTGTTCCAGTCGTTGTGCAGGGTGATGCCGCTGCGACCGCTGGGGATGGCGGCGATCAGCAGCTTGCCACCGGCGCTTTCATCAACGGCCGAGGCAATCAGCATCTCCGAGTCGCTTGCACCGGAGCAGAAGCTTTTCTTGCCGGAAAATTCCCGCCAGCCACCGAGGTTTTTCACCACGGTGCGGGTGTCCAGCGGATTGAGGGCGTTGCCCCAGAACCAGTTTTTGCGTGCGGTTTGTTCGAACCACGGCTGCCATTGCTCGGGCCGGGCGAACAGGCGCACGGTGGCGAGCATCAGGTGATGGAAGCCGAAGACATGGGCGATCGAACTGTCGACCTTGGCGAACTCGCGCACGATGCCCAGAGTCTCACTCCAGCTGGCGCCGAGGCCGCCGTACTGCACGGGAATGCTTAACGCGAGCAGACCGCTGTGGCGCAACGCGTCGCGTTCGGCCTTGGGCGTGCCGCCACGCTCGTCGCGCTCGACGGCGGTCAGGGCAAAACCGGCGGCCAACTGGCGGGCGGTCTGCATGGGAGACAACAGGGCGCTTTGCGGCTTGGCAGTCACGCGGGCTTCCTCATATGAACGATGCCGTACCTGTAGGAGCGAGGCTTGCCCGCGAAGAGGCCATCACATTCAACAGAAATGTCGACTGACAGATCGCCTTCGCGGGCAAGCCTCGCTCCTACAGGATCGTGGGTCAGGCTTTGGCGTGGGCCGGGAGTACGTCATTGGCGATCATTTCGCCAAACGGCCCGGTGAGGTTGGTGACACCGCGCCCCGCGAGGCTCGCATACGGCTCGGGCAGCAGCGGGAACACCAGCTCGGCAAAGCGATAAGCCTCTTCGAGGTGCGGGTAGCCGGAGAAGATGAAACTCTCGATGCCCAGGTCCGCGTACTCCTTGATCCGCGCCGCCACTTGCTGCGGATCACCGACCAGCGCCGTCCCGGCACCGCCGCGCACCAGGCCGACACCGGCCCACAGGTTGGGGGAGATTTCCAGGTTGTCGCGGCGCCCGTCATGCAGCGCGGCCATGCGTCGCTGGCCTTCGGAGTCGAAACGCGAGAACGACTTCTGCGCGGCGGCGATGGTCTCGTCGCTGATGTGCTCGATCAGTTTGTCCGCCGCTTTCCAGGCTTCTTCGGCCGTCTCGCGGACAATCACATGCAAGCGAATCCCGAACTTCACCGTGCGCCCGTTTCGCGCTGCACGCTCACGCACATCGGCGAGTTTTTCCGCGACCGCGGCCGGTGGCTCGCCCCAGGTCAGGTAAACATCAACCTGTTCGGCGGCAAGTTCGTGGGCAGCTTCGGATGAACCGCCGAAGTACAGCGGCGGATATGGTTTCTGCACCGGCGGATACAACGCCTTGGCGTTCTGCACTTGCAGGTGTTTGCCCTCGAAATCCACCGATTCGCCTTGCAACACGCGGCGCCAGATCTTCAGGAATTCGTCGGTGACTTCATAGCGCTCGCTGTGATCGAGGAAGATGCCGTCACCGCGGTTTTCATCCGGGTCACCGCCGGTCACCACGTTGATCAGCAAGCGGCCATTGGACAGTCGATCCAGCGTGGCGGCCATGCGTGCCGAAACCGTTGGCGAGATGATCCCGGGGCGGATCGCCACCAGGTAACGCAGGCGCTCGGTCAGCGGCACCAGCGCCGAGGCAATTACCCACGAATCTTCGCAGGAGCGCCCGGTAGGGATCAGCACGCCGTGGTAGCCGAGGCTGTCAGCGGCCTGTGCCACTTGTTTGAGGTAGTTGAGGGTCACTGGGCGAGCGCCCTGAGTGGTGCCCAGGTAATGGCCGTCGCCGTGGGTCGGCAGGAACCAGAAAACATCCATGAAGAAATCCTTAGGCGATTTTCAGCAGATTTTTGGGGTGCGCGCCAAACAACGGCGCAGCGCGTTCTGCAGCAAGACGAATGCGGGCCTTCAAGGGCTCACTGGTTATTTGGTAATGGGCGAAATCGGCTTCGGTGGCGTAGACGCCAATGGGCAAGGTCAGGGCCTGGAAGAAACTGAACAGCGGCCGCAACTGATGATCGAGTACCAACGCGTGCCGTTCGCTGCCACCGGTGGCGGCCAGCAGAACCGGGGTGTCGATCAGCGCATTGAGGTCGATGAGGTCGAACAGGTGCTTGAGCAGGCCAGGGTAGGAACCGCGATAAACCGGTGCGGCGACGATCAGCAGGTCGGCGTTCTCGATCGCTTGCAACTCGGCCTCGATCTCGGCGCTCAATTCCTGGCGCGACAGTGCGGCGCCCAGTGGCCGGGCGATGTCGCCCAACTCGATCAGCTTGCTCTCGATCGGCAATTGCTCGGCCAACTCGGCCAATAGCGCTTGGGTCAGCACCAGCGTGCGGGACGGACGCCAGGTACCGCCGGAGAGGGCAACGACTTTCAATGGACGCGACATGACCAGTTCCTTTTTAAACAGTTGCTCAGCGAGCAGTGGGAAGTCACTGACTTGAGCAAGAGCTGTACCACTCCTCGAAAGCCCAGGTTTACGGGGCTTGCGGCGTATCGGTCAGTGGGCACTGTGCGATTTCGAGGGCTGTTTGTTGAATGACTGTTGCTTGGGAAACAGTTGCGTGGGCAACAGTACGTGAGGCGATGGAGTTGTTATAAAGGCAGGTTGTTATTCCGTAAAAGATCTTAAATTAATATTTATAGATCATTTGGAGATATAAAACGGACTGGCTGAGCGTCATTGGCCAAATTCGATAGCCACTATCGAGAGCGTTGATTTCTGCCCGTCGAAGGGGGCGGGTAGCCTGTGTTCATTGCCCCGAACCCAGATGCCAGGACGCCACCCATGAAACCTCTAATCGCCACTTTCCTGCTGCTCGCGGTCTCCGTTCTCGCCGGATGTGCCAGCCATGTGTCACCGGAATTGCGGCCATACACCGCCGAAGAAAGTAGGGAACTGGCGTTGGAAGACTTGAATCGTCGTGGTTTATCCTTCGATGAGTACCATGCGAAAAAAGCCGAATTGCTTGGCCAGCCGCAAAAACCGTTCAGTTTCGACAAACAAGGCGAGATGAACGCCGAACGTGCTGTACAGCTTCACGGTCGTCCGAGCTGATCTGAAACTGTACCGTTCGAAGTTTCACGTAACTGTCCATGGGTTTCCCCCGGGGCGTGCGATAGGGTCAACACCTGACTGACCCTGATTGGACTGCCGCTCATGACGCTCTCGCTCGATCTGCTGCTTGGCTTCGCCCTGTTTGCCCTCGTCACCTCGATTACCCCCGGCCCGAACAACACCATGTTGCTGGCATCGGGCGTCAACTTCGGCTTTCACCGCACCATTCCGCACATGTTGGGCATCACTTGCGGCTTCTTTGTGCTTGTCCTCGCCGTCGGTTTCGGCCTGGGTGCCGTGTTTCAAACCTATCCATTGCTCTACACAGTGCTGCGTTACGTCGGCGCGGCGTACTTGCTGTACCTGGCGTGGAAAATCGCCCATTCCGGACCGGTCTCCGAGAGTGAAAAGGGCGACAGCAAACCCATCAGCTACCTGGGTGCGGCAGCGTTTCAGTGGGTCAATCCCAAGGCATGGATCATGGCCATCGGCGCCATCAGCACCTACACGCCGATGCAGGGCTACTTCACCAATGTGATCGTGATTGCTGCGGTCTTTGCCTTGATCAACCTGCCGAGCGTCGGCGTCTGGGCCGGTTGCGGCACATTGTTGCGCAATGTGTTGAAGGATCGTCGCTGGTTGCGGCTGTTCAACTGGGGCATGGCCTTGCTGTTGGTGGCTTCGCTGTATCCGTTGTTGATCGAGAGCTTTAGCTGACACATCGCTTCAACCGGTTGGCCGATGCCTGTTAAGCTCGACTTCAGGAGCGTTCCTACGCACTTTTAAATGAAGTTGTTCTTCTTTAACGGCCTCCGATCAGGTATTTCTAACGCTCCGAACGGTCGGCGCAACTCACGAGGTTGCGCTTTGAGCGTTCAGTGACGAGCCTCCTGATCCCGGAACATGCTCTGCGAGTTTTCTATGAATAAACGTCCTCTGTATTTTGACTACGCCGCCACCACGCCGGTGGATGAGCGGGTCATCAAGGTCATGGTCGAGTGTCTGGGTTTCAACGGAAACTTTGGCAACCCGGCGTCCAGCTCCCATGCCTTCGGCCAGCAGGCCCGGCAAACGGTCGAGCAGGCGCGGCGCCAGGTCGCCGAACTGGTCGGCGCTCAGGCGGACCAGATCGTCTGGACCTCCGGCGCGACCGAATCGAACAACCTTGCCCTCAAGGGCGTGGCACAGGCCCGCGGGGTGTCCGGCGGCCATATCCTCACCAGCCAGATCGAACACAAGGCAATCCTCGACACGGCGAAGCAGTTGCAGGACGCCGGCGTTGCCGTGACTTATCTGGTGCCTGACGCCGAGGGCCTGATTACCCCGCAAGCGGTCAGCGAGGCAATGCGCGAAGACACATTCCTGGTGTCGCTGATGCTGGTCAACAATGAACTAGGCACGGTCAATGACATCTCGGCCATCGGCCAGGTGGTGCGTGATCGTGATGCGCTGTTCCATGTCGACGCCGCCCAGGGCGCGGGCAAAGTGGCGATCGATCTTGCCCGCTTACCGGTGGACCTGATGTCGTTTTCGGCGCACAAGATCTACGGCCCTAAAGGCATCGGCGCCCTGTACGTCGGCCCGCGCGCGCAGCAGCGTTTGCTGGCGCAGATTCACGGTGGCGGTCACGAGGGCGGTTTGCGTTCCGGGACTCTGGCGACACACCAGATCGCTGCGATGGGCGTGGCCTTCGCCTTGGCGGCCGCCGGATTCGACGAAGAAAAAGCCACCATCGTGCGGCTGCGCGAACGCTTGCTTGAGCAACTGCTGGGCATCCCCGGCGTGCGGCTCAATGGCAGCCCGACGCAACGCATTCCTCATACCCTGAGCCTGACCTTCAACGAAGGCGAGTTCAATTCTGCGGCGCTGAGCAGCTCGATCGCGTTTTCTGCGACCTCGGCCTGTAACTCCGCCAGCAATGCACCGTCCCATGTGCTGCTGGCCCTGGGACATGACGCCCGCTCGGCGGGTCGCACGATTCGCTTGAGCCTCGGCCGGTTCACCACCGAACAGGATGTCGACCAAGCGGCACAACTGATTAAAGCGGCCTGCGCCAATGCTCCGGCATTCTGGCAATAAGGCCTGAAAGTGTCGGCATTGATCGGCACTCAACAATAATGATGAAGTGATTAGCAGGAGACATGATGAGTACGCAGCCTTCGATCAATGGATCGGTGCCCCAACGTTTGGCGCAAACCCGCGAGCTGATGAGCCGGGAGGGCATTCATGCCCTGCTGGTGCCGTCGGCCGATCCGCACTTGTCGGAATACCTGCCAGGCTATTGGCAAGGACGGCAGTGGTTGTCGGGCTTTCACGGTTCGGTCGGCACACTGATCGTGACCCCGGACTTTGCCGGCGTCTGGGCCGACAGCCGTTACTGGGAACAAGCGAGCAAGGAACTCAATGGCAGTGGCATTGAGCTGGTCAAGCTGCAACCGGGCCAGCCTGGCCCGCTGGACTGGTTGGCCGAGCAAACCCCTGAAGGCGGCGTCGTCGCGGTGGATGGCGCGGTGATGGCCGTGGCATCGGCGCGGACGCTGGGCGGCAAACTCGAAGAACGCGGCGCACGTCTGCGCACTGACATCGACCTGTTGAGCGAAGTCTGGAGCGACCGTCCGACGCTGCCGAACGAGTCGATCTACCAGCACTTGCCACCACAGGCGACGGTCAGCCGGGGTGAAAAACTCGCGAAGTTGCGTGAGGTGTTGAAAGATCGTGGTGCTGACTGGCACTTCATTGCGACCCTTGATGACATCGCCTGGCTGTTCAACCTGCGTGGCGGCGACGTGTCGTTCAACCCGGTATTCGTGTCCTTCGCCCTGATCAGTCAAGAACAGGCCACCCTGTTCGTGGCCCTGAGCAAGGTCGATGCCGAACTGCGTGCGGTCCTCGAAAAAGACGGCGTAACGTTGCGCGATTACAGCGAAGTGGCCGCCGCCTTGAGCGCTGTGCCAAGCGGTGCGAGCCTGCAAGTCGATCCGGCGCGCGTGACGGCCGGTTTACTGGATAACCTGAACAGCGGCGTGAAACTGGTCGAAGGTCTGAACCCGACCACTTTGGCCAAATCACAGAAGAGCCTGGCCGATGCCGAGCACATCCGTCAGGCCATGGAGCAGGACGGCGCGGCGCTGTGCGAGTTTTTCACCTGGCTGGACACGGCGTTGGGTCGTGAGCGCATCACCGAACTGACCATTGACGAACACCTGACGGCTGCGCGTACCCGGCGTCCGGGTTATGTGTCGCTGAGCTTCAACACCATTGCCGCGTTCAACGCCAATGGCGCGATGCCGCACTACCACGCTACCGAAGAAGAGCACGCGGTGATCGAAGGTGACGGTCTGTTGCTGATCGACTCCGGTGGTCAATACCTGGGCGGTACCACTGACATTACACGGATGGTGCCGGTCGGTACGCCGACGGATGAGCAGAAACGCGATTGCACGCGGGTGCTCAAAGGCGTCATCGCGCTGTCCCGGGCGCAATTCCCTCGCGGCATTCTCTCGCCGTTGCTCGACTCGATTGCCCGCGCGCCGATCTGGGCTGAAAGCGTTGATTACGGACACGGCACCGGTCATGGCGTCGGCTACTTCCTCAACGTTCACGAAGGCCCACAGGTCATCGCCTATCAGGCCGCCGCTGCCCCGCAAACCGCGATGCAGCCGGGCATGATTACGTCGATCGAGCCGGGCACTTATCGCCCGGGCCGTTGGGGTGTGCGCATCGAGAACCTGGTGTTGAACACCGAAGCGGGCAAGAGCGAGTTCGGCGAATTCCTGAAATTCGAAACCCTGACCCTGTGCCCGATCGACACCCGCTGCCTCGAACCGTCGCTGCTGACCCTGGACGAGAAGCAATGGTTCAACGCCTACCACGCCGAGGTGCGCGAGCGCTTGAGCCCGTTGCTGGATGGCGCGGCACTTGAGTGGTTGAACACTCGCACCGCGGCTATTTGACCGGTTGGAGTTCAGGCGCTGTTTCGAGCGCCTGCCTCATGTAGTCGACAAAGGTTTTGACCCTGGCGGATTGGCGACGATTCGCCGGGAACATGGCATGAATGGGCAGCGACTGCGCGGTGTAGTCCTGCAAAATCGCAGTCACTCGCCCGGCGTTCAGATCCTCGCTGAACAACCACACCGGCGACAACGCAATCCCCAGTCCTCCCAGCACCATCTCGCGAATCGCCTCGGAGTTGTTGCTTTGCGCATTGCCCTTGATTCGCACTTCGTGACGTTGGGCTCCGCTCTTGTAAACCCATAGGTTCTGACTGTTCAGCAGGTTGAATTGCAGGCAATTGTGTCCGCGCAGTTCTTCTGGTGTTTGCGGCTGGCCGTGTTGCTTGAGGTAGTCCGGCGCTGCGACGGTCACCCGGTGGGTGGTGCCGATACGGCGGGCGATGAGGCCGCTGTCGGTCAATTCACCGATCCTGAACGTGACGTCGAGGCCTTCGCTGACCAGGTCCTGATTCTGGTCACTGAGCTGCAGGTCTATCTGCACCTGGGGGTGTTGTTTCAGAAACTCAGGAAGACGCGGTGCAATCTGCAAACGCCCGAAACTGACCGAGGAACCGATCTTCAGGTTGCCGGCAACGGTTTCGCGTCCTGAATGAAAACTGTGTTCCGCCGCGTCCACGGCCGCCAGGATTTGTCGGCATTCGCTGTAGTACCGCTGACCTTCGTCAGTCAGCGAGAGTTGGCGTGTGCTGCGGGAAATCAGCTTACCGCCCAGTTCAGTTTCCAGCGCCCTCAACACTTTGCTGATGGTCGGCTGGCTGGTCTGCATCTCCCGGGCTACGGCAGAAAAGCTGCCACGTTCGACGACCCGGACGAAGATGGCCATTGCATTGAGTTTGTCCATGGGGTTTCTCATTGATGCCAAATGGGCATGGTCACTATAGCGATACAGCGTCTTATCGGCATGAGTGAGGGGGAGGAGGATCGGTCCTACAGCCACCTCTGACGAGAATTTACGAAATGACTGACTCACTTGAAATGCGTGCTCTGATTGTTGATGTGGCCAACGGGCCGTTACGCTTGGTTACCATCCCTCGACCTGTGCCAGGGGCGGGCCAGGTGTTAGTCAGAATCAAAGCCAGCGGGGTGAACCCGTTGGATGGAAAGATTCGTTCGGGTCAGGCGGCTCATGCGCGTCAGCCATTGCCGGCGGTGCTGGGCATGGATCTGGCCGGGACGATTGAGGCGTTGGGAGAGGGCGTCAGCGGATGGCTGCCGGGTGATGAGGTCTACGCGATGGCGACCGGAGTCGGCGGTGCGCAAGGTTCGCTTGCGCAGTTCGCGGTGGTCGATGCGCGTCTGCTGGCACGCAAGCCGGACAATCTGAGTATGCGTGAGGCCGCCGGGTTGCCCTTGGTACTCATCACGGCGTGGGAGGGATTGGTGGACCGGGCTCGGGTGCGTGCAGGTCAGAAGGTGCTGATTCATGGCGGTGCAGGTGGTGTCGGGCACGTGGCTGTGCAAATAGCCCGGGCTTTCGGTGCTGAGGTGTTCGCCACTGGCTCTGCGGGTCAGCAGGCAATCATCGAAAGCTTCGGTGCGACGTTTATCGACTACTGCAAATCTTCAGTCGAAGAGTATGTGACGGAGCACACGGGGGGAGAGGGGTTCGATATTGTCTATGACACGGTGGGCGGTGAAACGCTGGACGCTTCCTTCAAGGCCGCGCGGGTCTACGAGGGGCATGTGGTGAGCTGCCTCGGATGGGGGCAGCACAGTCTGGCGCCGTTGTCGTTTCGGGCCGCGACCTACTCCGGGGTTTTTACCTTGTTACCTTTGTTGACTGGCAAGGGGCGAGAGCATCACGGGCAGATCCTTCGGGAAGCCGCGCAGTTGATTGAGGCCGGCAAGTTGAAGCCGTTGCTCGAGCCGCGGCAGTTCACACTGCAAACCGCCGAGGCCGCTCATGAACTGCTCGCTGCTGGAGCGGCTCAAGGTCGTTTGGTCATCGAGATTTAACGCAGGGCCTCAAGGACGAAGTCCAGCCGATCCTGACCGAAGAACATCTGATCGCCGATAAACATGCTCGGTGCGCCGAACACACCGCGTTGGACCGCTTGCTCGGTATTGTCCTTGAGAGCGGCTTTGACTTCCTCATCGGCGGTGAGGGCCAGTACTTCGTTCGGATCGAAACCGTTTTGCGTCAGCACGGCGGCAACGGTCGCCGGGTCATCGAGGCTGCGACCCTCGACCCAGAGTGCGTTGAACAGGCAATCGATAAACGCGTGGAAGCGTCCGGGATGACGCAATTGCATGCCGGTGACGGCGCGCATCAGCATCAGGGTATTGATAGGGAAGTGGGGGTTGAACGTCAGTGGCACGCCGTATCGTTTGGCGTAGCGGTCCAGGTCCTGAAACATGTAGCGACCTTTGGCCGGGATGGTTGCCGGTGAAGCGTTGCCGGTGGCCTTGAAGACCCCACCCAGTAGCATCGGTTTGTAGACCAGTTGGCTGTCGGTCTGCTCACAGATCTTCGGCAATTGGGTATATGCCAGGTAGGTGGCGGGGCTGCCAAGATCGAAAAAGAATTCCACGGTTTTGCTCATGGTCGGTGCGCTCTGCTTATTGTTGTCGGGGAGGAGGGCTTACCAGCGTTCGTTCCAGGGGCGCAGATCCAGCTCGAAAGTCCACGCGTCTCGGGGCTGGCTGTGCAAGTACCAATAGTTCTCGGCGATGTGCTCGGGATTGAGGATGCCGTCCTCGTCCTTGGTCGCGTACTTTTCCGGAAAACTGTTGCGGATGAAATCAGTATCGATGGCGCCGTCGACGACGACATGGGCAACGTGAATATTCATCGGCCCCAGCTCGCGGGCCATGCTTTGAGCCAGTGCGCGAATCCCGTGCTTGGCGCCGGCGAAGGCTGCAAATCCTGCCGCACCGCGCAAGCCAGCGGTGGCACCGGTGAACAGAATCGTGCCGCGTTGGCGCTTGGCCATCCGCTTGGCCACTTCACGGGCATTGAGAAAACCCGAGAAACAGGCCATTTCCCAGATCTTGAAATACTTGCGGGCAGTTTCTTCGAGAATGCTGCACGGCACATTGGCGCCGATGTTGAAAACAAACGCTTCGATGGGGCCGATCTCGGTCTCAATCTGCTCGACCAGCGCAATCACGTCCTCTTCCTTGCGTGCATCACAGGCAAATCCGTGGGCGTCATCGCCATTGGCCTTGATTGCATCAACCAAGGGTTGAAGTTTGTCCGCGCTGCGGCGAGTGACGCAGGCAATGAAACCTTCCTGTGCAAAACGCTTGGCAATCGCGCCGCCGGTTGCATCACCGGCGCCGACAACCAGTACGACCTTTTTATTACTCATGGGTGGATCCCTTTGATGAACGATCGTTAACTGAACGAACGTTATGCTAGGATTTGGCATGCGTCAAGTCGGTCAATCCTGAGGGCAAGGCAATGCGTTACTCGGCTAATCACAAGCTGGAAACAAGAGAGAAACTGCTGACAAGCAGCGCGGTGTCGGCCAAAAGGTCCGGTTTTTCCACGGTAGGCGTCGACGGGCTGATGAAGGCGATCGGATTGAGTGGCGCTGCTTTCTACAGTCACTTTTCGTCGAAGGACGAACTGTTCGCTTCGATCGTCGAACGCGAGTTGTGCCAGAGCCTGGAGCGATTGGGTGCTGATCAGGATTGCGACAGGCTCGAGCGTTGCCTGAAGCATTATCTGAGCATGGCCCATGTCGAGCACCCGGAGTCCGGTTGTGCATTACCGGTATTGGGGGCCGAAATTGCTCGTTCAGATATCGCTATTCGCCAAGAGGCCGAAGTCTGGATTTGCCGGCTGCAGGAGAGTTGGGCGAGGATTCTGGAAAGCGACAGCCTGGCCTGGGCGATTCTGTCGCAATGCATCGGTGCTTTGGTAGTGGCGCGTATGCTGGCCACTCCCGACATTCAACGCACCGTGCTGAAGTCCAGTTACGATGAGATTGGCCGCCAGATTGCCGGGCGGCATCAATCTATTTGCAGATGACGATCATGCTTCGGCTGGTATAACCGGCAGGGTTGAGACCAAATGGATAATCACCTGGCTCTTCCACGGTATCCCCCGATTTGGCGATGACCTTGTAACCCTTGGGCGCGCACGAGTTGGCGGCGCTGGTGTAGCACATGTCCCAAGATGAAGAGAGCCCTGAACAATTGATATGCAGCCCTTTCTTGCCGTGTTTGACTTGTGTTTTCGATGTCGCCGCGCAGCCTGCAATTGCGAGTACGGCGATCAGTAGCAAAATTCGTTTCATTGCTGTCCTTATAGCGTTCCCGGATCTTGTGCCCGGGTCTGGCTGCATTCGCTTTCGCTTGAAGCGTTCTGATATCCCTATCTTGAAAAATCCATGGTTGTCACTGGGTTGCGGGCCTAAACATGGCCTAATTGAGCGGTAAATACCAGACTTGCGTCAAATCCTCTATCAATCCGCCGCGACCGCAGGCTTGGCAGCACTTCCCATGGTCATGGTCGCCCCCACGGAAGCCAGAATGATGCACATGATCGCCATCCACTGTGACAGCGTGAGGTACTCGTGGAGAAACAGCAGGCCAGACAGCGCACCAATAGCCGGTTCAATGCTCATCAATGTGCCGAAGGTCCGGGCTGGCATTCGGGTGAGCGCGACCATCTCCAGCGTGTAGGGCAGGGCGGTGGACAGAAGAGCGACTCCGATGGCTACGGGGATCAGTGATGGAGTCAGCAGGGCGGCACCGGCATGGACGATGCCGATAGGGGCGACGAACAGTGCGGCAATCATCACTCCCAGTGCTGCAGTCTGCACACCATTGTCGGCGCCGGCCTTCTGGCCGAACAGGATGTACAGCGCCCAGCACACACCCGCACCCAAGGCATAACCGGCACCTTCCAGGTCGATTCCCGTAGTCGCTGCTCCCGTCGGTATCAATAGAAGTAAGCCGATAGCTGCCAGGGCTATCCACAAAAAGTCGATCGCGCGGCGTGAGGCATAGATAGCCACCGCCAGTGGTCCGGTGAACTCCAGGGCTACGGCAATACCCAGGGGAACGGTGCGCAAAGACATATAGAAGAGGAAGTTCATACCGCCCAGAGCCATCCCGTAGACGATGACGGTACGCAGGGACTTTGCGGTGAGCTTCGCTCGCCACGGGCGTAACAGGATCAGCATGATCACGCTGGCGAAGAGCAGCCGCAGGGTAGTGGTCCCCTGGGCGCCAATAATCGGGAACATGCTTTTGGCCAATGAGGCTCCGGACTGGATCGACGCCATGGCTATTAATAGCAGGCCCACCGAGAACAGGGTCGAGGCGAGGCTGCGGGGATGGTCATTCATAACGTGGCATCGTCCGAAGTGGGAAGCGAGAGTGTTGTTCTGTGTATTGGGCAATATACTGCGCATTCGTGAGGGTTGCGTCTATATATAAGCAACGATTTTGGACATCCCTGATAGAAAAGCCGAATTAGGGGTTGACGGCAGATTCTGGAAGTCTATAATTCGCCCCACTTCCGGCGCAGTCGAAACGGAAAACTCCTTGGTAAACAAAGAGTTACGCAGTTTTGGACAGCGAGTTGCTTCAGGTCATCGAAGCCCAGAAGGAGTTGGTCAGGCAGGGTTGTTTAGCTTGATTGACGATTCGATCTTCTCGGTCGAAAGCGGAGAAAAAGAGGTGTTGACAGCAGCGAGTAACGCTGTAGAATTCGCCTCCCGCTAACGAGAGATCGGAAGCGCAAGTGGTTGAAGTTGCAAAGGAAACTTTGAAAGCTTCTGAAAATAACCGCTTGACAGCAACAGAGGCTGCTGTAGAATGCGCGCCTCGGTTGAGACGAAAGATCTTAACCAACCGCTCTTTAACAACTGAATCAAGCAATTCGTGTGGGTGCTTGTGGAGTCAGACTGATAGTCAACAAGATTATCAGCATCACAAGTTACTCCGCGAGAAATCAAAGATGTAACCAACGATTGCTGAGCCAAGTTTAGGGTTTCTTAAAAACCCAAAGATGTTTGAACTGAAGAGTTTGATCATGGCTCAGATTGAACGCTGGCGGCAGGCCTAACACATGCAAGTCGAGCGGCAGCACGGGTACTTGTACCTGGTGGCGAGCGGCGGACGGGTGAGTAATGCCTAGGAATCTGCCTGGTAGTGGGGGATAACGCTCGGAAACGGACGCTAATACCGCATACGTCCTACGGGAGAAAGCAGGGGACCTTCGGGCCTTGCGCTATCAGATGAGCCTAGGTCGGATTAGCTAGTTGGTGAGGTAATGGCTCACCAAGGCGACGATCCGTAACTGGTCTGAGAGGATGATCAGTCACACTGGAACTGAGACACGGTCCAGACTCCTACGGGAGGCAGCAGTGGGGAATATTGGACAATGGGCGAAAGCCTGATCCAGCCATGCCGCGTGTGTGAAGAAGGTCTTCGGATTGTAAAGCACTTTAAGTTGGGAGGAAGGGCATTTACCTAATACGTAAGTGTTTTGACGTTACCGACAGAATAAGCACCGGCTAACTCTGTGCCAGCAGCCGCGGTAATACAGAGGGTGCAAGCGTTAATCGGAATTACTGGGCGTAAAGCGCGCGTAGGTGGTTTGTTAAGTTGGATGTGAAATCCCCGGGCTCAACCTGGGAACTGCATTCAAAACTGACAAGCTAGAGTATGGTAGAGGGTGGTGGAATTTCCTGTGTAGCGGTGAAATGCGTAGATATAGGAAGGAACACCAGTGGCGAAGGCGACCACCTGGACTGATACTGACACTGAGGTGCGAAAGCGTGGGGAGCAAACAGGATTAGATACCCTGGTAGTCCACGCCGTAAACGATGTCAACTAGCCGTTGGGAGCCTTGAGCTCTTAGTGGCGCAGCTAACGCATTAAGTTGACCGCCTGGGGAGTACGGCCGCAAGGTTAAAACTCAAATGAATTGACGGGGGCCCGCACAAGCGGTGGAGCATGTGGTTTAATTCGAAGCAACGCGAAGAACCTTACCAGGCCTTGACATCCAATGAACTTTCCAGAGATGGATTGGTGCCTTCGGGAACATTGAGACAGGTGCTGCATGGCTGTCGTCAGCTCGTGTCGTGAGATGTTGGGTTAAGTCCCGTAACGAGCGCAACCCTTGTCCTTAGTTACCAGCACGTAATGGTGGGCACTCTAAGGAGACTGCCGGTGACAAACCGGAGGAAGGTGGGGATGACGTCAAGTCATCATGGCCCTTACGGCCTGGGCTACACACGTGCTACAATGGTCGGTACAGAGGGTTGCCAAGCCGCGAGGTGGAGCTAATCCCAGAAAACCGATCGTAGTCCGGATCGCAGTCTGCAACTCGACTGCGTGAAGTCGGAATCGCTAGTAATCGCGAATCAGAATGTCGCGGTGAATACGTTCCCGGGCCTTGTACACACCGCCCGTCACACCATGGGAGTGGGTTGCACCAGAAGTAGCTAGTCTAACCTTCGGGAGGACGGTTACCACGGTGTGATTCATGACTGGGGTGAAGTCGTAACAAGGTAGCCGTAGGGGAACCTGCGGCTGGATCACCTCCTTAATCGACGACATCAGCTGCTCCATAAGTTCCCACACGAATTGCTTGATTCATTGAAGAAGACGATAAGAAGCAGCCCTAACAGGTTGTAGCTTAGTTGGTTGGAGCGCACCCCATGCTCAGTGTTAAAGAGCAGGGTGAGGTCGGCCTTAAAGCTCGAAATTGGGTCTGTAGCTCAGTTGGTTAGAGCGCACCCCTGATAAGGGTGAGGTCGGCAGTTCGAATCTGCCCAGACCCACCAATTTTGTGTGGGAACCTGTAGAAATACGGGGCCATAGCTCAGCTGGGAGAGCGCCTGCCTTGCACGCAGGAGGTCAACGGTTCGATCCCGTTTGGCTCCACCACTACTGCTTCTGTTTGTTGAAAGCTTAGAAATGAGCATTCCATTGTGATGATGGTGAATGTTGATTTCTAGTCTTTGGCTAGATCGTTCTTTAAAAATTTGGGTATGTGATAGAAAGATAGACTGAACGTTACTTTCACTGGTAACGGATCAGGCTAAGGTAAAATTTGTGAGTTACTCTTAACTGAGTATTATCGAATTTTCGGCGAATGTCGTCTTCACAGTATAACCAGATTGCTTGGGGTTATATGGTCAAGTGAAGAAGCGCATACGGTGGATGCCTTGGCAGTCAGAGGCGATGAAAGACGTGGTAGCCTGCGAAAAGCTTCGGGGAGTCGGCAAACAGACTTTGATCCGGAGATGTCTGAATGGGGGAACCCAGCCATCATAAGATGGTTATCTTAAGCTGAATACATAGGCTTAAGAGGCGAACCAGGGGAACTGAAACATCTAAGTACCCTGAGGAAAAGAAATCAACCGAGATTCCCTTAGTAGTGGCGAGCGAACGGGGACTAGCCCTTAAGTGGCTTTGAGATTAGCGGAACGCTCTGGAAAGTGCGGCCATAGTGGGTGATAGCCCTGTACGCGAAAATCTCTTAGTCATGAAATCGAGTAGGACGGAGCACGAGAAACTTTGTCTGAATATGGGGGGACCATCCTCCAAGGCTAAATACTACTGACTGACCGATAGTGAACTAGTACCGTGAGGGAAAGGCGAAAAGAACCCCGGAGAGGGGAGTGAAATAGATCCTGAAACCGTATGCGTACAAGCAGTGGGAGCCCACTTTGTTGGGTGACTGCGTACCTTTTGTATAATGGGTCAGCGACTTATTTTCAGTGGCGAGCTTAACCGAATAGGGGAGGCGTAGCGAAAGCGAGTCTTAATAGGGCGTCTAGTCGCTGGGAATAGACCCGAAACCGGGCGATCTATCCATGGGCAGGTTGAAGGTTGGGTAACACTAACTGGAGGACCGAACCGACTACCGTTGAAAAGTTAGCGGATGACCTGTGGATCGGAGTGAAAGGCTAATCAAGCTCGGAGATAGCTGGTTCTCCTCGAAAGCTATTTAGGTAGCGCCTCATGTATCACTGTAGGGGGTAGAGCACTGTTTCGGCTAGGGGGTCATCCCGACTTACCAAACCGATGCAAACTCCGAATACCTACAAGTGCCGAGCATGGGAGACACACGGCGGGTGCTAACGTCCGTCGTGAAAAGGGAAACAACCCAGACCGTCAGCTAAGGTCCCAAAGTTATGGTTAAGTGGGAAACGATGTGGGAAGGCTTAGACAGCTAGGAGGTTGGCTTAGAAGCAGCCACCCTTTAAAGAAAGCGTAATAGCTCACTAGTCGAGTCGGCCTGCGCGGAAGATGTAACGGGGCTCAAACCATACACCGAAGCTACGGGTATCACTTAGGTGATGCGGTAGAGGAGCGTTCTGTAAGCCTGTGAAGGTGAGTTGAGAAGCTTGCTGGAGGTATCAGAAGTGCGAATGCTGACATGAGTAACGACAATGGGTGTGAAAAACACCCACGCCGAAAGACCAAGGTTTCCTGCGCAACGTTAATCGACGCAGGGTTAGTCGGTCCCTAAGGCGAGGCTGAAAAGCGTAGTCGATGGAAAACAGGTTAATATTCCTGTACTTCTGGTTATTGCGATGGAGGGACGGAGAAGGCTAGGCCAGCTTGGCGTTGGTTGTCCAAGTTTAAGGTGGTAGGCTGGAATCTTAGGTAAATCCGGGATTCTAAGGCCGAGAGCTGATGACGAGTGTTCTTTTAGAACACGAAGTGGTTGATGCCATGCTTCCAAGAAAAGCTTCTAAGCTTCAGGTAACCAGGAACCGTACCCCAAACCGACACAGGTGGTTGGGTAGAGAATACCAAGGCGCTTGAGAGAACTCGGGTGAAGGAACTAGGCAAAATGGCACCGTAACTTCGGGAGAAGGTGCGCCGGTGAGGGTGAAGGACTTGCTCCGTAAGCTCATGCCGGTCGAAGATACCAGGCCGCTGCGACTGTTTATTAAAAACACAGCACTCTGCAAACACGAAAGTGGACGTATAGGGTGTGACGCCTGCCCGGTGCCGGAAGGTTAATTGATGGGGTTAGCTAACGCGAAGCTCTTGATCGAAGCCCCGGTAAACGGCGGCCGTAACTATAACGGTCCTAAGGTAGCGAAATTCCTTGTCGGGTAAGTTCCGACCTGCACGAATGGCGTAACGATGGCGGCGCTGTCTCCACCCGAGACTCAGTGAAATTGAAATCGCTGTGAAGATGCAGTGTATCCGCGGCTAGACGGAAAGACCCCGTGAACCTTTACTATAGCTTTGCACTGGACTTTGAATTTGCTTGTGTAGGATAGGTGGGAGGCTTTGAAGCGTGGACGCCAGTTCGCGTGGAGCCAACCTTGAAATACCACCCTGGCAACTTTGAGGTTCTAACTCAGGTCCGTTATCCGGATCGAGGACAGTGTATGGTGGGTAGTTTGACTGGGGCGGTCTCCTCCTAAAGAGTAACGGAGGAGTACGAAGGTGCGCTCAGACCGGTCGGAAATCGGTCGTAGAGTATAAAGGCAAAAGCGCGCTTGACTGCGAGACAGACACGTCGAGCAGGTACGAAAGTAGGTCTTAGTGATCCGGTGGTTCTGTATGGAAGGGCCATCGCTCAACGGATAAAAGGTACTCCGGGGATAACAGGCTGATACCGCCCAAGAGTTCATATCGACGGCGGTGTTTGGCACCTCGATGTCGGCTCATCACATCCTGGGGCTGAAGCCGGTCCCAAGGGTATGGCTGTTCGCCATTTAAAGTGGTACGCGAGCTGGGTTTAGAACGTCGTGAGACAGTTCGGTCCCTATCTGCCGTGGACGTTTGAGATTTGAGAGGGGCTGCTCCTAGTACGAGAGGACCGGAGTGGACGAACCTCTGGTGTTCCGGTTGTCACGCCAGTGGCATTGCCGGGTAGCTATGTTCGGAATAGATAACCGCTGAAAGCATCTAAGCGGGAAACTAGCCTCAAGATGAGATCTCACTGGGACCTTGAGTCCCCTGAAGGGCCGTCGAAGACTACGACGTTGATAGGTTGGGTGTGTAAGCGCTGTGAGGCGTTGAGCTAACCAATACTAATTGCCCGTGAGGCTTGACCATATAACACCCAAGCAATTTGCAAGCTTTGAGCTGAAAAGCAAAAGAGCACCAGATTGCGGTGTGTGAAGACGAAACGAACCGAAAGTTCGAAAGACTCACAAAACACCGAGATCTATCACATACCCATTCGCTGGAGCGTAATCCGTAAGGAGAACGACCTGGCTACCGAATTTCTTGACGACCATAGAGCATTGGAACCACCTGATCCCATCCCGAACTCAGCAGTGAAACGATGCATCGCCGATGGTAGTGTGGGGTTTCCCCATGTGAGAGTAGGTCATCGTCAAGATTAAATTCCGAAACCCCTATCTGCGTATGCAGGTAGGGGTTTTGTTTTGCCCGCAGGAAAGTGGTGTGACAAAAAAAGGATAGCCCGACGGCTGGCTATCCCAGGTTTCAGCAGCATCGTTAGTGAAACTTCGGCAGAACGTACTCAGCGATCTCTTCAATAACCTCTGCCACAGGGCGTTCGCTACGACGCATGTGCAAGCCGACATGCTGAACACCCGCGTCGCGCAGCGCTTGAAGCTCATCAATCAATGCCAACCGTCCACAGCTTCCACCGAAGCGCACACGTCGCATAGGGGCATGAGGATTAGCGGCCAAGTCTAGGTGTACGAAGCTGATATAGGGCTTTTCGCCTCCAACTTCCCGCCACAATCCCACTCGGCGCCGATGCTCGTCCGGCGTACCAGGGTAGGCGAGCCATCCATCCATGTGCTCACCAATCCAAGCCGGTGATTGTTGACCAAGACCTGCAACCAGCAGTGGCATAGGCTGATCTCGCTCCGGCAACAGGCGAGCGCCTTCAGGCAAATGACCTTCACCCTGGCTGCGGATCAACTCAACCGTATCGCGGAAGATCTCCCCGCGCTGATCGTAATCCACCCCAAACAACGGATACTCCATCGGCCGGTCACCACTGGCCACTCCAAGGAGCAGACGCCCGTCACTCAGTTCATCAACACTGTTGGCGGCCTTGAGCGTTAGCCAAGGCTGACGCAATGGCAGCACAACCGCCGCCGTACCGAGCATGATGTTCTCAGTAATCCCGGCCAAATACCCAAGGTAAGAAAAGGCCTCGAAGACCTGTGCGGCATCGCCAAAGTTGGGGTCATAAACCGGCACATCACGCACCCAAAGTGCACGAAAACCGGCGTTGTCAGCCAGGCGCGCCAACGCCGCGTGCTGCTTCAAATCGGGGACACCAAAAGGCCGATCCTGAGCAATCCGCAGGCGCTGTCCATCACTGGACCAATCGTTATCCAGCGGCAGTTCCAGTCCGATGGAAAATCCATTCGAGTCGAGTAATCGTTGAAATCGTGGATGCATGAAAAGACTCCCAAACAATAAGATGGAATGACATGCACCTAGTATCAACAGGCCCATCTGCAAGAAAAATGCTTGAACCGGAATAACAATCTTGAACAAAACGCACGAGTCAAAGAAAAAGCCGACTGTCGTTTTGGCCCTCAAGGACAACCATCCGAGAAAATCCCTCTAAATTGACCGCACAGTATTTTGGTATGGTGCAGCTCGTTTTTTTAACGGATTGATTTTCAGGCCTACGGATCGGCACCCCTTTTATAGTCATAGAGCTGCTACAGAAATGCCCGAACCGATACCCATCAAGGACCACGAAAAAGAGACGCGCTTGGTCAACAAGCGGCTGATCGCCTGCGCCTTGTTCGTCGCCGCTATTTCCTGCGCACTTGTGGTGCGCATGTATGTCCTGCAAGTGGTCGAGTACAACTATCACTCGACAATCTCCGAAAACAACCGCGTCCATGTCTTGCCGATCACCCCGACACGCGGGCTGATCTACGACCGCAACGGCGTAGTTCTCGCGGATAACCGTCCCAGCTTCAACCTCACCATCACCCGCGAACGCGCCTCCGATGTCAAAGAAGAACTGGATGAGGTGGTGAGCCTCCTGCACTTGCCAGCCGAAGACCGGACACTGTTCGACAAGGCCATGAAGCAGGCGCGCCACCCGTTTGTGCCGGTTACGCTGTTCTACGAGCTCAGTGAACAGCAAATCGCGGTTCTGGCGGTCAACGAGTTCCGTCTGCCGGGGATCGATGTCGAACCCCAATTCGTTCGTCACTACCCGTTGGGCGCACACTTCGCGCATTCGATCGGCTACGTCGGCCGTATCAACGAAAAGGAATCCAAAGCCCTAGACACGGCGGAGTACCGCGGCACCCAATCCATCGGCAAGACCGGCATCGAAAAATTCTACGAGTCGCAGTTGCATGGCCAGGTGGGTTACGAAGAAGTCGAAACCAATGCCCAAGGCCGCGTACTGCGAGTGCTCAAACACACCGATCCGATCCCCGGTAAAAACATTGTCCTGAGCCTGGACGTCAAACTTCAGGAAGCGGCCGAGCAAGCCTTGGGCGATCGTCGTGGTTCGGTGGTAGCTCTCGACCCGTCGACCGGTGAAGTGCTGGCAATGGTCAGCAAGCCTAGCTTCGACCCGAACCTGTTCGTCACCGGCATCAGCTTCAAGGAATACGCGGCGCTGCACGACTCCATCGATCGGCCGCTGTTCAACCGCGTCCTGCGCGGCCTTTACGCGCCGGGTTCGACCATCAAGCCCGAGGTGGCCATTGCCGGCCTCGATGCCGGCGTCGTCACCCCTCAGACGCGCGTCTTCGACCCGGGCTATTACCAACTCCCGGACTTCGATCACAAATACCGCAACTGGAACCACAGCGGCGACGGCTGGGTCGACATGGACGCGGCGATCATGCGTTCCAACGACACCTATTTCTATGACCTGGCCCACAAGCTGGGCATCGATCGCCTGCACGACTACATGGCCATGTTCGGCCTCGGCGAGAAAGTCTCGCTGGACATGTTCGAAGAGTCTGCCGGCCTGATGCCATCGCAAGCGTGGAAGCGCGCCACGCGCCGTCAGGCATGGTTCCCTGGCGAGACGGTCATCCTCGGCATCGGCCAGGGTTACATGCAGGTCACGCCGCTGCAGCTGGCCCAGGCCACTGCGCTGATCGCCAATAAAGGTGTGTGGAACCGACCGCGCCTGGCCAAGACCGTGGATGGCGTAGCACCGGTGGACGAGCACCCAATGCCGAACATCCTGCTCAAGGATCCGCGTGACTGGGAACAGGTCAACCATGGCATGCAGATGGTGATGCACGACGCCCGCGGGATTGCCCGAGCCGCCGCACAAGGCGCTCAGTACCGCATTGCCGGCAAGAGTGGTACCGCGCAAGTCGTCGCGATCAAGCAAGGCGAGCGCTACAACCGGGCGAAAACCCTGGAACGCAACCGCGACAATGCCTTGTTCGTCGGTTTCGCCCCGGCCGAGCACCCGAAGATCGTCATCTCGGTGATGATTGAAAATGGCGAGGCTGGTGGTCGCGTCGCCGGCCCTGTCGTGCGGCAGATCATGGACGCCTGGTTACTCGATCAGGACGGCCATCTCAAGCCGCAATACGCCACGCCGAGCAAAGCACCGGGCGACCCTCACGTCTAAACGTTCAAGGCTTCACAGCACAGGCTCATGAATACTTGGCTGTGCTGGAAGCTTTCGAGTGGCCTCCATCTAGGGCAAACCCGTATTTCGATGTATTCCACCGCAGGAGCGAGGCTTGCCCGCGAAGAGGCCCTCAGCATCACCGAAGTATCACGCCCCAGGCACCGGGCAACCCATATCCCCTTCCTGACACTTCAAATAATTCTTGAAAGTCTCCACCCGCGCCTTGGTCAATTCAGTCACGCAGTTGCTGTAGATCAGCGGATACACACTCCCGCCTTCCACCCCGGCGCTCGAAAACTTGCACTCGGCATCCCGAAACGCAATCCACGAACGCTGCGCCCCGACCAGCAGCTTTTTGCTGTCCGGGTTGCTCTTCAAACGCTGGGTGATCTGCTGGTAAAGCGCATTCAACTCCTTGTCCGCCGCCTTGTTCTGTTGCGCCGCACACTGGTTCATCGTGGCCTGGTCGGTGGCGTTATCGCAGTCCGCCGCGTGGGCAACGGTGGTGAACAGCAAAGGCGTCAGGGCCAGGAGGACGCGTGGGTGCATAGTGATGCTCGCTGTGAGGGTTAAAAGTTGAGATGCAGTGTAGCGAAGAGGGTGGTTAACCAATAACAAAGTCGGGCGCAACCTCCTTTGCCAAGTGGATTGCTTGCGTCAATAGTCTGCTTGCATTGCCAGGCTTTCGTCTGCGAACCAGAGCTTACCGCTGCAAATGCAGCCGAATATTTCAGGCGGGTTGATCGCGAAGCCCGATTGATACAACTTTAAGGTTGGTCTTGTGGTCTTACAGGCCTACTGTTCAGTACAGGAGGTGACTTATGAACCCAGCATCAGATCACATCGAAAGGAAAATCCTGCTCAAAGTACCGCGCTCGCACGTGTGGCGCGTGCTGGCCAATGCCGAAGCCTTCGGGCAGTGGTTTGGCGTGGCGCTGGAGGGCAAGCGCTTTGTCGCCGGTGAATGGACGCAAGGGCAGATTACTTACCCGGGTTATGAGCACCTGCTGTGGAATGTGCTGGTGGAGCGGGTCGAGCCGGAGCGGGTGTTTTCGTTTCGCTGGCACCCGTATGCGATCGAGCCCGATATCGATTACTCGCAGGAGCCCACCACGCTGGTGAAGTTCGAACTCGAAGACATGGATGAAGGCACTTTGCTGAAGGTCACCGAGTCCGGTTTTGATCACATTCCGCAGACGCGCAGGCTCAAGGCATTCCGCATGGACAGCCGTGGCTGGGATGAGCAGATGAGCAATATCGAAGAGTTTCTGAAATCCAGCGCCACGACTCGCGAGCGTCAGGGAGAGTAAAGGCTGCATGTTTGAAAACTGGTTGAAACGCTGGGCCCTGGTGCCGGACGGCGAACCGATCATCACGCCCGGCAGTCGTTTGCTGCCGGTACGAATGGGTGATTTGCCGGCCATGTTGAAGGTCGCTGTCGATGCCGAGGAAAAGTTTGGCAATCTGCTGATGACCTGGTGGGACGGCGAGGGCGCCGCGCGGGTTTACGCTCATCATGGCGATGCGTTGGTGCTGGAACGTGCCGAGGGTGAGCGTTCGCTGATGCACATGGCGCTCAACGGCCAGGATGACGAGGCCAGTCGGATCCTGTGCGCGGCGCTGGCTCGTTTACACGCACCGCGTCCATCATCGCCACCGCCGCTGGTACCGTTGTCGTCATGGTTCGCTTCCTTGCGCATGGCCGCCGAAAAGGAGGGCGGCGCTTACTTGCTCAGTCTGAAAACCGCCGAAGCGTTGCTCGCCGAGCCGCAGGATGTGGTGGTTTTGCACGGCGATATGCATCACGACAATGTGCTGGATTTCGGCCCGCGAGGCTGGCTCGCTATCGATCCCAAGCGGGTGATTGGCGAGCGCGGGTTCGACTACGCCAACCTGATCTGCAATCCCGAATTGCCGACGGCGACTGATCCGCAGCGATTCAAAAAACAAATCGAGGTAGTGGCCCAGGCAGCGGGGCTGGAACGTCAACGGCTGGTGCAATGGGTGTTGGCGTTTGCCGGGTTGTCTGCGGCCTGGTTTCTCGAGGATAACGATGAACTTGCGGCGCAAGGTCAGCTGCAGGCCGCTGAACTCGCGGCTTCCATGCTGGTTGCCTGACGCGTCTAAGGGTTTTCGGAAGGGCGGGTATGGCGAATGTCTTACACGCTATGGTAGCTATGTCGTCTATTGCACATTGGATCCGAAGCGTAATCTAGCTTCATCAACTGAAGCACAGGGAGTGCTTCAGGATCACGGATGATCGACCATTAGCAAGGATTCGCTGCCGACAGGGAGTCGATATGGTCTTGGGAAAACCCGCTTCGGCGGGTTTTTTTCGCCTTTTGAAAACTGTAGGATCGCCGCAGCGCTCGCTCCTACATTGTCCGCATACAATTTGATTCTTATGGTCAATGGCTTACACCGGCTAACGGGTATGTCGTCTTTTGATGCTTCGCCGTTGCGCTTATTCTGGATTCATCAACTGAAGCACAGGGAGTGCTCAGGATCACGGATGATCGACCATTGGCCAGGATGGCTGCCGACAGGATGTCGAAAATGGTCTTGAGAAACCCGCCTAGGCGGGTTTTTTTTCGCCTGTCGAAAAGTACGGCTACAGTCTGGCCGCCGCCCGCTCAGTGATCTGCGCCCTTTGCTGCAGGGATGGCGCCGCACGCCGATGCGCGTCTGCCAATACGCTCGGCGGCGCTGTTTCAGGGCTGCCTGCCTGGAACGGCGGTGCCGGGGCGTATTCCAGCTGCAACTGCACCAGCTCGGCCGTGTCCTTATCGAACAACTCAGCCGCCAGGGTCAGGGCAAAATCGATCCCTGCGGTAATCCCGCCACCGGTCAGCAGATTGCCGTCGCGCACCACCCGATCCTTCACAGGGATTGCTCCCAAAGGTGCCAACAATTCGTGATAAGCCCAGTGCGTGGTCGCGCGTTTGCCCTTCAGCAGACCGGCCGCGCCGAGCACCAGCGCGCCGGTGCACACCGACGTGACGTAACGTGCGTTAGCCGCTTGGGCCTTGATGAAAGCCAATGTCTGCTCATCCTCCATCAACGGCCCGACACCGCTGCCCCCGGGAATGCAGATCACGTCCAGCGCCGGGCAATCGTCGAAGGTGGTCGTCGGCTTCAGCACCAGCCCCGTACTTGCGGTGACCGGCACCAGGTCCTTCCAGATCAAATGCACCTTCACGTCCGGCAGCGAGGCCAGCACGTCGTAAGGGCCGGTGAGGTCCAGTTGTTGAACCTGTGGAAACAACAGAAAACCGATCTGCAACGTCATGGTGTTTTCTCATGAAGTGGGTGGACGGCTTCACTCTAGGCTCGTAGGATCTGGCGCATACGCCAATCACCCCACGAATTACGCCAATCATGCCTAAAACCATTCATGTGCTCGGGTTCGCCAACGTGCAATTGCTCGACGTCACCGGGCCGTTGCAGGTGTTCGCCTCGGCCAACGACATCGCCCGTCAACAAGGTTTGCCGCCACCCTATGCGCCGACGGTGATTGCCAGCGGTGGTGGGGTGGTGATGTCGTCGGCGGGGCTGGCGCTGTTGGCCGAGCCGTTGCCCGAGCAAGGCAGCGACACCTTGATCATCGCCGGCGGCTGGGGTGTCTACGCGGCGGCGGAAGATGAGTCGCTGGTGGCCTGGGTGCGTGAACATGCGATGGCGTGTCGGCGGGTGTCATCGGTGTGCACCGGGGCGTTTTTACTGGCGGCCAGTGGTTGGCTCGATGGTCGGCGGGTGGTGACTCACTGGACCCGTTGCGAGCAACTGGCGCAGAAGCATCCCCTGTTGCGGGTCGAACCCAACCCGATCTTTATCAACGACGGACCGGTCTGGACCTCGGCCGGCGTCACGGCCGGTATCGACCTCTCATTGGCGATGGTCGAAGAGGATCTCGGTCGCACCATGGCCCTGGACGTCGCTCGGCAACTGGTGGTGTTCCTCAAGCGCCCGGGCGGTCAGTCGCAGTTCAGCGTGACGTTGTCCCTGCAAAAGGAAGGCAACCGGTTCGACGAACTTCATGCCTGGATCAGCGAAAATCTCACCATGGACCTTGGTATCCCGACACTCGCCTTGCAGGCCGGCATGAGCGAGCGCAGCTTCGTTCGCCATTATCGCGCCGACACCGGCCAGACTCCGGCGCGGGCTATCGAGCTGATCCGGGTCGAAACGGCGCGACGCTTGCTCAGTGATACCGGTCTGCCGATCAAACGGGTGGCGGTGCAGTGCGGATTCGGCAGCGAAGAAACGCTTCGACGCAGTTTCCTGCGGGCCATGGGCGTGACGCCGCAAGCGTATCGCGAGCGGTTTTCTGTCAGCGCTGAAGCAGATCGAGTATGGCCTTGAGTGTCGCTTCGGGCGCTTCTTCGGGAATGTTGTGGCCAACGCCCGCCAGCACTCGCCGCTCATAAAATCCAGTGAAGTGCTCGATGTCCTCGTCGATCTCCGGCGCCGGTCCGACGCCATCGTCGGCACCACACAGGGAAATCGTCGGGACGCTGATCGGCGGTTGCCGGGTCAGCGCTTCTTCCATCCACTCCAGTGCTGGATCGCCTGGCGTGTACATGAAGCGGTGACGGTACGAGTGAATCACCACCTCGACGAAATCCGGGTTATCAAAGACCGGTGCGCTCAGCGGGTAGCGCTCAGGGCCTTTGGCCCAGGTCGGTGACCATAATTTCCAGAGCAATTCGCACAAGTCCCGGCGATTTTTCGTCAGACCCTCGACCCCGCGTGGGGTATGGAAGTAATACTGATACCAGAGGCGATGCTCGGTTTCCGGGGCCTGTGGCTGCGTGGAACCGGGGATATTCTGCAGGTTGTAGCCGTCGCCCGTCACCAGACAGCGAACCCGTTCCGGCCAAAGCGCCGCCACAATGCACGCCGCCCGACCGCCCCAGTCGTAGCCGCAGAGCGTGGCCTTCGGGATGGCCAGCGCGTCCATCAAGTCCAGCAGATCCTGGGCGAGGGCGGCTTGCTGGCCGGAGCGCAGGGTGTTGGGGCTATTGAAACGGGTCGGGTCGTAGCCGCGCAGGTACGGGACGATAACGCGGTAGCCCCGAACAGCGAGGGCCGGGGCGATTTCGTCGTAACCGCGTGGGGAGTAAGGGAAGCCGTGGAGGAGGATAATCGGATCGCCGGTGGCAGGGCCGTGTTCTTCGTAGGCAACCGACAACGTTGGGGTCTTGATGCTCTGGATCAACGCTTCATTGTTCATCGGACACTCCAGAGGTGTTTGTGAAACGGATGATGCAAAGAGACCAGGGTAGCGCCGCCTCAGACTTCCACTTCCGCCACCTGATTAAAGTACTTCGACCGGTCCGGCGTAAACGTCACCACCATCCTGGTCCGCGAACACGTCAGGGCTCGCTCTTCTTCCAGATCAACATCCAGATCTTCCCCACGCAAACCCTGCCACTGGGCCAGGTATTTAAGGGATCCGTATTTTTCGAGTTTCTTCAGGCTGCGACTCACGCCACCTTTCCAGCCCAGCACCGGCAGTTCGCCGGCAAGGCAGCGTTGGGCGAGTTCGGGAAAACGGACGGCGCGTTGGCGGCCGATTTCCCAGCATTTGATCAGGCCCTTGTCGTGGGCTTCCCACAGTTCATCGCGGTTCAGGCCTGAACGGAGTGGGGAATCGATGTGGCGGTGGATGCGGTGGCTCATTCTGGTTCCTTGAATTCGGGTTTTATCGGGCAGCTCCGCTGCACCCGTTGACTGTGGATGGTAGGGGGGGATGTAACGACTGGCAACAAGGTATTTCCGTGCGTAGGAGCCCAGTGTTGCGTCGGTAAACAGTAAGTTCTGTTTAGATTTTGTAGGAGTTTGGCCTGAAAAAGCCTGTGGCGAGGTGTGTTTCCCAAGGTGACTGTGTTGAAGTTCTTCAAGGGCTAGCTTTGATCCTACAAGCAGCGTCGTGAAAAGCGTCGTTTCTGGCGTGTTTTGGCGGACAGAGGTGTTCAGTTGGTTTTGTGTTGAGGCTGATGGCCTCTTCGCGGGAAAGTCGGATCGCCGCCCGCACGCTCCCACAGGGTATGCGTCGTTCACAAATAGCGTGTTTGACACAAATCCTGTGGGAGCGAGCCTGCTCGCGATTGGGGCGACGCGGTCTCAAGGCTGCCAGTAATTCTTCTCCCCACTCAATTTCCGATCCAGAAAACTCGCCGCGCTGATCAGCGCCAGGTGGGTCAGCGCTTGCGGCGTGTTGCCCAGATGCCGCCCATGGCTGTCGAACTCTTCGGCGTACAACCCCAGCGGATTGGCGTACCTGAGCAACTGTTCAAACTCCAGGTGCGCCTTTTCCACCTGGCCCGCCCGGGCCAGGCACTCGACGTACCAGAACGAACATGCGGCAAAGGCGCCTTCGGTGCCGGTGAGGCCGTCGATCTGGCTGTCTTCGTTGCGGTAGCGGTAGACCATGCCGTCGCGTACCAGGGTTTTCTGGATGGCTTCGAGGGTCGATAGCCAGCGCGGGTCCTTGGCGCTGACGAAACGCACCAGTGGCATCAGCAACATCGAGCCGTCCAGCGCGGTACCGCCGATGTGCTGCACGAAATGCCCGCGTTCTTCGTTCCAGAAGTTGTCCCAGATGTCGGCGTAAATCGCCTGGCGGGTCTGGTCCCAGCGGGCGAACGGCGCGGGCAGGGAGCGTTTTGAGGCGAGGCGAATGGCCCGGTCCAAGGCCACCCAGCACATCAGCCGCGAGTGCAGGAAGTGATGCTGTTCGCCGCGCATCTCCCAGATGCCCACGTCCTTTTGCTGCCAGGTTTCACAGACTTGATCCACTACTTTCACTGCGTGTTGCCAGCCCTCGTGGGAGATGGCATCGCCGTATTTGTTGACCAGGTACACCGCGTCCATCAGCTCGCCGAAGATGTCGAGCTGGACCTGATCGTAAGCCTGATTGCCGATGCGCACCGGCGTCGCGCCGCCGTGGCCGGACAGGTGCGAGAGCTCGGTTTCCGGCAGTTCCTGGCGACCGTCGATGGCATAGAGGATGTTGAGTTTCATCGGTTTGCCCTGGCAATCGCTGACCCGCCCCCGCAGCCAGCCCATGTAATCGTTGGCCTCTTGAACGAAACCCAGACGCATGAAGGCGTAGACGGTGAACGAGGCGTCGCGGATCCAGGTGTAGCGGTAGTCCCAGTTGCGTTCGCCGCCGGGCGTTTCCGGCAGGCCGAACGTGGCAGCTGCGAGGATCGCGCCGTGTTTGCGCGAGGTCAGCAGCTTCAGGGCCAGGGCAGAACGGTTGACCATTTCCCGCCAGCGACCGCGGTAGTTGGACTGGCCCGTCCAGTCGCGCCAGAACTTCAGCGTGCGTTCCAGGCACAAACCCGCGGCGCCTTCCTTGAAACGCGGATCGTCGATGCCGCCGAGCAGGAATTCGGCGCTCTGGTCTTGCTTGAGGGTGAATTCGGCGACTGCCGCATTGCCATCAACACGCAGAACCTGATCTGAAGAAAGTCGCATGGACGGTTGGTCGGCTGCCTCGAAAGCCACGTCTTTGTTATCCATGCGCGCGCGGGTCTTGGCGCGAGCGTAGTCATGACTCACCGCGCAACGCATGTTAAACGTCGCGTGGCCGCTGACCACCCGAACACGACGCATCAGCACCGGAAAATCATCTTCACTGTCGCCAATCGGCAACAGGTCGGTGACTTCAACCACGGCGCGATCGCTGAGCCAGCGGGTTTGCAGCACGTTGGTGTCGGGCAGGTAAATCTGTTCGCGACGGGCATCGGGCAGGTCCGGCGACAACTGGAAAATACCGGCCTCGGGCGTGTCCAGCAGCGAGCAGAAGATCGATGGGCTGTCGAACTCCGGCCAGCAGAAAAAGTCGACGCTGCCCTTGTCGTTGACCAGCGCCGCGCTGCGCATGTCGCCGATGATGCCGTGGGCATCGATGTTGCTTTGTCGCTCGGGATGATGATCAGCCATTGCCGCGAAACTCCGGATAGAGGCTCATGCCGCCGTCGATGAACAGGGTGGTGCCGACGATGTAGTCGGAAGCATCGGAAGCGAGGAAGACCACCGCGTTGGCGATGTCCTCGACTTCACCGACCCGGCCGTAAGGGATGAGTTTGAGCAGTTGCTCCTCGTTGGCGGCACGATTGATATCCGTGCGAATGGCCCCCGGCGCAATGCCGTTGATGCGAATGCGCCGGTGGCTGACTTCCTGGGCGAGGGTTTGCATCAGCATGTCTACGCCACCCTTGGACGCGGCGTAATTGACGTGACCGGCCCAGGGAATGCGCTGGTGCACCGAGCTCATATGAATAATCTTGCCGGCGGCCCGGGACACGCCTTCGCGAATACCTTGCCGGTTGAAAATACGCAGGGCGGCGCGGGCGCAGAGGAATTGACCAGTGAGGTTGACGCCGATCACCTGGTTCCAGTCGGCGAGGGTCATGTCCACCGCCTTGGCGTCTTTTTGCATACCCGAATTGGCCACCAGAATGTCCAGCGAACCGAACGCCTCGAGGGTTTTCGCGAAAAGCCGTTCGACGTCTTCTTCCTTGGAAACGTCGGCACCGATGGCGATAGCCCGACCGCCTTCAGCGTTGATCTGCCGGGCCAGTTCTTCGGCGGGTTCAGCCTGCGAGTGGTAGTTGATCACCACCGCGGCTCCGGCGGCGGCCAATGCCTTGGCGGCGCCTGCGCCGATGCCGGAGCTGGCACCGGTGATGAGGGCGACTTGTTGGTCGAGAGCAATCAGCATGAACGTTTGCGCCTTAAAGTGAGCACCTAATTAGCTGACCGGTTTGCAGGACGCAGAGTTCACTTTGGGATCCGGGACCGCTGAGCCGGCGTGCGGGCCGGTCGAATGAGCCCAAGCTTGCTTAGCCAGGCATTGGTTTGCTGTTCAATACTGGCCGCAATGGGAGAGCAGTGACCCGGCCATGGGAATTCGAAGACCGGGATGTGCAACTCATCAAGCTCTTCGAGGGCGGTAGTGGTCGACATGATCGTCTCGAGGGCGACTGTTCATGAAAGGGCTCTCTATTCAGGAGCCGCCTGGACTCGCTTCTGCGAGATCTTTCCAGGCGCTTAGCCCGGTGGGGCCAATGGTTTCGAGCAGCCGGCGAAACCAGATAGTGAAGGTCTCGGGTTCGGCGGCAATACGCAGGGTAAGCTCGGACAGTGTTTGCCATTGCCAGTCATTGGCTTCTTCGGGATTGGCGACGGGCGCGCAATCGCTGGTGCCGACGAATATGTGGCCTTATTCGTGCTCGATGAGCTGGTTTGAAACCGGCTCACGGTAGAGGAGGGTGAAGACTTTACGCAATTGACAGGTGATGCCCATTTCTTCAAACAAGCGGCGTTTCGCGGCGGCTGCGGTCCGTTCGCCCGGGCGGGGATGACCGCAGCAGGTATTGCTCCACAACCCCTGGGAATGGTATTTGCCGAACGCGCGCTGTTGCAGTAGCAGGCGGCCTTCGCTGTTAAAAATGAAGATTGAGAACGCGCGGTGCAAGAGGCCCTGTTGATGGGCCTGCAACTTCTCGGCGATGCCTTTTTTGCGATCCTGGCGGTCGACCAGAATAAGAAACTCGTCCATAGCCAGACTCCATGGTGTCTTCGCTACCGGACCTTTACTGCTGACCAGACGACGTAGGGAAATTCAGACGTGTACCTGTATTAATCGAAATCTAGTCAAGGCTTTTACCCCCTGCAAATTTTTATTAGACCGTTTTCAACGTCTCGTTAAAGTGCCTGAGGGCATGCCGACCTAAGTGTTTTGTACAAGGGTTGAGCAACGTTCACATTCAACCAACAAATACTCACTTTGCCCTCGATCAGTCTTATGGCAACTTGCACGCCCCAGCTGAGACCTGACCTCATGGCCAACCCCTACCGCGATCTATTCAAGGCCCCAGGCAGCAGAGCCTTTGTACTGGCTGGCATGATCGCGCGCATGCCGATTTCCATGACCGGTATCGGCCTGATCACCATGCTCTCGCAACTGCAAGGCGGCTACGGTCTGGCCGGTGCGGTGGCGGCGACGTTTGCCTTGGCCACGGCGTTTTGTGCGCCGCAAGTCTCGCGGCTGGTGGATCGCTTTGGCCAGGGCCGGGTTCTGCCGATCTCGGCGCTGATTGGTGGTGGGGCATTGTTGCTGGTGTTGCTGTGCACTCGCTTGCAGGCGCCGCAGTGGACATTGTTTGTGTTCGCCGCGCTGGCTGGTTGCATGCCGAGCATGTCGGCGATGGTCCGGGCGCGCTGGACCGAGGTGTATCGCGGCCAGCCGGAGCTACGAACCGCTTACGCGCTGGAATCAGTGCTGGACGAAGTCTGCTTTATTGTCGGGCCGCCGCTGTCGGTGGGACTGTGCGTGGTGGCGTTCCCCGAGGCGGGGCCATTGGCGGCGTTGTTGATGCTGGCGATCGGGGTGACGGCGTTTGTGTTGCAGCGCGACACCGAGCCGGCGATTCATCCCCATGAAGAACTCCATCAGGGCTCGATCATCCGTTCGCTCGACATTCAATTGCTGATGCTGTTGATGGTCGCCATGGGCACCATCGTTGGCGTGGTGGATGTGGTCAGCGTCGCCTTCGCTCAACAACAGGGCCAACCGGCGGCGGCGAGCATTGTGTTGTCGGTGTATGCCATTGGTTCCTGCCTGTCGGGATTGGCATTCGGAGCGTTGCGCTCGAAAGTGCCGCTGCCACGATTGTTCCTGTATGGCGGGGTGGCGACGGCGGTGACCACGCTGCCGTTGCTGCTGGCGACGAACATTCTCGGGCTGTCGCTGGCGGTGTTTGTCGCCGGGCTGTTTTTTGCGCCGACGCTGATTGTGGCGATGGCGTTGGTGGAGCAAATTGTGCCGCCGGCCAAACTGACGGAAGGCCTGACATGGCTGGTCACCGGGTTGAGCATTGGCGTGGCGATTGGCGCGGCAAGTTCGGGTTGGCTGATCGATGCATATGGGGCCCGTAGCGGGTTTTGGGTGGCGATTGCTGCTGGCGCCGTGGTCCTCGGTTCCGCAGTCCAAAGCTTCCGCCATTTGAAATAAAGAACCCCTGTAGGAGTGAGCCTGCTCGCGATAGCGGTGTAACAGTCACCATCAAGTTGACTGACACACCGCTATCGCGAGCAGGCTCACTCCTACAGGGGGTATGTGTACGACTAATTCCCCGCGGCGCTCATCCGTTCTCTAATACAGACAACTTTTCGAGGTAAGCCCGGTGACCCAGCTGACATTGCTGTGCCTGCCCTATTCAGGCGCGAGCGCCATGGTCTACAGCCGCTGGCGGCGCAAATTGCCGGAGTGGCTGAAGTTGCAACCGGTTGAGCTGCCAGGGCGCGGCGCACGGTTTGGCGAAGCACTGCAGACCGATATGCGCGCGTTGGCCCGTCAATTGGCGGCAGAGTTGCAAACGTCCTTGCGCGCGCCTTACGCATTGTTCGGCCATAGCCTGGGTGCGTTGCTGGCTTGTGAACTGGCCCACGCCTTGCGCGCGCTGGGCTGCCCGGAACCGGTGGCACTGTTCGCCTCGGGTACCGCCGCGCCGACGATGCGCAGTGATTACGACCGGGGCTTTGGCGAGCCCAAGAGCGACGCAGAACTGATCGATCAGTTGCGCATGCTCAATGGCACCAGTGAAGAGATTCTGTCTAACGAAGAGTTGATGAGCCTGACGTTGCCGGTCCTGCGTGCCGACTTTTTGCTGTGCGGACGTTTTGAGCCGTTGCCGCGTCCATTGCTCAAATGTCCCGTGCACGTGCTCGGCGGCACCACCGACCGTGCCACCACCGAACAGTTGATCGGCTGGAGTAAGGAAACCCACGGCAGCTTTTCCGTGGACATGCTGGCGGGTGGACACTTCTTTATCCATGAGCACGAGGCCAAGGTGTTGCGGGTGATCAAGGATCAACTCGACGTTCACCATCGCCGACATGGCTTGATGGCCGTCAGCTAACAGATCTCAAACTTCACTCAATACCTGTGGGGGTGGGCAAGTCGAATCGTCGCACCGCCGCTCCCACAGGTTTTTCCATCGCCCTGTATTTCCTCATTCCATTCTCCTTTCTGACACTTGTTCTCATTCGCTAATTTTTCCGGTCTGCATTCGTTTTATAGGAACGACGTGCCTTTGTGCTTCCTGCCAACGATCCGGATGCTTAGAAATGAATGCTGAAGACTCCTTGAAACTTGCTCGCCGGTTTATCGGGCTGCCCCTGGAAAAGCGGCACATGTTCCTTGCGGCCTTGCAAAAGGAAGGCGTTGATTTCGCCCGGTTCCCCATTCCTGCCGGTGTAGCCGCCGAGGATCGCCAGGCACTGTCGTACGCCCAGCAACGCATGTGGTTTCTCTGGCAACTGGACCCGCACAGCGGTGCCTATAACCTGCCCGGCGCGGTGCGTCTGACCGGGCGTCTGAACCTGCCGGCGCTGGAGCAAGCCTTCGCCAGCCTGGTGGCGCGTCACGAAACCCTGCGCACGGTATTCCAGCGCCAGGCCGACGACACCTTGCTACAAGTGCCGGTCAGTGCGCCGCTGGTCATCGATCAGGTGGATTTCAGCGCGTTACCAGCCTCGGAGCGCGAAGTGGCAGTCGCCCACGCAGCCGAGCAGCAATCAGTGCTGCCATTTGATCTGTCGGTTGGCCCACTGCTGCGCGTTACCTTGCTCAAGCTCGCCGACGAAGAACACGTCTTGCTGTTGACCCTGCACCACATCGTTTCCGACGGCTGGTCGATGAACGTGCTGATCGACGAATTCATCCGCTGCTACGACGCCTTTGAGGCGGGCACGCAACCGCAACTCGCAGCCTTGCCGATCCAGTACAGCGACTACGCCTTGTGGCAACGCCGCTGGCTCGAGGCGGGCGAACAGGCGCGCCAGCTCGATTACTGGCAGGAGCAACTGGGTGACGAGCACCCGGTGCTGGAACTGCCCACCGATCACCCGCGCCCGGCGATGCCGAGCTATCGCGGCACCCGCTATGAATTCGCGGTCGACAACCATCTGGCCGAGCAACTGCGCAGCACTGCACAGAAACACAACATCACGCTGTTCATGCTCTTGCTTGGCGCATTCAACGTGCTGCTGCATCGCTACACCGGGCAGACCGATATCCGCGTCGGCGTGCCGATCGCCAACCGCAACCGCGCCGAGATCGAAGGCCTGATCGGTTTCTTCGTCAACACCCAGGTGCTGCGCACGAAGCTTGACGGCCAGACCCGCGTCGACGAATTGCTGCGCGCCATCAAGGAAACCGCCCTTGGCGCCCAGGCTCATCAGGACTTGCCATTCGAGCGCCTGGTGGATGCGCTGAAACTGGAGCGCAGCCTCAGCCACACGCCGCTGTTCCAGGTGATGTACAACCACCAGCCGCATGTTGCGGACATGTCTTCGATCAGCACCGACTCGGGCCTGAAGCTGGGCAGCATCGACTGGCAAAGCCGCACCACCCAGTTCGACCTGACCCTGGATACCTGGGAGAAGGGCGGCAGGCTGCACGCTGCGCTGACCTATGCGGACGACCTTTTCGACGCCGCCACCATCGAGCGGATGGCGCGCCACTGGAGCAATCTGCTGACGGCGCTGGTCGCTGATCAGCGCCAGCGGATCGGTGAAATGCCGTTGCTGGAGGCGGGTGAACAGCAGGTGCTGGTGCATGACTGGAACCGCACTCAGGCTGCTTACCCGACCGATGTCTGCATTCACGCGTTGATCGAAGCTCAGGTTCAGCGAACCCCGGATGCACCTGCCCTGATGTTCGGTGCACGGACGTTGACCTATGGACAGCTCGATGCCCGCGCCAATCAACTGGCTCATCGGCTTCGGGAGCAGGGCGTGGGGCCGGATGGGCTAGTGGGCATTTGCGTTGAACGTTCGCTGGAGATGGTGATCGGTTTGCTGGCCATTCTGAAAGCCGGTGGCGCCTACGTTCCGCTAGACCCGGAATATCCGCAAGAACGCTTGGCCTACATGATCGAAGACAGCGGCATTGCCCTGTTGCTCACTCAATCTTCACTGTTGCCAGCCTTGCCGACCGTTGCGATCGATGTCATTACCCTCGATCAGGACACTGGCTGGCTGGATGCCTACAGCGAGCAGCGTCCTGAGGTGGCGGTGGTTCCTTTGAGCCTCGCGTATGTGATTTACACCTCCGGTTCCACGGGTAAACCCAAGGGTGCCGGCAACAGTCATGCGGCGCTGGTCAACCGTTTGTGCTGGATGCAGGAAGCCTATGGGTTGGGCTCCAGTGACGCGGTGCTGCAAAAAACCCCGTTCAGTTTTGACGTATCGGTGTGGGAATTTTTCTGGCCGCTGATGACCGGTGCCCGTCTGGTGGTGGCCGCGCCTGGCGCGCACCGTGAACCGGCGCGGCTGATCGAGACCATCGGCGAGTACGGCATCAGCACGTTGCACTTCGTGCCGTCGATGTTGCAGGCGTTTATCCACGAGCCGGGTGTCGAGGCCTGTGTCGGTCTCAAACGGATTGTTTGCAGTGGTGAAGCCTTGCCACTCGACGCCCAGCAACAGGTCTTCGCCAAACTGCCCCAGGCTGGATTGTTCAACCTGTATGGCCCGACCGAAGCGGCCATCGACGTCACCCACTGGACTTGTGTCGATGAAGGTGCCGACAGCGTGCCCATCGGTCGGCCGATTGCCAACCTGCGCACCCATGTACTCGATGCCGAACTGTTGCCGGTGCCCAGCGGCGTGGCGGGTGAGTTGTACCTCGGCGGTGCCGGGCTTGCGCGCAGCTACCACCGACGTCCGGGCCTGACCGCCGAGCGTTTTGTGCCGTGCCCGTTCCATGACGGTGCCCGTTTGTACCGCACGGGTGACCGGGTACGCCAACGCGCCGACGGAGTGATCGAATACCTCGGCCGTCTCGATCATCAAGTCAAGTTGCGTGGCCTGCGGATCGAACTGGGGGAAATCGAAACCCGGTTGATGCAGCATCCGCTGGTGCGTGAAGCTGTGGTTCTGGTGCAGGGCGGCAAACACCTGGTGGCGTATCTGGTGCTTGAGAGTGCCGAGCCAGCCGAACAATGGCAGCAGGACGTCAAGGCCTGGCTGCTGGGCAGCCTGCCGGAATACATGGTCCCGACCTACCTGATGACGCTGGCGAAATTGCCGGTCACCGCCAACGGCAAGCTTGACCGCAAAGCCTTGCCGCAGCCGGATGCGGTGCCGCAACAAGCCTTCGTCGAACCTCAAGACGTCATGCAGAAGACGCTCGCCGCCATTTGGCAGGAGGTGCTGGGCCTTGCGCGTGTCGGCCTCGAAGACAACTTTTTCGAACTCGGCGGCGACTCGATCATTTCCATTCAAGTGGTCAGCCGGGCTCGGCAGGCCGGCATCCGCCTGAGCCCACGGGACTTGTTCCAGTACCAGAGTGTGCGCAGTCTGGCGCTGGTGGCCACGCTCGACAGCCACAGCGCTGTCGATCAGGGGCCGGTCAGTGGTGAAGCACGGCTGTCGCCGGTGCAGGCGCTGTTTTTCGAACAACCGGTGGTCGCGCGTGAACACTGGAACCAATCACTGCTGTTGACGCCCCGTGAGCCGTTGAACGGGGGATGGCTCGAGGCGGCGTTGACCCACGTATTGAATCACCATGATGCCCTGCGCCTGCGGTTCAGCCACAGCGCGGATGGCTGGCAACAGGTGCACGGACCGCTGGTCGAGCGCGCAGAGCTGTGGCAGCGCGCCGTCACGTCTACCGAGCAGTTGACCGCCGCCTGCGACGAAGCGCAGCGCAGCCTGAACCTGGAAAACGGCCCGCTGCTGCGTGCATTGCTGGTCAGCATGGCCGATGGCAGCCAGCGCTTGTCGCTGATCATTCATCACTTGGTCGTAGACGGTGTTTCCTGGCGCGTGTTGCTTGAAGACCTGCAGCAGGCCTACGAACAACTGGCCAGTGCCGGCCGCGTGTCGTTGCCGGCCAAAACCAGTGCTTATCAGGCCTGGACAGAACGGCTCGCCGAGCAGACTCCGCGGTTTGATGGGCAACTGGCGTACTGGAAACACCAGCAAAGCCGCGCTGCAGAACTGCCGTGCGATCGCCCCGACGGCGATTTGCAGAATGTACATGGGCAGAAAATCGAATGGCGCCTCGGTGCCAAGCTTACGCGGCAACTGTTGCAGCAGGCGCCAATGGCCTATCGGACTCAGGTCAACGACCTGTTGCTGACGGCGCTGGCGCGCACTATCAGCCGCTGGACCGGCCAGCCGGACACGTTGATCCAACTGGAAGGCCATGGCCGCGAAGACCTGTTCGACGATGTCGATCTGACGCGTACGGTGGGCTGGTTCACCAGTCTGTTCCCGGTCAATCTGACCAGCACCGACGACCTCGATGGTTCGATCAAAACGGTCAAGGAGCAGCTGCGTGCCGTTCCTGACAAAGGCCTGGGTTATGGCGTGTTGCGCTACCTGGCGGACCCGGCGGTCGGCGCGCAATTGTCGGCCCTGACGCAACCGCGCATCACGTTCAACTACCTGGGGCAGTTCGACCGACAGTTCGACGAGAAGGCCTTGCTGGTGCCTGCGACCGAACCGGGCGGTTCGGCTCAGGATGAGCAGGCGCCGCTGGCCAACTGGCTGACCGTTGAAGGTCAGGTATATGGCGGTGAGCTGGCCCTGAGCTGGGGCTTCAGCCACGAGATGTTTGATGACGCGACGATCCAGCGCCTGGCGGAAGATTACGCCGTTCAGTTGCAAGACTTGATTGAACACTGCTGTGCCTTGAAGGCGCCGCTGGCCACCCCGTCCGACTTCCCGTTGGCGCGCATCACCCAGGCACAACTGGATGCCTTGCCGATGGCGGCCTCGACCATCGAGGATGTGTACCCGCTGTCTCCGATGCAGCAGGGCATGTTGTTCCATACCCTCTATGAGCCGGAAGTCGGCGCCTATATCAGTCAGTTGCGCCTGGACGTCCAGGGCCTGGATCCGCAGCGATTCGCCAAGGCCTGGCAAGCGGCCCTTGATCGTCACGATATTTTGCGCAGTAGCTTCCACTGGCAGGGCCTCGATACCGCGCACCAGGTGATTGCCCGTCAGGTGACATTGCCCCTTGAAGTGCTTGAAACGGCCGATCTGGATACGTTGGCCGATACCGAGCGTGCCCTCGGTTTCGCGCTGGATACGGCGCCGCTGTTGCGCCTGAAACTGGTGCGTACCGGCGCCGATGCATGGCACCTGATTTACACCAGCCACCACATCTTGATGGACGGTTGGAGCAACGCGCAGTTGCTGGGCGAAGTGATTGAACATTATGCCGCCGGGCAGGCGTTGCCGACGCCATTGGGGCAGTACCGCGATTACCTTGGCTGGTTGCAACAGCAATCGGCCGCCGCTGGCGAGCAATTCTGGAAAGCTGCATTGGCACCGCTGCAAGCGCCAACGCTGTTGGCCGACGCCTTGCGCCCACCGGTGGGCGGGCAGGGCAGTGAAGTCCATCGCGTTGCCCTGGACCCGCAGGCAACCCAGCGTCTGTCCGAGTTCGCGCGGCAACAGAAAGTCACGCTCAATACCCTGTTGCAAGCGGCCTGGAGCCTGTTGTTGCAACGTTACACCGGTCAGGATTGCGTGGCTTTTGGTGCCACGGTTGCCGGCCGTTCGGCGCCGCTGCCGGGAATCGAGCAACAGCTGGGCCTGTTCATCAACACCCTGCCGCTGGTGTGTGCGATGAGCCCGGATCAGACCGTCAGTCAGTGGCTGAGCGAGCTGCAAGGGCTGAACCTGGCTCTGCGCGAGTACGAGCATGTGCCGTTGTACGATATTCAGGGCTGGGCAGGGCAACAGGGTTCGGCGCTGTTCGACAGCCTGCTGGTGTTCGAAAACTTCCCGGTGGCTGAAGCGCTGAAACAAGGTGCTCCGGCCGGTCTGTCGTTCGCTAACCTGCACAACCACGAACGCACGCACTATCCCCTGACGCTAGGCATCGAACTGGGTGAAGGTTTGAGCCTGGAGTTCAGCTACGACGCGGCGCGCTTCAGTGCTTCGCAAGTCATTGAGCTGAGCGCCAACCTGCAGCACGTGCTCACCCAGTTGAGCACTCAGCCATACGCCCGACTGGGCGCGATGAAGCTGCTTGACGACGCGGGTGCCCAGGCCATGCTGACGCTCTGCCAGCCGCCAGCGGTGTGCCTGCATGACGACGCGCTGGTGCACCAGCGCATTGCCGCTCAAGCGCACGCAACTCCGGATGCGCTGGCTGTGCAGGCCGGAGAACTGACCCTAAGCTACGGCCAGTTGAACGCTCAGGCCAACCGTCTTGCACACCGCCTGCTCGCCACCGGCGTCGGCCCCGGCCAGCGTGTCGGCCTGGCAATGCTTCGCGGCCCGCAGCTGATTGTCAGCCTGCTCGCGGTCCTCAAAAGCGGCGCGGCCTATGTACCACTCGACCCGAAATACCCGGCCCAGCGACTGGCCTACATGATCGAAGACAGCCGCCTGGACCTGTTGTTGTGTGAATCCGGTCTGCTGAGCGAAGTGCCGCTGCCATCACACATCACTCGCCTGAGCCTCGATGCGCAGGCCGACGAACTGTGCGGCTACCCCGAGACTGATCCGTTGAACCGCGCGGTGGCCGAGGACCTGGCCTACGTGATCTACACCTCGGGTTCGACCGGGCTCCCCAAGGGGGTTGCCATTGCCCACGGTGCCTTGCGCGAGTTCTGCCAGAGCGCTGCCGAGTATTCGGTGCTTGACGCCAGCGACCGCGTGCTGCAATTCGCGACGTTCAGCTTCGACGGCTTTGTCGAGCAGTGCTACCCGCCGTTGTGTGTGGGCGCAGCGTTGGTCATGCGCGGTGACGATCTTTGGGATGCCACGCAACTGGCCGACGAAATCGTCCGCCGTGGTGTGACGCTTGCCGACTTGCCGGCCGCTTACTGGTATCTGCTGGCGCGCGAGTGTGCCAATGGTGTCATCAAAACCCTCGGCGATTTGCGTCAGGTACACGTCGGTGGCGAAGCCATGTCGGTGGAAGGGCTGCGCCTTTGGCACGAGGCCGGCCTGAATCATGTGCGTTTGCTCAACACCTACGGGCCAACCGAGGCAACGGTCGTGTCCAGCGTGCATGAGTGCCGCCTGACGGATGCCAACGACAGTTTCGGTATCCCGATCGGTCGGGCTATTCCCGGTCGCGCGTTGTACGTGCTCGACAGTGCCGGGCAATTATTGCCTGCCGGTGGCGTCGGTGAGTTGTGCATCGGTGCACCGGCCAGCCTCGCCCAGCGTTACTTCGACCGCCCGGCACTCACCGCCGAACGCTTCCTTCCCGATCCATTTGCCCTTGAGCCGGGCGCGCGGCTTTACCGCAGCGGTGACCTGGCGCGCTACAACAGCGGCGGTGATCTGGAATATGCCGGACGCATCGACCACCAGGTGAAAATTCGCGGTTTGCGCATCGAAATGGGCGAAATCGAGGCCTGCCTGCAAGCCCGCGATCACGTCCGCGAAGCTGCCGTTATCGCCCAGGACGGTCCGACCGGTGCGCAACTGGTGGCGTACGTGGTGCCGAGTGATGCCGGGTTACCTGACGCCGAAGAGTCCGTGCAAGCGCAATGGATCGATCAACTCAAATCGGCATTGCGCCAGGCATTGCCCGAATACATGGTGCCGGCACACCTGGTGTTGCTGGCCGCGTTGCCGCTCAACAACAACGGCAAACTCGACCGCAATGCGCTGCCCAAGGTTGACCTCACTCAGGGGCCGCACACCTATGTGGCGCCGCAAAGCGACCTTGAAATTCAGCTTGGAAGAATCTGGGAAGCGGTGTTGCAGACCCCCTCGATTGGCCTGACCGACCACTTCTTCGAACGTGGCGGACACTCCTTGCTGGCCACCCAGGTGATTTCCCGGGTGCGTCACGAACTGACCCTTGATGTGCCGATGCGCACCCTGTTCGAACATCCGACGCTAGGGGACTTTGCCGCGTGTTGTGCGACGTTCCAGCACAGCGTAACGCTGCCGATGGTTGCGCTTGAGCGCGGCCAGCCCATGCCGTTGTCCTATGCCCAGGAACGCCAGTGGTTCCTTTGGCAACTGGAGCCGGACAGCGCCGCCTACCACGTGCCGAGCGCCTTGCGCCTGCATGGTCCGCTGGACGTCAGGGCGCTGCAACGCAGTGTCGACCGGTTGGTGGAGCGTCACGAACCGTTGCGCACCACGTTCCGCCAGGATGACGAACGCACCGTCCAGATCATTCACCCGCAGGGCTCGGTGGACATCCACCCGCAAATCCTTGAAGCCGACGAAGACACAATCCCGAGCTGGGTGCAGACGCAGATCCGTCAGCCATTCGATCTGACGAGCGGGCCGCTGCTGCGAATCAATCTGCTGCAGGTGGCGGCGGATGATCATGTCTTGGTGATCACTCAGCACCACATCGTTTCCGATGGCTGGTCGATGCAGGTCATGGTGCAGGAACTGGTTGAACTGTACGCCAGCGAACACGCTGGCCAGCCGCACCCCCTGACGCCATTGACCCTGCAATACGCCGATTTTGCCCAGTGGCAAAGGCAGTGGATGGACGCGGGCGAGCGCGAGCGACAACTGGCGTACTGGGTTGCGCAGTTGGGCGGTGAACAGCCGGTACTGGAGTTGCCACTGGATCACGCGCGGCCAGCGGTGCAAACCTATCGCGGCGCACGCCTGGACCTGGCGCTGGACTCGAACCTGAGCACGCAGCTGCATGACGTTGCACGACGCGAAGGTGTGACCTTGTTCATGCTGTTGCTGGCCTCGTTCCAGATCCTGTTGCACCGTTACAGCGGTCAAAACGATGTCCGCGTCGGCGTGCCGATTGCCAACCGCAACCGCGCTGAAACCGAGGGACTGATCGGCTTCTTCGTCAATACCCAGGTAATGCGTGGGCAGATCGACGGCGAGCTGAGTGTGCGCGATTTGCTGGAGCAAACCCGACAAGCCGCGCTGGGTGCGCAATCCCATCAAGACCTGCCGTTCGAGCAATTGGTAGACGCCTTGGCGCCGGAGCGTAGCCTGAGCCGCAGCCCGTTGTTCCAGGTGTTGTTCAACCACCAGAGCGCCGACACACCGAGGGCCGGCCTGGATGATTTGCGTATCGAAAGCCTGGCGTGGGACAGCGCCACGGCGCAGTTCGACCTGACCCTGGATTCGACCGAAACCGCTACCGGTTTGAGGGTCTCGCTGACCTACGCCACCGACTTGTTCGAAGCGTCCTCCATTGCGCGCATGGCCGGGCATTGGCAGGCATTGCTGACCGGTATCGTGGCCGAGCCAGGCCAGCGGATCAGCGATTTGTCGATGCTGGCGGCGGCCGAGCGCCAAGTCATCCTGCACGACTGGAACAACACGGCCACCGATTACCCGCTGACCTCAAGCGTGCAGCAGTTGATCGAGGCCCAGGTCTTGAACACCCCACACGCTCCGGCGCTGGTCTTCGCTGACCAAACCCTCAGCTACGCGCAACTTAATACCCGCGCCAACCAGTTGGCCCACAAGCTGATCGGCTTGGGTGTTGGTGCCGAAAGCCTGGTGGGCGTCGCCGCCGAGCGTTCGCTGGAAATGGTCATCGGCCTGCTGGCGGTGCTCAAGGCCGGCGGTGCTTACGTGCCGCTGGACCCGGAATACCCGCAGGATCGCTTGCGCTACATGATCGAAGACAGCGGCGTGCAATTGCTGCTGACCCAGAGCCATTTGCGCGATGCGCTGCCGCTGTCCGCCAGCGTGCAGACGCTGCTGCTGGATGAACCGTTGGGCGGTTATGCTGAGAGCAACCCGAACGTGGCGGTCGATGGCGAAAACCTCGCCTACGTGATCTATACCTCGGGCTCCACCGGCCAGCCAAAAGGCGCGGGCAACCGGCATTCGGCGCTGACCAATCGCTTGTGCTGGATGCAGCAGGCTTATGGTCTGGACGCTGGTGACAGCGTGCTGCAAAAAACCCCGTTCAGTTTCGACGTCTCGGTGTGGGAGTTCTTCTGGCCGTTGATGACCGGCGCAAGACTGGTCGTCGCCGCGCCGGGGGATCATCGCGATCCGGCGAAACTGGTGGCGTTGATCAACCGTGAACAGATCAGCACGCTGCACTTTGTGCCGTCGATGTTGCAGGCCTTTGTGCAGGATATCGACGTGGCGAGCTGCACCAGCCTCCAACGCATCGTTTGCAGCGGCGAAGCCCTGCCGGCGGATGCGCAGCAGCAAGTGTTTGCCAAGTTGCCGAACGCCGCGCTGTACAACCTGTACGGCCCGACTGAGGCGGCCATCGACGTCACCCACTGGACCTGCGTGGAAGAGGGCCGCGACAGCGTGCCGATCGGCCAACCGATCGCCAACCTCGGTTGCTACATCCTCGACGACAACCTGGAGCCGGTGCCAAGCGGTGTGCTGGGCGAGTTGTATCTCGCCGGTGAAGGTCTGGCCCGGGGTTACCACCAGCGGCCGGCACTGACCGCCGAGCGGTTCGCAGTCAGCCCGTTTGGTGACGGCGAGCGGATCTACCGCACCGGCGACCTGGCCCGTTACCGCGCCGATGGCGTGATCGAATACGCCGGGCGGATCGACCATCAGGTCAAGCTGCGTGGCTTGCGCATCGAGTTGGGTGAAATCGAAGCACGGCTGCTGGAGCACGCCACTGTGCGTGAAGCCGCGGTGTCAGTGGTCGATGGCAAGCAACTGGTGGCCTACGTGGTGCTGGTCGACGACAGCGCCGATTGGCGCCCGGACCTGGTCGCGCACTTGCAGCGTGGACTGCCGGACTACATGGTGCCAAATCACTGGCTGAGCCTGGCGCAGATGCCGCTGAGCCCCAACGGCAAACTGGATCGTAAAGCCTTGCCCAAACCTGAACTCAGCACCGGCAAAGCCGACTATGTTGCGCCGCGCAGCGAACTGGAACAGCGCATCGCCGCGGTCTGGGCCGATGTGTTGAAGCTTGAGCGGGTCGGGCTGACGGATAACTTCTTCGAACTGGGCGGCGATTCGATCATCTCGATTCAGGTGGTCGGGCGTGCGCGCCAGGCCGGGATCCAGTTCACCCCAAAAGACCTGTTCCAGCACCAGAACGTCCAGGCACTGGCCACCGTCGCCCGCTTGGGTGTCAGCGGCCCCACCGTTGCTCAAGGGCCGGTCAGTGGCAGTACGCCGTTGTTGCCATTCCAGCAATTGTTCTTCGGTACCGAGATTGCCGAGCGTCATCACTGGAACCAGTCGGTGTTGCTCAAACCGGCCGTAGCCTTGAACTCACAACATCTGGAACAAGCCCTGCAAAGCCTGGTCGCGCATCACGACGCGTTACGCTTGTCGTTCAACCAAACCAGCGAAGGCTGGACCGCCACCCATCGCCCGCTCGACAGCGCACATGTGTTGCTGTGGCAAGGCGCTGTATCCGACGATGCGCAACTGCACGAGGCCTGCCTGCAAGCCCAGCGTAGTTTCAATCTGGCCGATGGCCCGCTGGTGCGCGGCTTGTTGCTGGACCTGGCCGATGGTTCTCAGCGCTTGCTGCTGGCGGTGCATCACTTGGTGGTGGACGGCGTGTCATGGCGGATTTTGCTGGAGGATCTGCAAAGTGCCTATCAGCAACTCTGCAACTCACAGGTGGCGAAGCTGCCGGCCAAAACCAACGCGTTCAAGCACTGGGCCGAACGCTTGCAGCAGCATGCGCCAAACCTTGAAGGCGAACTGGACCTGTGGCGGGGGCAATTGCAAGGTGCGCCGACTGACCTGCCATGCGACAACCCGCACGGCAGCGTGCAGAACCGCCATGCCCTGACGGTGCAGACGCGCCTTGGCCAGGACCTGACCCGGCAACTGCTGCAACAGGCCCCGGCGGCCTATCGTACGCAGGTCAATGACCTGTTGATGACGGCACTGGCGCGGGTGATTTGTCGCTGGACCGGCCACGACTCGACGCTGATCCAGCTTGAGGGCCACGGTCGCGAAGACCTGTTCGACGACATCGACGTAACCCGCACGGTCGGTTGGTTCACCAGTGTGTTTCCGGTGCGCCTCACACCGGCCGCAAGCCTCGATGCCTCGATCAAGCAGATCAAGGAACAGCTGCGAGCGATCCCCAACAAAGGGCTCGGTTTCGGTTTGCTGCGTTACATGGGCGATGAGGCCGCGCGTCGAGTGCTCGGCGAGTTGCCGTCACCGCGCATCACCTTCAACTACCTGGGACAGTTCGACAGTCAGTTCGATGACGCCGCGTTGTTCGTGCCGGCCAGCGAAAGTGCCGGCGAAGAGCAGAGCCCACTGGCGCCGCTGGGCAACTGGCTGGAGCTCAATGGCCGTGTGTATGGCGGTGAGCTGAGCCTGGGCTGGACCTTCAGCCGCGAGATGTTCGATGAAGCCACCGTCCAGCGCCTGGCCGATGAGTATGCCGTGGAACTGGGGGCGCTGATCGAGCATTGCAGCCAGGGTCGTCACGCCGGTATCACGCCGTCCGACGTTCCGCTGGCGGCACTGACCCAGGCGCAACTCGATGCCTTGCCGAATGCCGGAGCGGACGTCGAAGACATCTATCCGCTGTCGCCGATGCAGCAGGGCATGTTGTTCCACAGCCTTTACGAGCAAGGGTCGGGCAACTACATCAATCAGATGCGCGTCAGCGTCCAGGGCCTGGACGCCGAGCGTCTGCGCCAGGCCTGGCAGGCCGCGCTGGATAATCATTCGATCCTGCGCACCCGTTTCGTCTGGACCACCGAGCAGGAACAGCCGTTGCAGATCGTGCAGCGTCGGGCTGACCTGCCGTTTGCCTTGCATGACTGGCGTGATCGCATCGACCTGACGCCCGCGCTGGACGCGCTGGCAGAAGAACAACTGCGTGAAGGGTTCGATCTGCTCCAGGCGCCACTGTTGCGCCTGGTGCTGGTGCGTACCGGCAATGACAGCCACGAGATGATCTACACCAGTCATCATATTTTGATGGATGGCTGGAGCAACTCGCAGTTGCTCGGCGAGGTGTTGCAGCGTTATGCCGGGCAGACGCCAGCCGCCACGGTGGGACGTTACGCGGATTACATCGGCTGGTTGCAGCGCCAGGACGCACAGGCCAGCGAGCAGTTCTGGAAAGGGCAGTTAGCGAGACTCGATGAGCCGACGCGACTGGCCCAGGGCCGGATTGATAGCACACCGGCACTGGATGCCAGCGGCCATGATCAGCACACCCGTCTGATGGATCGTGACCAGACGCAACGGCTGAGTGAGTTTGCCCGTCAGCAGAAAGTCACCCTCAACACCCTGGTGCAAGCAGCGTGGCTGCTCTTGCTGCAACGCTATACCGGACAGGCAACGGTCGCTTTCGGCGCCACGGTTGCCGGGCGTCCGGCCGATTTGCCAGGCGTCGAACATCAGGTCGGGTTGTTCATCAACACCTTGCCGGTGATTGCCAGCCCAAGTGCCGAGCAAACGATCGGTGCCTGGTTGCAGCAGGTACAGGCGCAGAACCTGGCCTTGCGCGAGTTCGAATACACGCCGTTGGCGGACATTCAGCGCTGGTCGGGCCAGCGGGGTGATGGCTTGTTCGACAGCCTGCTGGTGTTCGAGAACTACCCGGTGGCCGAGGCGCTGGACAAGGGCGCGCCGCAAGGCATGCGCTTTGGCCAGGTGTCCAGCCACGAACAAACCAACCTGCCGCTGACCGTGCTGGTGGATCTGGGTGACACGCTGTCGTTGCAGTTCGCCTATGCGCGCCGACATTTCAGCGCCGAGATCATCGAGCAGATCGCCAGCCAGATGCAGCACCTGTTGCGGCAAATGGCCGGATCGACGGCGGATCATCTGCTGGGCGAGTTGCGCCTGGTGGATGAGGCGCAGCAGCAATTGATTGTGCGCGACTGGAACCGCAACAGCGCCAGCTATCCGCAAACCGGGAGCCTGCATCAGCTAATCGCGGCCCAGGCATACAAAACGCCTGACGCGATTGCCGTGAGTCTGGACGATCAGCAACTCAGCTACCGCGAGTTGAATCGCCGGGCCAACCGGCTCGCGCATTTGCTCATCGAGCGCGGCGTAGGTGCCGACGTACTGGTAGGGTTGGCGGCGGAACGTTCGATCGAGATGATCGTCGGCCTGCTGGCGATCCTCAAGGCGGGCGGTGCCTACCTGCCGCTGGACCCGCAATACCCCGCCGAGCGCTTGCAGTACATGGTCGAGGACAGCGGCATCGACTTGCTGCTGATGCAGCCTGGCGTGCTCGCCCACCTGACGCTGCCGACACAGGTTCAGACCTTGCTGCTGGGCAGCGACGGCGAAGTGCAGCCGGATCAACCGGACACCGACCCGCAAGTGACGGTGGACAGCGACAACCTGGCGTATGTGATCTACACCTCCGGTTCTACCGGCAAGCCCAAGGGCACGCTGCTCGCCCATCAGCATGTGTTGCGTTTGTTCGAGGCCACCGACCACTGGTTCAACTTCGGCGCCGAGGATCGCTGGACGTTGTTCCACTCCTACGCGTTCGACTTCTCGGTCTGGGAAATCTTTGGCGCGTTGCTGCACGGTGGCCGACTGGTGATCGTGCCGCACAGCGTCAGCCGTTCGCCGCAAGAGTTTTACGCGCTGTTGTGTCGCGAGCAGATCACGGTGCTGAACCAGACGCCATCTGCCTTCAAGCAATTGATGCAGGTGGCCACCGATGCTCAGGAGCGCGGGCGACCATCACTGCGCTATGTGGTGTTCGGTGGCGAGGCGCTGGAGGTCAAGAGTCTGCGGCCATGGTTCGAGCGCTTCGGCGACAGTGCGCCTCAACTGGTCAACATGTACGGCATCACCGAAACCACGGTGCACGTCACCTATCGACCGCTGACCCTGGCCGACCTGCACAACGACGCTGGCAGTCCGTTGGGCGAGCCGATTCCGGATTTGTCCTGGTACGTGCTGGATGCCGATCTCCACCCGGTGCCCAAGGGTTGCATCGGTGAGTTGCACGTCAGCGGCGCCGGACTCGCCCGCGGTTACCTGAACCGCGCCGATTTCAGTGCCTCGCGCTTCGTACCCAACCCGTTCAGCGACAGCGGTGCGCGGCTGTATCGCACCGGCGACCTGGCGCGCTACTGCGCCAACGGGCGGATTGAGTACTGCGGACGGATAGACCATCAAGTGAAAATTCGCGGCTTCCGCATCGAGCTCGCAGAAATCGAAGCACAACTGCTGGCCTTGCCCGAAATCCGCCAGGCCGTGGTGCTCGATCAGCCGGGTGCCGGTGGCGCGCAACTTGTGGCTTACCTCGTCGCTGCGCAGTCTGTCGCCGCGACAGAGCAGGGCGCATGGCGCGAACAGGTACGCCAGGTACTTAAGGGCAATCTGCCGGATTACATGGTGCCGGCGCATTTGCTGTTGCTCGATCAACTGCCGCTGACCACCAACGGCAAACTCGACCGCAGGGCGCTGCCACAACCGGATGCGAATCTGTTGCAGAACGCCTACGTGGCACCGGTCAGCCCGTTGCAAGAGCAAATCGCCGAGGTCTGGGCTGACGTGTTGAAAGTGGAGCGAGTGGGCCTGGCGGATAACTTCTTCGAACTCGGCGGTCATTCGTTGCTGGCAACCCAGGTGGTGCTGCGCTTGCGCGAGCTGCTGGGCTTCGAAATCCCCCTTGCCAGCCTGTTCGGCAGTGCCGATCTGGCGGCATTCAGCGACGCCGTTCAAGCCCTACAACCCGATTTGCAGCCCGTTCATGATGTTTTGGCTAAATCCTTGGAGGCCCTCAATCGTTTATCAGCAGATGAACTTGAAAAACTGATTTCCTAACGAGGACCACGGCATGCAGCAGTTGATTGAATCGGTAGGCGCACTCTCCCCCGAGAAACGCAAGGCGCTGGCGATTCTACTGGGCAAACAGGGCATTAACCTCTATGGCATTGCTCCGATTTTTCGGCGCACTGTCGGTGAGCCCCTGTTGCTTTCCTATGCTCAGGAGCGGCAGTGGTTTCTTTGGCAAATGGAGCCAGACAGCGCGGCGTACCACATTCCGACGGCTCTGCGATTGCGCGGAGCGTTGGACATGGCGGTGCTGCAACGCAGCTTCGATACGCTGATCGAGCGTCACGAAAGCCTGCGCACCGGTTTTGCCCGTGGGGATCAGGACCGAGCCATTCAGCTGATCAACCCACCGTTTGCGCTGCAGCTTGAGGTGCGCGCGGTGGACTCGGCAATCGATGAGGCCGCACTGCGCGGTCTGATCGAGGCTGAAATCGCCCGGCCGTTCGACCTGGAACAGGACCCGCTGTTGCGAGTCCGCTTGCTGCGTCTGGCCGAGGACGATCACGTGTTGGTGATGGTCCAGCATCACATCGTTTCCGATGGCTGGTCGATGCAGGTGATGGTCGGCGAGCTGATTGAACTGTACGCCGGTTTCGCCCGCGGCACGCCTGCGGTGCTGGCACCGTTGCCGATTCAGTACGCCGACTTCGCACAGTGGCAGCGCAGTTGGATGGACGCGGGGGAGCGCGAGCGTCAATTGGCCTATTGGGTCGAGCACCTGGGCCGCGATCCGGGTGTGCTGGAATTGCCCACCGATCATCCGCGTCCGCTGGTGCAAAGTTACCGTGGCGCACGACTCGACTTGCCGCTTGAAGGCGCACTGGGCAAAGGCTTGCAGGAGGTTGCCCGGCGCGAAGGCGTGACGCTGTTCATGTTGCTGCTGGCCTCGTTCCAGACCTTGTTGCATCGTTACAGCGGTCAGGACGATATCCGTATCGGCGTGCCGATTGCCAACCGCAATCGCGCTGAAACCGAAGGCTTGATCGGCTTCTTCGTCAACACCCAGGTCTTGCGCGCGACGATCGACAGCAGCATGACCTTCAGCGCGCTGCTGGCCCAGGCCAAGCAGTCGGCCCTGGGGGCGCAGGCGCATCAGGACCTGCCGTTCGAGCAATTGGTCGAAGCCTTGGCACCGGAGCGTAGCCTGAGTCGCAGCCCGTTGTTTCAGGTGATGTTCAACCATCAGAGCGGTGCCCGACAGACCGGTCAGGCCATGCAGTTGCCGGGCCTGGCGGTCGAGAGCGTGAACTGGGACAGCCTGACGGCGCAGTTTGACCTGACCCTGGAAACCCATGAGTCACCGGACGGCGTCTGGGCGTCGCTGATTTATGCCACGGACTTGTTCGAGGCCGCCACCATCGAGCGCATGGGCCGGCACTGGCAGTCGTTGCTCAAGGGCATCGTGGCCAGTTCGCAGCAACGGGTCGGTGAATTGCCGATGCTCGACGGGACCGAGCAGCAATTGATGTTGCGCGACTGGAACCGGGCGGACGAACCGTTCGCCAGCGATCTGTGCATTCACCAGCTCATTGCCCGGCAAGCCGCCGCAACGCCTGACGCCCGGGCGGTGACGTTCGCCGAGCGTCACCTGACGTACGCCGCCCTCGAAGGCCGGGCCAATCAGTTGGCGCATGCCTTGATCGAGCGCGGGGTCGGCCCGGAAGTGCGGGTCGGCGTCGCTATGCAGCGTTCGGAAAACCTGCTGATTGCGTTGCTCGCCGTGCTCAAGGCCGGCGGTGTGTATGTGCCGCTGGACCCGGACTATCCGAGCGAGCGCGTGGCCTACATGCTCGAAGACAGCCGCGCCTTGTGCTTGCTGACTGAGCAAGAGGTGGCGGCGAGTCTGTCGGTCGTCAGCGGCACCGATGTGCTGTTGATGGACAATGCCGAGGCCGACTTCGCTGGTTTTGCGCAGACGGCGCCGGTCACTCGGGTGCAGGCGGACAACCTCGCCTATGTGATTTACACCTCCGGCTCCACTGGCAAACCCAAAGGCGTGGCGATTGCCCATCGCAACGTACTGGCGCTGATCGACTGGTCGAAATCGGTCTACAGCCGCGACGACATCCAGGGTGTTCTGGCCTCCACGTCGGTGTGTTTCGACCTGTCCGTGTGGGAGCTGTTTGTCACCCTGGCCAATGGCGGGTCGCTGATCATTGCCCGCAATGCCCTCGAGCTGGCGCAGTTGCCGGCCCGCGATCAGGTGCGCCTGATCAACACCGTGCCCTCAGCGATTGCCGCGTTGCAGCGCAATGGCGACATCCCGCCGAGCGTGCGCATCATCAATCTGGCCGGTGAGCCGCTCAAACAAAGCCTGGTCGACACGTTGTATGGGCAAGCGACGGTCGAGCACGTCTACGACCTGTACGGCCCTTCGGAAGACACCACCTATTCCACCTGGACCCGCCGCACCGCCGGTGGTCAGCCGAGCATTGGCCGGCCGCTCAAGCACACCGCCAGTTATGTCCTCGATGGCGAGTTGCAACCCGTGCCGCTGGGCGTCGCGGCCGAGTTGTACCTGGCCGGTGCCGGGATCACCCGGGGTTACCTGGCGCGTCCCGGGCTGACGGCAGAAAAATACCTGCCCAACCCGTTTGGCGCACCGGGCGAGCGGTTCTATCGCACCGGCGACCTGACCCGTTATCAAGCGGACGGCAGCCTGCAATATGTCGGGCGTATCGACCATCAGGTCAAGGTTCGCGGGTTCCGTATTGAACTGGGCGAGATCGAAGCGCGGCTGTTGCAGCAAGACGCCGTGCGTGAGCTGGCAGTCCTGGCGCAGGACGGCGCGAGCGGTCAGCAACTGGTGGCGTACATTGTGCCGACGGTCATCACCCATGACGTCGAGGCACAAGCGCGGTTGAGCGAAGTGCTCAAAGCGGCGCTGCGCGAACATCTGCCGGAATACATGGTGCCGGCGCACCTGCTGTTCCTCGATGCGTTGCCGTTGACTCCCAACGGGAAACTGGATCGCAAGGCCCTGCCGAAACCGGATGCGGCGTTGGTGCAGCAAACCTATTTGGCCCCGGTCAACCAGATCGAGCAGCAGTTGTGCGAGATCTGGCAAGGCGTGCTGGGCCTGGACCGCGTCGGTGTGACTGACAACTTCTTCGCCCTGGGCGGCGATTCGATCATTTCCATTCAGGTGGTCAGTCGCGCCCGTCAGGCCGGTTTGCGCCTGACGCCCAAAGACCTGTTCCAGTATCAGACTATTCAGGGGTTGGCCCGTGTCGTCGAGGTCGGCGATTCGACCTTGAGCATCGAACAAGGCCCGATCACCGGGACCACTCCGCTGCTGCCGTTCCAGCAACGCTTTTTTGAAACCGAAATTGCCGAGCGTCAGCGCTGGAACCAGTCGTTGTTGCTCAAGCCGGCCAACGCGGTGGACGCGGCCATTCTTGAGCGGGCGTTGCAGGCGTTGGTGTTGCACCACGATGCCCTGCGCTTGAGCTTCACCCAAACCGAGGACGGCTGGGCCGCGACTCACCGTCCGGCCGATGCCCAGGCATTGTTGCAATGCGTGGCGCTGCAAGACGCCAACGAAATCGAAGCCGTGTGCGATGTGGCCCAAGGCAGTCTGCATTTGAAGGCTGGGCCACTGCTGCGCGCCGTGTTGATGAACCTGGCCGATGGCAGTCAGCGCCTGTTCCTGGCGATCCATCACCTGGTGGTCGATGGCGTTTCATGGCGGGTGCTGCTGGAAGATTTGCAGCGCGCCTGTGAGCAATTGCAAAGCGGTCAACCGATCAAACTCGCGGCCAAGACCAGCCCGTTCAAGGACTGGGCCGAGCACCTGCAAACGTATGCCCGCGAGGTCTTGAAACCAGAGCTGCATTGGTGGACCGAGCAACTGGCTGACGTCGCTGCCGACTTGCCGTGCGACCACCCCGACGGCGGTTTGCAAAACGCCCAGGCCCTTAGCGTCGAAACCCGACTCGACGCCGACCTGACGCGGCAACTGCTGCAACAGGCCCCGGCGGCGTATCGCACGCAAATCAACGACCTGTTGCTGACGGCGCTGGCGCGGGTCATTTGCCGCTGGACCGGTCAGGCCTCGGCCCTGATTCAACTCGAAGGCCATGGCCGCGAAGAGTTGTTTGACGACATCGACTTGAGCCGCACCGTGGGCTGGTTCACCAGCCTGTTCCCGATCAAGTTGACCCCGGCCACCGCGTTGGCCGACTCGCTCAAGGCGGTCAAGGAACAACTGCGCGCGGTGCCGAACAAAGGCATCGGCTTCGGCGCTTTGCGCTATCTGGGCGATGCCCAGGCCCGTGAGACCCTGGCGGTACAGCCCGTGCCGCGCATCACCTTCAACTACCTGGGGCAGTTCGACAGCCAGTTCGACGAAGCGGCGCTGTTTATTCCGGCCAATGAAAGCACCGGTCGCGAGCAGAGCCCGTTGGCACCGCTGGCCAACTGGCTGGACGTCAACGGCAAGGTGTATGGCGGCGAACTCAACCTGAGCTGGACCTTCAGCCGCGAAATGTTCGATCAAGCCACGGTCCAGCATCTGGCCGACGACTATGCCCGGGAACTGAGCGCCTTGATCGCTCACTGCTGCGACGCCCGCCATCGCGGTGTCACGCCTTCAGACTTCCCGCTGGCGGGGCTTGACCAACAACAACTGGACGCGCTGGCCAACGAGCCGGAGCGGATCGACAACATCTATCCGCTGTCGCCAATGCAGCAGGGCATGTTGTTTCACAGCTTGTATGAGCAGGATTCGGGCGAGTACATCAACCAGATGCGCGTCGCGGTGCAAGGGCTGGATGTCGAGCGTTTCCGTCAGGCCTGGCAAGCGGCGCTGGAGGCGCACGACATTTTGCGCACACGATTTGTCTGGGGTGGTGATCAGGATCGTCCACTGCAAATCGTCGAGCGCCATGCTGAATTGCCGTTCACGGTTCACGACTGGCGCGGGCAATCATCCGAGGCGCTGGACGCCCTGGCCAAGGCCGAGCGCAATCAGCCCTTCGACCTGACCCAAGTGCCGTTGTTGCGCCTGGTCGTGGTCCGTACCGCTGACGATCAACATGAATTGCTCTATACCAGCCACCACATCCTTATGGACGGCTGGAGCAACTCACAGCTGTTGGGCGAGGTGCTCCAGCGTTATGCCGGCCAGACACCGATCGCGACTGTCGGGCGCTACAGCGATTACATCGCCTGGCTGCAACGTCAGGACAGTCAGGCCAGCGAACAGTTCTGGATGGCCCAACTGGCCCCGCTCGATGAGCCGACACGCCTGGCCCAAGGCCTGGCGGACCGCTCGGCTCAGGGCGTCGGCGCGGGTCACGACCAGCATCAGCACTTGATCGATGTGACTGCCACGCTGCGCCTAAGCGAGTTTGCCCGGGAGCAGAAAGTCACCCTCAACACCCTGGTGCAAGCGGCCTGGCTGTTGCTATTGCAACGCTACACCGGTCAGTCGACGGTTGCGTTCGGCGCCACGGTGTCTGGGCGTCCGGCCGACTTGCCAGGCGTTGAGCAACAGGTTGGGCTGTTCATCAACACTTTGCCGGTGATCGCCCGTCCCGAACCGCAACTGAGCGTCAGCGAATGGCTGCAAGCGGTGCAGGCGTTGAACCTGTCGCTGCGCGACTTCGAGCACACGCCGCTGGCCGACATTCAGCGCTGGTCGGGGCAGGGCAGCGATGGTCTGTTCGACAACTTGCTGGTGTTCGAAAATTATCCGATTTCCGAAGCATTGGAGCAGGGCGCACCCCTGGGCTTGAGTTTCGGCCCGGTGGACACGTCGGAGCAGACCAACTACCCGCTGACCGTGGGTGTCAACCTGGGTCAGACGCTGTCGCTGCATTACAGCTTTACCCGGGAACATTTCAGCCTGGACGCGATTGTCCGGTTGAACGCGCAACTGGTCTCGTTGCTTGAGCAATTCTGCCAATCCGCCAACGCGCGGCTCGGAGCCTTGACGCTGCTCAGCGCCACCGAACAGACGCGTCTGCAAGCGAGCAATGCCCCGCAGCCGTGTACCGATCCACTGCCTGTGCATCAGCGCATTGGCGTGATCGCGGCGCAACAGCCTGAACGTGAAGCGGTTCGCTGCGGCGATCAGGTGCTCAGCTTTGGCGAGCTGGACACCCAGGCCAACCGACTGGCGCACCTGCTGATCGCCGAAGGCGTAGGGCCGGAAGTTCGCGTCGGTGTGGCGTTGCCCCGCAGCCCTTCGATGCTGGTGGCGTTGCTCGCCGTTTTGAAGGCGGGCGGTGCCTATGTGCCGCTGGATGCCAGCTATCCCCGTGAACGTTTGGCTTACCTGATCGAAGACTCGGGCATCGCGCTGTTGTTGACCGACTCGGTGTTAAGCCAGCAATTGCCCCTGAGCAATGGTTTGCGTGCACTGGAACTGGATCGACTGTCGACCGAAGATTTTCCCGGCACTGCCGCACAGACTAGCGTTCACGACGAAAACCTCGCGTACGTGATTTATACCTCCGGCTCCACCGGTCAACCCAAAGGTGTGTGTGTCGCCCATGGCCCACTGGCGATGCATTGCCAAGCCATCGGCCAACGCTACGAAATGACCCCGGACGATTGCGAGCTGCATTTCATGTCGTTCGCTTTCGACGGTGCCCACGAGCGTTGGTTGACGCCGTTGACCCATGGGTCGCGCCTGCTGATGCGCGACGACAGCCTTTGGAGCCCGGAACAGACCTACACTGCCATGCAGCAGCACGGCGTGACCGTCGCGGCATTTCCGCCGGTGTATTTGCAGCAATTGGCCGAACACGCCGAGCACGTCGGCAACCCGCCAGCAGTGCGCATCTACTGCTTCGGCGGCGACGCCGTGCCCAACGACAGCTTCGAGCGGGCACGGGCCGCGCTGGCGCCGCAGTACATCATCAATGGCTATGGGCCGACCGAAACCGTGGTCACGCCGCTGATCTGGAAGGCCGGCCGCAATGACGTTTGCGGCGCGGCTTATGCGCCCATCGGCACGCGCATCGGTGACCGCAGTACCTGTGTGCTCAGCGACGATTTGAACGCACTGCCGCAAGGCGTCATGGGCGAGTTATACCTGGGCGGCACGGGCCTGGCCCGGGGTTACCTGGACCGTCCGGCGATGACCGCCGAACGCTTTGTCCCGGACCCGTTCGGTGCGCCGGGGGCGCGGCTGTACCGCAGCGGCGACCTGGTGCGCGAGCGTAAGGACGGCGTGTTCGATTATCAAGGTCGTGTGGATAACCAGGTGAAAATCCGTGGTTTCCGCATCGAGTTGGGTGAGATCGAAGCACGCTTGCTGGAGCTTGCCGCCGTCCGCGAAGCGGTGGTGCTGGCGCATGTCGGGCCGAGCGGCAAACAACTGGCAGCCTATCTGGTGCCGACGCAACCGCTTGAAGAGCATCTGCAAGTCGCTTGGCGTGACGACATCAGGAGCCGGCTCAAGGACAGCCTGCCGGCACACATGGTGCCGGCGCATCTGATGCTGCTGGCGCAGTTGCCGTTGACGCCGAATGGCAAGCTGGATCGCAAGGCATTGCCAAAGCCGGATGCTAACCTGACGCAACACAGCTACGTGGCGCCACGCACCGACATGGAACAGCGCATCGCCGCGATCTGGGCCGATGTGCTGCGCCTGGAGCGCGTCAGTTCGACGGATAACTTCTTTGAATTGGGCGGTGATTCGATCATCTCGATTCAAGTGGTCGGTCGTGCCCGTCAAGCGGGTATCCAATTCACGCCCAAGGATCTTTTCCAGCACCAGACCGTGCAGGCCCTGGCCGCTGTAGCGCAACTGGGCAGTACCGCGCTGATGATTGATCAAGGTCCGGTCAGCGGCGAAGCCCTGTTGTTGCCTCTACAGCAGCTGTTCTTTGCCGGCGACATCCCCGAGCGTCATCACTGGAACCAGTCGCTGCTGCTCAAACCGTCCATTCAGTTGCACGCCGATACCGTCGAGCAAGTGCTGCAGGCCTTGGTGCAGCATCACGATGCACTGCGTCTTTGCTTCAACGAGTCGGCGTCGGGCTGGACCGCCCGTCACCGGCCGCTGGAGGCCGGTCAACGATTGTTGTGGCAAACGGCGCTGGCCGATGCCGACGAGCTCGAAACCACCTGCCAGCAAGCCCAGCGCAGCCTGAACCTGCAAAACGGTCCACTACTGCGCGGTGTGTTGCTCGATTTGCCCGACAACAGCCAGCGCATTTTGCTGGTGGTGCATCATTTGGTGGTCGATGGCGTGTCCTGGCGCGTGTTACTCGAAGACCTGCAAACCGCGTTCACCCAAGTCCAGGCCGGCCGTTCGATTGCCCTGCCGGCCAAGACCAGCGCGTTCAAAACCTGGGGCGAACACCTGCAGCAATACGCTGGCACCCTGGACGCTGAACTGGCGCTTTGGTCTGAACAACTGCAAGGCGCCGCACCGGCGTTGCCTTGCGAACGTCCTGACGCCAGCCTGCAAAACCGCTACGCGCACAGTGTGCAGACCCGACTCGACAAGGCCCTGACCGGCCAGTTGCTGCAACAGGCGCCAGCGGCTTATCGCACCCAGGTCAACGACCTGTTGTTGACCGCGTTGGCGCGGGTCATCTGCCGCTGGACCGGTGATGCCTCGGCCCTGATCCAGCTCGAAGGTCACGGTCGCGAAGACCTGTTCGACGCGGTGGATCTGAGCCGCACCCTGGGCTGGTTCACCAGCCTGTTCCCGGTGCGCTTGACGCCGTCAGCGACGGTCGATGACTCGATCAAGCAGATCAAGGAACAACTGCGGGCTATCCCCAACAAAGGCATTGGCTTCGGCGCCTTGCGTTACCTGGGCAACGAGTCGGTGCGTCAGCAACTGGCCGCGCTGCCCATGCCACGGATCACCTTCAACTACCTGGGCCAGTTCGACAGCCAGTTCGACGAGGCCGCGTTGTTCGTTCCAGCCAGTGAAAGTGCCGGCGACGAACTCAGTGACCTCGCCCCGCTGGGCAACTGGCTGACCCTCAACGGTCAGGTGTATGGCGGTGAGTTGAGCCTGTCCTGGACGTTCAGCCAACAAATGTTCGACACCGCCACCGTGCAGGCGCTGGCCGACGATTACGCTCGGGAACTGGCGCTGCTGATCGAGCATTGCCTGGCGCCGGACAGCCTTGGCCTGACCCCGTCGGACTTCCCGTTGGCGGCGTTGAGCCAGGCCCGTCTGGACGGTTTGCCGGTGCCGGTGCGAGAGATCGAAGACATTTACCCGTTGTCGCCGATGCAACAGGGGATGCTGTTCCACACCCTGTCCGACGATGGCAACGACCTGTATGTCAATCAGCTGAACTTGTCGGTGGAAGGCCTCGACATCGAGCGCTTTCGCGCTGCGTGGGAATGCGTGGTGCAGCGTCACGAGATTCTGCGCACCTCGTTCCATTGGCAGGATGGCCAAGCCTCGCCGGTGCAGGTGGTGCATCGTCAGGGGGTGGTTGATCTGCAAGCGGTCGACGGCCCGATGGATGAAGCACAACTGGCCGAGTTCGCGCGTCTGGAGCGGGTCAAGGGTTTCGAGCTGAACCGCATGCCGCTGCAACGCACGCGGCTGGTGCGCACCGGGGTCGATCAGTATCAGTTGATCTGGACCAGCCACCACATCCTCATGGACGGCTGGAGCAGTTCGCAGCTGTTCGGTGAAGTGCTGCAGCATTACGCCACCGGGCAGGTGGAAGGCGAGAGCGGACGCTATCGTGATTTTATTGCGTGGTTGCAGGATCAGGATCAGGGGCGCCTGGAGCAATTCTGGAAAGGCCACCTCAAGGCCCTGGCCGAACCGACGGCGCTCAGTCAGGCCATGCACCCGCGTCATGACTCCACGGAGTACGGGCATCAAGCCCTGTACACCCAATGGAATGCGCAACAGACCGCGACGCTGCAACAGCATTGCCGCGCCCAGGGCATCACTGCCAACACGCTGATTCAAGGCGCGTGGCTGCTGGTGTTGCAGCGCTACACCGGTCAGCACAGCGTGGCGTTTGGCGCCACGGTGGCCGGGCGTCCGGAAGGTTTGCCGAATGCCGGCAGCATGCTCGGGCTGTTTATCAACACCTTGCCGGTGATCCAGAACCTGGAACCGGCCCAACGCCTGAACGACTGGCTGAGCGACTTGCAAGCCTACAACCTTGACCTGCGCGAACACGCCCACGCGCCGCTGGCGGATATCCAGCGTTGGTCGGGGCAGGGCGGCCAGCCGTTGTTCGACAGCATCATCGTGTTCGAAAACTACCCGATTGACCAACGACTGGAACAGGCTCAAGGCGGGCTGCGTTTCGGCGCCTCGGCCAGCCACGACGTGACCAACTTCCCGATGGACCTGGCGGTTCACCTCGGCGAAGAACTGTCGATCGAGTACCTGTTCCTGCGGGATCGTTTCAGTGTCGAAGCGGTCGAGCGGATTCGCCAGACCATGGAGATGACCCTGCAAGCGATGCTCGATGCGCCGCTTGAACGGCTCGGTAACCTGCAACGTCTGGCGCCGCAGCAATGGCAGGCGCTGCAACAGTGGGGTGGGGAACCGCAAGCGGTCCATCGTCGCGAGCTGCTGCCGGCATTGATTGCAGCGCACGTGATACCGCGTCCGCACGCAGTGGCGGCAGAGTGTGCCGGGCAGGTCTTGAGCTATGCCGAACTGGAGCGCCGTTCCAATCAATTGGCCCATCACCTGATGGCCACCGGTGCCGGTCCTGAAGTGTTGATCGGTGTGGCGCTGGAGCGTTCGCTCGACATGTTGGTGGCGTTGCTTGCGGTACTCAAAAGCGGTGCGGCCTATGTGCCGTTGGACATCGATTATCCGAGCGACCGTCTGGCTTTCATGATCGAAGACTCGGGCATGAACCAGATGATCAGCCGTGGTGCGGCGGCCCGGCGCCTGCCGTTGCCGGCCGAGCTAGCGCTGCTGGATCTTGATCATTTCGACGGTCATCAGTATCCCGACAGCGCCCCGGCGGTGCAGGTCTGGGAAGAAAGCCTGGCGTATCTGATTTACACCTCCGGCTCCACCGGTGTGCCCAAGGGCGTGGCCGTTACCCATGGCCCGCTGAGCATGCATTGCCAGGCGATCCGCGAGCTGTATGAGATGGATCACACCACCCGCGAATTGCATTTCATGTCGTTCGCCTTTGATGGGGCCCACGAGCGTTGGCTTACCACGCTGGCGTTCGGTGGCACGCTGGTGCTGCGCGATAATGAATTGTGGACGCCGGAGCAGACCAGTCAGGCGTTGCAGAATCTGTCGATCGACATCGCCTGCTTCCCGCCAGCGTATCTCAAACAGGTGGCCGAATTTGTAGAAGGCAGCGGCATGAGCGCGCCAAAGGTGCGTATCTATTGCCTGGGCGGGGACGCCGTGCCGGAGCAGACGCTGGCGCAAGTACGCCGGGTACTGAGTCCGCAATACATCACCAACGGTTACGGCCCGACAGAAACGGTGGTCACGCCGATGCTCTGGAAGGCGGCCAACGATGAAGCGTGTGCGGCGGCTTATGCGCCCATCGGACGGGTGGTCGGTCAGCGTTCGTTGTGGGTCCTGGACGATGATCTCAATCCGTTGCCGGAAGGCTTGTCCGGGCAATTACACATTGGTGGTTACGGGGTTGCCCGGGGTTATCACGGTCGCCCGTCGATCACCGCTGAGCGCTTCGTGCCGGACCCGTTCGGCGAGCCGGGTAGCCGCTTGTATCGCAGCGGCGACCTGGTGCGTTTGCGCGCCAATGGCATCCTCGATTACGTCGGTCGTGTCGATCATCAGGTCAAGGTCCGTGGCTTTCGTATCGAACTGGGTGAAATCGAGGCCTGCTTGCGGGCCCAGGACGGCGTCAGCGATGCCGTGGTGATTGCCCGTGACGGTGTGTCCGGCAAGCAACTGATCGGCTACGTGGTCTGTGCGCAAGACGAAGCCGGTGATCGCCTCAAGTCCGCGCTGCGGGCGCAGTTGCCGGAGTACATGGTGCCGCTGCAGGTGATCTGTCTGGCGCGGATGCCGATTTCACCGAACGGCAAACTCGATCGCAAAGCCCTGCCGGAACCTGAGTTGCAGGCCGGGCATTACGTAGCGCCGCGCACCGATGAAGAGGCGTTGCTGGCGCAGATCTGGGCCGACGTCCTGCAAGTGGAGCAAGTGGGGATCAGCGACAACTTCTTCGAGTTGGGCGGTGATTCGATTCTCAGCCTGCAGGTGATCTCCAAGGCGCGTAACCACCCTGAGTTGAAACTGGACATCAAGCTGCGTGACCTGATGCGCTTTCAGACTATCGGCAACCTGTTCGATCAGCAGGTGGTCGTCCAGGCAGCCCTGGCGCCGGATACCACCCATGTGGCCCAGGCCGGCGCCTTTGGTTTGATTCCGATTCAGGCATGGTTCTTCGACGAGAAGATGAGCGAACCGCACCACTTCAATCAGGCCATGATGTTACGCGCCCGCCAAGGACTCGACGCCCGGGCGCTGGAGCGCACGCTGCAGCGGATGCTGGAGCAGCACGACTCCCTGCGCTTGCGCTTCTTCCAGGACGGCGGTCGCTGGTTCCAGCACTACCAATCGGTGCAGGACAGCTTGCGTCTGGCCGCGCAGAACCCGTTGCTGTGGCAGCGTGAAGTCAGTGACGTCGCGCAACTGGAGGCGCTGACCAATGAGGCGCAACGCAGTTTGAACCTGGCTGAAGGTCCGTTGTTGCGAGCCATGCTGATGAGCCTGCCGGACGGCGAGGTGCGCTTGCTGATGGTGGTTCATCACCTGGTTATCGATGCGGTGTCCTGGCGTGTGCTGTTGCAGGACTTGCAACTCAGTTACGAAGCGTTCAGCCAGAACCGTGAGCCGGTGCTGGATGTGCGCACCAGCAGCTATCGTGCCTGGGCCGATGGCCTGGCGGCGCAGGTGCCGATGCTGGTCGACAGCGAGCTGGGCTATTGGCTGGAACAGCTCGATCAACCGGGTCAGGACTTGCCGTGCGACAACCCGCGGGGCAAAAACCAGGTGCGTTACCGCGAAGAGACCTTCATGGGCCTGGACGCAACACGCACCGGGCAACTGCTCAAACAGGCACCTGCGGTCTACGGCACGCAAATCAACGACCTGTTGCTGACGGCCCTGAGCCGCGTGTTGTGCCGCTGGAGTGAAGCGTCTTCGGTGCTGGTGCAACTCGAAGGGCACGGTCGTGAGGATCTGGTCGAAGGCCTGGACTTGAGTCGTACCCTGGGCTGGTTCACCAGCATGTACCCGGTGCGTCTGGCGCCCCTGGCGGAACAGGGTTTCGGAGCGTCCATCGCCGCCGTTCGGGATCAACTGGCGGGTGTGCCGCAAAAAGGTGTCGGCTACGGCGCTTTGCGCTACATGGCCGAGAATCCCGTGCAGGCGCAACTGGCGGCATTGCCTCAGGCGCGGCTGACCTTCAACTACCTGGGGCAATTCGACCAGACCTTCGATGAGCAGGCGATGCTGATGCCGGCCGAAGAGGGAATCGGCGATACCTACAGCCTCGAAGCCGGGCTGGGCAACTGGCTGGAAGTGGTCGGCCAGGTGTTTGACGGCAAGTTGTCGATGCGCTGCATCTACAGCACCCGACGTTATCGCCCGAGCACCATCGAAACCTTGATGCAGCACTATCAGGCGGAGCTGGAAGCGCTGGTCGAACATTGTCTGCAACAGGCGGCGGTCTAGTCGACCTCTCAACCTTTACTCAAAGGGTCGATCGCTCTTGATGAGCATCGACCCGGGATGTCATTCATGTCATTGAATTCTGAAGTGGCCGCGTTTCTCGATCTGATCGAAGACAATCAGGACGGCGCCATGGCTTTCCACCGCTCGACGCCCGAGCAGGCGCGACAGGCGTTCGAAGAGTCCTCGCAACAGATGCGCTGGGCGGCACCGGACGTCGAAGTGAGCGAGATGCAGCACATCGCCCGTGACGGCAGTGTCCTGGCCTTGCGCCTGTACCGTCCGTTGCAACGCACCACCGCGCTACCCGTGCTGTTGTTCTTGCACGGCGGTGGCTTTGTGGTCGGCAGCCTCGACTCCCACGACGGCATCTGCCGTGAGTTTTGCGCGCGTACCCCGTGTGCGGTGTTGTCGGTGGGCTACCGCTGCGCACCCGAGCATAAATTCCCCACGGCGCTGCACGACTGCGCCGACGCGCTGGACTGGTTGCGCAGCCAGGCCGGCGAGTTTGGTCTCGACCTGACGCGTCTGGTGTTTGGCGGTGACAGCGTCGGCGCCACCCTGGCGACAGTGTTGGCACTCGAGGCGCGCGAACCGGATGCGTTGAAACCGTGCCTGCAACTGTTGTGCTATCCGGTGACCGATGCTTCGCAGCGACGCGAATCCATGGACCTGCTGGGCGAGGGTTACCTGCTGGAAAGCGATACCCTGGAATGGTTTTACCAGCACTACGCGCGCAGCATCGAGGATCGCAGCGACTGGCGCTTCTCACCACTGTTGTGTCCCGACCTCAAGGACGTGGCGCCTGCCTATGTGGCACTGGCGGGCTTCGATCCGCTGGTGGACGAGGGACGGGCTTACGCCGAGCGTCTGGCGGGTGTGAATGGTCTGTTGGCGTGTCGTGAGTTTGCGGGGCATGTGCATGACTTTTTGCGTATGCGCATGGTGACCGAGGACGTTGAGGAAATTTATCAGGTGTTGGTTGGGGTGTTGCGAGAGGGGATGTATCCGGTAGTTGCCTGAAAAAAAGGATTGCAGGTCACCGAGCTGCAGGAGTGTGGCTTGGTGACTTTTTTTGTTAGCCGTACGGCCTTACAAAACCATCACCCATAAAAAAAGCGCACCGGTTTCGCCGGTGCGCTTTTTTGTTACGCCTGTTGAATCAGAAGTTGTACTTGAAGCCCGTCATGATGTTGCGCGGTGCGCCGTACATGCCGTGGTCGCCGGCGTAGCTCAGGTACTCGCGGTCGAACACGTTGTTCAGGTTGACCGAGGCACTCAGGTTTTTGCTGATGTCATAGCGGGCCAGCAGGTTGGTAACAGCGTAGCTGCCCTGGGTGAAGGTGTGCAGGTCGTTGCCCGTCTTGCTCTGCCAGTTCACGCCACCACCGAGGGTGACCTTGTCCAGCACGCCAGGCAGGCGATAGCTGGTGAACGTCTTGAGGCTGTGACGGGGCAGGGTCGTGACGATGCGCTGGTCATCGGAGTCGGTGCTGACGGCGTAGGCATAGCCGGCAGACGCCTGCCAGCCTTCGGCCAGTTCACCGTCAAGCGTGAACTCGACACCTTTGGTGGTGGTGCCTTGCTCGGACTTGTAGGTGTTGCCGCCAGGGGTATCGATCCAGATGGCCAGGTTGTCCTGTTCAAGCTTGAACAGCGCGACGCTGGAGTTCAACTTGCCGTCGAAGTGACTGCCCTTGATACCGACCTCGTAGCCGGTGCCCTCCATCGGGTCCAGGGGTTTGTTGTTGACGTCGCGAACCCAGGACGATTGCGGGTTGAAGATTTTGGTGTAGCTGGCGTACAGCGACCAAGTGTCGTTCAGGTCATAAACCACGCCGGTGTACGGGATGTACACGCCGGTTTCGGACTCTTTGGTCTTGGTCTCTGCCGCACCGTATGGCTTGTCTTCAATCTCGCGATGCCAGTCGATGACGCGGCTGCCCAACAGCACGCTCAGGTCGTCGGTGACGTGCAGACGGGTGGCCAGGTAAGCCGCGTACTGGGTTTCGTCGGTGGTGCTTTTGCCGGTGACAGCGAAGTCCGGTTTCACCGAGTCGCCGTTCCAGTTCAGCAGGTTGTCGATGGCGCCAGCCGGAGAGCCCGAATAGTCATATTTCCAGCCACCGTAGTTCGGCACGTTTTCGTAGTAGTTGGACAGCGTCACGCCGGCGATCAGCTCGTGCTCGCGCCCCAGCAGGCTGAACGGCCCGGTGAGGTAGGCGTCGAGGTTGTTCTGACGTGGTGTGCCGGAGAAGCGAACCGGCAACTGCGTGGTGCCACTGCCGTCGGGGTTGAGGCTGCCGTTGACGTAGTTGAACACCTCGTCGAATTTGTTCTCGGAGTGAGTGAACTCGACCTTGCCGCTCCAGCCGTTGTCGAACTGGTGTTCGATCGAGGTGAAGTAGCTCGTCTGTTCGTGGTCGTTATAAGACCAGGTCTGTGCCGAGTTCAGCGAACGTTTGAGATTGGTGCGCGAGCCGTCGGAGAAACGGGTCGGCAGGCCGGAACGCATCGGCGAGTCAACGTCGGTTTGCTGGTAGCTGAAACCCATGGTCAGCAGGGTGCTTTCGCTCAGGTCGAACTCGGTGATGCCATAGACCAGTTGCGAATCCTGTTTGTAGCGGTCGATCCAGGATTGCTCGGTCTTGAAGTCGGCGACCAGGCGGCCGCGAATGTTGCCGGTTTCGTTCAATGGGCCGGAGACGTCGAAGCCGCTGCCGTAGCGGTCCCAGTTGCCGGCTTCACCGGTGATGCTCGCCTGGGCCTCGGCCGTCGGGCGTTTGCGGATCAGGTTGATGGTCGCCGATGGGCTGCCCAGGCCACTGATCAAGCCGGTGGCACCGCGCACGACTTCAACGCGGTCGTACATGGCCATGCTCTGGGTGTAGTTGTCCATGCGCTTGACGGTGGGGACGCCGTCGATTTCGAAGTTCTGAATCTCGAAACCACGGGAGAAGTAACCGTCGGATTCGGCACCCTGGCCGTCGCGCAACACGATGATGCCGGGAGTGGCGTCAAGGGTGTCGCTGAGGTTGGTCAGGTGCTGATCGTCCAGACGCTGACGGGTCATGACGGTCAGCGACTGTGGTGTTTCTTTGGGGGTCAGGTTCAGACGCGTCGAACTACTGGACGAGTACGTGGTGTAGAGCCCGGTGCCTTCGGTGGTCGACCCCGGCGCCTTGCCGGAAATCGATACCGCGCCGAGCTCCAGCGCGCTGCCGGTACCTGCCGGCGGAATCAGCGAGACCGTGTTGCCGGTCATTTGGAATGTGATGCCGCTCCCCAGCAGCAAGTTATTAAGCGCCTGTTCCGGTTCCAGGTGACCGGACACCGCGCTCGATTTCAGGCCCGACAACGTCTCCGGGCTGTAGAGAATTTGCAGGTTGGCTTGTTGACCCAATTGCTGCAGTGCGCTGGACAGCGGCTGCGCCGGTACATTCACATCGACCGGGGTCGCTTGTACCTGTGTGGTGCCCAGCAACAGCAGGGTCAGCAGGGCGCCGGACAATACGGTGCGGCGGGGATTTTGTCGGGAGACGGCCAATGCCAGAGGTGCGCGGGACAACGTTAAGCTTTGCATCGCTCGGAATGCTCCTGAAGTACGTGGGCAGTTTTATTAGTTAATGATAATTAGACGCAACACCGCAGAAAAACCGGAAAAAAATCCCGCAAATCGCGAACTTATTTGCTGTCGCGAGCGTGCGGGACCGTTTTTGCCTTGATTAAACGCGCTGCGGGGTCGTATCAGGCTGGGTTGAGGGCCGTCATTACTTGTCCTGCTTCCATGCGCACCAACTGGTCAGCAACGTCGAAATAGCGGTCGTCGTGAGAGATCACGATGATCGTCTTGCCCAGGCGCTTGAGGTCTGGAAGCAGCTCGGTGTAGAAAATCCGCCGGAATGTCGGATCCTGGTCGGCTGCCCATTCGTCGAACACCAACACTGGCCGTTCTTCCAGCCAGGCGTTGACCAGCGCCAGCCGCTTGCGCTGGCCGGTCGAAAGGTCAGTCGTGGTGAAGCGGCCGTCCTGGACGCTGACCTTGTGGGCAATTTCCAGGCGTTGCAGATATTTGTTCGCGTCTTCGGGAATGTGCGTGTCGCCCTGCACCACGTCGTCGAACAGGTAGTAGTCGGCAAAGATCGTGGTGAACAACTGACGGTAATCGTCGCGGTTGACGGCGCTGATGATCTCCCCGTTGAGGCGGATTTCCCCATGCTGCGGCGGGTAAAGTCCCAACAGCAATTTGATCAGGGTGGTCTTGCCGCAACCGTTCTCGCCGACGATGAAGATGATGTCGCCTTGTTCGATTTTCAGGTTGACCGGCCCCAGGGAAAAGGCGTTGCTGCCCGGTGCGGCAGGGAAGGTGTAACGCACATCGTTGAGTTCCAGGCTGTGCACCGGCGAAGCTTTTTTACCCTGGTCGCTGAGCAGCAGGTGCGGTTCCGGCGAAGAGAATTGCTCGGACAGTTCGGCAATGCGGCGGAAGGCAATCTGCGCACGACTGACAATCGGCAATGTGCCGACCAGATGTTCCAGTGGCCCTTTCATGTACAGCAACACCAAGACAAAACCGCTCATCACCGATTTGTCGGCGCTCGGCCAGAACGATTGCAGGGCCAGTGCCAGGCCGATGACCACGAAGAACAGCATCGAGCCGAACGTCTTCGCAATCACGAATGTATTGATCGATTTGATCTGGGTTTTGCAGATGAAGTCGGCCGTACCCTTGATACCCGCGTTGAACATGCGCTGGCGGCGTGGGCGGTGAATGCGCAGTTCCTTGGCGCCTTCAGCAATGGCGTTGTAGTGCTTTTGCAATTCGTCTTCGGCGTTGCGGGCGGCGAAGAAGCCCTTGATGCCCAGGCTCTGGGCGAAGTACTGAATGCCGGTGCCGATGATGATTGCCACGACCATGATTAGAAACATCGGCCATGACAGCATGGCCAGATAGCCCATGCAGCCCAGGGTCACGGTCATGGAAATGGCCAGCGGGGCGAAGGCAAAGGCGAAATCGCTGATGGTGTCGACGTCGTGGGTCAATACCGGAATCAGGCGATGGCTGCGGTAGCGTTCGATCTGTTCGATCGGCGCCGAGAGCACTTTTTCGCCCAGTTGCTTGCGCAGGGTGGCGATGATGTGCTGGCCGACATAGTTGGTGCCAATGTCCGAGCAGATCGAACTCAGCAGCGCCACCAGGCACAGACCGCCGAACAGTGCAACGACGCCCTGGGTCAGGCCGGTGTCCGAATGAAGGGCGTTGTTGATGGTCGCCAGCAGCACGGTGACACTCAGGCCGCCGACCATGCCCAGGATAATGGACGCGGCGACGATGAGTCGAAACGGTTTCAACAGGGCGAACAACTCGCCGATGGCGCCACGGGGAGGCTGGGTCATGGAAGACAGTTCCTTGGGTATAAAGGCAGATACCCAGTAGAACGTCTGATCGAGGGGTTAATTTACAACCCGGCCGACTGGCGGTGAGTAGTCAGCAACATGACTGACACCCCACACCCCCTGCGGGAGCGAGCCTGCTCGCGATAGCGGTCTAACATTCAACATATACGTTGACTGTCACGCCGCCATCGCGAGCAGGCTCGCTCCCGCAGGGGATTTTGGTGATGCACGAAAGTGTAGGTTTAGAGCTCACGCACGATACGGAACCCCATCCAGTCGCCACGCTCCTGCGGGTACTGGCTGTTGCGGTTGCCGGAGCGGGAGAACACTGGCGCTTCACCCCAGTCGTTGCCGCGAATGCGCACGGCTTCGCAGTTGGGTTCTACCCACGCGCTGCCATCGGTGGGCGCGCCAACGTAGTCCGGGTGTTCGCAGTCTTCGACCCATTCGTAGACATTGCCGTGCATGTCGTACAGGCCGAACGCGTTCGGTGCATAGCTGCCCACCGGCGAACTGTAGCTGTAACCGTCCGCCGGCCCGTAGGTGTTGGCGTTTTGGCTGATGCTGTATTCCTTGCCTTCATCGAACGGGAAGGGGAAAGGTCCTTGGCTGCCGCCGCGTGCGGCGTATTCGCGTTGGGCTTCGCTGACCATGTGGTACTTCTGCCTGGTCTTCTTCGAGAGCCAGGCGACGTAGTGCTTCACGTCATCGAAGTTCATGCACACCGCCGGCTGACGCGGGCCTTGCGGGTAACGCGGTTTGCTGGCGACGCATTCACGACCCGGCCGGGTATCACCGTTGGCGATGGTCACGCCACTCTCGCGCACGTAGCTGTCCCATTCACCGGCGGTGACCTGGAAACGGCTCATCGCGAACGGTTTGGCGAAGGTCACCTCGTGCATCGGACCTTCGTCGGGCTCGCGACCGACTTCATCGTCCGGCGTGCCCATGGTGAAGGTGCCGGCGGGCAGCACGACCATTTCCGGGCAGTCGCGGCAGTCCTTGAATACTTTGCCTGGTTGCGGGGTGGTGGCCGCCTGGGCGGTGGTTGGCAACAGGCCGGCGAGGAGGGCGGTCAGGGCGAATGCCTTGAGGGGCACGATTAATAGATCTCGGTTCATCTGTCGTCTCGATTTGAAAGAAAACTGGCGTCCCTGTGGCGAGGGAGCTTGCTCCCGCTGGGCAGCGAAGCGGCCCCAAAGAAAGGGACTGCTGCGCAATTCAGCGGGAGCAAGCTCCCTCGCCACAGGTGCAGCATTAGACGGTTTTGCTCAGCAAGGCCATGAAGCGGTCGATGTGGTCTTCGGTGTTGAGCAGGCCTGGCGCGATGCGGATCACCGGGCCGACGTCGCGGTCCACCGAGTCGCAGACCACGCGGTTTTCCATCAACTGAACGGCAATCTTTTCGCAGTCACGGTCCTTGATCCGGAAGAAGGTAAAACCGGCCGACAAGTCCGGGCTGTTTGGCGTGACCAGTTCGACCTGCGGGTGTTCCAGCAAGCGGTTTTTCGCATAGGTGTTAAGGGCGTGGATGCGCGCCTGCACCTCGGCCTTGCCCAGTTCCAGGTGCAGCTTGAACGCCTCGTCCAGGGCCCAGCGATGTTCGAAGCTGTGATAACCGCCGGGGGTCATGATGGTCGAGAACGTGGTGGCTTCGGAGAAGGTCGGAATCGTCGGCGTCACATCCTTGAGCTCGGCGGAGCGGGCGCAGATGATCCCGGTGCCGCGCGGGCCGAACATCCATTTGTGGGTGCCGGCGATGAAAAAGTCGCAGTGCATGTCGGGGAAGTCGAGGTCTTCGACGCCGAATCCGTGCACGCCATCGACCACGTAAAGGATGCGGTCCTTTTCCTCGCGGTTGCGATTCTGCTCCTCCACCAGTTTGCCGATTTCACCGATTGGCAGCTTCACGCCACTGCCGGACTGCACCCAGGTCATGCCCAGCACGCGGGTTTCGGGGCGGATGCCTTTGGCGATCGAATCCAGCACCTCATCCGCCGAAACGTTGTGGCTGTTCTCGAACAGCTTGAGCTTGCGCACCTTGACCCCGTCCTTCTGCTGGCGGTAACCCAAGGCGTAGTTGGTGGCGTAGTGTTCGTGTTCGCTGGTGAGGATTTCCTGATCCGGCCGCACATGGATGCCGCCGTAGATCAGCGACAGGCCTTCCGTGGTGCTGCCGGTCAGCGCAATCTGTTCGGGCTTGGCCTTGAGGTAACGACCGGCCCAGACGCGAACCGCTTGCTCGCGTTTTTCCGTTTCGCCCAGGTCCCAGTCCATCGCCAGGCCCGGGTTGCGGTCGAGGTTGGCGCGGTGGCGTTCAATTGCCTCACGCACTGGGCGTGGGTGGGACGTCACCAGAAAATTGGCAAAGTGCAGGTAGTCCGGATCCTGATCGAACAACAAACGCAATTGCGCCCATTTGTCCTTGGGCAGCGGCTGTGGATTGGCAGCCAGCGCCGGTAGATTCACGGCGCTGCTCATGGGCAGGCCAGCGGCAAGAATACCGGCCTGCTTGAGGAATGAACGGCGGTTAGTCATGAGCTCGGTTCGCTTTTTCAAAAGAGGGCATCAGTTTTTCGCTACCGGTCTGGACGACTTCTGCACCTGGTCCCAGACCCGCAGGAAATTCCCGCCCCAGAGCTTGGCGATATCGGCTTCGCCATAGCCGCGACTGATCAGCTCGGCCGTCACGTTGCGAGCTTCGCTGACATCCTTCCAACCCTCCAGACCGCCGCCGTCGTTGAAGTCGGAACTGATGCCGACGTGGTCGATGCCGATTTTTTTCACCGCGTAATCAATCGCGTCGCCGTAGTCCTTGAGGGTGGCTTTCGGTTCTTCGTCGACGATGGCGTAGAGCTGGCCGGCATACTCGCCGAAGCGTTGCTCGGACCAGACCGTGATGATCGGATCGCCCGGCATCAGCGCCATTTCCAGGCCTTGCAGCGGTTGCAGGTCGAAGCGTGCGCGCAGGGCGTTGAGTTTGTCCTGAGTGGCCTGGCTGAGCGGGCGGATGTAGGTCGGGAAGCCGACAATCTGCACCACGCCGCCGCTGTTCTTGATCAGTTGCATTTCCTGATCGCTGAGGTTGCGCGGGATGTCCACCAAGGCGCGCGGTGCCGAGTGCGAGGCGACCATCGGCGTGCGGCTCAACTGGGCGACTTGCTCCAGGGCCTTGGTCGACATCTGCGACACATCGATGATCACACCCAGATCGTTGAGACGATGCACCGCCTGTTTGCCGATCTCCGACAGGCCCCCAAGGGCGTCTCGCGAATCATTGAAGAACGGCAGCGGTCGGGACGAATCCGCCCAGGCGTTGTTGCCCACGTAACTGAAACCGAACATGCGCATGCCGCGAGCGGCCCACGTGTCCAGCGCGTTCAGATCGTTGCCCAGTGGGTAGGCGTTGAGCATGCTCATGAAGATCGCGAACTTGCCTTCGCCGTGCAAGCGGCGGAAATCGTCCGGGGTATAGGCGATGGCGACCTGATTGGGGAAGTCACGAACCATTGTGCTGATGATTTTGTAGCGGGCTTCCTGCTCGAACCGGGCTTCGTCGACGAAACCGGCGGTTGGGCGATGCGGGGCGTTGGCGCCGTTCCAGATTTCCGGCCAGCCGAAAATTGTCAGGGCCGCGCCGGACAAGCGACCGCGGCCGGTCTTGACCAGGTCGAATTGCCCGGTGCCGTCCTTGTCTGCTTCATTGCCGGCGGTGCCGAAGTCCAGCGGCACGGTGACGTGGCTGTCGAAGGAGAGAATGCGCTCTTGCAGCTCATCGGCCTGTTTCATCACCTTGGCCGGGTAACCGGGATTGTCCTTGAGCCCGTAATCCCAGGCTGCAAAGCCTGCCCCGGCACTGATCGCCAGGGCCAGCGGCAGGCCGATGTAGAGAGCCTTTTTCGAACGTGGTTTTGTCATTGCCATCTCAGTCAGGTTCGCCGCCCCGGTGCGGGCGCAGGGGCCTTTGCTATCTGGGAAGAACGAGTGGCCCGGTTAGAAATTTAGTGGGACTGATGGCCTCTTCGCGGGCAAGCCTCGCTCCTACGGGTTAATGCAGGACCTGTAGGTACGAGGCTTGCCCGCGATGCTTTTAAATTTTTGCAGGCAACAAACGTTCTAGCTTGGATAAAGCCTGCTTCATGGCTGACACAGGTAGGGCAATGACGATTTCTCGACGATGGTTCATGGCAGGCCTGGCGCTGACCGGCGCCGCCGTGCCTGCGGCTTTTTATGGGCATCGCGAATGGACGAAACCGGATCCGACGATCACCCCCGGCGAAGCTTCATTCGATGTGGCGGATGTCGCCGGCCAGCATTTGGCGAACACCTTGCGTGGCGTCTGGCAGATTCGTTTCGAAGGGCGTGACGCCGGTATTGAAGGCCTGCCACGGGACGGACTGGAAGTGTTTCTCGACGTCGGCCACAAAGGTCGCGGCCTGATCGGATTCCTCGACACCGCCCAGCGTTTGCGCTCCGGCGATGAACCGCGCTACCGGGTGCTGGGCGATCTGGCAGAAGCCAAGCCGGCTGAGTTGAGCTGGCGGCTGGTCAGTGCCGACGCCGCCAACGGCACGCCGGATTACGAATTCAGCATGTCGCTGGACGAAGTCTGGGCCGGTTTCGGCAACGCCGGCAGCGGCACCCTCAGTGGCCGGGTGTTGAACCTCGATCGCCCGTTGATGATGACCGCCCAGGACAATCGCTTCATCGCCGTCAAACGGGTTTTCCCCGAGGCCCGCGAGCGAGCCGGTCTCAATGCACCGCTGCTGGCGTGGCTGGTGTCCGCCGAACATCGGCTGTTTCACCAGCTCTGGCACGCCTCGCGGGACAAGTGGCACACCCTGTCCGAAGACAAGCGCAACGCCCTGCGTGGCATCGGCTGGCAGCCCGGCCCGCGGGACAAGGAGCGTGATGCCCGTGGCCCGCGCAAGGATCGCAACGGCTCGGGCGTGGATTTTTTCTTCATGCACCGGCACATGCTGGGCACGGCGCGGTCGATGCAGGATTTGCCGTCGTGGCAGCACTTTCCGTTGCCGCAGCCGGAACTGGTGCGCGATCGCATCGGCTTCGCCAACTACTGCGACAACCACGACGGCACCGCGCTGCCGCCAACCTGGCAGGCCGACGACGATGCCGAATATTCGCAATGGGTCAGCGACATCAAGACCGCCGAGACGTATCACAGTAACTTCCAGGTCTGGGAGTCGCGCTATCGGGATCCGCGTTATCTGTCGAAGCTCACCCTGGGGCAGTTCGGTTCCGAGGTCGAGCTGGGGCTGCATGACTGGCTGCACATGCGCTGGGCCTCGGTGCCGCGTGATCCGTCCAATGGCCAGCCGGTGCCGTTTGCCCGGGATCCGGCAGACTTTTCCGCGCGCTGGTATGCGCCAGAAAACGACTTTCTCGGCGACCCGTTTTCTTCCCATGTGAACCCAGTGTTCTGGCATTTTCACGGCTGGATCGATGATCGCCTGGAAGACTGGTTTCGCGCCCACGAGCGTTTTCATCCGGGGGAGGTGAGTCGTCTGGAGGTCAGCGGTGTGGCGTGGTTTGCGCCGGGGCGCTGGGTTGAGGTGGACGATCCGTGGCTGGGGCCGAGCACCCATGGCTGCAACACGACGCCGGGGTTGCAGGCGGGCAAGTCGGTCGAGATGGACCCGGAAACCATGAAACTGGCGTTGCGCATCACCTTTGGTGAAGACGAGAAGAAACTGGCGGACCTGTTCCGCAAAGTGCCACAGCGGCCTTGGTATGCACGGCATTTGAAGGCCAAGCCGATTACCAGTTAAACCGATAGACCGAGTTATCGTTCTTCGCGGGCAAGCCTCGCTCCTACAAGGGCATCATTTATACCTGTAGAAGCGAGGCTTGCTCGCGAAGAGGCCCTCACTGGCAACTCAAATCAAAGAACCTGCCACTCGCCACCCAACGCCTTGTACAGCGAAATGCTCGCCTGCAACCGCGACAACCGCAGCTGCACATTCAAATCCTGCGCCGCATACAGCGTGCGCTGGGTTTCCAGTACGGTCAGCAAATCCTCGGCCCCTGCCTGATAACGGCTTTGCGCGATAGTGAAGGCGGTCTGCGCCTGGCTCAGTTCTTCGCTTTGCCACTGGCGCTGTGCATCCAGCCCACGAATGCTGTTGAGGGCTTTTTCCACATCGGCGAAGCCGTTGATGATCGCCCCGCGATACGTCTCCAGCAATTCTTCCTGGCGGGCCGTGGCTTTATCACGCTCGGCGCTCAAGCGGCCGTTGTTGAACACCGGCGCAAGCAATCCGGCGGTGAGGTTGTAGAAAGGATTGCGCAGCATGTCCGCCGCACGATCTGCGCCCGAGCCCAGTTCCGCGCTCAACGTGACCTTCGGCAACATCGCCGCACGGGCCACGGTGACGTCGGCTTGCGCGGCGGCCAGTTGCGCTTCGGCACGAGCGATGTCCGGACGGCGGGTGAGCAGTTCGCTGGGGGCGCCGGCCGCGATGGTCGGCCATGACAGCTGATCAAAGCGCTCCTGACCCAGCCCCAGTTCCTGAACCGGCCGGCCGAGCAGGGCGGCCAGACCGATCAAAGCGTCCTGAGCCTGTTGCTGCACCAGCGGCAATTGCCGTTGTTGCGCCGCCACCAGACTCTTCTGCTGCGCCAGTTCCAGCGCCGTCGCGGAGCCTGAGTCAAAACGGGTCTGCACCAGCTTCAATACGTTCTGCGCGTTCGCCAGGTTCAGCTCGGCGATGCGGCTTTGCTCGCGCAGCGACAAGGCCTGCGCGTAGGTATTGGCGACGCCGCTGAGCAGCGTCAATTCCACGGTCGCCTGATCGAACTCGCTGGCCTGCAAAGCGAATTGCGCGCTGTCACGGGAAGCCCGCTGACCGCCCCAGAAATCGATTTCGTAAGTGGCGCTGAGGCTGGCATTGAAGTAATCGACGGCCTTGTTGTCGCTGTCGGCATCGAGCTGGCTGTAACCGTTGCCGCGCAGCAGTTTTTGCCGATTGGCGTTGAGACCGGCCTTGACCTCCGGCAGCAGCGAGCCGCCGGCAACCACCGTCTCTGCCTGCGCCTGGCGCACCCGTGCGATGGCGGCGGCCAGGTCGTAACTGCCGGCCCGCGCCTGTTCGATCAGTTGATCCAATTGCGGGCTGCCGAACTGCGTCCACCATTGCCGATTGCTGCGGGTGGCGTCTTGCGTGTGCGGTGATTGCCAGGAGGCGGGCGGCTGGAGGCCACTTTCCGGGCGCTGGGCGGGCGTACCGCAAGCGCCGAGCAGCAGGCAGAGGGTCAGTAAACTCAGTTGCGGCTTCATGGAGAGATCATTCACTGGTAAGGGCCGTGACCGGGTCGAGTCGGGCAGCTTTGCGGGCCGGCATGAAGCCGAAGACAACACCGGTGACCAGGGCGCAGCCGAAGGCGCCGAGCACCGCTATCAAAGAGAACGCGACGGCGACTTCGCTGAGGATCAGCACGCCGCCGACGATCAGCGCCAGGGCGATCCCGGCGAGTCCGCCGACCACCGAAAGCATCACCGCTTCGGTCAGAAACTGGCGCAGGATGTCGCGCTGACGGGCGCCGGTGGCCATGCGAATGCCGATCTCCCGCGTGCGCTCGCGCACGGTCATCAGCATGATGTTCATCACCCCGATCCCGCCGACCAGCAACGAAATCGCGGCAATCGAGCCCAGCATCAGCGACAGGGTGTTTTGCGTGCGCGCTTCGGCCTGAATCATTGCGGCGTTGTTGGTCAGTTCGAAATCCTTCTTGCCGTTGTGCAGGCGCAGCATCAATTGCTCGATGGCGATTTCGGTCTCCTTGACCTTGCGTGCGTCGGCGGCGGCGATGGCCACATACTCGGGATTATGGGTGCCGAACAGCCGCACACTGGCGGCGGAGTAGGGGATGGCGATGCGGTCGTCGCTGTCGGAGTCGCCGGAGCTGGCGCCTTTTTCCGCGAGCACGCCGACCACCTGGAATGGCACGTTCTCGATGAGGATGTACTGGCCGATCGGGTTGGCCACGTCCTTGAGCAACTTGGTCCGCACCTTGTGGCCAATCACTGCGACCGCCGCGGCGTTGCGTTCATCGTCCTGGGTGAAATAGCTGCCTTGCACCACCGGCCAGTTGAAGATGGCCGGGAAATTTGTGTCGTTGCCGCCGACGTAGCTCAAGTGGTCGAGGTTGCCGAAACGCACCCCGGCTTCCTGGCCGTTGACCGGCATGATCCGCGTCACTTGCGGCAGGCTTCCCACCGCCGCGACGTCATCCAGGGTGACGATGCCCTGCGGCGTTCGTGGGTTGGGTGATGAGCCACCTAAATAAATGATGTTGGAGCCGAAAGCACCCATTTGCGCCATGACCTGGCGCTTGCTGCCTTCGCCGACGGCCAGCATCACCACCACCGACGCCACGCCGATGATGATCCCGAGCAGCGTCAGCGCCGTGCGAAAGCGGTTGATCCACATCACTCGCCACGCGGCTTGCACCGCATCAACCAATTCGCCTTTCCATGCGCCGGTGGCTTCGGCGCCTTCGGTCAGGCGCTTGCGCAGATCCACCGCTTGCAGCGCGCCGGGGTTGGCCGAGGTCTGTGCTTGAGGGGTGTCCACCGCGCTGTCACTGATGATCAGCCCGTCGCGGATTTCGATGATGCGTTTGGCCCGGGCCGCCACTTCGCGGTCGTGGGTGATGAGGATCACCACGTGGCCCTGGCTCGCCAGTTCGTCGAGCAGGGTCATGACCTCGGCACCGCTGTGGCTGTCGAGGGCGCCGGTGGGTTCGTCGGCGAGGATGATGTGGCCGCCGTTCATCAAGGCGCGGGCAATCGACACCCGTTGTTGCTGGCCTCCGGAGAGCTGATGCGGGCGGTTGCCGGTGCGTGAGGCCAGGCCGAGGCGGTCGAGCAGGGCGGCGGCGCGGGCATGGCGTTCGGCGGCGGGCAGGCCTGCATAGATGGCCGGCATTTCGACGTTTTCCTGGGCCGAGCCGGACGGGATCAGGTGATAACCCTGGAACACAAAACCAAAGGCTTCGCGGCGCAGCCAGGCCAGCTCGTCGCTGTCGAGGGCGGCGACGTTTTGCCCGGCGAAACGGTATTCGCCCGAGGTCGGGCGGTCGAGGCAACCGAGGATGTTCATCAGCGTCGACTTGCCGGAACCGGACGCGCCGACAATCGCCACGAATTCCCCGGCATGGATCGACAGGTCGATGCCGCGCAGCACGTGAACTTCCGGTGAATCGCCGCCGCCGTAGGCTTTGCGGATGTCCTGCAGGTCGATCAGAGGCGTCTGCATTCAGCCGCCACTCCCATCGGCCGGGCCGATCAGCAGATGATCGCCTTCCTGCAAGCCGTCGAGGATCTGCACCCGCAGACGGTCGCTGATTCCTGTGCGCACATCACGCTGCTGGAGGCTGCCGTTTTCAGCGACGACCTGGGCGATTTGCCTGTTCGCTTCAGTGCCGGCCTGCAACGCCGCGACCGGCGCGGTCAGGGTGTTTTTCGCCTGATCCGAAACGAAGAATACCTGGGTGGTCATTTCCGCCATCAACGCGTTGTCGGCGTTATCGACGTCCAGCAACACCGTATACAGGACCACGCGGGCGCTGCCGCTTTTGCTCGAACTGGCCGGGCTGCCGCCGCCCTGGCTGGTCTGGTCCAGCGGCTTGGGCGGCACCGGCAGAATCTGCCGCACGGTGCTGCTCCAGCGCCGGTTGCCGCCACTGAGGGTGGTGAACCAGGCGGTCATGCCGGGTTTGACGTGGCCGATGTCGGCTTCCGACACTTCGGCCCACACCGTCATCGGTGACAAATTGGCGATGCGCAGGATCAACGGTGTTTGCTGCTGAGCATTGAGGGTCTGGCCGACCCGAGCGTCGAGGGCGACCACGGTGCCGGACATCGGTGCGTAAATCCGCGTGTAACCGAGTTCGGCCTGATCGCTGCGCAGGCTGGCCTGGGCCTGGCGGATCTGCGCCTGGAACATGTCGATGCGGGCCTGGGTGGCGCGCAGTTCGGCCTGGGCGGTCTGCACGTCTTCTTCGCGGGTCGCGCCGCCGGCCTTGAGGTTCTGCTGGCGCTGGAATTTCTGCCGGGCCAGTTCGTGCTGTGCCCGTTGTTCCTGGAGCTGCGCCTTGAGGTTCTCGATGGAGAAGCGCCCGGCGTCGAGTTTGGCCTGCTGGGTGGACGGATCGATCTCCACCAGCAGTTGGCCTTCCTTGACCACGTCGCCGACTTCCACGTGGATCTTGTGGATCTGCCCGGACGCCTGGGCGCCGACGTCGACATAACGCCGTGGCTGCAGGGTGCCCAGCGCGGTGACGCTGCTTTCAATGTCGCCACGGCTGACTTGCACGGTGGCGAATTTATCCCGGCCCGGCGGGATCACTTGCCAGGTGGCGATGGCGATAACGGGGATTAGACAAAGTGCTACAAGCAGGGCGCGTCGGGTCTGTCGGGGACGTTTCATGCAGGGTTCCGGCCAATGGGTATCGGCCCGTCGTTCAACCTGCGCACGAAAAACGGCGGCAGGCGAACGCTGTCGGGGAGCCGACAGACACGGGGAGCTGTCCTGTAAACGAGGAAAGTCGCGGGGAATTTAGGTGCGGAAACAGGTCGATACAAACGGGGATAAATCCCATCGCCACAGGTGTAGCACATGACTATTTATCGGGTAAGTCAAAGCAACACTTTAAATCTATATGAGAATTACTATAAATTACGCGGCTCGAACTGCCACCATCTTGCCACTGCCCATTTGTGCGGTCGCAGAAGTGGCTCAAGGATAGAAACCGCACCCTGTGCGGCCGGGAGTCATGTTGGAAAACTACTATCGCGAGCTGGTGTGTTTCCTGAACGCCAAGCTAGGCAACCGTCAGGTGGCCGAAGATGTGGTGCATGACGCTTATCTGCGGGTGCTGGAGCGTTCCAGTGACACGCCGATCGAGCAGCCCCGGGCCTTCCTTTATCGCACCGCGCTGAACCTGGTGATCGACGATCATCGCCGCAACGCCTTGCGCCAGGTCGAATCGCTGGACGTGCTCGACAACGAAGAGCGCTACTTCACACCGTCCCCGCACAACTGCCTCGATCATGGCCAGCGCCTGGAGATGCTCCAGCGTGCCCTGGCGGAATTGCCGCGGTTGTGTCGCGAAAGTTTTCTGCTGCGCAAGATCGATGGCCTGTCGCACCCGGAAATTGCCGACCACCTCGGTATCTCGCGCGCGCTGGTGGAGAAGCACATCGTCAATGCCATGAAGCATTGCCGCGTGCGGATGCGCCAGTGGGACGCCCATTGATCCCTTCTCTCTAAATTTTTTTTCATTGTCCTCGTTCCTACTCAACAGACGACCTGCTGTCCTGCATCAGGTCACTTAGGCTTATTCCCCTTGTTGAGGGGTTCATCCAGAGGACACTGGAAATGACACAGGCAATTGCATCGCCCATCGTTCACGACCTGATCGGCGTCGGTTTCGGCCCTTCGAACCTGGCGCTGGCCATCGCTCTGCAAGAGCGCGGGCCGACCCAGGGCGAGCTGGATGTTCTGTTTCTCGACAAGCAGGCGGACTACCGCTGGCACGGCAACACCCTGGTGACCCAGAGCGAGTTGCAGATCTCCTTCCTCAAGGACCTGGTAACCCTGCGCAACCCGACCAGCCCGTATTCGTTCGTCAACTATCTCAAGCATCACGGCCGTCTGGTGGACTTTATCAACCTCGGCACCTTTTACCCGTGCCGCATGGAGTACAACGACTTCCTGCGCTGGGTCGCCGGTCAGTTTGAAGCCCAGAGCCGCTACGGCGAAGAAGTGCTGAGCATCGAGCCGGTGCTGCACAACCAGCAGGTCGAGGCGCTGCGGGTGATCTCTCGCGATACCCAAGGGCATCAACACGCGCGCACCACCCGTTCGGTGGTGGTCAGTGCCGGCGGTACGCCGCGCATTCCCGAAGCGTTCAAGGCGCTGAAGGATGACGGCCGCGTGTTCCACCACTCGCAGTACCTGGCGCAGATGGCCAAGCAGCCTTGCGTGAACAATCAGCCGATGAGCATTGCGATCATTGGCGGCGGCCAGAGCGCGGCGGAAGCCTTCATCGATTTGAACGACAGCTTCCCGTCCGTGCAGGTCGACATGATCCTGCGTGGCTCGGCGCTGAAGCCGGCGGATGACAGCCCGTTCGTCAACGAAGTGTTCTCGCCGGAGTTCACCGACCTGGTGTTCCAGCAGGCGAGCAGCGAGCGTGAGCGTCTGGTCAACGAGTACCACAACACCAACTATTCGGTGGTGGACATCGACCTGATCGAACGCATCTACGGCATTTTCTATCGCCAGAAAGTCTCGGGTATCGCGCGTCACACCTTCCGTACCCTGACCACTATCGAGAAAGCCACCGCCACCGAGCGCGGCATCGAACTGGCGGTGCGCAACAATGCCACCGGTGAAGTCGCGGTTCGTCTGTACGATGCCGTGGTATTGGCCACCGGCTACGAGCGCCAGATGCACCGCAAATTGCTGGCGCCGCTGGAGCAATACCTGGGTGATTTCGAGGTGGATCGCAACTACAAACTGATCACTGACGAGCGCTGCAAGGCCGGCATCTATATGCAGGGCTTCTGCCAGGCGAGCCACGGTTTGAGCGACACGCTGTTGTCGATCCTGCCGATTCGCGCGGATGAGATTGCCGGGTCGTTGTATGACCATGGCAAGCACCGTGGGCATCGCCGTTCGGTGGTGGATTTGTTGTTGGCCACTGCCAGCTAAGATCTTCGGCGCCTGTTAAACCGCTTTCGCGAGCAAGCCCGCTCCCACAGTGGATCTCCAGTGAACACAGATTTTGTGTATGACAGAGATCAAGATGTGGGAGCGGGCTTGCTCGCGAAGAGGCCCTCAAAGGCAGCACAAATCCAGAATCCTGAACCCTTCCTGAAGAACCCCGCGATTCCCCCACCACCCACCGTTCCTTCGTTTACTCTCCACAAATCGGGGCTTAAGCTTCGCGCGTTTTCATCAATAGCGGAGACCCTCATTGGGTACTTGTTCGAGTGACAGTCGTCGGCCGGTTTCGATAACCGGCACCCTCCCGGCACGATAACGCGCAGCCTGCTGCCGTTGTCTCGCCGATAAGCGAGCAGCGGAAATCCCGATAGCGGCCACGCTTGCGCCGTGTCCCGACCTCCCTCTCATCGACGCTTGACCGTGTGTGATGTTCGACGTGCCTGTCGTCATCGCAGCGACTCGACACGCCTGCTTGAAGGTCTCCCGGCTGACCCCGGGGGCAACGCCATGAACCTTACCCTGCTCAAGGAATTCTTCGCCGGATTCCTGCGCACCCGTCACATCGGCCGACACTTTCGCCGACTGGCGCTGCTGGAAAGCTTCACCGACACCACGGTCAGCCGTGAAGTGCCGCCAACGCTGGCGCAAACCCTGGTCGCCGCTGCCAACAGCGCCACCGGCCCCTTGCTGAAAAAACTTGGCAGCCACACCGACGGTTTGAGTGAACGGGAAGCCGACACATTGCGCGAGCAATACGGCCTCAACGAAGTCGAGCATGAGCAGCCATTGTCTTGGTGGACCCACTTGTGGCACTGCTACAAAAACCCGTTCAACCTGCTGCTGACCTTGCTCGCGGTGATCTCCTGGCTGACGGAAGACATGAAAGCCGCCATCGTGATTTTCTCGATGGTGGTGCTCTCGATCTTGTTGCGCTTCTGGCAGGAAAGCAAATCCAACCAGGCCGCCGACGCCCTCAAGGCAATGGTCAGCAACACCGCCACGGTGCTGCGCCGGGAGGCATCCCGCACCGAGGTGCCGATCAAGCAATTGGTGCCGGGCGATCTGATCGTGCTTTCGGCCGGCGACATGATCCCTGCCGATTGCCGGGTGCTCAGCGCCAAGGACCTGTTCGTCAGCCAGGCGGCGATGACCGGCGAATCGATGCCGGTGGAAAAGTTTCCCCGCCAGCAGGACAGCAACACCGGCAACCCGCTGGACCTGGACAACATCCTGTTCATGGGCACCAACGTGGTGTCCGGCACGGCAATGGCGGTGATTCTCACCACCGGCAACAACACCTATTTCGGCGCCCTGGCCCAGCGTGTCGGTGCCACCGATCGCGCGCCGACCTCGTTCCAGACCGGGGTCAACAAAATCAGCTGGCTGTTGATCCGCTTCATGTTCGTGATGGCGCCGCTGGTACTGTTCATCAACGGTTTCACCAAGGGCGACTGGACCGAAGCGCTGCTGTTCGCGCTGTCGATTGCCGTGGGCCTGACCCCTGAAATGCTGCCGATGATCGTCACCTCGACCCTGGCCAAAGGCGCGGTGTTCCTGTCGCGTAAAAAAGTCATCGTCAAACGCCTCGACGCGATCCAGAACTTCGGCGCCATGGACGTGCTGTGCACCGACAAGACCGGCACCCTGACCCAGGACAAAATCTTTCTCGCCCGCAACGTAGACGTCTGGGGCAACGACTCCGACGACGTGCTGGAAATGACCTACCTCAACAGCTACTACCAGACCGGCCTGAAAAACCTGCTGGACGTGGCGGTGCTTGAGCACGTGGAAATCCACCGTGAGCTGAAGATCGGCACGGCGTTTCGCAAGGTCGATGAAATTCCGTTCGACTTCACCCGCCGACGCATGTCGGTGGTGGTCGCCGGGCGCGATCAACCGCACTTGCTGATCTGCAAAGGTGCGGTGGAAGAAGTACTGGCGGTCTGCACGCGTGTGCGCCACGGCATGGTTGATGAAGCGCTGACCGATGAACTGTTGGCGCGGATTCGCCAGGTCACTGCCGCGTTCAATGCTGAAGGTCTGCGGGTAGTCGCCGTGGCTGCACGGCCCATGATCGAAGGCCGCGACACTTACAGCCTGGCGGATGAACAGGCGCTGACGCTGATCGGCTATGTGGCGTTCCTCGATCCACCGAAAGAAAGTACCGCCCCGGCCCTGAAGGCCCTGGCCGCTCATGGTGTCGCGGTGAAAGTGCTGACCGGCGACAACGAACGGGTGACCGCGAAGATCTGCCGCGAAGTCGGCCTGGAACAACAAGGCCTGCTGCTGGGCAACGACATCGAGCGCATGAGCGATGCCCAACTGGCGGTAGCGGTCGAGACCACCAACGTCTTTGCCAGACTCACGCCGTCGCACAAGGAACGCATCGTGCGTCTGCTCAAAGGCAACGGCCATGTCGTGGGGTTCATGGGCGACGGCATCAACGACGCACCGGCGCTGCGCACCGCCGACATCGGTATTTCGGTGGACAGCGCCGTCGATATCGCCAAGGAAGCGGCCGACATCATCCTCCTGGAAAAGAGCTTGATGGTGCTGGAGGAGGGCGTACTGGAAGGGCGCCGGACCTTCGCCAACATGCTCAAGTACATCAAAATGACCGCCAGTTCTAACTTCGGCAACGTGTTCTCGGTGCTGGTGGCCAGCGCGTTCATTCCGTTCCTGCCGATGCTGCCGATGCACCTGCTGGTGCAGAACCTGCTTTACGACATTTCGCAGATCGCCATCCCGTTCGATCACGTCGATGAAGAAATGCTCAGCAAGCCGCAGCGCTGGCAACCGGCGGATGTCGGGCGCTTCATGCTGTTTTTCGGTCCGATCAGTTCGATCTTCGACATCACCACGTTTGCCCTGATGTGGTACGTGTTCGACGCCAATACCCCGGACCATCAAACCCTGTTCCAGTCCGGCTGGTTCGTGGTCGGGCTGCTGACCCAGACCTTGATCGTGCACATGATCCGCACACCGAAAATCCCGTTCCTGCAAAGCCGCGCAGCCATGCCGCTGATGGTCATGACCGGGATCATCATGGCCGTGGGGATTTTCCTGCCAATGGGGCCGTTGGCGCACTACTTCAAATTGCAGGCGCTGCCGTCGCTGTATTTCGTGTTCCTGCCGCTGATTCTGCTGGCGTACATGGGGCTGACTCAGGCGGTGAAGGGTTTCTACATTCGGCGGTTTGGATGGCAGTAATGGCTGGAAGTGGCGGTTTTTTAGGAAAAGTCCTACAGAAACATTCGTGCGTCTCCCGTAGCCTCCGCGCATCCAAAAAACCGCGCTTTCCAGAGAGGCTCCGATGCCGAATAAAGCTTTGCGCATCCTGATCGCCGACGAGCAACACTTTCACCGATTGCTGATCGAGCGGTTGTTCAATCAGCTCGATTATTACCGCGTGGCGCCAGTGCAGGACCTTGCTTCAATGCTGACCCTGGTCGAGTACGGTTGCGAGCCGTTCGACCTGGTGGTCGTCAATGCCGCGCTGGCGGCAGGTGAACTGGATTTGCTCAGCTATTTTCTCGATAACACGCAGGTTCGCCACGCACTGATTTTCGACGGCCAACGGGCACAGTTGCCGGCGATCCCGGCCAGCCGGCAACCGAAAGTTCAAGTGAGCCATGCGGCGCTGCCTGATCTGCGGTGTATCCAGATGTTGATGACGATCATTGATCCATCGTCGCAGGAGCGTTATCAGCGGTACGCCGGGTGATTGCGACATACCGTTCGTCGGCACTGTCATTTCTGACAGGTAGATTCTGCCTTTCTCCCATGCAACAGTCCTGGCGCAGCCGTTGCGTCTGCCCCGGCGTTATCCGACGGGCATTCGTTGAGTCTTTGCACAGGGAGTTGCCATGAAGTCAGTGATGATTGTGGACGATCATCCGGTGGTTCGCGCCGCAGTCAAGCTGGTACTTGAGCGGGAAGGTTTCAAGCGGATTCATGAGGCGGCCAGCGTTGGGGAAGCGTTGACCCTGCTCCGCGAGCATCAGGTCGATCTGCTGATCCTGGATCTGGTGATGCCCGGCGGCAACGGCCTGGACCTGCTGGAACGAATCAAGGCCAGCGACTGGAAATGCGTGGTGCTGGTTTTCACTTCGCTCGATCCGCTGTTTTTCCAGGAGCGTTGCATGCGCGGTGGCGCGTTGGCGTATGTCTCAAAAACCAACAGCCTGGATCAGTTGCACAAAGCTGTGCACGCAATGATGGCGGGCTACACCTATTTTTCGCAGTTGCTGTCCAGGCCGATGAACCCGTTGCAACACAGCGAAAAGAAGTTGATCGATACACTGTCCAACCGCGAGTTGACCATCTTGCAATACCTTGCCCGAGGCTTCTCCAACAAAGCGATCTCCGAAGCCATGAACCTGAGCCACAAAACCGTCAGCACCTACAAAACGCGCTTGATCATAAAACTGGGGGTTGTTGCGGCGGTGCATCTGCGGGACTTCGCCATACGCAATCACCTGATCTGAGTGCGCCAGACCGTGCGGTGCATTCTGCTGATCCTGATGATGTGCCTGGTGCTGCCAGCCTTGGCCACGGTCGCCGGCGAGTCGGAGCGCTTGCAGCTGCTGGGCCGTTCGACGGTGGAGGGCTACGAGCTCCGTCTGGATGAACAGGACCGGCAATGGCTGCGCAATAAGCGTGTCCTGCGCCTCGGGGTGAGCGGGCCGGACTACCCGCCGTTCGAGGTGACGCGCAATCACGACGAGTTGGAGGGCATCACCGCCGATTACGCCGCGCTGGTGGCGCAACTGTTGAACGTGCAGATCGAGGTGCTGCGTTATGTCACGCGCGAAGCGGCCATGGAGGCTCTTAAATCCGGTGAGCTGGATCTGCTGGGGACCTCTAACAACTTCGAACTGGCCGACCCCGAGCTGATCCTGTCCAGTGCTTATGCTGAAGATCAGCCGATGCTGGTCACCCGCCTGGACGAGCGTATGCCGGAGGATCTGGCAGGTAAGCGCATCGCCATGGCCGACGATTATCTGCCGGCGCAGAGCGTTGAATCGTTCTATCCCGAGGCCAGCCTGCAACGTTATCCGTCGGCGCTCGATGCGCTCGGGGCAGTGGCGTATGGGCAGGATGATGTGTACCTCGGCGACCTCATCAGCGGCAATTATCTGATCAACAATAACTACTTCAATTCCGTCCGTCTGGTGGGGCCGTCGGGCCTCGACGCTAACCCGTTTGGCTTTGCCCTGGCTCGGGACAACCTGCCGTTGAAGGATCTCATCGACAAGACGCTGGCGGCGATCCCCATGGAGCAGCGCTCAATCATCGAGCAGCGCTGGAGCGCCGGCAGGGCCAAAGTGGCGGGACAGCAACGCGTGGGTCTGAGTGTGAGTGAACAGCGCTGGCTGGATCAGCATCCGACGGTGAGGGTGGCGGCGATCGAGGACTTTGCGCCGTTGACGTTTTACACCGCCAATGGAAGCTTCAGTGGGTTGACGGCGCAATTGCTGACGCTGATCAGCCAGCGTAGCGGCTTGAACTTCAACGTGGTGCGAGGCCAGACCCTGGACCAGCAGATCCAGCGACTCAAGGCCGGCGAGATCGACATTTTGCCCGCCATCATCCCCACGACCACGGACGTAGCCGGACTGCACTTTACCCGGTCCTATGTGACCAATCCGTACACGCTGGTCAGTGCAACAACGGCCGATAGCCCGAAGACACTGGACGATCTGGCCGGTAAACGCCTGGCGATTTATTCCCGTCACCCGATGCGTGCGTTCATTCAGGCGCGGGCGCCGCAGGTGCAGATGGTGGACGTACAAAACCCGGCCCAGGGCTTGGAGTTGGTGGCGAAGGGGCAGGCTGATGCCGCGCTCAGCTCTTTGTTCATCACCCGTTACCTGATTGCCCGGTATTACCAGGAGCGTTTACGGATCAGCAGCACCGTGGGTGATGAGCCGGCGCGCATCGCCATGGCAACCGGTCGTGACCAGCCGGAGTTGTACTCGATTTTGAACAAGGCGTTGCTGAGTATTTCGCCCGAAGAGATGGACGCGTTGGTCGCTCGCTGGAGCAATGATGCGGTAGTCGAAGACAGCTATTGGCTGCGTCATCGGCAAAATATCTTGCAGGCATTTGCCGCCGCCGGGGCTTTGTTGTTACTGGCGATGGGCTGGATTGCCTGGCAGCGTCGGCAGATCCGCCAGCGCCAGCTTTGGGTGCAGCAATTGCAGGAGGCTAAGGACGCGGCGGACGATGCCAACCGTGCCAAAACCACGTTTCTAGCGACCATGAGCCATGAAATCCGCACACCGATGAATGCCTTGATCGGCATGCTTGAAATGGCTGAGAAGCGGGCGCAAGCGGGCATCGCCGACCTTTTTTCCATAGGCGTCGCGTCCACCGCCGCGCAGCAGTTGCTGGCATTGATCGGCGATATCCTGGACATCGCACGCATCGAATCCGGGTATTTGTCCCTGACGCCCGAGCGGGTGAATCTGCGGGAGCTGGTGGCATCGGTGTGCCGGGTCTTTGAAGGGTTGGCACGGGAGAAAAATCTGGCGTGGGGAGTCGATCTCGACCCGCGCAGCGACTGCGACGTGCTGGTCGACCCCACGCGCTTCAAGCAGGTGCTGTCCAACCTGTTGAGCAATGCGATCAAGTTCACCCGTGAAGGGGAGGTGAGTTTGACGATGCGCGTGGTGCCCGGTGTGTCGGGGCATCTGGCGGTCAATCTGCGCATTGAAGACAGTGGCATCGGCATCAGTGCAGCCGACCAGCAGCGGTTGTTCAGTCCGTTCGTTCAGGCCGGTAACAGCCAGCAATCCGCCCGCAAGGGTTCCGGCCTGGGATTGGTGATCAGCCGCACGTTGTGCGAAATGATGGGCGGACGGCTGGTGCTGTAAAGCGTCCTCGGCCAGGGCTCGCAAGTCGACATCAGTCTTTCGCTGATGGCGTTGAAAGCGTTGCCACCCTGTGAAGCAGTGGACAGCGGATCGCTGAAACCCACGCGGCCACTGACGATTTTGGTGGTTGACGATTACCCGGCCAATCGCCTGTTGCTCTCAAGCCAGCTGGGCTATCTGGGGCATCGCGTGATGGAGGCCGAGGATGGCGAGCAAGGGCTGGAGCTGTGGCGTGTCCACGAGTTCGATGTGGTCATCACTGACTGCAATATGCCGAACCGCAGCGGTTATGAATTGACCGGTGCGATACGCGATGAAGAGCGTATGCAAGGCCTGTTGCCGACGCTGATCCTGGGTTTTACCGCCAATGCGCAACGCGAGGAAAAGGTCCGGTGCCTTGAGGCGGGCATGGATGACTGCCTGTTCAAACCCATTCGGCTGGCGGATCTGAGTGGATGGCTGGCTGACCGGTTTGAAGAGGCCAGGAGTGAACCCCCTTCGTCGTCGCTGATCGACTTGAGCGAGTTGGAGCAATACGTCGGTGAAGACCGGACGTTGATTAATCAATTGCTGCGCGAACTGGCCGTGACCAATCGGGATGACCGTGAACATCTGCTTGAAGCGCACGCTGGCAACCATCTCGCTGATCTGCGAATCCTGGCGCACCGCATCAAGGGCGGTGCGCGCATGGTCCGGGCCCAGCGGTTGATCGAGTGTTGTGAGGCGCTGGAGCGCGCCTGCGGCGAAGGGCATGTGGTATCGATCGACGAGGCCGTCGGTCAATTGCAGCACGCCATGTCAAGTCTCGATCAGAGCCTTGAGCCGGGCTGACACTTAATCCCAGTTCGGCGCGATGCCTTTGGGGCTGGTCAATCGATGGCCGCGATCAAGACCTGCGATCAGCGCCATGTCGGCTTCGCTCAATTGCAGGGCACAGGCTTGCAGATTGCTTTGCAGGTTGGCGCGTTTGGTGGAAGAGGGGATGACCGCGTAACCCAGCTGCATGGCCCAGGCCAGTGTGACTTGCGCCGAGGTGGCCTGCAGGCGCTCGGCGATTTGCTGGATGACCGGGTCTTTCAACACTTCGCCGTAGGCCAGGGTCATGTAGGAGGTGATCTGGATGCTGTGACGCTGAGCGAACTCGACGACCTTGCGGTTTTGCAGGTACGGGTGCAGCTCGATCTGGTGGGTGGCAATGTTCTCGGCACCGACCGCTGCAATCGCTTTTCGCATCAGCTCAACGGTGAAGTTCGAGACGCCGATCTGCCGGGTCAGGCCCAGTTGCTTGGCTTCGAGCAAGGCGCTCATGAATTCTTCGACCGGCACTTGATCGTCCGGCGACGGCCAGTGGATCAGTGTCAGGTCCAGGTAGTCGGTCTGTAGTTTGCGCAGGCTTTCTTTGAGGCTGTCGATCAACCGGTCTTTGGCAAAGTTGGCGACCCATATTTTGCTGGTGATGAACAATTCTTCACGGGCGATACCGCTGGCGGCGATGGCCTCGCCGACCTCGGCTTCGTTTTCGTAGATTTGCGCGGTGTCGATCACCCGGTAGCCCAGCGCCAGGCCGGTGCTCACCGAATCGATGACCACCTGGCCTTGCAAGCGAAAGGTACCAAGACCGAATGCGGGAATAGACATCAATGACTCCAGGGGTTGCAGTGGGAATGGACAGGAGTATCCCCGGCTGCCTCCCCGGGAAAAACCGCTGGATGGGCAAAGCAATGTTTACCGCAAGTCATGAATCGGGGGGGCGCCTGGAGAATTGAGGGTGTCGGGTCTGCCTTCTTCGCGGGCAAGCCTCGCTCCTACAGGGGGCGGCGTTGCGTTTGTAGGAGCGAGGCTTGCCCGCGAAGGCCGCGACTCGGTCTCGGAACTTATCCCCGAGCCTCAAGAATCATGCAAGTCGTCGACCCCGTCGCATACAACCGCCCATCCACATCATAAATCCGCCCCTCGGCCAGCGCAGTGGAACGGCCCAGATGCACAATTTTCCCTTCGGCCCTGACCGGTCCGCTGGCACCGGTCAACGCCCGGACGTAGCTGATGCGCAAGTCCAGCGTCGTATACCCCTGGCCCTTCTTCAGCTGCGTATGAATCGCGCAGCCCATGCACGAATCCAGCAAGGTCGCCGCATAGCCGCCATGCACGCTGCCCAGCGGGTTGTAGTGCCGCGAATCCGGCGTGCCTTGGAAAATGAACAGCCCGGCCGACCATTCGATGGGGATGAAGTCCATCAAGGCGCCGATGGGCGGTGAAGGCAGTGCGCCGTCGCCGATACCCTCGAAAAACTCGGCGGGCGACAGCGCACTGACCTCGGCCATGGACAGGCTGCCCGGTCCGGCCAGACGCGAGCGCATGGCCTGTTCCTGGGCGATCCATTGGGCGAGGGTGGCGTCGCGGTTGGGGCTTTGCATGATGAGGTCCTCAGGCGGTAGCAGATATTATGGTTGTAATCTCGGTCGATATTATGTCCGAAATAAAAACTCCGCCAGCCCCGTGTGTCGAGTGATCAACCGATAGTGCCCAGGCTTAATTCCTCGCAGATACCAACCCTGTCGAAACCTTCGCCATCGTTCTCCAGATAGAACGCTCAGGCTGATTTTTGCCGTCTAGTGGATCAGAGGGATCGGTCTTAAGCTGGGCCCATCGCGTCAATCAACGAATTTGGAGGCAGGATGAAAAACATCATCGGTATCTACACCAGCCCGCGGACCCACTGGGTCGGCGACGGTTTTCCGGTTCGCACGCTGTTTTCCTATGACAACCTGGCCAAACACATCAGCCCGTTTTTGCTGCTCGATCATGCCGGCCCTGCCGAATTCGCCCCGACCACCGAACGCCGTGGCGTGGGGCAGCACCCGCACCGCGGTTTCGAAACCGTGACCATCGTTTACAAGGGCGAAGTGGAGCACCGCGACTCCACCGGCAGCGGCGGCAAGATTGGCCCCGGCGATGTGCAATGGATGACCGCGGCGTCGGGGATCCTCCACGAGGAGTTCCACTCCGAAGGGTTCGCCAAGCACGGTGGCACCCTGGAAATGGTTCAACTGTGGGTCAACTTGCCGGCCAGGGACAAAATGGCCGATGCCGGTTACCAGACGATTCTCGATGGCGACATCCCGAGCCTTCCGCTCAAGGACAAGGCTGGCAGCTTGCGCTTGATCGCGGGCGAGTTTGAGGGACACACCGGTCCGGCGCGCACGTTCACGCCGATCGACGTCTGGGACCTGCGCCTCAACGGCGGCAAGTTGTTGACCCTCGACCTGCACGAAGGTCGCAACACCGCGCTGGTGGTGCTGCGCGGTACGGTTGAGGTCAATGGTCAGGAAATTATGCGTGAAGGGCAGTTGGCGTTGTTCGAACGCGATGGGCATCAGCTCAGCCTGGAAGCCAATGACGACGCGGTGGTGTTGTTGCTCAGCGGGGAGCCGATCGACGAACCGATTGTTGGCCACGGCCCGTTCGTGATGAACAGCGAGCAAGAGATCCATCAGGCCTTTGCCGACTTCCAGTCAGGCCGGTTCGGTCAGATGAGCGAATGAACAAGTGTTGTACTGTCAAAACCCGGTGGGAGCGAGCCTGCTCGCGATGACGGTATGACTGCCCCCGAGCAGTGACTGTCAGACCGCTATCGCGAGCAGACTCGCTCCTAGATTGGTTTTGCATCAAACACTCCTACACTGTGCCCAATCTGTGAGATCTTCGCGCCATTGGCCCTCGCTGGAGTTGTTTGATGCTGTCACTGCTTACCCATCACCCATTGATCAGCGCAATGGTCCTGATCCTGATCGATCTCGGCTTGTGGCGCTTGATCAGTGCCAACGGCAGCAACTGGAAACTGGTCGTGCGGCTGGTGATTTTTGCGCTGTTCAGCGTCCTGTTGTTCAACGAAGGCATGAACCCGCTGGAGCCGGCACCCTGGGCCGACAACGTACCGCTGCACCTGGCGGCCACGGGGTTGCAGATCGGCTGGTGGCTGTTCGCCGCGCGCACGTTGACGGTGCTGATCGGTGCGCTGATGATGCAACGGGTCGGGCACACCGGGCGGTTGCTGCAGGATCTGCTCGGTGCGGTGATCTTTCTGATTGCCGTCATCGCCGCCCTGGCCTATGTGCTCGAACTGCCGGTCAAAGGCGTGCTCGCCACCTCCGGTGCGTTGGCGATCATCGTCGGCCTGGCTTTGCAAAGCACCCTCAGCGACGTGTTCTCCGGGATCGTCCTCAACACCACCAAGCCCTATCAACTGGATGACTGGATCTCCATCGACGGCACCGAAGGCAGGGTCACCGACATCGACTGGCGCGCCACGCGCCTGCAAACGTCCCAGGGCAGCCTGGCGGTGATTCCCAACTCGCTGGCGGCCAAGGCCAAGATCATCAATTTCAGCCGGCCGAGCGATATGTTCGGCGTCTCGATCAGCCTGCAACTGAGCCCGCACGCGCGCCCGCAAACGGTGCTCGACGCGCTGGAGCGGGCGATGCAGGGTTGCCGTTATCTGCTGAACAAACCGGCGCCATGTGTCGCGTTGAAAGGCTCCAGCGCCAGTGGTGTGGAGTACGAAATCAGTGGCTTCGTGGTCTCCATGGATCAGAAGCGCATGGTGCGCAATCTGCTGTTCGACCTGGCGTACCGGCACTTGCAGGCGTCCGGTGTCAGCCTGTTGTCGAACGTCGAATCCAACGCGCCTGCCGGCCTGTCACGGCCACGGGCGTTGCTGGACAGCTCGAACATTTTCTCGACCCTGCGTCAGGAAGAGAAAGACACCTTCAGCCAGAACATGACCCTGCAAACCTTCCGCGCCGGTGACATGATCCTGCCGGCGGGGGAGGTCAGCGATCACCTGTTCATCATCGAATCGGGTGTGGTCTCGGTGCAATTGAGCCGGGGCGGGGTCAAGTTCGAATCCGGGCGCATGGGGCCGGGAGAGGTGATCGGCGAGGGCGGGATTTTGTCCGATACCGCGCTGCCGGCGGAGTTCAGCGCCAAGACGGCCTGCAGCTTGTACCGCATCGAGAAGGACTACCTCAAACCGTGCCTGGATGCGCGCCATGACATCAGCGAAGCGATGAAGGCGTTGCTGGATTTCCGCGTGCACAAGGCGCAGACCCTGACCCAGGAAGTGCCGAAGGTGGTGGAGAAGAGAGGGTTTTTGCGGTGGTTGCGGAGTCGGGCTTAGCTATTTTTGGGGGGATGAGCGCTGCGCGGTTCGTGAGCAGGCTCACCGATTTCAGATCGCCAACCCGCGATCGATACATCCAATGGCCTGCTCGACTTCTGCGATATTGGCTATTTGTGAGAGGCGTGGGGGGGATTAACTTAGCTCCCCCCCCACTTGCTCTTGGAGCCCGCCATGAAGCCTCGCATCGATTTCTACACCGCGTCCCCAGACGCCCTCAAAGCCATGATCGCGCTGGAAAGCGCTGTTTCGAAGCTGCCGCTGGAAAAAACCCTGATCGAACTGGTCAAGCTGCGCACCTCGCAAATCAACGGCTGCGCCTTCTGCCTGGACATGCACGGCGCCGATGCGCGCAAGGGCGGTGAAGACGAGCGCCGTCTGTACACATTGTCGGCCTGGCGTGAAACGCCGTTCTTCACCCCGCGTGAACGCGCGGCGCTGTCGTGGACTGAATCCCTGACACTGCTGAGCCAGACTCACGCGCCGGATGAGGACTATGAACTGGCGGCGTCCGAGTTCAGCCCGAAGGAATTGGTCGACCTGACCGTAGCCATTACCACCATCAACGCCTGGAATCGTCTGGCAGTGGGTTTGCGCAAAATGCCTCAAGCCTGATCAGTGAGCGTCTGCTGATGGCGCAGCCGGTGGTTGCACCTTGCGCATCAAGGGCACCATCGCCGTGGCGATGATGAAGCAGACCATGATCATCAAAAACGCATCGCCGTAGGTTTGCGTCTGGGCTTCGCGGTAGGTCAGCAGCCATAGCTGATGCAGGCTGGCGGTGATGCCGACGTCGACGCTCTGGCCGAGGGCGGCGAAGTTGTTGCCGACCAGGGACAGCCACTGATTCAGTGCCTCGTTAGTGCTGTTCAGGTTCTCCGCCAATCGGGTGAAGTGCAGGTTGGTGCGGTCGTTGAGAATGGTCGCACACGCGGCGATGCCGATGGTGCCCCCCAGGTTTCGCATCAGGTTGAACAACCCCGAAGCATGTTTGAGCCGTGCCGGTGCCAGTCCGCCGAGGGTCAATGTCACTGCCGGCGGCACCGCCAGTTGCTGGGCAATGCCGCGCAAGGCCTGCGGCAGCATCAATTCTTTGCCTCCCCAGTCATGGGTGATCGGGCTGAAATCCCACATCGCCAGCGCGAACAGCCCAAGGCCGGTCATCATGATCCAGCGCAGGTCAATGCGATTGGCCAGAAAGGCGTACAGCGGAATCGCCATGATCTGGAACACTCCGGTGGAGAAAACCGCCAGACCAATGTCCAGCGCACCGTAGCCTCGCACCCGGCCAAGAAACAACGGGGTCAGGTAAATAGTGGCGAACAGGCCGATCCCAGTGACGAACGAAAAGAAACAGCCGAGGGCGAAGTTGCGGTCCTTCAACGCGCGCAAATCGACGATCGGATTGGCCACCTGCAAGGTTCGACCGATGAAGGCCAGCCCGGCCAGGCCGCTGATCCATGCCGTAGTCAGAATCGTGCTGTCGCTGAACCAGTTCCAGCGCGGACCTTCTTCGAGGGTGTATTCCAGGCAACCGAGAAACAGCGCCATGAACACCATACTCAGGTAGTCGGCGCCCTTGAGCAGCGACAGTTCCGGCTGGTCGATTTTCACCAGCATCGGCACCGCCACGCGACGAAAATCCCCGGCACCAAGTTGATGTAGAACAGCCAGTGCCAGGACAAAATGTCAGTGATCCAACCACCAATCACCGGCCCCATGGTCGGTGCCAGCGAAGCCACCGCGCCAATGGTCGTGGCCGCGATCACCCGTTTGAGCAGGGGAGGCTTGGGCGTGCTCACCGGGACAGTGGTGGTGGTAAATGATTTCTGCTGCCGGTCGTCAGGTGCTTATTTGAGCCAATGGCCTGGGGTGATGCCGGTCATATCCTTGAAGAACGCAATAAACGCGCTGTCACTGGCAAATCCGGTTTCGAATGCGCTGTAGCTGATGCTGCGTCCAGTGGCGAGCAGCTCCATGGCGCGCATCAGCCGCCACTGTTGGCGCCATTGCTGATAACTCATGCCGGTTTCGCGCTGGAAGATTCGCCCGATGGTGCGGCCGCTGGCGCCGATCTGTCTTTCCAACACCTGAAGTTCCGGCGGCAGTTGCTCGGGCGTTGCCAGAAGAGGTGCCAGGCGTTTGTCCGTCGGCAAAGGCAACAGCATCGATTGCTGCTTCGCATCGCGAATTTCGCTCAGGCAAAGACCCAGCAAGTGAACAAATTTGCCCTGCTGCCAATCGGTGTTGAAGTCGGCGAGCGCGATCGGTTCCAGCACCGCCCGCAACAACGGACTGACTTCAATCACGCAGACTTGCTGCGGCAGCTTGGCGCACAGCTGCGCGGTCAGATAGATGGAGCGGTAGTCGACGCTTTGCTGCATCACGGCGCGGTGTTCAACCCCCGGTGGAATCCACGCCGCACGGGAGGGCGGCAACAGGCACAACTGCTGCGCGAGGGTGATGCGTGTGCAGCCTTGGCGGGTGAACAGCAACTGTCCGCGCTGGTGCCGATGCAACCCTGAATCATGGTCGCCCAAGGTCGCGGCGATGCCGACCACCGACGCCGAGTAACGGTCGGGATTGAACCGTGTGTGTGAATCAATCCAGGCCATGTTTGTCCGATTTCAACGATTAAATGTCAGGGTTTGGATAATACGTCAGTCACCGCTCTTTAAGCTGCTCGCCAGTTTTTCTTGAAGAGTGAAGTCGTGATGAATTCCAAAAGCCTGTTGATTCTGGCGATCGCATTGCTGATGTTTCCGCAGATCGCCCAAACCCTTTACAGCCCGGCACTGGCGGACATCGGCCAGGCCTTTGCCGTCGCCCCGCAACAAGCGGCGCAAACCCTGTCGGTGTACTTCCTGGCATTTGCATTCGGCGTGGTGGTGTGGGGGCGGATGTGCGACCGCATCGGCCGTCGCCCCTCAATGCTGGCCGGGCTGGCGGTGTATGCCGGTGCCTCGGTGCTGGCGCTGAACGCCCGCACATTCGATGCGCTGCTGATGGCCCAGGCACTGGCTGCGTTCGGTGCCGCGGTGGGCTCGGTCGTCACGCAAACCCTGTTGCGTGACCGCTTCAAAGGTGCAGAACTGGCGCAGGTGTTTTCGGTGATGGGCATCGCGCTGGCGGCCAGCCCTGCGATAGGCCTGTTCACCGGGGCGAGCCTGGTGCAAGCGTTCGGCTATCGAGGCGTGCAGGTAGGCCTGTTGCTGTTGTCCTCGGCGTTATGGATGTGGTGCCTGCGGACCTTGCCGGAAACCCGACCGCAAAATGTCCAGACACCCGCGCTGTTCGAGACGCTGTGGAGAATGCTGCAAGACCGCGATATCTGGCGCTCGACGCTGTTGGTGGCGCTGTTCAATATTGCCTTGTTCAGCTACTACAGCCTCGGCCCGTTCCTGTTTCAGCGGCTGGGTTTGAGTGCGCAATGGTTTGGTTACAGTGGGGTGATTCTGGCCCTGGGTTCCGGACTCGGCGCGTGGCTCAACAAACGATTGCTGCGTCGCGGCGCGAGGGGGCCGCAGCTGATCCAGTTGGCGGGTGCGCTGATGTGGGTGGGTGCCAGCGGCGTGTGGCTGCTGGAAGAAAGCGCGCTGTTTGTACTGCCGATGCTGCTGGTGGTGCTGGCGTTCGGTATGGCGATCCCGAACATCCTCGGTTCCGCTTTGGCCCACTACGGCGATCGACTGGGCACGGCCGGGGCGCTGTTTGGTTTGCTGTATTACCTGCTGATCGGCGGTGGGCTGATGCTCGCAGCCTGGGGCCAGGCGTTGGGCGAAACCTTGCTGTTTTGCGGCGCGTTGTCCTTGTTGTTGGCGTTAACAGCAAGGAAACCAATTGTTTAAGAAATGTAAGCGTTGTAGGACGCGTCTTGCATTTGTGTAGGAACGATCTGACTATCACTCGCATTGATGGGATGGCATTAAGCCATTCGATGATGACAAGGATGTTGAGTGCCGTATTCGTTTCGCGTTGTGCCTCCTGGTAGTTCCTCGCCTTGCACGCTGTTGTTGGCTTCGTTGTTGAGCCTGAGTGCTTCTGCACTCCAGGCGGCAGAGCCTTCCGCCCCAGGCCAGGAAGTGCTGCGCCAGCAACAACAGCAACAGCGCGATCTGCAACAACTGCAACTGGACCAGCGCCGTCGGCAACTGGAGCGCGGCAGCTTTGGTCCTGCGCCGGTCGCGCCCGCCGTCCCCGCCAGTGTGCCCGCCGATGAACGCTGCTGGCCCCTAAGTGGCACGCGCGTCGGTGGCGTCACCCTGATCAGCAGCCAGACCCTCAACGAGCGGATCAAGCCGCAACTGTCGTCGTGCATGGGCGTCGGCCAGATCAACCATCTGCTGGCGACCATCACCGGCCTGTATGTGGACGCGGGGTACATCGCCAGTCGGCCCTACCTGCGCAGCGCTCCGGCCGCTGGGCAATCGCTGGATATCGTGGTCGATGAAGGTTACGTCGAGTCCATCGAACTGGCCGACCAGAGCCTGCCGGTGTCCCTTGGCGGCGCCTTCCCTGGAATGCTCGGCAAGCCGCTGTACCTGCGCGATCTTGAGCAAGGCCTGGATCAGTTGAACCGCTTGCGTTCGCTTGACCTGACGGCCGACATCACCCCCGGCACGCAGCCCGGCGCCTCGCGGATCATCCTGCGTTCGCGCACCAGCGGCCAGTCTCGATGGGCGTTGGGCCTGGGTGTCGACAACCTCGGCAGCGCCAGCACCGGGCGTGATCGCGACACCCTGAGCCTGAGCCTCGACAGTCCGCTGGAGCTCAATGACGCACTCAACCTGAGCGTCAGCGACACCCTCAATCGCGGTGATCGCTACAGCCGCAACGCCAGCCTTTACTACGCCATTCCCTACGGTTACTGGACCTACAGCGTATTCGCCAGCCATGCCGAATACCGCGCACCGTTCAAACTCAGCACCCTGAAATTCCACAGCAGCGGCATCACCGACCAGTTCAGCGTGCGTGCGGACCGGGTGTTGTGGCGCGATCAAAGCCGTCAGCTCAGCGCCAACCTGCAACTGGCCCACAAAGACGTCGACAGTTATCTGGAGAACATTCGCCTCGGTATCCAGAGCCCGACCCTGACCGTGGCCGAAGCCGGTTTGAACCTGTTCTGGCTCAACAGCGCCGTGTGGAACCTGGATGTCAACTACGCCCAGGGCCTGCGCTGGTTTGGTGCCGATGACGATGCACAGCGCCAGGTCAACAACCTGCCCAAGGCGCAGTTTCGCAAGTACCGCGCCGGCCTCAGCCAGTGGCGCAACGGCCGGATCGGCCAGCAGGCGTGGCAGTGGCAAAGCCAGTTGAACGTGCAGTACAGCCCCGATCCGCTGCCGGCCATCGAACAACTGCTCGGTACGGACGATTCCGCCGTGCGCGGTTACCGAGTCAACAGTGCATCCGGTGCCAGCGGCGCGATCTGGCGCAACACCTTGCGCCTGCCGTTGCACAGCGATTGGCCGGTGCGAGTCACCCCGCGCCTGGGGCTGGACAACGGCTGGATCAAGGCCGACCACGGTGCCGAGGGGCAACGCCTGAGCGGGGCCAGCGCCGGGGTCAACCTGAGCTGGAAAAACCTGCAAGTGGACATCGATTACCAACGCAGCCTCAACACCCCCAGCGGTTTAAGGCATGAGCCAGAGACCTGGCTGATGCGCGTGGGGTTGCAGATATGACCACCGACTCACCCGACACACACACTCAGCCGTCGGACCTGTGCGCGACAGCCTCGGCAATCATCCCAACGCGCAACGTGATGCCGCACTTTTATTGAGAGGTTCCTATGCCTGAACAAACATTTGCGTTCCATCTTTCCCCTCGGGGAAAACTGCGCTGGGCGATTGCCAGCCTGTTCCTGATTGCCCATTTGCCAAGCGCCCTCGCGGGTGGCGTGGTGGTCGCGCCGGGCCCCGGCGGCACCGCGCAACTGCAAACCCAGGGCGGCGTGCCGATCGTCAATATCGTCGCACCCAACGGCTCGGGTCTTTCGCATAACCAGTTCCTCGACTACAACGTCGATCGCCAGGGCCTGGTGTTGAACAACGCCTTGCAGTCCGGGCAGTCCCAGCTCGCCGGGCAACTGGCCGCCAACCCGCAGCTCCAGGGCCAGGCCGCGAGCGTGATCCTCAACGAAGTGGTCAGCCGCAACGCGTCGGCCATCAACGGTGCCCAGGAAATCTTCGGCCGCGCCGCCGATTATGTGTTGGCCAACCCCAACGGCATCTCGGTGAACGGCGGCAGTTTCATCAACACACCGAACGCCAATCTGGTGGTCGGCCGTCCCGAATTGAACGATGGCAAGCTGCAAGCCCTGAGCACCCGTGAGGCCACCGGGACGTTGCAGATTCAGGGCGCGGGCCTGCAAAACCGTGAGGGCTCGATCAACCTGATCGCCCCGCGCATCGACAGCCAGGGCAGCCTCAACGCTCGGGATCAGCTGAGCCTCACCGTCGGCCGCAATCAGGTGGATTACGCCTCGGGCCAGGTGAAAACCGTGGACCCGGCCGGCAACACCACCGATCAACGCATCGACGCCAGCCTGTTTGGCGCCATGCAGGCCGGGCGCATCAACATCGTCAGCACCGCTGAAGGTGCGGGTGTGAAGGTCGGGCCGGTGCAGGTCGCGGGCCGCGAGGGCGTGCAGATTCGCTCGGCAGGGGATTTGAGCATCAGCGGCCAAGCCGTTCCCGACAGCCTCGAAGTGGTTCGGGCAGGCGTGCGCAGCAGTCAGGGCGACGTCGGCTTGCACAGCGGCAAGGACCTGACCCTGGCCGCTGCGGACGTCAGTGGTCGCGACGTCAAACTCGGCGCCGGACGCAACCTGACCCTGACCACCGTCGAAAGCCGTCATCTCCAGGAGAAGCGCGAAAACTGGAACAACAGCACCATCGGCATCACTTGGGAAACCTACGACCGCACGCAGACCGACAGCGATTCACGCCAGCACGGCAGCCAGATTCTCGCCAGCCGAGACGCGCAATTGTCGTCCGCCGGTGACACCGAGCTGAAAGCGGCCAAGGTCGACGCGGCGAACAATCTGAGCGTGCAAGCCGGCGGCAATTTACGCCTGAGCGCCGCCACTGAAAGCCACACCCAAACCGATCAGGGCAACCATCGCAAACACTTGTGGAAAGCCGATTGGAACAGCAGCAGCGAAGAGCAGCGCAGCATCACCAGCCACTTGAAGGGCGGCAACATCGCCCTGCAGACCGCCGCGTTATTGCGTTCCGAAGGGGCTGGGTTGAGCAGCGCCGCTGACATCCACCTCGCGGGCAAACAGGTGGAAATCACCAGTGCCAGCCGCACTCAGCGCAGCAGCGATAACCGTTATTCGGGCGATCTGGTGGGCGGCGGTTTCTTCGGCAAGACCGGCGACGCCGATCAGGGCAAGACGCAGCACCAGGGCAGCAAAATCAACGCGGCCGGCAAGTTGATCGTCAAGGTGGACGACGTGCGCATCAGCGGTAGCCAGGTGCGCGGCGGCACCGAATCGAGTGTCATCAGCGACAAGGGTTCGCTGGTGATCGATGGCGTACAGGACACTTCTCACACCAACAGCCACGACAAGGACAGCAAGTTCTTCGGCATTACCAAGGACGAAACCCGGCAGAACGCCAAGGACAGCAGCACGGTGCGCAGCGAGCTGACCTCGGACAGCAACCTTATGCTCAAGAGCGCCAAGGACATTGAGGTGGCCGGTTCCACGGTCAAGGCGGGCGGCACCCTGAGCGCGGAGGCGGCAGGCGATGTGAAGGTGCACTCCACACAAAACACCCGCGAAAGCAGCACGACTACTGAGACACGCGGTTTCGATGCCTACGCCAAGGAAAACGGCCCCGATGCCGGCCAGTATCGTGCCGGTGTGCATTACGAAGACAAGCAGCAAACCGTGACCGGCAATGACATCAAGCAGCAGGGCTCAAGCCTCAGCGGCGGCACTGTGCAACTGGCGGCGGGCGGCGACCTGACGCTCAAAGGCGCCGAGGTCAACGCTACCCACGGCGACGCGACGCTGACCGGCAAGAACGTCTCGCTGCTGGCCGAGCATGACAGCCACAGCACCTCGACCGATAAAACCAGCACCAGCGGCGGCTTCTACTACACCGGCGGCCTCGACCGCGCCGGCAGTGGCATCGATTTCGCGCACACCACCTCGCAAGACACCACCGGCAAAACCACTGCGCAAACCACGGGGGTGCAGAGCAGCGGGAACCTGAACATCAACACCGGCAAACTCACCACCGAAGGCGCGCGTCTGGATGCCGGCAACGGTCTGAATGTCGTTGCGGTCGATGTCGACAACCGCGCTGCCAATAACACCGACAGCCGTACACATAAAGACAGCAACTGGTCGGCGGACATCGGCGCCAATGTCGAGTACAAGGACATCGCCCGGCCGATCGCCGGTGCGGTCAAGGACGTGCTGGCCGGCAAGGTGCCGGACAAGGATGCGCTGGCCAACCTCGGTCAACCCAACGTCGGCATCGACGTTGCGATCGGTCATCAGAACGCCAGCCACACCGAGCAAACCAGCACCGCCATGGTCAGCCAGTTCAAGGGCGGCAACCTGGACATGAACGTGGCCGGGACTTTGCAGGACCAAGGCACTCAGTACCAGGCGAGCGCAGGCAAAGTAAACATCAACGCCGAGACCTTGGTGGCAACCGCCGCGAGTAACACCCACAGCAGCGACGATCAGGCGCTGGACGCCAAGGCTGATGTGCGGGTCTACACCAAGACCGGTGAGGACGTGAACGTCGCCGGCAGCGGCGCGGGCGGCAGCAGCCAGGCACGCAAGGACACCTCCACCGCTGTAGTCGGCAGCTATGCCGGCAGCGAAGGGGTGACCATCAACCTGCGTCGCGATGGACAGTTTGAAGGCAGCCATTTCGATGGCGGGCAGGGCGGTGTTTCGATCAAGACCGGCGGTGAACTGGCGCTCAATCAGGCCACTGATCGCCAGAGCAGCGACACCTCCAGCCTGCGCGGCAACGGCTCGTTGAGCGTCGGCACTGCGCCGGGCACCAACGGCACTAATGTCGATCTGGGTGCCGGTTTCCAGCTTGATCACACGGGCAAACAGACTCAGGACAGCCAGGCTCAGGTGGCGAGTATTCAGGGCAAAGGTCCGGTGCTGTTGAGCAGCGGCGGCGATCAGATCCTGCAAGGGACGAAGGTCGACACGCTGGGCGGCATCGACCTGAAGGCTGCCGGCAAACTCGATCTGCAAGCGGCAACCGACACCCACACCGCGACCGGCAGCAACCTCGGCGGCGGCCTCAAGGTGGGCGGCAGCAAAACCAGCACGGAGAAAAGTGCGGGCCAGGGCGGCAACGTGAGCGGCAATTTCAACATCGGTCGGATCGATGAAACGACCCGGACTTTGACCGGTGGACAGCTCAACAGCCAGGGCAACATCGCCCTAAGCGGTGATGCGATCCACCTCCAAGGCACCCAGGTCAACGCCCCGAACGTCAGCCTCAATGCGCAGCGCGGCGGCATCCTCCAGGAGTCGGCCGAGTCCACACAGAACCGCACAAACTGGAATGTGGCACTGAATGCCGGCGGTAACCTGAGCAACAGCACACCGGTCGTCGCGGATGAAAAGAACGTCGCCACGAGTGATCACGGCTTCAATGCCGGGGCCAAGGTCGGCGTGGATTACCTGCAAGGCACCACCCAACAGAACAGCCAGATCAAGGCTGACAACGTGGTGTTGAACAGCGCGGGTGATACTCATCTGACGGGTGCGCGGATTGAGGCGACGACCGTCAGTGGCAAGGTCGGCGGTGACCTGAACGTGGAAAGTCGCCAGGACAGCCAGACCCGCTTCAAGCTTGATGTTGACCTCGGCCTGACAGGCAAGAAGGCTGCACCAGCGGACAAGGACACAATGGCCGAGAACACCAAACTGGGCGGGACCGACTACAAACCGACGCTGAAACTGGACGGCGGTTACGCGCACAAAGACAGCGTTGGCCAGGCTTCGGGTATCAGCGGCACCCAGGGTGTGAACCTGAACGTGGCCGGCGAATCGCAACTGACAGGCGCGCGAATTGCGGCCACTGAAGGCAGCGTTGATCTGGGGGGGGCCAAGGTCAGCACGGCGACCGTGAGCAACCGTGATTACGGGGTCAATGCCGGTCTGGATTTGCCTGAAAAGGCAGAAGGTGAAGCCAGAAAACCGGTCGTTTCAACCCCGGGTGAGCACAGCGTCAAACTCGGTCCTGTCACGCTTGGCGGTCATTACGACAGCCAATCGTTACAGGCCGGGATCGACGAAAAAAACATCTAAAACGCAAGACCCTGTGGGAGCGAGCCTGCTCGCGATAACGGCGGTACAGTCGAGAAAATTCTCGCCTGGTACACCGCATTCGTGAGCAGGCTCGCTCCCACATTCAATCACCGTCGTTCTGACACTCAAACTCGCTCAAAAATCGCCGCAATCCCCTGACCACCGCCAATGCACATGGTCACCAGCGCATAACGGCCGTTGATACGGTGCAGTTCGTGAATGGCTTTGGTGGCAATCATTGCGCCGGTCGCGCCCACTGGGTGACCGAGGGAAATGCCCGAGCCGTTCGGGTTGACTTTGGCCGGGTCGAGGTCCAGTTCCTGGCTGACGGCACAGGCCTGAGCGGCGAAGGCGATGTTGGCTTCGATCACGTCCAGGTCAGCCACGGTCAGGCCTGCGCGTTTGAGCGCCAGGCGCGTGGCGGGAATCGGGCCCAAGCCCATCAATTCCGGTTCTACGCCGGCGTGGGCATAGCTGACCAAGCGGGCGAGCGGGCGCAGATTGTTGACCTGAACCGCATTGCCGGTGGCCATGACCAGTGCCGCGGCGCCGTCGTTCAGGCCCGAGGCATTGCCCGCCGTCACCGAACCGTCTTTCTTGAACGCGGGCTTCATCTGCGCCAACTGTTCCAGGGAGGTGGAACGCGGGTGTTCGTCGATGCTGAACAGCGTCGTTTCTTTGCGGCCACGGATTTCGACGGCGGCGATCTGCTCACTGAAGTAGCCATTGGCGATGGCGAACGCGGCGCGTTTTTGATCTTCCAGAGCCAGGGCGTCCTGCATGTCACGGGTGATGCCGTTGCGCGCGGCGACGTTCTCGGCGGTGATGCCCATGTGGATGCCATGGAACGGGTCATGCAGGATGCCCAGCATGTAGTCGATGGCCTGGACGTTGCCCATGCGCGCGCCCCAACGGGCAGAGGGCATCAGGTACGGGCCGCGGCTCATGGACTCGGCACCGGCGCCGATGGCAATCTCGGCGTCGCCCAGCAGCAAGGTCTGGGCTGCGCTGATAATGGCTTGCAGGCCGGAACCGCAGAGGCGGTTGACGTTGTAGGCAGGCGTTTCCTTGGGGATGCCGGCGTTCATCGCGGCGACCCGGGAAATGTACGCGTCGCGGGTTTCGGTCGGGATCACGTTGCCCATCACCAGATGGCCGATCTGCGCCGGGTCCACGCCGGAGCGCTCCAGGGCGGCCTTGACGGCCGTGGTCGCCAGATCGGCCAGCGGAACCTCTTTGAGCGAGCCACCAAAGGTGCCGATGGCGGTGCGTGCGGCGCTGACAACAAATACGTCTGGGGTGTTCATGATGGCTTTCCTGTGGATGGGTTCTTTTCAGTGCTGCGATTAACCAGTGCGTTCAACGCTGACTGCGCTTCAGGGGTGGTCAGGCGCTTGATGAACAGCACGTTCTCTTGGCGAATGGTGGCCTGCAGTTCCGGCATCGATGTCTGCTTGAGCAGTTGCCGGGTCTGATGCAGGGCTTCCTGGGGGAGCGCCAGCAATCGACGAGCCATGTGCTCGGCCGCCGCCAGGCACTGTGGCCCGTCGTCGAACAGTTCGTTGGCCAATCCACACGTGACGGCGGCGGCACCGTCCAGGCTGTCGCCCCACAGCAGCAAGCGCGCCGCCCGGGCGTGACCGAGCAGGCGCGGCAGCAGCAGGCTTGCGCCGAACTCCGGGCACAGGCCCAGGTTCACGAACGGCATGCGCAACCGTGCATTGCGCGTGACCATCACCTGATCGCAATGCAGCAGCAGGGTGGTGCCGATCCCGATGGCCGCTCCGCACACCGCCGCGATCAACGGTTTTTGCAGGTGGATGACCACGCGCATCAGGCGAAACGCCGGGCTGTCCAGATCGGTCGGCGGATGCTGGAGAAAATCCGCCAGGTCGTTGCCGCTGGTAAAGCACGTGTCGCCACCGGTGACAATGATCACGCCGATTTCAGCGTCTTCATCAGCGGCCAGCAACAGGTCGGCCAACTGCGTGTACATGCTGTTATTCAGCGCGTTGAGCTTGTCGGGGCGGTCAAAGGTGAGCGTCAGGACACCTTCGTTTCGTTCTTGTTTGATCAGGTCGTTCATGTACGTGCCCTGGGTGATCGCTATGAGCGGCACTCTAAGCGCGGGACCGGCACTGGATCTATGACAAAACCAGTCAACGAAACTGCTGCTTTTTGCCATGTATGGCCATCGAAAGGCTCACACACCCATTCGGGGTATGGTGCCGTTAGCTGAATCGCTCAATAGTGGATTCATCCGCTCATCCAGATCGGAACTCGCTTGATAAGGTGAATTTGCTATGCGCAAGGCCTTCTTGGTGATGCTTGGTGCGTTACTTGTGCCGCTGTCGGCAGGCGTCCACGGCGCCGAAGTGGACGATAGCCATACGCTGCGGCTGTATAACTGGGCGGATTACATCGGCGAAAAAACCATTGCCGACTTTCAGAAAGCCACCGGCATCCGGGTGATCTACGACACCTTTGATGCCTATGAAACGGTTCAGGCCAAGTTGCTCACCGGCCACTCCGGTTATGACCTGGTGGTGTTGAACGCCTCCCTCGCGCCACCGCTGATCAAAGCCAAAGTATTCCAGCCGCTCGATAAAAAGTTGCTGCCGGGCTGGGCCAACCTGGACCCGAAAGTCCTGCAGGACTTGCAGGGGTTCGATGCCAGCACGCTGTACTCGGCGCCCTATACCTGGGGCAGCAATGGCATCACCTACAACGTCGACAAAATCAAGGAACGCATGCCGGACGCGCCGATTGGCTCGCTGGCAATGATCTTCGACCCGAAAATCGTCTCGCGCTTCGCCGATTGTGGCGTGACCCTGGTCGATGCGCCGACTGAAGTCATTCCACTGGCCCTGAAGTACCTGGGGCGCGACCCGAGAAGCGCCACGCCCGAGGACCTCAAAGCCGCCCAGGATCTGCTGCTGTCGGTCAGGCCGTACATCCGCAAGTTCGACTCGGTCAACTACCTGACCAGCCTGCCCAATGGCGATGTGTGCATGGCGATGACCTGGTCCGGCGACTACGCGACCGCCATGGCCCGTGCCGAAGAAGCCAAATTGAAGATCAAACTGGCCTATTTCATTCCCAAGGAAGGTTCGCTGATCTGGTTCGACAACCTGTACATCCCCGCCGATGCACCCCACGTGGCCAACGCCCACAAGTTTCTCGATTACTTGATGCAGCCACAAGTCATGGCCGACGTGACGGACTTCATTCACTACGCCAACAGCAACGCGGCGGCCACGCCACTGGTGCACGCCGATGTGCGCAACAACCCGGCGATTTATCCCGATGACGAAACCCGCCAGCGGCTGTTTCCGCAGAAAACCCAGGATGCGAAAGAAATGCGTGCCATGACCCGCGTCTGGAGCACGGTGAAGAGCGGGATTTGATCGTTTACCCCTTTGGTTTGAGGTTTGTGTATGGCTACTCCAACTCAGAAAGTGCTGTCGAGCGTCGATAACGCTCATTTGGTCAAAGCCGATAAAGCGCACTACATGCACGGCTATCACATGTTCGACGAACACGCCGAACAGGGCGCGCTGAACATCGTTGCCGGTGACGGCGCCTACATCTACGACACCCAGGGCAACCGTTTTCTCGATGCGGTGGGCGGCATGTGGTGTACGAATATCGGTCTGGGCCGTGAAGAAATGGCACTGGCGATTGCCGACCAGGTCCGTCAACTGGCGTATTCGAACCCGTTTTCCGACATGTCCAACAACGTCGCCATCCAGTTGTGCGAGAAACTCGCCAGCCTCGCCCCCGGCGACCTCGATCACGTGTTCCTGACCACCGGCGGCTCTACCGCCGTGGACACCGCGTACCGGCTGATTCAGTACTATCAGAACTGCCGTGGCAAACCGGAGAAGAAGCACGTCATCGCCCGTTTCAATGCGTATCACGGCTCCACCACCCTGACCATGTCGATCGGTAACAAAGCCGCCGACCGCGTGCCGGAATTCGATTACGCCAACGACAAGATTCACCACGTCTCCAACCCCAATCCTTACCGGGCGCCGGACGGCATGGACGAGGCGCAGTTTCTCGAGTTTCTGATCAAGGAGTTCGAAGACAAGATCCTGTCCATCGGCGCGGACAAGGTGGCGGGCTTTTTTGCCGAGCCGATCATGGGCTCCGGCGGCGTGATCATTCCGCCCAAGGGCTACTTGAAGCGCATGTGGGAAGTCTGCCAGCGCTACGACATTCTGTTTGTCGCCGACGAGGTGGTGACGTCGTTCGGGCGTCTGGGCAAGTTCTTCGCCTCGTATGATGTGTTCGATGTTCAGCCGGACATCATCACCACGGCCAAGGGGCTGACGTCGGCCTATCTGCCGCTGGGCGCGTGCATTTTTTCCGAGCGCATCTGGAAGGTTATCGCCGAGCCCGGCAAAGGCCGTTGCTTCACCCACGGTTTCACCTATAGCGGCCATCCGGTCTGCTGCACGGCGGCGTTGAAAAACATTGAAATCATCGAACGGGAAAACCTGCTGGAACATGTCGACGTGGTCGGCGCCTATCTGGAACAGCGCCTCGCCACACTCAGCGACTTGCCGTTGGTGGGCGATGTGCGCTGCCAGAAGTTCATGGCCTGCGTGGAATTCGTGGCCGATAAACGCACCAAGGCGTTGTTTGCCGACGAGATCAACATTGGCGAGATGATTCACTCCCGGGCGCAGGCCCGAGGGCTGCTGGTACGGCCAATCATGCACCTCAATGTCATGTCGCCGCCGCTGATCCTGTCGTGCGCCCAGGTGGATGAAATCGTCGAGACCCTGCGGGTGTGCATTCTTGAGGTGGCGGGCGAACTTGAGCAGAACGGCCTGTATTTCGGCCAATGAGGTCGGCGAATCTGCGGTTACCCGGGGCCGGTTCACCCGCTAGACTGCGGGGCATGAGCAAACCCAACGATGACACATTGATCGCCATGTCCTTCGGCGCCTTGCGTAAATGGCACGGCGACCTGGGCCAGGCCTTCGCCCATATCGATGAGCCCGATGCGCTGAGCTTCCTGGCGTCGGCCTTCGGGCATCTGGTGTCCATCGAATCGGTGATGATCAGCCTGGAACACAAGGACCGCCCGCCACAATTGTTGTATCAGCGCGGCATTCCGGAAAAATACCGGGAGTCGATCATCGACCGCTATTTTTCCGGGGGCTACCTGCTCGACCCGTTTTGCCTGGCAGTGGAGCAGGGGCTGGCCGAAGGGTTTTATCACCTGGAGGACATTGCCCCGGACAACTTCTTCGACAGTGAGTACTACAAGACTTACTACTTGAAGGCCGGGAGTTCGGAAGACAGTTTTTACATTGTCGATACCGGCCATGACACCCAGGTGTCGGTGAGCCTGTTTCAAGGCTTCGGCGGGGAAAGTCTGCGGCTTGAACAGCTGAACCTGCTGCGGGCGGTTGAGCCGCTGGTGCGCGAATTCATCAGCGAGTTCGGACGCCGAGGCTTGCAGCTCAGCGCCGTCAACGAGGGTGTGCGTGATGATCTCAAGCAACGCGTGCAGTCCGCCTTCGAGCAGTTCGGCTGCGACTTGTTGACCGAGCGCGAGCGGGAGGTGGCGCACATGGTGCTGCGGGGGCACTCCGTGAAGTCCACGGCCAGCCAGATGAGCATCTCGCCGGAGACGGTGCGCATGCACCGCAAGAATCTTTATCTGAAGTTGGAGATCGGTTCACAGTCGGAGTTGTTTGCACTGTTTATCGAGTGGTTGCGCAAGCACTGATCCGCGATCTACAGCCATCCCACATCCCTGTGGGAATTCTGGACAGCCTAATGGCTACTTAGTAGCATTCGCCGGATACGGATCTTCCGCCCAGTACGTCGACCGACGTGGGTCTACCAAGGAATCGAAATGCACACCTTCACCCATGGCGATAAAACCGTTGCGTTCACTGTTTTGAGCGGTGAAGTGGTGGGCAGCGAGAAGTTAAGTGAGACCCGTGTGACCTCCACTGGCGGCGTTCATCTGAACGGTAACGACAGTCAAGTGACGCCTGTGCGCATCAGTTCTGTTTCAATCATCAATCATGAGTTCTGGGTCAAAACCCCGGACGGCGTCGAGCACGATGTAAAGCTTCGCGGCGTGGACATTCCTTTGCGCATGGGCCAGGAAATCTCGTTGATCAGTGCCTTGAAAAAAGATGGTTCGCCCCTGCACACCATTCTGCAGAACCACACGGCGTCCAAGCGTTGGGTGCTGCGTGATGCGAACGTACTGAATACCGAGCTGGAATTGTCGCCCTTCAACTGGAAGACAGTGCTGATCGTGTCTGGATTGTGCGTCGCCGGTCTTGCTACCGCCGGGCTGGGGCTACTGGCGGGTGCGGGCTATCTTTGCTACGCGTGCTATCAGGGCTCCCAGCGCAAGAAGCTGCTGATTAGCGATTTGAACGCCTACATCGAGAAGCTGGAGAATCTGGCCGGTATTCGCGGTCGGACGCAAAGCCCTGCCCAGTCAGAGCAACCTGTCCAGGAAGAAATCGATGCCCAGGAAGAAGTCGATGTTCAGGAAGAAAAGGCTGTCCAGGCTCGCGTCGATGCCCAGGCCGAAAGCCCTGCGCTGACCCGCGACAGCGTACGTAAAGCGCTATCACGCAATCTCTGAAACGGCGAAGGCCTTGCGCCTTCCCCGCTTTTCCCAAGTAGCCAAACACAATCCCCTGTGGGAGCGGCAGTGCGGCGATCCGACTTGCCCGCGATAGCAGTGTGTCAGGCGACATCATTCCAGGCTGACTAACGGCAACCCCTCCCACGTAGAATCCATTGCTTCCCATTAATAGGAAGCATTACTATTTACGCCCCCTCTCCACAGCACACCGCAATGACCCCCAAGTTGCCCCGCAGACACGGCTTTTTCGAGCATTACGAAGAGTTGGTTGGCACCTGGACCCGTCGCCTGAGAAATCGTCAGCAGGCCGAGGACCTGGCGCACGACACCTTTGTGCGGGTGCTTGAGTCCGATTCGTCGGCGGTGGAGCAACCTCGGGCGTATTTGCACCAGACCGCGCGCAACATCGCGGTGGATGGTTATCGGCGTGAGGACCGGCGGGGCGCCGTGGAGTCGGAGGCGGTTGATCACAGTGGGTCGTCGTCCGGTGACCCGGAGCATGTCATGCAGGCGATCCAGTTGGCTGATTCCATCGAACGGGCGCTCACCGAGCTGCCGGTCAACTGCCGAAAAGTCTTTGTCTGGCAGAAGATCGAAGGCCTGACCCAGGCGGAAATCGCCGAACGCCTGGGTCTGTCCAAGAACATGGTGGAAAAGTATATGATCCGCACCTTGCGGCATCTGCGCGACCGCCTCGATGGACTGCACCCATGATAGGCCGCGCTTTCTCATCCCCAGCCAAACAGGAACTTCCATGACGGATACTCGTGATTGTGCGTGCGGGCAAACAACGGTTCGCGACGACGCGGTGCGGTGGTTTGTGCGTTTGCAGGAACCGGCCGTGGACGTCGAAGAGTACCGGCGTTTCGAAGCCTGGCTGGCTGAACACCCTCAGCATCGCGACGAATTCCAAGTGTTGCAGGGCCTGTGGACGGCCGCCGATCTGCTGCCTGCCAAGCGCCTGCAAGCCCTGTGCGAAACGCCGCCGGCACGTCGCAAACGTCAGCCGCTGGTGCGTTATGCGGTGGCGGCCAGTGGGCTGGCCGTGGCGCTCGGGTTGGGGTTGTTCAGCGGTTTGAATCACCCGGCGACGTACACCGCCGACTATTCCACGGCCTTGGGTGAGCGCCGTCATGTGGCGTTGCCCGATGGATCGGTGATCGATCTGAACAGCCGCAGTCGCGTTCTGGTGCGTTATGAAAAGGACCGTCGCGGCATCGAGCTGACCGAAGGCGAAGCCTTGTTCAGCGTCGAGCACGACATCAACCGACCCTTCGTGGTCGAGGCGGGCAGCGGCAAGGTGACGGTCACCGGCACGCGTTTCGATGTGCGCCGCGATCTCACCGAAACCCGGGTGGCGGTGGAGCAGGGCACGGTCAAGGTTCAGGGCCAGGGGCCTGATGTCATCAGCCTCACCGCCGGCCTCGGCACTCGCGTCGATGCCAAAGGCGTGGTTGCCGCCGCTTATGCGGTCAATCCGGCAGAACTGATCGCTTGGCGCAGCGGCAAACTGGTGTTCAACAACGCCAGCCTCAGCGAGGTCGCCGCAGAAGTCTCGCGCTACCGCGAGAAGCCACTGACGGTCGGCAACGACAAAGTGGGCAACCTGCGCCTGACCAGCGTATTCAAATCCGACAATACCGACGCGCTGCTCAAGGCCTTGCCGAGCATTCTGCCGGTGGCCGTGCGGACCCTCGATGACGGCAGTCAGGAAATAATTTCAAAATAGATTCAGGTTTTTTTTGAGTTCTTCGTCTTCTTGTCCAACTGCAACTGGTTTGCATTAACAGCCGCACACTCTTGCGATCTACAGGACAATGTTCGACGTGAAGAAAACCACCGCTAAAAACAACAATTCACCTTGGCTGCGGCTCGCGCTCGCCTTGGCCGTCAGTGCCGCGCTTCCCCAGGCATTCGCCGCCGACGGCATTCATATTCCCGCGCAACCGTTGGGCCAGGCCTTGAGTGAGCTGGGTCAGCAAACGTCGCTGCAGGTTTTCTTCAGTCCTGAGCTGGTGGCCGGCAAACAGGCGCCCGCCGTCGACGGTGACCTCTCGCCGGAACAGGCCTTGCGCCAATTGCTGCAAGGCAGTGGCCTGCAATACCAGATCGATCAAGGCTCGGTGACCCTGACGCCGGCGCCGACTTCCGCTGGGGCTGGCCCGATCGAACTGGGCGTGACCGACATCAAAGTGGTCGGCGACTGGCTCGGTGATGCCGACGCTGCGGTGGTGCAGAACCATCCCGGCGCACGTACCGTGATCCGCCGCGAAGCGATGGTCGAGCAGGGCGCCATGAACGTCGGCGACGTGTTGAAGCGCGTGCCCGGCGTGCAAGTGCAGGACGCCAACGGCACCGGCGGCAGCGACATTTCCCTGAACGTTGGCGTGCGCGGCCTGACCTCGCGCCTGTCGCCACGCTCCACGGTGCTGATCGACGGTATACCGGCAGCCTTCGCGCCCTACGGCCAGCCGCAACTGTCCATGGCGCCGATTTCCTCCGGCAACCTCGACAGCATCGACGTGGTGCGCGGCGCCGGTTCCGTGCGTTATGGACCGCAGAACGTCGGTGGCGTGATCAACTTCGTGACGCGCGCGATCCCGGAAAAAGCCACCGGTGAAATCGGCACCACCCTGGAAACGTCCCAGCACGGCGGCTGGAAGCACATCGACACCGCATTCCTCGGCGGCACTGCAGACAATGGAATCGGCATGGCGCTGTTGTATTCCGGCGTGAACGGCAACGGTTACCGCGAGCGCAACAACGGCAATGACATCGACGACGTGATGCTCAAGACGCACTGGGCGCCGACCGATGTCGACGATTTCAGTCTCAATTTTCACTACTACGACGCCAGCGCCGACATGCCCGGCGGCTTGACCCAGGCGCAGTACGATGCCACTCCGTTTCAGTCCGACCGCAATAACGACAACTTCAGCGGGCGCCGCAAGGATGTCTCGTTCAAGTGGACGCGGCAGCTCGACGACCGCACCCAGGCCGAAGTGCTGACTTACTACACCGACAGCTTCCGTGGCAGCAACATCGCCGCTCGCGACCAGAGAACCCTGGGCTCGTTCCCGCGCACGTATTACACCTTCGGCATCGAACCGCGGGTGTCCCGTGTGTTTGACGTGGGCCCGACCACCCAGGAAGTCAGTGTCGGTTATCGCTACCTCAAGGAAGGCATGCACGAGCAGGCGAGCCGCCTGGCGCTGGTCAACAACGAGCCGGTGATTCGTCCCGGTTCGGACGGGCATGTGTACCAGGATCGTACCGGCGGCACTGAAGCCAACTCGGTGTACGTCGACAACAAGATCGACGTCGGCAACTGGACCATCACGCCCGGCATTCGCTTCGAACACATCAGCACCGACTGGCACGACCGCGCTGTGCTCGACACCGCCGGCAGACGTGTACCGGAGAAGAACCGCAGCATCGAAAGCAACGAGCCGCTGCCGGCCCTGAGCGTGATGTATCACGTCTCGGAAGAGTGGAAGCTGTTCGCCAACTACGAAACCTCGTTTGGCAGCCTGCAGTATTTCCAGCTGGGTCAGGGGGGCTCGGGGGATGAACCCGCCAATGGCCTGGAACCGGAAAAGGCCAAGACCTATGAGGTCGGCACGCGCTACAACAATGAGGTGTGGGGCGGCGAGTTGACGGCGTTCTACATCGACTTCGATAAAGAGTTGCAATACATCAGCAACGACGCGGGCTGGACCAACCTCGGGGCGACCACGCACCAGGGCATCGAGGCATCGGTGCACTACAACATGGCGGCACTCGATCCACGGCTCGACGGCCTGACTGCCAACGCCGGGTTCACCTACACCCGCGCCGTGTATGAAGGTGAAATCCCAGGCTTCAAGGGCCGTGACCTGCCGTTCTATTCGCGCCAGGTGGCGACAGCCGGCTTGCGTTACGACATCAACCGCTGGACCTACAACCTCGACGCGTTTGCCCAGTCCAAGCAGCGCTCACCGGGCGTTGCGGTAAACGCCGACGGCAGCTTCACCAACAACTACATCACCGAAGGCTCCGCCGATGGTCAGTACGGCGACATTCCGGGTTACGTGACCTGGAACGTGCGCGGTGGGTATGACTTCGGCGCGCAGTTGTCGAACCTGAAGCTCGGGGCCGGGGTGAAGAACATCTTCGACAAGCAGTACTTCACCCGTTCCAGCGACAACAACTCGGGGATGTACGTCGGTGCGCCGCGCACGTTCTTTGTGCAGGCCAGCGTGGGGTTCTGATAGACCGGGGTGACTCCATCGCGAGCAGGCTCGCTCCCACATTTGATCTCAGTCGTACGCAAATACTGTGTCCACTGAAGATCCCCACTGTGGGAGCGGGCTTGCTCGCGAAGACGGCTTCACAGCCGACAATGCGGTTGCCTGACACACCGCTTTCGCGAGCAAGCCCGCTCCCACATTGATTCGCTGGCGTACACAGAATTGGCGTTCACCGAAAACCCCTGTGGGAGCCAGCCTGCTGGCGATAGCTTTATCAGACTTTCAAGACTTTCCCGCCAATGGCCACCGCCACCAGCAACACCGCCATCAACCCGAAGGCAAAACTCAAGCTGCTGCCATGGGCGATAAAGCCGATCAACGCCGGGCCTGCGAGAATGCCCGCGTAGCCCAGGGTGGTAATGGCCGGCACCGCAATGTGCTCAGGCATGACCGTCTGTTTACCGACGGCGGTGTACAGCACCGGCACGATGTTCGAGCAACCCGCACCGAGCAGCGCATAACCCACCAATGCCGCTTCCCAGGCCGGCGCAAACGTCGCCAGCGTCAGGCCCGCCGCTGCCATCAGTCCACCGAACACCATGACCCGGGTCGCGCCCAGGCGCCGGACAATCCGGTCTCCGGTCAGTCGGCCGGCGGTCATGGTCAGCGCAAACGCCGCGTAACCCAGCCCCGCATAGGCCGTATCGATCCCGCGTTCCTGCACCAGGAACACCGCACTCCAGTCGAGCGCCGCGCCTTCGGCCAGGAACACGATGAAACACATGCCGCCGATAAACAGCACGATGCCGTGGGGCACGGCAAACGCCGGGCCCGAGCTTTCGCTGCCGTAAGGCAACAGGTGCGGCGCGGCTTTGAGCAAGGCCAGCACCAGAACCACGATCACCACCGCCATCGCCCCCAGCGGCGACAGACCCAAGCCGAGCAGGGCGCTGACACCCGCCGCGCCGACAATCCCGCCGAGGCTGAACATCCCGTGAAACCCCGACATCATGTTCTTGCCGCTGGCGCGTTCGACGATCACCGCTTGCAGGTTCACCGTCGAATCCACCGTCCCCAGGCCCGCGCCGAACATGAACAGCGTGGCGATCAAGGCCGGCACCGACGACACCGTCGCCAGTAACGGCAACGCCGCGCAGATCAATAACGTTCCCCCGGTCGCCACCCGACGGCAGCCGAAACGCGTGGAGAGCAGGCCAGCCATCGGCATCGCCAGAATCGAGCCCACGCCCAGGCACAACAGCAACAGCCCGAGCGTCCCTTCGTCGAGCCCGGCCCTCGCCTTGGCATACGGCACCAGTGGCGCCCACGCGGCAATGCCGAGGCCGGCAATGAAAAAGGCGATGCGGGTGGACATCTGCTCCAGGCGTCCGGGAATGACGGGGGCAGGCGTGTTGAGGGCAGTCATGAAAAATCCTTGGTGTTGCAGGTTGCTGACAAAATGCAGGGCAACATCCTTGCATATCAGACAGCGTCCCGCGACCTTGAAGGTTGCTCACGGCCAATCTAAAACGTGCCTCGTGTCTCGCTCTCGGTGCCGCTGGTGAAGCTGACGTTGGGTCCCTGCTGCCAACGCACGGCGTCCGACAAGTCGTTATTGCGCTCGATGCATTTCCACTGGATGTCTTGATTCGCCGGCACATCAATCGAACCGTTCCATTGGTTCTGCGCAGGCAGGTGGGTCAATGCCACGGCATGACGTGGATTCCAGGCCCCCAGTTCCAGCGACGAGCCCACGGCATAAACAGTTTTGCCGCGCTGGGACGTGGCGTAGTCGCAAGTGAAGCGGACGCTGACAGGCAGGTGTTCGGCGGCAATGCTCCAAATGCGGATTTTGCCGTCATCCCAGGTCAGCACGGGATCGCTCAGCCCTGGGGGAAGCTTTGTCAGGTCCGAATCCAGGGCAATGACCAGGCTTTTTCGGGCGCCCGTCGTGGTTGCCACCAACCCGGAATATTGAGGTTGAAAGCTGATCGGTGAGTCGGCCTTGATCCCGGCCTCCTTGCGGAATTTGATCAGTTGGCGGATGAGATTGCCGCGTTGCCAGTCGTACATGTCTGGCCAGTACACGGCGGGTGTGCCGGGGCTGCTGAGGATGTAGGCATAGGCCTGATTACGCCGTTCTTCGGGTAATGGCCAGCGATGTTGGCCCTCGTAGCGTCCCGGCGAATAGCCGGTGTCATGGTTGTCGACGAAGGTGATGGCTATCTTGCGCCAGTTCGGATCGGGATTGCCGTTGAGCCCATGCCGCCATTCGGCGATCGAGCCGTTTTGCATGCGTTCCTTGAGGGCGAAGTCGAAGACGGTGCAGCGGGACCGGTCGGACCAGTCCTTGAGTGCGTCTTGCCAACTGGCCTTGCTGCGCCAGTCATCGGCAGGGTATTCACCGGGGCCTTTCCACAGTTCACCGACACAAAACTGTTGATCACCGAAGGTGCGCATCCAGCGATCAACGTTCTCCGGTGCATAACCTCTGACGAAGTCGAAGCGCAAGCCTTGGGCGCCGTAATCGTTGCGCAGAGTGATGAATTCGGCGTTGAAGGTTTCGAACACACGCGGGTTGTCGGTATTAAGATCGGCTTTGCCATCAAGGAAGGCGTCGCCTTTATCGCAGGAGGGGCAATCGTGACGCCATTCGTTGCGGCCCCGGAGGAACAGCGGTTCGAGGTTATTAATGTCAGACATATGGTTAGGCACGACGTCGTAGACGACCTTTACGCCTGCATCATTGAGGGCCTTGGCGGCCTGCTTGAGTTGCTCATCGGTGCCGTACTGGCTGTTTTTTTCGAAGGAGTGCCAGAAGTAACCTTCGCCTCCGCCGGAAGTGCCGTTGCTGCTGTTCTCCCAACTTGAAGTATCCAGCCAGAGCGGCGGCATCCAGATGGCAGTGAACCCGTCCTGTCTGATCTGACCCGCCATACGCGTCAGCACCGCATACCACTTCTCCGGAGCGTTGCGACTGGAGTTCCAGTGAAAGCCTTGCAGCAGGATGTCTTCTCCTGAGTCATTGCGAACGGCGACTTTTTGATCGGCGATGACCACTCCGCCGAGTACCAGAGCAACGAGCAGGGACAGCAGGGAAGTCCGTTTCATGACCTTCCTCCGAACGTGAATCCAGAGCTTCACTCTGGCCCGCGCGCGAGGGCTTGTCTGCTGTCATAACTGACAGGTTTGGCAGACTTGTTCGCAATAAGCGGCGATGGATTTATAACTGAGTGACTGGAGGAACGGCCTGCTCGTGCTCGCACAACGCCCGAATTAGCGGGTCGCGTGTCTGCATAAGCTCGAAAAGACCCCGGGCACGTAGCGCCGGCAACGCCTGGCGAATGTCTTGCGTCGCGGCAGTGCGCTCATTGCGATGTTCCGGCGAACGTTTGGCGTGACGCCGGGGCGGTGTTTCATCGCAAGACGTTGACGCCTACAGTACAGGCTCTTTTCAGGCTGACTCAGGACCGATCCATGACGCCGTTCTACGATGCTCGAGGCAATATCTACGCGGTTGTGTCACCCGGCGAGGTGCGCGGTCGCGGTATCGATTTGCCGGACCAGGCCAGCGACGCTGCGCAGATCCGCGAGCACTGGGCATCGGCCGCCATCGAGGCGTTCTGTAGTTGGGCGCCCGGTTCGCAGCCAACGGGCAGCAAAGACCATCGCTGCGACGGTCTGCTGGTCGGGCCGTTCCAGTCGTCGCCGCCCTTTGATCTGTTGATCGTCAATACCGACGGCACCTTGGCCGAGCGCAGTGGCAATGGGCTGACGATTTTTTCGCAAGCGCTCAGCGAGCAAGGATTGATGCCCAAGGAGCAGGGGTGCCTGCTGCGGGTTCATCACGACAAGCGCGATGCGGTTTCGCCGGTGGAAACCACCGTGGAAGCCGCCGAAGTCGACGGTGTACAAGGGTTCTGGCTGGATTTGGGCAAACCGTCGTTCGGGCCGCTCGCGGTGGGCGCGTTCGAGGTTGATCGCGTGACGCTGAACGAGCGCGAAGTCAGCCATGTGCGGCCGTTGTCAGCGCTTGATCCTGCCTGGAACCGCAGCCAGTTTGTGCGTATCGGCAATCCCCATTGCGTGACGCTGCAGACGAACGCCGACGCGTTGCCAAGCAATGAGCAGATGCGGGAATCGCCCTTGGCACAAGGCTTGATGCGTATCGCCTATGCCGCGCCAGCCGGGGCAGGGCAGCCGTGTCCGGCGGGGGTGAATTTGCAATGGGCGATGCTTGAGTCCGAGGGGCGCTTGGTGGCACGGGTGTTTGAGCGTGGGGAAGGGCCAACGGCGTCGTCAGGCACCAGCGCCAGTGCGGTAGCGTGCGCGGCGTGGCGGGTGGGTTGGGTGGCGGCGGGTGAGGTGAAAGTCGTCATGCCGGGCGGCACGGCGCCAATTTTGTTGGAGGAATGGGAGGGGGAATTGAGTCGGGTCAGGCTGTTCGGCACGGCTCGGTTGATGGGTTGATTGTGAGATAGCTATCGCGAGCAGGCTCACTCCCACAGGGGTTTTGTGATCGCCTCGCCCCCCTGTGGGAGCGAGCCTGCTCGCGATGAGGTCTGCCCAGTCAGCGAAAATTCAGAGCGTGTCCGCCCATTCCACCACCGGCATCGTCCGCTTCATCAACACCTTGCCATCGCGCACCGAATACAGCGGCAACCCCTGGCTGCGAATCACCTCGTAGTCGCTGTCCGCCGACAGAATCAGCAAATTCGCCGGCCGTCCGGCCTCCAGTCCATAACGGTCCCCAAGGTTCATGGCCTTGGCGCTGTTATCGGTGACGAGGTCCAGCGCACTTTGCAGGTTGCGATACCCCAGCATGTGGCAGATATGCAGCCCCGCTTCCAGCACCCGCAGTATGTTGCCGTTACCCAGCGGATACCACGGGTCAACAATCGAATCCTGGCCGAAGCACACGTTCATCCCCGCTTCCAGCAACTCATTGACCCGGGTCACGCCGCGGCGTTTCGGGAAAGTGTCGAAGCGCCCTTGCAGGTGGATGCTTTCGGTGGGGCAGGAGACAAAACTGATCCCCGAATGCCCGAGCAGGCGGAAGAGTTTGGCGCAGTAGGCGTTGTCATAAGAACCCATCGCTGTGGTATGGCTGGCGGTCACCCGCGAACCCATGCCGCGGCTGCGGGCTTCTTCGGCCAGCACTTCCAGAAAGCGCGAATGCGGGTCGTCGGTTTCGTCGCAATGCACGTCCACCAGACAGCCAGTGCGCTCGGCCAGGTCCATCAGAAACTTCACTGAGCTGACGCCCTGATCGCGGGTGTATTCGAAATGTGGAATGCCCCCGACCACATCGGCGCCCATGCGGATCGCTTCTTCCATCAACTCGCGTCCATTGCGGTAGGACTCGATGCCTTCTTGCGGGAACGCGACGATTTGCAGGTCGATCAGGTGACGGCTTTCCTCACGCACTTCGAGCATCGCCTTGAGCGCGGTCAGTTGCGGGTCGGTGACGTCGACGTGGGTGCGCACATGCTGGATGCCGTGGGCGGCGAGGGTCTGGATGGTTTTCTTGGCGCGGGTCTTGGTGTCTTCCTCGGTGATGGTCACCTTGCGTTCGCCCCAGCACTCGATGCCCTCGAACAGCGTGCCGCTCATGTTCCAGCGTGGCTCGCCGGCGGTGAGGGTCGCGTCGAGGTGAATGTGCGGCTCGACGAAGGGCGGCACCACCAGGTTGCCGCCGGCGTCGAGGTCGTCGGGGCCCAGGGTCGGGGCTTCGGTCTGACGGGCGATGGTGCGGATCAGGCCGTTTTCCAGGTGCAACTCATGCAGGCCTTCTTGGTTGCGCAGGCGGGCGTTGATGATGTGCATCAGGCGAATCCTTTTATAGATCTTGTAAGGGAGCTTCAGCGGCACGGGCACCCAGTACGCTGGTCAATAGCACATACGTTAGCGCGGCAGCGGCAATCCCTACCAGTGGCGCGATCCAGGGCGAGCTGAACGCGGCGACAGTGCCGACGGCATAGGCGGTCAAACCGGGCCAGTTGAACGCCGGCAATCGAGCATCGGCCAGACGAGGATATTGACCACGATAGCGGAAGAAGAAATCCGCCATGATCACGCCGCCTATCGGCGGAATCACCGTGCCCAGCAGGATCAGATAAGGCACCAGCAGATCGTACATCCCCAGCAGCGCGAGCAAAGTACCGATCACTGCGCCTGCCAGGGTCACGGTTTTGCGACGATCGGTGCGCAGCAGGTTGCAGCCGGCGACGGAGAAGTTGTAGATGGTGTTGTCCTGGGTGCTCCAGATGTTGAGCAGCAACATGGCCATTGCGGCCATGGCGAAACCTTGCAACAGCAGCACTTCGACCACGTCCGGTTGCTGGTAGACGATGGCCCCGTAGGCGCCGATCAACACCATCAGGCCGTTGCCGATAAAGAAGCCGATCAGGCTCGCCAGCACCGCGACCCGGGCGGAACGGGAGAAGCGCGTCCAGTTGGTCGCCTGGGTGGCGCCGCTGACGAAGGTGCCGAAGACCAGGGTAATCGCGGTCGACCAGTCCAGCGTTCCTGTCGGGACCACCGCGAGCAGCCCATCGAGCCCGCCGACCTTTACCGTGGCGACCCACATCGACAGCATCAGCAGCAACATCATGGCCGGCACCGCGATGTACGACAGAATCTCCAGCCCGCGATAACCGACATACGCGGTCGCGCAGAACACCAGGCCGAACAGCACCATCAGGCCCAGAACGGTGCCCTCGTTCAGTTCGAAATACTTGCCCAGCACCACGGCGGCCGTGGCCGTGCCCCAGGCATACCAGCCGATCTGGGTGAAGCCGAGGATCAAGTCGCTGAGCTTGCTGCCGACCTCGCCGAAGCAAAAACGCCCCATCAGCACCGAATTGAGACCGCTCTTGAAGGCGATGTAACCCAGGCCTGCGGCGTAGATTCCCAAGAGCAGATTGCCGACGATAATCACCGCCATCATCTCGCCAAAACCGAACGCCACGCCGAGCTTGCCGCCGGCGAACATGGTGGCCGTGAAAAAGGTGAACCCCAGCAGCACCATGGCCGTGGAGGCGAGGCCCTTGCGGGCATGCATCGGCACTTCGCTGAGGGGGTAATCGTTGCCCGGATCTTTTTGCGTCATGTGGCGTTCCTTGCTGAATGGGTGACGCGGGAGGGTTGCAGTGGTCGTGCCAAAGGGGGGATGGCTTCGTTAGGTATAGTCGAGCGGCGGGATTGACGCGGGGGAGGGCACAAAAGCGGTGCACCCGACAGAACACAGAACCCATGTGGGAGCGAGCCTGCTCGCGATTGCGGTGTATCAGTCGACATCTACATTGCCTGACACACCGCAATCGCGAGCAGGCTCACTCCCACAGGGGATTCGGTTTCTTCAGGGGGATTGGATTAAGGGCAGGAACCGCAGTAAAGCCGCGACGATGGCCTCGGGCGCATCTTCCTGCACCAGATGTCCGGCATTCGGGACGGGATGAAACTGCGAGCCGGCGATCATCTGATGCAGCGCCCGTCCGCGCTCGATGGGAATCCACTGATCCTCCTCGCCCCACAGAATTTGCACCGGGCAACGCACCGTCGGGTACAGCCCTTCGGCCTCGCGGGTGTAACGCTCATCCATCTGCGCAATCTGCCGATAGAACGCCGCTTGCCCAGGATCGCCCAGCCACGGCTGCACATACGGATCGAGCTCTTCATCGGGGATGTCGCGCTTGATCGCCCCGCGAATATAGGCCGGCACAATGGCCCGCTGAATGTAATCGGGCAGTCCGCTGAACGCCGCTTCATGTTGGCGCACATGCTGCACGAACGGCGAACCCCAGGGCGTCAGCGCCACCGGATCAATCAATGTCAGGCTGCGGTAATCCTTGCCGTTCAGCAGGTGCGCGCGTAGCGCAGTGGCGCCGCCGAAGTCGTGAGCCACCGCGTCCGGCCGCGCCAGGCCCCAGTGATCGAGCAAGCTCGCCAACAGATCGTTCTGCACCCCAAGCGAAACGTCGCCGGTGATTATCTCCGATTGCCCATAACCCAGCAGGTCGAAGTAATACACCCGGTGGGTGGCGATGAAGTGCGGAGCGATGCGGTGCCACACGTAAGACGAGAAGGGCGTGCCGTGCACAAACACCAGCGGCGGGCCGTCGCCACGCACGGCGTAACGAACGGAGTGCCCGTTGAAACGATAGGTCTGAGCCAGCGGCCAGTCAGTCCTCATGGGGGTGTCCTCTTGGCGTGTTCGAGCCAAAAAGCATAGGCATAAAAAAACAGCCAATGAAGGCTGTTTTTTGTATCACTGACGAAACGCATTGCCCCTTGTGGGAGCGAGCCTGCTCGCGATAGCGTCGGCACACATAGCATCAATGTGACTGACAGGCCGCTATCGCGAGCAGGCTCGCTCCTGCAGGGGAATTGTGTTGTCCTTTAGAGCGGTTTACTCGCCGTGATAGATGCAGCCGCTGGTGCACGTCTCGTGGATACGGATCGCGCTGAGTTCCGGCAGCAGGGGCTTGAGTTCCTTCCAGATGAACTTGGCCAGCACTTCGCTGGTCGGGTTTTCCAGGCCGGGAATGTCGTTCAGGTAGTTGTGGTCGAGGCGCTCGTAGAGCGGCTTGAAGATCGCCTTGATTTCCGAGAAGTCGCGGATCCAGCCAGTGTGCGGATCGAGGTCGCCGCTCAAGTGAATCGCCACTTTGAACGAGTGACCGTGCAAGCGGCCGCATTTATGGCCTTCCGGTACGTGAGGCAGGCGGTGGGCGGATTCGAACGTAAACTCTTTGAAGATTTCCACAGTGATTTTCAGCTCTGTCAGGTGGCGATCGCCGCGGCGATGTGGGCAGGCGGCGAGTTTACCAGAGCGCCGGGCAAAACACTGACTAAAGGGTCAGCAAGCGCTCGCCGAGGCGACCATTGGCGGCCAGTTCGAGGAACTCGTCGCCCAGGCGACGGCTTTCGTCCATCGTTGTACGCCAGTATTTCTGCCGGCTCGCGGCATCGCCCATGAAGCGCTTGAAGTCGTTGCGGTCCGGAAGCTTGCCGTAGGGCAGGCGCGCCAGGTAGTCCTTCGACGGCGCCAGCAGCAGAACATCCTGCAACCGCGCCGGGCAGGCTCGGCGCCACGGCAGGGTCTTGTCGAACCAGCCGGGAATGACCCGGTCGGTGAAATGCGGATAGAGCACGATGTCGTTGCCGCTGTAGGGCAGGTCGAGGTGATAGTCCAGCAGGCCGCCATCGCGAAACGTCCCCGCACCTGCGCCCGGCAGGTCACGCACGCCTTCCATCACCATCGGGATCGAGCCCGACGCGAGCAGGGCCTGACGCAGGTTGCCGACATTCAGCGCGACGAAGCGCGACGGGAAATCGTTGAGTGCATGGACCGGCGGCGCCAGGCGCGGGTCGTGGATGATCAGCCGTTCGAAGTGCCGCGACAGTCGCGCGCGACCACGCAGGTTGTCGGCGATCACCGACGACAAACCCAGCCCGAGACGGCCGCGATGATCGTCCGCGAGCAGGCCGTGGCTTTTGACCACCATGATGTTCAGGCGGTAATGGGCGTTGTCCAGAATCGACGCATCGCGACCGTCGAGCAGTTCATCGAGCATGCGCCGGGAGCTCTGGCTGATTTGCGCCATGGTCACGCCCTTGTCGAAATTCTGCTCGGTGTACAGCTGGCCGAGGCGCCGAATGCCTTCGGCGGCGTCCGGCAGACAGGCGCTGGCGAAGCGCCAGGAACCCACCGACGCACCGATCAGCGAACGCTCACGCGGTGCGGCCGGCAGCCATTCGCCAAACAACGCCAGGTCCAGACCTTGAATCCCCAACGCCTTTGGCCCACCGGCAGCACCCGGCAACGTGCCGACATCGGCGGCGCTCAACCCGTTTTCACGGATGCGCGCCAAGGCACGCGGGCCGGCCTTGAGGGTCAGGGAAGGGAACTTGATGTGGATGGCGGTCATACCGGTCTCGATGTCGGGCAAGCGGATGGGATTATAAACAGGTCGGGCAACACCACAAATTCACACTGTGGGAGTGAGCCTGCTCGCGATGGCGTCGTGTCAGTCGGCATCACTGTTGAATGTCAATCCGCCATCGCGAGCAGGCTCACTCCCACAGGGTTTGTGTTGATCAGTGATGCCTCGTTGTCATGACCAATGATGGCAATTCAGTTTCAGTTAAGTTCAGCCCGCTAAGGTGCTCCCCGTAGGCAACACATAAAAAATACGGAGACACCCCATGAAAACCCTGACTGCCCTGTTCACCGCGTCCATCCTCACCTTGACCGCCAGCTTCGCCCACGCTCGTGACTTGGGCCCCGACGAAGCCCTTCGGCTGCGCGACGCTGGTACCATTGTGTCTTTCGAGAAGCTCAACGCCACCGCTCTGGAAAAACATCCCGGTGCCAAAATCACCGAAACCGAGCTGGAAGAAGAGTACGGCAAGTACATCTATCAGGTTGAGCTGCGCGACCCACAAGGCATTGAGTGGGACCTGGAATTAGACGCTGTCAGCGGGCAGGTTCTCAAGGATCATCAGGATACGTAATGAAGGTGTGTTCATTTTCACGCAGGGCGCTGGTGCTGCTGGCGTTCTGCTCGGTCGTCATGGCCCGCGACCTCGATCAGGACGAAGCCCTGCGCTTGCGCCAGCAAGGCGTGATTCTGCCGCTTGAACAGCTCTTGCAGCAGGCGCTAGACCTGTATCCCGGGTCCAAACTGCTGGAAGCCGAGCTTGAAGAGAAACATGACGTCTACATTTATGAAGTCGAGCTGCTGACCACCGAAGGGGTGGTCCGTGAATTGGACATCGAAGCCGCCACTGGCCGTTTACTGAAAGACAAGGAAGATTGATCGATGCGTTTGCTTCTGGTGGAAGACCACGTGCCGCTGGCCGACGAATTGATGGCCGGCCTCAACCGGCAGGGGTATGCCGTGGACTGGCTGGCCGATGGCCGCGACGCGGTGTATCAGGGCAGCAGCGAGCCGTATGACCTGATCATCCTCGACCTCGGCCTGCCGGGGTTGCCGGGCCTTGAGGTGTTGGCGCAATGGCGGGCCGGTGGTCTGGCGACGCCGGTGCTGATCCTCACGGCACGCGGTTCCTGGGCCGAGCGCATCGAAGGCCTCAAGGCCGGTGCCGACGATTACCTGACCAAACCGTTCCACCCCGAAGAGCTTCACCTGCGGGTTCAGGCGTTGTTGCGTCGCTCACACGGCCAGGCCAACCAGCCGACGCTCAAGGCGGCGGGGCTGCACCTGGATGAAGGTCGTCAGTGCGTGACTCGCGACGGTGCCGACATCCAGCTGACGGCCGCCGAGTTTCGCCTGCTGCGCTATTTCATGCTGCACCCCGAGCAGATCCTCTCCAAAAGCCACCTCGCCGAACACCTCTACGACGGTGAAACCGAGCGCGACTCCAATGTGCTCGAAGTTCACGTCAACCACCTGCGGCGCAAGCTCGGGCGCAGCGTGATCGAAACCCGTCGCGGCCAGGGTTACCTGTTCGGCGGACAAGCCCAGTGAGGTCGATCCAGCGCCGCTTGAGTCTGGGGCTGATCAGCGTGATGGTGGTCGTCGGTCTGGTGCTGGCGCAAACCAGTCTGTGGTTGTTCGAAATGGGGCTGCAGCGCTACCTCGAAGCGGGGTTACGTAACGACAGCGAAGACTTGCTGGTGGCGCTGGTGCGCGGACCGCAAGGCTTGCAGCTGGATGAACGGCATTTGTCGCCGGCCTATCAGCGCCCGTTTTCCGGGCATTACTTCCGCATCGATTTTGCCGACAGTCACTGGCGTTCCCGTTCGCTGTGGGATCAGGAGCTGCCGCGTCTTGACCATCCGGGCCTGCACAGCAATTTGCAGCTAGGGCCGGAAGGCCAGCAATTGCTGGTGCTGCGTTCGGATTATCGGCGGCTCGGCCAGTCGATTTCGATCAGTGTGGCGCAAGACTACACGCCGGTGCGCGCGAGCTTCCGGCGCATGCAACAGGTCGGCCTGGGCCTCGGGCTGGCGGGGTTGCTGCTGATTCTGCTACTGCAACGGATCACCGTGCGCCGCGCCTTGCGTCCCCTGGAAAAAGCCCGCGAGCAAATCGCCCAGTTGCAACAGGGCCAGCGTTCGCAACTCGACGACCAGGTGCCGGTGGAACTGGAGCCGCTGGTGGCGCAGATCAACCATCTGCTGGCTCACACCGAAGACAGCCTCAAGCGTTCGCGCAACGCCTTGGGCAACCTTGGGCACGCGCTGAAAACGCCGTTGGCCGTGTTGCTGAGCGTGGCTTCCAGCGAGAAGTTCGACGCTCATCCCGAGCTGCGAAAGCTCCTCAAGGCGCAGCTTGAGCAAGTGCAGCAGCGACTCAATCGCGAACTCAATCGCGCCCGCTTGTCCGGTGATGCGCTGCCGGGGGCGTTGTTTGATTGCGATGGGGAACTGCCGGGGTTGTTGGCGACGTTGAACATGATTCACGGCGAGCACCTGGACCTGAGCTATCGCGTACCGACCGGTTTGCAGCTGCCGTGGGATCGCGAGGATTTGCTCGAACTGCTGGGTAATCTCTTGGATAACGCCTGCAAATGGGCGGATGCCGAGGTTCGCTTGAGCGTGGTCGAGACGGCTGAGGGGTTTGAGTTAAGCGTGGAAGATGATGGGCCGGGGATTCCTGAAGACCAGCGTGCCGAGGTGTTCAGCCGGGGGACACGGCTGGATGAACAGACGGATGGGCACGGGTTGGGGTTGGGGATTGTGCGCGACATCGTCGACACGTGGGGCGGGGTGATGAGGTTGGAGGAAAGCGAGTGGGGCGGCTTGAAAGTGCTAATCAAACTGCCCAAACGCTGAGTATCCCTGTAGGAGTGAGCCAGCTCGCGAAAGCGGGGTATCAGTCGACATCTCTGTTGCCTGACACACCGCTATCGTCGGATCGCCGCCCGGAGCCGGCGCACTCCCACATTTTGATCTTCAGTGGCCGCGATAACTGCGTTAAACGCGAAACTGATCCATCAAACTCTGCTGCTGATTCGCCAGGCTATTAAGCGACTGACTCACCCGCGCCGATTCATTCGCCTGTCCCGACAGCGACTCCGTCACATCGCGAATCGTCGCCACGTTGCTGTTGATCTCCTCGGCCACCGCGCTCTGCTCTTCGGCCGCAGAGGCAATTTGCAGGTTCATGTCGCTGATCACCGTCACCGCCTCACCAATCTGGCGCAGCGCCGTCACCGCTTGGCCCACTTGCTCGACGCTGCCTTGCGCCTGGCGATGGCTGTTGTTCATCGAGCCGACCACGTCCTGCGTGCCGCTCTGTAACTGCTCAATCACCAAACGGGTTTCTTCAACCGACTCCTGGGTACGTCGAGCCAAGTTGCGCACCTCATCGGCGACCACGGCAAAACCACGGCCGGCTTCACCGGCACGGGCCGCTTCGATCGCGGCGTTGAGGGCCAGCAGGTTGGTCTGCTCGGCGATGGCGCGAATCACTTCCAGTACCGAACCGATTTTCTCGCTGTTGGCCGCGAGGCCTTCCACTTGCACCATGGCGGCGCTCATGTCGGCGGCGAGGTTGTCGATGCTGGTAGTGGTCTGGCCGATGACGGTCAGGCCCCGGCGAGTCGCTTGATCGGCATCCTTCGCCGCCTGGGCGGCTTGTGCGGCACTGCGGGCGACGTCCTGGGCGGTGGCGCTCATTTCGTGGGATGCGGTGGCGACCTGATCGACCTGACGGTATTGCTGCTCCATGCCGGCGCTGGTCTGCGTGGCGATGGCGGAGGACTGGTCCGCGGTGCTACGGGCGTCCTGCACCGAGCGTTTCACTTCGGCGATGATCGGTTGCAGCTTGTCGAGGAAGCGGTTAAACCAGCCGGCCAACTGGCCGAGTTCATCCTGCTTGTCGTAAGCCAGGCGCCGGGTCAGGTCGCCTTCGCCGCTGGCGATGTCTTCAAGCATGCGCGCCACGCCGAGGATCGGTTTGGTCACGCTGTGCGCCATCAGCCACACCAGCAGCAAGCCCAGCAGCGCGGCCAGCACACCGAGGCCGAGTTCAACCAGGGTGCCGCTTCTATTGCTGTCATCGAGTTGGTTTTTCAGGGTTTCGGCGGGGCCGACCAGGACTTTTTCCGGCACGTCGAGCAACACGCCCCAGGATTTTCCACCGGGAATCGGCTGGAACGGCGACAGCACTTTCAGTTGCTGGTTGCTGTGCAGGCTTTCGGTTTTGCTGCTGGTGGCGAGCATGCGAATCAGCTCGGCACCGTTGGTCTTGTCCACGGCGTCCAGCCGCTGGCTGAGTTTGCTGGCATCCGCGCTGTAACCGGCAAGCAAGCCGACCGGGCTGATGATGCTGACGCGGGTCTGGCCGTCGTAGAGCTTTTTGCTTGCGCCCTGACTCATGGCCTGCAAACTGTTGAGGTTGATGTCCACCGACAGCGACGCGATGACTTTGCCGTTGACCATCAGCGGGAACACGATGCTGGTCATCAGCACGTTCTGGCCGTCGATCACATAGAAATACGGTTCGATCACGCACGGCTTGAGCGTAGTGCGCGGGCAAGTGAACCAGGCGTTGGCCGGCTCGCCGCTGGGACCGGCGTTGGTGTCGGCCATGTCGCTTTCCGGCAGTGCCATGGAGGTCACTTTCCCCGGCGTCGGTTGCGACCAGTACAGGGCAAAGCGACCCTTGTCGTTACTGCCCAACTCGGCCTGGCCGGCGAACAGATCATCCTTGCCGTCCAGCGCATTGGCTTCGAACACCAGGGACAGGCCGAGCAATTCCGGATTGGCTTGCAGCGCCGACTTGACTTGGCGGGTCAGGTCTTCACGCAGGTCGAAGGCGTCCAGAAAGCGCTTTTCCGCCTGATCGCGCAGGAACAGCACCTGGCGCGAAAAGCCATGGCCGTATTGATAGGCGTCCATGAACTGCTGACGAATCACCAGCGCCTGGTTTTCACCCTGGGATTCGATCCGGGCCTGAGCGGCTTCGGTGAGCATCTCCATGCTCGAGGCTTTCACCATCTCGGAGCTGTGCTCCATGCGATACAGCGAAAGACCCACCAGCAGGGTCACGATGCCTGCCAGGCAAAGCCCGGCCAGCAGGGTGATCTTCCATTGGATGGAAAGTTGTCTGAGCAACATGGAGGGACGTCCTTATTCGATATTTATCTGAGACTCTGCACTGTAACGGCCGTCATTCGGCTTTCTTTATGCCATCGGACAAATGGGCACTAGTGGCGAGGGAGCTTGCTCCCGCTGGGGTGCGAAGCGCCCCCAAAACCTGAGATAACGGTTTGTCAGATGCACCGCATAGGCTCAATTGCGACTGCTGCGCAGTAGAGCGGGAGCAAGCTCCCTCGCCAGAGGTCACCCTAAGTTGTTACACATCGTCACCGACCACGCGCTTTGACACCGGGCCGACTCTGCGGCACAGTGCGCGCCCTCTAATAAAACCCATTCTTCAATCCGCTGGCGGCTCTTCGCAGACTGCCGGCTGAGCTCATTTCGCTTGGCTTGAGGTAACGATGATTAATGCTGTAATAGCCGCGGTCGGCGTCATGCTGGTCCTCAGCCTGTCCCGCGTGCACGTAGTGATCGCGCTGATTGTCGGCGCCCTGGTGGGTGGCTTGACCGGTGGCCTGGGCATCGACGCCACCCTGAAAGCCTTTAATAGCGGCCTCGGCGGCGGGGCGACGGTCGCGTTGTCCTACGCTTTGCTCGGCGCGTTCGCCGTGGCGATTGCCAAGTCCGGCCTGGCCCATGCCCTGGCGGACAAAGCCCTGCTGATGGTGGATCGCCAACACGCCAGCGGTGGCGGTCAGGTCAAGTGGCTGCTGATCGGCTTGCTGTGGGTGGTGGCCATCGCTTCGCAGAACATTCTGCCGATACATATCGCATTTATTCCGCTGCTGGTGCCGCCGCTTTTATATGTGCTGACCAAGCTGCAACTGGATCGCCGCTTGATCGCCTGCGTCATGACCTTCGGCCTGATCACGCCGTATATGTTCCTGCCGGTGGGCTTCGGCAATATCTTCCTGAATGAAATCCTGCTGGCCAACGTTGCGCGCAGCGGCGTCGACATCAGCGGCATCAACGTCACCCATGCCATGGGCATTCCGGCGTTGGGCATGGTCGTGGGCCTTGCGGTAGCGTTTATCAGCTACCGCAAGAAACGCGTTTACGACCTGGAAAAGATCGAGAAGGTGGAGCAAGTCGCAGTGGCGTACAACCCGCTGAGCCTGATGGTCGCCGGTGTGGCCATTGCGGCGGCGTTCATCATTCAGCTGCTGCTTGACTCGATGATCATTGGTGCGCTGGCGGGGTTCCTGATCTTTTCGGTGTCGGGCATCGTGAAGTGGCGCGACACCGATGACCTGTTCACCGAAGGCATGAAGATGATGGCGATGATCGGCTTCATCATGATCGCCGCCTCGGGTTTCGCCGAAGTGATGAAAGCCACCGGCCAGGTGCAAACGCTGGTGGAAGCGTCGGCCTCGTGGATCGGGCACAGCAAAGGGGTCGGCGCGCTGTTGATGTTGCTGGTCGGCTTGCTGGTGACCATGGGCATCGGTTCGTCGTTTTCCACCGTGCCGATTCTGGCGGCGATTTTCGTGCCTTTGTGCGTGCAACTGGGTTTCAGCCCGATCGCGATCGTGTGCATCGTCGGCACGGCCGGTGCGTTGGGTGACGCCGGTTCGCCGGCCTCTGATTCGACGCTGGGCCCGACTTCTGGTCTGAACATTGATGGCCAGCATCACCACATCTGGGACACCGTGGTCCCGACATTCCTGCATTACAACCTGCCGCTGCTGGCGTTCGGCTGGGTCGCGGCGATGGTCCTCTAAAAACACCTATCCCCTCTGTGGGAGTGAAGCCTGCTCGCGATTGCGCCGTGTCAGTTATAAAAAGGTCGACTGGCACACCGCAATCGCGAGCAGGCTCACTCCCACAGGGGGACTCTGCGTCCCGGCAATTCAACTTTTGGTTCGGCGTGCCGTTAAAGCCTTTAACCACGCCAACAAAATCAAAAGAGTGAACCGTCATGCGCATGAGCCTGAAGGCTAAAGTCCTGTCCCTTGCCGTCCTCCCGGTGTTGCTCTTTGCGCTGGTCATCAGCCTGACCACGCTGTTCATTCTGCAGGAACAGGCGCGCAAGGAAGTCGAGGAAACCCGCCAGCGCCTGCTCAGCGATGCCAAGGCCACCCTGCAAAGCTACGTGGCCGTGGCCATGACCACGATCAAACCGCTTTACGACGCGGCCGCCCCTGGCGATGACGCGGCGCGGGCGCAGGTGATCAAGCTGTTGTCGAGCATCACCTACGGCAAGGACGGCTACTTCTTCGGCTACGACTCCAACACTGTGCGCCTGTTCAAGGCCAACAGCCCGGACGGCGTGGGCCAGAGTTTCAAGGACAACCGCGATCCGAATGGCGTCTACGTCAACCGAGACCTGGTGAAAGTCGCCAAGGACGGCACCCACTACCTGCAATACAGCTCGCCGCTGCCCGGCAACACTCAAGTGCTGGTGCCGAAACTCGGCTACACCGAATACCTGTCGAAGTGGGACATGGCGGTCGGTACGTCGGTGAACCTCGACGGTATCGAAGCACAAGTTGCGCTGGTCCAGGCCAAGGTGCAGGAGCGGATGGAAGGCGTGGTGCTGACCATCGCCGGTATCGCGGTGGTGATGCTGCTGGTGATCGCGGCGATCGGGATGCTGCTGGCCAATACCATTCTGCGTCCGCTGAACCTGATGAAAGCCAACCTCGATGACATCGCGGCGGGCGAGGGCGACCTGACCCGTCGCCTGACCATCACCAGCCAGGACGAACTCGGCGAACTGGCCGGCTCGTTCAACCGCTTCGTCGACAAGATCCACAGCCTGGTGCGCCAGATCACCGAAATGACCTCGCAACTGACCGGCCTGGTGAATCAGGTCTCCGATCAGGCCCAGCGCTCGGATCAGGCGATGGAGCGTCAGCGTCACGAAACCGATCAGGTCGCCACGGCGATCAATGAAATGTCGGCGGCGGCCCAGGAAGTAGCGAAAAGCGCGCAAAACGCGGCGGTGGCTGCCCAGCAAACCGACGAAGAAGGCCAGGCCGCCAAGCGCGTGGTAGCCGGCAGCATTGTGAAGATTCATGCGTTGGTGGACGACATTCGCAGCAGCGGCGTGTCCCTCGACAGCCTGCAAAAGGATGTGTCGTCGATTGTCAGCGTGCTCGGGGTGATTCGTTCGATTGCCGAACAGACCAACCTGTTGGCGCTGAACGCTGCCATTGAAGCCGCGCGTGCCGGTGAAGCGGGTCGTGGTTTTGCGGTGGTGGCTGACGAAGTGCGGGCGCTGGCCAGTCGCACGCAGATCAGCACCCAGGAAATCCAGGGCATGATCGACCGCTTGCAGGCCGGGACCCAATCGGCAGTGGAAGCGATGCGTCGCTCCAGCGAAGCGGGTGACGGCACCTCGGCCCAGGCCAATGAGGCCGGCGCATCGCTGGACACCATGGCCCAGCTGATCGGCACCATCAACTCGATGAACGCGCAAATCGCCAGTGCGGCTGAAGAGCAAACCGCCGTGGCCGAAGAGATCAACCGCAGCGTGCATCAAATCGCCGTGGCGGTGGACAACGTCGCCGACGAAACCCAACTCGGTGCCCAAACCTCGCGCAGCCTGGCTGATCTTGGTCAGCGCCTGGGCAAACTGGTCGGCCAGTTCCGGATCTGACAGCGTCTACCCAACTGTAGGAGCCAGGCTTGCCGGCGAAGGCGTTCTTGAGGGCGCCTTCGCCGGCAAGCCTGGCTCCTACAGGAAACAATTCGTATACGTGACACACCGCTTTCGCGAGCAGGCTCGCTCCCACAAGGTTATGTGGAGTCAGGGCCTGTCCCAGTAAGGCACCGTTCCAAAGCGTTCAACGAAGAAATCAATCACCGTGCGCACCTTTACCGACAACCGTCGGCTGCCTGGCCACAGCACCGCAATCTGCTGCGGTTCGAGGCTGTTCGACACCTGATACTCCCCCAGCACCGGCACCAGCGTGCCGTTGCGCACCGCCTCACCAATCAACCACGACGGAAACATCACCAGCCCCAGGCCCTGTTCGGCGGCTTGCGTGAGCGTGTCGGCGTGGTTGCCGGTGATCGGCCCTTTGACGGAGTAGGGCGTCCAGTCCTGCGGTTCTTTGCGGAAGAACCAGCGCTGCTGGCCGGTCACGCCCTTGTAGGCCAGGCATTGATGCGCCGCCAGTTCTTCAGGGTGTTGCGGCGTGCCATGACGTTTGAGGTAGGCCGGGCTGGCCGCGACTTGAAAGCGATGGGGCGCCAGGATCCGCGCCTGCATGCTCGAATCGTGCAGCGGGCCGATGCGAAACAGCAAATCGGCGCCTTCCTGTAACGGGTCGACGTAGCTGTCGGTTTGCTGGATATCCAGTTGCAGTTTCGGATAGCGCTCGCACAACTGACCGAGCCACGGCGTCAGATGCCGTTGCCCGAAGACCACCGGCGCGTTGATCCGCACCAGTCCGCTGGGTTCGCTTTGCTGTTCCTGCAAGGCCTGTTCGGCTTCCTCCAGTTGCACCAGCACCAGCCGCGCATGATGACCGAGCATGCGTCCTGCTTCGGTGGGCGTGACGGCGCGCGTGTGGCGATAGAGCAATTGCTGGTTCAAGGCCTGTTCCATCAGCTGGATCTGCCGGGAAATCGACGAGGGCGCCAGGCCCTCGCGGCGGGCGACTTCGGAGAAGCTGCCATGGTCTAGCACCGCGACAAACAGCCGAAGTGATTTGAATCCGAGCTCGTTGAGGCCATGCATGATCGATCCTGTTGTGCGAGTTGCGCAAAAGTGTTGTGGTGATGCTCCCATTTATCGCAAAGGATCGCCAGCCGATAATGCACGCCACAACGGCTCCCATGTAGGAGCGAAGCTTGCTCGTGAAGGCGGCGTGTCAGACGCCGAAAATGTCGACTGATACGACGCCTTCGCGAGCAAGCTTCGCTCCTACGGGGGCCGTATTCATCTGACGGGCGGGTTTTCCTTATGCAATCTTCTTCAATCGACATCGCTGCAGCGCCAGCGGCAAAACCAGGGCTGCGGCTGTTGCTGCTGCCTCTGGTGATCCTCGCCGGCATGGGCCTTTCCGTGGAGGCCGGCTTACTCGGACCGCTCGGGGTTCAGGTCGGACACTTATGGGCGACGTTGAGCATCTTCGGCGTCGGCTCGGCGATTCTGTTTTTGCTGTTGTTGTTCAGCGGCAAGCAACAAGGTCCGGCGTTGAACACCTTGCCGCGTTGGCAACTGATCGGCGGATTCCTCGGGCCGATCTACGTGGTGGTGCTGACCCTGGCCACGCCGCACATCGGTATCGCGATGACGATGATCGCGATCCTCTCCGGGCAAGTTGGCAAAAGCGTGTTGATCGACCACTTCGGCTGGTTTGGCGCCACCCGCAAAAAGGTCAATGGCGAACGTTGGCTGGCGTTGCTGCTGATTGTCGCGGCACTTGTTCTGATTGCTCGGGGTTGATGATGAATCTGATTATTTTGTTGGCCGTGGTCGTGGCCGCCGGTGCGGTGTTGAGTATCCAGGCGGCGATCAACGGGCGTCTGGGGGAAACCGTCGGCGTGTTGCGCAGCAGTTTGCTGACCTTCGCGGTGGGCGCGGTGGTCACCGGGTTGCTGATCCTGTTTTTCGAACCGGCCCATGCCGTGAGCCTGCTGGACGTGCCGAAATGGCAACTCAGCGGTGCGTTGTTCGGCGTGGTCTACATGATGGTCATGGTCGGCGCGGTGCCGCGGGTCGGCACGGCGGTGGCAACTGTGGCAGTGATCGTAGGGCAGTTGGGCATGGGGATGCTGATCGACAACTTCGGCTGGTTGGGTAACCCGGCGATCGAGTTGTCGAGCAGCCGGATGCTGGCGATGGTGTGCCTGGCGTTGGCGTTGCTGTTCATGTATCGCAGCAGCACCCGAAGCGAGTAACCCCGATTTTTACTCATGTCGAACATTTATCTGTAGCAGCTGCCGAGCCTGCGAGGCTGCGTCCGAGGACGGAGTCCTCGTAAATCCTGTGCACGCGGTTTGCCTGAAACACCGCGGTGCCTGATTTTACGACTGCTTCGCAGCCGAACGCAGCCTCACGAGTTCGGCAGCTGCTACAGGGGCTCCTACACTGATCAGTGAGGTGCGCATTTGCCGCACGCGACGACCACACCCATGGAGTCAGACTCATGATCGACAGTGAAAGTACCTGCGACTGCCCCAAATGCTCCTGCAAACTGGGCGAGCACCCGATAGCGCGTCACGGCAAACACTATTGCTGCGAAGCGTGCGCCAAGCACCACGAACATGGCGAGGAGTGTGCGAGCAAGGGCTGCAAGTGCGCACACGCCAAATAGCTCATCAACACGAAGTGGAGCCACTCGGGCTCCACTTTTAATGTTGGGTGACTTCCCCCTGTGATGCTCAACCCGCCGGTCGCCACGTCACATTTTCGATGCCGAATTTTTCCGCTAGTGGCTTGCTGGTTTTTTGCACCTTCTCTCGGCCAAAGCGCGGGATTCGTCCGACCCCCGCGTCACAACTGGCCCAGTGCCAAGCCTCCGCGTTGTCCATTTTGTCCAGGCGGATAATGAAAGACTTTGGCGCGCCATGAAGGGTGTATTCAATGACGAAAAGTTTTGCGTTGTTCATAAAGCCCGTATTCCTCCCTGTGGTAATACAAGGATCGTTTGGGTAACGGAAAATTCATTCCGATTGTCAGACGGCGGCCGCCAGTAGCGACAAGGTGAGTGGCCCGTTACCATGCAAGACCTGAAAACCCCAATGATCATTGCCCATGGCCCTTGCCGCCCCGCCAGACCTGAGTGACACCGATGTGCCTGTGCAACCGCTGGCGCGCACTTACCCGCGCGGCTTGTACATCGAGCCCCACGAGCACGACTGGGGCCAATTGCTGTACGCGATGAGCGGGGTCATGTGGGTCGAAACGCCCCATGAGGCGTTGGTGGTGCCGCCGCAACGGGCGGTGTGGCTGCCGCCGGGCGTGCCGCATGGCATCCGCGTGGTCTCGGACCTGCAGATGCGCAACATCTACCTGCGGCCCTCATTGGCGGCCACGCTGGATGACAGTGTTCAGGTGATTGAAGTCGGCGGGCTGCTGCGAGAGCTGATCGTCGGGCTGGTGGAGCAGGGCGATGATGGCGCGCCCGAGTATTACGAAGCGCTGGTTGGCCTGGCGCTGTTGGAGCTTAGGCGAGCCAGGCGTTCACTGTTGAAAATCCCGTTGCCGGATGATTCCGATCGGCGCCTGATGCACCTGTGTCAGGCCGTCATGGCCGCGCCCTCGCTGGACATTCCCTTTGAGCAGCACGCTGAAAATGCCGGTGCCAGCGTGCGCACCCTGGCGCGGCTGTTCAAGGAAGGCTTGGGCATGGGCTTCGCCGAATGGCGGCGGCAGGTGCAACTGGCGACCGCCGCGGCGGAGTTGATTCAGGGCGTGCCGGTCAGTGCGATTGCCCGGGAGCTGGGCTATTCGCCGAGCAGTTTCAGCGACATGTTCCGCCGGGAACTGGGTGTCGCACCTTCGCAGTTCTGCGCGAGCCAACCCCCCGTCCAGCCATGACGCAGATCTGTAGCCGCTGGCGAATCCCTGTGGGAGCGGGCTTGCTCGCGAAGGCGGAGTGCCAGTCGACATCTTCGGCGTCTGACACGCGGCCTTCGCGAGCAAGCCCGCTCCCACAGGGGCTGCTATCCAGTTTGCATTGCATCCGGCATTGGCGATTTGGCCGATATTCAGAAGCACTTGGCCGATGCACGCCGTCACCGCTCTCTAGACTTCAGGCATACCTTGTTTGCCCCCGGAGTCTGTCATGGGTTACCTCATCTCGCTGGTCATCGGTCTGGGCGTCGGCCTGCTCTACGGCGCACTGGATTTCCGTTCTCCCGCCCCACCGGCCATTGCCCTGGTGGGCCTGCTGGGCATGCTCGCCGGCGAAAAGTTGTGGCCCATGGGCCGGCAACTGGTGGCTGGCTGGGTCTCCTGAAATCCTTTCCTTTATGCGATGGAAACTCCCATGAAAGCACTGCAATTCGACCAGACCGGCGACCTCTCGGCCTTGCGTTATGTCGATGTTCCGACCCCCGTTCCCGGCGCTGATGAAGTGCTGGTCCAGATCAAGGCGGCCGGCCTCAACCCCAGCGATGTGAAGAACGTGCTGGGGCGTTTTCCCTACACCACCCTGCCGCGCATCCCCGGCCGGGATTTCGCCGGTGTGGTGGTTGAAGGGCCGCAGGCACTGATCGGTCAGGAGGTCTGGGGTACCGGTCGTGAACTGGGTTTTTTTGCCGACGGTTCCCATGCGCAATTTGTAAAACTGCCGGCCAATGGCGTGGCGCTCAAACCCACCCATCTGAGCTTCGCCCAGGCCGCCAGCCTCGGCGTGCCGTACACCACGGCGTGGGATGCGCTGGAACGCAGTCTGGTGACGGTCGGAACGCGGCTGTTGGTGATTGGTGGCGGGGCGGTCGGCAGTGCCGCGCTGGCGTTGGCCAAGGTGCGCGGCGCTCAAGTACTGGCGGCGGCGCGCCGGCCCGAGCAGGTCAAGGATCTGCAGGCGCAGGGGTATCCGACGCTGCAACTGGATAAACCGGACGACCTGGGGGCGCAGGTGCAGGCCGTGTATGCCGGCGGCGCCGACGTGATTTTCGACACCACCGGCTTCTGGCTACCGGCCTCGGTCCCGGCGCTCGCGGCGTTCGGCCGCATTGCGATCATCGCGGCGCCGGTAGACGGCATGGTGCACCTGCCGGCGCTGGCGTTGTATCGCAAGGGTGGTTCGGTGGTGGGGATCAATTCGTTGTTGTATGGCGTCCAGGCGTGTGCGGCGATGCTCGATCAGTTCGGCAAGTTCTTTGATCAGGGGTTGTTGCCGTTGCCGGAAGGGTTGTTTGAATCGCCATTGGCCGAAGGGTTGGAGCGGTATGAAGAAGTGAATCAAGGGGCTGGCGATAAGGTAATTTTGTTGCCGTAACCCCAATCAAAATGTGGGAGCGAGCCTGCTCGCGATGACGGAGTGTCAGTCGACATTTTAGTTGCCTGATACACCGCTATCGCGAGCAGGCTCGCTCCCACAGGGTCTTGTATTTTCAGATCAAACCTCGGGAACACCATTCTCCCACGCCGACCAATTGTTCAAGATCTCCTGCACCAAGGGATTCCCCGTCCGGTACAGGTTCTCCAGCGCCGGCACAACCCCGCCCTGATCCGCATACTTGAGCAGGTTGTCCACTTCGCTCTGGCCCGATGCCGGTCGATCAAAATCGGAGCCCGCGCGCACCACCGCCAGACGTTGCACATCCACCAAGCCCTCGCGACTCGCCCGCAGCAGTGCTTCGTAGGTGGAGTTGTCTTCCTGTTGCGTCGTGCAGTACTCGCCTTTGTCGTCGGTCAATAGCTTGGTCCAGACCTCGGCACGTTCACTCAAGCGCGTCCCGGAAAACCACGTGTTGCCCGCCAACGTATCGCACTGCGTCACCACCGGAAGATGATTGGCCGGCGCCGAGGGGTACTTCAGGCGCCATGCCGCCGATTCCTTGCTCTCGCTCAGTTCCACTTTGTGCGTCAGGGCGAATGCCTTGGCCTGCAACTTCGGATTGAGCTCGAACACTTCGGTCTTGTAGTCCAGCGGCGGTTTTTGGTTCGGGCCTTGGGTGTTGATGCCGATGTAGCCGGTCGGCCAGTCTTTCGGTGCATCTCGCGAATCCAGTTCCCACTGGGTGCCGAACTCCACCAGGTAATGCGCCCACGCGGTGGTGCCGATGGTCCCGTGTTTCGGGCTGATGCCGGCAATCCCGGCGATCAGGAAGTAGCTTTTACGCAGGTCGAATTTCGGCGACAGGGCCAGGGCCAGTGTCGAAGCTGCGGCGTTGGTCTGGCCCATGCCGGTGACCATCAAGCACACCTGCGCCGCGTTGCAGCGAATGGTCGGGTACTCGGCGGACAGGCCCGGCACTCGGGTTTCCTGCTTGAGTTCAAGGCGATCGATCCAGTTCTGCGCCTCGGGGGCGAACATGGTGATCAGCATCACTTTCGGCTGGATCGGTGCTTCGCTTGCCCAGGCAGTGGAAGCGAGCAGGGCGACACAGGCCAGGGAAATACGCGTCATTGCATCCATACAACCTCCAGGTTCAATCAAGCCTCAGAACTGATAACCGATGCCGGCGTAGTAACCCCAGCCATTGGAGCGAGCGCGGAAGTCACCGTCACCGAAATTCAACTCGCTGCCATCCTCCCAGTTGCCGCCGTTGTGGAAGTAACGGCCGACCAGGGTGAAGCGCAAGTGCGTGAACGAGTACAGCAACACATTAGTGGCGACGGTGGCGTTGGCGGTGCGGGCCGGGTTGTCCTTGTGCAGGTCCGAGCCGAAATCGAAGTTGGTGAAGCCAATGTAGGTCAGTGACGCGCCGTTGCTGAAGTTGCTGATCGGCACGATGTATTTGAGCTGGGCGCGATAGCCATCCCACGAGTATTCGTTGCTGGCGCCATAGTTTTCCCACTGATAACGCCCGTAGAAGTTCGCCGACAAGTTGACTCGCGAGTGGGTGTCGATGTCGGTGCCCAGGCCGCTGTACAGCGTATTGGCACGGTTGGCGCTGTTGCTGCCGTGGTCGTAGATCCAGTCGAACGCCACGTACCACTCTTTGAACGGCCCGATGGCCAGGCTGCGGCCGGCGAGGTAGTCGATGGAGATCCGCGGTTCGTGCTCCATGAACACCGGCGAGCCGTGGTCCCACACGCCTTTGTCGTGACTGTTGCCGATGTCGAAGATTTTCGGGATGTCGATGTAGCCGTACAACTCGAACGGCCCTTTGCGCCCGAAGTACTCGTACTCCAGGTAAATATCGTCGGCAGGTTGCGGGCCGAAACTGATGTCTTTGCTGCCGATGACGGTCAAATCCTGGTTGAACCAGTCCGACAGGTAGACGCCTTTTTTCGGCGGGCTGGCTTCGGGACTCAGGGTTTCGCCCTGGGCGGATTCTTCGGCGGGCGCGGGTTGCGCCAAAACGGTGCTGCTGAGTAGTCCTGTAACGCTGGCCAGCAGCAAGGAAACAGCAAGAGTGCGCGAGCAAGTCACGCGGCTGGACGTGCGGTGCATTAAAAGTCCCTTTTCGTGCGGATCAAAAGCCCGGTTCTTCGGGCTTGCGCGGTTATGTCGCGAAAACGTCTGCATCAGCGACTCGCAAACGTTTGCACAAGAGATGCCAATTATTTCAATTCCATGAAAAATCGACGAAATCAGGGTTTTTATTGTCGGTTTGGTCAGCTACGCGGACTGACGCTCTGTAGCAGCTGCCGAGCAGCGCGAGGCTGCGTTCAGCTGCGTAGCAGTCGTAATCCTGAATGCACGGTTTGCCCGATGAATCACACATGCGGATTTTGCGACTGCTTCGCAGCCGAACGCAGCCTCGCGCTGCTTCGCAGCCGAACGCAGCCTCGCGCTGCTCGGCAGCTGCTACAAGGCGTGTGGTGTTGCGCCTCAGATTGAACGCCAATGCTAGACTCGCCCCCATTGTCTTCACGAGGTATTCCCATGAGCGAGCCGATTCGTCTGACCCAATACAGCCACGGCGCTGGCTGTGGCTGCAAAATTTCGCCGCAAGTGCTGGAGGTGATTCTGGCCGGCAGTGGCGCGCAGAACCTCGACCCCAGGCTCTGGGTCGGCAACGCCTCGCGCGATGACGCAGCGGTGTACGCGATCGACGAAGAACGCGGTGTGGTCTCGACCACCGACTTCTTTATGCCGATCGTCGACGACCCGTTCGATTTCGGCCGCATCGCCGCCACCAATGCCATCAGCGATATCTACGCCATGGGCGGTGATCCGCTGATGGCGATTGCGATCCTCGGCTGGCCGGTGAATGTGCTGGCGCCGGAGATTGCCCGGGAAGTGATCCGCGGCGGACGTTCAGTGTGTGACGAGGCGGGCATTCCGTTGGCCGGTGGGCATTCCATCGACGCACCGGAGCCGATCTTCGGCCTGGCGGTGACCGGACTGGTAGAAAAGCGCCACATGAAGCGCAACGACACCGCCACCGCCGGTTGCCTGCTTTACCTCACCAAACCCCTGGGCATCGGCATCCTTACCACCGCCGAGAAGAAGGGCAAGTTGCGCACGGCCGACATTGGCCTGGCTCGCGACTGGATGTGCACCCTGAACAAACCCGGCAGTCGTTTCGGCAAGCTCGACGGCGTGACGGCGATGACCGACGTCACTGGCTTCGGCTTACTCGGGCACCTGGTGGAAATGGCCGACGGCAGCAACGTGACTGCGCGCATCGAATACAACCGTGTGCCACGTCTGCCGGGTGTCGAGTATTACCTCGATCAAGGCTGCGTGCCGGGCGGCACCTTGCGCAATTACGACAGTTACGCCAGCAAGGTCGGGCGCGTGCAGGAACTGCATAAACGGGTGCTGTGCGATCCGCAGACCAGCGGTGGCCTGCTGGTTGCCGTCACGCCCGAAGGCAACGAGCAGTTCCTCCGCGTGGCCGCCGAACTGGGCCTGTCCCTTGAGCCAATCGGTGAGCTGGTTGAGCGACAGACCCACGCGGTCGAGGTGTTTTGATGTCAATCGACTTCACCGATTACCGCGACATCTTTCTCAACGACCGGCCGATGCTGGATGCCCGCGCGCCGGTCGAATTCCACAAGGGCGCGTTCCCCGGTGTGATCAATTTGCCGCTGATGAACGACCACGAGCGGCAGCGGATCGGCACCTGCTACAAGCAACACGGCCAGCAAGCGGCGATCACCCTCGGGCATCAACTGGTGTCTGGCGAGATCAAGGCCGAACGCATCCAGGCCTGGGCCGAGTTTGCCCGGGCGCACCCCGAAGGCTATTTGTATTGTTTTCGCGGCGGCTTGCGTTCGCAGATCGTCCAGCAGTGGCTCAAGGACGAGGCCGGCATCGATTACCCGCGCGTCGGCGGCGGCTACAAGGCCATGCGCAGCTTCTTGCTGGACACGGTCGATCAGGCCGTTGCCCAGTGTGATTTCGTGTTGCTGGGCGGCATGACCGGCACCGGCAAGACCGAGGTGCTCACGCAGCTGCGCAACGGCCTGGACCTCGAAGGTCACGCCAATCATCGCGGCTCCAGCTTCGGCAAACGCGCCAAAGGCCAACCTTCCAATATCGACTTTGAAAACCGCCTGGCGGTAGACGTGCTGAAGAAGCGCGCCCATGGCATCGAGCAGTTTGTGTTGGAAGACGAGAGCCGCGCGATCGGCAGTTGCGCGTTGCCCTTGCCGCTGTTTCAAGGCATGCAGCAGTATCCGATGGTCTGGCTGGAAGACAGCCTGGAAGGGCGGATCGAACGGATCTTGCGCGATTACGTCGTGGACTTGTGTTCGGAGTTTATCGGCGTGCACGGCGATGAAGGGTTTGCGCTGTTTTCCGAGCGCTTGCTGGAAAGCTTGAACAACGTTCAGAAGCGCCTGGGCGGTGAACGGCACCGGCGGCTCTTGATCTTGATGGAGGACGCGCTGGCCGAGCAGGCCAACAGCGGGACGGTGGATTTGCACCGGGGCTGGATCGAAGGGTTGCTGCGTGAGTATTACGACCCGATGTATGCGTTTCAGCGGGAAAAGAAGGGCGCGCGGATTGAGTTTGCCGGGGAGAAGGGCGCGGTTCTTGAGTACCTGCGCGAGCGGCAGATCAACCGATAGTGATATGTTGGTTTTTCTGGCCCCATCGCGAGCAGGCTCGCTCCCACACGGGATCTGTGTCGCACCGGAGATCCAATGTGGGAGCGAGCCTGCTCGCGATAGGGCCCAGACAGGCGCTATAAACTTTAATGCCTGGAGGGTATCGACAGCTTACGTCGGACACGTCTCCCGCCCATTATCCAGCCCTTGCTTGTAGCTATGGCTCTGCAGACTGGCCTTGCCGTTATGCCAGGTCAGCGTGAGCACAAACAGCGAGTCGTAGTCGCTGGATTCCCAGTCTTCGGTGATCTTTTGTTTCTTGCCGACCGCATCTCCCGCGACCTTGTTGATCAGCTCGGGCAAGTAACCGTGGGACCAGGCGGTGTAGATGACCGAGTTGTGGTACTTGTCGTGGAGCAACTCATCGGCGAGGTCGCTGGTGTCGTTGGCTGAAAAGTTGATGTTCACCGGCAAGCCGAGCTTGATCGCGCTGGGGCTGATGGTCATCAGGGGGCGAATGTAGCTGTAGGAATTATCCAGTTCGCCTTCCTCGACATTACGTGTCGGGTTAGCCGCAAATACGTAATTGGCCTTGCCGAATTTTTCCGGCAGCAAGGTGGCCAGATCAATGGCGCGGTTCAGGCCCTGGCAGTTGAGCTGGCCCAGGCCGCCCTCGGGTTTTTCCGCGTGACGCAGGAAGACCAGGGTCTGCGTGCCGTCTGCCGGTTGGGCGCGGCTCTCGCTGGACTCCAGGGAAAGGAATAACGCGCTCACCGCCAGCAGGGAGGGCAGGACGACATACGCACGTTGCTTGAAGCGATTGGCAAATTTCAAAAGGTTCATCATTTGAATAGGTGATCTTCAGCGCATTCGGTTAAGGCTGACAAACCTTTACACCACGAGCTCCCAGCATCGGGTGTTTTCCATGTCGTTGGGCCGGTCCGTTTCCGAAAGGGCAGTTCTCAGAGTCCTCTGACGCCCATTTGGTTCGATTCCGGCGAGTGCGCCGCAATGTACCGGTAACCTTGCATGGGTTGGAGCAGAGGTTATCGACAGGATGTTGCGGATTTATGGACACGGTACACGTAGAGGCGCCACAGAAAGACTGCAATGTTTTGATCTTGTTCATCAGCAAGATTGATACGCAAAAGACCCGTCTCCTCCTTTATGATCAGCGCTTACTGTTCCCTGTGGATGCTTCCCATGACCGATCTGTCCGCGTTCCCGATTACCCGAAAATGGCCGGCCCACTACCCGGACTGGATCCAGCTCTACTCCTTGCCGACCCCCAATGGCGTCAAGGTGTCGATCATGCTCGAAGAGATCGGTCTGCCTTACGAACCCCATCGCGTGGGCTTCGACACCAACGATCAGATGTCCCCCGAGTTTCTGTCGCTGAACCCCAACAACAAGATCCCGGCGATCCTCGATCCCCACGGCCCTGATGACAAACCGCTGCCTTTGTTCGAATCCGGGGCGATCCTGATTTACCTCGCCGACAAGAGCGGTCAGTTGTTGGCGCAGGAGTCGGCGGCGCGGTACGAGACGATCCAGTGGCTGATGTTCCAGATGGGCGGCATCGGGCCGATGTTTGGCCAGCTCGGGTTTTTCAACAAATTTGCTGGCAAGGATTACGAGGACAAACGTCCGCGTGACCGCTACGTCGACGAAAGCAAACGCCTGCTTAAAGTGCTGGATGGCCGTCTGCAAGGGCGCGACTGGATCATGGGTGATCGCTATACGATCGCCGACATCGCGACCTTTCCGTGGGTGCGTAACCTCATCGGCTTCTATGAGGCTGGCGATCTGGTGGGCATCAAGGATTTCCCCAATGTCACACGCGTGCTGGAACGCTTCCTGGCGCGGCCGGCGGTGATACGCGGGCTGGAAATTCCCAAGTAAATCTCTTCGACTCTCTCAAGACCAAGGCAGGCAATGAGCTCATTCGATTTCAAGCAAGTGGATGTCTTCAGCCGGGTTGCACTCAAGGGCAATCCGTTGGCAGTCGTGTTCGGCGCAGACAGGCTCAGCGATGAACGCATGGCGGCGTTCGCGACCTGGACCAACCTCAGCGAAACCACGTTCATCCTCGAACCGCGCGACCCTCGCGCCGACTATCGGGTACGGATCTTCACCACCCTCAACGAGTTGCCGTTCGCCGGTCACCCGACCTTGGGCACCTGCCATGCATGGCTTGAGGCCGGTGGCGTGCCCAAGGGCGAGGAGATCATTCAGGAGTGCGGCGTCGGTCTGGTGCGGGTGCGCAGGCAAGGCGCGGAGCTGGCCTTTCTCGCGCCGCCACTGATCAAGACAGGGCCGGTGGACGCCGATGTGGTTGAACGCGTGCGCCGTGGACTGCGGCTGGAGCCAGGCGCGATTGTCCGGACCCAATGGGTCGATAACGGTGCCGGCTGGCTGGCGGTGATGGTCGAGGACCGCCGGCAGGTGCTGGATTTGCAGCCGGATCATTCACAGATGCTGGGCCTCGCCGTCGGTGTGATCGCGCCATGGCACCCCGAGCGCGATGGCAATGACGCGCAGTTTGAAGTGCGCGCGTTCATCTCGGGCGATGGCATGCCGGAAGACCCGGCCACCGGCAGTTTGAACGCCGGGATTGCGCAGTGGTTGCTTGCCGAAGGTCTGGCGCCGGCGTCCTACGTGGTCAGCCAGGGCCTGACCATGGGCCGCGCCGGGCGCATTCAGGTGGAGCAGGTGGGGGATGAGATCTGGATTGGCGGTTCGGTGGTCACCTGCATCTCCGGTGTGCTGGAAATCTAAAACTTGTGGGAGCGGGCTTGCTCGCGAAGTCGGTGTGTCAGATACATCATTGTTGGATGTGCCGCCGTCTTCGCGAGCAAGCCCGCTCCCACAGGGAACCGCGTTGTATCGCGCGATTATTGCGGCCTCGGTAACGCAGTCTTGGGCGATCGAGGTTTGTGCCCCACCCCTCGCAGGGCATAAGCTTCGCCCCCTACGACTTCCGTCTCGACCTCCGTTTTTCAGGAACCCCCTCATGTCCAGTCAGTTCCCCGAAGCACGTCCACGCCGTCTGCGCCGCAACGCGAGCCTGCGCAGCCTGTTCCAGGAAACCGAGTTCAGTCTGAACGACCTGGTGTTGCCGATTTTCGTCGAGGAAGAAATCGAGGACTTCGTGCCGATCAAAAGCATGCCCGGCGTGGTGCGCATTCCAGAGTCGAAACTGGCTGGCGAGATCGAGCGTTATGCCCGTGCCGGGATCAAGTCGGTGATGACGTTCGGCGTCTCCCATCACCTGGACAGCAGCGGCAGCGACACCTGGAGCGACAACGGCCTGGTGTCGCGCATGTCGCGCATTGCCAAGGACGCAGTGCCGGAGATGATCGTGATGTCCGACACCTGCTTCTGCGAATACACCGACCACGGCCACTGTGGTGTGATGCACAACCACGAAGTCGACAACGACCAGACCCTGATCAACCTCGGCAAACAAGCCGTGGCGGCGGCCCGTGCCGGTGCGGATGTGATTGCCCCGTCAGCCGCCATGGACGGGCAGGTCCAGGCCATTCGCCGGGCGCTCGACCAAGCCGGTTTCACCCAGACCGCGATCATTGCCTATTCGACCAAATTCGCTTCCGCGCTCTACGGTCCGTTCCGTGAAGCCGGCGGCAGCGCGCTCAAGGGCGACCGCAAAAGCTACCAGATGAACCCGATGAACCGCCGCGAAGCGGTGCGCGAGTCCCTGATGGACGAGCAGGAAGGCGCCGATGCGCTGATGGTCAAACCGGCCGGCGCGTACCTGGACATCATCCGCGACATTCGCGAAGTGTCGCGTTTGCCGCTGTCGGCGTATCAGGTCAGCGGCGAGTACGCGATGATCAAATTCGCCGCACAGGCCGGGGCGATTGATGAGGATCGCGTGGTGCGTGAAAGCCTTGGCGCGATCAAGCGGGCGGGGGCGGATTTGATCTTCACCTACTTTGCGATGGACTTGGCCCTGGCCGGGATCTAAACCCACCACATTTTATTTGTGGTGGTCTCAGGGGCTGCCGAAAAACGGCCGGATCCCATGCTCCTTGAAATACCGCTCAATCACCTTGGGATCGGCCGAGTTGTCGGCAATCGCCACATACGTATCCGGCCGCAACAGATAAAACCCGTTACGCCCCAACCCCGCCGCTTCAAACGCCGGCCGCCAGTCGAACACGTGCAACGGCAGGTGATGCTCGTGGCACCAGGCGATCATTTCGTCGCTGGTGTCGCCATACACATGCACCTGCCAGGTCAGACACGTCAGCGATTCGAAATTGTCCCCCTCACCGTCGTGCGCCCAGGGCAGGCGATCGCCGCCATGAACATGGCCGGAGACACCCTTGCTCAAGGCTGTCCCACGATAGTTAAGGGTGATCTGCGACACCGTGCGAAACAGAAACTCCCGGGACGTTTCGAATGAGGCCATTTTGGGGATCAGGAACGGCGCCAGACGGGTGCGCAGCAAATCGGCCATGCGCCCTTCGGCGGTGACGAAGGTGAACACCCGGTCGGTGGTGGCCACCAGTTTGCGGGCAAAGGCGATGCGTTCGGTTTCGTAGGTGTCGAGCAGCGTGGCCGTGGCGCCGCCGCTCAAGACGGCCGCCAGTTTCCAGGCCAGGTTGATGGCATCGCCGATCCCGGTGTTCATGCCCTGGCCGCCCGCCGGGCTGTGGACGTGGGCCGCGTCGCCCAATAAAAATGCGCGACCGCTGCGAAAGTGATCTGCCACCCGATGATGCACACGATAAGTCGAGAACCAGTTCACCTGATCAATCTGCACCTTCAGGTGTTCGATGGCCCGACTGCTGACGTCGGCAAACCCGAGGGATTCCGCCCGGTCGGCGCGTTCGTCGCGCACGGTGCCGATCAAGCGGGCGCGGCCTTCACCGGCTAACGGAAACACCGCGAGAAAATCCGCTTCGTCCAGGTCCAGGTGCAGTTCGCCGTTGAGCGTCGGGCCTTGGGCCTGCACATCGGCGACATAGAAAATCTGCTGGTAGGTGCCGCCGGGAAAACCGGTGTCGAGGGTCTTGCGCACGATTGACCGGGCGCCGTCGCATCCCGCCAGATAACACGCCTGGCAGATTTCCTGCTGGCCGTCGGGCAGGCGCAGCCGTGCGCTGATGCCATCGCCGGTTTCCTCAAAACCCTCCAGTTCGGTGTTGCGTTCGACATTGATGCCGAACCCTTCCAGGCGTTCAATCAGCAGCTGTTCGTGTTCGTCCTGAGGGAACATCTCGAGAAACGCATAAGGCGTCAGCCCCTCACCGATGCCGGTCAATGGCAAGCGCGCTACGGGTTCGCCCTTGACCCAGAAATTCGCCGCGTCCACTCGGTGACCTTTCTGTACCACGGCATTGCTGAGGTCGAGCTGACGATAAAGCTCCAGCGTCCGCGCCTGAACCGCCAGCGCCCGAGACGTGGTGCCGGCCGCCGACGTTTTGTCGATAATCCGTACCCGAATCCCCAGTTTGCTCAACCACAGCGCCAATACCAACCCGGTCGGGCCGGCGCCCACGACCAGCACGTCGCTACGGTTCATGAGCCTGTCCTCCTCGGTGTGTGGCACAAGTATGGTCCAGCCCGGGGATATGAAAAGACTGGCTGCCCAACGGGAAAGCCTCCCCAACCGTGAAGTTGCGGGGAGATACAGGGCAAGGGGAACAGGGGATGGCGGCAGGAGTCATAGCCTGCACCATGCCATTGATCGTATGGTTAACCCGGTTCAGCGGATTTGATGGAGCACCATGCAAGCCAATCGATTGATCATGAGTGTCGCGGCGCTGCTGGTGCTGGCGGGTTGCGGCACTCAGCGCACTCAGGAGTTGCCGGCCCGCAAACCCGCCGAGGTCAAGTCCGAGATCGTGCGCCTGCTGCCGGCCAAAACCGTTGACCGCCAAGGCTGGGCCACAGACATCTACGCCGCCTTTGCCGCGCAGAACATCTATCCCTCCACGCAAAACCTTTGTTCGGTACTCGCGGTCACCGAGCAAGAGTCGACCTTCCAGGTCGACCCACCCGTGCCGGGCCTGGGCAAGATCGCCCGCGAAGAGATTGACCGTCGTGCTGCCAAAGTCCATATCCCCAGCCTGCTGGTCAGCGGTGCATTGCAGGTCAGTTCATCCAACGGCAAAAGCTACAGCGACCGACTGAATGCGGCGCGCAGCGAAAAGGAGCTCAGCGCGATTTTCGATGACTTCATCGGCATGGTGCCCATGGGGCGGACCTTGTTTGGAGGGTTCAACCCGGTGCACACCGGTGGGCCGATGCAGGTCAGCATCGATTTCGCCGAGCAGCAGGCGCGCAATTATCCGTATCCGATGGAGGGCTCGATCCGTCGTGAAGTGTTCAGCCGTCGCGGCGGCATGTACTTCGGCATTGCCCACTTGCTTGGGTACCCGGTGAGCTACAAACAGCCGCTGTATCGCTTTGCCGATTTCAATGCCGGCTGGTACGCCAGCCGCAATGCGGCGTTTCAGAACGCGGTGAGTCGTGCCTCAGGCATTCCTCTGGCGCTGGATGGCGATCTGGTGCGATACGACGCGATCATGCCGGGCACCACGGAATTGGCGGTGCGCAGCCTTGGCAAGCAATTGGGCATGCGCAACACGACCATTCGCGATCAATTGGAGGAGGGCAAAAACCTGCAGTTCGAGGACACCCAGCTCTATGCACGGGTGTTCGACCTGGCCGAGAAGGCGGAAGGTCGGCCGTTGCCTCGTGCAGTGTTGCCGGGAATCGTGCTGCAAAGCCCGAAAATCACCCGCAAACTCACGACCGCGTGGTTCGCCAAGCGGGTTGATGAGCGCTACCAGCGATGCATGGCGCGGGCGGGCAAGTGACCTATCGCAAAAAACAGGCGTAAAAAAACCCGGCTGATGAGGCCGGGTTTTTCATTGAGTCCCGCGGTAAAACCATTCATTTATGCAGCGCGGCTTTCGATCAGACGGTCGGAACCACCTTCAGCAACGCGGTTCTCGATCAGACGGTCGGAACCACCTTCAGCAACGCGGTTTTCGATCAGACGGTCGGAACCACCTTCGGCAACGCGGTTTTCGATCAGACGGTCGGAACCACCTTCGGCGACGCGGTTTTCGATCAGACGGTCAGAACCACCTTCGGCAACGCGGTTTTCGATCAAACGATCCGAACCACCCTCAGCCACACGACTTTCGATCAGACGATCCGAGCCGCCTTCAGCGACAACCGGGTGAGCAGAAGAAGCGGCGAAAGCGTTAACTGCAAAAACCGAGAAAGCGATGCTGAGAAGGATTTGGCGTTTCATGAGGGTGTGCTCCGGGGTGTAGTTGTTGGGTATGGAGGCGATGTTACGCCGCGGATTTTTTATGAGAACTTCATTGAGGTGATGGTGAACATCGACGGCAATGATAGGTAGCGCGACACCCCCCGCGCGGGCGTGATGGTTCAGTCGTCGGATGGCCGCGGCGGGGTTGATCGGCGCTTCTACACTGGTTAGCTGGCGCGTGCCTTTGCCTTCGAGGAATCGATCATGAATGCCAGTTCCTATGTCCCCGCTCACACCGGCCTGCTGCTGGTGGACCCTTACAACGACTTCCTCAGCGAAGGCGGCAAACTCCACGGCCGCGCTCAACCGGTGGCTGACAGCGTCGGCACGCTGGCCAATCTGGAAACCGTGGTGGCGGCTGCTCGCAAGGCTGGCATCCAGGTTTTCTACGTTCCACATCACCGCGCCGAGCCCGATGAACTGGCGCGCTGGAAACACCCCAGCCCCTATCAACAAGGTGCCAGCCATGCGCAAGTATTTGCCGCCGGAACCTGGGGCGGGGAGTGGCACCCGGACTTCCAGCCCAAGGCCGGTGACGTGATCGTCAAGGAGCACTGGGGTGGCAGTGGTTTCGCCAACACTGATCTGGACTTTCTGCTCAAACAACACGGAATCGACAAGGTCGTGGTGGTGGGGATGCTTGCCAATACCTGCATCGAAAGCACCTCCAGATTCGCCGCCGAACTGGGCTATCACGTCACGCTGGTGCGCGACGCCACGGCCGCTTTCAGTGCCGAGGCCATGCACGCGGCGCATGAAATCAACGGGCCGACCTATGCCCACTCGATTGTCACGACGGAGGAGTTGATCGCTGCGCTCGGTTGATCGCGGTCATATGACTTTCACTGCCCGACCGATGAATTGAATCGGCCCGGTCGGCTTGCCGATCGGTGAGCCCTGCGGATTTTCCAGGGTCAGTTCAAATAGCTGGTTGGGTTGCAGTGGCGGCAGTTTGTCGAGCGGGATCGACAGCGTCTGTCCCGGTTTGACCAACCCCAGTGACACCGGCCCTTGCCAGCCATCGGCTTTGGTCCAGAACTCGAGCGCCTTGTCAGCCGGGACCTCAACGACACCTAGCGGAATCAGCTGGATTTCCCTCGGGTTGCTGGCCTGGATCACCCAGCCGGGTGCTTTGTCCTGAGGACCGACCAACACCACCAGGTAGGTAGGCTTGACGGTGGTTTGCGTCAGCATCAATGCGCCAAGCAGCAACGTGGCAGCCAGCCCCGCCCCGGCGAGCCCGCGCCAGAGCGGCAACAGATTCCACCAGGATAAAGACTGAGCCGCGCTGAGCTTGGGTGGCCGAGTCACGTTGTTCACGCTGCGCTCGATACGCTGCCAAAGGTGTGGTGACGGCGCGTGAGGTCCGGCCAGGTTGGTCAGGCCAAGCAGGCGACGCTCCCAGGCGTCCACGGCGGCCCGTAACTCAGGTTCGTCGCGCAGGCGCTGCCGGACCTGGGTGCGGAGCTCTGCCGACAGTGTGCCCAACACATATTCGCTGGCCAGTTCGTCGAGTGCTTCCGGGGTTTCATTCGTCGGTTTGCTGATCATCCCATGCACTCCCGCAGTGCCGTCAGGCTCCGCTTGATCCAGGCTTTGACGGTGCCCAGCGGTGTGCCGAGTTTGTGTGAGATTTCAGCGTGAGAGTAACCGTCGACGTAGGCATGCAGGATACAGGCGCGTCTTGCAGGTTCCAGCTGTTCCAGGCACTGATGAATGCGCCCGGAATGAGCCTCTGCATCGAGTGTTGCCGTATCGTCCACCCCATCGAACTCGCCTTGAATCTCGCGGTTATTGTCACGGATGAAATTCAGTGCCAGATGTCGCGTCAAACTGTACATCCAGCCCCGTGCCGATCCTCGCGCCGGGTCGAACTGCGCGGCGCCGTTCCATATCTTGATGAAGGCATCGTGGACGATGTCTTCCGCCAGGGCAGTGTCACGCACCAGGCGTTTGGCAACGCCCAGCAGGCGCGGACTCTCCTGCACATACAAATCACGCAGGGCCTGACGTTCACCGCGGGCGCAGGCGGCGATGTGGGCTTCGTAATCGAAAAGAGTTTCGGGCAAGGACACTGATCTCAGCCGTCAATAATGGGCAGCAGCCCCGGGCCATAGGACCGGGGCCAGTGCTGAGCAGCGTAGACCAATTTTCCGCAGGCCTGGTTTCAGTTGGCCGCCCAGAAAATGTAATCCGCCTGATACTTCACCACTTCTTGCTTGCCCTTGTTGGCCGTCGAACATTCAGTGCTCGGGGCCACGCCACCTTTTAGGGCGACGCGCTGGATGTAGCTGACGCCCGTCATTGCACCTTTGCCTTCGGCCGGGTTGGCCTTGACCAATTGATAGGGCAGGTTGCCCGGACTCGAAGGTGCGACCGCCAGCTGGGTGCCGGTGACTTTCGAGCCATCCTTCGCTTGCCAGGTGGCAGGTGGCCCGAAGTAGGTGCCGACCTGTTTGCCGTTGTGATCATTGAGTACCGCTTTGGGCCCGACAAAGAACCATTCGGTCTGGCCGGCGGCATTGGCCTTGTCACGGCATTCGTAAGTGATCTCGCCGACACCGGTGGTTTCCAGGGCGACCTTGTGCCCGTCCGGGACCTTGATGCTGTCGGGCAGACCTGACTGGGCGTAGGCCATGGGGCCCGCGACGAACAAACCGGCAAGGCAAATCAGCTGTTTGGCGTTCATGAATAGCTCTCCGTAAATGAGTAATCTGCTCGGCAGCTTCAGGAGCTGCTACAGGTACTACCCATCGGAAAGCGATTTGGATGCAGTGGCTAAAAAATAAATTTTCCAGCATGGTCAGCGTCAGATGCTACAAAGAGACACTCTTGAAGGGGGGTGCTTATGTACCAGCTCTACGGACACCAGAACTCCGGCGCCGCCGCGATAGAGGCCGCCCTCGAACTCTGTGAAATCCCTTTTCGTTTCATCGACGTCGAGTCGTCTGCGGAGGCCGCCAAAGCCCTGGAGAAGCTCAACCCGCTCAAGCAGATTCCCACCTTGCAACTGCCCGATGGCAGCATCCTCACCGAAAGCGCGGCGATCCTGATTCATCTGGGGCTCGCGTTTCCCGAGTCGAACCTGCTGTCGAACACGCCCGCCGAGCGTGATCAGGCGATCCGGGGCCTGGTGTACATCGTCAGCAATTGCTACGCGGCCATCGGCATCATCGATTACCCCGAGCGCTGGCTGGTCGAGGCGGATCAATCGGCCATGGAAAACCTCATGGCCGGCGCCCGTCGACGGTTGCACTGGAGTTGGGAGGTGTTTGCCGATCAGTTCTCGGGCGAGTTGTATCTGGACGACGAGACGCCAGGTGCACTGGATGTGCTGGCGGCGGTGGTGACGCGGTGGGCGGGCAGTCGCGAGCATCTGCGCAATGCCCGGCCCGGTTTTTATGCCTGGCTGACGCGAATCGACCGGCACCCGACGCTGGCACCGGTCTTCGCTCGGCATTGGCCGACCTGAGAGCACCACAAATCAAATGTGGGAGCGAACCTGCTCGCGATGGCGGTGGATCAGTCAATACAAGTGCTGACTGACACACCGCCTCCGCGAGCAGGCTCGCTCCCACAGGGGAACTGCGTAATTTCAGAGTCACTCGCCGCGGATGTACTGCTCCAGCTGGCGAATCAATTCAGCCTGTTCGGCGATGGCTTCCTTGACCAGGTCGCCAATCGACAGCAAGCCAATCAACGTACCGTTTTCCACCACCGGCAAGTGCCGCAAGCGTTTGTCGGACATGATGCTCATGCAGGTTTCGACGGTTTGATGGGTATCCACGGTGATGACCGGCGACACCATGATGTCTTCGACCGGCGTACCGACGGAGGAGCGGCCCTTGAGCACGAGTTTGCGCGCGTAGTCACGCTCGCTGATGATGCCCACGACCTCGCCATTCTTCACGACCGGTAATGCGCCGACGTTTTTCGCGGCCATGACCATCAGCGCCTCCAGCACCATTTGATGAGGGGCAATGATGTGGACTTCATGATTCTGTTCAGCCTTTAACTTCAGCAGTTGGGCGACGGTTTTCATGGTGGCTTCTCAGGTGTTGTCGTTGTTATTGAAGAATCGTAGACCCAGGCGCCGAGGGCAAGGCGGAAAGCGGCAGATAACGCGCAAAAAACGTCATTCGGCGGTTTTTCTTGCATCAACCTCACGCACCAGCTCGATAAACGCTCGCAATCCGGCGGGAACGTGACGATTGGCCGGGTAGTAAAGGCAGAGGCCGGGGTAGGGCGGCGTCCAGTCTTGCAGCACACGAATCAACTGCCCGCTGGCGATTTCATTGGCAATCGAGAGTTCGCTGGTGCAGGCCAGCCCAACGCCCTGAAGCGCGGCCTCGACGATCAACTGATGGCTGTCGAGGGTCAGCGGGCCGTTAACGTCGATGACCTGCGGCTGGCCACGCTTCTGGAACTCCCAGCGGTAAATCGCGCCGCTGGCAAAGCGTGTGCGGATGCAGCTGTGCCGGGCCAGATCGGCTGGTGTTTCGGGTTTGGGGTGGCTGGCGAAATAACCGGGCGAGCCGACCACCGCAAATCGCAGCGGCGGGCTGCAAGGCACGGCGATCATGTCCAGCGGCACGCTGTCGGCGAGGCGGATACCGGCGTCGAAGCCGTCGGCAACGATGTCTACCAGCGCGGTGTCGGTGACGATGTCCAGGCGCATGTCGGGATAGCGTTTGAGAAACTCCACCACCACCGGCGTCATGATCATCTGCACCGCGGCTTCGGTGGCGTTGATTCGCAGGGTGCCGCTGGGGGTGTCGCGAAACTGGTTCACCGCTTCCATCGCTGCCGAGATTTCACGCAGCGCCGGACGCACCCGGGCCAGAAACTGCTCGCCGGCCTCGGACAGGGACACGCTGCGAGTGGTGCGATTGAACAAACGCACGCCCATACGCTGCTCCAAAGCGGCGATGGCGTGGCTCATTGCCGAGGGCGACATGCCCAGTTCATCGGCCGCGCGGCGGAAACTGCGGTGGGTCGATACGGCGACCACCGCGTTGAGCTCGAGCAATCCCATCTTCTGCATTGTGCCGATTCCTGCATCAGTTCATCCCATATTAGCCCGATTGTTTGAAGGGTGGCTGGCGCCTACCTTGGCCACTGATTCACCACGGACGTGTAGGCGCAGCCTTCGGCAGTTCCTACAGGGATTTATTTCCAATCGAGAGTTTCACATGACCCAGACCGTACTCATTACCGGCGCCTCAACAGGCTTCGGCAAATCCGCCGCACAACTGTTCGCAGCCCAAGGCTGGAACGTCATCGCAACCCTGCGCAATCCCGATGTCGGTGCAGACCTCAAAGCGCTTGAAAACGTGCTGGTCACCCATCTCGACGTACAAGACCCGGCCAGCATCGACACTGCCATCGCCGCCGGTATCGACCGCTTTGGCCAGATCGATGTACTGGTCAACAACGCCGGTTTCGGCCTGTTCGGTGTGTTCGAGGGTACATCCCGCGAGAAAATCCGTGAGCAGTTCGATGTCAACGTCTTCGGCGTAATGGACGTGACCCGGGCGATCCTGCCGCACTTGCGTCAGCGTCAGGCCGGGGTGATCATCAATGTCAGTTCCGGCGCCGGGGTGTTTGGTTTGCCGATGATTTCCGCGTACAACGCCAGCAAATTTGCCCTGGAAGGGTTCTCCGAGTCGCTGTCCTATGAACTGGCTGCGCTGGGCATTGTGGTGAAAATCGTCGAGCCGGGCGGGGTGATCAGCACCGGGTTTGGTGCGCGGTCGGCGACGGAGGCGGCGCAGCTTTCTACGCCGGGGGATTACGACCCCTTTGTCGGTGCGGCGCTCAAGGTGTTTGAAGGGTTGCGGGGGGAGCGGTTGGCTACTTCCGAGGACGTGGCGCAGGTCATCATCGATGCGGCGAGTGATGGGACAGATCGATTGCGGTATGTGGCGACGCAGGATATTGAGCCGCTGGTGAAGGCGCGGCGGGAGACGTCGGAGGTTGAGTACATGGAAATGATGCGTGGGAAGTTTTCAACAAATACCCGCTGATCTCTGGCCTGACTCAACCCCGTGGGAGCGAACCTGCTCGCGATAGCGGTTTAACATTCAACAATGATGTTGGCTGTGAGTCCGTCGCCGCGATCAGGCTCGCTCCCACAGTAAGCTCGCTCGCCACAGAGATCGTATTCCTGCCAGTGAGGGCTATCCCCCGCGATGACGCGTAGAATTGCCGCCTGAATCAGATCTTGAGGTTGCAGTGGTGGATTTACAGCAGGGTTTCGTCCTGACCCGGCATTGGCGCGACACCCCGGGCGGTACGCAAGTCGAGTTCTGGCTGGCGACCGACACCGGTCCCCAGCGTATCCGTCTGCCTCATCAACCGTCGGTGGCGTTCATCCCGGCTGCCCAGCGCGAGCAGGCCGAGACTGTTTTGCTCGGCGAAAAAAACGTCGAGCTGCGACCCCTGGCCCTGCAGGATTTCGAGCACCGCCCGGTGCTCGGCCTGTATTGCCAGCAGCACGGTCAGTTGATGCGCCTGGAAACCGCACTGCGTAAAGCAGGCGTCGAGATGTTCGAAGCCGACGTGCGCCCGCCAGAACGCTACATGATGGAGCGTTTCATCACCGCGCCAGTGCTGTTCGGCGGCACGCCAGGCGCCGAAGGCCTGTTGCTCGACGCACAGATGAAACCCGCTCCCGACTACCGGCCCAACCTCCGGCTGGTGTCCCTGGACATCGAAACCACGGCTCAGGGCGAGTTGTATTCCATTGCCCTGGAAGGCTGCGGCGAGCGTCAGGTCTACATGCTTGGCCCGCCGAATGGCGACGACCGCGCGGTGGATTTCCAGCTCGACTACTGCGACTCCCGAACCGCGCTGCTGAAAAAGCTCAACGAATGGTTCGCCCGCCATGACCCCGACGCGATCATCGGCTGGAACGTCGTGCAGTTCGACCTGCGCGTGCTGCACCAACACGCCCGACAGCTGGGCGTACCGCTGAAACTGGGGCGTGGCGGCGAAGAAATGCAGTGGCGCGAACACGGTAGTCGCAATCATTACTTCGCCTCGGCCGCCGGCCGGTTGATCATCGACGGCATCGAATCGCTGCGCTCGGCGACTTGGAGCTTCCCCTCGTTCAGCCTGGAAAACGTCGCGCAAACCCTGCTCGGCGAGGGCAAGGCGATCAGCACGCCATACCAGCGCATGGACGAAATCAACCGCATGTTCGCCGAGGACAAACCGGCGCTCGCCACTTACAACCTCAAGGACTGCGAGTTGGTGACGCGGATTTTCGCCAAGACCGAGCTGTTGACCTTTCTGCTGGAACGCGCCAGCGTCACCGGGTTGCCGGCGGACCGCAGCGGCGGGTCGGTGGCGGCGTTCACCCACCTTTACATGCCGCTGATGCACCGCCAGGGTTTCGTGGCGCCGAATCTGGGCAACAAGCCTGCGCAAGCCAGCCCCGGCGGTTTTGTCATGGACTCGCAACCCGGGTTGTACGAGTCAGTACTGGTGCTCGACTACAAAAGCCTCTATCCGTCGATTATTCGCACCTTCCTGATTGATCCGGTCGGGCTGATCGAAGGCTTGCAGCATCCCGATGGCAGCGAGTCCGTGCCGGGTTTCCGCGGTGCGCGTTTTTCAAGAACCCGGCATTGCCTGCCTGCCATCGTCGCCCGGGTAGCTGAAGGCCGCGAGACCGCCAAGCGCGAACACAATGCGCCGTTGTCCCAAGCGCTGAAGATCATCATGAACGCCTTCTATGGGGTGCTCGGTTCCAGCGGCTGCCGCTTCTTCGATACGCGTCTGGCGTCGTCCATCACCTTGCGCGGCCACGAGATCATGCTGCGCACCCGGCAGTTGATCGAAGCCCAGGGTCACACGGTGATTTACGGCGACACCGATTCGACGTTCGTCTGGCTGCGTCGCGCTCACGGCCAGGAAGAAGCCGCGCAGATCGGCCGCGCGCTGGTGGACCACGTCAACCAATGGTGGCGCGAGCATGTGCAACAGGAATACGGGCTGGAAAGCGCCCTGGAATTGCAGTTCGAGACCCACTACAAACGCTTTCTGATGCCGACCATTCGTGGCGCCGAGGAGGGCAGCAAGAAGCGTTACGCGGGGCTGGTCACCCGCGCCGATGGCACTGACGAAATGGTCTACAAGGGCCTGGAAACCGTGCGCACCGACTGGTCGCCGCTGGCCCGGCAATTTCAGCAGGAGCTGTACTCACGGATTTTCCATCGCCAGCCCTATCAGGATTACGTGCGCGACTACGTGCGCAAAACCCTGGCTGGCGAGTTCGACGACCGACTGATTTACCGCAAGCGCCTGCGCCGTACCCTGGATGACTATGAACGCAACGTGCCGCCCCACGTCCGTGCGGCACGGATCGCCGATGACTACAACGACCAGCAGGGCCGCCCACAGCAATACCAGAACGGCGGCTGGATCAGTTACGTGATCACCGTCGCCGGGCCTGAGCCACTGGAGATTCGCAGCGCGTCCATCGACTATGACCATTACGTCACCCGACAACTGCAGCCGGTGGCGGATGCGATTCTGCCGTTTGTGGACGACGACTTCTCAACCTTGATTGGTGGGCAACTGGGCCTGTTTTGAGTCCAGCAGCAACAGCGTCCAGTCGTCCAGAATGCCGTGGAAGTACTGATCCAGTGCCTGGTTGAAAAGGTTGCCTTCGGGTGCAACCTGGGCGAACAGCGTCATCGACGAGTGAAACTTGAGATCATCGGGATGACCGAATATGCCTGCAATCGAGCTCTTTTCGATGTTCAGCACCAGTTGCGTACAGCTACACAATCGTGAACCCAGCAGCGGATGATTCAGGTAAGCCACGGCTTCCTCGACGGAGCGAATGGCAAAGTGCCGGGACATCTCGCTCCCGCCCAACCCGGCGAACTGCGGAAAGATGAACCACATCCAGTGACTGCGTTTGTGGCCTGCATGCAGTTCTTCCTGAACCCGATTGAACACCGGGTCTTGAGCCAGGATAAAGCGTGGCAAATTAAAGTCGTCGAGCTGATCAGTGCTTCTCATGCAGAAGCCCTCTGACAGAACCGCGATGGCTTAGACCATGGCCAACCGGTGCTTGCGTTGTGGCGCGTGAAACGCGTGGTCCAGCGCCTTCAGGTCCTCGTCTTCGAGCCGCAATTGTGCGGCCTGCGCATTCAGTTGCACATGTTCAGGTCTGACCGCTTTGGGAATGGCGATCACGCCTGTCTGTCGCAGTATCCATGCCAGTGCTACCTGAGCCGGCGTCACGGCGTGACGGGCGGCAATCTGCTTGAGCGCCGGATGGGCCAGCATCGTTCCTCCCTGACCGATGGGACAGTATGCCATCAACGGCTGCTGATGCTGTTTGCACCAGGGCAGCAGATCAAATTCGATGCCGCGCTCTTCCAGGTTGTATAGCACCTGGTTGGTGGCGCAGGCTGGTGAGTTCAATTCCTGTAGATCGTCGACGTCGAAATTGGACACGCCCCAACGGCCGATCTTGCCGTCTTCACGCAGCCGTTCGAAGGCTTCGACGGTTTCCTCGAGCGGATACTGACCGCGCCAATGCAGCAGGTATAAATCGATGTAATCGGTGTTCAAGCGCCGCAGGCTGCGTTCGCAGGCCTGGGGAATGCCTTTGCGGCTGGCGTTGTGCGGGTAGACCTTGCTGACCAGAAAGACCTTGTCGCGCAGGCCTGTAATGGCTTCACCCACCACTTTCTCCGCGCCGCCTTCGGCGTACATCTCGGCGGTGTCGATCAGGGTCATGCCCAACTCGATGCCCAGGCGCAGCGCGGCGACTTCCTTGCTGTGTTGCGAGGGATCTTCTCCCATGCGCCAGGTGCCTTGGCCGATGACTGGTACATTGACGCCGGCCAGCTCGAGGGTCCGCATGAAAACCTCCATTTTCGAATCGATAAATACTCTTAGGTTGGCAGCAGAATAACTCGGTGGTTCCGTAGACGTGTAGCAGCCCTGTGGCGAGGGGATAAATCCCCTCGCCACACAAGCCCGCTCCCATAGGGTGGTGCAGGCTTGGCAGTTGCTAAAACGTGTGATGCCGGAAGTTAGTTAGCCGAGAACTTCAACACAGTGTGCTGGGTATAGGCCTTGCCCGGGTCAAGTCGGGTGGACGGGAAATTCGGCTGGTTCGGCGAGTCCGGGTAGTGCTGGGTCTCCAGGGTAAACGCGCCCCAATGCGGATAAACCTTGCCGCCCTTGCCCTTGACCGTGCCGTCGAGGAAGTTGCTGGTGTAGAACTGCACGCCGGGTTCAGTGGTGTAGAGCTGCAAGCGGCGTCCGGAGAGTGGGTCGCTGACATCGGCGGCCAGTTTGCCCACGTCACCCTTGGCGTCCAGAGCCCAGTTGAAATCGAATCCACCCTGTTTTGGCTCAGCGAATTTCAGTTGCGGGTGATCGGCCTTGATGTTTTTGCCGATGGCGGTGGGCTGTGTGAAGTCCATCGGCGTACCGGCGACCGGGGCCAGTTCGCCGGTCGGTATCAGCTTGGCGGTGACTGGCGTGTAATGGGTCGAATGCAGGGTGACGAGCTGTTTCAGCACATCCCCGTTGCCCGCGCCGGCGAGGTTGAAATAGCTGTGGTTGGTCAGGTTCAGTACGGTCGGTTTATCCGTGCTGGCCTTGTAGTCGATGCGTAACTCATTGTTCTCGGTGAGGCTGTAAGTGACCTCGGTTTTGAGGTTGCCGGGGAAGCCCATTTCACCGTCGGCCGACAGATACGTCAGGGTCACACCCACCGAATCCTTGCTTTTGCTCGGCTGGGCTTTCCACACGTGCTTGTCAAAACCCTGCGGGCCGCCGTGCAGCGAGTTGGAACCGTCATTGAGCGGCACCTGATAACGTTTGCCATCCAGTTCGAACGCGCCGTTGGCCAGGCGATTGCCGAAACGCCCGATGGTCGCGCCAAAGTACGCCGTGCCACTCTGATAGCCCTGAACATCGTCAAAACCCAGCACTACGTCGTCCAGCGTGCTGTTTTTGTCCGGCACCTTCAGCGACTGCAAAATGCCGCCGTAGGTAATGATCGTGGCTTGCAGGCCATGGCTGTTGCGCAAGACGTATTGCTCGACGGGGGTGCCGTCGCTGGTCTTGCCGAACGCTTTGTGTTCGCTGGACAAGCCAGCTGCTTGAGTGGGGAGGGTGGCGATCATCAGGGACAGTCCGAGGCTGGAGAGCAGGTGTCGGGAGTGCAGCATGGTTGACCTTCCTTTTTGTTATTTTTGGTATTTAGTCATACTAGTTGGCGATTTTGATCGTCAGTCAAGGAAGGATTTATAGCTTATGTGCGAACTGTTGCAATAATAAAGTATGACTAATATGTCGCTGTTCGTTCTGGAGGCCAGCGTTTACGGACCATCGGCACTGCACTTTTTCAGGTTTGGCGGCTCTATCCTTGGCCAGCCTGCGGCGATCCCCACCGTCGGCCAATGCCCAAGTTCAAGCACCCATGGCTCGAGTTTTACCCTTCTTCACCTCATCAATACGTCGCCATTGCCTGCTGCTGGCCAGCCTGTCGATGCTCTTCGCCAGCGGTTGCAGCCAGCAACAGGGCAGCGACATCGTCAGCCAGTTCCGCGAAGGCACGCCACAGGAATTCCTCCAGACCAGCGTCGACCGAATGGCGACCCTGGCGATGCGCGACAACCTCGACAGCCTCTACTTGTTGATGAGCAAGCTCTACCTGCGTAACCCGGACGAGTTGAAAAAATCCGGCTTCCTCGACGCACGCACCGCCGGTAAACAAGTGCGCCTGGCCATCGAACAGCAACAGCCGCTGCCCACCCTCGGCGGCAAGAAAGACCTCGCGGCGCTGAGCTACGCCATGAGCCCGGAGTTCCTCGGCGACCGGGTCGGCGCTTTCATCTACGCCATCGGCAGCATGCTGGTGACCGCTCACGGCAATCGTCTCGAGTTCTACATGACCGATGCGATCAACCCGACCTTCGTCAGCAACGCCGCACGCAACATCGAGAAAGCCACCTGGATCCTGAGTCAGCGGCAAAGTAAAAGCGGTGAGCCCTTGCTGTTCTCCAACGAAATTTCGGAGGAGGGCAGCAATCTTAGTTTTGCCGTGGAGTTCGGCAAGATCGTTGCGCGACTGGACCTGCTGACGCAGATGCTGGACGAGCGCTATCGGCGGATCGGCCTGAATTACGCGCAGAGCTTGCTGTTCCTGAATTTTTTGCCGGTGCAGTAGATCAACCTCACCACCTCACTGACACAGCAGAGATCCCCCCTGTGGGAGCGGGCTTGCTCGCGAAAGCGGACTGTCAGCCACATCAATGCTGGATGTGACGGCCCCTTCGCGAGCAAGCCCGCTCCCACAGGGGACTTGCGTACACAGGGGGAATGGTGTGTTGAGGAATAACGATAGTTCGCATCGATATAACTGGTTATAAGAAAAATCGCTATGCTGCGGTCCAGTTTTTTCATGCGTTTTTTGCGGGCGTGTTAATGGATTTCGTTAACTTCGGGTTGGTGGTGGCAGGGTTGGTCGTCGGCTTTATCGTCGGCATGACCGGCGTAGGCGGTGGGTCGTTGATGACCCCGATTCTGCTGTGGTTCGGGATCAATCCGGCCACGGCGGTGGGCACCGACTTGCTGTACGCGGCCATTACCAAATCCAGTGGTGTGCTGGTTCATCGCAAGAACAACAATATCGATTGGGCGATCACCGGTTGGCTGACCCTCGGCAGCGTACCGGCGGTAGCGTTGACGCTGTGGTTCCTGAGCAGTTTGCAGACTTCTCCCGACGCGATGAACGCCGTTATCAAACAGGCGCTGGGCTTCGTGCTGTTTGCCACGGCCCTGGCGATTTTCTTCAAGAAACGCCTGCTCGACTTCGCCCACAAGCGTGCGGGAGGCCATTACAACCCCAGCGGTTCACGCCTGAATGTGTTGACGGTCATCACCGGTCTTGTGCTGGGCACCATGGTCGCGCTGACCTCCATTGGTGCCGGCGCCCTCGGCACCGTGGCGCTGTTCATCCTCTACCCGCTACTGCCGACGCGCCGCCTCGTCGGCACGGAAATCGCCCACGCCGTGCCCCTGACCCTGGTCGCCGGCCTGGGTCATGCGAGCATGGGCAACATGGATTGGCAGGTGCTGGGTTACTTGCTGATCGGTTCGCTGCCAGGGATTTACCTGGGCAGTCACTTGACTGGTCGCATCTCCGACGAAGTACTGCGTCCGTGCCTGGCCACGATGCTGGTGCTGATCGGCTATAAACTGGCGTTTTAGCGTGTACTACAGACGAAAATGAGCCCTGATATCAGGGCTTTTTTTTAACCCGGATTTGCGCAGAAGCAGTTGAACAACGGGGGCAGTTTTCAGTCAGCGGCAACATTTCAGGCCGTCGGTCTGGCCCGGTACGAAGCGGCGCATCCTCGAAGGAGTGCGAAGGGAACGCTGTTGCGGGCCCGGGTTTTGCCGACCACCTTGCAAAAGTGCCGCGCAGGTGAAAATCAGTTGGTGACCAACAGTTCCGGGCCGAGGTAGTTGTTGATGTGGTCGATATCGTCGTCGCCCAGACTGCCCACCGAAGAGGCCAGGCGCAGGCGCGACATCAAGTAACGCAGCTTGGCCTCGAACAGATCGTGGCGCGCAACGAAGAGCAGTTCTTCGGCATTCAGGACGTCTGAGTTGGTGCTGGTGCCCCCCTCTTTGAAGCCCTTGCGTGCCGATGTCAGTGAACGCTCGTTGGACTCCACTGCCTTCTCCAACGCGTGAATACGGTTGGCGCCGCTCTGTACGCCGCGATACTCGCGGGTGGTACCGGAGACGACTTCCTGGCGCGTAGCGTCGAGTTCGTCCAGGGCCTTATAGCTATTGGCACTCGCCTGGCGCGTCAACGCGCTAGTGCCGCCACCGTTGTACAACGGGAAGTTTACTTCCAGCCCGATTGAGGCGTAGCGGTTGCGTTGATTCAGCTCGGAGATTGATTGGCTATCGCCCGCCGTGTAGCCGGCAACGAAATCCAGTGTCGGCCAGTGGCCAGCCCTGGCGCGTTTCACTTCTTCTTCAGCGAGGTCGCTGCTATGACGGCGCGCATGGATCAGCGGGCTGTCGGTCTGAGCCTTGATCAACCAGTCCTGCAGGTTGCTCGGTAGCAGCGGTGGCGTATCGAAGGTCGGACGCAAGGTGGTCAGCGATTCGGGGGTTTCACCGATAAATTCCTCAAGCTTGCGGCGCGCGTTGACGAGGTTGTCCTGCGCTTCGATCAGCTCAACCGCGGCGAGGTCGCGGCGAGCGACCGACTCGTCGATGTCGGTGACGGTGCCGGCCCCCAACTCCATGCGTCGTTTAGCCGAAGCGAGTTGCTCGTCAAAGGCGCTTAACTTGGATTTGGCAAGGATGATAGTTTCGCTGGCCAGGAGCACGTCGAAATAGCTTTCGGCCAGGCGCACTGCGGCGTCCTGACTCTTGGCGTCGAACACTGCGACGCTGTAATCGGCACGCTGATTACCTTGGCGGTACTCGGCCATTTTCTGTTTGTTGAACAGTGGTTGGCGCAAGCGCACATTAGCGCCCTTGGAGTCGTAGTCGAGATCCCTTTCGATGCCGCTCTGGCGCTGGGTGCCATTGACCTTGTTGTCGTAGGCCGAGGCACTGATCTGCGGTAGCAGGCCGGCCTGGCCAATGGCGCGGTTTTCCAGGCCGGCCTCTTTTTCATGTACGGCGGCGCGGTAGACGGGGCCTTGGTACTGCAACAGATCCCAGGCTTGTTTGAGGTCCATGGCGCCAGCCGGGAAGGACAGCGCCAGCAGGCAAAAGATCAGGCAATGACGGTCCATTTCATTGTTCCTTGAAGGCGCTGTCAACACGCTCGAGCATTGGTTTGAGAAGATAGCTCATCAAGTTGCGCTCGCCGGTTTTGATGGTGACGCTGGCGGGCATACCGGGACGAATGTGATTGCTGCCAAGCAGGCTCATGCCGTCGGGCGTGACTTCTACCTGAGCCAGATAGAACGGTTGCTTGCTTTCCTCGTCGAGCAGGCGGTCGGCGGAGACGGTCTTCACGCGACCGGGGATGTTGGGCGTCTGGGCATGGTTGAAGGCCGGGAAGGCAATGTCCACGGCCAGGCCGGGGACCATCTTGTCGATGGCCTGTACCGGAATCATCGCGTCAACCTGCAGCGGTTCATTGTCCGGAACGATTTCCATGATTTTGAAGCCGGGCTGAATGATCCCGCCGATGGTCGCAATGCTCAGTGACTGGACGATGCCATCGATGGGCGAGCGAATCACCGTGTGGGTCACTTCATAGTCCAGCGCACGCAAGCGGTCGGCCAGGGTGGTATTTTCCTTGGCTGTGTCGGTGAGCTGCGATTCGACTTCCTTCTGGTAATCGTGCTGGCGCTGCAGGATGCGCAGCTTGATTTCGGTGGTCTGGCTGCGTATGCGGGCGATGTTGTTGAGGTTTTCGGCCTGGCCGGCGGAGAGGTCGGAATTACTGCGTTCCAGCTCAAGCAGGCGGTTGCGTGGCACATAGCCTTCGGCCGCCAGCACGCGGGTGCCTTTCAGTTCCTGGTTGAGGAAGTCGATCTGCGAGGCGCGGGCGCCATAGACCTGCTGCAGGCCCTTGAGCTGCACCGCCGACGCCGCGAGGTTTTCCTGAAGGATGCTGATTTCGCCAGCGAGGCCGACGCGTCGGGTGTCCAGCAGGCGTTGTTGCAGATTCATGGCGGCCACCAGGCGGTGGTCATTGCCGAAGCGCTTGAGCAATTCGGGGTCGTAGTTCACCACGTCGCGGCCGTCGCGTTCCGCTTCCAGACGGTTTTCCACCGTCTTGCTGACGATGTACTGGGCGCTGACCGCACCCTGTTCGGACGCGGCACGCAGTGAGTCGAGGCGGACCACTTCCTGGCCTTTTTTCACTGCATCACCTTCGCGAACAAGAATCGCCTCCACAGTGCCGCCGGTCAGATGCTGCACGGCTTTACGATTGCTGGTGACTTTGACCGTGCCAGTCGCGACCACGCCGGCATCCAGCGGCGCGAGCCAGGACCACAGGAGGAAGCCGCCAAAGCCAGCGAGCATCAGCAACATGCCCCAGCGCACGGGTTTACCGACGTCCAGATCCACCACATTCCTGGGATCGGCGAGAATCATCTCGGTGTGTTGACTCATTTGCATGATCGGTCACTCCCGTGCTTTGACGGATGCCAGCGGAGTCGATGCGCCTGCAGGCATCACACTGGCCTTGCGCAGCGCTGCGAATACTTCGTCGCGAGTACCGAGCATCTGCACACCGCCGTCGCGCAGCATCAGCACCTTATCGACGGCGCAGAGCACATTGGGACGGTGGGAAATCAGAATGACGGTGGCGCCGCGGTTTTTCAGTTGAGCCAGCGCGTCGACCAAGCCCTTTTCACCGACGTCGTCGAGGTTGGCGTTCGGCTCATCCAGCACAATCAGATTGGGTTCTCCATACAGCGCGCGGGCCAGGGCGATGCGTTGCTTCTGGCCTCCGGAAAGCGGGCTGCCATCTGTGCCCAGGCGGGTCTCATAACCCTGCGCCAAACGCAGGATCATCTCGTGCACTCCCGTCGCCCTGGCGGCACGGATGACCGCGTCGCTGTCCACTTCGCCAAAGCGCGCAATGTTGTCGGCGATGGTGCCCTCGAACAGCTCCACGTCCTGTGGCAGGTAACCGAGCCAGGGGCCAAGTTCGCCCTTGTTCCAGGTGAAGATGTCCGCGCCGTCCAGGCGCACCTTGCCGGCCTGCGCCGGCCAGACGCCGACCAACAGACGGGCGAGGGTGGATTTGCCCGAGGCGGATGGACCGATAATGCCAAGGCTTTCGCCGGGGGAAAGGTTGAAGCTCACTCCGCGCAGAATCGTGTTGCTGGTGCCGGGCGCACCGGCATACACATTCTCCACCGCCAGCATGCCCAGCGGCCGCTGCAGCGACATGCTCGGTGGCCGGCGAGGATAGTCGTTCAGCATCTCGTTCAACCGGCCCCATGCCGAACGGCAGCCAAGCAGTTGCTTCCACGACGCGATGACTTGTTCAACCGGGGCCAGCGCGCGGCCGGTGAGGATCGAACAAGCAATCATCATCCCCGGGGTGATCTTGCCTTCGATCGCCAGCAGCGCGCCGGCGCCGAGGATCAGCGATTGCAAAGTGATGCGCACGAAGCGCCCGGTACTGCTGATCAGGGCGGCACGGTCGGAAGCCAGGGTCTGCATTTCCAGAATGTGCAAATGGCTTTGGTACCAGCGCTTGCCGATCGAAGGCAGCATGCCCATGGCCTCGATAACCTCGGCGTTGCGCAGGTTGTTGTTGGCGTAGCTGGCGGAGGAAAGGGCGGCCTGATTGGCTTCGGCCAGTGGCTTTTGCGTTGCCTTCTCGGTGAGATAAGCCAGGCCCACCAGAATCAGCGAGCCGATCAGCGTGACCAGTCCGAGCAGCGGGTGGATCAAATAGGCGACCAGCAGGTAGATGGGGGTCCATGGCGCATCAAAGAATGCGAACAGACCATTGCCGGTGAGAAATTGACGCACCTGTGCGAGATCTTGCAGGGCCTGGGCCGGATTACCTCCGGCGCGGCTCAGGTTTCGCTCGAATGCTGCGGTGAAAATGCGTCGATTAAGGTCCATGTCGAGGCAGTTGCCGACTCGGATCATCACGCGGGTGCGGAACATTTCCAGCGTGGCCATTAGCAGGAACAGGCCGATCACCAGGAAGGTCAACATCGTCAATGTTGTGACGTTTCGACTGACCAAGGCTCGATCATAGACCTGCAGCATGTAAATGGCTGGCGTCAACATCATGACGTTGATGACGCCGCTGAATCCGGCCAACGAGTAAAAACTGCGGCGAAGTCGAAAGAGCGCCTCGGCCAGTTCGGATCGGGTACTTGAGAGCTTGTGCATTTGATAGTCCCTCACCGAAAAGCCGGTTGTGCTTGCGGCAAAAAGCAGCAAAGCAAATGTGTGACAAACCATAGATGTAGTTGCGAATGCTTATCGTGGACACAAGCCATAGCGTTCTTGGAAAAGTTCCATAAGTTTTTATGTTCACATGCAGCAGCGTAGGTGGCGTTTGTCTCTCTAGCGATACAGTTTTAAATAACATTTCGCTCTATTAGTTCATCTGAATTTATATATATCGTTTAATAACAGTAAGTTGTCATGTCAAATGCCGATCGTCTTTTTTTACGTCGTAATATTGACAGCGCATTGCTATGGAACTTTAGTCATGTGCAAGGGCGCCCGTCTGAAGCCTGCCATCGCTTCGAAAGTGCAAGGCACGGTGGTCCTGAAGGAGCATGGCATGTCGATCATTTCGTTCTGTTGCACCGTGACGGAGCTGTTCAGGAAGTTCTCTTCGACTTCCCGATTCCATGGCCCACCAGCGGCCCGGAATCGCTCTGCCTAATCGCTCAGCGACATTTCATTGCGCGAACTCCAGGCGCGCCTTACCGGGCGCAGGGGACGGCTTTGCCTGATCCACGCCTGCTTTCGCCAAACAACCGAACCAACGAACTGCGCAAGCCAGCACCTGACTGGGCGTGGGAGGGTTTCATCGTCCCGTGCTTTTTCCCCAATATATCGAGGACACCGCAATGGCTAATTTCAACAAGTCGGACCTGGAATTCATCCTCAAGCAAATCTTCATCGCCGAAGCGCATGCTGACGGCGCCAGCCTCAATGATTTGCTACCTAACAGTCAGGTGCCATTCGGTTTGCGTACCGTCGATGGCAGCTCCAACAACCTGGTCGCCGGGCAAACCGAATTTGGCGCAGCGGACAATTCTTTCCTGCGCCTGCTTGATGCTTCTTATAGAGCGGCCTATGCCGGGACCGGGTCGGTGATCGACCCGCAGCCACGGATCATCAGTAACCTGATCAATGATCAGACCGCCAACAACCCGGCCGCGGTTGCGGCGAACGGCGGTGCCGACCCGGTGATCAGCCCAGGTTTCGATGGTGTGTTTGGCACGGAAGACGACAAGCAAGTGTTCTTCATCCCCAATGAGTCGCCGGACGTTGGCCTGACCGCCGGCTTCAACTCGTGGATGACCTTCTTTGGCCAGTTCTTCGACCACGGCCTCGACCTGCTCAGCAAGAGCAGTACCGACATCGTGTTTATTCCGTTGCAGCCGGACGATCCGTTGTTCGTGCCGGGTAGCCCGACCAATTTCATGGTGCTGTCACGGGCAGTGCGTACAGCCGGCGCGGACGGAATTGTCGGCACTACCGATGATGGCCAGCCCAACACCACCTCGCCGTTCGTGGACCAGAGCCAGACTTACAGCTCGCACCCCTCGCATCAGGTATTCCTGCGCGAATACGTCCTCAACGCGGCCGGTGACCCTGTTGCAACGGGGCGCTTGATTACCAACCGCGATCTCGGCGCCGATGGCAAGTTCGGCACGGCCGATGATGGCGACGGCGAAAATGGCGGCATGGCGACCTGGGCAGTGGTCAAGGCCCAGGCCCGTGACATTCTCGGCATCAACCTGACCGACGCCGATGTGCACAACGTGCCGCTGCTGGCAACGGATGCGTATGGCAACTTCATCCGGGGCTCGAGCGGTATGCCGCAGGTGGTGATGCGCGTCAGTAACGGTACTGACGGTATTGCCGGGACGGCTGATGACGTCACGCAACTGGTCGAAGGCAACCGGGATGCTCCGATCAGTCTGGCCAGCGCCGTGAGCACCGGGCATGGCTTCCTCGACGACATCGCCCACAATGCCGCGCCGGTAGTCGTCGGCGGGGTTCTGCAGGCAGATGCTGACGCCGATATCGGCAATGCGCAGCCGGTTGGAGCGGTCGGCAACAACCTGACCTACGACAACGAACTGCTCGACGCTCACTACATTGCCGGCGATGGCCGGGCGAACGAGAACATCGGCCTGACCGCCGTGCACCATGTGTTCCATTCCGAGCACAACCGCCTGGTCCAGCAATCCAAGGAAACCATCCTGGCCGCTGGCGATCTGGCGTTTCTCAATGAGTGGCTGGTGGACGATGTGGTCGCGATACCGACTACACTCGCCGAAATCGCAGCATTGGTGTGGGACGGCGAACGGCTGTTCCAGGCCGCCAAGTTCGGCACCGAGATGCAGTACCAGCACCTGGTGTTCGAGGAGTTCGCGCGGACCGTTCAGCCGCAGGTCGACGCATTCCTTGCCCCCAACGGCTATGACACCTCAATCAACCCGGCCATCCTCGCCGAGTTCGCCCACGTGGTGTACCGCTTCGGTCACTCGATGTTGACCGAGACCGTCGATCGCTTCGACCCCGAGTTCAATCCGCTCCTCACTGACCCGAACAACCCGGACTCGCAACTCGGTCTGATCGCGGCCTTCCTCAATCCGCTGGCATTCGCTGGCAGTGGCGCTACTGCAGACGAAGCGGCAGGGGCGATCATTCGCGGTGTGACCCGCCAGCTCGGCAACGAGATCGACGAGTTCGTCACCGAAGCGTTGCGCAACAATCTGCTCGGTCTGCCCCTCGATTTGCCGGCCCTGAACCTGGCGCGTGGTCGCGACACGGGTATCCCCACGTTGAATGAGGCGCGGCGTGAGTTCTACGAATCAACCGGTGACAGCCAACTCAAGCCGTACATCAGTTGGGCTGACTGGGCGGACAATCTCAAACACCCCGAGTCGTTGGTCAACTTCATCGCGGCCTATGGCACGCATGACACCATTACGGCCGCGACTACGCTGGCAGGCAAACGCGATGCTGCCCTGGCGCTGGTATTCGGGGGTGCCGGTTCGCCGGCTGACCGACTGGACTTCCTCAACGGTAGCGGTGCCTGGGCTAACGTAACGAAGGCCGGCAGGGACGGGGTACTGGGTACCGCAGACGACCTGACGGGTGTAACGATCACGGGCGTCGACGATATCGACTTCTGGGTCGGTGGCCTCGCCGAGCAGAAGATGCCGTTCGGCGGTATGCTCGGATCGTCGTTCAACTTCGTGTTTGAGACCCAGATGGAGGCGTTGCAGGACGGCGACCGCTTCTACTATCTGTCACGTACCGCGGGCCTGAACTTCGGCACCGAGTTGGAAAACAACTCCTTTGCCAAGCTGATCATGCTCAACACCGATGTCACTCACCTGTCGAACACGGTGTTCCTGACGCCGACGTTCACCCTCGAAGTGAATCAGGCCAATCAGTTCACTGGCCTTGGCGCGGGCAGCGCCGATCCAACTGGCGGCCTCATGATCAACGGCGTGGAAATCGTGCCGCTGGTGATCCGCGATAACCCCAACACCGTGGGTGCGGACAGTAATTATCTGCAATACACCGGTGAAGACCATGTCGTCCTGGGCGGCACCGCTGGCAATGACATCATCGTCTCCGGCGACGGTGATGACACTGTTTACGGCGACGGTGGCAACGACCGCCTCGAAGGCGGCGCCGGGAACGATGCGGTACTGGGCGGCGCGGGCGATGACATCATCACCGACTCGTTCGGTGACAACCGTCTGGAAGGTAATGCCGGTAACGATGTGATCATCGCCGGTAGCATGCTCGTTGGCGGCAACCTGATCCTGGGGGGCGATGGCCAAGACTTCATCATCACCACCGAAGACGTCAGCACCACCTTCGGCGGTCAGGGTGACGATTTCATCCTCGGTGCCAAGACCAACCTGCCAGCTACCGGCAACGAAGGTGATGACTGGATCGAGAAGGGCACCCAGGACGGTGCGCCTGGCGATAACGCTGCGCCGTTGCTCAATGACGATACGATCGGCAATGACATCTTTGTTGGTGGTGGTGGCTTCGACGAAATGATCGGCGAGGGTGGCGACGACATCTTTGTCGGCAGCGATGCCCAGGACAATATGGACGGTATGTCCGGTTTCGACTGGGTGACCTACAAAAATGACAGGGTCGGCGTGACCGTTGATCTGACCATGGCCACGCTGGCGCAACCACACGGCAACGCGCCAAACCAGAACAACGGGCCGTTCAATCCGGTCGGCGCCTCGCCGACCTCGATCCTCGACCGTTTTGCCGAGGTCGAAGGCTTGTCCGGTTCGCAATTCGGCGATGTGCTCAAGGGCGATAATGTTGATGCGGTCACTATCGTCGACCACGGTGGGACCACGGGCAGTGCGCTGACCAATGTGGCGTTGATTCGCGGACTGGAGCAGTTTCTGGCCGATGCGGGCTTGCCGACCACTGGCTTTGCCACGGGCAACATCATCCTCGGTGGCAATGGCAGTGACTTGATCGAGGGCCGCGGTGGCGATGATCTGATCGATGGCGACAAATGGATCAACGTCAGAATTGCGGTGTATGGACCCAACGACGTCAACCATACCGGCCCTGAAATCGCCACCTTCGACAGCATGGTCGACATGATCCCGTTCATGATCGACGGCACCTATAACCCAGGTCAGCTCAAGGCCGTGCGGGAAATCCTGCCCGGCACTTCGACAGGCGGGGCGGCTTTCGACACTGCCGTTTTCTCCGGCCTTCAGTCTGAGTATGTGGTGACGCGTGACACCCGCGGCACGGCCAATGTGGCGGACGATGTCTGGACGGTCACCGATACCGAAGTGGGTCGCGACGGCACCGATACCTTGCTGCACATCGAGCGCTTGCAGTTCGCCGATACCCAGCAAGTGCTGGTCCCGGGGCTGAACGAACAACCGGTGGGCAGGCCGACCGTCGCGGATGGAAACGGCGGCGCGATCACTGTGGGCGACACACTGACGGTGAGCATGGCCGGAGTGCGCGATTCCAACAACGTCGCGGTGGGTAACCCGCAGGGTTTCGTCAACAACGCCTCAGTGTCCTACTATTGGCAGTTCGAAGCCGACCCTGGCACCGGCGTGTTCGAAGACATCATCCTGCTGCCAGCGGGTGACCTGGCGTTCCAAAGTGCCGACGGCACCACGTTCAAGGTCTCGCCGGATCTTGCCGGGCTGGCACTGCGGGTCAAAGCGATCTACCAGGATGGTCATGGCACGACTGAAGTGGTGTTCTCGCAACCGACTGATGTGGTGGCTCCCGGCGAGCCGGTTGTGCCGACGGCGCAGACACCGGTAGTCAATGCTACCGAGGGTGGCGAGGGCCTTCACATGGTCCGCTCCGACCTCAACTTCATCCTTGATCAGATCAAGATTGCCGAGGCTGATGCGGCCGGTCAGGACATCCTCTCGCTGATCCCGAATATCCGCGCGCCGTTGGGCCTGCGTGCGGTCGATGGCTCGAACAACAACCTGATGAACCTCAACGGCATCAACAACACCGAGTATGGTGCTGCGGATAACACCTTCCCGCGCTTGACCGATCCGGTCTTCAATCCGGCGGAAGGTGCTCCTGCCGGCTTCTTCGGCCCCGGCTCGCCGGCGATCCCGGGTTCGTCGTATCAGCAGAGCAGCGGTTTTGTGTTTGACTCGCAGCCGCGCACCATCAGTAATCTGATCGTTGACCAGACGTCGAACAACCCGGCGGCCTATGCCACGGCTTACGACCCGGGTGCGGACGGTGTGCTCAACTTCGGCGCGGAGGGGAACGACGACGTGCTCAAGGATGGCACTCGAATAGTCGCCAGCCCCGGCATGGATGGTCAGTTCGGTACTGCCGACGACCATGATGTGTACCTGTTCGAGAACACCGCGCCGGACGCAGGGTTGTCCGCGCCGTTCAACGCCTGGATGACCTTCTTCGGGCAGTTCTTCGATCATGGGCTGGACCTGCTTACCAAAGGCGGTTCGGGCACCATCTTCATTCCGCTGCAACCGGATGATCCGCTGTATGTGCCAGGTGGCAACACTAACTTCATGGTGCTGACCCGCGCGACCAACCAGCCAGGGTCGGATGGCGTGCTCGGCACGGCCGACGACATCCATGAGCACACCAACACCACGTCGCCATTCGTGGATCAAAACCAGACCTACAGCTCGCACCCATCGCACCAGGTTTTCCTACGCGGTTATGAGCTGACCGACAACGGCCCCATCGCGACCGGCCGGCTGATCACTAACCGTGACCTGGGGGCGGATGGCAAGTTTGGTACCGCAGACGACATCGAAATCGGTGGTATGGCGACCTGGAAAGTGGTCAAGGCGCAGGCCAACGACATTCTGGGTATCCGCCTTACCGACGCCGACGTCGAAAACTCCCCGCTGTTGGCGACCGACGCCTATGGCAATTTCATCAAGGGGCCGAACGGCTTCCCGATGGTCGTGATGAAGGGCGTTGACGGTCTTGGTGGCACGGCTGATGACGTGCTCGTCGAAGGCAATCCGCTTGCCCCCATTAGCCTGACCAATGCTGTGCGCACCGGTCACCAGTTCCTCGCCGACATTGCCCACAATGCAGCGCCGGTGTTCAGCAGTGGCGTGCTCGTGCCTGACGCGGATTCCGATGTTGGCAACGCAGTGCCGTTCAATCCGCAGACCGGGGCCAACCTGGCCTACGACAACGAGTTGCTCGATGCGCACTACATCGCTGGCGACGGCCGGGTCAACGAGAACATCGGCCTGACCGCGGTGCATGCGATCTTCCACTCCGAGCACAATCGGCTGGTCGCGCAGACCAAGGACACCGTGCTCGATTCGGGCGACGTAGCCTTCCTCAACGAGTGGCTGCTTACTCCGGTGAGCGGGTTGCCCGCCAACCAGGCTGAGATCGATGCGCTGGTGTGGAATGGCGAGCGCTTGTTCCAGGCTGCCAAGTTCGGCACCGAGATGCAGTATCAGCACCTGGTGTTCGAAGAGTTTGCGCGCACTATCCAGCCCAACGTTGACCTGTTCTTTGCACCGACCCAGGTCTATGACGTTGACCTCGATGCCTCGATCGTCGCCGAGTTCGCCCATACCGTGTACCGGTTTGGCCACTCGATGCTGACCGAGACCGTTGATCGCTTCGACGTCGACTTCAACGTAATCGGCGATCCGAACAGCGCTGATCCTGATCAGCAACTCGGCCTGATCGCGGCGTTCCTCAACCCGTTGGCGTATGCCGCCAGTGGCGTGACGCCCGAAGATGCGACCAGTGCGATCGTGCGTGGGATGACTCGGCAAGCCGGTAACGAAATCGACGAGTTCGTCACCGAGGCGCTGCGCAACAACCTGCTCGGCCTGCCGCTCGACCTGCCAGCGATAAACATCGCCCGTGGCCGCGACGTGGGGATTCCTTCGCTCAATGCGGTCCGCCGCGACATCTACAGCCAAACCGGTGATACCCAACTCAAGCCGTACACCAGCTGGGTCGACCTGGTGCAGCACCTCAAACATCCGGAGTCGTTGATCAACTTCATCGCGGCCTATGGCACGCATAGCACGATCACGGAGGCGACCACGCTGGAAGACAAACGCGCTGCAGCTCTGGCGCTGGTATTGGGTGGTACGGGGGCGCCGGCTGATCGACTGGACTTCCTCAACGGCACCGGTGCCTGGACCAACGTAACGCTGGCCGGCAAGGATGGGCTGCTGGGTACTGCCGACGATCTGAAGGGGGTGACTGTCACGGGCGTTGATGCCATCGACCTCTGGATCGGCGGCCTGGCCGAAGAGAAAACCCCGTTCGGCGGCATGCTTGGCTCGACCTTCAACTTCGTGTTCGAGAACCAGCTGGAAAAACTGCAGGACGGCGACCGCTTCTACTATCTTGAGCGTACCGCTGGCCTGTCGATGAATGCCGAACTGGAAAGCAACTCGTTCGCCAAGCTGATCATGGCCAACACCTCGGCTACGCACTTGCCGGGCCTGGTGTTCTCGGACCCTGGTTTCTATCTGGAAAGGGATCAGAGCAAGCAGTACAACGATGGCCTGGGCAACGCCGATCCGCTTGGCGAGAACGGCGAGCAGGTGGTGTTCCGCGACAACCCGCTGACCGCGGGGCCGGACACCAACTACATCAAGTACACGGGTGATCAGCACATCGTGCTGGGCGGCACCAACAATGCAGACATCCTCGTCGCTAGTGAAGGCGATGACACGGTCTGGGGTGACGGCGGCAACGATGTCATCGAAGGCGGTGACGGCAACGACCAACTGCGCGGTGGCGCCGGCGACGACATCATCAGCGACCGCGGCGGCGACGATAACATCCAGGGGGGCGACGGCAACGACGTGCTGCATGGTGGCAATGGCGTCAACCTGATCATCGGCGGGTTCGGCAATGACTTCATCGTGACCGGCGAGGACGCCTCCGAGGCTATTGGTGGCCACGGCAACGACTTCATTCTGGGCAGCAAAGCCAACGAACAGGACATGGGTAACGAAGGCGACGACTGGATCGAGAAGGGCACTTCGGACGGTGCACCTGGCGACAACTTCGACCCGCTCGGCAACGACCCGATAATCGGCCACGATGTGTTCATCGGCGCTGGCGAAAACGACAAGTTCAACGGCGAGGGCGGCGACGACATCATGGTCGGCAGTCTCGGCCTGGGTGACCGCTATATCGGTGGCTCCGGCTATGACTGGGCGACTTTCAAGGGGCTCGCCCAGGGCGTGACCATCGACTTCACCGACCGCTTTTTCGATGTTCCACCGGTACCGGGTTCGGGTGCTTCGGCGCTGGTGCGGTTCGACATCATGGAAGGTTTGTCGGGTTCGTCCCACGGTGACTTCCTGCGCGGTGATAACGAAGATGCCACAACACTGCCCGGCGCGGGTGCAACTGGCAGTGTGCTGACCAACATCAACCTGATCGACGGCCTGGCTGATCTTCTGCCCGCCGGAGCAACGTTCTTCGACGGCGGCAATATCATCCTCGGCGGTAGCGGCAGCGACCTGATCGAAGGTCGCGGTGGTGACGACATCATCGATGGTGACAAGTGGCTGAACGTGCGTATAAGCGTGCGGGAAAATGTCGATGGCAGTGGCGAGGAAATCGCCACGTTCGACAGCATGGAGCCGCTGGTGCCGTTCATGATGAACGGTACTTACAACCCGGGCCAGTTGGTCATCGTGCGAGAGATTCTGACCGGCAATGACAGCTACGACACTGCGTTGTTCTCCGGTAATTTGGGGGAATACGGCATCGAGATCGATGGCGACACTGTCATCGTGACCGACTCGGTGGCGGGGCGCGATGGTGTCGATCGGTTGACGGGTATCGAGCGTCTGCAGTTCGCTGACGTGGCGCAATCGTCCGGAGTGGGCACCGCGCAAAACAACGACCCATCGGGTCATCTGGCAATCCTCGATGCTGCCACCGGTGTGCGTGACGATACGCCGGTTGCTGGCCAGTTGCTGCGAGTCAGTGATCGGGGGGTACACGACGCGGACAACCAAAGCGTGGCCAATCCGACCGGTGCGGTGACCGGTGGGGTGGCTTACTACTGGCAGGTCGAAACCATTGCCGGCTCGGGTGTCTATGATGACATCACCTCCGTCGCTGCTGGCGAGGCAACGCGGGCGATCGGCACCACCTACCGGGTGACGGACGATGTCGCTGGTCTGAACATCCGCGTCCGGGCGGTGTACCAGGATGCCAAGGGCACGCTGGAGATCGTCGATTCGTCCGGGAACAGTACACCGACCGAAGGGCCGACCGTGACCGGGCTTGCCGTGCAGAACCAGCTGTTGACCGCTGACCCGGCGAGCATCATCGACGTTGATGGCCTGAGCAATCCGCAGTTCACCTACCAGTGGCAGGCGAACGACGGGCTTGGCTTCGTCAACATCGCGGGCGCTACCGCTAGCACGTTCGCGCTTGGCCAGGCTCAGGTCGACAAGGAAGTGCGCGTGGTGATGGGCTACGTGGATGACTTAGGTGTGGCCGAAAGCGTTTCGTCCAACATCCTGGGGCCGGTGGACAACGTCAACGATGCACCGACTGCAGGGCCGACCGTCACCGGGCTTGCAGTGCAGAACCAGCTGTTGACTGCTAACCCGGCGAGCATCATCGACGTTGATGGCCTGAGCAATCCGCAGTTCACCTACCAATGGCAGGCGAACAACGGGCCTGGCTTCGTCAATATCGCCGGAGCTACCAGTAGCACGTTCGCGCTTGGCCAGGCTCAGGTCGGCCAGGCAGTGCGCGTGGTGATCGGTTACGTGGATGACTTCGGTGCGGCCGAGAGCGTTACATCCAACATCCTGGGGCCGGTGGCCAACGTCAACGATGCCCCGACAGGTGCGTTGCTGATCAGCGATACGACACCGGATCAAGGGCAGGTGCTGACCGCGCTGACGGCTGGGATTGCCGATGCCGATGGGCTTGGCACCTTCAGCTTCCAGTGGCAGCAAGGTGTCGGCGCGTCCTTCACTAACATCAACGGCGCGACGGCAGCGACCTTCACCCCTGGTGCGGCGCAGGTCAATCTGCAACTGCGAGTGATCGTGCGCTACACCGATGGCTTCGGCACGCTGGAGTCGGTGACCTCTGCGGCGACGGCAGCGATTGTGATACAGGGCGTGGTCCTGCAGGGCAATGCTTTGGCGAACACCCTCACCGGCACCGCGGGTAACGATGTGCTGATTGGCCTGGGCGGGAACGATACGCTGAATGGCCTGGCCGGTATCGACCAGTTGTTTGGCGGCACGGGCAACGACATCCTCAACGGCGGAGACGACAACGACGTCCTCAATGGCGAGGACGGCACCGACACCCTCAACGGTGGGCTCGGCGCGGATGCCATGAACGGCGGTGCCGGCAACGACACGTTTGTGGTCGACAACATCGGTGACCTTGTCACCGAGGCGCTGGGTGGTGGTACCGATCTGGTGCAAACCAGCCTGACGAACTACCTGCTCGGTGCCAACGTCGAGAACCTGACCTATACAGGTGCCAGTAACTTCACCGGTACCGGTAACGCGCTAGCCAACACCATCACCGGCGGGGTGGGTAACGACCTCCTCAATGGTGGTGCAGGTGTTGACCGGTTGGTGGGGGGAGCCGGCAACGATACCTACGTTGTCGATGCAGCCGCAGACGTGGTGGTCGAGGTGGCGGGTGGCGGTACGGACACCGTGCAGACTTCGCTGGCCAGCTACACGCTGGGCGCTAATGTCGAAAATCTGACCTACACCGGAGCCGGCAACTTCGTCGGCAACGGCAACGGGTTGAACAACGCCATCACCGCCGGAGCGGGTAATGACACTCTCAATGGTGGCGACGGCAACGACATCCTCACCGGCAACGGCGGCAACGACACACTGAATGGTGACGCCGGTAACGACCAACTGTTCGGTGGCATTGGCACGGATACCCTGAACGGCGGCACTGGCGATGACAGCCTCGACGGCGGTGATGGGGCGGATGTCTTGAATGGTGGAACAGGCAACGACACGCTGCTCGGTGGTGACGCTAACGACACATTGTTGGGTGGTACCGGCAATGACGTTATCGATGGCGGTACTGGCAACGATACGGTCACTGGCGGTGCTGGCAACGACATGATGGTTGCCAGCAGTGGCAACGATATCTTCATGTTCGCAGCGGGCTTCGGGGCTGATCAGATCATCGGCTTCGATGCCGACGCGGTGGGAGGCCAGGACCGGCTCGATATTTCTGCGTTCGGCGTCACTGCTGCGACCTTTGCCGGCATCGTCATCATCACCGATGTCGGTGCGGATACCTTGATCAGCTCCGCAGGAGCTGAGTCCATCCGCCTGGTCGGTGTGGCCGATGCAACAACCGTCACTGCCGCAGACTTCATTCTGGCCACTTGAGGTTCTGATCAGCAACGTCGCAGGGAGCGTGGACATCGAAGGGGAGGGCAATGGATGCCCTCCATTTTTTTAAAACTCTGGCCGTTTGTTCGGCCGAAAATGCGTGAACCACCCTGGCAAGCTGGCATATCGGCTCGTGGGAAACGCTCGATCAACATTTGACCAGGGAATGGAAAAAGGGGAGCCCGACCTTGAACATTTCAACGACCTGCGCCATGAGCAGCCTGTTAGTTTCGCTCACCGCTTCTGCTACCGGGATTATTCCGGTCTTCGAGCTGGACTTCACCCGATCCGCAACAGAAACGCTGCAAAAAATGGGCATCAACGACGCTTGTATTATCGCCGCTTCACATCCCGCTGAATTTACCTACTGCCGAGAAGGATCTTCAACGCTCTGGAAGTATCAAGCGTTGGATCTAGAGCAACAGGCGGCGATCCAAATTGGCCAAACGCGGTCTTCGATGGATCATCAGCGAATTACTGTCGCGCAATTCAATAGCACTGCCTGCGAAGAAGATCACCCTGCGCCAGTGGTAAACCCGGCTATCAGTCGTGGACTTGTCCTCGGCCTGCTCACCCTATTTCTGTTGATCGGTTTTCGACGCGCCCGCCACCAGTAATCCATACGTGATGAATGCTTCCCACTGACTCTTAACTGCTGAACAAGCTGATAAGACAGCCAGGCTGTCCCTGTCGCAAAAATCCTGGAACAACGCAGCATGGCATTCCGGCCTTTTTTCACCACCAGGCAAGGTGGCCTGGTGCAGGTCAAGCGGATGATGGAGCGGTGCGGCGGGGCGTTCAGTCGGCAAAGTCGCGAGGGCGAGGGCTCGTGTGTCCGCCTGTTGTTCAAGCGAATTCCCTGAATATGGGGATGAACTTTACCCAGTAGCGGGTGCCATGCCCCAGTCGCTTTTTGGGCATGGCAAATTGATGTTGATAAGCCATTGTTTTACTGGGTATTGATGCTTTTTATAAAACATTACGAATCTGGCGAACTCCTTGCAACCCCCCCATTACCCCTTCACGACTTCGAGGCGGCTGGTGATGGACAGAAAAGCGCGGCACCCCTGCAAGTGGTTTGGTCTCCTGGCGCCCCTGAGCGTCCTTCTGACAATGACGCTCGGCACAACGAGCCTGCGCGCCAGCCCGATCGACGACGAGCGACAGCCCGAACCGTCTGACCCTTCAGCGTACTACGACGAACCGGCTGACAAAGCAGGCGCCTTGAACGCCATTTTGACCATGCCCCCGGCTAACCTGGATTCCTTCGACTTGCCGGGGGGCGTCAAAGGCAGCAAAGACACCACGCGCCAGGAAAACATCCTGCCGCCGGCGGTGCAGACCAGTTTCAATTACCCCACCAACGGAAAACCCAGTCCGCTGTATGGTGCTCTGCCGTTCACTCAGCCACTGGCGCTGTTCGAAGAATTCGGTCTGGAAAAACTCGACCCCACCACCCCGGCGGCGCAGTTGCCTTTTCCTCCCGCCACCATCGGCCCGCTGCCGCAACAAGATCCCACCAGCGTCGCACGCAGCGCTCCGCCGAGTGCGGCGCTCGACGCGTTCTTGCGTCAACCTGGCTTGACTCCGTTCCCCAGCCAGTATTCCAACGTGGTCGACCGCAACCCTTGGCAGAAGCAGATTGAGTTTTTCCTCAACCGCCGTATCGGCTCGTCGGCTGAAGGCCGTCCGCCAGGAAAAGGCTGGTCGCATCAGCGCTGGAACGAGTTTTACCCGCAGGTGGCCTACAAGACCGTGCAAGCCGGCGCACGGGTGAATACCGGTTTGCGTGACAGTCGCCAGATGCACCGCTATGCCTTGGGTGAGTTTGGTCCCAGTGGCCTCTATTACAACGTGGCTGGCGTGCCGGCGACCGCAGGTACTTCCAAAGGCGTCGATCCGCGTTTTCACCCGAAAATGCCGGTGCAGAAACACAACTCGGTATGGACCTTCGACGGCACCTTTCCGCCCAAATTGCTCATGGTGCGTTATGGGCAACCGGTGTTGATGCGCCATTACAACGGCTTGCCGATCGACCCGTCGGCCAACATGGGGTTTGGCCTGCACACCATCACCACCCACGAACACAACGGTCACGTACCGGCGGAAAGCGACGGCTATGCCAATGCGTTTTTCTTCCCTGGGCAATTTTACGACTATCGCTGGCCGATCCAGTTGGCCGGTTACGACAGCATCAACACCACGGCTGCAGACCCGCGTGCAGCGTTTCCGTGCTCGCCGGGCGAAACCCTGTGGACTAACGACCTCACCCCCGGCCGCAAAACCTGCGACAACGGCATGATCAAGATCCGCGGCGACTGGCGCGAAACCATGAGCACCCACTGGTTCCACGACCACATGCTCGATTTCACTGCGCAGAACGTCTACAAGGGCAACGCGGCGATGATGAACTACTACAGCGCCCTGGACCGCGCCAATGAATCGGTGAATGACGGCGTCAACCTGCGCCTCCCCAGCGGCAGCGCCTTGCCCTGGGGTAACCGCGACTACGACGTCAACCTGATGTTTTCCGACAAAGCGTGGGATAAGAACGGTCAACTGTGGTTCAACCCCTTCAACACTGCCGGCTTCCTCGGTGACCAGGTGCTGGTCAACTGGAAATGGAAACCGGTCCTGGATGTGCGCGCCCGCAGCTATCGCTTGCGCATGCTCAATGGTTCCGTGTCGCGCTACTTCAAAATGGCGCTGGTGCGCGAGATCAAGGGCAGCACCGGTGAGTTCCAAGGGCCAGCCGGGTCGGGTGTGTCGTATGCCCGGGTGCCGTTCCACATGATTGCCAACGACGGCAATATCATGGAACACAGCGTACCGTTCGACGGCAGCATGGACCTGGATGCCGACGGTGATAAACAGAACCACAACGCGATCCTGCCAACCCTGGGCATCGCCGAGCGTTTCGACATCATCGTTAACTTCTCGAAAAACGGGATCAAACCAGGCGACAAGCTGTTCTTCGTCAACCTGCTGGTGCACCAAGACGGCAAGGGTCCGGAAGAACCCGTCGCCCTGGCTGACGTGCTGTCCGAGAAATACCGGGCGATCATCAAGCAAACCAGCAAGGGGCCAAAGTGGGAGGACGGTGATCCGGCGGTAGGCAAGGTGTTGCAACTCAACGTCAAGGCTTACACCGGTCAGGACCTGGCCATGGACCCGGCCGCTTATGAACCGGCCAAACCGGGCAAGGCCGAAGGCCTGTTTATGATCCCGCTGAAGATTCACCGCGACAATGCTGCCGACAAGGCGCTGCTGGCTCAGGCTCGTCACCGCACCTTTACCTTCGGCCGTTCTGATGGCACCGATGAAGCACCCTGGACGGTCAAGACCGACGGCGGTTTCGGGTTTCGCATGGACCCACGTCGGCTGAACGTCTCGACCAAACTGGCCAGCGGTCCGACCGACGCCGGCGTCACGGGTTTCGGCACGCTGGAAGTGTGGCACATCAAGGGCAATGACACGGGCTGGGGCCACCCGGTGCACGTGCACTTCGAGGAAGGGATCATCCTCAGTCGTGGCGGCAAGCCACCACCGGAATGGGAAAAGTGGGCACGCAAGGACGTGTATCGCGTCGGTTCGGAAAAGGACGGTACGGACAATGTCGAGATTGCGATCCAATTTCGCGAATTCGCCGGCACCTACATGGAGCACTGCCACAATACGCAACATGAGGACAACTCAATGCTGTTGCGTTGGGACGTTGAAAAGCCCGGGCAATTCCAGTTGATGCCGACTCCGTTGCCGAGCTGGGATGGCGTGCGCTACGTGAACTCTGCTGCGCTTCCAACCTTCCGCACCGGCGACGGCTACGGCACCAAAGCAGAGGTCACACCATGATCCGCAGGGGAGCCGACATGACATCAAGTACGCCGCGCTCCCGCGCACTGGGCATTAGCCTGATTTTGCTGATGGTCACCTGTGTGCTGGCCGCTTGGGTGCTGCTCGCTAATGAAGATGCACCGTCGCCGACGGAGTCGGCGACACCCTGGGGCGGCGATTACTTTCCCAATACCCTGCTGACCGATCAGGACGGTCGGCAGGTGCGTTTTTTCGAGGACCTGATCAAGGGCAAAGTGGTGGTGATCAACTTCATCTTCACCACGTGCAGCGACTCCTGTCCGCTGGAAACCGCGCGTCTGCGCCAAATGCAACAGTTGCTCGGGGACCGGGTCGGGAAGGACATCTTTTTCTACTCGATCAGCATCGACCCGCTGAGCGATACCCCCGAGGTGCTCAAAGCCTACGCCCAGCGCTTCAAGGTCGGACCGGGCTGGCAGTTTCTCACCGGCGAATTCGAGGCCGTTACCGACCTGCGAAAAAAACTCGGGCTGTTTATCGAAGGCGTCGACAACGGACGCAGCAAGGATCACAACCTGAGCCTGATTGTCGGCAATCAGACCACGGGTCGCTGGATGAAAGCCTCGCCGTTCGAGAACCCGTGGATCCTCGCCGATCAGTTGGCCAATACCTTGCAGAACTGGAAGCAGGCCAGTGCCGAGGGGAGCTACGCCAATGCGCCCGAGATCCGCCCGCCAAGCAACGGAGAAGAATTGTTTCGCACCCGTTGCGCGTCATGTCACAGCCTTGGGCCGCAAGACGGGCAGGGCATCGGCATGCGCAGCATCGGCCCGGACCTGATCGGCGTGACCCGTCAGCGAGACCCCGTCTGGCTCAATCGCTGGATCCGCGAACCGGATCGCATGCTTGCCGAGAAGGACCCGATTGCGCTGGAACTGTTTGAGCGCTTTGACAAGATTCCGATGCCCAACCTGCGCCTGGATGAAGACGCGGCGCAGTCCATCATGGATTTTTTGCAGGAAGAAACTGACCGTCAACAATCGTTGCAGGCGGCGCAGCTGCAATAGCGGCTGAATACAATCATTGAGCCGTCGGGCTCGATCAATGCCACCTGCACTGATCCGATGAAAGGGCTTCAACCCAGTACTCGGGAGCCACTTATGCAGATACTCCAACACCACAAAGTACCTGCGTTGTCGCACACGGCGGCAGGAGAAGGCACGGGCTTGCGTGGCCAGTTCAATCTGCTGCGCTGGTTTTCCCTGGGCAGTTTTTTCATCATCGCCGCTGTGGCGCTGGGGCTGGGTTATATATCTACGCGTTTCGTCGTCGAGGAAAGCATCGAGCGCGATTCCATGCTGACCGCGCAATTCATTCAGGCCATTGGTGATGCCGAAATCCGCCACGCCTCGATTACCCCGAACAGAACCATGGGCGAAATGCTCGATCCGCGCGGTGACAATGCCTATTCAGACGTCGATCCGGGCTCTCGTGCGGCTGCCCGCACAGAGTTTCTCGATCATGTCGCACACTTGCCGGACACGCTGTTGGCGGTGGTGTACGCCCTGGATCGCACGGTGGTCTGGTCGACCAATCCACAGATGATCGGCATGCGCGTCGAAGGCGATGAAGAACTGGACGAATCCTTTGAAATGAAGGAGCCGGTCTCCACCAGCTATCACCAGATCGACGAGGAGCGTCCCGAACAGATGCTGCTGCGCGAACCCAAGTACTTGTTCATCGAGAACTACATCCCGATGCTCAATGCCGACAAAAGCAAAGTGATCGCCATGGTGGAGATCTACAAAGAACCTGCGGACCTGGTGGCGCGCATCCAGCGTGGTTTCAAGTTGATCTGGCTGGCGACCGTGCTCGGTGGTGCCGTCATCTACCTCGGGCTGTTCTGGATTGTCTGGCGTGCGGCAGAGCTGCTCGAGAGCCAGCAGAAACAGTTGATCGCCAACGAAACCTTCGTGGCGCTGGGTGAAATGTCCTCGGCCGTGGCCCACAGTTTGCGCAATCCGCTGGCGAACATTCGCTCCAGCGCCGAACTGGTCCAGGAAATCGTCAGCCAGAATACGCAAAAGAACATCGGCGACATCATCAATCAGGTCGATCGCATGTCGCGTTGGGTCCGTGAATTGCTGATGTCGTTGCGGCCGATGAATGACGACTATGAGGCGGTGGATCTGGTGTTGATCATCGATGACACCCTGAATGCCTTCGACGCGCAGATCAAACGCTCCAGCGTCGAAGTCCATTTCATGCCCAAGTTCTGCCCGCCGGTGGTTAGTCAGCAGGTGTTGCTGACGCAAATTCTCAATAGCCTGATTACTAACGCCCTGGAAGCCATGCCCAGGGGCGGCGCGCTGAGTATCGAGATTGAATCGCCGCAGACCGGCCATGTGCGCATGATCCTGAGCGATACCGGCAAGGGCATGACCAAACAGCAGCAACAAATGGTCTTCAAACCGTTTTTCACCACCAAACAAGGCGGCTTGGGCGTGGGCCTGGCCCTGGTCAAAAGGATAATGGAACGCTTAGAGGGCTCGGTCGAAATGACCAGCCAGGAGCAGGTAGGAACCCGCGTTTGTCTCAACTTTAAAGTGGCAACGGGAGGAGAATATGGAGCACAGCATACTGCTGGTCGAGGATGATGAACTCCTCGCCGAGAACATTCAGATCTATCTGGAGCGCAAAACCTTCGAGGTGACGGTCTGCCACTCGGCTGAAGAGGCGTTGGAGCAATTGACCACATTCGCCCCGGACCTGGTGATGACCGACAACTCGCTGCCGGGCATGAGTGGTCACGATCTGATTCAGAAGCTGCGCATCAGCGCGCCGGATCTGAAAGTGATCATGATGACCGGCCACGGCGATGTCGAAGACGCCATGGTGGCGATGAAGGAAGGTGCGTTCCACTACGTTATCAAACCGGTGGCCTTGCAAGAGCTCAAGCTGCTGCTGGACAAGGCCCTGGCCACTGACCTGACACCTGGGTAGCATTCCTCGTTTTGAATCCGCACTGCCTCCAGAATCAGGGGCGCGTGAGCATTTCCAGCAGATGCCCGTCCGGGTCATCGAAATACACCCGCCGGCCACCGCCGTAATCGTTGATCTCGTTGGGCCGTTGCTTGCCGGGATCGGCCCACCAGGGCTGCTGGCGCGCTTGCAGGCGAGCGAAGGCTGCATCGAAATCCTCCTCGCCGATCAAAAACGCATAGTGCTGGGAGGCGATCGGAGGGTCGTTGTCGTAGAAATCCAGCGACACGCCATTGTCGAACTTGACGACCAGCATCGGCCCGAACGGCTCGGGAGCGGGCAAGCCGAGGATCTCGGCGAGGTAATGGGCCGAGATCTGCTTGTCTCGGCACCAGACGATGGTGTGGTTCAGCTGAGCGCTCATGGCGGGTCCTCACGGCGGATCAGGTGGATCGTTATGAGTGATGAGATTAGCTCAGGCTGTTGCGCAATGACCGCCCTGACCTAAGCTTGGGTCAAGGCGGAACACAATTGCGGTGCGTCACCCGGAACGATCGCCGCGATGCGCAATCATTAGAGCGTGGATATCAAAAGGAGATGCGCATGCTCATCAGGTCTTTGACCCTGACTACCTTGCTGGCTTTCGCCGGCCCCTTGCTCGCCGCCGAAGACGGCTCACCGCTGGACATCGACAAGGGCAGGGCCCGGCCACTGATTGTGATTGCTCCCAGCACCGTTGACCCGGTCTGGTTGAGCCTGAAAAAGTCCCTGAACGATCCGGCCAACAAGGACGGTGTCGCCCAGCGCAATATCAGGGTGTACACCGTGCTGAATATGTTCGGTCAGCTCGACGGCAAGGATCTCGGCCAGCAGGACACCATGGCACTGATCCGCTCGCTGAAACTCGGCGCGGGGGCGTTGCCCAAAGTCATCCTGGTGGGCAAGGACGGCGAGAAGAAGTTCGAGAGTTCGGGGGATGAATCAAAATCGGTCGATTTGAAGAAGATATTTGAAACCATCGACGCCTTGCCAGCGACCGAAAAAGAAGCCGCACCGCCGACGGTCGCGACGCCCGTGGTTGCCGGACCGGCCGCCAAGGGCGACAAGGGTGCAAAACCGGGCAAACCCGCCAAACCGACCAAGCCCCCAGAAATGCCGGATGATTGAACACCTACTGACCCCTGTGGAAGCGAGCACCGTCCTTTGTTTACGCCGCCACCCTCTGTGGGAGCTGGCAACGACAATGGGCGACCTCAAAGGGGCGCCCATTTTTTTTGCGGTGCAAGCCCCTGTAGCAGCTGCCGAGCAGCGCGAGGCTGCGTTCGGCTGCGCAGCAGTCGTCTAATCAGCCAACGCGGTGCATCAGGAAATTTGTGTATGTAGGTTTTATGACTGCTGTGCAGCCGAACGCAGCCTCGCGCTGCTCGGCAGCTGCTACAAAAAACGCGTGTTCCGTCTTGGTTTCATTGGTCTCGGAAATTTCCTGCAAGTCCTGTCGGACTTCATGAACTGGTTTCTGTCAGAGCGCGCCGTTAGCCTTTGTCAGCCACCGCAACCATCGCGGTCGGACGTGGGAGTCCGCAACACTGAGGGATCCAGGGACGAAATAACCAATGGCCAGAAAGGAGCCTCGTCTATGAAGAAGTTCGGCAAAAATGATCCGCAACGCCCAACCGACGCCACTCACCTGAAGCTTGTCCGGCTGGGCGAAACGGCCGAGCGCGACACCCCCATTGGTGTGCGCAAGCCCAGGCGTTCCGTCCCGATCAACCAGATCCTTACGATTGCTCCGGGCGTCGACACCCTCACTCTCTTGCATCAGGCCAGCGAAACCCTTGCGTCCCTGAATGCGGTGCTTGTGAGTTTTGCCGTCAAGCTGGATGGCTCGAACCGGATGATGCTGGGGGCTATTCAGCAGTTGGCGGGCATTGCGGAGTTGTTGGTGAATCAGGCCCGGGACAATCTTGATCCGAGGAACGATACGCCTGACGCTCCAACGCCGACCCGGCATTGAGGTGACGTTGTAACGACAATGGGCGACCCCAAAGAGGTCGCCCATTTTTATTACCAGCATTCACCCCTGTGGCGTGGGTTATTCAGTCAGTGCACTCAGAATGTTGTGAGCGATCTTGATTCGCTCGGCGTTCGGGTAATTCTTGTTCGCCAGAATAACGATACCGATATCTTCCGAAGGCACGAACGCGACATAAGCGCCGAAACCACCCGTCGACCCGGTCTTGTTGAACCATGCCGCGTCTTGCGCAGGTTGTGGCGGGTTCAACCACTGAACTTTGTGCGCCTCCATTGCCATTTTCGTCGAGTTGCCACTCAGCAACGTATCGAGGGTGACCGGATAGTGGTAATGCTCCCAACCCAACCCCTGCGTCATCTCGCCCACGGTGTAGAAACCGCCGTGAGTGAGGGCAATCGCTTGCTGCAATGGCTTCTCCAGCGTCGCCGGTTTCAGGTTCGCTTCAACATAACGAAGCAAATCCTCCGCGCTGGTTTTCACCCCATACGCCTCCGAGTCCAGTGCACCCGGGCTCACCCGTACCGGTTTGCCCTCCTTGCTGTAACCCTGGGCGTAAAGCCCCATCTGCTCCTGCGGCACCTTGAGGTAGGTGTGCTTGAGCCCAAGTTTGGGCAGCAGGGTTTTTTCCATCAATTCATCGAACGGCTGGCCCATGCTTTTGGCCGTCAGATAACCGGACAGCCCAAGGCTGGGGTTCGAATACTGACGGTGGGTGCCTGCGGCATAAACGGGCTTCCACTGTTTGAAGTAGGCGAGCATTTTGTCTGGATGATCGGCCTCATCAGGGAACTGCAGCGGCAACCCGCCAGCGGTGTAAGTGGCGAGTTGCAACACGCTGATGGTGTCGAATGCACTGCCGCGCAGCTCAGGCCACACCTGGCTGGCCCGGTCAGACAAAGACAGTTGGCCGCTGGTCTGGGCGTAGGCCGTCAGCGTGGTGGCGAAGGTTTTACTCACCGAGCCGATTTCGAACAGGGTTTCTTTGCTGACGGGTTTACCGTCTACTTTCGACGCCACACCGTAGTTAAAGTAATGCTGCTGACCCTTCAAGGTGATCGCGACCGCGACGCCAGGGATATTCTGTTGTTGCATGACCGGGCCGACGGCGGCTTTCACCAGGGCGTCGAGTTGATCGTCGGATTTTGTTGCGGCCATACAGTGACTTGCGCCGATCAACAGGGCGAAAGCGCTGAAGGACGCCAGTCTTGGCAGATGAAATTTGAACATGATTGGAATCACTCTCCATGAGTTGCCATTACTTTAACCGCTACACTCCGAACGGATCCAACACCGGACGGCTGACGGGCGCGCCAAATCTAGGCAGTCGGGTGAGAATCGACAAACGACGATATTTAGGGTTAGCCATTAGAAAAATTTGGGAGTGGACATGATTCGTCCTCATCTGCCGCTGAATGCATTGCGTGCCTTCGAGGCTTCCGCGCGCCATTTGAGCTTCACTCGGGCAGCGGTGGAGTTGTTCGTCACGCCGGCGGCGGTCAGTCATCAAGTCAAAAGCCTTGAAGCCCAGCTTAACGTAACGCTGTTCAAACGCTTGCCCCGCGGCCTGATGCTGACCAGTGAAGGCGAAACCTTGCTGCCAGTATTGCGCGAGTCCTTCGACCGGATTGCCGAAACCCTTGAGCGTTTAGAGGGTGGGCATTTTCGTGAAGTGATAACCGTGGGCGCTGTGGGGACGTTTGCGGTGGGTTGGCTGTTGCCGCGTCTGGCAGACTTCCAGTCGAAACATCCGTTCATAGATTTGCGCCTGTCGACCAACAACAACCGGGTGGATGTGGCTGCCGAAGGCCTGGATTACGCCATCCGGTTTGGCGCCGGAGCCTGGCACGGGATTGAAGCTTTGAAGCTGATTGACGCGCCGTTGTCGGTGCTCTGCGTCCCGGAAATCGCCGGGCAGTTGCAAGAGCCTGCGGATTTGCTCAAGCAGACGCTGTTGCGTTCCTATCGCACGGACGAGTGGCCCGAGTGGTTTCTGGCCGCCGGGTTGCCGGCCAATACACCGCCGCCCAAGAGCATCGTCTTCGACTCCTCGCTGGCCATGATGGAGGCGGCGCTACAAGGCGCCGGCATTGCCTTGGCGCCGCCGCTGATGTTTACCCGGCAACTGGCGGCAGGGGCGATCGAGCAACCGTTCGACATCGGCATCACCACCGGTAGCTATTGGCTGACCCGCTTGCAGTCGCGCCCTGAAACGTCGGCGATGACGATGTTCAAGGAGTGGCTACTGCAAGCGGCCAAGATAAACTGACGAATACCAGCCCCCTGTGGGAGCGAGCCTGCTCGCGATGGCGGTGTAACAGTCAATGATGATGTTGAATGTTATGGCCTCATCGCGAGCAGGCTCGCTCTCAGAGTGATTGCGGTGTTCAGTACTTTAACTGATCGGCATCAGGCCACTGTGCCGGGGATTTTTATTCTTCAACCGAGACCAGCGTTATACGACTCTCCGTGCCCCCTAGCGTGGACGAGGAAAGAAAGAAGTAAGCGTAGTCTTCAAGGTAGAAAATCTTGCTGTCACGTTTGAGCTTCTGGCCAAGGTCAAACTGACAGCGCAGTTCTTTGGCGGGGCCTCTCAGCTCGCTGTTGACCTGGGCTGCGTCGAGCACACGCTGCACGGTGCATTGCACACTTTCCAGTTTCATTGTTTCGCCGTCGAGGGTGCTTCGTTCCCGTTTGCTGGCGCGCATTTCCAGTGACGCACCCACCGGCATGCGTTGCCAGTCGCCGGTGAAACTCAATTGCTGAGTGTCGGTGACGGTGGATAACGGTGGTCTGTTTCGCTTGCTGTCTGTCAGCGAATAGTGTTCTGCCAGTGGCAACAACCCTCTGAAACTGACGATGTAACGGCCGATTGGAGCCTTTTCCCGGCGCTCGCGCAATTGTCCGCTCTGAGCGTCGGTGTCGAACACCAGCGCATTTTCCGTGCTTGAGTTTGAAAAATATAAGAGCGTGTTATTGATCTTCGACACCGTGCGCTTGAGTGTCCGGGTGGGCGGCGCAAGCTTTAAATCGGTGATGGCTTTCAATACCGAAGCGGACACAGGTTCAATCTGGTAGCTCAGTGGAAGTTTGGCGCGGGCGACATACGCAGGCAGTGTCGAGCGCTGCGAGGGTGCGGCGCACGCAGCGTTCAGCAAGGTCTGGGTGTCCGCGCTGCCTTGGGTGAAGACCTGTTGCGACGGGTTGTTCAGTACCCCGCCCATGGACACCCGATCATTCGGGCCAAGCTGGAATGAGCTCAGTACTCGATAGGCCTTGCGTGCGCAGTCGACTTCGTAGCGCCCGCGAGTCTGTCCGAATAGTTGCAGGTTGGGCTTGTCGGTGAGCAGCAAGGGTTCGTCGAATCCGCCCCAGAACCGGCTGACGTTGCCCTCGGTTTTCAGGCTGCTGACGTCGATCATCACCCAGCGTGCGGCTTCAGTGCGATGGACAATGCGCCAGTCCGACGCTGCGGTGCGCTTACAGGCTTCGCTAAAGTGGGGTTTGCTGGCCAGCTCGGCTGCCAGTTCCTTGGGAATCAGAACCGTCAATGGTGTGTGCTGGTGGCTGCCATCCGTCGTCGCGATCGGGAAGTTGTCGAGGAACAGCAGTTTGACATCGGGCACCTTGCAGTCCGCTTGCAACTGCACAACGCTCGGTAAGCCATCGCGAGTGTAAGCCGGGGTATGAACCTGATAACTGAGCGTATCGCCGTTACGCATCACTGAGTTTTCCAAGGGTGTTTTGTTAAACACGTCTTGCACTGTCAGAACCGGCTGCCGGTAGGGAGGTGGGGCGGGAGTCACGGGTGGCGGGCTGGCACAACCGGACAATATCCCTAGCACACAGGCAGCAGCGAAACGGTTCATAAGCATTTCCAGGCGATGGCGTCACGTTCATGTGAACAGAGGACGTCGGCATCGCAAGGCAATTCTTTAATCGCACATGGCGTGCAGTCATGGCCGGGCGGGCTGCGCCGCGATGACCGCAGGGCGGCGCTCCAGATTCAACGCCAGCACACTGATCAGCACCACCACCGCGCCGACCCCGACCATCAACGTCGGCTGTTCACCCAGGGCAAACACCGCAATGGCCATGGCGGTCGGCGGTATCAGATACAGCGTCATGGCTGCCCGACTCAAATCGATGTGGGCCAGCACAAACGCCCAGGCCAGGTAGGCGAGGGCGCTGGGGAACACGCCCAAGGCAACCACGGCCATTTGCACTTGCATCGGCGCGCTGGCGACCTTGCCGGCCAACCCCGGCAGATAAATCAGCAACAGCGCCGTCCCCGACCAGACCGTGTAACAGACTAGCGTCAAGCCGTCGTAGCGCCCGGAATGATGCTTCTGCAACGCGAAGTAAAAACTCCACGACACCGCCGCCAACAAGATCAGCAACCCGTGCGCATCAATGCTGCCCAGTCCTCGATCACCGGCCACCACAATCACCACGCCCATCAATCCCAACAGGACACACCCCCAGCGCCAGACGCTGACCCGGTCCTTGAACACAAAACGCGCCAGCAACGTGCTGAACAACGGCGTCGATTGCGCCAACACACTGGAAGCGCCTGCGCTGACACTTTGCTGGCCGATGTTCAGGGCGACGTGGTGCAGGCTCACGGCAAAGAATCCAAGGACGAACAGCAGCGGCAGATCACTAAGCTTCGGCAAACTGATGCCTTTGAACGCGGCGACGACGGCCATGAACACCGACGCGATCAGAAAGCGCAGGAGCGCCAGGTGACCGGGGTCATAGGCCTGCAATCCGATGTGGATGCCGGTCGGTGAGTAACCCCAGCAGGCGACGACAAACGCCATGGCCAGGAGAATTTTGAGGGCGTGCGCGGAGGGCTTCATGATCGATTACCGGTGGGCTTATGCACCGAGTATCGGAAGGCTAACCGTTCGCCACAACTGACTTATACTGCATCAACTGTTCACTTTGGGTGATGTATGGAGTTGGCGCAGATTCGCATGTTCAAGACCGTTGCCGAGGTTGGCAGCATCGCCCGGGCGGCGGAGCTGTTGCATTGCGTGCCGTCGAACATCACGGCACGCATCAAGTCGCTGGAAGCGGAGTTGGGTGTGGCGCTGTTTCTACGCGAGGGCCGAGGCTTGCGCATCAGCCCGGCGGGCCAGACGTTTCTGTCATACGCCTCGAAGATTCTGGCGCTGACTGTTGAAGCCAAACGCGCCGTGGACCCTTCGGCCGAACCGTCCGGCCCGCTGCGAATCGGCGCCATCGAGTCCTCGGCCACCGGTCGTCTGCCGCGTCTGCTGGCCAAGTTTCACAAGCGCTATCCCGGCGTCGCGCTGGAGTTGACCACAGGCACCTGGAGCCAGTTGCTCGATGACACGCTCAATCATCGGCTCGACGGCGCGATCGTCGCGGTGGATGTCGAGCGCTCGCAGCTCAAGCGCACGCCGATGTACCGCGAAGAGCTGCTGCTGATTGCCTCGACATCCCTGGGGCCGGTACGCGATATCGCGGATTTGCAGGACAAGACGGTGTTTATGTGGCCGCAAGGTTGTCCTTACCGGGCAGCGCTGGAGCATTGGTTGTTACGGCAAGGGCAGGCGCTGCCGATTGTCAGCCTGGCCAGTTATGGGGCAATTGTCGGGTGTGTCAGTGCCGGGGCCGGGGTCGCATTGGTGCCCAAAGGGGTGTTTGACCAATACGCCAAAGGGGCAGGGTGCGCGGGGTTTGAGTTCCCTGAGCTGACGGCTATCGACAACCTGTTTTACTGGCATGAAAACGCCGGGGTTCACCCGGCGCGGGAAGCGTTTGTGGCGATGTTGCGTGAGGAGTTTGCGTAGGCGCGGGCGCAGACTGCGATCTTTGGTACGGATCTACAGGCTGACATCCCGCATCAACAACCCGAACCGCAAATCCACCGCATCCGGAATCGGCACATACACCGTATGCCCATCCCCTGGCGCCACTTCGATCGCTTCACCTTTGATGTTCTGCAACTGATGAAGATCGAAGTGGAAATTACCCTGGGGCGTCATCAGTTCCATGTGATCGCCCAGGCTAAAACGGTTCTTTACCTTCACTTGCGCCAGGCGATCACGACGCTCACCGGTCAACTCGCCAACAAACTGCTGGCGCTCTGAAACCGAGCTGCCGTGCTGATAGTTCTGGTATTCGTCATGCACATGCCGACGCAGGAAACCTTCCGTGTAGCCGCGCTGGGCCAGGGACTCCAGATCCGTCATCAAGCCGCGATCAAATTCGCGACCGGCCACGGCATCATCAATCGCGCGGCGATAGACCTGCGTGGTGCGTGCGCAATAGAAGTGCGATTTGGTCCGGCCTTCGATCTTCAGCGAGTGCACGCCCATCTGTGTCAGTCGCCCGACATGCTGCACGGCGCGCAGGTCCTTGGCATTCATGATGTAGGTGCCGTGCTCGTCCTCGAAGGCCGGCATCAATTCGTCCGGGCGATTGGCTTCCTGCAACAGAAATACCTGATCGGTCGGCGCGCCGATGCCCAGGGTCGGCTCGGGTTGGAACTGCTGGACGATTTCACCGAGCTGATTTTCCGTGGCCTGAGTCGCCGAGTATTTCCAGCGACAGGCGTTGGTGCAGCTGCCCTGATTGGCGTCGCGCTTGTTCATGTAACCCGATAACAGGCAGCGGCCGGAATAGGCCATGCACAGCGCGCCGTGGACAAACACCTCCAGCTCCATCGCCGGGACTTGCTGGCGGATTTCAGCGATTTCTTCCAGCGACAGTTCCCGAGAAAGGATGATCCGGCTCAAACCCTGTTGCTGCCAGAACTCGACACTGGCCCAGTTCACCGTGTTGGCCTGCACCGACAGGTGGATCGGCATCTGCGGGAAGTGCCGGCGCACCAACATGATCAGGCCTGGATCGGACATGATCAACGCGTCCGGCGCCATCGCAATTACGGGGGCCAGGTCGTTGAGGAAGGTCTTGAGCTTGGCGTTGTGCGGCGCGATGTTCACCACCACATAGAAGCGTTTGCCTTGGCCCTGCGCCTCGCCAATGCCAAGCGCGAGGTTGGCGTGGTCAAATTCGTTGTTGCGCACCCGCAGGCTGTACCGCGGCTGGCCGGCGTAGACCGCATCGGCACCATAGGCGAAGGCGTATCGCATGTTTTTCAAGGTGCCGGCAGGGGCGAGCAGTTCTGGAGCAAGGAGCGTCATGGCAGTGTCGATCGTAAAAGTCCGCGAGGGTAATCGCCTTGCACGCGGGGTTCATTGATCTGGATCTATGCTTGATGAATAAACGGATGGCACTCGCGCGAACCGTGGCGGACTAAGCATCAGCAACGCTCTACAAAGAGCATGGTTCCTGCGCACTGACATGGATCGGACATGAACGAAGAGACGGTACACAACAAATCGCTGGTGATCTTGCTCGGGGTGGTCACCACCGCATTTATCTGGATTTTGCTGCCGTTCTACGGCGCGGTGTTCTGGGCAGTGATCCTCGGGATTCTGTTCGCGCCGTTGCAACGCCGGATACAACTGAAGTTCGGCTGGCCGCGCAACCTGACGACGCTGCTCACCCTGAGTGTCAGCCTGGTGATTGCGATCCTTCCAGTGATCATCCTCAGTATCTTGTTGGTCCAGGAAGGGGCCGCGCTGTACACGAGCATCGAAAGCGGCGAACTGGACATCGCGGGGTACGTGACGCATTTCAAACACAGCCTGCCGCCGTACTTCCAGCAATTGCTGGATCGGGCCGGGCTTGGCGAGCTGGATGGGCTACGGGAGAAAATCATCAAGAGTGCGGTGACTGGCAATGAGTTTGTCGCCACGCAAGTCTTCAGTTTTGGTCAGGGCACGTTCGATTTTGTGGTGGGCTTTTTCATCATGCTCTACCTGCTATTTTTCTTCCTGCGGGACGGCGCTGAATTGGCTCGTAAAGTTCGCTCGGCAGTGCCGCTTCAGGAGGGCCAGAAGCGCCGCTTGCAGCTCAAGTTCAACCGCGTGGTTCGGGCGACCGTAAAGGGCAACCTTCTGGTGGCGATTACACAGGGCGCACTGGGCGGTTTGATTTTCGGGTTTCTGGAGGTTCCGAGCGCGTTGCTCTGGGCGGTATTGATGGCGTTTCTATCGCTGTTGCCAGCGGTGGGGGCGGGAATCGTCTGGGCGCCGGTTGCAGCGTTCTTCCTGTTCACGGGGGCGATCTGGCAGGGCGTAGTGCTGCTGTTGTTCGGGATTTTTGTGATCGGTCTGGTGGATAACGTGCTGCGACCAATCCTGGTGGGCAAGGACACGAAGATGCCGGACTATCTGATCCTCATCTCGACCCTGGGTGGCCTGGCGATTTTCGGCCTCAATGGCTTTGTCATCGGGCCGCTGATCGCGGCGCTGTTCATGTCGAGCTGGGCCATATTCATCGAAACCAAACCAAGGGTTCAGCTGCCTTAAGCGCTGAAATGCCCCTGCCCGATTTTTTGCGAAAGTGCCTTGGCGGCCGGCAGCGAAGTGAGCGGTCCGCTGATCGGTTCGCCGTCCTGCACCAGATACCAACAGGCGAGCAGTCCTAGCTCTCTGAGCGGTGCGGGAACGGCGCTGCCGATTACGGACATGATTTGAACCTGGGACATAAATACCTCCATCAATCGATGGAGCTACCTTACGGACCTGCCACTCGAACGGACAATCAACACTTTCGATAGTCGTCATTGACACCAGTGAGGGTTGGGCTCAGTCGACCACCAGATCAAGCATATGGACCACTTCCTGCTCGTTGAGCAGGCCTTTGCGCACCAGGTTTTCTGCCAGCAGCGAAAGAAACTTGGCGCTGCGATGGCCTTCCAGATGCTTGAGTTCGGTCAAAGCGTTGTACACCTTGCTGGAGGTGCACAAGCCGACAATGCGGTGCGGGTTTTGCGTGGGCATGAGGTCGTCCTTGTTTTTATCAACCTGTTGTTTACGGACAGATCCAAGCTTGCGGACCTGGCGTGACATAAATATGACCGTTTTGCCCAAGAAGGGGGAAGGGCGGTCGAGTCAATCTTGCCAACTTGAGCCGGCGACACTGTCCCGACAGCGACCTTGATGCGATTTTTCCAGACCTTTGCCGACGAACGGTCAAAAAAAAGCCCCACTGATAAGGCAGGGCCTGTTGAATCTGTTACCAGCGGCCATAACCGTGGGGAGGGCCGTAGTAACCGCGCGGTGGACCGTAATAACCACGTGGCGGGCCGTAGTAAACCGGCGGTGGCCCGTAGTAGACCGGTTGCTGCACGTAGACCGGTGCAGGCTGGTAATAAACCGGTGGCGGTTGTTGCACATAAACCGGCTGTGGCTGGGCGTAAACCGGTTGCTGCACATAGACCGGCCGGTTGCTGTTGATGATGGCCGAGCCGACGATTGCCGAACCAACGATCGCGCCAAATACCGCTGGACCCTGCCAACCGTGACCGCCGCCAGCCTCTGCCTGCCCTGTGATAGCAAGAGCACCGAGCAGCAAGGCAACTGTGGGGACTTTACGGATCATGATAATTCCTCGGTTCTTCGACCCGGCGCTTGCGTCTGCAATAGACCCAAGGATTGTCGCGGGGATACAGCTAAGACAGCGTTTTTTTGAAATTCAGCACAGCCGCTGGGTAAATTTTGTGTAAGGTCTGTACCGGCTTCTTTACGGGCCCGGCGAACCTGCCCAGGCACGCTGTAATGATCGATCAGAGCACGATGGAATGGCTAATCCCGTCCATCTGAAAGTGCTTATGAAGGAGATGTTTCATGCAGATGAACCCCAACCGAGACACCCAGCTGTGCATGTCGCTTTCCGGGCGTCCCGGCAACTTCGGCCTGCGGTTTCACAATCATCTGTATGAACAGTTGGGCCTGAATTTTTACTACAAGGCGTTCAGCAGTCAGGATCTTCCCGGTGCCGTTGGCGGCATTCGTGCACTGGGCATTCGTGGCTGCGGCGTGTCGATGCCGTTCAAGGAGGCCTGCATTGCGCTGGTCGATGAGCTGGACGCGTCGGCGACGGCTATTCAATCGATCAATACCATCGTCAACACCAACGGCCACCTCAAGGCCTACAACACCGATTACATCGCCATCGCCCAGTTGCTTGAAACCCATCAGGTGCCGAAGGAGTCGACCTTTGCCCTGCGCGGCAGCGGCGGCATGGCCAAAGCCGTGGCCAGTGCCTTGCGCGATGGCGGCTATAAAAACGGCCTGATCGTGGCCCGTAACGAACGTGCCGGGCGGGCGTTGGCTGAGTCTCTGGGTTATCAGTGGCAGGCGGAACTGGGCACTCAGCGTCCGCAGATGTTGATCAACGTCACGCCGATTGGCATGAGCGGCGGCCCTGAGGCCGATCAACTCGCATTCGACGCTGAAACCATCGCTGCTGCCGAGACTGTCTTCGATGTGGTGGCGATTCCCTCGGAAACACCGCTGATCGTGCGCGGGCGCGCCGAGGGCAAGCGCGTCATTACCGGGCTGGAAGTGATCGCGATCCAGGCGCTGGAACAGTTTGTCCTGTACACCGGCGTGCGGCCGACGGATGAGCAGTTCAAGAAAGCGGTGGAGTTTGCTCGGGGCTGAACCCTCCAATTCTCTGTTGACTGTACTGGCGCCATCGCGAGCAGGCTCGCTCCTACAGTGGATTGGCGTCGTACACGTATTTTGTGTCCGACAGAGACCCCTGTGGGAGTGAGCCTGCTCGCGATGGGCGCAACTCGGTCTCCGGGCTAGCCCATTCAGTTGCCGCAAATTACCCCGCCTATACTCCCCGCCAGCAAGCCAAGACTTGCCGTCCCAAAAAACAAACCGTGACCGAGGTTCCCATGCATCCCCCTATTCTCAATCTGAATCAGGTCGAACTCGAACCGTTGCCCGAAGCCCTGGCGCCCACCGGTGATACCGCCGGCCGCTACCAGCAAAGAATGGCCCGCGTCGGCCAGCAACTGGGTGCGCAAAAGCTCGGTTATCGGTTGTACGTGCTGGAACCAGGCATGCGTGGCAGCCCGTTTCACAGTCATCGGGTCAACGAGGAGATGTTTTACGTCGTGGCCGGGGAAGGGCAGGTTCGCCTCGGTGCCGAGCGTTTTCCGATCCGCGCCGGTGACGTGATCGCCTGCCCGCCGGGCGGTCCTGAAGCCGCGCACCAGATCATCAACAACAGCAAGGGCGAACTGCGCTACCTGGCGGTCAGCACCCAGCAATCGCCGGAGATTTGCGAGTACCCGGATTCCGGAAAATACGTGGTGATGGACGACTTCAAGGTCGACGCCGAAGGCAATGCCTCAGGCTTCGTCGCCATCGCCCGAGCGGGCGACGGCGTTGATTACTGGGATGGTGAGTAGCACTCCCTTTGTAGGAGCGAGGCTTGCCCGCGAAGGCGATTCCATATCCAACATTATCGTTGAATTGAAAATCTCTTTCGCAGGCAAGCCTCGCTCCTACAAATCACCGTGTTGGTTATTCGAGGCGGGCCAGGCGTTCTTCGAGTGCGGCAATCCGCGCTTCGAGCTCTTCGATCCGCTCTACGGATACACCGCTACCGGCACCGCGTTCGGCCGGGTTTTGCCGGGCGGCGAGGATGACTTCGATATCCGCCGGGTCCCCCAGCGCATGCATATAACGGTCTTCGCGCTGCCCGGCCTGACGGGGGATCAGTAGCGCCAGTCCGCGAGCAATCAACCGTTCCAGTTGATGCACCACCTGTTCGGCGTCTTCAAAATCATGCATGCGGCCGCTGCGGGTCAGCAGTTCATTGACCGTCTGCGGGCCTCGCAGAAACAGCAATCCCGCCAGAATCACCTGAGCCGGCACCAGTTCCAGCGCCTTGTCGACCTTATGCTCCCAGCGATCGGCACGGCTGCCCATCACCAGTTTGGTAAAGCCGCGACCTTCAAGGGCGCGCAGGCTCTGGCCGACCTGGCCTTGTGTCAGGTTCATCACCGGTTCGCGACTGGTTTTCTGGTTGCAAGCGATCACCAGTGCATTGAGGGTCAGCGGATAGGTTTCCGGGCTGGTGGCCTGCTTCTCGATCAGTGAGCCCAGAATGCGGATTTCCGTGCTGTTGAGGCGCGGCTCGTCGAAGGTCGTCTCTTGCTCAATGCTCATTGTTCTGCGTCCTTTCCCGGTTTCATATTCTTCTCCTGCCGGCATGCACTTTAAATCGGCGTGCGCCAATGGCAACTGAATTCGTCGCTCCAGCTATGAAATGGTCATAAAACCAACATCAAACCATAACGCTATTTTTACAATCTGGCGGGCACCGTGTGCATGGCTGCGGACCACTGTCGCACATGGCCGGCGCAACGCCATGGCGTATCGATGACGTCACCGGCCTTAACGATTTCACCCTGGAGCAAGGCATGAAGTTGACGTTGGTATCGACCCGCAATAATGCGCTCATCGGCGTGGCCCCGCTATGACCGTTCTAGTCACCGGCGCCGCAGGATTCATCGGCTTTCACACGGTCAAGCGCCTGTGTGAGCAAGGTATTGATGTGGTCGGCATCGATAATCTCAACGACTACTACAGCGTGGAACTCAAACACGCACGGCTCAAGGAGCTGAGCGCCTTGTCCGGTTTTCATTTCAAGGTGCTGGACATTGTCGACAAGCCAGCCTTGATAACCTTGTTCAAGGATCACGGTTTCACCGAGGTCATCCATCTGGCTGCCCAGGCCGGCGTTCGCTACTCGCTAGACAGCCCGGACGTATATGCGCAATCGAACCTGGTGGGTTTTCTGAATGTGCTGGAAGCCTGCCGACATTATCGCCCCAAGCATCTGATTTATGCGTCGAGCAGCTCGGTGTACGGCACCAACAGCAAAATGCCTTTTAGCGTTGAAGATGCCGTCGACCACCCGATTTCGCTGTATGCCGCCAGCAAACGCGCGAATGAGCTGATGGCCCACAGCTATTGCCACCTGTATGGACTCAAGGCCAGCGGCCTGCGGTTTTTTACCGTTTACGGACCTTGGGGGCGCCCCGACATGGCGCTGTTCAAATTCACCCACGCGATTCTCAACGACAAACCAGTCGACCTCTACAACCAGGGCCAGATGTCGCGCGACTTCACCTACATCGACGACATCGTTGAAAGCATTGCGCGCCTGCGCCCACGACCGCCGTTGCCGGACAGCACTGGCGAGGGTGCCAACCGGATTTACAACATCGGCCGCGGCATGCCGGTGGCGCTGCTGGATTTCGTCGGCTGCCTTGAGTCGACGTTAGGGATTCAGGCCCGGCGCAACTTTCTGCCGCTCCAGGCGGGCGACGTGGTCAAGACCTGGGCGGACGTGTCGGCATTGGCGCAGTGGGTCGATTTTCGTCCGCAAGTGACGGTTGAAACCGGCGTCGCGGAATTCGTGAAGTGGTATCGCCACTTTTATCAGAGATGAAATGTTGGCCCTCGATCATAAAAATCCAGGGTAATAGGGGCCTCTATGAACCAAGACATATTTGTATCCGTGCTGATCCCGGCAAAGAACGAAGCGAACAATCTCAAATCGCTGCTCGAAGAAATCCGTATCGCACTGGCCGGTGAGGCGTATGAAATCATCGTCGTGGACGACGGCAGTACTGACGCCACTTTGCAGGAACTGCGACACAGCAAATACAGTGGTTTGAGCACGTTGCGCATCCTGCGCCATGAGCGTTCGCTGGGGCAGAGCACTTCGCTCTACCATGCGGCGCTCGCTGCCCGGGGCCTATGGCTGGCCACGCTCGATGGCGACGGTCAAAACGACCCCGCGGATATTCCCGGCATGCTGGCGTTGGTGCGCAGTGAGCAGGGCATCGTCGACCTTCAATTGGTCGCCGGGCACCGGGTCAACCGCCGCGATAGCGCGAGCAAGCGCTGGGCCTCGCGGTTTGCCAATGGGCTGCGCAGCCGCATGCTCAAGGATCAGACACCCGACACGGGTTGCGGGTTGAAACTGATCCAGCGGGCCGCGTTTCTGCGCTTGCCGTACTTCGACCATATGCACCGCTTCATTCCTGCGCTGATCCAGCGCCACAACGGCCGCATGATCACCCACCCGGTCAATCATCGACCGCGCACGGCCGGGGTCTCCAAATACGGCAACATCGACCGCGCCCTGGTGGGAATTCTCGATCTGGTCGGCGTCTGGTGGCTGATCAAACGCACGCGACTGAACAGCCGTGCGCAGGAGATGGAAGGATGAACCTGTCCCGCGAGACCCTGTGGCTGGTGGTCGGATTCAGTGGCCAGATCGCCTTTACCGGACGCTTTGTCCTGCAGTGGCTGTACAGCGAATACAAAAAACGCAGCGTGATACCGGTGAGCTTCTGGTATCTGAGCATCGTCGGCAGTGCGCTGTTGTTCGCTTATGCCATTTACCGACAGGATCCGGTGTTCATCGCCGGTCAGGCGTTCGGCTCCATCGTTTACTTGCGCAACCTGCAATTGATTTCCCGCAGCAAAACCTTGAAGGACTGACCCGTGCGCCGAACCCTGTCACCCAGCGTTGAATGTCTGGGACTGATGTTGCTTGCTCTTTTACTGGTCGGCGCAGGACTCGGCCTGCGTCAGCCGCAGAATGTCGATGAGGAGCGATTCCTCGGCGTTGCGCTGGAGATGCTGCACAACGGTTCTTGGTTGATTCCGCACCGAGCCGCCGAAATTTACGGCGATAAACCACCGATTTTCATGTGGACGGTGGCGTTTTTCACCTGGATCACCGGGATGCCCGCCCTTGCCCTTTATATTCCGGGGCTTTTGTCTGCCACATCGGTCACGGCCATGCTCTACGACTTGGGCCGAAGGCTATGGAATCAGCGTACCGGTCGGACGGCAGCGCTCCTGTACCTGGCGACGTATCAGACGTACAGCATTTTGCGGACCGGTCAGATCGACAGCTTTCTGATTCTGTTTACCTCGCTTGGGCTGTACGGCCTGGTGCGTCATCTGCTACTTGGGCCGGCCTGGCGTTGGTTTTACGTTGGGTGCGCGGCCATGGGGATTGGTGTGATCACCAAAGGGGTCGGCTTCGTCCCGGCATTGATGTTGATTCCGTATGCCTACGCCGTGCGCAAAGGCTGGCCCGGTGTGGTGGCCATGCCGGGCGCGGCGCGCAAGTGGTGCCTGGGTTTTTTGGTGGTGCTTGGCGCCATCGCGATCTGGTTGCTGCCCCTGGCGGTGTCCATCGTATTCAATGGCGCCGCTGACGAAGTCGCCTATGCGCGGGAAATTCTTCTGCGTCAGACGGCGGCGCGCTATGCGGCAGCCTGGGATCATCGAGAACCGTTCTGGTATTTCTTCGTCAACGTCATCCCGCAATATTGGCTGCCGCTGGTGCTCGCGTTGCCATGGCTGGTGCCCGCCTGGCGCCGGCAACTGCGCAAGCGCGACGGACGAGTGCTGGTGTTGCTGGGGTGGGTCGTGCTGGTCGTGCTGTTTTTCTGCCTGAGCAGCGGCAAGCGCAAGCTGTACATCTATCCGGCGCTGCCGGGGCTGGTGCTGATCGCTGCGCCGCTGATTCCGTGGCTGTTCAAGCGCTGGTTCAGCCAGCGCCCGCGGGGGTGGCGGGTATTTCAGGTGGTGGCCGTGGCCTGGTTCACGCTGTGGTTCGCCCGCGGTTTTATCGAGCCGGTCAAGGACGGACCCAATCCTCACAAGGCACTGATGGTGCAAGCAGCGCACATGACCCAAGGCGCGGACCTGGTGTTGGTCAACTGGCGCGAGGGCCATTGGTTGTTTGCCCAACAGCCGATCGTTCATTTCGGAATGACCCGGTCCACGGTCGAGCAGGCGGCGCAATGGTTGCGCGAACACCGTCAGTCATACGCGTTGGTGCCGGATGAACTGCTCAGCCAATGCTTCAATCCCCAGGCTGCCCATGAACTGGGTCAGACCTCGCGTGCGCAGTGGTCAATCGTCGGAGCCGATGCCGATAACGGTCGTTGTCATCCTGGCCCGCCCGCCACTATCTATCGCTTCACCTGGGACCGCGCATCGCTATAATCGCCCCACGTTTCCCTCCTGTCACCACACGAGACTGTCATGACCATTTCCCTGTATGCCGCTTCCGTTCCTGTTTTCAAACAAATGCTCAACGCCCTGAGCGACGTTCTGAACAAGGCCGAAGCCCACGCCACCGCCAAGAACATTGACCCCAATGCATTCCTGCAAGCCCGCCTGTACCCGGACATGTTCCCGCTGGTGCGTCAGGTGCAGATCGCCGTTGATTTCGCCAAAGGCGTTTCCTCGCGTCTGGCCGAGATCGAAGTGCCGAAGTACGACGACACCGAAACCACCTTCGCTGAACTGCAAGCCTTGATCGCCAAGGTTCTGGCTTACATCGGCGAGATCAAGCCTGAGCAGATCGATGGCAAGGAAGGCATTGAGATCGTGACGCGTCCAGGCACCCCTAAAGAGAAGCGCTTCAGTGGCCAGGCTTACTTGCTGACCTACGGCCTGCCGCAGTTCTTCTTCCACGTCACCACCGCTTACGCACTGCTGCGTCACAACGGCGTGGAAGTGGGCAAGCGCGACTACATGGGCGCGTTCTAAACCGCCCGCGCACAAAAAAGCCCGCCAAGGTGCAAGCCTTGGCGGGCTTTTTGTTTGACTCTACGGATCAGGGGATATCGTGCTTGGCGGCTCACGCCAAACCTGTAGGAGCCAGGTTTGCCTGCGAAGGCGTCATTGAGATCGCCTTCGCCGGCAAGCCTGGCTCCTACAAGGGGCGGTGTTACGCCAGACGTTCTGCTTTCGCTTCTTCACCGAGGCACGCCGCGGCGGTGAACAGCACGTCCGTAGACGAGTTCAACGCAGTCTCTGCAGAATCCTGCAACACACCAATAATGAAACCCACCGCCACCACCTGCATGGCGATTTCACTCGGAATGCCGAACAGGCTGCACGCCAGAGGAATCAGCAATAACGAACCGCCGGCCACGCCCGAAGCGCCACACGCACAAATCGCCGCCACCACACTGAGCAGAATGGCCGTCGGAATGTCCACGGCGATGCCCAAGGTATGCACGGCCGCCAAGGTCAGCACGGTGATGGTGATCGCCGCGCCGGCCATATTAATGGTGGCGCCCAGCGGGATCGATACCGAATACGTGTCTTCATGCAGGCCCAGGCGCTTGCTCAATTCCAGGTTGACCGGAATGTTCGCCGCCGAACTGCGGGTGAAGAACGCGGTGATGCCGCTTTCCCGCAGGCAGGTCAGCACCAACGGATACGGGTTGCGACGCAGTTTCCAGAACACAATCACCGGGTTCATCACCAGCGCCACAAACAACATGCAGCCCAGCAGCACCGCCAGCAGATGCACATAGCCGATCAGTGCACCGAAGCCGGACGTGGCCAGGGTCGACGCGACGAGGCCGAAGATCCCCAGCGGTGCGAAACGAATCACCAGGCGCACGATCAGGGTCACGCCATTGGACAGGTCGCCGAGTACCTCGCGAGTTGTGTCACCGGCATGGCGAATCGCAATGCCCATGCCGATCGCCCAGGCCAGAATGCCGATGAAGTTGGCGTTCATCAGCGCACTGACCGGATTATCGACCACGCTCAGCAGCAGGCTTTGCAACACTTCGCTGATGCCGCCCGGCGCAGTCACGGCAACGTCATGGGTGGACAGCACCAGACTTGACGGAAACATCATGCTGGCAACAACCGCAACCACCGCCGCGGCAAACGTACCCAGCAGGTACAAAAACAGAATCGGACGGATGTGGGTTTCCTGGCCGTGCTTGTGGTTGGCGATCGAGGCCATGACCAGCACGAACACCAGAATCGGCGCGACGGCTTTCAGTGCCGAGACGAAGACCTTACCGATGAACGCTGTGGACTTCGCCGCGTCCGGCGCGATCAGCGCCAGGGCAATCCCGGCGATCAGGCCGATGATGATTTGCGAGACCAGGCTCAGGCTTTTCAAACGTTGCAATAGCGAGGGGGATGGAGCAGTCATAAAACGGCATCTCTGATTATTAGGTGCGGGGGTGTCGCGACATCAATGCCAGCGAATGGCCGATGAACTGGGTGTACGTATCGCAGGGCGCGGACTTTATCACAGCGTGGTCTTTATCCTTCAGACCTGTGACGATCTGCCGCCCGCGCGATCAACGAGATCGGCAGGTTCGTGCAACCCTGATCGGAAACACTCTGTTAAGATTGCGCATCCTCATTTTCAAGTCATGCCAGTGGGCCTTCGGGCTATCGCTGGTGTCGTCGTTTTCTGGAGTTCTGCATGCTGTTGCCCATCCTTCTGTTGTCGGCCGCCGGTTTCACGGTGCTGACCACGGAATTCATCATCGTCGGCCTGTTGCCGGCGATTGCCCGAGACCTGGACGTCAGCGTTCCCCAAGCGGGTTTGCTGGTGACCTTGTTCGCCTTTACCGTTGCTGCGTTCGGGCCGTTCCTGACCGCGTACTTCGCAAGGTTCGAGCGGCGCAAGCTGTTCATCTCGGTGCTGATTATGTTCGGCCTGGCCAACACCCTCGCGGCGTTTGCGCCGAACATCTGGGTGATGTCCATTGCCCGGCTGATCCCGGCGCTGGGGCTGCCGGTGTTCTGGGCGCTGGCCAGTGAAACCGCCGTGGACATTGTCGGGCCGGATTACGCCGGTCGGGCGATCGCCAAGATTGGTTTCGGCATTGTCTGCGCCACGGTGTTCGGCATTCCGGTGGGCACGCTGATTTCCGATGCGTTCGGCTGGCGCAGTGCCTTCGGCATTCTGGCGGTGATCGCGTTTGCCAAGGCGTTGCTGCTGTTTATCTACCTGCCGAAAACCAACCTGCATCAGCATCAGGTGAGCTTCCGGTCGCAGTTCAAGATTCTCCGTAGCCCGTTGATGCTGGGTCATGTGCTGCTGTCGATCCTGGTGTTCAGCGGCATGTTCACCGCTTACACCTACTTGGCGGATATCCTCGAACGCCTCGCCGGTTTCAACGGCACGGTGGTCGGCTGGTGCCTGATGGGATTCGGCGCGGTCGGTCTGATCGGCAACTCATTGGGCGGCCGCGCGGTGGATCGTCATCCGCTGATGGCTTCGATGATGTTCTGCGCGTTCATGATCGCGGGCATGGTGGCGTTGGTGCCGAACATTCATTCGCCACTGGGTCTGGCGGCGGCGATGGGGATCTGGGGCGTGACCCAGGCCGCGTTGTTCCTGGTCAGCCATGTGCGCTTGATGAAGGCTGCACCCGAGGCGCCGGCGTTTGCCGCGTCGCTGAACATCGCCGGGGCCAACCTCGGGATCGGCCTGGGTGCGATGGTTGGCGGACGCGTGATCGACAGCGTTGGCCTGGGTGGGCTGGGTTTTGCGGCCGCCGCGTTTATCCTGGTTTCGATTCTCCTGGCCATGGCGCTGATGACCATGAAACCTCGCGAAATCTGCGCCTGACCTTCACAGCTCGGTGAACAGCTCGCGTCGGGCACCTTCGGTAATCGCCACAATGCCGGGGTGCTTGACCTTGCGTTCCACTGAAATGGCGTAGAACGACTCCGTCACAGCGTCGGTCTGGCCAATCAACTCCACGCCGTATTGGCGTTTCACTTCGTCGGCAATCACGCTCGGTCCGATGAAAATCCCGCTGCCCGATTGACCGAAAGCCTGCATCAGCGCGCTGTCGTCGAACTCACCGACAATGCGCGGCTGGATCTGCTGCTCGGCAAACCAGCGCTGCAAGCGACTGCGTACCACCGTTTCCGGTCCGGGAATCAATAGCGGTGCGCCGTGCAGGCTGCGGGGAAAATCCTGGCCATACTGCGCCGCCAGCTCGGCGGTGGCGAAGAAGCTGATCCCGCATTCACCGAGTTTTTGGCTGTAACCCTTGATGTCCAGGTGCGAGGGCATCGGGCTGTCGGAGATCACCAGGTCCAGACGCTGGATCGCCAGGTCGGCGAGCAAACGTTCGAGTTTGTCTTCACGACAGGTGATGCGCAGCGGTTCGCTCAATTCCATGGTCGGCGCGATCAGGCGATAGACGATGGATTTGGGCACCACATCGGCGACGCCTACCCTAAACAGGATCTGCTGTTCGTTGGGCTGTGCCCGCAGCATCAACTCCAATTCGCCGCCCAGCTGAAACATCTGCTCGGCGTAGGGCAGGGTTTGACGCCCGGCCTCCGTCAGCTCAAGCTGCCGACCGACGCGTCGGAACAGCTCGATGCCATAGGTTTGTTCGAGCAGGGAAATCTGCCCGCTGATGGTCTGGGGCGTCAGGTTCAGTTGCTCGCAAGCGCGCACAATGCTGCCGGTTTTGGCCACCACCCAGAAGTAATGCAATTGCCGATAATTCAACATGCTGTCTATATCCCCTGGTACACATCCCCTGTACGAGCGAGGCTTGCCCGCGAAGAACGATGACGCGGTCTTCCTGAAGGACCGCGTCATCGTTCTTCGCGGGCAAGCCTCGCTCCTACAATTAATCCTGGATTCGTAAAAACCGAAGTATAACCGCTAAAAATACGAATTTTCCTGAAGTGTTTGCCTCCCTAGAATGCCTCGCTATCAACGGGCCATCGTTTCGGCCCGTTTTGTTCTATCGAGGAAAACATCATGAAGCTTAAAACCACGGCACTGCTGATTGCGTCTTTACTGGTATTGGCCGGTTGCGACCAGGCCGAGAAAAGCGCTCAGCAATTGATGGGCAAGGCCGCCGAAACCGCCAAACAGGCGATCGATGACACCCACAAAGCCGCCGAAGAGGCGATCAGTGATGCCACCGGCGGCCTGATCAGCAAGAAAGAATCATCGGGCGAAGACAAGCAGAAAACCGAATCTTCGTCCCAGGAAATCTAAACCGTTCAAACGAGTCAGGACTGACCCATGGAATACCTTTTAGAACTAGCTGCAAGCCCCACCGCCTGGGTCGCCCTGGCCACGTTGATCGTGATGGAGATCGTGCTCGGCATCGATAACCTGATCTTCATCTCGATCCTGACCAACAAGCTGCCCGAGCAGCATCGGCAGAAAGCACGCCGCATCGGTATCGGCATGGCGCTGATTCTGCGACTGGGCCTGCTGAGCACCATCGCCTTCATCGTCCAGTTGACTGAGCCGGTGATCGATATTCTCGGCCACGCGTTCTCCTGGAAGGACATGATCCTGATTGCCGGTGGCCTGTTCCTGTTGTGGAAGGCGACTACCGAGATCCATCACAGCATGGACCCGGCACCGGATGATCCGATGTCGGCGACCTCGACCGTGACCTTGGGCTTTGCTGCTGCGATCGGTCAGATCCTGATGCTGGACATGGTGTTCTCCATCGACAGCATCATCACCGCTGTCGGCATGACCGAGCATTTGCCGATCATGATTATCGCCGTGGTGGTGTCGGTGCTGGTGATGTTGCTGGCGGCTGACCCTCTGGCCAAGTTCATCAACGACAACCCGACCGTGGTGATGCTGGCGCTGGGCTTCCTGATCATGATCGGCATGACGCTGATCGCTGAAGGTTTCGGTGCTCATGTGCCTAAGGGCTACGTCTATGCGGCCATGGCCTTCTCGGCGACCATCGAGGGCTTGAACATGATGTCGCGTCGGGCCAAGCAGAAGAAAATAGCGGCTGAAGCTTAACCCGCAAGAACGAAACGGCCGCCTGCGCTCGAAAGAGCCCAGGCGGCCGTTTTTGTTTGCGAATCCGAAAGGATCAGTGCGCGGTTGCGTGACGTACCGGTGGTTTATCAGTGTTCGCCACAGGCGACGATTGAGCGGGGTGGTGATGGTGCCGACGGGTGATCCGCAAAACGCCCCACAGCATGGCGGCGGCCACGGCCAGCCAGCCGGAAATCAACATCACGATTGTCATTGTCAGGCTCATCAGTGCCTCCTCTTTGCCCTGCCTCGGGCGCACACTCTTCGCAAATGACAGTCTAGTCGCTGCTGTGTTTCAGGCTATTGACCAAAGGTCGGCTGTCATCAACCCGTTCGCTCTATCGAATGCGTTCAACTGTGGGTTAAGGCTATACCGGCGTCGCGTGGCGTCCTATGATCGACGGCCAAGCCGGGAGCGTGTTGCCTGGCGTCTGAACAAGAGAGTGATGATCGTGCGGGTATTTTCTCGAATTCGAACGGCGGCGCTGATTGTCGGCTGCGTTGCAGGTTTGGCAGGATGCGCGGGGAGTGTGGCACCGGAGATCAAGCGGCTGCCGGAACGTGTCGAACTCAGCGGCACGTTCTACCGTGGCCAGGACTATCAGAGCGGACCACAGGTACTGGCCAGCATGCTGGCACAGCAGGGCGTCGTGATTACGCCCGGGCTGCTTGAAAAACCCCTGCACTTGCCGGGCGCAGAAGCTCAGTTGCAGCAGAACATGCAAAACCTTGCTCGTGAGTACGGGATGGTGGTGTATCCCCTCGACAGCCATTTGCCGGCACTGTTGACCCAGGTTGCAGCCGGCTATCCGGTGATGGTGCGCTTCACTGAAGGCACGGCGCTCTGGGCTGAACCGCGTTACGCCATTCTCGCCGGTTACAATCGCCAGAAGCAGACGGTGTTGCTGCGCGCCGGCATGAATCGCCGGAATTTGATGAGCTTCAGTTCGTTTGATTCCTCTTTCAAGGATGCCGGCGGCTGGGCCGTATTGATTCAGAAGCCCAATCAGATACCTGCCAACGTCGATCAGCAGCGCTGGCTGAAGGCGGCGAGCGATCTTGGCCAGGCCGGTCAGGAACAGGCCGCTGCACGTGCGAAGAAGGCGCTGACCGCTCAGTAAGCTCCGTTCGTCATCTGCATGGCACCGCCGTGCATGCTTGGCCTCTGATGTGTAAGGCCCGGATTTCTCCGGGCCACATCCAGGGAGGCGCCCATGGCACATTCAAATACCCCCTCCGGCCCGCATTCGTCTGAGCATTCTTCGGGCAATGAGTTGGGTTTCGATCCCGATTCGCCGGACCTTGCCGATCCTCAGGTCGATCCCATCGGTCCTGCCAAGGCGCCCCGAGATATCAAGCCGGGCGAGGAGGGCAAGACTCCAGCGAAGCCTTACGACCCACTCGCTGATCTGAAACCCTAGCCTCTGGTGAGGTGCGTATGTCTACTGATTCTAGTTTCAACGACAAACGTCCGGACAGTGTCCCCACAACGCCCGAAGAGGGCATTGATCCGGTGATGGATCCGAATGATCCGCTAAGGGATCCTTTGGCGCGTCCGATGGTGGTGCCCACGGAGCATCCCCATGGCATGAAAGATCCAAGCGCTGGGGATGGCATTCCCGATGATGATCAAATGCCTTTGCCCAACGATTAATGCCAGACGAAAAAAGCCCCGAATAATCGGGGCTTTGTTTTTGCAGTCGCTGACTTACTTTGAAGCTTCGACAACACCGCTCTGACGGTGCTTGAGGTTCTTGTCCGACTTGTACTGCAAGGCTACCGACGGCACGTCTGCGCCTTTGCCGGTTTCCACCCAGCTGCGAATGCGGGTGGCATCGGCAAAATGCGTGTACTTGCCGAAGGCGTCGAGGATCACCAGCGCCACCTGGCGATTGCCCATGCTGGTCACCAATACCAGGCAGTGACCGGCTTCGTTGGTGAACCCGGTCTTGGTCAGCTTGATGTCCCAGTTCGGCTTGCGGACCAAATGATCGGTGTTGCGGAAACCCAGGCTGTAGTTGGGTTTGCGGAACGTGACGGTTTTTTCCTTGGTGGTGCTCAACTCGGTCAACAACGGGTATTTGTGGGCGGCGATCAGCAATTTACTCAGGTCACGGGCCGTGGAGACGTTTCGAGGGGAGAGGCCCGTCGGCTCGACGAAGTGGGTGCTGGTCATGCCCAATGCCTTGGCCTTGGCGTTCATCGCAGCAATGAATGCGACGTAGCCACCCGGATAGTGATGGGCCAGGCTCGCGGCGGCACGGTTTTCCGAGGACATCAAGGCGATCAACAGCATTTCCCTGCGCGGCAATTCGCTTTTGAGTTTCACCCGGGAAAACACGCCTTTCATTTCTGGCGTGTCGCTGATGTTGATATTGATGTACTCGTCCATGTTCTGCCTGGCTTCGACCACAACCAGACCGGTCATCAATTTGCTGACCGAGGCGATAGGGACAACGACATCGGGGTTGCTGGCATAAATGACTTTGTTGGTCTGCATATCCAGCAGCAAAGAGCTGCCGGAAGCGAGCTTGAGCTGTTTCGTGTCTCGGGGTGCCGCGGTGGTTTCAGCGGCATTGACCGTTGGCGTGATTAACGTCCCTGTAAATGCAAAAAATAGGCTCAGGATGGAAAGACGGATTTTCACGCTGGCAGACTCATAAGGTGTTGATAAGCCGTTATGTAACGGGCTATTTCGTAAAAGCGCGACATTCTGGAGTATGGCTGAATAACTGTCGATGGTTGTTCAGGGAGGGGGTGAAAGTCCTTGGAAGCGTGAAAAAAAAGTCATTTTCCGGCGGATGGTCGATCTTTTACTTCAGACAAAAAGAACCCCGCCATTGGCGGGGTTCTTTTGTTCATCGCTAATGTCGAAGCGGGCACTCAGCTGTGCAGTGTTTCTGCCGCGTACAGCGTGTTTTCCAGCAGGCAGGCACGCGTCATCGGGCCGACACCACCCGGTACCGGCGTGATCCAGCCGGCGCGGGGCAGGGCGGTTTCGTAGATCACGTCACCGACCAGTTTGCCGTCTTCCTGGCGATTGATGCCGACGTCGATCACGATCGCGCCTTCCTTGATCCACTCACCTTTGACCAGGCCCGGCTTGCCGGCGGCGACGACGACCAGGTCGGCACGGCCGACGTGGCCGGCCAGATCCTTGGTGAAGCGGTGGGTGACGGTCACGGTGCAACCGGCGAGCAGCAATTCCATCGCCATCGGGCGGCCAACAATGTTGGAGGCTCCGACGACCACGGCGTCCATCCCGTAAAGGTCGGCACCGGTGCTTTCCAGCAGGGTCATGATGCCTTTCGGGGTGCACGGACGCAGCAACGGGATGCGCTGGGCCAGGCGGCCGACGTTATAAGGGTGGAAACCGTCGACGTCTTTGTCTGGACGAATGCGCTCCAGCAATTTGGAGGCGTCCAGGTGTTCAGGTAAAGGAAGCTGAAGCAGAACGCCGTCAATTGCCGGGTCGTCGTTCAGGCGATCGATCAGATCGGTCAGTGCTTCTTGAGTGGTTTCGGAAGGCAGGTCGTAGGCTTGGGAAATGAAGCCGACCTCTTCACAGTCTTTACGCTTGTGCGAGACATAAACCTGAGAGGCAGGATCGCTGCCGACCAGGATCACCGCGAGGCCCGGTGTGCGCAGGCCTTGCTCGCGACGCTCGGTGACTCGTTTGGCGATCTGCTGGCGCAGGCTGGCGGCGATCGATTTGCCGTCGATTAGTTGTGCAGTCATTGCGCGTGATTAACCATCGAGAGGGGAAAAAAAGAGAACGCATTCTCGCATGTCATGAGGTGAGGGCAAAGGCGCTTGGTCAGCAAATTCCTCTAAGCCCTTTAATTAAATGAATTTTTTATAAAAAGGATTTGACGACCTTCGGGGCGCTCTATACTATTCGTCGCACTTGTCGGGCACAGCCTAACACTGGATGAGAAGGTCAAGCGGAATTACGGTTCTGCACGACTGGAAAGCTCTTAGTTTGTAGTCCTCCAAGAGTACAGATTAATAAGGCGCCCGTAGCTCAGCTGGATAGAGCATCCGCCTTCTAAGCGGATGGTCGCAGGTTCGAGTCCTGCCGGGTGCGCCATTAGGCAGCTTTGGCACAAGTAGCGCAATATGGTGGGCGTAGCTCAGTTGGTAGAGCACGGGATTGTGACTCCCGTTGTCGAGGGTTCGATCCCCTTCGTCCACCCCATATTTCGAAAGGCGCCAGATTAACAGTCTGGCGCCTTTGCTTTAACAGCTTCAAACGCGGATGTGGTGGAATTGGTAGACACACTGGATTTAGGTTCCAGCGCCGCAAGGTGTAAGAGTTCGAGTCTCTTCATCCGCACCAAATAAAGCTTCACTCAAGCCGGTTGGCCTGGTTGGGGCGCAGCGAGGGAGTTGATTGGCTTCTTTGCAAGGCAATATGGTGGGCGTAGCTCAGTTGGTAGAGCACGGGATTGTGACTCCCGTTGTCGAGGGTTCGATCCCCTTCGTCCACCCCATATTTCGAGAGGCGCCAGATTTAACAGTCTGGCGCCTTTTTTGTTTTAGCGATTCGAGTGTAAAGCGGCTGCATGTCCTGGGTCGCAGGGGTGGGGTGTTTCGTCGTATTTATGTTTCTCGATGATGCCGCGCCGCCCGCCGGCCTTGCTCGCAAGACCGGCTGTCAGGGAGATGATTGGCAACTTCTTCTATATATAGAAGGATGGGTGCAGAGCCCTGGCGTGACTGGCTGTATTTGCTAACAGGGCGAGGCGCAACCGTTTTGTCCCCGCCTATAAATTGCCTGCTGCTTTTTTACCCGTTTTCAGTAGGGTGACTTCTTGAGTTTGACCCACTAGAATGCATGCCCTTGATTCTGGGGTCGGAAACGGCCGGCTAACGTCTGTGCAACGAGGAATATCCATGCAAGTTTCTGTTGAAAATACTTCTGCTCTTGAGCGCCGCATGAGCATCACCGTGCCGGCTGAGCGCATCGAGACTCAGGTCAACAAGCGTCTGCAGCAGACTGCCCAAAAGGCCAAGATTGCTGGCTTCCGTCCAGGCAAAGTGCCAATGAGCGAAATCAAGCGCCGTTTCGGTGCTGATGCGCGTCAGGAAGCTGTAGGCGATGTGATCCAGTCTTCGTTCTACGAAGCTGTTGTCGAGCAAAAGCTGAACCCGGCTGGCGCCCCTTCGATCGAGCCTAAATCGATGGAAGCTGGCAAAGATCTGGAATACGTTGCAGTTTTCGAAGTGTTCCCTGAGTTCACCGTTGCTGGCTTCGACGGCATCACCGTAGAGCGCCTGAGCGCTGACGTGGCTGACGCCGATCTGGACAAGATGCTGGACGTGCTGCGCAAGCAGAACACCCGTTTCGAAGTGGCCGATCGCGCTGCTCAGAACGATGATCAGTTGAACATCGATTTCGTTGGCAAGGTTGACGGTGAAGTGTTCGCTGGCGGTTCTGCCAAAGGTACTCAGCTGGTGCTGGGTTCCGGCCGCATGATCCCTGGTTTCGAAGACGGTCTAGTTGGCGCTAAAGCCGGCGAAGAACGCGTTCTGAACCTGACCTTCCCAGAGGACTATCAGAACCTCGACCTGGCTGGCAAAACCGCTGAGTTCACCGTGACCGTGAACACTGTTTCCGAGCCAAAACTGCCAGAGCTGAACGAAGAATTCTTCGCTCAATTCGGCATCAAGGAATCGGGCCTGGAAGGCTTCCGCACCGAAGTTCGCAAGAACATGGAGCGCGAGCTGCGTCAGGCGATCAAATCCAAGGTCAAGAATCAGGTAATGGACGGTCTGCTGGCCACCAACCCGATCGAAGTGCCTAAGGCGCTGCTGTCCAACGAAGTTGACCGTCTGCGCGTGCAGGCTGTTCAGCAGTTCGGCGGCAACATCAAGCCTGACCAACTGCCGGCCGAGCTGTTCGAAGAACAAGCCAAGCGCCGCGTTGTGCTGGGTCTGATCGTGGCTGAAGTGGTCAAGCAATTCGACCTCAAGCCTGACGAAGCCCGCGTTCGTGAAATGATTCAGGAAATGGCTTCGGCCTACCAAGAGCCTGAGCAGGTTGTGTCCTGGTACTACAAGAACGACCAGCAACTGAACGAAGTTCGTTCGGTTGTGCTGGAAGAACAAGTTGTGGATACTGTTCTGCAGAAAGCTAGCGTGACCGACAAATCGGTCTCTTACGAAGAAGCAGTCAAGCCGGTAGAAGCTCCACAAGCCGACTGATCGTTTTTGCGGTAAGAAGCACACACCATAAGCCAGCCTTCGTGCTGGCTTATGCGTATTCAAGACATAACTATTTGGGAGTGACTGCAGAGCATGTTCCGTAATTCGTATATTCAGCAGAACTCTGATATCCAGGCCGCTGGCGGCCTGGTCCCGATGGTTGTCGAGCAGTCTGCTCGTGGCGAGCGCGCCTATGACATCTACTCGCGCCTTCTCAAGGAGCGAGTGATTTTTCTGGTTGGCCCGGTAGAGGACTACATGGCCAACCTGATTTGTGCGCAACTGCTGTTCCTTGAAGCGGAAAACCCGGACAAGGACATCCATCTCTATATCAACTCCCCGGGCGGTTCGGTGACAGCGGGCATGTCGATCTACGACACCATGCAGTTCATCAAACCCAACGTATCGACCACCTGTATCGGTCAGGCCTGCAGCATGGGCGCCTTTCTTCTGACGGCCGGTGCCGCCGGCAAGCGATATTGCCTGCCGAATTCGCGCGTGATGATTCACCAGCCACTGGGCGGTTTCCAGGGCCAGGCTTCGGATATCGAAATCCATGCCAAGGAAATCCTCTTCATTCGTGAGCGGCTCAACACGCTGATGGCCAAGCACAGCGGCCACACTCTTGAAGAAATCGAGCGCGACACCAATCGCGATAACTTCATGAGTGCAGAGGCCGCGCGTGAGTACGGGTTGATCGATGAAGTGATCGCCCAGCGCCCAGCTTAAAATAAGCAGCTCAAAATAGGCTTGGTCGGCTGGTCTGATCACTAGCGGGCTTGAAAAAGCCCGCAATAGCCTTCATCTTGTGTTGCAAGCCTATCGGATTTGGATCGAACGAATGACTGACACCCGCAACGGCGAGGACAACGGCAAGCTGCTCTATTGCTCCTTCTGTGGCAAAAGCCAGCATGAAGTACGCAAATTGATTGCCGGCCCCTCGGTCTTTATCTGCGACGAGTGCGTCGACCTGTGCAACGACATCATCCGTGAGGAGGTGCAGGAAGCCCAGGCCGAAAGCAGCGCGCATAAATTGCCTTCGCCTAAAGAAATCAGCGGCATCCTTGATCAGTACGTGATTGGTCAGGAGCGTGCAAAAAAGGTTCTGGCCGTAGCGGTGTACAACCACTACAAGCGTCTGAACCAGCGTGACAAAAAGAATGACGACGTCGAACTTGGCAAAAGCAACATCTTGCTGATCGGCCCGACAGGCTCGGGTAAAACCCTGCTTGCCGAAACACTGGCCCGCTTGCTGAACGTTCCGTTCACCATCGCCGATGCAACCACCCTCACCGAGGCGGGTTACGTGGGTGAGGATGTCGAGAACATCATTCAGAAGCTGCTGCAGAAGTGCGATTACGACGTAGAAAAAGCCCAGATGGGCATTGTCTACATCGATGAGATCGACAAGATCTCGCGCAAATCTGACAACCCGTCGATCACCCGAGACGTTTCCGGTGAAGGCGTGCAGCAGGCCCTGCTCAAGTTGATCGAAGGCACGGTCGCTTCCGTTCCGCCGCAAGGTGGTCGCAAGCATCCGCAGCAGGAATTCCTTCAGGTTGACACCCGTAACATCCTGTTCATCTGCGGTGGTGCGTTCTCCGGTCTGGAAAAGGTTATTCAAAACCGTTCCACCAAGGGCGGCATCGGTTTCAACGCGGAAGTGCGCAGTAAGGAAGAAGGCAAGAAGGTTGGTGAATCCCTGCGTGAAGTCGAGCCTGACGATCTGGTCAAGTTCGGTCTGATCCCGGAGTTCGTCGGTCGTCTGCCGGTCCTTGCCACGCTGGACGAGCTTGATGAAGCTGCGTTGATGCAGATTCTCACCGAGCCGAAAAATGCACTGACCAAGCAGTATGCCAAGCTGTTCGAGATGGAAGGTGTGGACCTGGAATTCCGGGCCGACGCGCTGAAATCGGTCGCCAAACGTGCCCTGGAACGCAAGACCGGTGCCCGTGGACTGCGTTCGATTCTCGAAGGTGTATTGCTCGACACGATGTATGAAATCCCCTCGCAGTCCGAGGTGAGTAAAGTAGTGATCGATGAAAGTGTTATAGAAGGCAAGTCCAAGCCACTGTATATCTACGAAAACAGTGAGCCGGCTGCCAAGGCTGCGCCAGACGCTTAAGCGTCAGGCAGCTGGAATAAAGAAGGGGCCTTCGGGCCCCTTTTCTTTTAAAGCGTTTTTAACACCCTATTTGCGCTTGTTTTTTTTCAAAGCAGCCCCCATCTTGGTTTCAAGCTTACTTCCATCTGTTTACGGCCATATGGCCGCCGTAGAGGCGAAATCATGAAGACAACCATCGAATTGCCTCTCCTGCCATTGCGTGATGTTGTGGTTTATCCGCACATGGTTATCCCGCTGTTCGTGGGGCGCGAGAAATCCATCGAAGCCCTCGAGGCTGCGATGACGGGCGACAAGCAGATTCTTCTGCTGGCTCAGAGAAACCCTGCTGACGATGATCCCGGTGAAGATGCACTTTATCGCGTAGGTACAATTGCTACCGTTCTGCAGCTGCTCAAGCTGCCTGACGGCACGGTCAAGGTTCTGGTCGAAGGCGAGCAGCGGGGCGCCGTGGAGCGCTTCATCGAAGTGGACGGCCACTGCCGTGCCGAAGTCTCGCTGATCGACGAAGTCGACGCGCCTGAGCGCGAGTCGGAAGTGTTTGTCCGCAGCCTGCTGGCTCAGTTCGAACAATATGTGCAGCTGGGCAAGAAAGTCCCGGCGGAAGTCCTCTCGTCGCTCAACAGCATCGACGAGCCAGGTCGCCTGGTCGACACTATGGCCGCCCACATGGCCCTGAAGATCGAACAGAAGCAGGAAATCCTCGAAATCATCGATTTGTCGGCCCGGGTCGAGCACGTTCTGGCGTTGCTGGATGCCGAGATCGATCTGCTGCAAGTCGAAAAACGCATTCGCGGTCGCGTCAAGAAACAAATGGAGCGCAGCCAACGCGAGTACTACCTGAATGAGCAGATGAAGGCCATTCAGAAAGAGCTCGGCGACAGTGACGAAGGCCACAACGAAATCGAAGAGCTGAAAAAGCGCATCGATGCCGCCGGCCTGCCGAAAGATGCCTTGGCCAAAGCCCAGGGTGAACTGAACAAGTTGAAACAAATGTCGCCAATGTCCGCGGAAGCGACGGTGGTGCGTTCGTACATCGACTGGCTGGTTCAGGTGCCGTGGAAGGCCCAGAGCAAAGTGCGCCTGGACCTTGCGCGCGCAGAAGACATTCTCGATGCAGACCACTACGGTCTGGAAGAAGTCAAAGAGCGGATCCTCGAATACCTCGCGGTGCAAAAACGCGTGAAGAAAATTCGCGGTCCGGTGTTGTGCCTGGTCGGTCCTCCAGGGGTGGGTAAAACCTCGCTGGCAGAGTCGATCGCTCACGCCACCAACCGCAAATTCGTCCGTATGGCCCTCGGTGGCGTGCGTGACGAAGCGGAAATCCGTGGTCATCGCCGGACTTACATCGGTTCGATGCCAGGAAGATTGATTCAAAAGATGACAAAGGTGGGCGTCCGTAACCCGCTGTTCCTGCTCGATGAAATCGACAAAATGGGCAGCGACATGCGTGGCGATCCGGCGTCGGCGTTGCTGGAAGTGCTCGATCCCGAGCAGAACCACAACTTCAACGATCACTATCTGGAAGTCGACTACGACCTGTCCGATGTGATGTTCCTTTGCACCTCGAACTCCATGAACATTCCGCCGGCGCTGCTCGACCGGATGGAAGTGATTCGTCTGCCGGGCTACACCGAAGACGAGAAGATCAACATCGCCGTCAAATACCTTTCGCCCAAGCAGATTACGGCCAACGGCTTGAAGAAAGGCGAGCTGGAATTCGACGCCGAAGCGATCCGCGACATCATCCGCTACTACACCCGCGAAGCCGGTGTGCGTGGGCTGGAGCGCCAGATTGCCAAGGTTTGCCGTAAGACGGTCAAAGAGCACGCACTGGAAAAACGCTTCTCGGTGAAGGTCACTGCCGAGATGCTGGAACACTTCCTGGGTGTGCGCAAATTCCGCTACGGTCTGGCCGAATCGCAGGATCAGATCGGCCAGGTGACCGGGTTGGCCTGGACCCAGGTGGGTGGCGAATTGCTGACCATCGAAGCGGCTGTTGTGCCGGGTAAAGGCCAGTTGATCAAGACCGGTTCGCTGGGTGATGTGATGGTCGAATCGATCACTGCCGCGCTAACCGTTGTGCGCAGCCGTGCGAAGAGCCTGGGGATCCCCCTGGACTTCCACGAGAAGCGCGATACGCACATCCACATGCCGGAAGGGGCGACCCCGAAAGACGGCCCTAGCGCCGGCGTAGGCATGTGCACGGCCCTGGTGTCGGCATTGACCGGGATTCCAGTGCGTGCGGATGTCGCCATGACAGGCGAAATCACCCTGCGTGGCCAGGTGTTGGCAATTGGCGGTTTGAAGGAAAAACTGCTGGCTGCACACCGTGGAGGAATCAAGACCGTGATCATTCCTGAAGAGAACGTGCGCGATCTGAAGGAAATTCCTGACAATATCAAGCAAGATCTGCAGATTAAACCGGTTAAATGGATTGACGAGGTCCTGCAAATTGCGCTGCAATACGCGCCGGAACCGCTGCCTGATGTGGTTCCAGAGATAGTTGCAAAGGATGAAAAACGCGAGTCTGACTCTAAGGAAAGAATTAGCACGCATTAATACGCATTTGCCTGAGTGGCTTGTTGACAGCTTTTTAGAGCCCTTGTTATAAAGCGGCTCTTAAGTGTCTGTAGGCCATTCAGCACTCGTTTTTGCTTTCACCAAAAAACTTAGAATCATACTCAAATAGATATAAGGGGACTTAGAGTGAACAAGTCGGAACTGATTGATGCTATCGCTGCATCCGCTGATATCCCGAAAGCTGCTGCTGGCCGTGCGCTGGACGCTGTAATCGAATCCGTCACTGGCGCTCTCAAGGCTGGCGACTCTGTTGTTCTGGTTGGTTTCGGTACCTTCTCCGTTACCGATCGTCCAGCTCGCATTGGTCGTAACCCACAGACCGGTAAGACGCTGGAAATCGCAGCAGCCAAAAAACCAGGTTTCAAAGCCGGCAAAGCACTGAAAGAAGCTGTCAACTAAGTTCGTTTCAGGTTTTTGCCTATCCGGGTCGGGGTCATGCCTGACCTGGCAGCGGAGCGGTAGTCCAGTCGGCAAGTTGCCGGTCCGAGACACCGAGGGTCGCAAGTTCGAACCCTTGGTCCGCTCCGCCAGTTACGAGAAGGCGCATCCTCGGATGCGCCTTTCTTCTATCCGGATTCTACCCACGCTCCACGGTTGCCTAATTTTGAAGTTCAACCGTTTCTGGGGGACGCATGCTGCAGAATATCAGGGACAATTCACAAGGCTGGATTGCCAAGACCATTATCGGGGTCATCGTTGCACTGATGGCTTTGACCGGTTTCGACGCCATTTTTCAGGCCACTACCAGTCGTAATGATGCGGCCAAGGTCAACGGCGAAGAAATCAGCCAGAACGAGCTGAGCCAGGCGGTCGATATGCAACGCCGTCAGCTCATGCAACAGCTGGGCAAGGATTTCGACGCTTCCTTGCTCGACGAAAAAATGCTGCGCGAATCGGCTCTCAAAGGCTTGATCGACCGCAAACTGCTGCTGCAAGGCGCAGAAGAATCGAAATTCGCTTTCTCCGAAGCGGCCTTGGACCAAGTGATCCTGCAAACGCCTGAATTCCAGGTGGATGGCAAGTTCAGTCCTGAGCGCTTCGATCAGGTGATTCGTCAACTCGGCTACAGCCGCATGCAATTCCGCCAGATGCTGGCTCAGGAAATGCTGATCGGTCAGCTGCGCGCTGGCCTGGCGGGTAGCGGTTTCGTCACCGACGCACAGGTTCTGGCATTCGCCCGTCTGGAAAAACAGACCCGCGATTTCGCTTCCCTGAACGTCAAGGTTGACCCGGCAGCGGTGAAGCTGACCGACGATGAGGTCAAGGCCTATTACGACGAACACGCCAAGGAATTCATGACGCCGGATCAGGTTGTCATCGATTACCTGGAATTGAAGAAGTCTTCCTTCTTTGATCAGGTCGCCGTCAAGGACGAAGACCTGCAAGCGGCGTATCAGAAAGAAATCGCGAACCTGTCCGAGCAACGCCGGGCTGCGCACATTCTGATCGAAGTGAACGATAAAGTGACCGAAGCGCAAGCCAAGGCCAAGATCGAAGAAGTTCAGGCACGTCTGGCCAAAGGCGAGAAGTTCGAGGCACTGGCCAAGGAATTCTCCCAGGATCCGGGTTCGGCGAACAACGGTGGTGACCTGGGCTACGCAGGCCCTGGCGTCTACGACCCAGCATTCGAAACCGCGCTATATGTGTTGGCCAAGGATCAAGTGTCGGCACCGGTTCGCACTGACTTCGGTTTCCACCTGATCAAACTGTTGGGCGTTGAAGCACCGGAAGTGCCGACGCTTGCCAGCCTGAAAGACAAGCTGACCCGCGAGCTGAAAACCCAGCAGGTCGAGCAGCGTTTCGTCGAGGCGACCAAGCAACTGGAAGACTCCTCGTTTGAGTCCTCCGATCTGGCTCAGCCGGCGCAGGACCTGAAGCTGACTGTCCACACCTCCAAGCCGTTCGGCCGCGAGGGTGGCGAAGGTGTGTCGGCTAACCGTGCCGTGATCACCGCGGCGTTCAGTCCTGAAGTGCTGGATGAAGGTGCCAACAGCACCGCCATCGAGCTGGACCCGGAAACCGTGATCGTGCTGCGCGCCAAGGAACACTTGAAGCCTGCGCAACTGCCGCTGGAAAGCGTCAATGCCAGCATTCGTGCGCAGTTGGCCAAGGAGCACGCCAGTGCTACCGCCAAGACCAAGGCTGATGAGTTGATCGCCAGCCTGCGCGATGGCAAGACCCCGCTGAACAAGGCGATCGACGGTCAGAACTGGAAAGTGACTGAAGCGGCTACTCGCGCTCAGGAAGGGATTGACCCAACCGTGCTACAAGCGCTGTTCCGCATGCCAAAACCTGTCGCCAAGGACAAGCCGACTTTCAGCAGCGTGACCCTGGCCGATGGTAGCCTGGTGATCGTGCGCCTGAACGGCGTGAACGAAGCCGCCGCGCCGACCGAAGAGGAGAAGGCCCAGTACCGTCGCTTCCTCGCCTCGCGCATTGGCCAGCAAGACTTTGCCGCTTACCGCAAACAGCTGGAAAGCCAGGCCGAGATCAAGCGTTTCTGATGCTTGATTGAATTGCCCGTTCCATAAAGACCCCGGCCGAAAGGCCGGGGTTTTTTATGCGTGCGATTCGGGATTGGAAGCTCCCACAGGGGACATTTGGTCGGGGCCCGTGCGGGACTTTTTCCCGTAACTGACAGTCAGTAGACTTGTAAATGTTTTAAGACACTAATCGATGCTCCGCTAAGCATCGATCTGTTGCACAATACGCCCCGGACCGTTTTCCTCAGGATGTTCAATGTTTAAATCAATTCCCATGCGTGTTGCCGGGCTGGCGCTGTTGCTGGCCGTTGCTGGCGGTTGCTCGTCGAAGAAAGCCCCCATCTATGAGCATGAGAACTTCGATGACTCCGGGACGTTTTCGCGCAATTACCCGGTGACCGATGCGCAGACCTGCGAAGCCGCCCGTCGGGCGTTGCTCAGCCAGGGCTATATCATCACCAGCGCCGACCCGAAACTGGTCAGCGGACACAAGAGCTTCCAGCAGACCGGCGAGACCCACATGGAGATCAGCTTCAGTGTGGTCTGTGCCGATGATGGCAGCGAAGGGCATCATGCGACCATGTTCGCCAACGCTCTGCAGGACCGTTATGCACTGAAGAAAACCAATAACTCCGCCAGTGTGGGTGTGGGCGTGTTGGGTTCGGTGTCGATGCCGATCGGTTCCTCCGACGATTCGATGGTCAAGGTTGCCAGCGAAACCGTCTCGTCGGCCAAGTTCTACGAGCGTTTCTTTGCGCTGGTGGAGCTGTTCCTGCCGCCGGAAGCGAAAAAGGCTGCACACATCCCCGAGAAACCCAAGACCGACCTGGGCATGCCTGAAGCCAAGGCTGCTCCGGCGCCTTTAGCCCCAACGCCGGCACCTGCTGCGGAGCCCGCGCCCGCGCCTGTGGTTGAACCTGCTCCAGCCCCCGCTGCCTCGGAGCCAGTCGCACCACCGCCTGAAACAGCACCGATCACCCCGGTTGAAAACCCGGAACCGGCTCCGTCCCCGGAAACCGTTACGCCACCGCCGCAATCAAGCCTGCCGCCACCGAGCGAGCCTATTTCGGCCATGCCTGGCACCAGCCAGTAATCGATATACATTTCGGGACCTTGTCAGACGACACCGTTCCCGAAATGGCTTTTGGATTGATCCGCGTCAACCAGGCTGCAGTCCTGCAGCCTCTATCGAAAAAATCCTGTGATAAATTCCTGACCGCCTGCTACGTTTTATAAGTAGCCGCTGAACGGCGTGCCTGCGTCATTTTTCTTTCACGCGGGCACTTTATGCTCGGGGCGCTGGTCATTTATTCAGGCATTTTTTAAACGAGCGGTAGGGGGATTTCACGATGGACGAGTATCAAGAAGAGCTGCTCGAGTATCAGGCGTTTGAACTGGACCCATTGGAGCCATCAGAAGACGCTACAGAGCTGTAAGCCTTATGCGGATTGGCGATGGCTGCGGCGAAACTCGCCGGGGGTCTGGCCGTTCCAGCGTTTGAAGGCGCGTTGGAACGCTTCGGCTGAGGCAAAACCCAGCAGGTAGGCGATTTCACCGAACGCCAGTTCCGTGTCACGAATGTAAGTCATGGCCAGGTCGCGGCGCGTGTCATTGAGAATGGCGCGAAATTGCGTACCTTCTTCGGCGAGTTTGCGACGCAAGGTCCAGGTCGGCAGCTTCAGGCGTGCCGCCACTTCTTCCAGGTCGGGTTCCCGGCCACCATTGAGCAATGGCCCCAGCAACTGAGTGATGCGTTCACGCAGGCTGCGGGTGCGTGTCAGTTGCTCCAGTTCCCGTTCACAGAGTTGCAGCAAGTGTCGCCAGGTACTTGGGCAGTGCTCCTGGTTGCGCTGGGCGAGGCTGGCCAGACTCAGGCGCAGTTGATTCTGTTCGGCGCCGAACTGAATCGGACAATCGCCCAGCGCGGCATACGCGTCACGATAATCCGGTTCGGCAAATTCAATCTCGATTCGTTCGGCGCGAAGCGGGGTAGGGCTCACGCTGGACAATTGTTGCAGCCACCCGGCGATGATCGAATCCACCACGAAGCGGTTGTAGGCGTTGTAAGGGCTGATGGAATAGAACCGCAGCCACGCGCCCTGAGCGTCTTCATGAAAGCTCGATTGACCTCGGTAGTTGGAGCCATACAAGGCTTCAAAACGAATCAGGCAGCGCGCCGCCTCCCTGACCGTCGGCGCTTGGGCTGCGGTGACTCCGGCCAGACCGGCCTGACTCAGTCGACTGAGCTGGCCCATGCGCAAACCCAGCGCCGGGTCGTCGGTCAGTTGAATGGCTCCGTGGCCCAGGCGCATGTAGCGCGGGATCGACAGCCTGGCCCCCGCTTCGGCCAGGCGCGCGGCATCGAGGCCGTATTGCTCAAGCAACGGTTGCGGGTCCACACCGTGGCTGCTCACGGCGTCGGCCAGGCTATGAACAAAGCCCACCGACAGATCCCCAAGGCGCATCGGCAGCGGTTTCATGGGTTACAACCAGAGGTTCAGCAAACGCGCGCCACGGGCATTGCCGTCGGCGAACTGTTGCCCATTGTTGCTGAGAAAACTTTGGCCTGCGCTGCCCTTGTCCCAGAACTGACCGCGCAGGAACACGCTCATGCCGGCAATCGCCTGGCTGCTGGGCGGCTGGCCGGTCAGTGTCAGGCGATGCCAGGCCTGGCCTTCACTGAGTTCACCGGCCTTGAGGCTGACGGAGCCGGGCGTCGACAGCCCCTTGTAACCCCGCCACGGTTTGTCCCAGGTGTCGCGGCCGACGACATACGCGGGAACAGCCACCAAGTGGGCGCCCTGAGCGTCGAGTTTGCGGTAGTTGTCCGGGTACCAGCTGTCGCTGCCGATCAGTACGCCCAAGCGTCCGGCCGGTGTGTCGACAACGTTGAGCGTATGCTCGCCATTGGCCTTGATGACGTCATGGTCAGCAAAGACCGGATGCATCTGGCGTTGCGGCTGGCCGATCGGCACACCGTCGCGACCGAACACCACGCTGCTGTTGTACAACGCACCGCGGCCGACTTTCAGCGTGCCATCGACGATGCTCGGCTCGGGCAACACAATGGTGCCGGCCACCAGGGTCACGTTGAACGCCTTCGCCAGCCCCCCGAACAGTGCCTGATAATCCTTGGCCATGCCTTTGGCCTTCATCCGCAAGTGAGCGTCGTCGAGACGACTGTCCCCCTTGGCACTGATCAGCGCGCGGACGAACTGCACGGGATTGCTCACCGCCAGCCAGTTCATGGCTTCCTCGAGTGTGGTCGCATGGTACAGCTCATCTTTCTCGCCGCTGACCATCAGCCAGGTGCCGATATGTTCGGGCAACACGACGATGGTCTTTTCATTGAGCAAGCCCTGGTCCTGGGCCTGCTGCAAATAGGCGGCGAGCTTGCGGTGCAGGCGTTCGGGGCTTTGATAGTCGGTGGGAAACAGCTCGGGCTGGATCCCCAGCAGATTGCCACGATCGGCGGGTGTGCCTTGATCGACCGCGAGATGGATACGCAGGTCCGACAGGTAATGACCCACCGGACGGTCCGCGGCCCACATGGCGTAGGTCGTGAGGGCGGCAATCAATGCCATGGAGAAAGTCAGGTACAGAAGTTTGCGCATGGAAAACAGTCGACAGCCGTGTGCAGGGTTCGCGACTAGGGTAGGGCCCATGCCCGCGCTTGCCAAGGGGCGCTGCACATTTGGATCAATAAGTTGTCAGTTTCGGTCATTGAGTGACAGGGTCGCGACTCTTAGTCTGTCCAACATGACTGACGGGGGCCGAAGAGCTCCTGCATATTTTCCGTGATCGCTCGATGTGGAGTTACAAATGGCCGCCGCTCATTACCCGCACCTGTTGGCCCCGCTGGACCTGGGTTTTACCACGCTGCGCAACCGCACCCTGATGGGGTCGATGCACACCGGTCTTGAGGAAAAGCCCGGCGGTTTCGAACGCATGGCGGCGTACTTCGCCGAGCGTGCTCGCGGCGGTGTCGGCCTGATGGTCACTGGCGGCATTGGCCCGAACGATGAGGGTGGGGTGTACTCCGGCGCGGCCAAACTGACCACCGAGGAAGAAGCGCTCAAGCACCAGATCGTCACCCGCGCGGTGCACGAGGCGGGCGGCAAGATCTGCATGCAGATCCTCCACGCCGGTCGTTATGCCTACAGCCCGAAACAGGTCGCGCCGAGTGCCATTCAGGCGCCTATCAACCCGTTCAAGCCAAAAGAGCTGGACGAGGAAGGCATCGAGAAGCAGATCAGCGATTTCGTCACCTGCTCGAGCCTGGCACAAAAAGCCGAGTACGACGGCGTCGAGATCATGGGCTCGGAAGGTTATTTCATTAACCAGTTCCTCGCCGCCCACACCAACCATCGCACCGACCGTTGGGGTGGCAGCTACGAAAACCGTATGCGCCTGCCGGTGGAAATCGTCCGCCGTGTACGCGAAGCGGTCGGCCCGAACTTCATCATCATCTTCCGCCTGTCGATGCTCGATCTGGTGGAAGGCGGCAGCAGCTGGGAAGAAATCGTGACCCTGGCCAAAGCCATCGAGCAGGCCGGCGCGACCATTATCAACACCGGCATCGGCTGGCACGAAGCGCGGATCCCGACCATCGCCACCAAGGTGCCGCGTGCGGCGTTCAGCAAAGTCACGGCCAAGCTGCGTGGTTCGGTGAGCATTCCGCTGATCACCACCAACCGCATCAACACCCCGGAAGTGGCCGAGCAGATTCTGGCCGAAGGCGATGCCGACATGGTGTCCATGGCGCGGCCTTTCCTCGCCGACCCGGACTTCGTCAACAAGGCGGCCGCTGGCCGTGGCGATGAAATCAACACCTGCATCGGTTGCAACCAGGCGTGCCTGGATCACACCTTCGGCGGCAAGTTGACCAGCTGCCTGGTGAACCCGCGTGCTTGCCATGAAACCGAGCTCAACTACCTGCCGGTGCAGCAAATCAAGAAAATCGCGGTGGTCGGTGCCGGTCCTGCGGGCCTGTCCGCGGCCACTGTGGCGGCCGAGCGCGGTCACTCGGTGACGCTGTTTGATTCGGCCAGCGAGATTGGCGGCCAGTTCAACATTGCCAAGCGTGTACCGGGTAAGGAAGAGTTCTTCGAAACCCTGCGCTATTTCAACCGCAAACTGCAAACCACCAACGTCGAGGTGTGCCTGAATACCCGTGTCGATGTGGCGAAGCTGGTTGAGGGCGGTTACGACGAAATCATCCTGGCCACCGGCATCGCCCCGAGAACCCCGGCGATTCCTGGCGTTGAGAACGCCAAGGTGCTGAGCTACCTGGACGTGATCCTGGAGCGTAAACCGGTGGGCAAGCGTGTGGCGGTGATTGGCGCGGGCGGGATCGGTTTTGACGTGTCGGAATTCCTGGTACACCAAGGCGTGGCCACCAGTCTGGACCGCGACGCGTTCTGGAAGGAGTGGGGCATCGACACGCATCTTGAAGCGCGCGGCGGTGTTGCCGGCATCAAGGCTGAGCCACATGCACCGGCGCGTGAGGTGTTCCTGCTGCAACGCAAGAAATCCAAAGTCGGCGACGGCCTGGGCAAGACCACGGGCTGGATTCATCGCACCGGTCTGAAGAACAAGCAGGTGCAGATGCTCAATAGCGTCGAATACTTGAAGATTGATGATGAAGGCCTGCACATCCGCATCGGCGAAACCGGTGAGCCGCAGGTGCTGCCGGTGGACAACATCGTGATCTGCGCCGGGCAGGATCCGCTGCGTGAATTGCAGGAGGGTCTGGTGGCAGCGGGGCAGAACGTGCATTTGATTGGTGGCGCGGACGTGGCGGCGGAGCTGGATGCCAAGCGCGCGATCAACCAGGGTTCGCGTCTGGCGGCTGAGTTGTAAGCAACTCAATCCCTGTGGCGAGGGAGCTTGCTCCCGTTGGAGTCCGAAGGACTCCCTCTATCAGCGATCGTGGTGTGTCAGGTTAATCACTGTCGCCAGTTTTGCGGCCGCTGCGCAGCCGAGCGGGAGCAAGCTCCTTCGCCACACATTGGCTGCTAAGATGCCGGCTCTTTACCCGAGAGCCGGCATCGATGCTTCTCCCTCCCAACGACTGGTTACCCCAGGCACCGCTCCAGCCCCTGCGCCTCGACTGGCTCACCGCCGCCGGCATCGAAGTCGCCATCCTGCGTCTCGACCAGATCGACCCACTGATCAGCGGCAACAAGTGGTTCAAACTCATCGAACATCTCAACGCCGCTGACCAGATTGGTGCCCAAGGCATCATCAGCCTCGGCGGTGCGCATTCCAATCATCTGCATGCACTGGCAGCCGCCGGCAAACGCTTCGGTTTCACCACCGTCGGCCTGCTGCGTGGTCATCCGCAAGAAACGCCAACGGTGAAGGACTTGCAAGCATTCGGCATGCAGTTGCACTGGTTGGGTTATGGCGGATACCGCGCGCGACATGACGCGGATTTCTGGCAGCCATGGCAGGCGCAATATCCCGACCTGTATCCGGTGCCCGAAGGTGGCGGCGGTCTGCGGGGGGCGCGGGGTTGCAGGCAGTTGAAGGCGATGGTCCTCGATCGACTGGGCGACCTGGGCTGGAGTGATTACGACGGTTGGTGGCTGGCCTGCGGAACCGGTACAACCCTGGCCGGTCTGGCGCTTGCGGAGGCGGGCGAACACCCGGTGTATGGCGCGCTTGCGGTGCCCGACGATCATGGTGTGGCGCAGCAGGTTGGATCGATTGTCCGAGAGGCGGGTGTGCAGGGAGTGGCCTATGAATTGTTCGACGCCAGCCGAGGTGGCTTTGCCAAAGTCGATCCGCCGCTGCTCAGTTTCATCGATCAGATCGAACAGGCTTCGGGCACTCCCCTCGAACCGCTTTACACCGGCAAGGCGCTGCTGATGCTCAAGCAGCAGGTCGAGGCTGGAACATTTGAAAAGGGCACACGCCTGATCTTTGTCCACACCGGTGGCTTGCAAGGCCGCCGGGGTTTCAACTCAAAAACCTGAAGCACTCATCGCCCCCTCGCCACAGGGATCAGTGTTTTTTACCCACGCTTGGGCATCATCCGCAGCAGCGTGTTATCGCGCACCACATAATGGTGATAAATCCCCGCCGCCGCGTGCAGGCCGATCAGCCAGTAACCGATGGTGCCACCGAGCTCATGCCAGCCCTCGATTTGCTTGGCCAGTACTTTGTCTTCCGGGATCAGCAATGGCAGATCAAAGCCGTAGAACATCACCTGATGCCCCTTGGCGCTGGTCACCAGCCAGCCGAGAATCGGCATTGCGATCATGAACAGGTACAGAGCCCAGTGCATCAATTTGGCCAGCACGGTCTGCCAGCGGGGTGAGGCAGGGAAGATTTGCGGTGCCGGGCCCAGGCTGCGCGCGAACAGTCGCAGCCAAACCAATACAAACACCGTCAACCCAAGCATGAAGTGCGATTCGGTGATCAACGTCCGGCCGCCACTGCCCTTTGGAAAGATCCCGCGAAATTCGATACAGGCGTAAACCAACGCCAGCAGGACCAGCATCAACCAATGCAGCGTGATCGATACAGTGCTGTAGCGTGAGTCGGAGTTCTTCCACGGCATACGGTGTTCCTCACAGGTCTGGTCTAAAGCGCACCGTTCTTGTTCGACGATGTTCTTTAACTGTAATCCGCTTTGGTGGATTTGCCTGTGGCTATTTGGGCGTTCAATGCTCTGGCTCAAGTGATCGCACACAAAAAAGCGCCAGTTCCGAAACGGAGCTGGCGCTTTTTTATGGAGCAAGAAACGTTATCAGCTACTTTGCGGCATCTCACCCTTGGCCAGACGCTTGTTGATGTCAGCGATCACTTGCGGCAAGTCGGTGATGGTGTCGACCATGTAGTGCGGCCGCGAGCCCTCGAACATCGCGTGGATGCGCTTGCGTTCACTGTCGAGTTGCTCGCTGTCCAGAGCGCGGAAACCTTCGTAGTCCAGACCCAGCGCGTTGCCCGAGCAGATCAGCGCCACGGTCCACATGCCGGCGCGACGCCCCTCGAGAATGCCTGGCACGGTGTCGTCGATCTTCACGCAGGCGGCGACGTCGTCGATGCCCAGCGCAATCACGTTGGCCAAGGCCTGGGCCGGCCATGGGCGGCCGTTAGGCACTTCGTCGGTGGCGACCACGTGATCGGCGATGTAGCCGTTGGTGGCGGCCAGTTCGACCACCTTGTCCATGACCTGTTTCGGGTAACCGGAGCAGGAACCGATCTTGATCCCTTGCTGACGCAGGTTGGCGATGGTGTCCAGCGCGCCCGGAATCAGCGCCGAGTGCTCGGCGATTTTCTCGATTTGCAGCGGCATGAAGCGTTTGTAGATGGCGGTGACGTCATCGTCAGTCGGCGTGCGGCCGAACACGGCACGATAGCGCTCGGCGACTTCCGGCTGATCGCACAGGGTGCGAATGTGGTCCCACTTGCCCATGCCCATCGGCCCGCGGGCCTCTTCGATGGAGACCTGGACGTCGAACTCGGCGAAGGCTTCGACGAAAATCTGCGTCGGCGCGAACGAGCCGAAGTCGACCACGGTGCCGGCCCAGTCGAGGATGGCGGCCTGGAGTTGGGTTGGGTTTGTGTAGTTCATATGTTGTGTCCCTTGTAGGAGCGAGGCTTGCCCGCGAAGAACGATAATTCGGTGTGTCTGAAGAACCGCGTCGTCTGCATTCGCGGGCAAGCCTCGCTCCTACAGGATCAGCGGTGTCTGCTCATTCAGATATCGAGGACTTCCATCTCGCGCAGCACTTCGGCGACCGCTACCACGGCCGCGTGCATCTCGGCCTGATTGACGTGTCCGATGCAGCCGACGCGGAAGGTTTCGACCTGGGTCAATTTGCCGGGGTAGAGGATGAAACCCTTGGCCTTGACGCGTTCGTAGAATTCCTTGAACTGGTAGCGCGGGTCTTTCGGCGCGTGGAACGTGACAATGATCGGCGCCTGGATTGCGGCGGGCAGGAAGCTGCGCAGTCCCAGTCTGGCCATGTCATCGAGCAGCACCTGGCAGTTATTGGCGTAGCGCTGATGCCGCGCCGGCAAACCGCCTTCTTCGTTGTATTGCAGCAGGGCTTCGTGCAGCGCGGCGACCACATGGGTCGGCGGCGTGAAGCGCCATTGGCCGGTCTTGGCCATGTAGGTGTGCTGATCGAAAAGGTCCATCGCCAGTGAGTGGGAGTTACCGGCGGCATTGGCTAGCGCTTCTTTGCGAGCGAAGACGAAACCCATGCCCGGCACGCCTTCCAGGCATTTGCCCGAAGCGGCGATCAGCGCGTCGAAGGGCACTTGTTGCGCATCGATCGGCAGCGCGCCGAAGGAGCTCATGGCGTCGATGATCAGGTGTTTGCCGTGTTGCGCAATGACGTGGGCAATCTCCGGCAGCGGGTTGAGGATGCCGGTGCTGGTTTCGCAGTGAATCAGCGCAACGTGGGTAATGCTGGCGTCGGCGTGCAGCAGACGGTCGACGTCGGCAGCGGTGGTTGGTTCGTCTTCGGCGGTTTCGAAGGTGCTGAAGGAGCGGCCGAGCACTTCGCAGATTTTCGCCAGGCGTTTGCCGTAGGCACCGTTGATCAGCACCAGCACTTTGCCGTCGCGGGGCACCAACGTACCGATGGCAGCTTCGACCGCGAACGTGCCGCTGCCTTGCAAGGGCACGCAGTGGTGGCTGTCGCCGCCGTTGAGGATGGCCAGCAATTGCTCGCACAGGCTGGCGGTCAGTTGATTGAAGCGGTCATCCCATGAACCCCAGTCGACCATCATCGCCTGACGGGTGCGGGCCGATGTGGTCAGTGGGCCGGGGGTGAGCAGGATTGGCTCGGCAGTGCTCATTCTTGTGTCCTCGCAAAAGCTCTCTGTGGGATGAAGCTACGGGACATAAATTGCAATTTCGGGTGCTATCAATCAAATTGTTTGTTGTTATGCCAGCCATCAGTGAGAGTTATCCATGAACCTATTCCAGCTTCGAGCCTTCGACGCCGTGGCCCGCGAAGGCAGCTTCACCCGTGCGGCCGAGCGGCTGTTCATCAGCCAACCAGCGGTCACCGGTCACATCAAGGCTTTGGAGGAGCATTACCAAATCACCTTGCTGCGCCGCACCGCGCGACGGGTGGAGCTGACAGAGGAGGGCACCAAGCTGGCGGCGATCACCCGGGCGATGTTCGGCCTGGTCGAAGAAGCGCAGGTGCTGCTGGAAGCGAATCGTCAATTGCTGACCGGGCGCCTGGAAGTGGCGGCGGACGGTCCGCACATGGTGATGCCGATGCTGGCCAGCCTGCGGGCGCGGTATCCGGGAATTACGGTGAATCTGCGCTTGGGCAATGCTCAGGAAACGCTCGGGGCGTTATTGTCCGAGCATGCCGACGTGGCGGTGTTGACCGAGGTCGAGCCGCGCAAAGGGCTGCATCTGCAAGCGTTGAGCGAATCACGGATTTGCGCGCTGGTGCCGGAAAGTCATCCCTGGGCCAAGGCGTCCAAGGGCGTGAAGCTCAAGGAGCTGGATCAAGTGATCATGGTCTTGCGGGAACCGAGTTCGATCACCCGACGGACGTTCGATGAAGCCTGCGTGAGCGCGTCGGTTAATCCCAGGGTGTTGCTGGAGCTGGACAGTCGCGAGGCGGTGACCGAGGCCGTGGCGGCCGAGTTGGGCGTTGGCGTGGTGTCGTCGGTGGAGGTCAGCCACGACCCGCGGGTGGCGGCGGTGCCGATTATTGGTGAAGGGTTGGTTAACCGGCACATGATCGGGTGCATGGAACGGCGGCGGGATTTGCGTTTGATCCGGGCGTTTTTCGAGTTGGCGCCCGTAAGGTAAACCGCGGCGCGGCCATCGCGAGCAGGCTCGCTCCCACAGGGATTTTGTGAACGCTGGAGATCCAATGTGGGAGTGAGCCTGCTCGCGATGAGGCCGGCCCTGTCTACACAAGACTCTCGCGAACCATCTCCAGAAACGTCGCCACCACCCGCCGAGAACTCTGCTCGCGCAAGCACACCACAGTGCTGGTATTGGGCCTGGCGTATTTCCTGTTGAAACCGGCGCGCTAAGCGATTCTGCTCTGGGGGCCGGTGATCGTCTTCGAGCAAATGCCCTCGGTGGGCAAGGTGGGCGCGGCGATCATTCCCACTGCGTTCGAGCTGGCCGGGTTGCTTGGGCCGATCCTGCTCGGCTCGGACAAGCTGTTCGGCGCCCGGCGCATGCCGGCCTGCGTGATCAGTCTGTTGGCACTGACCGTTTCCCTGGCGTTGTTCATGGGCGCTCTGCACACCGGCAGCGTCTTGTTAATGGTGGCGCTGCTGTTCGTCATGGGCCTGACCCTGTACGGACCGGATTCGATGATCAGCGGTGCGGCAGCGATTGATTTCGGCACCGCCAAGGCGGGCGCCACGGCCGCCGGGTTCGTCAACGGTTGCGGCTCGGTCGGGGCGATTCTCGGCGGATTGCTGCCGGGCTACTTCGACTCGATCACTGTGTTCATCGTCTTCGCCGGCTGCGCATTGTTCTGCGCCCTGGTGCTGATCCCCCACTGGAACAGCCGTCCGGCGGGTCTGCGCGTCGAAAGCGCTTTCGTGCCGAACCAGGCAATGACCGTAAAACCCCTGCGTACCTGAGGAGTAACCGATGATACCTTTCTGGCTGGAACAGGCGCCGGGTCGCCTTGCAACTGGGCGTGAGGATTCACGAGAACACGGCGATGACCGGGCTTGATGAAGGACGGCCTGCGGGGATTCAACCCCCCCAACGGTACCGCCAGAGCCGATTCGTTACCTCGGCTCGCTGATGGTGCGCAACGCCATCCGCTGCAAGGAGCGCGCCGAGGATCACGGGCGCCGGCCGCGGCATCTGGATGGGCGTCTGGCCAGGTTCGCAGCGGCGGCAGGCAAGGCAGGCAAGGGCTGATCAGTCCGGACGGTTGACCAGCCAATCCAGCAACAGGCGTCCATCGCTGCGTGGCTGTCGAGCGCATCGAGGCGATGGCGGGTTGCTCGCCGTCGCACACAGCACCGGGCGATCCGGGTCGCTGTCGAGAAAACTGATCAGTACGTCGGTGCCGGCGAGCGGCAGCCAGGACGGATCGACCCGACCGTCCGGCGCGGCGAGGGCCACGGGAAGCCAGAGGCCGGTGGAGTCCTCGTCGTCGACCTGTGCGGTGGGCCACAACCGGACCTCAATCCGCCCTTGATCATCCAGCACCGCAGGTTGCCCGACAGGGCCCAGCACTCGCGCCTTCTGATAACCCGGAATGCTCGGTCTGGCCTGTGTGAGCGCTGGCCGGAACACCGTGGACCACGGAATTGCACTGAACTGATTGCTGTAACGCTGGACCCTGTCGGTGGTGTCTTCGGCGAGAATCGACGGCTGTTGGCCCTGATGCCGGACCTCGGTCAGCAGCCATTGATCGTTGAAGTTCGGGATGGGGTGTTCCGACACTTGCACGATGCATCCACTGCGCATGTCACGGTGATTGCTTTGCCCCTGTATCTGCCGATGGCGGCAGCGCAGGCGTTCAAGCGATCGACGGCTCGACTGCTCACGCTGGAGCTGTTGCGGCGCAGGCGATGCGGTGAGTGGGGGCGAGGCGTGGCGCTGGAACAACTCACTGATCACCGGCGTGCTCGTGCGATCAGACGCGTCGTCGTAAAAAGGCATCAACAGCGGTTCCTGTGGAAAGCTCAGGCTGTCATCGGCCAGCACCAGCACATGGCCGTCGCGCTGATGTTCGAAGTGATAGTGGATGCCTTCTTCTTCGCAGAGCCGTTGCACGAAGGCCAGGTCGGTCTCATCAAACTGAATGCAAAACGGTCGTACCGGGTAGCGCCCGTTCGGCAGTTCAAAACGGTAGCTGTCTTCGGGGATCGCATTTTCGGCGAGCAACTGGCGCAGAATCGCGGGGACGCCGAGCTGATGAAATACCCGACGGCAGGGGTGCCGGTCGAGTTGTTGCAGCCACGGCACCAATATCAGGTGGTAGCCGACCCGGTGCGGGCCACGATACTCCCGGCTGGCGGTGTGCAGGATGCCATGAATGCCGGTGTCATCCCCCAGGCTCAGGAACGCCGGCAGCTGCAACAACCGCTCAAGATTCATGGCCGGTGCCAGGCCGATCACTTCGATCTCGAAACGATAAGGCTGGTTGAGACTTTCTCGGCCACTGAACTGCAACACCTGCAGACTCAAACTACTGTCCAGGAGGGTCAGGGTGTAGGGACTTTCCTTGTCGTTGTGCATCGAACGCGCTTCTGCCACGGAATATGGGCGCAGAGGGTACGGAACCACGGCCCTTAATAGTCACCGCAAACCGACTTTTCAGAATCGTCCTACAACGGTCAGTGACGATGTCGATGGGGCATGCCGGTGAACCGCGTGGATTTTTTGGTCGATTGCCAACTTTAGGCCGTATAAACTTGCACAAAGCGTCGGCCAATAGATGTCTCGGCGCCTCAGATAAGAGAGTGAGTAATGGGCGCACAGTGGAAGGTTAAACACAAAGAAGCGGCATCTAACGCCAAGGGCAAGATCTTCGGCAAACTGGTGAAAGAAATCACCATTGCTGCGCGTAACGGTGCCGATACTGCCACCAACGCACACCTGCGCCTTGTGGTCGAGCAGGCCAAGAAAGCCTCGATGCCCAAGGAAACCCTGGATCGCGCGATCAAGAAAGGCGCGGGCCTGTTGGGCGAAACCGTGCAATACCATCGCGTGACGTATGAAGGCTTCGCTCCGCATCAGGTGCCGCTGATCGTTGAATGCGTGACCGACAACATCAACCGCACCGTCGCGGAAATCCGCGTGGCCTTCCGCAAGGGCCAATTGGGTGCTTCCGGTTCGGTGGCGTGGGACTTCAACCATGTCGGCATGATCGAAGCGTCCCCGGACAGCCCGGACGCCGATCCGGAGATGGCCGCGATCGAAGCCGGAGCCCAGGATTTCGAGCCCGGTGATGAAGAGGGCACCACCCTGTTCCTGACCGAGCCTGCGGACCTGGACGCCGTTCAGAAAGCGCTGCCTGAGCAAAGTTTTACCGTGTTGTCGGCCAAGTTGGGTTATCAGCCGAAAAACCCGGTGAGCGGTTTGAGCGATGAGCAGATGGCTGAAGTCGAGGCGTTCCTGGAAGGCCTCGATAACCATGATGATGTGCAGGATATGTTTGTGGGTTTGGCGGGTTAAGCCGAACCGGTTCTGATTTTCTTTGTGGCGAGGGAGCTTGCTCCCGCTCGGGTGCGCAGCAGCCGTCGCTTGGGACGGCTCCGCCGTCCAGCGGGAGCAAGCCCCCTCGCCACAGGTTTTGTATTTGCCTTTAACTCAGTTGGAGGCAGCTAAGTCCTGTCCTATCTCACTGAACCCCGGCCGCGCCAACACCTGTGGTTGACAGCAACGCTGCTGCAACGCCTCCAGCCGCCCCCGTCCGTCATCACTCAACCCCGAGTCGATCCGCTCCAGCAACTCCCCCAGCAAAACCCCGAACGCCCGCACCTCAATGCGTTGCAGCGCACGGCTTTCAAGGCTGTCGCATGTCGCATGGAAAGACGCCGCGCCAAAGTCCCCCAACAGGCAATCACCGTGTTCGTTCCACAAAATGTTGTGGCCGTAGAGATCTCCGTGAGTGATGCCTTGGCGGTGCAAATGCTCGGCCACCGAGGCGATGCCGCGGGCCATACGCAGCGCTACGTCCGCACTGAAACGAGTGCCATCGGCATAGACGTCACGTGTACAGGACGCAAGGCTCGGCAGCCCGGCCAGGTTGCGATAACTCGGGTCGATCAGTTGCATCACCAACCCGGCCTGCCGTTCGGGATGCCCGACGACTCGGCCTTCGACCCGGATCAGATTGGGGTGAATACCGGCGGTGATGCAGGCGTTCATTTCGTGCAGCGGTGACCCATCGCTGGTCATTTCGCCTTTGTAGAGTTTGACCGCTACCTGGGTGGCCGGTTGACCCGGTTGCTCCCACGCCGCCCGATGAATCACTCCCGAAGCACCTTCGCCCAGTTGGTGCTCCAGGCGCAGTTCGGACCACGCGATACTCGCCGTGGCATCGAGGGCCGCCGCATCGGCCTCGGTTTCCAGCGGGTTACCGGCATACGCCAGCCAGGTCAGGCTTGGCAGGGTCAGCAGCCAATCGGGCAGCTCAGTCAGTTGATTGGCGGCGATGCGGATCAGCTCGAGTCGATGACATTGGCTCAGACTTTCGGGCAAGCGCTGCAAGCGATTGCCGGCAAGCATGAGTTTTTGCAGGTGTGGACGTTGACCCAACTCTGCGGGCAGTTCACGCAGGCGGTTATCGGTCAGGATCAGCCAACGCAGAAACGGCGGCAACGCAGCGGCGGGTACCGTCTCGATGGCATTGGCCTTGAAACCGATCATCGTCAGCGCAGTGCATCGGCCGAGGCACGCGGGCAGTTCGGTGAACCGGTTGTCCGAGCAAAACAGCACGCGCAAACGGGTCAGGCGATGCAGGTCATCCGGCAGGCGACTCAAGGCGTTGCCGCTGAGGTTGAGTACTTCCAGCGTGTCCGCCAGATCGAAGATTTCTCGCGGAAATTCGGTCAGATCGCAGGCCAGATCCAAACGGGTGATACCTGTCAGTTGACCGGCGCGCAGTTGGGCGAGGGTATCCATGGGCGGGTTCGCTATTGATCGAGGGGAGGGCGCGAGGCCCTGGAAATGGGCGACATGATAGCGGGAAAGGTGTGCGGTCTGTGAGGCCGCCTTCGCGAGCAGGCTAGCTACCACAGTTGACCGGGTTGCCTGGGCGGACTCGATCTGATGTGGGAGCGCAGTCGTAAAATCAGAAGTTGCGGTGCGCCAGGCAATCCGCATTTCTGGATTTACGACTGCTTCTCAGCCGAACTGGGATAAACCCCCTCGCCACAAGGCAACTACCAGGGCGTGTGTCATTGCGGCGATATCTATCGCTCGATACTGCGATTCCACCGCGCATTCCACGCCGGGCGCTGTTCGTTGACCGGATCCCAGCCAATGGCAATCGCGGTGGTCAGGTACTGCTTCATCGCCTCGACCTGACCGCGCGTCTTGTCGGTGGTCGGCGTATTCGGGTTGGACGGGATCTGGTCGCCATCCTCAAGTGCGGCGGCCTGAGCTTCAGGCGTCAGCAAAAACGCAGCGAGTTTCTGCGCCAGTTCCGGTTGAGTGTTGTTGGCAATGGTGCACTCGGCCACGTTGAGCACCACGAAGCCTTCCTTGGGCTGTGCATATTCCACCGGCATGCCTTTGAGTTTCAGCGCGGTGACTTGGGTTGGGGTCAGCGGGAACAGCGCGGCTTCGTCGGTCTGGAGCATTTCGGAAATCTTCGCCGAGCTCGGAATGTATTCCAGCACGTTGCGCCCGACGGTGTTCGGCCAGGCCTTGAACCCCGGCTCGACGTCGATTTCGCTGCCGCCCTGAATCCGGTTGAACATCAGGAAGCCATGCAAACCGAAGGTCGACGAGGCCATCGACTGGAACACCAGTTTGTCCTTGAAGCGCGGGTCGGCCATGTCCATCCACGAGATCGGCGCGGCCCAACCTTTCTCCTTGAACAGACGCGTGTTGTACGCCAGCCCGGTCACGCCAAGGCTGACCGCCACCGCTTGATCCTTGATGCGACCCTTGGCCGGAATCTGCGCCAGTGGCCTGTCGCAACCGACCACGCACCGCTTGTTGCGCAGCCTGATGGACGAAGGCATGGTCGAACAGGACGCACGCAGCAAACGCTATCGCCTGAGCCTGGATTTTTTTGCGTTGGCGGCGCGGGCCGGTAACACCGGGAATCTGCGCGAACTGGTGCGACCATCGTTGCTGCGACTGTCGGCTTCGTTGGGGGATTCGTTGTTTTTACTGGCGCGCAGCGGGTTTGATGCGATCTGCCTGGACCGCAGTGAAGGGCCGTTTCCGATCCACACCTTTACCGGCGATATCGGTGGGCGGGTGGCGCTTGGCGTCGGCCAGGGCAGGGCAGTCTGGCGATTCTGGCGTTTCTGCCTGAAGAAGAGCGCGATACGGTGATCCATTACAACTTGCCGCGGCTCAAGGATTTCCACCTGTACGACGAAGTGTTCCTGCGCTCGGAAGTCGAGAATGTGCGCACGCTGGGTTATGCCGGGTGCAACACCGGTGTGCTGCAAGGCATGGCCGGTGTCGCGGTGCCGATTCTGGATCGCGAAGGGCGAGCGGTGGCCGCGTTGAGCGTGGCCACGGTGAGTGATCGCCTGGGCCCGGATCGTTTGCCGACGGTGGTGGAGATGCTCAAGCGCGAAGCGGCGCTGATCGGGCCGCGGATCAATCCGTTTGATCCGCTGCTGCGAAGGCCTTCGCAGGTGTTCGGGCAGGGTTGAGCACATTCTCCAAATAACCGCCGACCCCCAAGGAGCTCGCCTGCTCGCGATAGCGGAGTGTCAGTCGATATTGATGGTGCCTGACACTCCGCATTCGCGAGCAGGCTCGCTTCTACAGGGGATTGGGGTGGTGTCAGAACTGGGTGGTTTGTTTGAGCCTCTGCGCCGCCGGCGTATCGGCGGGGCTGACCATCGCATAGTTGTAGCCGGCGCCGGACCAATACTCGGCCTGCAACTCGCCATCGCTGCGACTGCCCCGAGGCAGCAGGTTGTTTTTCGGTCCTGGTGGTCGCACGTAGAAGCTGATCTTGTGCCCGCCCTGGTCTTCGTAAACCACCATCGCCGCCGGCCCTTGCTCGGTGCTGAGCAAGCGGCCGCTGACTGGCTTATAACCCGAATCCGTCAGGTCCGGCAGACGATTGGCGTGGGTGAAATAACGGTCGAGCCAGGCCTGCATGTCACCGTCGTCGCCGACCTTGTAATCGGCCGGCAGAATGCCTTGCTGGGCGATCAAGCGGTAAGCCTGCATGGCATCGGTCATCGGCGGTGGCGCGCTGACCAGTGTCATTTCCCGCGCCTGCCAGCCGCTCAGTCCACCGACGCTGACGGCGATCAAGAGCACCGCGGCGCTGGCCAGATGACGGCGGGACTGGCGTTTGATCCGCTGGCGAATCAGCGCCGGGTCGAGGTCCGGGTTGGCCGTGTACTGCAACGCACCGCTCATGGCCGCGCGCAGTTGCTGGGCGTCCTGCTGCCAGGCGCGCAGCTGCGCGGCGGCTTGAGGGTTGCTGGCGAGGTAAGTCTCGACCAGGCGTCGGTCGGCGTCATTGAGTTGATGATCGACGTAGGCGTGCAGGTCGCGTTCGCTCGGGGGCATGCTGATCATTTGAGTATCCGCAGAGAAGGGCTGGTGATTTCGCCGTCGCTGAGTTGGCGCAGGGCCTGACGGGCGCGGGACAGGCGCGACATCACGGTGCCGGTCGGGACGTCGAGAATCTCGGCGACCTCTTTATAACTCAAACCTTCCACCGACACCCAGAGCAGCAGCGCGCGCTGTTCGGTGGTGAGCTGGTCGAAGGCTTGCAGGGTGGATTGGGCAATCACGGTGCGCTCTACCGAGGGCTGGGCATCGTCACGGCCGGTAAAGAATTCGAGCATCCGCGCATAACGCCGGGAACGTCGATGAGCGTCGAGAAACTGCCGATAAAGAATCGAAAACAGCCAGGCACGCAAGTCGCCCTCGGGGCGTTTGTCGCCCCAACTCGACAGGGCGCGCTCCAGGCTCGATTGCACCAGATCGTCCGCGCTGCTGGGATTGCGTGTCAACGACACGGCAAAACGCCGAAGCCTGGGAATTATTTCACGCAACTGTTCGTCGATTTCGTTCATGGAAAAGGGCGTGTCTCTGTCATTGAAGGGCGGCAGTGACAAGGAAGACGCCGGCTACTGCAGATTATTCCCTCTGCCGGAAAAGAAAATCCCATGGTTAATTTCTGTAGGACATTTCTCTAATAGTTGTAATCGATGTAATGGCATCAAGCGTCGCGGCTCAACCCTCGTAGCAAGCGCAAACGGCATTCAGCCCCGCCTTATTAACAGGCTCGGCAGAACCGTCCGAACGTGAGCTTTCACATTGAGCCCGATGAGATTTTTGATATGCAAGAGCGCGCAATCACCCTGAAACCGGCGTTGGTCTATTCCTCGTTCCCTGCGTCCCCTGTTGATCAGGATCGTTGGCAGCCATTCGGTCATGGGCCGACGGTTACACCGACGTATTCCTTGATCCATCACGCAATTGAAGCGCAAGCCGCGACCCACCCTCAAGCTGTTGCGGCCCATTGGCTGGGTGAAAGCATTACCTACAACGAGTTGAACAGGCAGGCCAATCGGCTGGCTGCGCTGTTAATCAGCCAAGGCGTAAAACCAGGCGATCACGTTGCTTTGTTTGTAGAACGCTCGATCCCCATGCTGGTGGGCCTGTTGGCAGTGTTGAAAGCGGGCGCAGCCTACATCCCTCAGCACGTGGGGATTACACCAACCCCACAACTGCGCCATATCATGGAGGTTGGCGCTACACAGGTGGTGCTGACGCTGTCGAGCCTCGAATCACAGCTTCCCCTGACATCGGCGCAGCACTGCATTTGCCTCGATGAGTTCATGAGGTGGCCGTCAACACTATCAGACGATTTGAACGTGGCCGGTTCGCTGTCATCGACCCCGGATCAACTTTGCTTCGTTTTATTCACTTCCGGTACCACCGGGTTACCCAACGGGGTTCGGGTTACCCACCGCAATGTCTGCAGTATTTTGCTGACGGAGCCCGGCAACCTCGGCATGAGACCTGGGATGAAGGTCGGTCAGATTCTGAACATCGCCTTCGATATGGCCGCTTGGGAGATGCTGGGTTGCCTGGCCCATGGCGCGACGTTGATGATCCGTGACAAGGACATTGACCAGACCGCCGGGCAATGCGATGTGTTGATTACCACACCGTCAATTCTCGGCACCCTCGACCCGGCGCGTTGCCAGCAGGTCAAGGTAGTGGCCGTAGCAGGGGAGCCGTGCCCACAACCCCTGGCCGATCGCTGGTCGTCGTTCTGCACTTTTTTCAATGCCTGCGGCCCGACCGAGACCACCATAGTCAACACCATCCAGCGCTACAGGGTTGGTGAGGCCCTGACCATCGGCAAGCCGACGCCCAACAACACCGTGTACGTACTCGATGAATCGGGTCAACCCTGTGCGGTGGGCGAACAAGGGGAGATGTGGGCCGGCGGTGATGGTGTGACGGCAGGTTATCTGGGCAATGCCTCGTTGACCGCCGAACGGTATCGCCTCGATCCATTTCTCGGTCAGGGCCGGATGATGTTTCGCACGCGCGACCTTGGGCGCTGGACGGCACAAGGCGATCTCGAGCACTTGGGGCGCGTCGATGATCAGGTCAAGGTGCGGGGTTTTCGCGTTGAGCTCGATAGTGTTTCAGCAGTACTGGAGTCGTGCGACTCCTGCGAGCGGGCGGTTACGTTGAAACTCGACAATCGCCATCTGGTGGCCTTCGTCAGCCCTGCGACCACGAACATCGATGCGGCGAGACGTCGCTGCGAGGAGCGGCTTGCCTACTATTGCGTGCCTTCGTTGATGATCGCCCTGGACGTTATTCCGCTGACTTCACGGGGGAAAGTCGACAAGCGGCTGCTGCTGGAGCTGGCGTTGGCGCACCAGGCCGAGCTTGGTGCCAACGCCGGACCGAGGGTGATCGCATGAGCGCCCCCAACGGTTTGCCCGCCAAGCGTGCGCTGTGGCGACGACTTGGAACGCTGCCAATGTTCTGCCACTACAACCGCCTTGTGGCGTTGGTACTGATACTCAATGGTGCAGCGCTGGTGCACGGGCTGAATGCCGGGCAATGGTGGACATCCTCCGGTGTTGCCCTGGAAGCGTTAGCTGGGCTGGTGTTGGCGAATCTGTCGATAGCCATTTTGATTCGCCAGCAATACATCATCAATCTGCTGTTCTGGATAGCTACCCGGGCTCCCACCTGTTGGCCGCTGGCAATCCGTCGCTCACTGGCCAAGGTTTATCACTTTGGCGGTCTGCACAGTGGCGCAGCCTTGGCGGCCATTGGTTGGTTCGTGGCGTTAGTCGGTTCATTGAGTTGGCATTGGATGGAGGACCAGGGTGGGGTCTCACTCGCGCTTCTTTGGGTGAACGGCATGCTGCTGGGGGTATTGTTGCTGGTGGCGACCATGGCTCATCCGCGGATTCGCTCACGCTTTCACAATGGGGTCGAGCGAACGCACCGCTTTGGTGGCTGGACGGCGCTCGCGTTGTTCTGGGCATCTACCCTACTGTTTGCCAGGGATCAGAACCCGCAAACGCCGTTGCAGGAAGTGCTGGTAGCGTTCGTGCCATTCTGGATGCTGATGGGGTTGACGTTCAGCATTGCCCTGCCATGGCTGCGGTTGCGCAAGGTGCCGGTGCAAGTGGTCAGGACCTCTTCCCATGCAGTGATTGCCCGGTTCGGGCATGTCACGCCATTTGCAGGTTCGTCCAATGCCATCAGTCTCAATCCGCTTTTGGAATGGCACTCGTTTGCCAATATTCCCACGCCGGGAGAGACCGGTTTCCGCCTGATTATTTCCCGTGCCGGAGACTGGACCGGTGATTTCATCGAGCACTTGCCGACTCACGTCTGGGTCAAAGGCATCACCACCGCAGGCGTTGCTCACATTGAAACCCTGTTCAAGTCGGTGGTGTACATCGCCACCGGTAGCGGTATCGGACCGGTGCTGCCCCATCTGCTGGCCAGACAGGTTCCGATACATCTGATCTGGTCGACCCGCAGTCCACGAAAAACCTATGGGAACGAACTGGTGGAGGAAATCCTGCGGGCCGAGCCCGATGCCCTGATCTGGGACACCGATCTGCTCGGCAAGCCCGACCTGGTGCAACTGGCCTATGACGCGGTTCGAACAACCGGTGCAGAGGCGGTGATCTGCATTTCCAACCAGGCACTGACACAGCGGGTGGTCGAGGAAATGGAAGGGCGGGGCATTGCGGCCTATGGCGCTATCTGGGACTCCTGAGGGGGGGGCGCTGGTCCTTCAAACATTCAAATTATTCAATGAGGCCACTATGTACACACTGATCGAACGTCATGATCGAGTCGTATTGATTCGTCTCAATCGTCCGCACGCCCGTAATGCGCTGAGTTGCGAGGTCATGCGCGAGCTGCTGGACAACCTGCAACGGTTGGACCGGGATCCGAAAGTCGGGTGTTTCGTCATCACCGGAACCGCGGATTTTTTTGCTGCCGGCGCCGATATCAAGGAGATGAGCGAAAAGTCATATCAGGACATGGTCCACGAGGATTTCTTTGCCGAGTGGGAGGCCTTTGCAGCTTTACGGACGCCCAAGCTGGCCGCTGTCGCCGGTTATGCGTTTGGCGGCGGGTGTGAGTTAGCCATGATGTGCGATTTGATCTTTGCTGCCGATACCGCGCGATTTGGCCAGCCGGAAATCAGATTGGGTGTGATGCCTGGAATGGGCGGGACCCAGCGTCTCACGCGTCTGATCGGTAAATCCAAAGCCATGGACATGATCCTGACGGGCCGCTCGATGTCAGCCCGGGAAGCTGAACGGGCAGGGCTGGTGTCAAGAGTGATGGCCGCTCCCGATCTGCTGGAAGAGTCCATGGCTGCGGCGCACACCATTGCCGGTTTCGCCAAAACCGCCACCGTGGCTGCACGCGAAGCAGTTGATCGCGCGTTGGAGCTTGGGTTGCGCGAAGGCCTGCTGTACGAGCGAAGGATGTTCCATGGGTTGTTTGCCACTCCCGCGCAAAAAGAAGGCATGCAGGCTTTTCTGGATAAGCGTGAGGCGTGTTTTAACTCGGAATAACGGATTTGGGCATTCGTCGCTCACCGAGCCTTGAAAGAAACTACAGTTCAGAGGGAATAATCCTACGTGACGCTCGTCTCATAGCTCCTTCCCCCTGTGGCCCATGGCCCTGGAGTCTTTCATGGTTGATCGCTCAACACCGCCAACCGGGCCTCTTCGGCCACCGCTGAGTGCCGCAAGCCTGACGTTACGCCTCGGCGGCATTGCCGTGGTCGTCGCGGCGCTGGCCGGTGCCTTTGCCTACGTCAACGGAACACTCGACCCACAACGCCTGACGCCGAAAGCGTTGATCAATGTGCTGGAAAAAAACAACGGCGTGCACCCGGGATTTCGCCGTAACCATGCCAAGGGCGTGTGCGTGATCGGACATTTTGAAAGCAGTGGCGAGGCGCGCACGTATTCAAGTGCACAAGTCTTCAACGAGCCGCAGACCCCAGTGGTCGGGCGTTTTGCCTTGCCTGCGGGCAATCCTTATGCGCCTGACAGCAGCGTGCCAATCCGCAGCATGGCGCTGCGTTTCACTCAGGCGAACGGCCAGCAATGGCGCACCGGGATGAACAGCATGCCGGTATTCCCGGTGGGCACGCCTGACGCGTTCTATCAATTGCAGCAAGCACAATCGCCGGACCCGGCCACCGGCAAGCCCAATCCTGCGGCGGTTCCGGCGTTCTTTGGAGCTCACCCGGAAGCCGCACCATTCCTGGCCTGGATCAAGACGGCCAAGCCTTCGGCCAGCTATGCGACGGAGACGTACAACAGCGTCAACGCGTTTTACCTGGTGAACGCGGCCGGTCAGCGCCAAGCGGTGCGTTGGAGCATGACACCGATAGCGAAAGATGCCGCGGGTGCCACGGCGCCTGAAGGGGCTGACTTCCTTGAAAAAGACCTGGTTCAGCGGTTGTCCGCCGGGCCGCTGCGTTGGCAGTTGAACTTCACCCTTGCGAACGCCGGTGATCCGGTCAACGACGCCAGCAAGGCTTGGCCTGACGGGCGCAAAGTGGTGAATGCCGGCACCTTGGTGCTTGAACGCACGCAACCGCAACTCGATGGCGAGTGCCGCGACATCAACTACGACCCGCTCGTCTTGCCGGCGGGAATCGAAGGTTCCGACGACCCGTTGCTCGCCGCTCGCTCGGCGGGGTACGCCAGTTCCTATCTGCGCCGCACCAGTGAAGTCAATCAGTTGCCTGCCGCCAACGCTAAACAGGAGGCTCATCAATGAGTGCTCAACCGAATCATTTCGCGCCGTTGGCGCGGCTGCTGCATTGGCTGATGGCGCTGATGATCATTGCAATGCTGTTTATCGGCGCGGGCATGGTGGCCTCGGTGTCCGAGCGGCATGAGTGGTTGATCCATCTGCACAAACCGTTGGGCATTGCGATTCTGTTGCTGGTGATCGTGCGCCTGGTCGTTCGCTTTTCCACTCAGCAGCCACCCTTACCGGCGGATTTGCCCGGTTGGCAGGTGTTGGCGGCGAAGGCTTCGCATGTTTTGTTGTACGTGTTGATGCTGGTTTTGCCGCTGCTGGGCTGGGCGATGATTTCAGCGGCCGGGGATCCGGTGATGCTCAGCAATTCGTTCCAGCTGCCATCGATCCTGCCCGCCAATGCGCAGATGTTTGCGTTTTTGCGCAAGGCTCACGGGTATCTGGCGTACTTGCTGTTCCTGACCGTGTTGCTGCATCTGGCGGCAGCGTTGTTTCACGGCTGGGTGCGACGCGATGAGGTGCTGGACAGCATGTTGCGCGGGAAGGATCGCGGCTGAAGGCATCATGGCTGCATGCCTGGCATGCAGCCATCGAGGTGATCAGCGCAGGGTATCGATCATATCGGCAACGGTCGTCAGCACGTCCTTGCCCAACTGCTTGGAGCGCTTGCCCGACCAGCCGGTCAGTGCGTTGGGCGCGTCGTCGTTGTCCTTGAAAGGCATCTCCAGGGTCAGCGACAGGCAGTCGAATTTCTGACCGACACTGTTACAGGCCAGCGTCATGTTGGCTTTGCCCGGTTCGTCGCGGGTGTAGCCGTGCTTGCTCTGGAAGTCCTTGGTCAGGTGTTTCAGATGACTGCGGAAATGCTCTTCGAGTTTTTCGATGCGCGGCGTGTAGCCCGGGTTGCCTTCGCAACCGGCGGTGAACACGTAGGGGATTTCTTCATCGCCATGGATGTCGAGGAACAAGTCGACGCCGTACTTTTCCATTTGCTGCTGAACGAACAGCACTTCCGGGCTGATGTCCTGGCTGGCGCTCTGCCAGGCGCGATTCAGGTCCTGGCCCATAGCGTTGGTGCGCAGGTGACCGTGGAAGGCGCCGTCCGGGTTCATGTTCGGCACCAGGTACAGGTCGGCGCTGGTCAGCAATTTGTTCAGTGTCGGGTCGTCGTGTTTTTCCAGGCGTTCGATTACACCTTCCATGAACCACTCGGCCATGTGTTCGCCGGGGTGTTGCTGGGCAATCAACCAGACTTTGCGCTGACCTTCGGCGCCGGTGCCTTTACGCAATAACTGGATGTCACGACCTTCCACGCTTTTGCCGGTGGCGAGCAGTTCGGTGCCAGCCTTGGTCAGCGCCTGTTCGATCAACCAATCGTGACGGCCACGGCTGTAGGGTTCGAAGTAGGCAAACCAGGCGTGGGTGGCGGTGGCTTCGAGACTGAAGCGCAGGCAGTCGCCTTCGAAGATGGTCGGTACGCGGAACCAGTTGACGTGGTCGTAGGACGCCACCGCCTGATAACCGTCCCAGGCCTTGTTGTAAGAGGATTTGCTGGCGTTGTTCAGACGAAACCAGTGCTCCTGGCCGACATGCAGTCCGCTGGCCTTGAAATGGAACCATTGGAAATGCGGGCTGCGGGTGTCTGGTTTGATGGCCAGCAGGGCTTGAAGTGGATTGCTGATGTCCAGCACTTCGATGTTGCCGCTGTCGAAATTTGCACTGATGTCGAAAGAGGATTTAGCCACGGTCATAGTCGATTCCTGAATATGATTTTATGGCTGCTACTTTACACGCTGGGAAGGGAAAACCCGGGGGAAATTGCGGGGTAAGAAGGGGGGCGTCTTCCTTGACGCAGACGCAGCTTAGAGACTGTGCGATTGATTCTCAAGTGCTATTTTTCATTCGTCTGGGCCAATGCTGCCGGGCTTTCTTGCCAATGGATATTCTTTTGATATCATCCGCGCCAATCGAATTCGCAACACCTGAAGACTTCATTAGCCTGAAGCCAAAGCCAGAATAACTGGCAAAAAAAAGACCCGGCAAAAGCCGGGTCAAAAACCGTGATTAGCCTGATGAGGAGATAGTCCAGGAGACCGACCTAAGGTCTCTTGGTCCATCGACTGATCTCGCGACCAGATGCATGCAATAATAATCATTCTCGTTTGCAAGTCAAATGATTTTATCTGCACGATTGGAAAATTCTTTCCCGTCTTCCTCAAAAGTGCGTCCGACTCAAACGCGCTGCCCCTGTAAAGAACGATCAATCATCGCCTTGGCCATGTCGATCATATGCACCGTCGAAAAGGCCAGGTCCCGACTTGCGCCGTGCAGGTTGTTTGCCGACTCGTAGGCGGTCGCTGCGGCACAGCGCAACAGATCCGACGCATGCACCAGCGCTTCTTCACCGCTGACCGCAGGGTTTACATCAAAAAATCGCTCCTCGACCACCGCTTCTGACACAGTTGGTTTCAAGTAATAGTCCAAAGCTTTTTGCGCGGCGGCGTTGCCTTTGGGCGAGGTGAGGGTGGTGTCCATTTGCATATCCGACAGGTCATTGCGGGGTAACGTCATGGCGATGGCAAGCTCCGTGATAGATTCAGATCCGTGAACCAATCCTAGTACGAACTGTATTTGTGACGAGAATTTAAATACTACAATTTGTGTTTTGTTGCTCGGAGTAGCCCACGTATCGTGCCGCACATGGATAAATGGATTGAGTTGGTCAAAGCCAAAATGAGTGAGCTAAAAGTCACTCAGGAAGTACTCGCCGATCGCCTCGGGATGTCCCAGGGCGGCGTGGGTCACTGGCTGAATAAACGCCGTCAGCCGAGCATCGAAGACATGAATCGTGTCTTGCGGGCGCTCGGGATGGATTTTCTGGAAGTGGCGATGGTGATTCGGGAGCCCTTAGTGCTGCAGGACGACGAGATGTCCCTGACGCAAAAGTACAACCCGTACTTCCGTTACCCGGTCAGTGACTGGCGCGAGCCAGCGCAGGTGCGTGACGGTCAGCTTTCGGTCTACGGCAAGCCGCGTTTCGAACTGACCGATTACCACGCTCAGGGCGCGGCGTTCTGGCTCGAGGTGGTCGGCGACGCGATGACTGCACCCAGCGGAATCAGCGTTGCCGAAGGCATGATGATCCTGGTGGACCCTGCCATTGTGCCGGAACCCGGAAAGCTGGTGATCGCGCAATGGGCGGACAGTGTTGAAGCGATCTTTCGCAAGCTGATCGAAGAGGGCGGGCAGCGTTACCTGGTCCCGCTCAATCCGACATATCCGAAAGCCCTCTTCACCGAAGAGTGCCGAATCCTCGGCGTGGTGGTTCAGGCAACGGCCAAATTCTAATCAGATCGGTCCGCGCCATGCGTAGGACCGATCTTCATTTCACGCTTCTTCCAGTTCGACCAACGCACTGCCTTCGCTGACCATCTCGCCTTCCTGGCAGTACAGGGCCTTGATCACACCGGCGTGGGGCGCGCGAATGCTGTGTTCCATTTTCATCGCTTCCAGCACCACCAATTGCGCGCCAGCTTCAACCGTTTGCCCAGCCTCGACCAATACGCGCACGATGCTGCCGTTCATGGGGGCAGTGAGCCCACCCTGATGGCTGTGACTGGCTTCGACAGCGCTGATCGGGTCGTAAGCCTCGATGCGGCGTAATTCACCTTCCCACTGCAGATACACAACTTCGCCACGGCGAATGACCCGGTGCTGGCGGCGCACGCCGTTGTGCTCGGTCAGCAGCTGCTCGCCCTTGAGCTGTGCGGTGTGGGCATCAACGTTACCCAACGTCAGCGCCCGGTCCTGTCCTTCGCAACTGAGGTGAAGGGTGATTTCTCTTGGCAGTCCAGCACGCAAACCATTGCCCACAGCCCAAGGCGAGCTCAGGTCGTCTGCGCGCGGAGAACCCGGCTGGCTCTGGGCAAACGCCTGAGCGGCGGCTTGCCAGAAATCATCACTGAGGTCCGCAGGCTCTGGCAGTAATTGCTCGTGATAACGCGGAATAAACCCGGTATCCAGTTCTGCCGACGCAAACGCCGGATGGCCGATGATCCGGCGCAGGAAGTTGATGTTGGTCTTGAGCCCGCCGATCGCAAACTCATCCAGCATGCTCAACAACCGCAGCCGCGCTTGTTCACGGTCTTCGCCCCAGGCTATCAACTTGCCGAGCATCGGGTCGTAGAACGGTGAAATCTCATCGCCTTCCTCCACACCGCTATCGACCCGACGTCCCGGACCTTCGGCCGACTCGCGATACAACGCCAGGCGCCCGGTGGCCGGCAAGAAATCATGGCTCGGGTCCTCGGCATACAAGCGCACTTCAATCGCATGGCCGATCAGCGGGACTTCGGCCTGGGTCATCGGCAGCGCTTCACCGCGCGCCACGCGAATCTGCCAGGCGACCAGGTCGAGGCCAGTGATCGCTTCGGTGACCGGGTGCTCGACCTGCAGACGCGTGTTCATCTCCATGAAGAAAAACTCGCCGCGCGAATCCAGCAAAAACTCCACGGTGCCGGCGCCGACATAGCCGATGGCCTGTGCCGAACGCACGGCGGCTTCGCCCATGGCGCGGCGCAATTCCGGGCTCAAGCCGGGAGCGGGCGCCTCTTCGACGACTTTCTGGTGGCGACGCTGAATCGAGCAGTCACGTTCGTTAAGGTACAGGTAGTTGCCGTGCTGATCGGCGAACACCTGGATTTCCACGTGACGTGGTTTGAGCAGGTATTTCTCCACCAGCATCCGCGAATCGCCAAACGAGGATTTCGCTTCACGTTGCGCCGAGGCGAGGGCTTCGGCCAACTGGCTGACGTCCTCAACCACTTTCATGCCTTTGCCACCACCGCCCGCTGTCGCCTTGAGCAACACCGGATAACCGATGCGTTCGCAGGCATCGCGGAAGGTGTCGAAATCCTGAGCTTCGCCGTGGTAGCCGGGCACCAGGGGTACGCCGGCGGTTTCCATCAAGGCTTTGGCGGCGGACTTGCTGCCCATCGCGTCAATGGCCGAGGCGGGCGGGCCAAGGAAGATCAGGCCGGCGTCTTCAATTGCGCGGGCGAACCCGGCGTTCTCGGACAAAAAGCCATAACCGGGGTGAATCGCCTGAGCACCGCTGGCCTTGGCTGCAGCGATCAATTTATCGATTTGCAGATAGCTGTCAGCGGCTTTGCTGCCGCCGAGGTCGACGCGGATATCCGCTTCGCGGCTGTGCCGGGCGTCACGGTCAGTGGCGCTGTGCACGGCCACGGTGGTCAGGCCCAACGCCTTGGCGGTGCGCATCACCCGGCAGGCGATTTCGCCACGGTTGGCCACCAGCAGAGAGGTAATCACAGGTGCGCTCATCAACGCGGCTCCTTGGTGGTGGTCGGTGCTTGCCAACTCGGCGGACGCTTTTGCAGAAAGGCCCGCAGGCCCTCTTGGCCTTCGGGGCTGACGCGGATGCGAGCGATGGCATTCTCGGTGTAACGGCGCAGCGCCGGGGTCAGCGCGCCGTTGCCGACTTCACGCAGCAAGTCCTTGCTTACGCGCATGGCGGCCGGGCTGTTGAGTAGCAGGTTGTCGATCCACTTCTCCACGTTCTGTTCCAGCTCAGCGACCGGATAACTCTCCGACAACAGGCTGATTTCCCGCGCCCGTTGCCCGCCGAATCGTTCAGCCGTCAGCGCATAACGGCGTGCCGCGCGTTCGCCGATGGCTTGCACCACGAACGGACTGATCACCGCTGGCGCCAGGCCGATGCGCACTTCCGACAGGCAGAACTGCGCTTCATCGGCGCCAATCGCCATATCGCAGCAACTGATCAGGCCCAGCGCGCCGCCATAGGCCGCGCCTTGCACCACGGCCAGCGTCGGGATTTTCAGTTTGGCGAGGTTGTACATCAATTCCGCCAGTTCCCGGGCGTCGTCGAGGTTGGTGTGGTAATCGAGTTCGGCCGATTGCTGCATCCAGGCCAGGTCTGCACCGGCGCTGAAATGCTTGCCGCGGCCGCGCACCAGCAGAAACCGCAGGCTGGCATCGGTCGACACTTTGTCCAACGCGAGGATCAGTTCGCGGATCATCTCGGCGTTGAACGCGTTGTTCTTTTCTTCACGGCTGAGCCACAGGGTCGCGAAACCTCGTGGGTCGGTCAGCAGTTCGAGGGTGTTGAAGTCGCTCATATTTGTCCGTCTCCACAGCTCTATTCTGTAGGAGCGAGGCTTGCCCGCGAAGGCGGTTTGTCAGTCACATCGATGCTGGATGTGCCGATGCCTTCGCGGGCAAGCCTCGCTCCTACAGGGTCGTATCACATCCGGAACACGCCGAAGCGGCTCGGTTCGATAGGCGCGTTCAGCGACGCGGACAAGGCCAGGGCCAGCACATCGCGGGTCTGCGCCGGGTCGATGACGCCGTCGTCCCACAGCCGTGCGCTGGAGTAGTAAGGGTGGCCCTGTTCTTCGTATTGATCGAGGATCGGCTGTTTGATCTCGGCTTCCTGCTCCGCGCTGAAACCCTGGCCACTGCGCTCGGCCTGCTCGCGCTTGACCTGCACCAATACGCCTGCCGCTTGCTCGGCGCCCATCACGCCGATGCGTGCGTTCGGCCACATCCACAGGAAGCGCGGATCGTAGGCGCGCCCGCACATGCCGTAGTTGCCGGCGCCAAAACTGCCGCCGATGATCACGGTGAATTTCGGCACCTTGGCACACGCCACGGCGGTCACCAGTTTCGCGCCGTGCTTGGCGATGCCGCCGGCCTCGTATTTCTGGCCGACCATGAAGCCGGTGATGTTTTGCAGGAACAGCAATGGAATGCCGCGCTGGCAGGCCAGTTCGATAAAGTGCGCGCCTTTTTGCGCGGCTTCGGCGAACAGGATGCCGTTGTTGGCGAGGATCGCAATCGGGTAACCGTGCAGATGCGCGAAGCCGCACACCAGCGTGGTCCCGAACAGCGCCTTGAATTCGTCGAACACCGAACCGTCGACCAGCCGCGAGATCACCTCGCGCACATCGAACGGTTGCTTGGCGTCGGCCGAGACCACGCCGTACAGCTCATCGCTGGCGTAGAGCGGGGCGATCGGCGTGCGCTGCTGCAGTTCGCCGAGCTTGCGCCAATTGAGGTTGGCGACGCTGCGCCGCGCAATGGCCAGGGCGTGTTCATCGCTCTCTGCGTAGTGGTCGGCGACACCGGAAATTTTGCAGTGCACATCGGCCCCGCCGAGGTCTTCGGCGCTGACCACTTCACCCGTCGCGGCTTTCACCAGCGGTGGGCCGGCGAGGAAAATGGTGGCCTGCTGGCGCACCATGATCGCTTCGTCAGCCATCGCTGGCACATAAGCGCCACCGGCCGTGCAGGAACCCATCACCACCGCAATCTGCGGGATGCCCATGGCGCTCATGTTGGCCTGGTTGAAAAAGATCCGTCCAAAGTGCTCGCGGTCCGGAAACACTTCATCCTGACGCGGCAAGTTGGCGCCGCCAGAGTCCACCAGGTAGATGCACGGCAGGCGGTTTTGCTGGGCGATGGTCTGGGCACGCAGGTGTTTTTTCACCGTCAGCGGGTAATACGAGCCACCTTTCACGGTGGCGTCGTTGGCGACGATCATGCACTCGACGCCTTCAACACGGCCGATCCCGGCAATCACGCCAGCCGCCGGAACGTCTTCGCCGTAGACCGCGTAGGCCGCCAGTTGGCTGATCTCTAAAAACGGTGAGCCTGGATCGAGCAGGCGATTGATCCGCTCACGCGGCAGCAGTTTGCCCCGCGAGGTGTGGCGTTCTTGCGCCTTCGGGCCGCCACCTTGCTGCACTTGGGCGAGCAGGGTGTGCAACGCGTCGACCTGTTTGAGCATCGCCGCGCTGTTGGCCGCGAACTCCGCCGAACGGGGGTTGAGCTGGGTATGCAGGATAGCCATGGACAGCTCCGTTTAGCGGGTTTCGTTGAACAGTTCGCGACCGATCAGCATGCGACGGATCTCACTGGTGCCGGCGCCGATTTCGTACAGCTTGGCGTCACGCAGCAGACGGCCGGCCGGAAATTCGTTGATGTAGCCGTTGCCGCCGAGAATCTGGATCGCGTCGAGGGCCATTTGCGTGGCGCGTTCGGCGCTGTAGAGGATCACGCCGGCGGCGTCCTTGCGCGTAGTTTCGCCACGTTCGCAGGCCTGGGCCACGGCATACAGATAAGCGCGGCTGGCGTTGAGTTGGGTGTACATGTCAGCGACCTTACCCTGGATCAGCTGGAACTCGCCGATGCTTTGGCCGAACTGCTTGCGGTCGTGGATGTACGGAACGATCAGGTCCATGCAGGCCTGCATGATCCCGGTCGGGCCGCCGGACAGCACGACGCGTTCATAGTCGAGGCCGCTCATCAGCACTTTCACGCCGCCGTTGAGCACGCCGAGGATATTTTCTTCCGGCACTTCGACGTCATCGAAGAACAGCTCGCAGGTGTTGGAGCCGCGCATGCCGAGCTTGTCGAATTTGTTGCTGCGGCTGAAGCCTTTCGAATCACGTTCGACGATGAACGCGGTAATGCCGTGGGGGCCTTTTTCCAGGTCGGTCTTGGCGTAGATCACGTATGTGTTGGCGTCGGGACCGTTGGTGATCCAAGTCTTGCTGCCGTTAAGCACGTAGTGATCGCCACGTTTGTCGGCACGCAGCTTCATCGAGACCACATCGGAACCGGCATTCGGTTCGCTCATGGCCAGGGCACCGATGTGTTCGCCGCTGATCAGCTTGGGCAGGTACTTGGTTTTCTGTTCGTGATTGCCGTTGCGGTTGATCTGGTTGACGCAGAGGTTGGAGTGCGCGCCGTAGGACAAGGCGACCGACGCCGAGCCACGGCTGATTTCTTCCATGGCGACCACGTGGGCCAGGTAGCCCAGGCCAGCACCGCCGTATTCTTCCGCGACGGTAATGCCCAGCAGGCCCATGTCGCCGAATTTGCGCCACAGGTCTGCCGGGAACAGGTTGTCGATGTCGATCTGAGCAGCGCGCGGGGCGATCTCTTTGGCGACGAAGGACTGAACCTGATCGCGCAGCATGTCGATGGTTTCACCGAGGGCAAAGTTCAGGGATGGGTAGCTCATGGGTCACCTTTTGGCTTTTTTGTAGGGTGGGGAGGGCAGTGTTTCGGCTCTCACCTTTACGTTAACGTAAGCCTGTGACGAATGGCTGTCAATCACCCTTTACGTTAACGTCAACTTGAGCGAGAGTAGGGCCAGTTCAAGATCGAATAGCGGCATATCCTGTAGGAGCGAAGCTTGCTCGCGAAAGCGTCAGATCAGTCGACATCAGTGTTGAATGTACTGGCCTCTTCGCGAGCAAGCTTCGCTCCTAAAGGTTGGGTCGCCAACCCGCAAATAAAGACAATAGGGGTCGTCATGGATCAACCCAGTGCAAGCCCGCAGCGCAGCTATACCCGTGGTTCCCAGGACAAAGCCTTGCTGGCGATGACCATCGGTCAGGCTTTCGACAATACGGTCGCGCAATACCCGGCCGGGGAGGCGCTGGTCGTGCGCCATCAGCGGTTGCGCTACACCTGGCAGCAACTCGCCGACGCCGTCGACCTGCACGCCAGAGCCCTGTTGGCGCTCGGCTTGCAGGCCGGTGACCGCCTCGGTATCTGGGCACCGAATTGCGCGCAGTGGTGCATCAGCCAGTTTGCCAGCGCAAAAATCGGTGTGATCCTGGTCAACATCAACCCGGCCTACCGCAGCTCCGAACTCGAATACGTGTTGAAGCAATCCGGCTGCCAATGGCTGGTCTGCGCCGGTGCGTTCAAGACCTCCGATTATCACGGGATGCTGCAAGGCCTGATGCCTGAACTGGCGGAGCAAACCATCGGAAAGCTGCAGAGCGAACGCCTGCCAGACTTGCGCGGCGTCATCAGTCTGGATGCACAACCCCCATCGGGCTTCCTGCCGTGGTCGCAACTGGGCGATCTCGCCGCCAGCGTGTCCGCCGAACAATTGCGTGAACGCCAGGACAGTCTGCATTTTGATCAGGCGGTGAACATCCAGTACACCTCCGGCACCACTGGCTTCCCGAAAGGCGCGACCCTCAGTCACTACAACATTCTCAACAACGGATACATGGTCGGCGAAAGCCTCGGGCTGACGGCCAATGACCGCCTGGTGATCCCCGTGCCGTTGTATCACTGCTTCGGCATGGTCATGGGCAACCTCGGCTGCATCACCCACGGCAGCACCATGATTTACCCCAACGATGCGTTCGATCCGCTCTTGACCCTGACCACGGTTGCCGAAGAAAAAGCTACCGCACTCTACGGCGTGCCCACCATGTTCATTGCCATGCTCGATCAACCCAAACGCGCCGAGTTCGATCTGTCGAGCCTTCGCACCGGGATCATGGCCGGGGCGACCTGTCCGATCGAGGTCATGCGCCGGGTCATCAGCGAGATGCACATGAGTGAAGTGCAGATTGCCTACGGCATGACGGAAACCAGCCCGGTGTCGTTGCAGACCGGTCCGTCGGACGAACTGGAATTGCGCGTAACCACCGTCGGCCGGACTCAGCCGCAACTGGAAAGCAAGATCATCGACGAGGCCGGCAACCTCGTGCCGCGCGGCACCATTGGCGAACTCTGCACCCGCGGTTACAGCGTGATGCTCGCTTACTGGAACAACCCGCAAGGCACCGCAGAAGCCATCGATCAGGCGGGCTGGATGCACACCGGCGACCTGGCGAGCATGAACGACGAGGGCTACGTGTGCATTGCCGGGCGCAACAAGGACATGATCATCCGCGGCGGTGAGAACATTTACCCGCGTGAGCTGGAAGAGTTCTTCTTTACCCATCCGGCGGTGGCGGACGTGCAAGTCATCGGCATCCCGTGTTCGCGCTATGGCGAAGAGATTGTCGCCTGGATCAAATTCCACCCGGGCCACAGCGCCACCGAACAAGAGCTGCAGACCTGGTGCAAGGAACGCATCGCGCACTTCAAGACGCCGCGTTACTTCAAGTTCGTGGAAGAGTTTCCGATGACCGTGACCGGCAAAATCCAGAAATTCCGGATGCGCGAGATCAGTATCGAGGAGTTGCGCGAAAAGCAGGCCTGACAAATTCTCCCTTGCGGGAGCCAGCCTGCCTGCTGGCTCCCACAAGGGCGGTGGAGAAAACCTGGATCGCAGAAAGCACAAAGGGGAGCCGAAGCTCCCCTTTAATTTTCGTTGCGCGTGCTCTTTTTTTATTATTGAGGGGCGGTCTGTTGTTGTTTTTAGTGACCGTGACCCTTTACCGCTGTTTTTGTCGATCCCCATCCGGGATCAAGAGCAAACGTATTTTTTTGAGCGCTGATCTGCATTTTCGCTGAGCGATCCAACCAGTTCGGGAGCTACCTGAAGGTAGTTTTATTGTTCTCTGCCCGGTTGCGGGTTGCTCCGAAAAGCACCCTGAAAAGCACATCCTCTCCAAAAAAATCTGTTAGCTGCGTCTCTGCCGTGTTGTTTTTGTTATGTCAGAGTCGTTACGTCTTATTTTTATTAGGTTTGCCGCTTTTTTTGTTCTTGTTATGCAGTAGAGATAGCAGGAGCCGTGCCAACTTTAAAATACTGTTATAAATCAACAAGTTATGATTTTTCCTGGTTTTTCGTTCGGACAAAACCAGACAATTTGTTTCCGTGTTACTCGCATGTGCCCCACGTTTCAGGCACAGCGGTAACACCCGCACGCCTCACTGTGCGCTGCGAGCCTTGGCCACGCGCGAACCGGTCGGTCGCCCCAGCACGGAGCAAATCTGCTGGCCGGCCAAAATCAGCGCGTCCAGATCAATGCCGGTCTCTATACCCAGGCCGTTGAGCAGGTAAACCACGTCTTCGGTGGCGACGTTACCGCTGGCGCCCTTGGCGTAAGGGCAGCCGCCAAGGCCGGCGATGGAGCTGTCGAACACCGCGATACCCTCCAGCAGGCTGGCGTAGATGTTGGCCATGGCCTGGCCATAGGTGTCGTGGAAGTGCCCGGCCAGTTTTTCACGCGGCACATCGGCCGAAACCACGTCGAACATCTTGCGGGTCGCGCCGGCGGTGCCGGTGCCGATGGTGTCGCCCAGAGAGACTTCATAGCAGCCCATGGCGTAGAGCTCGCGGGCGACCCGGGCGACTTGTTCGGGGGCGACGTGACCTTCGTAAGGGCAACCCAACACGCAGGACACGTAACCGCGCACGCTGACACCGTGTTGTTTGGCGGCATCCATGATCGGCACGAAACGCGCCAGGCTTTCGCTGATCGAGCAATTGATGTTGCGTTGGGAAAACGCTTCGGAGGCCGCGGCGAACACCGCGACTTCCTTGACCCCGGCCGCGATTGCATCCTCAAACCCGCGCAGGTTGGGGGCGAGTGCGCCATAGGTCACGCCCGGTTTGCGCTGGATCTGCGCAAAGACGTCGGCGGAGCCGGCCATTTGCGGCACCCACTTGGGCGAAACGAAACTGCCGACTTCTATATAGCCGAGGCCCGCAGCGGTCAGCGCGTCGACCAGTTGCACCTTGTCGGCAACGCTAATGGGTTGGGCTTCGTTTTGCAGACCGTCGCGGGGACCGACTTCGACCAGGCGTACATGAGAGGGTAGGGACATGGGAATCGACCTGTGCTGATTGTCTGAAGGCTGAGAAAACCCTATGGGGCGTGTTGACCTACTGAACCACTTCCTGGCTCTTGATCGTCTGTTCCAGCGCCTGGGTGCAGCGCTCCTGCGCCGTGTCCAGTTCGAGCTTCATCTGCTCGATGTCGAGCATCTGTTGCTCCAGCTGTTCGCGACGCTCGGCGATCTTGTTCAACATGGTTTGCAGCTGTTTCTGATTGCCGCCGGTGGGGTCGTAGAGTTCGATCAGCTCGCGGCACTCGGCCAGCGAGAAGCCAATGCGCTTGCCCCGCAGGATCAGCTTCAGGCTGACCTTGTCACGGGGCGTATACACGCGTTCCTGGCCACGACGCTCAGGGCTGAGCAGGCCTTGCTCTTCATAAAAGCGAATGGCTCGCGTGGTGATATCGAGCTCGCGGGCGAGGTCGGAAATGCTATAGGTCTGGCTGCTCATGGAAGCGCTCGAAAAAGGTCATGGCGCTAAGCTAATGGCAGGTTGACGTTTACGTCAAGGGGCATGGATCTTCATTGGTATCACTGGCCTCTTCGCGGGCAAGCCTCGCTCCTACAGTACGGCGCAGATCCCTGTGGGAGCGAGCCTGCTCGCGATGAACGATAACGCGGTAACAAGTCTTACACCTTATCGAGCTTCTTCTCATGCGCCGTCACTTGCTGGCACAACTCGATCATCTGTTCGCGCATCCAGCGGTTGGCCGGGTCCTGGTCGGTGCTCTCGTGCCAGTAGAGGTGAGTTTCCACCGGCGGCACGTCATTGACCGGCAAGTTCACCGAGTACAAGTCATGACGACGGGCAAAGCGCTCCGGCACGGTCATGACCATGTCGGTCTGCTGCAAGACCTGGGACGCCATCAAATAATGCTGGGAGCGCAGGGCGATCTTGCGCTGGATGCCCATTTTCCCCAGGGCCAGGTCGACATGCCCCAGGCCACTGCGGCGGCTGGAGATATGAATGTGGGTCAGCGACAGATAATCATCGAGGGTGAATTTCTCCTTGCCCGCCAGCGGATGGCCCTTACGCATGGCGCAGACGTAGCGGTCTTCCATCAACTTGACGTGACGCACCTGCGGGTCGGTGTTAAGCGGCGCATCCACCGCAAAATCCAGACGCCCGGCTGCCAGTTCCTTGGTGGTCTCGCGGCGCTTGGACAGAAAACTTTCGATGATTACCGTCGGTGCCAGGCGACGCAGACGCTGGAACAGAGGCGGCAGGATCACCGCTTCGGTCAGGTCGGTCATGCTGATGCGGTAGGTCTTGACCGCCTGCAACGGGTTGAAGATTCGGCTTTCCTGCACCGACACTCGCAGCAGGGAGAGGGCGTTACGCACCGGCCCGATGATGTTTTGCGCCATCGGCGTCGGCACCATGCCTTGCGCGGTGCGCACGAACAACGGGTCGTTGAAGGTCTCGCGCAGGCGGGCCAGAGCGTTTGAGACGGCTGGCTGAGTAATGCCGACAATCTGCCCGGCACGGGTCAGGTTGGCTTCGGTGTAGATCGCGTCGAAGACGATGAAAAGGTTGAGGTCGACCTTGCTCAGATTCATTGCGCTGCACTCTTATTGTTGGTTCTCAATCAGCCGATCATATATCGGTGATGAATGTTAATACACGCCGAGAATAGGCTAGGTAAATTATCAACGCTGTTCTAGCATCGATTGCATGACCTAAACAACCTCTGCCCAAGAAGGTAACTGCTCATGGATTTCGCTTATTCGCCCAAGGTTCAGGAACTGCGTGAGCGCGTGACCGCGTTCATGGACACCTACGTTTATCCCGCCGAAGCCGTGTTCGAGCGTCAGGTTGCCGAAGGTGATCGCTGGCAGCCGACCGCAATCATGGAAGAGCTCAAACTCAAGGCCAAGGCTGAAGGGTTGTGGAATTTGTTTCTGCCTGAGTCCGAGCTCGGTGCCGGCCTGACCAACCTCGAATACGCGCCATTGGCGGAAATCATGGGCCGCTCCCTGCTCGGCCCTGAGCCCTTCAACTGCTCCGCGCCAGACACTGGCAACATGGAAGTGCTGGTGCGTTACGCCAACGAAGAACAGAAGCAACGCTGGCTCGAACCGCTGCTGCGTGGCGAAATTCGCTCGGCGTTCGCCATGACCGAACCGGACGTGGCCTCGTCCGATGCCACCAACATGGCTGCCCGCGCTGTGCGTGACGGCGACGAGTGGGTGATCAACGGCAAAAAGTGGTGGACCTCAGGTGCCTGCGATCCACGCTGCAAGATCCTGATCTTCATGGGCCTGAGCAATCCGGACGCGCCACGCCACACCCAGCACTCGATGATCCTGGTGCCGGTGGATGCCCCGGGCGTGAAGATCGTTCGTCCTCTGCCGGTGTTCGGCTACGACGACGCGCCTCACGGCCACGCCGAAGTGCTGTTTGAAAACGTTCGCGTGCCGTATGAAAACGTCCTGCTGGGCGAAGGACGAGGCTTCGAAATCGCCCAGGGTCGCCTTGGCCCGGGCCGGATTCACCACTGCATGCGCTCGATCGGCATGGCCGAGCGTGCGCTTGAGTTGATGTGCAAACGTGCGGTCAACCGTACCGCATTCGGTAAACCGCTGGCACGTTTGGGCGGCAACATCGACAAGATCGCCGACTCGCGGATGGAAATCGACATGGCACGCCTGCTGACGTTAAAAGCGGCGTACATGATGGACACCGTGGGTAACAAGGTGGCGAAGAGCGAGATTGCGCAGATCAAAGTCGTCGCGCCGAACGTGGCCTTGCGGGTGATCGACCGGGCCATCCAGATCCATGGCGGAGCAGGGGTTTCCAACGATTTCCCGCTGGCCTACATGTATGCCATGCAACGCACCCTGCGCCTGGCCGACGGCCCGGACGAAGTGCATCGCGCAGCGATCGGCAAATTCGAGATCGGCAAGTACGTGCCGAAAGAGATGATGCGTAGCGGGCAGTAAGACTGCGTCATCGTTCTTCGCGGCCAGGCCTCACTCCTACAGGGATCACTATTCTCTGTAAGAGCGAGTCTTGCCCGCGAGGGCGTCGACCCATTCAACACCGCAACATCTGACTCAATACACCCAAACCTCAACCCGCCGATTCTTGATCCGCCCCTCATCCGCGCTATTTGCCGCCACCGGCATCTCGGCGCCGAAGCCGCGAATCTCGCGAAACACCACGCCGCTTTTCACCAATTCCCGCCGCACCGCCATCGCCCGCAGCTTCGATAACAAATCGGCACGCGCCGGATCGCTCTTGGCATCACCAAACCCCACCAGCGTCACCTGCCGATTGGTTTTGCCGCGCTGCTTTATATAGTCGAGCACCCGTGACAAGTCTTGTCGGGCCTTGTTGTCCAGCGTCGCGCTGCCTTCCTCAAAGCGGAAATTCACCGACAGCCGCTGGGCGTGGCGGCTGAGCGCCTGATAACCCTCGGGCATCAAGGCGTTCGGCGTGACGCTCATGGCCTGCACGGTCTGCGCGACAAAACCGTTGTCCGCGACAATTGCCTGGCCTTTGCTGCTTTGCGCGAAGGCCACCAGCGCTTGCGCCCATGGATTTTTCCCGTTGGGCGGCAGGTAAAAGAACAGCCGCCGGGACAGCGGGTAATCCTCAGTGGCAATCAGGCTGTTGAGCGGCAACATGGCTTGGGATTGGCCATCGGCAATCGCCACGGCTTTGGCCTGGCGCACGTAAGGCAAACCTATAAAGCCGATGCCTTGCGGATCCTGGCTGACGGCGTCGGACAATTGCTCGCTGGATTCGAAGCGTTTCGCGGTGCTATTGAGTGTTTTCCCACGGCGACTGAGGACCAGTTCCTTGAAGGTGTCGTAGGTGCCCGATTGGTCATCTCGAGCATAGAGATGAATCGTCCCACCACGGCCGCCGAGTTCTTCCCAGGTTTTTGCCTCACCGCTGAAAATTCGCGCCAGTTGTTCTGTGTTGAGTTGGTTCAGCGGATTTTGCGGATGAAGGATGATCGCCAGTCCATCGATGGCGATGACCTGCTCGGCACCGGGGCTTTTAAAGTCACCCAGGGTTTTGAGCTCTGCCCGTTCGCTGTCCTTGATCGGGCGCGAGGAGGCGGCGAGGTCGGCAGAGGCGGTTTTCAAGGCGCTGAAACCGGTGCTGGAACCATGGGCCGCGACTTCCACCACCACCCGGCGTCCCTGAACGGTTTCGCCGACGATGCGTTGTTCGTTGGCTGTATCGGGGATTTCGCTGTGAACCTTGAGCAGGCCCTGTTCGCGCATCAGTCCTTCGACCAGTGCCGGCCCCAGTGCGGCGCCGATGGTGTTGGAACCCTGGATGCGTAGGACCGGGCCGTTTCCGGGAACCGGCAGATCGCCCGCCGAGGCCGTGAAGGGCAAAAAGGCGCACAGCATCAACAGGAATAATCTGCGCAGCGTCATGCCGGCACCTTATTTGGCCAAAGGAAGTGCCGGGAGATTAAGTCAGTAAGATGTCCGAAAGATGACAGTTGCTAAATGTGGGAGCGACGGTGCGGCGATCCGACCTGCTCGCGATGAGGGCATAACAGCCAACACGTGTATTGAATGTAAGTGCGCTATCGTGAGCAGGCTCGCTCCCACAGTTTATTTGTGTCGATGTCGAGAGGATCAGCTCAACTCAAGCCAGATCGGCGCATGATCCGATGGTTTTTCCATCCCGCGCAGTTCGTAGTCCACTCCCGCATCCTTCACGCGCGGCAACAAGCCATGGGACGCCATGATCACGTCGATCCGCAGTCCACGCTTGGGTTCGTCTTCGAAGCCGCGGCTGCGGTAGTCAAACCAGCTGAAACGGTCGGCCACGTCCGGGTTCAAGTGACGGAAACTGTCGACCAAGCCCCAGTTTTTCAGGCGGGCCATCCACTCGCGCTCTTCCGGCAGGAAGCTGCATTTGCCGGTTTTCAGCCAGCGTTTCATGTTGTCCGGGCCGATACCGATGTCGCAGTCTTCCGGGGAAATGTTCACGTCGCCCATCACCACCACCGGCTGTTCATTGCTGAACTGGCTTTCCAGCAACTGCTGCAGGTCGCCGTAGAAACGCTCCTTGGCCGGGAACTTGGTTGGGTGGTCGCGGCTTTCGCCCTGTGGGAAATAGCCGTTCATGATGGTCACCGGCACGCCATTGGCGTCGGCGAACGTACCCCAGATGAAGCGCCGCTGGGCGTCTTCTTCGTCGGTGGCGAAACCTTTATGCAGGGCAATCGGTTCTTTGCGCGAGAGCAGGGCGACGCCGTAATGGCCTTTCTGCCCGTGGAAATACACGTGATAACCCAGCGCCTGTACCTCGGCCAGCGGGAACTGGTCGTCGTGAACCTTGGTTTCCTGCAGCCCGATCACATCCGGCTGGTGCTTGTCGATCAGCGCCGCCAGCTGATGCGGGCGAGCGCGCAGCCCGTTGATGTTGAAGGAGACGATCTTCATGGTCGGCAGTCCTGGCAAAAGGGCGATGCTAGCTGACCTGTAGGAATCGGGCCAGTGTTGAGGCTGGGGAGTTACCGTGTTCTGTCAGAGATGGGTTGTCTATGCCGGCCTCTTCGCGGGCAAGCCACGCTCCCACAGGGGGCTCGAGCGAACGCAAAATTTGTGTACGCCACAGAACCTGTGGGAGCGTGGCTTGCCCGCGAAGAGGCCAGTCCAGTCGATGAAGATCCCGCCTTGGTCTATACCTGTGGGGGAACTGTATTACCACCCAAAGGCTCGTACCAATAAGAGCGCCACCATTTTGAGCGGCGCCCCGGGGAGATCTACCGTTATGCCCGAAACCTCAACCGCCATTGCCGATATCCACATGCTCGACAGCGGCTACGCCCACGAAGCGCGCTCCCTGCTGTACCACGCTTACCGGCACGAACCGACCTTCGGCTACCTGTTCGAGGCCGAACGTCCCGGCTATGAACATCGTGTGCGGGCGACGGTGCGCGAACTGGTCAAACAACACTTTCTTCAGGATCTGCCGGCTATCGGCCTGCTGGTCAACGACCGCCTGATCGGCATCGCCCTGATCGCCCCGCCGCAGCGTCGACTGGGCATCACTGAAAGTTGGGCCTGGCGTTTGCGCATGGTGCTCAGCACCGGTTTTCGTTGCACCCGTCGCTACCTCGATTACCACGCCGCTGTGGCGGCCTGTGTACCTTCCGACTCGGTGCACGTCCTGCCGTTGCTGGGGATTCATCCGCAGTTCCAAGGCAAACACTTCGGTGAGCAACTGCTGCAAGCGGTGCACAACTGGTGTGCCGTCGATGAAACTTCCCAGGGCGTGATCCTCGACACCGGGAATCCTCGTTACCTCGAGTTTTATAAGCGTCAGGGCTATGAGGAAATTGGCGAGGTCGCCGTCGGACCGATTCGCGAACACGTGTTTTTCCACGCCAATCCCCAGGTGTTACAAACAGCAACGGCATAAAGGTAGAACTTTCACCGCACGCCAGGCTCTATCACGCTCCCAAGCTCGTGATAGCATCCGCGCCTATGAAGTTTCCAGGAAGAATTACCAGTGGCGTGCTGATGCTGTTCACCAGCTGCGCGGCACTGGCGCAAAGTGAATTGGATGTGCGGATCAAACCGTCCAACGATGAACTGAAAGCCAATATAGAGGGCTATATCGGCAGCCTCGGCGATCGTGACGAAGAAGCCTTGCTGCGCTTCAGTCGTGGCGCCGAGGAACAGGCGCGCAAGGCCGCCCAGGCCTTGGGTTATTACCAGCCGCAGATCGACAGCGACGTGAAGGTCGGCAAGACACCGCGTCTGGTGCTAAATATCGATCCCGGCGAGCCGGTGCATTTGCGCAACGTCACTATTCGCATCGACGGCCCGGCCGCCGCCCTCAAATCCTTTCGTGTCCCCAAAAGTAATGCGCTGAAAACCGGCGCAGTGCTGAACCATGGGCATTACGAAGACGCCAAACGGCTGATCCAGAATCAGGCCTCGCGCTATGGTTTTTTCAGTGGTTACTTCTCCAGCCAGAAATTGTCGGTAGACCCGCGTGCCGGCGTGGCCGACATCGAGCTCATCTATAACAGCGGCCCGCGCTATTCACTGGGCAAGGTCAGTTTCGAGGGCGACACGCCATTCGATGAAGACCTGCTGCGGCGTATGGTGCCGTTCAAGGAAGGCGCGCCCTACGACTCAGAGCTGATCGCCGAGCTCAATCAGGCGATGCAATCGAGCGGCTATTTTGAAAGTGTGCGGGTGGATGCGGCACCGACGGCGTCCAGGAACGATGTGATCCCGGTCGACGTCAAGCTCGAAACCCGCAAACCACGGACCATGGGCCTGGGGCTGGGTTATTCCACCGATGTCGGCCCCCGGATCAAGGCCAACTGGACCCGGCACTGGGTCAACCCGCAGGGGCACAGCTATGGCTGGGAGACCGAAATCTCGGCGCCGCGGCAGAACGTCGGGGTGTTGTACGACATCCCTCTGGACCCACCGCTGACCGACAAATTGCGCTTCGCCGGCGGTTATCAAAACGAAGAAATCGCCGACAAGGACTCTCTCAGCAAACTCCTGACCCTCGGCCCCGAATGGCACAGCAAGTTGCCCAGCGGTTGGCAGCGCGTGGTGTCGCTCAAGTGGCAGCGCGAGGAATACCGGCTCGGCGACGACTCGGGACTCAGCACATTGCTAATGCCCGGCGTCAGTTATTCCTACCTGAAAAGCGACAACCGCATCGACCCGCACAACGGCTATCGCCTGGAATTCGAGACCAAAGTGGCCAAGGAAGGTTTGGGTTCGGACAACAACCTGGTCTACGGCACCGCGCTGGTCAAAGGCTTGACCACGGTCTTCGATAAACACCGCTTCCTCGGTCGGGTGCAGGTCGGCGGCAGCGCCACCAATGGCTACAAATCCATACCGCCGTCGTTACGTTTCTTCGCCGGTGGCGATCAGAGTGTGCGCGGCTACGACTATCAAAGCCTGTCCCCGGAGAACTCCGAGGGCGACCGCATCGGTGGCCGCTACATGATCGCCGGCAGCGTCGAATATCAGTACTCCATCGCCGAAAAATGGCGGGTCGCGACCTTCGTTGACCAGGGTAACTCCTTCAATACACTTGAACTGCCGAACCTCAAGACCGGCGTGGGTATCGGCGTGCGCTGGGTTTCCCCGGTGGGGCCGATTCGCCTCGACCTTGCCCATGCGATGGACGACGACGGCGGCATTCGACTGCACTTTTCCATGGGGCCCGAGCTGTGAAGCATGGTTTGAAAATAACGCTGCTGGCGATTCTGGCGCTGCTGATGCTGGTCCTCCTGGCCGTGACCACGGTGCTGGGCACGGCGACGGGCAGCCGTTGGGCACTCGGTTTTGTGCCGGGTTTGACCGTGGAGAATTTTCAGGGCCGATTGGGCGGGCAGTGGAGTGCCGATCGTCTGCTGTGGCAGCAAGACACCAGCCGGGTTGAACTGAGCAAACCGATATTCGCCTGGTCACCGCTGTGCCTGACGCGCATGACCTTGTGCATCGAGCAATTGAAGGCCGATCAGGTCAGCCTGCAATTTCCACCGGGTATCGATGAAGACAGCAGCGGCGATATCGAGCTTCCTGATCTGAAGTTACCGTTGGCGATTGAACTGGGCGACGTCCAGGTCGGCAGCTTGCTGTTCAACGGCAGCGAAGAACTCAAAGGCCTGCAACTGGCCGCACACTGGACCGCACAGGGCATGCAGATCGACTCGGTGAAGTTGCAACGTGACGATTTGAGTTTGAACCTGTCCGGCCTGCTGCAACCCACCGGAAACTGGCCGCTCAAGGCCGAAGGCACGTTAACCCTACCGGCCCCCGAGCCATGGCGCCTGGCGCTGAAGGTGGACGGCGACCTGCTGAAAACCCTGATCCTGAAAGCCGACAGCAGCGGTTACTTGAACGGGCAACTGACCGGCGAAGTGCAACCGCTGGTGGACAATCTTCCGGCCAAAGTACGGATCACAGCCGACGGCTTCAAACCCATTGCCGATCTACCGGACACCTTGCAACTCAATCAACTGGAGCTCACCGGCGACGGCGACCTGAAAAACGGTTACCAGTTGCTCGGCAAAGCCACGCTGCCCGCGGAAAAAGGCCCGATCGCGTTGTTGCTGCAAGGCAAGGTCGACGCCAACGGCGCGCAGATTGCCGCCCTCGACCTGACCGCCAACGACAAGCAAAAGCTCAAGCTCACCGGCAACCTCGACTGGAGCAAAGGCCTGAGCGCCGATGCGAAAATCGACTGGCTGGATTTTCCGTGGCACAGCCTTTATCCACTGATCGACGAACCCGAAGTGGCGTTACGCAGCTTCAACGGTGAAGTCTCCTACACTGACGGAAAATACATCGGTCACTTCAAATCTGCACTGGATGGCCCGGCAGGTGCGTTCAGCCTCGAAAGCCCGTTCAGCGGCGACCTGACGAAAATCTATCTGCAACAGATTCAACTCGAAGCCGGGCAGGGCAAGGCCGTGGGGCATCTGAACCTGCAATTTGCCGATGGCATTGCCTGGGACACTGCGCTCGATCTGTCGGCGATCAACCCGGCGTATTGGGTCGCGGAGTTGCCGGGGACGCTGGCCGGGCCGTTGCGCAGTAAAGGCGAGATGAAGAATGAGAAGCTCAGCCTGAGCTCCGACCTCGACCTCAAAGGCAAACTGCGCGGGCAACCGGCGGTGATCCAGGCCAAGGCCGATGGCGGCGGTGAGCAATGGAACCTCAACGCGCTGCAAATCCGCCTCGGTGACAACAGCATCAACGGCAAGGGCAGCCTGCAACAGAAACTCGCCGGGCAGATCGACATCAAGCTGCCACGTCTGGCCCAACTCTGGCCGCAACTGCGCGGTCAACTCAACGGTCGCATTGATGTCGCCGGCACGCTCAAGGCACCGCAAGGCAAGCTCGGGCTGCAAGGCGCGCAACTGGCCTTCGAAGACAATCGGCTGCGAAGCCTGAACCTGGACGCGACCCTCGATGGCGCGCAACGGGCGAAAATCGACCTCAAGGGCAGCGGCATTCAGGCTGGCGATACGTCACTGGGCACGCTGACCGCCAGCGGCCAGGGCGATATCAAAAACCAGAAACTCGCCCTCGACCTGCAAGGACCGAAGCTGAAACTGGCGCTCGGCTTCGACGGCGCGCTGGACAAGGGCAACTGGCGCGGACGCCTGGCCAGCGGCGATATCCAGGCCGGCGGCCAGGACTGGAAGCTGCAAGGTCCGGCGAAGCTTGAACGGCTGGCGGACGGCAAAATCAACTTCGGTGCGCATTGCTGGATGTCCGGTCAGGCCAGTTTGTGTGGCGAAGACCAGCGCCTGATGCCAGAGCCGAAGCTGCGTTATCACCTCAAACAATTCCCGATTGAAAGCCTGGCGCAATGGTTGCCGAAGGATTTCGCCTGGAAGGGCAAACTTAATGCCGACCTGCAACTCGATCTGCCGGCCAGTGGCCCGAACGGTCAGGTCAGCGTCGATGCCAGCGGCGGCACATTGCGCATCAAGGAAAAGGATCAGTGGCTGGACTTCCCGTACCAGACCCTGAAACTCACCAGCAAACTCACGCCCAAACGCATCGACACTGACCTCAACTTCGTCGGCGGCAAGCTTGGCGAACTGAGGGTGCAGGCGCAGATTAATCCGCTGCCGAAAAACAAACCGCTCACCGGTTCGTTCCGTCTCAGCGGACTGGACCTGTCGGTGGCGCGGCCGTTTGTGCCGATGGTCGAGAAACTCACCGGCCGTTTGAACGGCAGTGGCACGCTGTCCGGCGATCTGCTGACGCCGCAGGTGAACGGTAATCTGCTGCTCAGCGACGGCGAAGTGTCCGGGCCTGAATTGCCGATGGAGTTGCAGGGCTTGCAGCTTCAAGCACAGATCGCCGGCGAAACAGTGCAATTGAACGGCGGCTGGAAAAGCGGCAAGAGCGGGCAGGGCAGTCTCAACGGCCACATCGCCTGGGGGCAGGCGTTGGTGGTGGACCTGACGCTCAAAGGCACGCAATTGCCAGTCACCGTCGAACCCTATGCCAAGCTGGAAGTGGCGCCGGACCTGAAGATCTCGATGAAGGACGACCAGCTGGCGATCGCCGGCAAAGTGCGGGTGCCCAAGGGCGAAATCACCGTTCGCGAGTTGCCGCCGTCGACGGTCAAGGTTTCCGATGACACGGTGATCGTCGGTCAACAGACCGAAGAGGGTAAGCCGCCGCTAGCCATGAAGATGGACATCGACGTGGTGGTGGGTGAGGACAAGCTCAGTTTTGCCGGGTTTGGCCTGACCGCCAACCTGCAAGGTCATGTGCACATCGGCGACAACATGGACACCCGCGGTGAGCTCTGGCTCAACGATGGGCGTTATCGAGCCTATGGCCAGCGGCTGACGGTGCGTCGTGCACGGCTGTTGTTCGCTGGCCCGATTGACCAGCCGTATCTGGACATCGAAGCCATTCGCCAGACCGACGACGTAATCGCCGGCATTCGCCTCAGCGGCAGCGCCGAGCAGCCGACCACGCAGATTTTCTCCGAGCCGGCGATGAGCCAGGAACAGGCCTTGTCCTATCTGGTGCTCGGGCGTCCGCTGAGCAGCAACGGGGAAGACAACAACATGCTGGCCCAGGCGGCGCTCGGGTTGGGCCTGATGGGCAGTGCGGGGATGACCGGCAAACTGGCCAATGACCTGGGGATTCAGGACTTCCAGCTCGACACCCAAGGCAGCGGCAACACCACCAGCGTCGTGGCCAGCGGCAACCTTTCGGAAAAACTCACCTTGCGCTATGGCGTTGGCGTGTTCGAACCGGCCAACACCATTGCCTTGCGCTACAAGCTGAGCAAAAAGGTTTACCTCGAAGCCGCTGGCGGCGTGGCCAGCTCGCTGGATATCTTCTACAAGCGGGATTTCTAAGCTCGCGTTTCCCTCCGAAACCGAGTCGCTCCCTTCGCGAGCAAGCCCGCTCCCACATTTGATCTGCGGCGTACACAAATCCAATGTGGGAGCGGGCTTGCTCGCGATGGGCGCGCTGCGGTCACCGATCCGAAGCAACTTTCCCGCGCCATTTATCAGCCAAATAGAAAGCAACCTAACTATTACGTTGACATTCGCTGTCTAGGCAGTAACATCTCGTCATACATTCACTGCCTAGGCAGCTAATTGGTGGTCAGATGAAACATTTCACCCCGGACGCATTCCACACTTGCCATCTCGGCCTCCTGCTCGGGCGTGCTGCGCTGCTCAAGGACCGGATCATCGACACGCACATGGAACCCCACGGCATCACCGCCGCGCAGTTCAAAGTGCTGATCATCATGGCCCAGTTCGGCGTCGATACCCCGGCCGAGCTGTGCCGACACCTGTCGTTGGACAGCGGTTCGATGACCCGCATGCTCGATCGTCTGGAACAGAAAGGTTTCCTCGCCCGCCAACGTTCCGAGGCGGACCGCCGCCAGGTGAAACTAGTGCTGACAGAGCAAGGCCAGCAATTGACTGACCGCCTGCCGGAAATCGGCGCCGACGCCATGAATGAACTGGCCGGCGCGATCACCCCGCAAGAACTGAAAACCCTGGAACAGATCCTCAAGAAAATCCTGGTAGCAGCCGGTGACTCGATCACCCTGCAGCGGGTAGGTGACCAATGAGCAGTAAAACCTTGCGTGCCGGCCTGAGCCTGGTGCTGGCGGCCATGACCCTGGCGGGTTGCGCCAGCTACAGCGGCCTGACCACTGAAGGCGTCAGCCTCGATGCGAAAAACCTCAAGGCCGGGCAATCCCTCAGCGGTGTGACGCTGTCGCCCGCGGCCTGGCCGAAAAGTGACTGGTGGAAAAGCCTCGGCGACCCGCAACTCGACGGCTTGATCCGCGAAGCCCTGCACGACAGCCCCGACATGCAGATTGCCGACGCTCGCGCCCACCAGGCCAGCGCCGCCGCGTATGCCGCCGATGCCGCGCGCATGCCGACCCTCGATGCCAGCGCCGGTGTCAGCCGTTCGCGTCTGGCCCGGGATCAGGACCCAAGCGGGCAGGGTGATACTTACTCCACCGTGCGCAACATCAGTGCCAGTTTCAATTACAACTTCGACCTCTGGGGCGGTCAGCGTGATGCCTGGGAAGCCGCACTGGGTCAGGCCCGTGCTGCCGAAGTCGATCAACAAGCCGCGCAACTGACCTTGTCCGCCGACGTCGCCCGCGCCTACAGCGACCTGGGTCAGGCGCACATCGTCTATGACCTGGCCAATGAAGACCTCAAGCGCACCCAGCAAATGCTCGACCTGAGCCGGCGCCGCCTGAGCTCGGGGATCGACAGCCAATACCAGTTCCAGCAAACCGAAAGCCTGGAAGCCAGTTCCGAAGCCAGCCTGATCGACGCCGAAAAACGCCTGCAAAGCGCGAAAATCGCCTTGGCGGTGCTGCTCGGCAAAGGCCCGGATCGGGGCAATGAAATCGCCCGGCCGAAGATCCTGCAAGCCAGCGCCGTGGCGTTGCCATCGGTGTTGCCGGCCGAGCTGCTCGGGCGTCGTCCAGACCTGGTGGCCGCACGCTGGCGAGTCGAGGCCGCGAGCAAGAACATCGCTGCCGGCAAGACCCAGTTCTACCCCAACCTCAACCTGAGCGCCGCGGCCGGTGCCGAGTCGTTGCTGGGTGATGCGATGTTTGGTTCGGCAAGCCGTTTCTTCAACGTTGCGCCGACGATCTCTGTGCCGATTTTCGACGGTGGCCGCCTGCGTGCCGACCTCGATTCCCGCGACGCCGATTACGACCTCGCGGTGGCGCAGTACAACAAAAGCCTGGTGAAAGCCCTGGGAGATGTCAGCGACACCATCAACCAGTTGCGCGATATCGGCCGGCAGATCGGGGCGCAGCAACACGCCACCGACATTGCCCAGGATTCTTACAACACCGTGGTCCAGCGGTACGGTTCCGGCATCGGCAATTACCTGGACGTGCTCAGCATCGAGCAGCAATTGCTTCAGGCCCAGCGTCAGTTGGCCAACCTGAATGCCGAGCAGATCGACCTGTCGATCCAACTGATGCAGGCGCTGGGCGGCGGCTTCCAGGGCGAGACCCTGGCCGCGGCCAACGCAATCCCTGCCACGCAGCACAATTAATTCAAGGTATTGGTCATGGCCACTGCAGAAAACACACAAACCCCTGATAACACTCCAGACACCAGCAACCCGCGCAAACGCAAAATCATGCTGGTGGTGCTCGCGATCGTGGTGATCCTCGCCGGTGTCGGTGTCTGGGGCTATCACGAATTCTACGGGCGCTGGAATGAAAGCACCGACGACGCCTATGTTAACGGCAACGTGGTGGAAATCACCCCGCTGGTCACCGGCACGGTGGTCAGTATTGGCGCCGACGATGGCGACCTGGTCCATGAGGGCCAGGTGCTGGTCAACTTCGACCCGAATGACGCCCAAGTCGGTCTGCAAAGTGCCCAGGCCAATCTGGCCCGCACCGTGCGTCAGGTGCGCGGCTTGTACAGCAACGTCGACGGCATGAAAGCCCAGGTCAACGCCCAGCAGGCCGAAGTACAGAAGACCCAGGACAACTTCAATCGCCGAAAAAACCTTGCCGCTGGCGGTGCGATTTCCCAGGAAGAACTGTCCCACGCTCGCGATGACCTGACCTCGGCGCAAAACGCCTTGGCCAACGCCAAGCAGCAACTGAAAACCACCAGTGCTTTGGTGGATGACACCGTGGTTTCGTCGCACCCGGACGTGATGTCCGCGGCCGCGCAATTGCGTCAGGCTTACTTGAACAACTCCCGCAGCACCTTGATCGCGCCGGTCACCGGGTATGTCGCCAAACGTTCCGTGCAGCTGGGCCAGCGCGTCCAGCCGGGCACCGCGTTGATGGCGGTTATTCCGCTGGATCAGCTGTGGATCGATGCCAACTTCAAGGAAACCCAGCTGCGTGACATGCGCATCGGTCAGCCCGTCGATATCGAAGCCGACCTTTACGGCAGCGACGTGAAATTCAGCGGCACCATCGACAGCCTTGGCGCCGGCACCGGCAGCGCATTTGCCCTGTTGCCGGCGCAGAACGCCACCGGTAACTGGATCAAGATCGTGCAACGGGTACCCGTGCGGATTCACATCAACGCCGAAGAGCTTGCGAAACATCCATTGCGGGTCGGCCTGTCGACTCAGGTCGATGTGAACCTGCACGACCAGAGCGGCCCAGTGCTGGCGCAACAGCCGCCGCAAAAGGCTTCGTTCAGCACCAACGTCTACGACCGTCAGTTGGCCGAGGCCGACGCGATGATCACTCAGTTGATCCACGACAACAGCGCGGCGGTCAGCAAAACCGTGCAGCGCTGACACCGACCCTGTGGGAGCGAGCCTTTGTGGCGAGGGAGCTTGCTCCCGCTGGGTCGCGAAGCGACCCCAAAAGCTTTACGACTGCTTCGCAGCCGAGCGGGAGCAAGCTCCCTCGCCACAAAAGCTCCCTCACCACAAGGCTCGTACACAAGGTCAGCTGCGTCTGTAACAGGCGCCGCGCCAATCAGGCTTCAAGGGATTCACGATGAGCAATAACGCGTCTTTCACGCCGCCCAGCCTGCTGCTCAGCACCATCGGCCTGTCGCTGGCGACCTTCATGCAAGTGCTCGACACCACCATCGCCAACGTGGCGCTGCCGACGATATCCGGCAACCTGGGCGTGAGTTCGGAGCAGGGCACCTGGGTGATCACTTCGTTTGCGGTGAGCAATGCGATTGCGCTGCCGCTGACCGGCTGGCTCAGCCGCCGGTTTGGTGAGGTGAAGCTGTTTCTCTGGGCGACCATTCTCTTTGTCGTGGCCTCGTTTCTCTGCGGTATCTCGACCTCGATGCCCGAGCTGATTGGCTTCCGGGTGTTGCAAGGCCTGGTGGCGGGGCCGTTGTACCCAATGACCCAGACGCTGCTGATCGCGGTCTACCCACCCGCCAGGCGCGGCATGGCCCTGGCGTTGCTGGCGATGGTCACAGTGGTGGCACCGATTGCCGGCCCGATCCTCGGCGGATGGATTACCGACAGTTACAGCTGGCCGTGGATTTTCTTTATCAACGTGCCGATCGGGATCTTCGCGGTGATGGTGGTGCGCCAGCAATTGAAGGCGCGTCCGGTGGAAACCAGCCGCCAGCCGATGGATTACGTGGGGTTGATCACGCTGATCATTGGTGTCGGTGCGTTGCAGGTGATCCTCGACAAGGGCAATGACCTTGATTGGTTTGAGTCCAACTTCATCCTCATTGGTGCGGCGATTTCAGTGATTGCGCTGGCGGTGTTCGTGATCTGGGAAATGACTGATAACCACCCAGTGGTCAACCTGCGGCTGTTCGCTTACCGCAATTTTCGCATCGGCACCATTGTGTTGGTGTTGGGTTACGCTGGGTTCTTCGGCATCAACCTGATCCTGCCGCAATGGCTGCAAACCCAGATGGGCTATACCGCCACGTGGGCGGGTCTGGCGGTGGCGCCGATCGGTATTTTGCCGGTGCTGATGTCGCCGTTTGTCGGCAAGTACGCGCACAAGTTTGACCTGCGGCTGCTGGCTGGCCTGGCGTTTCTGGCGATTGGCCTGAGCTGCTTCATGCGCGCCGGGTTCACCAACGAAGTGGACTTCCAGCATATCGCGCTGGTGCAATTGTTCATGGGCATTGGCGTGGCGTTGTTCTTCATGCCGACCTTGAGCATTCTGATGTCGGACCTGCCACCGAGCCAGATCGCCGACGGCGCGGGCCTGGCGACGTTTCTGCGGACCTTGGGCGGCAGTTTTGCGGCGTCGCTGACCACGTGGATCTGGATTCGTCGGGCGGATCAGCATCACGCCTATATGAGCGAAAGCATCAGCACTTATGAGCCCGCGACCCGCGAGGCGCTGAATGCGCTGGGCGGGCCGAGCAATCCGGCGTATGCGCAGCTGGATCATGTGCTGACCAGTCAGGCCTACATGCTCTCCACCGTGGATTACTTCACGTTGCTGGGGTGGGCGTTCATGGGCTTAATCGTGATTGTGTGGCTGGCGAAACCGCCGTTCGCGGCGAAGGCGGGGCCTGCGGCCTCCGGCCATTAACCCAACGCGGTCAAACTGTAGGAGTGAGCCTGCTCGCGATAGCGGTATCACATTCAACAACTTTGTTGACTGATACACCGCTATCGCGAGCAGGCTCACTCCTACAGTGGGATTTGTGTTTGGCAGTTAGAGCGTGGGGGCTGCCAGTTGTGGCGGCGGTGCGAAGTTGAAGGGGGCGAGGGCAAACCCTTGCTCATCCACCTGCAACGCCCAGCCCTGACGGTCCCAATCCCCCAGCACAATGCGCTTGGCCGCTTGCTCGCCAATCTGCAACTTGTGAATGGCCGGGCGATGGGTGTGCCCATGGATCAAGGTCGTCACGCCGTACTCCTGCATGATCCGCGGCACTTCTTCCGGCGTGACATCGACAATGTCGTTGGCCTTCATCCGCGTCTGCGTCCGGCTTTCGCTGCGCAGCTTGCGCGCCAGTTTATGCCGTGCGCGCAACGGCAGGTGCCGCAGGATGAACAGGGTGATCGGGTTGCGCAGGTAGCGACGCAGCTTCATATAAGCCTCGTCGCGGGTGCAGAGGCTGTCGCCGTGCATCAATAGCACCGGCTCGCCGTTGAACTGCACGACACTCGGGTCCTTCAATAACGTGCAACCGGCCTGTTTGCAGAAGGCCTGGCCGAGCATGAAGTCGCGATTGCCGTGCATCAGAAAAATGGCCGTGCCGCTGTCGCTGAGTTCGCGCAGGGCCTGGCAGATGGAACGCTGGAACGGCGTCATGGCATCGTCGCCAATCCACGCCTCGAAAAAGTCGCCCAGGATGTACAGCGCACTCGCCGAGCGGGCGCGTCCGGCGAGCAAATCCAGAAACGCCCGGGTAATGTCCGGGCGCTCCTCTTCCAGATGCAAGTCTGAAATCAGCAGTATCACGCTTCGATGATCTCGGCTTTCTCGATGATCACGTCGTCTGCTGGTACGTCTTGGTGGCCGGATTTCATGGTGGTGGAAACACCTTTGATCTTGTCGACAACGTCGGTGCCTTCAACGACTTTGGCGAACACCGCGTAGCCCCAGCCCTGAGTGGTCTTGGCGCTGTGGTTCAGGAAACTGTTGTCAGCCACGTTGATGAAGAACTGGGCGGAAGCCGAATGCGGCTCCATGGTGCGGGCCATGGCGACGGTGTACTTGTCGTTCGGCAGGCCGTTGTCGGCTTCGTTCTGGATGCTTGGGCGCTTGTCTTTCTTTTCTTTCATGCCTGGCTCGAAACCGCCGCCCTGGATCATGAAGTTACCGATGACGCGGTGGAAAACAGTGTTTTCGTAGTGACCGGCTTTGACGTACTCGATGAAGTTGGCAACGGTCAGCGGTGCCTTCTCAGCGTTCAGTTCCAGGACGATGTCGCCATGGTTTGTTGTCAGTTTGACTTGGGTCATGATCGGTACTCTTTCTGGGAATTCGTGGGTTTCGGGGCGTTGAAGCCCTCAACCGGTCCGGCCAATGTCGGCCAAGGTGCGCAGTTTAGCGTGCCGGGCGCGAATTTCGAGGCTGTTTTTCATTTGCATCCGATTAAATGCAGCCGTTTTCGGGCCTGCTCTGTCAGCGACTTGACGGCATCGGCTATGATAAGCCCCTTTGTTTTAACCGCCGCTTTGATTTGGCCAACTGGCCGCGCACTTGTACGTTCAAGGATCCTATGAGCAAGCCCACTGTCGACCCTACCTCGAATTCCAAGACCGGCCCTGCTGTGCCGGTCAATTTCCTGCGCCCGATCATCCAGGCGGACCTGGACTCGGGTAAGCACACGCAGATCGTCACCCGTTTCCCGCCTGAGCCCAACGGCTACCTGCACATCGGTCACGCCAAGTCGATTTGCGTGAACTTTGGCCTGGCCCAGGAATTTGGCGGCGTCACGCACCTGCGTTTCGACGACACCAACCCGGCCAAGGAAGACCAGGAATACATCGACGCGATCGAAAGCGACGTCAAATGGCTGGGCTTTGAATGGTCCGGCGAAGTGCGCTACGCCTCGCAGTATTTCGACCAGTTGCACGACTGGGCCGTCGAGCTGATCAAGGCCGGCAAGGCTTACGTCGATGACCTGAGCCCGGAGCAGGCCAAGGAATACCGCGGCACCCTGACCGAGCCGGGCAAGAACAGCCCGTTCCGTGATCGCTCCGTGGAGGAAAACCTCGACTGGTTCGCCCGCATGCGTGCCGGCGAATTCCCGGACGGCGCACGCGTGCTGCGGGCCAAGATCGACATGGCCTCGCCGAACATGAACCTGCGCGACCCGATCATGTACCGCATCCGTCACGCGCATCACCACCAGACCGGTGACAAGTGGTGCATCTACCCGAACTACGACTTCACCCACGGTCAGTCGGACGCCATCGAAGGCATCACCCACTCGATCTGCACCCTGGAGTTCGAAAGCCATCGGCCGCTGTACGAGTGGTTCCTGGAGAACCTGCCGGTGCCGGCGAACCCGCGTCAGTACGAGTTCAGCCGCCTGAACCTGAACTACACCATCACCAGCAAGCGCAAGCTCAAGCAACTGGTCGATGAAAAGCACGTGTTCGGCTGGGACGATCCGCGCATGTCCACGCTGTCCGGCTTCCGCCGCCGTGGCTACACGCCGAAATCGATCCGTAACTTCTGCGACATGGTCGGCACCAACCGTTCCGACGGCGTGGTGGACTTCGGCATGCTCGAATTCAGCATCCGCGACGACCTCGACCACAGCGCCCCACGTGCCATGTGCGTGTTGCGTCCGCTGAAAGTCGTGATCACCAACTACCCGGAAGGCCAGGTCGAAAACCTCGAACTGCCATGCCACCCGAAAGAAGACATGGGCATGCGCGTTCTGCCGTTCGCCCGTGAAATCTACATCGACCGTGAAGACTTCATGGAAGAGCCGCCGAAAGGCTACAAACGCCTGGAACCGGCCGGCGAAGTGCGTCTGCGCGGCAGCTACGTGATCCGTGCCGATGAAGCGATCAAGGACGCCGATGGCAACATCGTCGAACTGCGTTGCTCCTACGACCCGGAAACCCTGGGCAAGAACCCTGAAGGCCGCAAGGTCAAAGGCGTGGTGCACTGGGTGCCAGCGGCTGCCAGCGTCGAGTGTGAAGTGCGTCTGTACGATCGCCTGTTCCGCTCTGCGAACCCTGAGAAGGCCGAAGACAGCGCCAGTTTCCTGGACAACATCAACCCTGACTCGCTGCAAGTCCTCACCGGTTGTCGTGCTGAACCCTCGCTGGGCAATGCACAGCCGGAAGACCGTTTCCAGTTCGAGCGCGAAGGTTACTTCTGCGCGGATATCAAGGACTCGAAGCCGGGCGCTCCGGTATTCAACCGTACCGTGACCTTGCGTGATTCGTGGGGCCAGTGATTCAAGGAACCTCTAACGTGCTTTCGATCTACAACACGCTCACCAAGAGCAAAGAAGTTTTCAAGCCGCTGGATGGCAATAATGTGCGCATGTATGTCTGCGGGATGACCGTGTACGACTACTGCCACCTGGGCCATGGCCGCAGCATGGTCGCATTCGACCTGGTGACCCGCTGGTTGCGATTCAGCGGTTACGACCTGACTTACGTGCGCAACATCACCGACATTGACGACAAGATCATCAATCGGGCCAAGGAGAACGGCGAGTCGTTCGAAGCCTTGACCGAGCGCATGATCGCGGCGATGCACGAAGATGAAGCGCGCTTGAACATCAAGAAGCCGGACATGGAACCGCGCGCCACCGGGCATATCCCCGGCATGCACGCGATGATCCAGACCCTGATCGACAAGGGTTACGCCTACGCCCCGGGCAATGGCGACGTGTATTACCGCGTCGCCAAGTTCATGGGCTACGGCAAGCTGTCGCGCAAGAAAATCGAAGACCTGCGCATCGGCGCGCGGATCGAAGTCGACGAGTCGAAACAGGACCCGCTGGACTTCGTATTGTGGAAAGGCGCCAAGCCGGGTGAGCCGAGCTGGCCATCGCCGTGGGGCGACGGTCGTCCGGGCTGGCACATTGAGTGCTCGGTGATGTCGACCTGCTGCCTGGGCGAGACCTTCGACATTCATGGCGGCGGCAGCGACCTCGAGTTCCCGCACCACGAAAACGAAATCGCCCAGAGCGAAGCGGCTACCGGCAAGACCTACGCCAATGCGTGGATGCATTGCGGCATGATTCGCATCAATGGCGAGAAGATGTCCAAGTCTTTGAACAACTTCTTCACCATTCGCGACGTGCTGGAAAAGTACCACCCGGAAGTCGTGCGTTACCTGCTGGTGTCGAGCCATTACCGCAGCGCGATCAACTACTCGGAAGACAACCTCAAGGACGCCAAAGGCGCACTCGAGCGTTTCTACCATGCGTTGAAAGGCCTGCCGAGCGTGGCGCCGGCTGGCGGCGAAGCCTTTGTCGAGCGCTTCACCCAGGTGATGAACGACGACTTCGGCACGCCGGAAGCCTGTGCGGTGCTGTTCGAGATGGTGCGCGAGATCAACCGTTTGCGCGAGAGCGATCTCGATGCAGCGGCGGGTCTGGCGGCGCGTTTGAAGGAACTGGCCAGCGTGCTGGGCGTGTTGCAGATTGAGGCCGATGACTTCTTGCAGGCTGGCGCTGAAGGACGGGTTGATGCGGCTGAAGTTGATGCATTGATTGCTGCGCGTTTGGCGGCCCGAGCCGGGAAAGACTGGGCTGAGTCCGACCGTATCCGCGACCAGCTCACCGCCATGGGCGTGGTGCTGGAAGATGGGAAGGGCGGCACGACCTGGCGTCTGGCTGACTGATTGCTGTGTTTGCTACAAACAAAACCCGCCTTGTGCGGGTTTTTGTTTTTTGTGTTTGGCGAGAGTGCTGCGGCGTCCCGGCTGGCGCCTTCGCGGGCAAGCCTCGCTCCTACAAGGGTTATGTCGTTCACATTATTGGAGAACGACGCGATACCTGTAGGAGCGAGGCTTGCCCGCGAATGGTCTCAAGTCAAACACCGTTGCTGCGGTTTACTCATCACTCAGCCTGGCGCAATCGCTTATAAAGAGTATTGCGGCTAACCCCGAGCCTGCGGGCCAAGTGCGAAACATTCCCCCCAGCCGCCTGCAACAACCGGTTCAAATCCTCAGCATCATTCATATCCACCGCCAGCGGCTCCGGCGAATCCACCGGCTCCAACTCCAGATCGACAAAAAAATCATCCGGCAAATGCTCCGGCCGCACCGGTTGTTCCTCGGCCATGGCCAGCGCCACCTGCATCACGCTGCTGACCTGCCTTAAATTCCCCGGCCACGGATGCCGGCCGAACAACTCCATCACCTCACGGCTCAACCCAGCCCACTGCGACGGCTCGCGATGCTGTTCCCATAAACGTTTGAACAGCGCCTGTTTGTCACTGCGTTCCCGCAGCGGCGGCAACTCCAGCGTCAAACCGCCGATGCGGTAATAAAGGTCTTCGCGAAACCGCCCCAACTGCACCTGCTCACGCAACGAGCGGTTGGTCGCCGAGATGATGCGGATGTCCACCGGGAACAACTCGCTGCTGCCCACCGGTTGCACGCAACGTTCCTGCAACACCCTCAACAAACGAGCCTGAGTCGGCAACGGCATGTCACCGATTTCATCGAGGAACAGGGTGCCTTTGTCGGCCTTGCGGATCAGTCCGATACTGCCTTTCTGATTGGCGCCGGTGAACGCGCCTTTCTCGTAGCCAAACAGCTCGGATTCCACCAGTTCGGCGGGGATCGCTGCACAGTTGACGGCGATGAATGGCTGTTTGCTCCGGGAACTGGCCTGATGCAGGGCTTTGACGAAGACTTCCTTGCCGACCCCGGTTTCACCGTGGATCAACAGCGGAATGTCTTTTTCCAGCAAACGCTCGGCCTGGCGCACGGCTTTTTCCACGCGACTGTCACCGAAATGCAGGGTATTGAGGCTGATCGCAGCGGGTGCGGCCGCAGTAGGTTCTACGCTCTTGGTTTCAGAAAACAGGCGAGCCTGAATCGGCACCTGTTTCGGCCGTTTCAACAGGCATTGAAAACGGTTGCGCCCGGAGGCTTGCAGGGCGAAGGGCAAGCCATCGGGCTGGTTCAGCAGTTCCAGCAACGACACCTTGAACAGGCTTTCGACACTGACCCGCGACAAGCTGATGCCCAGCAGATTGTCAGCCCGGCGGTTAGCCGACAGCACCTGGCCGGTTTCATCGAAGATCAGCAAGCCGGCCCATTGGCTGTCGAGGTTGTTCAAGCCGGTGTTGAACGTCAGTTGAAAATGCTGGCCGTGAAAGAGGTTGAGGATCAGCCGGTTTTCCACGGTCTGGCTCATCATCTTGACCATGCCGAGGGTGTGGGACGGCGGTAGGTAGCTGTCGCTGGAGACGTCCAGCACCGCGATCACCTTGCGCTCGGCATCGAAAATCGGTGCGGCGGAACCGGTCATGAAACGGTTGGCCTTGAGGAAATGTTCATCGTGCTCGATGTGCACCGCTTGCTCGCAAGCCAGCGCGGTGCCGATGGCGTTGGTGCCGCTGCAACGCTCCACCCAGCTGGCGCCGGCGCTGAAACCGCGGGTCAGGCTCGGCTCGATGAAGCGCTGGGTGCCCCAGGACGTCAGCACCTGGCCCTGATTGTCGGCGAGCATGATCAGGCAGTTGGAATTGCTCAGGATGTTTTCGTAATACGGCAGGACTTCCTGATGGGTGGTTTGCACCAGTGAATGCTGGCTCTCCAGCAACTGGGCGATGCCATCGGCAGGCAACTGATCGAACGCCGGTGCGCTTTGATGATCGAGACCGAACGCACGGCAACGGGACCAAGAGTCCTGGATGATGGTGTCGTGGGAGAGCGGCGAGGCGGGTACGGCCATGGCAGTCGATCTCTGAGCATTTATTATTGTTATGGTTTTGCACATCACGTGAATCTCTCACGTGATGGTTCTGGCACACCACGACTTTGTAGGAGCCGGCTTGCTGGCGATGGCGTCATCGTAATCGCCATCGCCAGCAAGCCGGCTCCTACAGGGACCGTGAACAGTCCGTAGAGTGTTGTTCACTATTGTTCATTGTCAACGGCTGGATTGTTCAATTGTTCAGTCGTGGTTGTTCATTTCTGTTCAGCAACGAAAGTGGTTTTCACAACTTTTTCAATAATTTCAAAGCAGATCAATAGCTTGCAGTTTCTGGCATGAAACTCGCTCTACAGCCTGGGTCGCTTGACTCCAAAAATAAAAAAGGCCGAGCCATGTCATTAACCCTGGAGCACGTCAGCCGCACCGTCGAGGGCCAGACCTGGATCGACGATGCGTGCCTTAGTTTTGAACCCGGATCCTTCAACGTTTTGCTCGGGCGCACGCTGTCCGGCAAAACCAGTCTCATGCGCTTGATGGCGGGCCTGGACAAGCCCGACAGCGGCCGCATCCTGATGAACGGCGTCGACGTCACGCAGCGTCCGGTGCGTTTGCGCAACGTATCGATGGTGTATCAGCAGTTCATCAATTACCCGACCATGACGGTGTTCGAGAACATCGCCTCGCCGTTGCGCCAAGGTGGCGTCTCCAACGAGCTGATCCAGAGCAAAGTACTTGAAACCGCCAAGATGCTGCGCATCGAGAAATTCCTCCAGCGCTATCCACTGGAGCTTTCCGGCGGCCAGCAACAGCGCACCGCGATGGCCCGCGCGTTGGTCAAGGATGCCGAGTTGATCCTGTTCGACGAGCCGCTGGTCAACCTCGACTACAAGTTGCGCGAAGAACTGCGCCAGGAAATGCGCGAGCTGTTCAAGGCCCGACACACCATCGCCATTTACGCCACCACCGAACCCAACGAAGCGCTGGCCCTGGGCGGCACCACCACCATTCTTCACGAAGGCCGGGTGATCCAGAGCGGCAAATCCTCCGAGGTCTATCACCAACCGCAAACGGTACTGGCGGCGGAGCTGTTCTCCGAGCCGCCGATCAACCTGATGCCGGGTCGTATTGCCGGCAACGAAGTGAGCTTCGCCAATTTCGTGCACTTTCCGTTGAACGTGGATTTGCGCCCGGTCGGCGAGGGTGAGTTCCGCTTCGGCGTGCGCCCGAGCCATATCTCACTGGTGCCGAGCAATGACGATGACCTCGAACTCGCGGTGACCGTCGAGGTGGCCGAGATCAGCGGTTCGGAAACCTTCCTGCACGTGCGCAACGAGCATTTCCTGCTGGTGCTGCACTTGCCCGGCGTCCACGAATACGACGTCGATGCGCCAATCCGCATCTATATCCCGACTCATAAACTGTTTGTGTTCGATGCGCAGGGGCGGCTGGTCCAGGCGCCCGGACGCCGCATCGCGAGGGTTGCCTGATGGCCGAAATCCGATTGCAGCACCTCGCGCACAGCTACACCAGCACGCCCACCGGTCCCGAGGATTATGCGATCCGCGAGATGGATCACGTCTGGGAGCAGGGCGGTGCTTACGCCTTGCTCGGGCCTTCGGGCTGCGGCAAGTCGACGTTGCTCAACATCATTTCCGGGTTGCTCAGCCCATCTCAGGGTCAGGTCCTGTTCGACAGCAAAGTGGTCAACGACCTGACCCCGGAGAAGCGCAACATCGCCCAGGTTTTCCAGTTTCCGGTGGTCTACGACACCATGACGGTGTTCGACAACCTGGCCTTCCCCCTGCGCAATCAGGGCATGGCCGAGGCGAAAGTTCACAGCAAGGTGCAGGAAATTGCCGAAGTCCTCGACCTCCAGGCGCTGCTGAGCAAAAAGGCGCGCAACCTCACCGCCGACGAAAAACAGAAAGTCTCCATGGGCCGTGGACTGGTGCGCGACGACGTCTCGGCGATCCTCTTCGATGAACCGCTGACGGTGATCGATCCGCACCTGAAGTGGAAGCTGCGGCGCAAGCTCAAGCAGATCCACGAGCAGTTCAACATCACCATGGTCTACGTCACCCACGATCAGCTTGAAGCCTCGACCTTCGCCGACAAGATCGCGGTGATGTATGGCGGCCAGATCGTGCAATTTGGCACCCCGCGCGAATTGTTCGAGCGGCCGAGCCACACTTTTGTCGGCTATTTCATCGGCAGTCCGGGTATGAACCTGATCGAGGTCACGCCGCAACCCGGTGGTGTGGGGTTCGCTTCGACGCATCTGCCGCTGTCAGAGGCGCAACAACAACGCATCGCCGAGTCCGAGTGGAAGACTCTGAAAGTCGGCATCCGTCCGGAGTTCGTGCATGTGTGGGACGAGCCGTTTGATGAGGCGATGCAGGCACAAGTCGTACACGTCGAAGACCTCGGTACCTACAAGATCATGACCCTGAACCTCGACGGTACGCCGCTGAAAGTGCGACTGACCGAAGACAAACCGGTGCCTGAGGGCACCGCGTACATCAGCTTCCCGGGCCAGTGGTTGATGGTCTATGCCGACGACTACCTGCTGGAGGTATAGCCATGAATAAGGTGCAGAACAACAAGGCCTGGTGGCTGGTGTTGCCGGTGTTTTTGCTGGTGGCGTTCAGTGCGGTGATCCCGATGATGACCGTGGTCAATTACTCGGTGCAGGACATTTTTGATCAGTCCAGCCGCTACTTCGTCGGCGCCGACTGGTACAAGCAAGTGTTGCTTGACCCACGGTTGCACGACTCGCTGTTGCGGCAATTCATCTACTCGGGGTGTGTGCTGCTGATCGAGATTCCGCTGGGCATCGCCATCGCCCTGACCATGCCGACCAAGGGCCGCTGGTCGTCGCTGGTGCTGATCATTCTGGCGATTCCGTTGCTGATCCCGTGGAACGTGGTCGGCACCATCTGGCAGATCTTCGGTCGGGCCGATATCGGTCTGCTCGGGTCGAGCCTCAACGCCATGGGCATCAGCTACAACTATGCGGCGAACACCATGGACGCCTGGGTCACCGTGCTGGTGATGGACGTCTGGCACTGGACGTCGTTGGTGGCGCTGTTGTGTTTCTCCGGGTTGCGAGCGATCCCGGACGTTTACTACCAGGCTGCGCGGATCGATCGAGCATCGTCCTGGGCGGTGTTCCGGCACATCCAGTTACCCAAGCTCAAGAGCGTGCTGCTGATCGCCGTGATGCTGCGGTTCATGGACAGTTTCATGATTTACACCGAACCGTTCGTGCTCACGGGCGGCGGGCCGGGCAATGCCACGACGTTCCTGAGTCAGACCCTGACCCAGATGGCCGTAGGGCAATTCGACCTCGGTCCGGCGGCGGCTTTCTCGCTGGTGTACTTCCTGATCATCCTGTTGGTGTCCTGGCTGTTCTACACCGCCATGACTCACTCTGACGCCAACCGCTGAGGTCCGCCATGAGCAAGAGAAAGCTTATTCCGCTGCTGATCTACATTCTGTTCCTGCTGGTGCCGATCTACTGGCTGCTGAACATGTCCTTCAAGAGCAACACCGAAATCCTCGGCGGTCTGACGCTGTTTCCACAGGATTTCACCTTTGCCAACTACAAGGTGATCTTCACCGATCCGAGTTGGTACAACGGTTACCTCAACTCGCTGTACTACGTGAGCCTGAACACGATCATTTCCTTGAGCGTGGCGTTGCCGGCGGCTTACGCGTTCTCGCGCTACCGCTTTCTCGGTGACAAGCACCTGTTTTTCTGGCTGCTGACCAACCGCATGGCGCCCCCGGCGGTGTTCCTGTTGCCGTTCTTCCAGCTGTATTCCTCGATTGGTCTGTTCGACACGCACATCGCCGTGGCGTTGGCGCATTGCCTGTTCAACGTGCCGTTGGCGGTGTGGATTCTGGAAGGCTTCATGTCCGGCGTTCCGAAAGAAATCGACGAGACCGCCTACATTGACGGCTACAGTTTCCCCAAGTTCTTCGTGAAGATTTTTGTCCCGCTCATCGGCTCCGGGATCGGTGTCACGGCGTTCTTCTGCTTCATGTTTTCCTGGGTCGAACTGCTACTGGCTCGGACGCTGACATCGGTGAACGCCAAACCGATTGCGGCGGTGATGACCCGCACGGTCTCGGCGTCGGGCATCGACTGGGGCGTGCTGGCGGCGGCGGGGGTGTTGACCATTCTGCCGGGTTTGCTGGTGATTTGGTTTGTTCGCAACCATGTGGCCAAGGGCTTTGCCCTGGGCCGGGTCTGAGGAGCTGATGATGGAATGGATGAGCTGGACGGTCCCCACTGCGGCGTTCTTCATAGTCATTGGCCTGATTCTGGCGGGCATGACGACCTGGGAATTACGTTCGCCGAGTGTCCCTCGGCGTGGTTTCTTGCCGATTGCCACCACCCGTGGCGATCGGCTGTTTATCGGTCTTCTCGGCAGCGCCTACCTGCATTTGCTGGTAATCGGCGTCACCGACTGGAGCATCTGGGTTGCGTTCGCGTTGTCCCTGGTGTGGCTGTTGGCTGTGATGCGTTGGGGCTAGTCGAAATCGATCGGCAATGTTGCTCCGAAAACCAAACAGGAGGTCTCTATGTTCGACAAAAACAATAAGCTGCGACATAGCATTTCATTGGCAGCCATGCTGGCACTCAGCGGTCTGAGCGCTTCGGCCTGGGCCGATGCCTATGAAGACGCCGCGAAGAAATGGATTGGCAGCGAGTTCAAGCCGTCCACCCTGACGGCCGATCAACAACTGGAAGAGCTGAAGTGGTTCATCAAGGCGGCCGAGCCGTTTCGCGGGATGAACATCAAGGTGGTCTCGGAAACCATCGCGACCCACGAATATGAATCCAAAGTGCTGGCCAAAGCCTTTACCGAGATCACCGGAATCAAGCTGACCCACGATCTGCTGCAGGAAGGCGATGTGGTTGAGAAGCTGCAGACGGTGATGCAGTCGGACAAGAGCATCTATGACGGCTGGGTCAACGATTCCGATTTGATCGGGACGCACTTTCGCTACGGCAAGACCGAATCGATCACCGACCTGATGGCCAACGAAGGCAAGAACTTCACCTCGCCGACCCTCGATATCAAAGACTTCATCGGCATCTCGTTCACCACCGCGCCGGACGGCAAGATCTACCAATTGCCCGACCAGCAGTTCGCCAACCTGTACTGGTTCCGTGCCGACTGGTTCGAACGGCCAGAGCTCAAAGCCAAGTTCAAGGAAAAGTACGGCTACGAATTGGGCGTGCCGGTGAACTGGTCGGCCTATGAAGACATCGCCAAGTTCTTCAGCGAAGACGTCAAGGAGATCGACGGCAAGCGTGTCTACGGACACATGGACTACGGCAAGAAAGACCCGTCCCTCGGCTGGCGCTTCACTGACGCCTGGTTCTCCATGGCCGGTGCCGGCGACAAAGGCATCCCCAACGGTTTGCCGGTGGACGAGTGGGGTATCCGCGTCGAGGACTGCCATCCGGTCGGCTCCAGCGTAACCCGCGGCGGCGACACCAACGGCCCGGCGGCAGTGTTTGCCACCACCAAATACGTCGACTGGATGAAGAAATACGCGCCACCGGAAGCGGCGGGCATGACCTTCTCCGAATCCGGCCCGGTGCCATCCCAGGGCAACATCGCCCAGCAGATCTTCTGGTACACCGCGTTCACCGCCGACATGACCAAGCCGGGCCTGCCGGTGATGAACGCCGACGGCACGCCGAAATGGCGCATGGCGCCATCACCACGCGGACCGTACTGGGAGGAGGGCATGAAGCTGGGTTATCAGGACGTGGGTTCCTGGACGTTCATGAAGTCCACGCCTGAAAAGCAGAAACTGGCAGCCTGGCTCTATGCGCAATTCGTGACGTCGAAAACCGTGTCGCTGAAGAAAACCATCGTCGGCCTGACGCCGATTCGTGAGTCGGACATCAACTCGCAAGCCATGACCGACCTGGCACCGAAACTCGGTGGCCTGGTGGAGTTCTATCGCAGCCCGGCCCGCGTGCAATGGACCCCGACCGGGACCAACGTGCCGGACTATCCACGGTTGGCTCAACTGTGGTGGAGCCACATTGCGGAAGCGGCCAGCGGCGAGAAGACTCCGCAACAGGCGCTGGATGGCCTGGCCAAGGATCAGGACGCGATCATGACTCGTCTGGAACGCTCGAAGGCGCAAGCCACCTGCGCACCGAAAATGAACCCCGAGCGCGATGCTCAGTACTGGTTCGATCAGCCGGGTGCACCGAAGCCGAAACTGGCGAACGAGAAGCCTAAGGGTGAGACCGTGAGCTACAACGAACTGCTGAAATCGTGGGCGGATGCGCGGAAGTAAACAGCTGGATCGAGTGATGCAGAACGGCACCGTAAGGTGCCGTTTTTGTTGGTGCCTGATAGTCCGTCATCGCGAGCAGGCTCACTCCCACAATGAGCTGCGATGTTCACAGCCTGTGTGACCGGCTCAACGCGCCACCCCCTCAACCGCAGGAAATCCCAACCGAAACACCGTCATCGCACCCGGCAAGCTCTTCACCTCGGCCACCCCCTGATGCAGGCTCATGATCGACCGCACAATCGCCAACCCCAGCCCGGTGCTGCCTTGTGAACGCGAGCGGCTTCTGTCGACCCGGTAGAACCGATCAAACAGGTGCGGCAGATGCTGTGCCTCAATCCCCGCGCCAGGGTTGCTGACCAGCAACGAAGCCTGGGTCGCGCCGCGCTCAATCAGCAACGTCACGGTTTTCCCGACCGGGCAGTGGCGCAGCGCATTGGACAGCAAATTCGAGATCGCCCGTTGAATCATCAACCGGTCACCCATCACCCGCGCACCGCCGACCACGTTCAGCTGGACCTGCTTGTCCTGCGCCGACAGGGAAAACATCTCGGCGACTTTCCAGGCTTCTTCTTCCAGGGCAACCGACTCGAACGGCGCGAGCGCTGACGGGTGACTGGCCTGTGCCAGAAACAGCATGTCCGAGACAATCCGCGCCACGCGCTCCAGCTCTTCAGTGCAGCAAACCAGCACGTCCTTGTACTCATCCACGCTGCGTTCGCGGGACAACGTCACCTGCGCCTTGCCCATCAAATTGCTGATCGGCGTACGCAGCTCATGCGCCAAATCATCAGAGAACTGCGACAGCTGCTGCACACCGGCGTCGAGACGGTGCAGCATGAAGTTGATGCCCTGCGCCAGTTCGCTCAGCTCCTGGGGCATGTTCACCACCGACAGCCGATGATCCAGATCCTGGGTCGAGACCATCGCCGCCACTTTGCGAAATTCGCGCATCGGCGCCAGACCGCGCTGGACAGCGCCCCAGGCAGTCAGTCCGATAAAGATCAGCAACAACGGTAAGGCAATCAGGGTCGAGCGCAGGTAGGCGCTGAGCAAGGCCTCATCGTTGGCGTTGTCCATCGACAACAGCACCGGGACGCGGGTGCCGTCCTTGAGGCTGATCAGCCTGGACGCCGTGAGGAATTTCGCCCCCTCGGCGTCAGTGCTCGTTGCGTAGGCCAACTCGTTGCTGATTGCCCGCACCGCCTTCAATTCAAGTCGCGGATCGGCCATGCCGGTGCCGGATTTGAGCAGTGGTGTGCGCAGGTTGCTGTGGTCGTAAATCGTTAGCGTGAGGTTGTCATGCCCCATGACCTGATCAAGCAAGATGTGCGGTTTCGTGCGGATTTCGCCGGTGTCGGTGTACAGCGACAGGCTGTGTTCAACCTGCTCCATCTTCTTTTCCAGACTGCCCCTGGATAACGCGTTCAGCTCGTGGGTCAGGGCGAAATACGCCAGGATTGCCAGGAACACCACCAGCAGTGCGCCGAGAATACTGACCGTCAGCCCCAGCCGCATCGACAGGCTGGCTGGCTTCATTCCCGCGACTCCAGCACGTAGCCGACACCGCGCAGGGTGTGGATCAACTTGTTGTCGAATGGGTCATCAATCTTCGCCCGCAAACGCCTGATCGACACTTCGACCACGTTGGTGTCGCAGTCGAAGTTCATGTCCCACACCAGCGAAATGATCTGGGTGCGGGTCAGCACTTCGCCCGACTGGCGCATCAACAGATGCAGCAGCGCGAACTCCTTGGTGGTCAGGTCGATACGCTGTTCGCCACGAAACGCACGATGACGGCCAGGGTCGAGTTCCAGGTCGGCGACTTTCAGTACCTGCGGCACCGGGATGTACTCGCTGCGGCGCATCAAAGTGCGCACCCGTGCCAGCAATTCCGGAAACTCGAACGGCTTGAGCAGATAATCGTCGGCGCCCAGATCGAGGCCACGAATCTTGTCCGCCAGACGACCGCGCGCGGTGAGCATCATCACTCGCGTGGTGTGAGTGCGCCGCAGTTGTTCCAGCACGCCCCAGCCGTCCAGTTCCGGCAGATTCACATCCAGAATGATCAGGTCATAAACCTGTTGTTGCGCCAGATGCAATCCATCGGCGCCATTGGCGGCGTGGTCAACGATATAACCACTTTCCGTCAGTCCCTGTTGTAAGTATTCGGCAGCTTTAAGCTCGTCCTCGACGACAAGGATTCGCATGATCAATCACCACTTTCATTGAATGGATATTTAATTAAGGTGGCCGGGAAAGTTGTTATTTTTTTAAGGGCTTCCGGACGGGTTTGAATAACGAACAACTATTTCCCTACAGCGTTTTCTCCGTTTGCAGGCGTGCAAGGTAAAGGCTGTAGTGACTACAGAGTCAACCGATAACTTGCTGTTGAGGCTTTAAAACAGGGGTCTGCGACAGCCTGTCGCAGCGGACGGGAACAAAAGTCCATCTGCCTCATGAGAGCTGAATTGAAGCAAGTACTGTTCGGCGGATGACGGTGCATCATTTGTTTCTATGTATTGCTACTTAGCTGTTTGCACTTTGCATGCTAGAGCAAAACAACTTGGTGCAACCGTGGATAACGGATTTGTAATGTTTCAGTCACCTTGTCGATAAGTTCAAAACCCTACCGTGACGGCATCGAAGATTCTTGATTAAAGGAAGTACTCCATTGCCCGGTTTAAGAGAGCTGACGGCGCGGTCACGCCTGAAAAAAACGACGAGGGTGGTCATGGTCAGCGGCGGTTTGTTGCTGGCCGGCGCGCCTGTTGCGAATGCATCGACCCTGAGCCTCGATCAGGCCCTGCAAAACGCATTTGCCGGCAACCCGGATCTGGCAGCGGCACAATGGGAAATCGGCATCGCCGAAGGTGACCGCCAGCAGGCCGGTCTGATTCCCAACCCCGAAGTGTCCTGGGAAGCCGAGGACACCCGCCGCGATTCGCGCACCACCACCGTGATGGTCAGCCAGCCGATTGAACTGGGCGGCAAGCGCGGCGCGCGGATCGATGTCGCCAGCCGCGCCCAGGACGCCGCCGGGATCGAGCTGGAGCGCAAGCGCAATGCCTTGCGCGCCGATGTGATTCAGGCGTTCACCAGTGCCCAGACTGCGCAGCAACGCTTGCAGTTGTCTCGTCAGTCGCTGCAACTGGCCGAGCACGGTGTGCGCGTGGCGTCGGGGCGGATCGAGGCGGGCAAGTCGTCGCCGGTCGAAGGCACTAGGGCGCAAGTGCAGCGCTCCGAAGTACGACTGGAACTGAGCCGCGCCGAGCGCGATCAGGCCAACGCCTATCAGCAACTGGCGCAGGTCATGGGCGCACCGTTACCGACTTCGACCACCGTGCAGACGGCCACGCAAAGCATGCCCGCCGTGCCGCCGCCGAACCGCTTGCTGGAGCGCCTGAACGAGACCGCCGAGCTGCGACTGGCCACGTTGCAGATTGATCAACGCGAGGCGTCGTTGGGGCTGGAAAAGGCGCAACGGATTCCCGACCTGACCGTCAGCATTGGCAGTCAGTACAGCGAACTGGAGCGCGAGCGGGTCAACGTGGTCGGGCTGTCGATGCCGATTCCTCTGTTCAACCGCAATCAGGGCAACGTGCTGGCGGCGGCGCGCCGTACCGATCAGGCGCGGGATCTGCGCAACGTCACCGAGCTGCGCTTGCGCACCGAAATCCAGACCGCCCTTGAGCAATGGCAGACCGCCAACGGCGAAGTCCAGGCGTTCAACCAGACCATCCTGCCCGCCGCACAAAGTGCAGTGGACAGCGCCACGCGCGGCTTCGAAATGGGCAAGTTCGATTTCCTCGACGTGCTCGACGCCCAGCGCACCCTGATCAGCGCCCGCACCCAATACATCCAGGCTGTTGCCGAGGCGACGGACGCGCGGGTGCGCATCGAACGCATTTTCGGCGACCTCGGCGCACTCGCCGTCAGCCCTTGAATTTCACCTTTCAGATCACTGCGCGATGACATGGCGCAGAGGAGTTTCCATGGATAAAAAACTGATCGTTGTCGCAGTGGCGACGTTGGCGCTGGGCCTTGGTATGGGCTCGATGTGGGCGGGCAACGCGTCCATCGATGCCCACGCCGATGAAGCGGCGGAGCATGCGGACCACGCCGAAGAAGGCGCTGCAGCCGACGGCGAACATGCCGAAGGCGAAGAGGGGCATCTGACGTTGAGTGCCGAGCAGATCGCGGCGGCGGGCATTCAACTGGCCGAAGCGCGGGCGCAAAGCATCAGCCTCGGTTTGTCGTTCCCCGGCGAAGTGCGCTTCGATGAAGACCGCACCGCCCACGTCGTACCGCGGGTGCCAGGGGTGGTCGAGTCGGTGTCGGTCAATCTCGGGCAGTGGGTGAAGAAGGGCCAGTTGCTGGCGGTAATCGCCAGTCAGCAGATCTCCGATCAGCGCAGCGAACAGGCTGCGGCGCAACGGCGCCTGGCCTTGGCGCGCACCACCTACGAACGCGAGAAGCAGTTGTGGCAGGACAAGATTTCCGCCGAGCAGGATGTGTTGCAGGCGCGCCAGGCGCTGGAAGAGGCCGAAATCGCCGTGAGCAACGCCCGGCAAAAAATCAGCGTGCTCAGTGGCAGCGTGGTTGCCACCGGCGGCAATCGTTATGAATTGCGCGCGCCGTTCGACGGCATGGTGGTGGAAAAGCACCTGACCCCAGGGGAGGTAGTCGACGAAACCACGGCGGCGTTTACGCTCTCGGACTTGTCGCGAGTGTGGGTGACCTTCGGCGTTTCGCCCAAGGATCTGAACAAGGTGCAAGTCGGCAAAGCAGTCACCGTCAGCGCCCCGGAACTCAATGCGCAAGTCGCCGGCACGGTGGCTTACGTCGGCAGTTTACTCGGCGAACAAACCCGCACCGCCACCGTGCGCGTCACCTTGGAAAACCCTCAAGGTTCGTGGCGTCCAGGATTGTTCGTCACCGCACGGGTCGCCACCGACAGCCGTCAGGCCAAAGTGGCGGTGCCGGAAGCTGCGATCCAGACCGTCGAGGATAACCCCACGGTGTTCATGCGCACCGACGACGGTTTCCAGGCGCGGGCCGTGGAGCTGGGCAGTCGTGCATCGGGCCTGGTGGAAGTCACGCAGGGGCTGGAGGCCGGTGCGCAAGTCGCTGCGGCCGGCAGCTTCGTTCTCAAATCGGAACTGGGCAAGGGCTCGGCCGAGCACTCTCATTGAAGAAGCTCGTTGAAGACTCCCAATAAAGACGCCCATCGATTCGCCCCCTCGACGAGAAGGTTCTCATGTTTGAACGCCTGATCCAGTTTGCCATTGAGCAGCGCATCATCGTGCTGCTCGCCGTTCTGCTCATGGCCGGCCTAGGGATCGCCAGTTATCAAAAACTGCCGATCGACGCCGTGCCCGACATCACCAACGTCCAGGTGCAAATCAACACCGGCGCCGCCGGGTTCTCGCCGCTGGAAACCGAACAACGCATCACCTTCCCGATTGAAACCGCCATGGCCGGTCTGCCGGCGCTGGAGCAGACCCGTTCGCTGTCGCGTTCGGGGCTGTCGCAGGTCACGGTGATTTTCAAGGACGGCACCGACCTGTTCTTCGCCCGGCAATTGGTCAACGAGCGGTTACAGATCGCCAAGGAGCAATTGCCCGAGGGTACCGAAGCGGTGATGGGGCCGATTTCCACCGGCCTCGGCGAGATTTTCCTGTGGACCGTGGAAGCCAAGGACGGCGCGCTCAAGGACGACGGTAGCGCCTACACGCCGACGGATTTGCGGGTGATTCAGGACTGGATCATCAAGCCGCAACTGCGCAACGTCCCTGGTGTGGCCGAGATCAACACCATCGGCGGCTTTGCCAAGGAATACCAGATCGCCCCCGATCCGAAACGGTTGGCAGCCTACAAGTTGACCCTCACTGACCTGATCACGGCGCTGGAGCGCAACAACGCCAACGTCGGCGCGGGGTACATCGAGCGCAGCGGCGAGCAGTTGCTGATTCGCGCGCCGGGGCAAGTGGCGAACACCGAGGACATCGCCAACATCGTCATGGCCAACGTCGATGGCACGCCGATCCGGGTGAAGAACGTTGCCACCGTGGACATCGGCCGCGAACTGCGCAGCGGCGCGGCCACGGAAAACGGCCGTGAAGTGGTGCTCGGCACGGTGTTCATGCTGATCGGCGAAAACAGCCGCACGGTGTCGCAGGCCGTCGCCAGCAAGCTGGAACAGATCAACCGTTCGCTGCCCAAGGGCGTGATCGCGGTGCCGGTGTACGACCGCACGCACCTGGTGGACAAAGCCATTGCCACGGTGAAAAAGAACCTGATCGAAGGCGCGATTCTGGTGATCGCGATTCTGTTCCTGTTCCTCGGCAACATCCGCGCGGCATTGATTACCGCGATGGTGATTCCGCTGTCGATGCTGTTCACCTTCACCGGCATGTACAGCAACAAGGTCAGCGCCAACCTGATGAGCCTGGGCGCACTCGACTTCGGCATTATCGTCGACGGCGCGGTGGTGATTGTCGAAAACACCCTGCGCCGCCTGGCCCATGCGCAGCAGCATCACGGGCGCTTGCTGACCCGTTCCGAGCGTTTCCATGAAGTGTTTGCGGCGGCCAAAGAGGCTCGGCGACCGCTGATTTTCGGCCAGTTGATCATCATGGTCGTGTACCTGCCGATCTTTGCCCTGAGCGGCGTCGAAGGAAAAATGTTCCACCCGATGGCGTTCACTGTGGTGATTGCGTTGCTCGGCGCCATGCTGCTGTCGGTGACCTTTGTTCCTGCCGCGATTGCGTTGTTCGTCACCGGCAAGGTCAAGGAAGAAGAGGGCATGGTGATGCGCGGTGCGCGCCGGGTGTATGCGCCGGCGCTGGCGTGGGTGATGAGCCATCGGGCATTGGCGGTGGGTGCGGCGTTGGGCGTGATTGTGCTCAGCGGCGTGCTGACCAGCCGCATGGGCAGCGAGTTCGTGCCGAGTCTCAGCGAGGGCGATTTTGCCCTGCAAGCCTTGCGCGTGCCGGGCACCAGCCTCACGCAATCGGTGGACATGCAGCAGCGCCTGGAAACCCTGATCCTCGGCAAAGTGCCGGAAGTCGAGCGCGTATTCGCCCGCACCGGCACCGCGGAAATCGCCTCCGACCCGATGCCGCCGAACATCTCCGACAGCTACGTGATGCTCAAGCCAAAAGAGCAATGGCCGGACCCGGGCAAGTCCCGGGAAACCCTGATGGCGGAACTGCAACAGGCCGCCGCGACGTTGCCGGGTAGCAACTACGAACTGTCGCAGCCGATTCAGTTGCGCTTCAACGAGCTGATCTCCGGCGTGCGCAGCGACGTCGCGGTCAAGGTGTTCGGCGATGACATGGACGTGCTCAACGCCACAGCGGCGAAGATTGCTGCCGCCATGCAGAAGGTCAATGGCGCTTCTGAGGTCAAAGTCGAACAAACCACCGGCCTGCCGGTGCTGACCATCAACATCGACCGCGACAAGGCGGCCCGTTACGGGCTCAACGTCGGCGATGTGCAGGACACCATTGCCGTCGCGGTGGGTGGGCGTCAGGCCGGCACGTTGTATGAGGGCGACCGGCGTTTCGACATGGTAGTGCGGTTGTCCGATGCCATGCGCAAGGACATCGAAGGTCTGTCGGCGCTGTTGATTCCTGTACCGGCACCGCTCAATGGCGCGGCTGATCAGATTGGTTTTATTGCCTTGAAAGAAGTCGCCAACCTTGATCTGGTGCTGGGGCCGAATCAGGTTAGCCGCGAAAACGGCAAGCGCCTGGTGATCGTCAGCGCCAACGTGCGCGGGCGAGATATCGGTTCGTTCGTCGAAGAGGCGGGCGAGGTGATCGAGCGAGAGGTGCAGGTGCCTGCGGGTTACTGGACCCATTGGGGCGGGCAGTTCGAACAACTGCAATCGGCGGCCAAGCGCCTGCAGATCGTGGTGCCGGTGGCGTTGCTTCTGGTGTTTGGGTTGCTGTTCATGATGTTCAACAACCTCAAGGACGGCTTGCTGGTGTTCACCGGGATTCCGTTTGCGTTGACCGGCGGCGTCATGGCGTTGTGGCTGCGGGACATTCCACTGTCGATCTCGGCAGGCGTGGGCTTCATCGCGTTGTCGGGGGTAGCGGTGCTCAACGGGCTGGTGATGATTGCGTTCATCCGCAACCTGCGGGAGGAGGGGCGTTCACTGTCTGATGCGATCAACGTAGGCGCGCTGACACGTCTGCGCCCGGTGTTGATGACGGCGCTGGTGGCGTCTCTGGGCTTTATTCCGATGGCGCTGGCGACCGGTACTGGTGCGGAAGTGCAGCGACCGTTGGCGACGGTGGTGATCGGCGGGATCCTGTCCTCGACCATCCTCACGCTGCTGATCTTGCCGGCGCTGTACCAGCTCGCCCATCGCCGCGATGAGGACACGATCCCCGCCTAATGGTGAACACAAACCCTGTGGCGAGGGAGCTTGCTCCCGCTGGACTGCGCAGCAGGCCCCGCTTTTCAGATGAAGAGCGGGGGCCGCTTCGCGCCCCAGCGGGAGCAAGCTCCCTCGCCACAGTTCTTTCTCAGGACTGACCTGCCTACCCCACATAACGGATATGTAATTTGTGCGCCACCGTCACGAAAGGTTCGGCTTGTTACCTTGATTCCGTCAGTTACCAAACGAGGATCAAACATGAAATTCGCACAAATCAGTGTTTTTACAGCAGCGTTGGCGATGTCTTCCCTGGCCTTGGCCGAAGGTGGCGGCGATCGGACTTTCGAACGAATGATGACTGCCAATGACCGCTCCGTAGAGCTGTTCGTCGCCAAGGAACAGGCTCGCGACCCGATCGTCGTCAATGAAAAGAAAGACGGCAACACCACAGACTTGTAAGCGCATTGCACTTGAACAAGCCCGTCATCGAGTCCCGATGCCGGGCTTTTTTATGAGCCAGAATTGGAAGGAAATGGATATGAAAGGACTTAAGTTAATGACGTTCGCCGGCGTGCTGGCGATGTCCCTGAATGTGTTTGCCGAGGGTGGTGGTGACCGGACGTTCGAGCGGGCGCTGAGTGCCAATACCAAAGCCATGGAGCAGTACGCGGCCAGCCAGGGCAAACCGGCGCCGTTGGTCCAGAACTACGAATACGGAATGAAGCTGGACGTGGTGAAAGTGGTGAGCGTTGTGCGCCCGCCAGCTGTCTGCGCCGTAGTCCCCACCGCCATGACCTACGAAGACTCCAAGGGCCAACTCAACACCATCAAATACAGCGTGGCGGGGGATTGCCGCAATCGCGGCGGCTGACACCTCCCTGATGGCCAGGACCGGATTCCCTGCAGGTGCTGCCGAACCTTCGGCTGCACCTACGGGTTTTATTCAGGCGCACATAAAAAAGGCGTCCCGAAGGACGCCAAAGATTCACCTCTTACCAAAGGAGCAAGGAGCTTCTAAAGGTGAATGTGTATCAACCGTTTGATCAGAGAATCGCCAACGGGTACTCGACAATCACCCGCACTTCATCCAGATCCGATTCAAACGCCGTGGCGCGAGTCGTGGCCTGGCGCAAACGTAGCGCCAGGTCTTTCATCGAACCACTCTGCACCACGTATTTGACTTCGACATCACGCTCCCAGCGCTTCTGGTCGGTCAGTGGATTACCGTCAGCATCGCGGCGCATGTACACGGCGTTGGCGTTGGAGTAATCGGCGTCAGTGCCTCGGGCGTAACGAGTCATGAACGACAGCCCCGGCACACCGTAAGTGGTCATGTCGAGGTCGTATCGGACCATCCACGAACGCTCCTTGGGCGAGTTGAAGTCGCTGTACTGGATGGAGTTGTCGAGGAAGATCGAGTCGGATTGACGCAGGTAATCGAAGTCGTCGTTGCCGTTGTTGCGCTGGTGCGAAAGAGCAACGGAGTGCGCGCCGAGTTTCACGCCGACCCGGCCGCTCCAGATGTTGTTGTCGAACTTGCCGAGCAGTTGTTTGCCTTCGTCGACAGCCTTGTAATAGTTCAGGCCACCAAACAGCGACAGGTCATCCGAGAGCGGATAGGTCCAGGCAGTGCCGGTGTAGTACTGATTCCAGGCATCCTTGAGGCGGCTGGAGTACAAGCTGAAACTGAGGTTCTTGTTCAGTACATAGTCGCCGCCGCCGTAAGCGATCCATGGCGAATTAACCGGGCCGGCATAAAACGTGGCGAAGTTCTCGCGCATGTCGCTGGACACGGGCTGGCTCATCGCATGCAACCGGCCGCCCTGAACCGACAGACCGTCGATGCTGGTGTTGACTGCCGTTACACCGCGAAAGCTCTCCGGCAGCAATCGCGAGTCACCTGCCGCCACCACCGGGTTGGCCGGGAACACGTCACCGACCTTGACCACTGTATCGAAGGCTCGCACTTTGGCGGCGCCACCCACCTTGGTGTACTCGTCCCGCGCCTCGCTATCACTGTTGACTGGCAGCACATCAAACGAACTGCGGCCACCGTTGCGCCCGTCACCGGTGTCGAGCTTCAAGCCGATCATCGCAAACGCATCGACACCGACGCCGACGGTGCCTTGGGTAAACCCGGACTCGAACTTGCTGATCACCGCATGGGCCCAGGCTTCCGAATAACCATTGCCGGTGGGGCTGGACTGGCCGTTGCGGTAATCACGGTTGAAGTAGAAGTTACGGTTGAGCACCGTCAGGTTGCTGCCCTCGATAAACCCTTCGGATTTATCATCCGCCATCACCATGGACGGCCCGGAGCCGACCACCACCGCTAAAGCGGCGATCGACATTTTTGTATTGTTAACCATTAATCACTCCTTGGGTTCGGCAGAACGGGAACGTGCTTCGGCGTGGGTTTTATTGTTCGGCGGAGAAGGCCCGCCGGCATGGTCGCCGGGTGACATCGTTGCAAGCTGCGGATAACGCCAAGGTGATGCGGGAATTACAATTTCGTAATGTGGGTGGAGTAACAGCCCTAAGCATTCAGGTCAGGGCTGCGAGCTGATCGATCGTCTGCGGAAAGCGTTCAACCAGACGGATCAGTGTCGTGGCTTGGGCATTAGGTGTTGCCCGTCCCTGTTCCCAGTTCTCGAGGGTTCGAGTGTTGGTGCGAAGATACATGGCGAACACAGACCGGGAGAGATTGAGCTGTTGGCGGATGGCTACCACTTCCTCTGCAGTGATGGGCACCAGTTTTGGCAACTGAACCTTGTGGGTTCGTAAAGTGATTTTGCCTTGGCGCTCATCCGCCAGGGCCTCGAGGCCATCCATCAGTTCGGAAAAAATGTCACGTTTCATAGTGGGATCTCGTGTTGATTTCTCTTTCTAGCGCTTGCCTGAAAATTTTTTTCTGGGAGGGCGACAGGTCGTCTTGCTCGTTTTTGTCATACACGGTGAACAGCCAGAATTGATCGAAGCCTGACCACCAGTAGTAAATCACCCGTAATCCGCTGCGCTTGCCCTTGCCTCGGCGTTGGTCGCAGAAGCGGATTTTGCGCAGCCCACCGGTGCCCTCAATGAGATCGCCCGCTTCCGGATTCCTCAACAACTCCAGCTGAAAGCTGCGAAACAGATCGTCATCCAGGAAATTGTCTCGATGTTTCTGAAACATACGTAATTCGATAAAAAGAGCATCCATGTTCTGTACGTTACCTACGTATAGTGTTGTCTCGATAATCGAATCGGTCAAGGCATCAAAGCCATCCTTTTCGTTCCCGTTTTCAACGGTAGACCCCGGTTGTAAAAACACCTGTAGGACAAGTCGACCCGTGCGGTGAGAGCATTCGATAAAAGAGAGGGGATACCTGGCAGTGGGACTGACCTGGGAGGCGGTGCATAAATCGATGCTTGAAAATCACGATCCCATAAACGCAAAAACGGCACCCGAAGGTGCCGTTTTTGTTTAAAGCCAGATATCGCCGAGCGATCAGCCCGCCAGACCTGCCTGCTGAACCAGAGTCAGCAGCGGTTGTGGGTAGACGCCGAGGAAGAATGCCACCAGCGCGATGGCCAGCAGCATCACGCCGCCTGCCTTTTGTTCCCAGTGCAACTGCGCATCGTGGCGACGCAGGTTCGGCTCGATCAGGTACAGGGTGACCATCACGCGCAGGTAGTAGAAGACGCCGATGGCGCTGCCCAGTACCAGGGAACCGACCAGCCACCATTGGTGCGATTCGACACCGGTAGCGATGATGTAGAACTTGCCGATGAAGCCCGCAGTCAGCGGAATACCGGCCAGGGACAGCATCATCACGGTCAGTACGGCGGTCAGGTACGGACGGCGCCAGAACAGGCCGCGGTATTCGTACAGGGCGTCGGCGTCACGGCCTTTGTACGGCGAGGACATCAGTGTGATCACGCCGAACGCGCCGAGGCTGGTGATGACGTAGGTGACCAGGTACACGCCAATAGCTTCAACGGCCAGACCCTTGCTCGCCACCAGGGCGATCAGCAGGTAACCGAAGTGCGCGATGGACGAGTAACCCAGCAGACGCTTGAGGTTGCTCTGGGTCAGCGCCAGCAGGTTACCGAACAGGATCGACGCGATGGCGATGATGGTCAGCACGTCACTCAGGACTCCGCTGCTTGCCGCTGGCGAGATCTGGAACAGACGCACCATCACGGCAAACACGGCGACTTTCGAAGCCGTAGCAAGGAACGCAGCGACCGGCGCTGGAGCCCCTTCGTAAACGTCTGGGGTCCACAAGTGGAACGGTACCAGCGACAGCTTGAACGCCAGACCGATTAGCATCATGCCCAGGCCCAGTTGCGCCAGCGAGCTTGGCAGGCCGGTGGCCGCGAGGGCCTGGCCGATACCGACGAAGCTCAGGCTGCCGGAGTCGGCGTACAGCAGGGCCATACCGAACAACAGAAACGCGGAACCGGCGGCCGACAGCACCATGTACTTGATGCCGGCTTCCAGCGAACGCTTGTTGAAGAAGGCGTAAGCCACCAGGCCGTAGACCGGCACCGACAACAGTTCCAGACCGATGAACAACCCGGCCAGGTGTTGCGCGCTGACCAGAACCAGGCCACCGGCGGCGGCCATCAGGATCAGCAGATACAGTTCTTCGCGGTTGCCCGGGTAACCCGTGCCGCCATCGCCGAGGTAGGCGTGGGCGAGGGTTACACAAGCGAGAGTGGCGACCAGGATCAGCGCCATGTACAGGCAAGCGAAGCTATCGATTTGCAGCAGTGGGGTCACGGCCAGAGGCGCGACTTTCAAGGCTGGCAGGATCGACAGCAACGCCAGGTTCAAACCCGCCACGGAAATCAGGAAGGTCTGTGAGTGGTTGCGGCGCCAGGCAATCGCCAGCATCACCACGATGATCGTGGCGCTGGTGATCAACAACGGCGCAAGCGCGATAAAGTGTTGAGTCGTGAATTCCATAGCGCTCTTACCGGGCCGAAGCGAGTTGAGTGAAGGCGGTACCGAGCCACTGCTGCACGCCATGCATCGTCGCGGCAGAAGTGTCGAGGAACGGTTGCGGGTAGACGCCGAGGTAAATCAGCAGTACCGCCAGACCGACCACCATGATCAGTTCGCGAGCATCCATGCCGTGTAACACCGCGTCCGACTTGGACGGGCCGAAGTAGGCACGGTGGATCATGATCAGCGAGTAGACCGAACCGAACACCAGGCCGGATGTAGCAATCGCGGTGATCCATGGTGCTGCGGCGAAGGTGCCGAGCAGGATTAGGAACTCACCGACGAAGTTACCGGTGCCCGGCAAGCCCAGAGACGCGGCGGCGAAGAACAGGCTGATGGCTGGCAGGTAAGCGATCTTCGACCACAAGCCGCCCATCTGACGCATGTCACGGGTGTGTGTGCGTTCGTACAACTGACCACTCAGGATAAAGAGTGCAGCGGCCGACACACCGTGCGCCAGCATCTGCATCACCGCGCCCTGCAGCGCCAGTTGGCTGCCGGAGTAGATGCCGATCAACACGAAGCCCATGTGGGAAACGGAGGAGTAGGCGATCAGACGCTTGATGTCGGTTTGCGCGAAGGCCAGGAACGCACCGTAGAAGATCCCGATCAGACCCAGGGTCATGGCGATCGGCGCAAACTCGGCCGAGGCATTCGGGAACAGCGGCAGGGCGAAGCGCAGCAGACCGTAAGCCGCCGTCTTCAACAGGATACCGGCCAGGTCGACCGAACCCGCTGTTGGCGCCTGGGCGTGAGCGTCAGGCAACCAGGAGTGGAACGGTACGACAGGCAGCTTCACCGCGAAGGCGATGAAGAAGCCAAGCATCAGGATGTACTCGGTCGTGAGCGACATCTTGGTTTTCAGCAGGTCGGCGTAGTTGAACGTGATCACGCCGGTGCTGTTGAAGTTGACCAGCACCAGACCCAGGATCGCCACCAGCATGATCAGGCCGGACGCCTGAGTGAAGATGAAGAACTTGGTCGCCGCGTAGATCCGGGTCTTCTTGCCGTCCGAAGAACTGTGACCCCAGAGCGCGATGAGGAAGTACATCGGCACCAGCATCATTTCCCAGAAGAAGAAGAACATGAACAGGTCGAGGGCGAGGAACACGCCGACGACACCGCCCAGGATCCACATCAGGTTCAAGTGGAAGAAGCCAACGTGACGCTGGATCTCTTTCCACGAGCAGAGTACCGAGAGGATACCCAGCAGACCGGTCAGCAGGATCATCAGCAGCGACAGGCCATCGAGGGCCAGGTGCACGCTGATGCCGAAGCGCTCGATCCAGATGTGCTTGAACTCAAGCGCCCAGGTCGGATCGGCGCCAGGCGCCGGAGCAAATGAATAATTACCGTGGGCCCACAGCCAGAGGCCGAGCGCGAGTTCCAGGGTCATGGTCAACAGCGCAATCCAGCGGGGGAGGGTAGCGCCGAAGCGCTCACCCATCCAGCACAGCAGGCCGCCGATGAAGGGGATCAGGATTAGCCAAGGCAGAATCATGACGGGCTCAATTCCTTTCGCAAGTTCGCAAGGTTCATATCAGACCGCTACCAGCACGATGGCGCCGATGACCAGCACGGAGCCGGCTGCCATCGATGCCGCGTACCAACGCAGTTGACCGGTTTCGGTACGGCTCAGGGCGGTATGACCGCCTTTGGCCATACGCGGGATCAGACCGATGGTCTGGTCGAGCGGGTCTCTGCGCAGTGCGTGGCTGATCGCAAGGTATGGCTTGACGAACAGTTTGTCGTAGATCCAGTCGAAGCCCCAGGCAGCGAACCACCAGGCCGAAAGGAAGCGGCCGATGCCGCTGTTGGCGATTGCAGTGACGAAACGACGCTTGCCGAGGAACAGCATCGCGGCCAGCAGGATACCGGCCAGGGCGATGGCGCCCGAAGCGATTTCCAGACTGTGCTTGGCTTCGCCGCCGGCATGACCAACGCTTTGCGGCAGCACGCCGTGCAGCGGAGGAACGATCATTGCGCCGACGAAGGTCGACAGTACGATCAGCACCGACAGTGGCAGCCAGTGAGCGATGCCGTGACCGGCGTGGGCTTCGGTCTTCGCTTCACCGTGGAACGCGATGAAGATCAGGCGGAAGGTGTACAGCGACGTCATGAACGCACCGACCAGGCCGGCGTAAAGCAGACCGTGGTTGCCGCTGGCAAACGCTTCCCAGAGGATTTCGTCCTTGGAGTAGAAGCCTGCGGTCACCAATGGCAGGGCCGACAGAGCCGCGCCGCCGACGATGAAGCTGGCGTAGGCCAGCGGCAGTTTCTTCCACAGGCCGCCCATCTTGAAGATGTTCTGCTCGTGGTGGCAGGCAACGATCACCGCACCGGAGGCAAGGAACAGCAGCGCCTTGAAGAAGGCGTGGGTCATCAGGTGGAAGATCGCGCCATCCCATGCGCCAACGCCCAGCGCCAGGAACATGTAGCCGATCTGGCTCATGGTCGAATAGGCGAGGATACGTTTGATGTCGGTCTGCACCAGTGCGGCAAAACCTGCCAGCACCAGGGTCACGCCGCCGACGATGCCAACGAGGTGCAGGATGTCCGGCGCCAACGCAAACAGGCCGTGGGTACGGGCAATCAGGTAGACACCGGCGGTCACCATGGTCGCGGCGTGGATCAGTGCCGAAACCGGGGTAGGACCGGCCATCGCGTCCGCCAGCCAGGTTTGCAGTGGCAGTTGCGCGGATTTACCGACAGCGCCGCCCAGCAGCATCAGGGTCGCCAGGACGATCCAGAAGTCGCCGACCTGGAATTTCTGCGGTGCCAGCACCAGCAGTTCCTGGATGTTCAGCGTGCCCAGCTGTTGGAACAGGATGAACAGGCCGATGGCCATGAACACGTCGCCGATGCGGGTGACGATAAAGGCTTTGAGTGCCGCGTTACCGTTGTTGCGGTTGCTGTAGTAGAAACCGATCAACAGGTACGAGCACAGGCCCACGCCTTCCCAGCCGAAGTACAGGAACAACAGGTTATCGCCCAGGATCAGGAACAGCATGCTGGCGATAAACAGGTTGGTGTAGGCGAAGAAGCGCGAGTAACCGTCTTCACCGCGCATGTACCAGGACGCGAACAGGTGGATCAGGAAGCCGACGCCGACGACAACACCGAGCATGGTCACGGACAGACCATCCAGGTACAGCGCGAAGTTCGGCGTAAAGCCTTCAACGGCCATCCACTGCCACAACACCTGGGTGTAGTGGCCGCCTTCAGGCGGGGCGACGTTGAATTGCCAGATCACGTAGGCCGTGACGATGGCAGACAAGCCGATGGAACCGACGCCAATCAGCGCCGACAGGTTTTCCGAAAAGCGGCCGCGTGAGAACGACAGCAGCAGGAAACCTATGAGAGGGAATACGAAAGTCAGATAGAGAAGATTCATCCGCGCATCTCGCTGGCAGCGTCGATATCGAGAGTGTGGAAGCGGCGATACAGCTGCAACAGAATCGCCAGGCCAATACTGGCCTCGGCGGCTGCCAGGCTGATCACCAGGATGAACATGATCTGTCCATCCGGCTGACCCCAGCGGCTACCGGCGACGATGAAGGCCAAAGCGGAGGCATTCATCATGATCTCCAGGCTCATCAGCACGAAAAGAATGTTGCGCCGGACCATCAGGCCGACCAGACCGAGGCAGAACAAGATGCCGGCGACCGCCAGACCATGCTCCAAAGGGATAGCAGGCATCGTCATTGCTCCTTGGCTTCGTTGCGGCCCAAGTGGAACGCCGTGACGGCTGCGGCAAGCAGCAGCATCGAGGCGAGTTCGACCACCAGCAGGTACGGGCCGAACAGGCTGATGCCCACGGCCTTGGCGTCTACGGTGGTGTGGCCGATGGCCTGACCGCTGGAGTGGCTGAACAGCACGTACAGCAGTTCAGCCAGCAGCAAGGCGCCGAGAACGACCGGGCCGAGCCAGATGCCGGGCTTGAGCCAGACGCGCTCTTGCTGAACCGAGGCCGGGCCCAGGTTGAGCATCATCACCACGAACACGAACAGCACCATGATGGCGCCAGCGTAGGCGATCACTTCCAGCACACCGGCAAACGGTGCGCCGAGGGCGAAAAACGTCATCGCCACGGCAATCAGCGAAATGATCAGGTAGAGCAGGGCGTGCACAGGGTTGGTGTTGGTGATCACGCGAAGCGTGGACACCACCGCGATACCCGATGCGAAATAGAAAGCGAATTCCATCTTTCTTCCTTAAGGCAGCAAGCTCTTCACGTTGATCGGTTCGGCTTCATTCTGCGCGGCGCCTTTGGGCTTACCGGCAATCGCCATACCTGCAACACGATAGAAGTTGTAATCAGGGTTTTTGCCGGGGCCGGAGATCAGCAGATCTTCTTTCTCGTACACCAGGTCCTGACGTTTGAACTCGGCCATCTCGAAATCCGGTGTCAGCTGGATCGCGGTGGTCGGGCAGGCTTCCTCGCAGAGGCCGCAAAAGATGCAGCGCGAGAAGTTGATGCGGAAGAAGTCCGGGTACCAGCGACCGTCTTCGGTTTCGGCTTTCTGCAGCGAGATGCAACCGACCGGGCACGCCACGGCGCACAGGTTGCAGGCTACACAACGCTCTTCGCCATCAGGGTCGCGGGTCAGGACGATACGGCCACGGTAGCGCGGCGGCAGGTACACGGCTTCTTCCGGGTACTGCAGCGTGTCGCGCTTGCGGAAGGCATGGCCGAAGATCATCACCAGGCTGCGAAGCTGGGTGAAGAAGCCATGCACGATGTCAAATATGTACTTCATGATTCTCTATCCTCACTGAGCCGCGACGGCGGGCGTGTTGAGCAACACGATCGCAGCGGTCACCAGCATGTTGACGAGGGTCAGCGGCAGGCAGAACTTCCAGCTGAAATCCATCACTTGGTCATACCGTGGGCGCGGAATCGAGGCGCGCAGCAGGATGAAGATCATGATGAAGAACGCGGTTTTCAGCGCGAACCAGATGAACGGGATCTGCGGCAGAATGCCGAACGGACCGTGCCAGCCACCGAAGAACAGGGTCACCAGCAGCGCCGAAATCAACACGATGCCAATGTACTCACCGACGAAGAACATGCCCCATTTCATGCCGGCGTATTCAATGTGGTAACCGTCGGCCAGTTCCTGTTCTGCTTCCGGCTGGTCGAACGGGTGACGGTGAGTCACGGCGACGCCAGCGATGAAGAAGGTCAGGAAACCGAAGATCTGCGGGATGATGAACCACAGGTTCTGCGCTTGATATTCAACGATGTCGCGCATGTTGAACGAGCCGACCTGGATCACGATGCCCATCAGCGACAGGCCCATGAACACTTCGTACGACACGGTTTGTGCCGAGGCCCGCAAGCTGCCCAGCAGGGCAAACTTGTTGTTGCTCGACCAGCCGGCGAACAGCACCGCGTAGACCGACAGACCGGCCATGGCGAAGAAGAACAGGATGCCGATGTTGATGTCCGCGACGCCCCAGGTCGGGGTGATCGGGATGATCGCGAAGGCAATCAGCAGCGCGCTCATGGCGACTACGGGTGCCAGGGTGAAGATCATCTTGTCGGCGAACGGCGGCGTCCAGTCTTCCTTGAAGAACATCTTGATCATGTCGGCCGCAATCTGGAACGCGCCGAACGGGCCGACGCGGTTCGGACCGTAACGGTCCTGCCAGAGGGCGAGCAAACGACGCTCGACCCAGCTCAGCAGCGCGCCGCACACCACCACGGCGAGCAGAATCACGATGGCCTTGAGGACCGCGATGATCACGTCAATCACTTCAGGCGTGAACCAGGTCATTGAGCTGCCTCCTGCAGTCCGTCAACGGTTTTGCCAAAGATTGCCGCTGGAATGCCGGCGATACCCGCAGGCAATGCCACCAGACCTGCGCCAAGCTCTTCGTTGATGCGCAGCGGCAGACGCAGGGTCTGGCCGTCTACGTTCACGCTGAGCAGGGCACCGTCGTTGACACCCAGACGATCAGCTTCGGATTTGGCCAAAGCGATGTAGGCGGCCGGGATGCGTTCTTGAACCGGTGCGGCTTTGGAAGAGGTCTCTTCGCTGCCGAGCAGGTGGAAGAACGGCACGACCTGCCAGGTGCCCGGAGCCGGGTTGAACGCGCGCGGAACACTGGCGAACCAGTTCAGCGAATCACCGGTGCTTTCGATCAGGCGGGTGCCCGGGTCGCCAGCACGGATGTGACCACCGACTTCGTCCTGGAACTTGTTCCAGGCTTGCGGCGAGTTCCAGCCCGGCGACCAGGCGAATGGTACTTGCTGACGCGGTTCGACCGAGCCCGAGTAGCCTTCCATCGAGAAGTTGAACGCGGTGTCGTTGTCTTGCGGGGTACGCGGTTCGTGCACGCTGATGTCAGCGCGCATGGCGGTACGACCGGAGTAACGCAGCGGTTCGCGTGCCAGCTTCATGCCCTTGATGCGGAACGCGGCGGACGGTGCAGCGTCAACGATGCGCGCCAGTTGCGGCGTGCTCGAAGCGACGGCAGCGGTGACGTGGTCCAGTTGGGTCCAGTCGATCGGCTGGTTCAGCAGGGTCGCGCGCAGGGCATGCAGCCAGCGCCAGCCTTCGTGAACCAGGATGCTCGCGTCCATGTATTTCGGATCGAACACCTGGAAGAAGCGCTGGGCGCGGCCTTCCTGGCTGACCAACGTACCGTCGCCTTCGGCGAAGCTGGCAGCCGGCAGAACCAGGTGCGCGCGATCGCTGGTAGCGGTCTTCTGATGGTCCGCCACGATCACCACTTTCGCGGCGTTCAGGGCAGCATCGACACGGGCTTTGTCGGTGCGGGTGTACAGATCGTTTTCCAGCACGACGATAGCGTCGGCCTTACCGTCGATCACCGCTTGCAGCGCGTCGTCGACCGAGTTGCCGCCGAGCATGGCCAGGCCGAGGCTGTTGGCCTCTGGCACGATCAGGCTGATGGAACCGTTCTTCTCGCGCAGCTTCAAGGCTTTGGCGATGTTGGCGGCGGCTTCGATCAGCGCCTTGGAACCCAACGAGGTGCCGGCAATGATCAGCGGGCGCTTGGCCGCGAGCAGGGCGTCGGCGATGCGTTTGGCCAGTTCGAGGGCTTCAGCATCCAGGCCTTCAACCGCAGGAGCGCTGGCGTCGAGGGCGTGAGCCACGGCGAAACCGATGCGCGCCAGGTCGTCTGGGGCGGCGTGAACGCATTCTTCAGCGATGTCGTCGAGCTTGGTTTCAGCCAGGCTTGCGATGAACAGCGGGTTCAGCGCGTGCTGACCGATGTTCTTCACCGCAGCGTCGAGCCACGGCTGAACGCGCATGGCATCGGCCATGTCTTCAGCCTTGCCTTTGACCGATTGACGCAGGGACAGCGCCATACGGGCAGCGGTCTGGGTCAGGTCTTCGCCGAGGACGAAGATCGCATCGTGGTCTTCGATGTCGCGCATGTTCGGGATCGGCAGCGGGCTGTCTTTCAACACCTGCATGACCAGACGAATACGTTCCAGCTCGGCGGCTTCAATACCGGAGTAGAAGTGCTCGGCGCCGACCAGTTCACGCAACGCGTGGTTGCTTTCGAGGCTGGCACGGGGCGAGCCGATACCGACGATGTTGCGACCGCGCAGCAGGTCAGCGGCTTTATCCAGCGCTTCGTCGAGGCTCAGCTTGGCGCCGTTGGCCAGCAATGGCTGACGCGGGCGGTCTTCGCGGTTGACGTAGCCATAGCCGAAACGGCCACGGTCGCACAGGAAGTACTGGTTGACCGAACCGTTGAAGCGGTTTTCGATACGACGCAGTTCACCGTAGCGTTCGCCCGGGGAGATGTTGCAACCGCTGGAGCAGCCATGGCAGATGCTCGGCGAGAACTGCATGTCCCACTTGCGGTTGTAGCGTTCGGAGTGAGTCTTGTCGGTGAATACACCGGTCGGGCAGACCTCGGTAAGGTTGCCGGAAAACTCGCTTTCGAGGGTGCCGTCTTCAACGCGACCGAAGTACACGTTGTCGTGGGCGCCGAATACACCGAGGTCGGTGCCGCCGGCGTAATCCTTATAGAAGCGCACGCAGCGGTAGCAAGCGATGCAGCGGTTCATTTCATGGGAAATGAACGGACCCAGTTGCTGGTTCTGGTGGGTACGCTTGGTGAAACGATAACGGCGCTCATTGTGGCCGGTCATCACGGTCATGTCTTGCAGGTGGCAGTGACCGCCTTCTTCACAGACCGGGCAGTCGTGAGGGTGGTTGGTCATCAGCCATTCGACGACGCTGGCGCGGAATACTTTCGCCTCTTCGTCTTCGATGGAGATCCAGCTGCCGTCGGTGGCCGGGGTCATGCAGGACATGACGATCCGACCACGGGTGTCGTTGGCGTCGGTGTACTGCTTGACCGCGCACTGGCGGCAAGCGCCAACGCTGCCTAGGGCTGGGTGCCAGCAGAAATAAGGGATATCGAGGCCTAGCGACAGACATGCCTGTAACAGGTTGTCTGCCCCATCGACTTCGAGCTCTTTGCCGTCTACGTGGATAGTGGCCATGGTTCAAAGTTCTTCGTTGGCCCGGTGTCAGCGGGCGTGGCTAATGGAATCTTGTTATTCGCGTGAATCAACACAGCCGTTTACGGCGTCATCACACGACAAAGCGAAGGGCACGGACCCTTCGCCTTTTTAAGCGTTTACGCGCCGACTACGATCGGCCTTGCCAGAGGCGGGACGGCGGCGCTGGTAGGCGCGATGCCGGCTTCGAACTCATGGCGGAAGTATTTGATTGCGCTGCCCAATGGCTCCACGGCGCCCGGTGCGTGAGCACAGAAGGTCTTGCCAGGGCCGAGGAAACCGACCAGACCCAGCAGGGTCTCGATATCGCCGGCTTGCCCTTCACCGTTCTCGATCGCACGCAGCAGCTTGACGCTCCAAGGCAGACCGTCACGGCACGGGGTGCAGAAACCACACGACTCGCGGGAGAAAAACTCTTCCATGTTGCGCAGCAAGGAAACCATGTTGACGCTGTCATCCACCGCCATGGCCAGGCCGGTACCCATCCGGGTGCCCACTTTGGCGATGCCGCCGGCGTACATTTGTGCGTCCAGGTGTTCCGGCAACAGGAAGCCGGTACCGGCGCCGCCTGGCTGCCAGGCCTTGAGCTTGAAGCCATCGCGCATGCCGCCGGCGTAGTCTTCGAACAACTCGCGACCGGTAACGCCGAACGGCAATTCCCACAGGCCCGGGTTCTTGACCTTGCCGGAGAAGCCCATGAGCTTGGTGCCCATGTCTTCACTGCCTTCGCGCGCCAACGATTTGTACCAGTCAACGCCGTCGGCAATGATCGCCGGCACGTTGCACAGGGTTTCAACGTTGTTCACGCAAGTCGGCTTGCCCCACACGCCAACGGCGGCAGGGAAGGGCGGCTTGGAGCGCGGATTGGCGCGGCGGCCTTCGAGGGAGTTGATCAGTGCGGTTTCTTCACCGCAGATGTAACGCCCGGCGCCGGTGTGGACGAACAGCTCGAAGTCGAAGCCGCTGCCCAGGATGTTCTTGCCCAGCAGGCCCGCTGCCTTGGCTTCTTCCACGGCACGGTTGAGGTGCTTGGCGGCGGTGGTGTATTCGCCACGCAGGAAGATGTAGCCACGGTAGGTTTTCAGCGCGCGAGCACTGATCAGCATGCCTTCGATCAGCAGATGGGGCAGTTGCTCCATCAGCATGCGGTCTTTCCAGGTGTTCGGTTCCATCTCGTCCGCGTTGCACAGCAGGTAACGGATGTTGATGGATTCGTCTTTGGGCATCAGGCCCCACTTCACGCCTGTGGGGAAGCCAGCACCGCCGCGACCTTTAAGGCCGGCGTCTTTCACGGTCTGGACGATGTCGTCCTGAGCCATGTCGGCGAAGGCTTTGCGCGCAGCCGCGTAGCCGTTCTTGGCCTGGTATTCGTCGAGCCAGACAGCTTCGCCGTCGTCGCGCAGACGCCAGGTCAGCGGGTGAGTCTCGGCCGAACGCTTGATGCGGTTGGCAGGACCGAAGGAAGTCAGGGTCATACGTAGCCCTCGAGCAATTTGGCAACGCCGGCAGGCTGCACATCACCGAAAGTGTCGTCGTCGATCATCAACGCCGGCGCCTTGTCGCAGTTGCCGAGGCAGCAGACCGGCAGCAGGGTGAAACGACCGTCGGCGGTGGTCTGACCCAGGCCGATGCCCAGATTGCTCTGGATTTCGCTGACTACCGATTCATGGCCGCCGATGTAGCAAACCATGCTGTCGCAGACGCGAATGATGTGACGACCGACAGGTTGGCGGAAGATCTGGCTATAGAACGTCGCCACGCCTTCAACGTCGCTGGCCGGGATGCCGAGGATCTCGCCGATGGCGTAGAGCGCGCCATCAGGCACCCAGCCACGTTCCTTCTGGACGATCTTCAAGGCTTCGATCGACGCCGCGCGCGGGTCTTCGTAGTGATGCAGCTCGTGCTCGATGGCCGAGCGCTCGGTTTCACTCAAGGTGAAACGGTCTGTCTGGATAAGCGTGCTGTTCATGCTTAGCGGTCCACGTCGGCCATAACGAAATCGATACTACCCAGGTACGCGATCAAGTCCGCGACCATGCTGCCTTTGATCACCGAAGGGATCTGCTGCAGGTGCGGGAAGCTTGGGGTGCGAATCCGGGTGCGGTAGCTCATGGTGCCGCCATCGCTCGTCAGGTAATAACTGTTGATGCCCTTGGTCGCTTCAATCATCTGGAAGGATTCGTTGGCCGGCATGACCGGGCCCCACGAAACTTGCAGGAAGTGCGTGATCAGGGTCTCGATGTGCTGCAGCGTGCGTTCTTTCGGCGGCGGTGTGGTCAGCGGGTGATCCGCCTTGTACGGGCCTTCCGGCATGTTGCGCATGCACTGCTCGATGATCTTGATGCTCTGGCGCATTTCTTCGACGCGCACGATGCAACGATCGTAGGCATCGCCATTGACGGCCAGCGGCACTTCGAATTCGAAGTTCTCGTAACCGGAGTACGGGCGCGCTTTACGCAGGTCGAAGTCGCAACCGGTCGAACGCAGGCCTGCACCGGTGACGCCCCATTCGAAGGCTTCTTTGGTGTTGTAGGCGGCGACGCCGATGGTCCGACCCTTGAGGATGCTGTTGTCCAGTGCGGCTTTCTGGTATTCGTCCAGACGCTTTGGCATCCACTCGACGAAGTCTTTCACCAGTTTTTCCCAGCCGCGCGGCAGGTCGTGCGCGACGCCGCCGATGCGGTACCAGGCCGGGTGCAGACGGAAACCGGTAATGGCTTCGATCACCGTGTACGCCTTCTGACGGTCGGTGAAGGTGAAGAACACCGGGGTCATGGCGCCGACGTCCTGGATATAAGTCCCCAGGAACAGCAGGTGGCTGGTGATCCGGAAGAACTCGGCCATCATGATGCGGATGACGTCGACCTTCTCGGGCACCTTGATGCCGGCCAGCTTCTCGACCGAGAGCACGTAGGGCAGGTTGTTCATCACGCCGCCGAGGTAGTCGATACGGTCGGTGTACGGAATGAAGCTGTGCCAGGACTGACGCTCGGCCATCTTCTCGGCACCACGGTGGTGGTAGCCAACGTCCGGCACGCAATCGACGATCTCTTCACCGTCCAGCTGCAGGATGATGCGGAACGCACCGTGCGCAGAAGGGTGGTTAGGACCGAGGTTGAGGAACATGTAGTCCTCGTTCGCACCGGAACGCTTCATGCCCCAGTCTTCAGGCTTGAAGCGCGCGGCTTCTTCCTCGAGCTGTTGCTTGGCCAGGGTCAGGCTGAACGGGTCGAACTCGGTGGCGCGGGCCGGGAAGTCCTTGCGCAGCGGGTGACCTTCCCAGGTCGGCGGCATCATGATGCGGGTCAGGTGCGGGTGACCGGCAAAGTTGATGCCGTACATGTCCCACACTTCACGCTCGTACCAGTTGGCGTTCGGCCAGATACCGGTCACGGTCGGCACGCTAAGGTCGCTCTCGGACAAGGCGACCTTGATCATGACGTCACTATTACGTTCGATCGACATCAAGTGATAGAACACAGTGAAGTCAGCGCCGCTTGGTAGCCCTTGACGCTTGGTGCGCAGACGCTCGTCCACGCCGTGCAGGTCATAGAGCATGACGTATGGCTTGGGCAGGTTGCGCAGGAAGGTCAGGACTTCGACGAGTTTGGCACGGGCAACCCAAAGCACCGGCATGCCGGTGCGGGTAGGCTGGGCGGTGAACGCCTCGGGGCCAAAACGGTTATTCAGTTCGACGACCACATCCTGGTCGTCTGCCTTATAAGGCGGGATGTACAGAGCACTGCCTGTAGTCATGGTTATTTATCGCTTTCGGTCAACGTAAAGAATGAAGCCAGTTTCTCGTTCTATAAAAGAAGCAGATCTGGATCAGACTTCGTCGGGGCTGCGCAGGTTGGTGACTGCGATTCGCTGTTCGCGGCGCTGTTCCTTTTGCGAAGGCATCTCGGCGCGGTACACGCCTTGATCACCGACGACCCAGGAAAGCGGACGACGCTCCTGTCCAATCGACTCTTGCAAGAGCATCAAGCCTTGCAGAAAAGCTTCAGGGCGGGGCGGGCAGCCAGGCACGTAGACGTCCACGGGCAGGAACTTGTCCACCCCTTGAACGACAGAGTAGATGTCGTACATGCCACCGGAGTTGGCGCACGAACCCATGGAGATAACCCATTTAGGTTCGAGCATTTGCTCGTAGAGACGCTGAATGATCGGCGCCATCTTGATGAAGCAGGTACCGGCGATAACCATGAAATCCGCCTGGCGCGGCGATGCCCGGATAACCTCGGCGCCAAAGCGCGCGATGTCGTGGGGCGCCGTGAAGGCGGTGGTCATTTCCACGTAGCAGCACGAAAGACCGAAGTTATACGGCCACAGGGAGTTCTTGCGCCCCCAGTTGACTGTGCCGTTAAGCACGTCTTCGAGCTTGCCCATGAAGATGTTTTTGTGGACTTGATCTTCTAACGGATCGGAAACGGTTTCCCGTTCGCCAATCGGATACTGCTCGTTAGGAGCATCGGGGTCGATCCTGGTGAGATTGTATTGCATTGCCAAAGCCTCATTGTTTCAGCTTCGCCTGCCGCTTGCGACGAGCTTCCGGAGCCCAGTCAAGGGCGCCCACTCGGAACAGGTAGACAAGACCTGCCAACAGAATTGCTATGAAAACGAGAGCTTCGACGAATCCGGTCCAGCCGCTTTCGCGGACGGACACAGACCAGGCAAAGAGAAAGAGGGCTTCGATATCGAAGATCACGAAGAGCATCGCGACCAGATAGAATTTGGCTGAGAGCCGCAAGCGGGCGCCACCTGTAGGTAGCATGCCGGATTCGAACGGTTCGTTTTTACTGCGGCCCCAGGCTTTTGACCCGAGGAGGCTGGAAACGCCGAGCATGAAGGCGCAAAGGCCGACGACGCCCAGAAGGAAAATGGCAAAGCCCCAGTTGTGGGCCATGAGTCCTGTCGCTTCGGGCATGCTGGTAATCCTTAACAGAGAGCAAAGGTCTCTGAGCTTGAAAAGAAACAAAGCAGTGACGATATGTCGCAGCAATCAATCGCGGTGATTTTATGGCACAACACCGTGCAAGTAAAATTCCTATAGCGAAATTATTTATAGGAATAAGGACATAGCGCACCTCCAAAGCCCCGCAGCCCATGCATTGCGGGCATTAGCCGGGTTTTCATCAATATTGTTTTGTCGGTGATGTAACGAACAAAGTTTCGGCTAAATGATAATCAATATTGTTTGGCTTGGTTTTTAAACTGTTTAACAGGTAGGTGAGTGGGAAGTTGTCTTATATAGCTTTTACTGCAAGTAGCGGCGATGCACGTTTTACCCCGGTTTTTTGCTCGCGGTACCGCTCTGGATCAATGTTTTTGAGTGCGCAGCCCGCCCCGTAGGAGCGAGGCTTGCCCGCGAAGAACGATGGCGCGGTAGGCCTGCGATACCGAGGCGTATTCTTCGCGGGCAAGCCTGGCTCCTACGGGTGAGGATGAAATCCTTGGCAAAAAAAAACGCCCCGAACCAGTCGGGGCGTCAGATGTGCGGCGTTGCGGTTAGCTTTCTATCTGGTCCGCAACGGCCGTTAGCTCAGGCGAAGCAGATCAGTGGAACTGTTCTTCTTCAGTCGAACCGGTCAGCGCGGTCACCGAAGACGAGCCACCTTGAATCACGGTGGTCATGTCGTCGAAGTAGCCGGTGCCCACTTCCTGCTGGTGAGCCACGAAGGTGTAACCCTTGGAAGCGTCAGCGAACTCTTGCTCTTGCAGCTTCACGTAGGCAGTCATGTCGTTGCGGGCGTAGTCATGCGCCAGGTTGAACATGCTGTGCCACATGTTGTGAATGCCGGCCAGGGTGATGAACTGGTGCTTGTAACCCATGGCGGACAGTTCGCGCTGGAACTTGGCGATGGTCGCGTCGTCCAGGTTTTTCTTCCAGTTGAAGGAAGGCGAGCAGTTGTACGACAGCAGTTGGTCCGGGTATTCCTTTTTGATCGCTTCAGCGAAGCGACGAGCCTCGTCCAGATCCGGCTTGGCGGTTTCGCACCAGATCAGGTCGGCATACGGAGCGTAAGCCAGGCCGCGAGCGATCGCCTGGTCCAGGCCGGCGCGCACTTTGTAGAAACCTTCCTGGGTGCGTTCGCCAGTTACGAACGGCTGGTCGTATGGGTCGCAATCGGAAGTCAGCAGGTCAGCCGCGTTAGCGTCGGTACGAGCCAAAATGATGGTCGGTGTGCCGGCAACGTCAGCTGCCAGGCGGGCAGCGGTCAGCTTCTGTACCGCTTCCTGGGTAGGAACCAGTACCTTGCCGCCCATGTGGCCGCATTTTTTCACGGAAGCCAGTTGGTCTTCGAAGTGAACGCCGGCGGCGCCTGCTTCGATCATGCTCTTCATCAGCTCGTAAGCGTTCAGAACGCCGCCAAAACCGGCTTCAGCGTCAGCCACGATCGGGGCGAAGTAGTCGATGTAACCTTCGTCGCCCGGGCCTTTGCCGGCTTTCCACTGGATCTGGTCAGCCCGACGGAACGAGTTGTTGATGCGCTTGACCACGGTTGGAACCGAATCCACCGGGTACAGCGACTGGTCCGGGTACATCGATTCGGCGGAGTTGTTGTCCGCAGCAACCTGCCAGCCCGACAGGTAGATCGCCTGGATACCGGCTTTGACTTGTTGTACAGCCTGGCCGCCGGTCAGGGCGCCCATGCAGTTGACGAAATCTTTATCAGGACGGAAGGATGGCTTGGCGCCCTGGGTCACCAGGTTCCACAGCTTCTCGGCGCCGAGTTTTGCAAAGGTGTGCTCAGGTTGAACCGAACCACGCAGGCGGACGACGTCAGCAGCGGAGTAAGCGCGTGTCACGCCTTTCCAGCGTGGGTTTTCAGCCCAATCTTTTTCGAGGGCTGCAATTTGCTGTTCGCGTGTCAGTGCCATGGGGATAAACCTCGTCGCGTCTTTATGAAAAGTCGTTCTTGGGTGAAAAATTCATGCGCTCGCTGACCAGAAGCTTGGGTGGTCAAGTCGGATTCGGCGGGGATGGCGACGGGATGAACGATGGGCTCGAGGGGAAGTGAGCAGGTAAGGGCGAACTGGCGAGCGCATTCGGGCGTCGTGGGCCTTGGTACGAACTTCAGTGTGGAGCCGGGTTACCTAATTACGCTTCCGTCCCTCGGGACAACTTCGTTCCAGTCGGCAACCTCGTCAAACACACCTTGTGGGCGGTACAGACACGAAGCGGCTCGCGGGGTATATGCGAGCGGCGCCTCGAAGGCCCTTGCCAGGGCCCCTGATTAGCGGGAGCGAGGCCATCATGCCCTTGCTTTTTTCGATCGTCAAACGTTTTGTAGTGCTTTTTTTCAAGCACTACATCTTTGGTCTAATACGACTAATCAGTCAGTTTTCGGTGGTTTAGTCCAAAGTATCGACTTTCACCCGCAGGGTCATGTCATCCCGGCCTTGAGTCGAGTAGCTGCGGGTCAGGCCCTGTTTGTCGGCTTGAGTCTGGCGGTTCACGCCGGCCAGGGTGATCCACTCGCCCAGGCGTCCCGTGACAGTTGTGTCGGTACTTTGCACATTCACTACATCGGGGCGTTCCTGGCTCAAACGGTCACGGTTTGTGGTGATCGCCAGGTGAACGATGTCGCCGGTGACGCTGGCGGTGACGTAGAAGCCCTGGGTGACGTTGCGGTACTCGGTCTGGCTGCGCAGATCACCGTAGGAATCAGTCTGAGTGCTGGTGAGCGGTACGCTCTGGCCGACCTGAATCAGCGCCGGTGTACCTTCACTGGCTTGAATCTGCTGGATGCCGCCATCGCGGGTGTCGGTGCTGCGATTGATGATGCGTGTCTGGCTCGGCTTGGCGCCGTTGACCGAGTAACCCTGGTCGCCCTGGAAGTTGTTTTCGTTGGTGTCGACGGTGATCAGCAGGCGCTTGGCGGCAACGTCGAGTTGTGCAACAAGAGCCTTAAGTTCGTCGATCTTGCGCTGTTCGGCATTGACGATCAGCTGGTTGCCGTAGGCGCTTACCTGGCCGTCCTTGCCAATGAAATCTTGCGCCATGGGGAGCATATCGGCACTGGTGCGGTAGTTCAGGGGCACGATCTCGGTGGCTGCCATGGCTGAAAAACTGCACGTCAGCAGCAGCGTGGTGAGCAGGGTGCGTAGGGACATATCCGTTATCTCCGACATCTTGAAGTGTTGATATTGCCAGTTTGTCGGCCCGGCGTGGGGCAAGTTGAATCGTAGACAGCAAAACGCCCCGGCATCCGGGGATGGCGGGGCGTTTTGTGTGTTCTTTAGGCCGCCTCCGCGGGCAAGCCTCGCAACAACAGGTTCAGCATAAATCCTGTAGGAGCGAGGCTTGCCCGCGAAGGGTGCGACTCGGTCTCAAGCCGAGTGCCGCACCATGTCCACATGCGGAATCCCGGCTTCCAGGAATTCCTCACTGACCAGGCTAAAGCCCAGGCGCTCATAGAACGCCGTGGCCTGGACCTGTGCGCTCAGCATCTGCTGCTTCAGCCCGCACTTCTCGGCTTCACCGATCACTGCTTGCATCAGCGCATCACCTACTTTCAAGCCTCGCCAGTCTTTCAGCACCGAGACCCGGCCAACATGCCCATCGGGCAGCAGGCGGGCGGTGCCAATCGGAAAGTCGCCTTCGAAGGCCAGGAAATGCACCGCCGTTGCGTCATCGGCATCCCATTCCAGCTCAGGCGGAACGGATTGCTCGGCAATGAACACCGTCTCACGAATGCGCCGTATCTCGGCGTTATCCTTTTGCCAGTCTGCGACACGAACGTGGATTTTATTCATCAGCAAACCCCAGGCTGCCCTGCTTGACCAGCTCGCACAGCAGGCCGCGGCCGTCTTCGTCGCTCAGCCAGTCACCGAGGTTGTCGGTGTGCAGGGCGTCGGCGGCGCAGATCAATTTCAGCAGCTCCCGCAGTTTGCCCGGCAGGTAACGACTCTGGCCGCTGGCGAACAGCAGCAGGTCATCATCGACTTCAGACCAGGCCATGCGCGCGCTCGGGTTGCGGATCAGCACAGCGCCTTGTTCGAGGCTGGCGAGGAAGTCTTCTTCTTCGACTTCTTCCGGGCCGACCACCAGTTCCGGGTAGCGCGGCTCGGTCATGTACTGGCCGAACCAGGTCAGCAGCAGGCGCTCATCACTCATGTGCTCGGCCAGCAACGCTTTCAGGCGATCGAGGGCGTCGTGCTGAATCTGGTGTGGATCGACCGCCGGCACGGCGTCGGCATCGGTGTAGCGCTCTTCATCGGTCAGGAACTGGCTGAGGAAGTCGGTGAAGTGAGTCAGCACTTCAGAGGCGCTCGGGGCGCGGAAGCCGACCGAGTAGGTCATGCAGTCATCAACCGCAACGCCACAATGGGCCAGGCGCGGCGGCAGGTAGAGCATGTCGCCTGGTTCCAGAACCCACTCATCGGTGGCTTCGAAGTCGGCGAGGATGCGCAGGTCCGCGTGTGGCAGTAGCTTGCTCTCGGAGTCGCACATCTGGCCGATCTTCCAGTTGCGCTTGCCGTGACCTTGCAGCAGGAACACATCGTAGTTATCGAAGTGCGGACCGACGCTGCCACCCGGGGCGGCGAAGCTGATCATCACGTCGTCGACGCGCCAGCTCGGCAGGAAGCGGAATTGCTCCAGCAACTCGCCGACTTCCGGCACGAACTGGTCGACCGCTTGAACCAGCAGAGTCCACTCGGTTTCCGGCAACTTGCTGAACTCGTCTTCGGCGAACGGGCCGCGGCGCATTTCCCAAGGACGCTCGCCGTGCTCGATCACCAGGCGCGATTCAACTTCTTCTTCCAGCGCCAGGCCGGCCAGTTCGTCTGGATCGATCGGGCTTTCGAAATCAGGGATCGCCTGGCGGATCAGCAGAGGCTTTTTCTGCCAGTAGTCACGCAGGAATTCGCGCGCCGTGATGCCGCCCAGAAGTTGAAGAGGAATGTCAGGATTCATGTGTAACCTATTGAAAAAAAGCACTTTTCAGACGGGAATAAAAAACGCCCGGCGCTGCCGGGCGTCTCAAACGGGTAAAACGGTCGATCAGATGCGTTTGGCTTGCGCCACAGCGTTACCGATGTAGTTCGCCGGGGTGAGCAATTTCAGCTCGGCCTTGGCGGCGGCTGGCATGTCCAGGCCGTCGATGAAAGTTTGCAGTGCTTCAGGGCTGATGCCCTTGCCACGGGTCAACTCTTTCAGTTTTTCGTACGGGTTTTCGATGTTGTAGCGACGCATCACGGTCTGGATCGGCTCGGCCAATACTTCCCAGCACGCGTCCAGGTCAGCAGCGATCTTCTGAGCATTGAGCTCCAGTTTGCTGATGCCTTTGAGGCTGGCTTCGTACGCGATCACGCTGTGGGCGAAGCCGACACCGAGGTTGCGCAGGACGGTGGAGTCGGTCAGGTCGCGCTGCCAGCGGGAGATCGGCAGTTTGCTCGCCAGGTGCTGGAACAATGCGTTGGCGATGCCCAGGTTGCCTTCGGAGTTTTCGAAGTCGATCGGGTTGACCTTGTGCGGCATGGTCGACGAACCGATTTCGCCAGCGATGGTGCGCTGTTTGAAATAACCCAGGGAGATGTAGCCCCAGATGTCGCGGTCGAAGTCGATCAGGATGGTGTTGAAGCGCGCGATCGCGTCGAACAGCTCGGCGATGTAGTCGTGCGGTTCGATCTGCGTGGTGTACGGGTTGAAGCCCAGGCCCAGCTCGTCTTCGATGAAGGCGCGGGCGTTTTCTTCCCAGTCGATTTCCGGGTAGGCAGAGATGTGAGCGTTGTAGTTGCCGACAGCACCGTTGATCTTGCCCAGCAGCGGAACGGCTGCGACTTGAGCGATCTGACGCTCCAGACGGTAAACCACGTTCGCCAGTTCTTTGCCCAAGGTGGTCGGCGAGGCCGGTTGACCGTGAGTGCGCGACAGCATCGGCACGTCGGCGAAACGGATGGCCAGTTCGCGGATGGCGTCGCAGGTCTGGCGCATCAGCGGCAGCATCACGTCATCACGGCCTTCGCGCAGCATCAGGGCGTGGGACAGGTTGTTGATGTCCTCGCTGGTGCAGGCAAAGTGGATGAATTCGCTGACAGCGGCCAGTTCCGGCAGCTTGGCCGCTTGCTCTTTGAGCAGGTATTCGATGGCTTTGACGTCGTGGTTGGTGGTGCGCTCGATCTCTTTGACACGCTCGGCGTGCTCCAGAGCGAAGTTTTCCGCCAGGGTGTTCAGCACCGCGTTGGCTTCGGCGGAGAACGCCGGCACTTCGCTGATGCCTGGGTGAGCGGCCAGACGCTGGAGCCAGCGCACTTCAACCAGAACGCGAGCACGGATCAGGCCGTACTCGCTGAAAATTGGGCGCAGGGCCTGGGTTTTGCCGGCGTAGCGGCCGTCAACAGGGGAAACCGCAGTGAGCGAAGAAAGCTGCATGGGGTGTTCTCGGACAGTCGGGCAACGAAATGGGGCGCGTATCATACATGAAAAATTCCGCCGGTCCGCTGCCAACTGACCGGCGTATTACGCGTTACAGATCTAAAGCGGTGTTGCGGGCGCGGTTCAGCTGCTGCGCATCAGCGGGTAAAGCTCTTTGAGCAACTTGCGACGGCTGATCACCAATTGCCAGCGATGACCGCCCAACTGCCGCCACAGGCGCGCCGAACGAATCCCGGCCAGCAACAGGGCGCGGATTTTCGAGGCGTTGCTCGGTTGCTGCAGATTGCGCATGTCGCCGTGGACCTGAATCCGTTGGCGCAAGGTGCTCAGGGTGTCCTGGTACAACGCACCGCAGGCCGCAATCACGTTTTCGTGGGCCGGGCCGAAGTGTTCGACCTGGGATTGAATCTGCGGCAAACGCTTGCCGATTACATCGAGCATGTCGTTGCGCTTGGCCAGCTGACGCTCCAGTCCCAGCATGGCCAGGGCGTAGCGCAGCGGTTCGCGCTGCAGGGTGCTCGGGTCGCGTTCCAGGGCGCCGATCAATGCGCGGTAGCCTTCGCGCAAATTGAGGTCGTCGCCGCCGTACACTTCCAAGGTGTCCTTGGGGTCGCGGATCAGCAGGCTGCCGAGCATACAGGTCAGGCCGGCTTCGGTGGTCTGGCCGGTCTTGGCAATCTTGTCGACGAGGACGGCGGCGAGAAACACGCCGCCCAGCGCCGTCAGTTGCTCCTGAGTGGGGTTCATGCCTTGCTGCTCCATGGCTCTGCGACTTCAATCACGCCGCCGCCCAGGCAGATTTCACCGTCATAGAACACCACGGACTGGCCCGGGGTGACCGCGCGCTGCGGGTCATCGAAGGTTGCGCGATAACCGGTGGCGGTTTTTTCCAGCGTGCAGGGTTGATCGCTTTGGCGATAACGAACCTTGGCGGTCAACTTGCGCGGCTCGCTCAGATCGATCGGGTTGACCCAATAGATGTCCGAGGCGAGCAGGGCGCGGGAGAACAGGTACGGATGGTCATTGCCCTGGCCGACGATCAGCTCGTTGTGCTCCAGGTCCTTGATCAGCACGTACCACGGCTCGTCGCTGGCGTCTTTCAAGCCGCCGATGCCCAGGCCCTGACGCTGACCGATGGTGTGATACATCAAGCCGTGGTGACGGCCGATGACTTCACCTTCGGTGGTCTTGATCTCGCCCGGTTGGGCTGGCAGGTACTGCTTGAGGAAGTCGCTGAAGCGGCGTTCGCCGATAAAGCAGATCCCGGTGGAATCCTTTTTCTTCGCGGTGGCGAGTTCGTGTTTCTCGGCAATCGCGCGCACCTCGGGCTTTTCCAGTTCGCCGACCGGGAACAGGGTCTTGGCGATCTGTTCACCGCCGACGGCGTGCAGGAAGTAACTCTGGTCCTTGTTCGGGTCCAGGCCCTTGAGCAACTCGGTGCGGCCATCGATGTCGCGGCGGCGCACGTAGTGACCGGTGGCGATCAGGTCGGCGCCGAGCACCATGGCGTAGTCAAGGAACGCCTTGAACTTGATCTCGCGGTTGCAGAGGATGTCCGGGTTCGGCGTGCGACCGGCCTTGTATTCGGCCAGGAAGTGCTCGAACACGTTGTCCCAGTACTCGGCGGCGAAGTTGGCGGTGTGCAGCTTGATGCCAATCTTGTCGCACACGGCTTGAGCGTCCGCCAGGTCGTCCATGGCGGTGCAATACTCCGTTCCATCGTCTTCTTCCCAGTTCTTCATGAACAGGCCTTCCACCTCATAACCCTGCTCGATCAGCAGGAGAGCGGAAACGGAAGAGTCCACGCCGCCGGACATGCCGACAATAACGCGCTTCTTTTGTGTGTCAGACGGGGCTGGATCACGCATAGGGATTCAATGAGTGTCTTGAAAAAGGACGCGATTCTAACAGGCCGAAGCCCGCAAGGCTAAAGAGAAGGGCGGATCAGTTCGAGACCGAAGTGTTTACCGTCCAGATAATCATCGATACAGCGGATGATCAACTCACTGCGCCAGTTTGCGCGTTGTGCCAGCAATTCGTCACGCGTCAGCCATTTCGCGCCGACGATGCCGTCATCCAGCTGATAATCAGGGTGATGCTTGAGCGGTTTTGCGGTGAAGCAGACCCGTTGATAGGTCACGCCGTTGCTGGGGGCGGTGTAGAGGTAAATGCCCACCACGCCGGTAGGTTCGACGTCCCAGCCGGTTTCTTCCAGGGTTTCGCGCACGGCGGCTTCGATCAGGGTTTCGTCCGGGTCGAGGTGGCCGGCGGGCTGGTTGAGCACCGTTCGTCCGTGCTTGGTTTCTTCGACCATCAGGAAACGGTCGTTGTCTTCGACGATGGTCGCGACGGTAATGTGGGGTACCCAATCCATAAGACTTCCTTGAATTTTGAATAGTGAAGCACGGACCCTGTGGGAGCGGGCTTGCTCGCGAATGCGGTGGGTCAGTCAATAAAGATGTTGAATGATAAACCGCATTCGCGAGCAAGCCCGCTCCCACATTGGTCCAGTGTTCACATTGGAACTGTGTAAAAGTCAGAAACAGAAACCCCGGCACTGGGCCGGGGCTTCTTTACATCCTTACAACCTTAAACCAGCGCAGCGATCGCGGCGTTGAAGGTGTTGCTCGGGCGCATGGCCTTGCTGATCAGCTCGGCATTGGCGTGGTAGTAACCGCCGATGTCTACTGGCTTGCCCTGAACGGCGTTGAGTTCGGCAACGATGGTTGCTTCGTTCTCGGCCAGGGTTTTGGCCAGTTCGCCGAACTGCGCTTGCAGTGCAGCGTCTTCGGTCTGGGCAGCCAGGGCTTGAGCCCAGTACAGCGCCAGGTAGAAGTGGCTGCCGCGGTTGTCGATGTTGCCGACTTTACGCGATGGCGACTTGTTGTTGTCCAGGAACTGGCCGGTAGCCTGATCCAGGGTCTTGGCCAGTACCAGCGCCTTAGGGTTGTTGTACGTGACGCCCAGGTGCTCGAGGGAAGCGGCCAGGGCCAGGAACTCGCCCAGGGAGTCCCAGCGCAGGAAGTTTTCTTCCAGCAGTTGCTGAACGTGCTTCGGTGCCGAACCGCCGGCGCCGGTTTCGAACAGACCGCCGCCATTCATCAGCGGAACGATCGACAGCATCTTGGCGCTGGTGCCCAGTTCCATGATCGGGAACAGGTCGGTCAGGTAGTCGCGCAATACGTTGCCGGTCACCGAGATGGTGTCCTTGCCTTCGCGAGTGCGGCCCAGGGTGAAGGCCATCGCGTCGACGGGCGACATGATGCGGATGTCCAGGCCGGACGTGTCGTGATCCTTCAGGTAAGCCTGAACTTTCTCGATCACTACGCCGTCGTGGGCGCGCATCGGGTCCAGCCAGAAAATCGCTGGCGTGGCGCTTGCGCGAGCGCGGTTGACGGCGAGTTTGACCCAGTCCTGGATCGGCGCGTCTTTTGTCTGGCACATGCGGAAGATGTCGCCGGCTTCAACCGACTGTTCCAGCAGGGTGCGGCCAGCGCCGTCGGAAACCCGAACCACGCCGTTGGCCTTGATCTGGAAAGTTTTGTCGTGCGAGCCGTACTCTTCGGCTTTTTTCGCCATCAGGCCAACGTTTGGCACGCTGCCCATGGTGGTCGGATCGAAAGCGCCGTTTACCTTGCAGTCTTCGATGACCGCCTGGTAGATGGTGGCGTAGCAGCGATCCGGGATCACCGCCTTGGTGTCGTGCAGCTGACCGTCAGTGCCCCACATCTTGCCGGAGTCACGGATCATTGCCGGCATCGAGGCGTCGACGATCACGTCGCTCGGCACGTGCAGGTTGGTGATGCCTTTGTCGGAGTTGACCATGGCCAACGACGGACGAGCGGCGTAGACCGCCTGGATGTCTGCTTCGATCTGCGCTTGCTGCTCAGCCGGCAGGGCCTTGATGCGAGCGTACAGGTCGCCGATGCCGTTGTTCAGGTTGAAGCCGATCTGTGCCAGCACGTCAGCGTGCTTGGCCAGTGCGTCTTTATAGAACTCGGCAACGATCTGGCCGAACATGATCGGGTCGGAGACCTTCATCATGGTGGCTTTCAGGTGAACCGACAGCAGCACGCCTTTTTGCTTGGCGTCTTCGATCTCGGCCGCGATGAAGCTGCGCAGGGCGTTTTTGCTCAGTACCGCACAATCGAGGATCTCACCGGATTGCACGGTGGTTTTTTCTTTCAGGACGGTGGTGGTGGTGCCGTCTTGAGCGATCAGTTCGATTTTGACGGCGTCAGCGGCGTCGATCAGGGCAGCTTTTTCGCTGCCGTAGAAATCGCCGGTGCTCATGTGCGCGACGTGGGACTTGGAGTCCGCAGCCCAGGCGCCCATTTTGTGCGGGTGCTTGCGTGCATAGTTCTTGACCGACAGCGGTGCACGACGATCGGAGTTGCCTTCGCGCAGCACCGGGTTCACGGCGCTGCCCTTGATCTTGTCGTAACGCGACTTGGCGAGCTTGTCGGCGTCGGTGGTCACGGTTTCCGGGTAGTCCGGCAGGGCGAAGCCCTGGGCTTGCAGCTCTTTGATCGCGGCTTGCAGTTGCGGAACCGAGGCGCTGATGTTCGGCAGCTTGATGATGTTGGCTTCAGGCGTAACGGCCAGGTCGCCCAGTTCGGCGAGGTGGTCGGCTACGGCTTTGTCACCCAATTGCTCGGGGAAGCTGGCCAGGATGCGCCCTGCAAGAGAGATATCGCGGGTTTCCACGGCGATATCAGCCGAAGCGGTGAACGCTTCTACGATAGGCAACAGTGAATAGGTGGCGAGGGCGGGAGCTTCGTCGGTGAAGGTATAGATGATCTTCGAGCGGGTGGGCATATTCGGATTAACTCTCTCTTCTTTGCTAAAGCGTGCGCAGAAACTCGAGGAGCGCCGGGTAAGCGCGTTCGTTCAAAGTCATCCATGAGCCGAATGTCGAGGTTTCTTTGCGGTGATGTTGGGTGCATCGGTCGAGCGTCAAGCGGGTGGACTGCGGTAACAATCCGGCTTTTTCGGGCCCAAAGCCTTGTAGTAGAAAGGTTGGCCGTCGTGACTCTGTGGTCAGCGGGCGGCATTATACATAGGTAGCTGGCAATCTGCCGATGGTTCATATGCAACGATTCTCGTCCATTGGTCTAAAGGTCGCAGGGGCGAGTGGGGCGTAGAGTCTTGCACCGTGCTTGAGTTTGGCGCTTTTCCCTTTGCTTTCAGACTTGTACGTCGCGAACTGTGCAGCTTTGCGGCAGATGGATGGAACATAGGGTTTGCGTGCCGATTTAACTGGGGTACGCTCGAACGAAGCCAGATGTTCAATCCAAACAATGGAGTTCAGCATGGGATACAAGAAGATTCAGGTTCCAGCAGTCGGCGACAAAATCACCGTCAACGCGGACCATTCTCTCAATGTTCCTAACAACCCGATCATCCCCTTCATCGAAGGCGATGGTATTGGCGTTGATATCAGCCCGGTCATGATCAAGGTTGTCGATGCTGCTGTTAAGAAGGCTTACGGCGGCGAGCGCAAAATTTCCTGGATGGAAGTCTACGCCGGGGAAAAAGCGACTCAGGTTTACGACCAGGACACCTGGCTGCCTCAGGAAACCCTGGACGCGGTCAAGGATTACGTGGTTTCCATCAAGGGCCCTCTGACGACTCCGGTCGGCGGCGGCATCCGTTCCCTGAACGTGGCCCTGCGTCAGCAACTCGACCTTTATGTGTGCCTGCGCCCGGTGCGCTGGTTCGAAGGCGTGCCTAGCCCGGTCAAGAAGCCAGGCGACGTCGACATGACGATTTTCCGTGAGAACTCGGAAGACATCTACGCCGGTATCGAATGGAAAGCCGGTTCGCCGGAAGCGACCAAGGTCATCAAGTTCCTCAAAGATGAAATGGGCGTCACCAAGATTCGTTTTGACGAAAACTGCGGTATCGGCATCAAGCCAGTCTCGCTGCAAGGCACCAAGCGTCTGGCGCGCAAGGCGTTGCAGTATGTGGTCGACAACGACCGCGACTCGCTGACCATCGTGCACAAAGGCAACATCATGAAGTTCACCGAAGGTGCCTTCAAGGAATGGGCCTACGAAGTGGCCGCTGAAGAATTCGGCGCGACCCTGCTCGACGGCGGTCCGTGGATGCAGTTCAAGAACCCGAAAACCGGCAAGAACGTCATCGTCAAGGACGCCATCGCCGACGCCATGCTTCAGCAGATCCTGCTGCGCCCGGCCGAGTACGATGTGATCGCGACCCTGAACCTGAACGGTGACTATCTCTCTGACGCTCTGGCGGCGGAAGTGGGTGGTATCGGCATTGCGCCTGGTGCCAACCTGTCCGACACCATCGCGATGTTCGAAGCGACCCACGGTACTGCGCCGAAGTACGCCGGCAAGGACCAGGTCAACCCGGGTTCGCTGATCCTGTCCGCCGAGATGATGCTGCGCCACATGGGCTGGACCGAAGCGGCCGATCTGATCATCAAGGGCACCAACGGCGCGATTTCCGCCAAGACCGTGACCTATGACTTCCACCGTCTGATGGAAGGCGCGAAGCTGCTGTCTTCTTCTGCGTTCGGTGATGCGCTGATCTCGCACATGTAAGCGAGTTCACGCACGACAAAAACCGCCCGATTCAAGTGATTGAGTCGGGCGGTTTTTTTATGACTGGATGACGTGTACCGGTTTAAGCCGTAACGGTCTGCTGCGCGGCGGGCGCGGGGACTGCCTGAGCGTCCTCGGGTGTGCCGATGTTGATGGCATGCAGACCCTTGGGTCCCTGGATGATGTCAAAGACGACCGCTTGGCCGGCTTTCAGGGTTCTATAACCGTCCATCTGGATGGCCGAATAATGGGCGAAGAGGTCTTCGCTATCACCTTCCTTGTTGATGAATCCATAACCCTTGGCATTGTTGAACCATTTGACCTTACCTTTTACAGTGCCTTTGTCTGGCACTGTGTCCTTGACGCCTGACATACCCATATCCCTCTGCAACAGACTCCATCACTGGAGTATCATCAAGTACATCCGCAGTCGAATCTCGAAATAAGATTGACTCCGCGGACCTTTTTTACCCACTGTGGGCTCTATTGGTTGTAACACCGTTTTGCCGATAGTCAAGGTGACCGGGCGGTCGGAGTTGAAATCGTCCATAACCGCCCCCACCACTGTATTTGAACAACTGACGAACCTTTCTTTCCATGCATGCAATCAGCCAGATTCGACTAACATTCAATCAGGATCGCCCGGCTCTCCAAAAAGATCACCCGGGGGAACACGACGACGATTCCGCAGGCATTGCTGTTCAGGAGGCCAAGCCTGCTTTACAGGCGCCGCCGATGTACAAGGTGGTTTTGTTCAATGATGACTACACACCGATGGATTTCGTCGTCGAAGTGCTCGAGGTGTTTTTTAACCTGAATCGGGAGCTGGCGACCAAGGTCATGCTGGCCGTCCACACAGAAGGACGGGCAGTATGTGGAGTGTTTACCCGCGACATCGCCGAGACTAAGGCCATGCAGGTCAACCAGTACGCCAGGGAAAGCCAGCATCCGCTACTCTGTGAAATCGAGAAGGACGGTTAATCGCCGACCACTTGGGTATGAGGTGAAGCTATGTTAAACCGCGAGCTCGAAGTCACCCTCAATCTTGCCTTCAAGGAGGCTAGATCGAAGCGTCATGAATTCATGACCGTCGAACACCTCCTGCTGGCCCTATTGGACAATGAGGCTGCCGCCACCGTTTTGCGTGCCTGCGGCGCAAACCTCGACAAACTCAAGCACGATCTGCAGGAGTTCATCGACTCCACCACGCCGTTGATCCCCGTCCATGACGAGGATCGCGAGACCCAACCAACCTTGGGCTTCCAGCGTGTTCTGCAGCGTGCTGTCTTTCACGTACAGAGCTCGGGCAAACGCGAAGTGACTGGCGCGAACGTGCTGGTCGCCATCTTCAGTGAGCAAGAGAGTCAGGCAGTGTTCCTGCTGAAACAGCAGAGCGTTGCGCGCATCGATGTCGTCAACTACATCGCCCATGGCATTTCCAAAGTGCCGGGGCATGGCGATCACTCTGAAGGTGAGCAAGATATGCAGGACGACGAGGGCGGTGAGTCTTCTTCTTCAGGCAATCCTCTGGATGCTTATGCCAGTAACCTCAACGAGCTCGCGCGCCAGGGTCGTATCGATCCGTTGGTAGGCCGTGAGCTGGAAGTCGAGCGTGTCGCGCAGATCCTGGCGCGTCGTCGCAAAAACAATCCGCTGCTGGTGGGCGAGGCGGGCGTGGGTAAAACCGCGATTGCCGAAGGCCTGGCCAAACGCATTGTCGACAACCAGGTGCCGGACTTGCTGGCCAACAGCGTGGTCTATTCCCTCGATCTGGGGGCCTTGCTGGCCGGGACCAAATACCGTGGCGATTTCGAGAAACGCTTCAAGGCGTTGCTCAATGAGCTGAAAAAACGTCCGCAGGCGATCCTGTTCATCGACGAGATCCACACCATCATCGGTGCGGGTGCGGCATCCGGTGGCGTCATGGATGCGTCGAACCTGCTCAAGCCGCTGCTGTCGTCGGGCGATATCCGTTGCATCGGATCGACCACGTTCCAGGAATTCCGCGGGATCTTCGAGAAGGACCGTGCCCTGGCGCGCCGCTTCCAGAAGGTCGATGTGTCGGAGCCGTCGGTGGAAGACACCATCAGCATCCTTCGTGGCCTGAAAGGGCGTTTCGAAACGCACCACGGCATCGAATACAGCGATGAAGCGTTGCGTGCGGCCGCTGAGCTGGCCTCGCGCTACATCAATGACCGGCACATGCCGGACAAGGCCATCGACGTCATCGACGAAGCGGGTGCCTACCAGCGCCTGCAGCCAATCGAGAAGCGCGTAAAACGCATCGAGGTGCCTCAGGTCGAGGACATCGTGGCGAAAATCGCGCGGATTCCGCCTAAGCACGTCAACAGTTCTGATCGAGAATTGCTGCGTAACCTTGAGCGTGACCTGAAATTGACGGTATTTGGTCAGGATGCTGCCATCGACTCGTTGTCGACGGCGATCAAACTGTCCCGTGCCGGCCTCAAGTCGCCTGACAAGCCAGTCGGTTCGTTTCTGTTCGCAGGGCCGACCGGTGTCGGCAAAACCGAAGCGGCGCGTCAGCTGGCCAAGGCGTTGGGCATCGAGCTTGTTCGTTTCGACATGTCCGAGTACATGGAGCGCCACACCGTCTCGCGTCTGATCGGTGCGCCTCCAGGCTATGTCGGGTTTGATCAGGGCGGTCTGCTGACCGAGGCCATCACCAAGCAGCCTCACTGCGTGCTGTTGCTCGATGAGATCGAGAAGGCGCATCCGGAAGTCTTCAACCTGCTGCTGCAGGTCATGGACCACGGTACGCTGACCGATAACAACGGGCGCAAGGCGGACTTCCGTAACGTGATTGTCATCATGACGACCAACGCCGGTGCCGAAACAGCGGCGCGTGCTTCGATCGGTTTCACCCATCAGGACCACTCGTCCGATGCGATGGAAGTGATCAAGAAGAGCTTCACGCCGGAGTTCCGCAACCGTCTGGACACCATTATCCAGTTTGGTCGCCTCAGTCATGAGGTCATCAAAAGCGTGGTGGACAAGTTCCTTACCGAGCTTCAGGCGCAGCTGGAAGACAAGCGCGTGCAGCTGGAAGTGACCGATGCTGCGCGAAGCTGGCTGGCAGCAGGTGGCTACGACTCGGCAATGGGGGCTCGACCAATGGCGCGTTTGATCCAGGACAAGATCAAGCGTCCGCTGGCGGAAGAGATCCTCTTTGGCGAACTGGCCGACCATGGTGGCGTGGTTCACATCGACCTCAAGGACGGCGAGCTGACCTTCGAGTTCGAAACCACGGCTGAAATGGCCTGACGGTTGTTGATCTGTTGTAAAGCGAAAGGCGCCCTCGGGCGCCTTTTTGCTGTCTGGGTTTTTGTGTTTGTGTACATATCCGTTTCTGCGGTAACGGCGACTTAGGGTTTCGCCCTTACGGCGACTCACTTTTTTTACAAACGCCTAAAAAAAGTAAGCAAAAAAACGCTCGCCCCAAGCGTCCAGCCCCTCGCTTAGGCTCGGCGTTCCTTCGCTCCGGCATTCATCTGGGGGCATCGCCTCCAGTTGGCTTCGCTTCAACCTCCTCTCGATGTGTTCGACTTCGTCGAACGGCGCTGCGCGCCTCCCCCCAGATGAACACCTCCACTCAGCCTCCCGAAGGGGCGGGTGGATCAAGATCAAAAGCTTCAGGCGAGCTAACGCTCGGCCTGTTGAGTGGTGAGAAGCGGGTGTACACCCATCCCCTGTAGGAGCTGTCGAGTGAAACGAGGCTGCGATCTTTTGATCTTGCTGTGGCTGCGGCTTTAGATCTTGATTCTGCTTTTGATCTTTCGCCCCTTCGGCAGGCCGAGCGTAGGTGTTCATCAGGGGGTTAGGCGCGAAGCGCCGTTCGGCGAAGCTGCACACATCGAGAGGAGGTCGTCGCGAAGCAGACCGTAGGCGATGTCACTGATGGATACCGTAGCGAGGGAACACTGAGCTTTAGCGAAGTGCCGTACGCCGGGGCAAAGCCTTTTGGTTCCTTTTTGCTGGGCCGGCACTCCGGCGTTTGAAAAAGGGACTCGCTGTAAGAGCAAAACCATATTCAGCCGTTACGACAGCAACGGATATATACCCAAAATCATAGAGCCCACCAAATCGCAGACAAACAAAAACGCCCGGCATAAACCGGGCGTTTTGTATTGACTTGATTAGCGAGCGCGGTAAGTGATGCGCCCTTTGCTCAAGTCATAGGGCGTCAGCTCGACGCGCACTTTGTCACCGGTAAGAATACGAATGTAGTTCTTGCGCATCTTGCCGGAGATATGCGCGGTTACGACGTGCCCATTTTCCAACTCCACACGAAACATGGTGTTGGGCAGGGTGTCGACGACAGTGCCTTCCATTTCGAAGCTGTCTTCTTTCGACATGCAGTAAAGCCCTCGGTGTCCAATGAATGGCCCGGTGCAACTGCGCCAGGCAAAAGCGGCGTGCATTGTGCCCGAAAAATGGGGTTTAAGCCAAGGGGTTCTAGTTCAGGATGACCCAGCGCTGATTAATCAGCAGTTCGATAGGTCGATATTGCGTCTTGTAGCTCATCTTTTTGCAGTTTTTGATCCAGTAGCCGAGGTAGACCGCTTCCAGTCCAAGGCGCTGGGCCTCGGCGATTTGCCAGAGGATCGCATAGCGACCCAGGCTGCGGCGTTCTTCATCGGGCTCGTAGAAGGTGTAGACCGCCGACAGACCGTTCGGCAGCAAGTCGGTGACGGCCACTGCCAGCAGCCGGTCTTCGAGACGAAATTCGTAGAATCGCGAGAACGGCAGGTCACGCACCAGGAACGTCGAAAACTGGTCGCGACTCGGCGGGTACATGTCGCCATCGGCGTGACGTTGTTCGATGTAGCGCTGATAGAGATCGAAATACTCTTCGCTGAATTTTGGCCGGGCCGGGCTCACGTGCAGGTCGGCGTTGCGTTTGAAGATGCGTTTCTGCTGACGGTTGGGAGCAAATTGCGCCACAGGGATGCGCGCCGGGACGCACGCATTGCAATTCTGGCAATGAGGCCGGTAAAGATGATCGCCGCTGCGACGGAAACCCATTTCAGACAGGTCTGCGTAGACATGCACATCCATGGGCTGACTAGGGTCGAGGAACAGGGTCGTGGCCTGCTCCTCGGGCAGATAGCTGCAAGAGTGGGGCTGAGTGGCATAAAACTTCAAACGCGCCAACTCGGTCATGATCAACCCTCGGGAATAAGCTTTGAATTAAGTGTAAGCCACACGGGCAAAAGTCGCTCAGCAAACCCAGGTGGCGCGGCTGGGTTGATCCAGATGTTGCGCGAGAAAGTTGGCGAAATCGCGCCGGGGAATCGCTCGGGCGCCGAGGCTGTGCAGATGGTCGGTCGGCATCTGGCAGTCGATCAGCACAAAACCGGAGTCTTTCAGATGTCGCACCAGCGTGGCAAAGCCATATTTCGAGGCATTGTCGGCGCGGCTGAACATGGACTCACCGAAAAACAGCTGACCCATCGCCAGGCCATAGAGCCCGCCGACCAGCACGCCATCATCCCAAACCTCCACGGAATGCGCGTAGCCACGCCGATGCAGCTCGAGGTAAGCCGTCTGCATCGCGTCAGTGATCCAGGTGCCGTCGGCATAATCGCGAGGGGCGGCGCAGGCGCTGATCACCGAGGCAAAATCCTGATCAAAGGTCACTTGATAGCGTTGCTGGCGCAACAATTTATTCAGGCTGCGCGAGACATGCAGTTCGTCGGGAAATAATACGGTGCGCGGATCCGGTGACCACCACAGAATTGGCTGACCTTCCGAGAACCATGGAAAGCAGCCGTGGCGATAAGCCTGAATCAGACGATCGGCGGACAGATCGCCGCCCGCGGCCAACAATCCATTGGGGTCGCGCATGGCTTTTTCCAACGGCGGGAACGTCAGGGTGTTGCGTTGTAACCAAGTCAGCATGGCATCCGGGCTTGCAGAAGGGGAGGGCGGTGACGGGCTGGTGGGCCCGCCGTAAAGTGTGCCGTCAAACGGTGGGAATGTCGTCGAGGTATTTCTCGGCGTCCAGTGCGGCCATGCAGCCAGCCCCGGCGGAGGTCACGGCCTGGCGGTAGACGTGATCGGCCACGTCGCCGGCGGCGAACACGCCCGGAATCTCGGTACCCGTGGCATCGCCTTCGCTGCCGCCCCTGACTAGCAGATAGCCATCACGCATTTTCAGCTGGCCCTCGAACAGGTCAGTATTGGGCTTGTGGCCGATGGCGATGAACACGCCTGCCAGCGCCAATTCACGGGTTTCGCCCGTGTGGCTGTCGCGCAGGCGGGCGCCGGTCACGCCACTGGCATCACCCAGCACTTCATCGAGATTCTGGTTCCAGTGCAGGCGTATATTACCGTTGGCGGCTTTTTCGAAGAGTTTGTCCTGGAGAATTTTCTCCGAGCGCAACTTGTCGCGTCGGTGGATCAGGTGGACTTCCTTGGCGATGTTCGACAGGTACAGCGCTTCTTCGACCGCCGTGTTGCCGCCGCCGACCACTGCGACCACTTGATTGCGATAAAAGAATCCATCGCACGTGGCGCAGGCCGAAACCCCTTTGCCGGCAAAGGCTTCTTCCGAGGGCAGCCCCAGGTACTGCGCCGAGGCGCCGGTGGCGATGATCAGTGCGTCGCAGGTGTAAGTGCCGCTGTCACCGATGAGTTCAAAAGGGCGCTGTTGCAACTTGGCCGTGTGGATGTGGTCGTAAACGATCTCAGTGGCAAAGCGCTCGGCGTGCTTTTGCATGCGTTCCATCAGCACCGGGCCGGTGAGGCCTTCAACGTCGCCGGGCCAGTTATCGACTTCGACGGTCGTGGTCAGCTGGCCACCTGCCTGTATGCCGGTAATGACAACGGGTTTGAGGTTGGCGCGGGCGGCATAAACGGCTGCGCTGTATCCGGCAGGGCCGGAACCCAGAATGATCAGGCGGGAATGCTTCGGTTCGCTCATAAAAACACCTCATAAGCCTTTGTCACAAAAGAGAATGCATGCTCAAATTGAAACGCGCGTAACGTGCTTTTGGCTATGCTACACCGAAGGGCTTCAAGCATGGCATCGGGCGAACAAACCCGTACAATGCCGTCTGTAACAGTGGTTGAAACAAAATAAGCTGTGCGTACCGTGTTTATAAAAACCGGGGCGCAATGTTAAAAGTAGTCCCAGTTGCGCGTGTTAACTTTTTTACCTGCCTGGATTGGGCAGTTTTTTATAGTCATTCAACAGATGGACGCGCCCAGGGCGCAGGAAAAGAAGCGTTTTGAAGAAATCCACCGCAGCACCCAAAACAGTCGTCGTTCCACTCTGGCGCCAGCACTTGCACTACCGGCTCAAGGAAGGTGCATTGATCGCCATCGGCGGCTTGTGCCTGTTCCTGATGATGGCCTTGTTGACCTATGGCAAGGACGATCCGGGCTGGAGCCATAACAGCAAGATCGACGACGTACAGAACTTCGGCGGGCCGGTCGGCTCCTACAGCGCCGATATCCTGTTCATGGTGCTGGGTTACTTCGCCTACATCTTCCCGCTGTTGTTGGCGATCAAGGCCTATCAGATCTTCCGTCAGCGCCACGAACAGTGGCAGTGGAGTGGCTGGCTGTTCTCCTGGCGCCTGATCGGCCTGGTGTTTCTGGTGCTGTCGGGCGCGGCCCTCGCGCATATCCATTTCCATGCGGCGACCGGTCTGCCAGCCGGCGCTGGCGGCGCGTTGGGCGAAAGCCTTGGCGACCTGGCCAGGAACGCGCTGAACATCCAGGGCAGCACGCTGTTGTTTATCGCGCTGTTTTTGTTCGGACTGACGGTGTTTACCGACTTGTCGTGGTTCAAGGTGATGGACGTTACCGGCAAGATCACCCTCGACCTGTTTGAACTGTTCCAGGGCGCGGCCAATCGCTGGTGGAGCGCCCGTGTCGAGCGCAAACAACTGGTGGCGCAACTGCGTGAAGTCGATGATCGCGTGCATGACGTGGTCGCCCCGACGGTTACGGACAAACGCGAGCAAGCCAAGGTCAAGGAACGTCTGATCGAACGTGAGCAGGCCCTGAGCAAGCACATGTCTGACCGCGAGAAGCAGGTGCCTCCCGTCATCGCGCCCGCACCGCCCAAGCCGGCCGCGCCGAGCAAGCGCGTAGAGAAAGAGAAACAGGCGCCCTTGTTCGTCGACAGCGCCGTCGAAGGCACTTTGCCGCCGATATCGATTCTCGACCCGGCCGAGAAGAAACAACTCAATTATTCTCCAGAATCGCTGGCCGCCGTCGGCCACTTGCTGGAAATCAAGCTCAAGGAATTCGGCGTTGAAGTCTCGGTGGATTCGATCCACCCGGGCCCGGTCATTACCCGTTACGAAATCCAGCCAGCGGCTGGCGTCAAGGTCAGCCGCATCTCCAACCTGGCGAAAGACCTCGCGCGTTCCCTGGCCGTGACCAGTGTACGTGTGGTGGAAGTGATCCCGGGCAAGACCACCGTCGGTATCGAGATTCCCAACGAAGACCGCCAGATCGTGCGTTTCTCCGAAGTGCTGTCGACCCCTGAGTACGACAACTTCAAGTCGCCGGTCACCTTGGCCCTGGGCCACGACATCGGTGGTAAGCCGGTCATCACTGACCTGGCGAAAATGCCGCACTTGCTGGTGGCCGGTACGACCGGTTCCGGTAAGTCGGTGGGTGTGAACGCGATGATTCTGTCGATCCTGTTCAAGTCCGGCCCGGAAGACGCCAAGCTGATCATGATCGACCCGAAAATGCTTGAGCTGTCGATCTACGAAGGCATTCCGCACCTGCTGTGCCCGGTCGTGACCGACATGAAGGATGCGGCCAACGCCCTGCGCTGGAGCGTGGCGGAGATGGAGCGTCGTTACAAACTGATGGCGAAGATGGGTGTACGAAACCTGTCGGGTTTCAACGCCAAGGTCAAGGAAGCCCAGGACGCCGGTACGCCGCTGACCGACCCTTTGTACAAGCGCGAAAGCATTCACGACGAAGCGCCGCTGCTGACCAAGCTGCCGACCATCGTCGTGGTCGTCGACGAATTCGCCGACATGATGATGATCGTCGGCAAAAAGGTAGAAGAACTGATCGCCCGTATCGCGCAGAAGGCCCGTGCGGCCGGTATCCACTTGATCCTCGCGACCCAGCGTCCGTCGGTTGACGTGATCACCGGTCTGATCAAGGCCAACATCCCGACGCGCATGGCGTTCCAGGTGTCGAGCAAGATCGACTCCCGGACCATCATCGACCAGGGCGGTGCCGAACAACTGCTGGGCCACGGTGACATGCTTTACATGCCGCCGGGCACGAGCCTGCCGATCCGTGTCCACGGTGCATTCGTGTCCGATGACGAGGTTCACCGGGTGGTTGAAGCCTGGAAGCTGCGCGGTGCACCGGAATACAACGACGAGATCCTGGCCGGTGTTGAAGAGGCCGGTAGCGGTTTCGACGGCGGCAGTGGCGGCGGCGACGAAGACAGCGAATCCGATGCGCTTTACGACGAAGCGGTGCAGTTCGTACTGGAAAGCCGTCGTGCGTCCATCTCTGCGGTCCAGCGAAAGCTGAAAATCGGCTACAACCGCGCCGCACGCATGATCGAAGCCATGGAAATGGCCGGGGTCGTGACGTCCATGAATACCAACGGTTCGCGTGAAGTCCTGGCGCCTGGCCCGGTACGCGACTGATTTGATTTGAAAGGGCGTCGCGACATGCGCCGCCCGAACTCCCACGAATGTTATGAGGACTCCCATGCGTCTTATCCGCATGCTGTTGCTGCCGGTACTGGCTTTGACCACGCTCTCGGCCCACGCCGATGACAAGGACGTGGCGCGTCTGACCCAATTGCTGGAAACATCCAAGACGCTGACCGCGCGTTTCTCGCAACTGACCCTTGATGGCAGTGGCACCCAGTTGCAGGAAACCACCGGGCAAATGTCCCTGCAGCGTCCTGGCCTGTTCTACTGGCATACCGACGCACCGCAAGAGCAATTGATGGTTTCCGATGGCAAGAAAGTATCCCTGTGGGACCCGGACCTGGAGCAGGTCACCATCAAGACCCTTGACCAGCGCCTGACCCAGACCCCGGCGCTGCTGCTGTCCGGCGACGTGTCCAAGATCAGCCAGAGCTTCGACATCAGCGCCAAGGAAGCCGGAGGCGTGATCGACTTCACCTTGAAGCCGAAAACCAAGGACACCCTGTTCGACAGCCTGCGTCTGTCGTTCCGCAATGGCCTGGTCAATGACATGCAACTGATCGACAGCGTCGGTCAGCGCACCAACATCCTGTTCACCGGTGTGAAGGCCAACGAGCCGATCCCGGCATCCAAGTTCAAGTTTGATATCCCCAAGGGTGCGGACGTGATCCAGGAGTAAGACTAAAACCCGTGGGAACGGGCTTGTGTGGCGAGGGAGCTTGCTCCCGCTGGGGCGCGAAGCGCCCCCCCCAAATGGGACTGCTGAGCAGTCCAGCGGGAGCAAGCTCCCTCGCCACAGGATTTCGCCAGACTTGAGAGCTACGTAATAAAGCGAGGTTTCAACCGCACGTGATGGACCTGTTTCGCAGTGCCCCGATCGCTCAACCTTTGGCTGCACGTCTGCGTGCGGCCAATCTGGACGAGTACGTCGGTCAGGAACACCTGCTCGCTCGCGGCAAGCCTTTGCGCGAAGCCCTGGAGCAGGGTGCCCTGCACTCGATGATTTTCTGGGGCCCGCCGGGCGTGGGCAAAACCACCCTGGCGCGGTTGCTCGCGGAAGTCTCGGATGCGCACTTCGAAACGGTCTCGGCAGTATTGGCTGGCGTGAAGGAAATCCGTCAGGCGGTGGAAATCGCCAAGCAGCAGGCCGGCCAGTACGGCAAGCGCACCATCCTGTTCGTCGATGAAGTGCATCGCTTCAACAAGTCGCAGCAGGATGCATTCCTGCCATACGTTGAAGACGGCACGCTGATTTTCATCGGCGCGACCACGGAAAACCCTTCTTTCGAACTCAACAACGCGTTGCTCTCCCGGGCACGCGTTTACGTGCTCAAAAGCCTCGACGAAGCGGCCCTGCGAAAATTGGTACATCGCGCGCTGACCGAAGAACGTGGCCTGGGCAAACGGCAGCTGACCCTCAGCGATGAAGGCTTCCAGATGCTGTTATCGGCTGCCGATGGCGATGGCCGACGTCTGCTGAACCTGCTGGAAAACGCCTCGGACCTGGCAGAAGACAACAGCGAGATCGGCGTCGATCTGCTGCAAAGTCTGCTTGGGGATACCCGTCGGCGTTTCGACAAGGGCGGCGAAGCGTTCTACGACCAGATTTCCGCGCTTCATAAATCGGTGCGTGGCTCCAATCCCGACGGCGCGTTGTACTGGTTTGCTCGGATGATCGACGGCGGTTGCGATCCGCTGTACCTGGCCCGACGCGTGGTGCGCATGGCCAGCGAAGACATCGGTAACGCGGACCCGCGCGCCCTGAGCCTGTGCCTGGCAGCGTGGGAAGTGCAGGAGCGCCTCGGCAGCCCTGAAGGCGAGTTGGCGGTGGCCCAGGCCATCACCTATCTGGCTTGCGCGCCGAAAAGCAACGCGGTCTACATGGGCTTCAAAGCCGCCATGCGCAGCGCCACCGAACACGGTTCGCTGGAAGTGCCGCTGCACCTGCGCAACGCACCGACCAAGCTGATGAAGCAATTGGGTTATGGCGATGAATACCGTTACGCCCACGATGAGCCAGACGCCTATGCCGCTGGCGAAGACTATTTCCCGGAAGAGCTCGAGCCGCAACCGTTCTATCAGCCGGTGCCTCGCGGCCTGGAGCTGAAGATTGGCGAAAAGCTCAATCACCTCGCACAACTTGACCGTCTAAGCCCCCGGCAGCGGAGAAAATAAGTGATTCCTTTGGTTATTGCGGTTTCCGTTGGCGGTATCGCCGGGACACTGTTGCGCTTTGCCACCGGTAATTGGGTCAACGCTAATTGGCCGCGGCACTTCTATACCGCGACGCTGGCCGTTAATATCGTCGGCTGTTTGCTGATCGGCGTTCTATACGGTCTGTTTTTGATACGCCCGGAGGTGCCGATCGAGGTGCGCGCCGGGTTGATGGTCGGCTTCCTCGGGGGGCTGACGACTTTTTCATCCTTTTCACTGGATACGGTGCGCCTGCTCGAAACCGGGCAAATGCCGCTGGCCCTGGGCTATGCTGCCATCAGCGTATTCGGCGGGCTGCTCGCGACCTGGGCTGGCCTGTCCTTGACCAAACTTTGATAACGAGAGACCGACATGCTCGATTCCAAACTGTTACGTAGCAACCTTCAGGACGTAGCGGACCGCCTGGCATCCCGTGGCTACACGCTGGATGTTGCGCGCATCGAAGCGCTGGAAGAACAGCGCAAGACCGTCCAGACCCGCACCGAAGCACTGCAGGCTGAACGTAATGCGCGCTCCAAATCCATCGGCCAGGCCAAGCAGCGCGGCGAAGACATCGCGCCGCTGATGGCTGACGTCGAGCGCATGGCGAACGAATTGAGTGCCGGCAAAGTCGAGCTGGACGCGATCCAGACCGACCTGGATTCGATCCTGCTCGGCATCCCGAACCTGCCACACGAATCCGTACCGATCGGCGCCGATGAAGACGGCAACGTCGAAGTGCGTCGCTGGGGCACCCCGACAGCCTTCGATTTCCCGGTTCAGGACCACGTGGCTCTGGGCGAGAAGTTCGGCTGGCTGGACTTCGAAACCGCCGCCAAGCTGTCCGGCGCCCGTTTCGCCCTGTTGCGCGGCCCGATCGCTCGCATGCACCGCGCCCTGGCGCAGTTCATGATCAACCTGCACACCAGCGAACACGGGTACGAAGAGGCTTACACGCCGTATCTGGTCCAGGCGCCGGCCTTGCAAGGCACTGGCCAGTTGCCGAAGTTCGAAGAAGACCTGTTCAAGATCAGCCGCGAAGGCGAAGCCGATCTGTACCTGATTCCGACCGCTGAAGTGTCGCTGACCAATATCGTCTCTGGCGAAATCGTCGATTCGAAACTGCTGCCGATCAAATTCGTCGCCCACACCCCGTGCTTCCGCAGCGAAGCCGGCGCGTCGGGTCGCGATACCCGCGGGATGATCCGTCAGCACCAGTTCGACAAAGTCGAGATGGTCCAGATCGTTGAGCCGTCGACGTCGATGGACGCGCTGGAAGGCCTGACCGCCAACGCCGAGAAAGTCCTGCAACTGCTGGAACTGCCTTATCGCACGATCGCACTGTGCACCGGCGACATGGGTTTCAGTGCGGTCAAGACTTACGACCTGGAAGTGTGGATCCCGAGCCAGGACAAGTACCGCGAGATTTCGTCGTGCTCCAACTGCGGCGACTTCCAGGCCCGTCGTATGCAAGCGCGTTTCCGCAACCCGGAAACCGGCAAGCCTGAACTGGTTCATACCCTGAATGGTTCGGGTCTGGCGGTCGGTCGTACCCTGGTGGCAGTGCTGGAAAACTACCAGCAAGCCGACGGTTCGATCCGTGTGCCTGAAGTGCTGAAACCGTACATGGGTGGCCTCGAGGTCATTGGCTAAATGGATTATCTGCCGCTGTTCCATAACCTTCGCGGCAGTCGTGTGTTGGTCGTTGGTGGGGGGGAGATTGCCTTGCGCAAATCCCGCCTGCTGGTAGAAGCCGGTGCGCTGCTGCGGGTGGTCGCACCTGAAATCGAACCGCAACTGCGCGAACTGGTTGTCGGCAGCGGTGGCGAGTGCCTGTTACGGGGTTACGTCGAGACGGACCTGGACGGTTGCGGGCTGATCATTGCCGCTACCGACGACGAACCGCTGAACGCGCAAGTCTCCGCCGATGCCCATCAGCGTTGCGTGCCGGTCAATGTGGTGGATGCGCCAGCCTTGTGCAGCGTGATCTTCCCGGCGATCGTCGACCGGTCTCCCTTGATTATTGCGGTGTCCAGCGGCGGCGATGCGCCGGTGCTGGCGCGGCTGATCCGCGCCAAACTGGAAACCTGGATTCCTTCCACCTACGGTCAACTGGCCGGTCTGGCGGCGCGTTTTCGCAGCCAGGTCAAACGCCTGCTCCCCGATGTGCAGCAGCGTCGGGCATTCTGGGAAGATGTGTTTCAGGGCCCGATTGCCGACCGGCAACTGGCCGGGCAGGGCGCTGAAGCCGAACGCCTGATGCTGGCGAAGATCAATGGCGAAGTGCCGGTCGCTACCGGCGAAGTGTATTTGGTGGGAGCGGGTCCCGGTGATCCCGACTTGCTGACCTTCCGTGCCTTGCGCCTGATGCAGCAAGCCGATGTGGTGCTCTACGACCGCCTGGTCGCCCCGGCGATTCTCGATTTGTGCCGTCGCGATGCCGAGCGGGTCTACGTTGGCAAGCGTCGCGCCGATCACGCCGTGCCGCAGGACCAGATCAATCAGCAATTGGTGGACCTTGCCAAGCAAGGCAAGCGGGTCGTGCGATTGAAGGGTGGTGATCCGTTCATCTTCGGTCGTGGCGGTGAAGAGATCGAAGAACTGGCGGCCCATGGCATCCCGTTCCAGGTCGTGCCAGGTATCACGGCCGCCAGCGGTTGCGCGGCGTATGCCGGGATTCCGCTGACCCATCGCGATTACGCGCAGTCAGTGCGATTTGTCACCGGGCACTTGAAGGATGGTTCCACCGACTTGCCGTGGGCCGACCTGGTCGCGCCAGCACAAACCCTGGTGTTTTACATGGGGCTGGTGGGCTTGCCGATCATCTGCGAGCAGTTGATCAAGCACGGTCGCGGGTCGGACACCCCGGCGGCGCTGATTCAGCAGGGCACCACGGTCAATCAGCGGGTATTTACCGGCACGCTGGCTGATCTTCCTCGACTGGTGGCGGAGCATGAAGTGCATGCGCCGACGCTGGTGATCGTTGGGGAAGTGGTGCAATTGCGCGAGAAACTGGCGTGGTTTGAAGGGGCTCAGGCGCAAGTCTAATCAGACCGAGTCGGTCCCATCACTAGCAGGCTAGCTCCCACAGGGAATTTGAGAACGACACAAATCCAGTGTGGGAGCTAGCCTGCTAGCGATTTGGGGCCTCAAAAACGGCACAAACCTCAGGCCCTGCGCCAAACCCCTTTCCCGTTCAACCGCGCCCGATCATGCGGCGCAGTGAAATCCTGCACCGGCCCTTTCGGCACAATCCCCGTAGGGTTGATGGTCTTGTGGCTGCCGTAGTAGTGATGCTTGATGTGCTCAAAATCCACCGTCTCGGCAATGCCCGGCCACTGATACATCTCCCGCAGCCAGTTCGACAGATTCGGATAATCGGCGATCCGACGCAGGTTGCACTTGAAGTGGCCGTGATACACCGCATCAAAGCGAATCAGCGTGGTGAACAGCCGAATATCCGCTTCGGTCAGGTACTCGCCGGCCAGGTAACGATTGGCGCCCAGCAGCTGCTCCAATCGATCCAGTTCGGCAAACACATCATCAAACGCTTCTTCATAAGCCTGCTGTGACGTGGCAAACCCGGCGCGATAAACGCCGTTGTTCACTGCCGGATAAATCCGCTCATTCAACGCATCGATCTCGCCGCGCAGGGGCGCCGGGTAGAAATCCAGGTCATTGCCGGTCAGGCCATCGAAGGCGCCGTTGAACATGCGGATGATCTCCGCCGATTCATTGTTGACGATGCGGTTTTGCTGTTTGTCCCAGAGCACCGGCACGGTGACACGACCGGTGTAATCGGCGGTATCGGCGGTGTAGCGCTGGTGCATGAAATTGAAATGATCGAGTTTGTCGCCAGTCGAACCCAGGTTCTGGTCGAAGGTCCAGCCGTTTTCCAGCATCAACCAACTGACCACCGAGACGTCGATCAGCCTTTCAAGGCCTTTGAGTTTGCGCAGGATCAGCGTGCGATGGGCCCACGGGCAGGCGAGGGACACGTAAAGGTGATAGCGGCCAGCCTCGGCTGCAAACCCACCGACGCCTGTCGGACCGGGCTTGCCGTCGGCGGTCAGCCAGTTGCGACGTTGCGCCTGTTCGCGCTGGAACGCGCCGTCCTTGCTGCTTTCGTACCACTGGTCATGCCAGCGACCTTCAACTAACAAACCCATGTTCAAGACTCCTCAACCAATAAGCGTTGGAGAGGAGTCTATTCGCATAGGTTCGATAAAATAGCGCAAAGGTTCGGGGGTTATGATCGGTTAAATCGATCTGTCCCGAGCGTCCCAATACTGCTGCGCCGTTTCGAAGGCGTGTTCGCGGGTCTGACCGAGGCCGCGCAATGCGAGGGCCATGGTCGAGATCAAGGCCATTTGCGGGTAGCTGTCGACCACATCACCGCGCCAGACGGCCTTCAAATGTTCAGGATCGAGCGAGGCGGGTTTGACGTGGCGTTGGCTCGACCACTGCGGCCATTCCTCGTCCCAGCTTTCGCCGCCGGTGGTGCCGTACAGGTGGCTGTCGGCGTCCGGGTTGATCTCGATTTCGCCACCGTCGCCCTTGACCACAATCGCGGTGTCGCCGAGCAAGCCGCTGGCATCGCGATGCACTGCCTGATAGCCGGGGTGGAAAATGCTTTGCAGGCCGCAGCGAGCCCCCAAAGGGTTGAGGATACGGGTGAGGGAGTGAATCGGTGAGCGCAGGCCCAAAGTGTTGCGCAGGTCGATCATGCGCTGCAGCTGCGGTGCCCAATCCACCAGCGGCATGAACGCCAGGCCACCGTTATCGAGAGCCGAGCCGACCTGTTGCCAATCACGGCACAGTGGGATGTTCAGCGCGTCCAGCAATTGCTCGCTGTAGAGCCGGCCAGCGGTGTGGGCGCCGCCGCCGTGCATGAAGATGCGCACACCGTTTTGCGCCAGGCATTTGGCCGCCAGCAGGTACCACGGCAGGTGACGCTTCTTGCCGGCATACGTCGGCCAGTCCAGGTCCACCGCCAGCGCTGGCGGGTTCAACCGTTCACGCAGGGCTTCAGTGAAACCGGCCATTTCCTCAGCGCTTTCTTCCTTGTGCCGCAACAGCATCAGGAACGCGCCGAGCTGGGTGTCCTCGACCTTGTCGTCGAGCACCATGCCCATGGCTTCACGCGCTTCGATCCGGGTCAGGTCACGGGCGCCACGCTTGCCTTTGCCAAGGATTCGCACGAACTGGGCGAACGGGTGTTCGGCGGGGGTTTCGAGGGTCAGCGCTGGAAAGTCGGTCATAAGCAATTCGTCGGTTTGGGCAGACCCGCCAGTTTCGCGGCGAGTTTGGCAGGGGTGCCTTTGAACAGTCGGTTCAGGTGCAGGCTGTTGCCTTTTTCCGGGCCGAGCTTCAACGCGGTGTATTTGATCAGCGGACGGGTGGCCGGGGACAGCTGGAATTCGGCGTAGAAGCTGCGCAGCAATTCGAGGATTTCCCAGTGCTCCGGGCTCAACTCGATGTCTTCGGCGGCGGCGAGGGCGGCGGCCACCTCATTGGACCAGTCGCTCAGTTCGACCAGGAAACCGTCCTTGTCCAACTCGATGGCGCGTGCGCCGACCGTTATGGAATTCATAGCCAACTGTTCACCTTGTCGTAGTGAATCGACAGTTCGACGAAGGCGGGGTAATCAATGGCCCTGGCCGCTTCAGGAATCGCCAGCGCGCGAGCCTGGGCGTCTTCGGCCAGTACGAACAGTTTCAACGGGCGAGCATTCAGCGCGTTGAACGGCGCGGTGCCCGGTTGCAACGCATAGACGGCGTCGCCGGTCAGCAACAACGCATCGTTCGTGCCGATCACACGCAGGCAACTGGTCAGGCGGTCATCGCCGAATGGGGAGTGAGACAACACATGCAAAGTCGACATCAGAGGGTAATCACCTGGTCATAACGGTCAATAAGTGCAGTGATTTCCTGGGCGGCCAGCACCCGTGCTTCTTCAAGCGACCGACCATTGAGGTCCAGACCCCGTTCGGCAGCGCTGTCGCCACAGACAAACAGGTCTTCCACACCGAACATCGGCAACGCTTGCAGGTTGGCGCTCAGGTCTTTCTGTTGCAGCGCCTTGGCGTCCTGTTTCGCGGCGAGCTGGAACACCCCGTCATCGAGAAACAGCAGGCCGATCGGCAGGTCGAACGCGCCGCCGGCCAGCACGATGTCCAGCGCTTCCCGAGCGCTCGGCCCGGACCACGGGGCCTGGCGGCTGATGATCAACAAGGATTTAGCCATCTCACGCGCCTCCGAAACAGATCAGACGGTCAGCGCCTTGCACCGCGTCATGCAATTGGCCGAGGCCGGACAGTTCCCACGGCGCGCCCACTGCAACTGCGTCACGCTGATAGCGCCCGGCTTCCTCTTCGTTCAACACGCCACGGCGCAGGGCGGCAGCGATGCACACGACGCCGTCCAGCTGATGCTCGGTGACAAAAGCACGCCATTGCTTGGGCAGGTCCTGCTCATCCTGGGGCGTGACCACGCTGCCGGAGGCGTTGTAGACCCCGTCCTGATAGAAAAACAGCCGGACAATCTCATGGCCGCCGGCCAGCGCTGCCTGGGCAAACAGCAAGGCACGGCGCGAGGAGGGCGCATGGGCGGCGGAAAACAACGCGATGGCGAACTTCATGACGGACTCGATCAGCAAAACTGTGGCCATGATAAAGCTTTATCGGCGAGGCGGCGAAGGGGGTTTACTCGTAGACCGAGTCGCGGCCATCGCGAGCAGGCTCGCTCCTACAAGGGATTTGTGTCGTACACAGCATTGAAATCCACCGCAGATCTCCTGTGGGAGCGAGCCTGCTCGCGATGGCTGACTCGCAGGCACCGCTCAACGCGGCATATACCCCAACTGCCACCGCCGCGGAATCTTCAGCGACAGCAACCCGATCGCCCCCGCCAGCAACCCGCTGACAAACAACGCCTTGAGCCCCAGATGATGTTCCAGCACCGCGCCCAGCACGGCACCGGCAAACATCCCCGTCCAGGGAATCAACTGAACCCGCCAGCCATTACGCCGCTCACCGAGCATCCAGCGCCCCAGCCCGCGCCCGAAGCGCGACAGGGCGCCGGTGACGTAAGTGAGGCCGACCGGCAGACCGTTCACTTCTTCCACTGCCGCGTTGAGCATGCCCATGGCGATGATGGCCGCCAGCAGCGCCGGCAATTGTTCGTCATAAGTCCAGGCCGCGGCGCCGCAGAGCAGCATCGCGATGCACAGCAGCAAGGGCAGCGCCCGGCGGCCACCGAGGCGGCTGACGACAATGCCCAAGGCGTTGCCGACGATGAACGTGGCGACGAGGATCGACAGACGCAGCGTCAGCCCGAAATCACCATCACTGATCGCAACAGCGAGGCGGGTGGTGTTGCCGCTCATGAAGGAGACAAAGTCGCCGCTGGCCATGAAGCCGATGGCGTCAGTCATGCCGGCGAGCACCGAGAGGGCGGCCACCAGCACCATGCCAATGCGTCCGCGCCATTTTTGAATATGCAGATGGCCAGGGCTGGCGCGCGAAGTCGAGAGGGATGGCAACATCGGTGGTAGTCGTCCTCAGGCAGCGACCGTCAGGGTCACTTGGTCAATCCATATAACTCGCAATACTCCAGCCAGTCCATACCGGCCATCTCGGCCATCTCGGCCACTTCCTTATGCACTTCCAGACGCTGAGTCTCGTAGTCTTCAGGCGTCTCGGCGGTCAATTGCAATGTCAGCTCCCAGGCAAACAGCCCCAGGCGCTCGGCTTCGGCTTCGAAGGCCTCGTGCAAGCGCTCGTCGCGATATTGCGCCGCGGTCTCGCCCTTGGCCTGAGCCAGCAGCGGGTTGAGGTTGTCGAGCTCATTGCGCAGCTCAGGGCGCTCATCGAGAAACTTCTTCAGCGCTTGCTCGTGTTGCTGTTCGGTTGCCGCCATGGTCGCTCCTTGAGGCTGGGGTTACGAAGATTGCTTCTTGCTGGCCTTGGCCGCAGCCGCCAGGCACTCGAGGGCAAACTGCTCGGGGTAGGTCATCTGGATCGGCGTGGTTTCGCCTTTGACGGTCCGTTCGCCGTCGAGGATGTAGCGGATTCGTTTGTCGGTGACGCCAATGCGCTTGGCGATCCAGGACGGTGTCTGACCGATTTGGCTGATCAGCTTGTCAGCGTATTCGGCGGTCGGTTTGTAATACTCGGCGTTGGGTGTCATGACCTTTCCAGAAAAATGAGCCCGAAAAAAGGGCGATGCGACGTTAATGGCGCGACAGGGTGCGCGAATCGTCACTCGGTGTCGCGGTATAAATGAAGTAAAGCAGAACGATACGCCGTGCCACGGTGATACAGTCCGCTTTTTCTTGATGAGCGAACACAATGCGAATTCTGATGGTGGCGCTGGCCGTGACGTTGCTGGCGGGATGCGCCGGCTCGGTGATGAACGATGCCCGCACCAAAGCCCCTTACAAAACCCTCAACTCGGACAAGCCGGAAAAAGTCGTCGCCCAGTGCGTGCAGTTTTCCTGGCAGGACGAGGCGGTGTTCGGTGTCGATGCCGGCGCGTATTTGCAGCCGGGTGAGAAGGGTGGGTCCACCGTTTACACGCGTTCGGCGGAGTCCTTTGTGGACGTGACCACCGATGCGTCAGGCACCGTGTTGAGTTACTACGCGCAGCAGGATGACTTCGTGGCCAAGCGCCGCCTGGCGGCGCTGGCGACCTGCCTCTGACCTGATGGCCGACGCAGTACCCCCTGTGGGAGCGGGCTTGCTCGCGAAGAGGGAGTGTCAGTCGACATCAATATTGCCTGACACCCCGCATTCGCGAGCAAGCCCGCTCCCACAGTTGTTTGGTGTGGATCGCGCAACAGGGTTATACGTCGTTGATCAGGCGCTTCTGGAAAAAGAAGCGCTTATGGCCCGGAGGATAGTCGGCAATCTGCCCCAACTCGCTGTAGCCCAGCTTCTTGTAAAACTCCGGCGCCTGGAAGTCGAATGTGTCTAGCCAGACCCCGATGCATGCCTTCTCCCGCGCCAGGTCTTCGGCCATCCGAATCAATTTCGAGCCTATGCCTTGGCCCCGACCCTGTTCCGGCACTGACAGCAACTCGATGTACAACCATTGATAAAAAACCCGGCCATAAAGACCGCCGAGAATCTCGTCGTGTTCGTCGCGGATCAGCAAGGCAATAGGCTCCTGCTTCGAAACGCCGGCCTTTGAGGCGTTATAGGCGCGCAAGGGCAGCAAGATCGCCTGCTCCTCGGCTTCGGTGGGGTTTTGCGACTGTTCGATTCGCAGTTCCATCAGCTCAATCCTTATGGCCATGAGGGGACAAGACCCGCCAGCCTAACGCGTGTCCCGGTGGTTGTTCCAGCCCCTTGAGTGGAACCCTCACTCGCGCCCGGATGTCTAGCCTATACAGCGTCATTCCAGAACGCGGCCAATGAGGATCACCCGTGAATATTTTTGAAGCCCTGCGTGAAAGTCACGAACGGCAGCGCACCTATGCCAAAGCGCTCATCAAGACCAGCGGCGACACACCGGAGCGGGTCGAGGCTTACAAACAGCTCAAATCCGAACTCCAGGCCCACGAAACTGCCGAAGAGCGCCATTTCTACATCCCGCTGATGGAGTTCGACAACGGTGTCGATCTCAGCCGCCACGCCATCTCCGAGCACCACGAAATGGACGAAATGATGGAAGAACTGGACGAGACGGACATGTCCAGCCCAGCCTGGCTGGCGACCGCGAAGAAGCTGTCCGAGAAGGTTCATCACCACTTGGAAGAGGAAGAGCAGAAGTTCTTCCAGATGGCCGGCAAGCTGCTCGACGACAAGCAGAAAGAGTCACTGGCCGACCAATACGAGAAGGAATACAAGGCACAGCTTCCCTAGTTGGCACGATGCCCCGATTGCTACCTGGCGTTGTAATCCGTTTGCTACACGGAATGTAGGACTTGGATCAGAGCACTGGTTTTATATCCAGTATTTGCGGCTAATCTGCGAAGGCAGACTCATCCGGGGCACAAATGGGCTGATGGACAAAAAAAGCAGCTCCGTTAGGTTGGAGGCCTCTCCTCAGGAAGGAGAGTTCTCAAATCAACGGAGTGAAAAAAATGAACCAACCACAGACTCAACCTCAACCTCAACTTCGACACGGTCGTGTCACATCCCCCTCCAGCCGCGGTGCGGTCGCCGTAGAGCTGGGGTTGCTGGGTAACTGGCAAGTCAACGAAATGGAAGGCGGCAAGAACTTCCCGTCGCTGACGGCGGGGCCCTTTGCGGCGCCGTATCAAACCGACAGCGACAGTGTCACGCCACCCGCCGACGGCTACATCCTCAGCGGTGGCAAGACGGATGCCCGTGACTGCATCAACTTCACCAACGAGGAATTGAGCCTCAAGCTCGGCCGCCCATTCACCTGGCCTTTGTTGAACGTCGATCCGGGCCAGACCTTCAAGGTCACCTGGGAATACACCGCGCCCCATGTCACCCGTGGCTACAGCTGGTTCATCACCAAGGACGGCTGGAACCCGAAACAGCGCATCAGCCGTGCGCAACTGGAGCCGAAATCGATCTTCGACGACTTCTATACGCAGGTCCCGTACTACAGCCATTCCGCCGAGATGAAGGCCAAGGTCAATCACGAAGTGAAATTGCCGGGCAACAAGAAAGGCCATCACGTGATTGTGCTGATGTGGATCGTGGCCAACACCGGCAACGCCTTCTACCAAGCGTTCGACGTGGACTTCAAGTAAGCCACGGCGATAAACCCCACACGTTCTGAAGGAATAGAACATGTCTACTTTCGACTTTACACTACTGAAATCGCCACTCGCCGATGCGGCTTCGTTAATGCCGAGCATTGCTGGCAAAAAGATCCTCATGGGCTTCTGGCACAACTGGCCCGCCGGGCCGAGCGACGGTTACCAGCGTGGCCAATTCGCCAACATCGCGCTGCAGGATGTGCCCAAGGATTACAACGTGGTGGCCGTGGCCTTCATGAAGGGCAACGGCATCCCGACCTTCAAGCCGTACAACCTGTCCGACGCCGAGTTCCGCCGCCAGGTCGGCGTGTTGAACACCCAGGGCCGGGCGGTGCTGATTTCCCTCGGGGGCGCCGATGCGCACATCGAGTTGCACAACGGCAACGAACAGCCGCTGGCCAACGAAATCATCCGTCTGGTGGAAACCTACGGCTTCGATGGACTGGACATCGATCTTGAACAGAGTGCGATTGATTTCGCCGACAACAAGACCGTCCTGCCTGCGGCGCTGAAATTGGTCAAAAACCATTACGCCGGTGAAGGCAAACACTTCATCATCAGCATGGCGCCGGAGTTCCCGTACCTGACCACTGCCGGCAAGTACGTCGGCTACCTCCAGGCCCTGGAAGGCTATTACGACTTCATCGCCCCGCAGTATTACAACCAGGGCGGCGATGGAATCTGGGTGCCGGAAGCCAATAATGGCAACGGCGCGTGGATTGCCCAGAACAACGACGCGCTGAAAGAGGACTTCCTGTTTTACCTGACGGAAAGTCTGGTGAGCGGTACTCGTGGGTTCACGAAGATCCCGGCGGACAAATTTGTGATCGGCCTGCCCGCCAACGTCGATGCGGCGGCCACCGGTTATGTGATCAACCCGGCGGCAGTGGTGAACGCCTTCAAGCGTCTGGATGCCAAGGGCCTTTCGATCAAGGGCCTGATGACCTGGTCGGTGAATTGGGACAATGGTGTAAACAAAGACCATGTGCCTTACAACTGGGAGTTCAGCCGTCGTTACGGGCCGTTGATCAACGGTAAGCGTCTCTCGTCCCACGAGGAAGGGCTCGCGGCGCCCGAAGTCGCCAGCCAGCCGTAAAAAGAAGCCCGGCAGAGATGCCGGGCTTTTCCGTTTTCGCCTACCATGGCGATCTTCTGACGAAAAAAGGATGCGTTGTGATGGCGAACACAGCCGAACGGGTCAACATCATCGAAACCCAGGTGTTGTCCCACGACTGGTACCTGCTGAAGAAAATCACCTTCGACTATTTGCGTAACAACGGCGACTGGCAGCGTCAGACGCGCGAGGTGTACGACCGTGGCAATGGCGCGGCCATTCTGTTGTTCAACCGCGAGAAAAGAACCGTCGTGCTCACGCGTCAGTTTCGGTTGCCGGTGTTCGTCAACGGCCATGATGGTTTGCTGATCGAGGTCGCGGCCGGATTGCTTGAGGGCGCTGATCCTGAAGAACGCATCCGCGCCGAAGCTGAAGAAGAAACCGGTTATCGCGTTCACCACGTGCAAAAAGTGTTCGAGGCCTACATGAGCCCAGGCTCGGTCACTGAAAAACTGCACTTCTTTATCGCAGAATATGACGCCGCGTCGAAAGTCAGCGAGGGCGGTGGGCTGGAAGAAGAAACCGAAGAACTGGAAGTGCTGGAGTGGACCTTCGACGAGGCGCTCGAGGCGTTTTATCGTGGGGAGATCTGCGATGCGAAGACCGTCATGCTGCTGCAGTATGCGGCGATGAAAAACATCTTCGCCGCTACCTGAGACCCGAGATCTGAACCCTTAACCCTGTGGCGAGCGAGCTTGCTCGCGCTGGGCTGCGAAGCGGCCCCAAAATACTGGCTTTGTCGGAGATTTTTGCCAGTGCTGCGCACTGGAGCGGGAGCAAGCTCCTCGCCACAGAGATCGGGGGGCAGTCAGCTTAAAACAGCTCGCCCGTTCGGCTAACCCCGGACCATTCGCAACCCTCCAGCGTCAACAACCGTTCCTTCGCCTCAAGCCCACCCGCAAACCCCGTTAACTTCCCCGATGCCCCAATCACCCGATGGCACGGTGCAACAATCGAAATCGGGTTCTTGCCATTCGCCGCGCCCACCGCCCGGACCGCACTCGGATGGCCAATCTGCTCGGCAATCTCGCTGTAACTGCGCGTCTCCCCAAACGGAATGGTCAGCAGCGCCTGCCACACCTTCTTCTGAAAGTCCGTCCCGGCAAAATCCAATTCGAGCTCGAAGCGATTACGCGTGCCGGCAAAGTATTCCTGCAGCTGTCGAACGGCGCGTAGGAGGATCGGATTGTCCGGGGCTTCGCTCATCGGCCCGAGCCTTACGCGGTTTGGCTTGTCGTTTTCCCAGAGGATGGCCGCCAGTCTTGAATCTTTCGCAACCAGCTTCAGCTCGCCGACCGGGGACGCCAGGGTGGTGAAGGTGTAAGTCATGCCGGCGAACTCCGCAGAAGGGCTGAACAGTGGCCAAGCATACTGCCTCGGCGAGGAGGCGCAAAACGCAATCCCAGCCATACTTGCGTCTGCTTTGAAGCGTTTTCTCCGTTTTTAAACAGAGCCTAAAAACAAAAAGAGACCGACTCATGAAGTTCGAACCTTTTGCCAAATCGCTGATTGCGACCTCATTGGCGCTCAGCTGCCTCAGTGCTTACGCTGCCTCCGTGGCCCCGGTCGCGGCCGAAAACGGCATGGTCGTCACGGCCCAGCATCTGGCCTCCCATGTGGGCGTCGATGTGCTCAAGAACGGTGGCAACGCCGTCGATGCCGCTGTCGCCGTGGGTTATGCGCTGGCGGTGGTTTATCCCGCTGCGGGTAACCTGGGGGGCGGTGGATTCATGACCGTTCAACTGGCGGATGGGCGCAAGACCTTCCTCGATTTTCGCGAAAAAGCGCCGCTGGCCGCGACAGCAGACATGTACCTCGACAAAGAGGGCAACGTCGTGCCGGACCTGAGCACCCGTGGTCACCTGGCGGTTGGTGTGCCCGGTACTGTGTCCGGCATGGAACTGGCGCTGAAGAAATACGGGACCAAGCCCCGCAAGGAAGTGATCGCCCCGGCGATCAAACTCGCCGAAGACGGTTTTGTGCTGGAGCAGGGCGATGTCGAATTGCTGGAATACGCCACCGACGTGTTCAAGAAGGACATCAAGGATTCCGGCTCGATCTTCCTGAGCAATGGCGAGCCGATGCAGGTCGGGCAAAAATTGGTGCAAAAGGATCTGGCCAAAACCCTGCGGGAAATTTCCGAGAAGGGTGAAGACGGTTTCTACAAAGGTTGGGTGGCCGACGCCATCGTCACCTCCAGCCAGGCCAACAAGGGCATCATCACCCAGGCCGACCTCGACAAATACAAGACCCGTGAACTGGCGCCGATCGAGTGCGACTACCGTGGCTATCACGTGGTGTCGGCACCGCCGCCCAGCTCCGGTGGTGTGGTGATCTGCGAGATCATGAACATCCTCGAAGGCTACCCGATGAAGGACCTTGGCTACCACTCGGCCCAGGGCATGCATTACCAGATCGAAGCGATGCGCCATGCTTATGTGGACCGCAACAGCTACCTCGGCGACCCGGACTTCGTGAAAAATCCGATCGCCCACCTGCTGGATAAAAACTACGCGACTAAAATCCGTGCCGCGATTGATCCGAATAAGGCCGCCATCTCGAGCGAACTCAAACCCGGCGTAGCGCCCCATGAAGGCAGCAACACCACGCATTACTCCATCGTCGATAAATGGGGCAACGCGGTGTCGGTGACCTACACCCTCAACGACTGGTTCGGCGCCGGTGTAATGGCCAGCAAAACCGGGGTCATCCTCAACGACGAAATGGACGACTTCACCTCGAAAATCGGTGTGCCCAACATGTACGGCCTGGTGCAAGGTGAAGCCAACGCCATCGCGCCCGGCAAGGCACCGCTGTCGTCCATGAGCCCGACCATCGTCACCAAGGACGGCAAAGTGGTCATGGTCGTCGGCACCCCGGGCGGCAGTCGCATCATCACCGCCACCTTGCTGACCATGCTCAACGTGATCGACTACGGCATGAACATCCAGGAAGCGGTCGATGCACCGCGTTTCCACCAGCAATGGCTGCCGGAAGAGACCAACCTGGAGACCTTCACCACCAGTCCGGACACGGTGAAGATGCTTGAAAGCTGGGGCCACAAGTTTGCCGGGCCGCAGGATGCCAACCATGTGGCGGCGATCCTCGTGGGCGCGCCTTCGCTGGAAGGCAAACCGGTGGGCAAGAACCGCTTCTATGGTGCGAACGACCCACGTCGTAATACCGGGTTGTCGCTCGGTTATTGAGGGTTGTTTTTCAAAGGGGACAGATCTATTTTCTGTCCCCTGGCCCACCGACTTCTCAAGGAAGGAATCATGCCGACTGCACTGCTGATCATCGACGTCCAGCACGCCCTGTGCGCTGGCGAGTACGAATGCTTTGACATCAAACGCGTCATCGAGAACATCAACGGTCTCAGTGCCAGAGCCCGAGATGCCGGTATCCCGGTGATCCTCATCCAGCACGAAGAAAAGGGCGCCCTGCTGCAACATGGTTCTGAAGGCTGGCAACTGGCCGAAAGCCTGAAGACTTCGCCGCAAGACCTTCGCGTGCGAAAAACCACGCGAGACTCGTTCTACCAGACCCATTTGCAATCCCAGTTGCAAGATTTGGGCACTGACCGCCTGATCATCTGCGGCCTGCAAACCGACTATTGCGTCAACGCCACCGTCCGCCAGGCCCTGAACCTGGGCTATGACGTGGTGCTCGCCGCCGACGCGCATTCCACCGTCGACAACGGCAATCTCGCCGCCGAAGACATCATCGCCGAGCACAACGCAGACCTGGCGCACTTGACGGGGCCTGTGGCACGGATCGACGTTATCCCGGCCAGCAAAATACACATCTAAGTACCGAAAATATCGATCAGCTCGCTCAGGAACGCACTCACCAAATCCCGCTGCCGCGCTGAATGCCGAACCGCCGCATGAAAGCCGACCTCATAACGCAGCAGTTCAGGGTTCAGCGGATGCAACTGCCCCAGCTGTTCATGCTTCGCCGCATAGTGCTGCGGCAAAAAGCCCAAATGCTGCCCCGACAGAATGAGCAGCGCAGCCCCGTCCATGCTGTCGGTGAGCACAGTCAGGCGTTCGATCGAGGTGGGCGCGGGCATTTCCGGCAAGGGGTGGCTGGGCCATACCCAGTCGTAATCGCGGACGTCATCCCGGGTCAGCTCGCCCACGTGCTCAAACAGGGGGTGAACCGGGGCGCAGTAGGCGATCTGGGTTTCCTGGAACAAGGGGAAGTAATCGATGTTGGGCAAGCGGTGCCAGAAATAACCGATCGCCAGATCGATATGGCTGTTGATGATTTTCTCTTCCAGCAGCGACGACGACAGTTCCGTGAACTGGAAATACAAGCCTTCATGCCGGGCCCTTAAACGCGCAATGGCCAGGGCGATTTTCTTGTTGGCAACAGGGTCGATCTGACCGAGCAAACCAATATTGATGTTGCCCGACACTTTACGGTTGATGTGCTGAACCTCAACCCGGAAACCTTCGGCCGCCGCCAGCAATCGGCGGGCCGCTTCGACAAACTGGCCGCCCTTGGGCGTCACCGAAAATCCGCCTCGCCCGCGCTCGCACAGGCGAAATCCCACCCGCGCTTCCAGCGTCGCCAGTTGCGCACTGATGGTGGGTTGCGTGGTGTTGAGCGCAGTTTGCGCGGCCGAAATACCGCCCGCCTCAACGACGGTCAAAAAGACCCGGATCAAGCGCAGATCCAGTTCCGATACAGTGCCCAGCATGGGTGTCCCTCAATGTTCACTCACATAGACGCGGATCTATGTAAACAGTGTGCCTGCGATATTTTATAGCCCTGATCAACGCCCTACATTGCAATGAAACCGGCGCTTTGCCCATAAAAACAACAATCAACTGCATAGGAACAATCGTATGTCAGGGTCCCCTCATTCTGCGCACGCCCTCGAGGCGAGTGGCGGGTTGGCCATCGAAGGCCACTCGATCGATTACATCCCGGAAAACGAACGTCACGCCAAACTCAGCAGCCAGGGCCCTTTCTGGTTCTTGGGCAACTTCCACTTCTTCACCATCTCCATCGGTTTTGTCGGCCCAAGCCTTGGCTTGTCGGCGCTGTGGACCATGGTGGCCGGTGCGCTCGGGATCATGTTCGGCACGATCTTCATGGCCTTCCACGGCTCGCAAGGTCCCGAAATGGGCCTCCCGCAAATGATCCAGTCCCGTGCCCAGTTCGGGTATCGCGGAGTGATCCTGGCCTTGATGGCGACGATGTTTGTGTTCGTCGGCTTCAACGTGGTGAACATCTCGCTGATCATGAACGGCCTCGAACACGTCTTCGGCGTCGACCCGACCATTGTCGCCATCGCCGTGGTGCTGATCGGCGCGCTGCTGTCGATCTACGGCCACGACTTGATGCACAAAGCCTTCAAATGGGCGTTGCTGGCGACCTTGCCACTGTATGCGCTGGTCACCATCGCCCTGATGTTCGGCGCCGGCCAGGAGGGCGTCACTCCAGCCACCGATCTGGGCTTCAGTTGGGTTGCGTTCGCCACGCTGTTTGCCATCGGCGCGAGCTACAACATTTCCTACGCGCCCTATGTCTCCGACTATTCCCGTTACCTGCCGAAAAACACCAGCCGGCCAAAACTGATCGCCGCCGTGTTCATCGGCGCATCGTTGTCGGGAAGCTGGATGATCGGCCTCGGCGCGTGGCTCGCGCAGCAGTTGAAAGCGGCAGATGCGCTGGTGGCGCTCAATCAGGTCGGTTCTTCGATGATTCCAGGCCTGGGCAACGTGTTGGTCATCGTCTCGGTGGCGGGTTTTCTGCCGATTATCGCGCTCAACACCTACAGCGCCATGCTGACCTTGTTGACGGGCGTCGACTCGATCAAAAAGATCACGCCGACACCCCGCGCCCGGGTCATGTCGATCTCCGCGATCAGCATCACCCTATTGACCTGCGTGCTCTCGATCAAAGGCGATGGCATCGCGCTGTTGAACACCTTCCTCGTGCTGCTGTTGTACTTCCTCGTGCCCTGGACCGCAGTCAATCTGGTCGACTACTTCTTCGTGCGCAAAGGGCGTTACGCGATCCCGCATTTCTTCACGCCGAGGGGCATCTATGGCGCCTGGCAATTCCGAGGGATCGTCTCGTACCTGATCGGTTTTGCGGCGATGGTGCCGTTCTTCTACATCTTCGATGCCGCTGCCGGCAAAGAGGTGTTCGTCGGCCCGCTGGCGCGCATGCTCGAAGGCGTGGACATCGCCTGGCTGGTGGGCCTGGTGGTTTCCGGCCTGACGTATTACCTCCTCAGCCGTTCGATCGACCTTGAATACGAACGCCGAATCATCGACTCAATCACCGAGAGCGACATTGTTTCCATGGCTCATCAGCCAGTGGAGGAGGGACGTTGAACAGCGTGAAAAATACCGTGGTCGCCTGCTGCCAGATCGCACCGAAAATAGGCGACCTCGCGTTCAACCGGACGCTGACAGAACGGGCGATTCGCTCGGCGGCGTTGCAAGGCGCCCAAGTGGTGGTGCTGCCCGAACTGGTCCAGAGCGGCTATCTGTTTGCTGATCGTGACGAAGCGTTGTCCTTGTCCGAAACAACCGACGGGCCAACCCTGCGCCTGTGGACGGCGTTGGCGAAGGAATTGAACGTCGTTGTAGTGGGCGGATTCTGCGAGCGACTGCAAGGCGATGAACTGGCCAACAGCGCGGCGATGATCGATGCCCAGGGCCTTCGCGCCGTGTATCGCAAGGCGCACCTGTGGGACGCCGAGAGCGAAATCTTCAGCCCCGGCAACGACGCGCCGCCGGTGGTCGAAACGGTCCATGGACGGATCGGCATGCTGATTTGCTACGACCTGGAGTTTCCGGAATGGGTGCGCCTGCCGGCGTTGGCCGGCGCTGATTTGCTCTGCGCACCGGTCAATTGGCCCGATGGGCCGAGGCCGCCAACCGAGCGCCCGGCCGAGGTAGTGCGGGTTCAGGCCAATGCGTCGGTGAACCGGATGTTCATTGCCGCGTGTGATCGGCATGGGCATGAACGTGGGGTTGGTTGGGTGCAGGGTTCGGTGATTGTTGATGCGGATGGTTACCCGTTGGCTGGGCCGGCGGAGCAGGGGGGAGAGCAGATTTTGCTGGCGACACTTAACCTCGCTGAGGCGCGGAATAAGCGGATTAGTGCGCGTAATGATTTGCATCGGGATCGGCGGTTGGGGTTGTATGGATGGGTTGAGGAGTGAAGCGGTATCCCGTTCCTCTTTTTTCTACCAGATGCCGAGGTAGGGAAGGGGCGACTTCTACTTTTTTGTGTAAACCGCCCATGAGTTTTTTAGCGACGTACTGTTCAGGGGCGGGATCTGCCTGACTGGCCACACTGCTTCTGGCCGATTTTTCTGCCTGATACGAACGACAAAAATCGGCCAGAAGCGGACGATGCACAGAAAAATGGCAAATGGGTAGCGTCACTAGACAAGTAGGACGACAAGGAGCGTTATACGACAAGCCAACGCGACATGGCATGTCGCCTAATAGTAGACAGGTATAACGAATGGCAATCACGAAACCGTACCGCCGCACATGTCGGCAGTTCGCCGATGGAAGTTATTCTGAAGGTGGGCGATGGATGTATCTGTTGCACAAACGCTATGCCACCGATCCGCGCCACTACGTCCGAGCCTTCCTGCTTCTCCAAGAGGATGTACTTAATCTCTTCGCCTACGTTGAGCCGAGTGACAAAAATATAGAAACGTATTCTCACCGAATTCAGCAACTGCTGATGAGAGCTTGTGTGGAGGTTGAGGCGAACCTGACAGCGATCTTCCTAGACAACGAGTACGCAGCTGCTCAGGGCAACCTGACAATGCAACAGTACCGCCTCATAGATTTCTCACACCGCTTGTCCTCGTACGAAATTCGGGTTCCCACATGGCAAGGCTCTATGGGAGTTAGAAAGCCATTTCATGGTTGGAGCCAAGGTGCACCGCTGCCTTGGTATCAGGCTTACAACAAGTCCAAGCACAATCGGCACGAGAACTTCAAGCTTGCAACCTTTGACGCACTGATCGATGCATTCTGTGGCTTGAGCGCTCTACTCTCTGCACAATTTCACGACGAAGACTATTCTCCTGGTGGCAAGACTCTCGGGCTAGATGGTGCGTGCTACACATACGACGGAGATGATGGAATGGAGCCCGCCATTGGAGGACTGCTTCGGGTTGGTTTTCCATCGGACTGGCCGCAGGAGCAGAGATATGAGTTCAACTGGGAGCAAATCAGCGCGTCGGAAGACCCATTTCAGAACTTTGATTACGCGCAGTATGCTTACCCTTCCATCGAACGCCCTCACAACGACTAGCTTCGCCATCCGCTGCGTGCCGCTCCTTGCATGGAGCGACAGGCTGCAATCGGCCGAGGCTGTGTAAAAACGTTTTTGAGCGCGACAGGTACTCAAAACCGGAGTGAAAATCGCGCTTCTACGCGAAATCCACATCTGCTGACGTGCCGATAAATTTCAGATTTAACGTAGACGCGCACACTTCAATTTTGGCGAAGCGTTTTTACACACTCTGGGCCAATAGCAGCCGCTCGCAACCGGCAGTTTCCGTATTGCAGCATTAAACCGTCGATCAATCACGCGGAGCATGGTCAGTCAAATATCCAATGTTCGTGAGAAAAACCCTGGAATCCCGATTAGACCGCAGAAAGACGACGCGGCAAGCTGATGGCGCAGTCGCCACGAGTTGCTGCATCTTTACTCGCGCTGATTTGTTCGTCCGCCACATGAATCTAAAAAACTCTGGCAGATTCGCCAGCAGTTCGGGGCAGTTCTCCGGCAAGTCAGGCCGAGACCGACCGCGCTGGAGCAGCGTTCTGAGCAGTACGCGCCAGAATCGAAGCGTCGCAGAACGATCAATCCATATCAAGAGATCTGCGCGGGCGATCCTATTATCCCAAGTGGCTGAATGGCCACCTTCGAATATCCAGCGATCACGGGCCTCAACCTCGCGACAAAGGTGCGTCTTCTCGTCCCAGCTTCGTTCGACCCACCCTGGCTGCCAGTGGATAGTGTCGATATGAACGACCGGCAAACCCGTGCGCTGGCCAAGCTGACGAGCCAAAGTGCTTTTTCCCGACCCAGGCTGACCAACAATCATCACCCGTTGCATCGAAGCTCCTTCTCGCCATGCACGCCGTTTTTTGGGGGTTGCGATTTTACGTCAATGCCTGTCTCCGTCAACAACAAGCGGTCAGCGCGACCAGCTGCTACCGGCCAAAAGCGGACAGTTCCCAAAAAACACTATCGCTAGCTTTTTGCTACTATTTGGCGCTCTTGCCATTGGCACGGTGTAAACATTAGGTTCTTCCATGTTCGACAGAAACGACTTTGATCAGCTCTCCAGTGAACAACTGACTTTTTGGACAGCGCACAATCGTTGTCCCGGTCTCTATTACGTCGTTTATCCAGGAATGGCTTTTCGAATTGAGGAATCTCAGCAGTGCATCAGGATAACTCGTGCCCCCAAGCGGCAAGGGGAGAACGGATTAAGTTTCTGGCTTTTCGCGGAATGGATGGATTGGCGGCTGGGAGGAGAAAGTTATTTCCCAGGATACGTTTCCGACGCTCAGTTTGAGGAAATCTCTGAAGCAGTTTTCAATCAGATGGTTGCAGATCAGGCGATCGAATTGATCGCCCCGCTCCAACAACCGCTGCATGAGTCGACGGGCTTCGTGGGAGCCCTATTGATGTACTCAATGAAAACGGAATTCATCGTTTCGCTGTTCGCGGAGTATGAAGATGAGTACATCCATTTCTATTGGGACACGACTTCATGAGCGGCAGCTAAGGGTCGTTTTCTGCCCCTCACAGCCGTTAGTTTTACGGCAAATAATTTATCCCTTCGCTAATAAAAGTTAACGAATATTCATAGCTTAGCGTAGGCGGCGTCAAAATCCTTAAGAGCTTGATTGACCTTGTATCGAAGCATCAGAGATGCGGAAAGCTTGACCATTGACTCGAAAAGCACGTGACCTGATTGAATTTCACATTGACCAACGCATAGTCCACCATATCCGCCGGGCTCATATGCATAGACAATATAGAAAACACCTCGAGACTCTCGGTTTAATCCAGCCGTGATATGCGTTACAGGGCTACCCTCGGCAGGACCGTTTGGCAGCGAAAACTCCAACACATCTTCAAAAGGAATGAACATAGCAGAAGCAGACATTACAAATAGACTCGCGATATCCAACGCCTCCTCAACTATTTTAAGCTCAGGAGTTTCGTATTCGTGTTCAAGAATATTCCGCATGCTAACTGCTTTACGCAAAAGACTCGGCGCCAATAAGCCGAGTGCTCTCAACTTCTCTATTTTTTTTCGGCACATTCCATCTGAATGACGGATAACCAAACGAGATCAACAACTGGTCAAGCTGACAGACAATCGCACGTTTAATATTAGTCGTTGCATTGACAAGGGCTGACAAACCGCCACGTTCAAAATCGTCTTCCGCCAAGCTCAAGAATTCGACAGGCGAAGTTTTCAGATCCGTCAACTCGAAGCTGCCACCACCTGATGCTACTGCGCATTTGCTCATATCGAATCGATGAGCGAGGCAAAACTCTTTGATATCCATTTCTCGGCCCAACTCATTGGCTGCCCAAAGGGCTGCTGTAGGAATAGTGTATCAGCGACGCCACCGGGATGATCGAACTGAGACGTGCAGACAGATTGGGAGGGGTTACCCGCCGGAGGGCTATATCCCATCAACGTCCTGCTGAAGTCAAAGCGCTTGCACCATTTGCCTCTTAGCATACGGCACTGCGGCTGTTTTTTGCCGGTTGCCGGCAGCTACGGGGCGCTTTCTGCCTCTCGTTACGGCCAGCAATAGGTCAAAAAACAGACGTTTAAACCAAGGAGTATAAAATTCTGTTTCCTTTCCGAATCGTCGTCCCAGCAGTGAATTGCTAATGCGCGGCAGCATAGGTTACGTCAGCGTGATTATGCGGACGAAATTCAGCGTGATACCGAATGACCTCTTCTGCCAACCCGAGATTACTTACCAGACTAATCGAAAACAGACTGGCGAGTTCTCTTTCTCTAGCCAGAACGACATCGACTGGTTCGCTGATATCTAGATTGGCCTCATCTGACCAGACTCCATGCTGCACTCGCTTGATATAGATGTTTGCTGCGGGTGCCAGTTGAATTCGCCGCAACACCTGGCGCAGGCAAACACCTTCCACTACATAGCCTTCAAACTTCTCCAGCGTAGCCTTAAGCTTCAGGTAGTCGATGTGCTCAACATACCCTTTCATATCTTTCTCAAGGAAGGAGTCGAGGCTTATACAAGGAAGTCCAAGGGCTTCAGAGACTTCTCGGGCCAGCGTTGACTTGCCCGCGCCATCTATTCCATCAATGCCGATACGCGTTGTGCTCATTGTGCGGATCGCATTTACCACTTCCTGTGAACTTATGCAGTACGTCATATCGAGCCCGCTAACATGATGTGTTGCTGCCAGTGGACTGCTTTGGAAGAAGAGGGCGCGGTGAAAGAATTGATTAAATGCGCCACTCCTGGAGATGCCTTCTCTGGCAGTGTTCAAGCTTACCTAAAGCTAGTGTCGGAGAGAGTAGCTCAAAATCTCCGTCCCAAGGGCCCGTAACGACAGTCTGCTTTTGGCCCAGAGTGTGTAAAAACGCGCCGATGCACTGTCGGCGCGCAGCGCTGACGGTTGTTAGCTGAGTAATTGCTCACAACAAGTCCTGCGGATCATCACGAGGGTCTGGGAGCCCCTAGCGCCGCTTCTACCTTGCTGGGTGGCCAAAATACAGACCTCTTCAGGCCGACAGCGCCTTCATTAAACCGCTGGTACCGAGAATTTTCATGACTCGTTTCAAGTTGTAGGCGAGGACGTTCAAGCTCATCTCCGCACTTACTCCGTTCAGCTTTCGTGTCAGGAAATGTGTGGCGCCCATCCATTGTTTGAGTGTCCCGAAGGGATGCTCGACCGTACGCTTGCGGACTCGCATCATGTCCGGCGCGTTGCTCAGCCTGTTCTGCATTTCCTCCAATACGGCTTCATGCTCCCATCGCCGAACTCGCCGATGCTTGCTCGGTGTGCACTTCGATTTCAGCGCGCATCCCTGGCAATTAGAACTCCAGTAACGGTGCAACTTCAGGCCTTTTTCAACGCTGGAAAAGCGCCAGATCAACGCCTCTCCAGCGGGACAAATGTATTCGTTTTTTGCCGCGTCATAGATGAAGGCATCGTTATTGAAACGCCCGTCAGCCTTGGCTCCAGAGGTCATCGGCTTGGGCACATAGGCGGTGATGCCTGCATCGTGACAAGCTAGGATTTGTTCGCTTTTGAAGTAACCTCGGTCAGCCACTACCGACAACGTATCTGACGCCATCGCCTCGCGGGCCTGCTTGGCCATCGAGCTGAGTAGATCGCGGTCGGAACCGACGTTGGTCACCTCATGCGCAACGATCAAATGGTGCTGGGTATCGACTGCTGTCTGCACGTTGTAACCGACGATTCCAGTGCCGCGCGTCATCATGGAACGGGCGTCTGGATCGGTCAGTGAGAGCTGTTTATCCGGTGATTCGTTGAGCTGAGTTTCAATGACCTGCAACTCTTTCATCTGAGCTTTGAGCTTGTCGATTTTCTCTTGCAGACGAGCAGCCTTGGGCTGAGCGACCGAGGGTTCTTGCCGATCGGTTTCGTCGAGCGTAGTCAGGTACCGACTGATACTTGATTCAATTTCTTCCATCCGCCGTTTCAGCTTGGCGCTGGTGAAATTGCGGTCGCGGTTATTGACGGCCTTGAATTTACTGCCGTCGATGGCGACCAGATTTTCTTCGAACAGTCCTAGCTGCTGACAGAGCACCACGAACTGGCGGCAGACACCTCGGATGGCCTTGCTGTTGTCTTTTCGGAAGTTGGCGATGGTCTTGAAATCGGGCATCAAACGCCCGGTCAGCCACATCAGCTCGACGTTGCGTTGGGCTTCTCGTTCAAGACGCCGGCTCGATGGAATGCGGTTCAGATAGCCGTAGATGTAGATCTTTAGCAGGACCGAGGGATGGTAAGCCGGCCGGCCTGTATCAGCAGGTAAGGCGCCCTCGAAACCTAGTTTGACCAGGTCCAGTTCGTCGACAAAGATGTCGACTACGCGCACCGGATTGGCATCCGTGACGTAATCGTCGAGGCTCGCGGGAAGGAAGGTTTCTTGGCCTCGATGTTCACCTTGGATAAAGCGCTTCATGGGCGATCCCTGCGATGAAATCCTCAGAAATCATAGCAGGGCTAAGAGCGGTGCTCTGTTCAGATATTGATGCGTTTTTCAACCGCCTGTAGTTGCCTTACCGGGTCCCAACCACTCGGCGACGCTTGAGCTTTGCTCCACCAAAGCATTCCTTTAGAGATCCATAATTTCCGCAAATCAGCATGAGCAGATGTTGCGTCATCATAGCCAAACTGCGTACCGCAGGACGGGCACATGCCAAACGAAGAGCAGTCAACCTCATCGTATGGAGGCTCTTCAAGCCCGGGGTATCCACAAACCGGACAAAGATATGAAACGTTGCTTGCAATCATCCAACCCCCAGATTTCTAGCCTCTAGCCCACGTTGTCGGCGTACCTGCTGATTTCCGGAATCTTATACTGAATCTGAGCAACTGATGTCTGACCTGGGCTGAGTAGGAAAAAACACTAGAGTGGAAGCCACTAACAAGGGTTTTGACACACTCTGGGCCGATAGCAGACTGATTCAAGAGACCACGTTGCTATCACACTTGCGACGGTCATCTTGTAAATACGGCAATGGCTTCCTGAGTTTTTTCGAAGCTTTCACCGCCTGTAGGAAACGCGCATCAGCTTTTTCAACAACTCTTGAGGGCGCATGTTTAAACACCCTGAACGTTACGTCCTGAAAGCTACAAAACCTTGCGCCGTTGCCTACGACTGCACCAGAATCCGCCGGCTTGTGCGCTTTTGGGCCGCTCGGTAACTTGGTTCGTGTCACTGCCCTTCAGTGATCGGGTTTAGCAGCCCGTCGTGACGAAGCGTATCTGCATCCAGACAGTCGGGTCATTTCATGCCTGCACTTTATGGTAGCTGTGCGCAGGGCGCCCTCGGGCGCGCCGGATTTCGTCTCCGCCGGTCTGCTAACCTGCACACAGCTGCCACCTTACGTTTAGCAGCGTTCGGTGATGGCTCCATATGGAGACAGAAATATGTTTAAGGCCACACCCAACCCACCAGACACCGATCCAGTTTCCCCCTACGAACCCGATTCAAAAAAACTCAACGACGCCGCCGAACGCGCCCTCGATTTTCACTTCCCATCAAACGCCGATATCAAAGCCACCCCGCGTACATCCAGCAAGCTGTTTACCGTGGACCCAGAAGCCACGGCCGAAACTCTGGCGGTTTTTTTGGTCGAGACGCTGGCGTCGGTCGATGTGATGGTCCATCAGTTGGTGGATCATTTGGAGGGTGAGTCGCGTTATGCCTTGCTGGGCATTTCAAACAGCATCATGGTGGCGGAGGTTGCGGCGAATCGGGTGTTGGATAAGGTTGAGCCTTCTGTTTAACCGCTGTCATGTGGCGAGGGAGCTTGCTCCCGTTGGGCAGCGAAGCGGCCCCAAAAGATGGGCCTGCTGCGCAGGCCAGCGGGAGCGAGCTCCCTCGCCACAGGTTGTTTGTTGTTTGTGCTATTTGTTTTCACAAGAACGGGACGCTTGGCGTCCCGTTTTTTTATGGCGCTGGGTCAGCCTCCGGCGCGTTTGTTTAGCGCCTCTTCCGCTGCAGCAATTTCAGCCTGACGCCTGATGATCACGTCGCCTATCGGCGGTCCCTGGAAACGTCGGGCTTCAAAACCGAACCAGACGATGGCCGTCAGCACCAGAAAACCGATGGTGATGTACAGCGCCCAATCGTTCGGTGGCTGGATGCCGATGACGAAGATGATCACCATCGACAGGATCGAGAGGAGGGCGAACACGGTGAACCAGAAGCGCCCCATGTTCCACGGTCCCATGGTCGGCCACTTCGACGTCCCGTAGGTAAACAGGCCCAGCACGATAGGGATGATGAAGGAGAAGAACAGGAAGATCACCGTGCAGGAGACCACGATGGTGTAGACCGGCGTTTCACCGACCGAGATCACCGACGATCCCCAGACGAACAACACCGCGAGGGTGGCGCCGGTCCAGATTGCGGCCACCGGGCTGCGCAGGGTCGGTGAGACTGAGGCCAACGCTCTGGAGAAGGGCAGGCCGCCGTCACGGGAGAAGGCGAAGATCATGCGTGAGACCGAGGTCACGGTCGCCAGTCCGCAGAGGAATTGCGAGATGAAAATGGCCACGTACAGCGCCGTTTTTACCGTCGGGTTCACTTGCGTGTCCATCGCCCAGAAAAACACGGTCCAGCCATGCTTCGCCGCTTCGTCCATGCTTGGCAGCATCAGGACAAACGAGCAGAGCATGACCCAGCCGAACAGCAACGACCAGACCACCGACATGACCATGCCACGCGGCACGGACAGGGCAGCATTGCGGGTCTCTTCCGAGGTGTGTGCGGAGGCGTCATAGCCGGTGATGGTGTAGATCGGCAAGAGCAGGCCGAGCATGAAGATCCAGCCGTTCGAGACCTGCGGCCAGACGCTGCCGCCCGCTTCGCCGGAGTAGTTGCCAAAGGTCCACAACCGGGCGAATTCATAGCTGGGCGCCGAGATCAGGCAGACGATGGTCAGCGCCAGCGCCGTGGCGAAGATCAGGTACCCCGAGAAGTCGGTGAGTTTCGCGGTCAGGCCAATGCCCAGGTGGTTACACAAGGCTTGTAAACCGGTCAGCATCGCCAGGAAAAACATCCGTGTCGGGATGGTGTCTTCCATGCCCAGTGCCGGTCCGAAGGCGCCGAAAAAGAAGTAGTAAGTGCCGACGTTGATCGCGCCGAGCACGGTCACCAGCCCCAACAGGTTGAACCAGGCCGTCAGCCAGCCGGTGAAGCGGTTACCGAGAATCGAACCCCAATGATAGAGGCCGCCAGCGGTGGGGTAGGCTGAGGAAATCTGCGCCATGGCCATGGCGAAAACCCCGGACATCAGGCAGCCAATGGGCCAGCCGATGCCGATGGCCGCGCCGCCCGCGCCCGAGGTGCCTTGGGCGAGTGAGTTGATGCCACCCGAGAGGATGCAGATGATCGAAAAGGAGATGGCAAAGTTGGAGAAAACGCCCATTCGTCGCGAGAGTTGCTGGGCATAGCCCATGCTGTGCAGCACCTTGACGTCATCGTCGTGCGACGCGTTGGTGCCGGCTTGGCTTGCTGGCTTCATGTTGTGTGCCCCTTCAGGTTTTGATACGCATCCATCCGGATCCCGGATGGGCTGGCTTTCAACCCCTTGTCGTACTGCTCCTTTTCCAACTGGTACACCCTGTCCATGCCCTATGTCTGGACAGGCAACTGCTCTAAATACGGCCGTGATACGCCGCCGCGAAAATGTTTGCCGCGCCTTCCCGGGTCAATGGCAACGGGTTGCCGCCGGCAGAGGGGTCGACAATGGCCATGTCCGCAATAAGGTCAGCCTGTTGCTCATCCACCCCCAACTCGACCAGCGTGTGCGGCACGCCGATGTCTTTGCGGAGCTTCAGGATGAAGGCCAGAAAACTGTCGAAACCGGGCGAGGGCAGGCGCAGATAAGCCGCCAGGCGTGTGATGCGCTCTTCGATGGCCGGGCGATTGAATTGCAATACGTAGGGCATGAAGGTGGCGTTGGTCATGCCGTGATGGGTGTCGTACAGCGCGCCGACTGGATGCGAGAGGGCGTGCATCCCGCCCAGGCCTTTCTGGAATGCGGTAGCGCCCATCGCGGCGGCGGCGAGCATTTGCGCGCGCGCGTCGAGGTCGGACGGGGTGTGGACGGCCCGCACCAGCGCGCTGGCCACCAGGCGTATGCCTTCCACCGCGATGCCGTCGGCCAGCGGGTGAAAACCAGGCGCGCAGTAGGCTTCCAGGCAATGCGCCAAGGCATCCATGCCTGTGCCGGCGGTGACTTTGGCCGGCATGCCGACGGTCAGGGCCGGGTCGCTGATGACCACGCGCGGCATCATTTTCGGGTGGAAGATGATGCGTTTGGTGTGGGTGCGCTCATCGATGATTACCGCCGCACGGCCGACTTCCGAACCGGTGCCCGCTGTCGTCGGCACCGCGATGACCGGGGCGATTTGGCTGGCGTCGGCGCGTGTCCAGTAGTCGCCGATGTCTTCGAAATCCCAGACCGGCCGGGTCTGGCCGCTCATGAAGGCGATGAGCTTGCCCATGTCCAGGCCGCTGCCACCGCCGAAGGCGACCACACCATCGTGTTTGCCGGCGCGCCAGGCATCGAGCCCGCCCGCCAGGTTGGCTTCGACCGGGTTGGGCTTGAGGTCGCAAAACAGCTCGACGCCAAGGCCGGCAGCACGCAAGGAATCCAGCGCCGCCGTGGTGATCGGCGCGCGCCCCAAGCCGCTGTCGGTGACCAGCAACGGTCGCTGGATACCCTGGCTGCGACAGACCTCGGCCAACTCGCTGATGCGGCCGACACCGAAGCGAATGCTCGTGGGGTAGTTCCAGTTCCCGGTCAGGCTCATGGCTCAGATCTCGTGGCGCAAATGGAAGGATTTTGCTCGGGTTAGATGCTCGTAACCCAGGCGCGACAGCGTCACGCCGCGACCGCTGTTCTTCACGCCGGTCCAGGCCAGGGCCGGGTCGAGGTAATCGCAGCGGTTCATGAACACGGTGCCGGTGTCGATCTGGTTACCCAAGTGTTCGGCGGCGGCGAGGTCCTGGGTCCAGATGGACGCGCTGAGCCCGAACTCGCTGTCGTTCATCAAGGCAATGGCTTGGTCATCGCCGGCCACCGGCATGATGCCGACCACGGGACCAAAGCTTTCTTCGTGCATCACCGACATCTGATGGTTGACGTCGACCAGCACCTGCGGCGCGAGGTAGGCGCTGCCCGGTGCGTCGGCGGGAAAGGCCTTCGGATCGATCAGTGCCTTTGCGCCTTTTGCCAGCGCTTCGGCGATTTGGCCGCGTATGAATTCAGCGGCGCCCGGATTCACCATCGGACCGAGGGTGGTGGCTTCATCCAGTGGATCGCCCAACACGTATTGATTCGTCAGTGCGACGAAACGCTCGACAAACGCCGGGTAGATTTTTTCATCGACATAGATGCGCTCGATGGCGCAGCAGCTTTGCCCTGAATTGAAGAAGCTGCCGTCTACCAGGTTTTCCACCGCGTGGTCGAGGTTGGCATCTGCGCGGACGTAGGCTGGGTCTTTGCCGCCGAGTTCCAGGCCCAGGCCGAGGAAGTGTCCTGTGGCGGCGGTTTCCATGGCCTTGCCACCGCCGACCGAACCGGTGAAGTTCACCTGGTGCACGCGGCCGGAGGCAATGATCGCGGCGGTCTGGTCATGATTGAGCAACAGGTTATGGAACAGTCCTTCGGGCAGATTGGCGCGGCGAAACGCTTCGGCGAACCGCTCACCCACCAGCAGCGTTTGCGAGGCGTGTTTGAGGATGACGCTGTTGCCGGCCATCAGCGCCGGAATGATCGTGTTCACTGCCGTCAGATAGGGGTAATTCCAGGGTGCGACGACTAGCACCGTACCGAGTGGCTCACGTTTGATATGCCGTCGAAAACCGTCGACAGGCGTGGGTTCGATGGCTGCCAACGCTTCAGGTGCAATGGCGATCATGTGCCGGGCGCGCTCTTCGAAGCCGCGCAGTTCGCCCGCGCCAAAGCGCACCGGGCGACCCATCTGCCAGGCCAGTTCCGGGACGATTTCAGCCTTCATGGCCAACATCGCGGCCACGGCGGCGCTGCAAAAATCGGCGCGCTCGTTCAGCGGTCGGCGTTTCCATTGCGCCTGGGCCGTTGCGGCAGCCGCCAGCGCCTGATCGATCTGTGCAGTATCGGCGCAGTGACGTTCGGCATAGACCCGGCCATCGACCGGTGAGATGAGTTGAATCATCGAAGTCATGATCGCCTCAATAGCGCTCGAAGCCGCGCTGCAATTCCCAGTCGGTGATGCGGCGGTCGTACTCTTTCTGCTCCCATTCGGCGGTGTGCACGTAGTGGTCGATCACTTCATCACCGAACGCTTCGCGCAACATCGTTGAACCCTGGAGTGCGGCGCAGGCTGCGCGCAGGGTCTTCGACACTTCCGGCAAGTGTTCATCGACGTAGGCATCGCCTTCAAAGGGCGGCGTAAGGGTGAGCTTCTCGTCGATACCGGCCAGCCCCGCAGCGATCAACGCGGCAAAGGCCAGATAAGGGTTGAGGTCGGCGCCGCCGATGCGGCATTCGATGCGGATGGATTTGCTGCTTTCTGCGCACAAACGAAAGCCGGCGGTGCGATTGTCGCGACTCCACACCGCCCGCGTCGGCGCAAACGTGCCGGCCTGGAAACGCTTGTAAGAATTGATATAGGGCGCGAGAAAGCAGGTGATGTCGTTGGCATATTTAAGCTGCCCGGCCACCCACGCGCGCATCAGTTTCGACATGCCGAACTCGGCCTTGGCGTCGAAGAACAGCGGTTTTTTGCCGTTTTTGTCCCACAACGAATTGTGGATGTGGCTGCTGGAACCGGCGGCGTCATAACGCCACTTGGCCATGAATGTGATCGCCTTGCCTTGCAGCTGCGCGATCTCTTTGCAGGCGTGCTTGATGATGACGTGGTGGTCGGCCATGGTCAGCGCATCGGCGTAACGGATGTTGATCTCTTCCTGGCCCGGGCCCCATTCACCCTTGGAGTTTTCCACGGGAATGCCGGAGGCCTGCAAATGCTTGCGAATCGCCCGCAGCACCGGCTCTTCGCGGGTGGTCTGCAGGATGTTGTAATCCTCGATGTAGTGGCCGGCGGTCTTTGGCTTGTGGTAGTTGCGCTTGTGGATAGCCTCGTAGCTTTCGTCGAACAGATAGAACTCAAGCTCCGAGGCGAACATGCCGGTGTAGCCGCGTTCGCGCAGTCGCTCGATCTGCTTTTTCAGGATCGCCCGCGGGCTGTGCGGCAGGTCGCGTCGATGGTGATGATCGAGCACATCACACAGCACCAGCGCCGTGCATTCCAGCCAGGGCACCCGTCGCAAGGTCGACATATCAGGCTTGAGAACAAAGTCGCCGTAGCCTTTGCTCCAGCTGGCGGCGGCGTAACCCGGCACGGGTTCCATGTCGATATCGTCGGCCAGCAGGTAATTGCAGCAGTGGGTTTCTTCATGGCCGCTGTCGATGAAAAACTCGACCTGGAATCGCTTGCCGACCAGTCGGCCTTGCATGTCGACCATGCACACGAGCACGGTATCGATCTCGCCGGAGGCGGCAGCACGCTTGAGTTGATCAAAACTGAGGAGGGGCTCGGTCATCACGTAGTCCTGCGTGAATAGGTTGGGCCTGTCTGAAATAGCTGTTGCAGACGCTCTCCAGAACAACCCAAAACCTGCAGACGCGAGCATCGTGTGCAATAAGCTGCTCTAAGCTTAGCTTACGGTTGCTGAACGCAAGTTTTCTCGCGCACGTACCGACGTCTCGAACTGCAGCCCCCGGATTCCCTGGCTGCCGTAAAAATTTTTACGCTTTCTTTACGGTCGGTGTTTTTGCCCGCAACGATACTGGGCGCGATTTTTTTGATCGTCCATGCGCCTTGCTTTTCCAATGGCCCTGACAAACTGTATTGCCCAAGGATGGGATGCACTTCCTCCCCGCAATTTGAGAGAAGCGACCCTTGAGTGAGACAGCAACCGTTGCACACGAAGACTCCCCATCCAAAACCTCTGGAGTGGGCTTGCTCGTCGCCGCTGTCGGGGTGGTTTACGGGGACATTGGCACCAGCCCCCTCTACACGCTGAAAGAAGTATTTTCCGGCCACTACGGCGTCCAGGTAAACCACGACGGCGTGCTAGGCATTCTGTCGTTGATCTTTTGGTCGCTGATCTGGGTCGTCTCGATCAAATACGTACTGTTCATCCTGCGTGCCAACAACCAGGGGGAAGGCGGCATCATGGCGTTGACGGCCTTAGCCCGTCGTGCGGCCGCACCTTATCCGCACATGAGCAAGGTCCTGGTGTTGCTCGGCCTGTTCGGTGCGGCACTTTTTTACGGGGACAGCATGATCACCCCGGCCATCTCGGTGCTCTCTGCGGTTGAAGGGCTTCAGCTGGCGTTTGACGGGATAGAGCACTGGGTCGTGCCCTTGTCAGTGGTCGTGTTGGTGGCGCTGTTCTTGATACAGAAACATGGCACGGCTCGAATAGGCATCCTGTTCGGCCCTGTCATGGTGCTGTGGTTTGTGGTGTTGGGTGCACTCGGTGTCTACGGTATTTTGCAGCGCCCCGAAGTCCTGCAAGCGCTTAACCCCGCTTGGGCCGTGCAATTTTTCGTGGTTCATCCTGGCATGGGTGTAGCGATTTTGGGCGCTGTGGTGTTGGCACTGACCGGTGCTGAGGCGCTGTATGCCGACATGGGCCACTTTGGTCGCAAACCGATTTCCCGTGCCTGGTTCATTCTGGTGTTGCCAGGGTTGGTACTCAATTATTTTGGCCAGGGTGCGCTGATCCTGGAGAACCCGGAGGCTGTGCGCAATCCGTTCTATCTGCTCGCGCCGAGCTGGGCACTGCTGCCGATGGTCGCGCTCTCCACGCTGGCAACCATCATCGCGTCTCAAGCCGTGATCTCTGGTGCTTTTTCCCTGACGCGCCAGGCCATCCAGTTAGGGTACGTCCCTCGCATGTTCATCCAGCACACTTCGAGCCAGGAGCAGGGGCAAATTTACATCGGCACGGTTAACTGGGCGTTGATGGTCGGTGTTGTGCTGCTGGTGATCGGCTTCGAGTCGTCCAGTGCCTTGGCCGCTGCCTATGGGGTCGCTGTGACGGGCACCATGTTGATCACCACCATTCTGTCTTCGGCGGTCGTCCTGCTCCTCTGGAAAACGCCGCGCTGGCTGGCCATCCCGATGCTGCTCGGATTTTTGCTGGTAGACGGTCTGTACTTCGCCGCCAATGCGCCGAAGATTTTTCAGGGCGGTGCGTTTCCGGTGATCGCCGGCATTGGCCTGTTCATCTTGATGACCACCTGGAAGCGAGGGCGAAAAATCATCGTCGAGCGGTTGGACGAGACCGCGCTGCCTCTGCCGTTGTTCATCAGCAGCATTCGTTCACAGCCGCCGCATCGGGTGCAGGGTACGGCGGTTTTTCTGACGGCCAGGGCCGATGCGGTTCCGCATGCGCTACTGCACAATCTGCTGCATAACCAGGTTTTGCACGAGCAGGTGGTATTGCTAACCGTGGTGTCCGAAGACAGTCCTAGGGTGACTGCCGATCGACGCTTTGAGGTTGAAGCCTATGGCGAAGGGTTCTTCCGGGTCAGTCTGCACTTCGGTTTCATGGAGGAGCCCGATGTACCGATGGCCTTGAGTCTTTGTCACTTGAATGAGCTGGATTTCAGCCCGATGCGCACGACCTATTTCCTCAGTCGGGAGACGGTGATCCCTACCAAGCGCATTGGTATGGCGCGCTGGCGAGAAAGTCTGTTTGCGTTCCTGCTGAAAAACGCCAACAGCAACCTGAAGTATTTCAGATTGCCGCTAAACAGGGTGATTGAACTGGGGACTCAGGTGGAGATGTAAGGACAAACAAGGAAGCGAACGTGGACAGCTCACTCACAGAGTTTCTGTGAGTGTCTTGAGGTGCTGAATGAGCTGACCATTGGCACGCAACTGTACAACCTGAGCAGCTCGCTGGACGCTATTACCCGGCCTATGGCATCGTCGAAAAAATACGTCGCACAGCGAACAGGATCAAAGACGATGGAGGAGGGTGATGAGGTCGTTGCCAATTCGGCAATGGCAACGCTAAAGGCATTCAATCTTTGCGTGCTGCACCTTGGTCGGCTTGCTCGAGAGCGTGGCTCATCCCAGTTCATCGCGGAAGGCCTGCAAGCGTTCCGCCAGCTGGTGCCCTTTGCGTCGGCGTGGTGGGGCGAGATGTCCGCGTCAGCCGTCAACGCGCCCCCTAAAAGCTGGATGCACGGGCGCATCAATCTGCCCGAATCGTTTGCCGCCGAATGGCACAAAAGTGCGGGCCGCGACAAGTTCTCCCATGACACTTTGAGTCAACCCGGTGCGGTCGTGCGCGACAGCGGGTTCACCGACCCCGATGAAGCAGTGGACGCTTTCGCTCGGCGCCACGACCTCTACCACCCGATGTGCATTACCTTCGAGTTGCCCGAAAGCGGTTTGATGTTCTTCGTGTGTCTCTACCGTGGCATTGATGCTGCGGCGTTCAACGACAGCGAGGCCGCATTGTTTTCGGCCTTCTGCGACCACCTGTTGCAGTTGTGGCGGTTCCAGGTGCAAGACATGATTCGCATCGACACGGGCAACGGCGCGACCGACTTCGGCGTGGCGCGCATGGACGGCAGTCTGCTGTACGTGGGCGCAAGCCTGTGCGCCGCCATTCAGCGCGAGTTGCCCGGGTGGAGCGGTTCGATGCTGCCGGCCGAGGTGATTGCGCAACTGCAAAAGGCGCCATGCGTGATGCGGCTGGGTCGTTGTGCGCTGACACTGAGTCCGAACGCGGAGCATGTGATTCTCTCGCTCGAGGCGCAGTCACGCGCGGCAGTACTTGCGCCACGGGAGCGGACGGCGGCGATGCTGTTTGCCGCCGGTCATTCCTATAAAGAAATTGCAAAGATCCTGACCTTGAGCCCGGCGACAGTGCGCACCTATCTGCGCAACTGCTACTTGCAGCTTGGCGTGAAAAGCAAGGTGGAACTAGGGTCTGTCCTGCGGGACGCAACGCGCCGCGATTAACTCCACAAATCTCTCCAACTAAATGCTCATCCCCTGTAGGAGTGAGCCTGCTCGCGATGAGGGCGTGTCAGTCGACATCAATGTTGCCTGATAAACCGCCATCGCGAGCAGGCTCGCTCCTACAAGAGGCAATTGTGGCAGGGCTATTTGTGTTGCCCCTCCTCATTTGTGGAGGTCCCGCAGGCGGCCGCGCTCTATAGGGTATGCCCTGCAGATCAGGGGCTTGCACGGCAGTCTGCCCGGGCCACTTCCAAAACTATAAAAACAGAGGTGAGGCAGTTGAAATTTTCCAGGCTGTTTATTGCGATTGCGACCACTACGACACTTTCTTCCATGGTGCTGGTGGGGTGTCAGACCCAGGGCTCGACGCCTGCCGACAGGGTGATGCGCAACGGCTACATCTACACCGTCGATGGCCAGAACTCCGTGCAGCAGGCGATTGCCGTGACGGGCGGGAAGATCGTCTATGTCGGCAGCGACGAAGGGGTTGCCTCGTACATCGGCAAGCAGACCCAACTGATCGATCTGGCCGGGCGCATGCTGATGCCGGGCTTCATTGATGCGCACATGCACCCGGGGGACGGCGGCCGCGCGATGACCTTGTGCGACCTGAAATACCAGACAATGACGCGCAAGGTGTTCCAGGAAACCATTCAAGCGTGCCTGGACGCCGACAAGGACAAAGGCCCCGATGTCTGGCTCGAAGTGGGCAGCTGGGATCGCATGGGCATGGACGGACTCGACGGCGACCCGGACAAATCGACGCTGGACGCGCTCAGGACCCAGCGTCCGATCCAGGTCCGTTCCACCGACTTCCATACCGTGCTGACCAACTCCCGCGGCCTGGCAGTGGCCGGCATCAACAAGCACACAGCCAATCCGAGCGATGGCAAATACGTGCGCGACAGCGCCGGCAACCCGACCGGTATCTGCGAAGATGGTGCAGCCGAAGCCATGGCCGCCGTGGTGCCGCCCGCCACCGACGCCGAAAAACTCAACCAGACCCGCGCGGCGCTCGACGCCATGCGCCAACAAGGCATCACCAGTTTCTTCGATGCCTTGTCCGGGCCCGAAAATGGCAAAGCGTTCACTAGCCTGCAGCAGTCGGGCGAGCTGACCGCCCGGGCCTTGCTGGCGATCAAACTGGACCCGGCCGCCGCCGCGGCAGACCCGACAAAAACCATCGCCGACGCCAAGGCATTGGCCACGACTTACGACCAGGGTGAAGCCAAGCCCGCGCCGGGCGTGAGCATGCGCCACGTCAAATTGTTCATGGACGGCATCATCAATGCGCCGGCAGATACGGGGGCCATGCTGACGCCGTATTTGCGCAATGCCGGCACCGAAAAGGCGCCGAAGTGGGCACCTGGCACCAACGTCGGTGAGCTGTACTTCCCGCCGCAAGTGCTCAAGCCGCTGCTGTTGCAAGCCGTGCAGGCCGGCCTCGACCCGCACCTTCACGCCACCGGGGACCGGGCAGTGCGCGACTCACTGAACGGCATCGAATACGTGCGCCAGCAATTGCCCGGCAATGGTTTTCGCCCGGCCATCACTCACAACGAGTCCGTCGACCCTGCCGACTATTCACGCTTCAAGGCGCTCGACGTGACCGCCAACATGTCTTTCCAATGGGCCCAGCAGGCACCGTCCACAATCGACGGCACCAGCGACCACCTGGGTACCCAGCGGTTCGCCCGCATGGAACCCTCGGGCAGCATCGCCCGTGCTGGCGGGCGCGTGGCGTATGGCAGCGACTGGCCCGTCGACCCGCTCGACGAGTTCCTGGCGCTGAAGATCGGCGTCACCCGCTCAGGCGACCCGCAAAACCCCCACAGCTACGGCCCCAAGTACGCTGGCCGGCTGAATGCCGACCCGGCGCTGTCGCGCACGGAGGTGCTGCGCACCATCACCCTCAACGCCGCCGAGCAGCTGAAACTGGACGCGGTGGTCGGCTCGATCGAAGTGGGCAAGTTCGCTGACCTGATCGTCCTCGACAAGAACTTCATGCAGGTGCCTGAGGAAGAACTGGCTCGCAATAACGTGCTGCTGACAATGGTCGGCGGCAAGGTCGTGTGGGCGAAGGCGCCGTTTGTGGGGCTTGAGCAGCGGCCGGCTCAAGTCGCTGCATTGAATGCTGAACAACAAAAATAGAAATACCGTCAGCCCCAATGTCAGACAGGTAAACGCAGTCCAGGTGGGAGCGGGCTTGCTCGCGAAAGCGGTGGGTCAGCTTGCATCAATGTTGAATATGCAACCGCCTTCGCGAGCAAGCCCGCTCCCACAGGGATCGCCTTTAACCGCTGGCCATTGGCGTCTACCAATAACAAGAGAACACCGTAATGACCCAACAACGAAGTCCCCTGATCGAGACCCGTTCGATCGATTACATCCCCGAGGCCGAGCGTCATGGCAGCCTCTACAGCCAGTTCACCCTGTGGCTCGGCGCCAACCTGCAGATCACGGCCATCGTCACCGGCGCGCTCGCCGTGGTGCTGGGCGGTGACGTGTTCTGGTCACTCATCGGCTTGCTGATCGGCCAGGTGCTCGGCGGTGCGGTCGTTGCCTTGCACGCCGCCCAAGGGCCGAAACTCGGGCTGCCGCAGATGATCTCCAGTCGTGTGCAGTTCGGGGTTTATGGGGCGGCCATTCCGATTGTCCTGGTGTGCCTGATGTACCTCGGCTTCAGCGCGACCGGCGCGGTACTGTCGGGGCAGGCCATTGCCCAGTTGATCCATGTCAGCGACAGCGCCGGCATCCTGATTTTCGCCGCCTGCATCGCGTTTCTGACGATCTTCGGCTATCGGGTCATCCACTTGGTCGGACGGGTGGCCAGCGTGCTGGGCATCATTGCCTTCGCCTACCTGTTTACCCGGCTGATGACGCTCAACGATATCGGCTTGTTGCTGGAAAACCGTCATTTCGGCTGGAGCACGTTCCTGCTGGCCGTGTCGCTGTCTGCGTCCTGGCAAATCGCCTTTGGCCCTTATGTGGCCGACTACTCACGTTACTTGCCGAGCAAAACCTCGTCCTGGAAGACCTTTGCTGCCGTGGGCCTGGGCACGGTGCTCGGCGCGCAGGCTTCCATGGTGCTGGGCGTGTTCGCCGCCGCATTGGCCGGCGCGAATTTTCGCGGTCATGAAGTGGCGACCATCGTTGGCCTGGGCAGTACCGGGGTGATGGCCTCGCTGCTGTATTTGAGCGTGGTGTTCGGCAAGGTCACGGTATCGACGCTCAACGCTTATGGCAGCTTCATGTGCGTGGCCACGATCATCAGTGGCTTTCGCAGCCGTCTCGAGATCACCGCCCGCCAGCGCATGGTGTTTGTGCTGCTGATTGTCGCGGCGTCCACCACGTTGGCGCTGCTCGGGCAGTACTCGTTTCTGAACTCGTTCAAGTACTTCATCCTGTTTCTGCTGACCTTCTTCACGCCGTGGAGCGCGATCAACCTGGTGGATTACTACTTCATCAACAAAGAGCGCTATGACATTGCGGCGCTGTCCGATCCGGCGGGCCGTTATGGTCGCTGGAACGTGCGCGGGATCAGCGTGTATGTCGTCGGTGTGTTGATCCAGTTGCCTTTCGTCGACACGCATTTCTACTCCGGGCCGATGGTCGCGCAGCTCGGCGGTGTTGATATTTCCTGGATCGTGGGGCTGGTGGTGCCGGGCATTTTCTACTACCTGCTGGCGAGAACATCAGCGCTGGCGGTGTTGCCTGAGCAGCATTCAAAGGCCTGAATCAACGACTTACAAAGTGAATGCGCCGGTCACCGGCAGGTCTTGAAGCGTCTCCTATACTGATGCGCGTTGACCGGTTCAACACAGATCCCGAATGCCGTTGGAACAGCGACTCGCGTTCCGACGGCTTCCCTACGCACTCACAATCAGGAGAACGATATGACCATCCGCATTGGCGACGAAGCACCGGACTTTACCGTCGAAAGCACCGAAGGCACGCTGCATTTCCATGAGTGGATCGGCGACAAGTGGGCGATCCTGTTCTCGCACCCCAAGGACTTCACCCCGGTGTGCACCACTGAACTCGGTTATATGGCTGGGCTCAAGCCAGAGTTCGACAAACGCAACACCAAGGTCGTGGGGCTCAGCGTCGACCCCGTCAGTAATCATGCGAGCTGGGCCAAAGACATCGAAGAAACCCAGGGGCATGCGGTCAACTACCCCATGATCGGCGACGAAAACCTGGTGGTGGCCAAGCTCTACGACATGATCCATCCGAATGCCAGCGGCGGCGCACGCACGGCCGTGGACAACGCCACGGTGCGTTCCGTGTTCATCATCGGGCCGGACAAAAAGGTCAAGGCGATGCTCATCTACCCGATGAGTGCCGGGCGCAACTTTGATGAGGTATTGCGTCTGCTCGATGCGCTGCAACTGAACGCCAAGCACACCGTTGCCACGCCGGTGAACTGGCGTCCGGGCGAGGACGTGATCATTCCGACTTCCGTCTCCGATGAAGACGCGAAGAAGAAATACCCGGAGGGTTTCAAGACGGTGAAACCTTATTTGCGCACGGTGGCGCAACCTAAGTAATCCATACGGAGACTCCAGGCATGGCCGTTCAAGTCTTGCGCGTCGAGGCAACGCACATCGACACAATCGCCAATCTCTTTGACGCTTATCGAGGCTTCTACGGCCAGCCCTCGAACCTCCAACAGTCCCGGGACTTCATCGCCGAACGCATTGCCCGGGATGAATCCGTCATTTTTTTCGCATCGGACGTCACCGGTGATGCGCTGGGATTCGTCCAGCTGTACCCAACGTTTTCCTCCATCGACGCCCACCGAACCTGGTTGCTCAGCGACCTGTTCACCACCCCCGAGGCCCGGGGGCAAGGCGTGGGGAGGATGCTGATGAACGCTGCCCGAGCTTTTGCGCTGTCGACTGGCGCCAAGGGCATGGTGTTGGAAACCGCCACGGATAATTTCGGCGCTCAGCGGTTGTATGAGTCGTTGGGTTACGTGCGCGACCCGGGTTACTACACCTACTGCCTCGATTTGAAGCAGGGCTGACCAAGGCCTGGCGAACACCCTTATCAGCAACACCAACGTCTCGGCAGCTGCTACAAGGCCCCGCGCTTACCCCGCTTGAACGTGGTTATCCAGCATTCGATTCACCTGTTACATCAACGCAGCGGCAACTTCCACCGCTCGCGCCATTGCTCATATTCCCCCTCAGGCATCTGCACCAACGCCGGAGATTCACGAGGATCCAGCCACTCGAACAACCGCGAAATATCCGCCTGATCCATCGCCGTACACCCCAACGTAGGCGAGGCAGGCCCGCGCCAGATATGGAAAAAGATGCACGAACCTGAACCCGGCGACGCCGGCGTGTTGTGCTCGATAAAGATCCCGTTGCGATACCCAACCTCTTTGCGCATTTGCTCGGAGCTGTTCCAGTCCTTGGCGATCGCCGCGCCGTCGACCAGTTCGTTGTAGCGTTCGGATTTGCTGTCATCCACGCATTCAGTGGTCGATGTCAGCGCGAGATAAGGCAGTTTTGTGTCGGCTGTCGTGTCGTAACCAAACGCAGTCCCGAGTTTGAAGATCCCGGCAGGCGCTTTTCCATCGCCTTCACGTTTGACCGGCCCTTCTACTGACTCAACGTTGCCCAAACCCTTACCCCACGCCATTCCGTTCTTGCCAACCACCACCGCAAACCCATCACCGACTTTTCGAAAGCTTCCTTCAACACGCTCATAGCGCTGGGCGATGCCCTGAATGTCATCCCAGTTTTTTGCGGTGACCACAATCAGCTGGTGGCTGGTGTCCAGCACCTCGCTGGCACTCAGCGGCGTAATGGGAAAATCCATCACGTTCTTCGGCGCGCCCTCACCAGCAAAAGTGAAGTGCCACCACTCTTTCGAGTAACCGGCAAAACCCTCTTTCTCCATGGCGCTGCTGAGTCGCTGACGGTTCTCTTTTGCGGTTGCATTGATGGTCGGATTGGCGGTATGCGCGCGCTCATCGAAGCAATCGAACCCGGTGCCCATGTCGAGTGCGCCGTCGTGCCAGCGCTGGGCATAAGGCGCGGTGCAATCGACTTGTGCGGCCTTGGGTGTCCAGGTATCGGCGGGTAGAGCCTTGGGACCGATGAGTGTCAGGTCCACGGTTGAGCCTCTGGAGTGATTCGACACCCGCGCCACATAACCCAGGCGCCAGAAGTCCTGTTTGTCCACGCGCGGATAGAACTCGGCTTTGAGCGGGTCTCCCGGCTCAGTCGCGAAACGGCCCATATCGGCCACCGCACGGCCGGGGCGATAGCAGTCGAACACCTTCAAACCGTAGCCTTGCTTTTTAAGTGCCTGTTGCACCCGGGCGAGGGCCTGAGCAGTCTCCGGCGACAGCATGCACTCGGCAGCGGCGTAACCGTCGAGGGGATGCCCGGTGAAGTTGTGGGCGCTGGCGTAGCGGATGTCTTGTTCGATGGTTGGATCAATCGTGCGCAGGTAGACCATGTTTTCGGGTCTTGGCTCGGCACTGGCGAAGCCTGGAAGGATGACGCTCAGCAACAGCAGTGATCGCAGCCATGACCGGGCTGGCAGGCTGTGGGGTTGAACCGGAAATAGTAGCGAGGGGGGCATACGAACCTTCAGGTTTAAGCGCATGAAGTTGTTGTCGAGTCCGGAGGACACTTCAAACGGATCTTAAACCATGACTGCCGGTGTCTGGCTGATTCATGTCTGGGCGCAGGCATTACGACCGAAAGCGCAAAGGCGCCCGCGATGCTGTCGCGGGGGGCGCAAAAAAGGCATTTTGCTGGCCCCGAAGCGTTCAGGTTGTCGTCAAAATCACTTCACTTTCAGGTGGTTAGGCGGAATGCAATTGCGAAGTGTATTTGTCACGATGATCTCGTTTGCCCTGGCCTGCGTTGCAGCCTCTGCCCATGCCAGGGAGCTGGCGTCCAATGATCGCTACATGTGCAGCTGGGGGGCGGGCACGGCGGCGAGGGCCCAGGAACTCAAGCTGGCCGGGGTCTCTCTGTATGCCGCCCGGCAGAAGATACAGGCCTACAAATTCAGCAAGGCGTGGATGCGCATGATGGCGATGGGCATCACCGAGCAGACCTACGACAGCCAGTCGCGCTACAAACCGGCGGATGTCCGGCAGAGTTTTTATGACGAGTGCGTGCGGTACAAATTGGCGCGCAAGTGATAGAAACAGGACCCAAGCCTGATGCCGAGCCAAGGCAGTAACTGGACGTGTAGGAGCCAGGCTTGCCGGCGAAAGCGATCTTGAATACGCCTTCGCCGGCAAGCCTGGCTCCTACAAAAAGCAATTCAAACACCCGGCATGTTGCGTCACGTTCAATTGAGGCACTGCGCCCCGGCCTTGGCCACTTGGGCATCCTGCTCGGCCTTGACGCCGGACACGCCAACCGCGCCGATCACCTGGCCATCGACGATGATCGGTACGCCACCTTCAAGGGAGGTCAGCAACGGCGCTGACAAAAACGCGTGGCGTCCCCCGTTGACCATCTCTTCATACCCTTTCGATTCACGCCGTCCAAGGGCAGAAGTGCGGGCCTTTTCAGTGGCGATGTAGGCGCCGATCGGGGCGCAACCGTCGAGGCGTTCCAGGGCCAAAGGATGGCCGCCGTCGTCGACAATCACGATGGTCACGGCCCATTGATTGTTCTGGGCTTCGTTGCGTGCAGCGCTGAGAATCCGGCTGACTTCGGTCTGGCTCAGGACGGCTTTGCTTTTCATAGGAATACTCCAGGGCTCGATGAGGGCAACGCGGCTTCGACCAGTTCGATCCAGTGCCGGACAGGGGTTCGGCCCGCACCGTCGAGGTGCGACTGACAGCCGATATTGGCCGTGACAATGACTTCGGGATGACCGCTTTCCAGCGCATTGAGCTTGTTGTCACGCAGTTGTCGGGACAGCTCGGGCTGGGTCAACGAATAGGTGCCCGCCGAGCCGCAACACAGGTGACCGTCGGGAACGAACGTGAGGTTGAAACCCAGGCGCGTCAGCAGTGCTTCAACCGCACCGCCGAGTTTCTGTGCGTGTTGCAAGGTGCAGGGGCAATGGAAGGCCAGGCGTTGATCGCTGTGAATGCCGAGCGTGTCCAGCGGCTCGTCGCGCAACACTTCAACCAGGTCCCTGGCCAGTGCGCTGACCTTTCTCGCCTTCTGGGCATACGCCGGATCGGTGCTGAGCAGGTGGCCGTAGTCTTTGATAAAGGCGCCGCAACCGCTGGCGGTTTGCACAATGGCCTCGGCCCCTTGCTCAATGCTCGGCCACCACGCGTCGATATTGCGGCGGGCGCGATCAAGGCCGGCCGCCTGCGCGTCCAGGTGATAATCGACCGCGCCGCAGCAACCGGCCTCGCGCGCCGGCCTCACACTGATCCCCAGTCGATCCAGGACGCGCGCGGTGGCCGCATTGGTGTTCGGCGACAGACTCGGCTGCACGCAGCCTTCGAGCATCAGCACCTGCCGGGCGTGGCGGGCGACCGGGCGTTGTCTGGCCGGATACACGTGGCGAGGCAACTTGGCTTGCAGCGTGTTGGGCAGCAGCGCACGGAACACCTGACCGCTGCTGACCAGCACTTTGAACAAACCCGGATTGGGCACCACGCTGCGCAAGCTTTCACGCAGCAAGCGCTGGTCGAGCGAGCGTGGCACGGCCGCGTCGACCACCGCGCGGCCAATGTCGAGCAAGTTGTGATAATCGACACCCGAGGGGCAGGTGGTTTCGCAGTTACGGCAGGACAGGCAGCGATCCAGGTGCTGCTGGGTCTTTTGGGTGACTTCGTTGCCTTCCAGCACCTGTTTGATCAGGTAGATGCGCCCCCGCGGCCCGTCCAGCTCATCGCCGAGCAATTGATAGGTTGGGCAGGTGGCATTGCAGAAACCGCAGTGCACACACGTGCGCAGGATGCTTTCGGCTTCTTCGGCGCGGGGCAGTTGACGGGCCTGTTCGCTCAAGGTGGTCTGCATGGGTCAAAGCTCCGCGTACAGGCGACCGGGGTTGAAGATGCCCCCTGGATCGAGTTGCTGCTTGAGGTTGCGGTGATAGCGCATCAGTGCGTCCGGCAACGGTTGGAACGGGCTGTCGATCAAGCCGTGGCTGTAGCAGGTGACATGCCCCCCGACCTCATCGACGACCTTGCGGATGAACGCCGCTTCGGCATCGGATTTGAGCCAGCGCTGGGCGCCTGCCCAGTCGATCATTTGCAGGCCGGGCAGGGAAAGCCGAGGTGTGTTGTGCGGTACGGACAGGCGCCACAGCGGCTGGTCTTCATCAAAAAAACTCAACCGATGTTCATTCAGATCCGCCCAGTACGAAGCTTCCAGCACCTCGCCACCCAGTCGGTCGTGCGCCGCCGCCACGGAGCCTTCGCCACCCTCAAGCCGCAGGTGCAGGCGCTGACCGTCGTGACACGCGGCGCTGATCGGCAGCGGTTGCTGCCCCCATTCGGCGAGGCGTAGCAAAGCGCGATCGCTGTCCATTTCCAGGCTGATGCTTAACGCTTGCCGAGGTTTGGGCAGCACTTTCAGCGAGACTTCAGTGACCACACCCAGCGCGCCATAACTGCCGGCCATCAAGCGCGACAAATCGTAACCGGCGACGTTTTTCATGACTTCGCCGCCGAAGCGTAAATGCTTGCCATGGCCGGTGATGACGCGAGTCCCGAGGACGAAGTCCCTGACCGAGCCTGACCATGGGCGCCGTGGTCCGGACAGCCCACTGGCAATCATCCCGCCCACGGTGGCGCCGTCACCGAAGGAGGGCGGTTCACACGGCAGCATTTGCTGCGCCGCGTCCAAGACGTCGGCCAGTTCTGCCAACGGCGTGCCGCAGCGTGCGGTGATCACCAGTTCGGTCGGGTCGTAGCTGACGATGCCGCGGTGGCTGCGCGTGTCGAGCACTTCACCCGCCGCGATACGGCCCAGAAACGCTTTGCTGTTGGAGCCCTGGATGCGCAGCGGCGTGGCGTTTTGCAGGGCCTGGTTAACCTGGTCCAGAAGCGCGCCACTGTCATCGATGTCGTGTTTGCTGCGCATCAGAAACGCTCCAGTTCAGGGAAGGGCAGCTGACCCATGTGAACGTGCATCGCGCCGAACTCGGCGCAGCGATGCAGCGTCGGAATGTTCTTGCCCGGATTGAGCAGACCGCCCGGATCGAACGCGGCTTTGACCGCATGAAACAGGGTCAGCTCATCACTGTTGAACTGCGCGCACATCTGATTGATTTTCTCGCGGCCGACCCCGTGTTCACCGGTGATGCTGCCACCGACTTTCACGCACAATTCGAGGATCTTGCCCCCCAGAGCTTCGGCGCGGTCGAGTTCGCCGGGTTGGTTGGCATCGAACAGAATCAGCGGGTGCATGTTGCCGTCACCGGCATGGAAAACGTTAGCCACCCGCAGGTCGTACTCGGCCGACAGCGCGGCAATCGCCTGCAGCACGCCGGGCAGCTCGCGGCGAGGGATCGTCCCGTCCATGCAGTAATAATCCGGCGAGAGGCGGCCCACCGCCGGGAACGCATTCTTGCGCCCGGCCCAGAAGCGCACGCGTTCAGCCTCATCCTTAGCCTGGCGGACTTCGGTGGCGCCGGCCTGTTCCAGCACCTGGCGCACGCGGTCGCAGTCATCGTGGACGTCGGCTTCAACGCCATCGAGTTCGCACAGCAGAATGGCCTCGGCGTCGACCGGATAACCGGCGTGAATAAAGTCTTCGGCGGCGCGAATGGCCAGGTTGTCCATCATTTCCAGGCCGCCCGGAATGATGCCGGCGGCAATAATATCGCCCACCGCGCGTCCCGCTTTTTCGACGGAGTCGAACGCCGCCAGCAGCACCTTGGCGGTCTGCGGTTTGGGCAGCAGTTTGACCGTGACTTCGGTGATCACCCCCAGCATGCCTTCGGAACCGGTGAACAACGCCAGCAGGTCAAAGCCCGGCGAATCGAGCGCTTCGGAGCCCAGGGTCAGGTGCTCGCCATCGACGGTGAGAATGTCGACCTTGAGCAGGTTGTGCACGGTCAGACCGTATTTCAGGCAATGCACGCCCCCGGCGTTTTCGGCCACGTTGCCGCCGATGGAACAGGCGATCTGCGAGGAGGGGTCCGGCGCGTAGTACAAGCCGAACGGTGCGGCGGCCTGGGAAATCGCCAGATTGCGCACGCCCGGTTGAACCCGCGCCGTGCGGGCGGCGGGGTCGATGTGCAGGATGTTGTTGAAACGCGCCATCACCAGCAGCGCGCCTTTTTCGAGCGGTAGTGCACCGCCGGACAAACCGGTGCCGGCGCCGCGAGCGACCACCGGGACGTGAAACTCATGGCAGAGCTTGAGCACGCCCTGAACTTCGGCGATATGGCGCGGCAGTACCACCAGCATCGGCGTGGTGCGGTAAGCGGAAAGTCCATCGCATTCATACGGTTTGAGTTCTTCGCGCTGATGCAGGACTTCCAGGTCTGGCAGGCGATCGCGCAGTGCCTGGAGCAGAGCCGCTCTGTCGACATCAGGCAGAACGCCGTCGACGCGTTCATCGTAGAGGATGTTCATAGGCGGTTCACGACCCTCCGTTTGTTTTTATTAGAGGTCTGTTTGCGGTGAAAGCTCACTTGCATCATTGGCCTGACGCGTCTTACTGTCCATGCGTTGTTTCACTGGTCGAACCAGTTCTTCAAGAGTTATTTCCACGCTTCTGAGAAAAATAACCGTCTAAACATAAGGTTAGGGTTGTATTCGAACGTGGCGGGTTTTACCGGTGAAGCTGGTCATACCAGTGGGAGGTTCGATGGAGAGTGCGAAAGTGACCCGTAATCCCCAAGTCGCAGACGTGGTCTGTGAACGCATAGAACGCCTGATCGTCGACGGGGTCCTCAAGACCGGGCAATTGTTGCCTTCGGAACGGCGCCTGACCGAAAAGCTCGGCGTCTCGCGCACAGCACTGCGCGAGGGCCTGAAGTTGTTGCGCGCCCGGGGGATTATCAAGACGGAGCAGGGCAAGGGATCCTTTGTCGCTGATCTGTCGGGCCACGGTGCCGCATCGCCGCTGATGCATTTGTTCAGCTCACAACCGCGCACACTTTACGATTTGTTCGAGGTGCGCAGCCTGCTGGAGGGAGAGTCCGCTCGCCTGGCCGCATTGCGCGGGACCGAGGCAGATTTTGTCCTCATTACCCGCAGCTATGAAGCATTGCTCGATGCTCACACGCGGTCGATGGAAGCGAGCGAACACGCCCGGCTCGATCATGCCTTTCACCTGGCGATCTGCGAGGCCTCGCACAACCCGGTACTGGTGCAAACCTTGCGCTCGCTGACGGATTTGCTGCTCAACACCGTGTTCGCCTCGGTCAACAACCTCTACCACCGCGCACCGCAAAAACGTCAGATCGACCGTCAGCACGCCCGGCTCTACAACGCCGTGACCGGCCGCATGCCGGAGCGGGCGCGCAAGGCGGCCATCGCGCACATCCAGAGCATCTGCGAGAACCTCAGGGAAATCGAAAGCGAGGAGCAGCGTCTGGTCCGGGCCACGCTACGGCTCGAAGGGTGGGCGTAAAGGTTGCCGATCCTGTACTGCTGAAAAGCGGCACGACTGTCGTAAAAACGACCTGTTTACGCTGAACGCGAACCCTGGTCACTTTTCTGTTGAACGAGTGTTCAGCTTCGACTATGTTCGTTCCACCTCCCCGGCTGGTAGCGCGGGCTTGCGTTTCTTCTTTTCGAACGAGGCACTGGCATGCGGTTTTCACCCTTTGTTGAGCGGATTTCAGGCGACGGTGTCGCCGCCTGGGATATTCACAATGCGGCATTTGAAGCCCAGCGCCGCGGTGAGGATGTGATCATTCTCAGCGTCGGCGACCCGGATTTTCCCACCCCCGACTTCATCACCGATGCCGCGATTCATGCGCTGCGCGAAGGCGACACCCACTACACCGAGATCGCCGGTCGCCAGGCTTTGCGCGAAGCCATCGCCGCTCGGTACAGCCTGCTGTTCGACCGTGAGGTGACCGCGCCAAACATCATCATCGCGGCAGGGGCACAGAACGCGCTGTTCATCACTTCGATGTGCCTGCTCAATACCGGCGACGAAGTGATCGCCCTGGACCCGATGTACGTGACCTACGAGGCGACGCTCAAGGCTTCCGGCGCCACGTTGGTACGCGTTCCCTGCGCGGCGGATTCAGGTTTCCGGCTTGATGCCGCCGTGCTGGCCAAGGCCATCACCCCGCGCACCCGGGCGCTGTTCTTCTCCAATCCGAATAATCCGACCGGTGTGGTGCTCAACCGCGAAGAGCTGCAAGCCATCGCCGACCTCGCCATCCAGCATGACCTCTGGGTCGTGGTGGACGAGGTCTATGAAAGCCTGACCTTTGAACGCGAGCACCTCAGCCTGGCAGCGTTGCCGGGCATGGCCGAGCGTTGCGTGGTGATCGGCAGCCTGTCGAAATCCCATGCCATGACCGGCTGGCGTACCGGTTGGATCGTTGCCGATGAAGCCCTCGTGGCTCACGCCGAAACCCTGGTGTTGAGCATGCTTTACGGCTTGCCGGGCTTTGTCATGGAGGCCGCGCTCAAGGCGGTTCTGGCCCATGAAGAGGTGACCCACGGCATGCGCGACATCTACCGCCGCCGTCGCGATCTGGTGGTGACCAGCCTGTCGGATTGCCCGGGGATTTCAGTGCTCAACCCTGATGCCGGCATGTTCGTGCTGGTGGACGTGCGTGACACCGGCCTGACCTCTCTGGAGTTCGCCTGGCGACTGTTGCGAGAGGCGCGCGTATCGGTGCTGGATGCGGCAGCGTTCGGCGAGCCGGCCCAAGGCTTTGTGCGGCTCTCGTTCACCCTGGGTGAAGAACGACTGGCCCAGGCCTGCCAGCGTATTCGTGACTTTGTCCTGGTGTTGAAAGGCGAAGCGCCGCGGCCGGTGATCAGCCGTGTCACTTGCGAAGCGACCGCTGAACCGGTCAAGGCCAAGACCATGATCGAAGTCGATGGCCTGCACAAACGCTTCGGCAATATCGAGGTTCTCAAAGGCGTTTCCCTGACGGCCCGCGAAGGCGATGTGATCTCGCTGATCGGTGCCAGCGGCTCGGGCAAAAGTACCTTGCTGCGCTGCATCAACATGCTCGAAGTGCCGGACCAGGGACGCATTCTGGTGGACGGCGAAAGCATTCACCTGAACTTCGATCGTCCGGGCGCACCGCTGGTGGCCGACGCCAAGCAGCTGGTGCGCATCCGTTCCAGCCTGGGCATGGTGTTCCAGAACTTCAACCTCTGGCCCCATCGCACGGTGCTGGAAAACCTCATCGAAGCGCCGACCCAGGTCCTGCGTGAAAGCCGTGCGGAGGCCACTGAGCGGGCCGAAGCCTTGCTTGAACGCGTGGGGCTGGCGGCCAAGCGCAACGAGTACCCGGCGTTTCTCTCCGGGGGACAGCAGCAACGGGTGGCCATCGCCCGGGCCCTGGCCATGCGGCCCAAGGTCATGCTGTTCGATGAACCCACCTCGGCACTCGACCCGGAACTGGTCGGCGAAGTGCTGCGGGTGATCCGCTCCCTCGCGGAAGAAGGCCGGACCATGATCCTGGTGACCCATGAAATGGCTTTCGCCCGCGATGTCTCCTCCAAAGTCGCCTATCTGCACCAAGGGCTGATCGAGGAAACCGGTTCGCCGGACGAAGTGTTCGTACACCCACGCAGCGAGCGTTGCCGACAATTCGTCAACGCTCATCAGACTCGCTGAAAACATCATAAAAAGACGGGGAAAAATCATGGGAAATCGACGTTTGGTAAACTGGATGACGGGCGTGGCTTGCGTGTTACTGGCCGGGATGAGCGCGGCCCAGGCCCAACCGATCAGGTTCGCAGTCGCAGCGGAACCCTATCCGCCGTACACCGAGAAGCAGGCCAGCGGTGAATGGAAAGGCTTTGAAGTCGACCTGATCCACAAGCTGTGCAGCGAAATGAAAGCCGAGTGCGAGATCAAGGAAGTGGCGTGGGACGGGATCATTCCATCGTTGCTGGCGAAGAAGATCGACGTGATTTTCTCGTCGATGTCGGTGACTGAAGAACGCGAAAAACAGATCGCTTTCAGCAAGGCGTATTACGACTCCGTGATTGCGATTGTCGGGCCGAAGGGCACGTCGGTAAAAAAGTATCCGGATGACCTCAAGGGCAAGATCATCGGTGTGCAGAACTCGACGGTGAGCGCCAGCTACCTCAAGCAGTACTACGAAAAAATTGCTGACGTGAAGTATTACGACACCCAGGACTCGGCCAACGCCGACCTGATTGCCGGGCGCATTGACCTGATGATGGCGGACGGCACGGCGATGGCGTCTTTCGTCCAGACCCCGGATGCCCGCAACAGTAACCTCGATTACCTGGGCGCCGTGCCCTATGACCCGATCTTCGGCAAAGGCGTGGGCGCCGGTCTGCGCAAGGATGACACCGAGCTCAAGGCCAAACTCGACAAGGCGATCACCTCGTTGCTGGCCAGCAAAGACTACGACGACCTGTCCCAACACTACTTCGGGACCAGCGTGAAACCCGCCTTCTGACGGCCACGCGCAAAACAACTCCATGGAATGAAATTTTCCTGAGGAAACACCCATCCCCGTAGGAGCGAGGCTTGCCCGCGAAGGGGCCCTTGAAGTCGCCAAAAGCTTCGCGGGCAAGCCTCGCTCTTACAAGAGGGCGGTGGTGCATCAAGGCCACCGATTGGAGACTGAAATGCCAGCCATGTTCGAATTGATCAACTTCAGCGAAACAGGATGGGGCAGTGCGCTGTTGAAGGGTCTTTGGATGACCCTGCAAATATCAGCCGGGGCCTTTGTGGTCGGGCTGTTCATCGGTCTGGTGGTGGCCTGCCTGAAGCTCGGCGCGCCAAAGCCAATTGCAGCGCTGATGCGCGGTTACACGACCTTGTTCCGGGCGATTCCGGAGTTGCTGCTGATCCTGCTGCTGTACTACGTCGGCTCCATGCTCCTCAACTCGCTGATGACGCAGATGGGCTACGGCGTCGTCAATGTCAGCGGTCCGTTGGCCGCCATCGTGGTGCTGGGATTGGTGCAGGGCGCCTACGCTTCGGAGATTTTCCGCGCGGCGATCCAGGCGATTCCCTTCGGCCAGATCGAAGCGGCGAAGGCCTTCGGCCTGAGCGGTTTCGGCCTGTTCCGACGCGTCACGCTGCCGATCATGGCACCGTATGCGATGGCCGGGATGGCCAACCTGTGGATCAACCTGATCAAGGACAGCGCCTTGATCAGCGTGGTCGGCACCAACGAGCTGTTGTACACCGCCAAGCAAGGGGCGGGTTCGACGCGTCATTACTTGTTGTTCTACCTTACGGCCGCGGCGTTGTATTACGCGGTGACGTTGGCGTCCAACTACCTGTCTGGACGGCTCGAGCGGCGTATTCGTCGCTGGATGCCTTTGGCTGAGTGAATGAAATGATTCCAGCGTGGATAGTTGAATACGCGGCGCTGTTGGGCCGGGGACTGCAAACGACCATCACCATTCTGTTGATCTCCAGCGTGTTCGGTTTCGCGCTGGCGGTGCTGGTGGCGCTGGCGCGGATTTCGAAAAACAAGGTGATCGCCAAGGCCAGCCTGTTCTACACCAGCGTGTTGCGCGGTACGCCGTTGCTGATCCAGATCTACATCTTCTACTACGGGCTCGGCAGCGTGTTTGCGCAGTTCCCGCTGATACGCGGCAGTTTTCTCTGGCCGTATTTGCGCGACGGTTACTGGTACATCGTGTTCGCGCTGGTGTTGTCGGTGGGCGCGTATGTCGGCGAAGTGATTCGCGGCGGGCTGTTGGCGGTGCCCAAGGGTGAGATGGAAGCGGCCTCGGCGTTTGGCATGACACCGCGCCAATCGCTGCTGCGGGTGCGCTTGCCTCGAGCGCTGCGGTTGCTGTTGCCGACACTGGCCGGGGAAACCGTGATGTTGCTGAAATCCACGGCCCTGGCCTCGACGATTGCGATCGTCGATCTGCTGGGAGCCGCCAACGTGGTGCGGGCGCAGACCTTGCAGGTCTATGAACCGCTGTTGTTGGTGGCCGGGGTCTACGTCTGCCTGACCTTCCTGATCGAGGCGCTGTTTGCCTTTGCCGAACGGCGCGGGACGCCTGTGCGCAGGTCGGTGTAATGAGCACGTCGCAAGTCGTCGACCGGTCGCTGCAAGGCATTGGCCTGTGCACCTTGGGGTACGCGTTCCTGGCGTTGCAGGACGCGGTCATCAAGTGGCTGGTGGCCGATTATTCGGTGGTCACCATCCTGTTCTGGCGCAGCCTGGTGGTGGTCGTCGCGTGCCTGTTGGCCGGGCGTCTGCGCCTGGTCCAGCGGGCCTGGCGTTCGCCGAGCCGGCGCTTGCTGGTGGTGCGCGGTTTGCTGTCGATTGTGGCCTGGCTGCTGTATTACACGGCCGCCCGGGACCTGTCGCTGGCGGAAATGACCACCTTGTATTTTTCCGCGCCGATCATGGTCACGGTGCTGGCGGCGGTGATTCTCAAGGAACGGGCCAGCGGCTGGCAGTGGTTTTCCCTGATCCTCGGGTTTGTCGGGGTAATCATCGCCTGCCGCCCGAGCAAAATCGTCGATCCGTGGCCCATCGTGCTGACACTGCTGGCGGCGATGTGCTGGGCGTTTACTTACATCCAGTTGCGCCAAGTGGATGACCAGACATCTGTGCTGGAGCAGATGCTGATCACTAACGTGGTGTTCGTGCTGTGCATGACGGTCGCGTTGCCCTGGACGTTCACCCCGGCGCCGACGCCGGCGTGGCTGGGAATGCTGGCCGCCGGTTTGGTCGGCGGCATCGGCCAGTTCCTGTTGTTCGCCAGTTTTCAGCGCGCCACCGCCACCTTGCTCGCGCCATTCGAGTACACCGGGCTGATCTGGGCGTTCCTGCTGTCGAGCCTGATCTGGGGCACGCTGATGGATATGTCGCTGATGATCGGCGCTGGCCTGATCGCGGTCAGCGGCACCCTGGCGATGATCTTCGGGCGCCATCCCTCACAGGATGTCGTCGGTGCTGAATGCTCCGTGACGCAGCCCCTTTATCCAGCAGCGACAGATGTGGAGGCCGTTGGCGGGGCTGAAGGTTTCGGGGTTGAGGCACCACTCGATCCAGAGTCCGTCGAGCATCGCCGATAAACCGATGGCGGCCAGGCGCGTGTCGTGGATCACGAACCCTTCGCTGGCGGCCATGTCATCGAGCAACTGGCGCAGCAGATCGAGGTAGGCGCGGTAGCTTTTTTCGTGGGACTGGCTGACGTGTTCGGAGTGCCGGATCAGGCTCCAGAACACCACCCAGACGCCAAGCAATTGCGGGTCCATGACCCTCGGCGAAAAAGAGCCTTTGAGAAACGCGTCCATCTTTTCGGCCGGGGTGGCGACCTGCTGGATTTCCTGGCGCAGGGCGGTGGTCAGTTCGCTGGCAATCTTCTGGTACGTGTCGGCGATCAACGCATCGATGCTGCCGAAATGGTGATTGAGCAGGCCGACGGACACTCCGGCTTCGGTGGCAATACGGCGCACGGAAATGCCGGCATGACCATCACGGACCAGGCAACGCACCGTGGCGGCCACCAGCATCTCGCGGCGCTCATCGGGTTCTGCGCGGCGGTTTTTTGGAGAGGGGGTTGTCACAAGGGAATCCTTGGGTGCAGTGCCAGGTTGGCGAGCTTAGTTGAACATGCGTTCAATCTCCAGTGTCGGCCGCAGCGATGCATCGGTTTTTAACGTTCATGACGGGGGAGGACAAGCGGATGGCGCAGGATATTTCGTTCAGTGTTCGCAACAACAATGGCGACGCGGTGCAGGTCGGCGCCTGGCGTTTCGAGGGCGACGGCCGCGGGCCGAAGGTGCATTTGCAGGCGGGGGTGCATGCCGACGAAATCGCCGGGATGCTGGTGCTGCATCGGTTGATGCAACGGCTTCAAGTCGTCGAGGCCGAGGGCCGGCTCAAGGGCAGTGTGACGGTGGTGCCGCAAGCCAATCCCCTGGGCATCGGGCAGTTTCGACAGGGGCGGATTCTCGGTCGCTTTCACGATGCGACCGGGCATAACTTCAACCGCGGGTTCGACCAATCGGCGGCGATGGAGCGACCTTCGACCAACGTCCAGCAGTGGCAAAAAAGCCTGGTGCAACTGGCTTCAACCGCAGAGGTGATGCTCGACTTGCACACCGATGACGAAGCCTTGCCGTACCTCTACGTGCACCGCAGTTTCTGGCCCCGTGGTCGCGAATTGGCGGCGGCGATGAAGATGGACGTGGCGATCATCTGGGATGACGGCGGCGACGGCTCCTTCGAAGAAACCATCATTGCGCCGTGGCTGCGCGATGGCATTACCGACCAGCGCATGGCCGCGACCCTGGAGTTGCGCGGGCAGGGCGATGTCAGCGACCGGTTGGCCGAGCAGGACGCCGCGGGACTTTACGCCTGGCTGTGCAGCTACGGGGTCATCGACGAGGCGTTGTCACCCGGTGACTGGCCCGTCGAGGTGATGGAAATGGGGCAGATGGAGACTCTCCTCGCACCGCAACCCGGGGTGTTGATCTTTGAAAAGGAACTGGGCGATTTCGTCGAGGAAGGGCAGCGCTTTGCGCGGATTCTGCGGCGGCCCGGTGATCCGTCTTCCGAAGTGGTGCTGGTGGCCGAGCAAGCGGGACGGATGGTCACGCGCTACCGGGACCGGCTGGTGTCGCAGGGCATGGTGGTGGCGAAATTCACCGGGAGCCGGATTTCACGCAACTGGAGTGGCGGGTTGTTGGACCCGAACTAGGTGCAGAGCATACGGCCATCCCCGCTGAACACACGCGGGGATGGTTTTCACGCTAGTTCCCATCCGCTACTTTGCGTTCTATCTCGTCTATTTTTCGTTGGAGCGCCTCGGCTTCATTCTCTTCGGGAGGTGTTGTTTCATCGACCTCTTCGGCGTCCCTGTCCTTCCGATCCCTTTCGGTGTCACTGACACTGTCATCGTTGTTCATCGTGCGTACCTCCGTTGACCTACACATTGGATGCAGCACCTGGGAGGGAGTTCGAGATTTTTTCCTGGGGGCAGCCGCGCACGCAATCCAGGCTTCGGCCTGTAAACTGTCCGCGCAAAAGGCATCGACCGCCTCTTTACCACCTCAAGCACGAGATCCCCCATGGCAAACCAAGACATCGCGTTTACTCCTGATCCTGACGCGGATTCCATCTCCTCCGACGTCACCGGCTTCGGCGGCATTCTGGTCTCCACGCAGATTCCCACCCGCGCCGACGGCAGCCTGGAACTGGGCGACATCACCCTGCAAAGCGAATGCACGTTGCAGGCGCTGAAGGTCGCGCTAGAAGGCGCCGGCAGCTCCATGGACCGGGTTCTGCACCTGACCATCTACCTCACCGACATGGCCGACCGCGCGGCGTTCAACGAGGTTTATAAACGCTTCTTCGCCAAACCGTGGCCGGTTCGCGCCGCCGTGGGCGTGGCCGCTTTGGCGGTCGAAGGCATGCGCGTGGAAGTCACCGCGATGGCAGCCAAAGCCTGACGGTGCGGGTCAGGTGTGATGAAAATCCACCTGACCCAGTTTCAAAAACAACGACGGCTCATGCCTCTGGGCGACAACCCTTATCCCTCTACGAAAATTAGTTTCGCCTCGTTTGAAAATCACGCCTCGAAATGTTTTATGAGTTTCACAACCAATTCGCCGTGACCCTTTCGAGGAGTTCCGCATGACCCTGGCCTTCGGCTATTGGCTGCTGGTGTATGCCGCCATCGCCATCGAGGTGAACGCATCACTCATCATTCCGTTGGAACTCCCCATCACCCCCTTCGTCATCTGCAGTAAGGGAGACTGGCACTCCCTGCGAACACTAGGCCTGATGCTGGGTTTCGGGCTCACGATGTTGTTCGATACAGCGCTGGGATAGTTCCAGATTGCAGTGCGTCAGCCAGGGAGCGAATCGATGAACAGACACCTGAAATTCGGCATTGAAGAGGAATACTTCATCACGGACCTGGACACCCGGCGCATGTCCGAAAAGCCCCCCGACGCGTCAATCGAAGCGTGCCAGGCAGTGTTAGGCGATTGTTTCGCGCATGAGATGTTCAAGGGGCAAATCGAAGTCGCGTCCCCCATCTTCACCAGCGTCGAGCAAGCAACGGAGTACCTGTTTTCTGCCCGCACAAGGTTGCGGCAAACGCTCGAACGGTACGGTCTGGGACTGCTCAGTGCCGCAAGTCACCCATTGGCTGATTGGCGTTTGCAGCAGGCCACGGACCACCCTCACTTTCTTCAACTGTTTGAAGACTACCAACGAGTAGCAAGGCGCAGCCTGCTATCCGGTCTGCATGTGCATGTTGAAGTGCCAGGGCATCTGGATCGTATTCAAGTGATGAACGAAGTCTTGCCGTGGATGCCGTTGTTGTTGGGACTGAGCACTTCTTCACCGTTTTGGGATGGCGCCGACAGCGGCTTCATGAGCTATCGGCAGACCGCGTGTGATGAGTGGCCGCGGATGGGCATTCCGGAGTTCTTCGAAGATCAAAGCGCCTATGACGCCTACGTCTCCTTGCTGATTCGTACTGGCACGATCAAGCAGGCGAGCGATTGCTGGTGGGGTTTACGCCCGGCTATGAAGTACCCGACGTTGGAGATGCGCATGACGGACGCCTGTCCGCGCCTGGATGACGTCTTGTGCATTGCTTCTTTGTTTCGTTTGTTGGTGGCCCATGCCATTGATCAACCTCGCCCGGGATCGAGCTATACCCAGACGTCGCAATGGATCCTCAAGGAAAATCGCTGGCGGGCGAAACGGTCCGGCATCCACGCAGCATTCATCATCGAAGGCTACGACCGGCCGTTCTCTGCCGAGCAATGGTTGTTCAGGGCGCAACAGATTCTTGGAGACACGGCGCGCAAGATGGGTGTGGAGAACGTGTTTACTCAAGCCCGCCGAATTCTCAGGGACGGCACCAGTGCAGACCGCCAGCGGGACGTCTACGAGCGAGCCTTGCGCGGGGGAGAGGAGGTTGACGCCGCGCTGTCGCAAGTCGTGGATCAGCTGCTGATGGAAACGTCGCAAGCGTCGTGCATCTGTGAAATGGTGCTCACCTAAGACAATCACCAGACGAACAAGGCCCCTGTGGCAAGTCATGCTGTTCACTTAAACGCAACGCCGTATCTGTGGCGAGGGAGCTTGCTCCCGTTGGACTGCGCAGCAGGCCCTTTTTGGGCGCGCTTCGCGACCCAGCGGGAGCAAGCTCCCTCGCCACAGGGTTCTTGTTCGACTGGAGATTGTCTTGGATCAGTGAAGGTTTGAGTTTTGGAATCCGGGTGAATTGATGACAAGGCGAGATCGGAGCCTGCACTGGTCCAATCCCGCGCGCAGCTATTTCAGCCCTGCAACGGCGGTGTCCGAGGCGGGATCATTCGTTTGCTGCCGGCCGACTCAAACGCCGAAGCAAAGCGCAGCAGCGCTGAATCGTCATAGGCACGACCGGCAAAGGTCAGCCCGGCCGGCATGCCGATGTCCGGCATGACACCCATCGGCACCGTCACCGTCGGCACACCGAGGTGGCGGATGGCGAGGTTGCCGTTGGCGACCCACACTCCGTTACTCCACGCGATGTCCGCCGACTGCGGATCGACATCGGCATTCGCCGGCCCGACGTCGGCCACTGTCGGGAACAACACTGCATCGAGATTCAGCCGGTCCATCCAGTCTTCCAGGTCGATTCGACGTGTTTCTTCCAGCCCGCGCAGGCCGTCCGGCAGCGTGGTGATCCGGTCCCACGGCGTGATGCCACGCTCGGCCATCTTCACGTATTCGTCCATGCCCGCAGCGAGGTCGTCTTCGCGATTGGGCAGGGTGCCCGGGTCGTGGGGGAAGATCAGCTGCCCGTCGACATCGGCCAGGCGGTTCAGTTTCGGATCACCGTTGGCCCGCAGAAAATCATCGAACGCCCAGGCCGACAGGTCCCACAACTCATGGTGCAGGAACTCCTTGGACACCAGGCCGCGGGTGAACACAGTCGGCGCGCCCGGACGATCGCCTTCGCAATTGGAGACCAGCGGGAAGTCGACTTCGACCACCTCGGCACCCGCGGCTTCGAGTGCCTGGCGAGCCTTTTTCCAGAGACCGATCACAGTAGGACGGGTGTTGATTTTCTGCCCCGTCGGGCCACCGATGCCCGGCGCCTCGCTGGTGCCCGCGTCAGGATCGGCGTTGATGTACATGCGCGGCACGCCGAAGCGTTTTCCAGCGAGCGCATCGGTGGTAGCGGCCAGCCCGGCATAGGACGCGGGGCGCACCGAAGCGACGCTCGGAATCGGCACCCAGGGTTGCAGCCGCCACAGATCGCCGCGTGTGTCGGGGTCTTCCGCCACCACCACGTCGAGCACCTCAAGCAGGTCGGCCATGGTTCGCGCGTAGGGCACGACCACGTCCATCGTCGGCGTCAGCGGCCAGTTGCCGCGCACCGAGATCACCCCGCGCGAAGGGGTATAGGCGCACAAGCCATTGTTCGAGGCCGGACCGCGTCCGCTCGACCAGGTTTCTTCGGCAAGGCCGAAGGCCGCGAAACTGGCGGCGGTGGCAGTCCCGGCACCGTTCGATGAACCCGACGCAAAAGGCGCCGTCAGGTAGTCAGCGTTGTACGGGCTCTCGGCCCGGCCATAGACCCCGCGCTGCATGCCGCCATTGGCCATCGGCGGCATGTTGGTCTTGCCCAGGCAGATCGCCCCGGCGGCGCGCAACCGTTCAATGGTGAAGGCATCGCGATAGGCAATCAGGTTTTTGAAGGCCGGACTGCCAGAGGCCGCGGTGAGGCCTTTCACCAGATAACTGTCCTTGGCCGTATAGGGAATGCCATCCAGCGGGCCGAGCGTTTCGCCCTTGGCCCGACGGGCATCGGAGGCTTGCGCTTCCTTGAGTGCGTCGGGGTTGCGAACCACCACCGCGTTGAGCGCGGTTGGCGTATCGGCGCCGTCGTAGGCGTCGATCCTGGCAAGGTAGGCCTGGACCAGCTCAACCGCCGTGGTCTGGCCAGACGCCAGCGCCGCACGCAATTGGGCAATGGACACTTCGGTGACTTCGATCATGCTGTTACCACTGACGGCTGAGGGGGGAGGAGGTGAATGTTTGCCGCTTGCCGGGTCTTGGGCTCAGGAGCATCACGTGTCTCAAAAGGGGTGTTCATATCGATTTCTCGTTGCACGGCAATACGCGACAGGGTCTGGACTTGAAACCTGGGCCGTCTATTTAGCACCAAGGTGGGCGCAGAAGGAAACGGTGAAACGGTTTATGCCTGTCACAAAGCTTCCTGTTCCAGCCATTCCAGGAACTCGGAAAAGCCGCTTGAGCGCTTCACCCGCTTTGGATAGACCAACGTATAACGTCCACCGGTGATGATACGGCCGGCATGCACCCGCGTCAGTTGCTGGGTGAGCAACTCATCGCGTGTGAGCACGGCATCAACGAGCGCGATGCCCTGACCACATTTCACCGCGACGATCGCGGACTCCAGCGTATCGAACGTCAGATGCGCGTTATCGGCGCCGGTTGAGCCCGGGTAGTACTCTTCCCAGCGGCGCCAGTCCAGGCGATCCATGCTTGAGTCCACCAGGCGCCCGGTCTTCAGCACCTCTTCGGGGGTCGTCCCGACGAGCAGTGCCGGCGAACACACCGGAATCAGTTCCTCTTCCCACAACTCCAGCGCTTCGAAGTCGGGCCAGGTGGCGGTTCCGTAGGCGATCATGGCGTCGATCGATTCGAACGCAAAGTCGGGAAAGCGGTGATACACCGTGTCGACGCTGACGGTCACCTCCGGGTGCAGGGCATAAAACGCCGTCAGCCGTGGAATCAGCCAGCGCGCCGCCATCGTCGGGTGCGCGCGCAGGCTGACACTTCGTCCCACGGTGGCGAGCATGTGCGAGGCATCCGAGAGCAGGCCGATGACCTGTTCCGCCACCGGTACCAGCGACCGGCCTTCTGCAGTGAGCACGATTTTGCGCGTGTGCCGCTCGAACAGACGGTTGTCCAGGCGCGTCTCCAGCTGCGCAATCTGCCGACTCACCGCGCTCTGGCTCAGGTTGAGCTGCTCACCGGCCTTGCCAAAGTTGCCGGTCTTGGCAACCGTCAGGAACGCCTGCAAAAGCTCGATGGATGGCAGTTGGCGGCTCATGTGTCTATGCGCTCCTCGCATGGGATTAATGCAGATACATCACTGTAACTTCAGATGATCGAGGCACATTCTTAGCCGAAATAACAACACGGCGCTACGCGTCATTTCCAACCTGGTGGTCCTCCTCATGAACACTCCAGCAGCGGCACTTGCCAAGGTCTCGGCAACCAGGGACGACCTCCTGCCTCGTGAAGTCGACGTGGCGATCATCGGGGGTGGCCTGATGGGGTGTGCGTGTGCGTACTACCTCAGCAAAGCGGGCGCCAAGGTGCTGGTGCTCGAAAAAAGCCTGCTGGCGGGGCAGCAATCGTCTCGTGCCTGGGGCTTCGTTCGCCAGCAATCGCGTGACGAGGCCGAAGTCCCGCTGATGCAAGCCAGCATCGAGCTCTGGCGCTCGCTGGAACACGAACTCCAGACCGACCTGGGATGGCGCAACGACGGCTGTCTGTTCGTCGCGGGCAATGAGGTCGAACGTGACGGATACGAATCGTGGCTGACGGTTGCGCGCAGCTTTTCGCTCGACACCGTGATGCTGTCGCCGCGTGAAGTGGTGAAGAAGCTGCCGGGTTACGCGGTCCCGCAACTGGGCGGTTTGTTTACCGCCAGCGACGGTCAGGCGGAACCCACCCTGGTGGCTCGCGCTTATGCAATGCGTGCCCGTGAACTGGGCGCACACATCGTCGAACAGTGCGGCGCCAAAGGCATCGATGTCGCCGCCGGCCAGGTCGTCGGCGTTGAAACCGAGCGCGGCTACGTGAAGGCGAAAACGGTGGTGTGCGCCGCCGGGGCAACGACGTTCCGCCTGCTGAAGATGCTCGGCATCTCCCTGCCGCAGCAGTTGGTCAGGGGTACGGTGGCGCGGACCACGGCCGGCCCGACGCTGAGCGGTATCTCCACGATCGCCAACGGCGTGGGCTTCCGGCAACGGATCGATGGCAGTTTCAACATCGCCGACGACGCCCATGTCGATGTCGACATGACGCTGGGCCATCTGCGCGCCCTCCATTGGTATGCGCCTTCGCTGTGGGCGCAGCGCAAGTCGTTTCGCTTCCATTTGAACGGTGCGTGCCTGACGGATCTGCACCAGCGCATGCCGTGGTCGGAAGCGTCGCGGCTCGGCGCGGGCATTCACCAGCGCAATCCGCTTATCCACCCCAATGAGAAGGGGCTGGGAACCGCCATGCGCGCGCTCAAGGCCGCGTTCCCCGGGCAGGTGAATACGCAGATCGCCGACCGATGGGCGGGCGCTATCGATGTCTTGCCGGACGGCATTCCCGTCATCGACGCGCAAACGTCGCCACGGGGCCTGGCGGTGGCCACCGGATTCTGCGGCCACGGCTTTGCCATGGGCCCGATCACAGGCAAGACCCTGGCTGACTGGATCAACTCTGGCAACCCGGGCCTGGACATGCGCCAGCTGCGTCTGTCGCGATTCGCCGAGGGCGACGTCAAGCCGCCTTCTTCGCTGTTCTAGTCGATACCCACGAACCAACGCGCACGCGCCTTCCGGGGGAAACACCGTGAAACGACCTCTGACACCCGACATCTACTACGATCCAGCGTCGCTGGCAGGCAAAGCACCGCCGATCAGCGACGAAACCGATATTCTCATCGTCGGCGCGGGCCCGGCGGGGCTCGCGGCCGCCTTGACCGCCGCAGGGCAGGGCCTGCGCGTGACGCTGGTGGACGAAAACCCGGTGCCCCTCGAAACCATGGGCGAAGAGGTGCCGCTGCACTTCGGTGGCCGAATGGGCGCCGGGGTCGCTAACCGCAACAGCGTGCTGCAGACGCTGCTCGATGCCCGCCCAGAGATCGTCGAGGCGCTTGAAGCCGGGGTCGACGTGCGGCTCGGCACGGCGGTCTGGGGCCTGTTTCCCCAGCAACGCACCACGGCGTGGATCGAGGGCGCGGTCGCCGGCCTCGCCGATGACGAAAATGCTTATCTGCTGCGCTTCAAACAGGTGATCGTCGCCGCCGGAAGGCGCGACATGGGCCTCGCCTTCGATGGTTGGCATCGCCCCGGCGTCATGGGCGTCAGCGCTGCGCATCGGTTGGCGACGGTTTATGAGGCGCTGGATTGCAAGCGCGCCGTGTTGATCGGCAGCGATTCGCAAGCGCTGGTGTCGGCCCACGCGCTGATCAGCCAGGGCGTGCATATCGCGGCAATCATTGAACAGGCCCGGCAGGTGAGTGGCGATCCAGCGCTGCTCGGTCTGCTGGTCGAGCAAGGCGCTCAGGTATTGACGGGGCATGTCGTTCGCGAGGCGACCGGGGATGCCTTCGGCGTCAAGCGGATTACGGCGGTCTCTGTCGACGCGGCGGGTAGCCCCGTGGGCGGATCTCTGACGGAGATCGAATGCGACACGGTGCTGCTGGCAGTGGCCGCCATTCCCGCGATCGAACTGGTCGAGGCGGCAGGGTGCAGCACGTCATTCCAGGCCGACCGCGGTGGCCATGTCCCCGACACGGATTCTGCACAGCGCACGTCGTTGCCGTTCGTTCTGGTGGCCGGCGACTGCGCCGGCGTCTGGGCATCGAAAAGCCTCGATGACACGATTGCCCGGCGCGAAGGGCGGATCGCCGCATACGCCGCGTTGTCGGCGTTGGGTGTCGACCTTGCTCAGAACGACAAGGCGTCGGTGCCTGACGAGCCGGTCTGTGATGTGGCCGCCAATCGCGAGGCCTGGGTGCGCGCATCCACCGTCCATGCACAGAACGAACCCTTTGTTTGCCTGTGCGAAGAGGTGACGGCCAGCGAAATTCTCGGACAGCAACCGCCGCGCTATCTCGACTGGACACCCGCTGACGCAAACTTGCAAAACACCATGAAAAACGACTCGCCCAACCCGGATGTGACCAAGCGTCTGACCCGGGCCTGCATGGGACCCTGCCAGGGACGTCGTTGCCGCGAACAGGTGGCGGCCTTGCTCGGCATCGGTGCCGGTTTGAGTGTCGGCGAGATTGCGCTGGCCTCGTTTCGTCCGCCGGTCCGTCCGCTGTCACTGCAACAGATCGGACAGGTCGAGGAAGCGCCACCGATGCATAGCCGCTGGGATGCCTGGTTTGACATGCCGTCACAGTGGACGCCGTTCTGGCTGTGCACCGGCCAGCCAACCGTTGCCAGGCGGCCACAGGATGTCGTCGATCATTTGAACCCGCCGCAGAACGAGGGCTGACACCATGCACGCAGTCAAGAAATCGTCCAACCGTGCGTCCGTCGTCATCGTCGGTGGCGGCGTGACCGGATTGAGCGCCGCCTGGTGGCTGGCGCGTGAGGGCGTCGATGTGCTGGTGCTCGATGCCCACCTGATTGGCTGGGGCGCCTCGGGCCGTAATGGCGGCGGATGCTCGCATCACCACAGCCCGCTGTTTCTCGAAGAACAGCGACTCTGGCCCATGATGGACGAACTGCTCGGTTACCCGACCGAATATCGCCCGGACCGCATCAGTATCGATCTCACCGAACACCAGTTGTCACTCGACAAAAAAGTCGTGGATGAAGCCCAGTATTATGGATTGCGCGTTGACCTCCTGGACCCTCAGGAGGTTCGGGAACTCGTGCCCTTCGCGGGCGACAACGTGTTGGCGGGCTATTACTACCATTTCGGCGGCCACGCCAATCCGCACCGCACCCTGCAGGCCTACGCATGGGCGCTGCAAAATCTCGGCGGTCGTGTGCTCGAGCACACGCCCGTCGTCGCCATCGAACGCCAAGGCGACCACGTGACGGGCGTGCAAACGTCACAAGGCTTGATCGCCTGCGACCACTTGGTGATTGCCGCCGGCCCGCATACCGGTGAGCTGGCGGCCCAACTGGGCGTCGACATTCCGCTGGTCACCGCTCGCGCGGAGATGATCGTGACCGAGCCGCTGCCGTTACTGGCGGTGGGGGGGGTGGATGGCAATGGTTTGTATGGCCGGCAGACCCTGCGCGGCAACCTGGCCTACGGGGGCGGCCCGCACGAATGGGTCGAGCTCGCCGATCTGCGCGGCACACGTCCGCAGTCGACGCCCCTGCAATGCAACATCGCCAAACGACTGGCTGAACTGTTCCCCAAAATCGCTCACAAACGGGTGATTCGCAGTTGGGCAGGTTTCATCGAAAACACGCCGGACGGGCGCCCCGTCATCGACCGTCCCGCCGCGCTGGATAACCTCACCGTCGCGACGATGTCCGGTGTCGGTTTCGGGCTCTCGCCGGCGAGCGGGCATGCCATTCGCGACCTCGTTGTCGACGGCGAGTGCAGTTTTGCCGACCTGTCGACCTTTTCTCTCTCTCGTTTCGCGAGCCTGGAATCGGACTGGCAAGCGATCCAGGGATGGCTGCCGTTGCCTGTACCCCAGGCGTAGAAAGGCTGTTTTGTACTGATGTTGAATCGTTTTATTTGCAACCATCCTCCTGAAAAAAAGGGATCGACCATGAAACGAATATTCCGCAATCTGGCTTTGCTGGCCTCCATCGGCCTGACGTTGAGTGCCTTTACTGCGCCGGCTGGCGCAACAGAAGACAAGCTGCGTTTCGGCGTTGCTGCCGAACCGTATCCGCCGTTCCTCGTCAAGACACCCACCGGGCAATACACCGGTTTCGAACCCGACCTGATCCGCGCGCTCTGCGAGCAGATGAAAGCCGAGTGCGAGATCAAGGAAGTGGCCTGGGACGGCATCATTCCGGCGCTGCTTGCCAACAAGTTCGACGTGCTCTTCAACTCCATGGGCATCAGCCCGGAACGGCAGAAAGTCATCGCTTTCTCGCGTCCGTATTACGAGACGACGGGGATCTTTGTCGCCGCGAAGGACGCCAATCTGACGCTGACACCGGAAGGCCTGGCCGGTAAATCCATCGGCGTGCAGGGCTCGACCACCAACGCCGAGTTCATCCAGACCGCTTATGGCAAGGCATCGAACATCCGCATCTACAACACACAGGATGACTGCAACGCCGATCTGTTGGCGGGCCGTATCGACGTCATGTTCCTCGACAAGCTCGGCGACATCGATTTCCTGAAGTCCCAGGACGGGTTGGCCTACGAGGAAAAAGGCATCGGCAGCGTCAAGATGGACCCCTTGCTCTATGGCCTGGGAATCGGCGCGGGCCTGCGCAAGAGTGACACCGCACTCAAGGCACGAATCGATCAGGCGCTCACGCAATTGCATGACTCGGGCAAGTACACGCAAATTTCGCAGAAGTACTTTCCGGTGGATCTCTGGCCACACTGAAACCTGATCAGCGGAAAGCAACTTGGGGGGATTTGATTCAACGTCCGGCCGCTGCATCGGCCAGTGCAGCGACCACCTGTTTCTCGATTTCCTGCTCATCCATCCCGCGACCGAAATGCTTGAGGTAGCGGCCCTGGCTGTCGAGCAGAAACAGGATTGTCGAGTGGTCCATCATGTACTGGTCCGGCTTATCCCCGGACGGCACTTTCTTGTAATACACGTGATAAGCGTCGGTGATGCGCACGATGTCTTGCGCCGAGCCGGTCAGGCCGACGAAGTCGCTGGCGAAGTAGCCCACGTACTCCTTGAGTTTTTTCGGCGTGTCACGTTCCGGGTCGATGGTGACGAAAACCGGTCGCACCGTGATGCCTTTGTCTTTTTGCAGTTGCCGACTGATACGGGCCATTTTCGCCAGGTCAGTAGGGCAAATGGCCGGGCAGGTCATGAACCCGAAGTACAGTAAAGCCGGTTGGCCAAAGCTGCGTTCGGTGACCCGCTGGCCATTCTGGTTGGTCAGTTGGAACGGCCCGCCGATGTCGGTACGGGTCGCCGCCGTGACGCCGCTCGCCAATCCCATCAGCAGCAGAAGGCCTGCCACGCGCAGCCTGTTCATCGCTCAATACCCTCCCGAATAGGTCAGCGCCAGACCAATCAGCTCCGACATTTGGCCGTCCTCTTTCTGGGTGCCGGCGGACAGCCCCAGCTTGATCTGGCCGGTGATGTTGTAGGTCAGGCTCAGTTCGTTGAGGTAATCCTGGTGATCCGCGCCCCCGGTCGATTCGCGATGCTTGTCGGTGCGGGTCGCGCCAAGGGCCCAGTCGCCGAAATCGAACGTCAGCGAGGTGGTCAGGTAACGGGTGTCATTGCCTTTGATGCCATCTTCATTGTCGACATCGGCGAATTCGATGAAGGGCACGATATCGAAGTAACGCCCCGCCAGCGTCGGCTCCAGGTCAGTGCTTGGCGCGTAGGCCCAGATATAGCGGGCGGAGGCGATCTTGATGGTTTCATCATCTTCACCAGGTGGATTGGCTTGCGTCTCGTCCTCGGCCTTTTTGTTGAACATGTAGCCGAACTGCGTTTCCAGATAAGGCACCGCCGGAATTGCCAGCCAGTTCACGGTCAGCGCATAGGAGTCGAGCTTCCCGGTGTTCGACGGACCGCCGTCGCTGCGCTGGAGCTTTTCGCCATGGCGCAGGTAAGGCCGGCCGAGAAACGAATTGTCGGCGGTGTAGAAACTGACGTTGGGTTCGATCATGCCCAGGCGCTGATCGAAAAACCGATACGCCACCGTGCCGCCGAGCATGCCGTCCAGGTCGTAGGTGCTGACGAAATCTTCGGTGTAGAGCCCGGGCGCCTGGTCCTGCGCACGACCGAACGGCACGTGGTACTTGCCGACACTGAAGGCCGAGTTGGCGTTGTTCTGGTAATAGTTGAGGTCGTTGATCACCAGTCCCACGTCTTCAAAAAAACGTTTCTGCCCAGGTTCCGGCCCCGCTATGGGGTTGATCTCGGTGGAAAACCGGATCTGCTGGTCGTGGGTGAAACGGAAGTAAAACGTGGTGTTGATGTCCGGGTAGGCATCCGTGCTGTTGCGATTGCCGCCCTGGGGCGAATCGGCATGCACGTGGTCATATTGAAAAGTCGCGTCGTAATCCATGCCGACGTTGGGGTATTGCCCGTCATCGGCCAGCGTCGCCTCAACGCCGCATACCGATCCCAGCAACAACATAGCCAAGCGATAGTTGCTCATGGCATCGCCCCTTTTACTTGATCAGCGGGCTGGACGCTTTCGGGTCCTGTCCGGTGTTGCGCAGGTAGGAGCACAACTGATTGTTTTCACCGTACAGCCCGCCCAGGGGTTCGAGCTTGACCGCCTGCTCGTAGTCCTCGGGCTTGACCACCTGGATCGCCTGCATCATGCCGCCGTCCTCGTGTTCGAGGATGTGGCAGTGATAAACGAACTTGCCAAGAATCACCGGATCGCGAAACGGAATTCGCACGGTGATCGAGCCCGTAGCGGGGATGAATACGTTGTCCCGATAGCCGCTGAACTGCACCGGTTTGCCATTGATCTCGGTGACCTGGAAGTCCACCTGGTGAATATGAAACTGGTGCAATTCCTGGGACGGGTTGAACAGGCGCCACTCTTCCACGTCGCCGAGCTTGACCGTGGTGTTGACCCGGTCCAGCTCGAAGCGGGTGCCGTTGATCAAGAACGCGTTGGGGTCGGTGTCCGAATCCTGGAAGGCGAACTGACGTGTCTTGTTCACCGCGATCTTGCTGAAGTCTTCTGCCGGCGGATAGGCGCTGGTGATCTGCCGGGTCGCGACCCGCTCACCGCTGGATCGCAACACCGCGAGTTTGGCCGCCGGGTAGTCATCGCCGGCCGGGCCGGTGTTGCCGGAGCCTGTTTCGATTTCGTAGGAGCCTGCCGGTGGCCCGACCACCAACACACTGAACCGCGCCGATGGCCCGATCAGCACCTGATCGGCGTCGACCCGGCGCGTAACGGTATTGCCATCGCGCGACAACACCTGCACCGACTGACCGTTGATGCGAATCCGGAAATACTGGTTCGCCGCAATATTGATGAAATGCCAGAGCTGGGTTTCGCCGGGCTTGATGTCGATAATCGGGACTTCCTGGCCGTTGACCGTGCGAATCGACGGCGCGCTGGTGATGATCTCGCTGGCGACTTTGCCCGTCAGGGTTTTCTGAAAGTTACGCAAGACCAGGACCTGTTCCTTGATGCCCTTGAGTTCGGGAAACGGATCGAGCATGCCGTCGACGAGGATCGGTCCGGCGATCCCGGCGGACACCTGACGCTGAGAGCCACCATGGAAATGGCTGTGATACCAGTAGGCCCCTGGGCTGTGATTGAGGGGCAACTTGACGGTGTATTCGCCGACCTGATGGGGTTGGGTCACGCGAAAAATATTGTCACCCTGATCCAGGGGCGATACCTGCATGCCGTGGAAATGCAGGTTGGTGATTTCGTCCATGCGGTTATCCAGGCGTATCGCCATGGTGCCGCCCGGTCGCGTGCGAATCAGCGGCGAATCGTAATCGCCGTTGAACACCAGCGAAACATAACGCTCGTTCCCTACGTTGACCTGCTGTTCGGCCGCCGTCAGCGTGGCGTGCGTCACGCCGCTGGCATCGTAGGTGAACTCGGGATTCTGGCGCAGCGGTTGTGACGCAGGCTCAGCGGACTGCTGTGTCGCACAACCGGTCAATGAAAGCGCCAATACGCTCGCGCAGAATGCAAAGGGGCGGACGCTGAAAGCTCTGGGCATGATCGCGACCTTCGGTGGCTTGGCGAGGAACTGCGTGGCGCAGTGCGCCTGTGCGTTGCCGAAGGGTGATCAGAAGACACCGCGAAAATGCTCAAGGCCACGTCCTGCATGGCGTTGAGAGGTTTGCGCGCAACTTTTCGCAGTTTAGAACAGTTCTCGTTACGCGCAAGTTTCGGGATCCAAGAAGCAGCCTCCAGATGATGAGCAGCACATTTCTATCAGCATCAAAGGTCTTTTTTCGCCTCCTCATCGAGATGATGACCATCCTTATGTCGTTCTTTATCCAGTTTCTTCGCTTCTTTATCGATGTCTTTTCCGTCTCGGTCGACATCTTTGTCCACATCACGAACATCTTCTCTGACGTCTTTCGCAACGTCGCCTTCGGCGGTCGCGATGCCCATATGAGCAATCAATCCCGTGGATAACAGGGCTATGATAAAAATCGCTTTGAGGGTTCGCATTGGATGGCTCCTTTTCTTCAACTTTGCTGAGTCGTCGGGAGTTGAAAAATTAGGTGGGATAGCCGGTTATTTCCAACCCGCTGGTCGAGACGTCCGACCGTTTGATATCAGAGGAGACGCAGCATGAAGCGATTCACCGGCGGCTGCCTGTGCGGCAATGTTCGAATCAAAGCGTCAGGACGGCCCTACCGGGTCGGCCTTTGTCACTGTCTCGACTGCCGCAAGCATCATGGGGCTCTTTTCAATGCCAGCGCGATCTTCCCTCAGGAGGCAGTGACGATCGAGGGCGAAACCCGCGACTACGCCGGGCGGCATTTTTGTCCGCGTTGCGGTTCGTCCGTTTTTGCACGTACTGCCGACGAAATCGAAGTGAACCTGGGGTCACTCGATGCCCCTGATCAACTGACGCCAACTTACGAGAGCTGGATCGTGCGTCGCGAGTTCTGGTTGCCGGCGTTTGCGCTCATCAGGCACTACGAACACGACCGTGAGGGGACAGGGCGTTTGGAGGAGTAGGGCGTTCTGCGAAAGCAGTCAGGCCTTGACCCAGCGTTGACGGCTCCAGCTGCTCAATGAATCGACGGCGAACACCAATAGCAACATGGCCAGGATCACCGTGCTGGCTTGAGCTTCCTGGAACAGGCTGAGGCTGACATAGAGCATTTGTCCCAGACCACCGGCGCCGACGAAGCCGAGCACACTGGCCATGCGGATATTGTTTTCCCAGCGGTACAGGATGTAGGCCAGCAGCTGCGGCAACAGGTTGGGCAGTGTGCCGTAACAGAATGCCCATACGGCATTGCCACCCTGCAGGCGGATGGCGTCTGCCGGTTCGGGCGGGGTGTTTTCCAAGGCTTCGGCAAACAGCCGGCCGAGTACGCCAGTGGTGTGCAGGGCCAAGGCGAGGGTGCCGGCATTGGGGCCGAGTCCGGCGGCCAGCACCATCAGCGCCGCCCATACCAGTTCCGGTACCGCGCGCAAGGCATTGAGGACCAGACGCGACGCACTCTGAAACGGCCATCCGAAACGCCCGGCCGCGGGCAATGCCAACAGCAGGCCGAATACCGCCGCGAGCAGGGTGCCCAGGGCAGACATGGCAATGGTTTCCAAGGCGCCATGAGCGATGGCTTGCAGATGGCTTGCGCTCAGGTCCGGGCTGAGGAAACGCTGAACATAGGCAGCCATCTGCTTCAGATTGCCGGCACCGCCGAGTTCGCCGAGGTCGATGCCCAGGTAGATGAACGAGGCGACTACCGCGGCGCCAATGCCCAGGACCAGCGCCAGGTTGATCAGACGATTCATGTCAGCCTCCAGCGCAGCAGGCGGCTGAGTTGATCGGCGAGCAGCACCAGAACGAGGAAGGTGAGTAACAAACTGGCCACTTCACCCCCGGCGAACATGCGTAACGACAGATCCATTTGCTGGCCCAGACCGCCGGCGCCGACGAAGCCCATCACCACCGAGGCGCGGATGGCGCACTCCCAACGGTACACCGTGTACGACATCAGCTCCGCCGCGACATTGGGCAGGATTCCGTAGCAAAACGCTGCGAGCCGCCCGCTGCCTGAACGCAGTAATGCATGGGCCGGGCGCTGGTCGACCGACTCGAAAATTTCCGCGTAGACCTTGCCCAACATGCCGCTGTAGGTAATCGCAATGGCCAGAACCCCCGCGGTCGGGCCGAGGCCGACGGCGCGCACGAACAGCAGGGCCCAGACGATTTCCGGCACACTGCGCAGGAAGATCAGCAAACCGCGTACCGGCCAACGCAGCAGCTGGCCGCCGAAGCTTGGGCGACCGGCACGGGAGGCCGCCGACAGCGACAGGGCGCGGCTGGCCAGCAGGCTGGCGGGGACGGCCAATAGCAACGCCAGGGCCATGCCGGCCGTGGCGATGGCCAGGGTCTGCAGAGTGGCCTGCAACAGCAGCTCGATGAACTCCGCGTCATGGGCCGGTGGCCAGAAGGCGGAGACAAACCGGCCCATCTCTCTCTGACTGTCACTCGATACTAAAACGCTGAGGTCCAACTCGCTGAAGTGGATGCCCGGCCAAAACAGGGCGATCGCCAGCAGGCTGAGGAGCAAGCGGGGCAGGGCGGCGGGATCGCGCGAGGCAGACGTCAGCATCGGGGAATCTGCACACTCAAGGACACGGGAGGCACCGGCGAGGCGTGCAACTGCTCATTGGCGTAGAGCTTGTCGAGCAGCTCGCGGTCGACGGCGCCGGCCGCAAGGTCGAACAGGATCTGCCCGTCACGCAGGCCGATGATCCGCGAAAAGTGCGCGAGGGCCAGCTCCACCGCATGCAGGCTGGCGACCAGGGTGACGTTGTGCTCCCGGGCGTGGCGGCAGAGCACCGAAAGCGTGTGTTCGGCCAGCACCGGGTCCATCGCTGAAACCGGCTCATCAGCCAGTAACACCTCGGGCGCTTGATACAACACGCGGGCAATGCCCACACGCTGGAGCTGGCCGCCGGACAGTTGCTGGCATTGCGCAAACAACTTGTCGCTCAGGTCCAGCCTGGCCAGCGCCGCACGTGCGCCCGGAACATCTAGCGGATGCACCAGGTTCAGCAGGCTCTTGCCCAGACCCCACTGTCCCAGCTTTCCGGCCAGCACCGCGGTGACCACACGCTGGCGCGGTGGCAGGGGCGGCGATTGATGGATCAGACCGATGCGTGCGCGTAAACGCTGGCGCTGACGGGCAGACAGCAGCCACGCTCGCTCGCCGAGCACCTGCAACTCGCCGTTGTCCGGTCGCAACGCGGTGGCCAGCACGTTGAGCAGGCTCGACTTGCCGGCCCCGGACGGGCCGATGATCGCAACCTGTTCGCCTGCACCGATGTGCAGGTTCACGTCACGCAACGCCTGAACACCGTTGGCGTGAGTCAGGCTGGTCTGGGTCAGGCGCAATGTCATTTCAGCAGTTCGGCGGCGCGTGCGGCTTCCTCGATGCCTTTGTAATTGTCAGGGCTGGTTTCGATGAACCGGCTGGCCGCCTGCAAATCGAGAATTTCCTTGTCCTTCGGGTTCGCTGGATCAAGCGCGAGGAAGGCTGCCTTGATCTTTGCCGCCAGCGCCGGGTCGAGGGTCCCGCGCACCGTCCAGTTGTAGTCGAAGTAGGCCGGGGTGGTCGCAAACACTTTGACTTTGGCAGTGTCGACCTTGCCGGCAGCCACGAGTTTTTCCCACACGCTGGCGTTCAGCACCCCGGCGTCCACCTTGCCGGCCTGGACCCAGGCGACGGTGGCGTCATGGGCGCCGGAGTAGCCGACGCGGCTGAAGTAGGTTTCAGGCTTGATGCCGTCCTTGAGCATGAAATAACGCGGCATGAGACTGCCCGATGTCGAGGACACCGAGCCGAACGCGAAGGTCTTGCCCTTGAGGTCGGCGAGGGATTTGACGTTCGGGTCAGCGGTGATGAATTTGCTGGTGAACTGGGCGTCCTGTTCGCGCTGCACCAGTGGAATGGCATTACCGGTTTTCAGGCGCGCCTGCACAAACGTGAAACCGCCCAGCCAGGCCAGATCGATACGGTCAGTAGCCAGCGCCTCGACCACCGCCGGATAGTCGCTCACGGGCACGAACTCGACCTTCATCCCGAGTTTTTGCTCCAGATAAGCGCCCAGCGGCTTGAACTTGCGCAGCAGTTCGGTAGGGGCTTCATCGGGAATCGCGCTGACTTTCAAGGTGTCGGCGGCCTGCGCCAACAGGCTGCCAAATGTCAGGGTCAGGCCGACGGCCAATGCCAGGGTACGCTTGAGCATGGAAGCTCTCCGGTGAATGAACAGAAAAATATCGATGCGCCAGGCACAAGCTGAATCGTCCTTGGCGCTTTGTGAGGGTAGACGAAGCGGGGGCATATTAACCGCTTTTGACCTCGTCAATAGGTGTCGCGAAGGACTGCACAACCATTGCTCGAACTGAACCTTGATCGCACTTTTGGCATTCAACCGGCATTTTAATCTCTCTCATTGTTTTCTGACGCAAACAGGCCGGCGTGTACGCTTTTGGGCGAGCGCTACGCGTCCCTGTTTTTTTAATGTCTTAAACATGTTTGAGGGCGCGCGTTTAAAGACACTCGGCGTTACGTCCTAACGGCTACAGTGCCTTGCGTCGTTACCTACGCGTGCGCCAGAATCCGCCGGCTTGTGCGTCTAGGGCATGGGTTCTATCGTGGTCTCGTCACTAAAAACAGTGATGGGTTTGGTAGACCCTCAGCATCGACGCATAGCGTCACCTTCAGCGGTCCTTTCTCAGGACTGCGATTTTATGGTGGCCATGCGTAGGGCTCCTTCGGGGGCGCCGGTTCCGATGCCCGGTCTACCAACCTCCGTATGGCCGCCACCCTCCGTTTGGTAGCGAGAGGGCGATGGCTCCTTTTTAAGCAGCATCGGAGTGTCATCTATGATCAAACCAACTCCCAACCCACCGGACACCGATCCGGCATCCCCGTACGAATCCCTCGATTCGAAAAAACTCAACGAAGCCGCCGAACGCGCCCTCGACCATTACCTCAATCCGGGCGCCCACATCATGGCCTGCAACCACGAACCCGAACCCATGTTCCTCGCCAACCCCAAGTACGACACCGAATCCCTGCTGGCCAACGCCAGCGAATCATTGGGCTCGGCCACCACCATGCTCAGCAATTTCGCGGCGTTGCTGGATAACTCGCATCGCAAGACGCTGTTGGGGATTACCCAAGTGGTGATGTTGGGGGAATTGGCGGTGAATCAGGCGTTGGATAAGGTTGAGGTGAAGGAGTAAGAGCGAACCCTCTGTGGCGGTGGGTTAACCCGTTGCCACAGAGGGGAGGTGACTGCATCAGAATCAAAGGTCCGAACCGGAGGGCATTCGGTTATGAAAGATTTGCACGAAGTAGCCCAGCCCATTGCTCAGGTGTGTTCGTCCCTCTTCCTGATAACCTTCCCGTTCGAAGAACCGTTGCACTGGCGGGATGAGCGGGGCTGCATCGCCCCCTGACGCGAGGCCCCTGCAAAAAAGTAACGACGAATTTACCTCGACACGCACCCTGCGCTTTGGGTCGACTACGGCTCTTCGTGACTGACTGCAGTCGGCCAATCTCTCTCGCCCGCTGCGTCGGCAGCCGTGTCAGCATCTCTTTGAGATAGGCATATGGATCATGCCCATTCATGCTGGCTTAAATATCCAGGCAAATTTTGCCGAAATGCTGGTTGGTTTCCTGATACTTGAACGCTTCGACAATCTCGCTCAAAGGGAAATGACGATCAATAATCGGGCGCATGCCATTAGCATTGATGGCTCGGATCATGTCTTGCTGCTGGCTGCGGCTACCCACCAACACACCCTGCAGACGCACTTGCTTGATCAGTGCCGGTACAAAATTCATTGCACCGCTTACGCCACTCAATATCCCGATAACGGAAATGTGACCAGCAACCCGAATTGCAATCATCGATTGCTCAAGCGTCGCAGGGCCGCCGACTTCGATGATGTGGTCAACACCACGGCCACCCGTTAGAGCGCGTGCAGTTTCGCCCCAGTTAAGGTCTTTGCGGTAATTGATTACATGATCAGCGCCTAGGGCTTTCAGACGTTCAAGTTTTTCGTCGCTTGAAGAGGTAGCAATGACGGTAGCACCGGCCATTTTAGCGAACTGCAGGGCGAAAATTGAAACGCCACCAGTGCCTTGGACGAGCACGATGTCGCCCGGCTTGAGTGAGTCATCGGCCATCAGGGCGCGCCATGCAGTAAGGCCTGCGGTGGTAAGCGTCGACGCTTCAGCATGGCTGTAGCCAGTAGGCGCGAGGGTAAACGATGTGGCTTTGGCCGTCACTTGCTCACGAGCGTAGCCGTCAATGCCATCACCTGGCACGCTGACAAAGCCTTCAACCAGTGGCACACCGTTGATCCACTCCGGGAAGAAGGTGCTGACGACCGAGTCACCCACCTTGAATTCAGTGACATCGGGGCCGACTGTAATGACTTCACCTGCACCATCGGCCATGGGGATGCGTTTTTCGCTAGGGCCCCACATACCGCTGACCACCGCGAAGTCGTGGTAGTTGAGCGAGTTGGCGTGAAGGCGTACGGTGATTTCGCCACGCGCAGCGGCTTGGACTTCGCTGCTGCCAACCACAACGTTTTCATAGCCGCCACCGGGTTGGACGAAGATAGTTTTGCTGCTCATAGGGAGTTCCTTATGTTTTCTAATTACGCGAAATAACGAAATGAAAGCTTAAAAATTACAATTCGATGATCAACCTAGCCGCAAAGTCGTCAATCGCCTGCTCATTGCGTCGGTAGTAGGTCCACTTTCCGATGCGGGTGGTTAGCACGAAGCCTGCGCGCTGCAAGATAGCTAAGTGTGCAGACGCGGTAGAAGGTGAAAGCCCTGCCTTGTGCTGCAAATGGGTTACGCACACTCCTATCGCAGGATCGCCATGATCCTGAGGTGGGAAATTACTAAGTGGGTCTTTGAGCCACTCCATCATTTGCATGCGAGTGTCATTGCCCAGGGCTTTGAGCTGTTCGAGTATCATGGTCGGCAATGCTACGCTTTTTTCCGAAATGTTCAATAAGTAATCTATTACCCTTCGCAAGGGTTTGAAATCAAAAAAACTCATCCAGCCGATTCGGCCCTACTTTTGTAGATGCATTGAATGACTGCTTGGACTAACCCTCTCTGGTAGACATCCCCGGTCTATGTTTGAACGTCCTGGCCCCCCATCAACATCTTGCAACCCTTTCCTCTTTCCGGAGGAAACATCATGCCAAACTCAAATCTTCAATGATGATGGCTCTGGAGTGCCTGCAACCGGCCCAGAGTGTGTAAAAACGCTTCGCCAAATTTGAAGTGTGCGCGTCTACGTTAAATCTGAAATTTATCGGCACGTCAGCAGATGTGGATTTCGCGTAGAAGCGCGATTTTCAGTCCGGTTTTGAGTACCTGTCGCGCTCAAAAACGTTTTTACACAGCCTCGGCCAGAAGCGGACGATCGTGTTCAGCCATTTATCTTAGTTATCTGCGAGGCGGTACAGTGCTTGGGCATGAGATGTCGTCAACCCGGCACGTTGCAGATTTCGCCGACTTTGGGAGCTGGCAAGCGCGGTAGCGGCGATCAAGTGGCAGCCATGCGTCTTGGCTTGCTCAATTCGATGAGATATCAGTGCCCCATGGTAGCCAAGGCCCCGGGCATGCTTTCGGGTGGCAGCCGTTCCAAGGTAGGCAATGCCATTACTGGCCAAATACATTGAGGCTCCTGCCACGACTTTCCCATCAGCTTTCAGGACGCAGATTTTCAAACGTCCGCTCGACGTCTGCTCTGCGAAGGATGCTTGATTCAGCAATCGGTACTCTGGTTTGGTATGAAAACCGCCAGCATGCACATCTGCGAACTGAGCAAGAGTTTTTGACGTGACTTCCTCGATTTCGAATGAGTGACGACTCAAGACCACTTTCTCGATGGCACATGCGAATTGCAAGTGAGTCCAGCCCCTCAAACGCTCAAGCTGCGCGTCGCCTACGAGTGAGTACTGCCCCAACGCGGAAAGTTTCCCGATAAGGGGAGTTACGGCCGAATGTTCCGCTGAATCTTTGAGCAACTTCAATACTGCCTGGGGATCACGGGCGCTGTCGCCGTAGATGCGGTTGAGCATTGGGCTAGGTGTTGCGCTCACCTGAAAACACGGAAAGTCTCCGTTGGAAAAAACACGTGCGCCATAAGGATTTCCGCTTACCCCTGCCAAGTTATGGACACGCGAACGCAAATACTCGCTTTCTGCGGCCTCAATCTGATGGGCCAGTTCAACATCCATGTAAGTCGTCCTTTTTTGAAGATTTCCAAGGGAGGTAAATTGCATCGAACAATACGCTTGCGTCCAAGTACGTGCCAGTAACTCGCTCTGCTTCACCGTCAGCTTTGGGTCGATTACTGCCTGTCGTGAAGGGCCGTATTCGCCTCATAGCTATCCGCTGAAGAGTCCAAGCCGCTGGGAGCGACTCACACAGCACGTTACTCAAAATCCCTTCATCTGAAGCTCTCCGTCTGATTATTTTAGTCTTTAATTTTGCCGCATAGCCCTGCAATCAGCGAATGACAGTTCCCTATGTCAAAAAAGTCCAGCTGTGTGAAATTAGGTTAAGTGTCTAAGCTATAACCGTTTTTGACCTCGTCGTGTTATTTCGAAGGCTAAAAATCGTTCATTTCTCAGTCGGCGAGAAGTAATATAAGAATAAACTGCTACAATCAAAACGCCCACCCCAGTCATTAAAGTCCTTCCAAAGTTGATTTGTTGTTTATTCAGATGCTCAGGCATTAATTGGAATGGCTATCATATAAATAGTAATTGATTTTTTGGAGTGCGACGTGACAGTTTTTCCAAGCTCATTGACTTCGTCCAATGGTTGCCAAGGTTGCAAAAACACTCTTGAGCTGGATATAGATTTTACATTCGCTTTTCAACCAATTGTGGACGTGCGTGATCAATCAATTTTTGCACATGAGGCGCTGGTGAGAGGCATTAATGGTGACGGGGCGCTGTCAGTGCTGGAAAAAGTAACCGATCAGAACCGTTATCGATTCGATCAGCTCTGCCGCGTGCGTGCTATTTCCACTGCTGCGCAACTTGGAATGACTCAACACCTATCAATTAACTTTCTACCCAACGCCGTTTACCGTCCAGAGTTGTGCATTAGAAGCACGTTGGAAGCCGCCCGAGTTCATAACTTTCCGCTAGATCGGTTGATTTTCGAAACAGTCGAAAGCGAATGCGTTGATAATAATCACCACCTGACCAACATTCTGCGTGAATACCGGGAATTCGGCTTCAAAACAGCAATTGATGACTTTGGGGCAGGATATTCAGGGTTGACACTGTTGGCAGACTTTCAACCGGATCTTATAAAACTTGATATAGCGCTAGTGCGTAATATCCATCGTGATCGCTCCCGTCAGGCTATCGTTCGTGGTGTTGTCATAATATGTGCAGAGCTGGGTATTAAAATCATTGCAGAAGGAGTCGAACACGCCGAGGAACGGGATTTTCTTACCGACTGCGGAGTTTATCTGATGCAGGGGTTTTGGTTCGCCAAGCCTGCGTTTGAAGCAATGGCTCTGGTCGCACCCAACGCGTGGAATAAAGCATAGATTGCCTTAAATGCGCCATGGCCAAGGCGCTAATGATAAAGCTCTTGCCCTGCATCTGAGTATCAATATCAAAATATCCTCCGTAAGGGATCGATAGCTATCCAGGGTGACAGATCAGGGGGCTGCTAAAATACAGTTAGAGGACGGCGCAATAAAAAAATGAGTAGCTATGCTTGGTTTGATACTAGACTCTTTTCGCAACGTTCCGAAGGTAGGCGCTTGAGATGCGAGACATTGGAACAGGGGATAAGGTTAAATTGGCAGGTAGCCATCCGCTCTTCATATTGAATGCTGAAAGGGTAGAGAACTTATTGCTATATGGTAGGGTGAATACAGCCCGACTGGGGTGTTTAAAAATTAATATTGTACTTTGCGAGTGAGTAGGGAAATGAATCTTACGTTCGAAGAAGCATCGATACAAGCATTGTTGGGCGCGCTAGATCAGCTGGATACTCTCGACTTCGGAATAATTGGCTTTAATGACGCTTCAGAAGTGGTAATCTACAATATTTTTGAAGCTAAAAGTGCAGCCTTGCGACAGGCACGTGTTTTAGGTAAGAATTTATTTTTGGAAATTGCTCCCTGCATGAATAACGCCATGGTCGCCCACAGATTTGAGAATGAACCTGAGTTAGACGTGATCATTTCTTACGTTCTGGCGCTTAGAATGCGGCCAATCCCCGTCAGATTAAGACTACTTAAAAAAATTGATAGTAATACCCGCTTCCTACTGGTTGAATGGGCATAAAAATGAGTAGCATTGAGCAGGACAATGACTCAATCGAGTCAGAGTACGAAGCATTACTTTCATTCATGTATCTATCGCCAGTAGGACTGGTAAGAACCGACCCCCGCGGAAAAATTGATATGCTTAACCCCATGGCAACACAATTGTTGATGCCATTGGTTAAGTCTATCGGCCTTGAAAATCTGTTTGAAACACTTTCTTCCGTGGCACCTGAATTACGTAACCTTGTAACGAGTTTTAGAGAATCTTGCGGGTCAATATGTGTAAATCATAGAGTTCACGTGTCGTCCGCAGCCGACGGAGGTATTGTTCTCGCATGTACAATTGTAAAGGTCAACGACGAGGTTCTGATAACTGTTCTGACTGATGTCTCTTGCCAAGTTGCAACTGAAAGGAGACTAAGGCAGACAGACTCATGGCTGGACGCCATCTATACGATTGTTAACGATTTCGCAGTCCTCGGTTTGACTAAACAGGGAATAATTAATAGCTGGAGCCCTTCGGCAGAGCGTTTAACTGGTTACACGGAATCCGAGGCTATTGGTGAGACGTTGCGCCGGTTCTGTAATTTATCCGCCTTGGAAGTTGATGTTTTGGATGAGCATCTCACATTCGCACGTGAAGAAGGTTGGCATTCACGAGACTATCTTTGCCAACACAAATCAGGACAGAATTTTTTTGCTCAAACAATGATTGCCGTTCTGCGTGAAGAAGATGACGAGTTTTCTGGCTATACCGTTGTGTTTCGAGATATCACCGAGCGAAAGGTGTCGAGTGATAATCTGGCCAATTTGCTCACTAAAGACCACCTCACAGGCGCAGTTAATCGCGCTCACTTTTTTAACTTGGCAGAGAAAGAGTTTGCTCGGGCAAATCGATACGAGCACTCAATATCGATAATCATGCTAGATGCCGATCACTTCAAGCATGTTAATGATAGCTGGGGGCATCCCATTGGCGACGAAGTTCTTAAGTCTATAGTGAAAATTGCTGAGGGAGTTCTTCGTCCCGGAGATACTATAGCTAGGTTTGGGGGCGAAGAGTTTGTCGTTATGTTGCCTAAGATCAACAGCCTCGAAGCGTCAGTTATTGCGGAGCGACTCAGGAGCAGCATTGAGGCATCTAGTGTCGATGCTGGTGGTGAGGAAATAAAAATCACAGTCAGTATTGGGTGTGCCTCGATGAATGAATCGCGATCCACTCTCAAACAGTTGTTAATCTCCGCAGACAGTGCGCTCTATCACGCAAAATCCAAGGGTAGGAACTGTATAGTTGATATTGATGACTTCTAATTGACGGTACCTCGTCGGTTAACAGGAGATAGGTCGCAAAGCCATTACTGAAGATATCGAGGATATGTATCAGCTATTCCCGGAGCTGAAGGAAAGACGCAAGCAGCAAACGGGCACCATGTCCGGCGGCGAGCAGCAAATTGTGTCCATTGCCCGGGCGATTATGTCCCGTCCGGAGTTGTTTATTTTGGATGATCCGCCAATGGACTTTCACCGAAAATGTTGAGGTTTTGCTGGATACCCTTCGAGAGATCCGCTCGCGTAAAACGCCAATCCTGCTAGTCGAACAGAAAATAGTGGAAGCCATCCAGATGGCGACCCGGGTGTATGCGATTTGCGTCGGGGAGATCGTTTCCGTGTTGGCGGGGAAAAGCGTGACCGAAGAATCTTTGAAAGGCATCTATCTAAGCTAGTTCAGGAGTTTCGAAAGGCACGGATCTCTTTACGCTTCACCGGGCTTTGAGTTTTCTCCTGTCCAAGTAGGGGCGGGCCGCTCATCAGGAGGCCCCGTTGCCTTACTGGCCACCTTCAATCCAAGCCGCAAGTTCGAGCTGTTTGTCGATGTAAGTCTTTCATGTATGAATCTAATTTTGGTAATTTGAATGGCTGCTTCTGGCCGCAAGCGGAGTGAGATCGAGCTAGCACAAACGATCAGATTCCACGAAAAATCTGTTGAAAAAGCACTTACCCCCATCCCGCCGACGGGCTTTGTGTCCGTTTTTTATGCAAATCCAGATGTTGTGCAAAAGATCCTGTAGCCCAGGCGGGCCATGGGACTCCGCTGGCGATCGGTCGTTTCATTTTTGTGCAAAGTTTGGCAACGAAATGCGGCGTGATTGCACGGCGCTCTATGAGTAGTCAGCGTGGATAGGAGCGCTAGAGCCGGGGTTTAGAGGGGCGCGCCTTGGAAACGTCCATGGCCCAAGGCTTCTGTAGATAGATTGTTGAACAAGGCACCGTAGCGGGTTCAAGCTCAAGGCTAGATGTCAGAATCGCAGAGGTCGACGGTCATCTGGCCTTTACCATCTCGATGAACTCCCCACCTTGAAGTCGGCCTGGCGACCCTTGGTCCACGATCACCAGCGGACAACCACCGTGCGTCTGCAGTAGAAAAATAAAAGCAGCATCAGCCGTTCCGAAGTCCAAGGACTGAAGGCCGATTTCTGCCAAGATTTCCACCGTCAACATGTGCAGGGTTGGGTCGTCATCAACAAAAATTACCCACCCCGTAAGCGATGGTAGATTGCATCTTTTAACTTCCACGCTCGTTCCTTAATTAGCTCAATTCCACCACAAGGCAGAGAAGTTCAATGTAGGCGCCTGCTTGCTAATCCGCGAAAGTGACAGTGCCATTTTCAGCTGGTCGAGCTCCCAGAATGAAAAAGGCCTTAAAGCGTTAGATATATAAATAGGTACGCTACCATGCTTTTTCCTCGCCCTCGACTATACTAGTCTTCGCCATTAGGAGGACTTACATGAAGTGTTTGATATGCAACGCTGAGGCGCCCTCGCAACTTAGGCCTGGGCTCTGGATTGAAACTCGCTGCGTGGCCGGGTGTGGTCATTTTCGGATATCAGCCGAATTAATGGGCAGGCTGTTCTCATCGAAATCTGGTTTTGATATCTCGCGCACTCGAGCCTGGCTTGAACAGGCTCGCGTGAACTACTCGGTGCCGCAAATATCTGGTTATGACTACAGTGTTTCATTACTTGGAAACAGCTAGCGTTAAATCTCTTCTTTGAACTCTGATGCTGCGCCAGATAGAAGCGTGCAATCTCAAGCGGCTGAGGTGATGGATGCTGTCACGGGCTTGCGTAACTTATCCAGTCGAGACCATTCGTCGAGGCTTTCACGATAGAAGCGCCAGAGATCGAACAAGCCGTAAATTGCAGATGCACTTGAGCGCTGGAATGTTATGCGTTTCGCAAACATCCACCACCTTGTTGCAGCCTTTCGCTTGCATCGCATGCCAGAGCTTGAGATGAGCGTCGACGGAGAGGGCCGTGCCGAAGAGCTGCCGCGCGCGCATATCTACTAAAGCGGGGGGGGGGGGGGGCGCCGGAAAGGTGGTCTGTCGCTGCCTGCGACATCTTGGTGGCGCGGAGTTGGGGGACTTCGCATAAAGCTATACGGGTCATCGATCAATTGTGGCCCACTGTTCGCGTTGCATCCGTCCCTGGAGCGCTTACTCGCCCTAGTCTTATGCGAGGTTAGCGGGAGCAATATCCGCTCGCTGACAGGTTTAAGGGACAGCAGGTATTGCCGCATCACTCGTCCTGACGACGGGTGTAATGCAACAGCCGATCGGTTTCGGTCTTGACCACCAGGTAGCACTCGCAGCTGAGCCGTTCAAGGCGCGCTCTGTCCAGAACCGTGATTTGGCCCCGGCTGTACTCGATGACGCCTTGACGCTGCAGTTTTCCCGCCGCTTCCGTGACGCCTTCGCGGCGCACGCCCAGCATGTTGGCGATTAGCTCCTGGGTCATGTTTAGGCGATTGCCGTGCAGGCGATCCAGCGACAACAGCAGCCATCGACACAATTGCTGATCGATCGAATGGTGGCGATTGCACAAGGCGGTCTGTGACATCTGCGTGATCAGCGCCTGGGTGTAACGCAGCATCAGCAGGAGCAGATCGCCATGACGGTTGAACTCTTTCTTGAGTTTTTGCCCCGGCAGGCGAAATGCACCACCGGCACTTTGCACCACAGCCCGACTGGAGGTGCTTTCGCCGCCCATGAACAGTGCAATGCCGATCAAACCCTCGTTACCGACCACGGCGATTTCTGCTGACGAGCCGTTTTCCGTGACATGCAGCAGGGAAACGATGGCGTCGGTCGGGAAGTAAACGTGCCGCAAGGTGTCCCCCGGTTCATACAGCACATCTCCCAGCGCCAGACTGACCTGCTCCAGGTGAGGAACAAGGCGCTGAAGGTCGACGGCCGGTAGCGCCGCCAGTAAATGATTGGGGCTTGGATCGGGGGAGGCATGCATGACAGAGCATCCGTGGCGGAACAGGGCGTGCCCGCTCAGGGTACTCCCATGCATGCCATGGCTGGTGATCAATGTCTATTCATCGGCGGCATGCTCGAATTCCAGCGCTTGGGGCCTAGGTGACCGCGCGCGACAATCTACCCGGACCCAATGCTCCAGTCCGCCGTCATCCAGTGGCAGCGCAGCGTCATTCAATGGCTGGCCGTCGAGGGTCATCGAGGTGAAGGTCGAACTGCCCTGACGCACATCAAAGTGGTAGAGGGTTTTGCCGAAGCGGTAGTGCAAGACAAAGCCCGGCCAGTCGACGGGTATCAGTGGTTCGATCCTGAGCGTGCGGCCACTGCGTTGTACGCCCAACAACGACTCGACAATCAGCCGGTACATCCAGCCCGCAGAACCGGTGTACCAAGTCCAGCCCCCTCGGCCGGCATGGGGCGCGGCGCCGTAGACATCCGCGGCCATGACATAGGGCTCAACTTTATAGGTGTCGATTTGAGCGTTGTTGGAAGGCGCGGCGGGATTGATCAGATTCAGCAGTTCCCATGCTTTGCTGGCTTCACCCAACTGCGCAAACGCCATACCCGCCCAAACGGCAGCATGCGTGTACTGACCTCCGTTCTCGCGCACGCCAGGCACGTAGCCCTTGATATAGCCGGGGTCCAGGGTGCCCTTGTCAAACGGTGGATCCAGCAGCAGCACGGCGCGGATGTCACGTTTGATCAGATGCTCATCCAATGCCTGCATGGCCTTGATCTGGCGGACGGCAGAGCCGGCCCCCGACAACACTGACCAGCTTTGAGCAATGGAATCGATACGACATTCTTCATTGCTCGCCGAGCCGAGCATTTGTCCGTCGTCGAACCAGGCGCGGCGATACCAGGCGCCGTCCCAGGCCGTTTGATCGAGGTTGCGTTGCAGTGTCACCGCGCTGTCGCTGCAGCGTTTGGCAAATGCGTGATCACCGTGCTGGCGAGCGGTCACCGCAAATTGCTCCAGCACCTGATAGCTGAAGAAGCCCAGCCAGACACTTTCACCTGCACCCAGGTGGCCGACGCGATTCATGCCGTCGTTCCAGTCCCCGGAGCCCATCAGCGGCAACCCGTGATGACCGCGGCGCAGGCTGTGTTCGATGGCGCGCACGCAGTGTTGATAGAGGGACTCTCGCAGGGGCGATTCACCGGGGAGGTCATAGTAGGACTCTTCTCCAGCCGCCAGTAAGCGTCCTTCCAGGTACCCGACGGGCTCTTCCAGTACACCCACATCGGCGGTCATTTCGACATAGCGGTTGGTGGCGGCCACCAGCCACAAAAAATCGTCGGAGCAGGCGGTGCGGACCCCTCGATTCATCGGCGGGTGCCACCAGTGTTGCACGTCGCCTTCCGCATACTGATGGCCGGCGCACAGCAACAGGTGCGCGCGCACGGCTGCCGGATCGGCATGGATCATCGCCATGCTGTCCTGCAACTGATCGCGAAAACCGATGGCGCCACCTGACTGGTAGTAGCCGCTTCGGGCCTGGAAACGGCACGCGATGACCTGATACATCAACCAGCCGTTGACCATGACGTCGACCGCAGGCACGCCCGTTTCAATACGAATCGCCCCGAGCAATGAGCGCCAGTGTTCCCGTACTTTATGCAATTCCTCGGCGGCCACCAGGCTGCCTCGATAACGCTGCACCAGCTGGGTGGCGGCGTTACTGGAAGACGCCGCCCCTAGACGCAGGATGACTTCCCGGGTATCGCCCTCGCCGAGTTCGATCGACACTTGCAGGGCGGCACAAGGGTCCAGACCGCCGCCCATGCGCCCGGACAGACCGGCGTGCTGCATCGCTGCCGGTGAGGCGAGGGTGCCACTGCGGCCAATGAATTCAGTACGGTCACCGCTGACACCGTGATCGATCGTGTCGGTGTCGAAGAACGCCACCCGCTCGGAAAACTCCACCGAGTAGGCGTTGCGGGCGAAGAAGGCCCCGCTGGCGGGATCCGATTGGGTGACCACATGCATCGCCGATTTGCTGCGCAGATCGCCCAGCACCCATTCCACATACCCTGTGACCGACAATGACCGGCGGCGTCCCGAGCGGTTGCTCAACACTAGCCGCGAGAATTTGATCGGCGCATCCAGCGCCACGTAGATCCATAGTTCGCTGTAAATGCCGTCTTCTTCATGTTCGAACACGCTGTAACCGAAACCGTGACGGGTCTGGTACGGGCCTTGTCCGGGGCAGGGTTGAGGCGCTGCAGACCAGAAGTGTCCGGTCTCTTCATCACGCAGGTAAATGGCTTCGCCGCTGCGATCGGTGAACTGAACGAGCAGGTCGCGGTGCTACTCGATGCCGATGGCGTGGGTGGCGTGTACCTGGGCGGGATCTACTCATCGGCCGAACCGCCGCCAGTTGTCGATGAAGACACGGACTATGTGCGCTTCAGCGATGGGACGGTCTCGACGTACGACCGAGCAGCTGGGTTGATGACACTGGATTGTGTGGGGGCACTGCGGTTGAAATGTGGTCGGAACATCACCGTTGAGGCGGGTGAACCTGTCGTGGTGAAGGCTCCGTCAGCAACGTTGAACGTACCGGAGGTCTCCTTGAATGGAAACCTGAAGATGAAAGGTAATTTGCTGGTCGACGGCAATGTCGAAGCCACTGGAACCGTCATGGACAGTGGCGGGAACTCGAACCATCACAGCCATTAAAAACGGCCCCGATTGGGGCCATTTGTTAGGGTTTCTTAGGCGGTGGCGAAACAGGTTTGCTCTCGCTTGTAGGTTTCGGAGAGTAACCATCTCGGAACTCCTGCTTTGGACCTTGACCACTGGCCCTTCCTTTATTCTGATTATCCGTCATGATTTTTCTCTTCCTTCCTTTCTGTCTGGGTTCAATCAAAAAACCGCTAGCGGAGTGATTGCTTACGGGTTTTTGGGTGGCGGAGCCGGTGCCCTTTCGCTGGTTGGCGGCGGTGCATAGCCATCTTTTGTTGGATGAGAGTCGCCCTTGCTTGGTTGGTAACCATACTTCTCGGAACCACCACTTTTATTACTCGACATTGTCATTTTCCTGTGAGGCTTTGAGGTGAAACAGCTCAAGTGTAGCGATTTCTTTTGCAAGGATGATTATGCCTGCTGAATCATTTCTTGCCCTTTCAAATCCACCGCCCTCATTCAACACCCAAGCTTCCTGAAGGTAAATTTGCTCCTGCGCTGGACTACTTGAGGCAAAGGATTTCGAGTCGTAAAGTCCGGCGACCTGGCGGCCATCAGTCAATGTAGCAATCACCCAGTAGGGGACTCGTTGGTTGAAGACAAAATCCCATGGTTTGCCTGTCGGATGTGCAATTGAACGCTGCAGAAGCTGTGTTTTTCTTAACCATAAGAACGCCCAAGCCCACGCTATGGGGGCAAGCAGCAGTACTACGACATAAAAAAGGACATATAGCGTTGGGTAGCTTGACCGGAGGTTGATGTGTTCAACCGCGTAAATGGGGCCGATTAGTAAGGCGTAATTGACAGAGCTGTACGCAACGGCGTCGATCAATTGCTGCGATGTGTCTTTGAATTGAGTCGGTTGGAGCAGTGCATACGTCTTTAAACTGATAAAGCCGGGCACCACAAAAGCGATGAATAAAAAGAGCTGTTTTACTTCCCAAATGTTCATACGAATTCCTAAGGTGCGTTTTGCTGATGTTGCCCGTCTTTAAACTCGATTAAAAGCTAGCTCTTACTAGTCATCTCATCATTGGCGCATGACGACGCCCATTCCCTATACCAGCATCACCGCCGCCCACTGGCAGCCTGCCCTCGGAACATCCGGCGAGGTGGTCGAGGGCTTGCGCGACATAGACCAAGCCATCCGCATCATCCTGACCACACCCAAAGGCAGTGACGCCCAACGTCCAGAGTTTGGCAGCGACATCAATCTGTACATCGACTGGCCCGTCAACCGTGTGACCCCGCACCTGGTGCGTGAAGCAGTCGACGCTATCCGTCGTTGGGAAACCCGAGTTTCAGTCGTCCAGGTACTGGTGCTCATTGAGGACTCACGCGTCATCTTGCGCGTGCAGTGGCGGGTTGCGGATGGTGTCGTCCAGATGACAGAGGTGCCCTATGCGCGAGCTGCCTAAGCCAATATTCATCCAGATAGATCCGGCTGCAACTGAGGCGGATCTGATCGCAAGGTACGAGGCGAAGGCGAACAAAACACTTTATCCAGCCCAAGTTGAGCGGCTGTATATCGACCAAATCGCCTACGCCGTGACCCGTCTGCAGATGGGTATTCAGAATGCGGGTGAGCAACTGCTGGTTCGGTTTGCGAAAGGACCAATCCTTGACTACCTCGGTGAGTTGGTCGCCACACCTAGACTGTTGGCGGTGCCTGCGCGTTGTGCGCTTCGATTCAGCATGCCAGCGGCAGTGCAGCAGCCCTTACTCATTCGGGCCGGAACTCGCGTCAGTACCCAGGACGCCAAGCTCGCCTTTCTCACTGACCAAGACGTCATCATCCCGGCTGGCCAGGCCCAGATCAGCGTGACGGCAACCTGTCTGACCGCTGGTGAGCTTGGCAATGGCTGGGCTGTGGGCCAAATCAGCAGTATTGGTAATCCGCCTGCATCTGGACTGACTGCGACAAACACCATTGTCACGGCGGATGGTGCCGAGGACGAAGAAGACGACCGCTATCGCGAGCGGATCATCCTGGCACCCGAAGCCTTCAGCAATGCCGGTAGCCGTGGAGCTTATCGTTATCACGCCCTGGCTGTGCATCAGTCGATCATTGATGTTGCCGTCCATGGACCGGACGAAGGGCAACCGGATGGTCATGTTGCTTTGTTCCCTCTGACCGAAACGGGCTTGCCCTCGGCGGACCTGCTGCAACGGGTCAAAGACCAGGTCAGTGGCGAAAAGCTGCGCCCTTTGTGCGATACGGTTCACGCCTATTCACCAACCGAAGTTACCTACGAGATCAAGGCTCGCATCACCTTCTACAACACGGCAGATCGAACTGAGGCCATGAAGGCAGCCAAAGCTGCGGCTGAAGTTTATGCCGTTGAACGACGTGCAGGGCTCGGTCGCGATATTGTCCAGGAACAACTGACCGCGCTGCTGCAGGTGAATGGCGTCTATCGGGCTGATCTGGAGTTCCCGAGCGCCCTGCGTGAATTGATCGGTAATGAGTGGGCTAACTGCACCTCGATCCAGCTGGTAGATGCAGGTGTGGCGTATGGCTGACCAGCAGCTACCACCAGCCTTGGCGAGTGACGAACGTTTTGCTCTGCTTTGCAAGATGCTCAATGAGACGCTGGACAGCCTCGATATTGACGCAATGTTGGTTTACCTGGTCGACCTGGTGAAACCCCAGTTGCTACCAACCTTGGCAGAGCAGTTCTCTCTCCTCGATGAGGCCGCCTGGATGCTGGCCGAGTCGGAGGACGCTAAACGCAGCCTGATCAAGAACTCTGCTCAGCTGCATCGCTACAAAGGCACGCCCTGGGCAATCCGCGAAGTCATACGTCTGCTCGGCTTCGGCGAGGTGACGCTTCAGGAAGGCTTGGGGAACCAGGTGCGTGATGGTTCCATCACCAGGGATGGAAGCCATGTCCACGGAGATCCTTCTGCATGGCCGCTTTATAGGGTCTTCCTTGAGCGAGCCATCACCAATGACCAAGCTGCGCTTTTGCGCCGCCTTCTTCTTTCCGTCGCTCCAGCTCGCTGCCGGCTGGTGTCGCTCGACTATCAGTCGGTCGCTATCAGGCATAACGGCTTCGCTCGCCGCGACGGCCAATACAACCATGGGAGCAGCTAATGGCCGATCTACCTGAAATAGCCGAATGGACAACGGGCATTTACCAGCTTGAAACATCCGACCCCGTATTGGGCGGCCCGGAAGGTATCGACAACCTACAAGGCAAACAGCTGGCCAACCGAACCGCTTACCTCAAACAGCATATAGGCGCTCTGGAGTCTGGCGATACGGCCTCGGGCAAGGCCAGTGTTCTGGCGACTGCCCGCACGATTTCGTTGACCGGTGATGGGACTTGGTCGGTTTCTTTTGATGGCAGCGGTAATGTGTCCGCAGGGTTCACCCTATCCAATATCGGCGTCGTTGCGGGTACCTACGGCAAAGTCACTGTCAACGCCAAGGGATTGGTTACGGCTGGGTCCAGTCTCGCGGCAGGTGACATACCCGTGTTGGACTGGTCGAAAATCACCACTGGACGGCCAACCACTCTTGACGGCTATGGGATTGGTCTGCCGTCCCAGCTGCAGGCAGAAACCGGAACTGATAACACCTTGCCCATGACTCCGTTGCGTGTTTTTCAAGCCATCGCAAAGGTCATCACCCAGGCTACAGAGGGAGCGTTTGGATGGTTAAAGATTGCTACGCAGAGCCAGGTTGTCGCGGGTACCGATGATACTGCCGCCGTTACCTCAAAAAAGCTCAGAGCAGGATTCGTTCTCTATTGGTCAGCTCCGACGGGTGCGGGGTACATCGCCCTTCCAACCTGGTTAGGGGGATACATCATTCAAACTGGCCAAGTGAACTCGGCAGTAGATGACGTCATTACCATTCTTCCAACCGCCTTCCCCAACACCTTCATGCAGGTGATGGTCTGTAACGGATACACGGCAGGGTCGGGATCCATTGGGTATCTGGCAGCTTCAGCTAGGGATGCGTCCTCAATAGTGTCAAGAGGATCAAGCGCATCACTTGGGGCTCGATACATTGCAATCGGAAAATGAGGTTCTAAATGAAGATTTATTGGAGTTCTGAAACGGGTGGTTTCTATGACTCAAGAATCAACAGCGCTTTGCCCGCTGGATCGATAGAAATTACTAGCGAGTATCGCGAATTGCTCATTAAAGGCATGCAGGAAAAGCGTGTGGTGGTAGCAACCGCTGACGGTTATCCGGTTCTACAAGCCCCTCCACCCCCAACTGCTGAACAAGTCGCGATGGTCGAGCGCGCATGGCGAGATGAAGCGTTGGATGGCATTAAATGGCTCCGAGATCGTCATCGTGACGAGCAGGACATGGGCTTGCCCACGACTCTTGGAGTAACCCAATTCTCTGAGCTTCTAAGCTATATGCAAGCACTACGTAGCTGGCCGCAATCGCCTGAGTTTCCCAACGTAGAGGGCCGACCTGTGCCCCAGCAATGGATTGTCGACCAAGCGTCCTAGCGACCTGTGAGAAGCGATTAGCTCTAGAAAGAGGGCGGTCAGCTCAAGTGTTCGAGCACTTGAGCTGACCGCCAACCAGCAGACGAATCCTGCAAGCCAGCCAAGGCCCTCTGCTCACGCGCGAGCGGCAGGGAGCCTACCAGAAGCGCAAAAGGTTTGCAGATGATGCAAGAAATACGTTGTGGGCACTGCGGTCGGAAGTTGGCCGCAGTGCATGGTTTTATTGAATTACAAATCAAGTGTCCGCGTTGTCGAACACTCAATCACCTGAAGGCCGAGAGCCTCCTGACACCGCCGTTGAGCGCACCAAGCCATCAGGAGGCACCATGTACGCACAACCGATCATCCCTTGGATAGGCGGCAAACGCCGCCTCGCCGACCGGATTTTCCCACTGTTTCCAGCTCATAGCTGCTACGTCGAACCGTTTGCCGGAGGTGCTGCGCTGTTCTTCCTCCGGCCAGTGCCGGCCGAGGTGGAGGTGCTCAATGACGTCAACGGTGACCTGATCAATCTTTACCGTGTCGTTCAGAACCACCTGGAGGAGTTCGTCAGGCAGTTTAAATGGGCTTTATCGAGCCGCCAGGTGTTCAAGTGGCTGCAGATGACCCGACCGGAGACACTCACCGATATACAGCGGGCAGCTAGGTTCTATTACCTGCAGCAGTCGGCCTTCGGTGCCCATGTAAACGGCCAAAGCTACGGCACCGCCACGACCACACCACCAGGCCTCAACTTGCTGCGACTGGAAGAAACCCTATCAGCTGCTCACCTTCGGTTGAGCAGCACCTATATAGAACACCTGAGCTGGTACGAGGTGATGAAGAAGTACGACCGCGAACACACGCTGTTCTATTGCGACCCGCCGTACTGGCAGACCGAGGGCTACGGTGTACCGTTCGAATTTGATCAGTACGAGTTGATGGCCAAGCTCCTGGGCGAGATCAAAGGCAAGGCCATCATCAGCCTCAACGATCACCCAGATATTCGCAGAGTCTTTGCCGGCTATCACATGGACACAACCGACATTAAGTACACCGTTGGCGGTGGGAAAGGGAGCGAGGCGAAGGAGGTACTGATATTCAGCTGGGACATTCAGGCCGAACCGGCCGGCCTGTTTTGAAATTCTATTGCAAAGGGTGCAAATGAACCTGAAGCTATTTATCTCGCATCAGGGCGCGTATTTTTCGCGCCCGGCATCATTCTGTCCAGTCGATGCATTGACGGGTAAACGCTTCTCGCCAGTAGAGGCTTTCCTCGTCGGTGTCCGCTTGCTTGTCCGTGACCATGATGCGAACCGTGTGCAGCAGGTCTGCCAGCGCTTCAGGGGTCGCAGCTTGCGAGACCGGTTCAAGGCCTTTTCTCAGTTGCAGGGCGAATTCATCCGACCCCGAGGCGCGTTGGGAATCTGCAAGGATATCCAGGGTATCGCGCAGGCCCTTGATCACGGCAGGGCCGAACATCGGGGCGTCTGCAAGCTGCGCAATGCCGGTGCTCAAGGTCAGCAGCAGGCCCGCCAGGTTACCGCTGTCGACGGTGGAGACGTAATGCGGACGCAGCGGCTGGAGGGTCTGTGTGTCGTACCAGTTATAGAAGTGCTGCCGATAACGCTCCAGCCCGTCCATGCTGTCCAGCGACGCCGCAAGCCGGGACAGCAGCCGTTCGGTGCTCAAGTAACCGAAATCGTGAGCGGCCAGGTGGGCGAGCAGTGACATGCCCATATTGGTCGGCGAGGTGCGATGGGCAATGGCAGGCCTGGGTTCTTCCTGCACGTTGTCCGGTGGCAGCCAGTGATCCTGAGGCCCGACGTATTGATCGAAGAACGCCCAGGTTTTGCGCGCCAACAACCGCAAGAAGCGCAAGTCGTCCGTCGACGGTGCGAACACCGACTGCTTGGGTGCCGAACTGAGCCACCAAGCGATCCAGGGGCCCACTAACCACGACAGCAGCAGCGGACTGGCGATGGCCAGCGTCTGCGGATCCTTCACCAGCAGGGCCAGTGAGATCAGGGCCGACACCGGCGCGATCCACATCTGGCGATAAAGGCCGGACAGTCGGTTTTCGGTGGTGCGCTCCACCTCGCGCGAAGGCTGCCATTGCAACAGCCGGCGTCTGCTGAAGCCGATTCGCCAGAGCGAGCGCAGGATGGCGTCGGCGCTGTAGAACATCTCGAAGGGCAGCCAGGCGAGCGTCAGACCAGCCCGGGCGAGGTCTTGTGCCAGATCATCCAGCAGCGCCCTGAGGTATTGTCCATAGGGCACATTTGCGGGGGGCTGCATCAGATCGGTCACCGCTCGCAGCAACGGTTGAATCACCATCAACCCGATGACTGTCAGGGTCCAGTTCATTGGCTGACTGCTGGCAAACCAGCCCCATGCGAACATCAGCAATAGCGCCAGCGGTTCCAAGCTGCGTCGCAGATTGTCCAGAATCTTCCAGCGTGCCATGACGCTCAGCCTATTGCGTACCCACTTGCCGTCGGCGTTACGCGCCCAGGGCAATGTCCACGGCAGCAGTTGCCAGTCGCCGCGAACCCAGCGATGCCGTCGTTTGACATCGGCACCGTAGCGCGAGGGGTATTGCTCGTAGACTTGCACGTCGCTGAGCAGGCCGGATCGTGCATAACACCCTTCGATCAGGTCGTGGCTGAGGATCTGGTTATCCGGCAAGCAACCTTCCAGGGCGCAGGTGAACGCGTCCACGTCGTAGATGCCCTTGCCGATGAAGGAACCTTGCTGGAACAGGTCCTGGTAAACGTCCGATACCGTCCGGGTGTAGGGATCGACGCCGGCATCACTGCCAAACAGCCGGGCGTAGATCGAGCGCGTGGCGCTGGTCAGGCTGATGCCCACTCGCGGCTGCAACACCGCGTAGCCGGAAATGATCTGCTCGCCGTCACTGTCGAACAACGGACGATTCAACGGGTGCATCATGGCCGCCACGCATTGGCGAGCGACATCGCGCGGCAGCAGGGTGTCGGTGTCCAGCGTGATCACGTAACGCACCCCGCGCAATGGCGTGATGTCGCCGACGATGGCGTTGAAGCGTTCCTCTCCACGGCCACGCAAAAGGGCGTTGAGTTCAATCAGCTTGCCGCGTTTGCGCTCGTGGCCCATCCACACGCGTTCGCTCGCGTTCCAGCGACGCGGCCGATGCAGCAGAAAGAATCGGTCGCTGAGTCCGTCCGCGTATTTTCGGTTGAGCAGGGTGATTGCATGGGAGGCCTGTGTGAGCAGCTCGGCGTCTTGCGGTTGAGACTCTTCAGGCGCATCCAGAAAATCGCTGAGCAACGCGAAATACAGGTTGCTGTCGCGGTTGGCGAGAAACCGCACTTCAAGACCTTCCGCCAGTTCGTCCACATCGGCCAGGCTGGCGATCAGCGTCGGAATCACCACCAGGCTTCGCGCGCCATCGGGAATACCGTTGGCAAAATCCATTTTCGGCAGCGTCGTCGGCAACAGACTGAACGTCACCAACCAATTGATCAGGCTGATCGCTAGTCGGCTGGTCATGATCAGGCAAGGAATCGCCATCAGCAGAAGCGCCACATCGGGCATCCCGTCGCGCTGCGCGGAGGATAGTAAAGGCCAGGCGAAGATGAGCGTCAGAACAGCCACCGGCGCCAGATAAAACATCAGCGGTGACTGCTGCAACAACCGTTTCCAGCGCTCATGAAGCGGCACCCTGGCATTGAGTCGTCGCTCCAGCGTCGGCAGCCCTGCGCTGATCAGGTAATACCCGACATGGCGGGCCAGCAGTTCGCAGGGGACTGAAGCGGCTCCTGCTGCGGCGAGATTGATCGCGGCGCGGGCGACCTGGATTTCCGAGTGCTGGGGGCTTCTGCGGGCAAGGCGTTCTATGACATGCCGATAGCTGTCGCGGGTGCTGAAATCCATCGCCCGGTAAATTTCTGCCGGATCCTCATTGAGAATCTGCTCGACATGACTCATCGACTCGACGAACGAGCGCCAGTCCGTAGCGGACAGGAGGCGCAAGCTGCCGATGCTGTTGCCAATCGACACCTGATCCGCTGCCTGTTGTTGCGCATCGAGCTGTACCTGGCGTTCGATGCTGGAGCCGGTCTCACCGAGCATTTGCTCGATCCAGTTCAGCGCCAGGGCCAGCGCCGCGCTCTGGCCCTGCAGGCGGCGGGTGAATTCGGCGACAAAGGCGGCGCTCATCGGCGGAGCGGAGCGGGCCATGTCGGCAACCGTCAGTACCACGCTTTTAATGTCTCGTTCTGAGGTTTCGATCAGGTGTTCGGCCCAGTCATCGGCCAGATTGCGCTCGTCGGCGTTGGCCATAACCCTCGAGGCCACACGCCGCAGGTTTTCGATCAACGCCAGACGCAGCATGATCGGTATCGCCCACAGTTCGCCCAGCGCAAGCGGCATCACGGTCTGATAGGAAAAAATGAAGCGGCTCAGGCTTTCCTCATCGACTCGACCGTCGCCGTGGGAGATGGTCTCCAGCGCGATGTCATAGACGCGAGGCAGCCCCGCCGACGGGCCGTTGATCAGGCGTGGCAACTCACGGCTATAGCCTTTGGGCAGGTGCGTTCTGGCGGTGCGAATGTTTTCATCGATCAGATAGTAATTGTCCAGCAGCCATTCCGCTGCCGGCGTCACTCGCCGGCTGGAAATTTGCGCGTTGGCCAGCGCCGTGCTGCTGCGTTTGAGCAACTCCTCGTTGTCATCGAGCCTGAGCAGCATCGAGTCTCGTGCGGACAGCGTGGTCAGGCGATGCTGCCCGGCCAAGGCGATGCCGTGACTGGCCATCTGATCGGCGCTGAAAAGCTCCGAGCGCAATATGGGCTCGTATTTGAATCGAGGTGGAGGAAACAGACGGGTTCGCCAAAAACCGGACGAACGAGAAAATACCTTCTGTAGGCGTGTCCATATGCTGTTCATAAGGTCCTGAGCCTGAAACGCATCATACAATTGCGTGCATTTTTATAGGTGCGCCAACGCATTGCGCCAGTACCGAGCAGCGCTTGGTGGACGTAACTTCTCAACTTGAGTGTGGAGACTTGGAGGGCTGTTCGTCTGTTCGCTGGCGAACATAGCCAGCGCTCCTTGGATGCGGTCCACATTCCAGGCGGCATCGCTCGGACGCGGGGCGTGATTTATCCACTCTCTCCGCGTTTTGTCGGCCCCGCATTGGAGGCTAGTCAACCGCAGGGCGCATTTTTGGCTTTGCCGGCCTGATACGGCTATCAGCGCAGACGAGTAATTCATCCGTAACGGTGTTCGATAGAGATGAACTACCTCCTGCATCCGCACTCAACCGCCCGCCGGACAACTGTTCTTCGATGGCGGTGACGCCCGCCTATGGCAAAAACATGGCATCTATCGACAGCTTTAGAATTGGATCACCCAAGCATTTATTGGAACTGGACGCTACGACAGTGGGAATGTTGACGCTAGTATCATTTAAATGTGTGTCAGGATCCGATGGGAGATTGCGACCAAAAGACGGCATGTTTCCCCCGACAGCTGCCCGCCATGATAGGCAGCAGATGGACTGACGCTGACGCTCGCCGGTATCTGCGGGCCCTCTACCACTTCAGGTCTGACCCCAGCGACGCTTTACTACAGAGTCCGGCCATCCTGATAGAATCGATCAGGTTATAGATAACTCTCTTCTGAGAAATGGTATGAATACAAAATTGATGGAAGATGAGATGCGCCGGGCGCTATTCGGTGATTCTGAGCCCTCTGCTCCGGCAATTAACTCAGACGTGCAGGACACAGTCCCGGATGTTGTGATTGTGCAACCGGTGAAGGCAGCGAAGAAAAAGACAGTCTCAAAAGGCTTCACACCTAGGTTGAGAGTTACGCTCCGTGTGGGAAATGAATTTGAAGGCGAGATGCACGAGATGGTACATGAGGCCGATACGCTGAGTTCCCTAGTTGCAGAACAAGAAGCTACTAAGACGGCCAGAAAAAAATTCAAGTTTGTGGAAGTGGTCTCGGTCAAGTCGATGTAGTGGGTACTCTCAGTTAGCTCGCTTGCCTGGCATTGAACCGCATTCGGTTACCGCGGGTCACCCAATAGGTTCGTGTCGATTGAAGTCTCAACCATAAGGGGGAGGAGTCGATCCCAGATTGGCTTTAATACCATCACTCCATCCTGACTCTCAATGTTTAACTGGTCGCCAGCCCCAAGCCCCAAAGCTGAGGGTGGCGACAGGCAGAAATCGACCCATAACAGCCGGTCATTTAGGGGGGGGGCTATCCACTGATGTCCGGCATAAAAATCCTTCTCCATAAGCACGTTTGTTCAGTGCCGCGCTGCCCCTTTAATGCAGCGCCTCTTCTTCTAGGTAGTTACCAAGACATTCAACAAAAGCCAGGAGTTTGCGTGTGTGGCGTCTGTGTGCCGGATAGATCACATGGACTGTAGAACCGAATTGCTCCGGGTCCGGGTCTGTATCGGGGAGCAGTTGCACAAGTTCGCCACGCCGCAGATAGGGAGCTGCACTCCACTGTGGACAAAATTGCAATCCCTGCCCATCCAGCAGCGCATTAAACAGAAGATCATAGTTATCGCTAGATAGGCGTGGCACAGGCTGCAATATTCGCCGGCGCTCGCCTTCATGGGTCAACCACCAGTAATGCGGGTTCAGTGCAGGGTGTCGATAGATCAACCAGTCATGTTGATCGAACGTTTGCGGTAGGACTTCTAGAGGCTTGCGCTCTAGATAGCGTGGGCTAGCGCAAAGTCGGATACGGTTGACGGTCAGTGGTCGGGCAATCAGATCCGGCCCCACAGGTCCGTCACGCACAGCAAGATCGTAGCTGCCCTCAAGCAGGTCCACGAACTCTTCGGTGAGAATTACCTCCAGACGCATCTGTGGGTATCTATCAAGAAAGCGACAGCACACCGCATTCAGAAACGCTGGAGCGTAGGACGGTGGCGCCGCCACGCGCAAGGTGCCACACATCTCCTGCTGGAGTTGGGCAAGATCTTCCCGAGCTTGCTGTAGCTGAATCAGAACCTGTCGAGCGCTTGCCAAATAGATCTGTCCGGCCTCGGTTAGGGCAATTCGGCGGGTAGAGCGCTCAAAAAGACGTGTGCCCAATTCCGTCTCAAGGTGGGTTACCGCCCGGGTCAGAGCCGACGTGGTTTTGCCCAGGTAGGAGGCCGCGCGCGTAAAACTGCCTTGATCTGCCGTGGCCACGAACATAGTGATAGCGCCGAGCTGGTCCATTCGCTTTTACCTTTCTGGAAAGTATGTTGTTCGGGAGGTAGGTATTCTTAACATCGCCTCCTTTGGATAGTCTCCCGAGCACTCTAATAAAAAAAGGTGTTCAGGCGATGAAGAAGTTTCTTGGGACGACACTGGCAATTGCTGTCGCTTTTGCATCAATGGAAAGCATGGCGGCTGTCGACTTGCTCTTTTACAACGCCAAGGTGTTCACGGCCGAGCCGGGTCAGCCGCTGCAACAAGCGGTCGCGGTCGCCGATGGCCGTATCCTCAAGGTCGGGAGTGATGTCGAGATTCTTTCGCTCAAAGATGCCATGACCCAAGTGGTGGATTTGAAGGGTAAGGTCGTCATGCCAGGCTTCATAGACAGCCACAGCCATGCCATTTTTGGCGGCATGAAACTCAAGGCAGCCGACCTTGAAGGACAAATGCTGCCCTTCGACGAACTGGAACAGCGCTTGCGCGCCTGGCGAGATAATGGCAAGGCAAAACACGGCGATATGCTCAGTATCAATGGTTTCCCCTCCACCTACTGGAGTGAAGTCGCTCAATTTGAGAAACACTTCAATCACGGTGAATGGGCTGAAACCCCTATTGCGTTTATCGGCTGGGATTATCACACCGGCTGGGCCAACAAGGCGATGCTCAAGCGCGCCGGTATCGATGCCGAACGGGTCAAGTCGCTGAAAGGCGAAGCCGTGGCGACCATCGGCCATCATGAGGACGGCACCCCCAATGGCTTCGTGGCAGATGCGGGTTTGGCGGCAGTGATGTCTCAACTGCCGTCACCGACCTTTGATCAGTTGATGTCAGCCGGACGTGCCGCGCGTGATCTGAACCACAGCCTTGGGATCACCGCGCTGATGGACCCCGCGGCCAATGCCATGCCAGCCGATGGGCTGTTCGACTTCAAGCCCACAGCACAGACGTTGGGGGTTTTGCCTATCTACAAAGCGTTATCGGAAAAAGGTGAGCTTCAATTGCGGGTAGCCGCGCTGATGGTTGCCAATCCGAAAAGCGCGCCTGCGGATCTGGACGTTCTGGATCAGGTCAGGAAGCAGTTCCTTGGCGTCGAAAATCTCAGCCTGCCGGGCATCAAGATCTTTGCCGATGGCGTTGCTGAGTTTCCTGCACAAACCGCATCGTTGCTCACCCCCTACAAGAATTCAAAGAAAGGCGGGGAGTTGTTGATCGATTCGGCTCATTTCGGTGAGCTGGTCAGCGCCGCGGATGCCCGTGGCTGGCTGGTGCATGTCCATGCGATCGGCGACCGGGCGGTACGCGAAGCGCTCAATGGGATCGAGCAGGCACGGCGTGACAGGCAGAGTGGCGTGACGCATTCGATCACCCATTTGCAGATGGTCAATCCCAAGGAGTTCGCCCGTTTCAAGCCCTTGAATGTCATTGCTTCCATGCAGCTGTACTGGGCCTCAGCGGATGAGACGAGCATCGATTTGCTCAAACCCTACATCAGCGCCATGCAGTTCCAGTTCATGTACCCGGCGCGCTCATTGCTGAAAAACGGTGCGACCATTGCCGGTGCGAGCGACTGGCCGGTCAGCACGCCGAATCCGTGGAAAGCCATCGGCCAGGCGATCAGCCGCAAAGGCCCAAAAGGCATTCTTAATAAAGAAGAGGACATTGATCGGGAAACGATGTTCTACGCCTACACCCGCAACGCCGCTCGGGCGATTGGCCTGGAGAAAGAGATTGGCTCTCTCACCGCGGGCAAACAGGCTGACCTGATCATCCTCGACCGCGATGTGTTCAGCGTGCCCGATGAGCAATTGGCTGACACGCAAGTGCTCAAGACCTACTTTTCCGGGCGCGAAGTCTACAGCCACCCGTAACCGCCCAACGTATGCCTGACCTGTGCCCTTCGGGGCACGGGAAGAACGAAGTCTTGCCTGCCAATAATAATAAACAGGATTCGACCTATGCATCGCCTTGCCCTTACGACCGTTGTCTGCTGCACGCTTATGCCTTTTGCTGCCTGGGCTGTGCCGCTGACTGACGACCTGCAACTGGAGCTCAAGCCGCAGGTGGTCAGCGATTACCGCAGCCGCGGATTGTCCATGACACTCGGAGACCCCGCTGCGCAGTTGGAGGCCACCTTGATACACAGCAGCGGTGCCTATGCGGGCGTATGGACTTCAAACGTCGACTTTGGGATGAACCTGAAAACGCGGCTGGAACAAGATTACTACGCAGGCTTTTTCATTCCATTCAATGACGATGTCAGCCTTGATGTGGGGTATCTCAAGTACACCTATGCCAAGGAAGCACAGTTCAACATGAGTGAGGTCTACGCCATTCTCAAAGCCTATGGCTTCAAGTTCGGCAGTTATTACTCCAACGATTTGAAGAGCTACGTAGGGAAGGACCAGGACACGCTCTACACCTACTTGGGGTACAGCCATGAAATTGTCGATCAGGTCGGTCTGGAGGTGCGCTACGGTCGTTTCGACTTCAAGGATGATGTGTTTTTGTCAAACAGTGGCAAGGCTCGGGGTGATTATCACGAATGGGAAGCCAAGCTGACTCGCAGCGCTTTTGGCGTCGACTGGGGGGTGAGTTACGTCGACACGGACCTTTCCAAGAGCGAGTGCGCGAGTTACTACGGTTACACCGATGTGTGCTCGGCGACTGTAGTGGTCAGTGCCAGCAAGACGTTCTGATCAAACCATCAGTTAAGAAATTTGCAACTCTTTAAAAAAACAAGGCAGGAGATTTCGATGTACTTGACCCAAGGGTTGCATCGCCATATGCAACAGCGTCCCCAAACACCAGCTATTCGTTACCAAGGTCGTAGTCTGAGCTTTGCCCAGTTGGGCGAACGAGTCGCCCGTCTGGCCGGCGCACTAAAAGGCCTGGGCGTGACCCGCGGCGAGCGGGTGGCGATGCTTTCGCTAAATTCGCAGCGTTACATCGAATACTATCTGGCGGTCCCTTGGGCAGATGCAGTGCTCAACCCGGTGAACATCCGTTGGAGCGCTGCGGAGATCGTCTATTCATTGGACGATTCTGAAACCTGTGTACTGATCGTCGACGATAGTTTCCTGGATCTGGCAGGAAAAATCAGCGCTGCTGCGAAAACCCTGCGCCTGATGATTTATGCCGGCGACGGCGAAACACCGCCGGGCATGCTCAACTACGAAATGCTGATCACCCAGTATGAGCCGGTCGAAGATGCCCTTCGTGGTGGCGATTCTCTGCTGGGCGTCTTTTATACCGGTGGAACCACAGGCTTCCCCAAAGGGGTAATGCTCAGTCATAACAATCTCGTTTTATCAGCCCTGGCCACTTTCAACCAGACCGGGATCAGACCTCAGACTATCTTCTTGCATGCCATGCCGATGTTCCATATAGCCGATCTGTCGGCAATGGTCTCACTGTTTATTAGCGGCGGTACGCATGTGGTGTTATCGACCTTCAAACCGCAGGAGGTACTTGAATGCATCGGCCTGGAAAGGATCAGCAATACCATGCTGGCGCCGACCATGCTGCAGATGCTCCTCGATTGGCGCGAAGTCAATCCCGCTGCGGCCAAACTTGATCTGAGCGCGCTAAGGAAAATCACTTATGGCGCTTCGGCAATCTCCCCGGCGCTGCTCGACCAAGCCCGCCAGTCCTTTTCGGCAGCCGACTTCATCCAGGGCTACGGCATGACCGAACTGTCTCCCTTCGCATGCATCCTCAATGCCGAGTATCACTGCGAGGAGCATCAGCGCAGCGGCAAGATGTACTCGGCGGGGGTGCCGGTCAACTGCGTTGAAATCCGTATCGTTGATGCCGAAGATCGGGAGGTGCCGCGTGGCACCGTGGGGGAGATCGTCGCACGCGGGCCGAATGTCATGCTCGGTTACTGGAACAACGTGCAAGCCACTGCCGAAGCGCTGCGAAACGGCTGGATGCACACTGGCGATGGCGGCTACATGGACGAAGATGGCTTCGTCTATATCTGCGACCGGCTGAAGGACATGATTGTGAGCGGCGGGGAGAACATCTATACCGCCGAGGTCGAAAACGCCATCGTCAGACTTCCGGCCGTTACCCAAGTTGCAGTAATAGGCATCCCCAGCGACAAGTGGGGCGAGACGGTTCACGCAATGATCGTTTGCAAACCTGGAGCACGCATCTCCGAGCAGGAGGTTATCGCCCACTGCCGTGAATGTATCGCCGGTTACAAGGTTCCGCGTAGTGTCGAGTTCCGGGAATCGTTGCCATTGTCCAGTGTCGGGAAAGTGTTGAAAACCGAACTGCGCAAGCCGTTCTGGGAGAACCGCGCTCGTCAAATTGCCTAGAACGCCGGTGCGCAATGCAGCAATTGGCTACTTGAACCGCGATAAATCGCATCGGCAGTAACACTGACGAAGTGCTGATTCAGAAGACTGGTTCGACTTGGCATTGTCTGCACCCTGGATACGGTGCCGATCATCAGGCGACACGCAGCCATAGCTAGCGAAGGCTCTCCTATGGCTTTTTCGCTTGGCTGCAATTGCAGTGGGAAAAGTGCTTTAGGTCGTGAAAAATTTTGGTATTTGACGTGCAACAACGACAGCATCCCTGGAAGGCATCAGTTACTTCGGGGCACGCCCTGAACCTGGTATCCGAAAATAGTCAGGCAGAATTGTTATTGTCGACAGACTGCTTTTGGTTTATCGGGGATCTGTGAAATGCACCTTCGGCGTACCATCTGACAAGGTTCGTGAGTGACTGCTTCTGGCCGAGGCTGTGTAAAAACGTTTTTGAGCGCGACAGGTACTCAAAACCGGACTGAAAATCGCGTTTCTACGCGAAATCCACATCTGCTGACGTGCCGATAAATTTCAGATTTAACGTAGACGCGCACACTTCAAATTTGGCGAAGCGTTTTTACACACTCTGGGCCGTTTACTGCCTGATGCCATAGGCAAAAAAGCCCGCTCAATGGCGGGCTTCGTGATCGGCTTTTCCTATGGCGCGTGGCCAAAACTCTTGCGGAATTCGTCCTCCAGCTTTCGGCAAGCTTCTGTGATTACGTTTTTCCCGACTGCCGGGCCGGAGTAGCTGTTTACTTCCTGACGGCATAGTTCGGCGGCATCTCGGGCCTGCATTCTTTCCTTGTCTTGCGACGTGTTACTGACGTAAAAGCCGTAAGCCAAGTACAAGGTGATGGCGATAATGATTCCGACGAGGATCTTGCTGAAAGGGCCCATTCTCTTTTCTGACGGTACTGGCCCCCCAGGCGGGATTCGTATTTTCTGTCTGAGGTCGCATCGGCAGTGTTTGCATAAAATGGCTTCAGCCATGATGACTTCCGCGCAATATGGGCAACTCTTTTTTCCAGCCTCCACAGATGAAACTCCTTTTTCAAAACAGGATTCTACCATTGGGCTTGAGGGGCGTTGAGGGACGCGTCTCTGTTTTCCACTAAAAGATCTTGTGGAGTCGCAATTTCACGTCAACTGAAATCGCCCGCTGAACGATTTAGCCAATCTGTTGCGTCGACCGGTTGAATCCACAACCCATAGGAGACGTTCAAATCAGAGATGACAGATCCGTCTCCGCCGGGTAATTGCTCGTGAATCTAAGCGTCAGATTCTTTTTTTTGCCAGCCTTATGGCTGTAGTCATATGCGGTACAGCGTAGGCCTTGTACCAATGATTCATTCCTGCAATAGCTTTTTGAGCTGGTGCCGTGTCAGCTGCTCCGACCAATTCCGCACAAGCCTGCGCCATTGAGACAAGAATGCGGGCTGCTTCGGGAACGTAGGGAAGGTTATTTCCGGCATCATGACGCTCACGAATGATCTGGTAGCGAATGTTTTCCGGGAGCGTCCAGGCACTAATTAAAAACTCCTGAACGGAGTAATCGACGCCTTTGATTTTCACCGTCGCGGAGCGATGTCCTTCATTGAATCCTGCCGTTTCGATCTGCTCACAGCTATCGATGACAGTGTTCATCATTTCTCGAATTTGTTGCCAATCAGTTTTCATTCGAACTCCTTTTCAATGTTGTCTTTCAACAAGATACGTTGAGTGTGTTTCTGTGGACAGGTGAAAGGCAGCTTCTGGCCGAGGCTGTGTAAAAACGTTTTTCAGCGCGACAGGTACTCAAAACCGGACTGGAAATCGCGCTTCTACGTAAAATCCACATCTGCTGACGTGCCGATAAATTTCAGATTTAACGTAGACGCGCAAACTGCAATTTTGGCGAAGCGTTTTTACACACTCTGGGCCGATTGATGCCTGTCACAAGGGGCAGCAATCGACCCTTTGCTGCCCTTCATTGGGGCACCTGAATCAGTACGAAAGGAACGTTTGCGTCCCTTGGTTTCAAAAGGTAAAGCCTTTACTCAATAACCGGTGAAGCCTCGACCGAACCCTCATTGGCGGTGTATGAGCCGGGCCAGGCTTCGACAGCAGGAAGAATCTTTGCGGGCTTGGCAGCTCAATTCCGTCAACGCAATCAATTGTCCATTCAATGCATCAAGAGCGTGAATCGCCGGATTCCAGAGTGCGATGCCCAATCCTGAGCGGGCGGCTTCGATTGCTTGGGCGTAGTCGCCCATCACCTTGTCGATAGGCTTCGAAGTCAGGCGTTTGCCGTGATGGCTCACTTCTATCCCAAAAGAGCTTTATACTTCTCTAAAACTGAACTATAGGAAAGAACAGCGTCGTCTACGTCATGCAAAATACAAGGCCAAGCTTTGGCAAAGCTCAAAAAAACCTTCAAGTACATTAATTTCGCATGTTCAGTATGATCAAGATTAACCTCAACCATCACCTGCGGCACGTACCCCAAGACATCCTGCCATTCTTGAAGGTCTTCAGCATCGTAAAACTCGTCAAGAACATCCTTTGAATGCAAAGCTAACCAAATATCTGAATCACCCTCACTGATGCTACCCCGAAAAGGCTTGCCGGAACTTACATGCCCGCCATTGGCCAATATGACTTCTTTAAAGTCTCCAACGGCCAATTGCTCTGATGAAAATATTATTGCCGATAAGGACATGATTCCTCTCCCCAAAAAAATAAATCAGTCCCACTTTCTCTCCTTCTTGCTAACAATGCCTGATTCATCTCAACCCCTGACTTGGTTATCCGACTGTCTGCTTATGGCCGATTGATGCCTGTCACAAGGGGCTGGAAACGACCCGAAGCTGCCTCTTAGAGAGCTAAAACTGAGGTTGTCACTCGTCAAACAGAAGCCAGCCATGGCAAATGTCGTCAAAGTCTTTTGCCATAAAAAACAATTCAAGTTCCTCTGGGTCAAATTTTTTGTAAAGCCAATGCCCAGGAATAGGGCCTCTCGTTATCACGTATTCCAAGCGGTACTTTTGAACAGCTACAGAACTGAAGGAGGCTGAATTCAACTCAACTCTGTCACCTTGGTTGAGCGCCCATAGCTTTCCAACGAGGCTATCATCAAGTATCACCTCTTCAGCTGTCTCCATCAGATGCCGTGTATGAAGTTTTTTTTGAAGCCTAACGCTTCTGGCCATGGATCAACCTACCTATAAACAGTCCGAGCATCGGCATAATAATACTGGAACGCAGAGATGACCGCTTTGGGTTGATTTCAGGCGATTCCGACAGGCAGCTATTGGCCGAAAGCAGTTCGACAGATGGTGGTTCTGACAGACTTCGAGGCCGTGAGGCTGCCCCCTGCCCTGGATAATGAAGCCTCGCGCCGACAGCTTCGCGTTGCCTCGGAGACCCTTCGACTGGGAGTCGACGTGCTGTTGGCCGCCACTGAGCGTACGGTATCCGGCAGCGCTGCGAAGACGCTCTTCTTGCAGAACGTGCTCGATGAAGCGGCCTTGATCGCGCGCTAAGTGCGTCCAATCTTGACCCACTCGCTGCGGCAATCATGAACTTAATACAGTCGACGCGGATAAATGGGCCTTTCGACTTCTGGGCCATGCCGAATGCTTGGCCGTTGAAACTTCCCTTGATGTAAGCGTTATGCAGTCAGCCAAATCCCTACACCGTCATGCACCAGTACTTTCCTCCGGTCGGCGCGGCGGTTGGCGAACAGATAAGCGCAGCGCGTCTTCGCTGCACCGAACACTGCCACCACCTGGGCTCACGCGGTCTCGGTGCCGGCGCGTAAAAAATCTATCTACTTTATGGTTTAAAACTCTATAGTTTCCGGTTGGCCGATTAGTTTTGTTATCCTGTCGATGAAGTCGTGCTCATCAATGAAGTTCGTATTGTCAATTAGGTCTATGAACCATAGCATGTCTAGGGCTATAAATAATTCAAGCCACTCCGGTCTTTTAGCTTTGGTTTCAGGCATATCGTTTGCGGCGAATCCATGGCCTTTGCCTTCGGCCAGGTAAAAGTAGTTATCTTTATATGAGTAGCCTATTATTTTTGGCCATTCAGAACTATGGGGTAAAGTTGGCTCCATGTCTTTTTTGGCGATTACATAAAAAATTCTCATTACTTCTCCGGAAGTATGTCGACTTGGTCGAAGTTTACCTTCTGACCGTCTAAATGGAGCTGCTGAGCTCCTCCGTCACCATATTTTTCATAAGCTTCGGCCAATGGCTCTAACTTACTTTTGTCAGTGTCGCCTTTCCAATATGGAACTCTGGCTTTGGGTTTTCCATCAATATAAAGCTGTAACGTGTCAAATTCTGCTCTTATCCTGGCATCACTCCAAGAGCCAGGCCCGTTTTCATCCGGTCCGTGCTCCGGGCCCTTGACTTGAAATGCATCGCGCGCGCCTTTACCCGTTTTCTGCCCGTCGCCAGAGGCAGAAAACGACCCATTGCGGCCATTCACGGCAGTCATTTTATTGGCCGAAACTTGCCATTTTTTAGGCCCCGAGCACGAAATGGACAATTAGCGCATCCAGGCACGAAGAGCTTCGAACTCAATTGGGTTCGGATGGCGCAGTCGGGCGGCTAAAGATTCCTCTTCTTCTTGAGAAATGAAAGCTTTGACAATTTTCGGGATACTTCGAGGCCCAGCCTTGTAGTTCATGGCAACACACTGTCGACTGAAAATAGCCTCAAGAAGTGCATAATCTGCGGGTAGTAGAGCCGATTGGATCAATGCCACTTCACTTTTCAGTGCAACACTGAAGTCTGCTTTATGAGGTAGCCAAGATAGATCTCTAGCGACGCGCACGTATTCCCTTGTCACGAACGAAGAGATATCGGCATGGGCAAGTGGGGATGGCTGTCCAAAATGAAGTACCTGAGCAATCCCCGAAGCGCCGTTTTCCAATCGAACCACGCAATAAGGCTCACCACCGCCTGTAGCCGCAAAGGGAAGAAAGGTTCGACCTTGCTGGTCATCAGGATTAAGCCACTCATTGATTTCTCGCTCGGCCTGTTCGGCATCAAGCCATATAAAATCTTCAAGGCTACTCAGTGCTGCCGTTGCTGGATGCGTATGTGCTATTCCCATGAGAGTCGCGAGGCGTTCAGGAAACTCAATGTCAATATTGCGCGCAAGCCTTTGAAAGGCCTCTACAACCGCAACGTCTTTTCCATAATTCAAAGTGACAGGCTCTCCGCATCGGTAGCAGGGCGTTTGAAGTTTCGGAATTTATCTCAGCTTTCCGGCCGTTTTCAAAACGCATCTTAGGCTGTTTATGCGAGTCCCAAAAGGCGAGAGGTTGCGGACTGGCGGTGCCAATCACTCTGAATAGAATGTCCGCTGCTGGCCGACTGCCGCCTGACGCGAAGGACTTCTTTGGGTCGATATCAGCCCTCTGTGAACGTCTGCTTATCATCCGCCAGCCCTATGGGCGCACAAGCGAACCAAATAGGCCGGTCCTATCGCCATCGGTTCAGGGCTGATTCAGGGTTTTGTCCCAGAGATTCACAGCTGTAGAGACCGGTCATGCTGATAGAATCAGGACGTTTGGAGATAGCACCCTTCTGAGAAATTGCATGAACGAAGAACTGACTGAAGAAGAGATGCGCCGAGCGCTGTTCGGCGGTGCAGAGCACCTTACGCAGACCACTGCCTTACCTGTGCAAGACACCCTCTCGGGTATCGCGATCATACCGCCGACAAAGGCAGTGGAGAAAAAGAAGGTCGTCAAAGCATTCACTCCCAGGTTGAGGGTAACGCTACGAGTGGGCAATGAATTTGAGGGCAAGACGCACGAAATGTTCCATGAGGCGAATACGCTGAGCACCCTTCTAGCAGAGCAAGAAGCTACCAAGGCGGCCAAGAAGAAATTCAGGTTTGTGGAAGTGGTTTCGGTAAAGCCGATGTAGGGGGACTTCACAAGACTAGTGGGTCAGACATTGAATCGCCTCTGATTTCACAACTAACCTGCGCGCCCAAGCTGACGCTTGTGGATGGTAACTCCGGAAGTAGCTGTAGAGGAGTGCCATTACACTTAAACTCAACTAGGTCAACCCAACGGCTAGTGCCTACTCGCCAGCGATACGTGAGCGGCTGACCTCAGTGAGGCCGTAGTTTGTTCGAACGAGTGATTCACTTTTGATTCAAACTATAACGTTTGCCCAACACATCACCAATATAATATCGAGATATTTTACACCGTCTCTTCTTCTGCTAAGAATAAACTTTGCAAATCACCAGAGAGTGATTTTTTATCGTCACCATACGTGAGCGAGAATTCATCACTTTCATCATTCATTATGCTGACTCCGTCGATAACCCCTAGGATATTTGAGGTCGTATCCACCATTGTCTGCCTAATCACCTCAAAGAAAACTTCTCGTTGTTCGGCAGGCAATGAGTTGAATAGGGTTAATGCCCGCTTCCAGTACTCGTCGGTCACATCCTTGATAGAGGTGCTAGAAAATAAATCTTTGTAAATAGAAAGATTCTCTTCTACAACTGTCGTTTTGAGTCCAATTACAAAGTCTTTCGGGTTCATTTGATAGCTACTCACTTGGAAAACGCGCTAGGGTAGGAGTCTTTGTTCATTTTTATCAGCGTTTGTAGTTGTTTATTCGGAACATCTTTATAAACTCGTCGAAGTTCAAGAATATCACGTGCAAGAACCTGTCGTGGGTTTGCCAGTCCTGCAGTGCTCCGAGAGACAATACCATTTGGACCTTTGATTGTATGGCCTACCTTAGGAACGAGAATTGACGGTGCTGTAGCTGGATCATATCCAGAAATCATCTCTTTCATTAGCGCTTTCTGCCCGACGTGATGAGCATCCAGACCCGGTACGGTGCCCTTAATTTCGTTATAAGGACCAACCGTGTATTTACCTGGTACCTCTGGCGTCCCTTCATCCACTTTGGCTTTAGACGCCGGATCCTCCGCCGAACTTGTGGGCTTGCAGTTAGGGCCTCCTGGGCAGTTGTCCAGCCCCAACGGATCCACCCACCCCGTAGGGTTAGGCACGTATTGATAGTTGTTCAACCCCCCAGCCAACTTGATCGGATCAGGTGTCAAAAACCGCCCAGTCCCCGGATTGTAGTAGCGATGCCGGTTGTAATGTAAGCCCGTTTCCGCATCGAAGTACTGGCCCTGAAAGCGCAGATGGTTGTCGATTTCTGCAACGTCGAGCGTGGCGAGGTTGCCATAGGCGCGGTACTTCGCCGACCACATGATCTCGCCGCTGTAATCGGTGAGTTCCTGCGGCGTGCCGAGGTGGTCGAGTTGGTAGTAGAACGGCTCAGCTTTGAGCGGTCCTTCACCGTCGAGCATCGCCAAAGGCCGGAAGGAGCCCGGCTCGTAGATGTAGCTGCGATAGCGGTTATTGGCGCTTTCTGCGATGAGGCGTTCGCCTTGCCACAGGAACTCTGTGGTTTGGCCGTTGACGGTTTTGGCGATACGGCGGCCGAAGGCGTCGTACTTGTAGCTTGCGATGCTGCCGCTGGGGAGGCTGACACCGATGAGGCGGTGTTGGCAGTCGTAGCGGTATTCGGTGACGAGCTTTTGCCCGGTGCCGCGGCGCTCACGGCTCAAATTGCCATAGGCGTCGTAGTCGTAATGTCGATCACCCTGCATCAGCAGGCGGTTACCTTTGACGTTGGCCAGGCTTGCAGCCTGCTGATCACCTTGGCCGAGCAGGTTGCCTGCCGGGTCATGGGCGAAACTTTCCGGCGTGGTGCCACGAACGTTGATCAGCCGGTCGAGCGGGTCGTAATGAAAGCTACGATTGCCTTTTCGGCTGTCATCGATGCCGGCGAGGTTACCGTTGGCATCGTAAGCGTAGCGACGCTGGAACAGGTTGCGATCCTGCTGGTTGGCTCGCTTGCCGCGATCACAGATATCTCACCATCGAGCTCGCTCACGCGCTCATCCAGTGCGCGGAGGTCATCCCACAAGCCATTTAGCAGACGACGAAAGCGTGCCGTCAAACCGTCATCTGCATCTTCTAGCCAGCACGGTATTGCGCGACGCAGCATCAGTAATTCCTTCGGTGCAACAAGGCCGTACTCGGCGATCAACCCACGAATCTGATTGGCTTTGGCCGTCCGCTGTTCGATTAAGCCGGCCCGGATGCGATGCGTCGCCTGGATATCCTGCTGTTCGATGGTCTTGACGGCGACGAAGCGCATGCTGGGGCGGCTCATTGCCTCACAGATTGCCTCGGCATCGTTGGCGTCGTTCTTGTTGCTCTTGACGTACGGCTTGACGAATTGAGGCGCGATCAGCCGCACCCGAAATCCGCGTGCCTGTAGCTGCCGCGCCCAATGGTACGCACCGCCACAACTTTCCATGCCGATCTCACAGCCGGGTTCGATCTTTTCCAGCACCGTTTGCAGCCAGCGATCGCGGTAAACGCTGCCGCCAGACGGGCTGTTCATGACGATCCATGCCGTGAATCTGAAACACGTTCTTGGCCAAGTCGACCCCAATGCGCATAAGCTTCATGTGTAGACTCCTTCTCACTATTGACTGTGGTTTGCACTTTCAGTCTGGCACTCAAGATGCCGAGGTGAGGAGGAGTCCATCCCATTGCTTCTGGCCGATGGTAGCCCTTCGTGACCGACCAATAACTACCGTTCACGAAAGACATCGACCCGGAACGAACAAACCCGCTCCCCCTATCTGAATGCTATGCGTAGATCATCAATAACCTGGTTGATTGACGGCCCTTGAACTTCCGGCGGCTCTGGACTCTCCCCAAATTCACGCCAGATGAACAGCGTGAGTTCCGCTCCGTCAGTCAGTGACTGGGCGTTTTCGTCGCTGGCGAATGTCTGCAAAAGCCTGTACCGGGCATCTTTCCAGAAAAGCGCCTCGACCCAGGGGTACACCGGAATGAAGTGAAAGTGGATGGGATAGCCAGGGTCGTGACCGAATCGGCTGATGTAGAGCCATTTCGGCTTAAGCTGCCATTCAAGGGTTTTCTGGATGTTGGCCATCAGCCCACCCAACTCCGCCAGTGCACCGTCGGGAAGTTCAGCCAGCGAGTTGACGTGGGTCTTCGACCCCAGCATCAGATAGCCGGGAAGCGCCGACGTCATGTGATGATTGAGAAGCCAATGGGTGGTTTCAAGAATGATGAAGTGTGGTGCTACTTCCATGTGCTGATGTCCATGGTCATGGGGCACACAGAGTATCAAGGCATCGACTGTTGTGAAGGCCACCTCTGTGTCTATGCGCTGCTCACATCGGATTAATGCCGATTCATCACTGTTCTTTCAAATGTTCGGGGCACATTCTTGGCCAAATCCCGACGCCGTACTGCGCGTCATTCTCCACCTGACGAAGAGCTAAAAAATGAGCGTATTCACTCACGTTACAGTCGGCACCAATGATTTGAACAACGCCCGCAGTTTCTACGACAACGTCCTGGGCGAACTGGGCCAGAAGCGCATTGCCGACCTCGGCGACAACGGTTCTATCTGGGGCGAAAACGCACCGTCTTTCTTCGTTCTGAAACCGGCGAACGGCGCACCTGCCAGCGTCGGCAATGGGGTGACCATCAGTTTCGAAGCACCGACCCGTGCCGCCATCGACGCGTTTCATGCCGCCGCATTGGCCGCTGGCGGTACCTGTGAAGGCCTGCCGGGACCGCGTGGCTGGGCACCGAACGCCTATGCGGCCTATGCCCGTGATCTGGACGGCAACAAACTGGCGGCCTATTGCTTCAGTCCCGATTAAAACCTGGTACGAGGCGGATGCTGTTCGCTTGAGACAATCTTCGGCCGAGCAAGAAACTGTGGCGAGGGAACTTGTCGGAGCGCCGCACCGTCCCGCTGGGCCGCGCGGCGGTCCCAAAAAAGGCACCGCTGTACGGCCTGACATCCGTTACCCATTCACCACGGCAGACCGCACCTGCTTGGGTGGATCAATCTTGTCCAGCACTCGGTTCGTCGTGATCTCCGCCACCATGATGCTGTTGGAAATGCCCGGCAGGGCGTAGCGCGATTCCCCACTTGATGATCCGCCAACGGGTGGACCGTCACATCGACCGAGGCCTGTGTCTGGACCCGCTGTCATTGGTCAGGCACTGAAGCCACGTATTGACCACCCGCCGATCCAGCTCCTCCCACTCCGCCATGCCCAACACCCGCGTGGTGTTCAACCCGCGCAAATAACCGCGCAGCTGGTTGGCGGTGGCACGGACCAGCTCCGGGTCGAGCGGGTTTTCGCACAGCAGTACGGTTTCGTACTCGATCAAGTACTCGGCCACCCGGTCACGGAAATCGGGCAGGACGGCGTCGCGGATCAGGTCAAACGTTCTCAAGGAGAGGCCTCATCAATCTTTTTCGGTTGTGATTGAGTGTGTACGAGTCTGCATGGTGCGCAACTATTGCTGGAGGCAATAGTGACAATCAAGAAACACAAGTTCTGCTTTGTCGCAATTAACCGGAAAATCGCCCCCATCGAACACCGCCCGTGATGCTGTTCCGTCGCGTGATGAACCGGACTTTTTATTTTCAGGATGACATCCATGCGCCCTTTATTTGTGCTTGCCATGGCGTTTGCCTCTTTGTTGCTCGGCGGTTGCGCCTCTGCGCCGAACGACCCGACGCTGACCTTGCAGACCCGCAAGACACCCGCCCAGTACGCCGACTGCGTCGTACCGAAATTGCAGGGCAGTGCGTTGAACCCGACCGTCTCGCAGACCCAGCGCAGCTACCGGATCGTGGTGCCGAGCAAAGTCTCTGCGAACAACGTGCTGGAAGCCTACAAGGTCGGCAGTGGCGGCAAGGTGTTCATCTACGAACGGCATTTGCTGGCCTCGAACTTCCTGCCTTCGAGTTTTGAACGCGCCGCCCAGGATTGCATCTGACCCCGGCCCGTAAACGTTTTTCAAGCGCTCCTTTGGTTGGCCGCAACCAACCAATTTTCTGCCCCGCACCGCATTTCGGTTGCGGGGCTTTTTTTTGGTTCCTCACGGATCGCGTGGTCGATATCGCGCAGATGAAGGCAAGTTTTTGCAGCACGAAATAATCCTGTCCTCTGGACGAAAAGCATCGTAGTTTACGCGCCATAAATACAAGGACGTCTGGGGTGTAAATGGGCGCTTATCGTTTGCTGTTGGCTATTCTTGTGGCCGTTTCTCATATGGGCAAGACGTTCGCGGGGCTTAACCCCGGCGTGGTTGCCGTTATTTCCTTTCTGATCATCAGCGGCTTCGTAATGACCTCGCTCATCGAGCGCAATTACAAGGCGCCGCAGAAAATCGGTCTGTTCTACCTCGACCGGGCTTTGCGGCTTTACCCGCAGTTCCTGTTCTACTTCCTGGCATCCTGCGCCGTGATCTATTGCCTGCTGCCCGGCACGCCTCAAGCCGCCGAGCTGACGCTCGGGAACATCGCGGCGAGCCTTACTATGGTGCCCCTCGGCTTCTACATGTTCGGGGTTGCTGGGTCGCTGATTTTGCCGCCGGCCTGGTCACTGGGGCTCGAGATGTGTTTCTACCTGGTGATTCCTTTCCTGATGATCTACAAGGCGAGGGACGTTGCGTTTGCCGTGTCAGTCGCCGTATTTATGGTCGCGTGTTTTGGTTTCATAAACACCGATGTGTACGGCTATCGCCTGTTGCCGGGTGTCTTGTTCATGTTCTTGTGCGGCAGCTACCTGTACAAACCGCAGGCGAAGGGATTAGCGATCGCTGCCAGCACTGCCGTGGTGGCTGCCTTGATGTTTGCGACAATCGAAGCGGGGCTGATTGAGCGCCGGCCGTTTAACGCGGAGGTGACAGCGGGCATAGCGTTAGGCATCCCGGCCGTGTACGTGCTGACGAAACTCAGGTTTCATCGGGTTGACGAGTTCCTCGGGGACATCAGCTATGGCGTGTTTTTGAATCACTTTGTGGTGATGTACTTCCTGCGTGCTTTCTGGCCCGTTGCCTACGACGCGCACATCGTTGCAGCCGTTCTGATCCTGTCGTTCGGGTTGAGTTGCGTTTCGTACTACTGCATCGAACGGCCGGCCCTGAAACTCCGTCATGCGCTTCGGGCTGGCGTGAGGTATGGCGCGGTTAAACCGCAAGGAGGCGAAACAGCGGCTTAGTGCAGGTGAGGGTGGAGTAGCCGTCGGCGTCCATGACGGGGCCCCTTATGTAGCGATCAGCCTCGGTTCACCGAATTTTCCTACCCGAGCGTCTGGGCCGTCTCGGCGTAGCCTACCTGCACTTGGTCTACTAGCTGATGCCTGCGCAGAACATGGAGGTTGCTGAGTTCAACGCTCACCACCTCGACCACACGCTGCTGGCCAGGGATCGGGCCGCGTTCCCTGGCGCAATCATCTGGTGCGGTGGCTTCACTGATCGCAACAGCGCGCAGGCTGCGCTCGGCACCGGGTTGGTGGGCTTGATCGCCTTTGGCAGACCCTTTATCGCCAACCCGGATCTTGCGGAGCGTCTCAAGCACGGCTGGCCGTTAGCCGAAGCGGACCGATCAACGTATTACACCCGTTACGGCGAGGTGGGTTACACGTACTTCCCTGCACATTCCCTCGGGTAATGCTCCACGCAGCCTTCGCCGGATAGCGGGTGGCAGGCGTTCGGTGTCAGGCGGTTCTGCCAACGCCCGCGATTCACCGTCTATTTTCTGGGTTGTGCAGTCTGTGTGCACCCCAGGGATCTGGTCCGGCAATTTAAGCTGATATCATTCGACCGCTGACAAACCGAGTGGAACACCATGAATCGTCAAAAAAAAATAAAGCAGTTATTAAAGGCGCACGCCAAAAAGGCCAGTGCCAAACTGGCACCGGCAAGCAAGTCTAAATACATCAGCAAGGCTGACCGATTGAAGCTCGCTGCTGAATCCAGTCTTGACCCCATCACTTCCTCTGAGAGCGAGTGAGTTACAGGAAACCGTGGTCTGCCGTGTCCAGCGATTTTTTTGCGGCGCGCAGACTCACTGTTCGCGCTGCATCCGTCCCTGGAGCGCCCAATGCCGCCCATCATCACGCGCCTGGTGGCGCTGTTTGTTTTTTGCCTGACGCTTGAAGTGCCAGCCCAGACCAACGCCTGCCCGGCCGGCGAGAAACAAATTTGCCTGGACGGCTGCATCTGCCTGCCAGACATGGGACTGACGGATGACCTCTACCAGATCGCCGCGCCGGCTTTGGCGTTATGGCTGACCCAAGCCCGCGCTGAAGCCGCCACCACTGGCCTGCAACCCATTCCACCGCACATCCGGGAGCAATTGCTGCGCTGGTACGAGCCGAGCGTCCTCGATGCCGCGCGCTATAAAGTCAGCGACAACGGCCAGTTCAACGCCGCCACGGCCATGCTGCAAAACCCGGATGTGGGTGCGGTGACGCTGATCGACATCATCCTCTTCCGGGACGCTGAAACCGCAGAACAGAACATCGTGCTCTGGGCTCATGAGCTCAAGCATGTGCAGCAGTTTCAGGAATGGGGGGTAGGCGGGTTTGCCCAGCGCTATACACAAGATTTCAATGCTGTGGAGGCGCCGGCTTATGCCATACAGGCTGAGGTCAGGCGGTCGGTGCGGGACGGAGCTGTAACGGGATCAGTCTTGGAGCCTGTTCCGTAGCACTGCTCACAGCCGCGTTACACTGCGCTCATCTTTCAACCTGATCTGGAGCGGCGCATGAAAGTTGGTGTGATTTCCGATACCCACGGTTTGCTCCGCGCCGAAGCCCTGGCTGCCTTGGCGGGTTGTGAACGGATCATTCACGCGGGCGACATCGGCAACGCCGACATTCTCGATCAACTCAAAGCTATCGCCCCGCTGTACGTCGTCCGCGGGAACAATGACCTGGACGCCCCATGGGCAGAAAAAATCCCCGACCTTCTTCGTTTTGATCTCGACGGATGGGAAACGCTCCTGGTGCATGATATCGCCGACGTCCCGGTCGGACTCGACTCCGCTACTAAGCTGGTGATCACCGGCCATTCGCACAAGCCACGGATAGAGTGGCGCGGCGAGCAGCTTTACCTCAACCCCGGCAGCGCGGGACGGCGGCGCTTCAAATTGCCGGTGACGCTGGCTCTGTTGGAAGTGCTCGAAACCTCCCTGGAGCCGCGCCTGATCTCGCTGCTCGAATAATGTCTGCGGGCTGGGTCAACGGGATTTTTTTCCAACAAAAAACGGCTCGTTGATAAAACGAGCCGTCGTTGTGAAAGGGCTATTTCAGATCGTCCTCAAAGGTGATCCGCGTCGATCACCGCCTTGGCGAACGCCTGTGGATCTTCCTGCGGCAGGTTGTGACCGATGCCGCCGCTGATCAGCCGGAACTCATATTTGCCGGTGAAGCGCTTGGCGTAATCCTCGGGGGCAGGGTGCGGCGCGCCGTTGGCATCGCCTTCAAGGGTGATGGTCGGCACGCTGATGGACGGCGCCGTGGCCAGTTTCTGTTCGAGCGCCTCGTATTGAGGCTCGCCCTGGACCATGCCCAGGCGCCAGCGGTAGTTGAAGACGGTGATCTCGACATGGTCGGGGTTGTCCAGCGCCTTTGCGCTGCGGTCAAAGGTGGCGTCATCGAACGCCCATTTTGGCGAGGCCAGTTGCCAGATCAACTTGGCAAAGTCATGGGTGTTTTTCTCGTACCCGGCGCGACCGCGGTCGGTGGCGAAGTAAAACTGATACCACCACTGCAATTCGGCCTTGGGCGGCAGCGGGTTCTTGCCGGCCGCCTGATTACCGATCAGGTAGCCGCTGACCGAAACCAGCGCCTTGACCCGTTCTGGCCACAGCGCCGAGACGATGCCGGCGGAGCGCGCGCCCCAGTCGTAGCCACCGAGAACGGCTTGTTTGATCTTCAATGCATCCATGAAGTCGATGACGTCACTGGCCAGCGCGGCCGGTTGGCCGTTGCGAAGGGTTTTGTCAGACAGGAAATGCGTATCACCGTAGCCACGGGCATACGGCATCAATACGCGATAACCCTTCGCCGCAAGCAGCGGGGCGACTTCGTCATAGCTGTGAATGTCGTACGGCCAGCCATGCAGAAGAATCACCACCGGCCCGTCGGCCGGGCCAGTTTCGGCGTAGGCCACGTTAAGCAGTCCCGCCTTGATGTGCTTCAGCGGGCCGAACGGGGAGGGTGTTGCCTGAGTGGCGTCGGCTTTGATCGCGGCAGGCTGCGCGGTGGCGGGCGTTTGTGCGTGGGCCGCGCCGAGCGCGCCGAACAGGGCAAACGCCAGGATCGACGAGCCGACCAGGTGGCGGCGAGTCATGCCGGTTTTGTTCTGCATTGCCATCTTCATGGTGATGTCTCCGTTGCAGGGCGTTGGCCAAGGGTTCTGGCTGAGCCCCTTGAAACCTTGAATGCATTTCAACGCGGTGACGTATCTGGCCTGTGTCGAAACGCAGGCCCGGTGAAAACGGATGTATCAAGAGGATAGCCAGACACACTGTGATACATGGCGATGCAGGGAAATTCCGGTTTTGGCCGAGAGACGTCCCGCGCGCGGATTGGTTCACACTTGTTTGCTCAAGCCTTGCTATTCCAGGCCACCGCACACAGCGCCAGTCCGGCCACATTGAGGGTGACGGGATTGAAGGCATCCTTGAGCATGGACGAATTGAAAATCGCGACATCCAGCAGCAGCCCAGCCAGTGCTGTCGAGGTAATAATCAACGGCCAGGTGATGCGTGGCGCGAGCAATATCCATAAGGCCAGGGCAATCTCAGCGACCCCGGTGGCATAGGCAAACAACTCCACCTGATCAATGCCATGGGCTTGAATCATGGTTCGCTCGCCAGGACTCAACCACAACAGCTTGGGTACCAGACCATGGTAGCCAAACATGAACGCCAGGCTTCCCCGGGCGATCCAGTGGATGCGTTTCAAGGCGCTCACGTTGGCGTTTTCAAGAATCGACGCTCATGGTCGGGCGTGGGCAACAGGCACGTGTCGTATTTTCCGAAGAGCCGATATCGATTCAGCGCAATGCGGTCGTAGGCCCAATCCCGCAGTCTGCGCGGGCAGGCGCGCAACAGTCTCAATGGGCGCCAGGCACCGGGTAATTGGGCGATGACTTCAAAGACGGCATCCGAACGCACCCAGTAGTGCCGGTCGCGAATCACGGCCATGGTATCGAATTGATCCAGGGGCAAACCTGCCCACGCCAACAGTGCCTGCCCCTCGGGCGATTGCACTGCCGCCAGCCGCACGCGCCGGTGGTGGTCGTGGCGGATCAGGAACCTTGCCCAGCCGTTGCACAGCTTGCACACGCCGTCGAACAAGACGACGGTTTCGCCTGGCTGGAGTAATGGCGCGGGAGAGGGGCGGAGGGTGGACGCTGGCATAGAGAGGGGTCCATGGGAGGTATCCCGGATCATACCCGCGTGCCAGCGCGAAAGTCTTCACGGGAAGCGGCAGCCTCTATCGAGACTGCCGTTGTACGGTCAATAAAGGGCCTTGTCATCTTGGTGTCACCTAAGGCGTGGCAGGATCATCACAAACCGTCTTGAACACCCAGCGCAACCCGTCCGCGGGCAGATGAATTTGCCAGGAATCTTCACCATGAAAGGAGATGCCCCTCTGTTTGCGGCCATTGATCTGGGCTCCAACGCGTTTCGCCTGATGATTGGCCAGTCGATCAAACGCAACCAGCAGATCGTGATCCAGGAAGTCAAAACCCTGCGCGAGCCCGTCCGTTTGTCTGAGGGATTCCAGGGCGGTGCGCTGGATGAGTTGGCGTTGGATCGGGGGTGGCAGGCGCTCGCGCGATTTGGCAAAAAACTGCGCGGCTTTGAGGCCGGACGGGTGCGGGCCGTGGCGACCAGCGCGGTGCGCGAAGCGGACAATGCCCAACTGTTTTTGACCAGTGCCGAGCGCCATCTCGGTTTTCGGATTGACGTGATCTCCGGGCACGAAGAAGCCCGGCTGGTGTATGCCGGGGTTGCCCACACGATACCGAGTGCCGCGAGTATGCGGCTCGTGGTGGATATTGGCGGCGGCTCCACCGAGTTGATTCTAGGGAAGGGCACTCAGCCGCTGTTGACCGAAAGCATTGCTATTGGCAGCGGCGCCTTTGGCACGCGGTACTTTCAGGGCGGGTGCATTACGGCTCAGGCCCTGCTGGAAGCCGAGCGGGTGGCTACCGTGCAGTTTGAAAAGGTCGCACGTCGTTACCGTGCGCTGGGTTGGCAGCAGGCCATCGGTTCTTCAGGCACCGCGCGGATGCTCGCCAAAGTCCTCAAGGCAAACGGTTTGAATGACGATGGCCAAGACGGAATCAATTACGGCGGCCTTCTGCGCTTGTCGTTGCGTCTGCTTGAAGCGGGGCATGTCAATCAGCTCGGGTTGGCGGGCTTGCAACCCCATCGCCTGAGCAGTTTGCCGGGTGGGCTGGTGGTCATGCTGGCTGCGTTCAAGGTTTTTGGCATCTCGCACATGACACCTTCCGAAGCGGGTCTAAGGGTCGGGGTGCTCCATGGATTGATGGCCAGGCACTGATGGGGTGCTGAGCCCCGGGATTTCTCTGGACGCAAACCGTCAGTCAGCGAGGCCCAAGCGGCGGGCAAACGGCAACTATCCTGAAGCGGGCAAACACCATCCTGAAGGAGCGGCAACCCGATGAAAAAGGAAACGATCGGCGCGAAGGACGGACAGGGTGAAGAGGCCTCTTCGCTGATAGACGCGAGGATCAAGGAGTTGAGTGATTGGTGGGGCGTTCCGGTGTGATCGCATACCGGCATCATCTGCACCGGCGAGACGTAGAAGAACGCTGTGAAGATGACCTTCGCCAAGGGGGCGTCGCTGGAGGATCCTTCGGGGCTTTTCAACGCGAGTCTTGAAGGCAATACGCGACGGGCGATAGATGTGCATGAAGAGGATGAGATTAATGAGAAAGCGTTGAGGGCGTTGATTAACGCTGCCGTCGCGCTCAACACCTCGCGAGCGGCCGCGCGTGCCAAACCGGCGAAATGAGCAAAGAACTAATGCCGTTCAGTGAGTCAATCTCTAAGGTTATGCCATTTCAATCCCCATGGCGGCGGATGGGGCCGATGCTGGCAATGTTTATCAAGCTGGACGACGAGCCTGTTTCAACTGCGCATTCACCGGCTGCGATAACTCAGAGCTGAGGCGCGACGTTTCACCCTATCGACCAAAAGCCACCGCCAACCAAGGGGCGGAAAATCACCTGCTTTAGCTGATACCAATTGGCCATCTCATCCGTTAGAGTGTGCGCCGCCCGAGAGACGGATCCCGGGCACTATCTCATGGAGTTTTTTCAGTGAAGTACGTTAGTAAAGTTGTCGCGGTTGCGCTGTTCGGTCTGGTTTTGGCGGGTTGCACCGGCACGCCGATGAATACCCAGCACTATGAAAGCAGCCAGTACACCGTCTTGGGCCACAGTGAAGCGAGCGCCACGGGCCTGCTGCTGTTCGGCGTGATCCCGATCCAGCAGAACAACCGTTTTGTTCGCGCTCAGAACGCGGCGATCAAAGCCAAGGGCGGCGACGCGATGATCAACACCCAGGTGCAGGAAAACTGGTTCTGGGCCTGGGTCCTGACCGGTTACACCACCAAGATCTCCGGTGATGTGGTCAAGCTGAAAAACGTTCAGTAAGCCCAATACCCGGTCTTGATTGCGGATGCGCAATTGTGGCGTGGGGATTTATCCCCGTTGGAGTGCGAAGCGCTCCCAAAATCTTCGACAGTGCCGAGATCTTGGGGCTGCTTCGCAACCCAACGGGGATAAATCCCCTCGCCACAGGTTTTTGCTCAGCTGAAGATTTTCTTAAGTGAATAGCCTTGCGGTTTAACCGGGTTTTCATCAGTGGAAGCTGGAGGTCATTGGCGTTCCGTCACTCTGGCTTGCTGCGCCACCCGATTCCTTCCCGACCACTTCGCCTGATAAAGCTGCTGATCGGCGCGTTTGATCAGCGCGGTCGTATTACTGTCCGATGACTCGGCCAGGCCGATGCCGATACTCACCGTAACGTGCCCGACCGAAGCAAAAGTAGCCTCGGCAATCGCAGCGCGAATCTTCTCGGCAACGACCTCGGGGCTCTCCGGTTCCTCGACTTCCGGTAACAGCACCGCAAACTCCTCGCCCCCGTAGCGGGCCACGAAGTCGGTGGCGCGGGTGTTGTCCTCAATCAGTCGGGCGAGTTGGTGCAGGACTTCATCGCCGATTGCATGGCCGTGAGTGTCGTTGATCTGCTTGAAGTGGTCGGCGTCGATGAATAGCAACGCGAAGGGCCGTCCGGTGCGTTGAAACAGCAGGTTGCACTCATCCAGTTTCTCGTCGAATCGGCGCCGGTTGTACACGCCGGTCAGTGCGTCGTGGGTGGCCAGTTTCAACAAGTCGGCATTGGCCTGGGTGAGGGCGGCGGTGCGTTGCGCGACCGTGGCTTCCAGCGACGCATTGGCTTCCTGCAATTCGCGCTCCTTGCCGAGCAAGGACTCCGTCATGCCCTGGAGGGACTGGCCCAGCTGGGCAATTTCTCGCACCGAATGATCACGGGGGAAGGTCACCCCGGGCTGTTGGTTCTGAACCTGTTTGGCCGACTTTGCCAGCTGCTCGATCGGGCGACTGAGGTACAGCGCCAGGTAGTACGCCACCAGGCCGAACACGACCGCAGCAATCACCCCCAGCACCAGCAATTTGTAAAACAAAATACGTGCGGGTTGAAGCGCGATATCCAGTGGCTGGCGGACCGCGATGTACCACGTAAGGTCCGTGCTCAAGGGCGTGGGCACCGCGACGACGCTGGTCAGGTAACCGTTGCCGACTGACCAGTCTGCGGTATCGGAATGGTTTCCCCGGGCGACCGGCATGTTCGCCACGCGTTGCCCCATGAGTGCTTCCGGGTAGAGCACTTTGCCGTCGTGGTCGACGATCAGTGCCTCCACTTCGGGCGTCATGTCCTTGCGCAGCACCGCTGCGTCAACAATCCGCGTGACCCAGCTCCAATGGGCATGCGCGCCCAGCACACCGATCACCTGGCCTTTGGCATTGCGGATCGGCGCGGCGAAATCGATGAAGCGCAAAGGCTCGCCACCGGCGGTTCCCTGCAGCAGTTTGGCCAGCAAGACTGCTTCATGAGGATCGCCGGTATAGGCGCCGCGCAACCCGGCCTGGAACCAGGGGCGCTCCTTCACCGATTGATTCACCAGAAGGCCGTTCACGGCTTGCCGTACACGCCCGTTGGCGTCAGCCACGCCCATCCAGGCGTACTCGGCGCGGGACTGCGAACGCAACTCCATCGACGACAAGATATCCGGATCGTCCAGGTCGCCATGCTTGAAAAACGGCGCTCGACTGAGCAGGGACACTTCGAGCTGACGCTCATGCAGTTGCGCGCCCAACAGCTCGGCCGCCGACCTTGCCGTGCTCAACAACGCATTGCCGCTGGCCTGCTTCATCTGCTCGGTGGCGATGTGGCCCACGTAGAAACCCACACTCACCAGCGTGAGCAGCGACAAACCGGCAAACCAGAGAGTCAGGTGGCTTCGCAAACTGGCTTTGATCATGGGCGACACCTGACGGTTTGAGGTCGCAGCATGGTATGCGCAATGGTCGGGTGGGTGCCAGTGGCGGCGCTTTCATGGCCATTGATCGGTACCCGCATTCGCCAGCGCGATGACGTGAAACAGAGTCAGTGGTACAAGTCGGACTGAAGCGCCCTCAGTCGGTACGACCGCGCATTTGCGCGAGAATCCGCGCCGCATCCCGGGCCGGAGGCAAACCGAAGACGCGGGCATAATCCCGGCTGAATTGAGTGGCGCTTTCATAGCCGACATCGAACGCGGCGTTGGTGACGCTTTTAGCATTCGCCACCAACAAGGTCCGCGCCTGGAGCAACCGCACGCGTTTTTGATACTGCAAGGGGCTTAACGTGGTGACGGCTTTGAAATGGCGGTGGAACGCAGACACGCTCATCGACGCTTTCCGGGCCATTTCTTCGACCCGCAGCGGCTCGGCGAAGGCGTGGCGGATCCACTGGATGGCGAGGCTTACACGGGCCATGGCCGTATCGGGCGCGGCAATTTCGCGCAGCATCCAGCCGTGCGGTCCTTGCAAAACCCGGTAGAGAATCCCCCGCTCGTAAACCGGGCTCAGCGCCGCGATGTCCGCCGGCCGGTCCATCAATCGCAGCATGCGCACCCAAGCATCCATCAGTTCGGGCGTGACTGGGGCCACGGAAAAACCGGCCTCCTGTTCAGGCGGTGCGGCAGGTTTTGGCAGGTCCGTCAGCAACGTCGCCAGAACGGCAGGGTCCAGCGTCAAGGCGACGGCGAGGTACGGTTCGCCGGACGTGGCCGGGTGCACACTGCCGACCGCAGGCAGGTCGATCGACATCACGAAATAAGTCGCCGGGTCATACCGCAGTGTGCGATCGCCGACGGTGATGGTCTTACTGCCTTGCAGGATCAGGTTGATCATCGGCTCATAGACCGCGGCCAACTGATGCTCGGGAATCGCACCCTGAACCATGGCCACGCGCGCAATGCCAGTCTCTGTAAGCCTGTTTTCGGCCCTGGCGGCGAGGGCTCTGAGTTCATGCAGTTGATTTTCCATGGGGAGACATCTGACCGCAGGGTGGCGCACGACGCAAGCGAAAAGCAGAAACAGGCAGGATTGGAGTAGTAACGGCTGCGCTCGCCCGAAGGTGTAGGGTTACCGTGATTGCTCATCTGATTAACAGTGGAGCAAGCCATGAGCGTTATCGTCATCACCGGCGGCAGTCGAGGCATCGGTGCCAGCGCCGCAGTGCAATGTGCCCGGCGCGGAATGGGCGTCATCCTGACCTACAAGAGCAACGTGCAAGCGGCCGATTCGGTTGTTCAGCGCATCAGGTCCGAGGGCGGCAATGCCGTCGCCCTCGAACTGGATGTCAGCCATGCCGGAACCTTCGGCGTGTTCGTCGAGGCAGTACGGCAGGCGCTGCAATCGAACTGGCAAACCACCACCCTGGGCGGTCTGGTCAACAATGCCGGCCACGGCCTGTTCAATCCGCTTGAGACGGCCACCGAGGCGCAGTTCGACGACCTGATGAACGTTCACCTCAAAGGCCCGTTCTTCCTGACCCAGGCCTTGTTGCCGCTGATGGAGGAGGGCGCGAGCATCGTCAACCTGACCAGCGCGACGACACGGGTGGTCACCGCAGGCGTGGCGCCTTATGCGGCTTTCAAGGGCGGGCTGGAAGTACTGACCCGTTACATGGCCAAGGAGTTTGGTGAGCGGCGCATCCGTGCCAATGCTGTCTCGCCCGGCGCCATTAGCACCGAACTGGGCGGCGGCTTGAGCGAAGAGTTCGAGACGCTGCTGGCCTCGCAAACGGCGCTCGGTCGCGTCGGCGAACCGGACGACGTCGGTCGAGTGATCGCCACGCTGATGTCCGAAGAAAGTGCCTGGGTCAACGCGCAATCCATTGAGGTTTCCGGCGGCTACATCATTTGAATCAGCGAGGCGCATCCCATGCTTGATCATGTTTTTATTTCAGTCCGCGACACCCAACGCTCCGTCAATTTTTACATCGCGGCGCTCTCACCGCTCGGCATCACTGACCGGCTGGATTACGACGGCAAGGATGGCCCCCCGGGCCACCCGGACCTCAAGGGTTTCGGCGCGCAAGGCCGGGTGTTTTTCTGGCTGCGTGAAGGCGTGGTCGAGGGCCGGGCTGCGCATGTCGGGTTTGTCGCCAAGAGCAGGGGCGAGGTCGATGCGGCCTATGCCGCGGCGATGAAAGCAGGCGCTACCGACAACGGCGCTCCCGGCGCACGGTTGCATTACGACCCGAATTATTACGCGGCCAACGTCCTGGACCTGGATGGGTACAGCCTCGAATTCGTCTATAAAAACTGGCAGCACCCACAATGAGCAGACTTCTGATTTATGGCGCAACCGGGTACACCGGTCGAATGGTCGCGGCGCAGGCGAAGGCTGCCGGGCTGGACTTCGAAATCGCCGGACGTGACGAGACAAGCGTGGCGGCGCTTGCCCGGCAACTGAGCGTGCCTTATCGCGCCTTCTCGCCAGACGCTCAAACGGTGCAAGCGCTGAGCGGCGTCACCGTCCTGTTGAACTGCGCCGGCCCTTTTGTGCTGACCGCAGAACCCTTGATGCGGGCCTGCATCGAGGCCGGGGTCGATTACCTCGACATCACCGCCGAAATCAACGTTTATCGCCTGGCGGAGCGGTTGGGCGAGAACGCCGGCGTGATGCTGTTGCCTGGCGTCGGCTGGGACGTGGTCCCCACGGACTGCCTCGCTCTGCACGTTGCCCGCCGTGTCGAACAGCCGCAGTCGCTACGGATCGCGCTGCAGGTCGCTGGCTCCATGTCCCGCGGATCGGCCAATAGCGTCGGCGAGATCATCGGTGCGGGATTGATGGCGCGGGTCGACGGCGTACTCGTTCCTGCGCCGGATGCGCAACCGCGTCACTTCGATTTCGGCACCGGGCCTGTGCTCTGCGCGCCGCTGTCGTTCGGTGACCTGGTCACCGGTGGGCACTCAACGGGTATTGCGAACATCGCGATGTTCGTGCACATCAGCGGTGACGCGTTCCCCGAGGGCGACTTGTCCCAACTCCCCGATGGCCCCAGCGAGCAAGAGCGCCTGTCGCATCGGGCCCGTGCAGTTGCCGAGGTGACGGGGGCCGATGGGCAGGTTGCGCGGTCGGTGATCGAGACCCTCAACGGCTACTCCTACACACCATTGGCCGCAGTGGAAGCCGCGCGACGCGTGTTAGCCGGGGAGCGGCGTTGCGGGTTCGAAACGCCGGGTCGTCTGTTCGGTGTGGAGTTTGCCGAGAGCATTGCCGGGACGGTGATCGTTGATCTTTAAGGCTGGTGCTGAAGGCACAGCAAGCGCTCGATCTGCGCCAGCTCCCAGGTGCTGAGCAAACTGACTGGGCCTGTGCCGTAACGCTGCCAACTGTCGAGTTCACCCTCGCGGCCGTCCGGGGCCCGGCAACGTTGGCAATGCAGCAGACGGGCGCCATCGACACCGAGGCTCAGGCGCCAGCCTTCGATATCGACGTGCACGTGGCCGGGCTCGGGTTGTTCGTCGAGCCGTATCAGAGGCCGAACGTCCAGCGCGGCGTCGCGCAACTGCTGGTAAACCTCGCGGGCGGTCAGGGGGGGCACAGGGTTCTCCGGTGAAATCGCAGGGGGCACAGGATAGAGGCTGCGCTTGCCGCTGTCAGCGGAGCCTCAAACTTCCTCGACTGCCTGCGGGCGTCGGGCAGGCTGGCCTTCTTCCTCTCGAAGCTCACGGCTCATGTCGTTGCAGCTTTGCGACCAGTCTGTCAGCCACTGCGGCATCGGCGGCGATTGCTCCGCCAGGCCCAGTTCCCGGGCGAACTCGCCGGGGGCGACCGTGCCTTTGCCTGCGCGGAACAGGCCGCGCATCACGACGACGCCGACCACGCGTCCCTTGCTCACGAAGCGGTGCTCCATAAAGCTCCACTTATCGTCCCAGCCCAGCATCCGGGTGTGAATCTCGAACGCTTCGAACAGCTTCAGCTCACGACGGAATTTGCCCCAGGTATCGCCAACGATCGGCACCGCTTTGTTGCGCAGCGCCACCCGGAATGCGCCGCTACGCAGCACGTAGTCCATGCGTCCCAGGTCGGCCAGGGTGAAATAGCGGCCATTGGTCACGTGGCGGTTGAGGTCGAGATCCAGCGGCCAGACACGCAGGCGGATGACGGTAGTGGCCAAGGCATCAACCGGCTTGCGCCACGGACGACGAAACAGCATGAGAAACAGTCGGAACCAGAGATTCATAAGTACGCCGATGGTTGAATGACCGGTGCACTTTAGGGAGAAGGGATCAGGTAAGGTAGGTGCGCAAATGACTTTTTTCATGCGAAAAGCGCAATTGGATCATGTATGTACGTCACTCGTTTACAGGCGGGCCAATGTTTCGCCGCCAGCGCCACAAACCTGCCACCGCTGTTTTGGAGCAGGACATGAAGAAAGCCGCAGCACTCACCCTGGCCTTGGTGCTCACTGCCGGATGTTTCAGCGCGCCAGCACGAGCGGCCGGCGATGCTGAAGCGGGCGCGACACTGTTCAAGCGGATATGCGGCGGCTGCCATCAGGTCGGGAAGTCGGCGCGAGGTTCGTTCGGGCCACAACTCAATGGCATTTTTGGGCGCATGTCTGGCAGCAGCACGGATTATCAATATTCCGACGCCATGAAATCGGCCGGCATCGTGTGGACCCGCGAAACCCTGACCGCGTACCTTGAAGCGCCGAAGGAAGTGGTGCCCGGCACTCGCATGATTTTCTGGGGACTCAGCGATCCGGAAAAGATCGAAAACCTGTTGGCGTATCTTCAGACCTTTCAGCCACAGTAGGGCTCCCGACGTTCGCCAAGGATAAAAATATCGATGCAACGAACCACCTCGCGATTGCTGTTGAGGCCGCCTCGAACCGAAGACCTGGCCAGCCTGTTTGCTATCTACGGCGACCCAGCCACGAACCAATACAACCCGGCCGGGCCTTTGACCGTGATTGGCCAGGCTGAAACGCTGCTGGAAGACTGGATTCGCCACTGGACCCTACACGGTTGCGGGCTGTGGACCATTGCCACCCGTGCTTCTCCGGATTGCGTTCTCGGTTTCGGCGGGATTGGTCTGCGCAAGTTTGGTGAAGTCGAGCGGCTGAACCTCGGTTATCGTTTGGCCGTGGGCGCCTGGGGCCAGGGCTATGCGACCGAGTTGAGCAGGGCGGCGCTTGAATATGGATTCGATGAGCTGAAGGTGTCGGATGTTTTTGCGCTGGTCAGGCCTGCCCACACCGCCTCGATAGGTGTACTGGAAAAGATCGGCATGCAACGTGTCGATGTGCTGGATGACGTACCAGGGCAGGCGCCGAGTTTTGTTTACAAGATCAGTCGGTCCTTGATCGGGGACTGATTTATTTTTGCGCATGAAAAGCCCGGCTGGATGGGTCGGGCTTTCATTGAGTACCGCGGTGAAGCGATGTTGACTTCGATGTGTCAGGGGTAGACCCTTGGTTTCGATGATTTTCAGCGCTGTAACTTGAATGTTCTTTCTGAATATAGACCCGCATCATTGTTTGATCTGATAGTTGGGTTTGCACTTGCATGATGTAGGAGCAATCAATCAATGGAAGTGATGTTGCTCACTTCTGGGAGGCAAGGATGCAGGAAAAAGTTATTTATCTATCTTCGATTCATTGTTTGATTCGGTATCTGTGCGAGCGGCATCACTCGAGTGATTTCGCAATAACAATGCTTGCGCTATTCCACTGCATGCGAGAGGGTTCTGTTGCGCGTTGTAACTATCCGCTTATCTACTTAGTGAAGTGCACTTTCATCTTTCGATAACCCGCCCTCATAGTTTGCATTGCGCGCAGCGGGAAACACATCTGCTTTGAATAATAAAACGGAGAAACCATGGCAAATCCCTACCGCGAACTGCTCACTACCCCAGGCGTCATGGGGTTGGTGATCGCGAGTTCCATTGCCCGTTTGCCCCAGGCAATGATCGGCATCGGCATCATTATCATGTTGGTGCAGCAGACAGGTCTGTATTGGCTGGCCGGCTCGGTCGCGGGCACTTTTACGTTAGCCAGCGCGCTGATCGGCCCGCAAGTATCGAAACTTGTTGATCAGCGGGGGCAGAGTCGGGTTCTGCCCCTTGTGACGGCGTTCAGCGTCGGTATGTTGCTGGCGCTGATTATCGCGGTCTACATGAGGGCTCCGTCGGTACTGCTTTTCATTCTTGCGGCACTGGCGGGTACGATGCCCAGCATGCCCGCGATGATAAGAGCACGCTGGACACAGCTGTTCCGTGGCAAGCGGCATTTGCACACGGCCTTTTCCCTGGACACGGTTATCACTGAGCTGGCCTTTATTATCGGCCCACCCCTGGCCATTGGTTTGAGTACCCGTTTCTTCGCCGAAGCCGGACCGTTGGTTGCCGTCTTGCTGCTGGTCATCGGCGTGACGGCTTTTCTGCTGCAACGGCAGACAGAACCGAAGGTGGTTGTCGGCAGCAAGAAGAGCGCAGGTTCGACCCTGCTGATCCCGGGCCTTCGCACCATCGTCCTGGCGCTGCTGGCGATGGGGGTGATTGGCGGATCAATCGATGTGGCCGTCGTGGCCTTCGCCAACGCACAAGACTGGCCAGCGTCCGCCAGCTTCATCCTGGCAGCCTATGCGCTCGGCTCAATGATCGCCGGCCTGACGTTCGGCGCGTTGAGGGTCTCCTTGTCGATTGAAAAGCAATTCTTCGTTGGAGTACTGGTCACGGCGGTCACAGCCGTATTGCCCATTTTCTCGCCGGACGTCTACATCCTTTCCTTGATGCTGTTTGTGGCAGGCATGTCATTCGCGCCAACAATGGTTGTCGTCATGAACCTCGGCACCATCATCGTTCCACCGTCCAGGATCACCGAAGGCCTGACGTGGATGACGACGGGCATCAGCATCGGCGTGGCGCTCGGTGGCGTACTCGCGGGCCTGGTCATCGACGCCTATGGCGCACGGGCAGGGTTCGGTGTGGCCATTGTCGCGGGGATGGTCATGGTGGTGATCGTGCTTCTGGGGCTGCCTAAACTTCGCGCCACGTCAGCGGTTTGCGCTGAGCCGAGCTTTCAGTCATCAGCCAACTAGAATGATCATTCCTTCCCCATTGTTGGAGAACCAGAATGGTCAGCAAAAACACGATTTGCCTCTGGTACGACGGCGCCGCGCTGGACGCCGCGACGTTCTACGCCAAGACGTTTCCCGACAGCGCGGTGGGCACAATCCTTCGCGCGCCTGGCGACTATCCGGCGGGCAAGCAGGGCGATGTGTTGACGGTCGAATTCACGGTAATGGGCATTCCGTGTCTCGGCCTGAACGGGGGCTCGGGGGTCAAGCACAACGAGGCGTTCTCGTTTCAGGTGGCGACCGACGACCAGGCTGAAACGGACCGCTTGTGGAGCGCGATTGTCGGAAACGGCGGCCAGGAAAACGTCTGCGGCTGGTGCCAGGACAAATGGGGACTGTCGTGGCAGATCACGCCACGCGTCCTGACGGACGCCATCAACCATCCTGATCAAGCGGCGGCCAAGCGCGCGTTCGACGCCATGATGCAGATGGGGAAAATCGACGTCGCGGCGATCGAAGCGGCGGTCAAGGGCTAACCCAACCTGACGCTGATTGGTCTACGTTATCGCGCCAGTTGCTCCACCAGCTCAGGCGTCACGTAGTGCGGTCCGTCGAACAGGTACAGCGGGTAACCGTCATAGGCCGCCAATTGCGGCTTGAGCTCGGCGGCGGTCGCGGAGCGGAAACCGCCACCGAAGTTGGGCCGAAAGGCTTCCACGATGATTCGTACCCGGTCTTTGCCCAGACGCTGGCGCAAGGCGTCGGCGTAGGTCCTGGCGACCGGAGCGGTGCGGGCGTAGACACCGACGCCGTCCTGAAAGAACACGCCAATGTCATTCGGCAGCCACTGCTTGAGCCATTCGGCTGTGGCGACCGGGCCGATGTTGGCGCCGTCATACACGCTGATCCATAACGGTCGCGGTAACTTGGCCAGCAGGGCGGGCAGCTCTTTGGCGCGGGTCCAGCTGGGGTCGACTTCGGCGGGGAAATACCAGCCGGTGACGTGCAAGGGCGTTGGCAATTTGGCGATGCGTTCCGAGACCGCAGCCAGTTGCTCGATGTTGTCCCGTGAGCGGTTTTCGCTGAAATAGCCGGCCAGTCCGAGGATGACGTCTTGCGCCCAAGGGGCCTTGGCGATGCGTGCCCAATCGGGCAGGACCGGTACGCTGGGCAGGCCGGTACCGGCAACGAATGCCTGATCGTCGACGACGGTCCACTGCACCAGCAACTCACGGGCCCCCAGCTTTTCCCATTGGCCGTTGATGCCGACGGTCTTGTTGTCCGGCTGCCAGACGATGCCGACGATCCCTGGGGTCTGGGCCTTTTTGTCCGTCACGTAGAGCACGCCGGTCCCGGAGCCGAGAATGACGGCAAGCAACAGACCCGCAACGGTGGCGCGGCTGGCGGTGTAACCAAGAATGTTCACGGAAGGGCCTTGTTGATGCGCTGATGCCATTGGCTCAGCGAGGTGACACCTTTGGCGTTCCAATGGGCTGCGGCATCGGGGCCGAGGTGAAATTGGCCCTCATTGAATTGCCAGACGATCACTTGCGGTTTGTGTTGGGCGAAGTCCGCAGACTCCAAGTATTGCAACAGCGTAGCCCATGGGCCGACATCGCCAGGATTCCAGGTCAAGGCGACGGGACGGTCAAGGGCATTGGAAAGCTTTTGCGTGAAGCCCAGGTAAGGCTGGACAAAGCTGTTGCCGATCACCTGAACCGGTGCCGGTGCGTCATCGATCAGCAAGTCGTTCTGTGCCTGATGGCGAACGGTGTAGATGTCGCGACCAATCGATTTGCGCTTGATCGCCGGCAGGAAGTTGCTCGCCAGATCACCGAATGCGCGTCGGTCGAACCACTCGCCCAGCGCCGCGCCACCGCCGGGTTCGCCTTGCAGGCGGTAACGCTCGGTAATCAGTTGCGCCGTGGCGTCGGCGGTGTTTTCCGCGCTCCAGGCCGTCCAGTGGTAGTCGGCGCGATAAAATGCCGTCTGTTTGCCATGTTCGGTGCGTTGCAGGACGGGCTTGATGTTCAGCGTGGTCAGGCCTGCCTGAGTCAGGTCGCTCTGCAAGTGCTCGTAGCGCTGCATCACGGCCGGGCTCAAGGGCTGATTGGCGGGCAGGCGCGCGGCATAAAACGGCGCTTTCATCGGCACCACCAATACGACCAGACTGATGTGTTCCCGGGCAAGGTTCTGCTGGAGTTGTTTCACCAGCGCAATGTTGCGGGCCGTGCCGGGGTTGTCGACCTTGTTCAAGCTTTCCCAGGCCGGGAACAGCCAGCCGCCTTCGCCGGTGATGACCGCCGAGGCCGCTTCAACGCCGGTGCCCGACAGGCTCAACAACAGACCGGCGATCAGGGCGGGAACCGGCAAGCGAGATTTCAAATGAAGGATCATGGCGCGGTCTGGTCGACAAGGCCGATCAGGCGTGGAGCCTGCCGGGAACCGACCAGGAACAGGCTGTAACGATCGCCGGCCTTGAAGGGTGCCAGCTTGAACGGCAGGCTGATGTTCTGCTCGCAATTGGCAACCAGCGTTGCTTGCACCGGGTTGATCGTGCGCTGGGCCTGGCCGTTGAACGGCACCTGATTGAACACCGGGGCTTGGTTAGCCAGTTTGACCCCGGCCTTTTCGCAACCATTGGCCAGGTTGTAGACGTTGAGTTCGGCGCGCAGGTCTTTGCCGCGCAGCGGTGGATCGATGATCAGGCGGGGTGTCCGTGCCGGGTCGCTGTCAAGAATCAGTGTGACCCATGCACCTTTCGATGTGCTCAGGCCCTGTATCTCGCGACCGTTGACGGTCACTTGCAGCGGCTGTCGCGAGTCGACGACCTGAAAAGGACTGGCCACGGTGGCCTGGGCGGAAAGGGCGAAACTCGCGCCCTGGCCCACCTGGACCTGCATGGCGGTATCGGAAGGGTTGACCACCCGCACCCAGGCCGAACCCTCGGGCAGTTTTGGCGCGTACAGCTGGGCAATTTCAGGGGCGGCATTTGCCCACATCGGGATCAGGCCAAGTCCCAGCCACAAACAGAATCGAATGTTCATGCAAGTCCTCAATAGGAGTAAGTCAGGCGACCGAAGACACCTTGAGCGCGATCATCGCCCAGCACCTTGACGCGGTACTGCAAAGAAAAGTCGACATAGGAGCGGGGCGCGTTGTACGCATCTTCGCGGAACCAGTAGCGGACGTTGTTGCCGACACCGATGCCGCCGGCCTTGCCGGACGATGAGTCCGACTTGCCGTCGGAGTCGGTGCCGCTGTTCATCTTCGAGTCGTAATCGAACGCGGTCACCACATGGGGGAACGTCACCCAGCGCGAGCCTGTGCCACCGATGGCATAGCTGCGGCCGACCTGCCATTCGCTGTTGAAATAGTCACGCGAGTCGTTGACGTAATGTCCGGCTTCGGCGAACAACTGCGAAGTCCACCAACTTGAAGCGTCGACCCGCAGATCAGTGCCGATGCTTGCGCCATAGCCCAGACGCAGCAGCCAGTCACCGTCGACGTCCGACGATCCCAAGGGGAATGTGCGCTCGACGGCGGCCATTACGTTCAGCGACGTGAAGGGTTTGACCCGTAGACCCACCGCGCCTTGCAGCGCATCGAAACCGGTATCCGAATCGCTGTTCTTGCTCCACAGCGTGTCGGTGACGCGTCCGTAGAGTTCGACAAAACGTGCATTGCGGTAGCCCAAGGGACGCCAGGACAATTCAGTGCTGTTTTGCAGGCTGTCATTGCTGCCATTGCCGCCGCTTGGGGCCGAACTCAGGCCGCTGCTGGTGCTGTTGCCGCGATAACTGGTGGTGTTGGTCAAACCCCAGGTGCGCGAGACATCGGCCACGGCGCGACGGGTGTCGAACAGCTGCTGCGGGGACAGGTCCAGTTCACCGGCATTGTTTGCGTCGATGACACGCTTGAAGTAGTTGACGGCTTGCTCGTCCTCGCTGACCCGCATGGCGTTATAGGCGGCATCCTGAGTGGCGGTCGGGGTGAGACGGGTGTCGGCATCGGCCTTGCGGAACGACGCGTGGGCACCGTCATCGTCGCCGGCCTGGACCGACAAGTAAGCGATTTGCAGGTCGCTCATCGATTCCAGTTCGCCGGTGTCCCGCGCTTGTTGCAGCCGTTCGCGAGCGGTTCGACGCTGGCCGATGGCGCTATACAGACTGGCTTCTTCGTAAGCGGGCAAGTTGCCCAGCGCCAAGGCCTGGGTAAAGTCCTGGCGAGCTCCGGCGTCGTCACCCGATTGCTGGCGCAGACGACCGCGTTGGGCCAGCAGCCGCGCGTCATCGCCGGTGAGCTTGAGGCCCTCGCTGGCTGCCGCAATGGCTTCGGGCACTCGTTTCTGGTCACTCAGGGCGCTGACGAGCAACCGTCGGTACGCCGGATTCTGCGGCGCACGGGCAATGGCTTCGTTGGCCAGGACAACGGCTGAGGCGGGGTCCTTGCTGGCGAGTGCGGCGTAGGCCTGGCCGGCCTTGTCGGTTCCGCTGTCGCGCTGGTTGCCCGGCCAGATATCACAGACGAGGCCGAAAGCCGTTTCCTGACAGTTCAAGGCCGGGGCCGGGAACTGGGCGACAGCGTTCAAGCCATTGTTTTTCTGTCGCAGCGCCATTCTGGCGGCCGTGCGTCGGCGGGCCACTTCGCCGCCTTCGTCGTCGGCCAAAGGTTGCAGCTGATCGAGCGCCTGCCGAGGCTCTCCATGAGCCAGCGCGGCGTCGGCGGCGAAGAAACGAATGTCGCGGATTTCCGTTTCCAGCAGACCATCGATGGCCAGAGCCTGGTTCAGGTTAGCCTGGGCTGCCTCTGTTTTGCCCTGACGATCAAGGGCGTAGCTGCGCAGAATCCACGGTGCAATTTCCCCATCGTCCTGAATCAGTGCGCCGGACGCGGCCAGCTCCGCCCCTCGGAAATCCTTGGCCGCTAGCAGGGCGCTGATCAGCAGTTGCTGATTGGCGCCGATCTCCGGTGCCCAAGCGACGGCTTTACGGGCCTGATCCACGGCCAACGGCACTTGGCCTTGCTCCAGGGCGCGATAACCTTCGACCGCCAGCGGTGCTGCCAATTGCCGACGAATCGCTTCGCGGCGCATCAGCAACGTATCGTCGTCCGGGAACACAGCCAGTGCCTGGGTGGTGGCCTGATCCGCGTCCTGCAAGTGTTGTTGACGCTGCAACGACTCGATCAACAGCAATCGATAATCCATGCGCTTGGGTGCCTGAGCGATGGCTTTGCGTGACGCCTGTGCCGCGGCGTCGAAATCATCGCGATCATAGGCCTTGAAGGCCTGGGCCGCGGCGCCAAAGCCGGGCGCCTGACGCGACTGCGGGTAGCGTTTGGGATGATCACGCAGATCCTTGTCCCGTTGCGCCAGCACGATCAGCGTGTTCAGACGGGTGATGTCGGCGCGCTGACGCAGCGCTTCGCGGGCCTTGGCGATGGCCAGGTCGTAGTCTTTGCGCTCGTAGGCACTGTACGCCTCGTTGGCAGTGACATAGGCCGGGCCGGTCAACGGCAATGGCAGCGTCTCGGCATGAGCCAGCGCAGGTATCAGGCTCAGCCCCGTGGCCATGAGGGTCAGCAAGGGGCGATTCATGCCGGAAGCTCCGCAGGGTAGTGGCTGTGCTGACGTGCCACGGCCTTTTCGATGGTGGCGCGGGGCAGCACGCCGCTGTCGACCAGATAGTCGCCGATGCGTCCGTGACGCTGCGGGCGGTACTGCAACATGGTGCGGTTGAACACGTCGCGATCCAGCAGGCCCATTTCGATCAACAGATCACCCAGCAGTGGCGCGCGGGCATCCGGTACGGATTGGCCTTCGCGCACGTTCATCAGGCGCAACTGCGCGACGATTTCGCTTTCCCGGGCAATCAACTGCACCGCTTCGCTGCCCAGCACCTCGCTGACTTGTTGCAGACCTTCGGCCGGCAACGGACTGGCCACGGCCAGTTGTGCTCGGCCGTCGGCATTCAAACCCACCGGCACCACACGCCAGCGCAGGGCGAATTCATCGTCCAGGGTAAGGGTCGACGCCTGCGCCTTGTGGGCCACATCGAACACCCGCGGCAGGTCATTCTGAAAAGCGATGGCTTCGGCCAGTGTCTCGTCGTCCAGCCAGCCATTGCTGAGCAAAATCCGCCCCAATGGCATGTGCCGGGTTTTCTGTTCGGCGAGGGCGCTTTGCAGGTCGGTTTCGTTGATTGCCTGCCAGGACAGCAACACGCTGCCCAGCTTGCGCGGGGCGGCAGCGACCAGGTCGGTGGACGGGAAGTCGTGCATGGTCTTGTCCCACACCAGTTTGCGGTTCATGACCTTGCCGACCAGGAACATCCGCCAGGCCCGTGACGCGGCCATGAAGTTGACGAAGTTGCCCACCACCATGCGCGGGATCGACAGCAAACCGTGCTGCCAGCCGTACAGCACGGTGGTGAAATAACAGCGGTGCGCAATGCGCCAGGCCAGCGCGACACCGTTGGCCAGCAGCAGGTAGTAGATGACGCCGTTGGTTTCGAACGGCCTGGGGAAACTCACGTCCCACAGGCCGCTCTGGCGCAGGATGATCAGGCCCAACAGCTGCACCAGAATTACGTAGGCAATGATGCTGACGAACGCCGTCACCACGCCTTTGCGGTCACGAAACAGCAGATAACGGTTGGCCAGCGAACCGTTCCAGCCCATTTGCTCCCAGCCTTGCAGGCCGATGCCCAGTGTCCAGCGGGCCTTCTGGCGGAACGCGGTGCGGAAGGTATCGGGAAAGAATTCGCGCACGCACAACGGCATCTTCAGGGTCGATTCGTAAGGCTTGCGAAACCAGGATTTGCGCAGCACGCGAAACTGCACCGGGAAGCGCACGAAGATCGCATTCATGCCGACCTTGGCCAGGCGTGCGCCGACGTCGTAGTCCTCGGTGAGGCTGTCGGTGTTGAACGGCTGATTCTGGGTTTCCCCGGCCAGCACACGCAGGGCACGATGGGAAAAACAGGTGCCGACGCCGGCGGAGGGCACCGTGTCGGTCATGCTTTCACGCACCACCAGGTCCTTGCCGTGCCATTCGGCAAATTCGTCCATGTAGGTGCCGGCCACCCATTCGTACCAGTTGCGTTCCAGCGACACCACGGGCAACTGGATCATGTCCTTGCGCGGCAGCAAGTAATTGAACAGACGCAATTCCATCGGGTGCAGCACGTCTTCGCTGTCGTGCAACACCACGCCGGCGAAGGTCATGCCGTGGGTTTTCTCGTGCAGGAAGATCGCCTGGATTATCCAGTTCAGGCAGTCGGCCTTGCAGGTCGGCCCGGCATGCGGGACTTCCACGCGGTGCAGCTGCTTGTAGCGTCGACGCATGCGTTCCACTTCATCAATGGTGCGCTGGTCGTTGATGTAAGTGCCGACGAAGACCACATAGTTCTGGTAATCGAGGGTCGACACCATGTTTTCGATCATCGGCGCGATGACGTCATATTCCAGCCAGGCCGGGACCATGATTGCCAGGGGCTGTTCGTCCCGGGCCATCAACTGCTCGGCGGTCAGCGGTCGGTATTTTCGGTCCGCGGTGAACTTGCGAAACAGGCGGCGAGACCAGTACCACAGGTCAATGAACAGGTCATCCAGGCTGGAAATCAGGATCAGCACCGCGACCACGATGGTCGAGAACTCCAGGAAGCTGTAGTAGTGGGCCAGCCAATAGGGCCAATAAAGCGACGTCATCGAAGGGTTCCGTTACTGGCGATTGCGACGGGCGTTACGGCCAGCCAGCAACAGGATGAGAACCAACAGGATGCCACCCGGAATCAGCCACAACAGCGACGGCGTACGCCAGGCGTCGAGGCCCTTGGGTTCTTCGTTGTCGATCAATTGGCTGCCGCTTGGATCTTGAGTGTCGAAGGTGGTCAGGGCACCGTTGTCATCGAGGATCGCCACGTCGCCGCGGGTCAGCAGAATTTGTCTGGCGAAGCGTGGCGTGTCATCGCCCAGCGCGCGATAGACCATGCCGTGCTGGCCGCCGGCATCCACCACTTGCAACGAGGCCAGGTGATTGAGGGGATGCACGTCAAGCAACACTTGATCCTTGTGATTGATGCGCAGACGCCCCTGTTCATCGACTTGCACCGACTCCTTGCTGTCCTTGATCGGCAGCTCGAAGGCGAGGAAGGCCTTGTCCTGCGTGACCGAGGCGTTCGGGTCAGTGACGACCTTCAATTGCGCCCGCAGCGGCGAGACACCGGCGGCATCGGCGACCGAAATCACCTGCGGCAAGCTGTTCGCCGGATGCTCGAGATAGCCCTGCGGCACCAGGAGTTGCGTGTCCTCGGCAAAGCGCGCGGCCATGCCGGAGAAGTCATTACCCAAGGCGGTTTTTTCCAGCACGATGTGGCTGGTCGGCAGCACCGACACCGGGAAGGCTTGTGGCGTTTCCAGGCAGCGATCACTCACTGGCTGACGCTGGAACGACACGCGCAACACGTTGGTCGCGCCCACGGCGTAACGCGGGATGCGCGCTTCGATGCGTTGCTTTTCACCGTTGGCCACCAGCTGCTGCGCACCAATCAGGTAATCATTGAGAAACAGCGAGGCCACCGGCGCGGTGTCCGAAGCGCCGGGCGCGGCAGACACGTCGACCACAGCCTTCACTGGCAATCGACCGTCGTAAGCCACGCTGCCCAGAGGGAATGACGTGCTCCAGTCAGACTTGGCCAGCACGTCGATGGCGCCGGGATTGCCGCCCAGACGCGACAGGGCGACACGGCCGTCGGTGCTCAACGGCATCTGCGCTTCGCTGATGGTCAATTGCCGACTGCGTGCCAGTTTGTTCCAGGCTGTGCTGAACAAGGCCAGCGCCTTGCCGGTGGCATGCGGCGCAATCATCAGAACCGGGCGCGTGCCGACCAAGGCCAGGCGTACATTGTCTGTGCCATCGGCGGCAAGGCCGGCATTGATATGCGTCTCACGCCATTGCGTGAACGCGTTGGCCGCCGTGGCATCGAGGCCCTGGATCTGGCTTTGCAGCGCGTCGAGGGATTCATTGACCGCTGTGAGCAGTTGCGGGTCGTTGACCGCCAGATCCGCCTGGACGTTCGGCGTCTGGCCCAACACCAGCAATGCGCCGATCTCCGCCGGGTTCACCAAAGTGTGTGGACCTTTGCCATTGAGGCTGGCGAATGCTGGAATCCCTTGCAGTTCGGCCGGAATGCGCAGGCCGCTCAGGTCGACGCTGTCTTGTACGGCAGGGAAGGGCAGGATTTGACTGCGCTTGCCAATCCGCTCCAGTGCCACGCCCAGACGCCACGCCGAATCGTAGCTTTCAGCGGATAAGGTGCCGGGTGCGACCATGATTCCCGGTTTGCCCGGCAAGGCCGTCCATGCCGCACCAACGTCGCGCAACTGGCTGGCGTCGTAGCTGTAAGTCAGGCGGGTGTCCGGTTCGATACGCAAGACGTTGCCGATGGCGCGTTCGTCTTCGCACAGCACACGGGACACGATCGACGACCAGGCAATGCCCAGACGCACCGAGCCGCTGTCCCGCGCTTTCTTGTCTACGCCCAGCGTGGCACTGGCGTCGCCTTGGGGTTCGCTGAGCCCTTCGGCACGCACCGGATAACCGTCCAGCGACAGCAGCAACGTGTTGCGGCCACCTTCGCCGTTGAGGTAGCTGGCGTCGAAATGCAATGTGGCATCGGTCAGCGGCACGCCCGCCGGCACCGGCAGATACAGTTCGCGGCGGGCATCGGTGGAGCCGAGGATGATCGGTGCGTCGATCCCCAGATCGCTCAAGCGCACCTCACGCTCTTGTCGGGTGTCGGCGTTGAGCCGGTTGATCGCCTGGGTGAGCGGACTGTCCGCGGCCAAGGCAAAGGTCGGCATGAGCGCGAGCAGGCTCACACCACAGGCAAGGGCGCTGAGTGCACCCGTATGGATGGCAACGGAAGACTTCATTCAGGTAGATCTCGAGCTGATAAGGGGAGGAGCGGTTTGGTTTATCGAGAGGTAAAAGCCGGGTAATGCTTCTCGGGCGCAGGCTGTGCAGACGGGTAGTGCAGGAACTTGGGCAAGGCCTGTCCGGCCACGATGAAATCGTCCACCGGGCGGCCCATCAGGGCATCGACGATGCGCGCACTGGCCTTGCCGTCGCCGTAAGGGTTGGCCGCCTGGGAGCAACGACGCCACAGCAGATCGTCATCGAACAGCGCGTTGACGCCGGCGATGATCGAGTCCGGCGAGGTGCCGACCAGGCGCACGGTGCCCGCCGCGACAGCTTCCGGGCGTTCGGTCACATCACGCATGACCAGCACCGGTTTGCCCAGGGACGGCGCTTCTTCCTGCACGCCACCGGAATCGGTGAGGATCACATGGGCCCGTTGCATCAGGCGCACGAAGGCCAGGTAGTCCAGCGGCTGGATCAAGTGCACGTTGGGCAGATCGCCCAGGTGCTCGGTGACCGGGCCCATGACGTTCGGGTTCAGGTGCACCGGATAAACAATCTGGATATCCGTGCGCCGGGCCAGATGGCTCAGGGCCTTGCAGATATCCAGGAAGCCTTCGCCGAAATTTTCCCGACGATGCCCGGTCACCAACAGCACTTTGCGGCCGGCCTGCAGGAACGAGAACTGCCGGTCCAGGCTGGCACGCAGGTCAGCGTCCTGCTCAATGCGCCGTGCGGTCATCTGCAACGCGTCGATCACCGTATTACCGGTGACGAAGGTGCGACCCTGCAGGCGTTCGTCGAGCAGGTTCTGGCGCGACTCGTGGGTGGGCGCAAACAGCATGTCCGCTCCCAGGTCGATGCAGCGACGGTTCATTTCTTCCGGCCACGGGCTGTAGATATCACCGGTTCGCAGCCCGGCTTCCACATGGCCGACCGGGATGCGTCGATGGAACGCCGCCATCGCGGCGACCATGGCCGAGGTGGTGTCGCCGTGCACCAGCACCCGGTCCGGGCAGGTCATGTCCAGCACCGGGTCGATCGCCCCGTAAAGCGCCGCCGTCAGCGAGTTAAGCGTTTGGTGCGGCGTCATGACATCGAGGGTGTGATCGGCCTTGAGGTCGAACAGATCCAGCACCTGTTTCAACATGCTTTGGTGTTGGCCGGTGATGCATATCTGCGAATCAATGCCGGGTTCCGCAGCGAGAGCTTTGACTAACGGCGCCATCTTGATGGCTTCCGGACGGGTACCGAAGATCGAAAGGATTTTAATCCTTGAATGATGGCGAGCGATGATGCCTTCCTCGCGCAGTTTTAGTGCGCAGCACAATGCAGGCCCAAGTTTCATGGAAACTTGAGCAAGCTGTGTTATCTGAAATTTGATTAATGCCGGGGGATCAGCGTGGGCGCTGATGATCACTTCATGTGAGAGGGTGTATCGCCTGTAAACCCGGAGCGGCCGGATTATTAGCATCGAAGGGGAATGTTTTAAAGAATTATATGAGGTTATTTATTTAAAAAATAAGTTTGAAACTTTTGTAATGATGGTCTGTCTTTTTTTGGTTTTATATTTTTTGAGAAGTTTTTGTTTTGGTTGTTGTTGGAATTTTAAGTGCTTGTTTATAAACAGATTTATTATTTATTGTCCGTTCGTCGACACGTGTGAATTATTGATTGGTTATGACAGTCGCGATCGCTGTTATTTGCGGTGTGGTTTTCTTGATTGTCAGTCACTTAACTGGCGCCTGAATAATGTCACGATACACTGGATATTCTTTTTGAACCAATAAAGTTTCTTGTAAGCGCGCCTTCTCTCAATAGCACTAGGCCGAGTGTTCTGTTGCTCAATATGAACTTCATCAACGCACTTGGCTGATGATGCTGGCCATTAGTCGAGCCCCCTTTCATATTGCAAGTGCGGGCGACGTCTGGCTCGCTGCCCCCAGGTTACTCAGCAGCCATTCGACGAAGCTTCGCGCCAGCGGATTGTTCTCGCTGTCACGGTGGGCCAGCAAGGCCCAGTTTGGGCCGCGAATGGTGTCTTCCACCAACGGTTGCAACAGTCCGCTGTCCCTCGCTGGCCGACTCAATAGTTGGCTGACCAACGCGATGCCGAGCCCCGCGCACGCGGCGTCCAGCAGCAGGCCGGGATCGGAGAAGTTCAGCCCCTGATCCTTCTGCCCGACATCAATGCCGGCCTCCACCGCCCAATGACTCCAGTCCATTTCCCGCTCCCCGTGAAGGGTGGTGCGCTGCTCGACGGGCACCGCCAACAGGTCCGGATGGCAGGCCGGGTAGAGGCGGTCGGCGTGCAGCACCTTGAAGCTGCACTCGGCCTGGGAACTGATGTCGTCACGCACCGCGAGGTCGATGGTCTGGGTGGTCATGTCCGGGACTTCATCGGTGCTGAAAATCCACAGGTCGACCTCCGGATGCTGACGGCGAAAATCACCCAAGCGCGGCAGCAGCCAGTGACGGGCGAAAGTCGGCGTGGTGTTGAGCACCAGTTGGTTGGGTTTCTGGTATTGCCCGAGGCGACGAATGCCGACCGCCAATTGCTGCAATAACGCCTGGGTGGTGCTGAGCAAATCGTGACCGGCATCAGTCAGGCTGACACTGCGCCCACTGCGAAAAAACAACGGTTGCTCAAGGTACGCCTCAAGCGTGCGGATCTGTTGGCTGATGGCCGACTGGGTCAGGTGCAACTCGTCGGCAGCCTTGTGAAAACTGCCCAGTCGGGCGGCGGCTTCAAAGCCGCGAAGGGTGCTGAGCGGAGGCCAGTGCTTGAGCATATTGATAAGTTCCTCTAATCACTTTTCTACAAAATCCATCGTTTGTTGGCCCTGTTTTACGGCCGTAGCATGCATGCCAAGACCGCGAAGGCAGTTTTCATTGAACACAATGACTTAACTCAAGGGTGCTTGTCATGCAGCAAAACGAACTTCAAGACAGTGGCTGGTGGATGCCGGCAGAGTGGGTGAAACATGCCGCGACCTGGATGGTCTGGCCGCACAACCAGGCACTTTGGGAGTCGGGCTGGGGCGTCACCTTGCCGTTGGTGCAAGAGGATTTCGCCCGGGTGGCCAACGCCATCGCCCGGTTCGAGCCGGTGAAAATGGTGGTGGACCCGTCGGCTGTCGCGAGTGCCAAAGCGCTGTGTGGGCCCAACATCGAACTGATCGAATTGGCCGTGAACGACAGTTGGTGCCGGGATTCCGGTCCGAGCTTCGTCTGTCATCCGCAACACGGTCTGGGCGGGGTGAGCTGGCGCTCAATGCCTGGGGCGGCAAGTCGCTGTATAACCTGGACGAAAGCCTGGCGCGCCGCGCACTCAATCGTCTCGGTGTGCCGTGTTTCGGCACCCCGCTGAGTAACGAAGGCGGTGCGATTCATGTCGATGGCGAAGGCACACTGATCACCACCGAGTCGGTGTTGCTCAACCCTAATCGCAACCCGGGCATGACCAAGGCCGAGATCGAGGAAATCTTCACCCGTCTGCTGGGCGTGAAGAAAACCATCTGGCTGCCGGGTGACCCGGACTACGTGACCGGCGACATGACCGACGGCCACGTCGATGGCGTCTGCGCCTTCGCTCGCCCCGGCGTGTTGCTGGTGGATGCCACCCACGATAAAAATTCGGTGTACGCCGAAGTTGCACGGGAAAACCGTCGCGCGCTGGAACTGGCCACCGATGCCCACGGGCGCACGTTCGAGCTGATCGAGCTCTATGAAGCCACCGATGCCGTCGACACCGAAGCTGAAGTGTTCTGTGCCTCGTACACAAACTTTTATATCGCCAACAACGCGATCATCATGCCGGCCTATGGCATCGACGCCGACCACGCGGCGGCCGAAGTGTTGACCCGGACGTTCCCGGAACGCGAGGTGGTGCCGGTGCGGATCAATCACCTGGCCCATGGCGGCGGCGGGGTGCATTGCATCACTCAGCAGCAACCCGCCTGGCCAGTGCAGGGGGTGATGCCATGACCCTGTTGACGATTGCCACCACCCAGATGCCCTGCACCTGGGACTTGCCGCGCAACCTCGATCAGGCTGAGCAACGGGTCCGCGAGGCGGCGGCGAAGGGCGCCCAGGTCATCCTGTTGCAGGAGCTGTTTGCCACGCCGTATTTCTGCATCGAACAAAGCCATAAGCATTTGGCGCTGGCCGAAGAATATCGATACAGCAGCGTACTCAAGCGCTTTGCTGCACTGGCCAAGGAGTTGGGGGTGGTGCTACCGCTGAGCTGGTTCGAGAAGGCTGGCAATGCGTACTTCAATTCCCTGAGTGTGGCCGACGCCGACGGGCGCTTGCTGGGGGTGTATCGCAAGACCCACATCCCCAACGCCATCGGTTATCAGGAGAAGGAGTATTTCAGCCCCGGCGACACAGGCTTCCGTGTCTGGGACACGGCGTTCGGGCGCCTCGGTGTGGGGATTTGCTGGGATCAGTGGTTCCCCGAGACCGCCCGTTGCCTGGCGCTGATGGGCGCCGAAGTCTTGCTGTTTCCCACCGCCATCGGCTCTGAGCCGGGCTGCGAAACCCTGGATTCCCGTGATCACTGGCAGATGACCATGCGCGGGCATGCCGCTGCGAACATCCTGCCAGTGGTGGCGGCCAACCGCGTCGGTCGTGAGGTGGCGACCACCGATGCGGACTTGCAAATGAGCTTCTACGGCTCGTCGTTTATCTGCAACCACAAGGGCAAGTTGCTCGCCGAGGCCGATCGTGACAACAGCGGCGTGCTGGTGCATAGCCTCGACCTGGCCGCCATGCGCGAAGAACGCCTGAGCTGGGGCATCTACCGCGACCGTCGCCCGGACATGTACGGGGCGTTGCTGAGTCAGGACGGTCGACACCTTCATGCACGCTGGAACACTCAAGGAGTTTGATATGCGTACTCCCCGAAAGCTGTTGCTCGGCGCCTTGGGATGGGCAATCGCCTCGTCGTCGCTGCACGCCGAAGAGAAAACCCTGCGACTCTACAACTGGGCCGACTATTTCGCCGAAGACACCCTCGCCAGATTCACCGCTGAAACCGGGATCAAAGTGATCTACGACGTCATGGATGGCAGCGAAACCCTGGAAGCCAAGATGCTCGCCGGCGGCAGTGGTTATGACCTGATCTTCCCCGGCGACACCGTCGCCGAACGCTTGATGCGCGCCGGCAGTCTGCTGCCGCTGGATCGCGCAAAGCTCACCTCTGTGGACGACATCGAACCCGGTTTGCAAAAGCTGCGCAGGCAGTACGAAACGTCGAGCCAGGCCACCGTTCCTTACACCTGGGGCACCATCGGCCTGACCTACAACGACGAACAGATCAAACAGCGTTCGCCCAACGCCCCGGTCAACAGCCTGGACATGCTGTTCAAACCGGAACTGGCGGCAAAATTTGCCGATTGCGGTATTTCGATGATCGACTCGCCGGACGAAGTGCTGGCGGTGGTGCTCAACTACCTCGGACGCGAGCCACGCAGCGCCAAGCCTGAAGACCTGGCCGCGGCGAGTGAGTTGCTGATGAAACTGCGACCGTACATTCGCAAGTTCCAGTCGCAGCCCGTGACCGATCTGGTCAACGGCAACCTGTGCCTGTCCCTCGGGTACAGCGGTGACATGACCCAGGCACAACGGACGTCGGACAGCGCCGGCAAGCACACCCGTTTCGAGTACCGTGTTCCCCGCGAAGGCACGACCGTGTGGATGGACACCATGGCGATCCCGGTCGACGCCAGGCACCCGGAGTACGCCTACGCGTTCATCAATTTCGTCATGCGCCCGCAGAACATGGCGGCCATCAGCAACTTCACCGGCTACCCGACTTCCAACGCCAAGGCCCGCCCGAGTGTCGATGCGAGCATGCGCAACAACCCGGACATTTACCTCGATGAGGCCACCTATGCACGGCTGATTCCGGGCAAGGACATTCCCCAATCCGACATGCGCGCGCGGATGCGTACCTGGACTAAATTCAAAACGGCGACAGCGAAATGAGTTCACATTCGAAGGATCAATCCCTGCCGACACGGCGGGATTTCATCAAGCAGGTGGCGGTCATTGCCGGTCTCGGCGCCGCTGCCTCCCTCGGCTTCAGCTTTGCGCCCGTACACGCGGCGACTCAGGGTCGTTGGCGCATGCCGGATGAGGGCGACCGACACGAACGGGCCTTCATCGCGTTCGGCGCACAGAGCGCCATCTGGGAGGATTTCACGCCGCATGTGCAAGCAGCCATTGGCCTGATCGCCCGCACCATCGCGCGCTATGAGCCGGTCACCGTGTTCTGCCGCCCGCGCGAGCGGCGTCTGGCCGAAGAACAGTGCGGCACGACTAACATCACCTACGTCACCACCGAGCTCGACGACATCTGGATGCGCGATATCGGCGCCAATTTCGTCATCGACGGCGAAGGTGGGCTCGGCGCCGTGGATTTCAACTTCAACGGCTGGGGCAACAAGCAGCAGCATGACAAGGATGCGCAACTGGCCGCGTTGGTGGCCGACACGGTGGATGCCCGTTACCTGCGCAGCGAACTGGTGGGCGAGGGCGGTGGTATCGAAGTGGATGGCCACGGCACGGGGATCATGACCGAAAGCAGCTGGATCAACCGCAATCGCAACCCCGGCTGGAGCAAAGCCGAGGTCGAGCAGGAACTGAAAGACCGTTTGGGGTTGCGCAAAATCATCTGGCTGCCGGGCATCAAGGGCAAGGACATCACCGACGCCCACGTCGACTTCTATGCACGTTTCACCCAGCCCGGTGTGGTGATCGCCAACCTCGACAACGACCCCGATTCATACGACCGAAAAGTGACATTGGCGCATTTGGAAATCCTCAAAAACGCCACTGATGCCGACGGCCGAAAGCTGCAAGTGCATACCCTGTCGCCACCGCTCAATCCACGCAAAAGCCTGTTCAACCGCGACAATCCGGATTTTGCTGCCGGTTACATCAACTACTTCCTGGTGAATGGCGCGGTCATTGCGCCCGAGTTTGGTGACAAGGCGGCGGACGCGAAAGCGTTTGACCTGTTGTCGCAGCTCTACCCGGACCGGGAGGTGGTGCAGCTGAATATCGACGCCATCGCGGCGGGCGGCGGGGGGATTCACTGTGTGACCAGTCATCAACCGGCGGCATGACATCGACCCAAAGCGTTCGTTAACAGCGATACCAGCGCCCAAGCTTGGGTGCTGATGGAACGTAAGCACGTCATCAATGACTTCCCCGCTACACAAACGTAATCTTGCCGATTCGAAAATTAAAACAAGACAAAGAATCAGGAGTCATCGATGCAACCGATCCGTCTCGGTCTGGTGGGCTACGGCAAGATTGCCCAGGACCAGCACGTTCCCGCTATCCACGCCAACCCCGCGTTCCAGCTGGTGTCTGTCGCGACGCAAGGGCAGCCCTGCGCCGGGGTCGAGAACTATCAGTCCCTGGGCGAGCTGCTCGACAATGGCCCGCAGGTCGATGCGATTGCGTTTTGCACGCCGCCACAAGGTCGTTTCGCGCTGGTGCAACAAGCGCTGGCCGCTGGCAAACACGTGTTGGTCGAAAAACCGCCGTGCGCCACGTTGGGTGAAGCGATGGCCCTGGTGAATCAGGCACAGGAGCAAGGCGTCAGCGGTTTGTTCGCCTGGCATTCACGCTACGCGCCCGGTATCGAAGCCGCCCGTGCCTGGCTGGCCACCCGCACCCTGCAAAGCGTGCAGATCGACTGGAAGGAAGACGTGCGCAAATGGCACCCCGGTCAGGCCTGGATCTGGCAACCCGGCGGCCTGGGCGTCTTCGATCCCGGTATCAATGCGTTGTCGATTGCAACCCATCTGCTGGCGCTGCCGCTGTTTGTCGAGTCTGCCGAACTGCGCGTCCCCAGCAACTGCCAGTCGCCGATTGCCGCTTCCATCAAAATGTCTGACGCCCGTCACCTCGACGTCCGCGCAGAGTTTGATTTCGACCACGGTCATGAGGAGCTCTGGAGCATTGAGATTCGCTGCACCGAAGGCACCCTGCGACTGGATAACGGTGGCGCACTCTTGAGTATCGACGGCGTGCGCCAAGCCGTCTCGGAGGAGGGCGAGTACGCGGCGGTGTATCGACATTTTCAACAGCTGATTGGCGACAAAACCAGTGACCTGGACCTCCAGCCGCTGCGACTGGTTGCCGACAGTTTTTTTGTCGGCAGTCGGGTATCGGTTGAGCCGTTCTACGATTAACGGCTGCTGGGGTAAAGGTTGAGGCGAGCGTCAGCCGGCGGCTCTCGCATTGATATATTGACATATCGGTAAATTTCGATATCTTCGGCTCATGGAATTACTCGAAATATTCAAAGCCCTCTCAAACCGTACACGCCTTGAAATCTTGAAAGGTTTGAAGGATCCAGCCAAGAACTTCCCTCCGCAGGATGAAGGTGACGTTCTTACGGTGGGAGTCTGCGTCAGTAGTATTCAAGAAGGCGTCGGCCTGTCGCAGTCGACGGTGTCTGATTATCTGGCAACGTTGCAACGAGTGGGATTGGTCGAAGTCAGGCGCATCGGTCAGTGGACCTACTACAAGCGGAATGAAGCAACCATCAGCGCTCTTGCCGAGATCATAGGGCAAGAGTTGTAGTTTTTTTTACCACAAGATATCGAGAAATCCCGATATCCCTTTTTATCGAAACGAGGATTGACAATGAAAGCGCTCATGCTCAAATCATTTGGCGGCCCGGAATCGTTCGAACTTTGCGACGTTCCCAAGCCTGTGCCGCACACGGGACAAGTTTTGGTCCGGGTGCACGCAACCTCCATCAATCCGTTGGATTATCAGGTCCGACGTGGCAATTATCCTGACCTGGTGCCACTTCCGGCCATTACCGGACACGACGTATCTGGTGTCATCGAAGCAGTCGGGCCAGGTGTGACGAGCTTCGCTGCGGGAGACGAAGTCTGGTACACCCCGCAAATATTTGACGGGCCAGGAAGTTATGCCGAGTACCACGTTGCTGCCGAAAGTATTGTCGGGAAGAAGCCTCCCACACTCAGCCATCTTGAGGCGGCAAGCCTGAGCCTGGTCGGCGGAACGGCGTGGGAAGCACTGGTCGTGCGTGCGGCGCTGAGAGTGGGGGAAAGCATCCTGATCCACGGCGGCGCGGGAGGCGTCGGTCATGTGGCGATCCAGCTGGCAAAAGCCATCGGAGCAAGGGTGTTCACGACCGTGCGCGAAGCAAACGTTGAGTTCGCACGAAGTATGGGTGCCGACGTGATCATCGACTATGAAAAGGAGGATTATGTCGACGCCATCATGCGGGGAACGGGTGGTCGCGGAGTCGATGTCGTGTTCGACACCATCGGCGGCAATACATTGTCGCGCAGCCCCGACACGCTCGCCCAACTGGGCCGCGTTGTCTCGATTGTGGACATTGCCCAGCCACAAAACGTCGTTCAGGCCTGGGGCAAGAACGCGAGTTATCACTTCGTTTTCACAAGACAAAACCGCGGCAAGCTTGATGAGTTGAGCGCATTGATAGCGCGCGGTCAGCTGCGACCGCACGTTGGTGCCGTCTATTCACTTGCCGACATTCCGCTCGCCCATGCCCTTCTGGAGAGGCCCAACAACGGTGTTCAAGGAAAAATCGCGATTGCAGTCGGGCCGTCGTCCCATCTCGTCAGTGCGTAATTTTGACCGTTGTACTCACTTTTAGGGGAACACCATGATTTATGAAATCGCTCTGCTGCCCGTTCACAAAGAACACATTGAAGCGTTCAGGCGTGCATTTGCCGAGGTCACCCCTTTGCTCAGCCGCGCAAAGGGTTACCGCGGTCACTTGCTCGCGCAAGGGATCGAAACGCCCCAGCTATTCAACCTGATTGTGCGATGGCAATCGCTCGAGGATCACACGCCGGGCTTTGAATCGAGTGAAGACCATCGGCTGTTCATGCTGGGCTTAGAGGAATATTTTTCGGAAGAGCCGACGGTCTATCACATTGAGGGGGGCGCTTTTGCTACAGGCGAACATGATGATCCGAACAGCGCCGTCGGCATGGGGAATGCTGTTGCCTGAGGCGTTTGTAGCTTTGCCGGATCACCGCTCGGCACTGTTAGCGTAAGCCCTTCACAATTTCAAGCCAGCAGCTCGGTGATCCATCGGGCTTGCCGGGCGATGTCTTGCAGTTTCTCCTCGGGCACGGCCTGCCGCGCCCGGGCGAAGTGGGTCAGGGTCTGCTGCTTGTGGCGCAGTATGCGCTGCCACTTGAGCAGGAACGCCGGGCTGCGTGCCTGCATCTGCAGCGGGCCGAAGTACAGCTCCTCGGCGGTGTACGTCACTGGAGCGGCGCGCTCGGCGACGATGATTTCGTAGTCGAAACAGTTTTCCCGCAGCAGTTCCTCGCAGAGGATGCGGTAGCCGTTGTCCATCAGCCATTGGCGCAACGGCTGCTCGCCGCCGTTGGGTTGCAGGATCAGGCGCTCCTGGCCGCTCAGGTGCGCCTTGCCGCTGTCGAGGATGTCGCGGATTGTCTCGCCACCCATGCCGCAGATGCTGATCGCCGTGATCCCGTCTTCCGGCTCGATGGCCGCCAGGCCATTGGCCAGGCGCACGGTGATTCGCAGGTCTTGGCCGCTCTCGCGCACGGTGCGTTCGGCCGAGTGGAACGGCGTCAATGCCACCTCGCCGGCCACCGCCGATGCGATGGCTCCACGGTGCATCAACGCCACCGGCAGGTAGCCGTGATCCGAGCCGATATCGGCGAGGCGCGCACCGGCTGGCACATGCGCCGCCACGCGTTCCAGGCGCATGGACAATGTCTGTTCGTTCAACCACAACCCCTTTTCAACACGAACGACCGGCACTTTGGCCGAATCGGGGCGCCATTCTGTCGAGCAACGCCGTGGATTTCAAATCCCTGCGACCGGGGCCATGGTTCGTCCCCGTGCCTTAGCGCTCGAAGCGAATATGAATTCGCGCACTTTTTGCCATTGTTGAGTCAGTCCGGCTGTTAGAAACGTGCGACTGGCGCAGTGAGGCATCGTGCGCTAACGCGAGGACGCCCCAAAAAAATAATGACAAATCCTACGCACCTCGTACCGTGCGCTGTGGGTCGTTTGCGGGCGTTTGTCACTGCCTGCAATCGGCCAACAGCGCCCTACCTCAACTTCACAAAACCCTCAAAGCAACCGTTCAATGGCAGAATCTCCCCACTTGATCGTTTTGGAGAACACCATGCTTCGTGCGTTTGAACGAAGACTCGACCCCTTTCCTCCTGACGAGGTACCACCGCCACCCGACGGCCTGGCTCGCTTCCTGTGGGCCTGCACGCGCGGCGCCCGCGGTTACATCCTTGCGCTTGCGCTGCTCAGTGCCTGTGTGTCGATTTACGAAGCCTGGCTGTTTTCCTTCCTCGGGCAAGTCGTGGACCTGCTCTCGACCTGGCAGGCGGGCGGTGAAGCGGCTGCGCAGGAAAGTCGCGTGTTGTGGGGCATGGGCATCGTCATGGTGACCAGTGTCGGGCTGGTGGCGTTACGCACCATGGTGCAGCACCAGATATTGGCGATTAACTTGCCGTTGCGGCTGCGCTGGGACTTCCATCGCCTGATGCTGCGGCAAAGCCTTTCTTTTTTTTCCGATGAGTTTTCCGGCCGGGTCACGACCAAGGTGATGCAGACTGCGCTAGCGGTGCGCGACGTGCTGTTCACCCTGATCGAGATCGCACCCGGGATCGGGGTGTATTTCATCGCGATCATCGCACTGGCCGGCGGCTTCGCTCTGAAACTGATGCTGCCGTTCGTTGCCTGGGTCGTGTTGTTCGGTCTGGCGATGCTGTACTTCGTACCCCGTCTGGGGAAAGTCGGGCAGGAACAGGCCAATGCGCGGTCGATGATGACCGGGCGTATCTCAGACGCCTACACCAACATCACTACGGTGAAACTGTTCTCCCACTCCAATCGTGAAGCGCACTTCGCGCGTGCAGCGATGGAGGATTTCAAGCAAACCGGCTTTCGCCAGATGCGCCTGGTCAGCTTGTTTGAGATCGTCAACCAGGCATTGGTGGTGGCGCTGATCATGGCAGCAGGCGGTTATGCCTTGTGGCTATGGCACCAGGGTGAGGTCGGCGCGGGTGCCGTGGCGGCGATCACCGCGATGGCGTTGCGTATCAATGGCATGTCGCACTGGATCATGTGGCAAATGACCTCGCTGTTCGAGAGCATCGGCACCGTACAGGATGGCATGGCGACACTGACCCTGGGCGCCAAGGTGCAGGATGCACCGGGGGCGGGCGCGCTAGTGACCTCTGGCGGCGCAGTCACCTTCGATAAGGTGAGCTTCAACTACAATGGCGAACGCCAGGTGCTCGATGGCCTGAGCCTGAGCATTCGCGCGGGCGAAAAAATCGGCCTGGTTGGCCGATCTGGTGCTGGCAAATCCACGCTTATCAACCTGCTGCTGCGCTTCTATGACGTCGACAGCGGGGTGATTCGCATCGACGGCCAAAACATCGCACACGTGACGCAAGAAAGCCTGCGCGGCTCCATCGGCATGGTCACGCAGGACACTTCCCTGCTGCACCGTTCTATTCGCGACAACATCGCCTACGGCCGTCCCGATGCGACCGACGCGCAAATTCGCAGCGCCGCGGCGAATGCCCAGGCCGATGGGTTCATTAGCCAACTGAGCGACCGGCAAGGCCGTACCGGCTACGACACCCTTGTGGGTGAGCGCGGCATCAAGCTGTCGGGCGGCCAGCGCCAACGCGTCGCGATTGCCCGTGTGATGCTCAAGAACGCCCCGATCCTGCTGCTTGACGAGGCCACCAGCGCGCTGGACTCGGAAGTCGAAGTCGCCATTCAGGAAAGCCTTGATGAAATGATGCAGGGCAAGACCGTGATCGCGATCGCCCATCGGCTGTCCACGATTGCGGCCATGGACCGGCTCATCGTCATGGATGACGGACGCATCATCGAACAGGGCACTCACAGCGAATTGCTTGGGAAGAACGGCGTCTATGCGCGGCTATGGCAGCATCAAAGCGGCGGGTTCCTGGGTGAGGACAAGGGCGTGTTCGAGGCGATGGATCAGGTGTGAGGGGGGAGGGAGGTACGAATCTATCGGTATGGTTTTTTGGCGGTGCCGACTGGCCTATTACCTCTGTTTTTTTATTGATTACATTGCGTATCAACTGAAATACGCATCAGCGGCATTATCACAGGAGAGCGCCACCACTACAGTAGAGAGGACATTTTTCTCAGGTGCCGAGCATTATGAAAACTGCTTGCCTGACAACGAACAGTGTCCGTTGTTCAAGCACAACCACTGCCGCTCGGTAAAACGGGCTCTTTGTAGAACGAAGACGTGGAGTGGCGTAGCTTTCCCGCTTATGGCCCGGGCAGTGTAGTGGTGCTCCCGGCTAACACTCCGCATTTTCATTGGGCCAGATCGGGGGAGTATATTTCACAGGTGTATGGAACAGGTCCGCTGGGGCTTGAGTACATTGACCGTCGTGACGATCCTCGTCATGCCTCAGAGTGAAGAAGAGAGGCGGGGCAGGCTCACCCCTTGGCTCGGTGACGCAAGCGCGAGTATGAAATCAGCATGCTGGTCAGCTCCTGCGTCACCTGGGTGAAGGGTGACCTCGGCGGCTGACCAAGCACACCTCACACGACTCCAACGGCTCCTGAATCGGTAAGCTGATCAGCGACGAGGAAAACAGCTTCATGCCGGGAAGCATGCTGGGTTCTATGGTCAGGTAATCCGTTTCGGAAATGATGTGCAGGATTTCCAGCAGCGATTCGGTCGTGATCGCGATCTTCGGAGGCGGCAAGCCTTGGGCTCTGAACAACTCGATCAGTTGGTTCTCCGCGCTGCCTACGACTCCCGCCGGCCGGACGCTGATCCATTCGCTATCGGCCAAGTCGCGCACTGTACGAGCCGCTGCCAGAGGATGGCCCTTGCGCGCAATGACGCTGGTTTTCGAGCTGTAAAGCCGCTCGATGTGCAGGTCGATATCGCACACGTCGGGACTCAGCGGGCACATTACAAAGTCGAGCCGACCAGCGCGAATCATCTCGATCAGCATCCTGGTCTTGCCGCTGGCGACGTGCAGCTGCACTTCTGGAAATCGGTGGGTAAAACTGCTGAAGACTGGCATCAAACAAGCGGCCAGTGGTTCCAATGTGACACCCAAGGCGATCTGCCCTTCGGGCGTTCCGTTCCATTGTCTGACGTCTTGCACCGCGCGATCGCAATCCAGAATGATCGAGCGTGCCCTGGTCAGAAAAACCTTACCAGCCAGGGTCAGGCTGATGCCTTGATTGGAGCGCACGGCCGTTTCCTCGGGGCGGCTTTACTGGGAGAACACGTCAACATTCTTCGCCGTCAAGGGCGTCAACATCCCGGTCGCGGTTAGCGTGTTTCCTGATGAACTGTATGCGGCGCCGAAAAGTTGGTCGGAGCAGGCCTATCCCAAACTTGTGCATTACAACGAGCTTCCCAAAGGCGGGCACTTTGCTGCATGGGAGCAACCGCAACTGTTCTCACAGGAAGTCCGGGCCGGGTTCAAGTCGATGAGGTAAGTGACAGGCCCACAGGCATCGAAGTACTGATCTTGTTATGATCAGAATGGCTCGGTTCGGATCGTTGATCGTCATGCGTGAAAGTGATCCGGACCGTGCGATCAGGGGGAATTCCGTTGAGCCGGTCGTCGGCCTTCACAGGCCTGATAGACCTGAAAGCGACGACCATAGCAGTGAGCACTTCCGATACCATCGCATGCGACGTATAGTCTGACCTTGCAGTCCTTTCGTCTTTGGCCACAGAGAACGCTCATGAAATCCACCAAAAAGACAGCTGCCCTCGACCTGAAGCTTTCCGACTTCCTGTGTTTTGCGGTTTATTCCTCTAACCTCGCTTTCGGCAAGGCTTACAAGCCAATGCTCGAACGGCTCGGACTTACCTATACGCAATACATCACCCTTGTTGTGCTGTGGGAAGAAGACAACCAGACCGTTGGCAGCCTTGGCGAAAAGCTGTTCCTCGAATCCAACACCCTCACGCCGATTCTGAAGAAACTGGAAGCGATGGGTTATCTGTTGCGCCAGCGCGACCCCCAAGACGAGCGCCAGGTCCGCATCAGCCTCACAAGCGAGGGGCGAAAACTGCGTGAAGGCCTCACGGAAGAAGGTTTCCCGCAAACCGGTCTTGATCCCGACGAATTCGTGCAAATGCAGAAAGCCATTGTGAAATTACGGGACAACCTCATCCGAACTACGAAAGACAGGGAATAAGCCGTTTCGAATAAACAGAGCGCATTGCCGCAGGGGCCGAGGCGGACCCGACAGCGTCAAAACAAATGAATCTGTCCCGTGATCGCATGATCGCATGATCGCTAGTGGCTACTTCACTGCGCCTCCCTGCTTGATATCTCCGCAAAAAATATCGACGTTGCCACTCTCCGGAGCCGTTCGCACGACAATGGAATACTCGCCGGAAAGCAGGTCTTGCAGGGCGATCGGTGCACTTCTTGAGAACGACCAGCCGCGCACAGCTTCGCGCTGGGTGTTGACCTTGTCGTTCATTGCAAAGGCCACTGGCCCGGGTTGCTGGCAGCTGCCTTTATGGATGAAGCTATAGAGACGCAAGGGCAGAGTCGCTCCGCTTGGAGCACCACTGATGAAGAAGCTGAGTCCGGTTTGTTTGTCCCAGCTTGTCAGCGTCACGTTGCCGATCTGCCCGGTGTTCTGTCGGGTGGCGACCAAGGGGACAGACACGCCATGGTCTGTTGAAGTGGCGCAGCCGAAGAGGCTTGCGCTGATCATTAGGATTGCAAGTGAGTGTCGGAGGTTCATTGCCAACTCCTGCGTAAGAACTGCAATGGGTGATTAGCCGGTATAGCTCATTTATCGCCGCCCGGTGCTGCTTGTGCCAATTCTCCCTGACGCTCAGCCAACCCCTCCAACCCCTCCACGGAAGGCACAAAAAACAACCCTCCGGTCACCGTACTGAAATCCAGCAGCCGGTCATAATTGCCCTCCGGCCTGCCCACGAACATGTTCTCTCCAGCATCAGCTCAAGCGCCGCAGGAGAGCGTGCATACTCCCTCTAAAAGCATTTGTTTCAGGCGTCTACGTCCTTCCGTCCCGGGCAATACACCGCCAATCGTCGCCTCCAGCACCGTGACGCCCTTGGCGTTGAGTATTCTGACTTCGGCTTTTGCATGACCGCGCTGATCTGCAACGGCTTACTTCCACCCTCGTCATGAAACGGGTCATTCAGGACAGGCCGCTTCCTTTGTGATTGTGTGGGCGAGGTGCTCGGGTTGCCTGTCGGCCCCCGCAGCACCTCGTCTGAATCGATGCTGTTCAATCAGGCTTTGCTGGCCGCCAGATAGGCGCCGAGGCGTTGTCCCATTTGCTCGCCCAAGGCTTGCAAGGCGCTGAATGGGCGGACCATCACCTCGAACTCAACGATTTTTCCCTGTTCATTGAACCGGATCATGTCGATGCCCTTTAACTCTTTACCGCTGACTTTGGCGCTGAACTCCAGGACGACGCTCAAGCCGTCGGCTGTCGACAGTTCGCGGTGATAGGCAAAATCCTCAAATACATTGACTACCGTGTTGAGAATCATCGATACCACGGCCGCTCCCGGGTAGGGTGTGTGGGCCATCGGCGAGCGGAATACCGCTTGCGGGTCCAACAACTCCGGCAGGGCGCTCAAGTCACCCTTGCGGATCATGTCGTGCCATTGCTTCAGGGAGTGTGCAGCGTTGGGGTGCAGGTTCAGTTCAGACATTTTCAACTCCTGTATTTTTGTTGTTCTGTAGAACGCTTCAGTGTTGCACATGCAGTGTCGCCCGATGGCTTGCCGCAAGACCCTAATAGTGCCGCCAGGAGCGACTGGCGGCTATGCGAATCTACTAAAAGTAGCTCACAAAAAAGCCCGGCGGGTCAGGCCGGGCTTTGTTGGGTACCGCTGTGAAGCCATTCATTCAGGCAACGCGGTTTTCGATCAGACGATCCGAGCCGCCTTCGGCAACGCGGTTTTCGATCAGGCGATCCGAACCACCTTCGGCAACGCGGTTTTCGATCAGACGGTCGGAACCACCTTCAGCAACGCGGTTTTCGATCAAACGATCCGAGCCGCCTTCGGCCACACGACTTTCAATCAGACGATCCGAGCCGCCTTCAGCGACAACCGGGTGAGCAGAGATAGCGGCGAAAGCGTTAACTGCAAAAACCGAGAATGCGATGCTGAGAAGGAGTTGGCGTTTCATGATTGTGTGCTCCGGGGTGTAGTTGTTTGGTATGGAGGCGATGTTACGCCCCGGAGTTTTTAAGAGAACTTCATTGAGTTAATGGTGACTATTGATGCTGTCAATGGCTGGCCGAGACCGCCATCGGCCTGTCAATGATCAGCGACACACAGCTCCCCTGTCGCGCGTATCAATGCCTGACCATGCAGCTGGTCCTTGATCAGGCCGGCGCGCGCCTCACCCAGCCAGTCCGGGCATTTCGGGTCTTTGCGATAGGGCGCGAACTCAGCGTATTGCTGCAACAGACGGTTTTGCAGCTCATCCAGTTGGGGCCTGATCTGCCTGGCGAGGTCCGGCCGCGGTGTGTCAGGCGCCTTGCCGGCCGCCCGCCAATTAGCGATAAGCCCGTACTGCACGAGCTTGTTGGCTTCAATCTGTGCGGCGATCAACTCGGCGACCTGTTCCGGGTCCAGTTTTCGTTTAACGGCCATCTTCCTGGCGCTGGCGATGACTTGCGCTTCACGGGCACTGTCCTGGATCGGTTTGCCACTGTCCCACTTGGTCAGCGCCACCAGATCACCAATGCTCAGGCGCTCGTTCATCGTCACCAGCAGCGGTTGTAAACTCTCGGGCACCGGGGAGGGTGTGCTCGCCTGAGCGCTGCCAGCGAATAAACCGATGAGGGCGCAGGTCAGCAGTTGCGGGATGCGTGGGGAGAGGGGCATAAGCAAAACCTCGTCAGAACTCAGGACTCACACAATCAGGTGGTGTGTATCACATAGGGGCGCCAAGCATACAACGCCTGGAGCGCCCGCTGAGTTAGACTGAAACTAAGAACAAACATACTGATTTCAGTCATCACTGTGCAGATTCATGGACAGTAAGGCTGCATGTTCATCATGAAGCGGGTAGACCACAGTGAACCAACTTTTAGCAATGCGTGCTTTTGTACGTGTTGTGGAAACAGGCTCTTTCAGCCGGGCCGCAGACCAACTGGCGCTGCCACGTTCGACGGTCAGCAAGTTGATAACCGACCTCGAAAGGCATCTTGGCATCCAGCTGATGCACCGAACCACCCGTGCGGTCGCCGCCACATCGGATGGGCTGGAGTACTACAGTCATGCGACGCGTCTGATTACCGAACTGGATTCTGTGGACACCGCTGCGCGAGGTAAAAAGCTCAAGCCAGGCGGACACCTGCGGGTCGATGCGCCAGCCTCATTCGCCAGTTGCCTGCTGATTCCCGCGTTGCCTGCTTTTCATCGCGAGTATCCCGATATCACGCTCGCGTTAGGCATCAGCGACCGGCCAGTGAATATCGTTGGCGAAGGCGTGGATTGCGTGATTCGTGCCGGTGAACTGGATGAAATGACGATGATCGGCCGCACGCTTGTCGACCTTCACTACGTGACCTGCGCGGCCCCCGCTTACCTCAAACGCATGGGGAGGCCGTCTTCCCCCAATGATCTCCAGACTAACCATGTTCAGGCTGGCTACTTCTTTGCCGCGACGGGTAAACCGGAACCCTTGATTTTCGAGAACGGCACTCATCGATATGAAGTCGCTGACTGCGAATTTTCGACGAATGACGGCAATGGCCTTAAAGAAATGATGCTCGCGGGACTCGGTATCGGGCAGCACTTCAGGCGCATTGTTCAGCCCTATCTGGACACTGGCGAGTTAGTTGCCGTTTTGGAAGACTGGTCTCGTCCAGCCATGCAGTTTCATGTCCTCTATCCACCCAATCGACATCAAAATGCCCGGCTAAAGGTTTTTATCGATTGGGTGATTCAGACATTCAGAGAAGAGTCGTCCGTCCATTGAAAACTCAGGGAACAATGGCCGTAACGCGGATTTCAATGCGCATCGTCGGAAGACCCAGCGCCGCGACTCCGAGTTGCGTCCAGATGGGGGCGTGGTTGGGCATGTAATGGCGATACAACCTGGCCATCGTCTCGTTGACTATCGGGGGGAAACCTCCCACATGATAAGAGTTGACGTGGACCACATGCTCCCAACTGGCACCCGCCGTGGCCAGGGTTCGCCCCAGGTTTTGAAACGCCTGAGCAATCTCGTCCTCGATCGATTCGGGAATCTGCAGTGCGTCATTCCAACCGCCCTGACCAGAAGTCTCCACGCGATCGCCAATTTTTACGGCTTGCGAGTAGTGCAACGCATTGAGGAGCGTTTCCCCATAGCCGGGGGTAACAAAAAACTCGGGCTTGTTCATTGTGCTTCTCTGTTCAGTTCGATTGTCGGCAGAGGCTTCTACCTGTTGCCGATGCTAATAGACGGAATGGAGGATCAATAGCCGTTAAAACTGCCATGACTAACCATGTGCATGGATAGTTGGATTTGCGTGATGCATAAAAAAACTCAGCCAAGAGCGCGGGTCTATGCTTTAACTCCTCAGATATCCACGTTCTCCGGGAAATCAGACCGCTTGATCCGTCCCCGTCTACAAGTATTTCCTGCGAGGTTTCATGCTCTGGTCGAGAGGATAAACCGATGCACGACTATTACGATTTAGGCACCTACAGTCGCCCGGTGATGACGAGCTCACCCCAGACCCAACTCTGGTTCGATCGAGGTTTGATCTGGTGCTACGGCTACAACCACGACGAATCCATTCGCTGTTTCCACAAGGCAGCCGAACACGACAGCGAGTGCGCGATGGCCTACTGGGGCATCGCCTACGCCTCGGGGCCCAACTACAACAAGCGCTGGGATGCCTTCATAGAACAAGAATTGAAAGAAGCTGTGACCCGTGCCCGACTGGCGACGCACACCGCGCTGGCGCATCTAGACGGCGAAAAAGCCGGTCGAGCAGGCGCTGATTCGGGCGTTGGACAAACGTTACCAGGCTGATGAAGCGATCAGCCTTGAGCAACTCTTCGGCTGGAACGACGACTACGCGGCGTCGATGCGCGATGTCTACAAAGCCTTCCCTGATGATCCCGACGTCGTTGCGCTGTTTGCCGAAGCGTTGATCGACCGCCTGGCAATTATGGGACCTGAAAACCGGTGCGCCGGCACCGGGCGCCGACACCCTGGAGGCGGTGGCCGTGCTGGAGACAGCGCTGCGGCGGATGGAGCAGCACGGCGATGCGCCGCACCTGGGCATGCTGCTCATGTACGTCCACACGATGGAAATGTCGCCTTACCCGGAGCGGGCGTTGCGCGCCGGTGACGTCCTGCGTGACCTGGTGCCGGATGCCGGATGCCGGGCATTTGCGTCATTGCGGAAACCGAACAGCAACTCTTCATCAATGCCCTGACCCGAGTGTCGCCAACACGTTACATCTTCAACAACACCTGCCTCGACATCCTGGCGGTGGACGGCGCCATGCTGCGCGGCGAAATTGAGTACCGCAATGGTAACTACGACAACGCGTTTGTCTACCTGCGCGAGGCACTGGCATTGGACGACAACCTGCCTTATGACGAGCCATGGGGCTGGATGCAACCGGTCAGGCATGCCCTGGGCGCGCTGCTTCTGGAACAGGGCAGGGTAGAAGAAGCCTTGCAGGCCTATCGGGCCGATCTCGGACTGGACAACACCCTCGCCCGCGCGTCCTGGCATCTGGACAATGTGTGGAGCCTCCACGGTTACGTGGAATGCCTGAAACGCCTGGGACGGGACGCTGAAGCCGCGGCGGCCAAGACTCGGCTTGACCTGGCCATGGCGCGGGCTGATGTGGAGATTACGGCATCGTGTTTTTGCCGGGTGGGTGAGCGATGCTGCAAGTGATGCACAAAAGTCCGACAGGTGAAGCTAATGCCGATGAGGTAAGCCGTAATGCGATCTTTAGCCGCTGGCGAAGCCTGCGTTCGGTTCGGGCCGCGCTCGGCCCCAACAGTCGTGAAATCAGAAGGAGAGCTGTTTCAGGAAGACCAAAAACTAAGGTTCCACGACGGGCGATCTGGAACAGATTGCCGCAAGTGTCGTCGAACATAGCCGTACTGGCCGGTCCCATACCCATGGCATCAGGACAATGTCTTTGTGGGGCTGTACGCTTTTCCCTGGGGGTTGAACCGCGATTTTTTTATCGCTGCCATTGCACCCTGTGCCGCAAGCAAACCGGGGTCGGCCATAATCTCGCCACGCTGGTCAAAGCTAGCGACTTTCGATGGGAAGAAGGGCAGGGCGCGATTCAATGATTGACCCAGGACCTTCTGACATCTGAACCTCGCAGCGGAAGCGAACCTCGGCTTTGGGTCACCCGGAATCAGGCTCATCCTTGAGTCAATGCGCGGTACTAGGCTTGTTGTTTTTGGGGCTCAGCGCGATCTATACCAGTATCGTTGCAATCGCCATTCGACCCTTGAGCCAGTGGATCAAGGGCCTTTCAAGGCTACGTCGGTGGGAAGGGAAAACAATAGGAACCTTGTTAGTTGCGCTCGGGGTTAATGTAGCTTTTCAGCAGCGACAAGACCGGTTTGACGACCGGCTGCTGTTGGCCGATTGCTGTCTGTTGTCAGTAGCTCGGGCCAGCAGCCTTTCCTGTGAGCCGCGAGGGGGCAAAAGAAAGTAACGTTTGCAGGGCCCTCACGGCTGATCTTGGTTGTTTTCAGAAACGGCGCTGAACAACTTCTCTAATTCGGTGGTATCGGGGGCCCGGTGCCATGGACTGCTCACTCAGAAGCAAGCGAGACCCTCCCCTTTACCTGTTGGGTATCAGCGGCCGTCTGGCGACCCACCTTGAACCATGCGGCGTACAACGCAGGGACAAAGAAAATCGTCAGCAGTGTCGCCACAGTGAGGCCGCCCATGATCGCGATCGCCATCGGCCCCCAAAACACACTTCGTGTGAGCGGGACCATTGCGAGTACGGTGGCCAGCGCCGTGAGCATCACCGGACGCGCTCGGTGAATGGCTGCATCCAGCACAGCATTCCAAGGGTCGCGCCCCTCGGCGATCTCGATTTGCACTTGATCGATCAGGATCACCGCGTTCCGCATGATCATGCCTCCCAGAGCGATGATGCCCAGGATCGCTACGAAGCCCAGCGGCGACTGAAACACCAGCAGCGCCGGCACCACACCGATCAAACCCAGCGGTGCGGTCAGCATCACCATCCACATGCGGGAGAAGTTCTGCAGTTGCAGCATGAGTAACAGCAGGATGGTGATTAACATCAACGGAGCCACCGCGAGTAACGCCTTGTTGGCCTTGTCACTTTCCTCAACCGCTCCGCCCACATCGATGCGGTAACCGGTCGGCAGCTTGACTTCGATGTCCTTAAGCAACGGCAGGATTTCCTGCGTCACCGATACACCCTGCTCTCCATCCTTCACGTCGGCACGCACAGTGATCGCCATGTCTCGGTTGCGGCGCCACAGTACCGGCTCTTCCAGTTCTGAGCGCACTTGTGCGACCTGCGACAGCGGCACCACAGTGCCCTGGCGCGTGTAAAGGTTGATGTTTTTCAGTGTGTCGAGATTCAAGCGTTCCTCTGGCACGGCACGGGCCACGATGTCGATCAGGTCCTCGCGCTCACGCAGCTGCGACAGGGTTGCGCCGTTCATCACGGTCTGGGTCGCCAATGACATGTCGGCCGGCGTGAGGCCAAGCGCGCTCGCCTTGTCCTGATCAAGCTCCACTTTCAGCGTACGCACCGGGTCGTTCCAGTCGAGCTGGAGGTCGCGCACCTTCGGGTTGGACGCAACCACCTTCTCCACGTCTCGGGCGATCTGGCGCACCTTCTGGGTATCAGGCCCTACGACGCGGAACTGTACCGGGTAGCCGACAGGAGGCCCCAACTCGAGCCGGGTCACGCGCACCCACGCCTGTGGGAATTGTTGGTCAGCCGAGGCCACCAGCCGCGCACGTACCCGCTCGCGTGCATCCAGATCTTTGGTCATCACAACGAACTGGGCAAAACCCGGATTGGGCAGCTCGGGGTTGAGCGAGAGATAGAAACGCGGTGCCCCGGCGCCGGTGTAGGCGGTATAGAAACGCACGTCCTCGTCTTTCGCCAGAATCTCCTCCATGTGTTTGACCTGCTCGGTCGTCGCGGCGAACGAAGAGCCTTCCTTGACGCGTAGGTCAATGACCAGTTCAGAACGCGAACTGTTGGGGAAGAATTGCTGCGGCACCAGCTTGATACAGGCCAGAGCAAGCACCAGAGCGCCGACCGTCGCACCGATGACCACCCAGCGGCGCTCGATGGCGGCGTCGATCAGGCGACGCAGGCTGCGGTAGAACTTGGTGTCGTGCGGATCAGCGTGCTGATGCTTGCCCAAGTCGTTGGGCAGCATCTTGACCGCCAGGTACGGTGTGAAGATGCCGGAACAGATCCACGAGAACAGCACCGCGGCACCGACGATCCAGAAAATGCCGCCCGCATACTCGCCGGTGGTGGACTTTGAGAGGCCGATCGGCAGGAAGCCCACGACGGTGATGAGTGCGCCGGTCAAGCGCGGCATAGCGGTTGACTGATAGGAGAAGGCAGCCGCTTTCACGCGGTCCATGCCGGTTTCCATCTTCGCCACCATCATTTCGATGGCGATGATGGCGTCATCCACTAGCAGTCCCAACGCGATAATCAGTGAGCCGAGTGAGATGCGCTCGAGGTTCCAGCCCATCGCCAACATCACCAGCGCCACGCCGCCCAGCACCAGCGGCACCGTGGCCGCGACCACGAGACCTGCGCGCCAGCCCAGGCTGGCCAGGCTCACCGCGATCACGATAATCAGCGCCTCGGCCAGCGCGCGCCCGAAGTCCAGGATTGCATCCTTTACCGTGGTTGGCTGGTCAGCCACCAGCTCCAGCTCCACGCCGTGCGGAAGTTCTGACTGAATCTTGGCGACTGCCGTGTCCATTGCCTTGCCGAGGTCCACGATGTTGCCGTCGCTGGTCATTGTGATGCCGAGCATCAGCACTGGCTGGCCGTTGTGACGTACCGTGTAGGTCGGCGGATCCTCGAAGCCACGTGTAACGGTTGCGATGTCGCCGAGCTTGATCAGCCGGCCGCCCGCGGAGATGGGCACGTTGCGGATGGCCTCTTCGCTGGCGAATTGTCCACTCACGCGCACCATGACGCGGTCGCCGCGGGTGTCAATCTGGCCTGCGGGCAACATCGCGTTCTGGCTCTTGAGGCTTTCGGCGATGGTCAGCGGTGTAATGCCCAGTGCTGCCAGGCGCTCGTGTGAGAACTCGACGTAGACACGCTTGGCCTGCTTGCCGATGAGATCGATCTTCTTGACCATCGGCACCTTCAGCATCTGGCGCTTGATGTCCTCGGCCGCGTCCGACAGGTCGGCGTGGCCGACACCGTCGCCCTTGATGGCGTACATCAGGCCATACACGTCGCCGTACTCGTCGTTCAAGATCGGGCCGATTACGCCGTCAGGCATCTCGAGGCTCAGGTCGTCGAGTTTCTTGCGCGCCTGGTACCAGGCTTCTCGCTGGTCAGCCTTGGAAGTGCCGCCGCGCACGGTGAGCGTCATCCCTGCGTAGCCTTGGCGCGCGTAGGTGACCACCTTCTCGAAGTTGTCGATCTGCTCGAATTTCTTCTCCATGCGATTGAGGACCTGGTCCTGCAACTGCTGGGCAGTGGCGCCCGGCCAAATGACCATGGCGGTCATGGAAGGCACGGAAAAGTTCGGATCTTCGAGTTGGCCGAGCTTGGTGAAGCTGAAGGCGCCGGCCGCTGCGACAATGAGGAGCATGAAGAGGACGATGGCGCGATGGCGCAGCGCCCAGTCGGTGAGGTTGAAGTTGTTCATCGGGCGGCCTGCTGCGTGGTATTCGCGTCAACGATCGCAACACCGGGGAGCGCGACCTTCAGTCCGGACGTCATCTTCTGTACGCCAGCGGTGATGACCAATACGCCAGCCTGCGGCCCGGAGACGAGTACCTCATCATTGCGGTAACCCCAAACTGCCACACGCTCCAGATCGACGATGCCAACCGGATCCTTGCCCGTGGGCGTGACCACCCACAGCGCCGGCTGACCGCCGATCTGCGTCAATGCCGTGGCTGGCACTGCCGCCACAGAGACATTTGTCATGACTCGCTCGGCCATCACCGTGGCGGTGGCGCCCAGTGGCAGCGCCTGCAACGGCTTGAGCCGCGCGCGATAGGTGCGCGTCTGTGCTGCAGCCTGTGGCGACAGCTCACGCAACGTGACATCGAAGATCTCGTTCGGCGCACTGGCCAGCGAGGCCTCGAAACGCGCGTCCTTGAACACGGCCAGTTGATCCTCGGGCACGTCGATGACGATCTCGGATTCGCCAGGATTCGCGATCAAGACAACCGGTTGCCCCTCCGGTACGACCTGTCCGGCCTCAAAGCGGACAGCCGTGACGACGCCGCTGCGCGAGGCGCGCAGCACGGTGTACTTGAGCCGGTTGCGCGCGAGTTCGAGCTTTCGCGCCTCGGCCTCGGCGGTCGCATGCGCGGTTTGGGCATTGGTCTGCGCGCGCTCGGCGTCGGCCGCACTGACCGAGCCGTCAGCCTTCAGCGCGGTCAGGCGCTGGCGGTCCGAGTCGGCTTGGCGCGTCTGCTCGACGGCAACCGACCACTGTTGTCGCGATGCTTCCTCAGCGAGGCGGTAGTCACTGTCATCCAGCACAGCCAAGATGTCGCCTTCACGCACAAACTGGCCTACATCGACCTTGCGCTGGGCTACCTTGCCGCCCACGCGGAAGGCCTGGTCGACTTCATGTCGCGACTGTACGGTGCCCACATAGCGACTGATGTCGCGGGCATTGTCGTAGCTGATTGCAGCGGTGTGCACCGGTCGTGGTGCCTGTACGGTGGGCTGGTCGGGGCTACACGCGGACAGCATGACGGCGACGGCCAAGGCGCCGGCCGCAGTAAGGGAATTCTTCAAGGCGGTTCCTCTTTGGAAAACGACAGATACTTAGGAAAGTGGTGGCCGGTCGGCTTTGGCGGATGCGGTTGAGTTGGCGGGTTGTTCGAACACCTGCCAGCCCCCGCCCAGTGCTTTGTAGAGCTGCACGCTATCGAGCAGCAGGCGGGTGTTGCTTTCGTTGGAATTCAGGCGTGCCGCCAGGCGCGCCCGCTGCGAATCCAGCAGTGGCAACAGGTCGATTTGCCCGCGGTTATAGAGCGACTGGGCGCGGTTCTGCGCAGCCTCCGCGGACGCGGCGGCCAATTGCAGCGACCCGGAGCGGCGGCGTTCCTGCGCAAGCGTGACAAGGGCGTTTTCCACATCCTCGAGCGCCCGTACGATGCCGTCCTCGGCGCGTAGCAGCGCCTCTTGTTGAGCACTTTCGGCCGCTTCGTTGATCGCTTGCGTGCGCCCGGCGTTGAAGAGCGGCATCGCCAGCAGGCCCGCTACGTTGGTGAAGCGCGCAGCGCCTAGATCAGCACCGTTCAGGCTAAGGCCCTGACGGCCAAAGGACGCACCGAGGAAGAGTTGCGGGAACCATTCAGCTTTCGCTTGCTGGCGTCGCGCATTGGCGGCGTCGAGCTGTGCCATCAGCGCCAGTACGTCAGGTCGGCGTTGCAGCAACTCGGCGGGTTGGCCGGGCTTGGCCTCGGGCACGTCGGTCAAATCACCTGTGGCAGGCTGGATGTTCGTGGTGTTGAAAGACTGGTCGGCGATCAGCACCGCGATACGGTGACGTGACACCGCCACTTGAGTTTCCAGCGGCGGAATCTGCGCCCGCGCCGACAAGGCATCGGTCTGCGCGCGTTCGACGTCGAAGGCGGATGCCAGCCCCACCTGTTGACGCGCGGCGACCAGACGCAGCGTCTCATCCTGCATCGCCGAGATTGCGCGCAACGTTGCGACCTGGCGCTGTGCTCCGACCAGTGTGAAATAGTTGCTGACGACATCGCTCATCACCAGCAGGCGTACTCCCCGCATGCTGTGTTCCGCGGCTAGCGCATCGGCGTCGGCCGCCGCTGCGCCGGCTCGCAGACGGCCGCTCAGGTCGAGTTCCCAAGAGACGTCCAGACCCACACTGGTGGTCTTGGTATCCGGATAACCCTGTTTTATTGCTGAGTTGTAACCGCTGCTGCGGTCACTGCCGGACACGGATGCACCGACGCTCGGGAGCAGCCAGGATTGGCTGACCGTCTCTCCGGCACGCGCGGCACGCAGGCGCTCGGCGGCAATCTTGACGTCGCGGTTCTCACGCGCGGCTCGCCGCACCAGATCCGTCAGCAGCGGGTCGTGGTAGACCTCCCACCAGGCCGCCTCGGGCTCCATCTCGGAGGCTGTGCTTGCGGCAAAGTTGTTCGGCAGGTCGATTGATGGTTTGACGACTGGCGTGGAACAACCGAATAGGCCGAAGGAGATCGCGGTGCCAAGGGCTGCCGCAATAACGAAGCCAGTCGTGCGCTCGGTGCGCTTTAAGGTTGTTCGACCGGATTGATGGGACAGCGGATGGGAAGTGGAAAATCGCGACATCAGAGTGAACTCGTGTAAATGCGAGGTTGCATCAGCGTAGGTTCGGGTGCGCGCGAAGTCGTCAGCGAACCGTCGCCGTTCGGTCGCCATGCGCGCATTTATGTTTATTTTGGAAGGAGTCACTCGCGGTCAGTGTCTACCGCCTGTTCACTGACGGCCGACGCTAGATCCGAGCCAATCGACTCTAGCAACTCTTCGGCAGACGAGAACTCGCGTTGACGACCGGTGACCAGGTTTTCGAGGCGGCCAGCTAGGGCTCCCGGCGCGGCATCACTACGTAACTTGACAACGTATGCGCGGCGGTTCGGGTACTTGGATTCAGGGTTCAGGCTCATCACGGACCAGGGGATCAAGAAAGTTCGACGACAGCGTAGGCCGTCCCCTGGGTCGAGTCGTAAGCGAAAGGTCAGAGTTTGGTCGGGACAGCACTCGCAAAACAGAGACGGCGATCACCAGAACGCTGGCGGCCACGCGGTTTTAGCCCTCGCTGAGTGAGCGCGATATCAGTTCACCAGGCAAGGAAGGGTAAGCCGTCGCTTCAAGTCGACTTAGTAGCCTGAAGCAGTGAGTGCGCACGTTTCACCAGTTCGGTTCCGTCAGTTTCGGGCAATTGATCAATCAGAGTCGACAATGCCTGATGGTCCTCGGCCGTAGCGTTGTGGTGCTCATACAACTCCACCAGCGCTAGCAGTTCCAGCCACGGTGCTTCCTGGACCCGTGCCTCCTCAACGGCGCGACGCACCGCAACGCTGCCGGCGCCAGGCCGACCCTGAGCTCGAACGATCGCGGCCTCCAGCAGCAAGAGCTGCGGCAGATACACGCGTTCGCCCAGTTCTTCCCCCACCCGGAGTGCTTCGTGCAGTTCGATTTGCGCTGCGTCGTAATCACCTGCCAGTAGTAGCGCCTCGGCGGCGTATCCGAGTACTTCGCTGGCACCGGAGCGCATGCCCAGTCCGGTGTGTTCTTCGTAGGCTTCGCGTATGCGACGGTAGCCGTCGCGGGGTGCACCGTTGCGGGCGTCAGCCCAGCCGCGCCACCAGCGGCAAGCCGTGCGCCCGAGTGCGAGCGAATATTCATCGACGAGCTTCTGCATGTCGTCAGCCAGCGCAGCCACCCGCATAGGGCTCCCCAGCCGTACTTCGATCAACACCTCCTGCCAGGTAGCGACCAGCCATGTCATAGGTTGTCGAAGCGTATGCGCGCGGGTTCGTGCTTGCTGCATATGGGTCCGACCCTGCTTGATAAGGCCAGAACGCACCAGCTCAATGGCCAGCATACCGTGCAGCATCACCTGGGGATCAGCCGCAAAGATCTCGCTTGTCCCGATGTCCAGCGGCTCGGCGATCGCGAGAGCGCGCTCTAACCAGCCGCGAGTCGTTTTCGTGCGACCCTGGAGGTGATGCACCTCGCCCTGAACGATGCACGCCGCCAGCATGAGCTCTTGATCGTTCGCGTTTAGGGAGAGAGCTTCAGCACGTTCTGCCACTTCCAAAGCCTGCGAATAGTCGCCGCGCAGACCGAGCAGATAGCCGAACCCGTGCAGAAGGCGACCACGCATAGGGTGCTCGGGTAGGTCCGCGAGCAGCGTGTACGCCTGTTCGAAAGCCCCCTTGGTTTCGCTGCCGACACCGAACATGTGGAAGGCCGAAACCCCCTGCAACGTGGCCAAGGTAATTTCGAGCGTATCGCGCTCCGTGCCCTCGGGTACCTGCATAAGCAGGAGTAGGGCGCGCTCAGTGAGGCTGATGCACAAGTCCGGGCTGAAGTGCTGTAGCGCGGCTTCTGCGGCCTCGGCGTAGTAGCGCAGCGCGATCATCGGCAGCCGAGCACGGTCAAAGTGCATCGCCAGTTCCGAGGCAGCAACCGGCACACCGGCCGATCGCTCGCGTTCGAGGGCAGTGCCAACTTGGCCATGGAGATCGATGCGCAACGAACGCGGTGTGCGCTCATAAAGCACTTGGCGAAAAAGGGCGTGTCGGAACGAGTAAGGAGGCTCTACCGCCTCGTCAACATCGGGAGCCCGCGATTGTTTGAGCCATACCTGTTCACGTATCAGTTCCTCGCAGGCGGCGATCACCGAAGAGAGATTGCGCTCGAGGGCCAGCGAAACCGTCTCAATCCGGAAGTCGGACCCGCACACCGCAGCCGCGCAGAGGAGTGTTCGTTGCTCCGGATCAAGCTTGGCGATGTAGTGATCGATGATGGCCGCAAGGTTGTCGGGAACCGCCAGATTCGCCAGTCGGGCTTCGATGGTGGTTTCGTCTTCTTTTGCATCCATCACTTCACTGATGATTGAGGAAACGAACAACGGCACACCGTCGGTCCGTTCGTGCAGGGCGCGCACGAAGGCTTCATCGCGTGCAAGCGAGGCTGAACGCAGCGCCACATAGTCGGCGACCTCGGTTTCGGAAAACGGGTCGAGCACCACTTCCTCGCACAAGCGTTGCAGACGCAGCTCGTGGCGCAATGAGCTGAGCGGATGGTCGAGCGCCACCACTTCGGCAAGGCGAAAGCTTGACAGCCACATGCACCGTGCGGGGCTACGTCGGCGGGCCATGTAGTTGATGAGCTGGACTGTCGCCCGATCACTCCAGTGCAGGTCTTCGGTCACCAGCAACAGCGGGCGCGTCTCTGTGTAGCGGTCCAACAACTCACCGAACTCCCTCAGCATGCGTTCCGGACCGACGCCGGCCAGCTCGCGCCGCAATGCGTCACGCTCCTCTGTGCTACTCAACCACGGCAATTGCAGTAGCCAGGTTGGGGCCACATCGCGCAACAACGCCGGCAGGGCCGGTTCGCTGCGGCAAAGATCGGCCAGCGCCTCCAGCACCGGCAGGTACGGTTCGCCGGCGCCGAAGTGCTCCATGCAATGGCCCCGTGCGCAAGCGATGTCGCCAAGGCCGGCGAGGAAATGTTCGATCAACGTGGTCTTGCCGATCCCCGGTTCTCCAGCAAGCCAGACAACGGCCCGCTGACCGCTACCGGCCCGCTCCCACGCCCGTTGCAGTCTGGAGAACTCGTCAGTGCGACCGATGAATGACGGCAACAGGGGGGTGTCGGTCGCCGTAACCGCCATGGGTGTAGGCGGCATCGAAGCAGCAGGGGGCGAGACGCCAATGAAGCGATAGCCGCGCCGCGACACCGTCTCGATAAAGCGAGGGTGCTTAGAGTCATCGCCCAACACCTTGCGCAAATCGCTGATGGCCGTCTTCAGGACCGAATCGCTGACAAACCGATGCCCCCACACGGAATCCAGCAAGGCGTCTTTGGATACCAATGAACCCGGCTGGCGTGCGAGCACACACAACAACAGAAAAGGGGTCGGCGCCAACGCCACAGCTTTTCCATCACGCAACAAGCAAGCGTTGGCCTCGTCGAGTTCGAACTCGCCAAAGTCAAGCAGTGTAGGGGTCGGATGGGGCTGCGGACGCGCCACGGTTGATTCCTAAAGACTAAAAACATGGTGGTGCGCTGAAGATTCGCACGGGGTTCGATGCTAGAAAACGATAAGCCTGACGTCCTAGTCTTGTGGACCTGACTTCCTGCACCGACTGTTCTCCAACCTTGGCTCGGCCCCCTAACAGGTACGCACTTCAGTCCTGGGCCATTGCTCCCATGACAACGCTGATCGACTCTGAAGCCAAGCGTCGTCGGTCGGAAACTGGCACGCGCGCAACCTCACGCCACGAGCCTTCTTCGCCTTAACGCGGCCAGTTGCACCTGTATTTCAACTCGTCCGGTTGGTCACATCACGGCTCTTAAATGATCTCAAATATTAATGACAAAAACATCAATATTGAAATAAATCTCAATATTGAATATCTTGATTGTGCCTAACGATGAGACCTGTGCGCCTCACGACTTCAATCACAACAAGGGCTCGAGATGAACAACAACAAGAAAGATTCCGAATTGCCTCCCTCTACCGTCGACGTGCTGGTCGTCGGTTACGGTCCGGTAGGTGCGACAATCGCGGCGCTGCTCGGCCGCTACGGGGTGACGACCCTGGTGCTGGACAAGCTCCATGAAATCGTACTGATGCCTCGTGCCATTGCTCTGGACAACGAAGCCCTGCGCATCCTGCAACTCGCCGGATTGTCGGAAGATGCTTTTGAGAAGATCGTTATCCCTGAAGTGAAGATGCACTCTCCGGTCCTCGGACAATTCGGTCGAGCCAATACAGAAGGGTGTATCGACGGCCACCCCAAGCTTGTGACGTTCTATCAACCCGACCTCGAACGAGCGATGCGTGGCCAGGTTTCCCGACTGAAATCAGTGACCAGCCTGGGTGGTTTCGAGCTGGAGAGTCTGGTCGAGGAAGCGGAGTGCGTGGTCGCCACCGTAAGGGATCAAAATGGACACTCGCATCCTGTTCGCGCCCAGTACCTGATCGGTGCGGACGGCGCCAGCTCCAAGGTCAGAGCGCTGATCGGCCAGGAGTTCGAAGGACAAACCTATGCAGAGGATTGGCTGATTGTCGATGCCAAAAACCGGCATCAGACAGCCATTGATCACATTGAGTTTATCTGTGATCCGCGGCGACCCACGCCGCACATGCCCGCCCCCGGTGGAAGGGAACGCTGGGAATTCATGTTACAGCCCGGCGAATCCCGGGAGGAGCTGGAAAGCCCGGAAAGCATCGCCCGGCTCATTGCGCCATGGGTCAATCCGTTGGAGTTGGAAATCGAACGCAAGGCGGTGTATCGATTCCACGCGCGTTGCTGCAACCGATTCAGCAAGGGACGTACTTTCCTCGTCGGCGACGCGGCACACATCACCCCGCCCTTTGTCGGGCAAGGTCTCGTAGCGGGCCTTCGTGATGGCGCCAATCTTGCCTGGAAACTGGCTTGGGTTCTTCGTGGCCACGCCGCGCCGGCGATACTCGATTCCTATGACGTAGAGCGCCGCCCGCATGCTCAGGCGATGATCAATCTGGCAAAACTCATGGGCCGCCTGGTGATGCCCAAGAACAAGGTCGCGGCTTTCTTCATCCACGGCCTGATGCGCATGCTGGCGTTGACTCCAGCGACCAGAAGGTACTTCGAACAGTTGGACATCAAACCGAAGAACACTTTCATGCACGGTCTGTTCGTGCAGCATCGGCGGGGTGACAAGCTGGTACGCGGCAGCCTGTTTCCCCAAGCATGGGTTCGTACCCTGCAAAAGCAGATCAAGCTGAGCGACGATGCGCTGGGAGACAACCTGACCTTGGTTGGATTTGGTGTTGACCCGTTGTCACTGCTCACCACTGATCAGATCGTTGCCTGGGAAAAGATGGGCGGTCACTTCTTAGAGGTCAGACCCCGCGGCCAACGCTCCGGTGGCAGCTGTGACTTCATCGAAGACATGAACCATGAGATCTTGCCACTGGCTGCCAAAGGAACGCTCGTTGCCGTTCGTCCTGACCGGATCATCATGCACCACGCCCCTGGCACAGAGGCCAGCAAACTCCTTCGAGACTGCCGGGGTCTGCTAATGAGTGATGACGCCACTCCTGACGGCGTTTCCATTACTATCAACGAGCCGATTAGATTAAGAGCTTGATCATGGATTCCCCCACACCTCCTTTAGAAGCTGCTGTGCCAGAACCTCTCACCAGGGGGCACAAGAAGCGTGAGCGCACCCGTCGCGGTCTGGTCGACGCGGCATTGCGACTTGTTGCACGTAAGGAAGTGGGGGATATCGGATTGTTCGAAGTCGCCGCCGAGGCGGCGGTATCCAACGGCACCATCTACAACTATTTCCGAACGCGTGACGAAGTACTCGAAGCGGTGGGCATCGCCATGGCCGCGGAGTTTTCTGACGCCATTTCTGTCCTGAACGCGGACGTGCAGTGCGGAGCACAGCGGCTTTCGATTGGCGTACGCATGTTTGTGTGTCGTGCTGCGGCTGACCACCAATGGGCGAATGCCCTATTGCGCATCATCCATTTCGACCAGGCCATGCGCTCACGATTGGCTACTCATGTAATGGGTGATCTGCGTGAGGGGCTGCGTGCAGGAACTTTGGCTTATGAGGACGAGGGGGTCGCCCTGGATTTGGTCTTGTCGTGCACAACCGGAGCGATGCGCTCAGTTGTCGAGGGACGTGCAGTGGTGGAGCACGATGTGCGGGTCGCCGAAATGATTCTCCAGGCTCTGGGCGTAACGCCTGCCAGAGCCAGGAAAATCGCTGGCAAGCCGCTACCGGCCTGAACTGATGTCATCCTTGATTTGTCAGGCTTGATCGATCCATTGCCGATAGCTCTTCGCCTGGCGACGAACCTTCAACTGATTGCAGATCAATGCCATGAGTGGCGACGTCCCGGGTTTTGTCCTTTTTCCTTGGCTCAACAATCCGAGCTGCTTCTTGACCACCGATGCCACTGCAAGCGACGCCAGCGCTTTGTTCTTCCAGCGGACGACGATGGGCTCCACTTTGATGTCCCGACCTGCCATCCACTGATTTGGCAGAGCAGGCTCGATTGCTAAAGCAGTGGCAAGTCCGACCATCGACACCGAGCCGCTCACCACTCGCTCCGCGACCTCCTTTCTACGTACGCCGCCTGTGACCATCAGCGGCATGCGCGCCATTTCTCCTATTTTTTCTGCGAACTCGAGAAAGTAGGCTTCTCGAGCCAGGCTGCTGCCATCGCGGGTCTGTCCCTGCATGGCCGGGCTTTCGTAGCTGCCACCCGACAACTCGACCAGGTCGACCGCCTTGGCGTTAAGCATTTCCACTACGCGAGCCGCATCCGCAGCATCGAACCCGCCACGCTGAAAGTCCGCGGAGTTGAGCTTTACAGCGACGCAAAAGATCGGTGCCACTCGCTGACGTATTGCGTCGATGGTTTGCAGGAGAATTTGCGCACGATTTTCCAGGCTGCCGCCCCAGCTGTCGTCACGCCGATTGGTCAAGGGCGAAAGGAATTGGCTGAACAAGTAGCCATGCGCGGCATGAATCTCCACGCCGGTGAATCCGGCACGCTCGGCCAGCACCGCCGCTTGGGTGTAACGTCCAATCAGCTCTTCAATCTCCTGTTCCTCTAAAGCCCTGGGCAGCACAAACGCTTTTGAAAGTCCGGGGATATCGACCGCTACTGCGGAGGGGCCCCTTGCCGACTGTCCCATTGAAGCCAATAGCTGCCGTCCGGGATGATTGATTTGCATCCAGGCCTGGGCTCCGCGGCTGCGGCAAGCATCGGCCCATAACTTGAATTTGCCCAAGTTCCGGTCATCCTCAAGCACTACGCCAGCGGGTCCGGTCAAAGCGTGACGGTCAACAATGACGTTGCCAGTGATGATCAGGCCGGCTCCACCTTCCGCCCAACGCTGGTAGAGCTTAACCAGCGCTTCGCCTGGAGCGTGTTCCTCATTGGCGAGGTTCTCCTCCATGGCAGCCTTGGCGATTCGGTTCGGAATCACCGTGCCGTTAGGTAATCGAAGTGGTTTGAAAAGATTTGAGCTGGTCATGTTATGTCCTGGTTTTCATCGATGGGCAGAGCCAGGTGCTTGCCGAGAAGACGAGCCTGCGCATTGACATAATTGAACACTAGTGTTCAATTATGTCAACGTGCAGGGCTGTTGATGATCCGGAGACATCGATCATGGCGTCCTAATTATTAGGTTCATCGCCGATTGTCAGACAAAAAGCCAGAATGCTAAAAAATATGGTTGACGTAAAATGAACACGAGTGTTCAATTGCTCTATAAGGTAATCCTGGAGAGAGAACCGTGGAATCCCTGAATCCGACACAGCGCCGTATACATCAAGCTGCCTTTCGCTTGTTCGCCGAGAGAGGCACCTCACAAGTGAACATCCTTGACCTCGCGCAAGAGGCAGGCGTCGCGCGCGGAACGGTTTATAGCAACATAGACAGCATGGAAAGCCTGTTCGAGGCGGTCGCCAGCCATCTCGCGAGGGAGATGCATGAGCGCGTCAACAAGAGCTTCGACTCCCTATCGGATCCCGCTCATCGCCTTGCAAATGGCATTCGATTCTTCATTCGCCGAGCGCACGAAGACTCCCAGTGGGGCGCGTTCATCCATAAATTCGCCATGAGCAATTCGGCGTTGCGCGAAATGTTCAGCAGCCAGGCGACCAAGGATCTTCTGAGCGGGCTTGCCACTGGGCGCTACACGTTTGCGCAGGAGCAATTGCTCTCGGTACTGACGTTGATATCGAGCAGCGTGCTTGGCTCGATTTTCCTGGTGCTGGAAGGGCACCGAACGTGGCGCGAGTCGGGCTCTGATACCGCCGAGCTGGTATTGCGGGCATTGGGTGTGCCGTCAGAGGAGGCTCGTGCGTTGGCGACCAAAGAGTTGCCGGCACTTCCATCTCTCGACTGATTTCGTAACTGACTTAATTGGCAAAACCCCCGGGTTTTCAGGGGTTCGGGACAGCTTTGCCCAAAAAACCGGAAAACAACAACAATGAACAACAAAATCGAATTGCACCGGTTGGCGACGCAACAGCCCGCCCGGCATCCGCAGCCGACGGTAAAGGCCCAGGATCTGACGCACCTGATCTTCCAGCGGCCGGACTTGAATGAGGCGGCGCGTTTCCTGACTGACTTCGGCCTGACGGTAAGTCGGCAAGAGGCCGATACGCTCTATATGCGGGCCACCGACGCCACTTCCTATTGTTACCGTGTCCAACGCGCCGAAAATGCCCGTTTTATAGGGTTCGGACTTGCAGTGCAGTCCCTGGACGAACTGGAAAAGCTCACTCGAATCCCGGGTGCGTCATCGGTCGAGAAATCGGAACATCCCGGTAAAGGTTATTACGTCAGGCTGACGGATCCTTCCGGTTTCATTGTGGAAGCTGTCTGCGACCAGACGCCGTGCAAGACGCTGGCCCATAGAGCTCCTCTCAACTGGAATCTGGCGCAGGAACAACCGCGAATCAACGCCACGCAGCGCCCGCCGATTGCTCCCCCTGAAGTCCTCAAGCTTGGCCACATCGTCATTGAAGTGGCCGACTATCAGGCGACCTGTGCCTGGTACACGCAGCATTTCGGGTTTATTCCCAGCGATGTTCAGGTACTCCCCGACGGCACGCCTATTGTCACTTTCATGCGCCTTGATCTCGGTGATATTCCCGCGGATCACCATACGCTCGCGATTGCGCAAGGGTTCATGGCCACCTACAGCCATAGCGCCTATGAAGTCGTCGATGCAGACGCCGTGGGTATGGGGCAGCGCGTCCTGCGGGAGCAGGGCTGGGCGCACTCATGGGGCATCGGCCGGCACATTCTGGGCAGTCAGATCTTCGATTACTGGCAAGACCCTTGGGGCGACAAGCACGAGCATTACTGCGACGGGGATCTTTTCACGGCCACTCGGCCTACGGGCATTCATCCGGTCAGCCCCGAGGCAATGGCGCAGTGGGGGCAGCGCATGCCCAAGAGTTTTACCAAACCCAAGATGAACCTGACCAATGTGCTTCTGCTGATCCGCAACCTGCGACGCAGCCCGGATTTAACGATTCGCAAGTTGATCACGCTGATGCGGATGTTTGGCTAGAGCTGCCGCCATGTCGAACAACTCAACCCGGTTTGGCCGGCGGGACGTGCTTAAAGCCGGTGCTTTGATCGCTGGCGGTGCGTGGGTCTACACCGTTACCAGCCCCGTTTCAGAACAACACCACAGTTCCCGCGCCACCGAACGCGGGACAAACGCCGCTCCAGGAGTACCTTCAATGTCTGCTGTACACGTAGTCCGCTTTGAATTTGAGAACGGTATCCACTGGGGCGTGCTTCGCCAGGGCCGTATCACGGTTGTCCCCGGTGTTTTTGAAACTACTGGTGACTTCATTCGCCAGAACAGTCTCGATGACCTCGCTCAACTGAAAGGTTCGGAGTTGGAAGAGGGCGAAGTAAAACTACTGTCGCCGGTAACCCGTAACCAGCAGTTCGTCTGCCAGGGTGCCAATTACCGTCAGCACATGATCGAGTCAGGCATGGACCCGGATGCGAAGAAATTCAACATGATCTTCACCAAGGCGACGAGTTGCCTGGTGGCGGCTGACAGCGACCTGATCAAGCCGCGCCACGTGCGTTTTCTTGACTACGAGATTGAACTGGGCCTCGTGATGAAACGCTCGATCACCGGCGCTATTGCTGTCACCGACACCAATCTGCATCAGTTCATTGCAGGCGTCGTCATTGTCAACGACTACTCGGCGCGTGACATTCAGATTCCCCAGATGCAGTTCTACAAGGGCAAGAGCTACCGCACTTTCGGCCCGGTCGGCCCGTACCTGTGCCTTCTGGATGCCTCGAACATTCATTACCTGAAAGAACTGCAGCTGCGCCTGACGGTGAACGACCAGGTGCGACAGAACGACAATACGGCAAATCTGGTTTACGGCCCGGCTGAAACCCTGACCGAACTCTCCGCCTTGCAAGATCTCGCTGTTGGAGACTTGATCGCCACTGGTACGCCTGCCGGCTGCGCACTAACGATCCCTTCGCCCGGCAAAATGCGCATTGCAGCCCTGCTGCCCGAAGCCACCAAGTGGAAGCTTTTCCTCAAGGCACAAGAGGGCCGGACGCAGTACCTCAAGGCCGGTGACGTGGTCGAGGCGCGTATTCGCAGCGCCGATGGTGTGGTCGACCTCGGCGTACAACGCAACCGAGTCGTGGGGGAAGCCTGATGGTTGTGCAGACCCTGAATGACATCGAAAGTCTTGAACGAGTCCCCTTGTCGGAGCGTGGTCTGGCTTGCAGCACTTATGAAGCGCTGCGTCAGGCAGCCGAGCGCACCCCCCAGGCACCGGCGCTGAGCTTCTTCGCCGATGCCGCCGATTTCAAGGGTACCCACGAGTGGAACTACTCACAGCTTTTCGCGGATATCACCCGCGCGGCAAATGCCTTCCATGACCTGGGCATAACACCGGGTGAGGTGATTGCCTTTGTTTTGCCCAATCTGCCGGAAACCCATTTCACGGTATGGGGCGGGGAGGCGGCGGGGATCGTCATGGCGATCAACCCTCTGCTTGAGGCCAAGCAGATGGCTGGCTTGCTGAATGCCGCGAAGGCCACCGTGGTGGTGACACTCGCGCCGACTCCAGGCAGCGATCTGTGGCCCAAACTGGCTTCGCAGCTGGATCAGGTACCCGCGGTCAGGTCGGTCGTTTGGGTCAGTATGGAGCCCTATGTCGCCGAACCTGTGCGCGGGATCCTGAAAACAATGGCACTTAAGGAACGAGACCTACACAGCGGTATCGCGATCCATGATTGGCAATCGCTGATGAATACGCAGCCGCAAACCTGCCTGAAGAGCGGTCGGCGAATCCGTCAGGATGAGTGCTCCTCTTATATCTGTACTGGCGGCACCACCGGACTTCCCAAGATCGCCGCGCGAACCCATGGCTCTGAAGTATTCAATGCATGGGCCGTGGCCGCTCACTTGCAGCCACGCAGCGGTGGCCAGGTTATCTTTTGTGGCCTGCCGCTGTTTCATGTCAATGGCCAGCTTGTGACTGGACTGATGCCTTGGACTCAAGGCGACCATGTGATCCTCGGGACGCCTCAGGGGTATCGTGGCGAGGGGGTGATCCCGCGATTCTGGGAGATGGTCGAGCACTTCGGTATCAACCTCTTTTCCGGCGTGCCTACTGTCTATGCCGCACTTCTGCAAAATGAATGGCAGGGCCGCGATCTTTCGAGTCTTCGCTTTGCCATGTGTGGCGCCGCCCCCATGCCGGCTGAGCTTTTCCGAGAGTTCGAGAACCGTACCGGGGTGAAAATCCTTGAAGGTTACGGCCTGACTGAGGGCGCCTGCGTCTCGTCAATCAATCCGCCCCATGGCGAGCGCCATATCGGCTCCATCGGGATACGGATCGCCTACCAGAATATGCGCGCGGTCTTGCTCAACGATTCCGGAGAGTACCTGCGCGACGCCAACGTGGATGAGATCGGCCTCATCACGATCAGTGGTCCGAACCTCTTCGAGGGCTATCTGGAGGAGCGTCATAACCAGGGCCTCTGGATCGATATCGACGGTCAGCGCTGGCTGAATACGGGTGATTTGGGTCGCCAGGATGCGAAGGGTTACTTCTGGCTGACCGGACGCAAGAAGGAGTTGATCATCCGTGGCGGCCACAACATCGATCCCAAGCAAATTGAAGAGGCTCTGCAGGCGCATCCCGCTGTTGCCCTGGCCGCTGCCATCGGCAGCCCCGATGCCTACTCGGGCGAGGTGCCGGTCGCCTACGTTCAACTGCGCCCCGGGCAAGTGTGCAACGCCGAAGAACTTGAGGCATTCGCGCATCTGTACATCAGCGAGCGGGCAGCCGTGCCCAAACGCATCGAAATCCTTGACGCGTTGCCACTGACTGCCGTGGGCAAGATATTCAAGCCCGCTTTGCAACAGCGGGAGATCGCCAGAGTCGTCCAGCAGGAAGTGGAGCGCCTGGGGCTCTCGGATATTGCTGTTGAAGTCGTGCAGGATAACCGTCGTGGGCAGGTTGCCTGTGTCAGGGCCGGAACTGACCAGGAAGTCCTGGCTCCACTCTTGGGACGTTATAGCTTTCAAGTTGAGTGGGTTAATTGAGTTCCTGATTCGCAATCTGTAAGTCCGGCAGTCATGCCCTGGCGCTATTCAGCCAGGGTGTTTGACACAACATCGATCCACTCCAACTGGCACTGAAAAGTGCACGAAAAGGCGAAGCCTTGCCTGGTGCAATCAACAAAAACAATAAACATGAGGTGGAAAATGAAACTGAATAACCGTCTGATCCCGAGTGTTTCTACTCAGCGTAAGTGTGCAGTCTGGATTGAATTCAGCAGTGCCATCGCACTACTCAGCGCCTCTACCATTGCAAGCGCCAATGGCATTGCGTTAAACGAACAAAGTGCAAGCAGTGCGGGAACTGCTTATGCGGGAAGGTCGTCTTCTGCACTGGACGCCAGCACTATCTTTGGAAATCCCGCAGGCTTGACCAAATTGAAACGTACTGAGATTTCCGGCGGGGCCGCGGTCGTCTCGGTGAGCGACGACATCAGTGATGCGCAGAGCAGTGTCGCAGGCACGAATAAAGGGGACTCGGTACCTTTGGGAGTCGTGCCCTTCGCTTATATGTCGACGCCACTTGATGATCGTTTTTCGATTGGTCTTGGCCTCTATGCGCCGAGTGGTCTGATCAATGATTACGAGAGCTCTTTTCAGGGTCGCTACCATGGCTCCTATAGCACGACCAAGGAAGTAACCCTTCAGCCCACCATTGCCTGGCGGATCAATGATTACGTGTCCATTGGTGGCGGACCGACCATAAACCGTTTTAATGCAAAGCTTCAAAATTACCTGGCCACTGGCGCCCTGAACAACGGCGAGGACACACTGGTCACCATCAAAGGAGATGACACTGCACTTGGCTACAACGTAGGCATCTTGGTTGACTTTACTGAGGCTACCAGTTGGGGGATTAACTATCACTCGAAGGTGGACTACGAACTCGAAGGGCATACTGAGGTTTCCGGCTCCCCGAGCGTTATCCCGCTGGACGGAAATTATGACAACAAGATAGACCTCACGATGCCCGAATCCGTGGACACGTCTATCACCCATCATTTCAATGATCGCTGGACGGGATACCTGGGAACCACCTGGAAACGTTGGAGCCGGATCCAGAAAGTCGAGGCAGTCAACAGCGGTCTTTCCCCCGTGGGCCAGGCGGCTGGCATGAGCACGGTGATCGAAGAAATGAACTGGCGCGACACTTGGTCCACCGCAGTTGGCGCCTCCTATCAAGTGAACCAGCAATGGCTCCTGCGCGCGGGCTACGCCTATGATCCATCGCCTATCAGGAATGCCGATCGCAGCGTGCGCATTCCCGTTGGGAATCGCCAGGCCGTGACCTTGGGTGGTGCGTATTCGCCGAATTCCGATCTGACGATAGACTTTGCTTACGGTTACCTCTGGGATTCCAAAGTCTCAGTAAAGCAGTCGAACAACTCCGGTGTTCAACCGGAATACAGCGCCAATTACGACAATAGTGCGAATGGAGTTTCAGTGCAGGCCACCTTTCGGTACTAATCGGCCTGACTCAGAGCATATCCACTACGAATTGATTGGCTTGCCGGGCCTCCGACCGCACCACCATCCAGATTCCGACCCCGGACACCGCCATGCCTGACACCATTTGCCAAGACAACGGTTCGTTGAACATGGCCCAGGCCCAAAGCATCGTAACGGGCGGGCTCAGGTACAAGACGCTGGTGACTCGGGTGGCGCTCGCGCGGCGCAGGCATACCCAGTAAAGCCCATAGCCGCCTAGCGTAGACAATCCCACGGTCCACAGTATGCTCAGGGCAAACCCCGTACTGGGTATCGGCGCGAGGCTACCTTGCGTGCCCTCGATCAGGGCGAATGCAAAACTTGACACACAACATTGCAGCCACAGGTTGGGCAGCAGGTCCAGTGATTCAGCGGCGGGTAGGTGCTTCTGCCAGAGTGTCGCGACGGCGAGCGAAAGGGTGCCGAGCACCGGCAGGCCATACACCCAGAGTGGTGCATGGCCCCACGCCAGTGCGCCAAGCGTCACCACCACAACCCCGACCAGGCCGACGCCCAGTCCTGCCCAGACTTGCCAGTGCAGTTTTTGCCCAAGCACCCCAACGGCCAGGAGCGCGACAGCCATCGGCAGCAGGTTGGCGAACATCGCGGCAAGGCCCGCCGGTACGCCCAGGGCGATGCCTTGTATGACGCCGGCCAGATAGCCGGCCATGGCCAGAAGACCGATACCGGCATTTTTCAGTAACACGGCCGGTGAGGCTTGCCGCAATTGCCTGGCGACGAAAGGCAACAGGATCAGCGTGACCACGACGCAGCGCCAAAACACCACCAACAACGCGGGCGCGTAGTCGATCGAGAATCGCGCGCCGACAAACCCGGAACTCCAGGTCATAATCAATGCCGCCTCGAGCAGCGGCAGTGGCATCGTCCGGCGCCAGGCAGGGGTGGCTTGTTGGTGACAGGGCATCGGTGTGTGCTGGTTCATTGCCACAGGCTACGAAATCAGCCTAATCTAATAAATCAAAATAAAGTGCAGCAGTCATTCACGATGAGTAAACCATGACGGCGATACTCGATATCGAGCTGGTACGCACGTTTCATGCGGTGGCGCGGGTTGGGAAATTCAGCGCGGCGGCCGAGCAGCTCCATAAAAGCCCGGCGGCTGTGAGTGTGCACATCCAGCGGCTTGAGGCGGTAGCCGGGGGCCGTTTGCTGAATCGCGACAATCAGTCAGTGTCCCTGACCGCGCTGGGCAAGCGTTTGCTCTTGTCGACGACAGAACTGCTGAGCACCCATGACCGGGTGTTGGCCGACCTGCATGGCACCCATTTGGCGGGACGCATTACCCTTGGTGTCCCCGACGAATACGCCGCCCATGTGATCCGCGACATCCTGCCGACGTTCGCCGCAGCCTGGCCCAACGTGGTGCTGGAGTTGAAGACAGCGCCAAGCGACTCGCTGCGTGATCAAGTCCAACGTGGAAAGCTTCAGACCGCTGTGATTGCCCAACCCAAGGGGCAACTGACTGCGCAGGCGCAAATTCTTGTCGCTACCACCCCTGTCTGGGTGGGGCCGGCAAACAAAGCGCTGACCTCGACGGATCCGCTGCCACTGGCCGTGCATGCGGCACAATGTCCTTATCGGCAAGCCATGATGGCGTCACTCAAACAAAGCGGCCGCAGGCTGCGCGTGGTGTTGGAAAGTCCGTCCAACCAAGCCGTCAGCGCCTGCGTGGAGGCCGGTCTGGCGATCAGTCTGATAGACCGCGCCCGCGTGACAGAAAAAATGCAGATCCTCGACGGTTTGCCCGTCATCGCGGAGCATGCGGTCGTGTTTATCCGATCGCTGTCTTCAGAATCCGATGAAGCGGTGAATCTGCTCTCTCATGCCATGCAACAACACTTTCGGCTTTAGTCCGTGAGCAAGGGAAACTGTCTGGCCCAATCGCCTCTTGTTGAATGGCATTGCGGGCAAAGCTGCACTACCGTGTAGTTGTAAGCGCTCGTGCCGCAGTCCTGTTCTAGTTGAGAGGTAGGTTTTATGAACAACATCATCTACATCGTCGGGTTAGTGGTGGTCGTCGTGGTTGTCCTGTCGTTCCTCGGCTTTGCATAGGTTTCAATGCCTGCACTCCGCCAACACCACTTGGCAGGTGTTCGGCGTGCCACCGGATCGGCCGGCATAGCGGATGCAATTATCCAGGGATTTTTTGCGCGCCATGCTCAAGGTGGTGCCCCAGGCCAGACCACCCTCGCCGGCGGTGGGGAGCGCTTTGGCATAGCAGGCGGAGCCTACGCTTGAGGTTGCATAGCGAGCGGTGGAAGCTTTGTCAGAACATCCCGGGATCAGCGCCAGGCTGATGGCGAGCAGGGAGGGTATGACCCATGACGAGCATTGGCGCGCTGTTTCAACGGTCATCCCATTTCCCCTGTATCAAGAGGCTGCAGGCGTGATTGCGGTCGTGCTCTATTCAGATTAGACGGTGTTGGGCCTGGGCTTGTATCGGTTTCAAAATGCAGCGAGTTTCATAGCGTTAATTCCCCAGCTTTTGCTTGAGTTCGGCCTCACTCCACACGCCGCTGAGCGGGCCGCCCGGCAAACCTTCATTGGCACGCGACAGCGGGAACAGCACCGGTACAAATCCGGCGTCGCGGACCAGCCGCGCACCGACATCCCGGGCCTGGGCATCGTCGGCGAAAACAGGAATCGCCTTGTCTTTGCCCGACAGGTCTTTCATTGAGGCGAAGCCAATGGCGTTGAACGCCCGCGCCAGGTGCACTCCGGGCAGATATTGCCGGTCCGCCGAGGCGACACCCAGATCCAGCGCCTTGCGCCCGACGTCCCCGTCGCGGCCACTGAAGGGGTTGCTGGTGCTGAACAGTACTTTGCCGTCCAGCTTGCCCTTAAGCTGCTCGGACAGCACCGGCATTGCGCCGTAGGGAACACTCAATACGATCACATCGCCCCATGTAGCGGCATCGCCGACCGTGCCGGCCCGAGCGTTGGGGCCAGCCGTCTTGACCAGGTCCGCCAGCTCTTCGGGGTGGCGTGATGAAAACATCACCGAGTGCCCGGCCTTTACCCATAGCGTGCCAAGCGTACCGCCGACCTTGCCGGCGCCGATCACGCCGATATTGAGGGTGTCTGCCATCGCCTGGCTGGTGCACAGGACCAGGCCGGCGAGCATCAGAGAGAAGATTCTGGACATGCACTGGGCTCCTCGGTAGGAAAACGGGTTCGTTTTGCGTGGTTGACCTGAAACTCGCCACGTTCGCTGGCTGCCTGACCATCGATTGCTCGGAATAATCATGCGAAACGCCTCGTTGGTCAGTGAAACGGCTATATCAAGCGCGTTAATCGGCACGTAGATCAACGTTATTATCGAATACGCTTTTCGCGATTTGGCAATGAATGCGCAGACAGGAAGAATAATCATCAGGACATCCAGGGCTCCCCAAAGTGCTACCGGCGATACCTGAAAGAAAATGACATTCACGAAGAGCCCGAGGACAAGAAAAGTCGACAGGGATAGAAGTGCGTAGCGGCCATCCTGTTCGAAGTAAAGGCGAAGCCCGTTTTCCTCGTCCTCACTTCGACTGGGAAGCAATAACGCGGCAGATACGAAAAGCGATAGCGCCAACAGAACGAGCAGTAGAAATTCCGCAAACGAAAAGGTCACTTTTATCGAAGGCAGCGCGTTGACGGCCCACCAGAATTCCATCTGTGTCGTAAACAGCATGATGGCCCAGACCAGCGCGACCCAATCAGGTGCAGCGGCGCGGCGGATGCGGAACACCGTCAACACACCCAGAAGAAGGCGAGTGACGGAGAGCCCCAATATCATCGAGAGTACCGTGGCAACGATTGGGAAGTTGCTCATGACACCTCCTGGTAATTTACGGTACCAACAGACAGTCCTGGGAAGAGGGCAGCTACTGACTGTGCGCAACCGCCGCCAATTGTTCGGTATCCACGCGAACAAAAACGGAGTCTCCAACCGCCGTAAGCACGTCCCCGGCGTAGACCTCGCAGATGACGCGTGTTTTGCGCCCGACATCACCTTCCACTCGGGCACGCAGGGTCAGCGTTACGCCCATCGGGGTTGGTTTGATGAACTTGATGCCAAGGTTGCCGGTGACGCAATTGATGCGGGGGAGGCTGGCGACTTCGCGGTTTTCCGTCCGGTAGTGCCAGGCCATCGCCGTCCAGTTTGAATGACAGTCCACCAGCATCGCGATCAATCCGCCGTACACCAGATCCGGCCAGCCGCAATACATGGGATCAGGCATGTGTTCGGCCATGACATGCACGCCATCTTCATCCCAGAAACTCTTGATGTGAAGCCCGTGCGGATTGCTGCTGCCGCAGCCATAACAAACGCCTTCAGGCGCGGCGGTGTCTTGCAGGGAGGTGTCGAGACTGGACATAACGGGGGTTCCTCAAACAGATGGACCAAACCCCTTGGATTTTAACGCTGCAATCGGGGCGCGGTCACTTGGGTAATCCGTCAGTGCTCCCTGACAACCGCCGTGCTGTTACGCAAGGTCAACTTGAACGGCAACACCACATGCCGCTGTTCGATCGGTTTCTTCTCGATCAGCGCGATCAACATCTCGACGGCTTTCTGGCCAAAAGTTTCGGCCGGTTGCGAGATGGTTGTCAGGGGCGGATCGCAGTACGCCGCGAAGGGGATGTCGTCGAAGCCGACCAATGAAATGTCCTCCGGGACGCGCAAGCCCTGTTGCTTGATGCGTTTCAACGCACCGATAGCCATTTCATCGTTTTCGCAAAACAACGCGGTGGGACGGTCGGGCAGTTCCAGCATGGCGGCGGCGCCGTCATGACCGGCCTTCAGACTGAAATCGCCATGGCAGATCAGCGCGGCATCCGACGTGATACCGGCCTGTTGCAGGGCGTCCTGATAACCGGCCACGCGATCGCGGGTCAGCGGGCTGCTCTTCGGGCCTTTGATCAGGCCGATCCGGCGGTGGCCCAGGTCGATCAAGTGTCCGGTCATGGCCTTGGCGGCCGCGCGGTTGTCGAGACTGATGGTGGGATGACGGCCGCCCTGAATCACCTCGCAGGCATTGACGATCGGCGGTAATTCGGCGCTGGGGAAGGGCGCTTCGAAAGGGTCATAGGCGCGCAACTGGATCACGCCATCGGCCTGATGGGCATACACCAATTCGGCAAATTCCCGTTCGATTTCCTCGCGACCCTGGGTGTCGCACAGCAACAGCCGATACCCGGCGAGTTGGGCGGCTTGTTGCGCGCCGCTGATCACCTTGGCGAAAAAAGTGTTGGCGATGGTCGGTACCAGAATCACCAGGTTGCCGGTTCTGCGCGAGCGAAATTGCACTGCCATCTGGTTCGGTCGATAACCGGCTTTTTCCACGGCGGCGTTGACCTTGTCGCGCGTGTCGGGGAGCACGCGCTCAGGCGACTTCAGCGTTCGGGACACCGTGGCGACGGAGACGCCGGCCAGCCTGGCTACTTCGCGGATATTGGACAAGACCACCTCGTTATCGAACTGTGCAGCGGCGAGCTTAACGCAGGTCGGCCCACCCCTGAAATGTTCGTAGCGATTCATCCGGGGTTTGACACCTGGTCAAACAGGGCCTAAATTTCCGTCACGATGTAACCGGTTACATCGGCTTTCGGATGCATTCCTGAAAAGCCGCCGGAAGCCGCCTCAAACAGAGAAGCGTTGCGATGAGTGTTGCCGTGAAAAAAATAAGAATGGGCTTTGTCGGTGGTGGGGAGGGCGCTTTCATCGGTCAGGCCCACCGTCAGGCCGCCGGGCTCGATGGCCGTTTTGAATTGGTGTGTGGCGCGTTCAGTCGCGACGCCCGCAACAATCAGGACACCGGCGCAGCGCTGGGGTTGTGCGCTTCGCGTTGCTACAGCGACTGGCGGCAGATGCTGGAGGCCGAGCGCGCGCTGCCGGCCGATCAGCGCATGGAGATGCTGATCATTGTCACCCCCAATCACCTGCACGCCCCGATTGCCAGCCAGGCGCTGAGTGCGGGATTTCATGTGTTCAGTGAAAAACCGGCGGCGTTGAATCTGGCCGAGTTGCTGCCGCTCAAGGCTGTGCTTGAGCGCAGCGATCGCCTCTATGGTCTGGCTCACACATACCTGGGTTATCCGATGGTCTGGCAGGCGCGGCAGATGGTTCGCGATGGCGTAATCGGCACTGTGCGCAAGGTGATTGTCGAGTACCCCCAGGGTTGGCTGAGCGAGGATGTGGCGGGGCAGGGCAACAAGCAGGCCGGCTGGCGCGACCTCCCTGAACAGTCCGGGTTGGGCGGCTGCATCGGTGATATCGGCACCCATGCCTTTTCATTGGCCGAATTCGTGGCGGACCAACCCATCCAGCACCTGTGCGCGATGTTGAATACCCATATTGCCAGTCGGCAACTGGACGACGACGCCGCGATGCTGTTCAAGATGGCCGACGGCGCGAGCGGTGTGTTGATTGCCAGCCAGGTCTGCGCGGGTGAGGAGAACCCGTTGAAGATCCGCGTCTACGGCGAAAAGGGCGGCCTGGAATGGCGTCAGGAAGAACCGTCGAGCCTGATCCATCGTTCCCAGGATCAACCGATGCGCGTGCTGCGTTCCGGTGTCGGCCAACCCTGGTTGTGCGACGCCGCGACCCGGCGCATGCGTCTGCCTGCCGGGCATCCCGAGGGGTATCTGGAAGCCATGGCTAATCTCTACGGCGATTTCGCCAACGCGATTCGCAGCAACGTCGACGGCCACGCGGCCCCCGGCGTACCGGGTATCGACGTCGGGCTGCGCGGCATGGCCTTCATCGAAACCGTGATTGCCAACCATCGTGGTGACGCGAAATGGACCGAACTGGTCTGCCCTCAATGAGCCCGGAGCATTCACCCGTGAAACTTACTTCCCAAGCAGGCCTGCGCGGCCCGGGGATTTTCCTCGCGCAGTTCATGTCCGCCGAAGCACCCTTCGACACACTGGCCAATATTGCCCAGTGGGCGGCGTCGCAAGGCTACAAAGCCATCCAGTTGCCGACCCTGGGCACGCAATACATCGACCTGGCCCGCGCCGCCGAAAGTCAGGATTACTGCGACGAATTGAAGGCTGTCTGCGCCCAGGCGGGCGTCGAGATCAGCGAGTTGTCGACGCACCTGCAAGGCCAACTGGTGGCGGTGCATCCGGCGTTCGACGCCTTGTTCGACGACTTTGCCCCCGCGCACCTACGCGGCCAGCCGCAGGCGCGGACCGAATGGGCCATCGAGCAATTGAAGCTAGCGGCCCGTGCCAGTCAGCGCCTGGGTTTGAAGGCCCACGCAACCTTTTCCGGTGCGCTGCTGTGGCCGTATGTCTACCCCTGGCCGCAACGTCCCAGCGGCTTGGTCGATCAAGGCTTTGCTGAACTGGCGAAACGCTGGTTGCCGATTCTTGATTGCTTCGAGGAGGCCGGTGTCGACCTGTGCTACGAAATCCACCCCGGTGAAGACCTGCACGACGGCGCCTCGTTCGAGCGTTTTCTGGAAGCGGTGGATCACCATCCGCGCGCCGCGATTTTGTATGACCCCAGCCATCTGCTGCTCCAGCAAATGGACTACCTGGGTTTCATCGATCGCTACCACGCGCGCATTCGCATGTTTCACGTCAAAGACGCCGAGTTCCGGCCCGATGCGCGCTCGGGTGTCTACGGCGGTTACCAGGGCTGGGTCGAGCGGCCGGGGCGTTTCCGTTCCTTGGGCGATGGCCAGATCGACTTCAAATCGATCTTCAGCAAACTGACCCAATACGACTTCAGCGGTTGGGCCGTGCTTGAGTGGGAGTGTTGCCTGAAGGACTCCGCCCAGGGCGCCGCAGAAGGGGCGGCGTTCATCGCGCAGCACATGATCACCAAGACGCAGAAGGCCTTCGACGATTTCGCCAGCGTGCAGTCGGACGAAGGTTTCAATCGACGATTGCTGGGGTTGCCCGACGCCTGAATACGATGTTTTTCGCTCCTCTCTCCAACAAAAAAAACAATAAGACGGTGACTGTTATGTCGACGATGACCGCGCGCCTGAGCGCCATGATGTTCCTGCAATTTTTTATCTGGGGCGGATGGTTCGTCACCCTCGGTACGTTCCTCGCCAGTAACCTGGGTGCCAGCGGCGGGCAGATCGGCATGGCGTTCTCGACCCAGTCCTGGGGCGCGATCATCGCGCCCTTTGTGATCGGCTTGATCGCCGACCGTTTCTTCAACGCCGAACGCATCCTCGCGGTGCTGCACTTGGTGGGGGCCGTGTTGCTGTATCAGCTGTATCGAGCGCCGGACTTCAGTACGTTTTACCCGTTTGTGCTGGCGTACATGATGGTCTACATGCCGACCTTGGCATTGGTGAATTCAGTGGCGTTCCGGCAGATGAGCGACCCGGCCCTCGAGTTCTCCCGCATCCGCGTGTGGGGCACCATCGGCTGGATCGTGGCCGGTGTGGTGATCAGCTTTGTGTTTGCCTGGGATTCCCAGGCCCTGATTTCGTCAGGCGGGCTGCGCAACACCTTTCTGATGTCGGCAATTGCGTCTCTGGTGCTCGGCTTCTACAGCTTCACCTTGCCACGCACCGCGCCACTGAAGCCTGAGGTGGGCCGCCGCGGCCTCAAGCAAATGCTCGGGCTGGATGCATTGAGTTTGCTGAAGGACCGCAGTTACCTGGTGTTCTTCATCGCCTCCATTCTGATCTGCATTCCGCTGGCGTTTTATTACCAGAACGCCAATCCGTTTCTGGCGGAAATCGGCGTGACCAACCCGACGGCGAAGATGGCCATCGGACAGGTTTCCGAAGTGCTGTTCATGCTGCTTCTGCCGCTGTTCATTCACCGCTTCGGCATCAAGATTGCGCTCTTGGTGGGGATGTTGGCGTGGGCCTTACGGTATTTGCTGTTCGCCTACGGTAACAATGGCGACCTGGCGTTCATGCTGTTTACCGGTATCGCCTTGCACGGTATCTGCTACGACTTCTTCTTCGTGTCCGGCCAGATTTACACCGACGCCAAAGCACCGGAGCGTTTCAGAAGCTCGGCCCAAGGGCTCATTACTTTGGCGACCTACGGCCTGGGCATGCTGATCGGATTCTGGGTCGCAGGGCAGGTGACCGACCACTATGCGCTGACGGGCAGCCATGACTGGAAGCGCATCTGGTTGTTTCCGGCGGGGTTCGCTCTCGCGATATTTTTCTGCTTTGCGCTGGCGTTCAAGGGGCGGCAGGCCGCGGTTGTTCAATCGACCGTCTGAACAGCACCTTGCCCGCATTCGGCGATCAACAGCAACGACTGCGGCACCGGACTTTGCGGGTGCTGCGGTTCTTGCAGGACGGCCAGCCGAAAGCCGGCCATGTCCAGCGCGTTCAGCCAGCTGGACAATGTGCGGAAGTACCACGGCATGGGTTGCCACTGGCCCTTGAACCCGACGAAGGTCTCTTCCCGCCAGGCATCCTGATAGTCGCCCGCCGCGACAGCCCACGGGTGCAGTGTCTGAATCACCAGCGCACCACCAGGGCCGAGCAGGGCGTTCATGGCGGCGAGCAGCGGAATGATGTCCTGGTGCAACAAGGCGAAGTTGGCGTAGATCAGGTCGTAGTCGCGGCCGATGTCCACCTTCGCCTGCACCAACTCGTCATAGCTCGCCACATGCACCTGCGACGACCCCGACGCCCGCGCCGCCTCGACCAGCGTCGCATCGCCATCCACCCCGACTGCCGAGATGCCTCGTTGAGCCAGCGCGCGCAACAGCCAGCCTTCGCCGCAGCCCAGATCGAGCACGCGCTCGGGTTGGCGGCCCAGCACTGCCAGCAGGATGGCCTGGTCGGTGACCGTGCGGCGGCTTTCGATGGCGCCGCTGCGGATGGCTTCGATCCAGGCGTGGGCGTTGTGGTGCCAGCTGTCGAGGAGGGTGGATTCTGAGGCGGCCATGTCGGTGTCTGGCGTTGTGGGTTGGATAGAAGGATAGGACAAGTATCAAGGTTGACTGATTTCTCAGGGGGGCGCCAAACGGGCCGGGTCACCCCCAGCCCGCCAGTCAGGATCAGCTTTGGCAGAACCGAATGCGGTTGCCGAATGGGTCATACACTTCCAGCACTTGCCCCCAACCTTGCTGAACGATATCTGGCCGTCCGTATCCGTAGCGTTTGCCCTGTAATTCGTCGCGCAACAGTTCGATATTGTGCATCGGGACAAATATCGTCGATCCCGGGCTCGCATCGCCATGATGTTCGGAAAGATGGAGCTGCAGACCGTTTCGGCTGATGCCCAGGTACAGCGGCAGATCCGCTTCGAACCGGTGCTCGAATTCGACGCTGAAGCCTAGAAAATCAAGGTAGAACTCGCGCGCCTTGGTTTCGTCAAACATCCGCAATATCGGGATGGCTTTATCGAAGGTAATGGCGTGTTGGTCAGGTTCCTGGGAAAGCATCGCAGACGCGGTGTTCCAGTCCTTGTAGCCCAACTGATGCGCGACCAGTTCAAGCGCGGTTGAGTGAGACGCGGCTTGATTGCGCGCCTCAAGCGAGGCACGCAGCCTCTTGGCCATCTGCTTGGCTTGTTCGATTGAAAACATCGTTCCTCCTGTAGCCTAGGCACTCTGGTGCTCGCGTTGCCAAACCTCGGCTCTCAAGAGATGCGACAGGATTTGGGGGGAGAAGCAATGCTTTCACCTTTCCCTTCGGAAGCGAGCGGCGGGCAGCATCGGCCCGGGGCTGATGATACACAGCGGTCAATGAGTGCGGAAGTCAGGAGCAGGCGAAACGAGAGCATTGGCCTATTCATTAGAAAGCACAACACCGGCGCAAGGCCGGTGTTGTGCTTTCTTCGTGGTGTGCACCTTGGCTGGCGGACAGCCGCGTCACCCACCGGGTGCCTTAGAAGCGGTACTTCGCCGACGCCGTAATGCTGCGCGGTGCGCCGTATGTCAGGGCGCCGTAGGCATCGAAGATGTCGAAGTACTTCTCGTCGGTGACGTTGTTGGCATTCACCTGGCCCGAGAGGTTTTCGGTGAACTCGTAGCGAGCCATCAGGTTGACCAGGGCATAGGCATCCTGCTGGATTTTCTCGGAATTGCCGGCCGGATTGAGGGCGTAGGTGTAGATCGAATCCTGCCAGTTAACCCCGCCGCCGATGGTCAGCTTGTTGAAAGCACCTGGCAGGCGGTAAGTGGTAAAGGTGCGCAGCAACTTGGTCGGGTACAGCGTGTTGACGTCGTCGCCGTTGGCATCTTCGGCCGTGAACTGGGTGTAACCCACCGATGCATTCCAGTCCGTCGCGAGCTCGCCGGAAACTTCCAGCTCGAAACCCTTGCTGGTCGCGCCTTCACTTGCCTCGTAGGCGAAGCCGCCGACCGGGTTTGAAGGATCGATCAGCACGCCGGTGTTCTGGCCCAGATTGTCTTGTTTGATCTGGAAAACCGCCGCGGAGGCGTTCAAGCGGCCACCGAAGTACTCACCCTTGAGGCCCAATTCAGTGCTCTCACCAACGATCGGCTCCAGTTCCTGGCCACTGCGGTCGCGTACCGATTGCGGCAGGAAAATTTCTGTGTAGCTGGCATACGCCGAGAGGTTGTCGGTGAGGTCGTAGACAATACCTGCATAGGGCGTCAGCTCATGATCGACATCGGTCTTGCTCACTTCCGAGAAGATGTCATCACTGGTCTTCTCGTACCAGCTCTCACGCGCACCAAGGATCACTTTCAAATCGTCGGTCACGTTCAGGCGGGTTGCTGCGTACAGGCCCTTCTGGCGGGTCTCGCTGTAACCTTAGTCGGTCCTCGGGCCCCATACCGGTTCTGCGAAATTACCGTTGTAGGAATCGAAATCGGCGACACCGTCAAAGCCTGTTTGCGCGTCGAGTGAATCGGCGTCGAACTTCTGCTTGCTGTCCACATAGCCGAAGGCCAATTCGTGCTCACGACCCAGGAATGAGAACGGACCATTGAAGCGGATGCCGTAGTCATCCTGGGTGGTCTCGGTCTTGTAGGTCGCCGGGAACGAAAACATCCCGGAGCTGCCGTTCCTGCCTGGGTTGCCGGACAGGTACAGCAGGGAAGAGTCGCCGGTGCGCTCGCCACGGTTGTAGCTCAGATTGACTTGCCAGTCGTTGGCAAAGGTGTGATCAAGATTGACGAAGTAGGTCTCGTAGGTCGTGTCCCACTTGCTCCATTTGGCGGAGGTTGACTTCGAGCGGCTCCAGTTGGTGCGGCCGCCGTCTGCGTACCAGACTGGCAGGCCACCCCACATCGGCGAGTCGGCGTTGCTTTCTTGCCGGCTCAAGCCGAACCAGAGCGTGGTGTCGGGCGTCAGGTCGATATCCATCGTGCCGTAGAGGGTCTGGCGCTTGTTCGAGTTCATATCGATCCACGTGTCGCCCTCGTTGGTCTCCCCGACCAGCCGCGCGCGAACGGTGCCTTCCTCGTTCAGCGCCGTGGACACATCGGCCTCGACACCATAGGTGTCCCAGGTGCCGGCGCTCAGTTCTACAGAACCCTTCAGGTCTTTACTGTTGGCGCGCTTGCGCACCATGTTGATGGACGCGGATGGATCGCCGGCACCGGTCATCAGACCGTTGGCGCCGCGTACTACTTCAACGCGGTCATACATGGCCAGGCTGCTGAAAATTTCACCCGAACTCCATGGCTGCTCGTAGATGGTGGGCACGCCATCGATCATCAGCGAGTTGAGTTCAAAACCACGGGCGTTGAACTGCGCCCGGCTGGTCTCGTAGCGGTTGACCGACACACCGGTGGCATTGTTGACCACGTCGAGGATCGTATGCAGATCCTGGTCCTGTATGCGTTGCTGAGTGATGACGCTGACCGACTGCGGCGTCTCCCGCAGCGACATGCTCAACGGCGTGGCCGTGCGTGCCGCCTCAGTCGTGTAGGAGTTGGTGTCTTCGGTGACGGCGCTACGTTCGCGAATGGCCGTCTCAGTGATCGCGATAGGGGCCAAGGTCACAGAGCTTCCAGTCTCCGTCTGCTCAGTCTGCTCCGCCGCCTGCACGATGGGCGCAGTGATGGCGATACCGGCTGCCAGCATGTGCACTGCGAGCGCCAGGGGGCGCAGGGTCGAAGGCAAGCGCGGCGTCACGAAGGTTTGTGTACACGGGGAGATTGGGGCGGTCATGCGGACACTCATTTGGTTTTGCTGTTATTGAGAATCCGTATCATACGCAATAGAAATTGATTCCGTAATGGGATTTATAAGCATATGAGATTTATTATCAAGTGTGCCGCGTCCAGCGTAATGCCGTGCACGCTTGGAGCGGTGCGACGCCGATCGTAGACACTGGCTTGATCGGACCGCCGTCGGATAATGTCGGAGGCAGCAATCGATCCGAGGCCGAATCACCCCAGACCGATACGCTGCCCAAAAAGCGGCGACTTGTTTAGCGCGTCAAGACAGGCGCGATTCGCCTGTCGGGCTGCTCAAGTACACGGCCGTCGCACCGATGCGCGAGAACACCAGCCACACAAACAGCAGCACACTGCAACCGATGAGGAGGGAGGCAACGCCAATCATTGATATGGGCATGTACCGCGAAGAGCGAGTGGTCGCCGGAAGCGCCCATCACCACGCCCAGCGTCACGCCGATAGCAAAGCAGAGGGCTGCGAGCCGAAATCAGGTCCGCGAACGGGGTGTGTGATTCTGGCATTCACCTCATGCGCCCTGAGGCGCGTTCAGTTGCTAAAACAATTGAAGTGAAGTCGCCAAACGGTCCTGTGGGCGACCTCTTGTTGGTTGGATATCGAGTGTCCATTATGAGACTCGTGTCTCACGACAAGACAGGGTCTCATTTCTTCCATGATAAATTCGAAGTCAAGCCCGTCCAGCGGTAGCGGCGATCAGGGCCGCGACAACCAGAAGCGCCGAACGCGACAGGCGCTGATCGATGCCGCCGTCGCCTTGCGCGACGAGGGCCATAACCCGACGGTTGCGCAAGTGGCCGAGCGCGCGATGGTGTCGCGCGCCACGGCATATCGTTACTTTCCCTCGACAGAGGCGTTGATCAGCGAGACGGCGGCAGACCGTGACATGACGCCGCTGGAGCAGATCTGGCGGCCGGGGGACGATCCGGTAAAGGGCATCGGTCTGGCGGCAAACGCGCTGAACAAGCTCTTGATCGACGACGAGATCGGCCTGCACGTGATGGAGCGTTCGTTCATGACGGTGTGGCTCGAAAACGAATCCCGTGAGGCACCCCTGCGACCGGGCCGACGCATGAGCTACATCGAACCGATTGTCGACTCGCTGAAGGACGTGCTTTCACCCCGGGCGCGAAAGCGATTGAAGCAGGCGCTGTCGATCGTCATGGGCACCGAGGCGTTGATCGCCGTGCGCGATATCAGTCGCGCGAGCGTCGAAGAGTCACTCGGCGCCGCCGCCTGGGCGGCTCGGGCACTGGTGCGTCAGGCACTGGCGGAGGATGAAGAGGCACGACGAAAACGCAATACGATGAGCTCGCGGTCTTCTGCACCATGACACGGGCTATCCCTAAACTGCCTGTGATCCGGGCCGATACCTATCAAACGCAAAGACGGCCGCTTCTCGCTGTTCAATAGAAAACCCCCACCATTGTTCGTCACACCCTCCAAGGACGGTACTTTGAATCACGTCAACACCCTCGCGCCTCAAACATTCACCACCGTATCGCCCCTGGTTTGGTTATCGGTACTGGCAAGCGTGCTCCTGGCCGGGTGTTCCAGTTCGCCCCCATCGGTCAGTCCGGTCTATCGCGACCCCTGCCTGGATGACGGCCCGGTCAACAGCGTGGCCTACGATACGTGTGTGCAGGATCGGGAATTCGACAAAGCCTTGGCATACAAGGTGATTTTCGAAGATATCGGGCCTTCTTTCCAGCAACAAGAACTCGCCGAGCCGGCTGAAGATGACTTTCAGCTGTCCGATTTTCCAGACAGAGAAGGCCCCATGACCTTCGATGTGACTCCGTCGATATCCGCGACTGAAAAGCAGGCGTTGCCGTTCAAAATCAGGGTCACCTGGAAATACGTCTCCAAGACTGTCCGGCCAAGGTCCCGGGACCTGGTCCGGATGGATGAAATGCAAGCCCTGATACAGCCGGCTGTGGAGGAGAAGGGGTTAGCGAAGTTGGTGTGCACGGTCACCGGTGAGAAACGGCGCGTGTGGACCTTCTACACCCGAAACGCCGATGCTTTCATCGCTCGGGCACAGGCCGCCTTGGCACCGACCGGGCCATACCCTGTCGAGTTGAGTGCAGGCAAAGAACCCGCGTGGCGCGCCGACGAGCTCACCGGAGACAACCTGCATCGGGAGATCCGGATCACGCCAAAACGGTGCATGGAATGATGTAAAACGGGATGCGGCCTGCCCATCAAAACAATGGGCAGGCCCGTGCAGTGTAGCTTTCAGCGCAAGGAGCGAAAGGCTGCACGCAGTTCGTTGGCGAACAACTCAGGCTGTTCCCAGGCTGCGAAATGGCCGCCCTTATCGACTTCGTTGAAGTAGATCAGGTTGGGGTAGGCGCGCTCGGTCCAGGTTTTCGGCGCCTGATAGATTTCGCCGGGGAACACTGTCACGGCGACGGGGATCTTGATATCCCGGGTCTTCTGTTCCACGGCGTTGAAGTTGTTGGTGTTGTTTTCCCAGTACAGGCGAGCGGAAGAGATCGCGCTGTTGGTCAGCCAATACAGCGAAATACCGTCGAGGATCTCGTCCTTGGTCAGGGATTTTTCCGCGTCGCCGCCGCTGTAGGTCCACTGGTTGAATTTGTCGAACATCCACGCGGCCAAGCCTGCGGGTGAATCCGACAAGCCGTAGCCGACGGTTTGTGGCCGGGTGCTCATCATGGCGCCGTAGGCCGCGTTTTTGCCGAAGAAGGTTTTCAGCGACTCATAGGCCGCGGTCTCCTTGGCCGACAGACCAGAGGGAGGCGGGGTGCCGTCGTTGATCGCCTTGGCGACATCGGCTGGCACGGTGGCCGGCATGTTCACATGGATCCCCAGCAAGCCGGGCGGTGCCTGGCGTCCCATGGCGTCGGCGATCACCGAACCCCAGTCGCCACCTTGCGACACGTAGCGCTATCGGCCGCCAGGATCTGGCGATCAGCGCAAAGTTCTCCGAGGGTTACAGGGTGCTGGTGCGGGCGTTTGAGCGCAGGGTCGCCGTCAACAATCCGGATGTCGACGCGTTGGCCATCGCCATGGGCATCGTTGCGGCCATGGTCGGCGCGCTCTCGTTTGCACGGGCCACGACGAAGGCGCGGCCGGAAGTATCGGCTCAGGTGCTGCGGGGCGTGCGTCTGATGATCGATGCTGCGCTGGGTAAAACGGTGTAGCGGGAAGTCTGCCGCAAGGGCACCTTGCGGCTGGGGTCTGCGACACAGGACTAACTTTGTGGCACCACCCGCGCTTCGCTACCGGCACCCTCGACATAAACGTTCATGCCTTTGGTCAGCGCCGGGTTTATGGGTTGGGTCACTGAAACCAATACGCCGCTGTTGGTCCGCACGATGATCTGCTGTGCGTCCTTCGGTTGATCGTATTTTTTCTTCTCCGCGTAGTTTCCGCCTGCCGCACCAGCCAGCGCGCCGGCGACCATCGCAACGTCCCGACCGGTGCCACCGCCGACCAGGCTGCCAAGAGCTACACCGCCGATGCCGCCTAATATGGCGCCCACGCCGCTGTCGTGGTTGGTCTGCATCTGCGTCTGCGTAATCTGCTCGATTTTCCCCGAGCGAATTTCCATCTCGCCCGCGCCTCCGCTCCCGGCGTCGACCGCGACACAGGAGCACAGCGCCATACCCAACAGCGCAGTCGTCAACCAGCAAGCGATAGTTTTCATAGTCAAACTCCAGGATGTTCGAAGAAGTGATCTCGCAAACGCGTCAACTCACGTTAGACGAAAAAATGGAGCATGGGCCGGATCAGCTGCCGATGCGTGATCATTGAGTAAATGGAACGCGTAAAAAAGCCCGGCTGATCAGGCCGGGCTTTTCGTTGAGTGCATCGGTAAAGCCATTCATTTATGCAGCGCGGCTTTCGATCAGACGGTCGGATCCACCTTCCGCGACGCGGTTTTCGATCAGACGGTCGGAACCACCTTCGGCAACGCGGTTCTCAATCAGGCGATCGGAACCACCTTCAGCGACGCGGTTTTCGATCAAACGATCGGAACCACCTTCAGCGACGCGATTCTCGATCAGACGGTCGGAACCACCTTCAGCAACGCGGCTTTCAATCAAACGATCCGAGCCGCCTTCAGCGACAACCGGGTGAGCAGAAGAAGCGGCGAAAGCGTTAACTGCAAAAACCGAGAAAGCGATGCTGAGAAGGAGTTGGCGTTTCATGAGGGTGTGCTCCGGGGTGTAGTTGTTGGGTATGGAGCCGATGGTACGCCGCGGATTTTTTATGAGAACTTCATTGAGTTGATGGTGACTATCGACGCAGGCAATGAATGCGAAAGGCCCGGTCCAGAAGCTTCAGGCTTCGCTGATCTTGCTGATCTTGCTGATCTTGCTGATCTTGCTGATACTGGTGACCTGACCATTCCAGACCATCTCGTAATGCGCTGTTTGAATGATTGATAAAACCGGCTTGGGCGTCATCAGCGCCCAGCAATAACTGCCCTGCATCCGCACCGAGTGGTAACGAATGCCAGGACAGCGCGCCTCTTTAACGGACTTGCCCAAGCGCCGCGAGTGGGTGTAATCGTCAGGGTCATAAACCGGATCAGTCAGTGCAATGGCGGCCGCATCTTTCATCGCCACATCCACGAAAGCGCAGGACAACCCCCGAAACACAAACCGCTCATAGTTAAGTTTCGGGACATTTGACCAGTACAGGCTCTGGTGATGCCGCACCTCGGCTAACGCCGTGTCCATGGAGTCCGCCAGGTACAACACCCCAAAACGGCCATCGCTGAACCGCGAACCCGCCGGGTTGACATGGGTAAACGGCGCCGTCGCATAAGAGCAGCCAGGGATGCCGAACGGGATCTGATCCCGCGCAATCAACTCAAGATGACCCACTTCATTCTTCAGCCGGGGATTGGTCAGCGCCTGAATCTGATACAGCACCTCAAACTCGTCCGCATCCGCCACGTCATCAAACATCGCAATCGGTGGAAACTTCGAATTGACCAATCGATAAGCCTGCAACTGTTCGCCGGCCAGTTCTGCCAGTTCGTTCACCGTCACCATTGCGCACCACGCAGCACGTCAATGCGCTTGAAGGTTTCATACAAGGAAATCATGTCGCCCTGAGCCATGATCTCCAGCGGACTGCGCCCATTGAAAAACTCGTTGTGGTTGGCCATCGAAGGGAAGCCGTAAACGTTATCCGGGTTATCAAACACCAGGCGCAGTGCGGCGTGGATGTTAAGGACAAAACTGATGCGTTGCATCTGGTCTGAATCCAGCGCTACGGACCACGAAGGATCGCGCTGCCGGGCGCGGGTGTAGGTGCTTCGGGAGATGCGCAGGATGCGACAGGCCTGATCGCTGGAGGCGCTCCATTTTTCGAGGATGCCGACGGCGGCGCGCAGACCGGTGACGCATTGGGCCTTGGTAAAGGTTTGTTCCTGAAGGGGGACTGCCATGTTCTATGCCTTGCGTTGAATCCATAGACTCAAAACTATCTTGATTGAATCTACGGAGCAAGGCTGTCTCGACCAGTGGGATCTGAGGTTGCAGAGTGGGCAGCCGACGTCGTCGTTCGTAGGATTATCGTCGCTTGGCATAAGGCAAATGTCATCTCCCAGCGACGCCACTCGACTCAGAGCCAGTATTCCCAGAGTCGCGCCATCTGCTCCTTGGCTTTCACCGCGAGCGAGCGGCGCTGCCACTTTTCCAGCTTGATTTCGTTCGACTTGGCCAGATCCGCCATGAATGCCGCCTGCATCTTCTTTCCGAACTCGGTGCCCAGCACAACCACGTTGACTTCATCGTTGTGCAGAAAGCTGCGCCAGTCGAAGTTGGTGGAGCCGACACTCGACCACACACCATCGATGACTGCTGTTTTGACGTGGAGCAGCGCGTCGCGGCGTTCGTAAAGCTTGACGTTAGCCTTCAGCAATTCGCTGTAGTAGGCGCGTCCGGCATGAAACACCAGTGACGAATCGGTGCTGCTGGGCAGCACCAGCTTGACGTCGACGCCTCGGGCCGCCGCCTCCTTGAGTGCTGTTAGTAACTGCGGATCGGGCACAAAGTAGGCGTTCGTCAGCCATATCTCGGTCTGCGCGCTATGCAGCGCCGAAATCAGCGTCGCGTAGATCAGGCTGAACGGCTCATCTGGCGAGCTGCCGATGGCGCGAACCACCTCGGTGCCTTTGCGCTCCTGTGGCGGAAAGTAGTGGCGAGCGGCGAGCGGTTCACCTTTCTGGGCCGTCCATGTTCCGATGAACAGCTTCTGCAGTTCCGAAACCACCGGCCCCTCGACGCGCAAGTCGGTATCGCGCCAGGGCAAATCACCATTGGGGCGAGTCTTCGAGTGAGAGCTGAACGAGCCCCCCGAATAGACGCTGCTGATATTGATCCCGCCAAGAAAGGCAATACGGCCGTCCACTATCAGCAGCTTTCGGTGGTCGCGCTGGTTCACGTCCCAGCCCACTTTGGCCGTCGCCGGATTGACCGGGTTGTACTCCAGCACCTTGATGCCCGCTTCGGTCAAACGAGAGAAAAACGCTGAGGGTGTTCCGAGGGTTCCGACGCTGTCACGGATCAGATTGACCTGCACACCTTTGTGTTGCTGAGCGATCAGTGCGGCGGCGAAGCGCTGGCCGACTTCATCATCGTCGAGGATGTAGGTCTCCATGTTGATGTGGTCGCGCGCACCTTCCACGGCTTTGATCATCGACTGGTAGGTGGTGGGGCCGTCCTGCAGCAAGTCGACCTTGTTTCCTTCCGTTAGCGGGCTACCGACAACGGATTCTTCGATGGCGAGGTGCACATCGAAGATGTTGGTTTCTGCGCCGGTGGACTTGAGTCGGTCGAGAATGGCTTTGCTGCGCTCGGCCGACAGAGGTCCGTGTACCCCGTCGAGTTGCACAGGCGCAGAGGGCGCGCGAGCCATGTCGGGCACTATCCTCGGCAATGTACTGCAGGAAATCACCAATGTCAGGAACGCAGCCACGCACAGCACCAAAGGAATACAGGCACCCTTGCATCTGGTTAGAAGATTCATCAGGCCACCTCTTGGCGAGGACGGTGATAACGCTCTGTCCGGGCGTCTTGCGGACGACGCAAGGCGCCTTGATGGACGGGTTTCAGCGCTTGATCAGGGAGATCTTCGTGCCTTCGATGCTGACCCCGGCCATTAACCCTTGCTGGTCAAATATGAACGCGTAGGCATCGTCCTTCAGTGTCGAACTGGACAGGTTCTTCGAGATCCCTTCATCCACGACAACGACGGTGGGCCCTACGCCGATTTCCCAGCCCTTGGTTTCGCGAACATAGTTCACGGCTTTGTCGGTCATCAGGAAAACCACATAGCCATACGACTGGGCACCGGCCTGCAGCCCCCATGACCCCGTTACGGAGTTGTAATAACCCTCAACTGTCTTGCCTTTGAACAAAACGCCTTCGCCATAGCTGCCACCAAACACAAGGCCGGCCTTGATGATTTTCGGGAAGACCAGTATCGCTTTGGCGTTGTGCGACATGGTCTCGGCAAATGGATGAGTCTTGTAGAGCGTTTGCAACGCTTGCCGAGAGTCGGTATTCAGATCCTCGGCGGTTGCCGCAGCGGCAGAGTTCAGGAGGCTCGCTGATGCCAGTGAGATAATCGCGAGGACCATGGATAGGAAGAACCGCATTGACTGAGTCATTTTCGTACTCCGATAAGGGAGCATTGGATGTGAGCAGCAGTCAGCACCTGCCCTGGGCAGAATCGGAGCCTACTGAAATTTATCCGGCGCACCCTAAAGTGTGTGAACGACTGGCTTCGCCCATGAATGAAGCAGGCCAGAGGCCTTTGATCATTGGGCGATGCCATCACCTGCTTTGACCTCTGTAGATGAGCCGGGTTCGTCGGTAACCACCACAACACGGCGTGCGGCACTAACCCGGTAGTCTCGTTGGCTCGCTCAGCGACAAACTGTCTGCCAGGCGCATGGCCTGCTGAGTCGCGGCCTCACGCGCGCGCAGATCAACCTCTTCCCCCAGGATGGTTTTTTCCACAATCACCGAATGCACATCCGTGACGCCGATAAATCTCAGCCAGGCTTCCACGTAGGGCTTCTGGAAGTCGAAGCGCTCCGCTGGCGTGGTCGACTGCGCCGAAAAATCCAGGCCGCGGGCGTACATCACCACGGCGAGTTTGTTGTGCAGCATGCCTTCTAGACCGCGTTCCGGATCGACGCTGAACAGAATGTCCTTCTGCGATACCAGGTCGATGAAGTGCTTGAGTTTGTAGGGGATGCTGAAATTCCACAGCGGTACGGACATCACCAGTACATCCGCGCGGTGCAGGTGCGCAGCCAGTTCTTTCAACGTGTTCCAGGCCTCCTGTTGCGCCGTGTTCAACGGCGTGCCGCTGAGTCCGGCGTATTTGGCCTCCATCGCCAGATCATCAAATTCCGGCAGGGCCATGTTCCAGAGGTCGAGGGTAACGATTTCAGTGTCCGGGGTGTTTGCTTGATAACGCGCAATGAAGCTGCGGGCGACCTCAAGGGAAGCTGAACGGTGCTTGCGTGGAGAACATTGAATATGGAGAAGCGTCGTCATGGCACACCTTGAATGATGAGGGCAGGGCAGGTGAGGAGCATTGCAACATAGTTGTACTTGGAATATAAATCGTGAATACAAACGCGATTAATCACGAATAAAACTATGTTCGATACGTTGCTGCTCAAGACATTTGTCACGGTCGTCGATGAAGACGGCTTCAGCCGTGCCGCCCAGAAGCTGCACCTGACTCAGTCGGCGGTCAGTGGCCATGTGCGGCGGTTGGAAGAACAGATTGGTAAGCCTCTGTTGACGCGTACCACCCGTTCTCAGCAACTGACGGCCGATGGCGAGCGCCTGGTTGCTTATGCGCGCACGATCCTCGCGCTGAACCGTGATGCCTGGACAGACCTGACGCGCACCCCGTTTCATGGACGGCTGCGGATCGGAGTGTCCGAAGATTTTGTCGAGTCTCGATTGCTGCGCACTGTTCAGGATTTCGCGGCGCAGTACCCCGGGATGGAAATCGAGGTGCAGGTGAACATTCCCGGTTCGTTGCTGGCGCTGATGAAGCAAGGGCAACTGGACGTGGTCATCGGTTCGTTGTGCGAAACCAGCGAAGCGGGGTTGCTGCTGTGGCAAGAGCCGCTGGTGTGGGCGTGGTCGGCGCAACCCGTCACCCGCTTACCGACGCCGTTGCCGCTGGCCCTGTTCCCCGCGCCGTGCCCTTATCGCGAGGCCGCGCTGACGAGGCTGGCGCAGGCGGGCATCGCCCAGCGCACGGCAATGTTGTGCAGCAGCACGGCCGGGTTGCGGGCGGCGGCCCTGGCAGGCTTCGCGATAGCGCCTATGCCACTGAGTCAGTTGGGGCAGGGACTGGCGGTTCTTGGGGCTGAACAAGGGTTGCCGCAATTGCCGGATGCGCAATGTCGGCTGTTCGCCTCACCTGAAGCGGATCAGGCGATGGTGGCAGCGGTCACTCAGCTCATTGTGGCGTATTGCTCCACGCGCAGGGCTTGAGAGTCGTTGGCGTAGCGGCTTCCATTCGAGTCAGTGATTGCGAGCAGGCAATCTTGCTTGAATGGACGCCTGTATCTCATAAATGCGGGGCATCTGTGTCTATCGAGAATCCCACTGGAGCGGTACGGTCCACAGATCCTCTGTCATTGATGAGCCACCCATGGATCTAACGGATGTTCCCTTTGGTACGACCGACTGGTCGACTGTCGAACCTGTCCAGCACGCCGGACAGACGGGCACTGCCTATTGGCGAACCTGCCAGTTTGGTTCGACGCGTGTGCGGATGGTTGAATACAGTCCTGGCTATCTGGCCGATCACTGGTGCTGGAGAGGGCATATCCTGTTGTGCCTGGAAGGCGAGTTGCACACGGAACTGGAGGATGGTCGCCAGTTCACTCTTACGTCGGGGATGAGCTATCAGGTGGGCAGCAACGCTGAGGGGCATCGATCTTTCAGCACCACGGGTGCGAAGTTGTTTATCGTGGACTGACTCTGGGACTGGCCACTATCGACCTGAATCAGGTGCTCGCTGAAGGACGTTTGTGGCAGCGCTGTGCGGCCATACTGACCGTCCAGAGCTTGGCTGAGTAAACGGAACGCGTAAAAAAGCCCGGCTGATCAGGCCGGGCTTCTTGTTGGATGCCGCAGTAAAGCCATTCATTCAGGCAGCGCGGCTTTCTATCAGGCGGTCGGAACCACCTTCAGCGACGCGGTTTTCAATCAGGCGGTCGGAACCACCTTCAGCGACGCGGTTTTCGATCAGACGGTCGGAACCACCTTCAGCGACGCGGTTTTCAATCAGGCGGTCGGAACCACCTTCAGCGACGCGGTTTTCGATCAGACGGTCGGAGCCACCTTCGGCAACGCGGTTTTCGATCAAACGATCCGAACCACCCTCAGCCACACGATTTTCAATCAGACGATCCGAGCCGCCTTCAGCGACAACGGGGTGAGCAGAAGAAGCGGCGAAAGCGTTAACTGCAAAAACCGAGAAAGCGATGCTGAGAAGGAGTTGGCGTTGCATGATGGTGTGCTCCGGGGTGTAGTTGTTGGGTATGGAGGCGATGGTACGCCCCGGAGTTTTTAAGAGAACTTCATTGAGTTGATGGTGACTATCGATGGCGGCAATGGATGCGCCTCACGCCCGTGCCGCCGGCCGTCGAACAGTCCTCGTAGCTCGGTTTATCAAGAATAGCGAAGCGTGTACCGGTCTTCGGCCAGAGTTACTGGTGGTCATGAAGCCTCGCTTCAAGAGGTGAGAAAGTCCTGATGGTTGGCCTTGCTGCACTGCTCGGGAAACGAACTGATTCATTTTAGATAAGAGCGTGCGCCAAATGGTCAGTTCCCTGACTCCCACAACCGTTATGGTTTCACGGCGTGGCTATCGTCAACGCGAGGGGCGTCCGCTGGGTTCTTCTCCGGAACCACAAAACTCACCACCGTACTGGTCAGGATTTTATGACTCGGATCAGCCACTTCAAGAAGCACCTTGTGAGTGCCTGGCGTCAGCCCGACCAAAATAATCGGGTCTTCACTGGTGTGCGCCCATGTACCTTTCCAGTCGTCGACGGTCACGTGAAGGTGACCGAGCCGTGGTGATACTTCAACAGCCGTTTTGCCAAATACCGGCATGATCCGGGCGTGCTCAGTTCGATACTGAATAATGACAACTCCGCGGGCGAGCGGCGCGGCGAGCGGCGGGTAGGCAATGAGTGTTGGCCCTGTCTCAGACTCCAATGGGAGTATGGCCGGTGGGGAATTGGTGTCTGCTACACCTTGACCCCACGCGGCTACACAAAAGAAGGCGCTCAAAGCAAGGGCCGACAGATTTCCGAGAGCGAGGGGCATGGTGTTTTATCCCGCGTGATCTCATCCAAGGCTAGATCAAATCGAGCAGTTGTCTATGCCAAAGCTGCCACGCTCTGCACAAAACAGCCGAGTGGGGAGGGACAGAAAACGGGTGTTGAATACGAGCCTTTTAATGACTGTGATCGGCTAAAAATAGCCAGTGAATGGAGCGACGCAAAATGACAGCTAAGCTTCTTTCTACTGTCGGGCTTATTGAGCAGATTGGGCTTTGCGGCCATGGCGTATAACCGCCTTCAGCGGTCACCACGCCGTTACAACATCCTGCCCGATCTTGAGCGTTAGCCCTTCACAACAGCCTCGGAGGGGAGCCAATGAAACGTTTCGTCATGCTCATCGTGATCTCTTTGCTGACCACTGCTTGTCAGAGCACAAATGATAATGGCGTCACCCGACTAGACAATTGTGTCTGCTATAAATCGACCGAGGCACAACATTTGCCAGCATCGCAAATTGCATGGACAGACCCCGAAACGTTGCAAAAACAATTCTCACATTGCATTTGCCGAGCCTTGGTTGACCTGAAGAAGGTCGATGATCCCGCTAAATTTTTCGTGCCCGGAACCGAAATAAGAACGGAACTGAAATAAAACGAGATCGGAAAAGGCGATCACTAGAGGTGGCGTGCGAAGCAGTCCGCAACCGTCTGGGCTCAACGTCCATATTCAACGTAAGGCCCCAAGTAGAAACCTTGCGTATCCCAGTTGATTCGATAAATCACTTCTCTCCCTGGCTTGATCCTGGCCGCGACCGTTTTGATCGCGGCACCCGCACATAATCCAGACTCGGCGAGCCCGGCACCGAGATTCACTTCACCGGCAGGCAAAACGAACGATGCCTTTTGGCCGGGGCCTATCTTGGCTGCGCGCTGCCCATCAATGTAAAGCAGGGCGTCACATCCCGCACCGACAAACCCGTCATCACGGAGAATGGTCAGGCGTCCAGGATCTTTCGTGCCCTGGCTTTTAAACGCGTACATCTTGTCGGCCGGCACTGGCCGCGCTTCAGAAACCGGCATGGGTGAGGTTGCGCACCCGCCCAAGGCCAGCAAGAGAGCCCCCGTTGCGATAATCCTTCGCATAATTTTTCCCCTCCTGAAAAAGGGCGAATGTATCAGCGCGTCATGCTGCTTTGCTTCATGACGCCATTCGCCAAAAACGCTTTAAATAGATCTGTCACCTTTCATCTTCAAGGCTTCTTCGGCGGATAGTTACCGCGCAAACCCCCGGACTTGTTGCCGGTTATGCTGGGCAGGTTAGGCACGACCGGCCGGGACTTGGGCTGAGGGTTGGAGCGGCTACGGGGTTGAGGTTGCTTGCTCATTTTGCGCCTCCTGAATGCAGCCATTCGCGAAAGGGCCTACTCATTCAGCTTAGCTGCTTGGCGAAATGGGCTGCACCGTTCGGCACTTGGGGAAAGTGCTGCAGCCCCAAAACTGTTGACCGCTCCTCGGGCCACCGTTGTATGTCCGCACCACCAGCGCACTGCCGCAACGCGGGCATTGGCGCGAGGCTGATGGATCGTCGCGCTGCTTCAGGCGTTGCACATGCTCACGCCGGGTAGCGAGCGTCGGCGCCAGGCGATCTGCTTGCAAGGTCTGCAACATGGCTGCCACCTGCGCCTCGCTGAACACCGTTTGCTGGAAAGACTTGATGTAACCAACCCAGCCACTGCCTCGGGTGACATTAGCCGGCATCCTGGTCTTGAAAGTGCTTGGGCCGACAAACACGATGACCGAATGCACAAAGTCCGGGCCGATACCCAACGCCGCTTGCAGAGCCTTCAAGTGCTTGTAGTTCTGGCGGTTAGGGTTCTGGAAGGTGTTGCGCTTCTTGTAGATCTGCTGCGTCCACTGAGCCTGCTTCTCACCACCGAAGATCCAGCCTTTCATGTACTTGGTTTCCAGCACGAAAATGCCGAAGGGTGACACAAACACATGGTCGATCTGCGTGGTGCCGTCCGGGGTGATCAGCGTCACGTCATGCAGGCGATGGTAAACCTGACGATCCAATCTAAAGTGCGCATGCAAACGCACCAGACGTTCACCGAACCAGCCTTTGAACAGGCGCGTGTGCAGCAGCGTCCATACCAGCATCAGCGGTAGTAGCCATATCAGGATGTTGAGTAAAGGTTGCAGGATAACGGAGGCGTTCACTTGGCAGTCCTTTGCAGTGAGAGGAGGGGTGTTAAGTTGTCTGGTGCTACGTCCCAGTAAAACATTCCGGACCGCAAACAAAACGGGCGCCAGATAGGCGCCCTTTTTCATTTACTCCGCTGCCTGCGCCCGCAAGCGTCGGCCGATCACATCCATCAAGTCACAGCCATCGCGCAATGGGATGGCCAGCAATTTGGAGAAGTCCGTCAACACCACCGTGTCACAACCGAGCTCGGCGCGGAAGGCGATGTTTTCCAGCACCTGAGTGACGGTGCGGATGCGGTAGTCGGCCATGGCTTGAAGGACGTCGAGTGGAGCTTGGGTGTCGATGAGCAGGGAGGCCGGGATCAGGTCGATTCCGGTGAGAGGCATGTATCTTTCCATAGATGAAATCTCGTTTAGATTGTTGAGACTGCCAACAGATCGTCGCCAAACGAAGAGGGTGGCAGTTGTGCGCAGGTTGGCGAACCGGAAACGAGTAACCGGCAGACCCGAAGGTCTCCCGCGCACAACCGCCATAAAACTGCGGTTTTGCAGATGCGATGACGCCTGCAAATAAGCAGAACGCCCTCGCACTCGTATCTCGGGTCGCCAAACCCGATCGCCATTTTGGGCGACGGGCGGACTATAAGCTTGAACGGGGCGACGGGCAAGGTTAGGGATTCTGAGGTTTTCGTAGGAGATTTATAGCAGTCCTAGGACCGTTACATCCCTTCCGTGAGCGACTGCTATCGGCCCAGAGTGTGTCAAAACCCTTGTTAGTGGCTTCCACTCTAGTGTTTTTTCCTACTCAGCCCAGGTCAGACATCAGTTGCTCAGATTCAGTATAAGATTCCGGAAATCAGCAGGTACGCCGACAACGTGGGCTAGAGGCTAGAAATCTGGGGGTTGGATGATTGCAAGCAACGTTTCATATCTTTGTCCGGTTTGTGGATACCCCGGGCTTGAAGAGCCTCCATACGATGAGGTTGACTGCTCTTCGTTTGGCATGTGCCCGTCCTGCGGTACGCAGTTTGGCTATGATGACGCAACATCTGCTCATGCTGATTTGCGGAAATTATGGATCTCTAAAGGAATGCTTTGGTGGAGCAAAGCTCAAGCGTCGCCGAGTGGTTGGGACCCGGTAAGGCAACTACAGGCGGTTGAAAAACGCATCAATATCTGAACAGAGCACCGCTCTTAGCCCTGCTATGATTTCTGAGGATTTCATCGCAGGGATCGCCCATGAAGCGCTTTATCCAAGGTGAACATCGAGGCCAAGAAACCTTCCTTCCCGCGAGCCTCGACGATTACGTCACGGATGCCAATCCGGTGCGCGTAGTCGACATCTTTGTCGACGAACTGGACCTGGTCAAACTAGGTTTCGAGGGCGCCTTACCTGCTGATACAGGCCGGCCGGCTTACCATCCCTCGGTCCTGCTAAAGATCTACATCTACGGCTATCTGAACCGCATTCCATCGAGCCGGCGTCTTGAACGAGAAGCCCAACGCAACGTCGAGCTGATGTGGCTGACCGGGCGTTTGATGCCCGATTTCAAGACCATCGCCAACTTCCGAAAAGACAACAGCAAGGCCATCCGAGGTGTCTGCCGCCAGTTCGTGGTGCTCTGTCAGCAGCTAGGACTGTTCGAAGAAAATCTGGTCGCCATCGACGGCAGTAAATTCAAGGCCGTCAATAACCGCGACCGCAATTTCACCAGCGCCAAGCTGAAACGGCGGATGGAAGAAATTGAATCAAGTATCAGTCGGTACCTGACTACGCTCGACGAAACCGATCGGCAAGAACCCTCGGTCGCTCAGCCCAAGGCTGCTCGTCTGCAAGAGAAAATCGACAAGCTCAAAGCTCAGATGAAAGAGTTGCAGGTCATTGAAACTCAGCTCAACGAATCACCGGATAAACAGCTCTCACTGACCGATCCAGACGCCCGTTCCATGATGACGCGCGGCACTGGAATCGTCGGTTACAACGTGCAGACAGCAGTCGATACCCAGCACCATTTGATCGTTGCGCATGAGGTGACCAACGTCGGTTCCGACCGCGATCTACTCAGCTCGATGGCCAAGCAGGCCCGCGAGGCGATGGCGTCAGATACGTTGTCGGTAGTGGCTGACCGAGGTTACTTCAAAAGCGAACAAATCCTAGCTTGTCACGATGCAGGCATCACCGCCTATGTGCCCAAGCCGATGACCTCTGGAGCCAAGGCTGACGGGCGTTTCAATAACGATGCCTTCATCTATGACGCGGCAAAAAACGAATACATTTGTCCCGCTGGAGAGGCGTTGATCTGGCGCTTTTCCAGCGTTGAAAAAGGCCTGAAGTTGCACCGTTACTGGAGTTCTAATTGCCAGGGATGCGCGCTGAAATCGAAGTGCACACCGAGCAAGCATCGGCGAGTTCGGCGATGGGAGCATGAAGCCGTATTGGAGGAAATGCAGAACAGGCTGAGCAACGCGCCGGACATGATGCGAGTCCGCAAGCGTACGGTCGAGCATCCCTTCGGGACACTCAAACAATGGATGGGCGCCACACATTTCCTGACACGAAAGCTGAACGGAGTAAGTGCGGAGATGAGCTTGAACGTCCTCGCCTACAACTTGAAACGAGTCATGAAAATTCTCGGTACCAGCGGTTTAATGAAGGCGCTGTCGGCCTGAAGAGGTCTGTATTTTGGCCACCCAGCAAGGTAGAAGCGGCGCTAGGGGCTCCCAGACCCTCGTGATGATCCGCAGGACTTGTTGTGAGCAATTACTCAGCTAACAACCGTCAGCGCTGCGCGCCGACAGTGCATCGGCGCGTTTTTACACACTCTGGGCCAGAAGCGGACGCTCGTTCAGTTAATTCCAAACACCCATCGATAGTGCGCCGCAGTACATAGCGGTGGTGCACACGATAACTTGGGCAATCATGAAACCGAAGCCGGCTCCCAGAAACGCAAAGCCCGCGACAATCCATGGCAAGCTCGTATTTACACGGAACCTCAACAACCAAGCCGAAACACTTGTGCCGACGACCATCCCCGGGACAGAAAATAAATGACCCAACCCAACGAGACCGCCATCACGACCCGAGCTGGATACGATCGCCATGTAGACTAGAAGAGTGACAACCGCTGCGGCTGTCGTTCCAGTTAGAAACAGGGCCCGAGAACGTAGAATCAATCCTGGTAGCAACATTACCACTGGCACTCCAATGAGATACCAGAAGCCTAAGTAAAGCGTGTTGCCACCACTGGATGCGTAAACGAGAACGAGAGTGATCAAAACCATTGAACAGACTAGATCATCCCTAAATCCCATTTTCATTCCCTTGCCTCGCTTTCAGCGTCGTTATTGTTGAAATAGATTAGCTGACGTCGAGGTCTTCGTTCCGTTGCCCGCTATGGGTCTATGACGCCTGTCGCCACCGGCAGCAATGGGTGGAGAGCTGCCAGGCTTTTGCCTTCTTGGGTCACTCAGTCAGAATCGAACCTACTGAAAGCAGATATTTCCATGCCTTGTCGCTGGTAATTTTATTTGGCTCAAGCACACACAACGAGCTCCACAATGGAGGTAACCCTGCCGCCTCCATGTAAGTAGAAAAATCAATGAAGGCGTCCCTGCCTACGGCATCAACACTGAACCAAGTCGCATCGCACTCGGGGCAAAGGTGCAAAATTTCGTCTGTTGCCCGCACTTGAACTTTGATAATCTCGTCTTGCTCACATCTTGGACAAGTCATTGTTTTATCTCATGAAATATGTGGAACATATCATTACGTCCCCGTTTGGTTTTTCACATTATTCTGCTTTGGGGCGAGCATCTGCTTTTAGCCGTTTTCCGCCTGTCGTGACGGGCCGAAATCGACCCAATGCAGCCGTTCGTATGAAACTGAAGTCACTCAAATGGCCTGTCAGTTTCAACTAACAAGATTGCAAGCTTATCTACCCATCAGCATGGATACGGACAACAGGGGCCGACAGTAGTGTTAGCGTTGTTTGGATTCGCAGCATTTTCCTACCCGTTCGGCAAGAACCAAAATCGCGGTCAGCACCGTCCCGAGCGAATGTGCTGACCGTGACTCCGTCTTATCGAACCAGTTCGATCTCACTCGGCCGCCACGCTTTCGTGAAGAACGATTCAAGTGGGCTGTAGAGGCGCAGAATCGTAAACCAGCCCTTGTCTGGCGTGGTCTGAATCCAGTTACCCGCCTTGGCATCAGCGGGTTTTGAGGGGCCGAAGTAGATGGTCGTGGACCCGTCCGCATTCTCGACGGCGGCCGGTGAAGGGTAGGTCTGACTACCGGCGCGCGGGTAGCGCTGCGGCGTCTGGAGCATCGACCGCGACTGGTTGTCGTAGACGGTGAACGACCAGAATTTGGCCGCTGGAATTTTCGGCGGCAAGGTCACTTTGTAGGTCTTGCCGCCATCGAAGGGATTCTTTTGCGCATCGGTGAAGCCCATGAGGTACTGCGAGCCTACATTGGGCAGGCGCATGATCATACCCGGCGAATCCATGGTGTAGCCGTAATAAAAGGCCGTGCGCGAATCGAGCGTTCGCGCACCGGTAGGGGGTAATGGCTTGAACAAGCCTTCCTTGGTGATCATGGGCGGCGGTGTCTCAAAGTTGAAACCTCCCTGCCATAGCATGCTGGCCCACATCGAATTCGGGTAGTAAGCCCAGCCGGGGTATTCGGCGCCACGAAAGTTCAGTGATCGTCCCGCTGCATTGCCCACGGCCGCCGCGTCGGTGAGGATCTTCTTCATCCGCTCGTCCGGAGCAAAGGGCTTGCCCTTGACGATCCCGATGGCCGCCAGTTGGCCAAGGAGTTCCGGGTCGAACGAGGTGGCGGGTTCCAGCTGCACAAGTTTGTCGAGCATCTCGTAATAGGCAAAGTCATTAGGGGGAATGGTGTTGAAAGACTTGCCGCTGCCCTCCACGAATTTTGTCGGCGGTATCGGCGGATTGGGCTCCAGCCTGATCTGGCCGGCGAGCGCCGTGGCGATGCTGGTGCCGTAGCCGCCGGGTGTGTAAGGATAAATCTTCAGCTTGTCTTTGATCAGGTCGACAGCGGGTTTCGGATCATTGTTCTCCATGAAGGCGCGAACGGCATAGAGCACATGATTGGTTTTCGCTCGGCCTACGAAGAAGCCACTGTCTGGCAGCGGACCATCATAGTCAGGCGGCACGACCAGGTACTTTCCTCCTTCGCCCCGATCCGGGCCGGGCGCGCCGATGTCGATGATCCAGCCGAACCACATGTCATTGAGCGTGCCGAGTGATTTGGGTGGCACCTCAACCACCAACGGTCCTTTCGTCAAGTCGAGAACCGAGAGCGTATAGATGGTGTCGGCGTTGGCGGTGAGAAAGAGTGAGTTCGAGTCCATCAGGTCGGAGAAGATGATCACCGTATTGTCTTCAGCCCCAATGCTGTGGAAGCCCTCGCGAATCGCATAGGCTGAGGCGCCTGAAAAACTGTTCATGAACGCGTCGATGCCGCGAGTGAACGCCAAGGTGTCGTAGACGTCTTGTGTGGTTTCCACGCTCGGCGCGCCGTCCTTGAACTCCAACGAGCCGATACGGGTTTCGATGCGATCTGGCGTAGTGATCCCCGGGGGGATTACGGTTGCCGTCTGCGCCGCGCTTATCACAGGCAAAGCTAGCGCCACAAAAGCCGTCAGTACGGCGATTGGTTTGAGAATGTGCTCCATGGCGTTCTCCTGGGGGGCTGCCTAATGCATTGGCTACTCAAACTGAGAGCGTGAATGGTGCAAGGGGATTCTCAAGAGTTCGGGAAACTACATACCCACCTCCCTGCTCATCTCCAAGGTGTGGTGACACTGGTACACCCGGATGCCCCTTTACAGATAATGCGCACAGTTGATGTAGTAGCTCGAAATGCTCGATCAGTTCTTCCTGCAGAACCAAGCATAGGTGCACATTTGCCATCGCTCCAACCGTCGACTGCTTTTGGCCCAGAGTGTGTAAAAACGCTTCGCCAAATTTGAAGTGTGCGCGTCTACGTTAAATCTGAAATTTATCGGCACGTCAGCAGATGTGGATTTCGCGTAGAAGCGCGATTTTCAGTCCGGTTTTGAGTACCTGTCGCGCTCAAAAACGTTTTTACACAGCCTCGGCCGAAAGCGGAATGTCAGCAAACATTAGAATTCCCATCGTTAGGGTTGCTGGCGCCCAGCTTGAATCTCCACTGCTGGATGGCCGTTTTTGACCCAAAGCTACCAATCATTTGTATCTACAGAGTCCGCCGCAATTCACTGTCAATGAAGCACCTCCTCGTCCAAGTAGTTGCTGAGGCACTCGATAAAAGCCTGGTGCTTGCGTGTATGGCGCTGTGGACTGGATAGATTACATGGACTTTCGATCCGAATTGGTCCGGCTCCGGGATTAGGTCGGGTAGCACTTGCATCAGTTCACCGCGCCTGAGGTAGGGAGCTACGCTCCACTGCGGACAGAACTGCAAACCCTTGCCGGCCAAGAGCGCGAAGAGCAGGAAGTCGTAATTGACGCTCGCCAACCGAGGTGTTGGCTGCGATATGCGCTGGCGCTCTGCCTGACATCCGGTAAGGGTATAGTTCAACTTGACGCCGCCCAAGGGAAGATAAGCCCGGGCCCATAAAATCTCCATAATGATTGGACACTTCATGCTGACCGCTTTTTTGCAGTATCCCGTTTCATTTGGCGACCCAGCAGCAAATTTCAATAAAATTCGCGATGCCGTTGACTCGGCACAATTTGATCTCTTGGTAATGCCCGAACTTTGCACCATCGGTTATTTTCACGACTCGCGTGAGGCATTGTTTCTTCATGCTGAATCGGCGCTCGATGGGCCAACGGCGCAGTTCTTACTGCAACTGTCGGCAGACAAGAATGCAACGCTAATTGCGGGCATCGCCGAGCGTGACGGCGATCAAATCTACAACACGGCGATTGTCGTATCGCGAGGGCGCTGGCTGGGAAAGCAACGCAAGTGCCACCTGTCACGAATAGAAAAGCTCCTCTTCACCTCTGGCGATTCATTAGCGTGTTTCGATGACGGAATCTGCCGTTTCGGCGTTCTTACCTGTTTCGACCTCTGGATGCCAGAAGCCGCGCGGTTGCTGGTGCGCCAAGGTGCGCAGTTACTGTGTTGTCCAGCCAACTATGGTGGGCCTTGGACAACCCAGCTTGCGCGCATTCGCGCAATGGAAAACGCCACTCCGCTTATCTGTGCCAATCGTACTGGTGTGGAAATGTATGCAGGCGCAGAGGCGACATTCAGAGGTGAAAGCCAAATTGTCGGGCCTATGGGAGAGGTTTGGACATCCGCCACAGAAGAGACCTCGCTTGGCTTGTCGATAATCGACCCAGCAGCGCACGTTCTCAAGGCGAATCCTATGTGCGATGACTTGATGGAAGAGGCAAGTCGCTATGCTTTATCAGGCCCACACCAAAAATGAACAAGCCACGTCTGGCGGCAAAGCCAGCAACCTGAAAAAGACGACTTAAACGGCGGATCGGAAGATGCCGTTGAAGCGGATGAGGGTATGAGGGTATGAGGGTATGAGAGTATGAAGCTGCACCTGAGCGCGAGACAAGGCTACCAATCGATCCAACCGTGCAGTCGTCGGTGTCGTAGGCAGTTGCTGTGTTGAAAGCCGTTCGTGAACGGCCCCTTCTGGCCGAGCGCGGACATTTACTCACGCTGTCCAAATCCGCGAAATCGAACAGGTGACGCCCAGTCCCCTAGCGTAGAATTTCCAAACGCGAGCCCACACCCGAGACGGATCCTCAATGCAAACCCCCACCACCCAACACCCCCTCTGGAAAACCTACCTCCTTTTCCTAGCCCCCATGGTCCTCTCCAATTTCCTCCAATCCATGTCGGGCACCATCAACAGCATCTACATCGGCCAAATGCTCGGCACCCAAGCCCTGGCTGCCGTCTCCGGCATGTTCCCCATCGTTTTCTTCTTCATCGCCCTGGTCATCGGCCTCGGCGCGGGTGCGGGCGTACTCATCGGCCAAGCGTGGGGCGCACGCGAGCCGCATTTGGTGAAAACCATCGCCGGCACCACGCTGCTGTTAGGCGCAATGATCGGTCTTACAGCGGCGGTGCTAGGCAGTGTCTTCGCACGGCCAGCCCTCCAAGGCCTCGGCACACCGGCCGACGTTATTGACGATGCGGTGTCTTACGCCCACGTGATGATGTGGATCATGCCGTCGCTGCTGGTCTACGTGCTGTTCACTCAACTGCTGCGCGGGGTCAGCGATACGGTGTCGCCGTTGATTGCGTTGGTGGTGTCGACGTGTATCGGCTTGGCGCTGACGCCGGCGTTGATTCGGGGGTGGTTAGGGTTGCCGATGATGGGGATTCAGAGTGCGGCGTATGCGGGGTTGGCGGGTAATTTGTCGGCGATGGGGTGGTTGGCGTGGCGGTTGATTCGCAAGGGGCATCCGTTGGCGCCGGACCGGGAGATGTTTGCGGCGATGCGTCTGGACCTGGTGATTCTCGGCAAGGTGTTGCGCATCGGTTTGCCGACCGGGTTGCAGATGGTGGTGTTGTCGGTGTCGGAGTTGGTGATTCTGGCGCTGGTGAATCAGCACGGTTCGCAAGCGACGGCGGCGTATGGGGCGGTGACGCAGATCGTCAATTACGTGCAGTTTCCGGCGTTGTCGATTGCGATCACCGCATCGATCCTTGGCGCTCAGGCGATCGGGGCAGGGCGGCTTGAGCGCATGGGGCCGATTTTGCGCACGGGGCTGTTGATCAATGTGTGCCTGACCGGTGGCCTGGTGGTGTTGGGTTATCTGCTGTCGCACTGGTTGCTGGGGTTGTTCCTCACCGAGGATTCCACCCGGGCGATGGCGGAGCATTTGTTGCACATCATGCTCTGGAGTCTGTTGGTGTTTGGCTTCCAGGCGATTGTCGGCGGCATCATGCGCGCCAGTGGTTCGGTGCTGGTGCCGATGACGATTTCGATTTTCTGCGTGGTCGGCGTGCAGTTGCCGGTGGCGTATGTGCTGGACGGGCAGTTTGGGTTGCAGGGTGTGTGGATGGCCTTTCCGGTGGCGTACCTTGGGATGCTGGTGTTGCAGACGGCGTATTACAAAAAGGTCTGGAAGCATCAGGCGATTGAGCGGTTGGTGTAGCGCCGCGACGTAAAAAAAGGGCTGCCGTGCGAACGGCGGCCCATTTTTTTGCAGGGTGCGCGGTCGTTGCTTATTCCTCGATGACTTCCGGCGACACCACCCACACGCTGCAGGGCATTTTGTACAGCAGGTGTTCCACCGTGCTGCCGATCAGCCGGCCGAGGCCGTGGTGGCCAACCCGGCCCATGACGATCACGTCGACGTTGTAGGCATCGGCGTAACTGGCCAGGACTTTGGCCGGGTTGCCCATCACCATGTGCCGTTGTTCCGGCGGAATGCCGTTGCGATCGGCCAGCGCGTTGAAGGCTTCGCCCTGCGCGTCGTACAGGGTTTTGGCGTTGGTCGAGGAGAAGAATTTGGAGGCGTCGCCGAAGCCGAATTCATCGGCGCCGATGGACGACAGGTCATAGGCGTACACCACGTCGACCTGGGCGTTGCAGGCCGTGCCCAGCTTCACCGCTTCATGCAGGATGCGGTCATTGAAGCCTTCGTATTGGCCATCGCGATGGAACGGGTCGACCGCCGCGACGATCCGGCGCGGCAAGGCGTGTTGCACGTTGCTGACAAAATGCAGCGGCACCGGGCATTCGCGTAGCAGGTGGATGTCCAGCGGCGTGAACAACATCCGCGACAGCAGCGATTCGTGTTCAAGCGCCTTGATCACCAGGGTCATCGGCTGCTCTTTGAGGTGGATCAGGATTTCCTGCAACGGCCGTTCGACCCAGACCACTTCGGTAGTGACGGTCACGCCGATCTTGCGCAAAGGGCGGGCCTGTTCTTCCAGCCACTGGCGATGGCGCTCGACGTACCCGAGGCGCATCTGCTCCAGGGCGTCCCGGTTGACCAGGCTGGCGGTGGCCAGGCCTTCCAGGAAGTCGAACGCGACGATGTGCAGCGCCGCGTCTTCTGCCTTGGCCAGCGCGGCGGCCCGGTCGAAGGCGGGGCTGTTTTCCATCAGGGGCGAGGCGATGAGCATGAAGCGTGATTGTTCGGTCATGACAATTCTCCCTTGGGTCTTCACTCAGACGCTGGCCTGAAGTGGCCGCGAGGGTTGGCTGGAGCGTTTACCTGAGGCCCATATTGACGGTGGCCGGGAATGGGCCGCTTGATCTTTGTCAAACCTGCGCGTGTCAGCGCGAGGGCGCCCGACGTTTAGTTGCCTGGGCCATACTCAAAGAGGTTGATCATGATCAACCTGGGCATGAACGATTTGGCGCATGCTGGCGTGAACTGCACGCAGGCGTCCCCCGGCTTATCCGGATTGAGAGTCCAATGAATGAAACCCTTGGCGGCATGGCCGGCGCGGCGGCTGCGCTGGGGATCGGCATGCTCATCGGTCTTGAACGCGAACGGCACAAGGGGCGAGGGGACAGCCGTGCCTGTGCCGGTTTGCGCACGTTCGCGATTACCGCGTTGCTGGGGTATGGCGCGATGCAAGTGGGCGGTGGCCTGCTGTTGGGGATCATGGCGACCTGTGTGGCGCTGCTGGTCACCGTGGCGTACTGGCGCAGCCTGAGCGATGACCCGGGTGTGACCAGCGAAGTGGCCTTGCTCACGGTGTTGGTACTGGGCGCGTTGTGCGTCACTGCGCCGGAGCTGGCCATTGCCATCGGCGTGGTGATGGCGGGGTTGCTGGCGTATCGGCAGAAGTTGCACCACTTTGCGCGCAGTCAATTGACCGAAGCGGAATTGCGCGACGGGCTGGTGCTGCTGGTGGCTGCGCTGGTGGTATTGCCGTTGGCGCCGGACCGCTTCATCGGTCCCTATTCGGCGATCAATCTGCGGACCATTTGCACCTTGACCGTGCTGCTGATGGCGATCGGCGCGGTAGGGCATATTGCCGTGCGTACGTTGGGCAGCCGTTACGGCTATGCGATCAGTGCCATCGCCTCCGGTTTTGCGTCCAGTACCGTGACCATCGCTACGATGGGGCACCTGGTCAGCAAGGAGCCCGGCAACATCAAGACCCTCAGCGCGGCGGCGATATTGTCCAATCTGGCCACCTTCACGCAGGTCGGCCTGATCCTGGGGGCGGTTGACCCCGATCTGCTGCGTCACCTGTGGGGGCCGCTGTTGTGCGGGCTCGCCGCCACCGCGCTCTATGGCCTGAGCCTGATGTTTCACAAGCCGGCGACCGGCGCCAGTCAGCCGATCAAGGTCGGTGGGGCCTTCAACCTCAAGTTGGCCGTGGTCGTCACGTTGACCTTGACCGGTATTACGTTCCTGTCGTCGATGATGCTCAGCTACTTCGGCGAAGTGGGGGTGATGCTGACGGCCGCCTTCACCGGTTTCGCCGATGCGCATGCCTCGACGGCCTCGATTGCGGCCCTAGCCAAGTCCGGGTTGTTGCCGTTTGATGCCATTTCCGCGCCTGTGCTGCTCGCGGTCAGCAGCAATTCCCTGAGCAAATGCGTGGTGGCCTGGGTCAGCGGCGGGCGCCGGTTCGCCGCGTATGTGGTGCCCGGCCAAGTGTTGCTGACGCTGGCGATGTGGGCGGGCCTCTTGGTGCACTTAGTGCGCGTCTCGCCCGGTAGCTGACAAAGATCAAGTCGCCGGAACCCGGAACGCTCACTCTGAACGTCTGTTCACTCCCATCCCGATGGCCACGTGCCGAGGTGCCCCATGTCGCAGATTCAGCGTTTATTGTTAATCGCTCCCCAAGCCATGACCCGCACGCCGGCCTTCGACCGTGCCGCCGCGTTGGCGCTGGCCATGCAAATGCCGTTGCACATCGTCGCCTTTGATTATTTGCAGGCCCTGGCGGTGGCGGGGTTGTTTGCTCCAGAACAGATCAGCCTGGCTCGGGACGGGTATTTGCAAACCCATCGGCAATGGCTCGCCGAGCAAGCCGCGCTGATGAGCAAGCACGGCGTCGAGGTCACCAGCGAGGTGGTCTGGGTGCAGCATCCGTATGAGGAGATCCTGCATTTCGTCAACGAGATGCCCTTGGCGCTGATCATCAAGGATGCGCAGGAAGAGTCAGCCTTGAAGCGCGTGTTTTTCACGCCGCTGGACTGGCAGTTATTGCGCGATTGCCCGGTGCCGGTGCACCTGGTGACCAGCGCCCTCAACCCCAAGCCGCGCAACGTGCTGGGCATCATCGATGTGTTGCGCAGCGAAGACCAGGACCACGTGTTCAACGACCAGATTATCGACGCCGCGGCGAAGCTGGCCACCGTGTGTGGTGCAACGCTTGAGCTGGTGCATGCGTATGACTGGACGGCCGTGTATGCCCAGGACATTGGCTTCGGCGCGCTGCCATTGGCCGTCGGGATTTATGAAACCCTGGGCACGGTCCAGCACGAAGCGTTTGCGGCAATGGCTGAGCGCCACGGCGTACCACCGCAAAATCGCCACTTCATCGAGGGCGCGCCGCTGACGAGCATTTGTGATTTTGCCGCCGAGCACCACACCGATGTCATCGTGATGGGGACGGTGCAGCACAAGGGGCTGAACAAGCTGTTGGGCACCACGGCCGAGCAACTGCTGCATCGGGCGCCTTGCAGTGTATTGGCGATCAAACCGGGCCGGGTTTTACAATCCTGAAGGCTGGATCGCCCCGCGATGAGCCGTTGGCCGGCACATCGCGGGGCGATTTTTTACAGGTAGAGACGGTGAATGACCTGACGAGTGTCATCGGGATCATTGTGCGTCTCGAAACCGAGCACTTTGGCCAGGTCGCGCATCGGCGCATTGCTGGAGGCATCCACCGAATACATCTGGCGGAAACCGTTCTTGCGTGCGGCCTTGATCAAATGCTCCATCAACAAGGAGCCCAGGCCCAGGTGCGTCCATTCATCGGCGACTGTCACGGCGCATTCACATACATGTTCGCCCGTGGCGGCGTAGCGGCTGACACCGATCTCGATCAGTTGGCCGTTTTCGTGGACCAGCGCAATGTAGGCCGTGCGCTGTTTGTTGTCGGTGTCCATCAGTTGGTCGAGCAAGGCGGTGCCGGGCTCGTTGATCTGGGCGAGGAAGCGCATGTGCCGGGACTCGGGGGATAAGCGCTTGATAAAGGCGAGTTCACGCTCGCGGTCTTTTTCCGCCAGCGGCCGGATCAGCACATGACGCCCGTCCTTGAGTGCTTCGATCCAGTATTTGCCGGTGACAGCGGCGTAGGCGGCAGCGGCTCGGTCATTGTGGTCTTTGACAGTCAGCATGGTGTGTTCCTCCATCCGGTTTGAAAGGTGGGCGCACGGTGACGAGCCGTTCGGTTACTTCCTTTCTACGCCGTTGGCGGCGCTGGAATCTGATCTGGATCAGAGAGTCGCGACGGCAAGCGTTCATTGGCTCATGTTTGATGTAAATCAAGCGGGAGGAGGGGGCGACGAGCGCAGTCTTGGTTACCTGCCGGCGTTTGACGACCGGTGTCGAGCCGAGGTGTGTGATGGGTCAATATCAACGTTTGTTGCTGATCGCCGACCAAACCCTGCATCAGTCCCCCGCCCTGCTGCGGGCCGTCGCGCTGGCCAGGGCGAGCGGTGCCGAACTGGCGGTGCGGGCCTTTGTCGAGCCGGCGCCGGTGGTGCATGTGTGGGAAGACAAGATTGACGACGCACGCTATCAGGGCTACTTGCGCCGCTACCGTCGCTGGGCGGCCGATGAGGTCGAACGGTTCAATGAGATGGGCCTGGACGTGACCGTCGAAGTGGTTTTTACCACCCATCCGCTGCTGGATATTCTGAAAACGGTCGAAGACTTCAAGCCGGATCTGCTGATCAAGGACGTCACCCTTGAACCGCTGCTCAAGCGGGTGTTCATCACACCGCTCGATTGCCACTTGTTACGCGAGTGCCCGGTTCCCGTGCACCTGGTCAATTAGACGCGTTACGGCTTGCCGCACCGGGTCGTGGCAGCGGTGGACCCGTTCGATCCTTCAACGCAAATCAACGGCTTGAATGACACCATCATCCAGACCGCCAACGCCCTGGCGCTGCAATGCGACGCTCCGTTGCACCTGCTTTACGCCTACGACTTGTCACGGGCGTTCAATGGCGAAGCGCCGTTGGCTGGCGGTGGCTGGGGCGTGGACGTCATCGAGGAACTGCGCCAATCCTTGCACCAGGCCTTTGTCACCCTGGCGGATCGCCACGGTGTGCCGCCGGAGCGGCGGCATTTCGTCATGGGCCTGCCCGTGCCGGTGATCAGTGAATTCGTCGAGCAATACCTGGCGGATGTGGTAGTGATGGGCACCGTACACCGGGCGGGCATCGACCGGTTGATCGGCAGTAATACGGAGCGGGCGCTGTACTCGGTGCCGGGCAGCATTCTGGCGGTCAGGGGGTGAGCATGATCGCGCCCTTGGACAGAACCATGGCGCGCATGACGAAGCTCCGGGCGGACGAGATCAGCGAGGCTGGCGATGACAGCCGGCGATCATTTGCTTGAGTCCTTCCATGTCCTGGATCTTGACGTCGCGGCCGGCGATTTCCACCAGCCCCTGATCCCGCAGGTGCGCAATGCCCCGGCAAATGGTTTCCAGGCGTAGCCCAAGATAGGAGCCGATTTCTTCGCGACGCATTTTCAGCACGAACTCCTTGGATGAATAGCCACGGATGCTGAACCGTTGGGACAGGTTCAGCAGAAAAGCCGCCAGGCGCTCATCGGAGTTCATGTTGCCCATCAACATCAGCATGCTGTGATCGCGCACGATTTCGCGGCTCAACAGCCGGTTGAGGTTGTGCTGCAACGACGGCAGGTTTTGCGCCAGTTTTTCCAGCTGCGCAAAGTGAATGGGGCAGACTTCGCTGTCCTCCAGGGCAAACGCCGTGCAAGCGTGCTCATCGGCACTGATAGCGTCCAGACCGAGCATTTCGCCGGGTATGTGAAAACCGGTGACTTGTTCACGGCCATCGACGGACACCACACAGGTCTTGAATGAACCGATACGCACCGCGTAAAGCGAACGCAGAGGGTCGCCGGTGCGGTACAGCGCGGCGCCCTTTTTGACCTTGAAGCGTTGCACGATCAGCGTATCCAGCCGTTCGACCTCCGCTCCTGACAGGCCAATGGGAAGACACAACTCCAACACACTGCAGCTGGAACACGCGGCCTTGAGGTAATGAACTGGCAGGGGACGAGTTTCAGGCATGGGGGATGACGCCTTCTGGGTGCCTGCTAAGCATAGGCGGGAGGGCCTTCGGGCGTGTTTTTCATTCAGTCGATTGCTGGAGTAATAGACGAACGGGAAAACCCGCTTTCGGCCGTTTTAGTCAACGTAGCGTAGCCCTTGATTTCATTGCGCTTGAGCGGTGGCTTGGAGACTTGATGTAAATCAAGTCCTGAGCGTTCCAGACTCCCAGAATTGATCAAGGGTTGCCGGCCGGTCGGATCTTTTACGGAGAACTTCATGAGCGATTTTCTGAGTGATGAGCAATCGGAAACCCTGGCCGCCGTGACCCTGTTGCGCGAGTACGTGCCGGACTTGCGGGTGAGGGTGGTCAACGTGGTCGACCTGATGGTGTTGCAGCCGTCCTTCCAGCACCCCCATGGGTTGTCGGACTCGGCGTTTGATGCGCTGTTCACCGTCGACAAACCGGTGATTTTCGCCTTCCACGGTTACCCGGCGCTGATCCACCGACTGCTCTACAAACGCACCAATCATGACAATTTCCACGTTCGTGGCTTCAACGAGGAGGGCGCGACCACCACCCCGCTCGACATGGCGGTGATCAACAATCTGGATCGGTATCAATTGGCGCTGGACGTCGTCGAGCGGGTACCACGGCTGCACGATCAGTTGCAAACCGCGCGGTCGCGCTACTGGTCTACGATGGAGCGGCACAAGCTCTACCTCATCGAGCACGGGCAAGACATGCCCGAGGTGCTGTACTGGCAATGGACGCCGGCAGGTCGCTGAGTCTTGCCGCACTGCAGTGCGTGTCGAATGTTCATCTGACGGGAGTCACATCATGAGCCAGTATCAACGCTTGTTACTCATCATCAACCCGGCCCTGCGCCATTCCCCGGCGATCAAGCATGCGGCGGCATTGGCCAAGGCCAGCGGTGCGAGCCTGCATATCGCCGCCTTCATTCCTTCGTTCAAATTGTTGTCGCTGCTGGAGGAAGGTGATCGGGAAATGGCCCGTCAGCGCTACCTCCAGGACCATCTCGACTGGCTCCGGGCGCAGGCCGACACGCTGCGCGACGAGGGCATCGACGTGACCACGCAAGTGGCCTGGGCCGAGGATATGGAGCAAGACATCCTCGATCACGTCACGGAAATGCAGCCCGACCTGTTGATCAAGCAGGTGCAGCACGAATCAGCGCTCAAGCGCGCCTTTTTCACGCCGCTGGATTGGTACTTGCTGCGCCACTGCCCGATGCCGGTCTATCTGGTGGGCGAAGGGCATGGCGACGGCTGGCCGCGTAAAATCGTGGCGGCGGTGGAAGTGTTCGATACCGAGTCCCCCGACAACACGCTGAACGACCGGATCATCAGTCAGGCCACAAGCCTCGCCATCCAGTGCGATGGCGAATTGCATTTGCTGTACGCCTGTGACATTTCGGCGGCTTTTCTGGCGGACATGGATGGATTGACCCTGGCGGACCTGACCAAAACGCTGCGCAAGGACCTGCAGAAAGCCTTCGTGAAACTGGCCGGCCAATACGGTGTGCCTGCGGATCGTCGCCACATGGTGTCCGGCCACCCGGTCAAGGCGCTGAGTGAATTTGCCCACGAGCACGAGGTGGATGTGATCGTGATGGGCAAGGTCCAGTCCTCCGGCGTCGACAAGCTCCTGGGCAGCACCACCGAGCATATTTTGTATCAGGTGCCGTGCAACGTGCTGGCGGTTTAGAGGACTCGGGTTTGCTGTGTGCCTTTGGGCAGGCTATTTACGCTTCCAGTACTTCTGCATTTCGAGAAACAGGAAGGACGCCGTCCAGGTGATGAGTACCAGACCGGTCAAGGCTTGCAGGCCGGTCAGGTACTTGAGGTGGCCGACCGGTGAAATATCGCCGAAGCCGATGGTCGTGTAGGTGGTGAAGGAAAAGTACACGCAGTCCATGAACGAACCATCGAAGTGACCCGTCAAAGTGCCCCATTCGCCGGAGCGCACCATCAGGTAATAGACCAGCGCGAAGCACCAGACTTCTATCGCGTGGGCCAGCAGCGCACCGAATACCCCGACGACAATCCTGAAACGGCTCCAGAGTCTGAGGCGGGGCAGCCAGTCGTTCAGGCGTAACAGGCATTCGTAGTGGATGACCACGACGATGATCACCACCAGTGTATTGATCAGTGTGACGGTCAACATGGCGCACCTTCGGCGTTAGCGTGTCAGTGATGGTCTGAGCCTGGGGACGACACAAACCGTAGAGTCCCCGCAGCGTCCGACGGTGCTCTCTGACTGATTCGGCATTGATGACGGATCATCAGTCCAGTCAGTGTTTTCTACCCCTGAACGACAAAAAATCATTGAGCTAAATCAACAATGCTTCTGTGAGCCCGAAGTCGATGGGGACGCCCGCCGAAAGCCTTCCATTAGTTGACAAAGATCAGAGCCTTCACCGGCTAACGCCTGATACTCAAACAACAGCTTTCCAGCCGTCATCAGTCTGAAGAACGGCACAAACGCCGACAGGAGCCGGGTTTGCGGTAAGGCAACAAGTCGCTCCCAGGACGAGGTAGGTGATGCTGAAACTTAAACGTATCTTATTGATTGCCCCCTCCGAGATGGTCCGGACCCCGGCGTTCGACCGCGCACATGCGTTGGCCAGTGCAACCGGTGCATTGTTGCACATCGTCGCCTTCGACTATTTGCCGGCGCTGGCGGTGGCCGGGCTGTTTGATCACGAGGCGATGGCCCAGGCACCGGAGGGCTACTTGCAGGTGCATCGGCACTGGCTGGAGCAGCAAGCCCGGTTTCATCGAGGCTGCGGGTTTCAGGTCACCACTGAAGTAGTCTGGGCCAAATCCAGCCGGGCGCACGTGCTTGAATACGTCAACGATTTCCATGCGGATCTGGTGATCAAGGACACCCACCATGTCCCGGCACTCGACCGAGCGTTCCATCGGCCACTGGACTGGCTGTTGCTGCGCGACTGTCCGGCCCATCTGCATCTGGTCACCGAAGCCAGAAATCCCAAGCCGTTGAACATCCTGGCGGTCATCGATCTGTCCCATCTGGAGGAACTGACGCAGGGGCTCAACGACCGGATTCTCGACCTGGCCTCGACGCTGGCGGCCTCCTGTGGCGGGGTCTTGCACCTGCTCAACGTCAGTAGCTGGTCGGTGGTGGGCGATGCAACGATGAGTGTGCCGACACGGAGTCTGGATGACAGCCTGAGAGACGCGGTCAACGATGCCCAGGAAGAGGCCTTTGAAGCGCTTGCCGAACACTTTGGCATTGAGCAAGACCGCCGGCACCTGCTGGCCGGTATTCCCCACAAAGTCATCGGACTGTTTGCCAAACGGCACGCATTCGACATGGTGGTGCTGGGTACGACCTATAGCCATGGGATTGACCGGTTCATCGGCAGTACCGCCGAGAGCGTATTGAACCGAGCACCGTGCAGTTTGATGTTCGTCAAACCACGCCCCTGGCTCGACTGAACGGCCACACGTTGCGCCACAGTTAATAAAAATCAACTGCCCTTGAACCGAAAGGAGCGCCCAATAGCGCTTCCATGGATGTTCAAGGAGACGGCCATGGCAATGACATTTCTCGGTGTCGCGGGCACGGTCACTGCCGGGAGGGTTGATACCGGGTGATGCCTCGCTGGTGCACGCACGCACGGCCGCTTTACCGTCCTGGTATTGGCGCAGCTGTTTAACGCGTTGAGCGCGCGCTCTGAGTCAACCAGTGCATTTATCGGACTGTTCGCCAATCGTCGGTGATCGGAGACTGACGACGGCCTGGTCATTGTCGTGAATCCGCTTGCGTGAAAAAGTCCGACTGTTTCAGCAATGAGTGGCGTAAATCAGAGCGGGTCTCTCTTGCACTTTTCGTAAGTATCGCAACAACTAATGGATCCAATAGAATAATCTGCCCCTCATCTAATTTAAGCGGGCCAGTTATCATGCGGCTTGCGGGGAAGTTGCAGGCTTATCATCGTGATGAGTTGCTTTCATTGAAGTAACCGTTTGTCGGTAGTCTGCTCAAAAAATGAACATTCTAGCCTTTGCGCCCTCTGATACTTCAGCATGTCATCATGACCTGCTGCAGTCGCAGAAAAGAAGTGGAAATACAACCTCATGTGCAGTGAATGCAAATGGGGATTTTTTTATCTGAAATTCAGGAGGTAATAACTAAGCCGGTCATTGATTTGCCAGGCAATTCAATGGGCTAAGCAGTGTCGGATCTATGATTTGGCATATCTTATAAAAAGTAAGATCGAACAGGGTTTGAATAGCGGAATACCCTGTTGAAGAATTGATCTGTACTATCGAATAAGGTGGAGAACTTACCGTGGCGATAAATACAATTATGAGCCTGTTAGAAAACAAAGAGTGTATGGAATTTTTGCGGCTGGGCGTTATTTACGTTCATTTGGTGTCGTGTTGTGTGGCTATTGGTCTGGTGTTGACCAGTGATATTGCGATGGTTAAAGATTTGTTGAAACGAAAAACGTCCACTGGGCATGATCATGCTCACATGGAAAGTCTGCAGAAGTCGGTGGTGGTTGCGTTGATCGCGTTGTGGGTGACCGGTATCGCCGTCATTGGTATTGATTACCTGGATAAAGGTATGAATTACTTCATGAACCCAAAACTTCAAGCCAAAGTTATTATTGTCATCTTGCTGACCTACAACGGCATGTTGTTGCATCGCCTGGTATTGCCCGCTTTGCAAAAGGCCGGCTCCTTGCTCGATCTCGGATTCAGCGCACGGATGCTGGCGCTGTTTTGCGGCTCCCTGTCGGCGGTGTCGTGGATGTACGCAGCCATGCTGGGCGTCGGTCGCCCGCTGGCCTGGAAATACTCGCTTTCCGAATTGTTGATGGCGTATCCGGTGCTGATTGCATTGGGTTTCCTGACCATGCTGGTGTTGACTCAGCGAGTCAGACAACAGGACTACGCCGTTATCTCTGCGCGGACCGTTGCGAGCCAATGCTAGGTCCGTTCAGCGCGTAAGTCTTTAAGACTGACAGGGGCGATCTTCTGAGTACCGGGGCCATACAGGCCTGTAATTGGGAGGTCGCCTTTTTTGTCGTCACCTTAGTGCGTAACTTTAAGCGGGCACGGTGTATTGATGTTCGCTAATGAGCTGCAGTGCTTCGCTGCTTGCCTGTCCGTTCGATATCAGTAAAGCTTTGCCGCGCCCGGTCTCGGGCGGGTTGGCTAGATGATCCAATGGTTAAGGAAAGCGTTGAATGGCACTCAGGGTGATGGTGATCGGTGGCTACGGAAACTTCGGCAGCATCGTTTGCAGGCATTTAGTCGCGATGCCAGACGTAGAACTGGTGATCTCCGGGCGCGATTCACGCAAGTTGCAGCGCAAGGTCGATGAACTCAACGTTCAGTCTGGCCGTGTCTGTGAAAGTTGGTGCGGTGATGCCATGGGCAGCGCGTTCGGGTCCACGTTGAGCGCGATGGGTATTCAATGGGTGGTCCATACCGGCGGCCCGTTTCAGGGGCAATCCTATGCGGTCGCGCAAAGCTGCATCGACGCGGGCGTGAACTACTGCGATCTGGCTGACTGCCGCACCTTCGTCAATGGCATTGATGTACTCGACGCGAGCGCAAAGCGGGCCGGCGTGGCCATTCTCAGTGGGTGCAGTTCGGTGCCGACGCTGTCGTCGGCGCTCATCGACCACTATCGTTATCGCTTCAAACGCATCGACTCGATCGAGCATGGCATTTCTTCCTCGGCGAAGATGCCCGGCCTCTCGACCGTCGAAGGCGTGCTGGCCTACGCGGGCAAACCCATCAAGCAGCTCAAGAATGGCCAGGTAAACGAGGTGCTGGGCTGGCAGGACCTGACCCTGCGCAAGATGCCTCAATTGGGGACCCGTGTTCTGTCCAATGTCGATGTGCCGGACATGGATATTTTCGCCGGCCGCTACGGCGCCCAAACCTTGAGTTTCAAGGCAGGCTCGGGCCTGAAGCTCGGTGGCGTGGCCAACTACGTGCTCGCCGAGGCGCGGAGGGTCGGGCTGGTGCGAGACTCTGCGGCGTGGGCGGCAAGGCTGCACCGCTGGGGGACGTGGTTCGAGCGATTCGGTGATGGCTTGAGTGCGATGTACATCGACGTCGAAGGGCAGGGCGTTGATGGAAAACCGCTGTCCATGACCGTGCAATTGACGGCGCACAACGACAAGGGCCCTGAAATCCCGAGCTGCGCGGCCGTGGCGTTGGTGGCAAAACAGCTCGCGGGTTACGAGCCGGCCCCCGGCGCCCGTCCTTGCGTGGGCGAGATCAGCGTCGACGAGTACATGGCCGCGATCAACGATCCGGCTAATCTGCAGCTGTCCGTGCGCTTTTCTGACGAGCAGGGCTGAGCATGCTCTATCTGTGCTTGAAATACCTGCACGTCATTGCTGCGATTTTCCTGTTCGGGTTCGGCATGGGCTCCTACCTCTATCTGATAGCCGCCAGTCGCACGGCCAACCCGCAAGTGATCGCACACGTGGCCAGAATGGTGGTGCGTTTCGACACCTGGATTACCACCCCGGCAGGCTTCATTCAGATCGTCACCGGTTACCTGCTGATGAAAGTGACCGGGCTGCCCATGAGCACTGAATGGATTCTGACCTCGTTGATCATTTTCCTGTGCGTGGGGTCGCTGTGGCTGCCGGTGTTGGTGCTGCAGAAGCGCCTGCACGGGATGGCGTTGAGCGCGGTCGAGACCGGCGAGGGGCTGGACGGGGAATTTCGTTCGGTCTACACCAAATGGTTCTGGATGGGCGTGGCGGGTTTTGCGGGGATGTTTGTGATCGTGATGATGATGGTCACGAAGATGACGCCGATGCAGCTGGTCGAGGCGCTGGTCTAGCGCAATGAGCACCGCCTCACCCTACGACCAGGCTTGGTCGTCTAGTGGGTCTCGAGCCAGTCCTGAAACCGGGTTGCGCCGACGATGGGATTGGCGCCCGGGGTCAGCGACTGGTCATTGATCGGCGCACCAAAGTAAGGAACCGTGTCGTCCGCGACGGCCTGGCGCGGGTCTTGGGTGTGCTTCAAGTAGTCGCTCGCGAACTCGATGAGGGGACGGTTTTCAGGGCCGGCCACCTCGACGGTCTGATTGATTGGCGCTTTCAGCGCGATGTCCGTCAGGGCCGCCGCTACATCCGCCGAGGCCACCGGTTGCAGCGCGGCGGACGTCAAGTGGAGGGTGTCGCCTTCCTCGCGCCCGGAGTGAGCAATGGCATGGATAAACTCGAAGAACTGCGTGGCCCGCACAATGGTGTAGGGAATACCGGATTTCTTGATGAGTTTTTCCTGGGCCATTTTCGCCCGGAAGTAACCACTGTCGAGCATCCGCTCGGTGCCGACCACCGACAGCGCAACATGGTGTTTGACGCCGTCGACCTTCTCCGCCGCGATCAGGTTGTGCCCGGCGGTTTCGAAGAAGTGCAACGCCGCGTGGTCTTCGAACGAAGGCGAGTTCGACACGTCGACCACCACGTCCGCACCTTTCAACGCCACCGTCAGCCCCTCGCCGCTGATGACATTCACGCCTGTGCTCGGCGACGCCGCCAGGGCTTCATGCCCCAGATCCTGCAGGTTCTGGCAGAGCTTGCTGCCGATCAGCCCGGTGCCACCGATGACGACGATTTTCATGCTCTGTCTCCCGAAGCGGTGAGTGCTTCAGTTATTAAAGACCTGCGCGGGTGGCGGTATCGGGCGCTGGTACGCGTTACCGACAGGTGGTCGGAAGTCTCAAGGCCAAGTGGTATAAACGGTAGTTCTTTGCTTTAGTCCAACTGTCTGGCCAGCGAGTGCCACGACCGGAGCGTCCCATGAACTCTCGATTCCCGTCGCTTTGCATACTGGCTGCAGCGTTTGCTTTCGGCTTTTTTCCCTGTGCCGAAGCGGCCAAATACACGCAAGTGAATCAAGCCGCCAGTACGCTCTCTTTTACCTATAACCAGTTCAGCTCGCGGGTGTATGGCACGTTTGGCCAGTACACAGCCACGCTCCACTTCGACACGACGAACCCAACCGCAGGCCGTGCCGCGCTGATCATCCAGCTCGACAGCATTAATGCGGGCAGCGATGACGCCAACACCGAACTGAAAAAACCTGCCTGGTTCGACACGCAGAAGTATCCCGAGGCGAGGTTTGAATCGACCGGCGTGAAAGCACTGGGTGACAACCGCTATTCGATCACCGGCAAACTCACGCTCAGGGGCATTACCCGCGAGGTGGCCGTTCCGGTCCTCCTGAAAGAGGAGAGCGCCATCGGGATCTTCGATGGCCAGTTAACGCTCAAACGTAGCGATTTTAAGGTCGGTGAAGGTGAATGGGGCGACACGGTTGTTTCCGACGACATCAATATCCGATTTCGGATGGTTGCGCCGCAACGGTAACCCAGCGAGTCCAAGGGGACAGAGCCGATCATCGAACCTGTTGCACGCGACAGGCTTTAACTACAGGCATCCGCTACCGCCTTCTCGGCGCGTTCAATTTCCTGCTTGATGTCCGTGGTGATCCGCTGTTCCTTGAACTTCTGTTCGAGGAATTGCTGGCTCCCCTGGTTTTTCAGCTCTGCGTCGGTGGCGGCGTCCTGTGCCTGCAACTCGGCTGCATGTGCGTCTATGACGGCTTCAACCTCGGCATCATTCTTCGCGGTATCCAGAGAACTGACCAATTTGCCGACTTCCGCCTTTTCGGCCTCGGCGTATGCATCGACAGACAGTCCGGCAGCCATCGCGCGCGCTCGAATTTCCACCGTTTCCTTGTGCTGTTGAGCTGCCTTGCACACCGCATCCCGGCGCGCGCGCTCGCCAGCGTTCCATTCGATAAACCCATACGTCGTCACTCCGATCATGGTCAGGGTAATGACGGCGCTGATAAATTGGGCTCTCACATTACGCAACCTCAACAGCCAAGTGGATCCGTATGGGTGATTAATTGCCTGATTTCATTGGAGGCTTCAAAAGCGTAGCAGGACGAACGCGTTGCACGATGACGGCGCAATATCATTTGGCTTAATGACCACAGGGCGTGGCGGTGGCTCACGTTGTGCTATTACTTTTCTGACCATTGTCACTGAGGCCTTAAGGGGCGCATTACCGTGATGTGCAGGTACCCACGAGTCGTAATTGTTTGTTTGCCTGAGTGGCAGGGTGCCACAATCGCTTTTTTTGTCGCAGCATCATGATCAGGCGGATCAAATGGGTGGCTCAGGATTTCGGCACGACCAGGATTCTTTCATCGCAGCGCAGGTGCGCAGTGATCGATTGCATCAGCTATTCCACCAGTCATTCCCTGCGATTTTCGGTAGTTTTCTGGCCGCGATCATGCTGTGCGGGCTGTGCTGGGAGCGTTTTGATCACTCCGTCATTTTTACCTGGATAGGACTGCTGACCGCGTCGTCGTTGCTGCGCATCCTGATGTTCGTTGCCTGGTTTCGCTGCCCGGACAGCGAGCGCACCCCGCAACGCTGGGAGAAGAAATACGGGTTCACGCTGATGTTGTCCGCCGGTATCTGGGGGGCGGGCGCATTGGCGGTCATGCCGGCAAACGACCTGCTGGCCCAGGCGTTGGTCATGCTCTTTGCCGTCGGCATGTCGGTCAGTGCGGTGTCGTGTTATTCGGCTTATCGATACATGACGCTGGCGTCCATTGGCCTTGTGTTGTTGCCGTGTACGCTTTGGCTGCTGTTTCAACCGTCAGCGATCCAGGTCGGCATTGCGCTGGCCGTGATTGTGTTCGCCTCATTCGTGGCCAGCGCGACACGCAAACTGTCCGAAGCCCTGGAAACCGCCTTCCAGCTAACCCGCGAAATGGAACGCGCCCATCGCATTGCCACTTACGCCGCACAGACCGATGAACTCACCGGCCTGAAAAATCGCCGCGCTTTTTTCGAGCATGCCCAGCAATTGTTCCATGACTGCAAACACAACCGGTTACCGTTGTGCGCGGTGATGCTGGATATGGATCACTTCAAGCACATCAATGACACCTACGGACATCAGGTCGGGGATCAGGTGTTGCGGCAAATGGGCGTGATCATCAACCGGTCCTTCCGCGACACCGATGTCTTCGGCAGGCTCGGTGGCGAGGAGTTCGCGATCCTGCTTCCGGACACGTCCATTGAAGTCGCCCTTAACATCGCCGAGCAACTGATCCAGTCTATGGGCGGATTGATGACCGGGCCGGTTCACCGTATATCGGCGAGTCTCGGTGTGGCAGCGATGGATATCGGCGACAACGATTTTCAAAGTTTGCTGAATAACGCGGATAAAGCGCTGTATCGAGCCAAGGCGCGTGGGCGTAATCAGGTGGCTGTTTCGGAGTAAACCGGGGGAGGTTGCAGATTCTCCCTCGGCAGGAAGTGGCGGCATGTCAGCGCCCACGTCATCACTTGAATAGCCATCAGGCACATCTCAATAAAACCGGTCTTCTTCCTTCATCGCATAAATCCGTCCCAGCGTCCTGGCCGATATCCCCAGGAACAACAACGCCAGCAACACCCCACCCATCATGATGTAAAACCCCGGACGATTGCCGTTCAATTCGCGGGCAATGCTGTTCTGTCCCGGTAACCAGCGCGAGTAAAGCAGGTCAATGCTGCCGCCGGTTTCATACGCGGTTTTCTGTGCGTAGCGCTCGTCAACGTATTGATCGTCGTGCGCCTGGCCGTTGTGATCGGTGTAGCGGTAATGGATCACTTTGCCGTCGCTGTTCATGAGGATGTTGTCCAGCTGCGTCACCGTGCCGGTTGTCTCCACGGGGCTCAAGCGGATGGCGGCGTAGGCAATGCCCTCGTGCCGGGCCATGCCGGCGAGGATCAACACCACGCAGCAGGCCACGGTGAGCAGGATCACCCGGTTGAACAGGTGATCTTTTTCGGCTTCGCGGGGGTAGTACATTTTACGGTCCTTCGTGGGATGGGCTCACAGGAAGGAGTCGGCGGTCGAGGGCACAACTTTAGTCGCTGCGGGATTATCAGCGGTTGCCTGGCGCCCGTTGAAAGAACGACTGCGGGTTGCGCAATTGTGTAGCAGCCGGACGCAGGCTGCTACAGGTAGGCGGGCGTTTAAGCGAGCTTAACGTTCATGGTGATCCGCGCCGTGAACACCTTCTTGCCTTCGGCGTCATGAATATCCACCGGCACGATTTTGTCGCCTTCCGTCTGCCAATCCACCGCCTCACCATCGGCCACCGCCGTCACGTTGGTTTTGGCCTTGGCCAAATACTCAACCGTCATCCCTTTCGGAATCCAGCGCGCACCCGCGGGAATGGACACGTCGGTCATAGTCCCGGCTGCCAGTTCGGCGGCGTTGCACATCGCAATCGCATGAACCGAGCCCAAGTGGTTGGTGATCTCCTTGCTAAACGGCACCTGCACCGTGGCATGACCGGGGTGCAACGCCGAGATCAGCGGCTTGATGGTGCTGAAATAGGGCGCCACCTGGCAGGCCATTTTGCTGAACGCTTCCGGGCCGGCGCTGTTGAACATGCTGAGAAACTGACTCATTTTGAAGCCTCGCTGAGGGGTGGTTTTACAGAATGATGCTCCGTAACAGAATATTGTTCTGTTGCGGAACAGTATTCTGTCGCGAGGAAATCTGTCAACCTAGCGCAGCTTTCTCGCTGGCAGCCGTCTGCCTTGTCATGGATTTTTTTGGCCTGTATCCCGCATGCAAACGTCAGACTTACTCGAGCGCAGCTACCCCGGCAGAAGAGCCGAACTCAAGCGCGACATCTTCAGAAAAGCCCTGGCCCTGTTCAACGAACAAGGTCTGGAAGCCACGACCATCGAAATGATCCGCGCCGAATGCGATACCAGCGTCGGCGCGATCTACCATCACTTCGGCAACAAGGAAGGCCTGGTGGCCGCGCTGTTCTTTACGGCGCTGGACGATCAGGCACAGCTTCGCGACAGCTACCTCGCCGAAGCACAGACGACCGAAGAGGGCGTGCACGCGCTGGTGCACAGCTACGTCGATTGGGTCGACAGCCAGCCCGAGTGGGCACGTTTCCAGTACCACGCGCGATTTGCCGTCACCAAAGGGCCGCTCAAGGAAGAGCTGGCCACGCGAAACAAAACCCGTAACCAAAAACTCGGCCAATGGCTGGCGGAGCCCGGCCGACGCGATGTGCTGCGAGCGTTTCCTGCCGAATTGCTGCCGTCGCTGATCATCGGCCAGGCAGACAGTTATTGCAGGGCATGGTTGTCGGGGAGGGTGGTCGCCAGTCCGAAGGCCTACAGGAAATTGCTGGCAGAAGCGGCGTGGCGATCAATCTGTGACAATAGCCTCGCCGATACCCAGTAAAGCGATCCCGGAGTCAGAATTTCAATGCCACAACTCACCCACTTCAACGCCCCATGCCCGGAGCAAATCAACAGCCAGATCCTGCAGATGGTCATCGATAACCTGACCGACATCAGCATGGTCGGCATCGCGCCGAGCAACCCGCTGTACAACGTGTATCAGTACGCGGTGGGCTACGAAGTGCATCTGTATCTGGAAGCGCTTGGCGGGACCAAGGGCATTGCGGTCGAGTTGATCGTCGCCACCGACGATGAAGACCCTGAAAAGGTCATCGGTTTTCTGCTGTACCTGCCGGTCAAGGACGATTCCCAAGCGTGCGGCGTCGCCTACATGGCCGTCGACGCGGGTCATCGTCGCCGCGGCGTCGCGCGGTCCATGTTGCAAGACATGATCAACCGCTATCCCCACGCCGAACTGACCTGCACCGTGGCCAAGGTGCCGTGGTTCGAGTCGATGGGTTTTCAGGTGCTGGGCGTGCGCGGCACGCAGGTGCTGATGAACACCCGCAACTACAGCAGCGAAGGCTTGATGGGACTGTTGGACGTCACATTTATCTACAGTTCTTTAGAGGTCCGGCAGATACATACCTACTTGCTGCAAAAACACGGAAAGCGCGCGATGGTCGATGCCGAAAGGCAACGCGACCGGCATCTGGACCAAATGACCCACAACGCCAAGGTGTTTGTGCTGAATCGTTTGGGCCAGGACGCGGCGAACGAGCCCCGTCTGGACTAGACTCATAAGTCCTTTCGGGAGCGCACAGTCGTCGAGCCATGATATTCTGCGCGCCAACTTGGTTTGACCTATTCAGTTTGCCCGTCCAGGAGACGTGCCAACAGGATCAATGTCGCTCAAGTAGCTGAAGCCAATAATGATAAAAAGTCAGTTCAGTAGGGACATATAAACTGAGGTCGATGGAGACACGTCGGCCTTGTGTGCCCACCCTTCAATTCTTGTGTACGAGCACCCACGACGTCCTGCCTGAAGGACGTGAACCAGGCGCTCCGTGAATGAGGATGGAAGGGCGGATGGCGTTTTATCATAGGTGCTACAGATGTTTAAGAAAATGCACACGGCCCTGCTGGGGCTGGCTTTGTCGATGGGGATCACGTCCGTTCACGCGGAAGAGGCAAAGAAAGTCGATGTACTGCTGATCGGCGGCGGCATCATGAGCGCGACCCTGGGTGTCTGGCTCAACGAGCTGGAACCCGGCACTTCGATGGAAATGATCGAGCGCCTCGACGGCGTCGCCCAGGAAAGCTCCAACGGCTGGAACAACGCCGGTACCGGTCACTCCGCCCTGGCCGAGTTGAACTACACCCCGGAAGACGACAAGGGCAACGTACAGATCCCGAAGGCCGTTGAAATCAACGAAGCGTTCCAGATCTCCCGTCAGTTCTGGGCCTGGCAGGTTCAGCAAGGCGTGCTGAAAAACCCGCGTTCGTTCATCAACTCCACGCCACACATGAGCTTTGTGTGGGGCGATGACAACATCAAGTTCCTGAAGAAGCGCTACGAAGCCCTGCAAGCGAGCCCGCTGTTCGCCGGCATGCAGTACTCCGAAGACCCGGCTGTGATCAAGAAGTGGGTCCCGCTGATGATGGAAGGGCGCGACCCGAACCAGAAAATCGCGGCCACCTGGAGCCCGATCGGCACCGACGTCAACTTCGGCGAAATCACCCGCCAGTTTGTTGCTCACCTGCAAACCACACCGAAGTTCGACTTGAAACTGTCTAGCGAAGTGCAAGACATCACCAAGAACGACGACGGCACCTGGCGCGTCAGCTACAAAAACCTGAAAGACGGCACCAAGTCCGAAACCGACGCCAAGTTCGTCTTCATTGGCGCGGGCGGCGGTGCACTGCACCTGCTGCAGAAGTCCGGCATTCCTGAAGCCAAGGAATACGCAGGCTTCCCGGTAGGCGGCTCGTTCCTCGTCACCGAGAACCCGACCCTCGCCGAACAACACCTGGCCAAGGCCTACGGCAAAGCCTCCGTTGGCGCACCGCCAATGTCGGTTCCGCACCTGGACACCCGTGTCCTGGACGGCAAGCGCGTCATCCTGTTTGGCCCATTCGCGACCTTCAGCACCAAGTTCCTGAAGGAAGGCTCGTACCTGGACCTGCTGACCACCACCACCACGCACAACGTTTGGCCAATGACCAAAGTCGGCATCAAGGAATACCCGCTGGTCGAGTACCTCGCCGGCCAACTGATGCTGTCTGACGAAGACCGCCTCAACGCCCTGAAAGAATACTTCCCGAACGCCAAAGCCGAAGACTGGCGCCTGTGGCAAGCCGGCCAACGCGTGCAGATCATCAAGCGTGATGAAGCAGCGGGTGGCGTGCTGAAGCTGGGCACTGAAATCGTTGCTTCCGCTGACGGCTCGATCGCCGGCCTGCTGGGCGCATCGCCGGGCGCCTCGACCGCTGCACCGATCATGCTGACCGTGCTGCAGAAAGTGTTCAAGGACAAGGTGGCTTCGCCAGCCTGGCAGGAAAAGCTGCATCAGATCGTGCCGAGCTATGGCACCCAGCTGAATGGCAGTCCAGAGAAGGTTGCGCAGGAGTGGGCTTACACCGCCAAGGTGCTGCAACTGACTCCGCCGCCGGCGATTGGTCAGGTGGTGGCTCCGGCTGCTGCTCCGGCTGATGCTGATAAGGCGAAGGCGCCGAAGGCTAATGCTGCTAGTGATATGGCTTTGTAAGTAGAAGCGTAATCAGGAAAAGCCCACTGATCGGAGACGGTCAGTGGGCTTTTTTGTGCTTCAAACTCAGCACATTCTGGACGCGCAATACCCAAGACTGACACCGCCCCTGTGGCGAGGGAGCTTGCTCCCGCTGAGCTGCGGAGCAGCCCCCCGTTCAGGCAATGCTCATTCAGAGCGATACATCAATTCCAAGCGTTCTATCCACTCGTTTGTAGCGCCAAATCTTGCGTAATACTCCATTCTTTCCAGGCCACTCAATTGAGTGAAGAAGGGAATGAAGTAATTGTCGTTGTAGTACCCTTGAGCACCTTGCATCTCTCCACCCCACCAAGAAGGGTTGTACCCTTCAAACGTTATCCATGGGGGAGGAGGGGCAAAATTCTCGCGCAAAATAACATTCATGAAATCGATGCTGTTCGTAACCATTCGAACAGTTGTTGAGTTGAACTCTCTTGTGGAAGTAAAAAATACTAATTGCTCATTTTTTTCATCGTTAACATAGTGCTTTACAGGTAGCTCATTGAATGTTTTTTCAGATGTGTATTTAAAATTTGCTTCGACGAACGCCAGAAATTTATGAGTGTCTGCGTGCTCAATTAAAAATGAAGAATAAAAGGCTGGAATACCCAGCGCTTCTAAAGATGCTGTTTTGGGATTGTAGGGCAGCCGACTGATTTCGCTTGTTGAAGGATCAGAGAAAATGGTTTTGAGCTCTGAAATGGAGTATCCAGCAATTTGCTCTTCTGGTTCTTGCTTCATGAAGGATTTGAAACGACTAAAAAAACTCATCACCAGACCTCAGTCTTGTACGTAATCAGTAAGCCAGGTGGCACCTAAATAACCCGCCGTACCGAAGATAATTCCACCGACAGCAGCACTGACAATTGCTCCTGGGCCCGTTTCTATACCAACAGCGGCACCTGCCGCCAGACCAATCCGTCCTCCCGCGATTGCGGCGCCCCAACCTCCAGCCTGCTTGACTACTTCAACCGAAATCGGTTTGACGCTATTTTGCTTGATTGACTCATCTGTAGCCAACTTCAAGTCATAGGCGGTAAAACCGATGGCAAAAACCCTTACAACTCTCGCTCCCTTAATCAACATGTTTGTTGCTTTGTAGGAGTCTGGGGTAAAGACTGCTTTGGCCGGTACGTTTTCAGCGTGCACCAGTACTTCTTTGTCTATGTTCTTAACCCAATCTGCGATTTGGTCGATCTGGGCGACTTTCTTTGGGGCGACTTTTTTGTATTCGTCGAGTGACTTTAATATCTCTTCGGTGGATACAAGCTTTGCACCTGCAGCTTTTGCTTTTTCTATATCAATGTAAACGGTCTTGCCCTCGAATCGCGGCGATCCCGTTTGGAAATTCAGAGCTGGTAGATAGATAGCTGGACGGATATTTTCTGCTGCTAAATACGTGCTCCGCTACTGTGGCGTTGGATTTGGGATCTATAGGTAACATGCCAAATTTTTCCGGCCATACCTCGTGCTTGATTTGAAACGCGGGGAGGTTCTTTGCGACAAGGTGAGGATTATCTGGTGAGGAGTAGATTTTGCGAACTAGAAAGCCATCTTTACCTATTTCATCGACGACAACGAACAAGTGAATGTTGGCAGGCATTGAGTAGCCAGGCACATTGCTAACCGACCCGGCCTGTTGATTTGTAGGGACCTTACAAGAGAACTCAGTCATGCATCGCCCCACTTTTCGAGCGCGGCAACACCTGTGGTGATTTCCAGCGTTTCCTGTTTTTTGGTTGTGATTCGTGGCGTATGTCCTGACTCGTCAGAAAAGCCGGTGTAAACCCGGCCTGCTTCATCTTTGATGTGATAGGGCACATAGGCAAGAGGCTGGCCGTCGGCTCATTGAACGGCTGCAACCACAGCGGCATAGATAAGGGCGGGACGAAGTCCGCAGGCGTGTGGGCGTTGCCAATGATCACCGTTCCGGAGCCACTCACCACGTTATTGCCGTGGGCGCCAACACTACCGACCGTTGCGGCGGGTTTACCGTTTATAAGAACGGTAGAGGCGACCTCTCCGACAATGGGGCTGCCGCACGCACTTTTGTCGTCTTGGCGAGCAGCAGCCAACCCGTCAAAGAATACGTCGGGAGAGCCAGCGGCGATGGGGTTTACTCCGTGGCCGGGTAGCGGACAGCTTGTAGGATCCGTGACTCGGGCAGCAGGTTTGCCAGCCATTTTGAACATCCTTGTAAAATGTGAAGTGGAGGATTGTTACACAAAGAATCCGCTGACAACCACGGCAATCCTTTTTAGCCCATTCGCGACCTTCAGCACCAAGTTCCTGAAGGAAGGCTCGTACCTGGACCTGCTGACCACCACCACGCACAACGTGTGGCCAATGACCAAAGTCGGCATCAAGGAATACCCTCTGGTCGAGTACCTCGCCGGCCAACTGATGCTGTCTGACGAAGACCGCCTCAACGCCCTGAAAGAATACTTCCCGAACGCCAAAGCCGAAGACTGGCGCCTGTGGCAAGCCGGCCAACGCGTGCAGATCATCAAGCGTGATGAAGCAGCGGTGGCGTGCTGAAGCTGGGTACTGAAATCGTTGCTTCCGCGGACGGCTCGATTACCGGTCTGCTGGGCGCATCGACTGTGGCACCGATCATGCTGACCGTGCTGCAGAAAGTGTTCAAAGACAAGGTGGCTTCGCCAGCCTGGAAGGAAAAGCTGCATCAGATCGTGCCGAGCTATGGCACGCAGTTGAATGGCAGTCCTGAGAAGGTTGCGCAGGAGTGGGCTTACACCGCCAAGGTGCTGCAACTGACTCCGCCGCCGGCGATTGGTCAGGTGGTAGCTCCGGCTGCTGCTCCGGCTGATGCTGATAAGGCGAAGGCGCCGAAGGCTAATGCTGCTAGTGATATGGCTTTGTAAGTAGAAGCGTAATAAGAAAAAGCCCACTGGATCGGAGACGGTCAGTGGGCTTTTTTGTGGGGAATGGTTTTCGAGGAGTTAGATTTATTTGGGCTCACATATCTGCTTTCGGCCAAGGCTGTGTAAAAACGTTTTTGAGCGCGACAGGTACTCAAAACCGGACTGAAAATCGCGCTTCTACGCGAAATCCACATCTGCTGACGTGCCGATAAATTTCAGATTTAACGTATACGCGCACACTTCAAATTTGGCGAAGCGTTTTTACACACTCTGGGCCAGAAGCAGCCACTCGACAATCGAACGGCAAGCACCGAAGATGCACTGGTTCTCAAATCTCATCGTCAGCAGAAATCAGGGAAGAAAATATGGAACCGTTACTTAATCGGATAATGCTGTATGTGAGAGACGTCCAAGCTACCTGCGATTTTTATGAGCGTCATTTCGGCTTTGCCAGTGAAAGACATACCGATGATCGCGTCGTCGAATTGAAATCTGCAAACGGCGGGGCAATTCTGATGGCTCATCAGGCAGCGAAAAGCGTTAAAACAGGACAAGTTACAGTCAAGCTTGTTTTTGATATCAAGGACGTCGAGAGTTTCAAAGAACGGTGTATGGCACAAGGCCTGAAATTTGGAGCTACGCACAGGGCGGACGGCTATTCCTTTGCCAATGCTAAAGACCCTGACGGCAATTCTATTTCTATCTCCAGTAGAGCGTTTGCTGCACCTGGCGCCTAAATGCACCGTGCTTTTGAACGGTGAGCCTACTTTGCGCCGATTGCATCCCAACACCACGGGCAGCAGACGGCCAATACCTGCCATTAGCTTCGGCAGCTATTGGCCTAGATTGGGTTAACTCACTAACCGAAGGACATAGAATGCTCATTGTCTTCAGCGGCCTTCCAGGTACCGGAAAAACGACTATCGCAAGTGACCTTGCCACCAGAACAAGTGCCGTGTATCTGCGGATCGATACGATTGAGCAGGCCATCCGAAATTCCGGCGCTCTGGCGCAAGACGTGGGGCGGAGCGGTTATATGGTCGCTAATGAGCTTGCTCTGAGCAATCTTCGTTTTGGCAGCACTGTCATAGTCGACTGTGTTAACCCAGTAATCGAAAGCCGAAAGGCGTGGAGCGAAATCGCTACACGCTCTGGTGCTCCATTAGTGAATATCCAGGTGGTTTGCTCTGATAAATATGAACACCAGCGCCGGGTAGAAACCATGAAGATTGATATTCCTGGGCTGACGCCACCAACCTGGCAGTCTGTATTGGATCATGAATATGAGCCGTGGGATAACGCTCCGTTTGATATAGATACAGCCCTGACGTCTCCGGCGGAGGCAGTGGCAATGATCACTAAACGATTTTTATCCGAGGAGTAGCGCCAGCTAAAAGCCCAACGTAGCAAGGGGTGATCAGCAGACGCTTACCGCTTTTAGCCGAACGCTGGCGGTCGTGAACGGCGGCTTTCGGGCCGAGGCTGTGTAAAAACGTTCTCAACCAGTAACGGCGATCTGAATCGGGTCAAATAACGCGATCCCACGCAAATTTCAGGTCTTGATTTGACCAGAACTCCGGCAGATTTCACGTAGCAACGCAGACCTAAAAATGATGCAGGCGTTTTTACACAGCCTGGGCCAAAAGCGGTCACTCGCAGACCCTTTGGGGTAGTGTGTCGAATTGAACCATTGAAGCTTCACCCCCCTTCACTTGAGGATCTCTAATGACAAACCAATCCGCTATTGTCGAGGTGGTTCAAGAAACCGATCCTATGCTGCTCAGATCTTTGAATGACCTTCTCCCACAGCTTTCCAGAAACGCTCAAGCGATGACAATGGAAGATTTGGAGCAGATTGTGGATTCAGAGTGCTCCGATTTATTGGTAGTGAGAGCGGCAGGTGGAGGAAGCATTTTGGGGGCGCTAACCCTAATTCATTTTCGCATTCCGACAGGCATTCGTGCCTGGATCGAAGACGTCGTAGTAGATGCCAGTGCTCGAGGTCAAGGGGTCGGCAAAGCACTCATACAAGCAGCAATAGAAAAAAGCCAGGACCTCGGCGCGAGAACTCTGGATTTAACCTCCACTCCAGATCGTGAATCTGCCCATCGTTTATATGAGGGGGCAGGATTTTCGGTCCGTACAACAAAGGTCTACCGACATATCAAATGACTAATGGATAGTCCTTCAACGCATGGCGATCACTCTTGCGTGCAGGAGCGTCCGGAATGGCTGCTTTCGGCCTGCGGATTTAGCCAATCTGTTGCATCGACCGGTTGAATCCACAGCCCAAAAGCAGCCATTGGAATATCATCCCTGCCATGAGACAAAGACCGGGAGCCCTGCGAACCACCCATACAATCAAGGAGAGCTGCACATCATGGACGAAGCCATTACTTACCGAGCAGCAACGGTAGAAGACGCATTGAGCATTTGTGAGTTAGGACAATTGCTTAACGCGGTGCACCACGCTGCCCGCCCCGATATTTACGCGGCTGCCACCCAAGACTTTTCGCGCGATCTTCCTCACTGGTCAGGTCTTTTCGAGAAACCGGGTCAGGTTGTATTCATCGCGAATGTCGGTCACCAGGCCGCAGCCTTCATTACCGCCAGCCTGTCGGCAAGCTCTGGGCCGCTGATGCAACCGCTGAATGTTGTTCGCATTGGATCGGTATGTGTTGCCGAGCAATTTTGGGGGAAAGGTATTGGACGTATGCTTATTCAGCTCATTAAAAACTGGGCTATCGAAAATGACGCCCAGGACTTGAGGTTGTCCGTCTGGCCGTTCAATGCACGCGCTGCTCGCATGTACACAGAGTTCGGGTTTGAGACTCGTGCTTTCGAGATGGGAATGCGTCTGTAAAGGCGATCCCCCTAAAGGTCAAAAGAGGCTCGAGGGACTTCTGCTGGGTCATTTATAACTGACAGCTCTCGGCCAAAAGCAGACCATGGACACGCAGCTAATACGTCAGTATTGTGCAAAAAAATATGCCGCTTCCCCCCTCTTGATGTCGCGTTTACAGACTCGATTTTTTGATTGTTCAAGGGATTACGCATGAACATGGAATGTTATGCGACATCGCATGTCGCAAAATTATTTGGTATGCCAAAAGCCGCACGGCACCTCAAAGTTGAATGATTGGAGCAATAAAGTGGAAATCAAGTTTGATATATTGGATTCTCCAACAGAAAAGGATCAAGGAGTTCTGAATAATAGGTTTTCAGAATATCTTCGAATTCAATATCCAAATCTACCGCCAGAATCGGAAGATAAAATATTTATGGTGGTTGCACACGATGAAGTAGGCGACTACATCGGTGCAATAAGCTGTAATTGTTACTGGGATGGCTTAGAAATTGATACCTTTTGGGTTAAGGAATCTCATCGCGGTAGAAAAGTCGGTTCTATATTATTGGAAAAAGCAGAAACGATTGGCGCCAACAATGGGGCAGTAGTTGCATTCTTAAAAACCGTTGATGCTAAACAGTTCTATGAGCAGCATGGGTATGAGATTTATGGTGTTCTCGAGGATCGACCAATCGGGACTAACCTGTATCATTTAAAGAAACGGCTAGTAAAACATGCATAACAACTGGTTCAAACCGTTCGCTTCGCTCACTGGGACGGGCTAAAGCCCGCCCCTTAACCAAATGCTGGTCAGCGTCCGCATTGGGTCAGAATGGGTCTTTAGGCATGACCCTGGGGTGTGGATAGGGATTCGAACCCCTTCGCGTGTCCGCATGGTCCGCTCTGGACCACTGAATACGCCTTTTTCGTGCTTTCAAGGAAGCGTGCTGCGGTCTACGGCGGCCGTGAATCTGCCCTAATTTTGCCCTAAACCCAGCGACCGCAATGGGTCTCGATAGACTGCTATCGGCCCAGAGTGTGTCAAAACCGCTTGTTAGCGGCTTCCACTCTAGTGTTTTTTCCTACTCAGCCCAGGTCAGACATCAGTTGCTCAGATTCAGTATAAGATTCCGGAAATCAGCAGGTACGCCGACAACGTGGGCTAGAGGCTAGAAATCTGGGGGTTGGATGATTGCAAGCAACGTTTCATATCTTTGTCCGGTTTGTGGATACCCCGGGCTTGAAGAGCCTCCATACGATGAGGTTGGCTGCTCTTCTTTTGGCATGTGCCCGTCCTGCGGTACGCAGTTTGGCTATGATGACGCAACATCTGCTCATGCTGATTTGCGGAAATTATGGGTCTCTAAAGGAATGCTTTGGTGGAGCAAAGCTCAAGCGTCGCCGAGTGGTTGGGACCCGGTAAGGCAACTACAGGCGGTTGAAAAACGCATCAATATCTGAACAGAACACCGCTCTTAGCCCTGCTATGATTTCTGAGGATTTCATCGCAGGGATCGCCCATGAAGCGCTTTATCCAAGGTGAACATCGAGGCCAAGAAACCTTCCTTCCCGCGAGCCTCGACGATTACGTCACGGATGCCAATCCGGTGCGCGTAGTCGACGTCTTTGTCGACGAACTGGACCTGGTCAAACTAGGTTTCGAGGGCGCCTTACCTGCTGATACAGGCCGGCCGGCTTACCATCCCTCGGTCCTGCTGAAGATCTACATCTACGGCTATCTGAACCGCATTCCATCGAGCCGGCGTCTTGAACGAGAAGCCCAACGCAACGTCGAGCTGATGTGGCTGACCGGGCGTTTGATGCCCGATTTCAAGACCATCGCCAACTTCCGAAAAGACAACAGCAAGGCCATCCGAGGTGTCTGCCGCCAGTTCGTGGTGCTGTGCCAGCAGCTAGGACTGTTCGAAGAAAATCTGGTCGCCATCGACGGAAGTAAATTCAAGGCCGTCAATAACCGTGACCGCAATTTCACCAGCGCCAAGCTGAAACGGCGGATGGAAGAAATTGAATCAAGTATCAATCGGTACCTGACTACGCTCGACGAAACCGATCGGCAAGAACCCTCGGTCGCTCAGCCCAAGGCTGCTCGTCTGCAAGAGAAAATCGACAAGCTCAAAGCTCAGATGAAAGAGTTGCAGGTCATTGAAACTCAGCTCAACGAATCACCGGATAAACAGGTCTCACTGACCGATCCAGACGCCCGTTCCATGATGACGCGCGGCACTGGAATCGTCGGTTACAACGTGCAGACAGCAGTCGATACCCAGCACCATTTGATCGTTGCGCATGAGGTGACCAACGTCGGTTCCGACCGCGATCTACTCAGCTCGATGGCCAAGCAGGCCCGCGAGGCGATGGCGTCAGATACGTTGTCGGTAGTGGCTGACCGAGGTTACTTCAAAAGCGAACAAATCCTAGCTTGTCACGATGCAGGCATCACCGCCTATGTGCCCAAGCCGATGACCTCTGGAGCCAAGGCTGACGGGCGTTTCAATAACGATGCCTTCATCTATGACGCGGCAAAAAACGAATACATTTGTCCCGCTGGAGAGGCGTTGATCTGGCGCTTTTCCAGCGTTGAAAAAGGCCTGAAGTTGCACCGTTACTGGAATTCTAATTGCCAGGGATGCGTGCTGAAATCGAAGTGCACACCGAGCAAGCAACGGCGAGTTCGGCGATGGGAGCATGAAGCCGTATTGGAGGAAATGCAGAACAGGCTGAGCAACGCGCCGGACATGATGCGAGTCCGCAAGCGTACGGTCGAGCATCCCTTCGGGACACTCAAACAATGGATGGGCGCCACACATTTCCTGACACGAAAGCTGAACGGAGTAAGTGCGGAGATGAGCTTGAACGTCCTCGCCTACAACTTGAAACGAGTCATGAAAATTCTCGGTACCAGCGGTTTAATGAAGGCGCTGTCGGCCTGAAGAGGTCTGTATTTTGGCCACCCAGCAAGGTAGAAGCGGCGCTAGGGGCTCCCAGACCCTCGTGATGATCCGCAGGACTTGTTGTGAGCAATTACTCAGCTAACAACCGTCAGCGCTGCGCGCCGACAGTGCATCAGCGCGTTTTTACACACTCTGGGCCGTTTTCTGCCCCTCGTGACGGGCAGAAATCGGCCAGAAGCTGACCTTCACCTCCCGCACGTTAAAAGAACCCTCTTTTAGTGTCTGAGTCCACTCCTATAAATGCTCTGAGGGTGATACCGCGTGACCGAATAGCTCTGACTATCTACACTGCCGAAATAGCCGAAAACACCTTTGACGCACCCGAGATAGCACCTATGGATCTTCAGCATCGCAACAACATAAAAGTGATGGGTGATGGTCCCTCAACACTAATTTTCTCCCATGGCTTCGGCTGCGATCAGACCATGTGGCGTTATCTCGTCAGTCACTTCACCAATCGCTTTAAGGTTGTACTGTATGACCTGGTCGGTGCGGGCGAGTCGGACCTGAGCGCGTACGACCGAGAAAAATACAGCTCACTCACCGGTTACGCCCAAGACTTGAACGACATCGTCGACCAGTACGCCAGCGGCCCGGTCATTTTGGTTGGACACTCGGTCAGCGGCATGATCGGCGCGTTGTCGGACCGCCAGATACCCGGAAGAATTGCGGCCCACGTAATGGTCGGGCCTTCGCCTTGTTACATCGATTCCGATGACTACGTTGGCGGGTTCCAACGTGAAGACATTAATTCACTGCTCGACACCCTCGACAGCAACTATCTCGGCTGGTCCAGCACTATGGCGCCGGTAATCATGGGTGCACCTGGGCAACCGGCGCTGGGCGAAGAGTTGACCAATAGCTTCTGCCGTACCGAGCCCGAGATCGCCAAGCAGTTTGCGCGTGTCACCTTCCTATCGGACAACCGCCAGGATATCGTCGGCCTCCCCACCCCAACCTTGATTTTGCAATCCACAGACGACCTCATCGCCCCGATTGCCGTCGGCGAATACCTGCTCTCAGTCCTTCCCAACAGCACGCTCAGCCTTGTGGCCAACGTTGGCCATTGTCCGCACATGAGCGCGCCAAGCGCATGTTCAGAAGCAATGGACACCTTTCTGTCGACGTGGGTAGGCGAGCATGTCGACTGATCAACCGTCTCTGCCTGACGCGCAGACGCTGTTCGAACATGCCCCCTGCGGCTTGGTGGTCACCAAAGAAGACGGCACGATCCTACTCAGCAATCAGACGTTCAGCAGCTGGATCGGCATCGATACCAAAGCATTGATGGGCCGGCGTTTTCAGGATCTGCTGACAATGGGCGGACGCATTTTTCATCAAACCCACTGGTCGCCGCTGATACAAATGCAAGGGTCCGTCGCCGAGGTAAAACTCGATTTGGTCCATCAGGACAAACGTGTCGTGACCATGCTGCTGAACGGCGTAAGGCGCGAGCACACCAGTGGTGTGTTTTATGAACTGGCGCTGTTTGGCACCACCGACCGTGACAAGTACGAGCGCGAATTGCTTAACGCCAGGAAAATCGCTGAAAACCTCCTACGGGAAAAAACCGTCGCTGAAACGGCTCTCCAACAAGCCCAGTCCGATCTGAATAAAGCCTACGAAAAGTCCCAACGCCGCGCTTCCTTTGCTGAACAAATGGTCGCTATCGTCAGCCACGATCTGAAAAACCCGCTGACCGCTATCAAAATGGCCTCAGATATCCTCGCCCTAGGCGATAACACCGCCAAAGAAGTCAAAATGCTCGGCCATATAAGTCAGTCGGCTGATCGTGCCGAACGCATGATTGCCGACTTGCTGGACTTCGCTATGGCCAGAGTCGGGCGCGGGATTGCTATTTCGCCTGCGCCAGTGGACCTGCACGCGTTCGTTAGTATGAGCGTAGATGAGCTGCGAGTTGCCTTTCCAGAGGCCACGTTGCTGCATCAGTCCGTAGGGACGGGGAGTGCTTATTTGGATAAAGACCGAGTGCAACAAATTATTGGCAACCTCGTCGCCAACAGCGTGGCTTATGGTGATTTGAAACAACCAATCATGATCACTTCGCTGCTTGAGGCCGATCAGGCCGTTGTATCGGTACATAATCAGGGACCGGCTATTTCAGAGTCATTGAAGGCTATTTTGTTTGAGCCCATGACCCGTGGCACTGAGTCTGATGTCGATACACGTAGTGTTGGACTTGGGTTGTTTATCGTGAGGGAAATTGCCAGGTCTCATGGTGGGGACGTTTCGGTCAGTTCAAGTGCGGCGGCAGGTACGACATTCAATACCCACTTTCCAAAGATCCCTATCTGATTATGGAGAGTCACGACACCTCTGCGTCCTAGCTCTTTAGTCGTCTCACTCGAACTGTTTAGATCTCCTCGTCAACAATTGAGAGGGTGTCACTAATGTTGAAAGATCCAATGCCAAAATTAAAAAGCCGTTCGTCCAAACTGAAAGTCGACTATTTGATCGAGTCCCACACGGCCACAATCATTCTTTTCGATCAACACCACCAATCGATAGATCAGCTCGTCCTTTCACACCCTCAATTCAGGAGGTACCTCGTCGCGAGCCACCAACAAATCAGGGAGCTGAGTTAAAAAAACACCGAGAAATGCTGAAAAGAACCAAACCAAGACCACTGATGTTGACCTTTTTGAATGGCCGCAAAGGGTCGGTTAGCGACCTCCGCTCATTGTGACTGATCCACCCTTGTCCTCCCTTAACGTTGAGGACGAGCCATGAACATTATTTCTAAAAACAGACATCAGCCTTGGAACAAGGGAAAGCTTGTCGGGCAGAAAGCCCCGCTTCGAGTCAGAGATATCTGGGCCATTCGGGTGAGACTCCAGCTTGCGGAGAAGACACGGGATCTGGCGCTCTTCAACTTGGCTATCGACAGCAAACTGCGTGCCTGTGATTTAACCAAGCTGCAAGTGCGGGATATAGCACATGGAGAACATGTGTCGTCACGGGCCATCGTGATGCAGCAGAAGACCCAGCACCCAGTGCAATTTGAAATCACTGAGCAAACCCGAGCGGTTCTGGAGGCGTGGATGCGACAGGCCCGCCTCCGCAGCGAGGATTTTTTGTTTCCGACCCGGCTGCACAGCTCAGATCATCTCTCCACCAGGCAATATGCTCGAATAGTAAAAGCATGGGTGACCGCCATTGGCCTTGACCCAAGCATGTACGGTACTCATACGCTACGGCGAACCAAGGCCTCGCTGATTTATCGCAGGACGAAGAACCTAAGAGCGGTCCAACTCCTGCTTGGTCAGACGAAGCTTGAAAGCACCGTCAGATACCTGGGAATCGAAGTCGATGATGCCCTGGAAATGGCGGAACAGACGGAGGTCTAACCGTCCCTAGTGACGGTCAATGCTAGACCGTCGCTATTCGACCCTTAGCTGCCGCTCATGAAGTCGTGTCCCAACGGAAATGGATGTACTCATCTTCATACTCCGCGAACAGCGAAACGATGAATTCCGTTTTCATTGAGTACATCAATAGCGCTCCTACGAAACCGGTCGACTCATGCAGAGGTTGTTTGAGTGGAGCGACCAATTCAATCGCCTGATCCGCAACCATCTGATTGAAAACAGCTTCAGAGATTTCCTCAAACTGAGCGTCGGAAACGTATCCGGGGAAATAACTTTCACCTCCGGGTCGCCAATCGATCCATTCCGCGTGAAGCCAGAAGTTTAATCCATTCTCTTCTTGCCGCTTGAAGGAGCGGGTTACCCTGATGGTCTCTTGAGATGCCGGGCACTGAAAGGCGCTTGATGGATAGGTGACGTAATAGAGCACGGGACAATCATTGTGCGATCTCCAAAAAAGCAGTTGCTCACTGGAGAGCTGATCAAAGTCGTTTCTGTTGAACATGGAAGAACCTAATGTTTACACCGTACCAATGGGAAGAGCGACCAGTAGTAGCAAAATGATAGCAAATGTTTCGGGAACCGTCAGCTACTGGTCGTCATTGGTCTTTCAACTGCTTTATTTCATTGGGCACCTCATCCCCAAGTTTCTTTGAGTACAGTGCGAAACAGTTCCGAAAGTAATGGCTCAACGTCTTTGCGCTCGGTACGTATCGGCTTGATAGACTCAAGTCGATTCAGTTCACGCTCAATGAATTGTTGGATGGGAATGATCTGGGGTGATAACCCCATCTCCGGAGACGTGCGCTTGATCGCAAGCAAGTCATCAATGGCCTGCTTGAGCCCGGGCTCTCGTTCGATGACACCGCACAGCTTGTCAAACTCTATGGGAGCAGGTGTACCAAACTGCTCCAGCCACCGCACCGATAACAGCGGGCGCAGAACGTAGAAGTATTTTTTCAGCGGTACCTGAGGGGCCTGCAAGTATCCCCTATAGTTGGTTTTGGCCATGCTGCGATAATGGTAGATGCCACTCTCCACCGAATACACCTGCGGCAATAACTCCTTTGCCCGCTCGTGGAAACAGCCAGCATGCTCGTATATGATGGTCGACTGTATCCACTCCACAAAGCCTGGATTGGACTTCCAAAATAGCCTGAGTGCCTTTCGTAGATCCCAGCCATTGATATCCATGTCGTCAATGATCGGATACTCGATGACGTCGCGTTGCTCCTCGAGGCCGACAGAGAGATACCACTCGGGTTTATTAACGTAGATGAAGCGTGCGTCGTAGTCGCTGTTGGGAGAAGCGAATCCCCAGGCACGACTACCAGACTCAATAGCTAATAGAACTTTCACGTCATGCTCGTTCTCAGCACGGCGTAGCCGGTCTCGAACCTCTTCTTGAACAACGATAGAAACCATGAGCCAACTCTAACTAGACGATATTTCGATTGCACGCTACTCATCCCGAGGTGGACTGTCCACTGTCCGCACCTGGCCCAGAGTGTGTAAAAACGCGCCGATGCACTGTCGGCGCGCAGCGCTGACGGTTGTTAGCTGAGTAATTGCTCACAACAAGTCCTGCGGATCATCACGAGGGTCTGGGAGCCCCTAGCGCCGCTTCTACCTTGCTGGGTGGCCAAAATACAGACCTCTTCAGGCCGACAGCGCCTTCATTAAACCGCTGGTACCGAGAATTTTCATGACTCGTTTCAAGTTGTAGGCGAGGACGTTCAAGCTCATCTCCGCACTTACTCCGTTCAGCTTTCGTGTCAGGAAATGTGTGGCGCCCATCCATTGTTTGAGTGTCCCGAAGGGATGCTCGACCGTACGCTTGCGGACTCGCATCATGTCCGGCGCGTTGCTCAGCCTGTTCTGCATTTCCTCCAATACGGCTTCATGCTCCCATCGCCGAACTCGCCGATGCTTGCTCGGTGTGCACTTCGATTTCAGCGCGCATCCCTGGCAATTAGAACTCCAGTAACGGTGCAACTTCAGGCCTTTTTCAACGCTGGAAAAGCGCCAGATCAACGCCTCTCCAGCGGGACAAATGTATTCGTTTTTTGCCGCGTCATAGATGAAGGCATCGTTATTGAAACGCCCGTCAGCCTTGGCTCCAGAGGTCATCGGCTTGGGCACATAGGCGGTGATGCCTGCATCGTGACAAGCTAGGATTTGTTCGCTTTTGAAGTAACCTCGGTCAGCCACTACCGACAACGTATCTGACGCCATCGCCTCGCGGGCCTGCTTGGCCATCGAGCTGAGTAGATCGCGGTCGGAACCGACGTTGGTCACCTCATGCGCAACGATCAAATGGTGCTGGGTATCGACTGCTGTCTGCACGTTGTAACCGACGATTCCAGTGCCGCGCGTCATCATGGAACGGGCGTCTGGATCGGTCAGTGAGAGCTGTTTATCCGGTGATTCGTTGAGCTGAGTTTCAATGACCTGCAACTCTTTCATCTGAGCTTTGAGCTTGTCGATTTTCTCTTGCAGACGAGCAGCCTTGGGCTGAGCGACCGAGGGTTCTTGCCGATCGGTTTCGTCGAGCGTAGTCAGGTACCGACTGATACTTGATTCAATTTCTTCCATCCGCCGTTTCAGCTTGGCGCTGGTGAAATTGCGGTCGCGGTTATTGACGGCCTTGAATTTACTGCCGTCGATGGCGACCAGATTTTCTTCGAACAGTCCTAGCTGCTGACAGAGCACCACGAACTGGCGGCAGACACCTCGGATGGCCTTGCTGTTGTCTTTTCGGAAGTTGGCGATGGTCTTGAAATCGGGCATCAAACGCCCGGTCAGCCACATCAGCTCGACGTTGCGTTGGGCTTCTCGTTCAAGACGCCGGCTCGATGGAATGCGGTTCAGATAGCCGTAGATGTAGATCTTTAGCAGGACCGAGGGATGGTAAGCCGGCCGGCCTGTATCAGCAGGTAAGGCGCCCTCGAAACCTAGTTTGACCAGGTCCAGTTCGTCGACAAAGATGTCGACTACGCGCACCGGATTGGCATCCGTGACGTAATCGTCGAGGCTCGCGGGAAGGAAGGTTTCTTGGCCTCGATGTTCACCTTGGATAAAGCGCTTCATGGGCGATCCCTGCGATGAAATCCTCAGAAATCATAGCAGGGCTAAGAGCGGTGCTCTGTTCAGATATTGATGCGTTTTTCAACCGCCTGTAGTTGCCTTACCGGGTCCCAACCACTCGGCGACGCTTGAGCTTTGCTCCACCAAAGCATTCCTTTAGAGATCCATAATTTCCGCAAATCAGCATGAGCAGATGTTGCGTCATCATAGCCAAACTGCGTACCGCAGGACGGGCACATGCCAAACGAAGAGCAGTCAACCTCATCGTATGGAGGCTCTTCAAGCCCGGGGTATCCACAAACCGGACAAAGATATGAAACGTTGCTTGCAATCATCCAACCCCCAGATTTCTAGCCTCTAGCCCACGTTGTCGGCGTACCTGCTGATTTCCGGAATCTTATACTGAATCTGAGCAACTGATGTCTGACCTGGGCTGAGTAGGAAAAAACACTAGAGTGGAAGCCACTAACAAGGGTTTTGACACACTCTGGGCCGATTGCAGCCTGTCGCGAAGGACTGCAATCGACCCAAAGCTGACCCGTCTACGTCTGCTCTCGGCCCAGAAATTGCCGCCGTTGGAATTCGATAACTGCACCAGACTAGCCACTCCCCCGATTCACGCTTACCATACTCGCAACTCGTATTACCGCGGCTGCTGAACCCGGTACTCACGAGGACATGACCATGGCAAGAACCCGCGCCTGGAGACGCACACAGGCCCGTAAATGCGACAATGACAAAGCGGTCCGTCCGCTGAAGTTCAAGCCGGAAAAGAACTGGAAGCTGATGTACACCCGTGCCGACAAGTTGGTCAGGGCACGCCAACTCGGCATGAGCTATCCCATCCGCAACACCCGCCAATTGTTGGATCTAGAGTGACTAACCTCCTGTTCGTCTGCAGCCGTAACCAATGGCGTAGCCCTACTGCGGAAGCAATCTGGCGCCGTCGACCTGGCTTCAGTGCCCGTTCAGCGGGCACTAGCCCGAATGCACGAAAACCCATCGACGCAGCGGATATTCGTTGGGCCGATGTCATTTTTGTCATGGAACGCAAACACCTGAATCGCCTGCAGGCTGAGTACGCTCGCCTGCTTGAACACAAGCGGATTCACTCTCTGGATATTCCCGACGACTTTCGCTACATGGACCCTGAACTGGTGGACATGCTCGAAGTTAATGTGAAGCCGCACCTTTCTACCTAGGCTCGCGCTTCGGAATCCGCATTGGGCAAGCCGGCCGACGCGTGCACATCATCAAGCGTGATGAAGCGGCGGGTGGCGTGCTGAAGTTGGGTACTGAAATCGTTGCTTCCGCGGACGGCTCGATTACCGGTCTGCTGGGCGCATCGACTGTGGCACCGATCATGCTGACCGTGCTGCAGAAAGTGTTCAAAGACAAGGTGGCTTCGCCAGCCTGGAAGGAAAAGCTGCATCAGATCGTGCCGAGCTATTGCACTCAGTTGAATGGCAGTCCTGAGAAGGTTGCGCAGGAGTGGGCTTACACCGCCAAGGTGCTGCAACTGACTCCACCGCCAGCGATTGGTCAGGTGGCGGCTCCGGCTGCTGCTCCGGCTGATGCTGGCAAGGCGAAGGCGCCGAAGGCTAATGCTGCGACGGATATGGCTCTGTAACTAGAGGCCTGTCAAAAGCCCACTGAACCGGTGACGGTCAGTGGGCTTTTTTGTGGGGGGGGCTGCAAGGGTCGATTCATCTCGTTCGACGTGTCAGCTTTCGGCTGTGGATTCAACCGGTTGCGCGAAAAAGAAGTGACCAGTTAAGCCTTTAATACTGATGCCCTGATGCAGGTCATTTCTGCGGAGTTTTTGACTGAAATCAATCGCAAAGGTTATCGAAAACACAAAAAAACAGACATTGTGTTTTTTCAGTGACTACACTTATATATTAAGCAATTAAGATAATTGTGCTATCCAGATGCTATGCGCTTTTAAAACAGCGCTCCTCCATTTAATCCTACTTACGGAATTTGCATGAAGATTGAAATTCTTAAACAGGCAGTTATGGATTCGCGAGATGGCATTACCATCTCCGATAATTGTATTGACGACAATCCGCTGATTTTTGTAAATCCTGCTTTTGAACGCATGACCGGTTACTCGTTTGAAGAAATCACTAACATTAACTGCCGATACCTACAAAAAAACGATCAAGAACAGCCTGAACTTGAAATTATTCACAAAGCCGTTAAGGACGGTGAGTACTGCCTCGTAACCTTGCGGAACTACCGCAAGGATGGAACGATGTTTTGGAATGAGCTAAGCATATCTCCAATTCATGATGAAAATGGAGTTGTAACCAATTTTTTAGGTATACAAAAAGATGTAACGTCCCGCATGCTGATACAACAGCAACTTCGCGACGAACATCAGTCCCTCGAAGAAATGAAAGCACACTTCGAGCAGCTATCAATAAAAGACGGACTGACAGGCATTTACAATCGTCGTTTTTTTGATGCGCAGTTCGAAATTCAATGTAAAATTGCATGCCGCAACAGCGATTCATTGACTCTTGCCATGATTGATGTTGATAACTTCAAGTCATTCAACGATATTTATGGGCATCAAACTGGCGATGAAGCATTAATGCGTGTCGCTGATAGTTTGAATAAGTCGTTTCAGCGAGGCTCTGATTTTGCAGCCAGGTATGGCGGTGAAGAATTTGTAGTTCTTTTCAACGGCATGACGAAAGACCAATCAGCTCGGCACGTCGAAACGCTATGTCAAGTAGTGCGAGACTTGAGAATACCGCACTCCGCGTCCAGCACAGGATACTTAACTGTAAGCGTTGGTTTTTCAGTGCATACATTTGGTCCGCTGCACCCGTATAACATACTACTGGCCCAAGCCGATAAAGCGCTCTACATAGCTAAAGAACGGGGTAGAAACCAATTTTTTAATTTTTAGGTTCTGTACGAAACCCTGGGGGAAATGGCTTTTGTTCAACATCATGGCGCGCCTTAAAGGCCTGTTTTAGAGGCGCTCAGGTCCGTTTGCGGCCGGGAGCAATTGGCCGGTAGCTGACTTTCGCGAAATACAGTTTCCCTGGCAGAGTTGTCGGTGAATCGGGTGTGGGATTAGGTCGGTCCGCAGGAGTAAGTGAGGGCGTTGTTTCAACGTGTCACGCAGTAAAAAACCACTGAGGCGGTACGATAAGTGGGCTTTTTTGTGTCTGGGATTCTGGTCTTGCAGGTTGCGAAATACTCAAAGCCGACGAGTGTTTTGTGGTGAAGGGGCTTGCTCTCACGCAGCTGGAAAAATTTATGCTGATGGGGCTAGATCGCCTTCAAGCATCAACTCACCACTTGTCTCCTATCCAGGATCTATTTATGCCACTGAGTTTTCACAAGATGCACGCAAATGGCGACGATTTCGTTGTGGTGGACTCACGAAACTCGGCCAATCCAGTGACAGGCACCTTGGCTCGGCGAATGGGTGATCGGAACCGAGGCGTCGGATTTAATCAACTCGCGGTGGTGCTCGATTGCGATGATGCAGATGCGCGCTTGATGTTTTGGAATGCAGATGGCTCCACGCTGGATGTTTGTGGCAGCGCAACGCGCGGTGCCGCTGATATGCTGATGCGCGAATCAAATTCTACGTCGATAGCGCTCCGAACCAACCGGGGTCTAATCTCTTGCGAGCGGACCTCCACCGGTGCCATTTCGGTCAACATGGGGCCGCCGCTGTTCGGCTGGTCGGATGTTCCCCTGGCTCAGGAAATGGATACCGCTGTTTTGCCCCTTGATGGTGGTCCAACTGCGTGCAGCATGGGAAATCCGCACTGCACCTATTTTGTGGATGATCTTACGGCGATTTATATCGCGACAATCGGACCTAGCCTTGAAACAAACCCTCTATTTCCACTCAGGACGAACGTGCATTTCGTCCAGATCATTGACCGAAAGCACATCCGGTTGCGGATTTGGGAACGCTGGGGCGGTATTCCGCTCGGCTCAGGTTCCTGCTCGTGTGGCGCCGTTGTTAACGGAATTCGTCGTGGCTTGTTAGACGATTCCGTTGAGGTTGAATGTGATGGTGGCGCCGTAAACGTTCAATGGGATGGCGAGGGATCGGTTTTTCTCAGTGGGCCGGTAGATACAATTTTCTCGGGAGCACTCACGGGTAGCTGGTCAGATGGATAAGTGTCACGATAATCGAAGGATGGAATGGAACATCTCGACTAAGGACGCGACATTTATGGAAACTCCCTTTTCTCAGGTCAGCGAGCGTTTGAACAATCGCCGATTTACGGTAGCGGAGAACGCCCACGGGCTATCCGGTACAGGCACAGTATTTCTTTACCATGTCAAGGAAGATGCCATTTCGGGCACTTACCAAGGCGGCCGGATACGCATCGGTAATCAAGTCGGGCGCGTGACTGGCCCCGATACTATTGAGCTTCTTTATCAATGCTTGACCACGGATGGCGAGATTCTTGCCGGCTGGTCTCGTGGCACGGTCGGCGTGGATCACGCAGGACGTACCACTCTGATGTTTGTATGGGGTTGGTTGTCGGGTGCGACTGGAGGAGGGGAGTCGAGTTACGTCGAGCTTGCCGCCTAGTGAATAAGGATTTTTTTAATAATTGCACGTCCATCTGAGCAACCCAAAGTGGATGTTGCAGAGAGGCACCGCATGGCTGCGAATCCGCCGCAGTTAGCCGAATTGTATCTATGACAATTTTTTGAATGTATTGACTGTTTGATTTTACGATGGGCCGCAGAATTTCTCTCGTATGAGGCTCATCATGCACATCGCCATCCTTACCTTTGATGGGTTCAACGAACTCGACTCTCTCATCGCGTTCGGCATCTTCAACCGAGTTCAACAGCCGGGCTGGCGAGTGTCTATCGCCAGCCCCACGGATAAGGTGCTGTCGATGAACGGCCTGAAGATCGAGGCGCAGGCGTCGTTAGAGGACGCCTGCAGCGCGGATGCAGTGCTGGTGGGCAGTGGGAGATTGACCCGGGACGTCGTCGCGGACGACGCACTGATGTCTCGACTGAAATTCGACCCGGCCCGCTAACTCCTGGGCGCCCAGTGCTCGGGCACGCTGATACTTGCAAAGCTCGGCCTGCTGAACGAGGTTCCGGCCTGCACGGATCTGATCACCAAGCCATGGGTTGAAGAGGCTGGCGTGGCAGTACTCAATCAGCCGTTCGTGGCCAAGGGCAATGTCGCAACTGCTGGCGGCTGTCTGTCGTCGCAGTATCTGGCCGCATGGTTCATCGCCCGTCTGGCGGGTATAGAGGCTGCACGCAGTGCGCTTCATTATGTTGCCCCAGTGGGGGAGAAAGACATTTACATAACGCGTGCGATGGCGAACATTTCGCGGTTTCTTTCGCCGCCTTAGACATCACTGCTACGTAAGGTCAAATCGCTCTAACGCATAATCCTTACCTGCCAAGGTCAGTTCAAAAATGGTGGCGCCAAACGTACCTCGGGTCACTTTTTGCGTCACGAGACGTTTGGCCTGGAGTTGCTTTAGACCGGCTTCGACTTCTGACGTGCTGAGTGAGACAAGTTTGCAAACCGAGTTCAAGTTTGCAACTTTTCTGAAGTTCGCATGATAGGCTAAAACTTCCATCAGTAGCGTTTGGTTATCTGTCAATCTTGGAAACTGAGGGTTGTTATTTTTGTAAACCTTTCGCTCTATCTCGTGTAACTCGCCGTCAGTTCCATCAGGGATGCGGACGTAGTAAATCGCTACAGACAGAGTGCTGATTAAAATCGCGATAATCATCAGCAGCGACCAATTCGGTATTGGCGTTTCCAGCAAAAGCCAACCCCCCAAACGTAGCAGCCAGCTCGTGGTATCTGCCATCAATGTCAGGTCGAAATAAGTTTCGAGCGACTTTATGGCAACCCAAGCGACAAGGAAAACTCCAGCCAAGTAGGCCATACCCTTGGGCGTGAACGAGGAATGCTTGCCTTGTGCTGTCATGCTACTCGTCTCTACCGGAGAAACAGATGCTATCAGCATAGCAGTGGAATAGCGGCCGTCTGGCAACTCACCTGCAAGGTCCAGCTTTTGACCGTTAGCTGCCCGAACACAAAAAATCTGACGCCCTCCTTGAGGGCCTTATCAAACCAACTGACTCCCGCGCATCCCCCGCGCCGGATCATCCAGCAACCTGAACTGCTCCACCATAAAATCGATCAACATCCGCATCGACGGCAGCATCCCATGCCGGCTCGCAAACACCGCATAAATCATCTCAGTCCGCGGCGCCCAATCAGGCAACACCACCACCAGTTGTCCGCGCTCGATAAAGTCATGCACCAGCGACATCGGCATTTGCGCAATGCCAACGCTGTCTATCGCCGCGCACCGCAGCATCGGCAGTCCCTTGGTGATCAGTTGCGGACGGTGCTGGATCGTGAATTCCGCGCCATCTTGATGGAACAACGTCCAACTGTAATCACGTTGCGGGCTGCCGTGATGGACGCTGGGGAAACGTGCCAGCTCTTCCGGCTCGTGGGGTACACCCAGGCGGTTCAGTAGCGCGGGACTGGCGACCAGGCATTGTGGCCGCTGGGACATGACGCGGTTGACCAGGTCCGAATCCTGAAGGGGAGGCGGGCGGACTCGCAGTGCCAGGTCAACGCCCTCGGCAACCACATCGACTTGACGGTCGCTGGCTTCCAGATGCACTTCGACTCGCGGGTACATGGCCATGAAGCGGGTGATGATGCCGCCGACGCATTCTTCCAGTAACACCGTCGGGCAGGTGACGCGCAGCAAGCCGCCGGGTTCTGTGTGGGTCATGGCGACGGCGGCTTCAGCGGCTTCCGCCCCTTTGAGCATGGCTCGGCAATGGGCGTAATACGTCTGACCTAATTCCGTCACCTTGAAATTGCGGGTGTTGCGGATGATCAAGCGCACACCCAGGCGTTCTTCGAGCAGTGCAATGCGGCGGCTGAGGTTGGATTTTGGAATGCCCAGCGCCCGAGCGGTCGGCGCGAAGCCGCCGTGGTCCACCACCATCACAAAGTACTGAAGGTCATTGAGGTCGAGCACTGGGCGGCATCCCTTCGGCCAAAAGAGGCCAACTATACAAGAACGATCGTCCAATGGATGGGAAAGACAAACCCGTTTTTCGGGACTGGTTCACAAGACAGCAAAGCGCCTAGATTGCCGCCGTTCGGTGGGTTCATTAAAGGAGCTTCAGATGTTACGCAGGACGATTCTCGCGATGTCTTTGGGTTTGGCCACACTGGGTTCGGTGGGTTATGCCAACGCTGGCAACGATCCGTGCGTGGTGCTGGTGCATGGGGCGTTTGCCGATGGCTCTGACTGGGCCAAGGTGATCACGTTGCTGCAGGCCAAAGGGGTGAAAGTAAGGGCGGTGCAGAACGGTTTGAATTCGCTGTCGGAGGATGTGGCCATGACCCGCCGCGCGATTGAAGCGGCGCCGGGCAAGGTGGTGCTGGTCGGGCATTCGTGGGGCGGGAGCGTGATCACCGAGGCCGGTGCAAGCGACAAAGTGGCGGCGCTGGTCTACGTGGCTGCCTTCGTCCCTGACGTTGGGCAGACCACGGCCGAGGTCGGCAAGGACTATCCGCCGTCGCCGGGCATGGGCGAATTTGTGGCTGACAAGGCCGGGTATTTGTCGCTCACGCAACAAGGTATCGAGCAGGACTTTGCTCCGGACGTGCCCGCTGCGCAGGGTCGGGTGATGGCCGCTACGCAAGGCGCCATCAATTCCAAAGCGTTCGACGAGCGCATCAGCGTGGCCGCCTGGAAGCAGAAGCCCTCGTGGTACATCGTCAGTGAGCGCGATCGCATGATTGCGCCTGACTTGCAGCGAGCACTCGCCCGGAAAATCAATGCCACAACGACGGCGCTGCCGACCAGCCACGTACCGCATCAGTCTCGACCTGCCGACGTGGCCAGGGTCATTACTGAAGCGCTCAACACCACGCGCTGAACGTCGCTATCGATAGGGAAATAAAGATGACTGTGTACAGCAACGTATTCGACTTCGTCATTCTGGGTGGCGGTTCTGCCGGTGCCGTATTGGCGGCGCGTTTGTCGCAAGACCCACAACTGAGTGTGCTGTTGGTTGAGGCGGGCCGAGCCTTTGACCCCGATGAATACCCAGAAGAGATCTACAGCAGCACTATCATCGCAGCCAACGGTGATAAACGTTACGAGTGGGGCTATTTCGCAACCCCGGTCGAGCAACCGCAGGCGGTCTACGCCCCGCGTGGAAAAGTACTGGGCGGAAGTTCTGCCATCAATGGCGCCGTCGCCTGCCGAGCGTTGCCCTTTGACTTTGCGCGCTTCACCGCCAAAGGCCTGAAAGGCTGGAGCTTTGAAGAGGTGCTGCCCTATTACAAAAAAATGGAGCGCACCGCCCATGGCGAAGATAAATGGCACGGCCGAAACGGGCCGCTGCCGATTCATCAAATGTCTTTGGATTACATCACCCCGGTACAGCGCGCAATGGTCGAGGCGGCATGGGCTTGTGGCGCCAACAAAGTCGACGATTTCAATGACCCCGAGGCCAATAATGGCGCCGGTCCAAATCCAATGAACGTGATCAACGGCGTCCGCGTTAATACCGGGATGGCGTACCTCACGCGTGAAGTGCGCGCTCGCCACAACCTGTCGATTCTCGATCAAAGCCTCGTAGACAAGGTGCTGTTTGAAGACGGCAAGGTGCAGTCGGTGCTGTTGGCGGGCGGTGAAAAAGTCCACGGCCAAGAAGTCATCCTGAGCGCGGGTGCCTATGGGTCTGCCGCGATTCTTTTGCGTTCAGGCATCGGCCCCAGGGCAGACCTTGAAGCGTTGGATATTCCTTTGGTAAAAGACGCGCCGGTTGGTGTTCGGCTGCTCGATCATGCGTTCTTCTGGATGAACTTCAGTGCGACAGAAGCGTTGAAGGGGCAGGATCGGCCAGTGGTGGGGGCGCAGTTGTGGACCCACTCGTCCTACGCCAGTTCGGATAAAGAACTGGATATCGGTATTTCCCCCTCGCATCTGCTCGATCCCGCCATCAGTCCAACCGGTGTCGCTTTTTCGCTGGGGCTGGAATTGATGCATTGCACATCACACGGTCGCTTGCGTTTGAACAGTCGCGATCCCCAAGACGCACCTGTCATCGAACTCAATCACCTGACCACTGAAGATGACATGAACCGGATGATCGAGTGCTTCCGTCTGGCCCGCAAACTGGCCAACACGGAACCGCTCAAGAGCCTGATCGTGGAAGAGCTCTATCCAGGCTCAGCGACTGACGACAGTGACGAGCAGATTCGTGCGGCGCTGGCAAAAGGTGTGGGCACCTTGCAGCACCCTTGCTCGACGGCGCCGATGGGCTTGCCGGATGACCCGAACGCCGTGGTGGATGAGGAAGGGCGCGTGTACGGCGTGGAAGGACTACGCGTTATTGATGCCTCTATCTTCCCCGAGATCCCGCTGATCAACTTGAACCCGACCGTCATCATGACGGCGGAAAAGTTGACCGATACCATTAAAAAATCACGTTAATTCGCCTAATAAAAACATTGAGGGGGCATGCCATCTGGAAGGGCATGCCCCCCGCTATTTGGATTACTAAAACTTGAACAAGCTGTCCGAGATGCATTCTTTCGTCATGGTGGTGGACACCGGCAGTATTTCCGAAGCCGCTCGGCGTTTGGGTATCGCAAAATCAATGGTCAGCCTGCGGATCCAGCAACTGGAAAAGCGCTTGGGCAGCATCTTGCTGGAGCGGGGGCGTCAGGCCCGGCTGACGGAGTCGGGCGATGTGTTTTACCGTTATTGCGTGCGTATTCTGACGGATGTCGAAGACGCCGAAGACGCGGTGCAAGCGTTTCAATCGAGCTTGCGAGGCGTGCTGCGGCTTGCCGCGCCGATGGCTTTCAGCATTCGTTACCTGACGCCGATCCTGTCGTCCTTCGCGGTGCGTTATCCGGAGTTGCAGCTGGACATCGAGTTCGATGACCGCCACGTCAATCTGCACGAAGAACGCTATGACGCGGCCATCCGCATCGGCGAGTTGCCGGACTCCTCACTGGTCGCCAAGACCATCACGCCCAACCGTCACATCATCTGCGCGAGCCCGGAGTACCTGGCCGCTCACGGCACACCGCAAACCCCGCAAGAGCTGTCCCAGCATTTCGCCATGCTCTATGTGAATCGCGAACCCCACGGCATGTGGACGCTGCCGGTGAACAACACCCTGGAATCGTTCCGTGTGCGCTGCCGGATGCGCACCAACAATGGCCATCAACTCATGGAAGGCGCCAAGGCCGGCATGGGCCTGGCGATTCTGCCGACCTTCCTGGCGGCGCAGGCGATTGTGGCCGGTGAACTCATAGAAGTGCTGGAGCCTTATGCCCCGCGTGGCGGCAATATTTCGGCGGTTTACCGGCAATCCCAGCGAGCGTCGCCCAAGCTTCATGCGCTGACCAGCTTCCTCATCGAACAGATCGGCAACCCGCCGGTGTGGGAGAAAATGCTCGCGGCTGGCCCGCGTTCAATCGTTCTGAAAAAACGAAACGTGGAATCGTCTTTTGCCGGCTTATGAGCCTGCGCACCGTCCCATATGCTTTTCCCCAACAGACGCATTCTGACGTCTGACAGGGAAGAAAACGGATGAAGAGTACCCTTGACAATCCTGCTCGCCGGGCGGTTCTGGCCGGCGGAGTTGTGGCCGCTGCGACGTTGGCGGCGGGCAGTGGTTTGGCGCAGGCGTTGGAGTCCAGCGGTATGGCTGGCAAGCGTGGCGCTGATCGCGCGCCAGTAGATGTGATCATCGTTGGCGGTGGTTCGGCGGGCGCGGTGCTGGCCCGTCGTTTGAGTGAGAACACCACGCGTCAGGTGTTATTGCTCGAAGCCGGCCATAGCTACAGTCCGCACAATTACCCCGAAATCGTGGCCAGCAGCGACATCGTCGGCGCTAACGCCAATCCTGAATTCGAATGGGGTTACAAGACCCGACCGGGCTACATCGACCACCCCATCGGCGCCTTGCGCGGCAAGGTGCTGGGAGGGAGTTCGGCGATCAACGGCGCGGTGGCCATCCGTGCCCGTGCCACCGATTTCAAGCGCTGGGATCTGCCAGGCTGGAGCTATGAAGAGCTGCTGCCGTCGTTCAAAAAACTGGAAACCCACAGCGGCGGTGCCAGCGCGTTGCATGGCCATGAAGGGCCGCTGCCGGTGCATCAACTCGGCAAGGCCGATGTCACCCCCATGCAGCGTGCGTTCATCTACGCGACCTTCGCCAATGGCTACCGCGTAATCGACGACTTCGACGGCGCTGACGCCCATGGTGTGGGCCCGTACCCGATGAACATCGTCAACGGCGTGCGGGTCAACACGGGCATGGCGTACCTCACCGACGAGGTGCGCGCCCGCGACAACCTGCAGATCCAGACCGACAGCCTGGTGGACAAAGTGCTGTTCGACGGCAAACGTGCGATCGGCGTGCAATTGGCCAACGGTGAAAAATTGTTGGCCGCTGAAGTGATCCTTTCCGCCGGCAGCTACGGCAGCGCCGCGATCCTCTTGCGTTCGGGGGTTGGCCCTGGCGAAGACTTGCGTGCCTTGCAGATTCCACCCGTCGCCGAGCTACCGGTCGGGCAGAACCTGGTGGATCACCCGTTCTATTACAACGCCTATGCCGCCAGGCCTGACGCAATCGGCAGCCAGTCGCCCGCCATCGGCGCCAAGCTCTGGACCCACAGCCGCTCCGCCGAGAATGGCGAGCTGGACCTGCACATCACCGCCACCCACTTGTTTCCCCATGATCAGAGCCCGACCGGCGTCGGCTTCGTGCTCGCCGTCGCCCTGACGCGGCCACTGTCCCGGGGCAAGGTGACCCTGGCCAGCCGTGATCCGTTCGTGGCGCCGATCATCGACCTGAATTTTCTCGCCGAGCCCAAGGACCGCCAGCGCCTGCTGGATGGCATCCGCCTTGCCCGCAAAATCGGCAGCACGGGGCCGCTGAATGCCTTGATCCATTCCGAGCTCAACCCCGGTCAAGGCAACGACTCGGACGAGGCGTTGCTGGCCAGCGTCAAAGCCAGCCTCGACACCTATCACCACCCGACCTCGACGGCGCCGATGGGCAAGCCGGGGGATGCGCGGGCGGTGGTCGACCTGCAAGCGCGGGTCATTGGTGTGCAGGGGCTGCGCGTGGTGGACGCGTCGATCTTCCCCGACGTGCCCTCGGTCGCCACCAACATCACCGTGATTGCCACTGCCGAGCACATTGCCCGTCTCTACGCTTAATCCTCAGGAACCTGCCTCTATGAACAGCACCCCGGTATTGAACTGGATCGACGGCCAATGGCTGGACTCCGGTGTTTACAAAGACTCCATCGACCCTGCGACTTACGAGCTGATCGGCCGATACGCCGAAGGCGGTTTGAACGAAGCGCAAGCCGGCATCGAGGCCGCGCAACGGGCATTTGCCGAATCACCCTGGAAAGATGATCGCCACTTGCGCGCTCAGGTCTTGCTGGAGCTGGCGGATGCCTTCGAGCGCAACGCCGATGAGCTGATCGACACCCTGGCACTGGAGAACGGCAAGATTCGGCCCGAAGCCGAGTTCGAGGTCGGCATGGTGCCCTCCAAGTTGCGCTATTACGCGGCCTTGACGCGTGCCGAATACGGGCGTGCGGCCGAGCCTAAACCCGGCAAGATTTCCCTGGTGATTCGTCAGGCAGTGGGCGTGGCGGGCATCATCGTGCCGTGGAACTCGCCGGTGGTGCTGATGATTCGCTCGCTGGCCCCGGCGCTGGCAGCCGGTTGCACCACGGTCATCAAGATGCCCGGGCAAACCGCCCAGACCAACTGCCTGGTCGCCCGAATCATGAGTGAGGCGCTGTCGCTGCCACGCGGCGTGATCAATCTGTTCAGCGAGCAGGGCGCAGCGGGCTCCATCCATTTGGTGGAATCACCCCGGGTTCCGGTGATCAGCTTCACCGGCAGCACCAGCACCGGTCGGGCGATTTCCGCCGTGGGGGCACAACACCTCAAGCGTTTTGGCCTGGAGCTGGGTGGGAAAACGCCGATGCTGGTGTTCAACGACGCCGACCTCGACGCCGCCGTGCCGACCCTGGTGAAAGCCCTGACGGTATTCGCCGGCCAGTTCTGCATGACCGGTTCGCGGCTGTTGGTGCAACGGGATATCGCCACGGCGTTGACCGAGCGCCTGGCCGCACGGCTGGAAGCGGTGCGCGTCGGGCCCGCCGCCGATGCGGCCAGCGAGATGGGGCCGTTGATCGATAAGCCCAACGTGCAACGGGTCAATCAAATCGTCAAAGAGGCGATCACCGCTGGTGCCCAAGTCATCGTTCGCGGCGGCCCGGTGACCGAGGGGCCGTTGGCCAAAGGCGCGTTCTATCGTCCGACGCTGCTGCGGGTCAGTGACCCCGAGATGGCCATCGTCCAGCGCGAGACCTTCGGCCCGGTGCTGACATTGCAGGTGTTCGACAGCGAAGCCGAAGGCATCGAACTGGCCAACAACAGTGAGTTCGGCCTGGCCGCCAGTGTCTGGACCCGCGATGTCGACCGCGCGCTGCGGGTGGCTCGCGAACTGGAGGCGGGCACGGTGTGGGTCAATGACTGGGCCGTGGTCTACGACGAGTTTGAAGAGGGTGGTTTCAAACAGTCGGGGCAGGGGCGCCTGAACGGCGTGGCGGCCATGGATGATTTTGTCGAGTACAAACACATCGCCCTCAATCCCGGTATGCGCCAAGGCTGAATGTAATGCGGCCCACCCGATTATTGATCGGCGCGCTGCTGGCGGGGACGCTGACCGCGTCCTCTGCCTTTGCCGCCCACGAGAATGATGTGTCACCCATGAGAAGTGCCCCCATGTCCAAGGACAGACTTTACGACGCGTTACTTGACGCGCTGACCGCAACGTTCGGCCATCACCCGGGTTTTCGCGCGACCCATGCCAAGGGTGTGTTGCTCAGCGGAACCTTTATGGCGTCGCCGCCCGCGCCGGTATTGAGTCGGGCTGCGCATTTGCAGGGGCAACCGGTGCCGGTGTTGCTACGGTTCTCCAACTTCAGCGGCGTACCCGCCACCGAGGACGGCGATCCGACGGCCAGTCCTCATGGCCTGGCCGTTCGTTTTACCCTGCCGGACGGCGAGTCCTCCGATATCGTGACCCACTCGTTCGACGGATTTCCGGTGGCCACGCCCGAAGACTTTCTGAGTTTTCTGCAAGGCATCGCCGCCAATGTCGCCACACCGCCGGACCCGCTGCCGCTGCAAACCTTTCTGGCCAACCATCCGCGAGCCGAGCATTTTCTTCAGACACCCAAGCCCGCGCCGAGCAGTTACGCCGGTATCGAGTACTTCGGCATCAACGCCCTGGTGTTCACCAACCGTCAGGGCGAAGAACACGTCGGCCGCTACCGGATTGAACCCTTGCGAGCGGAGCCTGCCTTGAGCGAGCAGCAAGCCGCCGGGATGCCGGCCGATTATTTGCAGGACGAAATCAGCGCTCGGTTGGGCAGGGACGCTGTGAAGTTGCGTCTGGTGGTGCAACTGGCGGCGCCAGGGGATGCCATCGAGGACGGTTCGATCCCTTGGTCGCGCAGCCACGATGAAGTTGAATTGGGGATTCTGACCCTCGATACGCTTGTCCCGGCCGAGGAACAACAGTCCGCCCAACAGCGCCTCGACTTCAACCCCGGGCGCTTGACCGACGGCATTGCACCGAGTCATGACCCGATGATTCTGGCGCGCGAACGCCTCTATCAGCGGGCCCTGCTCAGGCGGCAACAACCATGAGCATCGACGCCGAAATTGGCGTCAGCGTGATTGTGCATGAGGTCAATCCGCAGCATCAGGCGCTGTATGAGCAATGGATGAACAAGGCCATCGACGCCCACCGGCAGTTTCCGGGTTACCTGGCGACGGACGTGGTCAAGCCTGTTGGCTCGCACCTGCGTTACGCGATCATTTTGCGCTTTGTCAGCAAGGGGCACGTTGTGGCGTGGCTGGAATCCCAGGTTCGGCATGCGTTGTTGCGCGAGTCCTTGCCTTGGTTGCGGCAGGACTTCCATCGCACTGATGATGATTCGACATTCTGGTTTGAGCCGATGCAGGGGCGGGTGGCTGTTGCGCGATGGAAGCAATGGATTCTGTCGTGGATGATCGTTTTGCCGTTGACCGTTTTCCTGCCTTGGGGGTTGGCGGTGCTGCTTGAGTTGGCTGATCTGCGATGGCCGGTCTGGGTATTCAAGGTAACGGTAGCGGGGTTGGTGTCGTTCAATATGGTGTATTGGTTGATGCCGTTGACGACGCGGTTGATGTCGCGGTGGTTGTTGAAGTGATGATCGAAAGTGGATTGCCCGCAGCCTGTTTAAACAAAAAAAATCAGACACGTTTAAATGAAGCTTGCTGTTACCGCATCGAGGCTACAACGCCTTGCGCCACCCCCTACACGTAAGACAGAATCCGCCGGCTTGTGCGTCTAGGGCACGGGTTTTATCGTTCCTGGGTCACTGAAAAACAGTGATCGGGTTTGGTAGCCCGGTATGTCCAGGCGCATGGCGCCACCTTTTGCAGAGGTCGTTTTCATCTCTGTATTTCATGGTGGCCATGCGCAGGGCTCCTTCGGGGGCGCCGGGTTCCTGGACCGGTCTACCAACCTGTGTATGGCCACCACCCTACGTTTGGTAGCGAAGGGTGATGGCTCCTCATTAGTTCTTCCAGGAGTTCCATCGATGATCAAACCAACGCCAAACCCACCGGACACTGATCCGGCATCCCCCTACGAATCCGTCGATTCGAAAAAGCTCCACGAAGCCGCCGAGCGCGCCCTCGACCACTACCTCAACCCGGGCGCCCACATCATGGCCAGCAACCACGAACCGGAACCCATGTTCCTCGCCAACCCCAAGTACGGCACCGAATCCCTGCTGGCCAACGCCAGCGAATCCCTGAGCTCGGCCACCACCATGCTCAGCAACTTCGCAGCGCTGTTGGACAACTCACACCGCAAGACCCTGCTGGGGATCACGCAAGTGGTGATGTTGGGAGAATTGGCCGTGAACCAGGCGCTGGATAACGTCGAGCCGAAAGCGTAAATCACCAATCCCTGTAGGAGTGAGCCTGCTCGCGATGGCGGTGGATCAGCCAACACATTCTGTTGAATGTAAATCCGCTATCGCGAGCAGGCTCGCTCCCACATTGGATGGGGTCGTCCCACAGGTTTTGTTATCTCCGCTGCTCTCACAGGCCTCGCGCTGCTCGGCAGCGGCTACACCTCCAGCATCTGATCCGTATTTTCCTTCGCCATCTGCCTCTGTCATGCACCCACCCGCACGCTCACAATGACAGCACGGTCCGCAGTCGCGCAGTCACTGCACCGTAAACTCATAATGTAGGAGGCCCTATGGGCAAGATGGCAATTTTCCTCGGTGGATTTCTGGTGTTAACCATTTTGATTGGTGCGCTGGCCACGATCTCTCCCGTTTAGTCCCTTCCTCCCGTCAGCACACAGCACAACGCCTCCAGACCGGGAGGCGTTGCGGGTTGCGCGCAAGCAATTTGTTTAGCGTCGATCTGCCGTTCTCGGCAATCACTCTGCCCGCCAGCGCCGCGCCTGCACGATCAGCGCCGGTGCAAAGTGCAGCACGACCATCCGCACCAAATGATGCGTCAGGATGAACACCACATTGAGCCCGCCACTGAACGCGACGATGGCGATGGTTTCGATGGCGCCCGGCATGTACGCCAGCCACAACGACAGCGGATCGCTGCCCAGCACCCGCCCGGCCACGCCGGCAAACGCTGCGGCGATCAGCAACATGAGGCCGACGGCGAGCAGCCCGGCGCGGCCATGGCGGATGAGCTCGGCGAAGGAGATGTCCTTGAATTTCGAGCCAATCAGCACGCCGATCAGAACGGAGGCGGAGTCGACACTCCACTGCGGCAGGTGGAACGCCTGGAGGTAGCCCAGCTTGATGCAGGCGGCGGTGAGCACGATGGCGGTGAGCATGAAGGGCGCCGGCACGCCGACGCTCAACAGCACGCGGCCGAGCAACAGGCACAAGGCGATCAGCGACAGCAGAGTCAGCGCCGTGCTCACGTCCAGCGGGCTGCTCTGGGCAAGCGCCACGTCGACATGCCCGGGAATGCAAAAACTGACCAGCAAGGTGATCGACAACAGTCGGACCAGGTGCACGACGATCACTTTGCTGGACGCGCGTTCAGACTCGATCAAGTCGAAGACGGCGGCGAGTGCCCCCGGGTACACGGATAACAGCGAGTCTTTGAGGTTCCAGCCCGAGACCCTGAACAACCAGAAACCGGCCACGGCGCTCTGGACCATCAGGCACAGGAGCATGAATCCGAGGCTGGGCAACATGGTCGCCACGGTGTGGTTGTCCCACGCGGTGAACATCAGGCCGGTCGCGATCCCCAGCACGATTTGCACGTAGCCAAGGCCGAAGGGCAGGGTGGGGGAGAAGCGCAGGTTGCTGGCGAACAGAGCGCTAGCGAGTATCGAACCCAGCAACAGACCGTGGGGGATACCGGCGTATTGCAGCACAGTGCCGACGCCGGTGGCGATCAGCAAACACACCAGGGTTTTCATGAGTCTTCCTTGATTCGTGAAGTACGCCAACGCTTCCATTTGGGTCGTGCACGTTTTCCCACTTAATGGTGTGAGGCGTCAAGTACGCGCGTATCCGCGAACCCTCCCAACATCATTGCCTGGCCTGGGGTGAATGCGGGTTGTGTTCGGTGTGTTTCGGCCCCGCCAATGCCCACGCCACCACCCCAATCAGCGGCACAAATACGATCACTACGATCCACAAGAGTTTGTTGCTCGATTTGCCTTCGGCTTTGCGCACTCGGTTGATTGCCCATAGCTCGACCAGCAACAGAAAGACTGTCAGCACGATCCAGATTGTTTCGATTTGCATGAGTCACCCTCCAGATAGTCTTTCTGTTAGGTGAGTCGTGGTGGGCAGGGTTCATTAAATTTGGTGGAGACTTGAGCCGGGTTGCTCGCGAGGGTGGTCTGTCAGGCAATTCAGCACCGACTGTCAGGGCCTCATCGCTAGCAGGCTAGCTCCCACAGGGGGGGGATGTTCGGAATCTTTGCTATTCGCTGATCGATAGCCGCATCCGTTGCAGCATGGCGTCGCAGGCATGGAGTTGTTCGAGGCTGACAAACTCGTCGGGTTTATGGCCCTGATCCATGCTGCCGGGGCCGCAGACGACGGTGGGAATGCCGGCGGCGTCGAACAGGCCGCCCTCGGTGCCAAAGGCCACGGTGCCGAATGCTCGGGAGCCGCAGAACATGGCGATCAACTCAGCCGCTTCGCTGTGCGCATCAGTCGCCAATCCGGGATACGCCGACAACTGGCTGAACCGTATTTCGCTCTGTTCACTCACGGCCCGCATGCGCGGCAACACCTGTTGCTCGGCATAGGTCTTCAACGCCTGCGCAACTTCACTCGGATCATGCGAGGGCAACGCGCGGATTTCGAAGTCGAAGCGGCAATCGGCGGGAACGATATTCAATGCTTTGCCACCGGAAATCACCCCGGTTTGCACGGTGCTGAACGGCGGGTCGAACCGCGCGTCCTGATGCTCGGGTTCTTTGAGTCGGTTGCCGATCCGCCCCAGTTCACCGATCAGTTCGGCGGCGTATTCAATCGCATTGACCCCCAGCGGCGCGTAGGCGGAGTGGCACGCTTCACCGTGAACATCGCAGCGCATCGCCAGTTTGCTTTTATGCCCGAGCACCGGTTTGAGTTCGGTCGGCTCTCCGATAATGCACAGCATCGGTTTGACCGGGCGCTGCTCCAACTCCGTCAGCAACGAGCGCACGCCAAGGCAGCCGACTTCCTCATCGTAAGACAGCGCAATGTGCACGGGCAGGCGTAGCCTGGCCTTCACCAGCGACGGAACGAGGGCGAGAACACAAGCGATGTAGCCTTTCATGTCCGCCGTACCGCGACCGAACAATTTGCCTTCGCGCTCGGTGAGTTCAAATGGCGCAACAGTCCACGGTTGCCCATCGACGGGCACCACGTCGGTGTGCCCCGACAGCACGATGCCCGGCCGATCCGCCGGGCCAATGGTCGCGAACAGATTGGCCTTGCTGCGCTGCTCGTTGTAGATCAGTTCGCAAGGCACATCAAAACCCGCAAGGTAGTCGCGGACGAACTCGATCAGGTGCAGGTTGGATTCGCGACTGGTGGTGTCGAACGCCACCAGCGTCTGCAGCAAATCGCGACTGGCGCTCATCGGTCGTCTCCGGCGACGCCGTAGCCGGGGGACTTGTCGGGGGCGAGGGCGCGGTCGATGTAGTCCTGAACTTGCGGGCGATAAGCGTCCCAGAGTTTTTCCAGCTGACCGATCGGGTTCTCGTCCGCCCAATCGACCCGCAGGTTGATGATTGGCCAGGTCAGTTCGCCGACCACCACCAGCGCCGCCGAATGCACCGGCCCCGCTTCGCCACCGGCAGCGATGGCGGCTTTCATAGCGGTGAGCAAGCGGTCGGCGAGTTGGCCTTCGCCGTGTTCGAACGCTTCGACCATGGACTTGATTACCGAACGGTCGGCAAGCATGTTGCCAGCGGCGACGCATTGTTCACCGCAGACGGCGTTGTGGTTACCCAGGGTTTGCGCACCGCTGAAATGCGCGGTCTGGCCGAGGTGGTCGATGGCAGTGATCTGGCGGTATTGGCTGTAGCCGTTGCGGGTCAACACCTTGTCCAGCGCTTCGGCCGGCGCCAGGCCTTGTTCCATCAGGGCTAGCACTTCCGGGCCTAATGAGGGCAGGGTGATGTTTTGTGTGGAGACGGCGCCGACACCCGGCAACAGCCAGGGACAACGGGCGCCGACGGCGATGCTGGAGGAACTGATCGCAATGCCGAACTGACCGGTTTCGGGGCAACGGGCGGCGATGGAGAACGTCATGGGTTTTGCTCCTTGGTTGGCCTTGGAGAAGGTGGTGTCTGTTCTGGCGCCTTCGCGAGCAAGCCCGCTCCCACATTTGGATCGGATCGCTCACAAATTATGTGTTCGCTGAAGATCCCCTGTGGGAGCGGGCTTGCTCGCGAAGGCCGCGACTCGGTCTGCTGTCTTACTCAGGAATCACCGCAATCACATCAATCTCCATCAACCACTGCGGCTGCCCCAGCGCCGACACCACCAACCCGGTCGAAATCGGAAACACGCCTTTGAGCCACTTGCCCACTTCCTGATAAACCGGCTCGCGATACCGCGGGTCAATCAGATAAGTCGTGGTTTTCACAATGTGGCTGAGATCGCTGCCAGCCTCTTCCAGCAATTGCTTGACGTTGCGCATGGCTTGCTCGGCCTGAGCACGCGGGTCACCCAGCCCCACCAGTCGGCCCTCGAAATCCGTCCCGACCTGGCCACGAACATAAACGGTGTTGCCGGCCCGGACCGCCTGGCACAGGTCGTTGTCCAGACTCTGGTTCGGGTAGGTTTCCTTGGTGTTGAACATGCGAATACGGGTATGGGTTGGCGTGGACATTTTTAGCTCCTGACAGAAAAGACTTAAGCGCTGACCGTGGTTTTGAGGGCTGTCGGGGCCTGCTCAGCCTCGCGATGCGCCGCATCGTGGTAGTCAAGATAAGAGCGCTGAATGGCGATGTGATCTGCCACGTACTTGGCGTCATGCCAGACACCCCAGATGAACGAAGAGCCTCGACGTGACTGCCACGGCAGGCCGAGGAAATACACGCCAGCCTCGCTCGACACGCCGCGCTGATGCTGCGGCTTGCCCTTGCCGTCGAAGGCATCGACCTTGAGCCAGCTGTAATCCGTGGCAAAACCGGTGGCCCAGATGATCGAGGTCACGCCGGCCTTGGTCAGGTCGAGCTCAAGAATCGGGTTCGTCACGCACTCCGGATCCGGGAACACGTGGCGCGCTTCTGGTTCTTCCGGTAAGTCCAGGCCATTGCGTTCGATATAGGCATCGGCGGCATTGAGCAGCGTCAGATAGTTCTCATCGCCACGCGCCAGGTTGTCGGCCAGGTTCGGCTGGAATGTCGCCACGCCACCGTTGAACGATTGAGTCAAACCCACCAGCGTCATGCCGCGATGGGCGAGTCCACGGAAGTCCACGGTGCGCCCGCCATGGGCACCGCTGACCGCGATGGTCACGTGCTCGCGTCTAGGTTTCATCGCCGCCTGATCCCACTCGCCCAGCACACCCAGCCACCAGCAGAAATCACGGTTTCGATAAGCGCGAGGAGGGCGGTCGTGGGCGCCGACGGAGAGGTAAACCTTCTTCCCGGCACGCTGCAATTCGTCGGCAATCTGCACGCCGGACGATCCCGCACCGACCACCAGCGCCGCGCCTTCAGGCAGTTGCGCCGGGTTGCGGTAGTCGGCCGAGTGGATCTGCATGAAAGGCTGATCTTTCGGCGCAATCGGCGGGATGACCGGACGCTGGAAAGGCCCGGTGGCGGCCACGACGCGGTTGGCTTCAATCACACCTTCCGAGGTTTCAATGGTGAAACCCGGGCGACCGACATTGCGCTCGACTTTCAGAACGTCGACGCCAGTGCGGATCGGGGCGTTGAACTTCTTGGCGTAGGCTTCGAAGTAATCGGCGACGCGTTCTTTCGGGGCAAATTCGTCGGGACTCAGATCGTCGAACTCAAGACCTGGGAACCGGTCGTGCCACGCCGGACCATTCGCCACCAGCGAATCCCAGCGCCCGGTGCGCCAGCGCTCGGCAATACGGTTGCGCTCCAGCACCAGGTGCGGCACGCCGAGTTTGCTCAAGTGTTCACTCATGGCCACGCCAGCCTGACCGGCGCCAACAATCAGCGTATCTGTTCTTATTTTTTCAGCGGTCATCTCAATACCCTTCGAAGTTGGAGTGAGGTCGCGAACGGCCTGCCATTTCTTGGGCTCAAGACTAGGGATGACCCTGGTATCGGTAAAATATTATTAAGCTGGCATTTGAGTATAAATAACTGAGGCAGAGCGCTGTCTGGCGCTCGAGTGGATACGCTGCAGTGGCGCTGCGGGTTAACATGGCGCTTTATCAACGCACCAGACAACCGGTTCGGTAACGTAATGGAGTGGATCGAGCATTGATCGAACGACGCCAATTCAGCGGAGGCATGAAGGGCAAGAACCTTCGCTATCTGAATGAACACTCCGATGGGACCCGGCAAACGGTCCGCGCAGGCTTTCTGCTGCTCGAACATTTCTCGCTGCCGGCGTTCACCCAGGCGCTGGATACGGTGGTCACGGCCAATCTGCTACGACCTGATTCGTTCTCTTCCCGCACGTTTGGATTGAATGACGGCGAAGTCGTCAGCGATTTGGGCCTGGTCATTCGGCCCGATGCCCGTATCGATTGTGCAGCGGTCAAAGCGCTGGACCTGCTGGTGATTTGCGGCGGTTACCGGACAGAACTCAAGGCCAGCGAAGGCTTGATCAGCCTGTTGCGCACAGCGTCAGACCAGGGTGTCGGTCTGGCCGGGCTCTGGAATGGTGCGTGGTTCCTGGGCAAGGCTGGTCTGCTTGACGGTTACCGTTGCGCGATTCACCCGGAACATCGTCCGGCGCTCGCGGATTTCTGCAAGGCGACGCAGGTCAGCAGCGAGCCCTACATCATCGATCGAGACCGGCTGACGGCGTCCAGTCCTTCCGGGGCCTTTCACATGGCGCTGGACTGGATCAAAGGCCTTTACGGCAAAGCGCTTGTCGAGGGGATTGAGGACATCCTGGCGTTCGAGGAGTCCCGTTACCGACGTATCAAACCGACGGAAAATGTCTGTGTGAGCGCGCCATTGCGCGAGGTGGTGAAGCTGATGGACGCCAACCTCGAAGAGCCTTTGGAACTGGAGCAACTGGCGGTCTACGCGGGTCGTTCTCGCCGGCAGCTCGAGCGCTTGTTCAAGGAGCAACTGGGCACCACACCGCAACGGTATTACATGGAGCTGCGGATTACCGAAGCGCGGCGGCTGCTCCAGCATACGGAGCTGTCCCAGGTGGACGTGCTGGTGGCGTGTGGCTTTGTGTCGCCGAGCCATTTCAGCAAGTGCTACAGCTCGTATTTCGGCTACCGACCTTCCAAGGAAAAGCGACTCGTTAAATAAGATCAGCCGAACATAAACCTGTGGCGAGGGGGCAAGCCCCCTCGCCACAGGTAAACCTCATTGTCACAAAAGCCGCGTCGCCACACATGTGGATGCCCGCACTTGGGTGAACAGCGTTAATGCATCTTGCTGTGGTCAGCCATGCCGAGTGCCCGGGCTTCGGCTTCCACCTTAATCGTCTCTTTCTCGCCCTTGGCATTTTCCACGGTCAGGATCAGCGGGACTTTATCGCCTTCCTTAACCTGCGCCGTCAGGTCCATCAGCATCACGTGGTAGCCGTGAGGATCAAAACTCACCGACTTGCCGGCCGGCAGTGCGACGGACTCGACCTGACGCATGCTCATCACGTCGTCTTTCATGGTTGATTGGTGGATTTGCACGGTTTTGGCGACAGGCGATTGCACGCTGAGCAGTTTGCTGTCGCTGTCGGCTTGCAGGGTCATGAAGGCGCCGGTCGATGGCTGACCGGCAACGGTCGCGCGGACCCAGGCGTCGTCCACTCTGGTTTGCGCCGATACCTGCCAGGCCATGCCGATCAGGGCGCATCCCAGGACCAGTTGTTTTACACGTCGCGAGAAAACGGTGTTTGCGTGGGTCGAATTCATTAGCAGACTTCCATGACAGTGAGCAGGTCTTCTGCGCACTCTTGAGCCGTAAGGGACGCGGACAGCCCCAGGCGCAAGTTGCCCCGGGAGTCGAAGACGTAGCTGGTCGCGGTGTGGGAAAGGGTGTAGGTCGAACCGCTCGGGATCTTTTCGAAGAACACGCCGAATTCCTTGGCGGTGGCGGCGGTTTCTTCCAGCGTGCCGTGCAGCGCCTCGAAACTCGGGTCGAAAGACTTGACGTAGGCGTCGAGCATTTGCGGCGTGTCGCGTTCGGGGTCGAGGGTGATGAAGATCACCTGCAGCTTCTCGCCGTCACGGCCCATCAGTTTCTTGGCTTGCGCCGCACGGGCCAGGGTCGTGGGGCAGACTGCCGGGCATTGGGTGAAACCGAAGAACACCATCGGCATCAGGCCGCGATAGCTGGTGAGCATCTTCGTTTCGCCTTCGGCGTCTTTGAGCTTGAAGGTGCGTCCCATGATCTTGTCGCTGAGGTCTTTGCCGTACTTGAACGAGAGCTTGGGGCTGTCATCGCAGCCGGCGAGCAGGCCGAGCCCCAACAAGCCCATACCGCGCACGACCGTGCGACGGGAAAACAACGTACTCATGGAAAAGCATTCCTGTGTTGCGACGGGAAATCTGTAGCGCCTGATGAGTCAGACGAAAAAAGCGGGTGGATATTAACAAACTGTGGCCGTGTTTCGCTCATTGTTGGACGAGGGGTGGTTTTGGTACAGCATCAGAAGCTGCAGAAAACTACGGATCAGAGTTGGACCTGTAGGAGCCAGGCTTGCCGGCGAAGGCGCTCTCAAGTACGCCTTCGCCGGCAAGCCTGGCTCCTACAGGTTCCGATACATATCTCGGCCGAACGGACACATTCCAGATACATAAGTGCGCTTTCATGGCCCTCTCCCTACTCACAATGAGAGCGTTGCCATGTTCCGTAAACTGCAGCAAGCCGCCCGCTTCCTCAGCCAGAGTGCGCGTTTGATGGTCGGCGTCCCCGATTACGACAACTACGTCGCCCAGATGGCAGTCAAAAACCCGCAAGAACCGGTGATGAGCCATTCGGCGTTTCTTCGCGAGCGGCAGGAAGCCCGCTACGGCGGCAAGCAATGCACGACGCGTTGCTGCTGATTACCTGGGCGAACGCCGCGATCAGCACAATATCTTCGCCATTGCGTAACGACTGCTAAGCTTCGACGTTGCAGCGTCCGAGCCTTTGCGGGATCGGGCGTTGAGCGTGGCCATGGAGTACGACTTCAGTATCAATATCCACTTCAACAGGGGTGGTGAGCGATTGTCGGTAACCTGCACGGAGGCAGGCAATGGTAATCAAGCATGTAGGCCATTCAAGTGCCGAGGGCGTTCCCGAGCCACTCGATCGCGAAGAGATAGAGCGGGGGCTGGGGCTGTTGCTGGCCAGCCCGGTGTTTTCCAAGTCCAGGCGCATGGGCAGTTTGCTGCGTTTCCTGGTCGATCACGATCTTCAATTTTCCAATATCCCGCTCACCGAGCATGCCATCGGCATCGCGGTGTTTCGCCGTGACCCGGCGGTTTACTGTACCGGCGACGATCCGGTAGTGCGCGTGCAGGTGGGTCGGTTGCGGCGCAAACTCGCGATCCATTACGCCACCCTGGGGCAGCAAGACCCGGTCCGTCTGAGCATTCCGGCCGGTTGTTATCGGTTGGCTTACCAGCGACTCAGGCCCAAAACCATCGCGCCCCGCCATCCTGTTTTGCAGATTCAGCCGTTTACCTGCATCACCCGCGACGGCGATGACTTCACCAAAGGCTTGTGTGAAGAGTTGAGCTGCCGGCTGTTCGAGTCGTTCGAGCAGGCGCAAAGCCATGGCAACCACGTATTGATGAAGGTGCCACGTAGCAGCGTCACCGCATCGGACGTCATGCGCGCCGGGCGCGGTAATTATTCGCTGGAGGGCAGCGTGCGGGTGGAACCGAGCCGTGTCCGGGCCTCGGTGCGACTGATTGATGTCGCTCAGGGCCGGATTCGCTGGTCAGAGCAGTACGATCGCAATCGACCCTATGGCATCGCGACCCAGGAAGATCTGGCGGAGTCCATCTGTCGGTCGTTGACGGGCTATTTCGCCCGGGGAAACGGTGATGTTCCTTGAGTGGAAGGGGCAACCGCGAGGTTGCCCCCGGGTGCGACGATTACACGGTTTTCCATGCCCCGCCTTCGTAGAGGCGGGTTGCATCGTTAACGACAGTCAGGTCGATTTCGATGGCCTTGGACCGCGACGTGCTGAACATGGTGCTGGTCTGCACGTTCTGTTCGAACCACACGAGAATGGTCTCGACAGGGGTCAAAACGGTATTGCCGGTGACCACCTGGTTCGTGGCAACGTAGATCGGCGTGCTGACCTGCTTGCCGTCGATGCCGACGGACAACTGGTTGATGCCAGGATGGATCGGGCCGTATTCGTTATCCAGGGTGATGGAAATGGCAGGGCCACCGGTTACCGCCGGGCCCAGCAAACCTTCCGGGCTGAGTTCCGATTGTTGTCCCAGACCGATCGTGACGATGTTGGTCGAGACCTTCACCGTCACGTCAGCCTGAAAAGTATTGGACCCGAACAGTTGGTATTGCGGGGTCCAGCTGAAGCCGTTGTTGCTCAGGTACTTGTCATAGGACTGCCAGACAACGTTGTAGGCTTCGTTGCCGACTTTCTTGGCAAAGCACAGCTTGTAGCCTGACTGCTTGAGCAGGGTCAGGTCATCGGGTGCGATTTCTATCGTGACCGATTTTTGAGTGGCTGCCAGGGTCGACGTCAACACCTTGCTGTAGTCCGACGTTTTCAGGCTCGCTGGGGCGACACTTTGGAATGACTTGAAGGCCTCTTGCACATCATTGTGAAGTTGCAGAGCTTGATTGCTTACAGCGCTCGACTTACTCATGGCTTTCCTCTTCCTTGGTTGTGTTAGGCAATCAATGGCCAGCGGGCAGCGAATCCGACAAGTGATCGGGCGGCACCTTCTAAACACATTGACGGCTTTACAGTAGGCGCAGGGTTCAGGGCGGCGAAGTGTCTTGGCGTTACAGCGGGGAGGGGTGTTAAACCAGCAAGGTAACAGCCTGCGTAACCGGGTTGTATCAAGGGATCCGCGAGTTGAAACAGCGGGGCGGCCGTGCGCCCGCCCCGCCGTAGCCTTAATGCGCCGGTGTACTCACCTTCGCGTCGGCCCAGACAAAGTTCCAACTGGTTCGTTTGCCCTTGGCAATCTCGATCAGCTTGTTCTCATACACGGTGTGATTGACCGTGCCGGTGTACGTCAGCTTCCGGGCCGCGTTGGTCCCGGTGACCTCCCCGGGTTTGCCGCCAGATTCAGTCATGGCCTTTTTCATATCGGCTTCCGACGGGGCGCTGCTCTGGTTTTTTTCAACGGTTACGAAACTCATGGTGTCACCTCTTCCGTGATGGGGGGATCGGCGGACAGCCGGGGCGAGAGGTTCTCGACCCGGCCAACACACCGAAGCCAATACTCTATTGGCCCGCCGGGCACCGCAGAAGTGACAACACGGTCGGTAAGGTAACACCGCGGATACAGCGAATCGCGCGATGTAACGGCGACGTATCAGCCAGCGACATCACTTCGCTTTCCAGTGACCACCGCCCGATTCGCAATCAATCTTCGATTGGGCCAAGTGTTCCGCGCCGTAGTAATACGTGGTGACCTGAGCATTGTCGGGGATGTTCAGCGACTTGCTGTTCTTGTCCTTACTGGTGGAGTGAGGGTTGGCCAGGGATTCCTGGGTGAGGGTCGCGATGCAGGAGGCCTGATAATGATCGTCGCATTGTTCGACTTTTTTCTTGGTGCTGGTGAGCATGTCCTTGCTCTCGTTGCTGCATGACCAATCGATGGCATTCACCGGCATGCCTTCGTACTCATAGCAACTATGGGACTCGACCACCGGAACGGAAGGGCTTTGGGATCGGGTCAGGACGTCACAGCCTTCAGCGAACACCAGCGTGGGGCTCAGGCTGGCGAGCAGAAACAGCAGTCTACGGTTCATCGGGAATTCCTCTCCAATGGCGCTGCTCGTGATCAAAGATCGGCGCTTACAGGGTTTCGAAAACACGATGAGGCGCGGGGTTCAATTCGTTTTACAAAGCGCTGGGGAATGTAGCAGCTGGCGAAGCCTGCGTTCGGCTGCGCAGCAGTCGTAAAACCTGAGCACGCGGTTCTCCTGAAACCCCGCATTTACCGATTTCACGACTGCTGCGCAGCCGAACGCAGGCTTCGCCAGCTGCTACACGGTGCATGTGGTAAACAAATAGATCCGTCCCCATTTTCACCATTTTCACCATTTGATCCATCACCGCGCGGTAAAAAGGATTGCCCTCTCGCTCACGAGAGGGCAAGTGTCCGGCTTTATGTGTGATGAATCTCCCGATCCTTGGTTTCCGGCATGAAGAATATGCCCAGGACGGCGGTCATCACGGCGATGACAATCGGGTACCAGAGGCCGTAGTAGATATCACCCGTGGCCGCGACCATGGCGAATGCCACCGTCGGCAGGAAGCCACCGAACCAGCCGTTGCCAATGTGGTAGGGCAGCGACATCGAGGTGTAGCGGATGCGCGCCGGGAACAGTTCCACCAGCCAGGCGGCGATCGGGCCGTAGACCATCGTTACGTAGATCACGAGGATGGTCAGGAGCAGCAGCACCATTGGGTAGTTGGTTTTGGCCGGATCGGCTTTCTCGGGGTAACCGGCCTCTTTGAGCGCGGTGCCGAGGGAGGCGGTGAAGGCATCGTTTTTGGCTTTGAAGTCGGCGGCCGGCATGCCGGTTCCCTCGAAGCTCGGGATTACTTTGTCGCCGATGCGTACTTGAGCGACAGTGCCTGGTTCAGCCTTCTCGTTCTTGTAGGGGATGGCCCGCTTCGCCAGTACGGTCTTGGCGAGGTCGCAGGAACTGGTGAATTTGGCCTTGCCCACCGGGTCGAACTGGAACGAGCAATGGTCAGGATCGGCGATCACCGTGACCGGGTTCTTCGCCTGCGCTACGAACACGTCGGGGTTACCGTATTGGGTCAACGCATGGAAGATCGGGAAGTAAGTCAGCGCCGCGATAATGCAGCCGGCCATGATGATGCCCTTGCGGCCAATGCGATCGGACAAGCTGCCGAAAATGACGAAGAACGGCGTGCCGATAAGCAACGATCCGGCGATCAACAAGTTGGCGGTCTGCGGGTCAATTTTCAGTGTTTGCAGCAGGAAGAACAGCGCATAGAACTGCCCGGTGTACCAGACGACCGCCTGGCCGGCGGTGCCGCCGAGCAGGGCCATGATCACGATTTTCAGGTTGTCCCAGCGGGCGAAGGATTCGGTCAGCGGCGCCTTGGAGGACTTGCCCTCGGCCTTCATTTTCAGGAACACCGGCGACTCGCTGAGCTGCAAGCGGATGTACACCGAGACAATCAGCAGCAGGATCGACAGCAGGAACGGAATCCGCCAGCCCCAGGCCTCGAAGGCTTCGGTGCCGAGGATCGTCCGGCAGGCGAGAATCACCAGCAGTGAAAGGAACAGGCCAAGGGTCGCGGTGGTTTGAATCCACGAAGTGAAATAACCACGCTTGCCTTTCGGCGCATGCTCCGCGACGTAGGTCGCCGCGCCGCCATACTCGCCGCCTAGCGCCAGGCCTTGCAACAGGCGCAAGGTGATCAGGATGATCGGTGCCGCCACGCCGATGGTCGCGTAGCCGGGTAGAAAACCGACGATGGCGGTGGAAATACCCATGATCACAATGGTAATGAGGAAGGTGTGCTTGCGCCCGATCATGTCGCCCAATCGACCGAACACGATGGCGCCGAAGGGACGCACCGCGAAGCCGGCGGCGAACGCGAGCAGCGCGAAGATGAAGGACGTTGTTTCATTGACGCCGGCGAAGAAGTGCTTGGCGATGATCGCGGCCAGGGAGCCATACAGGTAAAAGTCGTACCACTCGAACACGGTGCCCAGGGACGAGGCAAAAATGACCTTGCGCTCCTCCTTGGTGATGCCGTGGTGGGGCGTGCTGCCCGAGGATGTGTTGTCGATTGCGGCCATGAGTCTTCTCCGTCGTTCTTGTTATAGGCCGGAGTACCTAATTACCTTTCTTGCCGCACCCAGGCCCTTGGGCTTATGTCGTCGGATTACGGATTGCGCGAAGCATGCACACAGGTTGACGGCCTCGCATCGCTGCAAGGTTTTCTGAAGCATAATCGGCTTCGCGCAGATATCCACTCGCCCTCACGTTCAATCGCTGGATCAGGCGCTGAGTCAGGCCGCATGGCTCACTACGCAACCATTCGTTTAATCAATAATCACCATCAAGGAATGCAAGTTCTGTTTTTTTGTCATGAGCGGAGGATAGCGTCATACCAAAGTCGCCTCTGAAGGAACCTGCGCGATGAGAATCTCTACCTTGCTGGCCCTTGTCGCCGTATTGACCGGCAGTGTTGCCGCCACTGTGCCGGCCTACGCGGCCGACCCGTCCTGCCATTTCCTGCCGATGGCCGACAGCGCCGCCAGCTTGCAGTCGACTCAATCGGTGGGCGTGCTTTACAGCGAAAACACCCTCAACACGATCGAATACCTTGAGCAGTACCATTCAGTAGCGCTGAACGGTGCGAAGAACCCTGCTCTGGATTCGCGCATCAGTAACGCCTTCGTCAACAGTTCCGATCCTGCACTTGCGATCAACTGGCTGATGGGCTCGCTGCAAAAACAATTCGCTTCGGTGACCGTCTACGACAATCTCGACGCCTTGGTGCAAGCCCATCCCGATGTGGTGGTGATGCTCGACACCTACAGCCGTCTGGTGTCCAAACGCAACAACCAGGTTGAAGCGCGATTCCTGGCCAAGTTCTACGACTCGAACCTGCAATACATTGGTAAGGCTGAAGGCTCACGTGAACAGCAGATGCCTTCGGTCTGGGTTCATGGCAAAGCCGCCCCGGAAATTGCTGCGCAGATTGACCAGCAAAATGCGGTGCAGCTGAATGCGTTGAAACAGTTTGATGCGTCGTTGAAGGCGCTGGTGACTTCCGGTAGTGGGGCGCGAGTAGCGAGCAACTGACGTACAGTCAAAGTGATCCATGTATCCGCCATCCCTTGCCACAATGTATTGGTGAACTCCACACATCGAGGTCTGGCGGCCCCCTTTGTAAGGCAGGCTGGTCAGATGATTTTCAGATTTATTCAAGTACCGCGCTTATCAAGTGGCGCACGACCTCGGCCTCTACGGCGCCTTCGTTGCCACTTTCATCAAAAACCGCACAACTCGCCGAACGGCCGCCATCAACGCAGTGGTAGACGGCAATGATGCTGCCCGGTCCGGCTCCCGTATGACCGCTCAAGGTCAGGCCACCCTCCACGGTGCCCTGCATCAATCCAAGGCCGTAACCCGGAACAACCCAGGGCCGGCCAGCCATCGGTCCGCCCAGCGTACGTGCCGTTTGCATCTCACGCAGCAGTGATTGCGGCAGCAAATGCCCATCCAGTAAACGGTCCAGACACAGGGCCGCCTCAGCAAGCGGACCAACCAGCAAACCGTGATAGACCCAGCCCGGGTCGTAAGTGGCGGCGGCTCCCATGTTCACGCCATCCAGATCGGATTGCTTCGTTGCGAGACGTACGCGCGATAAATCGAGAGGGGCGAACACGCGTTGGGTCAGTGCTTCTTCAAGCGTGAGGCCGGTCACGCGCTCAATGAGTCTGGCAACGAACAGATAGCCCACGTTCGAGTATCGCCAGCCGTTTCCAGGTGAATAACGCAACCTGGTCGCATCAAGCCGTTGCAGCATTTCAGCGGCTGACCAAGGTGCGTCATGGCGGGCCACGGCGGCGTGGTAGTCCGCGAGCTCACTGTAATCCGCCAATCCGGCTTCATGCCGCAGTAACTGGCACAACGTGAACGGGCCTTCAGGCGCAACATCATCCAGACCGATCAAACCATCACGCACCAGCGACATCCCTGCGGCGGCGAGTACCGTCTTGGTGAAACTCCACCACGGCACAGTTGCGTCGGGCTGCTCAGGCGTGAGGAGTGAACCGTTTGAGACAAGGGCGAAATGCATGGAGTGACTGCTCTGGATGGAGGCTTCGGGGGAGTTTGCCAGAAAACAAAACCGCGATTGTGTTTGAGCAACGGTTTGGCTAATCTCGCACAAACACGCAAATTCAGGCATAAACATGCAAGATCAGCATTCGGTAACCGAACTGCCTTCTGTCCGCCGGCAAAAAATCCTCCTGATCCTCGAACGCGACGGCAAGGTCATGGCCTCGGAGTTGAGCCAGCATTTCGCCGTTTCGGAAGACACCATTCGCCGCGACCTGTCGGAGCTGCACAGCGCCGGCCTGGTGCAGCGGGTCCACGGCGGCGCGCTGCCTCGTCCCAAGGACACCGGCAAGGATTTCTTCACTCGAGTCGGCGAAACCGATGAAGTGAAAACCCACTTGGCGCAACTCGCTTCACGCCGAGTGCAAAACGGCCAGATTGTGATTTTCGATTCCGGCAGCACCACGCTGCAGATCGCGCGATCACTGCCTGCGGACATTTCCATCACAGCCATTACGGCCTCGCCGATGATCGCGATCACGTTGGCTGAGTACAGAGGCATCAAGGTGATTCTGGCCGGTGGCCAACTCAATCCAGCGACGATGTCTGCCAGTGGGCATGAAACCTTGCGGCTGATCCAGGGCATCAAGGCGGACCTGCTGTTCACCGGGGTTTGCGCGATTCACCCGGACGTCGGCATCAGCTCGTTGCATTTTGATGAGGTGCCGGTGAAGCAGGCGATGCTCGACAGCGCGTCCCACGTCGTTGCCGTGACCACGGCCGACAAACTCGGGGCGGTGGAGCCTTTCGTGGTCGCGCCGTGCAACCGCGTGCATACGCTGATTACCGAGCAGCACGTGGCGTCGGGCGATGTCGGGGATTACCGGAAACTGGGAATTGAAGTGGTGCAGGCCGACGCGTGATGCGAAGCCTGCACGCCAAGGCACTCAACCCTAAACCAGGTATTTGTTGAACCAGGCCACGGTCCTGTCCCACGCGAGTTTAGCCGCGGCTTCATCGTAGCGAGGCGTAGAGTCGTTATGAAAACCGTGATTGCAGCCTGCGTAAATATAGGCCTCGTAGGTTTTGCCCGAGGCTTTCAGCGCTTTTTCATACGCCGGCCATCCTTCGTTGATGCCCTTGTCCAGTTCGCCGTAATGCAGCAGCAGCGGCGCCTTGATTTTCGGCACATCCTCAGCCTTTGGCTGACGGCCATAAAAGGGCACGGCTGCCGCCAGTTCCGGGTAAGCCACAGCGGCCGCATTTGAGACGCCGCCGCCATAGCAGAACCCGGTAATGCCGACTTTCCCCGTGGTCTTGTCGTTTTTCATCAGCCACTCGATGGCGGCGAAAAAGTCATTCATCAGCTTTTCCGGATCGACAGCCGCTTGTAACTCCTTGCCTTTTTCATCGTTGCCGGGATAGCCGCCCACCGAACTCAGGCCATCGGGGGCGAGCGCAATAAACCCCGCCTTGGCGACGCGTCGGGCGACGTCTTCGATGTAAGGGTTTAGCCCACGGTTTTCATGCACGACGAGCACCGCCGGCACCTTGCCGGTGGCTTTGGCCGGGCGCACCAGATAGCCGCGAACATTGCCGTGGCCCTTGGGCGATGGATAGGCAATGTACTCGGCGAGGATGTCCGGGTCGGTGAATTCAACCTGCTCGGCGAGCGCGTAGTTCGGGCTCAGGGAGGCGAGGAGGGCGCTGGCCGTCAGACCGCCGAGGGTGAACAGCGCCGCTCGATCAAGAAACTCGCGCCGGTTGATCTTGCCGTGGGCGTAGTAGTCGTAGAGCTCCAGCAGTTCCGGAGCGAAGTCTTTGGCGGTGAGACGTTCCATGGGGGGCGCTTCCCGTTGGTTCAGGATCTGAATCAGTAAAGCAGTGTTTGGCGCACTGACTCAGTTTTCGAAACAGGACACCAGGAAACGCATCACCGCCTGCACCGACGGGGTGGGCCGAATGTCGCTGTGGACCACCAGCCACACTTCACGCGCCAGCCCCGCGCCCACAGTCGCCTGGATGTTCAAATCATTGCTGCGCAGCAGGATCGGCCGATCCCCCCTTGTTGCTTGAGCCAGACGGGATTATCGGCCTCGCGCCGCGACAGCGAAGCGTTGTGTCTAATGCCCGCCCACCACCATGCTGCTGAACGGCGCCACATAAGCCTGCAACGTCACCAACCCACCGACCAGAATCGCCAGCACAATCGAGTGGAAGAACACATACCGCAGAATCTCCCCTTCATGCCCGTACCAGCGAGTTGCCGTGGACGCGACCACGATCGACTGGGCGTCGACCATTTTGCCCATGACCCCACCGGAACTGTTGGCCGCGGCCATCAGCACCGGGCTGATGCCCAATTGCTCGGCGGTCACTCGCTGCAAGCCGCCGAACAGCACGTTGGAGGCGGTGTCGGAGCCGGTCAGCGCCACGCCGAGCCAGCCGAGGAGGGTGCCGAACATGGGGTAGAAGATGCCGGTCGCGGCGAAGGCCAGGCCCATGGTGGCGTCCAGGCCTGAGTAGCGGGTGAGGAAGCCGAGGGCGAGCATGGCCACGATCGTGATGAGTGAGTAACGCACCACCCACAGCGTTCGCAGGTATTGGCGTGCCAGTTGTGGGATGGAATAGCCCATCAGCAGGCCGCCGACGATGGCCGCCAGGAGGATGCCGCTGCCGGTGCTGGTGAACCAGGTGAACTTGTAGACCGCTTCCTCGGTTTTAGCTGCGGGCACCACGGGTGGCACTTTCTCTATCTGCTGGTGAATGGTGGTGAAGGTCACGGCCGGGGCGAAGATCGGGTTGGCTTCGCGCATCGGTTTGCCCTGTGGATCGAGCTTGGCCGAATTAGTGGCCGGATCGATTGCCGGGCGGGTATCGAACATGTTTTTGAAGCCCTGGGTGCCCCAGGCGAACACGAACACGGTGAGGATGATCCACGGCATCCACGCGCGCATCACCGCCGGTTTCGCGTCGCTGGCGAAGGTCCCGCTGGCTTCGGGTTTTTGCTGATGCTCCTCGTCGATTTTCGAGTTGTCGACGCGCCCGCTCAGGGCGGCAGAGGTGTGAATCGTGGCCGGTTTCCAGACCTTGAGGAAACCGGTCAGGCACGCCATGGAGATCAGCGCGGCGATCACGTCCACCAGCATCGGCCCATGGTAGTTGGACACCAGGAACTGCGGCACGGCGAAACTGACCCCGGCCACCAGAATGGCCGGCCAGATCTCCAGCATCTTGCGCCAGCCGGCAAAGGCCCAGATCAACCAGAACGGCACGAGCACCGAGAAAAACGGCAGCTGCCGGCCGACCATCATCGACAGCTCCATCTCATCCAGGCCGGTGACCTTGGCCAGGGTGATGATGGGCGTGCCCAGCGCACCGAACGCCACGGGCGCGGTGTTGGCGATCAACGCGAGACCGGAGGCGGCCAGCGGCGAGAAGCCCAAGCCGATCAGAATCGCCCCGGTCACCGCCACCGGCGTGCCGAACCCGGCAGCCCCTTCAAAGAAGGCGCCGAAACAGAAGGCGATCAGCAGCAGTTGCAGGCGTCGGTCGTCGGTGATGCGCGCAAGGGAATCCTGCAGCACTTTGAACGAGCCGTTTTCGGTGGTCAGCCGATGCAGGAAGATGATGTTGAGGACAATCCAGCCAATTGGCAGCAGGCCGTTGGCGGCGCCGTAGAGTGCCGCCGAGCCGGCCATGTTTGCGGGCATGCCGAAGGCAAAAATGGCGATCAACAAAGCCGAGCCAAGGGCCAGCAAGGCCGCCAGATGCGCCTTGATATGGAAAAACGCCAGGGATGCCAGCATTACCACCACCGGCACCGCCGCCATAATGGTTGAAAGCACCGGGTTACCGAAGGGATCGTAGATTTGTTGCCAGACCATGTTCCACCTCTGCTTTTTATTGTTGGTAGTGCAGGCCCCGGGCGGGGTTGGTGGGATGGAGTATAGGTGGCATTACGCCGCTGTCCCGGCAGGTTCGTCGCGACCGTTCGACACCCATCCCGGCACTGCGAACCCTCGGCAGCTGCTACAGGGGATGTGTGGAGTCAGAAAGGCCCGCAGTCGATTTCAATCGGGTGGGTCGCCATCCATTCCTTGAGATGAGCGACAAAGCTGCGGACAGTAGGGGCGATGTTTTCCCTGGATGGGTAGACCGCATAGATTCCGCTCGAGGGCTCGACGGTCCAGTCGGCGAATGCTTCCGCCAGTTTCCCGGAGCGCAAGTCATCACCGACATGCCAGTCCGCGAGCAGCGCGATGCCATGCCCGTCAAGCGCCATTTGACGCACGACTTCGCCCAGGCCGGATTCGAAACGGCTGCGCATTTTCACGGTTTTCTCAACGCCGTCTCGTGTGAGTGTCCAGCGATTTTCCTTGCCGATTATCAGCCCGTCATGCTGTGGCAACTCTTTTGGCGAGGAGGGCATACCGTGCTTTTCCCAATACGCCGGGGCGGCACACACCAGGCGCCGGGAGGGTGAAATCTTCTGTGCGATCAGGGTTGAGTCGGCCATGACGCCGTGGCGAATCGCGAGATCAACGCCTTCGGCCACCAAATCGACCATCCGGTCCGTCGGGTCCAGATCCACGATGACCTTCGGGTAGTACGTCAAATAGCTGCTGACGACGCCCGACAAGTAAACCAGGGCAAACGTGGCGGAGGTGGTGATTCTCAGGCGACCGCTGATCTCGGTGTCATCGAACAAACCTCGTTCGGCGTCCTGGACGCTGGCGAGGATGGCTTGAGCATGCAGATAGAGTTTTTGCCCATCCGTCGTCGGGCTCAATTTTCGCGTGGTGCGGTTGAACAGCCGTCGGCCGACACGATCTTCAAGGGCGAGCAGGCGCTTGCTGCCGCCTGCGGCTGTCATGCCGAGGCGTTCAGAGGCGGCCCGGATAGAGCCTTCCTCAAAAACAGCGGCGAAAAGGCGCAATTCGTCGATGGAATCCAGCATTGGATTAACAACCATTAGGACCGAAAGATTCAATAACTATCGCCTATTGCTTTCATTTTTTCGATGATAACTTTTATGCCAGTGGCAACTGCCCAGCGAAATAAAGAGGATCACTTCATGAGCAATACCCACGTAGCCCTGGTAGTCGGATCAAGCGGCATCATTGGCAGCGCACTGGTTGAGGCACTGGTCAACGCCCCTGAATGGAAGGTTCGAGCCCTGCGCAAGACCTTCGTCGAAGGCGTCGAGACGATCGATTGTGACCTGAGTGATCCCCGAGCGACCCGGGCCGCACTGGCTTGCGCATCTGACACCACTCACGTGTTTTACGCCGCGTTGCAGACCGACCCGGATCTGGCGCGCGAATCCGAGATCAATGCCGCCATGCTGCGCAACGTGCTGGATGGTTTGAAAGCGGTCGGCGCACCGCTTCAGCGCGTGGTGCATTACCAGGGCGCCAAGGTCTATGGCGTTCATCTGGGGGCCAGCGTGGCGCCGTTTTACGAGGACGACCCACGCCACATTGCACCGAACTTCTACTACGCGCAGGAAGATGTGCTGCGTGAACGTCAAGCCAGCGAAGGACTCGACTGGACCATTCTCAGGCCCGATGTGGTGGTGGGGGATATCGCCGGCAATCCGATGAACATTGCGATGGTGATCGGTGTGTTCGCAGCGTTGAGCAAGGCGGCCGGTGTTCCGTTGCGCTTTCCGGGTTCCATGCGTACCTACCGCGAAGTGGTGGCGCAAGTGACCGATGCCCATTGGCTCGCTCGCGCCAGCCTTTGGGCGGCCCTGGCACCGACGGCGCGCAATGAAGCGTTCAACCTGGTAGGCGAACCGTTCCGTTGGGAGCGCCTCTGGAGCAAAGCCGCGCATGCATTGGGTATGGACGTCGCGCCGCCTCAACCCTTTTCCCTCGCCAGGCACATGCCCGGCAAGGCAAAGGACTGGGCGCATCTGGCCAGCGCCCACAACTTGAACCTGATGCCGTTCAACAAGCTGGTGGGTTGGCCGTTCGGTGATTTCATCTTCAACACCGAGTTCGACATGATTTCCGATATGAACAAGATTCGGCGTGCGGGTTTTACCGAAGTCGTCAACAATGAGGAGATCATGATCAACGCGTTGAAACGGCTTGCACAGAAGGGGGTTATTCCCGATTAACCCGTTACTCGGCTATCACCGACGAGAGGATGCAGCGATGACTGAACGCCATGAGGGACACAAGGAAACGCTTTCCAACGGAAGCAGGATCGAGGTGAAAGCCGAGATATTAAAAGACGGCTCTCTGAAAATGTTCATCGGTGTTTACCGGCCGGACGGCTCGGTCATTGAGGAGGACCATCACCCGTCCCCCCATATGCTGGACATGGAGGCGGCGTTGGATTGGGCAATCGAAGAAGCCAAAAAAATCGGCAACAAACAACACACGTTGTAAGAGCGGTGGACCACCGCTCTGACCATCGCCCTTATTGCGTACCGAACATGGCTGTCCAGTAAATCCCGGCGTCGCTTTTTGGATCAACCGCATAGGCCGCGCCCAGCTCGCGGAACTGTGGGTTCATCAAGTTGGCGCAATGCCCGGGGCTGGCCAGCCAGCCATCGACGACCTTGCGCGGGGTGTCTTGCCCGGCGGCGATGTTCTCTCCGACCTCCTGATAGGTGTAACCCGCCAGTTCAGCGCGATCCCCCGGTGTGCGACCGTCTTGGTCCTTGTGGTCGAAGAAATTGTTATTGGCCATGGCCCGGGTATGCGCTTCGGCCGCGGCCGCCAACGTTGCATTCCAGGCCAGCGGCGTGGTCGCTGCAAACGATTGTTCACCGCACTGGCGGGGTTGGGCGCGGGCGGTATTGAGCAAACCCAGCAGCTTCTGGCCTTCAGCCGCGGCGTCACCCATATGCGCGGTCAATTGCGGTCGCGCGAGCACAATGCGCCAGTCGCGTCCCTCGTGGCTGACACCGACATCGATGAATTGCGGGTTCAACACCACCTGGCAAAAGCTCTCCTTGATCGCCGTCATGGCGGACTGTGCATCACGCGGTCCGGACAACATAATCGCTTGCACGTTGGTCATCGGGTACGACGCTCGAGCCATGGCCTGCTGCAAGTCGACGGGTCCGCTGGCCGACAGGATCAGACGTGAATCGCTCGTCAGCGGCGGCAACACCGATGACGCCTGACTGCCACAACGCTGCACCTGACTGCGGTAAACGTTGATCGACTCGACCAGTTGTGTCTCTTCGGTCGCCATGGCGGTGGCGGTGAACACCAACCCCAGCGGCAACACGGCAAAACGCAGAGCGGATGACAGGACGCGCATGGAAATCTCCCTTGAATTGACTGCGCTCATGATGCGCGATTCCACCCCATGCCGCGCAATGCCTTTTTGCGCTTTGTTGTCCGCCTGCTGACATGATTTGGCTACTACACTGAAGCCAAGTCGCCAAACGGGCGCTTCCCTCGACGCCACACAGAGTGTCTCCACCATGCTCCTCAAATGGTCAGCTACGTTTCTCGTCATTACCCTTGTCGCAGGCCAGGTGATTGCCGACGACCAGCAGCAAAAAAAGGAAGTGGCTGAAGACAAGGCCCAAGTACTTGAGCAAAAAGCCGCGGAGAAGGGCGGTGATCTGCCCGTACCGAAATCCGAGGCGATCACCCAGCCTGAAGTCCAGGCCGTCGATCCCGTCGGCAAGTCACCGCTGGACGACCCCATCACCTGCATGGCTCGCTCCATTTACTGGGAGGCCAAAGGCAAGGACACCGCCGACATGGAAGCGGTCGCCAACGTGGTGATGAACCGCCTCGGCCACGAAGGTTTTCCCGACACGGTGTGCGCGGTGGTCAAGCAAGGTTCCGAGACCAAGAGCTGCCAGTTTTCGTGGTGGTGCGACGGACGCCCGGACACGGTCCAGGAAGAGACGCAATATGCCCTGGCCAAGGAAATCGCGCGCAAGGCGCTGAACAAACAGCTGCCGGATCGCACCGGTGGCGCGATGTATTTTCATGACCGCACGGTGAAACCGGTCTGGGCCAAGGAGTACATCAAAACCGCTGAAATCGGGATGTTCCGGTTTTATAAGCCGCATGATGGGTCGGCGAAGTAGGGGGGCAAACCACGTCGAATATCGCCTTGCGTAGGAGTGACGCAGCTTTCTCAGAAGAGGTAGAGAAGGGTGGCAATGATCACAACGATCCCTCGCCCCACAACGAGTATTTTTGTTGATGACGTACCGGACACAGGTTGCGCACCCCCATCAGCCCCCGAAGTGCCTTCACTGAGCATGTCGATTGAGGCAGGGCTTATAAGGCTGGTTTGCTCCATAACTTCTGGCTAGAACTTCGCGTCATTCAACGCATCGACAAGGGCCGAACCGCCAATGCCGGTCACACAGTATTTGCCAGAACTGAAAGATGTGGCGACCCGACTTGCCCGATGGGGCCATCACAGGCAGAAAAAAGGCACCTTCATCGCTTGATGAAGGTGCCTTTTGCGTTGGCGTCGGCTTTTACAGTTCCTGCCCCAAAAAGATCAACGTATTGCCATGTGCCTCAGCCGCGGCACGCTGGTTGTAGCTGTCGCGATGCGAGCAGTTGAAACCATGCTCGGCCTCCGGGTACACGACAATTTCCACGTTGTCGTTGTTCTCGAAACGCTCGGCGATTTTTTCCACGGCTTCCAGGGAAATGTGGCTGTCCTGCTCACCGAAGTGCATCAGCAACGGCACCTCGATTTCATCGGCGCGGTCCAAGTGGTTCTGGATGCCGCCACCGTAGTAGGCGATGGCCACTTCCACCAGCCCGTTGGCGGCGGTTAGGTAGGACAGCAAGCCGCCAAAGCAGTAACCGATGGAGGCAATGCCGCCGTCCAGGCCAGGCTGCGTATCCAGCGCATCGATGGCCAGTTTGATGTCGCTCTGCGCCTTGTCGATGTCCGTGGCGTTCATCAGCTCGACGGCGCGTTTCCAGCCCGCTTCGTCGTAACCCAGTTCGATGCGGTGGCCGTTGCGCCAGAACAGGTCCGGTGCAATCACCAGGTAACCATCGGCGGCGTATTGCTCCGCGACCGAGCGGATGTGTTCATTCACGCCGAAGATCTCCTGGATCAACACGATCCCCGGGCCTTTGCGGGTATGCGGAATGGCCAGGTAAGCGCCGAATTTACCGTCGTCGCTGTCGATCTCGATCCATTGGGTGGTCACGCTCATGGTGGCTCCTATCTACACAAGTGAGAGGGATGAAGCTTATTGCGGTGGTGTGGCCTGAAAGCTGGGCAACGCCTGAATCCGTTTCCACCAGTCATCGAAGCCGTTGACCGCAAACACCTGCGGTGCATCCGGCGTCATTGCCATGTAAGCACAGGCCGGTGCCAGGTAAAAGTCACCCAGGCTCGGATCCTGGCCGGCGACGAAGGGATCGGAGCCTTTGATTTTCATCAATTCACGCAGGACCATTTTCGACGTCTCGATGCCTTTGCGGCGTGATTCCTCGTTTTTCCCTCCGATAAAGTCGGGGAACAAGTGGTAGCCGAACACCGAGCCTAGCGCACCGTAGCCGTAGGAGTCGTAGATACCCATGACCATGTGTGTACGAGCGCGGTCATGGGCATTGTCAGGTGTCAGTGAAGGCCCCGGCAGGACTTCGTCCAGATAGGCCACGATGGCGTCGGTTTCGATGATCCGGAAACCGTCGTGATCGATGACCGGCACCTTGCCGAATGGATGGCGTGCCAGGTGTTCGGGCAGGTGCGGTTCGCCTTTCATCACATTGACCTGCAACTGGTCGAAATCCGCACCTTTTTCCGCAAGCAGCATCTTCACTGTGCGCACATAGGTACTGCCGTCAAAACCGTAGAGAGTGAGGCTCATGGCGAATGCTCCGTTCTTATGGGAGTGGAGGACGCGCCGGGCTCTGGTCGGTCAACGGTTATTGCGACGCCAGAAGAATCGAGCCAACAGTGCATCCAGGCTGAGCTTGCCGGCACCCGAGAGCAACAACGGCATAAGGGCGGCGAGGTAGATCAGCGGCAGCTTGAAGTTGCCGTGCCCCTTGTTGCTGATGGCGTAACCCTGAGCAAGCTCACTCAATGTAGACCAATCGGCCGGCCAGTGAACGGCGGCGGTCGCGACAACGGTGACAACGATCAAAATGATGGCCGAGACCCGCGTTCCGAAGCCGACCAGGATGGCCAGGGCGCAAATCAGCTCGGCCCACATCGACAGTTCCCAGTTCAGCGTGGCCGGCACGTGGTTGAACGGAAACGGGAACGCGTCCTGGATGTCAGCGAACCAGTTCTCGCCGTTCCATTTTTCCAGGCCCGACTCGAAGAATTCCCATGCAATGAACAGCCGCAGCGTCAAAGGCGCGAGCCAGCTGCCGGCACGATCGAGGCTCAGGTGCAGGCCTTTGGCGGCCGATGAAAGTGAGGTGTTCATGAGCTTGATCTCCGTTCAGTCAGAAAGGCGGGGCAGCGGTTGCCCCGCACAATGGGGTTACTCGCCGGCGCCGCACTTGCCTTCGCCGCACTTGCCTTCACCACATTTGCCTTCAGCAGGCTTTTGCGCGGTGTCGGCCTGGACCTGGCTGTAGCCGTGGGCCAGTTGTTTCATGCTGAACGCCTCGGATTCGGAAGCCGAAGCCACGTTGGACAGGGCCAGGCCGCCTGCGATGATCAGGCCGATGGTCAGGGAAGAAGTCGAGAGATTGAACATGGTGATACTCCGTAGCGTTGAGTGAGTTGAGTGCTTTGATCGGCTTGGCCAATCAACACGCACAGTTCATCAAGCGGGTGTATCTGCGATGTGTCTTTGGTGCGGGGTTTTATGGATGGGGTGTGTCACAAGGGCGTCTGTACACACTCCGATACACAGCCCCAGGAACGCTTCAGCCAGAATGCAACCCCGTAGCAGCTGTCGAGCTCCAGCGAGGCTGCGTTAGGCTGCGAAGCAGTCTTAAACCCTGTGCACACGATTCATCCGGACTACCGAGCCGCTTGGTTTCACGACTGCTTCGCAGCCGAACGCAGCCTCGCTGGGGCTCGACAGCTGCTACAAGGGTGGTGTTTCAGGAAACTGTGATCCGGCGCCAACCAACAGCGTCTAGCCTCCGTGTCCCCGCAATCCCACGGGGCGAGACTTCGGAACCCGGCATGCAAGCGCTGTTGAACGAGATCCTTGACGCCGTCCGGCCGTTGATCGGTCAGGGCAAGGTGGCTGACTACATTCCCGCCCTCGGCACGGTGCCGGCCAATCAGTTGGGCATTGCCGTGTATGGCAACGACGGCGAGCTGTATTGCGCGGGCGATGCCGATACGCCGTTCTCGGTGCAGAGCATTTCCAAGGTGTTCAGCCTGGTGCAGGCCATCGATCATTCCGGCGAAGCGATCTGGGAACGCCTGGGCCACGAGCCTTCCGGTCAACCGTTCAACTCGCTGGTGCAGCTGGAATTCGAGCGCGGCCGCCCGCGCAATCCGTTCATCAACGCCGGTGCCCTGGTGATCTGCGACATCAACCAGTCACGCTTTGCCGCGCCGGCGTTGTCGATGCGTGATTTTGTCCGTCGGCTGTCCGGCAATCCGCAGGTGATGGTGGACGGCAAGGTCGCCGAATCCGAATACCAGCACCGTGCGCGCAACGCGGCCATGGCGTACCTGATGCAGTCGTTCGGCAATTTTCACAACGACGTCGAGGCCGTGCTGCGCAGCTACTTCAGCCATTGCGCGCTGCGCATGAATTGCGTGGACCTGGCCCGGGCGTTCTGCTTTCTGGCCAACGACGGGTTCTGCAAACACAGCGGCGAACAGATCCTCACCGCTCGCCAGACCCAGCAGGTCAACTCGATCATGGCCACCAGCGGGCTGTACGACGAGGCCGGCAACTTTGCCTACCGCGTCGGCTTGCCGGGCAAGAGCGGCGTCGGCGGCGGGATTGTCGCGGTGGTGCCGGGGCAGTTCACGGTGTGCGTCTGGTCACCGGAACTGAATGCCGCCGGCAACTCGCTGGCCGGGATGGCGGCGCTGGAATTGCTGAGCCAGCGGATTGGTTGGTCGGTGTTCTAAAGCATTCGGGCCTGAGCGGTTAATGACGCTCCCTGGATTTTCCTATACATTTTCCAGCCGCCCACAGCATGGTGAAACCGCTTCATGTCTCTTGCGCTCGAACGTCTAGTCGCTGGCACGCCGATCCCTTTTGCCGGCAATCGTGTCACTGTCGTCAGCCCCGAACTGGCCGCGCGCTTTCAGCCCGGGGACCATCTGCTGGTGGAGCAGGTCAGCGGCGAATTGTTGCTGATCCCGGTGGCTGACCAGCAAGCGGCCGCCGTCGCCATCGAGCGCGCCGAAGCGGCGTTCACTGCGCTGTCCAGCGTCCCGGATCAGGCGATCAGCGCGTTCTTCGATCTGTTTGCCCAACGTCTGGAAACCCCCGAGTGCTGGGCCTTGATCGAGGCCGCCAACTTGGCCGACATCGAACGCGCCAAGGCCCGCGGACGTTCGACCACACGGCTATTGGCCGATGAGCGCATGCGCCGCGACATGATCGCCGGCCTGCGCGCCTGGCGCGATGCGTCGGCGACTCGCGGCAAGGTCATCAGTTGCGTCGAACACGACGGCTGGAAGGTCGAGCAAGTGGTGTCGCCGCTGGGCATCGTCGCGTTCGTCTTCGAAGGCCGGCCGAATGTGTTTGCCGACGCCGCCGGTGTGCTGCGCACCGGCAACACCGCCGTGCTGCGCATTGGCAGCGATGCGTTGGGCACGGCTCAGGCCATCGTCACTTATGCACTGAACCCGGCACTCAGCGACGCCGGTTTGCCGACCGGCGCCGTGTCGCTGGTCGAAAGCGTCAATCACGCCGCCGGTTGGGCGATGTTCGCCGACCGTCGTTTGTCGCTGGCCGTGGCACGGGGTTCGGGCCGTGCGGTCAGCCAACTGGGCAGCATCGCCCAACAGGCTGGTACCGCCGTCAGCCTGCACGGCACCGGTGGCGCCTGGCTGATCGCCGACAAAGACGCTGATGCCCAGCGCTTCGCCGCCGTGGTGCGCAACTCTCTGGACCGCAAGGTTTGCAACACCCTGAACGTCTGCCTGATCCAGCGCGACCGCGCCGCTGAACTGGTGCCGTTGTTTCTCGATGCCCTCCAGCAGGCCGGCACCGCTCGGGGGCAGGGCTGCAAGTTGCATATCGTCGAGGGCAGCGAGTCGTGGTTGCCGACGCAATGGCAAACCGGCAGCGTTGAGGTGTATCGCGCCGAAGGCTACCAGACCGAGGCACTGGCCGAACCGCTGCCCGAGGATCAGTTGGGCCGCGAGTGGGAATGGGAAGAGACCCCGGAAGTCAGCCTCAAGATCGTCGATGACCTGGACAGCGCCATCGCCTTGTTCAATCGCTACAGTCCGCAGTTCACCGTGTCGTTGATCAGTGAAGACGGGGCGGCGCATGAGCGCTTCTACAACGCGGTCAACGCACCTTTTGTCGGCAACGGGATTACTCGCTGGGTCGATGGGCAGTACGCGCTGAACAAGCCGGAACTGGGGCTTTCGAACTGGGAGAGCGGTCGCCTGTTCGCCCGCAGCGCGATTCTTTCGGGAGATGGCGTGTTTACCATTCGCAGTCGCATGACCCAGACCGATCTGTCGGTCAAACGCTGAGCATTCGGGCACAGGCAGCGATCGCACTATAATTAAGGGTGTGTTCGCGTCTGTGTTCTGAGTGAGGGCTGCGTCATGAAACTTCATTCTTTTCGGCATTACTCCCACGATTTAGAAACGGTCGTGCACGACACGTGGATTACCGGCCGGGTGAAGTCGGCTCGGGCTTTGGCCGAACCGAGCCTCGGCGTGGGCATTTCAGTTCCAGCAACAATGGATTGCGGTTTTTGGGTGTTCTCTCATGTGAAGCAAAGGCGGACCATCTGCCGATCCCTGAGAGGTTTACCCGATGAAACGCATCCTCATGTTGTTGGCCAACGGTGTCGAGCCGCTAGAAATGGCGGCGTTTACCGATGTGCTCGGTTGGGCCAATCTGCTTGGCGACCAACCCGTAGAATTGATCAATGCCGGCCTTCGGGCGCAGATCGTGACGACCTTCGGGCTGTCCCTCAATCCGGCTCATTTATTAAGCGAAGTTGATCTGGACAGCTTCGATGCCTTGGCATTGCCCGGTGGTTTCGAACCTTCGGGCTTCTATGAAGAGGCCTTGAGTGAGCCGTTTCTCGCGGTCATCCGGCACTTTGTCGCGGCCGGTAAAATCGTCGCCAGCGTCTGCGTGTCGTCGGTGTGCCTGGGCGTTGCCGGGGTACTGAAAGGCAAAGATGCCACGACCTATCACCAGGTGGGTGGCAAGCGCAAAAACCAGCTGCTCGAAACCGGTGCGCGTTTTGTCGACTGGCCCGTAGTGGTCGATGGCCGCATCATTACTTCGAGTGGCCCTGGCACGGCAACGGAAGTCGCCTTCGTGCTGCTGGAACAATTGACCAGCGCCGCGAACGCCGCGCATATCCGTCAGAAAATGCGTTTTCCGACACCGTCTCGTCAGTGGTATGAAACGCCGCAAGTGCCTTGATCTGCCCCGTACATCCGACGAACCGCCTTAAGCCGACACGACGAACTACGCTTGAACTCCTGAGCCACAAAAGCCAGCACAGGCTTGCGGGCGAAAGACACCTGTTTACGAAGGCGCAGAGGTCGTCATGAATCAGTCGCAGGAGCAGGGCGCGTCACCCTGGCATGAGGGCGAGCGGCAGTTGCAGGAAAGCGTCGGTGTGGCCGAGCGCATGGAAGTATTCGGGCGCAAGGTGGTGCGCGATTACCTGCCCGAGCAGCATCAACTGTTCTACGCGCAGCTGCCGTATTTGCTGGTGGGCGCCGTCGATGAGCACGGCGTGCCATGGGCGACCCTGATTGAAGGGCCGCCGGGATTTGCGCATTCGCCGGATCCCCACCAGTTACAACTCGAACGCCTGCCCGCCGAGGGCGATCCCGTCCGGCCCGCGCTCAAGGCAGGTGCCTCGGTGGGGCTACTCGGTATCGACCTGAAAACCCGCCGACGCAACCGAATGAATGGCCGCATCAGCACCGCCATCCAAGGCGGTTTTGCCGTGGCCGTCGAACACGCTTTCGGCAACTGCCCGCAATACATTCAACTGCGTGCCGTCGACCCCGGGTCAGTGGGCCGCGCTTCGTCTGCGGTGGCGGTCGAGCGTTTTGATGAACTCGACGAAGCCGCCCGGGCGACTATTGGCAACGCCGATACCTTTTTCCTTACCAGCTACGTAGACCTTGATGGCGATCCGGCAAAACGCTCGGTGGATGTCTCGCACCGGGGCGGCAATGCCGGATTCGTGCGGGTCGAGGGCAACGTGCTGACGATCCCCGATTTCGCTGGCAATCTGCATTTCAATACCCTGGGCAATCTGCTGCTCAATCCTCGTGCGGGGCTGCTGTTTGTCGATTTCGAATCGGGTGATGTGCTGCAAGTCGCAGGAAGCACCGAGATCATCCTCGAGGGTCCTGAAATAGCAGCGTTCCAAGGCGCCGAACGGTTCTGGCGAATGACTGTGGAGCACGTCGTGCGCCGCGCCGGTGTGCTGTCGTTGCGTTGGCAATTTGAAGGATTCTCCCCCAACAGCCTGATGACCGGCAGTTGGCAGCAGGCCGAGGGTCGTTTGCAGGCCGACGCCCTGCGCGATCAATGGCGGTTACTCCGCGTGGCCCGCATCGTTGAAGAAAGCACTAGTATCCGGTCGTTCTACCTGGAACCGACCGACGGCGCGGGCTTGCCGCGCTTCGAGGCCGGGCAGCATTTGCCCGTGCGCTTTTGCCTGGCCGAGGGGCAGGCACCTTTGGTGCGCACGTACAGCCTGTCGAGCGCACCGTCGGACAGTTTCTTCCGAATCAGCGTCAAGCGTGACGGGCGGGTCTCGTCGCATCTGCACGAACGCATCCGCGAGGGCGATCTGATCGAAGCCCGCGCGCCTCAGGGTCGGTTCTCGGTGAAAGCGGATGAGCGACGGCCGCTGGTGCTGCTGGCTGCGGGTGTCGGCGTGACGCCCTTGTTGTCGATGCTGCGCGAAGTGATCTACGAAGGCGAACGCATCCGCCGCACTCGACCGACCTGGTTTATTCAAAGTGCCCGCAGCCTCGCCGAGCTGGGGTTTCGCGATGAGTTATTCGAGTTGGCTACCCGTGCCAAGGACTCGGTGCGAGCGCTACGCCTGCTCAGTCAACCCGAGGACCATGCCCGTGAAGGTGAGGATTTCGAGGTGGCGGGGCGGGTCGATATCGAGTTGCTCAAGGCGTTGCTGCCGCTGGACGATTACGATTTCTACCTGTGCGGACCCGGTGCCTTTACCCAAGGGATTTACGACAGCTTGCGGGCTTTGCGCATTGGCGACGAGCGCATTCACGCTGAGACATTCGGGCCTTCCACGTTGGTCCGTCTGCGTGACCAACTGAGTCCGGCCCCGGCACAGGTGCCGGCAGCGGACAGCCCGGTGAAAGTGGTGTTTTCAGGCTCGGCCAAGGAAGCACGTTGGGAGCCGGGTGGCGGGACGTTGCTGGAACTGGCTGAAAGCCGAGGCTTGAACCCGGATTTCAGCTGCCGTGGCGGCTCGTGCGGGACGTGCCGCACCCGGTTGCTCAGCGGGCAGGTGCATTATCTGAACCTGCCCGCCGAGCTGCCGGCGCCAGGGGAAGTGCTGATCTGCTGCGCGGTGCCGGCCAAGGGTGATGAGCCCTTGGTGTTAGAGATCTAGCGCGGCCAGCCATCAAGCAGCTTCGACCGCTTTGCCATACACGGCGCAGGCGGTCGGGTGTTCGGCCAGTGATACAAAGTGGCGGCTGCCAGCTTCCAGGGCGTCGATCGAACCGGTCTCGATGTCGTAGACCCAGCCATGCAGGTTCAACTGACCCTTTTCCTGGGCCAGGCGCACGCTCGGGTGCGTCTGGATGTTGGCCAGTTGCGCGATGACGTTTTCCCGGACCATCGAACTCACCTTCGCCGCGTCATCGGCGTGAGGGCGGGATTCGTTGATGACCTTGGCGGATTCAGCGTGTTGCAACCAGCCACTGACGGCGGGCAAGTGATCCATGCATGTGCACTTGGCGATGGCGGTCATGGCGCCGCAGTCCGAGTGGCCGCAGATCACAATGTCCGTCACGCCCAGTACCGCCACCGCATATTCGACCGTGGCCGAGACACCGCCCGGGTGCGGGCTGTAGGAGGGCACGATATTGCCGGCGTTGCGGATCACGAACAATTCACCGGGCTCTTGTTGGGTCAGCAGTTCGGGGACCACGCGGCTATCGGAACAGGTGATGAACAGCGTGCCGGGATGCTGGGTGGTGGCCAGGTGTTTGAACAGGTCGGTGCGTTGCGGGAACGCTTCGTTCTGGAACTTCAAGAAACCTTCAATGAGCGCTTTCATGGTGACGTCCTCTTGACTCGAATCGTTATCCTGTAGCAGCTGTCGAGCATCGCGAGGTAGCGTTCGACTGCGTAGCAGTCGCATGGGTCTGCGAAGACTTCGTCTTCGGACGCTGCCTCGCGCTGCTCGACAGCTGCTACAGGGAGATGTGTGATTAGAACGGGCGCAGTGGCAGGAACTTGCCGTCGAGGGTGATGACTGCGCGGTGGCCGCCTTCCGGATCTTCGACTTTCTTCATGTCCAGCTTGAAGTTGATTGCGCTGATGATGCCGTCGCCAAATTGCTCATGAACCAGGGCTTTCAACGTGGTGCCGTAGATCTGGATCATTTCGTGGAAACGGTAGATGGTCGGGTCAGTTGGAACGCCCGAGAGGCTGCCGCGCAGCGGGATGATTTGCAGGCGGGCGACCGAGTCGGCATCCAGGTCCAGTTTTTCGCCGACCACCTTGGCCGCTTTTTCTGGCAGTGGGTGCTGGCCGAGCAGGGCAGCGGTGACATAGGCCAGGCTCAGGCCGGTGCCCTCGGCCATGTCTGCGAAGGACAGGTTTTTGCGAGCTTTGGCGTCGAGGATTTTGGCGGTCAGCTCGAGGCTGGTGTCGTTGTAAGCGTGGGACTGTTGCATGGTGTTTCTCCTGTCGGCGTTGTGTTGCTTGGGTGTGAAGCAATCTTCTGCCGATTGATCCATAGCGTCCAAGACCGATATACAATGCTTCGCATAAGCCTTGCCTATAGATGGTGTTCCCATGCTGCTGCGACATCTGCGTTATTTGCTGGCGGTTGCCGACCACGGCGGCTTCACCCGCGCCGCCGAGTCGCTGCACGTTTCACAACCGACCCTATCCCAGCAAATCCGCCAACTGGAAGACACCCTGGGTGTGAGCCTGTTTGACCGAACCTCGCGCACGGTCAAGCCGACCGATGCGGGCGAGGCCTACATCGAATGTGCGCGTCGGGTATTGGTGGAGCTGGAAGCCGGCAAACGGGCGCTGCATGACGTGAAGGACTTGTCGCGCGGCACCTTGCGCCTGGCGATGACGCCGACGTTCATGGCGTATCTGGTGGGTCCGTTGGTACGCGACTACGTGGCACGGTTTCCCAACATCCACCTGCAGATTTTCGAGTTGTCGATGGATGACATCGAGGCGGGTCTGGCGGATGACTCGCTGGACATCGCCATCGCCTTTACCCAGGTCAGAAATGCCGACATCGAGTCGATCCCGGCGTTTACCGAAACCCTGGGGGTGATGGTGGGGCGGGATCACCCGCTATATGAACGGCAAGCCGCGTTGTCCGCTGAAGAGGTGGCGCAACTGGACTTTGCGCTGTTAGCCCAGGACTTCGTCACCCGCACCCGCATCGATGACTATTTTGCCCAGGAGCAGATCACGCCGAAGGTGGTGATTGAGGTCAACTCGGTGAGCACCTTGCTGGAGGTGATTCGGCACACGGCCATTGCCACCATCCTTCCAGAGCCCATCGCCACCCAGGACCGGGCACTGCGCAAAATTCCATTGCTGGGGGATGCGCCTACGCGCGGGGCGGCGCTGCTTCGGCGCAAGAACAACTATCACAGCGCGGCGTCGGTGGCGTTCATGAGTCTGGTGTTGGGCACGGTTAGCGAGTGAATCAGTCGTCCAGTGATTGGCAGACGCCATTGGGGGCCTTTCCCGTGGAGCTCACGGTCACCGAGTCGTCATCGGCGAGAACGATCGAGATCGTGACGCCCGAACCCTTGGCTTCGAAGCTGCGCTCTTTGATCATGGCTTTGGTTTCGGCTTCTATGTTGTTGATCAACACCGGCCCGTCCTGATCCGCGTGAACGATGATTTTTCCGGGGCAGTCCATGTCGAATGAGGGAACACCTTCGATCTTGTTTGCGTGAGCAATCGTTGCAGTGGATAGCAACAGCAGAAATGTCAGGGTGTTTTTCATCGCAAGTCTCCATGGGCACAGCAGCGAATACGCTTAACGATAGCTGTATTTGCCGCGCACGAGACAAACAAAAAAAGGTCCCGCTCGATACTACGAGCGGGGCCTTTTTATTGATGAGCAGCGGGGGTATCAGTAGAACCGGTCAATCACCCGAACTTCGTTGTGGTTCTGCATCGAGGCCCACGCCTGTTTAAGGGTTTGCAGAACATGACCGATGAAGTCCTTGTCAGCCGCGGCTTTCTTGCCGACATAGCCTTGGCCGCGACGGTACATCTTCAGTCGGGCCAGCAGGTTCTGGTTGTTCTGGTCGAACTCCGCTTCATGGGTGTGCGGCGACAGGCAGTCGATTTGAACCTGGCCCGATTTGCTGATCCACAGAATGTGGCTGTCGTGGCTGTCTTTTTGCGCAGCGAACAGATGAGCCAGTTCATCGATAGTAGGTTGATTGTTCAGATTCATAATATGCCCCTTGACCATTTGGTGATCTTTCAAAGTTGATTCGCTAATACAGGTAGCCCATCGGTTAGTTGATCCCTGGCACCGAAACCAGGACGTCAGCGGTCAGCCGTCAATTCGACGGGGTCTCGCGTCTGTTGCATGTAGTCGTGTTGAATAACTGCTACGCAATAGCGTCACAACGAAGAGAAGCAGCGAAAACCTGGAGGCCACCGCCGACTGTTGAGGGTCGGCCACAAGCTTCATGAGGATTGATCGCCAGCGCTTCTGGTCCTTGTACTGGACGTTCGGGCCAGGTCAGCTTCTTCAATCTGCCTTGTGGGCAGCGTGTATCCGGGAAAAACAGCTCGGCGGTCAGACGAGCTTGCTCAAACATGTTGCTGTACTCCCGATCGGGGAGATGTCTGCATCATGCAAGGGCAAATCGGAGGCGTCAACCGTTATGTAGTGATTATTTTCAGTCACTACATATTGTCGGACAAAGCGCTTTGGAATTAAAAACGGGAGCCGCGAGCTGCCAGTCAGGATGATGGCGGGGAGCGTTGGAAGCGGTAAAAGGTGCAGGGATAACCGTCTACCGGCCGCTGATGCAGGGTGAAACCATTGCCCGCGAGCTCGGGCATCACCCAGGCCCAGAACCGCCGTGCAGGCGGGTTCGCGTCGATGTGGAAAATCTGCCATTGACCAGGGAACCGGCTCAAGAGGGTGGACACGACAAACCTCGCGACACCTTGGCCACGAAAGCGTCGGCTGATGAACAAGTAGCCGATGTTGTGCTCGGCACCCTCGATATGAACGTCGTCGTCCACCGTCACGAAACCGGCGAGCTCTCCATCCACTTTGATCAGAAACGGCCGGGTTGCGGGGTTACGCCAATAATCCAGTGTCGGCTGGATATTGAAGAAACCGTGCTCGCCGAGTTTCAGCGGTAGAAACTCGCTGAAGTCGTGCATATAAAACTGCATCAGGTTTTCAATCGTTTCCAGTTCGTCGCGGTGTGCGGCATGCAGTTCTATCGAGGGCATGCTGGGTTCTCTCCAGAATCGAAGGGCCGTCCGTGGCCCTTTCGGGATCACTCAGTGAGGCGCGAAGTCGTATGTCCCGCCGGTCTTCAACGCCGCGGCGTAAGCCGGGCGCGCCTGGAAACGTTCAACCCAGGCCGATACATGAGGGTAGTTGCCCAGCTTGCCCTGGGCGCGGGCAATCTCGCCGATAAAGCTCATCTGGATATCGGCGGCGCTGAACGCGTCACCGAGCAGGTAATCGGACTGGCTCAACGCCGTGTCGAGGTAGCCAAGGTAGTTGGCCACTTCGGAGTTGATGCGCGGGTGCAGCGGCGCACCGGCTTCACCCAGACGCCCGACGTACAGGTTCAGCATCAGCGGCAGCATGGCCGAACCTTCGGCGAAGTGCAGCCACTGGACGTATTCATCGTAGGCGGGGGTAGACGGATCGGGTTGCAGGCGCCCCTGGCCGTGACGACGGATCAGGTAGTCGATGATCGCAGAGGACTCGATCAGTTTCTGCGCGCCATCTTCGATGACCGGCGATTTGCCCAGGGCGTTGATCGCTTTCAATTCCGGCGGGGCCAGATTGGTTTTCGGATCACGCTGATACCGTTTCAGCTCATAAGGAATGGCCAGTTCTTCCAGCAACCAGAGAATCCGTTGGGAGCGGGAGTTGTTCAGGTGGTGCACGATAATCATAAACAAGGTTCCTGTAGCAGCTGTCGAGTGAAACGTGGCTGCGATGCCATTTTCAGAAAATGGGGCCATCGCCGGGCTTGAAGAACACTAGACCATCACGGTCCATTCGAAGTGCCTTTAAGCGTTGTTGGCCGGTTTCGCCGCGCGTTTGGCGCCTGTCGACGGCTTGCGCTTGGCGGGCTTTCGTTTGTTTTTCCACGGGGTGGCGCCACGACCCGCCGGGCTCGCCGGCCCACTGATGGTCAGGCTCAGGCCGGCGCAACGGGCGACCTGTTTGCTCATCCATGCGGCCTGTTTGGTGACGAATTCTTCCAGGCTCATCTCGCCGCTTTGCACCATGTCCAGCGCCTGTTCCCAGATGGCCGTGGTGCCGGGGTCGGCGATGGCGCGCGGTACCGCATCGATCAGGCTGAAGGCTGCCGGGGTCGCGGCCAGGGCCTTGCCATTCTTGATCAGGTAACCGCGGTCGAGCAGGCCCTGGATGATCGAGGCGCGTGTCGCCTCGGTGCCGATACCGGTGGTGTCCTTGAGCTTCTGTTTGAGCAGCGGGTCTTCCACCAGTTTGGCGACGTTCTTCATCGCTTTGATCAGGTCGCCCTCGGTGAACGGCTTGGGCGGCTGGGTCCAGAGGTCCTTGAGCTTCACGTCGGCCACCGCGCACTCACGCCCTTCGGCCAATGCCGGGAGTGTTTGCGGCGCCGGTGCCTCGCGACCCTTGGCCGGGGCGAGCGCCTCGGGCAGGGCGCGTTTCCAGCCGGGTTCGACGATCTGCTTGCCGACGGCGCGCAAGGCTTCACCGGCGCAGTCAAAGTCGGCCTGGGTGCGGTCGTATTCATGGTTGGGCAGGAACTGCGCCAGATAACGCGCGCGGATCAGGGTGTAGACCGCACGTTGCTTGCCCACCAGTCGATCGAGATGCTTGGCCGCAGCCGTCGGGATGATGCCGTGGTGAGCCGTGACCTTGGCGTCGTTCCAGGCTCGTGAGCGGCGCTGTGGCTCCAGGTGATCGTTCAAGGCGTTCAGGGACGGATCGGCCTGCCGGAGCGCGGCGAGAATGCCCGGGGCTTCGCTGTGCTGGCTCAGCGGCAGGAAACCGCAATCGCTGCGCGGGTAGGTGATGACTTTGTGGGTTTCGTAGAGCGCCTGGGCAATGTCGAGGGTTTCCTGGGCACCGAGCCCGAGCTTCTTCGAACAGACTTCCTGCAAAGTGCCCAGGTCGAACGGCAAGGGCGCGACTTCACGCATCCGCTCGGTGCGCAGCTTGATCACCCGGGCACTCGCCGCGCTGCTGATGGCGGCGGCTGCTTGCTGGGCCAGCGTTTGATTCAGGCAACGATCCTGATCGTCACAAACCTCGGATGCTGCGCGCCACTGGGCGGTGAACGCCGTGCCGTCATGCAACAGCTGCACGTCGATGGCCCAATAGGCGACTGGCACGAAATCGGCAATGCTGCGGTCGCGATCCACCACCAGCCGCAAGGTCGGTGTTTGCACCCGGCCCACCGGCAACACGCCCTGATAACCGGACTGACGGCCCAGCAACGTGAACAAGCGGCTCATGTTCATCCCGATCAACCAGTCGGCCCGGGAACGTCCCAGCGCCGAATGATAAAGGCTGAAGGTTTCGGCCCCCGGTTTGAGCGCCGCCAGCGCCTTGCGTATCGATGCATCGTCCAGCGCCGACAGCCACAGTCGCCGGATCGGCCCGCGATAGCGGCAATGCTCGACCAACTCCCGGGCAATCATCTCGCCTTCACGGTCGGCGTCAGTGGCAATCACCAACTCATCAGCCTCGCCGAGCAGGCGTTTGACCGCCTTGTACTGGCTGGCGGTGCGCGGTTTGACCGTCATCTTCCATTTTTCCGGAATGATCGGCAGATCCGCCAGCACCCAACGCTTGTAGCGCGCGTCGTAGGCGTCCGGCGGCGCGGTTTCCAGCAGATGGCCGATGCACCAGGTCACCGTGACGCCCGTCCCCAGCCAGCAACCGTCGCCCCGACGCTTGGCGCCGAGTACCGCCGCGATGTCTTTGGCCTGGGAAGGTTTTTCACAGAGGTACAGCTGCATAACCACCATCGTTCATCAAGTGTGCAAGAGGCGCACAGAATGGCCGGTGATGAGCAATGGATCAATCATTATCTGTATGGATGTACAGCAAAGCTGTTGCGTTTGTTTGCGCCAGTCAAAACGGCCCGTTCGGCTGCGAAGCAATCGTGTCGGCGAATTTTGGGTTATACCTGAAACTTCGCAGTCTCAGCTTCTGAGGCCGCTGCGCAGCTGAGAGGGAGCAAGCTCCCTCGCTACATGAGCGGGGCGTAAATCTTGCCCCACAGGTCCATCACCGTCATGAGGAATGCATTCCATGAGCACCGGTCCCAGCCCTGTCATCACCATCGCCGAGCAGCCGGGCAGCCTGCTGGTGAAGTTTCATGGTATTCAGGTGGCCGCCTCCTCGCGTGCACTGGTGCTGCTGGAGGCCAATTATCCTCCGGTGTATTACGTGCCCTGGGAGGATATCGACGAAAAGTATTTCGCTCGCACCGACCACACGACCTATTGCCCGTACAAGGGCGACGCCACTTACTACAGTTTGCAGATCCCGGGGCATGAGGGCGCCAACGCGGTGTGGCGCTATGAAGACCCCAAGGTGTCGGTCGAACAGATTCGCGGGTATGTGGCGTTCTATCCCGATCAAGTCAAGTTTGAGGTGCTTAAAGACGTTGAGTGAGGGTTCGTGTTGACGGTCATGCTGGTCACTCACGCGCGATGTTTCAGGCATACCTGCTTTTGTGGCGAGGGAGCTTGCTCCCGCTGGGCTGCGTAGCGGCCTCAAAAACGGGGCAACCCTACCGATTTTTGTGAGTGCTGCGCACTCAAGCGGGAGCAAGCTCCCTCGCCACAGGTTTTCATTGACTGAAGAGAGCTTAGGTGCACAGCTGCCCGTACTAATCGGGCGTTTTCATTTCAGCGAACAGCGCCCACCAGCGTCGATTCATCAATCTGCCCAATCGAAGTCACCCCGGTCAGCGTCATGGCCACGCGCATTTCCTTGGCGAAAATAGCCAGCATGTTTTCCACCCCGCGTTGTCCATCGGCCGCCAGCGCGTAGGCCATGGAGCGCCCCAGCAATACGCCTTTGGCGCCCATGGCCAGCATCCGCACGACATCCAGCCCCGAGCGGATGCCCGAGTCGACCAACACCGTCAGGTCATTGCCCACTGCTTGCATGATCGGCGGCAATGCCTGGGCGGTGGAGAGGACGCCGTCGAGCTGCCTCCCTCCGTGGTTAGACACCACAATGCCATCCGCGCCAAAACTGACCGCGTCCCTGGCGTCCTGCGGGTCGAGGATGCCTTTGATGATCATCGGGCCTTTCCAGAATTCACGAATCCACTCCAGATCGCTCCAGCTGATCGAAGGGTCGAAATTATTGGCCAGCCAGCCCATGTAGTCTTCGAGCGTGACGGCTTTGCCCAGGTACTTCGAGATGTTGCCCAGGTCGTGCGGGCGGCCCATGACGCCGACGTTGAACGCCCAGTCGGGGCGGGTCATGGCCTGCAGCATTCGTCGCGACGATGCAAAAGGCCCGGACATGCCCGAATGCGCATCCCTGTAGCGGGCGCCCGGGGTAGGCATGTCGACGGTAAACACCAGGTTTTTCACCCCGGCGGTCTTCGCACGCTCCAGGGCGTTTTTCATGAAGCCCCGGTCTTTGAGCACGTACAGCTGAAACCAGATGGCTTGCTGGCTCTGCGCCGCGACTTCCTCGATCGAACACACCGACACCGTTGAAAGGCACAGCGGGATGCCTTTGTTCTGCGCCGCTCTGACCGCCTGCACTTCACCCCGGCGGGCAAACATGCCGGTCAGGCCGACCGGCGCCAATATGATGGGCATTGAAAGGGGTTGATCGAAGAGGGTGGTTTCCAGGCTCAGGGTTTCGACGTTTTTCAGAATGCGCTGACGCAGACTGATGCCTGCCAGATCGGCGCTGTTGGCCCGCAGCGTGTGCTCGGCATAAGCCCCGCCGTCGATGTAATCGAACAAAAAACGCGGGAGTTTGCGACGTGCAGCCTCGCGGTAGTCGGATGCGGATGCGGATGAAATGATCATGGGGCCTCGGTCTGGTGAGTGTCGGGGCTGTAAAGCTCGTTGAGCTTAACCTGTGGCGAGGGAGCTTGCTCCCGTTGGCCTGCGCAGCAGGCCCAAACCGGTCGCCTCGGTGTGTCAGAACAATCGAGTTGACTGGTTTGGGGCGGCTTCGCCACCCAGCGGGAGCAAGCTCCCTCGCCACAGAGGCCACAGAGGCCACAGGGGATTGTGGTGACTTCAGTTGGTATCCAGATCCACGTTTTTCGTCTCACGCAGACAGATCATCCCCACCACCAGGCTCACCGCGGTAATCACCACCGGGTACCACAGCCCGTAGAAGATGTCCCCGGTATACACCACCAACGCAAACGACACCGTCGGCAGGAACCCGCCAAACCAGCCGTTGCCGATGTGGTAGGGCAGGGACATCGAGGTGTAGCGGATGCGGGTCGGGAACAGTTCGACCATCAGCGCCGCCAACGGGCCGTAGCACATGGCGGAGATGATGATCAGCACCACCATCAGCGCCACGATCATGGGTTTGTTGACCTGTTGCGTATCGGCTTGTGACGGATAGCCCGCCAAGGTCACCGCACCGCGCAGGGCTGCTTCGTCGAAGCCATCCAGCTTGACGTCACCGACGCTGACCTGCACGCCGCTGCCGGCCGGCGCGGCTTCGCTGGTGTAGGGCAGGCCCTGTTTTACCAGGAAGGTTTTGACCTTGTCGCACGGGCTGTCAAATTTCGCCTTGCCCACCGGGTCGAACTGGAACGTGCAGGTGGCCGGGTCGGCCAACACGGTGATCGGTGCCTGACGGCTGGCCTGGTCGATGGCTGGGTTGGCGTAGTGGGCGATGGATTTGAAGATCGGAAAGTACAGCGCGGTGGCCAGCAACAGGCCGATCATCAGCACCGGTTTGCGCCCGACCTTGTCCGACAGCCAGCCAAAAAAGATGAAGAACGGCGCGCCGATGATCACGCTGACAATCAGCAGACTGTTGGCCAGGGCCGGATCCATTTTCAGGAACTGTGTGAGGAAAAACAGCACGTAGAACTGTGCCGCATAAAAGGTCACCGCTTGCCCGGCGTTGATGCTGAACAGGGCGATCAGCACCACTTTGAGGTTTTCCCATTTACCGAAAGAATCGCGCAGCGGCGACTTGCAGAGCTTGCCTTCCTCTTTCATTTTCACGAAGGCCGGCGACTCGTGCAGGCTCAAGCGAATCCAGGTCGAGATGCCCAGCAGCACGATGGAAAACAGAAATGGAATGCGCCAGCCCCAGACTTCAAACTGGTCACCGGTGAAGTAGCGGCAACCGAGCACCACCAGCAGCGACAGCAACAGGCCGAGGGTGGCGGTGGACTGAATCCAGCTGGTGTGGAAACCGCGTTTACCCATCGGCGCGTGTTCGGCGACATAGGTCGCGGCGCCGCCGTACTCACCGCCCAGGGCCAGGCCCTGAAGCATGCGCAGCACCACGAGGATGATCGGCGCGGCGATGCCGATGCTCGAGTAGGTCGGCAACAGCCCGACGCAGAAGGTCGCCAGGCCCATGAGGACGATGGTCGCGAGGAACGTGTATTTACGCCCGATCATGTCCCCCAGCCGTCCGAACACCAACGCGCCGAAGGGCCGCACGATGAAGCCGGCGGCGAAGGCCATCAGCGCAAAGATGAACGCCGTGGTGTCGTTGACCCCGGCGAAAAACTGCTTGCTGATCACCGCCGCGAGGGCGCCGTAGAGGAAAAAGTCGTACCACTCAAACACCGTCCCGAGTGACGAGGCGAAGATGACTTTGCGAGTGTCGGGGCTGGTGTCGACGCTGAGCGTGGCATCCAGGGGCTGAACATGTTCTGACATATCGGTATCCCTCACAGTGATTGTTTTTGTTGTTCCACTGTCGGCGCCAGCCTGGTGGGCGGGCGCCGCGCATCCATAAAGCGGGTGAATATCAATCTTTGTAGGAGCGAAGCTTGCTCGCGAAGGTGTCAGACCTGATACACCGCGTCATCGTTCTTCGCGGGCAAGCCTCGCTCCTACGGGTGTGATTCAGGCGTTAGTCAGCAGTTCCTTCTCTGGGGTAAGGCTCCCTGCGCCGGGGTTGAGGATCAACTGCGCCGCCTTCTCGGCGATCATGAGCGTAGGCGAACAGGTGTTGCCCGAGGTAATGCGCGGCATGATCGAGGCATCGGCGATGCGCAGACCGGGAATGCCGTGAACGCGCAACTCGGCATCGACCACCGCATCCACATCGTTGCCCATGCGGCAGGTGCCCACCGGATGGAAAATCGTCGTGCCAATCCGCGCAGCGGCTTCGTGCAGTTCTTCTTCAGTCTGCAAGCTGTCGCCGGGCAAGTACTCGACCGGTTTGAACGCTTGCAGGGCCGGGGCGGCGACGATGCGTCGTGTCAGGCGAATGGCATCAGCCGCAACCCGCAAATCTTCCGGATGGCTCAAATAATTGGGCTGAATCAGCGGCGCTTCCTGCGGATCGGCGGAACGGATCTCCACCCGTCCACGACTCTGCGGTCTTAGATCGCAAACCGACGCCGTGAAAGCAGGGAAGGCGTGCAGCGGTTCGCCGAAGCGTTCCAGCGACAGTGGTTGCACGTGGTATTCGAGATTGGCCGAAGTCTGCTCCGGCCCCGAGCGGGCAAACGCCCCGAGCTGACTCGGCGCCATCGACAATGGGCCGCTGCGGTCATACAGATAACGCAGGCCCATGCCCATCTTGCCCCACACGCTGCCGGCGATCTGGTTCAGGGTGCGAGCGTTTTCCAGTTTGTAGATCAGCCGCAGTTGCAGGTGATCCTGCAGATTGCCGCCCACGCCGGGCAGCTCATGGGCCACGCCGATCCCCAGTTTTTCCAGGAGCGGGCGAGGGCCGATGCCGGAGCGTTGCAGAATGCTCGGTGAACCGACGGAGCCCGCGCACAACACGATTTCCTTGCGCGCCTTGAAGGTTTTCGCCTGACCCTGGTAACGGGTGCTGACCGCAGAGGCGCGGCCGTTTTCCAGCAGCACGCGGTCCACTTCGACGTCTGTCAGCACGGTGAGGTTGGGGCGATTGCGGATCGGTTTGAGAAATGCCTTGGCCGCGTTCCAGCGAATCCCGGCCTTCTGGTTGACCTGAAAATAGCCGCAGCCTTCGTTATCGCCCTGGTTGAAGTCATCGATGCTGGCAATGCCGCTTTGTTCGGCGGCGCTGCGGAACGCATCCAGAATCGGCCAGGACAGCCGCTGACGCTCGACCCGCCAGTCGCCGCTGGCGCCATGAAATTCCGAGTCGCCGGCAAAATGGTTTTCGCTTTTCTTGAACAGCGGCAACACGTCGTTCCAGCGCCAGCCCGGATTGCCGTCAGCGGCCCAGCCGTCATAGTCGCCGGCCTGGCCCCGCATGTAGATCATGCCGTTGATCGAGGAACAGCCGCCCAGCACCTTGCCGCGCGGGTAACTCAGGGCACGACCTTGCAGGCCGGGTTGCGCTTCGGTCTTGAAGCACCAGTCGGTGCGCGGGTTGCCGATGCAGAACAGGTAACCCACGGGGATGTGAATCCACGCATAGTTATCGCGGCCGCCGGCTTCGAGCAGCAAGACGCGGTGTTGCGCGTCGGCCGACAGCCGATTGGCCAGCAAACAACCGGCCGGCCCGGCGCCGACCACGATGTAGTCGAATTCATCAAGAGAAGTCTGCATCCCTGACCTCGTATTGTTGTTCTTGTTGTCGGTCATCCTAGTTGTTAGCTTTCGTCAAAAGAATGTTAGTTTTTGCGCAGCCGCTGTGCGTTTTCAGACAGCGCCTCACCCAGCGTAGCCCCAAGGACGACTCATGTTCGACTGGAATGACCTGCGGTTTTTTCTCGAATTGCAACGCAGCGGGCGTTTGCTCACCGCCGCCCGCCGTTTGAACACTACCCACGCCACCGTCGCCCGGCACATCGAGGCCATCGAAAAGAGCCTCGGCACTGCGCTGTTTGTCCAACATGCTCAGGGCTACGAACTGACCCCGGCCGGCGAAGCACTGCTCAAACACGCCGAAGCCATGGAAAACGTCGCGTTGCTGGCCCAGGAAGAAATCACCCAGTCCACCGCACCTCTGGGCAAGATCCGCGTTGGCGTGACCGAAGGGTTGGGCATCATGTTCCTCGCCAGCCGCATGAACGGGCTGTTCGAACGCTACCCCGGACTGGAAGTGGAACTGGTGGCGGTGCCGCGCTTCGTCAGCATCCTCAACCGCGAAGCCGAGATCAGCATCCACCTCGAACGCCCGGCCGCCGACATGCTGGTCACGCGCAAACTCACCGACTATCGCCTGGCGCTCTATGCCAGCCAGGCCTACCTCGACAAGGCGCCGCCGCTGCACAGCCGCGAAGACCTCGGCCGGCACGCGTGGATCGGCTACGTCGACGACCTGCTGTTCAGCCAGGAACTGATGTTCCTCAACAGCTTCTGCCGCAACCCGCAGGTGGTGTTTCACAGCACCAGCGTCATCGCCCAGCAACAGGCGGCGCGCTCGGGGCTGGGGATCGCGGTGTTGCCGTGCTACATGGCCAGCGCCGATCCGGAACTGGTGCCGTTGTTTCCCGATGAAACCATCGAGCGCAGTTACTGGATCAGCACCCGGCGGGAGTTGCACAAGTCGGTGAGATTGCGGGTGATGTGGGATTACGTGGTGGAGTTGTGTGAGGCGGAGCAGGGGTTGTTGATGGGATAGCCTGGCAACCCATCACACAACGCTGATCAGTCAAGCAATGAAGCAACCAACACAACACCTGTGGCGAGGGAGCTTGCTCCCGCTGGACTGCGCAGCAGTCCTGGCCTTCAATCGTTAGGTGATGACAAGGAGCGTTATCCGACACTCCGTCGAACAAGGGAGCTTGCAGCATGAGCGAAGAGACAAAAGCGAAAGGCCCGGCGTCGTACTTTCCGTCGATTGAGAAAAAGTATGGGCAACCCATCAGCCACTGGCTGGATCTGCTCGGGACAGTGAGCGGCAAGAAGCATATGGAAATCGTGGCTTGGTTGAAGGATGAGCACGGGATGGGGCATGGGCATGCAAATGCGTTGGTGGCGCATTATTTGGCGAGTGCTAAAAAGTGAGCGACCTGTAAACGGCTTGCAAAGTGGTATGGCGGTGACATGGGTGCTGGATGTGCCACCGCAATCGCGAGCAGGCTCGCTCCTACAAGGTTCTGTGTCGACCACACATTTGAAAACGACACCGAACACCTGTGGGAGTGAGCCTGCTCGCGATGGCGTCAGCTGGCCCGCCGCATCCTGCCAGGGATCACTCAAGCACTCGGCGGCAACTCTCGCGTGGTGCGCTGCAGCGGGTTGCGCGGCTGGCTGTCGGGAATGGACAGCGTCGCGCGCAACCCACCTTCCGCTCGGTTGGCCAGGGTGATGCGCCCGCCCAGCCGGGTGGCGATGGTGTTGACGATGGTCAGGCCCAAACCCGCGCCATGGGCATTCCCGCGGCTGTAGAAGCGTTCGAACAAACGCCCACGATCCGCTTCGTCAATGCCGGGCCCCTGGTCCTCGACGCTCAGCGAATAGAAGCCGTCCGCTTGACTTAACTGAACCGTGATCACGCCATGTTCAGGGGAGAAGTTTGCCGCGTTGCTGATCAGGTTGTTCAAGGCGATGTCGATAGCGGCGGCGTCGGCCACCACTTCAAAGGGACGATCGGTGACGTCGAACGCCAGTTCAAGGTTCTTGCTCAGCAACCACGGCGTGAGCTGCACGAGGCTGTCGCGCACGGTGTCGGCCAAGTCGATGCTGCGCAGCACCGGCGCCATCGCATTGGGTTCGAGGCGGGCCATGGTCAGCAACTGATTGACCAGACGGCTGGTGCGGTCGACGCCGGCAATCAAAAATTCCAGGGATTCACGGCGTTCCTGTTCAGTGCCAGCCTCCAGCAGGTTTTGCGCATGCACGCGCAGGACGGCCAGCGGTGTACGCATTTCGTGGGCGGCATCGGCGATGAAGCGCCGTTCGCGGCCCAGCACTTCCTGAATCTGCGCAAGCATGCGGTTGAGCGCCGCTTGCATCGGTTCCAGTTCACTGGGCAACGGCGTCAGTTGCAATGGCTCCAGCGAACCGCTGTGCCGCGCGCGCAAGGTCGCCGCCATGTCTTCCAGCGGCTTGAGGCCCCAGCCGATGGCCATCCAGATCATCGCCGCCAGAATCAGACTGCCCAGCACATTGGGCCACAAGGTGTGCCGCACGATCCGGTCCACCAGGTCCGAGCGCACGTCGTCCCGTTCGCCCACCCAGATTCTCAGGTCGTTCTGTTTGTCTTCCAGCAGGAACGCACGCCAGTGGCGGTTGTTCAGGTCCACCACGTCGCTGAAGCCGGGTTTGGCCGGCGGCGCGTTGAAGGAGGGCGCGCTGGCCGTGTGCACCAGCACTTCACCGGTGCGGGTCCAGACCTGAAAGGCCATCTTGGTTTCATAGGGATGGCCATCGACCCGAGGTTCGGCTTCGCCCAGCGCCTTGTTGAAGGCCTGATACAGTTCGGCGTGTTCCTTGCTGGCCATCGGCATGCGCATCACACCCTGCAACAGCCGTGCATTTTGCGCGAGTTGGGCATCGTAGACTTCGGCGATTTCGTGATTGCTGTCGTGCAGGTTGAACACGCTGATCACCGCCACCCCTACCAGCATCAGGCCAATGATCAGCGTGAGGGTGCGGCGCCGGATCGACGTCATCGGCGCTCCTCCACCAGGTAACCGACACCGCGAATGGTGCGGATCAGGTCGGTGGAGAATTTTTTGCGCAGGTGATGGATGTGCACTTCCAGGGTGTTGCTTTCGGCTTCCTCGTTCCAGCCATACAGCAACTGCATCAGGTGATCTCGGGTCATCACCCGGCCCGGCGGCGAGAGCAATTCGTGGAGCAACTGATATTCCTTGGGCGTCAACGCCACCGGCTCGCCCTGATAACTGACTTGCTGGGTGCCGGGGTTGAGGCTGATGCCGGCGTGTTCGATCAGCACCTGAGCGCGACCGGCACTGCGCCGCAACAAGGCCCGCAAGCGAGCCTTCAGTTCCGCCAGATCAAAGGGCTTTATCAGGTAATCGTCGGCCCCGGCATCCAGCCCGGCAATGCGGTCTTCGGTTGCGTCCCGGGCAGTGAGGATCAACACCGGCAGGTTGGAGCCGCTGTCACGCAAGCGGCGCAGTACTTCAAGGCCGTCCATGCGCGGCAGACCGAGGTCGAGCACCGCCAGGTCAAAGGTTTCACTGAGCAGCGCATGCAAGGCGCTGGTGCCGTCCTTTAGCCAATCGACGGTGTAACCTTCGCGGCCGAGGGCCTGATGGATGCCCTCGCCGAGGGCCACGTCGTCCTCAATCAGTAATAAGCGCACACGGACTCCTGTCAGTCGATTTTCTTGTTCACGTCCACCAGCAACGTTTCGATCTCTTTGCGACGCCCGGCGTCGGCGATTTCCCGGCCTGGCCTTGGGGCAGCTTGCAGGGCCTTTTGCAGCGCGACTTTAGCTTCGCTGTAACGTTTTTCACGGTAGAGGTGATCGCCCCAGAAGTACAGACTATCGATGCCGTTCGGGTTGAGTTGCAAGGCCTGCTTGAGTAACTGTTCAGCCTTGTCCGAGTCACCGAAACCGATCGGCCAGCCGGGGACGCGGTCATACAACGCGCCGAGGCTGGTGTAGGCCGAGCCTTGCAGGGCTTTCGGGTCCAGCGTCATGGCTTTCTCCAGATCGGCTTTCGCCGCTTTCACCTTGCTCAGCGCACCGAGCCCACCCTGCGCACCGGCCCAACTGCTGCTGACGATGCCGGACCAGATCCAGGCTTCGGCCACCGATTGGCGTTCCTGAGTGAACGCGGACGCCTGGGCCGCCAGTTTCTCGAACGCGGCGGTGCGTTGCGCTTCGGGGACTTCGTATTGAATGTGCGCCCAGCTTTGCTGGATACCCTGGAGGCGTTGCTGATCGGCGGGTTCCAGTGCCCAGACGCTTTGGCTCAGAGCCCCCAGCAGCAGGCAAGCGATGATTTTTTTCATGGTTTGAGGTTCTCGTTGTCGGGCTTCTGACTCAGGCGACGGATCAGCGGCAATTGCTTGCGCAAGCCCCGGTCCACCAGATTGGGCAGCAGGCTGTTGAGGCGCACAAAAAAGCGCTCCGGCCAGCCGAGGTAAAGGTCGCGGCGGTCACCGGCAATTGCATGCATCACCGCGGCGGCGACGGTTTGCGGGTCATCGACGTTGGCCTTGAGCGCATCGTTCAACGCCTGCGCTGCCGGGCTGTTCATGCTGGTGCGGGTGGCGCGCGGGGCGACGTAGAGCACGCTGACGCGGGTGTCCGCTAACTCCCGGCGCAAGGCTTCGGAAAACCCGCGCAAGGCAAACTTGGTGGCGCAATAACTGGCGTAACCGGGGTAGCCGATGGAGCCGTAAGTCGAACCGACGTTCACCACCATCGCGCTCTCGGCTTGCTTGAGCAGCGGCAGCAGGGTTTTGGTCAGGCAGATCGGCGCGCTGATGTTCACCGCAAGCATCGCGTGGATGTCGCTGTCCTCCAGCTGTTCGAGCATGGCGAAATGATTGACCCCGGCGGCGTTGATCAGCAAGTTGACCCCGCCAATCGCTTCAGCCGCGGTCAGCACCTTGCGCCGGTCGGACAGCACAGTCAGGTCCGCGCCGACCCAGCACAGGTGTTGCGGATAGCGCTCAAGCAAAGGCAGCAGTGGTTCCTGATGCCGAGCCACCGCCAGCACCCGGGCACCGCTGGCACACAACGCAGTGGCGATCGCCAGGCCGATGCCGCCGCTGGCACCGGTCAGCACCACGCGAGCTTCATGCAGCTTCATTCAGGGTCTCCCCGTCACGCGGCAAGCCGCGGAACATGTCGGTGTAAAGCCTGTACACCACTTTGGAGGCGTGAATCACCGCTGCCTGATCGGCCGGATCGTCGAGGGTGTTCATCAATTGGCGATAGGTCTGCATGTGCTCGATGTCCAGCGAGCCATGGGAACTGAGGTAACTGAAGGCGCTTTCCGGCAACGCCAGACGCTCGCGGATGCTGCCGGCGGCGTGGGTGGCCAGGGCGATGCTGGTGCCTTCCAGCACGTTGACCATGCCGAACAGGCCGACCGGGTTATCGCGGGCAATCAGGTCGTAGAGGTAGCTGACCATCAATTCAATCGGCATGGACGGACGACCATCGCGCACCGCGTCTTTGTCGCCGCCGCAGGCTTCGATGTCATTGAGTACCCATTTCTCGTGACCGTATTCCTCCTCGATGTACTCGCATACCGCTTTACGCAGCCATTCCAGGCGCGACGGCAATTTCGCCCCGCAGGCCATCATCAACGGCACCGTGTGGCGCACGTGGTAATAGGCTTGCGCCAGGAAGGCCCGGTAGCTTTCCAGGCTGACCTTGCCCTCAAGGGCATCGCGAATGATCGGCAGATTGAACAGTTCATGGCGTTCGTGTTGTGTGGCTTCTTGCAGCGTGTCGAAAAAACTCATGATGCGGATTCCTCGGAAAATACAGATTCAGTCAATTGCGCCCGGTAACGCTCGATGATGGCGTCGCGGCGCGGGCGGCCATTGGCGGTGAGCAAGCCATTGGCGGGGGTGAAGGGTTGATCGAGACGGGTCCAGTGATGGACCTGGGCGTAACCGGGCAAGGCCTCGTTGGCTTGGGCCACCGCAGCGGCCAGTTCGTCGTCGGTGCAGTCCGGGCGATGGGGCCAGAGCAGCGCGTGGTTGTGCGGCATGGCTTCGCCGTAGACGAAGGCCTGGGCGATATGGCGGCGCTGGGTCAATTCCGCCTCGACCCACTCCGGGTTGACGTTGCGCCCGAAACTGGTGACGAATTGATGCTTCTTGCGCCCCTTGAGGTAGAGAAAACCTTCCGGGTCGAACTCGCCGAGATCGCCGGTTGGCCACCATTCTTCGGTGTGCGGCGCCTCGCCCAAGTAACCGAGCAAGGTCGAACCCTTGACCAGCACTTCGCCGTCCTCGGCCAAGCGAATCGTTACGTGGGGCAGGGGCCGGCCGACACTGCCGGGTCGGCGCGCTTCGGGCCGATTCAGGCACACCACCGAGGCGCATTCCGACAGCCCATAACCCTCGTAAACGGGAATGCCGATGCGTTGTGCGCGATGCAGCAATTCCTCGGACACCCGCGCACCACCCACCGCCGCGAAACGCAACGAGTAGGGGCTGAAGGCTTTCTGTTCGGCAGCGCTGACCAACATCAGCAACAACTGCGGAACCAGAATCAGGCTCTCAGGCGCCCGGGTGGCCAGGCAACCGAGCAGACGCGGCACATCAACGCCGCTGGCCCCCTGAATCCCCAGGGTTTGCTGACTGGGCAAACTCAACGTGGCCCCGGCATACAACGCCGCATAGCAACCGAGGTTTTCCAGCAAGATCGCCAAGGGCAACAATGCCAGGTGCTGCTGCGGATCGGTGGGTTTGCTGGCCTGATTCAGTTCGCGAGCGACCGTCATCAGGCTCTCGGCGCTGAGGCACACGCCTTTGGGCGTGCCCGTGGTGCCCGACGTGAAGGTCAGTTTGGCGGTCCCTTCCGGCAGCCGGTTCGGGCCGCTGAACGTGCGGCGCCAGAACTCACCGGTTTTCTCGTAGCCGGCCGTTTGCAATTCGTCGTCCAGCGCGGGTTCGGCAATCACCCGCCCGGCCTGGCTTTGTTCCAGGCAGTGGGCGCGTTGAGCCGGGCTGAAAAAGGGTGGCAGCGTCAGGCACGTCAGGCCTTCGAACAGCGCAGCGAGGTCCCAGAGCATCGCGTCGACGCCATTGTCCAACGCCAGCGCGAGCACCTTGACCTGCTCATCGCGCAGCCGTTGCTGGCGGTACACCACTTCGGCGTACAGCGTGGCGTAATCCACCTTCTGATTATCACCCCACAACGCAATGGCGCTGGTCTTGCGCTCGGCATGGCTGCGCAGGGTCTGTTTGAAACGCTCGGTTTCAGGCGACATGGCTGGACTCCTCAAGAGTCGTGGGCAAACCCAGGCGATTGAACATCCCGATGTTGCGCAAATGAATGAACCCGGCGCGGATGTTGCCGACGTGCACCCAAGGCTTGCTCTCGTAATAACTGCCCCAGTGCTGGCGCTCATCCCCCAGCCGCTCGGGGTCGGCCGCGCACAGCGTCACCGGTTTCAAGCCCAGGCGATGAAAACTGTTCACCAGGCCGACGTTGCCGGTGAACGCCACCCATTCCAGGCCGCCCGTGGCCAGCAGGTAGGTGAGGGCGATGATGCTCATCCGCGCACTGCCGGTGTCGCTGGCGGCCAGATTGCCGACTTCGACGATGCCGGTGCGATCCACCGGGCGGTCGGCCGCAGCGCTGATCAGCGGCTCGATCGACTCGTCCAGATAACGTTCCAGAAACAACGATTCGGCATTGGCCATGCGCACACCAGCCACCGCACACAGCGTGCCGGAGGCATCGCTCATGCCAAACAGCTCCGGCATGAAGTGGCGGATATCGGCACCGTGGGCCTTACGAAAACGTTGCTGGATAAAGGCTTCAAAGACAGGCCGCTCGACGTCGTCCGGCAACGCCCTGGTCAGACTCATCGGCGGCGTTTCGGCCTGGCCGAAGCTCAGGGGTAGAGGAATATTCCATTCAAAGTCAGGCATTGGAAGACGCCTCCCGGGTAAGTGTGGGAGGAGTATCGGAGGCATTTCTTAACGGAATCTGAAGGTAAGAAAAAGATCATCTGCCGCTGTCTTCAGATTGCCTTAAGACTGGGCGGGCAGGGTGTGCCCCGTCGGTGCGGTGACACACCGGATCCCCGGCGGCGCGAACGAAGCGGCAGCCGGCAACCAAGTTCAAGAGGCCCTTTATGACCCGCGACTCAGCTGTTCAACGCTATGGAAAACTCTCGATCATCTTGCACTGGCTGATGCTGGCGCTGTTCGTGGGCGTGTATGCCTGCATCGAAATCAAAGGTCTGCTGCCCAAGGGGGATGCTTTGAGGGGAATGTTTCTCGGGCTGCACGGCGTGTTCGGGTTGAGCATTTTTGCCTTGGTGTGGGTGCGACTGCTCGGACGCCTGACGCCTCGGCCACCGATTACCCCGGCACTGCCCAAATGGCAGACCGGCGTTTCGCACTTGATGCACCTGGCGCTCTACGTATTAATGATCGCCACGCCGCTGCTGGCCTGGCTGATGCTGTCTGCTGGCGGCAAGCCGATGCCCTATTTCGAGTTCTACCTGCCATCGCCGGTAGCGGTCGATCCGGACCTGGCCAAGCAATTCAAGTACTGGCACGAACTGCTCGGCAGCACCGGTTACTGGCTGATTGGCCTGCACGCGGTGGCGGGGTTGTTCCATCACTATTGGGTGCGCGACAACACCCTGACCCGCATCCTGCCGGGCCGATCCAGCAACCCGATCAACCGGCGTCAGCGATAAACCCGAACCCAGTGCCGGCCACACACCGGCCATATCCATTGCCACCCCAAAACCTCGCGCCTAACACAATCCCCTGTGGGAGCGGGCTTGCTCGCGAAGGCGCCAGATCTAACACCATCTATTTCAGCCGAGGTTTTTTCGCCCGACTGTTGATGCTTTAAACATGTTCAAACGCACACGTTTAAAGACACTCAGTGTTACGTCCCAACGGCTACAACGCCTTGCGTCATTACCTACGCGTGCGCCAGAATCCGCCGGCTTGTGCGTCTAGGGCACGGGTTCTATCGTGGCGGGGTCACTGAAAAACAGTGATCGGGTTTGGTAGCCCGGATCGTTCTAGACTCATGGCTTCACCTTTACGCAGTCGGTTTCACAAGACTTTGCGTTCATGGTGGTCATGCGTGGGGCCCACTTGTGGGCGCCGGGTTCTAGTGCGACCGGTCTACCAACCCGCGTATGGCCGCCACCCTCCGTTTGGTAGCGAGAGAGTGATGGCTCCTTGAAATATTCGCGCTAGAGGTTCCAAACATGATCAAACCAACACCAAACCCACCGGACACCGATCCGGCATCCCCGTACGAATCCCTCGATTCCAAAAAACTCCACGAAGCCGCCGAACGCGCCCTCGACCACTACCTCAACCCAGGTGCCAACATCATGGCCAGCACCCACGAACCCGAACCCATGTTCCTCGCCAACCCCAAGTACGACACCGAATCCCTGCTGGCAAACGCCAGCGAGTCACTAGGCTCGGCTACGACCATGCTTAGCAATTTTGCGGCGTTATTGGATAACTCACATCGCAAGACGCTGTTGGGGATTACGCAGGTGGTGATGTTGGGGGAATTGGCGGTGAATCAGGCGTTGGATAAGGTTGAGGTGAAGGAGTAATCACAAGCCTTTGTGGCGAAGGTGAAAACCGACGTCACAAAGGGGGCGCCGACATTAATACGGGTGTGCTTAAGATTTTGGCTAAAATCGTTAATCGGCTTGCATTAGAAAAACTCAAGTCACCACCTTAGACATTGTGGTGGCCAATAGGTATCATTGCGGGCGTAATGATATGAACTCCTGAGATCTAACTCAGAATATTTGTCGGCGTTTACTATTTGTGTGCGTTAACAGCCAATAAAAACTAATAGATAGAGTCTAGGGATGGCAAGCTTAGTCGAAGTATTAATTGCCGCAGGTGGTTTGGGTGTTGCGACTGTTGCGGCTGTGTATGCAGTTAAGACGTATATGAAAACTAAGCTGACCACTGCAATTGCTGCTGATGATCACAGGCAGAGAAATGCGCCTATTAGTTCTTATCTCATTGATGGCTTTAGCTGGCGTGAGAAAAAGAATAAAAGGAAATGTTTTTTTGCTATTTCACTTACAAATTCGTCTACTACACCTACGTCGATCGTAAAGGCTGAGTTGCATTTGAAGCTATATGTGAGTGGAGGTGTAACATCTGAAGTGATTCTGCAGCCTACTTCTTTCCCTCTTCCAGAGAATGCTGAAACTGCAACGTCTATACAGCCAATTAATCTCGCTGCGGGGACGACGGAGTCCATTTGGATTTCATATGAAATACCAGAATATGTAAATGAAAAATTCACGGTGGATAAATATGAGGTTGTATTTACTTCTGGAAATGGGTTTAGAGTGGGTGTGCATCAATATATTATGAAGGAAATCGAGAATGCAAAAGGAAAAAGTTAATTCTGATTTATTTGTCCCTGTGGTTGGTGATGGTGCTATTGCAACCTCTATATGGGGTGAAGGGAGACTAATCCCTGTAGTGATAATTGATACCTCAAAATGCGTTGATATGCAAAGTTTGATTAGTGTTCATCAACATACGCCCCCCGGTGACGTGCAGTCAACATGGGCGTTGAGAAGATTTGATAATAAGCATATTTTTTTAAAGCTGGAGTTTTTTCGGCCTGTTAATACTACGGTTTATATACCATTCAGGCTGGAAAAATACGCAAGTCTTGTAAGTGGGATAATGACATCTCGTGCTATGTATCTGCAGCCTGCTGATTCGGGGGTAAGTGTGAGTGAGGGTATTAATCGTCCAAAAATATTGATTGAGGTGTCAGCGGTTTTCGAAGGTTGGATTGAAATATATAAAAAGACACTCATCAAGAAGTACAGAGATCTAAAACACTCTAAAAAAGATGCTTGTGTTATGGCGGGCGAGCATATAAAAAGAATGCAAGAACTTTGGATGACGCATATGCGTTAATGGTGGGGCGTTATTAGCGGTCTTCCAGTTTAAGTCTGATTCCTTGTCGGAACTCACGAGTGCGAAATGACGACCGATCGCCTCAATACTGGTATTCGCTAACCGCTCAAGGTTTATAGTCGCTTAATTCAAGTTTCTTACCTTCGGCAGCCATTTTCCGAATTTCAGCAGGTGAGAATCCACTTGCCTGCATAAAATGAATTAAGAAAGTTATCCATGCATCCTGATAAACATAATCATTGTGCGCCTCATCATACAAACAATATTCTGCTTGCGTCTCGAATGGGTCTTCAGCGCCATTGGCTGGCCTAATTGAAAAAACCTTATAAAGCGCTGGATGAAGATTCGATGTCATCTTTATTTCGTTGAGACGTTCATTGACTTTCTTTACGACGTCAGAAGGCTTTAGTCGGCCAAAGTTTGCAGCCTCTACTCGAACGGTTTTGTCTTTGATAATTACGGCCAGCTTTTCATACGCTTCTTTATCTTCTTCACTTAGTGCATCCCAGCGCACAAATTCAATTGCTGCATCAGCTCGATTTGTGTTCGATATTTTCGGTATCTGAATGAGTTTTACACTGTACTGAAGGGAGTTATAAGTGTCATCATCTAACGAGTTTCTATATTTTTCTATAAACGAAACAATATCGGACAAATCTTTTGATAGTGCCGATCTATTAGCCGCTTCTTGCTGCTTTGTTCTGATCTGAGAGAACTGCAGGCTATATACCAGCGATTCATTGATGGAATAGTTGTCGCCAAAAAAATCTATCAACTTACTTTCATAGTTGTAAAGTAAAGACTGGCACTCTCCGAAAATTAGTGTGTCAACTTCTCTCTTCTCAATGTGGCGGTGCTCAATTTTATTTCTGAGCTTAATAAAGAAAAAAAGATTGCTTTCCGTTGCAGTGTCGAGTTCCCCATATTTTTTTATGCAGGTGGATAACTCCCATGCCTTCCTCTCTCCATCAACAAAATCGAATCGTCCGTTTTTATTTTTATAATAGTACTTGTCGCCAATCGTGGCATTGAAATGAGCATGAAATAGCCGAGTCCATGCCATGATCATCATGGTTATGAACCCTTCACTGCGAAAGGTTGTTCTAGGTTTATTATAAATTTCGACAGCAAGCAACGCTGAATCAATTGATGCGTCAAGTATAGATTTCGTCTTGCCTTTCCTTAGCTTCAAAATAGTCCCCCTTTATCTGATTTTACATTTTATGTCGATAGGCTACTGTTTCGCCAGCATGCTGTCCACTGATCGCACTTGGCTGATTGCTGCCTGTCGCGGAGCGCTGCATTCGATCCGAAGTGGACTGCCTAAAGGGTAGAGTCATATTCGCGATAACGCGGCAGATCAGGCCTGACGCCACCTCGAGAAAGTTTCATTCCCACAGTAGAGCAGGATGTCTCAGGCAAGGATTTCGAAGGAGGTGCTGGCCAGCCGTTCCCCGTTCACCAGGATGTGTACTGCGTGTTCGCCCACATAGTGTTTGCGAGTGGTGAGCTCCTTGATCTGTTGACCGCGACTGACTCGTTCAGTCGCCTTGCCAAGCAGCGTCAACGCCTTAAGCTTGAACACCTTCGCCGAAGTGCTGCCATTGGCTTTTACGTAATCAATCGCATAATCAATCACCAACCGCTGACTCTCCGCTACCGTGGATTTCACCGCAAACGACAACGTAATCTTCTCCCCCAACCGAATCACCGCCGGCTCCACCTTCACCCCAACAATCTCAACCTCAGCTTTCCCACTCGCCCCAATAATCGCCAGCGCCCGCTGATTCCCCTGCTTAATCAAACTCCGCAGCGCATGCTTGGCAATCCACGCGGTGTGCTTGTTCTCCAGCGACCAGCCCTCAATCAAGTCCAACACCCACTCCGGATGGTCCTTGGTAATGTCATTCAGGTGATTGGCCACCGACTTGCGCACGTAAAGGCTGTCATCCGCCTTGAGGTTGTCGAGAATCGCCGCCGCCAATGTCGGATCGCTCTGAATCTGCTCCAACCGAAACGACCACGGCAAGCGCGGTCGACTGCCTTCGCTGGCCAGACGCCGCACATGTTCATTCTCATCCTGGGACCATGCCTGCATCAGCGCCAATGACCGTTGCAGATCGCTGCGCAGAAAATACCGAATCGCAAATTCTGCCGATCCAAACGCCGTGAAGTACTTAAGCGCTTCCATCGAGCGCTCGAAATCATGCGCGCCATACATCGCCACGTAATGCGGTAGCGAGATGCTGACGAATCCGCTGTTCAGGCGAGGGGCGAGGGCGCGCAGGACTTCGAGGGATTCGTCGTAGCCCTGCGGCAGCACGGCGTGCAAGCATTCGCTGACGCGGGCCATGCGTTGCATGATCGACAGGTCGGCGAGGCCGTCGTTGGCCAGTTTCAGGAAGGCTTTGGCGTTGAAGGCCGGGTAGACCGCCGTCATTTCGGTTGCGATGTGTTTGAGGCGTTCGGCGTTGAAGATTTCCTTCAGGGCCGGGGCAGGTTGTTCGGCGGCGGTCATGGTCGGGTCCGTTCGAGGGGGCCGGTCAGGTTATCGGGGTACTGATGAAGGCCTCAAGCTTTTCCGCCTGCGCGGTGAATTCGGCTATGTGCGGGTAGCGTGAGGCGTCGACTTGATCCGGAGTGACGAGGTTGGTGAAGCTCCAGGCGACGGCGAGGGTGATGCCGTCTTGGCCGATCAAGGCACCGTTTGCCAGTGGCTGCTTTTCCAGCTCGCGTTCAAGCGCTGAATAGGCTGCGGCGAGTTGGCCTTCGACGCGCTCAACCCACGGCTGGTATTGAATTTCGGCGGGGCGCAGGTTGCGTTCGTAGTAAAGCTGCACCGACTTTTCGCACGCTGCCAACCCGAACCCGATCAGGCGCCATGCGCGCAGTCGTTGCTTGAGGTCGCCGGGCATCAGGCTTTTGCCGGGGCCGGCCAGGGCTTCGAGGTAGTCGATGATCAGTGTCGAGTCGATCAACACTTCGCCGTCGTCCAGCACCAGGGTCGGGGCCTTGACCACAGGGTTGATCTGCTGGAAGTGCTCGAAGTGGCGGAACACTGAAACCGACTCGTGCTCCAGGTCGATGCCCAGGTGTCTGGCGGAAATGGCCACGCGCCGCACGTAGGGCGAATCCAGCATGCCGATCAGTTTCATTGAGCCGCTCCTTCAGGTGTCCATGTCGGGATGGACTACCTTAGCTGAGGTTCGGCGACCTGCAAACGGCGTTGGCTTAATCCTCGAAACCGACTTGCTCGTGTATCTCGTCGACCTTCAGTTCCAGGCGATAGGCCACGGCGATGAACAGCGCCTGGCACAGGCACAGCGTTGCGCTCAACGAGCGGAAGGCGAACGAGCTGCCTTCGTTGACCAGCAGCACGGTGTTGGCGCGTTTGGCCAGGGGTGAAAGGTTGCTGTCGGTGATGATCAGGGTTTTCGCCTGGTTGTGCTGGGCGATGCGCAGGCAGTGTTGGGTTTCCTTGCCGTAGGGCGTGAAGCTGATGGCGATGACCAGGTCATTGGCGCGCACGCTGCGCATCTGCTCGCGGTAACTGCCGCCGAGGCCGGAGACCAGGTGGATGCGTTTGTTGGTGTGTTGCAGGTTGTAGACCAGGTAATCGGCGACGGCGAAGGAGCGGCGCACGCCGACCACGTAGATGTTGTCGGCGTTGACCACCAGGTCCACGGCTTTGTCGAAGGCCTCGTCATCGAGTTCCTGCCCCAGTCGCTCGATGCCGGACAGGGTCGCGTCGATGCACTCGCGGGCGAGGTCGCCGCCGCTGGCCTTCTGCGATTTGTTGGCGATCATGCTGCGGATGCGCTGCTGGTAGTTCTGCACCGGCGTGGTTTTGTGCGTGTACGCCTCGCGGAACAGGGCCTGCATCTCGCTGAAACCGCTGAAACCGAAGCGCTGCGAAAACCGCACGATGGCCGACGGGTGGACTTCGCACTCGCGGGCGATGTCGCTGATGCGGTCGACCATGATCCGGTCGCTTTGCTGGCTCATGTAGCTGGCGATGCGTTTGAGCTGGCGCGGCAGGCTTTCGTATTCGTTGGTGATCTGCTGCAGCAGACGCTCGGCATTGATCGGGGGGCTGACGAGATCGCTGTCGGGCGTGCTCTCGGTCGTAGCCGGCTGATCGGTGCGGGACATAGGGAATCCTTCTGGCTTGTTCTTATAGGGCTGACGGTTGCGTCGTCCCCTGACAATAGGTTGGCTGTGCGCAGTCTACAGGGTAGGCCGGAATAAAATCTTGAGCTTGCGGCCGGCGTGCGGTTTGCTGAAACGATGCACTGTGTCTGGAATGCTTTTGTAAAAGTTTATTGGAAAAAATATTCCACGTAAAAATTATTTGGAATAATTATTGATTGTTCGGTCCCGGTCGTTTTAGTCTGCATCCCACCAAGAGCGTTCGGCGCCTCCATCGCCCCGAACGCAGGCTGATAAAAATAACAGGAGCCAGCATGGGCCAGACTCGTTTTGCCAGTGGGCGTCAATTGGATCTGATTTGCCTGGGGCGCCTTGGCGTCGACCTCTATGCGCAGCAAGTCGGGGCGCGGCTGGAAGATGTTTCAAGCTTCGCCAAATACCTTGGGGGATCGTCCGCCAACATCGCCTTCGGCACCGCGCGGTTGGGCCTCAAGTCAGCGATGTTGAGCCGGGTAGGGGACGACCACATGGGCCGTTTTCTCCTGGAATCCCTGGTCCGTGAAGGCTGCGACGTCAGCGGCATCAAGGTTGATCCGGAACGCCTGACCGCCATGGTCCTGCTCGGTCTCAAGGACCGCGAAACCTTTCCGTTGGTGTTCTACCGCGAAAACTGCGCTGACATGGCGCTGCGGGCTGAAGACATCAGTGAAGCCTTTATTGCCTCCAGCAAAGCCTTGCTGATCACCGGCACCCATTTCTCCACCGACGGCGTCTACAAGGCGAGCCTCCAGGCGCTGGATTATGCCGAGAAGCACAATGTCAAACGCGTGCTGGATATCGATTATCGGCCGGTGCTTTGGGGTCTGGCCGGCAAGGCTGATGGCGAGACCCGCTTTGTTGCGGATCAGAGCGTCAGCCAGCATGTGCAGAAAATCCTGCCGCGTTTCGACCTGATCGTGGGTACTGAAGAAGAGTTTTTGATTGCTGGCGGTTCGGAGGATTTGCTCACTGCGCTGCGTAATGTCCGGCGTTTGAGCGATGCCACGTTGGTGGTCAAACTCGGGCCGCAGGGTTGCACGGTGATTCACGGGGTGATTCCGGTGCGGCTTGAAGATGGGGCGATTTATCCCGGCGTTCGGGTGGAAGTGCTCAACGTGTTGGGGGCCGGCGATGCCTTTATGTCGGGTTTCCTCAGCGGTTGGCTGGAGGACGCCAGCGATGAGCGTTGCTGCCAGTTGGCCAATGCTTGCGGCGGGCTGGTGGTGTCGCGCCATGCCTGCGCCCCGGCGATGCCGACACGCGCCGAACTCGATTACCTGTTCAACAGCCCGGTGCCGATTACCCGGCCAGATCAGGACGCGGTGCTGCAGCGTCTGCATCAGGTCAGCGTGCCGCGCAAACAGTGGAAGCAGCTGTTCATTTTTGCCTTTGATCACCGTGGGCAACTGGTGGAGCTGGCGCAAAAGGGCGGTCGCGACCTGAACGCCATCGGCGAGCTCAAGCAACTCTTTATCAAAGCCGTGGAGCGGGTTGAAGCGGATTTGCGTGAGCAAGGGATCGACGCTGATGTCGGCTTGCTGGCTGATCAGCGTTTCGGCCAGGACTCGCTGAACGCCGCCACCGGTCGTGGCTGGTGGGTGGCGCGACCTGTGGAAGTGCAGGGCTCGCGGCCGTTGGCGTTCGAACATGGGCGCTCGATCGGTAGCAACCTGATTGCCTGGCCGCAAGAGCAGATCATCAAGTGCCTGGTGCAATACCATCCCGATGACGAGCCGTTGCTGCGCCTGGAACAGGAAGCGCAGATCAAGGGGTTGTATGAGGCCTCTCTGGTCAGCGGCCATGAACTGCTGCTGGAAATCATCCCGCCCAAGGATCATCCGTCGACCCATCCGGACGTGCTGTATCGCGCGCTGAAACGCCTCTACAACCTGGGGATTTACCCGGCGTGGTGGAAGATCGAAGCGCAGAGTGCCGAGGAGTGGAAGCAGCTTGATGAGTTGATTCAGGAGCGAGATCCGTATTGCCGGGGCGTGGTGTTGCTGGGGCTGAATGCGCCGGCGGCGGCACTGGCCGAAGGGTTTCAGCAAGCGAGCCAGAGCCAGACCTGTCGCGGGTTCGCGGTGGGGAGGACGATCTTCCAGGAACCGAGCCGCGCGTGGCTGGCCGGTGAAATCGATGATGAGGCGCTGATTGCTCAGGTGCAGGGCACCTTCGTCGAACTCATCGATGCCTGGCGCACGGCCCGCGCCTGACGTGACACCGCGTTATCGTTCTTCGCGGGCAAGCCTCGCTCCTACGGGAAGCCGCGTTGATCTGTAGGAGCGAGGCTTGCCCGCGAAGTCGGCCTCAGACTCAACGGAAATTTAGAAAACAACAAAAAGGTGCAGCCATGCCCGCTATCCGAATTGGCATCAACCCGATCTCTTGGAGCAACGACGACTTGCCGTCCCTCGGTGGCGAGACGCCGCTGAGCACTGCTTTGAGCGAAGGCAAGGAGATCGGTTACGAAGGTTTCGAACTCAACGGAAAATTCCCCAAGGATGCCAAAGGCGTCGGTGACGTGCTGCGGCCTTACGATCTGGCGCTGGTGTCGGGCTGGTATTCCAGCCGTCTGGCGCGCCGTTCCGTGGCCGAGGAAATCGACGCCATTGGCAGTCATGTCGAGTTGCTGGCGAAGAACGGCGCCAAGGTGCTGGTTTACGGCGAAGTGGCTGACTCGATTCAGGGCCAACGCATTCCCTTGGTGGAACGCCCGCGTTTTCACACCGAGCAGGCCTGGCAGGAATACGCCGAAAAGCTCACCGAACTGGCGCGTTTCACCCTGTCCCAAGGCGTGCGCCTGGCCTATCACCATCACATGGGCGCTTACGTCGAATCCCCGGCCGACATCGACAAGCTGATGGCGTTGACCGGCAGCGAAGTCGGTCTGTTGTTCGATTCGGGCCATTGCTACATGGGCGGCGGCGAGCCGTTGCAGGTGCTGCGAAAACACATCGAACGCATCTGTCACGTGCATTTCAAGGACGTGCGCAAACCGGTGGTGCAACTGGCGCGCAACAACCTGTGGAGCTTTCCCGACTGCATCATCAACGGCACTTTCACCGTGCCCGGCGATGGCGATATCGATTTCGCCGCGCTGCTCGAAGTATTGCTGGCCAACGATTACCACGGCTGGCTGGTGGTCGAGGCCGAGCAAGACCCGGCCGTGGCGCCGAGCTACGTCTACGCGAAAAAAGGCTACGACACCTTGCGTGCCTTGCTCGACGAGAGGATTGCCTTATGAGCCTGCTGGTCAAAAGCAACGCCCGTGGCCGGACGATGGTCGAGTTGGGCAAAGGTGAGCTGGATTACGTCGGCTTCGCTGCTTACCGCTTGAGCCTGGGCGAAACCCTGCCGGTGGCGGCAGGCGATAAAGAACTGTGCCTGGTGCTGCTCAGCGGTCGGATCAGCCTCAAGGGCGAAGCGCCGGGGCAGGGCGCCTTCAATTGGGACAACCTCGGCGATCGCCAGTCGGTGTTCGAAGACAAATCACCCTTCGCCGCGTACTTGCCGCCGGGCAGTCAGGCGCAAGTGGTCGCGCTCAGCGATGTGCAAATTGCTGTCTGCGCCGCGCCCGGCTCCAAAGCCGACAACCTCGGCCCGCGGCTGATCAAACCCGAAACCATGAAACGCAGCGTGCGCGGCAAGGGTGCCAACACTCGTTACGTCTGCGACATCCTGCCCGACACCGAGCCCGCCCATTCGCTGCTGGTGGTGGAAGTGCGCACGCCGTCGGGGCACTCGTCGAGCTACCCGCCGCACAAGCACGACACCGACGATCTGCCGCACCAGAGCTTCCTCGAAGAAACCTATTACCACCAGATCAATCCGCCACAGGGCTTCGTGTTCCAGCGCGTCTACACCGACGACCGCAGCATCGATCAAGCCATGGCCGTGGAAAACAGCGACCTCGTGGTCGTGCCCAAGGGCTATCACCCGGTCAGCGTGCCCTACGGCTACGAGTCGTATTACCTGAACGTGATGGCCGGCCCGAAACGGGTCTGGCAGTTCCATAACGATCCGCAGCACAGTTGGCTGCTTGATCTCTGAACTAAAAAGCCTGAATTCCAACATTCGAACGGAGAACAAAAACAATGAGCGACGCCCCGGTCATCGGCCATTACATCGACGGTCAAGTGCAAGACAGCGGCAGCGAGCGCTTCAGCAATGTCTTCAACCCGGCCACCGGCAGCGTTCAGGCGCGCGTCGGGCTGGCCAGTGAAAAGACCGTGGACGCCGCCGTTGCCTCGGCCCTGAAAGCGTTCCCGGCCTGGTCCGAGCAATCGTCCCTGCGCCGTTCACGGGTGATGTTCAAGTTCAAGGAACTGCTCGACCGTCATCACGATGAACTGGCCGAAATCATCAGCCACGAACACGGCAAGGTGTTTTCCGACGCCAAGGGCGAAGTCACCCGTGGCATCGAGATCGTCGAATACGCCTGCGGCGCGCCGAGCCTGCTGAAAACCGAATTCAGCGACAACATCGGCGGCGGCATCGACAACTGGAACCTGCGTCAGCCGCTGGGTGTTTGCGCCGGTGTCACGCCGTTCAATTTCCCGGTGATGGTGCCGCTGTGGATGATCCCGCTGGCGCTGGTCACCGGTAACTGCTTCATCCTCAAACCCTCCGAACGCGACCCGTCCGCCAGTTTGCTGATGGCGCGTTTACTGACCGAAGCCGGTTTGCCGGACGGCGTGTTCAACGTGGTCCAGGGCGACAAGACCGCCGTCGATGCGCTGCTGCAACACCCGGACATCGAGGCGATTTCCTTTGTCGGCTCGACACCGATTGCCGAGTACATCCACCAGCAAGCCACCTCGCGCGGCAAGCGGGTGCAGGCGCTGGGCGGGGCGAAGAATCACATGATCGTCATGCCTGACGCGGATCTGGATCAGGCCGCAGACGCCTTGATCGGCGCGGCTTACGGCTCGGCTGGCGAGCGCTGCATGGCGATCTCGATTGCCGTCGCGGTGGGCGATGTCGCTGACCAGTTGATCGCCAAACTGCTGCCGCGCATCGATCAGCTCAAGGTCGGCAATGGCATGCAGGGCGACAGCGACATGGGGCCTTTGGTGACGGCCGAACACAAGTCCAAGGTCGAAGGCTTTATAGATGAAGGCGTGGCGCAAGGTGCGCAGCTGATTGTCGACGGTCGTGGGTTCAAGGTGCCGGGAGCGGAGAACGGCTTCTTCGTCGGCGCGACGTTGTTCGATCACGTTACGACCGAGATGAGCATTTATCAGCAGGAGATCTTCGGCCCGGTGCTGGGCATCGTCCGCGTCCCGGATTTCGCCAGCGCTGTGTCGTTGATCAACGTCCACGAATTCGGCAACGGCGTGTCGTGCTTTACCAGCGACGGCGGCATCGCCCGGGCCTTTGCGCGCACCATCAAGGTCGGCATGGTCGGCATCAACGTGCCGATTCCGGTGCCCATGGCCTGGCACTCGTTCGGCGGCTGGAAGCGCTCGCTGTTCGGCGACCATCACGCCTATGGCGAAGAAGGCATCCGCTTCTACAGCCGCTACAAAAGCGTGATGCAACGCTGGCCCGACAGCATCGCCAAGGGCCCTGAATTCAGCATGCCGACGGCCAAGTGATTCACCTGTGCGGAGAACAATAACAATGAGCAAACCCCTGCGTTTCGCCCTGAACCGTGTGGTCGCCCCACGTTTGTCACTGCCGGCGTTCATCGACCTGGCGGTGGCCCTCAAGGCTGATGCTATCGAGATTCGCAATGACCTCGCGGGCGTCGAGATTGAAGACGGCACCGCGGCCGAGCGCGTCCGTGAATTGTGCGAGGCCAAAGGCATCAGCGTGCTGTCGATCAACGCGCTGTACCCGTTTGATGTGTGGAATGACGAGCGTCGGGCTCAGGCCTTCAAACTTGCGGCTTATGCGCGTGATTGCGGTGCGCAGGGGGTGGTCATGTGCCCGCTGAATGATCGCGCCGATACTCGTAACGAAGCCGAGCGCGCTTCAGGCTTGCGCACCGCCTTGAGTGAACTGGCGCCGATCCTGCGCGATCACGGCATTCTCGGTTTCATCGAGCCGCTGGGCTTCGAGGAATGCTCGCTGCGGCTTAAACGCACGGCGGTGGAGGCGATCAAGGCTGCCGGTGGGCTGGATGTGTTCCGGTTGGTGCACGACACCTTTCACCATCACCTGGCCGGCGAAACCGAATTTTTCCCCGAACTGACCGGGTTGGTGCGCCTTTCCGGCGTCGAAGATGCCGAGGCACCGTTGGCGACAATCCGCGACGGGCATCGCGTGCTGGTGGGCGAGGGCGACATTCTTGGTAACGCGGCGCAAATTGACAGCTTGCTCAGCGGCGGTTACAGCGGCTACCTGTCGTTCGAACCGTTTGCCGATAGCGTCCATGGCCTGGCCAACATCCAGCAGGCGATCGGCGCGAGCATGAACCACCTGCAAAAATCTCAAGGCTAATGAAGATCCCCTGTGGGAGCGGGCTTGCTCGCGAAAGCGGTATGTCAGGCGACTTAGATGTTGAATGTGCCGCCGCTTTCGCGAGCAAGCCCGCTCCTACAGGGTTTCTTCGTGTATTGAAGGATCGGTTATGACCACAACAAGACTGACCATGGCCCAGGCCCTGGTGAAATTCCTCGATAACCAGTACATCGAGGTCGACGGGGTCCAGAGCAAATTCATCGCCGGGATCTTTGCCATTTTCGGTCACGGCAACGTGCTCGGCCTTGGGCAAGCGCTGGAGCAGGACAGCGGCGACCTGATCGTCCATCAAGGCCGCAACGAGCAAGGCATGGCCCACGCCGCCATCGGGTTCGCCAAGCAACACCTGCGGCGCAAAATCTACGCCTGTACCTCATCCGTAGGCCCGGGCGCCGCGAACATGCTGACCGCCGCCGCGACCGCCACCGCCAACCGCATTCCCTTGCTGCTGTTGCCCGGTGATGTCTACGCCTGCCGCCAGCCGGACCCGGTGCTGCAACAGATCGAACAGTTCCACGACTTGAGCATCAGCACCAACGATGCGTTCAAGGCCGTGAGCAAATATTGGGACCGTATCAATCGTCCCGAGCAGTTGATGACTGCGGCGATTCACGCCATGCGCGTGCTCACCGACCCTGCCGAAACCGGCGCCGTGACTCTGGCCTTGCCACAAGACGTGCAAGCCGAAGCCTACGATTACCCCGATTATTTCCTGCAAAAACGCGTGCATCGCATCGAGCGGCGTCCGGCCACCGAAGCGATGCTCGGCGATGCGTTGGCGCTGTTTAAAGGCAAGCGCAAGCCGCTGATCATTTGCGGTGGCGGGGTCAAATACTCCGGGGCCAACGCGGCGTTGCAGGCGTTTGCCGAGCGCTTCGACATTCCCTTCGCCGAAACCCAGGCTGGCAAGAGTGCGGTCGTGTCCAGCCATCCGCTGAACGTTGGCGGGATCGGCGAAACCGGCTGTCTGGCGGCGAACCTGCTGGCCAGGGAGGCGGACCTGATCATTGGCGTCGGCACCCGCTACAGCGATTTCACCACCGCGTCGAAATCCCTGTTCCAGCACCCGGACGTGCAATTTCTCAACCTCAACATCAGCCCCTGCGATGCCCTCAAGCTCGATGGCGTGCAACTGCTGGCGGATGCCAGAACCGGCTTGCAGGCCTTGGCCGAAGCCTTGGGCGATTACCGTTTCGCGTGGGGCGATCAACCGCGTCAGGCCAAGGCTCAGTTGGATGATGAAGTCGATCGGCTCTATCAGATTGAGTACCAGAGCCAAGACTTTACCCCGGAAATCAACGACTCCATGGACCCGGCGGTCCTGCGCGAGTTCATCGAGCTGACCGGCTCGTGCCTGACCCAGAGTCGGGTGCTCGGCGTGCTCAACCAAACCCTCGCCGATGACGCGGTGATTGTCGCCGCCGCCGGCAGCCTGCCCGGTGACTTGCAGCGCAGCTGGCGCAGCAAGGGCGTGAACACCTATCACGTCGAGTACGGTTATTCGTGCATGGGCTACGAGGTCAACGCCGCATTGGGCGTGAAGCTCGCCGAGCCTGAGCGTGAGGTCTATGCGCTGGTCGGCGATGGCTCATACATGATGCTGCACTCGGAACTGGCGACGTCGATTCAGGAGCGCCGCAAGATCAACGTGGTGCTGCTCGACAACATGACCTTCGGCTGCATCAACAACTTGCAGATGGGCAGCGGCATGGACAGCTTCGGCACGGAGTTCCGCTTCCGTAACCCGGACACCGGCAAGCTCGATGGCGGTTTTGTGCCGGTGGATTTCGCCATGAGCGCGGCGGCCTATGGTTGCAAGACTTACAAAGTGAACACCGTTGAGGAGCTGCAAGCGGCGCTGGCCGATGCGCGCTTGCAGACCGTATCGACGCTGATCGACATCAAGGTCCTACCCAAGACCATGATTCACGGCTACCTGTCGTGGTGGCGGGTCGGCGTGGCGCAAGTCTCCACCAGCGCCCGCACCAATACGGTGGCCAAGACCCTGAGCGAACGACTGGCCAAGGCCCGTCAGTACTGATTGCCCTGAATCGAACAACAAGGAGTCCTTACATGTCATTAAAGTTAGGCGTCATCGGTACCGGGGCCATCGGCCAGGATCACATTCGTCGTTGCAGCCAGACCTTGCTCAACAGCCAGGTGGTCGCCGTCACCGACATCAATTTGCAGCAAGCCGCCAAGGTCGTGTCCGACCTGAAACTGACCGCCGAGGTCTACCCCGACGGCCATGCGTTGATCCAGGCGCCGGAAGTCGAAGCGATCCTCGTCACCTCCTGGGGGCCGAGCCACGAAGCGTTCGTGCTGGCGGCGATTGCGGCGGGCAAACCGGTGTTCTGCGAAAAGCCCCTGGCCGTCACCGCTGAAGGCTGCCGCAACATCGTCGAGGCCGAAGTGGCCTACGGCAAGCGCCTGGTGCAGGTCGGCTTCATGCGTCCGTATGACGAAGGCTATCGCGCACTGAAAGCGGTGATCGACAGCGGTCAGATCGGCGAACCGTTGATGCTCCACTGCGCGCACCGCAACCCGACTGTGGGCGAGAACTACAAGACCGACATGGCCATCACCGACACGCTGATCCACGAACTCGACGTGCTGCGCTGGTTGCTCGACGACGATTACGTGTCGGTGCAAGTGGTGTTCCCGCGCAAGAGCAGCAAGGCCCTCGCGCATTTGAAAGACCCGCAGATTGTGTTGCTGGAAACCGCCAAGGGCACACGCATCGACGTCGAAGTGTTCGTCAATTGCCAATACGGCTACGACATCCAGTGCGAAGTGGTGGGGGAGACCGGCATCGCCAAACTGCCGGAACCTTCGCAGGTTCAACTGCGCAGTGGCGCGAAGTTGTCGAATGCGATTTTGATGGACTGGAAGGATCGGTTTATTGCCGCCTATGACGTTGAGTTGCAGGCGTTCATTGATGGCGTGCGAGCGGGGCAGGTCGGTGGCCCGTCAGCATGGGATGGCTTCGCCGCAGCCGTCGCTGCCGACGCCTGCATCGAAGCCCAAAACAGCGGGGCAATCGTCAAAGTCGCACTTCCAGACCGCCCACACTTCTACGCCTAACGAGGATCCCCTGTGGGAGCGGGCTTGCTCGCGAAAGCGGTGGCACAGTCAACATCAATGCCGCCTGATGCACCGCCTTCGCGAGCAAGCCCGCTCCCACAGGGTCCGCGTACAGCCCGTGACTATATATAAGGAGAATCCACTCATGCGCATCGGACTTGTCGGTTACGGCCATGGCGGCCGGTTTTTCCATGCTCCGCTGATCAGCAGCCTGCCGGCGGCGACGTTCGTGGGCGTGGTCACTCGTTCCCCGGAACGACGGCAGTTGCTGGCGGCCGAACACCCCGGCGTACCGGCCTTCGACAGCATCGGCCAACTGGTGGAAGCCGGCGTCGATGTGCTGGTGGTTTCCACACCGCTCAAGGGCCGCCCGGCGCTGGTGCTCGACGGTATCGAACACGGCGTGGCGGTGGTCAGCGACAAGCCCTTCGCGGCCGATGCGCAGCAAGCCCAAACCCTGATCACCATGGCCGAGCGCCAGGGCGTGCAGCTCAGCGTCTACCAGAACCGCCGCTGGGACTCGGACTTCCTCACCGTGCGCAAACTCATCGAGTCCGGCGCTTTGGGCCGTGTCACCCGTTTCGAGTCGCGGATCGAGCGTTACTCGCCACAGTCGGTAAACAACGGCAGTGGCGGTGGCTTCCTGCGTGATTTGGGCAGCCACCTGGTGGATCAGGCGTTGCTGTTGTTCGGCGAGGTGACACGGGTGTACGCCGAACTGGATTACCTGGAAAAGGACCAGGTCTTCGACAACGGCTTCTTTCTGTCCCTGACCCATGCCAGTGGCGTCACCTCCCATCTGGCCGGCAGTTGCCTGCAAAACACCCCCGGCCCGCGTTTTCGCGTGACCGGCACTCAAGGTTGTTACAGCGTCGATGGTCTGGACGGGCAGGAAGCCTCGGCGCTCGCCGGGCGGTCGCCGAAATCCGAGGGTGAACGCTGGGGCGTGGAAGAGCATCGCCGCTGGGGCTGGTTCGAACAGGGCGAAGTGCGTGAGCGGGTGCCGTCGGAGCGCGGGTGCTGGAATCAGTTCTATTTGCAGCTACAAACCGCGTTACAGAGCGGTGGCCCACTGCCCGTGGAAGCCCGTGATGCACTGGCGACCACCCGCGTTCTAGACGCTGCGCGGCTGAGCTTTGAGCGCCGTCAGGTGGTGGAATTGGGCGCGTTTGAGCGCCCTGGAATAAAATCAGAATAAAATTCTAAAATGAGTTGATATAGAAATAATATTCCAATAAAGTCATTTCCAGCGAACTGCCTCGCACAGGTTTTAAACGCTTTGCCCGCTTGCCCGCTTACTGAAAATCGTCACGCCTCATCCATAAAACCAACAAGAATGTGGAGAAAGACTTTTCATGAAGACCAAGATCCGTTTTGCCTCACTGGCCTTGTCCCTGATGTTCGCCAGCGGCGCTGCACTCGCCGACATGAAGATCGGCGTCAGCATGTCCCAGTTCGATGACACCTGGCTGACCTACCTGCGCGAATCCATGGACAAGAAAGCCAAGTCCTATCCCGACGGCGTGCAGTTGCAGTTCGAAGACGCCCGCAGCGACGTGGTCAAGCAGTTGAGCCAGGTCGAAAGCTTCATCAGCCAGAAAGTCGATGCCATCGTGGTCAATCCGGTGGACACCGCCGCCACCAAAAAAATCACCGAAGCCGCCGTCAAGGCCGGCATCCCGCTGGTCTACGTCAACCGTCGTCCCGATGACCTGAAATTGCCAAAAGGCGTGGTCACGGTGGCGTCCAACGACCTGGAAGCCGGTGAAATGCAGATGCAATACCTGGCCGACAAAATGGGCGGCAAGGGCGACATCGTGATTCTGCTGGGCGACCTCGCGAACAACTCCACCACCAACCGCACCAAAGGCGTGAAAGAGGTGTTGGCCAAATACCCGAACATCAAGATCGAGCAAGAACAGACCGGCACCTGGCTGCGGGATAAAGGCATGACCCTGGTCAACGACTGGCTGACCCAGGGCCGCAAGTTCGATGCGGTCGTGGCCAACAACGACGAAATGGCCATTGGTGCCGCGATGGCCCTGCAACAGGCCGGCGTCGACAAGGGCAGCGTGCTGATCGCCGGTGTCGACGGTACGCCGGATGGCTTGAACGCGATCAAGAAAGGCAGTCTCGCGGTCTCGGTGTTCCAGGATGCGAAAGGCCAAGCGGACGGCTCCATCGACACGGCAGTGAAAATGGCCAGGAACGAACCGGTTGAACAGGCCGTGTGGGTGCCATACCGCTTGATCACGCCGCAAAACGTCGACACGTTCAAATAGCCCGTCCGCCCCATAACAATAATAAGCACGCAAGGTTGCCACCGCGACCTTGCTGATGGAGTACCTGATCATGTTCGCTTCAGCGACTGCTTCGAGCACCCCGTTGGTGGGTATCCAGCCAACCGCAACACCTGTCGATGAGCCGTACCTGCTGGAGATCATCAACGTCAGCAAGGGGTTTCCCGGTGTGGTGGCGTTGTCCGACGTGCAGCTGCGGGTCCGCCCCGGCTCGGTCCTGGCGCTGATGGGCGAGAACGGCGCGGGTAAATCGACCCTGATGAAAATCATCGCCGGCATCTACCAGCCGGACGCCGGCGAACTGCGCCTTCGCGGCAAACCGGTGGTGTTCGACACGCCATTGGCCGCGCTGCAGGCCGGGATCGCGATGATCCACCAGGAACTCAACCTGATGCCGCACATGAGCATCGCCGAGAACATCTGGATCGGCCGCGAGCAGCTCAACAGCCTGCACATGATCGACCACCGCGAGATGCACCGCTGCACCGCGAAATTGCTGGAGCGCCTGCGGATCAACCTCGACCCGGAGGAGCAGGTCGGCAACCTGAGCATCGCCGAGCGGCAGATGGTCGAGATCGCCAAGGCGGTGTCCTACGACTCCGACATCCTGATCATGGACGAACCGACCTCGGCCATTACCGACAAGGAAGTCGCGCACCTGTTCTCGATCATTGCCGACCTCAAGAGCCAGGGCAAAGGCATCATCTACATCACCCACAAAATGAACGAAGTGTTCGCCATCGCCGATGAAGTGGCGGTGTTCCGTGACGGCACCTACATCGGCCTGCAACGGGCCGACAGCATGGACGGCGACAGCCTGATTTCGATGATGGTCGGTCGAGAGCTGAGCCAGTTGTTCCCGGTGCGCGAGAAGCCCATCGGCGATCTGCTGCTGTCGGTGCGCGACCTCAAGCTGGACGGTATTTTCAAAGGCGTGTCCTTCGACCTGCATGCGGGCGAGATCCTCGGCATCGCCGGGTTGATGGGCTCGGGCCGCACCAACGTTGCCGAAGCGATTTTCGGCATCACTCCGAGCGACGGTGGTGAGATTCGCCTCGATGGCGAAGTGGTGCGCATCAGCGATCCACACATGGCGATCGAGAAGGGCTTCGCGTTGCTGACCGAGGACCGCAAGCTCAGCGGCCTGTTCCCGTGCCTGTCGGTGTTGGAGAACATGGAAATGGCGGTACTGCCGCATTACGCCGGGCACGGCTTTATTCAGCAGAAAGCTTTGCGGGTCTTGTGCGAAGACATGTGCAAGAAGCTGCGGGTGAAAACCCCGTCACTTGAGCAGTGCATCGACACCTTGTCCGGCGGCAATCAGCAGAAAGCCTTGCTGGCGCGCTGGCTGATGACCAATCCGCGAATCCTGATCCTCGACGAGCCGACCCGCGGCATCGATGTCGGCGCCAAGGCCGAGATCTACCGGCTCATCTCCTACCTCGCCAGCGAAGGCATGGCGGTGATCATGATTTCCTCGGAGCTGCCGGAAGTGCTGGGCATGAGCGACCGGGTGATGGTCATGCATGAGGGCGACCTGATGGGCACCCTCGACCGCAGCGAAGCGACCCAGGAGCGAGTCATGCAACTGGCCTCGGGCATGTCCGTACGCCATTGAGTCAAGGGCAAACAGAGTCCAAGGGTGAGCAGAGTCCGGGGGTGAACCGGGATTCTGTGGCGAGGGAGCTTGCTCCCGCTGGGCTGCGAAGCAGCCCCAATGTCTCGGACATACCGTAGAACTGGCGAGCGCTACGCACTCGAGCGGGAGCAAGCTCCCTCGCCACAGGTATGTAGTCGATGCCGGAATTCATTAGAAGGGTGAGTGGTTATGAACGCGATACTGGAAAACAAGCCAGCAACGGCACCGGTCAAGAGTCGCCGGCGCTTTCCGACCGAGTTGAGTATCTTCCTGGTGCTGATTGGCATCGGCCTGGTGTTTGAAGTCTTCGGCTGGATCGTGCGCGACCAGAGCTTCCTGATGAACTCCCAGCGCCTGGTGCTGATGATCCTGCAAGTGTCGATCATCGGCCTGCTGGCGATTGGCGTGACCCAGGTCATCATCACCACCGGGATCGACCTGTCATCCGGTTCGGTGCTGGCGCTGTCGGCAATGATCGCGGCGAGTCTGGCGCAGACCTCGGATTTCGCCCGGGCGGTGTTTCCGTCATTGACTGACTTGCCTGTGTGGATTCCGGTGATCGCCGGGCTCGGCGTGGGACTGCTGGCGGGTGCAATCAACGGCAGCATTATCGCCATCACCGGGATTCCCCCGTTCATTGCCACCCTCGGCATGATGGTGTCGGCGCGTGGCCTGGCGCGGTTCTACACCGAAGGCCAGCCGGTGAGCATGCTCTCGGATTCCTACACGGCCATCGGACATGGCGCCATGCCAGTGATCATTTTCCTGGTGGTCGCGGTGATCTTTCACATCGCCCTGCGCTACACCAAGTACGGCAAGTACACCTACGCCATCGGCGGCAACATGCAGGCGGCGCGCACCTCGGGGATCAACGTCAAGCGTCATCTGGTGATCGTCTACAGCATTGCCGGGTTGCTTGCCGGCCTGGCGGGCGTGGTCGCTTCGGCGCGTGCCGCGACCGGGCAGGCGGGAATGGGCATGTCCTATGAGCTGGACGCGATTGCCGCGGCGGTGATCGGCGGCACCAGCCTGGCCGGCGGCGTCGGGCGCATCACCGGCACCGTGATCGGTGCATTGATTCTCGGGGTGATGGCCAGCGGGTTTACCTTTGTCGGGGTTGATGCGTATATTCAGGACATCATCAAGGGACTGATTATTGTGGTGGCGGTGGTCATCGACCAATACCGCAACAAGCGTAAACTCAAGCGCTGAGTCGTAGAACGGACAGCCAATGCGCCACGCCTGACCCGCGTGGCGCAGCCATTTGTCTTCTCTATACAGCCGCTCGATTGAATTTCTTGCTATAAACGCACTCCGATAACCATCGCAAAGGCCGCCATAGAGCACTTTCCGGGCTTTGTCGGACAAATTCGCTGTCTTTTCAGTTGCTGAGGCCTCAAGTCGGCCTTAGACTGCCGGCCCTCGTAAATTGAGTGCCGGGTGGCGCTTGGAATAAACGGCGCCTTTCCGATGGCCAGACCTGGTCCACCGGAACGCTCCCTAATTCGCCTTAATGCACGTTTTTTTATAGAGATATCAATGACAAAGGACAAGTTGCTGGCCATGCCGGCGGATGACTACATGAATGCCGAGCAACATGCTTTTTTCTACGAGCTGTTGCAGAACATGAAAGTCGAAACCCATGAGCGCATCGAACAGAACCGCATCGCCATCGAGAGCCTGGACACTCCAGCCGATCCGGCCGACGCTGCTTCTGTTGAAGAAGAGCGCACCTGGCTGGTGAACGCGATCGATCGCGACCAGCGCATGCTGCCTCAGTTGGAACAGGCTCTGGAACGCATCAAAGAAGACAGCTTCGGCTGGTGCGACGACAGCGGCGAGGCCATCGGCCTGAAACGCCTGCTGATCAGCCCGACCACCAAATACTGCATCGAAGCTCAAGAGCGTCACGAACAGATCGACAAGCACCAGCGTCAGGCCTGATTTCGTAGCGCCCCGCATCGCGGGCAATCCCGCTCTCACGGTTCACGATGAACCTGTAGGAGCGAGGCTTGCCCGCGATGCTTTTTGCCGTCTGCGAAAAGCTCGCGTACTTCTATTGATCTGCTGCAACGCCCACTACTAATGGACCATAGATAATGGCCTTGTAGTGGCGTTTAATGCAGGCACAACAATTAGAAGGTACATGGGGTGACGAAGATGACGAGAGACGGATCTCTGGTTGCGGCAGTGCCTGCACCAGTGTTTTTGCCGAAAAACCTTTGGCTGACGCCAACCCTGCAAAGCATCGCCCTGATGCTCTTGCTGTGTGGCATGGCGCTGGGTTGCTGGTCGCTTTACCTTTGTCTGCCACTGGCGGTGCTGGTGATCTGGCTGCCTCGCCTGCGCTCGCGCGCTACGCCCGAAGCAACAACGGTCGACAGCGCCAGCGCGATCGCCGAGTTGACTCGCGATCTTTCCTACACCACCAGTCATAACGCTTTGTCGGCAGCGGGCGTGGCCTTTTCGGTCAAGCAACTGGCGGACAAACTGCAATCGCAACTCGACGCGGCGGCGCAAATCGTCAGCAATGCCGAAGTGATGATCGCGACCGAACAAGCCACCTCGACACTCAGCCGCGAAGCCCTCAGTGCCGCCAGCGAAGCTCATCAGAGCAGCGCGGCAGGGCGCACGGAACTGATCGAGTCCATCAGCCGCATGCATCAGCTCAGTCAGCGCGCCAGTAACAGCCGTGAACTGATCGAAGCCCTGAGCCTGCGCAGTGACGATATTCAACGGGTCACCCTGGTGATTCAGTCCATCGCCAGCCAGACCAATCTGCTGGCCTTGAACGCCGCGATTGAAGCGGCTCGGGCCGGGGAACATGGTCGCGGGTTCGCGGTGGTGGCGGATGAGGTTCGCGGTCTGGCGGCGCGTACGGCGACGGCAACTTGCGAAGTCGGGGAGATGGTCGCCGATATCCAGCAGCGCACGGCGCAGGTGGTGGAGCAGATCCGGCAACTGTCCAGCGACCTCGATACCGGTGTCGAGCAGGTCGAGCACACCGGACAGCACCTGGAAAACATTGCGCGTCTGGCTGCCGGCGTCGAACATCAGGTCGGGGAAATCGCCAAGGGCGCGGACACCAACCGCGAACAACTCGACAGCCTGTTCCATGCCATCGAACAGATGCGCAGCGACCTGGCGGTCAGCGACCAACAGACCCAACGCCTGGCTCAGGCTGCCGTGCAGATGGAAGGTCAGGCCGAAACCATCAGCGAGCGTCTCGCCGAGGTCGGGCTGGATGACTACCACCAACGGATCTATGACCTGGCCCGCGAAGGCGCCGGCCAGATTGCCGCGCGCTTCGAAGCGGACATCGACCAGGGGCGTGTCAGCCTCGATGACCTGTTTGATCGCAATTACCAGGCGATCCCCAACACCAGCCCGGCCAAGTTTCAGACGCGCTTTGATCGCTACACCGATCAGGTCTTGCCCGCCATCCAGGAGCCGTTGCTGCCGCGCCATGAAGGCCTGGTGTTTGCCATCGCCTGCACCCAGCAGGGTTACGTGCCCACCCATAACAAAATCTTCAGTCAGCCGCTGACCGGCGATACGCAGGTTGATACGGTACAAAACCGCACCAAGCGCAAATTCGCCGACCGCACCGGCATCCGCTGCGGCAGCCATCAACAGCCGGTGTTGTTGCAGACCTACACCCGCGACACTGGTGAACTGATGCACGACCTCTCGGTGCCTATCATGCTTAAAGGCAGGCATTGGGGTGGATTGCGGTTGGGGTACAAGCCGCAGAGTGCTCGCTAGATGCTCAACCTGATAACCGGTGAGCAAGTCTGAAACTCAACTGTGGCGAGGGAGCTTGCTCCCGCTGGGCTGCGTAGCGGCCCCAAGACGGGCCTGCTGCGCAGTCCAACGGGAGCAAGCTCCCTCGCCACAGGTTTATCGCTGACGGAAGACAGGCGGGCTAGTGAACCTGATGCATACGCAAGTTCAGGTCGTCGACCGCCCCAGCCCAATCGGCATCTTCACGCAATTGTTCTTTGAGGAAGCCGGATTGTTGTGGCGTCCAGAAATCGGCATCGATGAGTTTCTTGTCGTTGGCCAAAGGCGAATGGCTGGCGATGAAATCGTCGATGGCTTTCTCGCTGGAGTCCAGACCGAGCTGGTCGAACAAACCTTTCAAGTCGTGTGTAGGTGAATCCATCTTCATCTCCTGGCGGGTCGCGTCGAGTGCGATATCTGAGGTGCGGCTTCATTGCATCTGAGGGGGCCGCGCTTCAGGAGTTCGATTGCGATGTGGGGAAGCAGGAGAGAGCATAGACTGCAAATCCGGCGATCAGGCTTTCAATGCACCTTCATCGACAGCAGTTTTCAGGGCCTGGGCAGCCTCTTTGGCGGCGATGGCGGCGACGTCGGAGGTCTTGAACCAGCGATCTTTTTCGACCTGGTGATACGTCACCGTGGTCAACGGTGGTTTGGCACGCATGACAATGACTGCCTGGAATTCGCCTTCGACCTCTCTGGCTTCGCCCCGGATAAAAAATTCACCGATATCAAATTCCGTCACGTAGCTGCCTTCCCTTGGAAATAGAGTGTTGTGTTGAACGCCGTCCGTCCTGGGGACGGATTTTATTGGTCGGGCAGTATGGCAGTAGTTGCCTGCCGGCGGCTGAGTTAAGTCGCCGGCATGACGAAACGTCTATAGACATGAATGCAGGGGAACGCGTCAGATGCGAGACTCAAGCGAGCGGGCAAGTGCGCAGGCTTCGTTATGGCTGCCGCGGAAACCTCTTACACGACCCGTGGAAATTTCCTTGATATGGAAGAAAGCGTTACCGGCCAGCACGACCTGAAAGCGTGGCAGCAGAAGGCTTTCAGGCTGAAATTCATGCGGCTGGAACACCGCGGGGTGCAAGTGGGTGCAGCTGTTCGCGCGCGTTGCCTGAGGGGAAGCGAAGTGAGTCATGGTGCACATGTGAAGTCCTTTTCATTGTTTTGCCGACGTGTGTACGTCGTTTTGGGTAGTCTCGGTGAGCATCGCTGCTCTAGAATCAGCATCATTGGCTGGCGAATGGTGTTCATCTAAAGCAATTTTTTACTTGCGATATGTCGGAAAAGTGCTTTTTTTAGAGAGTTTTTTCCCTAAAGTTGGTAATCCGGTTTCCTCTGGCTGTAAGAAGGGCGTTTTCCTTCAACATCTGACGACTTTCACAGAGGACGGCGCGAGTGATATTCCAGTAATCTCACTGACCTCGCGAGGCATGAGCGCTCTGCTCGGCTCAAGATTTCAACCCGGGTCTTACGGCAACACTTCGGCATAGCCGCTTTATTCTGCTGTGCGCTTTTTCTGCGTGCGGCATCATTTTCAGATGTGGGGATGTTTCCTTGGCAGTAAGTAATCTCGATATGCATGCTTTGTTCGTGCTGGGTGATTTGCGCGCAAAGCTGGTTAAACAGTTTCAGTCACGTTTCGTTTACATCACCGAACAGAACGCTGAAGGCATTTACATCGCCGAGATCGACACCGAAGAGGCGCTGGTGGTCGATGACAAGCCAGGGCTCAAGCTCAAGGTCGGCGATCATTTCAGCGCTTCGGTTCTGCCCAGTCGTGAAGGCGGCAAGCTCGACATCAAGTTCCGTGAAATCAAACTGACGGTTTACGGGCTGGGCGATTACGCCTTTGTCACCACCGCAGAGGGTCACGCGATTGTGTTCAAGGAAGGTCATAGCGTGGTGATGGTCTTCGCTGCGCACCAGCAGTTGCAGGAAGGCCTGACCAAAACCCTGAAAGCCGTGACCGCTAAAGCAGCCAAGTGGCGCAAAGGCGAACTGATCACGTTCAAGGCCAGTGAGTAATGACCCTGACCCGCGCCGATTTCCACGAACAGAACCAAGCCAGTGCGCACGTCGAAGCCCGGCGACTGTTCGAGCACAAGGCGGTTCTGCAGGGAGGCTGGCTGACGTGGGTGGCGTCACAGATTTACACGCTGCGCCCGGCGGCCTACGCCAGCATGGTAAGAAGAGAGCTGGCACGCTTGCAGGAAACTTCCGAAAATTAAATCACACCCCTCGAAAGCAGGAACCTCTACTACAGTCAGTTGACTGAGTATTCAGAGGCTTGCGGTCTTCTGTCAGGCCATCCTGCTATTGCTGTGAACAGCACGAGGTGCAAAAGCATGAAAGGATTTCGACGGTTATTGGCCGTTGCCCTGGCCACGTTGGGAGTGTTGAGCTCACCCGTTCCGGTCTCCGCGGCACAGGCGCCGATCCACTTCGCCGACCTGAACTGGGAAAGTGGCAGCTTGATCACCGACATCCTGCGGATCATCGTCGAGAAGGGCTACGGCTTGCCGACCGACACCTTGCCCGGGACCACCATCACCCTGGAAACCGCATTGGCCAACAATGACATTCAGGTCATTGGCGAGGAGTGGGCCGGTCGCAGCCCTGTCTGGGTCAAGGCTGAAGCCGAAGGCAAAGTCGCGAGCCTGGGCGATACAGTCAAGGGTGCAACTGAAGGCTGGTGGGTGCCCGAATATGTGATCAAGGGCGACCCGGCCAAGGGCATCAAGCCACTGGCCCCAGGCTTGCGCAGTGTCAGCGACCTGCCCAAGTACAAGGATGTGTTCAGCGATCCGGAAAGCCCGGGCAAGGGACGCTTCCTCAACAGCCCGATTGGCTGGACATCGGAAGTGGTGAACAAACAGAAACTCACGGCTTATGGCCTGAACGACAGCTATGTGAATTTCCGCAGCGGGTCCGGGGCGGCGCTGGATGCTGAGATCAGTTCGTCGATCCGTCGCGGCAAGCCGGTGCTGTTTTACTACTGGTCACCGACGCCGTTGCTCGGGCGCTTCAAGCTGATTCAGCTGGAGGAGCCGCCCTTTGACGCCGAAGCCTGGAAAACCCTGACGGACGCTGACAACCCCAATCCGAAACCGACGCGCTCGCTGGCCTCGAAGCTGTCGATTGGCGTGTCTACGCCTTTTCAAAAGCAGTATCCGCAGATTGCCGACTTCTTCAGCAAGGTCGATTTTCCGATCGACCCCTTGAACAAGGCACTGGCTGAAATGAGCGAAAAACACACCCCGCCACGTCAGGCAGCGGAGGCGTTCATGAAGGCGCATCCTGAGGTGTGGCAGGCGTGGGTGCCGAAGGATGTGGCGGATAAGGTCTCCGCCAGTCTCCAGTGACTATTGTGGCGATGGAGCTTGCCACAGGATTAGCGCCTGGCATCTGATCCTGTGGCATTCCGACAATGCTTTTAAAACCGCGTCTGCACCGCCAATTCAAAAGTCCGCGGTGTCCCGAGGTAATACGCCGGCGACACATGCGCAAACTCGGCATACACCTCATTGGTCAGGTTTCGCACCCGGCCGGTGACGGTGGTGTGCCGGTCGACCTTGTATCTGAGGAACGTGCCGTAGAGCGTGTACGACGGCACCGTCATGGTGTTGGCGCTGTCGGCGAACACCGAGGCCACATAACGCGCATCGACACCCCCTTGCCATTGCGGCGCGAAGTCATAGGTCAGCCACAGATTGCCGACCCGGTCCGGCACGTTGGTCGGCGTGTTGCCCTTGCGTGAAACCACCACGCCGGCCGCATTCTTCTCGGTGAACTCGTCGTATTGCGCATCAACCCACGCGAAGTTGCCCTCGGCCAACAGCTTGTCGGTGATCCGCAACGAACTGGCCAACTCAATGCCCTTCGACGTCTGCTCACCCACTGGAATGCTGAGAGTCGGGTCCAGTGGATCGGTCACTGCGAAATCCTTTCGCTCAATCGTGTACGCCGCCACCGTTGCCGAACCGCGCCCGTCCAGATAATCGAGCTTGCTGCCGACTTCCCATTGCTTACCCGTGGACACGTCAAAATCCTGCGTGCCGTTGGGCTGTTCGGCGGCGGTGCTGTATTGCACGTAGACATTGGCGGACGGAATGAACTGGTAGGTCAGGCCGACCCGGCCGGTCACCGGCTCCCAGCTGCGCTTGAGGTGCCGGGGATTGCTGGCGGTCACGACTCGGTGGTTGGTCACGTCCAGGTCGATGTCGTCATAACGCAGGCCGGTCAGTAACGCCAGTTTGTCGGTCAGCGCCAGGCGGTTTTCGGCGAACAGGGCTTTGGTGGTGACCTCGTTGGTCTTGTCGCTGACAAATCCCGGTCGGGTGCCGGGGATGTCATAGAAGTGCCCCGGCTGAAAGTTGTTCGGGGCGACGGTGCTGGCGCCTTTGACGTTCAAGGGCGAGTTGGTGGTCTGGTTGACCTTGTACTCGAAACCGCCAGACCAGGTGGTGTCCAGGCCAAGCAGCGTGTTGTCGTGGCGCAGTTCGAACTGGTTGCCGTTCTGCTCGCCCTTATGCCGGACCTGATACACCGTGGAGCGGTTCACCGCGCTGTTGTCGGCGTTGTACTGGTAGGTTTCCAGGTTGCGGTAATCGCGCTGGCTGTCGAGGTGGTACAGGGTGTTGCGCAGGGTGGTGCTGTCGTTGATCCGGTAGTCGATGATCGAGCGAACCCAGATCGTGCGTTGCTCGTAACGACCGTCTTCAACGTTGTAGTTGTTGAAGCGGTTGTGCTTGTCGATCTTCAGCTCGCCGGCCTTGGGGTTGAGCACGGGCGTGCCCCAGTATGGACTGTCTTCGTGCTCATCCTGATATTCCAGCGCCAGGGTGTGGGACAGGTTGGGCGTCAGGTCGCTGAGCAGCGAGAACGCGACGCTCCAGGCATCGCGCTCCTGGCGGTCGATGTAGCCATTGCCGGTGTTGTGGCTGACGTCGAGACGCGCGTAGTGCTGCACATCGGCGCCGGCTTCGCTGAGTGCGTGGTTGAGGCCGAACGCGGTCTCGGTGGTGTCATAAGTCCCATAACTGACGCGACCTTCAATCGCTTGCTCTTCGCGGGTCGCGAGTTTGGTCACGTAGTTCAATGAGCCGCCCACGGAGCCGGCGCCATTGATCAGCGACGATGGGCCGCCCACCAGCTCGACCCGATCGTAAATCCACGCATCCACCGGCCGGGCGAGGCCGCTGGAGACGTTGATGCCGTTGAACATCTGGGTGATCTGGCTGCTGGTGAAACCGCGGTAGGAGATGAACCCGCCGAACCCCGGCGGTGCGCTGGCATTGACGCCGGGCAAGGTGTTGGCGGCGTCCTGGAAGTTTTGCGCGCCGTGGCGCTCGATGTCGTTGCGGTCGGCGATGGCCACCGAGGCGGGGGTTTCACGCACGCTCAGGCCCAGACGCGAGGCCATGCCGCTGGATTGATCAAGACTCAACCCCGGCTCAGCCGTCGCTTCGCCATCAATGGTAATGGGTGCAAGGTCGACGGTGGATTGCGCCCAGGCGTTTACAGACAGGCAGCCGCACAGGCTGGCCAGCAGAGGGCTTACTAACAAAGAAGCATGTTTCATCGAGGAATCCTGAATACTTGTCTAGGAAACAGCGCACAGGCAAACGCCACGCGTTGGCGCGGTGGGCTGATCGGAAAAGGCGAAGAAATTCAGGCGAAAGGCGGGGCGCGAGGATTGGCCGAGGGCCAGGTGAAGCGGGCAGGGAGGTCGGCATTGGCGACGACGGCCAAGGGCGGGCTGTGTTGCTCTGGGAGGATCGCCAGGGTCAGGCTGGAGTTGAGCGCAGGGCCCATGCCGCCGGTGGAACATAGCGGGCAGCCGAAGGCTTTGGACAGGGTCGGCAGGTTGTCTTCGGATGTGTTCGTTGAGGCCGGCGCCTGGGTGGCCGGATCAACCGAACAGAACTGGCCGCCGACGCCATTGAGCTGCATCCCGACCATTTGCCCGTGACCGATACTGCAGGCAAACACGTTGAACAGGACGCAGCAATAAAGCATCCAGGCCATCAATGTGCGGTCAGTTCGGGCGAGTTTCATGGAGCGGCACTTTACCACCGCCGATGACAAATACCCTTACAAAATCGTTCAATGAGGTTCATCCTGCTGCGACATTTCACGCTGGATGTCTGAATATGAGCCTAATGGTCGCGCAATGGATTGCAGCAATCTTCCTCTTGATCAGCCTGGTCCACCTGTACTGGGCGGCGGGCGGCAAGGTGGGAAGCGAGGCGGCGGTGCCGCGAGTGCCCAAGGAGGGCGGCGCAGGATCCAGGCCGGCGTTCAAGCCGTCAGGGTTTACCACGTTGCTGGTAGCCGTGGGGTTGCTGTTGATCGCGATGCTGGTGTGCCTGCGGGTCGGGCTGTACTTGCCGACGGTGCATCACCGGTCTCTGCAATGGGTGATCAGCGCCATTGCGATGCTGATGTTTGCCCGGGCGATTGGAGATTCGAATCTGATCGGGTTCTTCAAACAGGTCAAGGATTCGAAGTTTGCCCGGCTCGACACCTGGGCGTATTCGCCGTTGTGTGTGGTGTTGGGGGCCGGGTTGTTAGCCGTCGCCTGGATCTGAAAAGCTTCGCGGGCAAGCCTCGCTCCTACGGGTTTTGGGTCGACCACACGTTGGTGATTTCCCACGATCCTGTAGGAGCGAGGCTTGCCCGCGAAGAGGCCCTGACATCCAACACAATTCTTCTGAATTAACTCCCGCTTTCTGTGCGCCGACTACTCACCTCAGCCGGTACATCATCCCCCGCCATGCGCTTGCGAAACAGCGCCGCCCGCGCCAGCAGCAACGTGGTCACCGGCACCGTGATCGACAACAGAATCGGAATCAGCCAAGCGTGCAGCACCGGCCCGGACTTGAGCGCCGAAAAATAAATGATCGAGGCCAGCGCCACGCACCACGCTCCCAAGGTTGAGGCAAGTGCCGGCGGGTGCATGCGCTGGAAATAATCCTTCATCCGCACCAGGCCAATGGCGCCGATCAGCGCAAACAGACTGCCGAGCACCAGCAGGATCGCCACCGGTATTTCAACCCACAGAGACAGTTCCGCGTTCATTCGATCACCTCGCCACGCAGCAGGAATTTGGCCAGGGCAAACGAGCCGACGAAGCCGAACAGGGCGATCAGCAGCGCCGCCTCGAAGTAAGTGTCACTGGCGTACCGAATGCCCAGCGCCAGCATCATCAGCATCGCGATGATGTACAGGTAGTCCAGCGCCAGCACCCGGTCCTGGGCCGACGGGCCTTTGAACAGGCGAGTCAGGGTCAGAATCATTGCCAGGGAAAAAATGAACAGGCTCAGCAGGATCGCGTTCGACAGCAATTCGCTCATTCGAAGATCTCCATCAAGGGGCGCTCGTAGGTCGCCTTGAAGTGCTCGATAAACAGCGCTTCATCATCCAGATCGAACACGTGCAACAACAGGATACTGCGGTCCAGCGCCAGTTCCGACCAGACCGTCCCGGGGACCACCGTGCAGATCATCGACAGCGCCGCGAGGCCGTTGGCGTCGCGCAAGTCCAGCGGCACCTTGATGAAGCGCGAGCGCGGTGGACGGCGACCGGCGTTGAGCACGCTCCAGGCCACGACGAGGTTGGACACCAACACGTCGCGACCGACCAGGAAGAACAAACGCAGGATCACCCCCGGACGACCAATGCGGATCGGCAGCGGCCGCAGCTTGCGCATCATCAGTGGCGCGCAGAACCCCAATATTGCGCCGAGCAACAGGTTGCCGGGGCTCATCGACAGGTTCAGCACCAACCACAACAGCCACAATGCCAGCGACAACCACGGTGCCGGAAAAAGACGCTTCATGGCTGTACCTCCAGCATCGCCGCCTTGGCTTCCGGGCTCGGCACCACACGCGTACCCAGCACCGCCATGACGTATTGCTGCGGGTTGTTCAACGCATCAGCGGCCGCCTGGGTGTAGCGCAGCAGGGGGTCGGCCTTGAAGGTCAGCGCAACGCTCAGCCCCAGCAGGACGATGATCGGCACGCATTCGAAGCGGCGCAGTAAGGGCGATGGCCGCTCTTCGGGTGTCCAGAAACGCTGGATGCCCAGGCGCGAGAAGGCAATCAACGACGCCAGCCCGGACAGGATCAGCAACGCCAGCAAGCCCCACGCCGCGTTCGACACCGGCACATCGGTGCTATTGCCCAACCCCAGCGGGTTGAGCAGGGCGCTCAGCAAGCTGAGTTTGCCAATAAACCCGGACAACGGCGGCATGCCGATAATCAGCAGCGAGCAGGCAATAAAGCTCAAGCCGAGGAAGGCCATGGTCCAGGGAATCACCTGGCCGACCACGGCTTTCTGTTCGTCATCGAGGTTGATGCCTTTGGGCGGTTGCAGGGATTCCATCGGCCGAGGCAGCAGGTCGCCGTCGTCGAACAGCGGCATTTCATTGGCCGAACGTGAGCGCTCGATCAATTCGGCCAACAGGAACAGCGCGCTCAATGCCAGGGTCGAGCTGACCAGGTAGAACAGCGCCGCACCGATCAGGTTTGGCTGGGCAAAGCCGATGGCCGACAGCAGGATCCCCGCCGACACCAGAATGCTCAGGCTGGCCATGCGTTCCAGCCGTTGTGCGGCGAGGATTGCGACGCCGGCGCAGACGATCGTCGCCATGCCGCCGTAGATCAGCCAGTCGCCGCCAAAGTACGCCGACGCCCCGGCCTGGCCGGAGAACAGCAAGGTCCACAAGCGCAGCAAGGTGTAGACGCCGACCTTGGTCATGATCGCGAACATCGCCGCCACCGGCGCGCTGGCGGCGGAATAGGCCGGCACCAGCCAGAAGTTCAGCGGCCACATCCCGGCCTTGGCCAGAAACGCCACCGCGAGAATCCCCGCGCCGGCATGCAGCAAGCCGCGATCGGCTTCGGGCACCAACGGGATCTTCAGCGCCAGGTCGGCCATGTTCAGGGTGCCGGTGACGCCATAGATCAGCGCCGCGCCGATCAGGAACAGCGACGAGGCGAGCAGGTTGATCGAGATGTAATGCAAACCCGCCGACACCCGTGACCGACCCGAACCGTGGAGCATCAGGCCATAAGAGGCCGCCAGCAACACTTCAAAAAACACAAACAAGTTGAACAGGTCCGCCGTCAGGAACGCGCCGTAAAGGCCCATCATCTGAATCTGGAACAGCGCGTGGAAACTCGAACCGGCGCCGTCCCATCGCGCCATGGCGAACAGCAAGGCACTGACGCCGATGATCCCGGTCAGCACCAGCATCAACGCCGACAGGCGATCGACCACCAGCACGATACCGAACGGTACCTGCCAGTTGCCCGGCAGGTAGACGCCGATCGAACCGGGCACGCCAGTGGTTTGCGTCCATTGCAGCAACAGCACGGAAATCCCCAGGCCCAGCAGGCTGGAGAACAGGTTGATCTTGGCTTTTAATGGCCGATGTTTCTCGCCCAGCATCAGCATGAGGGCGGCGGTCAGCAGCGGGAGCAGAATCGGTGCGGCGATCAGGTGCGTCATCGCAGTCATTCTTTAGGCTCCCGGCCATCGACATGGTCGGTCCCGGTCAAGCCGCGCGAGGCCAGCAGCACGACCAGAAACAGCGCGGTCATGGCAAAGCTGATCACGATGGCGGTCAGCACCAGCGCTTGCGGCAAGGGGTCGGTGTAATGCAACAAGTCCTGCGGCACGCCGTCCTTGATGATCGGCTCCTTGCCGATGAACAGGCTGCCCATGCTGAAGATGAACAGGTTGACACCGTAGGACAGCAGGCACAGGCCCATCACCACCTGAAACGTCCGTGGCCGCAGAATCAGCCAGACGCCGGACGCGGCCAGGACGCCGATGGCGATTGCGATGACTTCTTCCATCAGACGGCTCCTTTGGTGGCGACGGATCTGGGCAGGGCAGCGGTCTTGTGACCCCGGACCGATTGGTGAGCGAGGGCAGTGAGGATCAACAGCGTCGAACCCACTACCACGGCGTACACGCCGATGTCGAAGAACAGCGCACTGGCGACGTGAATGTCTCCCAGCACCGGCAATTCGAAATGCCAGGTGTGGGTGGTCAGGAACGGATACCCGACCGCCATCGCGCCGAGTCCGGTGACCGTGGCGAACAGCAGGCCGGTGCCCATCCAGCGCAGTGGTCGCAGGCTCATTTGCGCCTCGACCCACTGGGTGCCGGCGACCATGTATTGCAGGATGAAGGCGACCGACATCACCAGCCCGGCAACAAAACCGCCACCCGGTTGATTGTGCCCGCGCATGAACAAGTAGAAGGACACCACCACGGCAATCGGCAGCAGCAGGCGCACCAGCACCGCCGGGACCATCATGAAGCCGAGCGCGGTGTCGCTGGCCTGGCGCGGGTTGACCAGGTCGGTGACCACGTCGGGCGCCAGCAGGCGTTGCTGGGCCGGCAATTGCAGGCTTTCTTTCGGCGGACGGAAGCGGCGCAGCAAGGCGAAGACGGTCAGGGCTACGGCCGCCAACACGGTGATTTCACCGAGGGTGTCGAAGCCACGGAAGTCCACCAGCATCACGTTGACCACGTTGCTGCCGCCGCCTTCGGGCAGGGCGCGACTGAGGTAGAACGAGGAAATGTGGTTGGGCGTCTGGCGCGTCAGCATCGCGTAGGACAGCAACGCCATGCCGCCACCGACGACGGTCGACAGCAACAAGTCGCGGATACGACGGATACGCGCCTTGCGCAGGGTGCTCGGCAGTGGTGACACCTCTTCGATCCGTCGAGGCAACCAGCGCAGGCCGAGGAGGATCAGCACCGTGGTCACCACTTCAACCGCCAGCTGCGTCAATGCCAGATCTGGCGCCGAGAACCAGACAAAGGTGACGCAGGTCATCAGGCCGCAGACGCTGACCATGGTCAGGGCCGCGAGCCGGTGATACTTGGCCTGCCACGCCGCGCCGAGGGCACAGGCAATCGCCAGCAGCCACAGGGTCACGAACACGATCGAACCCGGAATCTTCGGCCGGTCACCCCAGCTCAAGCTGCTGTGCAGCATTGGGATCAACCCGGCCAGCACGGCGGCGAGCACCACCAGGAACAATTGGGTTTGCAGGCGCTTGGTGCTGATCCGCCGCTCCAGCCGACGGGCCAGGCGCATCATGACCACCAGGCTACGTTCGAACAGACGCTTGCCGTTGAAGCGGCCAATGAGCGGTGGGTATTTGAAACGCCCGCGCTTGAGCTGATTGCGCAGCAGCAGGTAGAGCACGATGCCGCAGGACATAGCGATCAGGCTCATGATCATTGGCGCGTTCCAGCCGTGCCAGATCGCCAGGCTGTATTGCGGCAAGGTGCCGCCCACCACAGGCAGGGCCGCCGCGGACAACAGCGGGCCGACCACTTGCGCCGGGAAAATCCCCACGACCAAACAGGCGAACACCAGCAGTTCCACCGGCGCACGCATCCAGCGCGGCGGTTCGTGCGGGGTGTGGGGCAGGTCGGTGGCGGTCGGGCCGAAGAACACGTCAACGGTGAAGCGCAGCGAATAGGCGACGCTGAAAGTACCGGCGATGGTCGCCACGATCGGCAAGGTCATCTCGACCCAGGCCGTGGCGTTGATGAACACGGTTTCGGCGAAGAACATCTCTTTGGAGAGGAAGCCATTGAGCAGCGGCACACCGGCCATCGAGGCGCTGGCGACCATCGCCAGGGTGGCGGTGAACGGGATCAGCTTGATCAGGCCGCTGAGCTTGCGGATGTCACGGGTGCCGCTTTCGTGGTCGATGATCCCGGCGGCCATGAACAGCGAGGCCTTGAACGTGGCGTGGTTGAGGATGTGGAACACCGCGGCCACGGCGGCCAACGGACTGTTCAGGCCCAACAACAAGGTGATGAGGCCAAGGTGGCTGATGGTCGAGTAGGCCAGCAAACCCTTGAGGTCGTTCTGGAACATCGCACAGTACGCGCCGAGCAACAGGGTGCAGGCCCCGGCGCCGCTGACGATGTAGAACCATTCTTCACTGCCGGACAGCGACGGCCAGAGCCGCGCGAGCAGAAACACCCCGGCCTTGACCATGGTCGCCGAGTGCAGATAGGCCGAGACCGGTGTCGGTGCCGCCATCGCGTGGGGCAGCCAGAAGTGGAAGGGGAATTGCGCACTTTTGCTCAGGGCGCCGATCAGGATCAGGGGTAGCAGGATAGGGTAGAGGGCATGTGCGCGAATCAGATCGCCGGCGGCCAGGACCTTGTCCAGGTCATAGCTGCCGACCACATGGCCGAGCAGCATGACCCCCGCCAGCAAACACAAACCGCCCGCGCCGGTGACCATCAGCGCCATATAGGCGCCGCGTCGCGCATCGGCGCGGTGGTGCCAATAGCCGATCAACAGGAAGGAAAAGAGGCTGGTCAGCTCCCAGAAAAACACGATCTGGATCAGGTTGCCGGAGATCACCAGCCCGAGCATCGCGCCCATGAACGCCAGGAAAAATGCAAAGAACCGCGGCACCGGATCGTCCGGCGACATGTAATAGCGGGCGTATAAAGAGACCAGCGTGCCGATGCCCAGCACCAGCATCGAGAACAGCCAGGCGAAGCCGTCCATGCGCAGAACGAAGTTCAGGCCCAGGCTGGGCAACCAGAAGAATTCTTCACGAATGACGCCGCCATCGGCGATTTGCGGGTACAAGAGGGCAACCTGGATGGTGCCAATCAAAGCCACCAGGCCAGCCAACAAAGATTCGGTATTACGCGCGTTGTGTGGCAGCAAAGCCGCCAGACAGCTGCCGATAAAAGGCAGAAGCAGTAGAACTATCAGGGACATAGGCTTCTAATCTGCGGAAGTTTGTGAAGCATCATACGTGCCAGCTCCCGGATCACCAAACGCGAAGCTGTCGCAGAATCCTACAAAGGTAGATGGGAAAAGCCTGATTTACACTGTTTGAAAGGTATGTTTTTGGCAGGTCCGGCCCCTTCGCGGGCAAGCCTCGCTCCTACGGGTTTTGCGTCGTTCGCAAGTTCGGGTATCGACACAAAATCTGTAGGAGCGAGGCTTGCCCGCGAAGGCAATATGGCAGGCACTGAAAATCTTGAAGCTTAACCTTGGGTTTCCTGTTCCAACTCTTCTTCGGTCGCAGCCGCTTTACCCTTGGTCTTCAACTCACTCACAATCACCGCCGCCACAATCAACCCCGCACCCACCAGTGCAATCGCCGGCAACCGCTCCCCGGCGATCCTTCCGACAATCCCGGCCCACACCGGCTCACCCGCATAAATCAACGTCGCCCGAGTCGGCGAGACACTCTGCTGTGCCCAGTTCATCGCCACCTGGATCGCCGCGCTCGCGGCACCCAGGCCCAACGCGCTGCACAGCAACAGCCACGAGAAATCCGGAATCACTTCCTGAGTCGGCACCACCATCAGGAACGCCAGCACCGATGTCGTCGCCAATTGCACCACCGTCACCCGGCGCACATCGACTTGACCGGCATAGGTGCTGATCAGAATGATCTCCGCCGCAATCGCGACCGCACTGATCAACGTGGCGATTTCACCCGGACTGAAATTTAACGAAGCGCCCGCAGGCCCGGACAGCAACATCAACCCGGTAAACGCCAGCATGATCCCGAGGCTTGGCATCAGCCCCGGACGCCGCCCCAGCACCAGCCATTGCAGCAACGGCACAAAGGGCACGTACAGTGCGGTAATAAACGCCGACTGACTGCTGGGAATGCTTTGCAAACCCACGGTCTGCAAGCCGTAACCGAGCATGATCGCCACGCCGATAAAGGCACCGGCCTTGAGTTCGAACAGGGTCAGGTCTCGCAGGTGACGCCAGGAGAACAACGCAACAATGATTGCTGCTGCGGCAAAGCGCAGGCCGACAAAAAACATCGGTCCGCTGACGGTCATTGCATGCTGCACCAGCAAGAATGTCCCGCCCCAGACCATGGTGATCAGCACCAGCACGCACTCGGCCTTGCTGAACCGCGAGAAACGGGGAGAAGTGGGAGAGGCGTTCACAGACGTCATGACCTTGCGCGCTACCTGAGGGCGACGCACAATGCGCCGAATGTTGCGCAGTATACTGCCCAACCCCACCGAGTGAGCAATATAGTGCACAAAGATTCTACCCCGCGGGCTTCGGTCCTTCAGCACGTCAGCCAGAACGTCCGACGCCTGCGCCATGCCGCCGACATGAGCCAGGCCGCGCTGGCCGAAAAGTCCGGGGTCAGCCGGCGCATGCTGGTGGCGATCGAGGCCGGCGAGAAGAACGTCAGCCTGACCACCCTCGACCGCGTGGCCGAAGCGCTGGACGTGGCGTTCAGCGATCTGATTCAAGCCCCGGATGCCCGCGACCCGAGCCGCATCAACGAAGTGGCCTGGGCCGGAAAAATTCCTGGCAGCAAAGCCGTCTTGCTGTCCAAGGCCACCGCCACCCGCGAGGTGGAACAGTGGGAGTGGTGCCTGCAACCGGGGGAGGTTTATCCGTCGCAACCGGATGCGGAGGGGTGGAGTGAGCAGATCTATGTGTTCGAAGGCTGCCTGACGTTGATGCTGGGCGATACGCCGCAGCACATTGCTGCCGGTGAGTTTTTCATGTTCCCCAGCAACCAGCCCCATGCCTATCGCAACGATGGGCCGGTGGCTGCGCGGTTCGTTCGTAACGTGGTGATCTGACTGTTCGCCGGTCAACACAGGACAAATACATTACTGTTTTTAAGCTGCAAGTGTTTCTCTGATAAGTATCCTAACCTGTTGAAATATAACCGAATCAAGTTAAGGTGCGACGTCTGCTGAAGCTCTGGTGTATTCACCAGAATGCCGGAGTCGGCTCATGACAACTCCAGCGCAATCATGACTTCGGCAACGTCCTGAAGGGCTGCCGATTCGGCAGTGCTTTCTCCCAATCCAAAAGCAACAACTGGCGCTTTCGAAACCCGCATTCGCATCGATCAAGACACGGCGCAAATCGACGACAAGACGTTCTACTTTACCGGCGTTGATGACGCGTCCTACTTTGGTACTGCTTGATGAACCTTCCATGGGTTTGGCGCCTATTATCGTCCAGGAGATTTTCGAGATCGTCGCGCAACTCAATCGTGACGAGCAGGTGAGCTTCCTGATTGCCGAGCAACACATTAACGTGACACTGAACTACGCATCGACGGCCTACGTCCTCGATACCGGCCGAGTGGTGCTGTCCGGGAGCAGCGAGTCGTTGCTGGCGCGGGGCGATCTGCACGATTTCTATTCAGGCAAACATTGACCGGTGAGAACGCCATGACTCAAACCCAACGCGCACAGGCGACCGACGCCATCCGCCATGCGGACATCCTGATCGTCGGCGGCGGCCTTAGCGGCACGATGCTGGCGGCGCAGTTGTTGCGATTGCCTGGCAAGCGTTCGGTGCTGGTGATCGAGCCGCGCGCCGAACTCGGCCGGGGCGAGGCGTACAGCGCGGTCGAGCTGGGCCATACGCTCAACGGCAATGCCGCGCGCATGAGTGTTGACCCGGACAACGCCGACGACCTGACCCAATGGCTGACCGGGCACATCGCGGCGGGTGGCTGGCTGGAGTCCGATGAGCAACATGTGCCAGTCAGCGAGTTGTTCCCGCCCCGGGGCCTGTTCGGGGTGTACGTGCAGCAGCGTCTGGCAGAGGCGCAAGCGGTGGGGGCGGTGAACCGTTCGACGGTCGAGCATGTGCGGGCCGAGGTGGTTGATCTGCAAACCCGGGACGACTCGGTGCTGCTGACCCTGAGTGACGGGCAACGTTTGCAAGGCGCTTACGCGGTACTGGCCACGGGGATGTTTCCCGCTGCGCGCACACCGCAGACCGAATCCAGCGGTTTGAACGCGGCGGCGCTGGATCCGTGGGATGTCGCGGCCATGCGCCAGCTGGACCCGCAGTCGACGGTGTTGATCATCGGTTCGGGCCTGACCATGGTCGATGCCGTGGTGTCGCTGGAGCAGGCCGGGCATCGCGGGCCGATCGAAGTGTTTTCCCGGCACGGTTTGCTGCCGCACGTGCGCCGGCAACCGCCGGCCTGGGTGGATTTTCTCGCCGAGGATCCGAGCATTCGCACGCCTCGTCAGCTGGTGCGCGAACTGCGCCGGCATTGCCAGGACGCCCTCGCTCAAGGCATCGACTGGCAGGCACCGCTCGACACGGTGCGGGCGCATATTGGCCGGTTGTGGAATCAGGCGACGGACGCACAGCGTCGACAGTTTGTGCGGCACGTGAGGCCCTGGTGGGAAAGCCATCACCACCGCTCGCCGCCGTTGAGTGCCGAGCTGGTGGCACGGCTGCACAAGGAAGGGCGGTTGCGGATTCAGGCGGCGTCGTTCAAAGGGCTGGAATCGACGGTCGAGGGGCGGGTGAGCATCCGCATCCGCCGTCGTGGCGAGGTTGAAAGCACGGTGGTCAGCGGCGCGGCGTTGATCAATTCCAGCGGCATCGAATACGACTGGCGCCGGGTGGCCCGACCGCTGCCGCAGCAACTGCTGGCGCGCGGGTTGATTCGTCCGGGGCCATTGGCGTTGGGGATTGCAGCGGCGGTTGATGGCGCTGTGCTGGACGCTGACGGACAGGTCGCCCAACGCCTGTTCGCCATGGGCCCGCCGTTGCGCGGCATGTGGTGGGAAAGCACGGCCGTCACCGACGTGGCCAGCCAGGCCAAAGCCCTCGCCGAACGACTCGCCCGGTCGCTGTAGCCGCTGTCGAGCTTGCGCGGCTGCGTTCGGCGGCGAAGCCGTCGTAAAACCTGTGATCGCGGTTTACCTGAAACACCGCATAGCCTGATTTCACAACGGCTGCGCAGCCAAGGCCGCTTCAGGTGCTTTGCACTATCCCACCCCCCTGCGGTCGTAGTCTTCACAGGGCGGCGCGTCACTGCGCCGCCGCAACCTTGGAGATCCAATGAGCCAGGACGTCCTGACCACCGAAACCAATCGCCGTCAGTTGCAGCAGATCATCGCCGGTTTGTCCGATGGGGTGATTCTGCTGGAGCTCGATCAGACCATCCTGTGGGCCAATGACGCCGCGTTGGCGATGCATGGCGTCAGTCGGATCGGCGAGTTGGGTGTCAATGCCAGGGAGTACGCCAAGCGCTTTGCCTTGCGTTATCGCAATAATCACCCGGTACCGCCGGAAAACTACCCGCTCAGCCGCGTCGCCAAGGGCGAGACGTTCGCCGATGTGCTGGTTGAGGTGACGCCGACTGACGACGAAGATCGCACCTGGGTTCACAACGTGCGCAGCATGGTGCTGGCCGATAGCGCCGGCGAGCCGGAGTCGCTGGTGTTGATCATGGACGATGTCACGGAATGGGCCAGCGCCGAGCAGCGTTTCGAAAAGACCTTCAACGCCAATCCGGCACCGGCGGTGATCTGTCGTCTCAGCGATTTGCGTTACATCAAGGTCAATGCGGGCTTCCTGGAAATGACCGGCTATACCCGCGACCAGGTGATCGGGGTTTCGACCTATGAGCTGGACATTCTGGATGGGGCCGAAAAAAAAGACCTGGCCATCGAGCGTCTACGCAAGCACGCCACGATCCCGCAGATGCAGGCCGAGCTGAAATTGCCTGACGGCGGCAGCAAGCAAGTGATCGTCGCCGGTCAACCGTTGGAGTTCAACGAGGAAGACTGCATGCTGTTTTCCTTCGTTGACATGGAGCCGCGGTACAAGGCCGAGGTTGCCCTGCGCCAGAGCGAGGAGCGGTTTGCCAAGGCGTTTCGCCTGACGCCCGTGCCGACATTGGTCTGCGATGCCCGGGATCAGGTGGTGATCGACGTCAACGAAGCCTTCCTGGACACCCTCGCGTACCCCAGTGAAGAAGTGCTTGGCAAAACCGTTATCGAGCTCGACTTTATCGACGACAAAGGCGCGCGCACCCGCCTGTTTGCGGCACTGGAAAAGGCCGGAAGCCTGGATCGGGTTGACGTCAAAGTCCGCCGTAAAGACTCGACCTTGATTGACTGCACCGTGTCGGCCGACACCGTGAACATTCAGGACAACCCGTGCTACCTGCTGGTGTTGATGAACATCACCGAACGCAAGCGCACCGAGCTGGAACTGGTGTCGGCGATCGAGGAGGTGATGAAAGACGCTTCCTGGTTTACCCGCACGCTGATCGAAAAACTCGCCAACGTGAAGAACATCAACTCGCCGCAGTTGCCCAGCGTGTCCTTCACCGACCTGACCGCCCGCGAGCGCGATGTGCTCGGCCTGATCTGCGAAGGCCTGGCGGACAAGGAAATCGCAGCACGCCTGAAACTGGCACCGAACACGGTGCGCAATCATGTGTCGACGGTGTATTCCAAGCTTGATGTGCACAGTCGCAGCGAGGCGATTGTGTGGGCGCGGGAGCGCGGTTTGTTCTCCAGCGAGTGGAGGCCGAAGGGGCAGCGATAAGGTGCAAATGCACTAGATGGGGCAGTGCAAATAGATGTTCTGGCGGGCGCTGACAATTCTTAGTCTGTAAGGGTGCGACACGGGTCCTTGACCGGTGTCGTGTCCTCTACGAAAAAGCTTAAGGAACAGTCGCATGCTTGGCCAATTCAACAGGTTTTCAGTCGATGGGGTCAGCCGGCCCATGGGTGAATCGTAATGATTTATCTGACGCAATTGCGCGCGCAACTGGAACAGCACTTTTCCCCGCTGGCTTGTGAATGCAGCGTATCGGGTGACAACTCGGTGACGGTGAAACTGTATCACCCGGTGTCGGGGCAGGTGGATCTGGTGGTCAGTGGGTTGAATGTCGCGCACCTCAGGACCCCGGAAGCGGTTACGGCGTTGATTGAGGAGCTGCGTTATGAGCTTGAGAGCAATAGTCTGGATCGGCGGTCGGATGCAGTTTCGTAGGAACTGTCGTTTTTCAGCGTTGAAAAGGGGCTAAGTGCCTCATTTGCTGGCATTGGCAGCTGACTAGACTATAAGAAATGCGAGGGTATTATTTTCTGTGACCAGTCCGCGGCTTCGCGGCAGGGGTGTCGGGTCGCGGAAAGTGTCGATGACTTATCGCGAGACAGCCTATGAACAGCCTTGGGAAACGTGCTTTTTCGCCTCTGTCGCTCGCCTTCTGCGTAGCGATTCTCAGCGGTTGCGCCAGTCCGCCACCTCCACCGCCCGCCGCTCCACCGCCTGTACCGCAGCGCACGTGTGAAACCAATGAACAAACCGATGTGATGGGCGACGCGAGAGTGACGGAGGAAGTGACCCGGCAAACGACGCTGACCCGTTGCGTCACTCAGTAGGTCTGAGCGACCGCATCGTTGCTTTCTTCGTCGCGTTGAGTACGGATTTGACCCGGCACCCTCACCGGTGCCGAAACCCGTGGGCGCCTGAACCTCAGACGTCCTCGATCCTGACCCAGCGTGATTCGCTTGCCGCCAACCGGATCGCTGTCGCCAGACGTTCCACTTCCCACGCTTGCTCAAAGTCAGTCCCACCCTGTGAAAGGCCGGCCAGGGCCATCACCACGTCATGTACTTCCAGCGTCTTGAGTTCGTTGTATCCCAACTGATGACCCGCAGCCGGGCTGAATGCCGCGTAACCCGGCAGGTTCGGCCCCGCGAGCAAGCGCTGGAAGCCGTCCTGGCCGGCGCGATACAGCCGCAGCTCGTTCAAGCGCTCCTGGTCGAACGCCAGCGTGCCTTCCGTGCCGCTGATTTCGAAACTCAGGTGGTTCTTGTAGCCATGCTTGAGCCAACTGCTGCTGAATGTACCGCGTGCGCCGTTGGTAAACCGCAGCAGCGCGTGGACCTGATCGTCGACCGCAATGTGCCGTTGCTCCTGGCTGCCAGCCGTCGCAGGACGCAGCCGGTGTACGGTTTGAGCGTCGGCGCACACCGATTCGACCTCGCCCACCAGATAGCGCGCCATCGCCAGTAAATGACTGCCCAGATCCGCCAGCGCGCCGCCTGCGTGCTCGGCATCGCAGCGCCACGACCACGGCGACGCAGGATCGGCCATGAAATCTTCGCTGAATTCGCCCTGAAAACTGATGATCTGCCCCAGTTTGCCGCTGTCGATCAGCTCCTGGGCCAGCCGGATCATCGGGTTGTGCTGATAGTTGTAACCCACCCGCGTCACGACGCCCGCGGCGTTGGCGGCCTGACGCATGGCGTTGGCTTGCTGCAGATTCACCGCCAGAGGCTTCTCGCAATACACCGCTTTGCCAGCCGCGAGGGCGGCCATGGCCATGGGGTAGTGGAGGTGATTGGGTGTGGTGATCGCGACCAGATTGACCTTCGGGTCATCGATCAGCTGTTGCCAGTCGGTGTGAGCGGTTTCGAAACCCCAGGCGTCGGCGCAGTGCCTTGCGCGGTGTGGATCGGCGTCGGCGAGGGCGGCCAGTCTGAGATTCAGTGGGAGCTCGAACACCGCGCTGACGTTGCGAAAGGCCAGGGCGTGGGCGCGGCCCATGAATCCTGTGCCGATGAGTCCAATACCGAGTTCGCGCATAGCTGGGGGCCTTTTTGGGGTTTTTGTTTTTGGAAGGCTATTTATGGAATATAAATTCTCCAAATGCAATTAGTGGAATAATAATTCGTTTGTCGGCCTTGTTTCGGAGAGGTTGCGAGGCGCTATTGGCAAAATTCGGTGCACCGCCATTCCCGATCTCTACTGCCGCTCTGTCAGATTCTGAAATAAATCGTCTCGTATGAGGCGATCCGAAACATTGTAGGATCTCATCCCCAATTTATTTCAGGTCTATATGAACACCCTTCTGGAGCCTCCCAGTCGCTATTTTCAATCCACACCCTGTTTCAATTCGGTCTCCGCTATTCGGCGCAGGTCTCGTTTTCTAATATCGCTTGACCTCGAAATCCCTGCTGCAGGTCGCTCGGCGATGTCCTTCTGCAAGACGTCCCGTGTCATCTCCAAGGCTTCACCTCCTTGCCGACGCTCGGTGAAACCTTTCTTTCTTGTGCCTTTCGCCCTGAACATCAAATCCGCTCCGTCGAGCGGGCGTTCGTGTGTCCCTGCCATTCACTCATTCGCCCCCACTCTACGAGAGACTGAATAATTCCTATGGAATGGATTGCTGATCCCACGGCATGGCTTGGCCTGCTGACCCTGATCGTGCTGGAGCTGGTGCTCGGTATCGATAACCTTGTGTTCATTGCCATCCTGGCTGACAAGCTACCGCCAGAGCAGCGGGATCGTGCGCGTGTCATCGGGCTGTCCCTTGCGTTGCTGATGCGTCTTGGCTTACTGGCCAGCATCTCCTGGATGGTCACCCTGACCGAACCTTTGTTCGAGGTCTTCGACAAGACGTTCTCGGGTCGGGATTTGATCATGCTGTTCGGTGGTGTGTTCTTGTTGTTCAAGGCAACCATGGAGTTGCATGAGCGACTTGAAGGGCATGTGACACAACGCTCAGGCAATGCGGCCTATGCGATGTTCTGGCCTATCGTTGCGCAAATTGTGGTGCTGGATGCCGTCTTCTCGCTGGACGCTGTGATCACTGCCGTGGGCATGGTGGAACACTTGTCGATCATGATGATCGCGGTGATTTTCTCCATTGGCTTGATGATCATCGCGAGCAAGCCATTGACCAACTTCGTCAACGGGCACCCCACCGTCATCATGCTCTGCCTGGGCTTCTTGATGATGATCGGCTTCAGCCTCACCGCTGAGGGCCTTGGCTTCCACATTCCGAAAGGCTATCTCTACGCAGCGATCGGCTTCTCGATCCTGATCGAAGTGTTCAACCAGGTGGCTCGCTCACGCCGCAAGAAGAGCGTCCAAGGTCATCGCCCTATGCGTGAGCGTACCGCGCATGCCGTTTTGCGTTTGCTGGGTGGCCACAAGTTGGGGGCCGATGAAGTCGGCGAGGAAATCGCTGACATGCTGTCAGGCGCAGAGGCCGAGCAGGTTTTCCATCGACGGGAGCGCGTCATGATCAGTGGCGTGCTGCAGTTGGCGGAACGCCCTATACGCGGGGTCATGACCCCACGTGCGGAAATCGACCACATTGACCTGGCCGATTCCGCAGAAGACATCCGCACCTTGCTGATGCACTCGCCGTACTCCAGATTGCCGTTGATCCGCGAGGGACGCGTTGATGAGCCTTTGGGCTTCGTCCACAAGAAGGAGCTGCTCAAAGAGCTGTTGGCCGGTAACCAGCCCAACCTTGAAACCATTGCCCGCCAGGCCATCAACTTGCTGGACAGCTTCACGATTCTCAACGCACTGGAACAGATGCGCAAAGAGTCGACTCACATCGCTTTCGTGGTGAACGAGTTTGGTGACTTCATGGGTATTCTGACCATGACTGACATCCTCGAATCCATCGCGGGTGAGCTGCCGGATGCCAGTGAAATTGGAGGCCCGAACATCGTTGCCGAGGAGGGAGGTTTCCTCGTCAGCGGTGCGCTGAATCTCAGCCAGATTCGCGAACACATTGGCTTCCAGGCTAAAGCGACCGATGACTATCAGACGCTCGCAGGGTTGGTCATGAGTTTGCTGGATCGTCTGCCGGTCATTGGAGACAAGCTCAATTGGCAGGAGTGGAGCATGACCGTTGTCGAGGTCGAAGAGCGGCGTGTGACGAGGGTGCTGTTGCGTAAAGAGTGAGCCGGGACTTGCTCGGCAAAAGGCAGCCCTGAGGCTGCCTTTTGTTCATCTGAGCCGTAAATCAGGACAAGAACCCGCCATCCACATTCAACGAAACCCCGGTCGTGTAGCTCGACGCATCGCTGGCGAGGTACAGCACCGCACCGGCCATCTCGCTCGGATCCGCTACGCGCTTGAGTGGGATCTGCTGCAACGCGGTCTTCAAGATCGCGTCGTTCTTCACCAGGGCCGACGCGAACTTGGTGTCGGTCAGGCCAGGCAGCAGGGCGTTGCAGCGGATGCCGAACTGCGCGCACTCCTTGGCGAACACCTTGGTCATGTTGATCACGGCGGCCTTGGTCACCGAGTAGATGCCCTGGAAGATGCCCGGCGAGATGCCGTTGATCGAGGCAACGTTGATGATGCTGCCGCCGCCGTTTTCGCGCATCAGTTTGCCGGCTTCTACCGACATGAAGAAGTAGCCGCGGATGTTGACGTCGACGGTTTTCTGGAAAGCGCTGAGGTCGGTGTCCAGTACGTTGCAGAACTGTGGGTTGGTCGCGGCGTTGTTGACCAGGATGTCCAGGCGCCCGAACTGTTCCTTGATGCCGGCGAAGACCTGGCTGATCTGTTCCATTTCTCCGATGTGGCAAGCGACAGCGGTGGCTTTGCCGCCGGCGGCGATGATGGCGTCGGCCACGTGTTGGCAGCCGTCAAGCTTGCGGCTCGAGACGATAACGTGGGCGCCTTGCTGGGCCAGGAGTTTGGCAATGGCTTCACCGATGCCACGGCTGGCGCCGGAGACGAAAGCGATCTTGCCGTCGAGGTCGAACAACTGAGTCTTGGACATGGGATTCCTTTATAAAAAGTCTTGTTATCGGGCCAGGGGCGTAATCAAAGGCTGGATTTCTGGATGACCTGCAAACTCATCTGCTCCAGCAGTTTGTTCATGTGAATGAACTGCGCGAAGCGTTTGTCCTGGGTCTGACCGTGGAAGAAGCGGTAGTAGATCTGCTGCACGATGCCGGCCAGGCGGAAGAGGCCGTAGGTGTAGTAGAAGTCGAAATTGTCGATCTGGATGCCGGAGCGCTCGGCGTAGTAATCGACGAATTCGCGGCGGGTCAGCATGCCCGGGGCGTGGCTCGGCTGACGACGCATTAGTTGCACCGGCGCCGGGTCTGCGGCTTCGATCCAGTAGGCGAGGGTGTTGCCCAGGTCCATCAACGGGTCGCCGAGGGTGGTGAGTTCCCAGTCGAGCACGCCGATGATTTGCATCGGGTTGTTCGGGTCGAGGATCACATTGTCGAAGCGGTAGTCGTTGTGGACGATGCTGGAGGTCGGGTGATCGGCCGGCATCTTGTCGTTGAGCCAGGCCTTGACCGCTTCCCACTTCGGCGCGTCCGGCGTCAGGGCTTTTTCGTAGCGATCACTCCAGCCCTTGATCTGCCGCGCCACATAGCCTTCGGGCTTGCCCAGGTCGCCCAGGCCATAGGCCTTGTAGTCGACCCGATGCAGTTCAACGAACTTGTCGATGAAGCTTTTGCACAAGGCTTCGGTTTGCGCCGAGTCCAGGCCCAGTTCCGGTGGCAGTTCAGAGCGCAGGATGATCCCGTTGACCCGTTCCATCACGTAGAACTCGGCGCCGATCACCGATTCGTCGGTGCAGTGCACATAGGCCTTGGGGCAATACGGAAAACCGTCACGCAGCTGATTGAGGATGCGAAATTCGCGGCCCATGTCGTGTGCGGACTTGGCTTTGTGGCCAAACGGCGGCCGACGCAGGACGAACTCCTGCTCCGGGTATTCCAGCAGGTAGGTCAGGTTCGACGCACCGCCCGGAAACTGGCTGATCTGAGGCAAGCCACTCAAGCCCGGAATATGGGCCTTGAGGTACGGATCGATCAGGCTGGCGTCGAGTTCTTCGCCGGTGCGGATACGGGTGGACTGGTCAGTAAGCGCCATGCTTATCCCTTCTGCTTATTCTGGAGGCCTGCGATTATTGGCTAATCTAATGCGCGCACCTGGCACCCACAACCACGAACGGCCCTTATAGGTGAGCGTGTTGCCGGGCAATCATTGCTTTTGATACACCTGTTTGAATGACCCTCAGGGCGCAACGTTGCTCGGTGAGGCCGGCAGGGCAATGGGCGTCAACACGGGACTGCCGGAGAAGAATGCCACCAGGTTGCGACCCACCAGCTCCACGGTGCCTTGCGTGGCCTCCGGAGACAACCCTGCGACATGCGGCGTCAGGATCACGTTGGTCAGCGCCTTGAATGCATCCGGCACATGAGGCTCGGCATCGAACACATCCAGGGCGGCACCGGCAATGCGTCGCTGTTCAAGTGCGCTGACCAGATCTGCCGTGGCGATCACCGAGGCTCGAGCGATGTTCACGACGAACCCCTTGGGGCCCAGGGCGTCGAGGACGTGTTTATTGATCAGGTGTCTGGTGCCCAGGCCGCCGGGCGTGGCAACGATCAAAAAGTCCGAAGCACGGGCCAGTTCGGTGGGCGTCGAGCAGAAGGTATAAGGGACGTCGCTGCGATGCTGGCGGTTGTGGTAACTCACGGTCATGTCGAAGCCGGCAGCGCGTTTCGCAATGGCCATGCCGACCGCGCCGAGGCCGAGGATCCCCAGGCGTTTGCCGGCCAGGGAGGGGCGCATGATCTTCGGCCACTCGCCACGGCGTACAGCGGCGTCGCAACGGGGAATATCACGAACCAGCGCCAGCAACATCGCCATGGCATGGTCGGCGACTGAAGAGGCGTTGACGCCGGCGCCATTGGTGACGGTGATGTCTCGGTCGGCGGCGGCTTGCAGGTCGACGTGTTCGTAACCGGCGCCGATCACGCAGATGATTTTGAGGTTGGGCAGGGCGGCGATTTCATCGGCGTAAAGGCCCAATGGACCGCGAGTCAGTACCGCATCAATCTGAGGGCCATGCCGTGTGATGGCGGCGGCGCGCTCGGCCGGCGTCGGGGCCAGAATCAGGTGAAAGCCCTGATGTTCGAGAATCGGCAAGTAATCATTGATGGTTTCAACCAGTACCAGAACGGTTGCAGGCATGCTGGGCTCCTGTGGGCATCGGAATGTCGGTTCTCGAAAGTTGCTTCAGATTGCTGATTCCAGAGGAGTTTAGCAACGACAGGGGATTGCACACGCCGTTGATCAGACTGATTCACCTTGCGAGGTCAGAAAATGGCGGGCGGCGTCGAGAATCTCATCAGACAGTTCATCCCCCCGCGTGGCGCGGGCCAGGGTCAGCGCGCCAACCATCAAGGAATAATCCACCAAGGCTTGTTGGCGATTGGCTTCGGGCTGATCCGAACCCATCAAAGGGGTGAGCATCTGCAACAAAGCTTCCAGCCCTTCGGTGTAGGTCTGGTGCAAGCCGCTTTCGGCGGTTTCATGGCACATGTCGCCGGCAAACGCCGTGACCGGGCAGCTTTCGCCCGGATTGTCGCGATTGGCCGCCGACAGGTAGGGCGCGATGATGCTCGCGCGGGCCGAGACGTTGTCATCGTTGGCGTCGATTTTCTGTTTCCAGCGTTCCATCGACTGGGTGAACGCCCGAGTGCAGGCCTCCTTCGCCAGCGCTTCCTTGGAATCGAAATGGCCGTAGAACCCGCCATGGGTCAGGCCGGCCGCGCCCATCACATCGACAACGCTGATCCCGTGCAGGCCGCGCTCGCGAAACAGGCGTGTGGCGGCTTCAACGATAATCTCGCGGTTGAGTTCGGCTTGTTTACGGGAGACTCGAGGCATGGCGGCTCACAGGTGTTGAGAGTGTATGGGTGACTGCATCATAGGGGGCAGTGGGTCGCGTGTCAGGCCGCTCAAAGGGCGTATTGAGCAATGCCGTTGCCAAACGACCAGTTCTCTTTCTTCACCTCCACCAGATTGATAAACACATCTTCCAGGCGCACCGCCAGTTCCGTGTTGAGGCTCTCGGCGATGGTTTTATAGAGGAGTTTTTTCTGCTCGACGGTGCGGCCTTCGCTCAGGGTGATCTGAATCATCACCAGGCTGTCGGTGCGATTGATGCCCAGGTAGCCGGGATCAAAGATGAAATGCTGTTCATCGTGCTCGGCAAGAATCTGGAAGTTATCGTTTTCCGGCACGCCAATGGCGCTGTGCATGGCAGCGTAAATCAACTGCCCGACACGTTTGGCGAAAACAGGGTCTTGATGCTTTTTGATATCGACGCGAACAAGTGGCATGAGAGGACTCCGCAATCAAGGCTGCCGGTCAGCAGTCAGGATTGAAAGTACAGGACGCTTCTTCTTTATCAAATAGATGTTTTAAAACATCTAATTGGTAAAAGCGCCAGGAAATCTGATCCGCATAACCGCTCCTCAGCTAAGTCTTTGCTTCTGTTGATTAATCCCGGACAATCGCGCCCCTGTTTCGGCCAGGGCGCTGCCCGTCGGATTTTTCCGACTCGTCCTGACCGGGTAGCAAATGACCGGAATGCGGAGATCTCACCGGATGAATGATCAGGCCAATAGCGTCGACGAACGCTATGTAGCGGCGACACCAGCGACTCTCACCAGCTGGAATCGCCATGACACCACCTGGATGCTGGGCCTGTTTGGCACCGCCATCGGGGCCGGCACTCTGTTTTTGCCGATCAATGCGGGGCTGGGCGGTTTCTGGCCGTTGCTGATCCTGGCGGCATTGGCGTTTCCCATGACCTTCTATGCACACCGTGGCCTGACCCGTTTCGTGCTGTCTGGACGCGAAGGCGCGGACATCACCGAAGTGGTGGAAGAACACTTCGGCATCAAGGCCGGTGCACTGATCACCTTGCTGTACTTCTTCGCGATCTTCCCGATCCTGCTGATCTACAGCGTGGCCCTGACCAATACCGTGGGCAGTTTCCTCGAGCATCAACTGCACATCATGCCGCCACCGCGCGCCGTGCTGTCGTTGGTGCTGATCCTTGGCCTGTTGGCCGTGGTGCGCTGCGGCGAGCAGGTGATCGTCAAGGCCATGAGCCTGATGGTGTACCCGTTCATTGTGGCGCTGCTGTTCCTCGCGGTGTTCCTGATCCCGCACTGGAACGGCGGCATCCTGGCCACGGCGTCGACCCTGCCTGAACCCTCGGCGCTGCTGCACACCTTGTGGCTGGCGATTCCGGTGATGGTGTTCTCGTTCAACCACTCGCCGATCATCTCGGCGTTTGCGGTGGACCAGAAACGTCGTTACGGCGAACACGCTGAAAAACGCAGCTCGCAGATCCTGTCCCGCGCCCACATCTTGATGGTGGTGATGGTGCTGTTCTTCGTCTTCAGCTGCGTGCTGACCCTGTCGCCGGGGCAACTGGCGGAAGCCAAGGCGCAGAACCTGTCGGTCCTGTCGTACCTGGCCAACCACTTCAGCAACCCGACCATCGCTTTTGCGGCGCCCTTGATTGCATTTGTGGCCATTTCCAAATCGTTCCTGGGTCACTACATCGGCGCCAGCGAAGGGCTTAAAGGCCTGATCGTGAAAAGCGGCAAACGCCCGGCGCCCAAGACGCTGGACCGCATGACCGCCGCGTTCATGCTGGTGGTGTGCTGGATTGTCGCGACCCTGAACCCGAGCATCCTCGGCATGATCGAAACCCTCGGCGGCCCGGTCATCGCGGCGATCCTGTTCCTGATGCCGATGTACGCAATCCGCAAAGTGCCGGCGATGGCGCGCTTCCGAGGTCAGGCGTCCAATGTCTTCGTGACGGCGGTGGGCCTGGTAGCGATTACGGCGTTGATCTATTCGCTGACGGCCTGATAGATGCTTTTGGGGCTGTGAGGCTGCTTTCGCGAGCAGGCCCGCTCCCACAGGTTCTGCGCGGTCCTTGTGGGAGTGAGCCTGTTCGCGATTGGAGTGACTCGGTCCTCACGTTGACCAGGCCGTGAGCCGCTCATTTGTTCATGGCATAAAAAACGCCGCTCATCTCTCGATGGGCGGCGTTTTTTATTGTGCAGCAGAACTCACCTTCCTGACCCAGCGCACCCGTTGCCCGGGATTAGCGACTAAGCTTGCGCCTGCATCAGCGCGTCGTAGACCGTTTGCCGCAGGATTGCCCCTTTCTCTGGAGACGCTTTATGGCAGGTGCCCACGGCGCATCGGTGCAACCCCGTGCCGATACACCTAACCGCTGGCTCGACGTCCTGGCCGGTTTGTCGATTGCCGGTTTGTTATTGCCCGAAGCGGTTGCCTATTCCAGTATCGCCGCGCTGCCGCCCCAGGCGGGGGTGATTGCGTTGTTTGCCGGGCTGCTTTGCTACGGACTGTTCGGCACCAGTCGTTTCGCCATTGTTTCCGCGACCTCATCCTCGGCAGCGGTGCTGGCAGCCGCCACCGCGACGCTGGCCAACGGTGATTCAGGCCTGCGCATGACCCTGGCGGTCGGCCTGGTGCTGGTGACCGGTGGTTTCTTCCTGTTGGCCGGGCTGTTCAAGCTCGGCAGCGCGACCTCGTTTATCGCCAAACCGGTACTGCGCGGCTTTGCATTCGGGCTGGCCGTGACCATCATCTTCAAGCAAGTGGCGAGCATCGTTGACGTGCACTTGAGCAACGGCAACCTGATCCGTTTCCTGCCGCAATTGCTGGAGCAATGGCCGCAGTGGAATCGGGTTGGCTTGCTGGTCGCAGCGGTGGCGCTGCTGGTGTTGTGGGTGTGCGCACGTTTTCGGCGATTACCGGGAGGCCTGCTGGTGGTGGCGCTCGGCATTGCTGCCGGCCAATGGCTGAACCTGCCGGCCTACGGAGTGAAACTGATCGGTGTGATCGACCTGAGCCTTGAAGTGCCCCGCCTGCCGGTGCTGCCGTTTGCCGACTGGCTGCACCTGGGGGAATTGGCGTTTGCCATGGTGATGATTCTGTATGCCGAATCCTATGGATCGATTACCTCGTTTGCACTCAAGCATGGTGACCGGGTTTCCTCGAACCGCGATCTGCTGGCCCTCGGTGCGGCCAATCTGCTGTCAGGCCTGTTCCATGGCATGCCGACGGGCGCCGGTTACTCCGCGACGTCGGCCAATGAGGCGGCCGGTGCCGGTTCACGCCTGGCCGGTGCGGTAGCGGCGGGGGTGGTGTTGCTGATTGTCTTGACCGTGTTGCCCTGGATTGCCTTGACGCCCGAGCCGGTGCTGGCCGCCATCGTCATTCATGCACTGGCGCGCGGCTTGAGCCTGCAGCCATTGGGTCGGTATTTCATCTGGCGTCGCGACCGTTTGCTGGTGATTTGCGCGGTGGCCGCCGTGTTGGTGCTTGGCGTGCTGGACGGCTTGCTGGTGGCGGTGGTGATCAGCGTGGTGCTGATGCTCAAACAGATGTCTTCGGCGGATATTCAGGTACTGGGGCAAATGGGTGACGGTCATGATTATGTCGACCTGCAACGCCATCCCGATGCCCGGGCAATCCCCGGCGTGCTGATCGTAAGGCCCAGCGAGGCGCTGTTTTTTGCCAACGTGGAGCGCATTTTGGGCGGTGCACTGCATCTGGCCCGGCACGCGCAGCCGCCGGTGCATACCGTCATTCTCAGCCTGGAAGAATCCCCCGATCTGGACGGCACCAGCATCGAAGCGCTGGAAGCGTTCTTTTTGCAGGTGCGGGCGCTGGACATGCTGTTAATCCTGGCGCGGCTCAAGCACGAAGCCAAAGCGGTGCTCGCACAGTTACCGACGCAGGAACTGGAGCAGGTGATTCTCAGTGGCTTGAGCGTCGACGGCGCAGTGCAGCAAGCCCTCAATCCATCTACATAACCTGTGGGAGCGGGCTTGCTCGCGAATGCGGTGTGTCAGTCACCATAACTGCTGAATGACACACCGCATTCGCGAGCAAGCCCGCTCCCACAGGGGAGAGTGCGAACCCTGCAGGCATAAAAAAACGCCGCTCATCTCACGATGGGCGGCGTCTTTTATTGCGTTGCAGCGTTAGGCTTGAACGACCGGGATGTTGGCGTTCGCAGCAGCTTCACGGAACTCGGCGATCTGATCGAAGGACAGATAGCGGTAAACGTCGGCCGCCATGCTGTCGATCTTGCCAGCGTATTCCATGTACTCCTCGACGGTCGGCAGGCGACCCAGGATGGAAGCAACAGACGCCAGCTCAGCCGAAGCCAGGTAGACGTTCGCGCCGTCACCCAGACGGTTCGGGAAGTTACGGGTCGACGTCGACACCACGGTGGAGTTCGGCTCTACACGTGCCTGGTTACCCATGCACAGCGAGCAGCCTGGCATTTCCATGCGTGCGCCGGCCTTGCCGTAGATGCCGTAGTAGCCTTCTTCGGTCAGCTGGTGAGCGTCCATCTTGGTCGGCGGCGACAGCCACAGACGGGTTGGAAGCTGACCCTTGACCTGATCCAGCAGTTTACCGGCAGCGCGGAAGTGACCGATGTTGGTCATGCACGAACCGATGAACACTTCGTCGATCTTCTCGCCAGCAACGCTGGACAGCAGACGGGCGTCGTCCGGGTCGTTTGGCGCGCAGAGCACAGGCTCTTTGATGTCGGCCAGGTCGATTTCGATGATTTCAGCGTATTCGGCGTCAGCATCGGCAACCATCAGCTCAGGGTTGGCAACCCAGGCTTCCATCGCTTGAGCGCGACGTTCCAGGGTACGCGCATCGCCGTAGCCTTCACCGATCATCCAGCGCAGCAGGGTGATGTTGGAGTTCAGGTACTCGGTGATCGACTCTTTCGACAGCTTGATGGTGCAACCGGCAGCCGAACGTTCAGCCGAGGCGTCGGACAGCTCGAAAGCCTGCTCGATGCTCAGGTTGTCCAGGCCTTCGATTTCCAGGATGCGGCCGGAGAAGGCGTTCTTCTTGCCTTTCTTCTCAACGGTCAGCAGGCCAGCCTGAATTGCGAAGTAAGGAATGGCGTGAACCAGGTCACGCAGGGTGACGCCCGGTTGCATTTTGCCTTTGAAGCGCACCAGGATCGATTCCGGCATGTCCAGCGGCATAACGCCAGTGGCGGCGGCGAACGCTACCAGGCCAGAACCGGCCGGGAACGAAATGCCCATCGGGAAACGGGTGTGCGAGTCACCACCGGTACCGACGGTGTCCGGCAGCAGCATGCGGTTCAGCCAGCTGTGGATGATGCCGTCGCCCGGACGCAGGGAAACGCCGCCGCGGGTCATGATGAAGTCTGGCAGGGTGTGGTGGGTGGTCACGTCGATCGGCTTTGGATAGGCCGCAGTGTGGCAGAAGGACTGCATTACCAGATCGGTCGAGAAGCCCAGGCACGCCAGGTCTTTCAGTTCGTCACGGGTCATAGGACCGGTGGTGTCCTGAGAACCGACGGTGGTCATCTTCGGTTCGCAGTAGGTGCCAGGACGAACGCCTTTGCCTTCCGGCAGACCGCACGCCTTGCCGACCATTTTCTGTGCCAGGGTGAAGCCTTTGCCGGTGTCGACAGGTGCTTCAGGCAGTTTGAACAGGTCGGTAGGGCCCAGGCCCAGTTCGGCACGCGCCTTGTCGGTCAGGCCGCGACCGATGATCAGCGGGATACGGCCGCCGGCACGAACTTCGTCCAACAGCACCGGGGTCTTCATTTCGAAGGTGGTCAGGACTTCGTCAGTGCCGTGTTTGCAGACTTTGCCAGCATGCGGGTACAGGTCGATCACGTCGCCCATGTTCATGTTGGTAACGTCGAATTCGATTGGCAGTGCGCCCGCATCTTCCATAGTGTTGTAGAAGATTGGAGCGATCTTGCTGCCGAAGCAGAAACCGCCAGCACGCTTGTTCGGCACGTTAGGAACGTCGTCGCCGAAGAACCACAACACCGAGTTGGTGGCGGATTTACGCGAAGAACCGGTACCGACCACGTCACCGACGTAGGCGATAGGGAAGCCTTGACCGCGCATTTCTTCGATCTGCTTCATCGGGCCAGTCACGCCTTGGGCGTCAGGCACGATGCCTTCGCGGGCCATTTTCAGCATGGCCAGGGCGTGCAGCGGGATGTCCGGGCGGGACCAGGCGTCCGGGGCAGGGGACAGGTCGTCGGTGTTGGTTTCGCCGGTGACCTTGAACACGCGCAGGCTGATCTTGTCGGCCAGCACAGGGCGGTTCTTGAACCACTCGCCGTCAGCCCAGGATTGCAGCACGCCTTTGGCGTGAACGTTGCCGCTCTTGGCTTTTTCCGCGACGTCGTGGAAGGCGTCGAACATCAGCAGGGTGTGCTTGAGTTCTTTGGCAGCCACTGGCGCCAGTTCGGCGTCGTCCAGCAGGTTGACCAGGGTCACGATGTTGTAGCCGCCCTGCATGGTGCCGAGCAGTTCAACAGCGCGTTTCTTGTCGATCAGAGGGGATTTTGCTTCGCCTTTGGCGAGGGCAGAGAGAAAACCGGCCTTTACATAGGCGGCTTCGTCCACACCTGGCGGAATGCGATTGGTGATCAGGTCAACGAGGAAAGCTTCTTCGCCAGCCGGGGGATTCTTCAGCAGCTCGACCAGGCCTGCAGTTTGTTCGGCGTTTAGCGGCTGGGGAACGATACCCAGTGCTGCACGCTCTTCGATATGTTTGCGGTAGGCTTCAAGCACAGTTATTACCCTCATCAGTGGTCCCAAATGGGTGTCCGGGACGCTCATCCCGAAATTGCCGTACTCATGCGCTGCGTGGCGTTGTGGGCCACTTAGCCAGAATTACCGACAATTCCTTACAGAAGCTGCTTTCAAAGTTTTACGCCTGCAGAACGGGGAGCTGATGAGGGTTGGCGTAGAGCTTTTCCCCGCTGGAAAAACCCTTCGCCAACACCGCTCTGAAGGAACGACTGTGCTCGTGACGCTTTGAAAACAGCTTCTAACGGACATTGGCGCCTTAAAAGGCTGGCTGATTCTACGGCAAAAAAAAATTAAAGGTAAGTTAGCCCCTCAAGATTGAGGGGTGATCAATGTTAGACAAAGGGCTAACATGCCGGCCTGTTCTGCTTTCCCGTGTTTTGCCTACCTATGCCCAATCAGACCATCAAGACCCCCTGCGTCGGCCTCTGCTCCACTGTTTACGGTGATCTGGTGTGCCGTGGCTGCAAGCGTTTCCACCATGAAGTGATCAACTGGAATGGTTACAACGAGGAGGAAAAGCGCGCGGTGTGGCTGCGTCTTGAGCAGCTGTTGTCCCAGGTGATGGCCAGCAAGCTGGAGGTTTTCGATCCCCAGCGCCTGCGCTTGCAACTGGAACAGCGCAAGATCCGCTTTGTGCCGCATCAGTCAGAATATTGCTGGGCTTATCAGCTGATCGCCCGTGGTGCGCGGGTAATCAACAATCTGGAAGCCTACGGGATGGTGCTGATGCCGGAGTTTCGCGACTGGAGCTTGCCGGAACTGCGCGACGCCATTGATCGGGAATTCTTTTTGCTCTCTGAGGCGCATTATCAGCGCTACATTGCGCCGGGGTTTCTGAAAGACGCTTTTGGCGGCTGAACATTAAGAGCTTCGCGGGCAAGCCTCGCTCCTACAGGGTTTGTGTCGTACACAACGGGTGTGATCAACAAAACCTGTAGCAGCGAGGCTTGCCCGCGAAGGCGTACTACCTGACGCCGCAAATCTCAATGCTGAGTCACAATCTCTTCCAGATGATCCATGATTGCATCCGGCTTCAGCACCAGCACATCGCTCTCCACCGCATCCAGCACCACCTCCGCCGTATTCCCGATCAACGCTCCGGACAACCCGGACCGCGCCACGGTGCCGATCACCGTCACTGCCGCCTGCAGTTTGTGGACCATGTACGGAATCAACACATCCGCCGGGCCTTCCTCGATGTGCAGGTGTTCATCATCGATATCGAACTCGGCCTGGAACGATCTGCACTGCTCGCGATAGCGCGCCTCGATGGTTTCGCTGAGCTGCAACGTCGGGTCAGCCGCGGACAGCATCGGTGACGGATGCGCGCTGACCACGTGTAACTTGGCCTTTGCCAGGCTGGCGATGTCGTAACCGTGATCGACGATCGCGGCGTGCAACGTGCGGTGGTCGCCGTCGGTATTGCCGACGTCGATGGCCGCGAGAATGACCCCGCCGGTCCAGGGTTTCGAGGTTTTGACGAGCAGCACCGGCGTCGGGCAATAACGCAGCAGTTTCCAGTCCGCCGGGGTCAGCAGCGCTTTTTTCAACGGGCTGTCGGGGTAATGCTGTTTGACCACCAGCCCGCAGCCTTCCGCCTGCTGCACATCGACGATGGTTTCATGCAGGCTCTCATTCCAGGCCTGCTCGGTGGTGACGCTGTAGCCGTCCTCGATCAGGGCTGCCTTGAGCACGCCCAACATGCCGCTATGGTCATGCTTGCGATCGCACACCAGCAGATGCAGATGCGCCTGGGTTACGCCAGCAATCAGTTTGGCCCGTTTGAGCGCCAGGCTTTCTGAGTGTTCGGGTTCGATGACCACCAGGATGCTGCGAATGGCTTGCATGATCGGGATCTCCAGGAAGGTAAAAAATACTGCGTTGGACAACTATAGTTGTTCGTCGCCAACCCGGTACTTGATGCATATCAACGGCGGCGACTGGTGGTCTTGCGGCAGGCCGGTATAATCGGCGCCCTTCGATTCAGACCTTTTATTCCGTGAGCCCCATGATCCTTCCCGAAATTCACGAGTTCCTCGGCTGCCGCACCCCCGATGGCTGGGTCCAGGCAGCGCTTGCCGATCAGGAAACGTTGTTGATCGACCACAAGAACTGTGAGTTCAAGGCGGCCAGCACGGCGTTGAGCCTGATCGCCAAGTATCACTCTCATGTCGACCTGATCAACCTGATGTCGCGCCTGGCCCGGGAAGAACTGGTGCACCACGAGCAGGTCATGCGCCTGATGAAAAAGCGCAAGATCGAGCTGCGTCAGCTGTCCGCCGGGCGTTATGCCTCTGGCTTGCGCAAAGTGGTGCGCAGCCACGAGCCGGTCAAGCTGGTGGACACGTTGGTGGTCGGCGCGTTTATCGAGGCCCGCAGCTGTGAGCGTTTCGAGGCGCTGGTGCCGCATCTGGACGAAGAACTGGGCAAGTTCTATTTCGGCCTGCTGAAAAGCGAAGCGCGGCATTTCCAGGGTTACCTGAAACTGGCTTACCAATACGGTGATGCCAAGGACATTGCCCAGGTCATTGACCGGGTTCGCGCTGCCGAGCAGGAGCTGATCGAATCACCGGACGTGGAGTTCCGTTTTCACAGCGGTGTCCCGGCAGCGGCGTGAAAATCTTTGCGTCTGAATTGTTAAAAACTCTTAAGAGTATGAAAGATCACTGAAAACCGGCCCCCGAGGCCGGTTTTTGCTGCCCGTCCTCACCGTCCCGTCACCGATTGGCGCCATAATGCCGCCCACTTCACACAAGGGTTGGCAGACGGTCGTTATGGATAACCTGGGTTTTGGCAAAGTATTGCTGGTGGAAGACGACGAGAAGCTTGCCGGGCTGATCGCGCATTTCCTGTCCCAACATGGCTTTGAGGTCCGCCAGGTGCTCCGCGGTGACCTCGCGTTGGCCGCGTTCCTCGAATTCAAACCGAAAATCGTCGTGCTCGACCTGATGCTGCCGGGGCAGAGCGGCCTGCACGTGTGCCGCGAGATCCGCAGCGTCTCTGACACGCCGATCGTCATCCTGACCGCCAAGGAAGACGACCTCGACCACATCCTCGGCCTGGAGTCCGGCGCCGACGACTACGTGATCAAGCCGATCAAACCGCCGGTGCTGCTGGCCCGCCTGCGTGCGTTGCAACGGCGTCAGGCGCCGGACAGCAGCGTGTGCAGCGCCCTGGAGTTCGGCAACCTGAGCATCGACCGCAGCTGTCGCGAAGTGCGGTTGTCGGGGGAGGTCATCGACATGACCACCATGGAGTTCGAGCTGCTGTGGTTGCTGGCCAGTGCCGCCGGCAAGATTCTGTCCCGCGACGACATCCTCAACCGCATGCGCGGTATCGCCTTCGACGGTCTCAATCGCAGCGTTGATGTCTACATCAGCAAGTTGCGCGGCAAGCTCAAGGACAACCCGCGCGAACCGGTGTGCATCAAGACCATCTGGGGCAAGGGTTACCTGTTCAATCCGTTTGCGTGGGAGCTGTAAATGCTGCGGTTATTTCTTGGGCTGTTTCTGGTGATGACGGTCGGCCTGGTACTGGGGTTGCAAACGGTCGAGCGCACGTTCGATGCGCTTCTCGATGGTCAGATGCAGAGCTACAACCGCGAGGCGGTGCGTGGCCAGGCCTGGTCGCTCGCCGAGCAGTTACGCGATATGGACGGCTCGGACCGGGAGCGCGAACTGGAAGCGGTGCGCCCGCACTATGGCTTGGGCCTGAGCCTGGTCGAGAGCAGTCAACTGTCCCTGACCGATCAGGAGAAAGCCGAGTTGGCCCAAGGGCTGCTGGTGATTCGCGACAAGTACACGCAGTTCATTTCACGCATTGACGAGGGTTCGCAACTGCTCAGCATCAAGCTGCCGGCTGAGCCCAGTCTGATGCCGTTCTACATTGCCGCGGCCTATCTGATGATCGCGGTGATGATCGGTTTTGTGTTGATGTTCTGGGTACGCCCGCATTGGCGAGACCTGGAGAAGCTGCGCCTGGCGGCCGAACGTTTTGGCGATAACGACCTGTCGTCGCGGATCCAGCTGTCCAAGCGCTCGAACATTCGTGACCTGTCCGGGCACTTCAACCTGATGGCGGCGCGCATCGAAGGCTTGATCGCCAATCAGCGCGAGCTGACCAACGCGGTGTCCCATGAGTTGCGCACGCCGATTGCCCGCTTGTCATTCGAACTCGATCAGCTCAAGCAACAAACCGATCCGACCCAGAACCGCGAACTGATTGCCGACATGTACGCCGACCTTGGCGAACTCGAAGAAATGGTCTCCGAGCTGCTGACCTACGCCAGCCTTGAACGCGGCGCCACGGTCATCACTCGGGAAAACATCCAGGCCAACAGTTGGCTGGACAGCGTGGTCGGTAGCGTGGCCCTGGAGGCCGAGGCTGCCGGGGTGCAGTTGTTGATTGTCGAGTGTCAGGTCGAGGAGGTGCGCATCGAGCCGCGCTTTATGGCCCGCGCGGTAATCAACCTGCTGCGCAATGCCATTCGTTATGCCGATGAGCGGGTGGAGGTGTCGTTGGTCCGTACCGGTGATCGCTACGAAGTGCGGGTCAACGATGATGGACCGGGTGTGCCGGTGGACGGGCGCGAGAAAATCTTCGAACCGTTCTCACGCCTCGACGCCAGCCGAGATCGTCGCACGGGTGGGTTTGGGTTGGGGTTGGCGTTGGTGCGGCGTGTGTCGCAATCCCATGGCGGGCAGGTGGAAGTGGGGGATTCGCCTTGGGGGGGAGCGTCGTTTCGCATGACGTGGGCGCATCAGGATTGATTGTGTTGTTCTCACTGACGCCTTCGCGGGCAAGCCTCGCTCCTACAGGAGATGGGTAGTTCACAATAGTCGCGAACGACACAAACCCCTGTAGGAGCGAGGCTTGCCCGCGAAGAGGCCATCAGCAACAAAGCATTATCAAAAGGTGTACAGCACCTGCCCACCCAATGAGGTCTGCATCCGCCGCTCGACAATCGGACTGTCCGCCGCATCACCCGCCAGATATTGCACGGCCAGCACTGTCGACACACTCCACTGATCATCAATCGGCATCGACCAGGTCAACGCCGCCCCGCGACTCACCAGTCCGCCGTGGGTGTCATGCGCCCTGAAACGGCTGCGCGAAGCCTGGGCGGCGCTGACGCCATACCAGGTGCGCACGTAATGACTGTCACCAAACTGACTGTTCAGACTGCCCACGACCTTGCCGTAGTCACCCTCATACAACGGCGCGCTGATACTCAGTTTCAGGCGATTCCAGGAAGAGCCAGTGTCGCGATCGTCATCGTCCTCTTCCCGCGCATGTTCGAAACTGGCACCGAGAATGATTGGCCCCATGTTATAGGTCCCGTCCAGACCCAACGCAGGCCGCGACTTGATCGAGCCCATGCCGTTCAGCTCATCCGAGCCTTTGAATCCGGTTTTGCGATCCTTGCGCACATCGCTCGCGCCGATGTACACGCTCAGGCCGAAGTCGTCATCATCAAACGCCCAGCCCAATCCCTTTTCAGAGTCCAGAAAGATTCCATACGGGCTGACCACCTTGCCGCCCAGCAGCGGCGCCACCACGCGCTCGTCGCTGCCGCTGTAACGCGGCACGTTGGCGGCGCCGGCGCGTAAGGTGTATTGCCAGTCTTCAGCGCGTAACGAGTCGGCGGGAAAGAGCAGGCAAAACGAAGGTAACGACAGACACAGCGAACGTAACATGGGAGCACCCGAGGGGAGGTTGGATGCGCCCATGCTAGGCGGCTGCCGGCTGGCAATCCTTGAGAGCTTTGTCGGGAAACTGTCAAAGACTGTGAAGCGGCTTTAGCGGCTCAAGCCCAGGCGTTCATGCCAGTCGGCGATGGACTCTTCGGGATAGACGTCGAACTGCTTGTCCCCGGGACGCAGGTCGGCTTCCACCCACGGCGCCTTGGAGTCGAGCAACAAATGCGTGTGTTGCGGCGGCACCGGCAGCGGGGTGTCGATGGCCGACGCGAACGGGTGAATCAGCTCCGGCCATTCGGGGCTATACACCCACAGGCACGAGCCGCAGACCGAGCAGAAGTGTCGTCCGAGGCTGCTGCGATGGGCACGCTTGTCGCCTTCGTTCTTGAGTTGCGCATGGTAGACCGCGACGTGCTTGCGCCCGCGAACCTTCAGGCTAGCGGCGTCACCGGCAATATTGATCGAATAACCGCCACCGCCCTGAGTCTTGCGGCAGATCGAGCAGTAGCAACGTTGATACGGGTAGGGGTGGGCGCTGGTCAAACTGAACGACACAGCGCCGCAATGGCAGGAACCTTCGAGCTGCATGGGAACCTCCGACAAAGGTTGGGTTACCCAAGACAGCCTAGACCGTCAGCGCACTTCGACCGGCACCAGAATCGCATCGCCGGTCGCCACCAGTTTCAAATGGTCGCCGGTTTGCGCGAACAGCTCGGCGCGGGCGAACACCTGCTTCTTGCCGGCCTTCACCACGCGGCCCCGAGCGATGAACACTTCACCGACGGCGGGTGCCAGGCAGTTGACCGAAAAGTGCGAGGCCAGCACGTTGCCGGCGACCGTTCCGGCAGCGAATCCGCAAGCCGTGTCGAGCAGGGCGCCGATCAGGCCGGCGTGCAGGAAGCCGGCATATTGCGCCATGTCGGCTTCGCGAAAGGCCAGGGTCAGTTCGGCTTCGCCGCTCGCAGCGGCGGTCACTTCGAAACCGGCCCAGCGGTTGAAGGCTGAGGTTGAGTTGATCTGTTTGAGTGCGTTGAGCATGGCGAATCCCTCCGGTTGAGGCACCAACATGCGCCGGGTTTTGGGGGATGTCATGGTGGATAAGGGAGGGTGATGGGCCGCAGGATTTGTGGTGAATGTGCTGGCCTCATCGCGAGCAGGCTCGCTCCTACATTGGACTTCCAGTGTTCACAAAACCCTGTGGGAGTGAGCCTGCTCGCGATGAACGATAACGCGGTCTCGCTGGACGCCGACCCATGCCCAAGGCAGCATGGTCGCCTTCATCACCGGGGCTGAACTCATGCGACGATTGCCTTCCCTGGCAGCACTCAGAACCTTCGAATGCGCCGCCCGCCACGCTCATTTCGGCCGGGCCGCCGCCGAGCTGTGCGTCACCGACAGCGCCGTCAGCCATCAGATCCGTCAGCTCGAAGAGCACTTGGGCGTCTCTTTGTTCATCCGCGAAGGTCGGCAAATCCGCCCGACCATGGCCGCGGGGCGATTGATGCAAAGCCTGCAGCACGCCTTCGAGCTGATCGGCGAGGCCTGCGATGAATTGCGCGACCCGTCGTCGCTGGCGGTCTTGCGCCTGGCGGTCACCGCCGAGCTGGCGCAGAAGTGGTTGATGAGTCGGCTCACGGACTTCTACGCGCGCTATCCGCACATCACGCTGCACCTCTACGAACAACCGATCGACGCCACTGCGCCAGGTGAAGACATCGATCTGGCAATCACCTACGGCACCGGCCCGGTCGACAGCAGCGCGTACTTCGTCCGGCCCTTGCCAGCGTTGCAATTTTTCCCGGTGTGCAGCCCCGGCCTGTTCAACCAGGGCACCCTGAAAACCCCGAAGGATCTGGTTCGTCATTGTCTGCTGCACGACGATCAGGACGGCAAGACCTGGACCGCCTGGCTCACCAGTCATGCCGGCGATCAGCGTCCCGAACGCCAACTGTATTTCGCCCACGCGGGCCTGGCGCTGGAAGCGGCGGCGCAAGGGCAGGGCGTGGCCATGGGCGACAATCTGACGGCTCAGGAAGACTTGCTCAGCGGTCGTCTGGTCCGGCCATTCACCGCCAGCATGACCGCGCTCGGGCAATATGCACTGGTGTGTGAGCGGGTGCGTTTGGAGCGTCCGGCCGTGGCGCAGATGCTGGAGTGGTTCAACGATCAGCTGATCGATTGATGAGTTGAATTCAAGTATTCCGAAATAATCATCGTTGGCGAGGAGGGCGCCGACGACCTTAGCCTGTGGTCACTCCAATCCCCGCTGATGAGGTCTGACCATGGCACGTTTGCTCGATTCCACCCCGAAACTCGACGGCTTCCGCCTGCCCGGCGAATTCGAAACCAAGGCCGGTTGCTGGCTCGGCTGGCCGGAACGTACCGACGTCTGGCGCAACGGTGCCAAGCCTGCGCAGAAAGTCTGGGTGCAGATCGTCACCGCCATTGCCCAGAGCGAACCGGTGACGGTGTGTGCTTCGGCCGCGCAATTCGCCACCGCCCGCCGCCAGTTGCCGCCTCAGGTCCGAGTGGTGGAAATGACGTGCAACGACACCTGGTTCCGCGACAGTGGCCCGTGCTTTGTGGTCAACGACGACAGCGGCGAAGTGCGTGGCGTCGATTTTGAATTCAACGCCTATGGCGGTCTCGACGGCGGCTTGTATTACCCGTGGGACAAAGACGATCAGATCGCCAGCAAAATCCTCGAAATCGAACGCTTTGACCGTTACCGCGCGACGTTGATTGCTGAGATGGGCGGAATCCAGAGTGACGGCCAGGGCAGTATCCTCACCACCGAGCAATGCCTGCTCAACCGCAATCGCAACCAGCATCTGGGCAAGGAAGAAGTGACCAGTCGTCTGATCGATTACCTCGGTGCCGAGCAAATTATCTGGTTGCCACGAGGGTGCAAGTTCGACGAAACCGACGGCCACGTCGACGATCTCGCCTGCTTCGTGCGCCCCGGCGAGGTGGTGCTGCAATGGACCGATAATCGCGATGACCCGCAGTGGGAAATCTATCAAGAGGCCTACGACATTTTGCGCAGCACCCGCGACAGCCGTGGCCGCGAGTTGATCGTGCACAAGCTGCCGCAACCGGATGTGCTGGAGTGGACCGCTGAAGAAGCCGAAGGCCTGGACCAGCAAGACAGCACCCATACCCGTCAGGCCGGGACTCAAATCTGCGCGTCGTACATCAATTACTACGCCGGCAACTCTTCGATCGTGGTGCCGCTGTTTGGTGATCGAAACGATCAGGCGGCGCAGGCGACGCTCGCCGAATTGTTCCCGAAGCACACAATCGTCGGCATCGAAAACTCCCGGGAAATCCTCCTCGGTGGCGGCAATGTCGCGTGCATCACCATGCCGCAATACGCCGCCCCCTCCAGTAACAGGAAGGAAGTTTAATCATGGGCCTGCACAAACTGACTCAAGCGTTATTGCTGGTGCTTGCACCCTTGTGTGTGCAGGCCGCCGACACCGCGAAACCGGTGGTGAACCTGTACATCTGGGGCGAGTACCTGGCCCCGGAGACCCTGACCAACTTCGAAAAGAAAACCGGCATCCATGTAGTGGTCGATCACTTCGACTCCCTTGAAACTGCCGAGACCAAACTGCTGACCGGCCGCAGCGGTTATGACCTGGTGCTGACGGCGGGGCAGCACCTGTCCCGGGCGATCCAGAGCGGGGCGATTCAAACACTGAACCTGCAACGGCTGCCGCACTTTGCCGGCGTCGGCGAGGAGTTCCGCCAGCACATGGCGGCGTTCGATCCGGGCAATCGTTATGCCGGCATCTACGCCTGGGGCACCACCGGCGTCGGCTATCAGGAAGAGGCGATCAAACAGCGTTTGCCCGACGCACCTCGGGACAGTTGGGCGATGCTGTTCGACCCGGCGGTGGTGTCGAAATTTGCCGATTGCGGGGTCAGTCTGCTCAACGATCCGAACGAGGTTTTCGCCGCGGTCATGAAGTACATGGGGCTGGACATCAACCGCCAGAACCTCGATGACCTGAAACTGGCCGAGCAACAATTGGCGAAGATCCGGCCGTACATCCGCTACTTCGACAATGACCTGAACATCAGCGACCTGGCCAACGGCAACACCTGCGTGGCGATGTCGTGGAACGGCAACGTGGCCATCGCGGCCGGGCAGGCCGAGGCGGCGAACAAACCGTTCAAGCTCAGTTACCGGATCCCGAAGGAGGGCACGTTGATCTGGTTTGACGCCATGGTCATTCCCAAGGATGCACCGCACCCCGAGGCCGGGCTGGCGTTGATGGATTACCTGATGACGCCCGAAGTGATTGCGCCGATCACCGACACCATTCACTACGCCAATGCGATTACGGCGGCGGACGGGTTGATTGATCCGGCGATTCGTAATGATCCGGGGACGTATCCGTCGGCGCAGGTGAGGGCTTCGTTGTATAGCAAGAATGACAATGGCAAGGCGTTCAATCGGGCGCTGATTCGGGCGTTCAGTCGGTTGAAATCCGGGTTGTGATCGGCTTTGAGTGATTCGGTGAATGGGCAATCGCCTTCGCGGGCAAGCCCGCTCCCACAGGCTATGTGTCGGGCACAGATGCTGCGTACACAAAAATCCTTGTGGGAGCGGGCTTGCTCGCGATGAACGATAACGCGGTCTACTTGCCCGTCATCCGCCACAAATACCAGGAAGCCACCGTCCGATACGGACGCCACGCCAAGCCAATCTCCACCATCTGCTTACGCGTCGGCTGCACCTCCAGACCCTTCAACCGGCGATACCCCTCACGCACCCCAAAGTCATCCGCCGGCAAAATATCTTGCCGCTCCAGGCTGTAGATCAGCAGCATCTCAACCGTCCAGCGGCCAACACCGCGCAAAGTGATCAACCGCTCGATCAGCGCTTCATCGTCCATCGCCCGTGCCGTGGTGTAATCCGGCACCACACCGTCCAGAGCCGCCTGCGCAATCCCTTGGATGGTCGCAATTTTACTCGCGGAAAACCCGCAGCTGCGCAGCGGATCAAAGCCTGTCGCCAGAATCTGCTCAGGCCTTGGAAACGTCGTCGACGGAAACAACGCCAGCAGCCGACCGACAATCGCATCCCCGGCCTTGGCGTGCAGTTGCTGATAGGCAATCGCCCGCACCAGCGACTCATAAGGATCACGAGCCGCGTGGGGTTGGTGCAGGCACGGGCCGATGACGGCGATGTGGCGCCGCCAGTCGTCATCGATGGAGGATAGAAACTCAGTCGCGGGCAGATAGGGGGCGGGCATGACGATCAAGCGTTCCCGGCAGGTTTCAGCAGGGCGTTGATTTCCCCGTAGGTGAAGGCCTTGAGGTGGCTGCTGTCGAGTTTGCCAGTGTCCAGAAAACCTTTGGCCAGGGACGCCATGGCGCCATACAGAAACTCGGCGATGCCCGAGCCGGCACTCAGGCGTCGCACGCCAAGGGCTTGCAGCGCCTCCGGCGACGGCAAACCCGGCAGCCCCAGTACGTTCACGGGCAACGGTGTGCCCTGGCACAGCGCAGCGATCTCATACTCCGCCGTGACGCCCGCCGCAAACAGCCCATCGGCACCCGCCACCTGATACAACGCGGCGCGCTTGAGCGTTTCGGCGACGCGATCTTCGGCAGGCACCAGGCCCCTTAAGTACACGTCGGTGCGGGCATTGATGAACAGTTTCACCTGGCGCCGATCGGCCATCTGCCGGGCGACTTCGATCTTGCGTGCCAGCAACTCAGGCGGGGCAGCGCCGTCCTCGATATTGATCCCCACCGCACCGGCCGCGATCACCGCATCAACGACTTCGGCCACCCGCGTCAGGTCATCGGAATAACCGGCCTCGATGTCGACGGTCAACGGCACCGAGATCACCCGGGCGATGGATTCGACGGTCGATATCAAGCGTTCGAGGGGCAGGGCGTTGCCGTCCGCATACCCATGCGCCCAGGCCACCGCCGCGCTGCTGGTGGCCACGGCTTTGCAACCCAGTTGCTCGACGATGCGCGCCCCGGTCGCATCGGCGACGTTGGTCAGGATCAGTAACCCGTCGCGGTGCAGTTGACGAAATTGCGTGTCCATCGAATGTCCTTCCTTATGACGTTTGCAGAAAATCAGGGGATCAGAATGCGAGTTGATCAGTCACCTGCACGGCAGCTTTTTCCAGCCGGAGCAAAAACGCCTTGCGCGGTTGCCCTCCACCATAGCCCGTCAACGAGCCGTCTGCACCGATCACCCGGTGGCAGGGCAACACAATCGAAAGACGGTTTTGCCCGTTGGCCAGGCCCACGGCGCGACTGGCGCCGGGCTTGCCCAGTGTCGCGGCGATGGTGCCGTAGGTGCTGGTCTGGCCGTAGGGGATCTTCGCCAGTTCAGCCCAGACCTGCCGCGCAAATTCGCTGCCGGGCAAGTGCAGGGTAACGGTGAATTCAGTGAGTTTGCCGGCGAAATACTGCGCCAGCTCGGCTTCAATCTGCTGCAAATGGGCGTTGTGCCCCGGTGCTACGGCATAGCCATAACGGCTCTGCAATTCTTCGACTTCCCGGGTCAGCGCCGGTCGATCCAGAAACTCCAGCAGCACCAGCCCACGGCGTTCGGCCATGGCGATCATCGGCCCCAGCGGCGTCGTCAGGCGCGTGAACAGCAGCGGCTCGCTGTTGGCTGCACGGCCCGGTGTGATGTGAAAGGATTTTTGAAACGCATCGCGAAAGCCGCTCAGGGATTCGTAGCCCGAGTCGAACGCCGCATTGTCGATGGAGTCGCCCTGTTTGATACCGCCCAGCGCCATGCCCAGGCGACGGGTGCGCAACCAGGCGTGGAAGGTCATGCCGAAATGCTGCTTGAACCAGCGACGCAGTTTCAGCGGCTCGATGCCTTCGGCCACGAGCTGGGCATCGGTCCAGCGCTGGTCGGGATCGTTGTCGACCGACTTGAGCAACGCCTGCACCCAGTCCGGCGCAATGGCCGCGGCGTCCAGCGGTTTGCAACGCAGGCACGCGCGGTAGCCCGCCGACATGCATTCATCGGCGTGAGCGAAGAACTCGACGTTCTCCGGCTTGGGCTTGCGCGCCGTGCAACTGGGGCGGCAGAAGATCCCGGTGGTCTTGACCGCTGTGAAGAACACCCCCTCGTAGGCGGTGTCTCGTTCGAGCATGGCGCGAACCATCTCGGCGTGGGGCGGAAGCAAAGCGTTCTGTAGGTTCATGGGCTGAGCATAAGACGCGTTGACCGTCGCCTCCACCGGAAAATCGACAGGGAATTTCGCTGCCTCAAATCGAACGTTGATTGACCCGTTTCGACAGCTCTTCGGCGCTCTCTTTGCGTTCCGAATAGCGGTCCACCAGAAAATCCTCGCGGCCACGCACCAGCAATGTGAATTTCATCAGTTCTTCCATCACGTCCACCACACGGTCGTAATACGCCGAAGGCTTCATCCGGCCAGCCTCGTCGAACTCCATGAAGGCCTTGGGCACTGACGATTGATTGGGGATGGTCAACATCCGCATCCAGCGGCCCAGCACGCGCAGTTGATTGACCGTGTTGAACGACTGGGAGCCGCCACAGACCTGCATCACCGCCAGGGTTTTACCTTGGGTCGGACGAACCGCGCCCATCGTCAGCGGGATCCAGTCGATTTGCGCCTTGAACACCGCCGACATTGAACCGTGGCGTTCCGGTGAGCACCAGACCTGACCTTCTGACCAGAGCACCCGCTCGCGCAGTTGCTGGACTTTCGGATGGTCGCTGGAGGCATCGTCGGGTAGGGGGAGGCCGGAGGGATCAAAGATCACCGTTTCGGCCCCCATCAGACGCAGAATTCGTGCGGCTTCCTCGGTCAGCAGGCGACTGAAAGAGCGTTCGCGCGTCGAGCCGTAGAGCAGCAGGATGCGCGGTTTGTGGGTGCTTTCGGTTGAAAGCGTCAGCAACTGCAGATCGAGATTGGGCAGGTCGTCGTTCATCACAGGGCTCCGATGCGGTCCAATTCGATTTTCAGGTCAGCATCCGAAAGGCTTTGCAGATCCAGCGCGAAAAACGCTGCAAACCGCTGCTTGATCGTGTTGACGGTGGAGTCAAACGCGGCCTGAATCGCTTGCTCGGTGCCCTGCACGTCCGACGGATCGGCCAGTCCCCAGTGGCTTTTGATCGCCGGGCCGAAATACACCGGGCACGCTTCCCCGGCGGCTTTGTCACACACGGTGATGACGATGTCGGGCGGGGAGTCGGCGAATGCCGAAGAGTCTTTGCTGTACAGGCCTTCGGTCGAAATACCGAGGTTGTGAAGCGTTTGTACGGCCTGGGGATTGAGCCGGCCGCTGGGGAAACTGCCGGAACTCACCGCCGTAAAACCCACGGGTGCCATGTGATTGAACAGCGCTTCGCTCAACACGCTGCGGCAGCTGTTGGCGGTGCACATGAAGAGAACGGTGGTGGGACGCATAGTCATTGCGGTGGCTCGTATATATGGATATCCGAATATACGGATGCTCGCGGAAAAAACCAACGCTCTTTTTCCACCTGCTAATGCTTGTGCCGGTGATGAATGTCCGGAAAGTGTGGATGGCTGTGGCGGATCGGCGTGTGCTGATGTTCATGGCTGTGCGGCTCGGTCCCGTCCCACTGGAACGAATGCTCATGTTGATGATGCTCGTCATGCACGTGCCGATGGCCATGGGTGAGTGCCACGTGCTGATGGTCATGGGCATGATGCTCCCTGAGGTGTATCCAGACGCCCAGGCCCATCAGCAATGACGCGATCCAGAACGTCAGGGAAACCGTCTCACCGAACAGCAGAAGGGCTATTGCGGCGCCGAGAAAAGGCGCCGTGGAAAAGTAGGCGCCCGTGCGTGCGGTGCCCAGCCCGCGCAACGCCAGAACGAACAGCACCAGACTGATGCCATAACCGAAGAAACCGACGATCAATGTCGGCCCAAGCACTGTGATGTGGGGCAGTTTTGCGCCCAGCACCAGGGCCAGAGAGCAGTTCACCAGCCCGGCGGCCAAGCCCTTGATGCCGGCGATGAACACGGCATCCGAGGCCGACACTTTGCGCGTCAGGTTGTTATCGATCGCCCAGCAGGCACAGGCTAGCGCAACCGCCAGCGGCCCGATCCAGCTCTGTGACTGTGCTGACTCCTGCGGCCACGCCAGGAGCAATCCGCCGGCGACAATAGCCAGCATTCCGGCGACGATGCGTCGGTCGGCATTCTCTTTGAACACCACCCAAGCCAGCACGGCTGTCAGAACCGATTCGAGGTTTAGCATCAACGAGGCCGTGGCGCCGGAGGTCAGCGTCAATCCAGACATCAATCCCACCGGCCCAAGCACGCCGCCGAATACGATGGCGCCGATCAGCCAGGGCCATTCAGACGATTTGAGGCCGCTGGGCTGCCAGCCCCGGTCACGGATCAATCTGACAATCGTCAGGCCCAGTCCGCTGCCCAGATACAACAGCCCGGCCAGCAGGACCGGTGAGAGGTTCAGGCCTAACACCTTGGCCAACGGTGTGCTCGCTCCAAACAAGGCAGCGGCACCCAAGGCATAGACAACGTTCAGGTTCATTCAAGGCTCGGCGAGAGTTGAGACGGGATGTAACGCAGTTTGAACCCGCGTTGCATCCCGTCAACCCCTGGAACTCAGGCCCGACGCGCCATCAAGAGCACCGAAGCCGCCGCCGACAACAACCCCGCGCAGCAACGGTTGAATAGCCGCTTGCCCCGAGGCTCGGCAAACCAGCGGCGCATGTGCAGGCCCATGTAGGCGTAGGCGCTGATGGCGATCCATTCCAGCATCAGGAACAACGCGCCGAGCAGCGCGAATTGCGGTGTGACCGCGCGGGTCGGGTCGACGAACTGCGGCAGGAACGCGGTGAATATCAGGATCGCCTTGGGGTTGCCGGCCGCCACCAGAAACTCCTGCCGCGCCAACGCCAATACGCCGACCGACGCACCCGTCACCGATTTCTCGACCCCCGGATCGGCGCGCCACAATTGCCATGCGAGGTAAAACAGATACGCCGCGCCAACAATCTTGATGCCGTAGAACAGCAACTCGGACGTTTGCAGCACCACCGCCAACCCGGCCGACGCCAGGGCAATCATCCCGGCAAACGCCAGCAACCGCCCGATCCCGGCGACGCAGGAGATGCGGTAGCCGTAACGGGTCGAGTTGCTGACCGACAGCAGATTGTTCGGGCCCGGCGCCATGTTCAGGGCGAAGCAGGCGGGGAGAAACAGCGTAAGCGTGGCGAGGTCCATGACAGGTCTCCGGTAACGAGAGCGGTATTTTTATCATGGACGGCGAGGGGCTTTCCCCGTACAGCGGTGGACGCAAGTCGCCGTACACTTTCATTGCTCGTCGTGAGTGCGCGTCCGTTCATTCAACAGGTTTTGAGAGCGCGTGTTTAAACGACATCGGGTTTACTTCCTGAAAGCTACAAATCCTTGCGCCGTTGCCTACGGCTGCGCCAGAATCCGCCGGCTTGTGTGTCGTAGCCCTTGGTTCTATCGTTTCCGTGCCGCTGAACACTCAGCGGTCGGGCTTGGAAACTCGACGGGTAAACGACACGAAAGCACCTCTTCATAACGTACTTTTTCGCACTATGTGCATTCCGTTATGGTGGCTGTGCGTGGGAGACCTTATAGGTCTGCCGGGCTCGTTTACCCTGGTTTTCCAACCCGCGTACAGCTGCCACCCCTTCGCTTGGAAACGAACGTGGCAGCTTCACCAGTAAACGAGGTTTCACCATGTTCAAAGTCACACCAAACCCGCCGGACACCGATCCGGTTTCCCCATACGAACCTGATTCAAAGAAGCTCAACGAGGCCGCCGAGCGGGCTTTCGACTTCCACTTCCCGTCGAATGCCGACATCAAAGCCACCCCGCGAATACGCAGCACCCTGTTTTCCGTAGACCCGGAGGCCACTGCCGAAACACTGGCGGTTTATCTGGTCGAGACTCTGGCCTCGGTCGACGTGATGGTGCACCAGTTGGTGGATCAACTGGAGGGTGAGTCGCGCTACGCGTTGCTGGGTATTTCCAACAGCATCATGGTGGCGGAGATCACCGCGAACCGGGTGTTGGATAAAATTGATCTGCCCAAGTAGGGGCGGTCTGCTGTGGTAATGGGCTGCTGATGTTTGGCTGTCAATCAGAGGCAGAAATGGCATAGCAGCGACTCGCGACATTTTGAACGCGAAGAAAACCCCCAGGGGTCTGCCGATCACTGGGGGTTTTTGTTGGCCGTGATACCGGCCGGCTTCGCCGGGTACCGACGCGGATGTTTCAGTGCCTGGCTAGCGTGCGCGTGGCGCCTATTGCCTTTCGGGCAGCGTCAGCGCTTCGGTGGCGAATAGACTGGCGAAGAGGCCACCGCGTCATCAATTTTTTTAATGGCTATTACATAATCACGTTCTTGTGCTTGCGCTGGAGTCAGTTTTTTTACCTCCTCCGGAGTCAAAGCGAGTAATTGTTCTGGGGTGTAGGTAGCCATGATGGTTCTCCTTGAAAATATGGAAAATGTGTTGCTCCAACTACACCGATATTCGGATATTTAACCATCCTCGAAAACTGTAAGAAATAACAGTTTTTTAGACTCTTTGACGGTAATCATCATTCACAAAAAGCATACCTGGGCCAGCTGGATGGGCCTCGCATAATGGACGCTATGGCTAAATCCTCGCCGGGGCTCCGCGATTTTCCCGGCATCGGATTCTGCCCCTTCGGGTCGCAATATCCGGCTGGCCTCGCCGAGGACCGACGCGTTACCTCGCAAACCTCCTCGCACCCACCACACACAAAATCACCGCAACGGTAACCCCCAGCATGCCAAGGCTGACCTGCTCGTGAAGCAGCGTGGCCGACAGCGCCAATCCAAAAAACGGCTGAAGCAGTTGAAGCTGTCCAACGGCGGCAATCCCCCCTTGGGCCAGTCCGCGATACCAGAATACAAAGCCGATCAGCATGCTGAAGAGCGACACATACGCCAGGCTCAACCAGGCCGGTGCGCTGATGCCCGAGAACGAAAAGGGTGTCAGCCACCAAGTCAGCGGGGCCACAATCGGCAGCGACAATACCAGCGCCCAGGAAATCACCTGCCAGCCGCCCAGGGTTTTGGAAAGTTTCGCTCCTTCGGCATACCCGAGGCCGCAGGCGAGGATGGCCAGCAGCATCAGGATGTCGCCGGTCGGCGAAGCGGTCAGCCCCTGGGAAACGGCGAACCCGACCACCAGCAAACTGCCCAGGACCGAGAAGAACCAGAACGCCGGCCGGGGACGCTCGCCACCGCGCAACACGCCGAATGCGGCGGTCGCGAGCGGCAACATGCCGACGAAGACAATGGAGTGCGCGGACGTCACATATTGGAGCGCCAGCGCCGTCAGCAGCGGAAACCCGACCACCACGCCCATCGCGACGATGACCAAGGGCAGCATCTGGTGGCGCGCAGGACGCTTTTCCTTGAACAGCCACAAAATGCACAGCGCCAGTACTCCGGCGATGGTGGCTCGGGCGACGGTCAGAAAGACCGGGTCGAACTCCAGGACGGCCACCCGTGTCGCGGGCAGCGAACCGCTGAAGATCAGGACGCCGATGAGTCCATTGATCAACCCGCTGGTGTTCTTTTCCATGGTCTGGTTTTGCAGTTTCGATGTGCGTTCCATTGGGCGTCCACTCAAGGGGCGGGGTTGCGTTCAGCGCATCGTATGATCGACTATCGATACAATCAAAAAATTGTCATGGATACATTTCCCTATGCCTCGCTCCCGGTACAAGTCGCTGGTGGACGCCTTTGCAGCCGATATCCGCTCAGGGCGTTTGCTTCCCGGTACGCGCTTGCCGACTCATCGTCTGCTCGCCGCCAGCCATGGTTTGGCCTTGGTCACTGCCAGCCGGGTCTATGCGGAATTGGAGGCTATGGGCCTGGTCAGCGGTGAAACGGGGCGCGGGACTTTCGTCCGGGAGACTTCGCTGCCACCCAGCCTGGGCATTCATCAGCCCAACGTGGCGGCGGGGATGATCGACCTCAATTTCAACTATCCCTCGGTGCCGGGGCAGGCCGATCTGCTGCGTAATGCCTTGCGTCAACTCGCGTTGTCCGGTGACCTGGAATCCCATCTGCGCTATCAACCGCATGCGGGCCGCCCCCATGAGCGGGCATCGGTCGCGCGTCATCTGGTGGCGCGCGGGCTTACGGTACAGGCAGAACAGGTGTTGCTCGTCAGTGGCGCGCAGCATGGATTGACGGTGGCGCTAATGGCGTTGCTGCAACCGGGTGATGTGATCGCGGCTGATGCGTTGACCTACCCTGGTTTCAAGGTGCTGGCTGAAACGCTGCATCTGGAAGTCGTGCCCATTCCTGGCACTGACACCGGGCCGGATCTGGAGGCGTTGGAAAAGCTCTGCCGAAGCCGATCGGTGCGCGCCGTGTACACCATGCCGACGCTGCACAATCCGCTGGGATGGGTGATGGCCGCCGATCAGCGTGAACGCCTGGTGGCGATTGCGCGCCAGCACGACCTGCACATCATCGAGGACGCTGCCTACGCGTTTCTGGCCGAAGATTCGCTGCCACCGCTTGCGCAACTGGCTCCCGAAAGAACGGTGTACGTTTCAGGGTTTTCCAAGAGCGTCGCCACCGGGCTTCGCGTCGGATTCGTCGCCGCCCCTCTGCAAACCGTGCCCGCACTGGAACGGACGATCAGGGCGACCACCTGGAATACCCCCGGGGTGCTGACGGCGATTGCCTGCGCCTGGATCGATGATGGAACCGTCAGCCTACTGGAAGCGCAAAAGCGTGCAGATGCACAGGCCCGCCAGGCCGTGGCCGACCAGCACCTGGCCGGCCTGCACTTCGTGCGCCATCCATCCTCCTACTTTATCTGGCTGCCCTTGTCGGAAGACGCACGGGCCGACCAGATCGCCATGGCGTTGATGCGCGAGCAGGTGGCGGTCTCGACCGCTGAACCGTTTGCCACCTCCGTCCATGTGCCGCACGCGATCCGCCTGGCGCTGGGCTCGGTGGACATGGGCGCGCTTGGGGTTGCGCTGGAGAAAGTGAAGCGGGTGGTGGGGGCCTATACGTAGCGAAGTCATTGCTTGGGTGTGATCACTTCGCTTGCGAGACGCCAATAACCACAACCATGACCTAAGCTTGTTCAAAGACGCATGTTCAGTGAGCAGGGCGTGCTCCTGAGCGAGATTCAATCGACACCCACAAAAATAATATCGGGAGACTCCCTATGCTTGCCTTGTTCCGTCGATCAAGCCGCTTCATTGCAATTGCCGTTACCGCCGCCGCGCTCACCACTCCGGCGTTTGCGCTGGACACCGTCAAGTTCATGGCCCCCGGCTCGGTCGGTGGCGGCTATGACCAGACCGCACGGGATCTGGGCAAAGCCCTGGTCGAGGCGAAGGCGGCCAAATCCGTCACCTTCGAGAACAAAGGGGGCGCCGGCGGCACGCTCGGACTGGCGCAGTTTGCCAACAGCACTAAGGGCGATCCGAATGCGCTGCTGGTGGTCGGCGCGATCATGGTTGCGGGTATTGAGCAGAACAAGCCGCAAATTACCTTGAAGGACGTGACACCGATCGCCCGGCTGTTTACCGAATACAACGTGATTGCCGTGCGCAAGGAGTCCGAGTTCAAAACCCTGGAGGACTTGCTCAAAGCCTTTAAGGACAAACCGTCCAGCATCACGTGGGGCGGTGGCTCCAAGGGCTCGATTGACCACATCGGGATCGCCGACCTGGCCAGCAAAATGGGAATCCCGGTCAACAAGGTGAACTACGTGGCGTTCGCGGGTGGGGGTGAAGTGGTTGCTCAGGTTCTGGGTGGCCAGATCAAGGTGATCACCGGTGGTTATGCCGAGCTGGGCCAATACATCCGCAACGGCCAGTTCCGGGTGCTTGCCATCGGCGCGCCCGAGCGCATTGCCGGCATCGATGCACCGACACTGAAAGAGAGTGGCTACGACGTGATCATCGGCAACTGGCGGGGTGTTTACGGTGCCGCGGGCCTCACACCCGAGCAGCGCAAGGAAGTGACTGACGCCGTGCTGGCCGCCGCCGCAAGCGTTGGCTGGAAAGCCAATGTCGAGACCAATAAATGGGCCCCCAACGTTCTGACCGGCGATGAATTCGGCAAATTCGTCGACGAAGAACACGTGCGGCTGCATGGGATGCTGGTTGAGGTCGGGTTGATCAAATGAACCCGTCTCGTGGAATCATGCCGGTACAACTGGCGATTGGCCTCGGTGTGGTCGCCATCAGTGCAGTGTTAGCAGTCGGCGCCTACCGTTTTCCTGAGGAGATGGGGTTCGTCATCCTCGGCGCTCACGTCTATCCCTACGCATTAGCGGTGTTCCTCGGCGTCGTCGGCCTGTTGCTGTGTTTTCAGGCCGTCACCGGAGGTTTCCGCGAATTGGCCGATCACGATGACGAGTCTGCCAAGGCGCTGCCCGGCGGCAAGCTGGGCGCCGCCTGGGTGACTGCGGGGCTGGTGGCCGTCGCCGTGCTGATTAACCTCATCGGGTTCGTTCTGGCGGCCGGGTTGCTGTTTGCCTGTTCCGCTCGGGGGTTTGGCAGTCGCCGCCCGGTGCGCGATCTGGCCATCGGCATTGCCTTGACGTTGCCGATTTACTGGCTGTTCAACACCGGGCTCGGGGTTTCCCTGCCGCCCTTGATCAACGCCTGGCTCTGAGGAGAAAAACACCGTGGATATTCTCTCAAGCCTGGCCATCGGTTTTGCCGCCGCGCTGACGCCGATCAATCTGATGTGGGGGTTTATCGGTTGTTTGCTCGGCACGGCCATCGGCGTCTTGCCGGGGATCGGACCGGCGCTGACCGTTGCGCTGCTGTTGCCGATCACCGCCAAGGTCGACCCCACTGGGGCGCTGATCATGTTCGCCGGGATCTATTACGGCGCTCAGTTTGGCGGCTCGACCACGTCCATCCTGCTCAATACGCCCGGGGAGTCGTCGTCCATGGTCACGGCCCTGGAAGGCAACCTCATGGCCCGCAACGGACGGGCAGGGCCGGCCCTGGCGACGGCGGCCATTGGATCGTTTGTCGCCGGCACCATCGCGACGGTCCTGCTCACTTTGTTTGCACCCATCGTTGCTACGTTGGCGCTCAACTTTGGTCCGGCGGAGTATTTTGCGATCCTTGTGTTGTCCTTCACGACCGTGTCGGCGGTGCTCGGCGCGTCGATGCTGCGGGGGTTCGCTTCGCTGGGGATTGGCTTGACCATTGGCTTGATCGGCCTCGACTCGACCTCGGGCATTGCCCGCTACACCCTGGGCGTGCCGGAGTTGGTGGACGGCATCGAAGTGGTGCTCGTGGCGGTCGGCTTGTTTGCCGTGGGCGAGGCGTTGTACAGCCTGCTGTATCAAAAAGAAGAGGCGTCCGGTCGGCACCGGCTGACGTCGTTGTGGATGACGCGCGCTGACTGGAAACGCTCGATTCCCGCCTGGTTGCGGGGCACGCTGATCGGTTTTCCTTTTGGATCGATTCCGGCCGGTGGCGCGGAAATCCCGACCTTTTTGTCCTATTCGGCCGAACGCAAACTGAGCAAGTTTCCAAAAGAGTTCGCAGGCAGCAAGGGCGAGGGCGCCATCGAGGGGGTTGCCGGTCCCGAGGCGGCCAACAATGCTAGCGCCACAGGGTCCTTGGTGCCGCTGCTGACGCTCGGCATTCCGACCTCCGCGACAGCCGCGATCCTGTTGGCCGCGTTCCAGAACTACAACCTGCAGCCGGGACCGATGTTGTTTCAGACCTCGGGCGATCTGGTCTGGACTCTTGTCGCCTCGCTGTACATCGGTAACGTCATCCTGCTGGTGTTGAACCTGCCGCTGGTGGGGTTGTGGGTCAAGCTGTTGCAGATTCCCCGACCGTACCTGAACGCCGGCATTCTGGTGTTCGCCACCATCGGCGTGTACGGCATGCGCCACTCTTCATTCGACCTGCTGCTGATGCTGGCCATCGGTTGGGGCGGGGTGCTGATGCGGCGCTTCGATTTCCCCGTCGCTCCTGTAATCGTGGGCATGCTGCTGGGGCCGATGGCTGAAAAACAGCTGCGCAACGCGTTATCCATCAGCGAAGGAGACTGGATGATCTTTCTGACGCAACCCATCGCCGCGTCGTTCCTCGCGCTGACCCTGTTGGTGTTGATCGTGCCGCATCTGCTGCACGCTCGGGGCATCAAGTTGCATGAGGATGATTAGGCAGTTTTCTTCAATACGCAGGGCAGGGCGCTCAGTACCTTGGGTGCTGGTTTTCCTGAATTGAAGAAGGTGTGCGATGAGTCTGATTATCTCCATGGCGACATTTGCCCTGGTGGCGTCGATAACGCCGGGGCCGGTCAACATTGTCGCGTTGAGTTCGGGGGCGCAGTTCGGTTTCCGCGCCAGTCAGCGGCATGTGGCCGGGGCCACGTTGGGCTTTGTTTTGTTGCTGGTGTTGATGGGCCTGGGACTGCATGAGGTGTTGCGCGTCTGGCCCGCGCTGACGCGGGTGGTGCAACTGGCCGGCGTGGCGTTTCTGTTGTTCATGGCCTGGAAGCTTGCGGCGGACGATGGTCGCATCGATGCCAAAGAGTCGCGCCGGGCACCGTCGATGCTGTACGGCGCGGTGATGCAATGGCTCAACCCAAAAGCCTGGCTGGCGTGTGTCGCAGGGATGGGCGCCTTCGTCGCGGACGGCGAGGCGCGGTTGGTCTGGCAGTTTGCGGCGGTGTATCTGGTGATTTGCTACGTGTCGGTGGGGTGCTGGGCGTATGCCGGAACATTCCTGCAGGGCTATCTGAATAACCCTGCAGGCATGCGCTTGTTCAACCGGGTCATGGCGCTATTGCTGGGAGCAAGTGCCGTGTATCTGCTGGTTTCCTGACCCCCAGGCAACTCACCTCAATCGAGGCCGTGCAGCAAACTGAACTCGTTTTTCGTCAGCGGTGTGAAGCGGTTGTTTCGCAGTTGGCTGATGGCGTACAGCGCACGACCGGTACGACCGTTGCCGTCGCCCAAACCGTGGAAACCCACGACGGTCGCCAGCAAATGTTTGTCGAAATGCTTATGGCCGGTGTCCAGCGTTTTCAGATGCTGTTCCATTGCGGCGAAGCCACTGATGTTGCTGGCGTACTTCTTGTCATTGACGCCAATGCGCACGATGTCCGAGGTTGCAGGGGCAATCCGTGCGTGCACCTCTTTGATCACCGCCGGATCGGTCAGTGATTTTTCGTTGCCCGCGTAGTCGCGCAGGACCTGAACGATGCTGTCAACGTCATTGCCGGGAGAGGTCGAACCGTTGACGATCCAGGCGCCTGCCCGCTGCGAATTATCCGTAAAGCCATTCGGGTTGAACGTTGATTCCGCCATGGCCTGGTTGAATGGCGCCTTGCCCAAGTCCTGCTTCAGCACGTTTTGCTGGTAGCCCTTCATGTAATTGACGTTTTTAGCTTCGACCTGAGCAAAGGTGGCCAGTGTGTCGGCATAACCTTGGGCGCCCGATGCGGAACGTGCGGTGGTGTAGCCGTATTGCGATTTATCCAGGACCGCCGCGAACAGGTCATCGACCGCCGTTCGACCAATCAAGGCCTGCAGATCTTGCGCTTGCTTGAATTGGGCCGCCGATTCGATGACCGCATTATTGAACAGATGCTCCAGTTCGAGGTGGGTTGCACTCTCGGGTAATCGAATGTTCTTGTCCCCCAGACGGGCCACAATCTGTTCGACAGTCTGAATGCTGTCGTCCTTGAACAGCGCTCGGCCATGGGCAACCGAGTCCAGCGACATGCGGATCCGGGGCGCCGCGCCGGTATGGTCGACGGTCTTGATCAGGTTGTAGCTGTTCGCGCCGGAGAGGTAACGCAATTGCTGTCGGGCAGCATGTGATGCGGAAAGGGCGCTGCCGCTCAGTTTCGCCACGCTCCGGCCGAGCAGCCGGGCGCCACCCTTGAACAGCTGCGGTACGCCGCTGACCGGATTGACCAGGCTGACCGCGGTACTGGCCACGACTGTGGAGGCAGACAACAGCTTCGAAACCAGGGTCGTGGCTTTTGCACTGATCGCGACGACTTTTACGCCGATGATGGCGAACGACATGACCAGCGCCGCGGCGTCGATGACACAACCCAGAATCGCGCTCCGCTGTCTTGATGGAACACCTGAGGAAAGGTCCTCGATGCACCCTTTGAACGGAATGATCAGGTTCAAAATGACATTGAATACGGCATCGGTACTGGCGATTGCTTTTTCGCGCTCCGTTTCGTCAAGGCTCAGTGTTTTCAGCGCGCCTTTGTTGAAGTACGGGTTCTCCTTGGCAATAAAATCGCTGATTTCATCTTTCCGTTGGGAGCGGAAGTAGCGGTTCGGCGAGGTGGTGTCGGTATTGTCAGAGGGTATGTTGAACTCGCCGAGCTTATGGAAAATAACCTGGGAGCGCCGGTCACTGCGGGGTGCCAGGTTTTTATAATAAGCCTCGTCGTCTATGGGCGCCTCGCTAAACAGTCTTTTTTCTGGATAGCTTTTTTCGAAGTCGACTTCGACGCCTTTTAACCAATAATCTTCGGTCAGTTGTTTGTTTACGACGCATTCCATTCTTAGTGGAAAAAGTTCATAGCAGCGAATTTGCGAGTCCTTTCGCGCATAGATAATGGTTCCGTAAGGACCTCTTTCGCCCAATGGAACGACGCCGTCAAGTCCTCCTGGTCCCCACGAATTAACCTGATAGATCGCCAGATGCCCCTCTTCGATAAACTGCCTGTCCTGTGGTCGAAGTTGCGAAAAAGCAATTTTGATCGAGGCGGATAACGCATGGGTCATTGCATTGATATGGTCGTCAAAGACGGGCTCGTACAGTTCGGCAACAGGCGGCATACGGACTAAGTGAGGGAAAGATTTATAAATGCTTTCCCCATGAATTCGGTCCCATTCCTCGGTGTGAAGTTCATCGCCCATATAAAGATCTATCACCGATACCTTTCTTCCCGCCCCTCCACCGGTACCGCGATGTTTAACCAGCAATTCCTCAGGGTCGCAGTCCGATTCCCAGGATTGCAGCTCCTTCAGCGCAAGCGGCTTGCGATGGGGTAATGGTTTGCCCAATTGATTCACGGCGCTGTTGATCATATCGACGTGTTGTTGATATTCCTCCATGGCCAGGGTCACGGCTTCCGCGCTCAGGTTGCCTTCGGCGTCCGGGGTGACAAGCCTGTTCATCAGGGCCCAGGTGATGACCGGGTCGACCGATACCGTTGTCGACAGGGTTTTGATGGTCGGGCTCAATTCCGCTATCCGGCCAAAACCGAGCAAATGCTGATACGTCATGTTGCGCGAGACGCCGGGAACAATCGATTCGGCGAAATGGACGGCTTGGGTGAATACAACCCAGCCGGGCGTTCCAAGACGTAATTCGGGCGGCAGATCACGGACCAGATATTCCGGCGCCATGCCGCCCAGGATCAGTTCTGCCACCAGCGGCGCAAAGAGTTCATGGAGTTTGCAGGCGGTGACCAGATGCTGTTCAAGTTGCGTGCGCACCTCAGTCGGGCTGGCCAGCAAGTAACGTTTCGAATAAAGGTCGAAACCGGCAAACGTGGTGTTGGCCCGGTCGGCATCGGGGTCCAGATCAAGCAGTATCGCCGCAATGATCAACTGCTCAATAAACTGTTCGGTGGGTTTGGGGGCCGTTTCTTCCGCGAACCATCCCAGGGCATCGATGTATTCTTGCCCGTTGTCGGAGGCCCACACGGCGATGTCGATCAGCCGCGCCATCCGGTAGTTTTGGCTGGTGGGCAATCCATCGGCGGAGCCGCTTTCGAGTCTCAGCGAATCGCCCAGCAGGGTCACCAGTGGGACTTCGCCTGCCGTCTGGTCCTCGGAGATACGGCGAATGATTGCGCGGTTTTCTTCCGTGAGATTGAACGGAGAGTCTTCTGGGGTATTCAGCAGTTGCCAGTAATCTTCGTGCGTCGGGCTGTTCGGCAATGTCGAGTGATTGATCAAGTCGATCAACTCTTTGGCGCTTTCTACGGTGCCCGGCAGTGCCAGGCCGTGAACGCGCAACCACTGACTGACCGCCATTTTCTCGGTAGCGGTCACCCATCCACCGGTCAACCTGGCCATGCTTGCCAACAGTTGAAGGTCTTCCTCGAAAGATTGATGGCCGGCGAGCGCGTGAGTGATGTCTGTGCGGGTAGAGAAGTAGCCGACGGTGACAACTTCGGAATCGACGGTACGGCTGTTGACGTTCTCATGGGTGTAATAGAGATGACCCAACTCATCGACTTGAAAGGAACTTGTCGCAGGGATGGAGTGTTCGGAACGGATCTTTAGAAAATCAGGATGACGAATGAGTCTCGAAAGACACATGGCGGCGGGACGATGCAAGTTATCCAAGTGGGAGTCGGTCGTGCGTGTGACCGATAAGCGGTCCCACGACCAGCCAATAGTATCCATGACATCTTCATCGCTGAGGAAATTGGTAATGGCGTCAGTGATTGTTTGTTTGTCTTGTTGGTTGTGGGGGTGAAACAGGTTGTTATATGAATGGCTCAAGTTAGAAGCTCCATCTTCTGGTGTCTGGTTTGGGTGTGGCTTGGGAGGGGAGCTTAAATAAGAGGGCGCTGCGCTGTCATTTTAGTTATATGTCTTTGTATGTTTTTAGAATGGGTGAAGTTCGCATAATTGCTATGCAAATAAATAACTCTCTAGCGAGATAAGTATTGGCTTAGCCGCGATACTGTCCCGGCGTGGCAGCCAAGTGCTGTTTGAATACCCGCTGTAAATGCGCCTGATCGGCAAAACCCGCTTCCAGTGCTACATCCGCAATCAACTTGCCGCTGCGCAATTGATCACGGGCGAACTGGATACGCCGATTGACCAGAAAGGCATGGGGCGTCATGCCGTAATGGTGCTTGAAGGCGCGAATCAAATAGGACGGCGACAGTTGCGCCGCTTCGCAAATGTCCTCGAGTTTGAGCGGCTGTGTGCAGTTGTCGCGAATGTAGTCGGCGGCCCGTTCCAGCTTGAAATTGGGTTCGCGCAACGCTTGATCGACCGGGTTGAGCCGCTGCTGTACATCGGTAAAAAACTCCACCGCCGCACTGTGTTTGCACAACACGTCCTGCCAGGGATCAACCAGTATTTCGTACAAGCCGTTGAGGCCGGCGAACAGGTTGCCATCGCGGGTGTGGGTGATGGAAAACCGCCTGAACGCCGAGTCCTGGCTGAAGCCGAGCTGATGCTGCAAAACGGTCAGCCAGGGCGTCTCGACGTACAGCATCAGGTACGACCACGGCTGGTCGTCAATCGGATTGCAGGCATGCACATCATCAGGGTTCATCAACACCACGGTGCCGGCGCTGACCTGGAACTGCGCTTGCTCATGAAGGTAGGTGCTGCGCCCGGCGGTGATCGCACCGAAGGAAAAGTGCTCGTGGGAATGCCGGGTGTAGCAGACCTCGCGGCCATCGGCGATGGATCGGGCTTCGATGAAGGGCAGGGCGTCGTCGCGCCAGAAGCGGGGTGCTGTGTCAGCGTCTTTGGCAACGGTGTGCTTCATCGTCAATGTCCTCGGCAGGCCAGCAACGGAGTGTATTAGCTCTCGCCGTCAAAGGCTCGCTGCAAGGCGGCGATGTGGAGTTTTTTCATCTGCATCATGGCTTGCATGGCACGTTGGGATTTCTTCGTGTCGGGGTCTTTGAGCATGTCCATCATGGCGACCGGCACGATCTGCCAGGACTTGGCTGGACCGTAGATCGACATTTGCCCTCAGGCATTGGCGTGATCGAGTCAAAATGACAATGATTTGAGTCATATCGACCATTAAAGAAAGTTGTCGTTATGACTCATGTCGCTTCAAGGTGCTGATTTAAATGGACTAAATAGCTGGCACGAGACTTGATAAGTAAAACGTACAACTGAACTGCTTCAGGAGTACGGAAAAATGTTCGAGTTCTTCAACAATCCTCAGAACGTTCTGCACCTGTCTAGTCGCGTGCTGGGCGCGGGTCTGGCGCTGCTTTTGGCGGGCATCTACGGCGCGTATCTCTACGACGGCCATGTGCCAATCGTGGCGCTGGTAACGATGCATGCCATGACCATCATCGGGCCGACCTTGCTCAAGATCGGCTACGTGATGCGACTGCTGGCCCAGCATCGGTTGAGTACAGGTTTGGCCAGGGCGGTGGCCTGATGCGCAGACTCGCCGCTGCCCCCCTCTTCAGTCTCGGCTTTCGACCCTTCTTTCTGGCAGGTGCCGGGTTCGCTGCGATCGCGGTGGCGGTCTGGGCATTTTGGCTGTACGGGAGACTGCCCGGTGCGCAACCTGTTGGCGGGATGCTGGCCTGGCATCGACATGAAATGCCGTTTGGTTTTGCCACGGCGATCATTGCCGGGTTCCTGCTCACGGCCGTGCCGAACTGGACCGGGCGCCGTGGTCTCAACGGCTGGCCCTTGATGGGGCTGGTGCTGGTGTGGCTGCTGGCGCGGCTGGCCTGGTTACTGCCCGTTCCCGATAGCGTATTGCTGGTGCTGCAAGTACCGTTTCTACCGCTGCTGGCCTGGGCGATCGGACGGGATCTGGTGGCCGCCGGCAAGCGCGATAACTACCCGATTCTGCTGGTTATCACGTTGATGGTCAGCTGTCAGGTCATGACGCTGTGGGGCATAGCGATCGATGACGCGGGTCTGCAACGGCGTGGTGTGTTGGCAGCCTTGTGGCTGGTGGCGGCGCTGATGACGGTGATTGGCGGCCGAGTCATTCCCTTATTCATCCAGCGCGGCTTGAACCGGGCGGCTACACCCACCGCGCACCCGTTGCAAACCAGACTGTTGCTGCCGAGCAGCCTGCTTGCGGCGATAACGTTTGCTGCCGGCTTGAACGGTGCTCCTCGACCCTGGCTGGCCACGTTATTTCTGCTGATGGGCGCGTTGCACGGGCTGCGGTTGTGGCGCTGGCATGATCGGGGTATCTGGCGCGTGCCGTTGCTCTGGTCGCTGTACCTCGCTTATGCCTGGCTGGTGGTTGCTGCGCTGGCGATGGCGTTGTGGCACACAGGCATCATGCAGCAGCAAAGTCTGGCCACGCACGCCTTGGCGGTCGGCGGTATCGGCGGGTTGATTCTGGCGATGATTGCACGGGTCAGCCTGGGTCATACCGGACGACTGTTGCAGCCGTCGAACGCTGTGGTGCTGGGGTTTGCCTTGCTGGTGATCGCCGGTATGAGCCGGGTGTTTATGGTACCGTTTTCCGGGTGGGGGCTAGGTCTTTCGGCGCTGCTGTGGAGCAGCGCTTTCGCACTGTTTCTCATGCACTACACCGGCATCCTGCTCAAGCCGAGGCGCTAACGCCCGATGCCACCGCGATCAGCGATCCACTGCGTGGCCATGTCGATGAAAGCGCGCAGTTTCGGTTGTGTCTGGGTATGGCTGGGGAAGTACAGGTACAACGCCGAACTCAGTGGCACAAACGGCTGCAGCACGCGCTCCAGCTGACCGTTCTCCAGCTCGTCGATGATCTCCAGGTTGCAGGCATAAGCTAATCCGAGCCCGTTTCGGGCCGCGCTAATCAATAGCTTGCGATCATTGACGAGCACGCCACTTTCGACACCCACCGTGAAGTCTCGCCCGTCGCGGCGAAACTCCCAGCGATGCGCGCTGCCGGAGCTGGCGAAGCGGAAGCCGATGCACTTATGCCGGGTCAGCTCTTCCGGGCTGATCGGTTTACCGGCCTTGGCGAAGTACGCCGGTGAACCCACCACCGACCACTGCAGGTCCGGTGTCAGGCGCACGGCGATCATGTCTTTCTCGATGGACTCTCCCAGCCGGATCCCGGCATCGAAACCGCTTTCCATGAGGTCGACCGTGGCGTCGTCCAGGGAAATGTCGAGACTGACCTGCGGATAAGCCTCACGAAACAGTGGCATCAGCGGCTCGATCAACAAGGCGCCGGACAAGCGTGGTGCGGTGATGCGCAGCGTGCCCATCGGTTTGTCGCGGAAACCGCTGAGCACCGCCAGCGCCTCGTCGATTTCACTGGCTGCCGGACGCAAGCGGGCGAACAGGCTGGCGCCGGCCTCGGTCAACGCCACCCGGCGCGTGGTGCGCTGGAACAGCAACACGCCGGTGCGCCGCTCCAGCAGTTTGATCGCGTGGCTGACCGCCGTGGGCGTCACCGCCAACCGGGTGGCGGCGAGGGTGAAGCTTTTGTGCTCGGCCACCGCCAGAAACTCGGTCAAGCCATCGAAAGGATCGTGATTCATATCGACGCCATTATGAAAGACAGTTTCATAGTGCTTGTAACACGAGGGCATTTTTCCGACCAATCTTCCTGCGTACCTTGTGCTTACCCCAACCCAAACAAGGAACTCGATCATGACCACTTCCCACACTTTCAAACGTGTCTGGCTCATCACTGGCGCTTCCCGCGGTATCGGCGCCAAGATCGCGGCCGCCGCACTGGCCAATGGCGACGCCGTGGTGGCCACAGCCCGTGATGCCCGCAGCGTCACCCAACGTTTCGGCACTCAACCCGCGTTGCTCGCCGTGTCCCTGGATGTCACCAATGAAGCCCAGGGCGTTGCGGTGGCCAAGGCGGCCATCGAGCACTTCGGGCGCATCGACGTGCTGATCAACAACGCCGGCTTCGGCTTGCTGGGCGCGGTAGAAGAAGCCAGCGCCGATGAAGTGCGCCGCGTGTACGAAACCAACGTCTTCGGCTTGCTGAACATCACTCGTGCCGTGTTGCCATACATGCGCGCCGCCCGCAGTGGGCATGTGATCAACCTGTCCTCGGTGGGCGGTTACGCGTCGGGCCCGGGTTTTGGCGTCTATTGCTCGACCAAGTTTGCCGTCGAAGGTCTTAGCGAGGCGCTGCACGCCGAGTTGGCGCCGCTGGGTGTCAACGTCACCGTGGTTGAGCCTGGATACTTCCGTACCGAATTCCTCGAGGGTAATTCGCTGGTCGAATCCCCGTCCACGATTGCCGACTACGACAGCACGGCGGGTGAGGTGCGCAAAATTGCCAAGGCCGTGACCCTGAACCAGCCGGGCGACCCGGACAAGCTCGCCCAGACCATGATCACCCTGGTAGAAGCGAAAAAGGTACCTCTGCGCTTGCCGCTGGGCAGTGACTGCGTCGCGGCGATCGAAGCCAAGAATTCCTTCGTCGCCAGTGAGTTGCAGACCTGGCGCGAAGTGTCGGTGTCGACCGACTATTGATCGCAATCTTTGTGGCGAGGGAGCTTGCTCCCGCTGGGCTGCGAAGCGGCCCCAAAACCTCCAGACCCGGTTAATCAGTTACACCGAATTGGTCGGGTTTGCGACGGCTTCGCCGCCGAGCGGGAGCAAGCTCCCTCGCCACAAAAGGCACTTCGCCGCACCAGGTCACTTCCATAAAACCGCCACGCCACACAAGCTCCTTCACGACAAAAAACTCATTCCAAGGCCACCCATCGAGGCGGCCTTTTTTTTGACCGGTGGTCGATGAACCGGTCTCCCCCGGCAATTTGCGCTTAGCTGTAGGGATAACCCGAGGCGCGTAGACCCGCCGGCTTTTGTAGGAGCGAAGCTTGCTCGCGAAGAACGATGATTCGGTATACCTGAACGGACGCCTTCGCGGGCAAGTCGGATCGCCGCATCGCTCGCTCCTACAGAAAACCACGACGTCTACATAGAAACGCCCCTTCAGAACACCGTGAGTCTGAGGAAATTCGCAATGCTGACCCTGAACATCAATGGCAAGGATCAGGAGTTGGATGTCCCTGCGGACATGCCGCTGCTCTGGGTCCTGCGCGATGTCGCGTACCTGACCGGGACCAAATTCGGTTGCGGCATGGCCCAGTGTGGCGCCTGCACCGTGCACGTCGACGGCGCGCCGTTGCGCTCCTGCATCACGCCCGCCACCGCGGTGGCCCACGGGCAAAAAATCCTCACCATCGAAGGCCTGTCCACCGACGGTTCGCACCCGGTGCAGCAAGCCTGGGCCGAACTCGACGTGGTGCAGTGCGGTTACTGCCAGTCCGGGCAAATCATGTCCGCCGCCGCGCTGCTGGCGAAGATCCCCCAACCCACCGACAGCGACATCGATCAGGCGCTCTCCGGCAATATTTGCCGCTGCGGCACCTACCCAAGGATCCGTGCTGCGGTCAAACGCGCCGCCGAGATCGGTTGATGCCACGTCGAAGGGAGTCTGAACCATGAACAGCATCAACCCGGTGTCACGTCGCGGTTTTCTCAAAGGCAGCGCGCTGTTGGGCGGAGGTCTGGTGGTGGCGTTCGTCATTCCCGGCGCCCATCGCTTTGCCGTGGGCGCGGAGAATGAAGGCAATGTATTTACGCCCAATGCGTTTTTACGGATCGGCAACGACAACGTCGTCACCGTACTGCTCGGGCACTCGGAAATGGGCCAGGGCATCTGGACCGGCCTGACCATGCTGATCGCCGAAGAACTGGACGCCGACTGGTCGAAAATCCGCGTCGAACATTCACCTGCGTCGGCGGCCGACTACGGCATGGCGGGTTTCGGCGGGATGCAAATCACTGGCGGCTCGACCTCGACCTGGATGGAGTTCGATCGCTATCGCCAGGCCGGCGCGGCAGCGCGCCTGATGTTGATCGATGCGGCCGCCAAACGCTTCAACGTCGCGCCCTCGGCGATTCATACCGAGTCAGGCGTGGTCATTGCCGGCGACAAACGCGCGACCTACGGCGAACTGGCGGACGACGCCGGCAAGCTGCCGGTGCCGGATCCGGCCTCGATCACGTTCAAGGAGGCCAAGGACTGGAAACTCATTGGCAAACCCACCAAGCGCCTGGACACCCCGGAGAAAATCACCGGGCGGGCCAAGTTCGGCATGGATGTGCAATTTGAGGGCTTGATGACGGCCATGGTTGCCCGTTCGCCGGTATTTGGCGGCAGCGTCAAATCTTTCGAAGGCGCCGAGGCGCTGGCCGTGCCGGGCGTGCACAAAGTGGTGCAGGTGCCCACTGGCGTGGCGGTGATTGCCGACCATTACTGGGCGGCGAAGCTGGGGCGCGATGCGCTGAAAATCGACTGGGACCTGGGGCCGAACGCCGGCCTCGACAGTCAGAAACTGCTGGAGAGTTTCCGCAAACTCGCGGCCACCCCCGGCACCTCGGCCAGTAAGGCGGGCGATACCACCGCCGCACTGGGCAAGGCGGCCAAGACCGTCGACGTCGAGTACAGCGTGCCGTACCTGGCCCATGCGCCGATGGAGCCGCTCAATTGCACGGTGAAAATCAGCAAGGATAAATGCGAGATCTGGACCGGCACGCAGTTCCAGACCCTGGATCAAATGATCGCGGGCAAGATCACCGGGCTCAAGCCCGAGCAGGTTGAAATCCACACCGAATTCCTCGGCGGCGGCTTCGGTCGCCGAGCCAATCCGACCTCGGACTTTGTCGCCGAAGCCGTGCAAGTTGCCAAGGCGGCCGGCGGGCCGGTGAAAACCGTGTGGTCCCGGGAGGATGACATCCGCGGCGGTTATTACCGCTCGGCGTTCCTGCATCAGGCACGCATCGGCCTGGATGCTGGCGGCATGCCCACGGCCTGGAAGCATGTGATGGTCGGTCAGTCGATCATGGCCGGCACCATGCTTGAGGCGACGATGTTCAAGGACGGTGTCGACAAGACTTCGGTCGAAGGCGTTGCCGACAGCCCTTACCTTGAAGACCTGGCCAATCACCAGGTGGAACTGCACTCGCCGACTACCGGCATCAGCGTGTTGTGGTTGCGTTCGGTGGGGCACAGCCACACGGCGTTCGTCATGGAATCGTTGATCGACGAACTGGCCGAAGCGGCCGGCAAGGATCCGGTGGAGTATCGACGAACCTTGCTCAAGGCTCATCCGCGCCATTTGGGCGTGCTGAACCTCGCCGTCGAGAAAGCCAACTGGAAGGCGGAATTGCCGGACGGCCACGCCTTGGGTGTGGCGGTGCATGAGTCTTTCGGCAGCTATGTAGCCCAGGTTGCTGAAGTGTCCCAGGACAACCTGAAAATCCGCGTGCACCGGGTGGTGTGCGCGGTGGACTGCGGGATCGCGGTCAACCCGATGAGCATCGCGGCGCAAATGGAGTCCTGCATCACCTTCGGCCTCGGCTTTACCTTGCACAGCAAACTGACGTTCAAGGACGGCCAGGTGGTGCAATCCAATTACCACGACTATCAGGTGCTGCGGCTCAATGAGATGCCGGTGGTCGAAGTGCACATTGTGCCGAGCACCGAACGGTCCGGCGGTATTGGCGAAGCCGGTGTCCCACCCACGGCGCCGGCCGTGGCCAACGCGGTGTTCGCCCTGACCGGGCAGCGCTTGCGGGAACTGCCGTTGCAACTGTCGGGGGTGTGAGATGAAACGACATCTGATTCTTGGCGCGGTGGTGATGATCGGCCTGGTTGGTTATGCCGAAGACCTGTTTGCTGACGATAAGGACGCCATCAAGGCGTTTGATACGGTGCAGAAAGTCTTTCAAAGTCCGCGTTGCCAGAACTGTCATATCCCGGGCGATTCGCCGTTGCAGTTCGACGCGGGGATCCCCCACGCCATGAGCGTAGTGCGCGGGATGGACGGCAAGGGCGCAGCGGGATTGCCCTGCGCGACCTGTCACGCCGAGGCCAATCCGCCGGCCAGTTACGGGCCAAATACTCCACCGGGGGCGCCGCACTGGAGCTTGCCGCCCGCGGCGCACAAGATGGCCTGGATCGGTCTGCCGGCCGATCAGTTGTGCGCAATGATCAAGGATCGCTCCAGTAATGGTGACCGTGATTTCGCGGCGCTGATCAAGCATGTCAGCGAGGACAAGCTGGTGCTCTGGGGCTGGAGCCCGGGTGAGGGAAGGGCGCCGGTGCCGGTGCCGCACGACATTTTCGTCACTCAATTCAAGCGATGGGCTGACGCTGGTGGACCGTGTCCGGTGCAGGGCAGTTGACCGGCGGTCTGTTAACAGGGAGTCAAACCGGGTATGCACGACTCTAAAGTGCATACCCGCCAATGGAGTGAGTCATGCTGATCCCAGGCAAACCGTTCAAGCGCGGTGCTTGTACAGACCCGTTACGTTCGCCACTGCAGGAGCGTGAGCTGCTGCGTGACCAGGCCCGCAAGGCCGAGCAAGAACTGATGGGCGTGCAGATGGCGAGCATGGACGAGATGACGCTGCTGCCCAACCGTCACGGTTTTACAGCGCTGGCCCAACAGGGGATAGACGCCTGCCAGCAACTGGGACTGCCGGCGACGCTGCTGTTTTTCGACCTCGATAATTTCAAGCGAATCAACTATCTGTACGGGCGCGCCGAGGGCGACCACGCCCTGAAGACCTTCGCTGACGTGCTGCGTATCGCCTTTCGCGAAAGCGATGTGATTGGTCGATTGGGCAACGATGAGTTTGTCGCCTTGTTGACGGGGGCAAGCGTTGTCGAGCTGTCCGCAATCAAGGCCCGGCTCGAAGAAATACTCGCCGAGCGCAATGCCACGGCGAATCGCAGTTTTGACATTCACTTCAGCATTGGCCAGGTCGAGTTTGATGCTCGGCTAAACCCGACAGCGCAAGACGTGTTGGCCCTGGCCGACAAGGCGATGCACGACACGGGTCATTGTTGAGCGGCGCCTTGCAAAGCTGCAGCAATGTAGGCTGCCGTTCGCAACAGCCGGCCATCGTCCCTGAACTTCCCGATTATCTGTAGCCCGACCGGCAACATGGGTTGGGCGCACACCAGCGGGATGTTCACCTGCGGCCAGCCAAACGCCCCCCAGAACTTGATGAAGTCCGACGGTCCGGTGCTTTCCAGGCCTAGCGGCGCGACCATCCCGCAAGAGGCGCCGAGCATGGCGTCGAAAGGTTGGCAAAGCTCATTCAAACGGGGCGCAAGCGTGGCCAGGCGCGCCTTGGCAGCGGATTCCTGCTCCCAGGTTGTCGCCGCCGCTCGCTCGAACATGGCCAGTGTCGAAGGGCTCAGTTGAGCACGGTGGCGTTGGAATTCCTTGGCCAGTGAGCGGGCACCTTCGCAATCGTTGATCAGCTGATGGTCGTCGAACACTGCGGCAAACTCTTCGGGCAGCTCCAGTTCGCTCACATCATGGCCGGCGCTACGCAACTGATCCGTGGCCTGCTCCAGAGCGCAGGCCACCTCGGGGTCCACTTGATCCCAGCGTAAGGTGCGGCAGAAACCCAGCCGTAGTGGACGCCGCTCGACGTCGGGCACTACAAAACCGGGAATCAACACCCGTGCCACAAGGTGCAGATCGCGCACCGATCGTCCATACCAGCCCACGGTGTCGAAGCTCGGCGCCAACGGCTTTACACCTTCCAGCGACACCAGTCCCAAGGACGGTTTGTAGGCGAAGAGGCCGCAATAGGAGGCCGGCTTGAGCAGCGAGCCAGCCGTTTGGGTGCCCAGCGCCACAGCAAAGAATCCCGCTGCCATCCCGGCCGCCGAACCCGCGCTGGAGCTCCCCGGTGTGCGAGCGAGGTCGTGAGGATTTCGGGTCGGGCCGGTGTGCATGTAGGCAAATTCGGTGGTGTGCGTCTTGCCCATGATCAGCGCGCCGGCCTGGCGCAACAGCGTCACGACGTGGGCATCCCGGGACGGTTGATGGTCGGTGTAGATGGGCGAGAAGAATTGCGTGGGGTAGGCGGCGGTGTCGAAGATGTCCTTGATGCCGACGGGGACGCCGGCCAGCAGGCCACGCCCGGTGTTCTGCGCCGCATCGGCGCGTACCTGCCGGTCGTCGAACGAGACGAACGCCTGGATATCCGGCTCCCGCGCCTGAATGCACGCAAGAAAGGATTCGGCGATGGCGACAGCGGTCGTATCGCCATTGACCACCGCTTCACTGAGGGTGGTCGCGTCAAGGGCCGGGCGGTTCATTTGGCGAACAACTGGCTGATGTTTTTAAACGCTTTGAACTCCAAAGCGTTGCCGCACGGGTCGAATAGAAACATCGTGGCCTGCTCGCCCACCAATCCCTGGAAGCGGATGCCTGGCTCGATCACGAAGCGCGTCCCAAGGCCTTTCAACCGCTCGGCCAGCGCCTCCCATTCCGCCATCTCCAATACCACACCGAAATGCGGCACCGGTACGTTATGACCGTCCACGGCATTGGTGTGCGCCGCTTCCTGAGAAGCGTTTTTCGGTGCCAGGTGAATCACCAGTTGATGGCCGAAAAAGTTGAAGTCGACCCAATGGTCGCTCGAGCGGCCTTCTTCCAAACCGAATATGTCACCGTAAAAGCGCCGGGCAGCCGCCAGATCGTAAACCGGTACGGCCAAGTGAAAAGGGCAGAGTTGCATCGGGTTCGCCTCGGGTTCTCAGGAGTTGAAGCAGAGTTTAGCGCTATGATTTTTGATTGAAAGACGATAGTTTTTGCGTCGAGCTCAAATTATTTCGATCAATCGAGAACGCTTATGCTGCGCGAATTGAAAACCTTCATCGCCGTGACGCGCTACGGCACGTTCGCATCTGCCGGGATGCATATCGGTCTGACGCAGTCGGCAGTCAGCGCACAGATGCGCAATCTGGAACAGGCGCTGGGCATCCGCCTGTTTGATCGAACCGGGCGTCAGGCGATTCTCAATGCCGCGGGGCAACGGGCGTTGCCGATGGCGCAGGAGATCCTCGACACGTTTAGCCGGATGGCCGTCAGTGAGGATGTCAGCGAGTACCGTGGCGAGTTGAAAATCGGCGCGGTGGCCACGGTCCAGACCGGGTTGTTGCCTCAGGCATTTTTGCGGTTGAGGGAGCAGGCACCGCTGCTGGAGCCGAAACTGGTGCCGGGCGTGTCGATGAGTTTGTTGAGTCAGGTCGATACCGGTGAGGTAGATCTGGCGATATTGATCAAGCCGCCGTTCGAACTGCCCAAGGAGCTGTCGGCGCAGGTGATTCGCCGGGAACCGTTTGTATTGATCGTGCCGATGGGCCTTGAGGGCGCTGATCCGTTGCAGATCCTCGCGAGCCATCCGCACGTGCGTTACGACCGCAACTCATTCGGTGGACGTCTGATAACACGATTTTTGCGTGAACAGCAGATTGATGTACACGTGGTGATGGAGCTGGATGAGCTGGAAGCCATCGTGAAGATGGTCGAATGCGGGTTCGGCGTTTCACTGCTGCCCGAGGCCGGGCTATGGCTTGAACATGGGGCGAAGGTCAGGATTATTCCGTTGGGCAAGTTGACGTTCTACCGCGAGATTGTGCTGCTGCAGCGTTACAGCCAGCGCACACAGCCGATCCAGCTGTTGTTTGCCAAGTGCCTGACGCAACCTGCCGGCTAAAGCAGGCGTGGCAGCTTATGTGCTGTAAAGAATGAATGTTGGCTCTTGAAGACAGTAAAACTGTTATTTATGACAGTGATATCTGTTTCGGCTTTCGCACTATCGTGGCGCTGTCAAACGGATCTGGCTGTCGGGATGGATGGTTTGTCGGCATCCCCTGATTGCATGGAACCCTTACTTCAGGAGGATAACGGCATGACAGCGCAAGCCAACACGCAGCAAATACCAGGTGATGTGGATGTGGGATTTGCTGACAACGGGATGATCAATATTCCGCAAGACTCCTCTCAATGTGTCGTTGAAACATCTGCCGGGAAACTTCTTTACGTGGCTCAAACAGGCCGTGTCTCATGGGTTTATCGAGCCATGGCTGATGGCACTTCCGATCCGACCTTCCCACCGTTCCCGTGGGACTTCGCCAAAGGTCAATTTGAAAGGACCACACGTTTACTTGCTCGAGAAGATGGCAAATTCCTGTTGATTGGTGACACGGGTAGTGACCCCTTTACCAGGCAGGCTGCGATTACGCGATTCAACAACGGAGGAAGTCCTGATTTAGTCTTTGGCACAAAAGTGTTGCCTTTACCCATCGATCCCGTCCCTCCGGGGCAGAGTTTGCAGACTTACGAACCTACGGGATGCCTCGCTGCTGACAACCATGTTTTAGTGGCCGCAAGTTACCAATTGGCTGACAACGACGGCGCAACTATCGATTCGGCAGGTAGGGTATACGCCCTTGATGACCAAGGTTATTCCGACACTGATTTTGAAGTCAGATTCGATGGTCTGATTACGACGATCCATAGCATCGGCGTCCTGTCAGACGAGCGCATCGTTGTGTTTGGGATTGTTGGCCATCCGTCATCAGACTCGAACGCGGTCTTGGCTTGCTATAACCGAGACGGCACGTTGAACAAAACCTTCGGCATTGACGGATTTTGGGAGAGCAACGATTCCACTAGTTTTGGTGCGATGGTGGTGGATGATGACAAGATAACCATCGCAGTTGTCACGTCGATTAATGACGATGGCAAACGTTATATTGCCGTGCAACGAGTATTGGGTGATGGCACTTCGGATAATACCTTCAACAATGGAGCGCCGTTGGTGGTTGATCTGGGTACCAGCTTTTTAAACATCCCCTCCATCACCGTACAACCAGATAAAAAAATCGTGGTTGGAGGGAGTGAGGATTTTCCTGAGCAGAAGTTGTACTGGCTGCGCATCACAGATGGCGGTGCACTCGACGCTTCTTTTGGTAACTCCGGGGTGGTTCGGCAGCAAGCTGGCCGCGTGAATGACATTATTGTGCAGCGCACCGGCAATCGAATCATCCTCGCGGTTGATCTGGGCTCAAGTGCAGGTCGAGATCCGAAAGTTTTGGGTATCTTGAGCTGATAGTGTTTTTACGAACGCGCAAGAAAAACAACCTGCCAATCGAGACGGGTTGTTTAATGGCCAAGCGCACCCAAAGGGGATTTGCATCAGGCCTGATAATGCAGGCATAAAAAACCCGCCAGAACCGGCGGGTTTTTTAGTGGCTAACGGAAGATCACTCTTCCAGGCTACCCATCGCAGTGGTGTTGAAGCCACCGTCTACATACATGATTTCGCCGCTGATGCCGGACGCCAGGTCCGAGCACAGGAAGGCGCCGGCGTTGCCGACTTCGTCGATGGTGACGTTGCGACGCAGCGGGGTTTGCGCTTCGTTGGCGGCCAGCATCTTGCGGAAGTTCTTGATGCCGGAAGCGGCGAGGGTGCGGATCGGGCCGGCCGATACGCAGTTGACGCGGGTGCCGTCCGGGCCCAGGGAACCGGCCAGGTAGCGCACGCCAGCTTCCAGCGAAGCCTTGGCCATGCCCATCACGTTGTAATTCGGCATGGTGCGCTCTGCACCCAGGTACGACAGGGTCAGCAGGCTGCCATTGCGGCCTTTCATCATTTCGCGGCCAGCTTTGGCCAGGGCCACGAAGCTGTAGGCGCTGATGTCGTGAGCGATGCGGAAACCTTCACGGGTGGTGGCTTCGGTGAAGTCGCCGTCCAGTTGGTCGCCCGGGGCGAAGCCGACGGAATGCACGATGCAATCCAGGCCGTCCCACTTCTTGCCCAGCTCAACGAAGACCTTGGCGATTTCCTCATCGCTGGCCACGTCGCATGGGAAGCACAGGTCCGGGTTGGAACCCCAGCTTTGTGCGAACTCTTCGACACGACCCTTGAGTTTGTCGTTCTGATAAGTGAAGGCAAGCTCAGCGCCCTCGCGATGCATGGCGGCAGCGATGCCGGATGCGATGGACAGCTTGCTGGCGACACCGACGATCAGTACGCGCTTACCGGCGAGAAAACCCATGTGTTGCTCCTCTCTTTCAGGTTATTGCGCAGTGGCCGGAGCCAGGAAAGCGGCTTCCAGCAACTGCTGTGTATACGGATGTTGGGGGGCGGCAAAGATACTTTGCGCGTCTCCCTGTTCGACCACTTGGCCCTGCTTGACCACCATCAGCTGGTGGCTCAGCGCCTTGACGACAGCCAGGTCATGGCTGATAAACAGATACGTCAGGTTGTACTTGGTTTGCAGTGAACGCAGCAGCTCCACCACTTGGCGTTGCACGGTGCGGTCGAGGGCCGATGTCGGCTCGTCCAGCAAAATCAACGCCGGTTTTAGCACTAATGCCCGGGCAATGGCGATTCTCTGCCGCTGCCCACCGGAAAATTCATGGGGGTAGCGGTTCCGGGTTTCCGGGTCCAGGCCTACCTCCTTCAATGCCGCAATAATGGCTTGTTCCTGTTCCGCCTCAGTGCCCATCTTGTGGATCCGCAGGCCTTCGCCGACGATCTGGCTCACGCACATCCGTGGGCTCAGGCTGCCGAACGGGTCCTGGAACACCACCTGCATCTCCCGGCGCAACGGCCGAACTTCGTTCTGCGTCAGGCAGTCTAGCTGCTTGCCCTCAAAACGGATGCCGCCTTTGCTGCCGATCAGCCGCAAAATCGCCAAACCCAACGTCGACTTGCCCGAACCACTTTCTCCCACAATCCCCAGGGTCTGTCCCTGGGGCAGGCTGAAATTGATGCCGTCCACCGCTTTGATGTGATCGACGGTCTTTTTCAGAAAGCCTTTCTTGATCGGGAACCAGACTTTCAGGTCCTCGACTTGCAGCAAGGGCGGGCCGATAACGTTGGTCGCCGGCTTGCCGCTGGGCTCCGCTGCCAGCAGTTCCCGAGTGTACGGATGCTGCGGCGCGCGGAACAACTCTTCGCACGATGCCTGTTCGACGATGCAACCGCGCTGCATGACACATACGCGATGCGCAATTCTTCGCACAAGGTTCAAATCATGACTGATCAGTAGCAATGCCATGCCCAGGCGGGCCTGCAATTCCTTGAGCAGTTCGAGGATTTTCAGCTGAACGGTCACGTCCAGCGCGGTGGTTGGCTCGTCGGCAATCAGCAGCTCGGGCTCGTTGGCCAGGGCCATGGCGATCATCACCCGCTGGCGCTGGCCGCCGGACAGCTCGTGGGGCAAGGCCTTGAGGCGCTTGTGCGGCTCAGGAATGCCGACCATCTCCAACAACTCCAACGTGCGCTTGGTCGCCACTTTGCCGACCAGGCCCTTGTGGATGCCCAGCACCTCGTTGATCTGCTTCTCGATCGAGTGCAGCGGATTGAGCGAGGTCATCGGCTCCTGGAAGATCATCGCGATCCGGTTGCCGCGGATGTGGCGGATGGTTTTCTCTTTCAGGCTCAGCAGGTCTTGCCCGGAATACTCGATGGTCCCGGACGGATGCCGGGCGAGCGGGTAGGGCAGCAGTCGCAGGATCGAGTGCGCGGTCACCGATTTGCCGGAGCCGCTTTCGCCGACCAGGGCCAGGGTTTCGCCGCGCTTGATGTCGAAGCTGACGCCTTCCACCACCCGCTGACAGCGTTCGCCGACGACGAATTCGACGGCCAGGTCGCGCACTTCGATCAGATTGTCCTGATTCATTTCACTTCCTCGGGTCGAAGGCATCGCGAGCGGACTCGCCGATAAACACCAGCAAACTCAACATCAGGGCCAGCACGGCAAACGCGCTCATGCCCAGCCACGGCGCTTGCAGGTTGGATTTGCCCTGGGCCACCAGTTCACCCAACGACGGCGCGCCCGGCGGCAAACCGAAGCCCAGGAAGTCGAGCGCGGTCAGGGTGCCGATGGCGCCGGTCAAAATGAACGGCATGAAGGTCATGGTCGAAACCATGGCGTTGGGCAGGATGTGACGGAACATGATCGCGCCATTCTGCATCCCCAGTGCCCGGGCCGCGCGCACATATTCCAGGTTACGCCCGCGCAGGAACTCGGCGCGCACCACGTCCACCAGGCTCATCCACGAGAACAGCAGCATGATCCCCAGCAACCACCAGAAGTTCGGCTGCACGAAACTGGCGAGGATGATCAGCAAATACAGGACCGGCAGCCCAGACCAGATCTCCAGGAAACGCTGCCCGGCCAGATCCACCCAGCCGCCATAGAACCCCTGCAAGGCCCCGGCAATCACGCCGATGATCGAGCTGAGAATGGTCAGGGTCAACGCAAACAGCACCGAAATGCGGAAGCCGTAAATCACCCGCGCCAACACATCGCGGCCCTGGTCGTCGGTGCCCAGCAGGTTGTCGGCCGAAGGTGGCGCCGGCGCCGGGACTTTCAGGTCGTAGTTGATGCTTTGGTAGCTGTAGGGAATCGGCGCCCACAGCACCCAGGCGTCTTTGGCCTTGAGCAATTCGCGGATGTACGGGCTCTTGTAGTTGGCCTCCAGTGGGAATTCGCCGCCGAACGCGGTTTCCGGGTAGCGCTTGAGCGCCGGGAAATACCAACCATTGTCGTAATGCACCACCAGCGGTTTGTCGTTGGCGATCAGCTCTGCACCGAGACTCAGGCCGAACAGCACCAGAAACAGCCACAGCGACCACCAGCCACGCTTGTTGGCCTTGAACAGTTCGAAGCGCCGGCGATTGAGCGGGGACAAATTCATCTCAATGCTCCCGGCTTTCGAAGTCGATGCGCGGATCGACAAAGGTGTACGTCAAATCGCCAATCAGTTTCACCACCAGCCCCAGCAATGTGAAGATAAACAGTGTGCCGAACACCACCGGGTAATCGCGGTTGATCGCCGCTTCGAAACTCATCAAACCGAGACCGTCCAGGGAGAAGATCACTTCCACCAGCAGCGAGCCGGTGAAGAAGATCCCGATAAACGCCGACGGGAAGCCGGCGATCACCAGCAGCATCGCATTGCGGAACACATGACCGTAAAGCACACGGTGATTGGTCAGGCCCTTGGCCTTGGCGGTGACCACGTACTGCTTGTTGATTTCGTCGAGGAAGCTGTTTTTGGTCAGCAGCGTCATGGTCGCGAAGTTGCCGATCACCAGCGCGGTCACCGGCAATGCCAGATGCCAGAAGTAATCGAGGATCTTGCCGGCGGTGCTCAGTTCATCGAAGTTGTTTGAAGTCAGCCCCCTGAGCGGGAACCAGTCCAGATAGCTGCCGCCGGCAAACACCACGATCAGCAGGATGGCGAACAGAAACGCCGGGATCGCATAACCGACGATGATCAACGAGCTGGTCCAGACATCGAAGTGGCTGCCATGTCGCGTCGCCTTGGCGATCCCCAGCGGGATCGACACCAGGTACATGATCAGCGTGCTCCACAACCCGAGCGAGATCGACACCGGCATCTTTTCCTTGATCAGGTCGATGACCTTGGCGTCGCGGAAGAAACTGTCGCCGAAATCCAGGGTGGCGTAGTTCTTGATCATGATCCACAAGCGTTCCGGCGCCGATTTGTCGAAGCCGTACATGTGCTCGATTTCCTTGACCAGCATCGGGTCCAGGCCCTGGGCGCCGCGATAGGCGGAGCCCGCCACCGAGACTTCGGCACCGCCGCCGGCAATGCGGCTGGTGGCGCCTTCGAAGCCTTCGAGCTTGGCGATCATCTGCTCCACCGGCCCGCCGGGGGCGGCCTGGATGATCACGAAGTTGATCAGCAAAATGCCGAGCAAGGTCGGGATGATCAGCAGCAGTCGCCGAAAAATATACGCCAGCATCTGATTACTCCGTGCCCGCAGGGTCGGCTTGCAGTTTGGTTTCGACTTCTACCGCAGGTTTGGCATCGGGCTTGACCCACCAGGTGTTAATGCCGATGTCGTACTTGGGGGAGATTTTCGGATGGCCGATGTGGTTCCAGTACGCCACGCGCCAGGTTTTGATGTGCCAGTTGGGGATCACGTAATAGCCCCATTGCAGCACGCGGTCCAGCGCTCGTGCATGGGCCACCAGACTTTTGCGCGAATCGGCGTTGATCAGCTGCTCGACCAGTTGATCGACTACCGGGTCCTTGAGGCCCATCGAATTGCGGCTGCCAGGTTTGTCGGCCGCGGCGGACATCCAGAACTCGCGCTGTTCGTTGCCCGGCGAGTTGGACTGCGGGAAGCTGCCGACGATCATGTCGAAGTCCCGTGAACGCACGCGGTTGATGTACTGCGAGACATCGACCCGGCGGATCACCAGGTCAATACCCAGGTCGCTGAGGTTGCGCTTGAACGGCAGCAGCACGCGTTCGAATTCGGTCTGGGCCAACAGGAACTCGATGGTCACCGGTTTGCCATTGGTGTCGACCATCTTGTCGTCGACGATCCGCCAGCCGGCCTCTTGCAGCAATTGGTAAGCCTCGCGCTGCTGGGTGCGGATCATGCCGCTGGCGTCGGTCATCGGGTTCTGGAACGCTTCGCTGAACACCTGCTCGGGGATCTTGCCCCGGAACGGGTCGAGGATCGCCAGTTGAGCGGCGTCGGGCAGACCGGTCGCGGCCATTTCCGAGTTTTCGAAGAAGCTGCGGGTGCGCACATAGGCACCGTTGAACAGTTGCTTGTTGGTCCACTCGAAGTCCAGCAGCAATGTCAGCGCCTGACGCACGCGTACATCTTGGAACACCGGGCGGCGCAGGTTGAACACAAAGCCTTGCATGCCGGTGGGGTTGCCGTTGGGGATCTGTTCCTTGATCAATCGGCCTTCGGTGACGGCTGGAGTGTTGTAGGCGTTGGCCCAGTTTTTCGCGGACATTTCCGCCCAATAGTCGAACTGCCCGGCCTTGAGGGCTTCCAGCGCGACGGTGTTGTCACGGTAGTAATCGGTGGTCATCACGTCGAAATTGTAGAAACCACGGTTGGCCGGCAGGTCCTTGCCCCAGTAATCCTTGACCCGCTCGTAGCGTATCGAGCGCCCGGCCTTCACTTCGGTCACCTTGTAGGGGCCGCTGCCCAATGGCATTTCAAGGTTGCCCTTGTTGAAGTCGCGGTTCGCCCACCAGTGCTTGGGCAACACTGGCAACTGGCCGAGGATCAGTGGCAGTTCACGGTTGTTGGTGTGCTTGAACTTGAACAGCACGGTAAGCGGGTCTTCGGCGACCGCCTCTTCGACATCGCTGTAGTAACCGCGATAGAGCGGGGCGCCGTCCTTGGTCAGGGTCTGGAAGCTGAACACCACGTCTTCGGCGCGCATCGGATGACCGTCGTGGAAGCGCGCTTCGGGACGCAGATAAAAGCGCACCCAGCTGTTGTCCGGGGCTTTCTCGATCTTGCCGGCGACCAGCCCGTATTCAGTGAAGGGTTCGTCCAGCCCCTGTTTGGCCAGGGTGTCGTAGATCATGCCGATGTCGTCGGCCGGTACGCCTTTGCTGATGAACGGGTTGAGGCTGTCGAAGCCGCCGAACCCTGCCTGGCGAAAGTTCCCGCCCTTGGGTGCGTCGGGGTTCACGTAGTCGAAATGCTTGAAGTCGGCCGGGTATTTAGGCGGCTCGTTGTACAGGGTCACGGCATGTTGCGGAGCGGCGCAGGCCAGTCCGGCGAACAGCAGACCGCTGGCCTGCAAGAGCAGGGCGCTTAGGGGTTTCATCGATCCTTCTCCGAAGATTTCAGCCACCACGCGGACAGGCCCAGGGTGTAGGGCGGCGTGGTGACGAAGGCGAACCGGTTGCGGTAGGCCAGGCGGTGATAATTAAGGTACCAGTTGGGAATGATGTAGTGCTGCCACAGCAAGACTCGATCCAGGGCTTTGCCGGCGGCCACTTGTTCGTCGCGGGTTTGCGCGGCGAGCAATTGTTCGAGCAGGTGATCCACCACCGGGTTGGCGATGCCGGCGTAGTTTTTACTGCCCTTGACCCCGACCTGGCTGGAATGGAAATACTGCCATTGCTCCAGGCCCGGGCTGAGGGTCTGGTTAAGCGTCATCAGGATCATGTCGAAATCGAACTGATCCAGGCGTTGTTTGTACTGAGCGCGATCGACCGTGCGCAGCCGGGCGTCGATGCCAATGCTGGCGAGGTTTTCGACGTAAGGCTGAAGGATGCGTTCCAGGTTCGGGTTGACCAGCAGGATCTCGAGCTTGAGCGGCTGGCCCTTGGCGTTCTCGATCCGTTGCCCATTGAGCTTCCAGCCGGCCTCGGCGAGCAGCGCCAGGGCCTTTCGCATGGTTTCCCGGGGAATGCCGCGACCTTCGGTCCTGGGCAGGCTGAACGGCTCGGTGAAGAGCTTGGCGGGCAGTTGCTCGCGATACGGCTTGAGCATCAGCCATTCGTGACCGACCGGCAGGCCCGTCGCGGAGAATTCGCTGTTGGGGTAGTAACTCATGGCGCGTTTGTAAGCGCCGCTGAACAGGGTGCGGTTGGTCCACTCGAAGTCGAACATCAGCCCCAGCGCTTCCCGGACCTTGCTCTCGGCGAAAGCCGGGCGCCGGCTGTTCATGAACAGGCCCTGGGTCTGGGTAGGGATCTGGTGCGGGATCTGCGCCTTGATCACGTCGCCGCGGCGCACGGCCGGGAAGTTGTAACCGTTGTCCCAGTTCTTCGCCTGGTGCTCGATGTAGATGTCGAATTCGCCGGCCTTGAAGGCTTCGAAGGCCACATCGCTGTCGCGGTAGAACTCGACTTCCATGCGGTCAACGTTGTATTTGCCGCGATTGACGGGCAGGTCCTTGCCCCAGTAATCCTTGACCCGTTCGAAAATAAGCTGGCGTCCGGGGGTTACCGACGTAATGCGGTACGGCCCGCTGCCCAGTGGTGGTTCGAAGGTGGTGGCCTTGAAATCACGACCTTTCCAGTAATGCTGCGGCAACACCGGCAACTCACCCAGGCGCAGGATCTGCAACGAATTGCCGGCGCGCTTGAAGACGAAGCGGATGCGCCGCGGGTTGAGGATGTCGACCCGCAACACTTCCTGAAGGCTGGTGCGGTACTGCGGATGACCGTCCTTGAGCAGCAAACGGTAGGAGAACGCCACGTCATAGGCGGTAATCGGCGTGCCGTCGTGGAATCGCGCTTCTGGACGCAGGTTGAACACCACCCAGCTGCGGTCTTCGCTGTACTCCACCGATTGGGCGATCAGGCCATAACTGGAGGTCGGCTCATCACCGGACGGCGCGTACTGGCCGGTGCCGACCATCAACGGTTCGTTGAGCTCGTTGATGCCGTATTGCAGGAAATTGGCGGTGGAAACCGGGCTTGAACCCTTGAACGTGTAAGGATTGAGCGTATCGAAGGTGCCAAACGCCATCACTCGCAACGTACCGCCCTTGGGCGCTTGCGGGTTGACCCAGTCGAAGTGGGTAAATCTGGCCGGGTACTTGAGCGTGCCGAACTGCGCATAACCATGGCTTTCGCTGATCGTCGCGCTTGCGGAGGAGCTCAAGGCCAGGCTGATCAGGAAGAGGAGGAGGGGGCGCTTCAAGTCAGAGATCCGATCCAGGCGGCTTGGGCTTTGTGGGCCGTACAGTAACAGCTTGTATCGACTGGAAAAAGACGGGGGCTTAATGCGTTGTTAACGGCTGACGCTATAGCCCTGTGCATCGCAGAACCTGTGGCGAGGGGGCTTGCCCCCGTTGGGTCGCGAAGCGGCCCCTTACATCCTCTCAGATCAACCGCATTCGCAGGGTTTGCGACTGCTGCGCAGTCAAACGGGGGCAAGCCCACTCGCCACAAAAGCCCCTGGGTAGTACTTAACAAGTGCAGTAGTCCTCAAACTGCTGGCCAAAAAAAGCCCCTGAAATCAGGGGCTCGTTTTTAGCGTGGCGAAGAAACCGTCAACAACTGACCAGGTTTGAGAGCCTGACCGACACGCGGGTTCCAGCGCTTGAGGTGCTGCATTTCAACGTTGAAGCGCTTGGCGACGATGTACAACGAGTCGCCTTGCTTGACCTTGTATTGGGTCTGCGGCTTCTGTTTGTCGGCTTTGCTGTTGGTCTTGCTGTTCGCCGCCACGACGGTGTTGACGCGACCGCCGCTGCGTTTGGTGGTGTCCTGCATGACCAGGGTCTGGCCGACCTTGAGGTTCTTGCCGCTCATCTTGTTCCAGCGCTGCAGGTCCTTGACGTCGACCTTGTTGGCCTTGGCGATGGCGGCCAGGTTGTCGCCGCGTTTGACACGGTAGGCACGTTTGAGGCTGGCGACTTCGGATTCATCGGCACCTTCGAAGACCGGCTTGAGCGGCTTCTTGCTGATCAACTCTTCAGGACGCATGGTCGAGAGGCTGGCAGTCAGCAACTGTGCCTTGGACGTTGGCACCAGCAAATGCTGGGGGCCGTCGATGGTGGTGCGCTGTTTGAAGGCCGGGTTGAGCTGGAACAACTCGTCTTCGTCGATGTTGGCCACCGCGGCAACCTTGGACAGGTCCATGCGCTGGTTGATTTCGACGACCTGGAAATACGGTTCGTTGGCGATCGGGTTGAGGTTCACGCCGTAGGCTTCGGGGGCCAGTACCACCTGGGACAGGGCTAGCAGCTTCGGCACGTAAGCCTGGGTTTCGGCTGGCAGTGGCAGGTTCCAGTAATCGGTCGGCAGACCGAGTTTCTCGTTGCGCTCGATGGCACGGCTGACCGTACCTTCACCGGCGTTGTAGGCCGCCAGGGCCAGCAGCCAGTCACCGTTGAACATGTCGTGCAGACGGGTCAGGTAATCCATGGCCGCGGTGGTCGAGGCGGTGATGTCGCGACGGCCATCATAGAAGCGGGTCTGACGCAGGTTGAAGTAACGGCCGGTGGAAGGAATGAATTGCCAAAGGCCCACCGCATTGGCCCGGGAATAGGCCATCGGGTTGTAGGCGCTTTCAATCACTGGCAGCAGCGCCAGCTCCAGCGGCATGTTGCGTTCTTCAAGGCGTTCGACGATGTAATGAATGTAGAGGCTGCCGCGTTCGCCGGCGTTTTCGAGGAAGGACGGGTTGCTGGCGAACCACAGCCGCTGTTGCTCGATGCGCGGGTTGACGCCCAGGTTGTCCTGCAACTGGAAGCCCTGGCGCATGCGCTCCCAGACATCCTGTGGAATTTGTGGAGTCGGCTTTTCGCTGAGCCAGATAGGTTTCTGCTTGGCGCGAGCGGCGATGTTCGGAGTGTGTGTCGCTTCGGTCTGCGGCACATGGCTGGAACAGCCCGCCAGAGTGGCGGACACAGCCACCGCGATGGCTTGAGCCAGGCGGGTCAATGCGTCTGAATTGATGGCTTTACGAATAGATGACGACATTGGCTGGAAGTAAGTTCCGGGCAAAAATGTCGGGCGATTCTAGAAAGCGTACCCTCTGCGGTCAACCATTCAGAATTTTTGTACCAACGGGGCGGCTACTTAGAACTTATCTTTCCAAGCCCGAAGTACAGCAAAAACCGCACTCGGAGCCCGGTTTTGGGTTCCATTCCGTTCGTCCACTTTTTCTTTAACGGATGTTTCGTCGACACGCAAAAACGGGTTAGTCAGCTTTTCAAGCGCCAAAGTAGAGGGCAGCGTCATGATTCCGGCTGCACGTTGCGCGGTGACTTTTTCCAGACGTGCGGCGGTGTCCCGATTGCCCGGTTCGACCGCTACGGCAAATTTCAGGTTGCTCAGGGTGTATTCATGCGTGCAGTAGACCAGTGTATCTTCGGGCAGGGCAGCGAGGCGGCTCAGCGAGGTGTGCATTTGTTCTGGCGTGCCTTCGAACAGGCGCCCGCAACCGGCGGCAAAAAGGGTATCGCCGCAGAACAGCAGGCCATGATGGTAATAGGCAATATGTCCCAGGGTGTGTCCGGGGACGGCGAAGACGTCGAAGTCCCAGCCCAGCACGCTGACACGGTCGTTGTCCTTGAGCGCCACGTCCCGCGCCGGAATGGTTTCGCTGGCCGGGCCGCAGACTTTCGCGTCTGTCGCTTTTTTCAGCTGCTCGACGCCGCCGACATGATCATGATGATGGTGAGTGATCAGGATATCGCTCAATACCCAGCCCGGATGCGCCGCCAGCCAGGCTTGCACGGGCGCGGCATCACCCGGATCGACCACGGCGCAGCGCTGGGTGTTGTGGTCTTGTAACAACCAAATGTAGTTGTCGGTGAAGGCGGGCAGGGCACTGATCTGTATCATCGTCGGATTCGCCAAGCTGAAAGCAATGGCGCATCTTAGAACTTCCTGGCGCGTTGGAGAATGCAATGACCGATAAAGCGTTCGCTCAGGCCGATCCTGAGTGGCTGACGTTGATCAGCGCGGCCCGTGAATGGCTGTCCGGCCCGATCGGGCAATTTCTGCTGGACGAAGAGCGGCGCATGCTCGAAGACGAGCTGGGCCGCTTCTTCGGTGGCTATCTGGTGCATTACGGCCCGTCGGCCCAGACGCCGCCGTCGGCACCCCAGGTTCAGCGCAATGTGCGACTTGGCGCGCCGTTGCCGGGGGTCGAGATCGTCTGCGAAGAGCAGGCGTGGCCGTTGAGCGAGCATGCCGCTGATGTGGTGGTGATGCAGCACGGTCTGGATTTCTGCCTGTCGCCCCACGGCTTACTGCGTGAAGCGGCGAGCAGCGTGCGGCCCGGCGGGCATTTGCTGATCATCGGGATCAACCCCTGGAGCAGCTGGGGCTTGCGCCATGTGTTCGCTCACGACGGCTTGCGCAAGGCGCGCTGCATCTCGCCCTCGCGAGTGGGCGACTGGCTGAATCTGCTGGGCTTCGCGCTGGAGAAACGCCGCTTCGGGTGCTATCGTCCGCCGCTTGCTTCACCCGCCTGGCAGGCTCGTCTGGCCGGTTGGGAGCGCAAGGCCGGTGACTGGCAACTGTCGGGTGGCGGCTTCTATTTATTGGTGGCGCGCAAGATCGTGGTGGGCCTGCGACCCGTCCGTCAGGAGCGGCGCGAACCGATGGGCAAGCTGATTCCATTGCCGATGGCCAAGGTCAACCGTCGTAACATCGAGCCGTAACACACTCTTTATTTCCCGGCCGGGTTTGCCCCGGCCTCGGGCATCGTCGGTCACTGATTGGCGAGCCACCGCATTTTCTGGATAGATTGGCATGAGCGATAGCGTAGAACTCTTCACCGACGGCGCCTGCAAAGGCAACCCTGGCCCTGGCGGTTGGGGCGCGTTGCTGGTGTGCAAAGGCGTTGAAAAGGAACTGTGGGGCGGCGAAGCCAACACCACCAACAACCGCATGGAGCTGATGGGCGCGATTCGCGGCCTGGAAGAACTCAAGCGTTCCTGCGACGTGCTGCTGGTGACCGACTCCCAGTATGTGATGAAAGGCATCAACGAGTGGATGGACAACTGGAAGAAGCGCGGCTGGAAAACGGCGGCGAAGGAACCGGTCAAAAACGCTGACTTGTGGAAACTGCTGGACGAGCAGGTCAACCGCCACAACGTCACTTGGAAATGGGTGCGCGGGCACATCGGCCACCATGGCAACGAACGGGCGGACCAACTGGCCAACCGTGGTGTGGATGAAGTGCGCGGGTACAAGCAGGCCTGACTCAGCGCTGAACCTTTGTGAGAGCGAGCGGGCTCGCTCTCACAGGACCTCACAGTATCAGGATGGCGGTCGCCAGTTTTGGTCTGGCTATCTGCATCCAGGCTTTATAAACATTGCTAATGATTGCTGAAAGCTGCATGAGCGCCGCTCACTTGGCGGCACGCGCGCCGGATCCAGCGAGCGTGTTAACATCGCCGCTTTTGCACGATTGACCCGTTGAGAGCTGAGCACTGATGGCCACCAGATCCGTTGTACTCGATACCGAAACCACCGGCATGCCGGTGACCGACGGCCACCGGATTATCGAAATCGGTTGTGTCGAGTTGATCGGTCGGCGCCTGACAGGCCGGCATTTCCACGTTTACCTGCAACCGGATCGCGAGAGTGACGAAGGTGCCATCGGCGTCCACGGTATCACCAACGAATTCCTGGTGGGCAAACCGCGTTTCACTGAAGTGGCCGATGAGTTTTTCGAATTCATCAAGGGCGCGCAGCTGATCATCCATAACGCAGCGTTCGACGTTGGCTTCATCAACAACGAATTCGCACTGATGGGCCAGCACGACCGTGCGGACATCACGCAACACTGCTCGATCCTCGACACTCTGATGATGGCCCGGGGACGTCACCCGGGGCAGCGCAACAGCCTTGATGCGTTGTGCAAACGTTATGGCGTCGACAACTCCGGCCGTGAACTCCACGGCGCCTTGCTCGACTCCGAGATCCTCGCCGACGTTTACCTGACCATGACCGGCGGCCAGACCAGCCTGTCGCTGGCCGGTAATGCGTCCGATGGCAACGGTTCCGGCGAAGGAGCGGACAACTCCGCCACGGAAATCCGCCGCTTGCCGGCCGATCGCCAGCCGACCCGGATCATCCCCGCCAGCGAAGATGACCTGGCCCGGCACGTGGCACGCCTGGAAGCCATCGCCAAGTCCGCCGGCGCTCCGTCGCTGTGGCAGCAATTGGTCGAGGCCAAGGCGCAGGCTTGAGCGCAATCTGATGTGACACGGCTTTTGTGGCGAGGGGGTGTGCCACAGGTCATTTGTTGAGAACCGTGCACACGGCCTGTAGCAGCTGCCGAGCTGCGCGAGGCCGCAGCCTCGCGCAGCTCGGCAGCTGCTACAAGGTGCGCTACACAGGTAACTGCGGAGCAACCTACCTGCAGGGCGCCGCCAAGCTCAACGTCTCCATTTCAGTTGGGGGTTGATGGCCACATGATGGTGCACTCATTGACCCGCTTCAGGGCATCGACGCTCGCCACATCCGCTTCAACCCTCTACCCTGAGCATATTGGCAGGCCACGGTCTGCAGCCTCAGGACACTGAGCCTCATGTATAAAGATTTGAAATTCCCGGTCTTGATCGTGCACCGCGACATCAAGGCCGACACCGTCGCCGGTGACCGCGTGCGTGGCATCGCCCGGGAACTGGAGCAGGAAGGCTTCAGCATCGTTTCGGCGGTGGATTACACCGAAGGGCGGCTGGTCGCTTCGACCCATCACGGCCTCTCCTGCATGTTGATTGCCGCAGAAGACGCCAGCGCCCATTCGCATTTGTTACACAATATGGCTGAATTGATCGGTCTGGCGCGTGTGCGTGCGCCGGACTTGCCGATCTTTGCGCTGGGCGAACAGGTCACGCTGGAAAACGCCCCGGCCGATGCCATGGCCGAGCTCAATCAACTGCGCGGCATTCTCTATCTGTTTGAAGACACCGTGCCCTTTCTGGCGCGGCAAGTGGCCCGGGCGGCCCGTAAATACCTGGATGGTTTGCTCCCGCCGTTTTTCAAGGCGCTGGTGCAACACACTGCCGATTCCAATTATTCCTGGCACACACCAGGTCATGGCGGCGGTGTGGCCTATCACAAAAGCCCGGTGGGGCAGGCGTTTCACCAGTTTTTCGGGGAGAACACCCAGCGCTCGGATTTGTCGGTATCGGTGCCGGAATTGGGCTCCTTGCTCGACCACACCGGCCCGCTGGCCGAGGCGGAAGCCAGGGCCGCGCGCAATTTCGGCGCCGATCACACCTTTTTCGTGATCAATGGCACCTCGACCGCCAACAAGATCGTCTGGCATTCGATGGTCGCTCGCGATGACCTGGTGCTGGTGGACCGCAACTGTCACAAGTCGGTGCTGCACTCGATCATCATGACCGGCGCGATCCCGTTGTACCTGTGCCCGGAGCGCAATGAGCTGGGGATCATCGGTCCGATTCCGCTGAGCGAATTCAGCCGCGAATCGATTCAGGCGAAGATCGACGCCAGCCCGCTGACCCAGGGCCGTGAGCCCAAGGTCAAGTTGGCCGTGGTGACCAATTCGACCTACGACGGCCTCTGCTACAACGCCGAACTGATCAAGCAAAACCTGGGTAACAGCGTCGAGGTCCTGCATTTCGACGAGGCCTGGTATGCCTACGCGGCGTTCCACGAGTTTTTCGCCGGCCGGTACGGCATGGGCACGTCCCGTGGCGAACACAGCCCGCTGGTGTTCACCACGCATTCCACGCACAAACTGCTGGCCGCGTTCAGCCAGGCCTCGATGATTCATGTCCAGGACGGCGGCGCGCGGCAACTGGACCGCGACCGCTTCAATGAAGCGTTCATGATGCACATCTCGACGTCGCCGCAGTACAGCATCATCGCCTCGCTGGACGTCGCATCGGCAATGATGGAAGGCCCGGCCGGGCGATCGCTGTTGCAGGAAATGTTCGACGAGGCGCTGAGTTTTCGTCGGGCCCTGGCCAATCTGCGCCAGCACATTGCCGCGGATGACTGGTGGTTCTCCATCTGGCAGCCGCCCTCGGTGGAAGGCATCGAGCGTGTGGTCACCGAAGACTGGTTGTTGCAACCTGACGCAGACTGGCATGGCTTCGGTGGTGTGACCGACGACTACGTGTTGCTCGACCCGATCAAGGTCACGCTGGTCATGCCTGGCCTGACCGCGGGTGGTGCACTGAGCGAGCGCGGGATTCCGGCGGCGGTGGTCAGCAAGTTCCTTTGGGAGCGAGGGTTGGTGGTCGAGAAGACCGGCCTGTATTCATTCCTGGTGCTGTTCTCGATGGGCATCACCAAGGGTAAATGGAGCACGCTGCTGACCGAGTTGCTGGAGTTCAAGCGCAGTTACGACGCCAACGTCAGTCTGGCTGCGTGCCTCCCCTGTGTGGCGCAACAGAACGTCGCACGTTATCAGGGCATGGGGTTGCGGGATTTGTGCGATCAACTGCACGCCTGTTATCGCAGCAATGCCACGGCCAAACACCTCAAACGCATGTACACCGTGCTGCCGGAAATCGCCATGAAGCCGGCTGACGCCTATGATCATTTGGTGCGGGGTGAAGTGGAAGCGGTGTCGATCGATGCCCTGGAGGGGCGAATTGCCGCGGTGATGCTTGTGCCGTATCCACCCGGCATCCCGTTGATCATGCCGGGCGAGCGGTTCACCGAGTCGACCCGGTCGATCATCGATTACCTGTCGTTTGCTCGCACGTTCGACAGCAGCTTCCCCGGGTTTGTCGTTGATGTGCACGGATTGCAACACGAAGACGAGGGCAATGGACGGCATTACACCGTTGATTGCATCAAGGAATGAGGACCTTTCCCAGCATGCAACCGATCATGAATCCCAAATACCCAGGCCTCTCGGTGCGTGTCGCCGATGAGGGTTTCGCGCCCTATATCTGGGGCAGCGATTTCAGTTTTGAAGTCGCGGCCTATGGCGCAGCCGAAATCGGCAAACCGGTGGAGCAGTGGCGGGTGACGCCGATCACTCCTTATCGAAAGTGCTACGGCATTGATCCCGAGGAGTTCAGCAGTTTCCGCGATGCCGCCGACAGTGCGGTGTTCATGGCCTATCTCGATGATGAGCCCGTCGGCCATCTGGTGGTCAGCACCAACTGGAACGGCTTTGCCCATATCGACGAGTTGGCCGTGCATGCGCCGGCGCGCCGTCACGGTGTGGCCAAGGCGTTGCTGGACGTGGCGCAGTTCTGGAGTCGCAAGAAGAAGTTGCCGGGCATCATGCTCGAAACCCAGAACAACAATCTGGGGGCCTGCCGACTCTATGAGCGCTGTGGTTTCGTGATAGGCGGGATCGATCATCTGCGTTATCGCGGCATCGACCCGAACACGGCTGAAGTCGCACTGTTCTGGTATCGCCTGTTCGATAATCCGCTGGAAAACCCGCTCAGCTCGACAACATCGCCACGGCTTGTTCCGTGAGGATGTCCAGCAGCACCTGAACGGCCGGCATGGGCTCGCCGTTTTTCAGGGTCAGGGCGTAGAGGCTGATCGGCACCGCAGGTGCCAGCGGGCAGACATCCAGGCCGCTCGATTTGGCACCGAGGGCGGTAAACGGGTCGACAATCGCCAGGCCTTCTCCGGCCTCGACCATGCTGCGCATCATCTGATGAGTCTGCACCCGTGTCTGGATGACCGGGGCAGGGCGCAAGGCATGCAGTTTGTTGTCGAGCGCCGGGCTCAGCGGATCATGACCTTCCAGACCAACCATCGACTGGCCGGCCAGATCTTGCAACGAAATATACTTCTGTTTGGGTTGCAGCCAGCCATGGGGCGCCAACAGCTGGAGTTTGCCTTGGGCAATCACCTGGCAATGAATGTCAGCGTGGTCGGGATCGTGCAGGCTCAGCCCCAGATCGCTTTCGCGTAGCAGCAGGCTTCTGACGATCTCGCGGGTGGGTTGGCTCAGCAGGGTGCAAGGCGCATCGGGAAGGCGTCGGCGCAGGGCGGCGATGCTGTGGGGCAATAACTGTTGGGCCAACGGCGGGGTGCAGATGATGCGCAGCGGGTGCGCCTGATATTGCTTGAGGCTGCTGGCCAGGCGCTGGACCGGCTCAAGCGCGTCGTAGACGTGGGCGATTTCAACCTGAAGCTCCCGCGCCTCGCGCGTAGCCTGCAGACGTCCACGCACGCTGGAAAACAGCATGAAACCCAACTGATCCTCGGCGTCGCGCAAAATGCCTTCGACCTCGGCCACCGGCAACTGCAGCCATTCGGCGGCGGTGCCCAGGTGACCGGTCTGCAAGAGCGCGTGGATCACTTCGATATGACGTAAACGCATGCGTGAAGTCCATGTTCAGCAGGTGAGGGAGTCAGTGACTGAATCCTAACTCAAGTGCGCGCATATGACTTCTGCTCATAACGCGGGGTTATGAGGCGGTGGTGATTTCCGGCCGGCTGCCGACATAGGTGTCGGGCTCGCGCACGATGGTGATGTTCGATTGCACCAGCAAAAACTGGTTGTCGTCGAGCTTATTGACGCGATCGCCAATGGCCAGTTTGTAGGTGGTCACAGGCGCCGAGCCAGTGAGGCCGTCATGCGAGGGGGTGGATTCCTGGAACTCATGCACGGAATAAACGCGGCCTTCCGCGTCTCTTGCATGGAACTGACCGACGAGTACTGCTGCCATCTGCTTAGAACCTCTGGAGATAAATCACTCAATTTGCGGTTCTGTAGACCGTGGTTAAGCGAAGTAAGTTTTCCTACAGGAAAAAAATAGTCAGGGGCGGTAAATTCAACAGCCCACTGGGTGAATCGTCATCTATAACTACAAGTCTTTCCATCGAACAGTCGAGAGTCTTCCATGAGCAACGTCTACACGATCGCCGTACTGGTCGGCAGCTTGAGAAAGGAATCGATCAACCGCAAGGTGGCGCTGGCTCTGGCCGACCTGGCGCCTGCCAATCTCAAGCTCACTATCGTCGAAATCGGCGATCTGCCGCTCTACAACGAAGACATCGATGGAGCTTTACCGCCGGCAGCCTACAGCACTTTCCGACAACAAGTGAGTTCATCCGACGCAGTGCTGTTCGTTACCCCTGAATACAACCGCTCGGTGCCGGCGCCGCTGAAGAACGCGATCGATGTGGGATCGCGTCCGTATGGCAAGAGCGCCTGGAGCGGCAAGCCAGGGGCGGTGATCAGCGTTTCGCCGGGCGCTGTCGGCGGGTTTGGGGCCAACCATCACTTGCGTCAGTCGATGGTGTTTCTGGATGTACCGTGCATGCAGCAACCGGAGGCCTATCTGGGAGGTGCCGGTTCGGCGTTCGATGAGGCGGGTAAATTGTCCGAGTCGGTGAAGCCGTTCTTGCAGAGCTTCATCAATGCGTATGGCAAATGGGTCGAGCAGCATAAGAAGGTGTGACCTAAACGCAGGACATCCCTTGTAGCAGCTGCCTTGTGGCGAGGGGATTTATCCCCGTTCGGCTGCGAAGCAGTCGCGAAATCAAGCAACGCGGTGCATCAGATAGACCGTGCGTTCAGGTTTACGACTGCTTCGCAGCCGAACGGGGATAAATCCCCTCGCTACAGGGCGTTGCTCGTCAGCTGATACTGAAGTCAGGTTATTCAGTCTTTGCTTTACTGCATATTCGAAATTCCATATATTCACGCCTCGTTTGTCCAGAGGCGTGTTCCCGCATGTCCAGTTCCCGTAGCCCCGTCGATATTTTCAAGGCCTTGGCCGATGACACCCGCAGCCGCATCGCACTGTTGATCGCTCGCGAAGGCGAGTTGTGCGTGTGTGAATTGACGGCCGGGCTGAACCTCAGCCAGCCAAAGATCTCCCGTCATCTGGCGCAATTGCGCAGCAATGGTCTGCTGGCAGACCGCCGTCAGGGGCAGTGGGTCTTTTATCGCCTGCACCCGCAATTGTCGCCGTGGGTCATCACGCTGTTGCAAGGTGCACTGGCTGATCACGCTGGCTGGCTGGCCGCTGATGTCGACCGTTTGCAGGCAATGGCTGATCGCCCGGCTCGCTGTTGCTAATCCCCCCGATTGTTTTTTGAAGGCTGTTCCGCATGCTTGTAGCGTCGCTGATTTTCCTGCTGACCATCACCCTGGTGATCTGGCAACCCAAAGGCCTGGGCGTAGGCTGGAGTGCAACATTCGGCGCAGTGCTGGCGCTGATTTTTGGGGTGGTGCACCTGGCTGATATCCCGATTGTGTGGCAGATCATCTGGAACGCCACGGGCACCTTCGTGGCGCTGATCATCATCAGTCTGCTGCTGGACGAGGCGGGGTTCTTTGCCTGGGCTGCGCTGCATGTGGCCCGTTGGGGAAAGGGCAGCGGGCGCAAACTCTTCGCTTATATGGTGCTGCTCGGGGCGCTGGTGTCGGCGTTGTTTGCCAATGACGGCGCGGCGCTGATTCTCACGCCGATTGTGATTTCCATGCTGCTGGCGTTGCGCTTTTCCCCGGCGGCGACGTTGGCGTTTGTGATGGGCGCCGGTTTCATCGCCGACACCGCGAGCCTGCCGTTGGTGGTGTCGAACCTGGTGAACATCGTTTCGGCGGACTTCTTCAACATCACGTTCAACCGCTATGCGGCGGTGATGATTCCGGTCAACTTCGTCAGTGTCGCCGCTACGCTGGCGATGCTGATGTGGTTTTTCCGTCGCGACATCCCCAAGGATTACGACCCCGAACAACTGGAACATCCGTCGACGGCGATCCATGACAAGGCGACGTTTTATGCCGGTTGGGCAGTGCTGGCCATACTGTTGATTGGGTGCTTCGCCCTTGAGCCGCTGGGCATTCCGATCAGCGCCATTTCCGCCGTCTGTGCCGCGTTGCTGCTGGCCATCGCCGCCCGTGGCCACAAGATTTCCACGCGCAAGGTGATGAAAGAAGCGCCGTGGCAGATCGTGATTTTCTCGCTGGGCATGTATCTGGTGGTGTATGGCCTGCGCAATGCCGGGCTCACCGGGTATCTGGCGGGGTGGCTGGACGGGTTCGCAAACTACGGCATTTGGGGCGCAGCCATGGGCACGGGCGTGCTGACGGCGCTGTTGTCGTCGATGATGAACAACTTGCCGACGGTGTTGATTGGTTTGCTGTCGATCGATGCCAGCCAGGCCACGGGGGCGGTGAAGGAAGCGATGATTTATGCCAACGTCATTGGCAGCGACCTGGGGCCGAAGATCACGCCGATTGGCAGTCTGGCGACGTTGTTGTGGCTGCATGTGCTGCAGCGCAAGAATATCCGGATTGGCTGGGGGTATTACTTCAAGGTCGGGGTGGTGTTGACGGTACCGGTTTTGTTGGTGACGTTGGCGGCTTTGGCGTTGCGGTTATCCATTTAGAACGGGGTGGCCTCTTCGCGGGCAAGCCTCGCTCCTACAGATTTATGTCGAATGCAAATTCGGCGAACGACACAAAACCTGTAGGAGCGAGGCTTGCCCGCGAAGGGGCCAGTCCAGGCACTACAAATCTTAGCCACTGCCCGCCACATTCGGCCAAAGGTCCGCGACCAGAAACAATCGCTCCGCTTCCTCCCAATCCCCCTGCGCATTCTCGATCAGTCGAACCATCAATTGCGCCGGGGCCAAAGGCTCCAGATCACTGAGCCATGCCGCTAGTTGCTCGATGTTCCAGGTCTGTTCCGCCGGGTAATGCGCCGGCGCCAGCCAGGCATGGCGGGGCAGGGGTTGCCAGCGACCGAACGGACGCTGCACGACAAAATCCGCCCAATCCTTCTGATGCAGCCAGCTGCCGCGCAGGTGCTGCGGATGCGCACCGTGGGGTGGCTCGGCTTCTCCTGGCCACGGATACAGCAGATAACCGCCCAGCCACAGATGTGCGCTGAACTGTTGAACATCCAGCGCCGCCAGCACCTCGCGACTCTCGGGGCGGGCGGAAATCGGCAGTTGGTGCTGCGTCAGATGTGCCAGTTTGCGGTCCAGTCGATCATGACAACCCGGCCCGAGCCACTGCGCCGAGTCCTGTCCGTCGCCATTCTGCGGGCCCAGATAGAGTTTGATCGCCAGTTCCAGGTGATGCACGCCGTCGCGATCGCGCAACAGCATGTCCAGCTCGCCCAAGGTGTGGCCTTCGCGGCGGATCGGCATATTGGCGGCAATCAACTCGATACCCGGCGCATGGCGCACGGCGTATTGCCACAAGCGTTCGTAATACAAGCCCAGTCGCCGGGTCCTGGCCTGTGCCAGCCAATGCAGCAGGTCATAACTGTCACGGTCGAGTTGCTTCAGCCAGCGTTCCAGCTGATCAGGTGCCTGCACCCAGTCACTGCCGGCCAGCGGATGGCGTTGAGGCCACGGGGTGATGTCGAGCATCGGCGGCGCGAGGATGACCCAGGCCAGGTCGCGCACTTCGGGGTGGCGTAACTGGTGGGGTAACTGGAGCAAATCGGGAAATAGGATCATCTTGCGAGCATAGCCCTAAACATGAGTACACCCTTGTGGCTGAAAGGATTTTGTCTATCCTGCGCTTTCGCCCATAATCGTGTTTTTCACCGTCGCGCAGGAACCCCATGGAGCAATTTCGTAATATCGGCATCATCGGTCGCCTGGGCAGTTCGCAGGTGCTGGATACCGTCCGCCGACTGAAACGGTTTCTGCTTGATCGTCACCTGCACGTGATCCTCGAAGACACCATCGCCGAAGTCCTGCCCGGTCATGGCCTGCAAACCTCGTCCCGCAAGATGCTCGGCGAAGTGTGTGACATGGTGATTGTGGTCGGCGGTGACGGCAGCCTGCTTGGCGCCGCGCGTGCCCTGGCCCGACACAATATTCCGGTGCTCGGCATCAACCGCGGCAGCCTCGGTTTCCTGACCGATATTCGCCCGGACGAACTGGAAGTCAAAGTCGCTGAAGTGCTCGACGGCCACTATCTGGTGGAAAACCGCTTCCTGCTGCAAGCCGAAGTCCGCCGTCATGCCGAGGCCATCGGCCAGGGCGACGCGCTGAACGACGTGGTGCTGCACCCGGGCAAATCGACGCGGATGATCGAATTCGAGTTGTACATCGACGGCCAGTTCGTCTGCAGCCAGAAGGCCGACGGCCTGATCGTCGCCACGCCCACCGGTTCGACCGCCTACGCGCTGTCGGCGGGCGGGCCGATCATGCATCCCAAGCTCGACGCTATTGTGATTGTGCCCATGTACCCCCATACCTTGTCGGGCAGGCCGATTGTGGTCGATGGCAACAGTGAGCTGAAAATCGTCGTGTCCAAAGATATGCAGATTTACCCGCAAGTCTCCTGTGACGGGCAGAACCATTTCACCTGCGCGCCGGGCGACACCATCACCATCAGCAAAAAAGCCCAGAAACTGCGGCTGATTCACCCGCTCGACCACAACTACTATGAGGTCTGCCGGACCAAGCTCGGCTGGGGCAGCCGCTTGGGTGGTGGAGGCGACTGATGCTCGATCCCGCGCGTAGCTACGACCTGATCGGTGACGTGCACGGTTGCGCTCTGACCCTTGAGCACTTGCTCGACCGGCTCGGTTACCACAAGCAAGGTGGCGTCTGGCGGCATCCGTCGCGCATGGCGGTGTTCGTCGGCGACATCATCGACCGCGGCCCGCGGATTCGCGAGGCGCTGCACATCGTCCACGACATGGTCGAGGCCGGTCAGGCGCTGTGCATCATGGGCAACCATGAATTCAACGCCCTTGGCTGGGTCACGCCGGCGCCTCCGGGCAGCGGCAAGCAGTTCGTGCGTGAACACACGCCGCGTCATGCGCGCCTGCTCGGTGAAACCCTGACGCAATTTGAACATCATCCCGGCGACTGGCATGACTTCCAGCAATGGTTCTACGAATTGCCATTGTTTGTGGATGCCGGACGCTTTCGCGTGGTACACGCCTGCTGGGATTCCGGCCTGATCGAACCGCTGCGCGCGCTGTTCCCCGACGGTTGCATCGACGAGCATTTCCTCCAGGCCTCGGCCGTGCCCGGCAGTTTCGCCTGCACCGTGTTCGATCGCTTGTTGCGCGGCACCGACATGCGTCTGCCCCACGGGCTGACCATGACCAGCGGCGATGGTCTGACGCGTTCGTTTTTCCGCACCAAATTCTGGGAAGACGACCCGCAAACCTACGGAGACATTGTGTTCCAACCTGACGCCTTGCCCGAACCCGTGGCCCAGACGCCCCTGTCGTCCACCGAAAAAAACACCTTGCTGCGTTATGGCGTCGATGAGCCGTTGTTGTTCGTCGGCCACTACTGGCGCAGCGGAAAACCGGCACCAATCCGTCCGAACCTGGCCTGCCTGGATTACAGCGCGGTGCTCTACGGCAAACTGGTCGCCTATCGCCTGGATCAGGAAACCCGTCTCGACCCGCACAAATTTGTCTGGGTCGATGTCGAGCGGCCGGAGGTGCTGCAATGAGTACGGTTGCCGTTTTACGTCTGCCGCTGGCGGTGGATTTGAGTGGGTTCGTCAAACTGCTGCAACGCATGCAGGTGCCGCATCGGGTCAGCGAAGAGTCGGGCGAACAAGTGCTGTGGGTGCCGGCCAATATCAGCGAAGACGTCCGTTCCTTGTACGAACGTTTTCCGGCGGGCGACCCTGATCAGCAGCTGGACATTCCGGTCGCGCAAACCACTAAGCGGCCTGGTTTCGTCGAGCAGTTGCGGCATGCCAAGGCAACCGGGTTGGTGCTGCTATTGAGCCTGATCGTCGGTGCGGTGACGCTGCTGGGGGAAAACCTCGACACGCTGCGCTGGCTGACTTTCCTCGATTTCCGCATCGTCGGCGAGTACATCCATTTTGTGCCATTGGCCGATAGCCTCGCGGCGGGGCAGTGGTGGCGTCTGGTGACGCCGATGCTGATCCACTTCGGCATCCTGCATCTGGCCATGAACGGCATGTGGTACTGGGAGCTGGGGCGGCGCATCGAGTCGCGTCAGGGCAGCATCAACCTGATCGGCCTGACCTTGCTGTTCAGCCTGGTGTCCAACTACGCCCAGTTTGTTTTCAGTGGCCCGACCCTGTTCGGCGGGTTGTCCGGGGTGCTTTACGGCCTGCTCGGGCACTGCTGGATTTTTCAGGTGTTGTCGCCGAACCCGGCTTATCGCCTGCCGCGCGGCGTGCTGGTGATGATGCTGGTGTGGCTGGTGCTGTGCCTGTCAGGGCTGGTCTCGATGATCGGTTTCGGTGAAATTGCTAACGCGGCCCACGTCAGCGGGTTGCTCGTCGGATGCTTGACCGGTTTGTTGGGTGGTTTGTACAGCCGCCGTAAACTGGCCGTCTAAACAGTTATGTATTAAAGAGCGGAGCCCTTGATGTCCTCTTTTAACGAAATGATCCAGAACATCACCCCCGATATCTACCAGAGCCTGAAATTGGCGGTGGAAATCGGCAAATGGTCCGACGGTGGCAAGCTCACCGCCGAGCAACGCGAACTGTCGTTGCAAGCGATGATCGCCTGGGAAATCCAGAACCTGCCCGAGGAAGAGCGTACCGGCTACATGGGCCCGCAGGAATGCAGCTCGAAGTCGATCAGCGTGCCGAATATCCTGTTCAAATCGGATGCCGTCCATTGATTGAGATTGGCCGTGGTGCAATCAGCAAAATGTCGGCGCGCCTTGACGGGCCGGACGTGCAGTACGCGTTTCGTCTGGATGACGTCGAGGTCCCGGTCAATCCATTGATCGGCACCACGGTGCGTCTGGAATACCTGGGGGCGATCCATTGTTCCCATTGTGGACGCAAGACCAAAACCAGTTTCAGCCAGGGGTATTGCTACCCGTGCATGACCAAACTGGCGCAGTGCGACCTCTGCATCATGAGCCCGGAGCGTTGCCACTACGACGCGGGCACCTGCCGTGAGCCGGAGTGGGGCGAGAAGTTCTGCATGACCGATCACATTGTGTATCTGTCGAATTCGTCCGGGGTGAAAGTCGGGATTACCCGCGCCACCCAGCTGCCGACTCGCTGGATCGACCAGGGCGCCCGTCAGGCGTTGCCGATCATGCGCGTCTCGACTCGCCAGCAATCGGGGTTTGTCGAAGACCTGTTCCGCAGTCAGGTGGCGGACAAGACCAACTGGCGTGCTTTACTCAAGGGCGACGCGGTGTCGGTGAACCTGGCCGAGGTTCGCGATCAGTTGTTCGACAGCTGCGCCGAAGGCTTGCAAGGTTTACAGGAACGATTCGGCCTACAAGCGATCCAGACTATTGCCGATGTAGATGTCCTCGAAATCCGCTATCCGGTCGAGCAATACCCGGCCAAAATCGTCAGCTTCAACCTGGACAAGAATCCGATTGCCGAAGGCACGCTGTTGGGGATCAAGGGTCAATACCTGATTTTCGACACCGGCGTCATCAATATTCGTAAATACACGGCTTATCAGCTCGCCGTGCATCAGTAAGGACTCCAGCATGCGCACCGAACAACCGAAGATGATCTATTTGAAAGACTATCAGGCGCCCGAGTACCTGATAGACGAGACGCACCTGACCTTCGAGTTGTTCGAGGACCACAGCCTGGTCCATGCGCAACTGGTGATGCGCCGCAATCCCGAGCGTGGCCCGGGCCTGCCGCCGCTGGTGCTGGATGGCCAGCAACTTGAGCTGCTGTCAGTCACTCTGGCTGACAACGAATTGAGCGACGCTGACTACCAGTTGACTGAAAACCACCTGACCCTGCACCCGACCAGCACCACCTTTACGATCGATACCAGTGTCAAGATCCACCCGGAAACCAACACCGCCCTGGAAGGTTTGTACAAATCCGGCACGATGTTCTGCACCCAGTGCGAGGCCGAAGGCTTCCGCAAGATCACCTATTACCTCGACCGCCCGGACGTGATGAGCACATTCACCACCACGGTCGTTGCCGAGCAGCACAGCTATCCGGTGTTGCTGTCCAACGGCAATCCGATTGCTTCAGGTCCCGGCGAAGACGGCCGGCACTGGGCGACCTGGGAAGATCCGTTCAAGAAACCGGCGTACCTGTTCGCGCTGGTGGCCGGTGACTTGTGGTGTGTCGAAGACACCTTCACCACCATGAGCGAACGCTCCGTGGCGCTGCGCATTTACGTCGAACCGGAAAACATCGACAAATGCCAGCACGCCATGAACAGCCTGAAGAAGTCGATGCGCTGGGACGAAGAGGTCTACGGTCGCGAGTACGATCTGGACATCTTCATGATCGTCGCGGTCAACGACTTCAACATGGGCGCCATGGAGAACAAGGGCCTCAACATCTTCAACTCCAGCGCCGTGCTGGCCCGCGCCGAAACTGCCACCGACGCTGCGCACCAGCGTGTCGAAGCGATCGTCGCGCACGAGTATTTCCACAACTGGTCGGGCAACCGCGTGACCTGCCGCGACTGGTTCCAGTTGTCGCTCAAGGAAGGCTTCACCGTGTTCCGCGATTCGGGCTTCTCCGCCGACATGAACTCGGCCACCGTGAAACGCATCCAGGACGTGGCTTACCTGCGTACTCACCAGTTCGCTGAAGACGCAGGTCCCATGGCTCACGCTGTGCGCCCCGACAGCTTCATCGAAATTTCCAACTTCTACACCCTGACCGTGTACGAGAAAGGTTCGGAAGTGGTCGGGATGATCCACACCTTGCTCGGCGCCGAAGGCTTCCGCAAAGGCAGCGACCTGTACTTCGAGCGTCATGACGGCCAGGCCGTGACCTGCGATGACTTCATCAAAGCCATGGAAGATGCCAACGGTGTCGACCTGACCCAATTCAAGCGCTGGTACAGCCAGGCCGGTACGCCGCGTCTGGCGGTGAGCGAGTCTTACGACGCCGCCGCGAAAACCTACAGCCTGACCTTCCGTCAGAGCTGCCCGGCGACCCCGGACAAGGTTGAAAAGCTGCCGTTCGTGATTCCTGTGGAATTGGGCCTGCTGGATTCGAAAGGTGCGGCCATTGCGTTGCGTCTTTCCGGTGAAGCCAGTGCTCAAGGCACCTCGCGGGTTATTTCGGTGACCGAAGCCGAGCAGACCTTCACCTTCATCGACATCGCGGAACAGCCATTGCCTTCGTTGCTGCGCGGGTTCTCGGCGCCGGTGAAACTGAGCTTCCCGTACAGCCGCGATCAACTGATGTTCCTGATGCAGCACGACAGTGACGGTTTCAACCGCTGGGATGCCGGTCAGCAACTGTCGGTTCAGGTGTTGCAAGAGCTGATTGCCCAACAGCAGAAGGGCGAGAAACTGGTGTTGGATCAGCGTCTGATCTCTGCTCTGCGCACCGTGCTGTCCGACGAGACGCTGGATCAGGCAATGGTTGCAGAAATGCTCTCGCTGCCGGGCGAGGCGTACCTGACTGAAATCAGCGAAGTGGCTGACGTTGATGCCATCCATATCGCTCGCGAGTTTGCCCGCAAGCAGCTGGCTGACGGTTTGTTCGAGGCGTTGTGGCTACGTTATCAGGCCAATCGCGATCTATCGAAGAAAACCCCGTATGTGGCTGAGGCCGAGCACTTCGCCCGTCGCGCCTTGCAGAACATCGCGTTGTCGTACCTGATGCTCAGCGGCAAGCCGGAAGTGTTGGCGGCGACGCTGGAACAATTCGAGACCAGCGATAACATGACCGAACGCCTGACGGCGCTGGCGGTGTTGGTCAACTCGCCGTTTGAAGAGCAGAAGGCCTTGGCGCTGGCGAGTTTTGCCGAGCACTTCAAGGACAATCCGCTGGTCATGGATCAGTGGTTCAGTGTCCAGGCGGGCAGCACGTTGCCCGGTGGTCTGGAGCGTGTTCGTCAGTTGATGGAGCACCCGGCGTTCAACATCAAGAACCCGAACAAGGTGCGGGCGCTGGTAGGTGCGTTTGCCGGTCAGAACCTGATCAACTTCCATGCGGCGGACGGTTCCGGGTATCGCTTCCTGGCGGATCTGGTGATCGAGTTGAACGGGTTTAACCCGCAGATCGCTTCTCGCCAATTGGCACCGCTGACTCGCTGGCGCAAATACGACGACGCGCGTCAGGCTTTGATGAAAGGCGAGTTGGAGCGGATTCGTGCTTCGGGTCAGCTGTCCAGCGATGTGTTTGAGGTGGTTAGCAAGAGCCTGGCCTGAGTTGGGGGCTTGTTTCCGTGGGGGTGTATATCCATTCCTGCGGTAACGGCCGCTTAGGGTTTCGCCCTTACGGCGACTCAATTTTTTTACAAACGCCTAAAAAAAGTAAGCAAAAAAACGCTCGCCCCGAGCGTCCGGCCCCTCGCCTGGGCTCGGCGTTCCTTCGTTCCGGTATTCATCTGGGGGCATCGCCTCCGGTCGGCTTCGCTTCGACCTCCTCTCGATGTGTGCGGCTTCGCCGCACGGCGCTGCGCGCCCACCCCCCAGATGAACACCTCCGCTCAGCCTCCCGAAGGGGCGGGCAGATCAAGATCAAAAGCTGAAGGCGAGCTAACGCTCGGCCTGATGAGTGGTGAAAAGCAAAAGCCGTACGCCGATCTGCTTTATGTGGGAGTGAGCCTGCTCGCGATGGCGGCCTGACAGCCGACCAATTCCTTGCAGATGTACACCAAACCTTTTGGGAACTGGCCTGCCTGCGAAGGCGGCTTGGTAGTCGACCTGTACTTGCGGAGATACGACAACTACCCTGACACCGGGGGGCTTTGGCTTTGGCTTTTGACGTTGATCTTGATCTTGATCTTGATCTCTCGCCCCTTCGGCAGGCCGAGCGTAGGTGTTCATCAGGGGGTTAGGCGCGTAGCGCCGTGCGGCGAAGCCGCACACATCGAGAGGAGGTCGTCGCGAAGCAGACCGTAGGCGATGCCCCCTGATGGACACCGTAGCGAGGGAACGCGGAGCCTCAGCGAGGCGCCGTACGTCGGGGCGAAGCCTTTTGCTTACTTTTCGGCGTCTGGAAAAGTGAGTCACTGTAAGAGCGAAACCATAAGTAGCCGTTACCGAAGAAATGGATATGTACACCGAACACCGAACACCGAACACCGAACACCGAACACCAGACAAACCCGGAAACCAGAATCACCCCACCTGATACCCAATCATTCACCCAAACCCCATTCCCCCCCAGTTAACAAAACATAACGTGGCGTCGATTGTCAGACCTTTCCAAACCCCGATAGGATAAGCCAGCTTCCGAAGGGGCTCTAGATTGCGCATTTCAGGACTATGCTCCAGAACAGGCAATCCCGATGAGCACCCCTTACGGCGCCCTGAAAGGTTGAATGACCTAACAATAATAATGGGGGAAGGTCTATGAGTGAGCCTGTCATGGGTGTGGGTATCTGCCGCCCGCCGGCGTTACGCAAGTTCGCGTTGCTGGCTACAGCGCTCTCGCTGTTGGGTTGTGCCGTGCTGTCGGCACCTGTGTTGGCCGCCGCTGCGCCAGCATCCGACATTGTTTATGCCGTTGAATCTGCCAAAGCCAGCAAGAGCCTGATGCTCGACGTCGTGCACGCCGGCAAGCGCCTGGTGGCCGTCGGAGATCGCGGGCACATTCTGTATTCCGATGACCAGGGTGCGACCTGGACCCAGGCCAAGGTGCCAACCCGGCAGTTGTTGACGTCGGTGTTTTTCGCCGATGACAAACACGGCTGGGCCGTCGGCCATGACGCACAGATCCTCGCCAGCGAAGACGGTGGCGCTACCTGGACCAAGCAATTCGAAGATTTGAAACGCGAATCGCCGTTGCTCGACGTTTGGTTTCAGGACGTCAACAGCGGCTTAGCCGTGGGCGCTTACGGCGCGTTGCTGACCACAACCGACGGCGGCAAGAATTGGGAAGACGCCAGCGATCGCCTGGACAACGAAGATCAATACCACCTCAACGCCATTGCCGCAGTCAAGGATTCCGGGCTGTTCATCGTCGGCGAGCAGGGCAGCATGTTCCGCTCCGCCGATTGGGGCCAGACCTGGGAAAAGCTTGAAGGCCCATACGAAGGTTCGCTGTTCGGCGTAATCGGCACTGCTCAGGCCAATACGCTGCTGGCTTACGGGCTGCGGGGCAATCTGTTCCGCTCCACCGATTTCGGCACAACCTGGGAACCGGTCGAGCTCAAGGCTGCCCGCGGGGCGCTGGAGTTCGGTCTGTCCGGCGCAACGCTGCTCGACGACGGTTCCATTGTCATCGTCGGCAACGGCGGTTCGGTGATCCGCAGCAACGACAACGGCGAAACCTTCAGCGTGTTCAACCGCCCGGATCGCATTTCCGTTTCGGCGGTGACCGCGGCAGGTAACGGCAATCTGATTCTGGCAGGACAGGGCGGCGTTCGCGTCACCTCGCCAACCGGCGCAGAGAATGTCAAAAACGGGTCGTCCAAATGAGCCGGGCAAATAATAAGAAGGCGGGTCTATGACATCCTTGAGCAGTCATCATCAAGACAAGGCGACGTTTCTTGAACGCCTGATTTTCAACAACCGCCCGGCAGTGATCGTCATCTGCCTGCTGGTCAGCATCTTCCTGTTCTGGCAGGCGACGCTGATCCGGCCGTCCACCAGTTTCGAAAAAATGATCCCCCTGGAGCATCCATTCATTCAAAAGATGATGGAGCACCGCAACGATCTGGCGAACCTGGGCAACACGGTGCGCATTTCCGTTGAAGCCACCGATGGCGACATTTTCTCCAAGGAATACATGGAGACCCTGCGTCAGATCAACGACGAAGTGTTCTACATTTCGGGCGTCGACCGTTCCGGCCTCAAGTCGCTGTGGAGCCCGAGCGTGCGCTGGACCGAGGTGACGGAGGAGGGCTTCGCCGGCGGCGAAGTCATCCCGCAGAGCTATAACGGCTCCCAGCAAAGCCTCGACCTGCTGCGCAACAACGTGCTCAAGTCTGGTCAGGTCGGGCGTCTGGTGGCCAACGACTTCAAGTCGAGCATCGTCGACATCCCGCTGCTGGAGTCCTACCCGGACCCGCAGGACCAGGGCAAGTTGCTGGCGCTGGACTACCGCAAGTTCTCCCACGAACTGGAAGAAAAGATCCGCGACAAGTTTGAAGCGCAGAACCCTAATGTGCAGATCCACATCGTCGGTTTCGCCAAGAAAGTCGGCGACCTGATCGATGGCCTGGTCATGGTGGTGATGTTCTTCGGTATCGCCTTCATCATCACCCTGATTCTGCTGTACTGGTTCACCAACTGCATGCGCAGCACCGTGGCGGTATTGAGTACGACGCTGGTGGCGGTGGTCTGGCAGCTGGGGTTGATGCACTTCTTTGGTTTCGGGCTTGATCCGTATTCGATGCTGGTGCCGTTCCTGATCTTCGCCATCGGTATTTCCCACGGCGTGCAGAAGATCAACGGGATCGCCTTGCAGTCCAGCGAAGCGGACAACGCCTTGACCGCTGCGCGGCGCACGTTCCGTCAGCTGTTCCTGCCGGGGATGATCGCGATCCTCGCGGACGCGGTGGGCTTCATCACGCTGCTGATCATCGACATCGGTGTGATTCGTGAACTGGCCATCGGCGCCTCCATTGGTGTCGCGGTGATCGTCTTCACCAACCTGATCCTGCTGCCGGTCGCCATCTCCTACGTCGGCATCAGCAAGCGCGCCGTCGAACGCAGCAAGAAGGACGCTCACCGCGAACACCCGTTCTGGCGCCTGCTGTCGGCCTTTGCCAGCCCGAAAGTCGCACCGGTGTCGATCATCCTGGCCTTGCTGGCCTTCGGGGGCGGCCTCTGGTACAGCCAGAACCTGAAAATCGGTGACCTTGACCAGGGTGCCCCGGAACTGCGTCCGGACTCGCGTTACAACAAGGACAACAACTTCATCATCAGCAACTACTCCACCAGTTCCGACGTATTGGTGGTGATGGTCAAGACCAAGTCTGAAGGTTGCTCGCGCTACGAAGCCATGGCGCCGATCGACGAGCTGATGTGGAAGATGCAGAACACCGAGGGCGTGCAGTCGGCGATCTCCCTGGTGACGGTGTCCAAGCAGATGATCAAGGGCATGAACGAGGGCAACCTGAAATGGGAAACCCTGTCGCGTAACCCGGACGTATTGAACAACTCCATCGCCCGTGCCGATGGCTTGTACAACAACAGTTGTTCTCTGGCGCCGGTGCTGGTGTTCCTCAACGACCACAAGGCCGCCACCCTGGATCGCGCGGTGCATGCGGTGCAGGACTTCGCCAAGGAAAACAACAAGGACGGCCTGGAATTCATCCTGGCGGCGGGTAACGCGGGGATTGAAGCGGCCACCAACGAGGTGATCAAAGAGTCCGAGCTGACCATCCTGATCCTCGTCTACATCTGCGTCGCGACCATGTGCATGATCACCTTCCGTTCCTGGGCGGCGACCTTGTGCATCGTGCTGCCGCTGGTGCTGACCTCGGTACTCGGCAACGCCCTGATGGCCTTCATGGGCATCGGCGTGAAAGTCGCGACCCTGCCGGTCGTGGCGCTGGGGGTGGGGATTGGCGTGGACTACGGCATCTACATCTATAGCCGCCTGGAAAGCTTCCTGCGTGCAGGCCTGCCATTGCAAGAGGCCTACTACCAGACGCTGAAATCCACCGGTAAAGCCGTGCTGTTCACCGGCCTGTGCCTGGCGATCGGCGTGTGCACCTGGATCTTCTCGGCCATCAAGTTCCAGGCCGACATGGGCCTGATGCTGACCTTCATGCTGCTCTGGAACATGTTCGGCGCGCTTTGGCTGCTGCCGGCGCTGGCTCGATTCCTGATCAAGCCGGAGAAACTGGCGGGGCAGAAGGGCAACTCGTTGTTCGCGCACTAACGTTGCGCAGTACTAAAAGCCGCAACCTCAGGTTGCGGCTTTTTTATGGGCGATTGAAAACTCAGCGCGGTACCAGCGGTAGAAAATCGCTGTTTGCCAGTTCCTTGCTGATGATTCCATGATGAATATCGATCTTCTGCTTCGGATCCTTGGCCTTGGCCATGGCCGATTCGTAGGTTTCGAAACGTTGTTCCCTGGTTTTAAGATGGGCCTGGGTGTAGTCAGTCTTGGCATCCTCTGCGCTCGCATAGTGAAAATGCCCGTACCACCAGGGTTGATTATCCTTATTCAACAAAACGTACTCCTGCATGAAGTCCTTGCGCCCGGTTTTCAGCTGAACCCGGTTGCCGATGATCCGCGCAAAAAGAGCATTACGCCGCAGCAGAAACTCCACACCCTCGCTGCTGGGCGGCCGGGCGAGGGTCATGCGGGTACGAAGTTCGGTCGCCTTGCTGTCGAGGACGCGCGCTTGATCCCGAAGTCCGCTGATCAGCGAAACGTCAGGATCCCGGCTGACCGGAGGGCTTTCGTGCTGCTCGAGGCTGTCGGCAAACCCGGTCAGTTTTTGTGCCTCACGTTGCAACTGCTCTTCGATTTCCTTGGGGGAACTGGCGCGTTGCGCGTAACCCTCGATCTTTTGCACGTGCTTATCGACATCGGCCAACGCCTTGCGCGCTTCACCTTTGACCTGCTGATACGGGCGTGAGGCCTTGGGCGGTAAGGGCCTGGATTCGACAATTTCTACCCAGACATTGGGCTCGTGTTCGTGGAACGAGGCCAGTGGCTTCTCTTCAAAAGGACCGTTGATGTCGACAATGTCCCCTCCCTGGTTGGCGATTCGTTGGCGAAGATCGCCGATCAACGTGCCCTTGGTAGTTTTGATCACCCGCTTGCGACTGGACCCTGAATATGGATGTTTCACCGTCGGCCTGCTGGTTCCTGGTGCAGTACTGGGCGACTCGTCAGGTTGTGGCTGCAGTTGAATGGCATCCGCCAGCCGTCGCTCGGCATCGATACGCAGCTGATCAATGAGCCCGCGCAGACGATTGAAGGGGTGTGTCTGCAACTCATCGGTACTGAAAATGCCGATCGCCTCAAGACCGTCCTGAGCCTTGTTGTATTGATCGACCAGGTGGTCCAGAACGGCGATTCGGTCGCTGTTGGAGTAGGTGTGCTCCGTTTGCAGTTCGGCATGCGAGCGAGACAGCAACAGCAGGGGGTCGAGGGTCTGTTCGAGAACCGCCATGGTGCTGCTTCCAAGCACCTTGAGACTGAGTATTCGCAAGACACTCAGTTGGTAGGATTTGATGCGCAAAGCCGTCATTTCATCTACGGGCCTGTTGCCGGCAAGACGCTTCCAGTATTCGATGCCCGTGCGAGGGATTTGCTTGAGTTCCTGAAGTCGGCTATCGACCTGCTCAAACAGCTTGATCATGGTTTCGTTGATTTCAGAGGTTTGGCGCATGTAGTCGAAGTACCGATCCAGCAGCACTGTGCCTTCGGTTTTCAGCGTCTCATGCAAACGCCCTATGCCTTTTTTCAAGTCCGCGAAGTGACGATCCAGCGCCTCGCGCTCCAGGTCAGTGATGACGATCTGTTTACGAGTGTTGTTGATCAGGTTTTCCGACAAACTGCACAGTTGCACCGGATCCGGGTCGGATTTGGTCAAATCGCTCAGCTCCCTGATTTCGGCCAACAGCGTGGCGTAGGTTTCGGTCTGTTTGCCCAACTCATCAAAGAACCGTTGTCTGTACGTGGCACGATCGACTTCAGTGGTGGCGGGGTCGTTTTGTTTCAGCTGCATCAGGTTTTCGGCGATATCGACGCGCTTCTGCACCCGCGCTTGCTGGTCCACGAATTCCTGACGATTCACTTGCAGCAGGCTGATGCGTTGTTTTGTCATTTCTCGCTGGGCATTGATTCTCGTATTGCGCCCGCCGCCGAGCAGTTTCAGTCCCTGATCCAGGGTCCAACGGCCATCCCCATTGGTTTTGAGCTTGACCCCCGGATGGTCGGGGTGCTCTGGATGTAATAGATAAACCTCGCCGAACCCGGGCGTGATACTGACGCGAAACAGCAGGCCGGCAATGGTGGCGTGCCATTTGTTGTCGATCAGGTACAAGCCTTTGAAGGCACTGGTTGCAACGGGCTCTGGCAACGGAGTCGGCCAGGGAACCCGAATCTCCCGTAACGTATTGAATAACCGGGCTGATGCCGAATCACGGGCGTTCGACAGGTTGAAATCCACCAGGGTATTGCCACTGCCCGGTGGCTCGGACGGCAGCCCCGGTGTTTCCTGGGTGACGGTCGTCCCGGCGCGCCATGAGTACGCCTGCGAAGGACGGCGCAAGGGGGCGAGGGCGCCGGGCACTTGCATCGCCACGCTGTCGGAGAGCGGTGGGGCCCCATCCTCTCGGGCCACATGCAGAACCAGCAGGCCAATGTTCAACAACACATCGATCCATGCCTGGTTTCTTGCGTGTGGATCATCACTGTCCAGTACTGGAAGATCGGCGATCAGGCTGTGGGCGATTTGCAGCATCCAGCCGACCAGCATGGCGGGGCCGCGTAACAGGGGCAAAATGATGTTGTTGAACACCAGCCAACCCCCCTCGAGGATGATCGCCCAACGGCTCTCGGCATTGGACACCGATTGCCGGTCAGCCAGATCGATCAATGTGCGGGCGTTGCTCGCATACAGACTTGCCAGCAATCGACCTTCTTCCAGCGCGGTGAACCAGTCACCAGCTACTTCATCGCCTGCCAGGATCGCTGGATTCGGTTTTTCCGGACGAGTGAATTCGTCGCCCGCATGGAAGTGAACAATGTGGGGTTCGTTGAACCCGTTGTTGTCGTAGATCGGCCGGGCACGATCCGGCAGCCAGGTCAGCACACTGGATTGCAAGAGGCCGGCTTGAGCAATGGCATCGTGCAGGGCCTGACGAGTGGGGTATTGGTGCAGGGGTTGCGCGTACAGCGGTCGGTAAAGGATATGCGGGCCGACGGCATTCAGGTCTTTGGGTTCGATGATGAACATGTTGCTGACCACGTCACACGGGGCGCCTGCCTTGCGTTGAAACGCCAAGGGCCTGATAACGACTGCCTGCTCATCAACCATTCGCTCGGCCGCAAGCGCATGGAGCAATGCATCGACGTATCGATAGCCCAGGAGGTTGAAGCCGTGCTCACCCTTGATCGCGTGTTCAAGGGCTCGCAGTGGCAAATGCAGGCTCAGCTCCAGACCGAAGAGTCGCAGACGCTCCTTCGCCTCGGGGCTGTTCCCAAGCAGTTGGGCCTCGATGTATTCAGGGTAATGTTTTCCTACATCGACCCGGCTCACCAGTTCCAGCAGATAGGCCTCGGTGGTCCAGTCTTCAATCTGCTGGTTCTCGGTATGGCGGATGGTCATCCGGCCTTTGGGTTTGCTGGCGAGATTGTTGATCGCCAGATCGGTAAGAGACATTTTGACTGGTTCGATGTAGCCGCTGCCCAAGTCACCGACCGGCACATGAAACGTCAGCTCCAGTTCATCGGCCTTGTAGCCTGGCGCCAGGGGCTGGTCCTTGAGCATTTGCTCATGCAGTGCGTTGTTGGCGAACGTATGAAGATCAACGATATCGTCGCCTAACGAGCGACCCTGGGTCTGCTGTTTGACGCTGGCCATCGACAACGTGTGCTTGCGCCACGCCATACGCCCCGTGCTGCCTGTGTCCCGCAACCACGCGGGAATCGTTGCCTGTATCGATTGAAGGTGCGCCGGGTTGTTGTCGCTGCCGATAAACCGGGCGGCTACGTCGGTGATCGAATCAAAACGTTTTTCAAGGTCCTCCAGGCGTTGGAGTGCCGGCAGTTTGAGCGCCTCGAGATCTTCCAGTTGCTGGTTCAGGAGCAGGGCAGCCTGGGTGTCGAAGATATTGCCGTCCGGTTTAAAACGTTTCCATGTCATGGAATCAGACATGAAATGTTGCTGAAAACGCTCTCCCCACGACATTCCAAAAGCGTCCAAGGAAGGGAAAGACTCGATGCTGCCGGTCACGCTGCACAATAAATGGGTATCACCGCAGATCACCAGGATGTCGGGAGTTTGCACCGTGATAGAGACGTCCCTTTGGGTCAGTGTGGTTTGAAGCGTGCAGGCTTCAATGATGCCTTTCTCCCAAGGTCGCTGAAGGCGTTCCCGGTTGTCTGGTTGGCGGGCCAGTTCCATGAGGATCTCTGCCTGTAACGCATGGGTTGCTGACAGGCGCGTAGCGGAGGCTTTCAACTCGCCAGCGAGCAGATCCCCCAGCCATTGCCAGCGGCTCACGCCCGTTTCGTCTTTCTCGTTCCAGCAGGTCGTCAATGATTCCTGGAAGCCGATGTAGAGAATGCCGGGTAATTCGCGGATGACCGTCGCGATCACTTGCATGTCGGGCTGCCGGACTGTCGTTTTGTCGACAGTGAGCTTCGAAGGGGCACGGTTTGTGAAAAAACAGCTTCGACCAAATTTCTCGTTCAACTCGGGAAACGCACCACTGGCGAGGTATTCCAGTACCACGTCCAAAAGCAGCGTCAGCCGCCAGGCACCCCCCGGGATCGGTTGGGCAACTTTGGTTCGGTCAGGGTCGAACGCCAGTGTCGGGTATTTTTCCAGAATGCCGCTCTTGAGCATGCGGGCGGTTTGCGAGCGCAAGGTGGGGCGGGAATCGAATCGACTGTTGACCGCGCGCGCGATGATCTCGGCGGAGCCTGTGGTGGGTAGTGCGGCAGATGTCGGCATGATGCAATCCTTTGCATGAATGGCTCCTCAGCGTAATTCAGCGCCCCCGAGTATGTGCGGTAGCCGGTTACCGCACATTGATCGATCAGATAGGCCAAGGGACCCTTTCAGGCCGGAAACAAAAAAGCCGCAACCCGGGTTGCGGCTTTTTTCAGCCCCACAATTGATGCTGAACCCCTGTGGGGGTTATGAGGGATCAGTGCCGAGCACTACATTCAAGGCACTTCGCGCATCATCCAACTGCACCAGCGTTGCATGCCGCGCACCCAGCGCATCGCGGTTCTCGATCGCCGTCAGGATCGCCTTGTGCCGGGGCAGCGCCAGTTCATGCAGGTTCGGCCGCTGGTTGGAATGCTTCAATGCTTCGGCAATCGCCACCGACAGCATGTTGCACAGGTTGGCCAACAGATCGTTGTGGGTCGCATCGGCGATCCGGCTGTGGAAATCCAGGTCCGGCTGCAACAGCGCTTCAGGCGTCGGTGCGGCTTCCATGCGCTGGTAGGCTTCACCGATGGAGGCGATGTCCGCATCGGTCGCGAACTGCGCGGCGAGGGCGGCGGCAGCGGGTTCGATGATGCTGCGCACGCTGGTCAGTAAATCGAAGAACTCATTCTGCGGACTGCTTTGCATCAGCCAGTGCAGCACATCCGGATCGAGCATGTGCCATTCCTTGCGCTGCTTGACCACGGTGCCGACCCGCGGACGGGAATACACCAGGCCTTTGGCAACCAGCACCCGGGTGGCTTCGCGCAGCACCGGGCGGCTGACCGCGTACTCCTCGCACAGCAGGGCTTCAGCGGGCAGTTTGTCACACGGTTTGAAGCGCCCGGAAACGATCTGCATGCCCAATTCCTGGACGATGCGCGAGTGCATGCTTTTGCGGTCGGAGGGTTTGCGGTAATCCATGGGGAACGGCGCGATCCTGTGCGATGGAGATGCCGCGCATGATAACAGGCGCGGCGGGCAATCATCAGACCTGAAGTCGGCGATTGCTCTGTGGCGAGGGAGCAAGCTCCCTCGCCACAGGTTTTGCTGTGAATGCAGAGTTGCAGGGGTTAGTGAGAGTGGCGCGGGACTTCGGAGCCGCGGCAGCCGACCAGGAAGTCGAAATCGCAGCCCTGATCTGCTTGCAGCACATGGTCGATGTACAGCTGACGATAACCGCCCACGATCAGATTTTGCGGCGGTTGCAGATCCGCCATGCGCGCCGCCAGTTCAGCGTCCGGGATGTCCAGGTGCAAACGGCCGTTGGCGCAGTCGAGCTCGATCCAGTCGCCTTCCTTCACCGTCGCCAGTGGCCCGCCGGCCGCTGCTTCCGGGGCCACGTGCAAAACCACCGTGCCATACGCCGTGCCGCTCATGCGTGCGTCGGAAATGCGCACCATGTCCGTCACGCCCTGAGCCAGTAGCTTGGCCGGCAAGCCCATGTTGCCGACTTCAGCCATGCCCGGATAACCCTTCGGCCCGCAGTTCTTCATCACCAGAATCGAGTTGGCATCGACGTCCAGTTCCGGATCGTTGATCCGCGCCTTGTACATGTCGAAGTTCTCGAACACCACCGCACGCCCGCGATGCTGCATCAATTCGGCACTGGCCGCGGACGGCTTGAGCACCGCACCCAGTGGCGCGAGGTTGCCGCGCAATACGCAGATGCCGCCGTCGGCACGGATCGGATTGTCGAGGGTGCGGATCACTTCGTCCTGGCCGTAGATCGGCGCGTCCTTGGTGTTCTCTCCCAGGGTTTTGCCGTTGACGGTCAAGGCGTTCGGGTTGGGGATCAGATTGGCTTCACCGAGGCGGCGCAACACCGCTGGCAGGCCGCCGGCGTAGTAGAACTCTTCCATCAGGAAACGTCCGGACGGTTGCAGGTCGACGATGGTCGGCATGCCGCGACCGATGCGGGTCCAGTCATCCAGGTCCAGCTCGACGCCGATACGACCGGCGATGGCTTTCAGGTGGATCACGGCGTTGGTCGAGCCACCGATGGCGGCGTTGACGCGGATGGCGTTTTCGAAAGCTTCCTTGGTCAGGATCTTCGACAGCCGCAAATCTTCACGGACCATCTCTACCGCGCGCATGCCGGACATGTGCGCCAACACATAACGCCGCGCATCCACCGCCGGAATCGCCGCGTTATGGGGCAGGGACGTGCCCAGTGCTTCGGCCATGCAGGCCATGGTCGACGCGGTGCCCATGGTGTTGCAGGTGCCGGCCGAACGGGACATGCCGCCCTCGGCCGCGAGGAAATCGTCAATGGTGATGGTGCCGGCTTTCACTTGTTCGCTGAGCTGCCAGACCACGGTGCCGGAACCAATGTCCTGGCCTTTGTGCTTGCCGTTGAGCATTGGACCGCCGGTAACGACGATGGCCGGCACGTCGCAACTGGCCGCGCCCATCAACAGTGCCGGAGTGGTTTTGTCGCAGCCGGTCAACAGGACCACGCCATCAATCGGGTTGCCACGAATCGCTTCTTCAACGTCCATGCTCGCCAGGTTGCGGGTGAGCATGGCGGTGGGGCGCAGGTTCGATTCGCCGTTGGAGAACACCGGGAATTCGACTGGAAAACCACCGGCCTCGATCACCCCGCGTTTGACGTGCTCCGCGATTTGGCGGAAGTGCGCGTTGCACGGGGTCAGTTCCGACCAGGTGTTGCAGATGCCGATGATCGGCTTGCCGTGAAACTGGTGGTCGGCGATGCCCTGATTCTTCATCCAGCTGCGGTACATGAAGCCGTTCTTGTCGGCGGTGCCAAACCATTGGGCGGAGCGCAGGTTGGGTTTCTTATCAGACATGATCGATTCTCTTATTGTATGACTATATTGTTCGAGCTACGGCGTAAGATAAGCTCAATTTTGCCTGTTTGGAAGTGTTGTTGGCTAATTAGTAATACTATATAGTCGCTTTCAACGGAGGGATGGCCCTGGCAGTTTTTGCGAGAGGCGTCCCCCGAGGTTCTATAAAAACAACAATCGGAGACCGATCTCATGAGCCAGGAACTGCGGCTTATTCGTCGCATCACGCTGAAACTGATTCCCTTCCTGATCCTGCTGTACCTGATCGCCTATGTGGATCGCTCCGCCGTAGGTTTCGCCAAGCTGCACATGGGCGCCGACATTGGCCTGGGTGACGCGGCCTATGGGCTCGGCGCAGGGTTGTTCTTCATTGGCTACTTCCTGCTGGAAATCCCCAGCAACCTGATGCTCGACCGCTTCGGTGCACGGCGCTGGTTCGCGCGGATCATGGTCACCTGGGGCGCCATCACCATCGGCATGGCTTTCGTCCAGGGGCCGCACAGCTTCTATGTCATGCGTTTTCTGCTCGGCGCGGCCGAAGCCGGGTTCTTCCCGGGCGTTCTCTACTACATCACCCAATGGTTCCCGGTTCGCCATCGCGGCAAGATCCTCGGGCTGTTCATCCTTTCCCAACCCATCGCGATGATGATCACCGGCCCGGTGTCCGGCGGCTTGCTCGGCATGGACGGCATCCTCGGTCTGCATGGCTGGCAGTGGCTGTTCATCGTCATCGGCACCCCGGCGATCCTGCTGACGTGGCCAGTACTGCGTTACCTGCCGGACGGCCCGCAACAGGTGAAATGGATGGACCAGTCTGAGAAAGACTGGCTGACTGGCGAGCTGAAAAAGGACCTCGAGGCATACGGACAGACCCGTCACGGCAATCCGCTGCATGCCCTGAAAGACAAACGCGTGTTGCTGCTGGCGCTGTTTTATCTGCCAGTGACCTTGAGCATTTATGGCCTGGGCCTGTGGCTGCCCACCTTGATCAAACAGTTTGGCGGCACGGACCTGGTGACTGGTTTCGTGTCATCGGTGCCGTACATCTTCGGGATCATTGGTCTGCTGATCATTCCGCGCAGTTCCGACCGCCTGAATGATCGTTACGGGCACCTCGCCGTGCTTTACGTGCTGGGCGCCATCGGCCTGTTCCTCAGCGCCTGGCTGACGGTGCCTGTGCTGCAACTCGCGGCGTTGTGCCTGGTGGCGTTTGCGCTGTTTTCCTGCACTGCGGTGTTCTGGACCTTGCCCGGTCGTTTCTTCGCCGGCGCCAGTGCCGCGGCCGGGATCGCGTTGATCAACTCGGTGGGCAACCTCGGCGGCTACATCGGCCCGTTTGTGATCGGTGCGCTGAAGGAATACACCGGCAACCTGGCGTCGGGGCTGTACTTCCTGTCGGGGGTGATGGTGTGCGGGCTGGTGTTGACCGGCGTGGTCTATCGGTTGCTGGAGCGCAAGCATGTGCTGGCGGCCGACCAGTTCGCGGCCAGTGCCCGCGGCGCGACTCGTACCTGAGGATTTACACCGATCAACTGTAGGAGCGGGCTTGCTCGCGAAGACGGAGTGTCAGTCACCGTTTAAGTTGAATGTGACGGCCCCTTCGCGAGCAAGCCCGCTCCCACAAGGGGTTTGCGGTGTGTTCACGTTTTGTCTATGGGAGAAAATCATGCGTTTAGTGCAATTCGAATTGAGTAACGGCGAGCGCCGGGTAGGCGTGGTCGAGGAGGTGCTGGTTCGTGAAGTGCAGGACGCGCGGTCCGTCCGTGACCTGGCCCTGGCGGCGATCGAGGCGGGTGTCAATCTGCAGCAACAGGTTAAAGCCCTGGGCCTGGGCATCAGCCATGACTACGCAGAGCTGCTGGCGCAACTGCGGATCCTCCCTCCGCTGGATCACCCGGACCCGGCGCACATGCTGGTCAGCGGTACCGGTCTGACCCATCTCGGCAGCGCCTCGGCCCGGGACAAGATGCACCAGCAAGCCGGCGAGGAAACCGCGATGACCGACACCCTGCGTATTTTCAAATGGGGCGTGGAGGGCGGTAAACCGGCGGCCGGGCAGGTCGGTGTGCAACCGGAGTGGTTTTACAAGGGCGACGGCAGCATCGTCGTGCGTCCGGGCCAGCCGTTCCCGCTGCCGCCATTCGCCGAAGACGCGGGGGAAGAGCCAGAACTCAGTGGCCTCTACGTCATCGGCCACGACGGCAAGCCGTATCGCCTTGGTTTTGCGGTGGGCAACGAGTTCTCTGATCATGTGATGGAGCGCAAGAATTACCTCTACCTGGCGCATTCGAAATTGCGCAGTTGCAGCTATGGCCCGGAACTGCGGGTCGGCGAATTGCCCGCGCATCTGGCTGGCACCAGCCGCATCCTGCGTGACGGTGAAGTGCTGTGGCAGAACGAGTTCCTCAGTGGCGAGGCCAACATGTGCCACAGCCTGGAAAATCTTGAGTACCACCATTTCAAGTACAGCCAGTTCCTGCGTCCCGGCGACGTGCACATCCATTTCTTCGGCACCGCGACCCTGTCCTTTGCCGACGGCATTCGCACCCGACCGGGAGATGTGTTCGAGATCAGTCAGGCCGAGTTCGGCGCGCCGTTGATCAACGGGATCGCACCGGTTGAAGCAGCGTTCGAGCCCGGCACCGTCGGCACCCTTTAAAGGAGACACCCATGACCCGGATTCTTGGTCACAACTACATTGGCGGTCAGCGCAGTGCGACCGGCACCGTCAAACTGCAGAGCGTCGATGCCAGCACGGGCGAAGCACTGCCTCATGATTTCTTCCAGGCCACGCCCGAGGAAGTCGATGCCGCCGCCAAGGCCGCCGCCGCAGCGTACTCGGCATACCGTAGCCTGAGCGCGGAACGTCGCGCGCAATTTCTCGATGCGATTGCCGATGAACTGGACGCCTTGGGGGATGACTTTGTCGCGGTGGTCTGCCGCGAAACGGCATTGCCTGCCGGACGTATTCAAGGCGAGCGTGGGCGTACCAGCGGCCAGATGCGTCTCTTTGCCAAAGTGCTGCGTCGCGGTGATTTCTACGGCGCGCGGATTGATCAGGCCTTGCCGGATCGCCAGCCGCTGCCCCGTCCGGACCTGCGCCAATACCGCATCGGTCTTGGGCCTGTCGCGGTGTTTGGTGCGAGCAACTTTCCGTTGGCCTTCTCCACTGCAGGCGGCGACACCGCGTCGGCGCTGGCCGCCGGTTGCCCGGTGGTGTTCAAGGCTCACGGCGGCCACATGGCCACCGCGGAACAGGTCGCTGATGCGTTGATTCGCGCGGCGGAAAAAACCGGCATGCCGGCCGGGGTGTTCAACATGATCTACGGCGGCGGAGTCGGCGAAGCGCTGGTCAAGCACCCGGCGATTCTGGCGGTCGGTTTTACCGGTTCGCTGAAGGGTGGCCGCGCGTTGTGCGACATGGCTGCCGCACGTCCACGACCGATCCCGGTGTTCGCCGAGATGTCGAGCATCAACCCGGTGATCGTGTTACCGCACGCATTGGACGTTCGGGCCGACAGCGTCGCCCGTGACCTGACCGCTTCGGTGGTGCAGGGGTGCGGTCAGTTCTGCACCAATCCCGGTCTGGTCATCGGTATTCGCTCGCCGCAGTTCACCGCGTTTGTGCAGCAGGTGGCAGGGCTCATCGGCGATCAGCCAGCACAAACAATGCTCAATGCCGGGACGTTGAGCAGCTATGGCAACGGCCTGCAAAAACTCCTCGCTCACCCGGGCATCGAGCATTTGGCCGGTAGCCCGCAGCAAGGCCATCAGGCGCAACCGCAGTTGTTCAAAGCCGACGTCAGCCTGTTGATCAATGGCGATGCGGTGCTGCAGGAAGAAGTGTTCGGCCCGACCACGGTGTTCGTCGAAGTGGCGGATCAGGCGCAACTCAGTGCCGCGTTGAACGGTCTGCACGGGCAACTGACGGCGACCATCATTGGCGAACCCGCAGACTTCGAACAATTCGGCGAGCTGACGGCGCTGCTGGAGCAAAAGGTCGGACGGATTCTGCTCAATGGCTATCCGACGGGCGTTGAAGTCTGTGACTCGATGGTCCACGGCGGGCCGTACCCGGCGACTTCCGATGCGCGCGGCACGTCGGTGGGCACGTTGGCGATTGATCGCTTCCTGCGTCCGGTGTGTTTCCAGAACTATCCTGACAGCCTGCTGCCGGAACCGTTGAAGAACGCTAATCCCCTGCGAATCCAGCGCCTGGTGGACGGCAAGCCATCCCGCGACGCCCTCTAGCAGCCTCGCACATGACCCCCTGTGGGAGCGGGCTTGCTCGCGAAAGCGGTATGTCAGTCAACGTAGATATCGACTGATACTCCGCATTCGCGAGCAAGCCCGCTCCCACATTGGTTCGCGGTTATGTGTGATGTGCGACCGGCACAGACCTGCCCCCACATTGAGCTATCATTGCGTCTTTCCCATTCAAAGATTGACTGCCATGACTGCCGCAACCGACACCTTGCTCGCCACCCTCGAACACTGCGATATGGTGGAAATCGACGGGCTGCACGCCTTCGAATTCTCCCTCGATGAAGACGACAATCTGCACATCGAATGCATTGATGGCCGAGCGTCCAAGCACTGGGAGTTCACTCCGGCCGAGGTCAAGGCCGCGACCTTCGATTCAACCCTGCAAAGCTGGCTGATCACCGGCAGTTCCGGCGAGCATCGGCTGGTGTGCATGACCGCGTTCCGCGGTGATGACGACGAGGAAGAAGGGAACGAGAATGCATAAGCTTTGGCCGCTGTTGATGGCCGGCAGCATCGGCGCGATGGGCATTGAGGCGGCGTCGGCCGACGACTATCAGTTGCTGGTCGGCTCCTACACGGCGGGGCAGAGCCAGGGGATTTATCGCCTGACCTTTGACAGCGCCACCGGGCAGATCAACCCCAAGCCGCTGCAAGTGGTCACCAGTGAAAACCCCTCTTGGCTAACCGTTTCCAAAGATCAGCAGCGCCTGTTCGTGGTCAACGAAAACGGCCCCGGCCAGAAAGACCTGGTAGGGCGCGTCAGCAGTTATGCGATCGATCCCAAGACCCATGCACTGAGCCTGATCAATCAGGTGCAGAGCCTGGGCAACGAGCCAACACATTCGAGCCTCAGCGGTGACGCCAGTCATTTGTTCGTCAGCAACTATTCGGTGGTTGAAGACCCGGGTGGCACGTTGGCGGTGTTGCCGGTGGGTGCCGACGGCAAGCTCCAACCAGTAGTGCAGATGAGCAGTCACCCGTCGAGCCGGGTCAATCCGGAGCGGCAGATGTCGGCGCATGTGCATTCGACGGTTTCCTCGCCGGACGGCAAGTACGTGTTCTCCAATGACCTGGGCGCCGACAGGATCTTTGTCTACCGTTTCGACCCTAAGGCCAACCCGCAGCTGCCGCTGGTTGCCGCCACCCCGGCGGCCGTTCAGTTGCCGGCCGGCAGCGGGCCGCGTCATTTGCTGTTCAGCGCCGATGGCAAACATGCCTGGCTCACCATGGAAATGAGCGCGCAGGTCGCGGTGTTCGATTACCAGAACGGCAAGCTTGAGCAAACCCAGATGGTTGATCTGGCGGCGGGTCAACCTGTCTCCGACAAGGCCGCCGCTGCGCTGCACGCCTCGGCCGATGGCAAGTTCCTCTACGTCAGCAACCGTGGCACCGCCAATCAGTTACTGGTGTTTGCCATTGATGCTGCGACCGGCCACCTCAAGGAGCTGCAGCGTCGCTCGGTGGAAGGTGATCACCCGCGCGAGTTCAGCCTCGACCCGAGTGGCCAGTTCTTGCTGATTGCCAATCAAAAGAGCAACCAGATCGTCGTGGTAGAGCGCGATGCCAAGACCGGTCTGCTGGGTAAAACCGTACAGAAACTGCCGATGGATGCCCCAAGCGACCTCAAGTTTCTGGTGCGTCAATAGGCCGCAGGCCCCGGTTGATGGGGCCTGCATCCTAGTATTAATGAGACTGATATCTGCTAATGCTACAAAAGATTTCAAGGCGCCAACCTCGAAGGTTAAGTTTGCTCCACGGCCCCACCGGGCAAGCAAGCCAACTGAATCCGAGGAATACCGCCATGAACTTCAATCTCTTTTCCATCATCGCCGCATCCGCCATCTCTGCCACCGTCGCTCTGCCAGCCAGCGCCAACGTTGAAATCAGCGACAAAAAATCCCACGCCCAGAGCTACACCCAGAAATACCTGCAACAGAGCGCCAACTTCTACGCGGCACTGGATCACAAGACCCAAGCCTGAAATTCAAGCCCTGCACCTTTTATGCAGGAGCGAAGTCACTTGCGCCGATCGGGCTGAAAAGCGTCGAGAAACCTGAGTGATGTCGCTCCTGCATAACGCGTTTACGACAGCATCCTGTTTACTGCATCGGTTGCCTTTTGTGTGCCGACCTCCGCGTATTCCGCTTTTTTTCCTCCTCCGCAACCAATGCGCACACGTTCTGTGGTATTTTTTCGCCCGCAGGATGAAGCGTTCATTCTAATGAATATTCCGCGGCCTATAATGATGCTGTAGTAGCTTTAGTGTTGTGCATGTGTTTGTTGAATAAGCGACAGTGCAGAAAACATGGTTAACTTGTTGTGGTTTTTTTTGTGGATAACAAACGATATATAACCTGCGGATTTAGAAGAGTGGATGCATCATGACGTGCACGTTAACAGTCGCTGTAGTGATTCCAAGCTACAGGGTGTGCAGGCACATTCTGTCTGTTATCGAAAATATCGGGACTGAAGTTTGCCGGATTTACGTAATTGATGATTGTTGTCCTGACAAAACGGGCGACTTCGTCGAACTTCATTGTCAGGATCCTCGTGTGATCGTAATTCGGCACGCAGCCAACCAAGGCGTTGGTGGTGCTGTGATGAGCGGTTACCGAGCCGCCATTGAAGACAATATGGATGTTATTGTCAAAGTGGACGGTGATGGGCAAATGGACCCTCGATTAATCCCGGATTTTATTGCCCCTATTATCCTGGGGGACGCAGATTATACAAAGGGTAATCGCTTCTTCGATCTGGAAGAATTGCGGTCGATGCCAAAGATAAGGTTGTTCGGCAATGCCGCTTTGTCTTTCATGACGAAGTTTTCCTCGGGTTACTGGAATTTATTCGATCCTACTAATGGATATACGGCCATCCATAGAGACGTGGCTCGCCACTTGCCTTTTTCGAAGATCAGCCAGCGATACTTTTTTGAGACGGATATTTTGTTTCGGCTGAATATTTTAAGAGCGGTCGTTATCGATATTCCAATGGACGCAAAGTACGGGGAAGAGGTAAGTGGCTTGAAGGTCTCTAGAATAATGGGCGAGTTTTTTCTCAAGCACACAAGGAACTTCTTCAAGAGAATTTTTTACAGCTACTACCTGAGAGATATGTCACTTGCCTCTATCGAGCTTCCGATGGGCGTGATGCTGCTTTCGTTTGGAGTGATATTTGGTATTTATCAGTGGAGTTATTCAGCTAGCGCAGGCGTGACGACCTCCTCTGGCACGGTCATGCTGTCCGCTTTGCCAGTGATTATTGGCTTGCAGCTCATATTGGCTTTTTTGGGTCATGATATTAGCGCCGTACCTGATCGACCCTTCCACCGTCTCAAGCGATTTATAAAATCAGGAAAAAAAGGAGCTTGAAATGAAAGAAGAAGATAAGGCGTGGATCGACTATAAGAACACGTTTGCCGAGATGTATGATAATGCCAATTATACAAGCCCGCTACAGTCGATGGTAATGCGCGCCAGCCATAAGTTGACCGAAAAAAATTTTGACGAGACGAAACACTTCTCTCAAGTTCTTGAGGTTGGTGCCGGTACTGGCGAGCATTTTCCGTTCGTCAGGCACTCTTTTGACCATTATGTTTTTTCGGATCTGGACGCCAAGACGCTAGATCACGCTAAAGCAAAGCTGGCTGGGAAACTGGGGCAGAAAGTTTCTTTCGAAACCCAAGCCGGAGGCGAGTTGCTGTATCCGGATAACTCGTTTGATCGGGTCATAGCTGTTCATGTTTTAGAACATATCTACGAACCCCACCTTGTATTGAAAGAGTGGCGTAGAGTTCTAAAGCACGGTGGCGTTTTGTCAGTGCTTATCCCCACTGACCCGGGGCTGGCATGGCGACTAGGGCGACACCTTGGGCCGCGCAAGGGGGCACTTGCTCGCGGAATTGCTTATGACTACGTCATGGCAAGAGAACATGTGAACTCGTGTCATAACCTCATTGCACTCATGCGACACTACTTTACCGACGCAACAGAAAGTTGGTGGCCATTGCCCATCGCTTCAATCGATCTTAATCTGTTTTTCGTTTTTCATGCGGTTTTGGGTAAACAGGATGTGGCCTAGTGATTGTCTATGTCGTAGCTGTTTTGTGTGTTGTGGGTCTGGCGATTGGTCAAATTCTTTTCAAGGTCAGCTCTATTGCTCTTGAACGTGCAGGAACGTTTTTTCATTCAACCGTAATAACGTCGCTGTTCGCAGCAATGTGTCTATATGGGATTACCTCTGTCGCTTGGGTTTGGGTGCTTCAACGGGTTGACTTAGGAAGGGTGTATCCGCTGATGGCGCTGGCGTTCATTCTAGTGCCGCTGGGTAGTCATTACGCCTTCGGTGAGCGTTTTCAATTTCAATATTTCATTGGTGTCGCACTCATCGTGAGCGGCATCATTGTGGCGGTAAGGGCGTAAAATGAAGGCGGATTCAATTGCAATACTAGCGAATGCACGAAAATGGCCTTATCTGGTTTTTATAATATCCATCGTTTACTTTATTTTTTCGCTACTGATTCCTCCCTTTCAATCGCCTGACGAGTTTGATCATTTAAAACGTGCCTATTTATTATCTGAAGGGCAGATTATTCTGGATTCTCCGACAGGCGAGTCTTCTGGCGGAATGATCGACATCGGTTTGGCTTCATTCATCGACGCTTATAAAATGATTATAGCGAAGCCGGAAAGGAAACTTTCAGCAGATGAAATAGCTGAAGCGGACTCCATTCGCTGGGTTGGGCAGAGAACATTCAGTTCCGCACCGGGCACTGGTTACTACCTGCCCGTTTTATATCTTCCACAGGCGATTGGATTGAAAGTCGGGGAAGGGCTGGGTCTGTCGGTGGATTCTTCCTACCGATTGGCGCGGTTAAGCACGCTCATTATTGCATCGCTCCTGATATTCGTTTCCTTTCGATTGTATGCCCCATCTCCGTTGGTATTGGCGCTGCTGTTATTACCAATGAGCATTTTTCAAATGGCGTCTACCAGCCTCGATGTTACATCGACGGCGCTGGCGATTTTCGTCATATCTCTTTTTATGCGTTTGGCAAGAGAAGGGGAGAAATCCAGTCCTGCTCTTTTATTCGGTTTTGCGGGATGTGTGTTTTTTCTGGTCTCCAGCAAGATTCACCTTCTGCCTTTACTAGGCTTGTTGTTTTTTTTGGGGCTGTACACAAAAAACAAGAAGGGCCTGGTTGTGGGCGCTGTCGTGTTGTCGTGCGTGTTTATTTGGCTACTGATTGCAGTTAAATCCACGGTCGACTTGAGGGTCGTGACTGGATCTTCAACTTCGCAAATTGTTAGCTATTATCTGGTGCATCCATGGGATTTCTTCAAGGTTTTAGCCGCGACGATTCCAGGGTTTGGATTGTTTTATATTAATTCGTTCATCGGTACCCTTGGATGGCTAGATACACCGCTTCCTGCGGACGCCTACTCACGATTGTATATTCTCCTTTTTTGCGTTTTGCTGTGTTCGATTTCGTTCAGGGCTATTCGCGTTGAGCCATCTGCCAGGCTGTTGCTTGCGAGTTGCGCTGTTATTTCTGCCTTATTAGTTTTCTTTGCGCTATTGATCACGTGGAATGCCCATCCAGCGAACGTCATCCAGGGTGTGCAAGGACGTTACTTCTTGATATCCGCGCTTTTGCTGGCTTACGCATTGGGCGGGGGGTATGAGACAGAGCGTTCATTGTATTCAATGGCCGGCATCGTTGTTCTGACGATCCTGCTTCTGGTATCTACTTACAGCACTGCTTTTGCCTTGCTAGATAGGTACTACCTTGCCCGTATTCAACCCGTTGCAGCCCTTCAAACACAGATGCAAGTCAGTCCGTCGTTAACCGCCGAGAATCCGATCAGGCTAGCCTTTTCTGCAAAAAACAGAAGCGAATCCGTCGCACTGAAACGTGTGGGTGTTCTGTTTGCCACCTATGCAAAGAGCAACGTTGGAGAAGCGGAGCTACGTTTGTCAACGGCACTAGGTGAAAGGTTTGTTCAACGATTTACGCTGTCGGATCTTGCCGACAACCAGTACCGATACTTTGACCTCGAGGCTGGCCATTTCACGGCGGGGGAAATTGCTTCTATCTCCGGCGTAGGGGTTAGCGTGTGGGAAGGCCTAGCACAACCCGCCGATGCTAATTCGTGTCTGATTTTCGAATACATCGACGGTCGACGGATAACAACATTGGGCTGTCCTAAGCAATAGCAAATGGTGAGTCGGTAAAAACTCTGGGATCAACGAAGCTGATGGTTACTATGGAAAACCCTGAGTGGTTGTCACAGCTTTTTTGATCGATTCTGTGGGCTCTGAAACATGCCCACGGAGAACACCATGGCCAGCTCAATCATCACTTCTGCCAAATACGGCGCCTACCTGGCCATAGGTCTTTACGTGGCCTTGGTACTGGTCGTCAGCATTTCGGCGCAATCGCAGCACACGTTTGAAGCACCCGTTCAGGTCGCTTATCCCGCCATCCAGTTCGAACACCGCGCTCAAAACGTGGTGGCCGATCACGAAGACTTGGCGGGAGCGGCAGGGGCATGAAAGGGGGCAAACTCTGGGTCATCGCCTTCCTGGCGTTCATGACCAATGGCTCTTCCCTGTTGGGGATAGGGCAGGGCTCGGCGGGTTCCGTTGCACGGTCCATCGAAGCCAATCACAACCTTGCGCGTAACATCGAAACCGCAAAAGCTCTGGGGCTGTTGGCAGGTAATCCGCCCATGAAACGGCAAGACGATTTCTTCGGGCCGTTCCAGGTGGATTGCTCGGTAGTGGAGATGTGTGAGGTGTTCGCCTGAAAACGAGCGGCTATTGAGATCCATTGTAACGTAACCGCTCCATGAACCCCACATTCAAAGCCGCCAATTGATCCCGGATGCTGTGCTCCCGATTCCTTTCTGGAGCCCATCCGCCATGATGCGACCCGACGCAAAAGTCGAAAAAGTGTATCTGTACCCCAAGCCCGTCGACTTCCGAAAATCCATTGATGGCCTGGCTGCGCTGGTCGAGCTGGACATCAAGGTCGCCGTGTTTGACCCGGTGCTCTTCGTCTTCCTCAACAAACCGCGCAACCGCGTGAAGATTTTGTACTGGGAGCGCAACGGCTTCTGCCTTTGGCTCAAGCGCCTTGAATCTGAGCGATTCAAAACATCGCCCGATGCCACCGACGAGGCGATTGTCCTAACTGTTCAGGAACTCAACTGGATGCTCGACGGTTTCGACCTCTGGCGTAACCGTCCTCATCAGGTTTTGACGCCGTGATTCGTGGCCTGATTCGTTATAATCCAGGGCATGATTTCAATGCCCAAAGATCTTCCTGACGATCCTGCGCTGCTCAAGCAATTGCTAGAGCAAATGCTGCTTGAGCGCGAGTCTAACAAGGGCCGTATTGTTCATCTTGAAGAAGAAAACGCGCTGCTGCGTCAGCGCCTGTTCGGACGCAAGTCCGAACAAACAGCCGATCCGGCCACGCCGCAGTTAGCTCTTTTCAACGAAACTGAAAGCATCGCCGAACCCGTCGGCGAAGACGCTGAAGAAGAGGTCGTCGGTCCAGCCAGGCGTCGCGGTAAACGAAAGCCGCTGCCCGCCGACCTGCCACGTATCGAAGTCATCCACGAACTTCCCGAGGATGAACTGACTTGCGTTTGCGGCTGCCGCAAACACGCCATTGGCGAAGAAGTCAGCGAGCAGCTTGAAATCGTGCCGATGCAGATTCGCGTTATCAAACATGTGCGCAAAGTTTATGGCTGCCGCGATTGTGAGACCGCACCGGTCACTGCGGATAAGCCGGCTCAACTGATTGAAAAAAGCATGGCCAGCCCAAGTGTTCTGGCGATGCTGCTGACCACCAAGTACGTGGACGGTCTGCCGCTTCACCGTTTTGAAAAAGTACTAGGCCGCCACGGCATCGATATTCCGCGCCAGACCCTGGCTCGCTGGGTTATCCAGTGCGGCGAGCACTTCCAGCCGCTGCTGAATTTAATGCGCGATAGCCTGTTGGCCAGCCGTGTCATCCACTGCGATGAAACACGCGTACAGGTGTTGAAAGAGCCTGACCGAGAGCCGAGCAGTCAGTCCTGGATGTGGGTGCAAACCGGCGGCCCGCCAGACAAACCGGTGATCCTTTTCGACTACTCCACCAGCCGAGCGCAGGAGGTGCCGTCGCGCCTGCTCGAAGGTTATCGCGGCTACGTCATGACTGACGATTACGCGGGTTACAACGCGCTGGGAGCACAGGCCGGAGTTGAACGTTTAGGGTGTTGGGCTCACGCACGGCGTAAATTTGTCGAAGCGCAAAAAGTACAGCCCAAGGGCAAGACAGGACGGGCCGACATCGCATTGAAGTTGATCAGCAAACTATATGGCATCGAGATCGCCTACAAACGGAGTGGTGATGAGGCGCGGAAAAGAGGCCGCCAGGAGTTGAGCGCCAGCGTGCTGAGTCAACTGAAAGACTGGATGCTAAAGACGCTGCCGTACGTGACTACACAGAACGCATTGGGCAAAGCCGTCAGCTACTTGGCAAACAACTGGAACAAACTCGAGCGGTACGTCGAGGAAGGTTACTTGCCCATCGACAACAACGCCGCAGAACGTGCAATACGGCCGTTCGTTATCGGAAGAAAAAACTGGTTGTTTAGCGACACGCCAAAAGGGGCGACGGCTAGCGCTCAACTTTACAGCTTGGTCGAGACTGCTAAAGCCAACGGCCAAGAGCCCTATGCGTGGCTGCGCCACGCACTTGAGCGCCTGCCAATGGCGGCTTCGGTGGAAGATTACGAAGCCCTGCTACCTTGGAACTGCGCACCCCAATCTCATAGCTAACCGCACCGCCCACCTTTGACTAGGTGGGTTTTATGGAGCGCTTACAATCCATTGTGGCGAGGGCGTTTGTCGGAACGCCGCATCGCCCCGTTGGGCTGCGAAGCAGTCGTAAATCGGGCGACTCGGTGTGTCAGAAAGATTGAAGGGGGCTGCTTCGCACCCCAGCGGGAGCAAGCTCCCTCGCCACAGGGATTGTGCGTTACTTCTGCATCACGCCTACAAACAACTCTGACTCCAAAAACCGCTGCAACCACGCCTGCAACCGCACATAAGGCGTCTGCCCGAACCACTCGCGATCGACATGGGCGAATTGCCGTATGAACGGCATCAATGCCACATCCGCCAGACTCGGATGCTCCGCCAGCAGGTAATCGCGCCCCTCCAGCAACTCATCCAGCTTGCGCAAGAACACCTCACCCGCAGCGCGATAGGTTTCCATCGGCTGCTCGGGGTAACGCTCGGCGTACTTGTAGCGATTCAGATGCACCTTGAACGTCTGATCGTTCTCTTCAATCAGGGCGGCGATGTGCGCCTGTCCGGCTGGATCACCCTTGAGCAACCAATCCTGCGGATCGTTCTGCGCCAAGGCCCAGTGCATGATCGCCAGGCTTTCATCGATCACCTGACCGTCGACACTCAGCACCGGGACCGTGCCCTTGGCCGATAGCGCGAGCATCTCGGCAGGCTTGGCTTTCAGGCTGACCTCGACAATCTGCACTGCAACGCCCGAATAGCGCAAGGCCATGCGCGCTCGCATGGCGTAAGGGCAGCGGCGGAACGAGTACAGCGTATTCATTTCACCTCCAGGGTACTCAGGCCATTGCCTTGGCGGTGAACCTGAATCTGCACCGGAATCCGCTCATGCATTTCCTGCACATGGGAAATCACCGCGACCTTGCGGCCCTGGGCTTGCAAGCCATCGAGTGCGTCCATGGCCAGTTGCAGGGATTCCGGATCGAGGCTGCCGAAGCCTTCGTCGATGAACAGCGATTCGATTTTCAGTGTGCTGGAGGCCATCGACGCCAAGCCGAGCGCCAGCGCCAGCGACACCAGGAACGTTTCGCCGCCCGACAACGAATGCACCGAACGCAGTTCGTCGCCCATCTCGGTGTCCATCACCAGCAACCCGAGCATGCTGCCGCCGCGTTTCAGGCGATAGCGCCGCACCAGTTGTCGCAACTGCACGTTGGCGTGATGCACCAGCAAGTCGAGGTTATAGGCCTGGGCGATCTTGCGGAAAGTGTCGCCGGTCGCCGAGCCGATCAACGCATTCAAGCGAGCCCAACGCTGGTATTCGCTGTAGGCCTCGGCGATCTGCTGCGCCAGGGCCTGATTGGCGTTCTGCCGACGCTGATCCTCGGCCTGTTCGGCACGCAGTTCGGCGCAACGGTGTTCGCTGGCGGCGAACAGGTTTTGCAGGTCTGTCAGGGCCGTGGCGAGTTGCTCGGCGTCGAGATTGCCGTTGTGTTGCGCCTGATGGTTGAGCAGACGCTGATCCCGTTCCTGCAATCGCACGTTGGCCTGTTCGATGGCTTTTTCGCTTTGCTGCAAGTGCTGCCGCAGTTCGCTGACTTGCTGGTCGTCGACGCTCAGCAGCGCTTCCAGTCCGCCATCGTCGAGCTCCGGATGCAAGGCGCGCCAGTCGGCGATCTTTGCGCTCAGGTCGCGGTCTTCGGTTTCCAAGGCCAGCAGACGTTCTTGTCTGGCTTTTAGTTCAGCGGCCAGTTCGACTAACCGCGTGTGCACGGTTTGCAGTTCCTGATGGGCCGTTGCCTGGGCAGTGCGCGCCTGTTCGACGGCTTGATCCAGTTGCTGCTGCCAGTGTTCGGCGCTGCTGTGTTCGCCCAGCAATTGCGTCAGTCGTTCCTGGCAAGCCTGTTGTTGCTCGGCGAGGACGGTGAATTGCTGCTGGGCCGCTTCCAGTGCCTGGGCGCGGGCCAGTTGGCGATCCTGTTCTTTTTCCAGTGTCTGCTGACGTTGTTGCTGTTCGCCGAGCTCATCGCGCTGCTGGTCGAGTTGCTCCAGTCGCTGGGCAATCTGCCGGTCGAGTTGCATGAAGGTCGCGGCCGGTTCGTTGCGCAAGGCCTCCAGTGTCTCGGCCGGGAGCAGGGTGCTGAAGGCGCTCAGCTCTTCGTCGAGACGTTGGCTGTCACTGCCCAGCTCACGCTGCTGGTTACTCAAGTGCTGCGTCGCTTGCTGGCTTGCCGCTTCGGCACTGCGCAGTTGCTGCTGAAGGCGAGCCGCGTCTTGTTGCAGGGTGAGCAGGGCGGTCTGCCGTTGTTCATCCTGGGTGATGCTCTGGTTCAACTGGCTGTTTTGCTGCGCCAGCCAACTGTCGCGCTTGTTCGCGTCCTGGGCCAGCAGTTGCGTCGACAACGGATGCGCTTCGAGGCTCGGCGTCAGCCCCTGTTGCTGGATGGCGAGTTGCTCCTGTTGCTGCAACAGTTCTTTTTGCTGAGCAATCAAGCCGCCGACTTCGCCACGCAAATCGGTGAGTTTCTCTTTCAGCAGGTCGACGGCTTTCTGCGCGTTGGCCTGTTCGCTTTCATCGTGGCGACCGAGGCTTTGCAGCAACGCTTCGGGTTGATGATAAGGATGGTCGGGGCTGCCGCAGACCGGGCACGGTTGATCGTCCTGCAACTGTGCGCGCAGTTCTTCGACGCTGGCGCTGCGGGCCAAACGCTGACGTTCCAGCAGTTCGCGAGTGACGGTCAGGGTCTGTTCGGCGACGGCCAATTCGTTTTTGGCTTTCACACCGTCCTGGGTCAGGCGATCACGTTCCTGTTGGGCGCTGAGCTGGCGTTGCGTCAGCTCGGTGCTGCGCTTGTCGATCTCCTGCTGGCTGGCCCACAGCCGTGTCAATTCCTCGAACGCCCGCAGTTGTTTGCGGTTGTCCTGCAACAGATTGCCCAGCAGTTGGATCTGTTCGGCCACCGCTTCGGGTTCGGCACCGGCTTCTTTGTAGAGCACTTCCAGATGCTGCTTTTGAGCCGCCAGTTCTTCGCCGGTGCGGGCGGCGCTTTGCTCAAGGGCGGCCAGTTCAGCCTGGCCCTTGTTCAGGCGATTACCGATCAGCATCAGCTGTTGCAAGCGATCACGGTAGGCATTCCACGCCTCGCTCAACGGCGCTAAATGCGTGCTTTGCTCAAGCTCGCCGGCAATCCGCTCCAGACGTGCAGCCACCTGCTTTTGTTGCTCGAGCAAGCCTTGAATCGTGTTCTGCCCTTGAGTGCTGGCCAGTTCCGCTTGTTGCTTGAGGTCCGCACTTACACTGGCGTCTTTGACCAGCCGGGCGAGGGTGCTTTGCTCTTCAAAGGCCTGGCGCAGCAACGGAGCTTTTGCCGTGTGTTGGCTTTGGGCGTCGACCAGCGCGGTCTGCGCAACGCTCAAGCTTTGTTCGAGTTGCGCCTGACGCTTGTTCAACTCGGCTTGCTGCTGGGTGTAATGCTGAATCTGCACCGCCAGCGGGGTGAGCTGGGCGGTGAGTTCGGTCTTGCGGGCGAACTGGTGCCGTTGCGGGGCCAGTTGTTCCAGGCGATTGAGCTTCAACCGTTCGCCGGCCAGGCTTTCCCAGTGCTGCCGGGCGCTGGTCAGCTGCTCGGTGGCGCTCTGTTGCTCGTCCTGCAATTGACGCAGGTCCTTGAGCCAGGTGTGCTGCAATTCAAGCTGTTTGAGCTGCGCTTGCTGGGTCTTGAGTTGCTGCTGCGCCTCGTTGAAGCGCTCATCGAGTTCGGCTCGGGCTTCGGGGGACAGCGGCGTCACGCCCGTGGCCTGATCCTGCAACAACTTATGCGCTTCACGCGCCTCTTTAGCTTTGTCGAAGGCGCGGCGACCGAGGCGGGTGTACAGCGCGGTATCGGTGAGCTTTTCCAGCAGTTCGCTGCGTTCGTTGTCGTTAGCCTTGAGGAAGGCACTGAACTCGCTCTGGGCCAGCAGCACGGCGCGGGTGAACTGTTCGAAGTTCAGGCCCAGCACGGCTTCGAGCTGGGTTTTGAACTCGACTTTCTGGCTGGCCAGCAACTGATCCTGATCGATGTCACGCAGACTCTGACGGCTGGCTTGCAGCTTGCCGCCGGCCTTTTCCCGGGCGCGATTGGCTTCCCAGCGCGCGCGGTAACGCCGGCCATCGATGCCGACGAAATCTACTTCGGCATACCCTTCGCCGGTGCCACGACGCAGCAAGGTGCGCGGGTCGCCGGTGCTGATTTCGCCATCGGCGTCCGGCGCCTTGGCAGACACCTGGGCGTTGCTCAGTCGCGGAACGGCGCCAAACAGCGCGAGGCACAAGGCGTCGAGCAAGGTACTTTTGCCCGCGCCAGTCGGCCCGGTGATCGCGAACAGGCCGGCACTCGCCAGCGGTTCAGCGGTAAAGTCGATTTCAAAGGGGCCGGCCAGCGAGGCGAGGTTTTTCAGGCGGATCGCGAGGATCTTCATGGCTGTTCGCTCTCCATCTGCACATCCTGCAACAGCTCGGCAAAGTCCTTCAGCGTCTGCTCATCGACCTCGCTGCCGTAGCTGTCCTGCCAGGCGCGACTGAACAATTCCTGAGGCGTGAGCTGGTCCAGTTCGATCAACGTGGTGCCGTCATCGACGCCCTCGCGACTGCCGTTGCCGGCATATTCGGCGGCGATGCGCACCAGGCGCACGGCTTTGCCTTGCAAGGCGCTTTCAACCTGGTGGCGCAAGTCGGGTTGCGGCTCGTCGAGACGCACGCGAACTTCCAACCACGGCTGGCGCTGGATATCGGCCAGCAAATCGATATTCGGCAGGTCGGCCAGTTGCAAGAGAATCTCGGCCAGGGGCGCCGGACCGATGCGTTGCAGGTTGACCGCGCGGGGAATCAGTTTCGGCTCGACGCTGACCAGGGTTTCGCCGTCGAGTGTGACGTCGAGAATTTGATGCTGATAACCGATTTCCGAGAACGACAACGGAATCGGCGAGCCGCTGTAGCGGATGCGCTCTTCACCGTTGACCTTCTGCGGCTTGTGCAAATGCCCCAGCGCGACGTAGCTGATGCTCGGCCCGAACAGACTGGCGGGCAGGGCTTCGGCATTGCCGATGATCAGGCTGCGCTCGGAGTCTTCCGAAACGGACCCACCGGCCATGTGCGCGTGGCTGATCGCAATCAGCGCCTGACCAGGCTTGCGCTTGGCATTGGCCGCCTCGATCAGCCATTCATGAACCTGACCGATGCCGCGCAGGTAGTTGTCACCCAACTGCGCACCAGTCACTTCGGCCGGGCGCAAAAACGGCAGCGCCAGGCACCAGCCAGCGATTTCACCGCTGGCATCCGGCAACGGCAATAACAGCCGCTCGGCGTCCAGTTGACCGTCGTCGAGCCACAGCACCCGGCCGAGCGCATGGGTGCGCAAACGGCGCATCAACGGCGCAGGCAGTTCAATCCGCGAGCCGGAGTCATGGTTGCCGGCGATGATGACGATGGTCAGCAGCGGTTGCTGCTCGTGGGCGCTGACGATGAATTCGTAGAGGCGTTCCTGGGCTTTGACCGGCGGGTTGACCGTGTCGAAGATATCGCCGGCGATCAACAGCACATCGGGCTGGTCCAGCTTCAGTTGAAGCAGCAGCCATTCGAGAAAGCAGCCGTGCTCGAAATCACGGTCTTGGCCGTGCAGGTTCTGCCCAAGGTGCCAGTCGGAGGTGTGAAACAGACGCAAGGCGAACTCCGTAGGAAATAAGGTGATGGCCGCGTGGAAAATGAGGGCGGCGAAAGGGGAGAGAGTTTAATGGCAAAAGACCGGGGATGCTGAAAGCTTTGAAAGTTTGCCTATCGATTGTGTGGGGTTTCAGTATGGTAGGCAGCAGACCGAGGTGACGAGACGGACGGTGTAGCGCACTACCAGGGAGTTTTGAATAGTTAAGGAGACGTCATGACCCAACGGTTACTTCAGCTTGATCATGTGTCGTTCAACCTGCCCGACGGGCGCGTCTTGTTCGATGACTTCAACCACACCTTCAGCGCCCGGACCACCGGCATCGTGGGTGCCAATGGCTGCGGCAAGTCGTTGCTTGGCCGCCTGCTGACGGGGGAGCAACGGCCCACCAGCGGCATCGTCCGCCGCGAAGGTCAGGTATACGCCGTGGAGCAGTTACTGGAGCAAAACCGCTATCCCACCGTTGCCGCGTTGGCAGGTGTCGATCTTATTTTGGCGGCGCTGGATCGCATTGCCCAGGGTAGCGTTGACGATGCGGACCATGCGCTGGCTGTCGATCAATGGGATTGCGCCACACGCCTTGAGGCGGAGCTGGAGAAGATCGGCCTGGGCCATTTGAATGCCGACTCGCACACTGACGTCCTCAGTGGGGGCGAGCGGCAGCGGGTGGCGCTGCTGGGGGCGTGGTTGTCCCGGGCCGACTGGCTCATTCTGGATGAACCCAGCAACCACCTGGACATTGATCAGCAACACCAGCTCGCGCAGCAGATCAATCGCTGGTCCAACGGTCTGGTGTTGATCAGTCACGATCGCGGCCTTTTGGAACACATGAGCGAAATCGTCGAGCTCTCGCCATTGGGGTTGGCGGCCTATGGCGGCAACTACAGTCAATATGTGGCGGCGCGCGAGCAGGAACAGCAGTCGTTCCAGTCGGCATTGCAAGGCGAGCGGGCACAGGCCAAGCGCGAGCAACGTGAGATGGCCGTGCAGATGGAGCGTCAGCAACGGCGTAATGCGCGCGGCGACCGTCAGGCCCGCGACGGCAATCAGACCAAGTTGATCACCAACGCCCAGAAAGAACGCAGTGAAAACAGTCAGGGAAAATTGCGCCTCAATCAGCAAGTGGCCCGGGAGCAGCAACAACAACGTATTGCCGAAGCCCGGGCGCGGTGTGCGCCGGATATCCAGCGCATGATGCTGTCCCCGGAAAGCGTGGTGCCCAATGGCAAGCTGATTGTGCAGCTCAACGACGTCATTCTGCCGTTCGGTCACACGGCGCCGGTCAATCTGACGCTGACCGGGCCTATGCGCATGGCAATCCTCGGCGCCAACGGTAGCGGTAAGTCGACCTTGTTGCAGGTGATCGCCGGCCAGTTGCCGGTTCGCGAAGGCGAAGTCATACGCACCTGCCATGTCGGCTGGCTGGATCAACACGCCGGGTTGCAGCACCCCGAGCGCACGGCGGTGCAATGGCTCTACGAGAGCAATCCGGAGTTGCCCGAAGCCGAGGCGCGAACCCGGTTGGCGCAGATGGGCATTGATGCGGATCGAGCGACGCTCAAGACCAGTCAGTTGAGTGGTGGCGAACGCCTGAAAATAGCCCTGGCGGCGCAGTTGTATGCACTGCGGCCACCGCAGTTACTGTTGCTGGACGAGCCGGATAACCATTTGGACTTGCCCAGTAAAACGGCGCTGGAGCAGATGCTCAATCAGTACCAAGGGGCATTGATCGTCGTCTCCCACGACAGCGCTTTTCTACAGGCCATTCATTTGGACACCGAGTTCCATCTCGACAGCTAGGGACCGTTACTTCGGATAAAGCGGCGGCAGCCCGCTGTCACCCACCGGATCATGAACCCGTTCGGCAATCGGGATCGCCTTGATCGCCCGCCACAGATCTTCGCCTTGCCAGTGCTGGCCGGTTTCGCTGTAGAGCGCGCCGTTTAAGCCGTCCAGTGCGTCGGACAGTGGCACGAAGCGCGCCGCCATATCGGCCAGGGTTTCCGGTTGTTGCCGGGCCCAGGCGTCGAGGGCCTGGCGGGTGGCGTGGGGCTCGTTGGCCTGACAGGCGCGCTTGAGTTCGTCGAGGACGGTGCGTGGGCTCGGGCCGGTCTGCGCAGCGCGCAGGATTGCCGGTTGCCAGCGGGCGCGCCACCAGAGGCCGAAACCCAGCAACGTGGTGCAGGCCAGAATCAATGTGCTGAGTTTCCACTTCCACAAGGTTTCACTGTCGACGCCGGTATTCACTTGCGCGGTGTTAGCCGGTGTATCAACCACCAGGCTCGGATTGTTCGCCACTTGCAGGCTTCGGGCCGGCAGGCTGCTGTGTTCCAGATGATCTTCGAAGGTGTTCCACCAGACCACTTCCACCGCAGGCAACTCGATAGCGCCACTGCGGCCCGGCACCAGCGCTTCGCGATCTTCGCGGCTGCCGATCAAGCCGCGCTCAGTGCTTTGGTTGCTCAGCACCGGTTGGTCCGGGTAGCGCCGCAGGCCGTTGACGTCGGTGGCGGGCAGCGGCGGCAATTGGGTACTGGCCAGGCCTTCGGCCTTCAAGGTCAGGCTGCGGGTCAGCGAATCGCCCACCTGCGCATGGTCCGGCTCCGGGTTCCAGCTTTCGCTCAGGTTCAGGCTGCGGGCTGGCAACCAGGGCAGGTCGGCAGGGTACGTGATCGGTTTGGCCTTGACCGTCAGCAGAATCGGGGCGGAGCTCACGCGCATCAGTTTTCCGGACTTCGGCGCCTGGGCAGCGGCGTCCTGAGCGGGCTGCGCGTCGACGAGCGTGGCACTGAATATTTGCGCCGGGATGGTCAATTCGCCGCTGTGTTGCGGGTAGATCGCATAGCGCATTTCGATCACGCCATGACGCAGACCATTGATGGCTTTCTCGTAAGTGCGCGACTCGCCCAGTTGTTCGATGCGCGCATCGGGAATCTGCAACGGGGTCAGGCTGCTGTCGTCGTACAGCGACACCGAATGGTAGATGCGCAAGGTCAGGATGGCCTGGGCTTGCACGTACACGCTGCTTTGGTCGAGGCTCGCGTCGATAAACACCGGGGCCAGTTTGTTCTTGGTGTCCTGGGTTTCGCTTTCGACCACTTGCACGGTAATCGGCTGGCTCTGCACCTCGCCCAGTTGCAGCGATGGAATCGTCACGCTGCCGTTTTCCTTGGGCAGCAAGGTGATGATCCAGCGCGTGGTGGCGCGGTTGTCGCCGTTCAGGGTGGTCAGTTGGTTGACCTGGCGGGTGCCACGCACTTCGAACTGCGGTTCCAGCGGTGCCAGGTCAGGCTTGCCGAATTGGGTGACGTCGTTGGATTCCAGGGTCAGTTCGACCGTCTCGCCGGAGTTCAGGCGACTGCGATCGACACTGGCGACCAGCGCCGCCGCCTGGGCCTGAACGGTGCAAAACAGCAGGGCGAGCATGAAAAGGGTGAAGCGGGTCATCGCGTTTTTTCCTGATCCTGATGTTGTTGCTGTTCGTACCAGAATTTGCGCCTGAGCAATTCACCCGGGTCATCCGGGATCTTGCGCAGCCATTGCTCCAGCGCCTGACGCTGTTCGCCATCGATGTTGTCACTGGCCGGACGCAGCGGTGGCGTGGTGCTTTGCTCGTCCCCCAACTCGCTGCCCGGGACTTCATTGGTGCCCGGTTTCGGTGGCGTGGTGGCCTGCTGCCCGGCGTCCGGCGTGGACTGCTCGACGTCGGATGTCGGATGGTCATTGTCCGCCGGTTGCGTGGCGGCACCCGGTGGCGGTTCTTGCTCGGTGTTCTCGGTCTCGTCATTGGCGGTTTTCTGCGGCTCGACCGGTGGCGGGGTGTTTTTCTGTTTGAGCAGACTTTCCACCAGCGCCTTGTTGGTCTGTGCCGGGCGCAAATCCGGTTGCTGTTCCAGTGCCTGATCGTAAGCATCCAGCGCCGCTTCCAGCTCACCGCTTTTGGCCAGGGCGTTGCCACGATTGTAGTGGGCGTGGGCGTCGTTGCCCTGGGCGAACTGCTGGGCGGCGCCGCTGTAGTCGCCGGCCTCATACAGCGCGACGCCTTGCCACTGCGGATCCTCGAAATGCTGCGAAGCCTTCGCCGGATGGCCTTGCCTGAGCAAATGCAGGCCCCGTTGATCGGGGCGCAACCACAAGTCTTCGAAGTCGAAGGCATAACTGGGTTGCGGCAGCAGGAACAGCAGCGGCAGGCAGAATAGCCAGCCACGACGACCAGCACACGCCGCCAGCAGCAACAGCGGCAGCAGCAACCAGTAACCCTGATCGGCCCAGGTGTCGAGGCGCAAAGTCTGGCCGTCGTTGCGCAGGGTGCGTGGGCCGTCGAGCAGGCCGAGTCCACGCAGGTCGGTGTCGTCCAGACGCGCCGGACGATAGTCTCCGCCAAGGTCGCTGGCAAAGGCTTTCAGGCTGGGGCTGTCCAGGTGCGGCACCAGAATCGCGCCCTGATCGTCCTTGAGGAAACTGCCGTCCTCCTGAGCGACCGGCGCACCTTCGGCAGTGCCGATGCCGAGCATCAGGAACTGCGTCGATTTTCGGTCCAGCGCCTGGCGAATACCTTCACGTTCCAGGTCCGTCAGGGTGGAACCGATCAACAGGATCCGGCCTTCACCCAAATCCCCCTGATTCAGCAGTGCCAGGGCCTTGGTCACCGCGAGGTCCGCGCGATGGCCGGCTTCGGGCATCAGCGAAGGCTTGAGCGCATCGAGCAGATTACGGCTGGTCGACAGGTCATCCGACAGCGGCACCAAGGTGTGGGCGCTGCCGGCGTAGACGACGATTGCAGTCTGCGCGTCGCTGCGGACTTGCAGCAGGTCCAACAGTTTACGTCGGGCCTGTTCGAGTCGGTTCGGCGCAACGTCGGTGGCGAGCATTTCCGGGGTCAGCTCAAGCACAACCACCAGCGGGTCGGCGGGTTTCTGACTGATTTGTTCGACGCGCTCCCAACTCGGCCCCAACAAGGCCAGGACGGTCAATACCCACGCCACGCCAAGGACGACCCACGGCAACTTGTTATCGCGACCGTTGCCACCGCTCAGCAGTGCGGCGTGGAAGGCCGGTGGCAGGATCATCTGCCAGCGTCCGGCGCGTTTTTGCCGATGCCAGAGTTGCCAGAGCAGCCAGCCCAACAGCGGCAACAACAGCAGCCACCAAGGGCGAAACCAGTACGGCCAAAGCGCACTCATCGGCGCCTCCGCAGACGCAGGCGTTTGAGCCGCTGGCGCCAGTCAGGCAGTTGCGTCTGCAAAAAAAGGTCCTTGGTAAACAGCCGTTGCAGTGGGTTGTCCGGCCAACGCTCGCGCACCACCAACAACATGCTCAACAACAACGCCAGCGCCAAAGGCCAGTGATACAACGCCTGCGCCGGGCGAGCCTGGGTCGGTTGTTGAGTCACTGGCTCAAGTGTGTCGAGGGTGTCCTTGATCGACTGCAGCTCTTTGCCATCGTGGGCGCGGAAGTACTGACCGCCGGTGGCTTGGGCGATGGCCTTCAACGCCGGTTCATCGAGGTCCAGGCTCGGATTGACCCCGAGGAAACCCAAGGTGCCGCTTTGCTCCGGGTCGGCGCCGATGCCGATCGGGTAGATCTTCACGCCTTCGTTGGCCGCCAGCCGCGCCGCCGTGAGCGGGTCGATTTCACCGCCATTGTTGGCGCCGTCCGTGACCAGGATCAGCACGCGGCTCTGGGCCGGACGCATGCGCAGGCGTTTAAGGGCGAGGCCGATGGCATCGCCGATGGCGGTGTTTTTGCCGGCGATGCCGATTCGCGCTTCGTCCAGCCACACGCGCACGGTGTGCCGGTCGAACGTCAATGGCGCTTGCAGGTACGCCTGGCTGCCGAACAGGATCAGGCCGACGCGATCGCCGTCGCGACTTTCAAGGAAGTCACCGAGCAAGTGCTGAACCAGCGACAGTCGGCTGACGTCTTCGTCCTGCCACTGCATGTCGGGGAAATCCATGGAGCCGGACACGTCCACGGCCACCAGCAGATCGCGACCACTGGCGGCAATCGGCAGGGGGTCACCCAGCCATTGCGGGCGCGCCGCCGCTATCAGCAACAACAGCCATAACAGCATGAACGGTGCTTGCTGGCGCCAGGCTGGCAGGTTGGCCCGGGCTCGGCGGCGGGCCAGGCCTTCGAGGTCGTTGAGGAAACTGACTTTGAGTGCCGGTTCGCCGCTGTCGGCCACCGGCAGCAGGACGCGCATCAACCAGGGCAGCGGCAGCAGGACAAAGATCCACGGCCAAGCGAACTCAAACATGTTTGCGAATCCAGGTATCGACGGCTTGAGTGAGGCCGGCGATGGCCTTGTCGTCGAGTTTGCATTCGGGTTTGTAGGCGCCTTCGACCAGCACCATCCAGCGGGTCAGGCCGGCGGCCGGGCACCGGTTGTCGAGGAACGCCAGCCACTTGCGCCCGTTGAGGGTATGGCTCTGGCTGTAGGGGTAATGGTTGCGGCACAGGCGTTTGAGCAAGCCGTTGAGCTGCTGCAACCAGGCGCCGGCCGGGGCGCCGTCGTAGGGTTTTGGCATCTGCGCCAGTTCGGCCAATGCGGCGATACGCACCGGGTCCAGCGGTTGTTCGGCGCGCACTATCGGGCGTTTGTTCGGAATGAATCGCCGCGCCTTCCACAGACCGAAACCGATCAGCGGCAGCAATAACAGCAACAGCCACCAGCCGGGCGCAGGTGGCCAGAACTCGACGGGCGGCGGCGAGATCAGCGGTTGCAGTTGATCGAGGCTGCTCATCGACCTTTCCCCGGTTTTTGAGGGTTCAGGTACTCGCGCAGTTGCTCGACCATCTCGCTCTGGGTGCTCAGCGGCATCAGCAACACGCGCAGCTTTTGCGCGAGCAGTTCCCAGCGGGCAATACGCGCTTCGGCCTGAGCGCGGTAGGTCTGGCGCAGGTCGAAATTCAGCGTGTCGAGTTCCAGTTGCGCGCCGCGTTCGGCGAAGCGCAGCAGCCCGGCGGCGGGCAGGGCGTGATCCAGCGGGTCGGACAGGGGCAGCAACAACAGGTCGCAATGACGAGACAACAGGCTCAATTGCTGTTCAGAACCTTCGGTCAGGGCGCGCTCATCGCAGATCACGATCACCAGGCTGCCGGGGCGCAGCACTTCCCGCGCACGACGCAGCGCCAGGTTGAGGGAGTCGCGGTTCTGCTCGCTTTCGGTGTGCAGCGACTGATTGACCCGCACCAGACGGTTAAGCAGTTGCAGCAGGCTTTGTTTGCTGCGCCGGGGTTTGATCTCGTAGTGCTCGTTGTCGCCGAACACCAGCCCGCCGACCCGGTCGTTATGGCCAAGGGCTGCCCAGCCGATCAGGCTCGCCGCCTGGGCGGCCAGCACTGATTTGAACATCAGCCCGGAGCCGAAAAACAGCCGACGGCTTTGCTCGACCATGATGAAAATCGGCCGCTCGCGTTCTTCATGAAACAGCTTGGTGTGCGGCTCCTGGGTGCGGGCGGTGACGCGCCAGTCGATGGTGCGCACGTCGTCGCCGGCCTGGTAAACCCGCACCTGATCGAAGTCCACACCCCGGCCGCGCAGCTTGGAGTGGTGCAGGCCGATCAGCGGGCTACGCTGGCTCGGCGTGGAAAACAGCTGCACTTCGCGCACGCGATGGCGCATCTCGATCAGCTCGGCGAGGCTGACGCGGATGCCCGGCTCGGGCGGCAGGAGGGCGTTCATCGGGGTCAAGCGACGGCTACGACGTCGAGAATCCGCTGGACCACCCGGTCCTGATCGATGCCAGCGGCTTCGGCTTCAAAGGAAAGAATGATGCGGTGGCGCAACACGTCGAACAGCACCGCTTGAATGTCTTCCGGGCTGACGAAGTCGCGACCGGCCAGCCAGGCGTGGGCCCGGGCGCAGCGGTCGAGGGCAATCGAACCACGAGGACTGGCGCCGTAGGCGATCCATTCGGCCATTTCCGGGTCGAACTTGGCCGGGGTGCGTGTGGCCATGACCAGTTGCACCAGGTATTCCTCCACGGCGTCGGCCATGTACAGACCGAGGATTTCCTTGCGTGCGGCAAAAATTGCCTGCTGGCTGACCCGGCGTTCGGGTTTGGTTTCGCCGTTCAAGGCTTCGCCACGGGCCTGTTGCAGGATCCGGCGTTCGACGGCGGCATCCGGGAAACCGATTTTCACGTGCATTAGGAAGCGGTCGAGCTGGGCTTCCGGCAGCGGATAGGTGCCTTCCTGCTCGATCGGGTTTTGCGTGGCCATCACCAGAAACAGTGGCGACAGTTCGTAAGTGCTGCGCCCGACACTGACCTGACGCTCGGCCATGGCTTCCAGCAATGCCGATTGAACCTTGGCCGGGGCGCGGTTGATTTCATCCGCCAGCACCAGGTTATGGAAGATCGGTCCTTGCTGGAACACGAAGCTGCCGGTTTCCGGGCGATAGATTTCCGTGCCGGTGATGTCGGCCGGCAGCAGGTCGGGGGTGAACTGGATGCGATGGAACTGGGCTTCGATGCCTTCGGCGAGTTCTTTGATGGCCTTGGTCTTGGCCAGCCCCGGGGCGCCTTCGACCAGCATGTGGCCGTCGGCGAGCAAGGCGATGAGCAAGCGCTCGATGAGTTTTTCCTGGCCGAGAATCTGCGTTGAAAGAAAGGTTCGCAGCGCTAGCAGCGCTTCACGATGTTCCATCGATGACTGTTCCTGGAAAGGGTGACCGAAGACGTTCGAATAACGCCAGGGCTGGGGGCGTTACTTTAATCCATCGCGGGGGGCGGCGACTAACGGCATTTTGTGCAAAGAGTGGGAAATGGTTGGGGAAATTGTTTGAAAATTGTAGGGCGGGGCAATGGTGTTGTTCTTTCGGACGCCTTCGCGGGCAAGCCTCGCTCCTACACCAGGACCCGTGCTGGACCTGTAGGAGCGAGGCTTGCCCGCGAAGGGGCCGGCACAGGCGCCGAAAATCAGAGCTCGCTTATATAGGTGCCAGTCTCCTTGAGGATGTTATGCAACGTTTCTTCAACCTCCGCCAGATCGCTCGCATCGGTGCTGTGAATGATCTCCAGCGAATCATCCCCATTCAACGCATCCGCATCCGCCGCCGCGATTTCGATCAGCAATCGGGTAGGGCTGAGCGTGACTTTCACGCCATCGAGCGTCGAAGGCTCGCCGTCGAGGGTGATGTCCAGCGCGTCCTCGTCCGGGTAACGGGTCATCAGGAACATGTCGCCCTGATCGCTGTGGCAGCAGAGCATGGCCATGTTGTCTTCTTCGTCATCGCACGGGTTGACGATCAAGAGTGCGGTGGTCATTTGCATGGGGGGGAATCCTGGCTCGGCGAGCATTGTGAATGCAATAAAAGGCGATTCTGCCAGCCCTCGGGAATTTCTGCTCGCCTGAGTGTCAGAGTATGTGTCGTGAACACTTGGAGTGTTACTGGTCATTTCTGGTACGGATGTGCCGTAAAACCGGGGATAAAACGCCCGTTTTCCCGCACGGCTGCTAGTGTTGTTCGAGGCGCATGCCGTGAGCTGCGTACCGATGACCGAATATGTCGCAGCGCCGCAAGCACAGGCGTTACCGCACTCGTTAAGCTGCGCATCGAATGGATATCCGTAAAGGCATTGTGCAATTCATCGCACAGGCGTTTTTGCCGATAACCCTCATGGAAGGTGAATGTGACCTGAGTGTCTCGTCCAGCTTCACCCACCTGTCACCCTGTTTCCTCTGCCCGAGAATCAGGAACAGGGTGACGGATCGCCCCGAAAGGGGTTTTGCACGCGACGCTTCCATCAATAACAAGCCCAAGCGGAGTACCACAGATGGCGTTCTTCACCGCAGCCAGCAAAGCCGACTTCCAGCACCAACTGCAAGCGGCACTGGCCCAGCACATCAGTGAACAGGCACTGCCACAAGTGGCGCTGTTCGCTGAACAATTCTTCGGCATCATTTCCCTGGACGAGCTGACCCAGCGTCGGTTGTCCGACCTCGCCGGCTGCACCCTTTCTGCGTGGCGCCTGCTTGAGCGCTTCGATCACGCGCAACCGCAAGTGCGCGTCTACAACCCGGATTACGAACGCCACGGCTGGCAGTCGACCCACACCGCGGTCGAAGTGCTGCACCACGACCTGCCATTCCTGGTGGACTCGGTGCGTACCGAGCTGAACCGTCGCGGCTACAGCATTCATACCCTGCAAACCACTGTGCTGAGCGTGCGTCGCGGCAGCAAGGGCGAGCTGCTGGAAATCCTGCCGAAAGGCACCCAGGGCGAAGGCATTCTGCAAGAATCGCTGATGTACCTGGAAATCGACCGTTGCGCCAACGCGGCCGAGCTCAATGTCCTGACCAAAGAGCTGGAGCAGGTTCTCGGTGAAGTCCGCGTCGCGGTCACCGATTTCGAACCGATGAAAGCCAAGGTCCAGGAAATCCTGAGCCACCTGGACAGCAGCCAGTTCGCTGTCGATCCTGAAGAAAAAGCCGAAATCAAAAGCTTCCTGGAATGGCTGGTGGGCAACCACTTCACGTTCCTGGGCTATGAAGAGTTCGTGGTTCGCGATGAAGTCGACGGCGGGCACATCGTCTACGACCAGGATTCGTTCCTCGGCCTGACCAAATTGCTGCGCACCGGCCTGACCTACGATGACCTGCGCATCGAAGACTACGCCGTGAACTACCTGCGCGAACCGACCCTGTTGTCGTTCGCCAAGGCTGCACACCCAAGCCGTGTGCACCGTCCGGCCTACCCGGACTACGTGTCGATCCGTGAAATCGACGCCGACGGCAACGTCATCAAGGAATGCCGTTTCATGGGCCTGTACACCTCTTCGGTGTATGGCGAGAGCGTGCGGGTCATTCCGTACATCCGCCGCAAGGTCGAAGAAATCGAACGCCGTTCCGGCTTCCAGCCCAAGGCTCACCTGGGCAAGGAACTGGCGCAGGTGGTCGAAGTGCTGCCGCGCGATGATCTGTTCCAGACCCCGGTGGACGAGCTGTTCAGCACCGTGATGTCGATCGTGCAGATCCAGGAACGCAACAAGATCCGCGTGTTCCTGCGCAAAGACCCCTACGGCCGTTTCTGCTACTGCCTGGCCTACGTGCCGCGCGACATCTACTCCACCGAAGTGCGCCAGAAGATCCAGCAAGTGCTGATGGATCGCCTGAAAGCCTCGGACTGCGAGTTCTGGACCTTCTTCTCCGAGTCCGTGCTGGCCCGTGTACAGCTGATTCTGCGGGTTGACCCGAAGAACCGCTTGGACATCGACCCGGTCCTGCTGGAAAAAGAAGTGGTGCAAGCCTGCCGCAGCTGGCAGGACGATTACGCGAGCCTGACGGTTGAAAGCTTCGGTGAAGCGAGCGGCACCAACGTGCTGGCCGATTTCCCGAAAGGCTTCCCTGCCGGGTACCGCGAGCGCTTCGCCGCGCATTCGGCGGTGGTCGACATGCAGCACCTGCTGAGCCTGAACGAAAAAAATCCACTGGTGATGAGCTTCTATCAGCCACTGGGTCAGGTCTCCGGCCAGCGCGAACTGCACTGCAAGCTGTATCACGCCGATACCCCGCTGGCACTGTCCGACGTCTTGCCTATCCTGGAAAACCTCGGCCTGCGTGTACTGGGTGAATTCCCGTATCGCCTGCGCCACAACAATGGCCGCGAGTTCTGGATTCACGACTTCGCGTTCACCGCCGCTGAAGGCCTGGATCTCGACATCCAGCAACTCAACGACACCTTGCAGGACGCCTTCGTCCACATCGTGCGTGGCGATGCCGAGAACGATGCGTTCAACCGTCTGGTGCTGACCGCCGGCCTGCCTTGGCGCGATGTGGCGTTGCTGCGTGCCTACGCGCGTTACATGAAGCAGATCCGCTTGGGCTTCGACCTGGGTTACATCGCCAGCACCCTGAACAACCACACCGACATCGCTCGCGAGTTGACCCGGTTGTTCAAGACCCGTTTCTACCTGGCGCGCAAGCTCACCAGCGACGATCTGGAAGACAAGCAGCAACGCCTGGAACACGCGATCATTGCCGCGCTGGACGAAGTCCAGGTGCTCAACGAAGACCGCATCCTGCGTCGCTATCTGGACCTGATCAAGGCCACGCTGCGGACCAACTTCTACCAGACCGATGCGAACGGCAAGAACAAGTCCTACTTCAGCTTCAAGTTCAACCCGCACCAGATTCCAGAGCTGCCGAAGCCAGTACCGAAGTTCGAAATCTTCGTTTACTCGCCGCGCGTCGAAGGCGTACACCTGCGCTTTGGCAACGTGGCTCGCGGTGGCCTGCGCTGGTCTGACCGCGAAGAAGACTTCCGTACCGAAGTCCTGGGCCTGGTAAAAGCCCAGCAAGTGAAGAACTCGGTCATCGTGCCAGTGGGTGCCAAGGGCGGCTTCCTGCCGCGTCGCTTGCCACTGGGCGGCAGCCGGGACGAGATCGCGGCCGAGGGCATCGCCTGCTACCGCATCTTCATTTCGGGCCTGTTGGACATCACCGATAACCTGAAAGACGGCGCGCTGGTTCCGCCGGCCAACGTCGTGCGTCATGACGACGATGACCCGTACCTGGTGGTCGCTGCGGACAAGGGCACTGCCACTTTCTCCGACATCGCCAACGGTATCGCCATCGACTACGGCTTCTGGCTCGGCGACGCCTTTGCGTCCGGCGGCTCGGCCGGTTACGACCACAAGAAGATGGGCATCACCGCCAAGGGCGCGTGGGTAGGCGTTCAACGTCACTTCCGCGAGCGCGGCATCAATGTCCAGGAAGACAGCATCACCGTGGTGGGCGTCGGCGACATGGCCGGTGACGTGTTCGGTAACGGCTTGTTGATGTCCGACAAGCTGCAACTGGTCGCAGCCTTCAACCACCTGCATATCTTCATCGATCCGAACCCGGAGCCTGCCAACAGCTTCGCCGAGCGTCAGCGCCTGTTCGACCTGCCACGTTCGGCCTGGTCGGATTACGACACCAGCATCATGTCCGAAGGCGGCGGGATCTTCTCCCGTAGCGCGAAAAGCATCGCGATTTCCCCGCAGATGAAAGAGCGTTTCGACATCCAGGCGGACAAGCTGACCCCGACCGAACTGCTGAACGCCTTGCTCAAGGCTCCAGTGGACCTGTTGTGGAACGGCGGTATCGGCACCTACGTCAAAGCCAGCACCGAAAGCCACGCCGATGTCGGCGACAAGGCCAACGATGCACTGCGCGTGAACGGCAACGAACTGCGCTGCAAAGTCGTGGGCGAGGGCGGTAACCTCGGTATGACCCAACTGGGTCGTGTTGAATTCGGCCTCAATGGCGGCGGTTCCAACACCGACTTCATCGACAACGCCGGTGGCGTGGACTGCTCCGACCACGAAGTGAACATCAAGATCCTGCTGAACGAAGTGGTTCAGGCCGGTGACATGACCGACAAGCAACGCAACCAGTTGCTGGCGAGCATGACCGACGAAGTCGGCAACCTGGTCCTGGGCAACAACTACAAGCAGACTCAGGCCCTGTCCCTGGCTGCCCGTCGTGCCTTGCCGCGGATCGCTGAATACAAGCGCCTGATGAACGATCTGGAAGGTCGCGGCAAGCTGGATCGCGCCATCGAGTTCCTGCCGGCCGAAGAAGCCATCAACGAGCGCATCGCTGCAGGCCACGGCCTGACGCGTGCCGAGCTGTCGGTGCTGATCTCTTACAGCAAGATCGACCTCAAGGAAGCGCTGCTCAATTCCCAGGTGCCGGACGACGACTACCTGACGCGCGACATGGAAACCGCTTTCCCGCCGAGCCTGGTGAGCAAGTTCTCCGAAGCCATGCGCCGTCACCGTCTGAAACGCGAAATCGTCAGCACCCAGATCGCCAACGATCTGGTCAACCACATGGGCATCACCTTCGTTCAGCGACTCAAAGAGTCGACCGGCATGAGCCCGGCGAACGTGGCCGGTGCTTATGTGATCGTGCGTGACATCTTCCACCTCCCACACTGGTTCCGTCAGATCGAAGCCCTGGATTATCAGGTCTCCGCCGACGTGCAACTGGAGCTGATGGACGAGCTGATGCGCCTGGGCCGTCGCGCTACGCGCTGGTTCCTGCGTGCCCGTCGCAACGAGCAGAATGCTGCCCGTGACGTCGCGCACTTCGGTCCGCATCTGAAGGAGCTGGGTCTCAAGCTCGACGAACTGCTGAGTGGCGAGATCCACGAGAACTGGCAGACCCGCTATGAGGCTTACGTCGAAGCCGGTGTGCCGGAGTTGCTCGCGCGTATGGTGGCTGGCACTTCGCACCTGTACACCCTGCTGCCGATCATCGAGGCCTCCGACGTGACTGGCCAGAACCCTGCGGATGTGGCCAAGGCTTACTTCGCCGTGGGCAGCGCCCTGGACATCACTTGGTACCTGCAACAGATCAGCGCTCTGCCGGTTGAAAACAACTGGCAAGCCCTGGCCCGTGAAGCGTTCCGCGATGACGTCGACTGGCAGCAACGTGCGATCACCATCTCCGTCCTGCAACAGGGCGACGGCACTCAGGACGTGGAAACCCGTCTGGAGCTGTGGATGGAACAGCACGAAGGCATGATCGAACGCTGGCGCGCCATGCTGGTAGAAATCCGTGCCGCCAGCGGCACTGACTACGCTATGTACGCGGTGGCCAACCGTGAACTGCTGGACCTGGCGTTGAGCGGGCAAGCGGTAGTGTCTGCGCCTGTTACAACAGCTGCCGAGCTGGAACCGGCGGCCTGATCAGGCGTTGAATGAACAAGCCCCGCATTGAGAGATGCGGGGCTTTTTTTTTGCCTGCAAGTTTTGTGTTGGCTGATTTGGCCCCTTCGCGGGCAAGTCGAATCGTCGCTCCCACATTTGAAATACATTCCAATGTGGGAGCGAGCCTGCTCGCGATGAGGTCATTAGCCTTAATACAACTTCTGACGCTGTTGCGTTATCAATCATCGAAACTTTATCAGTCGGCCTGGTCAATAAATTACTGAGCGACTGGTCAAACTTTTGCAGTGCCCGCACTTGCACATTCTGTTGTTCGTTAATATCCGCCACGATCTCTTCACTGCGTTTGTAGTCTGCCCATAATGGACTTAGCGCTTTGGCGTCATGCCCCTGCGCAGTGCCGATGTAGTTGAAGTTTGAGTCATAGAAGTCCGCACTCACATTCGCTTCGATATCCGAACTGCGCGATGTGATCAATTGGCGACGGGTGTCGACAATAGCGACCACATCGGGCTTCGCCGCCCTGAGGCTTTGCATGTCCGGGTACACCGTCACCGAGCCGAACTGACGCTGCAAGGATCACTTGACGAAACGTTAATTCGGGCCTTTATATTTATGGCTGTCCCTTCAGCGATCAGTTTTCCAGTGGGATCAACACTTTCTCGTCGGGGGACAACACCATGAATACCAACAGTTTGGCGGGCTTGGTTGTACTTGCATTTTTTGAGACCAAATGTTCCGAGCCGGCCGGTTCGTACATGTTCGCGAAGGTGAGGGGACCAATCCTCCGCATGATTGATGTAGCAGCTGCCGAGCAGCGCGAGGCTGCGTTCGGCTGCGAAGCAGTCGTAAACCCGACCCGCACGGTCCACCTGAAACACCGCGGGGTCTGATTTTACGACTGCTGCGCAGCCGAACGCAGCCTCGCGCTGCTCGGCAGCTGCTACACAGGGTTTGGCGTTAGCGAATCGGGAAGCTGTTGAAGTCCACGGTTCTGGCCAGGTTTTCATCGATCAGGCCAATAAATCCTTGTACTTCAGGGCAGTTGAAATGCGATTGCATGGCCGCTTCCGATTGCCAGCGGGCGCTGACGGTCCAGCGGTTGCTGTCCTCTGGGCAGCGGTCGACCATATAGGAATCACAGCCCGGTTGCTGACGCAGGGTATCGACAATCTTTTGCAGTTGCTTACCCAGTTCTTCCGAGCGGCCGGCGGCGGCCTGCACCTGTACGGTATTGATCACTTCGTTGGACATTGCTCACACTCCTGAATCAGGCCGGACGAATCCTGCTCATTGAGGGATAACGCTTATGCAGGATAGGCCTGCACCTGTGGACCGCCAATAGCCAATCGCCGGATAAAGCCGCAGACCAATCGATCAGGCCACCTGCTGCAAGATGTCGCGCAAACGGTCCAGGGCGACGTCGATGTCCAGGGTTTCTATGGCTCCAAAACCCAGGAAAAGCCCGGCCCGTGGTACTTGCTGGTAGAAAAAGCTGTCGATGGCGTAGAGCCCGACTTCGACCTTTTTCGCCAATTCGATCATCAATGGAAGATCGATAGGCACTTTGCACATCACCACCATGTGGAACCCGGCCGTGGTGGGCACAGGTTCAAGCCAGGGTGAAAGGTCGCCCGGCATAGATCGTATGGCAGCGCCGGATGTGCTTGAGCAGGCAACCTTCGGCGATGAACTTGGCCAGCGCCCATTGGGGCAGGGTCGAGGTGTGCAGGTCGGTCAGTTGCTTGGCGCGGATGACGGCTTCAAGAATCGCCGGCGGCAACACCGCATAACCGAGGCGCAACTCCGGCAGCATGGTTTTCGAAAAGGTCCCGACGCAGGCGACGATGCCGCGTTCATCCATGCTTTGCAGTGAATCGGTCGGGCGGCCTTCATAGCGAAACTCGCTGTCGTAATCGTCCTCGATGATGATCGCGCCCAACTCGTGAGCTCGCTCCAGCAGTGCAGCCCGGCGCGCCTGACTCATCGGCATACCCAGCCGGAACTGGTGTGACGGTGTGACGTAAATCAGCCGGGTACCAAGGGGAATCTTGTCCACCTCAATACCCTCGGCATCCACCGGCACCCCGATCACCGTGGCCCCGTGGGTGCCAAACAGCAGCAGAGCCGGCGGATAGCCGGGGTCTTCCATGGCGACAATGCTGCCTGGACGGGTCAGCACCCGGGAGATCAGGTCCAGCGCCTGCTGCGCGCCGTTGCACACCACCACGTCTTCGTCCTGGCAATTGACCCCGCGGGAAAACGCGATGTGCCGGGCGATCGCGTTGCGCAGTGCCGGCAGGCCTTCGGGCAGGCTGTAGAAACCTTTGGAACCGGCAATCTGGCGCAACGCGTGGGACGTGCAGCGCCGCCAATCGTCCTGCGGAAACTGGCCTTTTGATCAAGATCCGCGCCTCGCAACTCAATGGCTGCGCGTTCTGCACTGACATGCATTCAGTGGACGCGCGGCGCCTTGGCGAGACGGATCGGCGCTTGTATTCGATTGTGGTGTGGCGCGACAGCGGCTTCTTCAACCCTCGCGAACGCGCCGCGCTGGCCTGGGCCGAAGCGGTGACATTGCTCTCTGAAAGCCATGTGCCGGACGACGTCTACGCCGTGGCGCGTGAGCAGTTCAATGAAAGCGAAATGGTCGACTTGACCATCGCGGTCACCACCATCAACAGCTGGAATCGCCTGGCGGTGAGTTTTCGGCAAAGCCCCAGCAGCTGAATCGATTTTCCGTTCGGGGTGTCACGTCAGGTTCATAAACGCTGCGCAGGATGAGGTCCTCACGGATAGATCGACAGGAGTCATTGATGTCATTCATGGAATCCACCCCCGCCGCCCGGATCGACCCGGTGCTGGCGCAGTCTTTCCGGGTCAGTGCCCGTTGCGGTTGTTTCATGCAGGCGGCCCGCAGCCTCAATATCAAATCAACCCTGTTGCGCAAACACCTGGCGCAGCTTGAAACGCAATTGCAGTGTTCGCTGTTCAATCACCAGGACAATGGCCTGGCGTTGAGTCATGAAGGGTTGCAGTTGCAGGCGCAATTGATTGCGCTGGCTCATGAGCACGACGTGCCGGTGATCGAACAGCCCTTGATTAGGCTGGCCGTGGCTGAGTCGATTCTGCACGACATTCTGGGCCGCGATCTGGTCGCGCTGTTGCGACGCAACGCCAGCGTGCGCCTCGACATCATTACGCTGGACGGCGAACTGTCGCTGCAAGCCATCAGTGCCGATGTGGTGCTGTGGCTGGCCGGTACTGACTCACCGCTGCCAGGCCCGAGTTTCCCGGTCAGCGAGCCTCAGCGTCTGGCGCGACTGAACTATCTGCCGCACATCGCCAAACGGTATTCACGGGTGGCGGCCCGCCCCGCCAGCCTCGATGACCTGGCCGACTTCATGTTGGTGCAATGGCAGCCGGATCGTCAGGTCGAGAGTTTTCGACCATGGAACGGCGTGGTCGACCAGCGCCTGGCCGGCGTGGTGCAGTTGCATTCTTATGAGCTGATGCTGGAGATGATTCGTTGCAGCGCCTGCATTGGTTTGCTGCCCAATTACATGAGCCGGTTTGACCGCGGCCTGATCGGGTTATCGGGGGTGTTCGACCAGTCGATGCAGAGGCAGGTGTGGATGGCCGTCAACGCCGAGTCCACGGGGCGGGCAGAAGTGCACATGATCGTCGAACTGATCCAAAACACCTTCAACGAGCGGCGCGAGTGGTTCGAAGCCTGACGCCGATCCACCTGTGGGAGCGGGCTTGCTCGCGAAAGCGGTGGGTCAGTCAAATCAATGCTGACAGACCCACTGCATTCGCGAGCAAGCCCGCTCCCACATTGGATCTCGCCATGCCGCGAGAAGGCATTGTAGAGTGGGCGGCCATGTCTGCATCAAGGATGAGTCACCCATGCCCGCCACCGATTCTGTCATCACCCTCGAACGCTTCAGCGAATCCCACATCGACGGCGTCACCGCGCTCTACAACGACCCGGCCATTACCCGTCAGGTCCTGCAAATGCCGTTTCAATCCGCCGAGATCTGGCGCCAGCGCCTGGCCTCGGATAACGAGCGGCTGGTGAAACTGGTGGCGCTGCATCAGGGCGCGGTCATCGGCAACATTGGCCTGGAGCAGTTCTCGCGGATCCGTCGCAGCCATGCTGGCAATCTTGGCATGGCGGTCGCGGTGGAATGGCAGGGCAAAGGCGTGGGATCAAAACTGCTGGCGGCGGCGCTGGACGTCGCCGACAACTGGATGAACCTGCAGCGGGTCGAGCTTTCGGTGTACGCCGACAACGAAGCGGCCATCGGCCTCTACCGCAAGTTCGGTTTCGAAACCGAAGGCCTGTTCCGCGACTACGCCGTGCGTGACGGCAGGCTGGTCGACACGTTGAGCATGGCGCGTCTGCGTCGCTCGCCCAGGTCCGACTGACTCAGTCACCCAACGCGAACGCCACCGCCGCCTGCGCATGCAGTTCGGTGGAGTCGAGCAAGGGCAGGGCGCTGTGCTCGGGTTTGATCAACAGGCCGATTTCCGTGCAGCCGAGAATGATCGCCTGGGCGCCTCGCCGGGTCAGCGACTCGATGACCTGCTGATACACCTTGCGCGACGCCTCGCTGATCACCCCGATGCACAACTCCTCATAGATGATCCGGTGCACGGCGTTGCGCTCCTCGGTGTCCGGCACCAGCACCGTCAACCCCCTCGCGCTCAGGCGATCCTTGAGAAAGTCTTGTTCCATGGTGAACGCGGTCCCGAGCAAACCGACTTTCAGCGCACCGCTATCGACGGCGGCTTGACCGGTCGGGTCGGCGATGTGCAAAAACGGAATACTGATCGCTGCCTGAATCTGCCCGGCCACCTTGTGCATGGTGTTGGTACACAGCACCACGCATTCAGCGCCGCCGGCCTCCAGGCGCTGCGCCGCATCCACCAGAATCGCCGCCGCATCGTCCCAGCGTCCGGCGTGTTGGGCCTGTTCGACAGGGCCGAAGTCGACGCTGTACATTAGCAATTTCGCTGACCGCAACGGCCCGAGCCGGTCGCGAACCTGTTGGTTGATGAGGCGGTAATACTCGGCGCTGGACTCCCAGCTCATGCCGCCGATAAGGCCGATGGTGCGCATGATGTGCTCCTGTGGTTGGCAACCCTTTGCGAGAGAGTGTCCAGTGGATTCCGGTTTCGATCTATCAGGAAATTTCACATGCCTGATGTCATGAGTCAGCGCTTGTTTGGCGGTAAAGTCTGCCTGCAACTCTTGCCCCGTGCGGCCTACAGCGTGTATGACGCGGCTCAGTCGCAAACCCTCGGGGTGACGCTGGAGCGTCAGCAGGGCGTGCACGCGATCAATTCCGATCATCGGGTGGATTTCGATACCTTGCCGGGTGTTTTGGCTTATACGCCGATCGGCGTCGAGGTGTTCTCCGAGTCCGCCACCGGTGGTGAATACCTGTTGATGCGTCTGGACGAACCGTTTGCCGGTGAACCGTTACCCAGCGTCGCGCACCGTGTGCAGTCTTCAGGCAATCGACCCGCGCTGACCCTGGCGAGAGAGTTGCGGTGCCTGTTGCTCGCCCCACAGCCCGATCTGCTGGCGTTTGAGCAATGTACGATGGGTCTCATTGAGTTGACCCACCAGAAAGTCGACACCACGCGCCAGGTCAATCCCAGGTCCTTCGCCCGGGTGCTGGAGCAGATCGCCGAGCAGTTTCACCAGCCCCTGGCGCTTGCGCAATTGGCCGAAACATACGGGCAGAACCCGCTGCGGTTTCTGCGCGATTTCACCCAGGCGACGGGCCTGACGCCCCACGCTTATCTGGTGGAAATTCGACTTCAAGCGGCACGCCGCATGATCGAACACACTGACCTGAGCCTGGCGAGTATCGCCCTGGATTCGGGGTTCGCTCATCAGTCGCACATGGGCAGCGCGTTTCGCAAATACCTGGCCATGACCCCTAGCCAATACCGTTCACGCTTTTAGTCGTACGCCGGCAGCGCGCATCTGCCATGCTCAACGTCCGCAGCACCGCTTCAACCAAAGGAACACTGCAATGGACGACGTACAGCAACTGGGCGAGATGCTTCGCCACTACGCAGAAAGCGAAGCGCACAAGAAGCAAGTGTTTGAGTCGCAATCGGCCGTGTGGGCGACGCGTATCGGTGAATTGTTCGACCAGATCCAGCAATGGCTGGAGCCGGTCCAGGTGCCGAATCTGCTGGAGGTGAGTCGCGAGGTGTATGTCGCTTCAGGGCCAAGCGTTCCGGCTGAGACGTCGACGTTCAAGACCGAGAAACTGGGCATTGTCATTGCTGGTAAACCGGTGGAGTTCGTGCCGGATGTGATGGGCGCCGGCGGTCAGATTTCGTTGGCGGTGATGGGGTTGACGGCCGCGCGGTATGGCAGCATTTCGTTGGTGTGCCTGCCGCCGTCGACCAGCTGGCAATGGCGCAAGACCAATGGCTTGAAAGACCCGGATACGTTTGCCTTCGATGCGAACTTCCTGGCGCAGCAGTTGCAGAGCCTTATTCCCCGCGAACGCGGCTGAATCCACCAATCCATTGTGGGGCCGAGCTTTTGTGGCGAGGGGATTTATCCCCGTTGGACTGCGCAGCAGTCCCATTTTTGGGGCCGCTTCGCGACCCAACGGGGCGGTGCGACGTTTCGTTAAATCCCCTCACCACAAAGGCTCGCTCCCACGGGTAATGTGCCAGGTGGGTCAGATTTCGAGGTTGCCCCAGCCGGGTTTAGCTTCTTCCGGGGCCACTGCCTTCACAGTCTTCCCCGTCGCCAACTCCACCCGCCGCGCCACCTCAGGGTCATCGGCAAACGGAATCAGGCTGGCATCCTCCAGGCTCTCGGCCGTCTGGTGTTTCAGGCAATACTCGATTGCCAGCCAAAACCCCACGACCCCAAACAGATTCAGCACTATCTCGGTCATCTCAAACCTCACGCAATCTGCGCTTCGCGTTCAGCCATCGCCACGTCTGAAACCCGTACCGTGCGCCACGTGTTGTAGGCCATCAGCAACATGCCGCTGAGGAAGAAAACCCCGCCGGCAAAGCGCACCACGAACCCCGGATGGCTGGCCTGCAAGGCCTCGACGAACGAGTAGGTCAGGGTGCCGTCGTCGTTGATCGCACGCCACATCAACCCTTGGGTGATGCCGTTGACCCACATCGAGGCGATGTACAACACCGTGCCGATGGTCGCCAGCCAGAAGTGCAGGTTGATCAGCGGCGTGCTGAACATTTGCTCGCGACCGAAGACTTTCGGGACCATGTGGTAGATGGCGCCAAACGTGATCATCGCCACCCAACCGAGAGCACCGGCGTGGACGTGGCCGATGGTCCAGTCGGTGTAGTGGGAGAGGGCGTTGACCGTTTTGATGGCCATCATCGGCCCTTCGAACGTCGACATCCCGTAGAAGGCCAGCGACAGCACCAGAAAGCGCAGGATCGGGTCGGTGCGCAACTTATGCCAGGCGCCCGAGAGCGTCATCATGCCGTTGATCATCCCGCCCCAACTCGGTGCCAGCAGGATCAGCGACATCGCCATGCCCAGTGACTGCGCCCAGTCCGGCAACGCGGTGTAGTGCAAGTGGTGCGGGCCGGCCCAGATGTACAGGGTGATCAGCGCCCAGAAATGCACGATCGACAACCGATAGGAATACACCGGCCGCCCCACCTGTTTCGGCACGAAGTAATACATCATCCCGAGGAACCCGGTGGTCAGGAAAAAGCCCACCGCGTTGTGCCCGTACCACCACTGCACCATGGCGTCGGTGGCCCCGGAATACACCGGATAAGACTTGAACCAATCCACCGGAATCGACAGGTGATTGACCACGTGCAGCATCGCGATCACCACGATGAACGCGCCAAAGAACCAGTTGCCGACGTAGATGTGTCTGGTATTGCGCTGCACCACGGTGGTGAAGAAGACAATGGCGTAAGCCACCCAGACCACGGTCATCCACACCGCGCCGGAAAACTCGATCTCGGCGTATTCCTTGGTGGTGGTGTAGCCCAGCGGCAAGGTGATCAGCATCACCACAATCACCGATTGCCAGCCCCAGAAGGTGAACGCCGCCAGTTTGTCGGAGTACAGCCGCACCTGACACGTGCGCTGTACCGCGTAGTAACTGGCGGCGAATTGCGCGCTGCCGGCAAAGCCGAAAATCACCAGGCTGGTGTGCAGCGGGCGCAAGCGGCCGAAGGTGGTCCACGGCAGGTCGAGGTTCATCTCGGGCCACACCAGTTGCGAGGCGATCCACACCCCCATCGCCATCCCGACGACGCCCCAGACGATGGTTGCCACGACGAATTGGCGGACGACCTTGTAGTTATAGGCCTGTCCGATTGTTGCTGTGCTCATGGTCAATGCTTCCACGGTTGCAAAGTCTTGCCAGGCCACCCGGACTGGCATGTCGTCCACTGTAGAAACCCTGCCGGAAACAAAACAGGCTCAGAAAAACCGAGTTTATGCGGATCAGATACGAGCCATGCCTGCGGTGATCTGACGCACTCTGATACGGTTTTTCAGTATTCAGGTGAATCTGTAACGTGCTGCGCCGCAGGTTCATAGTCACTGCCACAAGCACCGCCACCCCTGTAGCAGCTGTCGAGCACCGCGAGGCAGCGTTCGGCTGCGAAGCAGTCGTCAAACCAGGCGACTCGGTCTGTCAGGTAAACCGTGGGCACAGGATTTACGACTGCTGCGCAGCCGAACGCTGCCTCGCGGTGCTCGACAGCTGCTACAGGGTATGCAGAGCGGGCGATCCACCCTGATGAGGTAGCCACATGTATCAGTACGACGACTATGACCGGGCCCTGGTCTTCGAGCGGGTTGCGCAGTTTCGCGATCCGGTCGAGCGTTTCATGATGGGGGAATTGCGCGCGGTCGGTGAGGTGATTGAACCGCGGCCGTTATTCAGAAGACGCTGACACACAAACCCTGTGGCGAGGGGGCTTGCCCCCGTTCGGGCGCGAAGCGCTCGTATATACACGCGACTCGGTGCTTGAACCGTAGAGGGGGCCGCTTCGCCGGCTAACGGGGTCGAGTCCTCTCGCTACAGGGCGCTGCTCGACAGCTGCTACAAATCATGGCTGTGGTGTTTTTGCTTGGGCCGCTGATGGCATTTTGGTAGAGTCCGCGCCTTATCAGGGAGTTGGCAAAGAAAGGAGTCTGGTTTGAGTGTGGGCAAAAAGATTTTGGGGCTGATTGCGCTGTTGCTGATGTTGGCGCTGTGGGCCAGTTATTTTTATGTGTTCAAGGAAAACCGTGACGGCCAGTTGGGCGCAGCTTTCGACAGTACGGCCTGGTGCGGCACGCCTCCGGCCAGCGATGCTGCGGCGCTTGGCAAGGATCAACTGACGCTGCGCATCACCAACACGGTGCGCGGCGAGTTCATGCTCAGTGGTGCCGTGGTGGTGTCCGAGCGCACCTTCAACCGCTACGATTTGGGCCGCAACGAACTGCGCCTGCGTCTGGAACCCTTGCAGTGGTCGTTCGGTGTCACGCCGATTTTCCTTGAGCAGGTCAAGGTCCAGCCGCTGAGCCGCAACCTCGCGTCGGCCAACAAAAGCGCCTACGCCGAACTCGAGCCAAGGCCCATCGGGGTGCAGGGCCGGGCCACGGATTTTCCCTTCGATAACTACCGTTATGGCTACAAACCGGTGCTGTATTACCTCAAGGGCAACGAGCGCATCGACCTGAGGTTCAAAAACATCACCACACTGATGGAGATGTCGAACACCTTCACGCCGGTCCAGAAGTACAACCGCGTCGACTACATCAACGAACGCAACTCGATGATCCGCGATGAGGACTACAAGGCCTACAGCGCCCACGAGTGCGCGTTCAGCGTCGAGCGCAAAGGCTCGTTTAAGGTGATCGTGCTGCTCTTGTTGCTGGTGATGTGCCTGCCGCTGCTGCACGTGTTCTATCGCGATGAACCGGGGATCGATTTTCTCGCCACGCTGGTGAGTATCGGCGCGATTCGGGTGTTGCTGGTGGGGCCGATGCAAGATTTCCAGCTGTATACCATCGACTTTCTGTTCGCCGGCGTGATTATCTTGGTGGGCACGGTGTCGCTGATCAAGGCGATGCGGGCGAACAGCCGGCGGGAGTTGGCGTTGAAGAGTGGGTCGTCCTGGTAATTCCACGGTCCATGTAGCAGCTGCCTTGTGGCGAGGGGATAAATCCTCTCGCCACAAGGCAGCTGCTACGAAAGCGTCACTTCAACGCCGGATCCCCCATGTTCATTTTCTTCCAGCCTTGCAACAGCACCTGCGCCTTCGGTTCCTGCCCGTTATCCAGGTAGTACTGGATCAGCGACAACCGCGCATTGCGGTTGGCCGGCTGCACTTTCAACAACCGCTCCAGCTCTGCACAGGCCTCATCGACCTTGCCGCTGTCGTGCAACGCCACGGCCAGCACGTAGCCGTATTGGACGTTTTGTGGTTCCAATTGCGCGGCTTTGCGCAAGGCCGGCATGGCTTGGGCTGACTGACCTGCGCGCACCAGCGACAAGCCCAGGGTGTGTTGCAGGAGGGCGGCGTCCGGGTGTTCTTTCAGGCTCTGCGCCAACAGCGTCTGCGCGTCCTGGCCGCGTCCATCGGCTTCCAGCCATTGCACCAGCGTGACCAGCGCCGGGTAGAAATCCGGATCACGCTTGAGGGCGGTGCGCAGCAGCGATTCGACTTCGCCGTTGCGCCCGCTGGCCTGGTAGAGCATCGCCAGGTTGAGGTTGGCCTCGGCGCGCTCGGCCAGGCTTTTTTGCACCGCTTCGTATTCGGCAATGGCCGCGTTCCAGTTGGCCTGGGCGCTACCCAATCCGTTGCGCGCGACGCTCAGCAGGTCCCGGGCCGCGACGATCCGCACCGCCTTCACCGGATCGCCCAGCAATGGCGTCAGCAGCGGCGCACGCTCCGGTGGCCGCAGGAACGCGCTGATCGCCCGCACTGCGCTTTCACGCACTTGCGGTGCGGGGTGGCTCAAGTCCTTGGTCGCGAGTTTCAAGGCCTGTTCGCTCGGGTACAGCGGCAGTTCTGCGAGCAAGGTCGCACGCTGAATCGCCGGAAGATTGCTGCGCTGAAGCTGCTCGTACAAGGCTTGCGCGGCACCGGGCTGACCGTTGCGAATCAGCCACAGGCTTTCGTCATAGCGTGGCGCCTGCGCGGTAGTTGCGGTGTTCCAGAGCTTGAATTGTTCGGTGACCTTGTCGCTGGCCTTGCCCTGGTGACAGGTCAGGCAGGCGTCCGGCGTGCCGAGTTTTTTCGCCCGCTCCGGATTGGGAATGCTGAAGCTGTGGTCGTGCCGGAAGTCGTTGCCCATGTAGAACTTGCCCGGCATGTGGCAATCCACGCATTGGGAGCCGGGCTGACCTTGAGTGTGGCGAGTGTGTTCGATGGAATCGTAGTTCTTCGCTTGCAAACCCTTGCCGTCGACGCCTGTCACCGAAGTCTTGCCGGCGGTGTTGTGGCATTGCAGGCAAACACCGTTGCCCGGCGCCTTGAGTTCGGTGCTGTGGGGGTTGTGGCAGTTGCTGCAACGCACGCCCTTGTCGAACATTTTGCTTTGGGCGAAGGAGCCGTGTTCGAACACTTCATCCTTGATCTTGCCGTCCAGCGCGTACAACTCGCGGGTCAGGGTGCTCGGCAGGTAGTCGTCCATCAAGCGCTTGCCAACGGTGTAGCCGTCATCCAGCGGTGCGCGGCGGGAATGGCAGCGGGCACAGGTTTCGATTTCGACCGTGGCGTCCTTGTCCTTGAGGTCGACCGCAAAGCCGGCATGGATCAGATCACCTTTCTTCGCCGTCCATTCCAGGTGGTTGGACGCGGGCCCGTGGCACGCCTGGCAACCGACACCGAGGCTGTTCCACTGACTGTCGAAGGTGTTTTTGGCCGCGTCGAAATTGCGCTTGTAGCCGGTGGTGTGACACTCGACGCACATGAAGTTGGCGTTCTGGCTCGGCTTGCTCCAGTGCAGCGGGTTCTTGAAATTCACGCCCTGGCCCGGATAGAGGTGGAACCAGCGGTTTTTCTCGGTATCCCAGGCCACGCCAAGCGCTTGCAAGCGACCTTCACCCACCTCGATCAGGTATTGCTGCAACGGCGCGATGCCGAAGGTGTAGGCCACTTTGAAGTCGGCATTCTTTCCATCAATGCCGGGCGTGTTGACCCAGAACCCGTCATCCTTGCGCGAGAAACGGGTGGTTTCGTTTTGCGCCTTGAACGTGACGTTATTGAAGTCGCCCAGCATCGTCTCGGCATTGGCTTCCTGCATCGCCAATTGGTGATGGGAGCCCTGCCAATCCTTCATCTGTTCGCTGTGGCAGCCCTGACACTGTTGCTCATCGACCATCTTCGCCGGTGTCACGACGACGGGTTGTGGTTTGGCCGGCTGAACGGCCGGCGTACTGACGGGCACGGTTTTGATCGGCGCTGGCGTGCTGCTCAGCAGAAACCAGCCGATCGCCGCCATGGCCACCAGCAATACGCCGATGGTCACGGGAAACAGGTAGCGGTTAATCAGGGTCGGTGGCGAATCAGGGTTTGCCTGTGCTGCTTTATTTTTAGGGTTCGGCATGGCGACTTCCGTAGTCCAGTTGCGTTTGCCGTCAGGCGCGCATTCAAGCTCGGTGCAGCTTTGCCGGATGCTCTGCGTCTGTCAAATGGTGTGGAGGTTAACCCTATGAAGTGATCCCGATTGCACGGGTGGACGCGACGGTCAACAGGGCCAGCGGTACTCCGACCAGGAGACGGTGCCGGCCACCGAAGCGGTATTCATTGATGGCCTCTGCGTCGGAACGCCGCCCGGGGCAAGCCAGGCGCCCACAAGTTTACGCATCCCCCTGAGGGAGCGTGGCTTGCCCGCGATGGCGGCCTCAAGAACAACACATCACTCAATACTCAGCTCGCGCCAACCGGTTGTAATGGCTGATCAGCGAATCATATCCACGCGTCACCGCATAAAAATCATCACTCAATCGTTGTGGTTCAGCCTTGTTCTTCCAGTCCTTGTGCAGAGCATTCAAGGCATCCAGATACTTCTGTGTCGGCCTGGCGATGTGCGACCAGAGATAACTGGGTACTTCGTTACGTTTTTGCGTTTCCGGCATATGGCGTTGGCCGAACTGCTGCAGGTAATCCAAGGCCAATTGCAGTTCAGCGATGGTTTTAGCCAGTGCCTGCGGCGTCAGGGTTCGATTGTTCACGCCCTCGGTTACAAGGTTCAGCGTGTCCCTGGCCTGGATCATGTAGGCCAGCAAATACCAGTGAATGTCCTTGCCCAGACGCGCTTCGATCAGGTTGAGTTGCTCGCGTCGTTGTTCAAGGTCCAGCCCTTCAACCTGCTGCCTCAGTACCGTTGACGCCGTGAGGTAGCCCTCGGCCCTGGGCCTGAATTGATCGGCAAAAGCGGGCTGCACCTCACTGATGGCGGTCGAAAAACGCGCCTGTCGGTAAAAGGTGATTTGCTGCGTAAGCGGCATTACTTGCTGTAATGCCTGCGCGTAGGCATCGGCTTTCAACGCCAGCGGTGGGTTGTATTTCAGCAGCTTGAGCTTTTCGCTGATTTTCGGCGAACAGATATCCCTTTGAATGGCGGGTGCATCACTGGCACCGTTGTCGTCGAAATCCTGCTGGTTGGCGATCCAGTCTCGCACCGGCTCCGCAGGTTGCTTCGGCGATTTGTACAGTTCGTAGGCCACCCGCCAATGTACGTCGACCCGGTTGATGCAATCGATCACCGTGCTCAGGGCATTGGCCTGCGCGGTGAGCGGAGCGTCGTGTTGATCCAGCCACAAATCGATGCGGGCAACGAATTTCGAAGAGCCGGCCAGCCCCATCAGGATCAGCATCACAATGGTCGCCACCGGGAACAGCCATTTCGGGTTCATGGCTGTTTCTCCTGGCCGTACCACTGCTCAACAGTGGCCGGTGCGTTGCATTCGCTGGCGGTGACCGGCATCCGGCTGCACAAGCGTTCGGTCCACTGTTGCAGGCCTTGGTTGCGGTTGACCGTACTTTGGCTTGAGATCACTTTGAACACGCCAAGTACTAAAACCAGCACCAAAATGCCCGCGCCTATCAGGATGCGTTTGAGCAAGGGGCTGGCGTGTTGCCAGGAAACGTGCGGTTTGACCTCCCGTCGGCGGATAAGTCCGACACCCGTTAGTGTGATGACGTAAACGATGCTGCCGACCACGCCATACACGTTGCCAATGCCCGCCGCCATCGCAATGCAGGGTATCAAGTCGCGCAGCACTCCAAACGGCAGAGGTATGAGCGAGGGCGAAAGGCGCACACTCAATCGATCGTCCAGCAACCAAAAGCGATGGGCAACGTGCGCCGTCAGCCAGTTGAGTACCCAACCGGCGACCGCGAATATCACCGACCAGAACACCGCGACGCCGATCAATCCGCCCAGACGCGTGCCCAACGGCGCGAACTGAATAAAGGAGCCGACCAGGCAGGCCAGGACAATACCCAGGTACATCGGCCAGCTGTCATGGGTATGTTCCCAGTCACGCCAGAAGAACGGTGTACCGCCGGGCAGGTCTGCGCAGATGTCCGGGTGGTTGGCGTACAACGCAGAGCTGAGCTTGCGGCATTGCACCCAATCGTCTTCGCGCAAGCGTCGGGCCAGGGCGCGGCGGTGACTGAACGTGCCAGGCGCCAACAGCAAGTGGGCGGCGCGATGTTTCGGCGTGGCGGCGGGTTCGGCGGCGAGGCGCTGTTGCCGGGCCAGAAATATCGGCGCTTCAAGTCGCTCCGCCAGGCGCTTGCGCTGCTGCGACAACTGTTCGATCAGGTCTTCGTCCAGTTCCAGGCGCTGCCAGAGACTGAACCAGTGAAAGGTTTGCATCGCCCATTCGAGCAGTGCTTCGGACGTCTCGAAGTGTTCGACGCAATGCCTCAGCACCGCATCTTCCATGACATCGACCGCGCCATGCTCAAGGGCGGCGGCATAACGTTGTTCGAGCTCGACACGGCTGACACCGTCCAGCGAACGGGTGACCCGTTGCAACGTGTCGACTTCAACCACCGTCAGCCCAGTCAGGTCCCACGGGGCATCGTCGCCCGAGTCATCCGCGCGCAATTGCTCCCATTCCTTGATGCTCAGCGCGTGTTCATACGCCTCACGCAGACGCTGAAAGCCCTCGGGGTCTTCATCCGGGCGCGTCTGTTTGAGCAGGATTGCGTATTGGCGTTTGATACTGCGTGTATCGGCATCGGCCGGGAGGCCAAGGATGGTCCAGCAACTCATTGCGTGTGCAACTCCATGAAAACCCGCGACGCGATCCAGTGGTGGCATTTTGATCTTGCGCACCCTACCTGTTTCGCGTCGAAAAGTCCTCGGGTCTTACATCAGTCGCCGACGAACCAGCGGTAATGCCAGTCGACGAAATCGCATGACCGAGACTGCCTCCAGGGTGAATTTCGGTAGCCACTTGCGTATGCGAGTCATCTGACTGGCTCCTTTTGCTCACTAGCACCGCTCAAGCGCGACAAACGTTTATTGCAGTCCTGCGTAACGCTTTTTTATTGCACTTGCTCGGGAGCGGCCGCATCGAACGGATAGATCCGGCGCCATTCGGACGCCATGTCCACGATAGTCCAGCCACGGGTTTTGGCTTCGTCCAGAGCCTTGTCCAGCCGGCCGATCTGCGATTGACGGTCATAGGCCCATTCGCGCTTGGCGTCGGTGTGATGCACCAATCCCATGAAGCGTTTGCCCGGTCCTGCGGCGGTCCATTGCAGCATTTGCAGATCGCCATCGGAGTTGCCGAACGCCAGGATCGGCCGGCGCCCGATCACCGCGTCGATGCTTTCCGGTTTGCCCGGGCCGTCGTCGTTGTGGGCCAGTTTCGGGGTGCGCATGATCGAGGCCTTGCCGTCCTTGAACTGGAACGCGGTGACAAAGGTGGTGCCGATCACTTGCTCCGGCGGTATGCCGTATACCTTCTCGGCAAAGGCGCGCATGAACGCAGTGTCGCCCCCGGAGACGATGTAGGTCTTGAAGTCCTTGCTGCGCAGGTAGTCGAGCATTTCCAGCATCGGCTGGAAGATCATCTCGGTGTACGGCTTGCCGGTTTTGGGGTGTTTGGCCTGGCTCAGCCAGGTCTTGGCGTAGTCGTCGAAGGCGTCGGTGGTCATGCCGGTGTGGGTGGCGCCGAAGATTTTCAGGATGCCGTCCATGCCTGTGGCGGCGAGGGCCTGGTGATCGTTCTCCAACACGGCTTTGAAGGGCTGGGTGGTTTTCCATTCCGGGTGTTGCGGTGCGGTGCGCTTGACCTCTTCGAGGGCAAACAGCAACTCGAAGTACATCGGCTGCTCGCTCCACAACGTGCCGTCATTGTCGAAGACGGCGATGCGGTCTTCGGGTTTGACGAAGTCCTTGCTGGATTGGTCGGTGACTGCCTGGACGAACTCGATGATGTTTTGCTTCGATGGTCCGTCGTTCCACGACGGCAGGGGTTCGGCCGCGAGGGCCAGCAGCGGTATGCTCAAGGCCAGCGCAAGCAACAGCTTCAGCCCGTGGCGTTGGCGGATCGATATCGGGTTCGTCATGGGAAGTCCTTCTCGTAAACAGGGTTAAGTGGGCGTAAGGCGTGAGCAGCAGGAGGCGGGTTGCGCTTGGCCTGACTATGCAGCGTAGCCAAGGATTTCTCAGTTGGCGCAGCGCCTGATCTTCGGTCGGATGCCGGCTGTAACAGGCGCGCAACAGGTTTTGCAGGCGCGGGCCGAGGTTGCCCAGTTTCAGGCCCAGGCGGCTGCGTCTGCCCCAGAGGTACAGGGCGCTCAGTTGTGCCGGTTTGTCATCGATCTGCACCGGGACTTTCCGCCAGGCGTGTCGATCGGGGTGCTCCTGCGGTCTACGGAGTGGGAATTCATGGTTTAGCAGGCACGGGGTTTAGCAGCGGCATTTTCCATTGGCCGTTGGTAACTTCCGGTTTCGGCAGATACAAGCGCAGGACGCCGTAGAACGGGCCTTTGGGAGCTGGCAGCCAGTTAGTCTGCAGGTCCTCGGCCGGTGCCTTGTTTTGTGCGTAAAGGGTCAGGCCACCGTCGGCATCGAGCTTAAGATCGGGCAGCATTCGCGAGTTGATCAGGTAGCGATTCAGCGGGTTGGCCACCAGCAGCTTGTTCTTGCCGTTATACATCGTCAGTGACCAGAACGCGTCGGCCGGGGGTAGGGCGCCTTTGTCGAAATGCAGGGTGTAATCGTGTTTCGAGGCATCGAGTGGCTGGCCGTCCTTATCAACGAAATAGCCAATGTAATTGGCCTCTTGGGCCGAGTTGCCGAAAATCCCCATGTTGGCGCCAGCGTAGCGGTACAGGTAATTGCCCTTGAGGTGATCGCGGGTGCCGAAGAAGTCGCCGCTGGTGACCTGGTGGGTATCGACTTTGTCTTTTTTGAATTGGGCAAATTCGGCCTTGGCGTCGCTGATACCGTCTTCCAGGGCCTGGCGCTGTTCCGGTGTGAAGTCGTGCAGATTGAACGGCTTGCCGGCCTCGATGCCGATGGTCTTGAAGCGCGCAAGCAGGTCCTTTTCCGCGTCCTGCGCCGGGGCGAAGGCCAGCATGAAGTTCAGGTAGCGGAACAGATCAGGGGTATCGCTCATGGTAGGGGTGGGTTTGGGCCAGGCGATCTTCGGCGCGGCTGGCGGGGCCTTCTGTTTGACATAGTGGCTCAGCGTTTCGACCTTGTAGCCTTTCTGGATCGCCTTGACCTTGGCCAGGTCCTTGTCATCGAACAGCTGCGTGCGATACAGGGCGTAGGCGATGTTGGTTTCACTGCGCAACAGGCGATCCATTTTTACCGGTTGCTGGCCCTGCCAGTTGGGGCCTGCGACCATGAAATGCCCGCCGTTGTTGCCCGTACTGCGGGTGCCCAGGTACGCGAAGTTTTGCGTGTAGGCGTCGATCAATTGAACGGAGTAATAACGGTGCCCGTCGATCGGCGGCAAGGTCAGCACAACGGGTTCGGCGCGCAGGTCCATCCACACAAATGAGTAGGGCGTGTCCGCGTTGGGTGTGACGAACGCGGTGTCCTTGGCGGTGAACGCCTTCGCGGTGTTGCCGATCCGGTTGAACGGTGCCCTGAAGTTCGCGCTTTTTTTGTCCACGGCCTGGGTGTAGAGGGTTTTGTACATTTCCACCACCGGGAAGCCGTACAGGTAGGCTTCCTTGGCGATGCCGCGGGCTTCTTCGGGTGTGGTGGTGAAGTCGGCCCAGGCGCTGGTGCTCAGGGCGAGCGAGAGCGCGGTGAGCAACAGGCGGTTAGTCATAGAACTTCCTTCTTGAACCCTTGGGCGTCACTCCACGGCCGTGATGTCGTCGAGTGCCGGGCGGGACGGCACTTCGACCACCAGCGGACCGGCGTTGATCCGGAAGATCGCTTCATGGGCCGGCAGACTGGGTTGCATCGCAATCTTGCCGATTCGGGTATCGAGGTCCTGGGCACCGACGCCGCAACTGACGAACATAGTCATCAGGCTGTAGCCGGCCAAGCGAATTGCACAGTACATACGAGACTCCTATTTGCCGAAAGGCAGTTGTGTCGCGGTTGCCACTGCTGCGTAATCTCTTTCCTATCAAGCCTGTAGGACACGTTTGTTGAAGTTAGCAGTTAACGTCGGATTCGCCAGCCGGACGGGGGCTTTGGATGTTTGTTCAGGTTTTCGGTATTTTTTGTGCATTGAAATTGAATGCAAACCTGAGGCTTGGGTGATGTGGCAGAAAAGCCATCGCAGGCAAGTCTGGCATCTGCAAGAAAACGCGGTGTGGTGATCGACTTGCCCGCGAAAAGTGTTGATGAGGTGGCGCTGGACGCTTAATTCCCTGCAATATTCAGCGCTTTTTCATCTGCTCGCGAATCCGTTCTTCCTGCTCGCGCAGTTGCGGGGTGAACTCTTCGCCGAAATCTTCCACTCCGTATATCGGACGAATCTCGATCTCCGCTTCGGTCCCGGGCATCGGGTTGGGGCAGCGTTTGACCCACTCGATCGCTTCCTCTTTCGACTTGACCTCCCAAATCCAGTAACCGGCAATCAGCTCCTTGGTTTCGGCGAACGGGCCGTCGATGACCGTGCGTTTTTCGCCGGAGAAACGCACTCGTGCGCCTTTGCTGCTCGGTTGCAGGCCGTCGCAGTCGATAAGGATGCCGGCCTTGGTCAGTTCCTCGTTGTAATTGCCCATCGCGGTCATCAGTTCTTCGGTAGGCAGCACGCCGGCCTCGGAGTCCGGGCTGGCTTTTACAATGATCATGAGTCGCATGGTCTTGTCTCCGCTGGATTGTGGGTGATTCGCTATCTAGTCGAATAACGGCGACTCGAATCGACAACGCCACTGACGGAAGTTACCCGAATGAGCCGATTTAACCTCGACTTACCATTCAGATTGCTGACGACCTTCGGTGTATAGGCGACCCATATAACTATGTACCGCACCGGACCACCGCTCCACCGACATGCTGCGCCCTACAGACAAGGAGTGACTGTATGGCACAACAAATACATAACGATGGAACGTCAGGAAGTGTCGTCATCCGGTCGGGTCCGCCCGCTTCAAGCAGTGGTTCCGGTGGAGGGACAGGCGGCGGAGGGGTTTCAGGCGGGTTCGGTAAATCCAGCAAGAAAAAGAAAAAGGCCCGAAAGCGGGCCATAGAGGCCGCTCGTCAGGCAAAGGAAAAAGCGCACGCGCAAGCTGTCGCCCAAGCGCAAACCGAGGCGGCTCAAGCACAGGCCGTCGCAGCACAGGCTCAGGAGTTGTCTCGCGTCCAGGCCTTGCATCAGTTTCTTGCCGGTCTGGCCCAGCGTCATGACGCTATCAGATCAGAGGCAGACCGAAGCTTTGCGGCTAAGGCAAGTCAACTCGCACCCTCCCTGGAACATGAAATCTCGGGTGTTCGACGACCGCCGAACAGTGGATCGAGCGAGCGTTGGCAGCTCTACATCATCACCAAGGAAAAAAACGAAATCGATGGGCTGATCGCCCGTAAAACCGCAGAGCTCAATGCAAAGAATGCGGTTGCCCGGTCCTTCGATGGACACGATCCTCTCACCCGCACTTCGAACGATTACCTGACACGACTGGGTGAGTTCGGCCAGGCGCTCAACGACGGCCACCAGATCTGGGAAAACGCCTACAACGCCGCCCACGAAGCCCGGCTTCTATCCGCGCAGATAAACGCGCTCACGGATAAATCCAATGCGCTGGGCAGACATCATGCCGAGCAGACCGTTATATGGCGTGAAAGGGAAGCCGTCTGGGAGCGTAACCGGCAGTATGCCGAGCAGCGTGAGGCGCGAGTTCGGTTCAAGCAGCAAGTCGATGAAGATGCGCGAGTTGAACGGGTCAGGCAGGCCAACACGCTGACGGCGCCGGCAACTTCGGTGGCCGCTGGCGGCGGAATGTTTTTGACTCGAGAAAGTGTGTTGGTTGCGCAAGACGTCGCCACTGCACTTGAAAGGGCTGTCCGGGCTGCCATCGATACCCTCATCGATGCCGGACGCATCGTAGTCAGGACAGGGCCAGTATTTGTCACTGCAATGTTTTATTCGCCAACCCTTGGCAATGGCGAGTTGACTACGGAACAGCGCGGGCGTTTGTTGCAGGGCATTGGCGTTCCGGCCCAAGCGCTGGGCTTTACTGACAGTCGGGCGCTGCAGTCAATCGCAGATGCGGGCGGTTCGGCGGAGGTGGCGTACCGGCTCAAACCCGAAGCTGTGCCGGAAGGTACCGCGATTATCGTCACAGGCACCGGTGGTGAGGTTGACGCTCGTGTACCGGTCATCAATGCCGTACTTGACCCGCTGACCGGTGTCTACAGCGCCGAGGTTCCGGGTTCACCGCCACGACTCCTGCAGTTCACACCCGAGTCCACACCTCAGGTGACCACTTCTGGCCAAGCTGGCCTGGCGGTGATGACACCGCAGATCCAGGACATCCCGGCGGGTGTCGACTTGCGCATTCAGGATTGCATCGTTTGCGTGCCTGGCCTGCCGCCGACGTACCTGTCCTTCAACCTGCCGCCCATAGGCTCGGGTATTGTCACCGGGACCGGTCAACCCGCTGCGAATGATTGGTGGAAAGCCGCAAGCCGAGCCCAGGGTGCATCCATTCCTGTGCAGATCGGTGACCAATTCCGCGGCCGCGAAATCAAGTCGTTCAGCGCCTTCGATGAAGCGCTGTGGCGCACGGTTCGCGAACACCCGGCGCTTGTCACCGAATTCGATGAGGTGAACAAAAAGCGCATCGCACAAGGCTTCGCGCCCTACGCGCCGAAAAGCACGTGGGTTGGTGAACGGCGTGAGTTCGAACTGCGCTATCAGGAGCGGGCAGAACTTGGCGCGAACCCCTTCAACCTCGACAAGATAAGCATCACCACACCGCAAAGCACCCAGGGGAGGCTGGGCATCACTCCAGCGGTTCTACCTTGGCCGATTCGTCCCGTGGGAGGCGGTACCTGGACACCCCTCGTTCCGCCGGGAGTGGATCTCCTTGGTCCTACAACCTTACCCGTCACACCGTCTATTCCAACGGTTTATCCCGGCACACCGGCCATCCCGGTCCTACCGCAAAACGAGACGTTTCCGGCTGTTGACGAAGGGCAGATTGGTGCCAGTATTCCTGGGTATCCGGGGGATATGGAGCTGCCCTCGTCGGATGTTCTGTTTCTTGATCGGCGAGATGATCCAGGAACCGCTACAGGTTGGGGGGCTGATACTTCGGAAGTTTGGCTCGGGGACGACGCAAGAGGTATGGGCGCACCCATTCCTTCGCACATTGCGGATCAGTTGCGATGGCAGGAGTTCAGGAATTTTCATGGATTCAGGCGGGCGTTTTGGAAGGCTATTGCAGAGGATGTGGCATTGAGCAAACAGTTTAGTGTTCACAATGTAAAAAGAATGCGATCAGGCCTTTCTCCATACCCATTGGGCACTGATCAGGTGGGTGGTCGCAAAACGTTTGAACTTCACCACGAAATTGGAATTGCAGACGGTGGGGAGGTGTATGGGATGGATAACATCTTAGTGATGACGCCCAAGCGGCACATCCAATTACACGGAGGAAAAAATGAAAATGATCTTTAAAAAGAAGTTGGAAGACTATACAGAAGCGGAGTTTTTGACCTTTTTACAACAGTTTAGTAATTATCCGGATGAATTGGAGGGAGACGAGTTGGAGGCTTATCTGGATAGCCTGTTGGTCCATTTTGAGTTAATTACCGAACACCCTGACCGATCAGACGTCATTTTCTATCCCAAGGACGGTCAGGAGGACAGTCCCGAAGGGATTCTGAAAGAAGTCAAAAAGTGGCGGGCAGCCAATAACAAACCTGGCTTCAAACGCGAGTAACTTTCCAGCAATGACTAACTGGCACCTGCTCATAAGGAAATGAGCAGGTGCCATTCTTTTCGGAAGTTTTCCAAAAGACAAAAGGAAGAACCAAAGATGGAACTTAAAGCAACTCTCAAGGATTACACAGAGCCGGAATTCCAGGCGTTGGTAAACAGGATCTGGGCGGTTGATTTGCCTAAGCAGAATCACGACCAACTGATCAATCACTTCGACCGTATCGTTGGCCATCCTGAGGGTGCTGACCTGCTGTTTTACTCAAAAGATGAGTACAACATGAATTCCCCCGAATGGGTCGTCGGTTATGTCAACGAGTGGTGGCAAGGGCAGGGCGTGGCCGCGTTCAAGGGTCAGAGTGCAGCTGTGAGAGCACCAATACCGTATGTGCCGCTGAGTCCCGCGCAGATAGCGCAGCAACGAGCGACCTTGAGCCTGGAAGGTGTTCAAAGAATCGTCGCGGAACTGGCGACATCCGAGCAAGCGATTGAAGTGTCTCTTGGCCTTCTTGAGCAACGAATCAAGCACCTGCATGGCCAACAGGTCAATGAAGTGAACATCATCGAGTGTGACGCAAGTCTGCGAGCGCTGGAAGTGGCCGAGTACGAGGCGCGTAAGGCTGCGCACCAGTATGGATACTGGAAATCGCGCGTCGAGTTCACCAAGAACGCCGCCCTGCGCGATAAGACCGACGCTCGGTCAGAGCAGGCGCTGTGGCAAAGTATCGCGCAACAGATCAGCGCCACCCATGAACGGTACGCAAGGAGTTTGATCGCCATCAACCAGCGTCTGCAGCGCTTGCAAATTCAGGCTGAAGCATTGCTGGTCCTCGCACAGGCCCAACTTGTCCGTCAGCGCCATAAAGAGGGGGTTGGTCCTACTCAGGCGCCTGGTTTGCTTGTCGCATACCTCGCCTTTGCCAAGGTGCGCCCCAGTATTTTGCTTAGCGGTGCCTTTTCGCAGCCACTGGAGACTCATTGGGTGGCTCTGCAAAAATCCATACGTTCAGCTCTGGCAGAGTTCACCTGGCAGCTCACTACTGAAACCGACGCTCATACAGGTCAGTACGCAGCGGTCCTGCGATTTGAGTTTGTCAGTCGTGCCGAAACCGAGATGTATGGGTTAAGTGTGCCCCTTGCCGAACTTCACCCTATAGAGGGGCAAGACTGGCACGGTCTGGCGAAGTCTCAAGCTGAGGTCGACATGCGCTTCAGAATGAACAGCAGCACGTACACAGCGCCACCTGGTGCAATGTCGCGTGGTTTGAAACAAATACAGACGTTGTTACAGATTTCTATTACCTCGACCAATGATTCGAAAGTGCGAGTGCGCCCGGCTGTTTGGAATGAGCACCTGAACGCGTTCACTTTCACTGCCGACGGACCCGCTCCCCTGACGGTTAACTGGCAGGCGCCGGTCACTCCCGACAGCCCACCTGATTTGGCACCAGCAAGCGAAAAAAGGCTGGGATTTCTCGTGTCTCCACCCGTGCCGTTACTAGAGACCTTCCGCGATGTTCTAGCGATTCAGTTCGATGACTACGTCGTGGTCTTCCCGGCAGATTCAGGTCTGGACCCGCTTTACGTTATGTTCAGAGACAGGCGCGAGTATCCCGAGTTGGCGATTGTTGAAGTAAAGCGCTAGTGCGACTTCGTTCTTGACCTGCCATCAATCTGCCGTCTCGCCAAACAAAGGAATGTTACCGTCTATGCCTGTCCTGGAACTCACCACTCTGATCCCCGGCCGCACGCCTGAGCAAGTCCTCGATTTCTGCCTTGAAGGCGTCAACTTTCCGAAGATCTTCCCGGAGCTGGTTACGTTATTGAGCGATATCGATTTGAGCAACCTGCGCATCGAAGCCGGGCGCCAGTTCCGTTTTCGACACTGGATGTTCAGTGTCATTCCTGCGAGCTGGACCGTGGTGATACGGGAAGTCGGCGAGCACCATTTCATCGATGAAATGCTCAAGGGGCCGATGGCTGCCTTTCGTCATGAGCACCGGGTGGAGGCAGGAGAGGGCGGTACGCTATATACCGACCATGTGACGTATTCGGCTTTCGGTGGCGCGTTTACCGAAGCGTTGCTGGTGAATGCGTATATGCGCCGGATTTTCGAGGCACGGCACCGCAATATGCTGCAGTTGCTGGCCTGAACCCGATTTGTAGGAGCGAGGCTTGCCCGCGAAGGGATCACCTCGTTGCAACAGGCTGACCGCGTTATCGTTCTTCGCGGGCAAGCCTCGCTCCTACAAAGGATTTGGTTTGTATCCAATGTATGCGACGAGACATCACAATTTGTATCTGTCCATAGGTCGTCGGCCCATTTCGTGGTTAACTTCGGCCTCTTCAAAATTCTCCACAACAACGTCAGAAGGACTCCGTTCATGGCTCAAGTCACTCTTAAAGGCTCCCCGGTTCAAGTCAACGGCCAACTGCCACAAGCCGGTTCCAAGGCGCCAGCCTTTTCCCTGGTTGCTGGCAATCTGTCCGACGTGACCCTGGCGAGCTTCGCCGGCAAGCGCAAAGTGCTGAACATCTTCCCAAGCGTCGACACCCCAACCTGCGCCACTTCGGTACGCAAGTTCAACGCCCAGGCCAACGACATCGCCAACACCGTGGTGCTGTGCATCTCCGCTGACCTGCCGTTCGCTCAAGCACGCTTCTGCGGCGCCGAAGGCCTGGACAACGTACAGAACCTGTCGACCCTGCGCGGTGCCGAGTTCATCGAGAACTACGGCGTGGCCATCGCTGACGGCCCGCTCAAAGGCCTGACCGCCCGTGCCGTCGTGGTACTGGACGAAAACGACAACGTTCTGCACAGCGAACTGGTCAAGGAAATCGCTGAAGAACCGAACTACGAAGCGGCACTGGCCGTTCTGAAATAAGTAAAGCATTACAATTGTTAACGGCCTGAGGGGGCGTTCTCAGTTAATTTCCCCGTCGCGTTGTCGCCTTAAAGCGGGCCAGGCAAGGCGCAGGCCGCTGGGAATGGTTGTTCCCTTTCCAAGGCCTGCAACGCAGGCTGGCCCGCTTTAAGGCACAACCCGAAGGGCCGGGCCTGCTGTTGTGCAGGGCTGCGTTGCTCGAAGCTTATTTGGAATGACCAAACCACGCTTCTCGCGCCTTGCCCTGCACAACAGCAGACCCGGCGCGGCGGGGTAATTAACTGAGAACGCCCCCTCTGTCCAGGCCGTTTTCATTTGTGCTTCAGTGTCTTAGATATATCTCCTGTTACGTAAGCCGAAGGTAAATTGCCGGTAAAGGCGCTTTGCTTAATACCCACCAGTGCTTATCGTTCAGCCTCCTGTAGAAAGAAGCTCACGCGCCCAATGGTTGATCATTCCATGCAATCCTCCGCTTCCCGTAAACCTCGTCGCTGGCTGCTCGGCCTGTTTGTCCTGTTGGTCATCGCTGGCCTGTGCTGGAAATTCTGGCCCGCCGGCACTGCCCAGAAAGACGGTGCTGCGCCGAAAGCCGTGGCCGGCCACACCGGCAAGTCGGGGGGGATGCGTCCGGGCTTCGGCGGGGCGACCGGGCCGATCCCGGTGCGCGTGGCGCCGGCGGTCAAGGGTGATTTCCCGCTGTACTACAAGGCGCTGGGCACCGTCACCGCGCTGAACACCATCAATGTGCGCAGCCGGGTTGGCGGCGAACTGATGAAGATTTCCTTCGAAGAAGGGCAGATGGTCAAGGCTGGCGACCTGCTGGCTGAAATCGATCCGCGCCCTTACCAGAACGCCTTGCTCCAGGCCGAAGGCACGCTGCTGCAGAACCAGGCACAGCTGAAAAACGCGCAGGTCGATGTCGAGCGTTATCGCGGCCTGTTCAAGGAAGACAGTATCGCCAAGCAAACCCTGGACACCGCCGAAGCACTGGTCGGCCAGTACCAGGGCACGGTCAAGACCAATCAGGCGGCGGTCAACGACGCCAAGCTCAATCTCGAATTCACCAGGATCCGCGCCCCGATTGCCGGGCGTGTAGGCCTGCGACAGCTGGACGTCGGCAACCTGGTGGCGGCCAACGACACCACGGCGCTGGCGATCATTACCCAGACCCAACCGATCAGCGTCGCCTTCACCTTGCCGGAAAACAGCCTCGACGTCGTCCTGGCGCGCTACCGCACGGGCGCCAAACTGCCGGCCGAAGCCTGGGACCGTGGCGACACCAAGTTGCAGGCCACCGGCGTGTTGCAGAGCCTGGACAACCAGATCGACGTCACCACCGGCACCCTGAAATTCAAGGCGCGCTACGATAACCGAGATCAGGCGCTGTTCCCCAATCAGTTCGTCAACGTGCACCTGCTGGCCGACACCCTCAAGGATGTGGTGCTCGCGCCGTCGGCGGCGATTCAGTTCGGCACCAACGGCACCTTCGTCTATGCCCTGGACGGCGACAAGAAAGTCGCGATCCGTCAGTTGAAAGTCGGCGCCAGTGACGGTGAAAACACCGTGATTACCGAAGGCCTGGCGCCTGGGGATCGCGTCGTGTTGGAAGGCACCGACCGCCTGAAGGAAGGCAGTGAAGTGGAAGTGGTCAACGACACCCAGGACGTACCGACCAGCCCGACCGGCCATCTGCAAGGTAAATCGGCGGCCAGCTCGACTGAGCCGGCGACCACCGACAAGGTGAAAAAGGGCGGCGCATGAACATCTCGCGGCTGTTCATCCTTCGCCCGGTAGCCACCACACTGAGCATGCTGGCCATTATCCTGGCCGGCGTGATTGCTTATCGGCTGCTGCCGGTGTCGGCATTGCCTCAGGTGGATTACCCGACCATCCGCGTCATGACGCTGTATCCCGGCGCCAGCCCGGATGTCATGACCAGCGCCGTGACCGCGCCGCTGGAGCGTCAGTTCGGGCAGATGCCCGGCCTGACCCAGATGGCGTCGACCAGTTCCGGCGGCGCTTCGGTGCTGACCCTGCGTTTCAGCCTCGACATCAACATGGACGTCGCCGAGCAGCAGGTCCAAGCCGCGATCAACGCCGCGACCAATCTGCTGCCCAAGGACCTGCCGGCGCCGCCGGTGTACAACAAGGTCAACCCGGCGGACACCCCGGTGCTGACCCTGGCCATCACCTCCAAAACCATGCTGTTGCCCAAACTCAATGATCTGGTCGATACACGCATGGCGCAGAAAATCGCCCAGATCAGTGGGGTCGGCATGGTCAGCATTGCCGGCGGCCAGCGTCAGGCGGTGCGGATCAAGGTCAACCCGGAGGCCTTGGCGGCCAATGGCTTGAACCTGTCGGATGTGCGCACCCTGATCGGCGCGTCCAACGTCAACCAGCCCAAGGGCAATTTCGACGGCCCGACCCGGGTCTCGATGCTGGATGCAAACGATCAACTGACCTCGCCCAAGGACTACGCCAACCTGATTTTGGCCTACGCCAACGGCGCGCCGCTGCGCCTCAAGGACGTGGCCGAGATTGTCGACGGCGCCGAAAACGAACGCCTGGCGGCATGGGCCAATGAAAACCAGGCGGTGCTGCTGAACATTCAGCGCCAGCCCGGCGCCAACGTTATCGAGGTGGTCGACCGGATCAAGGCCTTGCTGCCGAGCATCACCGACAACCTGCCGGCCGGTCTCGACGTCACGGTCCTCACCGACCGCACCCAGACCATCCGTGCCTCCGTCACCGACGTGCAGCACGAATTGCTGATTGCCATCGCGCTGGTGGTCATGGTCACGTTCCTGTTCCTGCGTCGGTTCAGCGCCACGATCATTCCGTCGGTGGCCGTGCCGCTGTCGTTGATCGGCACTTTCGGCGTGATGTACCTCGCCGGTTTCTCGGTCAACAACCTGACCTTGATGGCCCTGACCATCGCCACCGGTTTCGTGGTTGACGATGCGATCGTGATGCTGGAGAACATTTCCCGGTATATCGAAGAAGGGGACAGTCCCCTAAATGCTGCGTTGAAGGGCGCCAAGCAGATCGGCTTCACCCTGATTTCCCTGACCCTGTCGCTGATCGCGGTTTTGATTCCGCTGCTGTTCATGGCGGACGTGGTGGGGCGCTTGTTCCGCGAGTTCGCCATCACCCTGGCGGTGGCGATCCTGATTTCCCTGGTTGTGTCCCTGACACTGACGCCGATGATGTGCGCGCGGTTGCTGAAACGTGAACCCAAGGAAGAAGAACAGGGCCGTTTCTACCGCGCCAGCGGTGCAACAATTGATTGGATGATTGCGGCTTACGGCCGCAAGTTAAAGTGGGTTCTCAAGCATCAACCGCTGACGTTGATGGTGGCTATCGGCACCCTGGCGCTGACGGTGTTCCTGTACCTGGTCGTGCCCAAGGGCTTCTTCCCGGTGCAGGACACGGGGGTTATCCAGGGCATTTCCGAGGCGCCGCAGTCGATTTCCTTTGCGGCGATGAGCGAGCGGCAGCAGGAACTGGCCAAGGTGATTCTGGCCGATCCGGCGGTGGAGAGCCTGTCGTCCTACATCGGTGTCGACGGTGACAACTCGACGCTGAACAGCGGTCGCCTGCTGATCAACCTCAAGTCCCATAGCAACCGTGACCTGAGCGCCACCGAAGTGATCGCCCGCCTGCAACCGGAACTGGACAAGCTGGTCGGCATTCGCCTGTTTATGCAACCGGTGCAGGACCTGACCATCGAAGACCGCGTCAGCCGCACGCAATACCAGTTCAGCATGTCGTCGCCCGATTCCGAGTTGCTCAGCCTGTGGAGCGGTCGTCTGGTGGACGCACTGGCGCAACGGCCTGAGTTGACTGACGTCGCCAGCGACTTGCAGGACAAGGGCTTGCAGGTCTATCTGGTGATCGACCGCGATGCAGCGTCGCGGGTCGGCGTATCGGTGTCGAACATCACCGATGCGCTGTACGACGCCTTCGGCCAGCGGCAGATTTCCACCATTTACACCCAGGCCAGCCAATACCGCGTGGTGCTGCAATCGCAGTCCGGCGAGAAGATCGGCCCGGATGCGTTGAACCAGATTCACGTCAAGACCACCGACGGCGGGCAAGTGCGTCTGTCCAGCCTCGCGCACATCGAGGAGCGGCAGGCGCAACTGGCGATCACCCACATCGGCCAGTTCCCGGCGGTGATGATGTCCTTCAACCTCGCGCCCGGCGTGGCGCTGGGGCATGCGGTGGAAATCATCGAACAGGTGCAGAAAGACATCGGCATGCCGATTGGCGTGCAGACCCAGTTCCAGGGCGCCGCCGAAGCATTCCAGGCGTCGTTGTCGAGCACCTTGCTGCTGATTCTGGCGGCGGTGGTGACCATGTACATCGTGCTCGGCGTGTTGTACGAGAGCTACATCCACCCGATCACCATTCTCTCGACCTTGCCCTCGGCGGCGGTCGGCGCCTTGTTGGCCTTGCTGTTGAGCGGCAATGACCTGGGGATGATCGCGATCATCGGCATCATTTTGCTGATCGGTATCGTGAAAAAGAACGCGATCATGATGATCGACTTCGCCCTCGACGCCGAGCGCAATCAGGGCATGGACCCGGAAACCGCGATCTATCAAGCGGCGTTGCTGCGTTTCCGACCGATTCTGATGACCACGCTGGCGGCATTGTTTGGTGCGGTGCCGTTGATGCTGGCCACCGGTTCCGGCGCGGAATTGCGCCAGCCGTTGGGCCTGGTGATGGTCGGCGGTCTGCTGTTGAGCCAGGTGCTGACGCTGTTCACCACGCCTGTGATCTATCTGTATTTCGACCGCCTTGGTCGGCGCTGGGGTCGCAAGTCTGAAGCCGCGGAAGCGGTAGAGCAGCCATGAACCTGTCCGGACCTTTCATCAAGCGCCCGGTCGCGACCATGCTGCTGAGCCTGGCGATCATGCTGCTGGGCGGCGTGAGCTTCGGCCTGTTGCCGGTGTCGCCGTTGCCGCAGATGGACTTCCCGGTGATCGTGGTCCAGGCCAGTTTGCCCGGCGCCAGCCCTGAAGTGATGGCCTCGACCGTGGCCACGCCGCTGGAGCGCTCCTTCGGCGCCATCGCCGGCGTCAACACCATGAGCAGCCGCTCGAGCCAGGGCTCGACCCGGGTGATTTTGCAGTTCGATCTGGACCGCGACATCAACGGCGCGGCGCGGGAGGTGCAAGCGGCGATCAATGCCTCGCGCAACCTGTTGCCGAGCGGGATGCGCAGCATGCCGACCTACAAGAAGGTCAACCCGTCCCAGGCGCCGATCATGGTGCTGTCGCTGACCTCCGACGTACTGGAAAAAGGCCAGCTCTACGATTTGGCCTCGACGATTCTGTCCCAGAGCCTGTCCCAGGTGCAGGGCGTCGGCGAGGTGCAAATTGGCGGCAGTTCCTTGCCAGCGGTGCGCATCGAGCTCGAACCCCAGGCGCTCAACCAGTACGGCGTGGCCCTGGACGATGTGCGCAACACCATCGCCAACGCCAACGTGCGCCGGCCGAAAGGTTCGGTCGAAGACGGCCAGCGGTTGTGGCAGGTGCAGGCCAACGATCAACTGGAGAAAGCCAAGGATTACGAATCGCTGATCATCCACTACGCGGACGGCGCAGCGTTGCGCTTGAAGGATGTGGCCAAGGTCAGCGATGGTGTCGAGGACCGCTACAACAGCGGTTTCTTCAACAATGACGCGGCGGTGCTGCTGGTAATCAACCGCCAGGCCGGTGCGAACATCATCGAGACGGTCAACGAAATCAAGGCGCAGTTGCCGGCGTTGCAGGCGGTGCTGCCGGCCAGCGTCAAGCTGAACCTGGCGATGGACCGTTCGCCGGTGATCAAGGCGACATTGCACGAAGCGGAAATGACCCTGCTGATCGCCGTGGCGCTGGTGATTCTGGTGGTGTTCCTGTTCCTCGGTAACTTCCGCGCCTCGCTGATTCCGACTCTGGCGGTGCCGGTGTCGCTGGTCGGCACGTTTGCGGTGATGTACCTCTATGGGTTTTCCCTGAATAACCTGTCGTTGATGGCGCTGATTTTGGCCACCGGGCTGGTGGTGGACGACGCCATCGTGGTGCTGGAGAACATTTCCCGGCACATCGACGAAGGCGTGCCGCCAATGAAGGCCGCCTACCTCGGGGCTGAGGAAGTTGGCTTCACTTTGCTGTCGATGAACGTCTCGCTGGTGGCGGTGTTCCTGTCGATCCTGTTCATGGGCGGGATTGTCGAAAGCCTGTTCCGTGAGTTTTCCATCACGCTGGCGGCGTCCATCGTGGTCTCGCTGTTGGTCTCGCTGACGCTAACGCCGATGCTCTGCGCCCGTTGGCTCAAGCCGCACACGCCGGGGCAGGAAAACCGTTTGCAGCGCTGGAGCCAGCGGGCCAACGAGTGGATGGTCGGCAAATACGCGACCAGCCTCGACTGGGTGCTGCGTCACCGTCGGTTGACCTTGTTCAGCCTGTTCGTGACAGTCGGCGTTAACATCGCGTTGTATGTCGTTGTTCCTAAAACCTTTATGCCGCAGCAGGACACCGGTCAACTGATCGGTTTCGTGCGTGGCGACGACGGTCTGTCGTTCAGCGTGATGCAGCCAAAAATGGAAATCTTCCGCCGTGCCGTGCTCAAGGACGACGCGGTGCAAAGCGTCGCCGGGTTCATCGGCGGCACCAACGGTACCAACAACGCTTTCATGCTGGTGCGCTTGAAACCGATCAAGGAACGCAACATTTCCGCGCAGAAAGTCATCGAACGCCTGCGCAAGGAAATGCCCAAGGTCCCTGGCGCGCAATTGATGCTGATGGCCGATCAGGACCTGCAGTTCGGTGGCGGTCGTGAACAAACCACCTCGCAGTATTCCTACATCCTGCAAAGCGGCGACCTGGGCGACTTGCGCGAGTGGTACCCGAAAGTCGTCACCGCCTTGAAAGCATTGCCGGAGCTGACGGCGATAGATGCCCGCGAAGGTCGGGGGGCTCAGCAAGTGACGTTGATCGTCGACCGCGATCAGGCGAAACGCCTGGGTGTCGACATGGACATGGTCACTTCGGTGCTGAACAACGCCTACAGCCAGCGGCAGATTTCGACGATTTACGACAGCCTCAACCAGTACCAAGTGGTGATGGAGGTCAATCCGAAATACGCCCAAGACCCGATCACCCTCAAACAGGTGCAGGTGATCACCGCTGACGGCGCGCGGATTCCGTTGTCGACCATTGCCCATTACGAAAACAGTCTGGAAGACGACCGGGTCAGCCACGAGGGCCAGTTCGCCTCCGAGAGCCTGTCTTTTGACATGGCCGACGGCGTGACGGTGGAGCAGGGCACTGCGGCGATTGAGCGGGCCATCGCCAAGGTCGGCCTGCCGGAAAGCGTGATTGCGAAAATGGCCGGCACCGCCGATGCCTTCGCCGCCACCCAGAAGAGCCAGCCGTGGATGATTCTCGGCGCGCTGGTGGCGGTGTACCTGGTGTTGGGCGTGCTGTATGAAAGCTACATTCATCCGCTGACCATTTTGTCGACGTTGCCATCGGCCGGGGTCGGCGCGTTGCTGTCGATCTATGCGCTGGGCGGTGAGTTCAGCCTGATTTCGTTGCTCGGGTTATTCCTGCTCATCGGCGTGGTGAAGAAAAACGCCATTCTGATGATCGACCTAGCCCTGCAACTGGAGCGCCATCAGGGCATGGCGCCGCTGGAATCGATCCGCAGTGCCTGCCTGCAACGTCTGCGGCCGATTCTGATGACCACCCTGGCGGCGATCCTCGGCGCGTTGCCGTTGCTGTTAGGGCGTGCGGAAGGGGCGGAAATGCGTCAGCCGCTGGGCCTGACGATCATCGGCGGGCTGATCTTCAGCCAGGTGCTGACCCTTTACACCACCCCGGTGGTTTACCTCTATCTCGATAAACTGCGCCATCGCTTCAACAAATGGCGTGGCGTGCGTACCGATGCTGCTCTGGAAACTCCGCTATGACTGACCGTTCGCTTATTAATCTGGCCACGCCGCTGGCAGCCGCCCGGGGCTCGCGTTTGTTGAGCCTGGCGCTGTGCGTGGCGATGCTCAGCGCTTGCGCTGTCGGCCCGGACTACCAGCGCCCGCCAGCGGCCGCGCCGGTGCAATACAAGGAAGCGGCCGGCTGGCGTCAGGCCAGCCCGAGTGATTCCCTGGCGCGCGGTGCCTGGTGGGAGTTGTATGGCGATCAGCAGCTCAATGGCCTGATCGAAAAACTCAACAGTTCCAACCAGACCGTCGCCCAGTCCGAAGCCCAGTACCGTCAGGCCCAGGCTTTGGTGCGCAGCGCCCGGGGCGCGTTTTTTCCGACGGTGGACCTGACCGTCGGGAAAAACCGCAGCAGCCAGGGCACTGGCAGCAGCAGTTCGAGCCTGACCAGTTCCTCCAGCGGGATTCGCGACACCTACACCGCGCAGGCCGGGGTCAGTTGGGAGGCGGACATCTGGGGCAAATTGCGCCGGGGCCTTGAAGCCGACACCGCCAACGCCGAGGCCAGTTTTGCCGATCTGGCGGCGATGCGCCTCAGCCAGCAATCGGAGCTGGTGCAGAACTACCTGCAATTGCGGGTGATCGACGAACAGAAACGCCTGCTGGAAGCGACCGTCGAGGCCTATCAGCGCTCGCTGAAAATGACCGAAAACCAGTACCGCGCCGGCGTCTCCGGCAAGGACGCGGTGGCCCAGGCTCAGACCCAGCTCAAAAGCACTCAGGCGGACATGGTCGACCTGATCTGGCAGCGCGCCCAATTCGAGAACGCCGTTGCCGTATTGATCGGGCTGCCGCCAGCCGAGTTCAGCCTGGCCGAAACCAAGAACATCCCGGCGTTGCCCGAAGTGCCGCTGGGTCTGCCATCGCAGTTGCTCGAGCGCCGCCCGGACATCGCTTCGGCAGAGCGTTCGGTGATGGCGGCCAACGCCAACATCGGCGTGGCCAAGGCCGCCTACTACCCGGACCTGACCCTGAGCCTCAACGGCGGTTATAGCAGCAGCACCTATGCCAACTGGATCAGCGTGCCGAACCGCTTCTGGTCGGTGGGGCCTCAACTGGCCATGACCCTGTTTGATGGCGGCCAGCGTTCGGCCGAGGTCGATCGCAGTGAAGCGGCCTACGACGAAACTGTGGCCAAGTACCGCCAGACCGTGCTCGACGGTTTTCGCGAGGTGGAAAACTACCTCGTGCAGCTCAAGGTGCTGGAAGACGAAGCCGGTGTGCGCCAGGAAGCACTGGATGCGGCGCGTGAATCCCTGCGCTTGACGCAAAATCAATACAAGGCCGGGGTGATTGCCTACCTGGATGTGGTGGTTGTCCAGGCCACTGCGTTGAGTAACGAGCGTAGTGTGTTGAGCCTGTTGCAGAGCCGCTTGATCGCCAGCGTGCAGCTGATTGCGGCGCTGGGCGGCGGTTGGGACGGTGCGCTCCAGGTGAGCGAAAACAAATAGGACGGCCCCTGTAGCAGCTGCCGAGGCTGCGTTGTGGCGAGGGGGCTTGCCCCCGTTCGAGCGCGAAGCGGTCGTAAATACAGACGACTCGGTGTTTTTGAACCATAGCTAGGGCCGCTTCGCGCCCCAACGGGGGCAAGCCCCCTCGCCACAACGCAGGCTCGACAGCTGCTACAAGCGAACGTGTCGTCATCGGGAGTCAAACAATCGTTTCATCGGGTTGATGGCCATATGATTGCTTTTGTCAGTGCGTTCTTTGACGTAATCAGTACAATCACCCGATTTGCCCTCCCGAGAACGGAAGCAGTACGGTGGGGCGATCGCGAGAAGTCACATGCTCATCGGTAGCTATTCACCCACGCTGGTTATCATTTCGCTCTGTGTAGCGATTCTCGCCTCCTATACCGCGCTCGACCTGACCGAACGCATTGCCACCGCCAAAGGTCGGGCCGTATTCCTATGGACTGCGGGCGGCGCCTTTGCCATGGGCGTGGGCGTGTGGTCGATGCACTTTATCGGCATGCTCGCGTTCACCTTGCCCATCGACCTGGGCTACGACCTCACCCTCACGTCCCTGTCGCTGCTGACCGCGATCCTGTCTTGCGGTTTTGCCCTCTGGCTGGTCAGTCAGCCACGCCTGCCGACCTGGCAACTGGCGTTTGGCGCGCTGATCATGGGCGCCGGGATCAGTGCCATGCATTACACCGGCATGGCCGCCATGCGCATGCAGCCGGGCATCGATTACGACCCGACGCTGTTTGGCGCATCGCTGCTCATCGCCGTCGGCGCTTCCGGCGCCGCGTTATGGATCGCCTTCCGTCTGCGTCAGCACACGCCGTATGTGGGCCTGCTTCGCGCCGGTGCGGCGGTGATCATGGGCCTCGCCATCGTCGGCATGCACTACACCGGCATGGCCGCGGCGCGATTCCCCGACGGCAGTTTCTGTGGCGCCGCCATCAGCGGCTTGAACGGCAAAGGCCTCGACAATCTGGTGCTGATCACCACGCTCGCGGTGTTGAGCATCGCCTTGTTGACTTCGGTCCTCGATGCGCGTCTTGAAGCCCGCACCGCTGACCTTGCGCGCTCGCTGACCGAAGCCAACCGCGAACTGACCCAACTGGCCCTGCACGACACCCTGACCGGTTTGCCCAATCGCATGTTGCTGGCCGACCGTATCGAACAGGCCATGTCCAAAGTTCAGGAACAGGGTGGTTGCTTTGCGCTGATGTTCATCGACCTCGACGGTTTCAAACCGGTCAATGATGCCTTCGGCCACCACATGGGCGATCAGTTGTTGCGTGAGGTCGGTTTGCGCCTGCGCGAGGACATGCGCAGTCAGGACACATTGGCGCGGATCGGCGGTGATGAATTCGTACTGCTGGTGCGGCTCAGCGAGCCAAACGACGCGCTGAGCGTGGCAGCGCGGCAGGTCGGAATGATCGGCAGTTCGTTCCGGGTCGCCGAACACGACCTGCAGATTTCCGCCAGCCTCGGCATTGCGCTGTACCCGGGCAATGGCCAGACGGCCCAGGAACTGCTGATGAACGCCGACGCGGCGATGTACCACGCCAAGGGCACCGGGAAAAACGGCTACAGCTTCTTCGACGCGTCGATGAACAGCAACGCGCGCAAACAGCTGCAATTACTGCAAGACTTGCGCAATGCCCTCGATCACCAGCAGTTCAGCCTCTATTACCAACCCAAGTTCGACGCCAGCAATGGTCGCCCGGTGGGTGCCGAGGCGCTGCTGCGTTGGGAGCATCCGACCCAGGGCATGCTGCTGCCGGACAAGTTTATTGAACTCGCGGAAAAGACCGGGCTGATCATTCACATCGGTGAATGGGTGCTGAACGAAGCCTGCCGGCAGATGCGCGAATGGTACGTGCTCGGCTACACCGAGTGGCGCATTGCGGTGAACCTCTCGGCGTTGCAGTTCTGTCATGCAGGCCTGGTCAAGAGTGTCTCCAAAGCCTTGGCCACGCATCAACTGCCAGCCAACAGCCTGACCCTGGAAATCACCGAAACCACCGCCATGAGCGATGCCGATGCGAGCATGACGGTCCTTCAGGAACTCTCGGAAATGGGCGTCGACCTGTCCATCGATGACTTCGGCACCGGCTATTCGAGCTTGATGTACCTCAAGCGTCTGCCGGCCAATGAACTGAAAATCGACCGCGGTTTCGTCCGCGATCTGGAACACGACAGTGACGACGCCGCCATCGTGTCAGCCATCGTCGCCCTTGGCCAGGCGCTGGGCTTGCGCATCGTTGCCGAAGGCGTGGAAACCGGCGTCCAGCAAGACTTCCTGACCAAACTCGGTTGCGATTCGTTGCAGGGCTACCTGCTCGGGCACCCGCTGCCGGCGGATCGCTTCATGGCCGACATTGTTCGTGGGGAACGAGTGGCGACGGGCGTTGTGCCTGTAGCAGCTGACGAGCCTGCAAGGCAGCGTCCGGCAGCGAAGCTGTCGTGAAACCGGACGGCGCGGTGTATCAGGGAGAATGTGCTTGCCGGGTTTGCGACTGCTGCGCAGTCGGACGCTGCCTCGCGGGGCTCTGCAGCTGCTACAGAGACGCCATTACATACGACGTTGGTAGATCACTTGACGTGAGTCCATGCAAAACCGAGCAATGGCGGTTATTCTTGGCCCCGACTGCTTACGCGTGAATGGGGAAAAGTCAGCATGGACAAAGTCATTGTCATCACCGGCGGCAGCCGCGGCATCGGCGCTGCAACCGCGTTGTTGGCCGCCGAGCTTGGTTATCGGATCTGCATCAACTATCAGTCCGACGAATCGGCAGCGCAAAGCGTGCTGGCACACGTTCGGGCACTGGGCGCTCAAGCCATTGCAGTGCGCGCCGACGTCAGCATCGAAGACGAAGTGATCAGTCTGTTCCACCGGGTGGACACCGAGCTGGGTCGAGTGACCGCGCTGGTGAACAACGCCGGCACCGTGGGCCACAAGTCCCGCGTCGACGAAATGTCTGAGTTCCGTATTCTAAAAACCCTCAAAACCAACGTTCTGGCACCGATCCTCTGCGCCAAGCACGCGATCATGCGCATGTCGCCCAAGCATGGCGGGCAGGGCGGCAGCATCGTCAATGTATCCTCGGTGGCCTCGCGTTTGGGCTCTCCCAACGAATACGTAGATTACGCGGCGTCAAAAGGCGCGCTGGACAGCTTCACCATCGGCCTGTCCAAGGAAGTGGCGGGCGAGGGCATTCGCGTCAACGCGGTGCGGCCAGGGTTTATCTACACCGACTTCCATGCGCTGAGCGGTGATCCGGATCGGGTAAGCAAACTGGAATCGGCGATTCCGATGGCCCGGGGTGGGCGGCCGGACGAAGTGGCTGAGGCGATTATCTGGTTGCTGTCGGACAAGGCTTCTTATGCAACCGGGACTTTTGTTGATCTTGGGGGCGGGCGTTAATCCTTAAGATTTGTGTTGTCCAGCCCGGCCCCTTCGCGAGCAGGCTCGCTCCCACAGTGGCTAGGTGTGAACACATTAATAGTGAAAAACACTAAACTCCTGTGGGAGCGAGCCTGCTTGCGATAGCAATCTCTCAAACGACACAGCAGTGTCAGAACGACCGCACTATCCGCCCCAACGTCTCCATCGCCTTCTCCGAATCCTCATTCCACGGACTCCCATAATTCAACCGGATACAGTTCCTGAACCGCTGAGTCGGTGAAAAGATCGGCCCCGGCGCGATGCTGATGCCCTGCGCCAACGCCATCTGAAACAACTTCAACGAATCCATTTGCGGTGGCAGTTCCAGCCACAGGAAGTAGCCGCCGGCCGGTTGGCTGACGCGTGTCTGAGTCGGAAAGTAGCGGGCGATGGCGGCGAGCATGGCGCTTTGCTGCTCTTCCAGGGCGTAGCGCAGTTTGCGCAGGTGGCGGTCGTAGCCGCCGTGTTGCAGGTAGTCCGCGATGGCGGCCTGGGCCGGCATCGAGGCGCACAGCGAGGTCATCAGTTTCAGCCGTTCGATCTTCTGCGCATATCGCCCGGCGGCGACCCAGCCGATGCGGTAGCCGGGGGCGAGGCTCTTGGCGAAAGAACCGCAATGCATCACCAGCCCTTCGGTATCAAACGCCTTGGCCGGTTTCGGCGCCTGCTGACCGTAATAAAGTTCGGCGTAGACGTCGTCCTCGATCAGTGGCACCTGGTGGCCGCGCAATAACTCGACCAACTCCTGCTTCTTGGTCTCGGGCATGGTCGCGCCCATTGGGTTCTGGAAACTGGTCATGCACCAGCAGGCCTTGATCGGGTGGCGCTCCAGGGTTTGCGCGAGCACGCCCAGGTCGATACCGTCGCGAGGGTGCACGGGAATCTCGACGGCTTTGAGTTTCAGCCGTTCCAGTATTTGCAGGCAGGCATAGAAGGCCGGCGCTTCTATCGCCACCAGATCGCCGGGTTCGGTGACCGCTTGCAGGCACAGGTTCAAGGCCTCCAGCGCGCCGTTGGTGATCAGCAGCTCTTCCATCGGCAGCATCAGTCCGCCGACCATGTAGCGCAGGGCAATCTGGCGGCGCAGTTGCGGGTTGCCCGGCGACATGTCGGTGACGACCATGCGCGGGTCCATGTCTCGGGCGGCGCTCGCCAGGGAGCGGGACAAGCGCTGCAACGGGAACAGGGTCGGGCTGGGAAACGCCGAGCCGAAGGGGACGGTGGTCGGGTCCTTGATCGAGTCGAGGACCGAGAACACCAGTTCGCTGACGTCGACTTCGGTGGATTCGTTGACCTGGCTGCTGATCACCGGCTCCGAGAACGGGCTCGGCGAGTGTGCATTGACGAAGTAGCCGGAGCGCGGCCGGGCGCGGATCAGGCCGCGACGTTCGAGCAGGTAATAGGCCTGGAACACAGTGGACGGGCTGACCCCATAAGTCTGGCTGGCGTAGCGCACCGACGGCACACGCTGGCCAGGGCCGAGGACCCCGGAGCGGATCAGTTCAGCGATGTCGTCGGCGAATTTTTCGTAGCGTTTCATCGAGTGCCTGGATTGAAGTTATTCAATGGGTACGCTGTTGTGGCGAGGGAGCTTGCTCCCGCTGGGGTGCGAAGCGCCCCCAGAATTTACAACTGCTACGCAGTCGAGCGGGAGCAAGCTCCCTCGCCACAGGAGCCCTGCTTTCCACAGGGCACCGCAGTCTAAGGGATCAACGGTTCATCGGCGCAACAAACCGGCTCTTGGCCACGCTATAGATGTCCGGCTCGTCACTGTCGACAATCTTGAAGCTGATCGTCTGCGAGCTGCTGCTAGGCCGTTCGGTGGTCATGGCCACTGACACCGGCACATCGACAATCTCACCCGGCGCCAGGCTCAACTCGGTCTTGCCTTGCAGCACGAAGCTTTCGCCGTCCACTAGGCTCAGTCGATAATTCTGGCGCAGTTGGGTCTTGTTGATGACCTTCAAGCTGTAGATGTTTTCGATCTGCCCCTGGCTGTTCTCGCGGAACAGGCCGCGGTCCTTGCTCACGTCCAGCGACACCATCGGCCGTTCGACCAGGGCGAGGGCAAGGGCGCCGATCATCACCAGCAGCACCGCGGTGTAACCGATCAGCCGTGGCCGTAGCAGATGAGTCTTGCCCCCTTGCAGTTCATGTTCCGAGGTATAGCTGATCAAGCCACGGGCATAGCCCATTTTGTCCATGATCGAATCGCAGGCATCGATACACGCCGCGCAGCCGATGCACTCCATCTGCAAACCGTCACGAATATCGATCCCGGTCGGGCAGACCTGCACGCACAGCTGGCAATCGATGCAATCCCCCAGGCCCACCTCGGCCGGTTTCACCTCGCGTTTGCGCGGGCCACGGTTTTCACCGCGGGCGACGTCGTAGGAAATGGTCAGGGTGTCCTTGTCGAACATCACGCTCTGGAACCGCGCATACGGGCACATGTGCATGCATACCGCTTCACGCAGCCAGCCGGCGTTGATGTAAGTCGCGCCGGTGAAGAACAGCACCCAGAACAGACTGACACCGCCCATCTGCAAGGTCAGCAGCTCTTCGGCCAGGGGCCGGATCGGCGTGAAGTACCCCACAAACGTCAGGCCGGTGAGCAAGCTGATGGCCAGCCACAGAGTGTGCTTGGCCGAGCGGCGGATCAGTTTGTTCAGGCCCCACGGCGCCGCTTGCAGCTTGATGCGCTGGTTGCGTTCGCCTTCGGTGATCTTCTCGCACCACATGAAGATCCAGGTCCAGGAACTCTGCGGGCAGGTGTAACCGCACCAGACCCTGCCAGCGAACACGGTGATCGCGAACAGACCGAACGCGGCGATGATCAGCAGCGCCGAGAGCAGGATGAAGTCCTGGGGCCAGAAGGTCGCACCGAAGATGTGGAATTTGCTTTCGGAAAGGTCCCAGAGCACCGCCTGACGGTCGCCCCAGTTCAACCATACGGTGCCGAAGAACAGCAAAAACAGAAACCCCGCACCGCAAAGGCGCAAGGTGCGGAACAGGCCGGTGAAGCTGCGGGTGTGGATCAGGTTGTCGCTGGACTTGGCCTTTATCTTTGGACGCAAAGGCTCGTTTTTTATAAATGAGGCAGGTTCTACGGTTCGGACGGGGATTCTTTCGCTCATGGTCTTTCGCTCATCAGCCTCCATCAGGCACGAGCACTATGACCAGCGATCTGTTTGCATAACAGACTCAGGTATTGCAATAAAAAGCGGATCAGATGGGGATTGATCCGCTGCCTGCGACAACTTGATGCACCCCGTCACTACAGGGCGCAGGCGCCTATATCAGGCGCTTGCGAGGCTTGTTGATCCGGGTCAGTCAAATCACCGAATCACTGTCGGTGGCCTTCAAATGCTTACGACCGTCCACTGCGCCTGCTACGGTCAATGCGTCGGCTTCTGCTTCGGTGATGTAAACGCGCTGGCCGTTGAGCTCAACCGCCGACATGGCTTTATCGGAGTCGGTGATGATCGTGACGTCGGGGCACAGACGAATTTCTTCGCCGTTCTCGGTGATGAAAAAGCAGGTCTGGTTTTCGATGCGCACAGTCATGGAGGTGTCCTTTTTTTAGCGGGTTCTAAACTGTTAGGGCGCATCCGAGGGGCATCGTTCTGTGCAACCGATTAATGGTCGGCGCGGTCCATCCTCCCATAACAATCAATCACAAGGATTGCACCATGAACGCCTGGTGGCATGAGGTTTGGGAAACGCTGCAAGCAGAGTTCGCCGACATCGCCGATGCGTCGCAACTGACGCGCATCACCGTGCGGCTGCTGATCGCGGCGATTCTCGGCGGCATTCTCGGTTTCGAGCGTGAACAAAAGGGCAAGGCTGCCGGTGTGCGCACGCACATGCTGGTGGCCCTCGGTGCCGCATTGTTTGTGCTGGTGCCGCAGATGTCCGGTTCCCAGGCCGATGCCATGAGCCGGGTGGTGCAAGGCGTGATCGCCGGGATTGGCTTCCTCGGTGCCGGCACCATCCTGAAAAACCAGGAAGGCGATGAAGGCCACGTCAAAGGCCTGACCACCGCCGCCGGGTTGTGGATGACCGCCGCCATCGGGGTTTCCGCTGGATTGGGCCGAGAGGCGACGGCGGTGTTCAGTACGTTGCTGGCGTTGGCGATTTTCAGCGTGATGCCGAGAGTCGTGAAAATGCTCGACAGGGATAAAGACGAGCAGGAGCGGCCCTGACGGATCATTACTCGGGCGCAACGATCACCGGGGGCATCGTGTTCGGTGGCTCTTCCCGGGGTGGCGGTGTGGTGCCGGGCGGCTCTTGCTCAGGCACCGGTTCTGGCTCGGTCTGCGGGATCGTCGGGGTGTCGATGTTCGGATCGGGGGTTTCGGCCGGGATTGGAATACTCATCGTTGATGCCTCCACTGGCACATGGCGTAAGTCGTGCTTAAGTGTGTTGACCGTCATCTGGGTGATTTGATTCCGCGGCAAATGGGCGTGAACTTTTCCCCGTGCTTGTCGCTCGGAACTTAAGTGCCTTCATTTCGAGACCGACGGGTTTCGTGTGAGCGACGACCAGACACAAGAGCGTCCATGGGGCGTTAAGGAGAGATGCTCGATGACTGCTGAAAAACCGACAGAGCTGAACTACAACCCTCATATGCCGCTGTCGCAGGCGCTATTGCTGCCGCGCATCGCCATTGAAAACGTCATGCCGACCCTGGATGGCGGGCAGTTCGCGGCCAAGGCCGTGGTGGGGCAGGACGTGGTGGTGACCAGCAAAGTGTTCGCTGACGGTCACGATAAGCTGGCCGTGCGCATACGCTGGCGTGCCGACGGTGACGAGGCCTGGCGGAGCGAGGTCATGACCGAGCTCGGCAATAACGGCTGGCAAGGCCAGTTCCGCGTCGAGGATCAGGGCCGCTACGTCTTCTGTATCGAAGCCTGGATCGATCAGTACGCTAGCTTTCTGTATGAAATCGAGAAAAAACACATTGCTGGCGTGCCCATCAGCCTGGAGTTGCAGGAAGGGCGAAACCAGGTGAAACAGGCCGCCGAACGCTCGGAAGGGCCGCTGAGCGAAGATCTGGCGGCGTTGCACCATGAACTGTCCGGTCTGCTCGAAGCCGAGCAGGTCGGGTTGTTTCTGCACCACCGTAGTGCTGAGCTGATGGCCCAGGCGGATCACCGCGCTTATTTGAGCCTCAGCCCCGAATTTCCGTTGGACGTCGAGCGAGAGCTGGCCCAGTTCGCCAGTTGGTATGAGTTGTTTCCGCGCTCGATCACCGACGATCCGGCCCGTCACGGCACGTTTAACGACGTGCATTCGCGACTGGCGATGATTCAGGACATGGGTTTTGACGTGCTGTACTTCCCGCCGATCCACCCGATCGGTCGCAGCTATCGCAAAGGCCCGAACAACTCATTGACCGCCGGCCCCGATGATCCGGGCAGCCCCTATGCCATCGGCAGCGAAGAGGGCGGGCACGAGGCGATTCACTCTGAACTCGGCACCCGCGAAGATTTCCGTCGACTGGTGGCAGCCGCTGCGGATCACGGACTGGAAATTGCCCTCGATTTCGCGATCCAGTGCTCCCAGGACCACCCGTGGCTCAAACAGCACCCGGGTTGGTTCAACTGGCGCCCGGACGGCACGATCAAATATGCCGAGAACCCACCGAAAAAATACCAGGACATCGTCAACGTCGATTTCTATGCCAGCGATGCGATTCCGAGCCTGTGGGTCGAGCTGCGGGATATTGTGGTCGGCTGGGTCGAAGAGGGCGTGAAGATCTTCCGTGTCGACAACCCTCACACCAAGCCGCTGCCGTTCTGGCAATGGCTGATCGCCGATGTGCGGGCGTTGTACCCCGAGGTGATCTTCCTCGCGGAGGCCTTTACCACGCCAGCGATGATGGCGCGGCTGGGCAAGGTCGGTTACTCCCAGAGCTACACCTACTTCACCTGGCGCAATACCAAAACGGAACTGGCGACCTATTTCACCGAACTCAACGAGTCGCCGTGGCGCGAATGCTACCGGCCGAATTTCTTCGTCAATACGCCGGACATCAACCCTGCGTTTCTGCACGAATCCGGTCGCGCCGGTTTTCTTATCCGCGCCGCGCTGGCGACCATGGGCTCCGGCCTGTGGGGTATGTATTCGGGTTTCGAGCTCTGTGAAGCCGCGCCAGTGCCGGGCAAAGAGGAATACCTCAATTCCGAGAAGTACGAGATCCGCCCACGGGACTTTACCGCGCCGGGCAACATCATCGCTGAGATCGCCCAGCTCAACCGCATTCGCCGGCAGAACCCGGCGCTGCACACGCACCTGGGCCTGACGGTCTACAACGCGTGGAACGACAACATTCTGTATTTCGGCAAGCGCAGCGCGGATGGCAGCAACTTTATTCTGGTGGCCGTCAGCCTGGATCCGCAAAACGTCCAGGAAGCGAATTTCGAATTGCCGTTGTGGGAAATGGGTTTGCCGGACGATGCCAGCACCCAGGGCGAAGACTTGATGAGCGGCCATCGCTGGACCTGGCACGGCAAGTACCAGTTCATGCGGATCGACCCGGCGCATCAACCGTTCGGCATCTGGCGGATCACAACCTCTTGAAGACACCGAGCTTTCCTGTGGGATGAACTCTTGTGGCGAGGGAGCTTGCTCCCGCTGGGGCGCGCAGCGGCCCTATCTTTGATTGACAGGTTTTGCGACTGCTTCGCAGCCGAGCGGGAGCAAGCTCCCTCGCCACAGGTAGGCGTTCGGCTCAGGGGCTGCACTGAATTTAACAGGAGTTTCAAATGGCGAAAAAACCCAAGGCAGCCACCTTCATCAAGGACCCGCTCTGGTACAAGGACGCGGTGATCTACCAGGTTCACGTTAAGTCTTTTTTCGACTCAAACAATGACGGGATCGGCGACTTTCCCGGCCTTATCGCCAAACTCGATTACATTGCCGATCTCGGCGTCAACACCATCTGGCTATTGCCTTTCTATCCCTCGCCCCGGCGCGACGATGGCTACGACATTGCTGAATACCGTGGCGTCCACTCTGACTACGGCACCATGGCCGACGCCAAGCGCTTTATCTCCGAGGCGCACAAACGCGGCCTTCGAGTGATTACCGAACTGGTCATCAACCACACCTCTGACCAGCACGCCTGGTTCCAGCGTGCGCGTAAGGCCAAACCCGGTTCCGCGGCGCGGGACTTCTACGTCTGGTCCGATGACGATCAAAAATACGACGGCACCCGCATCATTTTTCTCGACACCGAAAAGTCCAACTGGACCTGGGATCCGGTCGCCGGCCAGTACTTCTGGCACCGCTTCTATTCGCACCAGCCGGACCTGAATTTCGACAACCCACAAGTCATGAAAGCGGTGCTGTCGGTGATGCGCTACTGGCTCGACATGGGCATCGACGGCCTGCGACTGGACGCGATTCCGTACCTGATCGAGCGCGACGGCACCAACAACGAAAACCTGCCCGAGACCCACGACGTCCTCAAGCAGATCCGTGCCGAGATCGACGCCAACTACCCGGACCGTATGCTGCTGGCCGAGGCCAATCAATGGCCGGAAGACACGCAGCTGTACTTCGGTGACACCGACAAAAAAGGCCTCAACGGTGACGAATGCCATATGGCGTTCCATTTCCCGCTGATGCCGCGTATGTACATGGCGCTGGCCCAGGAAGATCGCTTTCCGATCACCGATATCCTGCGCCAGACCCCGGAGATCCCGGCCAACTGTCAGTGGGCGATTTTCCTGCGCAACCACGATGAGTTGACCCTCGAAATGGTCACCGACAAGGAACGCGATTACTTGTGGAATTACTACGCGGCCGACCGTCGGGCGCGGATTAACCTCGGCATTCGTCGACGTCTCGCGCCGTTGATGGAGCGCGACCGTCGTCGTGTGGAACTGCTCAACAGCCTGCTGCTGTCGATGCCGGGCACGCCGACCATGTATTACGGCGATGAAATCGGTATGGGCGACAACATCTACCTCGGCGACCGTGACGGCGTGCGCACGCCCATGCAGTGGTCGATCGACCGCAACGGCGGGTTCTCCCGCGCCGACCCGGCGAGCTTGGTACTGCCGCCGATCATGGACCCGCAATACGGTTACCTGTCGGTCAACGTCGAAACCCAGGCCGGCGACCCGCATTCGCTGCTGAACTGGACCCGGCGCATGCTCGCCGTACGCAAACAATCCAAGGCCTTCGGGCGTGGCACGCTGAAAATGCTGTCGCCGAGCAATCGGCGGATTCTGGCCTACACCCGTGAATTCACCGGCGACGACGGCAAGCACGAAATCATCCTGTGTGTGGCCAACGTGTCCCGTAGCGCGCAAGCGGCGGAGCTCGACCTGTCGGCCTACGTCGGCATGGTGCCGGTGGAGATGCTCGGCGGTAACGCCTTTCCGCCGATCGGCCAGTTGAATTTCCTCCTGACGCTGGCGCCTTACGGCTTTTATTGGTTCGCACTTGCTGCGGAGAATCAAATGCCTAGCTGGCACGTAGAACCGGCGCAAAGCCTGCCGGACTTCACCACCCTGGTGCTGAAAAAGCGCATGGAAGAACTGCTCGAAGCGCCGTCACGCGGCACGCTGGAGCAGGGTATCTTGCCGAGTTGGCTGCAAAACCGCCGCTGGTTCGCCGGCAAGGACGCGGCCATCGAGAAGGTTAACCTGGCCTACGGTGTGCGCTTCGGCGATGCGCTGCACCCGGTGCTTTTGAGTGAAATCGAAGTCACCAGCGGCGGCCAGACCAGCCGTTACCAGTTGCCGTTCGGCTTCATTGCCGATGATCAGGTCGGGCCGGCGTTGCCCCAGCAACTGGCACTGTCTCGGGTACGACGTGGTCCTCAAGTGGGTTTGATCACCGACGCGTTCAGCCTGGAAAACTTTATCCGCGCGGTGCTGCAAGGCATGCAGGATAACGCCGTGTTGCCGTCCGATGGCGGCGAGATTCGTTTCGAGCCGACCGCCGAGCTGGCCAAGTTGGGGCTGACGGCCGAATCGGAAGTGCGCTACTTGTCCGCCGAGCAGTCCAACAGTTCGGTGGTGATCGGCAGCAGCCTGGTCCTGAAGCTGATCCGCAAGGTCGCCTCGGGTGTGCACCCGGAACTGGAAATGAGCGCGTACCTGACCAATGCCGGTTTCAGCAACATCTCGCCATTGCTGGGGTCGGTGGTTCGCCGCGACGCCAAGGGCGAAGACAATCTGCTGATGATCGCCCAAGGCTATTTGAGCAATCAGGGCGATGCCTGGGAGTGGACCCAGAACAACCTCGAACGGGCACTGCGCGACGAACTGGCGGACGCCATGTCCGAGCAGGAGCAGCACTACAACGCCCTCGGTGAGCTGAAAGACTTCGCAGGCATGCTCGGCCAACGGCTGGGTGAGATGCATCAGGTGCTGGCGGCCCCGACCGATGACCCGGACTTCGCCCCGCAGGTCACCACGCAAAAAGATGCCCTGGCCTCGGCCAAAGACGTCGCGGCGCAACTGGAGCACTCGCTGAAGTTGCTCAAACAGCATCAAAGCGAACTGAACCCGGCGGACAAAGCGCTGGTCACTCGTTTGCTGGACAACAAAAAAGCCATCCTCGGTCATGTGCAGGACCTGGGCAAAAAAGCCGTGGGCGGCTTGCGCATTCGCGTCCATGGTGACTTGCACCTGGGTCAGGTGCTGGTGATCAAGGGCGACGCTTACTTGATCGATTTCGAAGGCGAACCGGCACGGCCGCTCAGCGAGCGACGCGGCAAGCACAGCCCCTATAAAGATGTCAGCGGCGTGTTGCGCTCCTTCGATTACGCCGCGGCGATGGCGATCAACGTGCACAACGTCGACAACACCGCCGAAGCCCGAGCGGCACGGCAACGGGTCGCCGACCGCTATTTGAATGAAGCAAAACTGGCATTTGTCGACGCTTATCGGCTGGCGGCAGCTAGTCTTGCTCATGCGTGGCAAGATCCGGAAGGCGAGGACGCCGCGTTGGCGTTGTTCGGGCTGGAGAAGGCGGCGTATGAGGTGGCCTATGAGGCTGAAAATCGCCCCACGTGGCTGCCGGTGCCATTGCACGGTTTGTATGGATTATTGAGTGGGCTTAAACCCTTTTCCGATCTTGGTGGAGAGTAGTTATGAGTTTCTCGAACAAGGAACAGGGTCACGCTAAAGAAGCGCTGCTGCCCAGATCGCGGGATATCGACGCGCTGGTACGCGCTGAACATCACGACCCTTTTGCAATTCTCGGCCCTCACGGCGATGACGCAGGTGGGCAATTCATTCGGGCCTATCTGCCGGACGCGCTGAGCGTGCAGGTACTGGCCAGGGACTCCGGGGAAGAACTCGGCAACCTTGAGGCCACCCAGACGCCTGGCCTGTTTGTCGGGCACTTCGATCGGGCTCAGCCGTATCTGCTGCGCACCCGCTGGGCCGGTGGCGAACAGGTGTCCGAGGACCCCTACAGTTTTGGCCCGCTGCTCGGCGAGATGGACTTGTACCTGTTCGCCGAAGGCAATCACCGCGACCTCAGCGCCTGCCTTGGCGCGCAACTGAAGTCGGTGGACGGAGTCGACGGCGTGCGTTTCGCCGTGTGGGCGCCGAATGCCAAACGGGTGTCGGTGGTCGGTGACTTCAACAACTGGGACGGTCGTCGGCACCCGATGCGCCTGCGCCATCCCACCGGGGTCTGGGAAGTGTTCATCCCGCGTTTGCAGGCGGGGGAAACCTACAAATACGAAATCCTCGGCGCCCAGGGCATTCTGCCGCTCAAGGCTGACCCGATGGCCCTGGCCACCTCGCTGCCACCGGATACCGCGTCAAAAGTCGCCTCACCGTTGAACATCGATTGGCAGGATCAGGCGTGGATGCAGTCCCGGGGCGACCGTCATCAGCCGAGTGCGCCGCTGTCGATCTACGAACTGCACGCCGGCTCGTGGCAATGCGAACTGGACGATCTGGGTGAAGTGGCGCGCCAGTACACCTGGCACGAGCTGGGCGAGCGGCTGATTCCTTACGTGAAGGAGCTGGGGTTCACCCACATCGAACTGATGCCGATCATGGAACACCCGTTCGGCGGTTCCTGGGGTTATCAGTTGCTGTCGCAATTCGCCCCGAGCGCCCGCTACGGTACGCCGCAAGACTTCGCGGCCTTCGTCAACGCCTGCCACCAGGCGGACATCGGCGTGATCCTCGATTGGGTGCCGGCGCATTTCCCCACCGATACCCACGGCCTGGCGCAATTCGATGGCACCGCGCTGTACGAATACGGCAATCCGCAAGAAGGTTTCCATCAGGACTGGGACACGCTGATCTATAACCTGGGCCGCACCGAAGTGCACGGCTACATGCTGGCCTCGGCACTGCACTGGCTCAAGCATTTCCACGTCGATGGCCTGCGGGTCGATGCCGTGGCGTCGATGCTCTATCGCGATTACTCGCGCAAGGCCGGGGAATGGGTGCCAAACCGTCACGGCGGGCGCGAGAACCTGGAAGCCATCGACTTCCTGCGTCACCTCAACGACGTGGTCAACCTGGAAGCGCCGGGTGCGCTGGTGATTGCCGAGGAGTCCACCGCATGGCCGGGCGTCAGCCAAAGCACGCAACAGGGTGGGCTGGGCTTTGACTACAAATGGAACATGGGCTGGATGCACGATTCGTTGCATTACATTCAGCAGGATCCGGTGTACCGCGCCCATCACCACAACGAGCTGAGTTTCGGCCTGGTGTATGCCTGGTCCGAGCGTTTCATCCTGCCGATCTCCCATGATGAAGTGGTGCACGGCAAGCACTCGCTGATCGACAAGATGCCCGGCGACCGCTGGCAGAAATTTGCCAACCTGCGGGCCTATTTGAGCTTCATGTGGGCGCATCCCGGCAAGAAGCTGCTGTTCATGGGCTGCGAATTCGGCCAGTGGCGCGAGTGGAATCACGATCAGCAACTGGACTGGTACCTGCTGCAATACTCGGAACACAAAGGTGTGCAGAAACTTGTCGGCGACCTCAATCGGCTGTACTGCGCTGAGCCGGCGATGCATGACCAGGACGACGCGCCGCAAGGCTTCCAATGGTTGATCGGCGATGATGCGATCAACAGCGTTTACGCGTTCCTGCGCTGGAGCAAGGAAGGCCGGCCGGTGTTGGTGGTGGCGAACTTCACGCCGGTGCCGCGTCAGGCCTATCGCATCGGCGTACCGTTCGCCGGGCGCTGGGGCGAGGTGATCAACAGCGATGCGGCGATGTACGCCGGGTCCAACTATGGCAACAGCGGCGGGGCGTTTACCGAGGAAGAGCCGAGCCATGGGCAGACGCTTTCGCTGGTGTTGAATCTGCCACCGTTGGCGGTGTTGATCCTGAGTCCTGAAGGTTGATCTAGAACCGCTTTCGCGGGCAAGCCTCGCTCCTACAGGTTTGGTGTCGATCATAAAAATTGCGAACGACACAAATCCTGTAGGAGCGAGGCTTGCCCGCGAAGGCGTCGGATCTGACAAAACATATCTTGACGTCAGCCAATCACCACCGCATCCGCACACCCAGACTCCCAATCAACCCGTTCAAATCATTTTCATCCACATCGCTGCTGTAATCGGCGCTGACGTACAGACTCACTGCGGGCGTGACTCTGGCCACCAGTCCCAAACCCACCTCGACCGTCGATGAATTGCGACTGCTGCTGATCTTGTCGACCTGATCAAGGGTTACCGTGTTGCCGGTGTACACGGTGTGCCACAAGTTGGTTCGCACATAGGGTTCGACCCCCAGGCCATTGATTTCGTAATTACCTTTCAACCGTGCGCCGACCCGGCCGCTCCAGGACGTCAGCTCGCTGGACGACGCATTGTTTGAGCCAGCATAGGGCGTATCCAGGGTGACGCGCTGATTGATCAACTGCGCTTGCGGTTCGACCACCCAGTTATCGCTCACGCCAATCGGAAAGCCGCCTTCCACCGACAACGTCACCGCGCTGCCTTCGGTCGCCATCCGTGCGCCCTGGTCGTTACGGCTGTACCCGTTGACCCGGCCGCCACTGGCCGTCAAATCCACGTGCCAGCCCTGTGGCCCGGTCAGGCTCCAGTAGGCGCCGAGGCTCTGGCCTTGAAGGTTGAGGGTGTCGTTGGCAGGGTCGGCGAGTGCGCGACTGGTCAACAGACCGTTGCTGTTGCCTTGTAACTGAGTCATCCCGCCGATCAGGCCGACCCGCTGGGTGTGGCCGCTACCGCTCTGCAGGGTCAGGATCGCCGGGCCTTTGAATTCGGTGCTGCCAGGACTGGAAAAACCCTGCGCCATGAAATCGGTTTGTGCTTGTCGCGAAGCCTGCCCGTACAGCTGATCCCAGGCCGAAGGCGCGGCATCTTCGATGGTCAGGCGTGAACTTCGTGTATCGGAGGCGGCGCTGAAGTGGCCGGGGTAAGGGGCGGTGATATTGACCGTGGGCAAGGTCATTACCGGAATATCCTGGCGATACCAGGGGGTGGTTTTATCCTCTGCGGGACCTGCTTGCACCTCCATGGACGAACACAGCAGCAGTGAACTCGAGACAGTGCAAAAAGTGATTTTGATCTCTTGTTGGGTGAATGAAGTTTTCATGGGGGTCTACCTTGCAATCGCATGCCGTATCTCGCTTTGGCGTCTCTCCTACCCCGAATGAGGGGCGACCGAATGGATTGAGGCAAGCCGCTGGCCGCCCGATTTCGCGGGTGTCTGGAGGTTTGCCCCGGGTGGAGTTTCCGGGGGTAGTAACGTGAAGCTAAGAAGACCCTTGACAGGTCGTCAAGAAAATGGCCGATAAGTGGTATGTGTATTTTATGGCTCGCAAGTGACTGATTTCCGGCACACATCTAAGTTCTTGTTTGTTCGAAAATTCGTCAAAAACCCCTCGTTCAAGAGCCTTTGGATAGCGGGCTATCGGTCTGTATTGGCAAGGTTCAGGGCATGCTGTCCGGCGATGTCTGTGTCTCAATTCTGTCAGTAATGCAGCGCTGAAATGAGCGCAAGGTAATCCGTACCCCCGCACCGGTTTGTCTGTCTGGCGAAAAGGGCAGGCCGCAACCAGGCGGAATATTCAGCCACAAGATTCGGGCGGCTTGCCCAGCGCAGGGACTGGAGCGAAATCAATGTAAACCCAACTCAGTGTCATCTGCCTGACGTGGCGATTGCGTTGAAGAAGCCGCTGAGCAGAGAGGGGAATGACATGAACCGGACAATGTCGTGGAGCCTGTTGTTATCGCTCACCATCGCTGCGGTGTTGACCCGTCACAGATGCACTTCCACCGCCAACGGCAAGTGATCCGACAGGTGCGTCCAGGGTTTATTGCCGAGAATTCGCGGGTTGTGGCTGCTGGCGTTACGCAGGTAGATCCGGTCCAGGCGCAGCAGAGGAAAGCGCGCCGGGTACGTCTTCGCCGGGCGGCCGTTGTGGCGTTCGAATGCTTCGTGCAGGTAATCGCGCCGGGCCAGGGCGGCGTTGCCTTGCAACTGCCAGTCGTTGAAGTCGCCGGCAATGATCACCGGCGCATCGTCGGGCAGGGATTCGAGCAGTAGGCAGAGCAGTTGGAGCTGCAACTGGCGATGGCTTTCCAGCAAGCTCAAGTGAACGCAGATCGCATGGACCTCAGTGTGCCCCGGCACGTCCAGTACGCAGTGCAGCAATCCACGCCGTTCGGGGCCGGTGATCGAGACGTCGAGGTTGCGGTGTTCGCGAATCGGGTATTTCGACAGCAGGGCGTTGCCGTGATGGCCGTTGGGGTAAACGGCGTTGCGACCGTAGGCGAAATCGCTCCACATGCTGTCGGCCAGGAACTCGTATTGCGAGGTCTGCGGCCAGTCGTTGTAACGGGAAGAATGCCGATCGTGCTCGCCGACTACTTCCTGCAGGAATACAAGATCGGCTGACGTACTGCGCACCGCTTCACGCAGCTCCGGGAGGATGAAACGCCGGTTGAGGGCGGTAAACCCTTTGTGGGTGTTGACCGTCAGTACCCTCAATCGATGAATCGCCGGGGGCGAGTCCAAGGGTACTGATTCAACGGCTCGCTGCTCGGAATCGCTGGTCACGTTCACTCCTCTGAATCTGGGCTGCTTATGCATGCGACTGATGCAGCGGCGGGCAGTTCAGTTTGAGCGACACCCATCAATTGTGGGAGCGGGCTTGCTCGCGAAAGCGGTCTGACAGTCAGCACATTAGTTGAATGTCAGGCAGCCTTCGCGAGCAAGCCCGCTCCCACAGGGGCTTTGTGTTGGGTGGGAATGTCATCAGACGAAGACAACTTCATAGGGCAAGCGCATGCGCTCCAGAATCACCCGGGGCAGCAGCGGCGCGATGCCGATGGCCGGTTCGCCGTCGAGCTGGCTGGCGTAGGCGTGGGTGGCGTGGCTTTTGCGTGCGACGGTCCAGGTGTCGAGGCGTATTTTGCGCGCACGATGCCAGGGGAACAGTCCTAGATCACGGGTCGGCCAGTGCCAGGCCCAGACCGGCAGCTCGTTGAGCGTCGCACCGACCATGCTCGCCGCATGGGCGCTGGCGCGGCCGACGGCGTCATGATCCGAGGTGCCGTCTTCGCGCCAGGTACTGAACACCACGTCGCCGGGGCGCAAGTAACGGGCGATGAATTGGGTCAATTGGGTTTCACGCTTGGCCAGGGCGTTGTCGGTAAAGCCGCCGCGAATCCACTTCAGGCTGTGCATCGGCAAACCGAGCCGGCGCAAGGCTTCGACGCTTTCCTGGCCGCGAAACACACTCAGGCGCTTCTCTGACCACTGTTGCGAGCCCGGATGGCTGGAGCTGCCATCGGTGATCGAGATCAATTGCAGGGGATGACCCAAGGAAGAAAGGAGCTGAAGCAAGCCTCCACACATGACCACTTCATCGCCAGGATGCGGCGCGATCACCACGGCACGTGCGCCAGTGGGGACCAGGGTCTCGGTGTTGATGACGGGGATGTTGTCCAGTTGCAGGGCGCTGTTCCAGACCTGTCCCGGCAAGCTGCTTTCGATGAGGGAAACGGGTTTCATCGCGCTACGTCCTTGTTCTGTTTGATAGCAATGTGCAGCGCTCCATACCCTGGATTGCCGCGAGCAGAGTATTGCTCAAGTAAGGCTGTTCGTCGCGTAGCGGTGTGATCTGATCCGGTTTTTTTTAACCAGCCTGTGCCAGGTCTCGCAAATAATCGCCAAAACCACCGCGTGCGCGACTGTCCAGTCGAGCACTGGTCAGCACTTGCGGGTGATGGCTCCAGGCTATGTTTGCGCCACAGCGTTCGAGTTGCCGCACCAATTGCACATCTTCGTCACACGCCAGCGGTTCGAATCCCCCGGCGCGCTGATAGGCGTCAGCGCTGATGCCCAGATTTGCCCCGTGAATGTGCCGATGACCGTCGCGGGCCTGATAGTGCTGGTGATAGCGAATCTGAGCCGACTCATCGAACGACTCGTGCCACGCCTCCACCGTGACAGTGCCGCACACCGCATCGACGTCGAGGGCCAGTTGCGCCACCAGCCAATCGTGCGCCACACGGCTGTCGGCATCGGAACAGGAAATCCAGCGTGCCCCGCGCTCCAGCAGAAACCGTGCGCCTGCGGCGCGAGCCTGACCGACATTACGCGCCTCGATCGCCAGACTGTGCACCGGGTAAGCACCGACGATCTCCGAGGACCGGTCGGTGCAACTGTCGAGCACCACCAGCACCTCGACGGTTTCACCGCCAAGCCGCTCGTGTTGCGCGGCGAGCAGGGCCGCTTCAAGGCAGTCTTCGAGCAAGTCTTCTTCGTTATGCGCGGGGATCAGAATACCAATCATCGCAAGCCCTCCAGAGCCGCCACGGAGCGTGGTTCACGACTCCAGAGTTCCAGTAGAAAATCCGCTTCCTGATGCAGGACCAGGCGCGGTAAATGCAAATGTTCGTGCAGCAAGTCATGGACCTGACGTGCATTCAACGGACAGCCGTCGATGGGCGGGCGCCAGTGGCAGGCCAGCAGTTGGCCGTCGGCGGTCAGCGATTGTCCGGCCTGTTCGATCAGGCGTTTCAGGTCGTCGGCGTCGAGGTAATAGCCGATTTCGCTAAGCACGATCAGGTCGAATTTTTCCTCTGGCCAATCCGCAGGCAAGCGACTGTGGCGGACTTCGGCGTGGTCGAACGGGCCGAGTCGGGTGCGAGCGAGCGTCACGGCTGCGGCAGCGGTGTCGCAACACAGAAGACGATTGCAGCGGCTGGCCAGCTCAAAGCTCAGCTCGCCGTTGGCGCAACCGGGTTCGAAGATCGCGCGATAGTGAGGGCGGGGCAGTGCGGCGAGGGTGATTGCGCGTTTGCGCTGTTCATACCAGCGCTGACGGAACGACCAGGGATCATCGTTGCCGGCAAACAGACCGTCGAAATAACGGTCGTCGACGCTCATACAAACACCACTTCAAACGGTTGCAACAGTCGCTCCAGCACATAGGGCGCCAGCACGGGCGGCAAGCCGACTTGCGGGTCACCCTCCAATTGGCTGGCAAACGCGTGGATCGCGTGGCGTTTGCGCGCGACCAGGTGCGGGGCGAGGAGGATTTTCCGCGCCCGGTGCCACGGCACGAAACTGTCTTCAGGTGCCGCCCAGTGCCAGGTCCATACGGGCAATTCATAGACGGTCGCACCAGCGCGTTTCGCCGCTGTGGCGCTGGCCCGGCCCACGGCTTCGTGGTCGCAATGGCCGTCCTCGCGCCACGTGGTGAATACCACGTCGTTGGGGTGCAAGTGACGTTCGATGAATTCGCTCAATTCGCTTTCTCGATCAGCCACCTGGCTGTCCTTGAATCCGCCGCGCAGCCATTTCAGGCTGTGCAGTGGCAGGCCGAGACGCCGCAAGGCTTCGACCGACTCCTGAGGCCGGACCGCGCTCAGGCGCTCCACCGGCCAGCGCTCGGAGCCGGGATGGCTGGCGCTGCCATCGGTGACCGAGATCAATTGCAAGGGTCGGCCGGCGGCGGCGAGCAATTGAAGGAAACCACCGCAGCCCAGCACTTCGTCATCCGGGTGCGGGGCGATGATCACTGCGCGGGCGCCTTCCGGCACCAGGCTCAGGATGTCGATCACCGGTAACTGCGCCAAGTGGCTGGAGGTCTGCCACCTATGAAGCGGCGTGCCCTGGCCGACGATAAGGTTGGTTTTCATAACGTCCATGTTCCGGTAATGACGGTTTGGCCGAGGGCGGCGAGGTCCCGTTCGGCGTGGCTTTGGCGCAGGAACACCGGCAGGTCGGCGATCAATCGAGCGAATTGCCGATCCTTGCAATAGGGACCTGCACCAAGGGCGTGGCCGACGTGCAACAGGACTTGTTCAGCGGCGTGTTCCACCACCGCCCGGACGCGTCGGGCCAGCAGTTCGGCGTCGTCCAGTGGAGCAGCGTCGATCATCAGTGCGCTGACCCACAAGACCTCGGCAGCGGCATGCAGCGCACTGTCGACGGCGCCGAGGTGGGCGAGGGCGTGGGGTTCTTCACGTTGCGCGCAATGGCTGCGCAGGCGTTCGGCAATGCTCTGTGCCGCACCGTACCAGCAGGCTGCAATGCCGATGCCGCCCTGCCAGAAACCGACCCGATCCAGGTAATCGCCGCGGTAGCCGATGGCTTGTCCTTCGGCGCCTTCGAACACCACTTCGACGCTGCCAGTGGCGCCCATGCCGACGGCTTGCCAGCCCTCATCGGTAATGGTCACGCCGGGTTGATCCAGCGCCACCGCAACCAGTTGCTGGCAGTCCTGATGATCCCAGGCCGTGAGCAATGCATGACTCAACACCGTCGCGCCCGAGCACCAGGCCTTGCGTCCGTTCAGCACCACCATGTGACCTTGCGGACGGACGCGCACCCGCGCCTGTGGAGGTTCAGCGGCCCACATGCCCCACGTGCTACCCGGCGTTGGCGAGCCACCGAGTTGCTGGATGATCGCCAGCGCATCGGTATGGCCTTCGTACAATTTGCACAACCCCAGGTCATGCCCACCGACTGCGGCCAACCGCTGGAATCGCTCCAGCGTCTGGCCGCCGCCCGGCAGCGGAAGCTGATCGAGTCCAGCCTCCACCAGCGCCTGTAGGCACCGGCCTAGCGCCTGAGTATTGGCGTAGTCCGGTGGCTGGCGATCGAGAAAGGCTTGAAGGTCCATTTCACTCTTCTTCCTCATGCTGCAATTCGAACAGCAGCAGCGAACGGCCGGTGACGGAATACTCGTGCCCGAACTCGAAGCGTTCCTGCCCGCGAATCGACGGTTGATTGGTGTCGACCATGCACGTCCAGTGATAGCCGTCCGGCACTTCCGGCAAGGTGAAGTTGACGATGTCGTGGTGCGCGTTGACCACCAGCAACAGGGTCGCGTCACCGCCCTTGCGACGGATACCGGTTTCCTGGGCGCGGCCGTCCATCAACATGCCGAGGCAGCGGCCGTGGGCTTCTTCCCATTGTTCGGTGGACATTTCGCTGCCATCCGGGGCGAGCCAGGTCACGTCCTTGACGCCGATATCCTCGTTGTAATTGCCCACCAGGAAGCGCCCGCGACGCAGGATCGGATAGGCCAGACGCAACTTGATCAGGCGTTTGACGAACTTGAGCAAGGCCTTGCCGTCTTCGCTCAGGTCCCAATTGACCCAGCCGATCTCGCTGTCCTGGCAATAGGCGTTGTTGTTACCTTCCTGGGTCCGGGCGAATTCGTCGCCGGCTACCAGCATCGGTGTGCCTTGGGACAGCAGCAGCGTGGCGAAGAAATTGCGCATTTGCCGCTGACGCAGTTCATTGATTTCGGGGTCGTCGGTCGGGCCTTCGACGCCGTGGTTCCAGGACAGGTTGTTGTTGCTGCCGTCCTGATTGTTCTCGTCGTTGGCTTCGTTGTGCTTGTCGTTGTACGACACCAGATCGTTAAGGGTGAAACCATCATGGGCGGTGATGAAATTCAACGAGGCGTAGGGCCGCCGACCGCGCTGATTGAACATCTCGCCGGACGCGGTCATGCGGCTGGCGAAGTCCGCGAGTTGCCCGTCATCGCCTTTCCAGAAGGCGCGCACGGTGTCGCGGAACTTGTCGTTCCACTCGACCCAGCCCGGCGGAAAACCACCGACCTGATAACCGCCGGGGCCGCAATCCCAGGGTTCGGAAATCATTTTCACCTGACGCAGCACTGGGTCCTGGCGGCAGGCTACAAGGAAACTGTGACGTTCATCAAACCCGTCGTGGTAGCGCCCGAGAATGGTCGCCAGGTCGAAGCGGAAACCGTCCACGTGCATTTCCGTGGCCCAATAGCGCAAGGAGTCGGTGACCATTTGCAGTACGCACGGGTGACTCAAGTCGAGGGTATTGCCGGTGCCGGAATCGTTGATGTAGTAGCGCTTGTCATCGGGCATCAAGCGGTAATACGAGGCGTTGTCGATGCCGCGCATGGACAGGGTCGGACCTTGTTCGTTGCCTTCGGCGGTGTGGTTGTAGACCACGTCGAGGATCACTTCCAGATTGGCCTCGTGCAGGTGCGCGACCATCTCCTTGAACTCGGCGATCTTGCCGCTGGCCAGGTAACGCGGGTCCGGGGCGAAGAACGCGATGCTGTTGTAGCCCCAGTAATTGGTCATGCCTTTGTGCAGCAGGTGCTGGTCGTTGACGAAGGCGTGGATCGGCAGCAACTCCACCGACGACACCCCGAGTTTACGAATGTGTTCCAGCACGTCATCGACCATCAACCCGGCGAAGGTGCCACGCACGTTCTCGGGGACGGAAGGGTGACGCATGCTGATGCCGCGCACGTGCGTCTCATAAATGATCGTCTTGTCCCACGGCACGCTGACGCGATGGTCGTGGCCCCAGGTGTGCGCCGGGTCGATCACCTTGCACTTGGGGACAAACGGCGCGCTGTCGCGCTCATCGAAACTCAAATCGGCATCGGGATGCCCGATGGTGTAGCCGAACAGTGCTTCAGACCATTTCAGCTGGCCGACCAATTGTTTGGCGTAGGGGTCGATCAGCAGTTTGTTGTGGTTGAAGCGATGACCGTTGGCCGGGTCGTATGGGCCATAGACACGGTAGCCGTATATCAGCCCTGGATGGGCGTCGGGCAAGTAGCCGTGGTAGATCTCGTCGGTGTATTCCGGCAGTTCGATGCGTTCGAGTTCGACCTCGCCGGTATCGTCGAAGATGCACAGTTCGACTTTGGTGGCGTTGGCGGAAAACAAGGCAAAGTTGACCCCCAGACCATCCCAGGTCGCACCCAGCGGGAAGGGCAAGCCTTCACGGATTCGCGAGGCCTCGACGTGAGGTTCTGGCGCGGCTTTCTTTGGACTGGACATAGATGCTCCTGCAAAAAGGGAATTCTTTGTAGGAGCGAGGCTTGCCCGCGAAGGCGGTGTTTCAGTCACATTTGAATCGACTGACATGCCGCCTTCGCGGGCAAGCCTCGCTCCTACAGGTTATTCGTGGGCGAGCGAGCCCACGGTGGCCAGCGGGCTGGCCACGAGGTCAAACAGGACGCGATAGTGAGGCGTCAGACAGCAGGCGGTTTGCGCGCTGCTTTAGGCTTCTTCTCGGCAGCTTTTTCGCCAGGCGGAATCACCTTCGAGGCCGCAGCAGGCTTGGCCTTGGCTTTCGGCTCCGGGACCTTGCCATTGGCGGCTTTGGCCGCAGCAGGTTTGGCAGCCGTTTTACTGCCGGCAGCCTTGGGCGATCTTTTGGGGGCCAGGGCTTCGGCTTCAGCGAGCTTGCGCGCCATCTCCCAGTGCCGGGCTTCCTGGCCTTCGGGTTTTCCTTCCGATTCCCAGATTTGATAGGCAAATTCGCGAACGCGTTTATCGTCGGTACTCATCGCAATACTCCTGAACTGAACTCAAGCTTGGGTAAACGTTTGAATAAAGAGATTGACCGGGAAATCCCCCAGCGCGGCGCTGATGTTCAGCTCCCTGTGGTGTGTGACTGTTGTGCTTGAAAAAAGTCCCTTCAGATTTTCCTCAGAGGCGGCGAACGGTAATTTGACCCGCGTATCGCCCCAGCCCAGCGCGTCAACCCGTGGTTCGGCACTGTTTTCCAGCAGCGGGGCGCAACGTATCGGTACGATCACGATGGCCCGTTTTCCCTGATATTCGCGAGCAAAGGCCAGCACTTGGTGGGCCTGGCTGCCAACAACTTCAAGGGCTTGATACGTCCCTCGCCGAAACAGCTCCGCATGCTCGGCCCGCAGGTTCAACACCTGCTTGATCAGGGTTTGCTTGATGCGCCCGTCACGCCAGTTGGCCAACAGGTCGGGCAGATTCAACGGCACCTGCATCGTCTGTTGGCGGCTGGCGTAATCCACCGGCCGGCGGTTGTCCGGGTCCACCAGCGAGAAGTCCCAGTACTCGTTGCCCTGGTAGAGGTCCGGGATCCCTGGCACGGTCATGCGCAGCAAGGTTTGCGCCAAACCGTTAATCGCGCCGGGAGCGGCAATGGATTGAACCGCTTTGCCAAGGGCTGCACGTAACAGCTCACCCTCCGGGCTCAGCAACAGGCGCTCGATAAAGACCTGCATGGCTTTTTCATACGGCTCGTTCGCCGCGCTCCAACTGCTTTGCAACTTGGCTTCACGCAGGGCTTTTTGTTGCCATTGCCACAGACGCTTGGTGTAGTCCTCAAGTGCGGGCTGATCGTCAACGCGCAGGTCCAGTGGCCAGCTGCCGAGAATCGCTTGATAGAGGATCAGTTCATCGCCCGCCGAGGGCATCTGATCGTCGTCACGCAAGGGCCGGGCGAGTGTTCGCCAAAGCGGGACCTGCTCGGCGTACCAGGCACTGCGTTCACTCAACACCGCCAACCGCGCGCGGGTGTCTTCGCCGCGCTTGTGGTCGTGGGTGGCGGTGGCCAGCAGGTTGTCCGGGAACTGTTCCAGGCGATTGATGCAGACGGCATGAAAATCTGTCACCGGCGCACTGAATTGCTCGGTGCTGAAGCCCACGTCATTGCGCGACAGCAGCACCGCCGAGCGATAGAACGCGGTGTCTTCCACAGCCTTGGCGGCAGCGGGTGAAGTCAGTTGCTGGAACCGCACGCAGGCATGTTTGAGGATCTTGCGCTGACGGCCCACCGGGCGTTTGCGCCACGGCTCACCGCCGAGCCAGCCGGCCAGGCAATCGAGCACTGGCCAATCGGCCTCGCCGAGGGTTTGCCGTGCACCGTCCATGGCCTGCTGGAAAAACACATCGTCTTCGGCAGATCGGCCACGCGGGCTGATGTAGGTGCGGTACACCGGGAAGTGCACGATCAGTTCCTGCAACGCCCGACGAATCGCGCCAAGGGTCAGGTCGCGGGTCATCAGGTCGTCCCGGGCCACTTGCAGCAACGCCTGGGCCACACTCTCGAAGTCACCGGCCAATGAGCCATTGAGAATCTGTTGACGCGCCAGTTGCGCTTCCTGACGGAAGTCGGCGGGCCGTTCGCTGTAGCGATTCCACAGTTCACCGAGATTTTTTGCACCGTCGGGATCGTGCTGCAGCAACGACAACTGGTTCATGAATTCGTAACCGGTAGTGCCGTCCACCGACCAGTCGCGGTGCAGGGTTTCGCCTTCACCGAGGATCTTCTCGACGTAGATTGGCAGGTGCCGGTCGGGCGACAGGGTATCGACCCGACGCCGCAGTTTGCGGCAGTAGCCACGCGGGTCGGCGAGGCCGTCGATGTGGTCGATGCGCAAACCGTCGACCAGGCCTTCAGCCACCAGTTCGAAAATTTTCGCGTGGGTTGCCTCGAACACGGCGGGACGTTCAACCCGCAGGCCGCCCAATTCGTTGACATCGAAAAAACGCCGCCAATTGATGTCATCCGCTGCCGTGCGCCAACTGGCCAGGCGATAGCTTTGGCGTTCGAGCAGGTTGTGCAGCCGTTGGAAACCTTCAGGCGTTTGCGAATCGTAGGCGCCGAGATTTTGCTGGATGCACAGCAGCAGCGCGGGGTCGCTGGCCAGTTCACGCAGTTGCGCCTTCAACGGACCCGCCAGGCCATGGGCGTCGGTCTGGTAGCTCAAGGCACTGAAACGGTCCGCGAGAACCCGGAGTTGTTCGTCGTCGGATCGCAGCAGTTCACCGTAGCTCGCCGGGCAGATCGGGAAGTGATGCTCGTAGTGCTCGACATAAAACGCGCCGCGCTGCGCATCGAAGCGCAAGGGCAGGGCGCCGTCCTGCAAGGCGACGCCGTAATCGCTACCCAGGAAAGGCAGCAGCAACTGGCCCTCCATCAACGGGTCGGGCGAGTGCCATTGAATGTCGAAGAACTCGCCGTAAGGGCTCAGGCGTCCCCATTCCAGCAAATCCAGCCACCACGGGTTATCGCCGCCACCGACGGCCATGTGGTTGGAGACAATGTCGAGGATCAGCCCCATCTTGTGTTCGCGCAGGGTTGCGACCAATCGGCGCAGGGCCGCTTCGCCACCCAATTCAGGGTTGACCGTGGTCGGGTCCACCACATCGTAGCCGTGCATGGACCCGGCACGGGCGGCGAGCAGTGGCGAGGCATAAACGTGGCTGATGCCCAGGCTGGCAAAGTACGGCACCAGCGGCACGGCTTGATCCAGCGTGAAGCCTTTATGAAATTGCAGCCGCAGGGTCGCGCGCAGCGGTTGTATTAACGGATGATTCATTGGTCACGCTCGCCAGCCTGAAGTCGCGCACAGGCGAGCAATTCCAGGCGCCGGGCGGCGTCCGCGTCATCGAGCAGCGCTTCACTGCCGCCGGGCAAGCGCCGCGACCAGTTGGGGTGCGCATCGATGGTGCCGGGCAGGTTGGCTTGCTGTTCGATGCCCAAGGCATCTTCCAGTGGCAGCAACACCAGCGGCGCGCGGGTATGACCGAGGAAGCGTACCGCCGCGTCCAGTATCTGGTCGGTCTCATGGGACTCTTCGCGGAAGTTTTGCGGGTCTTCGCTCAGCACGCGACGCAGGCCTTCACGCTCGCGTTCACGGTGTTGGCGCCATTCTATTTCACCCGTGGCATCGACCATGCCCAGTCGGGCGTTCCAGTCGATATCACGGCCATGCCACCAGCCATTGAGCGTCGGCAGGTCATGGGTGCTGGTGGTCGCGAGGGCGTTGTCCGGCCAGTCGAGAATCGATTTGAAGTGCGAATTGTCTTGTTCAAACAGCAGCACTCGCATGCCGAGGATTGCGCGCGCGATGAGTTTTTCCCGCAGGCCATCGGCGACCGTCCCGAGGTCTTCGCCCAGGACGATCGCCTGATGACGATGGGATTCAAGGCTGAGCAAACGCAGCAGGTCGTCCACCGGGTAATACAGGTAGGCGCCGTCGGCGGGCGGTGAACCGTTGGGGATCACCCACAGCCGTTGCAGGCCCATGACGTGGTCAATGCGCAAGCCGCCGGCGTGGGCGAAGTTGGCCCGGAGCATTTCGATGAACGCCCGAAAGCCGTTACGCACCAGGCCTTCAGGAGAGAACGCGGAAATGCCCCAGCCCTGGCCGGCGCGGTTGAGAATGTCCGGCGGCGCGCCCACGGTCAATGAGGCGAGCAGTTCGTCCTGGCGACTCCAGGCCTGACTGCCACCGCCGTCGGCACCCACCGCCAGATCAGCGATCAGGCCGATGCTCATCCCCGCGCTGCGGGCGGCGGTTTGCGCACGCTCCAGGCAGCGGGTGATCAACCACTGGCTGAACGCGAAGAAGCCGATGCGCCCGGCGTTCTCTTCGGCAAATTCGGCGAGGGCAGCACTGCGCGGGTCGCGCCATTGTTCCGGCCACTCGCGCCAGTCGAGGGTTTCACCCTTGGCGGCGCGGGCTTCTTGTATGGCTTCGAAGCGGCAGTGGTTTTCCAGGGCTTCACCGGCCGCGTGGCGGAAGCTGCTGAAGTCGGCATGCAACGGGTGTTCGCCCTGAACGAAGCCTTCGTACAAGGCTTGCAGCAACCGATGCTTGGCTTCGGCAGCCACGGGCCAGTCAATCAGCGGCTGTTCTTCCAGGTGTTGCAGTTCGGCAGCGAGGCCGGTGGCGTCAATCGCGGTACGCCATGCGCGCTCGCCGAGAATAGCGCCCGGCGCAGCGTAGAGGCTGTTGAGGAACAACCGGCTGGACGGTGAATACGGGCTGTAACGCTGGGTGTCGCTGCCGAACATCGCGTGCAGCGGACTGATCGCCAACGCCTCGGCACCGCGTTCGCCGGCCACTCGGGCCAAGTCTTCCAGCGCCTGTGTATCGCCGAATCCGCCATCGCCAGGGCGACGCAGCGAGTACAACTGCACGCTGAGACCCCAGGTGCGTGGAATCGGAGTGTCGACGGCATCGCCGACGCTGTAGCAACGGGGCGGTGCCACTGCCAGGGTAAAAGATTGTCCGTCGATGCTGACGTGCTGATAACCGACCGGAACCAGGCCGGGCAGCATCGCCTCGGCATCCAGTTTCAGGTTGAGCCGTGATCCATCTTCAAGGTGGATCTCGCACGGCGTTTCCGGCTCAAAGAAATGCGCGAGGTCGAGGCTGACACCGAAGTCGGCGGTAATGAGCGGCGGCAGGTGCCGGGTCTGTTGCACTTGCTGCAATTGCAGCAGGCTGGCGTCGATTTCCTGTGCGGTGCTGGCAGGGTGGCCGAGTCCGATCAGGACGTTACGCAATACCGAGGGGGCGACTTTCTGCGGACGGCCGTTGGCGTCGATCCAGTCGACGGCCAAACCGGCACGGCTGGCCAGTATTTCCAGTTGCGCATCACTCATTGGCGCTCTCCATCCGGGGGTAGCAAGGGGGCCGCGGCCGTGAGGCTGACTAGCGCGCAATACGGGGCAAGGGTGCCCTGTTCCAACAGGCCGGCTGACTGAGGCGCAGATTCGAACAACAACCTGGCGTCGGCCTGTGGGGAGTGGACCACTGGCGTGTCGCTGAGGTTCAGGTCAATGCGCAGCTGACTACCATTGCCCAATCGCCAGCGCGCCGTCACCGCACCCTCGGCCAGCACCTCGGCCCCCAAGGCCTGAGCCCCCGGCAGATGCGGGATGATGTGGTCATGGCGAATCCGCAACAGCTGGTGATACAGGCCCTGCATGGCCGATTGCCGGGTGGCGCTCAGTTTTGGCCGCGATGCTTCAAAGGTCTGCTGCGCGTTCGGGTCGGGGATCTGTTCGCGCGTATGAGGATCAGTAAAGGCGCTGAACGCTGCAAATTCGTTACGTCGCCCTTCGCGGACCAGCTCCGCCAGTTCACCGTGGTGGCTGGTAAAGAACAGGAACGGCTCTTCGGCGGCGAACTCGTCGCCCATGAACATCAGCGGGATCATCGGTGACAGCAGCAACAGCGCGGTCGCCGCTTTCAAGGCGTCGAGGTTGGCCAGTTGATGCAGACGTTCGCCGAAGGCGCGGTTGCCGATCTGGTCATGGTTCTGCAAAAACAGCACGAACGCGCTGGGCGGCAAGTGACCGCTGGGCTCGCCCCGTGTTGTCCCGTGGCGGGTCACGTGGCCCTGAAATACGAAGCCCTGGCTCAGGCAGCGCGCCAGTTTTTCCGTGGGATTGTCGGCATAGTCGGCGTAGTAGGCGTCGGTTTCACCGGTCAGCAAAACGTGCAAGGCGTTGTGGCCGTCATCGTTCCACTGCGCGTCGAAACCTTCCTCCAACAGGCTGGCCTGGTTGTGTTCGTTCTCGACCGTCAGCCAGACATGCCGCGCCGGATCGGTCTGTTGCCGAACCCGTTGCGCCAGCTCCTGGAGAAAGTCCGGGCTCTCAATGGCGTGCACGGCATCCAGGCGCAAACCGTCGAAGCGGTACTCCAGCAACCACATCAGCGCATTGTCGATGAAAAAGTCCCGCACCTCGCGCCGCCGGAAATCGATGGCCGCGCCCCAGGGCGTGTGCTTGTCTTCGCGAAAGAAGCCCTTGGCGTAGTGATGCAGGTAATTGCCGTCCGGGCCGAAGTGGTTGTAGACCACGTCGAGAATCACCGCCAGGCCATGGCCGTGGGCGGTGTCGATCAGGTGTTTGAGTTGTTCGGGCGTGCCATAGGACGCTTGGGGCGCGTAGGGCAGAACGCCGTCGTAGCCCCAATTGCGATCGCCGGGAAACTGCGCCAGCGGCATCAGTTCGATCGCGGTGATGCCCAAGTCAACGAGGCGCGCCAGGTGCTGCTCGACCTCGCTGAAGCCGCCGAGCGCACCGACGTGCAATTCGTAGATCACCGCCTCGTTCCAGGGGCGACCGGTCCAAGTGCTGTTTTGCCAGTGATAGGCGAGTGGATCGACCACCACGCTCTGATCGCCGATATCCCCGGCCTGCGCGCGGGAGGCCGGGTCCGGCACCTCCAGCTCGCCATCAATGTTGTAGCGGTAACGCATACCCGCCGGGCAGCGGGTCTTGATCACGAACCAACCATCAGCCTGAGGCAGTAGCGGCAAGGATTGTCCATCTTCCAGTTCGACAGTGACGTAATACGCATCTGGCGCCCACAAGGCAAAACGCGTGTGTTCTGCGTCCAGCATGATTGCGCCGTGGGGCCAGGTCTCAAGGGTCCGTAACGGCATCGTTGAAAACCTCTTTTTACTGTTTGCCCGATTTACCCAGGGCTTTGGCGACGAGTTGTTCGTAGAGTTCGGCGTAGGGTTCAACCGCCTTGCACCAGTTGAAAGGCGCGGCCATGGCACGGCACCGCATGGCGTTGAGCAGCCCGGGGAAGGCGAACACCTTGAACGCGCGGCTCAGGGCCTCTTGATAGCTCTCGACCGTGGATTCGTCGAACAGGAAACCGGTCACGCCGTTTTCAATGGTATCGGCCAAACCGCCGGTATTGCGTGCCACCGGCAGCGAGCCGAAGCGCTGGGCGTACATCTGGCTCAAGCCGCAAGGCTCATAACGCGACGGCATCAACAGGAAATCACTGCCGGCGAACATGCGACGGGCGTCGGTTTCATTAAAACCGATACGCACGCCGATTTGCCCGGGGAAGCGCAGGGCGAGTTCCCGCATGGCTTGTTCTTCTTCCGGCTCGCCACGACCGATGATCGCGATCTGGCCACCGTTGTCGACGATGTATTCGGAGACCGCTTCGGTCAGGTCCAGGCCTTTCTGATACACCAGGCGCGAGACCACGGCGAACAGCGGGCCTTCGGAGTCTTCCAGGCCGAACAGGTCGCGGACATGGGCGGCGTTGACCGCTTTGCCGTCCCAGTCGCCGATGCCGAACGGGCAGAACAGGTGCGGGTCGGTGGCGGCGTCCCAGCTTTCATCAATACCATTGGGAATACCGCTGAGCAGGCCTTGCTGGGTCTTGGCGGCGAGAAAGCCGTCGAGACCGCAGCCGAAGGCCGGCGTGGTGATTTCCTGGGCGTAGGTGGCGCTGACGGTGGTGATGTGGCTCGAATAGGCCATGCCGGCCTTGAGGAACGACATCTTGCCGTAGAACTCCATGCCTTCCTGTTGCAAGGCATGGTTTGGAATACCGAGTTCAGGGCACGAACCCAGGCTGGTGACACCTTGATACGCCAGGTTATGAATGGTGAAGAGCGTCGGGGTGCGCTGTCCACGCCAGTGCATGTAGGCAGGCGCCAGGCCGGCTGGCCAGTCGTGGGCATGCACCAGATCCGGGCACCAGTGAATTTGTGCAAGATTGGCGGCGATATCGGCGGCGGCGAGGCCCAGGCGGGCGAAACGAATGTGGTTGTCCGGCCAGTCGCGGCCGTTGTTGGCGCCGTAGGGAGAACCTTCGCGCTCGTAGAGTTCGGGGCAGATCAACACGTAAATGACCAGACCGTCCGGCATGTCCATGCGTCCGATCTTGCAGGGTGGCAGTGCGGCATGCCCACCCAGTTCACCGATGATATGGATCGGGTTTTCACTGTGCAGCACTTGCGGGTAACCGGGGATCAGCACCCGAACATCGTGAAGGTGAGACATAGCCCGGGGCAGCGCTGCAGAAACGTCGCCCAAACCGCCGGTCTTGACCAGATCGGCAATCTCGGAGGTAACGAACAACACTTTCTTTCTGTTCGGGTTCTGACTGGCAGCCGGTGATAGCGTTTTGGTGCCTGGTACGCTGATCGATTGGGCGCTCGGAGCATTCACGGCGCTTGATTCGCCGACCTGCTGATGAGCACGCTCTCCCTGAATATCTAAAGCCGCACTAATCATATGAATCTCCCGTGTTGTTGATCTAATTCTAGGTCTGGCACCAACGGTGATCGTGGCCAAATCCTGTGGCCGGGCGCAAACGCGCTTCGCATCGGTTAGCAAGTGCTGCCCCATGCGCTAATGCAGAAAGGGTGAAGGAGCCATTGCAAGGAATGCACCAGTCGCTGTGGCCCTACCTTTAACCTGACCCTTGGGCAGGACCGAAAGTTTCGAGTTTTTTACCACCAGATGACTGACCGGTTTTACCTCGCGAAAATGAGTCTAGGCCAGATCCTAGAGCGGGGCAGGTCAAGTGGCGAAATTGTTCGACAATCGGTTGGAAGAGGGTAAAGGCACAGCGCTTGTAGGGGGAAACGCACCGACGAAGGGCAGGTTTATTTTCCAGAATGGGTCAAAACGGGACTTGCGGGTCACGGAAGCGGGCGAATTTTGCTGGGGATTGCACCATTGCAGTGCGATATGTTCGGGATCAAGGGCCCCTTCGCGAGCAAGCCCGCTCCCACAGGATTTACGCGATCCCTGTAGGAGTGAGCCTGCTCGCGATGGCTATCTAACAGGCACCGGAGATGTTGGCTGTTATGGCCCTTTCGCGAGCAGGCTCACTCCTACAGGATCTATGCGATTCCTTTGGGAGCGAGCCTGCTCGCGAAAAATATCAGGCGGTACGCGGTTTGCGCCCTGACACAAAATGACTCACATCATTGAACCCCGGCGTCGAGGAATGTCCCGGTGTCACTAGCGAATCAATAAACGCTTCATCTTCAGCCGTGATCTTTACCGCCTGCGCCTTGGTGTATGCATCCCACTGTTCTTCGGTGCGCGGTCCGACAATCGCCGATGTGACGGCGCTGTTGTTCAACACCCAGGCAATCGCGAACTCTACAATGCCCACGCCGCGCTCCTGGGTGTACCGCTGAATCTGCTGGGCAATGCGCAACGACTCTACCCGCCATTCGGTTTCCAGGATGCGTTTGTCAGCACGACCGGCGCGGCTGTTGGCGTCGGGTTTAACGTCCGGCGCATATTTGCCACTCAACACACCGCGCGCCAGCGGACTGTAAGGCACCACGCCCAAACCATAGTTTTGCGCGGCCGTGATCTGCTCGGTCTCGGCCTGACGGTTGACGATGTTGTACAGCGGCTGACTGATCACGGGCCGGTCGACCCCCAACTGGTCCGCCACCCGAATCACCTCGGCAATCCGCCAGCCACGGTAGTTGGACAGCCCCCAATACCGGATCTTGCCCTGGCGAATCAGATCGCCAATCGCCGACACGGTCACTTCCAGCGGCGTGTTGTGGTCTTCGCGGTGCAGGTAATAGATGTCGAGATAGTCAGTGCCCAGACGCGTCAGGCTGGCATCGAGGCCATTGAAGATATGCTTGCGGCTCAACCCGCTGCGGTTCGGCAGACCGTCGACCGGGCCGAAACCGACCTTGGTCGCCAACACCCATTCGTGGCGGTTGCCGGCAATCGCTTCGCCGACGATCTCTTCGGAACGGCCGCCGGTGTAGACGTCCGCGGTGTCGATGAAATTGATGCCCTGGTCCCAGGCCTTGTCGATGATTCGCAGGGAATCTTCGGTGCTGGTCTGTTCGCCGAACATCATGGTGCCCAGTGTCAGGGTCGACACCTGTAAACCCGAATGACCCAGCGTGCGATAGCTCATGACGAAATCCTTTTGCCGGTGGGAAAGCTTCAATCAAATACCAGAACGTCTGCGCGCAGAAAAGTGAATTTATCGGCAAAGTGCATGACAACGCTCTTGCAGAAACGCCTGCAACACCTTGACCCGCTCCAAGACCTGCACCCGATGCGGACACAGCAAATTGAACGGCACACTTTCGCCTTGCCAGTCATCAAACAGCGTCACCAGCCGCCCGGCCTTCACATCGGCGGCAACGTCGAGCCAAGCTTTGTAGGCAATGCCATGCCCGGCCAACACCCAGCGGCGGGCCACTTCGCCGTCATCGGTGAGGTAGTCGCCGCGCACCTCAACCTCCAACACTTCATCCTGCCGACTAAAACGCCAACTGTTATAAGGCCGGCCGTTACGCAGGTAGAGCAGGGCGCTGTGCTCGCTGAGGTCCGCCGGCGTTTTCGGTGTGCCGTTGCGAGCGAGGTATTCAGGACTGGCGCAGGCCACACGACGATGCCCCGGCAGAATCGGCAACGCCACCAGCGTTGAATCGCTGGGCACCCCGAAACGCAACGCCACGTCGACGGTTTCGCGAAAGAGGTCTGAGTGGCGGTCATTGAGCAGCAGTTGCAGCTGGATATTCGGGTGCTGGCGCTTGAAATCGTCCAGCCACGGCAGCAACACATTGCGCCCGAAATCTGAAGGCGCGGCCAGTTGCAACACGCCGCTCAAGCCTTGAGTTTGATGCTTGAGCGCTTGCTCACCTTCCGCCAGCGCGGCCAGGGCCATACGCACGCTTTCCAGATAACGCCGGCCTTCTTCCGTCAGGCGCATGCTGCGCGTCGAGCGTGCGAACAGGCGGATGCCGAGGCGGGTTTCCAGGCGTTTGAGGGCGATGCTGGCGGCGGCGGGAGTGAGTTCCAAAGTGCGGGCGGCGGCGGAAATGCTCCCGGAGTCGGCGGTGCGGACGAAGATCTCCAGGTCGAGGATCGAGCTCATTGGTAAAAATCCTTTAAAGATCTGGCGTTTTTACCGGGATTTTTTGTGGATTGGCAAGGTGAGGTGCGTAATAAACAGCAATGTTTAACGGACACCTTCAGACACGTACTAAGGCTACATAACCTTGCGCCGTTGCCTACGACTGCGCCAGAATCCGCCGGCTTGTGCGCCTTGGGCCTGGGTTTTATCGTTTCCCCGTCGCTGAATATCAGTGATCGGGTTTGGTAGCCCGGCAATTAGGCGCAAAGCGTCACCATTTGAAGGCCTCTTAAGGTCTCTGTTTTATGGTGGCCATGCGCAGGGCTCCTTCGGGGGCGCCGGGTCCTAATTGCCGGTCTACCAACCCGCGTATGGCCACCACCTTCGTTTGGTAGCGAAGGTGAGGGCTCCTCAGTCTCAATTAGGAGTTTCATCTATGTTCAAACCAACACCAAACCCACCAGAAACGGATGACGTTTCCCCCTACGAATCCCCCGATTCAAAAAAGCTCAACGAAGCCGCCGAACGAGCGCTCGACTTCCACTTCCCGTCCAACGCCGACATCAAAGCCACCCCGCGAACATGCAGTACCCTGTTTTCCGTGGACCCTGAGGCTACGACCGAAACCCTGGCGGTGTATCTGGTCGAAACGCTGGCGTCGGTCGATGTGATGGTTCACCAGTTGGTGGATCATCTGGAGGGTGAGTCGCGTTATGCGCTTTTGGGGATTTCGAACAGCATCATGATGGCGGAGATCACAGCGAACCGGGTGCTGGATAACTTTGGTCAGCAGGGTTAAAGCAGGTACTTAAGAGAGCACAAACCTGTGGCGAGGGAGCTTGCTCCCGTTCGGCTGCGTAGCAGTCGTAAACCGGATTACGCGGTGTGCCTGAGAGCTCGCGGTTGCAGCTTTTGGGGCGGCTTCGCAGCCCAGCGGGAGCAAACTCCCTCGCCAAAAAAGCCTGTGTGGTTGCAAAAGTGTGTCTGACCCCATAAGCGTGCGTGCATGTGCAAAATGAGAAACGGCCCGAAAGGGCCGTTTTTTGTTGATCGTTCCCACGTGCAGTAAGGGAATGCTTCCAGGGACGCACCGCGTTCCAGCTCTGGAAAGGGACGCGGAGCGTCCCGGGCGAGGGTGTCCTGAAGTTTGTGTAAACGATCATGCCTTACACCCGCAACGTCCGCGTCATGCGCAGTGCCAACATACTCCCGCAAACAATCACGCCCGCCAGCAGATACAGCGCCGCATCGGTCGAGCCGGTGCTGTCCTTGACCCAACCCACCAGGTACGGGCTCAGGAAGCCCGCCATCTGCCCCATGGAGTTGATCAGCGCCAAACCGCCCGCCGCCGCGCCCGCGCTCAACATCGCTGTCGGCACCGGCCAGAACATCGGCAAGCCGGTGAGGGCACCCATGGTGGCGATGGTCAAACCGAGAATCGCGATGGCTGGGGTAGTCGCGAAGTTCACGGCAATCAACAGACCCACCGCGCCCATCAGCATCGGCACCACCAAATGCCAGCGACGTTCTTTGCGCAAGTCCGCCGAACGCCCAACCATCAACATGAACACTGCGGCCAGCAGATACGGAATCGCACTCAACCAACCGATCACCAGGTTATCGCTGAAGCCCAGGTTCTTGATGATCGACGGCAGCCAGAAGTTGATCGCGTAGACGCCGCTCTGGATGCAGAAGTAGATCAAGCCGAAGGCCCAGATCGCCGGGTTCTTGAACACGGCCAGCAGCGAGTCGGTGGTGGTTTTCGGTTTGTTGGCCAGATCGATGGCGTGGTCGGCTTCCAGCACCGAACGCTCGAACGGCGTCAGCCACTTGGCATTGGCGTAACTGTCGCTCAGCAGGAAATAGGCGAGGGCGCCGAGGATCACGGTCGGAATGCCTTGCAGCAGGAACATCCACTGCCAGCCCGCCAAACCGCCCTGGCCCGCAGCGAAGTGGTTGAGGATCCAGCCGGAGAACGGGCTGCCGAGCAGACCGGACACCGGGATCGCCGACATGAACAGCGCCATGATGCGGCCTCGGCGGAAGGTCGGGAACCACTGCGAAAGATAAAGCACCACGCCCGGGAAGAACCCGGCTTCGGCCGCGCCGGTGAACAGGCGCAAGGTGTAGAACTCGGTCGGGGTGGTGACGAACAGCAGGCAGGTCGAGAGCGTGCCCCAGACGATCATCATCAGCGCGATCCAGCGCCGTGGGCCGAATTTGGTCAGGGCCAGGTTGCTCGGAACGCCGCACAGCACGTAGCCGATAAAGAAGATCCCGGCCCCGAGGCCGTACACGGTTTCGCTGAATTTCAGCGCGTCGAGCATCTGCAGTTTGGCGAATCCAACGTTGACCCGGTCGAGGTAGTTGAACAGGTAGCAGATGAAGATGAAGGGGATCAAACGCAGGGTAATGCGTTTGTAGACGGCGTTTTTGTCGTCAACGATGGCCTGGGTAGCGGCGGCGCTCTGTGACATGGCGGGCTCTCTCTTTATTATGATTTTTTGCGATGCGCAGGGTAACGTTGATCGCCCAGAGAGTCTCGGCCACCCTCGGGGTTGCTGTCTTTGTGCCTGAGCACAGGGTTTGCCACCCAGCCCTGTGCGGGTGAACAACCCGTCCCATCACGCTTGCAAGGATCCCGATATGTTCGAACTCGATCACGACCTGGCCCAGGACATCGTCGACCGGGCGATGGCCATCCTGCCGTACAACGTCAACGTCATGGACAGCCAGGGATTGATTCTCGGCAGCGGCGAACCGGAGCGCATCAACACCCGCCATGAAGGCGCGCAATTGGTGTTGGCCAACGGGCGGGTGGTGGAGATCGATGCGCAGACGGCGATTCATCTCAAAGGCGTGCAGCCGGGGATCAACTTGCCGCTGCTGCTCGATCAGCGCTTGATCGGTGTGCTGGGAATAACCGGTGAACCCGAGCAACTGCGCACCTATGCCGAACTGGTGCGGATGACCGCCGAAATGTTGGTGGGCCAGCGTAATCAACAGGCCGAGCAGCAATGGCGGCGTCAGCGTTGCGATGATCTGCTGGCGTTGCTGCTGAGTGAGGCGGGGGATTCGCCGCGCTTGCTGGATGAAGCGCAGCAATTGGGTCTGAAACCGCAAATGACGCGGGTGCCTTATCTGTTCGAGTTGGGCATGGAACACGGTCCCGGGCAGACGGTGGATGCGCTCAGTGCCTGGCTGACTTCGCGTTACCCGGACAGTTGGTGCGTGAGTTCGGCGAAGTCGTCGTTGCTGTGGTGCCGACCGGCGAGTCAGGCGATCGAGAATGAACGGCTGCTGGAAAAACTCGACGGCCTGGGCTGGAACATTTTGCGCATAGCCGTGGGTGGGCAGGCGGATGGGTTGTCCGGGCTGCGTCGTTGTTATCGACGGGTCGGCGACTTGTTGGCGTATGGGCGCGATGTGTTGCCGCGTTCGCGTTTGCTCACGCTCACCCGTTATCGGTTGCCGGTGATGCTGTGGCGGCATCGCAACGATGACGCGCTGGATGAGCTGCTCAAACCCCTGCGCAAAGTCATCGCCAAGGACGGCAACGGCCAACTGCTGGCGACGTTACGCAGCTGGTGCGAGCACGACGGGCAGAGTCAGGCATGTGCGGATGCGCTGGGGATTCATCGCAACAGTTTGCGCTATCGGATGGAACGGATCGCCGAGTTGAGCGGGGTTGATCCGCTGAAACTGGATGGCATGCTCGCACTGTATCTTGGTGTCCAACTTCTCCCGCAAACCGACTGACCGAACCCCGTTTCTGTAGCAGCTGCCGAGCAACGCGAGGCTGCGTTCGGCTGCGTAGCAGTCGTGAAATCATGCACTGCGGTGTGTCAGGTAAATCGCGCCTGCCGGGTTTACGACTGCTTCGCAGCCGAACGCAGCCTCGCGCTGCTCGGCAGCTGCTACAACAAATGTGTAGGCCGGGAGGTTTTGTAGAAATGAACAATAAACGCCACCCCCGCTTGTGCAGCGGACCGGCGTTATTGTGCAGGGCTGCTGGCAGCATGGAATGCATTGGAACTGGAGAATTCGCATGAAAATCGTCATCGCCCCCGATTCGTTCAAGGACAGCCTGAGTGCCCAAGGTGTGGCCGATGCCATTGCCCTCGGTCTGGCGCAGGTCTGGCCTGATGCGCAACTGGTCAAATGCCCGATGGCCGACGGCGGCGAAGGCACGGTCGAATCGATTCTCGCAGCGTGCGAAGGTGAATGGCGCCGGACGCCCGTTCGCGGTCCACTCGGGGCCAGGGTCGATGCGGCCTGGGGCTGGTTACCGCACACCCACACCGCGATCATCGAAATGGCTGAGGCCAGCGGCCTGCAGTTGGTGCCGCCGGGGCAGCGCGATGCGTGCGTCAGCAGCACCTTTGGCACCGGTGAACTGATTCGTGCCGCGCTGGATGCCGGTGCGCAACGGGTGATCCTGGCCATCGGCGGCAGTGCCACCAACGATGGCGGCGCCGGAGCGATGCAGGCGCTGGGTGTGAAGTTGCTGGACGCACAAGGACAAGCGCTGGCCCCGGGTGGTCTGGCGTTGTCGCAACTGGCTTGCATCGACCTCAGTGCAATTGATCCGCGCGTGGCCGAGGTGCGCTTCGACATCGCGGCCGACGTCAACAATCCCCTGTGCGGTCCGCACGGTGCTTCCGCGATTTTTGGACCGCAGAAAGGCGCCTCGCCTGAGCAAGTCCGCCAATTGGACGCTGCCCTCGGGCACTTCGCCGAGCTGTGCGCCCGGGCCTTGGGCAAAGACGTCAAGGACGAACCGGGCAGCGGCGCGGCGGGCGGTTTGGGGTTCGCGGCGAAGGCGTTTCTGGACGCGCAATTCAAGGCCGGCGTGGACGTCGTCGCCGAGTTGGTCGGGCTGGCTGAAGCCGTGAAGGGCGCCGACCTGGTGATCACCGGCGAAGGGCGTTTCGATGCACAGACCTTGCGCGGCAAAACACCGTTTGGCGTGGCGCGTATAGCCCGGGAGCAGGGCGTGCCAGTGATTGTGATCGCGGGGACCTTGGGTGAGGGTTATCAGGATCTGTATGAACACGGCATTGATGCCGCGTTTGCCTTGGCCAACGGGCCGATGACGCTCGAGCAGGCCTGTACTGAGGCACCGCGGTTGTTACGTGATCGGGCCAGTGATATTGCGCGGGTCTGGCGCTGCGCAAAGGCATGACGCCTGACTCCCCAGTCGCGAGCAGCCAGCCAAAAAGCAGGCTTGTCTACTGTCATATCTGACAGTAGGCGGGAGGTCTTTTGCTGCGTAGGCTCCGAAGTTTCAGATTGCGACAGGGATTTTCGCATGTCATCGGCTCTTCCATCCCTCAAGGGGACAATCGCACTGATTACGGGTGCGAATCAGCCGTTTGCCAGGCTTTGTGCGCGGGCATTGGCAAAGCAAGGCGCTCAGGTTGTGTTGCAGGCCAGTCAGCAGGAAGCGTTGGACCACGCTGTAACCTCTTTGCAGCGTGACGGCTGCCAGGCGCTCGGGCTGTGTGTCGACAGCACCGATCAGGACTCAATCGCGCGGGCATTTGATGACATCGAGCGCAACCTGGGGCCGGTCAGTCTGTTACTCAACCATGCAGAAAACCGGTGGCCGATCGGTAAAGCCTGGATAGCCGATGGCGATCCTGAATGGCGTGTCGTGGACACGCATATGCTGGGCAGCCATGCATGGTGTGAGCAAGCGTTAACTCGAATGAGCCTCCACGGCACCGGCAGGATCATCAACAGCCTGCAGATGGTCGGTGCACAGCAGGGGTTTCCCTCGGCGTTTACCGTCGCGAAGTTCAAGTTGACCGGTTTCACTGAAGATCTGGCGGTTCGCGCCGCGCCTCGCGGCGTCCGGACGTTCGCCTTCTACCCCGGCTTGATTGATAACAGTGGTCTGCTGACGGACTTGATGACGCCATGCCCGGTCACCGGCAGTTCTATGCAGGGGGCGCGTCGCGAAATGGACGGCTCGCAAAAAGGGGTGGGACGGGTGCTCGAACTGGCAGCGGGATGCTATGACGCGCTAAATGGCCAATATCTGACCATTTACGACGATCTCTACGCCATGGAGTGCGCCGAACGCCAGAGCTATGCCCAAGCGCTGAATGCATGGCTCCTGAAGCGCAACGATTCGAAATGAACGGTTCAACAGGTGTTCCGTAAGTGGGTCACCTCTGAAGCATTGAAAATATTTCTCTGCATGCCCTGCAAGAAGCCTCACCCCAGCCGATACACCTAATAGGCGCACACAAACCTATTACAACAGTGGCGCCCGGCTGAAATCGTGCGTGCCCCAACGCCCGCCACTCCGCCATCACCGCAAGGACGCTCGCCGACTCAATCACCCGAGTATCGTCCTATGTCCCTGCGTAATCTGAATATCGCACCTCGAGCCTTCTTGGGGTTTGCCTTCATTGCCTTGCTTGTCATCGTTCTGGGTGTGTTTGCGGTCAATCGCATGTCGATCATCCGCCAGTCCTCGATCGACATGGGCAGTACCCAACTGCCCAGCGTCGGCTTCTTGGGCAATGTCACCGAAAACATCCTGCGCATGCGCATCTTGTCGTTCCGGATTCTGGTCAACCGCGAGCCGGCCAGTTTGCAGGAAGCTGAAACCCGGATTGCCGTGCTCACCGACAAGGCGCGCAAGGCCCAGGCCAGCTATGCCGAGTTGCCGGCGGGCCCGGACGAAGCGGCGCTGTATAAGGTATTCAGCGCGACGCTGGATAAATACATGCAAGCGCAACGCGAGATGCTGGACCTGTCGCGCCAGAACAAGGTGGAGGAGATGCGCACCTTGATCAATACGCGGATCAAGGAAGGTACCGACCAGATGGGCGAACAGCTCAATAAACTGGTGGCGTACAACCAGGATGGCGCCAAGGCCGCCGGTGTTATCGCGGAAGAAAATTACAACACCGCCGTGAACGGCATCATTGCGGTGTCGGTGGTCGCTTCGCTCATGACTGTGCTGCTGGCCTGGCTGCTGACCCGCAGCATCGTCACGCCGCTAAATCGCGCAGTGCAGGCGGCCGAAACCATTGCCGGTGGCAACCTGACTAAACCCATCGAGATCGACGGCAAGGACGAACCGGCGCGCTTGCTCGGTGCCTTGTCCGTCATGCAAGACAACCTGCGCAGAACCATCGAACAGATCGCCGGTTCGGCGACGCAACTGGGGGCCGCTGCTGAAGAATTGAGCACCGTGACCCAGGAAGCGTCGCGCGGCCTGCAACAACAGAACAACGAAATCGAACAAGCCGCCACGGCGGTCAACGAAATGACCGCCGCCGTGGAAGAGGTTGCGCGCAACGCCGTGTCGACCTCCGAAGCCTCGAACCAGTCGACCCAGGCCGCCCGCGAAGGCCGTGACCGCGTGGTGGAAACCGTCGACGCGATCCAGACCATGACCCATGACGTGCAAAACACTTCGTTGATGATTGAAGGCCTGGCCGCTCAGGGCCGCGACATCGGCAAAGTGCTGGACGTGATCCGTGCCATCGCTGAACAGACCAACCTGTTGGCGCTCAACGCGGCGATCGAAGCGGCCCGCGCCGGTGAAGCCGGACGTGGTTTTGCCGTGGTGGCGGACGAAGTCCGGGCCCTGGCCCATCGCACCGCGCAATCGACGCAGGAAATCGAAAAAATGGTCGCCGGCATCCAGAACGGCACGGGCGAAGCCGTCTCGTCGATGCAGCAAAGCAATCAGCGCACCCAGAGCACGTTGGAGATGGCCCGCGCCGCTGGTGTGGCACTGGAACAAATCACCCAATCGATCCACTTGATCAACGAACGCAACCTGGTGATCGCCAGCGCGTCGGAAGAACAGGCGCAGGTGTCCCGCGAAGTCGACCGCAACCTGGTGAACATCCGCGACCTCGCCACTCAGTCCGCCGCGGGTGCCAATCAGACCAGCGCCGCGACCCATGAACTGTCACGCCTGGCGGTCGATTTGAATGCGATGGTGGCGCGTTTCGTGATTTGAGATAGGGTTGAGACTGGGAGTCCGCGCGCGACAGGAGAAACACATGCGCTATTCAGCCTTGACGCAACGAATCGCCGGCGATGGAGCGGCAGCCTGGCAGATTCATGACCGAGCGCTGGAACTGCGCGAGCAAGGAATCGATGTGCTGCTGTTGTCGATCGGCGATCCGGATTTCGACACGCCGCCGCCCATCGTGCAGGCGGCCATCGACAGCTTGCGGGCCGGTGACACGCACTACCCGGAGGTGCGCGGCAGTCGCGGATTGAGCAGCAGCATCGCGCGCCGCCATCGACAGCGAAGTGGTCAGGCGGTGGACGCCGATCATGTGATCGTGTTTCCGGGGGCGCAGTGTGCGGTGTATTCGGTTGCGCAATGCCTGCTCGATCCCGGCGATGAGGTGATCGTCGCCGAACCGATGTACGTGACCTATGAAGGCGTGTTCGGCGCTTGCGCGGCCAAGGTGGTGCCGGTGGCGGTGCGGCCGGAGAACGGCTTTCGCGTTGACCCGGCAGATGTGGCGGCGCTGATTACGCCGAAAACCCGCGTCCTGTTGCTCAACAGTCCGAACAATCCGTCGGGTGCAAGCCTGTCCTTGAAGACCTGGCAAGCGCTGGCGGCGTTGTGCGTGCGCCATGATCTGTGGCTGGTCAGTGACGAGGTCTACAGCGATCTTTTGTTCGAGGGCGAACACATCAGCCCGGCAAGCCTGCCAGGCATGGCCGAGCGCACCGCGACCGTCAATAGCCTGTCCAAGTCCCACGCCATGAGCGGCTGGCGCGTGGGTTGGTCCATCGGCCCGAAAATGCTGGCCGAGCACCTGGTGCATTTGTCGTTGTGCATGCTGTTCGGCATTCCCGATTTTGTGCAGAAAGCCGCGCAAGTGGCGCTGGATGACGACCTGCCGGAAGTGGCGCTGATGCGTGAGGAATATCGCCTGCGTCGCGATCTGGTGTGCGCCAGGTTGAGTGGTTGCCCGGGGATTCGCCCGATCCGGCCGGATGGCGGGATGTTTGTGATGGTGGATGTACGGCCGACCGGACTGTGCGCCCAAGGCTTCGCCGAGCGTTTACTCGAAGGGTATGGCGTTTCGGTACTGGCGGGGGAGGCGTTCGGGCCGAGTGCGGCGGGGCATATCCGCATCGGGTTGGTGGTGGATCAAGTGAAACTGGCGGATGCCTGCCGGCGGATTGCCTTGTGTGCGGCGGATTTGCTGGAAGCGCGGCGGGCCTGACAGTTTTGTGTGTGAGTGCCGGCCTCTTCGCGGGCAAGCCTCGTTCCTACAGGATCGGCGAAACCCGCAGGAGCGAGGCTTGCCCGCGAAGGCTGACTAACAGACGCCGAAATCCTGACGCCCGGACCACGCCCCGACATTCACCAGATTCTTCGGCCGCTCCCCAGCCAACGCCATCAGCAGATTATCCACCGCACACCTGGCCATCGCCTCCCGCGTCTCATGCGTCGCCGACCCGATATGCGGCGTCGCTACCACGTTGTTCAGCTTTAACAACGCCGAATCAAGATTAAGCGGCTCATGCTCGAACACATCCAGCCCCGCAGCACGAATCTGCCCCGCGCGCAGCGCTTCAATCAGCGCCGCTTCATCCACCACTTTGCCCCGGGAAATATTGATGAAGATGCTCTCGGGGCGCATCAAGGCAAATTCCTCAGCGCCGATCAACCCTTCGGTCTCAGCCGTCAGCGGCAAAGTCAGGCAAATGAAATCGGCCTGTTGCAACAGCTCCGCCAGGCTGCGGTACTGAGCATTGAAGCGTTGCTCAACCGCCGGTTTCGCTGAGTGGCTGTGATAGATCACCGGCATGCCAAAGCCAAAATGGCCGCGCTGGGCCAACGCCTCGCCAATCCGCCCCATGCCGATGATGCCCAGGGTCTTGCCGTGCACGTCGGTGCCGAAATGCACCGGGCCGATGTTTCGGTTCCACTGACCGGCACGAACCCTATTCGCCAGCTCCACCACCCGCCGGGCTGTCGCCAGAATCAGCGCAAACCCCGTGTCCGCCGTGGTTTCCGTCAGCACGTCGGGCGTATTGCTGAGCAGGATGCGCCGCTCGGTCAGGTAATCGATGTCGTAGTTGTCGACGCCCACGGAGACGCTGGCGATGGCCCGCAGATCGGGCGCCAGATCGAGCAATTCGGCGTCCAGCTTCAGACTCGCGCCGAGCAAGCCGTGGGCACGGGGCAGGGCGGCGCGCAGTTGTTCGATGCCCTCCGGGTTGAGGTTGTCGATCAGTGTCACGTCGGTGTGCTCATGCAGGCGAGCCATCAACAGCGGCGAGAGTTTCTTGTACAGCACGACCTGCTTTTTCATCGTCATCTTCTCAACTTCAAATTCAAGGGTGAGCCGTCACTGGCCGTGGCGCAGCGGCCTTGGTCACGACCCGGTCACTGGCGCCGGGCTTGAGGAAAATCGTCAACACCACCGAGAGCATCAACGCGCCGCTCATCAACAAGTAAGAAGCGCCGGGCGAGCCGGTGGAGCTGTTCAGGTAGCCAACCAGATAGGAACCGCCAAACGAACCCAGCGCGCCCATGCTGTTGATCAGCGCCATGGCCCCGCCCGCAACGTTGGCCGGGAGGATTTCCGGAACGATGGCGAAAAACGGTCCGTAAGGCGCATACATGCAGGCACCGGCGATCACCAGCAGGGTGTAGGACCACCAGAAATGTTCGGCGCCCAAGGCGTAGGAACCGTAGAACGCAATCGAGGCAATCAACAGCGGCGGCCAGACGAAGCGTTTGCGCTTCTGCAGTTTGTCCGAGCCCCAGGACACCAGCAGCATGCCGATCACCGCCGCCAGATACGGCAGCGCCGAGAGCCAGCCGGCTTCGATCATGTCCATCTGCGCACCGGCCTTGAGGATCGACGGCAGCCACAATACGAAACCGTAGACACCGATGCTCCAGCAGAAAAACTGCAGCGCGAGGATGATCACTTTCGGCGAGCGGAAGGCTTCGGCGTAGTTTTTCACCGCTTTGATACCGACCTGTTCGGCGGCGAGGGCGCTTTCCAGGTCATGCTTTTCCTGGTCGGTCAGCCACTTGGCCTGGGCCGGACGGTCATCGGCCAGACGCCACCAGATAAACGCCCAGAGCACCGCCGGCAACCCTTCGATGATGAACATCCAGCGCCAGCTGTAATGCTGCACCAGATAACCTGACACCACCGACATCCAGAGCATGGTCACCGGGTTGCCGAGGATCAGGAAGGTATTGGCCCGGGAGCGTTCGGCACGGGTGAACCAGTGGCACAGATACACCAGCATCGCTGGCATTACCGCAGCTTCGACCACGCCAAGCATGAAGCGAATCACGATCAGCCAATAGGCGTTGGATACGATGCCAGTCAGTGTGGCCAAGCCGCCCCAGAGAATCAGGCTGACGAAAATCAGCTTCTTGACGCTGTGCTTCTGTGCATAGATCGCGCCCGGCACCTGGAAGAAAAAGTAACCGAGGAAAAACAGCGCGCCGAGCATTGAAGACAGGCCGGGCGTGATCATCAGGTCGGCGGCCATCCCGGAGGCGGCCGCGAAGCCGTAATTGGCGCGGTCCAGATACGCCAGGCTGTAGGTGATGAAAACGATGGGCATGATGTACCACCAGCGGCGGGTGGCGAGTGAGGCGGTTTTCATGGTGGTGCTCCTGAGCTTGTTGTTTTTGTCGCAGCAGGTAACGGGTCAAAAATCTTCAGTGACTGTGCGGGCCTCTTCGCGGGCAAGCCGCGCTCCTACAAGAGCGCCGCTGCCCTGGAGGAGCGAGGCTTGCCCGAGAACAGCGGTCTCAAACTCGACGGACATTTCAAGTCGGGTCGGCAACCCCTCCATATCCCCCCGACTCTGTACCGCACGGCTGCCAATCCAGTTGGCCCGCTGCACGGCATCGGCGAAGCTGTGGTTTTCGAGCAAGGCGCTGATCATCCCGACGGCAAAGCCATCGCCAGCCCCAACCGTGTCGACCACCGTTGCCACCGGCACGCCGGCGACAAAACCCTGATCCAGCTGCGTGCGGTAATACGCGCCATGCGGCCCGAGCTTGATTGCCACCGCTTCTGCACCCTGATCGAGATAAAACGCCGCAATGTCCGCCGGGTCGTCAAACCCGGTCAGCAAACGGCCTTCACTCAACCCCGGCAGCACCCAATGGGCGAGGGCGGCGAGGCGGTTGATCTCGCTGATCATCAGTTGCTCGCTGGCCCACAGGCTCGGTCGCAGGTTCGGGTCGAAGGACACGCTGCGCCCGGCAGTGCGCATTCGGGTCATCAACTCGAAGGACATTTCCCGGGCAGACGCAGACAGCGCCGGAGGAATGCCGGTGGCGTGCAGATGTCGCGCGTTGAGCAACGACGGGGCGATCGATTGCACCGACAAATGACTCGCCGCCGAACCGCGACGGAAATACTCAACCGCCGGATCGCTGCCATCGTCGGTACGGGACTTGAGCTGAAACCCGGTCGGATGTGCCGGGTCGATGTCGACATGGCTGCAGTCCAGGCCTTCTTTTTCCAGTGTGTCGACGACAAACCGCCCCAGCGAATCGGCACCGACCCGGCTCAGCCACGCCACGTTGAATCCCAGCCGCGACAGGCCGATCGCGACGTTGCTGTCCGCACCGGCAATGCGCTTGTGGAATTGGCCGACGGTTGACAGATCACCGTTCTGTTCAGCGACAAACATGGCCATGGTTTCGCCGAACGAGAGGATATCGAACTCAGACATGGGCACTCTCCAGGCGGGATTGACCGAGGCGGGCGAGGGTGGCGACATGGTCGGTGGTCAACTGCACCAGGTCATCGCCTTGCAGCGGATATTCCGCCGCGCGCATAACGCCTTGAGCCATGTGGCGCAACAGTTGTTCCCACAGGTGCACATCGCTGGTAGCCGGCGGGATGGCGACCAGTTTGCCGTCGGCCCGGCGCGCAACGGCTTTGCAATGCACGTAGCCGACATGCCGACCGAGCAGCCGCGCAGCGCTGGCGGCGGACTGGTCCTGCCATTGCCAGTTGCCGATGTCGAAGGTCATTTTGATCGGCAGTCGGTGTTGCTCGACCTCGCCGAAGAAACGTTGGAACGGCTCGATACGACCGCCGTGCAGCGTCTGGTCGTTTTCCACCAGCAGCTGCATCGGGCTTTGCGCGAGGATCCGGCTCAAGGTTTGCAAGTCGTTGTTGTCAGTGAAGTAGCCCAAAGAAACTTTCAGCCATTTGGCGCCGAACGTTTCGGCGCGCTGGAGGGTGGTGAGCAATTGAGGATTGGGTTTCGACTGGCCGGCCTGCCACAGTTCTATCGGTGAGGAATAGATGCTTTCCAGGCCATGTGACTGAGTGGCGTCGGCCAGTTGCAGCGGGTTTTCATCGGTCAGCAACTCTTCGCGCCATTCAATGCGCGTGGCACCGGCAGCCGCCAACAACTCGATAAAACTGCCTTGGCCGCGTTGGCGGACCAGATCGGCGCCGTAGCTCGACAGGCTGATGGAAACGGGTGGTTTATTCATTGTTTTGCACCTCTGAAACCGGTTTCATTTTTGTTCAAAAAAAAGGGATGCTTGAGTGATGTGGTGTTTTTCAGGGCCACTTCGCGGGCAAGCCTCGCTCCTACAGGGGGATGCGGTGCCCTTGTAGGAGCGAGGCTTGCCCGCGAAGGCGTTCTCAAACTGAAACACGCAACGCCGTCGACCCCCGCACCATCAACCGCGCCGAAAAATCCATCGTCCGCACTGGCCCGTCATCCCCGCGCAATCGCTTGAGCAAACACTCAAACGCACTCGCGCCCATCTCCGCCGTAGGCTGGGCCAGCGCCGTTATCCCGCTGCCCACCAGCGGATACCAATCCAGATCATCCAAAGCGATCAGCCCGACATCCTCGAACAGATCGCACTGCAACTCACGCAAGGCATGGGTGGCGGCCAATGCCGCAATGCCATTGGCACAGAACAACGCTTTCGGACCAGGGCCGGGGGTGTCCAGGAAGGTTTTCAACTGCGCAGTCAGCTCGCTACCGGTTTCCACCACCGCACCGGCCAGCGTCGGACGCTGCCGGATCTGCGCCTTGAAACTGCTGACCCGCTCAATCCGCGAGCTGGTGCCGTCAAATGGTTCAGTCACCATCAATACGTCGCGATAGCCGCGTTCCTGCAAGTGGGCGATGGCCATTTCAACGGCGGCCGGGTTGTCCAGACCGACCAGATCACTCTCAAGCTGCTCGACCTTGCGATCCACCAACACCATCGGCATCTCCCGATGCAGTTCGCGCAACTCATCGCGGTGGTGGCCCAGGGTGTTCACGATCAAGCCTTCGATGTTGTACGAGCGCAGCAACGCCAGGTGCTGGCGTTCCTGCTCGTCATCGCGATCGGTGTTGCACACCACCAGGCTGTAACCGTGCTGACGGCAGGCGGTTTCCACCCCGTGCATCACGGCAATCGAATAAGGGTTACGGATATCGGCCACCAGCATGCCGATCAGGCGAGTGCGGCCACGTTTAAGGCCGCGGGCCATCTGGTTGGGGCGATAGCCGAGTTGGGCAATCGCCTGCTCGATGCGCAAGGCAATGGCATCGGAGAGCAGGGCGCGGTCATCGCCGATGAAGCGCGAGACGCTGGCCTTGGAGACGCCGGCGTGTTCGGCGACGTCGAGCATGGTGACGCGGCTGCGCTGGGCGGCGGAGAAATCGTTCAAGGGACGACCTTTCTATTGTTATTGTCAGGTTCAAACGCTTATTGCTGAAACCGGTTTCAGAAGACTCCATTAATGGTCGCCCGTCAAGCAAGGCATTTTTGCCGCATGGTGCGCAACGCACAGAGATTCCGACAAACGGTCTGAATACCTGTCAGATCTGACAGTAGGCGGGTACGAAATAAGCGGGTCTAATTTCTTCCAGTCGTGCAGGAAAATTCCGAACTCGGGAGCAAAAGATGGCTTCAACAAATAGTGGCGGAATTGGAGTACTTGCCTCCCGGTTCACCGTAGAGGGGGTGGATCCAAACGACCCGGAAGCTCTGTTGCCTCCAGACGCTTCAACAAATGGTGTCTACCTGAACATCCCTCTGTGGGAATTTCCATCCGAAGGGGTCGGCAAATCCGACTTGTTGGAAATTTGGGTGCTCGAACCTGGTGTTACGGTTGAAACGCTTTTCTACAGCAATTCTTTTTTGGTTCCTGTAACCATCCCCCCACGGTTCCATTTGCCGGCACAGTATCTTCAACGCGTTGGCGAAATCAGCCTCCGGTATCGGGTGACACTGGGAGATAACGGAAACGAAGACACTTCGTTGCCACAACGTTTCACTTTAAGACGTCCGGTTCCAATCAACCTGAAGGAACCGGTTTTCCCCAATGCCACTCTCTGGGGTTACCTCAATTGCAAAACAATGCCGCCTATGTGGCAGCGGATTCAAGTTTTTATACCGCGACAACCGGGCAAGTTTAAAGGGGGTGACCAGTGCTTTCTGGATTGGGAGTCTTTCAGGAAGCTGAACGGAGTCGACGCCATTCCGAATACATTCACTCGTTTCACCAAGCGGTTGACCGAGCAAGAGGCTGTCGATGGTTTCTACTTCATACTCATGCGGTACAACAGACTTATAAAGCCCATTGATGGGCTCGGTTCGGCCTTGGTCAGATACTCCCTTTATCGTAATAACGTCCCAATGGGAAAGTCTGCCGCGGGGTTGGTAAAAATCGACCGCGTCATTTCCGGGGAGTCAGCATTTTGTGGTCCCTGATGTAATTTGAGGGGACTGCAATAGTTGTAAGTGTTTAACAGCGTTTTAAGTTGAAAGACGTCAGTGCCGGATTTTAGTTCAGGGGTAACTCCCTGATACTCGGAGCATGCAGTCAGCAGTCGCGCGGTTCTCTATCGGGCAATTACGTGTGTGGGTCAATAATCTAACTCATCGATGGGGTATACGAAAATGAATATGCAGGTTAAAACAGGTGGCGGTGTTCTGGCTCTACCACCGACCGTTCTCGACATACTGCCGGATAATCGCCTGACGTATAAGCAATTAAGAGAAGACCGACTCATCAAGGTGCAGTTGGCCGATATTGACGATAAGAGCCCAGACGGCGGCGCTAGAGTCGAACTGCATTTGTTTCCGAGAGGTCAAACCCCTGTCGAATTCGATCCCACTTTTGTCGTCGCAACCCAATTAAAAGCCAACCAGCCCGGAGGCGACTGGACATACCCAATCACGTTCGATGTATCTGTCGATAGACTGAGCGAGCGATTCGACATAAATGGCGAGTACACGGCTTATCAGCTGGCATTCATTATTTATGACGCTTTCGATAACAGTGATACCTCCGGTCCGTTTGCCGACGTTCTGGTCGACTTGACGGCGGCTTATCAACGACAACCAGGCGGGCCTAACGGTACGGGCAACAGGCCTCCTGTGCTGGTCTTGGGGCCTACCTTTCCTGCCGTCATCGACGATAATTGGTTGAATGATCCAGCCAACGCCAATGGATTGAATCTGATCATTCCCACCGCTTATCAAAAATTTGAAGCGGGCCTCGACAGGCTCAACTTCTATATTTCGACACAAACTACTTTTTCATTGATGCAGGGCCAACCAGCCGCCGTAGCAGGCTTCCCTCTGCCCGTTGGGGGCGCAATCAATATTCCACTTGCGTTTCTGACTGCCTTGGACGAGGGCACGTACTTTTACGCCTACAACATTACAGATGCACCAGGGAACATCAGCAACAACTCGCCTATTACCACTATGTTCAGACGGGTCAAGACACCGGCACCGGTACTCGAAGCACCGAAAATCCCCGTCACCGGTACCGACGGCCGTGTACCGATCACTTTCCTGACGGTGGCCTCGCCGACCAAAGCCATCATGGAAATCCAGCATCCACTTAACTCGTTACCCGGTGACCGAATCATCCCGTACATCACCTCAAACGAAGCCGGCGCACCGATCAACTTGCCTGAGCAAGTAATTCCACCCGCGGGCACCCCAGGCCCACTCAGGTTCGAACTGGAATACGACATTTTTGCCCAGCTTTTTGGAGACCCCAATGGGGCCGACGAAGTGGAGTTCGAATACTGGTTTGAACTGTTTCGCCCTACCATCACGCCCAATCCGGTCTCGCCGTCCGCATTTGGCGTAACAGACTTGGCTTATGCCGGACCGGAACAACCGAATCTGCCGGAACTGGAAAACCCTAATATTCGGCCAGTGGTGGTTCAGGGCGCAGGTACAACGCCGCCTCCTAACACACTTGGTCCGGCACAGGCAGGGCTGCCGGCGACCATGAACTGGCCAGTATGGGTTGACGCCAGTCGCCCAGTAACGGGCAGGGAAATTGTAACGTTCTATTACCAGGGCAAACAGGTTGGCGATCCGGTACCTGTGCGAGTGGGCGATACAACCGTCACAACCACATTGCCTTGGGAAACGATTCGGGTTGAGGGTAACGGCACTGTCGCAGGCGGTGACGCCAGAGAGGCATATATAACCGTCGGGTACCCTGGCAGCGATAATGTGATGAAGCAGCAGGTCACGACAAAAGTCGACGTGACCGCGATCGTGATCAATTTGCCGGCACCTCAAATTATTGTTTCAGCCTTCCGGTCGGCAACTGCGTTGGTGCCGGAGCGCGTCGTTACCAGCATCAACTGTCCAAGCCTCAACCACCCGCAAGTGGCCAATGGCCCCATGCCGCCTTATCAACCGCGCCAACTGCGGATCAGGATCCGGCGCGATGCCAATATCCCGACCGGTGCCACGGTGGATCTGGTGTTTGAAGGCCGGGTAACCAACGCGGTGGGGGGGGCTGCCATCCCGAATACACGCATCACCGCCACGGCGACCATGCCGCCGACCGGGGACCTGGAGTTCAGGCTGACAAACTACACGGCGATCAGGACGATCCAGTTGCCAGCTACGGGCACACGTCCTCCAACCCGCTATGCGAATATCGAATATACGGTTAACGGGATTAAGTCTGCAGTCATAGTGCCTGTTGCGCTTTTGAACTCAAGCCTGGTGTATTGCGAGCAGGAGCGTCCTGAGCCAACTCCTTAATCGATACTTCAAGTAAATCTTCCTACTGATGGAGGCGGCACTGGTTGTCGTCTTCATCAATGGAGGTGAAGTGTTGTACGTCCTGATACGGAGCCTCGCACAACAAAAATGGATAAGTCGTACATGCAAAGAGATTTTTCCTACATATAGCTGGACAGGTAGACCGTAGTCTGGCGGCCGTTTCAGTCCGGCTCGCGCACTGTTTGAGTCGGAAACTCGTTCCTGACGGAATGCAATCGAGTAGGACTTAACTATGTGGTCAAAGACGCAACTTCCATTCTCAAAACAATCGATCGGCCTCTGGACATTTTCGTTTATGTCCCTCGTATTAAATTCTTCATTGGTTCAGGGTGCCACCGTTCCAACGGGCACCAGCCAGTCTATCGACTCCAATACTCCTCTCGAAAACTGGCAATTAGAAGCCAACGCCACACTGATCGGTTCCGGTGCCGCAACGCTCGGTATCACCAGTTCTGCGGGAGGAACGATCAACTTGACTAACTCGAGCACCACCTCTGCAGGCGAAGGTGGTTTTGCCCAGGGTATTTTCCTGACCAACGCCAACGCCACGCTGAGCAATTCAACGGTCACCAGTGTTTCGGGCATCGGCATGTCGGCCGTGCGTGGAGTCTCAAGTGTCGGCGGTTCTACAGTAACCCTGCGTGACCAGTCTGTTGTTCGAGGCTTGCAAGGCGGGATTGCGGGTAACCGTTTCAGTGAAATCAACGTTCAGAATTCGACCGTAGAAGGGACGGGCGCCAACAGTTTTGGGATTCGTTTGCTCGAGGGTGCGTTGTCTGCCAGCGGTAGCACGATTACCGGTGGTCGAAACGGCTTGACCGTGGGGACTGACACACAGGCATCAGCGATCATTCCAACAACGATCGTGCTGGACAGAACTCGGGTAGAGGGCAAGAGTGGTTCGGCCATTGTTGTCGGCATCAATGCGCCGAATTTCCCCACCGTGGCCAACATCGAAGTACGCAATGGTTCGAGCCTGATCGCGGGTAACAATACGATTCTTGAAGTCGGCCCAGGTGCCTCGGCCGGTTTTCTGGTTGATAACAGTAACTTGACTGGCAACGTCGTGGTTGCGCCAGGCAGTTCGGCCAACGTTACCTTGCAAAACAATGCGTCGTTGACCGGTGATTTACAGAACGTCACCTCTGCAACCCTCAACAATCGCGCCAGTATGACTGGCAATGTGTTGGGCGCCTCAAACGTGTTAGTCAACAATGCATCGACGGTTACCGGCAATTTTCAAGGTGTCATCAATGCAACGATCAACAATCAGAGCGTGATGACGGGAGACGTGGTGGGCGCCTCAAGTGTGGTGGTCGATCACGCATCCACGGTCAACGGCAACTTTCAAGATGTAGCCAATGTAACGATCAACAACCAAAGCGTGATGATCGGGAATATCAGGGCTGGCGCTGAAAGTGTTTCCAGCCTGACGCTGGATAACGGTGCCAACTTGACGGGGCAGGTGACTGTAGCCAACTTCTCCATCAGCAATCAGGCGCTGTGGCAAATGACCGACAGCCAGTCGGTTAACAATCTCACGCTCAACAATGGCGGCAGGGTGCGGCTTGGAGGGGATCAGGAATACTTTCAGCTGAACGTGGCCAATCTGTCGGGCAGCGGCACGTTTGAGATTGGTACCGATTTCAACAAGCGTATCAGCGGTCTGGTGAACGTCACCGAAAGCGCTGCCGGCGATCATCAGTTGCGGGTGTCCAGCACAGGCCTTGATCCGGTCATTGATTCGTCGATCAAGGTGGTGCAGAGCGTTGCAGGAAGTGCTCAGTACGCCCTCGTAAACGGTCGGGTCGATGTCGGGGCATTTACTTACCGCCTGGTCAAGGAAGGTAATGACTGGTACCTGCAACCCGATAAAACGGTAGTCAGTACTCCGACCCGTGCGGTCATGGCGATTTCCGCCGTAGCGCCTACGGTGATCTATGGCGAGACCGTTTTATTGAACAACCGGATGGGGGATCTTCGCGTCAACGGTGGGCAAACAGGGGGATGGGTCCGCTCTTTCGGTAGTCAATACAGCATCAGCAACAATGCCTACGGTAATGGTTACACCCAGAATCAGTATGGGTTTTCCATGGGGGTCGACACCCCGGTACAGATTGCAGGCGAGCGAGTATTGCTGGGTGTTTTTGCCGGCTACAGTAAGTCGAACCTCGACTTGAGTCTCGGCAGTTCCGGTGAGATCGATAGTACGTCCATCGGCCTATACGGTACCTGGCTCGGCGATAGCGGCTACTACCTGGATACCGTGGCCAAACTCAATCATTTCCGCAACGATGCAAAGGTGACGATGAGCGACGGCAGGCAAACCAAGGGTCATTACGACAACCTGGGCGCGAGTGCATCGGTCGAGTTTGGTAAACACATCGACATCAGGGACGGGTATTACGCAGAAGTGTTTACCCAATGGCAAGCAGCCTCCGTGCAAGGCAAGGACTTCAGTCTGGATAATGGTTTGAAGGCTGACGCCGACACGACGCGTTCCATGCTTGGAAAGGCAGGCGTAACCCTGGGACGGGGTATGACACTGTCCAACGGTAGCGTACTGCAACCGCACATTCGGGCAGCCTTCGTTCATGAGTTCGTGAAAAACAATGAAGTACGGGTCAACGATAACAAGTTCAACAATGACCTGTCGGGCCGCCGGTTGGAAGTCGGGGCAGGGGCCTCGTGGACATTGAATGATCGCTGGCAACTCCATGCTGAACTGGATACCAGTAAAGGCGACAATGTCACTAAGGACTTTGGCGTGAACATGGGGGCTCATTACACGTTCTGAGTGTTAAATAAAAAGGGAAGCTTTGGCTTCCCTTTTTATTGCCCTTTTTGTTGATGCCAAATTGGACTATCCCGCTTTCAGTACCTGAAAGTTGCCCTTGAGAAGAAAGGTCTTTCCGTCGGTGTCTGGCAATTCGAGGTCGACTTTGAAGCTGCCCTTGACATGTTCTCCCACGGGCGCTTCCAGCCCGATGCTGCCCGAAATACCTTCGTAGATCGTGTTGTCCGCATCTTTGAAGCTGAAGCTCACATCGTCGCGACTTTTCAATGCGTATTCGCCCGCGGCGAAGTCTGCGGGAATGGAGATATGCAGCTCCCGAGCAGGCAAGCTTTTCGCTTTTGTTTTTGAGGCTGGCCGGTGGATTGCAGTAATTAACACTGCTTCAGTTTGTTTTACGCCCGCTTTGACCCTCTCGATCAGTCGGGATGTGGCAATAAACTCTGGAACTTCTTTATCAGTTGCGAAAGCAGAGGCGGTGACGTAGTTGCCGTCTGCAAAGCTGGTGCGTTTGATCACAGCGTTCATGGATTCGGTCTCCGTTACGGTAAGTAAGGTATCCAAAGGCCATGTTCGGCCCTAATCCTGGATGAACTATAAAAGCCTGTTATTGAACAGGTTGTAAACTGTCATTGTTGACAGTTTACAAGGGCTGGCAGTTGTGAAATCAATCACAAAATGATCGTGCTAGATGTCTGCTGATATGTGCTTATAGCCGCTCGCGGCTATACCGCGACCGGCAACCAGACTGAACAAAGCTACAGCACGCTCCTGCCTCTTTTGAAATACGCCCGCATGGGGAAAGTGGGGGACATGACAGCGGGCTCCGTAGATGATCCTGGGAGCTGATCCTCACAAAGGCTGCGTCAAACGTCTGGAAGATTTGAGCAGCGCCTGCGGTATAGCGCCGGCGTGAAACCATAAGCCCGGATGAACCAGCGGCCCAAATGGCTCTGGTCGGCAAAGCCCTATTCCATCGCCACGGTAGCTGGTTGCTCGCCACGGGCCAGCATTCGCCGGGCCGAAGCCAGGCGCAATTGCACCAGATAGGCGTGGGGCGCCAAGCCATAGGCGGCCTTGAAGGCGCGGTCTGGCGGACGATCTTCAGTTCGCCGCCATGCAGGGCTTGAAAGGCCAGGATGGTGGCGTGGGCCAGTCGCGTATCGCTGGACAACGTGCTGGCGAAACTCAATTGGCTGTTGTCGGGCGCATTTTCGAACACCGCACTCAGTTCCCGCTGCAACCACTGCGGGTCGAGGTACAGCATGCGGTAGGTAAAGCCTGCTTCGGTGGGCGCCTCGCCATCGTGGATGTCCCCCGGCTCAAGCAAAAACACCTTGCCCGGTGTGCTCTGATGCCTGGCACGCCGGCAATTGAACTGCTGGACACCTTGCTCGGTCACGCCCACCAGGTAGCGGTCATGCCTGTGCGGATGCTAACAAATTTAACGCCCGCGCCGGGAACGATGACTAGAACGTTTGTGCAGCGGTCAGCCAAACAACCCGGCTGCGATGTTGATCGAGAACCCGAGAATGGCTGTGTTGAACAGAAAACCGATCAATGATTGCGCCAGCACAATCTTGCGCATACTCCGAGTCGCCACGCCCACATCCGACGTCTGCACCGCCACGCCGATGGTGAAAGAAAAATACAGAAAGTCCCAATAGTTGGGCGTTTCCAGTCCTTCTGCGAAACGCAACGCCAAGTCTTTGCCGTTCCAGGTGTAGAACAGACGCGCGTAATGCACGCTGAAAATCACCCCGATCAGCAGCCATGAACCGATGACCGTCAGCGCGGTGAAGCCGTAATGCAGGAGCTTGTGGGTGGTTTCCAGGTCCTTGCTGCCGGCCAGTTCAAAGGTGATGGTCGCGAGGCTGGCAAGCGCGGCAATGCACACCACGAATAACACCAGCCCGGCGTTTTCGTCTTCGATCTCGGCAATGCGCTTTACATCCGAGGCCTTGGCGCGGGCGGCGAGCCAGAACATCAGGATCAGGTAAGTCCAGACGCCGATGTTCCAGCCAATCAGGATTTTGCTGATGATCGAATCGGCCGGAGCCAGAATGCCTGCCGCAACACCGAGGGTGGCGGCGGCCGACAGGCGAGGGTGGCTGCGGGCGAGGAAGGGCATGAAGACTCACGGTCAGGGGCTTTGCAGCACCATAGCCCTGCCGTGAGTGATGCAGCAAGTGCGGGGCTTTTACCTTTTATCAAAATGCTCAGGACGGACGCTTTGTGCCGTCGAAATGGAACACGCCTTTTTGCACATGGATGGTTTTTGACCCGTCGGAGAGTTCGGCTTCGAAATCGATGGAACCCGTCAAGGCTCCCTCGGATGAACCCTCCGGTGGGACGGAGTTGAGCCGGAGCTTCCCGTCGATGGATAAGTAACTCCGAATCCCGGAGGCATCAAAATCGATGTGCATCGCCCGAACTTCAGCACTGTCCCGGGTGAGTGTGTATTCCTTGTTGGTCTCTAACGTATCGGCGACAAACAGGACGATGACGGCAGTCGAGGAGCCGGGTTGTTTGGACCAGGCCCACCAATGCGCAACTGGAAAATTGGTGTCGTTACCAGGTCTCGCGGTCAGGTCAAACTCAACAGCGCTGTAATTTTTCGTGAGCTCGCCGTCTTGAATGTCAGCGGTGAAGCTCCCGGTCGCTTTGCGTTCCATCGACCCCATTAGGCTTGGGTCGAAGCCTTCAAGGTCGAACCCGCCTTCGGTCACAGTAACGATTTGTTCCTCTGTCTCGAACACGAAGGTGGCGGTGGCATGCTCGGTGTTTTCGTCGATGGTAAAAGTCAAACGGCCCGACGTGGCTGTGAACGCCTTGGCGCCCGGTCCATTGCGCTCCCAAAAGGTCGCCTTGACCGTCTTCGGGTTGCCAAAGTCGTCATCAATTTCATAAACCTTGTCCGTTACAGCTCCCTCATCAGGAATGATGATGTCGAGATCGAAAAAACGGAGTTCGTCTTCCTCGACGTTATGGGTGGCCATTGCATACCAGCGACCTTCACCGGGGTCTTTGTATAATTTCATTTTTTTTTCGTCGCCCACAAAGTTTCCGCGCTCACCGATATATGCGGTGTACGTTCCGGTAGTGGCGTTTGGTGTACGACTGGTTGGTTTTTTCATCTGGGCATTCCTTCGCTGAGGGATCATCTCGTGCTCAACGACGTCGTCGAGCGTTGAACCCAGCGTAAAGAGGAATGCAAACCCCGTGAACTGTAAGATCTGTCAGTTCACGGGGCTGTATTGGCTTAAAAAATGCGGTTTATAGAATGAATGGTTCAGTCCGTCTTCTTTAAACGTTTAACCCACTTCATCACCACCACAAAAAACACCGGCACAAACACCACCGCCAGCGTCGCCGTGATCATCCCGCCAATCACCCCGGTGCCGATCGCTTGCTGACTCGCCGAACTGGCCCCGGTCGCAATCGCCAACGGCACCACACCCAGAATGAATGCCAGCGACGTCATCACAATCGGCCGCAGTCGCAGGCGCGCGGCTTGCAGCGTGGCGTCGATCAAGTCATGCCCTTCGTCGTACAGGCTCTTGGCGAATTCGATGATCAGGATCGCGTTCTTCGCCGACAGGCCAATGATGGTGATCAGCCCGACCTTGAAGAACACGTCGTTGGGCATCCCGCGAAAGGTCACGGCGAGCACGGCGCCGAGCACACCCAGCGGCACCACCAGCAGCACCGACGTCGGAATCGACCAACTTTCATACAACGCCGCCAGACACAGGAACACGATCAACAGCGACAGCCCGAGCAGAATCGGTGCCTGACTGCCGGACAAGCGTTCCTGCAACGACAACCCTGTCCACTCCTGACCCAACCCTGCCGGGCCGAGCGCAACCAGCCGCTCGATTTCCGCCATGGCTTCGCCGGTGCTGTGACCAGGCGACGGCTCGCCGGAAATGCTGATCGCCGGGTAGCCGTTGTAACGGGTCAATTGCGCCGGCCCCTGGGTCCATTTCGCCTGGACGAAGGCCGACAACGGCACCATTTTCCCGGCATCGTTACGCACGTGGATCTTCAGCAGATCGGCCACCTGACTGCGCTGATCGCCTTCAGCTTGAACCACCACCCGTTGCATCCGCCCCTGATTGGGGAAGTCGTTGATGTAGGCCGAGCCGACCGCCGTGGACAGCACGTTGCCAATGTCGGCAAAGGACACACCCAGCGCGTTGGCCTGTTTTCGGTCGACTTCCAGCTGCACTTGCGGTGCTTCGGCCAGCGCGCTTTCGCGCACGTTCATCAGGATTGGGCTTTTCTCGGCGGCGGCGAGCAATTCGCTGCGCGCTTTCATCAGCGTGGCATGACCGAGGCCGCCACGGTCCTGCAAGCGGAACTCGAAGCCGCTGGAGGTGCCCAGACCGTCAACCGGCGGTGGCAGCACCGAGAAGGCCACCGCTTCTTTTATTTGGCTCAGCGCAATGTTGGCGCGGTCGGCAATCGAACTCGCCGAGTCGTCGCTGCCCCGATCCGACCAATCCTTCAACGTGGTAAACGCCAACGCGGCGTTCTGCCCGCTGCCGGAAAAACTGAAACCGAGAATCACTGTGCTGTCGCCGACGCCCGGTTCCGTGGCGTTGTGAGCTTCTATCTGCTCCACGACCTGCACCGTGCGGTTTTTGCTCGCACCCGGTGGTAGCTGAATGTCGGTGATGGTGTAGCCCTGATCCTCCACCGGCAGGAACGAGGAGGGCAGGCGACTGAAGCACAGGCCCAGGCCGATCAGCAGCACGCCGTAGATCAGCAGATAACGGCCCGTGCGTTTCAGTGCATAGGCCACCCAACCTTGATAACACTCGGTCAAACGATCGAAACCACGGTTGAACCAACCAAAGAAGCCGCTCTTTTCGTGGTGCTCGCCCTTGGCAATCGGCTTGAGCAGCGTCGCGCACAACGCCGGGGTCAAGGTCAGCGCAAGGAACGCCGAGAACAGGATCGAGGTGGCCATCGACAGCGAGAACTGTCGGTAAATCACCCCGACCGAGCCCTGCATGAACGCCATAGGAATGAACACCGCCACCAGCACCAGGGTGATGCCGATGATCGCCCCGGTAATCTGCTTCATGGCCTTGCGCGTCGCCTCTTTGGGCGACAGGCCCTCGGTGGCCATGATCCGTTCGACGTTTTCCACCACCACGATGGCGTCGTCCACCAGAATGCCGATGGCCAGGACCATGCCGAACATGGTCAGCACGTTGATCGAGAACCCCAGCGCCAACATGGTCGCAAACGTGCCCATCAGCGCCACCGGCACCACCAGCGTCGGGATCAGCGTGTAGCGGATGTTCTGCAGGAACAGGAACATCACCGCAAACACCAGTAGCATCGCCTCGCCGAGGGTGTAAACCACTTTCGTGATCGAGACTTTGACGAACGGTGAGGTGTCGTAAGGAATCTTGTATTCCACGTTCGCCGGGAAGTAGCGCGCCAGTTCATCCATCTTCGCTCGCACCAGGGTCGCGGTGCTCAGCGCATTGGCGCCCGGCGCCAACTGCACGCTGACGGCGGTGGAGGGTTTGCCGTTCAGGCGCGTGCCGAACTGATATTCCTGGCTGCCGATCTCGACCCGCGCCACGTCCTTGATGCGCACGGTGGAACCGTCGGGGTTAGCTTTGAGGACGATGTCGGCAAATTCTTCCGGCGTCGACAATTGACCTTTCACCAGAATGGTCGCGGTGATTTCCTGGGTGGTGCGTGTCGGCAAATCGCCGATGCTGCCGGCCGAGACCTGGGCGTTCTGCGCGACGATGGCGGCGTTGACGTCGGCTGGGGTCAGGTTGAAACCGATCAACTTCTGCGGGTCGATCCAGATGCGCATCGCCCGTTCGGCGCCATACAACTGGGCCTTGCCGACGCCGTCCAGACGCTTGATCTCGTTCATCACGTTGCGCGCCAGGTAATCACTGAGCGCCACATCGTCGAGCTTGCCGTCGCTGGAGGTCAGGGTGATCAGCAACAGGAAACCGGCGGAAACTTTCTCCACCTGCAAGCCTTGCTGATTGACCGCTTGCGGCAGGCGCGACTCCACCACTTTCAGGCGATTCTGCACATCGACTTGAGCCATCTCCGGGTTGGTGCCCGGCTGGAAGGTGGCCTTGATCGTCGCGCTGCCCAGGCTGCTCTGGGATTCGAAATACAGCAGATGATCGGCGCCGTTGAGCTCTTCCTCGATCAGGCTGACCACGCTCTCGTCGATGGTCTGCGCCGAAGCGCCGGGGTACACGGCGTAGATTTCGATCTGCGGCGGCGCGACGTCGGGGTATTGCGCCACCGGCAACTGAGGAATGGCCAATGCACCGGCCAGCAGGATGAATAGAGCAACCACCCAGGCGAACACCGGGCGATCGATAAAGAACTGCGGCATAAAAAGCGTCCTGCTTACTGACCAGAAACCTGGGCAAGTGGAAGAGGGGTGTTGTCGACTTGGACTTTTTCACCGGGCTTGGCGTGTTGCAGGCCTTCGGTGACGATGCGGTCGCCGGGTTTGAGGCCGCCGGTGACGATCCAGCGATCGTTCTGTACCGCGCCCAGTTCTACCGTTTGCTGGCCGACTCGCTGCTCGGCGTCAATCAACAGCACTTGGGCAATACCGGCGCTGTCACGCTGAATGGCTCGCTGCGGCACGCTGATGCCTTGCTGATTGACGGCTTGTTCGAGGCGCACACGCACGAAGCTGCCCGGCAGCAAATCGAGGTCCGGGTTGGGGAATTCGCTGCGCACGATGATCTGGCCGGTGCCCGGGTCGACGGTGATGTCGGTGAACAGCAGCTTGCCCGGCAGCGGGTAGAGGCTGCCGTCATCCTGAATCAGCGTGGCTTTGGCCTGGCCCTGGCCCACTTCCTTTAGCTGGCCGGAGCGGAAGGCACGGCGCAAGTCGTTGAGTTCGCGGGTCGATTGGGTCAGGTCGGCATGAATCGGGTTCAACTGCTGAATCAGTGCCAGTGGTGTGGTTTCGTTCTGCCCGACCAGCGCACCTTCGGTCACCAGCGCACGGCCGATGCGCCCGGAAATCGGTGCAGTGACAGTGGCGTAACCGAGGTTGAGCTTCGCCCGGTCCACAGCGGCTTTGCTGGCGGCGACATCGGCGGCGGTTTGCCGGGCACTGGCTCGGGCGTTGTCGTAATCCTGGCCACTGATGGCGTTGCCTTCGATCAACTGGGCGTAACGCTGTTCCTGCAGTTTGGCCTGGAACGCGTTGGCTTCAGCCTTGCGCAGCGCAGCTTCGGCGCTGTCGAGGTCAGCCTTGAAGGGCGCCGGGTCGATACGGAACAGCACATCGCCTTTTTTGACGTCGCTGCCTTCGCGAAAGGTGCGTTGCAACACGACGCCGGCGACCCGGGCGCGGACTTCGGCAATCCGTGGCGCGGCAATCCGCCCGCTCAGTTCGCTGGTGATCGACAAGGGCCGGGCTTCGACGGTTTCGACACGAACCGTGGCCAGTGGCGCCTGCTCTTCGGCGTTCGAGGACTTGCCACAAGCGCTCAGCGTCAACGCCAGCGCCATCAGGCTGAGCTTGGCAAGCAGGTTCTTTGACATGTAATTACCCCAATAATGACTGCCCGCATCCTACGGGGAGGCGAGGAGAGTAGCGGTGAAGCTTTGTTGGTGCTGTGTGAAATTGTGTAAGGGTTTTGCTCACGGGCGTGCGGGGGCGTATATCCTTGGCCGCTTGAAACTTTTTGCGCCTGTCATGCCGCCTTCGCGGGCAAGCCTCGCTCCTACAACTAATCGCATTCCCCTGTAGGAGCGAGGCTTGCCCGCGAAGAGGCCCTAAAGGTCGCCACTGCACTTTCTGGAACACCCATGCCCAACATCCTCCTGGTCGAAGACGACACCGCGCTCTCCGAACTGATTGCCAGCTACCTGGAACGCAATGGCTATTGCGTCAGCGTGATCAGCCGTGGCGACCACGTGCGCGAGCGGGCTCGGGTCAATCCGCCGGATCTGGTCATCCTCGACCTGATGCTGCCGGGGCTTGATGGCCTGCAAGTCTGCCGCTTGCTGCGGGCGGATTCGGCCACGCTGCCGATCCTGATGCTCACCGCCCGCGACGACAGCCACGACCAGGTACTGGGCCTGGAGATGGGCGCCGACGATTACGTCACCAAACCCTGCGAGCCCCGCGTGCTGCTGGCCCGCGTGCGCACGCTGTTGCGCCGCAGCAGCCTCGGTGAACCGCAGACCGCCAACGACCGCATCCTCATGGGCAATCTGTGCATCGACCTGTCCGAGCGCACCGTGATCTGGCGCGAGCAACTGGTCGAACTGTCCAGCGGTGAATACAACCTGCTGGTGGTGCTGGCCCGGCATGCCGGCGAAGTGCTGAGCCGCGACCAGATCCTGCAACGCCTGCGCGGCATCGAATTCAACGGCACTGACCGCTCGGTGGACGTGGCGATTTCCAAGCTGCGGCGCAAGTTCGACGACCACGCGGGCGAGGCGCGCAAGATCAAGACCGTGTGGGGCAAGGGCTACCTGTTCAGCCGCTCCGAGTGGGAATGCTGAGACGATGTTCAGGATCCTGTTTCGCCTGTACCTGGTGACCATCGTCTCGTTCAGTGCGGCGATCTACCTGGTGCCGGACCTGGTGATCAAGGTGTTCCATGAACGGTTCGTCACCTACAACCTCGATTATTCGCGCGGGCTGCAAACCCTCATCGTCAAACAGTTCCACACTGTGCCCGAAACGCAGTGGCCGGCGCTGGCGAGCGAGATGGACAAGGAATTCGCCCCGCTGCGTATCGTCCTCACCCGCTATGACGACCCCGGTTTCACACTCGACGAACGCCAGCGTTTGCAGCGAGGCGAGAACGTCGTGCGCATCGGCGACTGGGGCTGGCGCACACTCGCCGTGGCGCCGCTTAACCAGCAGAGCGTTGTCGAAATGGTCGTGCCGCCGGACCCGATGGACGTCAGCCTGTTGTACTGGAGCATCAACGTCCTGATCGGCGCGACCATGCTCGCCTGCCTGTTGCTGTGGCTGCGTCCGCACTGGCGGGACCTGGAGCGCCTCAAAGGCACCGCCGAACGTTTCGGCAAAGGCCATCTCGGCGAGCGCACGCAGATTTCCCCACACTCCAACATCGGCAGCCTGGCCAACGTCTTCGACACCATGGCCAGCGATATCGAAAACCTGCTCAACCAGCAGCGCGACCTGCTCAACGCCGTTTCCCACGAACTGCGCACACCGCTGACGCGCCTGGACTTCGGCCTGGCCCTGGCGCTGTCCGACGACTTGCCGGCCGCCAGTCGCGAGCGGCTGCAAGGGCTGGTCGCGCACATTCGTGAATTGGATGAGTTGGTCCTGGAGTTGCTGTCCTACAGCCGACTGCAAAACCCGGCACAGTTGCCTGAGCAGGTCGAAGTGTCGCTGGATGAGTTTATCGACAGCATTCTGGGCAGCGTCGATGAAGAACTGGATTCGCCGGACATCGTGATCGACGTGCTGCTTCATGGGCAACTTGAGCGCTTCGTGCTGGACCCACGACTGACGGCTCGCGCCATTCAAAACCTGCTGCGCAATGCCATGCGCTATTGCGAAAAGCGCATTCAGATTGGCGTAAAGGTTTGCCCTAAAGGCTGTGAAATCTGGGTGGATGACGACGGCATCGGCATTCCCGATGATGAGCGCGAACGGATCTTTGAACCGTTCTATCGGTTGGACCGCAGCCGCGACCGCGCAACGGGCGGGTTTGGTCTGGGGCTGGCGATCAGTCGCCGGGCGCTGGAAGCGCAGGGTGGGACGCTGACGGTGGAGCCTTCGCCATTGGGTGGTGCGCGATTCCGTTTGTGGCTGCCCACTTCAGCCTGACGCACGCGATGTAGCAGATGCCCTGTGGTGAGGGGATAAATCCCCTCACCACAGGGCATCTGCTACAGGGGGTTAGCCTGGTAGTTCTGTGGAGGGAATCATTCCGACCCCAGCCACTTGCATACGCTCGATCGCCGCCGCCAATGATCCGTCCAGATCAATCGCCCGGCACGCATCCATTACCACAAACGCATTGAACCCTGCCGCCCGTGCATCCAGCGCCGAGAACATCACGCAAAAATCCAGTGCGAGTCCGACGAGGTAAACGGTGTCGATGCCGCGTTCTTTCAAATAGCCGGCCAGCCCGGTGGTGGTCGTGCGATCCGCTTCCAGAAACGCCGAATAACTGTCGATGTCCGGGTTGCAGCCCTTGCGAATGATCAGTTGCGCGTGGGGCAGGTCCAGATCCTTGTGGAACTCGGCCCCTTTCGTCGCCCGGACACAATGATCCGGCCACAGTGTTTGCGGGCCGTAAGGCAGCTCGATGACCTCGTAAGGCTTGCGGCCGGGATGGCTTGAAGCGAATGAGGCGTGGCCGGGCGGGTGCCAGTCCTGGGCGATGATGACCTGTTTGAACTGGCCACCGAGGCGGTTGATCAAGCGCACGATCAGGTCGCCCTCAGGCACCGGCAGCTGGCCACCGGGGATGAAGTCGTTCTGTACGTCGATGACCAGCAAGGCTGTGCGAGAAGCGATTGGCATGGGTAGGTTCCTCCTTGGAAAAACAGGCGCCAAGCATAGGACAACTTCGCTCACACGCTAAGTCGACTTCGCAACAACTTCGCCATGCCTTCCAGTTCCGCCGCCGGGTTATGCCCGATCAGCATCCACGCATGTTCCATGTCTGCCCAATAAACCACATTCATCCTGTGTCGAATTTCATGGGCGAAATGCCGGCTGCCGATGTTTGAACGCTTGGCGCACAAGGCAATTGGGCCATGTGCCGGGTCCAGATATGTAATCTGCGCGATAGGCATGCCGTCGTATTCGAGGATTTGCGCGCGCTTCAATTCTGACCGAGGCAAGGCCAGTTGCGCAGGCGTCAGGCTCAGGCCCAGGCGCGCGTCGATGGTCCGCAGTTGCGCCCGTTGCGAAACTTCATCGACGGGCAAGTGTTCCAGGGTTTGCGGCACGTACAGCGACATATAGTCGGCGACCAGGCCCCGCCAGTTGCTCTTTTCCTGGCTCAATTGCCAGCCAAGGAACAATCGATCTGCCACTACCCCGCTGACCACCAGGCCCGCCGCCGCAGCGAGGAACCAGCGTCGACTCATGGCCGGGCGTTCAGGCGAAGGCAAGGTGTCGAGCATCGATTGCAAGCGGTCGATGGGCGCTTGCTGGGCGAGTTCGTCGTAGGCCACTTTGAATGGCAGGCTGCTGCGGGCCAGCCATTGCAGGCGCAGGTTGAGTGTAGAGTCTTCGGCGATGGCCGTATCAATGCGGGTGCGCTGGTCGACATCAAGATGATCGTCGAGGTACGCCACCAGTTGCTCGTCTGAAGGTGTCGCGCGCTCGTTCATCGACGTTCTCCCGTAAAAGGGTTCGGTACTGTGTGCAGTGGCGGGTATTCGGCCAGTTTCACCCGGGCGGCGGCGAGGCGGCTCATGACGGTGCCGATGGGCACTTGCAGCACCTCGGCGACTTCGCGGTACGACAGGCCTTCAACGTAAGCCAGGTACACCGTTTCACGCTGGGCCTCGGGCAGGGCGTCGACCCGGCGGATGACCTGGGCGGCGAGCACATGAGTTTGCGCCACGGATTCTCCGTCAAACGACAGCTGGCTATCAGCATCGACGAGGCCCTGACCCTGGCGCACCCGCCGGGATCGCACTTCGTTGAGCCAGATCGAATGCAGAATGCTCAGCAGCCAGCGGTCCATGCGGGTGCCGGGGACAAACTGCCCGGCACGCTCCAGCGCCCGAACGCAGGTGGCTTGCACCAGGTCCTCGGCGACATGCCGCTGCCGGGACAACAGCAGGCCGTAACGCCATAAACGCGCCAAATGCTGGCCCAGTTCAGCTCGTATTGCCTGATCGCTGGCGATGGCGACCTCCGTCTGTTCGGTGTGTCAGGTTTTCGATGAGTCGCTGATGGCTTCGGCCAGGTCCTGGTATTCCTCGCACGTGCTGCCACAGATCGATTTGATCTGCTGCAACTGCTCTTGCGCCAGGTCCAGTCGACCTTTGATCACGTAGGCTTCGCCCAGGTATTCACGCACTTGCGCATACTGCGGATCAAGTTTGACCGATTGCAGGTAATAACCGATGCCTTCGTCAGTGCGCCCCAGTTTACGCGTGGCGTAGCCGCGGTAGTTCAGGGCCTTGGCCGTGTTCGGTTTCTTGAGCGTGTCGAGCAGCGCCAACGCTTCTTCGTAACGACCGTCCTTGGCTAGGCGATAAGCATAGTCGGTTCGGTCGGCGTCCGGGACCAGGCTGCTGGTTTGCATGACGCACTTCTGCGACTTGGTGTCGAAAACCTGGCCTTTGGGGCAGTTGGGCTTGGCCGGGGCGTCATCGTCGCCATTGGCCAGGGCCAGCGAACTGGACAACGCAACGGCGAGCAGCAGCGGGGCGGTGAACACAGCAAAACGGATAGTCATGGGCAATGCTCCGTAGGGAAATTCGTTTCAGTTGGTTCTTCCTGAACCCAGCGAAATACAAAACCCAGCCAATCTGGCTCAGCAGCAAGATATAAAGCACCCGTGCGCGGTCTTCGCCAATACATTTATCACGCCCTGATTGTCCGTTGGTGGTCATGGTGAGGTGGTCGCAACGTGGCGGTGAATCCGGGTTCGGGTTGTTAACGGGCAATTCTCATGGGGCGTTGATTGGAGAACACCGCAGGGTGAACAATTATTCATTTCTTTGTGACGAACATTGCGAGGAACCCTTGGATCGAGGCGCTATGCTCGACTGCACTCGTCGTCGATCGGGAGCACTGCCATGAAAGATCAGGTCCATCATTCTGCCGCTACGGGTTACAAAACGGGGGCCGACGCCTACGTTCGCGGCCGCCCGGACTATCCGCCGCAAGTGGCCGACTGGCTGAGCAATACTCTGGGCTTGAACGCGGACAAAACCGTGATCGATTTGGGCGCGGGCACCGGTAAATTCACCGTGCGCCTGGTAGCGACCGGCGCGCAGGTGATTGCCGTGGAACCGGTGCCGCAGATGCTTGAGAAGTTGTCCGACGCGTTCCCCGATGTGTTAGCGGTGAGCGGCACCGCCACGGATCTGCCGCTGCCGGATGCTTCGGTGGACGTGGTGGTCTGCGCCCAGGCCTTTCATTGGTTTGCCAGCACCGAAGCGCTGACCGAAATCGCCCGGGTCCTCAAGCCCGGCGGCAAGCTGGGCCTGGTGTGGAACCTGCGGGATGCGAAGGTGAGTTGGGTGCCGAAACTGGATGCGATCGTCAACGCGCTGGAAGGCGATACGCCGCGCTACTACACGGGAGCCTGGCGTCAGGCCTTTCCTCATCCGGCGTTCGGGCCGTTGCAGGCCCAGCATTTCAGCCATGGGCACACGGGGGCGCCGGAGGATGTGATCTTCAATCGCGTGCGCTCGACCAGTTTTATTGCGGCGTTGCCCGAGGAGCAGCGGCAAAAGGTCGATGAACAGATGCGGGCGTTGATTGCGGGGGAGCCTGAATTACGCGGCAAGGATGTGGTGACCGTGCCTTATGAAACCGTGGCGTTTGTGGCGGTGAAGGGCAGTTAGATCGACGGTGCGGCCTTCGCGGGCAAGCCTCGCTCCTACAAAGGCACCGTATCCCCGTAGGAGCGAGGCTTGCCCGCGAAGAGGCCAGATCAGACACTACAACCTGAGGCAGTCCCGCTTTTGGCCGAACCACTGCCTTACTCCCCCAGGCAATGCCTTGTTATAGTCCGGTCCTCATTTTTGCCCGGTAAAAGGATCACTGCCATGTCTCAGTACACCGCGTTCACCGTCGAACTGGCCGATAAAATTGCCCATGTGCAGATCAATCGCCCGGAAAAGATCAATTCGATGAACGCCGCGTTCTGGAGCGAGATCATCGAGATTTTCCAGTGGATCGACGACACCGATGAAGCCCGGGTTGTTGTACTCAGTGGCGCCGGCAAGCATTTTTCTTCCGGCATCGACCTGATGATGCTGGCCGGTGTGGCCAATGAACTGGGCAAGGACGTCGGCCGCAATGCGCGCCTGCTGCGCCGCAAGATCCTCGCCCTGCAAGCGTCGTTCAACGCCGTCGATAACTGCCGCAAGCCAGTGCTGGCGGCGATTCAGGGCTATTGCCTGGGCGGCGCCATCGACCTGATTGCTGCGTGCGACATGCGCTACGCCGCTGAGGGCGCGCAATTCTCGATCAAGGAAATCGACATCGGCATGGCCGCCGACGTGGGCACTTTGCAACGCTTGCCGCGGATCATCGGTGACGGCATGCTGCGTGAACTGGCTTACACTGGTCGCACCTTCGGCGCCGAGGAAGCGCGCAGCATCGGTCTGGTCAATCGCGTTTACAGCGACCAGGCCAGCCTGTTGGGCGGTGTGATGGGCATTGCCCGCGAAATCGCCAGCAAGTCGCCGATTGCGGTCACCGGCACCAAAGAGATGATCAGCTACATGCGCGACCACCGCATCGACGACGGCCTCGAATACGTCGCCACCTGGAACGCCGCCATGCTGCAATCCACCGATTTGCGCGTGGCCATGGCCGCCCACATGAGCAAACAGAAACCCGAATTTCTGGACTGATTAAAAATGACTTCACGCTGGACCACTGCAGTACTGGACACCGATCAACCCGGCGGCTGGGCCGTGGCTCGCAGCCCCGAAGGCTTTCTGTTCGACGACAATGGCGCGCTGTTCCCTCGCGAATGGCTCAAGCGCCAGGACCTGTCGATCCTGGCCGAACATGGCATCGGCCACCTGGATGGCGAACCGGTCTATCTGCTGGAATTGCGCAGTCACAGCGATGTACCGGGCTGCAACTGGAAAGGCTTGCGGGCGTTCATGCTCGACGGCGATCACACGGTGTACAAGGTGCTCGGCTATGCCGCGCAGATTGGCACCTGGTACCGCGAGCATCGCTTTTGCGGCAACTGCGGCCAGGCCGCGACGCAAGTTCCCCGTGAGCGGGCGATGTACTGCGAGCCGTGTGATTTGCGTTATTACCCGCGCATCTCGCCGAGCATGATTGTGCTGGTGACCCGGGGCGACGAAGTGTTGCTGGCTCGTTCGCCACGCTTCGTGACCGGGGTCTACAGCACGTTGGCGGGGTTTGCCGAACCGGGCGAGTCAGCCGAGGACTGCCTGATTCGCGAGGTGCGCGAGGAGGTGCAGATCGAGGTCAAGAATATCCAGTACCTGGGCAGCCAGTGCTGGCCGTTCCCGCATTCGATGATGCTCGGTTTTCACGCCGAGTACGCCGGTGGCGAAATTGTCTGCCAGGAAGATGAAATCGAAGACGCCCAGTGGTTCAACGTGCATGAGTTGCCGCCATTACCGGCGTCGCGCTCGATTGCTCGTTACCTCATTGATGTCTACGTGGCGCGGCGCTTAGGCCACGCTGAACCAGTGCTGCCAGGCTAGCCGCACGGTCAGGCCCAGCACAACGGTGATGAACACCGGACGAATGAACTTCGCGCCGCCGCTTATGGCGGTGCGAGCCCCGAAGAACGCGCCGACCATCACCGACAGGCCCATGCTCAGGCCGATGATCCAGTCCACCTGCCCGGAAAACACGAACACCGACAGCGCCGCGATGTTGCTGACGAAGTTCATGCTGCGCGCCACGCCGCTGGCCTTCACCAGGTCAATCGGATACATCAGCATACTGCTGACGGTCCAGAACGCGCCGGTGCCCGGGCCGGCCACACCGTCGTAGAAACCGAGGCTGAAGCCTTGGGTCGATTGCCACTTTTTCTTGATCGGCGCATCGCTGTCCAGCGGCGCTTTCGGTGTGCCACCGAACAACAGGTACAGGCCACAGGCAAACACAATCACCGGCAGCATCTTGTTCAGCCATTCGGCCGGCAGGTAATGCGCGACCACGGCGCCGGTCAGCGCACCGACCAGCGTGCCGACGATGGCGTGCACCCACTGCCTTGGATGGAACAGCTTGCGGCGATAGAAAGTGAAACTGGCGGTGGCGGAGCCGAAGGTCGAACTCAGTTTGTTGGTGCCCAGCACCAAGTGCGGCGGCAGGCCGGCGGTCAGCAACGCCGGGGTGGTCAGCAAACCGCCACCGCCGGCAATGGCGTCGATGAAACCGGCGATGAAGGCGACGAAGGCCAGAATGGCCAGGGTGGTGAGGTCAACGCTGAGTTCGAAAGGCATGGAAATCGGCTTATTTGGCGGGGTGCAGCAAGGGGCTGCGGGGAAGGGCCGATATCTTACCTATATCCAAAGTTTGCGGCGACTGGTCTGGCCCCTTCGCGAGCAAGCCTCGCTCCTACGGGATTTATGTCATCCCCCCATTTTGTGATGACCACAATCCCGTAGGAGCGAGGCTTGCCCGCGAAGGCGTCCTCCCAGGCGCTACATCACTTGGCCTGCGGCCCATTCCCGATCTGCCACACAAACGGCGGCTCCGTCCCGTTGATCGTCCAGTCCCCAACGATCCGCGCCTTGTAGATCAGCGGATTATGCGACGACACCGTCCGCGCATTGCGCCAATGCCGGTCCAGCGATTTCCCCTCGCGAACATCCGAGGCCCCCAGCGCATTGAACAACTGCGTGGTCGCTCGCAGGATCAGTTCAGAAACCACGACTTGCGCCTTGGCTGATTCGATTTCCGCCGCAACATTCGCCGCCCGCTCAAGCACCCCATCACCCGAGAATCGCGCCAGGTAGGCCCGTTGCGCCGGTTGCGCAGCCTTCAAGGCACTCGCTTCAGCGGCGTACACCCACGCGGCGATGTCACCAACCACTTGCTGAACCTGCGCATCCTGGCTGACGTGCCGAGCATTGCCGTGGCTGTAAATGCGTTTGCGCTCGCTTACCTGATGAGCCACGTCGCGCAATGCCGCGCGACCGATGCCGGCCAGGGTTGCCAGCAGCACCAATTGATAGAACGCGGTCTGGTATTTGAAGCGGGTGGCAAAGTCGATCACGTTTTCGGCGTCGACGTCGGCGTCGATAAACCGCGAGGTGCCACTGCCGGTGGTGCGCTGGCCAAAACCGTCCCAGTCATCGCTCTGCACGATCCCGGGTTGTCGGGTGCGGACGGCGGCAATCACATCGCCGCCGGTGTCGCTGCGTTGGGCATACACGTCGATCCAGTCGGAAAACAGGCTGCCGGTGCTGTAGAACTTCTCGCCATTGAGCCGCCACTGGTCGCCGTGGGGCGAGACTTTGGTGATGACATCGCCGATTGCCACGCTGCCGATTTCAGTCCAGGCATTGCCGACAAGGTCACCGTCGACAAAGCGCCTGAACCACAGATCCCGGCCCGGTCCCGGCGGTGAGTTCAAGCGGTCTTCGACAAAGGCGAAATGCCCGCGCAGGGCCTGGGGCACGTTGGAATCGGCTTCGGCCAGTTCGATCAGCAACTCGAACAATTGCGGCAGGGACGCGCCGCCACCGCCATATTCCACCGGCACCCGCACGGCGCCGAAACTGGCGTCCTTGAGCCATTGAATCGGTTCGAAGGGCAGGCGGCGGGTTTGTTCGCGCTCCACGGCGCCGGCGGCGATGCGCTGGAAAATCGGCCGGAATCTTGAGGCCAATGCCTCATAGTCGGTGCCATTGGACAGAGGGTTGATTACCTGGTGTTCGGTCATGAGACGGCTCCTTGGGCAGTGAATGCCAAGGGGGATTGCACGGACCATGCCGTGTGCTTTTGGCCAGGTTTTGCGTGGTGTTATCGATGTTCAGGTGTGCCCGCCTGTTGCTCAGCCAACAGCGCATCCGCAAATTGCCCCAGACCCACCGACATCTGTGGCGAGGGAGCTTGCTTCCGCTTGAGTGCGCAGCGCTCACAAATATTCTGGGGCTGCTGCGCAGCCCAGCGGGAGCAAGCTCCCTCGCCACAGTGGTCTCTCAAGAAAACTGCGCTGGCACGGTTGCTGCTCTGCCCCAAGGACTTCCCAACGTCCCGAGGACATGCCAATGAGTCAGCAAGCCGTCAAATTTGCCTACTGGGTGCCGAACGTCAGCGGCGGGCTGGTTGTCAGCAAGATCGAGCAACGCACCCACTGGGGCATCGACTACAACCGCAAGCTGGCGCAACTGGCTGAAGAGGCCGGGTTCGAATATGCCCTGACCCAGATTCGTTTCACCGCCGGTTACGGTGCCGAGTTCCAGCACGAGTCGGTCGCCTTCAGTCATGCGTTGCTGGCCGCTACGACCAAGTTGAAAGTGATCGCCGCGATCCTGCCGGGGCCTTGGCAACCGGCCTTGGCAGCCAAGCAACTGGCGACCATCGATCAGCTGACAAACGGCCGAGTGGCGGTGAATATCGTCAGCGGCTGGTTCAGGGGTGAATTTCAGGCGATTGGCGAACACTGGCTGGAACACGACGAGCGCTATCGCCGTTCAGAAGAATTCATCCGCTCGCTCAAAGGGATCTGGAGCCAGGACAACTTCACCTTTCGCGGAGACTTCTACCGCTTCGACAACTACAGCCTCAAGCCCAAGCCGCTGGGCCACCCGGAAATCTTCCAGGGCGGCAGTTCCCGCGCAGCCCGGGACATGGCCGCGAGGGTCTCGGACTGGTACTTCACCAACGGCAACACGCCTGAAGGCATCAAGGCCCAGGTCGACGACATTCGCGGCAAGGCTGCGGCCAACCATCATTCGGTGAAAGTCGGGGTGAACGCGTTTGTCATCGCTCGCGACACGGAAGAAGAGGCCCGGGCCGTGTTGGCGCAAATCATCGATCAGGCTGACCCGGATGCGGTGAACGCGTTCGGTGATGCGGCGAAACAGGCGGGCAGGGCGTCGCCAGAGGGCGAGGGCAACTGGGCGAAATCGACGTTTGAGGATCTGGTGCAGTACAACGATGGCTTCAAGACCAACCTGATCGGCACGCCGCAACAGATTGCCGAGCGCATCGTGGCGTTGAAAGCGGTGGGCGTGGACCTGGTGCTGGCGGGGTTCCTGCACTTTCAGGAAGAGGTGGACTATTTCGGCAAGCGGGTGTTGCCGTTGGTGCGGGAGCTTGAAGCAAAAGCAGCGGCCAAACAGCAAGCCGCAGTCGCCTGAACACCAAAACCCCTGTAGGAACGAGGCTTGCCCGCGAAGGCTGATTCACAGTCAACAAATAAGTGGCCTGTTACATCGCCTTCGCGGGCAAGCCTCGCTCCTACAGGGGATCAGCGGTTACAGACCGAGGTCGGACAGGCCTGGGTGATCATCCGGGCGACGACCCAGTGGCCAGTGGAACTTGCGGTCGCTTTCCTTGATCGGCATGTCGTTGATGCAGGCAAACCGGTTGGCCATCAAACCGTTTTCATCGAATTCCCAGTTTTCGTTGCCGTAGGAACGGAACCAGTTGCCCGAGTCGTCGTGCCATTCATAGGCATAACGCACGGCGATGCGGTTGTCGGTGAAGGCCCAGAGTTCCTTGATCAGGCGGTAATCCAGTTCTTTGGCCCATTTGCGGGTCAGGAAACCTTTGGCTTCTTCGCGGTTGTAGGCGAACTCGGCGCGGTTACGCCACTTTGTGTCCAGGGTGTAGGCCAGCGACACGCGTTCCGGGTCGCGGGAGTTCCAGCCGTCTTCGGCCAGGCGAATTTTTTCGATGGCTGATTCACGGGTAAACGGCGGCAATGGCGGACGAACTTCGGCGTTAGACATTTACAGTCTCCCTTTCAAATTAACGTTCAAGCAAGTTGTCGGGCTTGGTTCAAGTGTTACAGGTCCAATAACTTTCGCGCCATGCATTGCGCATTATCGGCGGCACTGTGATCACCCATCACAAGCGCTACGGTAATGGCGCCGTCGATCAGGATCAGCAGCTGTTTGGCCAGCATCTGCGGATCGGTAGCGCCATGTTCGGTGCAGAGCTCGCGCACGTAGTCGAGCAGCTTCTGTTTGTGGTCTTTGGCGACCAGGCGAACCGGGTCTAGCGGGTCGCCGGTTTCACCGCTGGTGTTGATGAACGCGCAGCCACGGAAGCCTTCAGAGGCGAACCAGGCCTTGAGCACGGTAAACAGGTTGAGCAGGCGGTCGGCCGGGGTTTCAGCCTGGTCGACTTCACTTTGGTACCACTTCATCCAGCGCACGTCGCGGCGTTGCAGGGCGGCGACGGTCAGCTCCTCCTTGTTGGCAAAGTAGCGGTAGATACTTTTTCTGGAGACGCCGGCGGTTTTCACCAGAAGATCCATTCCGGTGGCGGCGATGCCACTTTTGTAGATCAACTTTTCGGTGACATCCAGAATGATGTCGCGTGTGTCGTTGCTGGTAAGTTCGTTCATGTGGCGAACAGTAGAACGATCATTCTCCTTGGTCAAGCGGGTATTTTATTTGCCTGTTAAATTGCCTTCGCGGGCAAGCCTCGCTCCTACAGGGGAATACAATCGCCGTAGGAGCGAGGCTTGCCCGCGAAGGCGTCATTACAGACGCTCACAAGACCCAAGCGGATCCATGGTGTAAGCTCTCGGGCTATTCGGAATTGACCCATTGCGAGCCCTATGCCGTCGCTTTTCAAACGCTCTCTGCTGCCTAAACTGCGCAGTTTTCCGCTGACCGCCGATGCCGTCACCATTCTTTCCGGCGCTGCCGAGTTCCGTCGTTGCCTGCTGGAAAAAATCGCCAGTGCCACCCAACGTATCTATATCGTTGCGTTGTACTTGCAACAGGACGAGGCCGGTCAGGAAATCCTTGATGCCTTGCACGCCGCCAAACTGGCGCGTCCAGAGCTGGACGTGGTCGTGGTGGTGGACTGGCTGCGCGCTCAGCGCGGCTTGATCGGTGCCGGCAAACAGCCCGGCAACTCGGCCTGGTATCAAGAGGCGACCCGCACCCACGAAAGTGTTGTGCCGGTATACGGCGTGCCGGTGCAGACTCGCGAGCTGTTCGGCGTGCTGCACTTGAAAGGCTTTGTGATCGACGACTGCGTGATCTACAGCGGCGCGAGCCTGAACAACGTTTACCTGCACAAGTTCGACAAGTACCGCTACGACCGTTATCACCTGCTGCAGAATCACGCGCTGGCCGATTCCATGCAGCACCTGATTCAGCACGGTCTGATCGCTTCCAAAGCGGTGCATCGCCTCGACCTGCCGAACCTGCCGACCACCCGCAGCCTGCGCAACGACATTGGCGATTTGCGCAGCCGTCTCAAGCACGCGGCGTACGACACCACAGCCGGCAGCACGGTGAAGGGCGGCTTGTCGGTGAGCCCGTTGCTTGGCGTGGGTAAGAACAACCCGTTAAGCCGGGTGATCTGCGAGTTGATCGCCAGCGCTCAGCATCAGCTGACCATCTGCACGCCGTACTTCAACCTGCCATTGGCGGTGACCCGGGAAATCAACCGGGCCCTTGGCCGTGGGGTGAAAATCGACATCGTGGTCGGCGACAAGACCGCGAACGACTTCTTCATCCCGCCGAGCGAGCCGTTCAAGGTGATCGCCGCGCTGCCATATCTTTACGAGATCAGCCTGCGGCGCTTTGCCAAACGCCATCAACACAGCATCGACAGTGGAAAGTTGAACCTGCATTTGTGGAAGGACGGCGACAACACCTATCACCTCAAAGGCATGTGGATCGACCAGCGCTACACCTTGCTGACCGGTAATAACCTCAATCCACGGGCGTTCCGTCTCGACCTGGAAAACGCGCTGCTGATTGATGACCCGAAGGGCGAGTTGCTGGAGCCGCGCAGTAATGAACTGGGCGAGATTTTCCAGAACACCACGCGCATCCAGCGGTATCAGGATCTGGAAACGCTGCTGGAGTACCCGGCGGCGGTGGCCAAGTTCCTCAAACGCGTCAGTCGGGTGCGGATAGAGCGGTTGCTCTATCGTATTTTGTAAGGTTCAGTGCTGCCGAGGCTGTGGCCACAACGCCACCAGCAGCAACAGCGCAGCGGCAACCAGGTAGGGCAAGCGCGGATCGACGTCGTAGATCAACGTCGCCGCCAGCGGTCCGATGACCACCCCAAAGCCCTGCGCGGCACCAATGGAGCCGGCGGTGGCGCCTTGTTCCGAGGCGTCGACCGCGTTGGCAGCCAGTGCGGCGAACGACGGAAAGATCAGCCCCATCCCGCCCGCCGACACGAAAAAGCACAGCCATAACCCCCACGCAGCATCCGCCAGGATGCTGCCGGCAAAGCCCACAGCCGCCACGAGTGCGCCCGCGCGAATCAGCCGCAGCGGCGGCCATTCGAGCCGCCGCACCAGCAGTTGCGAACAGATCAGCGCGAAACCGACCATGGTCAAGGCGATGCCAGCGGTTTGCGCCGCATCGGCCGGACTCATGCCGAGTCGGTCGAGGGCGAAGAAGCCGACGGTGATCTGCGCAATCGACACACAGAGCATCGCCACAAACGCGACGGCCATTGGGCGACGCAGTCGTGGATCGTTCAGACGAACCTTGCGCGGCGCTTGCCGCAGGTGCAGTTCCTGACCCTTGAGCTTGTAGTGCAGCACCACAAACGCCAGCAACGGCAGGATCGCCATGGCATAGAACGGCAAGCTCAGACTGAAGCGCGACAACAACGCCGCAATCGCCGGGCCGATCACCAGGCCGCAGGCGTTGGCCGCGCCCAGGGCCGCCATGGCTTTGGCGCGGTGTTGCGGCTCGATGTTGTCGGCGATCAGCGCGTTGCCGCCCACCGGAATCGCGGCATAGAACACGCCGATCAGGCCGCGTCCGATCATCAACCCGATAAACCCCAACAGCGCTGACGGCAGAAAACGCAACGAGGCATCGATGAACAGGCACAAGGCCCAGTAGGCGAGGGTGAAGCCGGCCGTGGCGATCAACAGAATCCGTCGTCGGCCATAGCGATCACTGGCCTGACCCCAGGGGCGGGCGAGCAACATCCAGATCACCCCGGACACCGTTACCGCCGCGCCGGCCTGCCAGGTGGCCAGGCCCAACACCCGGGCGATCGGCCCGATCAGGGAGACGAACGCCATCATCGACATGGAACAGGCCATGTTGGCGACCATGAGTGGGCGCAGGTCGAAGGCAGGGGTGGTCATGGTGAGTCTTCCGTGAGCTTTTGTTATTGGCGGGGATGTTAGCGCGGGTTATGTGCAAGGCAGGAGGAATATCGGTGAGCGTGATAATGCCTTCGCGGGCAAGCTCGCTCCCACATGGATTTTGTGTCGATCACAAATCCACTGTAGGAGCGACGGTGCGACGATTCGACCTGCTCGCGAAGGGGCCCGCTCTGAAGCTACAAAAAATCAGTTCAAACCCAATTTCCCACGCAACGTGGAAAGATCCTCAGCCAACGTATTCACCGGCCCCACCAATGCCTTGCGGTCGTTCTCTTTCACCTTGTCATACGTCTCAAACCCACCCTCCTTGGTTTTGTACTTCGCCAGAATCTTGTTCACGCTGGCGAAGTTCTTGTCGACCTTGGCAATAAACGTCGGGTCCTGCTTCTCGATCTGCGGACGGAACAGGTCGACGATTTTCTTCGCGCCGTCGATGTTGCCCTGGAAGTCATACAGGTCAGTGTGGCTGTAGCGGTCTTCTTCCCCGGAGATCTTGGTCGCCGCGACTTCCTCCAGCAGGGCAGCGGCGCCGCCCACCACTTTTTCAGGCGGGAAGGTCAGGCCGGCCACGCGGGTTTGCAGGTCTTTCACGTCTTTGTTCAGGCCATCGGCCAGCTCGTCCAGACCCTGGGTGCTGTTTTCCGAGAACAGCGAATATTCAATGCGATGGAAACCGGTGAAATCCTCAGCCTTCACGCCTTTTTCGTGATCATCGACGCGCGAGTCGATGGAGGCGTCCAGGTCACTGAACAGCTCGGCAATCGGCTCGATTGACTCGTAGTACACCCGGGTCGGCGCATAGAGTTTCTTGGCGGTGGCCAAGTCACCTTGTTTCACCGCGTCGGTGAATTGCTGGGTGTGGCTGGCCAGCTCATCCAGTTGCTCGGTGACGTAGATCTTGTAATCCGAAATCGGCTGCACCAGCTCCAGCGGCGCCGTCGCCGCGAATGCCGAAAGCGGGGTATTGAGCAAGCCTAGGGTCAGCAATAACGCGAGGGGCGACTTTTTCATGGGACGGTTCCGTGTGGGGTTTTCAGGTGTTGTTTTTGGGTGATGTGGCGTCAAGCAGCGAGCGACCGATGAAGTCCTTGTCGCCCGTCACACCCGGCAGGGTGAAGAAGTAACCGCCGCCGACCGGCTTGAGGTATTCCTCCAACGGCTCGCCGTTGAGTCGGGTCTGCACGGTGATGAAGCCTTTTTCCAGATCGGCCTGGTAGCAGATGAACAGCAACCCCATGTCCAACTGGCCGTTCTTGTTAACGCCGTTGGAGTAGTTGAACGGCCGGCGCAGGATCAGGTTGGCCTGGGTCGCAGCGGTGCGCGGGTTGGCCAGGCGGATATGCGCGTCGAGTTTGGTCAGTTTGCCTTCCGGGTCTTTGGCGTAGTCGGGGACCTGGGTTTCATGCGCACCGCCCACGGGCGCGCCGGTGGCTTTGATGCGGCCGAGAATGCTTTCCTGTTCCTGCAATGGCGTGCGATCCCAGCGTTCGACGAAGTTGCGGATGATCCGCACCGCCTGATAGCTGCCATTGGCGGCCCACGCCGGTTCCTCGCTGCCCGGTTGCACCCAGACGATGCTGTCCATGGCCTTGGAGTCGTTGGAATCCGGGTTCGCCGAGCCGTCGCGAAAACCCAGGAAATTGCGCGCGCTCTGCGCCGGCACACCGGGTTTTGTCGGGGCCTGGGGCGGCACGCTGCCTTCCTGTTTCCAGCGCACCAGCAGCAGGTCCGGCAGGTTTTTCACAATGTCGCGCAGGGCGTGGATGTTGGTGTCGGTGGTGTTGGCGCAGAACTGCAGACTCAGGTCGCCGTGACAGCAATCGGCGTCCAGGGCGTCGTTGGGAAAACCGACCATGCGGATAAGCCGTTTGGGCTTGGCACTGGCCAGGCCGAAGCGCTCGTCAAACAGCGACTCGCCCACCGACACGGTGATGGTCAGATTGTCCGGTGCGACCACCGGGCCGAGGATGCCCGAATCCACCGGCGGCAGTTTCGGATCGATTTGAGCCACCGGGCCACCCTGCATCAGGAAGGCGATGCGCTCATTGAGGGTGCGGAACAGCCGCTCCAGGTCTTCGCGATCACTGGCCAGCACATCGAACGACACCAGCATTCCCGATGCCGGGCGTGGGGTGACGATACCGGTCTGGTGCCTGCCGTGGAGCGCGTGGCGGTCCTCGGTCTTGTCGCTGCTCGGTGCTTCGGTGACTTGCGCGGGGCTTGCGGCCATCGCCGGACAGCTCAGTGCGGAACCTGCCAGCGCGACACCAGCAGCGCCCATGCCCATCAATACCCGGCGCCGCTGGAGGTTGAAGTGTTCTGAATCGTTCATCGTTTTGAGTCTTCTGCTTAAAGGCCGGAAAGGCCAAGGGCGGGATCGATTCCATCGAGTGCGTCGGCCAGCGCCTTGGCCTTGTTGGCGATTTGTTTGCGCTGGTCTGCGGTGACCGTGTCGTAGCTCGCGTAGCCGTCCTGGACCTTCAACCCATTGAGTTCCGCGTCGAGGGCGGTGATCGCGCTGTCGATCTTCGGCAGCAACTCGGCGGCGGATTTGGTCAGCAACGGGCGCAACAGGTCGACGACTTTGCGCGCAGCGAAGAGGTTGGAGGCGAAACCGTTCAGGTTGGTGTGGCTGTAGCGTTCTTCTTCACCGCTGCTGGCACGCACATCGGCGAGGCTGTGCAGATTGCGCACGACAATACTCACCAGTTGCTCCGGCGGCAGCGACTGGGCGAGCAGTTGCTGTTTGAGCGTGGTGACGTCGCTGCTCAAGCGCAGGGCAACCGGCGCCAGGCCGTCGAGATTGCGTTGCTGGAACAGCGCGTACTCGATGCGGTGGAAGCCGCTGAAGGCCGGATCCTGCTCGCGTTTCTCGAAGTAATCGGCGCGGGCATTGATGGCGTTGTCCAGTTCAGCCAGACGCTGGGCGGCCGGGGCGATCCGTTGATAGGCGGCGCGGGCGGGCACATACAGCGCTTGTGCCTGGCTCAGATCGCCAGCCGCGATGGCTTGCTCAAGGGCGGCGACGGCTTTGATCAGCGCGCTGCTTTGGCTGCTCAGGTAGACACGAAACTCGGACAACGGCCCCACGAACGCGACCATCGACGGTTTGGCCTTGGCGGCGGCGTCGGAAGCGGCGGTCGCCGTCACGTGCAGAGTGCCGCGCGGGTTACTCAGCAGTCCACAGGTGATCGCGTAGTCGCCGGGCAGCAGGTTGGCATTGATGACTTGGCTCAGGCCTGGCGCGATGTTTTCCCGTTCTTCGACCACCAGCACGCCGTCGAGGATCTCCCATTCCACCGCCCGGTCCGAGCGATTGACGATGCGGAAACTGGCGCGGCCTGCCGGAACGGTCAGCGCATTCGGCTCGCAGCTGTGCGAGTGAATGGTCACCACCACTTCGTCATGGTGGGGCTGGCGCTTGGCCGCCGCTATTTTCGAGGCGTAGTAGAACAGGCCACCGGCGGCGATCATCACGATCACCGAACCGGCCACCGCCCAGCGCAAGGCGCGGGGAGGCGAGGCCTGGGGAGGGGCTTGATTTGGCATGGGTGCCCTTACTGGCTGGAAACGGAAGAGGGTTGTTTAGCGAGTACGGGCGCAGGGAGAAAGAACATCACCAACGCCACTACCAGATAAATCAGATAAGCCCCGAGGGTGCTGACCGTCGGCGCGTCCTGGTAACCGAACATGCCGGCCATCACCGAACCTACCGGGCCGTCCATCGGCAGCGTTGCACTGAAGTCAAAAAGCACGGTTTGCAGGTGATTCCACAGACCGGCTTCATGCAGGGCCTGCACCGAGTTGGCCAGAATGCCGGCCGCCACCACGAGGATGAACAGACCGGTCCAGCGGAAGAACGCGCTGAGGTTCAGGCGCATGCTGCCGGTATAGATCAGGAACCCGACGATGACCGCCAGGATCAGGCCGAGGAGGGCACCGATCGGTGCCGCCGGGCCTTCGCTCTGCTGGAATACCGCGAGCAGGAAGAACACCGTCTCCAGACCTTCCCGGGCCACGGCGAAAAACACCATGGCGATCAGTGCCGTGACCTGGTGTTTGGAGCCGGTGAGCGCGTGGTCGAGGGAGACGTGCAGTGAGTGCTTGATCGAACGCGCCACTTTGCGCATCCAGAAGACCATGGAGCTGAGAATGCCGACGGCCACCAGGCCGACCACGCCTTCAAACAGTTCCTGTTGTTTCTGCGGAAATTCGGCGCTGACCAGCTCCAGGCCACCGCCCACCAGCAGGGCCAGCGCAACGGCGAGGAACACGCCGATCCACACCGCGGGCATCCACTGGCCACGGCCGGTCTGCTTGAGGTAGCTGGCGATGATGCCAACGATCAACGCGGCTTCAATGCCTTCGCGCAGCATGATCAGAAAAGGAACAAGCATTCAGCACCGACTCGGAATTAGATAGGGTGCTAAGTTGTAACATAATGACACTCATTCCCAAATGGCATTCATTGACATTTACCTGAACCTAACCTGAACAACTCTAAAGATCACCCCGTCCCCTGTAGGAGCGAGGCTTGCCCGCGAAGAACGATTACGCGGTTTCAGGGCAAGACCGAGTCGTCTGCTTCGCGGGCAAGTCGGATCGCCGCACCGCTCGCTCCTACAGGATTGGGTCGCTGTACGCTAATATGCCGGCACTCAAACAAGAACAAGGCCCACCTCGCTCAATGTCGGAAAAAGACACCATCGCCATTCAACTGGTGCGCGAAGCCCTGTTGCAAAGTTGCGCCCCTGGAGCCGCCACCGATGAGGTGTTGAACAAGGTCGGCATCGATCCGGCGCTGCTGCACACCAGCGATGCCCGCGTTCCGGCGACGGCGTATGCACGGCTTTGGCGCTTGCTGGCCCGGCGCGGGGACGATGAATTTTTTGGCATGGACCCGCGCAAGCTCAAATCCGGCAGTCTTGAGTTTCTCTGCCGCAGTTCGATGATCCAGCCGAGCCTGGCGGCCGGCCTGATGTCAGGCCTGAGCTTTCTGTCGTTGATGCTCGAACGCATGCCCGCGCAGCTGGTTCGTCAGCAAAGCCTGGCGGAGATCGTGTTGCTGGAAGACGATCAGGACCCGCGCCGTGCCTTCACCTATTTCACTTACTGGATGATCGTTCACGGCGTTGCCTGTTGGCTGGCCGGGCGGCGCATACCGATTCTGGCCATCGAATTGCGCTGTGCGGCGCCGGACTTCTGCGATGACTATCAGGTGATGTTCTCCGAGAACCTGCGTTTCGACCGGCCCCGCACGCGGATGATTTTCTCCGCCGATTGCCTGGGCCTGCCGATCAAGCGCAGCCCGGAAGAGCTCAAGCGGTTCCTGGCCCATGCGCCGGCGAATATTCTGGTCAAGTACCGCGACCCGGAAAGCCTGGCGAGCCGGATCAAGCATGATTTGCGCCAGTTGCCTGCTGAACAGTGGCCGGAGACCGAGCCTTTGGCGCAGCAACTGTGCATGTCGGCCTCGACCTTGCGTCGGCGGCTGGCGGAAGAAGGTCAGACCTATCAAGGGCTCAAGGACAGCGTGCGCAAGGAGTTGGCGATTGTGTGGCTGGCCGAACCGCACATCAGCTTCGCCGAAATCGCCACGCGGTTGGGATTTGCCGATGCGAGCTCGTTCTACAAGGCGTTTCGCAAGTGGTCGGGGTCGAATCCGGGGCATTATCGGAGTTTGATTCTTAACGAAGCCCACTGATCCGGGGTTTGGGTTGACTTGCCCGCGAAGGCGCCAGCACAGGCAAAACCTCTCTTGAACCTTGGCCAAACCAGTCAAACAACTTGATAGCTTTGACCATTGCCCCAATCCCCCCGCGGGGCGAGTATTTCTGTGGTTTTTACGGTTCCCCCAACCTAATAAAAATACAGAGGGATTCTGGCAATGCGCGAATACTTGTCTGCCACATCACAGTTCAATTATCAGCACACCGTCGACGCCGCCCTTGTCGGTGATTTGACTGCCCTCAACGCTTGCGTCGAGTGTTGCGACCGGCATGCCTTGCCGGGGCGCATTGCACTGTTCTGGGAAGGTCGCGACGGCGCCAGCGCGACGTACACCTTCAGCGACCTGCAGGACAAAGCCGCGCGGTTTGCCAACTTCCTCCTGGCCCAGGGCGTGAAAAAAGGCGACAAGGTTGCCGGCCTGCTGCCACGCAACATCGAATTGCTGATCACCGTCTTCGCCACTTGGCGCATCGGCGCGGTCTATCAGCCGCTGTTCACCGCCTTCGGCCCGAAAGCCATCGAGCACCGCCTCAGTTGCTCCGGGGCCAAAGTGGTGGTCACCGACGCGGTCAATCGACCCAAACTCGTTGAAGTCGCCGACTGCCCGACTATCGTTACCGTCGCCGGTGCGAAAGGCCAAGGCATCGTCCGTGGCGATTACAGTTTCTGGGCCGAACTGGCCAATCATTCCTCCAAGTGCGAACCGGTGTTGCTGACCGGCGAAGACCCGTTCCTGCTGATGTTCACCTCGGGCACCACCGGCCCGTCGAAAGCCCTGTCGGTGCCGCTCAAAGCCATCGTCGCTTTCCAGAGCTACACCCGCGACGCCGTGGACCTGCGCCCCGAAGATGCGTTCTGGAACGTGGCCGATCCGGGCTGGGCCTACGGCATCTATTTCGGCGTCACCGGGCCCATGGCGATGGGGCATCCGATCACGTTTTACGATGGCCCGTTCACCCTCGAAAGCACCTGCCGGGTCATCAACAAATACGGCATCACCAACCTCACCGGGTCACCAACGGTCTACCGCTTGCTGATTGCCGGTGGCGACGAATTTGCCAAGTCGATCAAGGGCAAATTGCGCATCGTCAGCAGCGCCGGTGAGCCGCTGAACCCGGAGGTGATCCGCTGGTTCGCCGACAACCTCGGCGTGGTTATTCATGACCATTACGGCCAGACCGAACTGGGCATGGTCCTGTGCAACCACCATGGCCTGGAACATCCAATCCACATAGGCGCCGCCGGTTTTGCTTCGCCGGGCCACCGCATCGTGGTGCTCGACGATGAATACAAGGAACTCGGCGTCGGCCAGCCAGGCATTCTTGCCATCGACCGCACCCAGTCGCCGATGTGCTGGTTCGCCGGATATGAAGGCGCGCCGACCAAAGCCTTCGTTGGCAACTATTACCTGAGTGGTGACACCGTCGAGTGGAACCCGGACGGCAGCATCAGTTTCGTCGGCCGCAGCGATGACGTGATTACCACTTCCGGCTACCGCGTCGGCCCGTTCGATGTGGAAAGTGCGTTGATCGAACACCCGTCAGTGATCGAAGCCGCCGTCGTTGGCAAGCCCGATCCGGAACGCACCGAACTGGTCAAAGCCTTCGTGGTGATTTGTGAGCAATACCGCCCGACACCGGAGCTGGCCGAAGAACTGCGCCAACACGTGCGCAAGCGCCTGGCGGCGCATTCGTACCCGCGTGAAATCGAATTTGTCAGCGAGTTGCCGAAAACCCCAAGCGGCAAATTGCAGCGCTTTATCTTGCGCAACCATGAAATCGCCAAGGCTCAAGAGGCCGCGGTGAAGAACGTTCAAGCTTGAATCAAGGACACAATGATGCAGATCGAAAACAAGGTTTTTCTCGTCACCGGCGGTGCCTCGGGCCTCGGTGCGGCCACCGCTGAAATGCTGGTCGCGGCCGGCGCCAAAGTAATGCTGGTGGACATGAACGCCGAGGCGGTTGCGACCCAGGCTGAACGTCTCGGCGCGCAAAGCGTAGTGGCCGACATCAGCGACGAATCAGCCGCCGAAGCCGCGGTCAAGGCGACGGTAAAAGCCTTCGGCGGCCTCAACGGTCTGGTCAATTGCGCCGGCATCGTGCGTGGCGAGAAGATCCTCGGCAAGAACGGCCCGCACGCTTTGGCCAGTTTCAGCCAGGTGATCAACGTCAATCTGATCGGCAGCTTCAATATGCTGCGTCTGGCTTCGGCGGCCATCGCCGAAACCGAAGCGGATGCTGACGGTGAGCGCGGCGTGATCATCAACACCGCCTCGGCGGCGGCCTATGACGGCCAGATCGGCCAGGCTGCGTATGCCGCGTCCAAAGGCGCAATCGTCAGCCTGACCTTGCCCGCCGCCCGTGAACTGGCGCGTTTCGGCATCCGCGTGATGACCATCGCCCCCGGCATTTTTGAAACGCCGATGATGGCCGGCATGACCCCGGAAGTCCGCGCTTCCCTGGCGGCCGGTGTGCCGTTCCCGCCACGTCTGGGCAAACCGGGCGAGTATGCCGCGCTGGTCAGGCATATCATTGAAAACAGCATGCTCAATGGCGAGGTGATCCGTCTCGACGGTGCCTTGCGCATGGCCGCCAAGTAAGGAGATTTGTCATGACTATTGCCAACGATCCCATCGTTATCGTCAGCGCTGTCCGCACCCCGATGGGCGGTTTTCAGGGCGAACTGAAAAGCCTGACCGCACCGCAACTGGGTGCTGCCGCGATTCGCGCGGCGGTCGAGCGCGCTGGTATTGCGCCTGAGTCGGTCGAAGAAGTGCTCTTTGGCTGCGTATTGCCCGCAGGGCTTGGTCAGGCACCGGCGCGGCAAGCTGCGCTGGGTGCGGGGCTGGATAAATCGACCCGCTGCACCACCCTGAACAAGATGTGCGGCTCGGGCATGGAAGCAGCGATTCTGGCCCACGACATGCTCGTTGCCGGCAGCGCTGACGTGGTTGTCGCGGGCGGCATGGAAAGCATGTCCAACGCGCCGTACCTGCTGGACCGCGCTCGCAGCGGTTACCGCATGGGCCATGGCCGCGTGCTCGACTCCATGTTCCTCGACGGTCTGGAAGATGCCTACGACAAAGGCCGCCTGATGGGCACCTTCGCCGAGGATTGCGCCGAAACCAACGGTTTCAGCCGCGAAGCTCAGGACGCATTCGCCATTGCCTCGACCACCCGCGCGCAGCAGGCGATCAAGGACGGCAGCTTCAAGGACGAGATCGTGCCGATTACCGTGACTGTCGGTAAAGAGCAGGTGCTGATCAGCAACGACGAACAACCACCGAAAGCCAAACTGGACAAGATTACCTCGCTGAAACCGGCGTTCCGCGAAGGCGGCACAGTGACAGCGGCCAACTCCAGTTCGATCTCCGACGGCGCGGCTGCATTGGTGCTGATGCGCCGTTCCGAAGCACATAAACAAGGTCTCAAACCGCTGGCGGTGATTCACGGCCACGCTGCGTTTGCCGATACCCCGGGCCTGTTCCCGGTCGCACCGGTGGGCGCAATCAAGAAGCTGATGAAGAAAACCGGATGGTCCGTGGACGACGTCGAGCTGTTCGAAGTCAACGAAGCGTTCGCGGTGGTCAGTCTGGTGACCATGACCAAACTGGAAATCCCCCACGAGAAGATCAACGTGCACGGCGGCGCTTGCGCCCTCGGCCACCCGATCGGTGCGTCTGGTGCGCGGATTCTCGTGACCCTGCTCTCGGCCCTGCGCCAGAAAGGCCTGAAACGCGGCGTTGCAGCGATCTGCATCGGCGGCGGTGAAGCCACGGCCATGGCTGTGGAATGCCTGTACTAGGCCAACCTCACCCCTGTGGGAGCCAGCCTGCTGGCGATGACGGTGTGTCATAAAAGTAGATATTGACTGACACGACGCCATCGCCAGCAGGCTGGCTCCCACAGAGTTTTGTGCCGTACTCCGGATTTTAAGGATTCACCATGATTCCCAACGACGAACAACTTCAGATCAGCGACGCCGCCCGGCAGTTTGCCCAGGAACGATTGAAACCGTTCGCCGCCGAGTGGGACCGCGAACACCGCTTCCCCAAGGAAGCCATCGGTGAGATGGCCGAACTGGGCTTCTTCGGCATGCTGGTGCCGGAGGAGTGGGGCGGTTGCGACACCGGTTACCTGGCCTACGCCATGGCCCTGGAAGAAATCGCCGCCGGTGACGGCGCCTGCTCGACGATCATGAGCGTTCACAACTCAGTGGGTTGCGTACCGATCCTCAAGTACGGCAACGACGATCAGAAAGAACGCTTTCTCAAGCCACTGGCCAGCGGCGCGATGCTCGGCGCCTTTGCCCTGACCGAACCGCAGGCAGGCTCCGACGCCAGCGGCCTGAAAACCCGTGCGCGTCTGGAAGGCGATCACTACGTGCTCAACGGCTGCAAGCAGTTCATCACTTCCGGGCAGAACGCCGGTGTGGTGATCGTGTTTGCTGTCACCGACCCGAGCGCCGGCAAGCGCGGCATCACGGCGCTGATCGTGCCGACCGATTCACCGGGCTACAAAGTCGCACGGGTTGAAGACAAACTCGGTCAGCACGCCTCCGACACTTGTCAGATCCTGTTCGAAGACGTGAAAGTCCCGGTGGCCAATCGACTGGGTGAGGAGGGCGAAGGTTACCGGATCGCCTTGGCCAACCTCGAAGGCGGCCGCGTCGGCATCGCCTCGCAATCGGTTGGCATGGCCCGCGCTGCGTTTGAAGCGGCCCGCGATTACGCCCGTGAGCGTGAGAGCTTCGGCAAGCCGATCATCGAACACCAGGCGGTCGCGTTCCGTCTGGCAGACATGGCGACCCAGATTGCCGTCGCCCGGCAAATGGTGCATTACGCAGCGGCATTACGGGACAGCGGCAAACCGGCCTTGGTCGAAGCGTCCATGGCCAAGCTGTTCGCCTCGGAAATGGCCGAGAAGGTCTGCTCCTCAGCGTTGCAAACCCTAGGCGGTTACGGTTATCTGAACGACTTCCCGCTGGAGAGGATCTACCGCGACGTGCGGGTGTGCCAGATCTACGAAGGCACCAGCGATATTCAGCGCATGGTTATTTCGCGCAATCTTTAAAAAGAACCTGTAGCAGCTGTCGAGTGAAACGAGGCTGCGATCTTTTGAGGTTGTTTTAACGAGCAAGATCAACGGAACGCAGCCTCGTTTCACTCGACAGCTGCTACAGAGATCGAGCTTTTTGTAAAACAGGAGTTGGTTATGAGTTACGAAACGATTTTGCTGGAAACCCACGGTCGTGTAGGCCTGATCACCCTCAACCGTCCGCAGGCGCTGAACGCGCTGAATGCGCAGATCGTCAGCGAACTGAACCACGCCCTCGATGGCCTGGAAGCCGATTCGAACATCGGCTGCATCGTGCTGACCGGCTCGAAAAAAGCCTTCGCCGCCGGCGCCGACATCAAGGAAATGGCCGAGCTGACCTACCCACAGATCTACCTCGACGACCTGTTCAGCGACAGCGATCGCGTGGCCAACCGCCGCAAGCCGATCATTGCCGCGGTCAACGGTTTCGCCCTGGGTGGTGGCTGTGAACTGGCGCTGATGTGCGATTTCATTCTGGCCGGCGACAATGCGAAATTCGGCCAGCCGGAAATCAACCTCGGTGTGCTGCCGGGTATGGGCGGCACCCAACGCCTGACCCGCGCCGTTGGCAAGGCCAAGGCCATGGAAATGTGCCTGAGCGGACGTTTGATTGATGCGGTAGAAGCCGAGCGCTGCGGGATCGTCGCGCGAATCGTGCCGGCGGATGAACTGCTGGAAGAAGCGCTTAAAGTGGCGGCGTTGATCGCCAAGAAGTCGCTGCCGATTGCGATGATGGTCAAGGAAAGCGTCAACCGCGCGTTTGAGGTGAGCCTGTCGGAAGGTGTGCGCTTTGAGCGCCGGGTGTTCCATGCGGCGTTTGCGACGCAGGATCAGAAGGAAGGAATGGCGGCGTTTATTGCCAAGCGTGAGGCGGAGTTCATCGGTAAATAAAACGGCGTTTTCAATGACGCCTTCGCGGGCAAGCCACGCTCCTACAGGTTATCGGTGTTCGCATGAACGACTCGTAACCTTGTAGGAGCGAGGCTTGCCCGCGAAGCTTTTAAGGCTTCAAACCAAGTAGTGCTTCAACTCCCGGGCAATCACCATCCGCTGAATCTCGCTCGACCCTTCATAAATCTGCGTAATCCGCGCATCTCGGTAATAGCGCTCCACCGGATAATCTTCCAGATAGCCATACCCGCCATGAATCTGCATTGCCGACGAGCAGACCTTCTCGGCCATTTCCGATGCAAACAGCTTGGCCTGCGAAGCCTCGGACAGGCACGGCTTGCCGGCACTGCGCAACCGCGCCGCATGCAGGATCAGCAAGCGCGCCGCGTTCAGCCGGGTGTGCATATCAGCGAGCATATTGGCGATGCTCTGGTGCTCGATGATCGGTTTGTCGAACTGCACCCGGTCCCGCGAATACGCCAGCGCGGCTTCGAACGCCGCCCGGGCAATGCCCAACGCTTGCGCGGCGATGCCGATGCGGCCGCCTTCGAGGTTGGACAGGGCGATGGCCAGCCCCTTGCCGCGATCACCCAACAGGTTGGCTTCGGGAATCGTGCAGTTGTTTAACGTCACCGCGCAGGTATCGGAGGCGCGAATGCCCATTTTGTGTTCGGTGCGGTCGACGATAAAACCGGCGGTGTCGGTGGGTACCAGGAACGCCGAGATGCCGCGTTTGCCCAAGTCCGGATCGGTGACGGCAAACACAATCGCCAGTTTTGCCCGCTTGCCATTGCTCACGAACTGTTTGGCGCCGTTGATCACCCATTGGCCGTCGCGCAGTTCGGCGCGGGTGCGCAGGTTGTGTGCTTCGGAGCCGGCTTGAGGCTCGGTCAGGCAGAAGCAGCCGATCGCCTGGCCGCTGGCCAGATCTGGCAGCCAAGTCTGTTTCTGTTCTTCGGTGCCGTAGTTGAGCACCGGGCCGCAGCCCACGGAATTGTGGATGCTCATCAACGCGCCCGTGGCGCCGTCGCCGGCCGAAATCTCTTCCACCGCCAGGGCGTAGGCGACGTAGTCGACATAGGTGCCGCCCCATTCTTCCGGCACCACCATGCCCAGCAGGCCCAGTTCACCCATCTTCGCCACCAGACCGTCATCGATCCAGCCGGCCTTCTCCCAGGCTTGCGCATGGGGCGCGATTTCGCCGCGGGCAAAGTCCCGGGCCATGTCGCGGATCATGACTTGCTCTTCGCTCAACTCGATATCGTGCATGGTTCAGTTCCCACTCTGTTCAAAACCGCTGAAGAAACTCGCGACGTGCTCGGCGTCCAGCGCCTGCAAGGTCGGCGGGTTCCAGCGCGGTTGCTTGTCTTTATCGATCAGCAAGGCGCGCACGCCTTCGATCAGGTCGCCGCGCGCGAACCACTGACGGTCAAGGTGCAGCTCAAGGGCGAAACAGTCTTCAAGACTCAAGTGCCGACCACGGCGCAGCATTTCCAGGGTGACGCCCATCGCCAGCGGCGAACGGCTCTCCAGCAGGTCGGCGGTGGACTTGGCCCATTCATGGCTGTCGGCGACCGTGACTTCACGCAGTTGCTCAACAATACTCGGCACATCGGGCAGGGCGAAGAAATGGTCGATGGCCGGGCGCAACGCGCTCAGTGGCGCATCGGGAAGTTGTTGGACTGCGAGCTTCGCCAGCAGACCTTGAAGGTCCTTTAGCGGCGTTTCGTGCCATTCGAGCTGATCGAGGTGCTCGTCGAGGGTGCTGAGTTTTTCGCTTTCCAGATACCAGTCGGCCAGGCCGCAATAAAGCGCATCGGCTGCGCGAATCTGCACGCCGCTGACGCCCAGGTAAATCCCCAATTCCCCCGGAACCCGTGGCAGGAAATGACTGCCACCCACGTCCGGAAAATAACCGATGGCCACTTCCGGCATCGCCAGACGGCTCTTCTCGGTGACCACCCGCAAATCAGCGCCTTGCACCAGGCCCATGCCGCCGCCCAGGACAAAACCGTCCATCAGGGCCAACACGGGTTTGCGGTAGTGGTGAATGGTGAGGTCGAGGGCGTATTCCTCGACGAAGAAATCTTCGTGCAGCGTGTCGCCGCTTTTGAAACTGTCATACAGCGAGCGAATATCGCCGCCGGCACAGAACGCTTTCTCGCCGGCACCGCGCAAGACCACTGCGTGAACCTGCGGATCCTGCACCCAGGCGTCGAGCTGGCGCTGCAGGTGGCGGACCATGTCCAGGGTAATTGCGTTGAGGCCGGCGGGGCGATTGAGGGTCAGGTGACCGATGTGGTTGCGGACCTCGGCCAGCACTTCGTTTTGCATGGCATCCATGGACGAAGTTCCCTTCGATGAAACCTGAGCAGTCATCACTAACTCCCTGCTTTTATTGTTCTTTATAGAGAAGCTCGCGCGCGAGCGATCCCGGATCGTACCAGTGCAAATTTGTGATGTACAACTGGGATATATGCAGGTGCTTCCTGCATATTTGCATGGCTCTTAAAGTGGGAGGAGTGCGGTCAGGAGCTGTGGCTCAGGACTTCACCAATACTGCGACGTTTGGCACGCAACTCACTGATATCGATCAGTTGTTCAAGGTCTTCCGGCAGACATCGAAGAACGCTTCTGTTTCAGCTCAGATGAGAATTAAACAGCGTTGTTTAATAGACATCTCCAGACACTCTCTCAGGCTACACATCCTTGCGCCGTTACCTACGACTGCGCCAGAATCCGCCGGCTTGTGCGCCTTGGTCCTGGGTTTTATCGTTTCCCCGTCGCTGAAGAACAGCGATGGGGGGTTGGTAGCCCCGGGGTTCATGTGAGGTGCTAAGCATCACCATTTACGGCGTTTTTTCGTCTCTGTTTTATGGTGGTCATGCACAGGGCGTCCTCGGGCGCGCCGGTCTCCTCACATCCCGGTCTACCAACCTGTGCATGGCCACCACCCGTCGTTTGGTAGCGAGGGCGGTGGCTCCCAAATACGATGAGAGGAGTTTCACCTATGTTCAAACCAACACCCAATCCACCCGAAACGGACGACGTTTCCCCCACGAATCCATTGATTCCAAAAAACTCAACGAGGCCGCCGAACGCGCTCTCGACTTCCACTTCCCGTCCAATGCCGACATCAAAGCCACCCCGCGAACACGCAGTACCCTGTTTTCCGTAGACCCACAGGCCACGACCGAAACCCTGGCGGTGCATCTGGTCGAGACGCTGGCCTCGGTCGACGTGATGGTGCACCAGTTGGTGGATCATCTGGAGGGTGAGTCGCGTTACGCGCTTTTGGGTATTTCCAATAGCATCATGATGGCGGAGATCACGGCGAACCGGGTGCTGGATAACGTCGGCCCGCAGGGTTAAGCAGATTCCGTAGACCGCACCTATCTGTGGCGAGGGGGTTTACCCCCGTTTGGCTGCGCAGCCGTCGTAAATCCTTGTTCACGCGGTTTAACTGCCAAAGCTGCGGTGTATGGATTTGGGGTCGCTTCGCGGCCCAGCGGGGATAAATCCCCTCGCCACAGGGGTTTCAGCGCTTTGAAGTACAGAGTTCAGTGACGTTATGTGCGACGCGACAACACTTCACCAATACTGCGACGTTTGGCATGCAACTCACTGATATGGATCAGCTGTTCAAGGTCCTCCGAGGTGACATCGAAGAACGCTTCCATCTCCGCCAGGGCCAGTTTCAAGTCCTGAGCGGTAATGGCCAGGCTGTCGATCGGCGGATGATCGGCCGGCACCACGGCCACCGGCTCGCTGGCACGTTTGGGGTAGCGAATGCGCGTCAGGTTGTTGTACGCCAAGGCGCTGAGCAGCAGGGTCGATGCGCCGAGCATCACCGGGCCGAGGGCTTTCCAGTCCAGCGCGATGGTCGCCGGGTCTGCCAGGACCAACAACAGCGCCAAGGCTCCGGCCGGTGGGTGCAGGCAACGCAGCCAGCACATCAGAATCAGCGCCATGCCGGCCGCCAGGCATGCGCTGCCGAGGGTTCGTCCGAGTACGTGAGCGACCAGCAGCGAAACGACGCCGGCACTCAAATATCCGGCAAGAATCGACCACGGCTGGGCGAGCGCGCCGGAGGAAACGGCGAACAGCAACACGGCGGATGCGCCCAGCGGCCCGATCAAATGCTGGGCCACTTCCATGCCGAACACTTGCGCGCACAGCCAGACGCTGAACAGCGTGCCCAGGGACATGCCGATAGCGGCACGGCTCCACTCGGTGGGGCGGGTGTTGATGGCGGCAGGTAACCAGCGAGCGAGCATGAGGCAAACGATCCGTTGGCTAAAATCCAGGAAAAAAAAAGGCTTAACTGGGAAACCCAGAAAGCCCTTGAAGGTGTTCCAACTATTGGGGGAGGAACGAGGCACAGTGTGCCGTTCATTCCCAACACTGACAAATTCATATTAATGCAGTTTGAGTGCATTATTTTTGCTGTAAAGCGACTCGGCGACCGCTCATGAAACACATACACCCGCCCATGGCCGTCAGCGCGCTCAGTGCGTAAAACATCGTCGGCGCCGGTGTGTGCATCAGCAGGAAACCGCAAATCACCGGGCTTAGCGCACCACCGAGGGCCGCGAGGTTCTGTGCACCGTAGTAACTTCCGCGCAGTTCTTCCGGGGCCAGGGTGTCGACGAAGAGGAATTCGGCGGGGTAAATGATCATTTCACCGAGGGTGAAAATGAACATCGCCACGCACCAGCTCATCAGGCTGTCGGCCAGACTGAAGCCGATCAGCCCGACGATAAACAGGCTGGTGCCGCCGGCGATCCAGTAACGCAGCTGTTCGCGCTTGAGGAAACGGCCGATCTGGTATTGCAGCAGGATCACGCTGATGGCGTTGCAGGCGAGCAGAGCGGCCATGGTTTCCAGCGCCCGCTTGGAATCATGGGTTACCAGCAAGTATTGCGACAAGTACAGGGTGAATCGACCGTGGACCACGGTACTGAGCAGGCAACCACAGGTGAACATGATCAGCGTGCGGTCGTTCTTCAGGGTGATCAGCGTCTTGAGAAAACTCTGGGGCTGGCCGATTGCGGGTGTCTGCGCCGAATCCTTGGGGATTCCGATCATCAGGAAGATACTGAAAAATGCGATGCCGCCGGCAATCAGGAACGGCGCAATCGGGTACACGCCGGCAATCACCACACCGAGCATCGGGCCGGTGGCGTAGCCGATGTTGGTCAGGGTGTAGCGCAGGGAAAACGCCTTGGCGCGTTGGCCAATCGGCAGGTTTTCGCTGAGGATCGCCTTAGAGCCGATCAGGAACAGCGCCGAGGCGGTTTCGGTGATGACCAGGGTGGCGGTGGTCAGGTAGAGGTTTTCGGCGAAGGTCAGCAGCACGAAGCCAATTGCGCTGGAGAGCATCGCAAGGATCAGCAGTCGACGCTTCTCGAGGCGGTCGATGATGTAGCCGCCGTAGAGCGCGAGCAGGGTGGCGATGAACACCGCGATGCCCAGCAGCAAACCGACGTCCTGTTGGTTGAGGCCGAGCTTGTTGCTCAGGAACAGCGTGAGCAACGGGCTGGTGATGGCGCGGCTGACGACGATGGTCAGCGAAACGATCATCAACCGGCGGATTACGAGCGAGTAAGTGGCCACGGTGGGGCAAATGTCCTTATTCAGATTTTTTTGTGTTCGACGTGGAACCGAGTCGCCTTCATTCGCGGGCAAGCCTCGCTCCTACGGGTTGTTGGTGTCCGCATGATCAACGCATGACCTGTAGGAGCGAGGCTTGCCCGCGAAGAGGCCCGCACAGGCAAAACACCGATTCAAGCGTGTCCAGCCGCCACAATTTTTCGAGCAATTCTTAACGGATTCCCCGGCGCGCCCAAGGGTGGGTCGACACAAAGACTCGCCTGCCGACCGTCCACGGTCCGCACGCGGATGACGGGCTCGCCATCCTCTGACAGTTGCGGATCCACTTCAAGACGAATGCGCGACATCCAGTCAGCAATCCGAGGGTCGCCCCGTTGTGCCTCGTCGTAGGCCTACAGCCGGCAATGACCATGAACCAGCCGGGCGGCGAGGGCATACGGCAAACTCATCTGTGCCGCCACGAGCGTGCTGACATCCTGCCCACCGCACATATACTGAAGAAAGCCGCACAACGAGAATTCGATGTGATCGGCGCCGACCTGCAGTTGATCCATTAGCAACCCCAACGCATCGCACACCGCCGTTCGCCGGGTAAACCGTGAACGGTTTCGTCGTTCAAAACCTTGGTTAAACGTGGGCCGACTTCAGCAGGCCCCAATGTTTCAAAGCCCATGCGCCGATAAAACGCTTCATTCCATGGCACATCGCGAAACGTGGTCAGGGTCAGACCCTGGAGTTCTCGATCCCGGGCACATTCAATGGCCGCTAACAGCAACTTTCGTCCTGCGCCCCGCCCTTGAAAGTATTGGCTGACGGACAGTTCGTGAATATGCAGTTCGTTGTCGATTTCAACCGCACTGACAAATCCCATCACAGCGCCATCGACCGATTGCGCCACCCAAAAGTCATCCGTCTCGATTGCCCGTTGATGGTGTTCAGTATCGGGCACCGCAGCGTCGGCGAGCCAGGCCAGTGAAGGGTCACAACGAAATAGCTCCGCCGCCGAGCGCTCGATGGCGGGGAGGGCGGTGGCGTCGTCAAAGTGGGCACGGCGGACAATAAAATTCATGCGCACGACTGTAGCAGCTGCCGAGCAACGCGAGGCTGCGTTCGGCGACGAAGTCGTCGTAAAACCTGCGCATGTGGTCTTCCTGACGCACCGCATTGCCTGATTTTACGACTGCTTCGCAGCCGAACGCTGCCTCGCGTTGCTCGACAGCTGCTACAGGGGTTGTGACAGTGTAATCAAGCGACGACCTGCGCCGCCGGCCACTGCTGATGTGGAATCGGCAGTTTGCGCGATTCACCACGACCCATCGGGAAGTACAGGAAACCGTTGCGGGCGAGGCGTTCGGCGTCGTACAGGTTGCGCCCGTCGAAGATCACCGGCGCCTTCAACCGTTGCTGGATCAAGTTGAAATCCGGCGCCTTGAACTGCTGCCATTCGGTGCAAATGATTAACGCATCGGCGCCGGCCAATACCGATTCCGGTGTGCCCATCAGCATCAACTTCGACTCGTCGGGATACAAATGCTGGGTTTCCTGCATGGCTTCTGGATCGAATGCGCGTACGCTGGCGCCGGCGGCCCACAGCGATTCCAGCAGCACCCGGCTCGGCGCATCACGCATGTCATCGGTGTTGGGTTTGAAGGCCAGGCCCCACACGGCGAAGGTCTTGCCGCGCAAGTCGCCCTTGTAGAATGCGTTGATGCGCTCGAACAGCTTGTGCTTCTGCCGCTGGTTGATCGCTTCCACCGCTTGCAGCAGGTCGCTGGAGCAGTGCGCCTCTTCGGCGCTGTGGATCAGCGCGCGCATGTCCTTGGGAAAACACGAGCCGCCATAACCGCAGCCGGGGTAGATGAAGTGGTAACCGATGCGCGAGTCGGCACCGATGCCCAGGCGTACAGACTCAATGTCGGCCCCCAGGTGCTCAGCCAGTTCGGCGATCTGATTGATGAAGCTGATCTTGGTGGCCAGCATGCAGTTGGCGGCGTACTTGGTCAGCTCGGCGCTGCGCAGGTCCATGAACATGATGCGGTCGTGGTTGCGATTGAACGGCGCGTAAAGGTCGCGCATCACGTCGCGAACATCATCGCTGTCGCAGCCGATGACGATCCGGTCCGGACGCCGGCAGTCCGCCACGGCGGAGCCTTCCTTCAGAAATTCGGGGTTGGAGACGATTTCGAACTGCAACAAGCGGCCGACCTTGATCAGGCACTTGTCGATATGCGCACGCAAGGTGTCGCCCGTGCCCACCGGCACCGTGGATTTTTCCACCAGAATCACCGGCTGCTCACGATGCCGCGCCACCGCTTCGCCCACCGACAACACGTAGCGCAGATCCGCCGAACCATCGTCCCGGGACGGTGTACCGACCGCGATAAACAGCACCTGACCATGCTGCACCGCGAGTTTTTCGTCGTTGGTGAATTGCAGGCGTTTGGCTTCGAGGCTTTCACGCACCAGGCTGGCCAGCCCCGGTTCGAAAATACTCACGTGGCCCTGTTGCAGCAATTCGACTTTTTTCTCGTCAATGTCCATGCAGACCACGTCGTGGCCGACTTCCGCCAGGACGGCGGCTTGCACCAGGCCAACGTAACCGCTACCAAATACACTGATTTTCATGAGGCACTCCTGAGTTCGGGCGCGCGCGCTGGACGTGAGTTGATGGTGATGACCCCGAGCATGACCAGGGCCACCCCGAGGGTTTTTGAAAGGCTGAAGGTTTCGTTGAACAGCGGCAGGCTGGCGGCCAGCAGATACACCAGCGCGTAGCTGATGCTCAGCAGTGAATAGGCCCGGCTCAGCGGCACATCCCGCAGGGCGGCGAGCCAGCACAGCATTGACAGGGCGTAGGCCAGAATCGCCCCCAGCACCACGGCGACCGCTGTCGGGTCGATGCTGGAAGTCAGCAAGTGTTCGGGTGACGGCAAGCGCGTCATGCTCCAGCGCATGCCCAACTGCGCCGCGCTGCCGAGCAAGACGCTGCCCATGGCGCAGGTGAGTCCGCGACGCAGGCTCATGTGTGTTGCCCCAGCAGAATCACGCCGCCGATCACCAACGCCACGCCCAGCCAGTGCTGGCGGTCGATCGGTTCGTGAAAGACAAACCGGGCGATTAGGGTGATCAGCACGAAATTCAGGCTCAGCATCGGGTAGGCAATGCCGACTTCAAGGCGCTGCAACACCAGCAGCCAGACCAGCAAGCCCAACCCCAGCGAAGCGAGTGCCAGCCACAACCACGGCGAGCGCAGCGAGCGCAGTTTCTCGTCCCAGGCCGACGGCTTCGCGCGCCAGCTCTCGACGGCGTACTTTTGGGCGATCTGGCCCAGACAGGTCAGCAGGCACGCGGCCAACAAAAGTAGCAGGGTCATGACGCGCCCTGTGGAAAGATCAGAATCACCAGATTGCCTTCTTCATAGCGCTTGCCATCCTTGGGCAGTCGTTCAATTTCTTGCAGCTCGTCCTCACCCTTGACCCGCATGACCACGCCGACCGAGCCGTTCTGCCGCGCCTCGTGCATCCACTGTTGAACTTGATCGAGGTCGACGCGCTGCTGCACCGAGTCAGGATAGGCGAGGCCATATTTCAATTCGCCTATCGTGTTGTACAACGCCACGTCCGGGCGCTTCAGGCGCCAGGCCAGGGCCGAAGCGGCGCCGAGATCGTTGCTCAACAGCTTGCTGGTCTGCGCCAGTTCATCGGCGTGATGGAGGATGAACTGGTCGGGCATCTTGTTGGCCACCACCGAGTCGGGCAGCCCGGCGGGCACCAGACCGATCAGCAGCAGGCTGCCGAAGGCCGGTGCGGCCCAGCATTGCAGGGGTCTGAAGGCTTGCAGCAGGTTGGCCATGATCCAGCCGATCAAGCCGATGAACACCAGCATCAGGTTGTGCAGTTCGTGGTCATACAGCGGCTTTTTCAGTTGCAGATAGACCAGTGCAAGCAAGGTGATCGCACCCAGTAGCAAGTTCAGCAAACCGTTGATGCCCAAAACCCGGCCTTGCTCCAGCTTCAGTCGTTCGGCCAGGGTATGGCCCAACAGCAAGGCCAATGGCAGCAGGCAGGGCAAGATGTAGCTCGGCAGTTTGCCGTTGCTCAGGCTGAAAAACAGCAGCGGCATCACCAGCCACAGCAGCAGAAAACCGATGCGGGCCTGGCCCCGGGTTTTCCACGCCTGGCGCAGCGCCGACGGCAACAACGCCACCCATGGCAGACTGAACGCCACCAGTAACGGCAAGTAGAACCACCACGGTGCGTCATGCTGGGCGTCGTCACCGGCAAAGCGACGGATGTGTTCGTGCCAGAAGAAGAACCGCCAGTAATCGGGTTCCTGCGAGTGAATCGCCAGCGCCCACGGCAGACTCACCGCGATCGCCACGACAACGGCCACGGGGCCGAAGACCAGCAACTCACGCCAGCGTTTTTGCCAAATCATGAAGGGCAGGGCGATCAGCACCGGCAGCAACCAGGCGAGAAAACCCTTGGTCATGAATCCCATGCCGCAGGCCAGTCCGAGCACTGTCCAAGCGATCAGCCGCGGGCCTCGGTGGACACGGTCAAGCGCGAACCACAGGGCGACCAGGCTCAGATTGACCCAAAAAGTGAATTGCGGATCGAGGTTGGCGTACCCCGCAGCGCCGGCGATGACGGTGAAACTCATGTACAGCAGCGCACAGGCAAAACTCTTGCGCGGCTCGTTCCACAAACGACGGGCGACCAGGAAACACAGCAACACACTCAGGCCCATGCTCAGCGCCGATGCAAAGCGCACACCGAACAGGTTCTGGCCAAACAGGGCCTGGCTGGCGGCAATTACCCAGTATCCGGCTGCCGGTTTTTCGAAATAGCGCAGGCTCATGAAATGCGGCGACACCCAGTCGCCGCTCAGAAGCATGCCTTGGCTGATCTGCGCGTAGCGGGTTTCGTCGGGAATCCATAAGCCGTGGCTGCCCAACGGCAACAGATACGCCAACAAGAAAATCCCCAGCAGCAGCGGCAATCCCCAGCGTTTGCTCATGCGCTTTGCACTCCCAGCCAGCCTTCCCGGCCTTCGAGAGTGCCGCGCACGACGCGTCCTGTTGGCAAACAGTTCGGGGCTGCAGGAAGCAGATCGCCCAAGGGTTTGAAGCAGATGCCACGCTGGCGCGCATCGGCCAACAATCGACGAAAATCATTGGCCATCAGAATCCCTTCTACTTCGGCGTGGATCGTATAGACGTTGAGTTTTTCAGGAGTGAATCGATCGAGGATGAACCCGTTGAAGTCCTTGGCTGCGACGACAGGGCCGACCACTTCATCGAAGGTCGGCAGGTCCACCGGAATCTGCGGTGCCCCCACGCCACCCCCGGCCAACCTCGGTTGGAACAGACCCTGGCCGCGGCAATCGCTGTTGTAGCGAAAGCCGAACGTTTGCTTGGCCTCGATCACGCGCTCGTCCGCGCGCCAACCGGCAGACGCCGAACACTCGACTGCTTGCCCAAGGATGTCGCTGAGGGTGTCGACGCCCAGGCGGATCTGTTCGATCAACTGCGCCTCGCTCCAACACCCGGCATTGGCCTGCCAGCCATGGTGATCCCAGGCGTGCAGCCCGACTTCATGACCCGCATCCCGGGCCTGTCGCATCAGGTGCCCGAGGTCGCGGCCGATGGGTTTGCCCGGCCAGGCGGTGCCAGCCAGCAGAATGTCCCAGCCGTACAGGCCGGCAGCGTTGGAGCGGAGCATTTTCCAGAGGAATTGCGGGCGGATCAGGCGCCACAGATGGCGCCCCATGTTGTCCGGCCCGACGCTGAAGAAAAATGTCGCCTGGACCTGCGCATCATCGAGGATTTCCAGCAGTCGCGGCACCCCCTCACGAGTGCCTCGGTAAGTGTCGACATCGATTCGAAGGCCTGCCTGCATCAGCGCGATTCTTCTGTTGGGGGCGCCGCCATTTCGAGCATGGCCTCGCGCAGGAAGAAATCCAGCGTGTTGCCGATGGTCTCGCTCATCTCCACCGTCGGCGTCCAGTCCAGCAGGCGCTTGGCGTTGGCGATACTCGGTTTGCGGTGGGACACGTCCTGGTAGCCGGTGCCGTAGAACGCCTTGCTTTCCACGTCGCGGAAACCGGCGAACGGCGGGAAGTTGTCGCGCAACGGGTGCGCTTCAAACTGACGCAACAGCTCTTCGCCCAACTGACGAATGCTGGCCTCGTTGTCCGGGTTGCCGATGTTGATGATCTGGCCATTGCAGGCATCGTTTTCGTTGTCGATGATCCGGGCCAGCGCTTCGACGCCGTCGGCAATGTCAGTAAAGCAGCGTTTCTGCTCGCCGCCGTCGAACAGACGAATCGGCGTGCCTTCCACCAGGTTCAGGATCAATTGGGTGATGGCCCGGGAGCTGCCGATCCGCGCCGAGTCCAGCCGGTCCAGGCGCGGGCCCATCCAATTGAAAGGACGGAACAGGGTGAAGTTCAGGTCTTTCTGGCCGTAGGCCCAGATCACCCGGTCAAGCAATTGCTTGGAGATCGAATAGATCCAGCGCTGCTTGTTGATCGGGCCGACGACAAGATTGGAGCTGTCTTCGTCGAAGTGCTGGTCCTGGCACATGCCATACACTTCGGAGGTCGACGGGAAGATCACGCGCTTGTTGTATTTGACGCAGTAGCGCACCAGCTTCAGGTTCTCTTCGAAGTCGAGTTCGAACACCCGCAGCGGGTTGCGGGTGTATTCGATCGGCGTGGCAATCGCCACCAGCGGCAGGATCACGTCGCACTTCTTGATGTGGTACTCGATCCACTCGGAGTGAATGCTGATATCACCTTCGACGAAGTGGAAACGCGGATGGCTGCGCAAGCGCTCAATGGCATCGGAACCGATGTCGAGGCCGTACACCTCGTAGCGGTCGTCGCGCAAAAGCCGTTCGGACAGGTGATTGCCGATGAAGCCGTTGACGCCAAGGATCAGCACGCGGGTGCGACGTGGCGCGCGGCCGGACTCGGCGCCACGCAACACGGAACCGTCGACCAGCCCCAGTTCGCTGGCCAGTTGCGGACCGCTCAGGTACAAGCCGTTGTCGTTACGCTGGCCGGAGTTGATGACCAAAGAGTCTTCGCCACAGGCAATGCGCAGCGGATCAACGCTGATCACGCGGCCCGGTGCCTGGCCTTCGTTGCCCTTGGCAACTTCTGCGCTCCAGACAATCAGCTTATGTTCGCCCACGGCGCAGAACGCGCCGGGGTAAGGCTGGGTGACGGCGCGGACCAAGTTGAACAGTTCTTCGGCGGGGCGCTTCCACACAAGCTTGCCGTCGGCCGGGGTGCGACGGCCGAACACGGTGGCGCTGGATTCGTCCTGCTCCGTTTCGCTGACTCGACCGGCGAGCAGCGCCGGCAAGGCATCTCGCAGCAGGTCGATGGCGGCCACGCGCAATTTTCCGTGCAGGCTCAGCGCGGTGTCGCTGCGCTCAATGCCTATCCGTTGCTGGGCGATGATTGCGCCGGCGTCGGCGCGCTTGACCATGCGGTGCAGGGTCACGCCGGTTTCGCTTTCACCGTTGACCAGCACCCAATTGGCCGGTGCGCGGCCCCGATAGCGCGGCAGCAAAGAGCCGTGCAGGTTGAACGCGCCTTTACGGGCCGTGGCCAACAGCGGTTCGCTTAGCAGGTGGCGGTAGTAGAACGAGAACAGGTAATCGGGATTGAGCTTGCTGACGCGCTCGATCCACAACGGATGATTGGCATCTTCCGGGGCGTGAACCGGGATGCCCCTGCTCGCGCAGAGTTTCGCCACGGAGCCGTAAAAGGCGTTTTCCTTCGGATCATCGGCATGGGTAAACACGGCGGCGATTTCGAAGCCCGAGTCGAGCAGGGTTTCGATGCCGGCACAGCCAATATCGTGATAGGCGAAGACAACAGCTTTTGCGCTCATGAGAGGACCTGATCGGAAGAAGTGGAAGTGAGGCCGTCGACCGTGACAACCGGAGCTGGGGTGGCGGGCTGGCTACGCAGTACCTTCTCGACGAAGAACCGGGGGCGGGCGCGGACGTCGCTGTACATGCGGCCCAGGTATTCGCCCAACAGGCCCATGCCAATGAACTGCCCGCCGGTGAACACGAAGAGCACGGCGAACAACACGAACGTGCCGTCGCCAGCCCATTCGGCGCCGAAGACCAGGCGCAGGACGATCAGCGCGGTGGCGAACAGCAAACCCAGTCCGGCCATGGCGAAACCGACGATGCTCAGCAACCGCAGCGGCGTGGTGGTCATGCAGGTGATCAGGTCGAACATCAGGTTGACCAGGCGCATGGGGCTGTATTTCGATTCGCCGTGCTCACGCTCGGCATGCATCACCAGGATTTCCGTGGTGTGCCGGGCAAAGCTGTTGGCCAGGATCGGAATGAAGGTGCTGCGTTCGCGGCAGGCGAGCATCGCGTCGACAATGCTGCGGCGATAGGCGCGGAGCATGCAGCCGTAATCGCTCATGGCCACGCCGGTTGAGCGCTGCACGGCAAGGTTGATCAGCTTCGACGGCCAGCGGCGCAGCGCCGAGTCCTGACGGTTGTTGCGTACCGTGGCGACCACGTCATAGCCCAGCTCGGCCTGCGCCACCAGCCGGGGGATTTCTTCCGGCGGGTTTTGCAGGTCGGCGTCGAGGGTGATCACCACATCGCCTTTGCACTGCTCGAAACCGGCCATGATTGCTGCGTGCTGGCCGTAGTTGCGGTTGAGAATGACCGCCACTACCGGGCTGCACTCGCGATGGGCGGCGTCCTCGAGGATTCGCGCGGAGTTGTCGCGGCTACCGTCATCGACCAGCACGATTTCATAGTCATGGTGCAACTGCTGGCATGCCGCTTCGGTGCGCCGCAGTAATTCGGACAGGCTGTCTTGCTCGTTATAGACCGGGATGACGATCGACACGCAACGGATCGGATAGGGTTTCACAGGCGTCTGTCCAGGGTGTGTTCGATGGCGTCGACCACACGATTGACGTCATCGGTGGTCATGTCGGGGAACAGCGGAATCGAGCACAGCCGCGCCGAGTTCCATTCGGTGTTGGGCAGGTAAATATTGGGGAAACGCTGGCGGTAATACGTGTGCAGGTGCGTGGCGATGAAATGAATGCCAGTGCCGATGTTCTGTTCCTGCAAAGCCTTCATGAACGCTTCGCGATCCAGTCCGCAGCACTCGGCGTCGATGCGCAGGATGAACAGGTGCCAGGCGTGCTGTTGCGGATACGTCGGGATGGTCAGCGGTTGCACCGGTAAACCTTCGAGGCGTTGCAGGTAGGTGCGCGCCAGCTCGGTGCGCTTGGCGTTGATGTCGTCCAGGCGCTCAAGTTGCACCAGGGCGATGGCAGCATTGATGTCGGCCAGGTTGTATTTGAAACCCGGCTCGATCACTTGGGCCTGGGGTTTGCGGCCGTGGGTCAGGCGATCGTAGGCATCAACGCCCAGACCATGAAACTTGAGCATGCGCACCCGGTTGGCCAGCGCGGTGTCGTCGCTGACGAACATTGCGCCCTCGGCGCAGGTCATGTTCTTGATCGCGTGAAACGAGAAGATCGCCGTGCCTTTCGCGCCGACATGCCGACCTTTATAGAAGGTGCCTGCCGCATGGGCGGCGTCTTCGATGATGGGGATGCCGTGTTGGTCGGCCAATGCGTAAAGCGGATCGAGGTCGAAGGCGGCACCGGCGTAATGCATCGGAATGATTGCCCGGGTGCGCGGCGTGATCGCCGCCTCAATGCTGGCCAGGTCACACATGAGCGTGTCACGGTCAACGTCGACGAAGACCGGTTTGGCACCCAGCAGGCAAATCATGTTGGCGGTGGACACCCACGTCTGGGACGGCGTAATGACTTCATCCCCCGGACCGATTCCCAAGGCCAGTAACGTGATGTGCATACCGCCGGTGGCCGAAGAAAGTGCAATGGCATGACGGCAGCCGACATAGTGGGCGAATTGCTCTTCCAGTTGCTGGGTTTTCGGCCCAGTAGTAATCCAGCCGGAGCGCAGTACTTGCTCTACGGCCTCGATTTCTTCATCGCCGATAGTGGGGCGAGAGAAGGGGAGAAACGCCTCATTCATAAGAATCTCCGGGCGAACGGCTTCCTTCAGCGAAATCGCCGAAAGAAGCGTGTTTTCAAGGGGTTGACTGCCGGAGCAGGAAGCCATCAATTGACTTTCCTGGCCGCGACCGGCAGCGTGACGACCCACAAGGGCTCGTCGGGTTGATTGAAGGTTATGCCCGATTTTGTGAAAGGAACATGAAAAACCGGTCTTCGAATCGTTTATCTGAAAGTCATACAGCCACTGTTCAGACTTCTGCCGTTCATCACGATTTTTGGAAGAAAAGTCCTGCCGAAGTGTTCCGCTTTATATGAACGATGTTTCAATCCTTAGTTGTTTTTTACTGAATTGTTTCCACTCAAGGCCGTTTCGTTTGATTGACTTAGCTAATACCGATCCTGTTGCTTCGAAGACCAACCCGATGACCGTCTACCTGGCCCGACTGGCGCCCTCCAGTCAGTTGACCATGCGTTACGTTTTGCAGGATGCGGCCGACCGTTTGGGTTTCGAAGACATGAGCGTCGAGGAGATTCCCTGGCATCAGCTTCAACCCGACAATGTGATTGCGCTGGTCGCGGCCCTGCGCGAAGACGGGTACGCACCGAATACCTCGTCGCTGTACGTCAATGCGGTGCGCGGGGTGATGAATGAAGCGTGGCGCATGAGTCTGATCAGCCAGGAACATTTACTGAAAATGCGCTCGGTGAAGGGCATTGCCGGCACGCGATTGTCCCAGGGCCGCAATCTCAGGCGCTCGTTGATTCAGGAGATGATGGCGGTGTGTGCCGCCGACCCGCGTCCTCAAGGGTTAAGAGACGCAGCAATCATCGGGATTTTGTACGGTTCGGGTATGCGCAAATCCGAGTCGGTGAACCTGGACCTGTCACAGGTGGATTTCAGCGAGCGCAGCTTGCGGGTCACCGCCAAGGGCAACAAACAGTTGATCAAATACGCACCGGCCTGGGCCTTTGAAAAACTGCAGGCCTGGCTCGAACTGCGCCGTTCGCACCTCAAGGAAGGCGAGGTGGACGACCCGTTCCTGTTCAACCGCATCCGTCGCGGCAGCCACATCACCCGCGAGCGCATCACCAAACACGCGATCTATTACATCGCCCGGCAGCGCGGCGCGCAGGTCGGGGTGAAGATCATGCCGCATGATTTTCGGCGCTCGTTCATTACCCGGGTGATCGAAGAGCACGACCTGTCGATCGCGCAAAAACTCGCTCATCACAGCAACATCCAGACGACGGCCAACTACGATGTGCGCGATGACAACGAGCGGCGTCGGGCGGTGGACCGCTTCGATCTCTGATGGACTTGATTCACGGTTCACTCAACACATGGGCATGGCCGATGGTCGATACGTGAACGGCGCTGCCAGCGGGCGGCGCGTACATGCCAGAGCTGCGCACCATCAATGATCGACCGTGAGGATCGCCGGCGACGGTAGGTTGCAACTCCACGGTCAAGGTGCAGGTGTTGCCGCTGAAATCCCGCTCGGTCACCACGGCGCGGCATCCGGCAACTTCGGTCGGACTGGGCTGGATGCTGACCAGTTGCAATTGCTCGGGGCGCAGCATGATCTGCGCCGATTTGTTGTTACGGTGATTGTTCACCGGAATACGGCCCAGGTCGCAATGGGCCCAACCGGCCTCGATCCGGGCGGGCATGACCACGGCATCCCCGAGAAACAGCGCGGTTTGTTCATCATCGGGATAACGGTAAAGGTCCAGCGGATGGCCCGACTGCACCAGCCGACCGTCGCGCATGACCGCCAGCTGATCGGCAAACGACAATGCTTCACTCTGGTCATGGGTGACCAGGATGGTGGTGACGCCGGCATCGCTCAGCAGTCGAGCGACCATTTTGCGCATGGCGCCCCGAAGGCCGGTATCGAGGGCCGAAAGCGGCTCGTCCAGCAACATCAAACGCGGTTGCTGTGCCAACGCTCGAGCCAGTGCCACTCGCTGTTGCTGGCCGCCGGAAAGCTCATGGGGCCAACGTTGGGCCATGCTCGAATCGAGGGCTACGCTGTCCATCAACTCGGCGATTCGCTGTTGCTTCGCGTCGCCTTTGGTTGAAAGCCCGAAACCGATATTGGCGGCCACGGTCATGTGCGGAAACAGGGCGCCGTCCTGGGGAACATAGCCAATCAGGCGCTGATGCGCCGGGACCTCGTGGGTGTCGTCGACGAGTGTCTGACCCTCGAGCGAAAGGCTGCCCGTGTCCGGAAATTCGAAACCGGCGATCATTCGCAGCAACGTGGTTTTGCCTGAGCCTGAGGGGCCGACGATGACTGTTCGGCTACCTTTCGGCACCGACAGGCTGACGCTCTCCAGCGCTCGCTGGGAACCGTAATATTTGCAGATCGAGTGGAGTTCCAGAGCGTTCATCGTCCAGCCGTTCGTTTGGATTGGTGATAAAGAATTCCGGTCAACGGAAGTGACAGCACAATCATCAGCAAGGCGTAGGGGGCCGCGGCGGCATAGTCGATTTCGCTGGTCAGTGCCCAGAAACCGGTGGCCAGGGTGCGTGTGCCGTTGGGGGCGAGTAGCAGGGTCGCGGTCAGCTCGTTGGTGATCGCCAGAAAGACCAATGCGGCGCCTGCGGCCGCACCCGGCGCGGCCAGGCGCAGGGTGATTAGCCACAAGGCCCGGGCGGGCGAGCGGCCGAGGCTGCGCGCCATGTTTTCCAGTTCGACCGGTGCCTGCGCGATGCCTGCACGCAAACTCACCAGGGCCCGGGGCAAAAACATCAGCAGATACGCCAGCAATACCGTGATCGTTGTCTGGTAGATCGGCCGGGCGAAATGGATGGTGATGGTCACCAACGCCAGGGCCACGACGATCCCGGGCAACGAGCTGGTGATGTAGTTGCAGCTTTCCAGCAATCGCTGCAGCCGCCCCGGTGAGCGGATCGACAGCCAGGCAATCGGGATGGCGGCGCAGGTGGTGAGGACTGCGCCGCAAATCCCGAACAGCAGGGTTTGTTCCAGCGCCGGCACAAGCTCCGCCCAGTCCCAGACTTGCGTGCCGCCCGCGATCAGCCATCGGCCCAAAGTGATCAGTGGCACACCCAGTGCCAGCGCACAGGTGGTGATTTGCAGCATCAAGCCAAGCACGGTGGCTTGCGCGTCCAGGCGCACCACCCTTTGCTCACGCGCGCTGCCGGAGCCGACCCGGGCGTAACGCGCCGTACCGCGAGCGGCCGATTCGGCGGTCAACATCACCAGGCAACACAGGGCCAGCACGCTGGCCAGCATGTGGGCGGCAGGGCCATTGAAGGTGGATTTGAACTGATCGAAGATCGCCGTGGTGAAGGTGTCGAAGCGAATCATCGCGTACAGGCCATATTCGGCCAGCAGGTGCAGCCCCACCAATAGAGCTCCGCCGCAGATGGCCAGGCGCAATTGCGGCAACACCACGCGGAAAAAGATTGCCCGGGGCTTGAGTCCCAAGGATTCGGCCACGTCTTCGATCGCCGGATCGAGCCGGCGCAACGTCGCTGCAATCGGCAAGTACAGGAACGGGAAGTAGGCGATGACTGAGACCAGCACCCCGGCAAACAGGCCGTGAATTGGTGGGGCCAGGCTGACCCACGCATAGCTGTGCACGAAGGCCGGCACTGCCAGCGGCGCGATCGCCAACAACGACCAGCCGCGTCGCCCCGGCAGGTTGGTGCGTTCCGTCAACCAGGCCAGGGCCAGACCCAGCACAACGCACAGGGGAATCGTGATCACCACCAGCAACACGGTGTTGGTCAGTAACTCGCCGACCCGTGGCCGGAAAACCAGGGGCACCAATGTTGCCCAACCGGTTTGTATCGACACGCCGATGACGAAGGCTATCGGCATCAGCGCGAGTAACGAAACCAGCACCGACAAACCGATCACCCACGCGCCACCGCTACCGGCGAAAACGCCACGGGCGCGGCGTCGCAGGTTGTCGGGTATCGCGGCGGGGATACCCGTTGGCAGGGTTTCAGGCATCAATTAAAGCAGTCCCGCCTGAGTCATCAGTTCCACGGCTTTTTTGCTGTCGAGTTTCGAAGCATCGACCACAGGGGCGTCGAGCTGCTGCAAAGGCACCAGTTTTGGATTGGATTGGGCGTTTTTGCCCACGGCGTATTCAAACGATTTGCCGGTCTTGAGAATCTCCTGGCCGTCCTTGCCGGTGATCCATTTCAGCAGCGCCTGGGCTTGCTCCTTGTGTTTGCTGGACGCGAGAACCCCGCCTCCCGAGACGCTGACAAAAGCGCCGGGGTCCTTGTGCTTGAAGTAGTGCAGGGCGGTGTTCTTGCTGTTTTCGCCGGTCTTGGCCTGGTCGCCGAAGCTGTAATAGTGATAAATCACGCCGCTGTCGATCTGTCCTGCATTGACCGCCTTGAGCACCGAGCTGTTGCCGCGATAGGCGGTGAAATTGGTTTTCATCCCTTTGAGCCACTCCAGCGTGGCCGCTTCGCCCTTGAGTTCCAGCACTGCGGCGACGATCGCCTGGAAATCGGCACCGGCCGGCGATGCACCCCAGCGACCTTTCCAGTCAGGACCGGCGAGGTCCATCAGCGACTTTGGCAAATCGGCTTCGGGCAGTTTGCTCGGGTTATAGACAAACACCGTGGAGCGCGCGGCGATCCCGACCCATTTGCCGTGGGCCGGACGATAAGCCGCATCGACTTGCTCCAGAGTGGTCGGCGCAACCGGTGCAAACAGCCCCGCGTTGTCCACCAGCACCATCGCCGGGGAGTTTTCAGTCAGGAATACGTCGGCGGGAGAGGCGGCGCCTTCCTGCACGATCTGGTTGCCCATCTCGGTATCGTCGCCGTTGCGCACAGTGACCTTGATGCCGGTTTCCTTGGTGAAGCCCTCGACCCAGGCTTTGGTCAGGCTTTCGTGCTGTGCGTTGTAGACCACGATGCCGTCGGTGTCCGCTGCAAACACCTGTCCGACACTGAGCAGAGCGGTGGCCAGCAAGGCTGTTTTGAGGAAGGAAGGAATAGGGGTGATCATTCTGTCGGCAGCTCCTGTTCTTTTTAGAAGTCATGCACGTCGATTCGCTGGCAAATCGATGCGAACCGTCTGCAGGGTGTGAGTCGCAGGGAATGTAGAGCGCAAAATGAGAAATCAACGTCAAAGAGACCGTTAATACATGTCATTTTCATTCAGATTAGCAGCACCTCGGCCCCTTGCCCGATGGATCTGAATCAAACGATGTCGTCACTGGGTCGAAGGGCAGCCTTTCGATGTTCCGCCGGCGGCCTGACTGATCGCTGCGGCCAGACGCTTGACGTTGTTCTGATGGGCCACCACCAATTCATCAATGCTGGGGCCTGAAGGGGTCTGCAACGTGCTGCGGCAGGTCACCAGCGTGGTATCGCTCTCGCCGAAGTTACGCAGGCGCCATTTGACGTCGATCAATGCGTATTGCCCTGGAACCGAGTCGAAGCGCTGCACATCCAGGCGCACGGACAGTTTGCGCTGAGGATTGTTGTTGAGCAGTTGATCGACCAAGGCGCTGCGCAATTCATCCACCAGGCTCGCGGCCCACCATTCGGTTTCGAGTATCGCCAGGCCGCTGTTGCCCTGGCGGATAACGATCTGCGGACGATCGACCTGGGGCGGCACGCTGAGGCTTTCAATCTGGATCTCCGCAACACCGCCTCTGGATTGATTACCCAACTGCGCCGGAATCAGGGTGTGAAACTGAATCGGATCACTGCGGCAAGCGGTGAGCAGTAACAGCGCGGTGACCACGGTGATCTTTAGCGGAAAAGCCATGGTGTTACTCCTGTGGTCAGTTGCGCGGTGGCGCCTGCAGATCCATCGGTGCGGCGTTGTTGGGGCGGCCGCGAATCAGCGATTCAGGATGCCGTCCCAGGTAGTCCGAGAGTTCACGCAAGGAGCGCGACATGCGTCCGAGTTCGTCCAGGGTCTGGGTCAGTTGTTCGCGCTGCGGCGAGTCTTCGGCCAGCGTCGAACTGGCTGATTGCAGCGTCTTGCTGACGTCGGCCAGGGTGGTTTGCACGCCCGGCAGGGTCTTGGCGTTGAACTGGGCGAGGCCTTTGCGCAGTTCGACGAGGTTACTGTCCAGATTGCCGGCAATCCGCTCGATCGGCAGTTTGTTGATCTTGTTGACCATGCCTTCGAGTTTTTCCTGCAACTGTTCGAGGCTGCCCGGAATAGTCGGAATACTGACCGGACGGGCGCTCGGATCGAACGCGACTTTCTCGGCATTGGGGTAGAAATCCAGCGCTATGTACAGCTGCCCAGTCAACAGATTGCCGCTGCGGGCCTGGGCGCGCAGACCGTTCTCGATAAAAGAGCCGATCAGGCGCACGCCTGCGGCTTCATCATTGGGATCATGATTCAGCACCTTGAGCATTTTGGTGTGGGCCAGACCCAGGCGCTGCGGGTAGATCACGACGCCGACGTTGACCGGGAAGCTGCGCTTTTTCGCATCGAAATCCAGATTGATCGACACCACTTTGCCGAACTCCACGCCGAGGAATTCCACCGGTGCATCGACTTTGAGGCCGCGCAGGGCCTGGTCGAAACGCAGGCTCAAGTATTGGCCCTTGCCACTGGGCGGGGCGAGGGCGGTTTGCTGGTCGGGGAACAGTTCATAGGCATACTCTTCTGCCGCCGGTTTATCGTTGGGGCTGTACTCCGGCGCGCGGAAGGCGATGCCGCCCACCAACAGCGATGACAACGACTCGGTCTTCACCGCAAACCCATTGGCGCCGACGCTGACATCAATACCGCTGGCATTCCAGAACCGGGTGTTTTCGGTGACATAGGCGTCATTGGGCGAGTGAATGAACAGGTCGATATTCACGCCTTTGCCGTCAGGGTCCAGCGCATAGCCCACCACTTGGCCGACCGGGATTTTTCGGTAATAGACCGGCGAGCCGATGTCCAGCGAACCGAGGTCCTGAGTGTGTAAGGTAAAGCGCTTGCCCGGCTCGCCATAGGTAATCGGTGGCGGGTTTTCCAGGCCTTTGAAGTTTTTCGCGCGATTGTTGGCCTGGCCGATGTCGGCGCCGATGTAGTCGCCGGAGAGCAGGGTGTCGATGCCCGAGACGCCACCGGCTCCGATACGCGGACGCACCACCCAGAACTGCGAGTCTGCGCGAGTGAAGCTTTCCGCCTGTTTGGCCAGTTTGATCGTGGCGTTGACACTCTTCTGGTCGCTGCTCAGTTCCACGTCCGAGACCTGCCCGATCACCACATTGCGGTATTTGACCTCGGTTTTGTTGGCAGTTAGGCCGCTGCCGGTATTGAACGTGACGGTGATGGTCGGGCCTTCCTGCATCATGCTGTGGACCACCAGGGAAATGCCCACCAGTACCGCGATGATTGGCACGATCCAGACCAGCGAAACGCTGAAACGACGAGTCTTGATTGGGGCCTGGCCAGGGGTGTGCGGCCCGTCAGTGGCTTGCGACTTCATCCATGTCCTCCTCGGTGTGTGAGTTTTTATCCTGCTCGTTATCCCAGATCAGGCGCGGGTCGAAACTCATCGCTGCCAGCATGGTGAACACGACCACCAGACCAAAAAACAGAATGCCCGGGCGCGGCTGGATATCGGCCAGGGCTTGAAACTTCACCAGTGAGGCCACCAGGGCTACCACGATTACATCGAGCATGGACCAGTAACCGATGACCTCGACAAATCGGTACAGCTTCGATCGCTCCTTGCGCGCCCACAGGCTGTCGCGATGCACCGTGATCAGCAACAGCATCAGGGCGACGAACTTGATGCCCGGCACCGCGATGCTGGCGATAAAGATGATCAGGGCGATGTCCCAGGCGCCGTGCTGCCAGAACTCCAGCACGCCACTCATGATCGTGCTGTCGGCGCCGTTGCCGACCATTTTGGTGTTCATCACCGGCAGCAGATTGGCCGGGACGTAAAACACCAGGGAGGTCAGCAGGTAGGCCCAGGTGCGGGTCAGCGAGTTGCTTTTGCGGTGATGCAACGGCGCGCCGCAGCGCTCGCATTCGTCGGGATTGAGGGTCATGTCACAGGCCAGTCCGCAGCTGTGGCACAGGCACAGGTTGAGTTCGCTGGCGACCGGAGGCCTTGTCATAAGGTATCCCACAGGTCGCGGACATCACGCCCGGCGATGCGGATCATCATCAGGCTGAGCACGGCCAGGGCAAACAGACCGATGCCGGGCAGCACATCCAGCAATCCGGCGAGTTTGATCACCGCGACCATCGCTCCCAGCAGACAGACTTCGAGCATGCTCCAGGGCCGCAAGGTTTCCAGCCAGCGCATGCAGAACTTGAAACCGGGCGAGCGCCGGGAGGCGAGGGCATAGCTCAGCACCCAAATCAGCAACAACAGCTGGAAAATCGGTGCGATGATCATCGCGATCGCCGCCACCATGGCAATGAACGTGATCGGCCCCAGGCTCAGGGCCAGCACCGAATCCCATAGGGTTGCGCTGTTTTTAAGGCCTTTTAGGCTGATGCTCATGACCGGGTAGAAATTGGCGAAAATCCACAGCATCAACGCGGTATAGGTCAACGCCAGACGTTGCTCCACCGTCAGGCTGTTATAGCGCTGGAGCACGCCGCCGCAGCGTGTGCACAGGGTTTTTTGATGTTTGGCGAGCGTGACTTTTTCATACACGCAGTCGCAGTGCTCGCAGATGATCAGTTGGTCAGTCGTTGCCATAAGCCGCACTCGCCAGGACGCAGGAAAGTCAGAGCACCCCCTCAATATAGAAGTGCCTTGCGATTGAGCAAATCGAAAGGCTTAAACAACTGATTTACCGCGTTATCGTTCATCGCGAGCAGGCTCGTTCCCACAGGGATCGTCGTCGTTCACAAATATTGTGTTCGCTGAAGATCCTGTGGGAGCGAGCCTGCTCGCGATAGCGGTGGGTCAGCCAAGTTGATTTCTAGCCGAGCATCTCGCGTAGGCGATACCAGAACATGCCTAAGGCCAGCAACGGCGAACGCAGCATCGGCCCGCCGGGAAAGGTCATGTGCGGCACGGCGCTGAACACGTCGAGCCCTCGACTGTGCCCGGCATGAATCGCTTCGCCCAACAGCTTTGCGCACCAATGCGTGACGTTCAGTCCATGCCCGGAATACCCCTGCGCGTAGAACACGTTCGGGTGCTGACTCAAGCGCCCGACCTGCGGAAAACGATTGGCCGAGATGCCAATCCGCCCACCCCATTGATAGTCGATGCGCACATCGCGCAGTTGCGGGAAGACTTTGAGCATCTGCGGGCGCATATAAGCCGTGATGTCAGCCGGATCACGCCCGGAATAATGACAGGCCCCGCCGAACAGCAAGCGCCGGTCTGCCGAGAGCCGGTAGTAATCCAGGCCGACTTTCTGGTCGCACAACGCCAGATTCTGCGGGATCAATTGCGCGGCAACCTCAGCTGCCAAAGGCTCGGTAGCGATGATGTAGCTGCCGGCCGGGAGCACCTTGCCGCTGAGTTTCGGTTCGAGTTCTTCCAGATGCGCGTTGCAGGCCAGCACCAGGCTACCGGCGCGTACCGTGCCCCCGGCACACCGAACCTGCACCGTGCTGCCATGGATCAATTCGAGTACCGGGCTATGCTCGAAGATCTGCACGCCAAGGGAGTGCGCCAGCTTTGCTTCGCCCAGCACCAGATTGAGCGGATGCAAATGACCCGAACCCATGTCGACCAGGCCACCGGCGTAGACGCCTGAATCCACTACTTGCTGACGGATCTGCTCCGGCCCTACCAGACGGGTTTCATGGGCGTAACCTGATTCGGCCAGACTTTGCTGCTCCGCCTTAAACGCAGCGAACTGCGCCTTGGTGTTGGCCAGTTCGCAGAACCCCCAGTGCAGGTCGCACTCAATCCCGTGTTCACGGATGCGATTGCCCACCAGTTCCACCGACTCGATCCCCGCACGCTCCAGATAGCGCACGCCGTCCTCACCGACGTAACGGGTGAAACCGCTGACGTCATGGCCGATGCCGCGGATCAGTTGCCCGCCATTGCGCCCGCTGGCGCCCCAGCCGATCCGCCGTCCCTCCAGCAGAATCACCGAGAGGCCACGCTGAGCCAGTTCGATGGCGGTGTTGACCCCGGTGAAACCGCCGCCAATCACGCAGACGTCGGCCACAAGGTCCGAGGTCAGCGAGGGGTAGGGCGTCAGGCCATTGGCCGTGGCCGCGTAATAGGAATGTGCGTGTTCGTTATTCATTTGTTGGACTTCACTTTGCTCCAGGAACGGGTCATCAAACGCATGATCGCCTGGGGCTGGGTGGTCGAAACGTAGAGTTTGTCGAGGACTGCCTGCGGCGGATAAACCTCAGGGTTGTTCACCAGCTCCGCGTCCATGTAGGCCTTGGCGGCCGGGTTCGGGTTGGCGTAGCCGACCGAGACGCTGACCTTGGCAATCACTTGCGGGTCCAGCAGGTAGTTGATGAAGGCATGGGCTTCTTTCGGGTTGCCGGCATCAGCAGGAATCGCCAGCAGGTCAAACCACAAGTTACTGCCTTCCTTCGGAATGGCGTAGGCGATGTTCACGCCGTTTTTGGCTTCCTTGGCCCGGTTTGCGGCCTGGAACACGTCACCCGAATAGCCGAAGGCCACGCAGATGTCGCCGTTGGCCAGGTCCGACACGTATTTGGAGGAGTGGAAATAGGTGATGTAAGGCCGGATGCTCAATAGCTTGGCTTCGGCCTTTTTAAAGTCCTCGGGGTTCTCGCTGCGCGGGTCCATGCCCATGTAGTTGAGGATCGCCGGGAACACTTCATCGGCCGAGTCCATCATCGACACGCCGCACTGGCTGAGTTTCTTGATGTTTTCCGGTTCGAACAGCACTTCCCAGGAATCGATGCGGTCGATGCCGAGCACTTGCTTGACCTTGTCGACGTTGTAGCCGATGCCGTTGGTGCCCCACAGGTACGGCACGGAATGCTCGTTACCCGGATCGTTTTTCTCCAGCAGCGCCAACAGCTTCGGGTCCAGGTTCTTGAAGTTGGGCAACTGCGCACGGTCCAGCTTGAGGAAAGCGCCGGCCTTCACCTGACGGGCGAGGAAGTGGTTGGACGGCACGACCACGTCATACCCGGAGCGGCCGGCGAGCAATTTGCCCTCCAGGGTTTCATTGGAATCGAAGACGTCGTAGATCACCTTGATCCCGGAGGTGGCCTGGAAGTCGGCGAGGGTGGTTTCGCCGATGTAATCGGTCCAGTTGTAGACGCTGACGGTGGGCTGAGCCTGGGCAACGGCACTGAACAGCACGGCCAGCGCGGCCGGAGCGATGGATTTCAATAGACGCATTCGACACCTCTTTAGTTATTAGACTGTGTAGGAGCGAGGCTTGCCCGCGAAGGCGGACTGACTGTCAACGATGATGTTGAATGGACCGGCCTCTTCGCGGGCAAGCCTCGCTCCTACAGGGGAACGCGTGATCTCGCGTGGTTTTCAGACACTGAGCATCAAGAACTCACGCTCCCAGGAGCTGATCACGCGCTTGAAGTTCTCGTGTTCGGCACGCTTGACCGCGACGTACCCGCGCACGAATTTGTCGCCCAGATACCGCCCGATGGTTTCGCATTCTTCCATCTGCGTCAGCGCATCTTCGATGGTGATCGGCAGGCGCAGGTTGCGGCGCTCGTAGGCTCGACCTTGCACCGCTGCACTCGGCTCGATGCGTTCAACCATGCCCAGGTAACCGCACAACAAACTGGCCGCAATCGCCAGGTACGGGTTGGCGTCGGCCCCCGGCAAGCGGTTCTCCACGCGCATCGAATCCGGCGTCGAGGTCGGCACCCGCAGGCCGACGGTGCGGTTTTCTTCGCCCCATTCGACGTTGACCGGGGCCGAGGTGTCCGGCAAGAAGCGACGGAACGAGTTGACGTTGGGCGCGAACATCGGCAGCACTTTGGGGATGTACTTTTGCAGGCCGCCGATGTGGTGCAGGAACAGTTCGCTCATCGTGCCGTCGGCATTGGCGAAGATCGGCTGACCGGTGGCAATGTCGACGACGCTCTGGTGGATGTGCATGGCGCTGCCGGGCTCGTCGCCAATCGGCTTGGCCATGAAGGTCGCGGCAACGTTGTGCTTGAGTGCCGCCTCACGCATGGTGCGCTTGAACACGGTGATCTGGTCGGCCAGGTCCAGCGCGTCGCCATGACGGAAGTTGATCTCCATCTGCGCCGGGCCGTCTTCGTGGATCAGTGTGTCGAGGTCCAGGCCTTGCAGTTCGCACCAGTCGTAGACGTCTTCGAACAGCGGGTCGAATTCGTTAGCGGCATCGATGGAAAACGACTGACGACCACTTTCCGCACGGCCCGAACGACCCAGCGGCGCCTTGAGCGGCAAGTCCGGGTCTTCGCAACGTTGGGTCAGGTAGAACTCCATTTCCGGCGCGACAATCGGCCGCCAGCCTTTGTCGGTATACAGCTGCAGCACTTTCTTCAGCACGTTGCGCGGTGACAGTTCGATCGGGTTGCCGAACTTGTCGAAGGTGTCGTGGATCACGATGGCGGTCGGCTCGATCGCCCATGGAATCACATACACCGCGTCGGCGACGGGCTTGCAGACCATGTCGATGTCGGCCGGGTCGAGCAGGTCGTAGTAGATGTCGTCATCGACAAAGTCCCCGGTTACCGTTTGCAAAAGCACACTTTCCGGCAGGCGCATGCCTCGCTCATGCAGGAACTTGTTGGTAGGTGCAATTTTGCCGCGTGCAATGCCGGTCAAGTCACTGACCACACACTCGACTTCGGTAATCTTGTGATCTTTCAGCCACGTGAGGAGCTGATCGAAAGGGGCATTCATAAAGACCTCGTTATTGGTTTTTTTAACGCCGGGGAGGATGGTTTCATCCACCACACACTTCCCCTGAGACGCGTTGACGACTATCTTGGGCGAGCCTTGCGGTTCCATCTATCCACTTTCAGCAGCACCAAAACGCACCAAACGAGTGCGTAAGGTCATTCATGTCAGCGTCCAGTCCAATACAGGTTCAAGCGTTCAACACCGACGATGTCGCCGCGCAGATCCGCGCCACGCCGGGTTGGGTCCAGCATTATCAGCAGATGTCGCCGGGGCATTTCGCCGGGCGCGTGCGCTACCTGGACCTGCAAGGCGTGGAGATTTACGAAGAGCAGATGAACACCCGGGTCGAACAGAATTTCAGCGCGCCCGAGGGTTCGCTGGCGTTCTGTTTCGACCGCAGCGACAACGCGCTGTACGTGTTGAATGGTGAAAGCCGCAACATCTGGATCACCCCGGAGAACTACCAGGAAGTCGCCGTGGTGTTCGGTCCTGAGTTCGTGCAACGTCACGGTTTGAATGTCGCGCGGCTGGAAGGCTTGTTCATGTCTCCGCTGAATTCGGGGCAGAACGCATTGTTCAGCCGCTGGTTGAGCGGCACCTTGACCCGGCTCGCCGAAACGCTCGACCCACCCAGCAAAGAAGCGCTGACCCAGCAACTGCTCGAAGACTGCCTGTACATCCTCGACAACGCCTGCGTGTGCCTCGATCGCGGCGGTCTGCAACGCCGCACCGAAGAACGTGCGGTGATGAAGCGCATTGGTGAATGGGCCGCCGATTCACCGGAAGAAACCCTCAACCTGCTGGAGCTTTCCCAAGTGGCCGGGGTTTCACTGCGTCAGTTGCAGCACGCGTTCAAGGCCTTCACCGGGATGACGCCGACCCATTGGCTGCGCCTGCGCCGCCTCAACAGCGCACACCGCGAATTGCTCGCGCGAACACCGAATGACACGACTGTTGCCGAAGTGGCGATGAATTGGTCGTTCTGGCATTTGGGACGGTTTTCCAGCAGTTATCGGGCGTTGTTCAAGGAGCTGCCGAGTGAAACGCTAAAACGCCATCACCCGTGCAGGAAGTGATTCGCGAGTTCCTCCTCGCCGACAGGGCGCAACACCTTCCTGAAAGCCCGGCTGCTCTCGTTGTTCAAGCCGTGGGCGCGGGTTTCGCCAGTTCAATACCCGCCGCACCCAATCGTTTGAGGATTTCAAACAACAGATCGCTTTTGGTCGTGCCGACGATTCTCGGGCTGCTGACGTAACCGGTGACCGTCAACGTGATGCCTTCGGGGCTCAGTTTGCTGAATCGAACGAAGGGCGCCGGTTTATCGAGGATGGTTTCGTGCTCCTGGTAAGTGTCGAACAGCAGGTTTTGCACTTGCTCGGGGTCGATGTCCAGCGGGAACATCAGCTCCAGTGTCGCCACCCCTTGGGCGCTGCCGCCGAGGGTGACGTTGCGCAGGTTCTGCGAAATCAGTTGTGAGTTGGGCACGATGACGATCGAGCGGTCACTGAGTTGTATTTCGGTGGCCCTGACGTTGATACGGCGGATGTCGCCTTCGACGCCGCTGATGCTGATCAGGTCGCCGACCTTGACCGGGCGTTCGGTCAGGAGAATCAGGCCGGAGACGAAATTCTTGACGATTTCCTGCAAACCGAAACCGATCCCCACCGACAGGGCACTGACAATCCACGCCAGGTTGGTCCACTGGATGCCAAGGGAAGACAACGTCAGCAGAATGACCAGGGCGTAGCCGATGTTGGCGAACAGTGTGCTGAGCGAGGCACACATGCCGGGGTCCATGTCGGTCTTGGGCAGGAACTCGTTATCCAGCCATCGGCGCAGTGAGCGAATCAGGTAGATGCCGATGAACAGGGCCAGCAACGCATTGAGCAAGTGGCCCGGAATGATGTTCAGTTTGCGCAGGCCGTCGCCCCCGAGAATGGCGAACGTCTGGGTGAACAATTGCCCGAGCGTGGTGCCGACGCCACCGACAAACAGTGAAATGACCGCCAGCAGCAATAACCCGGCGCGACTGACACCGGACAGAATGATCGACACTTGCTCAAGGCGTACATCACCGATTCCGAGCAATTGTTTGAGCGCCTTGCCGCTGGGGCTCTTGGATGAAAACAGGTACTCACAGCTGTCTTTGAACAATTGCATCAGCAAGTAGAAGCCCGACAGGATGATAAAACCCCAGACCAGTTGGTACGTGATGAACCGTGCCAGGGAGACGTAGCCGATCAGCAGCGCAAGCAGCGATACAATCGTCGCAATACCGGCCAACGAATAAATCAGGCCAGCGAGGGTAGTACTCGATTCGGGTGCTTCCCCGGTGGCCGCGACGGCTCTGCGGACTTTGCTGGCACGGCGGAACAACGTGCCGATAATCAGCGTGACCACCAGCGCGACCAAACCGCGACCAAAGAGAATGGCGGGCGGGCTCATGCCCGTGACGTTGGTGATTTGTGCCAGCCCCACCAGAATCAGTAGCGTGACGGCCAGTATTCTGGGGAAGGGCTGGATCGCCAGCGCCACTGGATCGGAGATGGCCGGCAGTCGCCAGGAAGGATGGCGGGTCGACAGCAGCGCCCGGCTCAGACCGGTAATCAGGATGCAAACGTAGATGACTTTTTCGAATTCATCGGCGAAGTTCTGAATCAACGGCGACAACGGTAATTGCCGGGTGAGCGCATAAAACAGCAGTTGCATTGCAATAGCAGTGGTCAGCACCGTGGCCACGACAGAGGCCAGTGCGAGCGAACTCCGACGCAAACGTCCTTCCGGCATTCGATGAATACACACCCAGGTCAGCCCCCGCTCGGCGATTCTTCGGCCCCAGGACCAAATCCCCAGGGCCAGTACGATCAATGCGGCGGCAAACAGGCGTTCGCCAGGTTGCCAGGCGGCCTTGATTGCGCTGATGGCTTGCTGGATAAAATCACTCAGCCGCTGGCGGTCCTCCTTCAGCGGATTAAATAACGGCGCCCAGAACCCCGGCCCCAGAATACTGCCGCTGCGCAGCGTGACCTCGGTTTCCAGCAGGCTGCGGCGAATGCCGGCGATTTGAATGATGAGACCGGCGGCGTTGTTTCTAAGCGCCGTCAGGGTTTTCAGATTGGAGTCGACCTTGGTCTTTTGCTCGAACAGATAGGCTCTTTGCGTCGCAATATCGGTTTTCTCGGACGCGACATCCTCTTGCGATACCGGCCCCAACACATCCAGTTGCGCTTGCAGTTGCTTCTGCTCGGGCAGCAGGGATGACTGCAGGCTATCTACATCATTGATAAACAACTGAACGGAATCTTGCAGGCCGACCATCTGGGTCAGGTTATTGGCCAGCGAAATCTGTTGTTTGATTCGGTCAAGGCGGATTTGCAGGTCTTGCAGATCACTCTGAGAGATTGCGAACGACGAAGTGCCCGATACAGCGGTTGGAGTCGCCGGCATGTCGGCGGCCGACAGCGCTCCGCTACTGGTTCCAAGCAGCGTAAGCACGACGAAAATCATTAACTTCAATGCATTACGCATAAGAGTGCTCGACTCTGTTGTTGGTCGCTCAACTTATGAGGGTAGGCCATCACGCCAAAACGATCGAAAAAAATCCGGTTCATCGTCCGGATCCGGCAATACTGCGCTGGGAGTGGATGCCGCGTGATCTACACTCTTGGTTGCTCAACAAGGCCCCGGGGAAGTCAACATGAACAAGCTTTCGTCTATTGGCCTGTGTGTTCTATTGTCGGTTTCATGCACCCAGGCCTGGGCTGAAACAGTCGTGCCGATGCACGGACAGACCTCGCAACAAATCCAACTCGATATTGACGACTGCCATGACGTAGCGCTCAGCCAGGGCTCTGCACCGGTGCCTGCTGCAGGTACAACCGTGGCGGAACAGCCCGGGCGTCAGCATGACGAGTTTTATGAGGGGGGCGATGACGCCGCGAAGCTGGCGTATACAAACTGCTTGCAAGGGAAGGGTTATCAGGTGAACCCTTAAAGGGGGGGCGCGCCTGCACCGGTCTGATGAATTGCATCCACAGAGAGCAGGTGTTGGTTGAACTACACTTCATGTTGCTGAATCAAGCCCGGAATCAGTCATCAGCGTTTTACCCACGCGGTGTTCTTGCAGAGTGACGGGCTGAGCCTGGAGGTGGTTATGAGCAAGGTATCGCCCATCTGCTTGAGCATCGCATTGGCGGTTACATGCACCCAGGGTTGGGCTGCATCGGTCGTTCCGATGAAAGGGCAGAGTTCGCAACAGACCCAGTTGGACATCAATGAATGCAACAGCATCGCGGCCAGCCAGGCCGCGTCGACGGCGCCGCCTCCCTCCGGAGGGCGCCTGAAAGGTGCTGCCGTGGGGGCCGCCGCCGGAGCGGCCGGGGCCCAGGTGCGTGGTAATCAGCATGACGAGGTTTATGATCGCGTCGATGACGACGTGAAGCAGGACTATCGGCAGAATCGCGCCAAGGAGACGGCCGCCGCCGGCGCGGTGGTCGGCGGTTCGCGTCAGCGTCAGGAGCGCCGGGCGCAGCAGAAAACCAGCGCCGCGAACACCTCGACGGCGTACACCAGTTGCCTGCAAGGCAAGGGCTATCAGGTCAATCCCTGAGCTTTTTGCGGCCGTTGCTCGAGCAGATACACCATCAGGCAGGCATACAACGTCACGGCGAGGAACAAGCCCATGCGCACCGCAAACGCGGTGTATACGTCCTTGCCGGCGATGCTGTCCTGAACCGACTGGCCCAACAGGATAATCAGCGTGATCAGGGTGTTGAGCCAGAACCCCGGGCTGAACCGGGTCGGGCTCAGGGCATAGAGTTTGCGCGCCAGTACCAGGCCGAACAGCAGCATCCACAGATAGAACATCCACAGGTGCACAAACAGGCTGAGGGCGCTCCAGAACAGGATCGCCAGCAGGCCTGCGAGCAAGGTCGACCCGACGAGTTCACGGCCGGCGTTGTGGGCGTTGGTCGTAGAGCTTTGCTGACCCAGGCTGACAGCCTTGAGGATGATCGGCAGGTAACCGGCCGGGTCAATCAATGCCAGCAGGAACGTCGGCAACACGATCAGGGTTGCCCGTAGCGCCACCCGACTGACTTCTTCGGCGGGCAGGGTGGGGGCGGGTGGCGGCAAAGGGGCATTTGGCGGATCCGGGAATAACCCGTGACTGAGCGCCACGACCACAACGGCGAGCAGCAAGCCCTTGACCAGGGCACCGATGACCATCGCCGCCAGATCGAATTCGGCGACGCCGGCCGAGGAAATCATCGTCAGGCCAATCACCAGAAAGGTCACGATCAGGGCATTGCCGCCGCGCAGACCAAAGCGGAACACCAGGAACAGACTCAAGCCGACCAGCAGCACGCCGCTGACGGGGTAATAACGCAGGATCGGAATCAACAACAGGCCAAGGCCCGTGGTCAACATCGCGGCCAGTGCGAGCACCACCCCCGCCTTGAGCGGCAACGGGCGATTGAGCGAGGCCAGCAGGATCAGGCACAGCACAGGCGCGATAAAGGGAATCGGCAAGCCCAGGCCGAAGCTCGTGGCAAGGCACAGCGCCGTGCCAGTGGCGAGACGCAATGCGCGCTGTTCCCGGGGCGTGCGTTTAGTAGGCATAGCTCAGCCAGCTCATGAAACCCACAAACAGCCGGCCCAACGGGTTCAGTGGGTTGCCTTGAGTAGGGAAAGCCATGACTTCGGCCTGCCCGCCGGCACGGATGGCGCGGCTGTCACGCAAGATTTTTCGGGCGTCTTCGGAGAGCTCGATAATCACCGGAAAACGCTGGGCCGGTCGCAGCCAGTCACGGCTGTTCTGCACACTGGGCAAGGTGCCAGGCGCGGGTGTCTGTCCGACACTGACCCCATAACCGACACTGCGCACGCGTCCGTCAAACACTTCGCCCGGGAATGCATCCAGGACGATCGCCACGGGCGTATCGACTTTCACCAGACCGAGGTTGTTTTCAGTCATGTCCGCGCTGATCCAGACATCGTGGATGGCAATCAGGGTCATGACCGCACCACCGGCCGCGGCGAACTGTCCGGCGTCGGTGCGCAGGTCGGTGACCAGACCCGCCGAACGGGCGCGAATCTGCGTATTGGACAGATCCAGCTCGGCTTTCGACAGCGCCGTGGCGGCGCTACGCAGCAGGGCGTTATCTTCCTCGCTGCCGCCTTCTTGCTCGCGCGCTCGTTGCACTTCGGCGCGGGCGGCAGCGACCTGGCTGACCGCCTGTTCACGATTGGCGCGAGACACTTCGAGCAAACGCACGGAAATGGTTCCGGGGTCTTCGCGGTACAAACCTTCCAAGCGTTGATTGTCCTGTTTCGCCTTGAGTTCGTTGGCCTGGGCAGCGCGCAAGTTGGCTTGCGCCGAGGCGATGCCGGCAGTGCTGGCGCCGATCTGCCGACGGGTCGATTCAAGGTCTGCGCGGGCGCGGTCGACGGCGATCTGGTACGGCTGCGGGTCGACCTCGAACAGCACGTCGCCGGCCTTGACGTCCTGGTTGTTGCGCACGTTGACGCGGATGACCCGTCCGGCAACTTCCGAGGCGACCGGAATGACAAAAGCACCCACCCGGGCTTGTTGCGTATAGGGCGTGAAACGGTCGGCCGCCAGGTACCACGCCAGGCTCAGGAGGATCAGGAGCAGCACCCATTTGATACCTTTTTTCGCTGGGTCGGCGGCAGGCTCAGGTGGTTTGGGGGAGGGCGCCTCGGGGACAGGCTGCGCGGCTTCACTCATGGCTGTTTACCTTGTGGGGCAGAGGGGCGGCGGGCTCGCTCAGCAGGTCGCCCCAGTCGGTGCGTTTTTCCATCTGCTGGCGGGTGGCTTCATCGACTTTGGGCTGGGCGCTGTACCAACCGCCACCGAGGGATTTGTAAAGGGCAATCAGATTGCTCACGGCGTTACTGCGGGCGACCAGGTAGTTGTCCTGTTGGTCGAGCAATGCGCGCTGGGCATCGAGCACGCGCTGAAAGTCCGAGTACCCTTCGCGGTACTGCGCGCTGGCCAGCACCAGCGAGCGTTTGGCCGCCACTTCAGCCTCGCTCAGGATGCGTTCGCGCTCCAGCGATTTGATCAAGCCAGTGGCGGCATCATCCGCCTCGCGCGCTGCTTGGCGGACTTTGTCACGGTAGGTCTCGATCAGTTGCTGCAACCGCGCATCCTGAACGCGCACGTTGTTGCTGATCTGACCATGGTCGAACACGTTCCAACGCAGGCTGGGGCCACCGATAAGGTCCAGGCTTCTGGACGTACCGTTGAGCGTGTCGGCCGACCAGACGATGCTGCCGAGCAAGGTCAGCGACGGATAGAAATCACTTTCGGCCACGCCGATCAATGCGGACTGGGCGGCGACATTCAGCTCGGCGGCGCGCACATCGGGCCGACGCAGCAGCAGATTGGCCGGTACATCCTGGAGTACGGCGCGATCGACCAGCGGGATCAAACCTTCGTTTTCCACTCGCTGCGGTAACGCGCCGGGCGGTTGCCCGATCAGCACGGCCAGGGCATTGCGCGTTCGTTGCAGCTGGTCTTCGAGGCTGGGGATAGTGCTCAGGGTGCCGAGGTATTGGGTTTTGGCCTGTTGGAGGTCGAGTTCCGCTTGCTGGCCGCTGTTGAACAGCTTTTCGGTGATCTCGAAATTACGCTTTTGCTGCTTGGCGTTCTCCTGGGCGACGCGTAACCGCGCCTCGGTGGTGCGCAACGAAAAGTAGGTGTCCGCGACCTGGGCGCGCAGCAATACCAGCACGTCTTCATAGTTGGCCTGGGCCGCAAAATAACTGGCGTCGGACGATTCGATGGCTCGGCTGAAACGTCCCCAGAAGTCCAGCTCCCAGCCAATGTCGAACCCGGCGCTGTATTGCCAGAAATGGCTGTCCTGGGGATTGGTACCACCCGATTGCCGGCGATTGAAGTACAAGCTGTCGGCGCTGGCCTGCTGCAGTTGCGGGTACAAACCGCTTTGCGCAATGCCCAACTGGGCACGGGCTTCCATCACGCGCAGGCCGGCGATTTTCAGGCTGGAATTATGAGCATCCGACTCGGCGATCAGCTGATTGAGCAGCGGATCGTTGAAGACCTGCCACCATTGGCGGATATCCGGATTCGTTCCGCGTTGACTGGCGTGTTCTAAGGCCGCGGTGTTCCAGTGTTCGACCCACGTTTCGCCCGGCGGCTGAAAGTCCGGGCCCAGCCGCACGCAGCCACTCAGGCCAAGTACGCCGAGCAAGAGGAGGTGGGCTGGCAGTCTCGGCAAGGAACGGCCTCGATGCATCGCATATCGTCCAACCAGGAAAGGTCACTGGAGCATAGCCGTCCAAATGAACAACCGGCTGCTAAGCTTCTCAAGCACCCTAAAATCTTCTGCGATCACTTATAAGGCAGGACACTCATGAGTAGCCCCCAAGGTCATGCTGAACCCCTTTCCGCTGGTTGGCGCTTCAAAGTGGGCATCGCCATTATCTGCGTCATGCTGGGTTCGTGGCTGATGGTGCCGATCGCCGCGGCACTCGACATCCCAGGCTCAAGAATCGCCGCGCTGACCGGCGTGTTATTCATCAGCAATAAAGTCCTGCTGATTCTCGTCATCGCGGTCATGGGCAAGGCCGGGTTCCAGCAGTTGAAAAGTAAGTTGTTCGGTTACGTGTCCGGGCTTGCGCCGTCTGTAGATGCCGAAGTGGGTCCGATTCGTCATCGAATCGGTATCGTGATGTTTTGTCTGCCGCTGATCTCGGCTTTTCTTGAACCCTACGTCGACACGTTTTGGCCGGGGTTCAGACCGAACTTGTGGCAGCTTCAATTGCTGGGCGATGCCATGCTGGTCGGCAGCTTTTTTGTGCTGGGGGGCAATTTCTGGGAGAAGGTGCGGGCGTTGTTTATCCGCACTGCAAAGGTCGTGAATCCCGGGACGGTGTAAAGCTTGCCTGCTAGCGCGAAATGATCCCGTGATCGATCGCGTATTTGACCAGGGCCGCGGGTTTGTCGATGTTCAGTTTGCGGCGGATGCTCAGGCGATGGGTTTCCACCGTGCGCACACTGATGTCGAGCTCGCGGGCCATTTCCTTGTTGTTCAAGCCCTGAGCCATTTTGTACAACACCTGGCTCTCGCGGGGTGTCAGCTCGTTGTCGGTGCTTTTGTCGGCAATCAGCCGCTGGGCGATTTCGGCGCTGTAGAACGTGCCGCCACTGGCGATGGCTTCGATGGCCGCAATGATTTCCCGCGACGGTGAGTTCTTCAGCACATAGCCGCTGGCGCCGGCGCGAACAGATTCACTGACGTATTCATAATTGTCGTACATGCTCAGCATCAGCACCTTCAGCGACGGGTACTGGCTGCGCAGCACGCGAGTCAGCTCAAGACCGTTCATGTCGCGCAGGCTGATGTCGACCAGCAACAAGTCTGGCTGGCAGCGCCCGACCATCTCGATCGCCTGCGCGCCACTCTCGGCTTCGCCCACCACTTCCAGGGGCGCCATGACCGCGAGCAGCGCTTTGATCCCGTCGCGGACCAGGGAGTGATCGTCGACCAGGGCGACGCGGATCGGGTAGGGCAGGTTCATCGCGGGTATTCACTCTTGTTGTATTGGGGTGGGTCAGCGTTTTGCGCCGGGTATTTTCATCGGCAGCAGCACGTCCAGCTCACTTCTTCCGGGCACCGATATCAGGTCGAAACGTCCGCCAAAATGTTCGACACGCTCACGGATATTACGCAGGCCGATGCCCGCGTGGCGACGTTCGACCTGGGCGACGTTGAAGCCGACACCGTCGTCGACCACCGTCAGCCGCACGGACTCTTGTGACCCATGCAGGGTAATCGAAACGTTTTTAGCTTGTGCGTGGCGTTCGATGTTGGTCAGGCCTTCTTGCACAATCCGGAACAGCGAGACCGCTGCGCCGTCGACCAGGTCACAGTCGAATTCATTGTCGTCATAAGTCACGGTGAGACCGCTGCGCTGCTCGAATTCCGCGGCGAGCTGGCCGATCGCCGCCGGCAGGCCCAGGGTGTCGAGCAACGATGAGCGCAGGTCGTGGGAGAGGCTGCGAACCTCGCCAATCGCGTCGCCGAGGCGCGCCGTGGCGTCTTTTAGTGTGTTTAAACCCTTGTCTTGTCCCTGGCCATTCTCCAGCAGCAGACTGGCCAGTTCGAACTGAAACTTGATGGAGACGAGCACCTGACTGATGCCGTCGTGCAGCTCCCGGGAAACCCGTGAGCGCTCTTCTTCCTGGAGGCTGACGATCCGCTGGGTCAGGCGCTGGAGCTTTTTGTCCGCCAGGCGATGCTCGCTGACGTTGAGCGTCATGCCGCTGGCGAAGACAAACAGCACGGCCACGAGGGCCACTGCGGCAATTGCCAGCATGGTCTTGCGGATGCCTTGGGCCACCTCGTCACGCGCCTGCTGGGTGGCGCGCTCAACGTCTTCAAGGTAGATGCCGGTGCCGAGCATCCAGCCCCAACGGTCCAGCATCACCACGTAAGCGAGCTTGTCGGTCACCTGGCCAGAGGAGGGCTTGTTCCAGGCGTAACGCTGGAAACCTTCACCGGATTGCGCACTTTTGAGCAGTGCCTGAATCACCGGCAAACCGTGGGGATCCTTCATGTCCCACAGGTATTTGCCCACCAGTTCCGACTGGCGCGCGTGCATCAGGCTGCGACCCTCGCGGTCGTAGACGAAGAAGTAGCCATTGATGCCAAAGCTGAGCTTGCGCAGTTCTTCCAGCACTTGTTGCTGGGCGTGCTCGTCACCGTGGCCGTCGTCGTACAGCGGTGCGATCAGGCTCTGCGCCATTTCCACGTAGTTTTTAAGCTCGGCGCGTTTGCTCGCCAGAATGCTGTCTTCGATCAGCTGCGCCTGTTGATCGCCGAGTTGGCGATTCAGGGAAATCACCAACGCGCAGATCACAGCGATCGCCAACACCAGCGGCAGAATCCCGAGCGCGACGATTTTGTGTTTGAGCTGCATCTTGGCTCCTGACCGGACCGAGGGATGGCGATGGCCCGGCATCATATGCCAAAGATACGCGGCTCCAGTAGCGGCGCTGGACGGAATGACCTGTGGCTGTGACGTCTGTCAGCTGAAATGCAAAACCCTGTGGGAGCGGGCTTGCTCGCGAAGGCGGTGTGCCTGCCAACATTGATGTTGGATGTGATGGCCTCTTCGCGAGCAAGCCCGCTCCCACAGGGGCTGGTGATTTAATTGACGGATCAGTACATCTACGTAGAACTACGTAGATGGCATGTACGTAGTAACGCGGATTTATTTGTAGACGGCATGCGGGGATATTGGGCCAGCTCCGCACCGCGGACACAATTATAAAAATTACCGCCGCAGTCACTGGCTGTCGGCAGGAGACACGCTATGCCCCGTCTGGCTAAACACCTCGCCTGGTTTGCCGTGGCTGTCCTGGGAGCGTTTGCGCTAAGTGTCGTGGCCCTGCGCCGCGGCGAAGCGATCAACGCCCTTTGGATCGTAGTCGCAGCAGTCGCTATCTACCTCGTCGCATACCGCTACTACAGCCTGTTCATCGCCACCAAGGTGATGCAACTCGACCCCAATCGTGCCACGCCCGCCGTCATCAACAATGATGGCCTGGACTACGTGCCGACCAACAAACACGTACTTTTCGGACACCACTTTGCCGCCATCGCCGGCGCAGGGCCGCTGGTCGGTCCGGTTCTGGCGGCGCAGATGGGCTATCTGCCCGGTACGCTCTGGCTGATTGCCGGTGTAGTGCTGGCCGGTGCGGTTCAGGATTTCATGGTCCTGTTCATGTCCACCCGCCGCAACGGCCGTTCCCTGGGTGATATGGTCCGTGAAGAAATGGGCCGCATCCCCGGTACCATTGCGCTGTTTGGCTGCTTCCTGATCATGATCATCATCCTTGCGGTGCTGGCATTGATCGTCGTGAAAGCCCTGGCCGAGAGCCCGTGGGGGATTTTCACGGTGATGGCGACCATCCCGATCGCGATGTTCATGGGCATTTACATGCGCTACATCCGCCCGGGTCGCATTGGCGAAATCTCCATCGTCGGTGTGCTGTTGCTGCTGGGTTCGATCTGGCTCGGTGGGCTGATTGCCGCTGACCCGGTCTGGGCCAAAGCGTTTACCTTCACTGGCATTCAGATCACCTGGATGTTGATCGGCTATGGTTTTGTCGCTGCGGTATTGCCGGTTTGGCTGATTCTGGCCCCGCGTGATTACCTGTCGACCTTCCTCAAGATCGGCACCATCGTGGCGCTGGCGATCGGCATCCTGATCACCATGCCCGACTTGAAAATGCCGGCACTGACTCAGTTTATCGACGGCACCGGGCCGGTATGGAAAGGCGGGTTGTTCCCGTTCCTGTTCATCACCATTGCCTGTGGCGCGGTCTCGGGTTTCCATGCGCTGATTGCTTCGGGCACCACGCCCAAACTGTTGGCCAGCGAAGGCCATGCGCGTTACATCGGTTACGGCGGCATGCTGATGGAATCCTTCGTCGCCATCATGGCGATGGTGGCGGCTTCGGTGATCGAACCGGGCGTGTACTTCGCCATGAACAGCCCGGCGGCGCTGGTTGGTTCTGATGCTGTTTCGGTGGCTCAGACCGTCAGCAGCTGGGGCTTTGCGATTACCCCGGAAGCGCTGCAAGCGGTGGCCAAGGACATCGGTGAAACCACCATTCTGGCCCGTGCCGGTGGTGCACCAACGTTGGCGGTCGGTATCGCGCAGATCCTGCACCACGTGCTGCCAGGTGAAAACACCATGGCGTTCTGGTACCACTTCGCGATCCTGTTTGAAGCGTTGTTCATCTTGACGGCCGTCGATGCGGGCACCCGTGCCGGACGGTTCATGCTGCAGGATTTGCTCGGCTCGTTCGTACCATCGCTTAAACGCACTGAATCCTGGACCGCCAACCTGATCGCAACGGCCGGTTGCGTGGCGATGTGGGGTTATCTGCTGTACCAGGGCGTGATCGACCCACTGGGCGGCATCAACACCTTGTGGCCGCTGTTCGGTATCTCCAACCAGATGTTGGCGGGTATTGCGCTGATGTTGGCGACCGTCGTGCTGATCAAAATGAAACGTCAGCGCTACGTCTGGGTGACCATGTTGCCAGCCGTGTGGCTGCTGATCTGCACCACCACCGCAGGCTTCATCAAGCTGTTCGATGCCAACCCGGCGATCGGTTTCCTGGCCTTGGCCAAGAAATACAGCGACGCCTTGGCCAACGGCCAGATCCTCGCCCCGGCGAAGAGCATCGACCAGATGCACCACGTGATCTACAACGCCTACACCAACGCAACGCTGACGGCGCTGTTCCTGCTGGTGGTCTTCAGCATCCTGTTCTTTGCGCTCAAGGTCGGCATTGCCGCCTGGGGCAGCAAGGAACGCACGGATAAAGAAGCACCGTACCAGGCACTGCCGCAAGCGTGAGGGAGGAGGGCGCCAAATGTTCAATGACCTGAGTCGCCTCGGTAAATACCTCGGTCAGGCTGCGCGTCTGATGGTGGGCATGCCGGACTACGACACCTACGTCGAACATATGCAGGGCAAACACCCTGACAAGCCGGTGATGAGCTACGAAGTGTTCTTTCGGGAACGCCAGGAAGCGCGTTATGGGAGTAAGGCCGGGCCGAAGTGTTGTTGAACAATGACACTTAGGTAACTGGTCGCTCTCATGGAGCCCGGATGACCAGCGATAGCGATCTCAAGATCGTAATCGCTGGTCATCCGGGCTTTTTTCTTTGCCTTTGCCGTCGTCGCACTACCTGATTGCTCCCCGGCGAGGCATTCGCATTCGCCAGCGGCTATGCTTTTTTTTCAGCCATTCAGCGCGCAGTTGCCGTGCCTTCAATTCATCGGGCTGCCCAACAAGGGGGCCACCAAGTTATGAGCGACTCCAATGTTTCGCCCCCAGTCCCGGAGCCGGGACGTATTGCATCGCGGGTGAAGGCGGGCGATCAGACCGGTTGGGGTCGTTGGATGCCGGGACTGCAGACACTGCGCGGATACCCGATTGCAGGATTGCGCCACGACATCATGGCCGGGCTGGTGCTGACCACGATGCTGGTGCCGGTCGGCATCGCCTATGCGCAAGCTTCAGGCCTGCCCGGCATTTATGGTCTTTACGCGACCATCGTCCCGTTACTCGCTTATGCGTTGTTCGGGCCTAGTCGGATTCTCGTATTGGGCCCGGACTCCTCATTGGTTGCGGTCATCCTCGCCGTCGTCCTGCCACTCTCCGGCGGCGATCCGCAGCGCGCAGTCGCCCTGGCGGGCATGATGGCCATCGTGTCAGGGACGGTCTGCGTCCTGGCGGGGATCGCGCGTCTTGGTTTTGTCACCGAGTTGCTGTCCAAACCGATCCGCTACGGGTACATGAACGGGATAGCCCTGACCGTACTGATCAGCCAACTGCCGAAACTCTTCGGATTTTCGATCGAAGCGGACGGACCGCTGAGAAACCTGTGGGCCATCGCCACGGCGGTCATGGAGGGCAAGACCAACTGGACCGTGTTCACGGTCGGCCTGTCCACCCTGGCAGTCATCTTGCTGCTCAAGGGCCAGAAACGCGTGCCGGGCATTCTGATTGCCGTGGTCGGGGCGACCGTCGCCGTCGGTGTGCTGGACCTCGCCGAGCGGGCAAATGTGTCGATCCTCGGTTCCCTCCCGCAGGGCTTGCCTTCTTTTGCCATCCCCTGGATCACGACCGCCGATATCGTCCCCGTGCTGATCGGTGGCTGCGCCGTGGCCCTCATCTCGTTCGCCGACACCAGCGTGCTTTCCCGTGTCTATGCCGCGAGGACTCGCACCTATGTCGACCCGAACCAGGAAATGGTCGGGCTTGGCATCGCCAACCTGGCCGCCGGGTTCTTTCAGGGGTTTCCCGTGTCCAGCAGTTCGTCGCGCACTCCTGTGGCCGAGGCCGCCGGTGCCAGAACCCAGCTGACCGGCGTGGTCGGCGCGCTGTGTGTCGCCTTGCTGCTGATGGTGGCGCCGAACTTGCTGCAGCATTTACCCACCAGTGCACTGGCGGCTGTCGTCATTGCATCGGCCATCGGCTTGATCGAGGTCAGCGACTTGCGGCGAATTTATCGCATGCAACGCTGGGAGTTCTGGCTGTCGATCGCCTGTACGGTGGGTGTGGCCGTGTTCGGAGCAATTGAGGGCATTGGCCTAGCAATCGTGATTGCCGTCATCGAATTCCTGTGGGATGGCTGGCGTCCGTATTCCGCCGTGCTCGGTCGCGTGGACGGTCTCAAGGGCTACCATGATATCCAGCGCTATCCCGAGGCGCGGCTTATCCCCGGCTTGGTCCTGTTTCGCTGGGATGCGCCGCTGTTTTTCGCCAATGCCGAACAGTTCCAGGACCGAGTGCTGAATGCCTTAGCTGCATCGCCGACGCCCGTGCGTTGGCTGGTCGTGACGGCGGAACCGGTGACCAGCGTGGACGTGACTTCTGCTGACATGCTGGTTGAACTGACCGAAACGTTGCATGCCGCTGGCATCGAGTTGTGTATTGCCGAAATGAAAGACCCGGTCAAGGACAAGCTCAAGCGGTTCGGACTCTTCGCGCAGCTGGGCGAACAGGCGTTTTTTCCAACAATAGGGGCCGCCGTCGACAGTTATCTGCTGACCCACCAGTTGGATCGGCAAGAAGAGGCTCGATGAAGGTAGACAGTTGCGCCATGGACTAGACTGGCGCGGTTGGTTCACGGTGATAAACGTAATAGGCACGCGTGAGGTCTGGGTCATGGCAAAGGACAAGAAACGCACCAAAAAAAGCGACGACAGGGTGAAGTTGTCAAACAAGGACTACCTGAGTGAACTACGCCGATTGCACGTCGAAGTAGTGAAGTTGCAGGAATGGGTGCAGCAAAAGGGCATCAAGATCTGCATTGTCTTCGAAGGCCGCGACGGGGCGGGCAAGGGCGGAACAATCAAGGCGCTGACCGAACGGGTGAGCCCACGTATCTTTCGCGTTGTGGCGTTACCTGCGCCGACCGATCGAGAAAAAAGCCAGATGTACATACAGCGCTACCTGCCACATCTGCCAGCGGCTGGCGAAGTGGTGATCTTCGATCGCAGTTGGTACAACCGAGCGGGGGTCGAACGCGTGATGGGGTTTTGCACCCAGGAGCAGGCGGTCAGTTTCCTGAAAGCTGTCCCCTTGGTCGAGCGCGCAATCGTCGACTCGGGCGTCATGTTGTTCAAGTATTGGCTGGAGGTCAGCCCGCAGGAGCAGACCCGTCGGCTTGAAGCGCGCATCAAGGACGGTCGCAAAATCTGGAAGCTCACGTCAATGGATCTGAAGTCGTACGGCCGCTGGTATGACTACTCGCGAGCACGTGATGACATGTTCAAGGCGACGGATACCGAACATGCCCCATGGCTGGTGGCCAACTCGAACGATAAGCGACGGGCCCGCCTGAACATCATCACCGATTTGCTCAGCCGCATTCCTTATGAAGAGGTGCCGCGAGAGAAAGTGAAGTTGCCCAAGCGTCAGCGGCCAGGCGGTTATCACGAGCCGGATTACCCGCTCAGACGGATTCCCGAAAAGTTCTGAGCGCGTCGCCTCCTCTTTGATTGGCACTAAAGTGAATAAAACGATTGATAAAAACGTATATAAGCTTTAAACGGGAAGATCACTGGCGTACTGCTAGCAACTTATAAGTGGATATCGCCAGTTTTGGCACAGGGAGCGCTGATGAGTTTTCGTCCATTGACCGACTCCCCGCGGCAATCCGGGATCGCCACGCCACTGAAAAGTCGGACGGATGCTGTCGGCATGGCCTGCAAGGGCGATGAAGAAACGGTAGAGCAATTACTGGCCTCGGCGCGCCACTGGGCTCACACCACCGCATGGGTGGTATACCGTGCCGGCGAACAAATGCATCTGGTCGGGCAGGGTGACCCGCAGGTGAAGTGGCCGTCCAGCGTTGCCAATGAAGAGTTTGAAGCCTTTTGCCAGACCCGCCGCTTGCACCGATGGCCGACCGGTCGAGGCGAAAGTGTGCTGGGTTGGCTACTCGCGCCCATCAAGGAAGCCGCCGAACCGGCGCTTGCCGAGTTTGCCCGGTGCCTGGGGATTCAGGTACAGACTGATACCCTTGCCCGTGCGCAAATTACTCAGCGTGTGCTGTATGAGATCACCTACCTGGCCAGTTCCACCCGCGATCGGTCAGTGTTTCTGGTGGGGGTCCACCGGTTGCTGGCCAGCCTGATCGACGCCGAGAACTTCTATCTCGCGCTGTATGACCCGCATACCGGCAAGATTGACTACCCGTATTACGTCGACATCATCGACGTTGATGCCGTGGAGGCCGAACACTACGAATACCTTGATGTTTCGCACCTGTCGTTGACCGGCCAGGTGTTGACCACTGGCCAGCCGCTGCTGATCGACGCCGCCGGCATTCGCGCGGCTGAAGCCGAGGGCCGCTTCTACTGCGTGGGGGATCGTCCCGAGTTCTGGATGGGCGCGCCGTTGAAAAATGCCTCGGATGATGTGTTTGGCATGCTGGCCATGCAGGTCTACGACGTTTCCCGTACCTACAGCGCTGAAGACCGTGCGCTGTTTCTGGTGGTAGCCCGTCACGTGGCCATGGCGCTGGACCGGATCCTGCACCGCGAGAACCTGGAAGGGATCGTCATGCGTCGCACCCTGGAACTTTCGGCACTTAACGACGCCTTGAGGCAGGAAGTGGCAGAACGTGAGCGCGCCGAACATCTGCAGAGCGCGCTGTTCCAGATTGCCGAATTGTCGAGCCAGCCTGGCGATATGGCTGAGCTGTTTCAAACCCTGCATGGCATCGTCGGTGATCTGCTGTTCGCGCAGAACTTCTACATTGCACTGTTCGACGACGCGACCAGTGAAGTGACCTTTCCGTATTACGTTGATGAACGGCAGACGACCTGCCCGTTGGCACGACGTGGACGCAGGGGCCTGACTGAGTACGTTATCCGTCAGCGTCGACCTTGCTTGATTGACGCCGGCGAGGCTGACCGATTGCATGCACACGGTGAAATCGAAATTGCCGAAGAGTGTTACCGGTCATACTCCTGGCTGGGCATTCCCTTGTTCGATGGCGATGTGGTGCGTGGTGTGCTGGCGGTACAAAGCTATACCTCGCAAGTGCGGTATACCCTGCGTGACCAGGAACTGCTGACGTTTGTGTCGCGGCACATCGACACAGCGTTGTCGCGACGCACGGCCGCCGAAGCCATCCATTCCGCCAATCTCAAGCTCGAAGCCCGGGTGCAGAGCCGCACCCGCGAACTCGATCACGCCAATGCCAAGTTGCAACACGAAAACTCCCATGATGCGCTGACCGGGTTGCCGAACCGCACGTTCCTGCAACAGCACCTGAATCAGGCCTGGTCGCGATTCGGCAGCGAAGGCGGGCACTTGGCGGTGATGTTCATCGACCTTGATCGTTTCAAGATGGTCAACGACAGCCTCGGCCACCATTTCGGCGATCTGCTGTTGATGCAGACCGCCCACCGTTTGCGCAGCTGCCTGCGTGACACCGACATGCTCGCGCGACTGGGAGGCGATGAGTTTTCGGTGCTCGCTCCCGAGGCGCCGCTGGACGTGGTGATCGAAATCGCCGAACGGATCCTGGTGGCGTTTGACCTGCCGTTTTTTATCAATGGCCATGAGGTTTTCTCGTCCTGCAGTATCGGCATTGTCAGCGCCGACAAGCAGTTCCATCAGGAACCCGCCGACTTGCTGCGCGACGCCGATGCCGCGATGTACCGGGTCAAGAGTGCCGGACGCGACAGCTACGCGGTGTTCAATCAGGAAGTGCGCCGTGAAGTTTCGGACCAGGTCGAGCGAGAAGGGGCCTTGCGCAATGCGCTCAAACGTACCGACGAACTGCGGCCGTATTTCCAGCCGATTGTCAGCGTCGAAAGTGGCGAACTGTTGGCTCTTGAAGCGCTGATCCGCTGGCATCAGCCGGGCGGCCGAGTGATCGCGCCTGGGGAGTTTTTGCCGAATGTCGAGGGTTTGCGTCTGATCGGTCGACTGGACCTGTACATGCTCACCAGCGTCGCAGTGATCCTGGCACAACCCGAGCACGCCAATTGGCCTGCGGTGCACGTGAACTGCTCCAGCTACAGCATGACGCGCCCGGACTTCGCCAGTGATGTGCTTGCCCTGTTGGCGCAGCACCGGGTCGCACCGTCGCGGATCTGTCTCGAGTTGACCGAAGGTGCATTGGTGGCTGAGCCGGCCATTGCCCGGCAGAACATGCAGCAATTGGCCGACAATGGCATGTCGGAGGCCAAATGGCTGCGAAGCCGCTACAGATAACCGAAATGTATCCATTACAATTTTTTATTGGCGAGTGTCTATCGCTAGCCCCACAGATAAAGTGCTATCGATGAACGGCCTGAAGATTGAGGCGCAGGCGTCGTTGGCGCAAGCCTGCGGCGCGGATGCAGTGCTGGTGGATAGTGGGAGATTGACTCGGGACGTCGTCGCGGACGAGGCGCTGATGTCTCGACTGAAACTCGACCCAGCTCGCCAACTCTTGGGCGCCCAGTGCTCGGGCACGCTCATACTTGCAAAGCTCGGCCTGCTAGACGACGTTCCGGCTTGCACGGATCTGATCACCAAGCCATGGGTTAAAGAGGCCGGCGTCGCGGTGCTCACAGCCGTTTGTGGCAAAGGACAATGTCGCAGCCGCTGGCGGCTGCCTATCGTCGCAGTATCTGGCCGCCTGGTTCATCTCTCGTCTAGTTGGTGTAGAGGCTGCACGCAGTGCTCTTCACTATGTTGCCCCCGTGGGGGAGAAGGACGTTTACATAACGCGTGCAATGGCAAATATTTCGCGGTTCCTTTAAGCCGAGCATTGGCTGCTAGTGGTTGTTAGAAACGGTGATGGTTAATGCTCAGTCTTGTCGGTAAATCAGTTCGCGTATGCAGACTGGCCTCATAGGCGACCTCTTGCGAGGTGCTTAATTAACTTCCGGCGCTCCATCATCATGGCCAAATGCATGAGAGACCGCCTCTATCCGCTGTTCAAGCTGGGCAATGTAGGTTTTAGCATCCTCTAGGCTGGGGAACGAAACCGCCGTTTCGCCAAGCTAAACTTTGCAACCGCTTCCTTGCTCATTCGTTTCACTAGTGATTTTCATCTGCAAACCGTTTGCTGTTGAGGCGGCGGAGCGTAACTCATTTTTTGATGATTCAAAATGTATCAGAAGCTCTATATCAGGCCTTTCAAGGTGATTAAATATCAGTTTTTAGACTTCGCGAGGTCTTTCTCCAAGTGATCGAGCAACGACGCCAATTTCAGCTCGGCATCAGCCAGTGCCTGTTCTGACGCGACTTTCCAATAGGGTGCGATTTCAAGCAAATCAAGCTCCGCCTCGGCCCGTAGACACCATTGATGATGATCGTGCCACGAGCCGAGCGACGTTTGTACCGACTTCAATTGAGCCTTGGATTCTGCCTTGAGCGGTGAAAGTGTTGGAAACGCATCAGAGAGGTACCTTGCGTTTTTCACGATGATCCTCAGCTCGTGCCGATCAAAATGTTTGTCCCGAAGTCCGGCGATCAGTTGAGCGACTCTTTTCTTCAGGGCTTTCTCAATTTGTCTTTTGACATCAACCAGCTCGCCGGCTCTCTCGGCTGTCCTGAACATCTCTGGCCATCGATCCAGTTCGGCAAATAGTTTGTCGAGCACTGAGCTGGCAACGATCTTCCGATACTGCACTGTCAGGGTAGCGCTTCGGCTCGTCGCCTGGCGCGGATAGCCCATTTTCTGCAGCTCACCAATGATGACCTCCAGATCCCTCGTGGCAGTCGTCGCTCTGCCGACCTCAGAGGCTGCTTGATTCAATTCGATAACCTGCGGCATGTTGCGCACCGGTCGCAAAAGGCTTCGTATTTTCCGAACTGCAATCCTCAAATCATGCAGCGCTTCGCTGTCACTGTTGGCTTGCAGTCGAGCGCGGGAGTGAAAAAGGGACACTTCCAAGGCAATGATCTGAACCACAAAATCGTCGACAAAAGACATCAACTTCCTCGCTTGTGAGTGGGTCCGCAGAGCGTAGCAGAGCTACTGTTCGTTGCAGCCGTTGCGCACAGGCATTGCAATATAAAATTCATCAAGTTGCCGCTGTGGGTTCGCAGGAAGTCGATAGACTGGAAACTTTTGCCGCAGGAATGGTGTTGATGCGTCGCGTTGTTTTCAATCAAAAAGGTGGGGTAGGAAAGTCGAGTATTGTGTGCAACCTGGCTGCTGCAAGCGCAATGGAAGGCTACCGGACACTCGTTGTCGATCTGGACGCCCAGGCCAACTCCACTTATTACCTCACCGGCCTGACCGGGGATGATATTCCGGTGGGTATTGCGGACTTTTTCAAGCAAACCTTGTCTCTGGGGCCAGCAGCCAAAAAAAACCGCGCTAAGATTGTTGAGACACCCTACGACAATCTTCACCTCATCACTGCCAGCAGCGAGCTTGCGGATTTGCGGATTTGCAGCCCAAGCTGGAAGCGAAGTTCAAGATAAACAAGCTGCGCCGGCTGTTGGACGACATTTCCCCGGATTACGAGCGGATTTACATCGATACGCCACCGGCGATGAACTTTTATGCGTTCAGTGCGCTCATCGCAGCGGACGCTGTTTTGATTCCATTTGATTGCGATAGCTTCGCTCGCCATGCGTTGTACCAGGTGCTGGCACAGGTCGCAGAACTTCAGGCTGACCATAATGAATCATTGGTCGTTGAAGGAATTGTCATCAATCACTACGTCAGCACCACTGGTTTTCACCGCAGTTTGGTCGAGGAACTCATCGCGGAAGGGCTGCCGATTCTTCCGGTGTATCTTGGCAGCTCGGTGAAGATGCGTGAATCACATGAGCGCTGCCAACCTTTGATTCACCTCGACCGGCATCACAAGCTAACAAGCCAGTTTGTTGATCTCCTGCACCTGCTGGAGGAGGCAGGCTGAATCGGCACAGGCACTGAAAAATTTGGAAATAATGCATTTCATCGACTTGATATTGGGCGATCAAAAAGACTGCTTAACTCAGCATTGTTGATTTTCAGTTCACTGTATGAGCGGGGCGAAAGGTATGGCTGACAAATTCCGGGTGCTGTTTGTCTGCGCTAAAAACGATGTCCGTTCCTTGCTGGCCGAAGCGCTGCTTCGCCACACCGGCTCATCAAATTTCGAAGCTTTTAGTGCTGGCCTTGAACCCGGTGAGGTTGATTCTCGAACCCTGGAGTCTCTGGAGCACATAGGCATAGAGACTAATGGCTTGCGTAGCAAATCGATCGATGAATTTGAAGGGCTAGAGTTTCATTATGTGATCACATTGTGTGATAAGTCTTCCGAGGAGGCTTCACGGATGCCGTCTTCCGATGAAGTGATCATGTGGAGTTTTGAAGACCCGACGACCAGTGAGAAACGTGAGCCTTTCCGTCATGCACTCCAGGAGATTCACGACCGCATCAAAATGTTCGTCACAGTAAAAACAAGGTCGTGATGTTTCGATATTCAGGAGGAAAAAGCTTCTGAGCGTTGTTGCGCAGGCTCCGTGTTTCTGTGCGGTTGCTGCCAAGCTAACTGTGCCTGGACTTCAGCTGCTGCATTTAAAACGCTCTGAGCCCAGTTCTCATCATCCGGACGCACGACCACGACGCGAAAACCGTGATCATAGCCTTCAATCTGCACGCCCTCGGAATCATCGACATGCAAGTCGATATCGAATGCGGGTGGAAACTTCGAAGGGGAGTTCGAAAGCCCATGCGCTGTCAGGGCATGGTTATGCCGAACACTGTTGACCACACCGTCAACGTGGATACCGTGCAGTAATAACCAGCGCCTGATGTAAGACGGTGTCCGACCGGACGACGTGTAGACCCAGATGCTGCATCCCTGTCGGCGTAACTCTCGGGTCAGATCGCGTGTTCCCCTACGCAATGGCTCGCCCAGCCAACGATGAACAAAAGCCGGCAGCCTGCTGTGCTCGACAGCGCAGTGATGGGCCTGACAGGCCAACGTGTCATCGATATCAAACGAAATACGGATGCGTTGGCGGCTGAACGCGTCCATCGGAATGGAACGCTTGATTGCTTGCCACGCTCGACCGCTGGAAACCCGGCATCTGTCGAGCATCGGATACCTGCTCATCATTCGCCCCCCAGATAGACGGGCACTGGTTTGTCGCTCACAAAAAATTCCTTTGGATCAGGCGCTTGTTCTTCCAGGAAGGCTGCATATTTTTTCTTGATCTTGGGCAATTCGTACAAGGCCTTGACGCCATGTTTGGCGGAGTTGCGGATGACGGATGACGGGTTGAAGTAACCCTCGGCGTTGTCCAGTGTCAGTACGAACGGCGGCAGCCCTGCACGCATGAGCAAGTAACTGACGATCAGCGACCCAGTGCGGTTATTGCCCTCAATGAACAATTGCGGCTTGCTGAGGATCCGTACATAGACACCGGCCGCACGCTTCCAGACAGATTCGCTGCGATACGCACAGTACCAGTTGTACAAGTCCTTTATCCCGCCTTCAACGTTGTTGAAGAAGTGTTCTTCGGTAGCCGCGAGGTGCTGAGCGTACTCCAGACGACGTGCCGGGTCTCGGCCGCAGAGAACGGTGGCATTGATCTCCAGCATCAGGTTCAGTTGCTGAAGATCGAACAGATCGACACCACGGGCGACATAGTCGTCAATCAGCGCATAGCCATCAACCACATTGCGCAGCACTTCGTCAGTCAAGGGATCACGCGGCTCGGTGAAGTGCCTGCTGAGCTCGGCAAAGCGACCCTGCACCTTACGGAGTGCACGCTCGATTGCTGGCAAGTCAAGACGACGCTTTGCGGACATTGGCAATCCTGATTAGAAGTGTTAGAGGTAAAAAGACCGAAGGCATGCCAATGTCGTTTGCCATTGGCTGCTTTCGGTCTTGACCGGACGTTTGTCGATTAGCTGAATTTGCCGCTGATGTAATCGCTCGTCATTTGCTCGCGGGGATTGTCGAATATCTGGGCCGTGGGGCCCATCTCAACCAGATAGCCGGTACGCGTGCCTTGGGAAATATCCACCGAGAAAAATGCCGTCGTGTCAGCGACACGGATCGCCTGCTGCATATTGTGGGTGACCAGCGCGATGGTGTAATCCTTCTTCAACTCGACCATCAATTCCTCGACACGGCGGGTGGCAATCGGGTCGAGTGCCGAGCACGGCTCATCCAGCAACAGGACTTCCGGCTCGGTCGCGATGGCGCGGGCGATACACAGCCGTTGCTGCTGGCCCCCCGAAAGGGACAGGCCGCTGACCTTGAGCTTGTCTTTTACTTCATCCCACAACGCCGCGCCCTGCAGGGCGTGCTTGACGCGATCACCCAGATCGCCCTGGTAGCGATTGAGGCGCAGGCCAAAAGCGACGTTATCGAAAATGCTCATGGAGAAAGGGTTTGGTTGTTGAAACACCATCCCGATGTAGCGGCGCACAACCACGGGATCAACACCCTTTCCATAGACATCTTGCCCGAGGAAATGCACATGGCCCTCGAAACGAAAGCCTTTTACCAGATCATTCATTCGATTGAGGCTGCGCAGCACCGTACTTTTGCCGCAGCCGGAGGGGCCGATGAATCCGGTGATCTTGTTTTTTTCGATTGGCACATGGCTGTCACGTACCGCCATGAAGTTGCCGTAGAAAATCTTGTCCAGCTTGCAGTCCATGACCACAGGTACCTGGGCCTCAAGCGGAGCGACTTTTTGCGCAGATAATACATTCACACTATTTGCTCCCATTCTCAAAACTTTGGCTTGCCGAAAATACGGCTGACGATATTCACGATCAGCACGATCATCACCAACACCAGTGATGCCGCCCAGGCGAGCTCAAGCTGATTGTCGAACGGCATGCCGGAGAAGTTGTAAATCAGTACGGCCAGCGACGCGGTCGGATTCATCACCGCCAGGTTGCCGTCGTGGTAGATCCAGTAGTTGCTGAACAGGGCCGTAAACAACAACGGCGCGGTTTCGCCAGCTGCACGGGCCACCGCCAGCATTACGCCGGTCAGGATCGCCGGCAGGCCGGTAGGCAATACGATTTTCCAGATCACCTGCGATCGGGTGCAGCCCATGCCGTAGGCGGCATCCTTCATGATCTTGGGCACCATCCGCATCGACTCTTCAGCGGTGAGCACGACGATAGGCAGCATCAGTACGGCCAGTGCCACGCCGCCCGCCGGTGCCGAATAGGTACCGGTGGTCATCACCACCAGGGCGTAGGCGAAAACCCCGGCCAGAATCGATGGCAGACCGGTGAGCATCTTGGCGGCGAAGCGCGCGGCGTTGGCAAGCTTGCTGTCCGGTCCCAGTTCAGCCAGAAAGATGGCCGCCATGATGCCGACCGGCACCGCGATTGCAGCCGCGATACCGACCATGACAAAGGTGCCCGCCATCGCGTTGCCGAATCCGCCGCCCGTCTCGAACCCGGTCGGAGGTAGCTCGGTGAACACCTCAAGGCTGAGGCGGGCACCACCCCGCGTGATCAGCATGTAAAGCACGGAAATCAGGGGTACGCTGGCCAGCAGGGCGCCAGCCCAGACCAGCGTGGTAAGCACCAGACTGCGCAGGGCGCGGCCTTCGAATTTGCGCTGCAAGCTTGGCAGCGCGCTGGAGGTGGACGTGAGGTCAGTCATCATTTAGTACCACGCTGGGCATAGACCATGATCATGGAACCGATGATGTTCACGATCAGGGTGATCAACATCAGGACCAGTGCGGCATACATCAACACCTCGATCTCGGTCGGTCCTGCCTCGGGGAAATTCAGCGCCAACAAGGCGGCCAGCGTATTGGCGGGTGCAAACAGAGAAAGGGAAATATTGTTCGAGTTGCCGACCAACATGGCGAGAGCCATCGTTTCACCCAAGGCCCGGCCCAGACCCAGCACCAGCGAGCCAAAAATGCCGGTGGCAGCGGAGGGCACCATGACCTTGAGAATCGCTTCCCAATGGGTGGTCCCCATGCCATAGGCCGCCTGTTTGGTTTTCATCGGAACGCCCGTGAGGGCATCCTGCGAAACGGCGGCAATGGTCGGCAGAATCATGATGGCAAGTACCAACGCGGCAGGTAGCAGTCCTGGTCCACTCAAAGTCGTACCAAAAAAGGGTATCCAGCCAAGCTCGCTGTTCAGCCAATCCGTGAGAGGTCGAATGGCCGGGATCACCACGTAGATTCCCCACAGTCCGTAAACGACGCTGGGAATGGCCGCGAGCAATTCAACAATGGTGCGAAAAACGGCCGCAAGTTTCGCGGGCAGGAAATCCTGGGTCAGGAAAATCGCCATGCTGACGCCGAAAAAGCCCGCGATCACCAATGCGATGAAGGCGCTGTAGAGCGTGCCCCAGATGGCCGGCAGAATGCCGTACTTGCCCTGGTTCACGTCCCACACGGTCCCCAAAAGGACGTCCAGACCGTGTTTCTCCATGCCTGGAACGGCCTTGCGTCCTACCTCGAACACCAAGGCAAAGACCAGCGCCAGAACGAGAACCACACCTATGCGCGCAAGCGCGCGGAAGGTGCGATCAACCAGGAAATCCTTTGCAGACGGTGGGCGGCAGGCAGAGTCCGGGTTAACCGGTACGACAAATGGCTTGTTCATGGGCTATTCCGGCGTAGGGGAGAACTCTCCGGCGAGGCTAGAAAGCACACGCCGAGAGAGGCCTCGCGAGCGTCACTGGATGTTGGCGGAAGCTTTGCGAACCTGATCGACGACCGATTGCGGCAGGGGGATGTAGCCCATGGAATCGGCAATCTTCTGACCCTCAGTCAGGCTGTACTCGACCATTTCACGCATGGCTTTGGCCTTGGCCGGGTTCTCGTTTTGCTTGCGGAAGATCATCCAGGTGTAGGAAGTGATCGGGTAGGACTTGGCACCATCCGGATCAGGCAGCCAGGCCACCAGGCTTTCAGGCATCTTCACCGCAGCCAGAGCTTCGGCACCGCTTTCCGCGTTCGGCACAACGTAATTGCCGGCCTTGTTCTGCAACTGGGCAAAGTCGACCTTGGCCAGCTTGGCGAAGCCGTATTCGATGTAGCCAATCGCACCTGGGGTCTGGCGTACGGTGGCCGTCACACCATCATTCTTGGGCGATTTGATGAATTTGTCGCTGGCCGGCCAGTTGACGGTGTTGCCTTCACCCAGCGCCTGCTTGAATTCCGGATTGATAGCCGCCAAGTGCTTGGTGAATACCGCGGTAGTACCGCTGGAGTCTGCACGCACGACAACGGTGATCGGCGTAGCAGGCAATTTCAGCTCCGGATTGGCCGCGACGATCTGCGGGTCGTTCCATTGGGTGATCTTGCCCAGGAAGATGTTGGAGTAAACGTCGCGTGGCAATTTCAGCGCTTTAGGACTGCCCGGCAGGTTATAGGCCAGGACGATTTCACCCGCGGTCATCGGCAACAACTGCGCCCCTTCGGCAACCTTGGCGATGTCCTCGTCTTTCATCGCCGAGTCGCTGGCGGCGAAATCAACGGTTTTGTTCAGAAAGTCCTGCACACCTGCACCGCTGCCCTTGGATTGATAATCCACGGTGACGCCAGCGGTTTTCTTGCTGAAATCCTTGAACCAAGTGAGGTAAATCGGAGCCGGAAAACTGGCGCCGGAACCTGTGAGGCGAACGCTTTCTGCAGCGAAAGACACTGAGGTTGCACAAAGAGAAACCGTAATGGCGAGCGCAGCAGACTTCATCAAATTTTTCATCGAAGGAACTCCTTGTGATAGGGGGCTCCGGAACTCTGCAACAATCTTGTTACGCTTTTATGAAAGTCGGATGGCACAAGATCCCGCTGACTGAATTGTCTGCCAGCTCGATATCGCCTTGCACCCGTAGCCGCCGTTGATACGAGCCTGCTTTGAAGCAAAAGTTTTTGTAATTACTTCGTAACAAAGTACGACTAACACTGACTCAGGCCCTTCCCGACGCGAGTTGCTCCCATGCTATCAACCGAAGACACCCTGATACAGCGCATCCACCGTGAGCTGCTTGATCACAGTGACGAAGAGCTGGAACTGGAATTATCCGAAGACGGCACTGACCTGAATGCTCTGTTCGATGAGCAGGTAGAGGAAGGAAGTGAGAAGGAAGCTCGAAGAGTTTATTTCAGCGAACTATTCCGCCTGCAAGGCGAATTGGTGAAGCTGCAAAGCTGGGTGGTAAAGACAGGCCACAAAGTAGTCATTCTGTTCGAAGGTCGTGATGCCGCGGGCAAAGGTGGTGTCATCAAACGCATTACCCAACGGCTCAATCCTCGCGTGTGTCGGGTTGCCGCGTTGCCTGCACCCAATGACCGCGAACGTACTCAGTGGTACTTCCAGCGCTACGTCTCACACCTGCCGGCAGCGGGTGAGATCGTGCTCTTCGACCGTAGTTGGTACAATCGCGCAGGCGTCGAACAGGTGATGGGTTTTTGCAACGCCGATCAGTACGAAGAGTTCTTCCGCACCGTGCCAGAATTCGAAAGAATGCTTGCACGCTCCGGCATTCAGCTAATCAAATATTGGTTCTCCATTTCCGACCAGGAACAGCACCTGCGCTTTCTCAGTCGCATTCACGACCCGCTCAAACAGTGGAAACTCAGCCCCATGGATCTGGAGTCCCGTCGGCGCTGGGAAGCCTATACCAAGGCCAAGGAAGTGATGCTGGAACGCACCCACATCGCCGAAGCGCCATGGTGGGTGGTGCAAGCCGATGATAAGAAGAAAGCAAGACTTAACTGCATCCACCACCTGCTCGGGCAGATGCCCTATGAAGAAGTAGAGCTACCGGTGATCGAACTACCGCAACGCGTAAGACAGGAGGATTACTCCCGCAGTCCGACGCCACCGGAACTCATCGTTCCTCAAGTCTATTAAAGAGAGGCTGGAGCGGGGCGCCCTTCGATTGGAGAGCAGCATTCGAAGCCGGATAGCCTGAACGACCGCCTCGCAAGCCTTCTAATTGCGGTGAAGTCGGGGCACAGTGCCCCGGCATTTATAAGTCAGAAGCGAACGTGGCGTCCCCCTGTAACCCTGAGGTTTTCAAGCGGTATACGTCGACGGTTTTGGACACGCATAAAGCTCGGCCGCCCTATAAAACCTTGATGATGCTGGCTGCGGAGGTGTTGGTCGTTATCAGTGGCAGTGCTTATGCGTATTGGCGGATGAAAACGATGACGCAGAAGGAGCCGGCGCCGATCGTTCACCAGGAACAAATCCCAGCATCGCAGCAAGCGGCCATCTCGTTGGGATCGTCAGTCGAGGATTCCAGACCGGTTTGGACTGAACAGACGATTCAGCCGCTCAGAGCAGCGAAGCTTCTGCAGTAGCGTCTTCGACGCCACAGCAGTTATAACTGAACTAAACAGTCATTTAGTTGAGTTATAGGGGTTTGTCATATCGTATGCATGTGTACTAATTAGGAAATAAAGCGTGTTGCCATGACAGACACTAGTCGCAGAGTGTTCGGTGCTGTTCAAAATATCCATCCGCCCAGTACACCGAACGAGCATAATGAGGTTTCTCTGATGGTGGATAAGAGTCAACCGACTATGAGCGAGCCCAAGCGTTGGACTGTCAAATGTCAAGATACCGCAGATGGAACTGGCGACGTCATTGTCGATTTACCACCGGAACTGCTTGCTACATTAGGCTTAAGTTTGAGGGACGAATTGACCATCGAGGTGCTAGATGGAGCAATAGTCCTGAAGCCAAAGCGTAATACGCAGCATGGGCTACCGTTTTCGAGCAGTCCCTAGAGAAATGTGTGTCTGAGCCCCAAGCTGAGCGCCGCAGATTTCACACAGCAAAGCATTTTTGGACAGACCAGTTTACTCATGAATCAGCCTGATCATGAGGCTTGATGATAAGCCGATGGACCAACGCAATTCGAGTTCTAGCATTTAAGTGTTTTTTTTCTCGCTCTACTTTTTCAATGTGGCAGATTTTAAATTCTATTTAAATCATGATCTACGAAAAAGAGTATGTAGCTCAACCTGTTGCAGCTGGGCAACATCAGCATGTGCGCGAAGGGCCTGATGTCGCCACACTCAAGAGAGCACGTGAGTAGACTGCTCAAAGGGAAGATTAACCGCCTGATTTTTATGGGTTTATAGCGTTCAAGTATGCCGATTACAGTTTTTCAACGACGCCCACAGTCTGCCTTCAAATCTGACCAAGAGCCCCCCAGACCTGTATAGTACGCTTCGCATAATGTATATTATGTTAAATAGTGTGTCGGTATGGAACTTCTACCAAGGGTTCTTTCAAGCGACCTCGCGATGGTGCGCCAATCGCGGTTTAAGTGGAAAGCCCCTTGCTATTCCCCTCAAACCCTTGATTCCCGAGGGCTTGAGCGCATTCAGCATGCCAATGCGACAGGTTTTTTTAACGAAATCAGTGGAAAAATCTGTTAGGTAAAAATTCGTAAACTACTGATTAACAACAATATTTATTAATTAAGCTCAAATGTAATAGCTCCCTAGCCCAAGGAGAAATTAATGGACTGAGATCCGAAGGTGCGAATCCATGGCTGCCCTGAAACCCACGAAAGACAGGGGTTCCAGCGATTTTTGAGGAAATGAGTGGACATTCCCACCCTCCGTTTCCTGAGACGAAACAAGTGGACATTCCATGCCAACAGAGCGCTGCCAAGGTCTTTCCGTAGACCTGCTGAAACTCAGCGTCCGCTTGCACACCAGCCCCTAAACCGAAGCCTCTCAAAGCCGCTGCAACTTCCTCAAAGCCCCGTAATACCGGGCCAGCGCCATATCCACCATCGTTCGTGTTGCAATCACGCACTGATGCATGCCTGCTCGCCGCCGCTCCTGAACGACATGATCAACAACACGTAGCTGGATCGTGGCCTCCCTCGATGACGCCGTTGTTTATTAAAACAATAAGTGGAAATGCCATGTGCTAATCGTACTTAAAACCCGTGAAACCCACAAAAACAGGGCTCTCTCAGGTATTCAACGAAATAAGTGGATGTTCCAGAGGGCGTTTCCATTTAAAGATTTAAATGGAAAAACCATTCGTGCTTTTCCACTCATTTATTGAGATCTGCCTGGACTACGTTGCAGCGCATATCATTCGGTCAATGCAGAGCCTGAAGCATGAATTACACAACAATTGCCACTGACCGTGTGCCGAGAAAAGCCGCTCCAACAAGCCTAACTCCGCTTTAAGCCCACAAACCCCAAAGAAGCAAAAACAGAATTCAGCGTGTAGCACTACCCTCCCCTTGGGGCCACTTGGTTACTCATTATGCGGGCTGGTGAGAGGCCATGGTTTTGGGCGTGCCTCTGGTCGGGGATGGCTGTCGTAAACCAAGCCTACGCGCAAGGCGCTGGTCTTGGCCCTAGCGGGCTTCCATCCGCACGCCTGCGCGCTATGCTTGCCTGCCCGCCCCTCGACTTCTGGGTTCTGTAACGTAGCTTTGTGCGCTGCAACGTAAGCAGTGTTACAAAGCACGAAATCACTTTACAGACCATTGATTGCATGGCTACTGGAGCTGTTCACGTACGGAGTAATTCAGAATGTTCCATTCAGAACATTGACGGATCAATTTAGTCGCAGATCAGCGGCTGCCTTACTGGTCGCTGGAGATGGATTGATAAATTCGGTCATCACAGACCAAATGGTGGAGCATGAAATCAGTCACATCGAACGCGGATAACGCTGTACTTGGCAAAGCATTTTTCCGGGCTGGCGAATGGCTGTCGCTTGATGATACTGAGCTATCAGCTGTCTTGGACGAGCAGGTTTCCACGGTGCGGCTTCTACGCCAAGCACAATAACTGCTTGAACCTAGCACCGAGGCGTGGGGCGGGCCTTGCTTTTGGTTGAGTTGCATCAGTCATTGCTCGCGCTCGTAGGAAACGAGCAAAATGCAAAGATCTGGCTAAGCAGCGAGAATCTTGGTCTGAGTGGTCGACCACGTGATCTCATCGTATGCCGGACGGGACTGGAGCGAGTTGTCCAATAGCTGCCACGGCTTAGAGCGTGTGAGGAGTCGTCCTAACCAAGATGGCTTCCATTGCGTTGTCATGCTGGTGATCACGGTCTAAAAGAAGCCAGCTTACCAGTGCCCAAAACCTTGCAATGACCCGCTACCAATTCGTCCTCTAGCTCAAGCAAAAAAAGCTCCGGTTAAGAGGACTTGATCTCCGCATAGGGTCGATGACAGTTTCTGTCTGGCCACTGAAGATTTAACACCTCTGCGACATGGCTGAGATACTACAACTCCCGCGTGGGATTGCCGCATGCCGGTTTTCTGCTGCGCCAGAAAACAAGGTTTTAGCCGGGCCGCGTTGGCCCGAAGGAGCGAACACAGAAATCCTACGAGACCGATCACGCGAGCTTTATGGCACCACCTTGGATATCGTCCCTCGCCATTCGCAATTCATTGGCGTCTTGGTTGAGCCGATGAATCAGATTGAACAATCGTTGGCGCAGCACCTCATCTTCGAGCTGCTCAGCAGCACGCATCACATCAAGCGCCGCAACCTCATTATTGGTGGCTACGGAGTCGAGCAATTTGCGCATGCTTCTTGATGGCCGATTCATCTCCAACCCTCCTAGATTTCGGTGGGCGAATCATATGGCCGGAATGTTTCGTCAGTGTTTCAGTCGTACGAACTGGTTTTAATTACCGGCTCGGGCTGATTTTAGGCTAGCTGGAGGGTGCCCCATGAGGTGTCAATTACCCTATACGTTCATGATGCAGTACACGTCGTTGAACTGCGACGCAATCGGCCACGCGGCACAACCCTCAGTCTATCGTGGGCCGACTTGGCAAACCGAGGCCGGCACCGACAAAGACTGAGGCATGCGTCCTGTTTTTGCTATTTTCAAACTTTATAAAGTCATTTACCGCAGGCGGTTACAGTTAGGGCTTGGACTCCCGTCTTTCACCATCCAATGAGCCAATCACTGACCGCCAACTAGGAGTAACAAATTGCTCACCCGTCCTGACAAAGACGCCCTCCGTGCGATGCTGGAATCGCAAGTCCAAGAAAAACTGCAGCACGATCCAGACGCAGTCACCACTTATGCTGCCAAGCCTGTACCTGATCGAAAGCCATACATCAGCAAACCAACGGTTCAGGACGAAGCATTTCAGAAGGAGATTGAACAGATGCGTGCGGACGCCGAAGCTGGAGTGATATATACGCCTAAGCGCGAACCGGAGGACGGAGGCGCTCCTAGCCTTAAGCTTGATGATTATCCGGATCTGTAAACGTGCCACTGAAAAATCTACAGGCGGGAACGGCTTGCCGGCTCATAGCAACGGAGATCAAATGTGAAAAAGCCACCGATGAAAATCGTCATCGAAGAATGGGATGGTGACGGTGCGATTCGAATTCCGGATGAAGCGTTGCAGGAGCTCGAACTGGATGTCGGCGACTCTGTGTTTCTGATCGAGGAGTTTGTCGGCAACACGGTAAGCGCTCCATAAAACCCACCTAGTCAAAGGTGGGCGGTGCGGTTAGCTATGAGATTGGGGTGCGCATTTCCAAGGTAGCAGGGCTTCGTAATCTTCCACCGAAGCCGCCATTGGCAGGCGCTCAAGTGCGTGGCGCAGCCACGCATAGGGCTCTTGGCCGTTGGCTTTAGCAGTCTCGACCAAGCTGTAAAGTTGAGCGCTAGCCGTCGCCCCTTTTGGCGTGTCGCTAAACAACCAGTTTTTTCTTCCGATAACGAACGGCCGTATTGCACGTTCTGCGGCGTTGTTGTCGATGGGCAAGTAACCTTCCTCGACGTACCGCTCGAGTTTGTTCCAGTTGTTTGCCAAGTAGCTGACGGCTTTGCCCAATGCGTTCTGTGTAGTCACGTACGGCAGCGTCTTTAGCATCCAGTCTTTCAGTTGACTCAGCACGCTGGCGCTCAACTCCTGGCGGCCTCTTTTCCGCGCCTCATCACCACTCCGTTTGTAGGCGATCTCGATGCCATATAGTTTACTGATCAACTTCAATGCGATGTCGGCCCGTCCTGTCTTGCCCTTGGGCTGTACTTTTTGCGCTTCGACAAATTTACGCCGTGCGTGAGCCCAACACCCTAAACGTTCAACTCCGGCCTGTGCTCCCAGCGCGTTGTAACCCGCGTAATCGTCAGTCATGACGTAGCCGCGATAACCTTCGAGCAGGCGCGACGGTACCTCCTGCGCTCGGCTGGTGGAGTAGTCGAAAAGGATCACCGGTTTGTCTGGCGGGCCGCCGGTTTGCACCCACATCCAGGACTGACTGCTCGGCTCTCGGTCAGGCTCTTTCAACACCTGTACGCGTGTTTCATCGCAGTGGATGACACGGCTGGCCAACAGGCTATCGCGCATTAAATTCAGCAGCGGCTGGAAGTGCTCGCCGCACTGGATAACCCAGCGAGCCAGGGTCTGGCGCGGAATATCGATGCCGTGGCGGCCTAGTACTTTTTCAAAACGGTGAAGCGGCAGACCGTCCACGTACTTGGTGGTCAGCAGCATCGCCAGAACACTTGGGCTGGCCATGCTTTTTTCAATCAGTTGAGCCGGCTTATCCGCAGTGACCGGTGCGGTCTCACAATCGCGGCAGCCATAAACTTTGCGCACATGTTTGATAACGCGAATCTGCATCGGCACGATTTCAAGCTGCTCGCTGACTTCTTCGCCAATGGCGTGTTTGCGGCAGCCGCAAACGCAAGTCAGTTCATCCTCGGGAAGTTCGTGGATGACTTCGATACGTGGCAGGTCGGCGGGCAGCGGCTTTCGTTTACCGCGACGCCTGGCTGGACCGACGACCTCTTCTTCAGCGTCTTCGCCGACGGGTTCGGCGATGCTTTCAGTTTCGTTGAAAAGAGCTAACTGCGGCGTGGCCGGATCGGCTGTTTGTTCGGACTTGCGTCCGAACAGGCGCTGACGCAGCAGCGCGTTTTCTTCTTCAAGATGAACAATACGGCCCTTGTTAGACTCGCGCTCAAGCAGCATTTGCTCTAGCAATTGCTTGAGCAGCGCAGGATCGTCAGGAAGATCTTTGGGCATTGAAATCATGCCCTGGATTATAACGAATCAGGCCACGAATCGCGGCGTCAAAACCTGATGAGGACGGTTACGCCAGAGGTCGAAACCGTCGAGCATCCAGTTGAGTTCCTGAACAGTTAGGACAATCGCCTCGTCGGTGGCATCGGGCGATGTTTTGAATCGCTCAGATTCAAGGCGCTTGAGCCAAAGGCAGAAGCCGTTGCGCTCCCAGTACAAAATCTTCACGCGGTTGCGCGGTTTGTTGAGGAAGACGAAGAGCACCGGGTCAAACACGGCGACCTTGATGTCCAGCTCGACCAGCGCAGCCAGGCCATCAATTGATTTTCGGAAGTCGACGGGCTTGGGGTACAGATACACTTTTTCGACTTTTGCGTCGGGTCGCATCATGGCGGATGGGCTCCAGAAAGGAATCGGGAGCACAGCATCCGGGATCAATTGGCGGCTTTGAATGTGGGGTTCATGGAGCGGTTACGCAACACGCGATGCCTAGTCCTATCAAAAAAACCTCAAATCACGGATCGGATAGACGAACTCGCTGAAGCCTGGGATAGCGGACGGCTTGGTGACGCCCCGGAAAAATGAGGCAGCTGCAATGCGCCTCTCGAATCAATCGTGGCAGGCCAACTGCGGAGTGAATCGCTCAGGGCATATGAAGACTTTGGGTCGAGCCTGGCTTAAGCCCGAATGAGCTATAGCCGATGTAGCTATAGCTCCGCAGCCCAAAAAATCGCCAATTGAATCAGAGATCAGATACTTGCGGGCCGAGAATTGTGTAAAGGCCTGGTTAAGCAACAGTGGTACCCAAGGCGAGCATTTATCGTCCATAAAGCGCTCAAATCACGTAAGGCTCGAACAGCCCCCGGACATTCACCCGCGCCTCCAGCTTCGCGGCCAACAGGTACAAACCTACCACCTTGCGATGCAGAAACAGTACATCCACAGGTGGCGTGTGCCAGAAGTCGCGGTCGGCACCTAGTTCCCAACCGGTATCACGCAGGCGTATGGCCAGGTCAGACGTCGCAAAGTCATAGGCACCTTGATGCCTAAGTGGCTCGCAGGCCTGTGTAATAAGATCAGTGAGCACCGCTCGGTGTTTGGGCAGCGTTTCAGGCTGAAAGTAGCCGACGTCCAGCGCGGCATTGGTGATGGCGGCACGGTCTTCATGCAGGCCTGCAATCAGCAAGCGGCGATAAGCCTCGGTAGTGTTGCGGTCATAAAGTCGCGTGGCGCCGAAGTCCAACAACACCATCCGGCCGGAGCCTTGCTGATAACGGTAATTGGCAAAGTTAGGGTCGGTCTGCACGCACTGGAACTCGAACACCTCGCGAAGAAACAGGCCGAATAGCAACATGATGATCCGGTCGCGCTCTGCCTGGGGCGCGTGCTCTATTGACTCCACCGCTACTCCGTCAACGAAGGACATCACCAAAATATTCGGCGTGCTGAACTGGGCATACGCACGAGGAACCAGAAAGTCAGGACTGTCCGCCAACAGTTGATCAAAGCGCTGTAAGTGCGCGGTTTCTTTCATGTAGTCCGCTTCATCCTGTAGCTGACGCTTGGCCTCTTGGAGCAATGGGCCGATGTCCATGCCCTTAGGCAGCATCCCGGACATGCGCAGCAAGGTAGCAACGTTATCCACATCGCTGGAAATACTCTCGCGCACGCCAGGGTATTGCACCTTGATCGCCAGGCGTTGGCCGTCCCTATCTTTCGCAGCATGAACCTGGCCGATGGACGCTGCCGCCAATGGCGTGAAGGAAAACCGTTCGAAGCGCCCTTCCCACCCCTTGCCCCAGCTTTCGTTGAGGACTGCCACCAACTGGCTCATAGGCATAGGGTGAGCGTCGCAACGCAGACGAGAAAGGATTTCGCTGAACTCGCGCGGCAACAAATCACCTACATCCATCGATAACAACTGCCCAACCTTCATGGCGGCGCCACGCAGTTGCGACAGTTGCTCGACCACCCGATGCACATTGCCCGACGTCAACAGCAGTTCGCTGAGCGCCGGACGTTTGCCCTGAACCCACTGCCGAGCGCCTTCGGCTAGCATGCCGCCCGCGACGCCCGAAGCCAAACTGCCAAAACGCATCAACCGCGATAAGCGGCTGCCAGGCACGGGCAACGAACCGGGCTCACGAGGCTTCATGAATGAAGCGCCTCAACGATCGCGGCAAGCAGCAAGCAGACGCTCGCCACGAGGGTAAGCCGTAATCGCATCGGCAGGTACCAAGCGGGCAAGCTCGTAACCCGCAACAGCTGCCTGTCCTGCCGGAGGTGGACAACTAAGCCGATGACCAACAGCAAGCAACCCAATGGCATTGGCAGTAACGTGGCAATCCAAGCAATAAGCGCAGGAATGACACTCCAGATGAACCGGTCTCTGCCCTGCTCAGCGCTCATGTCTTGCACGGTCATGGCGAAGCCCCAGTGTAAGGCGCCGACAAAGCTCAGGATGACTGCGCCATAGTTAACAAGCGCAATCGCAAACAACGGCCGATAGTCGAGAGAGAACGGGATCAGCAGCGCCAGAAAAATAAACGGCAACAGACCGCCATAACCCAGCAGGCTGACGTGCTTTGGCAGAGAGGTTGAAGGCAACGCGTTCATTTGTATTCCTTGCAGTGAGCGACACTCAAGACTGTAGGCCCAAACGCCCCGCCTGGCCGAGATATTGATGGCGATCCGAAGCTGGGTTCAGCGTAATGAGTCGCTTTGTAGAACTAGGTCATTGCCCCATTCCTTTTAGGGCAAGCAGGCGACGGCATCTGAGGAGCTTCGCATCCTTGAGATCATGCTCAGTGCCTGCATTTCAAGATGGCTGCTCATCACAAACTGTGGCCAATTCAAGAACTGCCATCTGTCTATCCAATGGCTTACTCTGGACTGTCAAACAGTACTTCCTGTGTAACCCTGTGGAGCAGTGCAATGTTCAAAAGTTGGAGTGGTCAGGTCGCATTAGTCAGTGGCGCTGGCAGCGAACATGGGATTGGTCTAGCTATCGCGCGGCGGCTTGGGGACTCGGGCGCAAAGTTGATCATCACCGGCAGCAGTGCCCGTATCCATGATCGCGTCGCGGAACTGAGCGAGGCAGGTTATGAGGCGCAAGGACGCGCTGCAGATCTCACTCAGCCAGCTCAGGTCGTCGAACTGGTGACTTGGGCTGAGTCACTATGGGGGCGAATCGATGTACTCGTGAACAACGCCGGTATGGCGATTCAGGGTGAAGCCGAAACGTTCTCTGAAGTTGCCGATATGAGCATCGATATGTGGAACACTTCGATTGCCCGTAATCTGACCACTGCATTTTTGCTTACCCGCGCTGTGTTGCCGGGGATGAAGAACCGTCGTTACGGTCGCATCGTCCATATAAGCTCTACGACCGGCACCCGCGTTAGCAACCCTGGCGAGGCCGCGTATGCGGCGGCGAAAGCGGGGATTGTGGGCATGAACATGAGCTTGGCGCTGGAAGTCGCGTCATACGGGATCACCGTGAACTCTGTCGCCCCTGGGTGGATCGCAACGCAGTCCAGCACTGCAGATGAAATCACCGCAGCGCAGTATGTTCCCGTAGGGCGTGCCGGTAGACCAGACGAGGTCGCTGCGGCGGTAGCTTTTCTTGCTTCTCCAGAGTCCAGCTACATTATAGGCGAGCTTCTCGTGGTCGACGGGGGAAACTGCCTCTCTGAGAACAAAAGCCCCCGTTGAGGGACTGGAAGCTTAAGTCTTTGAATTTTTGAGGAAGCGACATTTAAGTACGGGCGCCGCCAAGTAAAGAGACGTGACCGGCAAGTGACATCCTTGGGCATTCAAGGGCGCGGCGACACCTCAAAGAAGTGAGGTTGAGCAACTACTCTCGCATCAATGGATGCCGGCCTGTGTAACGATAACGATTATTCAGGCGCTTCTGGATTTACTGGAATCTGTGTGGGGATTTGCCATGAAGGTTTTTTGCCACCCTGACTGTCGAAAGTACGGCGTGCCTTGCGGAAGTCGTCAACGTTTTCAACTACCCAAGTCCAAATAGGGGACATACGGATCAATAGCCCCATTCCCAGCGGGGTCAACTCATACTCAACATGGGGCGGAATTTCACCAAATTCCCGCCGAATCACTAGACCATCACGCTCCATGGTGCGTAGCGTCTTCGTCAACATTCGCTGAGTCACACCAGCCATCTGCCTTTTTATCTCGGCATGGCGCATTTTACCGTACACACCTAATGCATGCAGGATGCCCAATGACCAGCGACTACCTGCGTGAGTGAGGACTTCCCGTCTGACTCCATCATCATCTTCTCTAAGCGTTCGGCAGATAGCTTCTGCTTGGCTAAGAGTTTCATGATCGGTCATTTCTCCCCCTGGTATCACGCGTGTGCCTTCTTACGAGCGTTGCTGAATCGTGCAAGCATTCGCTAATCTTACAGGCAACAGGTCTCAGGAGAAATCATGACCGAAGTGACCCAGCTTTCCCCCCAATCAATTTTAGTTCTAGGCGCCGGTGAACTTGGCCTTCCGGTTTTGCGCAATCTTGCGCGGGTAGCTAAGCGTACGCCCGGCTCCAAAATCAGCGTCCTGCTCAGGGATTCGACCATCAACACTCAGGTGCCGGAGAAAAAGGTAGAAATCGATGAGCTTCGTAGTCTGGGCATCCGAATGGTCGCCGCAGACCTAGTGAATGATTCAATCGATCAGCTTGCTGAAGTGTTCGCACGGTTCGATACCGTAATAGGCTGCGCAGGCATGGTTGCGGGTCGAGAAACCCCGATGAAGTTGGCTACAGCAGCTCTCAAGTCCGGAGTGAAGCGCTACTTCCCATGGCAGTTTGGCGTCGATTTTGAGGTGATCGGTCGGGGCAGTCCCCAGGATCTATTCGATGCTCAGCTCGATGTGCGCGATTTGCTTCGCGCCCAAAACAAAACTGAATGGGTAATCATCTCGACGGGTATGTTCACCAGTTTCCTTTTCGAGCCTGTATTTGAGGTCGTGGACTTCGAAAACGACACAGTGAACGCCCTAGGCAGTCTTGAGAACAGCGTGACGCTCACGACACCAGAGGACATCGGTACTCTGACAGCGGAAATCGTTTTCTTTGAACCTCGCTTCCGCAATCAAATCGTCTACCTTTCTGGCGACACTGTGACATATGGGCAGGTTGCGAGCATCCTTGAACGTGTTCTGGGACGTCCATTCAAACGTAACGTGTGGACTGTTCCGTACTTAACCCAGGAATTGGAGAAAGATCCCACTCATCACATCAAAAAGTACCGCGCTGTGTTCGCACAAGGCAGAGGCGTGGCGTGGCCCAAAGCTGCCACTTTCAACGAGCAGCAGTCGATTCAAGTCACCACCGCTGAGCAGTGGGCTCGGATAAACCTTGTAGACAATTGAACCCAAAGCAGGTAGCCGAACGTTCACGCGCCCGGGATTTACCTGCTGCCCGATAGTGGGTGTTGATGACCGAGGTTGAAAGGTGGAGCACGGTATTAGTAATCCGATGACAAGCCGTTTATTTATCGTATCCATACGGTCTGCCGACGCTTGAGGCGCTCTAAAACGACGAGCTGTTGAGATTTTAGAGCGCACAGCCCGAATCAAGTGTCTTCACCGAACGCTTACGCCGGATGAAGCCTGCCGCTTGAATTTAGCGATTGCTAGAGTCCTGAGCCATCGATACTCCCATTACCACTGAGCGGCTAGCGTTGTCATCCGAGCTCAGTCGTCTTCGTGACTGCCAAGAATGGGTAGGCACCGCTATGCCCCTTCAGCATATCGATCTCGCGAAGCGTTCAGCCGCTGATTTTTTCCAAAGCCACTAAAATACGCGTAGCTCCATTCGGCTCACCGCCTGCCTTCAGTTCGCTAGCCACCTGATGCAGCTGCTGTACTGTCAGGCCAACATTCATGCTGATCTTCAGATGCGACTCCAGCTGCGGCTCTAACCCTGGCATCGCGGCGATGGCCCCGACGGTGGCCAGTTCCCGGTCAGCCCATTCAAGGTTGTCGCGGGCAAAGATGTCGCCAAACAGGTGGCCCTTCAAAAACTGATCGATGGCGGGGGCGAATTCAAACAGCGTCCCTGACACCGGCGAGCCCAACAGCCGGGTTTGATTGTCGGTGCCCAGGTCGAGCAAAGTGCGCCCCGAGGGAACAGGGCCTGGATCGCGTCCCGGCGCATCATGAATACCCCGTGCGGCACGTTCTTGTAGGACTTTCATCAGCAGCGACAGGGCATTGAGACTGCGCGGGAACCCAGCATAGGCATAAAGTTGAACCAGGATCTCTTTGCTCTCGCTAATCGTCAGCCCGGCATCGAGACCGTGATTGAGCGCGTCGTGCAAACGGGGCATATCGCCGACCGCCATGCTGGCGCCGATAGGGGCGATGGCCTGTTGCCTCGCGGTTAAAGTCTGCTCACTCACTATGTGTGTCTCCAGTTTGGGCAAAGTACTGGCGCTGGATATCTGAGCCCAGGCGAAACTGGTCAGGAGTACGAAGCCCAACGTCCTTAACCGGACATGGCAGCGCTTACTTGGCTGGGTACTGTTCATCGCTTACCTTCTCCATCCAACTGACGTTGTTGCCGTTTTTCGTGCCGGTAATAGCCATGTGTGTCATGGCAGTCGAAGGCGCGGCGCCATGCCAGTGCTTAACCCCCGGCGGGCACCACACCACATCACCAGGACGTAATTCTTGCACGGGCTTCCCCCATTCCTGAGTACGCCCTACCCCCGCTGTCACCACCAGATATTGCCCGGCAGGGTGCGTGTGCCAGGCCGAACGCGCGCCAGGCTCAAAGGTGACGTAGAGCGTTGAGGTATTGAGGTCGGCCGTTGCAGAAGTCAATGGGTCGAGCCTTACGCGACCAGTGAAATATTCGGGAGGCCCCGTCACCGAGGCCTGCTCTCCCGCACGAGTGATTTGCTGGCTAGCCGGGTTCTGCTCGGCCGCGACGACTGGCGCGAAGTACGTGGCAGAGAGCAGCGCCAGTGCGGCCAGGGGTAAGGTAGAGCGTGTGGGCGTCATGGAAAACTCCTGTGTCACGTTTAAGTGGGGCTGACGTGCAGCACTTGAGCAGTGCTGGTCGTGCTAACCATGGCAGCCCTAGTCAACGGAAAACGTCACCTGAACATCGTCGCGGCCCAGGGACTCGGCCAGGCCTGCCGGGTTGTTGATGCGGCCGAGACGGGAATAGGAGTAAGACGAGGTGAAGGTTTTATAAAAGACCACCAAGGTGTCTGCACCGTACAAGAGCAAATCGCCGCTGTGGATGGTTCCGGGCCGGGAGGCTTGGGTGGGCAACGGATGCTGCAAGTTGGCGTACTTTTCGTTGTTATGCAGCTCGGTCATGTCCAGGCTGAGCGGCAATCGGGCGACAAGCTCCCGAGTGGTCGGGTTATCTTCAAGGGATATGCCGAAACGCTGTTGGCCGACGGTCATCCACATCGTGGTTTTCTCCATGCTTGTTGACGGGCCTGCGATAGCCGTCGCAGCCGCGAGGGGTAAAACCGATAGGGTCAATGGCATCAATGCCGCCAACCAGAAGCCCTTCCAGCCTTGGGAGTAATCGGTGCCTAGACTGCGCGTATGCATGGCCTTGCTCCGTCGAATGGAGGGTCACCGGGTGTGCGACACCGGCGAACGGGAGGTTAGAAACGTCAATAAGGCGGCTAGCATCAGCAGCGCTGCGCTGGCGATGAAAGTGCTCTGGTAGCCGAGAGTGTCAAACAGTACGCCACCCACGGTGGAGCCCAATGCGATGGCCAACTGCACGATTGCCACCATCAGTCCTCCGCCCGCCTCGGCGTGGCGTGGCAAGGTGTGCGCGATCCAACTCCACCAGCCCACTGGCGCTGCCGTTGCGATAAATCCCCAGAGCCCCAGTAACACCGCCACGGCGATCACCCCAGTGCCAGCAGGAATCAGCGTCAAAGCAATCACGGCCATCAGCAGTGAAATCGTACTCAGGGTGCCGTAGAGGCTGCGTCTCAGCACTGCGCCGATCATCGTCGTGCCAAAAAAGCCAGCCACGCCGAGCGCCAATAGCAGCAAGGAAAGCGTCGGCACGTTGACCAGGGTGACTGTTTCCAGAAACGGGCGCAGGTAAGTGAACAGCGTGAACTGGCCCATGAAAAACAGGCCGCTGGCGGCCATGCCCAGCGCCACCGTGCGATTCTTCAGCAGTTTGAAAACATTGCCTGCACCTGGCGAGCGCTCCTGCGTTGGCATACTTGGCAGGCTGATCCATTGCCAGACCAGGGCGATCAGCGCCACCGGAACCAGACAGAGAAATGCGCCACGCCAACCTAAGACCGATCCCAGATAACTGCCCAGCGGCGCAGCCACCACCGTTGCCAGGGCGTTGCCGCCGTTGAAAACCGCCAACGCCCTGGGCACCTGCGTGGCCGGAACCAAGCGCATCGCGGTGGCTGCCGACATCGACCAGAAGCCGCCGATCACCATGCCAATCAGGGCCCGCCCGACCATGTAGGTCAGGTAGTTCGGGGCGAGTGCCACAACGGCGCCCGACACTGCCATCAAACCGGTCAGCGCCAACAGCAGGGTCTTTCTGTTGACGCTGCCGGCGATCCAACTGATGGATAGGCTGGCCAACACAGCAAACGCGCCGGAGATGGCCAGCCCCTGGCCTACCAAGCCCTGGCTCACCTGCAGGTCGTCTGCCAACGGCGTCAACAGGCTGACGGGCATGAACTCCGATGCGATCAGCGCGAACACGCACAATGTCATCGCATAAACGCCGCCCCAGCTACTGGCACGCGTGCCTGTTTCAATGGCGGAGGTAGCGCCCAATTGGGTGTCAGCGCAAGTGTTGTTCATCGTAGATCGAATAGCCTCTGTGGAGCTTGCCGGTTACTTCAGGTGGGTTTGGAAGAACTGGGTCAGCTTGGCGAAAGGGATCAGGTTTACCCGGTCATACAGATCGACATGGCCGGCGTTAGGCACAATGACCAACTCTTTAGGTTCACCCGCCAGGCGGAACGCCTCTTCGCTGAACTCGCGGGAGTGGGCGTTTTCACCTGCGACAAACAGCATCGGGCGGGGCGAAATACTCTCGATATCTACGAATGGGTAGAAATTCATGAACTTGGTGTTGCTGCTCAGCGTCGGGCGGGTGATCTGTTGCGGCGAGGAGCTTGTTGGAGTGAATTCGCCACGCGGGGTGCGGTAGAAGTCAAAGAACTCGCGCTGAATGGGGTGGGTATCGGTATTGAGCTCCTGCACAGTGCCGCCGGTGTATTCGATCTTGCCGCCCGTGAATTCCACATAACGCTGCTCGGCCGCAGCTGCGATGACCTGCTTGCGCTGCTCAAGGGTTTGCGAATGCTTGAGACCGTTGCGGTTGGCGGCGCCCATGTCGTACATGCTGACAGTGGCGATGGCTTTCATGCGCGGGTCGATCTTGGCCGCGCTGATCACAAAGCTACCGCTGCCACAGATACCCAGCACGCCGATGCGCTGACGGTCGATAAAGTGCCGCGTTCCGAGATAATCCACAGCGGCGCTGAAGTCCTCGGCGTACATGTCCGGCAGCACCGCATTGCGTGGGCTGCCTTCGCTTTCGCCCCAGAACGACAAATCCAGCGCCAGTGTAACGAAGCCCTGTTCCGCGAGTTTTTGCGCATACAGGTTAGAGCTTTGCTCCTTTACCGCGCCCATGGGGTGGCCAACGATAATGGCCGGGCTGCGGGCAGCGTTGGCCAGACCTTTAGGGATGAAGAGATTGCCCACCACATTGAGCTCGTACTGATTTTTGAAGCTGACCATTTGCACGGTCACCTCGTCACTTTTGAAGAAGTTATCTGCACCGTTGGACATATCGGCTCCTGACGCGGTGAATGAACTGAGCAGAAACCCGAGCATTACGAGAAGTCTTTTCATGGGGCGTCCTTTTCAGAGGAAAGCTAACGGCGACGCAGGCAGTTAGCACGAGGCTTGGCCCTCTTTCACACAGAGGGACTGGGATGCCAGCTATTGTTGCTGCATAACTAGATTTTGATTAGCTAATGAGTACTTAATGCGGATATAAGAAGCCCTAATTAATCTCACGAGTGCCATCGCTATGGCTAAACATAATTTCAACGATTTGCTGTCCTTTGTGACCGTGGCGCGCGTGGGCAGCTTTACCCGCGCTGCGGTGCAACTTGGGGTGACCCAATCGGCAGTAAGCCAGGTGGTTTCGGCCCTGGAAGCACGTCTAAAAATTCGCTTGCTTACCCGCACCACGCGTAGCGTTTCTCTGACTACGGCGGGTGAGCGGTTGCTGGAAGCGGTGGGCCATCGCTTTGATGAAATCGAAGCCGAACTGGAAGCCTTGACCGAGCTGCGCGACAAACCGGCCGGCACAGTGCGGATTACCTGCGGTGACAACATCATCAAGACCACGCTGCTTCCCAAGCCGACGCCGCTGCTGCAGATGTACCCGGATATCAAGCTGGAATTCGATATCAACTATGGCTTTCGCGATATCGTCGCTGACCGCTTCGATGCTGGCGTGCGCTTTAGTGACACGGTGGCCCAAGACATGATTGCCGTGCCCATTGGCCCGGCTATACGAATGGCCGTAGTGGCGGCGCCAAGCTATTTCGCCAAAAACCCTGTCCCTGAACACCCTCGCGATCTGGCAGCACATCGCTGCATCGACATACGTTTCCCCACCTATGACGGCATGGACGCGTGGGAATTCGAGCGCCAGGGCAAGAAGCTGAAAGTTCGGGTAAACGGCCAATTGCTATTTAACTCCACCACCCATATCGCCGATGCAGCCGTGAGCGGGCTGGGCATCGCTTACCTGCCCGAGGACGAGTTCGCCTCACAACTGGCTCAAGGGCGCCTGGTTCGGGTACTGGAAGACTGGTGTGAGCCTTTCGGAGGTTTTCACCTGTACTACCCCAGCCGCCGGCAACCCTCCCCGGCTTTTTCGCTAGTCGTTGATGCACTGCGGGTGGATCGGTTGCCACCAGATGACACAGTGACTTCAAGGGATGCGTGACCACGACGAGTCGGGCGAGCACGGAGAAACGCCTCGCGTCAAAATTGAAAGTCGGTTTAATGGCTATGGGATGCTACGAGCAGACGAAGACTGGTAGTCACGCGAGATCCAGACTGTTCGAAACCACCACACTGGACGATGGCAGCAAGCGATACAGGGTTGTTGATCTTGTCGAGGGAGGGTCAGCCAGCAAGCATGGCGTGTTCAAGCTCAGGGCAGAGGCAGACGCTGTTTGTTCGATTCTGAATGCCTAGCATCCACGACAGACAGGTGTAGGTCGTGCTTCCCCGAGCTCCTGATCCACTCGTTCGGAAACCGGGCGCCTGATGACTATGCAGGAGTGAATGCCTATAGCGCAGTCACGGATTCCCGTTCCGAAAGGACGCTTTGAAGCCGCTCAAGGTTAAGCCGCTGACACTCTCCCTCGGCTTCTTCTCGGGTCTGATAGGTAGTCTTCAGCCGAAGCTTCTCCTCATTGTCATAGAGGTTAAAGCCTATAGGTGCAGTCTGGCAGTAGAAGCGCGATCCGTTACGCATTGATCCCGTTTCCGTTGGGATTGCAGGGACAACAACAAATCTCGACATCCTCTCCAAGCACCTCCTCACTATTAGCGGCTATGAGCCACCATCGCAAGCGACCGCAGTCAATTTCCGATGAGAAGCACGACCGGACATGAGTCGATTGAAGCATCGTAAAAAAGGTTCACCGTCGCTTTTAAGCATACGAGCCCGGGTTCTCGCTGACCAATCCCAGTTCCCTCATCGGGCCACATCGCTTTTTACGAGCCGATCCGTTCGCCGTCTTGGTGCATCACCGAAACCAGACTGCTACTGCCAGCAGCGCTTCGACTTTGCGAGAAGCAATAAACCTATACAAAATTAAATTCGTGTATAGGTTTTCAGCGATGTGTGTCACTCTGCCATCAGCCAGCTATCACCAGCTGCTCGCGCTCGTGCCTCGCCAGGCTGTCGTCACTTTCAAATCGGCGGTAGAGGCACACAAGCAGCCCTTGACATGGATAGCAAAATGGAACCACCAAGTCCTGCCCTTACAGGGTCTATCTAAGAGCTCAGCCCATGAAAAACTCAATCTCACTAGCCTCGCGCATAGGGCTTGGCTTCGCCGTAATTGTGTCGTTGCTCATACTAATCACCGCCGTGGGCATTCAACGTGTGGGTTTTATCGATTCCACCCTGGAAGACGTAAGCAAAAATGCGGCAAAGATTCAACGCTACGCTATTAACTTTCGCGGAAGCGTGCACAACCGGGCCATTGCTATTCGGGACGCAGTGTTGGTGGATAGTGAACAAGACTTAAACGTCCACCTCAATGAAGTTATCAATCTAGAACAGGCTTACTCCGATTCAGCCATACCAATGGATCAGCTATTCGCAATTGCAGGAATAACATCGCAGGAGCAACAGTTGTTACGGGCGATTAAAGACATTGAAAAGCAAACGCTAGCTTCTACTAAATCGGTAATTGCCCTGCGTCGCGCCGGGGATATTTCTGGTGCACAGGCTTTGCTGCTGCGCCAAACCTCCGGTGAATACAGCGAGTGGTTGAAACGAGTGAATGCATTGATTGACTATGAAGAAGCCTCAATCAAAAGCCAACTCAGTGCGGTACAAGCCACCGCTAGTGAGTTTCGCGGACTGATGCTCATGGCCACCGGGATAGCGCTGCTGCTGAGCATCATCCTGGCAATCTCTATTATTCGCTTCGTCAAGTCAACGCTGGGTGCTGATCCGACTCAGGTTGCACAGGCCATCCAACGGTTGGCCGCGGGCGATTTGCAACAAACGATTGATACCGATTATCCGAACAGTGTGATGGGCGTTTTGAAAACCGCCCTCAGCCGCTTGGCTGACACCATCAGTGAAGTACGCATTGCTGCTCAAGAGGTCAACAATTCATCCAGGCATATGTTGACCACATCGTCTGCCAATAACAGCCAAATCAGCCTGCAGACCCACGAAGCCGAGCAGGTGGCAACAGCAATCACGCAAATGGCGGCAACGGTCAATGAAGTTTCGAGCTATGCATCTCAAGCAGCGGACGCAACGCGTCTAGCCGATGCTGAAGTTGTAAGCGGTAATCGCGTCGTTGCGGACACCACTCTCGCTATTGAACAATTAGCCAACACACTTGTTGAAACTACCAATACCGTAGAACAGGTGTCCAAGCGTAGTGAAGAGATTGAAATAGTGATCGAGGTAATCAATTCAATTGCCACGCAAACTAACCTGTTGGCGCTGAACGCGGCCATCGAAGCGGCCCGAGCAGGTGAGCATGGCCGAGGGTTTGCAGTTGTGGCCGATGAAGTACGCTCTCTAGCTAATCGAACTCAGGAGTCGACGCGGGAAATTCGCGAAATGATAGGCACCTTGCAGAGCGGTACTGAAACTGCTGCACAAACCATGCGTAATAGTTGCGAACTGGTAAGCCACACCGTTGCGCAAACCCGCAACGCCCAGACGGCGTTAGCTAAAATTAGCCAGCAAGTCGGCGCTATAAACCACATGAATGCCCAAATCGCCAGCGCTTCTATCCAGCAAAGCGTCGTGGCCGAAGACGTTGCGCAAAATATCACGCGCATCCATAGCTCAACGGTGCAATCGGCAACTGGCTCTCGTGAAGTTGCTACGGCCAGCCAGGAGTTAGCGCTGCTTGCTGATCGTCTTACCCAGAAGGTCGCATTTTTCAGCGTGACTTAGGCGAGCCCGCAGGCTCAGTAATACAAGAACGATTCTATAAAGCCCGCTTACGGAGCGAGTCTTGAGGTCAGCGAGGTGGTCATGAAAGGCTCGCGCCCCTATGTAGATGATCTCTTGGCGATGGTTTGATCATGTTGATCCCAAGCGATAAGCGCGACCAAGAATACAGGCAAACCATCCCCGGGATTGAGCGTAACGACCAATCTCACGGCAAAAGGATAGAACCCATTGTCAGTCCTTTTCTTTCAGCATATCTTGTAAAAAACCTATACAAGGTCGCTTGAAATGTCCAATAAAAAGGATTGGCCACTGACGCTGTACTTTGACGGTCAATGTCCGCTGTGTGCGCGCGAAATCAAGATCCTGCATCGACACGCCGCAGAGAGTCGACTGCTATTTATTGACATCAGCAGCGGTGCGTTCGACGCCAAGGCACTCGGGTTCACGTTCGAGCAAATGCAGTCCTCGCTGCACGCCCGTTTCGCCGATGGCCGCTGGGTAACCGGCCTGGACGCCACCCTGTGGAGCTGGCGAGCCGCTGGTTTGGGGTTTTGGGCAGCGCCACTGACATGGCGTGCCATCCGACCGCTTCTTGCTTTAGGTTATCGCCTCTTCTGCCGCTTACGCCCCCATTTGGCGTGGCTTCCTCACCCTGATGGCCGCCGTCGCTGTGTCGATGACCGTTGCGGGGTGCCGGAGTCAAAACCCGCACCTGACGAGCGGCCCACTTTGAAAACAAAGCAGACCTAGAAAGCTTCGCTTTGTCATGGCCGGACGAAGAAGCTGGGTCATAGCTGATCTGGTGAACAACGTTTTTTCTGGTTAGCAGCAGGCACTCCCCTACTGCCAAGGATTGCCGCCACATTAAGCGCAGCATGTCTGCGAGGAGTCTAAATGAACCCATCAATAGCCGAGCATTACCGGGAAATTCTCGTCGCCGTAGGCGAGAACCCTGAGCGTGAAGGACTGCTGGACACGCCCAAGCGCGCAGCCAAAGCGATGCAGTACCTGTGCAACGGCTACACGATGAATCTGGAGGAAGTCATCAACGGCGCACTGTTCGAATCGCTAAACGACGAAATGGTCATCGTGCGTGACATCGAACTGTATTCATTGTGCGAGCACCACATGCTGCCCTTCATCGGCAAAGCTCATGTCGCGTATATCCCCACAGGAAGGGTATTGGGCCTGTCCAAGGTCGCACGAGTGGTCGATATGTTTGCCCGCCGCTTACAGATTCAGGAAAACCTCACCAAACAAATTGCCGACGCCCTTCAGCACATGACCGATGCCGCCGGTGTGGCTGTGGTTATTGAAGCAAAGCACATGTGCATGATGATGCGAGGCGTGGAGAAGCAAAACTCTGTGATGACGACCTCAGTGATGCTCGGGGCCTTTCGCGAGTCATCTGCTACGCGTCTAGAGTTCCTGCAACTGATTGGGCGACGCAGTTAAGGCCCAAAATCCGCAAAAGGTGTGGGAGAGGCGAAATGAACAGTTCCTTTGAGATGAACTCACTCGGCTACGGCTACCGTGCCTTGGTGATAGGCGCCAGTGGAGCGCTCGGCGCGGCGTTTTGTGAGTTGCTCAACGAAGATCCAAGATGCTCGGTTGTTCGTGAACTGGGGCGCAACAGTGCTCCAGGATTGGATCTGGAAAAGCCCGACAGTATCGCCAGGGCGGCCGCCGAACTAGCTGAAGAAGCCCCGTACCAGTTGATTTTACATGCTGCCGGTCTGCTTCATCGCGAAGACATCAAGCCTGAAAAAAGTTACACCTCTATTGAAGCGGATGCGCTTCAGGCGATATTCCAAGTCAACACACTCGGGCCTGCACTGGTTTTGCGTCACTTCCTGCCCTTGCTTGACCCTCGTGGTGCGATGGCAGTGCTCTCCGCCAAGGTGGGAAGCATCGGTGATAACCGTTTGGGCGGCTGGTATGCCTATCGCGCCTCCAAGGCAGCGTTGAACATGTTGATTAAAACGGCTGCGATTGAACTAGCCCGAACACGCCCTCAGACCCGCTTGCTGACTCTTCATCCAGGTACGGTCATCTCGGGCCTGTCCCAACCCTTTAAAGGCGCTTCTGCCGCCAGGCCCGCAAGCCTCGCTGCCCGCGAATTGTTATCACTGATTGACCGTTTGGCACCTGCCGACAGCGGCAATTTCTTTGCTTATAACGGAGAACGCCTACCGTGGTAGGCAGGGAGTGAACCTTGAATCTGCAAGCGTTGACCGAACGGGCCGCGAATGGCGAAGTACGAGAGTTGGAGCTGCTGTCTCTGGAAGGCGGTGTTTATCTGGCGCGAGTAGGGCTGGATCACGGCCAGTTCACGCTGCTGGACGATACAGCGAAGCCTATGCACCTTCGCTCCATCAATCACCTGCGTGAGCTGTTACAGCTTGTGCCGCCTTTCCCCTGCGTGCTTGTGCAGCAGTGCGTCCATGACGAGATGTGCGGTTCACGTGCAGAGCCCATTGGGCCGTTACGCATTCCTTTTTCGCTGACTGCGCCTTGGTGAGTCACCTTCCGTTGGACTCTGTCGAATGAACAAGACTCACCGACTATGCCTGGTCTTGGGCGACCAGTTGTCTTTTGACCTGGCCTCATTGAAGGGGCTGGACAGCGAGCGCGATACGGTTTTGCTGGTCGAAGTGATGGAGGAAGCCAGCCATGTGCCCCATCACCCGCAAAAAATCGCACTGATCTTCAGTGCGATGCGCCATTTTGCTGAGGCGTTGCAGCAGCGTGGCATCCGCGTGCAATACGTCACGCTCGATGATCCGCAAAATAGCGGATCGGTACCGGAAGAGTTACGGCGCTGGCAATCACTGCTGCAACCGGATGAGTTGCACCTGACAGAATGCGGTGACTGGCGCCTGGAGCAGTCGCTGAAAGATTGTGGCTTGGCGATCCAGTGGCATACCGATACCCGTTTTCTCTGCACCCGACTCGAGTTTGCGTCCTGGGCCGAAGGCAAAAAGCAGCTGCGCATGGAGTTCTTCTACCGCGAGATGCGACGCAAGAGTGGCTTGTTGCTCAACGGCGATGGTAGCCCGGTCGGCGGCGCCTGGAACTTTGATGCCGAAAATCGCAAGGCACTGTCTAAAGGGGTTAGAGCCCCCTCACCCCTCCGTTTTTCGGCCGATGCAATCACCCAGGACGTGCTGGCGCTAGTCGCAAAAAACTTTTCCAGCCACTACGGCGCCCTCGACACCTTTGACTACCCGGTGACTCACGCCGATGCCCAAGCTCTGTGGGACTACTTCCTCGACTGGGGGCTGGCAGCCTTCGGCGACTACCAGGATGCGATGGCCAGTGATGAACCTTTCCTGTTCCATGCGCGGATCAGCGCCGCGCTGAATATTGGCCTGCTGGATCTGCGTCAATTGTGCAGCGACGTCGAGGCTGCGTATTGGTCGGACAGAATTCCATTAAACGCCGCCGAAGGCTTTATCCGTCAACTCATTGGCTGGCGTGAATATGTACGGGGCGTCTACTGGCTGAAAATGCCCGACTACGCCGGCGGCAATCTGTTTGGCAACAGCAGACCGCTTCCAGAGTTCTATTGGACGGGCGACACTAAGATGAATTGCATGGGCCAAGCGATCGGCCAAAGTTTGAAACATGCCTATGCCCACCACATCCAGCGGCTGATGGTGACCGGCAACTTTGCACTGCTGGCCGGCATCGCGCCGAGCCAGATTTGCGACTGGTACCTGGCGATCTACTTGGACGCGTTCGACTGGGTCGAACTGCCCAATACGTTGGGCATGGTCATGCACGCCGATGGTGGTTACCTGGGCTCCAAGCCTTACTGCGCCAGTGGCCAATATATAAAGCGCATGTCCGACTACTGCCGTAATTGTGCGTACAAAGTCAGTGAAAGCACGACGGACGACGCCTGCCCTTTCAATTCGCTTTACTGGCATTTTCTAATGCGTCACGGCGACTTTTTGCGCCGCAATCAGCGCATGGGCATGGTATACAAAAACCTCGATCGCATGACTGAATCCAAGCAGCAGGCGCTCTGGGATCGTGGCCAGATACTGCTTGCCAAACTGGATGCCGGGGAGTCGTTTTGAAGAAGAGTGTACTCCCGGTTAAAACCTGTACAGTCTGCAGATTGCCCTTCGCCTGGCGCAAGAAATGGGTGCGCTGCTGGGCTCAGATGCGCTTGGTAAATGCCTATTGAGAATTCATAGCCTACCACTGCAAAAGCACGTCTTTAGTCGCTACAGGTTCAACCGTCGGCACTAAAATTCAGCTTCAACTCGCGTCTGGTAGATGGTCTTCAGTCGCAGCTTCTCCACATTGTCATAGAGATTAAAAGCTCTGGTCGTGGTCTCGCAGTAGAAACTCGTTCCGTTTCGCATGGATCCCATTTCCGTTCGAATTGCCGGGACAACAACAATTCTCGATATCATCTTCACGCCCTCTCCAAGCCCCCTTCACTATTAGTGGCCATAACCCACCATCGCAAACGACCGTTGTCAATTTCCGATGAGGAGCACGAGCGGACATGCGTTAATTGGAAGCTTCGTAAAAAGGCTCGGGATCTACCTTATGGGCGGCACTGCTCTCTCCCTCCGTATCCGCTGGCCGACATCCGAAAGATCAAAATGGTGCATATGATTATTCATTTAATATTTAATTTTTCCAAAGGGCGCCAAATTTTCGGGGATGAGAGCTCTGTGCTCGCCTATACTAAAATTGTTAAATCATGCTGGTGAGCTCGACAAACAAGGCATTGATAAATATGGATATTTAAGAATATTGGTTACCTTGGAGGTTGCTGGTTAAGAAATATTTCTCTGTGATGGTTCGGCGTCGTGACGAGGTTTTGATATGAACGTCTTGTTGAAAGAACTTCAGGCCTATCATCATGAGGCGGCTATAAAAATCGCTCAAATCAAAGAGTTGCTGAGGGAGATGAGGCGTGAATCCGATGGTGCTGCTGACTGCAAGCTGTTGTTCAATATGCTGGAAACCATGCATGGAGATGCAGAACAACAACACCATGAAAATGAAGAACTTATTCGGCTGGCTTTGCTAGGGACTGATGCACCGATCCACCACCGGGTCAAGGATATCGAGCGAGATCATCAAGCATTTGGGCGAATTGCTGGACAGTTGAAGATGTTGGAGGACACAACTCAGGAAACGAGAGTAATTGCTGACACTATCGATGACTTTATCAAAAAATATTTCGATCATATGGACTCGGAGGAAAATATTTTCTTTCCGTTGGCAGATAAGTGGCTGTCAGACGAGCAGTGGCAGGAAATAAAGCGTCAGTGGCATTAATTGGGTCTTACCGTAGACCTTAAAAATTTAGCTACTACTCAACCGCTAAAAATGAGATGTCACTCACTGGGGCTCTGAAAATGATCGACGCAGAACTGCTGAAACTGGTGGTTGAAGCATCCAACGATGGCATCGTGGTAGCAGAGCAGGAAGGCGACGAAAACATCCTGATCTATGCTAACGCCGCCTTTCAGCGCCTGACGGGGTACAGCGTTGACGACATCCTGTACCAGGATTGCCGCTTCCTGCAGGGTGATGACCGTAACCAAGCTGGTTTGACAGTCATCCGCGAGGCGTTAAGGAATCAGCTCCCCTGTCGCCAAGTCATTCGCAACTATCGCAAGGACGGCAGCGCCTTCTGGAACGAACTGTCGATCACCCCAGTGTTCAACGACACCGATCAACTCACCTACTTCATCGGTATCCAGAAGGACGTCAGCGTCGAAGTTGAGGCCAAGGAACGAGTGCGTGAACTGGAAGCTGAAGTCGCACAACTGAAGACCCAACTGGCTCAATTTCAATCTAAAGCCTAGATGGATCCGCACTTGATGGGTTAACGATCCAGTATCCACTCGTAAAAACGTCCCTGTTTCTGAACCAGGGACTGGTGAGTTCTCAAGCAACGTGCCAACCCAACCCCCTCGCAATGTTCCGCTAGAACTCGTGCACTGCCGTAATCGTAATCAGATGGTGCACAAGGTCATGACCCATTCCAGCTATCCGGCGATATGCCAATGGCCCGGCTTTTCGCCGAGTTTGGTGTATGCCGATGCCCTACGTCATCGAAAGACAAGCGTGGTGCTTAAGGATGGCTGGGCTGCACGGATGTTCTGGTATAGAACCTCCTGAAAGTAATCGCTCAACTTGAGTATTCGAGCCCGCCAACTGATGGCATTACTGGGCTGAAAGACCATTTTTCGTCTGTCTTTCGCAGAAAACAAACACCCTGAAAAAGTCGGGGGCGTTTGTTGGGCGGGCCTTCAGCCCATTTTCACACAGTCTGTCGAAGGGCCCTTTCTTGTACTCAAACCAAACTCACTTAATAAGCCAAGACTCGACGATGTCCGAGCCGCGTCCGGCTTCCCAGACCTTTTGCTACGCTGACCTCTTTCATGGAGGATTCGCGATGCCAAATTCAGACCTGCTCCCTTCCCTGCTGGACTTGCCCCTGCAAAACCGGACACCAACTCCCCGTTAAATTGATGCCACTGCCAAGCGCCTGAACTCCCTCGGTGAGCGATAGTTCAAGGCGCTATGCGGATGCTGCTCGTTGTAATGTTCGAAGGCAATTGCCAGGTTACGCAGCGCCGTTTCTCGATCCGGCTTGGGCATGTGCGCCACGTAATCACGCTTGATCGTCTTCACGAAGCTCTCGGCCATGCCGTTGCTCTTCGGGCTGCGCACAGGTGTGGTCACCGGCTGCAAGCCGATCTGTCGAGCAAACAGGCGTGTCTGTTCGGCGGTGTACGCCGAACTGTTGTCGCTGAGTCATTGCACCGGCGTGACGGGCAGTTGATTGCCGAAGCGCTTCTCCACGCTTTCCAGCATTAAGTCGCGGATATCATCGCCGCTGTACCCGGTCGGGCTCGCGACCCAGCCGATGGCCTCGCGATCACAGCAGTCCAAGGCAAAGGTCACGCTCAGTTTCGCGCCGTCCTCGCAACGGAACTCAAAGCCGTCCGAGCACCAACGTGTATCGCTGGTTTGCACCGCAATACGGCCTTCGTGCCGACGCGGCACGCCGGGCTGTTTGATCCGGCGTTCAAGCAGCAGGTTGTGATCACGCATCACCCGGTAGACCCGCTTCACGTGGATCGCGGGTAGCAACTGGGTTTCACGTGCGCGACGCAGTAATCCCCAGACACGACGGTAGCCATAGCTGGGTAGTTCGCTGACCTGTTGCTGGATTTCGGCCACCAACTCAGCGTCGTTCACAGGCCTGCTTCGCCGTGTCTTGGCGATACCGATTGCTTGATTCGAACCGTTAATTACGAGCGCGCCACACCGAGACATTCGCTGACCAGCTTCACTGGTCGTCCCCCGGCAACAAGGGTGAGTGCGCAATCCATTTTCGCGACCGGGCGATCTCCACGGCCTCTTTGAGGATTTCTGCTTCCATTGTTTTCTTGCCCAGCATCCGTTGCAGTTCACGGATCTGCTTGAGCGCATCGCTCAGCTCGGAGGCAGGCACCACGGCTTCGCCCGCGCTGACCGCCGACAGGCAGCCGTCCTGGTAAAGCTTGCGCCACTGGAACAGCTGGTTGGCATTGATGCCATTGCGCCGAGCCACCACCGAAACGCTTTGCCCTGGCTCAAGACTCTCGCGAACCATGGCCAGTTTTTGCTCTGGGCTCCAGCGGCGCCGCCGCTCCTGGCCCAAAAGCTCCCCACTCTTATCGTTGCTGTTAGTCATAAACATAACCGTTTGCCTATCCCTTATCGTAAGGGGGAAACGGTGTCCTGTCTTTCATGGGGCTCGTTCACAAAGATAAGAAAATGGAACCTGTCGGTCCAATGGCAGGATCTAAAACGCCACAGGTATTGCACTCGGATACGTGCTTGATCGCCGCGAGTTACCTTCTGCGATGTTGCTCCCACTGCTCATTGCTCATCGCCAGGCGAAAGCCCAGATGCGACATGGAGTTCATGGGATCTGCGCCCTGCCTTGCGCTGGTTCGAAAGCTCGTGCAGTAGCTGTCGCTACACAAAAATGATCCGCCACGAACGACACGCTGTGGCGCATTGGCCGTCACCCCGAGTTCGGGGTCATAGCTGTCGGAAGGTCCTTCCGGGTTGACTACTGCTTCACCTACCCCTTGTCGATTGAGCCCAACGCGAAACGCGTCGGCACGATACCAGTCGGCGACCCACTGCCAGACGTTCCCGGACATATCGTAGAGCCCATAGGCGTTAGGTCTGTAACTGCCTACCGGCTTGGTGCCAATCTTGAATGTGTTACTGGCCCCGGTCACGGGAAACGGTTGAACCTCATCCCAGGTGTTGGCCATCTTCTCCCCGCCTGGCGAGAAGTCATTGCCCCACGCATAAGTTGCTTGTTCCAGGCCGCCTCGTGCGGCGTATTCCCACTCGGCCTCAGTCAGCAGGCGTTTGTGAGCCCATGCGGCATACGCCTGTACATCTTCACGCGAGACCTGAACCACCGGATGGTTGTCCTTGCCCTCGATGTCACTGTCCGGCCCCAACGGATGACGCCAGTCAGCCCCTGGGACAAATGCCCACCATTGGCTGAAATCACTGAGCGGGATCGGTCTGTCCGTGCCCACAAAAACCAATGCACCTGGCACCATGACACTGTCATCTGGCTCAGGCGTTCCCGGCGGCAGTTGTACTTTCAGATCTTCCCATTTGGGTTTGCGTTCAGCGGTGGTGACATAATGGGTTTCAGCAATGAAACGGGCGAAATCGGCGTTGGTAACGTCGTAGCGGTCGATCCAGTACCCGTCGAGTCTGACCTTGTGCGCAGGCCCCTCGTTGGGACGTGCCTGCTTATGATCGCTCCCCATCAAAAATTCGCCGGCAGGAAGCCAGACCATTTCCAAGGGGCCATTTTTTCCATCCCCCAGCGTCAACGGCACGGGGCCGCGAATGTTCTGGTACACAGCAAATGCCAGGCCGGCCGACAGGATCCCGGCGCAGACGATGGCGATACCCAAACGCCGTTTACTGATAAGCATGTGTGCTCCCCTTGATTTCAGGCAATGCGGCCATTGCCGAACCTTCCTGACATCAAGATCAGGTATAGACAGCACTACTCCAATGTCAACGCCCGCTCGCGAGAACGATGAGATGGACTGGCGAGTGAAAAAATCGGTTCTACACTTCGGGCTTGGGGTTTCGGGGGATTACGGGAGCTGGCCATGGCCATTGCACACTGGAATCAATCTTTATGCCTGCGCCTACGCATCAGTTCAGGGCTGGCAGTCTCCTTGCTGGCCTGTGCTTGCGCCAATGCAGCGACACAGGAAGTCACCGGTACGCCCGGTTCCCCCAGCGCGACCACAACCATCGACGGGCGATACCTCCCCAATCCTCCAGACGCGTTTCGAGGCGTTATCAACCTCGACGCCGAGAGCTCGACACCCTATTGGTCGCCCACCGTCGTTCCGCCCAAAGACGCGCCGAATATCTTGTTGATCATCACCGACGACGTCGGCTTCGGCGCGCCGAGCACATTCGGTGGGATCATCCCGACGCCGGCCATGGATCGCGTGGCGGCGGCCGGGTTGCGCTTCACGCAATTCAATTCGACGGCGCTGTGCTCGCCGACACGCGCCGCCTTGATTACCGGGCGCAATCACCATTCCGTCGGTTTCGGCGTCATCACCGAAATTTCCACGGGCTATCCCGGCTACAACAGCGTCATTACCAAGGACAAGGTGACCATTGGCAAAATCCTCAAGGACAACGGCTATGCCACCTCGTGGTTCGGCAAAAACCACAACACCCCGTCCTTCCAGATCAGCCAGGCCGGCCCGTTTGATCAGTGGCCCATTGGCATGGGCTTTGATTATTTCTACGGGTTCATGGGGGGCGAAACCAACCAGTGGCAACCGGGCAATCTGATGCGCAACACCACCCCGATCCATCCTTACGTCGGCAAACCGGGTTGGAACCTGATCACCGCGATGGCGGATGACGCCGTCGGCTACGTCAATCAATTGAACGCGCTCGATCCGAAGAAGCCGTTCTTTCTTTATTACGCACCCGGTGGCACCCACGCGCCGCATCACCCAACGCCCGAATGGATTGACAAATTCAAGGGCAAATTCGACATGGGCTGGAATGCCACACGCGAGCAGATCTTCGCCAATCAGAAGCGCCTCGGCGTCATCCCTCAGGAAGCCAAGCTCACGCCATGGCCGGATTCACTGAAGAAGTGGGACGAACTGCCTGCGGAGGAGAAAAAACTGTATGCCCACCAAATGGAAGTCTATGCGGCCTATCTCGCGTACACCGACCATGAAATCGGCCGGGTAATCCAGGCGGTCGAGGACATCGGCAAGCTCGATAACACGCTGATCATCTACATCAGCGGCGACAACGGCGGTAGCGCCGAAGGCACCCCCAACGGCACTCCGAATGAGATGACCACCTTCAACGGTATCAACGTGCCGGTGGCCGACCAGATGAAGTATCTGGACGTCTGGGGTTCGGATCAGACCTATCCGCATATGGCGGTGGGCTGGACCTGGGCCATGGACACCCCCTTCAAGTGGACCAAGCAAATTGCATCGCATTTTGGCGGCACCCGCCAGGGCATGGCCATCTCCTGGCCGAACCGGATCAAGGATGTCGGCGGCATCCGTAACCAGTTCCACCACGTCATTGATATCGAGCCGACGATCCTTGAAGCCACAGGCATTGATGCACCGCTCCAGGTAGACGGCATTGCGCAGAAACCCATCGAAGGCACGAGCTTGGCTTACCTCTTCGACAAGCAAAATACCGAAAAGCCTTCTACTCGTACCACGCAGTATTTCGAGATGTTTGGAATGCGCGCGCTTTATCACGAGGGCTGGATGGCATCAACGACGCCCTACCGCGCACCTTGGGACATCACCGTTCAACCACCCAAGGACATCGTCAATGGCGTCAAATGGGAGCTGTACGACATCTCCAAGGATTGGACTCAGAACGACGATGTAGCCGCTGCCAACCCTCAAAAGCTGAAGGAGCTGCAGGACTTGTTCTGGGTGGAATCGAACAAGTATCAGGTGCTGCCGCTCGACGCATCCGGTTTTACCCGCGTTGTTGCGCAGCGGCCGAGCATCGTGGCCGGACGCACCGAGTTCAACTACTTGTCGCCAGTGACCGGGATACTTCCAGGCAACGAGCCCAATGTGTTGAACAAGTCCTACGTCATTACCGCTGACATCACTGTTCCGGACAATGGCGGCGACGGTGTGTTGGTGACCGACGGCGGCCGGTTCGGGGGTTATGCCCTCTACCTTCTGAAAGGTAAGCCGGTGTTCAGTTACAACCTGGAAGGCGTGGCGCGATTCCGTTGGGAAGGCACCGAGGCACTCACGCCCGGCAAGCACAGCATCAGTTTCAATTTCAAATACGCCGGGCCGGGATTCGGTAAAGGCGGCACCGGCGTGCTGTCGGTGGACGGCAAGCAACTGGCTAGCCATACGATCCCCCACAGCGTTCCATTCGTCTTTGGCGTCGATGAGAGTTTTGATGTCGGCTCCGACACCGGTACCCCCGTCGATGACAAGGATTACCAGGTTCCGTTCGCGTTTACCGGCTCGCTGCACAAACTCACCGTCAAGCTCGAACCACCGCAGTTGAATGTGGCGGGCCAGCAAGCAGCTCAGAACAAAATCGGCAACAAGGACTAGGAACAATCAAGCGGGTCAACTCACACGAGACGACCCGCGATTGCTCTGCCGCTGATTGAGAAGCCCTCGATAGCCGTAGACCCGCCCGTCAGATGCTCAATCCAAAAGCAAGCTGCCTTGGCGACGACTGTGTTGTCGCAATTGCGCATTCCACACCACTACTCTTTTACCTGCCAGCCCCTCGTCTGGCATCCAGATCAAAGCGTCAGCCGGCTACCGCTGCGGCGATAAATCACCCCGTCGATGGATCTACGGCTTTCTCAACCGCATCAAGGCCGGCGCAGCGAACTTCGCCTGCAGGTCATCGAAGGACTTTATAGATCTCAGCAATCACCTGCATCGTTGCGTCTGCTATCGTTCCTTCATTGCGGCATAAAACCCAGCCGTGATCTGCAATCGCTCGCTCGAACGCTTCGGTACAAGCGACATGTTCTTCCAGCTTATGGATCACAGTACTGCTCAGCCCACGCCGTCGTGCCGCCGCCCTCGCCCATGAAATTTCAGGGGCGGTGACAACCCCGACATGCAGGTCTGGCACTTGCACGTTTCGATTGATGTTCAACTGTAGAATCTCTGCAAACGGGACTATCCGGCGAAACGCGGCATCAGACGGGTACCAGCGATCAATCAAGATGATGCTGCCTGGTGGCTGTTTAGCCAGCACGTGCTGGGAAATCCAGGTACGGCTATCAGCAAAGCGCTCACAAACCTCCAACTCCAAATCCCGGGTGGGATTTCTGACGAGTCTGTTAACGAGGGCCATTGTTTCACCCCTATAGGGATCGCTTTTTTTCTCGCAAAGTCGGATCACCTTTTTGTTGTCAGCCCTCAGTCCTTTCGTAACGGCCTCCAACAGTGTGGTTTTGCCGGCGCCCTTGGGCCCATCTAGAGAAACAAACAGCGGACGATTCATTCTTCACATAACGATTGATATACGGTTTTATTTGCCCTGTTGGTTCGCTGGAACCGCTTGGCGCGAGTAAGCGAATCGAGTGGAGGGCCCTTATGAACAGACATTTATGAGCACTCTAACCTGGTTTCTGCCTGCTTCGATATCGCCTTGGAACAGGCTGCGTGGCGTCTGGCACAAATCCGTGCTCTATGACATGGCCAACGAGATCGTCGCTGAAGAACTGGCGGACTTCTCGCATGGCTGACCACGATGCCGTCACTCTCCAAGTAAACAAAAGCAAGTGCGCCATGATCGACTCACGCACCGCCCCGTATGCCGCACTCGTTATGCGCCTGGCCCTAGGCGTCATGTTCATTGCTCAGGGCCTGACCAAAGTCTTCGTGTTCACTCCACCAGGCCTTTTCGAATCCGTCGGTTTTCCGGGCTTTCTCGCCTACTCTGCCGATACTGGCGCGGCGTGAACCCGGTCAATGCCTTGAACTGCCGAGTGAACGCACTGTGGTCCGTGTAGCCGCACTGCAGTGCGACTTCCGTGATGGGGACCTCGGTGTTCAGCAGACGGTGCGCATGTTCCAGCCGAACCTTTTGAATCATCTGCCGCGGCGTCAGGTGGAACACTCGCTTGCAATACCGTTCCAGTTGCGCCACTGAAATGCCGGCGATCCGCGTCAGTTCACCCAAGGTGATACGGCGGTTGAAATGCGCGCGAATGTATTCATCCACCGCTGCCAGGCGCTGATAGGCCGGGTGCGTATCACTGGCCGATTGCAGGTCAACCGAAATTCCCGCCAGGCCCATGATCTCACCGCTGCGGTTGTATAACGGGCGTTTATGCGTCAGGCACCAACCGGGCTCTCGACTCCCGTATAAGTGCAACTCCAGTTGGTCTTCCAGGACAAAGCCTTGCTCCAGTACACGACGATCCTGTTCGGTGTAACCAGGCCCCAGTTGTGCTGGAAAGACTTCGGCGCTGGTTTTTCCAAGCAGCGGTTGCAACTGTTTCAAACCGCAGCGCTGGACCAGTGTGCTATTGGCCATGACATAACGCGCCTTCATGTCCTTGATAAAGATCGCGGCATTGGGGATCACGTCCAGCATCGGCAACAGAAGTGCCACGCCCGCGAGTAACTCTTCGAGAGTATCGGGGCGATTCAGGTCGTTTCCTTGGCACAGGATCGCCAATGCGTTCTGCGTCATGACGCTTGTTCTCCCACTCTGCGGACAAGCAAAAATCCTCCCTTGCGCCCTCTCCGCTCCGCAGCTGGCCTTCACTGGCCGGTCACTTCGGAGCCGATGCCGAGGCGCGCGCAAGCAGATTGCCCCAAGGTTTACCCCTGTGTCGAGGCCCTCGGCATTGTGCCGATTTCGTCATTTGCAGCCATGGAAAACATCAATCGCAATCGCCCCTGACGCGTTCACTCTATCGGCAGGTTCGGTGGCCTGGTGGTGGCAACCGGCGGACCGGCACACTTCGAAAGGATAGGTAGATGAAACGAGTGCATGTCATCGACTCCCACACCGGCGGCGAACCGACTCGCCTGGTGATGAGTGGTTTCCCCCAACTGCCCTGCCAGACCATGATCGAGAAGCGTGATGCCCTGCGCGATCAGCATGACCACTGGCGCAGGGCTTGCCTGCTGGAGCCCCGTGGCAACGATGTGCTGGTCGGCGCGCTGTATTGCGAGCCGGTCTCGCCGGATGCCACTTGCGGCGTGATTTTCTTCAACAATGCCGGCTACCTCGGCATGTGCGGTCACGGCACCATCGGCCTGGTCAACTCATTGCATTACCTGGGGCATATTGCTCCCGGTGTACACAAGATCGACACGCCAGTCGGCCCGGTCAGCGCCACGCTGCATGACGACGGCTCGGTGACCCTGCGCAATGTGCCCGCCTACCGCTACCGCCAACAGGTGCCGGTCGACGTCCCCGGACACGGCCGCGTCTACGGCGATATCGCCTGGGGTGGCAACTGGTTCTTTCTGGTGTCCGACCACGGGCACGTGTTGCAACTCGACAACGTCGAAGCCCTGACCGAGTACACCTGGGCGATGCTCAAGGCTCTGGAAGCCCAAGGCATCCATGGCGAGGACGGCGCCGCCATCGACCATGTCGAGCTGTTTGCCGACGACGACCAGGCTGACAGCCGCAACTTCGTCATGTGCCCGGGCAAGGCCTACGATCGCTCGCCCTGCGGCACCGGCACCAGCGCCAAACTGGCATGCCTGGCGGCGGATGGAAAGCTGGCCGCCGGTGAGCCGTGGGTACAAGCCAGCATCACCGCCAGCCAATTCGTCGGCAGTTACGAATGGGAAGGCGAGCGTGTCCGCCCGTTCATTACCGGCCAGGCCTTCATGACCGCCGACAGCACGCTGCTGATCGACGAACAGGATCCCTTCGCGTGGGGCATTTGAGCGAACACGCTGCACTTCCCTCTCAAACACATTGAATGAACGCTGCAAGGAGTGACAACAATGAGCGCCAACATCTTCACGGGCTGCATGCCTGCACTGATGACCCCCTGCACTGCCGAGCGCAAACCCGACTTCGACGCGCTGGTGGCCAAAGGTCGCGAACTGATTGATATCGGCATGAGTGCTGTCGTGTATTGCGGTTCCATGGGTGACTGGCCCTTGCTCACTGAGGCCGAGCGCCAGGAAGGCGTGGCGCGTCTGGTTGCCGCCGGTGTTCCGACCATTGTCGGGACCGGCGCCGTCAACAGCCGTGAAGCGATTTCCCACGCGGCGCATGCGGCCAAGGTCGGCGCCCAGGGCCTGATGGTGATCCCTCGCGTCCTCTCCCGGGGTGCCTCGCCGGCCGCGCAAAAAGCTCACTTCGCGGCGATCCTGGAGGCTGCTCCAAATCTGCCGGCGGTGATCTATAACAGTCCTTACTATGGCTTCGCCACCCGTGCGGATCTGTTCTTCGAACTGCGCCGCGAACACTCGAACCTGATCGGCTTCAAGGAGTTCGGCGGTGCTGCCGACCTGCGCTACGCTGCCGAAAACATCACGTCCAAGGACGATGACGTCACCCTGATGGTCGGTGTCGATACGCAGGTGGTCCATGGCTTCGTCAACTGCAACGCCACCGGCGCGATCACCGGCATCGGCAACGCACTGCCGCGCGAAGTCCTGCAATTGGTGGCCCTGAGCAAGCAGGCGGCCAAGGGAGACGCCAAGGCCCGCCGCTTGGCCAGAGAGCTGGAATCTGCGCTGCATGTGCTGTCGTCCTTCGATGAGGGCTGCGACCTGGTGCTCTATTACAAACACCTGATGGTGCTCAATGGCGACCAGGAATACACCCTGCACTTCAACGAATCCGATGCGCTCAGCGATGCCCAGCGTCATTACGCCGAGCACCAGTACGCGTTGTTCCGCCAGTGGTACAAAAACTGGTCGGCAGAGCAGAACGTCGACTGATCCCACCCCTCTCGGCGGCCCGAAAAATGTCTGACTCCCCCGACACACACAACCCGCACGACAACGCGGACATTGCCGTGGTCGGCGCCGGCATTGTCGGCGTTGCCTGCGCTTTGCGGCTGGCACGCCAAGGTCTGCGAGTGGTGGTCATCGACCAGCAAGAGCCTGGCCGGGGCGCCTCGTTCGGGAACGCCGGGCATCTGGCGACCGAACAGGTGTTTCCAATCGCCGACCTGTCCATCCTCAAACGCCTGCCCGCCATGCTCATGGACCCGATGGGCCCGTTGCGCCTGGACTGGAAATACCTGCCGCGCGCCCTGCCCTGGTTCACGCGGCTGTTGCTGAACCTGCGCCCGGCGCCCTTCCAACGGACCGTCGCCGGCCTGCGCGCACTCAACGAAAGCAGCCTGGGCGCCTGGCACCGACTGCTGGAGGACATTGCCCGCCCCGATCTGCTGCGCGAGGACGGCTCGTTGCTGGTGTTCGAGCGCCCCGACTCGCATCCGGCGATCAAAGCGCTACAGGCCCGGATGCGCCATCAACACGTCCCGGTCGACTATTGGCAGGCCAAGGCGGTGCGCGAGGCCGCACCACAACTCACCGAGCGAATTCAGGGCGGTCTGTTTTTCCCGCGCACCGGGCATTTCCTCGACCCCTACCAAGTGGTCTGCGAACTGGTGCATGCCGCCAAAGCCAGCGGCGTGCATTTCCTCAAGCAACAGGTTCTGGGTGCACACCTGCATGAGAACGGCGTCTCGCTCATCACCGACCAGGGGCGTTTCACCGCCCGCCAGACCCTGATCGCCTGCGGTGCCCACTCCGCGAAGCTGACAGCAGCGCTGACCGGCAAAAAAGTACCGCTGGATACCGAGCGCGGCTATCACCTGATGTTGCCCCATGAACACGGGCGGTTGCCGTTCGCCGTCACCTCGCTGGAGCGCAAGTTCATCATGACCCCGATGGCCGATGGACTGCGCTTGGCTGGCACCGTCGAGTTCGCCGGCCTCGACCGCGCTCCGGTCATGGAGCGTGCCTGGCAGCTGCACCGGCTGAGTAAAGACCTGTTCAAGCGCGACTTGAACGCTGAGGCGGCGACGCCTTGGATGGGGTTTCGCCCTTCCTTGCCGGACTCGCTGCCGATCATCGATCGGGTGTGCGGCGGCAAGGTTTTGCTCGCCTTCGGTCACCAACACCTGGGCCTGACGCAGGCTGCGGTCACTGCCGAGCTCATCGCCCAACTCGCTTCGCCGGCAACCGCCAACCAATCCCATGGATTACCTGCCATCGAACCCTACAGACTGGATCGATTCTGAAGAACGCCCGCCGCCAGGCGGGTGTGGCAACTTTTGAACACTGACTTACACTGCGATACACCCAATGCAAACCAAATAACTGTTCAACGGATCGCCAGGTCCAAGGCAATCCGGGCATCCCGTCATGATCTGGGTAAAGCCAACATGAAAACGGTCACGGCCCATTTCACCTGTCTACTCGCTGCCAGCCTGTGCGTGGCGGCGAGCACCTGCGCACAGGCTGCGTCCCCTCCCGGCATCGACTGCGCCAAGACCAGGGCCTCCGTCGAAAAGCTCATCTGTCGCGATCAACAACTGACGCAGATGGATATCGAACTGACGCGTCTTTATCGCCTGGCGCTCACGGATCAACACTCCGTTCCGCCCCCGGACAAAGTGATCATTGACCAGCAATTCTGGATCGACGCCCGCAACGGATGTACCACCGGGCCGGAACTCAAGGCGTGCATCATCCGAAGTTATGCCGAGCGTGCGCACCAGCTACGCCAGGGCTCGGCCATTGTCAGAACCAAGGACCCAGACCGACTCACCGAAGGCCCGCTGGCGTTTCGTTGCACTGGCTTTAACACGCTGATTACCGCCACCTTCTTCAGTACGCAGCCGGGTGTCGTGTACCTGAAATGGGCGAACACCGCGATCACCCTGAACCAGGTACAGAGTGATTCTGGAGCCCGATACACCGGCAAGGATTACCAGGGCAATTACAGCTTCTGGCAAGACGGCAACGCGGTGCTTTTCCAGAAGCCCGGCTCAAGGGAAATGAGTTGCACGGTCGAGCCGGCTGGATAATTGAACCGTCCTCAAACCATCCCTATTTCCACCACCCCACCATTCAACCGAACCGGCCAGACCCGCAAACGCTGTTGCGGGTACTCCAGGCAACTGCCGTCCTCAAGCCTGAAATGCTGCTTGTAGATCGGTGAGGCCACCACCAGATCGCCCTTGATGCTGCCAACCAAACCGCGACCGATGACATTTGCCCCTGATTGCGGGTCGTGGTTGTCGATGGCGTAGAGGGTCTGCCCCTCAACACCCGGCAGGTAGAACAGCGCCACTTGCGCGCCGTCGAACCAGACGACGACGCCGGAGTTGCTGACCAGGTCCTGTTGCTCGCATACGGTTTGCCAGGCGTCGGTGTTTTCCAGGGAAGCGATGCCTCGGGTAGTGGACTGGCTCATCAGGCAATCTCCTCGGTGACAGGGATAAGGTTGAGTTCGGCGGCCATGATCGGACGCCGTTGACCGCGCTCCTGGACGAAGTGGATGTCCGGGTCCGGGCGTTTATCGTTGACGAAGGTGCGGAAACGCTTGAGTTTTTCCGGGTCCTTGAGGGCGTTGGCCCACTCGCATTCGTAGCGGTCGACCACCAACTGCATCTGCGATTCGAGCTCTTCACCCAGGCCAAGGCTGTCGTGAATGATCACGTCCTTGAGGAAACCGAGGCCGCCTTCCAGGCTTTCACGCCATACCGAGGTGCGCTGCAATTTGTCGGCGGTGCGGATGTAGAACATCAGGAAGCGGTCGATGTAACGGATCAGGGTTTCATCGTCGAGGTCGGTGGCGAACAGCTCGGCGTGACGCGGGCGCATGCCGCCGTTGCCGGCGATGTAAAGGTTCCAGCCTTTCTCCGTGGCGATCACGCCGACGTCTTTGCTCTGGGCTTCGGCGCACTCACGGGTGCAACCGGACACTGCGAATTTAAGTTTGTGCGGCGAACGCAGGCCCTTGTAGCGGTCCTCGATGGCCAGCGCCATTTTCACGCTGTCCTGCACGCCATAACGGCACCAAGTGCTGCCGACGCAGGACTTTACCGTGCGGGTCGATTTGCCGTAGGCGTGCCCGGTTTCGAAACCCGCTTCGATCAGCTCGGCCCAGATGTCCGGCAACTCGTGCAACTGCGCGCCGAACAGGTCGATGCGCTGGCCGCCGGTGATTTTGGTGTAGAGGTCGTATTTCTTCGCCACCACGCCGATGGCGATCAGTTTGTCGGCGGTGATCTCGCCACCGGGGATGCGCGGCACCACCGAATAGGTGCCGTTTTTCTGCATGTTGGCCATGAAGGTGTCGTTGGTGTCCTGCAGCGGTACCAGCGAGGCGTCCATGATTGGCTGGTTCCAGCACGATGCGAGGATCGAGCCCACCGCCGGCTTGCACATGTCGCAACCGGTATGGCCACGGCCATGTTTGGCCAGCAGTTCTTCGAAGGTGATGACGCCTTCAACCCGTACCAATGCGTAAAGCTCCTGACGGGTATAGGCAAAGTGTTCGCACAGGCTCTTATCGACGCTGACGCCACGGGCCATCAGCTCATGCTCGAACACCTGCTTGAGCAACCCGGCACAACCGCCGCAGCCGGTGCAGGCCTTGGTTTGCGACTTGAGCAGGCCGAGGTCGGTGCAGCCACCGTCGATGGCCGAGCAGATGGAGCCCTTGGTGACGTTGTGGCACGAGCACACCGTGGCCGACTCGGGCAACGCGCCCGGGCCCAGGGTCGGCGCGCCTTCGGACGAGGGCAGAATCAGGCTGGCGGGTTCCGCCGGCAAGGCAATCGCGTTCTGCATGTATTGCAGCAGCGTGTCGTAATAGCTGTTGTCACCAACGAGCACTGCGCCGAGCACGTGTTTGCCGGTCGCATCCACTACCAATCGGCGGTAGCTGGCGGTGGTTTCGTCGATGAACTGATAACTGCGCGAGCCCGGTGTGCTGCCGTGGGCGTCGCCGATGGAACCGACGTCGACGCCCAGCAGCTTGAGCTTGGTCGACATGTCCGCGCCCAAGAACGGCTCGGCCGCTTCGTTGCACAGCCGTGCGGCAACACCGCGCGCCATCTGGTAGCCCGGGGCGACCAGGCCAAAAATGCTGCCATTCCACGCAGCGCATTCACCGATGGCGTAGATGTGCGGATCGCTGCTCAGGCAGTGGTCGTCGACCACCACGCCGCCACGCGGGCCGACTTCCAGCGAGCACTGGCGGGCCAAGGCATCTTGTGCGCGGATCCCGGCGGAAAACACGATCAGGTCGGCCTCGAGAAATTCGTCATTGGCGAAATTCATCCGGTAGCGATATTCCTCGCCAGGGCTGATCGATTGAGTGCCACGCGACAGGTGCACGCTGACGCCGAGGCGTTCGATTTGGGCCTTGAGCGCACGACCGCCCTGCTCGTCCAGCTGAACCGGCATCAGGCGCGGGGCGAATTCCACCACATGGGCTTCCAGGCCCAGGCTTTTCAGGGCGTTGGCGGCTTCCAGCCCGAGCAAGCCACCGCCGACCACCACGCCACGTCGGGCATTGGACGCGGCAGCACGGATCGCATCAAGGTCTTCAAGGGTGCGATACACCAGGCGCGAATCACCCTCGGCGCCTTCGATCGGCGGCACAAACGGGTAGGACCCGGTGGCCAGTACCAATTTGTCGTAGGCGACGCAGCCTTGCGCGGTGATCACCTGGCGCCGGGCGCGGTCGATTTCCAGGACCGGCACACCCAAATGCAAGGTCACGCCCGGGGTCTGGTACAGCGAGGCGTCACTCAAGGCGAGCGATTCGGCGTCACGGCCGGTGAAGTATTCGGAAAGGTGCACGCGATCGTAGGCACGCATCGGCTCCTCGCTGAAGACGTGCAGCCGATAGTGATCAAGCGCCCCGCGCTCGATCAGCTGTTCGACACAATGATGTCCGACCATGCCATTACCGATCACGATCAGCGTTTGCAGCGTGTTCAACGCGGCCACATTGGAATTCATAAGAAGCACCCGGCTAAGCCCATCACGGTTCAAAAAGCAAAAAAAAACGCCTGAAACCTTGCGGTTCCAGGCGTCTTTGCCTGTTCTTTTGCGGTGTTGAAACCAGACGTCTCTGCCTGACCCCACCGATGTTGCCCACGAATCGATCGTCGTTGACCGAGGGGGCTGCCCACTCGATTGCGTTCACGGTGGGCCTGATCGATGTAATGCAGCGATTGTGCCAAACGCTGAATGTCAGTGTTTTACCGCTCCTTCCAGGGTTTTACGAAGATGAACGCTGCGGTTTCTGCCTTGGCTTAGTGCATGCCGCCGCACGAAAGCTTTATTAAAGTGCATTGGCACGCTTGGCTTACAGATACCAGCGATACTCCCGCGCACTGATCTCCTGCATGAACGCCAGATGATCCTGGCGCTTATTCTCGCAATACACGTCCACGAACTCCGCGCCCAACCCTTTGCGCAGGTGAGGTTGATGCTGCATGGCGCGCACCGCTTCGAGCATCTCCAGCGGGAAGTCGACCCCACTGTTGCGGTCTTCATTGAGCGGCTGGATCGGTTCGTTGCCCGCTTCCAGGCCATGTTCGAGTCCCACCAGAATCGCCGCCAACACCAAGTACGGGTTGGCATCGGCACCGGCCAGGCGGTATTCGATGCGCAGGTTTTTCGCATCCGATTCCGGAATGCGCAGGCACGCATCGCGATCCTCGAAGCCCCAGCTCGCCCGGGTGGCGATGTTGGTTGTGCCGCCCAAACGGCGAAAGGCGTTCTGGTTCGGCGCGAAGATCGGCATGCAATGCGGCAGCAATTCCAGACAGCCGGCCACGGCATGGCGCAGTGATTGCTGCTGGTTCGCTGCGAGGAGGTTATTGCCGGCGGCGTCATACAGGCTGACGTGCACATGCATACCGCTGCCCGGGTGCTGCAAGTAAGGCTTGGCCATGAAGCTGGTGCGGTAACCGTGTTTCAGGGCGACACCACGGGTGCTGCGACAAAACAAGGCCGCCCAGTCCGCTGCGCGCAAACCATCATCAAGATGGCCGAAATTGATTTCGAACTGGCCCGGGCCGAGCTCGGCGGTGATCACCGTGGTATCGATGCCTTGCGCCCGCGACACCTCGACCATCTCATCAAGCACCGGCGCAAAGCGTGACAGGCGCTCGATGTGCATGTTCGGCTGATCGTCGGCATCGTCCGTCAGGTCATCCCGGGGGAATTGCGGCAGCCCGTCGCGCAGTTTTTTATCGAACAGATAGAACTCCAGTTCGAACGCCACCACCGGATGAATGCCTTTGCCGGCGAGCCTGTCCAGCACCTGCGCCAGGACCTGCCGCGGCTCGAATACGATCGGGTTCTCGGTGCCGTCCGAGGTGATCAGCATTTGCCCCAGCGGTTGTGCTTCCCAGCTGACTGGTTTGAGCGTTCCGGGCACCAAGCGGCGCAGCGCATCCGGGTCACCGTCGTTAAAGCAGTAGTCGCCAATCTTGAACAACCCGCCTTGCACGCCCAGCAGCACACAGTTTTGCGGCAGTTTCAGCGCGCTGCCGGCTGCGACCTTTTCCAGCATGTCCACAGGGTAGCGCTTACCGTAGAAGTGCCCCGGAATGTCCAGGGAAATCAGGTCGACATAACGTACATCAGGGTAGCGTTGGCGAAAGGCGCGCACCTCGGCCAGCAGATCAGCGTCCATCATGGTAGGTCCTATTGTGGTTATCAGGTGTAGACCCAGAGCACTCGCGTGAGCTGCTCGGTGAGGTTGCCGTAACGGCAACGGGTATGGCTGTCGAACTGAAAGCTGTCGCCAGCGTGCAAGGTGACGGCATCGTCATCGCCCAACCACAGCGTCAACTCGCCTTCGAGCACGTAGCCGCCCTGCTCCGAGCTGTCACTCAAGTGCCGCTCGCCACTGCTTGCGCCGGCTTCGAGGTGACTTTCGAGCATGGAAAACGAAGCGCGCATCTTCGGCGACACCAGAATGTCGGTGATGCCATTGGCGTAATACAGCGTGCGGCGTTCATCTGGCCGGGTGACCCACGGCAGTTCCTTGGGTTTGGGCAGGCTGTAGAAATAGGTGGTCGGCACGCCCAGGGTTTCGCTGATCGCCGTCAGGTCGGCCACGGTGGGCCGTGACAAGCCGCGTTCGACCTGCGAGAGAAAGCCGACGGAACGACCGATCTGGTCGGCCAGGTCCTTCAAGGTGTACTTCTTGTGCTTGCGCAGATCGTGGATAAGGATCGCCAGCGCAGCGATTTCTTCTTGCTTGTTCATGCCTGGAATTCCGCCAAGTGATTCATCAAATGCTGTCGCGCAGTCGATACCACGCCTTGCCGATGGCTTCCAGCGGCGCCGCCAGGTATTTACCGCCCGGGAAGCTGCCGTTACTCAAGCCCTGATACAACGCCAGTTCATCGCTCTGGGCGAGAATTGCGTCGGACACGGCGCGGGCGGCGGCCAACGTCGGAAGCACACCATGCCCGGAATACCCCTGGAGCCAGTAGCGATCACCGCTGCGACCGATATCCGGGGTTCGTTTGAGCGTCAGGTCGATATGCCCGCCCCAGGCGAACTCCAGCTTCACGCCTTTGAGCTGCGGGAAAACCCGTTCCAGAAACGGCCGGGTCGCGCTGGCAATGTCCTTGGGCATACCGCCCAGATACGTGCAGCCACCGCCGAACAGCAGACGGTTGTCCGGCGTGCGACGGAAGTAGTCGAGGACGAATTGGTTGTCGGTGACGCAAACATTGCTCGGCAACAACGCCGTGACCTGCTCGGCCGTCAGCGGCGCGGTGGCGACTTGATAAGTGCCCACCGGCAACACACAACTGGCCAGTTGCGGGTCGAGCTCGTCGAGATAGGCATTGCAGGCCAGCACCAGCACATCCGCGCGAATCGATCCGCGTTCGGTGTTTACCAGGAACTGACCGCCCTGCTCTCGATAACTCAACGCCTTGCTTTGCTCATGGATACGGCCGCCCGCCCGTTCGATGGCGGCAGCGAGGCCGAGGGCCAGTTTCAGCGGGTTCAGATGCCCGCCCTCGGGGTCATAAAGGCCTGCCTGGTAGCGCTCGCTGGCCACCCACTCCGGCAACTGTTCACGGCGGATGAACTGCAAGCCGTTGTGGCCCCACTTGTGACTGGCTTCGTGCTGCCACTCGGTCAGCTGACTGACCCGACGGGGCATGACCGAGGTCCACAAGTGGCCGGCGCGGTAATCACAGTCGAAACCATGGCGAGCCGGCAACTCACGCAGCTCTTGCGCGGCCCAGCGCATGCCGTCCCACAACCGTCGCGCACGCTCGTAGCCCAACGCTGCTTCCAGAGGCGGCATGTCGCACGACCAGCCGAGAATCGCCTGCCCACCATTGCGCCCCGACGCGGCCCAAGCCACGCGGCTGGCTTCCAGCAGCGTCACGCGCTTGCCGGCCAAGGCCAGGCGCAACGCAGTATGCAGGCCGCTGAAACCGGCACCGATGATCACAACCTCAGTGGTTTGCTCGCCGGCAAGCGCCGGTCGGGTGGTCAGGTGATCAGCGCAACTGTGGGCGTAGTAGCTGGCGACATGCTGCGTGGACTGCTGAAACATACAAGCCTCATGAAATTATGTTTTTATAATTTCATGAAAAAATACAGTATTAATTTCACGCTGGCAACTCAGGTGTGCGGCGATTTATGCCACGGATAGCCTTTCGCGCTAAGTTGAAAGGCGTAATCGAACAGACGCTTCATGTATTCGCCATCGAATTTCTGGTTGCGAGGACAAATAAAATCAGCGCCGATGTGCGCCAGATTGAAGTCTGCGCCATCCTGCTGGGCGATCCGGTAAATGTGATTCAGGTCGCTGATCCCCTGAGTCTGGATCAAGGTGCTGATGGCTCGCCCGCCGATGCTCAAGGTCCGGCGCTTGGTGCCGGACCACTGAGGTTCCAGTTTGCCGTTGCGGATGACATAAAAATGCCGGTCCCGGCGGATGCGCGCGCCGGCCACGCTGTTCAGCGCCATCACAGTGCCCGGCGGATAAAGGAACACTTGAGTGAGGACGCCTCCGTCCACGTGCATTTCCTGAAACTCTTTGCCGTCGACCTCCACATCGATCATGACCGGTGAAACGGCGCCGGGAATGCTCATCGACGCGATCATGATGTTGCGAAACAGGTGCAGCGCGCCTGGAGCCCCGCTGGAAGCAATCGCGCCCATGTTCCAGGTGACGGGCCGCCCGGCATCGAGGTCGGTAGTGCCGATCATCAGCAGTCGTCCTTTGGCGTATTGCGCGGCGATGGCCGCGAGAACGTCGGCGGTGATGTATTTGGCAATAAGGCGCGCCAGGGGCTTGCTGTCCGCGATGCCGTCGCTGGCCAGGCGGGTCAGCACACTTCGCGCATGGAACACATCTTTCGGACCAATTGCGCTGCAGATCCCCAGGATGATCGGGTCGTACTCAGGCCCCAGGTAAGCGAACGGTGCGACCAGGGCGCCCGCGCTGATGCCGGTGACGACTTTGAAAGCAGGTCGGCTCCCATGCAAGCTCCAGCCGGCGATGATGCCCGCCGCGAAGGTGCCGGCGTCGCCGCCCCCCGAAATGGCCAGATAGTAGGCCAGTGGCAGCGCGTCGGCCGGCAAGTCTGTGTCGGCGAGCGCCTCGACCTCTCGATCGTTTGCCAGGCTGGCATCCCGGATGAACGACGTCAGGTCCCGGTCCAGCCAGTAGCGCGCATTCGGGATGCCCGGGATGACCGCTTGTTCCGTCAGCTCTTGCGGCACCGCATCACGGCGTTGCAGGCACCCTTCACGCAACATGTTCATCGTTGAGGCGCTGGGCCTGGGCAGAAATGGTTTCACAACGCCTCCTCCGGTCGCTGCCATCGACAGAGCTCGCTCGACTGACTGGGTGAAAACCGGCCTCCGCCATCATGCGCGCGCCCTAAACCCATGACTACTTTTCAGTCAGGCGGCGGTCTCCTGAAGACCAGCAGTTTGCCGGTGGCTCGCTGCACCACCTTGTCATTCTGATTGAGGGTTTCCATGAACATCGTCACCACGCCCCGGTCGGGCTTGGAACTCGACGGGTCGATGGCCTGCACGGTGCATTGCAGGCGCAGCACGTCATCGGGGTAAGTCGGCGTCGGCCAGCTCAGCTCGATGCCCAACCCGATGATGCCATCCGCCAACGGCACGCTGTCCACCAGCAACTTCATGGTCAGGGCGGCGGTGTTCCAGCCGCTGGCGGCCAGGCCGCGGAACAGGCTCAGCTCGGCGGCTTCAGGATCGAGGTGAAACGGTTGCGGGTCGTACTCCTGGGCGAAGGCCAGCATCGACGCGCGATGGACACGCAGTCTGTCGCTTTCGAATTGCTGACCCAGGCTCAGGTCATCGAGGTAAAGTTTTTCCCAGGAATGTACGGTCATGATTCATCCCTCCGCAGTGCATCAGGAATAGCCGATTTCGCTGAGATCGATGGCCACCAGCAAGGCATCCATGTCGGCCTGGCCGTCCTTCCCGCGTCGGTAGGCACGACGCTTGCCGGGCATGCGCAGCCCGTCAGCCTCGATGTAGTCAGACACATACTGGGCGGCAGGCATGCCCCCACTGACGTCTACGTTGTAGTCGTGTCGCCGCAGCAGGAAGTCTTCGCTGAAGTAGAAATCCTGTAGGGCGCTGTGCGTGGCGATGTGGTCAGGGAAGTGCACCCGCAAGCGGCGCCAGTGCTGTGCGCCTTCTTGCCAGGGTTCGATTTCCTCGGTCAGCACACCCGGCCACGTGAACAGAAAAGGCATGGTCAGGTAGGACCAGAGCGCATAACCGTTGAAGTACGCGCGATGCAGTGGATCCCAGGGCGTGTTTTCGTCGTGGTCGCGGAAGGACTCCCGGGGCGTCTGGCGCTCGGCAATCACTTTGCCGTCTGCGGTTTCAATGGCGATTCTGTCGGGAGTGTAGGCCGTCCGCTTGTCGGGCCCGCCGAAGGGGGTCACCGAGGCTTTCTGCTCGTGCAGCCAAACAGTCATCTGGCGAGGTGCGCTGTCCTGGGTCAACCCTTTCGCGCCCCAGAGCGAACCACCGGTCACGAGGGTGGCGCGCATGGTGTTTAAGCTGTTCCAGCGGTCCAGACCACCATGGGCGATCAGTACCTGATCCAGCAGTTGATGATCCTGCGCATTCACAGTGGAGGCCCTCCTCCTTCCGACGGTCGATCCTGCACCCACTGCCAGAATAATTGATAGCCGACGGCAAGGACCACCGGGCCGATGAACAGCCCGATGATGCCACTGGTGACCATACCGCCCAAGGCGCCAATCAGCACCACCGGCATCGGCACATCGACACCGCGCCCCAGCAACAAGGGTTTGAGGACGTTGTCCACCAGGCCGGCAATGAACACATAGATGGAGAAAATGATGGTCACGGTGCTGGCGCCTTCGGTGGCAAAGACGAAGGCAATTACCGGCAGCGTAATCAGCGTCACCGGCAACTGCATGATGCCGAGCAGCAGCACCGCCAAAGCGAGCAGACCGGCACCGGGGATGCCCTTGAAGACAAAACCGAGCCCCACCAGCAGCATCTGGATGAACGCGATGCCGACCACGCCCAGCGCTACCGCACGGATGGTGGCGGTGCAGAGTTCGGCGATTTTCGGGCCCCGGGCCGGGTCGCTGACGCGCGAGGCGATCTGTACCGCAGCGCGGCTGCCGCTTTCACCATGGGCCATGAAAATCCCGGCAATGATCAAGGCGAAGATGAACGTCAGGAAACCCATGCCGACGCCCGCGAGTTTGCCCAACAGGCCCAGGCTGACGTGTTTGATCTGCGGTACGTATTTGGCGGTCAGGTCGGGGAGATTGGTTGAGGCCTGCAGCCATAAATCAGAGAGTGGCTGGCCCACCAGCGGCCAACTGGCGACTGACTCGGCCGGCGGCGGAATGTGAAAGCCTCCGCCCTTGACGATTTCCATCGCCCGTTCGACCGAGTCGGCAATCGAGGTGCCCAGCAGGTAGATCGGCACCATCAGGATGACGATGGCGGTCAGAATGATCAGCGTCGCCACGTGCCCTGGCTTGTGCGTCCCCCGCAGCCGCTCTTGCAGCGGATAGAGGGTGATTGCCAGGATCAGCGACCACAGCATCAAGTCGCGGAACGGGCTGAATATTTCGAAACAGAAAAGCACCAGAACGGCAATCAACCCGGCACGAATCAGCACATCAAGCAGGGTGCGGGTGAGCGTTTTTTCGGTAAAGGGCGTGGGCTCCACGGGTGCCTCCTTGCAGATCACTGCAACGGTTGCGGATCGGTTAGCCCAGCATAGACGCTGAATACCCGGCGCGAGGCCTCAACGCAGTTTCAGTGGATCGACCAGTCCGGCGGCAATGGCCATGCCCACCAGGTCCGGCAGGGTGTTGGCCTGCATGCGCTTCATCACCCGCGAGCGATACAGGTCGACGGTTTTTGCGCTGACGCCCAGTTGCTCGGCGATTTCCCGGGTGGTGTAACCCTGCACCAGCGGCAGCAAGACATCGCGCTCGCGGGGGGTCAGTGTCAGCAAACGGGCTTGCAAGGCGTCATTGCCCTCATTACCCGAACGGTTCGCCGCGCAGTTGCTCAGCGCCTGCTGCACGCTGTCCAGCAACAACTGCTCGTTATAGGGTTTTTCGATGAAGTCATGGGCGCCGGCCTTGAACGCGCGCACCACGATGGGCACATCGGCGTGGCCGCTGACGAAGATAATCGGCAGGTTCAGCTCCCGAGCGCGCATTTCTTCCTGCACGTTCAACCCGCCCATGCCGGGCATGCGCACGTCAAGCAGCACGCAGGCGTCGAGCGTGGCATCACAGGCACTGAGGAACTCTACGCCACTGGTAAACGGCAAGGCCTTGAGCCCGACCGATTCCAGCAACCAGACCGTTGAATCGAGCATGCCCTGGTCATCGTCGACCACATACACCACGTGCTCCGTCACACCTGCCATTGCATTATTCCTGTTGTTGTTTTGTTGGGCCGGCAAGCGGCAAGCGGCAACCCATCAGCAGCCCGACCGGTTGGCGCCGGGCCTGCAATTCACCGCCGAAACCTTCGATGATGCTGCGGCTCATGGACAAGCCAAGACCCAGGCCATCGGCCTTGCTGGTATAGAACGGGGTAAATATCTGCTCCAGTTCGGGCTCGCTGACGCCCGGTCCCTGGTCTTGCACACGGATTTCCACGGTGGCACCACCGCCCTGCTCCGCCGTCATCACGATCAGCGAGGGCTGCCCCGGATGTTGTTCGCGGTTGGCGTCGATGGCATTGCGCAACAGATTGAGCAGCACCTGCTCGAGCAGCACCCGGTCGGCATAAACGGGCGGCAGATTATCCGGCAGTCGATCCTCGATTGTCACTTGGCAATTGCTCGCTTCCCAGGCACACAAACGCACGGCTTCACGGGCGACATCGGTAAAGTTCAGCGCCTGCATGCGCCGCTGGCCCTTGCGCAGAAACGCCCGTAACCGTTTGATCACTTCCGAGGCATGGGTGGCGTGCTGGGTGATGCGCTGCAACCCTTGCGCCACTCGTTCGGCGGCCTGGGGATTGGAATCGAGCGTCTGTAAATAGCGTTGGCTGGCATTGGCGTAATTGACCACGGCGGCCAATGGCTGGTTGATTTCGTGGGCAATGCCCGAGGCCAGTTCCCCCAGCGTGACCAACCGTGCGGTGTGGGCCAATTCGTCTTGATGACGTCGCTGTTGCACCTCGCGCAATTCGCGCTCGGTCATGTCCCGCGCCACCAATGAGTAATAGCGCTCGCCGCCGGCCGAACGGTGCGCCAGCAACACCAGCGACACCGGCACCGAAGTGCCGCCACCGGGCGGCTGCAAGCGTGCATCGGTGCTCCACACGCCGTCGCGTTCGGCGCTGCTCCAGCCGTCACGTTGCAGGCGCGTCAGGTCAGCGCTGGCAAACAGCTGCGCCAGGGCCGGCATCGGTTGTTGCTCGTCGATGCCGAGGATGCGCCGCGCGGCCGGGTTGAGGTAAGTGACTTGCCCGTCAGGGTCGATGAACAACACCGGATCGGTGTTGGCCTCGACCACTTCCGCCAGGCGCCGCTTGTTCTCTTCGGCCTGCACCCGGGCCGTGATGTCCCGCGACACGCTGACCACTTCGACCACCGCGCCGGTGTAGGTTTCACGGATCGCCCGACTGGCAGTTTCAAACCACAGGTAATGCCCGGCACGGTGGCGAATGCGGTACGTCATGGTGTGATAACCGTCCTGCTCCAGCGCGTCCCGCGCACGCTGCACCAGGTTGGCGAGGTCCTGGCCGTGGAACAGGCCTTGGGCCATTTGTCCGCGCAATTCTTCGGGCCAGTAGCCAAGCAATGTCCAGGATGCCGGCGAGGCATCGAGAAAACGTCCGTCAGGGGTGTGCCGGGAAATCAGGTCGGTGGTGTTCTCGATGATCAGCCGGTACAACCGGCGTGCCGTGGCCGCTTCGCGTTCGGCCAGCACTTGTACCGTGGCGTCGCGGCAACGGGCGAGCACGCGGTTGTCCTGGGGATCGGGAATAAACGTCCAGATCAGAATCTGCGCCTCGAACTGAGCTTCGACCCCTTCGATGGCGCGTTGCTGGTCAAGGCAGGCACGCACCAACACGCGGTGATTGACCGGCAAAAAGCCCAGCACCTCGGTCAGCGGCTTTTCCGCGAGCAAGGCCAGCAGCGCCGCATTGAACTCCAGCGGCCGCCCCTGCGCATCGAGCAACAGACTCGGTTGTGGGTCGTGCCCCAACAGCGGCGACCCCCGCAGCATGCCGTTGACGCTGCTGAGCAAGGTGGTCAACAAATCCTGCACCCAACCCAGCCAGTCCAGGCTCACACCGTCGCAGACTTCCACCAGCAACAGGCCTGCCTGCCCCGCCTGCAAGGTCAGATCAAACACCTGGCCATGGCTGATCGCGGCACGGCGCAATCGGCCGGACAGCCAGCAATCGAGTTGCCGGACCTGGGCCAGGTCCAGGCGTCCGGTCTCGCCCAGCCGATCAAAAAGCGGTTGATCGCTGGCCAGCGACGGATCGCCCAGGCCAGGCGGGAAATGCTGGGCGGCACCTTCGTGGCTGTAAATTCGCGCAGTGGGTTGCCAGCTCAGGTAAACCGCCCGGCGCACCTCGGGACATTCCTGCAACGCACGGCACAACGCATCCGCCCGAGCGGCCAGGGACACGCCCTCGCGCTGGAGGCGCAACCAGCTGTGCAATCGAACGGGAGTCAGGGTCATCACAGGTCCGCGTTGTCGGGGGAGCCAAGAATATACCGGCGCTAGAGGTATCGCCGCATTCATTTGGAGGAGGAAGAATCAAATATAGTACATATACTATACTGCGTAGGTTGTACTTCCATGTGCGTGGCAGACTGTTATATAAAGCAGGCCGGACATAAAGGATGACCTCAGCGGCTACGCTGAACAGGTCATCCATAGAGCTAACAATCAGCCACCGAGTACCCGTCATGTCGATCTATGAACAAGGGCTAGGCCCTTCGGCTGTTAATCACATTGCCTTGTCTCCGCTCAGCTTCATCGAGCGCACTGCCAGCGTTTACCCCCACTACCCGGCCGTCATCCACGGTTCGATCCGTCGTACCTGGGCGCAAACCTACACCCGCTGCCGGCGTCTGGCCTCAGCGCTGGCCGGTCGCGGCATCGGCAAGAACGACACGGTGGCGGTGATGCTGCCCAACATTCCTGAGATGCTTGAAGTGCATTTCGGCGTGCCGATGATCGGTGCGGTACTCAACCCGCTCAATGTGCGCCTGGATGCCGAAGCCATTGCCTTCATGCTGCAGCACGGTGAAGCCAAGGTGCTGATCACCGACCGCGAATTCCATGACGTGATTCACGCGGCCATCGGCATGCTCGATCACCCGCCGCTGGTCATCGACGTCAATGACCCGGAGTACGGCGAAGGCAAGGCCGTCAGCGATCTGGACTATGAAGCGCTACTGGCCGAAGGCGACCCGGATTACGCTTGGCAATGGCCGGACAACGAGTGGCAAGCCATCTCGCTGAACTACACGTCCGGCACCACCGGCAACCCCAAAGGCGTGGTTTATCACCATCGCGGCGCGTACCTGAACTCACTGGGCAACCAGATGACCTGGGCCATGGGCAACCATCCGGTCTACCTCTGGACCCTGCCGATGTTCCACTGCAACGGTTGGTGTTATCCGTGGATCATCACTGCAATGGCCGGTGTGCATGTGTTCCTGCGCCGGGTCGATCCGCAGAAAATCCTCACGCTGATCCGCGAGCATCAGATCACTCACCTGTGTGCCGCGCCTATCGTGCTCAATGCACTGGTCAACATGCCGGAATCGGCGAAAGCGGCCATCGACCACCCGGTCAACGCCATGGTTGCCGGCGCTGCACCGCCCGCCAAAGTCATCGGCGCCGTGGAAGAAATGGGCATCAAGGTCACCCATGTCTATGGCCTGACCGAAACCTACGGTCCGGTGACGCTCTGCGCCTGGCATGCCGAATGGGATGAGTTACCGCTGGACGAACGGGCGCAAATCAAGTCCCGTCAGGGCGTGCGCTACCCGACACTTGAAGGCGTGATGGTCGGTGACTCGAAGACGCTGGAACCCACCCCGCGGGACGGTCAGACCATCGGTGAGATTTTCATGCGCGGCAACACCGTGATGAAGGGCTATCTGAAAAACCCGACCGCCACGGCCGAAGCGTTCGAAGGCGGCTGGTTCCACACCGGTGACCTGGCGGTGTGTCATCCCAACGGTTATGTCGAGATCAAGGATCGACTCAAGGACATCATCATTTCCGGCGGCGAGAACATTTCCACCATCGAACTGGAAGGCGTGCTGTATCGCCATCCGGGTGTGATGGAAGCGGCTGTGGTCGCCCGTCCCGATGAAAAATGGGGTGAAACGCCTTGTGCCTTCATCACCTTGAAGGCGGACCACCAGGACGTTCGCGAGGCCGACATCATCAGTTTCTGCCGCGAGCATCTGGCGGGTTTCAAAGTCCCGCGCACGGTGATCTTCACCCTGTTGCCGAAAACGTCCACCGGCAAGATCCAGAAGTACGTCCTGCGCGACAGGGCTAAAGCGCTCTAACCCGAACCGACGTTTTACCCACCCGGCGGCAGGTGTTTTACCTGCCGCTTCGGGCTCGTGCACGCCGAATTCTGCCCCGTCAAAACGCCTATAACAACAAATGTGGAGCCACCCATGATCGACATCCATTCAACCGATACCCAACGTTGTGAACGCATTCGGACCAATCCGAAGTTCCTGCAATTAGTCAGCAGCCGTTCGCGTCTGGCCTGGTCGTTGAGTGCCGCCGTGCTGGGCACTTACTACGGGTTCATGCTGGTGGTGGCGTTTGCCCCGCAATGGCTGCATGCGCCGCTCGCCGAACATCGGATGTTGACCCTGGGCATGCCGGTGGGCGCGGCGATCATCATTTTTTCCTGGCTGCTGACCGGTTGGTACGTCTACCGCGCCAACACACGTTTCGATGCACTGGGCGCCGCCATTCTTGAGGAGAGCAAGTGATGAACCTGCTTCGTAAGCTCATCCTCGCCGCTGCCGGTCTGTTGCCGGCCTCCATCGTCCTCGCGGCCCCGACAATGGGCGCAGTGGAAAAACAACCGCTGAACCTGCATGCGATCGGCATGTTCTTCGTCTTCGTGCTGGGCACGCTGGCGATTACCTGGTGGGCCGCACGGCAAACCAAATCGACGTCGGACTTCTACACCGCGGGCGGTGGCATCACCGGGTTTCAGAACGGTCTGGCAATTGCCGGTGACTACATGTCCGCCGCCACACTGCTGGGGCTGTCCAGCCTGGTGTTCGCCAAGGGCTACGATGGTTTCATCTACACCATCGGCTTCTTCGTCGGCTGGCCGATCATTACCTTCCTGATGGCCGAGCGTCTGCGCAACCTGGGCCGCTACACCTTCGCCGACATCGTTTCCTATCGACTGGACCAGAACAAGGTGCGGATTTTCGCCGCGTTCGGGTCGCTGACGGTGGTGTGCTGCTACCTGATCGTGCAGATGGTCGGGGCCGGTCAGTTGATCAAATTGCTGTTCGGTCTCGACTACCCGGTCGCGGTGGTGATCGTCGGTGCGTTGATGCTGGTCTACGTGATCTTCGGCGGCATGATCGCCACTACGTGGGTGCAGATCATCAAGGCTGTGCTGTTGCTCGCCGGCGGCACCACCCTGGCGGTCATGGCCATGTCGCAGTTCGGTTTCAGCTACGAAACCCTGGCCGACAAAGCTGTCCAGGCCCATGCCAGCGGCTGGAACATCATGGGCCCAGGCTCGATGCTCGCCGACCCGATCAACACCGCGTCGATGTCGTTGGGCCTGGTGTTCGGGATTGCCGGTCTGCCGCACATCCTGATGCGTTTCTTCACCGTGCCGAACGCCAAGGAAGCGCGTAAATCGGTGTTCTACGCCACAGGCTTTATCGGTTTCTTCTTCCTGGTTGTCTGCACCCTGGGCTTTGCCGCGATGGTGATCATCGGCACCGACCCGCAGTACTACGTCAACGGTGAAGTCGGCGGCGCCTTGATCGGCGGCGGCAATATGGTCGCCATGCACCTGGCCAAAGCGGTGGGCGGCAACCTGTTCTTCGGTTTCCTCTCGGCCGTGGCCTTCGCCACCATTCTGGCGGTGGTCTCCGGGCTGGCCCTGGCGGGCGCCTCGGCGATTTCCCATGACCTCTACGCCACCGTGTTCAAGAAAGGCAAGGCCAGCCAGAAACAGGAAATGCGTGTGACGCGCATGGCCACCGTGGGCCTGGGCATCATCGCGATTCTGCTGGGCATTCTGTTCGAGAAGATGAACGTCGCATTCCTCGTGGGCCTGACCTTTGGCATCGCCGCGTCGACCAACTTCCCGGTGCTGATCATGGCCATGTACTGGAAAGGCCTGACCACCAAAGGCGCGATCCTCGGCGGTTTCGCCGGGCTGATCTGCGCACTGGTGCTGGTGATCCTGTCGCCAGCGGTCTGGGTCACCGTGCTCGGTCACGCTCACTCGATCTTCCCCTACGACCACCCGGCGCTGTTCTCCATGCCGCTGGCGTTCTTCGTGATCGTGGTGGTGTCTAAGCTCGACCGCAGCGTGCGCGCCGACAAGGAGCGTGATGCCTACGCCGACCAGTTCGTTCGCGCCCAGACCGGCCTCGGCGCCGCCAGCGCTTCCGCTCATTGATTGAAAGGGCACGGCCTGCCGTTACGGCGCCGTGCCCATCGCACACCTTTTGAGGTTCACGCTATGCCCGAATTCAACGCCCCGCTGCGCGACATGCGCTTTGTGCTGCATGAAGTGTTCGACGCCCCGGCCCTGTGGGCGCGCTTGCCGGCCCTGGCCGACACGGTCGACGCTGCCACCGCCGATGCCATTCTTGAGGAAGCGGCGAAAGTCACTTCGCACCTGATTGCGCCGTTGAATCGCAGCGGCGACGAAGAAGGCGCCCAGTGGCTCGATGGCCAGGTCAGCACGCCGATCGGCTTCAAACAGGCCTACGCCACCTACATCGAAGGCGGCTGGGTGGGCCTGTCCGGTAACGCCGATTTCGGCGGCATGGGTATGCCGAAGATGCTCGCCGTGCAGTTCGAAGAAATGCTCTACGGCGCCAACTCAAGCTTCGCCCTGTATTCGGCGTTGAGCTCCGGCGCCTGCCTGGCACTGGACGCCCACGCCAGCGCGACCCTGAAAAACCTCTACCTGCCGCCGATGTACGAAGGCCGCTGGGCCGGTTCCATGTGCTTGACCGAAGCGCATGCTGGCACTGATCTGGGGATCATCCGCACCCGCGCCGAACCCCGGGCCGACGGCAGTTTCAGCATCACCGGCAGCAAGATCTTCATCACCGGTGGCGATCAGGACCTGACCGAAAACATCGTCCATCTGGTGCTGGCCAAACTGCCGGATGCGCCGGCCGGGCCGAAAGGCATCTCACTGTTCGTCGTGCCCAAGGTGCTGGTCAAAGCCGACGGTTCCCTCGGCGACGCCAACGCCGTGAGCTGCGGTTCGATCGAACACAAGATGGGCATCAAGGCCTCTGCCACCTGCGTGATGAATTTCGACGGTGCCAGCGGTTGGCTAGTCGGTGAAGCCAACAAAGGCCTGGCGGCGATGTTCACCATGATGAACTACGAGCGCCTGTCCATCGGCATTCAGGGCATCGGCTGTGCGCAAGCGTCCTATCAGAGCGCCGTGGCTTACGCCCGTGAACGTGTGCAGAGCCGCGCACCGACCGGCGCGATTGCCCCGGACAAAGTGGCTGATCCGATCATCGTCCACCCCGATGTGCGCCGTATGCTGTTGAGCAGGAAGGCCATGACCGAAGGTGGCCGTGCGTTCGCCAGTTATGTCGGGCAGCAACTGGACCTGGCGAAGTTTTCCGATGACGCCAAGGAGCGCGACAGTGCCCAGACGTTGGTCGCGCTGCTGACGCCAGTGGCCAAGGCGTTCTTCACCGACACCGGACTGGAAAGCTGCATCAACGGCCAACAAGTGTTCGGCGGTCATGGTTACATCCGCGAATGGGGCCAGGAGCAGTTGGTCCGTGACGTGCGCATCGCGCAGATCTACGAAGGCACCAACGGCATTCAGGCGCTGGACCTGCTTGGTCGCAAAGTGCTGGCTGACAGCGGTGCCGCGCTGCGCCAGTTCACCGGTGAAATCCGTCATTTCGCCCATCAGCCCGACGCGCCCTACTCCGTGCAACTGTTCGATGCGGTGCAGCGTCTGGAAAACCTGAGCGACTGGCTGCAAGACCAGGCCGCGACCAATCGCAATGAAATCGGCGCCGCTTCGGTCGAGTATTTGCACCTGTTCGGTTACGTCGCCTACGCCTGGCTCTGGGCGCGCATGGCGCAGGTCGCGAAGAAAAAACTCAGCGAAGACCCCAAGTTCTATGGCGCGAAGATCGCCACCGCTGATTTCTACATCCGCCGCCTGCTACCACGCACTTTGAGCCTGGAGCATTCCATTCTCGCCGGCAGTGCCTCGTTGTATGGCCTGAGCGCCGAACAGTTCTAACGATTGAACCGCACGCGGCGCCACGCTCCTCTCGATTCGGCGTCCGCGTTTTTTATTGATAAGCCCTCGTCCACCTGACGAGGGCCGCGGGACCTGTCTTTCCATAATAAAAACAAAGGGGCTTCACCATGGACCGCAACACCCGAACCCTCGCTACCCGCCTGTTGCTGGCCGGCGGCGTCATCAGCCTCTCGGCCCCCGCCGCTGCTGACTTTGTCAAAGACAGTAAGGCCAGCCTTGAGCTGCGCAACTTCTATTTCAACCGTGACTATCGCCAGGACAACGCCGCTCAATCCAAACAAGAGGAATGGGCCCAGGGTTTCCTGCTGCGCTATGAATCGGGCTTCACTGAAGGTTTGATCGGCGTGGGTTTCGATGCCATTGGCCTGGTCGGCGTCAAGCTCGATTCCAGCCCTGATCGCGCAGGTTCCGGCCTGCTCAAACGCCACCGCGACACGAGCAAAGGGGCGCAGGACGAGTACGGCGAACTGGGCCTGACCGCCAAAGTGCGCGCCTCCAAAAGCACCCTGAAACTCGGCACGTTGCTGCCGAAACTGCCGACGGTACTGGCCAACGATTCACGGCTGTTGCCACAAACCTTCAAGGGCGGTCAGTTGACCTCGCTGGAGATTGAAGGCTTGACCGTGGATGCCGGGCGGCTGACCCAGGTCAATCAGCGTGACTCCTCGGACTACGAGGACATGGGCATCACCCGGACCGGCGCCAAGGGCATCACTACGCGGCATCTCGACAGCGACAGCTTTGATTTCGCCAGCCTGAACTACAAATGGACCAGCAACCTCGCCACCGGCTACAGCTACGGCCACCTCGACAATTTCTACAGTCAGCACCTGGTGAACCTGACCTACGTGATGCCGGTGACGACGGGACAATCGTTCAAGACGGATCTGCGATTCGCCCGTTCCACGGATGATGGCGGCAGCAATGTCGACAACAACGCGATTGGCGCGATGTTCACCTACAGCCTCGGCGGGCATGCGTTGGGCCTCGGTTATCAAGGCATGAGCGGCGACACCGGCTACGCCTACGTCAACGGCACCGATGCGTTTCTGGTCAACTTCGTGCAGATCGGTGACTTCGCCAGCAAGGACGAAAAGTCCTGGCAGGCGCGTTACGACTACAACTTTGCGGCTATGGGCGTGCCGGGCCTGACCTTCATGACGCGCTATATCACTGGCGACAACATCGACCTGGGCGGCAACCGTCCCGAAGGCAAGGAATGGGAGCGTGATACCGACATTGGTTATGTCGTGCAGAGCGGTCCGCTGAAGAATGTCGGGGTGAAATGGCGTAATGCGACGGTGCGTTCGACCAACTTCGGCAGTGATCTGGATGAGAATCGCTTGATTGTCAGCTACACCCTGCCGATCTGGTAAACCCGTTCAGGTTTCACAAAGGGGGGGACTCGCTTGGCGGCGCAGTCCTCTTTTTTATTGTGGATTTTCGCTGTGATGACGGGCCTCATCGCGGGCAAGCCCGCTCCCACAGGGATCTTCAGTGTCCCCAGATCCCTGTGGGAGCGGGCTTGCCCGCGATGAGGCCTCAGAAGCACCGAAGATATTGCTCCCGACCTACCCCATCCCGCGGCAGTGGCCATAGTAGGTTAAGATGCCTGCAAACCAGGCCCGCCGCGAGACGCCCCGCATGACTGATACCACCCCCCGCCTGATCAAGAAGTACCCCAATCGCCGACTCTACGACACCCACACCAGCAGTCATTTGACGCTGGCGGACATCCGTCAGTTGGTCGTCGATAAAGTTGCGTTTCAGGTGGTCGATGCCAAGAGCGGCGAAGACTTGACGCGCAGTATCCTGCTGCAAGTGATTCTGGAAGCCGAAAGCGGCGGTGAGCCGATCTTCACCAGCGAGATGCTGATGGGGATTATCCAGTTCTACGGTCCGTATCAGGGTGTGCTCGGCAGCTACCTGGACAAAAGCATCCAGACCGTCATCGACATCCAGTCGCAGACCGGCGCGCAGTCGTCCGAAGCCTGGAGCGATTTCATGCATCAACAGGCCCCGGTCATGCAGGACCTGATGCGCCAGTATGTCGACCAGTCCAAGGCCTTGTACCTCAATACCCAGAACCTGTTCGGCATGTTTGGCGCCAAGCCCGGCACCGATAACGGGCCGAAAAAAAATGGCGATGGGGAGTAAACCCATCGCCATTTTTTGTGCCGCTGGCCTGAAATGACTTACTTGTTGCCGCTGGTGGCCTTGGTGCCCGCTTCTGGCGCTGCTTTGGTGGCAGCGGCAGTGGCGGCGTCAAAATTGCTCTGAGCCACATCGGCAGCCTGTTTCACCGCTTTCTGTGCGCTTTCAAACACCGTGCCGGCATTCGCCAGGCCCGACTTGAACGCCGCCACGACAGGCTCGGAGCCGGCCGGTGCATTCTTGCTGATCGCGTCAACAAACTCATTGACCTGCTGGGTGCCTGCCTCGACCTGACTCGACGTCAGTTTGGCGATGTCCGACTGCGTGCCCACGATCAGCGCTTGAACCTGACGATTGAACTCGGCCAGACGTTCGGTCTGGACGCTCGGCTGGGTGAACGACGCCTGCAAATCGGCAAAACCTTGTGGATCACGGACGGCCAGCAGCTTGCGCACGCCCTCGAAGTGCTCTTCGGTGGAGTCGCGCAGTGCCTTGAACTGCAACTGGCTCAGCTGTTCAACGCTGGCGAAGACTTTGCCGCTGATCTGCTGCAAAAGATCGAGGTTGGCTTTCTGAGCGGTTTGCAGTTTTTCCGAATTGAAAAAAGACATGCTTGAATCTCCTGGTACTGGAAGGCCCGAATGGACCAGAGGACGCGATAGCGATCCTGCCAGACATCGCGCTAGCCTTGATATTGCAGCGCACAAAACTATTTGGCAACGCCTATTTTGTGCAGCGCACAATAAAGTTCACTTCCTTGACCGTTATTCCCTATACGCTCGTGACAATCGAACGGCCGGCTTGGCTGCTATTAGTCAGGGCAACGTTCCCACGCGTGGCGTCAGGAGTTCACAATGGGTCAGGAAGAAAATATTGCGCTGCAAGATGAAGGGCTTTCGACTCTGTCCGGTTTGTTCGAGCACCTGAACCATCTGCAGCGCCTCAACACCCACAACGTGCTTGACGCCGTGCAACAGCGCCAGGCCAAAACCTACGCACCATCAAGCCTTGAACAACTGAGACAGCCGACCCCCGCTGACTGGCAGGAATACTTCACCGACCTTGGCCAACGCAGCGTGCTGTTCTGGGACACCTTGCGTCAGCGCGGCGACAACACCCTGGCTCACGAACGCGCCGGGTATCCGCTGCTGCTCAAGTTCAATCATGAAACGCTGATCGCCGGCGAAGACCTGCCGCGCCCGGTCAACTACTCGCTGCTGCAGATCCTCGCGGGCCCCGGACAACAGCTCGACAGCCAAAAGCAGCCGGTGATCATCATTGACCCGCGCGGCGGCCACGGTTCGGGGATTGGCGGTTTCAAACAGGACTCGGTGATCGGCGAAAGCCTGCGCGCCGGTCACCCGACCTATTTCATCTCATTCAGCCATTCACCACGTCCGGGGCAAACCCTGGCGGACATCGTTGAAGCCCAGGCGCGGTTTATCGAAGAGGTCAGCGCGCGACATCCCGCCAGCGCCAAACCCGTGGTGATCGGCAACTGCCAGGCGGGCTGGGCCTTGATGGGCCTGGCGGCGACCCGCCCGGAACTGCCGGGGCTGATCATCGTCAATGGCGCGCCTTTGTCGTACTGGGCGGGCGTCAATGGGCGCAATCCGATGCGCTATACCGGCGGTTTGCTGGGCGGCGGCTGGATGGCACGCCTGGGCAGCGACCTGGGCAATGACCGTTTCGACGGCACCTGGCTGGTGAGCAATTTCGAAAGCCTCGACCCGGCCAACACCTGGTGGGGCAAGTACTACCACCTGTTCAGCGAAGTCGACAGCGAGGCTCCGCGCTTCCTGGATTTCGAACGCTGGTGGGGCAGCCCGACCCTGCTCAATGGCGAGGAAATCGAGATGATTGTCGATGACCTGTTCATCGGCAATCAGCTGTCCGGCGGCCTCGGTCGCAAAAGCAGCGGGCTTGATCTCAAGCTGATCGAAGTGCCGGTGGTGGTGTTCTGCTCCTATGGCGACAACATCACCTCGCCACAACAAGCGCTGGACTGGATCACCGACGTCTATCCCAGCGATCTCGCCCTGCAAAATGCCGGTCGCACCATCGTTTACCTGCGGCACGCGAGCATCGGTCATCTGGGCATTTTTGTGTCGGGTGAAGTGGCGCGGCGTGAACACCGTGAGTTGTTGGGCGCCGTCGACGCGATCAATGAATTGCCGGGCGGGCTCTATGAAATGCTCATCGAGGACCTGCCGGAATATTCGCAATCGCCCTACGCCGTGCGTTTCGAGCGACGACGTATCGCCGACATTCACGGTGACGTGCAGCCGCCCCGTGACGACGATCGCGAATTCGCGCTGGTCGAGCGTGCCTCTGATTTCAACAACACGCTTTACGACGGATTTGTACGGCCGTGGTTGCGCCAGTTGATCAACGAGCCGACCGCCGAGCTGATGCGCAAGGCCCACCCGTTCCACCAGCAACAGGTGATGTGGAACAGTTTGAATCCGGCACTCTGGTGGCTGCCAGGCAGTGCCGCCCATGTGAGCAAGGATCGACACCCGGCAAGCCCGTCCAATCCATTGCTGGCTTGGCAGGCATTGTTTTCCAACCAGATACAGGACGCCTTGAACGGCTATCGGGACCTACGTGATGCCGCTCAGGAAATGAGTTTTTACGGCGTGTATGGCGCGCTCATAAGCCTCACCGGCAATGCACCGGCACGCAATCTCCAAGCGCACGCCGAGCAGCACGATAAAGTCCTGATCGAACGCCTTCAGGACGCCCTGCCCCTCGGCGGCTTGATGGAAGCCTTGATCCGGATCCTGTTCCTGCTGGGCCGCGATAGCGACGAACCAGGCAAGCAAAGCGTCGAGAAATTACAGGTGCTGCTGCAGGACTACAGTGCCGAGCCGCTGGACCTGCGCGAAACCCTGCGCCTGCAAAAACTGTTGGTCGCCACCCACCCGCAGGAAAGCCTGAACAGCTTGCCCCTGATGCTGGCCGAGGTCGAAGAACGCCAGCAGGTGCTGGCGGCCGTTGCCAATCTGCTGCCGGAGTTGCTGACCAGCGGCGCAGACAACCCGTTCTGGTGTGAGCTTCACACGCTGCTCGATGTGCCGCTGCCGGGTTTCAGCCTGACTCAACCTCCGGGTGAAGCCGATGTTGTCGAGGAGAAAGCCCCGGCGGCGACCCCGGAGCCGATCAAGCCGAAAACTCCGGTCGTCGTGCCAGAGCCCGTCAAACAAAAGGCCGCAGTGGTCGTCGCTGAGCCGATTGCACCGGTAGCACCGACAAAAACGCGCAAACCCGCCAAGGGCAAAAAAGGCACGAAGAAACCTCCTGCACCATGATGAGCAACTTGTGGGAGCGAGCTTTTTTGGCGAGGGAGCTTGCTCCCGCCGGCCGATCCGCGTCCGGGCGAAGCAGTCGCAAAGCTTTTGGGGCCGCTTCGCGACCCAGCGGGAGCAAGCTCCCTCGCCACAAAAGCTTGCCCCCACAGCGGATTCGTTGCTCGCAAAAGGTTCAAGCGCCGTCGAGCACCGCGTCACACCGGCGCGGCTTCCTCGATCTCAAACGATTCATCGGAGCGGTACTGCCCCGGCGTCATGCCAAACCAACGGCTACAGGCTTTGTTGAAGCTGCTGTGGTCATGAAAACCAAGGAGGTACGCGACATGCTTCATGTTGAAGTGAGAGTGGCGCAGGTAGAAATCGGCCAGTTGTCGGCGTACCGCGTTCAGCACGTCCTTGAATTGCGTCCCTTCCTTTTCCAGCGCCCGTTGCAGCGTGCGCTTGCTGATGTTCAACGCCGCTGCGATCGACTCCATGTCGCACTGCCCATGGTCCTGACTCAAGCGCTCGGTGATCAGCGCACGAATTCTGCCGACAATGCAAAAACCAAACAGCAGGTCCAGTTGAGCCTCGGCAAAACTGTCATGCAGCACTGCCAACGCTTCGTTGGCCATGCTCAACGGCCGCATCAGCTCCTGCCCGTCAAACAAAATACTGTCGTAAGGCGCGTCGAAACGCAGATCGCAGCCAAACAGCCGTCGATGCTCGGTGGTGTCTTCGGGTTCGGGATAGGTGAATTCGACGCTCAAGGGTTGCGGTGCGTTGCCGCCCGACAGCTTGCGGCAGAAACCCAGCAATGACGCCAATCCGGCGTCGGTGTACTGGCGCGGTTTGTCCGAACCCTGTTGCTGATGGTCAAGCCCGGACAGTCGGTAATGTTGCTGTTCGGCGGTAAAGAAAAGGCTGAACCCGGTGCCGATCAACGGACTGAAACGGACCAGGCGTTCAAGGGCTTTTTTCAGGTTCAAGCTGGACATCATCGTGTAGCCGATGATCTGAAAGCTGCCGGGGTGGAAGCTTCCATAGGCCCTTAAGCCAATGTCTGGGTCGCCCGAGGCCTCCGCGGCCAGTTCCCATAGTCGATAGATGGTATTGCGCTCGCAAAACGCTCCTGGTTGGTCCGCGAGATTACTGTCTAGTCCAGCCTCCTGACACAGACTGGCAACATCCAGTCCTTGAGCCGAGAGCGTATTTACCAGCACGCTGGCATAGCCTGAACTCATTCTATACATGGCGTCCTCAATGACCTGTGGAACCGAACATCCTGTCCGGAGCCATGACTGATCTGCGGTGAATCTAAGACTAACGGATGCGTCAGTTACCAATATTGACCCCAGTATAGGTAATTCTCACCTTTAGCCATTATTTGCGACCATTCGTCGCGCGGATGCAACTAATCCGGACATGGCACCGTTGGACACCAGCCCGTCACCTTCCAACACTTCCGCATCCCCCGCCAATACCGAACAATCCCCCCATCTTGCAGCGCAAAACAAATAAAGGAACGAAGCTTATGAAGTCGCTTGGTCGTATTGCGTTGGTCACGGGTGGTATGGGTGGGATTGGCACGGCGATCAGCCAGCGCCTGTACAAGGAAGGATTCAAAGTCATCGTCGGTTGCAGCGCTGATTCCGCCCGCAAGAACGACTGGATTGCCGGTCAACTGGCGGCGGGTTATCAGTTCGAATGCATCTACGGCGACATCACCGATTGGGAGTCGACGCGCAAGGCCTTCGAGATGGCGCGGGAACAATTCGGCCCGATCGACGTGCTGGTCAATAACGCCGGCATCACTCGTGATGCCTCCTTTCGCAAACTCACCCCCGAAGACTGGAACGCCGTGATCGGCACCAACCTGACAGGCCTGTTCAACACCACCAAGCAGGTGATTGAAGGGATGTTGGCCAAGGGCTGGGGACGGGTGATCAATATCTCCTCGATCAACGGTCAACGCGGCCAGTTCGGCCAGACCAACTACAGCGCTGCCAAGGCCGGCATCCATGGCTTCACCATGGCCCTGGCACGGGAAGTGTCCGGCAAGGGCGTGACCGTCAACACCGTCTCCCCGGGTTACATCCAGACCAGCATGACCGCGGCCATCCGCCCGGACATCCTCGACACCATGATCGCAGCCACCCCCGTCGGGCGCCTCGGCCAACCCGAAGAAATCGCCTCGATCGTCGCCTGGCTGGCTTCCGATGAATCGGGATACAGCACCGGCGCCGACTTCTCGGTGAACGGCGGCATGAACATGCAGTAGACCGACCAGGGCAGGGACGCCCTGCTCCCGCTGGACAAAATCTTAATGAGGTCACGCATGAACGAAGTCGTAATCGTTGCCGCTACTCGTACCGCCATCGGCAGTTTTCAAGGCGCCTTGTCCGCTATTCCGGCCACTGAGCTCGGTGCCGCAGTGATCCGCCGTCTGCTGGAAGAGACCGGCCTGGATGCCGCGCAAATTGATGAAGTGATCCTCGGTCAGGTGCTCACCGCAGGCTCGGGGCAAAACCCGGCACGCCAGACTGCAATCAAGGCCGGACTGCCGTTTACCACCCCTGCCCTGACCCTGAACAAGGTCTGCGGCTCGGGCCTCAAGGCCGTGCAACTGGCGGTCCAGGCGATCCGCTGCGGCGACGCCGAGTTGGTGATTGCCGGCGGTCAGGAAAACATGAGCCTGGCGCCGTATGTGCTGCCCAAGGTACGCACCGGTTTGCGCCTGGGTCATGCGCAATTGCAAGACAGCGTGATTCAGGACGGTTTGTGGGACGCCTTCAACGACTACCACATGGGCATCACCGCTGAGAATCTGGCCACTCAGTACAGCCTCAGCCGCGAAGATCAGGACGCCTTCGCCGCCGCCTCGCAACAGAAAGCCGCCGCCGCCATCGAAGCGGGCTACTTCAAGGGTCAAATCACCCCGATCCTGATCCCTCAGCGCAAGGGCGATCCGCTGGTGTTCGATACGGATGAACAACCGCGCCCGGGCGGCACGCTGCAAGCACTGAGCAACCTCAAACCGGCGTTCCAGAAAGACGGCAGCGTGACCGCCGGCAATTCGTCGACCCTCAACGATGGCGCCGCCGTGTTGCTGCTGGCCAGCGCCGCCAAGGCCAAGGCCCTCGGTTTGCCAGTGCTGGCGCGCATCAAGGCTTACGCCAGTGCGGGCGTGGACCCGTCGATCATGGGCATCGGCCCGGTCCCGGCCACTCGTCTGGTGCTGGAGAAAGCCGGCTGGAGCCTGGAAGACCTCGACCTGATCGAAGCCAACGAAGCGTTCGCCGCGCAATCACTGGCGGTCGGCAAGGAACTGGGTTGGGACACCAGCAAGGTCAACGTCAACGGTGGCGCGATTGCGCTGGGTCATCCGATCGGCGCGTCAGGCGCGCGGATTCTGGTGTCGCTGGTGCACGAACTGATTCGCCGTGACGGCAAGAAAGGCTTGGCCACGTTGTGCATCGGTGGCGGCCAAGGCGTCAGCCTGGTCATCGAACGATAAAAATAAGAAACACAGGACTGCTTGCTTGACTGCTGACGCGGTGCCGAATTCCGGCACCGCGGTTTTTTTCTGCCCGGTTTTCCGATGTGGGCAAGGAGTTCCATGGACAATAACGCGCACACCTTCAACACCTTCTGGTCAGGCCAGGTCCCGTTCATTGCCTCCTTTGCAGTGCAACAATTACGCCTGTGGGTCAGCACCAATCCATGGTTCACCGGCCAGGAATACGAGGAGTGGTTCGACCTGCCGCGCACAACCCTGGAAAGCCTGCAAGCCGAGTATCAAATCCAATGGGGTGATCTGGGCCAGCGTCTGCTGACAGGCCAGCCGTTTTCCTTTGAAGATCGACGTTTTGCCAGCGGCAACTGGAGCACACCGCTGTTCGGCTCCCTCGCGGCGTTCTACTTACTCAACGCCGGTTTTCTGCTGAAGCTGCTCGATAAACTGCCGATCAAAGACAAGAAACCCCGCCAGCGTCTGCTGTACCTGGTGGAGCAAGCGATTGCCGCCGGAGCCCCCAGCAACTTTTTGGCCAGCAACCCCGACGCCTTGCAACGCGTCGTCGACACTCAGGGCGGCAGCCTGTTCACCGGCCTGTTGCACCTGGCCAGCGACCTGCAAGAAGGCAAGATGCGCCAGTGCGACAGCGGCGCTTTCAAGGTCGGCGTCGATCTGGCCAACACCCCTGGCGAAGTGGTGTTCGAGAACGAACTGTTCCAGCTGATTCAGTACTACCCGCAAAGCGAAACACAGTACCGGCGCCCGGTGTTCATCGTCCCGCCGTCGATCAACAAGTACTACATCCTCGACCTGCGCCCGGACAACTCGATGGTTCGGCATCTGTTGGAACAAGGCCACCCGGTGTTCCTGATGTCGTGGCGCAACTTCGATCAGGCGCACGCCGCCACCACTTGGGATGACCTGATCGACACCGGCATCATCAAAGGCCTGCAAGTGACCCGCGAGATCAGCGGCGAACAACGCCCCAATTGCGTGGGTTTCTGCATCGGCGGCACGCTGTTGAGCTCGGCGCTGGCCGTACTGGCGGCGCGCGGCGACAAGGACATCGGCAGCGTGAGCCTGTTGACCACGTTCCTCGATTACCTCGACACCGGCCCCATCGACATCTTCGTCGACGAACAACTGGTGGCCTACCGCGAACGCACCATCGGCGGCCAGGAGGGCCCCATCGGCCTGTTCAAGGGCGAAGACATGGGCAACACCTTCTCGCTGCTGCGCCCCAACGATTTGTGGTGGAACTACAACGTCGACAAATACCTCAAGGGCCAAAAGCCGATCCCCCTCGACCTGCTGTTCTGGAACAACGACAGCACCAACCTTCCGGGGCCGATGTACTGCTGGTATTTGCGCCACACCTACCTGCAGAACGACCTGAAATCCGGTGAGCTGGACTGTTGCGGGGTCAAACTCAACCTGCGCGCCATCGATGCACCCGCGTACATCCTCGCCACCCATGACGATCACATCGTGCCGTGGCGCAGCGCTTACGCCAGCACCCAATTGCTTTCCGGGACCAAACGCTTTGTGCTGGGTGCCTCAGGGCACATCGCCGGGGTGATCAACCCGCCAGCCAGGGAAAAACGCCATTACTGGACCAACAATCGGGTTTCGAAGGAGCCCGACACCTGGTTCATGAATGCCCAGGAGCATGCCGGTAGCTGGTGGAATGACTGGTTCGTCTGGCTGGCAGACCAGTCCGGCGAGCGCCAGCCTTCCGTGCTGCACACCGGTAACGCGCAATACCCGGCGCTGGAATCCGCGCCCGGGCGTTATGTGATGCAATGACCGACGGCCCCGCGCACTGACCGGTATTGCGCGGGGCCGTTCTTCGCGCGGCCTCGCAAAAACCCAAACACAGCACATCGACTCAATATCCCCGCCAGAATCTGCGTAACCATGGCCTCCTCACTCACCCGTAAGGACCTCGCCATGGCCATCGCCAAAGCTGTTCCCGGCAAAACCCTGCTGACCCCGACCGACCACACCCTGATCATGATCGACCACCAGTCGCAGATGTCCTTTGCGACCAAGTCGATCGACGCCGTCACCTTGCGCAACAACGCCGCCCTCGTGGCCAAGGCTGCGCGGGGCTTCAAGGTCTCGACCATCCTGACCACCGTTGCGGAGAAGAGCTTTTCCGGGCCGATCTTCGACGAAATCAAATCGGTGTTCCCGGAACACAACGTCATCGACCGCACCAGCATGAACACCTGGGAAGACGAGCGCATCGCGGTCGAAGTCAACAGGTTCGGCAAACAGAAAATCGTCCTCGCCGGCCTGTGGACCTCGGTGTGCATCGTCGGCCCGGCGCTGTCGGCCATCGACCAGGGTTTCGAGGTCTACGTGATTGCCGATGCCTGTGGCGACGTCAGCACCGAAGCCCATGAAATGGCCATGCAGCGCATGATCCAGATCGGCGCCCGTCCAATGACCTCGCTGCAATACCTGCTGGAACTGCAGCGCGACTGGGCACGTACCGAAACCTATGAAGAAACCGTGAAAACCTCGATTGCCAACGGTGGCTCCTACGGTCTTGGCCTGATCTACGCCAAAACCATGTTCGGTGCCTCGGAAGGCCATTAAGCGGTTTTCCTCTAAAAGCGAGCGGCTGCGCACTTTGCGCAGTCGCCGCTGCGTGGTGATTGACGATGAAGTTTGGCAAGCAAGACCTTCGCATCGGACTGCCCTTTTGGTTGTCGGTGCTATTCGTCGGAACCGCCTTGGCGGATGAACCCGCACAAGGGTTCCTGGACGGCGCGACGGTTGACGTGCTCAGCCGCAACTTCTACCTCAACAGCGACTACCGGTCCCCTTCGCCGACAGGTAAAAGCTATAAAGCCGAGTGGGCTCAAGGCTTTATCAGCGCTTTTGAATCTGGATTCACACCTGGCACGCTCGGCTTTGGCCTGGATGCCCATGCTTTTCTGGGATTGAAACTGGATGGCGGCAAGGGACATTCCGGGACCGGATTGCTGCCCGTGAATGATGACGGCCGTAGCGAAGACAGCTATTCCAGTGGCGGTGGCGCGCTGAAAATCAGAGCCTCCCGAACCACCTTGGCCTTCGGCGAAATGATGGTGGAAACCCCAGTGTTCGACACCGCGGACAAACGCCTGCAACCGGAATACGCCACAGGTTTTCTGTTGAACAGCCGCGAAATCGATGACGTGAATCTGCTGGCCGGGCATTTCACCGCGTTCAAAAACCAGGACAGTTCTTCGAGCAAAGGCAACTTCTACGGCTACGGCGCCAACACCGAAGCCGGCGGCATAACGTTTCTGGGCGCTGACTTGTTCACCCAACGCCCCGTCGGCGGCGCGCTCTATGCCTCAGAACTCACCGAAACCTGGCATCAGTACTACGCCAACTTGCACCTGATGCAGCCCGGAGTCTTCCTCGACGCCAATCTCTACCACACGCGAGACACCGGCAAAGCGCTGGCCGGCGCCATCGACACCACTGCGTTCAGCCTGTCGGGCAAGTACACCGTCGATGCCCATGCCTTCACCCTGGCCTATCAAAAAATCAATGGCGACACGCCGTTCGATTTTGTCGGCGGCGACTCGATCTACCTCGCCAACTCGATCAAGTACGCCGACTTCAACGGCGCCCACGAACGCTCATGGCAGGCACGCTACGACCTCGATTTGAGCACCTTCGGCATACCCGGCCTGAATTTCATGACGCGTTACGTCATGGGCAGCCAGATCGACGGCACCCATGCGCCCAAGGGTGGCGCCTACAACCCTTTCGATGCGTCCATTGGCGAATACGTGCCGCAACAAGGCGATGGCGGCCGGCATTGGGAGCGCGACATCGACCTGCGCTATATCGTGCAGTCCGGCGCGGCCAAGGGATTATTTCTGCAACTGTCCCATGTGTCGCATCGGGCCAATACGGCGCAGGCGGGCGATGATATTGATCGGGTGTACGTGGTCATCCAGTACCCGCTGAGCTTCGGGCATCCGTGAAGGGAATGTGATGCAGTGACCACCGCTCCCACAGGGATAGGGGGTGTTTGGGAAATGGCGGAAGGCAGCCGGAGTCGAACCTGCCCGGGAACGGATGCCGTCCCCAACCGGGTTTGAAGCCCGGCCGCGCCACCGGGCGCGATTGCCTTCCTTGAAGTCAGTTTCCTGATGGCTGGGCCAGGGCATTGTCGAGACGCAAATGGCGCTTGTCGCCAAAGCGTCGGGTCAGGCCCAGCCGGTCGAAGTATTCGAGAATCTGGATGCTGCGCTTACGGCCAAGACCCACTGCATCGCGAAACGCCGCGACCTGAATCACCGGGTCCTGCGCGGCCAGTGGCACAAGCATAGCCGCCAATCGGCGGATGATTGCATCGGTGTAGAACAGGTCGCGGACCACTTGATGCACCAGCCCCAACCTCGCCATTTTGCGCAGCAGCAAACGCACAGTCACTTCGTCATGACCAAGATCGCGCACCCAAGGCGCATTGAACCCGGCCTGTTCGAACAACGGTTGCAGCTGTTGCCACAACGCTTCGTCCTCTTCGCTCAAACGCACCTGATGTTCGGGCAAATGCAGCCACGGCCCGCTGGCAAGCATGGCGCCGCTGGCCAGTAACTCGTCGAGCAGGCTGATGAACGTGGGCCGAGCCAGCGCGGTGCCGGCGAAGCGACGCAGGCGATCCCGGTCTGGCCCCATCTGATCCGGTTCGAGTTGATGGAAGCGTGCCAGATGCTCCAACAACGGCGCTTTCAGGGACTCCCAACGGTCAGCGCTGAACAGCAACGGACCTTGGCGCGTATCGATCAAGCGAATATCGGCGGGCAGGACCCAGGCGTCACGCGGCCGGTTGAACTGACGCTCCAGACGTTGCGGGTCAAGCCCGGATTCGCTGTTCAGCAGTAACGCAGGCAGCACGTCTTCCAGATCGTTGCGGGTGGCAAGTGCCTGGAGCTGCGCCAATCGCTCGGGACTGCGACGGTGTCGGGTTGGTGCGAACGGGTCGAGCACCCGGCCACCGCCGAGGGTTCGTCGGGCGCTCTGGTCACGCAGAATCAACGGATCGCCCTTCACCGCCTGCACCGGCGCATTCAGCAGGATTTGCGCGAACATCCGTTCACCCGGCGCAACGCTGGAACCTTCCAGCAGCGCCACGCGCCCCGTGACGTCCTGGGTCCCCAAATGAACATGCACCGGCTGAAAATGCTCGAATGCCCTGGCTTCGCTGACCAGCAACTGCAGGTCGATGTCCAGGCGCTGATTCGGTGCATACAGCCACTCGGACACCAGCCAGTGGCCACGGTGAATCTGCTCCAGTGCCAAGCGCTCGGCACTCAGGTTCAGCGCGACTCGCTGACCCGCCAACCCGCTGTCTGCAGCCTGGTTTTGCGCATGCAAGCCACGCACCCGCACGATTTTGCCCAACGGACCGAGCATCAGCGTATCGCCCACGGCGACTTGCCCGGACAGCGCCGTGCCGGTCACCACGATACCGGCGCCGGCCACGCTGAACGCACGATCAATCGCCAGACGAAAGCCGCCACGGGTGCTGCGTTGGAGCACATCACGCTGCGCATCCAGCAAGGCCAGACGCAGTGTCTCGATACCCTCCCCGGTCACGTTCGACAGCGCAATCTGCCGCGCGCCGGCATACGGTCCGGGCGCGAGCAAGCTTTCGATTTGTTCTCGGACGGCCTGCACCCGGCCCGGATCGACCCGGTCACATTTGCTGATCGCCACCAAGGCCCGAGGGATACCCAGCAGTTCGACGATTGCCAGATGTTCGCGGGTCTGGGGCATGACGCCGTCATCCGCAGCGACCACCAGCAATACCAGATCAATGCCCTGGGCCCCGGCCAGCATGTTGTGGGTGAAACGTTCATGACCGGGCACGTCGATAAACCCGGTCAGTGCGGCGCCCGGTTCTAGCGCCGCGTAGAGATAACCGAGGTCGATGGTCATGCCACGTTCACGTTCTTCGCGCCGACGGTCGCCGGCCTGTCCGGTCAAGGCCTGGAGCAACGCCGTCTTGCCGTGGTCGATGTGCCCGGCAGTGCCCACGATCACCTGGGCACCTGCAACTGATCGAGTTGCGCCAGCCACGCGGTTTCATCGTCCAGTTGGCGCAGATCCAGCCACAACGCGTCGTCGTCAATCCGGCCCAGCACCGGGATGGCCAATTGACGAAGCGCCGCTTCAAGGGCCAGTAATTGCCGTCCACGCAATCGTTTAGAAACATTTGGCCGCAGACATAAAGCGGCACTCGGCAGACGAGCCACCGGTTGGCTGCCGCTGCCGATCATGCCCAGCGCCGCCACCACGCTGACGCTCCAGCCATCGCCCACGGCCTGCGCCAATGACGGTTGCAGGCGTTCGGCTTGAGCAAGGATGTCGGCTTGCGGTCGGGTCAACAGGCGCAGACTCGGCAGCCGTTCGGCCAGTTGGTCGGGATTGCGGTACAGCCCCAAAACCGCTTCGAGCGCCGCCAAGGTCAGCTTGTCGACCCGCAACGCACGCTTGAGCGGGTTCTTTTTGATCTTCGCGATCAGGTCTTTGCGGCCGACGATCAACCCGGCCTGGGGACCGCCCAGTAACTTGTCGCCGCTGAAGGTGACGATGTCCGCGCCATCGATCAATGCCTGGCGCACCGTGGGTTCGGCGGGCAGCCCCCAACGGGTCAGGTCCAGCAAACTGCCGCTGCCGAGGTCTTCGAGCAGTGGCAGCCCGTGTTTGTGCGCCAGTTCAGCCAACTCGGCCGTCGGCACTCGGGCGGTGAAGCCTTCAATGGCGTAATTGCTCGCATGCACCCGCATTACCAGCCCACTGCGCGGGCCAATCGCCGCTTCGTAATCCCGGGCATGGGTGCGGTTGGTGGTGCCGACTTCGTGCAGTTTGACTCCGGCCCGGGCCATGATGTCGGGAATGCGGAAGGCGCCGCCGATTTCAATCAGTTCGCCCCGGGAAATGATCCCTTCCTTGCGCGCGCCCAGGCTGTTGAGCGTCAGCAGCACGGCGGCGGCGTTGTTGTTGACCACGGTTACCGCTTCGGCGCCGGTCAGTTCGCGGATCAGGCCTTCGATCAGGTCGTCACGGTCGCCGCGCTTGCCGCTTTGCAGGTCGAATTCCAGATTGAGCGGGTAGCGAGCGGCCATTTGCACCGCTTCGATGGCCTCCTCGGGCAACAAGGCGCGACCGAGGTTGGTGTGCAGCACCGTCCCAGTCAGGTTGAACACCCGGCGCACGTGGCTGCGATGCTGAAGGGCCAGGCGTTCGCCCACTCTGCCGGCCAAGACGTCGGGGGTGATTTCAACGGCGTCGAGCTGGTTAGAAAGCACCGGTTCGCGCACGTCATCCAGCAGTTGCCGCAGAGTGGCCAGCAGCGCGTCACGCCCATAGCGCTCGGCCAAAGGCAGGCACGCCGGATGGCGCAGCAAGCTGTCGATGGAAGGCAGCCGCAAGGCTGGGCTGGCGGATCTGGCAGGCATCAGGCGCTCCCGCAATCGGTGACTGTCGCGCCTGAGTGTAGCCGTTGTGCTTAATCGCCTCCCGGAGCGAGCAGAAGATTCGGCGCCGGGCGCACGTAACCTTCCTGTTCCAGACGCATGTCCAGTATCAGGCTGGTCAGGTCAGTTGAAAGTGCTTCGGCCTCTGCGTCGTTTTCCAGGTACAGCAGTTTCAGGTAGCTGTGGCAGCCGGGGCAGGTTTCGGCGCGCAACGGCGCCTGATTGGCGGCATGGCGGTCGTCATCGAGGCTGACGTATTCCAGGCCTTTGCTTTGCTCGCAATACACGCATTTGACCCGCACCACGTGCCATTCGCAGGCGCACAACGAGCACACCAGATAACGCAAACCGTTGTGTTTGCCGCGATGACGAATGACCCCGGCCATGGCCGGCGAACCACAGGCCGGGCATTGGCTGAGGCTGTCGCCGGGTTTCAGTGCAAGGCCTGGCGTGTTCAGCAGCCAATGACTGAAAGCCGCCTGCAACGCCGCGCCGAGAAACGGCACCAGCGCCGCCGGCAGCAGCGAATATTGGCCGCTGACCAAGGCAATCGCCCAGGCTTTGCGTTGTCCGTTATTGGCGTTGCGCAAGGTTGTGACAGCGTTCTCGACGGCAGAGTGTGGCGGTGGCGGGTATCGCTGCAACAAGGCGTCGAGATACGGCAACCAGATGTCCTCGCGCACCAGACTGTCGGCGGCGAACGGTGGCAAACCGTGCTGCTGGCACATCCGCAGGCGCTCGGGGTCGAGCGGCGCAGCATTGGGTGGATCGTCAAACAGGCTCTGCTGAACACGGCAAAGGTCGACCACCAATCGCAGGTAATCGGCCAGTGGATGCCCGTCCGCCAGTTTTTCCAGGCGCAGCGCCCGCAACGCGAACAGGTTGTTCGGTGGCAGGTGCAGGAACGGCGGTGAACCCGCCGCCGCTTCGATCTCTCCAGGCTCGAGGATTGTTGCCAAGGGGTTATCCTTTTTTGCTGATCGGACGCTCAGGATGCTCGTCCCGGGTCACGTCCCGATACCAGAGTTCATGGTGCTTCTTTGCCCAGGCGCGGCTGACCCCGCCATGCACCATGGCGCTGACCGAGCCTTTGATCCAGAGGCCGGCATAGATGTGGATGATGATGCTCAACACCAGCACAAAACCGGCCAAGGCATGCAGCAGCATCGCCCAGCGAATCGAGGTGATGCCGAAATACTCGCTGAAATACGCACGCCAGATCACCAGGCCGCTGAACAGCAACACCAGCATGCACAGCAGCAAGGTCCAGAACAGCAACTTCTGCCCCGGGTTGTACTTGCCAACCGGTGGCACGCCCTCCTCCTCATTGCGGATTACCCGCCCGACGCGCCGGAGCCACAACCGGTCATTGCTGATAAAGAAGTTCGCCCGAAAGAACTGGATCACCAGGCCGAGGAACAGCACAAACATCACCACGCCCATGAACGGGTGCAGGATGCGCGTCCACGGCCCGCCGCCGAACAGGTGGCTGAGCCAGAACAGCGCCGGATGAAACAGCGCCAGGCCCGACAGCGCGGCCATGAAAAACAGGATCGCCACCAGCCAGTGATTGGTGCGCTGGTTCGCGGTATAGCGCAGGATCTGTCTGCGGATCATGGTCTGTCCTCCCCACGCGGATCAAAGGTGTGCACCGACGGATCGACCTCATGCACCGAAGGATCCTTGAGCGGCGGCAATTCATCCTCCTCGACCAACTGCGGCCCCACGCGCACGTAATGGAAGAACCCGGCCAGTACCGCCAGGCCCATGGCTAATAACCCCAAGGGTTTGCTTACGCCTTTCCACAATTCCACCAGCGGGCTGATTGTCGGGCTGCTCGGCAAACCGGCGTAGAGCGTCGGCGTGTCCGCGTGATGCAGCACGTACATGACGTGCGTACCGCCCACGCCCTCGGGGTCGTACAGACCGGCGTGTTCAAAGCCACGACTTTTCAGGTCGACGATGCGTTCGGCGGCGTGTTCCTTCATGTCTTCCTTACTGCCGAAAACAATCGCGCCGGTCGGGCAGGTCTTCACGCAGGCCGGCTCCAGCCCCACTTCCACCCGATCCGAGCACAGCGTGCATTTGTAGGCCTTATGATCCTTTTGCGAGATCCGTGGAATGTTGAATGGGCAGCCGGTGATGCAATAGCCGCAGCCGATGCAATGGTCCTGATCGAAATCGACGATGCCATTGGCGTGCTTGATGATCGCCCCCGGGCTCGGGCACGCCGCCAGGCAACCGGGCTCGGCACAGTGCATGCAGCCGTCCTTGCGGATCAGCCATTCGAGGTTGCCGGCGTCGGTTTCATGCTCGGTGAAGCGCATCAAGGTCCAGGTTTCTGCGCTCAGGTCCTGAGGGTTGTCGTAGGTGCCGAGGTTGTGGCCGACCTCGTCGCGCAGCTCGTTCCATTCCGAGCAGGCGACCTGACAGGCCTTGCAGCCGATGCACTTGGTAGTGTCGATCAGCTTGGCCACTTCTTCCTGATTGCGTACCGACGACGGCACGGTGGTGGTGGCCGAACGGGCGATGATGTCTTGGCTGGCCATTTAGACTTTCTCCACGTTGACCAGGAATGACTTGGATTCCGGGGTCTGAGTGTTGCCATCGCCGAGGAACGGCACCAGGGTGTTGGTCAAGTAACCGTGGCGCGTGAGGCCGGTAAAACCCCAGTGCAGCGGGATACCGATCTGGTGCACCACTTGATTGTTGACCTGCAGCGGACGAATCCGCTTGGTCACCACCGCCACGGCTTCGATATGCCCGCGCTTGGAGCTGACCCGGACCCGGTCGCCGGCCACAATGCCTTTCTCCTTCGCCAGCACTTCACCGATCTCGACGAATTGCTCGGGTTGGGAAATCGCGTTGAGCTTGCAATGCTTGCTCCAGAAGTGGAAATGCTCGGTCAGCCGGTAGCTTGTCGCCGCATAGGGATAGTCTTTGGCCACGCCGAGGGAATCCCACACCGAATCGAAGATCCGTGCCGCCGGGTTGCTGGTGGCTTTCTTGTTTTCCGGGTGCAGCGGGTTGATGCCGATCGGCGTTTCGAACGGCTCATAGTGCTCGGGGAATGGACCCTCGTTCATCTTGTCGACGGCGAAAAACCGCGCGATGCCTTCTGGGTTCATGATGAACGGATTCATCCCGGCTTCCGGCGGCGAGTCGGCCTTGAAGTCCGGCACATCGGTGCCGCCCCAGGCTTTGCCGTTCCACCACACCAGGCGCTTTTTCTCATCCCATGGCTTGCCTTGCGGGTCGGCCGAAGCGCGGTTGTAGAGAATCCGCCGGTTGGCCGGCCAGGCCCAGGCCCAGCCCAGATGTTGATGCATGCCGTAAGGGTCGCTGTTGTCGCGCCGTGCCATCTGATTGCCCGTCTCGGTCCAGCTGCCGCAGAAAATCCAGCAGCCGGACGCGGTGCTGCCGTCGTCCTTGAGCTGGCCGAAACCGGCGAGTTGCGCGTTGCTCTTGATCGTTGCGCCGGTGGCGTCGGTGAAATCGGTAATGGCATAGCCATTGATTTCTCGCGCCAGTTCTTCCGGCGAGGGTTCGTCGGCGATCTTGTACGGCCATGACAGTTTGAGGATCGGGTCGGGATAAGCGCCGCCGTTGGCTTGATAGCGCTGGCGCAGCCGCAGGAACAGCTCGCTCATGATCTGCACGTCGGTGCGTGCCTCGCCCGGGCCGTCGGCGCCCTTCCAGTGCCATTGCAGCCAGCGGCTGCTGTTGACCAGCGAGCCGTCCTCTTCGGCGAAACAGGTGGTGGGCAGGCGAATCACTTCGGTCTGGATACCGGCGGTTTCCACATCGTTGTACGGACCGACATTGCGCCAGAACTCCGAGGTTTCGGTGGACAGCGGGTCCATCACCACCAGCCATTTCAGCTTGGCCAGTGCCGCCATCACGCGGTTTTTGTCGGGCAACGCCGCGATGGGGTTGAAGCCCTGGCAGAGGTAGCCGTTGACCTTGCCCTGGCCCATCAGGTCGAACACTTTGAGGATGTCGTAGTTGGGAATGTCCAGCTTCGGCAAGTAGTCGTAGGCCCAGTTGTTCTCGAGCGTGGCGTTGTCGCGGTACCAGGCTTTCATCAGGCTGACGTGGAATTTGCTGTAATTCTGCCAATAGGACAGCTGCCCGGGACGCAACGGCATTTGCGTGCGCTTGGTGATGTAGGCGGTGTAATCCTGCTCAGCGTCGCCCGGCAGGGTCAGGTAGCCCGGCAATGAGTTGGACAGCAGCCCGAGGTCGGTCAGGCCCTGGATGTTGGAGTGCCCGCGCAAGGCATTGACGCCCCCGCCCGGCATGCCGACGTTGCCCAACAGCAGCTGCACCATCGCCGCGCTGCGGATGATTTGCGAGCCGATCGAGTGCTGTGTCCAGCCGAGCGCATAAAGAATCGTCATGGTCTTGCCCGGTTGCGAGCACGTGGCGATTTCTTCCCAGATCTTCTGCATGGCATCGACTGGCATGCCGCAGATCTGGCTGGCCAACTGGATGTTGTAGCGGCTGTAATGCTGCTTCATCAGCTGGTACACGCAATGCGGGTCTTGCAGGCTCGGGTCGGTTTTGACGAAACCGTCCTCGCCCAGCTCGTACCCCCAGCCGGATTTGTCGGTGTAGCTGCGCTTGGCGGCGTCGTAACCGCTGAAGATGCCGTCCTCGAAGCCATACCCCGCTTTGACGATAAACGACACGTCGGTGTAATTGCGCACGTACTCGTGCTGGATTTTGTCCTCGGTCAGCAGGTAATTGATCAGCCCGCCCATGAAGGCGATGTCGGTGCCGGTGCGAATCGGCGCGTAATAGTCGGCCACCGAGGCGGTCCGGGTAAAACGCGGATCGACCACGATCAGCCGCGCCTTGTTGTGCGCCTTGGCTTCGGTCACCCATTTGAAACCGCACGGGTGCGCTTCTGCTGCGTTGCCGCCCATCACCAGGATCAGATTCGCGTTGGCGATATCGGTCCAGGTATTGGTCATGGCACCACGGCCGTACGTCGGGGCAAGACTTGCCACCGTCGGACCGTGTCAGACACGCGCCTGGTTATCAAACGCCAGCATGCCGAGACTGCGAATGACCTTGTGGGTGATGTAACCCGCTTCGTTGGACGCCGCCGAGGCCGCGAGGAAACCGGTGGTCAGCCAGCGGTTTACCGTTTGGCCCTGGTCATTCTTCTCGATGAAGTGGGCATCGCGGTCGGCCTTCATCAGGTCGGCAACGCGATCCATCGCCTCATCCCAGGAGATGCGCGTCCATTCGGTGCTGCCGGGCTTGCGCACCTGCGGATATTGCAGGCGCCCGGGGCTATGAATGAAGTCCAGCAGGCCCGCGCCTTTGGGGCACAGGGTGCCGCGGTTGACCGGGTGATCGGCATCACCTTCGATGTGGATGATGCTTTGCGCGACGTTCTTGGCGGTATCGCCCTGGCTGTACATGATCAACCCGCAGCCGACCGAGCAGTACGGGCAGGTGTTGCGGGTTTCATGGGTGTGGGCGAGTTTGAAATGGCGTACCTGCTCGGCGAAGGCAGGCGCGGGAAGCATGCCCAGCGCGCCGAGGCTCGAGCCCGCAAGGCCGATACCGGCGACCTTGAAGAACTGACGACGGTTGAGGTCCATCGTGCACTCCTGATCAGGTGGATACCCGGTACTTTTGCCGGGTTTTTCTGGACGATCACGGTGGCGGTAGCGTGGGTACCGACACTTGAAACGTTAGCCAATGGGAGAACTGACTGCATGAAAACCGACCATCGGGCAATCCGGATGTCAGCCATCACACCAAACCTGTGGGAGCGAGCCTGCTCGCGATAGCGGCGGTTCTACTTGCATAGATGTTAAATGACCCACCGCCATCGCGAGCAGGCTCGCTCCCACAGGGCTTGGCGATTATCATGGGCGCCATATTCAACCGGCCTTTATGAGACTGAGCATGACCTTCGATTTTGATCAGGTGTTTGACCGCCACAACACCGGCAGTACCAAGTGGAGCCGCTACCCGGCCGACGTGTTGCCGATGTGGGTCGCCGACATGGACTTCGCCGCGCCGCCGGTCATCCTTGAAGCCCTGCGTAAACGCCTGGAACACCCGATGGTCGGCTATAGCGTGCCTCAGGACGATTTGCGCGCCGCCATCGTGGCCGACCTCTGGAACAAATACGCCTGGCGCGTACTGCCGGAGGAACTGATCTTCCTGCCGGGCGTGGAGTCGGGCTTCAACATGGCGCTGAAGGCGCTGGTCGAGCCGCAACAGAACGTCGTGGTTCAGGTGCCGAACTACCCGCCGCTGCGTCATGCACCAGGTCATTGGGGCTTGAACAAGGTTGAACTGGAATTCGACGCGTTGGGTGACGGCACGTATGACACGCCGCTCACAACCTTGAGCAAGGCACTGACCGGCGGCGGCGCGCTGCTGCTGAGCAACCCGCATAACCCGCTGGGCAAGGTTTTCCCACGGGAAGAACTGCAAGCGCTGGCCGACATCTGCCTGGAACACAACGCGTGGATCATCTCCGACGAGATTCATGCCGAACTGTGCTTCGACGACCGCGTGCACATTCCCACAGCATCGCTCAGCCCGCAGATCGCCAAGCGCACCATCACCTTGATGTCGGCGAGCAAGGCTTACAACATCGCGGGGCTGAAAACCTCCTTCATGATTATTCAAGACTCGGCGTTGCGTGCGCGGGTCAATCATGCCCGTTGCGGCATGGTCGACAGCGTCAACCCGCTGGGCATGGAAGCAACGCGCGTGGCCTACAGCGAAGGCGGCCCGTGGCTGGCGGGATTGAAGGCGTACCTGCAAGGCAATCGGGATTATCTGGTGGAAGCGGTTCGCACGCGTTTGCCGGGTGTAATGATGAACATCCCGCAGGGGACGTATCTGGCGTGGCTCGATTGCTCGGCGCTGGGGCTGGACAACCCGCAGCAGTTCTTCCTCGACCAGGCCAAAGTCGGCCTCAGCCCCGGCCTGGATTTCGGCGACAACGCCCGCCAGTTCGTGCGCCTGAACTTCGGCTGCCCACGGGCGTTGCTGGAAGAAGGTTTGGCGCGAATGGAGCGCAGCTTGGTCAACCTCAAGGCCTGACACCTCCGGATCAACACCGCAAATCCCCTGTGGCAACGAGTCTGCTCACGAAGGCGACGTGTCAGTAATGAATATGTCGACTGACACACTGTTTTTCCGACCAGGCTCGCTCCAAAAGGGGATTTTGGTGGATTCGGTTGCGGTACTGGGCGCGGCGTCCCTTTACTCGACGTTCTTGATATTTTTTGGCCTGCCGACGTTCATGCACGAGCGCAAGGAACAAGGCCTGCTGAACGCGGCGTGCGTCTGGGGTCTCGGGCTTCTGGTATTGGTGACTATTCTGGTAGAGATGATTGTGCTGTGGTTCAACGTGCTGACGCCTGAGTACCTGCGCGCGACGGTCGGTTGATCCAAAGCGGCCCAAAAACGCGGTCCCCCCCAGCGAGAACTGAGCATGAGTTTCATTTTATGGGTGGCCGTGTTGGGTGCCGTGCTCCTGACGCTGGCGCTGACCTCGTCCTACCTGCGATGGATGCCGGTGACCACGTCTGCGGTGTGCCTGGTGCTGGGCGCAGCCATCGGGCCGGCCGGGTTCGGGCTGTTGAAGCTGGACACCGCTGACGCTTCGATCTGGATGGAGCACCTGACGGAAGTCGCGGTGCTCTTTTCATTGTTTGTCTGCGGCCTGAAATTGCGCTCGCCGCTCAAGCATAAAAACTGGCGGATCGCGTTCGGCCTGGCCGGCCCGGTCATGCTGTTGACCATTGTCGGCGTCTGCTTGTTGCTGCATTACGCGCTGCAACTGTCGTGGGGCGTGTCAGTGCTGATCGGCTCGATCCTGGCCCCCACCGATCCGGTGCTCGCCGCGCTGGTCCAGGTCAACGACGCGCGGGATGACGACAGCGTGCGGTTTGGCCTCTCAGGTGAAGCCGGGCTCAATGACGGAATTGCGTTTCCGTTCGTGATCCTCGGCCTGCTCCTGCTGCAACACGAGGGTAACCCCGGCTGGTTTGGCGACTGGGTGCTACGCAGCCTGATCTGGGCTGTACCGGCCGGTTTGCTGACAGGTTACTGGATGGGACGCGGCATCGGGCGCCTGACCTTGGCACTGCGGATCAAGAACGATGACAGCACGTTGTCCCCGAACGATTACCTCGCGCTCGCCTTGATTGCCTTGGCGTATGTCGGGGCCGAGTCTATCCACGCCTATGGGTTTCTATCGGTGTTCGCCGCTGGCCTCGGATTGCGGCAAGAGGAAGTCAGCACCTCGGGCAATGCCGAGCTCCCGGCCGAGCATTTGGTCCAGACCGTTGTCGGTCACCAGAACGTCGAACTGCAACACGCGGTGCATGGCGATACCGACAACCTTGAAAACCCCCAGGTCGCCGCGGGCATCATGATGGGTGACATGCTCGCCTTTGGCAGTCTCGTGGAGCGGGCCATGGAAGTGTTTCTGGTGACGCTGCTTGGCGTCGTGCTGATCGCTCACTGGGACTGGCGCGCGCTGCTGGTCGGCGGGGTGTTGTTTTGCCTGATTCGCCCTTTGAGTGTCGCCGTGATGCCGTGGGGCCGATTGCTCGATTGGCGGCAACGAATGTTGATCGGCTGGTTCGGCATCCGCGGCATCGGCAGTCTGTATTACTTGTTCTACGCCTTGAATCACGGGCTCGGCCAGTCGGTGTCGACGCTGTGTATGGACCTTACCTTGTCCGTGGTCGCCTTGAGCATTCTGATCCACGGCATCAGCACGCAACCCACCCTCGCCCGCTATGAAAGGCGTAAGAAACAGGTTATTTGATTTTTTGCCTGCGTATTTAAGGGTGATTCGAACGAATTTTCGCTTTAAAAAATTTGAAATCCCTGTGCAACCCGATAGTCACAACCTTAATTCCGCCTGTTTTTTTCTGCACGTCGGAACCCGACAGGTTCGGTTCCACTGTGGCAACGATGCCGTTTAAAAGGGACCTCAAGCAAATTAAGGTGCCGGTCATGATTCACTGTTCAACCCCCGATCAAATCAAAGCCTGCCGGGCGTTCGCCTTGGAATGCAATCGCCAGATGTTTGAGGAAGCCCAGTCGCTGAGCCGCGGCGCCTTTGAAATGCTTGAGGTCTGCCCTATGGACCTGGAACGGTTTGAGCGCTATCAGGCGATGCGCAGGAAGGCTGATCTAAAGTTTCAGGAAGCGATCGAGCATTTGCGCTTGCTCAACGCGGATTTCCCACCAATCCCGATGTCCGTGAACAACTCCCACCGGTTGCGCCAGCAGCTCGAAGACCGGGCCTGAACTCGAATCAATAGACGCCCGGCGGTTGCCGGGCGTTGTAGTCTGCGGTTCAGCCGCCGGGGTTGGTGATCTGGATGTAAACCGCATAACTGCCCAGCAACACCCAGAACGTCGCGAAGATCCACGGCGTGCGCACCGAAAACAACAACGATTTGCGATACCCCTTGTGGGACGATTCCATTTCACTGAACAGCGGTGAGTCATCGTAAGCCAGCCCCATCAGTGGCTCGCTGCGCAACAACTCACTCTGCTTGAAGTGCCAGTGATCGATGATGTCGTAGGCCGCACGAATACCCGGCCAGGCGTTCAGCGAACTGAGCAGGCCCAGCAGCGCGAGGAACGGCGGCACCACCAGGGTGAAGAGTTTTCCCCACTCGGGATTGAGGTTGGACATGCAGGATGCAAAGGCAATCACCAGAAACGATTGCGCCGCCAGGTAAGCGTCGGTTCGATTGGCCAGGATGCTGGTTTCGTACTGGATTTCCCGACGGTAGAAATCCAGGCGCTCCTTGGGTGAACCGAACATCTTGGCGTTGTGTTCGCCGAGGGCGTCTTCGGCCGGTGGCTCGGTCAGTATTCTTGGCACGGAAGTCACACGAGGATAGGGAAAGCGTTTAGAAGAAAGCTGCCTGGACAAAGTTCATCCGGATTTCAACGCCGTGTTGATGCAAATCGCTCGAACGGTGGCTTGCCTTCGTGGTCCTTCATGTACAAATGCTGACTTTCAAGGAACGCGGATGGATTCTCTCGATTGGGTGCAATGGCCGGCGATGCTGGTCACGGTGTTGGCGGCGTGGTTGATCGGGTCGCAAAAACCATCGCGCAGGGTGTGGGGCTTCAGCTTCTTTATTGCCAGCAATATTTTGTGGGTGATTTGGGGTTACCAGACCCAAGCCTACGCACTGATCGTGTTGCAGTTTTGCCTGTGTGCCATGAACTTGCGCGGCTTCAAGAAGAACGCGGACGGTTGAGCGTAACCCCGGTCACTTCATGGCCAGGGCTATGACTTCCACCAGATTGAGTTGGGTGAAGGGTTTGGACAGGCGCGGGAGTTCGATCGCGAAGCCTTCCAGGCGGTCGGCATAACCCGTGGCGAGGATAATCGGCAGCCCTGGTTTCAAGGTTCGGAGGACCCTCGCCAGTTGCGCACCATTCATTTGTGGCATCGCCATGTCGGTAATGACCAGGTCAATGTCCTGCTCGAGTTCGAACAGCTCAAGCGCTTGTGCGCCGGACACCGCACTGATCACCCGGTGGCCAAGGTCCTCAAGCAACAGGCCGGTACTGGTCAACACCAGGCTGTCATCGTCCACGATCAATACGCACAATTGATCCACTGACGGTGCTTGCACCTCCGCTGCAGCGGGTTTGTTGACCGAAGCAGACGTGGCGACCGGTATCCACAGTTCGGCAGTCGTGCCTATGTCCTTCTGGCTCTTGAGAACGAATCGCCCGCCCAATTGCTCGATAAAGCCATGCACCATCGACAACCCCAGCCCCGTGCCTTTGCCCACCCCTTTTGTGGTGAAGAACGGGTCCATGGCCGAGGCCAGGGTGGTCTCATCCATGCCCTCTCCCGTATCGGCGACACTCAGGCACACATAGCGGCCGGGCTCCAGCAATAACGTTGATTGATCGCAGACTTCTTCCGTCCGGGTGCCGATGACGATTTTGCCGCCGTTGGGCATGGCATCCCGGGCATTGGTGGCGAGGTTCAGCACGGCCAGTTCGAGTTGATTGACATCGGCCATGACCGGAACGAGATCGGGGGGAAAACGGGTTTCGAGCTGTACGGAAGGTCCGAGGGCGCTGCGCAACAGGCCGCTGATCCCTTCTATCAGCGCGGGTATCTCGACGGATTCGGACTTGAGCTCCTGACGTCGGGCGAAAGCCAGCATGCGTTGAGTCAGGGACACACCACGCAAGGCACCCTGGGTCGCGTTGTCCACCAATCGAGTGACTTTCGGATTGTCTCCCACGCGTTTACGGACGATTTCCAGGTTGCCAAGGATGACGGTCAGCAGATTATTAAAATCGTGGGCGATCCCGCCACTGAGTTGGCCGATGGCCTGCATCTTCTGCGCCTGGAACAGCGCTTCACGGGTTTGTTCCAAAACCTTCTGTGCTTGTGTGGCCTCGGTGATGTCCCGGGTAATTTTGGCAAAGCCCAGCAACGTGCCCGTCTCCCCCCAGATCGGATCGACCACGACATGGGCAAAGAACCGCGTCCCGTCCTTGCGCACGCGCCAGGCCTTGTTTTCGAAGCGACCCTCTCGTGTCGCCGTCTCCAACGCGCGTTGCGGCTCCCCGGCTTCGCGGTCTTCGGGGGTATAGAAGATCGAAAAATGCTGGCCAATGACTTCTTCGGGCCGGTAACCCTTGATGCGCTGGGCGCCTTGATTCCAGTTGGTCAGGCGTCCGTCCGGGGCGAGCATGTAGATGGCGTAGTCTGTGACGCTTTGAACCAGTAACCGAAACTGCTGCTCGCTTTGCTTGAGGGTCTCTTCGGCCATTTTGCGGTCGGTGAGGTCCCGGGTGATTTTGGCGAAACCCAACAGCTTGCCCGCCGGGTCGCGAATCGGATCGATCACCACGTGGCACCAAAAGTGCGTGCCGTCCTTGCGAACCCGCCAGCCTTCGCCTTCGAAACGACCTTCGCGGATCGCCGTGTCCAGTGCACGCCGGGGCAGACCGATAGCGCGATCTTCTTCGGTATAAAATCGCGAAAAGTGCTGACCGAGGATCTCCGCCTCCTCATACCCCTTGAAACGTTTGGCGCCCGCGTTCCAGCTGGTGATGATGCCATCGGGATCAATCATGTAGATCGCATAGTCCACCACAGAATCAATCAGCAGGCGAAAGCGCATTTCCTCGATGGAGTTGGTTTTGGACTGGTTATCACTCATCGATCACACCTGCGATTATTGTTTTGTGGAGTATGCGACAAACCGTGGGTTTGGTAAGCCAGAAAACGGTCGAGCACTGGAGCGTAGCGTTCAGACCACCTATTCTCGACGCCAAACGCCATTCCTGGCCCATTCAAGGCGCCCCGATGATCCTGATTCTGTTGCCCACGTCAGACTACGATCCCACTGAAAGCAGCGTTCCATGGCAAGCCATGCGCCAGGCCGGCATCGAGGTGCGCTTTGCGTCACCCGAGGGATTGCCGGCCTACGCCGACTCGCGCCTGGTGGACATCGGCTTCGGCCTATTGAACCCGTTGCTGATGACGCGCAGCTGGGCGTGATTCGGCGGAACAGCCACTACGAGGTTTCGTCGTCCGAGATGGCCAGTTGCTGACCGCTCGCTGGCCGGGAGACTGCCATCGCTTCGCTGCCGAGTGGGTTCGCCTGCTTATCGGTACACGTATTTGACGATGTAGGCGTACAGGTCGTTGTAAACAACGTCAGGGACAAGCTGGGCGTACGTCTGGGTTTTGAGTAACGCCAAGTGGCATTCTTTTACCATCTCGTCCCGTTCTATCAGGGTGTGGACATGATTATTGATGATGCTGGCATAGGCGCTGTACACCGTGGGCGCCGTGGATGGCGTCGCGCCAGCGGTTGTGGAGTAAGTGATATGAGCACGCGAGATGCGCTCTTTCAGCGCCCCGAACCCGCGTTCATAAATAGTGATTTGTGAACGGTCGACCGCCTTGGACGCGGTTTCGAAGGCCAGGATGACCGCTTGCACATTCCTCATGGAAGCCTCCAGCGTCGGTAGCGTGACAAACCTTTCCAGCTCGCGGTTTTCCAGGCTTTTGAAGGCTCTTTTGATGCTCGATACGTGAGTGAACTCCAGCGTGCAGCCAACGATATGCGTTTCGAACTGATAGCCGGACGCCGTCGCCAGTGGCGGAAATGTCGCGAAATCGATGCTGTCGAACGCACACTCCATGATGATGTTGTATTTGAGCGTGAAGGCTTCGGTGAAAATCCTGGCGCAGAGCTCTCGGACGAAAGCTTCGGTATGTTCATACGCATGCAGGACGCCGAGCTTGATCATCTCCGCGTATTGAGGGTGCTTTTGTCGGTATTCGGGCAGGTAGAGACGAACATATTTGTCGTAGCGCCGGGTCGGCAGGAGTGTGTTTTCCAGAAGGAAGGTTTTACCCGAGCCTTCAAGCCCGGCGACCACCAGGATTTTGGGCGTTTCCTCGGCCGTGATACCGCGAAACAGTGTGGTTTTGATTGCATTGAACGCGGCAGTGACCTGCTCAGAAGTGTAGGTGTAGTTGAAGTTCGGTGCGGAAGACATGCCTTGATTTCCTTATCAAAGAGCTGGCTGAAAGTGATTGCCTGCCCCTTGAATAAAGCGCTGTTTCACCGTTTGTTCAAATGCGTGTTTCTTTCAAGATATATCTTTGTTTTAAAAGGTAAAAGGTCCTACGTAACAAAGGTCAAATGTGCCTGCTCGACCGACCACCAACGCGGCAGCAAGTGTTTGACCTTGCTGTCGCCGAACCGGTCATCAATCAACATCACCACCCCTTGATCCTGCTGAGTGCGGATCACCCTTCCTGCCGCCTGCACCACTTTCTGCACCCCGGGATACAGGTAGGTGTAGTCATAACCGGCGCCGAAAATCGCCGCCATTCGATGCTTCATCTGTTCGTTGACCGGATTGAGTTGCGCCAGCCCCAGGGTGGCAATGAACGCGCCGATCAGGCGTGCGCCGGGCAAGTCGATACCTTCACCGAACGCTCCGCCCAACACCGCAAAACCAATACCTTGGCTATGCACGGTGAACTGATCGAGAAAGGCCTGGCGTTGCCCTTCCGTCATTCCCCTGGACTGCGACCACAGGGTGATCTGCGGGTGTCGCTCGGCCAGTAACTGCGCCACTTGCTGCAAATAATCAAAGCTGCTGAAAAATGCCAGGTAGTTGCCGGGGCGTTGGCTGAATTGCCGGGCGATCAGTTCGACAATCGGTTCGAGGGACGCCTGACGGTGGACGAATCGGGTCGATATCTGGCTGACGATGTGCACTTTCAACTGGTCGGCATGGAACGGTGATTCGACATCGATCCACACCGTATCCGGCGGCGTACCCAGCAGGTCCGCGTAATAATGCCGAGGACTGAGCGTCGCGGAAAACAGCACCGTGCTGCGCGCAGCCGTCAGGCGTGGGCGGATGAAACCGGCCGGCACCACGTTGCGCAGGCACAGTTGCGACAGGTGTTGTTTGCGCTCAAGGTCACGCTTGCTGATGTCGAACAGAAACTGCTCATCGAAGAGTTCGGCCACCCGGCAAAACTGCAGCATATCGAAGTAAAAACTCTGTAGGGCGCTGTCCAGGCCCTGTGGATAATCGTTGAGATAATCGCCGATGCTCGCGCTGCACGACGACAGCGCCAGGAGGAGTTTTTCCGGTGCCTTGTCGTATGCCTGATACGGCGCCAATTGCAGATTATGCAGGGCATTCCACTCGCGATTTACCCGCTGCAACGGTTTTTTCAGGGCGTCCGGTGCGGTTTTTCGTACCCCATTGAGGGTCGACTGATCGAGCGTGGCGCTGTACATCTGCCGGCCGCGTTCCACCAGGTTGTGCGCCTCATCCACCAACACCGCGACTTTCCAGTTATTGGCCTGGGCCAACCCGAACAGCAACGCACTGAAATCGAAATAGTAGTTGTAGTCGGCGACCACCACGTCTGCCCAGCGTGCCATTTCCTGGCTCAGGTAATAAGGGCAGACTTCATGCGCCAATGCCACTTGGCGCAATGCGTCCTGATTCAACAGGCGGAGTTCACTGGCGGCCTGGCGGGCGGCCGGCAAACGGTCGTAAAAACCTTGGGCCAACGGGCAGGATTCACCGTGACAGGCTTTGTCCGGGTGCTCGCAGGCCTTGTCCCGGGCGATCATCTCCAGCACCCGCAGCGGCGGCGCAGCGGCGCTATCAAGGATCACTTGCGCGGCATCCAGCGCCAGTTTGCGCCCCGGTGTTTTCGCCGTGAGAAAGAACACCTTGTCCAATTGCTGCGGCGCCAGGGCCTTGAGCATCGGAAACAGCGTGCCCACGGTCTTGCCGATGCCGGTCGGCGCCTGAGCCATCAGGCATCGACCGGTGCTGACCGCCTTGAACACCGATTCCGCCAAGTGCCGTTGCCCCGGACGAAAGTCGTCATGGGGAAACGCCAATTGCTGTGCCGCGTGATTGCGCGCGTCGCGATGGGCCATTTCCTGCTCGGCCCATTGCAGGAACAGCGCGCAATGATGCTCGAAGAACGACTGCAGCTCCCCGGCGCTGAAGGCCTCGACCAGGCAGGTTTCCTTTTCGCTGACGATGTCGAAGTACACCAGCGCCAGATTGATCTGCGCCAGCTCCAGCTTCTGGCACATCAGCCATCCGTAGACCTTCGCTTGTGCCCAGTGCAATTTCCGGTGGTTGGCCGGTTGCTTGCTCAGGTCGCCGCGATAGGTTTTGACTTCTTCCAGGCAGTTTTGCGCCGGGTCGTAGCCGTCCGCCCTGCCCTTGACCTTCAACGTTTTAAACAGGCCTTCCAGGGCGACTTCACTTTGATAACCCTCGCTTCGACGCGAGGCCACGGTGCGATGCCCGACGATGCCCTCCAGTGCGGTCGGCGACGGCGTGAAACGCAGGTCGAGGTCGCCGACCTTGGCGGTGAATTCACACAGCGCCCGCACCGCAATGCTGTAGCTCAAGCGCTCTGCTCCGCCCATTGCACGTAGCAGACGGCGATCGGCATCTGGTGTTCGTGACAGAACTCCAGCCAGCGTAATTGGTTGTCTTGCAGGCGATCGCCGGGGCCTTTGACTTCGATCATGCGGTAGGTCTTGTGCTGCGGCCAGAACTGGATCAGGTCGGGCATGCCGGCCCTGTTGGCCTTGATGTCCAGCAACAGGCGATTGAACCAGTGTTTGAGGTGTTCGGCGGGCAGGCAGTCAAGCGCCTGATCCAGCAATTCTTCGCTCAGCGCGCCCCAGAACACGAAAGGTGACTGCACGCCCCACTTGGCGACGTAACGTTCACGGATGGTCTGGATATAACGCCCGTCCTCGAGTTCGGCCAGACAGGCCTGAAACTCATCTGCTCGACGTGCATGGAAGTCTTCGTTGAGCAGGTCCACCGGCCCGCGCTGGAACGGGTGGAAAAACGCCCCCGGCAACGGAGCAAAAATCGCCGGCCAGCACAACAGGCCAAACAGCGAGTTGATCAGACTGTTCTCGACGTAATGCACCGGCGCCAAATCCTCCGCCAGGTGCGCCTGAACATGAAATTCGACCGACAGCGCCGGATCGGTCCTGGACAACTGAAGGTCCAGGCGCAGCATTTCACGGGGAGATGGGCGCTTCATTGCCGGGCCGCCCAGTTTACGCCGCAGCCTGGGCAACACACGCAGCACATGCTGATGCTCGGTGGCGCTTTCCGGTTGTTGCTCAGCTTGAGTGGCCAGATGCAAGGCCAACTGATATTCACCACAGCGTTCCAGCACACGAATCAGCCGCACCCGAGCGCCGGGATAGGCGCAGTCGCGGTAAATCGTCAGCGCCGTGGAAAAATCCGTGATGCGTTCGCAGTACTGACCGATCTGGAACAACAGCTTGCCGCGACGGCGTTGCAACCACGGGTTGTCGAGCGCCAGCCCGTTGATCTGCTCGACAATATCTGCCACCGCCTCGCCGGCCTCGAAACGTTGCTGGCATTGGTGCAGGAACAGGCAGGCGTCCACGTCTTCACGGCTGCGCAGGCCCCGGGATTCGGCACAGAATTCGACTTTTTCATAGGTAAAGATGCCGAGGTCGGCCAGCACGAACTCCGACCAGTCCTGATACAGGTTGCCGAAGAACATCAGCCGCAAGCGATCGCACAGGTCCATGATGGTCAGCGTGAACAGCCGGTCGTTCAGTTGCGGGCACCATTGCGCGAAGCTTTGCGCCTCGCAGAACTGCTCGCTCAGGGTCGCCAGCCATTCGGTCTTCTTGCCTTTGGGTTGCTCGATGGCGGCACCGAAGCAGTAAAGAATCTCGGCCTTGAGCAGAACGTCGAACAGTTCCTCGATCTGTAGCGGCGATTGCGCAGAGATCCAGCCTGACGCCAGCAATGGCTCGGCAGCACTGGCAATGTCGCCAATCTCGACGTAACTCAATTTGCCAGCCCTGAAATGCAGGCCCTTGCGCATCACCATCCTGACCAGCAGCGCCCGCGACTCACGAGGTTGTCGACGGAAATCGCGGATGAAGACCTGCTCCTCGACGCTCAGTACATCGGCATAGCGATGCTCAAGCCAATCAAGCACTTGCATGAAGTTGTTCAGGTAATAGAACGGGTCGTCGAGAGGATTTGCAGTCACTGGAGAAAGGGCCATGGCGTGCGAGTACTGGTTATGCGTACAGATACCAGCTACAGCGACTCCGGTGCAAACGGAAAAGGATAAGCGGCGGCGCTATTTGGCTATTTTCAGGTGGCCATCGAACTTTCTGCCAATCCACGGCACCAACCGGCATAGCGGCTTTTTTTATGCAGTTGAGAGGTGGGTATGAATATCAAGACTCTGGGTTTGCCCTTGGCAGCGGCGGCCTTCCTGGCCCTGGCCGGTTGCTCCACGCCAACAGTCGTGACGTTGCAGAACGGCACCCAGTATTTGACCAAGGACATGCCGAAAACCAAGACCAAGGACGGGTTTTACGAATTTGAGGATATTTCCGGCGCGAAAGTGAAGGTCAATGCCGACGACGTGGCGACGGTTCGCGAGGAAGACTGAAAACCGGGTTATCGTTCTTCGCGGGCAAGCCTCGCTCCTAAAAGGAATCGCACAACCCTGTAGGAGCGAGGCTTGCCCGCGAAGAGGCCCTTACCGGCGGCAAATCAACGTCAGGCGATTACGATCCCGGAGCCAGACAAACTCTCCAGCCCAACCCCCACCAACGTCACCGAATCCCCACCAAATGTCAGCAGCGTATCCTGCCCCACCGCCGTGGCATGAGCCCGATAGTCATCATTCGGCACGACCCCCTGAACCCCGAGAAATACCAGCTTGTCGTTCGCCTGATACCCCACCACCCGGTCCTGACCAAACGCACCGCTGAACAGGAACGTATCAATCCCGCCCCCCGATTCCATCAGGTCATTCCCCGCCCCGCCCACCAACACATCGTTGCCCTTGCCGCCGATCAAATGATCGTTGCCGTCCAGACCAAACAGCCAGTCGCCCGTCGCATGCGCCTTGAGCGTATCGGCCCCCGCGCCGCCCTTCACCGATGACGCGTATGACGTCAGGTTGTTGCCGACGGCAAGTCCATTGGCCGTCACGCTGTGCGTCACGTCATCCTTGAACAACCCCCACAAGAACCCCGGTTCCTTGGTGACAATGCTGCCGATGTCCCGGGTGATGCTGATGCCGCCATTGGCATCACGAACATAGAGGTTGCCGGCACCGTCATTGGCAAAGTCGACATTCTTCACCGACTGCTGCAAGTCCAGCACGTTGTTGCCCTTGCCCCCCAACAGGATGTTGTAGCCGCCGCCGTCACGGAAGGTGTCGTTACCCTCACGGCCCTCCAGGTAGTCGTTGCCCTTGCCGCCCTGAATCAGGTCGTTGCCGTCGCTGCCGATGATGAAGGTGCTGCCCTTGTGGGTTTCGGCGTTGCGATTGAGGTCCTGAATCCAGGTGTTGGCGCGCGCCGGGTCCGAGAGGTTCGCGACGATGATCGTCGAGTCCTTGCTGGTGAGGTCGTAGAACTTCGATTCGATCACCCGGTTCATGCCGTCGCCATAAGCGGTCGGCAAGTGCGAGATCCAGGTCGGGATGTTGAGGATGGAGAACGGCAGCACATTCCACACGGTCGAGGCGTAGTGGTCGTTGAAGCTGACGATGTTATCGGTCGCCGAGGCCTTGGCGGCATCGTGCACACCCACCGACGACAGGTTGAAGGATGAACCGTCGAGGGCCCGAAACACCGGGTCGTTTTCATAGCCGACGTTGAGCACTTTGTCGGTGCTGCTCTGGGTCGGGGACGCGTAGGCGATGTAGTTGGAATCCTTGTAGAACCCGGACCACTTGTCCGTGCTCAAGTCCGCCAGGCTGTTGACCGCCAGCCCGCCGAGGCTGTGGCCGCTGACCAGCACGTTTTTACCTGACAGGCCATTGGCCTGGGCAAATGCCATGACGTCGCCGAGCAGATTGCCGAAGGCTTCGCCCACATAGTTTTTCGCATAATCCTTGGGACCGAAGGCCGCCAGAAGATCGTTGATCACGTCGCCGATGGAGTCGCCGATCAAGGTTTCTCGCGGCCCGCTGGTGCCGCGAAAGGCGATGCCGATTTCGGTGAGATGGCCTTGAGCATCGTACTTCCCGAGGATCTCGACCTGCGCGCTGGTGTACCCGGCCTTCTCGCCGAAGAACGTTCCGCGAGCGTCGACCTTGCCGTCATAACCCAGTTGCGAGGCCGTGATGGGCGTCCAGCCGGCTTTTTGCACGGCCTCCAGCGCAGCTTTTTCCGAATCGGGGTTCCAGGGAATGCCGGGGATCACGCCCTGGGAATCGGTGCCACCCAGCAGCGCGGTGACCAAAGTCGCCGGCAAGCCCAGGCCGAAGCCGTTGTGCTGGTAACCGGTGGCAAAGCCATTGTCGAGGTTGTGATAGGAATACAGCGTGATCGCCATTGCGTCGGTAAACAACGCTTTGGAATCGGCTGTGCCGAAGTTTTTGTAGTCATACACACCCATTGGTATTGCCTCTCTTTTGTTGGAATTGTCAGAGATAGCTCACAACCAGGACGCCTCGTTCACGAGGTGCCCCGGAGCATTTAGTGCATGCAGCTTTTACGCAAACGTGATGCCTGAAGCCGACAGGCTGTCCAGTCCCACTCCCACCAGGGTCACGGCAAAATCGCCCACCTTCAGAACCGTGTCATGGCCCGACTGCGAAGCGTGTTGCTTGTAGTCATACCCCTGCCCCGCGCCCTGAACACCCAGGAACACCAGCTTGTCGTTGCCCTGGTAGCCATTGATCGCGTCAAAACCGAAGGCGCCGCTGAACAGGAAGGTGTTGTTGCCACCCGAACCCTGCATCACGTCGTTGCCCGCGCCACCGACGAAGGTCACCTGGCTTTTGTCGCTGCGCAGCAGGTCGTCGCCGGCATGACCGAACAACCAGTCGCCGTCGACGCTGGCCGCCAGTGTGTTGCCGTAGGCGTCACCGTTGAGCGAGTGGTTGTAGTGGGTCAATTCACTGCCATTGAGCAAGCCATTGGCGGTGACGCTGTAAGTCACCTCCTTGCTCCCCCACCATGACCCCGACTCCTTACTCACCAGCGCGCCGATGTCGCGGGTCATGCTGATGCCGCCATAGGCATCGCGCACGTACAGGGTGCCGTCGCCGTCGTTGGCAACGCTGAAGTTCTGCAACGGCTTCTGCAATTCGAAGGTGTTGCTGCCCTTGCCGCCCAGCAGAAGGTTGTAACCGCCGTCATCGCGGAACCGGTCGTTGCCGTCGCGGCCTTCGATGAAATCATTGCCGGCACCGCCCTTAAGCAGGTCGTTGCTGTCGGTGCCGATGATGAAGGTGCTGCCGGTATGGGGTTCGCCGCTGCGACCGAGGTCCTCGACCCAGGTTTTGCCCCGGGACGATTCCGCCAGGTTGGAGACGATCAGCGTCGAGTACTTGTCGGTGAGGTCATAGAAACGCGAGTCGATCACCCGGTTCAAACCGTCGGCATAGCCCAACGAGCCATGGGCCGACCAGTTCAGCGGATTGAGGATGCTGAACGGCACCAGGTTCTGTGCGGTGGAGGCGTATTGGTCATTGAAGTTGACGATGTTGTTGGTCGCCGACTCCTGATGCCCATCGTGCTTGCCCAGCGAACCTGTGCTGAACGTGGTGCCGTCGAGCACCCGGAACACCGGATCGTTCTCGTAGCCGATGTTCAACACGTTGTTGCCGGTCGCGCTCTGGGTCGGTGAGGCGAACGCGATGTAGTTGGCGTCCTTGAAGAAACCGCCCCAGTTGTTGCCGCTCAACTCGGCCAGGCTGTTGACCCCCAACCCGCCCAGGCTATGGCCGCTGACCGTGACGTCCTTGGCGCTCAGGCCATGGGCGATGGAAAACGCGGCAACGTCCTTGAGCAAGGTGTCGAAGGCGTTTTTCGCGTAGTTCGTCGCGTAATCCACCGGGCCGATGGCGGCCAGCAGGTTGTTTTTCATGTCGCCGAAGGTGTCGCTGTACCCCAGGCCTCCGGTGCCCCGGAAGGCAATGCCGATACCGATCAGCTTGCCCGCCGTGTCGTACTTGCCGAGCACTTCGGCTTCGGCGCTGGTGAAGCCGTCCTTCTCGCCAAAGAAGGTGCCCTGAGCACCGACCTTGCCTTGATAACCCAGCTGCGCAGCGCCAATCGGCGCCCACGCGGTGGCCGGCAGCGGCTGACCGGTTGGCGTGTACGCATACAGCGTCAGGGCGATGGCGTCGCTGTACAACGCCTTGCCATCCGCATTTTTGTAATCGAACAGTCCCATGTCGTTTGCTTCCTTTGCGTTGAATCAGAACTGCCAGTCGAGCGTCAGCCCCACACCGTGGTCCTTCTCGCTGGAGCCCAGCAGTCCGTTGTAGTCCAGGCTCACCCGCACATCCCGAGCCACTACCAGACCGGCCCGCGCACCCACGACGGCAGCGTTACGATCCAGAGACACGCTCTGCACGCTGAACCCGGTGTTGCCGTTCACGAAAGCCAGGTGATCTTCAGAACCGGTGTTGCTCAGGTTGTGCTGCCAGCCCAGAGTGCCGGACAGTTCCAGTTGCTGTTTGTCAGACAGGGCAATGGCTTTGCTCGCCCGCAAACCGAGGGTCGAGAGCACGGCGTCGCGGTTGTCTTCGCCACCCTTGAGCGCCGCGGCATCACCTTTCTCGGAGAAGCTGTCGCTGTTGAGGTGCACGTAAGCCAGGTTGGCGAACGGTTCCAGGGCCAGCGGTTGCAGGTCCAGGCGATACGCCGCTTCGGTAAACAGTTGGGCGGTGGTCGCATCGCGCTTGGATTTCTGTTTGCCGCTGACGTCACCGAATTGCAGGTCACGTTTCACATCGATGCGATGCCAGCTGTAAGCGCCGCCGACGCTCAAGCGCAGTGCATCGATTTCATGGCCCAGGTAGGCACCCAAGTGATAGCTGTCGACCGAGGCTGACGAATGCGTGCCATCGCCCATGCTCAACGAACTGTCGCTATACCCGGTGACGAAACCGAGCCGCGTATCTTCAGTGATCAGACCGTCGACACCGGCCAGCAAGCCGCCGATGGAGCTGGTGGAACTGGAGTTGTCATGCCCGCCGTCGCTCTTGCCCCAGGCGCCGAGGACTTTGACCCAGGCGTTGCTGCGGTCATCGGTCGGTGCCGCCGCATCGAACAGATCACGCTCACGCAGGCGTTCGCCGACGGCATCGCGCAGGTAACGGCTGTCGTTGATCAGCAACGTGCCGATCGCCGGGTGAATCTCACCGGACAGTTGCTGGAAGGCTTGTTGCGCGACCGCTGCGGTCGGCGACAGCAACAGGGTTTCATAGAGCGGATTACCCGCGCCCAGTTGCTCGGCAGCGGCAGCGACGGCGCGTTGGTTCGGGGTCTGGCCGACGCTGGCGAAGGACGCTGCGTTGCGCTCTACCGCCAACTGGATGCCAGTGGCCGAGTAGTCAAGGGCGCCACCGATGAACAGGTAGTTCGGCAGGACTGCGCCAAACCGCCCTTCGATCCCGCCGGCCGCTTGCAGAATGTTGTATTGATTGCCGAGCAGGGATTGCACTTCGCTGGTGGTCAGCAAGGTCGGGCTGTTTTCCAGGGACAGGCTGACGGTCGCGCCGTCGATCACGGCTTTACCGCCCGCGATGATCTGGTCGCTGCTGGTGGGCGACAACTCCACGGCGTAGGTCGAGCCGGGCTCAAAAGTCACGTCGCCCGCCACCTGCAAGGTGCCGATGGAATTGCCGGGCGCCACGGTGCCGCCGCTTTTCGCGGTCAGTGCGCCGATGCGGCCATTACCGCCGAGCATCCCGCTGTCGTTGACGGTGACCGCCGAGAGCAGCGAGCCGTTGATTGCCAATCGGCCCTGATTGACCAGGGTCGGACCGGCGTAAGTGTTGGCGCCGGTCAGCACCAGCGTGCCGATGCCCTGCTTGGTCAGGCCGCCATGGCCGGAAATGTCGTTGCGCCACACATCCAGTCCGCAATGCACGTCATTGCACACGCGTTCGGTGGGTTTGCCCGCATCGATAATCGCGCCGATGCCTGGCAAGTCCGCGACAAACTGGCTCGAACCGTAGGCCCCCTGGATGCGGAATTCCTCGGGAATGTCTTGCTCGGTGACCAACATCGCCGGGCCATCGATGCCTTTGCGCAGGTTGATCATGCCCCAGCCGTACAGCGAGTCGACACCCGGTGCGCCCATGTCGGTGGCCGTGGTACGCAGCACGCTGGCGACCTGGGCGCCGGTCATGTACGGAAAGCGTTCCATCAGCACGGCCACCGCACCCGCGACGTGCGGTGCCGCCATGGAAGTCCCGTTTTTGTTGGCGTAGCCCACGGTCAGGTCATTGGCATTGGTGCCGCCGATGACGGCGCTGAAGATCTTGCTGCCCGGTGCCGACACGCAGAAACTCGCGGTGTAGCCGCAGCGCGACGAGAAGGTGCTGATGTTGTAGAGGTCCGGGCTGTTGAGGTCCGGGTTCTTCTGCAAGGCTGCGACGGTCATCCAGTTCGGTGCGATTTCGGGGACGAAATAACCGAGGCCGGCGATGGCGTCCGGGTTATTGAGGTTGTAGTCGTTGCCGGCGGCGAAGATCGTCACGATGCCGCTGCGAGCGGCCGCGATCGCACCGTCATAGGCGCCGCCCTGGCGTGTGCCGAGGATGGGCTGGATCTCATTGAACTGCAGTCGCGCGTCCTGCACGGTGAAGTGCGGATACGCCGGGTCGCGGCCGCCCAGGTCGAAGCGATCGGTGATGCCGATGCCCCAACTGTTGTTGATGATCCGCGCACCGCTGGCGATCAACGCATCCCAACCGGCCTTGTACACCGCACCGTCGTTACCGAGGATGATGCCGTCTTCAGGGCCCGGATCGCCGTTGTCGGCGCTGATGATCTGCGCGTTGTACGCCACGCCGTGCATCGGGTTGCCGTCACGGCTGCCCGCCGCGATCCCGCCGACGTGCGTGCCGTGGGAGCCGAGCTTGCCGTCGTAGCCGACCGTGGGCGAACCGTCATACCGAAACGCATCGCCGGCTTTGACCGGGATGTACGGATCGGTGTATTCGCGGATGCCACTGGTGACCAGGGTGACGACTTTGTTGGCACCGGAAAACTCCGGATGCTGGGCGTAAACCGGTTGATCGAAGATCCCCAGTTTCACGCCTTTGCCGCTGTAACCGGCGGCGTAGGCGTCCTGTGCATTGATGGCGCCCAGGCCCCAGTCAGCGTTGAACTCAGCGCTGCGCCAACTGTTGGGATCGCCTGCTTTACCGTTTTCCACGTAGGGCGCCGCTTGCGCGGTGCCTACTGAAGCCAATGCACAAAGCAAGGCAAGGTTGTTGTACTTCTTATTCATCCAGCTACCGTCCTTAGTTGTGTTGCGAAAATCCCTGTGCTTTGAGAAGCACACTTTTATGTTGTGAAGCACTTCTCCTGTAGCAGCTGCCGAAGGCTGCGTCCGGCTGCGAAGCAGTCGTAAAATCAGGCACTGCGGTCCGTCAGATACACCGTGCATGCAGGGTTTACGACTGCTGCGCAGCCGAACGCAGCCTTCGGCAGCTGCTACAAGGGTTCACTTTAAAACTGCCAATTGAGGCTCAGCCCTACGCCATGGCTCTTCTCGCGGCTGGCCAGCTGGCCGGTGTAATCGAGGTTCACGCGAATGTCCCGGCTCAGGGCCAGGCTGGCATGGGCGCCTACCAGCGCTGCATCACGCACCATGGGCGAGCTCTCCACCGAGAACGACGTGCTGCCGCTGGCAAATGCCAGGTGTTCTTCGGCATCGGTGTTACTCAGGTTGTGCTGCCAGCCGAGGCTCGCGCCCAGTTCAAGCTGCTGCTGGCCGGACAGGTTCACGGTTTTCGACGCGCGCACGCCCAACGTGCTGAGCACCGCCTCACGCGTGTCGCCACGGCTTTTCAGTGCGGCGCCATCACCTTTCTCTGTGAAACCTTCGGTATCGAGGTGCACGTAGGCCAGGTTGGCAAAGGGTTCGAGCGCGAGCGGTTGCAGGTTCAGGCGATACGCCGCTTCGCCGAACACTTGAGTGGTGCCGGCATCGACCTTGGCTTTCTGCTTGGCGCTGACGTCGCCGTACTGCAGGTCACGTTTGACGTCGGCGCGATGCCAGCTGTAGGCACCGCCGGCACTCAGGCGCCAGGCACCCAGTTCGCGGCCGGCATAAGCGCCCAAGTGATAGCTATCGACCTTGGCCGATGAATGAGTGCCCGAGCCCATGCTCACCGAACTATCGCTGTAACCCGTGACCAGGCCGATCCGGGTTTGCTCGTCAATCGCGCCATCGACACCGGCGAGCAAGCCGCCAATCGAGGTGGTGTAACCGGCGGTGTCGTGGCGATCATCGGTCTTGCCCCAGGCCCCCAGCGTCTTGATCCAGCCATTGCGTTGAGCGCCTTTGGCATCAACCAGTCGCTCACCGACGGCATCACGCAGGTAACGACTGTCGTTGATCAGCACCGAACCCAGCGCCGGATAGATTTCCCCCGACAACTGCTGGAAGGCCTGCTGTGCGGACGTCGCGGTGGGCGACAGCAACAGACTTTCGTACACCGCATTTCCCGCCCCAAGCCCTTCCACGGCAGAGGCGACGGCGCGTTGGTTCGGCGTCTGGCCGACGCTGGCGAACGTCGTGTCGTTACGCTCCACACTCAGTTGAATGCCGGTGGCGGCGTAATCGAGGCTGCCGCCGATGAACAGATAGTTGGGCAGCACCGCGCCGAACTGACCTTGAACACCACCGGCCGCTTGCAGAATGTTGTACTGATGACCAAGCAGGCTTTGCACTTGTCGGGTGCTGAGCAGGGTCGGGCTGTTTTCCAGCGACAGGCTGACCGTCGCGCCGCTGACCGTGGCCGTGCCGCCCGCGATGATTCGGTCGCTATCGGTCGGCGACAGCTCCACCGCGTAGGTCGAGCCGGGCGCAAACGTGACGTCGCCGGCGACCTGCAAGGTGCCAATGGAATTGCCCGGCGCAACCGTTGCGCCGCGATTGGCCGTCAGGGCGCCAACACGTCCCGACCCACCCAGCGTGCCGCTGTCATTGACGGTCACGCTGGATGCCAACGAACCGTTGACCGACAGCAGGCCGCCATTCACCGTGGTCGACCCGCGCCAGGTGTTGTCGCCGGTCAGCATCAATCGTCCGGCACCGGATTTGATCAGGCTACCTTCGTACAGTCGAGTGGTGGCGGCAAGATCGCGCGCCATGCCGACAGCGTAATCCGTCTGATCCTGCAGACTGGCACCGGCCGGCACGCCGCTCTCCCAGCCTTTGGTCCTCAATGTCTGTTGCCAGGTACTGCGTTCGGCCGCGTCTTCGCCCTGGCGCTGGATCAGCGCGTTGTCCGAGATGTCGTTGCTCCAGACATCGCTCTGCCCTGCCCCCAGATTGGCGTCGAAACGCCCGAGCAATTGCCCCGGTCCGCGCATCGCCCGTTCAAGGTTGGCCACGCCCCAGCCGACGCGGGTATTGGGCGCCTGGGTGACGGAACCATCGAGTTGGGTAGCGGTTGTCAACAGGGTTTCCAGCGCCTGCTGGTTGGTCATGTACGGATAGCGTTCCATCACCAGCGCCAACGCGCCGGTGGCATGTGGCGCGGACATGGAGGTACCGGATTTGATCGCATAACCGGCGCCCGGGATGGTGCTGTCGATCTTCGCGCCGGGGGTGGTGATGCACCAATACTTGGCGATCCCGCACTGGTTGTACTTCTGCTGATTACTTTGATCCAGCCCCGACACCGCCAGCCAGTGACCTCCCAGGTCCGGCTGGAAATACGGCAAGGCCGAACGCACGCTGGCATTCGGGTAACCGCTGTTGCCGGCGCTGAACACGTTGATCACACCGCGTCGGGAAACGTCAGCCGCCGCATCGAGCCAGGTGCCTTTGTTCCAGTGCTGGGCGTAAGCAGCGTGCAGATCGTCGAGGGTGCGATAGCTGACGTCCGGCGGCTGGCTGCCCCAACTGTTGTTGATCGCCCGCACGCCAGCGTCGGCCAAGGCGTTATAGACCGCTTTGAAGTAGCGCGGATCAGGGTTGGGACCGAACAGAAAGCTGTCGTTCTTGTTGGTATTGCCGACGTAGACCTGCGCGTTGTACGCCACACCGTGCATGCCGGTGCCATCGCGGGACGCACCGATGGTGCCGGCGACGTGGGTGCCGTGGGAGTCGTTGTTGGCGTTGAGGGTGCCGTCTACATTGAACAGGGAGCCGTCGACGTAGCTGCCGCTGGCCAGTACCGCGTGGTAACGGTGGGTGGCGAATTCGGGATGGGAGGCATCGAAGCCTGAATCGAGCTCGCCGATTTTCACACCCTTGCCGGTGATGCCGGCGGCGTAGGCTTGGTCGGCCTGCATGCGGGCCAGTCCCCAGTCACGCTGAAACTCCACCGAGCGCCAACTGGCCGCATCGCCCAAGGTACCGTTTTCCTGATAAAGCGCCTGGGCCGAGCCTGGCGCTACTGAAATCCAGAGCAATAGCGTGCCGACCGACATCGGCTTGATCTGTACGTCCATGTTCAACTTCTCGCTTTTTTGGCGTTTTTAGAATTCTGGTTGGGTGTTGCTTTCTTCAGGCTGTCGCTGTTCCTGTGGCGAGGGAGCTTGTCGGAACGCCGCATCGTCCCGTTCGGTTGCGAAGCAACCGCCATCAAGGGCCGCTTCGCAGCCCAGCGGGAGCAAGCTCCCTCGCCACAGGTGGTGTTACGTCAGAAAATTACTGGGGCCTTGGGCCTTGGGCCTTGGCCGAATGCCTCGTCCACCTTGGCCAGATCCTGCTCATTCAGTGTTCCGGCGTAGTAATGCAACTTGGTCCAGGCCATCAGGTAGTCGTACCTTGCCTGAGCCAAATCCCGGCGGGTGGTAAATAGTTGTTGTTCGGCATTCAATGCATCCAGGTTCACCCGCTCACCGCCCAGGATGCTTTGCTTGGTCGAAACCACCAGCGCTTCCGCCGATGTCAGGGCTTTCTGATAAGCGCGCAACTTGTTCACCCCCGACAGGCAGGCACTGAATTGCCGACGCAACTCGATCAGGGTTTCCCGGGTCTTGCCATCGAGTTCGTACTCGGCCTGTTCCATGGTCCGGCTGGCCTGACGGGTCGACGCCGACACCCCGCCGCCGGCGTACAACGGCACGCTGACTTCAATGCCGATGGTGTTGGTGTCGTAACGTTGGTTGTAGGTGTTGCCGCTTTCCGATTCGTTCTGGCGCACCGAAGCGTAGGCACTGACTTTCGGCAGGTGTCCGGCGCGGTTGCGTTCGACTTCATACCGCGCGACTTCCACCGCCTGACGCTGGGAGGCCAGGTTCGGGTTGTTGGCCACGGCCATCTCGTGCCAGGTGTCGTAGTTGGCCGGCAGTAGGCTGAAGGTCTGGAAGTTCTGGTCCAGCGGTGCCAGGTCCGTGATGTCGACGGCCGGCACGCCAATCAGCGCACCCAGTTCACGCAAGGACGCGTCCTGCTCGTTGCGGGCCTCGATTTCCTCGGCGGTTGCCAGTTCGTAGCGAGACTCGGCCTCAAGAATATCGGTGCGCGTGCCCTCGCCCTGGCGGAACATCTGCTCGTTCTGCTGGAACTGCTGCTCGAAGGCTTTCTTCTTCGCCTGCGCGATGTCGATCTGATCCTGAGCGAACAACGCATGGGTGTAGTTTTCCAGCACCCGAACCAGCAATTCCTGGCTCTTGCCGCGGAAGGCTTCGTCGGCAAACAGCGATTGCGCCACGCCTTTGCGATACGCCGCGTAGGCTTCGTAATCGAGCAATGGCTGTTGCAGGGTCAGGTTCGAGCCGTAGCTGCCGTAGTTGCGGTCCTCAGTGAAGTCCGGCCGACCTTCATTGATTTGGGTAACCTTGGAGGTGTTCCGCCCCTTGTTGTAGGTGTAACCAATCCTGGGCAACAGCCCTGACCGACCAATGATGCGGTTCTCCAAGCCGGCATCGCGTTCCTTCATGGCGCCAAGGAACACCGGATCATTGCGCAACGCTTGCTCGTAGATCTCGAACGGCCCCATGGAGGCCATCACACTGTTGCACGTCAGCAACGCCAGGGTGGCTGCGAGCATTGAAAGCTTATTCATACAGCCGAACATCCTTATTCCTCGGTCAACGCGGAGCCTGCCCGGTCGAGCAGCGGTTTGAACAAATAGTTGAGGAGTGAACGTTCACCGGTACGCACGAACATTTCCGCCGGCATGCCGGGCTTGATCACCAGACCGTTGAGTTTTTCCATGGCCTGGTCGCTGACGCTGCTGCGCAGCACGTAGTACGGCGCGCCGGTTTTCTCGTCGACCATCTGATCGGCGGAAATCAGGCTGACTTCGCCAGGCACGCGGGGTGTGCGGCTTTGGTTGAACGCCGTGAACAGAATGTCCACCGGCAAGTGGGTGCCGACCTTGTCGATCAGGTTGATCGGCAAGTGCCCTTCCACTTCCAGGCGGGTGCCTTGCGGCACAATCTCCAGCAAGGTTTCGCCCTGGCGAACCACCGCACCTTCGGTGTGAACCCCAAGGTTGACCGCGATGCCGTCGGCGGTGGCGATGATTTCGCTGTGTTGCAGATCGAACCCGGCGGAAGTCAGTTGCTCTTCCAGGGTCACGCTTTTGAGTTGCGCGTCGGCCAATTGCGTGCGGACTTCTTTCTGGTATTCCTCGATGTGCTGTTGCAGCTTCAGGCGCGACTCGAGGATGCCCTGTTCGACCCGGCCGCTTTCACCGCTGTTTTCCGCCAATTGTTGCTGCACCTGCGACAGCTGCCGCTGAAACTCCATCAAGCGGTTGCGCGGGATGTAGCCGTTGTCAGCCAGGGGCTGAAGATTGCTCAGTTGTTGTTGCAGCGAACTGGCCTGAGCCGTCAGGTCCGTGCGCGCGCGGCGCATGCCGGCCAATTGCGCGCTGGCACCTTCGATGCTTGCGCGCAAACCCGCCTGCTCACGGGAAAACGCTTCGCGGCGGCTGCTGAACAATTGCCGTTGGCCTTCGAGCACCAGGGCCAGGCGTGGGTCGGGATCGTTGCTCAGTTCAGCGGGAAAATTCACTTGCTTGAGGTTGTCCCGTTCGCTCTGCCAACGCGCCAGGCTGGCCCAGGCCATGCGGTATTGCGCTTGCAGCGATTGCACATCGGCCGCGACCTGGGTCTGGTCGAGCTGGAACAGCGGCTGGCCCTGCTTTACCACCTGGCCCTCGCGCACCAGAATCCGGCTGACCACGCCGTTGCTCATCGATTGCACGGCTTTGCGCTTGCCCGAGACCACGACCGTGCCTTGCACCGGAATACCTTGGTCGAGCGGCGCAAGGCTGGCCCAGGTGAAGAAACTACCGGCACCTACGACCGCCAGAATCCAGCCCATGCGGGCGAAGAATCGCGCATCACGCTCAGGGCGTTCGGCGATGTAATCGTGTTCCATCGTCGCTTCGTTTTCAGTGTTCATGCGATCGCTGGTCATACACCAGAATTCCTTGTCGTAGGCTGATACTGGCGACTCATGTTGACCCCGCCCGGTGCTTGCGCCGGTTTTTCACGTGGCTGGTCCTGGGCGCCGGAGAGTGCCTTGAGCACTTCCTGGCTGGGGCCAAAGGCCTGCAAACGACCGTCGTTGAGCACCAGCAATTTGTCGGCCTGGGCCAGCGCCGAGGACCGATGGGTCACCAGAATCACGCTGGTGCCCTGGGCCTTCATCTGCGCAATGGCGCCGGCCAGTGCCGCTTCGCCTACGGTGTCGAGGTTGGAATTGGGTTCATCGAGCACCACCAGGCTAGGCTTGCCGTACAGCGCGCGGGCCAATGCCACCCGTTGCTTCTGGCCGCCAGACAAACCGCTGCCGTCCTCGCCCAGCACCGTGTCGTAGCCCTGCGGCATGCGCAGGATCAGCTCATGGACGCCCGCCTGTTGCGCCGCTTCGACGACTTTTTGCGGATCCGCTTCGCGAAACCGGGCGATGTTTTCGGCGATGCTGCCGCTGAACAATTCGATGTCCTGGGGCAAGTAACCGATGTAAGGACCGAGGTCGTCGCGGTTCCAGCGATGGATGTCCGCGCCATCAAGCCGCACGGTGCCGCCGAGGGTTGGCCAGACGCCGACCAATACCCGGGCCAGGGTCGATTTGCCGGAGCCGGAGGCGCCGAGCACGCCCAATACTTCGCCGGCACCCAGGCTGAAGTTGACCATGTGCAGGGTCGCCGCACGTTGCCCCGGAGGGCCGGCGCTGACTTGTTCGAAGGTGATCTGCCCCTTCGGCGCTGGCAGCGCCATGGCTTCGTCACTCGGTGGAAAGGCTTGCAGCAGCGAATCAAGACGACGGTACGCGAGCTTGGCGCCGCTCCACTGTTTCCACACCGCGATCAGTTGGTCGATAGGGCTCAGGACGCGACCCATCAGGATCGAACCGGCGATCATCATCCCGGCGGTCATGTCGCCCTTGATCACCAGCAAGGCGCCCAGGCCCAGGACCAGGGATTGCAGGCACAGGCGCAAGGTTTTGCTCAGGGAGCTGATGATGGCGCCGGTGTCGCTGGCCTGATTCTGCAGGCCGAGGAAACGCGAGTGCACCTGGAACCAGCGCTTGCGCAACACGCCGAGCATGCCCATGGCCTGAATGGTTTCGGCATTGTGCAGGTGGCTGGTGGCCAGTTGGCTGGACTTCTGGGAAAACCCTGCGGCTTCACCCAAGGGCTTTTTGGTCATCGCCTCGTTGAGGCACGCGAGGCCAATCAGCACCACCGCGCCCACGGTTGCGAACACACCGAGCCAGACGTTGAACAGGTAGATCACGAAGAGGTAGACCGGAAACCACGGCGCGTCGAAGAAGGCAAACAACGCAGGACCGGTGACGAATTGGCGAATGTGGGTCAGATCGCCAAGGGACTGACCAGCATTGCCCTCGCCCTTGAGCAGGTTGCGCTCGAACGCGGCCTGATACACCCGCAGGTTGAAACGGCGCTCCAGTTGGCTGCCGATGCGGATGACGATGAAGCTGCGCACGATCTCGAGCAAACCGATGAAGGCGAAAAATCCGACCACCATCAGTGACAACATGGCCAGGGTGGTTTCGTTTTGCGAAGACAGCACGCGGTCGTAGACCTGGAGCATGTAAATCGACGGGACCAGCATCAATACGTTAATTAACGCGGTGAAAAAACCGACGCTGATCAGGATGCTTTTATAGTCGCCCAGTGCCTTGAACAACGGTGCGGTGGCTGGGGCCTTCGCCATCTTCATTGATTTTTCCTGAGATGATATTCCTCGCCCGGTTTTGGCGAGATGTCAATTAACTGTCCGCACACGGGTCGAGACATTCTTTGCCAGTCAGCGCTTACAAATGAATAACAACTTTTTATATTTTATTAAAAGTCAGGTTATTGATCTGACGCTTATAACGGCAACTACGCGCTTTATATTCAACACTTGCGTCGGCTCGGTACTTTTCGCTTAAAGCGCAGCGCGCTTGAGCGTAATGATCAGACCCGACTTCAATGTGCTTTGATAAAGCCCTTCATGCTGTCGGCTGAAAAACACAATTCTTGAGCCTTCATCACCGGTGATAGCGATGCCGTCCGGTTCCGGGAACCAGCCAATCGCAGGCTTTTGCAGCCAGGCACCGAGGCATCCAGCGCCCTCACCCAGTGTCTGCGTTGGCTGAAAGTCGATGACGCATACGTTGGACGGTTTGTCTTGCGGCGTCTGGGACTCTGGTGAGTCATCTTTGGCGTTCAGGGTCGCCTGCCATTTGCCGGCCAGTTCCGAGGGGTCTGGTAATTTCAGGCTGCTCGCCATGGCTGTCTCTCCAAAGAAAATCATCAACGTCGCCAGGAGCCACGCGGTTGTTCGGTGGGTAAAAGCGTTGTGAACCATCGCTTGTTTTACTCCGGCTTGGGGCGGTTGACACAGAGGGCGGCGCATCGGCACCACCCTCCTTATTGCGTTACATCACGCAGCGATGTCCGAGAACGCCGCCTGGCCAACAGTGCTGACCAGGAAATCGGCCACGCCATGCCCGGAGAAGTCCACCGCCAATTGGCTGTTACCGCCCGAAGAGGTCAACACGGCATCGCCTGCCGCACCCGTGAACGAACTCACGAAGTGCAGGCCCGCGCCTTTGGTGATGCCGGTCAGGTCAATCTTGTCCAGACCACTGACAAAATCGAGGATCTGATCAGCTACACCCGGCTTGGAGTCGCTGCTGGCCGCGAACACAAAAGTGTCCGAACCGGTACCGCCCCACAGTTTGTCCGCACCGCCCGCGCCGAAGAGGATGTCGTTGCCGGCACCGCCCTTCAGCTCGTTGGACACGCCATTACCGATCAGCAGGTCGTTACCCGAACCGCCAATCGCGTTCTCGATGGTTGCACCTTTGGCAATGGACACGTTGCCAACCATGCCGCCAACGTCGGAGAACGAGGCCTCATTGAGGTTGATCTTCTGGTTCTGGGTAAAACCAGAGAAGTCCAGCGTGTCTTTGCCGCCCGCATCCCACACCGAAAACACGACCTTGTCAGACGACGAGGACGCGCTCAGGAAATCGCGACCGGCATTGGAGTTGAAACCGTAGGTGGTGTCACCGGTGCGGGTGGTAGTGTTGGCACCGTAGAGCTTCTGGATGGCGGCAATATCGTCCAGCAGCGGACCGGACGCATAGGCTTCGACGCCGCCCTTGCTGAAGTTCTGGTCGGTGTTGCTTTCACTCCAGTAGCTCATGAGGCTGTAACCGCGGGTGTCTTCCGCGTAGGTCGCGTCGTTGTAGGTCGGCGCACCTTCACCGGCGTTGTAGTCGCCGGGGTGAGCCAGGCCCAGGGAGTGACCGATTTCGTGGGTCAGGGTTTGACGACCGTAGTTGTTCAGGTCCGGCGTCTTGTTGGGTGTGTAGCTGCTGTTGGTCAGGTACCAGGAAGTACCGTCATAACCCGCACCGGTGCCAGGCAGGTAGGCGAATGCCGCTGCGCCGTCCTGGCCGCCGCTGTAGTTGCCGAAGGTCATGTGACCATCGCCGCCCGTGGCTTTCTCTGTAAAAGTGACTTTAGCCACGTCGGCCCAGGATTGCATGGCGAGCACGGCCTGGGCTTTCTGTTGAGCGCTGAACTGACTGAAGCCGGTAATCCCGTGCTTGTTCATGGTGCTCGACGACGCCGAGGTCAGGAACGTGTAGGTCAGTTCGATTTTGCCGCTGCCGTCCTTGTCCTGGTAGGCAGCGCCGTCGCGCAGCAATTGGGTCGCTGCCTCGTCGACGGAGTAGGAAGGTTTGCCATTGACCGTGAGATTGCCACCCCGGTCATACTGATGGCTGAAGCTGTCGATCTGGTTGTACGCGGAACTGGGCGCAGCCAATGCTTGCAATGGCGAAAAGGCCTGTTCGGCAAGATCAATAGCGTTGTTTTTAACTTTCGACATAAACACACTTCCTTGTTTAGCAATGGAACAGTTTTTGTCAGATAGCGACAATCTCTGGCGAGATCGTCCTATCACTCGCCCAATGAAGGCGAAAGAAAACTGACACAATTCGAAATCAAACGTCTACATTTTTTTTGACGTCAAATTGTTCTGCCCCGGCAAGTACCCGGAAACAATGCCTGCGCTGTCGAAATATAGTTTGAAGTTGAGGATTTCGGACTAATTGTCTGACAATTTCATATTTAAATATTAAATATGGGTAAGTTGTTTTTTGCCGAAGGCGTCTCACTTTTTCGGACTTATCAATATGAGTGCCAGTGAATTGATATCAGGCGGAGTTATATTGAATATGACATTTTGGCGACTGCTTCGCAGCCGAACGCAGCCTCGCGCTGCTCGGCAGCGGCTACAAAGATTGCGGTGTATACGGATCGTGTAGCAGCTGCCGAGGCTGCGAGGCAGTCGTCAGATATCGCGCCACCACCTACAAGGTTTCGTGCACGCAAAACCTGTAGCAGCTGCCGAGCAGCGCGAGGCTGCGTTCGGCTGCGAAGCAGTCGTCAGGCACTCATAACCAACACGCATCCCACAGCGGATAATCATGAACCCGCGTCACTAGCCCCGCGCGTATCGGATTGGCGACGACATACCGAGCAAGATCTTTCACGTTCTCCTCCCGCCGTACAGCGCGATCATGATACCCCTTTTGCCATAACCGCCCTCGCCGCCCCAATGCCTGATTGACCGCCAAACTGCTCCGAGATTTTATTCGGCACATCAGCTCCGCCAGTGTCTTGTCGTGCATCTGCACCAGGCAGTGCATATGATCCGGCATCACAACCCACGTTAAAAAATCGGCCCTGCCGTCTCCTTGGGCCTCACGCAACCAACCTACCCAACCGCCAATCAGCAAAAAACGGCTGCCGTTGGTCAACGACAGCCGTTAGCAGATAAATACGTCCTGACTCAGTGAAACGACCGGTACGTAGCAGGCCCGCATTTGAACAAACAGGCATTCCATTGCCTCCAGATCCATTGAAAGAAGGCTCGGAATCTACAGCGTCGCCATCAACCCCGACCCGCCGCAATATCTACAAAACATGAACCCTCAACTCCCCGTCCGAATCTTGTTCCACACCCGCGTCCGAATCCGGTCAATGTTCAGCGGCATCGCTTCCAGCGCGAACAGCTTGCCCATCATTTCCGGGCTCGGATAAACCTTGGTGTCGTTCCTGATGGCCGGGTCGATCAGGCTGTCAGCTTGTTGGTTGCCGTTCGCGTAGTGCACGTAGTTACTGATGCTGGCCATGACGTCCGGGCGCAGCAGGTAGTTCATGAGTGCGTAGCCGGCTTTTTCGTCCGGGGCGTCGGCGGGCATGGCGACCATGTCGAACCAGATGGCAGCACCTTCCTTGGGAATGGCATAGCCGATGTCGACGCCATTCTTGGCTTCTTTGGCGCGATTTTCGGCTTGGAGGATGTCGCCGGAGAAGCCGACGGCCACGCAGATGTCACCGTTGGCCAGGTCGCTGGTGTATTTGGATGAGTGGAAATAGCTGACGTAGGGCCGGACTTTCATCAGCAGCGCTTCAGCTTTTTTGTAGTCTTCCGGGTTCTTGCTGTGGTGCGGTAGCCCCAGGTAGTTCAGCGCGGCTGGCAGCAGTTCGGGGCCGTTGTCGAGGATGGCGACGCCGCACTTTTGCAGCTTGGCCATGTTCTCTGGCTTGAAGATCAGGTCCCAGGAATCCACGGGCGCGTTGTCGCCCAGCACGGCCTTGACCTTGGCGATGTTGTAGCCGATGCCGGTGCTGCCCCACAGGTATGGGAAACCGTGCTCGTTGCCCGGGTCGTTGTTCTGCAACGCCGTGAGCAATACCGGGTTGAGGTTTTTCCAGTTCGGTAGCTGGCTCTTGTCGAGCTTTTTCAGCGCACCGCCCTGAATCTGCCGTGCCATGAAGTGGTTGGACGGGAATACCACGTCGTACCCGGATTTGCCGGTCATCAGCTTGCCGTCCAGAGTTTCGTTGCTGTCGTAGACGTCGTAGCTGAAGGCGATGCCGGTTTCTTTCTGGAAGTTTTTCGTGGTATCCGGAGCGATGTAGTCCGACCAGTTATAGATCTTGACGGTCTCGGCGGCGTGGCTGAGCGAAGCGACGAGCGCAAGGGGTACTAGGGTCAGTGTCTTTCGGATCATGAGTCGATTCCTGTATGAGCTGTTGTGCTTTTTATTGGAGGGCTGGCAGGTAATCAAAAGATCAAAATCAAAAAATCAAAACGTAGGTCTTGCGCACGGTTTCCTGGATGTCCCAGATGCCGAGGCTGTTGGCCGGCAACATCAGTGCATCGCCGGCTTCGATGTAGAGGGTTTCACCGTCGTCTGGGGTAAAAGTGCAGCGCCCCTGTATGAAGTGACAGAATTCCTGCGCAACGATCTGCCTGCGCCAGCGGCCGGGCGTGCATTCCCAGACGCCGGTTTCGACGCCGTCGTCGCGTTCGACGCTGGTGGTCGAAGCCATCGCCACCGGCGCTCCCAACGGCACGGCGACGGGGTTCGACGCTTCCAGTTCCAGTGTTGCGGTGTTCTTGAATTGCGTAATGCCCATAGGAGTACCTGTCGATTGAACCTAAAGATGAAGAACGCGCCGTTTACTGCATGAAACCTTCCATGAACCCCGCCACCTTGCTCGCCAGTTTGCGGCGCCAGGGAGCCGTAGCCGGGTTGGCCAGGGTCTGGTCTTCGTGGACAAAGCTGCGGATGATCGCGTTGTAACCCAGCCAGCGGCAGGGCTCCGGCTCCCAGGTCCGGAGCGTGTCCAGACCGCCTTGGGGCATGACCCATGGCTGGTGAACCAGTTCGGTATCGCGCTCAAGAATCAGATCCGCCAGGGTTCGGCCGCCCAGGTTGCTGGCGCCGACGCCCTCGCCGCCATAACCGCCGGACAAGGCAATGCCGCTGGCGTGATCGCAGAGCATGTGCGGTTTGAAGTGCCGGGACATGCCCAGGTTGCCGCCCCACGCGTGGGTAATCTGCACGTTCTTGAGTTGCGGGAAGAGTTCGCCGAACAGGTAGCGCCGCAACTCCACTTCGCTGGTGGTCAGGTCAAAGTCATGGCGCAATTTGCCGGCAAACTGATAGCCGCCCCGGGCGCCGAAGACCAGGCGGTTGTCAGCCGTGCGCTGGCCGTAGGTGACCTGTCGACTGCTTTCGCTGAACGCCTGGCCGCGGCTCAGACCGATTTCGTCCCAGGTCGCGGCAGACAGTGGTTCGGTGGCGACAATCAGGCTTTGCACCGGTAACTGATAGCGGCCAAGTGGTGGCAACGTGACCGAATAACCTTCTACCGCCGGCACGATCCAGCGGCTGCGGACCTGAGCCTTGGCCGTGCGCAAACTCCCCGACTGCCAATGCGTGACTGCGCTGTTTTCGTAGATTTTGACACCCATGCGTTCGACCGTTTCTGCCAGACCTCGCACCAACTTTGCCGGGTGAATGGTCGCAACGTGCGGTGCATAGATACCGCCATAAGGCTTCGCAACTCTGATCTGTTGCGCCAGCTGTTCGGGGCTGAGCCAGCGATAATCGCTTTCGGTCAGACCCTGGCGGTAAAGCTTGTCGAGGTAGCCCCGCAGGCTCGCTTCCTGCTCGGGATAGCGCGCGGCGCAGTACAGCACCCCGCCTTTGCGATAATCGCAGTCGATACCCTCACGTTCGATGATAATCTCGACTTCATCAGGGATGCTGTGCAGCAGATCGAAAGAGGCGCGACGCTGGTCCGGCGGCAAACCGGCCAACAGACGGTCCTCGCCCAGCAAGTTACCCATCAGCCAGCCGCCGTTTCTGCCCGACGCACCAAAACCGGCGGTTTGCGCTTCGATGATGGCAATGTCCAGGCCTGGCGCCAGACGTTTGAGGTAATACGCGGTCCACAGCCCGGTATACCCCGCGCCGATGATGGCCACGTCGACGTCCAGATCGTGTTCAAGCGCAGGACGCGCCAACAGGGGCTCGTCGAGTTGATCCATCCACAAACTGATAGTGCGCCACGCCGACATGCCAGACTCCGCCACTCAAACTTCGATGGCGTCGATCCTAGTGCGTAGGCTCAGGGACTGTCGTGCGCGCGTGCACGCAAAGAAATTTGTTTGACGTAAGCCTTGGGCGACAGCCCTGTGTGCTGACGGAAACAACTGTAGAACGCCGACAACGAGTTGAAGCCGGCAGCAAACGCCAGCTCATCAATGCGCAACGGTGGCATGGTGGCGTCCAGCGCTGCGAGCAAATGCTGCAGCCGCGCCTGGTTGACGTAGCGATAGAAGCTCTGACCCAACACTTGATTCAGCAGATAGGAAATCTGATTACGGCTGTACCCGCACTCCTGCGCGACCCGTTGCAGGTCGAGCTCGGGGTCCAGATAAGGCTGCTGGCGCTGGAAATATTGTTGCAGGTCGTCAGCCATGAAACTCAACTGGCGCGGTGAAAGCCCGAGCCGGCTGGCGGCCGGGCGCAAGTTCGCAGCGGTGTTGCTTTGCGGTTGTTCGCGCACCAGGGACGCGTATTCGTTGACCCGCCAGATCAACCCGTCGCGCACCGTTATTGCTTCACTGGAACGAAACGACACCAGCCCTTCGCCGCCGCGCAAGGTCATCTGGTACTGGATGAACGCGGTGTTGCCGTCCAGCCGTATGCGATCGGAATGCTCCAGCGCTTCATCCGGGTTACGCGGCATGCTGCCGCGCACGTACTCGCGCAACTCATCCAGGCCCATGATCCGGTTCTGAAAAAAGTCGTTGTACTGAATATCCGGGTGATAAAGCGCCATGACACCGTCCAGATCCCGGTGTTTCCAGCACAAGTGGTAGCGCATGACCGTCTCGCCCGTGACCTGGGTTTGCAGCGGGCCATCATCATCGGCGTGCATAAAGGACTCGACGAAAAAAAACCGAGCTTGCCGAAGTTCGGCCACGGCTTCAATGACCAGACCGAATCGCCGTAACGCCACGCAAGGCCCGGCACGTGATCCACATCAAAAAAACGGTAGCAATCGCCAAACGGACTGAAAAAAATCACATGGTTTTCACATCTGGATGCTACTTTTAAAGGCAGTCACCGGTTGAGCCATTGAAGGCTCTTCCCTCCTAACATGAGCTAAAGGAAGCGCTCGATGAAGAAGGCGGGCAACACATGAATAAAGGGTCTTTCAGCAAAGTTACGTTTCCAAACGCCTGCCAGCTGATGCGCTGGCATTTTCATCCCATGGGATTCGAGGCGAGCATGGATGCACCGGGCAGCATGATTGCCCGTCTGTTTGACCGCGCCAGTGGCGAGACCATGATCGCCATTGCAGGCATTCCTTGCGCAACCGTGATGAATGCCGCGGACGTAGAACGAATAATCGAAGCAGTGGAAGACGAACTTGAGTGTTTCATTCCTCCCGTGGCCCTCAAGAGCTATGCCTGAAGGTCAACCACCCAACAAAAAGCCCACATTATGTGGGCTTTTTTTGTGGGCTCGGGTTCAGGCCGGTGTCTGACCTTGACGGTGATCAGAAAAGAACGGCTTGTCCTTGCCAATTCGGTCAGACGCCTTGGGCATATTCGCCGCCTGAGTGTCCTGCCCATCGACATACCAGTAGCAATGACTCACCGCCCGAGTAATGCCGACGTAAGCCAGTCGCAGGATTTCGTCTTTCTGTGCGTTGTCGTAAGGCTCATTGTCGCCCGCCTTGCCAAGTCCCGCTATTCGATAGACCTGGTTCTTGTAAGGAGAACTGGTCAGGTGCTGGCAATCACCGAGCAAGAACACTGCGTCGGCCTGCAAACCCTTGGCGCTGTGATACGTCAGCTGTTTGATGCGCCGAGCTTCATACGGCAAGCTAGAATCCACATTAACTACAGACTGAATATGCTGTTCAATCAATAACTTATCGCTGCTTTTTCGATAAAGCATCAAGATGGAGTCACCTTGTCGGTAATGCTGGATCAGGCGTTGAGCCATGCCCTGATCGTCGCGATCCATGATGTTCACCGGCAACAGCGCCTTGGGTTCACCGCTAGCCTTGGCCTTCTTTCCTGCAATCGACGGCGCTGCGCGGACGATATGCTCGGCCGCATCAATGATGTGCTGATGACTGCGGTAGTTGTCGCTGAGCATCACTTTCGTCGTGCTCGGTGACGGAAATTCCTTGTTGAACTCCATGAAATACGTCGGAGAACTGCCGCGCCAGCCATAAATGGACTGCCAGTCATCGCCGACGCAGAGCAAGGACGAACGTTGCGCGCCTCGCCCCACATGCATCGCCGGGCCGCGACTGCGGATCTCGGCGAGGCTGGCACGGATCCAGGAGACAATCTGCGGCGATACGTCCTGAAATTCGTCGATCATCAGATGCGACAAAGGCCTTAGCAGCTCATCGCTGAGCAGCTTCAGGTTTTCCGGGGAATGCTCGCTGAACAAGGCAAACATCCGGTTGTAGGTCATCACCGGTGGCTTTTGATCAAGCAAATGATCTTCCAGGGCGCGCCAGAACAGGCTCAGAGCCTCGAAGAAGTAACGGTCCGGGTCATCCTTGGCGAAACTCATCTGGCCAACGGCATTCGGAACATCCAGGCCCAGGTTTTCGATAAACCCGGCGGCAGCCACAAAACAGTCCAGCAAGGGGGCCGATCCCAGCTCCCCTTTGACCTTGTAATCGAAGCCTGGCCCGGCGCTGGCATCGCCTGCAAGGGAAGCCAATATGCGCTTTGAAGATTCGTAACTATCCAGCCATATCAATGGTTTACGACAGAAAGCTTGAAACAGGGTTCGCTTCACCGCCCATTCCGCGCGAACCGTTAACTTGGCATTCGGACGGCTGACTTGTGGATTTTCCCGGGGGTCAAATCCGAGCACTACCCAGGCATCCAGCGTCGGGATGTAGCCGTGACAATGGAAGGTCGCACCATTGATGTCGAATGCGTGCCGATTGGGCTCGATACCTTTGATTGGCCAGGCGCCAGCGCGAAACCACAGGTCTTCAATCGTGTCGCAGAGCTCCTCGTCACGCTTGGCTGCCAACTCGGTCACCGCCATGCGTTTCTGCACATCGGGGTGATCGCGCTCAAGCTCCTTGAGCTGCAAGGCGTGATGGGACAACGGCTTGATCAGCTCGCGAAAACGCTCATCACGGGTGTGCAGGCTGTGAAAACAGGCATTGAGTTGCTGCCGCTGGGCGTCGTTGATGCGCAGGTCGAAGGGATTGCTGTCGACTTCCTCATCGCTGTTTTGCGCGCGATTGCTGAGGTTTTCGAACGCTTGCAGACGCTCGAAGCCCGGCAGGCTGCGAACCATGGGCAGGATCCGCGAGTGGAAGGTACGCACCAGATCCCGCGCCTCTTTAAGGCTCAGCGCCCGGCCCCACAATGCAAAGAGTTCGATCAGCTTATTAATGAAGTCTTTGCGCGACTCGCGGGTGAAGGTCACCACGGTCATAGAGCTCAACTCGAACCCCAGGTAATGAGTCAGCAGCAGGATACGCAATACCAGCGTCGTCGACTTGCCCGCGCCGGCCCCGGCGATTACCGACGTCGAAGGCGTTTCGCTGAAAATCATCTTCCACTGGGCGGCGCTTGGTTGGGCGTGAGGTGGCAGCAGTCGGGCGACATCGGCCTTGATGCGCTTCTTCAGCTCGGCGCTCAAGGGCAGGCGCCAATCGTCGAACAAGTTGTCGTCGACATTAGGCGGTCGGTGCTCGGTCGAGCGCGAGTCACGGATCAAAAGAACCTGCCGGCCTTCTTCCAACCCCTCGGCTTTCCCTTCCTTATAGCCGTAATCCACCCCGGCGCTGTGGCCGCTGCGAAAACCGTCGGCTTGCCCGTGCAGCCACGACGCACGGTGCTGCGCACGCAGGCGCGTAAGGCCATGACCAAAGAACCGGGCGGCCAGACGCTTGAGCAGTGGCATCTCGGCCAGGGGACGAAGTTCGGGAGGAAGATCGGGGGTGTGTTGCGGCACGCGGACTGACTCCAGGGTGTGAGGCTGTTGAGGGCTATGGTGTCCGTATTTGCCGTTGAGTTCTAGTGAAATGCTTACAGGTCATTGGCTTATACGATGAAGTGAAGGCTGGGTGAGAATATTTCGAGGTTATTTGATATCAACTTAATCGATCATATTGAGGCATTTTTTACGCTTTTTATCGATTGGTGCCTGATAGATGATGCCCGCCATCAACCACCGGTTCTCGTTTCGTGGCTCGGCGCTCTGCCCCATGACGAACCTTTTCAGGAGACGATCATGCTTGAACTCAGACCTTTCAACTCCCTGGGCGGCGCCCACCATGGCTGGTTGGATGCGCATCACCACTTTTCGTTCGCCGAGTACCACGACCCGAAACGCATGAATTGGGGCAACCTGCGGGTATGGAACGACGACGTGATCGCCTCGGGCACCGGATTTCCAAAACACCCGCACCGGGACATGGAAATCATCACCTACGTTCGTGAAGGTGCAATTACCCACGAAGACAACCTTGGCAACAAGGGTCGTACCGAAGCGGGCGACGTTCAGGTCATGAGCGCTGGCACCGGGATCGCTCACAGCGAATACAACCTGGAAGCGGGCGAAACCAAGATCTTTCAGATCTGGATCATCCCGAACGAATCCGGTCTGGCCCCCTCTTGGGGCGCCAAGCCTTTCCCGAAAGGCCAACGTGAAGGCTTCGTGACTTTGGCCAGCGGCAAGGCGGGTGATGATCAAAGCCTGCGAATCCGTGCCGATGCGCGGCTGGTGGCCGCCAACCTGAAGGCCGGTGAGTCCGCCGAATATCGCCTGGACAGCGGCCGTCGGGCCTACCTGGTTCCGGCTACCGGGGTCATTGAAGTCAATGGCTTGCTTGCACAAGCTCGAGACGGTGTTGCCGTAGCGGATGAGCAGGTTTTGCGGGTTACCGCGATCGAGGACAGTGAAATCGTGTTGGTGGATCTGGCTTGATCGGGTAAATGCAGGGCAAAAAAAGGGGCGACCGTTGATGGTCGCCCCTTTTTACATCTGAATCTTGAGTGGCCGTGCTGGCGTCTTCGCGGGCAAGCCTCGCTCCTACAGGATAGATATCGCCCACAATCATGTGATCGACTCCGCCCTTGTAGGAGCGAGGCTTGCCCGCGAAGGTTCCCTCAATTACTTCGCGGAAATAGCGCCATCCACCAGGGTCTGAGCTTCTGCAACCAACTGCTTGAGGTGCTCATCACTCACAAAGCTCTCAGCGTAGATCTTGTAAATGTCTTCAGTCCCCGAAGGCCGTGCCGCGAACCAGCCGTTCTCGGTCATGACTTTCAAACCACCGATGGCCTGGTCGTTGCCCGGCGCGTGACTGAGGATGCTCTGGATCGCTTCGCCCGCCAGCTGGGTCGAGGTGACCTGATCCGGTGACAGCTTGCTCAACAAAGCTTTCTGTTCAGGGTTGGCTTTGGCGTCGACGCGCACCGAGAACGGTTCGCCGAGCTCGTCGGTCAACGCACGGTAGGCCTGGCTCGGGTCGCGACCGGTGCGAGCGGTCATTTCTGCCGCCAGCAATGCCGGAATCAAGCCGTCCTTGTCGGTGCACCAGACACCGCCGTCCTTGCGCAGGAAAGAGGCGCCGGCGCTTTCTTCGCCGCCAAAGCCCAGTGACCCGTCGAACAGACCGTCAGCAAACCATTTGAAACCGACCGGCACTTCGTACAGGCGACGACCCAGGCGCTTCGCCACGCGATCGATCAAGCCGCTGCTGACCACGGTTTTACCCACAGCAGCGTCGGCGCGCCACTGCGGACGGTTCTGGAACAGGTAGTCGATAGAGACGGCGAGGTAGCTGTTCGGTGCCAGCAGACCACCGGACGGGGTCACGATGCCATGGCGATCGTGATCCGGGTCGCAGGCAAACGCTACGTCAAAGCGCTCTTTCAGGCCGATCAGGCCTTGCATGGCATAGCTCGACGATGGGTCCATGCGGATTTGCCCGTCCCAGTCGACCGTCATGAAGCGGAACGTCGGATCGACCTGTTTGTTCACCACTTCCAGGTCCAGACGGTAGTGCTCGGCAATCGCCGACCAGTAGCGCACCCCTGCTCCGCCCAGCGGATCGACACCCAGACGCAGCTTGGCATCACGGATGGCGTCGAAGTCGATTACGTTGATCAGGTCAGCGACGTAGGTGTTGAGGTAATCATGACGATGGGTCGTGCTGGCCTTCAGCGCCTGCTCGTAGCTGATGCGTTTGACTCCGGCCAGCTTGTTGCCCAGCAGCTCATTGGCCTTGGCTTCGATCCACTTGGTGATGTGGGTATCGGCCGGTCCACCGTTGGTGGGGTTGTATTTGTAGCCACCGCTTTGCGGCGGATTGTGCGACGGGGTAATGACGATACCGTCCGCAAGTCCCGAAGTACGGCCGCGGTTGTAGCAAAGAATCGCGTGAGAAATCGCCGGGGTCGGCGTGTATTCATCACCCTCGGCGATCATCACGGTGACGCCGTTCGCGGCCAGCACTTCCAGGGCGCTGGCGCCGGCCGGGGTGGACAGTGCGTGGGTGTCGATGCCGACAAACAGCGGACCATCGATGCCCTGGGCTTCGCGGTACAGGCAGATCGCCTGACTGATCGCCAGAACGTGCCATTCGTTGAAACTCAGGTCGAACGAGCTGCCTCGGTGTCCGGACGTGCCGAAGGCTACGCGTTGGGTAGAGATGGCGGCATCAGGCTGGCCGGTGTAATAGGCCGTTACCAGTCGCGGGATGTCGACCAACAATTCTGCCGGTGCCGGTTTGCCCGCAAAAGGACTGAGTGTCATGCAAAACCTCTGAAATAGAGTGGTTCAGGAATAGGAACGCAGTTTACTGGCAGTTTGACCGCAGCGCGACGTTAACGATCCCGAGCGAAATGTTATCAATCGCCAAAGCCCCGCCCCTGCTCAATCAATCGATTCCAGGCGCAAGGCATCGCCCAGCAAACCCATTGCGGCCGCGAGGTCGTGGTCGCCACCGAAGGTATGGCTCAGGCGCAAGTGTTGCGCGTGCAGCCCCTGGAGACTGAACAGTTCCCCTGGCGCGATGACCACCTGGTGTCTGAGCAGTCGTTGGAACACCCGACGTACATCAACCTGACGCAACGACTGCACCCAGATCGTCGCACCGCCCAAGGGCTCGACGAAGTGCAAGGCATCCCCCAGTCGCTCCTGCAACAACTGGGTCATGTGCACCTTGCGATCCTTGAGCAGGCGCCGCAACACCAGCAAATGCTGATCGATTCGCCCATTGCCGTATAGCCGTGCGATGGCTTTCTGGCGAATAGGTGACAACCGGAATGACCGCAACAGGAAATGCCGCTGCAGTTCGATGCTCAATTGCCGCGAGAGCAGATAACCATAAGGCGCTTCCGGCCCGATGGATTTTTCGAAGGTGGAGAAAACGATCAGCCGATCCGGGTTCAGCAGATCGCGAAACCGCAGGCCGTCGGGCTCGAATTCGAGTTCGCCATAACAATCATTTTCCAAGACCCAACTGCCATGACGCTCCAATAGCTCAGCGATTGACTGCTTGTTGCTGTGGGAGGCGACGCTGCCGCGCGGCATGTTGAGCCCGGAGGAAAGCATCACCAGCCGCACCGGCTCGGTCTCCAGCAGTTGCTTTAGTTGCTCAAGGTCCAGGCAGCCATTGGCCTGCAAAGGCAATTCGATGACCTGGACGTCAGCGTCCTGGAGCAAGCGCAGAATCGTCCAGTCGCAAGGCGATTCAACGATGACCGTGGCATCCTTGAGACACAGCACGGCGATCAGTATCTCCAGGACGCCGCGCAAATCGGCGCCGATGTAGACATCATCGGCGTGCCAGCAGCGTGCCGGGGACGAGGTATAACGTGCGGCCAGGGCGGCGCGCAGTTCCAGTTCACCGCACGGTTGTGAAGTCGTTTGCGGTTGACGCGGATACTGACGCAGCAATTCCCTTTCAAGCAGCAATAACGGGCTGTCGAGGGGCTGCAGCAACGCCGGTTCATCCGCGCTCAACACCAGCATCCCCGGCCGCCTGGCGTTTACATAAACCGTCTCGAGCAGGTCATTGCCGCTGCTGAGAGGACGAATGGACGACACGGGCAGCGCGTAATAGCCGGATTTGGCGACCGAATACACCCGCCCTTCCTTTTCCAGCAACGAATAGGCGTATTGAATAGTCGAAATCGATACGCTCAAACGGTCCGCCAATTGCCTTAATGAAGGGAGGCGGACTCGAGTGTCGCTGACGGGTTCGTTGATGAGGTTAGTCAGGTAACGGTAAACCGCCTGATAGGCGAAGTCGGTTTCGCGTGGTCCTTTCATGGGCAATGACCGAACACGCCACGCGCCCTGTGGGGTGGGTGGATGAACGCGGTGACCCCGAGCATTTTCAACGACCCGTTGACCGTTCGCCGTCTGCGGCGTTGCCCGCGTCGAGGTCCAGCGCCTGCTCATTCGCATCACCGACTTCCGGCCCCTCGCCCCTCGCCACCGGCCCCATCCGGTAAAGCGTGCCGGTCAAGTTGACGGGCAACCCGCTGACGTCGACCATCCATTGCAGCACCTGCTCGGGCGCCGGCTTGCCCTGCATCGCCCGGTGCAGATCGGGTAACGCGACGAGCATGCCGGGATGACATTGACGTAGAAAACGCTCAAGCGAGGCTCCATTCTCGACAAAGGGCGCGAACAGCAAGCACACCAGTTGAGCCTCGCTCAAGCCGAGGCTTTTCTGGGCCTCGGCCGCCGCCAATTCACGCTGGTCGGACATTGCCGTCGGGTGGCCGAACGTCTCCATTGCCTGCTCGCAAAAGCGCTCGGGAAGTTGTTTGCGACGCATCATGACCAAAGCCTGCTGCACGTATTCAGCAACGCCCGCTTCATAGGTACGGCCGTGAACAAAACAGGCCTCCAGTCCCCGAACGTGCGCGGAAATCGAAAGGCTGACACATTCATTATCGCTAAGCTGTGCGGCCAGTTCGTCAGGCTGAAACCCGAGGAAATCGGTGAGCAGTGGCCAGCGATCTTCCAGATTACTGACCAGCATGTCGTGAATATCGATGAAGGTCGTGCGCCGACACGCCTCAAATGATTCGGCCGGCCGCCACTCGGCCTGGCCATGTTCAGGATAAAACTCGCGGTAGCAATCACTGCCCAGTTCATCCAGTCGTGCGAACAGCTCCTCGTAACCGGATTCAGGGCAAATCGATGCCTTGAGACCGGCCTTTTGCGCCGCTCGGGTCAATCCATCCATGAACTGCTTTTGCTGACGAGGCGTATCGCTGCTGACAAACGCATCGACACCTCGGTCCCAACGGCAGACTTGCCCATAAAACTCGCCCGCTGCCAGGTACCCGTCATCCCACAGATGGAGCGGTCCGTTCCAGGTTCGCCGGTGACCAACCATCAACAGATTGAGACGATTCGACTCGCGGCCTGCATCGGAAACCGGCACCAGGTGGTTGAATGGCAGGACTTCCCGGTTATCGACCATCACCACTTCGACCCGAGGATCGTCGTAGAGAAACAACGCACTGCAACTGCGATGGATGTTTTCAAGAGTCGTCGAGCTTGCGCCGTTCGCGCGCAAGGTCGCGACTCGCAGCTGAAACGTCGCAGGTGCCCGGCCGGCGATGCTCAATTGTGCGGCGCGCAGCAATGCAAGCGTGTAGCAACTGTCGCGGGTCCCGGACTGGATCGCCAATACCTTGTATTCGCCGATACGGTCCATGCCACCTGCGGCGACCACCAGACGCTGAATCATCAACTGCAATGCCGTGCGCTCGGCGCGCGAAAAAAAACTCAGCAATCGCTGCAATACTTGCTGATAAACATAGTTCATTGCCTGTTCATGGGTATGGGTCATCATTGCTTACCTGTTACGCATAGGTTCGATGTCACGCAAACAACTGTATGCATTGCACAAACGGCTGCCTGACATGATTAAAGTGTTGCGCTTGATATCAAATGCTAACACTTAGTTTTGAGTAATTATTTGAAATGAATCGAGCTTACTTGTAATCCCATCCGTTCGCGATTGCAGCAAAGCCCCGCTGCGCAAGCGCTCTGCGACCGCGCGAGGGGTCCTAGGAAATGTCCGACAGCGTCCCACAGACAAGTAGCACGAAAAATAAAGAAAGAAGTCGCCATTAATTTTTCGGCAATTGATCGATCACACGTTATTTGTTGAGTTTGTATTGCCGGAGCGCGCAGAAAAGTATCTATCCAATACCCAGCCATAGCTCATTCCTTGAGATGAAAGTAATCATTCAATTATCGGGGCTTACAGGGTGATTAGAAGATACAGATTGAGAGCAAAAACCAGTTCAGTTGCTGAACTGACTCGTCGTAGATTGGGGGGGCTCGGTTTTTCGGAGGGAAAATACAAAAGTCCGTGCAAGCACGGACTTTTTTCAGCGGTGTTACGCAGGTTCGACCTGGAGCGCAACCCGTTCGCGACACGGGCATTCGTCCATGTAGCGGTGCGCCTCGACAAACTCGGAAAACGGGAAGACCCGAGTCTTGAGTGGCAGCAGCACGCGGTCAGCGGTCAGCTGGTTGATGTCGCGCAAGGCACGTTGCAGTGCGACCTGGTCCTGGATGATGCCCAACTCCGGCTTGCCGGTGAAGTTGCCGATGCAGTGAACGAAGAACTGAATGTTCTTCTGAAACGCTGCGCAGGCCGGGAACGGCGTCTGGTTACCGCCTTGCAGGCCGTACAGCACCAGGCTGCCACGAGGCGCAAGCACATCGCCGAGCAGTGACATCTGCGGACCGCCGAGGCCATCGAACACCACGTCGACACCGCGGTTGTCGGTGATTTTGTTGATCCGCAGGAGCAGATCTTCTTCCTCGGTGACGATGACTTTTTCGGCACCCAGCGACAACAGGTATTCACGTTCTTCAGCGGTCTTGGTGGCGGCAATTACCCGCACACCCAATGCCTTGCCCAGTTGCACAAAGGACGGACCGGCACAGTGGCTCGCGTCGGTCACCAGGGCAAATTGCCCGGGTTTGACCCGCGCCAGATCGACATAAGCGAAGTAGGCGATCAACAGCGGCGTGTAGTGCACGCTGGCTTCGATCGGGCTGAGCACATCCGGATAGCGGGTCAATGCCGAACGAGGCAGAACGATCTGCTCGCCGTAGACCGGATAGTCGTTGGGGCTTTCAGCCGGGAAGCTGGCGACCTTGTCACCGACTGCCAGGTCATCGACACCCTCGCCGACCGCCGTGACGACGCCGGACATTTCATGGCCAAGGCCAGAAGGCAGGCGAGCGTGAGATGAGGCCAGGTTCTGGCGCCAGAGAATATCGTACCAGCTGATGCCAATCGCCTCGACGCGCACCTGCACTTCGCCCGGCGCAGGGAGAGCGGCCGCATGCTCTTCGCATTTGAGCACCTCGGCTGGACCAAACTTGTGAAAACGAATCGTGCGGGACATCGCAAACCTCGTCAAAGAAACCTCTAATGCCCTGAACTCTATCTGGGCTTTCTACCCAAGACTATCAGTGGCTATTAATAGTCGACATGCCTGTCATTGATTCCGCAGCATCCATTGGATCAACGGTTGTCGTAAAAATCTGCAGTAGCCGTTCAAGGGAAACTGAATTATTCGGTGCAGAGTAGCAGCCTTTCCCCGTAAGATTCATGCCGGCCATTGTTCTCATATGGCCGCTCTCGTCAAGCTTGATGACTCTGCCAGGACTCCAGATGAATCGTAATGACCTGCGTCGTGTCGACCTGAACCTGTTGATCGTTTTCGAAACACTGATGCACGAACGCAGTGTGACCCGCGCTGCGGAGAAATTGTTCCTCGGCCAGCCGGCGATCAGTGCGGCGCTCTCGCGCCTGCGCGGGCTGTTCGATGATCCGTTGTTCGTGCGTACCGGGCGCAGCATGGAGCCTTCCGCCCGAGCGGTGGAAATCTTCGCCCTGCTCTCTCCTGCCCTGGATTCGATTTCCACCGCGGTCAGCCGCGCGGCGGAGTTCGACCCAGCGACCAGTACGGCGGTGTTCCGCATTGGCCTGTCGGACGATGTCGAGTTCGCGCTGTTGCCGATGCTGCTCAAGCGTTTGCGTGCGGAGTCGCCGGGGATCGTATTGGTGGTGCGTCGGGCCAACTACATCCTGATGCCGAGCCTGTTGGCCTCGGGGGAGATTTCAATCGGCGTCAGTTACACCGCCGACCTGCCAGCCAACGCCAAGCGCAAAGTACTGCGCCGCAGCATGCCGAAGTTGTTGCGCGCCGATACGGTGCCGGGGCCATTGAGCCTGGATGACTTCTGCGCCCGCCCCCATGCACTGGTGTCGTTTGCCGGTGACCTGAGCGGCTTTATAGATGAAGAACTGGAAAAGCTCGGGCGCAAGCGCCATGTAGTGCTTGCGGTGCCGCAGTTCAACGGGCTCAGCACGCTCATCAGCGGGACCGATATCGTCGCGACGGTGCCGGACTACACCGCTGACGCGTTGACGGCGGCTGGCGGTGTGCGGGCTGAAGATCCGCCCCTGCCGGTGCGTAGCTTTGAATTGCACATGGCGTGGCGTGGTTCGCAGGATAATGACCCGGGTGAGCGTTGGCTGCGGTCGCGGATTCAGATGTTCTTTGGGGACCCGGACAGCCTCTGATAAAACTAGCTAAATGGCCATAAGAGCCGCGAAATACTTGGCCTTGTCGACTCTGAAACCTTCCATCGCCATCCGTCAAGATCCGCTTTATTCCACCGCATCTGGGGGCTAGTCATGGCATTTGTTGTAATTAAAAAAAAGATGCCCCCTGCCATGAGTGCGAACCTACAGAGCGGCGCTAGAGGTAAACTCAGTGACGCTCGCGCAAGGTCGCTGACCGAGTCTGGCAAGTACACCGATGGCGAGGTACCTGCAGTGCTGCCCGTTCTCCGCTGCGCAGTGATCCTGCGAAGAGCCAGTTCTTGCGCCCTAACGCCCAAGGTCGGATCTGGTCTCTACCCAATTATTGTCAATGGGTACGGCGCCATCATCGAGATAGCGCGACAGCGCCGTACAGCGTTTGAGGCTGTAATCCAGAGCTTTACTGATCGCCGAGCCGTCGTGCACGATCTGGTGCTGGGCGATCATCCAGGCATGCAGTATCTTCGGTTCGAGTTCAGGCATTTACAAAGGGAAACTCCAAGTGAAAGCTCGTACCTGCTTCAGTGCTATCAACGGTTACACAACCGCCATGCACTTGCATAATCGAACGAACAATGGCCAATCCCAGCCCCCCAGAGTCGTCGGGCTGATTACGTGATGGGTCGCACCGGTAAAAGCGCTCAAACAATCGTGGTAGATGTTCTGCTGCAATCGGCTCGCCGTGGTTATGCACCGTGATTTCGAGCCTATCCCCCGAAATCTTGCTGCTGACGGTCACTGCTGACGCGGGAGTTGCGTAGCGCAGCGCATTGGCTAGCAAGTTAGCCAATGCTCGACGGATCAAACCTGGATCCCCCAGCAACTGATCCTGGGCCTGGTTTATCAGTTGCACATCTCGCTCTTGCGCCACTCCTTCGAAATACTCACATAGTTGCTCAATGAGATCGTGCAGGTTGATTTGCTCGAATTTTGCGCAGGCGTTTGGCTGCTCGGTGCGAGCGAGAAACAGCATGCTGTCGATCATTCGCGCCAGCCTTTCATACTCTTCCTGATTGGAAACCAGCAAATTCTGATAGTCCTCGATAGAGCGACTGCGCCTCAAAGCTTGCTGGGTATGCCCCATCAGGTTGCCAAGCGGGGTTCGCATCTCATGGGCGAGGTCCTCCGAGAAGCGTGAAAGCTGGGCGAATCCGTCCTCAAGGCGTGCAAGCATCTGGTTGAGGGCACCACAGAGCAGTTTGAGCTCATTCAGTTCATTGAACTCATCCAACCGCAGATGCAGATGCTGCACATCGATTCCGGCAGCGCGCTTGGCCAGCAGGCGCACAGGGCGCAAGCCTCGTTGACTCACCCACCAGCCGAATACGAAAGCCAACAGCGCTCCGAGTGACATGGCCAGCCAAAGCTTGAGTCGGTAAACCCCCATCATCTGCTCGCGCTCCCCCAACAACTTGCCAGCGATCAGGGTCAAGCGGCGATCACCCTGCATGACATCCTGCCAGGCAAGCCGCACTGACGCGGAAGCGTGACCGTCAACGAGGCGAGCATGGGGCGCAGCTGGCAACTTTGGAAAAGTCATACCCACCGGGTTGATTTCGATCAACACCTTGCCGGTGTCATCGACAATCCATAGCAGACTGTCGCGATTGCCCAACATGTTTTCGTAGAGCTTGGGCCGACCTCGCAGTTGCTCGATGCTGTCGCTATCGCTGATCAATGCTTGCATTCGCTCCAGTCGCCCCAGTAAGGCCTGGTCATCGCGCCAGGCAATCTCTCGCTGTAAAGACTGATAAAGATAAAAACCAATCGAGCCCAGTAGCAATGCGCTGACCAATGCGAACATGATCGCCAGGCGCAGGCTAAGGGTGTGCGGAAACAGATTCAGGATTGCACCTCAAGCATGTAACCGATACCACGCACTGTATGTATCAACTTAAGTGAGTATGGATCGTCAACCTTGGCCCGCAGTCGACGGATGGCGACATCCACCACATTGGTGTCACTGTCGAAGTTCATCTGCCAGATTTGGGAGGCAATCAGCGAACGCGATAGCACCTCCCCTTCACGACTAAGCAGCAGATGCAGTAGGGCGAACTCCTTGTTGGTCAGGGTGAGGCGCTCTCCGTTGCGCGTTACCTTGCGTCGTAACAAGTCCAGGCTCAGGTCGCCAGCCACAAAATGCTCAACCTCGCGAGGCGGGCCGCGGCGCAGCAAAGTGCGTACCCGTGCCAACAACTCGGCATAGGAAAAGGGTTTCACCAGATAATCATCGGCCCCCAACTCCAGCCCTTTGACCCGATCATCAACCGAATCACGTGCGGTGAGAAACAATACTGGGGTCTGCCACTTACGCCGGATGATTTGCAGCAATTGCCAGCCATCCAACCCCGGCAGCATGACATCCAGAATGATCAGATCGAACTCACTCTCCTGCGCCAAATGCTGGCCGTCCAGCCCGTCAAGGGCGATCTCTACCGCATAGCCCGATTCAGTCAGGGCTTTGCGCAGGTAATCCGCCATTTTCGTTTCATCTTCAACCACCAGGATACGCATTTTTTCCTCCAGGACTGGAGCACAGGCTAGCCCGCTTCGCTGTTTTCTCACATTACATATTGGTAATCAGGGGGCAATCATTCTGACGGGGCGGGCTGGTCATGATGTCTGGCAATGACTCAGAAAGACTCAACCAACCAAGGAAACACCATGCGTACAAGCCTATCGACTTCATTGCTGATCACGCTCGCAATGAGCTCTGCGTTCGCCGTTGCAGCCCCGGATCAGGTTGCGCAACGCAAGGACGTGTCACTCGCAATGGCCAACGATTTGCTAACGGCGGCGCTGACGGCCTGTCACGCCGATGGCCGCTCAGCCGTTGCCGCAGTTGTTGACCGTGGCGGCAATCTGGTTGCTGTGCAACGCGATGACAATGTCGGCCCGCACAACACGTCAGCCGCACAACGTAAAGCTTATACCGCCCTGTCGACCAAGACTTCGACGCGGCAGTTGGCGGAGCGTGCGCGCAGTACTCCGGATGCTGAAAACCTCAACACCCTTGATGAGTTGTTGCTGCTGGGTGGAGGCGTGCCATTGAAGTTCGATGACCAGGTCATCGGCGCCATCGGTGTGGCCGGTGCGGGTGGCGCTGTACACGATGAACGTTGTGCGGAGGTCGCCATCAACAAAGTTTTACCTGCCGTTAAAAACTAAGGACATCACCATGACTGTATTGAAAAGTTTCTTCGCTGGCGCTGTATTGAGTGCCCTTTCAGCCCTTGCATCAGCGGCAACAAATCCATTGAGCGTGCATGTACTTAACTTGCAGGATGGCCTGCCCTCCCCTGGAGTCAACGTCACGTTGGAAAAACAGGATGGGAAAAACTGGGGCATGCTCAACAGCGCGGCAACCAACGAGCAAGGTCGTATCACCGGGCTGTATCCGGAAGGCCGGAGTCTGGAGAAAGGTACCTACCGTGTCACCTTCAAGACTGGTGAGTGGTTCAAGGCGCACAAAACGTCCAGCTTCTTTCCGGAGGTACCGGTCATTTTTGAGGTGGACGGTACCGTTCCTCACTATCACATCCCGTTGCTTCTCAGCCCTTACGGCTTCTCCACATACCGAGGAAATTGATCGTTAAGCGATACCAAATGGATACCGCCCGAAGGTGAAGACAGCCGCCCCTAGTCAAAAGGGCGGCACTGTCGCTTAACTTTTCGGCATCAAAATCTTCAGCGATGACCTGGCCGACTCCTTAGAGTTGGTTCACGTTTTAGGGGGTAATGCCGGCGACAACTCCTTTCTGATCCTTGACCATGAATTGTGGGCCACTCATCAAAAGCCCTGGTTGGCCATGCTGAGAAAAGGGCATGCGGTCCATTTCACGGCGGAAAGAATGGCACCCATCCTCAGTCTGTTGCTCGGCGTACTTGATACAAACCTATACAAGATAATGTCATGCGCATAAGGCTGATCAGAAGGCGGTGATGCTTTACTTTGACGATGAATGCCCGCTCTGCGCTCGATAAATCAACGTCCTGCGCAGAGGCGCTAATGAGCCCCAACCGCTCTATTTGTCGGCGTCCGTTGTGATGGGCTGGAACCCGCAACATGGAGCTCGCGCGCCGCAAGCTTTAGGTGCTTCGGCCACTAAAATGACTTGAGGCGCAATCCGTGCGCCCCTTTCGGTCGGATATCGAGTGCTCTGCCGATTATGCGACAGCTGCGTAAACCGATAGTCAATTGCCGGTGCTCAATCCCCTACCCGATCAGCGCAATACCCGCGATCAACATGCATTCCTCGTGTTTAACCTCAAATTATCTTGTACAAAACCATATCTTTGTATAGGTTTTGCCTTAACTTGATGAAAGGGCCAAGCAGTCCATATCCACTGAGGTACGTATGTTCAACTCGCAAATCAAAAAAGAACTGGCCGCCAGCCAGCAGCGCTTGGCTGACTGCGAAGCCACCCTCGCAGCATTAGGTGGCTCCATGGCACTGATTGAGTTCCAACCTGATGGCGCGATCCTCGGCGCCAATAACAATTTCCTGAGAGTAATGGGCTATCGCCTTGAGGAAATTCACTCCCGGCATCACCGCTTATTCTGTACGCCGAAATACGCCAACAGCGTCGCGTATCAAGGTTTTTGGTCACGCCTGAGTAATGGTGAGTTCATAAACGACCGCTTCCTGCGCCTGGACAAACAAGGGCGTGAGATCTGGCTGGAGGCTAGTTACAACCCTGTTTGCGACGCCTCTGGACGGGTGATCAAAGTCGTCAAGATTGCTACTGATGTAACTGCCCGCGTGCAGAAGGAACAAGAGCAGGAGAGCCAAATCAAAGCGATTAACCGTTCCATGGCAACCATTGAGTTCAACCGGCAGGGTGAAGTCATCAGCGCCAACGAAAACTTCCTTGCAGTGATGGGGTACCGCCTCGATGAGATTGTTGGCAAGCACCATCGTCTGTTCTGTGAGCGTAGCGAAAGTGAATCCAACGAGTATCGCCAGTTCTGGGAGCGCCTGAATCACGGCGAATTTTTCTCCGGTAACTTCAAGCGCCTCAACAACCAAGGACAAACCGTCTGGTTACGTGCGACTTACAATCCGGTGTTCGACGCCAGCGGCAGCCTTTACAAAGTAGTTAAGTTTGCGAGCGATATCACGGCTCAGGTTCTCCAGCAGGAAACTGAGTCACGAGCAGCACGCATGGCCTATGAGACTTCATTGAAAACCGACGAGACAGCACACGAAGGCGCCCGAGTGGTGCAAGAGACAGTGGATCTCATGCAAAGCCTGGCTGGCGAATTGAATCACGCAGCCGAAGGTATCAATGATGTCAGTCAGCAGTCGGAAGTAATCAGCAACATCGTGCAGACCATCCATGGCATCGCCGAACAAACGAATCTTCTAGCGCTAAACGCAGCCATCGAAGCGGCTCGTGCCGGAGAGCAGGGTCGAGGTTTTGCGGTGGTCGCTGACGAAGTGCGCAATCTGGCTTCGCGCACAAGCCAAGCCACCATCAAGATTGTCGAGGTGGTGCAGCACAATCGTGAATTGGCCCGGGGGGCAGTGGCCAGGATGGAGGCGAGTAAAGGCAAGGCAGAACAAGGAGTCAAATTAGCCGGTGAGGCTGGTCAAGTGATCCTGGATATTCAGGATAGTGCTCGCCAAGTCGTACACGCGATCAGCAATCTCTCGTCGACATTAGCACGATGATTCAGCCTGCGGCATGTGCAAAATCTTGGCTAGATCGACACATTGATAGCTATTGAAAAATGGGTTTTGAATGAACGAAAAATCATCACCAGTCCCTCTTGGTAGTGCCCAGTCCTTTGCGCAGGCTGCAACACAGAATTGTCATGAACCCGATTGATTGCTCCTCGACGCAAGGCGCATGCTAGAGGGCTAGCCTCAGACTTATATCATTCCGAATGATAGTTACCTTCGCTTCATTCGATTCGTGCGATACCACCCCGCCGCTCATCATCCGCCCATCTCAATACATTGGCGGATGCATCCATGGAACAGTCACTCAAACATTTGCGCTTCCCATTGGCCATGTTGGCCGTACTGGTGATGAGCGCCTGCGGCAAGGCTCCGGAGTCTGCCGCTACCATGCCCGCGGCCAAAGTCAGCGTCGCCAAAGTGCTGGAACAACCGGTCAACGAGTGGGACGAATTCACCGGGCGCCTTGAAGCGCCAGAAACCGTAGAAATTCGCCCACGGGTCTCCGGCCAGATTGATGACGTGGCCTTCACTGAAGGTGCATTGGTCAAAAAAGGCGACTTGCTGTTCCAAATTGATCCACGCCCTTTCCAGGCCGAGGTCCGCCGCCTCGAAGCACTGGTTGCCCAAGGTCGCGCCAACGCCACCCGCAGCGAAAATGAAGCCCAGCGTGGCGAACGCCTGCGTACCAGCAACGCGATCTCCGCCGAACTGGCCGATTCGCGCACCAGTGCAGCTCAAGAAGCCCGCGCCGCCGTCGGAGCCCTCCAGGCCCAACTGGACCTGGCCAAACTGAACCTGAGTTTCACCCGAGTCACCGCGCCTATCAGCGGCCGCGTCAGCCGTGCAGAAATCACCGCGGGCAACCTGGTGACTGCCGACACCACCGCGCTGACCAGCGTCGTTTCCACCGACAAGGTCTACGCCTACTTCGACGCCGACGAACGCGTGTTCCTCAAATACACCCAGCTCGCTCGCCAGGGCAAACGCGGTGCAACCACTCCGGTTTACCTCGGTCTGTCCAACGAAGACGGCAATCCGCACCAGGGCGTGATGAACTTCGTCGACAACCAGGTCAACCCGAAAACCGGCACCATCCGCGGTCGCGCGGTCTTTGATAACGCAGACGGACAGTACACCCCAGGCTTGTATGCGCGCTTGAAACTGGTCGGCAGCGGCACCTACTCCGCCGTGCTGATCAACGACGAAGCGGTCGGTACCGACCTGGGCAAGAAATTCGTGCTGGTGATGGATGCCGACAACAAAACGGCCTATCGCTCCGTCGAGCTGGGGCCGAAGATCGAAGGTTTGCGCATCGTGCGCAGCGGCCTGAACAAGGACGACACCGTCATCGTCAAGGGTCTGCAACGGGTTCGCCCTGGCTCGCCGGTCACCCCTGAAGTGATCCCGATGGCCAGCGAACAAACCCTTGCGGCACTCGCACAACAACGACAAGCGCTGGAAGCCAGCAACCTGCCCCAAGTCGCACCTGCCAAGGTCGCGCCGGGTTCGGTTGTGAAACTGGCTGCTGCGACTCCACGCGGTTAAGGGACGACAACTTCGATGAATTTTTCCCAATTCTTCATTTCACGGCCGATCTTCGCAGCGGTACTTTCGCTGTTGATCCTGATCGCCGGTGCCATCTCGCTGTTCCAGTTGCCGATCAGCGAATACCCGGAAGTGGTACCACCGACCGTTGTGGTCCGTGCAAACTTCCCCGGCGCCAACCCAAAAGTCATCGGTGAAACCGTGGCCGCTCCCTTGGAGCAAGCCATTACCGGCGTCGAGAACATGCTGTACATGTCCTCGCAGTCCACTGCTGATGGCAAGATCACCCTGACCATCACCTTTGCCCTGGGCACCGACCTGGACAACGCACAGGTGCAGGTCCAGAACCGCGTGACCCGGACCGAGCCGAAACTTCCAGAAGAAGTGACGCGCATCGGTATCACCGTCGACAAGGCATCGCCCGACCTGACCATGGTTGTGCACTTGACCTCGCCGGACAAGCGCTACGACATGCTCTACCTGTCCAACTACGCCTTGCTCAACATCAAGGATGAGCTGGCGCGTCTGGGCGGTGTCGGTGATGTGCAGTTGTTCGGTATGGGCGACTACTCGCTGCGGGTCTGGCTCGATCCGAACAAGACCGCTTCACGTAACCTGACTGCCACCGACGTGGTGACGGCGATTCGTGAACAGAACCGTCAAGTCGCTGCCGGTGCGCTGGGTGCGCCCCCTGCCCCGAATGCCACGGCGTTCCAACTGTCGGTCAACACCCAAGGTCGCCTGGTTTCCGAAGAAGAGTTCGAGAACATCATCGTTCGCTCCGGCGACAACGGTGAAATCACGCGCCTGAAAGACATTGCTCGCATTGAGTTGGGTTCCAGCCAATACGCCCTGCGTTCGTTGCTGAACAACCAGCCAGCGGTGGCGATCCCGATCTTCCAGCGCCCTGGTTCCAACGCGATCGAGATCTCCAACGAAGTTCGCGACAAAATGGCCGAACTGAAGAAAAACTTCCCGGAAGGCATGGACTTCAGCATCGTCTATGACCCGACGATCTTCGTGCGCGGCTCCATCGAAGCAGTGGTTCACACCCTCTTCGAAGCACTGATTCTCGTGGTTCTGGTAGTGATCCTGTTCCTGCAAACCTGGCGCGCTTCGATCATTCCGTTGGTGGCAGTGCCGGTTTCGCTGATCGGTACGTTTGCCGTGATGCACCTGTTCGGCTTCTCGCTGAACGCCCTGTCACTGTTCGGCCTGGTATTGGCCATCGGTATCGTGGTGGACGACGCCATCGTGGTAGTGGAGAACGTGGAAAGGCACATCGAGCTGGGAGAATCGCCCGTAGAAGCCACCAAGAAAGCCATGCGAGAGGTGACCGGGCCGATCATCGCGACGGCGCTGGTGCTGTGTGCGGTATTTATCCCGGCGGCGTTCATTTCCGGACTCACCGGCCAGTTCTACAAACAGTTTGCCCTCACCATTGCCATCTCGACCGTGATCTCGGCGTTCAACTCGCTGACACTGTCCCCTGCCCTGGCGGCCGTGCTGCTCAAGAGCCACGATGCGCCGAAAGATCGCTTTACCAAAGTGCTTGATAAACTATTGGGCGGCTGGCTGTTCCGTCCGTTCAACCGGTTCTTCGAACGCGCCAGCCATGGCTATGTCGGCACCGTAGCCCGGGTTATCCGCAGCAGCGGTATTGCCCTGCTGTTGTACGCAGGGCTGATGGTGCTGACCTTCTTCGGTTTCGCCCACACCCCGACCGGTTTCGTACCTGGCCAGGACAAGCAATACCTGGTGGCCTTCGCACAACTGCCGGACGCCTCGAGCCTGGACCGTACCGAAGACGTGATCAAGCGCATGTCCGAACTGGCCCTGAAACAGCCTGGCGTGGAAAGTGCGGTGGCGTTCCCTGGCCTGTCGATCAACGGCTTCACCAACAGTCCTAACGCCGGCATCGTGTTCGTGACCCTGAAACCGTTCGACGAGCGCAAAGACCCGAGCATGTCGGCCGGTGCGATTGCCGGTGCGTTGAACGGCCAGTTCGCCGGGATCCAGGAAGCCTACATGGCGATCTTCCCGCCGCCGCCGGTGCAGGGTCTGGGCACTATCGGTGGTTTCCGCCTGCAGATCGAAGACAAGGGCAACCTCGGCTACGACGAGCTGTACAAAGAAACCATGAACATCATTACCAAGAGCCACAACGTGCCGGAACTGGCTGCGCTGTTCACCAGCTACACCGTGAACGTGCCACAGGTCGATGCCGCCATCGACCGGGAAAAAGCCAAGACCCATGGCGTGGCCGTCAGCGACATCTTCGACACCCTGCAAATCTACCTGGGTTCGCTGTATGCCAACGACTTCAACCGTTTCGGCCGCACCTACCAGGTCAACGTCCAGGCTGAACAGCAGTTCCGTCTGGAACCGGATCAGATCGGTCAGCTGAAAGTGCGTAACAACAAAGGCGAGATGATCCCGCTGGCGACCTTCATCAAGGTCAGCGACACCTCGGGTCCGGACCGCGTGATGCACTACAACGGCTTCATCACCGCTGAAATCAACGGTGCGGCAGCCCCAGGCTACAGCTCCGGCCAGGCTCAGACAGCGATCGAGAAACTGCTCAAGGAAGAACTTCCAAACGGCATGACCTACGAGTGGACCGACCTGACCTACCAGCAGATTCTGTCCGGCAACACCGCGCTGTTCGTGTTCCCGCTCTGCGTACTGCTGGCGTTCCTGGTGCTCGCGGCCCAATACGAAAGCTGGAGCCTGCCACTGGCGGTGATCCTGATCGTACCGATGACCCTGCTGTCGGCCATCACCGGTGTGATTGCTTCGGGAGGCGACAACAACATCTTCACCCAGATCGGCTTGATCGTACTGGTGGGACTTGCGTGTAAGAACGCGATTCTGATCGTCGAGTTTGCCAAGGATAAACAGCAGGATGAAGGCCTCAGCCCGCTCGCCGCGGTGCTCGAAGCTTGCCGTCTGCGCCTGCGTCCGATCCTCATGACCTCCTTCGCGTTCATCATGGGTGTTGTGCCTCTGGTCTTCTCCAGCGGTGCCGGTGCCGAAATGCGTCACGCCATGGGTGTAGCGGTGTTCTCCGGGATGCTCGGGGTGACCTTCTTCGGTCTGTTGCTGACGCCCGTGTTCTACGTATTGATTCGTAACTTTGTGGAGCGCGGTGAAAAGCGCAAAGCGGCCAAGGCCCTGAAACTGGAGGCGCAACAATGAGCCTGAAAGCCTTCCTGCCGAGCCTTCTGGTGCTGGCCCTGAGTGCCTGTGCCGTCGGCCCGGACTACAAGACCCCAGCCACTGAGCCAGCGAACATCACCACCGCCACCGATGGCGCTGCCGGTCAAAAAAACTTCGACCGCTCGCGTTTCGAAGGCATCTGGTGGCAGCAGTTCGAAGACCCGACCCTCAACCAGTTGGTGACTCAATCGCTGCAAGGCAACCGTGATTTGCGCGTAGCCTTCGCCCGCTGGAAAGCGGCTCGGGCGATTCGCGATGACGTCAGCAATGACGCCATGCCCACCATCACCAGCCGCGCCAGCAGTGATTTGGGCAAGGGTCAGATTCCGGGCCAGACCACCAAACGGGTCAACAGCGAACGTTACGACCTCGGCCTGGACATGGCGTGGGAGATCGACCTGTTTGGGCGTATCCAGCGCAACTTGGAATCCGCCGATGCCGAACAGCAGGCCCTCGAAGCCGATTTGTACCAACTGCAAGTCACCATGATTGCCGAACTGGTGGATTCTTATGGCCAATTGCGCGGCGCGCAATTGCGCGAAAAGATTGCCCTGGCCAACCTGAACAACCAGCAGGAGTCGCGCAAGATCACCGAAAGCCTGCGTGATGCCGGCGTCGGCGATCAACTGGACGTGGAGCGTGCCGATGCACGCCTCGCCTCGGTCGAAGCCAGCGTGCCGCAGTTGCAGGCCGAACAGGTTCGGCAGAAAAACCGTATCGCCACCCTGCTGGGTGAGCGTCCGGACAAACTGACCGTCGACCTGAGTCCAAAAGACTTGCCGGCGATCGCAAAGGCGTTGCCGATCGGCGATCCGGGTGAATTGCTGCAACGTCGCCCGGACATCCTCAGCGCCGAACGCAAACTGGCTTCCTCCACCGCCCGTATCGGCGTCGCAAAGGCTGATTTGTTCCCTCGGGTCAGCCTCAGCGGCTTCCTTGGCTTTACTGCAGGGCGTGGTTCGCAGATCGGTTCTGCGGCGGCCAATGCCTGGGCGCTTGGCCCGAGCATTACTTGGGCTGCGTTCGATCTGGGCAGCGTGCGAGCCCGTCTGCGCGGCGCCGATGCCGATGCCGAAGGCGCGCTGGCGACCTACGAGCAGCAAGTGCTGCTGGCGCTGGAAGAATCGGAAAACGCGTTCAGCGACTACGGAAAACGTCAGCAACGGCTGATCTCACTGATTCGTCAAAGCGAAGCGAGCCGTTCAGCCGCGGACCTGGCCGAGATTCGCTACCGCGAAGGCACCGTGGACTTCCTCGTCCTGCTGGATGCCCAACGCGAGCGCCTGGCGGCCGAAGATACCCAGGCATCGGCCGAAACTGACCTGTATCGCGGCATTGTCGCGATCTACAAAGCCCTTGGCGGTGGCTGGCAACCAGAGACAGTCGCCAGCAAGTAAGTTTTTAAAGAGCTCCTTTGGTTGGCCGCAACCAACCAATTTTTTAGCCCTGCGCCTCATTCGGTCGCGGGGCTTTTTTTTCTTTTTCAGAAGGCGGAGTGAACCTCTGTGGGAGCGAGCCTGCTCGCGATAGCGGTGGGTCAGTCACCATCATCGTTGAATGTTCATCCGTCATCGCGAGCAGGTTCGCTCCCACAAGGGGGGTTAGGGTTGGTTTTGAACTCTTTGGTTTTCCATGACGGTGACAGTGGTCCCGGCACTCAGGTGGTTTTTTTCGACATCGTCAGCATCAATCTGAATCCGCACCGGCACCCTTGCCCGGGGTTGATTATCGCCTTGAAGTACTGGAGCAGCGGTTGCATGGGAATACTCTTCGGGTCATCTCCAGCAAGCGTAGTCACTGCTTCACGGCTTCGACGGGTTTCAATGTCGACGCGACCTGTAGGGAAAATCGCCGACTTTGAACTGAGTCAGGGTTTGACTCACACGCCCGGCTGACCGAAGCTGACAACTTTGCAAAAGCCGCCAGCCCCCGGATTCCTGCATGCCCCAGTCCCGCCGCTACTTGCTCATCAGCCTCTGTGTCCTGTTCGCCTTCGCTCTTGCCTGGTTTTTCTTGCGCAGCACGACACCCGTGGTACCGGAAGCCATCAAGCGCGGCTACAGCGAAGCGCTGACCCAGGCGCGCGCCGGGCAACCGGGGGCCGCACGGGTGCTTTACCAGCAACTGGGCCGCCCTGACCTGTCGCCCAAGCGCCGTGTCTGGCTGCATGCCGAACTGCCGAATTACCCGAGCCCGCAAGCCCTGAAACTGGCGGATGCAGACCTGCAAAACCCTTCGGCCGACGTGCGCATCGCAGCGATCAAAAGCATTGGCGGACTGGTGCCCAGTGGGCAGCGCAGTCTGCTGATCGGACCGTTGCTCGATGACAGCGAACAAAGCGTCCGGTCTGCCGCGATCAACGCGCTGTTGGGTTTATCGCCGGATGACCTGGGCTTGTATTTCGGGCCGTTGCAGCAAGCCATCGATGCCTGGGAACGGGACCTGAAAAGCCTGCCGGAAAGCGCCGAAACCCAATACCAACTGGCCCGTTTGCATGTGCACAATGCCGAACTCAAAGAAGCGCAGCAGGCGCTGGAACGCACACTGCAACTGAACCCAGGCAATCTGCCAGCGCTGGTGATGCAAATCGAAGTACTGGATAAGCAAGGCCAGAGCGACGCAGCCCGGCAATTGCTGGCGAAACAGTTGAAGGCTCAACCCGACTCGGCCTACCTGCAACACGCCTTGGGGCTTTGGTTGCTGCATCACGGGCAAAGCGAGTTCGCCCTGCTTGGTCTGTCCAAAGCGGTCGAGATCGAACCGAACAACAAGGACTATCGCTACGACCTGGCGACTACGCTGCACGGTGAGCAAGAGCTGGAAGCGGCGCAAAAACAGCTGCAGGAAATCGTCCAGCGCCACCCGGCCGATCGCAAGGCGCGGGTACTGCTGATCAATTACTGGAAAGAAAGCGGACAATTACAGAACGTGCAGATCCTTCTGGCGCAGCTGGAACAGCTCAACCCCGATGATCCGGCGTTGCAGCAAGGCTTGTAACGTCACCTTCTGGCAGGTCAACAAAAAGGTTGAACCGTCACCACGGCAAAAGGTCAAGTGATCAGGCAGTCCATTCAGGCACTTCAGGCCTGCTGCCTCGCTTCCCCTAGTCATGAGAGGGTTTTTTTTGTCTGCATCTAACGAGTTGTTCAGTGCAAAAGCCGCCACCGGCATCGAAGGTCTGGATGACATCCTGGCCGGTGGATTGTCCCGCGGCCATGTGTTTTTGCTGGAGGGTGAACCCGGCACCGGCAAAACCACCGTCGCTTTGCATTTTCTGTTGGCTGGCGCCCGTGCCGGCGAGCGCTCGTTGTACATCACGCTTTCAGAAACCGAGCGCGAACTGCGCCAAGGGGCTTTGTCCCACGGTTGGGAGCTGGATGAAAACATTCACATCTTCGAACTGACCCCGCCAGAAAGCCTGCTCAATGCCGAGCATCAGCAAAGCCTCCTGTATTCCTCGGACCTTGAGCTGGGCGAAGCGACCAAACAGATTTTCGAAGTGGTCGAACGGGTCAAGCCGACCCGTGTGGTCCTCGACAGCCTCTCCGAAATCCGCTTGCTGGCCCAGAGCTCGTTGCGTTATCGCCGGCAGATTCTGGCGATCAAGCACTACTTCGTGCGCTACGACGCCACCGTGCTATTGCTCGATGACCTGACCACCGAATCCCTCGATAAAACCGTGCACAGTGTGGCGCACGGGGTGGTTCGCCTGGAAGAACTGACGCCCAACTACGGCGCCGAGCGCCGGCGGATCCGTGTCGTCAAGTACCGCGGTCAAAAGTACCGTGGCGGTTTTCATGACTTCACGATTATGGGCGACGGCGTTCACGTCTTCCCTCGTCTGGTTGCGGCGGAACACCGCGGCGGTTATGTTCGCCAACAATTGACCAGCGGCATCAAGGAAATGGACGCCCTGCTCGGCGGCGGCATCGAGACCGGTTCGAGCACGCTGATTCTTGGCCCGGCCGGCACCGGCAAGTCGCTGATCTCGATGATCTTCGCCGCAGCGGCCGTCGCCCGGGGTGAAAAAGCCGCGCTGTTTATCTTCGATGAAGAGCTGGGACTGCTGTTCGAGCGCATGAAAAACATGGGCATCGACCTGCAGGCGCTGCAAGACACCGGCAACCTGCTGATCGAGCAAGTCGACGCCGCCGAACTGTCTCCCGGCGAGTTCTCGCACCGGGTTCGTCGTTGCGTCGATGAGCGCAGTATCAAAACCGTGGTGATCGACAGCATCAACGGCTATCAGGCCGCAATGCCCGAGGAAAACGCGCTGGTACTGCACATGCACGAGTTGCTGCTGTACCTCAATCGCCGAGGCGCCGCGACGTTCATGACCGTGGCCCAACATGGGCTGGTCGGGGACATGCAGGCCCCGGTCGACATTACTTATCTGGCTGACACGGTGATTCTGTTGCGCTACTTCGAAGCCGTGGGCAAGGTTCGCCGGGCCGTTTCAATTATCAAGAAACGCACCGGTAGCCACGAATCGACCATTCGCGAATACCGCATCTGCAGCACGGGCATGACCATCGGTGAGCCTTTGGATGCGTTCCAGGGTGTATTGCGCGGCATGCCGACCTATCTGGGCGCCAGCCAGCCACTCCTCAAGGATGATGACCGGTGAGTGTTGTCGAGGCGATGTCCGAGCGCACGATCATTCTCGCGCCGCTGGGACGTGACAGCCAGATTGCGCTGATGATGCTTAACGAGGCGGGATTCGAAGGTCTAGTGACCCGGGATCTGGTCACGCTGTGCAGCGAGCTGGCGCAAGGTGCCGGCCTGCTGGTGATTTCTTCGGAAGCCTTGCTGGGTTGTGATCTCGAACCGCTGCTGAGCCTGATCGAGGAACAACCGGCCTGGTCAGACCTGCCAATTGTACTGCTGACCCACCACGGCGGCCCGGAGCAGAACCCCGCGTCACGTCTCGGCCCGCAATTGGGCAACGTAACCTTCCTCGAGCGTCCGTTTCATCCGGTGACGTTGATCAGCCTGGTCACTACCGCGTTGCGTGGGCGACGAAGGCAGTATGAAGCCAGGGACCGGTTGATTGACCTGAGCCAAAGCGAACTGCGCCTGCAAAATACGCTGGAAACCCTCGAACAACAGGTCGAGGAACGTACCGCCCAACTGCGTCACAACGAAGAAGCCCTCAGACAGTCGCAGAAAATGGAGGCAGTCGGCCAACTCACCGGCGGTATCGCCCACGACTTCAACAACATGTTGACCGGTATCATTGGCAGCCTTGAGTTGCTGCGCCGACGCCTGGCCCGTGGTCGCACCGACGACCTGGACGGCCTGATTGATCTGGGGGTGACCTCGGCCAATCGCGCGGCAGGTCTGACCCATCGTCTGCTGGCGTTTTCCCGACGCCAGTCGCTGGATTCCAAACCCGTGAAAATGAACACCCTGGTGGCGTCCATGGGCGAACTCTTGCAGCGCAGCATCAACGAAAGCATTCAACTGGACATGCAGTTGAGCGAGAGCTTGTGGGTGGCCGAGGCCGACCCCAACCAACTCGAAAGCGCCCTCCTCAACCTTGTGCTGAACGCCCGCGATGCCATGCCCGAAGGCGGAAAACTGGTGGTCAAGACCTCGAATCAACACTTGGACAAGGGGTTCACGCAAGTCCAAAGCAACCTGCAACCGGGTGATTACGTCGTGCTGCGCGTGACCGACACCGGCTGCGGCATGCCGGAAAGCACCATCAGCAGGGCCTTTGATCCGTTCTTCACGACCAAACCGATCGGCCAGGGCACCGGTTTGGGATTATCGATGATTTACGGTTTCAGCAAGCAATCCCACGGCCACGTCACCATCGAGAGTGAAGTGGGTAACGGCACGACGGTGAGTCTGTATTTGCCGCGCTACAACGGTGATCTGGTTGAGGACACCCTGGTCGATATCGCACACGCGCCTTACGCTCAGGACGGTGAAACCGTGCTGATCGTCGAGGACGATCCGGCGGTGCGCGTGCTGGTCAGTGCAGTGCTGAGTGAGTTGGGCTACGCCTTCGTCGAAGCCGGCGATGCCGACAGCGCGGTGCCGATCCTCGACTCCGGCCAGCGTATCGATCTGTTGATCAGCGATGTGGGCCTGCCTGGAATGAACGGCCGGCAACTGGCGGAAATCGGTCGGCAGTACCGGCCTGATCTGAAAGTGTTGTTCATTACCGGTTATGCCGAGCACGCGGCGGTGCGCGGTGGATTCCTTGACCCTGGCATGCAGATGATCACCAAGCCGTTCACCTTCGACCTGTTGACGGCCAAGGTGCGGGAGATGATCCGAATCTGAAAGCCCCCATGACGGGGGCTTCGGGGCCATTTACGACAGCATTTCCTGCATCAGCTCTTGCAACACATCCAGATCGAACGGTTTGCCGAGGATCGGCGCCTTGCGCGTGATCGGGCTGTCGGTCTCGCGGATTTCCTGCGGATAACCGCTGATAAAAATCACTTTGAGCTCAGGTCGCAGCTTTACGGCAGGCTCGGCGATCTGCACGCCGGAAATCCCGCCAGGCAGGCGAAAGTCAGTGATCATCATGTCCAGGTGCGGCTTGCTCGCCAGTATTTCGAAGGCCTGCTCGCCGTTTTCGGCCTGCAGCACCCGGTAACCCTCACCCGACAAGTAAGCGGACAATACCATCAGAATCGAGGGGTCATCCTCGACAATGAGTACTACATCTTGTGCATCTTCACTCATGGGAAGCCTTTGTTCGGTCAATAGCTGCTGATACGACCATGGGGTCGATCAGAGGTTGCGTTTATCCGGCTGTTTTCCTACAGCGGCAGACAAACGCGAAATAAGGCGCCCTCGTTGATCTTGCTCTCGACGGCGATGGAGCCGCCATGGGCGGCGACGATCTGCTCGGAAATAAACAGCCCCAGTCCCAGCCCCGCGACCACGGTCTTGGCTGACACCCGTTCGAACTGTTGAAAAATACGCTTCTGGTTTTCTTCACTGATACCGATCCCGCGATCCTGCACTTCGACCCGTGCCTGACCCTCGTGACTGTAGACCCTCACATCGATCCGGCTCTTGCCACCATAACGCAAGGCGTTGGTCAGCAGATTTGAAATCACTTGCTCGATACGAAATTCGTCCCAGTTGCCGACCACTGGCTGCTCGGCGCTAAAGGCAACGGAACACTCGGCGGCGTCGACCTGCGGCGCGAAGTTTTGCAACAGGTTGCTGACCAATTGCACGAGGTCGAATCGGGTCGAGCGGATCGACAACTTGCCGGTGCGAATGCGTGACACATCCAGCATGTCTTCAATCAGACGGATCAGGCTTTTGATCTGGCGCTCGTCACGGTCGACCATGGCGTGCATCTTGTCGAGGGTGAACGCCGACGCGTTGTCCCGGGCCAGGTGCATCTTGCGCAACTGGGTTTCGAGGATCAGGCCATTCAGCGGCGTGCGCACTTCATGGGCGACGATCGACATGAAGTCATCACGCATGCGCACCGCTTGTTCCAGCTCATTCTGGGTGGTCTGCAATTGCTTGAGCAGCGCTTCCTGTTCGCGGCGAGCCTGCTCCAGCTCTTCGACTTGTTGCTTCATCGCCTTGCTTTGGCGGTACAGGTCAACGAAGACGTTGACCTTGCTTTTGACGGCGTGAATATCCAGTGGCTTGTGCAGGAAGTCCACGGCCCCGCTTTCGTAACCCTTGAACGCGTAGTTCAGCTCGCGGCCGGCGGCACTGACAAACACGATCGGGATGTTCTTGGTTTTCTCCGTGCCGCGCATTAACTCGGCCAGTTCAAAGCCGTTCATACCCGGCATCTGCACGTCGAGAATGGCCATGGCGAATTCGTGTTGCAGCAGCAACGACAAGGCTTCGTCTGCGGACAAGGCTTTGTAGACTATGCGGTCTTCACGCTTGATCAGTGCCTCGAGCGCCAGCAGGTTCTCCGGCAGATCGTCGACAATCAGCAATTTGGCTTGAATGTTACTTAGCATGCTATTCGTTCCAGCTCGACAAGCAGACGGCCGATGCCGCGTATAGGGAGAATGTGGTCCGGGTGATGCAAATCCAGCGCTGCCCGAGGCATGGTCGCGACCTGGGCTTCGTCCGGGTCCTGCACGATGGTCAGGCCACCGCGATGTTTGACCTGGGCCAGCCCTCGTGCGCCATCACGGTTCGCGCCAGTCAGCAGCACGGCCGCCAGGCTTGAACCATAGGCATCGGCAGCCGACTCGAACAGAAAATCAATGGAGGGACGCGAGTAATGCACGCGATCCTCCAGGCTCAAGGAAAAGCTGCGGTCCTGCTCCACTGACAAGTGATAACCCGGCGTGGCGAAATAAAGGGTTCCAGCTTCCACGTGGGTTTTGTCGCCGGCTTCCTCGACAGGCATCGAAACCCGGCGGGCAAAGACTTCGACCAGCTGGCTGCGGCGCTCGTCAGGCAGGTGCAGCACTACGATAATCGGCAGTACGAACCCTTCACGCAACGGACTGAGAATGTTGAGTAATGCCTCCACGCCACCGGCCGAAGCGCCAATAACGATAGCTTCTATCGAAGGCAAATCCGCTGCATTGTTCATGATTTACGGTAAATCCGTTCTTGTTTGACCAAGGGTACAAACTGGTTGCCGAAGGCCGAAAAATCCGGGGTTTCCTTACTGCCCAGGACCAGGAATCCGCGATGGCAAAGGGACTCATGAAACAGCCCGAACGCACGATCCTGGAGCTTTTTATTGAAATAAATCAAAACATTACGACACGAAATCAATTGAGTTTCTGAAAAGACGCTGTCCGTCGCCAAGCTGTGATCGGCGAAGGTCACGTTCTCACACAATGTCTTGTCGAAAATCGCGTAGCCATACGCCGCTGTGTAGTAGTCGGCGAACGAACGCTGGCCACCGGCCTGCTGATAGTTATGAGTGTAGGCACGGACATTCTCCATGGAGAAAATCCCCTGCTTGGCCTTCTCCAGCGAGCGCGGGTTGATGTCGGTGGCGTAAATGATCGTGCGATCGAGCAAGCCTTCTTCGCGCAGCAGAATCGCCATCGAATAGACTTCTTCGCCCGTGCTGCAACCGGCGATCCAGATCTTGATCGACGGATAGGTTTTGAGCAGTGGCACCACTTCCTTGCGGATTGCCAGGAAATGCGAAGGATCGCGAAACATCTCGCTGACCGGAATCGTCAGCAATTGCAGCAACTGCATGAACGCGGTCGGATCGTGCAGCACCTTTTCTTGCAGGGCTGAAATGGTATTGCACTCGAATTGCACCAACGCATGATTGACCCGGCGCTTGATCGAAGCGCCGGAATAATCGCGAAAGTCGTAGCTGTACTTGAGGTAGATCGCCTCGATCAACAACCGCAACTCGATTTCGCTGTTTCGCGCCACTGTATTAATGCGTTCCACTAAATGCGTTCCATCTTCGGTAACCACACGCGAATCAGCGAAAACAGGCGATCCAGGTCGATAGGCTTGGCCAGGTAATCGTTGGAGCCGGCTTGCAGGCAGCGCTCCTGATCGTCCTTCATGGCCTTGGCCGTCACCGCAATGATTGGCAGCTTGCGCCAGCGCGGGTCCTTGCGGATCTCGATGGTGGCTTCGAAGCCATCCATCTCCGGCATCATCACGTCCATCAACACCAGATCGATGTCCTCGACTTCATTCAACCTTTCAATCGCCTCACGGCCGTTCCGGCCGATGACCACGACTGCACCCTTTTGCTCCAAAGCGCTGGTCAGGGCAAAGATGTTGCGCACATCGTCGTCCACCAGCAGCACTTTGCGGCCCTCGAAGACCTTGTCGCGGCTGCGCGCGGTCTTGAGCATCCGTTGGCGTTCATGGGACAGCCTGGATTCGACTTTGTGCAGAAAAAGTGTGACCTCATCCAGCAAACGCTCGGGTGAGCGAGCGCCTTTGATAATGATCGAACGCGAGTACTTGCGCAGTTCAGCCTCTTCGTCCCGGGTCAGGTTGCGTCCGGTGTAAACGATCACCGGCGGGAACGAGCAAATATCTTCGGTGGACATGCGCTTGAGCAGGTCGTTGCCGAGCATGTCCGGCAGCTTCAGGTCGATGATCATGCAATCGAAAACGGTCGTGCGCAGCAGGTCAAGCGCTTCCTGGGCGAAGCCGACGGCGGTGATCTCGATGTCTTCGTCGCCGATCAGGCGAGCAATGCTGTCGCGTTGCAAATCATCGTCTTCGACCAGCAGCACCCGCTTGACCTTCTGGGTCAGCTTGGCTTCGAGGCGGGCAAACACGTCCTTGAGTTCTTCGCGAGTGGTCGGCTTGACCGCATAACCGATCGCGCCCATGTGCATGGCCGCCTCGACCCGATCCTCCACCGAAATCACATGAACCGGAATATGGCGGGTTCCGGCATGTTCTTTCAGACGCTGCAATACGGTCAGCCCGGAATGATCCGGCAGGCGCATGTCCAGCAGAATGGCGTCGGGAATGAACTCTTTGGCCAGGTCGTAGCCTTCATCGGCCCCGTGGGCGACCAGGCACTGGTAACCCAGTTCGTGGGCCAGATCGTAGAGAATGTTTGCAAAGTTCGGCTCATCTTCCACCACCAGGATGCAACGGGTGGTGAATGGCGCCTTGCTGCGATCATCGTCGAAACGCGGAATGTCGACTTCGGCGATCAGCGGCACCCGCGCGGGCGTTGCCACTCTCGGTTTTGCGGCGACCGGGGTAGCCTGCATCGGCGCGACCGGCGCATCAACCGGTTCTACGTATTGCTGCGGCAGCACCAGGGTGAACACACTGCCCTGCCCCGGCTCGCTGGTGACGCTGATCGAACCGCCCAACAACGCCGCCAGGTCCCTGGAAATCGACAAGCCCAGACCCGTGCCGCCATAACGGCGATTGGTGGTGCCGTCGGCCTGGCGGAAGGCTTCGAAAATGCTTTCCTGCTGGTCGGCGGCGATGCCGATCCCGGAATCGCGGACGATAAAGGCAATGCTGTCGTTTAGCTGGGACGCCACCGTGAGGCTGACGGTGCCCTTTTCGGTAAATTTCACCGCGTTCGATAGCAGGTTCTTGATGACTTGCTCCAGACGCTGGCGGTCGGTGAACAGCATCATCGGCGAACCGGGCTGCAAGTCGACTTCAAACTTCAACTTCTTGTCAGAGGCCATCGGCTCGAACATCCCGCGCAGTCCGTCCACCAGACGCGCAACGCTGGTGTTCTCGGCGTGCATTTCCAGCTTGCCGGCCTCGACCTTGGAAATATCAAGAATGTCATTGATCAGATTGAGCAAGTCATTGCCGGCGGAATAGATCGACTCGGCGAACTTCACCTGCTCGGCGCTGAGGTTTTCCTGAGGGTTTTCTGCCAGCAACTTGGCCAGGATCAGCGAACTGTTCAACGGCGTGCGCAGCTCGTGGGACATGTTGGCGAGGAATTCGGACTTGTACTTGCTCGAGCGCTGTAACTCTTCGGCGCGCTCTTCAAGCTGCGCCTGGGCTTGATTGAGCTCGGTGTTTTTCAAGTCCATCGCATCACGCTGGTCGGCCAGGATTTGCGCCTGATCGGCAAGTTGTTCGTTGGTCTGCTCCAATTCGACTTGCTGGGTTTCCAGGTGAGCCTGAGACTCCTTGAGAATCCGCGACTGCTCTTCGAGCTCTTCGTTGGCGGTCTTGAGTTCTTCCTGCTGAACTTGCAGCTCTTCGTTGAGTTGCTGGGTTTCAGCGAGTACTTCCTGCAAACGTTGACGATAACGTGCAGCCTCGATTGACGTTCCGATGTTGCCGGCAATCAGTTCAAGCAACTCGATGTCCCGGTCGTCCAAGGGGCGCAGGAAGCCCAGTTCGATCACGCCGTTGACCCGCTCATCGTCGCTGGTGGGCACCACGAGCACGCTATGCGGCAGGCCTTCGCCCAGGCCGGAGCTGACTTTGAAGTAGTCGTTTGGCACCTGATCGAGTCGGATCAGGCGAGCCTGTTGCGCCACCTGCCCGACAATCCCTTCATCACTGTAAATCTGCTGGTTGCGCTCTTCCTGCTCGCGAGAAAAACCGTATGACGCCACACGCTTGAGGCCACCGTGTTCTTCACGCACATAAATAGCGGCGACGGCGGAGCCCAGATATTGCGCGCAGAACTGCAGGATGTTGCGCCCCAACAGGTTGAGGGACAGTTGCCCCAACACCTGCTCGGCCAGTTCGGTCTGGCCGTTGCGCAGCCACGCTTGCTGTTCCAGGCGCCAGGCGCTGGCCTGTTGCGCGGCGAGGTTGGCGCTGTAATTCTGAGAAAGGTTGAGTAAGTCACGACGGCCGATATACGCCAGCAATCCGCTGATACCAAGGATGAACAACAGGTAGAGGGAGATGCTCCAGATCGTGGTGCGGCGCACGTCCTCGTTGCGCGTGGTTCGCAACTGCTGCTCCATGTCGATCACGTCTTCGAATTGCTTGCGGATCTCATCGGTCAGCCGCTTGCCGCGCCCGGCCCTGACGGCACTGCGATAATCGCCGCTGGCGCGCTGCAGATCGATCATTGATTGCGCGTAGGTGGCCCACTCCACCTGCAAGGCCTGAAGCCGGCGCAGACGGTCGGTTTGCACCGGGTTGTCGGCGGTGAGTTCAATCAAGGTATTGAGCGCGACCGCGATTCTCGGCTTGGCCGTCTCGTAGGGATCGAGGAAATGCTCGTCGCCACTGAGTAGAAAGCCACGCATCCCGGTTTCCAGATCAACGGTCAGCTTCACCGCTTCATTGGCGTTATTGATCACCCGGTCGGTGTGTTCGACCCACTGGATCACCGACAGCAGGTAAGTGATCAGCGAAACAAAGAACACCGCACTGAGCACACCGACACCCAACGGCAGGCTGATGTTGCGGCTCAGGAGTTTACGGAATCGTTGCTCATCAACCGAAGACGCAGAGGTCATGGGAAGGCCTTGTCGAACTGTTCAAAACCAAGGAGTTTGCCCCAAAACGGGCACATTGATCCAATTTTCTGACGCGTACTCGGGCAAATCCCCGCATTTAGCTGCTCTTGTTCAAAGGAGCGGTTATCCTGCCGACTCTTGTACAGCTATTCTTTTTTGCACAACGCTGGGAACTTGTCGGGATCTGCCACTTACTCATGCTAGAGCCCGGCGATTTCGATCGACCTGCGACCCTGAATTTAACTTGAGAGCCCCCTTATGTCCTCCGACCCGTCCATCATCCTGGTAGTAGAAGACGATGCCATCGTGCGCATGCTGATCGTCGATGTACTGGAGGAACTGGAGTTCAAGGTCCTTGAGGCCGATGGCAGCGAAAAGGCGCTGGAATTTCTCAACGATGAAGATCAATACATCGATTTGATGATGACCGATGTGGGTTTGCCGGTGATGGACGGCCGAGAACTGGCGACACAGGCGCGGATGCTGCGCCCTGAGCTGCCGATCCTGTTTGCCAGCGGTTATGCCGAGAGCATCGATGTGCCGGCAGGCATGCAGGTGATCGGCAAGCCGTTTTCCATTGATCAGTTGCGGGACAAGGTTAAAGGCATGCTTGCTTAATAATTCACTACCTCCCCTTAGACGCTATTTCTCTCCCAAATAGTTTGCCGTAACAACGGCAAACTTTCGCCGCCCATTAATAACTCTGCTTCACTGGCGCATTCTTGATCATTCAATGCGCCTCGCCGTCTTGTTGAAACAAACCATCACACTACCGACCTTGCTTCTTAATTTCGACCGAAAGAGGATTGCAGCCGACTATCGAATCACGCCAAATAACGGAATATTTATGGCCAGCATTACACCCTCATTTGCACCAATACTTGAACAACTGACAACAGTAAATCGCGCTGAAAAAGAGGATTTCAGTCGTGCATTGGAAATTGTGATCCATGGTGCAGAGGATCATCAGGAAGTTGATCTTTCTAGCGTGCAAATCCCACACCGCAGTGGCTCTTCGTTCGATGACATCTACGACCCGGGAAGAGCGTTACTGGAAAGCCTGGTGAACACCCCAGACTTTTCAATGCTCAGCGAAACCCTCGCGATATTTGACACGGAGTCTCGCCTTCGAGTGAGCGCTCAGGGCGACCTGGAAGTACGTCGCCACACCCCATGGAAAAGTGTGAAAGACGAATTCCGGTACTTTCCCAACCTCGAAAAATCGTTGTCATTGATCGGCGAAGTCGCGGCACTGGCAGGTGGTTATATTTACTTTAATGACCCTGTCAGCGTTGAACAATGGCTGAACTTTCATCAGTTCGACATCCCCAAGACTGTCGGTGAAACAAAAAACCTTGTTGGTTTCTTGCACCTCGACTTGCCCGTACCATCTCCGATTGGTAACTACTGGCATGCTCTCTCCAACGCCGAAAATTCTCCGTTTTCGCTAAGCACCGCTGAACGTGAGCGGGTGTTGGCGCTCACCCATCAGGCGTTCAAGCATCCTCATGAAATACTGGAAGAGCTCGCCCGACCTGTAATTGCAGGCAAACCGATTGAAGAGGTGCAAGCGGGAGCCGATTACTTGCTGGACCAGATTCTGGAGACCGAGCGTGCGATCGAATGGGCGCGCGAATACCATGCCGTCGTTGGCTGGTATGGCAGCCTTGAAGATCAACCTGTGCGTAAAGAACACCTTCAGTCGTTGCTATTGGCAGCGATCATCCTCGGATTTGATTCATCGGCTGGCCAAATACGCAATCAGATTGCGGGCTATGACCTTTATCAGCCTGGCAACGTTGATCGCAGCCCCCTCGAAATACGCGCAGACCTTGAGGACCATCTCCTCCGTTTGAACAAAGGCGCGGGTCTTGCGACGCCGCTGGCATCATTGGTTCTGCTCGCGGGGATCGCGCCTGAATTTACCGTCAGGGACCTCCCCGAATCCTTGCGCCTGGGCACACCGGCCTGGGTCACACTGAGTCAGGCGGTGGCGCTGGCCGAACTCAATGCCCCCGGCTCATCGCGCTTGATGAGTTACGCTCAGTTGCTGGACTTCGCCGCACTTGAGCCTGTGACACCCGAACTCGCACTACTGCACAGCGTTGTGACCGTTAACCCGATTATCAATTGGGCGGCTATTAACGGCGTCGTTTCGCCTGATGCACAGGGCAATTACGTTGAGCCCGTTTTGCAGGAAGCGACCTCTGCTTTCAAACACTATATAGGCGACTTCGACAACGTTATCGGTGCACTGAGCAGTCCTCTTCCCTCGCGGCAGGCGCTAGCGCGCGCTCAGTTGCAGAAAGAGCTTCCAGGGTGCGACTTTCTCGACAAGAAAATCTTTGTACAGGAAGGCAAGGGATTTTATGGCAGTCGGGGATCTTCGTTAATGATGTCCATGGTCGACTTGCACATGTCTGATGAACTGGCAACGGGCGAGTGGGATCGCAGAGGAACGAGTGTCTACACTTCGTTCCCGCAGGTGACAACCTTGTATCCGGTGAGCGAGCTGCTTGAGCCAGCCTTCAATGCTTACTACGAACAACTGGAAACCGGTGTCGTCGCGAACATCAAACTGGCACTGTCGCAGTTGCCTCAACTTGATCGAATTGCACTTCAGGCGGGTGAAATCAGCTTCTATACCCTGCGTAAACCGGTAGCGACCTTGCACAACATGTCGGGCAGCTCGGTCGGCCTGGTGGGCGTCAATACCAAACCAGGGCAACTTAAAGAAACACAGACCGACAAAGACGCCGCCACCTGCCGATACGCAATAGTGCTATGTGCGACTTACCAGGGGCAGCTCAGATGTTATGAACTCTTCACGCTGCGTGGTGAATGTCGAAAAAACCCGGCACTCGGACGCATTCTTGTTGAGTCAGGCACGATCCATTCGCCTTCAAGAGTGGACTTCAAGGGGAGCATGACTGACCCGACTCCAGCGATCAGCCCCCTTTTACTGCCCATCGATTTCAATGCTTACAGCCAAGGTATTGAACCCGTAGCCGGTGTTTCCAGTCGCGCGGTGATTGAAAAACTCGGCGTGTTGCCTGCCCCGTTGCCACTTGCGCTCTCGAGAAGCAGCCCCTACCAGAGTTTTTGCAGTGAGCCATTCAAGGCGATCGCTTCCTTCATCTTCAAACACCGCCCCATGGCCAGTTACGAAGAGTTGTATCGCAACGCCGAAGGTAGAACGGAGCTGGAGCTTGAACGCGAGAAGGCGGAGCGCATTGGCACGTTCATCATCGACCTGGTTGTCCCCTTCAAAAAGTGCATTGAAGACCTCTCATCAGATGACAAAACACGCCAGGCCGAAGGTGCCGTCGGGTGCATCATTGATGGGCTCGCCCTCCTCGGAACGGTGGTCGGTGTCGCCGGGAAGTTTGCCAGTGCTGCCGCCAAAACAGCTTCCCTGACCTCAAGAACTGCTCACTTGGCCAGAATCGGTGCCGTCGCGACGTTCTCTATCTTCAATCCTTTGGACGGAACGCCCCGGTTACTGTTCGGCGGTGCCCGCCTGCTTAAAAAGGGTTTGCTGAGACTAAGTACACAAGGCGCAGCTGCATTGGAGAATGCGACGTTTCAACTGCATCGATTGACGGGCAGCGCGCGATCCTACGACCTTCTCAAGGCAGTGAATCGCAAGGATTTCGGACTCGGCACATGGCGACCGCTCGGCGACGCGGGCGAAGCGGTCCCAATATGGGCAATTCGCGATAGAAACCAGTGGTTCGGTCTTAATCTGCGCACTGGCGAGCCATGGGGGCCGGCCCTGAAGAACTTCCGGATCACCAATGATTTTGTGCAAGTGCCCGGTTTGCATCGGGTCTTGCCTAATAGTTATGCGCGACACGTCATCACCAAGGCGCTGCCCATTGCGTCCAGCAAAATCGACGTTGCAATTGACCTACTGAGTAAGCGAATTCCTGACCGAGACAACACGTTAGTTCTAAAGGCGCTTTTTGGTTCCGACTCTAGAGAGGTGACCGAATGGTATTTGGACGGCCTCAAGGTCATGAAAGACGATCTCAAATCCATCTCGATTAATAATTTCATGGTGGATAGCTCTGGTACGGGTGATGTAATGGCCGGGCTCTATCCTGACAGCTACCGCGCGTGGCAAGCGGCGACGAAGGCCGATCAAGTGCATGAACAATTTATCGTCTTTTATAGCAACATTCTTAATCGTTACTACCGTCACATGAATTACGACGACAGTGGGATTGCTGACATAGTGGTGCATGAAATATCCCATGGCGGGCCGGGCACCCTGGACTTTTTCTACGCAGACAAAAGTTTAGACAAAGCCGTGATGCTGGGTGACATGGAAGTATCCGAATTGCTCAATCTGGCCAAGGGTGGCGAGTACGTCGCTCCCTCCAGCAGATTTGCCGGTAACGATGTCGGGGTACTTCGCAATCCAACCAAGAACGATCTCGTGCCCTTCATCAAAGAGGCACCCGGCGTGCACAACGCCGACTCCCAGGCTTTGGTGACCGCCCTACTGAGTCAATCGGTCACCCATCCTTCAAAGTTCCAAACCAATATCGCCCAACTGCGCACTGCATTGAATCGAAGCGCAAACCAACGCGTTACCGGACCTGTGCGGATAAACCTCAGCACGTTTTCCATAGCCGTGAAGTAAACTCTCGCGCGGCCTGCCCACAACCAGATGGCAGGCCGCCTTTGTATGGCAGAACAATTCCATCGACGTCGTATCGCGATGATCCTGTGCGGCGAGGTATGGTTTAATCGCGCGTCTCTCGCATCACCCTGCCCACCGCCCGAGTCAAGGAAATACCGTTCATGAATCAGCCCCGCGCAACCAAAGTCCTCGTCATTGGTTACGTCTGGCCCGAGCCTCGATCATCGGCCGCCAGTGGGCATGTGATGCAGATTCTGGATACGTTTCTGCAACAAGGCTGGGACATTACTTTCAGCAGCCCGGCCGGCACCGGTGAACATCGGGCTGACCTGACGGCACTGGGCATTCGCGAAGTGCCGATCGAGTTGAACAACAGCAGTTTCGACGACTTCGTCAGCCAACTCGCCCCGGATATCGTGCTGTTTGACCAGTTCATGATGGAAGAGCAGTTCGGCTGGCGTGTAGAGAAGCACTGCCCTGATGCCTTGCGAGTGCTTGAAACGTCGGATCTGCAAAGCCTGCGGCACGCCCGGCATCAGCGTCTCAAGGATCGCTTGAAGGCCAGTGAAGACAACAATGATTTCAGCGACCTGTTCGCACCGGCATTGCGCGAAGAGTTCGAACTGATGGCCGATACCGATCTGGCCAAACGGGAAGTTGCCGCGTTGTATCGTTGCGACTTGAGCCTGATGATCTCTGAAGTGGAAATCGAGTTGCTGGTCGAGCAGTTCAAGATGCCGCGCAACTTGCTGCACTGGTGCCCGTTGATGGTCGAACCGCCGAGCTTGCCGCCGGCCGTGTTTGAAGATCGGTCGCACTTTCTCAGCATCGGTAACTTTCGACATGCGCCGAACTGGGATGCGGTGCTCTGGATGAAAACAGCCATCTGGCCGTTGATCCGCGAACAGCTGCCCAGCGCTCAGTTGCACATCTACGGCGCTTACACGCCGCCCAAGGCCACTGCGCTGCATAACCCGGCCCAGGGTTTCCATGTCATGAACTGGGCGGAAGACGCCTTGCAAGTGATGTCGGCGGCGCGTGTGTGTCTGGCTCCGCTAAGATTCGGCGCCGGCATCAAAGGCAAGATCGTCGACGCCATGCTGTGTGGCACGCCCACCGTCACAACACCTATCGGTGCCGAAGCGATGCATGGCGAACATCCCTGGCCTGGCGCCGTGACCCGGACGGCACGGGAGTTCGCCGATGACGCAGTGCGGCTTTACAAGGATGACGCGCTCTGGGCCGACGCCCAATCCAAGGGGCAGACGTTGCTGACTGATCGTTATCGGCAGTCGGAGCATGGCCCGGCATTGATCGAAAAGTTATTGTACTGCCAACAACATCTCATACAACTTAGAAGCGATAACTTTACCGGCAGCATGTTGCGCCATCACCACCACAAAAGTACGCAATACATGGCGCAGTGGATTGAAGCAAAGAATCGAACCATTTAGACATCACGCACTATTTATACACACTTCACATTGCCACGACTATTGACCACACCAACAACCCACCCTTATAACTAACACACCGGATTAAGGTCTGGCCAACTTATCCGGCACAACCTATTAAACTTATAAATCAATGCAAGGACGCATTAAATGAATAACATTGTTCAAAATAATCTGACACCTAATAACTGGATGTCCGGCACTCCGGCCATTGACACGTTGTCGCTCTGTGAATTGACCCTGCCGGGCACCCATAACGCAGGCAGCGACTGGAAAGCGTCCTGGCCACTGATTCCAGGCCCCCATTGGCTGGCATGTCAGCACCAATCGTTTTATTCCCAGCTGTGCCACGGTTCCCGAGCATTGGATATCCGACTCGTGTTCGACGCCAAGGCACCGGGCCTCGGCAAATTCCGAATGCATCACAACGGCAACCGCAATAATCGCACCTTGGGAAACTTGATAACCGATGTGAGGCAATTTCTTGAGGAGAACCCCGATGAATTTATTATCCTGGATTTCCACGAACTGCAAGGGGATGCGTTTGATTTCACTTTTTTCAACAACATGATGATCCATCTAATGGGTCACCAGATAATCCCCCCTCAAAACCGGTCTCTGAGTCTGCGCCAACTCAAACAAATCAGTTCTGAACAAAGGATTCTGGTCGCGGCGACAGGGCACTGGGAGCTTGATCGAAACGTGTTCCTTGGGCAAATTGAACACAAATGGTCTGGCAGCGGTATCACGAGTGCCGCCGACTTGAAAAAACACATTACGAGTGTGCTGACATACCCGCCAGGCACGTGGGCACCGTGGTCACTGTCCGCGACCAGTTACAGCGCCCTCGGCGGCCCCGTGGATATACATAAAGAGCTTGATGCGTGGTTCGACCCGGAAAAAAGCGATTGGGCGGCAAAGTGCAACATCATCAACGTCGACTTCATTGAAGAATCGCGAATTGTTTCATATTGCCGAACCGCAAACTTGCATAAAGCCAACAAGCGAACCAATTAGTCGGCCCGCCATTAAATGGCTATATATGTGTAACTATTTCCGTGGATGGCAATCCTGTTGCGCACTTCTATGCTGGGTCATGAAAGCCTTTCACGCAGGGCGATCAACACAGATGTGGCTTGCAGCCAGCTCTGATACATAAACTTCGTCGCCCCACGGAGTGGGCACCTCAACGACAAGGAACTGTCATGACCCATAACACAGCAGGTGCGTTAGACAAAAAAATGGATGAGTAACGTCCTGGATATCCATCGACTAAAGCTGACCGAACTTGTCTGGCCCGGCGCCCATAACGCCGGCATGGATAAACAGGTGCCCAATTATGATGTGGTTATCGGCAACTGGACGACGTGTCAAAACGGTTCATTTGCCTGGCAACTGTCCAACGGCGCCCGGGCCTTTGATATCCGCCTGGGCTACACCGAGGGCACAGACCAGTCGATCTTCTATTTTCATCACAACGGATACCAGTCCCATCGAGTCCTCAATGAACTGATGACAGACGTATCAGCGTTCCTTGACCGTAATCCGGATGAGTTCATCGTGCTGGATTTCCACCAACTCGCAGACGGGGCCAAACCTTTTGACTACCAGAAACTCAATGATCTTTTGGTGAGTCGACTCGGACAGCGAGTGATCCCCCCCGACGACTCCACAAAAACCATCGGCGAACTCAAGCGGATCAGTACTCGTCGCCGGGTGGTGTTGGCGGCGCCCGGACGGCGGGAACTGGATGAGGACTACTTCTGGCCGCCCATCCCACACAAGTGGATCAACAAAAGGTTTACCGACACCGAGGATCTGAAAACCCATATTTCCAGCACGCTAGAAGACGGGCCTTACGAAACGTTCCTGTGGTCGTTATCGGCCACCAGCTACGCGTTTCTGGGAGGGCCTCAAGACATCAAAAACCAGATCAATGATTGGTTCAATCCCACCCGGGACTGGGTAACGCGCTGCTGCATCATCAATACCGACTTTTTCGACGAGTCAGAGATCGTTCGTTATTGCTGGACCGCCACCAGCATGAAAGCGGTTTACGGCGACGCCTTGCATGATCGGGCACAGGCCTGAAGCCCGGAGCGTTGCACGCTGGCATTACAGGCCTGGAAAGAGGCATGATCAGGGCGCAATGACAATAAAAAGCGCCCTGACATGACCCGAACCGTTAGAGTCACCGATCCTTCCTACGAACTGATGGACGACCACAACGGGTTGTCGATCATCTATCGCCAGCATGGATTCCCCTGCCCTTTGGTGCGTTGGCATTTCCACAAGGAATACGAACTGCACCTGATCGTCGCCAGTTCCGGCAAGGTGTTCATTGGCGATTACATCGGCAACTTCTACCCGGAAACCCTGTTCCTGACCGGCCCGAATCTGCCCCATAACTGGATCAGCCAGGTGGCCGAAGACGAGGTAGTGCCCAAGCGCGACATGCTGGTCAACTTCACGGATGAATTGTTCGAGAGCGGTCATCAGGTATTCGCGGAACTCAAGACCCTGGCGCCACTGCTGGAGCGCGCTCAGTACGGCATCGAATTTCGTTGCAAGCGCACCATCCGCCAGGCCATGACGTTGATGCAACGCATCGCTGACACTAAAGGCGTCACCCGGCTCGGGCACTTTTTCATTCTGCTGGAGCTGCTCGCGGCTTCTGACGATTTTCAGTTGCTGTCGGGTGCCACCACGCCGCAACTGGCGGATGAACACAACATTGATCGCACCAACCGAGCGGTGGATTACATTTTTGCGCATTACGCCCGGGACCTGCCGCTCGAGGAAGTTGCCGAGCACCTGGGCATGAAGCCTACTTATTTCAGCCGGGTGTTCAAACAGGCTACTGGGCGCTGTTTCATTGAGTTCGTCAATCGCCTGCGCATCAGCAAATCCTGCGAGTTGCTGGCCGATGGCGACAAACCGGTGACCGATGTGTGTTTCGAATCGGGCTTCAACAATATTTCCAACTTCAATCGGCGTTTCCAGCAGCTCAAGGGCATGACGCCTTCGCATTACCGGCGACTGGCGGTGCAGCGGTTGACTGAGCAGAATCTGGGTTAAACACTCAAAAACCTGTACAGAATCAATACGGACATGCGGCAAGAAAGCCGCTATCTGCGCCTCGCACCCAAAACATCAGTGCAAAATAGTATCGGTTTTTGTGCGACGGATGATTTGTCACATCCTCAATTGAAGGCTGTAATCAGTGCACATTCTTCCTGCCTTCGGAAGACACAAAAACAATAACTGTCCTTCTGTCCCCCATCGGGCGCAGAAAAGGAGTGCACGATGCAACCTTCTGTAAAAGCTCTGCTTGCCCTTACCTGCATGACCCTCAGCAGCGTCAGCCTCGGCGCTCAGACCCTGACCATCGCCACCGTCAATAACAGCGACATGATCCGCATGCAAAAGCTCTCGAAGACCTTCGAGGCCGAGCACCCGGACATCAAGCTCAATTGGGTGGTGCTGGAAGAAAACGTCCTGCGCCAACGCCTGACCACTGACATCGCCACTCAGGGCGGGCAGTTCGACGTGCTGACCATTGGCATGTACGAAGCCGCACTCTGGGGTGCCAAGGGCTGGCTGGAGCCGATGAAGGATTTGCCGGCCACCTACGCCCTCGACGATGTCTTCCCTTCGGTGCGTGAAGGCCTTTCGGTCAAGGGCTCGCTCTACGCCCTGCCGTTTTACGCGGAGAGTTCCATCACCTATTACCGCACCGACCTGTTCAAGGACGCCGGGCTGACCATGCCCGAGCACCCGACCTGGACCCAGATCGGCGAATTCGCCAGCAAACTGACCAATAAAGACAAAGAACAGTACGGCATCTGCCTGCGTGGCAAGGCCGGTTGGGGCGAGAACATGGCGCTGATCACCACCGTCGCCAATGCCTATGGGGCGCGCTGGTTTGATGAGCAGTGGAAGCCGGAATTCAGTGGCCCTGAGTGGAAAAACGCCCTGAACTTCTACGTCGAGACGATGAAGAAATCCGGCCCACCAGGAGCTTCCAGCAACGGTTTCAACGAGAACCTGGCGCTGTTCAACAGCGGCAAGTGCGCGATCTGGGTGGACGCCAGCGTTGCCGGTTCCTTCGTCACCGACAAGACCCAAAGCAAGGTCAGCGAGCACGTTGGCTTCACTTATGCGCCGCATGAGACCACGGACAAAGGCTCGGCCTGGCTCTATTCCTGGGCGCTGGCGATTCCGACCAGTTCCAAGGCCAAGGACGCGGCGAAAACCTTCAGTGCCTGGGCCACTTCCAAGGAATACGGCGCACTGGTCGCTGAAAAAGACGGCATTGCCAATGTGCCGCCCGGCACTCGGGCCTCGACCTACAGCGAGGCTTACATGAGCGCCGCGCCGTTTGCCAAGGTGACGCTGGAATCGCTGAAAGCCGCGGACCCGAGCAAACCGACTCTAAAACCGGTGCCCTACATCGGCATCCAGTTGGTGACCATTCCTGAATTCCAGGGCATCGGCACCCAGGTCGGCAAGTCGTTCTCGGCGGCGCTGATCGGCCAGACCACGGTCGACCAGGCGCTTACGGCTGCCCAGCAAACCACCGAACGTGAGATGAAGCGCGCCGGTTATCCCAAGTAGCTAACGGCGCGGCGGGGGCAACGGTTCTGGTTTGTCCGGACACCGAGTGGCCTCCATCGCGGGCAAGCCACGTTCCCACAGGTTTGACGCACTCTATGTAGGAGCGAGGCTTGCCCGCGAAGGCGGTGTTCTAGCCGTTGAAGATGCATCGGATGTACCGGACTCTTCGCGGGCAAGCCTCGCTCCTACCGGTGATCTTCACTTGTCTGTCCTAATCGGTTAAATGCCATGAATATTTCAACTGCCAAAGCTCACATGGACATCCCCCAACCGGTACGTAAAAGCCGGTTGGCCAATCCCAGCTGGTTTCTGGTCAGTCCCTCGGTGGCGTTGTTGCTGCTGTGGATGATCGTGCCGCTGGGCATGACCCTCTACTTTTCGATGATCCGCTACAACCTGCTCAACCCCGGCGAGAACGAGTTCGTCGGGCTGGAGAACTTCACCTACTTCCTGACCGACTCCGGGTTCATGCCCGGCGCCACCAACACCTTGCTGTTGGTGGGCAGCGTGCTGCTGATCAGCGTAGTGCTGGGCGTGCTGATCAGCGCCTTGCTGGAAGCCAGTGAATTTCTCGGTCGCGGTATCGTGCGGGTCATGCTGATCTCGCCATTCTTCATCATGCCCACCGTCGGTGCGCTGATCTGGAAGAACCTCATTTTCCACCCGGTGTCGGGGATTCTCGCCTACGTCTGGAAGCTGTTCGGCGCGCAACCGGTGGACTGGCTGGCGCACTACCCGCTGTTGTCAATCATCATCATTGTCTCCTGGCAATGGCTGCCCTTCGCGATTCTGATCTTGATGACCGCCATGCAGTCCCTCGACCAGGAACAGAAAGAAGCCGCGCGCCTCGACGGGGCGGGGCCGATCGCGATTTTCTGGCACCTGACCCTGCCGCACCTGGCCCGCCCGATTGCGGTGGTGGTGATGATCGAAACCATCTTTCTGCTCTCGGTGTTCGCCGAAATCTTCACCACCACCAACGGCGGTCCCGGTTATGCCTCGACCAACCTCGCGTACCTGATCTACAACCAGGCGCTGGTGCAGTTCGATGTCGGCATGGCGTCCGCCGGAGGCTTGATCGCGGTGGTGATCGCCAACATCGCGGCCATCGTGCTGGTGCGCATGATCGGCAAAAACCTGACAGACAAAGCCTGAGGCCTGCGCCATGACTCTTCAACAATCCCGTCGCCTGCAAAGCCTGCTGCTCGGCACCCTGGCCTGGGCCATCGCGATCCTGATCTTCTTCCCGATCTTCTGGATGGTGCTGACCAGTTTCAAAACCGAAATCGACGCCTTCGCCACGCCGCCGCAGTTCATCTTCACGCCGACGCTGGAGAACTACCTGCACATCAACGAGCGCAGCGATTACTTCAGTTTTGCCTGGAACTCGGTGGTGATTTCGTTCAGCGCCACGGCTCTGAGCCTGCTGATCGCAGTGCCAGCGGCGTACTCGATGGCGTTCTACGAAACCCAACGCACCAAAGGCACGCTGCTGTGGATGCTGTCCACCAAGATGCTGCCGCCGGTGGGCGTGCTGATGCCGATCTACCTGTTGGCCAAGAGCTTCGGCCTGCTCGATACGCGCATCGCGCTGATCGTGATCTACACGCTTATCAACCTGCCGATTGTGGTCTGGATGATTTACACCTACTTCAAGGACATCCCCAAAGACATCCTCGAAGCCGCGCGTCTCGATGGCGCCACGCTGTGGCAGGAAATGGTCCGGGTGCTGCTGCCGATCGCCAAGGGCGGTTTGGCCTCCACCGTTTTGCTGTCGCTGATCCTGTGCTGGAACGAGGCGTTCTGGTCGCTGAACCTGACCTCGTCGAAAGCTGCGCCACTGACTGCGCTGATCGCCTCCTACTCAAGTCCCGAAGGTCTGTTCTGGGCCAAGTTGTCGGCGGTGTCGACCCTGGCCTGCGCGCCGATCCTGATTTTCGGCTGGATCAGCCAGAAACAACTGGTCCGCGGCCTGTCGTTCGGCGCCGTGAAATGAATCCGATCCTTGTAGGAGCCAGGCTTGCCGGCGAAGGCGTCCTTCAAATCGCTTTCGCCGGCAAGCCGTGCTCCTACAAAAGCCCGCCCGGCTCAACTGAATAACAACACGTGGAGGCCCATCATCATGGCCAACCTGAAAATCAAGAATCTGCAAAAAGGCTTCGAAGGCTTTTCCATCATTAAAGGCATCGACCTGGAAGTGAACGACAAGGAATTCGTGGTCTTCGTCGGCCCGTCGGGCTGCGGTAAATCCACGCTACTGCGGTTGATCGCCGGCCTGGAAGAAGTCAGCGGCGGTACCATCGAACTCGATGGCCGCGACATCACCGAAGTCAGCCCAGCCAAGCGTGACCTGGCGATGGTGTTCCAGACCTATGCCCTGTACCCGCACATGACCGTGAAAAAGAACATGTCGTTCGCCCTTGATCTGGCCGGCGTACCGAAGGCTGAAGTTGAGAAGAAAGTCGGCGAAGCGGCGCGCATCCTTGAGCTGGGGCCGATGCTGGAGCGCAAGCCGAAGCAACTGTCTGGCGGCCAGCGTCAACGGGTGGCCATCGGCCGCGCCATCGTGCGCAACCCGAAAATCTTCCTGTTCGACGAACCGCTGTCCAACCTCGACGCCGCGCTTCGCGTGCAAATGCGCCTGGAACTGCTGCGACTGCACAAAGACCTGCAAGCCACGATGATTTACGTGACCCACGACCAGGTCGAAGCGATGACCATGGCCGACAAAGTGGTCGTCCTCAACGGCGGCAAAATCGAGCAAGTCGGCTCGCCGCTGGACTTGTACCACCAGCCGGCCAACCTGTTTGTTGCCGGGTTCCTCGGCACACCAAAAATGGGTTTCCTCAAGGGGAAAGTCACCCGCATCGACAGCCAAAGCTGTGAAGTCCTGCTGGACGCTGGCACCCGCATCACCCTGCCATTGAGCGGCGCCAACCTGAGCGTCGGCGGTGCCGTAACCCTGGGAATCCGTCCGGAACACTTGAACCTGGCACAAACCGGCGACTGCACGCTGCAAGTTACCGCCGACGTCAGCGAACGCCTGGGCAGCGACACCTTCTGCCACGTCGTGACCGCTTCCGGCGAAGCGCTGACCATGCGCGTTCGTGGCGACCTGGCCAGCCGTTATGGCGAAGCCTTGAGCCTGCACCTGGACGCCGACCACTGCCATCTATTCGATGCCGACGGCGTGGCGCTGACCCGCCCGCTGCGTGCAGCGGCCTGATTTAGAGAGCCTTTGATGAAACTCAATAAACAGAACCTCAACCGCCTCGCACCCGAGGTGGTCCTGCCCGCCTACGCGCTGAGCGATACGCGCCAAGGCATTGCACACATCGGCGTCGGCGGTTTTCACCGTGCTCATCAGGCGTATTACACCGACGCGCTGATGAACACCGGCGAAGCCTCGGACTGGGCGATTTGCGGGGTCGGCCTGCGCACCGAAGACCGCCGCGCCCGGGACGATCTGAAAGAGCAGGATTACCTCTTCACCCTGTTCGAACTGGGCGACACCGCTGACACCGAAGTCCGGATCATCGGCGCCATCCGCGACATGCTGCTGGCTGAAGACGGCGCGCAGGTGTTGATCGACAAACTCGCCAGCCCGGAGATCCGCATCGTCTCGTTGACCATCACTGAAGGCGGTTATTGCATCGACGACAGCAACGGCGAGTTCATGGCGCACTTGCCACAAATCCAGCACGACCTGGCCAACCCGAATGCGCCGAAAACCGTGTTCGGCTTTCTCTGCGCCGCGCTCGCCAAACGTCGCGCCGCCGGCACGCCGGCCTTCACCTTGATGTCCTGCGATAACCTGCCGCACAACGGCGCGGTCACCCGTAAGGCGTTACTTGCGTTCGCCGCCCTGCGCGATGCCGATCTGCGGGACTGGATCGCCAGCAATGTCAGTTTTCCGAACGCGATGGTCGACCGCATTACCCCGATGACCAGCACTGAGCATCGGCTGCAACTGGCCGACAAACATGCGCTTGACGATGCCTGGCCGGTAGTCTGCGAACCCTTTGTGCAGTGGGTACTGGAAGACAAGTTCGTCAACGGGCGTCCGGCCTGGGAGAAGGTCGGCGTGCAATTCACCGACGACGTCACGCCGTATGAAGAGATGAAGATCAAACTGCTCAACGGCAGTCATCTGGCCCTGACGTATCTGGGGTTCCTGAAGGGTTATCGCTTCGTGCACGAGACCATGAATGACCCGCTTTTTGTGCGCTACATGCGTGCCTACATGGATCTGGACGTCACCCCGCAACTGTCGCCCGTGCCCGGGATTGATCTGACGGATTACAAGAACACGCTGGTGGCGCGTTTCTCCAATCAGGCGATTGCCGATCAGCTGGAGCGGGTGTGTTCGGACGGTTCGTCGAAGTTTCCCAAGTTCACGGTGCCTACCATTAACCGTTTGATTGCCGATGGCCAGGACACCAGGCGGGCCGCATTGGTGGTGGCAGCCTGGGCTTTGTATTTGAAGGGGGTGGATGAGAACGGGGATGCCTACTCGATTCCCGATCCGCGGGCGACGTTCTGCCAGGCCTTGGTGGCGGATGATGCGTTGATCACCCAGCGTTTGCTGGGGGTAGAGGAGATTTTTGGTACGGCGATTCCCCGTTCGCCGGAGTTTGTGGCGGCGTTTGAATGGTGCTGCAACAGCTTGCGGGAAGTGGGTGTGACGCGGACGTTGGAGCGGGTGTTGGCGTAAGTGCGGCGGTGGATTGACTGCCGTCATCGCGAGCAAGCCTCGCTCCTACAGATCCGGGATCAACCATCTGATCCTCGCTCGACACTAACCTGTAGGAGCGAGGCTTGCCCGCGAATGGCTTCACCAAGATCGACCTGACACACCAAGGATCTACCATGGAAAACCAACAACTCTTCCTCGGCATCGACTGCGGCACCCAAGGCACCAAAGCCGTGATCCTCGACGCCCACAGTGGCCAGGTCCTGGGCCAGGGCGCGGCCGTGCACGGCTTGATCAGCGGCGCCAACGGTCGTCGCGAGCAAGACACCCGTCAGTGGCTGGAAGCGTTCACCCTGGCGACCCGCCAAGCGTTACTCGCGGCAAACGTCGACGGTCAGGACATCCTCGGCATCGGTGTCTCCGGCCAGCAACACGGCCTGGTGCTGCTTGATGACCAGGGCCAAGTGCTGCGTCCGGCCAAGCTTTGGTGCGACACCGAGTCCACCCCGGAAAACGATCGTCTGCTGGCTCACCTCGGTGGAGAAAAGGGCTCACTGGAACGCCTCGGTGTGGTCATCGCGCCGGGCTACACCGTTTCCAAACTGCTGTGGACCAAAGAACAGCACCCGGACATTTTTGCCCGGATCGCCCGCATCCTCCTGCCCCACGACTACCTGAACCACTGGCTCACCGGCCGCAGTTGCAGCGAGTACGGCGACGCGTCAGGCACCGGGTATTTCAACGTGCGGACCCGCCAATGGGATTTGCAGTTGCTGCGCGACATCGACCCAACCGGACGCCTGCAAGCTGCGTTGCCCGAGCTGATCGACGCCCATCAAGCCGTCGGCACGATCCTGCCAAGCATCGCCGAACACCTGGGCATCAACCCGCAAGCGCTGGTCTCCAGCGGGGGTGGCGACAACATGATGGGCGCTATCGGCACCGGCAACATCAAGCCCGGCGCCATCACCATGAGCCTCGGCTCTTCGGGGACGGTGTACGCCTATGCTGACCAGCCGAAAGTCAGCCCGGATGCGTCGGTCGCGACATTCTGTTCTTCCAGCGGCGGCTGGCTGCCGCTGATCTGCACCATGAACCTAACCAACGCCACGGGGGTCATTCGCGAGCTGTTCGACCTTGATATCGAGCAGTTCAACGAACTCGTGGCACAAGCGCCCATCGGCGCCGACGGCGTGTGCATGTTGCCGTTCCTCAACGGCGAGCGCGTCCCCGCCCTGCCCCATGCCAGCGGCAGCCTGCTCGGCCTGACCATGACCAACCTGACCCAGGCCAACCTGTGCCGCGCTGTCGTCGAGGGCACGACCTTCGGTTTGCGTTATGGACTGGACCTGCTGCGCCAGAATGGCTTACAAAGCCGCAGCATTTGCCTGATCGGCGGCGGCTCGAAGAGTCCGGTGTGGCGCCAAATCGTCGCCGACATCATGAACACGCCGGTGATCTGCACCGAGCAGAGCGAAGCGGCGGCTCTCGGCGCGGCGATACAAGCAGCGTGGTGCAAGTCCTGGGCAAACGGCAACGAGGACAGTCTGGCGGACCTCTGCGAGCGCTGCGTGAAGCTCGACCCGGCCAGTGAAACCTTGCCGATTGCGCAAAATGTGGCGGCCTGTCAGCAGGCCTATGAACGCTATCAACAACATGTCGCAACCCTTTAAAGAGCGAACAACTATGTATCTGGTGTGTGGCGAAGCGCTGTTCGATTTCTTCAGTGAAGACGACGCCAGCGGCCTGGCTTCAAAAGTGAACTTCAAGGCGATTGCCGGCGGTTCGCCGTTCAACGTGGCGGTTGGTTTGCGTCGGTTGGGTGTGGAGGCGGCGCTGTTTGCCGGGTTGTCCACCGACTACCTTGGCCGACGCCTGCAGCAAGTGCTGCAGGATGAAGGTGTACTCCCGGACTTCCTCGTGGATTTCGCCGCACCGACCACGCTGGCCATGGTCGCCGTCGGTGCCAATGGTTCGCCCCACTACAGCTTTCGTGGTGAAGGTTGCGCGGATCGGCAGCTCAAACCTGAGCATTTGCCTGAGCTGGGCCCGCAAGTGCGCGGTTTGCACATTGGCTCGTTTTCCTTGGTGGTGCAGCCGATTGCCGACACGCTGCTGGCGTTGGTGCAGCGCGAAAGTGGTAAACGCCTGATCAGCCTTGATCCGAATGTGCGACTCAATCCTGAGCCGAATATCGACCTGTGGCGCTCGCGGATTGCGACGCTGGTTGAGTTGGCCGACTTGATCAAAGTCAGCGATGAAGACTTGAGCCTGTTGTACCCCGAGCAAGATCCGCAGCGGGTGATTGAAGGTTGGCTGCAGCATCGCTGTCAGTTGGTGTTCCTGACCCGGGGTGGTGAGGGGGCGACGGTGTTCAGCCGCAACCATGGTTCATGGTCGGTGCCGGCGAGCGCGGTGAAAATCGCCGATACCGTGGGCGCGGGTGATACGTTTCAGGCGGCGTTGATTACCTGGCTGACCGAGCAGCAGCTGGATTCGGTTGGGGGTGTGCAATCGCTTGAGCGCGGGCAAATCGACGGGATGTTGAAATTTGCGGTGCAGGCAGCGGCGCTGACATGCAGCAAGACCGGGCCGGATTTGCCGTATCGGCAGCAGTTGGAAATGCGCTGAATGTGAAGCCCTGCAACATAGAATCTCCCACATTGGATCGACAGTGAACTCGGGTTTTGTGCTCGACAACGATCCACTGTAGGAGCGAGCCTGCTCGCGATGGCGGTGCAACACACACCGCCAATCTCAGGGGCGCCACTCCAAAAGTCTGAAAATGACTGTCAATTCACGGTCGCCGCAAGGGTATGACGCTGTCATGTCCAGGAACGGATGACGCAACATCCCCCGCATTCATTGGCCGATACCGTGTATCTAAGGGTTTTCCCGATAGCCCAACGCATCCACGCCTACGGCATTTGCGCCTTGAACGAGGCGGTTTAATGCTGCACCATCCGCACCAGCTTATTCAAAGGACGGAATTCAAGGCATGCTGGACGCGAACGCAACCCATATTTCCCTGACGCTGGAAGGCGTTTCCGTTGACCTGCAAGTGCTCAGCTTCGTCGGTCGCGAAACCCTCAATCAGCCGTTCTGTTTCGACATCGAACTGGTCAGCGCCCGCCCTGACCTTAAACTCGAAGAGTTGCTGCACAAGCCTGGCTCCCTGACCTTCGGCGCCACCGGCAAGGGCATCATCCACGGTCTGGTCTATCGCATCGAGCAAGGCGACTCCGGCAAAAGCCTGACGCGCTACAGCATCAGCCTGGTTCCGCAACTCGCTTACCTGCGTCACAACCATGACCAGCAGATTTTCCAGCATTTAAGTGTGCCGAAGATCATCGCCCAGATACTTGAGGCGCGCGGCATCCTGGCCGATGCCTACAGTTTTCAGCTCGGCGCGATCTACCCCGAGCGCGATTACTGCGTGCAGTACGACGAGTCCGACCTGCACTTCATCCAGCGACTGTGTGAAGAGGAAGGCATTCACTTCCACTTCCAGCACAGCGCCAGCGGCCACAAACTCGTCTTCGGCGATGACCAGACAGTGTTCCGCAAGCTCTCGCCTGTGGCCTACCAGCAAGACTCCGGCATGGCCGCCACGAAACCGGTGATCAAGCGTTTCAACCTTCGCCTTGAAACCCGCACCTCCCGCGTCAGCCGCCGCGATTACGACTTCGAAAAACCAAGCATCCTGCCCGAAGGCGCCGCCAAGAGCACCTTCGCGCCGGACCTCGAAGACTACGACTACCCCGGCCGTTTCCTGACCCGTGAGCGCGGCAAACAACTGGCGACCCGCGCACTGGAACGCCATCGCAGCGATTACCAACTGGCCGAAGGCAAAGGTGACGAACCCACTCTGGTCAGCGGCCACTTCATGGCCCTGAGCGAGCACCCGCGCGCCGAATGGAACGACCTCTGGCTGTTGCTCGAAGTCGTGCACGAAGGCAAGCAACCGCAGGTGCTCGGCAAAAACGTCACCAGCGACGTCACCCACAACAAAGACGATTTCCATCAGGGCTACCGCAACCGGTTCCTCGCCACGCCGTGGGACGCGCACTTCCGCCCTGCCCTCGAACACCCGAAACCGAAAGTCCTGGGCAGCCAGACTGCCATCGTCACCGGCCCGCCCGGCGAAGAAATCCACTGCGACGAGTACGGCCGCGTCAAAGTGCAATTCCACTGGGACCGCGACGGCCAGGCCAACGACAACACCAGTTGCTGGCTGCGCGTCGCCACCGGCTGGGCCGGCAGTGCCTACGGCGGCATCGCCATCCCGCGCGTCGGCATTGAAGTCCTCGTCACCTTCCTCGAAGGCGACCCCGACCAACCGCTGATCACCGGCTGCCTGTTCCACAAGGAAAACGTCGTCCCCTACGACCTGCCGGCAAACAAGACCCGCAGCACCTTCAAAACCCTGAGTTCACCGGGCGGCAAGGGTTACAACGAGTTTCGTATCGAAGACAAGAAAGGTGCGGAACAGATTTATCTGCACGCCCAGCGCGATTGGGATGAAAACATCGAGCACGACCAGAAGATCCGCATCGGCAATGAACGCCATGACACGGTCGAGGCCAATGTTTTAAGCGAATTCAAGGTTGAAGAGCACCGCATCACCCATCTCGACCGCAAGACCGAAGCGCGGGCGGATGATCACCTGACGGTGGCGGTGACCCAGCATTTGAAAGTGGGGACAGCGCAGTTTGTCGAGGCTGGGCAAGAGATTCATTACCACGCTGGCGAGAAGGTGGTGGTTGAAGGCGGGATGGAACTGACGGCCAAGGCTGGCGGGAGTTTCGTCAAGGTTGATGCGGGGGGTGTGACGATTAGTGGGGCTGAGGTGAAGGTGAATACCGGGGGCTCGCCTGGGGTGGGTACGCCTGCTGCGCCGTTGTTGCCGGGGCCGATGAAGGTGGCGGATGCGGATAGAGCGGGCAAAGTCCCGATCCCGTTGCCCAAACGCTTGAATGAATCCGGCATCACCCCTTTGTGCGGCAAACAGAGCAACGGCGCTTGCAGCCGTAAGGATTGCACATGCATGTAAAAGCGTTGAACGCCCTCCTCGCCGAACCCCGTCATGCGTTCGAGCAACTTCCAAGAGAATCATCCAGCCAAGCGCTGTGTTTCGTCATCGACCGCACTCGCCAGCCTGAAGCCATCAGCCGCCTCTACCGGGTCGGCGAGCCAATGAATTCTCAAGGGTTGTTCATCGGCACCGATTTCGCCGAGATCGCCGCTGACGGCCCCTTGTGGCTCACCGCGCCTTGGGGCAGCCGACTGGCAGTCGAAGCCGCAGCGCTTTGCGCAGAAAACTTTGCCGGCATCGCCCTGACCACTGACGACCCGGTCAAGGCCTTGGCCCATGCACGCTGGCTGCTACGCGCCAATGACGGTTCCGGTGGCCAAAGCCTGCTGAGCTATCACAAGCCAAGCCTGTGGGCTGCACTGGCCTACTCCGCCAGCGAAACCGCCCACCAGCTCTTCGGCCCGTGGCAACACGTCTACACCCCTGCCCCAATCCATTTCGGAGCCCACAACGGCAACTGGTTGAGCTGGCGCCCAGTCTCGGAACTCGAATGGCTGGGTGACGTCTCAACGTTCAACCTGCCAGAACATGCGCCGAAGATCCAAGAGCGACTGGGTTGGGTCTACTGGGTCGATGAGCAATACGCCGCATTCGGCGAACCGACTGACGAAGAGCTGCCCAACATCACGGCAAACCTTGATGTATTGGTTGCTCATAACATCTACGAAGGCCGGCATTTGCTCAAACTGGCCGACATCGCCAACGGCCCGCTGCTCGAAACGCAGCCCCGGGCCATGGCCATCCTGCAATCCAGGGAAGAGTCGTTCATCAAGGTTGAACAGCTGAAGCAACTCGCCACCAGCGCCGCCTGATGAACCCATCCGCGTAACGAATGAATGGAAGCATTTATGGAATCCAATACCAGTGCTGTACCTACTGCACCAACAGCCGAAGAAATCTGTGCGAAGCCGCCCCGGGATCTCGGTGAACAGCCCGATGCACCTGATGAAACGCCCGGCTCACATGACAAAGTAAAAACGCCGTGTTCAACATCCTACGGCAGCGCGATTTACGACACCGAAAATGAATCGTTCTGGCTACTGCCGGAACGCACGACTTCGGCGCTTAAAGAAGCGGCCAATGACCTGGATCAAAAAGTAAGTTCAAGCAAGTCTGCCGAAGAGCGCAAAAAAGGCCTCTACAGCACAGGGTTGCTTGAATACTTCCTAGAACCCAAATTGGGCAACTTTCTCGCGGGCGAAGAGCAAGCGCGAATGCTCGAGATTGAAGCGCAATACCCAAGCATCAGTGACCTGGACGCCACGTTGCTGGAGGCGCAGCAACAGAGAAAGACTGCAACACCACCGGCTCCGGCTCCCTCGACGCCTCTAACCCGACTTGAACAGGATGACATCAAAAAATCCGAGTGGATGGCAGCGCAACAAGACGCAACGCGGGTGCACGGTGTTTATGCTGAATGGCAAAAGTTGAAGCGCACCGCCATCGTCGCCGCTAAAGAAAAGGGTTACGCCTACGAAAGTGGAAGTCTGTACTCCCCTGAATCCATTGCAGCGCGCGAGGGCGTTCAGAAATACCTCAAAGCTCGAGAAACCTTACTCAAAGAAAAAGACCTGGCCACATTAGGCTCGGCTGAACTCGCGCCGCTGCTGGCTGAAGACAAAAAGCGACTAGACGAGGTCGCGACTTGCGGGGCGAATAACCAACTCCCTCTTTGTACGTACGTGCGCGATCAGGAAGCACAGCGCTTAAAAAGAAAAGCGATCTATGTTGCTTACCTTGAGTCCATTACCAGTGTTGCTCAATACGGAATTGCCTTACCCGAATTCGCCCTGATTCCCGCGAGCGGTGCTTTGGTCGAAGGCGGCGTAGACCTGTTCAAACAATACCTGGCGCTTGAGAAAAAGCAGACAGAGGTCAACGAACGCCTTAGCAAAAAATATAAAGGCTGGATCGAAGCAAGCGGCCGACAGGCCGAAGCGCCGGCCAACCTTGTTTCCCTCGAGCGCGCCGAATGGGACCGCCTGCAGGCAGATAAAGAAAAGTTACGACTGCAAGCCGAGAAAAACATGGAAACCGCACCTGTTCGTCGGCATCTGTTGTGGGAGCCCGAACAGTTCCAGGCCAAGCCGATGGATAGGCTGGTCAAGGATGGTTTTCCGCTTCATGAAATGAGCATGCTGGATGACCTCAAGAAACCGTTGACTTACCTGAGCATGTATTCGCTTCCAAGACTTCAAGCCACCGTCAAGAACGACTGGAAAAAGGTCGGCGCCAAAGTCAAAGACTTGACCAAGCGCCCAGGTAACAGCACAGGCAAAGCCGCCACCGACAGTGAATTGAATTTGTTCGGCCAATGGCTCGAACAGGAAGGCGCTCTGCGGATAAAGGACCAGGAAAGCGACTGGTTTTCCCCCGACGGCTGGTTCGAGATCGAAAAGTTTTACACCTTTCTGCAAACCAAGAATTACAAAGTCACTGCCCTTGATAGTGCCGGCAGCCGCAAGGAATGGGGAGTACGCCTGCAACAGGTGTTGTTCAAAGACAACGTGCGCAAGACCTTTCGCATTTTTGATATCAGCCCCCAAGCGCAACTGGTTCGCTGCCTAACGTCGTCATCCACTGAGATCATTCACGGGTCAACAAAAGTCGAAGGCCCCGCTTTTAGCCTGGCGGAAGGATTTAAAGCCTCGGCCAAAGCGTCATTCGGCGTCGACCTCGCCCGTGGTGAAGTCGAACTGTTTAAAGTCGATCTGCCTGAACGCACCAAAGCCAAAGAAATCACGTTTACCTATCTAGACGGCCATAGCGTCCAGCAAACACTCAATCTGGGCCGGTTTTCGTTGTATCTCGGCGCCAAGGCCTGGGGCTATGCCGGCGCCTCGCTGCTGCTTTCCTCCGAGATAGCGCTGGACGTTGGCAACGCGGGATTCCATTTGGCTCCGCCAGAACCCGTGGTACGGACCGGAGACAAGCGCGATTTCGTCCACACCGAAACCAGCGATCAAATCAAGGGAGCCCCGGCAAAGCTGCAGGTGCAGAACGGAGGCAAAGCAGCCTTCAATTTATTCGCTGGTTTGCAATCTGGAATCATGGTGACCGGCGCCTTGAACTGGGCCCCGCCTTCCGAAGTCGCCCTGCTGCAAAGGGCCCCTACATCAGGGTCCAAAGACTCAATGAAGACCAACGAGTGGTTCAGCCTCGCTCGTTTGACCGCAGAACTCAATGTGGCCGCAGGTTTGGGAGCAAAGGGCGAAGCGAGTATTTCGTTGCATGACGGCCGGTTGATTTTGGTACTGAAGGCTTCGTTGGTAGCCGGCCCTGGTGTGGGTGGGGCTTTCAAATTCGAAGTGGGTTACGACGCAGTGACAGAGTTGATCAACTTGTTCCGTCGAGAGCTGTATAAGAACAAGCAGAACCCGTTTATTTCTGTTGATGACAAGGCATTTACTTTGATGTCGAACCTGAATGCTTTGGCTGTTTGTGGGTTTGATGTAGGGATGGTGTATTTGCAGGGAATTGATTTCGTCATGTCACTCTATGAATCGCTAACCGCCACAGGTAAAGGTGGGCCAATTGCAGACACCATTATAAATTATGAAAATCGGGCAGAACTTGAGGAATGGTGTGTGAATGCTATTCCAAGTGCTTTGGGCCCTTTGTTATTTACACTGATCAGTCCGCCAAATAGCTTTGCCGTCACACTTACAAACAGCACAGGTGACTCATCAGATAAAGAGGCGACACGTCAATACAATGAAGACCAATCACATCTACTTCAACAGAGGGCGATTGAACAAATTTTTGGCTGGATTCTAAATCGAGCCAAAAAACAAAATTCATTAGATAAAGCTCAAAGCCACTTTGAAGAAATTTGTGTCTGCATGAATCGTTTTGGAGTTAAATCTACAGAATCCGGACAGGTGTATTGCGAGAGTCGCTTAGCCCTTGATAATTTTATGGCAGAAGCTGTCCTTCGATTAACTGAACGTGATGGAGATGAAATGCGCGCCGACTATAGATCTCATGTGAAAACACTTGGAGCGAACAAAGACGGATACTGCCAGCGTAGTCAATATTTCGGGCGCACTTATATCCCGTCCGGCAAGACAACTTATAATGGTCCGTCCCACTAATTACAGAGAAGAAAAGAATATGCTATCGAGAGTACTTCTGACGCTTATTATTTTATTAGTGAATACTAGCTATGCATCCGCCCAGCTGAGTCCCGAACAAAAGATTGCAAAAGACAAAGGGCTAGAGCTTTACAATCAACTTAAAGCCATATCTGCAGTTCCATTTCTTACTGTTGCCGCCGAAGCTGGCGATCACGAAGCGCAATATTTTCTAGCAGAATCTTTGAGAACCAAAAATCACTATATGACAACTCAAGCCAAGCACTGGTATGAGGCCGCTGCTGGTCAAGGTGATCTTTACGCAATGATTCAACTTGGTCGTAACAAAAACGATATTTGTGATATAAAAAATGACTGCCCTACCAATCAAACAAAATCAATTGACTGGTTGAATCAAGCCCGAGACCTAGCAAAACCTAAAGCGGACGATGGAGACGCTGAGGCTATGTTCGTTATGTACGAGCTTACGCTAGAGAATGAATGGCTTGAAAAATCGGCCTCCGCAGGCTTTGCGCTTGCACAATATTGGATGGCCGTGGGTTACAAGCAAGGTAATGGATTTTCTCTACCATGGAAACGTACTGAAGCAACTGAAAAATGGTTCAAAGCATCAGCAGAAGGCGGTTACCCTAAATCGATGATGGAGTATGCGGCGATTTTGTACGAAAAGTCAGATTTGAACGGCTTTCGCCATTGGAATGAACAAGCAGCGCTAGCAGGCTATGCAACTACAGTTTACGGTTATGGGTCCGACCTCGCTCATGAACCAGACAAATATGGCTTTCCATTCGACATAATCAAAGGTTATGCACTCGTATACTCCCTAAAAGAGCTAGATGGTGGTGGCGGATTACAATCTAGAGTAGAAAGTAAGCTCCCGAAAATTGCTGCAAAAATGACACCCGCGCAAATAATGGAGGCCGAAGAGTTCGCCAAAAAATGGAAAGCCACACACCCTCCACTGTCATTTTTCCCTGATAAATTGAGCCGTTAACATTAATGAGTATTAACTTAGCATGCGTGCTATTAGTTGCCACCATTTCAAGTAGTGCATTCGCGCAACTATCCCCGGAGCAACAATCAGCAAAATCGCGAGGTTTAGTTCTCTACAATCAATACAAAATTGTTTCGGCTATCCCGGTCCTGACCGTTGCCGCTGAGGCAGGGGATCACGAGGCACAATATTACCTTGGCGAATCACTCCGAAATTGACGGAACTGCCACTGGGGTTCAGCATTAAAGGTGAAGCGTCTTATGTGCCTCGTACGGGTGAGATGTGTTCGGTACCTGCGAAGAAAGGCAGGAACTATCCGGGGTTGACGTTTTTTGAACAGAAGCTGAGTGATAGTGCGCAAACGGCGCAGTTTGAAATTCCGCTGAACACCATTGAAGGTGGTTGTCCTTTGGTATTGGCTAGTTTCGGCTATGAGGTAGACGCGAAGTATGGGGCTGCCCGGCTTAATATAGGTAGGGACTACACGGGAATTTCGTTTCAGAATGGAATTTTAGATGGTCTAAATCCTCCTTCCCCCACGACACTCCAGAAACAATGCGAGTGGTTGTTCCGTACAGTGGGGCCCAATCGTTACATAGCTAAAATTCTAAAATGTAAATCTGTGGCAACACCTGAACAAAAGAGTGGTTCAGTTGCAGAAGGTCCACTGCAACGTACTCAGTTAGCAGGAAAGACGGTTAAAGTAGCATTCGCTATTTCAAGAGAAGAAAGGCCGGCCGTAGGTGATAACTGGGTGAAGTTTCCGTCTGGATGGAGGCGATGCATGGGGGAAAGCATCGAAGACCTCTATGCGTTTTGTAATGGGAACACCACCAGTTTCAAACCCTTCAAAATGCCGGATGGACGTGATTGCACCGTCTACCCCAACTGCACCGAACAAGGGAAATAGAATGCTTTCTCGAGATTTTTTGACCGAACTTGTTCGAGTAGCGGCCATCGGTTTAGGGACGCTTGGGGCTACAGGGTGTCTGTCGCACAACAAGATAGCTTCACACTGATAACTGAACTGCCACCCGGATTCAGCATTAAAGGCGAAGCTTCCTATGTGCCTCGTACGGGAGAGAGTTGTACAGTCCCTCCTCGAGCAGGCAGAAGCTATCCAGGTTTAAAATTCTTTGAGCAAAAACTAAATAACGCAGCTCAGACAGCGCATTTCGAAGTGCCACTGACCAGCAATGAAGTTGGCTGCCCGCTGGTGATTGATACCTTCTCATATGAGGTTGACGCCAAATATGGTGCTGATTTTCGCAATGTAGGTAGGGCCCATACAGGGGTTTCGTTTCGAGATGGAAGCGCAGAAAGTCCAAGCCCTCCTCCAGTCCTAATCTTGCAGAAACAGTGCGAATGGTTCTTTCGCACCGCAGGACCAAAACGCTACATCGTAAAACTTCTGAAATGTAGATCTATAGAAACTCCGGACCAAGTAACTGATACAGATGATAAAGGTCCCTTGCAACGTGCTCAGTTTGCAGGAAAGACACCAGCATAAACGGACGATACGGCACCTCTTCATTGGATATTGGTGGGGACGGTGGTGGAATATCTATCCGAGAACCAGCTTCCTCGGACGGACCAAAAATCGAGTCAACTAGTAATACCGAATTCCGAGGCCTGTGTACTTGGATGTTCCAGCTCAGTGTTGCAAGAATTCAAAAAGACGGTATTTCGAAAATCTTGTCATGTAGCGCTGCAAATAACGACTGGACAGTCCCTGCTGATTATTTCGCTCGCAGCAAACCCGGCGGTGCGGTGCAAAAGTCCACACTAAAAGACAGCGAAGTAAAATTAACGTTTCGGCTCTCTGATGAAGAAGAACCCAGCAAAGATAATCGGTGGGTAAAAACTCCAAACGGTTGGAAGCCATGTCAAGGCACGGAAACGTCAAAGCGTTGCCAAACGCCGCCAACCTTTAAAACTTTCAAGCTGAACGGACGTGAGTGCACCGTCTACCCGAACTGCACAGAGCAAGGAGCATTGAATGAGTAGCAATTTTTTTTCAGGCGGCGTGAAGTCTGTATTTTTTCTTGCTCTTCCATTGATGGGTGCCTGTAACTGGGCTGGGCAGATGGCACGGGACGGTGCGGAGGAAGCAACCAGTAACTACGGTTCAGAATCTTTTATTTTAGTCGCAACAACACCTGCCAATTTTGGATTTATATCAAAAGCACAGTACGCGCCACGTGCAGGGCAGAATTGTAAAACCTACTCGCCTGGCTTGGGTGGAGAAGTCACCAGACATCAGCAAAAAACTGATCGGATCGACGTTAAAAACATCGAACAAACTGAACGCTTCGAGATACCACTTGAGTATCACATCGCAGGGTGTGTCATGGATTTGGTGCGTGTAGATACCAGCATAAACGGACGATATGGCACCTCGTCATTAGATATAGGTGGAGATGGGGGTGGATTTTCTATAAGGAATTTGCCAGACGGAAACCCTTCAAATACATCTAACTCTCCCGAAGTTAACTTCCATGGAGTGTGCAACTGGTTGTTCCAATTGAGCGTGGCAAGAATTAAGAAGGACGGCATCTCAAAAATATTGTCATGCAGCGCTGCAGATGAGCAATGGAATGTGTCGGAAGATCGTTTCAGCAAAAGCAAGCCCGGCGGGGCTTTAAACCGTAATGTTCTGCCGGGAAAAATTATTCATCTTGTAATGCGCTACTCACCCGAAGAAAAACCCGCATTTGAAGAAAAATGGAAAAAATTTCCGAATGGATGGAAACCATGCCTAGGCAAGGGCATTAACGATACATACGGATTCTGTCGCGGAAACACTAAGGATTTCAGGACCTTCACTATGGATGGTCGTGAGTGCACTATTTATCCTGGTTGCACAAATTAAGGAGCGGGGAATGGATCTCAGGGAAAGACAATCGCTTAGCGACCAAAAACGCATATGCCCTGCAATCGGAGAGTGGATCAGCTTCCGACTCGTGGATGAATTTGGTAGCGCCAAACCCTATGCAGGTTTGGCATATGAATTATTCGATAGCTTTACTTGGAAACCACAGACTGATGTATCTATTAATTTTATCGGTGTTTACGACACAGTCGCGGCTATTGCCAATCCGGCGCTAGGCGACTGGAATGGCAATAATGCTTACAACCCTGGTATCAATATCTATCTGGCACCAGATATAGCTAAGAAGATCGTCCAGTTAGTTGCTCGAAATGAGCGCCGTTATAATTTTGCTCTCAATAGTGCTGGAGCGGCAGATATTGTTTTGCCAGGCGTGCATTCAGACCTTGGTGGCGGCTATTTACCAAAAGCGATTGAGCGGATACTGCTCAGCAAGCCGCGAAAAAGCGAGATTGAAGAAAAAACATCGTTCGCCGAAGCCAACAGTTACAAACTTGCCCTGCAGGACTTGAGACGACTTCAAGACCAATTGTCCCAATATAACCTTTCGCTCGAGGTCAGGACTTGGGAGGTTCCGTTTCGGAGTACTGAAAAGGGCAATCAAAAAGATATGAAACACATTTATGCAGCAGTCAGCAGCCAGCGCGAAGTGCGTAGTGATCTGTCCTTGATCTACTTTCGAATCATGCGCGAATTGGCAGTGGAAAATGATGTGCCATTTGACGAAATTGACGAAGGCACGTCGCGACTTACATTACCAACAGAACTCGTTTCAATCTCAGAGAAGCTGATGGCATACGCGCAAGGGAAAAACAATACAACAGGACTGAGCCCCCAAGAGGAGGAGTTGCTATATCGTCGCTATATTCATTTGTCCGACAACTGGAACGCAGCGAAAAACCTAGATAATAGCGACTTGAATATAGTTTTCATTAATAGACCCGACGAAAACTCTGTGCGCACGGTGCATCCGAATGAGTAACTCTTTACGTATCGCCATTGTGGTATTTCTGCTCAGTGGCTGCACATTTGCCAATAGTGAATCATTACCTTACAAGGCATGGCGCTTGGGCTTTTCAGCGCCTAACTATATGGAAGTCTGGATTGAAACAGCGGACGTTATCGATATGCAAGGACAAGTCTATCGACGCGCCATGAGTGGAAATGCGGCGATACAGACACCTCCTAACAATACAGGCGACCCTAGAGGGTGGCCTGAAAGACCAGGTATAGGTAAAGGTAAAAATGTCACGGGAGCGGACTTGCCTAAAAAGATCTATGTCCGATGGCAATCGCTGGTCGAGCCTCAAACCTACAAAATGGTAATCGAGATACCCGAGTCGACCAGGGAGATCATGCGCAAGGGCGAAAAGGCTTTTTGTGCGGCGGATGGAAAATGGATAACAGACTACCGCAAGGCATTGGTTATCAATTTGGCACCTGGAGGTGTCGCGAAAGTCTGGGTACTAGGTTCCTGTCTGACTCCAATCGAGGTGACGCGAGTAAAAGCCGAGATTGATCCGCGTGGTCCATACGAGGGGGAGTCTGGAGGTAAACATCGCCCGCTTTCGGCAGTCTCCAAAGCCTATGTCGAAAAATTTGGTGTGCCATATGACTCTTGGAAATGACCAGCCACAACATCCTAATGTGTAAATTTGTTCATATTGCCATCGTGGCATTGTTGCTCAGCGGCTGCACATTTGCCAATAGCGAGCCCTTACCCTACGACGCTTGGCGCTTGGGCTTCTATGCGCCTAGCTATATGGAGGTCTGGATCGAAACAGCTGACGTCGTAGATATGCAGGGTAACGTTTATAGACGCGCCATGAGTGGAAACGCTGAAATGCTCAAGCCCTCGAACAATACCGGTGACCCTAAAGGCTGGCCTGCAAGACCAGGCTGGGGGAAAGGCAAATATGTAATGCGGGCGGACCTGCCGAAAGTAATCTAGGTCCGTTGGCAATCGTTGGTCGAGCCCAAAACCTACAAAATGGCTATCGATATTCCTGAGTCAACCAGATAGATCATGCGAAAGGGTGAAAAGGCTTTCTGTGCCGCCGATGGGAAATGGATTACGGGTTACCGCAAGGCAATTGTTGTAAGTCTGGCCCCTGGCGGCATCGCCAAAGTCTGGGTAGTCGGCCCGTGCTTGACGCCAATTGAGGTTACGCGAGTACAGGCCGAAGTTGATCCTCGAGGGCCATATGAAGGGGAGTCCGGGGGAAAACACCGCCCTCTGTCAGCTTTTTCAAAAGCCTATGTCGAAAAATTCGGTGTTCCGTATGGCTCTTGGGAATAACGGCACTGCCCGGTACTTCAAGCATTGCTCCAATGCGAATACTGAGCCTGATATTAAGTGAAAAAAGCGTGCTGGTGTTTAATCGCGGCGCTGCTGGCGAATCCCGCATTTGCTGAGGTACAGCGGTCAATTCTCAACTGTCCGTTGTCCGATGGCACAGGTATCTCCTTGCTGGCAGAGGTAAACGCTGATGGCCAGCGTCTACTCGTAAATCTCGATCAAAAAACGTCGAATGCATTCACCGACATGCCTGACTCCGACTTTGTCGGGGAAGTCGTCATGGCCAAGTGCGCGTCCTCTAGTCTGATATTTGTCATAGACTACGGTTCCCCCTATTTGAAGGGCGTCGTTTTACGCAAAAATCCGGTCAGTCATTCAATCGAGCGAATCGATTTTGCCGAGAAAGCCCTGCCCCGTTATCTTTATTTGGGGCAACATCAGATGAGGCTGGTCATTCCAAATATCGGGAATGAAGTCTCCACGAAGTTTTTGGTTTATGACTATGTCGCGGGCAAAGGTCAGCCGGACGAGGCTGCCGGTAGTGACGTCGTACCTAATGGCCGTGGCTTCAAGGTCGTACACCTCAAGTAGGCATCAAATAGATAAAACACCCTGCCATAACAAATCCAGCGCCTACGGGCGCTGGATTGTTTGGAGTTTCAGAGGTCAAACAGGCGCCTTCCACCCCATCATCCGCTGCTGAGCCACCTGCAACAGATCAAAACCATCCTGAGTCAGCAGATAAAGCGCATGGGTAATGTGCGGGATATCTTGAACATCCCCGTGCTTGAAGCATTGGCAGTGAAGGGTTTCAAGTAACTGGCTGGCGGCCCGGACCCGCTGTAAGGCGGCTTCGAGAATGTCTTGGGGATTGGCTTCGGTGTCAATCACCAAAGGACTTGAATCGGTAACGTTGCTGTTGATTGAACGGTAGCGATCGGGAAACGGGTTTAGCGTAGGCATAGTAATTACTCGGGTATTAATTAGTAATCGCCAGCACCGTGACCAAACGGTGGGAGGCGGCTGTGTACAGGCTTGGTCAACCGACAACACCCAATCGGCTCGCCCTAAGGCGTCCCGCACACAGCCACCATTGCAACGCACCACGAGGACGTAGAAGTCCGCGGCGCGAATCATGGCACATATATGTGCGGTGTTATCAGGTGACCAAACCTGTCCGCTGATTTTGCAGCGAGCCCAAACAGTAAACGCCGCACCCCATCCGGCGAAAGTCGACAAGGCGTCTGACCTTGTAGGACCAAGCCGAAGATCCCGTAGATCGTTTCCCACGTGAAACCTCTGACAGAAACACCCTCGCGACAGGCGGCGCTCAGCCGGGTTAACCATCCGTTAACCCCGCGGTCCAAAACTTTACTGGACCGCACGCCCTCAGGTTCCTCTGACGCCCAGTGCGGCAGGTTCGACGCTCAATCCGTCGGGCTGACTCAATGTCTGCACTGGAGATTGCCACATGAACATCCGCACCCTGCTGATCACTTCCGCCCTCGCCTGCACCGCATTTACCGGTTTTGCGCTGGCCAACGACATGTCGTCCTCACAAGCCACCCCCTATCACTACGGTATGCCGTTGAACATCGGCAAAGTGGTTGCCCTGACTGAGCCGAACACACCGGAATGCAAAGTGATCACGGCCCAAATGAAGTACATCGATACATCAGGTAAACCTGAAGAAATCAGCTATCAGAAGCTTTCCGACGCGTGCAGTTATCAGAACTGACTGAAAGGTCTGATTTAATACTTTGCGGTATTCCTGTGAGGGGTTCTGGCGCTATGCTCAGCGCTTCCCTCACTGCCGCAAGGATTCGCCATGCAGTTATCGTTTCGCACCGTGTCGACCTTCACTTCCCTTTTGTGTTTATTGCTGGCCCTGGCCTGGGGTTTGATGCCGGACGATTTGCTGGCGATCTGGAGTATTGAGTATTCGTCAGCGGCAGGTTTTGTGGCGCGGCGCAGTGCGGTGCTGTTCGCCGCGTTGGGTGTGATGTTTTATCTGGTTAGAAACGAGGCGCCGTCCGACACTCGCAATGCGCTGAGCACCGGGTTCACCGTGGGTTGTTTTGGATTGGCGATACTAGGTTTCGGCGAATGGCTCAATGGCCATGCCGGGCCAGGTATTTTGCTGGCAGTGGTGGTTGAATCAGCGCTGGGACTGGGGTTTGTCCAGGCCCGGCGCGTGTCAGCAGAACTCGAAACCGTGGGTTAAAGCGCTTTCTTATCCAGGTGCAGAGGCTGAGCATCGACCTGGGACCGGCGAATCATGTCAGAGCGTAACTCGGTGATCAGGTCGTTGATTTCACGGCAACCATTCAGGTGCTTGGCATTGATCCCGGTCACCACCAGATCGAGGTGATCGGTCTGACGGTCTGAATACACCTTGATGGTCATCGACAGGTCCGGCGACAGCGTGCATTGACAACGTTTGGGCAGAAAACTGCTTTCAATGATGTTGCGTAGTTCCAAGGCAGAAAGAAACATGGCGACCCTCTCCTGATTGTGAAACTGCCAAAAAATTCAACGTCGGTCCGTGCTGAAATCTCCCGCGTTTCTTCCTTATGCAGGGTTTCTACTCTTCAAGCACCAGACCTCCTCGCCTTCTGAGCTGACTCGTTAATGTCCGGCCAACTTAAGATCTGCTTGAGCATAAAACATGCCGCAAATTTCGCCGTGCAGTTCATCGGTAATTCAATGATTTAACGGACATGCCTGAAAATGGCTTCATGCAATCTGCAAGAAAGGGCAGCTTCAGCCCTGCAATTTGCATACATCCCCGAGCAGGTTTGCATTGGTGGCTGTCGACAGTAAGAATGCGCCTGTCAATCCAGTATCCGCTGACCCTACTCACACGCAAGGAGGCAACATGGGTTCTTTGACCTGCATCACTACCGTCGGGCTGATTGTTGCCACTCTTTCGAGCTTGGCCCATGCGGCGAAGCTCGAAACCGTCGCGCCGTTTCCCAAACCCGAGAGCGGTTTTACCCGCCAAGTCATTCATGTAGCGCCGCAACCGCAGGAAGAAAACTTCCAGGTCGAGGTGCTGGCTGGCAAGACGCTGACGGTGGACTGCAATCGCCAACGCCTGGGCGGTATCCTTGAGGAAAAAAACCTTGAAGGCTGGGGTTATCCCTTTTACCGTCTGGAAAAAGTCATTGGCCCTATGAGCACGATGATGGCCTGCCCAGACGGCAAGAGTAAAAAGGAGTTCGTACCGGTGGTCGGTGACGGCTTCATGCTTCGCTACAACAGCAAGTTGCCGATCGTGCTCTATGTGCCCAAGGACGTCGAGGTCCGCTATCGGATCTGGTCGGCGTCGAGCAAGGTCGAGAAAGCTGTTCAGGAGTAACCAAGACGCCCGCTGCCCCCTCTGCTGATCATCCCAAGGAAGGAAACCATGAAGTCTGTCGCCCTGCCCCTCATTGCCTTGATCGCCTTTGCCGGCTACACCGTTTCCGTGATGCTTCAGGCGGAGCAGTCGTTGATCGACTTTGGTATCGGTTTGATGTCTAGCCCGGATACTGCGCAGGTGGTGATTGATCTTTATCTGCTGGCGACACTTGCGGGCGTCTGGATGTACCAGGATGCGCGCAAGCGTGGGCAGTCGGGGTTGTCGGTGATCCCGTATCTGCTGATCACGGCGGTTTTCGTGTCTGTGGGGCCGTTGTTGTACCTCGTGGTCCGGGAGCTCAAAAATCGTAGGAATTGCGGTGATGCACGCCAGCAAGTTTGATCCAAAGTAGTGTTGTGATGCTGATAGAGCTTGGCAGGCAAGCCTCGCTCCTACATTGGAATGCATTCCCCTGTAGGAGCGAGGCTTGCCCGCGAAGGCGGCCTGACAGTCGACATCGTTATTTCGCCAGCCGCCTGAGCCCAAGTACCATCGCCCCCGCCCCAATCATCATCGCCGTCAGAAACAACGGATACGAAACCCACCACGGTGTGCCCGCCGTCATCATGCTGAACTCGGACATGCCGCCAATACTCGCAATCAGGTTCAGCGGCAAAAACACCACGTTGATTAACGTCAGTTTGCGCAGCAGGTTGTTCATGCTGTTGTTCATCAGGTTGCCCCGGGCGTCGATCAGCCCGGAGAACACCGTGGAGTAGATCTCCGCCTGTTTGTAGCACTGGTTGTTTTCGATGATCAGGTCGTCGATCAGGCCGATGGCTTCGGCGCTGAAGTGCTCCTTGGCCGCGTGGTTGCGCAGCCGCGTCAGCACCGCGCCGTTGCTGTGAATCGCGTTGATGTAATAGATCAGGCTTTCGCTGAGGTTGAACATCTGAATCAGGTGCTGGTTCTGCATCGAGGCGTTGAATTTCTGCTGCAACTCCCGGGCAACCAGCTTGATCACCTTCAGGTGACCCAAATAGTGATGGATGTTGTTGAACAGCAGATCGAGCAGCACATCCAGCGGCGTGTTCAACCGCTGCCGGGTGCCGAGCCCGTGCAGCGGCGCATCGTCGGTGGCGATCACCAGTAAGCGCTGCGCAGAAAACAATAGGCCACAGGACGACACTTCAAAAGCCAGGCTGCCGGCGCCGGAGTAATTCTCCGGGCGCTTCCAGATCAGGAACAGGTTGTCGGGGTGGAACTCGATGCGCGACACCTCATCGGGGTCCAGGGCCGAGGCCAGGGCGTGCTCATCAAGCTTGAAGTGGCTGTGCAACAAATCCCGCTCGGCGGCATCGGGGTTGCTGAACAGCATCACCTCGGCATCCAGACGTTCTACCGACTGCAGCGCCCCGTTGGCCAGTTGAAAGCTTCTGATCATCGGCCGTTCACCAGGCCTGGCCGCGACGTTTCAGTTCCAGGCGACGGACGAACTCTTCCAGTACCAGCGAATACAAATCGTCCTGCAAGTACGCATCTTCAATGCCGGCGTCCATGTTCGGGTTGTCGTTGACTTCGATCACCACCACCTTGTCGCCAGACTGCTTGAGGTCCACGCCGTAGAGGCCGTCGCCGATCAGGTTGGCGGTTTTCACGGCCAGGTCCACCACGGCGCGCGGGGCTTCATGGACCGCCAGGGTGCGGCATTCGCCGTTGATGTCCTGGCCCTTGGCCTTGTGGTTGTAGATTTGCCAATGGCCCTTGGACATGAAGTATTGGCAGGCGAAGATCGGTTTGCGGTTGAGTACGCCGATGCGCCAGTCGTATTCGGTGTAGAAAAATTCCTGAGCCAGCAACAGCACCGAATGTTCGAACAGTTCGGCGGTCGCTTCAAGCAAGGCTTGCTGGCTTTCGACCTTGATCACGCCCCGGGAAAAACAGCCGTCGGGGATCTTCAGCACCAAGGGAAAGCCCAGGCGTTCGCCGACCCGTTCAAAATCTTCCGGTCGCTCCTTGTAGAGGATTTCAGTGGCGGGCATGCCGAGTTGATGGCTCTTGAGCAGGTCAGTCAGGTAGACCTTATTGGTACAGCGCAGGATCGACGCCGGATCGTCCATCACCACCAGCCCTTCGCTCTCGGCTTTTTTGGCAAATCGATAGGTGTGGTTGTCGACGCTTGTGGTCTCGCGGATCAGCAGGCCGTCGTATTCGGCAATGCGTGCGTAGTCCTTGCGCTCGATCAGCTCGACGTCAATGCCCAAGGTCTTGCCGACGCGCACGAAATTATCCAGTGCCTTCGCGTTGGAGGGCGGCAAAGCTTCTTGCGGGTCATGCAGGATAGCCAGGTCATAACGGGCCAGCCGTCGGGAGCGCGGCACACGCCAGATCTTGCGACTGAAACTGTCCAGGGAGTTGGCGAATTGATCTTCCTGATCTTCGCGCAACTTATGCAAGGCCCCGGACTTAATGCCTTCGATGTGCCAACCATTTGTTCGCCGGAACTCAACTAACAAGATCGGACATGGAAACACTTCAAACAACTGACGCGCCAGGTCCTGCAAGGGTTCTATATTGGTTTTGCCGAAGTACAACGTCAGGGTAAAGCCTTCGGTGTCGCTGTAGAGGTGGTTGCTGAGGGCTTTTTCCAGCGGTTTATCCAGGTCATCAAGGGCCAGGCCGTACAGGGATTTCTTGGTCAGCTCACTGATGGTCCGCACCGACGGAATGACCTTGTGTCCCCGCGCTTCAGCCAACAACGAGCAGTAATAGCCGTGCCCCAGATACTTGTAGCTGCGGCACAGGTTGATCACCTGAACCCGCTTGCCCTGTTCGTTGTCCCGCGTCTGCTCGAGGTATTCCTGGGCGGTGACGATGTCCTCGCTGGGGAAATACGAGGCCCAGTCTTCCTTGCGTTCGACGATGATAATCAACTGACTTGAAGTTCTGCCTGCGTCATTTAAATAAGTTGCTGCCGGCAAAGTTTGCTCGGATACTTCGCGCCAATGACCTTGTACCGCTGACATAGTGATTGATCCGTTGGAGAACAAGACCTTTCCTATTAAGCACGAACTTTTTCGAAAGTCCCGTTTCGTTACGCAACTTTTACGGCGGTCATATGAACACTGTCTTTCGCTTGGCGGTAGTTGACGACTTACCCGCACTGCTGGAACTCGAACAGCAATGTTTCACCACGGACCGGCTCAACAGTCGCAGCTTTCTGTGGATGATCACTCGGGCGCACGGGCAGCTGTTGGTGGCCCAGCATGGAGAGCAACTGGTTGGTTATGCGGTGGTGCTGTTTCACCGGGGCACTTCGCTGGCGCGGCTTTACTCGATTGCGATTGCGGCCGAGGTGCGCGGCAGCGGACTGGGTAAACAGTTGCTCGAACGCATCGAATCCTGCGCCCTTGAACATGATTGCGCCTACTTGCGGCTTGAAGTGCGGATCGACAACCCCGCGGCGATTGCCTTGTATGAGCGCAATGGTTACCGGCGTTTCGCGCTGATCCATGATTATTACCAGGACCATGCCGATGCGCTGCGCCTGGAAAAGCGCATTCTTGAACATCGTGATTCGCGCAACATCCAGGTCCCGTGGTACCGGCAGACCACCGATTTCACCTGCGGCCCGGCCTGCCTGTTGATGGCCATGGGGGCGCTGCAAGGTGATCGATGCCTGGAGCGTCGCGAAGAACTGCAAATCTGGCGTGAGGCGACGACGGTGTTCATGACCGCAGGCCATGGCGGCTGCAGCCCTCAAGGCCTGGCGCTGGCGGCATGGCGCCGGGGTTTTCGGGTGCGTCTGCAACTGAGCATGGAAGGGCCGCTGTTTCTCGATGGCGTGCGCGATGAGCATAAAAAAGACGTAATGCGTTTGGTGCACGACGAATTCACCACGCAGCTACTCGAGACGGATGTGGAACGAGTGATCGGCGGCCCGCTGAACCTCCCTCGGCTACTGGACGATGGCGGACAACCGCTGGTGCTGATCAGCAGCTATCGGCTGACCCGCTCCAAGGCGCCGCATTGGGTGATCGTCACCGATTGCGATGACGAATTTGTCTACCTGCACGATCCGGATGTGGACCACAGCCAACATCGCCAGCCGATGGACTGCCAGCATTTGCCGGTCAGCCACGGGGAGTTCGACAAGATGTGCAGCTTTGGCCGGGGCAAGTTGCGGGCAGCGGTGATTATCTACTGCCGAAAATAGACCTGTGGCGAGGGAGCTTGCTCCCGCTGGGTGCGAAGCGCCCCATTCAAGCGACTGCTCCGCAGTCGGACGGGAGCAAGCTCCCTCGCCACAAAATCCCCAGAGAGGTCGAATCGGGTTACTTCAGGCCGATTTTGTACAGCCCGCCGTCGTCCTCATCGGTCAGCACATACAAGTAGCCATCCGGCCCCTGTCGCACATCGCGGATGCGTTTGTTGAGTTCGCCGAGCAAGCGCTCTTCGTGAACCACTTTGTCGCCATCAAACTGTAAGCGGATCAACTCCTGACTCACCAGCGCACCAATGAACACGTTGTGCTGCCAGACCTTGAAGCGATCAGCGTCGTAGAAGGCCATGCCGCTTAGGCCGGGGGACTTTTCCCAGACATGGTGCGGCCCCACGGTGCCTTCAGCGGTCTTGCCCTTGGCTTCCGGGATCGGTTGGCCGGAATAGTTGATGCCGTGGGTCGCCAGCGGCCAGCCGTAATTCTTGCCGCGTTCGATGATGTTGATTTCATCCCCTCCCTGCGGGCCATGCTCGTTTTCCCAGAGCACGCCAGTCCATGGATTGAGCGCCGCGCCTTGTGGATTGCGCTGACCATAGGACCAGATTTCCGGGCGCACGCCGGACTGACCGACAAAGGGGTTGTCGTCCGGCACCTTGCCGTCAGGGTAGATCCGCACGACCTTGCCTTGCAGCTTGTCGAGGTCCTGAGCGGTCGGCCGATCATTGTTTTCGCCCAAGGTGATAAACAGATAGCCGTCTCGATCAAACACCAAGCGTGAGCCGAAGTGGTTGCTGACCGACAGCTTGGGCTCCTGGCGGAAAATCACTTTGAAGTCCTTGAGGGTTTTCAGGTCCTCGGACAATTGGCCTCGCCCGACCGCCGTGCCGGCCTTATCGCCCGAACCACCGCCCTCGGCGTAAGCCAGATAAACCGTGCGGTCCTGCTTGAAGTCGGGCGACAGCACCACGTCCAGCAAGCCGCCCTGCCCCTTGGCCCAGACCTTTGGCACGCCATTGATCGGTGCCGAAAGCTTGCCATCGTAATCGACCACCCGCAGGTTGCCGGGCCGTTCGGTGACCAGCATGCCCTTGCGATCGGGCAGGAACGCCAGCGACCACGGATGCTCCAGCCCCTTGGCAACTTGCCAGACCTCAAGGGTGCCCTGCTCGCTTTTCATATCCTGGGGCGGTGCCGCAAGAACGGGTGCCGTGGCGCAGATCAGTACGCTGGCGCAGAAGGTGGCCAAGAGGGTTTTACGCAACATGCACGATTCCTTTTGTCGTTCGAATGGCTGGCAAGAACGCTGTCCTGCCGTTCAACGGTTGTTGGTGTCTGCATCTCGATGAGGCGGATTGGGAATGAACTTGGGCGGGCTGGCGGGAGCGGTTCGGTCCTGGGGATAGCGATTGCCGATGCCGCCGTTATCAAGGGTCGGTGGACGGGGCACCGGGACAGTATTTGGCCCGCGAATGACCGGGGCTGCGGGTTGTGTGCCTTGCATGCTATTGGGATTGGCCCGGCGGATAGGGCTGTTGTAGGGGTTACTGGAATTGCCCGTGGGGCTCTGGGCCAGCAGCATTAACGAAGGTGGCGATGCCTGGGCCAGCTGACTCATCAGGCCACTGAATGCCAGTACGGTGCAGGCGAGCACGAATCTGTTCATGGGAGGCCTCTGGGCCAGCGTGGATAGAATCTTCGATAGCACGCTACGCCCGGGGTTCGGATTTGTTAACTAAAACCTCTTTCATAAGATGTAACACCAGTTGACGGCCCAGCAGGACCGGGCCGCAGCGCGCTGAAACTTTTACGCCGCGCCGCGGGTCACCTGATCACATCACTCGCGAGTAGACGACCATGGCACGGGCAATCTGGAAAGGCGCAATCAGTTTCGGGCTGGTGCATATCCCTGTGGCGCTGGTTTCGGCGACGTCTTCTCAAGGGGTGGATTTCGACTGGCTCGACAGTCGCAGCATGGACCCGGTGGGTTACAAACGCGTCAACAAGGTCACCGGCAAGGAAGTCACCAAGGAGCACATCGTCAAAGGTGTGCAGTACGAAAAAGGCCGTTACGTGGTGCTCAGCGAGGAGGAAATCAAGTCGGCGCACCCGTTGTCCACGCAGACCATCGACATCTTTTCCTTTGTCGACGCCGAACAGATCCCCCTGCAAAACATCGACACGCCCTACTACCTGGCGCCGGATAAACGCGGTGGCAAGGTCTATGCGCTGTTGCGCGACACCCTCAGCAAAACCAATAAAGTCGCCCTCGCCCACGTAGTGCTGCATACCCGCCAGCACCTGGCGGCGCTGATGCCGCTGGAATCGGCGATGGTGCTGGTAATGCTGCGTTGGCCGGCGGAAGTGCGCAGTCTGGATACTCTGGAGTTAGGCACTGAAGTGACCAAACCCGAACTGGCCAAGGGCGAACTCGATATGGCCAAACGTCTGGTGCAGGACATGAGCGCAGACTGGAAACCTGAGGATTACCGCGACAGTTTTGAAGACAAGATCATGGCGCTGGTCGAGAGGAAGGCGAACGAAGGCAAGATCGAGGATGTGGAAACGGCGACGGGTGAAGAGGAACGCAAGACGGCTGATGTGATTGATTTGACTGAGTTGCTTAAACGTAGTCTGGGTGGCAAGAGTGCCGGCAAGGCCAAACCGGCGGCGAACAAAAAAGCCACGAAGACGTCTCGTGGCTGATTGTTGTATTTGCAGTGAGTCTAACGGCCCCTTCGCGAGCAAGCCCGCTCCCACATTAGATCGCGGTCTACTGTGGGAGCGGGCTTGCTCGCGAAGGGACCATACGCTGCAACACACCATTCAGATCAATACAAAGACCGCCAGCAACCCACCAAAAATCGCCCACTTCTCAAGGTAGTAAAGTTTGCGATTACGCTTCTTCAGCGCCTTGCCCCGCAGCCGAATCGAGTAGATTTTGGCAAACAGGCGGTTAATACCACCGGTCTTGTCCCCCGCATCATTCGGCGCGCCCGCCGCTGACATCACGTTACGGCTGAACCAGCCATTGAACGCCGCCGCCCAGCGATACTTCATCGGCCGCTCGACGTCGCAGAACAGAATGATGCGGTTCTGCTGGGTGGTGTTTTCGGCATAGTGAATGAAGGTCTCGTCGAACATCACCGCTTCACCGTCGCGCCAGTGGTAGTTCTCACCATCAACGTTGATGTAGCAACCGGCATCGTTGGGCGTTTCCAGGCCCAGGTGATAACGGTAAGAGCCGGCGTAGGGGTCGCGGTGGCGGACCAGTTTGGAACCCGGTGGCAACTCGGCGAACATCGCGGCTTTGATCGACCCGATGCTTTGCACCAACTCAGTGGTGCGCGGGCAGAGTTTCGTTGCCGAAGGATGGCTGTCGCCGTACCACTTCAGATAGAAACGCTTCCACCCGGTCTTGAAAAATGAATTGAAACCGACGTCATCGTATTGGTTCGAGCGCTTGATCTCCCCGGCCCGGAGCAGGTTCTGGCCTTCCTCGCGAATTTCTTCCCAATGCGCCTGCAACGGACTCAGGTCCGGGAAATCGGCCGGATCGAGATAAGGCTTGTTGGGGATTTTCGAGAACAGATAAAGGAAGCAATTGATCGGCGCCAGAAAAGACGAGTGATCGCTCAGTTGGCGGCCCAACTTGTGGCGCACCCGCCCACGCAGGTGGACGTAGGCAATGGATACAACGTAAATAGCGGCAATGATCAGTTTCACAGAAATCGTCACACGTCAGAAATGAACAAACTGCGTCCCCCGCCCACCCAGCGGCCCAGGGATTTTGCACAGCGTCTGAATACGAAAAAGCGGTCCAGGTGGCGCGTCCTTGAGCCTCTGATGAGGGTCGGCGTCAGGTGAAAAGTGGCATATTAGTCTCATTTTGTAACCAATAGTTAACCTTCAAATGTGAAAATCTGTCCGTTGATGCCACCAAAGCGCCCGTGCGGCCTCAACGCCCTATCGTTTAAAGAGCCAGACCAGTACAATCGCCGCCAAACATTACGCGCCCCCCTTGGTTGATGACGGGAATGAACCCCGTCTCAGCGCACTTCGACTCGGGCCAAGCGCTCCAACTGCTGCTGTCCACTTATTGCCAGATGGACCTTCCGCTTCTGACCGGGATGCATTTCCCGTGGTTCGGATACCGGAAACGGGTACTGAATCGGTACTGCCGCAACCCTAGCTACTCTGAATGCTTCGCAGGAAAAACCTTTGATCTCTACAGCTAACATCACGATGCAGTTCGGCGCCAAGCCGCTATTCGAAAACGTTTCGGTCAAATTCGCCGCGGGCAACCGCTACGGTCTGATCGGCGCCAACGGTTGCGGCAAGTCGACCTTCATGAAAATCCTCGGTGGCGACCTTGAGCCGTCCGGCGGCCAGGTCATGCTCGAACCGAACGTGCGTCTGGGTAAATTGCGCCAGGACCAGTTCGCCTACGAAGAATTCACCGTCATCGACACCGTGATCATGGGTCACGAAGAGCTGTGGAAGGTTAAAGCCGAGCGCGACCGTATCTACTCGCTGCCGGAAATGACTGAAGAAGACGGCATGGCCGTGGCCGAACTGGAAACCGAGTTCGCCGAAATGGACGGCTACACCGCCGAATCCCGTGCCGGTGAATTGCTGCTGGGCCTGGGTATCGGCATCGAGCAGCACTTCGGCCCGATGAGCGAAGTGTCCCCGGGCTGGAAACTGCGCGTATTGCTGGCTCAAGCGCTGTTCTCCGATCCTGAAGTGCTGTTGCTCGACGAACCGACCAACCACCTGGACATCAACACCATCCGCTGGCTGGAAAACATTCTGACCCAGCGCTCCAGCCTGATGATCATCATCTCTCACGACCGTCACTTCCTGAACAGCGTGTGCACTCACATGGCTGACCTCGATTACGGCGAGTTGCGTCTGTTCCCGGGCAATTACGACGAGTACATGACCGTGGCGACCCAGTCCCGCGAGCAACTGCTGTCGGACAACGCCAAGAAGAAAGCGCAGATTTCCGAGCTGCAATCGTTCGTCAGCCGCTTCTCGGCCAACGCCTCGAAAGCCAAGCAGGCTACTTCCCGCGCCAAGGCGATCGACAAGATCCAACTGGCCGAGGTCAAGCCTTCGAGCCGTGTGAGCCCGTTCATCCGCTTCGAACAAACCAAGAAGCTGCACCGCCAGGCGGTCATCGTCGAGCGCATGGCCAAAGGCTTCGACGGCAAGCCGCTGTTCAAGGACTTCAGCTTCCAGGTTGAAGCTGGCGAACGCGTCGCGATCATCGGCCCGAACGGTATCGGTAAAACCACCCTGCTGCGCACCCTGGTCAACGAACTGACCCCGGATGCCGGCACCGTGAAGTGGACCGACGCCGCAGAACTGGGCTACTACGCCCAGGACCACGCGCACGACTTCGAAGACGACTGCAACCTGTTCGACTGGATGGGCCAGTGGACCCAGGGCGGCGAGCAAATCGTTCGCGGCACCCTCGGCCGCATGCTGTTCTCCAACGACGAGATCCTCAAGTCGGTCAAGGTCATCTCCGGTGGTGAGCAAGGTCGCATGCTGTTCGGCAAGCTGATCCTGCAAAAGCCGAACGTGCTGATCATGGACGAACCGACCAACCACTTGGACATGGAATCCATCGAGGCGCTGAACCTGGCGCTGGAAAACTACCCGGGCACGCTGATCTTCGTCAGCCACGACCGCGAGTTCGTATCGTCCCTGGCCACCCGCATCATCGAGTTGAGCCCTAGCGGCGTGATCGACTTCAGCGGTACTTATGATGACTACCTGCGTAGCCAGGGCGTTGTGTTCTAAGCGTTCGCTATAAATGAAAAGCCCTGTCCTTGTGACGGGGCTTTTTGCATTTCAGGGTTGTAGGAATGCGTTGGTACTGAGGGCCTCTTCGCGAGCAAGCCCGCTCCCACAGGGGACGCATTTCAAGGTGGGAGCGGGCTTGCTCGCGAAGAGGCCCTCAATAGCACAGCAAAATTCGAGGCCCGATATAGTTAGCCTGCTTCCTTTTATTTCCCACCCAAGCCATGATGCAGCTCTCCCACCGCCGCCCGCGAACGAGCCGTCATGTCTGTGCAGCAACTGCCAACGCAAAGCTCCATGGCGATCACCCAGCAGATCGTCTCCATCGTTTTCTATACGTTTATTGCCTTCCTTTGCATCGGCCTGCCGATTGCGGTGATACCTGGCTATGTCCATGAACAGCTGGGTTTCAGCGCGATCATCGCGGGGCTGACCATTGGCTCCCAATACCTGGCCACCCTGCTCAGCCGCCCGATGGCCGGGCGCATGTCAGACACCATCGGCACCAAACGGGCGATTGTTTACGGCCTGTCGGGGATTGTGCTGAGCGGTATGCTGACGTTGATTTCAACCTTGCTGCAAAGCTTTCCACTGCTGAGCCTGTTGATCCTGATCGCCGGACGCTTGTTGCTCGGCATCGCCCAGGGCTTGATTGGCGTGGGCACGATCAGTTGGTGCATGGGCCAGGTCGGTGCGGAGCACACCGCGCGCTCGATTTCGTGGAACGGCATTGCGTCTTACGGTGCCATTGCGATCGGCGCGCCGCTGGGCGTGGTGATGGTCGCCGAGTACGGTTTTGCCAGCCTGGGGATCGCGCTGTCACTGCTGGCCCTGGCCGCCTTGTTGCTGATCCGCAATAAACCCTCGGTGCCGGTGATTCGCGGCGAGCGCCTGCCGTTCTGGGCGGTGTTCGGACGCATCGCGCCATTCGGTGCCAGCCTGAGCCTGGCCTCCATCGGTTACGGCACCCTGACGACCTTTATCACCTTGTATTACGTCAGCCGTGGCTGGAGCGGCGCGGCCTATTGTCTGACGGTTTTCGGGATCTGCTTTATTTTGTCGCGCTTGCTGTTTATCTCAGCGATCAGCCGTTTCGGCGGCTTCACCTCGGCGATTGCCTGCATGAGCGTTGAAACGGTGGGCTTGGTGCTGCTGTGGCTCGCACCCTCCACCGCCTATGCGCTGATCGGCGCGGGGCTGGCCGGGTTCGGGCTGTCGCTGGTGTATCCCGCACTGGGGGTTGAAGCGATCAAACAAGTGCCCAACTCCAGTCGCGGCGCGGGTTTGAGTGCTTATGCGGTGTTTTTCGATCTGGCACTGGCAATTGCCGGGCCGTTGATGGGCGCGGTAGCGTTGAACCTGGGGTATTCGTGGATTTTCTTTAGTGCGGCGCTGTTGTCGGTGACCGGGCTCGGCGTGACCTTATTACTCAAACGCCGCGCAACAAGCTGACGCCGCTATCCACTGCGGGAGCCTGCTCGCGATGGCGGTAGAACATTCACCGCTATCGCGAGGAGGCTCCCACAGGGGTGGCGGGGAAATTACTGATCCGCGGTCTGCATCCCGGCCCGAGTCGGCTTTCCCAGTGCATGCGAGAAGAACCGCCCGGCTTCGGACACCATGTTGCGATGGATGTCTTCGCGGTCGACGCCGTCGGCATCGGTGCACAGAGCCGGCATGGCGGCGATCTGCTCTTCGTTGCACGGCGCCATGAACACGAAGTGCCCTGCCCCCGCCAGCAATTTGAAGTCCGGTGCGATTGGCAGTTTGCGCGCCAGGGCGGCGGCGTTTTTGTCGAACGCCACCAGTTTGTCGCCATCGCCGCTGTAGAGCAGCACTGGCACATGTACGTCAGCCAGGGTGTGGCGGCCGAATTTCAGGCTCAGCGGCGCCATCAGCAGCAAGGCATGCACGCGCGGGTCCGCCACGGGTTGCAAGTCATCACGGTCGACAATCAGCTCGCCTTGGGTGTTGCAGGCATCGCGGTCGTCCGGGCGTTCCTGGCAGTAACGGCGCAGACGATCCAGGTCAGGCGTTGCGCCGGACAGGATCAACGCGGTCTCGCCGCCCGCCGAATAACCGATCACGCCGACCTGTTCGGCATTGACGAAAGGCGCGAGCATACGGTCGCCCAGGGTCGCGGTAATGGCTTCGGAAATCTGGATGGGCCGGCCGTAAAGGTTACTCAACGTACCGAGGCGGCTGTGGTCTTTGGAGTTGTCGCCGGGATGGATCACCGCCACCACCACAAACCCTTTACGTGCCAGCGAGGTGGCGAGGTCGTGCAACGCCAGCGGGGTTCCGGTGTTGCCGTGAGACAGCATCAGCATCGGGAAACGGCCCATGGCGACGCGGGTGTCCTCGCCTGCCTCGACTGTGTAACCCTCGATTTTGCTGGTATGTTCCCGGTCGCTCGAGGGATAGAACGCGATGGCGCGCATCGGCTGCAAATCCAAGGGGTCGAGAAAACTCATCTCATGGAAGCCGACGCTCCAGTGAGGATGCGGCGCAGGCGCGGCGTGCACTGAATTCAGGCTGCTGAGCAGGCATATCAGAAACGTTGCACAAAGACGCACCATGGGATGCCCCACCTTGTCACTGAACCGGAGTCGGTAACCCTCGACTGCATAACCCGGGCCACAATCTGTAATGACCAGAAACAAAAAACTCCGTATCTGGCACTTGCGTGATCAGAATACAGAGTTTTTGGGGTGGTGCTTGAGCTGTTTGAGCTCTTTACGCAAGTCTTACGCGGCGGCGAACAGTTGCTCGCTGATTTGCGTGTGAGCATCGCTCATGGCTTTGGTGCGCACTTCGTCACCGTAGGCCAGGCCATGGGCGCGAACAAACTCAATGTCGGTGATGCCGATGAAGCCGAACAGCACCTTCAAGTACTCTTCGTGCGCAACGCCAGTCGCCTGACCGGCATGCAGACCGCCGGACGTCGAGACGATCACGACTTTCTTGCCACCGCACAGGCCTTCAGGGCCGGCTTCGGTGTAGCGGAAGGTTTGACCGGCAACGGCGATGCGGTCGATCCAGGCTTTGAGTTGGGTCGGAATGGTGAAGTTGTACATCGGCGCTGCAATAACAACGGCGTCGGCGGCGAGGAATTCGGCCAGGGTGGTGGCGCTCAGTTCGGCTTCGTGCTGTTGCGCGGCGTTGCGAAGTTCAGCGGTGGTGCCGGCGGCAACCAGGGTGGTGGCGGAGAAATGGCTGATGGCATCGGCGGCCAGGTCGCGGTAGGTCACCACCGCGGTTGGCTCGGCGGCTTGCCAGGCTTTGACGACTTCGCTGCTCAGCAGACGGGAAGCCGAGTTGTCACCAAGAATGCTCGAATCGATATGCAACAGTTTCATAAGGGATCTCCAGGTGAGGATCGCCACCGGGCGATCTGATGGGGAGGATCCTACAGATGAAACCAATAGCTGATTAGCCCGCAACAATGCGATAGTTCGTCCCACTGATAGAACAATCGGATTTCCAATCATGCAAGACCTCAACGACCTCTACTATTTCGCCAAGGTGGTCGAAGCCGGCGGCTTCGCCGCAGCCGGGCGTTTGCTGGGAATTCCCAAGTCCCGGTTGTCGCGACGCATTGCCGAGCTGGAAGAACGCCTCGGCGCACGCCTGCTGCAACGTACCACCCGGCAGCTCAAGTTGACGGCGGTGGGTGAACGTTACCTGCGGCACTGTCAGGCGATGCTGCTGGAAGCCGAGATGGCCGATGAAGCCGTGGCCAGTATGTCCAGCGAACCCCGAGGACGCTTGCGGGTGTCCTGCCCCGTCGGGCTGGCCCACGAAATGCTGCCGACGGTGATCAGTCGATTCCTCGAAAAACACCCCCAGGTACAACTGGAAGTCATGCTGCTCAATCGCCGGGTCGACCTGGTGACCGAAGGCGTCGATGTCGCCCTGCGTGTCCGTGAGTTGGGCGATGAAGATCCGCTGCTGGTGACCCGTCGCTTGCGCCAGGCGCAGATGGCGATGGTCGCCAGCCCGGCCTTCCTGCACGGCCGTGAGATCAACCATCCCGAAGACCTGAAAACCTTGCCGGTGCTCGGCGCGCTGGAAGCCGACCGCATGGTGCACATTCGCATGCTCGATCAGCAGGGCAAAAGCTACGACTTGAGCCTGGAAGCTCGATTGGGCATCGACGATTTCATCGTGCGCAAGGCCTGCACGCTCGCCGGCCAGGGGTTCACCATGCTGCCGATGATGTACTGCGAACAGGAACTGGAAAATGGTTCGCTGGTGCAGCTACTGCCCGACTGGTCGTTGCCTGGCGGCTGGCTGCAAGCGGTCTACCCTCATCGGCGCGGGGTGATGCCGGCCGTGCGGGCCTGGATCGACCATCTGATCGAATCATTCAATGCCTGTGGGGACCGATTGATATGAAGGCTGGACGCATGAGCGAAGAGGACGTCGCGCAATTCTGTCTCGCGCTGCCCGGCGCGCGGGAAGACTACAAATGGGGAGGCGTTCGAGTGTTTTCGATTGCCGGGAACAAGATGTTCGCCTTGCAGAACCTGCGCGGCGACTCCTTGGCGTTCAAGGTCGACAAGGATCTGTTTCTCGGGCATTGCGACCGCCCGGGCATTCACCCGGCGCCGTACCTGGCGCGGGCTCAGTGGATCATCATGCAAACGCCCTACCCGCTGGGCCCCGAGGAACTGCAGGCGTTGCTGAAACGTTCCCACCAATTGGTGGTGAGCAAGCTACCCAAGCGCACCCAGGTCAGCTTGCTGCTTTAAAATCCTTTCTTTTAGAACAATGCAAACAGATGGGCGCCGAGGAACAGCTGGTCGATCCAGAACACCTGGTGCATCAGCACAATGAGCCAGAACACCAGCTGAAACGAGACCTTGCGGGTCTTGTGCCGAAACACTTGCTGGGCCAGCAAGGCACCCGGCCAACCGCCCGCCAGCTCCACCGCGTGCAACACGTTCTCCGGTGTCCGCCAGCTGTCGGCGCGAGCCTTGCGCTTGTCGCTCCAGTACAGAAAGAACGCCAGCACGCTGACGATACCGTAGGCCGCCAGCGGAATCAGCGATACCCCCTGCAGCCACAACGACATCGAGCCCGTCAGCGGCAGCGCGCACAGGATCGCCAACACCAGCAGTTTCAGCCGAGGATGCTGGACCCGCTCGCCCCCGGACCTGCGTCCGGGGTTGTTGCGCGCGCTGCAGTCATTCATGGGCGTGCGGCGGCCCAATCGACCCAACCGAACTGCCAGGTGGCCAGGATGAACAGGCCGAACGCGATGCGATACCAGGCGAACGCCGCGTAGCTGTGAGTGCCGATGAACACCAGCAAGCCTCTGACGGCAATCATCGCGAAGATGAACGCGGTGACGAACCCGATCGCGAACACCGGAAGATCAGCCGGCACGAACAGGTCGCGGTATTTGTAGCCTGAATACACCGCCGCACCGACCATGGTCGGCATCGCCAGGAAGAACGAGAACTCGGTGGCCGTCTTGCGCGACAGCCCGAACAACAAGCCGCCAATGATGGTCGAGCCAGAACGCGAGGTCCCGGGAATCATGGCCAGGCACTGGGCGAAACCGACTTTCAAGGCGTCTTTCCAGGTGATTTCGTCGACCGTGTGGGCATGCACTTCGTGCTGACGCTGCTCCGCCCACAACATCACGACCCCACCCACGACCAAGGCCGTGGCTACGGTGATCGGGTTGAACAGGTATTCGTGGATCAGATCGGCAAAAATCACCCCCAACACCACTGCGGGCAGGAAAGCGATCAACAGGTTTGCGGTAAAACGCCGGGCGTTTGGTTGTGTCGGCAAGCCGACGACCACGTCGAAGATCTTGCGGCGAAACTCCCACACCACCGCAAGGATCGCCCCGAGCTGGATAATGATATTGAAGGCCATGGCGCGCTCGCCACCAAAGTTGAGCAAGTCCGCCACAATGATTTGGTGGCCGGTACTGGAAATGGGCAAAAACTCCGTCAGCCCTTCTACAACGCCTAGAATCAATGCCTGCAAGGCGGTCCAAAGTTCCATCAATCCCCCAAAGGCGATGCGCCAAGGCATGCCCCATTAGTTTTTTTTAAGCGTTCATCGCGCCAAGCGTAGCTGAAGTCCCGCGCGCAAAGGATCCAGACGGAGCGGTAAAAATTCCGTGAAAAATCAACTTGGATTCAGGTTTTTCCGCGCGGGGCCGAAATCCTATCAGACAAGCCCGGATAACGCTGCCGCGTAATGAGACTTGGGTCGCATATGCCCGACCGGCAAAGCATGGTTGGATGCTGGCAATCGTTTATTACAAGAAAAAGAAATCGGAGTGACAGCGTTATGAACACCTTGCGCAGTGTGTCGATCAGCCGACGCTTGTGGCTCATCTTGGTCGTGTCGGTGGTGATGTTACTGACTTTGGGCGTGTTGATGCTCAAGCAGATCCATAGCGACCTTTACCAAGCAAAAGCCCAGAAAACCCAGCACGTGGTGCAGACCGCCAGCGGCATTCTGACTTACTACCACGGCCTGGAAACCGCCGGCACGCTCACCCGCGATGCCGCTCAGAAGCAGGCGCTGACCACCGTGCGCGGGCTGCGTTATGACCAGAACGACTATTTCTGGATCAACGATCTGACGCCAGTGATGGTGATGCACCCCGCCAACCCAAAACTCGATGGGCAGAACCTCTCGGCAATACGCGACCCGGACGGTTTTGCACTGTTCAACGAAATGGTGGCCGTCGCCAAGGCGAAAGGCGCTGGCACGGTCAACTACCGCTGGCCTAAGCCGGGCGCCAGCGACCCGGTCGGAAAAACCTCCTACGTCAAATTGTTCGAACCTTGGGGCTGGGTGATCGGCTCCGGCGTGTACATCGATGACATGCAGGCCGAGTTCTATGGCCAGGTCTGGAAAGCGTCTTTTGTCGGCCTGGTGATTGCGCTGATCATGGCGTTGCTGGTGATCATGATCGCTCGCAGCATCGTGCGTCCGCTGCAGGCCACGGTGAACGCCATGGCCAATATCGCCAGCGGTGAAAGCGACCTGACCCGCAACCTCGACACCCATGGCCAGGATGAAGTCACTCAGTTGGCCCGGCATTTCAATGCCTTCACCGCCAAACTGCGCCTGGTCATCAGTGAGTTGCAAGTGTCCGCCAGTGCCCTGGGACAGTCGTCCAGAGAACTGGGCAACGACGCCACCCAGGCCCAGCAACGCAGTCAGCAACAGTCCCAGCAAATGGAGCTGGTGGCGACCGCGATCAACGAAGTGACTTATGGCGTGCAGGACGTGGCCAAGAATGCCGAGCATGCGGCCAGCGAAATGCGCGATGCCGAATCCCAGGCGCAGCAGGGGCAGATCAACATTGATGGCAGCTTGCAGCAGATCGACAAACTGTCCGGCACCATCGATCAAGCCGTGGAAGTGATTCGCACCCTGGCGGCTGAAAGCACCCAGATTGGCAGTGTCCTGGAGGTGATCCGCTCCATCGCCGAGCAAACCAACCTGCTGGCCCTCAACGCCGCCATCGAGGCCGCCCGTGCGGGTGAGCAAGGTCGAGGCTTTGCGGTGGTGGCCGATGAAGTGCGCCTGTTGGCCCAGCGTACCCAGAAGTCCACGGCGGAAATCCAGTCGATGATCGAACGCCTGCAAACGCACTCCGAAGCGGCGGTCAAAGTGATCGGCGACAGCAGCCGAGCCTCGCAACTGACCATCGAACAGGCCGGTCTGGCCGGCGCCAGCCTGAATGCAATCGGCCAGGCGCTGCGCAACCTCAACGGGCTGAACGCATCGATCGCCAGTGCGACCCTGCAACAAGCCCATGTGGTGGAAGACATCAATCAGAATGTCACCCAGGCCGCGGGGTTATCCCACAGCACCGCACTGGCAGCGGAGCAGTCGAGCGTGGCCAGTGTGCGGCTCAAGGACTTGAGCGAGCAGTTGAACGGCCTGCTCAAACAGTTCCGGGTGTAACAACACCCTTGTAGCAGCTGCCGAACGCAGCCTCGCGCTGCTCGGCAGCTGCTACAGACCGCGTGAGCCGGTTCTACTTGGCGTCGCCTGCCGGTACAATCCGCCACCCTCTTTCGTTTTCCCCAAGGAACCTCCATGTCCGGGCTTGAACTGTTTGCCGCCACCCTCGGCGTGATTGCCGTCTGGTTGACGGTCAAACAGAACCCTTGGTGCTGGCCCATCGGCCTGGTCATGGTGCTGCTTTATAGCTGGATCTTTTTTGAAGTGAAGCTGTATTCGGACATGCTCCTGCAAGTGATCTACGCCGCTCTACAGCTCTACGGCTGGTGGCAATGGACCCGCGCGGGTGAGGCGAATACCGGCCGGCAGGTCAGCCGGCTCGATGGGAAATCGATAGCATTGGGCCTTGCGGCCGGCGCCCTCGGCAGTCTGCTGCTGGGCGCCGCCATGGCGCACTGGACAGATGCCGCCCAGCCGTGGCTTGACGCCGCGCTGACCGGGTTCAGCCTTGTGGCGCAGTTATGGATGGCGCAAAAACGCGTGCAATGCTGGCCGTTGTGGATCGCCGTCGATGTGATTTTCGTCGGGCTGTTCATTTATAAAGACATGTACTTGACCGCCGCCCTCTATGCACTGTTCCTGCTGCTGGCCGTTCAAGGTTGGCGTGAATGGCGCGCCGACCCGGCCTTGCGCGCATGAAGGTGCTGGTGCTCGCGGGCCCGGAATCCAGCGGTAAAAGCTGGCTTTCAGGCGAGATTCACGCCAATTTTGGCGGCATATTGGTCGGTGAGTACGTTCGGCACTTTATCGAAAGCGAAGCCCGCGAAACCCGCTACGATGACATTTCATCGATTGCGCATGGCCAGCTGACGTGGGAAGACGAAGCACGTGCCAGGCAACCGTCACTGCTGATTCTCGATACGCACCTCTTGAGTAATATCCTTTGGAGTCGCACCTTGTTTGGCACTTGCCCGACATGGATAGAGCAAGCATTGCTGGCACGGCACTACGACCTGCATTTGCTGCTGAGCCCTGAAACTGTGCCTTGGCATGACGACGGGCAGCGTTGCCAACCGCAACTGGCAGAGCGCCAGGCGTTTTTCCAGGCCAGCCGTGAATGGCTTGACCTGCACCGCCAACCTTGTCAGGTACTGCAAGGTGACTGGAAACAGCGCAAGGACGCGGCATTCGAAGCAGTGACGCGCTTGCTCAACGCCTGACCCGCAGTACCCCGCCCTGCCGCAACTGTCCACTCCTGAAACACCCATTCCTGCGCAAACCCGCGTGCTAAAGCACCCCGAGTGTTCCAGCCAGAAAGTGTTAAGCCACTGATACAACCAGCCTTCAACGCCCCTGACGAGCAATGCCGCCCGCATCGGCCGCGCTTTGGCGTGGCTCTGTCTCAGTGGCGTTACAAAATTTTTTTGACTACCTCGACAATTAAATCCAACCCACTGTTTATAAAAGAAAACCAGAAAGCGGCACACCTTCTGCTCTCTACCTCGTAACGCTGATAAGGGCCAGCGTTCACTTACAGAAGGAATTGCCGCCGTGGGGAAATTTGATAAGCGCATCTTTAGCTTCCTGCTGATCGGATGCGCACTGGGCTCAAGTGTCTGCCTGCCTGTACAGGCTGAAAACGGCATCATTCTTATCAAACGTGATGTCCAGCCGCGCAACGCAACTATTCCACCGTTGATTCCCGACCCTAACCCCACGACCGTCAACGCCAACCCGTCCAGACAAATCCTCCAGCAAACAAACGAGTTGAGCGACGGCGACTTTGCCAACGTTGCCAGTGGTGCAGGCATCAACCGCCTGGTCACTCAGAACACCAACAACCTGGGCGGCAACATCAGCAACCAGAGCCAACTTTCCAACCTCCCTGCCGGACGTTCGGGAAATGCGGGCAACGGTATTGCCAATATGGTCAATTCAAACGTCCAGCAAGGCCTGGGTGCTCTGAAAATCATGACGGGAGACCGTTAAGATGAATCGTTCGCTGCTGATGATCGCCATGTTTTGCAGTGCATCGACCTTTGCCCAACCTCCCGTCATCAACAACGCCAGCATCGACGGTTCGGGCATGCAGTACCAAGGCAACCTCACAGTCAACCAGGCGGCGGGCGATTTTCAGCAACAGGCCAACGCCCGGGCCATCGCCATTGGTACCAACGCCAGTGCGACCACTCAGATTCGCCAGCGTTTGCGCACACAAGTCGACCCCAGAATTGATGCCCAGTCCAACATACAGGGCGACTCCTTCAGCCACGGCAACGGCGTACTGGGTGTCAACCAGAGCACGGGCGCGAGCAACCAGCAAGCCAACGCACTGCGTATCAGCATCAGTACGCAGCCGCAAAGTATCGACGACAGCGTCCTCATGCAACAGAACGTGGCGCTGCTCAACAACTCCGATCCAACTGACTCTGCACCAGGCTTTCGCCAGGTCACTACCAGTGACCAGGCTTTCACCGGTAGCCGTGGGGTGATCCAGTTGAATCAGAGCGCCGGGGTGGGAAACCGAACGGCCAACACCCTGAGCGTACGGGTCGCGGATTGACCCAAAAAGGTAGGAAACAACACTTAACCTAAAATAAGTACGGAGAATCACCATGAAACCTTCGATGGCACTAAAGCCTCTGGTTTTCGCAATTGCTGCGGTCATGGCTGTAGCTGTACAAGCTGGGCAAAACGATCGGCGTGGCAACCACCATGGCCATCACAACGGCGGCCAACAAACCCCTCCTGCAAGAATGGTCCCTATCAACGCGACTGCCGAAGCAACGGACAGGCAGACCAGTGCCGACAACAGCATCTGGAATGAAGGGACACAAAACTCAGCCGAGATGAGCAGTTCGGCCTCTGGCTCGAGCGGTAACGTCGGTGTCAACGTGGCGGCCGGTGCCGGCAACCAGCAAGACAACGCCGCCGCCATCGCAAACGCTGCCTCCGACAACGCCGCGATCGACAACAGCTTTGTGTTCGGCATGGCCACTGCCACCGCTGACGTCAGGCAAGTCAGCAGAAATAACCGCGTCGACAACTTTGGCGCTACCAACTCTGCCGTTATGAGCGGATCCGGCGGCGGCAGCAGCGGCAATATGGGTGTCAACATTGCTGGCGGCGATCTGAACCAGCAGAAAAACACCATGGCAATTGCCAACACCAATGCCCCACTCGGCAACGCAACCGCCACCGCCTCCGCCAATCAAAACGGTCCTGGCCTGGTTGTGAATAACAACGCCGATCGGACTTATCGTGTGGATACCATCACCGTTACCAATACGGCGAGCGGCAGTTTCTCTAAAGATAAGTCGTTTGAGGCGAGCGGCAGTCAAAGCGCTTCTTCCAGCTGGAACAAAGCCGGTTCCAAAAGCTATGACGCCAGCGGTTCAAAAAGCGTTGATATAAGCGGTTCTCACAGCAGTAATGCGAGCGGTTCCAACAGCAGCAATGCCAGCGGTTCCAACAGCAGCAGTGCAAGCGGTTCTTCGAGTGCTTCGTTGAATGCTTCGTTGAACGCTACGTTGGACGCTACTGCGGCGGCTTCCAACTCCTCTACCGTCAATAACGGCTGGGGCGACCGCACTCGCAGCAGTTCTTCCGACGCATCGTTTAACGCATCGCTCGACGCAACGCTTGATGCATCGATAGACAAGTCGTATGACAGATCGCACGAATCCTCGTACGACAAATCGCGCGATTCTTCCTACGACAGGTCTCGCGATTCGTCGTTCGAAAAATCCTACGACAAGTCGTACACGAAGTCGTCTGACTCCTCGTACGAAAAATCGGGCAGTAAATCGTCCGAGTCTGAGTACGCAAAAGCGAAAAGCTACAGTGAAAGCAGCTCTTATGATTTGAGCAACACCTACTCTTATCAAGTGCTGACTCCAACTGGCTGGGCCAACCCTGTGACCAACACTGCAACCCTGAGCGGTTCGGTGAATGGCGGCAGTGGCAACCTGGGCGTCAACGTGGCGGCTGGTGTGGGTAACCAACAAAGCAACTCGTTGGCCATCTCCAACCAATCGTTCTAAATGCTGTCTCTGGAGGCCCCCTTACGGGGGCCTTTTTCAACACCACCAGAGGGCGTCCCACCATGCGCATTATCGCCTTGGCAGTTTTGCTTTGCGTGGCCAGCGTGATCGAGGCTGCACAAATGCCGCTGTCCATCCTTCCGGGCGGCGCGTTGGTGTACAAGCCGATCCAGAGCGTTCGCGAGCGCAAATTCGCCGACCTGGTACAACAGAAAACCGACTTCAGTTGCGGCGCAGCTGCGCTGGCAACGATCTTGCGTCAGGCCTATTGGCTGGACGTGAATGAAGAACAGATTATCGAAGGCATGCTGGCAAACTCCGATCAAGATCTTGTCCGTGTCCAGGGCTTCTCGATGCTGGACATGAAGCGTTACGTGGAAAGTATCGGCATGCGGGCCCGCGGCTACCGGGTATCGCCGGAAACGTTGAGCGACATCAGAATTCCGGTGGTGGTCCTCATGGATATCCGTGGCTACAAACACTTTGTGGTCATGCAAAGAGTCCATCAGGGCTGGGTCTACATCGGAGATCCGGTACTCGGCCATAAACGTTACAAAGTCGACGATTTCATCAAAGGCTGGAACGGCATCATCTTTGCCGTCATTGGCCAGGGCTACGACAAAACCAATGCGTTGCTCGACCCGCCCATGCCGCTGACCGCCAGGAACCGCGTCAATGTCTTCAGCCCGGTGCAAGACGCAGAGTTGATGGATTTTGGATTCATCCAAAGCGACTTCTTCTAATAACAAGGGAGCACGACGCTCCGGGAGCATCTTATGAAGACTCCAATCTGGCTGGCCGTGGTCTGCCTGGCCGCCAGCCTGCCGACCCAGGCGCAGACGTTCAAACCCATTGAACTTAAGGATCAGGAGTTGGCAACCCTGCGTGGCCGCTATGTCATGCCGGGACGGATCATCAGTTTCGGCATTGCCATGACCAGCACTTGGCAAAATGCCAATGGTGAAGTGATCGGGGCAACGTCCTCGATGCAAATTCAACAATCGACTATCAAGCCGCAGTTCTATGTGTCGATGATCGATGAAAAAGGTAATGGATCAACGCGTTCGCAAGGCTCCAGTACGGGCACCGGTACCGGTACCGTCACTGGCGGCAGCGGCCTCAATACCACCGAAGGCGTCACTCAAGTCGTGCGGGCTGCCGGCGACAACAATACGGCCTACAACAACGTTGATATCAACGTCACAAAGGCCAACCAGGCGCCAGCAACGCAACAGCAGGGCCAGGCACTGGCCTCAGGCTCGACGCTGGTCGGCGCCAATGGCGCGGGCTCGCTCAGCGTTTCCTCGACCGGTACGGGTGTGCAATTCAACATCGTGGCCAACAACAACCAGGGCAGTACCGTACAACGCCTGGCCCAGGGTGGGCTGATGCAGAATACGACGTTGCTCGGCAGCAGCAACCAGGTCCGCAACGTCACGTCCTTCAATGTCGTGTTGCGTGACAACGTGCCGACAGCGGGATCGGTGAGCGGCAATCTGGACCAGCTCAAAGGTCTTCGCACTCTCGGATTCTGATCTACGCTCAGTCTCATCAGATGTAGTCAGAAGGGACGGCTAACCAATGCAACGATCTTTAACGTTCAGAGCTTTCGTATGTTTGAGTAGCCTGGCCCCGGCCACAATGCTATACGCAGCACCGGACCCCCAGGTCGAAATCCTAAAACAAGAACTCATGGAGTTGAAACAGCGTTACGAGGCACAACAGAACGCGCTGATGGTACTTGAGCAACGCGTTCGCCAAGTCGAAGAAGCACCGGCGACACCAGCTCCCAAACGCCTGACCAAATCCCCCGCAGAACCGACCAGGGGTGGCCAGGCCGTGGCCGCTGGTGCGCCGGGAACCACAGGCAGTTCATATGGCCAATCGCTCAAGGACGATTCGGAGCCTGCGCAAAGCGTTTCCAACCTGTATGACGAAGCCAGCGGCTTCTTCGGTGGCGGCAAGTTCAGCGTCGAAACCGGCCTGACCTACACGCACTACGATACCCGCGCCTTAACGCTCAACGGCTTCCTTGCACTGGACTCGATTTTTCTCGGCAACATCAACCTCGACCGCATCAAGGCCGACAACTGGACCCTGGACCTGACCGCCCGCTACAACGTGGCACAGCGCTGGCAGTTCGACATTAACGTCCCCGTGGTCTATCGCGAATCGACGTATTCCTCCGGTGGCGCTGGTGGCGCAGGCCCGGTGACGTCTGACGCAACCGTTACTCGCGACCCGACCATCGGCGATGTGAACGTTGGCGTTGCCTACAAGTTTCTGGATGAGTCGGCCAACCTGCCCGACGCGGTCGCAACTCTGCGCGTCAAGGCACCGACCGGGGATGACCCTTACGGCATCAAACTGGTCGAAGATCCGAACAACGACAACCTCGCGGTACCCGAGGACTTGCCTACCGGCAATGGTGTTTGGTCGATCACACCGGGCATCTCGCTGGTCAAGACCTTCGACCCTGCCGTGCTGTTCGGCAGCCTGTCCTACACCTACAACGTGCAGGACTCTTTCAGCGACATCAGCCCTCAGGTCGGCTCCAAGGTGAAAGGGGACGTTAAGCTGGGCGATTCCTGGCAGATCGGCGCCGGCATTGCCTTCGCGCTGAACGAGAAGATGAGTATGTCGTTCTCGTTCACCGATCAGTTCGCCCGCAAGAGCAAGATCAGGCCGGACGGTGGTGATTGGCAGTCGATATCCAACAGTGATTACAACTCGGCCAACTTCAACATCGGCATGACCCTGGCCGCCACCGATAACCTGACGATCGTTCCCAACCTGGCCATCGGCCTGACCGACGACTCGCCAGACTTTTCCTTCAGCCTGAAATTCCCGTACTACTTCTGATCCACAACAACAAAGCCCCGCTGCGACTTCAATCCCAGCGGGGCTTTGTGTATGTGTGTGTTGAACAGCAAAAGATCGCAGCCTCGTTTCACTCGACAGCTCCTACAGGATGAACGCATTCCAATGTAGGAGCTGTCGAGTGAAACGAGGCTGCGAGCTTTTAACCTTGCGTCTAACGGATCTGATGCTTGTGCAACAAACGGTAGAAGGTCGGCCTGGATATCCCCAGCACCTTGGCGGCATTGCTCAAATTATCGCTGTGGCGGTTGAGTACATCGCACAAGGCTTGGCGCTCAGCGCGGGTCTTGTAGTCTTCCAGCGTGCCCATCGGCGCGGGAATGGTGTGCTGGCTGATCAGCCCAAGGTCTCGCGCTTCGATCTGCCGGCCTTCGGCCAGTACCAGCCCGCGACGTACCCGGTTGGCCAACTCGCGAACATTGCCTGGCCAGTCATGCTTGCCCATGGCAATCAAGGCATCGTCGCTGAAGCTGCGGGGGCGTCGGCCGGTTTCATGGCTGTAGAAGTGGGAAAAGTGGTTGGCCAACATCGATAAGTCACCATGGCGCTCACGCAGGGGCGCGGTGACGACTTGCAGTACATTGAGGCGGTAGTACAAATCCTCACGAAAGCTTTTTTTCTCGACCGCAGCTTCAAGGTCGACGTGAGTCGCCGCCAACACCCGCACGTCCACCGGAATCGGCTGGCTGCCGCCGACATGCTCGATGTGTTTTTCCTGCAGGAAACGCAGCAGATTGGCTTGCAACTCGAGTGGCAGGTCACCGATCTCATCGAGAAACAGTGTGCCGCCATTCGCCGCCTCGATTCGACCGACCTTGCGTTGGTGGGCGCCGGTAAAGGCACCTTTCTCGTGGCCGAACAGCTCGGACTGGATCAAGTGTTCGGGAATTGCCCCGCAATTGATCGCCACGAAAGGTTTGCTGTGACGCTGGGATTGTCGATGGAGCGTGCGGGCGACCAGTTCTTTACCAGTGCCGCTTTCACCACGAATCAATACCGGAGACTCCGTGGGCGCCAGCTTGCTCAGTAATTTGCGCAGCTCGCGAATCGGCTTGCTGTCGCCAAGCAGCTCGTGCTCAGGCTGATCGATATGAATCGTGCCCTGCCCACGCAGGCGCGCCATGCCGAACGCCCGGCCCAGCGTGACTTGCACCCGGGAGACGTCAAACGGCAAGGTATGGAAGTCAAAAAACCATTCGCAAACAAAATCCCCGACATTTTGCAGGCGCAGGACTTCCTGGTTGAGTACGGCGATCCACTCGGTACCGCTGCGGCTGATCAGTTCTTTGACGGCTTCCGGGCGTTCCAGATGAAAGGGTTGTAATCGCAGAAGGCCAACGTCGCACGTCCGGTCGGCGGCGTTCTCCAGGGAACAGCTGTCAACATCCCAGCCCACAGAGCGAAGACCCGGCAACAGACGATGGCAGTCGTCACAGGGATCAACTACTAACAGACGTCGTAACGCAGGCGTTTCGATCATGACTGTTCCTTGACGCCAAACTTTAGGAAATAGTATTAAAAACAGTCGTTTGGCGGATCTGGCTGTAACATTAGCAAGAATTTGACGCACCCTTGTACCGTTTGATTATAGGGACGTCGCGTTATTAGTTATAAGAACAAGTTTGTTAGTTACCTAACGAGTTCAACCTTTCATTCAGCTTTCAAAAATCGACCCTGCACTGAGTATATGAAAGAAAGTTGAAATTTCTTTTGATTGTGTGTGACCTGACCCCCGGTTGAGGGCATCAGTACAAGTAACCAGCCGAACGGTAAGCCCAACCGACGGCCTGTCACTTGATTGGGCATATAGAGAGAAGATCCCATGACCGCCCCGCTCCGTATCAACGAAGCTCTTTTGATTGCCAACCGCGCATTCCAACCTTTTCAATGCGTGGCCTGGGCCCCACAAGACGGCAATGGCGAACTCTGCCTGACCATCATCGACCGCACCATTACCCACATCGGCCGCGCACAGATTCCGTGCAGTGCCTACACAGACCCGACGCAACTTGAACTTCGACTGGAGCAAGCTCGCGCCGAATTGAGCGAGGAAGGTTACACGCTGCAATCGTGGTCGATGCCGCACTAAGGACGTTGGCGGATGACTTAAGTGTCATCCGCCTGTTCTCCTTTCTTTTATCGGACTCCTTTCGGTAGTCACTGCGCCCCCCCCATTCCAACTTGACCGCCACGAATTACTTGGCAGGCTTGTCAGTGGTTCGAAAAGACACTGTTCTGGCACAAAGCGACCCTCCACCTGTTAGTTGTGACAGTTGTGCAATCGAGCGTTCAGGGATTGAATATTTGCACACGCAGTTGCCCACCCGGTCCCCGGGTTCCGGTCAGCTCGCAAGGAGATGCGCGCATGCCCCACCAGACTGCTTTTGCCCGACCTGCAGCGCAGTACTCGGCGGGCCACCTCGATAAAACCTTCGCCTCCAATGGCAAAACCCAGGTGTATTTCGCCGGCAGTACGTCGAGCATCGCCAACGGCGTGGCGATCGATTCGAGCGGTCGCGTACTGGTGGCGGCGAAAGTCGGCACTCGAAGCGGCCATTGCTTTGGCCTGGCTCGCTTGCTTGAAGACGGTTCGGCAGACCTGGCATTCGGCACTCATGGCAGCGTCATCGGGCAATTTCAACGCGGTCATGAGGCCATGGCGGGTAAAGTCCTCATATTGGACGACGGGAACATCCTGGTCGCCGGCTTGCACTATGAAGACGCTCACCGAACGCTGCCGGCCTTGGCGCTGTTCGACGCGCAAGGTCACCCGGTGAGGGACTTTGGCGACAACGGATACTGCGTCATACGCCTGCCGGGGAATCTGTCGCAGGGCGTGCGCGACGCCTGGCTCCCTCCCGGCGTGCCGGGGGCCGAAGTCTGCGACGTCCAGGTACAGGCTGACGGCCGAATCCTGCTGCTGGCCAATCACCCTTTCGAACTGGCCGATCACGTGGGCCTGCTAATTCGCCTCACCGACACTGGCGAGCTCGATACCTCCTTCAACGGCCGCGGCTTTGTCATGGTCAGGCATTTGCTGATGAACACCTGGCTCAGCAGCCTGATGGTGCAGCGGGACGGTCGGATAATGGTCGGCGGATCGATCAACTTCCCTGAGGAAGGCTTGCTGGCGCGCTACCTCCCCGACGGCAGCCTGGATGACCACTTCGCCGTGGATGGTTTCATGACCTTCAATGTCTCGGGTCACAGCGCTCAGGTCAGCCAGATCGTCGAGCAGGAAAATGGCGATTGGCATTGTTTTGGCAGCAGCCGCGACCCGATGCATTGCCTGGCGCTGACACTGCACAGCAACGGTCGCCCGAACGCTCATTGCAACGGGGGCCAGCCACACCTGCTGAAAATCGGCCGCAGCGGCTGCCAGTGGAACGCCGCCCAACTCCAGCCGGACGGTCGCGTGCTGGCGGTTGGCGCCACGATTGGCGGCGTCGAAACCGACTTTCTGCTGGCCCGGTATTTACCTGGCGGACAACTCGATCCTGGCTTTGCCGAGGGCACTTGCTGGGTTCGCACCCGTCTGGGCCGCAGCCTGGACACCGCCACGTCAGTGGCCGTTCAGGCGGATGGAGGCATTGTCGTAGGCGGTTATTCGCTGGACGGCAACTACCGGGCGGTTGTGGTCCGCTATCTCGGTTAGGCCAACGACTTTTCCCACACTTGATCTTCCCTTCGGCTTACGGCAAGTTGCGCGCTTCTTAATACAAGGAGTAGCCGATGTCCGGTTCAATGGCCCAGGCTTTCACGCACAACTTTCTAGGCCACTCACCCCGCTGGTACAAGGCGAGCATTGTCGGCTTCCTGATTCTCAACGCCCTGGTGTTGTGGACAGTCGGTCCGGTGGCGGCCGGTTGGCTGCTGGTGCTGGAGTTCATCTTCACCCTGGCCATGGCGCTCAAATGTTATCCGCTGATGCCGGGCGGGTTGCTGCTGATTGAAGCGCTACTGCTGAAAATGACCACGCCCCAGGCACTCTATAACGAACTGGTACACAACTTTCCGGTCATCCTGCTGCTGATGTTCATGGTGGCGGGCATCTACTTCATGAAAGACCTGCTGCTGTTTCTGTTCTCGCGCCTATTGCTGGGGGTTCGTTCCAAGCCTCTGCTGGCCTTAATGTTCTGCTTTCTCTCGGCGTTCCTGTCGGCGTTCCTCGATGCTCTGACGGTGACGGCGGTGATCATCAGTGCCGCCGTAGGCTTTTATTCGGTGTATCACCGCGTCGCCTCGGGCAATGATCCGCGTCAGGACAGTGAGTTCAGTGATGACCAGCACCTGCCCAAACTGCACCATGACGACCTCGAACAGTTCCGTGCTTTCCTGCGCAGCCTGCTGATGCACGGCGCCGTGGGCACGGCATTGGGCGGCGTCTGCACGCTGGTTGGCGAGCCGCAGAACCTGTTGATCGGCCATGAAATGGGCTGGCACTTCGCCGAGTTTTTCCTGAAAGTTGCCCCGGTGTCGCTGCCGGTGCTGGCAGCGGGCCTGGTGACGTGCGTGCTGCTGGAGAAACTGCGCTGGTTCGGTTACGGCACGCTGCTGCCGGACAACGTGCGCGCGGTGCTGTCCAACTATGCGGCCGAAGACAACGCTGAACGCACTGCACGCCAACGCGCAGCCTTGCTGGTGCAAGGCGCCGCGGCGTTGATCCTGATTGCAGGGCTGGCGCTTCATATCGCTGAAGTCGGCCTGATCGGCTTGATGGTAATCGTGCTGATCACTTCCTTCACCGGCATTACCGACGAGCACCGCATCGGCAACGCGTTCAAGGACGCCATGCCATTCACAGCGTTGCTGGTGGTGTTTTTTGCGGTGGTGGCGGTTATTCACGATCAGCAGCTGTTCACGCCGCTGATCCAGTGGGTGCTGGCGCTGCCGGCCGATCAGCAGCCGGGCATGTTGTTCATTGCCAACGGTTTGCTGTCGGCCATCAGCGATAACGTGTTTGTGGCGACCATTTACATCACCGAAGTGAAACAGGCGTTCATCTCCGGGCACATGAGCCGTGAGCACTTCGAAACGCTGGCCATTGCGATCAATACCGGCACTAACCTGCCGAGCGTGGCGACGCCTAATGGCCAGGCGGCGTTTCTGTTTTTGCTGACGTCGGCGATTGCGCCGCTGATTCGCCTGTCGTATGGGCGGATGGTGTGGATGGCGTTGCCGTATACGGTGGTAATGGGTGTGCTGGGTTGGTACGCCGTCAGTTTCTGGCTTTGAGTTAGCAGGTTTGACGCCTTCGCGGGCAAGCCTCGCTCCTACAGGTCAACGGTGGATCTGTAGGAGCGAGGCTTGCCCGCGAAGAACGATAACGCGGTTTAACCCGCGTTGAGGATATACCGCTCGATCGCCTGGGCCGCGCCGTCTTCGGTATTGGGACCTGTCATCACGTCGGCCTGGCGCTTCACCGCCTCTTCCGCCTGCCCCATGGCAATCGACAACCCGGCACGATGAAACATCGCCGGGTCATTGCCGCCATCGCCCATCGCGGCAGTCTGCTCCAGCGGCACACCCAGAAACTCCGCCAGTGTCGCCAGTGCGGCGCCCTTGTTGGCCTGCATCGCCGTCACGTCCAGATACACCGGTTGCGACCGAGAGACTTGTGCCTGGCCTTCCACTTTCGGCAGCAACTGCGCTTCCAGTTCGATCAACAGTTGCGTGTTGTTGCTGGTGGCGACGATCTTGTCGATGCGCGTCAGGTACGGCTCGAAACTCTCGACCACCACCGGCGGATAGCCGAGGCCGTGCTGCTCGCGCGGGACCATCGGCCCGTTCGGGTCCTTCAGCAACCAGTCACCGCCACTGAATACCCAGATTTCAACCTCCGGCTGATCGGCAAACAGCGCCAACGCCGTCAGCGCAGCCGTGGCCGGCAAATAATGCGCAACCAGCAAGCTGCCGTCCGGATGGACGATCGTGCCGCCATTGAATGCCGCCGTCGGCAGGTCGACACCGAGGGCTTCGATCTGCTGCAGCATGGCTTTCGGTGGACGCCCAGTAGCCAGGCTGAACAGCACGCCTGCCTCACGTAACGAACGGACAGCCTCGATGGTGCGCTGACTGAGGCTGTGATCGGGCAGCAGCAACGTGCCGTCCATGTCGCTCAATAGAAAACGGATGGGTTGTGGCGTGACGTCACTCATCCGAGGCTGTGCCAGACGCGACCGTCGCGGACCAGCAGTTCATCAGCCGCCTGCGGGCCGTTCTCGCCCGCCGGATAGCGCTGCACGCTCGCGTCCTGCTGCCATGCGTCGAGGAATGGCTGCACGGCGCGCCAGCCGTTCTCGATGTTGTCGGCGCGCTGGAACAGCGTCTGATCACCGGTCAGGCAATCGTAGATCAGCGTTTCGTAGCCGGTGGACGGCTGCATCTCAAAGAAATCCTTGTAGGCAAAACCCAATTCGATGTTGGCCATTTTCAGGGCCGGCCCGGGCCGCTTGGCCAACAGGTCGAACCACATGCCTTCGTTGGGCTGAATCTGAATCCGCAGGTAGGTCGGTTGCAGCTCATCGACCTCGGTATCGCGGAACTGCGCGTAGGGTGCAGGCTTGAAGCAGATGACGATCTCGGTGTCACGCACGCTCATGCGCTTGCCGGTGCGCAGGTAGAACGGCACGCCGACCCAGCGCCAGTTGTCGATCATGACTTTGAGCGCGACGTAGGTTTCGGTGTTGCTGTCGGGCGCGACGTTGGCTTCCTCGCGATAACCCGCCAAGGATTTGCCATCGAGTTCGCCGGCCGCGTATTGGCCACGCACCGAGTTGGCCCGCGCCTCCTCCGTGGACCACGGACGTATCGCGCCGACCACTTTGGCTTTCTCGCCACGGACCGCGTCAGCACCAAAGGCTGCCGGCGGTTCCATCGCCACCATCGCCAGCAACTGGAACAGGTGATTGGGCACCATGTCCCGCAAGGCGCCGGTGTGTTCATAAAAACTGCCACGGGTTTCTACGCCGACGGTTTCGGCGGCAGTGATCTGTACGTGGTCGATGTAATGGTTGTTCCAGAACGCTTCGAACAGGCTGTTGGAGAACCGGCTGATCAAAATGTTCTGCACGGTTTCCTTGCCCAGGTAGTGATCGATCCGGTAGATCTGGTTTTCCGACATGACCTTGAGCAAACAGGCGTTCAACGCTTCAGCGGTGTGCAGGTCGGAGCCGAACGGTTTTTCGATCACCACCCTTCTGAACGCTTCGGGCGTCTCTTGCAGCAAGCCGGCGGCGCCGAGGCGGCGCACCACTTCACTGAAGAACCGTGGCGCGGTGGCCAGATAGAACACCGCGTTGCCCGTGCCGCTGGCGGCGATTTTCGCCGCCAGCGCCTGATAAGTGCTGTCGTCCAGGAAATCGCCTTGGACGTAGCTGATGCCTTTGGCCAGTTTGGCCCACAGCGTCGGGTCAAGGGCTTCGTCGCCTTTGCCGACTTTGCTGGCCGCTTCGGTGCGGATGAAATCTTCGAGCTTCTGCGCAAAGGCTTCATCACTGATGGCGTTGTGGTCAACACCGATGATCCGCAGTCCATCGCCAAGCAGACCGTCGCGACTCAGGTTGTACAGCGCCGGCATCAGCAAGCGCTTGACCAGGTCACCATGGGCACCGAACAAAAACAGCGTGGTCGGCGGTGCGGGTTCTGCCTTGGATTTATTGCGGATCAGACGGGTCATTTTTTCGAAGTCTCCACATGGCCGCCGAAGCCGAAGCGCTGGGCCGAGAGAATTTTGTCGCCAAAGGTGCCTTGGCCGCGCGAACGGTAGCGCGAGAACAGCGAGTTCGACAGCACCGGTACGGGCACCGATTGCTCCATGGCGGCTTCGATGGTCCAGCGGCCTTCACCGCTGTCAGCCACTGCACCTTCGTACCCGTCGAGTTTCGGATCGCTGGCCAGTGCGTCGGCGGTCAGGTCGAGCAACCACGACGACACAACGCTGCCACGGCGCCAGACTTCGGCGATGTCGGCCACGTTCAGGTCAAAACGCTGATCTTCCGGCAGGTTGGTGCTGGCCTTGGTCTTGAGGATGTCGAAGCCTTCGGCGAAGGCCTGCATCATTCCGTACTCGATGCCGTTGTGGATCATCTTCACGAAATGGCCAGAGCCTGCAGGGCCGGCGTGGATGTAACCGCGCTCGGCGCGATCATCTTCCGACTTGCGGTCCTTGGTGCGCGGGATATCGCCCATGCCAGGGGCCAGGCTGTCGAACAGCGGGTCAAGGCGTTTCACCACCTCGGCTTCGCCGCCGATCATCATGCAGTACCCGCGCTCCAGGCCCCAGACGCCGCCGGACGTGCCGACGTCGATGTAGTGCAGGCCTTTCTCCGACAGGGTTTTCGCCCGGCGGATGTCGTCCTTATAGAAGGTGTTGCCGCCGTCGATGATGGTGTCGCCGGCTTCGAGCAAGGTGCTCAGGGTGTCGATGGTGTCTTCGGTCGGTGCGCCGGCCGGCAGCATGACCCACACCGCACGTGGCTTGGCCAGGCCTGCGACCAGCGCCGGCAGGTCGATGACGCCCTTGGCGCCTTCTGCGGCCAAGGTGTCGACGAAGGCGGTATTACGGTCGTAAACAACGGTGGTATGCCCGTTGAGCATCAGGCGACGCGCAATATTTCCGCCCATGCGGCCCAGTCCAATAATCCCGAGTTGCATGTGCTGATGCTCCCTACTACAAATAATGTGTGTCAAAGGTTATAGCCCAACGCGACTAATGTGGGTTAGTCCAGAGCGTTGGCGTGAAGTTTCCGGGCATTGTGCCCGATCCTGACTGATAACGTCGAAAATCGAACCCAAGACACAACGACCATGAAAAATAAAAAAGTTCCCTTCGGGGGCAAAAGAAATCAAAATCGGCGCCGATAGTAATTCAGCACCCGATGTCGGGGCGGTTTTACAGTTGATGCACGCCATTTGCGAGGTGAGCAATGGGCACAGTACAAGCAGCACGGCCAGCACAAACCCTTTACGTCACGATCCGTCGTGATGAATTGCGCCAGTTGAAAGAAGAGCGCGACCTGTTGAAGCAGGAGCTCGCGCAGCTGCGCTTACTCACACAAAGCTCTTCGGCTCAGCCCTTGCCCGTCACTGCGCGCGCGCCTCACGCCTGATCTCTACGCTTGATTCGGAAACAGCCCCCTGCTGTTTCCGACACCGCCTCCCGCCTTGCCGTTTGCGGCAACTCACAAAGTTTTCACATCGAAGTGTTGATACTCCGGCTCATTATGGCCGCTCGGTATCCGCGCGGCTTTCGTTCGTCGGCAACATGGAAGACTCCCGACGGGTCGACGTGATTTCCTGGCTGGAGCGATGAATGACTGTGTTTAAACGCAGCACTACGACTGCGAAAGGTTTCGATTGGGCAGGATTTCTCTGGTTGTTCCTGTTCTTCTGGTATTTTTCCGGCATTACCCAACTGCTGATCCAACTGACGGGCACCTCGGGTTTCACCGGGTTCCGCCAGGCCTTTGTAATGAGCGCCATCTGGCTCGCGCCGATGCTGCTGTTCCCTAGACAGACACGCGTCATGGCCGCGTTGATCGGCGTGGTGCTGTGGGCCTGTTCGATGGCCAGCCTGGGTTACTTCTTCATCTATCAGCAGGAGTTTTCCCAGAGCGTCATCTTCATCATGTTCGAATCGAACATCTCTGAAGCGGGCGAGTACATGACCCAGTATTTCGCCTGGTGGATGGTGGCGGCGTTCCTCGCCCACACCCTGTTCGCGTATTTCCTGTGGACGCGCTTGCGCCCGGTGTACATGCCCCGCGGTCGAGCGCTGGTTGCCGCCACCGCCATTCTGGTGGCCGTGGTCGGTTACCCGCTGATCAAGCAGACCGCGCGCACCGGCAGCCTGGCCGGTGGCTTCGAGAAATTCGAAACCCGCATCGAGCCGGCGGTGCCTTGGCAGATGGCGGTGGCGTATCACCGTTACCTCGACACCCTGGCCGGCATGCAAGACATGCTCGACAGCGCGAGCAAGATTCCACCGCTCAAGAACCTCAAGGACACGATGGCCAACCAGCCGGCGACCCTGGTGCTGGTGATCGGCGAGTCCACCAACCGTCAGCGCATGAGCCTCTACGGCTACCCGCGTGAAACCACGCCGGAACTGGACAAGCTCAAGGATCAGATGGCGGTCTTCGACAACGTCATCACCCCGCGCCCTTACACCATCGAGGCGTTGCAGCAGGTGCTGACTTTCGCCGACGAAGAAAACCCGGACCTTTACCTGTCCACGCCGTCCCTGGTCAGCATGATGAAACAGGCGGGTTACAAGACCTTCTGGATCACCAACCAGCAAACCATGACCAAGCGCAACACCATGCTCACGACGTTCTCCGAACAGGCCGACGAGCAGGTGTACCTGAACAACAACCGCAACCAGAACGCCGCGCAGTACGACGGCGACGTCATCGCGCCGTTCAACAAGGCCCTGGCAGACGCCGCGCCGCGCAAGCTGATCGTGGTGCATTTGCTCGGTACGCACATGAGCTATCAGTACCGGTACCCGCCGACCTTCAACAAGTTCACCGATCGCAAGGGTGTACCGGACGGCGTGCGTGATGACCAGGTGCCGACGTACAACAGCTATGACAACGCCGTGCGGTACAACGACTTCGTGGTGTCGAGCCTGATCAAGGACTATGCGAAGTCCGATCCGAACGGCTTCCTGATGTACCTTTCGGACCACGGCGAAGATGTCTTCGACTCCGCGGGCCACAGCACGCTGGGGCGCAACGAAGCTAAGCCGACGGCGCCGATGTACACCATTCCGTTCATGGCCTGGGCTTCGCCGAAATGGCGTGAAACCCATGATTGGAGTTTTGCCGGTGACCTGGGGCGGCCTTACAGCAGCTCGCACCTGATCCACACCTGGGCTGACTTGGCGGGCCTGAGTTTCGATGAACTGGACCGCAGCAAGAGTCTGGTCAGCGACAGCTTCACGCCGCGTCCGCTGATGATCGGCAATCCGTATGAGCGTCAGTCGCGTCCGCTGATCGACTTCAGCCTGATGAAACCGAAAAGCACGCCGACCGATCCTGCAGTCGCACAGAAATGATGTCCTGAGAGACCGGCTCCGATCTTTCAATACGGAGAGGAACCTGTGGGAGCGAGCTGTGGCGAGGGGATTTATCGAAACGTCGCACCGCCCCGCTGGGTGGCGCAGCCGCCCCAAAATCCTGGGCCTGCTTCGCAGTCCAGCGGGGATGTATCCCCTCGCCACAGCTCACTCCCACAGGGGATTGCGCCAGCCCGCTGTTCCCGCACGTTAGCTCCCCGAAACATCTTAAAATAACAATAATTCTCGTTTAGACCTAAATCCCCCCTCCACCCTTCGTCTTTGAACAAACGGAATTTTTCCCTCGAAGACAAGGAGTCGGCTGCGATGTTCGCGCCTATCACCCGTTCCATGACCTTTACCTTGGGCCTATGCAGTGCTGCCCTGAGCCCCGACCTGCTGGCTGAAACCGTCCCGGATCAAGAACCGAGCCGCACCCTTGAACTGGGCGCCACCAACGTGACCGCCCAGGGCTTGGGCAGCACCACCGAAAACACCGAGTCGTACACCACCGGTGCCATGAGCACCGCGACGCGGCTGAACCTGTCGATCAAGGAAACGCCGCAATCGGTGTCCGTGGTCACGCGCCAGCAAATGGACGATTTCAAACTCGGCACGCTCTCCGAAGCCATGAGCCAGACCACCGGCGTGGTGGTTCAGCACAACGACTCGGACCGCGTCAGCTATTCGTCCCGCGGTTACTCGATCAACAATTTCCAGATCGACGGGATGCTCAACACCTTCAGCTACATGAAGTCCGATTCCGACACCATCATCTACGACCGTATCGAAGTGGTTCGCGGCGCGACGGGCCTGACCACGGGCGCCGGCGATCCTTCTGCGACGATCAACATGGTGCGCAAACGACCGACCGCACAATGGGCGGCCCAGACCGGTGTCAGCGGCGGCAGCTATGACGATTACTACAGTTATGTCGACGTCGGCGGACCACTGGCCTTCGACGGGCGCCTTCGCGCTCGCGGTGTGCTGGCCTATCGCGACAGCGGTTCCTACCGAGACAAATACGAGCTGCAACGGGAAGTCGGCTACGGGATTGTCGAAGCCGACCTGACCGACGACACCGTGCTGGCCGTGGGTTACGACTATCAGGACAAGCAGGTGCAAGGCACCTCCTGGGGCACCGTGCCCTACTGGAATGCTGACGGCAGCAAAGCCAACCTCGGACGCTCCACCAACATGGCCACACCGTGGAGCTCCTGGCCGCTGAAGGACAAGACCGCGTTTGCCACGCTGGACCAGCAACTGGGCGCCGGCTGGCACCTCAAGGCGGCCTACACCCACCGCGAGAGTGACACCGACGGCAAGATCTACTACGGCGGTGGCGGCTTCCCCGAGGCGGATCGCAGCGGCATGACAGCCAACGTCAGCCACATGGTTGGCACGCAAAAAATGAAGGCCTATGACTTCAACGTGTCGGGGCCTTATTCGCTGTTCGGGCGTGAGCACGAAATGATGATCGGCTATGGCGAAGCCGAACGCGGCGAAGACAACCCTTACACCATTGACGGCGCACGGTCGCCGGATTACGAGAAAGTCCCCGACTGGAAGTACATGGGCGGCATTCCCAAATTCCCGGACACCGTCACCGGCCTGAAAGGCTCCGATGAAAGCACCCGGCAAAAGGCCGGTTACCTGGCCACGCGCTTGACCCTGACCGACGACCTGCACGCGGTACTTGGCAGTCGCTATGGCAGCTGGGAGATCTCGAAAAACACCTACAAATACGACAGCAACCTGCAACGGACCGGTGTCGAAGCCATCAGCCAGCAGCACAACGACATCTGGACGCCGTATGCCGGGCTGCTTTACGACCTCACGCCTGAATACACCGTGTACGTCAGCTACACCGATATTTTCAAGCCACAGGACGACCGCGACAGCAATCGCAAATACCTCGAACCGGTGGTCGGCAGCAACTATGAACTGGGGCTCAAGGGCAGCCTGCTGGAAGAGCGACTTAACCTCGCCACCGCAGTGTTCTGGAGCAAGCAGGACAACGTCGCCGAACGCGACGACTCGGTGCCACCGGACCCGGTCACCGGTGAAGAGTTCTTCAAATCAGGGGGTAAAGGCAACAAGGTCCAGGGCTTCGAAGCCGAGGTCTCCGGCGAGGTCATGGCAGGCTGGAACATGACGGCCGGCTACACCTACACCCACTCGGCCAATGGCGAGAAGCAGCGCAACAACACCGCCCAGCCGTTGAACATGTTCCGCTTCTCCACGGCTTATCGCTTGCCCGGCGACTGGCAGGCACTGACCGTGGGCGGCGCCGTGAACTGGCAAAGCGATGTCTACCGCGCCGCCAGACGCCCGGTCGGCCGTGGCGCCGATGGCGAGATCATCACCGCCAGCACCAACATCCGCCAGGAGGCGTACACCGTGGTCAAGCTGATGTCGCGGTATGAGTTCGACAAGCACCTGTCCGCTTCTCTGAACGTCGACAACCTGTTCGACAAAAAGTATTACGACAACGTCGGGTTCTATAACGGCGTCTATTGGGGCGACCCTCGCACAGTCACGCTGAGCCTGGACTGGAAGCTCTGACGCGGTTAATTCCCAATTTACGGAATCGGCGGATAATGGCTCGGCAGCATTGCTTCATGGACGAAAGAGCACCCTATATCCGTAGTGGGAGGCACACCATGAAACGTACCGCGTTGATCCTCGCCAGTCTGATGATGTTCGGTTCGACCGCAGCCTTTGCCGAAGGCGGCGCCGAGCGCATGAGGTATTACTTCGAAACCCTGCACCTCAAACAACAGCAAGCTAACGGCATCGAAACCAGGACTATTGAACTAAGGGTTCCGAACGATCAAACCGCACAAGTGACGGAAACCTATCGGCCGAAATAAACGCTGGCAAACGGGCGTCCTGATGGGCGCCCCTTTTTATGCCCGCTCGAAAGGTTTCATGCGCCCAGCAGCACACCGCAAATCCCGCCCAGCAGCACCAGCAACCACGGAGGGCATCGCCAGAACAGCAGCGCGATCAACGCCAGAACCGCCAACAGAACATCCAGCGGGCTGAGGATCGAAGTGGTCCACAATGGCTGATACAACGCGGCCAACAATAACCCGACCACCCCGGCATTCACCCCGGCCAGCGCCGCTTGCACCCGGCCATTACCGCGCAAGCGCTGCCAGAACGGCAGGACGCCGATCACCAACAGCAGCGACGGCAGGAAAATCGCCAAGACGCCCACCAGCGCACCACTCCAGCCGCTGATGGACGCGCCGAGAAAAGCCGCGAACGTGAACAACGGCCCCGGCATCGCTTGCGCGGCGGCGTAACCGGCGAGAAACACGTCATTGCCCAGCAATCCCGTGCTCACCACCTGACTTTGCAACAGCGGCAATACGACATGACCGCCGCCGAACACTAGCGCCCCCGTGCGGTAGAAGCTGTCGAACAAGCGGGTCAGCGAGTCCGGCCAGTGATGCGCGATTAGCGGCAAACCCAGCAGCAAAGCCACGAACAATCCAATCGCCAGCCAGCTTGCCCGTCGACTGACCCGAATCGACAGGCCCTCCCTTTGCGCTGCATTTGTGTTGTTCAGCAAAGCCAGGCCGATCACCGCGGCCACGACCATCACCGTCAACTGCCCGCCAGTCGTTGGCCAGAGCAACACCCCGGCAGCCGCCACCAGCATGATGCCCACTTGCACCGGACCTCGGCATAACGTGCGGGCCATTCCCCACACGGCCTGGGCAACCACGGCGACGGCGACAATTTTCAGCCCGTGAATCAAACCTGCCGGCAACGCCCAGCCACCGTGGGAGATGCCCAATGCCAGCAGCGTCAGGATCAGCGCCGAGGGCAAGGTAAACCCTACCCACGCCGCCAATGCCCCCGAATAGCCGGCACGGGACAAACCCAGCGCCATGCCCACCTGACTGCTCGCCGGGCCCGGCAAAAACTGGCACAGGGCAATCAATTCGGCGTAAGCGGCTTCGCTCAACCAGCGCCGACGCGCCACGAACTCGCTACGAAAATAACCCAGATGCGCGACAGGACCGCCAAACGAGGTCAGCCCCAGGCGCAGGAAGATCAGGAAAATCACCCACGGTTTGTCTGTTGTCACGGGTGCCCTGCCCTGCGCGTCATCGAGGCTGTTCATGTGGCGTTAAAGGTCCTTGGTCCAGAACAGCATTCGGCCATGGGCCGGGTCGAACATGCCGGGGGCAAATCCGAACTTGCCATAAGACGCCTGCGCGACGGCATTGCCCTCGAGGACTTCCAGAGTGATCTTGCAGCAGCCGCGTTGACGGGCAATATCTTCAACCTTTTGCAGCATTTTCTGACTCAGCCCCAGACCGCGAAACTTGGGCACCACCGACACATCGTGCACGTTGACCAGCGGCCGACAGGCAAACGTCGAGAAACCTTCAAAGCAATTGACCAGCCCGGCCGGCGCGCCCCCGACAAACGCCAGTACGCTGAACGCATGAGGACGCTTGGCCAGTTCCCCCGGCAGTTGTCGCAGGATGTCTTCGGGCAATGGCTGCCCGCCGCCCATCGGGTCTTCGGCGTAGGCATTGAGCACCACACCGATCGCCTCGGCATGCAGCGCATTGGTGTAGCTGGCCTGAAGTACCAGAATTTCTGCGGATTCCATTCCCATCGTCAACGTCCCGTCAAGTTGTCTCGGCGCGTCGCTCGCGCCGGGAGGTCGACGGACATTATCGCGAGGCGCAATCGGCGACAACCCGAACCTCTCTCAAACACCCCAAATCAGCGTTTCGGTCCAGCCCAATTCAGCAAAATCCCCGGCCCTCAGGTGCGATTCACCAACGCAGAAAAACTCGTCCAGTTGCGGCGGCTTGACCGAGGTGTCGCTGAGCATCGCGTGAACCTGACCGCGATGATGAATCTGGTGCTCGAACAGATGCGACAGCAGGCGCAAACGGCTGTCATGTTGCGGCGTGTCCCGGGCGATGGTCACGATTCGCCCCAGATCGGCGTCGCGCAATTGTTCGCAGTAAGCAATCAGGCGACGATCGACATGCGCTTGTTCACGCTGCAGATCGGCGGCCGCCGCGAACGGTTCGTCCTCGGTGAAAAACACATAACAATCAGGATGCGGACCGTCCCCACGCCGTTCCCGCTCCAGCGCATCCACGTAAAACCAGTCGCACGTCAGGATGTGGTTGAGGGTGGCGATGAGGCTGGGGAAGAAGCTCACTCGCGGTGCTGCCAGTTCCGCCGGGCTCAACTGATTCCAGGCTTTGGCGAGTCGGTAATTGGCCCAGGCATTCTGATACGCCATGGTCAGCAAATGATGAGACAGGGGCTGATTCATGTTCGCGGCTCCCGACAATTAGGCTTCGGCGAAACGTTGCAGCTGCATTTCCTGTAAACGGCTTAACGTGCGGCGGAACGGGAATTCCAGGTAACCCTCGGTGTACAACGCCGTCATCGGCACCTGCGCTTCGAGGTACAGCGGCACCTTGCGGTCGTAGCACTCGTCCACCAGCGCAATGAAACGCCGGACACCGTCGTCATGCACCGACAATTGCGGCAGCTCGCGATCACCGGCGGCGACCCGTTCGGCACCGTCTTCCGTGCCTCGGGCGATGCGTCCTTCGCGTTTCTGTGCGCTCAAATTTGGCACGTCGCTCAACAGAATAGCGCTGAAGGTGTCGCACAGCGCCATGAAGTCCATCGCGGCGAACGGTTGCTCGCACAGGTCGGCATAGCGACACCAGAGTACTGTCGAACTGGCCTGCACCACATTGATCGAGCGGAAACCGACCGTGATCGGATCGCTGGACGTGGGCTGGCCTGCGGTCAACGCGTTGAACACTTCAGCGAGCGCGCTGGGCTGCCCGGGCGCCGCTACCCAATACCGTTGCAGACCCGCCCCGGGATGCAGGCGATGGTCTTCGCCGCCGTCCACCGCGATTACTTGCATGTGCTTTTTGATCGCCTCGATGGCGGGCACGAAGCGGTCGCGGTTGAAGCCATCGGCGTACAGCTGGTCCGGCGGTTGATTGGAGGTGCAGACCACCACCACGCCCTGCTCGAACATCACCTGAAACAAACGCCCGAGAATGATCGCGTCACCGATGTCGTTGACGAACAACTCATCGAAACACAGCACCCGCACTTCGTGGCTCAACTCACGGGCCAGCGCCTGCAACGGGTCGGCAGTGCCGGTCAGCTGGAACGAGCGCTGATGCACCCAACCCATAAAGTGGTGAAAGTGTTGGCGTCGGGCCGGGACCTTGAGGTTTTGGTAGAACTGATCCATCAACCAGGTCTTGCCCCGTCCGACCGGGCCCCAAAGGTAAACGCCAGTGATCGGCGTGCGCCCTTCATGCAAGGCTTCGTGGCATTTTTGCAGCGCCCACACGGCATGTTCCTGGGCTTCGTCCTGGACGAAGCCCTTCTGTTCGATGGCGTGTTGCCAGGCGCTTAAGGGAGAGTCGACATTCATGCGCGGCAGTATGCCATGCGCTCGGGTTTACAGAGAGATGTCCAGTCGGGCGATCTTGCCCTGCTCGTTGAGGCGGAACATGTAGCGCAGTTCCAGCGGACTGCCGGGAAAGGTTCCGGAAATCAGGTTGTGCACCAGCACTTTGCCGGTGCGCAATTGAACGTCGAGCACTTCGACCCGTGGTTCATACCGTTGCGCGGTATCTTGCATCCATTGGGCGATGGCTTGCGTGCCGATCCGGTGCTGGCCCTCATCGAACACGTTGGCATCCTCGGCAAAAAAGCTGCCGACCCGCGAGGTGTCGCGGGCGTTGGCGGCTGCAATGTAGGCGGCGATGGCGGGCGCCAGTGAAGAGGCTGGATTGGACATGGGTGCGGCTCCTTGTTGATTGATTCTGGAGCCATGCTAGAACAGGTCTGTGTCAGTTCTTGTCAGGAGTGAAACGCCCGGCTTCATCCAGTTGCATGTGCTTGCGCCAGGTACGCAACAGGTCGCTGCGCCGCCCCGGATAGCGCTCGCCCTGCTCATGGGCGGCGGAGATGCGATCGGTGCGAAAGGTGCGGTAGGCACTGCGTAACTCACACCAGGCGACAATGATCCGCACCTCATTGAGAAAACCCAGCGCCAGTGGCCAGATCAGCCGCTGACTGGGCACCTGCTGAGCGTCCGCATAATCGATGTTCAGCTTGGACTGATCGCGGATGGCCTGGCGAAACACGTTCAACGGCACGGCATTTTGCGGATATCCATAGCCGCGCGGGCCCGGCAGCATCGTCGGGTTGCGCAATGCATCCTGAGCTTCAGGCGCCAACACGGCAGCAATCTTGGCCAAGGCATCGGCCGCGGCTTTGCTCAAGACCTCGTCGCCACGCTGATCGACGTAACGCAATCCAAGAACGATGGCTTCGGTTTCGTCGGCATTGAGCATCAAAGGTGGCAGGAACAACCCGCTGCGCAACACATAGCCGACCCCTGCTTCGCCGAAGATCGGTGCGCCCAGCGCCGTCAGCTCGGCGATGTCGCGGTACAGCGTGCGTTCGGAAACCTGTAATTCCCCGGCGAGCGTCGCGGCCGTGGCCGGACGACTTTTGCCTCGCAGCACTTGCAACAACGTGAGTAAACGAGTGGTACGCGACACGATCGGCAGGCTCTTTCCTGAAAAGTCGTCGGAGCTTAGCAGAGGCTGCTGTCAGAAACTGGCAGGAGATCATTGCCCGGCGGTCGGCTCTTTTGCAGAGGATGAAAAAGCGCCTTGACGGGCCATATTACTCGCATCATATTAAATACATGTTGCTAAACATTTAAATTACCCCCGGCGTCGTTCTTCAGGAGTTACCTCATGCATTACAAAGTCTTCGGCCGCAAAACCGGCTTGCGGGTTTCGGAACTGGCGCTGGGCGCCGGTAACTTCGGCACTGGCTGGGGGCATGGCGCTGAGCGTGACGAAGCCAAGCGCATTTTCGACGGTTACCTGGAAGCCGGCGGCAACTTTATCGACACCGCCAACGGTTATCAGGCCGGCCAGTCGGAAGCCATGCTCAGCGAATTCATCGCGCCGGAACGCGATCGCCTGGTCATCGCCACCAAATACACCATGGGCACCACACCGGCCGCAGGCATTTCCCACACCGGCAACAACCGCAAGAACATGGTCCGCGCCGTGGAAGAAAGCCTTAAACGGCTCAACACCGATCACATCGACCTGTTTTGGGCGCACATCAGTGACGGCGTGACGCCGATGGAAGAGATCCTGCGTGGCTTCGACGACCTGGTGCGTGCCGGCAAGATTCACTACGCCGGGCTGTCGAACTTCCCGGCCTGGCGCATTGCTCGCGCCGATGTCTTGGCCGAAGTCCTTGGCTTTGCGCCGATTGCAGCGATTCAGGCCGAATACAGCCTGGCCGAACGCACCGCCGAACGTGAGTTGTTGCCGATGGCCGAAGCGCTCGGGCTGGCGGCTACGATTTGGTCGCCGTTGGGTGGCGGGTTTCTCACGGGCAAGTACCGCAGCAATGATGACAATAACCGCGCCGCTAAACTCGGCATGCTGATCCACACCGAGAAAAGCGCCCACGAAACAGCCCTGCTCGACACCTTGCTCGCGGTGGCGGCAGAGCTTAACGCCACGCCGACCCACGTGGCCATTGCCTGGCTGCGGGAGAAGGCCACGCGTTCGACGACGGCGCTGATTCCGATTCTCGGTTCGCGGACTCGTGAGCAACTGGATGCGACATTGGGCGCGTTGACCGTGCAATTGAGCCCGGATCAATTGTCGCGGCTTGATGGGGTCAGCGACGTGCCGAAGGGTGTGCCACATGAAACGATTGCCGGTTCGGCGGCGCGGTTTACCGGCGGTGAAACCCTCGACCTGCCAATCATTCCTGTGGCCTGAAAAAGCTTCGCGGGCAAGCCTCGCTCCTACAGAATTGCGGCGAACACAAAGTCTGTGAACGCCACAAATCTGTAGGAGCGAGGCTTGCCCGCGAAGACGTCTTACCGGTCTATTTTGTGCCTGGCCGCATACAGGCACAGCATCTCCATCGCCAATGTCGCCGCTGCCAGTGAGGTAATGTCCGCGTGGTCGTAGGCCGGCGCCACTTCCACCACGTCCATCCCCACCAGATTGATCCCGCGCAACCCGCCGAGAATCTCCAGCGCCTGCACCGTGCTCAAACCACCACACACCGGCGTTCCGGTGCCCGGTGCAAACGCCGGGTCGAGGCAATCGATATCGAACGTCAGGTACACCGGGTTATCCCCCACCCGCGCACGGATCGCCTCGACAATCGCCTCACACCCTTGCCGATGCACCTGCCGCGCATCCAGCACCGCAAAGCCCTGGTGATCATCATTGGTGGTGCGCAAACCGATCTGCACCGAACGTGCCGGATCCACCAGGCCTTCCTTGGCCGCGTGCCAGAACATCGTCCCGTGGTCGACGCGCTTGCCCTCTTCGTCCGGCCAAGTGTCGCTGTGGGCGTCGAAGTGAATCAGCGACAGCGGACCATGTTTGCGCGCATGGGCCTTGAGCAGCGGGTAACTGATGAAATGGTCACCGCCGAACGTCAGCATCGCGCAACCGCCGTTCAGGATGTGCTCGGCGTGGGCCTCGATGCTTTCCGGCACCGAGTGCGGCGAGCCGTAATCGAAGGCGCAATCACCGTAGTCAATGACCGCCAGATGATCGAACGGGTCAAACGTCCATGGCCAGTGACGTTCCCAGGCGATGCCGGTCGACGCAGCGCGAATGCCGCGCGGGCCGAAACGCGCGCCGGGGCGGTTGCTGGTGGCGGTGTCGAACGGCACACCGCTGACCACTACGTCGACGCCGCGCAAATCACGGCTGTAGCGACGACGCATGAAACTGGTGATACCGGCGTAGGTACTTTCGGCGGCAGTACCAAAGAGGCTGTCGCGGGTCATGGCCTGATCGTTTTGCATCGGGACGTCCATGGTGATCTCCTATTATTTTGGCGGCTACGGAAAGTGGTCCACAGGCGAGTGCGCGAGCGCATGTCCTTGAGGCTCATGCTGCGGTCGGCGTACAGCCGTTCGCGGGTGTCGGCCAGGGGGTAGATGTCCGGGTCGGTCCGCACGGCTTCGTCCACCAGCGGCGTCGCTGCCTGGTTGGCCGTGGCAAAGAACAGCGTGTTGGTCAGCGCCGCCACGGATTCGGGGCGCAACATGAATTCGATGAACGCCCGGGCTGCCTCGGGGTGCGGCGCGTCCTTGGGAATCGCCAGGTTGTCCTGCCAGACCAGCGTGCCTTCCTTCGGAATCCGGTAGGCCACCTCGAACGGTTTGTTGGCCTTGCGCGCCTGATCAGCGGCCATGCTGGCGTCGCCGTTGTAGGTCAAGGCCAGGCACACGCTGCCATTGGCCAGGTCGCTGATCTGCCGCCCGGTGGCGACGTACAGCACATTGGGCTGCAGCTGATGCAACAACGCCTCGGCGGCTGTCAGATCTGCCTTGTCTGTGCTGTAGGGATCTTTACCGAGATAGTGCAACGCCAGGCCAATCACTTCCTGTGGTGAGTCGAGAATCGCAATCCCGCAGTCCTTCAGCTTGCTGGCGTATTGCGGCTTGAACAGCAGATCGAGGCTGTTGAGCGGCGCATCCGGCAAACGTTTTTGCACCGCTTCGACGTTAAGCCCCAACCCCAGCGTGCCCCAGGTATAGGGCACGCCATAACGATTGCCGGGGTCGACGGCCGCCAGTTTTTCCAGCAGGTCCGGATCGAGGTTGGCGTAGCCCTTGAGCCCTTCGTGAGGAATTTCCTTCAGCGCACCGGCCGCCAGCCCACGGGCCAACACGCTGGAGGACGGCACCACCACGTCATAACCGCTGCCGCCGGTAAGCAGTTTGGTTTCCAGCACTTCCGAGGAGTCGAACGTGTCGTAACGCACGTGGATGCCGGTTTCTTTTTCGAAGCGCTGCAAGGTTTCAGGCGCCACGTAATCGGCCCAACTATAGAGGTTGAGGGTCTTCTCCTCAGCCTGGGCCGACGCGGCCATGGCGAGAAACAGCGCGGGTAAACACAGCTTGGATAGAGGAGCCATGACAAACACCTGACCAGAGGAAGTGGTTGCAGCGTGCGCGCTCGGATACATTGGCGAAATATCAAGTTTGTTAACCTGACTTTATTACGGAGTAATGTTTGATGCTTGGTCAACTCCACGACCTCGACCTGCAACTGCTGCGCTTGTTTGTCCGCGTAGTCGAGTGCGGCGGTTTCAGCGCGGCGCAAGGTGAATTGGGTTTGAGCCAGTCGAGCATCAGCCAGCAAATGGCAAAACTCGAAACCCGGCTCGGCTATCGCTTGTGCAGTCGCGGCAAGGGTGGATTCCGGATCACGCCCAAGGGCGAACAGTTGCTGAGCGCAACGCGCGGGCTGTTTGAATCCATCGAAGCGTTCCGTCATCAATCCAACGGCGTGGCGGGTCGCTTGATCGGTGAAGTGCGTCTGGGCTTGTCGGAAGCCCTTGATCAATCGGTGCTGAAAAAAGTCGCCGATGCGATCCGACGGTTTCGCGAGCGGGACGAATCGGTGCGCATCGAGTTGATGAGCGCCATGCCCGGCGACATGGAACGCTTGCTCCTGCAACAACGGCTGGACCTGGCGATCGGCTATTTCTCCCAAGTGCAAAGCGCGTTTGACTACCGCGAACTGTTTACCGAAACCCAACACTTGTATTGCGCCCCCGGGCATCCGCTGTTCACCGACGATGCGCCAGACGATCGGGCGTTGCAGGCGTGCGACCGGGTCGATCATCCCTATCGTTTTCTGCGCAGTGACGAGCCGTTTCAAGGCAAATTATGTTCGGCACGGTCCGAGCAGGTCGAAGGCACCCTCGCCTTCATCCTTTCCGGCAAGCATGTCGGCTATTTACCCGAACACTTTGCCCGCAGCTGGGAAGACAAAGACTTACTGCGCGCCGTGCGCCGGGATGACATGAGTTTTGATGTGGCGTTTCATCTGGCGCGTCATCGCGCCCAGGTGCCGGGGGATGCACAGAAAGCCTTTGAAGAGGATCTGCTCGCCGCGTTTGCATGAAAACGCACGGACCTGTGGCGAGGGAGCTTGCTCCCGCTGGGCCGCGAAGCGGACCCCAAATCGGCTGACGCGGTGTTGAGTCTGTATTGCGACTGCTGCGCGGCCGAGCGGGAGCAAGCTCCCTCGCCACATCTCCGTGCGTATCGTTTGCCCTCGGTGCGCGCTGCTGGCATCCTGCGCCTCCATTTTTTGACCTGGCCCCTGGCGCTTTCCTCGTGACCTCATCCGAACACGCAAAACCCCAGCCCCGCTCCGATCTGATCTACGGCCTTAACGATCGCCCACACCTTAGCGCCACGGTCTTCGCCGCCCTGCAACATGTACTGGCCAGTTTTGTCGGCATCATCACGCCCACCCTGATCATGGGCGGTGCCCTTGGCCTGCAAAGCGAAATCCCGTACCTGATCAGCATGGCGCTGTTTGTCTCGGGCCTGGGCACGTTTGTTCAGGCGCGTCGGTTTGGCCCGATCGGTTCCGGCCTGTTGTGCCTGCAAGGCACCAGTTTCTCGTTCATCAGCGTGATTCTCAGCGCCGGGTTCATGGTCAAGGCCCGGGGTGGCGGCACCGATGAAATCCTCTCGACGATCTTCGGTGTGTGCTTTTTCGCCGCGTTTATCGAGGTGGTGTTGAGCCAGTTCATCGGCAAGCTGCGGATGCTGATCACCCCCGTGGTGACCGGCACCATCATTACCCTCATGGGCCTGTCGCTGATCAAAGTCGCCATGACCGACATCGCTGGCGGCTTCGGCGCAGCGGACCTTGGCGCGGCCAGTCATCTGGCGTTGGCGGCTCTGGTGCTCGGCACGATTGTGGTGTTGAACCGGGTCGATGTGCCGTTCTTGCGCCTCGGCGCGATTGTCATCGGCCTGACCCTCGGTTATGTCGTGGCGTGGTTGATGGGCGATGTCAATTTCGCCAGCCTGCCTGACGTACCGCTGATGAGCGTGCCGGTGCCGTTCAAGTACGGCTTCAATTTCGATTGGGTGGCGTTTGTGCCGGTGGCCGTGATTTTCCTGGTGTCGCCGCTGGAAGCCGCCGGGGACCTGACCGCCAACTCGATGATTTCCCGGCAACCGGTCAAGGGGCCGATCTACATCCGCCGGATCAAGTCCGGCCTGCTGGCTGATGGCCTCAACTCAGCCATGGCGGCGGTGTTCAACAGCATGCCGATGGTGACCTTTGCACAAAACAACGGCGTGATTCAGCTCACCGGCGTGGCCAGCCGCTACGTGGCTTTTTTCATTGCGGGCCTGCTGGTGCTGCTGGGGTTGTTCCCGATGATCGGCGCGGTGCTGCAATTGATGCCCAAACCGGTGCTCGGCGGCGCAGAGCTGGTGATGTTCGGCACCGTGGCGGTGGCCGGCATCAAGATCCTCGCCGAAGCCGGTCTGCATCGGCGCAACATGCTGATCGTGGCAATTTCCATCGGCATGGGGCTGGGGGTCGCAGCGGTGCCGGAAGTGCTGCGCGAGCTGCCAAAGGCGCTGCACAACATCTTCGAATCACCGATTACCGTCGGTGCGTTGTGCGCTATCGTGCTGAACATCTTCCTGCCCGAGGAGTTCATCGAGCTGGAAGAGGATGATTTCGATCCGGAAGCTTCGATCTTGCAGGTCATGGAAAACCCCGATGTCCCGGCCAAGGGTGAACCTGCACGGCCTGCGGCGGTCGCACACAGTTGAACCGCTAGAAAGGCTCGAGGGCTGAGCCGGTGGCGGGTCAGCCCTTTTCTTTATGAGAGCGTTTACATGCGCAGCGTCCACGCCATCATCCTTTCCCTGCTGTTGCTCTCCCTGAGCGCCTGCGCCCTCTTCCCCCATCGCGACCCGTTGAACATCAATGTCGTCGGGATCGAGCCGCTGCAAAGCCAGGACATGGAAGTGCGCTTTGCCGTGAAAATCCGCGTGCAGAACCCCAACGAAACGGCGATCGACTACAACGGCGTGGCGCTGGATCTGGAGGTCAATGGCCAACCGCTGGCCTCCGGGGTCAGCGATCAGTCGGGCACGATTGCACGCTTTTCCGAAACCGTGCTGAGCGTGCCGGTGAGCGTTTCGGCGTTCTCGGTGTTACGCCAGACCCTGGGGCTGAGCCAGACACAAACGCTGAACAACCTGCCTTACGTGCTGCGCGGCAAATTGGCCGGCGGCTTGTTTGGCACGAAGCGTTTCGTGGACACCGGCAAACTGAGCTTGCCGGGGACAGCCGGAACTCGGTAGTACCGACAATGAGTATCCCCTGTAGGAGCGAGCCTGCTCGCGAAGACGGAGTGTCAGTCAATACATGTGTTTTCTGACACACCGCATTCGCGAGCAGGCTCGCTCCTACAGGGGTGATGCTGTTCAACCAGTGACGGTTATGCAGTGAAGCGAACGCCAGGCCTGGCGCGTTCATCGACGGTCAGCTCGAACACATCCGGGCGCGCGTAGTGACCGACGACATCGAAGTCATACCGCGCGCGGACCAAATCGTCGGTGTCTATTTCAGCGGTGAGCAACCCGACCCCGTCACGCAACGGACCCGCCAGAATGTCACCCATGGGCCCGACGATCACACTGCCGCCCGCAATCAGCGGCCGATCCGCCGGCCAGTTGGCGATCTCCACGCCCAAGGCTTGCGGTGAGTCCTGAACCTGGCAAGCGCTGACCACAAAACAACGGCCTTCATGGGCGATGTGGCGCATGCTGACCTGCCACATCTCCCGCTCGTCCACCGTCGGCGCGCACCAGACCTCGATGCCTTTGGCGTACATCGCAGTGCGCAGCAGCGGCATCATGTTTTCCCAGCACACCACCGCGCCAATCCGCCCGACCTGGCTGTCGATCACCGGCAACGTCGAGCCATCGCCCTTGCCCCAGATCAATCGCTCGGTGCCGGTCGGCATCAGTTTGCGGTGTTTGGCGACCAGCCCGGCCTGCGGATCAAACAACAGCGCCGTGCAATGCAACGTGCTCCCGGCGCGCTCAATGACGCCGATCACCAGGTTGGCCCCGGTGCGGGCCGACAATCCGGCCAGTGCTTCAGTTTCGGCGCCGGGCACGTCGATGGCGTTGGCAAAATACCGGGCAAACGCTTCACGGCCTGCTGGCAACCGGTAGCCCAGTTGAGTGCCAAACGCCTCGCCCTTGGGGTAACCACCCAACAACGCTTCCGGCATGACCACCAGCGCGGCACCGGATTCGATAATCGCGTTTTCCCACGCAAGAATCTGTTCAAGGGTTTCGGCCTTGCCGCCGGGCGAGGCGCCGATTTGCAACGCTGCAACAATAGACTTGGGCATGGCGGTCACTCCGAAAGCAATGAGGTGTTGCTCATTCTGATGCGTCACCGGATCATGAATAAAGCCCGATTCACTGCTGAATGATATGAGCCAAATGAATATCACCACCGTTGACCTCAACCTGCTCAAAGTCTTCGAAGCGCTGAATGAAGAGTCCAGCGCCAGCCGTGCGGCGTTGCGCCTGGGCGTGACGCAATCGGCCGTCAGCGCGGCGCTGCGGCGGCTGCGCGAGTTGTACGGCGATCAATTGTTCGTGCGCACCGGCCGTGGCCTGGCCCCGACGCTCAAGGCCAATCAGTTGAAACCGGTGGTGAGCGATGCGCTGAACAAATGCCGTCAGAGCCTGGCAATGGTCGATCCGGCGGCCAATCATTACGACGGACGTTCGGTCACGGTGGGTTTGTCGGATGATTTCGAGGTGGCCTACGGTCGGCGATTGATCGAAGCCATTGCGCGCAGTGCGCCGAAATTGCGCCTGATCTTTCGGCAAACCCACAGCCAGATCGTCGCCCAGGCATTGATGGAGCGCAGCATTGATCTGGCGATCACCGCGGGCGGGTTCAGCGAGCGGTTGCTCAGTCGCCAGGTGCTGGGTGAAGGCGGTTATCTGTGCCTGGTGGACCCACTTAGCCTGGCCCCAGGGCAACAGACCCTCACGCTTGGGGAGTTCGTCGCCCGCGAGCACATTCTGGTGTCATCCGGCGGTTTCATCGGGATCACCGATGAGGGGCTGGCGGCGCTGGGACTGAGTCGGCGAGTGTATGCCTCGACGACGCACTTTGCGGCGTTGCCACACTTGCTCAAGGGCAGTCAGGCGGTGGCGACCATTCCGGCCCACGCTGCTCAAAGCATTGCGGCGCTCTGCGGTCTGGCGCTGCTGCCCTGCCCTTTGGCGTTACCGCGCTACCCGATCGAACTTGGCTGGCGCACCAACACGCAGCTCGATCCGGTGGTGTTAAAAGTACGCGAAGCCATTGTCGCGAGTGTTGCCTGAGGCGGGCCTTACTTGGCTGCCATCAAACGGTTCACTTCGCTGCGCACCATGTTGGCGAATTCCGGGGGCGACATACCATCGAGTTCGGCGCGGACCCATTCAGCCCATTTGCCTTTGCGCTTGGCACGCTCGCCAAACAACCGCGCGGCTTCGCCCTTGGATTTGCCAAGGTTGCTTTGCCAGAGGTCGAACAGGCGGGATTTCTCATCTTCAAGCGCGGCGCGCTCAGCCAGGGATTTGTCGGCCAGATTGAAGCTCATGGGAGTTACCTGCTGCGTAAAATAGGCGACATCTTACACTGTAGGACGAAATGTCCGACTCAGGATTTTTCCTCGCCCCCCGGACAATGCACAAATTCGCTGCAACTTTTTCAGTCGCCGCAGACTCCATTGTTCACTGCCCATTTACCTGCAAGGAGTACCCAATGGCCCGGAAAACTGCCGCACAAGTTGCCGAAGACCAGATCAAGGATCAGGCATTCAGCGAACTTCAAGCCCTGATCGAAGAGTCGGAAAAACTGCTCAAAAGCAGCGCTTCACTGGTGGGTGAGGAAGCAGAGACCCTTCGCGGGCAAATCGCCCAGAAACTTCAGCAGGCCCGGGACTCGGTCAGCAGTGTGCGTGACCGCACCAAACCGGTGGTCGACGCGACCGAGACCTACATCGGTGGCCATCCATGGCAAACCGTGGCCATCTCAGCCGGGTTCGGCCTGGTGGTCGGGTTGTTGCTGGGCCGCCGTTAAACAGAATCACATCGAACCTGTAGGAGCCAAGCTTGCCGGCGAAGGCGTATTTGAAATCGTCTTCGCCGGAAAGCCTGGCGCCTACAAAAAAGCGTTTCAGAGCCCTGCCAGTTCTCGCAGGTTTTCCAGCGTCTGCGCATTCAGCTGGATGCCTTGAGCGTTGGACTGAGCACGCTGGTGATGACGTCGATCACCCGGCAGGCGCTTGAGCCCCACGCCGTGCATCTGACGGACCAGTTCCTGGCTGCGTTCGGCGAAATTCTGCCCGGCCGCCTTGCTCGGGTCGATCACGATCAACAGTTGGCCGGTCCACGGTGTTTTGGCCCCGGGATGATTCTTCCAATCGAACTCGAAGGAAAAATTGCCGCCGGTCAGGGCCGCTGCCAACAGCTCTACCATCATCGACAACGCTGAACCCTTGTGCCCACCAAACGGCAGCAATGCGCCACCCTCAAGGATCGCCTTCGGGTCCTGGGTCGGCTGGCCAAGGCTGTCCACGCCCATGCCCGACGGCAAGCGTTCACCTTTTTGCGCAGCAATCTGCACATCGCCATGGGCAATGGCGCTGGTCGCCAGGTCAAAGACAATCGGATCACCGTCAGCCCGGGGCGCGGCGAAGGCAATCGGGTTAGTGCCGAACAGCGGCCGATCGGCGCCGTGGGGCACCACGCACGTCATGCTGTTCACTACGCTCAACGCCACTAGCCCTTCATAGGCAAACGGCTCGACATCCGGCCACAGTGCCGCGAAATGATGGGAATTGCGGATCGCCAGCACCGCAATCCCGGCGCTGCGGGTTTTTTCCACCAGCAGAGCCCGGGCGGCCGCAAGCGCGGGTTGGGCAAAACCGTTAGCCGCGTCGACCCGGACAAACCCCGAGGCAACGTCCTCGACCACGGGCACGGCCTGGCCATTGACCCAACCGCTCTTGAGTGTCGAGACATAACCTGGAATACGAAACACGCCATGGCTGTGGGCGCCATCGCGTTCAGCGCCGGCGCAGTTCAGCGCCAGGGTCTTGGCGACATCGGCGGAGGTACCGTGACGCAGGAAAATTTGCTCAAGCAATACAACGAGCGCGTCGAAATCGAGCGATGGGGTGGTCGAACTGACGGCCACTTCGGGCGTTGCGGTCATCTGAAGCTCCAGTTTTATTATTGAATACGGGCACCAGGGGAAACGAGGTTGCTCGGCAACCAACAGCAGACGTCGATTAAGCGCTGTTTTACCGGCGTTCTGTCAAGTCTCGAGCGCCTGTTCCGCTCAAGCAATATGTACCGCACCGAAGCACTCCGCTGACCTTAGTGTTTTTCCTCAACCAATAGCCTGCGATGGCCGCTGATTGCAGCCAATGAGGAAAAACCATGACTGAACCCGTAGAGCCCTATTTTTTCGAAGAAGCAGAACGCGCAGCCAATGCCAGGCAACGCGGCGAGCGCGAAAACGCGCTGAACTTCACCCTCGATGACCTTAAATGGTTGAAGCACGTCTATCTGGCCACCAACGCTGCCCGTATCGCGCAAAAAGATTCCATGCACGTCTGCCAACTATTGCTGAAGGTGACGGGCAAAACGGATATTCCATTGGCCGGCGCCTTTGCCATGAGTCGGCCCAATGAGGGAGAGGTCACGCTCTACACACCGTGGAAGGGCTTGATCAAGTTGGCGGACATGGCCAGCCTCAAAAGCAAACTCAAACAATGGCTGGTGCAGGCCGATGGCAAGCGCGAGCTATTGCGCTTTCTCTCCATCGAACAACGCAGTGCTCTAGCCCTCGCCACCGCTCCCGACATTGCCACGAAAGACATCGAAGGCGCGGTGTTCCAGGACCAGCAACTGACCCTCGATCACAATCAGGAACAGAACATCAAGGCGATGAAGGCTGAGCTGCTGAAGACGCCAACCCTGCAATCGATGCTGGACGACACCCTCAAGCACGCGTTGCACAAGGCATTCCCCACGCTGGACCAGCGCCTGACCCGGCTCAAGAGTTTCGTGAAGACAATTTCCGCCTTCGACGGCAACGAAGACCTGCACACGATTTCCTCGATCCCCCTGAGCGATGCACTTCTGCACGTTTACCTGACCAATCAGTGGCCAGCCGGCGATTCAAGGGTCTTCGCCAATCCCGAGCACAGCGTGAGCAGCGACGCGGATAACCGGGCGTGGGCAAGCGCGGTGAAAGAAATCGCGCAGAGCTTCACGCCGCATTTGCACAGCCTGCTCGCCTTGTTCTGGAACACGCCCATGAGCACAGGCCTCTCCCGCTTGGCGTTTTTCACCGAGGGTTTGCGGGACACCTTTCACCTGAAGCTCCTGCTCCAGCGCCAGAACGGCATTTTAACCACGCTGGAATACCTGCGACTGATGAACGTCAGCCTCCCGCCTGACGCGCACGATCAACTTCGCATCGAGAAAATACGGGTGACCGCCCCCTTCAAGCATTTTGCGGAGCTGGCCTCTATCTTGATGATCGGGGGCACCAACACCCTGAGCTTTCTGTACTCCCCTTCCCGAGGCATCGAAGCGACGAGCAATCTGCCGGAGGTCAAGAAAATCGTGCTGGAAATGATGAAAACCGAAGGGCATGAAGACACCTTGCTCAATTTCATGTCGCTGGATGAACGCGCCACCTTTCTTGCATTGGAGCCGGTTGAGCGCCTGATTGATGGCAAACCGGTGATCGGCCCGGTGTTCAAACAGTTGATGGCCGACATCGTTGGCAAGCAACGGGACAACCTATCCCATGCGCTGAGCCGCTTGCGCGAAAGTGAAGGTACGCTCGACCCCCATGCCTTGCTCGACAGCGCATTGGATATCCGGGGATTGATCGATCACCGTCTTCTCGCTCCCGACCCTTCAGGGCGCTGGAGTACACGCGTGGATCGGCGCGGCGGCGCGCAACCAGCCATCGTGCGCGCCGAGTCGGCCAAAGAGGAGCTGTCGCTGCTCAACTCCGTCGAGCAGGCGCTCGATCAACTCCTGGAAAAACACCCGGGCATCTCCACGGCAACTCGCACGATCGCCGACGCGGAGCGCGTCCTTGGGTCCTCCGTGGCGAGTTTGCAATCGACATTTACTCACACGCTGTCAACCGCATTGCGCAGTGAACTGAAGCTGCGGGCCGTGTCGCGCACGTTGGGTACGACGGAACAGGCGATCATCAAAACCGTGCTCGATAGCCCGATACACCTGCAAAGAGCGGCATTGAACGGTTTTTTACCGGATGTATTTTCCCTGGCACTGAAAGCCGGCGAGGCGACGGAGCCGTTGAAACTGGCCAGTTGTTTTGTGCTGACTGAACGAGGCGGCCTGGACCCTGTGCATTCGGGCAAGGCGATTTTGTGGACACCCGCGTTGGGCTTTGAAGCCTTCAAGGGGTTGACGCCGTTGCTGACCGAATTCGGTGAACGCCTTACCGACGTCAACCATCGCTCAATGCTGCTGGAGAACCTTGGCCGCACCGAGCGTTTGCCTGGCCAGACTTACACGCTGGCGCCGCTGCAGCGGGTCTACGGGCACTTCCTTGATTATCTGCAAAAGCCGTATGTGCACCTGGACCAGGCGTGCCTGACCGATGCGCTGGCAACAAAGCTCTCCGCGACGCCTCTGACCAGCCTCCTGGATCTCGTTTCGCTGCGTAAGCCAATGACAGGGCTCGACCGTGCCATCGACATAGCGCGGTCACTGACGACCCGACAAAAGCTGCCCGCATGGCTGGCCCAGGCGTCCGTGAAAGACCTGATAGTGCACGCCGAACTGCTTCAGCAATACCTCGACAACGTTAAAGACGACCAGGATTACCTGACCGGCATACGGTCACTGCAACGCACGGCACACCATGAACTTGAAAAACAACTCAAGGCAGACACCTTCAACATCGACCCAGACAACGTCCAGGTGCAAATCAGTGCGCGCCCGACATCAGCGGCCCGCACTCAAACACTGACCGACTTTGCCTTGACTCACCTCAAGCAGCTGGATCAGCTCCATTTCAAACTGGTATCGCTTGATAGCACCGTGATTCCCGAGGGCATGGACGAACGCTACATCAAAGATCTGATACGAGACCTCAATCCGGGTGAGCATCATCAGAAAATAGTGAGCGAGGCCCTGGCTGACACCCCGGGGAACGCAGACCGCAGGAGGCGCTTCTACACACAATTGCCCTGGCAGTTGATGCACTACGCCCACGCGGAAAAACTGCAGGAGCGTCTGAGCGACACCGGGTTTGATCTGATCCGGCAAGTCATGGACATGCCTGACGCCCTCGCCCGTGCAGCGGTCGACGGTGCCCACGCGTTCATCCGCCCGCTTGAGTTCCTCGGTATCAAGCTGGGCCAATCGATCAAAGTGCCCGGTGTCTATCTGATCGGCTCGACGACGGATCACACCGCCCCCCAGGTGCTGATTGCGCCTCACAGCCCCCTGCACGGAGTGAAAGAATATGAAAATGAAGCCCAACTGCTCACAGAACTGAAGACCCGCGGACCGTTGCTCGACTGGTTACTCCTGAATCTGCAGAACCCTGACCGGACGCTGCTGGAAACCCGGATGGCGACCACCCATCAACGCGTTGCCAGAGCCTCGTCGTCGAGCACCACCACGCTGGCCTCCAATCCGATCAAGGGGAACCTGTTCAAACACCTGCTAAATGACAACGCCGCCTTGCTGGGCCGTTTGCTCGGTTGCCAGTCCGATGACCGAAAACAGGGCGAATGGGCAACCATCAAGCAGGTGCTGGGCGAAGACCTGCACGAAGCCTGGTCGTTTTTCATGGGCAAACTCGCCTACCCGGAAACGGTGTGGCGCAGTTACCGCGACATCAAACAATCCGCCGAAGACCTTCAAACCCATAAATGGGGCGCCGCCATAAAAGCGTTCATCAGCGGCATGGCCGAACTCTCCACACTGCGCCAAACACTGGGGGATCAAACGCTGCTGTCTTCGACACCCGCCCCGCCGGCGCCGGAAAAACCCGATAACCGGCTCAAATGGCAGGACATCGATGTCACCGGCCCCGAGCGCACGAAACTCAAGCGCCACGAAAGCATCAATGTCGACCTGGGTTCGCTGACATCAGACGCAACGCTTGGGCTTTACACCCACCCGTCGACAAAACAGCACTACGGGCCGGTTGAAGGAAAGGTGTTTCCGGTCATCAAGCGCGGCAACCACTGGCGCATCGGCGACACACACACGCTGGGCCCTCGTCTGCGCCAGAACGAATCGAAGCAATGGCTGCTTGATGAGCGAGAGGCGCTTCGCTTCAGTCTGTTCGGACGATTGAAGACCGCAAGATCGGTTTTTGAAGGCATGAACGTCGATGCCGTAGGCATGTCGCGTATCCGTCGACTGTTTCCGCAGAAGGCCCGTCAGATTAACGAAGCGCTGGACCTGGCAACGACCTATGCCTGGAACAGCTATCGAAACCTGCAACTGCTCAAGTCCTCCGACGACACCGTCACGCCCGTGCACCAACTCATCATGGCTTTCCTCGGTGTGCAGCTCGTGCTGCCCGCCCATGTCGAGCAGATTGAAAAAGTCATCGGCGACGTTTTCGCAGCACTGCTGGAGCCATCACTGAGAAAACCGAAGTCCAGCCGATTTGCCGTCGGCAGGGTGACCGAAGGCGCACAAAACACATTTGCCTTCATCGTGGCGAGAGACACAAACCGAAGAATTCACCTTGCAGAAAAATTCTTCAATCCCCAATTCGACCACTACCGCCACCACCTGACCGACACGGCCTTCCCTATCCACACCCATGCCCGAGCAGTGACCTTGATTCATGAGCTGTCGCACATGGCCTGTAAAACCGAGGACATTTCTTATCTCGATCCCGGCAGACCGTTCACCGACTTGATCGGAACAGCCACTCCGCTCGCCACTGAACTCAAAAGCGCCTTGTCCGACATGCAGAAAACGGCACTTTCGATCCAGACCCCGTATACCCGGCTGTTCATGACCCTGGATCCTGATACCGGTGCGTGGGAAGATCCGGGCAGTACTTCTTTTGAAGAATCCGATCGGGTAAAGGACCATATTCTGGCGTTGACCGGCGCAGAAAACCTGAGCGGAGCCCGCGAAACGTTCAAGAAAAACCCACTGATCAGGCTGGACGTACAGTTGAGTAACGCCGACAGCGTGGCCTGGCTGGTCAGTCATTTGGGCCGTGAACTGCACGTCAGCACGCCCTGACGTCAAAAATAATTCTCATTTGATGGTTAATTGCCATGACGGCTGTTCTCGCAGACTTCCCCTCAAGGTTAGAATGCACGAAATCAGGATGAGTCAATGACCGACAATTCTCTCTCGCAAGCCGAATATGACGCCATCACCGATGCCGCTGCGCACTGGTGCATGCTTCTGCACGCCGTCGACTGCACCGCCGAAGAGCGGATCGCCTTCGAACATTGGCGTGATGTTCATCCGCTGCATGCGTTCGAGTACGAAGCCATGCTGGAGATCTGGGAAGTCGCGGGGGATTTGCCGCGTCCCGAAGCCGTCACATCGGTGGCTCGCTTCAAACCGGCCACGCCTTGGCGCACGGTCGGCATCGCCGCCGCCGTGTGCGCCCTGGCGTTGCCGCTGGCGGCTTACAGTGGCTGGAACATGGGCTGGCTACCGAATTCGTATCAGCATTTCGAAGCGAGTGACACGGTCCGCCAGGTCACCCTGAGCGATGGCAGCCAGGTGGAACTGAACCTGGGCAGCGAGCTGACCTTCAGCAACTACAAGGATCAGCGCCGGGTCACGCTGGAGAAAGGCGAGGCCTTCTTCAGCGTCAGCCACGACCTGGCTCATCCTTTTATTGTCAGGGCTGCGGACGGCAGGATTCGCGTCACCGGGACCAAATTCAACGTCTGGATGTATGAGGATCAGGTACGAGTGAACCTGATTGAAGGCTCGGTGCTGGTCAGCAGCAACAATGACCTTTCGGGTGATGGCTTGCGCCTGGAACCGGCGATGCAGGCGCGCTATAAACATGGCGACTTCACCCCGCAAATCAATCAGACCTACCCCAACGACAATGCCTTGGCCTGGCGCAGTGGCAAACTGGTGCTCGATGATCTGGCGCTGAACGACGCCCTGCCGTTGATCAACCGTTACCTGAGCAAACCGATCATGGTCGCTGATCACAGCACCGGCTCGATTCGTGTGGGCGGCATCTACAACATCAAGGAACTGAACAACCTGGTGGCTTCCCTGCCCAAGGTGCTGCCGGTCTACCTGACCCGTAACAAGGAAGGTAATACGGTGCTCAATTCGATCCCGCAACAAACCCCTAAAAGCTGAAAAGGCCGCACCCCTCAAGGGGATGCGGCCTTCTTTATTGCTTGAACCGCCCTCTTCTTACTGAGCGGCCACCTTCCCGGCTTTTTCATCCTGCTCGCGGATCGTCTGCGCCTGGTACTGTGGATCTGCCGTGATCTGCTGCTCGGTAAACGGCAACAGGCTCAGTTGCTTCTTCGAAAAGGCAACGGTCTGATCCCGTGAATACTTCGACGTCGGGTCGCTGGACAATGAGAACGCCAGCAGCCCCTGGGCGTGCGGCCCTTTGTCATCAAAGGTCACCACTTGCAAATAGCTGGTGCCGCTGATGACTTCGAGTTTGCCATCACTTCTCGGCACACTCTGGATGGCGTTGTACACGCCCAGCGTGCCTGGCCCGCCATGGATCGGTGTCTGTTGGCCGCCGCTGCTGACCACCTGAATATCGCCCCAGCGGCTGTCGTCCTTGAGCCCCAGTTTTTTGACCTGTTCCACCGACGCCAGCATCGCCTCGCGAATCGCTTTGGTGGCCTGCGGATTTTCGAGCGCCAAGCCACGGGGCGTGTGCTGCGGATCTTTCGGATCGAACGCCACTCGCCAGATGTCCGGGACTTGCTGCAACGGCTCCATCACGTTCTGGAAGTGTACAAACCCGAGCCCGCTGTCCAGATTCGCACTGCGGTCCCACACCTTGAGACTGGCACACAACGGTGCGAGCGTTGCCGCATCGGCGCCCAGATCGCTGGCGCAAAACTGCAGCAAGTCCGGCATCACCTGCCCGGCCTGGTAAACCTGATCGTCCATCACCATCCGTTGCAGATCCGCCGGCGAGACCGGGCCGGCCTTGCTCAGCGAGCTCAAGCGGTCCAGGGCGAACCGCGAGCGCAGCCCCAGCGGCTGGCCTTCCTGGCTGATCAGGGGCGAGAAACCGGTGAGCGGTTGCGCCGGGTTGGCCATCCACGCTGAATCGTTGGAGTGTTGTACGTAGTCTTTACGCAGCAGTTGCGGCAACTTGTCCGCCGCATAAATACCTTTTTGCGCCGCGTTCGGGTCGATGTCCCAGGCACAGGCGCTGTTGGAACCGTCGAGCACGATCATCTGCAACCCGACGCGCGGATCGCTGCACTTGGCCAGTTTGTCGGCACTGACGTTCGGCACCACCGACAGGTTCATGTACAGCGTCTGCCCCTGACTATCCACCGCCAAGGTGTTGACCCACGGGATGCCCTGAAGCGTGTGCACCGAGGCCTGCAAATCCTTGAGGCTGGTGGCCTGATTCATGGCGAACCACTGCTGCAACACCCGGTCATTTTCCAGGTTGGCATCGCGCAGGCTGTAGGCGTACTGATTGTCCCAGTCGAGTTTGCCGGGCCACTGCACGATCGGACCGAACTGCGAGCTGTAGACCACATGGGACACTGCTTGGGTCTGGCCGTCGGGCTGTTTCACGTTCACCGTCACGGTCTGCTTGTTCATCGGCAGCGACTGGCCGTCGAGCAGATAACGGGTCGAATCCTTGGGATCAAGTTGCAGGCGATACAGGGTGAAGTGCTTGGACGTGTCCACCGTATGGGTCCACGCCAGGTGCTGGTTGAAACCGATATTGATCATCGGCAGCCCCGGCAACGCCGCGCCCATCACATCCAGCTTGCCGGGAATGGTCAGGTGCATCTGGTAGAAGCGCATCCCGCCGATCCACGGGAAATGCGGGTTGGCCAGCAGCATGCCGCGACCATTGAACGAACGCTCGCTGCCGACTGCCACTGCATTGCTGCCACGATCCAGCGCGAACCGCTGCATGCGCGTGGCCGCCAGCTGAAACGACGACCCTTCGCCCACTGCCTGAGCAACGGCCTTGGGTGGCGCAGCCCCCGCCAGCGCTTCGGCGAACTGCCCTACTCCACCTTCGACTAACAGGCGGCGGGTCAACTTGACCAGGTCCTGCGAGGTGATGTCACGTACCCATTCACCCTGGCACTGCTGCGGCAAACCTTGTGCACGGCGCTCGGCCAGCGCGCGGTTGTACCCGGCGACATAACCTTCGACCAGATCACGCACTGGCGGGGTTTGCGCCTTCCAGAACCCGGCAACGGCTTCAGGGGTATTGAGCCAGGTGAAAAACAGGTCGCTGACCTGATTTTCGCGTTCCTCGACCGTCAACTGGTCCGGGCCGAAATAGCGTGAGCGCTCGCCATTGACGGTGACAACCTCATTGGCCAGCAAGCACAGGTTGTCCTGAGCGTAGGCGTAACCGATGCCATAGCCGAGCCCACGCTCGTTTTCGGCACGAATATGCGGCACACCAAAACTGGTGCGGCGAATGTCGGCGCTGGCCTGCTCCGGCGCACTGCGTGCATTTGCCGCAAGACTCAGTCCCACCAACATGCCCGCAAGGCTCAACCTGGTTAATTGCCTGGAAATAATCACGCTCGCTCCTGATCGAAAAGACAAACACCCTGCGTCAAACACGCATCGCGCCTTCCCCTAGGAACGAAACCCACAACAAAAATTTAGGCCGCAAAAGGCACTTTATCCCGCCTTCTCACAGGGCGATGACATGACGGTGACGAATTTTCTACATTCGAGCCTTCATTATTTGCGGTGCTCATACGTCTTATTGAATGAGAGCACCCATCACATTTCCTGGCCGGCTCGGAAAAGGAGTTTTTGCATGTACAACTCGCAACTGCCAATGGACGGTAGTCACGCGCCAAAAGGCTCAGCCATGGGCTCTGGTGTTTTCAGTCAACGAGGCGAGCGCAATGGCAACGAGCGGATCAGATTGCTGCTCAAGAGCTATGGTCTGCGAACCAGCCTGATTCGCCTCAAGGTTATCGACGCCTTGCTGACCGCCGCCGAAAGTGAGCGCAGCCTGGGTGTTCGCGGCGTGCACAGCCATTTGCTGGACCTGGATATTCCCCTGTCCTTCCTCAGTGTGCGAGAAGTGTTGAAACGCCTGTGCAGTGAAGGCGTGATCACGCTCAATGCGGACAAAAGCTACAGCCTGCATCCGCACGCTGTAACCCTGCTTCACCGCGACTGATCAGCTCCAGGTGCGTCGTTCAAGGCTTGACCTTGCGACGCATCACGCCATTGATCACCACCACGATCACCGCCACGCCGATGGCGATGTACTGAAACAGCTTCTCACTGATGACGCCTGCGTTTTGCAGATACGAAAGGCCGAACATGATCCCCAATACCACCAGGGAGATCAGAATCGAGTATTTCAAACGTTGCGACTGAGTCATTGCGAATTCCTGAACCTGAAAAATGTGTCCGGTTTGTATCCGAAAGCATGCCAAGCCCCTACCTTTGTGCGGGAATGGGACGCTGCAAACGGGGTCTCATGTTACAGCCGATGAAGAGATTTGGCTTTATTGCGGCGATAACCATGAGGATCTTCAAATGTTCCGTCGAATCACACGGTTGATTCCCTTGCTCGCGCTGCTGACGCTGAGCGGCTGCATCGTTTTCCCCCACGGCGGCTGGCACGGCAACCACCATTATGATCGCGGCGGACCGGGTTATTACCAGCATCGATAACGTATGACGCGTAAGTAGTTGAACATCCACTTGTAGGAAAAACGCATATCCCGTTCACGGTTTAACCAATGCCCGCCCCGTCGCGGGCATTTTTCGTACATACACTTTCACTTATTTTTTACTGCCCGTACCCCATCGAAACCTGGCGAAAACTATTGAAGCTTTCAGTCTTAATAGACCGTTTGAGGTATTCATACTTGCTTGATTAAGCTTGGCGCATCGCAATAAGACCCGCTATTTAACTTCACGAAGAAGAACAGGGATGCCATGCACCAACCGCTCATAAACATCAGCCCCTATCAGGTATTAGGCTTTTGCTTTGCCATCACTTTTTTTGAACTTCTGACGTATATGGCCAGCGACATGATCATGCCGGCCATGTTGACCGTCACTCATGATTTGAATGCCAGCGGGAGACATGTCCCCTACGCCTTCAATCTCTATCTGGCGGGCGGCATACTTCTGCAATGGCTTATTGGTCCGCTGTCGGATCAGTTCGGTCGCCGGCCGATGTTGCTCATGGGTTGTGCGGTATTCGCCCTGGCCTGTGCCGCCATGTTCAGCGTGCAAAGCATCTATGCGTTCAACGGCTTGCGGCTGATTCAGGGCATGGGGCTGGGGTTTGTCATCGCGGTCAGCTATCCAGCCTTGCAAGAAGTGTTCTGCGAAGCCGACGCGGTAAAAATCATGGCGTTGCTGGGCAACGTTGCATTGCTCTCTCCACTGCTGGGGCCGTTGCTCGGCAGTCTGCTGCTGGAATGGCTCACTTGGCGGGAGCTGTTTTTACTGCTGGGCATTAGCGGTCTGTTGGTGTGGCTCGGGCTTTACCTGTTCATGCCGGAAACCGTGGGCACCTTGCGTCATGACGGCCAGCGACTGGCGGCGGTGCCGTTCGAATGGCGCGGCACCGTGCGCCGTTATGCCGCGTTGCTCGGCAACCCGCGATTCCTCAGCGCCTCTGTCGCGCTGGGGGTCATGAGCCTGCCATTGATTGCCTGGATCGGGCTGGCGCCGCTCCTGCTGATTCACAATCAGGGGCTTTCACCCTTGCAGTACGGCCTGTGGCAGATCCCGGTGTTTGCGGCCGTCATTCTCGGCAACCTGATACTCAATCGATTGATCGCCGACACTGAATTGCCGCAACTGATTCGATACGCGTTGTGGCCATTTTGCGGTGGGCTCATCGCCTTGCTCGCCAGCAGTTTCTACGGTGCGCCCACGCCTTTGCTGATCAGCGTCCTGGCCCTTTACGCCATTGGCCTTGGCATGAGCAACGCCGCACTGTACCGGCTTGCGCTGTTTTCAAGCGACGACAGCAAAGGCCTGGTCTCAGCCATGATCGGCATGATTTCAATCGCTGTCATGGGCGGTGGCGGCTCACTGATTGCGGCGGCTGGCGCCGGTGAAAGCCACGAATCCTTCGCCCTGATGGCGGGTATCGCAGGGCTCATGTGCCTGCTGCCCCTGCGCCTGTTTCTGCGGCGCTCCCACCTCCCGCTTGCTGCCTGACTCCACCCGATAGGTCCATTGATGATCCATTTACCCCACACCGATGCGCTTTGCGCGTTAACGCAACCCTATTGCCTGGATTCCGTGCCTGAAGGCCTGTTCGACAGGGCCATGGGGGAAATCAGCCTGTTTCATTGTCAGCACACGCCTGGCTACGAGCGCTGGCTCAACAGCAACGGGCTCGTCGCACAAGACCTGGAGACGCTGGATGACTGGTCAAGACTGCCACCGATTTTCGCTCACTATTTCAAACGTCACCCGTTGTTCGGCTCCACGGGTGAAGGTGCGCTGGAACTGACATCGTCCGGCACCAGCGGCCAGAAAAGTCGCCTGCGTTATGACCATCGCAGCATGGCCGCCGCCCAAGGCATGGTGAGCCACATTTTTCGCCATTACGGCTGGGACACTCCGGACAGTCCCTGCAACTACTTGCTGCTGAGCTATGAACCCAAGGCTGCGATCACCTTGGGCACCGCCTACACCGACCAGTTTCTGTGCAGCTATGCGCCGGTCAACCGCATCGCCTATGGATTACGCCTGACGGGCAACGGTCACGCGTTCGATGTGTTTGGGGTGATCCGCGCCTTGCAGGAATTCGCCGAAGAAGGTTTGCCGGTGCGAATTCTCGGCTTCCCGGCGTTCCTCTCCCACGCGTTGCAGCACATGGAAGACACCGGCGTCGCGAATCTCAAGCTACCGGCCGAGTCACTGGTGTTTCTCGGGGGCGGTTGGAAAACCCAGGCCGCACAGGAAATTCCTTTGTCGCAACTGTATGAACGCATCCACCGTCAATTGGGCATCGATCTATCCCGCTGCCGGGACGGTTACGGCGCTGTCGAGCATGCCGTGCCCTACATCCAGTGTGCCCGGCAGCATTTCCATGTGCCGGTTTACTCGAAGGTCTTCGTGCGCAATCCGTCCGATTTCTCTGTCCAGCCCTACGGCCGACGCGGCTTGCTGGAGTTCGTGTCGCCGTACATTTCTTCCAGTCCTGCGCACGCCGTGGTCATGGGGGACCTGGCAACGCTGCACCCCGGTGCCAGCTGCGGATGCGGCTTGCAGACTGACTGGTTTGAACTGCATGGACGCGCCGGTACGACCGCCAGCCGAAGCTGCGCAATGGCCGCGTCTGAACTGATTGGAGGAGCCTGATATGTACTTGATCAATGGTGAACTGCGAGACGATGTCACTCTCGAGACAGCCCTCGAGCAACTGCACCCACAATTGCCACGGCTGCTGAATGCACCGATCGACAGCGACACCGTCATCGACGCAGCGGCCCGATTTGCCCTGCAATTACAAGCTGGCAGGCTGGATGTGGCCCTCGACAACGATCAACGATTGGGGCTTGTGGACTTCTGCCAGCGCAGCAACCTCATCACCAAACTTGAACGTGAGCTGGGTGTGCAACCGCGTTCGTTGCGGCGTATCGATTACCGGCAAGCCTGTTTTGAAAGCTGGCATCCGCTGGGGCTGGTGGTACACATCACGCCGGGCAATGCGCCGATGCTCGCGTTCTGCGCGGTCCTGGAAAGCCTGTTGGCCGGCAACATCAACTGGTTGCGCCCCAGTTCCAGCGATGAAGGATTGACCGCCCGGTTACTCGCGGCGCTGGTGCATTGCGACACCAGTGGCAAGCTGACTGATTACATCGCGGTGCTGCCGGTCAGCACGGCTCAGATAGCGCAACTTTGCACCCGCGCAGATGGCGTCGCCGCTTGGGGCGGTGAACAAGCACTCAAGGCGATTCGTCAGCAGATCCCGGCCGGGTGTCGCTGGATCGATTGGGGCCACAGGATCAGCTTCGCCTACCTGTCGCCCGACGCGGCGAGTGCGTCGACGCTGGACTCTTTGGTGGATGAAGTGTGCAGTCTGGATCAACAAGCGTGTTCCAGCCCGCAATGGCTGTTGGTGGACAGCAACGATCCGGCGGTTTTGCTGGACCTGGGTGAACGTCTGGCCGAAGCCTTTACACGTCGCGCCTCACATTGGCCGGCGCTGGTTCCTACAGACCAGGAGGCTTCGGAAATCACCACCCGCACCGCCATGGCGAGGCTGGAACACAGCTTTGCACAGCAGACCGGTCAAGTCTGGACCGGCCCGGGATGGCGCGTCATCTGGGATCACCACCAGACGCTCGCGCCCTCGCCGCTGTTTCGTACACTGCTGCTCAAACCGGTGCCGCAACACCTGATCATCGAGACGCTATTGCCTTGGCGCACCGTCCTGCAAAGCTGCGCGTTGATGTGTTCTCCAGCGCAGACACCCGGGCTGGTGCGCACACTGGTCAATGCCGGCGTCACGCGTATTGCCCCGTGCGGGCTGATTCATGACGGCTACCCCGGGGAACCCCATGACGGCGTCTACGCGCTGTCGCGCTTCAGTCGCCGCCTCTCGGTGAGTCTGTCGCCTGAGGCAGTGCCTGGCCGGGCAACGCTCGACGCGCTGCCAACCGCTGCGGATACATGCCATGAGCCGATCATGGACAAAAACACCTTCATGACCCAGCCGATCAACGCCATGGCACAGCTGTTTTTCCGCTCTGGGGGAAGCAGTGGCACGCCGGCCCTGGCCGGGTTCAGCTATCAGGACTTTCAACGGCAGATGCGCGCGGCGGCTGACGGCCTTTTCGCCGCCGGTCTCGACCCGTCAACGGATCGGGTGATGAACCTGTTTTACGGCGGCAGCCTGTATGGGGGCTTCTCCAGCTTCACCAAGGTCCTGGAATTGATGGGCGTTACGCATTTCCCCATGGGGGCGCCGCACGATGATGACTTCAGCGAAATGGCCCGAATGATCGTGGATCATCGCGTCACCGTGCTAATCGGCATGCCGAGTACGTTGCATCGCTTGTTTTCCAACGAACAGAGCCAGCTTCGCGCGTACTCGGGCATCAGCAAAGTGTTCCTCGGCGGTGAGCACCCGGGCCAGGCCAGCCTGCGCCTGATGGAAAGCTGCGGAGTCTCGACGATTCGCTCCGCGATTTATGGTTCGGTCGACGCCGGCCCGCTGGGGCATGCCTGCACGGCAACGGCAGACGGCATCTTTCATTTGATGTGCGATACCCAGCATCTGGAAATCGTGCATCTCGAACACGATTTTCCGGTGCAAGCCAATGAGATCGGCCGGCTGCTGTTCACCTCCCGGGCCCGGCAAGGCCAGGCCGTGCGCCGGTATGACGTTGGAGACACCGGTCGCTGGATAACCGGAGCCTGCCCTTGCGGGCTCGACTCGCCGCGATTCGAATTGCTGCAGCGCCACGGCAAGTTGATACGGATGGGCACGGAATTCATTTCACCGTCGTCGCTGCGGGACAGCCTCGGCCTGCCTGTTCAATTTGTGCTGGACCACGCCTGTGATGGCAGCGAGCGGCTGAAGGTTTTAGTGAACCTGGAGGCCGAAAAGGCTTATGAAAAGTTATTGACCCACGCCGCACTGACCAATGCCGTGAACGCCGCGCTTATCACGGTAGAAGTTCACGAGTGTGCTGAATCCCGATTCACTAGAAACAAACACAGCGGAAAAACACCATTGGTTATCGACAACAGAAAATAAACATATCGATAGTCTTCAAACCGTAGAAACACCTGATAAAAAAGAGAACCCAGTGAACACAACTTATTCGCTTGAACAACTCTTGCCTTACATAAGGCAACACTCAAACTTTTATCGCAAACTCCTGCAACACTTACCGGCCGAAGGTATTACTTTAAAAGACCTGCCGCTGACCAACGCGGCCGACTATTGGGCTGACAGTAACGACCTGACTGAATGGCCCGTGCTGACGGGCCAGATCAATAACGGATTGGTGTTCAAGACCGGGGGATCGACCAGCCACGGCAAACTGTCGGTTTACTCCCAGAATGAATGGCAAACGCTGGTCAGTACCTTTGGAGCCAGTATTTCCTCTCAACTGGAGAACGGCGACCGCGTCGCCAACCTGTTCTTTTCAGGCGATCTCTATGCCAGCTTTCTGTTCATTCACGACTCGTTGGCGCACGTCAACCGGTCCATCTGTGAGTTTCCGTTCACCGGCGAAGTCAGCATGGATGTCCTGGCGGATGCGCTGGATCAACACCGGATCAACGTGCTGGTCGGCGTACCCGCGCAGTTGCTGCGCTTTGCAGCTTACCTGGCCCAGCATCGACGAGTGCTGTGTGGGGTTGATACGTTGCTGTACGGAGGCGAAAGCCTGTTCGGCCAGCAGTTGGCCATCCTTACGCAGGTATTTCCCAACGTGCGCATCGCCTCAATCGGCTACGCCAGTGTCGATGCGGGCTTGATCGGAGCGACCTGCCGAGACTGTGCCCTGGGAGAGCATCGGGTGTTTGAACCCCAAACCGTGCTGGAAATCGTCGATGAACTGACCGGTGAAGTCATCGAAGAGTGCGATCGCACCGGATTGTTGGTGGTGACCAACCTGACACGCCGTCTCATGCCACTGCTGCGCTATCCCGTAGGCGACCGCGCCTGCTGGCGTGAGCCGGGCACAACCCCGATGCGCAAATTCGCCCTCAAGGGACGTAGTGCCCATAGTCAGCGGGTTCGTGTGGGGTCGGCGTCGTTGTTGATCGATGAAATGCTGCAAATCGTCCAGCGCGTTGCGGGCACCGACCAATGGCAATTGCGCATCGAACATGACGGATACAAGGACATCGTCAGTGTTAAATGGGTGCCTGACGCTAACGCCGTGGCCACCGCACCGCTATGCCAGGCGCTGTATAAAGCGCTTGTGGCCCATTACCCTGAGCTCGAGCATCTGAATCGCGAAGGGCTGCTGGAGTTGCGAGTGCTGTCCTGCGCCGTTACCGACCTGAAGCTGCACCCGCGCTCTGGCAAACAGATGCGGGTCCTGGATTTGCGCACTTATGACGCGCAATCGCCGGAGACTGCGTGATGTCTCATCTTATTTTTCGTCGCTACCGCCCTTCCGACGCCCGCGCCGTGAGCCAGTTGTTTCGCGAGGTTTATGGCGATCATTACGTTCAACCGGATGTTTACCTGCCGCACATGATCAGCCAGCACACCGCCGACGGCCGCTGGAAGTCGATGCTGGCGGTGGATGATGTGCGCGTTCTGGGGCATGCCGCGTTGTGCCATGAATCGTCCTCGCAGAACGCGGAACTGGCCCTCAGCGTGGTGCATCCCGCCGCGCAGGGGCAAAGTATCGCGACCCGCCTGGGCCGGGAGTTACTGTTGCAGGCCGGGCCACTGGGCTTCAACAGCGTCTTGATCAAGCAAGTGACCCACCATCCGTACACGCAACGCATGGCCGCAAATATCGGCTTCCACAGCACGGGGGTGCTGCCCGACTACGTTCCTTCGCCCTTCGCCGAACCGCACCCGGAAACCATTGTGATGGGTTGCCACGTTGTCGAAGGGCATGCGCGCCCTCTCCCCGACATTCCCTGGCCCGAACGCTACCGGGGGTTTATGCAGCACCTGAGTTGGCTGTTTGGAACCCATCCGGAAATGGCCACACAACCGTCGATACCCTTGCAGATCAAGCAACACCATCACCGCTTCGACATGGTCATTCACCGCTTGACCAAACGTCTGCTCGAGCAGATCCGGCAATTGCCCGGTCACTGGATGATCTCTGCCCAACTTGCGTTGTCGCGAGACTTCGCCGAGGACTTGCGCAGTTTGACGACGCTTGGCTTCACCTTCACCGGGTTGATGCCCGCTCCCGGCAGTCATGGATGGTTCGCCCTGTTTCATCGAGGGGTGCGGCCTCGGTCTCTCAATCTGCATTGCCCCTACATGCAACAGTTGCACGACGACTTGCAGCGAAACACCGAAGTACTGGGCAACGCTCGCTCAGCCGCTTGAGTCTTTTCGGTAAAACTCATTGCCCGGCTGCGCGCAAAGCTCCACCAGCCAGTCGACAAATACCCTCACCCGCCGGGACAACTGGCGGTGTGGGGGATAGAGCGCCGTCAGCGGCATCCCGGGGGGCGGCGTCGCTTTCAATACTTCGCACAAACGCCCTTCCTTCAATTGGCGGGCGACGTGGTAGTACGGCGTCTGGATCAGTCCGTAACCCGCCTCACAAGCGGCCAGGTAACCGTCGGCACTGTTGACGGACACGTGCTTGGGCAGATCGATCAGTTGGACCTGCCCGTCGACCACGCACTCCAGCCCGTAGCGCTTACCGGTGGTGCTGGAGAAATACTCCACCATTTGATGGCTCTCAAGGTCAGCCAGATTTTGCGGGGTTCCATGACGCGCCAAGTATTCGGCGCTGGCGCAGGTGATCTGGTCGAGCATGACCAGCGGCCGCGCCACCAGTGAATCATCCAGCGCCGCCCCCCCGCGCAGCACACAATCGACGCCTTCACGAATCAGGTCGACAGGTTGGTCATTCAAACCGATATCCAGTTCGATCAACGGATAGCGGCGGGTGAACTGCGGCAATGCCGGGATCACGATCAAACGCCCGATCCCGGACGGCATGTCCACTCGCAGCAGGCCTTTGGGGTTGTGGCGGGCGGCGGAAAACACCGCTTCGGTTTCCTCCAGATCGGCCAGCAACCGCACGCAACGTGGGTAATAGGCTGCGCCGTCGAGGGTCAGGCTGATCTGCCGCGTGGTCCGTTGCAGCAGTTGCACGCCAAGGTGAGCCTCAAGTTGCTTGATCAGGATGGTCACCGAAGCGCGGGGCAATTGCAGGCTGTCCGCCGCTTTGGCAAAGCCGCCCAGTTCGACGATTCGGGTGAACACGCGCATGGCGTTAAAACGGTCCATTGTCAGGCGTTCCGGTTAATTATTTAGAAATTGCAAACAGTGATAGCAGTTTTAGCCGGTTTATCTTGGTTCTGTCGAGGTCAACACTAGGGCTTACACCACAGGGAGTTGATTTCATGCAAACACGTCAATTGGGCAAAAACGGTCCGCAGGTTTCTGCCATCGGTCTGGGCTGCATGGGCATGACCGATTTCTATACGACCGGTGTCGATACCCGCGAAGCCACCGCCACCCTGCATCGGGCGCTGGAGTTGGGGATCAACCTGCTCGACACTGCTGACATGTACGGTCCGCACACCAATGAAGAGCTGATCGGCAAGGCCATCGTCGGCAAGCGCAATCAGGTGTTCCTGGCCAGTAAATTCGGCATCGTCCGCGATCCGTCCAACCCCGGCGCCCGGGGCGTCAACGGCCGACCGGAGTACATTCGCGCGTCTATCGACGGCACGCTCAAGCGCCTGGGCGTTGAAACACTGGACTTGTATTACCAGCACCGGATCGATCCGCAGGTGGCCATCGAGGAAACCGTCGGCGCCATGGCCGAGTTGGTCAAAGCCGGCAAGGTGCGTTACCTGGGGCTGAGTGAGGCATCAGTGGCCACGCTGGAACGGGCGCACAAGGTTCATCCGATCAGCGCCCTGCAAAGTGAGTATTCGCTGTGGAGCCGCGACCAGGAAGAGAACGGTTGCCTGGCCGCGTGCCAGCGTCTGGGCATTGCCTTCGTCCCTTACAGCCCATTGGGTCGGGGCTTTCTGACGGGTGCACTGAAAAGCCCGGATGACTTTGCCGCCGACGATTACCGTCGCTTCAGCCCGCGCTTTGAAGGGGAAAATTTCGCGAAAAATCTGTTACTGGTGCAGCAGGTACAAGCCTTGGCAGCCGACAAAGGTATGACGGCGGGCCAATTGGCGTTGGCCTGGGTGTTGACGCAAGGTGACTACCTGATCCCGATTCCTGGGACCAAACAGCGTAAATACCTTGAAGAGAACGTTGCTGCACTGGAGGTCAAGCTGAGCCGCGACGAATTGCACACCCTGGAAGCGATCTTCCCGGCCAATGCGACCGCAGGCTTGCGTTACCCGGAGGAAGTCATGAAGTTGCTTCACCGGTAACCGAAGCCGGCCCACTCGGGACGTGAGTGGGCCAGCTAAAAACGTCAGGCCTTGGCGTTGACGCCCTTGTCGGTAGGCACCGACGTGCCATTGCCCTTGCCGTAAGTGTGCAGGTTCTGCAGAACGTAAATCGCCGTCTTGTATTCCGGGATCAGCCCTATGGCGTACTTGTCGCCCTTGATGCTGTTGTTCTGGATGGTGTCGAGTTGCGTGGCGAAATACTCCAGCGCATTGAATTTTGCATCCGGGTCGTTCTGCACCCCGAACCGGTTAAATTTGTCACCGGCATTCATCAGTGTCATCGCCGTAATATCGGAAATCAGACCTCGACCTCTGAGGAAGGCACTGAGATTGCCCAATTGTTTGGCCGAGACATTTTCCGGATCGAAACCTTTTACGTTTCGGTGGATTTTCTGCTCATCCATTTTCGCAGTATTAAGCGCGTTTGGATTGGTCCCCACCAGTGCCAGCATCTGCTTGACCCTGGCGCTGTGGGTGACAGGTTTGCCCCCGCCCGTATCCTGAACCAGCAACCCTGCCTTGGGCGTCCAGGCCCCTGTATAGCCGATAGTCATGAATGAACTCCCGACTGCGTGACCATAAAAAATTCCTTGTTTAGTCCAGTTTTAGAGCGGGCAAGTATCAGCGTGGCAACTAGCCATACCAACAATTATTTCCAGTTTTTACAATTTTTGTACATATTAGATACAAAGCACCAAGTGCCTTGTTTCATGGGTCTACACAGACTTTTTAAAAGTGGTTTAGACAACTAATCAGCCTCTTTGTACGTCTTGGTTAGTTTATTTGTATCAACATCGACACTGTTCGCCCCCTGACCGCTCGTCACCCCGCCCCTTTCTAGCACGCCAGTACCTAAAGCTCGCCCCTTGCAAGCCGATAGCTCTTCGAAGCGCCGATTTTCATACAGAAAAACCACAATAAGAACGCTGCACAAGGACCGGTACCATGCCCGCATTCCGCACCATCCAGGCTCGCTACACGCTGTTTCTGGTCCTGTTCATCCTGCTGTTATTCGTCCTGACAGTCGTCGGCATCAGCCAGTTGGTCGCCCCCAAGCTTCGTCACACCGAAGAACAGGTGGCCCTCAACCGCATCGCCGAAGTGGCCGAGCAAATTCAGGGCGAACTGAACAAGGTTCAGGCGCAACAGCGCAGCATCACCCAGACCATTCCGTTGCTCGACAGCGCCGCCATCGACACGGTGCTGCCAGGCCTGGTCGATCAGTACGGCGAGTTGAAAGTGTTCGGTGGCGGTATCTGGCCGTTACCCGGCCAGCGTGAGGCCGCACGCAACAAGTTCAGCACCTTCTGGCACCGCGACGCCTCGGGCAAGCTGGCGGTCAATACGTTCTGGAACAGCGATGCCGCCCCCAACTATTACGACCAGACCTGGTACAAGGGCGGCATGCAAACCCCGCGCGGCCAATGCGCCTGGGCGGCAGCCTATAAAGATGACGCCAGCGCCGAGCCACGGACCAACTGCGCCATGGCCATTCAGAAAAATGGCGCGGCGTATGGCGTCTCGACCATCGACGTGACGCTGGGCTTCTTCAATGACTTGATCGCGCGCAAGGAAAAAGACCTCGGCGCCGAAATGCTGATCGTTGAAGCCGACGGCAAGATCATCAGCAACAGCTCGCGGATCAGTGGGCCGATCGTGCTGAAGAACATCAGTGAACTGGCCGGCAACTCGCCATTTGCCAGTCAAGTGAAGGCCGGCCTGCAAAACCGTGATCAGTCGCAGCGGGTCGAGTTCGACAACAACGGTGAAGCCAACACCTTCTTCATGCGCCCGATCGAAGGCACACCGTGGTTCCTCGCCACGGCCCTTCCGACCAAGCTGATCACCGCCCAGCGTGACGATGTGCTCAGCACACTGAGCCTGCTGCAAATCCCGATGGTGATCCTGCTGGTGTTGCTGCAGATCTACGCGATTCGCCAATTGATTCAGCGGATGAAAATCCTCAAAGCCAACATCGACGCCCTGTCCGCGGGCGATGCCGACCTGACCAAGCGCATCACCATCCGCGCCGAAGACGAACTGGGCGCCATCGGGCACTCGGTCAACGCCTTCATCATTTACTTGCAGAACATGATCGGCGAAGTCACCCAGGCCACCGGCGCCATGGCATCCAGCCTGGACAACCTGCAACGGACCTCCGCCCACACCAGCCAGATTCTGGTGCGTCATGCGTCTGAAACCGATCAGACGGTCACGGCGATCACCGAGATGAGTTCGACCGCCGAAAGCGTCGCACAGAACGCCGCCGAAACGGCGGCCTTCACCCAGCGCGCCAACGAGAACGCCGACCGTTCACGGGTCGTGGTCGGTGAAGCGTCCAGCAGCGTGATCGCCCTGATCGATGAAGTGGCAAGCGCCACCCATAAGGTCGAAAGCATGCAGGAGGATGCGCAACGCATCACCGAGATTCTCGGGGTGATTGGCGCCATTGCCGGGCAAACCAACTTGCTGGCGCTCAACGCCGCGATCGAAGCGGCCCGGGCCGGTGAGCAAGGTCGCGGTTTCGCGGTCGTCGCCGATGAAGTCCGCGCCCTCGCCGCCCGCACGCAAGCCAGCACTTCGCAAATCAATGAAATGCTCAAGCGCCTGACCCAAGGCGTGAGTTCGTCAGTGACCGCCATGGAAAATACCCAGGCCAGTTGCCAGTCTGCCGCCGATGCCACGGCGCGGGTCAACACGGGCCTGGATGAAATGGCCGGCTCGGTCAGCCACATCAACAGCCTGAGCACGCAGATCGCCACCGCCGCCGAGCAGCAAAGTGCGGTGACCGAAGAGATCAACCGCAGCATGGTGCAGATCCGCCACATGGTGGATGAACTGGTGAAAAGCGGCCAGGCCAGCGAGCTCAATACCCAACAACTGCTGCAAGCCAATGCGCGTGTCAGCTCGATCATGGGGCGGTTCAAGGTTCGTTGACTGTTGCTGAATGACACAAACTCCCTGTGGCCGGGGAGTTTGGTCTGGTGAGGAGCTTTTGTGGCGAGGGGACTTGCCCCGTTCGGCCGCGCAGCAGTCGTCGATTGTTATGGGGCCGCTTCGCAGCCCAACGGGGGCAAGCCCCCTCGCCACAATGGTTCAGCGTTGGCAGTATTACTTCGAAACAATCTCTTGCCTAGACGTTAGCTAAACTGGTCAAAATGCATCTTTTTTTGGCCACAATCCAGAGACGAGCCCCCCATGCGAACCCACCTGCGTCTGGTCGCCCTGAGCGCCCTATTCATCTCTTCCCTGGCACAGGCCGCCGACCTGGTCCCGATCGAAGTCCACCGTGACGCCAACTGCGGTTGCTGCAAAAAATGGATCAGCCACCTGGAGGCCAACGGCTTCAAGGTTGAAGACCGCGTCGAATCCAACATGAGTGAATTCAAGCAACAGCACGGCGTGCCGCCGCGCCTGGCGTCCTGTCACACCGGTCTGATCAACGGCAAGTTCGTCGAAGGCCATGTTCCAGCAGATCAAGTCCTGGCCTTGAGCAAACGCGATGACTTGCTGGGTGTCGCGGCGCCGGGCATGCCCATGGGTTCGCCCGGCATGGAAATGGACGGCATGAGCGATGCCTATCAAGTGATCGGCCTGAAAAAGGACGGCACTGACGTGGTGGTGGCGGACTACCCGGCCCATTGATCGGCGGCGCCTACATCGGGCTGTTTTTCGCGGCATTCGGTGCCGCGACCCTGCTGCCGTTGCAATCCGAAGCACTGCTCGTCGGGCTGTTGCTCAGCGAGCAGTATTGGCTATGGTTGCTGCTGGCCGTCGCAACGCTGGGCAACGTCCTCGGTTCAGTGGTGAATTGGTGGCTTGGCTGTCGCATCGAGCGGTTTCGCGACCGGCGCTGGTTTCCGGTCAGCCCGCGCCATCTGGAACAGGCCCGAAAACACTATCAACGCTACGGTCATTGGTCATTGCTGCTGAGTTGGGTGCCGATCATCGGTGACCCGCTGACGCTGGTGGCCGGCGTCATGCGCGAGCCGCTGGGGCGGTTTTTGCTGATCGTGACCCTCGCCAAAGGTGCTCGTTATGGCGTGCTGACTCTGGCAACGCTGGGCTGGATCGGTTGAACGATCGGCGGCGGCGATTGCCTGTGTTTAATGTCGCCCTAATCATGTCGATCCAGCATCGGCGGGTTTCCTATGGAGTTCACCCATGTCCCTTGCCCTTTCCCGTTGGCTGTCCTGCCTGTTTCTGACCGCTGCACTGCCTGTTCTGGCGCATGCCGAAGGCCCGGAATACGGACCGGAACTCCAAGGGTTCGAGTACCCCTACACGGTCAAGCACTTCGCGTTCGAGTCCCAGGGCAAATCCCTGCAGATGGGTTACATGGACGTCGCCGCCCACGGCAAGGCCAACGGGCGCAGCGTGGTGTTGATGCACGGCAAAAACTTCTGCGGCGCCACCTGGGACAGTTCGATCAAAGCCCTGAGCGAAGCCGGTTACCGGGTCATCGCGCCGGACCAGATCGGTTTCTGCACCTCCAGTAAACCAGACAACTATCAGTACACGTTCCAGCAACTGGCGACCAATACCCAGCAACTGCTCAAAGCCCTTGGCATCCAGAAGTCCAGCGTGCTCGGGCACTCCACCGGCGGCATGCTTGCCACGCGCTATGCGCTGCAATACCCCGATCAGGTCGAGCAACTGGCGCTGGTCAATCCCATTGGCCTGGAAGACTGGAAAGCCCTCGGCGTGCCGTATCGCACTGTCGATCAATGGTACGAGCGCGAACTGAAGCTCAGCGCCGACGGCATCCGCACCTATGAACGCAACACCTATTACGGTGGCCGCTGGAAGCCTGAATTTGATCGCTGGGTCGATATGCTTGCCGGCCTGAACAAAGGCCCGGGGCACACGCAAGTGGCCTGGAACTCGGCGTTGATCTACGACATGATCTTCACCCAGCCGGTGTATTACGAATTCAAGGACCTGAAGATGCCGACGCTGTTGCTGATCGGCACGTCCGACACCACGGCCATCGGCAGTGACATTGCCTCCCCGGAGGTCAAGGCGAAGCTCGGTCATTACGACGTGCTCGGCAAGCAAGTGGCAAAACTGATTCCGCAGTCCACACTGGTTGAATTTCCCGGCATGGGTCACGCGCCGCAGATGGAAGAACCGGCGATATTCCACCAGGCATTGCTCGACTGGCTGAACAAAACCAATCCAGTGCGTTAATGAGGTAGCTGATGGCGGTGCAGATTGCGGTGATCGATGATTGGCAGGACGTGGCCCGTGACGTGGTCGACTGGTCCGTGCTGGACAGCCTCGGCGAGGTGAGTTTTATACATGATTACCCCGCCGACAACACAACCCTGGCCAAGCGTCTGGGCAAGTTCGAGGTGATCTGCGTGATGCGCGAACGCACTCGCTTCGATGAAGACCTTCTGCGCCAGTTGCCGACACTCAAACTGCTGGTCACCGGCGGCATGCGCAATGCCGCGCTGGACCTCAAGGCCGCTGCGGCACTGGGCATCCAGGTCAGTGGCACCGACAGCTACAAACACGCCGCTCCGGAACTGACCTGGGCGTTGATCATGGCGGCGACCCGCAACCTCGTGGTCGAAGCCAATGCCTTGCGCGCCGGAAAATGGCAGCAAGGCCTGGGTGGCGACTTGCACGGCAAGACGCTGGCAATCCTCGGCCTTGGCAGCATCGGCAAACGTGTCGCGCAGTTTGGTCAGGTGTTCGGGATGCGGGTGATCGCGTGGAGCGAAAACCTGACAGCTGAACGTGCCGCTGAAGTGGGCGTGACCTATGTCAGCAAGCAGGAACTGTTCGAGCAGGCCGATGTGCTGTCGGTTCATCTGGTGCTCAGTGATCGCAGCCGGGGGCTGGTCGACGCCCGGGCGCTGGACTGGATGAAACCCTCGGCGCTGCTGGTCAACACCGCCCGCGGGCCGATTGTCGATGAAGCTGCGCTGATCAAGGCGTTGCAGAAGAACCGGCTGGCGGGGGCGGCGCTGGATGTGTTCGACGTGGAGCCATTGCCGGTGAATCATCCGTTCAGAACGCTGGACAATGTGTTGGCGACGCCGCATGTCGGGTATGTCAGTCAACAGAACTACCATCAGTTCTTTTCACAGATGATCGAGAACATTCAAGCGTGGTCGGCGGGTGAGCCGATTCGTCTTCTGAGCTAGGACCGCAGCGCCGTTCTCGCACTCGATCGATATTGATCTGTTAGTCAATACTGAACGCGAAAACCACGTATCCTCTGCGCCCGTTTCACGTCCAACCTCGCGAGGGCAGTTTGTCTAAAGGTATCGCTTTATCGGTCTCGGCCTCAGTGCTATTTGCCGTCATGTATTACTACACCTCGCTGCTCACGCCCTTGAGCGGCGTGGAGATTTTCGGCTGGCGCATGCTGCTGACTGTGCCGTGCATGACCGTGTTCATGGTGGTTTCCGGCGAATGGAAACGAGTGCTCGAGATTTTTCGGCGCATCGCCGGGAATCGGAAACTGATCGCCGGCCTGATCGCCTCCTCGGCCTTGCTCGGCGTGCAGCTTTGGCTGTTCATGTGGGCGCCGCTCAACGGCTACAGCCTGGATGTGTCGCTCGGCTATTTCCTGTTGCCGCTGACCATGGTGCTGACCGGGCGGATCGCCTATGGCGAGCGCCTCTCGTATCTGCAAAAAATCGCCGTGGTGCTGGCCTGCCTCGGTGTGATCAACGAGGTGTATCAGGTCGGGGGTTTTTCCTGGGCAACCTTGCTGGTCTGCATCGGCTATCCCCTGTATTTCATCCTGCGCAAGCGCCTGGCCGCCGACAACCTTGGTGGTTTATGGCTGGACATGGCGTTGACGCTGCCGGTGGCGTTCTGGTTTGTGCAGAGTGGCGAACAGGGTTTCGGCGTGTTTGATCAACACCCGTGGTTGTCGCTGCTGATCCCGATACTCGGGGTGATCAGCGCGTCGGCGCTGGTGGTCTACATCATCGCCAGCCGGTTGTTGCCGTTCAGTCTGTTCGGGCTGTTGAGTTATGTAGAACCGGTGTTGCTGCTGGGCGTTGCGTTGCTGCTTGGGGAAAGCATCAAGCCCGGGGAGTGGCTGACCTACATTCCGATCTGGCTGGCGGTGGTGGTGCTGGTGTTTGAAGGGTTCAAACACCTGGTTCGGCATCGCAAACCTTAAGCCCCACACAAAACCAAATGTAGGAGTGAGCCTGCTCGCGATAGCGCCTTCACATTCAACATCAATGTTGACTGAAAGGTAGCTATCGCGAGCAGGCTCACTCCTACAGGTTTAGCGGTGTAGCGGCTTACTCGGTAGCGAGTACGCCACGACGAACCTGATCCCGCTCGATAGATTCGAACAGTGCCTTGAAGTTGCCTTCGCCGAAACCATCGTCGCCTTTACGCTGGATGAATTCGAAGAATACCGGGCCCATCAGGGTTTCCGAGAAAATCTGCAGCAGCAGACGCTTGTCGCCCGACTCGGACGAACCGTCCAGCAGAATCCCCCGCGATTGCAGTTGATCGACCGGCTCGCCGTGGTTCGGCAGGCGGCCTTCGAGCATTTCGTAGTAGGTTTCCGGTGGCGCGGTCATGAAGCGCATACCGATGCTTTTCAGGTGATCCCAGGTCTTGATCAGGTCATCGCTGAGGAAGGCCACGTGCTGGATGCCCTCACCGTTGAACTGCATCAGGAACTCTTCGATCTGCCCGGCGCCCTTGGACGATTCTTCGTTCAGCGGGATACGGATCATGCCGTCCGGGGCGGTCATGGCCTTGGAGGTCAGGCCGGTGTATTCGCCCTTGATGTCGAAGTAACGGATCTCACGGAAGTTGAACAGCTTCTCGTAGAAGTTGGCCCAGTACGCCATGCGACCGCGATACACGTTGTGGGTCAGGTGATCAATGATTTTCAGACCGGCGCCGACCGGATTGCGGTCAACACCTTCGATGAACACGAAATCGATGTCGTAGATGGAGCTGCCTTCACCAAAACGGTCGATCAGGTACAGCGGTGCGCCACCGATGCCTTTGATCGCCGGCAGGTTCAGTTCCATCGGGCCGGTTTCGATGTGGATCGGCTGGGCACCGATTTCCAGCGCACGCTTGTAGGCCAGTTGCGAATCCTTGACGCGGAACGCCATGCCGCACACCGACGGGCCGTGCTCGGCCGCGAAGTACGAAGCAACACTGTGCGGTTCGTTGTTGAGGATCAGGTTGATCTGGCCCTGGCGATACAGGTGCACATCTTTTGAACGGTGGGTCGCGACCTTGGTGAAGCCCATGATCTCGAAGATCGGCTCCAGGGTGTTCGGGGTCGGCGATGCGAGCTCGATGAACTCAAAGCCCATCAGGCCCATTGGGTTTTCGTATAAATCTGCCATTTTGGCGCCTCATCATTTTTTAGAATTAACGGATCGTTAGTTGCTAAGAATGCTGAAGCCGGCGGGTGGCGCGCAGGAGATGCCCCGCACGCTGCGGGCGAGGAAGTCACCGTAGATCAATTGAAACCCAAAACTTTTCATTGTCGACCCAAGGCTGATGCGGGCGAGGCTTCTGCTGACAGAAGACGATTATTATTGTATGCGTAACCCGATTCTACACAGCGTAAATAGGTTTGTCCGCCTTCTGTATCAAATCCCCTTTTTCCCTGCTCGCGCAAGGGGTTTGTTGCACAGGTAAATCCCTGAAAGAATCAGCCCTCCTCCCAGGCACATCACCAGCGTCAACTGCTCGTCCAACAACAACGCGCCGAGGATCACCGCGGTCAGCGGATTCAGGGCAATAAACACCCCCGAACGCGTTGCCCCGATGCGGCGAATGCCATCGTAATAACCGATGTAGGCCAGCGCCGAGCCCAATACGCCCAGGTACATCAGGCTCAACCATTGCTGCGGACCGAGACTGATGAGCGCGCTGACACTAAGTTCACCCCGTACTGCACTGGTCACCCACAGCATCAGCGTGCCGAGCAGAATCGAATACGTCACGGTCTGCACCGGCCCCAGAGAGTGATTCAGCTCTTTGGAGAATAACGAGTAAATCCCCCAGCCGAGCACGCAGCCGAAAATCAGCAGGTCGCCGACCCAGGCGTCGGCATTGTCGGCCAGCAGCTGCGGATTTCGACTGACGATCACCAGACTCGCCCCGACGATGCACACCGCAATTCCGATAACCTTTGCCCGACTCAAGCGCTCCTTGAACAGCAGCCACGACGCCAGTCCGATCACGGCGGGGTTCAGCGCCACAATCAATGACGCACGCGATGCATTGATGTAATGCAGTCCATAAAAGAAGCACAAGTTGTAGAAGAAAATGCCGAAGAACCCCAGCAGCGCCAGTTGCAGCCACTGCCTGGCGCTCGGTTTCGCCAGTGGCACGCGGGCCAGCAGCAAAAACAGCAGCAATGCCACGCTGGCCAGAAGGAATCTCAGGCTGGCGGCGAACAATGGGCTGAGGCTGTCCGCGAGAAACCGGCCGGCCACAAACGTCCCGCCCCAGATCATGGTGACAGCAGCGAGTTTCAGGTAAACCGGCACGTCCGAAGAGGTTGTTTGCGCATAAGCAGTCATAAGGCGTCAGGGCTTCAATCCAGAAAAGATGACGTATCATTCGACTAATGCATGATCATCGTAAAATGAGTAATGACTCATGACCCTGACACAACTCGAGATTTTCTCGCTGGTCGCCGAACTGCGAGGTTTCACGGCGGCGGCCAACCGGCTGGGGATTACCCAATCGGCGGTGTCTCACGCCCTGAAGTCGCTGGAACAGGAATTGGGTGTCGAGTTATTCCGGCGCCATCAGTCACAAGTCGAACCGAGCGACATCGGTCTACAGCTCTTATCGCGCGCCCGGGCAATGCTCGGGCTGGCCAACACCTTGCGCCAGGAAGCGGCCGATGCTCGCGGGATGAAGCGTGGCACCCTGCGCATCGGCTCGTTCGGCCCGACCTCGTCGATCAAACTGCTGCCACAGATCCTGCAGCACTACCGCGCCACTCACCCCGGTATCGAAGTGCACATCGACGAAGGTCCGGACCGGCAGATTATCCAGTGGCTGGAAGAGCGACGAATCGATATCGGCTTCGTGGTGCTGCCTGAAGAACGCTTCGATACCTTCACGCTGATCGAAGACCGGATGGTCGCGCTGCTGCCCTCCGATCATCTGCTGGCGGGTCGCGACAGCTTGAGCCTGAGCGACTTGTGTCACGACCCGTTCGTGCTGACCGAAGCCGGGTCTTCGGAGCTGGTTTCACGGCTGTTCAGTGCGGCCCGGCTGACACCGAACATCCGTTATCGCTGCTCGCAGTTGCTCAGCACCCTCGACACCGTAGGCCGTGGTGACGCCGTGACCGTGGTCGCCGAAGGCTCATTGCCCGACGACAACGACAGCCGCTATGTGAAAAAACCGCTGTCACCCGCCGTCAATCGGCAGGTCGGTCTGGCAGTGCTCGACCAGCGTCAATCGTCGCCCGCAACGCTGGCGTTTATCCAGCTGGCTACAAGCCTTGATTATCGTTGAGCGGCATAAGTATCAACGGCCATCTATCATGCCCACTACTTGAACTCTTTTTGGGAGGCGTGCCGTTGTCCTCCCAGCATTTGAGAGCCGTATCCCATCGTCACAGGCTTTGCGAATGCCACTGAACGCCAAAACCCGCCACAAACGCGGTAAACGAATGGCAATAACCGTTTTGAGCGGGTTACTCCCGGTGCTGCTGGGAGTTGTCATCCTCTATATGCAGGCTGAGCGTGCGCTCAAGCAAAGCACTGAGCTGACGTCCGAAGAAGCCATCCGCCAATTCGAACTGATGCTCGACAATACCGCCCAGGCCGCACGCGAACTGCTGCCGCTGGCCGGCCAGACCTGTTACAACGTCAAACTGGCCTTGCGCGAACAGGTCACACGCCGACCGTTCGTGCGCTCGACGAACCTGGTATGGGATAACAACCTCTATTGCAGTTCGCTGTTCGGTGATTTTCAGGAGACGGTCAATCCGGGCGACTACACCCAGGGCAAGTTGTGGTTGATGAACGGCAACCCAGTGACGCCCGGCACCGCGTTGCTAGTGTATCGGCTAAGTGAAGGCAATCGGGGGGCGCTGACCACCCTGGACGGTTATCACTTAAGCAACGTGTTGCGACTGATTGGGCGCAAGACATGGCTGTTGCTGCAAGTCGGCCCTGTCTGGTTATCGGCCGACGGCAAGGTTCACGAAGGCTCCCTGCCTACCCTTCCCGTGGCCGAAAGCACGCAGACGTCCACGCGCTATGCCTTTACGGTCGCGGCCGGTTTCCCCGAGGGTGAAACCTGGCGCTACATGAGCAGCGAATACCCGTCGCTGTTCAGTTTGCTGATCTTCTTCGGAGTGGTCTCGGGCGCAATCGGACATGTCCTGCAAATGCGCTCGTCGTCCCCCAGCCATGAAATGCAGCGCGCACTGGAGGCCGCCGAGTTCATTCCGTATTTTCAGCCCGTGGTGCACGGCGATACCAAAACGTGGTCCGGGGCCGAGGTGTTGATGCGCTGGAATCATCCAAAGGAAGGCCTGGTGCGCCCGGACCTGTTCATTCCTTTTGCCGAGCATTCCGGGTTGATCGTGCCGATGACCCGCGCCCTGATGCGGCAGACCTCTGCGCTGTTGGCGCCTGCCGCTGCCTCGTTCGACGGACCGTTTCACATCGGCATCAACATCACCGCCAGCCATTGCAAGGACCTGGACCTGGTCCAGGACTGCCGGGAGTTTCTCAGTGCCTTCGCGCCCGGTGCCATCCACCTGGTGCTGGAGTTGACCGAGCGTGAACTGATCGAGCCGACGGCCATCACGCACCAATTGTTCGAGCAGCTCCACGCCTTGGGCGTGATGATCGCTATCGATGACTTTGGCACGGGTCACTCAAGCCTCGGTTACCTGCGCCAGTTCAATGTGGACTTCCTGAAAATCGATCAGAGCTTTGTCGCTATGATCGGCGTTGACGCACTTTCCCGGCACATTCTGGACAGCATTATCGAACTCTCGGCCAAGCTTGATCTGGGGATCGTGGCTGAAGGCGTGGAAACCGAGGAGCAAAGTGACTATCTGGCTGCCCAGGGTGTGAACTTCCTGCAAGGTTATTTATTTGGTCGACCGATGCCCGGCGCAGAGTTCATTAATGCATTAAGGCACCATTAACCAGCGGTTTTAAGCGCCGAGGCAACGAAGCGGCGCACCAAATTGAATCAAAAGACTACTGTAGTTACATGAAGAAAAAGACAGGATTTACTCTTGGCCAATTAACTACTACAATTTTTCATGCCTGTGCACAATTGGCAGGTGAGCCACTATCACCGAGTCGCTTCAAGGCTCTTGGCTTATAGCTTTGTTTGCGGTTGGTATCAGCCAAACACACTATTGGAGTAATGAATTTGTCCAGACTCGCTGAATTTCGTGCCGCTGAAAAGGCCCTTCAAGAACAGCTCAAGCAGCTGGAATCGCTGAAGAATGATGCCGGGCTCAAGAAAGAAATCGAATTCGAAGAAAAGCTCCAGGGGCTGATGAAAACCTACGGCAAAAGCCTGCGCGACATCATCGCCATCCTCGATCCGAACCCGGCAAAATCCGGTCTGTCGGCAGCAGCTCCTAAAACCCGCCGCGCTCGCGTGGTCAAGGTTTATCACAACCCGCACACTGGTGAGCTGATTGAAACCAAGGGCGGCAACCACCGTGGCCTGAAAGCCTGGAAGGAACAGTACGGTGCCGCTACCGTAGATTCCTGGCTGCGAGGCTAAGCAATCGCGGTGATAAAACAAGCCCTGCCAACGCAGGGCTTTTTTATGGACGACCTCTAAATGCAACCAGGGGAGTCGTTTAATTCGCTACTTGTCGACTAAACTTTATGCTTAATCCGTTTGGGTATCTAAAGACTTCAGATCGCGCTGAAATCTGCAGTCACGTAAACCCTCAACTAAAGTTTTAAGCTGTTACGAGCCGCCACAATTTCATCCTCACTTGCCTTATAAGCCTCAGCCTGCCCCGCGTAGGAAAAAACATAAGCCTTATCGGCGTCCACCGCCGCGACCAATGTTTGCGACAGCACATGTCGACCATTCTGTGTAATCGTGCAGGTAGTTTCCAATCCTGATAAGCGGCTCAAGGTCGCCGGATGAATTTTGTTGCAGACACTTTGATAGCCTCCTTGAAAAAAGTCCTTCTGCACCGACTTGCGCATCTCCAGCAACACGCCCTCCAGATTGACCTGATGACCGCTTTCTACTTGAGTCATGGTCAACTCCATCACCATTACCGGCGTGCCACCCTGGTCGACTTTCACCGCGCGCTGCCGGGATACCCCTGGTTTGGCATCATCTTGCGGAACGGCTTCGACCTCCCAGCCATTCGGCCAGGTCACCACCGGTGCATCAGCATGGGCGCTGGTAACAACTGACAGCAGATAGAACAGCAGGAAAGTCGATTTACAGAATCGGATCATTGCAATGAGCACTCACGGATTGAACCGTAAAGTCTGAGCCTCACCCGCCCGTCAGGCAATAGCCCACTCTTTGCGTTTGGTGATGTCCCAGCCCTTGCGTATCATTGTCGCCATTCGTTAGCCCCACTTATTTTCCGGAGGGCCCATGAGCCTGCACGAATTGAACACTTTCCCCGGCGTGACTGCTCAACCTGACACCGCCACCCAGAAGTTCGTCTTCAACCACACCATGCTGCGGGTCAAGGACATCACCAAGTCCCTGGATTTCTACACGCGCATCCTGGGTTTCTCGCTGGTGGAAAAACGCGACTTCCCGGAAGCTGAATTCAGTCTGTATTTTCTGGCGCTGGTGGATAAAAACCAGATTCCGGCCGATGCTGCCGCCCGTACCGAATGGATGAATTCGATCCCTGGCATTCTCGAACTGACCCACAACCACGGCACCGAAAACGACGCGGATTTCGCCTATCACAACGGCAACACCGACCCGCGCGGCTTCGGCCATATCTGCATCTCCGTGCCGGACATCCGTGCGGCTTGCGAACGTTTCGAAGCGTTGGGCTGCGATTTCCAGAAGCGCCTGAACGACGGGCGCATGAAGAGCCTGGCGTTCATCAAGGACCCGGATGCTTACTGGGTTGAAATCATTCAGCCAGCTCCGCTCTAACTCCACCACTAATCCCCCTTGTGGGAGCGAGCCTGCTCGCGATGGTTTCGGTAAATTCAAAATGGATGTGACTGACCGTCCGCTATCGCGAGCAGGCTCGCTCCCACACTGGGAATTTGTGAAGCACAAAAAACCCCATGATCGCTCATGGGTTTTTTGTGTTTTCAGCGTTGGCGTTTAAGCCGGCGCGGAGGTGCGGATCAGGTGATCGAATGCGCTCAGCGAAGCCTTGGCGCCCTCGCCTACTGCAATCACGATCTGCTTGTACGGCACGGTGGTGACGTCACCGGCAGCGAACACGCCCGGCATCGACGTTTCACCCCGGGCATCGACGATGATCTCGCCGCGAGGCGACAGCTCGATGGTGCCTTTGAGCCAATCGGTGTTGGGCAGCAAACCGATCTGCACGAAGATCCCTTCCAGCTCTACGTTACGCAGCTCATCAGACTGACGATCCTTGTAGCGCAGGCCATTGACCTTCTGACCGTCGCCCAACACTTCAGTGGTTTGCGCACTGGCGATCACGGTGACGTTCGGCAGGCTGTGCAACTTGCGTTGCAAGACCGCATCGGCGCGCAACTGCACGTCGAACTCCAGCAGCGTGACGTGGGACACGATGCCCGCCAGATCGATGGCCGCTTCGACGCCGGAGTTGCCACCGCCAATCACCGCCACGCGCTTGCCTTTGAACAGCGGGCCGTCACAGTGCGGGCAGTACGCCACGCCTTTGTTGCGGTATTGCTGCTCGCCCGGGACGTTCATTTCACGCCACCGCGCACCGGTCGCGAGGATCACGGTTTTGGCTTTCAGGGTCGCGCCGCTGGCGAAGTGAATCTCGTGAAGCTCGCCGCGCTTGCCCGGCACCAATTTGTCGGCGCGCTGCAGGTTCATGATGTCGACGTCGTATTGCTTGACGTGTTCTTCCAGCGCCACCGCCAGTTTCGGGCCTTCGGTTTCCTGCACGGAGATGAAGTTCTCGATGGCCATGGTGTCGAGCACCTGCCCACCAAAACGTTCAGCTGCCACACCGGTGCGAATGCCTTTACGAGCAGCGTAGATCGCTGCCGAAGCACCGGCCGGGCCACCACCGACGACCAATACGTCAAAAGCTTCCTTGGCGCTGATTTTCTCGGCTTGACGCTCGATGCCGCTGGTGTCGATCTTGGCGAGGATTTCTTCAAGGCCCATGCGGCCCTGGCCGAAGTTCACGCCGTTAAGGTAAATGCTTGGCACGGCCATGATCTGACGATCATCGACTTCGGCCTGGAACAACGCGCCGTCGATGGCGACGTGGCGGATGTTCGGGTTCAGCACCGCCATCAGGTTCAGCGCCTGGACTACGTCCGGGCAGTTCTGGCAGGACAGCGAGAAGTACGTCTCGAAGCTGAACTCGCCCTTGAGAGAACGGATCTGTTCGATCACTTCAGCACTGGCCTTCGAAGGGTGGCCGCCCACTTGCAGCAGGGCCAGCACCAACGAAGTGAATTCATGGCCCATCGGGATGCCAGCAAAACGCAGGCTGATAGCGGCACCCGGGCGGTTGATCGAGAACGATGGTTTACGTGCATCGTCACCGTTATCGAGCAACGTAATCTGGTTGGAAAGACTGGCAACGTCTTTGAGTAACGCGAGCATTTCCTGGGATTTCGCACCGTCGTCGAGGGAGGCAATGATCTCGATCGGCTGGGTGACCCGTTCCAGGTATGACTTCAACTGGGCTTTAAGATTGGCGTCCAACATACGGGCGATTTCCTTTTTGAATTCGTAAAAAAAACGCCCGAGCGAATCTCGCCCGGGCGTTTTTGAGGGCGGTTGCAGCTTACTGAGGTGCGGAAACCCGCCCTGATGATGCTTTCACAGACTTAGATCTTGCCGACCAGGTCCAGGGACGGAGCCAGAGTGGCCTCGCCTTCTTTCCACTTGGCTGGGCACACCTGGCCTGGGTGAGCAGCGACGTACTGGGCAGCCTTGATTTTGCGCAGCAGCTCGGAAGCGTCACGGCCAACGCCGCCATCGTTCAGTTCAACGATTTTGATCTGGCCTTCTGGGTTGATCACGAAGGTGCCACGGTCTGCCAGGCCAGCGTCTTCAATCAGCACGTCGAAGTTGCGGGAGATCGCGTGAGTCGGGTCGCCGATCATGGTGTACTGGATTTTGCCGATGGCTGGCGAAGTGTTGTGCCAGGCAGCGTGGGCAAAGTGGGTGTCGGTGGAAACGCTGTAGATCTCGACGCCCAGTTTCTGGAACGCGTCGTAGTTGTCAGCCAGGTCTTCCAGTTCGGTCGGGCAAACGAAGGTGAAGTCGGCCGGGTAGAAGAACACGACAGACCACTTGCCTTTCAGATCAGCGTCCGACACTTTTACGAAGTCGCCATTTTTGAAGGCGTCAGCTTTGAACGGTTTAACTTGGCTGTTGATGATAGGCATCGATGACTCTCCGTCAGGGTTGAAAAGTTTGGTTGAGAAGTTGATGGGGTGAATCCTACCCACTCGATCGCCGCCTGGCTCATTGGCAAAGCTCATGCTGCTGATTGGTTTTCGCTATTAGCGGACAGTATTAATAGAAGAAAACGTTATCTAGCGCGCCAAAGGCTTTTCAGCGACTCGGGCCATCCCGAGAAACGGGCTCACTTCAACATAGCGCATGGCAGACTTCACATCCTTCCAACCCACATAACTCATCAACGATTTCAGGTCCCAACCACTCTGATGAGCCCAACTGGCAAAACCGCGTCGCAGGGAATGGCTGGTGTAGTGGTCGGCCGAAATGCCGGCACGTTCCAGGGCCTGGCGCAGCAAAGGGATCACGCTATTGGCGTGCAATCCCTCCTCGCTTAAATGACCCCAGCGGTCGATTCCGCGAAACACCGGCCCACGGACCAGCGCAGCTTCCGTGATCCATTGGATGTAGGCGTTCACCGGGCAGAGGCGCTGCAGGGCGGGAGTCTGGTAAGTCTTGCCGAGGTTCTCGCGATCGCTCTTGCTGCGTGGCAGGTAGAGGGTGATGCCCGAGCCGGCGCTCGCCTGCACGTGTTCGATCTGCACGCGACACAACTCATCGCTGCGAAAGCCACGCCAGAAGCCCAGCAAGATGAGCGCAGTGTCACGTCTGGCGCGAAGCAATCCCGGCTGATCGTTTTTCTCCCTGGCTGTTTGCGCCTCCTGCTCCAGCCACGCAACCACTTGCTCCAGATGCTGCAGTTGCAATGGCTCGGCCTGTTTCTCCTGGGCCGGGTGCAGCGCACGGATGCCCTTGAAGACCTTGCGCACCACCGGCGACTTGGTGGGATCGGCGAAACCCTGGCTGTTATGCCACTGCGCCAGCGCTGACAAACGCAGCTTCAGCGTATTGATCGCCAGCACGCCCGCATGGGCCACCAGGTAACGCGCCACGCTGTCACTCGTCGCAGGCAGGAAACCACCCCAATTGACTTCGAAATGCTCGATGGCCGCCCGGTAGCTGCGACGCGTGTTGTCGCGGGTGGCGGCTTGCAGGTAGCGATCCAGATCGGTCATGGGCTTATCTCTCGAAAATGTACCTCTTTGGTGAAGTAAAACCTGTAACACGGCGTATCACGCGGGGTAATACCAGTATATCCCGCATCAACAATTTACATTTTTTATCTTCCTATTCATGATGGTACACTGCGTACTTTTGTGGCATGTACCACAGTACGAAATCGTAGGAGAACACATGGCTCGTGGCGGCGTAAATAAAGCGGTAGTGCAGGCGGCACGTTTGGCAATCCTTGCCCGTGGCGAAAACCCCAGCATCGATGCAGTACGGATCGAGATGGGCAATACCGGCTCAAAAACCACCATTCACCGCTATCTGAAGGAGCTGGATGACGGCAGCGAACGCGCCGAAGCGCCTTCAGAACCCATTGATGACGAGCTGGCAGGCTTGGTCTCGCGTCTGGCGCAGCGCCTCAAGGAGCAAGCGCAAGAACCCATCGACCAGGCACGTGCGCAGTTCGATCAGCAACGAAAGGCGCTGGAAATCCAGCTGACCGAAGCCCGGCAAGCCAACACTGAACTGCACCAGCAATACGAGATTCAAAGCCTGGCACTCACCCAGGAGTCCGAAGCGCTGCAAGAAACTCGCTCCATCCTGCAAGCCGAGCAAACCCGCAACGCCGGACTGAACCAGGCATTGGCCGATTTCGAATTACGCTTGCAAGACAAGGATGAGCAGATCCGCTCACTGGAAGAAAAGCACCTGCACGCGCGCGATGCCCTGGAACACTACCGCAACGCAGTCAAAGAACAACGCGAGCAGGAGCACAGCCGCCACGAAGGTCAGGTGCAGCAGATTCAGATGGAATTGCGCCAGGCCCAGCAAAGCGCATTGGTTCGTCAGGACGAAATCACTCAATTGCACCGCGACAACGAGCGCTTGCTCACCGAAAACCGTGGAACACTGCGTGAACTGGGACTATTGCAAGAGCAACTCAAACACACCCACAGCCGCCAGGATCAACTGCTGGAGCAGGTCAACCGCATCGACAGCGAACGCACCCTCCTCCAGGAGCGTTTACGTGCCGCGCTGCTGGAAAGTCAGTCGCTCAAGCAAAGCGTCGACGAGCAGTCGCAGTTAAACAAAGCGCTGGAAATCGATTTGCTCAAGACTCAGGCGAACCTCGATGAAAGCCTGCGCCTGGCCGCTGTCATTGCAACAGCGCCAGACGCATCAGAGAGCGAAAAGAACGATTAACCGGCTACCGGTGTGCGCATGGTGACGAACTCTTCGGCGGCTGTAGGATGCACGCCGATGGTTTCGTCGAAATCGCGCTTGGTCGCGCCAGCCTTCAAGGCAATCGCCAGGCCCTGAACGATCTCACCGGCATCCGGCCCGACCATGTGGCAACCCAAAACCTTGTCGGTCTTCGCATCAACCACGAGCTTCATCAGCGTGCGCTCCTGGCACTCGGTCAGGGTCAGCTTCATCGGGCGGAAACGGCTTTCGAAAATCTGCACCTCGTGGCCAGCTTCGCGCGCCTCTTCCTCGCTCAAACCGACAGTGCCAATGTTCGGCAGGCTGAACACGGCAGTCGGGATCATCTTGTAATCCACCGGACGATATTGCTCCGGCTTGAACAAGCGGCGCGCCACTGCCATACCTTCAGCCAGAGCGACGGGGGTCAGTTGGACACGGCCGATCACATCGCCAAGCGCCAGGATCGACGGCTCCGCAGTCTGATACTGATCATCGACCTCGACGAAACCTTTCTTGTCGAGTTTGACGCCGGTGTTTTCCAGCCCGAGGTTGTCAAGCATCGGCCGGCGCCCGGTGGCGTAGAACACACAATCCGCCTCCAGTTCGCGACCGTCCTTGAGTGTCACCTTCAAGCTGCCATCGGACTGTTTGTCGATACGCTCAATGTCGGCGTTAAATTGCAGGTTCATGCCGCGCTTGGTCAGCTCTTCCTGCAAATGCTTGCGCACCGCACCGTCGAAGCCGCGCAGGAACAGTTCGCCGCGATACAACAGCGTGGTGTCGGCGCCCAGCCCGTGAAAGATCCCGGCGAACTCGACAGCGATGTAACCGCCGCCCACCACCAGAACGCGCTTGGGCAGCTCTTTGAGGAAGAACGCCTGGTTGGAACTGATCGCGTGTTCATGCCCCGGAATCTCCGGAATCTGCGGCCAGCCGCCGGTAGCAATCAGGATGTTCTTGGCTGTGTGGCGCTCGCCATTGATTTCGACCGTGTTCGGGTCGACGATTTTGGCGTGGCCTTCATGCAAGGTCACACCGCTGTTGACCAGCAAGTTGCGGTAAATGCCATTCAGGCGATTGATCTCGCGATCCTTGTTGGCAATCAGCGTTGCCCAATCAAACTTCGCTTCACCCAACGTCCAGCCAAAGCCGGAAGACTGCTCGAAGTCTTCGGCGAAGTGCGCGCCGTAGACCAGCAACTTCTTCGGCACGCAGCCGACGTTCACGCACGTACCACCCAGGTAACGACTTTCAGCCACAGCCACTTTCGCGCCAAAACCGGCAGCGAAACGCGCAGCCCGTACACCGCCGGAACCGGCGCCAATCACATAAAGGTCAAAATCGTAGGCCATTTTCAATCTCCTCGGCAGGCAACCAGCATACCCGCAGACGCTTATTGAGCAAGCTTCTGCCGTTATACAGATGGACAACACCAACCGTTCGAGCCTTACGCTTTCGATCAATGACATTCTGCCGGCTGAGCTTTTGGTAACCGCAACGTGCGCCAGGCGATCAGAATCGCCATGAACGCCAGGCCGAAAGCGACCCACGAAACCAACGCAATTCCACCTTCAAATGCACCTCCTGCCTGCTGCATCAACTGTTGTGCCTGATCACCCGCCAGACCTGACGCCACATGATGAGCACCAGACAGCGTCTCACTTGCCAGCGTCGTCTGAATGTCGCTCAAAAACGTCGGAAGCTGCAGGCCTGCGCGGTAGTAGGCCGTGACCAGACCGCCAAGCACGGTCGTTCCCAGCACCACGCCTACTTCATAAGCGGTTTCACTGATGGCGGAAGCAGCGCCCGCCTTTGCCGGTGGTGCTGCCGACAAGATCACGTCATTGGAAACCGTCGCGATAGCGCCTACTCCGATGTTCAGCAACGCGAACGCCGCTACCAACACCGCGAGGCTGCTGCCCATGCTGGCCACCAGCAAAAACGCCGCGCCGGCAAAGGCCATCAGAACCGGTATCAACACATGCACGGGTACCCGCTGCGCGACCGGCACGACCGCCATCCCGACCACGATAGCCATGATTTGCCCCGGCACCAACGCCAGACTCGCACTCAAGGGCGACATCTGAAGGACAATCTGCAAGAACTGCGTGGTGAAGAAAACGAAGCCGACGAGGAACGCAAGACTTATCAGGTTGATCAGAACAGACCCGCTGAAGGTGCCGTTGCGAAACAGGGTCATGTCCATCAGGGGTACAGGAAGACGCAACTGCCGCCGAACGAACATCCAGCCCGCCAATGCACCGACCACAAAGGTGCCCAGCATGACCCCGTCAACACCCTCACTGGCGCCATGTTTGATACCGTAAACGATGCCACCCAGTGCGACCATCGACTGGAGAATGCTGATCGGATCCAGTGGACCCGACGCATCACGCTCCGACTCCGGGAGCAATAACGGCCCCAACACCAACAACGGAATCAGGACTGGAACCGCCAACAGAAAAATCGCGCCCCAATCAAAGAACTGCAGCAACACCCCGCCCACCAAAGGCCCGAGTGCCGAGCCGACCGTCAACGTCGTTGCCCAGATCGCGACTGCTACTCTGCGTTCTTCTCGATCCTCGAACACCGAACGTATCAACGCCAACGTTGAGGGCATCAGCATCGCCCCGAAAATCCCCATACAAGCTCGCCCGACAATCAGTTGAGTGGCTGTATCGGAATATGCGGTTAGCACCGACACAATGGCAAAACCCAAGGACCCAGCCAGCAACAACTTACGATGACCAACTCGATCTCCCAGGCTACCCATCGACACCAGCACTCCCGCCAATACCAGCGAATACGCATCGATCATCCACAACTGCTGACTAGCACTCGGACGCAGGGCCTCAGCAATCTTTGGTAACGCGAATCCAAGCACCGTGTTGTCAACGGTTACCAGCAAGACGGGCAGCATCAGCACGCTTAGGCCTAACCAGCGTTTTGATCTTGCTCCGCTATGAATCGCCGCATCTATCGTCATTAGCCCAACTCCCTGTTACCAGCGAAAAATTCACGAAGCGTTCAACAATGCTGCGCGGACTAACCCTTGAACACTCCCTTGCCAAGGTTTAGTCAGTTTCATTAATGACAATGCGTAATCGATCGGGCAACAGGAAAAGTATTTCCTGGCGGAAATGATTTGCTTTTAAGCGATCAAAAAAAACCCCGAACAAGTCGGGGTTTTTCCAATACAAGTGAGTCAAACGCTATCAGTAAGCCTTGCCAGTCTTGTAGAAGTTCTCGAAGCAGAAGTTCGTCGCGTCGATGTAGCCTTCAGCGCCACCGCAGTCGAAACGCTTGCCTTTGAACTTGTAGGCCATGACGCAGCCGTTCTGGGCTTGCTTCATCAGGGCGTCGGTAATCTGGATCTCACCACCTTTGCCTGGCTCGGTTTGTTCGATCAGGTCGAAGATGTCCGGGGTCAGGATGTAACGACCGATGATCGCCAGGTTCGACGGTGCATCTTCAGGTTTTGGCTTCTCGACCATGCTGTGAACACGGTAGATGTCGTCGCGGATCATCTCACCGGCAATCACGCCGTACTTGTGAGTTTCTTGCGGATCGACTTCCTGGATGGCAACGATCGAGCAGCGGAACTGCTTGTACAGCTTGACCATCTGGGTCAGGACGCCGTCGCCTTCGAGGTTGACGCACAAGTCATCCGCCAGCACCACGGCGAACGGTTCGTCGCCGATCAGTGGGCGACCGGTCAGAATCGCGTGGCCCAGGCCTTTCATTTCGGTCTGGCGCGTGTAGGAGAACGAGCAGTTGTCGAGCAGCTTGCGGATACCGACCAGGTATTTCTCTTTGTCGGTGCCTTTGATCTGGTTTTCCAGCTCGTAGCTGATGTCGAAGTGGTCTTCCAGGGCGCGTTTGCCGCGACCGGTGACGATGGAGATTTCAGTCAAACCAGCGTCCAGTGCTTCTTCGACGCCGTACTGGATCAGTGGCTTGTTTACCACCGGCAGCATTTCTTTGGGCATGGCTTTAGTCGCTGGCAGGAAGCGAGTACCGTAACCGGCTGCTGGGAACAAGCATTTCTTGATCATATAAGTCCTTGAAAGGGCTGTGTGTACGAGTTTCGGCGCAGTCTAATCAGGCGGCGTGCACCTTACAATGCCCCGCGCTGGCTAACCGATGCCATCATAGAGAAATATTCCCGCGGATAGTTCCATCCGCATTTTCACGCGGTCAAATCAGCGTAGCTCAAAGAGGCCGACAAACTGGACCACCATACGCTTATCGCCCCCCAATGCGAGCATTTGCCGGTATCATGGCGACTTTGAACCAGTGAACGAGACAGACTAGATGACCGTAGCAAAAATCATCAACGGGTACACGGTCGACAAAGGAAAAGATGGCCAGTGGCACATTACCGCCGCAAATGGCGAAGATGTTTCCGGGCCGTTACCCAGCGAAGCGATGGCGATTGAAGTGGCGTCGGTGCTCGACTACACCCCCCCCGCGCCGAAGCGACGCGGCAAGAGTCAGGACTGATCTCCTGCGGCATTCGCAGAGCCCTGCCATCCAGCAGGGCTTTTTTGTGGCCGGGTGCAAACAAGTGGCCATTCGCTATAACCTTTTGATGCCAGCGCTGTCACAGCGCTTAGCCCCATCATCCTGACGACGACAACGACATGACTAAATTTTTGCCCCTGATTGCGATCCTGGCTTTGACCGGTTGCGCCACTTCCGAAACGACTTACCTGAACAACGGCGAGCAAGGTCTGGCAATCGACTGCTCCGGCGAAGCCAATTCCTGGGCCACCTGTTACGAAAAAGCCGATGCCTCTTGTGCGGGCACCGGCTACCGGATCGTCGGTACCGACGGAACGCCTTCCACCAAGGAAAGCGACAAGACCCTGGGTGTCGATGTCGGTAACTTCAAGAACCGCAGCGTCGTGGTGGTCTGCAAGTAAGGCGCCCTGCCCTACATGTGAATTTCGGCGAATTTGATCCCGAGGCTGCGCACAGTCTCGATCAAATCGTCGAGACGGCCAAACGATTCGACCTCATCATTATCATCCACCAGGAAATAACTGCGCCCGGCGCTTTTCTTGAAAAACACGATCCACTCCCCGGGGTTCGCCGGATTTTGAATGACGTGGGTGGCAGAGATCAGTCCCTCTGCATGGCGTTCCCGTATCTGCTCTCGCTTCATGCTCGGCTCCAGAAATGACAATGCCGCCAAAGCATCGCTTTGACGGCATCAGTATCGACAGTGACCAGTCTATCAGCCAGAAATACACGCATTGGCGGCTTTCTGAACGTCCTTTGGACGCACCGGCACATTGGACATACGCTCGTGCAGCTTAATACCGCTGCCACCCGAGCGGTCTTCTATGTCGAATACGGCTGCCGGGGCCGACGAAAATTTCGCCGGCACGATGACGCGCATCCCGTCCTTGGTTGACTCCAGTTGCAGGGCGCCACGACTGTCGGCCAGTTTTTCAACCAGGCATTGCGCGTATTCATTGGGCTTTTTGCCTGAGATGACGTTCATGGTTGGCAGCGTCTGGTTGATTTCCGAAACACTCGCACAGCCACTCACTACCAATGCCAACGGCAAGACCCACACACCCCACTTCATACAAAACCTCCGATAAAGACCCTCCGACAGCACAAATGCTGATTTTCTCCGAGGCTCGCAGCGTTTATCGCTCATTAAATTCCGAATAACTGTTTTTAATTGTCAAAGCGAACCTCGACGACCGGATAATAACCTGTTCGGGCTGATAAACTGCGCCAATCGCCCATGCTATCGTTTTGATTTTGTAGAAAAAGCCCTTCTGGAGGCGCCTCATGAAATTTATCCACCAGCGCGAGCACCTCAACGAAGACGACATCGTCGTCATCCAGTGCTCCCAAACATGCAACATCCGCTTGATGAACGACGCCAACTTCCGCAGCTTCAAGAACGGCGGCCGTCACACTTATCACGGCGGTGCGTTCGATACTTTCCCGGCCCGGATTACAGCGCCGAGCACCGGTTTCTGGAACATCACCATCGACACGGTCAACCGCCGGCCGATCAGCGTGACCCGCAAACCGACCCTGACACACTCGATCAAGATCATCCGTCGTTCCAGCACGAAACTGAGCTGAGCCACGTTCCCACACGAATAAAAGCAGGTATGACCGTGGCCCAAACGACCAAGTACGTCATCAAATACAAACTCAACGGCGAACGCCGCTTCGAATTTGCCCAGCTCGAAAAAGGCACTGAAGAAGAAGCCAAGGCCGCGCTGGACGCCATTCATGGTTCGAGCGAAGACGTCATCAGCGACATCGCCGTCAGCAAAGCGCTGTAGCCCGACCCGGCACCCGGAGCGACAACAAGGACGTCATGCTCCGCGCCCGTTTTGAATTCGACCGCAAACGCCGGAGTGTTCACTCCCTTGGCGCTCCCTAGACTGGCCACCTCGACCTTTGGTTAAGGAGTCAGAACATGTCTACTTCCCCGATTCGCTATCTCAGCGGCACTTCCAGCCTTGGCGTCTTGTTGCTGGCGTTCAGCACCGAGGGCCTGTGCGCATTGCTACTCGGCGACGACTTGATCACGCTCGAACGCGATCTGGCGCGGCGTTTCCCTGCCCCGCCACCCCCGCAGCGCGATGAGGGTTTGATGCCAGCCCTGGAGCAAACCCTGCGCCACCTCGAAGACCCACACACCGCACTCAATCTCCCGCTGCACCTGAGCGGCAGCGTATTTCAACGGCGAGTCTGGGAAGTCCTGCGGCAAATCCCTGTCGGCGAAACCGCCAGCTACCGTTATATCGCCCAATGCCTCGGTCAGCCCAGCGCTTGTCGGGCGGTGGCGAACGCCTGTGGAGCCAACCCGGTGGCCGTTATCGTGCCTTGCCATCGGGTGTTGCGCCAGGACGGCAGTCTTGGTGGTTATCGCTGGGGACTGGAGCGCAAACGGCAATTGCTCGATCGTGAGGCTCAACGATGATCGAGCAAACCCTCGATGCGCTGGACTGGGCAACCCTGGAGCAACAGCTCGATCGGGATGGCTGCGCCGTCATCAGGTCGGTGCTGAGTGTGGAGGCCTGCGACGAGGTCAGCGGCCTCTACGCCCAGTCAATGCCCTTTCGCTCTCAAGTGATCATGGCGCGTCACGGTTTTGGCCGTGGCGAATACAAGTATTTCAACTACCCCTTGCCGGGCACGGTCGCCCGCTTGCGCAGTGCGCTCTACCCTCGACTGGTGCCGATCGCCAATCGCTGGTACGAATGCATGGACCTGCCGACCCGTTTCCCAGGAACCCACGAAGCATTTCTGCAACGCTGCCATGCCGCCGGTCAGGAGCGCCCGACTCCGTTGTTGCTGCAATATGGCCCGCAGGACTACAACTGTTTGCACCAGGACCTGTACGGCGAACACCTGTTCCCGCTGCAGGTGGCGATTCTTCTGTCAGAACCGGACGAAGATTTTACCGGCGGCGAGTTTGTGCTGACCGAACAACGCCCGCGTATGCAGTCACGCCCGCAGGTGATCGGCCTGAAGAAAGGCGATGGTGTGATCTTTGCCGTGAGCCAGCGCCCGGTCAAAGGCATTCGCGGCTATTACCGAGTGACGATGCGTCACGGCGTGAGTCGCCTGCATAGTGGAAAACGGCATACCCTTGGAATCATCTTTCACGATGCGTTATGACCCCATGAGCCCGACCACCTTCGATCTGTTTGCCGATGCCGAACCCGAGCAGGAGCCCAGGCGCGAGCAGATCGGTGAACAGTCCTGCGTCTTGCGCGGCTTTGCCCTGCCCCGGCTGGAGCAGTTGCTGCCGGCACTGGAAGCGGTTCTCGCGGCCGCACCGTTCCGGCAGATGGTCACGCCCGGCGGCTTTACTATGTCGGTGGCCTTGAGCAGTTGCGGCACCTGGGGTTGGACCACTGACCGCAGCGGTTATCAGTACACGCGCAATGACCCACAGACCGGACAACCCTGGCCCGAGATGCCTGACGTGTTTTTCGAACTGGCACAAGCGGCGGCACGGGAAGCGGGGTTTGCAGATTTTATCCCTGATTCCTGCCTGATCAACCGCTATGTTCCCGGCGCCAAGATGTCATTGCACCAGGACAAGAACGAAGGTACCTACGCCGCACCGATCGTGTCGGTGTCATTGGGACTGTCTGCCATGTTCCTGTTCGGCGGGTTTGAACGTAGCGATAAAAGCCAGCGCATACCGTTGCTGCACGGCGATATCGTGGTCTGGGGCGGCGTCGATCGTTTGCGTTATCACGGCGTCTTGCCGATCAAGGACGGCCATCACCCGCGACTGGGCGAGCAACGGATCAACTTCACCTTTCGCACTGCCGGATGACACCCTCGAATTCAACCGCAAGACTCGGAGTGCGGCGGCGTTGCGGGCTGGTTAATCTGAAAAAAACGGGTCAACGGACATGAAGCCATGACAACTCATTCGACAAACATTGCCGCCGAGGACGATCCTCGCTGGGCCGCCGTCGTTGCACGGGATCCCGCTGCCGACGGGCAGTTTGTCTATGCCGTGAAAACCACCGGAATCTATTGCCGCCCCAGCAGCCTGGCGCGCTTGCCGAAACCGCAGAATGTCGAATTTTTCGACACGGCGGAACAAGCCCGGGCGGCGGGTTATCGTCCGAGCAAACGGGCCACAAAAGATCAAAGCGACGTCGCCGCACAACACGCGGCAACCGTAGCTGCCGCCTGCCGCCACATCGAATCCGCCGAAAATCCGCCTGCGCTAAATGAACTGGCGCAGGCAGCAGGCCTGAGCAGCTTCCACTTCCATCGCGTATTCAAAGCAGTGACCGGGCTGACACCCAAGGGGTACGCCACAGCCCATCGCTCGCGCAAGGTTCGCGAGCGCCTGGCCGATGGCGGCTCGGTGACCGATGCCCTGTATGACGCCGGTTTCAACTCCAACAGTCGCTTCTACGAGTCGGCAGACCAACTGCTAGGCATGAAACCGGGTGATTACCGCGCGGCGGGCCAGAACAACGACATCCGTTTTGCCGTTGGCCAGTGTTCCCTGGGGGCGATCCTGGTGGCGCAAAGTGAACGCGGCGTTTGCGCGATTCTGTTGGGGGATGATCCGCATCAACTGGTCTGCGACCTGCAGGACAAGTTTCGGCGTGCGAATCTGATTGGCGCCGATCACGCGTTCGAGCACTTGATTGCCAAGGTGGTCGGTTTTATCGAAACCCCGGCGATTGGTCTGGACTTGCCGCTGGACGTGCGCGGCACCGCTTTTCAAGAGCGGGTCTGGCAGGCGTTGCGGGAGATTCCTGCGGGCGGCACCGCCAGCTACGCCGATATCGCTCAACGTATCGGCGCCCCCAAATCCGTGCGCGCCGTGGCACAGGCCTGCGGCGCGAACAGTATTGCAGTGGCGATCCCGTGCCACCGCGTGGTGCGCAGCGACGGCAACCTCTCAGGCTATCGCTGGGGTGTCGAGCGCAAGCGTCAGTTGCTTGAACGCGAGACCCTGTAATCAGCGATTCACATCGACCACCACCCGCCCGCGCAATTGCCCGGCGAGCAAGCGCGGCGCGGCGTCGATGGCTTCGCTCAAGCCGATTTCATGGCTGATCAGTGGCAGCAACGCAAAGTCCAGGTCCTTGGCCAGCCGATTCCAGGCTTCCACCCGCTTGGCTTTGGGCTGGGTCACGCTGTTGATCCCGGCCAGTGTCACGCCACGCAAAATGAACGGCGCGACGGAGGCCGGAAAGTCCATGCCTTGTGCCAGACCGCAGGCGGCGACTGTGCCGTTGGCCTTGGTGCTGGCACAGGCGTTGGCCAGCGTGTGGCTGCCGACTGAGTCAATCACCGCCGCCCAGCGCTCCTTGGCCAGCGGTTTGCCCGGCTCGGACAGCGTCGCGCGATCAATGATCTCGCTGGCACCCAGTTGCTTGAGGTAATCGTGTTCGGAGGTGCGGCCCGTGGACGCTACGACTTTATAGCCAAGCTTGCTCAGCAGCGCGATGGCGAAACTGCCCACGCCACCGTTGGCACCGGTGACCAGCACTTCGCCCTGCTCAGGCGTTACACCGTTATGTTCCAGCGCCAGGATGCACAGCATCGCCGTGTAACCGGCCGTGCCGATTGCCATGGCTTGAGCCGCGGTGAATTCCTTGGGTAGCGCAATCAGCCAGTCGCCCTTCAGGCGTGCTTTTTGCGCCAATCCGCCCCAGTGCCCTTCGCCGACGCCCCAACCATTGAGCAGGACCTGGTCACCGACCTTATAGTCCGGATGATCACTGACTTCGACCGTACCGGCCAGATCGATCCCCGGCACCATCGGGAATTTCCTGACCACCGGGCTGCTGCCGGTGATCGCCAGGCCATCCTTGAAGTTCAGTGTGCTGTACGCCACGCGCACCGTCACATCGCCTTCGGGCAGTTGATCGTCATTGATATCTTGCAGCGTGGCCCGGTAACCGCTGTCGTCTTTGTCGATCAAAATACCTTTGAACATCATTGCCTCTCAATGGAATCAATCCGGTGGTGGGAGCATTGAAATACCACAAAGAAACATCTCGCCGTACAAGACTTTAGCCAAACGAACGAAGCGCCGAGCGTTTCCATGACGTGCGGCTATCATTTTTTTTTGGTTCTCCACGGATTACCGGAAAACGTCCCGGATACAAAAGTCGACTGGCCCTGCGTCAGCCATTGCTGGTAAAAAACCGGTTCTACCCGTCGGAGAATCATTGAAATGAGCCAATGGCCAGACACCCGCATTCTTGACCTGCTCGGCATTGAACTGCCGATCATCCAGGCTCCCATGGCCGGCGCTACCGGCTCGGCCATGGTCATCGCCGCGAGTAACGCCGGCGGCCTGGGTTCGATGCCCGCAGCACTGCTGAGCATCGAGCAGTTGCGCGAAGAGGTGAAAGCGATCCGCCAACATAGCCAGCGACCGTTCAACATTAACTATTTTTGCCACCAGACGCCGGCCGCCGATGAGCCGCGGGCTCGGGACTGGAAGCATTTGCTGGAACCGTACTATCGAGAACTGGGCGTCGATTTCGAAGCGCCCACACCGGTATCCAATCGCGCGCCTTTTGATAACGCCGCTTGCGAAGTGCTCGAAGAATTCCGCCCCGAAGTCGTGAGTTTTCACTTCGGCCTGCCGGAAAAATCGCTGCTTGATCGTGTAAAAGCCACCGGGGCGAAAATTCTCTCATCGGCGACCACGGTCGAAGAAGCCATCTGGCTGGAACAACATGGCTGCGACGCGATCATCGCCATGGGATACGAGGCAGGCGGACATCGTGGGATGTTCCTCAGCGATGACTTGAGTAGCCAGGTGGGCACATTCGCCCTCGTGCCTCAGGTCGTCGATGCAGTGAAAGTGCCAGTGATTGCAGCGGGCGGGATCAGTGATGCGCGGGGGGTGGCGGCAGCTTTTCTGCTGGGCGCTTCGGCGGTGCAGGTGGGGACGGCTTACCTGTTCACGCCGGAAGCCAAGGTCAGCGCGTCTCACCACAAGGCGTTGCGCACGGCCAAGGAAAGCGAGACGGCGATGACCAATCTTTTCACCGGCCGCCCGGCACGAGGAATCCTCAATCGGGTGATGCGCGAACTCGGGCCAATGAGCGATAAAGCCCCGGCATTCCCTTTGGCCGGTGGTGCATTGATGCCGTTGCGGGCGAAGGGTGAAGCGGATTTCAGCAATCTCTGGGCTGGGCAGGCATTCACGCTGGGCATTGAAATGAGCACGGCGGAGCTGACTCGGCGTTTGGCGGAGGAAGGTTTGGCCAAGTTGCTTCATCGGTAAGGCACGCTGTTGTAGCAGCAGCCTTGTGGCGAGCAATCTCAGTACCGACACATTCCGTTTACAGGCATTTCGCTATATATTCCGATATATAGCGTTTCATCCCCTCATTGCATTTGCCTGTCACGGAGCCGTTTCATGACCCTGCGTGCCTCACGTTTTGCCCCGACCTGCCTCGCAAGCCTGCTCGCCGTCTTCGCTTTCGGTTCCGCCCAGGCGGACGAAGTCCAGGTGGCCGTCGCCGCCAACTTCACCGCGCCGATCCAGGCCATCGCCGCCGATTTCGAAAAAGACACCGGACACAAACTGGTCACCTCCTTCGGTGCAACCGGCCAGTTCTACACCCAGATCAAGAATGGCGCGCCGTTCGAAGTGTTCCTCTCGGCCGACGACACCACCCCGCAAAAACTCGAAGCTGAAGGCGACACCGTCAAGGGTTCGCGCTTCACCTACGCCATCGGCACGCTCGCACTGTGGTCAGCCAAGGAGGGTTACGTCGATGCCAAGGGCGAAGTGCTGAAAAAGAACGAATACAAGCACCTCTCCCTCGCCAACCCGAAATCTGCGCCCTATGGCCTGGCAGCCACTCAGGTGCTGGCCAAACTGGGCCTGACTGACAAGGTCAAGGGCAAGATCGTTGAAGGCCAGAACATCACCCAGGCCTATCAGTTCGTTTCCACCGGCAATGCTGAACTGGGCTTCGTGGCCTTGTCGCAGATCTACAAAGACGGCAAAGTCACCGGCGGTTCGGCCTGGATCGTTCCGGCCGACATGCACGACCCGATCAAACAAGACGCGGTGATCCTCAACAAGGGCAAGGACAACCCGGCCGCCAAGGCGCTGGTTGACTACCTCAAGGGGCCGAAAGCCGCCGCCGTTATCAAGTCCTACGGTTATCAACTCTAAATGACGCTGACGAGTGCCGATTTTTCCGCCATCTGGCTGACCCTGAAACTGGCGTCCCTGACGACGGTTATCCTGTTGATCATCGGCACTCCGATTGCGTTATGGCTGTCGCGTACCCGCTCGTGGTTGCGCGGCCCGGTCGGGGCGATCGTCGCCCTGCCTCTGGTCCTGCCGCCCACGGTGATTGGCTTTTATTTGTTGTTGGCGCTCGGCCCTAACGGCTTTGTCGGCCAATTCACCCAGTCACTGGGGCTCGGCACGCTCACCTTCAGTTTTGCGGGTTTGGTGATCGGTTCGGTGCTGTACTCGATGCCGTTTGTTGTCCAGCCGTTGCAAAACGCCTTTTCCGCCATTGGCACTCGCCCACTGGAAGTGGCCGCCACCTTGCGCGCCAATCCCTGGGATACCTTTTTCAGCGTGATTCTGCCGCTGGCCAGGCCCGGCTTCATCACCGCGGCCATTCTCGGTTTCGCCCACACCGTCGGCGAGTTCGGTGTGGTGCTGATGATCGGCGGCAACATTCCAGACAAGACCCGCGTGGTCTCGGTGCAGATCTACGATCACGTGGAAGCCATGGAATATGCCCAGGCCCATTGGCTGGCCGGGGCGATGCTGGTGTTCTCCTTTGCCGTGTTGCTGGCGCTCTATTCCAGCCGTAAAACCAAAATGGGCTGGAGCTGATCGATGATTCATACGCGCCTGAAACTGCGTTATTCGGGATTCGCCCTTGAGGTGGATCTGCAATTGCCCGGCCGCGGGGTGACGGCACTTTACGGTCATTCCGGTTCAGGCAAGACCACGTGCCTGCGCTGTATTGCCGGTCTGGAGCAGGCCGAACAGGGCTTTATTCAGGTCAACGATGAAGTCTGGCAGGACAGTGACAAGAAGATTTTCGTACCGCCGCATAAACGTGCGCTGGGGTATGTTTTTCAGGAGGCCAGCCTGTTTCCTCACCTCTCGGTGCTGGCCAATCTGGAGTTCGGGCTCAAGCGCATCCCCAAGCGGCAACGCCGGGTCGACATGGCGCATGCCACTGAATTGCTGGGCATTGGTCATCTGTTGGACCGCCATCCGCAGCACCTTTCCGGCGGCGAACGGCAACGAATCGGCATCGCTCGTGCGCTGCTCACCAGCCCGAAACTGTTGCTGATGGACGAGCCGTTGGCGGCGCTGGATAGCCAGCGCAAAAACGAAATCCTGCCTTACCTGCAACGCCTGCACGATGAGCTCGATATCCCGGTGCTGTACGTCAGCCACTCACAGGATGAGGTCGCCCGACTGGCCGACCACCTCGTCCTGCTCAGCGACGGCAAGGCGCTGGCCAGCGGACCTATCGGCGAAACCCTGGCGCGTCTCGATTTGCCCCTGGCGCTGGGCGACGATGCGGGCGTGGTGATTGAAGGCCATGTCAGCGCCTATGACCCGCACTATCAGTTGCTGACGCTGCAACTGCCCAATACCGACCTGAGCATTCGGGTGACGCACGCTCCGATGACCCAAGGCCAGGCACTGCGTTGCAAGGTCCAGGCACGGGATGTCAGCCTGAGTCTGCAAGGCGACGAGCACAGCAGCATCCTCAATCGCTTGCCGGTCACGGTGATCAGTGAAATCGGCGCCGATAACGCCGCCCACGTGCTGATCCGACTAAATGCTGCCGGCACGCCGCTGCTGGCACGCATCACCCGCTACTCCCGGGACCAACTGGGCGTGCACCCCGGCCAGCAACTCTGGGCGCAGATCAAAGCGGTGGCCGTGCTGGCGTAAATTCGTCGGCACCACGGCGACCGAGCGTGGTCAATGGCTGTACAGGCCCCCTGACTTCGTCGCCAAGGATTTCTTGCCATGTCCGATACCACGCTGCCCGATGTGCTGCCACCCGACCTGCACTATGTCGATGACACGCAGCCTGGAATCACCCGCAAACTCTTGCGTGGCAAATTCTGCTACTTCGATCCAGCAGGCCAGCGCATTACCGATCCTGACGAAATCAAACGCCTCAACGCCCTTGCCGTGCCGCCGGCCTATACCAATGTGTGGATCTGCGCCGACCCACGTGGCCATTTGCAAGCCACCGGACGTGACGCTCGCGGTCGCAAGCAATACCGTTATCACGCGCGTTGGCGCGAAGTGCGCGATGCCGACAAATACTCGCGCCTGCGGGACTTTGGCCTGGCGCTGCCGAAACTGCGCAAACAGCTTGAAGCACTGCTGGACGCTCCGGGTTTCAGCCGAGATAAAGTCATGGCCACCGTGATTACTTTGCTCGATGCGACGCTGATCCGGGTCGGCAACACGCAGTACGCCCGGGAAAATCGCTCCTATGGCCTGACCACCCTGCGCAGCCGTCACGTCGAGGTCAACGGCAGCGCGATCCTGTTCCAGTTTCGCGGCAAGAGTGGTGTCGAGCACCAGATCACCGTGAAAGACCGACGCCTGGCGCGCATCATCAAGCGCTGCCTGGAGATTCCCGGGCAAGACCTCTTCCAATACCTGGACGAAAATGGCGAGCGACACACCGTCAGCTCCTCAGACGTCAATGCCTACCTGCAAACTCTCACCGGCGCCGACTTCACGGCCAAGGATTACCGCACTTGGGCAGGTAGCGCTCTGGCGTTGTCGGTGTTGCGCGAGTTGCAGTGGGAGCCTGAGTCGGACGCGAAACGGCATGTGGTGGAGATGGTCAAGAACGTTGCCAGGCAACTCGGCAACACCCCGGCGGTGTGCCGCAAGTGCTACATCCACCCGGCTGTGCTCGAAGGTTTTATGCTTGGCGCATTGGCCGAACTGCCTCGGCCGAGGCTGCGAAAAGGCCTCAGGGCGGAGGAAGTCGGACTGGCCATGTTTCTGGAGAAGATGATCGCGGCGGCCGAACCGACGAACTGACTGGCCATTTTTTGCACGATCACAAAGAACTTCTATAGTTGATGTGGACATGAATCAGCTGCGGTGACGCCATGGAAGACATTTTCGTTGTGACGCGATGCAACAAGATCATCATTCATGGCCGTCGAGCCGGAGAAACCGGCCACCCGCCACCCGACGCGGAAGTCTGGTTTCGAATTGCCGATACCCGCACTCTTGGTTTCATCGGTGATGGCTTCGATCTTGAAGAAGAAGCCCAACGTGAATGCCAGCTGCTCAATGCCAGGTCACAAGTGACGGCCCGACAAGCCTGAAGTCCGGGTCTATACTGAAAACAGCTGACGGACCAGCGACCCCATCGGCAGAAAGCTCGCACCCAGCGGGCTTTTTGCTGCTATTTGTCAGGTTTCTTGAACGGAGGTGTTTGCCATGTCCGAAAAAGAGTCCATCACCACCCTGCTTACCCTGCTCGACTCCCGTCAGGCTCGACTTGCCGCAGCCTGCAAGGAGATTGCCGACTGGGTAGATCATCAAGGAGGGCATCCGACAGCCCTCAGAATTCGTGACCGCCTGAACGACATTGAAAAAGACGCGCCACTGATTCGAAACACCCTGTCTTCGTTAAAACCGGTCGAACCGCCTCTTCCTCGGTTCAGATGATTCGATCTGGACCCGCGATTCGCGAACAGGGCCTGATTCAGGACGCATGAACGGTGACTTCATCGTCGCCGTACCCGTGCCTGTCTGATAATTCTGCGCTTCACACCCCACCCGGCCTGGCGCTGGGCTTTTTTTTGCGACCCTCTTTTCACGTAACGTTCACAACACACGCCTTACAGTGAGCTACTCCTTTGAAGTAATCCCCTGGTCTGCCCGCATGCAGACCTTTTTTTTGCCCGTCGGACAGCCAACGAACGTCGTCGTTAGCTGGAGGTCAAACGATCACACGTCGCGAAGGAGACGCTCCATGGTCACTCACTTCAAAGTCAGCGGGCATCTGGCCTGCGGTCACAAAGGCAGTAATCTCACATCAACCAGCGAATTGACCCGCGTAAAGTGCAGAAGCTGCCGAAACACGGACGCGTTCAAGGACGCGCGCAAAGCCGAACGCAACGCAGCACGCCGTGCTGCACGCAAGGCCAAAGTCACTCACACCGCCAATGACTGGCGAGCAGCCTGGGTAGAACGGCTTACCGCCATGGCCGGGTTGCAACGGTTACCCCGTGGTTTTACCGGCCAGCCTTTTGTTTAGAGGGCTGACTCGATAGCTGGGTCGACTTTGCTCGACCCAGTCCTGTCGATGACTCGGGCGTATTCATGCTCGCGGGCTCCATGATTTCAGCGAGCGACATACGCTTGAACGCTTCAAACAACCGCCGCCCCTCTTCAGGCGCACACGAAATGGCCAGGCGCATGGTCGCCTCACCCAGCTGCCAGATCAGAAAGGCAGAATCAGCAACCCGCCGCGCATCGCTGCCTGGAAACACCCGCAGCATCGCATCGGCCAGCAAGCCGCCCGCCACACGACTCTCCTCCAACTCCAACGCCAGCAGTTGCTTGTCTGCCTGCATGCCTGACCAGATATCACGCATCGCAGGTTCGGCCTGAACGATCTCGTAATACTGATCCAGCAGGTCCGAATAGGCATCCGCCAACCCTTGCGCATCCTGCACCGTCAACAGCGCCTCTTCGATACAACGACGGCTTGCGGCGTTATAGCGCTCGGCTAGCGTGCGAATGACCGAGCTTTTGTCAGGGAAGTACTGATAAAGCGACCCGATCGAGATCTCGGAGCGTTCGGCTATTTCGCTCATTTTTACCTGGTCGCTGCCCTTGGTCGCGATCAGTTGAGTCGCCACCGCCAGGATTCGCTCCTGCCGCTCGCGACTGCGTTGTTGCGTGGGATTGCGGCGGGTCGGCTCTGCAACAGATTGCTCGAGCCCGGAGGCGGCCTTCTTTCGCACTGGCGTGATTCCTGATCAATAACATGACAAGCACTCACCTTAGCACCACCCACGAACGCCCCCAAGTGGTTGCATCCGTATGTCGGATTCCTCTCTAACGTTGGTTGACGGCAAAACATGAGCGATTATCATCTTTTTAACGTGAGCATCACTCACATTAACCCGATGGAGTTGAACGCGATGAAAACCACTCAAGAAACCTTCCTGGTTCTCGGTGCGACCGGCAAAACAGGGCGCAGGATTACCCAGCATCTCAAAGCAGGGGGATTGGCCGTGCGCCTCGGTTCTCGCGAGGCGAATCCACCCTTCGACTGGGAAGACCGGACGACCTGGGATGCAGCACTTGATGGCGTTCACGCTGTTTACATTTCTTATCAACCGGACCTCGCCGTCCCTGGCGCCCTCGAGACAGTCCAGGCGTTTACCGACCAGGCCGTCAAAAGCGGCGTTGGCAAACTGGTTCTGCTGTCCGGGCGCGGGGAGGTTGAAGCGGAGCAAGCCGAAAGCGTCATAAAGAACAGCGGGGTCGACTGGACGATCCTTCGGGCCAGTTGGTTCTTCCAGAACTTCAGCGAGGCGCATTTTCTGGAGCCCATTCTTGAAGGAGAACTGGCCCTCCCCGTCGGCAATATCGCGGAACCCTTCGTCGATGTGGAGGACATTGCCGAAATTGCTGTCAAGGCGCTGACCCAACCGGGGCACTCACGCCAACTCTATGAGTTGACCGGGCCACGGGCACTGACTTTTGCCCAAGCGGTCGATGAGATCGCTCAAGGGACCGGGCGCGAGATCAGTTTCATCGCCGTACCGCCGGATGCCTATCGTCAGGCCCTGGAACAGGCACAACTTCCAGCCGGGTTGATCAACCTGGTGCTGTACCTCTTCACGACGGTACTCGACGGTCGCAACACTCCACTGGCCGATGGCGTTCAGCGCGCACTTGGCCGACCCGCGCGCGACTTTAGCGATTACGTTCGGCGCACCGCTGCTACGGGAGTCTGGCAGAACCAGGTTTGAGGTCGGCGAGGTTCTTCTGTCAAAAATTGCGAAGCAGAAACGACAAAGGCCTGCGTGAGTGTCCTCATGCAGGCCTTTGATAGATATGGTGCCCGAAGCCGGAATCGAACCGGCACGCCCTTACGAGCGGGGGATTTTAAGTCCCATGCGTCTACCAGTTTCGCCATTCGGGCGGTAGCGCGGTGAAGTTGTCTGGCTTGTGCAACAGAGGACGAAATATATACATCCCGTCCCGGTGAAGCAAGTTCGCAGATACCCTTTTCAAGACAAAATCTTGCAAGGCTGCGCAAATAAAAAAGCTCCGTAAATCATAGATCTACGGAGCTTGTTTATAGTGGAGGCCGAGGTCGGAATCGAACCGGCGTAGGTGGATTTGCAATCCACTGCATAACCATTTTGCTACTCGGCCTCAAACATTTGCTGTCATGTAGCGCGACATCAAATGCGTACAAACTTGGAGCGGGAAACGAGACTCGAACTCGCGACCCCGACCTTGGCAAGGTCGTGCTCTACCAACTGAGCTATTCCCGCGTCTTGGTGTGGCGCATTCTATAGAATCCAGAAGCCCCGTCAACCCTTTGATTCAAAAAAGTTTTATTTCTTTTCCACGTCGGTCTTCAGATGCGGCCAGGCAACCCGCAGGTATTGGACCATGGACCACAATGTCAGGCCGGCAGACACCAACAGCAAGGCATAACCGATCAAGACCCAGAAGGTGAAGTCCGAGGGATTGGCCAGCAGGATCACCAGCGCCAGCATTTGCGCGGCGGTTTTCCATTTGCCCAGGTTCGACACGGCGACGTGAGCGCGTGCACCCAGCTCGGCCATCCATTCACGCAGTGCCGAGACGACTATCTCGCGACCGATGATGACCGCAGCGGGCAGCGTGAGCCAGAGGTTGCCGTGCTCTTGCACCAGCAGCACCAGCGCAACGGCCACCATCAGTTTGTCCGCTACGGGATCAAGGAAAGCCCCGAACGGTGTACTTTGTTCCAGACGACGGGCCAGATAACCGTCCAGCCAGTCTGTGGCGGCGGCAAATGCGAAGACCGAGGCGGAGGCCAGGTAGCTCCATTGGTAAGGCAGGTAGAACAGTAAAATGAAGATTGGGATGAGCAGGACGCGTAGAACGGTAATCAGATTAGGGATATTCATCGGCACAACTGGCTACGAGGTGAGGTGGCATTCTACTCGCTGTGCAGATTTGCATAAATCAACTCTGCGAGCTTTTTACTGATCCCGGGTGCTTTGGCGATCTCTTCGATGCTGGCACGAGATAGCTCCTGCAATCCACCAAAATGTTTCAACAAATCGCGACGGCGTGTCGGCCCGACGCCTGCAACACCCTCAAGCGTCGATGTGCGCCGGGTTTTGCCACGGCGCGCACGGTGCCCGGTAATGGCGAAACGGTGGGCTTCATCGCGTATCTGTTGAATCAGATGCAGCGCGGGGGAATCACCGCGCAAGGTAAATTCGTGGGCCGCGTCGTTGAGGTACAGGGTTTCAAAGCCGGCCTTGCGCGTCGCGCCCTTGGCCACGCCCAGCAGAATCAGATCAGGCACCGCCAGCTCATTGAGCACGTCGCGGGCCATCGACAGCTGACCCTTGCCACCGTCCACCAACAGGATGTCCGGCAGCTTGCCCTCACCATCTTTCAGTTTGCTGAAGCGCCGCGTCAGGGCCTGATGCATGGCCGCATAGTCGTCGCCCGGGGTGACGCCTTCGATGTTATAACGACGATAGTCGGACTTGATCGGGCCTTCCGGACCGAACACCACGCACGACGCAACGGTGGCTTCGCCGCTTGAGTGGCTGATGTCGTAGCACTCAAGTCGCTGTGGCGGCTCGTCCAGGTTCAACACTTCTGCCAGTGCATCGAAACGCGCGGCGACGTGTTGACGGTTGGCCAGCCTCGCGCCCAACGCCTGCTCGGCATTAGTGACCGCCAATTGTTGCCAGCGCGCTCGCGTACCGCGCACCCGGTGGCTGATCGTCAACTCGCGACCGCGCAGCTCTTCGATGGCCGCAATCAGGGTCGGAAAGTCTTCGTGAACCACGTTGACGATCAGTTCGCTCGGCAGGTCGCGCTCAGGACTGGTAATGAAGTAGTGGCCGAGAAAGGCAGCCATGACCTCGGAAACGTCTTCGTCGATGCCGACCTGAGGGAAGAAGTTCTTGCTGCCCAGCACCCGCCCACCGCGCACGCTGATCAAGTGAACGCAGGCGCCGCCCGGATTGACGAACGCAGCGATCACATCGATATCACCGGTGCCCCCTTCCATGCTTTGCTGATCCTGAACCCGACGCAGCAGTGAAATCTGGTCACGCAACTCGGCGGCGCGCTCGAACTCGAGGTTGATCGCCGCTTCTTCCATGCCCGCGGACAACTCGTCCGCCAGCGCATTGCTGCGGCCTTCAAGGAACATGACCGAATGACGAACGTCCTCGGCATACACCTCAGGCTCCACCAGCCCGACGCACGGGGCCTTGCAGCGCTTGATCTGGTATTGCAGACAAGGGCGCGTTCGGTTCTTGTAATAGCTGTCTTCGCACTGGCGAACAAAAAACGTTTTTTGCAGCAGACTCAGGCTTTCACGAATGGCGCCCGCGCTGGGATACGGACCGAAATACTTGCCCTTGGCCTTTTTCGCACCACGATGGATGCTCAGGCGAGGGAACTGGCCATCCGAGAGAAAGACGTAAGGGTAGGATTTGTCGTCGCGCAGCAGGATGTTATACGGCGGACGCCACTCCTTGATCAGCGTCTGTTCAAGCAGCAAGGCTTCCGTTTCGTTGGCCGTGATGGTGGTCTCGACCTGGGCGATGCGGGCGACCAACGCAGCTGTCTTGGGCGCGAGACCGGATTTACGGAAGTAGCTCGACAGGCGATTTTTTAGATTCTTGGCCTTACCGACATACAGCAGGCGAGCATCGCTGTCGAACATGCGGTAGACGCCGGGGCGCCCACTGACGGTCGACAAAAAAGCGCCTGGATCGAAGACTTCGGTCATTTCAGAGGCTGGCATCGACCATGCCGTGACGCACCGCCAACAGCGTCAACTCGACATCACTGCTGATCGAGAGCTTCTCGAAAATGCGGTAACGGTAAGTGTTGACCGTTTTTGGCGACAGGCAGAGCTTGTCGGAAATGATCTGGACTTTCTGACAGCCGACAATCATTAATGCGATCTGGATCTCGCGTTCCGACAGAGCGTCGAAGGGCGAATCGTTGGTCGGCTGAAAAGACTTGATTGCCAGTTGCTGTGCAATCTGCGGGCTGATGTAGCGTTGCCCGGCAAACACCAGGCGAATGGCCTGGACCATTTCTGGCAACCCGGCGCCCTTGGTCAGATAACCCGCGGCACCGGCCTGCAGCAGCCGCGTAGGAAACGGATCTTCCTCACACACGGTGACCGCGACGACTTTGATATCCGGATGACTGCGCAATAACTTGCGCGTGGCTTCAAGACCGCCGATCCCGGGCATCTTGACATCCATCAGCACCACATCGGGTTTCAACTCACGCGCTTTAAGCAGGGATTCCTCCCCCGACTCAGCCTGGCCGACTACTTGCAGGCCATCGATGTCAGCCAGCATTCGTGTAATGCCTGTACGAACGAGATCATGGTCATCGACTACTAGCACCCTAATCAAGCAGACACCTCGCGATATGGTCTTATTGGGTTGCCGGACACCTTAGCAAAAAGCGACTGGCAGACCTAGCGGCAAGCACTATATAAAAAGTTTCAATACATCTTGAAAGGCTTGGCGCCAGCGTGTTTCAGCGATGGAGCTCATCGACATCGCGCTGCATTCTCAGGAAACACTCGTCTTGGCCGACTACCCTCAGCCCTTTTCTCTCGTACAGCGCTTTGGCCGGATTCGTTTCAAAAACTGTCAGGCGTAAGGCCGGACGCCGTTCCTTGCATGCCATGGCGAATACCTGATCGATCGCCCAGGAACCGGCACCCCGCCCCTGAAACGCTTCCAGCACGTGCAACTCGCGGATATAAAGGGCTTTTGCATCACGACTCAGGCTCACATAGCCCTGCAAGACATCGTCACGAAAGATCAACCAGTTCTCACGCCCCGCCCAGGCAACATCAAAGGCTTCGTCCTGCCATAACAGATCATGCCGAATGTAATAGCCGAGCATGGTTCGGCAGGTCAGGTCGCGCGCGAAATCCAGATCCTGGGAGGTTGCCGGACGCAATTCGAACCCCATCAAGCCTCCACGACCGTCACTACGTGCCCCCTCCAACGGTCAGCGTCTCGGCGCGCAACGACCAACAGACTTCCCGTGCCGGGTGCCGCTGCAATCAGCGAACCGTCCGACGCCCAGATCGCACTGCGCCCTGCCGACACCCAGCCACCGGTCGCACCGCCATGGTTTGCCATTAAAACGGTCATCGAATGGGTACCGGCATAACCTTGCAAGATTTCGGTATCCGGCGCGTAACCGTTTTCGGTGATGAGTACGCCTGCGGCATAAAGGTCAGCGCCTTGTTCCGCCGCCGCTGCCGCGTGACTGGCGTGACAAAAATCCGCGCACACCGCCAACGCGACTGTGTCGGTACCGATCTTCAACGTCGAACCACCCGTTCCCGGCGCAAACGCCACCTCCTCGCCCGGATGCAAATGCTGTTTGCTGTACACCCCGAGCGAACCATCGGCGCGCAGGACCAACGCACCGATCAGAACCGGCGAATCATCCGACAGACGAATCGGCATTCCGACCACACTTGTCACACCCACTTCCCGCGCGAAATCCCGCAGCGGTTTCAGCACCTCGGCATTCGGGTCAATTGCCAGCTCAGCCGCCAGCCCTCGCTCGTACCCGGTCAGCGACAATTCGGGAAAAATGAGCAACTGGACGCCCTGCTCCGCGGCAACCAGCATGAAACGCCGATGCCAGGCCATATTGGCGGCGAGATCACCCGCGATGGAGATCGACTGTGCAGCGGCGATGGTCAGTGTCGTCATGTTTCGTCCTTGTGAGGTGACAGGTTGGGCGGAACACGAAGTGTGTCATAAACCCTGATGCGCTCAAGCGATAGAAAACGCCGCCGGGGCTCGATAGCATTTTCTGATTGAAACCGCGCACCGGCCTCTAGTAAGCTCGGCTCATCCATCGGAGACAGACCATGTTCAACGCCCTCTCACAGCTTCGTACCGCCAGCGCCTCGCGCTCGGTTGCGGCTGCCCGGGCGGCTGACGTTTGTGCTCCGGTCAGCTTTTATTTTGGGTATTGGTTTAGCCACTGGCGCGCCTGATACCCACACGGCGCCCACTTTAAACGGGTCGCCACCAGAGAATTCTCAACCCCCGGTCGGCTTCCCGACCGGGGGTTTTGTTTTTTCAGCCCCGGATTTTTTAGCGACACACCAGACAACCAGAGGATTCACGAAATGAACTACGCCACTTATTACCGTTACGACAGTTTTACCGCCTGGCGATTTAGCAGCCTCCGCTCGGGACAGCCTGCCGCCTCCGATCGGTCACCCACAGGTGGCAAGCACACACACGCAGCCAATCCGGCCAATTGTCGAACACCCCAGTAGGGCCGAGCGCGCGGGAACGAACCCGCCGCCAGCCCAGGAAGCCTGAATATGAACTCGTCCGTCTCTGCTCTGCCGCTGTCCACCTTGAGTCCCGCCAATGAAGCGCTGACCCTGCGTCTGCCCAGCTCGTTGCAACTCAAGCAGCAACTGCCCCTCAACAACGCCCTGACCCGACAAGTCGCCGCCCACCGTGACGCGGTCCGCGCGATCCTCAACGGTGAAGATTCCCGTCTGCTGGTCATCGTCGGCCCTTGCTCGATTCACGATCCACAGTCCGCCCTCGAATACGCGACCAACCTCGCTCGCCTCGCCGCCGAAGTCAGCGACGAGATGCTGTTGGTAATGCGCGCCTACGTCGAAAAACCCCGCACAACGGTCGGCTGGAAAGGCCTGGCCTACGACCCGCGGCTTGACGGCAGCGATGACATGGCCGGCGGTTTGACGCTGTCGCGTGAACTGATGCGCGAAATGCTGCGCCTCGGTTTGCCGATTGCCACCGAGCTGTTGCAACCGATGGCGGCCGGCTACTTCGACGACCTGCTGAGCTGGGTTGCCATCGGCGCCCGCACCACCGAGTCGCAAATCCATCGGGAAATGGCCAGCGGCCTAGGCATGCCGGTCGGCTTCAAGAACGGCACCGATGGCGGCGTGGCCGTTGCCAGCGACGCCATGCGCTCGGCCGCCCACCCGCATCGCCATTTCGGCGTCGACGGCCAGGGACATCCAGCGGTCATTCAAACCCCAGGCAATCTTGACACCCATCTGGTATTGCGCGGCGGTCATCGCGGACCGAACTATGATCGCGACAGCGTCGCTCAGGTGAACAACGACTTGACCCGACTCAAGATCCCGGCACGGATCATGGTCGACTGCAGCCACGCCAACAGCGGCAAAGACCCGGCCCGCCAGCCCGCCGTGTTCAACGATGTGCTTGAGCAACGCCTGCAAGGTGATAGATCACTAATCGGCATGATGATCGAGAGCCATTTGTTCGAAGGCTGCCAGCCATTGAGTCCATCGCTGCGCTACGGCGTATCGGTAACAGATGGCTGCCTTGGCTGGGCCGCAACCGAACAACTGTTGCGCCAGGCAGCGGACCGGCTTCGGGCACAGATCGGCGTTCAACAACCGGCATAACCACTGCCAACCTTCCAGCCCTCGAATGAGGGCTGGGCGTCTGAAAAGCGAATCAGTTGACAGGTAAACGGCGTAAGTACAGTAGGCCGTTGCATTGATGTGCCCCGCGAACGACAAAAAGATGTCCAAATATTCCGAACCGGACCTCACGCTCTTTCGAACTTTCCTACGTTTTCTATACCTTTTTCATCAGCTTACAGCGGAGTCCTCATACATCGCCGAGCAGCTGGTGTGCTTTAGAGTGAGCCCATATTCACATCTCTGAACCACCGCGAAAAAGGAATGAACATGCTACGGAATGCAACCACCCAGTATCCAATCCTGCTGATCCACGGGCTCTTCGGCTTTGATCGCATTGGCAAAGTCGAACTCTTCCATGACGTCAAGCAGGCCCTCAGAAGTGCCGGCGCAAGAGTGTTTATCCCCCACCTCTCGGCTACCCAAAGCAACGAAGTGCGTGGCGACCAACTGTTGGCACAGATCGAACGGGTGCTGGAAGGAACCGGCGCCCAACAGGTCAACCTGATCGGTCACAGTCAGGGTGCCCTCGCGGCACGTTACGCAGCCGCCATCGCGCCGGAGATCGTCGCGTCGGTGACCTCGGTCAGCGGCCCGAACCACGGCTCGGAACTGGCCGACTTCCTGCGCAAGGCCCTCACGCCAGGACGACTACCGGAACACGTCGCGGCAACGGTTGCGACGCTGTTTGCTGATTTCCTGTCGCTGCTCAGCGGCCACCAGACATTGCCGCAAAATGCCATCGCCGCGCTGAATGCGTTGACCACTGAAGGCGTGGGTGCTTTCAACGACAAATACCCGCAAGGACTGCCGAAAACCTGGGGTGGCAAGGGCCGTGAACTGGTTAACGGCGTGCGTTATTACTCCTGGAGCGGGACATTGCAGGGTGACCTTCTCGATAAAGGGCTGGAGGCGGTCAGTCCGCTGCACGGTTTCCTCCAGGCCTTCTCCCGCTACTTCACCACCGAGGCGGAACAGAATGACGGCATGGTTGGCCGCTACAGCTCCCATTTAGGCAAAGTTATCCGTTCCGACTATCCGCTGGATCATCTGGACAGCCTCAGTCAAACCGCCGGCCCGCTGCGCAAGGGCATCGATCCGATTGCCTTGTATGTGCAGCACGCCGAGCGCCTGAGAAATGCCGGCCTATAATTCGTCCGGAACTTTGACGAGAAATAGGCCACTGAATCCGGTAGGCTCCGCACTTTACTGAACATTGAAAGGAGAATTTTTTCATGGCTAAAGCCACTGCCCGTCACATCCTGGTTGCCTCGGAAGCCAAGTGCAACGAACTCAAAGCGCAGATCGAAGGCGGCGCTGATTTCGCCGAAGTTGCCAAAGCCAACTCCACTTGCCCGTCCAGCCGTCAGGGCGGTGACCTGGGTTCGTTCGGTCCAGGCCAGATGGTCAAGGAGTTCGACGCCGTCGTCTTCAGCGCACCGATCAACGTGGTGCAAGGCCCGGTCAAGACCCAATTTGGTTATCACCTGCTGGAAGTGACCAGCCGTCAGGACTGATCAACGCTCTGATATTCTGCACAGCGGCCCGCCTTTTGGTGGGCCGTTGTGTTTCGGATATGTAATACGGCTGGCGAGGGACGCGCCGCTAGCGTACAAATTGCGGTTATCGACCACCCGGCTCTAAGGCTGACAATGCGACTGGCTTTCCCCACTTTGTTGTTCACTGCCGTGGCCCTGCTATTGGGTGCTGCCGGTGTGAATGCAGCACCGCAACATGCGTTGACCGTGTACGGCGAACCGGCGAAGTACCAAGCCGGCTTCAGTCATTTCGCCTACGCCAACCCGCGAGCCCCCAAGGGCGGCACGATGCGTCGCTCGGCCATCGAAATCGGGCATTTCGACCATATATTGCCGTACATCGACAAAGGCATTGGCGTCACGCAGATCGACGGCTTGCTCTACTCGCCCCTGGCCCAGCGTTCGCTGGACGAACCCTTTACCGTGTACGGCCTGGTGGCACAGAAAATGGAGCGCTCCGACGACGGTATGTCGCTGCGCTTCTACTTGAACCCGAAGGCGCGTTTCGCCGACGGCACACCGATTACCGCCCAGGACGTGCGCTACACCTTCGACCTGTTGATGACCCAGGGCAGCCTGCGCTATCGCACCCAGTTCGCCGACGTCAAAGGCGTCGAAGTCGAAGCACCGCTAACGGTCCGGTTCGACTTCAAAAGCAACGAAAACCGCACCCTGCCCCTCGACATCGCCACGTTGCCGGTATTTCCCGAACACTGGTGGAAGACCCGCGACTTCGCCAATGGCGGTGGTTATGAGGCGCCATTGGGCAGCGGCCCTTACAAGGTGGGCAAAGTCGATTCCGGTCGCAGCATCACCTTCGAGCGCAACGCCACCTGGTGGGGCAAGGATTTGCCGGTCAGCCGCGGCCTCTACAACTTCGATCATTTCAGCATTGAGTACTTCGGCGATACCGACGTCGCACGCCAGGTCCTGCGTGGCGGCGCCTACGACTACAACCGCGAATTCTCCGCGACCGGTTACTCCATCGGCTACGAAAGCCCAGCCCTGAGCGACGGCCGCCTGCAAAAAGCGCATCTGGCCACAGAAGCCCCGCAATCGGCCCAGGGTTTTGTCTTCAACCTGCAAAACCCGATGTTCCAGGACCGCCGAGTGCGCCAGGCCCTGGCCATGCTCTGGGATTTCGAGTGGAGCAATCGGCAGATGATGCGCAACCTCTACATCCGCCAGCAGAGCTTCTTTTCCAACAGCGACCTCGCCGCTCGCCACCTGCCGGATGCCGGCGAACTGGCGATTCTCGAACCGCTGCGCGGGCAAATTCCCGACGAGGTCTTCACCCACGTCTTCGAAGCGCCGAAAACCGATGGCAGCGGCGTGATTCGCGACAAACAACTGCAAGCGCTGGGCTTGCTCGAGCAGGCCGGCTGGAAACCCGATGGCGACCATTTGGTCAATGCCGAAGGCACGCCGCTGAGTTTCACCTTCCTGGTCAGCCAGAACGGCATGGACCGGTTGCTGCTGCCTTACAAGCGAACCTTGAAACAGATCGGCATCGACCTGAATATTCGCCGCATCGACTCGTCCCAGTACGTGAATCGCCTGATGAGCCGCGATTACGACATGATCGTCACCGGCTACCCGGTCACTACTTCACCCGGTGGCGAGCTGTTCAACTACTTTGGTTCGACCTCAGCTCACGATCCCGGCGCCAACAACTACATGGTGCTGAAGAACCCGGCGGTCGACACCCTGATCAACGGGCTGGTCCGCGCCGACACCCAGCCGCAAATGCTGCGTTACGCCCACGCACTCGACCGGGTGCTGCAATGGAACTACTACTGGATTCCCAACTATTACCCGCCGGGCACTTCAACGGTGTGGTGGAACCGGTTCGGCATGCCCAACGAGCAGGCCAGCAATGACGAAGCCATCGAAAGCTGGTGGGAAGTGAGCACCACGCCACTGACCAACCAGCAGATGACAGCCGAAAAAATCCGCCGAGGCACACCCGGAGGGCCGCATTGATGTGGGCTTATATACTGCGGCGCCTGCTGCTGATCATCCCGACGCTGGTGATCATTCTTCTGGTCAACTTCATCATCGTCCAGGCCGCGCCCGGCGGTCCGGTGGAACAGGCCATCGCGCACTTGCAAGGCATCGGCGGCGCGAGTGTCGGCGGCGGCTCTGGCGAAACCCTGTCCGGCACGTCCCGGGCCAGTCGCGGCCTCGACCCGCAATTGATCAAGGACATCGAAAAGCAGTACGGCTTTGACAAACCGGCACCCGAACGGCTGTGGCTGATGCTCACCAGCTACGCGCGCCTGGACTTCGGCAAGAGTTTCTTCCGCGGCGCGACCGTCACTGACCTGATCCTGGAAAAAATGCCGGTGACCATTTCCCTCGGGCTCTGGGCGACGCTGATCACGTACCTGGTGTCGATCCCGCTCGGTATCCGCAAGGCCGTGCATCATGGCAGCCATTTCGACATCTGGAGCAGCACGGCAATCATCATCGGTTACGCGATGCCGGCGTTCCTGTTCGCGATGTTCCTGATCGTGGTCTTCGCCGGTGGCACCTCGCTGAACTGGTTCCCGGTGCGCGGGCTGGTTTCGGACAACTTCGAATCGCTGTCGACCGTGGGCAAGATCGCCGACTACTTCTGGCACCTGGTGTTGCCGGTGACGGCGCTGGTGATCGGCGGTTTCGCCACCCTGACGATCCTCACCAAAAATTCGTTCCTCAATGAAATCACGCGCCAGTACGTGGTCACCGCACGGGCCAAAGGCTTGAGCGAACGACGCGTGCTGTACGGCCATGTGTTCCGCAATGCGATGTTGCTGGTGGTGTCGGGGATTCCCCAGGCGTTCATCAGCGTGTTCTTCGCCGGTTCGCTGCTGATCGAGGTAATTTTCTCCCTCGATGGCCTGGGGCGCATGAGCTATGAGGCCGCCGTGTCGCGTGACTATCCGGTGGTGTTCGGCTCGCTGTTTATCTTCACGCTGTTCGGGCTTTTGATAAAACTGATCGGCGACCTCTGCTACACCCTGGTCGACCCGCGTATCGACTTCGCCGCGAGGAACGCCTGATGTTCAAGCTCTCGCCATTAGGCCGTCGCCGCTTTGAACGCTTCAAGAAAAACCGCCGGGGCTGGTGGTCGCTGTGGCTGTTCATCGGTCTGTTTTTGCTGACGTTAGGCGGCGAGTTGATCGCCAACGACAAACCGCTGATGGTCAGTTATCAGGGCCAGTGGTACTTCCCGGTATTCAAGCGCCACACCGAGCAGGAGTTTGGCGGGCAACTGCCGTTTCAGGCTGATTATCGCAGCGACTATGTGCAGAAGCTGATTCACAAGGACGGCGGCTGGATGCTGTTCCCACCGATTCCGTTCAGCGATGACACGCCCAACTATGAACTCAATAAACCGGCACCGAGCCCGCCCTCGAGTGTCAATTGGCTAGGCACCGACGACCAGTCCCGGGACGTCATGGCCCGGGTGATTTTCGGTGCACGGGTGTCGATCCTGTTTGCGTTGATGCTGACCTTTGTCAGTGCGCTGATCGGCATCGCCGCCGGCGCCCTGCAAGGCTATTACGGCGGCTGGGTCGACCTGTTGGGTCAACGCTTGCTGGAGGTCTGGTCCGGGCTGCCGGTACTCTACTTGCTGATCATTCTGTCGGGGTTCGTCGAGCCGAATTTCTGGTGGCTGCTGGGGATCATGGCGCTGTTTTCCTGGCTGGCGCTGGTCGACGTAGTGCGCGCCGAGTTCCTGCGCGGGCGCAACCTGGAATACGTCAAAGCCGCCCGAGCGCTGGGCCTCTCGGATCGTAAAGTGATTGTCCGGCATATCCTGCCCAACGCCATGAACGCGACCTTGAGCTACCTGCCGTTCATTCTCACCGGGGCGATTTCCACCCTTACAGCGCTGGATTTCCTCGGTTTCGGCATGCCGGCGGGCAGCGCATCGCTGGGCGAGTTGATCGGCCAGGGCAAGCAGAACCTGCAAGCGCCGTGGCTGGGGCTGACCGCATTTTTCACTTTGGCGCTGATTCTTTCCTTATTGGTTTTTATCGGCGAGGCGTTGCGTGATGCGTTTGATCCGCGCTCTTGAGCCGCGCTCTTGAGCCTCGATCGTAAAATGGGACAGCTGATATGAGTACCAACCTGATCGAAATCCGTGACCTCAGCGTTGCCTTCAATGGCCAGACGGTGGTGCGCAACCTGTGCCTGGACATCCACCCCGGCGAATGCCTAGCGTTAGTGGGCGAGTCGGGCTCCGGCAAATCGGTGACGGCCCACTCGATCCTGCAACTGCTGCCCGAGACCGGCACCCAGACCACGGGCAGCATTCGCTATCGCGGCAAGGAACTGCTCGGCGCCCCGCCCCAGGTGTTGCGTGAGTTGCGCGGCAACCGGATCGCGATGATCTTTCAGGAACCGATGACCTCGCTCAATCCGTTGCACAGCATCGAAAAGCAGATCGGCGAAACCCTGCTGGTGCACAAGGGCCTGACGGGCAAAGCGGCGCAAGCGCGGATACTGGAGTTGCTGCATCTGGTCGGAATCCAGAAGCCCAAGGAGCGGCTCAAGGCTTACCCCCATCAACTGTCCGGCGGCCAGCGGCAACGGGTGATGATCGCCATGGCTCTGGCCTGCGAGCCACAGTTGCTGATTGCCGACGAACCCACCACGGCGCTGGACGTGACGGTACAGCGCAAAATTCTGATTCTGCTCAAGTCCTTGCAACAGCGGCTCGGCATGTCGCTGCTGCTGATCAGTCATGACCTTAATCTGGTGCGCAGCATCGCTCAGCGCGTGTGCGTGATGAAGGCCGGGGAAATCGTCGAAGAGGCCACGTGCGAAACGATCTTCACCGAACCGAAACATCCCTACAGTTGTTTGCTGCTGAACGCCGAACCGGAAGGCGGAGCCCTGCCCCGGGACGAGCGCGAGAACGTGCTGGAAGTGGACAACCTGCGTGTGCAGTTTGCCCTCGGTGGCGGCTTGTTCCAGCGCAAGACGTACCTGAACGCGGTGGACGGCATCAGCCTCAACATTCAGCGCGGTAAAACCCTGGGCATCGTTGGCGAGTCCGGCTCGGGCAAGTCGACGCTGGGCCAGGCGATCCTGCGCTTGCTCGACTCCGAAGGCAGCATTCGCTTCCAGGGCGAAGCGCTTGACGGTCTGACGCAAAAGCAGCTGCGGCCCTGGCGCAAGAAAATGCAGGTGGTGTTTCAGGACCCCTTCGGCAGCCTCAGCCCGCGCATGTCCGTGGCGCAGATCATCAGTGAAGGGCTGGAAGTGCATAGCCAGCTGACGGCGCAAGAGTGCAAGGCCGAAGTGATTCGCGCGCTGGAAGAAGTCGGCCTCGACCCGCAAAGCCGTGATCGCTATCCCCACGAATTCTCCGGCGGACAACGTCAGCGCATCGCGATTGCCCGGGCGCTGGTGCTGAAGCCGGCGCTGATTCTGCTCGACGAACCGACCTCGGCACTGGATCGCACCGTGCAAAAACAAGTGGTCGCCCTGCTCCGCCAGCTTCAGGAAAAACACGGCCTGACCTACCTGTTCATCAGCCACGACCTGGCGGTGGTACGTGCCCTGGCCCACGACCTGATCGTGATCAAGGACGGCAAAGTGGTGGAAAGCGGTGCCAGCCACGACGTATTCGATTCGCCGCAGCATCCGTACACCAAAGAGCTGTTGGCGGCGGCGCATCCGCGGTAGGCATAATCGCGGCCATCGCGGGCAAGCCTCGCTCCTACAGGTTTTGTGGTTACCGTTGAATTTGTGGCTCGACGCAAACCCTGTAGGAGCGAGGCTTGCCCGCGAAGAGGCCCGCCAAGACAACACACATTCTGGACATGAAACCCATGAACACCACCGAAAGCCTCAAGGACTACCAGCGCGTTCGCCTGCTGGCGATCCGTTCGCTGTTCGAAATCATCGAGCAGTCCAGCGAAGGCACGGTGATTGTCGACCGCGATGCGAACATCGTCTGGATGAACGAGCGCTATGCCCGACGCTTCGGTCTGGAGTCCGCCGAAGGGGCCATCGGCAAAGCCTGCGAAAGCGTGATACCGGGCAGCTTGTTACGTGAGGTGGTTCGCACCGGCCGCCCGATCTTGCTGGACATGCAGGACACGCCAAAAGAACCGTTGGTGGTCATGCGCTTGCCGATCCACGACGACGCGGGCGCCGTGATCGGCGCCATTGGTTTTGCGCTGTTCGACGAACTGCACAGCCTGTCACCGATGCTCAAACGTTACCTGAGCATGCAGGAGGAACTGGCCTCCACCCGCTCGTTGCTGCGGTCGCGGCAAACCAAATACAACTTCGCCCACTTCATCGGCACCAGCGCCGCCAGCCTGGAAGTCAAACGCCGCGCCCGGCGCAGTGCCAGTGCCGAGTCACCGGTGCTGTTGCTCGGCGAAACCGGCACCGGCAAGGAGCTGCTGGCCCAGGCGATCCACGGTGCATCGCCACGTGCGCACAAAGCCTTCGTCAGCATCAACAGCGCGGCGATTCCCGAGTCGTTGCTGGAAGCCGAATTTTTCGGCACAGCGCCGGGCGCCTTCACCGGCGCAGATCGCAAGGGCCGGGCCGGCAAGTTGCAGATCGCCCAGGGCGGCACGCTGTTTCTCGACGAAATCGGCGACATGCCGCTGCCGCTGCAAAGCAAGTTGCTGCGCGTGTTGCAGGAAAAGGAGTTTGAGCCGGTCGGTTCCAATGAAGTCGTCCAGAGTGATGTGCGAGTGATTGCAGCCACCTCCACCGATCTGGAAGCGGCGATCAAGCGCGGCGAATTTCGCGCCGATTTGTATTACCGCCTCAACGTGCTGCCGATCAACGTGCCGCCCCTGCGCGATCGTCTTGATGACTTGCCAGCGCTCAGTGAAGCGATCCTTGAGGAACTGCGCAGCCAGCATGAGTTGAACACCGAAGCATTGGATTTGCTGGGGCAGCATGCCTGGCCGGGGAATATCCGCGAACTGCGCAATGTGCTGGAACGCGCGGCGCTGCTCAGTGACGACCTGGTGCTGAATGCAGGGGACATCCGCGCGGCAATCGGGACGTTTACGCCGGTGGAGCGTGTGGCGCCGAGTGTGATTGAGGCGGATGCGCATGAGACGTTCAGTGAGGCGCGGGAGCGGTTTGACCGGCAGCTGATTGAATCTGCCTTGGCGCAATGCGGGGGCAACGTGATTGACGCGGCGGCGCGGCTGGGGCTGGGGCGGTCGACTTTGTATAAGAAGATGGTGGCGTTGGGGATTGTTTAGTCTCCATAAGGAGACATGCATCTCCATTGGTAGACAGGACCTCTTCGCGGGCAAACCTCGCTCCTACGGGGCACGGGCGCTTCCATTTGCCGGCCCGACCAAAAACCTGTAGGAGCGAGGCTTGCCCGCGAAGGCATCCGCACGGGCGGAAAAAATCTCATATTAGAGACAAATCATTCAACATCACCTTACCAAAAAATAAATATCCTTATATTTCAATACGTTGCATTCATGGCACGAATCTCGCTAAAGCCCTCTCCCACAAAAGATCCCCCCTACAAAAATAACAATCCAGGAGACACACCATGAGTGTGATCATTGCCTTGGCAGCCCTCACGCTGCTGATGCTGGCTGCTTACCGTGGCTACAGCGTTATTCTCTTCGCCCCGATTGCCGCCCTCGGCGCCGTCTTGCTCACCGACCCTTCCGCCGTCGCCCCTGCTTTCACTGGGGTGTTCATGGAGAAAATGGTCGGCTTCATCAAACTGTATTTCCCGGTGTTCCTGCTCGGCGCGGTGTTCGGCAAGCTGATCGAGCTGTCGGGTTTCTCGCGCTCCATCGTCGCGGCAGCGATTCGGCTGCTCGGCACCCGCCAGGCCATGCTGGTGATCGTGCTGGTCTGCGCCCTGCTGACTTACGGCGGCGTGTCACTGTTTGTGGTGGTGTTCGCGGTCTATCCGTTTGCCGCTGAAATGTTCCGCCAGAGCAACATCCCCAAGCGGCTGATCCCGGCGACCATCGCCCTCGGCGCCTTCTCGTTCACCATGGACGCCCTGCCCGGCACCCCGCAGATCCAGAACATCATCCCCAGCACCTTCTTCAACACCACCGCGTGGGCGGCGCCGTGGCTGGGTGTGATCGGCGCGATCTTCGTGTTCAGCGCCGGCATGCTGTTTCTCCAGCGCCAGCGCAACAAGGCTCAGGCCGCCGGTGAAGGTTATGGCACCGAACTGCGCAACGAGCCTGAAACCGCGCCCGACATCAAACTGCCGAACCCGTGGATCGCCCTGTCGCCGCTGCTGGCCGTCGGCATCATGAACCTACTGTTTACCCAGTGGATTCCGCAGTGGTACGGCAAGACCCACAGCCTCGCGCTGCCGGGCATGGCCGCCCCGGTCACCACCGAAATCGCCAAGCTCACGGCGATCTGGGCGGTTCAGGCGGCCTTGCTGGTGGGCATCATCATGGTGCTGGTGTTCGGCTTCAAGGCGATTCGCGGCAAGTTGGCTGAAGGCAGTCGCAGCGCGGTCGGCGGCTCGTTGCTGGCCGCGATGAACACTGCGTCGGAATACGGCTTTGGTGCTGTGATCGCTTCCTTGCCGGGCTTCCTGGTATTGGCCGACTGGCTCAAGAGCATTCCCAATCCGCTGGTCAACGAAGCGATTACCGTAACCCTGCTGGCCGGCATCACCGGGTCGGCGTCGGGCGGCATGAGCATTGCGCTGGCAGCCATGGCCAATGACTTCATCGCTGCGGCCCACGCTGCCAACATCCCGCTGGAAGTGCTGCACCGGGTGGCCTCGATGGCCAGTGGCGGCATGGACACCCTGCCGCACAACGGCGCGGTGATTACCCTGCTGGCGGTCACCGGCCTGACCCACCGTGAAGCCTACAAAGACATTTTCTGTATTACGCTGATCAAGACCCTGGCGGTCTTTGTGGTGATCGGTACTTTCTACGCCACTGGCATTGTGTGAGGTATACATGACGACTCTTTCGGGCAAGACCGCACTGGTCACCGGCTCCACCAGCGGCATTGGCCTGGGCATTGCCCTGAGCCTGGCCAAGGCTGGCGCCAATCTGATCCTCAACGGTTTCGGCGATGCGTCCAAGGTGATTGCCGAGGTCGAGCAATTCGGCGGCAAGGTCGGCCATCATCCGGCCGATGTCAGCGACCCGGCGCAGATCGCCGACATGGTTGCCTACGCCGAGCGTGAATTCGGCGGCGTCGACATCCTGGTCAACAACGCCGGAATCCAGCACGTGGCGCCGGTCGAAGCGTTCCCGGTAGAACGTTGGGACTCGATCATTGCGATCAACCTGTCCTCGGTGTTCCACAGCACCCGCTTGAGCCTGCCGGGCATGCGCGCCAAAGGTTGGGGACGGATCATCAACATCGCCTCGGTGCACGGCCAGGTGGGCTCGGTGGGTAAAGCCGCCTACGTCGCGGCCAAACATGGCGTGATCGGTTTGACCAAAGTCGTCGGGCTGGAAACAGCGACAACGAATGTGACCTGCAATGCCATTTGCCCGGGCTGGGTGTTGACGCCGCTGGTGCAGAAGCAGATTGATGATCGCATCGCGACCGGGATCGAGCCGCAACAGGCGCAGCATGATTTGTTGGCGGAGAAGCAGCCGTCGCTGGAGTTCGTCACTCCGCCCCAATTGGGTGAGCTGGTGTTGTTCTTGTGCAGTGAGGCCGGAAGCCAGGTGCGCGGCGCGGCGTGGAATATTGATGGTGGGTGGTTGGCGCAGTAATCAGTCAACACCCCCCTGTTATGATCGTTCCCACGCTCTGCGTGGGAATGCAGCCCGGGACGCTCTGCGTCCAAAGAGCCGAACGCGGAGCGTCCGTTGAGGCATTCCCACGCGGAGCGTGGGAACGAGAGAGGCAAGCCATGTCCGACACCCTCTGGCAACCCAGCGCCGAGCGCATCAGTAATACCCGCATGGAGGCCTTCCGGCGCTTCATCGTAAAGCGGCACAACATCCACCTCGACGACTACCCCGCCCTGCACCAATTCTCCATCGACAGGCGCGAAGCCTTTTGGCAGGCGATCGTCGACTTCTTCGACATCCGTTTCCACGACCAACCAGACGCGGTACTGGTGGAAGGCCCGCAAATGCCCAGCGCCGAGTGGTTCCCAGGCGCCACCCTGAATTTCGCCGAGCACTTGCTGCGCCGTCGCGACGATGCCGTGGCGGTAATTGCCATTGGCGAGAACGGCCAGCGTGAACACCTGACCTGGGCCGAACTTACCGAGCATGTCGCCGGTTTTCAGAACAGCTTGATCGCCGCCGGTGTCGGCCTCGGCGACCGTGTCGCCGCGTGCATGCCCAACACCTGGCAAACCCTGGTGGCCATGCTCGGCACCACCAGCCTGGGGGCGATCTGGTCCTGTTCATCACCGGACTTCGGCACCCAGGGCGTCATTGACCGTTTCGGCCAGATCGAACCGAAAGTGCTCATCACCTGCGCCGGTTATCGCTATGCCGGCAAGGACATCGACCAGACCGCCAAGGTCAATGAAATCCTCGAACGCCTGCCGTCCTTGCAGCAGTTGATCGTGGTGCCATATGCCCGGCCACAGGCACACATCGAGCATTTCCACACCCGGGCCAACGTGACGCTTTGGGATGATTTCTACGACATCGGCGGCGAGCCGGATTTCGTCCCCGTGCCTTTCGCCCATCCGCTGTACATCCTCTATTCCAGCGGCACCACTGGCGTGCCGAAATGCATCGTCCACAGCACCGGCGGCGTGTTGCTGCAACACGTCAAGGAACACGGGCTGCATTGCGACCTCGGCCCCGACGATCGGCTGTTTTACTACACCACCTGCGGCTGGATGATGTGGAACTGGCTGGTCTCGGCCCTGGCCGTGGGCAGCGCGGTGGTGCTGTACGACGGCTCGCCGTTCCATCCGGATCCCCACCGCTTGATCGACCTGATCGACGATGAACGCATCAGCGTCTTCGGTACGAGCCCAAAATTCCTCGCGACCTTGGAAACCCATGGTGTCAAACCACGCGAGAGCCATGACCTGAGCAGCCTGAAAACCCTGCTCTGCACCGGTTCAGCGTTGTCACCACAGAGTTACGACTACGTTTATCGCGACCTCAAGAGCGACCTGTGCCTGGCCTCGATGTCCGGCGGTACCGACATCGTTTCGTGCTTTGTGAACAGCAATCCTTTTGAGCGAGTGCGTCGCGGCGAAATCCAGGGCAAGAGCCTGGGCATGGCGGTTGAAGTCTGGAGCGACGACGGCAAGCCTGTGATCGGCGAGAAAGGTGAACTGGTGTGCACCCGGCACTTCCCGGCCATGCCCATCGGTTTCTGGAACGACCCTCTGCAGGAAAAGCTGCGCGCTGCGTATTTCAGTCAGTTCCCCGGCGTCTGGGCCCAGGGCGATTACGCCGAACAACTGCCCCACGGCGCGATGATGATTCACGGCCGCTCGGACGCAGTGCTCAACCCCGGCGGCGTGCGCATCGGCACGGCGGAAATCTATCGTCAGGTGGAGAAGGTCCAGCAGGTGCTGGACAGCGTGGCCATTGGTCAGCAATGGCAGGATGACGTGCGGGTGGTGCTGTTCGTGAAATTGCGCGACGGCGTCGAACTGGATGAGGCCTTGCAGCAGCAGATCCGCCAGGTCATCCGCGCCAACACCACGCCGCGGCATGTACCGGCGAAGATCGTCGCGGTGACCGATATACCACGGACCATCAGCGGCAAGGTCGTTGAGCTGGCGGTGAGGAACGTGGTGCATGGACAGAAGGTGAAGAACACCGATGCGCTGGCCAATCCCGCGGCGCTGGAGCAATTTCGGGATCGGCCGGAACTCGCTTTTTAAACGGTTCTATTGAACGCTCGTGCCAGGCCTGCCAGTGCCAGAGGCAGGCCTCTGCGCAGGCACGGAATGGTTCAACGTGATCCGCACCGGATCGAGGATCGCGCTATCGGGATTTGCTTCCAGTGTGTTCCGCAGGAGCGACATGTTGCGGTCAAACCCGGCCTCGTCGGTGTGCAACTGGCTCAGCAGCGAAGTGACCACCGCCAGTGAGTCAGCGTTTTCAAAGGCTTTGGAACTGGCGTGACGGGCACTGCCTTCATCTGTCACCGCAAGCCGGCCGGAGGCCAGGTTCAGCAGCGACGCCACGTCCAGCGACTGTCCACCGCCGACGTTGCCAGCGTCGCGGGCATAGGCGACATCACCGATCTGCGCAGGCCCGTGAAACAGCTCATGGATCAAGTCGTCTGCGACGACTTCATGGTTGAATCCCAGGCCAATGAAGTGCCGGTTGAGATTGGACGTATAGATTTCAATGAACTTCGCGTCGGATTGCCCGGCTGCACCTTTCCACTGTTGGTAAGCGCTCGTGTCGAAAGCGGCAATGTGGTGGGTGTCCTTAAGTGGATCAAGGATGAAGTTACTGATGGAAACGCCCGCAAAGTCGGCCCTGACCGCTCTCAAATAGTTCAACAACTGATTGATTGCATCGTTCGAGTCGCTTCCCATCAGCAGTCTGGCAACCAGATTGCGCTGCGACTCAAAGTCACGATGGGTCAAGGCATTGATCGCGTTTTCGATTTTCGTCCGGGCCCGCGGCAGACTTTCTTCGATGAACTGCCGGGTATAACTGACAGGCAATGTCTTGGTAGATCGCGGCAAGCGGACAGGAGCCACATAGGCAAAGTTGTCGAGTTTTGGTCCCCAGGCTTTGCCCAGACGGTCGAGGGCATACCATTGAAAATTGTTGCGGGCCGCCACCACCGTGAGTTCCTCGCCGATTGCACCACGGGGTCGCCAGGTACCCTGTCCGGCGTTGACGTTACTGGCTGCGCGGACCAGGTCATAGGATTTGTGGCTGCCATGGAGTCTGCCCAACTGGGACTTTGCCAGTCCGAGAAGCTCTTCAGTCTGCCTGCTGAACCGTAACGTGCCCTTGTGGATGAGTTTCCCGGCACCATAAAACACCGTTGGCACATCATCCACGGGGTTGAACAGGGAAACGGACGTCACAAACGCCAGTTTGGTCAGGCGGGCGCCTTTGGACGACAAGGAGATCGCCTTCGACGAGATGCTCAGCGCTTTGGCGCCAGCCCCCACAAATGCGCCGCCCAAAGCCATAGCGTCCATGACGCAACCGTAGATCCCGTCAACGACCTTATTGTGTTCTCCAGAAGACAAGTCCTCGATGCAGTTCTTGAACGGAACCACCAGATTCACGATGTAATCTGCAGTCTCTTCGCCATTTTGGCGTTCTGTTTCAAGTGCTGTCGGCACCGTGGCCATTAACTCGATTTCGTCAAATGTGCGCAACGGATGACTGTTCACAACGAACTCGGCAATTCGCAGCAGCTGCGGATTACCGAAATTACGGTAGTTACTCTGCTGCCGCGCCGTCACAGACGCGGGTGCGGGGAGCTCACCCAGTTTTTCAATAATCCCCATGGTGCTGCTGGCGTCATTTTCAGCGAAAACGCCGCTAGTGAATTCAACAACCGAAAGAGGCAACAATTCGGGAGTCGCAGGTCGCAGGGGCGCATTCAGCTCCCCGTTAAAATCCATTCGGGCGGCAGTCCGCAATTTGCCCGTTGAGGTTATCAGCGAGGCCAGCGTGGTGTTTTTCCGTAATTCACCCCGCAAGGTAAACAACTCATAACATGCAACCGCATTGCCGTGGGCAGCGAACATTACAATGCCAAAACGCCCCTTCACAGCATCGTTACTTTGCTGGGTTTCGTAAGTCGTTGAAATGGGCACCGGCGATAGTGAGAAGTAAGACTCGGTTCTGATCGCTGGAAGACGAACGGTAAAAAAGGTGATCTTACCTTTTAGAAAAATCTCCAGATCATGGGCAAGCATGTGTGAAAGGGCCAACTTCACATTGGTCGCCAGCGCTTTATTCAAATTACCGAGATAATCCCGTAACAGGCGATGGTATTCGACATTGTTGGCCGGCAGGCTCCGTAACCTTGGAAAGCGGCTATAAAGGCTGGTGACGGAGGGATCGTAGTGAGTGGGTCTTTTTTGATTGGTCACACCAGCCAACAAATCAGGCGTTCTGGAAATAACGTTGCCGGGAAAGACCGCGCGGAAATCCCACTGGCCAACCGCGAGATCGGCCGACATGTGCAAACCGACCATCGACATGGGGTTGGGGGATGCATAAAGGCCGGGGTGTTGATAAAGCACTTTGTCGTCCAGGAAATGACACTCCGGCACCGCTCCTTTCAACGCTTCGCGCGCGATGGTTTCGCGGTTGGGCATGGGGATGGAATAGACGTTCGCCAGATGGGTGAAGTTCTCCGCGTATGCCTGGAACGCCGTGATTGCCCGGTCGGTGGTTTCCTTTGCCGCTTGAGTAAGCTCGCTTGCGCTGATAACGCCATTCAATAGCGCCCAGTCAACGATCGGATCGATCATTGCCAACTCCCGCAGTCGGAACAGCGGTTCGCTGACAGGCTCCAGTTCGACATAAGCCATGATCTGCGCATACGTCAGCACACGCGACGCACCCTTCCTGACCGCTTCCGCCAGAGCAACGCCATGGCAAAAGGTGACCCAGGCAACCGAGCCCATCGTCATCGATGCTGGCACGCCCTTGACCAGAAATTCCGGCGCCATGTCCGCCAGCAGCAGATGACACGCCAGCGGCGCCGCGGCAGGATCAGCCCAGCCTTTGGTATAGAGAAAGGCCTGCAACTGCTCGCGCACCATGGCCGGCGACCGCTCAACGTTGCTCGGCGCATATAAAGCGAAGCCGGCGATACGCTTGCGGTCTTGGGTGCTACCCAGAGACGGATAAAGATCCAGCAACAGGCTGGTTACCAGCAGTTGCTCAAGATCTTGTGAAGAGACGTCTTGCCCGGATTGCGCGCCGAACCAAGCCGACTCCTCCAGGAGTTTCCTGGCACAGGCTTGGGCCACCGGATGCTTGATCAACTGAACAATCCGCTCAGCGGCATTATCGTGCGTCGCAATGACGCGCCCCGTTTCGCGGAACAACTTATCCAGCAGTTTGGTGTTTTTGGCGACACGCTGGGTGACCTGCCGAATGGCGTTGCGCTGCTCAACCGACAAGACGGCTAACGACGGATCATCCGTAACAAGCTGCCCCCAATAGTTACCCAACTCATCAACCTCAGGATCGAACTCGGAAAGCGCGATCAGGTTTTTTGTTTCGCTGGCATTCCTTGGAACCCTCAGGCCATGAAACTTCAGCCATTGGTCCACATCGACGAAATCTTCGCTATAAATGTAACCACCGGCTTGTTTGGCAATATCACCTATCACCAGAAGCTTCTGACAATAGTGGGACTCTTAGACGATATTCACGTCGACGACGTCCCACACTAACCGGTCTTTTCGGAATATCTCAAGCCCGCCGGCTTCGTTGATACGGGTCGCTGCCATGTTCTCGGGGCGGTGGCGACGGAGTTCGTCCATCACGACCGTGTAGTTGGCCAGGTTATTCCATGCCACTCGACCCGGCATATGGACTTCATACAGCGAAGAACCTTTCGCCAGCTCAAACTCGTAGCCTTGCCAATGGTAGGGCCCTTCGTCCTCTTGATCCTCGAAGACACTTTGCAATAAGCGCACAACCACCTGCCGCTCAGCCGCATCAGCCTTTAACCAAATATGTTGAACTTCGGAAACCGCCCCGGACAACTGATAGTCTTTATATTTAAACTTAGAAGACACCTAACAACCTTATGAAATTAGTTAACTGATTAGTTCAACGAAGGTGAATCCTTACTCACCGAAGAATAACTAAACAGTAAAAAGTCATAAGGCAATATTTCATAACCACTTACACTAACAACACAATCAATCCATCAATCCCCAGTCTCCACTCGGCGCATTAACGGTCGAAGCCCCTGTACCATAAAGTTTAAGACGCAATTTCAGATTGCTCAGCGAGTCCGCATGCTTTAGCGCCTCCTCCTCACTGATTGCGCCTTCCACCACTAGTGCATACAGTGCGCCATCAAACGTCTGCATACCGAACTCAGCAGACTTTTCCATGATGTTTTTAAGTTCGTCCAGTTCATTGCGTCTAATCAAGTCAGCAACCGTCGCTGTTCCCAACATCACTTCCACTGCCGCCCTGCGCTGACCGTCGCGGGTACGCACCAGTCGTTGGGAAACAAACGCTTTCAGATTGTTGCTCAAGTCATGCAGCAACTGCATCCGCCGCTCTTCGGGAAAGAAATTGATGATGCGGTCCAGCGCCTGATGGGCGTTGTGCGCGTGCAACGTAGAGATCACCAGATGACCGGTATCGGCAAATGCCAGCGCATGCTCCATGGTTTCGCGGTCGCGAATTTCACCGATCAGCACCACGTCCGGGGCCTGGCGCAGGGTATTTTTCAATGCTGCATGAAAACTGCGGGTATCAACGCCGACCTCGCGCTGGTTGATGATCGACTGCTTGTGCCGATGGATGTACTCGATCGGGTCTTCGATGGTGACGATGTGGCCAGTGCTGTGGCGGTTGCGATAATCGATCAACGCCGCGAGGGAGGTAGACTTGCCGCAATCGGTGGCACCGACGAACAGCATCAATCCTTGTTTGAGCATCACGGTTTCGAGCAGCACCGCCGGTAGTTTGAGGTCTTCGAAACGCGGGATGTCGAGCTTGATGTTGCGTGCCACGATTGACACATCGTTGCGTTGCTTGAAGATGTTGACCCGAAAGCGACCGACACCCGCCAAGGAGATCGCCAGGTTCATCTCCAGCTCCCGGTCGAACTCCAGGCGCTGTTCGGCGTCCATGATGGACTTGGCAATCGCCGCAACGTCTCCCGGTTTGAACGGCTGATCGGTCAACGGCTTGAGCACGCCGTCGAACCGTGCGCTGGGTGGCGCGCCGGTGGAGAGATAGAGATCGGATCCGTTCCGGTCAGCCAGTATCTGCAACAGTGCATCGATTTCCATGGCAAAAAGCACCCGCGAAGCATTCAATGAAAAAACAATGACCCATGGCGGGTCATCCAGCGTCTACCGCCCTGCAAGGATAGTAGACGCCGCCACACCGACTTAAGCGCAGGACAATTTGATGAACGCATCACCGACGGGCAGCGATGCCCAGGCCCTGATCGCCAGACTGGACTGGACACGCACCCCGCTGGGCGCTGCCAGTACCTGGCCACAGAGCCTGCGTACCGCGGTCGACATCGTGATTCATTCACCGATGCCGATGCTGTTGCTCTGGGGGCCGCAGCTCACGCAGATCTACAACGACGGCTTCGCCCTCCTCGCCGGCAGCAAACATCCACACGCTTTCGGACAACCGACGCACCAGATCTGGCCAGAACTCCAGGACTTTACCGACCCCATTTACAGCGCCGTCCTACAAGGCCAGGTGCGAACCTACAGCGAACAACGCTTCAACTTGCAGCGCGACGTAGGTGATTCCGACTTCTGGCTGGACCTGACCTACAGTCCGATCCGCGATGAAAACGCTCAGGTCGCCGGCATTCTGGTCACTGCCATCGAAACCAACGAACGCCGCCGCATCGCACTGGAACTCGAACAGCGGTCGGCCGCCAGCCTCAAGGCCCAGCACGAAACCGAACAGCGTCTGCAATTGGCTCTGGCGGCCACCGACGCCGTCGGCACCTGGGATTGGGACATCGGCGAAGACCGCTTCATCGCCGACGCGCGCTTCGCCGAACTGCACAACATCGACCCGCTGCTCGCCAGTCAGTTGCCCATCAGCGCCTACCTCCAGGCCGTGCACCCGGAAGATCGCGCAATGGTCGCCCGCAGCATTAAATATTCCATCACCCACGGCACCGAATACGCCGAGGAATATCGCCTGCTGCAACCCAGCGGTCACCTGCGCTGGGTGTTTTCACGCGGTCGCTGCTACAAGGACCACCATGGCCGGCCGATCCGGTTCCTTGGGGCTGCCCTGGATTTGACCGAACGCAAACTCACCGAGCAAGCCCTGCGCCAGAGCCAGACCGAGCTGCAGCTGATCATCAACGCCATGCCGATCCTGATCAGTTACGTCGACCGCGAAGAGCGGTTTCGCCTGAACAATGCCGCCTATCTGGACTGGTATGGCCTGACACCGCAGGAACTCTACGGCCGCACCATTCGTGAAGTGTTGGGCGAGGACGCCTATGCCCTGCGTGCCGAGCACATTGCCGAGGCGCTGACTGGCAAGACGTGCTGTTTCAGCATTGATGCTCCCCACCGGGATGGCAGCACGCGGCATGCGCTGATGAACTACCTGCCACGTCACGGCCCGGATGGCGCGGTGAATGGTTTCTACATCTTCGTGATCGACGAAACCGAGCGCAAACAGACGGAAGAGGCGCTGCGCAATCTCAACGATACCCTTGAGGAACGGGTCGCCGCCCGTACCCAGCAACTGGCCGAAGCCAACCAACGGCTGCAAAACGAAATGTGCGAGCGCGAACGCGCAGAAGATGCCTTGCGCCACGCACAGAAAATGGAAGCGGTCGGCCAGCTTACCGGCGGCATTGCCCACGACTTCAACAACATGCTGACCGGGATTATCGGCAGTCTCGACCTGATGCAGCGCTATATCGCTGACGGGCGAACCGCCGAGATTGGCCGATTCACCGAAGCAGCGGTGTCCTCGGCCAATCGTGCTGCGGCCCTGACCCATCGCCTGTTGGCATTCTCCCGGCGTCAGTCGCTGGATCGCAGGCCGTTGAACGCTAATGATCTGGTGCACTCACTGGAAGATTTGCTCAGCCGCACCAAGGGCGAACACATCGAGCTCAAGCTGCTGCTGGCCGACGAGGTCTGGCCGGTGAGCACCGACGTCAGCCAACTGGAAAACGCGCTGCTCAACCTCGTCATCAACGCCCGGGATGCCATGCCCGATGGTGGCGAGTTGCTGATTGAAACCGCTAACATGCACCTCGACGGCAGCGACATCACCACATTGGAATCGGTCAAGGCCGGGGATTACGTGATGATTGCCGTCAGCGACAACGGCAGCGGCATGACACCGTCGGTATTGGCCAAGGCCTTCGACCCGTTTTTCACCACCAAGCCCATCGGCCAGGGCACTGGCTTGGGTTTGTCGATGATTTACGGATTCGCCCAGCAGTCGGGCGGGCATGTCAGCCTGTTCAGTTTGCCGGGCAAGGGCACCAGCGTGCGCTTGTACTTACCGCGGTTGCACACAACAGAACCGCAAAATGTCTTGCTGCCGTTGACAGGTGCGGCGCCGGCGGCGATTGCTGGTGAAACCGTGGTGCTGGTGGAGGATGATCCGGCAGTACGGATGCTCGTGCTCGACCTGCTCAACGAGCTGGGTTACCACGCCCACGAAGCAGAAGACGCGAAGACCGCCCTGCCCTTGCTGGAGTCGGACCTGCGGGTCGATCTGCTGGTGACTGATGTGGGCCTGCCGGGCATGAACGGCCGACAACTGGCGGAGATCGCTCGTCAGCACCGCCCCGAACTCAAGGTCCTGTTCATGACCGGTTATGCGGAGAAAGCCGCCGAACGCCAGGGTTTCCTGGAAGAAGGCATGGACATGGTCGCCAAACCGTTTTCCATCGACCTGTTGGCCAACAAGATTCGCACGATGATCGGCCAACCGGAGTGAGTTGAGGCATAATCGCGCGCCCCCGCTGGCACCAACATAGCCACCACCGTTGCAAGGTATGCCCCCATGAAAGCTCAAGCCCGCCATATTCTGGTGAAAACCTCGGAAGAAGCCGAGCAGCTCAAGCAACGCATCGCCAAGGGCGAAGCCTTTGATGTGCTGGCCAAAAAGTACTCCACCTGCCCGTCCGGCAAACGCGGCGGCGACCTGGGTGAAGTGCGGCCCGGGCAAATGGTCGGGGTCATCGATGCAGTGATCTTCAAAAAACCGCTGCGGGTGGTGCATGGGCCGATCAAGAGCAAGTTCGGGTATCACCTGGTGCAGGTGTTTTACCGGGACTGATGGGTTTGGCTTGAAGGCCCTGTGGCGAGGGAGCTTGCTCCCGCTGGGCTTCGTAGCGGCCCCAATTTACGGATGCTGCGCACCCGAACGGGAGCAAGCTCCCTCGCCACAAAAGCTTATTTCAATCTTTGGGGATCAGCGCTCCGGGCACTTGAATCACCCGACTCGCCAACCGGTGCCCCGCTTCAGCCGCTTCAACCGTACTCCCGCCCTTGAGCCGACTGGCCAGGTACGCCGCGCTAAACGAATCCCCCGCCGCCGTGGTGTCCACCACCCGCTCAACCTTCTGCGCGGGCACTTCAAACAACTCACCATCACAGCGAATCAAACACGCCTCGGCACCACGCTTGAGCACCACTTCGGGGGTGCCGATCTGCTCGTAAGCGGCAAACACCGTCTCGCAATCGGAAAAATGAAACAACGCTTGCTCGTCATCGACCGTCAGCAACGCCAGGTCAACATAGGGCAAGACGCTGCGATAAGCCGCCCGCGCCTCTTCGACTGTCGCCCACAAGCGTGGTCGGTAGTTGTTGTCGAACACAATCCGCGCATCCCGCTGGCGGGCTTCAATCAGGGTTTCCAGCAACTTCTCTCGACCTTGCGCGCCGAGCACCGCGAGGGTGATGCCACTGAAATACAGCACGTCGTAATCCGGCAGCGCCGCCAGGATCGGCGCGGCGGCCGGGGTCGTGAAGCAATCGCGCACGGCCGCTTCGTTGCGCCAATAGAGGAAACGTCGCTCGCCGGCAGCGTCGGTCTGGATGCAGTACAAACCGGGCAGTCGACCAGGCAGGCGCTGGACCATGCCCAACCCGATGTTTTCGTCGGCCCAGGTCTGGCACATGGCATCGCTGAAACTGTCGTCGCCCAGCGCGGTGACGTAATCGACGACGCCGCTCGTGCCGAGTTCCCGGGACAGGTAGACCGCGGTGTTCAACGTATCGCCGCCGAAGCTCTGTTGCAGCGTGCCATCGGCGCGCTGTTGCAACTCGATCATGCACTCGCCGATCAGGGCGATGCGCGGGGTGTTGGGGCCGAGGGTGTTGATGGTGTTCATTGTTTTTGTCGTCTCTGGTGTAGCGATGTTGTCTGGGCGGATGCCTTCGCGGGCAAGCCTCGCTCCTACGGTCCGGAGTCGTACACACATCATGTGAGCGACCGAAACCCTGTAGGAGCGAGGCTTGCCCGCGAAGGCCGCGCCTCGGTCTCAAACCTTTAGAAACAGGTTTCCATGGTTTCAATCACGTTCATCTGCTCATCCACCAGACACCCCGTGCGCCACTTGTCGAACGTCAGGCACGGGTGCGAAGTGCCGAACGAAATGATGTCGCCCACGCGCAACTCAACCCCCGGCGCCACGGTCATGAACGCATGTTGGTCCATCACCGCCGTCACTTTGCAGGCGCCGACATCGTCGCCGGTGGCAGGCACCACGCCGGCCTTGTAACGCAGCAGCGGCACCGGCAAACCGGCGTCGTAAGCCACGTCGCGTTTACCCAGGGCGATCACCGCGAAACCTGGCTCCGGCAACGACTGCACATGCGCCCAGACTTCCAGCGCCGGGCGCAGGCCTTCGTGCAGATCGCTGCGCCGGTCGAGCACGCAGCATTGCGCTTCTTTGTAGATGCCATGGTCGTGAGCCACGTAGCTACCGGGGCGCAACACGCTGAGGAAACGTCCAGCCGCGTTCTGCACTTCGAAGGACTCAGCGATCAAGTCGTACCAGGCCGAACCCGACGCGGTGATGATCGGCTTGGGAATGGCGAATGCGCCGCTGTCCTGCAACTGCACAGCCAGGCGCACCAGAGAGGCGGCGAATTCACGAATGCCCGTGACCGCATGATCACCGTGGATCACGCCTTCGTAGCCTTCGATGCCGGTCAGCGCCAGCGCCGGTTGGGCGTTGATGGCTTTGGCCAGCGCGATCACTTCCTCTTCACTGCGGCAACCGCAACGGCCGCCGACCACGCCGTACTCGATCATCACGTTCAGGCGCACACCGCGCGAGGCGAAATACGCGCCCAGGTCAGCGACGTTGTCCGGGTGATCGACCATGCAATGGAAGTCGAACGTCGGGTCCGCCAGCAAATCGGCGATCAGCGCCATGTTTGGTGTACCGACCAATTGGTTGGCCATCAGCACCCGACGCACGCCATGGGCATAGGCCGCGCGGGTTTGCGTGGCGCTGGCCAGGGTGATGCCCCAGGCGCCGGCGTCCAGTTGGCGACGGAACAGCGCAGGCGTCATGCTGGTTTTGCCGTGGGGCGCGAGTTCGGCGCCGCTGTTGCTGACAAACGCCTGCATCCAGCGAATGTTGTGCTCCAGCGCTTCGCGGTGCAGCACCAGCGCAGGCAGGCTGACGTCGCGTACCAGGCTGGCGCCGGTCTGGGCAAAGCCCTTTTCCACGGCGGCGGTATTTTGGGCAGAAGACATGGTCGAACTCCTCACATTCACGGCTGCAGACAGCCGCTGTTATTCGTTGATACGCCGGGCCAGGCTATTGGCGCTTTCGATCAGCACCCGGCGATAGTCGTTGTAATTGTTCTTGGCGTCGTCCCGAGGGGCGACGATGCACAGGGTCGCAATGGCCACGCCGCTCGGGTCTTTGACCGGGGCAGCGAAGCAATGGGTAAAGGTGTCGGCAACGCTATCGAAAGAGAAAAAGCCATCGATACCGGCCTGACGGATTTCCTTGAGAAACTGCTCCAGCGGCAGGCGTTCGCCGTCGGGCAGGATGAAGTCGTCGTGGTCGATCAGGTCGATGATCTCCTGATCACTCAGGTGCGCCAGCAGCAGGCGCCCGGACGCGGTCCAGGGGATTGGGGCGTTCTCGCCGATGTCCGAGGAAATACGGAAATGCCGCTCGCCCTCTTTCATCAGCGCCACGGTGTATTTGCGCCCGTTGAGCAGGCACATCTGCGCGGTTTCATGGGTCTGGCTGACGATTTCCTGCAAGGCGTGATCGGCCTCGCGGGTCAGGTCGAAATGGCGCAAATGCGCTTGCCCGAGAAAGTACAGCTGACGGCCGAGGTAGACGTGACCGTCCTTGCCCACGGGTTCGAGAATGCGTCGTTCCAGCAGGGAAGCAACCAGTTCGTAAATCGTGGATTTCGGGCTGCCGATGCCGCTGGCGATTTCATTCGGGCGCAGCGGTTTACCGACTTCCTTGAGGAAATCGAGGATGTCGAACGCCCGGTCGAGACCGCGTGCCCGGCGCTTGATGGTGTCTTCGGTCATGTCAGTGGTTCCCATAAAAGTGCCGGGAGTTTAACCAGAGTGCGGTGGCGACTGTTAGGCCGCCATCTCTGGCAGGTCAGCTCCCACATTAGATTGCGTTCCCCTGTGGGTGCTGGTCTGCCAGCGATGGGCGCGCCGCGGTTCAGGCCTTTTTCTTGTACGCGATGCAGTCGATCTCGACCTTGCAGTCGACCATCATGTTCGCCTGCACGCAGGCCCGGGCCGGTGCGTGCTCGCTTTTTAAGTACTCGGAGAAGACCTTGTTGAAACTGGTGAAATCCCGCGGATCCTCCAGCCACACGCCAGCACGCACCACGTCTTCGAGGCCATAACCGGCCTCTTCGAGAATAGCGATCAGGTTCTTCATGGTCTGGTGAGTCTGCTCGACGATGCCACCGGTAATGATCTCGCCGTCCACCGCCGGCACCTGCCCGGAAACGTGCAGCCAGCCATCGGCTTCAACGGCTCGGGCGAAAGGGCGAGGCTGACCGCCAGCGGCGGTGCTGCCGGTGCCGTAACGAGTAATGCTCATGAGTGTTTCTCCTGATTGAAAATGGAAATTTTAAAACCGCGTGTTCTTGAGAAATTCAGCCAGACGCGGCGATTGCGGGCGTTCGAACAGTTCCTTGGGAGGCCCCTGCTCTTCGATCCGCCCCTGATTCATGAAAACGATCTTGTCCGATACCTCGAAGGCAAAACGCATCTCGTGGGTGACCAGCAACATGGTCATGCCCTCATCGGCCAGGCCCTTGATCACGTTTAGCACTTCGCCGACCAGTTCCGGGTCGAGGGCCGAGGTGACTTCGTCAAACAGCATCAGGCTCGGGTTCATCGCAATCGCCCGGGCAATCGCCACACGCTGTTGCTGACCGCCGGACAACTGGCCGGGGTAGTGATCGCGGCGTTCCAGCAAGCCAACCCGCTCCAGCCATTTTTCCGCCAGTGCCACGGCTTCGTCCTTGTGCAATTTTTTTACCTTGAGCAAGCCGAGGGTGACGTTTTGCAATGCGGTCAGGTGCGGGAACAGGTTGAACTGCTGGAACGCCATGCCGGTCATTGCCCGGTGCCGGGCGATGACTTTTTCCGGGTGACGCACACGCTTGCCGTTGACCTCGTCATAACCGATGGACTCTCCATCGAGCACAATCTGCCCGCCCTGGAATTCTTCGAGCATGTTCACGCAACGCAGCAGCGTAGTCTTGCCCGAGCCGCTGGAGCCGATCAGTGTGACCACGTTGCCGCGCTGCATGCTCAGGTCGACGCCTTTCAGCACTTCAAGCTTGCCGTACTGTTTGTGCAGGCCGCGAATGTCCAGCAGGGCCTGGTTTTGTGTCGAAACTTGAGGTTGAGTCATGGCAAAGCCACCCGCTTTTCAATGTGCCGGCCGAGTAATTCGATGGCGTAGTTGATGACGAAAAACAGAAATCCGGCGAACAGGTAAAACTCGAGGGTCATGAAGGTGCGGGCGATGATCTGCTGCGTGCTGAGCAGCAATTCCGCCACACCAATGACCGACAGCAAGGTCGAGGCCTTGACGATTTCGGTCGACGAGTTGACCCAGGTCGGCAGGATCTGCCGTAACGCCTGGGGCAACAACACGTAGCCGAGGGATTGATAAAACGTCAGGCCGATGGCCTTGCTCGCTTCCATCTGGCCACTGGGCAACGCTTGCAGAGCGCCGCGCACAATCTCCGCCACGTGGGAGCCGCAGAACAGCGTCAGCCCCAAGGCGCCGGCCTGAAACGCGCTGATCTGCCATCCCGCCGCGGGCGCCATGTAGAAGCAGGCCAGCACCAACACAAACACCGGCGTGCCGCGAATAATGTCCACGTAAAACCGGAACGGCGCGCGCATCCAGAACTTGCCGTAGGTCAGCACCAGCCCGGCGACAATGCCGACCATCGTGCCCAGCAAAATCGCCAGGGCCGAGACCTGCACACTGGTCAAAAAGCCTTGCCACAACACTTCGCGGGCAACCCACAACTCATGCAACCAACTGGGTGATTCGTACATGGGGGTCTCCTATCGGCGGATCGCCAGACGCTGCTCGAGGTAACGCAGCATCATGGCAATGAGGTAACAGGCCGCCACATAGAGCGCAGTGGTCACCAGCCAGGTTTCGATCACCCGGTAGCTCTCGACATTGATCTTGCGCGCGTAATAGGTCAGCTCCGGCACCGCAATCGCGGCGGCCAGCGAGGTGTCCTTGAACAGCGAAATGAAGTTGTTCGACAAGGCCGGCAGCACATTGCGCAGCATCACCGGCACGGTGACGTAGGCCTTGACCTGCCACTCGCCGAGACCAATCGCCAACCCGGCTTCACGCTGGCCCTTGGGAATGCTCAACAAGCCGCCACGGAACACTTCAGTCAGGTACGCCCCCGCATACAGCGACAGGGTGATGATGAACGACGGGATCTTGTCCAGACGGATCCCCAGGCTCGGCAAGGCGAAATAGATCAACAGAATCAACACCAGAATCGGCGTATTACGGATCACCGTTACGTACACCGACGCCAGCCCCCGCAATGCGCGGTGCTTTGACAGCAAAGCAAACGCCATCATCAGGCCGATCACGCAACCGATGGCGATCGACACCAGCGCCAGCTCAAGGCCCAGAGCGAGCCCCGCCAGCAAGGTGTCGAAATCGCGCCACACGGCGGCAAAGTTCAACTGATAGTTCATGGTCAGCAGTACCTTGAACGGGGCGCGTCATCAGCGCCCCGCTCTCACGGGATCATTTGAATTCGACAGGGAAACCGATGGCCGGGGTCGGCAGGTCTACGCCGAACCATTGCTTGAAGGACGCCGCGTAAGTCGGGAACTCAACGCCGGTCATGGCTTCATGCAGGGTGGTATTGACGAAGTTCAGCCAGTCCTGATCGCCGCGTTTGACCGCGCAGGCGTAAGTCTGCGGGCTCCAGGCGTAGGCCGGGCTGCGATAGCGGCCAGGGTTCTGCACCATCAGGTATTTCACCGACGATTGATCGGTGGCGGCGGCGTCGGCACGGCCGGAGTTCACGGCCTGATACATCAGATCAACGCTGTCGTACTGATCGACCTTGGCCTTGGGCAAGGCTTGATGCACCAGCTCTTCGGCGTACACGTTCTGCAGCACCGCCACGGTCACGCTGTCATTGGCGGCCTTGAGGTCTTCGATTTCCTTGTACTTGCTGCTGGCCGGCAGCAGCAGGCCAACGCCTTCGCGGTAGTACGGCAGCGTGAACGCCACTTGCTGGGCCCGGCTGGCGGTCACGGTGATGAACTGGCAACTGATGTCGACCTTGTCAGTCAGCAGGTTGGGAATCCGCGCATCGGAGGACTGCACCACGAACTCAACCTTGGCCGGGTCGTTGAACAACCCCTTGGCGATCATGCGCCCGATGTCGATATCAAAACCCTGCAACTTGCCATCCGCTCCCTGGAAGTGCCACGGCGCATTGGTACTGCCCGTGCCCACAATCAGTTTCCCACGGGCCAGCACGCTATCGAGCTTGCTGTCCGCCGCCTGGGCGACGCCCATGGCAGCAGCCGAAGCTGCGACAAGAAAAATACACGCTTTAAACAAGGAAGGTCGGCGATGCATGGCAAGCACTCCAGGGTGATGTTTATTCCGCTATACCGGACATTGGTATGTAACAGCGGAATAGACAGCAGAAAGTGTGCCACAGGTTGTGAGCGGAATGTTGGGGAGATTGAAAAGTGATTTGAATCAAATGGATGGGTGAACGTTAAACATTGACGTTACGAAACGCACAGGGGAATGAACGCTACCGTTGGCTACAACGGTTCGGGTACTTGCACCACATTCGTCGTGAGGCGATTCAAATTGGAGAAGTGTGGTACCTGTAATTTCTGACAGTAGACTCACCCGCCTCCGCGCCTTTAACGTCGACAGACGCTCAATGCACAGAGAAAAAAGGAGGTTTCAATGCGCTCGGTAAACGCCCTCAAACAGCTGGCTCCGGTCTATCGCAAAGCCCTGAAAACCTGGCGCCCAGTGATTTTGTACTTCGGCAGCCAGCACTGTCCGGCCTGCGAAATGGCCGGGCCGATCTTCCGTCAGATTGCCGAGGCCTATCGGCATCAAGCGCACGTCTACATGCTGAACACCGATGAATCGCCTCGGCATCTGTGCGTCACCGGGACTCCGACCGTGCTGTTTTATAAAGACGGGAAACTGGTGAAGAAGCTCAAGGGGATTGGGACTGAACAAACGTTGAAAGAGGATTTCGCCAGGCACATTGGCAAGGTGAAACCGGCAAGGGTGAAGCGTAAACCGACGCATGATCTTGCTTGGTTACGGCAGACCTTGCGCAGGCTGTGCACGGTGCCTCGCGCCACTGAGCGGTTTAATCGTCGGGTTAGCTGTTAGGTTGGGGCATTTGTGAGGTTTGGTAGATTACTTTCGCGAGCAGGCTCGCTCCCACAGGGATCTTGTGAACACTGAAGATTCAATGTGGGAGTGAGCCTGCTCCGGGCGGCGTTCCGACGAAAGTTTTTCCCTTAGCGATTTTTCACTTGCTCGATGTACCGAGCCACCGCCGCCGACTTCTCGAACCGCCGATGAATCAACGACAACCACGACGTCGCCTCGCAGCCCTTGATCGTGCGGTACACCACGCCGGGCAACCCGACATGCCCGACCACCGACTCCGGCACGACCGCAACGCCCTGCCCCAGCGAAACCAGCGCGATCACCGCCACCAGCCCACCCGGCTGTGCGCCCAGTTTCGGTGCAAACCCGCCTTCGGCGGCGACTTGCAAAGTGCCGCTGATTTGCTCCGGCAAAATGAACGTCTCGTTTTGCAAATGCTCCGGAGCAATCTCCGGCAGTCGGCACAACCAGGACTCGGAAGACAGCGCCAGCACAAAGCCTTCTGAGTCCAGACGAATAGCCTCCAGGCCGTCGGGCAGGGTCATCGGTGAGCGGACATAACCCACATCGAATCGCCCCTCGACCACCATGGTCGGCAATGACACCATGGGGCTTTCCCGCACATTCAGGCTGACGTCCGGGCACTCACGACTGAAGGCCTGCACCTGTTTTTGCAGCAACCCCGAGTACACCGCCGACGCCACGTAACCGAGTTCGATATGACCAATATCCCCACGTCCGGCCCGCTGTGCATTTTGCTGAGCGAATTCGAACTGTCGCACCGTCGCCTCGGCCTCGATCATTAGCGCGGCACCGGCCTCGGTCAGGCTGACTTCACGTGTCTGGCGCACGAACAGTCGCGTGCCGAGCTCGTTCTCCATGTCCTGGATCTGTCGAGTCAAGGTCGGCGGTGCGATACCGAGCTGCTCGGCGGCGCGAGTGAAATTGCCTTGCCGGGCAACGGCCAGGAAATAGCGGAAATGCCGTATGTCCATGGGTGTATTAGCTCAAAGGTAATGAAGACCCGATGCCTGGCTAACAAAGCCGATAATCGGCCGCGATAAGCTCATTGGCAATCACAGTAGAGAGCCAACGCCATGTCCGTCAAACCCCTTTTCGCCGCCGCAGCCAACGATCTTGCCCAAAAGGCAATCACGTCATGAGCCGGGTTAGTCCACGCCTGACACTGCTGACGGCCTCCGGCGTGTGCTCGCTGATCGTGCTCGACACCAACATCGTCGCCGTCACCCTGCCGACCATCGCACGGGACCTGGGCGCGAACTTTGCCGACATTGAATGGGTGGTCAGTGCTTACATGCTGGCGTTCGCGGCCTTGTTGCTGCCGGCGGGCAGCATTGCCGACCGTTTTGGCCGACAGAAAACCCTGCTCTGGGGGCTGGGGATTTTCATCCTTGCCTCCATCGGTTGCGGCGCGGCGCCCACGGCGTTGTTCCTCGACATCGCTCGGGCGGTCAAGGGTGTCGGCGCGGCACTGTTGTTGACCTCGGCCCTTGCCTCCATCGGCCACACCTTTCACGATGAAGTCGAACGGGCTAAGGCCTGGGCGTTCTGGGGCGCGTGCATGGGCGTAGCGATGACCGCCGCACCGACGGTCGGCGGGGTGATCACCGAATACATCGGTTGGCGCTGGATCTTCTACCTCAACCTACCGGTGGGCGCGTTCTTGATGTTCATGGTCTGGCGCGCCGTGCCGGAATCCAGGGACACCCAATCGGCGCGCCTCGATCCCTGGGGCAGCCTGGCATTCAGTGCGAGTTTGCTGTGCCTGATCTGGGGTTTGATCGAAGCCAACCGGATCGGCTGGAGCAACCCACTTACCTACGCCCGGCTCATCGGTGGCGCACTGCTGTTGGGGTTGTTTGTGCTGATTGAGCGGATGCAGCAGCGGCCAATGGTCGACCTGCAATTGTTCAAGCATCCGCGTTTCATCGGCGCCCTGCTCGGCATGTTTGCCTATGCCGGTTGCGCCCAGGTGATGATGACGCTGCTGCCGTTCTACTTGCAAAACGGCCTGGGCTTCTCGGCCATCGCGTCGGGGCTGGGAATGTTGCCGTTTGCCGTGACCATGCTGATTTGCCCGCGAATCGGTGCGCGGCTCGCCCATCGATATGCCCCGGCCACGCTCATGGCGGCGGGTTTGACCCTGGTCGGTAGCGGCAACCTGCTCAGCGCCTGGGCCGTCAGCAGCGGCGGCTACCTGCCCTTCGCGCTGGCCATTGCTGTGACGGGCGCCGGTGCCGGCCTGCTCAATGGCGACACGCAGAAAAACATCATGGCCTGCGTCCCCCGCGAGCGCACCGGCATGGCCTCGGGCATGAGCACCACCATGCGTTTCAGCGCGATCGTGCTGGCCATCGGTGTCTTTGGTGCGTTGCTGTCCAGCCATACCGAACTGTTGTTGCGCACCGGCCTGTCGACGCAGGGCACGCAATGGCTCGGCCAGACCCAAGGCATTGCATCACGGGTGGTCGCCGGTGACATGACGGCGGCGATGAACCTGCTGCCGGAAACCGCGCGTGCGTTGGTCGAGCCACTGGCGCGTCAGGCCTTCGTCGGCGGCTTCAGCCTGCTGCTTCTGGTCGCCGGTTTGCTGGCTTTGCTGGGGGCACTGGTGGTCGGCACGCTGATGCGCAATCCGATCCCGGCACCGAAAAGTTTTTCCCTGAGCCTGGAATAAACCCCAACGGGGCTCGTCGTACTGCCACTGAAATCGTTCAGTAGCCACTACGAGAGCCCCATCATGAAACGCATTCTGTCCGCCCTGTTTCTCATCAGTCTGAGCGGTGTTGCAGCGGCCGCTTCCGTCGACAATTCCAGCACGCCGAAAGTCGAGGACTACAAGTATTCGACGCCGCTCCATATCGCCAAAGTGCTCAACATGACTCGCGACGATGGTTGCGGCCCCCTGCCGCGGGAGATGACCTACATTGATACTGCGGGCACCACCCACGTCCTGCGCTACCAGGCCTTTGGCGAAAACTGTCTCGGGCAGAACTAATGCTTGATCGACGCCAGCACCCGCTCGGCATTCTCACCGCAGGCCATTCCTTCGGGCCGTGCCTGGATGTTTTCGATCAACCCCAGCAGCTGCGCCTTGCTCTGCGCCAGGTGCAGTTGCATCGCTTCGATCTGTTCGACTTTGCGCCCCAGGCTCGCCACCAGTTCATCGTGCTTGAACTCGCCTGTCACCGTGTCCGGCAACAATAACTTCAGCTCTTCGAGGCTGAACCCGGCCTGCTGTGCGCACTGGATGATCTTCAGGGTTTGCAGGACTTGTGGCGGGTAACGTCGATAGCCGTTGGCCAGGCGTTCCACTTGCCGGATCAGGCCTTGAGCCTCATAAAAGCGAATGCGCGATGCATTCAACCCGCTCAATTGCGCCAATTCACCAATCTTCATCCCGGCCTCATCTGCCTGCTTGACATTAAAGTTAACTTTAAGCTTAGCCTCTCTGCATTACTGATGAGGAGTCAAGCATGTCGCCCTTTCAAACGCTGAATTTGCCCAACGGCCAGACCCTCGGCAATCGCATCGCCAAAGCGGCGATGGAGGAGAACCTCGCGGATACCGGACAAGCGCCATCCAGCGCACTGTTTCAGCTATATCAAGCCTGGGCCGAGGGCGAAGCGGGTCTGCTGCTGACCGGCAACGTGATGATCGATCGCCGCGCCATGACCGGCCCCGCAGGCGTGGTGCTGGAAGACGAGCGACATCTTGAGCAGTTCCGTCAGTGGGCCACTATTGGCCGCTCCTGTGGCGCGCATTTCTGGGTGCAGCTCAATCATCCCGGCCGCCAGACCATGGCCAACCTCGGCCAGCAAGCCTGGGCGCCGTCGGCCGTGGCGCTGGATCTGGGTTCGTTCTCCAAGCTGTTTGCCGAACCCAAACCGATGTCGGAAAGCGATATCGCCGAGGTCATCCAACGCTTTGCCACCAGTGCTGCACTGGCGGAAAAAGCCGGTTTCACGGGTGTGCAGATTCATGCGGCGCACGGTTACCTGATCAGCCAGTTTCTCTCGCCATTGACCAACCGTCGTAATGATCGTTGGGGGGGCTTACTGGAGAATCGCGCCCGGCTGTTGCTGGCCGTGGTCAGTGCTGTTCGCCAAGCCGTATCGCCACAGTTTTGTGTCGCGGTAAAACTCAATTCCGCAGACTTCCAGCGCGGCGGGTTCGACGCCGACGACGCCCGGCAAGTGATCCAGTGGCTCAACGCTCAACAGATCGACTTGCTGGAACTCTCCGGGGGCAGCTACGAAGCGCCGGCCATGCAAGGCGAAGCCCGCGACGGCAGAACCTTGGCCCGGGAGGCGTACTTTCTGGAAATGGCCGGCGAACTGGCCAGCGTTGCGAGCATGCCAGTGATGGTGACAGGCGGGATCCGACGCCTGGCCATCGTCGAACAGGTGCTCGACAGCGGCATCGCCATGGCCGGCATTGGCACGGCGCTGGCCATCGAACCGCAGCTGGTCAAACGCTGGCGCGAAGGCCAGAACAGCCACCCGCAATTGCCGCCGATCCGCTGGAAGCGCAAACCGCTGGCCGCCCTGGCGAGCATGGCCGTGGTCAAGTTCCAACTGCATCGCCTGAGCCGCGGGCGCAAGACCCGGCCACAGATTTGGGCGATATGGGCGTTGATTCTTGATCAGCTGTACATCGCCCGGCGCACGCGTCAGTACCGGCAGGCGATGGGCAAGTAATCTCAAATCAGGGTGAGTCATGGTTGCCGCAGCGTTGTCCTCTTTTAACCCCCGAGGACAATTCATTGATCACTGGAGCACCCCATGGCGAAAATCACCCTTGCCCGGCAACTGGCAACCACCCTTGAACAGGCCGGCGTGAAACGCATCTGGGGCTTGACGGGCGACAGCCTGAACGGCCTGACCGAAGCCCTGCGGACCATGGACAGCATCGAGTGGATGCACGTGCGTCACGAGGAAGTTGCGGCGTTCGCTGCGGGTGCCGAAGCGGCGGTCACCGGGGGACTGGCGGTGTGCGCTGGCAGCTGTGGTCCCGGCAATCTGCACTTGATCAACGGGCTCTTTGACTGCCACAAAAACCATGTACCCGTGTTGGCCATCGCCGCGCAGATTCCGTCCTCGGAAGTGGGCCTCAATTACTTTCAGGAGACCCACCCCCAGGAACTGTTCAAGGAATGCAGCCACTTCATCGAGCTGGTCAGCAACCCGGCGCAGATGCCACAGGTGCTGCATCGGGCGATGCGAAGTGCAATCCTCAATCGCGGTGTCGCAGTGGTGGTGATTCCAGGCGATGTGGCGCTGCAGGAAGTCGAAGACAACCTCAAGCCCTGGCCGGCGCTGTCGAAACCTCGCACCCTCCCCGCGCCTCACGACCTGGATCGGCTGGTCGAATTGCTCAATCAAAGCAAAGCTGTAACGTTGATGTGCGGCGCCGGCTGCGCGGGGGCTCACGATCAGGTGGTGGCGTTGGCCGACGCGCTCGGTGCGCCAGTGGTGCATGCGTTGCGCGGCAAGGAGCACGTGGAGTGGGACAATCCGTTCGACGTCGGTATGACCGGGCTGATCGGTTTCAGCTCTGGTTATCATGCGATGCTCAACTGCGACACGCTGGTGATGCTCGGGACTGACTTTCCCTATCGGCAGTTCTACCCAACCGACGCCACCGTCATTCAGATCGACCATGACCCGCAAGCCCTCGGGCGGCGCGCCACGCTGGATTTGGGCATCACCGCCGACGTCGGCGAAACCCTCGCCGCGTTGCTGCCGCGCCTGCCTTATCGTGGCGACCGGAGCTTTCTCGAGTCATCCCTCAAGCACTATCAAAAGGCCCGCCAAGGGCTGGATGACCTGGCTCAACCGTCGGCGTCGGGCCGACCGATTCATCCGCAGTACCTCACTCGCCTGCTCAGTGAGCTGGCCGATGACGATGCAATCTTTACCGCCGACGTGGGCACTCCGACGGTCTGGGCCGCGCGTTATCTGAAAATGAATGGCCTGCGCCGACTGCTCGGCTCGTTCAATCACGGCTCCATGGCGAACGCGATGCCCCAGGCCATTGGCGCGCAAGCGGCTTTTCCCGGTCGGCAGGTGATTTCGCTGTCCGGCGATGGTGGTTTCAGCATGCTGATGGGGGATTTCATCTCGCTGGCGCAACTGAAACTGCCGGTAAAAATCATCGTCTACGACAATGCCTCGCTCGGGTTCGTGGCGATGGAAATGAAATCCAGCGGGCTGCTGGATACCGGCACCGACCTGCACAATCCGGACTTCGCGGCGATGGCCAATGCCATGGGTATCCTGGGGATTCGTGTCGAAGAATCCGAGGCGCTGGAACCGGCCTTGCGCCACGCGCTGGCGCATGACGGACCCGTGCTGGTGGACGTGGTGACCGCGACTCAGGAACTGGCGATGCCCCCGACGATCAAGCTGGAACAGGCCAAAGGGTTCAGTCTGTACATGCTTAAAGCGGTGATGAGTGGGCGTGGGGATGAGGTGATTGAGTTAGCGCGCACGAATTGGTTTCGCTGACGCGCCTGAACCGAGTCGCCCCTTTCGCGAGCAAGCCCGCTCCCACACTGGATCTCTGGCGTTCACAAAATCCTGTGGGAGCGAGCTTGCTCGCGATGGGGCCAGTGAAGTCAGTGATTTACTGCCCGGAAAAATGCAATCTCGACAGCATCCGCAAATTCCCCTCGACATAATAATCACCGGTCCAGCTGTCATCCGCCGCCAACGGCTGGACCTGCTTGAGCGCCAGTTTTTTCGCGTAATAGCGAAACCGGTAATGCTCATAAAACCGCAGCAATTCCAGACCATAACGATCGGCCAAATCGGTATCGCCGCGGATGATCAGGTAGTTTTCGTCATTGCTGTTACTGGCCGCCGCACTGAGGTTATGACTGCCGCTGATGATCGTTGGCGTATCGCTGGTGAAATCCGTGACGATGGCTTTGGTGTGCACCAGCAGGTTGCCTTTCTGGCCTTCCTTGCTTTCCATGAGCCAACCTTCCAGGCCGGTATTGAGCAGCGCCACCGTGGTGAATTCGGCGCTGCGGTCGGCATGAAACCCGGTGATTTTGCTCGCGGAGTTTTGCAGGCCGTAGCGCAAGATGTCGTCGTGGGGCTGGCCGAGCAACGCGTTGAGGATGGCATCGGGCAAGGTGAACGCGGTGACGAACAGCAGGTCTTTTTTTGCCGCATTGATGATGTCGACGAACTCATGCAGGTCGTCCTGACCCGAGCGCGGTGAGAATCCGGCGAACAAAGGTTGGGTCGGGTCCATCGGGTTGTGTTCGGTAATCCACTGCCGCGTAGCACCGACATCCTCTGGAGTGCTCCAGACCTGCTCGAACGTTTGCAGATAACGGGCACCGACCTGAGCATCGTCCAGCACATGCACCACGTTGGCCTGACGGTAAATGCCGTTGGGGGTGAAGTTGGTGCTGCCGCAGAGCACCGCTTCAGGCTGACGCAGACCCGCTGCATCGAGCCGGCTCAGGACCATGAACTTGTTGTGGAAAATGCTGTGGGTGACGCGCCCGCGCTTGTTTGCCGCCGGGATCTTTTCCAGGCTGGCCTCGTTCATGGCGGTGGTGTCTTCACCCGGTTGCGCGTGATACAGAACACGAACGTGCACGCCGCGCGCCTGCGCCGCGTTCACCGCCTCGACAATCACCGGCAACTGATACTCGTAGATGGCGACATCCAGTGCCCACTCGCTGCCGACGGCACGTTCGATAAAACCCAGCAAGCGGCCGAGCAGTCCATTCTCCAGCCATTGGCGCGGGGCATCGGGCCAGGCTTCGATGGGCAATCTGTCTTTGCCGCTGAGGAGCGCGTCGAGTTCGGGAAACTTGCGCTGGAACGCCTGGCTGGCGGCCACTGCGCGGTTGAAATTGACACTTTGGTTGCCAGGGTGGCCGTCGTCGGAAGTGACCGTCACCTCCAGGAACTCACCCAGTTGCGGCGCATCGGCGCTGCCGTAAGCCAGATAGACCCGGTATTGAATCGTCAGCCCCGGATTGACCGCGTAATCGGCCCAGCGGAATTTCTGCAACGGCGCGATATTGCTCGGGGTGGCGTGGAATTGCGGAAAGGTATGGGACTTGCCCGGGAACGTCAGGCTGTTGAACAAAAACTGCCAGGGTTTGTTGCCCTGCTGCTTTTCGATGGCAAAACCCAGCAAGCCTATGCGACGGGGTTCAGCCACATCCATGGCCAACAGCACACCATTGGTGCCGGCGTAGGCTTTGACGCGGAAATCGTTCTGAGGGTTAACGGCAAGTACGCGCATGATTCATTCCTTTGATCGAATGGCTCTCAGAGCATAGGGCAGCGATCTCGAATTGCATGATTATCCGGAATCGAGGTGATGCCATCGCGAGCAGGCTCGCTCCCACAGGGGTTTTGTGAACCCAAGGAGACTCAATGTGGGAGCGAGCCTGCTCGCGATGGGGGCCTTGCAAACAACATAGCCCTTAGCCTGAAATCAGCTCATCAATGTGCCGATAATCCGCTTGCAGCGCTGCCGCCATCTGTCTGGCCCGACCTAGCCGAATCGGCCCGCGCTCGATATCAATCAATAACCCCGGGCAATCCAGCACCGGTAACCCCGGCCATTCCTTCAATCGCCCATCGGTCAGCAGCAACAGCCTTTGCCGTTCCGCGGGAAAGCGTTTTTGCCGGGCCGCCAGCCAACGCCCCGCTTCGCCCAGCGCCGCCAGCAGCGGCGTACCGCCGCCCGCGCCCAGGCCATCAAGCCAGTCGCGCAGCCCCGCCGAAGCCTTCAAGCCTTGCACCTGCCACTTCGGCACATTGCCGCTGGCAGTCAGCAAGGCCAGGCGAGCGCGTTGGCGATACGCATCGTCGAACACCTGCGCGAGCAAACCCTTGGCATCGCTCAACGCCTGATGACGGCGGGTCGAGGCCGATGCGTCGACGATCACCAGCCACAGTTCATGCGAGGAACGCGTGCGCAGGTGGAACAGGACATCTTTGTACTGACGAGGTCGGCCGTTGAGCAAAGTGCCGGGCCAGTTGATCGAGCCACTGCGTGCGGCGTGGCGCTTGCCCTGTTTACCGTTAGCCAGCCGGCCTGCGCGGGTTCTGGCATCCGCCCCCGCGTCAGATCGAGGGCGAATGCCTACGGCTTTTTTGGCCAGCTCGGCACTTCACGGCGGGCGCCGACCGGCAGCGCCTGAGCGGGCATTTCGCCCCATTGGCCCTGGCCTTCGCTTGGGTTGGAAGATTGCGCCGAGGGCGACTGATTGTGTTGCGGCGCTGGTGGCGATTGCTCGCGACGACGATGACGCAGGGCAAACTCGGCGACGGCGTCGATGTCTTCCTCACCGATGGCGCTCGCCCCTCGCCATGCAGCGTGGGCACGGGCCGCGCGCAACCAGACCAGATCGGCGCGCAGGCCATCGACCCCGGCAGCAAAACAGCGCTCGGTAATCTGCGCCAGTGCTTCATCATCCAGGGGGATGCTCGCCAATGCGCCGCGCGCTTTCTGGCAACGTTCACGCAGGGACTGCTGCTGGCTTTCCCACTCGACGCAGAAACCCTGGGGATCGCTGTCGAAATCCAGGCGCCGGCGAATGATCTGGCCACGTTCGGCCGGTACGGTGTGACCACTGAGGGCGACGTTCAGGCCAAAACGGTCGAGCAGTTGCGGACGCAGCTCGCCCTCTTCCGGGTTCATGGTGCCGATCAGTACGAACTTCGCCGAATGCCGATGGGAAATGCCGTCGCGCTCGATCAGGTTGGTGCCACTGGCGGCCACGTCGAGCAACAGGTCAACGAGGTGATCGGGCAGCAGATTGACTTCATCGACGTACAGCACACCGCCGTCGGCCTTGGCCAATACGCCGGGGGAAAATTGCGCGCGGCCTTCGCTCAGGGCGGCGTCGAGATCGAGGGTGCCGACCAGCCGTTCTTCGGTGGCGCCGAGGGGCAAGGTGACGAATTGACCGCTGGCCAGCAAGTCCGCCAGGCCTCGGGCGAGGGTCGACTTGGCCATGCCGCGCGGGCCTTCGATCAGCACTCCACCGATCTTGGGATCGATAGCGGTCAAGTAGAGCGCGAGCTTCAGATCGTCGGCGCCGACCACGGCGGAGAGCGGGAAATGTGGGGTGTCGGTCATTTTCAATACTCGGTCATGGTCCGTAACAGCGATCTCAAGAACACACTCAAAACCTGTGGCGAGGGAGCTTGCTCCCGTTCGGCTGCGAAGCAGCCGTAGATACTGACACTAAGGTATGCCTGACAAAATGTGCATTCAGGTTTTTGGGCTGCTGCGCAGCCCAGCGGGAGCAAGCTCCCTCGCCACAGGTCCATTTCAGCTGTCTTCTTCTATATCCAGCAATAGGTTTTCCAGCGCCTCACGATACGCGCCCGGTTCCTGCCACATCCCCCGCTGCTGCGCTTCGAGCATGCGCTCGGTCATGTCGCGCAGCGCATGCGGATTATGCTCACGCACAAAATCCCGGGTTGCCGGATCGAGCAAATACGCATCCGCCAACAACGCATATTGATGATCGTCGATCAGCTGCGTCGTGGCGTCGAATGCGAACAGGTTATCGACCGTCGCAGCCAATTCGAACGCGCCTTTATAGCCGTGACGCTTCACTCCGTCGATCCACTTCGGGTTGGCCGCCCGGGAGCGGATCACCCGGTTCAGCTCTTCCTTCAAGGTACGGATCTTAGGCACGTCCGGCTGACTGTGGTCGCCGTGGTAACTGGCCGCCGCTTCGCCACTGAGGCTTTCCACGGCGGCGAGCATGCCGCCCTGGAATTGGTAATAGTCATTGGAATCGAGCAGGTCATGCTCGCGATTGTCCTGGTTTTGCAGCACCGCCTGAACCTGGCTCAGGCGCTGGGCGAATTGTTCGCGGGCGGCGGTGCCTTCATCGGACCCGCCGTAAGCGTAGCCGCCCCAGTTCAGGTAAACCTCGGCCAGATCTTCGCGGCTTTGCCACAGACGACCGTCGATGGCGCCCTGCACGCCGGCACCATAAGCACCGGGTTTGGCACCGAAGATGCGCCAACCGGCCTGACGCCTGGCCGCGTCTTCATCAAGGCCCGATTGCATCAGCGCTTCACGTTCGGCGCGCACTTTGGCGGCCAGCGGGTTGAGGTCGTCCGGTTCGTCCAGCGCGGCGACCGCTTGCACGGCGGCGTCGAACAGGCGGATCAGATTGGCGAAGGCATCGCGGAAGAATCCGGACACGCGCAAGGTCACATCCACACGCGGACGGTCGAGCAAGCTCAGCGGCAGGATTTCAAAGTCATCGACCCGCTGACTGCCAGTGGCCCAGACCGGACGCACACCCATCAACGCCATGGCCTGGGCAATGTCGTCGCCGCCGGTGCGCATGGTCGCGGTGCCCCAGACGGACAGGCCGAGCTGGCGCAGATGATCGCCATGGTCTTGCAGATGCCGTTCGAGAATCAGATTGGCCGACTGGAAACCGATGCGCCACGCCGTGGTGGTCGGCAGGTTGCGCACGTCCACCGAGTAAAAATTTCGCCCGGTCGGCAGCACGTCCAGACGACCGCGACTCGGCGCGCCGCTGGGGCCGGCCGGGACGAAGCGGCCGCTCAAGGCATCGAGCAGACCGCGCATTTCTGCCGGACCGCAGGCGTCCAGACGCGGGGCGACGACTTCGCACAGGCTGTCGAGGATGGCGCTCACTTCAGACCAACGTGCCTCCTGTGGGAACAGACATTTGTGGCGAGGGAGCTTGTCGGAATGCCGCATCATCCCGCTGGACTGCGCAGCAGTCCCATTTTCTGGGTCCGCTTCGCGAACCAACGGGAGCAAGCTCCCTCGCCACAGAGCCTCGTTCCCACGGGGTTCGGCGTCGGTATTCAGAGTTTGCGCGATGAGTTGAGCGGCGAACAGTTCCAGACGCTCGCGGGTATCGCCCGCCGTGCGCCAGGCCTCATCGTTAAGCGATTGCAGTTCCACAGGACGCGGCCCGATCCACGGCTCGGCCAGCGCACAATCCAGCGGATCAAACCCCAGTTCGAACGCCTTGGCCAACGCCCGCAGCAGGCTGGATTGCGCCCCGCGACCGTCGCCACGGGGAATGCGCAACAAGGCCAACAACGTGTCGATGCGCAAGCGGCCGGTCGGCGACTCGCCAAAAATGTGCAGGCCATCGCGGATCTGCGACTCTTTCAAGTCGCACAGATAGGTGTCCAGGCGCGGCAACCAGATCGCCGCATCGGCGTCGCTGTTGAGCTTGTCGTCCAGTTGCAGTTCACGGTCGATGTGCGTCTCGCGCACCAGTTGCAGGATGTCGCGCTGCAATTCACGGGCACGTCGCGGATCGAGCAACTGTGCTTCGTAATACTCGTCCGCCAGCAACTCAAGGTTGCGCAACGGGCCGTAGGTTTCGGCGCGGGTCAGCGGCGGCATCAGGTGGTCGATGATCACCGCTTGCGTGCGACGCTTGGCCTGGGCGCCCTCGCCCGGGTCGTTGACGATAAACGGATAGATGTTCGGCAGCGGCCCGAGCAGCGCGTCCGGCCAGCAATTTTCTGACAGCCCGACGCCCTTGCCCGGCAGCCATTCGAGGTTGCCGTGCTTGCCGACGTGGATGACGCCGTGGGCGCCATAGGTGTTGCGCAGCCAGAAGTAGAACGCCAGGTAGCCGTGAGGTGGCACCAGGTCCGGGTCGTGATACACCGCGCTCGGATCGACCTGATACCCCCGCGCCGGCTGAATGCCGACGAAGGTCAGGCCAAAGCGCAACCCGGCGATCATCATGCGTCCGTCACGGCACATCGGATCGCTTTCGGGCGTGCCCCAGCGCTCCAGCACCGCTTGCTGATTGGCTTCGGGCAATCGGTTGAACATCAGCCGATAGTCGTCCATTGCCAAACTTTGCGCGCAGGGACGCTGATCAATGGTGTCGAGGTCGTTGCTGACACCGCCGAGCAATTGTTGAATCAACGCAGTGCCGCTGTCCGGCAACTCGTCGGGCAACGGATATCCTTCAGTGTGCAGCGCCCGCAGGATGTTCAGCGCGGCGGCCGGGGTATCGAGGCCCACGCCATTGCCAATGCGCCCATCGCGGGTCGGGTAGTTGGCGAGGATCAGCGCGATGCGTTTTTCGCTGTTCGGCACTCGCGCCAGATCAATCCAGCGCCGCGCCAGTTCGGCGACGAAATCCATGCGTTCGGGTTGCGCCCGATAGCACACCACGTCCGACTGACTGCGCTCGCTGCGCCACGCCAGGTCCTTGAAGCTGATCGGCCGGCTGATGATCCGTCCGTCCAGTTCCGGCAGCGCGATGTGCATCGCCAGATCACGCGGGCCGAGGCCCTGTTCACTGGCAAGCCAGCCCGGCTCGTTGTCCTGGGCGCAGATCGCCTGGATCACCGGAATGTTGCGTCGAAACGGCCGCAGATGCGGCGCTTCGGGGCTGGATTGAGCGAAACCGGTGGTGTTGAGGATCACCCCCGCCTCGACTTCGTCCAGCAGGTCCTCGACCACCGTCAGGCAGCCGGGCTCTTTCAGACTGGCCAGCGCAATCGGCAACGGATTTAAACCCGCCGCCTGCAAACGCTGGCAGAAAACATCGATGAACGCGGTGTTCGCCGCCTGTAAATGCGAGCGATAAAACAGCACCGCCGCCACCGGTTGACCGGCCTGCCAATCGGCTTGCCAATCGTGAAGGTCAGCGGGGCTCTTATGCGGGTGGTAAATCGCCGTGCGCGGCAAGGTTTGCGGCTCGGCCCAGGCGTAATCGCGATCCAGCCAGCGATTGGCCAGGCAGCGGAAAAAATCCAGGGCATTGGCCATGCCGCCCTGCCGCAAAAACTGCCAGAGCCGGTCGCGGTCGTCGGCGGTCACGGTGCTCAGGTCACTGAGTTCCGGGTCCGGCCGGTCATCCCCCGGTACCAGAATCAGTTGCACACCGCGCTGGGACAGCTCCACCAGACGTTCGACCCCGTAACGCCAATAGGCGATGCCGCCGTGCAGCGAAATCAGAATCACCTTGGCATGGCGCAGCACTTCGTCGACATACAGGTCGACCGATGCGTGATTCTGCACCTGCATCGGATTGGCCAGGCGCACGCTCGGGTAATCGTCCGGCAGTTGCTGCGCCGCTTCGGCAAGCAGCGCCAGGCTGGAATCGCCGCTGCACAGGATCACCAGCTCGGCAGGGGTTTGTCCAAGGTCGGCAATGTTGTCATCCGACACGAAACCGCCGGGCTGGGTCCTGAGCAGGTGCATGGCTTAAACGCTGAGCGCGGCGCGCAATTGCGCTTCAAGCAAAGCGGCGTCCAGTTCCTGGCCGATCAGCACCAGGCGCGTGGTGCGCGCTTCATCGGCGCCCCACTGACGGTCGAAATGCTTGTCGAAACGCGTGCCCACGCCCTGAATCAGCAGGCGCATCGGTTTGTTCGGAATCGCCGCGAAACCTTTGACCCGCAGAATGCCGTGCTGGACCACCAGTTGGGTCAGCGCGTCCAGCAGCAGGCTTTCGTCGGCTTGGGGCAGTTCGATGGAGATGGAATCGAAGGCGTCGTGATCGTGATCGTCTTCGCCTTCATGGTGGTGATCGTGATGGCTGTGCCGGCTGTCGATGTGTTCTTCGGAACCGGCGCCGAGGCCGATCAACACATCCAGTGGCACGCGGCCGCTGCTGGCTTCGATGACTTTGACGGCTGGCGGCAGTTCTTCGGCGACTTCCAGGCGCACACGGGCCAGGTCTTCCGGGCTGATCAGGTCGGCCTTGTTGAGGATCACCAGGTCGGCGCTGGCCAGTTGGTCGGCGAACAGCTCGTGCAGCGGCGATTCGTGGTCCAGGTTCGGGTCGAGTTTGCGCTGGGCGTCGACCTGATCCGGGAAAGCCGCGAAAGTGCCGGCGGCAACGGCTGGGCTGTCGACCACGGTGATGACCGCGTCAACGGTGCAGGCGCTGCGGATTTCCGGCCACTGGAAGGCTTGAACCAGCGGCTTTGGCAGGGCCAGGCCCGAGGTTTCGATCAGGATGTGGTCGAGGTCGCCGCGACGGGCGACGAGTTCGCGCATCACCGGGAAGAATTCTTCCTGGACGGTGCAGCACAGGCAACCGTTGGCCAGTTCGTAGACGCGACCGTTGGCTTCTTCTTCGGTGCAACCGATGGAGCACTGCTTGAGGATTTCGCCGTCAATGCCCAGCTCGCCGAACTCGTTGACGATCACCGCGATGCGGCGGCCCTGCGCGTTGTCGAGCATGTGCCGCAGCAAGGTGGTTTTACCCGAGCCGAGGAAGCCGGTAACGATGGTGACGGGGAGTTTGGCCAGTGTTTTCATCGGATGCCCTTTGGCAAGGTGGCGGGCATACGGGACGACAATCGCTGCGACGGATGCGCGCGCGGAAGAGTTCGCCACCGGATCACCCCGCCCGGTTGTAGTGAGAATCTGTGTCGAGGCAGGTCTCCTGGCTGACGGTGTGCCGGGCTTGTGGGCCTGGCATTCACTGCGCCTTCCCGCGAACCCGCTGAACAGGGTTTGCAGTGGCGTGGCAGCGAACATCACCGTTCACAGTTGCGGGGGCAGCCGCGGCATCGACCGCGTTCCCTTCTTAGCTTCGGCAAATGCCGAAGAACCTCGAAAGCGCAAGGCTACGCATGGTGTGGGGGCGGGTCAATGTCTTGTGGTGCCCTCACCGGCCCCTTCGCGGGCAAGCCTCGCTCCTACAGGATGGCGGTGCTTTTGTAGGAGCGAGGCTTGCCCGCGAAGAATTCACCTCGGCATCGAAATGAGAACCCATGCCAATTGACGCCAAACCCCCGCCCATGCTCTCCTACACGCCTTGTTACGGGTGCCCTTCACAGGGTGAAACGGGAAACCGGTGAATCATGTGCTTTACTCAAAGCCATGTCAGTCCGGTGCTGCCCCCGCAACGGTAAGCGAGCGAAGCGTCAGATCCACTGTGCCAGCAGTTCGGCATGGGAAGGTGATGCTTGCAGGTTCAGGCGCAAGCCTTGGCCCCTCGTGAGCCCGGAGACCGGCCCGCAACACAAAGTGACCTTTACGTCACCGAATAACAAACCCGCGGTGGGCGGGCGCTGTTTGAACCTCTGCGCGCCCGACTCGCAGGGGGCTTCCATGCGCTCTATTCACCCACTGACAGACCAGAGGGAAGCGCCATGTCGATCATCAGCAGCACCGGCCACAGCACCGCCAGCACCACCACGACCCTGAGCCAACGCCTGACCACCGCCGTATGCGCGTCGATCCTCGGTGCGTGCCTCGTGTATTTCGCCGGTTTCTCGCACATCGAAGCGGTGCACAATGCCGCGCACGATACCCGTCACAGCTCAGCCTTCCCGTGCCATTGAGACCTGCCGACATGATCAAGCGTATTGCGCAAACCGCAGGTTTCAGCGGGCTGCTGGCCGCCCTGTTGCTGACCCTGCTGCAAAGTTTCTGGGTCTCTCCGCTGATTCTGCAGGCCGAAACCTACGAAAAATCCGAGCCGGCCGCTGTTGAAGTTCACGAACACGCCGCCGGTGTCGCCGCTCACACTCACGACGCCGAAGCCTGGGAGCCGGAAGACGGCTGGCAGCGTGTGCTGTCGACCACGGGCGGCAACCTGGTGGTCGCCGTCGGTTTCGCCCTGATGCTCGCCGGTCTCTACACCTTGCGTGCACCGACCAAAACCTCCCAAGGCTTGCTTTGGGGCCTGGCCGGTTACGCGACCTTCGTGCTGGCGCCGACCCTCGGCCTGCCGCCTGAACTGCCGGGCACTGCCGCGGCTGATCTGGCCCAACGGCAACTCTGGTGGATCGGCACGGCCGCGTCCACGGCGGTCGGCATCGCGCTGATCGTGTTCAGTCGTCACTGGCTGATGAAGATCCTCGGCGTGGCGATTCTCGCCGTTCCGCACGTGATCGGCGCGCCGCAACCGGAAGTGCACTCAATGCTCGCTCCGGAAGCGCTGGAAGCGCAGTTCAAAATCGCATCGCAGCTGACCAACGTCGCGTTCTGGCTGGCCCTGGGCCTGATCAGCGCCTGGTTGTTTCGCCGCAAAAGCGATGGCCAATACCACGCATGATTGTTACTCGCACAGCGCCGACTTTAGTCGTCGGCCTGGGCTGCCAGCGCGGCTGCCCTGCCAGTACGCTGCGGGCGTTACTCGATCAGGCGTTACAGGCTCATAAAATCGGACTTCACCAGATCAAGGCCCTGGCCAGTATCGACCTGAAGCGCGATGAACCTGGCCTGGTCGAACTCGCCGCACAACTCGCGTTGCCGCTGATGTATTTCAGCAGCGAGCAATTGGAAGGTTACAAACCGCAACTCAGCCATCATTCGGACATCGCGTTCGAACGCACTGGCTGCTACGGCGTGGCGGAAAGTGCCGCCCTGGCCCTCGCCGAACAACTGGCCCAGGCACCGGCGAAACTGCTGATTCCGCGACAAAAATATGCCCAGGCCACCCTGGCGTTGGCTTGCGTTGCGTAAGATCCCCGATAATCCCCGCCTTCGATCATGAGCAATCTTCATCTGAAGCCTTGCCCAAGCCCTTTTTCTGACAGACTCTTTATTCAAAGGAACGGACGATGACCGTCTACTTCATTGGCGCAGGTCCCGGCGACCCGGAACTGATCACCGTCAAAGGCCAACGGCTGATCCGCAGTTGCCCGGTGATCATCTATGCCGGCTCTTTGGTGCCCGCCGCCGTGCTTGAAGGCCATTGCGCCGAGCAGGTGGTCAACAGTGCCGAACTGCATCTGGAGCAGATCATCGAACTGATCAAAACTGCCCATGCCAACGGCCAGGACGTGGCGCGGGTGCATTCGGGTGATCCGAGTCTTTACGGGGCGATTGGCGAGCAGATTCGCTACTTGCGCGAATTCGACATTCCATTTGAAATCATCCCGGGCGTGACGGCGACTGCCGCGTGTGCAGCGTTGTTGGGGGCTGAACTGACCCTGCCGGACGTGTCACAAAGCGTGATTCTGACCCGCTACGCCGACAAAACCGTGATGCCGGCCGGTGAAGAACTGGGGAGCCTGGCCCAGCACGGGGCGACCATGGCGATTCATTTGGGGGTCAATTATCTGGAGAAGATTCTGGCGGAGTTGCTGCCGCATTACGGCGCAGACTGCCCGATCGCGGTGATTCACCGGGCGACGTGGCCGGACCAGGATTGGGTGGTGGGAACGATTGAAGACATTGCCGGGAAGGTTGCAGCGAAGGGTTTTCGGCGCACGGCGCTGATTCTGGTGGGTCGGGTGTTGGGCAGTGATCAGTTCAGCGAGTCGTCGCTGTATCGCGCCGGGCATGCGCATCTCTACAGGCCCTGAGCCAAGCACAACTCTGTGATAAGGGGGGCTTCCTGTGGCGAGGGGATTTAGCGAAACGTCGCCACAGGTTATCGATCACCCATAAAAAAACGGCGCTCACGGGGCGCCGTTTTTTTATGTCTGCAGCGAACACCTTACTCAGTAGTAGGCGTTTTCTTTCTGCGTATGGTCCGTCACATCGCGTACACCCTTGAGCTCGGGAATGCGCTCAAGCAAGGTGCGCTCGATGCCTTCGCGAAGGGTGACGTCGGCCTGGCCGCAGCCCTGGCAACCACCGCCGAACTTCAGTACGGCGATGCCGTCTTCGACCACATCGATCAGGCTGACCTGGCCGCCGTGGCTGGCCAGCCCCGGGTTGATCTCAGTTTGCAGGTAGTAGTTGATGCGCTCGTTGACCGGACTGTCAGCGTTGACCATCGGGACTTTGGCGTTGGGCGCCTTGATCGTCAGCTGGCCACCCATGCGGTCGGTGGCGTAGTCGACGACCGCGTCATCCAGGAAAGCTTCGCTGAATGAGTCGATGTAAGCGGTGAAGCTTTTGAGCCCCAACGCGGTGTCTTCAGGTTTCTCTTCGCCCGGCTTGCAGTAGGCAATGCAGGTTTCGGCGTACTGGGTGCCAGGCTGGGTGATAAAGACGCGGATGCCAATACCCGGGGTGTTCTGCTTGGAGAGCAGATCAGCCAGATAATCGTGGGCGGCGTCGGTGATGGTAATAGCGGTCATGGAAACTCCTCGCAGGCTTGGGCGCAGTTTACGCCAATCATCGCGCCGTACAAAGTCCTAGTATTTTTGTCGGGAAAGAGCCGGAACAGCGTTGTTTGCCGATTCGCCGTCGATCCGCTCTTTAAGCCACCGATAGCTGCATTTTTCTACATATTCGTAACTTGCCCAGGAAGCCACGCCGATGGTCAACGCGCAAAAGGCGAACATCACGTAGGGATTCACCCCATAACGCTGTGCGACAAACCCGCCGACAGACAGCACCAGCACGTGCATCAGGTAAACCGAGTAGGAACAATCGCCAAGCACCTTGAACACACGGGTGTTCTCGAAAAAGCGTTCCAGCGCCATGCACGCCATCACCAACACCGCACCGGGCACGCCCCAGGCCAGGAAGCGTGGCTGCGGTGCCAGGTTATAAATCGCCAGCAACGCGCCGCCAATCCCCAGCAAGGGCAGCCAGAAACCGGGTTTGATCCAGCCGCGCCGGTAGATCATGCCGATGGCGATCCCCAGCAGAAACTCATAAACAATGTCCGAGCGGTAGAACTCGCTGATCCAGCCATATCCGGTCCACGCCTGGCACACCGCAAACAGCAACGCCGCGACGATCAGCAGCCGAACTTGCAAGCGGAACAGCAATGCCCAGGCAAACAGCACGTAGAACAGCATTTCGTAATTCAGCGTCCAGCCGACATTGAGGGTCGGATAGATCCCGTAGCCACTGGGATTTTCCGTAGGAATAAACAACAGCGACAGCAGGAAATGTGGCCAGTCCACCGTCTGATCCGGCAACACAGGCTGTGCGAACACGACCACCAGCGCCATCAGCACCGTGTACAGCCAGTACGCCGGCACGATGCGAAACAGTCGGTACAAGAGAAACCGCGCGGGCGGCAGCGATTTACCTTCGGTGGACAGGAAGATCACCAGGCCACTGATGACGAAGAAGATATCAACGCCCACCGCGCCCTTGTCGATGAACATCTGCCCCACCGGGCCACGGGCCTTGAAGTCGAAGAAAATCTGCATGAAGTGGTGGCAGACCACCGTCCAGGCCGCAACGGCGCGCAGTGCCTGTACTGAAATCAACATCAGCGCTCCTCCCGACCGCAAACCCAAAACCACTACACATCCCTGTAGGAGCGAAGCTTGCTCGCGAAGAGGCCGGTACATTCAACATCATTGTTGGCCGTCGATTGCCTTCGCGAGCAAGCTTCGCTCCTACAGGGGAATAGCGGTGCCTATTGAGTCCGACACCGGCCAGCAGTCAAAGGTCGATCAAAGATTCTCGTACCGGTTCATGTCCAGCACGCCCTCTTCCACCGGCTCGGTTTCGTGGAGGTAGCGACTCAGGTCGTGGAAGTAAAACCAGAACTGCGGATGGCTGCGGCGAATGCCCCAGCGTTCGACGATTTTCTCGAAGCGGTGCGCGTCCTTGGCGTTTTCCATCGCGTCGACAAAATCAGGCACCTGGTCGGCGGGAATATTGAACATGAAGTTCGGGTAGCTGCTGAGCACACCCGGGAAAATCGTCAAGGTATCGAGCCCCGGCTGATAGCGCAGCGATTCACCGAGCAGGAAGGCCACATTGCTGTGGGCCCGGTTGCGCAGCAGGCTGTAGACCTCGCGCTTGCCGCTCGCCGTCGCGATGCGCAGCATGGTCGCTTCCGGCAACTGATCGATGACCCTCAAACCGGCCGCAGGGCGTGAAGTCAAGCGACTCAACGCCTGCTCGGCGCTCTGCAACGCCGGGTCGATGTTCGGTCGCGAGCAGTACGCGCCATCGCAACGGTTGATCGGATCGGGCCTTGCATCGAGCTCGCCGTAACGGGCCAGCAGTTGCGTCGCGAAGTCACGCTTGGGGTCCTTCTCATCCAGTTTCAGGGCCGTCGGCTTGTCATTGTCGATGGCCTCGTAATCCGCCCACATCTTGAACTGGCCACCGTTCTGGTACCAATCATCGAGGTAATCATCCCGCGAATTGGCCGGCATCAGGCGCAGGAAATTCTGCTCCGCGCCGTTGCGGATCAGGTCGAAGTACAGGCGTGTCTGGGCCTGGTGAGACACGTTGCCGAACACGTCGAAGTTGACCACCAACTGATAATACGTGCGTTCCAGCAGCGGATAGTCGAACAGCCAGATGGTTTGCGGCACTTCACCGATCAGGCCCTTGTTCACCGACGCGCTGTCGAAATGCCGAAAGATACTCAGCAGCGCGTTGTCGTTGCCCGCCCACAGGGTCGACCAGCTTGGCGCCGGCAGATCGGCGTAATTGTCCCGGCGTAGCGCTTCGTACTCGTTGCGCTTGTCGCGGTAGTCATGCCACAGGCCCAGGACGCTGCCGACGTCGTCGTTTTGCCCCGGCATCGCCAACAACGGCGTGGCTTGACCGCGGTAGTTCGGGTCGGTGATGTAGAGGTCGTGTTCCGGCGCCTGGAACAACGCCCAGAAGTTGTCACGAATCACGTCCGTGGCGATCTGGCCACGGCAGACCGGGCCGCGAATGAAGGTGCGGACGAAGTATTCGGCGTTATCGAGCATGAACTGATAACGCGCCTGAGCCGGGATCGCTTCAAACGTGCTGAACGGGTTGGCCCGGCGTTCTGGTCCGTATCCCGGCAAGGCATCGACCTGCCAGTTGCCGCTGTAAAAAAGGCTTTTGATCCGCGCCATCTTCGCCGCGCTCAGCGGATAGGTGATGTGGGTCTTGTGCACGATCACGCCCTGCACCGGCCACAAACGGTAATAAATCCGGGTGCCCGGATCGTCATTCGGGCGGCGAGTGTCGATCAGGTCGATCGGCTGTCCGGTCGGGGTGCGCGAACGCACCCATTGGAAGAAATGCCCGGGTTCACCGTCCTTGAAGTAAATATGGGCGATAAACCAATGCTCGAACAACCAGCGGCCGACCAGACTTTGCCGGGCGCCCGGGGCGTTGAGCAGGTTTTCCCACTGCACCACCTGCAAGGCTTCCCTCGCGCTCGGGACGAGGCCTTGCTCATCGATGGGCGCACCAGAGGCCAGCCAGCGCTGGAGCGTCTGGTATTGCTGGTCGGTCAGGCCGGTGACCGCCAGCGGCATGCCTTCTTTCGGGTGGGTACTGGCGTAGCCGTCGAACTCCGCCGGCATGGCGCACATGTTTTCCCGGTTCAGGCCCAGGACGATGTCTTCCGGCAACTTGGCGTTGGGTTGTATCGGGGTTGTGTGACCCAGCTCCAGCATTCGCGCCATCAATGCCGCCTGGCTGCCTTGGGCGTCGAGTACCGAATAGAAGCCCTTCTGCTGCCAGGCACGCTTGCCAAAGGCGTCATAAAACAACCGGGTCGGCGCCGCGGCCTGGCTGCGTTCGCCGTCGTAGACCGGAGTTTGGGTCGCGCCACGCGCCACCCCTTCACCGTTGCCCAGATTGAGCTGACAGGCGGAGTCGTAGCAGGCATGGCAGGCCACGCACTTTTCGGTGAAGATCGGTTGAATGTCACGCGTGTAGGAAATCACCGGACCCTGCGCAACGGCATCCCAGCTTATAAGCAGCATCAAAATGCTGGTGATGACGCGATACGACATGTCCCTGGTCCCGATCCTGAAAATCGCCGCGATTCTACCGTTCCGGCCCTCGCACCAACATGAGCGATATTCATGCAAATCCGGGACATGCTCTAAAAGCGCACAGGTTTGCTATTATCCCGGCCCTTCGTCATGGTCTTTCCGAGTAGTCCCAATGTCCGATCGCAGTGTTCGCCTTCAAGCTCTCAAGCACGCCCTCAAAGAGCGCATTCTGATTCTCGATGGCGGTATGGGCACGATGATCCAGAGCTACAAGCTCGAAGAGAAGGATTATCGCGGAAAACGCTTCGCTGACTGGCCAAGTGACGTCAAAGGTAACAACGACCTCTTGGTGTTGACGCGCCCGGACGTGATCGGCTCCATCGAGAAAGCCTACCTGGATGCCGGCGCCGACATTCTGGAAACCAACACGTTCAACGCCACTCAGGTTTCCCTGGCCGATTACGGCATGCAAGGCCTAGCCTACGAGTTAAACGTAGAAGGCGCACGCCTGGCACGCAAGGTGGCCGACGCCAAGACCCTGGAAACGCCGGACAAGCCGCGCTTCGTCGCTGGCGTGATCGGGCCGACCAGCCGCACCTGCTCGCTGTCGCCGGACGTGAACAACCCCGGCTACCGCAACGTGACCTTCGATGAATTGGTGGAAAACTACACCGAGGCCACCAAAGGCCTGATCGAAGGCGGCGCCGACCTGATCCTGATCGAAACCATTTTCGACACGCTGAACGCCAAAGCCGCGATCTTCGCCGTACAAGGTGTGTTTGAAGAGTTGGGTATCGAACTGCCGATCATGATTTCCGGCACCATCACCGACGCCTCCGGCCGTACCCTGTCCGGCCAGACCACCGAAGCATTCTGGAACTCGGTAGCCCACGCCAAGCCGATCTCGGTCGGCCTGAACTGTGCCCTCGGCGCCAGCGAATTGCGCCCGTACCTGGAAGAACTGTCGAACAAGGCCGGCACCCACGTTTCGGCGCACCCGAACGCCGGCCTGCCGAACGAATTCGGCGAGTACGACGAACTGCCGTCGGAAACCGCCAAGGTCATCGAAGAATTCGCCCAGAGCGGTTTCCTCAACATCGTTGGCGGCTGCTGCGGCACCACGCCGGGCCACATCGAAGCCATCGCCAAAGCCGTGGCCGGTTATGCGCCACGTGTCATTCCGGAAATCCCGAAGGCTTGCCGCCTCTCGGGCCTGGAGCCGTTCACCATCGATCGCAGCTCGCTGTTCGTCAACGTTGGCGAGCGCACCAACATCACCGGTTCCGCCAAATTCGCCCGTCTGATCCGTGAAGACAACTACACCGAAGCGCTGGAAGTGGCCCTGCAACAGGTTGAAGCGGGCGCCCAGATCATCGACATCAACATGGACGAAGGGATGCTCGATTCGAAGAAGGCCATGGTGACCTTCCTCAATCTGATCGCCGGTGAACCCGACATCTCCCGTGTGCCGATCATGATCGACTCCTCGAAGTGGGAAGTGATCGAAGCCGGCCTCAAGTGCATCCAGGGCAAGGGCATCGTCAACTCGATCAGCATGAAAGAAGGCGTCGAGCAGTTCATTCACCACGCCAAACTGTGCAAGCGCTATGGCGCCGCCGTGGTCGTGATGGCGTTTGACGAAGCCGGCCAGGCCGACACTGAAGCGCGCAAGAAAGAGATCTGCAAACGCTCCTACGACATTCTGGTCAACGAAGTCGGTTTCCCGCCGGAAGACATCATCTTCGACCCGAACATCTTCGCCGTGGCCACCGGCATCGAAGAACACAACAACTACGCTGTGGACTTCATCAACGCCTGCGCCTACATCCGCGACGAACTGCCATTCGCGCTGACCTCGGGTGGCGTGTCCAACGTGTCGTTCTCGTTCCGCGGCAACAACCCGGTGCGTGAGGCGATCCACTCGGTGTTCCTGCTGTATGCGATCCGCAACGGCCTGACCATGGGTATCGTCAACGCCGGGCAGCTGGAGATCTACGACCAGATCCCGGCGGAACTGCGCGATGCCGTGGAAGACGTGGTGCTCAACCGCACGCCGAACGGCACTGACGCCCTCCTCGCCATCGCCGACAAGTACAAGGGCGACGGCAGCGTCAAGGAAGCCGAGACCGAAGAGTGGCGCAACTGGGACGTCAACAAGCGTCTGGAGCATGCGCTGGTCAAGGGCATCACCACGCACATCGTGGAAGACACCGAAGAATCGCGCCAGTCGTTCTCGCGTCCGATCGAAGTGATCGAAGGCCCGCTGATGTCCGGCATGAACATCGTCGGCGACCTGTTCGGTGCCGGCAAAATGTTCCTGCCGCAGGTGGTGAAATCCGCCCGCGTGATGAAACAGGCTGTCGCTCACCTGATTCCGTTCATCGAGCTGGAAAAAGGCGACAAGCCGGAAGCCAAGGGCAAGATCCTGATGGCTACGGTGAAGGGCGACGTGCACGACATCGGCAAGAACATCGTCGGCGTGGTGCTGGGCTGTAACGGCTACGACATCGTCGACCTCGGCGTGATGGTCCCGGCGGAGAAAATCCTGCAAGTGGCCAAGGAGCAGAAGTGCGACATCATCGGCCTGTCCGGTCTGATCACACCGTCGCTGGATGAAATGGTCCACGTGGCCCGCGAAATGCAGCGTCAGGATTTCCATCTGCCGCTGATGATCGGTGGCGCGACCACCTCCAAGGCGCACACGGCGGTGAAGATCGAGCCGAAGTACAGCAATGATGCGGTGATCTACGTCACCGACGCCTCCCGCGCCGTGGGCGTGGCGACGCAGTTGCTGTCCAAGGAATTGAAGCCGGCGTTCGTCGAGAAGACCCGCCTGGAGTACATCGATGTTCGCGAGCGCACTGCCAACCGCAGCGCCCGCACCGAACGCCTGAGCTACCCGGCCGCCATTGCCAAGAAGCCGCAGTTCGACTGGAGCACTTACGAGCCGGTCAAACCGACGTTTACCGGTTCCCGCGTGCTGGACAATATCGATTTGAAGGTGCTGGCCGAATACATCGACTGGACGCCGTTCTTTATCTCCTGGGACCTGGCCGGCAAGTTCCCGCGCATCCTCACTGATGAAGTGGTCGGTGAAGCCGCCACCTCGCTGTACGCCGATGCCCAGGAAATGCTCGCCAAACTGATCGACGAGAAACTCATCAGCGCCCGTGCGGTGTTTGGCTTCTGGCCGGCCAACCAGGTGCGCGAGGATGACATCGAAGTCTACGGCGATGACGGCAAGCCGATTGCCAAACTGCATCACTTGCGTCAGCAGATCATCAAGACCGACGGCAAGCCGAACTTCTCCCTCGCCGACTTCGTCGCGCCGAAGGACTGCGAAATCACCGATTACGTGGGTGGTTTCATCACCACCGCCGGGATCGGCGCCGAAGAAGTGGCCAAGGCTTATCAAGACGCTGGCGATGATTACAACTCGATCATGGTCAAGGCACTGGCCGACAGACTGGCCGAGGCCTGCGCCGAGTGGCTGCACCAACAGGTCCGTAAGGAACACTGGGGTTACGCCAAGGACGAGACGCTCGACAACGAGGCGCTGATCAAAGAGCAATACACCGGCATCCGCCCTGCCCCGGGCTACCCGGCCTGCCCTGATCACACCGAGAAAAGCACCCTGTTTGCCTTGCTCGACCCCGAAGCCCGCGAGATGCAGGCCGGCCGCAGCGGCGTGTTCCTCACCGAGCACTACGCTATGTTCCCGGCAGCAGCGGTCAGCGGCTGGTACTTCGCTCACCCGCAGGCGCAATACTTTGCAGTGGGCAAGATCGACAAGGACCAGGTGCAGAGCTACACGTCCCGTAAAGGCCAGGAACTGAGCGTGACCGAACGGTGGCTGGCGCCTAACCTCGGGTACGACAACTAACCAAGCCTCCTGGCCACAACACCGTGGCCAAAGAAGATCCCCTGTGGGAGTGAGCCTGCTCGCGATGGCGGTGCAACAGTCAACTAAGAAGTCGACTGTTATGCCCCCTTCGCGAGCAAGCTCGCTCCCACAGTGCTTTGGGTTGGTCACCAATGCCCGGTTCAACCCGATCAAGTGTAGGAGTGAGCCTGCTCGCGATGGCGGTGCAACAGTCAACGAAGAAGTTGACTGTTATGACCCCTTCGCGAGCAAGCTCGCTCCCACAGGATTCGTGTGCATTGTCTATGCTTGCCTGACACACATTCATGACGAGGGATTTATGGACGATCCAGTCGACAACAAACCACCGACGTTCTGGCAAATGCTGCACAGCATCATGGCGGCGGCGTTCGGGGTGCAGAGCGGGAAGAACCGGGCGCGGGATTTCACCCACGGCAAGCCGAGTCATTTCGTGATTCTGGGGATTCTGTTCACGGCGGTGTTTGCATTAACGCTGTTCGGCATTGTGCAGTTGGTGGTGCACCTGGCGGGGCGTTAGCGCATCAGGGTTTGCAGGCTGAACGGGTAGCGATAAGACGTCGGCCGCCCCTTGGCCGACAGACGACGGAAGTTCACCCCGTAATTCGGTGATGCGCCCATGGCCAACAATCGTTTGGCCTGGGCCTTGTTGATCAGTTGCAGTAACGGAATCAGCCGGTCGCGCCCGCCGTACTGGTCCAGATCCACGCCCCGCTCCAAGTCATGCAATTCCACCAGCGCCCAACCGCCCAACGTGAAATGCCCGCCCAACAACACGTTCAGGCGACCGTCAACCATCGCCTGCAGTGCCGAGGGCGATGTGTTCACCGCGCTGAACAAGGCATCTTTGCCGGGCACGCCACCCGCCTCCGAATACGCTTGCATCGCGCCAAACGCCATTTCGTCATTGGCAGACCACACCAACGAGACTTTCGGGTAACGTCGGAACAGCAATTTGGCCTGTTCATAGGCCCGGTCCCGGTTCCAGCCGCCGTAAACCAGTTGGCGCAAACGTACTTCTGGATGCTCGGCCAAGGCGCGCAGCATGCCTTGTTCGCGCAGTTGCGACGACGGCGTGATCTTCAGGCCGGAAAACGCCAGTAATTCGATGATCTGACCGGGCGCCACGGGTGGATGCTGGCGAATCAGCTCCTTGAGCATCAGGTAGCCGCCCTCTTCATCGTTCGGCACCAGGCTGCCCAATCGATCAGCGCGCTCCCCCAGCAGGCTCAGCTGATTGGGCGTCAGCGCAGCGTTGACCGTAAACAGCTTGACCCCACTGCCTTGAGCCAGGCGCAGGATTTGCGGAGCGACATATTGTTCGTTGACGAACACCAGATAATCCGGCCGCTGAGGGCCTTGCAGCGCCAGGCGGGCTTGTGCCACGGTGAGTTCGGGCATGCGTTGGGAATAGAGAATGCGCAGATCAATGCCCAGATCCTTGGCGGCCGCCTGCATGAATTGCGAATAGCTGATCCAGAAGGCCTCATCCGTCTTTCCCGGATTGAGAAACAACACCGACTCTGCATGCGCGACAGGACCGTAAGCCGCGCCAAGCATCAGCAGGAAGGTGTAGACAAACTTCAACATTTACGTCCGAGCCCCCGGAAATTTCGCCGCGCATTATAGCCAGCGAAGACCCGGCGAACGGCGTTTATTCCGGTTTTCCTCCGACAATCGTCGGAACCGGGCCCGGACGGGGTCGGTTATTGATGACTGACCCAATATACGGCGGTGCCCACGACCAGGATGATCAGGAACAGAATCGCCCAAGCATCGACCGTGCTATCAGGTTTTGTCGCTTTGGTAGGGTTGCTCATTGCATCGCCTCTTGTCGGTTTTATCGGTGATTGCATAAAGACTCGACCACAGTAAAGACGACGATTGCCCTCACGACAAATACGGGTTTATCAATAACAGATCTTGTTAGTCGTTTTGGTTCTTTACATATACTCAAACATCACTTTTGCGCATAACTGCAAACTGGTATCTTGCCCCGGCTCCGTAGGGAGTGCGCGGCCGTGCGCGCAGAATTGCCGAGGCAGCATCGGAGACCTCCAGGCGAAAAAACGCAACGGGATCCGCCCGGCCCAAGCCTGAGAACAGGACTTATATGTACGTATACGACGAGTACGATCAGCGGATCATCGAGGACCGCGTCAAGCAGTTCCGTGATCAGACCCGACGCTATCTGGCAGGCGAGCTGAGCGAAGAAGAATTCCGCCCCCTGCGCCTGCAAAACGGGCTCTATATCCAACGCTTCGCGCCGATGTTGCGGGTGGCGGTGCCTTATGGCCAGCTCACTTCGCGCCAGACGCGGATGATGGCCAAGATTGCCCGCGACTATGACAAAGGCTACGCCCACATCAGTACCCGGCAGAACGTGCAGTTCAACTGGCCGGCGCTGGAAGACATCCCGGACATCCTGGAAGAACTGGCGACCGTGCAGATGCACGCGATCCAGACCAGCGGCAACTGTCTGCGCAACGTCACCACCGACCAGTTCGCCGGTGTCGCCGCCGATGAGCTGATTGACCCGCGCCCTTGGTGTGAGATCGTTCGTCAGTGGACCACGTTCCACCCTGAATTCGCCTACCTGCCGCGCAAATTCAAGATTGCCATCAACGGTTCGACCTCTGACCGTGCGGCCATCGAAGTCCATGACATCGGCCTTGAGCCGGTGCACAACGCTGCCGGCGAACTCGGCTTCCGCGTGCTGGTGGGCGGTGGACTCGGCCGTACACCGGTGGTGGGCGCGTTCATCAATGAATTCCTGCCGTGGCAAGACCTGTTGAGCTACCTCGACGCCATCCTGCGGGTCTACAACCGCTATGGCCGTCGTGACAACAAGTACAAGGCGCGGATCAAGATTCTGGTCAAGGCCCTGACGCCTGAAGTCTTCGCGCAGAAAGTCGACGCGGAAATGGAGCACCTTCGCGGTGGCCAGACCACGCTGACCGAGGCTGAAGTGCACCGTGTCGCCAAACACTTCGTCGACCCGGACTACAAGGCCCTGGACAACCAGGCGGCCGAACTGGTCGAGCTCGACAAAGAACACCCGGGCTTCGCCCGCTGGCGCACCCGCAATACCCTGGCCCACAAGAAGCAGGGCTATGTGGCGGTGACCCTGTCCCTGAAGCCGACCGGTGTTGCACCGGGCGACATCACCGACAAGCAGCTCGACGCGGTGGCCGACCTGGCCGATCGTTACAGCTTCGGTCAACTGCGCACCTCCCACGAGCAGAACATCATTCTGGCCGACGTTGAACAGTCCCAACTGTTCGCGATGTGGGGTGAGTTGCGCGAGCAAGGTTTCGCCACGCCGAACATCGGCTTGCTGACCGACATCATCTGCTGCCCTGGCGGTGATTTCTGCTCGCTGGCCAACGCCAAGTCGATCCCGATCGCCGAGTCGATCCAGCGTCGTTTCGAAGACCTGGACTACCTGTTCGACATCGGCGAGCTGGACCTGAACATCTCCGGCTGCATGAATGCCTGTGGTCACCACCACGTCGGCCACATCGGCATCCTCGGGGTGGACAAGAAAGGCGAAGAGTTCTACCAGGTCTCCCTCGGTGGCAGCGCGAGCCGCGACGCCAGCCTGGGCAAGATCCTCGGCCCGTCCTTCGCCCAGGAAGCCATGCCTGACGTGATCGAGAAACTGATCGACGTGTACATCGAACAACGTACCGAAGACGAGCGTTTCATCGACACCTATCAGCGTATTGGTATCGACCTCTTCAAGGAGCGCGTCTATGCAGCGAATCATTAAGAACAACGAAGTCGTCGACGAAACCTGGCACTTGTTGCCCAAGGACTTCAACATCGACGAGATCAGCAACTGTGACGACCTGATCGTCCCGTTGCAGCTGTGGCGCGAGCACAGTCGTATGCTCAAGGCCCGCGATGGCGGTCTGGGCGTGTGGCTGGATGCCGATGAAGAAGCCGAGGAAATCGGTGACGACGTCGATCAGTTCAAGGTGATCGCGCTGAATTTCCCAGCCTTCACCGACGGTCGCAACTACTCCAATGCGCGCCTGCTGCGTGACCGCTATGGCTTCAAAGGCGAATTGCGGGCGATCGGCGATGTGCTGCGCGACCAACTGTTCTACCTGCATCGCTGCGGTTTCGACGCCTTTGCACTGCGCGCCGATAAAGACCCCTACGAAGCCCTGGAAAGTCTCAAGGACTTCTCAGTGACCTATCAGGCCGCCACCGACGAACCGCTGCCGCTGTTCCGTCGCCGCTGATATCGGCAAAACCTTGAGCCCCGCCTGGGGCTCAAGGCACTCTCCTTCCCTTAGAAACCGGCACGCGCCTCCAGCGCCCTGAATGCCGCCATTGGGTGATCGAAGCGCCCGCTGCCGCTACTTATTCGACCCCATGTTTCGTCCGTAGCATCGGCCTCTTGCATCAATCGCCAGACCCGGGCCTGAAGTGACAGGTAGCTGACCCGAAAGTCGGCTGTCAGGCTCAGCCGGTCTATGACGGCTAAAAACCGTGTGCCGGAGGGTTTACCTGCCAATCGCTGCCACAGGGCTTGCCGGGACTGTTGCAACGCTTCGTCGCAGTCGCGCAACCACACCGTCGGCGAACCATAATCTGCGCTCGGAGCGCTCAACCACAGATTGACGCCCGTCTGTTCACGATGGCTGATCAACCGGTGCAACGTGTCCGCGTCCGTCAACGGATTCCCCCATAACAGCACGCGGTCGTCCGCCACCGCCTGATTGATAATCGCGGACGGAACCCGGGCAATACGGTTGTCGCGCAAATCCAGCAATGTCAGGCAAGGCTCATCCTTGATCCCTACCGGGCAGCGGCTGATCCCGGTGTTCCTCAGGTTGAGCTTGCGCAAGTTGTTCATGCCCAGCACCACCGGCGGTACGCCCAACGGGTTGTCGCTCAGGTCGAGCGTTTGCAGGTGGGTCAGATCACTCAACTGTGAAGCGGCCCGCTCAGTGAACATCAACTGCGTGGCTCGCAAATTGAGTGAGAGCAGTTGAGGCAATTGGCCGATGACAGGTGGCAAGGCGCGCCCTGCGTCGCCCCCCACGAAGAAAGGACGCAAGTCGACACCTTCCAGATTCAACACTTCAAGGTTTGGAAAGCTCTCCAGGAACCCGTTCAAACTGTCGTGCTCGGTCAGGTGAAAACCTTGCATCGACAATTCGATGACATCGTTGAACCTGGCATTCAGCGTGGGTAACCGGTGATAGTCCTCGAAAGCCAGGTCCAGCCTGACACCGCGCAGTTGTCCGTCGGCAAAGACACGATCCTGCAGCGGCCCGCGTTTTTGCCAAATGGCGACAAGCTCCTCGGCGAGCTCTGTCCTGACACCTCTCTCCTGTTGCAGGGCGGCGTGCACCAGGTGGGCATTGTGCACGGCGATTTGCGCAGGGCTCATCCCCTCCGCCTCTTCATCCCCCAAGGCCACGAAGGGGATGTCCATGTCGGCAATGTCTTGCGCGGCTTGATCGACCCAATCGGTCAAGTCGACGTTGAGCTGTTGCAGTTGCAGATTCAGCTGGTCGATATAGGCCTGCACCCTGCCCTCCGCGAGCAGCAACACCTGATCAATGCCCGCGTCGTTGATATTCGGATAAATGTCCTTGATCTGCAACTTGATCGCTTGCAGCTTCAGGGCGTCACCCTGAGGGGTCGTCGGGTAGCCCCCGCCGCGCAGCCCCTGTGGCTCGAAGGTCATGCCTCTGTCCAGCCTTTGCAGACCGAGCAGGGTTTCAGCACGGGGCAATGCCCGATCGCTCAGTTCGAGCCGCAACGCGCTGGCCTGATCTGCTGACGAGAGGTGCAACGCCGAGCGTTCCTCGTCCGTCAGCACGCCAAGGAGCGCGTCGTAGAAATCCGTTTGCCGGCCTTGGCGCAGGTAACGGTTTCCCACCTTGATGACGTTTCGGTAGTGAGAGGTGTCAAGGGGGCCGCAACGGTCAATAACCCGGCCAGTGGACGAACCGTCGAGTACCTCGATTCGCAGGTCTTTTGGCCAGCCAGGCAGATTGTTCAGAGAGTGCAATGCGAGGGTGTCCGTCTCGGCGTTCGCGACCGAGCGCAGATAGAAGCCTTCATAGGCTCGATCGAGCCGTAGTTGCTGTTGGTATTGCCGCGCCTTGCCGTCAAGACGTGCGAATAGTTGACGTGCCTGCGCAATATCGGGCGCCTGCTGGATGTCCACCCCATAACGGTCGAGCAGTTGCTCAATGGCGATTGTCGGCAAGTCGGGATATTGCTGCTGAAACAGCCGGACCCACTCATGCTCCGACCCTTGAAGTACCGCATAACGCTGGCTGAATTGCGCAGTATCCCCGGCCTGACCGAGATCCTGATCGATCTTGAAACGGCTGATCGTGTCTGCCAGTAAAGGGGTCGGTGGCCGCCCCGTCTGCATCAACCGCAGCATGTCATCGTCGACCGCGCTGACCTTGGCGATCTGCGCCAGGACCTCATCGCTGAAGGAGGCCACCGAGGGGCCAATTCCACGGATCAGCTCGATGCGGTGGCTCAAGGGCGTCGGCGCAACGGCCGGTTCCGACGCAGGACGGGCGCCCGGCTCTCCTGGTTCAACGTCAGGCTCGCGGACGCGCTCCGCCATGCTATCGGCCTCGACAGCGTCCCCCTTCAGCGCCGACTCGGCACCCAGCATCGGCAACGCATTAAGCAAGCCAAACACCGTGCGCGTCCGGCCCTCCGAGCGCTGGCCCGGCGTTTTTCCGTTGACCGCCTGATTCAAACCATATCCGGCGTCAATGAGCCCGGCCAATGCCAGCAACCCCTCGCCGCCGGGGACAAACAAGGCGAGCGGGCCGAACCGGTTGACCCATTGCACAACGGGTTCGACGACAGCGCTCAACTGATCCCGGTTGACCTGCGCATCGTCCCGGATGGCCTGGATCTCTGACTGTGCGGCCTGCTTCATCGTCAGTACCAAGCGGGCAAAAGGATCGGTCGCGACGTTTGGATCGTCGTAGCCGATGTATTCGTTCGGGTCCCAGTAGCCGTCGTTGTTAAAGAAGCCGGCGTTGTTGCCCAGCCAGTGCTTTGCCGGATAAAGCGCCATGCCATCCAGCGCCGTCAGGACACCGGCGTGAAACGTTCCATCCTCGCGATCGTCTTCAGCAAAGTGACGGGCCAGCGCCTGCCGTGCCTCGCTGGACTTGCCCTGTGTGACAACCCATTGGTGCAGTTGCGCGGTATCGGCGAATTCATGCAGCGGGGAAGAATTGCCGGGGATGTACACCAGCAGGCGGGCACTGGCGGTGTCACGAAAGACCCAGATATCGGTCGCGGTGTAGCGGTAGAGTTTCAGAAGGCCGAACTTGACGGTTGAAGGCACGCGAGTTGGTGCTTGCAGTTGCTCCAGGGTCAGCGTTTCCCAAGGCTGATCGGCGGGCAGACCTGCCGCCCGCATCGCAAGTGCCAGACCTTTTTGCGTCAGGCGTTGTTCATGTCGCTGCAACCAGGCCGCCATAACGAACGCCGCTTTGACCGACGTTCTCAATGCGTAAGGCCTGGACGCCACTAGCACAGCGTCGGCTGGCCATGCCTGATCGAGAGACGCTTGATACAGGTCCTTCAATTCCAGCTCCCAGACCCACTTCTTGAAGTCGGCGGGCCGGAGATTGATCTGCGTCAGCGGCCCATACACTTGCGGGGTGGTTTGACGGTAGATGCCTTCATAGGTCCGGTGATTGCCGCTGCCGTGATCGGCGAATTCATCGACGTGCTCGACGATCCGCACCGTCGGCCCGACGTCCGGCGGCGTGTACAGGCCGAACGCCGTCTCGGCAAAACGCCCGTCACCCACGGTCTGATAGTTGGACAACAGCGCTTGCAGCAACGACCGGGAACTCGCTACTCGCCCCTGCTCGAGACCGTTCTCGGCAGGATGGCCCTTGTAGTGGTAATCGAGCGTGACCAGCTGGGCTGTCTGCGGGTCGATGTCCGCGCCCCACTTTTCCATGATCAAGCGTTTGCCAAACTGGCCAGGGGATTGTGGCAAGGCGAGATCCACGGCGGCTTTGAGCTCGGTGCGCATTTGCAGAGACGGCGCGGGATGGGGGCCGGCAACATTATCGTCGGGTTCATTCATGGTGCATTCCATTGCAGTCATTTCGGGACCATCACCCTACCCGGCCTGAGTCCAGTCGGATGCCGGAGCGATCGACGATAGCCCTGGGAAAGTTCGCTATTCTCCCGTGGACTTTTCTGAAGGCAAAAAAAACCGTGGATATCCACGGTTTCATTTTTTTGCTCGGCGTAGAAAATTACCAGAAGCGTTGCTGAGTCAACCGGCTCCACCAGTTCAGCAAGACGCGATCGACCGACCCACTGGCCGCCATGCCGATGCGCTCTTGCAGGCTTTTGCGTTCGGCGTAATGCAAGTGGTACAGCTCGGACTTCTTCGCCCGTTCAGCGAGGTATTCGTCGCTGGTCTTGAGTTCGTCCACCAGTTGCTTGTCCAGCGCGGCGATGCCGAGCCAGATTTCACCGGTGGCAACTTCGTCGATGGCCAGTTGCGGGCGATAACGCGAGACGAAGTTCTTGAACAGCTGGTGCGTGATGTCCAGGTCTTCCTGAAACTTCTCGCGACCTTTCTCGGTGTTTTCGCCAAACACAGTCAAGGTGCGCTTGTATTCGCCAGCGGTCAGGACTTCGAAGTCGATGTCATGTTTTTTCAGCAAGCGATTGACGTTGGGCAACTGCGCCACGACGCCGATCGAGCCCAGAATCGCGAACGGGGCGCTGATGATCTTCTCGCCGATGCACGCCATCATGTAGCCACCGCTGGCCGCGACCTTGTCGATGCAGATGGTCAACGGCACGCCGGCATCGCGGATTCGCGCCAGTTGCGAGGAAGCCAGGCCGTAGCTGTGAACCATACCTCCGCCGCTTTCCAGACGCAGTACCACTTCGTCTTTGGGCGTCGCCAACGTCAACAGCGCAGTGATCTCGTGGCGCAGGCTTTCAGTGGCCGACGCCTTGATGTCGCCGTCGAAATCCAGCACGAACACCCGCGGCTTGTCCTCGGGCTTTTTCTTTTGCTTTTTGTCGGTTTTAGCCTGGGACTTGCGCAAGGCCTTGAGCTGGTCCTTGTCGAGCAAGGTTTGCTCCAGGCGTTCGCGCAGCTCTTTGTAGAAATCATTCAGCTTGCTGACTTGTAACTGGCCGGCCGACTTGCGCCGACCTTTGCTGCGCAGCGCCGCGAAACTGGCCAGGACCACCAGAATGGCGATTACCAGTGTCACGGTCTTGGCCAGGAAACTGGCGTACTCGGACAAAAACTCCACAGTGACTCCTTCAAAACGATGCGCGGCTCAAAACACGCGCGGGACAACGCCAGCATACCCATGCTCCGCCTCGGCGGCCAGCCGTGAAACCTCTGGCAACAGGCCTGTAACGGGCATTTCAAACAAGCGTATGTTTTTTCATTGACAGCTCACCGCCATCCTCATAACCTCGCCAAACCTTCAACGTACCGGGATGACGCGGACGTGGGCAGTATTTATCTGATTCGACATGGCCAGGCCTCCTTTGGTGCAGACGACTATGACGTCCTGTCGCCGACCGGTGTTCGCCAGGCAGAAATCCTCGGCCAGCACCTCGCCGAACTGGGTGTCAGCTTCGACCGCTGCCTCTCGGGCGACTTGCGCCGCCAGCAACACACAGCCACCAGCGCGCTGGAACAGTTCGCTGCCGTGGGCCTGCCGGTGCCGACCCTGGAAACCGATTCCGCCTTCAACGAATTCGACGCCGACGCGGTGATCCGCGCGCTGCTGCCGGCCATACTGGAAGATGAGCCCGAAGCCCTGGACATCCTGCGCAACGCCGCGCAAAACCGTGCCGAATTCCAGCGCATCTTCGCCCTGATCATCGAGCGCTGGCTCGCCGGCACCTATGACACGCCGGGGCTGGAAAGCTGGCTGGGTTTTGTCGAACGCGTGCAGGCCGGTCTTCATCGCATTCTCGAAAGCGCCGACAACACCCAGAAAATCGCCGTGTTCACCTCCGGCGGCACCATCACTGCACTGCTCCACCTCATTACCCAGATGCCGGCAAGGCAGGCATTTGAACTGAACTGGCAAATCGTCAACACCTCGCTCAACCTGCTGAAGTTTCGCGGTCGCGAGGTGGCACTGTCTTCTTTCAACGGTCATGCGCACTTGCAACTGTTGAAGGCACCGGAACTCATCACGTTTCGTTGAGTCCGGACTATTGTGACCCTGGCTGTAATCACCCAGCTCTATTTACCCAAGAAAGGATCGAACCATGACCTCCGTAGCTGATGCCGTACAAGCAATGAAAGCCAAGTTCAACCCAGCCGCTGCTGCCGGTCTGGACCTGGTATTCGGTTTCCGCATCGACGAAGAAAAGAACTTTTCGCTGATCGTTAAAGACGGCACTTGCGACCTGCAAGAAGGCGTGAATCCAGACGCGCAAGTGACCCTGGTCATGGACGCTGAAACCCTGGAAGGCATCGTCGACGGTTCGACCGACGGCATGCAAGCGTTCATGGGCGGCAAACTGCGCGCTGAAGGCGACATGATGCTGGCCATGAAACTGTCCGAGCTGTTCCCGAGCTAAGACAGCGGCTCCCGGTCTTCGGGAGCGCGCCTAGCTACAAACGAATCCCGCCCCTCGAGGCGGGATTCGTCGTTTTCCGCCCTCGGAAAACGGCTATCTGTGGATTTGCCGTCTATATTCCTTCTGGCCGCATGCGTCAGACATCGGCTGTTTGCCCCCGATCAATTTGTGCGGAGCACTGCCATGAGCCCACCTGACGAGCACGACGGTTTCAATCGCCGACGTGTACTGCAAGGCCTTTCGGCAGGCGCCGTCGGTGCCTGGATCAGTCCTCTCATCGCAGGGAGTAAAACCATGCCCGATACCCCGGCCGACCTCATTCTGTACAACGGACGCTTGCACACCGTCGATCGCAAGAAACCCCAGGCCAGCGCCGTCGCGATCAAGGACGGACGCTTCGTGGTGGTCGGCAGCGACGCCCAGGCCATGGCCCTGCAGGGCCCCGGAACACAAATCATCGACCTGCATGGCCGCACGGTGATTCCCGGCCTCAACGACTCGCACCTGCACTTGATCCGCGGTGGCTTGAACTACAACCTCGAACTGCGCTGGGAAGGTGTACCGTCGCTGGTCGATGCCTTACGCATGCTCAAGGACCAGGCCGACCGCACTCCCACGCCGCAATGGGTGCGGGTGGTCGGTGGCTGGAACGAATTCCAGTTTGCCGAGAAGCGTCTGCCAACGATTGATGAACTGAACAAAGCCGCACCGGACACCCCGGTATTCGTGCTGCACCTCTACGACCGCGCCCTGCTCAACCGCGCCGCGCTGAAAGTGGTCGGTTATACCCGCGACACACCGAACCCGCCGGGCGGAGAAATCCAGCGGGACGCCAACGGCGATCCCACCGGCATGCTGATCGCCCGCCCGAACGCCATGATTCTCTACTCGACCCTGGCCAAGGGACCGAAGTTGCCGCTGGAATATCAGGTCAACTCGACCCGCCAGTTCATGCGCGAACTCAATCGCCTCGGCGTGACCAGCGCCATCGATGCTGGCGGCGGTTATCAGAATTACCCGGACGACTATCAGGTCATCCAGCAACTCGCCAAAGACCAACAACTCACCGTGCGTATCGCCTACAACCTGTTCACGCAAAAACCCAAAGAAGAGCTGACCGACTTCAAAAACTGGACCAGCACCTCCCATTACGGTCAGGGCGATGATTTTCTACGGCATAACGGCGCCGGGGAAATGCTGGTGTTTTCGGCGGCAGACTTCGAAGACTTCCTCGAACCACGCCCGGACTTGCCGCAAACCATGGAACAGGAGTTGGAACCGGTGGTGCGCCATCTGGTGGAACAGCGCTGGCCATTCCGTCTGCATGCCACCTACAACGAATCCATCAGCCGCATGCTCGACGTGTTCGAGAAGGTTAATCGCGACATTCCGTTCGACGGTTTGCCATGGTTTTTCGATCATGCGGAAACCATCACCCCGCAGAACATCGAGCGGGTCAAAGCCTTGGGCGGCGGCATCGCCATCCAGGATCGCATGGCTTTCCAAGGCGAATACTTCGTCGACCGCTATGGTGCCAAAGCCGCCGAACACACGCCGCCGATTGCGCGGATGCTCGCCGAAGGCATTCCGGTCGGTGCCGGCACCGATGCCACGCGGGTGTCCAGCTACAACCCCTGGACGTCGATGTATTGGCTGGTCAGCGGCCGTACCGTTGGCGGACTGGAACTGTACCCGCAAGGCTTGAGCCGCGATACGGCATTGGAACTCTTCACCCACGGCAGCGCCTGGTTTTCTTCCGAACAAGGCAAGAAAGGCCAGATCAAGGTCGGGCAACTGGCAGATCTGATTGCACTGTCGGCGGACTACTTCCACATCGACGATGAAGCGATCAAATGGATCGAGTCAGTACTGACCATTGTCGACGGCAAGATCGTCTACGGCAGCGTCGAGTTCGAAAAACTTGGGCCGCCACCGGTGCCTGTGGTGCCCGAGTGGTCGCCCGTCGCCAAGGTACCCGGCCACTGGAAGCCCCTAGCGCCTCTGACGGCGCAGGTACATCAATGCGTCGGCGCGTGCGCGGTGCATGCACACAGCCATGAGCGGGCTCGATTGTCGTCAGCGCCGGTCAGCGACTTTCAGGGGTTTTGGGGCGCGTTTGGCTGTTCCTGTTTCGCGTTTTGAACAAAGACCTCGCCAACACCGCCGATCACTGTGGGAGCGGGCTTGCTCGCGAAAGCGGCGTGTCATTCAATATTGATGTCGACTGACACTCAGCCTTCGCGAGCAAGCCCGCTCCCACAAGGGGGGCTGCGTTGGGCGGTCCATCAAGGCTGCAACAACAGCGCAATCAGCGCGCTCCATCCCGTCTGGTGGCTGGCCCCCAATCCGCGTCCGGTTTCCCCATGAAAATACTCATGGAACAGCACCAGGTCGCGGCTCGCCGGGTCCGCCTGCAACTGCGGATACGCCGCCATTGACGGCCGATTGCCTTCTTCATCGCGAAGCACAAGCCGGGTCAGTCGTTGACTCAGGCTGTCGGCCACTTCTTCCAGTGAAGCCAGAAACCCCGATCCCGTCGGGTATTCCACCGAAAAGTTCTGATCGTAGTAGCGATGAAACTCGCGCAGGGACTCGATCAGCATGTAGTTGATCGGCATCCACACCGGCCCACGCCAATTGGAGTTGCCGCCGTACAGGCGCGATTCCGATTCTGCCGGTTCGTAATGGGCACAGAGCCGTTCGCCATTGATTCGCAGGCCGAATGGCTGTTCGGCGAAGGCTTTGGACAGTGAACGAATGCCGAACCCGGAGAGGAATTCGCTTTCATCGAGCATGCGTTTGAGCAGGTTCTTGGTCCGTTCGCCCCGCAACAGCGCCAGCAGCATCCGGTTGCCTTCCCCAGGTTCGGTCCAGCGTGACACCAGGCTGGCGAGGTCCGGGCGGTGACGCATGAAACCGAGCAGTCGCTCACGCAAGCCGGGCAACCCTTCATGCTCGTGCTGCTCCAAAACCTGCACGGCGAACAGCGGCATCAGGCCAACGATCGAACGTAAGCGCAGCGGTTCATTCACACCATCGGGGCGATGCAGGACGTCGTAGAAGAACTGATCCTGTTCGTCCCACAAGCCTTCGGCATCGGAGTCGACCCGGTTGATGGCCCCGGCGATGTAGAGAAAGTGTTCGAAGAACTTCACCGCAATATCGACGTACACCGCGTTACGCTTGGCCAGTTCCAAAGCGATGCGCATCAGGTCCAGCGCATAGGCGGCGACCCACGCCGTACCGTCGGCCTGGTCGAGCTGATAGCCGGGCGGCAACAGCGCCGAGCGGTCGAACAGCGCAATGTTGTCCAGCCCCAGAAAACCGCCCTGGAACAGGTTGCGGCCTTCGGCGTCCTTGCGATTGACCCACCAGGAAAAATTCAGCAGCAGTTTGTGGAAAATCCGCTCGAGGAAATCCATGTCCCCGGTTCCGGTCAGCGCCTTGTCCTGCTGATACACCCTCCAACAGGCCCAGGCATGCACCGGCGGGTTGGCGTCGTCGAAACGCCACTCGTAGGCCGGCAACTGGCCGTTGGGGTGCATGAAGCGGTCTTTGACCAGCAGCAACAATTGATGCTTGGCAAACCCGGGATCAATCAGCGCGAAAGCCACTGCCTGAAAGCCCAGGTCCCACGAGGCGTACCACGGATACTCCCAGGTGTCTGGCATGGAAACGATGTCGAAATTCGACAGGTGGCGCCAATGGGTATTGCGAATATGCGCACGGCCGGGTGGTGGCGAAGGTTGAGCCGGTTCGCCGTCGAGCCACTGATTGACGTCGAAGTAATACAGCTGTTTCGACCAGAGCAATCCGGCCAGCGCTTGACGCTGAACGTTGCGCGCATCCGCATCGCCGATGCCGGATTGCAGGGCCGCGTAAAAATCATCGGCTTCGCTGCGACGCCGTTCGAACAGGGCTTTGGCGTTGACCCGAACCGCACCGGTCGGCGCAAAACGCAAGTAGATGCATCGGCTTTGGCCGGCTTCAAAATCCAGGGTGAAGTGCGCCACCACCCGGGTTCCAGCGTCAAGGCGGATCGCACCGTTGTCGCCTGCGACCAGAAAATCATTGATGCCGTCCTTGAATGGCCCCTTCGCCGCCACGCCATCGAGTTTGGGGAAGTTGCTTTCGTTGTTGCAGAACAGCCATTGGCAGTCTTCTTCGCCCCAGGCGCTGACCTGCCGGTCGGGGAGTTGTGGGTGTCGGGCCAGGACCTCATCGCCGTTCAGCGTGAGGCTCGGGAGCGGCCCGTCCGCCGTCCAGCTCCAGGTGTTGCGCGCCCAGAGCTGCGGCAACACGTGGAGGCGTCCCGGCTGATCGGATCGGTTATGCACGGTGACGCGCATGAAAAGATCATCGGCCGCGTGTTTGGCGTACTCCACGGCCACATCAAAATAACGGTTGTCCTCGAATACGCCGGTGTCGAGGATTTCGTACTCGGCGTCCGCCAGTCCACGGCGGGCGTTTTCAGCCACGAGGTCGGCGTAGGGAAATTCGGCCTGCGGGTATTTGTAGAGCATGCGCATGTAGGCATGGCTTGGCACGCCATCGACGTAGAAATACAGCTCTTTGACGTCCTCGCCGTGATTGCCCTCGGCGTTGTTCAAGCCAAACAGGCGCTCTTTGAGAATCGGGTCGCGCTCGTTCCACAGGCCCAGCCCCAGGCACCAGTGCTGAGCCTTGTCGCAAAACCCGGCAAGCCCGTCCTCGCCCCATCGATAGGCTCGGCTGCGGGCATGGTCATGGGGAAAATAACGCCAGGCATCGCCATCGGCGCTGTAGTCCTCACGTACCGTGCCCCATTGGCGTTCGCTCAAGTAAGGCCCCCATGCGCGCCAGGCCTCGGCGTCGCGGCCGGTCAGGCGTTTGCCTTCAACCGTATCAAGGATGTTTGCTGCGTGCTTTGCCGTCATGGGGGGCGCCGTTGGGCTAGAGACGGTTGCAGTGTAGTGCTTCGGCACGCCACACAACTGAACAGACCCTGTAGCAGGCTCGCTCCCACAGGGGCTTCGCCAGCTGCTACATCAGCCCGCACCGGCAGGATCCGTTTACAATGCCCACACCTCCCGCACCGGCCGCCCCATGGACATCGATCTCGCTCGCACCTTTCTGGAAATTGTCCGCCACGGCAGTCTTGCCGCCGCCGCTGAAAAACTCCACGTCACCCAGACCGCAATCACGGCGCGTGTGCAAAAACTCGAGAGCCAGCTGGGCAGCACGTTGTTTGTGCGCAACCGTGCAGGGGCGCGGCTGACGCCCAATGGCGAGGCCTTTGTGGTGTACGCCAATCAACTGGTCGAGACCTGGGAAGCCGCGCGTCGGGACTTGCCGTTGCCAGACGGTTACCGCGATGTGTTGCATATTGGCGGCGAGGTCAGTCTGTGCAATCCGCTGATGCTCAGTTGGGCCGGTGAACTGCGCGAGAAGATTCCCAGCCACGCCCTTCGCATGGAAATCCGCGACGGCGAGAACCTGTTGCGCCAACTGGAACTGGGGGTGCTGGACGCGGCGCTGGTCTATCAGCCCGAATATTGGCCGCGCCTGCAAGTCGAGCAGATCCTCGAAGAAAAGCTCATCCTGGTACGCCTCGCCGGGCGGCCCGATCCTTATGTGTATATCGACTGGGGTCCGGACTTCCGCCGCCAGCACGATGCCGCCCTGCCGGAAAAAGCCAAGGCCGCCCTGAGCTTCAACCTCGGCCCCCTGGCCCTGCAATACATTCTGGAGAATGGCGGCAGCGGCTACTTCCGTACACGCGTGGTGCAGAGCTACCTCGAAAGCGGCGTGCTGGAGTCCGTGCCCAAAGCTCCGGAATTCAGTTACCCGACGTACCTGGTTTACTCGCGCGATCGCGACTCGGCGACCCTGCAACGGGCCTTCGATTTATTGCGTGAAGTGATCAAGACCGACGACGACTGGTCCCAGCGCTGGAATCCGCTGACCTGAATACACCGGATCATGGCGCTTAAGTCATCCAGGTTTGCTCAAGCTTGCGCGGGCAGATCAGCTAATCTGCTGGTTATAACAATAAGCAGAGGTGAACGCAGTGAGGCAGACCACCCAGGCATTTCGCGACCGCTATCGCGCTGACATCCATCCGCGCTACAACCCATGGCTGCACGGGGCCTTTGTGCTGCTGTTCGGCGTGCTGGCCATCGGTGGATTCTGGAGCACCGTGCATCAGGTCCGGCCGCTGGAATGGCTGACGGTGCCGTTTACGCTGTTGTTCTTCAACTTCGGCGTGTACCTGGTGCATCGGCACTTGGGGCATCACAAAAAGAGCTTTGCGCGGATGTTCTACGCCCGCCATGCCGGCGACCATCACAGCTTTTTCGCTCCCGGCCACATGACCTACGACAACGCCCGGGACTGGCGGGTGATTCTGTTTCCCGCCTGGCTGATCGTGGTGCACACCGTGGTCTTCACCCTGCCCGTCTGGTGGCTGCTCAAGCAGGTCGATGCCAACGTCGCCGGATTGTTTGGCGGCTGTCTGGTCCTCGGGTACCTGATGTACGAGGTGTTTCATGCCTGCGAGCATTTACCGCCGGACAACCCGGTCACACGTCTGCCGTGGATCCGCCAGATGCGCCGCTTGCATGAACTGCATCACCGCCGCGAGCTGATGCAGGAACGCAACTTCAATATCGTGTTTCCGCTGATGGACTACCTGTTCGGCACCCTTTACTGGGAGCCGGAGCCTGCCCCCCTGCCCCTGACGAGAACGACCATGACCCGCATGCAGCACCAGATCGCTATCGCTGGAAACCCGATTGACGTGCTCGCCTATGCCAGCACCGTCACCCGTTGGCCGGAGTGGCATCCGTCGTCCCTGAAGGTCGAGGGCCAAGGTGGACCGCTGCATGCCGGCCAGCGGTTCGAGGAGGACATCCTTGCCGGTGGCCGCACGGGGCATTTGAGCTGGGAGGTCAACGAATACCTGCCGGGACGCCGCTGGAGCGCCGGCGCGCGCGGTGATCACGGGTTGTCGCTGGTCGTGACCTACGAATGCGAGGCGCAAGGCGAAGGCACACGTTTTGTGCGGACCCTGGAGTATCAGTTCTCGGGCCTGGCGATGCGCATCACCAATCGATTGCTGCTCAAGCGACGTATCGAGCGTGAATCCGCAGAGTCGATGCTCGCGTTGCGCGAAATGGCGCAGAAAAACCTGACCCCCGCAGGAGTCAGCGTGTGAGAAGAACCTTCAGGTTTCGCCATCTGCTGTTGCTGCTGATCATGGTCCTGGGTGCTTTTCTGCTGTTGTTCCCCACCAAGGTTCGGCCGGTGGCCTGGACTCCGCCGCCGGCGCCCTCTCTCACCAGCGGGGTGTATGCCGACAACCAGCGGCTCAAAGGGGTGGAGCGTGTCGGCCCGGCGGACATCGAAGGGCCCGAGGCGCTGTTGTTGGAAGATAACGTGCTCATCACCGGGCTGCACGACGGCCGGCTGATCCGTACCAGCCTCGACGGCAAGGACACCAAAGTGCTGGCCGATACTGGCGGCCGGCCTCTGGGCCTGGCGAGGCACCCGAACGGACTGCTGGTGATCGCTGACGGCGTCAAAGGGTTGCTTTCCCTCGATGCCCAGGGCCGGTTGATCGCGCTGTCCACCGAGGCGGGCGGCGTGCCCTTCGGGTTTACCGATGACGTGGCCATCGACAAATCCGGGCACTACGCCTATTTCAGCGACGCCTCGAGCCGCTGGGGCTACGGTAAAGACGGCGAGGCGATCATCGAGCACGGAGGCGACGGCCGTTTGTTGCGCTATGACTTCCAGACCGGCAAGACCACGGTGTTGCTGGACACGCTGGAGTTTGCCAACGGCGTGACGCTAGGGCCGGACGACAGCTTTGTGCTGGTCAACGAAACCGGCGCTTACCGCATCACCCGCTTCTGGTTGAGCGGGCCGAAGGCCGGAACCCACGAGGTGTTCATCGATAATCTGCCGGGGCTGCCGGACAACCTCGCGTTCAATGGCCGCGACCGCTTCTGGGTGGCGCTCTACGCACCGCGCAATGCGCTGCTCGACGCCACGGCACCGCACCCGTTCGTGCGCAAAATGATTGTTCGGGCATTGACGGTACTGCCCAAACCCATGGATAAGCGCGCCTTTGCACTGGGTCTGAACCTGGACGGCAAGGTGATTGCCAACCTGCAGGATGCGAGCACGGGTAATTACTCGCCGATCACGACGGTGCGCGAGTATGGAGACTGGTTGTACCTGGGATCACTGAAGGCAAAAAACATGGCGCGCCTCCCCCTGACCACCGCCCTCCAGAAATAACCCCAAAACCTGTGGGAGCGAGCCTGCTCGCGATGGCGGTCTGACATTCAACATTGATATTGACTGGCAGGACCTCATCGCGAGCAGGCTCGCTCCTACAGGGGGTATGTGGTGGTTTTGCCTAGCGGGGGTCCATATCGTTATCGCGCACGGCGTTGTCCGTCTCTTCAAGCACCCGCTCAGGGTCCATCGCGGTGGTGTCGACTTCATCCAGCGGGCGCACACCTTCGTTGTTCGGCAATTCGTCGATACCCGGCTCGTCTTCGGGGTTGACCGTCGTGCGGCCGGGGCTTAGCGGTTCGGGATGGGTCGGGATGGGGTCGTACCCGCCCTGCTCTTCACTTGGAAATTTGGGCTCGTTCATAAGGCACCTCGCAACGAGTCGAAAAGGTCGGACTCTGATCTTTCGAGGTGCCGGTATTGATCACCGTTCCAATTTTTCAGTCACCGGTTGTCGGTGGCCGGGTTCGGTGCGTCAGGAAGACGCCTGGAGTTGTTTGACAATCTTGTCCTTGACCTGCACGCGCGTCTCCTTGAGCTTCTTCAGTGCGTCATCGCTGGGCGCATCCGATTGTGCGGTTTCAGCCTTTACTACCTCGGCGTCCGCTTGCGAATACTTGTTGATCAGTGAATCCAGTAACGGATCCTTGGAGCGTTTTTGCTGGATATCTTCCTTTGAAAGTTTCAGGTCCTGATAAAGGTCGTGTGGCACCGGCATGGAACACCTCCGTTTGTTGATCGGCAGCAAACGCGATCGATTGCGTTCGCCAACTATCAGAATGGCCTTGGTTGGCCGGTTCTGTCGACCGCCTATCAGACCAGCGGTGTCCGTTCGTCGTCCTGGCGCAAACCCGATAAAACCTTTGATCGAGCGCCTGCCTCCATTGAATAACGATCACCACGATCGCTGACCCGAAACCTGTGTGGAGAATGACCAATGGACGGATTCACCCTGCGCCACCTCGCCCTGGCAGTCGCCTTGAGCACCAGCATGTGCACAGCTGCTTTTGCCGCCACTTCCAATGACTTTGTCGACAACGCAGCCGCAGGTGGCATTGCGGAAATCGAGACCAGCCGACTGGCGCTGGAAAAAAGCTCATCGGCCGACATCAAGGCATTCGCCAACATGATGATCACCGATCATTCCAAGGCCAATGATGAACTGGCGGCCCTGGCGAAAAAGAATGACATCGAGGTGCCGGACGAGACGACGCTGGTCAAACAGGCCAAGGAAAAAATCCTCGACATGCGTGACGAGTCCTTCGACGCGGCCTACGCCAATAATCAGGTGAAGGCCCACGAAGACACGATCAAGCTGTTCGAAAAACAGGCCAATACGGTGACGGACGACAAAGTCAAAGGCGCCACCGAGCTGAAAGGCTTCGCGCAAAAAATGCTACCGGCACTGGAAAAACACCTGGAAATGGCGAAAAAGCTCCAGGCGGCCCACCCCAGCAAATAACCCGTAAAAAGAAGGCCGCATCGATTGATGCGGCCTTTTTGCATGCTGGCTGAACTAGCCGCCATCGGTATCGATGTCGGCATCCGTGTCATCGCCGGGTTTTGGCCGGTCCGGATTCGGTTTGAAACCGGGGCTGAACTCATTGTCATTGTCGGTGTGTTGATTCTTCTGATCCACCGCCGCATCGGCGCTTGGCGAGCCGGTGGATTGGCTCTGAAGCTGCTCCGCTGGCGCGCCCTCACCCGGCGTCTGCGGGTCGATCGCCGGGTCGTTGCGGTCGACCGGCGCCCCCGATTGATTCTGCTGTTGTGTCGATTGGTCTTTCATACGCACCTCGCTCATGACGGCCAGCCCGCGATTCAAACAGCCGGGGCCTTGAAGGTTCGAAGCCATCCCGGGACAGGGGTTCAATCCAATGGGTGGCCTATCGCCGTCGACGGCAGTGCCGGGCTCGCGCGAAGGCTTGCCGATCCTGTTCATGACCGGCTACGCGGAGAACGCGATCAACCGTCAGGTGTTTCTCGGTGATGGCATGGAGATGCTGATCAAGCCGTTTCAGATCAATGAGCTGCTGGACAAGGTCCGGCGCACGATCGATTGCGCCTGACACCGATCCTGTAGGAGCGAGGCTTGCCCGCGAAGAACGATAACCGGTTATGTCTGATTGACCGCGGCGCCCAATTCGCGGGCAAGCCTCGCTCCTACTAGTTAAGGGTCCGGGCGAGGAACGGGGCCGTCCTGCTCTTCTTGCTCCTGGCCACTTTCTGCGGCGTGCCGGCAACGACAATCTTCCCGCCCTGATCCCCCGCCCCCGGCCCGATATCAATCACCCAGTCACTCTGCGCAACCACGCGCATTTCATGCTCCACCACAATCACCGTGTGCCCCGCCACGACTAGCGTATTCAGCTGCTCGAGCAGCCGGTCAACGTCCCGTGGATGCAAACCGGTGGTGGGTTCGTCGAGCACATACAACGTCGCCCCACGCTGGTTGCGTTGCAGCTCGGTCGCCAATTTGATGCGCTGGGCTTCGCCACCCGAGAGCTCCGTGGCTGGCTGACCAAGGCGCAGATAACCTAGGCCAATATCGCGCAGCACTTCCAGAGAACGGCGAATGCCCGGTTGCTCGGCGAACACCTCGACCGCTTCGTCCACCGTCAATTGCAACACTTGCGCAATGTTCAAACCTTGCCAGATGATCGCCAGCGTCTCGGGGTTGTAGCGAGCGCCGTGGCAGGTCGGGCACGGTGCATAGACACTGGGCATGAACAGCAACTCAACGCTGACAAACCCTTCACCTTCGCAGGTCGGGCAACGGCCCTTGGCGACGTTGAAGGAGAACTGCCCGGCGTCGTAGCCCTCGGCCTGCGCCTGGGGGGTGGCGGCGTACAGTTTGCGCACGTTGTCGAACAGCCCGGTGTAGGTCGCCAGGTTCGAACGCGGCGTGCGGCCGATGGGTTTCTGATCGACCTGCACCAGGCGCTTGATCGATTCCAGCCCGGCCGTGACCTGACCGCCGCTGACTTGCGGCGCATCGTCCTCAAGGCTCAACTCTTCGGGCTCGCTGGCACTGGTTCCGCGCCCAAGATGCGCACCGACCAATTCCAGCAAGGCCTGACTGACCAGGCTTGATTTGCCGGAACCGGAGACGCCGGTCACCGAGGTAAAACACCCCAAGGGAAACTCGACGCTGAGGTCGTTCAGGTTATTGCGCGTGATGCCTTCCAGGCGCAGCCAATCGCTCGGCTTGCGACCGGTTCTGGCTTCAGTGACCTGCTCGGCGAAGAGGTAGGCACGGGTCTGGGAATCCTTGACCTCGGCCAGTCCTTGGGGCGGACCGCTGTAGAGGATCCGACCGCCGTGCTCGCCCGCCGCCGGGCCGACATCGATCAGCCAGTCAGCACGGCGCATGGTTTCCAGGTCGTGCTCAACCACAAACAGGGTGTTGCCGGCAGCCTTCAAGCGTTGCAGCGCTTCGAACAGCGCTTCACCATCGGCCGGATGCAGGCCGGCCGACGGTTCATCCAGCACGTAGATCACGCCGAACAACTGCGAACCCAATTGAGTGGCCAGGCGCAGCCGCTGCAACTCGCCGGACGACAGCGTCGGCGTGCTGCGGTCCAGGGCCAGATAACCAAGACCCAGATCGGTCAGGGTGCTGACCCGCTCCAGCAAATCCTGAGCGATCCGTTGCGCGGCCAGGCGTTTCTCCACCGAGAGGTTAGGCGTATGCCGCACGTCCGGCGCGCTGACATGGCCGCTGGCGCCGTGGGCCACGCGCTGTTCGCGGGCCTCGCGGGTCTGGCGGTGAGTCAACACCTCGCCCGCCTCATCGGCCTGTTCAAGGTAGCTGTGGGCCGCCACCGGTTTCAGCACCTCGGCCACTTGCAGTAACGGCATCTGCGACAGCTCGCCGATGTCGTAGCCGGCAAAGGTCACCGACAACGCCTCGCGCTTGAGCCGTTTGCCGTCGCACAACGGGCACGGGCTGCCGAGCATGAATTGTGCGACGCGCTTCTTCATCAGCGCACTTTGCGAGTGGCTGAACGTGTGCAGGATGTAGCGTCGGGCGCCGGTGAAGGTGCCCTGGTAGCTGGGCTCCATTTTGCGTTTGAGCGCCACTTTGGTTTCTTCCGGGGTGAGCCCGGCATACACCGGCACAGTCGGTGTTTCCTCGGTGAAGAGGATCCAGTCACGCTGCTTTTTCGGCAGCTCGCGCCAGGGTTTGTCGACGTCGTAGCCCATCGTCACCAGAATGTCGCGCAGGTTCTGCCCTTGCCACGCCGTGGGCCAGGACGCCACCGCCCGTTGGCGGATGGTCAGGCTCGGGTCAGGGACCATCAAGGCTTCAGTGACTTCATACACCCGGCCCAGGCCGTGGCATTCGGGGCAGGCGCCCTGAGGCGTGTTGGGCGAGAAGTCCTCGGCGTACAGCATCGGCTGCCCCGGCGGATAGCTGCCGGCCCGGGAGTACAGCATGCGGATCAGGCTCGACAGCGTCGTCACGCTGCCCACCGAAGACCGCGTACTCGGCGTGCCGCGCTGTTGTTGCAGGGCCACGGCCGGTGGCAGGCCTTCGATGGAATCCACATCCGGCACACCGACCTGATCGATCAGCCGCCGCGCGTAGGGCGCCACGGATTCGAAATAGCGGCGCTGCGCCTCGGCGTACAGCGTGGAAAACGCCAGCGACGACTTGCCCGAACCCGAGACGCCGGTGAACACCACCAGGGCATCTCGTGGAATGTCGACGTCAATGTTCTTGAGGTTGTGTTCCCGGGCACCGCGTACCCTGACCATGCCGGAAGGAGGATTGGAGGTGCGCGTTGAAGACATCGTGAGCCCTTGAATAAATAACTGAAATAAACAACTCCCCTGTGGGAGCAGGCCCTGTGGTCAGCCGCTCAGGACCGTGTGGATCATGTGTGTCAGTGCTTCGGGCCCGTAAGGTTTGCTCAGCAGATGGGTATCGGGGCTGAGCTGGTGATTGCGCGAAATGATGTCCCGGGTGTGGCCGGAGGTAAACAGCACCGCCACCGGGGGATTTTGCACCTTGGCCCAGGCTGCCAGGTCCGAGCTTTTGATCAGTCCGGGCATGACCACATCGGTGAAGATCAGGTTCACCGCCACGCCATCCAGCAACATCTGCATCGCCTGGTCGCCGTTGGCCGCGGTCAGGACCTGATAGCCCTCCTCGCTCAGCAACTCCACCGCCGAGCTGCGCACCGCTTCGTTGTCCTCGACCACCAGAATGGTTTCGTGCCCGCCCCGTTGCGGTGAATCCCGCAGCGTTGTTTCACTGGGCAACGCACGCATGCTGCGCGGAAAGTAAAGCTGTACCCGAGTGCCCTGCCCGACGACGCTGGAAATCTCGATGTGCCCGCCGCTCTGTTTGACGAAACCGAACACCATGCTCAGTCCCAATCCCGTGCCCTGACCGTCGGCCTTGGTGGTGAAAAACGGCTCGAACGCCTGCCCGAGCACTTCGGGCGACATTCCGGCGCCGGTATCGGCCACCGCGACACGCACATAATCGCCCGCTGCGATGCCCTTGCCGGCGCAGAATTTACGATCGAGCGCCACATTGCCGGCATTCAGCTCAATGGTCCCTTCGCCCTGCATGGCGTCACGGGCATTGATCGCCAGGTTGAGAATGGCGTTTTCCAACTGGTTGCGATCGACGTTGATGTACCAAGGTTCTTGCGGCACCTGCACATCGATCTGGATGGTTTCCCCCAGCGCCCGTTGCAACAGCTCACCCAGCCCTTCGAATATCTGTTGTGGGTCGCACACCGCCGGCGACAACGGTTGACGGCGGGCAAACGCGAGCAATTGCGAAGACAGTTTGGCGCCGCGCTCGACGGCCGCAATCGACGCACTGACCCGGCGCTGCACGTTCGCGTTGTCCGGCTCACTCCGCGCCAGCAAGTGCAGGTTACCGGCGATCACCTGCAGCAAGTTATTGAAGTCGTGGGCCACGCCGCCGGTGAGACCGCCGATGGCTTCGAGCTTCTGCGATTGCCGCAGTTGCTCTTCAGCTGCCAGCCGCGCATCGACTTCGTCGGCCACGCGTTGCTCCAGGTTGCGGGTGAATTTGAGCAAGGATTCTTCGGCCATCTTGCGTTCGTGAATATCGATCAACACGCCAGGAAAGCGGAAGGGTTCGCCCTGCTCGTTGAACTCGCAGCACCCACTGGCCTGCACCCACAAATAGCTGCCGTCAGGGCGCAAGACCCGGTACTCGGCATTAAAGGCCTCGCCGGTTGCCACTGACTGATTGACCTGCTCCTGGACCCAACTGCGGTCGTCGGGGTGAATCTGCGCTTCAGCAATGTCGGTGGGCAGGTCGGCGAGGTTCTGCTCGGCAGGGTAGGAAAAAGTCCGGGCGAAACGCTCGTCGCCGGACAACACATTGCCCTTGATGTCCCAGACGAACGAGCCAAGCAAAGCCCCGGCATTGAGCGCCAGGCGCACCCGTTCATTGTCGGCGCGATAAGCGTCTTCGGCTTCCTGGCGCCGGCGTTCGGAAATCACATGTTCAGTGGTGTCGACGACCATCGCCATGACCCCGGCGGGGAACCCTTCATCATCGGCGACAGGGCTGTAATAGAGGTCCAGCCAGACGTCTTCAGGGACCCCGTCGCGCAGCAATTCCAGCTGTTTATTGCGATAGGACAAAGTGCCGCCTGCCAGGCAGGTATCGACCACATGTCGATTGAACTCGGCCACTTCCGGCCAACCCAGCTCGACCGGGGAGCCCAGCAGATACGGATGGCGGCCACCGGCAAACGTCGAGTAGGCATCGTTATAGATCATGTAGCCCTCGCGCCCCCAGAGCATCACCATCGGCAGTGGCGACGCGAGCATCAGCCGCACCGAGCTGCACAGACTGGCGGGCCAGGTGTCGATGTTTCCAAGCTCGGTCTGGCTCCAGTCGAACGCGCGGATGCGCCCGGCCATTTCACCGTTCCAGCCGGCACACCCGTGGCTATCAGATAGAAACTGCATCGACTGGCTCTGTGTCCCTGTGAGTGGCTGACATGCGGAATCGCTGTGCGAGGACGGCGCGGGCCCGTTTGTTTCGAGCATCGCCGACGCCAATGGTTTCATATGAGGTTAGCCGATTCTTGATCTTCGGATTTGTTGTGGACTTGCCTGACAAAGAACCCTGTAGCAGCTGAGCCTGCGGGGACCTCTGTGGTGAGGGGGCTTGTCGGAACGCCGCATCGTCCCGTTCGGCTGCGAAGCAGTCGTGAAAATCGGTGCACGCGGTGCCATTTGCTCCCGGCTTCGACGAGTTGACGGCGGCGGGGCTGACAGCGATTACCGGCACCAGGGTCAAATGCCCGCGCATCGGTGAGGCGCCGGTGGCGGTGGCGTTGGAGTGTCGGCGGATGATGGCGCTGTCCATCGGGCAGTCGCGGGAGATTATCTTCGGGGAAGTGTTGATGGCGCACGTGCGGGACGAATTGATCGACCCGAAAACCTTGTACATCGATCAGCTAGGGCTGGATGCGATCGGGCGCATGGGTGGGCATGGTTATGCGCGGACCCGGGATTATTTCGATTTGCCGACGCGGTCATTGCAGGCATGGACGGATGCGCCTGGAGGCGGGGAGCGGTTTTGGCCTGCCACCAAATAAACTAAAATCACCTAATACTGTGGCGAGGGAGCTTGCTCCCGCTGGGCTGCGTAGCAGCCAAAAAACCTGTCAGCGCGTTTCTTCAAATAGATCGCGTCTTCAGTTTGACGACTGCTGCGCAGCCGAGCGGGAGCAAGCTCCCTCGCCACAGGAGGCACTTCACTACAGGAGCTTCCTTAGCTGATCGTTCCTACGCTCTGCGTGGGAACGATCTCACTAGGTTCAGTCAGTACCGTATTTCGGCGAACGCGGTCCGTACAGCAACCCCGCCGGTTGCCCGGCCGACAGCAGTCGCGCACTGGCCACACCGGCAATCGGGTGACCGGCGTCGGTGGCGCTGTTGATCACTTGCTTGACCGCTGCCGTAATCAGCATGCCAACCAAACCACCGCCACCGTTGTTGCCGCCCTCTTCGCTCGAAGCCCGGGCCGAGCCGGTCCAGAGGGTGGTGCCGCTCTTGAGGTCCACCAGCTTCGCGGTGGCGGTCACCACGGTTTCGCTGCTGATGATCATGTAGCGCGTGCCGTAGTCCGTCACGGTGATGTACAACGCCGCATCGGCACCGAAGATTTCCTGCAGCTTGTTGGCCGGTGCCTGGTGAATGTCCGCCGGTGTGGTCAGGCCATTCTGGCGGAATGTCTCATCGACCAGGGTGATCGGCAACACGTAGTAACCGGCTTCCGCCAACGGGTACGTAACCTGCGACAACATGCTGTAGGACGCCTTGACGTCCGGCGAGTTGTTCAGCGGCGGTAGCACCAGAATGGTTTTCGGACGGGCTTGCTTGTACGCCGAATAGTCCACGGTCTTGGGGCTGACGCAGCCACCGAGCACAGCCAGCGCCAGCAACCCGGCCAACAGTTTCAATGAGCGCGCGATCATTGGGTGTCTCCGGTCTTGGCGTTTTTAAGCAGAAAATCCATGTACGGCGTCGACTCGGGAAACAGAGTTTTCTCGGTCCTGAACTGCTGCACCATTTGATCGTCCTTACCCATGCTCAGGTACAACAGACCCAGGTGAGCGTGGTAGCCAGGCGGTGGCGTCTTGCCGGTGGACTTGATCTTCTGCAGGTCGCGCTCCAGCGCTTCGGCCTGAGCTTCCTTGGGTTCTTCACCCTTGAAGTACTCGTAGACTTCCGGCTGGTAGCTTTCCCACTGGTAAAGGGTTTTCGGGCCGGCGCAACCGGCCAACAGGCCGCTGACCAGCAATGTCGACGCCATCAGCGCCCACGACACATACGTCTTGAACATGCTTGTACCGCTCCTTGTCATCAACCTTGATCAGTTACCCGGTTTCCATGCCCCGGCGTTCATCCCGTCCACCAGGCGATTGATCGCCTCGCGCATGGCCAGGTCGAGCACTTTGCCGTTGAGGGTCGAATCGTAGGCAGCGGTGCCACCGAAGCCGATGACTTCACGGTTGGACAAGGCGTACTCGCCCGCGCCCTGGGTCGAATAAACCACTTCGGAAGTGCTGATGTTGACGATGTTCAGGTTGACCTTGGCGTAGGCCACCTGGGTCTTGGCGCGACCGAGAATGCCGAACAGCTGGTGGTCGCCGGTTTCTTTGCGGCCGAACTCGGTGACATCACCGGTGACCACAAAGTCGGCACCCTTGAGGCGCTGAGACTGGCCCTTGATCGCGGCTTCCTGCTGGATCTCGCCCATGTTGTCGCGGTCCAGCACGCTGAAGCGGTTGGTTTGCTGCAAGTGAGTGATCAGGATGGTCTTGGCCTGACCGCCGAGGCGATCCACGCCGTCGGAGAAGATCCCGCGCATGTAGCTCGAACGGTTGTCGAACTTGCCGACCGCCATGGGTACACGAACACCGGCATACGCCACGCTGGCGCTTTCTACTTTTGCGACCGGCAAGGCGCGCGAGCTTTCGGTCGCACACCCGGCCATCGCGCCGAAAAGGGCAATCGCTGCCGCCGATACCAACATCCGAGAGATCATTCTCACTGTGCATTCCTTCTGAAAAAACGGTTATCCCGGCACGGCCATAGCCAACCGCTGCGGGTTGCAGCGGCGAAAAAGCGAGGGGGAATCAAATCGATAATCGACGTGCGGGACGTCGGCGGCCGGCATTATGCCAAAGTGCCATCACTGAGAACAGTGTTTAATTTTTATTGGCGTCAGTGATTTGGCAACACACGTCCCTGTAGCAGCTGTCGAGTGAAACGAGGCTGCGATCTTTGACTTTGCTTTTTAAAAACAAGATCAAAAAATCGCAGCCTCGTTTCACTCGACAGCTGCTACAGAGGGTGTTGTATAGGCAAAGATCAGCGGAAATCCCGGCTACGCACGCTGATGCCGTCCAGCAAGGGGCTCAGGTCGCTCAACCGTCCGGCAATCAGGTGCCGCACCTCGCCTTCCTTTTCCCAGCGGCCATCGACCTTGAGCAATTGCGAGCCGACAAGGACCTTTCGCTGCCGGTCGGCGAGGTCGCGCCAGACGATGACGTTGATGTTGCCGAACTCGTCTTCCAGGGTGACGAAGGTCACGCCACTGGCCGTGCCTGGCCGTTGCCGGCCGGTGACCAGCCCGGCGACGCTGACCGGTCGCCCGTGTTCGACCTCCATCAGTTCTTTCGAGCTGCGGCAACGTCGGGCTTTCAACTCCGCGCGCAGCAACGCCAGCGGATGCGGACCGAGGGTGGTGCCGACACTGTTGTAGTCGGCCAGCAAGTCCTCGCCCACCGTCGGTTTGGGCAGATAGATCGCAGGTTCTTCCTGACTCGGCAGGCCGGCAAACAAACCGAGTTGTTTCTGCACCCCCGCCACTTCCCAGCGCGCACGATGCCGGTCACCGGCCAGGCCACGCAGCGCGCCGGCATCGGCCAGTTGCTCCTGGGCGCGAGCATCGAGCCGCGCACGTTCGCCCAGGTCGGCGATGTCGACAAATACCCCCCTCGCCCTCGCCGCCTCGATGCGCCGGGCATCGTCCTCGCGAAAGCCCTTGATCATCCGCAGCCCCATGCGAATCGCCGGCTGCGCGCCGGTGATCGGTTCGAGGCTGCAATCCCAGTCGCTGGCGCGCACGTCCACCGGGCGAATCTGCAAATGATGCCGGCGCGCGTCCTGCAGAATCTGGTCCGGGCTGTAGAAACCCATGGGCCAGCTGTTGATCAGCGCACAGGCGAAGGCCGCCGGCTCGTGGCATTTCAACCAGCAACTGGCGTAGGTCAGCAAGGCGAAACTGGCGGCGTGGGACTCGGGAAAACCATAACTGCCGAAGCCTTTGATCTGTTCGAAGATCTGCGCGGCGAACTCGGCCGTGTAGCCGTTTTTCTTCATCCCGGCGGCCAACCGGTCCTTGTGCGGTTCCAGTCCGCCGTGGCGTTTCCAGGCGGCCATGGAGCGACGTAACTGATCAGCCTCGCCGGGGCTGTAGTCGGCGGCGACAATCGCAATCTGCATCACCTGTTCCTGGAACAGCGGCACGCCCAGGGTGCGCTTGAGCACGACTTCCAGTGCCGGGGACGGATAAACCTCGGGTTCCTCCTTGTTTCGCCGTCGCAGGTACGGATGCACCATCCCGCCCTGGATCGGCCCAGGACGGACGATCGCCACCTCGATCACCAGGTCATAAAAGGTCCGGGGCTTGAGCCTCGGCAGCATCGACATCTGTGCCCGGGATTCGATCTGGAACACGCCGATGGTGTCGGCGCGGCCGATCATGTCGTAGGTTGGCGAGTCTTCGGCCGGGATCGTCGCCAGGCTCAAGTCCAGATGGCGATGACGGCGCAGCAGATCAAAACAGCGGCGAATCGCGCTGAGCATGCCCAAGGCCAGAATATCCACCTTGAGCAATCCGACCGCATCGAGATCGTCCTTGTCCCACTGGATGATGGTGCGCTCGGCCATGGCGGCGTTTTCCACCGGCACCAAGCTGTCCAGCGGCTGCTCGGAAATCACGAAGCCGCCGGGGTGCTGGGACAGGTGGCGAGGGAAGCCAATCAGTTGCCCGGTCAAGCTCAGCACCCGGCGCAGCACCGGGCTTTCGGGGTCAAAGCCGCCTTCAAGCAGGCGCTCCACGGGCGGTGTTGCATCGCTCCAGTGGCCACAGCAATCGGCCAGGGCGTTGATCTGATCCGGTGGCAAACCCAGGGCCTTGGCCACATCGCGCACCGCGCCGGCCGCGTGATAAGTGCTCACCACCGCCGTGAGCGCGGCGCGGGTCCGACCATAACGCTGGAACACGTACTGCAAGACCTCCTCGCGGCGTTCGTGTTCGAAATCGACGTCGATGTCCGGTGGTTCATTGCGCTCTTTGGAGAGAAAGCGTTCGAACAACAGCGTGGTGCGATCCGGGTCGATTTCCGTGATGCCCAAGGCAAAACACACCGCCGAGTTCGCGGCAGAACCCCGGCCCTGACAGAGGATTTCCTGCCCACGGGCGAACCGCACAATGTCGTGCACCGTGAGGAAGTAGCTTTCATAGCCCAGCTCGGCGATCAGCTCCAGCTCCTTGTCGATCTGCGCCAGCACTTTGGCTTGCGGACCGTCTGGCCAGCGCCACGCGATCCCTTCATCGGTCAGATGCCGCAGCCAGGACGTGGCCGTCTGACCTTCTGGCACCAGCTCGCGGGGATACTGGTAACGCAACTGGCCGAGGTCGAAGGTGCAACGCCGGGCAATGGTCAGCGTTTCATCGAGCAACGCTTGCGGGTAGATCGATTGCAGGGCATCGAGGCTGCGCACATGCCGCTCGCCGTTCGGATGCAGCCGCAACCCGGCCTCGGCCACCGGCAAGTGATGACGGATCGCGGTCATGGTGTCCTGCAAGGCGCGCCGTCCACGGGTGTGCATGTGCACATCGCCGCTGGCCACCGCTGGAATCCGCAGTTCCCGCGCCAGAGTCAGCAGCGCGTCCAGTCGCCGGGTGTCGTCCTGACCGCGATGCAACTGCACGGCCAGCCACAGGCCATCGGTGAATGTCTGTTTGAGCCAGTGACCGCTGGCAAAATCATCGACCGCGTCCGGCACCCACAACGCCAGCAACCCCGGCATCGGCTCACTGAAGTCCTCACGCAACACTTGATACTGGCCTTTCTGCGTGCGGCGCCGTGCTCGGGTAATCAGCCGGCACAGGGTCTGGTAACCCTCAAGGTTTTCCACCAGCAACACCAGTTTCGGGCCGTTCTCGATGCGCATTTCGCTACCAATGATCAGCGGCAGCTCCACGGATTTGGCCGCTTGCCAGGCGCGGACGATACCGGCCAGGGTGCATTCATCGGTGATCGCCAGTGCTTGATAGCCGTGCTTTTTCGCCCGCTGAAACAGTTCCAGGGCACTGGAGGCACCGCGCTGGAAACTGAAGTTCGACAGGCAGTGCAGCTCCGCATACTCGACGCTCATGCGAACCAGCCTTGCAGCCACAGCGGGCCGCCCTCACCCACCGCACGGTAGGCCCAGCCCTGCTGGCCGGAACGGGTTTCGATCAGGTAGTAATCGCGGCGCACGTCGTCGCCGTCCCACCAGCCGGACTCGATGCGCTCCGGCCCCATGAGGATCCGTGTCGAGCCTTCGTGTACAGCCTGCGGTTCCGTCAGCAACCAGCCCGGACGCTGCACGCCCGCCAACGCCGCGCAGAGTTGGCTGTCGTCCCGTGCCTGCCACGCGCACTCTGGCCGGTGATCGGCCTGGAAACGCAAGCCGTGCACCGCGTCATCCCCAAGCCGTGCACGCAAGCGTTCGCGCAGTTGCTCCCAGGGCAAGGATTGCTGCGGACGGTCGTCGAACAGTTCCTGACGCTGTGGGACAAAGCTGGGCAGGTCTTCGGCGCGCAGCCGGAAACCGCGCACCGGGGCCTCGACCTGCACCTGTTCCAGCAGTCCCCGGGCCAGTTCGAAGAGCATCGCCGGATCGCGCTCGGCGCTGAGCAAGCCGACCTTGATCACCGTGTCCGGCAAGCCGGCGTGTTCAAGGTGCAGGTCGAAACGCTGCACGCCACTGTCCCGACCGCAGAGGAAGGCCGACAGATCGCCGGTCAGCCGACGCAATGGAAACAGCAGCGCCTGATGGGATTGCACATCGAAGTTGAGCTCGATGCGCACATCAAACCGGTCCGGCGGCAGGTAGAACGCCAGCGCCAGCCGCCGCTCGCCGAACAGCGCATCCAGGTGCTTGAGCACTTGCGCCTCGAAACGTCGCGCCAGGCTGTTGCGCGGCAACGCCTGAACCTGGCTCAAGGTGCGCAACCCCATGCGCGACAACGCCGTGGCCACCGCCGGCTCCAAGGCAATGCGGTCAACCGGCAATTGCCCCAGGTGATAGCGCAAGGCTTGATCGTCCGGCACCACCAGGCCGTCATACATATTGGCCAACACCCGCGCAGCCACCGGGTTGGGCGCGGCGACGATCCGATGCCGAAAGCCCAGTTCGCCGAGTTCAGCGCGCAACCGCGCCTCGAACTGCGGCCACGGCCCGAACAACCCCAGGCTGGATTCGATTTCAAACACCACGGCACGCGGGTAATGCACGCTGACCTGAGAGCTGAATCGATAGGCCCACGCCGCCAGGAACTGTTGCCAGTGCTCGATCTCAGCGACGTCATATTCGGCCGTGACAAAGCCTTTGCTCAAGGCTTGCGCGGCGGTCATCGACTGCCCCGGGCGCAAGCCCAGCGCCCGCGCCGAAGCGTTGACCGCTTGCAACACCCGACGCTGTGCCGGGCCGGTCAGCAGCGCCAACGGCTCATCGGGATCGGGGCGCTGCCGCAGTACCGCGTCCAGCGCCAATTGCGGGAAGAGAATGCACACCCAACGCATGGCAACCTCAATGCCCCACAGGGAAGGCAATCGGTGCCGACCGCGCCAGCCCGCCCCGACACTTGAGCACGCGCAACTGCGCGGGCCTGGCATCGATGGCGATGCGCAGTGCGGCTGGCGAAGGGTTGATGGCTTCGTTGATCGAGCGATAGGCGAACGCCAGGGTCGAGCCGGTTTCGGCCGCCACCTGCAAGCGCCGCAGCGCCCGGTCATCGGCCTTGCGCGGCCAGCACAGCACCGCGCCGCAACTGCCCGAACGCAGGCATTGTTCCGCCGCCCACAGCGCATCGCGCTCGCTGGCCTGGATGATCGACAACTGGCGCAGATCGACCCCGGCGTTCTGCCAGGCCTGGGGATACGGCACGTAAGGCGGCGCCACCAGCACAATGCGTTCGCCCGCCGCCGACAGCCGCGCCAGGGCCGGCCACACCAGCTGCAACTCGCCAACGCCCTGCCCGGCCAGGAGGATTTCAGTCAATGCCGCTTCCGGCCAGCCGCCGGTAGGCAACGCCGCGTCCAGCGCGGCATGCCCGGTGGGTTGCGGGCTGACAGCCGGTGGCGCAGGCCGGCCCTTCCAGACCTGGCCGCCATTGAACAGCGTGTCTAACGCAACGACGGCGCCCATCACCCTTGCCTCACCAGACCGCAGAACACCCCTTCGATGGCCAGGTCCTGATTGGCCTCGACGATGATCGGCTGATAGGCCGGGTTGCGTGGCAACAACCGGACAACGTCGCCGACCCGTTCGAAACGCTTGATGGTGACTTCGCCATCGAGCCGCGCCACCACGATCTGGCCGTTTAGCGCTTCGGGATTGCGGTGCACGCCCACCAGGTCGCCGTCGAGAATGCCGTCCTCGATCATCGAATCACCCTGGACCCGCAGCATGTAGTCCGGCACCCGCGAAAAGATCGACGGGTCGAGCAGCAAGCGGCTGTGCACTTCGGCATCAGCGCCGATGGGCGCCCCCGCCGCGACCCGCCCGAGTACCGGGATGTCCAGCAACTCGGGCCGCGCCGGTTGCCCGAGCAAACGGATGCCCCGGGCCTGGTTGGGGTTGACCTCGATAAAACCGGCCTCGGTCAGCGCCAGCACATGCTTGCGCGCCACGCTGCGGGAGGCGAAACCAAATGCCTCGCTGATTTCAGCGAGGCTCGGGGGCTGACCGTGCTCCGCGATTCGATCGCGAATGAAGGTCAGGATGGCAGTACGTCGGGGCGTTAAAGTCGTCATGGAGTACATTTGTACTCTTTCGGCATTTTCCTGGCAAGGACCGCCAGTCAGCTCAAGCCACGCGACGCCAGAAACCCTGCGATGTAATCGATGAAAGCCAGCACTTTGGCGGTTGCCCGCCGATGACTGGGGTACACCGCCAGGATGTACGAACCGAAGCTGTCGGGATCAATGGCGTAATCGGCCATCACCCGCACCAGCCGGCCATCGGCGATGTACGGCGCGGCACTCCACAGCGGCGTGTGCAGCACGCCGCGTCCGGCCAGTGCGTTGGCCAGCAGCAGGTCGTAGTTGTCGCTGCGCAATCGCGGCGACTGCGGTTGCGGCAGGCTCAATCTTTGCCCGTCGCGCTCGGCCCACCAGAATTCGCGGCTGAGCAACGGATGACGGTAGAGCAGCCATTCGTGGTCATCGAGGGTGTCCGGCGTGACCGGCAACCCCTTGCGCGCCAGATAATCAGGGCTGGCGCACAACGCCAGCCGATTGCTGCCGACGACGCGAGCAATCAACCCCGGCAAATCGTCATGACCCTCGCGCAATGCCAGGTCGTAGCCGCTTTCCAGCAGGTTGACGAACTCATCGCACAGGTCCACTTGCAGGTTGATCTGCGGGTATTGCTCCAGGAAACCACCGCACACCTGATCGAGAAAAGCCTGCCCATACGCCAGCGGCGCGGTGATCTTCAGGTTGCCGCGCAGGCCATGCTGCAACTGCTCGATTTCCTCGCCGGCCTCCTCCAGCCGCTGCAACACCTGACGCGCGGTTTCCAGATAAAGACGACCCGATTCGGTCAGCAAAATCCGCCGGGTGCTGCGCTCGAACAACCGGGCGCCGAGCTCCGCTTCGAGGTGATTGACCGCTTTGGTCAGGGCCGACGGGGTCTTGCCCAGTTGCTCGGCGGCGCGGCTGAAACTGCCGAGTTGCGCCGTGACCACGAACATTTTCAATGCACCCAACTTGTCCATATTTTTTCCATTCAGGCAAAAACGTTTTTCGTGAGCGAGGCGTTCTGCTAGCCATGACAAGCCACTAATCTGGCCATCAGACGCAATAAAAAGGAAACATTCAATGAAAAGATTCATCCCGAATCTATTGATGGCCGCCGTCAGTTTTGCCTCGATGGAAGCCATGGCAGCCGCCGATCTGGTGCTGATCAATGGCAAGATTTTCACCGCTGACCGCGCCCAACCGAAGGTGCAGGCGTTGGCGGTGCAGGACGGCAAAGTGCTGCAAGTCGGCAGCGATGCGCAGATCAAGGCCCTGATCGCGTCGGGGACCAAAGTCGTCGACCTCGGCGGTAAATCCCTGATGCCCGGCCTGATCGACAGTCATTCCCACGCCATATTCGGCGGTCTGGAAATGGCCTCGGCCAATATGGAAGACGAGGTGGTCGACCTCGACGAACTGGAAAAACGCCTGAAAGCCTGGCGTGACGACGGCAAAGCGAAACATGGTGATGTGTTGAGCGTGGCCGGCATGAGTTCGGCTTATTGGGCCCAAGCCGAAGCTTTCGGCAAGAAATTCAACAGTGGCGAGTGGGCCAAGGTGCCCGTGGTGTTCACCGGCAGCGATCACCACACCGCGTGGGCCAACAACGTGATGCTGCAGCGCGCGGGCATTGATGCCGCGCTGCTGAAGAAACTGCCGGAGGCGGAAAAAGACACCATCGGCAAACTCGCCGATGGCAGTCCCAACGGTTTCCTGGTGGACGCCGGTTGGGATCGCGTCGCCTCAAAGATGCCGGTGCCGAGCCCCGCCGACATGTTGAAAGCCGCGCAATCCGCCGTGCGCTACAACAACAGCCAGGGCATCACCGCGTGGATGGACCCCGCCGCCAACGCCGCGCCCGGCGAGCCGGTGTTCGCGCTCAAACCCACGGAGAACACCGTCGGCGTCCTGCCGGTGTACAAAGCGCTGGCCGAAAGTGGCGGCATGAGCGCCCACGTCGCCGCGTTGCTGGTGGCCAATCCGAAAAGCGTGCCGGCCGATCTCGACACCCTGGACAAGGTCCGCCAGCAGTTCCAGGGCATCCCGAACCTGACCTTGCCCGGGGTCAAGATCTTCGCCGACGGCGTGATCGAATACCCGGCGCAGAGCGCGGCGATGATTGATCCGTACAGCAACTCGCACAAACAGGGTGAACTGCTGATCGATCCGAAGCACTTTGGCGAATTGGTCAGCGCCATCGATCAGCGCGGCTGGCTGGTGCACATCCACGCCATCGGCGACCGTGCGGTGCGTGAATCGCTGAACGGCATCGCCCAGGCGCGCAAGGATCGTCAGAGCGGCGTAACTCACTCGATCACCCACTTGCAAATGGTCAATCCAAAAGAGTTTGCGCGGTTCAAACCGCTCAACGTCATCGCCTCGATGCAACTGCTGTGGGCCAGTGCCGACGAGTACACCCTGGACATGATCAAGCCGTATGTCAGTGCGCTCGCCTTCCGTTATCAATACCCGGCGCACTCGCTGCTTGAACAAGGTGCGACCATCGCCGGCGCCAGTGACTGGGCGGTGTCTTCGCCGAATCCGTGGAACGCCATGGCCCAGGCCATCACCCGGGAAGGTCCGCTGGGCGTGCTGAATGCCGATGAGCGCATTGACCGCGAAACGATGTTCTACGCCTACACCCTGAACGCTGCGCGCACCATTGGGCTGGAGAAGCAGATCGGTTCGTTGAGCCCCGGCAAGCAAGCCGATTTCATCGTGCTGGACCGCGACGTGTTCAACGTCGACAACAAAGCCCTGCATGACACCCAGGTGCTGCAAACCTGGTTCGCCGGTCGCGAAGTCTACGCACCGACGCTCTAAGAAAATCATCTGTAACCACTGCCCGCACCCCGCGTTTGTCGCCGGGGTTCGGCGCAGCCTTGCCGTAAAAAATCTGCCCATAACAATCACAATAACGGGACGCACCCCATGAAAGCTTTCACCCTGTTCGCCCTCGGTTCCTTGAGCCTTCTTCCCTTGAGCAGCCAGGCGCTGCCCTTGAATGACGACTTCGCTCTGCTGGTCGACCTGACCCTGGCCAGCGACTACCGCACCCGGGGCATTTCGCAAACCCAGAACGATCCTGCGGTGCAGGCCGGTTTGACCCTGGCGCACAGCAGCGGCCTGTACCTCGGCGCATGGAGTTCAAACGTCGATTTCGGCGGCGGTTTGAAGACCCGACAGGAAGTCGATTACTACGCCGGTTGGCTCTGGCAGGCGACCGATGCCGTCAGCCTGGACCTCGGCTATCTCAAATACGCTTACCCCAGGGAAAGTCAGTTTAACCAGGGCGAGACCTACGCAATCCTCAGTGCTTATGGCGTGAAGCTGGCGGCCTATTACTCCGCCGATGCACCGGGCATCGACAGCAAGCAGAGCTCGCTGTACAGCTACGTTGGCTATGAAACCGAGTTGCCTTACGACACCGGTCTGAAACTGCGATACGGCAACATGGATTTCAAGGACCCGCACCTGTACTCGATGTCGGGCCATGCCGAAGACTCGTACCGCGAATGGGAAGTCAAACTGTCCCACGAACTGGCCGGTGTGATGCTGGGCTTGAGTTATATCGACACTGACCTGTCGAAGAGCCAGTGCACCAGCAACTGGGGCTTCGACGATGTGTGCAGCGCCACGGTGGTCGCAAGCATCAGCAAATCCTTCTGACCCCCACAGATCCTGTAGGAGCGAGGCTTGCCCGCGAAGGCGTCGTGTCAGCCAACGTTGATGTCGTCTGGCACACCGCCTTCGCGGGCAAGCCTCGCTCCTACAGGGCTGAGAGGTAGGGCCATGGGTAGATTCCGCGCTCATGGCCGTCGCTGAAGATCAGTTGCAGGCCGTAACCTTGTTGGTTGAGTTCGATCACTCGGATGCGCTTATCGACTTTCACCGTCAGCCCCTGCAACCGAAACGCCCGGCACTGCGAACATGGGCACTGCCGGCGCAACTCAACATGATCCAGCAACTGCTCGCGCCCGTCCGGCCAGTTCAATCGCAGTTGCTGTTTACTCTGGGAATTACCAATCGCCAGCGGGTTCATAGCAGCTGGCTCAAGGCGATGCGCACGGCTTTGCGCACTTCCGGGTCACCGTCGTCCTTAGCAGCCTGCAAGGGTGCGATGGCGCCTTTATCGTTCAGTTCGCCGAGGGCCAGCGCGGCTTCCTTGCGCAGGTTGCTGATGCGGTGGCCGAGGGTCTCGATCAGCGCGTCGAGGGCCGGGACGTAACGTAAACGGCCGAGGCTGCGGGTGGCGCGCAGGCGGACTTGCCAGTAATCGTCGCTCAAGGCGTCGACCAGGGCGGCACCGGCGTCAACGTGACCGACCTTGCCCAAGGTCGTCGCGGCTTCTTCGCGCACTTGCCAGGCTTGGTCTTGCAGGGCCTGGCGCAGCGCGGGCAACACTTGTGCATCGGAGGCCAGACCGAGGGCGCCGGTGGCGGCGCGGCGGACTTCGGTATCCGGGTCGTCGCTGGCCAATTTCGCAAGGGCCGGCAAGGCATCGAGCTGTTTGAGCCAGCCAAGGACGCCGACGGCTTCGCGACGAACACCGGCGTCCTCATCGTTCAAGGCGTCTGAAGCAGCCGCGGCGGCATCGGGAAAACGCAACTCGCGCAAGGCCCTGAACGCGGCGATGCGCACGCTGATGTCGGCATGCCCGGTCCACGGCAGAATCACCCTCCCCGCGGCCTCGCTCTTGAGCAGGCTGAGACTTTGCGCGGCAGCGGCCTGCACCGCCAAGGATGTATCGGTCAGGGCCTGGCACAGCGCGTCAACCACCGGCTTGTCCTCCCACGCTTCAAGCAATCGCGCGGCTTCAGCGCGGACCTCTTCGGTCGGGTCTTCTGCCAGGCGATTGACCAGCCACAGCAAACCGTCCGGCTCTTCGAGGTCGGCTAGTTCGATCAAGGCAATTCTGCGCACGCCTGGATCTTCATCGGTAAGGCGCGGTTGCAGGGCAAGAATGTCATCGTTGTCGGTTACATCGAATAGAGAGGTCATAGGGCAAATCGCGGCAGTTTGTTTTCAGGAGGAAGTCCGAGAGGGTTCAGGCGCGGTAACTGCCGACCGTCTTCGTGACGCAGTAATTCGAGGCAATGGCGTTTCAAGCGTGAGAACTCGTGGCTCGTCACCAGTTCGGTGGTGCGTGGCCGGGGGAAGTCGAGGTGCAGGTCTTCGATGATTCGACCGGGGCGCGAGCTCATGACCAGCAGGCGATCGGCGAGGAACAGCGCTTCGTCGATGTCGTGGGTGACGAACACCACGGTGGTGCGAATCCGCGTCCAGATGTCCAGCAGCAGTTCCTGCATGTTCAGCCGGGTCAGCGCATCGAGGGCACCGAAGGGTTCGTCCATCAGTAACAGACGCGGGCGATTGATCAGCACCCGGGCGATCTCAACTCGTTGTTGCATGCCGCCGGAGAGCTGGTCGGGCCAACGGTCGGCGAAGCCTTCCAGCCCCACCAGCGCGAGGATTTCATCGGCGGCCTGGTGGCGCTCGGTTTTGTCGATACCGCGCATTTTCAGGCCGAAGGCGACGTTGTCGCGCACGGTGCGCCAAGGGAACAGAGTGTGGTGTTGGAAGACCATGCCGCGCTGGGGCGATGGACCTGAAACCTGCGCGCCGTCGACTTTCAATGTTCCGGTATACGACTGCAGATGCCCGGCCAATGCGCCGAGCAAGGTCGATTTGCCGCACCCGGACGGCCCGAGGATGCAGACGAATTGCCCCGGTTCGATCTGGCAATCGAGGCCTTGCACGGCCTCGAAGGCCTGCTGGCCTTCGCCGAGGACGATGGACAGTTGGCGGATGTCGATCCGCCCTTCAGGGGTTTGCATCACGCTCATCAGGCTTTTCCTCGTGGCCGGTGCCACGGCGTGAACAGCCCGCCGAGACGTTTGATCAGCAGGCTGCTGACCATCCCGAGTACGCCGATCAGCAACATGCCGACGACGATGTCGGCGTAGTTCTGGATGGTGTAGGACTCCCAGGTGTAATAGCCGATGCCGTATTGACCGGAGATCATTTCTGCGGTCACCAGGCAGAACCACGAGGTGCCCATGCCGATGGCGAGACCGGTGATGATGCTCGGCGCGGCGCCCGGCAGGATTACTTCCAACAGAATCGCCCGGCGCCCTGCCCCGAGGCTTTTCGCCGAGGCGATCAGGCGTGGGTCGACGCCTTCGACGCCGTGCACGGTGTTGAGCAGGATCGGGAACAGCGCGCCGGTGAAGGTGATAAAGACCATCGACAGTTCCGAGGAGGGGAACATCAGGATGGCCAGGGGAATCCAGGCGACTGCGGGGATCGGACGCAGGACTTCCAGGGGTGGCAGCAATAAATCTTCGGCCCATTTCGAACGGCCGACGGCCAGGCCCAAAGCGATGCCGATGATCAACGCTGCCAGGTAACCGGCGAAAACCCGGCTCAGGCTGCTGCTCAAGTGTTGGGCAAGCTTGCCGGAATCGCCGAGGCCCAGTGCGGCTTCGATCACCGCCAGTGGCGTCGGGACATTGGCGAAGGTCACCAGGCCGAGGTTCCAGTGGTGGCTGGCGGCGAACTGCCAGAACAGGAGGCAGAGCAGCAGTGAGGCGGCTCTTGGGATCCAGCGTGTTATGGATCGGGACATAGATCTTCCTCTCAACCGAGTTCACTGTGGGAGCAAGCCCTCTCCCACAGGCGATCTCCGGTGAATCTGGTATTTGCATTCAACTTCGATCCCTTGTGGGAGCGAGCCTGCTCGCGATGGCGGTGGGTCAGTCGACATTGGGGTTGAATGTCAGTCCGCCATCGCGAGCAGGCTCGCTCCCACAGGGGGATTGCGGTGTTTAAGGGGTTAGCGAACGGCAACGGCCTGGGTGGTGGCATCGGTGAAGTCGAGGACTTTGCCGCCCTGAGCCGTGGCGAATTGTTGGGCCTGGCCTTTGAGCAGGAATGCGCTGAGGCGGCCCTTGGCATCGCTGGCGAACCACGCCTGATCCGCCAACAACTTGATCCCGCTGTCACTCGCCTGGGCATACACGGCGCGGATGTTTTTACCTTCCGACTTCAAACCGGCCAACGCAGTGAACGCCGACTCCGCCGACGCGTACTGCCGGACTTTCGGTTCACCCCGCACCCAGATTTCCGCGACATGGCTGAAGTCGGTGATGGCTTTACCGCTCAACGCATCCACCGCTTTGAGCAGCGTCTGCCCGTAGTTGGCCAGTTGCGCGGTGTAATCCAGGTTCGACGCCTTGAACGCGGCACGGATGTATTGGTCATCGATAAAGGTATTGAGGTCGAGACCGCGATCCGCCTTTTTCAACAGCTTGAGGGTGTCGATGGCAGTACCGACGGCCTGACGGTATTCGGGCTTCCAGCTCAGGTCGCGGGTTTGCACGCCCAGCGGGCCATGAAACAGGTAATTGACCTCGGCATCGACGCCGGTGACCTTGGCGATCAGCTCGCTGTACTTCTCCGGCTCAGCGGCCAGTAACTGGTTGGCTTCGATGCTTGCGCGCAGGTAAGCGACGACGATTTCCGGGTACTTTTTCGCGTAGCTCTGATCGACCAGTGCGCCATGAAAAGTCGGTGAGCCGGCCTGGGAACCGTCATAGATCTTGCGGGCGAAACCACGGCTGGGGAACAGTTCGGCGAACGGCACAAAGTCAGCGTGGGCGTCGATTTTTCCGGCCTGCAATGCCGAGCCGGCGACTTCCGGTGGCTGGGCGATGACGTTCACGTCTTTGAGCGGATCCCAGCCTTGCGCCGCCACGGCGCGCAACAACATGCCATGAGCCGTCGAGGCGAACGGCACGGAAATGGTCTTGCCCTTGAGCTCCGCCAATGACTGCACGCCCGACGCGCTCGGCACCACGATGCCATTGCCGCTGCCCTTGATGCTGCCCGACAGCACGCTGATGAACAGGCTGTGTTTGCCGGCGGTTTCGAACGCCACACCGTTGAACGAACCGGGGAAGTCGGCCATGGCGCCGAAGTCGAGTTTGCCGGCGACCATCTCGTTGGTCAGGGGCGCACCGCTGGTGAAGTTTTTCCACTCGACTTCGTACTGGGCGTCCTTGTACTGGCCGTCGTGGGGCAGGTATTTGTCCAGCAGGCCGAGCTCGCGAATCAACAGACCGCCGGCGGCGCAGTTGATCGTGGTGTCCTGGGTGCCGATGGCAATGCGGATGGTTTCGGCCGAGGCCGACAGGGTGAATGAAGCCAGTACCAGACCGGCAAATGCGGCACGCAGCAATGTTGGCAAAGACATGGTGAATCCCCTCGAATCATTTATAGGATGTTCGTCTCCGCCACGATCAGGGCGTGGTGGGAAACGAGGGGTGTTGGGTGAATCCAGCGTCCGGTGTTTCCGGATGGCTTTGGGTTGTCTGGGCGGGCCTCATCGCTGGCAGGCCAGCTCCCACAAGGTTCTCTGCTGCCAGCGAAATCTGTGTCCCACTGCAAATCCCTGTGGGAGCTGGCCTGCCAGCGATGGCGTCCCGTCAGTCAACGCAACAGGTACGGGATTTCGACTTTCACGGCCCCGGTCGGGCAGTCCTTTTCACACGGCATGCAGTACCAGCATTCGTCAAACGCCATGTAGGCCTTTTGCGTGGCCGGGTTGATTGCCAGCAGGTCCATCGGGCAGACGTCGACGCACACGGTGCAGCCTTTGTGGGCGATGCAAAGGTCCTCGTCGACCGTGACCGGCGCGTTGGAGCGGAAGAAGATTTCCTGGGGTTGGTAGGCCATTTTTCGGTCTCTCTTTCTGTGGTGCTCAGGCAGCAAAGGCGCCGACCCGCAGTCGGTCGTAGGCCTGCATTTCTTCGGCGTCGAGCGGGATGATGTAAGGCTCGACGGCTTTCTTGAAACTGGTCATCTGGCCGTCGTCACCCTTTTTCAGATGGCAATGGCAGAACCAGTCGCTGTCGTTGCGTTGCGGATGATCGACCCGATAGTGGTAAAGCCCCCAGCGACTTTCAGCGCGAAACAAGGACGCGCGGGCGGCCATTTCGGCGCAGTCGCGGATCATGCTGACTTCCATGGCGCGCATCAGTTCGTGGGCGTTGTGGGCCTTGATCTGATCGAGATCGCGCTGGATATCGCTGAAGCGTTGCAGGCCGATTTGCATCTTCTTGGTCACTTTCGGCGGTTGCAGGTAGTCGTTCACAAAACGCCGCAGCTTGTATTCCACTTGCGCGGGCGGCAGGCCGTGTTCGCGATCCAGTGGCGCGTAGACCCTCAGTTTTTCCGTTTCGATCTGCCGGGCATCGACCGCTGAAAACTCGCGTCCGGCGACAAAATCCGCCGCGTTGGTGCCGGCAAACCAGCCATAAGTGAACGCGCCGAGCATGTAGTTGTGCGGCACGGCGGCCATGTCACCGGCCGAGTACAAGCCCTTGACCGAAGTCTCGGCCTTCTCGTTGACCCACACGCCGGACGCCGAGTGACCGCTGCAAAAACCGATTTCCGAGATGTGCATCTCGACCATCTGCGTGCGGTAGTCGGTGCCGCGATTGGCGTGGAACTGGCCGCGGCTGGGGCGTTCGTTGCTGTGCAGGATCTCTTCGATGTTCTGGATGGTTTCCTCGGCCAGGTGATCGAGTTTGAGGAACACCGGGCCGTTGCCGCTTTCGAGTTCCTGGTGGAACTCCCACATCATCTGCCCGCTCCAGTAATCACACTCGATGAAGCGCTCGCCCTTGTTGTTGGCGGTGTAGCCGCCCAACGGGCCGGTGACGTAAGCGCAGGCCGGGCCGTTGTAATCCTTGATCAACGGGTTGATCTGGAAGCATTCGAGGTTCGCCAGTTCGGCGCCAGCGTGATAGGCCATCGCGTAGCCGTCGCCGGCGTTGGTCGGGTTTTCATAGGTGCCCATCAGGTAACCGGATGACGGCAGGCCCAGACGTCCGGCCGCGCCGCAACACAGAATTACGGCTTTGGCCTTGATCACATGGAAATCGGCGGTTCGGCAGTCGAAACCCATCACGCCGTTGACCGCGCCCTCTTCGTCCGTCAGCAATCGCGTGCAAACCAGCCGATTGGTGATGCTGACCCGCGCCCGCTTCAACTGGCGGTACAACACTTTCTTGATGTCGTGCCCCTCCGGCATCGGCAGCACGTAGGCGCCCATGTGGTGGACCTTTTTCACCGCGTAGTCGCCGGTTTCGTCCTTCTCGAACTTCACGCCCCAGCGGTCCAGCTGCTCGATGGTTTCGAAGCTGTGGGTCGCGTAGGCATACACCGCCGCCTGGTTGACGATGCCGTCGTTGGCGATGGTGATTTCCTTGGTGTATTGCTCCGGTGTCGAGTGGCCGGGAATGATCGCGTTGTTCAGGCCGTCCATGCCCATGCTGATCGCACCGCTGCGCTTGACGTTGGCCTTGTCGATCAGCAACACGCGCAGATCACGGTTGCGTTCCTTGGCCTTGATCGCTGCCATCGGGCCAGCGGTGCCGCCGCCGATCACGACGATGTCGTATTCCTGTTCAAGCGTGTTTCGCGTCATGCCTGCGCCCCTTTTTGCCGGTCGATCCGCAAGCGGTACTGGAAGGCATCGCCGCGGTAGTAAAGGTGTTCGAAGTCCACGGGCAGGCCTGCGGCATCGTGGGTCAGGCGCTCGATGCGCATGATCGGCGAACCGGCTTCGACGTTCAGCGCCTGGGTCAGGTCGCTGTCGGCCAGCACGGCGTCGATGGCCAGATCGGCATGACCGAGGGCCAGGCCGCAGTCGTTTTCGAGGATCAGAAAAATGTCGCGGGTGACCAGGTCAGCCTTCTCCAGCCGTTCGCCGATGGCCTTGGGCAGGTAGGTGATTTCCAGGGAGATCGGCTCGCGGTTGATCAGCCGCACGCGCTTGATCTGCGCCACGGTCTCGCCTTCGGCCACCTGCAATCGCTCGGCAACGAGCTTGTCGGCCGGGATGAATTTGAAGCTGCGCAGGCGGTTGATCACCTCGTAGCCGCGACCGGTCATGGACTCGGCCAGGCCTTGCAGGGTGCTGACGTTCTGAAAGGTTTTCGGCTTGGCGACGAAGGTGCCCTTGCCGTGAATCTTGAAGATCAGCCCTTCCTTTTGCAGATCGCCCAGGGCCTGGCGCACGGTGATGCGGCTGACTTTAAACAGCGCGCCGAGTTCGCTTTCGGAGGGCATCTGACTGTCTTGCGGGTATTCGCCGTCGAGGATGCGGGCGCGCAGCACATCGCGCAGTTGCGTGTGCAGCGGGATGCTGCTGAGGGATAGAACGTTATCGGTCATGGCAGATCACTTGTTATAACGAGTTATGACGTGATCTTAGAGAAGCCGCGCGGGCATTGAGAAATACTGATTAAGCATAAGGTTAGATTAACCAGACAACCGCGGACTCTGTAGCAGCTGCCGAGCAGCGCGAGGCTGCGAAGCAGTCGCAAATCCTGCATGCAGGGCGCACCTGACACACCGCGTTGTCTGATTTCACGACGGCTTCGCCGCCGAACGCAGCCTCGCGCTGCTCGGCAGCTGCTACAACTGATTCGGTTTCAGCAGTGAGATTGCCTGGCTTCAGCCGCGCTTGAGGATCTGGTCCATCACCCAGTCGGTTTTCAGCGCGTGTTCGGCCATCGCCGGATGCTGCGCCTCGCCCCGGATATGCGCGTTCATGCCCAGCACGTGATGCCACTGGATGTGCTCGTGATGGTCGATGTGCAGGCTGAGATGTTCATCCGCCTCAAGCTGCACAGCGTGCTCATCGAACACCGAAAAACTGATCCGGCCCTGGCTGCCGATCAACTCGACCCGATCTTCGCGCCGGTCGGCGACGAAATTCCAGCAGCCCATGCCCAGGGCTCCCGAAGCAAACCGCCAACTGGCGCTGACGGCGTCTTCGGCGGCATACAAACCAGCCTGCCGTGCAGTGAAACCGGCGACTTCGACGATATCCCCGAGCAAATACTGGAACAGATCGAAGCCATGACTGGCCAGGTCGGCGAAGTAGCCGCCACCGGCAATCACCGGATCGGTGCGCCAGTTATCGGCGCCCCCCAGATCGTTCGGCGAAGGCGCCTTGGTCAGCGTCCAGGACAGATGCCGCACCTCGCCGATTCGCCCCTCCTCCAGCCACTGCCGCACTTGCGCAAAGCGCGGCAGCGAGCGCCGGTAATAGGACACGAACAGGTGCAATCCAGCGTCGGCAAAGACCTTTTGCATCTCGCGGCTTTGCCCGGCATTCAGCGACATCGGTTTTTCGACGCAGCAATGTTTGCCGGCGGCGGCGACCTGCAAGCTATAGGCGTGGTGACTGTCGGGTGGTGTGGCGATGTACACCGCGTCCACCTCGGGATCATTGATCAGCGCTTGCGCGTCGGTGTAAACCCGGGCGATGCCATGGCGGGCGGCGTAGTCGGTCACCGCGTCCAGACGCCGCCCCATCACCGCCACCAGCGCCGAGCCGGGGGCCTTGTAAAAGGCCGGCCCGCTCTTGCGTTCGGCGACACTGCCACAACCGATCATGCCCCAGCGCACCACGTTCATAATCGCTCCCTGATGTTTTAGCCGATGCGCAAGGCGCGCAGGTCAAGATGACCGTCCTTGAGTGGCGGGCACCAGTAGTAGCCGCCGGTGATCGGGCGGCTGATACGGTACAAACCGTCGGTGATGCCGTCTTCCAGTCCACTCATGCGCCGCAGTTGGGCTTCGAAGGCGTCGAGGGAAAAACCGAACGCGAGGAACATCAGGCCGGCGCGATCCCCTTCGATCCACGGCATCGAGCGACGGACCACGAACGCTTCGGGGGCGAAGCTTTCCTGGGCGGTGCGTTTGACGTGGGCGGAAATCGGCGCGTCATCAAGTTCTTCGTTATCGCTCAAGCGACGGCCCATGATGTTGTCCTTTTCCTGGGACGGCATCGCGTGGAAGCCTTTCAGATCATGCTGCCACTGCTGGATCGCCGCGAAGCTGCCACCGACCAGGCCATCAGCGCCCTCGCCCAACAACGCGGCGGCCACGGCGGCTTCGTCGTGCGGGTTTTCGGTACCGTCTTCGTAGCCGGTCAGGTCGTGGCCAGTCATGTGGCGGAAGGTTTCGTTCATCTGCACCAGGCGCAGGGCCGGTGCCAGCGCGGCTTCGATGGCGTTGCTGCGATTGAGCAATTCACCGCGGTCGTCGCCGTGCAGCCAGCACCAGAGCGCGTGCTGGGTCGACGGGTTGTCGACGCCAACGCCGGTCAGCGCCGGAAACGGTCGCAAGCCATCGATCTGCGCGTGCAGCGCCTTGACCAGGGATTCACCAAAGCCGACCACCGCCGATTTCCCGTCCACCCGTTGCATCAAATTGTCGAGCGCGGCCGGCAATGCTTCGGCGGATTCGAGGGCGAAGAACATATGACGGGCTTGAGGCGGAACGGGGGTGGCGAGAATGCCCGGCTGGTAGTAACTCATATGAACTCCTTGAAAAAGAGCGCGGAGTTTAACCGGGGATGAGCCTTTGTGTGCACTCCTGTAGCAGCTGCCGAGCAGCGCGAGGCTGCGTTCGGCTGCGCAGCAGTCGTAAATCCTGTGCTTACGGTTTTCCTGACACACCGCAGTGCCTGGTTTCACGACTGCTGCGCAGCCGAACGCAGCCTCGCGAAGCTCGGCAGCTGCTACGAAGGATGGTCAGCGCATGTTCGGTCAGGCGGCGGCGCAAGGTGCGGCTACTCATGTTCGGGTCGGCGGCGATCTTCTTGATGTGACTGCCCTCGGTCGTGCGGCCCCAGCAGACGCAGGTATTCGCTGAGCAGCGCCGCGCAGACGCCGCCCACCAACGCCAAACAGAGGCTAGGCTTTTCAGAGACTCGACTGTCCCGCACGGTTGTCCTCTCGCGGGGAACACCTTTTTTATTGCGATCTGGCACAGGTCAACACTAAGGTACCGACGCGGGTGGGGTTGAGGGCATTGGGGGCCAACAAGGGGGGCATCTGAGGCCATGACCGAAGGTGGCTGCACTTCCACGATCGAAAACCCTGAACCGCCGAACGATGAGATGAGTCATGACAAGCGAGGCCGAGGTCTGCTAAAACGATTCATCAGTTCATCACACAATCCAGACGGGGTAGCGACATGACCACAGCACATATCCTTGGCAACCTGTTTCCCGACTCAAGTGACATCCCGGAAAAATACCGCCTCGACGGCCAGACCGAGCAGCGTGAATACCTGGTCGACGGCGAACTGAAAACCTGGTCCGGCCCCCTCGCCCAAGTCCGCAGCCCGGTGTACCTGACCGGCAAAAATGGCGACGAACAAGTGATCCTCGGCAGCACGCCGCTGCTCGACGCAGAAACCGCATTGACCGCGCTGGACGCCGCCGTCCGCGCCTATGACCGGGGCCAGGGCCTGTGGCCGACCATGCGCGTGGCCGAACGCATCCAGCACGTCGAAACGTTTCTGGGCCACATGCGCGAACAGCGTGAGGCGGTGGTCAAGCTGCTGATGTGGGAGATCGGCAAGAACCTCAAGGACTCGGAGAAAGAGTTCGACCGCACCTGCGATTACATCGTCGACACCATCAACGCCCTCAAGGAACTCGACCGTCGCTCCAGCCGCTTCGAGCTGGAACAGGACACCCTCGGGCAGATCCGCCGCGTTCCACTGGGTGTCGCCCTGTGCATGGGCCCTTACAACTACCCGCTGAACGAAACCTTCACCACGCTGATTCCGGCGCTGATCATGGGCAACACCGTGGTGTTCAAACCGGCCAAGCTGGGTGTGCTGTTGATACGGCCGCTGCTGGAAGCCTTCCGCGACAGTTTCCCGGCCGGGGTGATCAACGTGATCTACGGCAGCGGACGCGAGACCGTCAGTGCACTGATGGCCAGCGGCAAGATCGATATCTTTGCGTTTATCGGCACCAACAAAGCCGCCAGCGATCTGAAAAAACTCCACCCCAAACCTCACCGTTTGCGCGCAGCACTGGGCCTGGATGCGAAGAACCCGGGCATTGTGTTGCCGGAAGTCGATCTGGACAACGCGGTGAACGAAGCGGTAACCGGCTCGCTGTCGTTCAACGGTCAGCGTTGCACCGCCCTGAAAATCCTTTTCGTCCATGAAGACGTGGTCGAGTCGTTCATCGAGAAATTCAACGCCAAACTGGCCACTCTGAAACCGGGTATGCCATGGGAAAGCGGAGTAGCGCTGACCCCACTGCCGGAAGCGAGCAAGGTCGATTACCTGCACTCGCTGGTCGCGGACGCGGTCAGCAAAGGCGCCAAGGTCGTCAATCCAAATGGCGGTGAATCGCGAGCGTCGTTCTTCTACCCGGCGGTGCTGTTCCCGGTGACGCCGCAGATGCGCGTCTACCAGGAAGAACAATTCGGCCCGGTGGTGCCGATCGTGCCTTACAAGCATCTCGACACGGTGATTGACTACGTCCTGGAATCGGACTTCGGCCAGCAATTGAGTATCTTCGGCACCAACCCGGTTGCGGTCGGTCGACTGGTGGACACCTTTGCCAACCAGGTCGGCCGGATCAACCTTAACGCCCAGTGCCAACGCGGGCCTGACACCTATCCGTTCAATGGCCGCAAGAACTCCGCCGAAGGCACATTGTCGGTGCATGATGCGCTGCGGGTGTTTTCGATCAGGACGCTGGTGGCGACCAAGTTCCAGGAATCCAACAAGGAACTCATCAGCGAGATCATCAGCGGACGCAGTTCGAGTTTCCTGACCACCGATTACATCTTCTGAGGACACCGAGCCTGAACACGTTCAGAGCCCATCGACTGCCACCGCTGCTGCGCCGGTTACTGCGTCCGTTGCTGGACCCGTATCGGCGCTATCGCCACGCCAGACTGATCCACGCGGTCCGCGTGTCGCTCGGCTTGCTGGCATCGATCATGCTGACCACCGGCATCAACCTGCCCCACGGTGAGTGGGCGTCGGTGACGATGCTGGTGGTGATCGGCGGTTTGCAGCACCACGGCAACATCGGCAAAAAAGCCGCGGAGCGCGCCATCGGTACGTTGATCGGCGCCGCTATCGGCCTGCTGCTGGTGGCGCAACAGGCCTGGCTCGGGATGCCTTGGCTGACCTATTTTGTGATGTCGGTGGTGTGCGGGTTTTTCTCGTATCACGCCATCGGCAAGGGCGGTTACACCGCTCTGCTGGCGGGGATCACGGTGTTTATTGTCGCCGGGCATGGCGACAACCCGATCTCCGACGGGCTGTGGCGCGCTGTGGACATTCTGATTGGCGTGGCCCTGGCCCTGGCCTTTTCTTTCGCCCTGCCGTCGTATGCGGTTTTTTCCTGGCGCTATAACCTGGCCAACTCGCTGCGCGATTGCGCGACGATTTACGGACGCATCATCGATGGTCAGTCCGTCTCCGATGACGAACACCTGAAGCTGATGAATCGCCTGAACGCGGCGATGGTGCAATTGCGCTCGCTGATGCCGTCGGTGTCCAAGGAAGTGAAGATTTCCATGACCGAACTCGATGCGATTCAGCGTCATTTGCGCATGTGCGTCAGCACTCTGGAGATCCTTGGCAACACCCGGCCGGATGCAAAGGATCGCGACGCCGTGGCGCATCTGCGGTCGAGTTTTAAAGCCGAGCACCGGCAGATTCGTGTGCAGCTGATCGGCATGGCCCGGGCGCTGAAAACCGGCGCGGCGCAGCGGCTCAGTCGCCCCATCGATTTGCCGGTTGATTCAAGTCTTGAAGCACCGGCCTACAACCCGTTGGGCTATCAATTGTTGATACGCCAGTTCGCTTCGAACATCGACGAGATGCGCCAGCGACTGGCGAAGACCGCGCCGCGCTGGAACATCTAACGCACGCTTATTGAGTCACTGCCCGACGAGACTTCAAGCCCCAGCCCTGCTGCATGCCTGCGGCGGCCAGCAGAATCGCGGCAACGCCGATCCACTGCAGCGGCTCCAGGCGATGACCGAAGGCAAACCAGTCAACGAAAATCGCCGCAATCGGGTAGATGAACGACAGCGTACCGGTCAATGTCGTCGGCAGTTTTTGAATCGCGCCGTACAGCAGCACATACATCACGCCGGTGTGGACGATGCCCAGCGTCACCAGGCTGGCCCAGGCGCTGGGTGCTTGCGGCAACGCCGAAAAGTGCGCAAAAGGTGCGAGCAACAGCACCCCGGTGCTGACCTGGACCAGGGCAATCAAATGCGGTGGCGTGCCGGTCAGGTGTTTGATGATCAATGCTGCAATCGCGTACAGAAACGCAGCCCCCAAGGCCAGACCGATTCCCATCAGGTAATCGTTGCCCCCTGCGCCCTGCTCGCCATGAGCGCTGACAATGGCCAGCATCCCGAGAAACGAAATACCCAGCCAGAACAGCTTTTGCAGGGTGATTTTCTCGCCCAGAAACAGCGCCGCCAACCCGACTAGCATGAACGGTTGAACGTTATAAACCGCCGTGCCAATGGCAATCGAGGCACGGGAGTAAGAGGCGAACAACAGCACCCAGTTGCCGACAATTGCAACCCCGCTGAGCACCGCCAGCAGGAAGGTGGTGCGGGTCAGAATGCCCGGGCGCAGGAAGCCGAATGCCGCGCAGATCAACAACAGCGTGCCCGCGCCGAACACGCACCGCCAGAACACCACGTCCAGCACGGGCTGCCCGGACACCAGCACGAACCAACCGATGGTCCCGGAAATCAGCATGGCGGCGGTCATTTCGAATGAACCGCGACGTATGTTTTTGTCCATCATCAGACTCCTGTGATTGAGGCCAAATTATGACAATCCGTCCAAGGGCATCTCCAGCGCAAAAAGCAGGCTAAACTCGGCTTCTGCCTTTTTTATCAAGGCGTATTCTGTCAACTGCCTAACAGGGGATTTGCCATGACCGACGACATCGACCAAGTGCTCATCACCGCATTAATGGACGACTCACGCCGCTCGCTCAAGGCATTGGCGCAGATCAGCGGCCTGTCCTCCCCCAGCGTTGCCGAACGCCTGCGCCGACTCGAAGAGCGTGGCGTGCTCAAGGGCTACACCGTCGAAATCGACCCCAAGTGCTTCGGTTATCAACTCCAGGCCATCGTGCGGATCCGCCCGTTGCCGGGCCAGTTGCAGGAAGTCGAACGGCAGATTCAGGCCATCCCCGAATTCACCGAGTGCGACAAAGTCACCGGCGATGACTGCTTCATCGCCCGGCTGCATGTGCGCTCGATGGAGCAACTGGACACCCTGCTTGATCGCCTAAACACCCACGCCGAAACCAACACCGCCATCGTCAAGAAGACTCCGGTCAAACGCCGCTTGCCACCGATGGCGTGAGTGCGATTTAGATTCGAAACGCGTAAATTGACTGTTTTCCGGCGAAGGATTGGCGGTATGAAATTTCAGGTGATTTTACTCGCGGTGGTTATGCTGGCGGGTTGCGGCACGGTTCAAACAGTTGTGCGCGGTGATGAAGTGGCGGCGAAGAGTCTCAAGGATCAGAAAAGCTACTGCGGTGCGGTTCCCCGAATCTACAGCGGCGTGACCTATGATTTCTGCATGCTCAATGCGCCCCTGGAAAAAGGACGGGATGCGCAGGTGCATGACAATGCTCCGGCCATTGTGCTGATCGACGTGGTTCTGTCCGGCGCGCTCGATACCTTGCTCCTGCCCTATACCCTCTACCGTCAGCAGGCCGATGGCAGCATTCTTGTTGACTGACCCCGAATTTCAGTCAATAAAAAACCCGCCTAGGCGGGTTTTTTACTTAAAGCCTGCGATTAATCATCGCGACTCATGATGCCGAACAGCTGCAACAAGCTGACGAACAGGTTGTAGATCGATACATACAGGCTGATGGTCGCCATGATGTAGTTACGCTCGCCGCCGTGAATGATGGCGCTGGTCTGGAACAGAATGCAGACCGAGGAGAACAGCACGAAACCTGCGCTGATCGCCAGTTGCAGGCCGCTGATCTGGAAGAAGAAGCTCGCCAGCGTCGCACCCAGCAGCACGAAGAAGCCTGCTGTGATGAAACCACCGAGGAAACTCATGTCCTTGCGGGTAATCAGCACGTAAGCCGACAGACCACCGAAAACCAGCGCGGTCATTGCGAAAGCCGAACTGACGACTTCAGCACCGCCCTGCATGCCCAGGTAGCGGTTGAGGATCGGGCCGAGCAGAAAACCCATGAAACCAGTCAGGGCAAATGCCGACACCAGGCCCCAGGCCGAGTCACGGAGCTTGTTGGTGAGGAAGAAAAGCCCGTAGAAGCCGATCAGCACCACGAAAATATTCGGGTAGCCAACACGCATCTGCTGAGCAACGAACGCCATCACGCCGCTGAATGCGAGGGTGAGAGCGAGCAAGCCGTATGTGTTGCGCAGGACGCGGCTAACCTCTAGCTGCTCAGCCTGCACGCTGTTATTAACTGCGTAATCCTGTTCGCGCATGGCGACACTCCTGTTGGTTTGAAACGTTCAGTCGCAAAGATCATAACAGACGCTCTGTAACAAGCCATGCAGAGAGTTTGACAGTGTGTTTCATTCAGGTATTATGGCGCCCGCAACGCAAACGGAGGTGTGGCCGAGTGGTTTAAGGCAACGGTCTTGAAAACCGTCGACTGTAACAGGTCCATGAGTTCGAATCCCATCGCCTCCGCCATATTTGTACCGATAGAGCCCTGATTATTCAGGGCTTTTTCGTTTCTGGCTTTTGATGAAACGCCTACAGCCCATACTGCAGCCCTTGAGGTGTAAGTTTGGCCAGATGTCGGAGGTTAAGAATGCACGAGGGCTCCCTTGCGCTTGGCAAGATAAGTAACGGTAAGCCAGCCAGAAGCCAACGCCAGCAGAACGCACACGCCGACAGAATCCCGCCTACCCAATTGGGTGCGGCATAACCGACCCCTTGGGCGATCACCCAACCGCTCAGCCAGGCGCCGATCGCGTTGCCTAGATTGAACAACCCGATGTTCACGGATGCGGCCAAGTTGGGCGCACCGGCAGCACGCGCCTTGTCCATCACCAGGCGCTGAATCGGCGACACACTGGCAAAGCCAAAACCGGCCATCATAAACACGCACAAGGCTGACGCAACGCGGCTTTCCACGACGATGAAAAACGCGAACAGTACCAACGCCTGTCCCGCCAAGGTCACGTACAACAAGGGCATCAAGGCGCGGTCGGCGCGCGCCAGGACACTATCTGTCCCAGCCAGGTGCCGGCTGGCGTGCCGATCAGATTCGCCAGCGTCAGACCGCGGAACATGAAGGCAATGGCGCTGGTGCGGCGGTTAGGTGCCACCAACTCTTAAGCGAGGATCGAGCCGATGCCGATGAAGGCGCCGTGGGTCAGCGAAGTGACGACTCAACCGGTCAGGGCCCAGGCAAATGTCGGAGCGAGCGCGGTCAATAAATTGCCCACGATGAATGCTGGTACAGACACTGCGCGACGTGGAGGCCCGGGGCTTGGTCACGCGGTACGTTCACACCGTCGTGCCGCCCAAAGTGGAATACGAACTCACGCCCCAGGGTAAAACCTTCGCCGAAGCCGTTGAAATGCTCGTAACCGCTCCATGAACCCCACATTCAAAGCCGCCAATTGATCCCGGATGCTGTGCTCCCGATTCCTTTCTGGAGCCCATCCGCCATGATGCGACCCGACGCAAAAGTCGAAAAAGTGTATCTGTACCCCAAGCCCGTCGACTTCCGAAAATCAATTGATGGCCTGGCTGCGCTGGTCGAGCTGGACATCAAGGTCGCCGTGTTTGACCCGGTGCTCTTCGTCTTCCTCAACAAACCGCGCAACCGCGTGAAGATTTTGTACTGGGAGCGCAACGGCTTCTGCCTTTGGCTCAAGCGCCTTGAATCTGAGCGATTCAAAACATCGCCCGATGCCACCGACGAGGCGATTGTCCTAACTGTTCAGGAACTCAACTGGATGCTCGACGGTTTCGACCTCTGGCGTAACCGTCCTCATCAGGTTTTGACGCCGCGATTCGTGGCCTGATTCGTTATAATCCAGGGCATGATTTCAATGCCCAAAGATCTTCCTGACGATCCTGCGCTGCTCAAGCAATTGCTAGAGCAAATGCTGCTTGAGCGCGAGTCTAACAAGGGCCGTATTGTTCATCTTGAAGAAGAAAACGCGCTGCTGCGTCAGCGCCTGTTCGGACGCAAGTCCGAACAAACAGCCGATCCGGCCACGCCGCAGTTAGCTCTTTTCAACGAAACTGAAAGCATCGCCGAACCCGTCGGCGAAGACGCTGAAGAAGAGGTCGTCGGTCCAGCCAGGCGTCGCGGTAAACGAAAGCCGCTGCCCGCCGACCTGCCACGTATCGAAGTCATCCACGAACTTCCCGAGGATGAACTGACTTGCGTTTGCGGCTGCCGCAAACACGCCATTGGCGAAGAAGTCAGCGAGCAGCTTGAAATCGTGCCGATGCAGATTCGCGTTATCAAACATGTGCGCAAAGTTTATGGCTGCCGCGATTGTGAGACCGCACCGGTCACTGCGGATAAGCCGGCTCAACTGATTGAAAAAAGCATGGCCAGCCCAAGTGTTCTGGCGATGCTGCTGACCACCAAGTACGTGGACGGTCTGCCGCTTCACCGTTTTGAAAAAGTACTAGGCCGCCACGGCATCGATATTCCGCGCCAGACCCTGGCTCGCTGGGTTATCCAGTGCGGCGAGCACTTCCAGCCGCTGCTGAATTTAATGCGCGATAGCCTGTTGGCCAGCCGTGTCATCCACTGCGATGAAACACGCGTACAGGTGTTGAAAGAGCCTGACCGAGAGCCGAGCAGTCAGTCCTGGATGTGGGTGCAAACCGGCGGCCCGCCAGACAAACCGGTGATCCTTTTCGACTACTCCACCAGCCGAGCGCAGGAGGTACCGTCGCGCCTGCTCGAAGGTTATCGCGGCTACGTCATGACTGACGATTACGCGGGTTACAACGCGCTGGGAGCACAGGCCGGAGTTGAACGTTTAGGGTGTTGGGCTCACGCACGGCGTAAATTTGTCGAAGCGCAAAAAGTACAGCCCAAGGGCAAGACAGGACGGGCCGACATCGCATTGAAGTTGATCAGTAAACTATATGGCATCGAGATCGCCTACAAACGGAGTGGTGATGAGGCGCGGAAAAGAGGCCGCCAGGAGTTGAGCGCCAGCGTGCTGAGTCAACTGAAAGACTGGATGCTAAAGACGCTGCCGTACGTGACTACACAGAACGCATTGGGCAAAGCCGTCAGCTACTTGGCAAACAACTGGAACAAACTCGAGCGGTACGTCGAGGAAGGTTACTTGCCCATCGACAACAACGCCGCAGAACGTGCAATACGGCCGTTCGTTATCGGAAGAAAAAACTGGTTGTTTAGCGACACGCCAAAAGGGGCGACGGCTAGCGCTCAACTTTACAGCTTGGTCGAGACTGCTAAAGCCAACGGCCAAGAGCCCTATGCGTGGCTGCGCCACGCACTTGAGCGCCTGCCAATGGCGGCTTCGGTGGAAGATTACGAAGCCCTGCTACCTTGGAAATGCGCACCCCAATCTCATAGCTAACCGCACCGCCCACCTTTGACTAGGTGGGTTTTATGGAGCGCTTACAAATGCTCTATCGCTGGGGGGAGGAACATCAGCAAGCACTGGACGACCTTGAAGCGAACTTGGCCGGTGCTCAGGTAAACCTCGACCCTTCGTTGGAAGAAAGTTGAAAGGCCGCCTTCTCATCAGGGTGGAAGGCAGCCCGGCAGATTTATTCCGACGCGTCCTGGCTGAACTGGATACCGGCATTGCCGCCGGTTTGGATGAACAGATCGACGAAGCCGGGGACGGTCTCGCTGCGGTTCCAATCGCGCTGAAGCTCGCAGAACAGGCCCATGGTGGAGATTAGCTTGCCGCCCGCTTGTTCGATGCGGCGCAATGCCGCTTCGTGTCCGGCTCCCGAAGTAGCGCCGGACGCGTCGACAATCGCGTAAACCTCATAACCGGCGGCAAGGGCGTCTAGTGCAGGAAACAGTAAGCAGGCATCCGACCATAGCCCAGCCATGATCAGCTTCTTGCGACCGGTCTGCTTGACCGCTTGAACAAATTCGACATCTTCCCAGCTGTTGATATTGATGTCCCTGGAGCCTGATATCCAGCGCATTGTGCTCCTCGACGGCCCGTCGGTGCTTGGCGAGACGCGGTTCGCAGGTGTCGCCTTCTGAGCGCACTACTCTTATGGAAGTCGGAGGGGATTATGGAGCGCTTACCATCCAACACCCCTCCCCTGAAAACGGCCGTGTCAATTTTCAGAAAAGGCCTAGTGATGAGGGTTTCATCTTCAAGGCTCAACCGGCAGAACCAGCGATAAGCCAAGCTCAAATGGGCCTTTTCGCACAACCGCCGTTCTGAGCAAATACCGTAGCAATAGCCCACGATCAGCATACGAATCAGCAGTTCAGGATCAATCGGGCTGTAGACATCGGTGAGGTGAAGGCGCAACTGGCTCAGATCGAGACACTGATCAATGCTGCGCAGAGGGGCAAGGAGCAATCAATAGTTGGCGCAAACCCAGCAGGCACTCCGTACCAATCTCCGGATACTTATTTCGAGACAAAACAAAACCCCTACCTGCATACGCAGATAGGGGTTTCGGAATTTAATCTTGACGATGACCTACTCTCACATGGGGAAACCCCACACTACCATCGGCGATGCATCGTTTCACTGCTGAGTTCGGGATGGGATCAGGTGGTTCCAATGCTCTATGGTCGTCAAGAAATTCGGTAGCCAGGTCGTTCTCCTTACGGATTACGCTCCAGCGAATGGGTATGTGATAGATCTCGGTGTTTTGTGAGTCTTTCGAACTTTCGGTTCGTTTCGTCTTCACACACCGCAATCTGGTGCTCTTTCGCTTTTCAGCTCAAAGCTTGCAAATTGCTTGGGTGTTATATGGTCAAGCCTCACGGGCAATTAGTATTGGTTAGCTCAACGCCTCACAGCGCTTACACACCCAACCTATCAACGTCGTAGTCTTCGACGGCCCTTCAGGGGACTCAAGGTCCCAGTGAGATCTCATCTTGAGGCTAGTTTCCCGCTTAGATGCTTTCAGCGGTTATCTATTCCGAACATAGCTACCCGGCAATGCCACTGGCGTGACAACCGGAACACCAGAGGTTCGTCCACTCCGGTCCTCTCGTACTAGGAGCAGCCCCTCTCAAATCTCAAACGTCCACGGCAGATAGGGACCGAACTGTCTCACGACGTTCTAAACCCAGCTCGCGTACCACTTTAAATGGCGAACAGCCATACCCTTGGGACCGGCTTCAGCCCCAGGATGTGATGAGCCGACATCGAGGTG
>NZ_CP166784.1:0-2937500 GCF_059695705.1 Pseudomonas sp. LBUM1669 | reverse complement strand
GCTGATAAACATCGGCAACTCTTCTGGCGCCGATCGCCGCCGCCCGAATTCCTGATGGCTTCCCAGCCAGCAACTGTTTAGCAGACCGGCCTGTTCATCGGATACTTCAAACGCTCCCTTGCGGTGATGGCCAGTAGCCGCTACACGTTAAGGTGAATTCGGAAGGAGTACGCGAGGATGATTCCAAGATTCGTTGTGGTTCCTGCAATTCCCACGGAAACGGGATCAACGCGTAACGGAACGCGCTTCTACTGCAAAACCGCCCCCATAGGGTTCAACCTCTATGACAATGAAGAAAAGCGCAGGCTGCCCACAACCTACCCGACACGGACAGAGGCCGAGGAAGAATGTTTGCAGCTCAATAACGAATGCCTTCAATGCATGCTGGCTGAGCGCCCCCGCGTCATGCCCTGAGCGCGTGCAAGACTGAATGAAGGCAAAACATCGCTTATTTATTGAAGCAGACAAAAGTCCGAAAACAGAAGGAACTGGCACTACGCCATTAATGTCGTAGTGGCAGCACCTGGAGATTCGGATGACCCGCCCTCGATATTTTCAAATCACGTATGGCTTCAACAAGACTCGGCATATTTTTATTCAACCCGACGCCCACATGACTGAGGCAGACGCTTGGTACTACGCCTGCCTGCATTCGGGGATAGGGCTTTCGTATGGGGACAATCACGATCAACAAGACTTTGATGCGCTACAAAGACACGCACAGGAAAATGGCTTGATGCAGGTTAGGTGGGAGGAGTTGCCGTAAATAACAGTGTGCGGCCCAGCTAAGTGCCGCCGCCCACGCCCTCTATCGCTTTTGCGAACGCAGTACCCGCCTCCTTCACTAACTTGCGCCATTCCGAACTGTTGATCAGCCCGGTACGTTCCATCTCGTCGGCGGCCTTGAGCAACTCGTCGTACTGTCCTTCAGCATCCATGCGAATTTCCGGTTCGTTCAGGAGCTTGTACCAGGCCGCCAGGGCTTGCTTCTTTTGATCATCATTCATCGCCAAACTTCCAAAGACAATTTTCACTTGGAAGTTTTCCAGCGAATGGCCGTTCCTCGATTCCGACATACGGCGCTTACACGACATTCACGGAGTGAGCTTTACAAGCAGCTGCGAACCGCTTTACGCATCGCGTCCGACTTGGCCCACGGCGGCCCCTGATATAGCGATACTCGACTGCCGTCCTTGTATTTCACGATGTCCAGAATCTCGTCAGCCGTAATAATGCTGGGAGCGTTGATCCGGTAGCCATTGGAAATCGCAGTCTGAGTCGTTCTTGAAACCTCCTGCTGCCACAGCGGCAACAGACACGCGGCGTATTCTTTGGGCGCCTTGTTACTGTACTTGCTGACGTTAGGCTCACCTGGAACCAGGGATGCCGGCAATGAACAACCCGCCAGCATCGCCATCGCTACTCCCCCAATCAACATCCGCATGGCGCTTCCTTATCCTGAAAAAACGGGAATGTAACGCGTAGCGATCCAGACATCCATCTATAGAATCAGCCCTCAGAGGGTTACGTTGTGATCGCCGGAGTCAGGATAAGACCGTTCGTTCAAATACGTCATCCATCGCTCATGCGCTTCATGTTGCCATTGAGTGACCCGTTCCCACTCCGGCCCGCTCAACTGATGGGCCGAAATCAGCGTCATCATCTCCGTAGTAGCTGCGTCCAGTTCAACCATCAGCTCATGCGCATGGAATCTGAAATCATCGGTGCTGGTCATTTGAAGTTGCCTCGCCCTAGCGAACATTCGCCACTTCGGTACGACATCACACCCGTTCGTTCGCGCTCACTCTCCCGACAAGCGGCGCACCTCCCATGCATTGGACAGCAGATGAGCAAACGCCCCACCCGTTAATTGGGACTACTCTTTTGTAGCGGGGTATCAGCAGGAGGTCATCATGTGGCTCAACGAAGATGAAAACGAACTTCGGCGTGATCTGCAAGGACTTGCGTCGGACCTGAGGTGGTCGGCAGTGGAACTCTTGCGCATCGCAGAGCAGCTACGCCTGGCCGGCAATGATGTTGATGCGCAAGCGGCCATGAAGTTGTGCAATCTATTTCAAGGCGATGAAGAGCGACTGGCGGGTTATGCAGAAGAAGTGAAGGCCAAAATCATCAGTCGGACGAAATCTCCGAAAGCTCACTAACGGGAGCCTTGGCATGAACACGCCTCTATTGGCGCTGGTCGTCGTGCTGGCGGCGACGGGTGGTTGCAGCACTGATTCACACGTTTATCGGGACCAGCCGCTGGTCGCCAAAGTCGAGACCGGCATGAGCAAGGATCAGGTTCAGCAGATTGGCGGTCAGCCTTTAACGATAACGGAGCGCACGGTGGTGCCTGGCACGTGCTTTGACTACAAGTTGACCCAGGCAGGCCAACAGAAGCCCTACAACATCAGCTTCGATGACCGGGGTAAGGTCGACCACAAAAGCTTCATGACCTGCGCGGAATGGAGTCACGCACAACAGAAAGCCAGGGAACCCTCTCGCAGTACGGGTGGCGGAGGTTACTAGCCAACAATGGGTGGCAAGCTAGCCGGAAGCGGGTTTGTTACACGTGTCCCGCCATTTATCCGCGAACATGTTAATAGCTTGGCTTTTGAGTTCTGGAGAATCGAGGACCGGCTGGTTGTACGCTTCGTTGATCAACATGGCGCCCAACTTGTCGTGATCAGGATTACCCGACTTCACGGCCAGCAGACTTTCTTCCGATTCGCCATTTTGCCGAGACTGCATGATCGATCCGGCCAATGTACGGAAAACATCGCAGACCTTTTGATTGGTGTGGATTTCGCCCTGCGTCTGGGCTTGAACCTGACCGACACCGGCAAGGTAAAGAGCAGACAACATTGCCAGAGCAGTCCAGCGACCTTTCAACATGCTTTCTTCCTTGAATTGAAAGCGGCCACCCTATCATCCAAATGTCACGTTTAAAATCTTCCCGCCCCTGGTTTCAAGACAAAAAAAGCCCCGGCATTCCAGGGCTTCAAGCTTGCGTTCATTCTGGTTTCTGGCTTGGAGTCGATCGAACCGCTCTTGCTCTGTAGGCTGGAAGCGCTGCCGCAAACGCCAGTGCCTCCTCTTTGCTGCCAAAAGCACCGAGACGGTCGCCTTTGGTGCACACCCGCCAGGGGCCGTTGTTTACGCTGAGTACGTCATAACCGTTCATGTGCATTTTATTCAGCATCGGAACGCTCATAGTCACCTCCTTTTCGGCAGTGATAAGCCACGATTGACCTGGTTACCTTACACCCGACCCTTACCCAAGTGCCGACCAGACGTCGTGTCAGATTTTCGACGCTCCTTTGCACTTTCTAGCGCCTCCTTGGCTCCAACCCTTTGAAACAGAAGCCCGGGCCTGAATATTGCATTTTCATGACTGTTTTATGACAGACGGCGGTTTAGTAACACATGAAAGTACGGGCAACAGTCATTTGCGAGCAGGATCGGCATGTTCTCCTGGTGCGCAAACCCAGGTGTCGCTGGACCTTGCCCGGAGGAAAAGTCGAGCGCGGCGAAACCACTGCGGGCGCCGCCATGCGCGAACTCCAGGAAGAAACAGGGCTGGGCGTCGACGGTTTGTTGTACCTGATGGAACTGGAAACGGGCAGCACCCGGCACCATGTGTTCGAGGCATCGGTCCTCAACTCGGACGAAGCCCGGCCACAAAATGAAATTTTCGATTGCATGTGGTATCCGCTGGACGCAGTCCAGAACCTGAACACAAGCGACGCCACGCTCAAGATCGTCAAAGCCTTTCAGCGTCGGCTGTAAGTTTGCGCAGTCGTCTCAGCCCAGGTCGCCGCCGCCCACCGGCATGATCATTCCGGTGATGTACGACGCCTCGTCGCTGGCCAGAAACAGAATAGCGCCGGCCTGCTCATCCAGCGTGCCATAGCGTTTCATTAAACTGCTGTCGAGCGTCTGGCCAACAATTTGCTGATACCAGACTTTCTCTTCGGCGCTCTGCTCTGCGCTGTTTCGCGGGATGACCCGCTGCGGTGCTTCCGTGCCACCGGGCGCGGTGGCATTCACGCGAATCCCACGACCGGCAGTTTCAAACGCCAGGCATGCGGTCAGCGCATTGACACCGCCCTTCGCCGCGCCATACGGCACGCGATTGATGCTGCGGGTGGCAATGGATGAAACGTTGACGATGGCACCGCTGCCTTGTTCAAGCATGAACGGCAGCGCGGCATGGCAGCACCATAATGTCGGAAACAACGAACGACGGACTTCGGCCTCGATCTGCTGTTCTTCGTAGTGCTCGAAAGGCTTCGCCCAGATCGTGCCGCCCACGTTGTTGACCAGCACATCCAGACGCCCAAAACGCTCGACGGCAGTGCGCATTACGCGGCTGCATTCGCTGTAGTGCTCAAGGTCGGCGGTCAAGGCCAGCACCTGACTGCCCTGCCCCAATTGTTGCTGCACCTCGAACACCAGGTCCGAGCGATCAACCAAAATCAACCGCGCACCCTCAGCGGCCATGCGCTCGGCCACCCGCCGGCCAATGCCTTGCGCCGCGCCGGTGATCAGTGCGACTTTGTCTGTGAATCTGTTCATGTGTACCTCGTGACGAAGGATGCCGCTCCCACATGGGATCTGTGTTCGCGCACCGGCTGGACTCAAGCCGCGCTGGCAGCGAATTTTTCGTAGTAGAAGTTCGCAGGCGCGACGCCTTGTTCGCGAATGAACCGACTGACCGCTTCAACCATCGGCGGTGGGCCGCACAAGTAGACATCGACGTCGCCCTCGTTCAAATGCCGAGGCTCGATGTGCTGGGTCACATAACCCTTGAGCGGATGCTGGCTGTCGGGGTTGGCGACGCAGGCACTGAAGCTGAAATTCGGGATGCGCGCGGCAAACGCTTCGAGGCGATCCAGTTCCACCAAATCAAAATCGTTGGTCACGCCATAGATCAGATGCAGCGGATGCTCGCTGCCCTGCTCGGCTATTTTCTCCAGCATCGCGGTGAACGGCGCCAGACCAGTTCCACCCGCCAGCAGCAACAACGGCCGGCGAATGTCGCGTAGATAAAAGCTACCCAATGGCCCGGCCAGACGCATGCTGTCGCCCGCCTTGGCCATACCGGTAAGGAAGCTGCTCATCAAGCCGCCGGGCACGTTGCGGATCAAAAAACTGACTTCGCCGTCACGCTGCAGCGAGCTGAACGAATAAGCGCGGGTCTGCTCGCTGCCGGGAATCCCGAGGTTCACATACTGGCCCGGCAGAAACGCCAGTTTGCTCAGGGCTTCGCCCTTGATCGACAGCGCGATGGTGCTGTCGGACAACTGCCGCACGGCGCTGATGGTGGCGTCGTAACTGGCCTGCTGGGTACGGCAGACTTGCGATGAGGTCGGCACTCGCACCACGCAATCGCTCAAGGCACGCATCTGGCAGGTCAGAACAAAGCCCTGCCGCGCTTCATCAGCGCTGAGCGCGTCGTCGATGTATTCCTCACCCAAGTCGTAACGGCCGGCCTCGGCGAAACACTTGCAGGTCCCGCAGGCGCCGTCGCGGCAATCCAGTGGAATGTTGATGCCTTGGCGGTACGCGGCATCGGCCACGGTTTCGCCCACGTTGGCGTCGATAAACCGGGTGACGCCGTCTTCAAAATTGAATGCAATGGAATGAGTCATGACGGCCGCCTCAGAGGTGGTAGACATCGATGACCTGGCGAACGTAATCGTTCTTCAGGATCACTTTCTTGGCCTTGATCAGCGGGTTTTCACCGCGCACATCGAGGGTGTAGAAACTGCTGCCGAAATAGCTGTCGACGGTCTTGTAGCGAAAGCTCAGGGTGTGCCAGTTGAAGCGCACTTTGCACAGGCCGTCGGCCTGCTCAAGCAGTTCGATGTTGCTGATGTTGTGCGAAGTGCGGGTGTCTGGAACGCTGGCGCTGGAGCGTTCGGTCTTGATGCGGAAGATGCGGTCTTCCAGGCCGGTGCGGTGGCCGTACCAGATCAGCGATATTTCCCGCTGCGGGTCCTTGGTCAACTCGTCGCTGTCGTCCCAGGACGGCATCCAGAACGAGGCATCGGCGGCGTACATCTCCAACCAGTCGTCCCATTGCTTGTCATCGAGGTAGCGCGCTTCGCGGTAGAGAAAATCGCGCACGGCGTCATAAGTGAGGATCATTACACGGCCTCCACAGCAATCAATTCGGGCTGTTCGGTGGCCAGGGCCCTGAGCATGGTTTGCTGCCAATACTTGTGTTGCAGCACGAACAGGCCTTCGTCTTCGGTACGCACGCCGCTGAGCAGCGGGTGCAGATCAATTTCCTTGGCCGCCTCATCGGCACCTTCGACCCAGTGCTCGGCGCCGCGGGACATGTCATTCCACGTCGTGACGCTGCCTTGATAGCTGGTCTGGCACGAGCGAAACTCTTCCAGATCGTCCGGGGTGGCCATGCCGCTGACGTTGAAGAAATCCTCGTACTGACGAATCCGGCTCGAACGGGCGTGATCGCTTTCGCCTTTGGGGGCGATGCAATAAATGGTGATTTCCGTTCGGTCGACCGAGATCGGTCGGGCGATGCGGATCTGCGAGCTGAACTGGTCCATCAGGTAGACGTTCGGGTACAGGCACAGGTTGCGCGAATTTTCGATCATCCAGTCGGCGCGCGCCTGGCCGAAGTCCCGGGACAACTCGTCGCGGCGCTCGTACAGCGGGCGATCCTCGGGGTTGGACCAGCGGGTCCAGAGCAGCATGTGGCCCTTGTCGAACGAGTAGAACCCCCCGCCCTGCTTGGCCCAGGCCCCGGCGCTCATGGTCGGATTGCTGTCGCCGGCCTCACGCTGTTTGCGCTGGTTCTGGGTGGCGGCGTAGTTCCAGTGCACGGAGCTGACGTGATAGCCGTCGGCACCGTTTTCGGCGGTGAGTTTCCAGTTGCCTTCGTAGATGTAGCTTGAGGAGCCGCGCAGCACTTCGAGGCCATCGGTGGACTGGTCGACGATCATGTCGATGATCTTTGCCGACTCGCCCAGGTGCTCAACCAACGGCACGACATCGGAATTGAGGCTGCCGAACAGGAAGCCGCGATAGGACTCAAAACGCGCAACTTTGGTCAGGTCGTGAGAGCCTTCGCAATTGAAACTCGCCGGGTAACCCGCGCCCGCCGGGTCTTTGACCTTGAGCAGTTTGCCGGAGTTGTTGAAGGTCCAGCCGTGGAATGGGCAGGTGTAGGAGCTCTTGTTGCCGGTCTTGTGCCGGCACAGCGTCGCACCGCGATGGCTGCAGGCGTTGATGAAGGCGTTGAGCACACCCTCCTTGTTGCGCGCGATGAAGATCGACTGGCGCCCCATGGTCGAGGTATAGAAATCGTTGACGTTGGGGATCTGGCTTTCGTGCGCCAGGTACAGCCAGTTGCCTTCGAAGATGTGTTTCATCTCCAGGTCGAACAGCCGTGGGTCAGTGAACATCTCGCGCTTGCAGCGGTAGATGCCCTGTTCTTTGTCATCTTCAAGCAGGGAGTGAAGGTATTCGGGTCGCAGGGACATGGCCGCCGCCTCCATTGTTGTTATTCAGGCAGGGCCATGCTAGGTCGGGGGGATGGGGTGGACTATCCGATGGGTGCAGACGTGTATCCGTTTACTGCAAACGGCCCACTTCCCTGTAGCAGCTGTCGAGCCTGCGAGGCTGCGCACTCGGACGCAGCCTCGCAGGCTCGACAGCTGCTACAGGGATTTGTGGTGGGTCAGTGGCGGCGCTTGAGGGTGTCGGACGGTAATTCGCCGAATTGTTTGCGGTAGTTGTCGGAGAACCGTCCCAGGTGCAGGAAGCCGTAGTCCATGGCCACCTCCGTGACGTTTCGCACGTTGCAGGTCGGGTCGTTCAAGCACCGGTTGATGCATTCGAGCTTCTTATGCCGGATGTAGTTTTGCGGCGAGGTGCCGGCGTTGCGCTCGAACAAGCCGTACAGCGAACGCAGGCTCATCCGCGCCTGGCGCGCCAGCTCTTCACTGTCAATGTCCTGCTTGAGGTTGCGCGCGATGTAATCGGCAATCCCCTCGAACGTCGTCGTCGGCGAGCCGAGGCTGCCGCGGATGACGTTGGTTTTCATCAGGCTGAGCATCTTGCTGACGATGATCTGCGCGTAGTGCTCCTGCACCCTTGGTATCTGCTCGGTGGCCTCGGCTTCCTGGCAAATCATCGCCAGCAGACCAACGAAACCTTCCAGCTCATCGAGCTGATAACGGTTATCCAGAAACCGCACGCCCTGCCCCGGATAGCGCCAGCGTTGCTCCTCGCATACCGACTCGAACAGCCGAGTGGGCACCTTGAGGATGAATTTTTCGCAATCGTCGGAGTACGTCAGGTCCACCGGATCGTCGGGGTTGATCAGCAGCAATTCACCCGGCGCAAAGTAATGTTCCTGACCGTGACCGCGCCACAGGCAGTTGCCGCGCAGCAGCACTTGCAGGTGATAGATCGTTTCCAGCGCGCCCGAGGTCACCCGCACGCTGGCGCCGTAGCTGATGCGGCACAGGTCAAGGCTGGCGAATTTGCGATGATCGAGGCTGGCCAGCGGACGGCCGACCCTGGGCATCAGGATGCAATGATTGCCGACATGCTGATTGACGTAACCCGACACCGCGTAAGGGTCGGCTTGGTCGAATACTCTGCTGCGCTGACTCAACAGTTGCGCGTGCATCATCGGGTCACTCTCGTTGTTATAGGTGTTGTCGGGCCATTCTAAGGCAGTACCTGCAACGGTGTGTCAGTGGGCTGACTTGTGGAAGGTTCTGGCCCTATCGCGAGCAGGCTCGCTCCTACAATTTGACCGCATTCTCACTGGTGAAACGCGGTCACCTGTGGGAGCGGGCTTGCTCGCGAAGGGGCCATCAGCCTCAACATCAATGTTGACTGACACTCCGCTTGCGCGAGCAGGTCGAATTGTCGCACCGTCGCTCCCACAAGGCACGGCGATCAATCCTCGAGCGCGCGAACCCGTTCGTGGCGTTGCTGCTCGTCAGGTTGCGCGGAGGCCTGCAAGGTGAAATCGAAGTCGATTTCGGCAAACCGGCCGCTCACGCCATGGGCCGCTGCTCGCTGCGGGTCGTCGCTGAAGGTGATGTGGGCGATCAGCTCGTCGCGGGTGGCGTAGGCGAAATCGTCGTGCAGGTACTGATCGCCATCGAGATTGATCTGGGTGGTCAAGTGACGATGGTCCGGCGCAGAGATAAAGAAGTGAATGTGCGCCGGACGCTGGCCATGACGGCCCAGTTGATCGAGCAATTGCTGGGTCGGGCCGTCCGGCGGGCAGCCGTAGCCCGACGGCACGATGCTGCGAAAACGATATCGACCCTCGGCATCGGTGACGATGCGGCGGCGCAGGTTGAACTCCGATTGCGTGGTATCGAAGTAGGAATAAGTACCGCCTGTGTTGGCGTGCCAGACATCCACCACCGCACCGGCCAATGGCTCGCCAGCGGTGTTGCGCACCTGGCCTTGCATGAACAGGACCACGCCCGGATCGACGCCGTCGTCGAGGCGCGCCTCACCCTCGGACAGCGGCGCACCCGCCACATACAACGGGCCTTCGATGGTCCGCGGCGTACCGCCCGCCTTCCCCGCCTGCTCGTCTTCGGCGTCCATCAGCAAGTCCAGGTAGTGTTCCAGGCCGAGCCCGGCCACCAGCAAGCCGGCTTCCTGACGCGCGCCCAGCACGTTGAGGTAATTGACCGTTTTCCAGAACTCTTCCGGGGTCACGGCGAGGTCTTCGATGATGTTCACCGAATCACGCAGAATGCGGTAAACCAAGGCTTTGACCCGAGGGTCGCCTGCGTCGTTGAGCAAGCCGCTGGCGTCTTCGAGAAACTTCTGGGCACTGGCAGTGTGGGAAATCTTGACGTTCATGTTTTGGGGTTCCTCATCTTGTAATTATGGGCGTAGCGAACTGAACAGACTCGGTTCAGCGGTCATCCTCGCGAATGGACGAAGGATGCCGGCACATCGCGTCGATCTCGATCGACATGTACGGAAACAGCGGCAATTGCATCAGCAAGTCGTGCAGCTCCTGAACACTGTCAACGTCGAAGACGCTGTAATTGGCATAGTGCCCGGCGATGCGCCACAGGTGACGCCACCTGCCTTGCTCTTGCAGGCGCTGGGCCAGTGCTTTTTCATCGGCCTTGAGCTGAGCGGCGAGCTCCGGGTTGATGTCGACCGGCAGGTTCACGGTCATTTTTACGTGGAATAGCATGATGCTCTCCTCAGGCTTGATGAACAGAAGTGGAGGTTTTGTCGCGCCGGAAAAACGCCACGCGGTCTTCATCCAGGCTCAGGCCAAGGCCGGGTGTTTGCGGCACATGCAGCGCAAAATCGCGATAGACCAGCGGCTCGCTGAGCACGTCTTCAGTCAGTAGCAACGGGCCGAACAGCTCGGTGTCCCAGGCCAGTTTATTCAGGGTGATAAAGGCATGGGCCGAGGCCAGCGTGCCGATCCCTCCTTCCAGCATAGTGCCGCCGTACAGGCCGATACCGGCGGCTTCGGCGATGGCGGCGGTCCTGAGCACGGCCCGTGGCCCGCCGTTCTTGGCGATCTTCAGGGCGAACACCGACGCGGCGCCTTCGCGCGCCAGATTGAAAGCGTCTTCCACGCACTCGATGGATTCATCGGCCATGATCGGCGCCGGGCTCATGGCGTTCAGGCGCACCATGCCGGCGCGGTTGTTGCGCGAGATCGGCTGTTCGATCAGGTCGATGCCGTTGCTGCCCAGTATCCGGCAGGCGCGCAGTGCGACTGCCTCGTCCCAGGCCTGATTGACGTCGACCCGCACACTGGCGCGATCGCCCAGGGCTTTCTTGATGGCAATGACATGGGCCAGGTCGCCGTTGACTTCGCCGGCACCGATTTTCAGCTTGAAGATCCGGTGGCGGCGCAGGTCGAGCATTTTTTCCGCTTCGGCGATGTCCTTGCCAGTGTCGCCGCTGGCCAGGGTCCAGGCCACCGGCAGCGCATCACGAACGCGACCACCCAGCAACTCGCTGACGGGCAGCCCAAGGCGTTTGCCCTGGGCGTCGAGCAACGCGGTTTCAATACCTGATTTGGCAAACGTGTTGCCACGGATGCTGCGCTCCAGGCGCAACATCGCCGCATTGATATTGCCGCTGTCCTCACCGATCAGCAGCGGCGCGAAGTGCTTGTCGATGTTGGTCTTGATGCTGTCCGGGCTTTCATTGCCATAGGCCAGGCCACCGATGGTGGTGGACTCGCCGATGCCTTCGATGCCATCGGCGCAGCGCACGCGGATGATCACCAGGGTCTGGTTCTGCAGGGTGTGCATGGCCAGCTTGTGCGGGCGAATGGTCGGCAGATCGACGATGATCGTCTCGATCGATTCAATGGCAGTTGCACGCATGTCGATACCCGTCAGGTTCTTGAAGTTCTGAAACGGATTCTCATACGGCTTTTTGCCTAGGGCCAATATAGAATTGGTCTGGCTCGATACCTTAAAGGTATCCAACTACTCAATGCCTGGAGGCACCATGGAATTGCGTCACCTGCGGTATTTTCAGGTCGTGGCTCAAACCCTCAACTTCACCCGCGCCGCCGAACGGCTGCACATTGCCCAGCCGCCCCTGAGCCGGCAGATCCAGCAACTGGAAGATGAACTCGGGGTGTTACTGCTCGAGCGCGGCCGCCCGCTGAAGTTGACCGAAGCCGGGCGTTTCTTCCATGAACACTCCACCGCCCTGCTCGAACAACTGGCCAAGGTTTGCGACAACACCAAACGCATCGGTCGAGGGGAAAAAACCTGGCTGGGCATCGGTTTTGCGCCATCAACGCTGTATGGCGTGCTGCCGGAACTGATTCGTCGCCTGCGCAGTGGCGAGCCTCTGGAGCTTGAGCTCGGGCTTTCGGAAATGACCACGCTGCAACAGGTGCAGGCGCTCAAGGCCGGGCGCATCGACATCGGTTTCGGGCGGATCCGCATCGATGACCCGGCGATCATCCAGACGGTATTGACCGAAGACCGGCTGGTCGCCGCCCTGCCCGCCGGCCACCCGCTGCTGGCCGGGCCGATCAGCCTGCGCCAACTGGCCAAGGAACCCTTTGTGCTGTACCCCGGCAATCCGCGCCCCAGCTACGCCGATCATGTGATTGCACTGTTCGAGTCCTACGGCGTGAGCATCCACGTGGCGCAATGGACCAACGAACTGCAAACAGCAATCGGTCTGGTGGGGGCCGGGATCGGGGTCACGCTGGTGCCCGCGTCGGTGCAGTTGCTGCACCGCGACGACATCGGGTTCACGCCATTGCTGGAAGACAACGCGACTTCACCGATCATTCTCAGCCGACGGGTGGGCGATGTGACGCCGGGGTTGAATCATTGCTTGAAGATGATTGATGAGTTGCTGCCCCGCTAACCGGCAAAGGCCCGACGCCCGGCACGCAGTTCGGTGCGTAATTCGCCAACAAAGTCGGAGATCGCGCGAACGCTGGTCAGCTTGGCGGGCGATACGCAGGGAATCAGCAAATCGATGCGCCCGGTGGCCCGGTCGTACACCTTGATCCGCAACAATCCATTGGGACTCACTGTGCAATCGCAGGAAAGCGGCTTAAAACCGGACTCTACTATGTTGCAAAGGACTGAAATGGGAACCATGACTGACGCCTCCGTGGCGTGGGATCGTATTCGACCCGTTCAGGATAGATCCACTTTCGCCCGCCTGCGTCAGCCTCACCTCACAATATGTGTTAGCTGCTTCTCATTTTGCTGAGGTTTTAATCAGCATCAGCGTCCCAGAGCCAGTTCCATATGCCCGGTAACTTCACGGTTTGGTCACTGTCGGTCACGGTACGCGCCAATGCCGCCCGTTGCAGCGCCGCCGTGTCATCGTAAAACGGCTTTTGTGCCACCGTCACCCCGGTGGCACGCGCGCTGTCGAGCAGGATTTGCAGGTATTCGCGGGCGTGCCGGGCGGTATAACGATTCAGGTCGTGGAAGGTCACCACGACAGGCACCACACCTTCCACCGTCGGCAGTTCGCCCAGCGCAATGCGTTCGCGAACTTCCGACAGTTGCCGCAGCATGTTGGCCCGCCGCCGGGGGCTGGCGTTGAAGCCCCAGATTTTGCCGTCATTGGCGCTCAGGTCGGTCAGCAACAGGTGCAGGCCGTGCCGCTGATAGGCGGCGAACACACGTTTGTCGTAATTCCAGAACGGCGGGCGCACGAGGGTGGGCGGTGCGCCAGTGATTGCGGCAATGTCAGCACTGCCCTTGCTCAACGATTGCTCAAGTTCTTCCGGGCTCAGCGAGCGGTGATTGGTGTGCGAGTGGGTCGCGGTGTGGAAACCCAGCACATGTCCTTCAGCCTGCTCCCGGTGCATGACCCCGCGTCCGATGTCACTGTCACCGGCCCGTGGCGCGCCTGTCTGCACGAAGAACACCGCTTTGATCCCCGGTTGCACCGGGTTCTGCGCGAGGCTGTCGAGCACCGTCATGCTCGGGTTCCAGAAACTTGACGCGCTGGGACCGTCGTCGAAGGTCAGCACAAAGCGGATCGGTGGCTGCGTGCGCAGACGCTGCTCGGTCTGCGGGGTCAGTTCGATCGGTGAAGCGATGCAGCCCACCAGCCCGACAGCGATGGCGAGCGCAGTGAGAACCTTGAACAACTGTTTCATGGTTTGCCTTGGGCCAGACCGTAATGGTCATCACGTTAAAACGGCAAAAACCCTTCGCCCATTGATCCCTTGTCAGCCCGCAGGTTGCTGAGGCCGAGGTTGGATCAGGGTACACAGTGTTTGGTTCCAGCGCTCACCCTCGTGGCTTACTGCGCCAGCGACTGCTGGAACGAGCTGTCGATAATCGGCGCGGTCGCTAATGCCGTTGGCAGCGCCTTGACCTTGAACAGGAAGTCCGCGGTGCTCTGCAGATCCTTGGCCGCCTGCGCATCGACCGGGCCGACGGTCATGTGGGCCTGACGCAGCCAATGGCGCGACACGTTCTGGTCGAGGTTGGCCTTTTTCGCCCAGAGATCGGCGTATTCGTCGGTGTGGTTGTCGACCCAGGCCCGGGCTTTTTTCAGGCGCACCAGGAAGTCGGCAATGGCTTCGCGCTTGCTGTCGATCGACGGCGTCGAAGCAGCGATGGCGCTCAGGCCGGGCATGAGGTTTTTCGCCGTGAGAATCGGTCGGGCGCCGGAGAACAGAATCTGCTGGGAAATGTACGGTTCCCACACCGGGAAGGCGTCGATGCTGCCTTGCGGTAGCGCGGCGGCGGCATCGATGGGCATCAGTTTGATGAAGTCGACGTAGTCTTCCGGTAGATCGGCTTTTTCCAATGCGCGCAGGGTCAGTTGCTGGCTCCAGGCACCCGGCCAGTAAGCGACTTTCTTGCCCTTGAGGTCGGCAATGGTTTTGACCGGTGAATCCTTGGGAACCAGCAAGGCGATGGTGTCGGGGTTCTGCCGTGACACGCCGATCAACTTTACCGGTGCCTGTTTGGCTGCCAGGAACAGGAAGCCGGAATCACCGAGAAAGCCCAGATCCAGGGCGCCAGTGTTGAGTGCTTCGGCCAGCGGAGCGGCGGCCTGGAAGTGCTTCCAGTCGACGGTATAAGGCGCCCCTTCCAGCACACCCGACGCTTCCACCGAAGCGCGAACGTTGTAGTAGTTCTGATCCCCGACGTGCAACACGACGGGTTCTGCGGCGTAGCTCAGTGGCGAAGCAAACAAGGCGCTGGTCAACAGACCGCGCAAGAATCGGGACAGGTTCATCGGGGGCTCCAGGAACGTTATTTGTATAGACCCTAACGCTCTTACAGCTCGGATTATAAATTCGATTTATGCATAAGCTCATGACCAGCAAACAGCGCTGTTGGCACAGCAACAGTGACTCATCAGACTGTTTTCACCCGTACAGCCAATCCCCTTGTCCTCGCCGCCAAAGCCCTGGAAAACCTGCAACTGCAAGACATGGCACAGAGCCTGCAATATTCCTTTTATGCAGGAAGCATTGGTAAAAAATAATTATTTGGACATAAGAATCTCACCGCCTTGCCCGGAGCTGTGCCATGAAACTGACCTTCCGATTTCCTGACTTTAGGTACCTGCTGGGTGCCTGCGCCTTGACCCTGAGCCTGCAACCCGTGGCGCAGGCCGCCGAAAGCGTACCGGCAGAAGTGCACTTGGACTACGCCTATTACTCGCCGGTGAGCCTGGTGCTCAAGCACTTCGGTTTCCTCGAAAAAGCCCTGCCACAGACCAAGGTCAGCTGGGTGTTGAGCCAGGGCAGCAATCGCTCGCTGGAATACCTTAACAGTGGCGGCGTCGACTTCGCGTCGTCCGCCAGCCTGGCTGCTGTGCTCAGCCGCGCCAACGGCAGCCCGATCAAATCGGTCTATGTGTACAGCCGCGCGGAATGGACCGCCTTGGTGGTGCGCAAGGATTCGCCATACAAAACCGTGGCGGACTTAAAGGGCAAGAAAATCGCCGCCACTAAAGGCACCGACCCGTACCTGTTCACCTTGCGCAGCCTGCAACAGGCAGGCCTGAGCAAGGACGATGTCGAGCTGGTGCATTTGCAGCATCCGGACGGTCGCACCGCATTGGAGAAAGGTGACGTCGACGCCTGGGCCGGCCTTGATCCGCACATGGCGGCCAGCGAAGTCCAGGCCGGTTCGCGCCTGTTGTATCGCAACACCCACTTCAACAGCTACGGCGTGGTCAGCGTCACCGACACCTACGCCAAAGAGCATCCGCAGACCATCGAAACCGTCTTGAGCGCCTATGAAAAGGCCCGGGACTGGGCGGTGAAAAATCCTGAGGAACTGGCGAAGTTGCTCGCGAGCGAATCCGGTCTGCCGCTGGAAGTGGCCAAGCTGCAATTGTCCCGCACCGACCTCAGCAGCCCGCAATTGACCGCCAGGGATGTGATTGCCTCCAAGGCCGCCGCACCGATTCTGGTCTCTGAAGAACTGGTTCGCCGTGGGGTGAATGTCAATCAGGTGATCGATCAGTTGATCGACACCGGCTTCAAGGAAACCGTGGCCCGTCAGTAACCGTCGCCACCGTTGAAACCGAATCCGCGCCCGTCGCGGATTCGTCGTGACCGGAGAACCCCATGACCAGCAAAAGCAAAGAACTGCCCGCGAGCCTGACATTGCCTGCACCCCGCCGACTGAACGAAGCCTGGCAATTACGCCTCAAGGGTCTGGCGCTGCCGGTGCTGATCGTTCTGGTGCTGGAATTCGTCGTGCGTATCGGCTGGTTGCCGTCCTATCAGATGCCGGCCCCAAGTGAGATCGCGTTGACCCTCAGTGACCTGGCCGAGGGCGCATTGTGGAAACACATCAGCGCCAGTCTGTTGCGGGTGCTGCTCGGTTTCGCCATTGGCGCCAGCCTGGCCCTGGTGTTCGCCGCGTGGGTCGGTTTGAGCCGCGAAGCCGAAGCCTGGCTGGAACCGACGTTCGCCGGATTACGCTCGATTCCGAGCCTGGCCTGGGTGCCGCTGTTGTTGCTGTGGCTGGGCATCGACGAGACCTCGAAAATCGTCCTGATCGCCATCGGCGCATTCTTTCCGGTGTACCTCAACGGCGTCGCGGCGATCCGCGACATCGACCGCAAACTGGTGGAAGTCGGGCAAATGTACGGCTTCAGCCGGTGGCGCCTGATCCGGCGAATCCTGCTGCCCGCCGCCCTGCCCGGCCTGTTTACTGGACTGCGCAGCGGTATGAGCCTGGCCTGGATGTTTCTGGTGGCCGCTGAGCTGATCGCCGCCACCAAAGGCCTGGGCTATTTACTCAGTGACGGTCGCGAGACTTCCCGCCCGGACATCGTCCTCGCCGCGATCATCGTTTTGGCGCTGCTGGGAAAACTCAGCGACGGCATCCTCGCCGGCCTGGAGAAACGCTTCCTGGCCTGGCGCGACACTTTCAACGGCCAAAGCGCAGAGGATTGAGGCATGACCGACCACCTGCTGGACATTTGCGTCGAGCGCAAAACCTTCGCCGCCATTACGGTCCTCAAGAACGTCCATTTACAATTGCAGCCCAGGGAAACCGTCAGCCTGCTGGGTCCCAGCGGCTGCGGCAAAAGCACCTTGCTGCGGATCGTCGCCGGTCTGGAAAAGGACTTTCAAGGTGAGCTTCGCAACAACGCCGGGGAAGTCGCCTTTGTGTTTCAGGAACCCCGGCTGATGCCTTGGCTGACGGTTGAGCAAAACATCGGTTTCAGCGCCGACAGCCATTACGACAAGGCCTGGGTCGCGCAATTGATCGAAGAAGTCGGCCTCGGCGGTTTCGCTCAGGCGTTGCCGAAAGCCTTGTCCGGCGGCATGGCGCAACGGGTGGCGATCGCCCGCGGCCTCTACTCGCGGCCACAGGTTTTGTTACTCGATGAACCCTTCAGCGCAGTGGACGCTTTCACGCGAATGAAACTCCAGGACCTGCTGCTGCAACTGGCCGAGCGTCACGCCATCGCCTTGCTGCTGGTGACGCACGACGTCGATGAAGCGCTGTACCTCAGTGATCGCGTCTTGGTGATGGACAATCGCCCGAGCAGCATTCGCCAGGAACTGGCTGTGGAGCTGCCGCATCCTCGTGATCGGCGGCACCCGTTGCTCGCGCAATTGAAGGCGTTGTCGCTGACCGAGTTGCAGCGTGCCCATGTGATTTGAAGACTAAGCTGAACGCTCCAGCCAGCGCTTTCCAGCCAGAGGTCAGCCGATGTGCGGACGACTGTCGCAATACCGTGGCATTCACGACTTTGTCGCGGTGCTGAGCATCCCCGACGCGCTGATCAACCATGTCGGTGATGAACCCCTGGCCCGCTACAACGCCGCGCCCACCACTCAGCTCGCCCTGCTGCACCTTGAGCCTGACGGGTTGCACGCCGATTCGGTGCGCTGGGGATGGCGGCCGCACTGGGCGAAGGACCGGGCGCCGCCGATCAACGCCCGGGTCGAGAAAGTCGCTCATGGCCCGTTCTTCCGGCCGATCTGGCCGCACCGTGCGATCGTGCCGATCGACAACTGGTTCGAATGGGTGGATGCCGGCGACGCGACGCGGCAGCCGTGGCTGATTCGCCGACGGGATCGGGCGCCGATCTGCTGCGCGGCGATCGGCCAGTTTCCCTCTGGTGGGAATGAGCAAAAGGAAGGCGACGGTTTCGTCATCATCACGGCGGACAGCGCTGGCGGCATGCTCGACATACATGACCGGCGTCCGGTGGTGTTGTCTGCAGAACTGGCACATGAATGGCTGGACCCGGCCACGCCCAAAGAGCGTGCCGAGCAGATGGTGCTAATGCAGGGCGAAGTCAGCGAAGTGTTCGAGTGGTATAGGGTCGATAAGGCAGTGGGAAATGTCAGGAACCAGGGTGCAATGTTGATTAATGAGCTAATTTAAATTGGATCCATTCCCGCAACTAAGTAACCGAACGACCTAAACGTTACACCGACTGTTTCACCGCAGAAACACTTGCCGGCATTCGGCAAAACGACGTATTAACCGCTTGTCTGACAAATGAATCATCGTACATACATTTAGTAACGCTAAAGTTAGCATGCGCGCCGCATTTCCCCTGGCATTACTCAATTGACCAAAGAGTCAATAAACAAGGAAATCCCTAAATCTAACAAGCATTGCAGAGAACTAAGTTGCGCGACGATCTTGTAATTAATCAAGTCAGCGGTCTGGACTGCGTGTACCTGTCGCTGACAGAACGCTATCAACTTGACTGTTTTATCGGGCAATACATAAAGACCCGAAACCTGCGTTCCATCCCCAATATCAACGACATCCTGCGTTCAACCCTCGCAACCTATTCCGGCAAGCCGCCGGTGATGGTCAACGAACTGAATGCCTGGATCGACAAGACGTTGGGCTATCGGGCCTCCCACCCGGATTTTCCGTCACTGGACGATCTTTGAAGTGATGCGCGGATCAGATCACCAATAGCTGAACGATTCGTACATCGCTGCACTCTGAAGAAGAGACCCATTAGGGTCTCTTTCTTTTTCAGCCTTCTCAATTCTGGACAGCGCCTGCACCGCAGATCTCTCTGAATCTCCTATTCAACGACTGAGCCAATGCCTTGGCTGACCTCAGGAGGAATACATGAGCGAACTCGTTCCCTATGCCGTGCACTATCTGCTCGGCGGCGTTCGTCAGCACTTTTTCAAGCTGGCCGAACAGTTCTCCGATGTGGACGCGATTCGTTCAGCCTCGGCGCATGCGTTTCCGCAATCCGACCGAAAGATCGCCGCACACGCCTCCCCCGAAACGGCTCGCTTGAGTGCTCAACGATTGGGTATCACGCAGATACGCTGGAATGAGGCGATCTGACGGCCTCACCTGCCCCGTTTTCAATCAAGCACAGTACTTCAGGCACACCTGCTTTCGTGGCGAGGGAGCTTGCTCCCGCTGGGCTGCGTAGCGGCCCCAAGAATGTGGCTACTAATGCCGATTTTGTGAGTGCTTCGCACTCAAGCGGGAGCAAGCTCCCTCGCCACAGGTTTCTTGCTCGACTGAAGATCGTCTTGAGCTTGATAGCGGTGGGATATGCGGACCAGTCAGGGCTTCAGCGGCCGCTCTTGGTCACGATCTGACAGTTCTTTACCATCGTCGGGGTGCTTCCAGTCCGGCGTCGAGCGCCTTTGCCGCTCAAGCTCGTCTTCGCTGGGCTCATCCTCATCATCCAGACCAGGACGTTTTGGTTCATTGGCCATACTCACCTCGCTTCCTGAAGAAATCCCCTATAAGCGTAGAACAGTTTCCAAAGCGCGACTCAAAGCCACCAACGCAGCCAAAAGAAAAAACCCATGCTCAACAACATGCTGAGCAAAGTGTTGCGGGTGTACAGCACCAACCCCACGGCCACCAACGAACTGATCAGGTACGGGTTGTCCCACTGCAGATTCAGCTGTTTGTCCGGCATGAACACAATCGGTCCGCAGATCGCGGTCAACATCCCCGGCACGGCAAACCCGAGGAACTGCCGGGCATTGCTGCTCAAGCGCAGCGGCAGTCGAGGTTCAAGGAACACGTAGCGGTTCAGGAAGACGAGCACGCCCATCCCGAGAATCACAGCCCAGACCATCATGTGCGCCCCCCATGGAATTTGTTGCAGATGAAGCCGGCGGTCATGCCCGCCAACCCCGAGAGCACCAGCGCCGAGCCCCATTGCCAGTAGCTGAACAACACCGAACAAAACAGCGAAACCGCGACGCAGACCACTGTTGGGACGTTGCGCACCACCGGGGTGATCAGGGCAATGAAGGTCGCGGCGATGGAGAAGTCCAGCCCCAGGTGTTCGAGGCCAGGAATGCTGCTGCCCAGGACGATGCCGGCCAGTGTGAACAGATTCCAGGCGATGTAAAACGTCAGGCCCACGCCCAGGGCAAACCAGCGATTGAACTGCTGTTTGTCATGCTGGCTGGTCAGGGCGAACAGCTCGTCAGTGAGCAAAAAACCCAGCCCCACGCGCCAGCGGCCCGGCAGCGGTGAAATCACCGAGCGCATGCTCATCCCGTACAGCAAATGCTGGGAGGTCAGTAACAGCGTGGTCAGCAGAATCGAAAAGATCCCGGCGCCGCCCTTCAGCATGCCAATAGCGACCAATTGCGCGGCACCGGCAAACACGATGCTCGACAACCCTTGACCTTGCAGGGGCGTGAGATTGGCCTCAATGGCCATGGACCCGGCCAATAGCCCCCAAGGCGCAGTCGCCAGGGACAACGGCATGATCGCTACGGCGCCGCGAAGAAAGGCGTTGCGCGGCATGAGTGAGTTCGACATAACGCTCTACAACCAGGGGAAGACGCCACACTCTGCCAGCCGCGACGTTCAATGGCTTGAACAATCTTGCGCACTTGCGGGCAGCGCACGCCGAAGGGTTCTGAACCGCTGTAAATACAGAGAACCCGAGTACCATGGAGCCATTCGCCTAACGCGTCAGGGAGTCGACATGCTTTACCGGATCGCCGCCGATGGGCTGGTGCTGTTTCATTTGCTGTTCATTCTGTTCGTGCTGTTCGGCGGGCTGCTAGTGCTCAAATGGCGCCCGCTGATCTGGTGGCACCTGCCCGCCGCTGCGTGGGGCGTGAGCGTGGAAGTCTTCCACCTGATGTGTCCCCTGACTCAATGGGAAAACGTCATGCGCCAGGCCGCCGGGCAAACCGGTTACGGCGGTGGTTTCATCGAGCACTACGTGTGGCCGGTCATCTACCCCGCCGGCCTGACACCGGCGATTCAACTGGCGCTGGGCAGCGTGGTGCTGGCAATCAACGTCGTGGTCTATCTTCGGCTGATCAGGCGGTGGAAATTACGCCGGGCCGCCTGAAACACCCGCCGAGGATAGAAAATGCTGTCGATTGAAGACCTGACGTTGCTCGAAGCCATCCGCGAAACCGGCAGCCTGTCGCGGGCCGCCGCTCACTTGGGCAAAGCGCCTTCAACCGTGTCCTACGCCGCGCGGCAACTGGAGGAGCGCTTCGATGCGCTCCTATTCGATCGGCGTCGTTACCGTTTGCAGCTCACCCCCGCTGGCGAGTTGCTGGTGAACGAAGCGGCGCGACTGATGCAGGATGTCGCCCGGCTGACCCAACGGGTGCAACAAGTGGCCAATGGCTGGGAGAGTCGGCTGTGGATCGTCACCGACGAATTGCTCGAGTTCGAAGCCCTGATTCCGGTGATTCACGAGTTCGATGCGCTGGAGTCCGGCGTACCGCTGCGCATCACCCACGAAGTACTCAAAGGCGTATGGGAAGCCCTGCGCGAAGGCCGCGCGGACTTGATCATCGGCGCTACCAATGAGCCGCCGGCCATTCCCAGCCTGCGCTGGATGCAATTGGGGCAAATGGAATGGGTGTTCGCGGTCTCGCCCAAACACCCGCTGGCCAAGGCCAGGGAACCGATTTCACGGGCGATGGTGGCGCAGCACCGAGCGATTGTCGTGGCCGATTCATCCCGGGCCACGGAAGGCAGCACGTATGGAGTCTCCGGCGGCCAACCGGTCCTCGCGGTGCCGACCATGCGCGCGAAGATTCTCGCCCAGTGCGCTGGACTGGGCGTAGGCTGGTTGCCCCGGCATCGGGTCGGCGCGTTACTAAAAGACGGAACGCTGATGGAAAAACAGATGGCTGATCCGCGAGAGCCCAACATCCTGTACGCCGGCTGGCGCGGCGATCATGACGGCCGTGCGCTGGGCTGGTGGCTGGAAAAACTCAAGCAATCGTACCTGTCCACCCAATTGGTCCAGGGCAGTGACCGCTTCGTTTGAAGTCAGTTTGCGATGACGCTCATGTTGCGCCCACTGGCCTTGGCCACATACAACGCTTTGTCCGCAGCGCTGACCAGGTCGTCGGGCTGATCCTGCGAGGCCGGGTTGTAAGCGCAAACCCCCACGCTGACGGTCACCGTACCCTCCGCGCATTCGCTGTGTTCGATCCCGGCCTGCTGGACCGCACGACGAATTTTTTCGGCGACCAGAAACGCCCCCACATAGTCGGTGCCGGGCAGCACCACCGCGAACTCCTCGCCACCATAACGGGCGGCCAGATCGCCGGGGCGTTTGATGTTGTCCTTGATGATCGCGCTGATTTTGCGCAGACACTCATCACCCGCTACGTGCCCATAACGATCGTTGAAGCTCTTGAAGTGATCGACATCGATCATCAGCATGGCGAGGTGGGTCACCGTGCGCCGGGCCCGGCCCATTTCCGCGAGAATGAACAGATCGAACTGACGCCGGTTGGAGAGCCCGGTGAGTGCGTCTTCGAGCGCCAGCAATTCAAGGCTGCGGTTGACCTCGATGAGCTTTTCCTGGGCATCGAGCAACACGCTTTGAATGTGGTTCTGCTGCTTCATGAAGCGAATGAGGCGATAGCCGAGCCCTACCAGAAACACCAGCAGCAACAGCACGATGGCGGCACTGAGGATTGACTCCTCACGCCAGCCGGCCAGGACATCATCCTTGTCCAGCGCGGCAAAGATAATCAGCGGATAACCCTCGACCCGCCGAAACCCCACCACTCGCTCGACACCATCCACATAAGACTTGACGGTTGCCGTGCCGGAACTGCCCTTGGGCAACAGTTGCGTGAACAGCGGCCCCTTCGCGACGCTGGTGCCGACTTCTGCTTCGTTGAATGGCCGGCGAACGACGATGCTGGCGTCGTCGGCGATCAGGTTGATCACGCCGTTTTTGCCCATGTCGATGCTGTCGTACAGCCCGAGGAAATGGTTGAGGTAGATCGTTGCCAGCGCCACACCGGCGAAGCTGCCATCCGGATGATTGATCCTGCGTGACACGGTCATGATCCATTCGCTGGTCGAACGACTTTTGATCGACGGACCGATATGCGGGCCGCGGTCAGGATGATCGCGATGGTAAATGAAATATTCACGGTCGGAATTGTTCGCGCCGGGTATATCCGCACCGTTGGAATTGGCGATCCACCCCCCTTTTTCGTCAAATACGAACAAGCCATGGAGCTGAGTCAGCTCACTGCGCTGGGCGGCGAGCAAACGTCTGAATCTGGGCAACTGCGCCGGGGCCACGCCCTCGTTTTCGACGCGGTCCACCAAGGCAAACAGCAGCGTATCGGCTTGTTTGATCGACGACTGCGCTTGTGACGCCAAGGTCTGGGCGAGGTTGGACATCGTCACTGCTTTGTCATGCAAGTGGTACTGACGCGAGTTCCAGACTTCCCAGATCACAATGGCCGTCAAAGACAGGCACACGGCCACGAGCAAAACAACCGCGTAACGGACCCTGAGCCTGGACTCAATCTGCTCCGGCACCCAAGGCGCGGTGGGCCGGGTGTGTTCAATACGGTCGTTGATGGACGGGTGTCCCATGACGCTCCCTGAATCGTTATGACATGGCGAATTTTCCCGTTCGCCCTTTTAGCGCCATCCAGTCGTGTTTGACACTCGGACCGCTAGGCCCCACCAGAAACAAGATAGGCGATTCGCTCGCGTTCTGACGGGTTTGTGTGGGGGTGTCGAGGCCGCCCCACGGGATTTACTTCGGCGGCTGCTTCACCGCTTCAAGCCAGGCGGGATTCAACTGCGTCTGTTCGGTGTCGAGGCCCAGCGCTTCCATCCGCGCCTTGTGTTGCTCCATTTCCCGGCTCAATTGCCCATGGTCGCTGGAGTTGCCGTCCAATTCGTGCATCTGGCTCAAGCCCAGATGGTAGAAACGCAGCAACTTCATGGCCGTCGGATCACCCGTCTCCACCGCCGCTGTCACCTGATGCATCACATTGGTGATGCTCATCAGGTTGCGCTTGAGTTGCCAGCCGTACACCGCTGGCGCCATCCAGGCCTGAGACCAGAATGTGCCGCGCATCAGCGCCGCCATCAGCAGCACCGCGACAAACACGCCGCCAACATTAAATCGCAGGTTGTCGCCCCCTGGCTCGCCAAACAACGCCACCGCCGCGGTGGACAGCACCATCGCCAGCGCCAGGAATATCAGCGCAATAATGACCGTGCTGCGCCGCGTCTGCTTTCGAAAGAGTTCGGCGTTCATCGGCTGGATTTCGAACATCGTGACGGGGTTCCTTGCATCAATGGTAAAAGGATCGGTGAGCGAAAAGACTGCGGGGCATTATCGCCCCTGTGCAGGATTTAGCTATGCTGGGTGTCTCTTCATCTTTTCATCGTCACCTTGGAACATGGCGATACAGCGCAGTTCGTGCCATCTTCTTTCATGGATACACACTATTCGGATGCCATTCGCCTGTATGAACAGCATCGTTTTAAGGATCATTGAATGACCCAACGACAAGTAATCAACGCCTCCGTCAGCCCTAAAGGCAGCCTGGAAACCCTTTCTCAACGTGAAGTACAGCAACTGAGCGAAGCCGGATCCGGCAGCACTTACACCTTATTCCGCCAGTGCGCCCTGGCCATCCTCAACACCGGCGCCCACGTTGATAACGCCAAGACCATCCTCGAAGCCTACAAAGATTTCGAAATCCGCATCCACCAGCAGGACCGCGGTGTACGCCTTGAACTGCTGAATGCCCCGGCCGACGCCTTCGTCGACGGTGAAATGATCGCCAGCACCCGGGAAATGCTGTTCAGCGCCCTGCGTGACATCGTCTACACCGAAAACGAACTCGATGCCCAGCGCATCGACCTGAGCACGTCCCAAGGCATCAGCGACTACGTCTTCCACCTGCTGCGCAACGCGCGCACCCTGCGCCCGGGTGTCGAGCCGAAGATCGTGGTGTGCTGGGGCGGTCACTCGATCAACACCGAAGAATACAAATACACCAAGAAAGTCGGCCACGAACTGGGCCTGCGCAGCCTCGACATCTGCACCGGTTGCGGCCCTGGCGTGATGAAAGGCCCGATGAAAGGCGCGACCATCGCCCACGCCAAGCAACGCATCCACGGTGGCCGCTACCTCGGCTTGACCGAGCCCGGCATCATCGCCGCCGAAGCGCCTAACCCGATCGTCAACGAACTGGTGATCCTGCCGGACATCGAGAAACGCCTGGAAGCCTTCGTCCGCGTGGGCCACGGCATCATCATTTTCCCGGGCGGCGCCGGCACGGCCGAAGAGTTCCTGTACCTGCTCGGCATCCTGATGCACCCGGACAATGCCGGCCTGCCCTTCCCCGTGGTCCTCACCGGGCCGAAACATGCCGCGCCGTATCTAGAGCAACTGGACGCGTTTGTCGGCGCAACGCTGGGTGACGCCGCGAAACAACACTACGAGATCATCATCGACGACCCGGCAGAAGTCGCGCGCCAGATGACTCAAGGCCTCAAAGCGGTCAAACAGTTCCGCCGCGAGCGCAATGACGCGTTCCATTTCAACTGGCTGCTGAAAATCGACGAAGGCTTCCAGCGCCCGTTCGACCCGACCCACGAAAACATGGCCAACCTGAAACTCAGCCGTAACCTGCCACCTCACGAACTGGCAGCCAACCTGCGCCGCGCGTTCTCCGGCATCGTCGCCGGCAACGTCAAGGACAAGGGCATCCGCCTGATCGAAGAACACGGGCCTTACCAGATCCGTGGCGATGCAGCGGTCATGCATCCTCTGGATCAACTGCTCAAGGCCTTCGTTGCGCAGCACCGGATGAAACTGCCGGGTGGCGCGGCTTATGTTCCGTGTTATCAGGTGGTTGCATAACAAAGCTAATGTGAACCGTAACCTCGCGAGCCGGCCTTGTGGGAGCGAGGCTGCTCGCGATGAGGCTGGCACATCCAACATTGATGCTGCTTGATCGACCGCCATCGCGAGCAGGCTCGCTCCCACAGGTTGACGGGTACATCGGGGGTAAACCTGGTCAGCCCGAAGGCCGCCAAGGTCAACCGCCCTGATTGCCACACGCCGCAAACTTACTGTAATCCAGTACCTTCTGCGTACCACTCGAATCCAGATACGTCATCCGCGCATTCACAATTCCGCAATTCGCCCCGCCGTCTTCTACAGTAGAAATCACCTTCTTGATATCCAGCTGGGTACTGTGGGCCTGAGCATCCGCATGGGCCGAAAACGCTGCAACGTTCAGGACAGCAAAGAAGCCAGCGGCAACCCGTTTGTTCCAGTTCATGATGATGTCCTCTAAGTCGATGGGCAGTGGAGCGAGGCAAGTCGTCCTGTCTCGATGGAACCCATTTAATCGGCCTGAGGTATCCGCCATGTGTCCTAAAATCGGGACTATTAAGGCGTAAGGTGTCACACAAGGCACCCGATACAGTGAGATACAAAGGCCGGCATGCAGGCAGGCGCGGCGCGGCGCCCTAGAATGCGCGACATGCGAATAACAAGAGGGTTGAGCAATGGAACACGTGAACCACATCCTGATCGTCGATGACGATCGCGAGATCCGCGAACTGGTCGGTAATTACCTGAAAAAGAACGGCCTGCGCACCACGGTGGTCGCCGATGGCCGACAGATGCGCAGCTTTCTTGAAACCAACACCGTGGACCTGATCGTGCTCGACATCATGATGCCCGGTGATGACGGCCTGCTGCTGTGCCGCGAACTGCGCTCGGGCAAGCACAAAGCCACGCCGATCCTGATGCTCACCGCACGCAACGACGAAACCGACCGCATCCTCGGCCTGGAAATGGGCGCCGACGACTACCTGACCAAACCGTTCGCCGCCCGCGAATTGCTGGCGCGGATCAATGCCGTGCTGCGCCGTACCCGGATGCTGCCGCCCAACCTGCTCATCACCGAAAGCGGCCGGTTGCTGGGTTTCGGCCGCTGGCGCCTGGACACCACCGCCCGCCACTTGCTGGACGAAGACGACACGATGGTTGCACTCAGTGGCGCCGAATACCGCTTGCTCCGGGTATTCCTCGATCACCCGCAGCGAGTGCTCAGTCGCGACCAGTTGCTCAACCTTACGCAGGGCCGCGACGCCGACCTGTTCGACCGCTCCATCGACTTATTGGTCAGCCGTCTGCGCCAACGGCTGATGGATGATTCCAGGGAGTCGACCTACATCAAAACCGTACGCAGCGAAGGCTACGTGTTCTCCTACCCCGTGGAGTTGCTCGGCGCGCCGTGAAATGCTCCCTTTGATGACCATAGGGGTTTTTGTATCCGTCTGTATAAGAACCCCGATCCGATACGTAGATGCCGATTTCAGCGCGTTCAAACACACATCACCGATACACCCGAGCGTTTAACTGTGTTCACCGGATAGCAGCTGCTACCGCCCCACACACACTCAAGCGCTCGGAGAATCACCCATGTTCAACTTCTCGAAAGTCTCGTCCCTGGCACTCGGTCTGGCACTGGTTGGCGGCCTCGGTCTGTCGAACCTGGCATCGGCCAATACCGTCAACGTTGCGTCCCACAGCCAGATCCAGCAACTGTTGGTGGAAGGTGGCTCGGACCGGTTGCAACAGAATCGTGTGGCTGAAGGTGGTTCCGATCGCCTGATCGAGAACCGCGTCGCGGAAGGCGGCGCTGATCGTCTGCAAGAACAGCGCGAACGTGTCGCGTCGATCAGCCCGAAGAATGCCGTACAAGGGGGTGTGGTCGTCGCGGAGAATCGCCCTGAGTTCGGTTCGAAATATCAGCGCTACTGATCAAGCTCTACGAACCGGCAGAGATCAAATGTGGGAGCAGGCTCGCTCCCGCAGTTATTTAGTGTTTACAACGCCCCTAAATCCTCAAGTTTGACGAAATGGTCCGACAAATTCTCGGGACAGTTGAATGAGCGCGTACTAAGATTTGCACCTCATTCGATCAAGGACGATTCATGAAGCGCATTGCCGGTTGCCTGCTGTCTTTCCTGACATTCACTGCGGTGGCGGCCGATTTGAACCTGCTCACCGACAACCATCCGCCCCTGCATTTCCAGCAAGGCAACACAATGGTGGGGTTTGGTGTCGATGTGGTGCAGGCGCTGGCCGAAAGCGCCGGAGACCGGGTGCATCTCCAACAAGTCCCTTTGCTGCGCGCCTTGCGTGTCGCCACCACAGAGCCTGCCACTGGCGTATTTACTGTGTTGCGCACCGCCGAGCGCGATGGCCAATACCAGTGGGTCGGCCCGTTGATGGAAGTGGAAACGGCGCTCTATTCCGCCAACGGCACCCAACAACCGGTGCACAACTTGCAGGACGCCGGCAGCCTGGGGCGCATCGTCGTCCCGCGAAAATGGCTGGTTTACAGCTATTTGCAGAAACAGGGTTTGAACAATTTATACGGCGTGGAAACGCCCGAACAAATGATGCGCCTGGCGCGCCTGGGTCGTACCGAATTCGTGGTGGCGGACACCCTCTCCATCACCACCCTGGCGCGGGAAGAAGGCCTGGCGCCCAGTCAGTTGCATTATCAAATGCCACTGATGAAGCAAGGCACCTACATTGCGTTTTCCCCGCTCACCGATGCTCATCAGGTGGCGCGCTGGCAGCAGGCGCTGGATGAGATGAGACGCGACGGACGGCTCGAACAACTCAAGCAGCGTTGGCTCAGCGACACCACACCCCGCTGACAGTGGATCAACGCGCTCGATATCAACTATGCGCAAGGGTGTTTTTTCATCGCGACGCTCCAGCACTACAGTGGCCACATCTTCTCCCCACACTACTGGAGCAACATCATGAAAAGCATCATTGGTCTTGGTTTCGCCCTGTCGGTTCTTGGCGCAGCATCCGCCATCGCTGCCCCACATGCCACCTCGCAAGTCGTTGCGGCAGCCAAAGTCAGCCAACCGGCAACACTGAACGTGAACACTGTCGGCGCTGATCACAAAGACAGCCAGGCCAGCAAACTCTACGTCGCTGAAAACCGCCCTGAGTTTGGCTCGAAGTATCAGCGTTATTGATTAACAGCTTTGCGCTGCTTGAAACAGGAAACCCCGGGTAGATCCGATCTACCCGGGGTTTCTTCGTATCAGGTAATCACCGCTACGGACGGGGGATTCAATAAGGTGACGATCCAGCACCGAGGTTTGTGACGCGCCCGCAGAAATCGGGATCTTTCGTCGTAGGGTTTTCTCGCAAGCACTGCTCTAAGCTCAAGCAAGCGTGTGCTTGCAGGCTGATTTTTTTACCGGCCAGGAGAATGGCGATGATGCTCGATACGATTAACTTCACCCCGTGGTCCGCGTTGGCCGGTGGTGCGCTGATCGGCTTGGCGGCGAGCGTGATGATCGTAGCCAATGGACGGGTTGCCGGGATCAGCGGATTGCTGGGCAGCCTGATGTCACCCGACGATTCCGGTCGAGGTGAAAAAGCCTTGTTCATCCTCGGGCTACTGGTCGCCCCCCTGCTATGGGCGTTGTTTCAGGTATGGCCGACCATTGAATTCAAGACGGGCGCCGTGGGGCTGATCATCGCTGGATTGTGTGTCGGGATCGGCACCCGATATGGCTCGGGATGCACCAGTGGCCACGGGGTGTGCGGCATCTCGCGACTGTCGCCCCGTTCCATCGTCGCGACGTTGAGCTTCATGTTCACAGGCTTTGTGACCGTGTTTGTGATGCGTCATCTGTTGGGATTTTGAGCATGAAAAAACTGACCGCTTTCCTCGCCGGCCTGGTGTTCGGCATCGGCCTGCTATTGGCCGGTATGGCCAACCCGGCGAAGGTGCTGGGGTTTCTCGATATCACCGGTCGATGGGATCCCTCCCTGGCACTGGTGATGATCGCTGCCATTGCGGTGGCCTGGGCGCCGTTTCATTGGGCGATGAAACACCCCACCTCTTTGCTGGGCGCTCCGATGCAATTGCCGGTCAGTCGTGAACTGGATCGACGCTTGATCGCTGGCAGCCTGCTGTTCGGGGTCGGTTGGGGCATTGCGGGCATCTGCCCCGGGCCCGCGCTGGTGTTATTGCCAACCGGGCATTGGCAAGCCTGGGTATTTGTCATCGCAATGTTCGCGGGGATGCTGATCTTCAAAGCGCTGCAGGCGCGCCACTGAGTCACCGTAGATCGTAGACTTTGGCGGCGCAGGTGCTGCCAAAGTCTACGATCGTGTTCGCGCTTCAGGCCGCCAACTGGCCGCTGGCAATCGCCGCCGACGCTGCCAGCATGGCTCGCAACAACACCGCACACCCGGCTGCCAGATCATCCGGCGCGGCGTTTTCGATTTCGTTGTGGCTGATGCCGCCTTCGCACGGTACGAAGATCATCCCGGCCGGGCCGAGTTCGGCGAGGAAGATCGCGTCGTGCCCTGCTCCGCTGACGATGTCCATGTGCGACAGCCCCAGGCCTTGGGCAGCCCCACGTACCGCGTCGACGCAGCCCTTGTCGAAGTACAGCGGCGGGAAGTCCGCGGTGGGTGTCAGTTCGAAGGTCAGGCCGTGTTCCTCGCAGGTGGTTTCGATGACTTCACGGACTTCGGCGATCATCGAGTCCAGGCGCGCCGGTTCCAGATGACGGAAGTCCAGAGTCATGCGCACTTCGCCGGGGATGACATTACGTGAGCCGGGATAGGCTTGCAGGCAACCAACGGTGCCGCAGGCGTGCGGTTGATGGCCGAGGGCAGCGCGGTTCACTGCGCCGACGATCACTGCGGCGCCAACCAAGGCATCCTTACGCAGGTGCATCGGCGTCGGGCCGGCGTGGGCTTCGACGCCACGCAGTTTCAGATCGAACCATTTCTGGCCGAGGGCGCCCATGACGATACCGATGGTTTTGTGTTCGTCTTCGAGGATCGGGCCTTGCTCGATGTGCGCCTCGAAATAGGCACCGACGGCATGGCCGCTGACCTTGCGTGGGCCGGCGTAGCCGATGGCATTCAACGCTTCGCCAACGGTGACGCCCTCGGCATCGACCTTGGCCAGGGTTTCTTCGAGGGTGAATTTTTCCGCGAACACGCCGGAGCCCATCATGCACGGGGCGAAGCGCGAGCCTTCTTCGTTGGTCCAGACCACCACTTCCAGCGGCGCCTCGGTTTCCACGCCGAGGTCGTTGAGGGTGCGCAGCACTTCGACGCCGGCCAGTACGCCGAAGCAGCCGTCGAACTTGCCGCCGGTGGGTTGGGTGTCGATGTGGCTGCCGGTCATTACCGGCGGCAGGTTCGGATTGCGCCCGGGGCGACGGGCGAAGATGTTGCCGACGGCGTCGATGCTGACGGTGCAACCGGCCTCTTCGCACCAGTTGACGAAGATGTCCCGAGCCTGACGGTCCAGATCGGTCAGGGCCAGGCGACAGACGCCACCCTTGACCGTGGCACCGAGTTTGGCCAGTTCCATGAGCGACTGCCACAAGCGGTCGCGGTTGATGTGCTGATGGGTGGACTGCAGAACGTCTACAGCAGCGTTCATGGTGATCTCCTCAGGCAGTTCTTAGGGATTTTTTCAGGCAATTTTTGGGGCGTCTGGAAGGCCGTCTTCGCGAGCAAGCCCGCTCCCACAGGGGAATGCATTCCAAATGTGGGAGCGGGCTTGCTCGCGAAGGGGCCATCCCTCACACCGGAGATTTCGCGATAGACGGGTTAGGCCGCATCGAGCACAACCCGTAATAAATCAGCCCCCCCAGCGCCGAACCGGTAAACCAGCCGTAACTGTAAAACCAGCTGAACGCATCGCTGCCCAATGACAGCAGCGTCAACGCCACCGGCACGCCAAACGCGATAAACCCGAACCAGTTCCACGCCGGGTACACGTCATCGCGATACAACCCAGCCAGGTCCAGTTGCTGTTTCTTGATCAGGAAATAGTCCACCACCATGATCCCGGCGATCGGGCCCAACAGGCTCGAATAGCCCAGCAGCCAATTGGAGTACACCGTCTCCAGGCTCAAATCCGAGACGATCAACCCGAGCTTCTTCAACAACTCATGGGCCATCAGCGCCAGGCCAACCAGTCCGGTGAGGATCACCGCTTTCGTGCGGTTGATAAGCTTGGGCGCAACGTTCTGGAAGTCATTGGTCGGCGACACGATGTTGGCCGCTGTGTTGGTCGACAACGTGGCAATGATGATCAGCGCCATGGCCAACGCGACCCAGACCGGGCTCTGGATATGGCCGATCAGGGTGACCGGATCGGAGACGGTAACGCCCACCAGTTTGACCGAGGCGGCCGTCATTACCACGCCCAGCGATGCGAACAGAAACATGGTCAGGGGCAAGCCGATGATCTGCCCGACGATCTGATCCTTCTGGCTTTTCGCATAACGGCTGAAGTCCGGAATATTCAGAGACAAGGTGGCCCAAAACCCGACCATCGCGGTCAGCCCGGCGGCAAAGTAACTGACCACGCTTGCCCCTTCTGTGCGCTTGGGCGGGATCGCCATCAGTTCGGTCATCGACACGTTCGGCATGGCCCACACCAGCAGCCCCACGCCCACCAGCACCAACAACGGCGCCGAGAGGGTTTCCAGCCATTTGATCGAGTCCGCACCGCGAATCACCACCCACAGGTTCAAGGCCCAGAACACCATGAAGCCAATCACTTCACCGGTCCCGCCGAGGGCTTTCCAGCCGTCGAACACCGAGCCGAGAAACAAGTGAATGGCCAGCCCGCCAAACATCGTCTGTATGCCGAACCAGCCACACGCCACCAGCGCACGAATCAGGCAAGGAACGTTGGAACCGAGGATGCCGAAGGACGAACGCAGCAGCACCGGAAACGGAATGCCGTACTTGGTTCCGGGGAAGGCGTTCAGGGTCAGCGGGATCAATACGATGATGTTGGCGAACAGAATCGCCAGCAACGCTTCGCCGACGCTCAAACCGAAATAAGCGGTGAGCACGCCGCCTAGCGTGTAGGTCGGCACGCAGATCGCCATGCCAACCCACAGGGCAGTGATGTGCCATTTGTTCCAGGTTCGTTCACGCACCTTGGTTGGTGCCATGTCGTGGTTGTAACGGGGACTGTCGAGGACGTCGCTGCCGGCTTCGAGCTCAAACAAGCCGTCGCGCTCGGTCACTTGCGATCTGATCTGTTGCATGGCCGCTCCACTGTTCTTTGAATTATTTTTTGCTCATCAGGGGCTGGTGGCATCAATAAGCGTGCCGGGCACCCCGTTTGCGCATCGGGCAGTTCCACAAAAACTTCGCAACCAACTGATGTTTATCAGTTTTTATATATCGCGCCGATAAGTCCCCGATTACTTGCCTGTTCACTCAGGCCGAATGCCAGGCAAGTTGTCCGAACCGTCAGGACTCAATCTGGTGCATGGGTCCTTTTTTCAAAGTCGCGCATCAACCATAGACCATCCTCAAGCAGCTGATTTCACATAAGAAATCTCGTTCATTTTAAGAACCTGTCAAGTGCGTCAAAATGGTTCGAGGCCACACCATTTTGGTGATTATCAGTTTTAATCGTTATTTATCAATATGTTAAAACAGAAATAAGCTTATAAAAAATATTCTTGCTCATTCCATAAACTCAGACTAGTTTCTATTCCTGACAGCGCTGACAGGAATACACCTGTTTGCGCAGGCTTCATATAAAACATTTAGAACCGACATAAGTCGGTCATTGCCTGCGAGGAACTCGGAATGTCTCTGTTGATCCGTGGCGCCACCGTTATTACCCATGATGAAAGTTATCGCGCCGACGTCTATTGCGCCGACGGCGTGATCAAAGCCATCGGCGACAATCTTGATGTACCGGCCGGAGCCGAAGTGCTCGACGGCAGCGGCCAATACCTGATGCCCGGCGGCATCGACCCGCACACGCACATGCAACTGCCCTTCATGGGCACCGTGGCCAGTGAAGACTTTTTCAGTGGCACCGCGGCAGGCCTTGCCGGTGGCACCACGTCAATCATCGACTTCGTGATTCCCAATCCGCAGCAATCCTTGATGGAAGCCTTTCATCAGTGGCGCGGCTGGGCCGAGAAGTCGGCATCGGATTACGGTTTCCATGTCGCCATTACCTGGTGGAGCGAACAGGTTCGCGAGGAAATGGCGGAGCTGGTCAGCCAGCACGGGGTCAACAGCTTCAAGCATTTCATGGCGTACAAGAACGCGATCATGGCGGCCGATGACACCTTGGTGGCGAGTTTCGAGCGCTGCCTGGAACTCGGCGCAGTGCCGACCGTGCACGCGGAGAACGGTGAGTTGGTGTATCACCTGCAACGCAAATTGATGGCCCAGGGCATGACCGGGCCCGAGGCGCATCCCCTCTCCCGGCCCTCCCAAGTGGAAGGCGAAGCCGCAAGCCGGGCGATCCGCATTGCCGAAACCCTGGGCACGCCGCTGTACCTGGTGCATGTCTCGACCAAGGAAGCGCTGGACGAAATCACTTACGCCCGCAGCAAGGGCCAGCAGGTCTACGGCGAAGTACTCGCCGGGCATCTGCTGCTGGACGACAGCGTCTACCAACACCCGGACTGGCAGACCGCCGCCGGTTACGTGATGAGCCCGCCCTTCCGTCCTCGCGGCCATCAAGAGGCGCTTTGGCATGGATTGCAATCAGGCAACCTGCACACCACCGCCACCGACCACTGCTGCTTCTGTGCCGAGCAAAAAGCCGCCGGCCGGGATGACTTCAGCAAGATCCCCAATGGCACCGCCGGTATCGAAGACCGCATGGCTGTGCTTTGGGATGAAGGGGTCAACACCGGCCGTCTGTCGATGCAGCATTTCGTAGCGCTGACCTCCACCAACACCGCAAAGATTTTCAACCTCTATCCGCGTAAAGGTGCGATCCGCGTGGGCGCGGATGCGGACCTGGTGCTGTGGGACCCAGAGGGGACGCGGACTATTTCGGCGAAGACTCACCACCAGCAGGTCGACTTCAACATCTTCGAAGGCAAGACCGTGCGCGGTGTGCCGAGCCATACCGTGAGCCAGGGTCGGGTGGTGTGGGCCGATGGTGATCTGCGCGCTGAGCGTGGCGCCGGGCGGTATGTCGAACGGCCGGCGTATCCGGCGGTATTTGATTTGCTGAGCAAGCGGGCTGAGTTGAACAGGCCGACGGCTGTGAAGCGCTGAGATCGAGGCCTTCGGCCTTCGCGGGCAAGCCTCGCTCCTACAGGGGAATGCATTCCAAAAAGTAGGAGCGAGGCTTGCCCGCGAAGAGGCCGGCCCAGACAACACGAATACCAATGCCCATCAGAGGCAGCACCTCAATAACCGTGAGGCAAAAAAACCGTGATCAAATCCCTGAACCACCTCCCGCATCCCTATGAGAATGCGGCCGCCCTCGACGGCCATTTCACCGACCTGGCACCACCACTCAATGACCGTCAGGCGCATCTGGAAGCCTCGCGCTGCCTGTATTGCTACGATGCGCCGTGCGTGAATGCCTGCCCGAGCGAGATCGATATCCCGTCGTTTATCCGCAATATCCATCAGGAAAACGTTCAGGGCGCTGCGCAGAAAATCCTCTCGGCGAACATACTCGGTGGCAGCTGCGCCCGGGTGTGTCCGACGGAAATCCTCTGCCAGCAAGCCTGCGTGCGCAACAACGACCACGAGTGCGCACCGGTATTGATCGGCCTGTTGCAACGTTACGCCGTCGACAACGCGCACTTCAGCGAACACCCCTTCCAGCGCGCCGCCGCCACCGGCAAACGCATCGCCGTGGTCGGTGCCGGCCCGGCCGGTTTGTCCTGCGCTCACCGCAGTGCGATGCATGGCCATGACGTGGTGATTTTCGAGGCCCGGGAAAAGGCTGGCGGCCTCAACGAATACGGGATCGCCAAGTACAAACTGGTGGATGACTACGCGCAAACGGAGCTTGAGTTCCTGCTGCAGATTGGCGGCATCGAAATCCGCCACGGCCAGAAACTCGGCGAGAACCTGACCCTCAGCGAACTGCATTCGCAATTCGACGCGGTGTTCCTTGGCCTCGGCCTGGCCGCCAGTAAACAACTAGGCTTGCCTCACGAAGACGCACCCGGCCTGCTCGCTGCCACCGACTACATCCGCGAACTGCGTCAGGCGGATGACCTGAGCCAACTGCCGCTGGCGGACCATTGCATCGTCCTCGGCGCCGGCAATACGGCCATCGACATGGCCGTGCAAATGGCCCGCCTGGGGGCTCACGACGTGAATCTGGTGTACCGCCGTGGTGTCGAGGAAATGGGCGCCACCGGCCACGAGCAAGACATCGCCAAGGCCAATCAAGTGCGCTTGCTGACATGGGCACAGCCCGAAGAAGTGCTGCTCAATGACCAAGGCAAGGTGCGCGGCATGCGCTTCGCCCGCACGCATCTGGTAGACGGCCGCCTGCAAACCACCGGCGAAACCTTCGAGCTGGCCGCCGACGCGATCTTCAAAGCCATCGGCCAGGCCTTCGATTCCAGCGCCCTCGCCGACCCTCTGGCACGTGAACTCAAGCGCCAGGGCGACAGGATCCAGGTCGATGAACAGCTGCGCACCAGCATCCCCGGCGTGTATGCCGGCGGCGACTGCACCAGCCTCGATCAGGACCTCACCGTGCAAGCCGTGCAGCATGGCAAACGGGCTGCCGAGGCAATCAACGCTCAACTGATGCTCAACGTGGAGGCTGCGTAAATGGCCGATCTTTCGATTGTCTTCGCCGGCATCAAGTCCCCGAATCCGTTCTGGCTGGCCTCCGCGCCGCCGACCGACAAGGCCTACAACGTGGTCCGAGCCTTCGAGGCCGGCTGGGGTGGCGTGGTCTGGAAAACCCTGGGTGAAGACCCGGCGGCGGTCAACGTGTCGTCACGTTACTCGGCGCACTTCGGTGCCAACCGTGAAGTGGTGGGTTTCAACAATATCGAGCTGATCACCGACCGCTCGCTGGAGATCAACCTGCGGGAAATCACCCAGGTCAAAAAGGACTGGCCGGACCGCGCGCTGATCGTTTCGCTGATGGTGCCGTGCGTCGAAGAGTCGTGGAAATTCATCTTGCCGCTGGTGGAAGCCACCGGCGCCGACGGCATCGAGCTGAACTTCGGTTGCCCCCACGGCATGCCGGAACGGGGCATGGGCGCGGCGGTTGGTCAGGTGCCGGAGTACGTCGAGCAGGTCACCCGCTGGTGCAAGACGTATTGCTCGCTGCCGGTGATCGTCAAGCTCACGCCGAACATCACCGACATCCGCGTCGCCGCCCGCGCGGCCCATCGCGGCGGCGCGGATGCGGTGTCGCTGATCAACACCATCAACTCGATCACCAGCGTCAATCTGGAGCGCATGGTCGCCAACCCTGCCGTCGGCAGTCAAAGCACCCATGGCGGTTATTGCGGTTCGGCGGTGAAGCCGATTGCGCTGAACATGGTCGCCGAAATCGCCCGTGATCCGCAGACTCAGGGCCTGCCGATCTCCGGCATTGGCGGCATTGGCAGCTGGCGTGATGCCGCGGAATTCATCGCCCTGGGCAGCGGCTCGGTGCAGGTGTGCACGGCGGCGATGCTGCATGGCTTCCGCATTGTCGAGGAGATGAAGGACGGTCTGTCACGCTGGATGGACAGTCAGGGTTACGCCAGCATCCCGGAATTTTCCGGCCGCGCGGTGGGCAATACCACGGACTGGAAGTACCTGGACATCAACTATCAGGTGATTGCGAAGATTGATCAGGACGCGTGCATTGGCTGCGGACGCTGCCACATTGCTTGCGAAGATACCTCGCACCAGGCAGTCGCCAGCCTGAAACAGGCGGACGGGACGCATAAGTACGAAGTGATTGAGGATGAATGCGTCGGCTGCAACCTGTGCCAGATCACCTGCCCGGTGGAGGATTGCATCGAGATGGTGCCGATGGAGAACGGCAAGCCGTTTCTGGATTGGAATCATGATCCGCGAAATCCCTACCATGTAGCCGTCTGAGATCTGCATCGCCTGAGCCTACGCCTTCGCGGGCAAGCCTCGCTTCTACAGGTTTTGTGTCGATCCACGATTAATTAATCGACGCTGGCCCTGTAGGAGCGAGGCTTGCCCGCGAAGAGGCCGTCAGCTGCACCGCAAACCTCAAGGCTCCAACCCGATCCCCCGCAATATCACACTCGTCACCGTCTGCACCGCCCGCTCGAACTGCATGTCCGACAGCGGCTGATGGTCATTAAGGATATTCACCTGATGATCAAAGTCCGCGTAATGCTGGGTCGACGCCCAGATCATGTACAGCAGGCTTGAAGGCTCCACCGGCAGGATCCGTTTGTCGTCCACCCACTGGCGGATTTTCGCTTCTTTCATCTTGGCCCAGTCGTACAGGCTCTCGTCCAGCGCCACGCCCAGGGTGGGGGCGCCGTGGATGATTTCATTGGCCCAGACTTTCGACCCATAAGGCCGGCTGCGGGAGTGGTTCATCTTGGCGCGGATGTAGCTGCTGAGCACCACGCGCGGATCGTCGAACAGCTCGAAGCACAACGCGTCCTGCTTCCAGACTTCCAGCAGATCGAACAGCACTGCGCTGTACAGTTCGGTCTTGGTGCTGAAGTAGTAATGCAGATTAGAGCGCGGCAGTTGCACTTGCGCGGCAATGTCGGCCATGGCGGTGCCGCCGAAGCCTTTTTCGGCGAAGACCTTTTCGGCCCCCAGCAGAATTTTCTCGACGTTACTGCGACGAATCTCGATCTTGTGATTGCCCATGAGGGCTCCCTGACAACAGCGTTGGCCAAGACTAGCATCCGCTCTACCACGCGGCGACAAGGGAAACGGAAACTTCGTACACCCAGGTGCTCGCAAGTAAACTGACGCGCCTTTCGACCTGCCTCCGAGGTATTTACGATGCTGCTCAAGAAAGCGCTGACCACCGCCGCCCTGCTCGGCTCGCTGCTCACCGCATCCTCGGTGTTTGCCCACGCCCATTTGAAAGACCGGACCCCGGCCACTGACAGCACAGTGGCCTGGTTTCTTTCTGCATCGAACCCGGTGAACGCACACCACATACCCGGCCGGGGTTGCGCCTGCTGGAGTAAGGTCAATCTGCCGAACTGGGTTTCAGCCTGCACTACCGCAAACTTGACTAGCCCAACATCTGACTCAGCACCGCACGCAACTTGCCGGGCTTTACCGGTTTATTCAGCAGCGGCGCGCCAAGTCGCTGCAACGAGCGCCGACATTGGTCGGTGCGGTCGGCGGTGATAATCACCGCTGGAATCGTCTGGCTGAAATGCTCGCGCAAATGCCGCACCACATCACACCCCACCACCCCGTGATCAAGGTGGTAGTCGGCCAGAATCAGTTCCGGCGCCCGTCCCTGCAAAGCCGCCAGCGCTGAGTGCTCATCCGTGGCAATGACCACCTCGCAGCCCCACTGCCCGAGCAGCGCGTTCATGCTTTCAAGAATGCTCACTTCGTTGTCCAGCACCAGCAGGCGCCGGCCCGGCAACGGATTGCCGGTGCCCGGCAGCGGCGCTGCCAGGCTGATCGGCAACGGAATCTCATTGGAAATCGGCACGTCGATGCTGAACATCGAACCGCGTCCCGGCCGCGAGAAAACTCCGATTTTATAGCCGAGGATCTGGGCGATACGCTCGACAATCGCCAGCCCGAGCCCCACGCCCTTGCGGTCGGCGGCGCGCCCGACATCCAGCTGGTTGAATTCGAGGAAGATCGAGTCCAGCCGGTCCGCCGCGATCCCGCGCCCGGTGTCCCACACTTCCAGGCGCAGCATGTCGCCGCGCCGTCTGGCCCCCAGCAGAATGCTGCCCTCATCGGTATAACGGCAGGCATTGCTGAGAAAGTTACGCAGGATGCGTGTCATCAAGCGCAAGTCGGTATGAATGGCGTAGTCGCCCATGTGAACCCGCAGGTTCAACCCGGCAGCCTCGGCCACCGACTGGAATTCCGAGACCAGCGGCGCGAGCAATTCGTCGAGGCGGTACAACGCGACGTCTGGCTTGACGGCGGCCTGGTCGAGCCGGGAAATGTCCAGCAAGTCGGTGAGCAAATCTTCCGCGCCTTCCAGGGCCTGGTGCGTGCGCTCCACCAACACCTGCTCGACATCCGGCAATTTGCGCTCGCGCAACGTCGATATCAGCAAACGGGCGGCGTTGAGTGGCTGCAGCAAGTCATGGCTGGCAGCAGCGAGGTATTTGTCCTTGCTGCGATTGGCGGCTTCGGCGGCATCCCGGGCGTCGCGCAAAGCTTCTGCGATCTGTTTACGCTGGGTGATCTGCTGTTGCAGGTTGCGATTGGCTTCCAGCAATTCGTCGGTGCGCGCGGTGACCCGCTGCTCCAGTTCGTCATTGAGTTGTAGCAGGCGCTGCTGGGCTAGTTTGCGTTCGGTGATATCGGCGACGAAGCCCTCCACCAGCCCTTCCTGATCGGGCTTGAGCAGCAGGTTCATCAGCACATCGAGGCTACTGCCGTCCTTGCGCCGCAACTGGGTTTCATAACCGTGCAGGCTGCCCTGATGCCGGAGGATCTCGCCGATGTTCTCCAACTCCCGGGCACCGCCGACAAACAGGTTGCTCGCCAGGTCCGCCAGTGAAAACAGCACCTCTTGCGGGTCCTGATAGCCAAGCATCCGCGCCAGGGCCGGGTTGGCGGCGCGCATGCCTTCCATGAGGCTGGCCTGGAAGATCCCGTGCACGGCGTTTTCGAACAGCCATTTATAGCGATTGCGCTCGGCTTCCAACTCGTCCAGCCGTGCGGCGAGTTCCGGGTAATGGCTCTTGCGCGCCGAGTGGCGGCCTAATCCCAGTAGCCCGGCGAGCGCGCGTTGCTGCTCGTCAGAGGGCTTCGCCATAGACGACCTCGACATCACGCTGGCTGGATTCGCGCGGGTTGGTGAGGATGCACGGGTCGTGCATGGCGTGTTGCGACAGGAACGGAATGTCCGCCATGCTAACCCCGTGCAAACCCAGGGTTTCATGGAAGCCGATCGCGTGTTTCAGGGCGATCAGGTGTTCGACCAGACGCCCGCAGATCTGCCGGTGATTGAGGCCACGGCAATCGATGCCGAAGGTCTCGGCGATCACCTTGAAGCGATCCGGCGCTGAACTGTAGTTGAACGCCACCACGTGTTCGACCAGCACCGCGTTACACAAGCCGTGGGGCAAATCGAGGAAGCCGCCGAGGCTATGGGACATGGCGTGCACCGCGCCCAGAATCGCGTTGGAGAACGCCAGCCCGGCCTGCATGCTGCCGAGCATGATTTTCTCGCGCAGGGCAATGTCCGTCGGGTTGGCGATCATCTGCACCAGGTTGCCGTTGATCAGGCGCATCGCTTCCAGCGCATGCGGGTCGGTCAGCGGCCCGTGACCGGTGGAAACGAACGCTTCGATGGCATGCACCAGCGCATCGATGCCGGTACAGGCCGACAGGAACGGGTCCATGCTCAGGGTGGTTTCCGGGTCGATCAACGACACGTCTGGCACCACGGCTTTGCTGACGATGGAGAACTTCATGCGTTCTTGCTGGTTGGAAATGATCACGAATTGCGAGACATCGGCCGAGGTGCCGGCGGTGGTCGGTATCAGGATCAACGGCGGGCTGGGCACGCGGATGGTATCGACGCCTTCGAACTCAAGGATGTTGCGCCCGTGGGCGACGACGATGCCGATGCCTTTGCCACAATCCATCGGGCTGCCACCGCCGACCGCGACGATCACATCGCAGTGGTTTTCCTTGTACAACTCGGCGCCGAGCATGACCTCCTCGACCCGCGGGTTGGGCGACACGTCGCTATAGAGGAAGTAATCGATGCCCTGGGCTTGCAGGCTGGCTTCGACATCGGCCACCCAACCGGCGGCAATCACACCGGGGTCGCTGACCACCAGTACCTTGCGGGCACCAAAGGTCTTGGCGCAGTTGCCGACGTTGTGCCGGCAACCGGCACCGAAGATGATTTCAGGCGAAACGAATTTACGCAGCTGGCTGAGACTCTGGCTCATTGGAAAGCCTGTTTTTATTGTTTTGAAGGTAGAACCACACTAACCCATCCCGCCGCGAATGCAATCAGACCAATGGGTAGCAATCGCCGGGGTGTACACAAATTCTTCACCAGTGAAAATCCCTGTGGGAGCGGGCTTGCTCGCGAAGGCGGTGTGTCAGGCAATAGATATGTCGAATGTGCCGGCGCCTTCGCGAGCAAGCCCGCTCCCACAGGTTTTTTTGTCAACTTTCGATTCAGCCGCGATAGATCAGCCGCGAAGCCTTCTCGTTACGTAACGTCAGGTGTTCCATGCCCTGCCCCGGCGCGTCCGCTTCGTCGCGAGCCTTGAGGATCACTCCGTGGTGCGCGGACTTGCTGCACACCGGGTCGGCGTTTTCGGCATCGCCGGTCAGCATGAACGCCTGGCAGCGGCAGCCGCCCAGGTCCTTGTGCTTTTCATCGCAGGAGCGGCACGGCTCTTTCATCCAGTCATCGCCACGAAAGCGATTGAAGCCGAAGGATTCGGTCCAGATGTGCGAGACGCTGTGCTTGCGCACATTGGGGAACTCCACCGGTAACTGGCGGGCGCTGTGACAAGGCAACGCCGTGCCGTCCGGGGTGATGTCGAGAAACAGGTTGGCCCAGCCGTTCATGCAGGTCTTGGGGCGCTCTTCGTAGTAGTCCGGGGTGACGAAAATCAGCTTGCAGGGATGCCCCTGAGCCTCAAGACGCTCGCGATACTCGTTGGTAATGCGCTCGGCACGCTGCAATTGTTCGCGGGTCGGCAGCAGGCCGACGCGGTTGAGTTCGGCCCAGCCGTAGAACTGACACGTGGCCAGTTCGACAAAATCCGCTTCAAGCTCCAGGCACAGGTCGATGATCTGCGCGATCTGGTCGATGTTGTGCCGGTGGGTGACGAAATTCAGCACCATCGGGTAACCCTGGGCTTTCACCGCCCGGGCCATGGCCAGCTTCTGGGCAAAGGCCTTGCGCGAACCGGCGAGCATGTTGTTGACCTGCTCGTCGGCGGCCTGAAAGCTGATCTGGATGTGGTCCAGCCCGGCGACCTTGAAGTCGCGGACTTTCTGCTCGGTCAGGCCGATGCCCGAGGTGATCAGGTTGGTGTAGTAACCCATTTCCCGCGCCGCTTTGATCAGCTCGGCCAGGTCTTGGCGCACCAACGGCTCACCACCGGAAAAACCCAGTTGCGCCGCGCCCATCTCCCGGGCTTCGCGGAACACCCGAATCCATTCTTCGGTGCTCAATTCCTCACCTTGCTGGGCGAAATCCAGCGGATTGGAGCAATACGGGCACTGCAACGGGCAACGATAGGTCAGCTCGGCCAATAACCACAAGGGCGGACCGGGTGGCTGTTCGATCAGGCTCACAGGGCGATCCCCCGGTGCCAGACATTCTCCGTGGTCACGGTGTGATACGGCGCACGGCCCAACTCGTAGGCCATGCTCATTGCGTCGAGCATGCTCCACAGCACGTCGAGCTTGAACTGCAAAATTTCCAGCATGCGCTGCTGGCCTTCGACGGTGACGTAGTGCGCCAGGGTGATGCGCAAACCATGCTCGACATCACGCCGCGCCTGGCTCAGGCGCGTGCGGAAATAGTCGTAACCGGCCGGGTCGATCCACGGGTAATGCGTGGGCCACGCGTCGAGACGAGACTGATGGATCTGCGGCGCGAACAGTTCGGTCAGCGAACTGCTGGCCGCTTCCTGCCAACAGGCGCGACGGGCGAAATTGACGTAGGCGTCCACGGCGAAGCGCACGCCGGGCAGCACCAGTTCCTGGGAGAGGATTTGCTCACGGTCCAACCCCACCGCTTCTCCCAGACGCAGCCAGGCTTCAATGCCGCCTTCGCTGCCGGGGACGCCGTCATGGTCGAGGATGCGTTGCAGCCATTCACGGCGCACGTCGCGGTCCGGGCAGTTCGCGAGGATGGCGGCATCCTTGAGCGGGATGTTCACCTGGTAGTAGAAGCGATTGGCGACCCAGCCCTGAATCTGCTCGCGGGTAGCGCGGCCAGCGTACATGGCTTGGTGGAACGGGTGGTGGATGTGGTAATAGGCGCCTTTGGTGCGCAGGGCTTGTTCGAATTCGGCTGTGGACATTGGTTGGTCAGTCATTGCGGTTCTCCGGATTTCGCGGTGTTACGGCTGACGCCTTCGCGGGCAAGCCTCGCTCCTACAAGGTTTCGCCGACCGCAGAAGTGGCGCACACCACAAAACCTGTAGGAACGAGGCTTGCCCGCGAAGAGGCCATGAGCTACAGCACAAGACTCATCCCATCAAAAGCCACTTCAATCCCCCGCCGCTCCAATAACGCCCGCTCAGCCGAGTCTTCATCGAGGATCGGATTGGTGTTGTTAATGTGGATCAGCACTTTGCGCTGGCGTGTAAACCCCTCCAGCACTTCAAGCATCCCGCCAGCACCGCTTTGCGGCAGATGCCCCATTTCACTGCCCAGGCTATGGCCGACTTCGCACACGCGCATTTCGTCGTCGCGCAACAAGGTGCCGTCCAGCAGCAGGCAATCGGCGCGTTGCATCCAGCTCAGCGCTTCGTCGTCGATTTGCCCAAGGCCTGGGGCATAGAACACGCTGGCGCCGCTGCGCCGGTCTTCGATAAACAAACCGATGGTGTCGCCCGGTTGCGGATTGCCGCGATTGGGCGAATACGGCGGCGCGTTGCTCACCAAGGGAATCGCGCGAAACTGCAGGTGCTCGCAGGCCGCAATGCTGAACGGTTCACGGTCCAGCCCGACGGGTTGCCACTGCAAGCCACCGTTCCAGTGCTCAAGCATGGTGAACAAGGGAAAGCCACTGCTGAGGTCTTGATGAACGCGTTCCGTGCACCAGACCGAATGCGGACACCCTTCACGCAAGCTCAACAGGCCGGTGCAATGGTCGATCTGGCTGTCCAGCAGGACGACCGCGGCGATGGCCGTATCGCGCAAGCGGCGGGCCGGTTGCATTGCCGGGAAACTTTCAAGCTGAGCACGAATGTCCGGTGACGCATTGCACAGCACCCACTCCACACCGTTGTCGCTCAGGGCAATCGACGATTGCGTGCGCCGTTGCGCCCGCAGGCTGCCATCGCGCATCCCGGCGCATTGGCGGCAGTTGCAGTTCCATTGCGGGAAACCGCCACCAGCGGCGGAACCGAGAACACGAATGTGCATGGGAGGCTCCAGAAGGCAGGCCCGGCCAACGCGACGGCTGGCCGGGTGGACAATCAACGGTTGGCGAAATACATCGTCACTTCAAAACCAATGCGCAGATCGGTAAACGCGGGTTTATTCCACATGGGTCAATCCTCTTCTTGTGCCGGGACATTCCGGTAAAGCCATTAATGCACGGGGCGCCAAGTGATCGAATGCTACTTTGGAACGAGGTGGCGGCGTGCGTTGGTAGGGGGTCTTCAAGCACACAAAAAACCAATGTGGGAGCGGGCTTGCTCGCGAAGGCGGTGTGTCAGTCAACCCATATGTTGAATGTGACGCAACCTTCGCGAGCAAGCCCGCTCCCACAGGGTTTTGCGGTGTTCTTGCGGGTTAGAAGAACCCCATCGGGTTGATGTCGTAGCTCACCAGCAGGTTTTTGGTCTGCTGATAATGGTCGAGCATCATCTTGTGGTTTTCACGGCCGACACCGGACTTCTTGTAGCCACCGAACGCCGCATGCGCCGGGTACAGGTGGTAGCAGTTGGTCCACACACGTCCGGCCTTGATCGCCCGGCCCATGCGGTAGGCACGATTGATGTCGCGGGTCCACAGACCGGCGCCGAGGCCGAATTCGCTGTCGTTGGCAATCGCCAGGGCTTCGGCTTCGTCCTTGAACGTGGTGACGCCTACTACCGGGCCAAAGATTTCCTCCTGGAACACGCGCATTTTGTTGTGGCCCTTGAGCAGGGTCGGCTGGATGTAATAACCGCTGGACAAGTCGCCCTCCAGACGCTCGGCCGCGCCGCCGGTGAGCAGCTCGGCACCCTCCTCCTGGGCAATTTTCAGGTACGAGAGGATCTTGTCGTATTGCTGCTCGGACGCCTGGGCGCCAACCATGGTTTCAGTGTCCAGCGGGTTGCCGCGCTTGATCTTGACGATCTTCGTCATCACCACTTTCATGAAGTCGTCGTAGATCGATTCCTGCACCAGAGCCCGGGATGGACAGGTACAGACTTCGCCCTGATTGAAGAACGCCAGCACCAGGCCTTCGGCGGCTTTCTCGATGAACTGCGGCTCGGCTTGCATGATGTCTTCGAAGAAGATGTTCGGCGACTTGCCGCCCAGCTCTACAGTACTTGGAATGATGTTCTCGGCCGCGCATTTCATGATGTGCGCGCCAATCGGCGTGGAACCGGTGAAGGCGATCTTGGCGATGCGCTTGCTGGTGGCCAGCGCCTCACCCGCTTCGCGACCGAAACCCTGGACGATGTTCAGCACGCCGGGTGGCAGCAAGTCGGCGATCAGCTCGGCGAAGACCATGATCGACAACGGCGTCTGTTCGGCGGGTTTGAGCACCACGCAGTTGCCGGCAGCCAGGGCCGGGGCGAGTTTCCACGCGGCCATCAGCAGCGGGAAGTTCCAAGGGATGATCTGCCCGACCACGCCCAGCGGCTCGTGAAAGTGATAGGCGGTGGTCAGCTCGTTGATCTCGGCGGCGCCGCCTTCTTGAGCGCGGATGCAACCGGCGAAGTAACGGAAGTGGTCGGCGGCCAGTGGAACGTCGGCATTCAGGGTTTCGCGCACGGCCTTGCCGTTGTCCCAGGTTTCGGTGACGGCGAGGATTTCCAGGTTCTGTTCGATGCGGTCGGCGATTTTCAGCAGCACCAACGAACGATCCTGGGCCGAGGTCTTGCCCCAGGCATCCGCCGCCGCATGGGCTGCGTCGAGGGCTTTTTCGATGTCGGCGGCGTTGGAACGAGGGAATTCGGCGATCACTTCACCGGTGACCGGCGAGGTGTTGGTGAAGTACTCGCCATTGACCGGGGCAACGAACTCGCCGCCGATGAAATTGCCGTAGCGCGCTTTGAAGGAAACGACGGCGCCGGGTGTTCCAGGTTGTGCGTAGATCATGGTGGGCCTCTGTCTGGGTCGATGCCTGTCGGGCAAACAGGCGATGAACCGATAGTAGAGAGCCCCGCGTGCCAGACGAATGCGCCGTTGGCAGGGGGATTCTCGTTATTTGGTAGTAGAAGGTGCCCCGGTATCAGCAGGCTTTTGTGGCGAGGGAGCTTGCTCCCGCTGGAGGGCGAAGCACTCCCAAACCCAGACGCTGCGGTTTATCTGTCACACCGCGCTGGCCGGTTTACGACTGCTTCGCAGCCGAGCGGGAGCAAGCTCCCTCGCCACAGGTTGTGTAGGTATTTAGATCAGTGTTTGGCCACGACCAGGTCTTTGGGCAGCTTGAAGGTCCAGAGCATCCCGCCCTGGTTGAAGTCCTTGATGCGCTTGGCCACTTCACCGCCCCACAGCGGCACAGCACCGCCCCAGCCGGACAGCACCGAGACGTACTGTTCGCCATCCATTTCCCAGGTCACAGGCGAGCCGAGGACGCCGGAACCGGTCTGGAATTCCCAGACTTTCTCGCCAGTCTTGGCGTTGAACGCCTGCAGGAAACCTTCCGGCGTACCGGTGAACACCAGGTTGCCCTTGGTGGTCAGCACGCCGCCCCACAGCGGCGCGTAGTTCTTGTGGCGCCAGACTTCCTTGCCGGTCTTAGGATCGATGGCGCGCAGCACGCCGATGTAGTCTTCGTTCAGCGGTTTGATGGTGAAACCGGCGCCGAGGAACGCCGCGCCTTTCTTGTAGGCGATGCCTTCGTTCCAGATGTCCATGCCCCACTCGTTGGACGGCACGTAGAACAGCCCGGTGTCCTTGTTGTAGGCCATCGGCATCCAGTTTTTCGCGCCGAGGAACGCAGGTGCTACGAACACCGAACTGCCTTTGGCTTCGGTGCCTGGCGCACCAGGGCGGCTGGCTTCGTTGTAGATCGGCCGGCCCTCTTTATCCAGGCCGGTGGCCCAGGTGATCTTGTCCACGAACGGGAAGCCGCGAATGAATTTGCCGTTGGTGCGGTCCAGCACGTAGAAGAAACCGTTACGGTCGGCGGTCGCAGCGGCTTTGATTTCTTTGCCGCCTTCGGTGTAGTTGAACGACACCAGCTCGTTCACGCCGTCATAGTCCCAACCGTCGTGGGGCGTGCTCTGGAAGTGCCACTTGATGGTGCCGTCGTCCGGGTTGAGCGCCAGGCGCGACGATGAGTAGAGGTTGTCGCCAGGACGCAGGTGCGAGTTCCACGGTGCCGGGTTGCCGGTGCCGAACAGCAGCAGATTGGTTTCCGGGTCGTAGTAACCGCCGAGCCAAGGTGCCGCGCCGCCGGTTTTCCACAGGTCACCCGGCCAGGTCTTGCCGGCTTCGCCGCCGGAGATGCCGTTCTCTACCGCTTTACCGTCCTTGTAGGTGTAACCCATGTGGCCTTCCACCGTGGGTCGGGTCCACAGCAGGTCGCCGTTTTTCGGGTCGTAGGCTTCGATCTTGCCGACCACGCCGAATTCACCACCGGCCACGCCAGTGATCAGTTTGCCGTTGATCACCAGCGGCGCGGCGCTGATTGAATAGCCTTCTTTGTGGTCGGCAACTTTCTTGCTCCAGACCACTTTGCCGGTGTCCTTGTTCAGGGCCACAAGCTTGGCGTCGAGGGTGCCGAAGAACACCAGGTCGCCGTACAGCGCGACGCCACGGTTGATCACGTCGCAGCAGGGACGGATGTCATCGGGCAGGCGCGCATCGTATTGCCAGAGCTTCTTGCCGGTGCGCGCATCCACCGCAAACACCCGCGAATAGGAACCGGTCATGTACATCACGCCGTCCTTGATCATCGGCTGTGCTTGCTGACCGCGCTGTTTTTCCCCGCCGAAGGAGAACGCCCAGACCGGGCGCAAGTCCTTCACGTTGTCGACGTTGAGGGTGTCCAGCGGGCTGTAGCGCTGACCCTGGACGCCCAGACCGTTGGTGACGATCTGCTCCGGGTTCTTGGGGTCCTGGAGAATGTCCTGGTCGGTGACGCCGGCCAGCGCGGTGGCGGACAACAGCATGGCGCTGAGCAGTAAGCTCAAGACGAAGGGTTGGCGACGTGCGGGTTCGGTCATGACGGCTGCCTCTGCGGTTTTTGTTATACCCGGGAAATTTTCCCGGTCTGGTGCAGATTCTTCGGCGCCGCCGCCTTTGGAACAATTGCCCGCAGTGTTGAGATTGCTAGTTCCTTAGTACCGGGTCGGAGGAGATCAACACCGAATTGGGTGATCGACACCAGTCCCCTGTGGGAGCGGGCTTGCTCGCGAAGGCGGTGTATCAGTTGATATTAATATTGCCTGACACGACGCCTTCGCGAGCAAGCCCGCTCCCACAGGGATTTGTGTGAGTCATTTGTCGGCGGTGGAATCGACTCGGGTCATCTGTGCGCGCTCATAGCGCGGATACAGATGACTGACGCTGCGAATCAGCTCATAGCGACTCAGGCTGATGCCAGCAAACCGCTCGGGAATGGGACTGCGGATCATCTCGCTCATGTCGCTGCCATTGGAGGCGCCGTCGCGCATGATCTGATCGAGCCAGCCAAGATAGTCGCGCATTTGCTCGAACGGTTGCTGATCGCTGGCCACCGGTCCATGGCCGGGCACGATCAGCGTCCACGGCAGGCCTTGAAGCGTGGCGATGTCCGCCAGCCACACCGACAGCCCCGGGCTGTTGGGCGTGGTCAGCGCCCGTTGGTAAAACACCAGGTCCCCGGCAAACAGCACGCCGGTTTTCTGGTCGAGAATAGCCAGATCCGCACCGGTGTGCCCACCCAGGCTCAGCAGGCGCAGATCGTGATTCCCAAAACTCAATACGCCGGGGTTCAGCGTCCGGGTCGGTAGCACCACTTCGGTGCCGCGCATCCAGTCCCCCACCAGTCGATACATATTCTCGGCCATGGCGTCGCCCTGCCGATGCAACAGCTCGGTGGTGCCGGCCAATGCACCGATCGGCACATCACTGAAGGCCAGGTTGCCCAGCACATGGTCCGGGTGGTGATGGGTCAGCAGAACCTCAATCACCGGCTTATCGGTGGTCGCGGCAATGGCTTTGCGCATCGCTTCGCCATAGCGTCTGGACGGCCCGGTGTCGATCACCACCACCCCGCGTTCAGTGACGATAAACGCGGTATTGACGATGTTGCCGCCGTTGGCCTTGGCGAAATTGTCGGTGTTGCCTTCTAGCAGCCAGGTATCTTGGGCGATCTTTCGGGGCTTGAGCACGTAGTCGAGGTCCGCCAGTGCCGGCAGGCTCAGGCTCATGAACAACAGCAGCATCCAGCGCATCACGCGCTCCTTGGGGTCAGGGTATGGCCGCATCGAATTGATTGCCGCTGTTGTCACGCAGCAACAGGCGCGTCTGCCCTGCCCCTTCGATGTCGAAGGCCAGGTTGGGGTTTTCGCTGACGGCGGGAAACAGCTCCAGTCGGGCCAGCAGCTGATCGTTCCCGTCGCGCAGCTCGGCATGGTTGATGAAAAATTCCGGGATGCCGCTGACCATGCCGTTGTCCATCGGGTGCGCCACTTGCAAGCGCACCCGGCTGAACTCACCGCGCGGATAACGACCGCCCAATACTTCGCCGACGTGGTCTTCCCAGCCTGGCTCGGTGCGCACGACGCTGGGCGCGGTGCATCCGCCGCCCGCCGCATCGATCAACGTAGAGCCGACATGCCAGAGCCCATCGCGGGTCAGCACCGCCGCGCGCAACGGCGTGGCTTGCTCGATACGGATGCGGATCGACAGCCACGGCAGCACGCGGTCTATCGGTTGGAAATCGACAATCTTCGGCAGCGGATTGAGTTCCGCCCAGGCGAGGATTTTCACCACTTCGCCTTTGAACGCCCGGGCGTCGATTTCCAGCGGCACTTGCCGGGCATCTTCGGCGAACGGCGGCGCCAGCAGCTTGACCCGGTTATCGAACACGAACGGCGCATTGCCAAGTATTTGCTTGTGGTAGAAGGCCCACATCACCGAGGGCACCGGGTCTTTGCCCGGTTCGATATCGCCAGCGTGCGCCGCCAGGGGCAACCAGCAGAGCAACAGGCAACTCGCTCGCCAGTTCACGGTTGGTACATCTCGGGCACGTCATAGCGCAGGCCGTAATGACCATAAATGGTCTTGACCACCTCCTCGCGGATCAAGCCCTCCAGCGCCTCTTCCACGGCGTAGGCCAGTTGCCGGTTGCTTTCGTGCACCGCCATGCCGATCTCCCAGAGTTGCTTGCCCATGTTCGGGTAGGCGTTTTCCGCCAGCGCCACTTGCGGATCGTGGGCTTCGTGCACTTGCCAGTCGATCTCGCCACGCATGGCCATCACCGCATCGACTTCACCGGCCTTCATCGCCGCGAAGGCTTGGGGTACACCGGGATAGTGGTGGGTTTTGCCGGCGAGCATGCCGTTGAACACCGAGGTCAGGTAGAACGACGGCACGCTGTCGACTTCGACGCCAATCGGGTGGTGCTCGAACACCGCGACGCTGCCCACCTTGTCGAGACGGCGGCGATCATAGGCGACTTGCCATTGTTCGTTCTGGTACGGCCCGAACATCACCACATGACCGTTTTCCAGCTCACCCAGTTCGTTGCGTTTTTGCGCGTAATCGCGATCGTAGGGCACGCGCATCATCAGGTCGGCCAACTGCAAATCGTGCAGCTGACTGGCCCGCCAGATGTAGTCCCGCAGGTCGTCATCGAGCTTCTCGCCGGCGGGCGCCCAGATCAGCGTCAGGCGCACGCCAAGCGCTTTGGCCAAGGCTTCGGCGAGTTCGACATCAACCCCGCGAGGCCGGCCGGCATCTTCAAAACTGTAGGGAGCGAAGTCCTTGTAGACCGCCACTTTCAGCTCCCCGGCAGCGATCATTTCGTCATAGGTACGGACCTGCGCCTGCACCGTTTGGCAGCACAGCAACACAGCGCTGATCAACACAGCGAGCAGGCGCATGGATTACTCCTCGACGTGAACGCTGTCCAGGTAGGTGCGCACAGCCCATAACGCTTCCTGGCTCAAGTAATCCGCCATCTTCGGCATGTAGACCCGGCCATCTCGTACCGCACCGTTACGCACGCGCTCGACAAACCATTCATCGCCCGCGTCACCGACATCGAGCATGCGCAGATCGGGGGCGATGCCGCCGGACTTGGCTTCCAGGCCATGACACGCGGCGCAGTTCTGGTTGTAGGCCGAAGAGCCGATTTCCACGGCCTTATCGTGTTCCGGGGTGGAGCGGTAAGGGTTCACCGCTGCCCAGCCATCTGCATCGACCTTGACGCCTGCGTCCTTGATCGGGGTCAGGCCAGACGTTTCGACAGCCTGGGGGACCACGTTGCCGTGGGCCCAGACCGAACCTGCACTGATGAAACCTGCCAGCACTCCGGCAACGAGTAAGGCGTTGCGTTTTGTTGTCATTGTTATGCCCTCAAGATTGCACGCAAAACCTCGTTGAAGAGGCTATGGCACCCATCTTGGTACCGGCCTCGCACAATCCCCATACTGCTTTGGTGGCCGCCGTCTAATCCCTTGGTAGTAGGGCTTGTGACGCACCACCCGCATGATCACGGCGAAAAAACCGCAGACTCGCAGGTTGATCCACCACAGTGACTGACACGCCTAGCGCTCCGGTGTCGCGGGCAAGACCAGCAACGGCGCCGGGCGGGGGCCCTGGAGCTTGTCGACACCGATCAGGGTCAGGATCAACAACAACGGCAGGAGCAGCGCTTTGAGAATTCGCATGGTCGATCTCCTCCAGTGTGATGCCCGTGATTGCCCATGCTAGAACCGCGCCGCCCCGGGCGAGCTACTACCTTGGTACTGCCTGACTGGTACTTTCTGCATATTTCATTCTGCCTCGCAGGCTTCCTATGCTGGCGCTACCTGTAATGGAGTGCCGTTATGCGAAAGCTTGCCCCTTACGCCCTGATCTACCTGCTGGCGATTGCCTGCGCCGCCGGGCTCGCGACGCAGAGCCAGGCCGCGGATGCGCCGTTGCAGGTGCAGATCGGCTACCTGGGCTATCGGCCTGACCCCGGCCCGCTGCTGTCGAACGTGATTCCCGAACCGGTCGATGCCGGGCTTCGCGGCGCCGAACTGGCGATCACCGACAGCAACAGCACCGGGCGTTTTCTCAACCAGAGTTACAGCCTCGTCACCGCCAATGCCGACAGCCCGGATGCCCTGATCGAAGCGGCCAAGGCCCAGCACGCACGGGGTCTGCGCCTGTTTGTGGTGAATGCGCCGGTGGAGACACTGCGCCGGCTCAGCGCCGTGCTGACCGACAGTTTGCTGTTCAACGCCGGTAGCCCGGATGACAGCCTGCGCACCACCGACTGCTTGCCAAACGTGCTGCACAGCCTGCCGAGCCGGGCGATGCTCGCCGATGCCCTGGCGCAGTTTCTGGTGGTGCGTAAATGGCAACGGGCGCTGCTGATCGTCGGCCCGACCCCGGACGATCAGGCCTATGCCGCCGCCCTGCGCCGCGCCGCCAAACGCTTCGGCCTGAAACTGGTTGCGGAAAAAGCCTGGAGTTTCGACAACGATCAGCGTCGCAGCGCCCAGGCCGACATGCCGCTGTTCACCCAGACCGCCGAATACGATGTGGTGCTGGTGGCGGACGAACGCGGCGATTTCGGCGAGTACGTGCCCTACCAGACCTGGTACCCACGGCCGGTCGCCGGCACACAGGGCCTGACCCCGGTGGGATGGCACAAAACCGTGGAAACCTACGGCGCCGCCCAATTGCAGAAACGCTTCGAAGCCCTGGCCGGGCGCTGGATGAATGACCGCGACTTCGCCGCCTGGATCGCCGTGCGCAGCATCGCCAGTGCGGTGAGCAAACTGCGGCAGGTCGATCCGGTGGCGATCCGCACGCTGGAAATCAGCGATCAATTGCCGCTGGACGGATTCAAGGGTCGCAAGCTCAGTTATCGCCCGTGGAACGGCCAGTTGCGCCAACCGATTCCCATCGTCCAGCCCCGGGCCTTGGTCAGCACGTCGCCGCAAGACGGTTTCCTGCACCCCGTCAACGAAATGGACAGCCTCGGCTACGACAAGCCCGAGGTCAGCTGCCGCTTCCCCTGATCCGCCACAACAACTACAACAAAAAGGAATCCATCATGCGCCGCACCCTGCTCTCTTGCGCCTTGCTGCTCGCCGCCGGGCACGCCGTCGCCTCTACCGCCTGGGTCTCCAACGAAAAAGACAACAGCCTGAGCCTGATCGACCTGCAAACCCTGCAAGTCACCGACACCCTGCCCGTCGGCCAGCGCCCGCGCGGTTTGCTGCTGTCCCACGACAACAAGCTGCTGTACATCTGCGCCAGTGACTCGGACCGGGTCCAGGTGATGGACGTCGCCACGCGCAAGATCATCAAGGAATTGCCATCGGGCAAGGACCCCGAGCAGTTCGCCCTGCATCCCAACAATCGCTGGTTGTACGTTTCCAACGAGGACGATGCGCTGGTGACCGTGATCGACACCGAAACTTCCAAGGTGCTGGGCCAGATCAGCGTCGGCGTCGAACCCGAAGGCATGGCCGTCAGCCCCGACGGCAAGTGGGCGGTGAACACCAGCGAAACCACCAACATGCTGCACTGGATCGACACCAGCACCCAGACCCTGGCTGACAGCACCCTGGTCGATCAGCGGCCGCGTTTCGTCGAGTTTTCACCTGAAGGTTCGCAACTCTGGGCCTCGGCGGAAATTGGCGGGACAGTGACGATTCTCGACGTCGCCACCCGCAAGGTCCTCAAGACCCTGACCTTCCAGATCAAGGGCGTGCACCCAGACAAAGTCCAACCGGTGGGGATCAAGCTCAGCGCCGACGGCAAGTACGGTTTCGTCGCGCTCGGGCCGGCCAATCATGTGGCGGTGATTGACGCCAAGACCTTCGAGATTCTTGATTACCTTTTGGTTGGCCGGCGCGTCTGGCAGATGTCGTTTACCCCCGATCAAAAGCAGTTGCTGGCCACCAACGGCGTCAGTGGCGATGTGTCGGTGATTGATGTCGACAGCCTCAAGGTCACCAAATCGGTAAAAGTCGGGCGCTATCCGTGGGGCGTGGTGGTGACGCCATGAACGCACTGGAAGTCAGCGAACTGAGCTTCGCCTATGGCGCGCGGGAGGCCTTGCGGCAGGTGAGTTTCAGCCTGGCTCCCGGGCGATTCGCGGCGTTGCTGGGGCCGAACGGCGCGGGCAAATCGACGCTGATTGCCCTGCTCACTCGGCTCTATGATTTGCAGCGCGGAGACATCCGGGTTGGCGGCTGTTCGTTGCGCAACGCGGCACGTCCGGCGCTCAAGCAATTGGGCGTGGTGTTTCAGCAAAGCACGTTGGACCTGGACCTCAGCGTCGAGCAGAACCTGCGTTATCACGCCGCGCTGCATGGCATGTCCCGGCGTCAGACTGGCCTGCGGGTCGACGCCGAGTTGGCCCGCCAGGCGCTGACCGATCGCCGTCGCGAACGGGTCCGCGAACTCAATGGCGGCCACCGTCGCCGGGTGGAAATTGCCCGTGCCTTGCTGCATGAGCCACGGCTGTTGCTGCTCGACGAGGCCAGCGTAGGCCTCGACCCGGCCAGCCGCCTGGCGCTCAATCAACACATCCGAGGTCTGTGCCGCGAGCAGCACATCAGCGTGCTCTGGACCACCCATTTGCTGGATGAAGTGCAGCCGAGCGACGACTTGCTGATTCTTCATCAGGGCCGTCTTGTGGCCAGCGGGCGGGCTGATGCCTTGAGCCAGGCGCATGGCGGCGACCTCGGTTCGGCCTTCACCCGTTTGACGACATCAGGAGCCGTCCGATGAATGCGTATTGGCAATGCTTCAGCGGCATCGTGCTGCGTGAATGGCTGCGTTTTGTGTTGCAGCGCACGCGGTTTCTCAGTGCGCTGGTGCGGCCACTGCTGTGGCTGCTGGTGTTCGCCGCCGGTTTTCGCGCGGCCCTCGGGATCGCGATCATCGAGCCCTACGACACTTACATTCCCTATGAGGTCTACATCATCCCGGGGCTGGCCTGCATGATCCTGTTGTTCAACGGCATGCAGGGTTCGCTGTCGATGGTCTACGACCGGGAGATGGGCAGCATGCGCGTGCTGCTGACCAGCCCCTTGCCCCGGACTTTCCTGCTGTGCAGCAAACTGCTGGCCACTTCGCTGATTTCGCTGTTGCAGGTGTATGCCTTTCTGGCGATTGCCTGGGTGTACGGCGTGCAGCCACCGGCCATGGGGCTGTTGCTCGCCTTGCCGGCGTTGTTGCTGGTGGCGTTGATGCTCAGTGCGCTGGGCCTGCTGCTGTCCAATGCGATCCGGCAACTGGAGAACTTTGCCGGGGTGATGAATTTCGTGATCTTCCCGTTGTTTTTCCTGTCGTCGGCGTTGTATCCGCTGTGGAAGATGCGCGAGTCCAGCGAGTGGCTGTACTGGCTGTGCGCGCTGAACCCGTTTACCCACGCGGTGGAGCTGGTGCGGTTTGCCTTGTATGAACGCTTCAATCCGCTGGCGCTGGCGGTGTCCGCGGGGCTGACGTTGCTGTTCGCCCTGCTTGCCGTCCTCACCTTCAACCCGCAACACGCCGCCCTGCGCAAAACCAACTGACACCACAACTCCCCCTGTGGGAGCGGGCTTGCTCGCGAAAGCGGTGTGTCAGACACATCGTTGTCGACTGAATGGACGCTTTCGCGAGCAAGCCCGCTCCCACAGGGGATTTGTGTTGGACAGGCAGGGTGAAATTACTACTTTAGTACTGGTTTTCCTGTCTATCGTCGCATTCCCAATGCCCCGAGACTGGCATGTAATGGGTTCATAACTATAAGGATTGAACCCCATGCCGCGTGCCCAACGTTGTCTGTTGCGCCCTTCCCTTGCTGTGCTGTCGCTGAGCCTGTTGCTGGGCGCCGCGCACGCCGATACGCCGCTGTTCTCCGCCGACGGCTATCGCATCGGCCTTTACCGCAGCCCGACCCCGAATCAGCTTCAAGGCGCGGCCATCATCGACACCGCCGCCCTGCAAACCCTGCTCACCCAGACACCGCGTCCGGTGCTGATCGACGTCTACCGCCGCCAATGGCTGCAAGGACGTTTCATCGAAGACCAACCCCACGAGAACCTGCCCGGCAGCCATTGGCTGGCCAATACCGGCGACGGCGACCTGACACCTGACTGGCAGGGCTATTTTGCGCGTAACCTGAACGCATTGACCGCAGGAGACCTCGCGCAACCGCTGGTCTTCTACTGCCGCGCCGACTGCTGGCTGAGCTGGAATGCGGTAAAACGCGCCGCGGCCATGGGCTATAAGACACTGTATTGGTATCGCGACGGTCTGGATGCCTGGCAAGCCGCCAATCTGCCCGTGACGCCCGCCCAGCCCGAGCCCTTCCCCTGACCTTTACGCGTGCGTGTTGTTGCCACACCCTAATCAAAATAATGAGGTGAAAGGCTATGTACAAAATTCTGATTGCCGACGATCACCCGCTGTTTCGCGAAGCCATTCATAACGTCATCAGCGATGGTTTTCCGGGCAGCGAGGTGATGGAAACCGCTGACCTGGACAGCGCCCTGCTGCTGACTCAGGAACACGACGACCTGGACCTGATCCTGCTCGACCTGAACATGCCCGGCATGCACGGCCTCAATGGCCTGATCAACCTGCGCAACGAGGCGCCGACCATTCCGGTGGTGATCGTTTCAGCCGAGCAGGACAAGCAGATCGTGCTGCAAGCCATCACCTATGGCGCGGTGGGGTTCATCACCAAATCCTCGCCCCGGGTGCAGATGACCGAGGCCATCCAGCAGATCCTCAATGGTAATGTGTACTTGCCGCCGGACATCATCCGCACGCAAAAATGCGGCACCCACCGGCGCATGAATGACAACCCGAGTTTCCCGCCGGAACTGCTACAGGCCTTGACCCGCAAGCAGTTGCTGGTGCTCGAACGCATGACCAAGGGCGAATCGAACAAGCAGATCGCCTACACCCTGGAAATCGCCGAAACCACGGTCAAGGCGCATGTTTCGGCGATTCTGCGCAAACTCAACGTGCACAACCGGGTGCAGGCGATTCTGAGTGCCGGGGATATTGATTTCGGGTCTTATCTGCGGCGTTGAAACCGCGTCGATTTCATCGCGAGCAGGCTCGCTCCCACATTGAACTGCATCGGTCACAGAATCTGTGTACGACGCAGATCCACTGTGGGAGCGAGCCTGCTCGCGATGAGGCCAGCACAATCACCAGAAAATTCAGGGCCGGCCTAGCAGATGACTCATCGCGGTCTTGAGCTTCATCGGCCTTACCGGTTTGTGCATCAACGTGTGCCCCAACTCACGAATCTGCTGCTTCAGCTCATTGCTGTAGTTGGCGGTAATCATCATCGCCGGGATTGCTGAACCGCGCCGGGCGTTGATCCGGGCCACAGCATCGACGCCGTTCTGCTCGTCATCCAGGTGATAGTCGGCGATCAGCAGGTCGGCTTCCTCGTGATAGTTGTCCACCTGCCGCGCCAAGTCTTGCTCCGACAGGGCCGTGACCACCCGGCATCCCCACCCTTCCAGCAACGTGCGCATGCCCGCGCATATTGCCGCGTCGTTATCCAGCACCCACACCCGCGCCCCGCGCAGGCGTTCCAGCATCGGCTCACTCATCAGCAATGCCGGTTGAGCCTTGGGTGCCGTGGCGCTCAAGGGTACTTCGACGGAAAACATCGAACCCCTGCCCGGCCACGAACGCACATGAATGCGGTGACCGAGAATCCCGGCAATCTTCTCGACAATGGCCAGCCCCAGACCCAACCCACGGTCCTGGTCCGGGCGCTGCACATCGCCGCGCTTGAACTCCTGGAAAATCTCTTCCAGTCGATTTTCGGCAATGCCCATCCCGCTGTCCCAGACCTCGATCGTCAACCGCTGATGATGACGCCGACACCCGAGCACCACGCGACCGCTGTAGGTATAACGAATGGCGTTGCTCAACAGATTGCGCAGGATCCGCGCGAGCAACTGGATGTCGCTGCGCACCAGCGCCGAACACGGGATGAAATGCAGCTCCAGCCCTTCACTGCGGGCCACCTGGGTGTACTCGGCCGCAAGGTTTTCCAGCAGTTCGCTCAGGGCGAACGGCGCAATGTCGGCCTTGATCACCCCAGCATCCAGTTTGGAAATGTCCACCAGCGTGCCTAGCAGGTTCTCCACGTCCTCCAGCGAATTGCTGACATTGCGCACCAAAATCGCATTGGCCACCGGCTCGCGCCGTTCCAGCAAAGCGCTGGTGAACAGTCGAGCCGCGTTGAGCGGTTGCAGCAGGTCGTGACTCACGGCGGCAAGAAACTTGGTCTTCGACAGGTTGGCCTGCTCCGCCTCAAGCTTGGCCTCTCGCAAACGCGATTCCACGCGTCGGCGCTCGTCGATTTCGCGCAGCAATTGGTCATTGAGGGTGGTCAGTTCGGTGGTGCGTTCGCGCACCCGCAACTCGAGATTCTGATAGGCCTGGTGCAGCGCCTCGGCCGTGCGGCGGCGCTCGGTGATGTCGCGGATCAACACGAAAATCCCCACCACTTCCCCGGTGGCCAGGCGATTGGGCACGTAGGAGCGCAGCATGTAGCGTTCCTGATTGTTGATGTTGGTTTCGGCGAACTCGAACGTCACGCTCTCACCGGCCAAGGCCCGGGCCACGTAGGCCTCAAGTCGCTGGTAATGCTGCTCGCTGTGAACTTCGCGCAGGCTCTGCCCGAGCATCACGCCGCGAGGCCAGCAGTACCATTCTTCGTAGACCTTGTTGGTGAATTCGTAGACCAGATCGGCATTGAGGTAGGCGATCAGCGCGGGGACATGGTCGGTGATCAGGCGAATCCAGCGCTCGCTTTCGCTGAGGGCTTCGGCGTGCTGGTAGCGTTCGGTGATGTCGGTGAAGGTGTTGACGAAGCCGCCAGTGGGCAACGGATGCGTGCGAATTTCCAGCACCCGGCCATCGTAGAGGCGCTGCTCGCATTCCTGCACGTGCCGCCCGTTGGCATCGCGACTGGCCGGGGTCAGCAGGTTCAACTCGCTGTCGGCAATCACTTCGGCAAACGGCCGATGGGCCGCCACCGGAGCCAGCCCGCTGAGTTCGAGGAAACGCCGGTTCCACAGTTCCAGGATGCCTTCGGCATTGACCATGGCCACGCCTTGGGACAGGTTGTCGACCGCCCGTTGCAGCAAGTGCGATTTCTGCGCCACGGCTTGCTCGCGGCGCATGGTTTCGCTGAGTTTGACGTCGGTTATGTCGGTAAAGAGGATCACCCGCCCACCTTCCTGGGTGGGCCGTTCGCTGACTTGCAGCCAGCGGCCGTCCTGCAAGCGATAGATGAGGTTTTCGTCAGCATGCCCGCGCGGTTCTTCAGTGAACAACCCGGTGACGGACATCAGGCGCTTGACCTCGACCAGGCGCATGCCGGCGTTGATGCGCACCCGGCTGTTGCTCCAGAACGCCTTGAAACGGCTGTTGAACAAGACGATGCGCTGGTCGGCATCGAACAGCACAAAGGCATCGGAGATGCTCTCGATGGCATCGATCAAATGCTGATGCGCGGTTTCCGCCCGCAGGCGCGCTTCGCTGAGCAAGTGATTGCCCGACTTGAGTTCGGCCATGGCCTGGTTCAAGGCGTCGGTGCGCTCACGCACCTGTTCGGCCAGCACCACCGAATGCTGGAAGGCCGCGTAGGGATCATTGCCGCGCGTGACGCCGGATTCGATCCGTTCGATCAGCGCGCCGTTGATGCGCTGCAGTTTCTGATTGTCGTGGCGCAGGCTGGCGAGCTGCGCCTGGAGCTCAGCGATGTCCAGGGGACCGGCCTCGGGCAATGGCAACCCCGGTGAAGGTCTGGTTGATGTGCATGCCATTGAACTGTTCTCCGTAGGTGTTGAAACCCATCACCCGTTGGTCACGCAAAAACGTGCCGATCTGCTCCAGGCTGCCGCCGTCTTCCAGTTCCAGACGCCTGAGAAAGCAGTCGCAGCCGATGGTCAGCAGTAGATCGCCAAGACGCTCCTGCAAGCCTTCAAACAGGGTTTGCAGGTTCGGCAGCATCGGGCCGGGAGTCATGACGGTGAGGACGATGCCGTTTTCCACGGCGCAGTAGAAACTCAGGCTCAGGTCTGGATGGACCTGCTGGATCGCCCGCACGTAATACTGATCGTTGATCCGCACCGCCAAGGGGTGTGCGGCAAAGACCCGGTGATCGAGTTCGGCCACCGGCACGCCGATGTGTCGGGCGTACTCCTCGGCAGCCGGCTCGGCGTTCAGTTCAAAGACCCGGCGCGAGGCGCTGTCGGCTCCGGTGACCACCAATTTTTCTGCTCGGGGCAGAATGTGATGGGTAGTGAAAACTTCGAAATCCAGCCAGGTGTTAACCAGCACCACCACCGCCGCGCCGCTGTGGAACTCGCCATTAAAATAGACGTGGGTGTGGGTCAGGTAGTTGTCGTCGCCGGCCGAACCGCCGAAATGCGGGATGTCGCCCAACGCCGCGCTCAACGCAGCGAGGACCATTTCTTCACGGCTGGACAGACCATCGAGCAAGGTCAGGGCAAAGCTGTTGCCCTTGATCGGCGCCAGGGTGTTGCTGCGACAGCCACTGACCAGGCGCTCGACCATTTGCTGGGCGTCGATCAGGCTGAAGCGTTCCATCTCGCAGATCAGTTCAGCGTCGATGGAAAAATGCCGATGGTCGAACCCCACCGCCGTCACGCAATTGCGGCCGTAGCCCAAGGGCGTGATTTCCCCGGCGCTGGTGCAACCCACCAGGCGAATGCCGCCGAAGCTCTGTTGCAAGGCCTGGCCCAGCGCCTGCAAGTCGTACTCGGCGGAGCAGAAGAACAGCACGAAACCCAGATGCGGGTGCAATAACTGCCGCGCGAGCTCCTGAGCCACTTCCTGGGCATCGGTGGCCTGGGACATGCCGCTGACCACCCCTTCACTCTGGACCTGCTGCATGACCACCCCCGCAGGTGCGCGTGTATGAGACACGAGTGTACGAAGCCTGCGGGCTGCGACGTATGCTACTTGGGTAGCGGTCAGGCGCTTCGATGGGATGAGAGTCGGCGGGGCGGGCGCTTGATGGCTGATGCTTTTGTGGCGAGGGAGCTTGCTCCCGCTGGACTGCGCAGCAGTCCCCCAACCGGCCGATGCGCGACCAGAATAGGGACCGCTACGCGCTCCAGCGGGAGCAAGCTCCCTCGCCACAGGGGTAGGGTTCGCAGATCAGCTTGTTACCAGTTCAACACCGCCCCCACCGCAAAGGTATCGGTGTCTTCGTTCTGGGCGCTGGTGTCGTGGCCGTTGATTTCGAACTGGTTGTACTCGGCCACGAGTTTGAGGTTGTCATTGACGTCATGGAACAACGCAATGCCGCGGGTTTCATAGTCCGCGCCGCTGCCGACCACACCATTGCCGTCGTCATTGGTCTTGCCGTAAGACAAGGCCAGGCGGTTTTTGCCCAGTTTGTACGAGCCCTGCAGCAAGTAACCGTCGCTGTCGACGTTGCGCAGGGTCGGTTCGCCGGCGTTGTTGGTGAAGAACGGATTGATGCCCTTGGCCTGGAAACCGGAGCCGGTCAGCGACAACCCACCCATCTTCGCCTGCACACCGTAGCCGACGCCTTTGGAGGTGACGGACTGGACGGTGGAGTCGGTATTGTCCGAGGTCTGGTAGCTGCCGTTGACCCAGCTGTAAATCTTCGCTCCGGCGACGTCGAACTGATAGGTGACCTCGCTCTCGGTACGCGGGTTCTCCTGGTACGCCTTGCCCAACGAGCTGCTGTCGTTGGTGTCCACCGGGTCGAGAATCCCCACGGCCACCCGCAAACCCTCCATCACCGGGGTGCGATAGGTGATCTGCGAGGTCGGGAACGGGTACGGATAACCGGTGCCGATATTGCCGAACGACACGCCGCCACCATCTACCAACCCCAGGGTATCGCTGACCTGGCCGTAACCGGCGAGCATTTCATCGAGCAGAATGTTGGAGCGGGCGAATAGGCCAAAGTCCTTGCCGATCAGCACCTCGCCCCATTGCGGATTGGCCACGGTGCCGTAGAACTGCCGCACGTCGATGGCGGTGTCGGTGCCGTTGGTCTGGCTGTCGTTGATGGTCACCCAGAAGGAGGCCCGGGCACCGAGCTTGAGGTCATCGACCTGCTTGCCCATGTTGAAGCCCAGGTAGTTGGGCAGATAGCCCATTTTCACCCGTGCCTGACGACGATCGTACTGGTCGCCGGCACGGTCTACATCGCTGTTCACGTAGAAGGCGTTGATGTAACCGTCGGTCGAGAACGTGGTCTGGTCCTTGTCGTACAGCACGATCTCGGCCTCGGCCATCGTGCTCAAACCGAGGGTCGACAGGCTGACGATAAAGGCAGGCAAGTAACGATGCTTGAAGTTCTTATTGTTGTGCATGACGCGCTCCGCAGCGGGGGACTGGATGTCGGAGGCGATTATCGAAAGGTGACCGGCGGCGGCATACGCTGCCTTGGGGGCGGTTTTGAAGTGCTTTGGAGTGGCCGGTGATGCGCGGAAAATTCGGTGTAAGACCGGGTCGCGCCAAGACCCGGAACTTAGGATGTACGCCTGCCCGGCAGACTGGCGGCCACAGGAACCGGTACTCCCTAGGCGCCCGCTCTGAACAGCATGTAAGCGGCGACCACGACACACACGCTGGCGAAACCGACTTGCAGGGACCGCGCCGGGACGCGCGCGCTCAGTTGTCGGCCGACGATCATGCCGATCACGCTGGCAACAATGAACGTCGCACCCAATGCATCAATCCTGACCCCGGCATGAAACGCGCCGATCACCCCGATGGCGGAAATCAGGCTGATCACCATCAAGGACGTGGCGACGATGCCGCGCATCTGCACATCGGTCAGTTGCTTGAACGCCGGGACGATCAGGAAGCCGCCGCCCACCCCGAGCAGCCCGGAGACCACACCGGTCACCGCGCCTAATGCCGCGAGGGTCGCGGTGCATTTGGCGGTCCAGGAAAAGCGCCCGGTCTGCTGATCGAGCATGCAGTTCTTCTGGCCCCAGTTGGCGTGGCCGTGGTCGCTCGGTCCTTCTTCCTGGCGCTCGCGACGCAACATCCGCCAGGCCACCATGACCATCAGCAGACTGAACAGAATCATCAGGATTTTTTCCGGCAACTGATGAGCGAAGTAGATGCCCACCGGCGAAAAAATCGCCCCCAGCAGTGCGATCAACAACGCGGCGCGATAGCGCACCAGGCCATGGCGCAAACCATCAATGGCCCCGACCGCCGCCGCACTGCCCACCGCAAACAACGCCACCGGAGCGGCCTGAGTCATGGTCAAACCCAGCCCCAGCACCAGGGCCGGCACCGCCAGAATGCCACCCCCTGCCCCGGTCAATCCCAGGACCAGGCCCATCACCACCCCAAAAAAACTAGCCAACAACATAAAACGCTCGAGATCTGTGAAAAATAGCCGGGAACGCCCGGTATCGATGACTGACAGGATAGAGCCCGTGCGGCTTTTTTCCTTCATCAATTAACACGGGGGCTGGTCAGCGCAGGGAAAATGACACTACCCTCATGCCTTGTCCTGAAAGAAGCGGCCACCATGCCTGCCTTGATTGAAGCTTTTTTAGACCCTGCCTCGTCGACCTACAGCTACGTGATTTACGAAGGTGACGGCGGCCCATGCGCCATCGTCGACCCGGTCCTCGACTACGACCCCGCTGCCGGGCGCACCGCCACCACACAGGCGGATAAAATCATCGCCTTCGTTCGCGAGCATCAGCTGCAGGTGCAATGGCTGCTGGAAACCCACGCCCATGCCGATCACCTGTCCGCCGCACCGTGTTTGCGTCGGGAACTGGGTGGGAAAATCGCTATTGGCCAGTCGATCAGCAAGGTTCAGGGCGTGTTTAAGACCCTGTTCAACCTTGAGCCGGAATTTCGCAGCGACGGTTCGCAGTTCGACCATCTGTTCGCGCCGGACGAATCGTTCATGATCGGCAACCTCAAGGCCACGGCCCTGCATGTGCCCGGCCACACTCCGGCGGACATGGCTTATCTGATCGACGGTGATGTGATTCTGGCGGGCGATACCTTGTTCATGCCGGACGTGGGCACTGCCCGTTGCGACTTCCCCGGCGGCAACGCCCACCAGATGTTCGCCTCGATCCACAAACTGCTGGCCTTCCCCGCCAGCGTTCGGCTCTACGTCTGCCACGACTACCCGCCCGAAGGCCGCGAATCCCGCTGCATGACCACGGTGGGCGAGCAACGCAAAAGCAATATCCACGTCCATGACGGCATCGATGAAACGGCATTCGTCGCCATGCGCACCCAGCGCGATGCCGGGCTGGGCATGCCGACGCTGCTGCTGCCGGCGATTCAGGTGAATGTACGGGCGGGGAATCTGCCGCCGGCCGAGGACAATGGCGTGACCTACCTGAAAATCCCTCTGAATAAACTCTGACTTCCCCCTCTGCAGCAGCTGTCGTTGTGGTGAGGGGGATTTCGCTTAGTTGTTGAGGGTTAGGCCGTTGGCGGGTAATGGCAGCGCGGTTTTGTAGCGCACCTGCTTGAGCGCAAAGCTCGAGCGGATGTTGGCCACACCTGGCACTTTGGTCAGGAAGTCCATCATGAAGCGTTCCAGCGACTGAATGGTCGGCACCAGCACCCGGATCAGATAGTCCGGGTCGCCCGCCATCAAATAGCATTCCATCACTTCCGGGCGATCCGAAATCGCTTCCTCGAAATGCTGAAGCGCCTCCTCTACCTGTTTCTCCAGGCTGACATGAATAAACACGTTCACGTGCAGCCCCAGCAGGTCGGCGTCCAGCAGCGTCACTTGCTCGCGAATCAGGCCCAATTCTTCCATTGCCTTGACCCGGTTGAAGCACGGCGTTGGCGACAGGTTCACCGAGCGTGCGAGGTCGGCATTGGTGATACGGGCGTTCTCCTGAAGGCTGTTCAAAATGCCGATATCGGTACGGTCCAGTTTGCGCATGAGACAAAACCACCTGTTTTTTATGTTTATGCAGGTTTTTTATCCTCAAATGATCTCCGGCGCAACGAAACAGAGATAAATATTCTTCTGCGCCGGGCCTATGATTGTTGTAGGACAAGATTTCTTTTATCGAAGAATGACGGTCAGCTCACTACAAGAAATTCACAAGATCGAGCGTAGAAGCCATGAACCAAGCGTATGAACCGCTGCACCTGCACGTTCCCGAACCTTCGGGCCGTCCTGGCTGCAAAACCGACTTCTCCTACCTGCGTCTGACCGATGCAGGCACGGTGCGCAAACCCCCAATCGACGTTGAACCCGCCGACACCGCCGACCTGGCCAAGGGCCTGATTCGCGTGCTCGACGACCAGGGCAATGCCCTCGGCCCATGGGCTGAAGGCGTGCCGGCCGAGATCCTGCGTAAAGGCATGCGCGCCATGCTCAAGACGCGGATCTACGACAACCGCATGGTCGTCGCCCAGCGTCAGAAAAAAATGTCGTTCTACATGCAGAGCCTTGGCGAAGAAGCCATCGGCAGCGGCCAGGCCCTGGCCCTGAACGTCGATGACATGTGCTTCCCGACCTACCGTCAGCAAAGCATCCTGATGGCACGCGATGTACCGCTGGTAGACCTGATCTACCAACTGCTGTCCAACGAGCGCGATCCGCTCAAGGGACGTCAATTGCCGATCATGTATTCGGTCAAGGACTATGGCTTCTTCACCATTTCCGGCAACCTCGCCACCCAATTCGTACAAGGTGTGGGCTGGGGCATGGCCTCGGCGATCAAGGGCGACACCAAAATCGCCTCGGCCTGGATCGGCGATGGCGCCACCGCTGAATCCGACTTCCACACCGCCCTCACCTTCGCTCACGTTTACCGTGCGCCAGTGATCCTCAACGTGGTCAACAACCAGTGGGCGATCTCGACCTTCCAGGCGATTGCCGGTGGTGAAGCCACCACGTTCGCCGGTCGTGGCGTCGGTTGCGGCATTGCCTCCCTGCGGGTCGACGGCAACGATTTCGTCGCGGTCTACGCCGCCTCTGCCTGGGCCGCCGAACGCGCCCGCCGCAACCTCGGCCCGACCATGATCGAATGGGTCACCTACCGCGCCGGTCCTCACTCCACTTCCGATGATCCGTCCAAATACCGTCCTGCCGACGACTGGAGCTACTTCCCGTTGGGCGACCCGATTGCGCGCCTCAAGCAGCACCTGATCAAGATCGGTCACTGGTCCGAAGAGGAACACGTCGCCGTCAGCGCCGAACTGGAAGCCGAAGTGATTGCCGCGCAAAAAGAAGCCGAGCAGTACGGCACCTTGGCCGGTGGCCAGATTCCAAGCGCCGCGACCATGTTCGAAGACGTCTATAAAGAGATGCCGGAGCACTTGAAGCGCCAGCGTCAAGAGTTGGGGATCTGACATGAACGACCACAACACTAATATTGAGCTGGAAACCGCCATGACCACGACCACCATGACCATGATCCAGGCCCTGCGCTCGGCCATGGATGTGATGCTTGAGCGTGACGACAACGTGGTGGTGTTCGGCCAGGACGTCGGTTACTTCGGCGGCGTGTTCCGCTGCACCGAAGGCCTGCAGACCAAGTACGGCACTTCCCGGGTGTTCGACGCACCGATCTCAGAAAGCGGCATCGTCGGCGTTGCCGTGGGCATGGGTGCCTACGGTCTGCGTCCGGTGGCCGAGATTCAGTTCGCGGATTACGTTTACCCGGCCTCGGACCAGATTATTTCCGAAGCTGCGCGCCTGCGCTATCGCTCGGCCGGCGAGTTCACCGCACCGATGACCCTGCGCATGCCTTGCGGCGGCGGCATCTACGGCGGCCAGACCCACAGCCAAAGTATCGAAGCGATGTTCACCCAGGTCTGCGGCTTGCGCACGGTCATGCCGTCCAACCCTTACGACGCCAAAGGCTTGTTGATCGCCTCCATCGAAAACGATGACCCGGTGATCTTCCTCGAGCCAAAACGCCTGTACAACGGCCCGTTCGACGGCCACCACGACCGCCCGGTAACCCCGTGGTCGAAACACCCGGCCGCCCAGGTCCCGGACGGTTACTACACCGTGCCGCTGGACGTTGCCGCCATCGCCCGTCCCGGCAAGGACGTGACCATCCTGACCTACGGCACCACCGTTTACGTGTCGCAAGTCGCGGCGGAAGAAACCGGGATCGACGCTGAAGTCATCGACCTGCGCAGCCTTTGGCCGCTGGACCTGGACACCATCGTCAAGTCGGTAAAGAAAACCGGCCGCTGCGTGATCGTTCACGAAGCGACCCGCACTTGCGGCTTCGGCGCCGAACTGGTCGCCCTGGTGCAAGAGCATTGCTTCCATCACCTGGAAGCGCCGATCGAACGCGTCACCGGTTGGGACACCCCCTACCCGCACGCGCAAGAGTGGGCGTATTTCCCTGGTCCGTCCCGAGTGGGCGCGGCGTTGAAACGGGTTATGGAGGTCTGAATGGGCACGCACGTTATTAAAATGCCGGACATTGGTGAAGGCATTGCAGAAGTTGAATTGTCGGTGTGGCACGTCAAGGTCGGCGACATGGTCGTCGAAGATCAGGTGCTGGCCGATGTGATGACCGACAAGGCGATGGTCGACATCCCTTCGCCGGTGCATGGCAAGGTGATTGCGCTGGGCGGACAGCCAGGCGAAGTCATGGCGGTGGGCAGCATCCTGATCAGCATTGAAGTCGAAGGCGCAGGCAACGTTAAAGAGTCGGCTCAGCCGGCACCTGTTAAAGAAGCACCGGTTGCGACGCCGAAGGTTGCAGCGGTGGTGGAAAGCAAGCCAGTCGCTGCTGCAGCGCCACGAGCTGCCGTTTGCCAAGGCCCAATGGTGGCTCGCGAGGCCGACGAGCGCCCGCTGGCCTCCCCGGCCGTGCGCAAACATGCGCTGGACCTCGGCATCCAGTTGCGTCTGGTCCGTGGCACCGGCCCTGCCGGTCGCGTACTGCACGAAGACCTCGATGCTTATGTGGCCCAGGCTCAGCAGCCGCAATCGACCGTGGCCGCCGCTTACGCCCAGCGTAACGACGAAGAGCAAATCCAGGTGATCGGCATGCGCCGCAAGATCGCCCAGCGCATGCAGGACGCTACGCAACGCGCCGCTCACTTCAGTTATGTCGAAGAAATCGACGTCACCGCCGTAGAAGAACTGCGCGCACACCTCAACGAAAAACACGGTGCAACCCGTGGCAAGCTGACGTTGCTGCCGTTCCTGGTCCGTGCCCTGGTTGTCGCCCTGCGCGACTTCCCGCAGATCAATGCCCGTTACGACGACGAAGCTCAGGTCATCACCCGCCTCGGCGCGGTTCACGTGGGCATCGCCACCCAAGCCGACATCGGCTTGATGGTGCCGGTGGTGCGTCACGCCGAAGCCCGCAGCCTGTGGGACAACGCTGCCGAAATCTCCCGTTTGGCCACGGCCGCACGGAATGGCAAGGCCGCCCGTGATGAACTGTCCGGCTCGAGCATCACCCTGACCAGCCTCGGCGCCTTGGGCGGCATCGTCAGCACCCCGGTGCTGAACCTGCCGGAAGTGGCGATCGTCGGCGTCAACAAAATCGTCGAACGCCCGATGGTGGTCAAAGGCCAGATCGTGATTCGCAAGATGATGAACCTCTCCAGCTCCTTCGATCACCGCGTGGTCGATGGCATGGACGCGGCGCAATTCATCCAGGCCGTTCGTGGCCTGCTCGAACAACCCGCCACCCTGTTTGTGGACTAATTTTAATGGAGCAGGCATGCAAACCTTGAACACCACGCTGCTGATCATTGGCGGCGGCCCTGGCGGTTATGTGACGGCGATCCGTGCTGGCCAGCTGGGCATCTCGACCATTCTGGTGGAAGGCGAATCGTTGGGCGGTACGTGCCTGAACATCGGCTGCATTCCGTCGAAGGCGTTGATCCATGTCGCCGAACAGTTTCACCAGACACAACACCACAGCCAGCACTCGGCGCTGGGCATCAGCGTCTCCGCGCCAACCCTCGACATCAGCAAGAGCGTCGAGTGGAAGGACGGCATCGTTGATCGCCTGACCACCGGCGTCGCGGCGCTGCTGAAAAAGAACAAAGTCCAGGTCATTCAAGGCTGGGCGAAAGTGATCGACGGCAAAACCGTTGATGTGGGCGACACGCGAATCCAGTGCGAGCACCTGGTGCTGGCCACGGGCTCGAAAAGCGTGAACCTGCCGATGCTGCCGATTGGCGGACCGATCATCTCCTCCACCGAAGCCCTCGCGCCAACATCCGTGCCGAAACGCCTGGTCGTGGTCGGTGGCGGTTACATCGGCCTGGAGCTGGGGATTGCCTATCGCAAACTCGGCGCTGACGTGAGCGTGGTCGAGGCGCAAGAGCGCATTCTGCCGGCCTACGATGCTGAACTGACCCAGCCTGTGCACGACGAACTGAAAAAGCTCGGCGTGAAGCTTTACTTGAAGCACAGCGTCCAAGGCTTTGATTCTGCTAGTAATACTTTGCAAGTTCTGCAGCCGGGTGGCGATACCCTGAACCTGGAAACGGATCAGGTGCTGGTGGCCGTCGGTCGCAAGCCGAACACCCAGGGCTGGAACCTTGAAGCGCTGAATCTGGACATGAACGGCTCGGCGATCAAGATCGACAACCGCTGCCAGACCAGCATGCGCAACGTGTACGCCATCGGCGACCTGAGCGGCGAACCGATGCTCGCGCACCGGGCCATGGCTCAGGGCGAGATGGTGGCCGAACTGATCAGCGGCAAATCCCGCGAGTTCAACCCGACCGCCATCGCTGCCGTATGCTTCACCGACCCGGAACTGGTGGTCGTCGGCAAGACCCCGGACGACGTCAAGGCGGCGGGCCTGGACTGCATCGTTTCCAGCTTCCCGTTCGCCGCCAATGGCCGGGCGATGACGCTGGAATCCAAAAGCGGCTTCGTGCGCGTCGTGGCGCGGCGTGACAATCATGTGATTGTCGGCTGGCAGGCGGTGGGGGTGGGCGTGTCGGAGTTGTCGACGGCGTTTGGCCAGAGCCTGGAAATGGGCGCTCGGCTGGAAGACATTGCCGGCACTATCCATGCGCATCCGACGTTGGGTGAAGCGGTGCAGGAAGCGGCGTTGCGTGCCCTTGGCCATGCGCTGCACTTGTAACTGCGATCAACTGTGGCGAGGGAGCTTGCTCCCGCTGGGTCGCGAAGCGGCCCCTCGCTGACTTCCTGACACACCGCGTCGTCCGGATTTGCGGCTGCTTCGCAGCCGAACGGGAGCAAGCTCCCTCGCCACAGGATTTCGAACAATGAAGGATCGGAGGCAAACTTCATGAGCAAGCTAAGAAATCTGCCAATGATCCGATAGTCCGGGCTGCGAAACAGGCCCGGAATGAAGTATTGTTGTCCCCATCCAGAAAAACGTCAGAAGCCTTGAACCGTTTCGGCGGTTGTTAAGTGATAGAGGGTGTCATGGGTAACGAAAGCATCAATTGGGACAAGTTGGGTTTTGACTACATCAAGACAGACAAGCGCTATCTGTCGCACTGGCGTAATGGCGAGTGGGACGCAGGCACCCTGACCGAAGACAACGTGCTGCACATCAGCGAAGGCTCCACTGCCCTTCACTATGGCCAGCAATGCTTCGAGGGCCTGAAGGCCTATCGTTGCAAGGACGGTTCGATCAATCTGTTCCGCCCGGATCAGAACGCCGCCCGCATGCAACGCAGCTGCGCCCGCCTGCTGATGCCGCAGGTGTCCACCGAGCAGTTCGTCGAAGCGTGCAAGGAAGTAGTTCGTGCCAACGAGCGTTTCATCCCGCCTTACGGCACCGGCGGCGCGCTGTACCTGCGGCCATTCGTGATCGGCGTGGGTGACAACATCGGCGTGCGTACTGCGCCCGAGTTCATCTTCTCGATCTTCGCCATTCCGGTCGGCGCCTACTTCAAGGGTGGCCTGACCCCGCACAACTTCCTGATCTCCAGCTACGACCGCGCGGCCCCACAAGGCACCGGTGCAGCCAAGGTCGGTGGCAACTACGCGGCCAGCCTGATGCCAGGTTCCCAGGCCAAGAAAGCCCACTTCGCCGACTGCATCTACCTGGACCCGATGACCCACACCAAAATCGAAGAAGTCGGCTCGGCCAACTTCTTCGGGATCACCCACGACAACAAGTTCGTCACGCCGAACTCGCCGTCGGTACTGCCGGGCATCACCCGTCTGTCGTTGATCGAACTGGCCAAATCGCGTCTGGGCCTGGAAGTGGTTGAAGGTGACGTGTTCATCGACAAGCTGTCCGACTTCAAGGAAGCCGGCGCTTGCGGTACCGCTGCCGTAATCACGCCGATCGGCGGCATCAGCTACAACGACCACCTGCACGTGTTCCATAGCGAAACCGAAGTCGGCCCGGTCACCCAGAAGCTCTACAAAGAGCTGACCGGTGTGCAGACGGGTGACGTCGAAGCGCCAGCGGGCTGGATCGTCAAGGTTTGATCTGACATCCGTGGCATCGAAGCCCTCCATTGCCTTGGCGATGGGGGGCTTTTCTATGAACGATCCCCGGCTTCTCCCCGCGCAATACGTTTGCCTCCCCTGCCCTTGATTCCGCTCGCCTGGCCGTCCTGTTGCTTACCCGTGCGTGCCTGGGTGATCAGCCCCGGAATCAGCGCGCCTTCCGGCAGGTTTTTCCAGAACCGTGCCGGCAAGTGACCTTGCATGACCTTCGGATTCAGACGCGCAGGATTGAAGATGTGGCTGTAATAGGTCAACCACATCTCGCTGTGTGGGTCGTCGACGTTCTGTGCCAGCTGCTGCCATCCCACCGGGCACTGGCGTTGGTGGATCAACTGCTCACCGTCGTAGTAGACCCCGTCCCTGGGCGTCGCAATCAGCCAGCGATGCCGGCCCATGCGCCCGATAAAATGTTCACTGGCACTGTGCAGGATGTCGTGGGCCGGTTCATGCCAGGCGACGTATTGAGGGCCCTCACTTTCAGGCATCGCTACAAAACGCACAAATGCATGTAAGTGATGAGCCTCACGCTGTACCTGTTTGACTCTTCTATGAAATTCACTGCCTAGCTTATCGCCGGCCAGCATCGCGGTACGGTCACCATGACTGACCCGCCACAGCACTTCGTACAGCAGACTCCAGCGTTGATCACCCCGATAACGAGCGGCGCGCTCAAGGGTGTCCAACAGCGTTCGCGGTATTCGGGCGTGAAACGGACCCTGGGTTTGAGGTGGCGCATCGTCGCTGACGAACAGATCGGAGACGCCTTCACTGGCCCAACTCACGCGGCTCGGGTCGACCTCATGACTGAGCAGCCAGCGTGCCTGCTGACGCCAGGTGTCGAACAGGTCATCGCAATCCAGACTGATCATCCCCATAACCCCATTTGTTGCGGCTGCGGCCGGTCGCGCAATTGCTGATACAGCAAATGACTGGTGACCTCGGCCTGCTGCGGGTGGTAATCGCTGGTGATGAAGAACGGCTTGGCTTTGGCCAGCACGCAGCGCATTCGGGCCAGGTCTTCGTAGCGAATACGGCGCTGACGGCGCAACTCCACCAGCCGCTCGGTGGTGCGCAGGCCGATACCGGGAATGCGCGCGATCAACGAGGCCTCGGCGCGATTGAGGTCGAGCGGGAAGACCTCGCGGTTCTCCAGTGCCCACGCCAGTTTCGGGTCGATGTCGAGCGCCAGGTGCCCGGGCCCCTTGAACAACTCGCCTGCGGTGAAGCCGTAGCTGCGCAACAGGAAGTCCGCCTGGTACAAACGGTGCTCGCGCATCAGCGGCGGCGCGGCCAGCGGCACACTTTTCGGGCTGTTGGGGATAGGGCTGAATGCCGAGTAATAGACTCGCCGCAAACTGAAATTGCCATACAGCGCCTGGGCGCTGTGGAGAATAGTGCTGTCATCGGTGTCATCGGCGCCGACAATCATCTGCGTGCTCTGCCCGGCCGGGGCAAATTTCGGTGCGCGGGGCTCATTGAGCACGGTCTGGACACCGGTGTAGATGGTTTTCATCGCTTGTTTGATCGAGCCCAACTGTTTCTCCGGCGCCAGGGTTTGCAGGCTGGCGTCAGTGGGCAGTTCAATATTCACGCTCAAGCGATCGGCGTAGCGCCCTGCTTCTTCGATCAACGCCGGATCGGCTTCGGGAATGGTCTTGAGATGGATATAACCCCGGAACTCATGGTCTTCGCGCAGCAGTTTGGCCACGCGGATCATCTGCTCCATCGTGTAATCGGCCGAGCGAATGATCCCGGAACTGAGAAACAACCCGCTGACACAGTTGCGTCGGTAGAAATCCAGGGTCAGCGTCACCACTTCTTCCGGCGTGAAGCGTGCGCGCGGCACGTCGCTGGAACGTCGATTGACGCAATACTGGCAGTCATAGAGACAGAAATTGGTCAGCAGAACCTTCAGCAACGACACGCAGCGCCCGTCTGGTGTGTAGCTGTGGCAAATGCCCATGCCGTCGGTCGAGCCCAGTCCGCTCTTGCCCTCGGAACTACGCTTCGGCGCGCCACTGCTGGCGCACGACGCGTCATACTTGGCGGCGTCGGCGAGAATGCTGAGCTTATCGATGAGTTCCATGGGTCACGCCTTTTACTGTGTGGATATACAGTATAGGGTCGACCTTCAAGGCACAAGCTGTCAACGAACCCTTGGTCGGGTCAGATCACATCCTGTGCAGGCAGCGGTTGGCGTTGATCGCGGACGGGTTGCACGGTTGGCTGTGCCAGCGTCAGGTCGAACCGTGCACCAAATTCCTTGCTCCCCAGCGCCGTCAATGCCAGCGCCCGGCTGTCCAGATCCTGCGTCACCCATTTGCGCTTGATCGCCGTTTGCAGCACCGCCGCCCCCAGCGAACCGCCCAGATGCGGGCGGCGCATGCTCCAGTCCAGGCACGGGCAAGCAAAGCGGCGACGCAAGGTGCTCAGGTCGTTGACTTCGATACCCAGCCCTTGCATCAACATCTCGCCACTCTCACTCAGGCGATAAGCCTGCTCGTCGGTTTCCAGCAACCAGCCTTTTTCAAGCATCCGGTCATGCAGCAACACCGCCAGCGCCCCGGCCATGTGATCGTAGCAAGTGCGGGCGAATTGCAGCCGATCCGGTGTACGCGAGTTGAACGTCGGGGCAGTGTTCTGGCCGATCACCATCAGCGCCTCCAGCGCTTGGGCCACTCGCTTGTCGGCGAGGCTGTAATAGCGATGGCGGCCCTGCACGTGCAAACGCAGCAGCGCCAGCTCCTTGAGCTTGGCCAGGTGCGCGCTGGCGGTGGAAGCGCTGACTTCAGCAATCGCCGCCAGCTCGGTGCTGGTGCGCGCGTGGCCATCCATCAGCGAACAGAGGATTTTCGTCCGGGCCGGTTCCGCGATGGCCGCGGCCACTTGAGAGACGCCGATGTCGTGTTGTTCTACGTTCATATTTCGCTCCCGGACGAATCGAGGCCCTGTCGAGCGGGAGATAGTAGCAACACTTTCCCCACCACGAACAAGGCTGCGACCCATGGACCCGATCATCGCTGCGACTCATGCCGATCCCTATCCCTATTACGCCCGGCTGCGCGCCGAGGGTGGGCTGGTTTTTCACCAAGCACTGAAACTGTGGGTAGCGAGCAGCGCCGAGGCAGTTGCGGCGGTGCTGGCGCACCCGGATTGCCATGTTCGGCCGGCCACCGAGCCGGTGCCCAAAGCGATTGCCGACGGCATGGCCGGCAAGGTATTTGGGCAATTGATGCGGATGAATGAGGGCGAGCGTCAGCGTTGCCCAAGGTCGGCGATTGAGCCGGGTTTGGCGATGATTGATGTGGACGAGGTCAATGCGCTGGTGAGCGCGCGGCTGATCACGCCGGATGCCGATGGACTGTACAACGCCATGTTCCGCGGGCCGGTTTGCGTGGTGGCGGCGTTGTTGGGGTTTTCACCGGCGCAGGGCCGGACGATCAGCGAATTGACGGCGGATTTTGTCGCGTGCCTGTCGCCGCTCAGCGATTCGCTGCAATTGGAGACTGCCCACGCTGCAGCGGAGCAGTTAAGGGGGTGTTTCATTGAGTTGCTGGATAATTCGGGCAATAAAAGCTCACTGTTCGCCGGGATTCGGGCGCGCTTCGAAGGCGATCCGCAAACGTTGATTGCCAATCTGATTGGACTGTTTTCCCAGACATATGAAGCCACTGCGGGGCTGATTGGCAATGCGATATTGACACTGATTCGAAACACATCGTTATTACGCGATTCGACGTGCGTTGACGACTTGATCGCCGAAGTTCAGCGTTTCGACCCTCCGATTCAGAACACCCGACGGTTTGTTGCGGCATCGTGTGAGATCGCGGGTGTGAGCCTCAGTTCAAGCGATGTAATTTTGGTGTTGTTGGCCTCGGCGAACCGGGATCCGCAGCTCAATGATGATCCCGACGCGTTCATTCTGGATCGCCCGCAACGGCGCAGCTTTACCTTTGGCGCCGGACGGCATCAATGTCCGGGGCGGCAGTTGGCGTCAAGCATTGCCAGCGCTACGTTACGGGAGATCCTGGCGCATCACCCTGCGCTGGATCGATTGACCTGGGAGTACCGGCCTTCGCTGAATGGGCGTATTCCGGTCTTTCGCGACTTGCCGTAAGACCGCGTCATCGTTCTTCGCGAGCAAGCCCGCGCCCACAGGATTCTCTGTCGATCACAACTATTGAGTCACCGGAGATCCCCTGTGGGAGCGAGCCTGCTCGCGATGAGGGCCTAAAAACCGCTACATCATCTGGATCCGCAGTTCACCACCCTGTCACCCAATCGATCCGCAACAAATTCGACAAACGCCTTCAGCTTCGGCAGTGACTTCCTCGAGCGTGGATACACCATCTGCACCGGCTTGGGCGGCGGAACATAGGCGCCCATGATTCGAACCAACTCACCGCTCGCCAACGCCGCCGCCACCAGAAAATCAGGCTGCATCAAAATCCCCTCCCCGGCCAGGGCCGCCTGCAACAACACCTGACCGTCATTGCTCTTCAACACCGCGCCTTCAGGCCAGGGCACTTCGCTGGTGCCGTTCCTCAGGGGCCAGGCAAACCGGTTGTTCCAGGACGTATGAGTGAGAATTCGGTTCCGGTGCAAGTCCTCGGGGGACTTCGGTTCCTGCCATTTTTCCAGGTACCGGGGCGAGGCGCAGATCACCATGCGATACGGCGGCAACGGCGTGGCCAGCAGGTTGACGCCAATCAGCTCGGAAATCCTGAACGCCAGATCGAATGACGTCTCGTACAGATCGATCACTTCATTGCTCAAAATCAACTCGACCTGAATCTGCGGATAACGCTGCATGAATTCGGCCACCAGCGGCCCGACCAGGGAAACGCCGAGACTCATCGGCGCGGTGATGCGCAGCAGGCCGCTGGGCTCCGGATTGGACGCTTCCACCCGACTGAACGCGTACTTCACCTGTTCCAGGGCCAGTTTGGCTTCTTCGTAAAACAGCCGCCCTTCGGCCGTGATGGATTGCCGCTGGGTGGTGCGTTTAATCAGCTGGGTAGGCCGGGGAACGTCGATCGTCAAATCGTATTCGGTCTTGTCTGATCGGGACACGTCAGCGGACAGAACCGTACGATTGACCCAGGATGCACTGACGTTATTGGGCAGCAGCGCCGTCGTTCACGCGTCAGAGATTGTGATTGACGGCAGTCAGCTGGGCGAAGGTTACGGCCTGCCGACCCCCACCATGCTCGACGCGATGCGTCTGATGGCTCGCGCTGAAGGTCTATTGATTGACCCGGTGTATTCCGGGAAGGCGTTTGCCGGGCTGTTGGGTGATCTCAGGCAAGGACGCTTCCAGCGCGGTGACAATCTGCTGTTTGTGATGACCGGAGGAACGCCAGGTTTGTATGTGTATCGGGAGACGTTTCAGCTCTGATCCGAAACGCTAGCGGGAATCTGTGGTGAGGGAGCCCTCCCTCATCATAATTTGCAACACCAATCCAATATTTCAGAGAAAACCTACATCCATTTAATGCCCATTGCTATAGCGTCCGCATCGTTTACAAAAGTTGAAACAAGGACGCTCATGACTAGCAAGACAGACACACCTGCAGCTCAACTCCCAGCGTCAGGCGACGGGCACCAGGCTTGCAACACCTGCCAGGACCCATCGGGAATAGATCAGCAGACCCACTATGTTTTTTGGATCAGTGGATTTTCAAAAGGTGATGATGAGGGTGACTTCTTAAGGTACGAACTGACCGTTCTGCCTGAATTTGAAGACGTGATAATGAGTGTACTTGGCTGGAACAATCTTGATGAAAGCGCCTATGGGGATTGTTTACTGACTGCCGAACAAATTATAAAAATCGCCATAGCCATTGATGTGCAGCTACCGACTGACCTGGACCTGTTCATAGGCGTGCGGGAATAGTGGGGAAAGCTGTTTGATTGCGGCGAGGGGCTTGCCTCCTCGCTGCACATGCCATTTCTGCCCACGCGCCAATCAATCATCCCGCGTCAGCACTTCCAGCAATTCGATCTCAAAAATCAAATTCGAATTCGGCGTGATCGCCCCCATCGTCCGCTCGCCGTAGGCCAAATGCGCCGGCACCAGCAACTTGCGCTTGCCGCCGACCTGCATGCCCATGATTCCCTGATCCCAGCCTTTGATCACCCTCCCCGTGCCAATCACGCACTGGAACGGTTTGCCACGGCTGTAGGACGAATCGAATTCGGTGCCGTCTTCCAGCCAGCCGCGGTATTGGGTGGTTATCAGTGCGCCTTTGACGGCGGCTTTGCCGTCGCCCACTTCAAGATCGATTACCTGCAATTCATCATTCATCACGTTCACTCTATTGTTCCCTCACCCGACAGGGTGTAATGGGCGCCGTTTTCCCAGAATTGTGCGCCATTGGCAACCCATACGAGCGGTTCCCGGCATTAACCTCAACTAAGATAAGCAACACCACGGCACAAGGACCAATACGACACGATGGCAATTTTTGAATGAATGACGTCTGGCCCAGTGCGGCCATCGGCTCAGTGATGCTTGCCCTGATCATTGCGCTGATCTGCCGCGAGCGCTCGCTGCGAAAGCAGTTGGCCGAGCATCGCGCGCTGATTGCCAGCCTGTCCGAAGGCCTGCACATCCGCCAGGACGGCGACGCCGAGCGTTTCAAGCGCAGCCAATACTTCGCCCGCATCGGCACCTGGGACTGGGATGTCGACACCGACAAACTCTACTGGTCGGACGCGATCTACGGAATGTTCGGTTTCAAGATCGGCGAGGTGACGCCCTCCTACGCACTGTTCTGCGCCTGCGTACACCCGGACGACCGGGCCAACGTCCGGGCCGGGGAGTTGCGATGCCTGGAAACCGGTGAAAACCATGACGAGGAATACCGCGTGGTCTGGCCCGACGGCAGCATTCGCTGGCTGCGGGAAACCGGCAACGTGGTCAAGAACGACCATGACGCCACCATCAAGATGATGGGTGTGGTACGCGACATCACCGAGGAAAAAGCCTCGGCCAGTTACCTGCAACACCTCGCTCATTACGACCCGTTGACCGGCCTGCCCAATCGCCTGGTGCTTGAAGAGCGCCTGTGCGAAGCGCTCGAACAGGCACGCGTCAGCGCCACACGGGTGGCGTTGGTGTTTGTCGATCTCAACGGGTTCAAGGCAATCAACGACCACTACGGTCATGCGGCCGGCGACCGGGTGCTGATCACTACCGCTACGCGGTTGAAGAAAATCCTGCGCTCAACCGACACCGTCGCCCGGATCGGCGGCGATGAATTCGTGGTCATTCTGCAAGGGTTGCCCCAAGGCGTCAGCCTGCAAGACGAGGCTCGCACCATCTGCCAGAAAATCTTCGTTGAACTGTCACCGCCGATCACCATCGGCAACGACCAGCGCCACATCGGCACCAGCCTGGGGGTCGCGGTGTTCCCGGACCACGCGCCGAGCATGGACCGGTTGATTCATATTGCCGATCTGGCGATGTATGAGGCTAAGCGGAGCGGGAATAATCAGTACCGGTTGGGCACTGAAAGCCCGGTGCGCGCTCACAGCGAATAGTCCGTTCGACCTAACGCTCCACCGGCGTGATGTCCACAATCGTGCCGTTGGTGACCATCACCATCATGTATTTGTCATTGATCTGCACCCACTGCGCCTGTTCCTTCGGTGCTTTCAGGCCTTTCGCTTTCCAGTTACGCAGTGCTTTTTCAGTGCGTTGGTAGACGTCCGGCGCGCGGTCGCCGACCACCAGTTCGCGGGTGTTATTCACACCGGGCTGGACGGTTTTTGCGGGTGGGTCATCCGCCTGAACGAGGGGGCTGATACCGGCGAGGCCTGCGACAAGGGCGAGGCTGGCGATAAGGGTCTTGTTGTTCATCGATGAACCTCCAGTAAATTCGTGGCACCTGTACTCCGACTGCGCCTGTGTTGAATCATTCCTTACTGTCCGGATGATTCTGCAGTGGAGTGAGCGTATGTGGCTCGGGGGATGGCGCATATTGAGGGGTTTATCTGAGTCACTGGTTGTCCATTGGGCCGCTTTCGCGAGCGAGCCCGCTCCCACAGTCGACCGAGTTGTCCAGACGAACACGGTCAAAATGTGGGAGAGGGCTTGCTCGCGAAAGCGACCTATCAGTCAACATCAATTCATGCCCATGGCTGACGCCCGAAGCCTCACCCTTTATCCTTGGCACTCCGCCGTACCGAGTAGATGGAGTTTTGTCATGCCCCATGAAGGCAACCTGTTGCAAGCCGCTGTCGTGTTTCTGTTCGCAGCAGTGCTCACCGTGCCCTTGGCCAAACGTCTGCAATTGGGAGCCGTGCTGGGTTATCTGTTTGCCGGGGTCATTATCGGGCCGTCCGTACTGGGTTTGATCGGCAATCCACAAAGCGTCAGCCACATCTCCGAGCTCGGCGTGGTGTTGCTGCTATTCATCATCGGCCTGGAATTGTCGCCGCGTCGCTTGTGGGTGATGCGTAAATCGGTGTTTGGCGTGGGCCTGGCGCAGGTGTTGCTGACCGCTTCGGTGATCGGCGTGCTGGCGCTGTTTGTCTTCGGCCAGCCGCTGAACAGCGCCATCGTCCTCGGCCTTGGCCTGGCGCTGTCGTCCACCGCGTTTGGCCTGCAAAGCCTGGCCGAGCGCAAGGAACTGACCAGCCCTCATGGACGCTTGGCGTTCGCGATTCTGCTGTTCCAGGACATCGCCGCGATCCCGTTGATTGCCATGGTGCCGCTGCTGGCGGGCGGCGATCACACCACCACGGCGGCCGAGGATTTGAATCACGGCCTGCGGGTGTTGGGCAGCATCGCGGTGGTGGTGATCGGCGGGCGGTATCTGCTGCGTCCGGTGTTTCGCGTGGTGGCCAAGACCGGTTTGCCCGAAGTGTCCACTGCCACTGCGTTGCTGGTGGTGATCGGCACGGCGTGGCTGATGGACCTGGTGGGCGTGTCGATGGCGCTCGGGGCGTTCCTCGCCGGGTTGCTGCTGGCGGACTCTGAATACCGTCACGAACTGGAAGCGCAGATCGAACCGTTCAAGGGCCTGTTGCTGGGGCTGTTTTTCATCAGCGTCGGCATGGGCGCCAACCTGAGCCTGCTGCTCAGCGCGCCGATCACGGTGCTGGGCCTGACCCTGTTGCTGATCGCAATCAAACTGCCGCTGCTGTTTGTAGTGGGCCGATTGGCCGGCGGGTTGGGCAAAGTCAGCGCAATACGCCTGGGCATTGTGCTGGCGGCCGGTGGTGAATTCGCGTTTGTGGTGTTCAAGATTGGTCGCGACCAGGGTTTGTTCGAGGCGCGCCTGTACGATTTGCTGGTGCTGACGATCACCCTGTCCATGGCCGTCACACCGCTGTTGCTGCTGCTGTGCGCCCGCCTGTATTCGCCGAAGGTGCAGCCCGTGGTGGTGCCGGAGAAATTCCGCGAAATCGACACCGACACCCCGCGCGTGGTGATCGCCGGCATGGGCCGGATGGGGCAGATCGTGGCGCGGATTCTGCGGGCACAAAACATCAAGTTCGTGGCGCTGGACACCTCGGTGGAAACCATCGAACTGTCCCGCAGCTTCGGCGGCGTGCCGGTGTTCTACGGCGATCCGATGCGCCCGGAAATCCTCAGCGCGGCCAAGGTCGAGCAGGCGGAATACTTTGTCATCGCCACCGATGACCCGGACACCAACATCAAGACCGCCGAGGTGGTGCACAAGCTCTATCCGCACATCAAAATCATCGCCCGGGCCCGTAACCGTCAGCATGTGCACCGGTTGGTGGACCTCGGCGCCGAGGCGATTCGCGAAACCTATTATTCGAGCCTGGAAATGAGCCGCCGCACCCTGGTCGGACTGGGCCTGACCCAGGCGCAAGCCGACGCGCGGATCAAGCGCTTCAAGCATCACGATGAACAGGTGCTGGAGGCTCAGCATGCGGTTTATGACGATGCGGCGAAGGTGCTGCAGACCGCCCAGGAAGCCCGGGCGGAGTTGGCGCGGTTGTTTGAGGCGGATCAGATGGAGGAGCGGGAAGCGGGTAAGGTTTGAGTTATTGGGTGATGGTGATGTCGCCTTCGCGGGCAAGCCTCGCTCCTACAGGGGGCACCGGACCTGTAGGAACGAGGCTTTCCCGCGAAGAACGATAACGCGGTCTAATGTCAGGCCAACTTCTTCAGCTCAACGGTCTGCACCTCAAACCGATCCGCCAAAAACGGTGAGATATCCAGCGGCAGCGATTCGTTGTTAACCAGCTTATCCAGCAACACCCCGGTAATCGCCGACGTCAGAATCCCCGTGCGGAAATGCCCACAGGCATTGAGATACCCCTCCACCCCGTTCATCGGACCCAAGATCGGCAACTCATCCGGCGACCCCGGCCGCAGCCCTGCCCAGGTCCGTTTGAGGTTGACGTCCGCCAACTCGGGAATACACCGCACCGCCCCCTGCACCAGCCCGGCAATTTCCGGGTAGGTGGTGGTCACGTCGAAGCCTTTATCTTCCGTGGTGCTACCGATCAGGATCTCGCCATTGTCCTTCTGCGCCACATAACAATCGCTGGTGGTCAGGCAGCCGTTGAGGATTTTCGGCAGGCGCTCGGTCAGCAGAATCTGCCCCTTCACCGGTTTCACCGGAATCCGGATGCCGGTGGCCTGCTCACTCAAATCCGCCGCCCAGGCGCCCGCTGCGTTAATCAGGGTGTTGCAGTGAAACACCCCGGCCTCGGCCGTTTGCACACCGCTGACCCGGGATCCATGGTGCAAGACCCCAGTGACGTTGGTGTTGAAATACAGGTCCACGCCGTTCTGCCGCGCGCCTTCGGTGTAGGCATCGGCCAGTCGGAACGGACTGACTTGGTGGTCGCAGAGAAATTCCAGCGCCCCGCTCGCCTCATGGCTGACACTCGGCTCGGCCTCGCGCAGCGCCGCCTGATCGAGCCAGCGCACCTGATCGGCCAGGTGCGGAATGCAGGCGACGATGTGCTCGGCGTAGAGGCGGTCCTCTTCGTCATAGATGACGAATTTCAGGCCGGTCTTTTCGAACTTGAAATCCATCCCGTGATGGTCTTTCAACTCCTGGTGCAGCGCCGGGTACATCGCGTTGGACTGCAAGGCAAAATCGAAGAACGACGGCGGCAGGATGTGCGGCGTGTTGGAATCCACCACCACCGCCGAACCCTGGGCTTCGCGCTTGCGGCTGGCCGACATCATGCGAAAGAAAATCACCCCGCAGCCCAGCCCCACTGACTCGCCAATCGCCCATAAGCCGCCGGCTGATGCGCGGGTTGCGTTGCCCGGGCGCTTGCAGTCGATCAAGGCGACCTTGAGGTTTTGGCGCTTGGACAACTGATAGGCGCAGGACGCCCCGATCACACCGCCACCGGCGATGACCACGTCATAAAACTTACTCATGATTGGCGGCCTCCATGCCGACGCAGGTGAATGCAGAAAAGGGAATCGGATCGATCGGGAAGCGCGGCCGCAACCAGCCCACATCCTGGCGGCCAGTGACTTCGCGCAAGCGGTCGGTGCAATAGCCGACGCACATCCGCCCCTGGCAATCGCCCATGCTCACCCGAGTGCGCATTTTCAGGCTGGCCAGGTCTTGCACGCCCTGCTCCAACGCCCGGTCGATGTCGGCGCGGGTCGCGTGTTCGCAACGGCAAATCACCGTGTCGGCGGCTGGCAGCGCGGTTTGCCCGGCGCCGCGCTCGGTGTAGCGATCGACCGCCGCGCGAAAGCGCACGATGGCCTTGAGTTTCGACAAATAACGATTGCGCCGTACCAGGGCCAATTCCGCGTCCAGCACGTCCCGTTGAAGCAGGATCGATGTGGCCGCAATCCGTCCCGCGAGCATCGCCGCTTCGCCACCGCGAATCCCGCCCATGTCACCGGCCAAGTGCACGTGAGGCTCACTGCTTTGCTGCCAGATATTGGCACTGGCCCGCAGGTAACCGTCATCGCTGAAGCCATGGTTCAGGCCCATCTGCTGACTGAGTTGGGTGCGAGGAATGAAACCGTAACCGACCGCCAGGGTTTGCGCAGCAACCTGCTCGGCACGGCTCAGGTCTGGCACCCAGGTGCTGGAGTACGGCGCCACGGTCACACCATTCAGCTCTCCTTCGCCCTGCGCCGCCACCACGCCCCAGCCGTAATGCATCGGTATGCCATGCAGTTTGAGGAACGCAAGCATGCTCAAGCCATCGAGGAACAACTGCGGTTTGTTCAGCAGTGACAGGCTTTCCCGAGCGATCTTGCCGAACGCGCAGGCCTCGTAAACACCGGCGACGGTCACGCCGGACGCGTGCAACTGACAGGCCACCAACGGCAATAAAGGCCCCGTGCCGGCAATCACCACCGGGCCCTGAGGCTTGACCACCCCGCTCTTGATTTGTAATTGCAGGCCGCCCAGCAGGATCACGCCGGGCAAGGTCCAGCCAGGAAACGGCACGCTGCGCTCATGGCAACCGGCGGCGAGCAGCAATTGCGGATATTCGACTTCCTGCAGCTGGTCCTCGCTGTCCAGCACCACCAACGCGCGCGTACCTTCGGCGCCGACCACGCGGTGATTCAGGCGCACATCGATCAGCGATGCGTGCGCCTGAAATTCCCCATGCAAACTGGCCAGTGCTTCTGAGTAGCGCGGCCCCAGATAGTCGAGTTGCACGCCATCGCGCAACGGTCCGCGATAGACCACGCCGCCCAGCCGCGACGCTTCTTCAAGCAACGTGCAACGCACGCCGTGCCGGGCCAGTTCAATGGCCGCCGCCATCCCTGCCGGCCCACCGCCGACGATCACCGGAAGCAGGCTCATACACCCTCCTGCTCAACGAGGCGGTTGACTTGGGTTTCGACCCGCATGCCGTCACGCACCACGGTCTGGCAGGCGCGACGTTTGTGCCGGCCATTGATTTTCACCAGGCAGCATTGGCACACGCCCATGCCGCAATAGGCGCCGCTGATTTGATCGTGATCGTTTCGGGCCACCTGGCGCAGGCCAAGGGATTGAATGACCGTGAGAACGGTTTCACCGAGGGCGGCGCTGACCGGCTGGCCATTGATGTGCACAGTCATATCCGCACGCGACAGCGGCTGGATATCGAAGGTTCTTTCTAAACGTGGCATTGCGATGTTCATCCATGAGAGTTCAGGTGAGGTTCCACAGCTCCTTGCTGCACTACACCTTGCGGGCCAACGGCTAGGCAAAAAGCTCGCTCCGGTACTTCGACAGCGCAACAGGGTGCGCGTCAAAGCAATGTAGTCGAAGCCGCAGAAGGGGCTTGGATCTTTTACGGTAGGAGATATCGCGCAAGAGAATATTGATCCAGGCCAGTGAAATACGCCGCACCCCAACCTGTCGATCAGTTGGAGAACACGTACTCGCCCTTGACCTTTTTCGAGCCCACGAAGCCCAGGTCCGGGAACAACAGGTTTTTCACCCAGGCGACGAAGATCACCATGCCCAGGGTGATTGCGACGCTGACCACCGTCATCACCGGGTCTTCTTCATAGCCTTTGAACATCCGCGAAATCTGGCTGACGGTTAGAATCGCGTAAATGGTGTAGGCCTGTGCCACGTTCTTGTGGAAACCCCAGGCAAACGCCAGCGGCACCAACGCCGCAAACAGGGTAAAGAACACCACGGCACCGGGGCCGATCATCGCGCCCAGGTAAAACCCGGAGACCGCACCCAGCAATGCCTGAATGCAGGTCAGCGCGATCAGAAGGGTGACCTTGCGTGAATGCTTTTCCCGCAGGGCCGGATCCGGCCGGGCACCAATCCAGTAAGCCAGCACCCGATCCTTGACTGCCCCACCTGAGAACGCCTTGAACGTCTCGGTTTTGGAGCGCCCGGCGTCGAGCATCGCCAGCAGTTGCCGTTTGATTTCCTTCTTGTCCAACGTCCTTCTCCCCTTCTTGAATCAATGCAAAATAAATGTGGGAGCGAGCCTGCTCACGAAAGCGGTGCATCAGGCGACATCATCATCGACTGAAAGTCCGCTATCGCGAGCAGGCTCGCTCTCACAGTGGTGCATCTTCGCTTTATTGGACGCCAGAAAGCAAAACGCCGCTTCCACCAGAGGCGGAAGCGGCAGAGGCATGAGCCTCAGTCGATCAATGCATGAACAGGGCGATCAGGATGATGATCGGGATGGGCACGCCAAGAAAGAACAGCAGTAATGAGCGCATGGTAATTCTCCTGGGTTAGCGAACAGGGGGCACCGAGGTGGTGGTCACATAAGCGTCAGTTTCCACATACTCCACGGCATCCCGACGACGACCGCCGAAGGTCGCGGCAAGGCTGGCGAAAAACGCGCCGATCAGCAGCGCAATGAACATCCACAACGAAGTCCAGGCAGCAACTTTGGCGGCGGTGTCAGCCGCTTGTTGCGCAGCGAGCTTGGCGTCGGCCACGGCTTTCTGGGTGCGCATATAGACTTCATCGACACGGCGTTCGGCATCGGCCTGGGTCAGGTTGGTGCGCTGGGCGACCAATTGCGCCAGGTAAGTCCGGTCTTCGGCAGACAGTTGACCGTCGTTGCTCAGGGAGCGGACGAAGATGCGAGTCACGGTGCTACGGGCGGCGTCATCACTGACGGCAGCCGGACGATCATCGCGGAACAGGCTGTCAACGAAGTAGCCATATTGGTCGCTGTCCGTGCTGCCCGCAGCGGTGCCAGCGGCCTGAGTCGCGGCACTCGCCGCGCCACCGACCACACTCGCCCCGGCTTGCACGCCGCCGCTGACAATGCTGCTGACCGAGCCGACGACCAGCGTTGCGGTCACCAGCGTGGCCACGCACCAGGCCAGGAAGCCATGGGCCGTGTCACGGAAATAAACTTCATCGCCGTGCATGTTGGCCCACTTCACCCGCAGTCGACCGGCAATGTAACCACCGAGCCCGGACGCCACGATTTGCGTCACCGCCAGCCACACGATCGTTGAAATGCCCAGGCCCTTGGCACTCACGCCTTCGTTGGCCCACGGAGAAACGGCCGAGAATCCCAGGCCAAATCCCAGCAGCACCAGAATCAGCGACAACGCCGCCGCTGCAGCGGCACCGGCGAAGATCGCGCCCCAGGACACACCCGAGAGCGTGCTTGATTCTTCTGCGGCAGGATAGAAACCATCAGAGGATCTATTCATTGTTGTATCGCTCCAGGCAGGAAAGATGGTGTTACAACTCTTCGAAGGAGGAAGTGCAGTCACCGTGCCAGTCGCGACAATCCAATAAATTGTTTAATTTCAATGCCTTACAAAGTTTGAACTTCCAGTTTTCATGCAAATTGCAAGGAACGGGCAATAGCAGCGGGTTTTCTGCATTGAAGATCAAAAGCTCGCAGCCTCGTTTCACTCGACAGCTGCCACATAGAAATGCGTATCCCTTGTAGCAGCTGTCGAGTGAAACGAGGCTGCGATCTCTTGTCTTTCCTTTACGTGAAGTTTTATTTAGAAAGTCGGCAAGCATTTATGGGCAAAATGCCCCCTCACTCCGCCATGAACTGACTATCAGGCACGCCCTATGACCCGCATCTTGACCATCGAAGACGACGCCGTGACCGCCCGGGAAATCGTCGCCGAACTCAGTAGCCACGGCCTCGACGTCGATTGGGTCAACAACGGACGCGAAGGCCTGGAGCGTGCGGTCAGCGGCAACTATGACCTGATCACCCTCGACCGCATGCTGCCGGAGCTCGATGGCCTGGCGATTGTCACCACCCTGCGGACCATGGGCGTGGCCACGCCGATCCTGATGATCAGCGCCCTCTCCGACGTCGATGAGCGGGTGCGCGGCTTGCGCGCTGGCGGCGATGATTACCTGACCAAGCCGTTCGCCACCGATGAAATGGCCGCCCGGGTCGAAGTGCTGCTACGTCGCCAGAACACCGTGACCGCTCAGGCGACTACGCTGCGAGTCGCCGATCTTGAGTTGAACCTGATCAGCCACGAAGCCAGCCGCGACGATCAGCTGCTGACGCTGTTGCCCACCGAATACAAGCTGCTGGAATTCCTCATGCGCAACACCGGGCAGATTCTGTCGCGGATGATGATTTTCGAAGAGGTCTGGGGGTATCACTTCGACCCCGGCACCAACCTCATCGATGTGCACATCGGCCGGCTGCGCAAGAAGATCGACCCGCCAGGCAAAGTCCCATTGATTCGGACCGTGCGAGGCTCGGGTTATGTCATTGCTGAACCCCTCTAACGGCTGGCGTTCATCCAGCAGCCGCCTGCTCGCGCTCTACAGTTCGCTGTTCGTGATCTGGAGCGGGATTCTGATGGGGGTCATGTACTACGAGGTGTCCGCCTACCTGGACAACCTGGCCAAGCACTCGCTGATGCAGCGTCAGCACCTGTTTTCGCACTTTCAGGGCGAACAATTGGCCGACGCCCTCGCCGTCAGCATGACCTTCGATATTCGCGGTATCGACGCCTATGGCCTGTTCGACGCTCAACACCGCTACCTCAGCGGTGCGCTGCAGCGCATGCCCGAGGGCTTGCCGCTGGATGGCAAGATCCACATGCTCGGCGACTGTGCTGAATCTGACAGCCCGAGCCTGCCCGCCGACAGTTGCGACGCGGTCGCGACCCAGACCAAGGACGGTCGCTGGCTGGTGCTGGTGCGCGATAACGGTTCGTTGTTTGCGGTGACCCGGATCATTCTGCACGCGTTGTTCTGGGGCGTGACGCTGACCATCCTGCCCGGCATCGCCGGTTGGCATTTGCTGCGACGGCGCCCATTGCGGCGGATTCGTGCGATTCAGGCGAGCGCCGAAGCCATCGTCGCGGGTGACCTGACCCGGCGTTTGCCGCTGTCCAACCGCCGCGATGAACTGGACATGCTCGCCGCCATCGTCAACGCCATGCTCGAACGCATTGAACGGTTGATGAACGAGGTCAAGGGCGTGTGCGACAACATCGCCCATGACCTGCGCACACCGCTGACGCGCTTGCGGGCGCAGTTGTACCGGATCCAGCAGCAGGCGGATGACGGCTCGACGCTGGCCGTGCAGCTGGACTCGGTGCTCGGTGAAGCCGATACCTTGATGGCGCGGTTTCGTGGATTGCTGCGGATTTCCGAACTGGAGGATCGCCAGCGGCGTTCGGGTTTTGTGCAGCTGGATCCGGTGCCGTTGTTGCAGGAGCTGCATGACTTTTACCTGCCGCTGGCGGAGGAAGGCGAGCTGGTGTTCAAGCTGCAATTGCCGGCATCGTTACCGATGTTGAACGGCGATCGGGCGCTGTTGTTTGAAGCCGTGGCGAACCTGCTGAGCAACTCGATCAAATTTACCCCGCCCGGTGGCGAGGTGATCTTGCGCGGGGTCAATGACGCTGGGCACTCGCGAATCGAAGTGCTCGACTCAGGACCCGGCATCCCGGAAAGCGAACGTGAAGCGGTGTTCCAGCGTTTTTACCGTGCCGAAGGTGGTAATCAGAAAAGCGGGTTCGGCTTGGGCCTGTCGATCGTCGCGGCGATTGTCAGCCTGCACGGGTTTGCGCTGGAAGTGGGCACCAGTGAACTGGGCGGCGCGAAGTTGGTACTCGATTGTGGGGAGAACCTGATTCCACAGACCTGAAGCCCCGCACCATTGCGTAGCAGCTGCCGAGCCTGCGAGGCTGCGTTCGGCGACGCAGTCGTCGTGAAATCAAACCCTGCGGTGTATCAGGAAAACCGCGTTCGCAGGTTTTACGACGACTGCGTCGCCGAACGCAGCCTCGCAGGCTCGGCAGCTGCTACAAAGGTTGCGTTGTACTGCTAGGTTGGGTAGTTCGCCCGCAGGGCCTCGAGCCCGCCCTGATAAATCCCGGCAAACAACGCCTCAACCTCTGCCTCACTGACACCGACGGGCGCAAACCGCCCCGACCACGTCACCCGAGCCCCCTGCCCTTGTGCCTCGACCTTGATCGTCGCCAGGTACTCCGTCGCCGGAAACGGCGCCTGCAAAATCGAGTAGCTGTAAGTCTTTCCGGCGTTATCAAACGTCTCCAACCGCTCAACCACCACCGCCCCGTCGGACGTTTGCAGGCTGCGCACCCGCCCGCCTTCACTCAGTTCGCTTTTCGGGATAAACGGCAGCCAGTCCGGTAGCGTGTCGAAGCCGCCAATCAATTGCCACACCTCATCGGCCGAAGCCGGAATGTCGATAAACGCTGATGCCTTTGCCATGTAACCCTCTCTCTCAATCAATAAATTCAGATAGCCATGCTGTCGACGACGCCGCCGTCGACCCGCAATGCCGCGCCCGTCGTGGCCGAGGACAGCGGTGAGGCGATGTAGGCCACCAGGTTCGCGACTTCCTCGACATTCGCCACACGCTGGATGATCGACGTCGGCCGGGCCTTGCGCACAAACGCATCGGCTTCTTCCCGGACGCTGCGCCCCGATTCGGCGGTGGCGTCCTTGAGCATCTGCTCCAGGCCATCGGTCAGCGTCGGGCCGGGCAGGATCGCGTTGACCGTCACGCCAGTCCCCGCCAGCCGCTTGGCAAGGCCGTGGGACACCGCGAGGTTGGCGCTTTTGGTCACGCCATAATTGAGCATGTCGGCCGGGATTGCGATGCCGGATTCCGAGGACAGGAAAATCACCCGGCCCCAGCCCTGCTTGACCATGTCCGGCACGTAATGCCGGGACAGGCGCACGCCGGAGATCACGTTGACCTCATAGAAACGCGTCCACTCACTGTCTGGCGTGTCGAAAAAATCCACCTCGTTGAAGATCCCGAGGTTGTTCACCAGGATGTCCGCTCGCGGTTCAGCGGCGAACAACTGCTCGGCACCTTCGGCCGTGCCGAGGTCGGCGGTCAGGCCACGCAGTTGCGCGCCCGGCACGCTCTGGCGAATGCTCGCCAGCGCCTGTTCGACCTTGGCCGTCTCGCGGCCGATCACCACCACCGTGGCGCCGGATTCGGCCAGCGCCTTGCTGATGCCCAAGCCAATGCCGGCGGTGCTGCCGCTGACAATGGCGAGTTTTCCAGTCAGATCGATCTTCATGCTCAAACTCCTCAGATTGGCAATGGAGCGCGTTCGCTCACCAGTTTCGCATCGCGCATCGCCTGCCAGAACGCAGTGGGAATCACCGCCGTCAGAGCGGCAACGTCTTCAGCAATCCGGTCCGGACGGCTGGAGCCCGGAATCACTGCCGCCACGGCCGGGTTGGCCAACGAGAATTGCAAAGCGGCGGCCTTGATGTCGACACCGTGGGCAGCCGCAATGCGTTTGATCTGCTCGACTTTGTTGACGATTGCCGGGCTGGCTTTCTGGTACTCGAAATGGGTGCCACCGGCCAGAATGCCCGAGCTGTAAGGACCGCCAACCACGATTTCGACATTCTGCGCCAGGGCCGCGTCCATCAGACGTTGCAAGGCCCGGTCGTGGTCGAGAAGAGTGTAGCGACCCGCGAGCAGAAAACCGTCCGGCTGCGCTTCGGTCAGATCAAGAGTCAGTTCGCAAGGTTCGACCTTGTTCACGCCCAGCCCCCAGCCCTTGATCACGCCTTCTTCGCGCAAACGGGTCAGCACTTTGAAGGCGCCAGTGCGGGCCTGGTTGAAGTATTCAAGCCACTGGTCGCCGTAGAAATCCTGGGCGATGTCGTGCACCCAGACGATGTCCAGGCGATCGGTCTGAAGGCGCTTGAGGCTGTCTTCGATGGAGCGCATCGTCGCGTCGGCGCTGTAGTCGTTGACGATCTTGTTCGGGCGGCCGTGTTCGAACACCCCACTCTTCTCGCCCAGGTCACGGGCCGAGGCGTCTTCTATTTCGTCCAGGATGACGCGGCCGACTTTGCTGCTCAGCACGTAGTCGTCGCGGTTGTAGCGGGCCAGCGCGGCGCCCAGGCGAATCTCCGACAGGCCCGAACCGTAAAACGGCGCGGTGTCGAAGTAACGCACGCCAGCCTCCCAGGCCGCGTGCACGGTGGCCTGAGCCTCATCTTCAGGAATGGCGCGAAACATGTTGCCCAACGGGGCGGTACCGAAACCCAGCGCGCCGGGCAGTTTGTCTTTCAAGCTCATGGTTCAAATCCTCGTCAGTTTCAGAGGTCAGTTGAGTGACCGTTGGGCAGATCCTAGATTGCGATGATCGGACCGTCCAAGACATAATGTGCAGCACTTAAGTCCTGACAGGTCTGACATGATCGACATCCGCCAATTGCGCTACTTCGTCGCCGTCGCCGAAGAAGAACACGTCGGTCGCGCCGCCGAACGTTTGCACATTTCCCAATCGCCCCTGAGCCGGCAGATCGCCCAGCTCGAAGAACGCCTGGGCCTGACCCTGTTCGAACGCAGCCAGCAGCGCATCCGCCTGACCCGCGACGGCCAGACCTTCCTCGCCGAAACCCACGCCCTGCTGACCCATGCCAGCCGCCTCGAATCCCTGGGCAAACGCCTCGGTCGCGGCGAAGAAGGCGGCCTGTGCATCGGCTACATCGAAAACGCCATGCACGCCGGCGTGCTGCCCAATGCCCTGCGGGTGCTGCGCGTCGACCGGCCGAACGTGCACGTTGCGTTGTACAACCTGCGCTCCGCCGAACAGCTCGAAGGCTTGCGCCAGCGTAGTCTGGACATCGCTCTGGTCAGTGAGCCGCCTGTCGCCGACGATCCGGATTTGTTGGGTTTCCAGGTACTGGATGACCCGATGTTGCTGGCATTGCCTGAGCATCATCCACTGGCTAACCAGACAATATTGACCCCGGCCGACCTCGCCAATCAGGAGTGGATCGGTGTGCAGCACCACCAGAATGTCACCAACCGCCAAGACTTCGTCAGCGCCTGCATCCGCGCCGGCTTCACCCCGGACATCCGCATGGAAGCCACCGGCCCCTTCACTGCATTGGCTCTGGTGGCCTCGGGACTGGGCATCGCCATGATTCAGAAAGGCTTGAGCCGCAATGCACCGCCGGGCGTGGTCCTGCGGGAAGTGCCGTGGATTTGCTTCACAAGACCGCTGTGGGCGGCGTGGCACCGGATCAATCTGCGGCCGCTGGTGGAGACGTTCAGGAAGGTGCTGACGGAATCGGGGCCGGTTCACAGCAGCTAAATTTGCGCTGGGTCGACGGGCCTCTTCGCGAGCAAGCCCGCTCCCACATTTGGAATGCGTCCCCCTGTGGGAGCGGGCTTGCTCGCGAAGGGTCCGGCCCGAACAGCGCAAATCCCACGCATGAGATTTGTTCATCGCGGTTTTGTGCTTTGACCCACAGATGAAGTGGTGGTGACCTCTCAATCTGTGCAACCCACAAAGCTGGGTGGATGAATAGATGCTGTCGCGTTCGTCTGTTTAAGCCTGAAACGGTGCTTGTTTAAACACCCTCACAGATACTTCCTGAAAGCTACAAAACCTTGCGCCGTTGCCTACGGCTACGCCAGAATCCGCCGGCTTGTGCGCCTAGGGGCCGCTCGGTAACTTGATTCCCGTCACTGCTCATCAGTGATCGGGTTTAGTCGCCCGGCTAAGGTAAAGCGGTCGCACGAGCATCGTCAGTCAGGTATTCGCCTGTACTTTATGGCAGCTGTGCGCAAGGCGTCTTCGGACGCGCCGGATTTTTGCTTTTCCTTGCCGGTCGACTAACTTGCGCACGGCTGCCACCCTCCGTTTAGTCGCGAGATGGTTGCGGTCCCTACTACATAAGGGAAGCACCTATGTTCAAAGTTACGCCCAACCCACCTGAAACCGACCCGGTCTCCCCCTACGAACCCGATTCAAAAAAACTCAACGAGGCCGCCGAGCGCGCGCTCGACTTCCATTTCCCATCAAACGCCGACATCAAAGCCACCCCGCGAACCCGCAGCACTTTGTTCTCCGTAGACCCCGAGGCCACGGCCGAAACCCTGGCGGTTTATCTGGTCGAAATACTCGCCTCGGTCGACGTGATGGTCCACCAGTTGGTGGATCACTTGGAGGGAGAGTCGCGCTACGCCCTGCTGGGTATTTCCAACAGCATCATGATGGCCGAGATCACGGCGAATCGGGTGTTGGATACGATTGATCTGCCCAAATAAGTGCCGCTTGCTGTGGTGAGTGAATAACTGACGTTGAATTGTGCAGCGGTCCCTTTTTTTGGGACCGCTTCGCGGCCCAGCGGACAGATAAATAGATGCGTCCCCTTTTCTCGTGGAACTCACAAAACCCTGTGGCGAGGGAGCTTGCTCCCGCTGGGTCGCGAAGCGGCCCCAAAACCTGTAACCGCGATCAATCAGGTACACAGCATGCACAGGATTTGCGACTGCTGCGCATTCGAGCGGGAGCAAGCTCCCTCGCCCCAGGCTTTGGTGCTTTACTGAAAAGACCCCAAAACCCTGCGAGTAACCCCACATGAACCGCAACGACCTGCGCCGCGTGGACATGAACCTGCTGGTGATTTTCGAAACGTTGATGTTCGAGAAGAACCTGACCCGGGCCGGGGAGAAACTGTTCCTCGGTCAGCCTGCGGTCAGTGCTTCGCTGGCCAAGTTGCGCGATCTGTTCGACGACCCGTTGCTGGTGCGCAATGGCCGGGTGTTGGAGCCGACGCAGCGCGCCCTGGTGATTCTCAAGGAATTGCAGCCGGCGATGGACACCATCTCCGGCGCGGTCAGCCGGGCCAAGGATTTCGATCCATCCACCAGCCGCGATGTGTTTCGTATCGGCTTGTCCGACGACGCCGAATTCGGCCTGTTTCCGCCGCTGCTCAAGCAAATCCGCGAAGAGGCGCAGAACGTCGTGGTGGTGGTGCGACGGGTGAATTACCTGCTGATGTCGCCGATGCTCGCCTCCGGGGAAATTTCCGTCGGGATCAGCTACACGACGGAACTGCCGGCCAATGCCAAGCGCAAGAAACTGCGGGACCTGAGCGTGAAGATTCTGCGTGGCGATAACCGTCCCGGTCCCCTGACCCTGGATGCGTATTGCGAACGCCCTCACGCGCTGGTGTCGTTTTCCGGGGATTTGACCGGTGCCATCGACAACGATCTTGCGCGCATCGGCCGTTTGCGGCGCGTGGTGCTGGCGGTGCCGCAGTTCGCCGGGCTGCGCGCCTTGCTGGCCGGCACCGATATGCTGGCCACAGTGCCAGATTACGCGGCGTGTGCGCTGATCGAAGGCAGCAACCAGTTGCGGGCCGATGACCCGCCGTTTGACATGGTGCTGTCCGAACTGTCCATGGTCTGGAACGGGGTCAACGATAACGATCCGGCAGAACGTTGGTTGCGCTCGCGAATTGCGCAACACATGTCGGCTGAACTGCCGGTGCTCTGAGCGCGTTGAAATCCGGGTCGGTCTCGCGCAGGAAGATCGGCATGTCGGTCATCGGTGGCATCGCCGGGATGTCGAAATACATCTGGATCACCCAGCCACGGTGGTAACTGGCGTGATTGACCACGTGCAGCAGCATCGCGCCGGCGCTCATGGTGCCGCTCTCGCCCGAGACAAACGTGAACTCGACGGGCTTATCCAGCGACCTCTCGGTCTGTCGGGCACTCCAGTTGCAATACCAGTGATCGATCTCCTTTTGCGCCATGCGCAAACCAGCCAGGTCGGGATGCAGCAGATCGTGTGAGGTTTTGAAGCCGTGCCCTCGGCCTTCGAGGTGAGCCTGCCAGATGCAGTCCACGACGTAGATGTGGTTCAGGGTGCCGATCATGTTTTTGAACACCGACACCCGCTCTTTGTTGACCTCCCCCGGCGGCAGCGCGGCCAGGCTGTCAAAGAGGCGCTGATCGGCCCATTGCTGGTAATCGGCAAGCATGCGGGCAGTGCGTATGTTGATCATCAGAGTTCTCCCATTACGATGGGCGCACTGGCAAGCATAGACCGCTCGGCGGGTGGCAGCGTGAACGCTGATAACCGGCACTTCACCGCAACGCGGCGGGTGTAGCAGTTGCTGCGTTCGACTTGTAGCAGCTGTCGAGCCCCGGCGAGGCTGCGTTCGGCAGCGCAGCTGTCGTGAAATCAGGCGACGCGGTTTTTCAGGAAGTCCCCATTCGCAGGTTTTACGACGACTTCGTCGCCGAACGCAGCCTCGCCGGGGCTCGACAGCTGCTACAAGGATTGCGGTGTCAGGCGTTGCACCAGCCGATCAGCCAGCGCCAGGCCGACCACTCCGGTGCCGACCACCAAGCATTCGATATCGACGCTCACCTGCTTGCGCTCCTTTCAAGCCAAACAATCAGAACGTTCCCGGGTAACTGCCGCCGTCCAGCAACAGGTTTTGCCCGGTGAGGAAACCGGCCTGGGCGCTGCAAATGAACGCGCAATACGCACCGAACTCATCAGGCTGGCCGAAGCGCTGGGCTGGTACGTTTTTGCGCCGCTGTTCGCTAACGCTCTCGACGCTGGCGCCATTGGCCTCGGCGGCCGCGCTCAAGGTCTTGTGCAAACGCTCGGTCTCGAACGGTCCGGGTAGCAGGTTGTTGAGGGTCACGTTGTGCCCGGCCAGCCGCGACTGCCGTGCGAGCCCGGCGATGAATCCGGTCAATCCGCTACGGGCGCCATTGGACAGCCCCAGCACATCAATAGGCGCTTTGACGGCGCCCGAGGTGATGTTGACGATGCGTCCGAACCCGCGCTCGGCCATGCCGTCGACGCACGCTTTGATCAGCTCAATGGGCGTGAGCATGTTGGCATCCAGCGCCTTCAGCCAGTCTTCGCGCTGCCAGTCGCGGAAGTCCCCCGGCGGCGGGCCACCGGCGTTGTTGATCAGGATGTCGACCTGCGGGCACGCCGCCAGCACCTGTTTTCGCACCTGCGGATCACTGATGTCGCCGGTCACCGTGCGCACGTCAATGGACGGCGCCAGGCTGCGCAATTGTTCGGCGGCGACCTGCAAGGCTTCGCTGCCGCGCGCGTTAATCACCAGGTTGACGCCCTCCTTCGCCAAGGCGCGCGCGCAAGCCAGACCCAGCCCTTTGCTGGAAGCGCAGACAATCGCCCAGCGCCCCGATATAGCCAAATCCATGAGGGTGCTCCTGTGGTGTTGAGTGAATAAGTTGGTGGACGTTTCTACGTTACCACTGCTGATGTCAGTGAATTGCGACCGGGTTGATGTTGACCTGGGTCGAGCCTTTGTACAGTGGCTGTCCGAGGACGAACATGAATTCCCAGGCCTTGTCCTTCACTAGCGCGCGGCTGTCGATCAGCTCAAGGTTGTAGATGCCGTTCTTGGCCAGCATGAACTGGTTGACCGGGAATTCCTGGCCGTCTTTCGCCGGATAGATTTCCGAAGCCCAGGTGTCGCCGCCGAACGCAACGATCTGTTTGTCCGCCAGCCATTTTGCCGCCGCCATGCCGATGCCCGGCTCCACGGCGAGGAATTTCTCGTTGTCCTTGCCCAGCAGTTCAAGCCAACCGGTGTTGAACAGCACCACGTCGCCTTTCTGGATGCTGATGCCTTGCAGGTCCAGTGCCTTCTGAATGTCGGCCACGCTGAACTCGGTTTTCTCCGGCACGATGGCGCTGCCGTATACGGCGGTCATGTCCAGCACCACGCCACGGGTGACGATGGGCGGGACTTTTTCGATGCCGAGTTTTTTCACGCCTTCAACGGTGACGAAGTCCGCAGCACGGTTGCCGTTGTAGTAGACGTTGTCGATGCCGATGTGGCCGATACCGTTGAGTTGGGTACCGACACCGGTCCAGCCGACCACCAGTTCATCGTTGAAGGTGAATTTGTTCGGCCCCATCGTGGTGCCGCCCGCTTCGCCCGGCTGGATGTTGGTCAGGTGGAAGCTGCGATGACGGAAGGCTGGCAGGGTTTTGTCGATGGGCACGGCCAGCGGATAGGTTTTGCCGGTCTTGATCAGTTTGGAGGCGTTGATCACCGACTCGGCGTTCAGCAGGTTCAGCGCGCCGATTTCGTCGTTGGCGCCGTATTTCGAGGGATACCATTTTTCGCTATCCGCCGCGTGGGCGGCATGGAGGGTGAACAACAGGGCAAACGGCAGTACCAATCGGGTGAGCATGAGCGGGTCCTTGTGAGGTTGCAGTGGACCCAAGGTACGCAGCCCGTCTGCGCCGAAACAGACAGCTATCGACAATACAATTGTTCTGGATAGTCACGAGTGACACCTGTGGGAGTGAGCCTGCTCGCGATAGCGGTGGGTCATTCAGCATCGACGTTGGCTGACCGATCGCTATCGCGAGCAGGCTCACTCCTACAGGGAATGTTGTAAGCAGGAGGGCATTTAGGGGGTTGGTGGCCATTTCGTCGTTTGAAGGTTGAACTCAGTGCGGATTTGGCGATGAAGAACGCATGCGTTTTACCTTTCAGCGCAATCTCGGAATTTCGCCGAGGGATTATCGCAAACGTTTCTCTCGTTAATCACAGGTTGCAACTAACTGTCATTTAGCTGAACCGCTTTCAACTTCAATATAAAGATTCGACGTTTTTCCATTCAACTCGGCATTTAGCGGGCATTGAAGGTTGACTTCACCGACCTCCCTGAGTAAATTGCCCGGGCCTTCGACGAAGGCCTTTTTTCAACTCACAAAAGAATCCAATGGACACAGTATCTAGTCGCTGTCGGGTCACTGCGAATTCGCGGAACCTGGCACATAATCCGGTCAATGACGGGACTCGACTTATCGGTCGGGTGAGCTGCGCCAGAGCTTGATGCTCCTCCGTAACTTGCCTCACCGGCGTCCGTCCGGTCCAGAGGCATGTTATGAACTTCAAAACCACCGTAATGCCGGGCGTGCGCGCCTTTGCATCGACCATGCGGGTCAAGCTGTGCCGTGAGCGTCTGTTGACGACACGGGTCAATGCCCCGTTTTCCACCCCTTCTGCCCCTGCCAAGGCACACCCTCGTGCCAACTGGCGCGTCTGCCCGATGACGGGCCGGCTTCAGCAACGCTGGAACTTCGACGACAGCCAGGAACCACCGAGTCGGCGCATTGCGCGAATGCTCGGCCTGACCCGCGGAGCCCGCACATTCAGTTGACCTGAAGGCACTTCAAAGTCCTTCCAACAACGTTTTCCTTAATAGGGAATTCGGCAACTTCTTATTGCCTGTTAAAACACTAAGTTATCGGAGTTAGTTATGGATGAAGCCAGTAGACGGTTCGCTGCGTATCAACTTTCCATTGATACGCAGCGAACGTTAAAACACAAGAAAACAACACTTTCGAAATTGATCGCCTGTTTGCGACTCGACATACATTCGCTCGCCTATGAATAGATGAGCGGCCCGTGTGTCGTGCCGCAAGACGGCGGCAGGAGCACACACAATGACGACTGTAAAAACGCCGGATACTCGCGCCAAAGGCGCCAGCAGCGACAACGCCAAACTGTCGATGCGCGCCGCTCGGGAAGCGCAAAACGGCCTGGCCGTGACCCTCTCCAATCTCAACGCCACCCCTGACGGTTTGACTGAACTCGAGGCCGAAGGCCGGCTGGCCCGCGCAGGCTTCAACGAAGTCGCCCACGACAAGCCGCCTCACGCCCTCGTCCAACTGCTCAAAGCCCTGAACAATCCCTTCATCTATGTCCTGCTGACCCTGGCCGGCATCAGTTTCTTCACCGATTACTGGCTGCCGATCAGCCAGGGCGAAGGTGACGAGGCGGACCTGACCAAGGTCATCATTATCATGACCATGGTCACCCTGAGCAGCCTGCTGCGGTTCTGGCAGGAATACCGCTCGGCCAAATCCGCCGAAGCCCTCAAAGCCATGGTCCGCACCACCGCGACCGTGCTGCGGCGCGGACAAAAAGGCAACGGCCCGGTGCTGCGCGAAGTGCCGATGCGCGAACTGGTGGCCGGCGACATCGTCCAGCTCAGCGCCGGCGACATGATCCCGGCGGACATCCGCCTGATCGAATCCCGCGACCTGTTCATCAGTCAGGCGGTGCTGACCGGCGAAGCCTTGCCCGTCGAGAAGTACGACACCCTGGGCGACGTCGCACAGAAGTCGGCGACCCGCAGCGCCGCCGATCAATCCAACCTGCTGGACCTGCCGAACATCTGCTTCATGGGCACCAACGTGGTCAGCGGCACCGCCAAAGCGGTGGTGGTCGCGACCGGTCCACGCACCTACTTTGGCTCGCTGGCCAAAGCGATTGTCGGGTCGCGGGTGCAAACGGCCTTCGACCGCGGGGTGAACAGCGTCAGCTGGTTGTTGATCCGCTTCATGCTGGTCATGGTGCCGATCGTGTTCCTGCTCAACGGCTTTTCCAAGGGCGACTGGAGTGACGCGTTCCTGTTTGCGCTGGCAGTCGCGGTCGGCCTGACCCCGGAAATGCTGCCGATGATTGTCAGCGCTAACCTGGCCAAAGGCGCGATGGCCATGGCCAAGCGCAAAGTGGTGGTCAAGCGCCTCAATGCGATCCAGAACTTCGGTTCGATGGATGTGCTGTGCACCGACAAGACCGGCACCCTGACTCAGGACAAGATCATTCTTGAGCACCACGTCGACAGCAACGGCCGGCGCGACGACACGATCCTCGAACTGGCGTGGCTCAACAGCCATCACCAGAGCGGTCTGAAAAACCTGATGGACCAGGCCGTGGTGCAGTTCGCCAACGCCAATCCAAAATTCAGAGTGCCGTTCGCCTACAGCAAGGTCGATGAGTTGCCGTTCGACTTCGTCCGTCGGCGCCTGTCGATCATCGTCAAGGACAGCCGCGACGATCACCTGATGGTGTGCAAAGGCGCGGTCGAGGAAATGCTCAGCATCGCCAGCCACATTCACGAAAACGGCACGGTCGTGGCACTCGATGCACAGCGCCGCAAAGACCTGCTGGCCCTGGCCAACGAGTACAACGAGGACGGTTTCCGGGTGCTGCTGGTCGCCACCCGCGAGATCCCGAAAGCACAGAGCAAAAACCAGTACAACACCGCGGATGAGCGCGAGCTGGTGATTCGTGGCTTCCTGACCTTTCTCGATCCACCGAAGGAAACCGCGGGCCCGGCGATTGCCGCGCTGCGCGACATGGGCGTGACCGTCAAGGTGCTGACCGGCGACAACGCCGTGGTGACTTGCAAGATCTGCCGCGAAGTCGGGCTGGAACCCGGCACGCCGCTGCTCGGGCCAGACATCGAGAACATGGACGACACCACCCTCAAGCTGCGGGTCGAGGAGCGCACGGTGTTCGCCAAGCTGACGCCGCTGCAAAAGTCCCGGGTGCTCAAGGCGTTGCAGGCCAACGGTCACACCGTGGGTTTCCTCGGTGACGGCATCAATGACGCCCCTGCCCTGCGCGATGCCGATGTCGGCATTTCGGTGGACAGCGGCACCGACATCGCCAAGGAATCGGCCGACATCATTCTGCTGGAGAAGAGCCTGATGGTGCTGGAGGAAGGCGTGCTCAAAGGCCGCGAGACCTTCGGCAATATCATGAAGTACCTGAACATGACCGCCAGCTCGAACTTCGGCAACGTGTTCTCGGTGCTGGTGGCCAGTGCGTTCATTCCGTTCCTGCCGATGCTGTCGATCCACTTGCTGCTGCAAAACCTCATGTACGACATCTCTCAGCTGTCGTTGCCGTGGGACAAGATGGACAAGGAATTCCTGCGCAAACCGCGTAAGTGGGACGCGAAAAACATTGGCCGTTTCATGCTGTGGATCGGGCCGACCTCGTCGGTGTTCGACATCACCACCTTCGCCCTGATGTGGTACGTGTTCGCCGCCAACAGCGTGGAAATGCAGAGCCTGTTCCAGTCCGGCTGGTTCATCGAAGGGCTGCTGTCGCAGACATTGGTGGTGCACATGTTGCGCACCCAGAAGATTCCGTTCTTCCAGAGCACGGCGGCGTTGCCGGTGATCCTGATGACTGGATTGGTGATGGCGCTGGGTATCTACATTCCGTTCTCGCCACTGGGCACTTTGGTCGGCCTGCAACCGCTGCCGTGGGCGTACTTCCCTTGGCTGGTGGGCACCCTGCTCAGCTACTGCGTGTTCGCGCAGATCATGAAGACGATCTACATCCGCCGCTTCAAGCAGTGGTTCTGAAGGCCTGAGCCCCCGAAGTGCGGGGGCAAACCCAAATCACCTGAACACCACAATCCCATTGTGGGAGCGGGCTTGCTCGCGAATGCGGACTGTCAGTCAACATCGATGCTGAATGACCCACCGCATTCGCGAGCAAGCCCGCTCCCACAGGGAGACGCGCTTAACCCTACTGATAAGGGAGAGTCCTGATGTCGGGAACGACTCTACTGATCAACCTCGCAGGCTCCATCGCACTATTGCTCTGGGGCACTCACATGATTTCTTCGGCGTTGTTGCGCGGCTTCGGCACGCCACTGCGTCAGTGGCTGGGCCACAACTTGAACAACCGCTGGATGGCGCTGCTTTCGGGTATCGGCATCACCGGCATCCTGCAAAGCAGCACCGCCGTCAGCCTGATGGCGACGTCGTTCACGGCCGCCGGCACCCTGGGTCTGGCGCCCGCGCTGGCGGTGATGCTCGGCGCCAATATCGGTTCGACCCTGGTGGTGCAACTGCTCAGCGTCGACGTTTCAATCCTCACACCCATCGTGTTGCTCGCGGGTTTGATGGTGTTCCGGCTGCGCGATGACTCACGCTACGAAAGCGTCGGTTGTGCGCTGATCGGTCTGGGGCTGATGTTGTTGGCCCTGCGCATGCTCGGTTCAACACTGGCGGATGTCGAAGGCACATCGGTCTTCCAACTGATCATGCAGAGCCTGGACGGCGATCTGCTGATTGCATTGCTGGTGGCGCTGATCCTCACCTGGCTGTGCCATTCCAGCGTCGCCGTGGTGTTGCTGATTGTCTCGCTGGCCGCCACCGGCCTGCTGTCGGCAACTACCCTCGTCGCGCTGGTGCTCGGGGTGAACATTGGCGGTGCGCTGCCTTCGGTGATCAATGCCGGTTCCAGCGTCGGCCGACGCTTGCCGCTGGGCAATCTGCTGGTGCGTGCGGTGGGTGCCCTGGTGGTGTTGCCGTTTGCCGGGCTGCTGGCCGAGTTGAAGCTGGAGCCGTCGGTGCTGGTGGTGTCACTGCACACGGGGTTCAATCTGCTGCTGGCGCTGGTGTTCATCGGCCTGACCGATGTGCTCGCCAAAGGGCTCACCCATCTGCTGCCGGCACCTGAGCGGGATGTCGATCCGGGCATGCCGCACTACCTGGACGAAGCGGGCCTGGAAGTGGCCAACATCGGCCTGTCCAACGCGGCTCGGGAAGCGCTGCGCATGGCCGACATGCTCTCGGCGATGCTCGGCCGACTGGTGCAGCTGTTCCACACCTCGGCGCCCGCCTGTGCCGATGAAGTGCGGCGCATCGATCAGTCCCTGGACCTGCTGGGCGCAGCCATTCGCGCTTACCTGGCGGACATCGGCAAGGAAGGCATCAGTGACAGCGATGCCGATCGCTCCCAGGAAATCCTGCTGTTCGTGATCAACCTCGAACATGCAGCGGACATTCTTTCCAGCAGCCTGACGCAGTTGGCCATGCGCCGCTTGCGCCGTGGCGAACAGTTCTCGGCGTTCGAACTGGGCAACATCGCGCCGCTGCACGACGCGTTGCTGGAAAGCCTGAGCCTGGCGATCACCGTGTTCCTGCGTGAAGACATTGCCACCGCGCACCACTTGATCCATCGCAAGGAGACCGTCAGAAGGCTCGAAGCCCACGCCAGCCGCGAGCACTTTCGCAAGTTGCAGGAGGACAAAAATACCTGGGCCGAATCCGGCGACATCTTCCAGCGGGTCTTGCGCGATTACCGCCGCGTGCATCACCACATCGCCGCCTTGGGCTATCCGCTGCTGGAGCGTGCCGGCGAGCAACCGGTCGAGAGCACCGACCTGACCAAGGAGAATCCCTCATGCGCCTCTTGATCTGCGCGGGCCGCTATTACGCCGACAGCCGTCTGTGCCGACGGGTCCTCGACGCCTTCCAGCGCCTGCACCCGGTGCGGGTGCTGATCCATGGCGGCAATCAATACCTGGGCGGTGACATCGAGGAATGGGCCCGGGAACACGGCGCCGACATCGTGCGCTACCCGCCCAACTGGCAGCGCCACGGCAAGTCGGCTGAACGCCTGCGCAACCACTTCATGTTGCTCGACAGCCGACCTGACGTGGTGATCGCCCTGCCCGGCGGCGAAGACACCGAGGAACTGGTCGCCCAGGCCCGGATGGCCGGTTTGCAAACCTTATCGGTAGCGGATCGGGGCTGACCATTCTCAGCCACAACGCGATCGTGTCGCAGCTGCCGAGCTGCGCGAGGCTGCGTTCGGCGACGAAGTCGTCGTGAAATCAGCCCCCGCGGTGCGCCAGTAAAACCGCGTCCGCAGGGTTTACGACGACTTCGTCGCCGAACGCAGCCTCGCGCAGCTCGGCAGCTGCTACACGATCGCGTCAGGGGCTGGACACATTCAAAAAACTTCGAGGTAACACTCATGCAAAAACCCACTCGTCTATTCGCGTCCTTCGTGCGCAGTCTGCCAGCCGCCCAAGGCCGGCGCCTGCGACGCAATTTGTTGTTCGTCAGCGTCACCCTGGGCCTGATTGCGGTGCTCAGCTTCATCTCCCGCGCCAACGCTGCCGGCGGTGCGTATGCGGTGGATGACGCCGGAATCAACGCGCCCGGAGAATGCAACATCGATGCTTGGTATCAAAACGGTCGGCACGGTTCATCCAGCACCAGCGTGGTGTCACAGGATTGCACGTTCAAGGGCCTGCCCAACGTGCAACTCGGCGCCGCCGTGCAGCACAGCCGCGATGACGGGGACTCGGAAACCCAGTTGAGCCCGCAATTCAAGGCGCAAATATTCTCACGGGAAGACCTTGGCCTTGCATTGGCGCTGGCGGGTTCGACTCACTTTGCCTTCAATCGGGCCCACGCCTTCGATGGCGCCGACCTGAACCTGCCCTTCACCTACCAACCGATCGAAACCCTGCGCCTGAACCTCAATGCCGGCTGGACCCATGCCTATGACGATGGCGAGCACAACCATCGCTGGACCTGGGGCACCGGCGTCGAATACGACCTGGCCCGTTCCCTGACGCTGATTGCTGAACGCTACGGCCAGCAAGGCGGCGAACAGGCGTGGCAGGCCGGGCCGAGGCTGCATGTCGGTGAACGCATCGACGTGGATCTGATCGTGGGCCGCAACCTGACCGGGGAACGAGATCAGTGGCTGACCACCGGAGCAACGCTGCGTTTTTGAACGATAGGGCGCGCAGAACGGATCGACAGGGAACTCCTGACGATCGCCGGGCATCCTAAATGATGAGGTACTTCCTTTTTTGCTTCACGCTTCAGAGGACATCGCTATGCGCCGTCTGATTATCATCTCCTCATTCATGTTGTGTTTGCCCGTCGGTTCGGCCTTCGCCAAAGTGGACGCAGGCGATGTCGCCACCTCTGCCGGGGTTTCCGCATCGCTGTATTCGACGTTCAAGGATAACAAACTGGCGATTCCCGCCCGTGATGACGCCTCCAGCTTCGTGGCCAGTGGCGGTACGATTCGCGGTGTGTACTTGGAGTCGGTGTTGAATCAGATTCGCCAGGAAAATCCCGGACTCAAAGCCAGCGACGAAGAGCTGGCCAGAGCCATCCTCATCCAGGAAGGCGCTGCTGCGGGCCAATGAAGGTTGAAAAGGTAACGGTGGGGCTCGCGACAGCCGGATAGTCTCCAGCCCTACCCCTTTGCTTCACCCAGCGGACAAGCGCGCCCACCCGGCCACAAGCTGCGCGCTGATGCTGACCCCGCCACACACCACAATCACCACGTCATGGGCTTCGGCGATCGCCGGATGGTCCAGGTACGCCACCGCCAATGAGACACCGCACGCCGGTTCGACCAACTGGCGCAGGTCGTTGGCGTAACGCACCACGCCCATGATCGCCTCGTCATCACTGAGCACCACACATTCGTGAGGAAAGTCGAGGAGGTGCTGCACCGGCCACGCGGCCACTTCGGCAGCGCCCAGGGATGTTGCGACGGTGTCGATACGCGGCAGCCTGACGGGATGTCCGGCCTCGATGGCGGCTGCAAAGGATGCCGCGCCCTGGGTTTCGCAGGTGATGATCCGACAATCCATGCGATGGTGCCGGATCAAACCTGTCAGCAAGCCCGCAAGCAATCCACCACCGCCCACCGACGTCACCAAAGCATCGACTTCAGGACAATCCTCGAGGACTTCATCGATCAGGGTGCTGTGCCCTTCCCACAGCACAGGATGATCGAAGGCAGGCACATACTCGGTATCCGCATCCTGTGAAAGCGCTTTGGCCCGTTGATTGGCCTCGTCCCAGACCTTGCCGTGAACGATCACCTCGGCACCGGTTTTACTGATTCTGGCGCGGGTGGTTTCCGGGGTGGTGTGCGGCACAATAATGCAGGCTTTCAGGCCTAGGGCAGCAGCAGCCATGGCGGTGGCAAAACCGGCGTTGCCACCGGACGGACAGACGACTTTGCGTTTGCCTTGGGCCTTTGCCTGACTGCACAAAAGGCCCATGCCGCGCAATTTGAACGAGCCGCTGGGTTGCAGGTTTTCCAGCTTGAGCCAGATGCGCCGGGTCGGCGTTGACAAGCCTGGGTGCAGAATCAAAGGCGTTCTGATGTGAAGCATTGTGTGCTCCCTTTGGCAGCACCGGCTTGTCGAGGTTTCGACGAGCCGGTGATGAACGATCCTTATCCAAGCTTAGTTCACCCTGCCCCAGGGTTATCGGTTTACCGGTAACGCGGTGCCGCCGATGAGTGGCCGAACGAGCCTGACAGCACTTGGCGCTGGGCCTCGTAAGCGTCCCATTTGTCGCCTTCGTGCAGGCCCGGAATGGTCACCACTTCACCCTTCGCCAGGCCGACCAGCGCGGCATCGACCATGTCCTCGGCGGACATCACGATCTCTTGCGGCAGGTTTTCCACCGGGTTGCCCGCCTCGTTCCAGAAATCGGTGGCGGTTGCGCCGGGCAATACCGCCTGAACGCGAATGCCCTTGTCGGCCAGTTCGTGATGCATCGACTGACTCAGGCCCAGCACGAAGGCTTTGGTCCCGCCGTAAACGCCGTTGAGGATTTCCGGAGCGACGGCGACGATGGAGGAAATGTTGATCACAGTCCCGGTGCCCCGGTCGACGAAACCAGGCACCACGGCATAGGACAGACGCATCAGCGCGGTGACGTTGAGGGTGATCATGTCTTCCATGTCGTCCACCGGGCTGCCGAGCAACGGCATCACGCCGCCAACACCGGCGTTGTTGACCAACAAGGTGATGCTCGCGTCGTTGCGCAGAATGCTTTCAACCCGCTGCAGGTCGGCCTTGTCTTTGAGGTCGGCAGCGACCACTTCCACGGCGTGGCCGGTTTCGTTGCTCAGGTGGTTGGCCAGGGCGTTGAGTTTGCCCTGGCTGCGGGCGACCAGAATCAGGTCGTAACCCTGCCGGGCGAGACGGTCGGCGTACACTGCGCCGATACCCGAAGAGGCGCCCGTGATCAGGGCAGTGCCTTTGGTTGAGAGAGCCATGTTCAATTTCCTTCACAGTGAGGCGATAAGGTCGCCGGGTGTGATCATTTATAAATGGACTGACACTCGTCTCAAATGACGTTTAAAGTACGTTTTTCGGACATAGGCTTTTGAGGGCACCAACATGACTTCCGTGGCGTTCGTGGTTTTCGAGGGGTTCCAGTCCATGGCGCTGGCGGCGATGCCGGTGTTCGAATACGCCAACTTCAGCGCTGGCGAAGCGCTTTACGAGGTCAGCGTGATCTCTGAGGAGGGGCGCTCCCTGCAGGCTTCCGGCGGTTTGAGTGTCGGCACCCAGGCGTTCGATGAGCGGGTGTTCGACACGGTGATCGTGGTCGGCGGCGATTCGATCCTCGAGCAGGCGCCCGAGGCGGTGCTGGCGTACTTGCGCGACAACGTGAAAACCGCCCGGCGCACGGCGTCGATCTGTTCGGGGGCATTCGTGCTGGCCCAGGCCGGTCTGCTCGACGGACGGCGGGCGACCACGCATTGGGCCTATGCGCGAGATCTGCAAGCGCGGTTTCCATCGATCAAAGTGGAAGAGGACCGTATTTACGTGGTCGACGGTTCCATCTGGACCTCCGCCGGCATGACCGCTGGCATCGACCTGGCGCTGGCCATGGTTGAAAAGGACCACGGCGCCGACCTGGCCCGTGCCGTGGCGCAGAAACTGGTGATGTACCAGCGCCGCGCGGGCGGCCAGTCGCAGCATTCGGCCTTGCTGGAACTGGAGCCCAAATCCGACCGCATTCAGACCGTCCTCGGCTACGCCCGGGAACACCTGACATCGGCGTTATCGGTGGAGCAACTGGCGGAAGTGGCACGCCTCAGCCCACGGCAATTCAGCAGGACCTTTCGCGCCGAGACCGGGCAGTCCCCGGCCAAGGCCATCGAAAACCTGCGCCTGGAGGCGGCGCGGCAAATGCTCGAGCGCGGACGGCTGACCCTCGACCAGATCGCCGCCGAGGCCGGCTTCACCGACCGTCGCCGCATGCGCGAAGCCTTCCTCCGGGCGTTCGGCCAACCGCCGCAGGTGATTCGGCGTAATGCCAGGTCGCCGATGACGGCGTGAGCATTAGCGGTCAGGGGGCGGACGAGGGATTTCTTGAACCCTTTAAATGGTGTTGAGGCGGATTTGACAGCCGGAATCTACGTGCACGGTCATCAAGTCATAGCTGACCAGCGTGGCATGCACCGTCTGAATCGGATGGTCATGAGTCGATGTCATTATCACAAGATCCGCCCCCGCCGCCTCTGCCGCAAGAATCCCAACGGCGGCATCTTCAAAGATCAGGCAGTCAGTCACCTCGACACCTAACCGTTGAGCCGCCAGTCGGTAGCCTGCAGGATCCGGTTTGCCGGCACTGACATCTTCGGCGGTGACCATGACATCAGGCTCGGGAATCCCCGCCGCCGCCATTCGCCGCAACGCCAGCGCCTTCGGTGCAGAGGTCACGATCGCCCATTGCTTGGCTGGCAAGGATCTGAGGAAGTTCGCCGCGCCGGACACCTCGACAATCCCTTCCACGTCTTCGATTTCCGCTTCGGTAATCCAGTTGGCTTCTGCCTCGGCATCCACCCCGGGCAACGCCAGACGGTTGATGGTGTCGATGGCGCGGGCGCCGTGAATGGTCGGCAGGAAGGACTCGACATCCACGCCGTGGCGCAGGGCCCAGGTGGTCCAGATCCGCTCGGCGGCGGCAATGGAGTTGAGGACGGTGCCGTCCATGTCGAACAGGAACGCGCGATACGGCGTACTAAAAACGGATTCGTGGGCAGACAAGGATGAGCTTCCTTTGTGTGTCAGGCAGGTCCGTCAATGTACACGACCTACACCGACCGCCGCGACTTGAAGGCCCCTTCAACACAATCCAGCAGTTGCCCCAACGCCCAGGGTTTCTTGATGAACGACACCGCATGCCGCACCCCGGCGGATTCGGGGGTTTCAAAACCGGACATGATCATGATCGGCTTCTCGGGCCATCGATCGCCAAACTCATTGGCCAGATCCGCGCCGTTCCGCTTTCCGGGCATGGTGATGTCCGTGAGCAACAAACCCACCTCGTTCGCGTGCAACTCCAGGTAAACCGATGCGGCGTCCGCGCTAGCGTGCGGTTCAACCTTGAAACCTTCCTCCTGAAGAATTTCGCAGAGAAATTCCAGAATCAGCGGGTCATCTTCAACCACCAGAATCAACCCATCAGGAAGCTGCTCGCCCGCCATCGATATTGGACACATGACCTTGCCACTCCCTGATCGCATAAATGATTTCGCGGGCTCAAATCCGCTGCCTACAGGTATGAGCAGCGGACTCGGCGGAAATTCATTTTTGATACAGGAAGGTGATGAAATCAGGTGTCCTGCAGAATCAGATCGGCTCCTTTCTCCGCCACCATCAACACCGCCGCGTGGGTATTGCCGGAGGTTACGTTGGGGAAAATCGATGCATCGACAATGCGCAAACCGTCCAGACCATGGACCTTGAGACGCTTGTCGACCACCGACCGCTGCTCGTCCGCGCCCATCGCGCAGGAGCCGCACAGGTGATAAATCGAACCGCTGTTCTCCCGAAAATACTGCAGCATCTGTTCATCGCTTTCGATGGCCGGGCCGGGCAGCACCTCATCGACGGTGATGCGTTTGAGCGCCGGCGCCTGCATGATCTTGCGCATCAGGCGGCTGCCCTGGATCACTTCGTCGATGTCCTTTTGCGTGCTCAGGTAATTGGGGTCAATCAGTGCGGCGTCCCGCGGGTTTTTCGAGGCGATCTCGATGTGCCCGCGACTGGTTGGCCGGCACGGGTTGAAGCACAGCAGGAAGCCTGAGTACGGTTCGGGCTTGAGGCTGGCTTTGTTGTTTTTCGGGATCTGGTAAGACAGCGGGTTGAAGTAAAGCTGCAGGTTCGGATGGTGCTGCTGCTCGTTACCCCGGAAGAACCCGCCGGCCTGGTTGACGCTCATCGCCAGTGCGCCCTTGCGGGTGAACAGGTATTTGAGGCCCAGTTTGAACTGACCGAACAGCGAGCTGAGTTGGTCATTGAGCGTCGGGATGTTGGCCTTGTAGTAATAACTGGCGCACAGGTGGTCTTGCAGGTTCTGCCCCACCGCCGGCAGGTGTTTGACCAACGGGATGCTGTGCCTGGCCAGCAGCGCCTGATCGGCGACACCGGACAATTGCAGAATCTTTGGCGTGTCCACGGCACCGGCACACAGAATGACTTCCTTGCTCGCGGCGAAGGTGCGCACCACGCCGTGCTGGGTGATGGAGATCCCGGTCGCACGACCATTGTCGAACAGCACCCGGTCCACCAGCGCGTAGTGCTCGACCGTCAGGTTCGGCCGGCTCAATGCCGGATGCAGGTGCGCAAAGCTGCTGGAACAGCGTTGGCCGTTGCGGGTGTTGACATCGTAGATCCCCGAACCTTCGAATTTCGGCCCGTTGAAGTCGTCGCTGTGCGGGTAGCCGAGTTCGTCGCAGCCTTTGAGGAACACATCGCAGATCGGATGGGTCTGGCCCTTCATCGGCGTGATGCTGATCGGGCCGCTGCCGCCGTGGTATTCGCTGTCGCCCAGCGGATGGTTTTCCAGTTTGCGGAAGTACGGCAGCACATCCTTGAAACCCCAGCCATCGTTGCCGTTGGCCGCCCAATCGTCGAAGTCATGGGCCTGGCCGCGAACGTAGATCATCGCGTTGATCGAACCCGAACCGCCCTGGACCTTGCCACGCGGGGCATAGATTTCGCGGTTGCCCAGCTGCTTTTGCGGCTGGCTGTAGTACATCCAGTTGAAGGTCGGGTTGTAATACATTTTGGCAAAGCCGACCGGGATCTTGAACCACAGGGAACTGTCCTTGCCACCCGCCTCCAGCAGCAGCACCGAGTACTTCCCGGATGCCGAGAGCCGATTGGCGAGAATGCAGCCCGCGGCGCCAGCGCCAGCGATGATGTAGTCGTAAGTCATGCACGGTTACCGCGTAAGTCGTTGTACAAAAAAAACCGAGCGCCCCTCCTGTAGGAGCGAAGCTTGCTCGCGAAGGCGTCGCATCAGTCAACATTGATATTGGCTGACCCACCGCTTCCGCGAGCAAGCTTCGCTCCTACAGAGGGATTGAGCCCTCTCCCGTCAGCCTCTGGCTGGCGATGTGTCTTTGACGTCTGCCGGGGTCGGTGTCATTTGCAAATGCAAACGCTCACCGGTGTACGGCGAATGCCGGCGCACCACGTCCATATTCAGCTCTACACCCAGACCCGGTTCGGCGGACGGAATGATGTAGCCGTCCTCCCATTGCAACGGTTTTGTCAGGACTTCGGCATGGAAACCGCCCCAGGTCATGATGCTTTCCTGAATCAGGAAATTCGGCGTGCAGGTGGCCAATTGGAAACTCGCCGCCGCGCCAATCGGCCCGTTGTAGAGATGCGGCGCGATCTGCGCGTAATAAGCCTCGGCCATGCTGGCGATTTTTTTCGCCTCCAGCAGACCACCGCAACGAGCGACGTTCATTTGCAGAATCGACGCGCCGCCAGCCTGCAGTAATTTGAAAAATTCGTACTTTGTGGTCAGCCGTTCGCCGGTGGCAATCGGGATGCTGGTCTTGGCCGCGACTTGCGCCATGGCTTCTTCCTGTCCCGGCGGCACCGGTTCTTCGAACCACAACGGATCGTATTTCTCCAGGCGTTTGGCCAGGCGAATCGCCGAGGACGGCACCATCTGCCCGTGCGTGCCAAACAGCAAATCGCACTTGTCGCCCACCGCTTCGCGGATCTTGCGGCAGAAGGTTTCGCAACGCTCCAGCACTTCCAGGGAAATCTGGTGCCCGGAGTACGCGGTGTACGGCCCGGCCGGGTCGAACTTCACGGCGGTGAAGCCTTTGTTCATGTTCTCGATGGCGCACTCGGCCGCCAGGTCCGGGTCGTCGTAGTCGTACTCCCCCTTGCTGTTGACCGGGTACAAATAGGTGTAGGAACGCAGGCGTTCATTGACCTTGCCGCCGAGCAATTCGTAGACCGGCTTGTTCGCCGCTTTGCCGATGATGTCCCAGCAGGCCATCTCCAGGCCGCTGACCACGCCCATCATGGTCAGGTCCGGACGCTGGGTGAAACCGCTCGAATAGGCCTGACGGAAGAAGCGTTCGATGTGGTGCGGGTCGTGGTTGAGCAGGTAGCGTTCGAACACGTCTTCGATGATCGGCAGCATGGCTTTGGGGCCGAAGGTCGCGGCGTAGATCTCGCCCACGCCTTCGATGCCGCAATCGGTCTTGAGCTTGACGAACAGCCAGTACATGCCGCCGATGTGCGGTGGCGGTACGGCAACGATATGGGTTTCAAGGGCGACGATTTTCATCTCAGGCACCTGTCTTGTTCAAAGATTGACGATTGATTCGAGCGCGCAGGGTCAGGGCCGCCAGGGTCCCGAGCAGGCCGACGAAAGCGATGTAACCGAAATACAGCTTGTAACCAAAGGCCCCCGGGAAATGTTCGGTGAGGTAGCCGTTGATCAAGGGAATGAAAGCGTCCGGCAGGTACCCGACGACCGAGACAATGCCGATGGCCAGGCCGGTGATGCGCAGCGGAATGTTGCAGGTGTCGAGGATCGCCCAGTACAAGCCGCGAATGGCATAAGTCATCAAACCAATGAAAATCACCGTGCCGATCAACAAGCCCATGCTGTTGAGTGCCGGGAACACGATCAGGCCGACCATCGCCAATGTTGCCAGGAACAGCGCCACGATCAGCACCGAGATGTTCGAGAACTTGTCACCGAGCCAGCCACCGCCGATCCCGCCAATCGGGCGCATCCACAACTTGATGGTGGTGATGGTGCCGGCCATGACCGCGGTCATGCCACCGCCCTGCAAGTAATCGGAGAAGCTGTAAGTGGCCCAGAAGATGTGATAACCGCAGAACACAATGGCCGTCACCAGCCACAGTTCAGGGATTTTCACCAAGGTGGTCAGGTCGCTGAGCAGGTTGTACTTGCCCTTCTCCACCGCCGCCGTGTCTTCCATCGACTTCGGGTCCTTGATCAGCACCAGCACACAGCCGATGGCGATACAGGTGAAGGCGTAGAGGTAGACCACGTGCTTGAAGCCTTCAGCGGCGGACTCGCCACGGGTTTCGGTGGCGAAGGCAAACAGCCCCAGCGCGACGGTCGCCAGCAAGGCTTCGACCAGTCCGCGACCGCCATCGAGGATGCCGAAGAAACGCCCTTGTTCAGTGTGATGAGCGATCATTTTCACGCGTTTGAGCACCGAGGCCCAGAACGTCAGGCCGGTGGTCAGGCCCCAGCAACCGAAGATGATCATCAAACCGGTCATCGACGGCGCGGTGGAATACCAAAGGCCCAGGGCGCCAGTGGCGACCAGCGAGAAGAAAATCAGGAATCGTGGGGCAATGCGATCCGCCAACCAACCGCTGGGCAGATACGACAACAGGAAAATCGTGCCGAGCATCGAGTACAGATAACCCAGTTCGCTGTGGTTGATCTGGAACACTTCGAGCATGGTGGTCTGGTAGACCTGGCGCAGGTACAGGATCGGATAGATCGCACCGGCGGCCAGCACTAATAGCATCAGTTGGAAATAGCGACTTCCCTTGTCACTGTGGACTTTTGAACCCGCGTTCGAACCCTGAACAGCGGCAGCAGTGGATGCATGCTTGGACATCTAGGAGACCTCGGGCAGCCCGGTGGTCCGGGCGCCCCTGATAATTGTTTTTATGGGTGCAGCGTGAGGCGTGTTGCGGGTGGATCAATACTTCATCACCACAAGACGGGTCTGGGTGAATTCGAGCATGCCGTGCTTGCCGTCATCGCCGCCCAGGCCCGAGCGTTTCCAGCCGGCGTGGAAGCCTTGGTACGGGTCCGCCGGGGTGCGATTGACGTACAACTCGCCGGCCTCGATGGCGTTGGCGACTTTCATCGTGGTGCGGTAGTTCTCGGTGTACAGCACCGAAGACAGGCCGAACTGATGGTCGTTGGCCATGGCCAGCGCTTCGTCGATGTCGCGGTACTTGAGTACCGGCAACACGGGGCCGAAGATTTCTTCCTGGATGATTTCCATGTCCTGACGGCAACCGCTGAGCAGGGTCGGCGGGTAAAAATGGCCGGGGCCTTGCGGGATAAAGCCGCCTGTTTCCAGTACAGCACCGTCGGCGACGGCGCGCTCGACCATGGCGTGGATGTTCTGTTGCGAGCTGGCGTTGACCAACGGCCCCATCAGGCCGGCATCGGTGGCCCGGTCGCCGAATTTCACAGCGCTGATTTTGGCTTTGAGCAGGGCGAGGAATTTTTCGTAGACGCTTTCCTGAACATAGACCCGCTCCACCGCCGTGCACAACTGGCCACAGTGGGTGGTCTTGGAGGCGACTATCGCGCTGGCGGCGGCTTCAAGATCGGCATCGGCCTCGATGATTGCCGGGGTTTTTCCGCCCAGTTCCAGCGACGGCTTGGCGATGTTGGCCTTGCAGTAGTCGAGCACGATGCGCCCGGCGTTGACGCTGCCGGTCAGGGTGATCAAGCCGACGGCTTTGTGAGTGCACACCGCAGCGGCGGTGGCGTGGTCCATGGTCAGGATGTTGACCACGCCGGCCGGCAAACCGGATTGCTGCACGGCTTTGGCGATTTCGAACGCAGAGGTCGGGGTGTTGTTGCTCGGTCGCACCACCACGGTGTTGCCGGCAATCAGCGCCGGGGCGATTTTGCGCAGCAACGTGTAAACCGGGTAATTGAACGGAATCAGGCACGCGACCACGCCAATCGGTTCACGGTGCAGAAACAGGTTTTCGTTCGGGCTGTCGCTGGGAATGATCTCGCCTTCGATCCGGCGCGCCCATTCGGCGTGATATCGGGTGATCTGCGCCGCGTAGCGGGCTTCGTTGCTGGCATCAGCCACGCTCTTGCCGGATTCGGCGGCGAGGGCTGCACCGATACGATCGGCACAGGCATCGAGGGCGTCGGCGAAGGAGCGCAGGTGTTCGGCGCGTTCGATACTGGTGAGTTTGCCCCAGACTTTCTGGGCTGCGGCGGCGGCTTCGACCGCATTGACCGCTTCATCGGCGGTCGCGGCCGAGACGTGGCCTACCAGCGCTTCGGTCGCCGGGTTGAAGACTGCGATCAGCGCTTCGCCGGCAGGTTCTATGAAGTGACCATTAACAAAATTTCGCTCGAGTCGCATGTGCATCGCCCATCGTTGTTTTTATCCAGTGAGACGCAGTCTTGGCATCTGGCATGAGTTGAACAAACGATTTATTGAGCGATGTAACATTCGAAAAATACAGGTTACCCCTGCAGCGTCATGATCAAATGTGGGTTGGGCGTGGTCAGTTGGCGGCGGTCGAGGGCTCTAGCTGCCGTTGCGCCAGCCAGATCTCTTCCTGCAACCACTGACTGAACACCTGCAACTGCGGCATCAATGTCTGCTCCGGCCGGGTCACCAGCCAATAGGATTGATGCCCTTCGACATGTACGTTCAGCACTTGGGTCAACTGCCCGCTGGCCAGTTCCGACGCGACCATGTGCCAGTCGGCGATGGTGATGCCCAACCCGTCGACGGCCGCACGGATCGCCAGGTCCAGCAGGTCGAACTCGTAGCCGCCCTGGGTATCGACGCCGGTGATGCGCGCCGCGCCCAGCCAGTGTTTCCAGGTCAGGTAGCGCTGGTCTTCCCGGGCCAGGACGTGCAACAACGTCAGGCGATTGAGATCTATGCCCTGCCCGCTCCACTCCCGCGCATACAAGGACGGCGCGCACACCGCAATGTGCCGTTCCTGGATCAGCAGCGAACTGTCCAGCCCGTCCCATTCGCCGTCGCCGAAACGGATCGCGCAATCGAGCGTGCTGGTTTCGGCCAGGCTGTCCTGCAACCGTGTGGTGATGCTCAGTTCCAGTTCCGGATGCTTTTCCCGCAATCGCCCCAGCCGCGGCATCAGCCAGCGATTGGTGAAGGTCGGCGGCGCGTTGATGTGCAGGCGATTGGAATGGGTTTTCTGCTGGATGCTGCGCACAGTCAGTTCGATCTTGTCGAAGGATTGATGCAGTGCCCGCAGCAGAATTCGCCCGGCGCTGGTCAGTTCGAGGTGATGGTGGCGGCGTTCCAGCAGCGTCTCGTCGAGCTGTTCTTCCAGCTGACGCACCTGGCGGCTGACGGCGCTCTGGGTCACGTTCAACAACTCGGCAGCGCGGGTGAAGCTGCCCGTGCTGCCAGCCACTTCAAAGGCTTTCAGCGCGTTGAGGCCGGGCATTTTGCGTTTCATGGAGGGCTCTCAATAGGGGTTACAAGGCACAAAGCATCCCACGCTCGCCGTGTATTGTCCTACAGGATTTTCTAACTAACATGCATTTGACGAAGGTTCTATCGCGCTTTTTATCGTTTGTTCAACGCATCGCTGATCGCAAGACTGGCCGGCATCTCTAATAAAAATAACCGAGAGCTGCCCCATGCACTTCCCTGCTTCCCTGCGCCTTAGTCCGTCTTGCCTCGCTTTACTCTGCACCTTCGCAGCGCCTGCCATGGCGGTACAAGTGACCGACAACCTGGACCTCGGCGGTGCCATTCGTGCCCGCTGGGATTACGATCCGGACCGTGACATCCAGAAGTTCGGCCTGGACACCGTGTTCCTCAGCGCCAAGTACAACTCCGACACGTGGATCGGTGAGGCTCAATACCGTTTCTACGGGCGGTCCTACCCTTACCAGTACACCAAGAACTACGGTGACATCCAGTTCGCCAAGTTCGCGTGGGCCGGCTACAAGTTCAACACCGATCAGCAGGTGCAAGTGGGCCTGAACACGGTGCCATTTGGTTTGCAGCCGTACTTCGGCAGCACGTTCTACGAAACCCTGGGCAACGTCATCGGCCTGGAAGATGTGCAACAGGTTGGCGCCAAGTACATCCAGCAATCGGGCGACTGGAACCTCCAGGCCGGTTACTACCTGCGCCCGGCGTGGCAAGGCAAAGGCACCAGCAACGGGGTCACCTACTCCAGTGTGGTGTCCGAAGCCGACAGTTACGTCGCCGACGGCAGCGACAACCAGGAGCGCAACACCGTGGTGCTGCGCGTGGCCAAGGCGCTGGACCTGGGACCATGGAAGTCTGAAATCGGCCTTTCTGGCCTGACGTCGTCGCTTCAGAACAGGGACACCAATGACGATGGCCGGCGTAACGCCGTGGCCGTTCACTATTTGGGCAAGAACGGTCCCTGGGGTGTTCAGCTGCAAGCGGCGCGGCAACAGATGTCGCCGCGCAACGCCGGCACTGATGAACTGGTGACGCTGGGCGGTTACGACGGCACGTACAACGTCGCCAGTCGCGGCAATCTGTATGTGGCGGATGTGAGTTATGACGTGGCCGGCAAATACCTGTTCGATCAGGTCAGCGGCGTGAAGCTGTACGTCAACTACAGCGCCTTCGATAAATCCGCCAACGACTTCAAGACCTCGCAACGGATGATCCTCGGCACCTCGTTCTCGTTGAGCAAACTGTGGATCGCGACAGAATGGATCTACGGCAAGAACGATCCGTACATCGGCGGGAGCAGCTATACCCAGAGTCTGGGTGCGGGTGGTAGTGACCAGTGGGAAAACCAGTTGTATATGAACATCGGCTATTACTTCTGATCCGGCATTTTTGGCGTCCTTGAGGACGCCATCGCGGGCAAGCTCGCTCCCACAGGATCACCGAACCTGTGGGAGCGGGTTGCCCGCGAAGACGCCCGTCCAGACAACACTTGCATCAGCCCCTTCCTGATAGTCAGATAGGCACCACAAACCCATCCAAAAACAATAAGCCGACCCGACGCAACACCCGAGGCCGGTGCGGAGCCATCCTCCCATGCGTCAACTGCCCTCGCTCAACATGCTGCGTGTCTTCGAGGAAGTCGCGCGGCATCGCAGCTTCAGCCAGGCCGCCCTGGGCCTGAACGTCACTCAGGGTGCCGTCAGTCGCCAGATCAAACAGCTCGAAGACTACCTCGGCGTGGCGCTCTTCATACGGACGCCCCAAGGCTTGTCACTGACCGAAACCGGCACCGCCCTCTCCCCGCATCTGGCGGAGGCCTTCGACCACATCGAACGCGCCCTGCAAGCCGTGCGCGTGCCGAACCTGCGTCAGCGCCTGCGCATTCTCGCGCCACCAACCTGGGCCACGCGCTGGTTGTCGGCGCACTTGCGCGTGTTCTGCCAACGTTACCCGGACATCAGCCTGAGCGTGACCAACCAGGCCAGCCACGACAACCTCGCGGAAATTGATTGCCACATCCGCTTCGGCCTCGAAGCCGCCAGCCATTGCAGCAGTCAGTTACTGGTGATGGAACGGCACATCGCGGTGGCCAGTCCGGAACTGTTCAACGATGGGCAACCACCGGACCTGAGGCAGTTTCCGTTGCTGCACATTTTGCACGACGGCAAGCGCTTGAAAGTCTGGGAAAACTGGCTGGCGGCGATGGACCGCGACGATGTGGATGCCGGGCAAGGGTTGGAATTCAGCACACTGGATCAGGTGATCCATACCGCGCTGGCGGGGGGTGGATTGGCAGTGATTGATCGGCAGATGATCGAGAAGGAACTGGCCAATGGCAGTTTGTTGCCGATCACCCCGGTGGAAGTGATCGGACCGTATGGCTATTGGCTGGATGTGGCGAACGACAAGCAAGGGTTGTCGAAAGTGCGGTTGTTTACCGATTGGTTGGCATTGGTCAGTAATCCCTGATCACCCGCACCTGTAGCAGCTGCCGAGCCCGCGAGGCTGCGTTCGGCTGCGAAGCAGTCGTAAGATCAGGTTACTCGGTCCTTCAGGTTGACCGGGTTGTCTGGACTACGACTGCTGCGCAGCCGAACGCAGCCACGGCAGCTGCTACAGAAGACGGTGGTGAGGCTTGATTAGATCGGTGCCGCGACTTTTACTGCCCCCGTTGCACTCCCCTCCACCGGACTCTGCGCCTTGCACGCCTGGCTCAACGTCAACGATTTAGTCTCCGGCGCCCAGGCCCAGGACAGCAACGCCCCCAGCGCCAGGATCGCCGCCAGAATGCCCATGGTCGGGCTCAAGCCGATACCCGCCACGCTCACCGGCAACAGAAACGTACTCACCGCCGAGCCCAAGCGACTGACGGCTGTCGCCAGGCCAATCCCGCTGGCCCGCACTTCGGTCGGGAAGCTCTCGGCCGGGAATACCCCCACCAGGTTGCTCACCGCCGACAACACCAGGGTAAACAAACCAAACACCAACACCATCAGGAACGCCGCGCTGCTCGGCAACACGGCCAACATGAACAACGCGACCGCCAGAATGATGAACGAGTTGATCAAGAACCCGCGGCGGGAGAATTTAATCGTGCACCAGATGCCGATCAGCGCCCCGAGGATCAGCAGCATGTTCAGCATCAGCTCCGTGCCAAAGCCTTCGGCCAAACCCATCTTTTGCAGGATCGACGGCAGGAAGGTGTAAATGGCGAAGTACGGCATCACGATGCAGACGAAGAACAGGCAATTGAACGCGGTGCGTTTGCGGTATTCACGGCTGAACAGCACGGCGTAGCCGGAACGGGTTTCGGTGGATTGGGTTTCGTCGAGCTCGACGTTGTCACCCAGGTGTTTCTTGACGATCGCTCGCGCCTCGGCGATTCGACCCTGGTTCACCAGCCAACGCGGCGACTCCGGCGTGCCAATGCGGGCAATCAGGATCAGCGCCGCCGGGATGGCCGACGAGGCCAGCATCCAGCGCCAGGCATCGTCGCCGAGGCTGAGCATGGCGGTGCCGACGAACGTAGCGGCAACGTAGCCGAAGGTCCAGATCACGCTGAACGAACCGAGCAGCACACCGCGATGTTTCTTCGGTGCAAACTCGGCCAGCATGGCGTGACCGACGCTGAAATCACCGCCCAACCCGATACCGATCAACACTCGGCACAGGAACAGTCCCATGGCTGTCTCGGCGTAGAACTGCATCACCGAGGCAATGGTAATCAGCACGAAGCTGACCAGGAAGATTTTCTGCCGGCCGACCTTATCGGAGATCCAGCCAAAAAACAGACTGCCGAGAAACAGGCCGATCAGTGCCGAAGCGCCAATCAAACCTTGCCAGAACGCATCCAGCTGCATTTGCGGACTGAGCAACGTGAACGCGATACCGATCAGGCCGAGGATGTAGCCGTCGGTGAAGTGTGCGCCGAAGGTCAGTCCGGCGATTTTGAGGTGAAAGCGCCCGATGGGCAGGTCGTCGATTTTTACCGGTTGTACGGACATGTAAGTCTCCAATTGTTGTTATTGACGGAGAAATGAAACCGATAGCTTTTTGTGGGAGCGGGCTTGCTCGCGAAGAGGAAGTGTCAGTCGACATTTATGTTGCCTGACACGCCGCTGTCGCGAGCAAGCCTTCCCCCACAAGGTTTGGCGCCGTTACAGGCCGCCCATTAACAGGTATTTGATTTCCAGGTAGTCATCCAGACCGTACTTCGAACCCTCACGACCGAGGCCCGATTCCTTGATGCCACCGAACGGTGCCACTTCCGTGGAAATGATCCCTTCGTTGATTCCGACCATGCCTGCTTCCAGGCCCTCGGCCATGCGCCAGACACGGCCGATGTCACGACTGTAAAAGTAAGCAGACAAACCGTAGGGCGTGTCGTTGGCCTTTTGCAGCACTTCGGCTTCGTCCTTGAAGCGGAAGCACGCCGCCACCGGCCCGAAGGTTTCGTCCTGGGCGATCAGCATGTCGCTGGTGGCTTCGGCGAGGATGGTCGGTTCATAAAACGTACCGCCGAGTGCGTGGCGACGACCACCGCACAACAGCTTGGCGCCCTTCTCCAGCGCATCGCCGACATGCAGTTCAACCTTGGCCAGCGCCGCCGCGTTGATCAGCGGACCTTGCTCGGTTTCACCGTCCAGCGCACTGCCGACGCGCATCGCCGCCACGGCTTCAGCGAGCTTGCCGGTGAATGCTTCGTACACGCCGTCCTGGATAAAGAAGCGGTTCACGCAGACGCAGGTTTGCCCGGTGTTGCGGAATTTCGAGGCCATGGCGCCTTTGACCGCAGCGTCCAGATCGGCGTCGTCGAAGACAATGAACGGCGCGTTGCCGCCCAGTTCCAGCGAGACTTTTTTCAGGGTGTCGGCGGCCTGACGCATCAGCAATTTGCCGGTGCGCGTGGAACCGGTGAACGACAGTTTGCGCACGATGCCCGAGGCTTGTAGCGCCCCGCCAATCGCCACGGCATCACCGGAAACGATGTTGAACACACCGGCCGGAATGCCCGCCTGCTCGGCCAGCACCGCCAAGGCGAACGCGGACAACGGCGTCTCTTCCGAAGGTTTGAGAATCATCGTACAACCGGCCGCCAGCGCCGGGCCGACCTTGCGGGTAACCATCGCCAGCGGGAAGTTCCAAGGGGTGATCGCCGCAACGACACCGATGGCTTCCTTGACCACGATGATCCGCGCGTCAGCCTTGTGGCTTGGGATCACGTCGCCGTAAGCGCGCTTGGCTTCTTCGGCGAACCACTCCAGAAAACTCGCGGCATAAACCACTTCGCCCATGGCTTCGGCCAGTGGCTTGCCCTGCTCGCGGCTGAGCAGCGTCGCCAGATCCTTCTGGTTGCTCAGCATCAGCTCGCTCCAGCGCTTGAGCTTCTGGCTGCGTTCCTTGGCGGTCAACTTGCGCCAGGATGGCAATGCACGGTTGGCGGCATCGATGGCGCGGTTGGTTTCTTCGGCGCCTGCCTTTTGCACGTCGGTAATCAACTCACCGTTAGCCGGGTTGAACACCGGGTAGGTCGAGCCGGCGCAGGACCACTGACCATCGATGAAATTGCCATTGCGGATCAGCGCGCTCATGCCACAGCCTCGGTCAGGTTGAAGCGTTCAAGACCTGGACGGGCCGAACGCAAGATTCGTTTGCCGGCGGTGTAATCGTTGATCACGTCGCACGGGGTGTAATTGCGTTCCAGTTCATGCAGTTCTTCGGCATCGAGTCGGGTTTCCAGCGCCGCCAGCGCACTGTCGAATTGCTCGGTGGTGTCAGCGCCGACCAGCATGCAATCCACGCCCGGATGATTGGCGACCCAGGCCTGGGCGATCTGCGCATTCGACACACCACGGGCACGGGCCACGCGCTGTACCGAATGCGCGATCTGGAACGAGGCTTCGTCGCTGTACATCTGCTGGGTAAAGAAGTCGGTCTGGTTGCGGGTCGACTGCACGTCACCGGTCAACAAGCCACGGGCCAGCGGGCTGAACACCGAGACGCCCAAACCCTGGTCGCGGCAGAACGGAATCATCTCGCGCTCTTCTTCGCGGTAGGCGCAGTTCAGTTGCAGCTGCATGTTGATCGGCTTGACCCAACCATTGCGTTCGCAGGCCATGAGAATCTTCGCCAACTGCCCGGTGAGCATGGTCGACACGCCAATGTAACGGGCCTTGCCGGAACGCACGATGTCGTTCATGGCGCTCATGGTTTCTTCAACCGGCGTGTTCACGTCGAAGTAATGCAGCATGAACACATCGACGTACTCCATGTTCAGGCGCTTCAGCGAGGCGTCGATGCTGTCCATGATGTGCTTGCGCGAATGGCCGCTGGCGTTGATCCCGGTGCGGGTGCCGTAGCCGACCTTGGTGGTGATCACCAGGTCCTCGCGACGGGCCAGGCGCTTGACGATGCGCCCGACCACTTCCTCGCCGACGCCGGCGGAATAGAAGTCGGCGAGGTCGATGAAGTTCACACCGTTATCCAACGCGTGCGCGACGATCGGCTCGCTCTTCTTCTCATTGAAGATCCACGGTTTCCAGTCCGGGGTGCCCATGTTCATGGTGCCCAGGCACAAGCGGGAGACTTGCAGGCCGGAGTGGCCAAGACGAATGTATTGCATGGCGCGGACCTCAGGCTTTTGGCGTGTAGAAAGGGTTGCTGATGTGATCGACCACATCTGCCAGTTGCGCGGTTTCCGGTTTGCCGGTCAGCGCGGCACGGATGGCCGTGCGGCAGGCGTTGTAGTTGTTCAGGTAGACCGCATCCAGGTCATCGCAGGCCGGGTTGACCCAGTTCGCGGTGACGATCGCCCACTCGTCTTCGGCTTCCGGCGGCAAGGTGCCGTCGAGCAGCGCTTCCAGAACAGCCTTGGCGATCCCGGCCTGCGACGCGCCCCAGGTAGCGTTGCCATGCAAGTCGCTGCTGATCGCAGCCTTGTTGACATAAAGGGTCATCGGCTTCACCGGAATGTTCGGCTGGGCGATCACCATGAACGGACAATGGCCCTGGCTCGGCGACGCCAGGCTATTGGCAAACGCCTGCCCCGCCGGACCGTTACGCGGGCCGATCAGAATGTTGATATGCGCGGCGTTTATGCCCGGGCCTTCGAAACCTTCACCGATGTACAGGTCGAGTTCTTTCATGGGTCATTACTCTTCAGTGATTTTTTGGATGATCAGAAATGCACGCAGACTGTGGAGGTCGCATGGCAAATGTCAGGGGGCGAAGAGCGCGGGTCGTGGCGTAGAGAATCAGTCATAGGTGCAAACGCTCTTTTTTGTTGTTGATGAGCTGTGTTTGCAATTTTTTAACATTGAGGGATTGAGGGGCTGTAACCATTAAATGTCATGGGGGCATGAGGTTTGGTAATGCCCCGCAGAAACCCGGCGCAATTGTGTTTAAAATGCCGCCCCCATCAAACTGCTGGCCCTGCCCGATGAACGCTGACGCTCTCTCCACCCTTCACGACCATTTGCTGAAAGCCCTGGCCGATGCACCCGCAGAAACCCGTCGGTTGTTCCATGGCCGGGGCCGGTGCTGGCCTGGGCTGGAGCAGTTGACCGTCGACTGGCTACAGGGTGTGGTGCTGGTGTCGCTGTTCAAGGAACCTGAAGCGGCGCAGCTGGAAGATTTGAAGCGGTTGCTGATGGCGGTCACTGAATCGGCGCAGTGGCAACAGTCAGGGGCGCAGACGCTGTTGCTGCAACACCGCTACCTGCTGCAAAGCACCACCGAATGGCTGCTTGGGGAAGCGATCGAGGAATTGATCATCACCGAGGGCGGCCTGCGTTATCGGGTGGATCTGGGCCGTAAGCAGAACACCGGGTTGTTCCTTGACATGCGCTACGGTCGCGACTGGGTACGGGCCAATGCCGACGGCAAGCGCGTGTTGAATCTGTTCGCCTACACCTGCGGCTTTTCGGTCGCCGCCATCGAAGGTGGCGCCGAACACGTGGTCAACCTGGACATGTCCAGCCCGGCGCTGAACCGTGGTCGTGACAACCATCGGCTCAATGGCCATGACATGAGCAAGGTGAGTTTTCTTGGCCATGACTTGTTCAAGTCCTGGGGCAAGGTGATCGGCAAGGGCCCTTACGACCTGGTGATCATCGATCCGCCGTCCTTTCAGAAAGGCAGTTTTCTGCTGACCAAGGATTACCAGCGCGTGTTGCGTCGGCTGCCGGAGTTGCTCAGTCCCCAAGGGACGGTGCTGGCGTGCATGAACGATCCGGCGTTCGGGGCGGACTTCCTGATTGATGGCGTGATGCGTGAAGCGCCGGGTTTGCGGTTCGAGCGGCGGCTGGAGAATCCGCCGGAGTTTCCGGATGCTGATGTTGAATGCGGGTTGAAGGCGTTGGTGTTCACGCTGAAGGACTGAGTGCTCCTACAAGGGTTCTGGTGTGTGACCACTGTTTGGGTCAACGCGGCTGCAACCGTGTTTTGCCGGCGTCCATGTGCTCAACGGCAACACGCCAATTGAGCAAGGCCCAGGGCGGTTGGACCGTCGGTGCGATCGTCCAGGCCAACCATGGCATTCGCAATGAACTGCGCGTCGACGGTTACCCGGTCGGTCGCTATATGGAACAGGCTGACTCACCGTTCCTCAGGGCATCGCTGCCTTATCCGGGGATGGGCTCGATCGTCGTTTGCCTGGCCACCGATGCGCCGCTGCTGCCGCATCAATGCACGCGCCTCGCACAGCGTGCCAGCCTCGGGCTTGCCCGTACCGGCGGCGGCAACGAAGACCACAGCGGCGACATTTTCATCGCCTTCGCCACCGGCAACCAACACGTGCCACCGGCCGCTTACGAAGGGAAAGGTGCGCCCACCTGCAACAACCTGAGCATGGTCAACAACGACCACATCAGCGAGTTGTTTTTGGCCGCGACTGAAGCGGTGGAGGAAGCGATCATCAACGCCCTGTTGGCGGCTGAAACGACGGAAGGTAACGGCCATACCGTGCCGGGTCTGGACGCGAAAACACTGCTCAAGGCATTGCGTCAGGCCGGTTGGCCGGGGGAAACAGTCGGGATCTGAATACGCTTTAACGAAGACGCCCGATGCAGTGCATCGGGCGGCTATCGCTTATTTTTCCAGGATCAACAGCGGTGTGTCTTTTTTCACGAGGTACGTCGCCAGCTCCGAGGCTTTGCCGTCACCGACGTTCTTCGCGACATGCGCAGTGCCTGCGGGGATGTACAAGGAGTCGCCGGCTTTGAGAGTGATCGGCGCCCGCCCTTCGAGTTGATACTCAAACGTGCCCGAGATGACGTAAGCGACTTCCACGCCAGGATGTGAATGCTTGGGGGAAGTGACGCCCGGGTCGAAATCGACACGCACCTGAATCACCTCACCCTTGGAAATATCGAGGTCCTGGCGCACCAGGTCCGTGCGGTGCAGGCCTGTCTGCCAGCTTTTTGCCGGAGTGGCTTGCGCCGGCGCTTTGGCTTCTTCAGCCGCGAATGCGTTAAGTGATACGGCGGCAGCCAGGGCGATGCCAAGCAGGCCTGCGGTGTGACGGGATTTGATACGGGACATCGCAATTCTCCAATGATTGCCGCGGTTGCGGTGGCTTCATTAAGAGGTCGCGGTGTATCGCGCAAGTGTCGAGAACAGCATGGTTTTGTATGCCCAGGTAACTACCGGCGCCGGGGATACGTTCAGATACAAGCACGTGGGTGCTTCAGTGCGATACGCCCAGTTTGGTCACGATGTCTTCTGGCTTGAGACGTCGTCCGTCTGTTGAAACCAACTGCAGTTTCTGGATCGGCTGACGATCCTGCGCGTCGACCATGACGGATCCCGCTTCGCCGGGTTCGTACAAAAACTCGTTGCCCCACTGCGACAAAGCAATCAGGACGGTTTGCAAGGCCCTGCCCTTTTCAGTCAGGACGTATTACTTGTAGATGCTTCCATCAGCCGCAGGCGCCATCCGCATCACACCTTCTGCCACCAGTCCCTTGAGGCCGGTGCCTCGATTATTTTGAACGGATCGGTGCATGCGGTCATGGGATGGCCGGGTTACAGCGCCTACGCAGCAAGCAAGGGCGCCGTTCGTTCCATGACACGGGTGATGGCCGCAGAATTTGCGCCGTGTGGCATTCGCGTCAACCAGATTACCCCTGGCGCTGCACGCACACCGGTATGGAACCCCCACACGGTGAAAGTAGGAATGGATGCGCTGGAGGAAAAACTGAACACCACGATCCCGCTCGGTCGCATTGGCGAAGCTGAAGAAGTGGCCACCGTCGCCTTGTTCCTCGCCTCCAGCGACTCCTCAAACGTCGTGGGTGCGGAGATTGTCGTCGACGGCGGTGCAACCAGTTCGCCATTGGGCGCACCGGATCACCGAAAAAACTGGCAGGCGTAACGGGTTTGTATCGATGTGTATGTTCGCTGGCGATCTTACACAGCGATACACAACCACCGGATCAGGACACACAGGCACTACATTAAGGTGGAAAAGTGGGGCCTCTCCCGCTCGTCCGTAACGCGGCGACATAAACGGTGAGGCCCCCAACCCTTTAGCAGGAACCCGTCATGATCAATGAAATCGACACCGTGCTGTATACCGGCAAGACCCACACCACCGGCGGCCGCGACGGCGAATCGAAGAGTTCGGATGGACGTCTGGACATCAAGCTTTCCCCGCCTGGCTCTTCAGGGGCTGGGACCAACCCGGAACAGCTGCTGGCTGCTGGCTGGTCGGCCTGTTTCATCGGCGCGATAGGTAAAGCGGCTGCTGCGCTGAAGGTGACCTTGCCAAGCGGCGTCGCCGTTGATGCCGAAGTGGACCTGGGCAAGTCCGACAACGCTTTTTTCCTCCAGGCACGCCTCAATGTCAGCCTTCCTGGTCTCGATCCTGTCGTCGCACGGGCGTTAGTGGATGCCGCGCATCAAACCTGCCCGTACTCCAAAGCGACCCGTGGCAACATCGACGTCACCCTCAATCTGGTTTAAGCCAGGCCCACATTACGGCCTGCCTTCCCAGCAGGCCGTACCGGGTTGTTCGCTATAGCATTTATCCATCCTGCCGCCCTTGACCAAGGACGAAATCGGTCTAAAAAGTCCGGTTTGCGTTTCGCAGGCTTTGCTATTCTAAAACCTGTAGGTGAAGACGCAGACTGATGCGCAAGAGGATAGCGAGGAAGCGTGGGGCGCGCTCCTAAGGGTACACGGTTAGAAAGATCTCCGAGGTGAGGTCCAGCCCTTATGCCGTGTGAAGCAGGACAGCACAAAACTGTTCTGTCAGAAGCCTGATAAACCTTGTAAGCCAGAGACCAGCGCTGGCCACCTACTCGATTTCGAAGCCCGCCCTGTGCGGGCTTTTTCGTTGTGCGCAGAACCGGGAGCCAATACCACTTCCTTCCCATCCGACCGTTCGTCGCCAAGCAGGCCTCTCCCCTATTGACTTCAATGGGCGGCTGCGCGAGTATTATTTCAATCGCATACGATACAAACGTATACGCCATACAATCAAACCCTACTGCACCTTTGAGGATTCATCCCATGAGCAAGATCGAAAAAGTCCTGGCCTCCGGCAAAACCCACACCACCATGAGCAGCACCGGTACCACTTCGCGCGGCCATAACGGCAGCCTCGACATCGTGCTTTCGTCGCCCGGCAGCGACAAGCCCGTTCATGAATTCAAAGGCACCCAGCCACACCCGAAAGCCGAGCAACTGTTTGCCGGTGCCTGGTCGGCCTGCTACATCGCCGCCGTCGGTCTTGCCGCCAAGCAGCGCAACGTTGAGCTTCCCTCCGATTTGTCCGTCGATATCGAAGTCGACCTGGGTCAGACCGGCGACGCTTACTTCCTCCAGGCACGCCTGACGCTGCGCGCTCCAGGTCTGGATCAGGCCGTCGCGACAGAAATCGCCCACGCCGCCGACCAAATCTGTCCGTACTCCAAAGCAACACGCGGCAACATTGACGTGGCCCTGAACGTTCTCACGGCCTGATACAGCGGGAAGCGTTGATAACAATTGGCTTTCTAGAAACACCATATATGTCGTATGCGACTAAAGCGCATACGAATACAAACCTTATTGAAACATTCAGGTAATCATCCATGAGCAAGATCGAAAAAGTACTGGCCACCGGCAAAACCCACACCACCGCCAGCAGCACCGGCAACACCTCGCGCGGTCACAACGGCAGCCTCGACATCGCCCTCTCGTCGCCCGGCAACGCCCAGCCTGCGCACGTGTTCGCCGCCACCCAGCCGCACCCGGCCGCCGAGCAATTGTTCGCCGGCGCATGGTCGGCCTGCTACACCGCCGCTGTCGGGCTGGTGGCCAATGACCTGAACGTGGTGCTGCCGGCGGACATGTCCGTCGACATCGAAGTCGACGTCGGTCAGACCGGTGCGGAATACTTCCTTCAAGCTCGTTTGACCCTGCGCGTGCCCGGCCTGGCGGACGACGTTGCAAAGACATTGGCGCACACCGCCGACCAGATCTGCCCGTACTCGAAGGCAACCCGTGGCAACATCGACGTGGACTTGAACGTCCTCACGGCGTGATGCACCGCACGGCGGGTTCGACGTTGCCCCGCACGTCGACCCGCCGGAAGGCAGAAACGAGGTTCTCGGGCGCGACCGGTCTGATGCAGAATGAGTTCACGCCACTGCAGACCTCGATCGAGCCCCTGCGCACCAACCTGATCACATCAATGAACACTGAGGAGTAAGCGATGACCACGCAAACTGAAACCGCCCTTCTGGCCGGCGGCTGCTTCTGGGGCATGCAGGATCTGCTGAGGAAACAACAAGGCGTGCTGTCGACGCGCGTGGGTTACTCCGGCGGCGACGTGCCCAATGCCACGTACCGCAACCATGGCACCCACGCCGAAGCGATCGAGATCGTATTTGACCCGGCCATCACCAGCTTCCGCCAGATCCTTGAGTTTTTCTTTCAGATTCACGATCCGTCGACCGCCAATCGCCAAGGTAACGACATAGGCCTCAGCTACCGCTCGGCGATTTTCTATCTGAACGAAGAACAGAAGGCAGTGGCCAAGGACACCGTGGCCGATGTGGATGCATCCGGTCTCTGGCCCGGCAAGGCAGTCACCGAAATCGCGCCCGCCGGCCCATTCTGGGAAGCAGAGCCGGAGCATCAGGACTACCTCGAAAGACTGCCCACCGGTTACACCTGCCACTTCATTCGGCCGAACTGGACACTGCCCAAGCGCGCATGACGCGGTAAAGCCAGGGTTCCGGCAGCGGAACCCTGGCAGCGGGCCGTCAGGTATTGGTTTTCAGCTTGGTCCACAACCGTGTGCTCAACCGTGCAATCGCGGCGGGCAGGTCCTCGACGGTGAACAACTTGTCCATCACGTTTTTCGGCGGGTAAATCGCCAGGTCCTGCTTCACCGCCGGATTGACCAGCTCATCCGCTACCAGGTTCGGGTTGGCGTAGTGGATGCTGTTGCTGATGTTGGCGATGACGTCAGGCTTCAACAGATAGTTCATGTAGGCGTAGCCATTTTTCTCGTGGGGCGCACTCTTGGGCATGACTACCATATCGAGCCACAGGGTCGAGCCTTCGTCCGGGATCGAATAGGCGATCTCGATGCCGTTGTTGGCTTCCTTGGCACTGGCGGCCGCTTGCACCACATCACCGTTAAAGCCGATCACTGCACAGACATTGCCATTGGCCAGGTCGCTGACGTACTTGGACGCATGGAAATACTGGACGTAAGGCCGGATCTTGAGCAGCGCCTGCTCGGCTTTCTTGTAATCCGCCGGCTCGTGGCTATGCGGCGGTAATCCGAGGTAGTTGAGAGTGATCGGCAGGATTTGCGTCGGGTTATCGATAATCGCCACGCCACATTCACTCAGCTTTTTGATGTTGTTCTCATCAAAAATCAGGCTCCAGGAATGGGTGACGTCGGTGGTGCCGAAGATCGCCTTGATCTTCTCGACGTTGTAACCAATTCCCGCCGTGCCCCACATGTACGGATAGCCGTACTGGTTGCCCGGGTCATTGACCTCGAGTTTTTTCAGCAGCGCCGGATCGAGGTTTTTCCAGTTGGGCAGTTGGCTTTTGTCGAGTTTCTGAATCGCACCGGCCTTGATCAAGCGCGACAGAAAATGGTTCGAAGGGCTGACCACGTCATAACCGGTATTGCCGGTCATCAGTTTTGATTCCAGGACTTCGTTGCTGTCGTGAATGTCGTAAGTCGCCTTGATCCCGGTTGACTGGGTGAAGTTGCTCAAGGTGTCGTCGGCGATGTAGCCGTTCCAGTTGGAAATATTGACCTCTTCAGCCGCGTAGCTGGCGGCCGAAAACGTCGTGAGCGCAACCATCAGGAAAATAGTAGGGGCCTGCATGTTCAATCACCTTTTTGTTCTTTTGGGGTAACCGGAATCTAGATTTCTGTCCTGGCCCGGATGGCTTCGACGCGCATGCGAAACATCGCGCCGATGTCGAGCAACGGGCGCGGCGGGAGCCAGCCGGGTTGGGCTCTCTCCATCACGGAATCGAGCAACGGCGAGCCAGCACCCGAGGCCAGTTCGGCGAGCAGTCGGCCCCAAAGGGTGCCGCGCGCCACGCCCGAGCCGTTGCAGCCGGCCACGGCAAACACGCCCTCTTCCACCCTGGAAAAAAACGGCTGCCCGGAGCGTGACGCACTCAGGTGTCCGGTCCAGGTGTGCTGGATATCCTGCTCGGTCAGCCACGGGAAACGTCGCTGCAAACCCAGCACATGGTGCTGGCGACGGATAGCCAGTTCATGGCCGGACAAATCCCGCGAACGGTATTCTGCGGTGTTGCGGATCATCACCCGGCGATCGGGTGTCAGGCGCACCGTGGCACCGAGCGGACGGGTGGACAGCACGCCCCAGGGCTCGACACTGCCGATGTTGCGAAACTCTTCGTCACTCAACGGCCGCGTAAGGCTGGCGCTGAGTTCCATGGCAAAGGTGCCACTGTCCTGGATACCCGCGCGCGGCACAAAGGCGTTGAGGCAGATCAGCACCTGCTTCGCCTCAATGCTGCCATCGATGCCGCTGGCCCGCACACGCCCTTTACCCAGACGATCGAGGCCGGTGATGTCGGTGTTTTCGTAGACGGTCACGGTCTCTGGCAGCGCTTCCAGCAAGCCCTTCACATATTTCGCCGGTTGCAGCAACGCGTTGCCCTTGCCGCACCAGATCGCGGCGCGGTAATGCCGGGTGCCGAGTTTCTGCTTCAGCTGCTCGCCTTCGAAAAACTCCGCCGATGCGCCGAGCGCCCGCAGGGTGTGCAGCTTGGCGTCGATGTGGGTGAGCTTGGCGGGATCGCTGACGGCGAAGAAATAGCCCGAGTCCCGGAAATCGCATTCGATGCTGTGCCGGGCAATTACCTTGCGCACTTCCGCACTGGCGGCACGGGAAATCGTGGTGTCCACTTCAAACCCGGCAAACCCGGAGTTGCCGATCAATTCATCGTTGGCGGGGTGTTCGTGGGCCACCACAAATCCGGAATTACGCGCCGAAGCGCCTTGCGCCGCGCGTTGCCTGTCGACCACCACGATGCGCGCCTGAGGGTGCATCTGCGCCAGTGCATGGGCGGCACTGAGGCCGGTAATGCCGGCACCGATGATCAGCCAATCGGCTTTTTGCGCGCCGATCAGACCATCACGCGCCGGGGCACTTCCTGCTTGCGCGATCCAGCCACATTCATTATTCATGCGTCACCTGCCTAGACTGTCGTTCTGCTCGCCGGCACATGCGGTAATTGCATAGGCAATGTCTGATGGCGGCGGCTAGGGCTAGAATCTATTAGGTCTTCGGTGCTACAACCAACGTTATAAACTCATCGAGCCATTCAGAAAACGCATGGATAAGATTCGTCACGTTCCTTCCCTGCAAGCCATGCAGGCCTTGGTGGAAGTTGCTGATTCGGGCAGCTTCACCCAAGCGGCGCATAAGCTCTGCCTGACCCAAAGCGCCGTCAGCCGGCAAATACAGCAGCTGGAAAGCCACTTTGGTGTGCCAATGTTTGTCAGGAGCAGCCGCAGCATTCGCCTGACACCGGAGGGCGAACAGGTGTTGGCCTGCGCACGCACTATTCTCGATCAACTGAAAACCCTTGAGGATCGGCTGTCTCCGCAAAAACGCCCGTTCCGCATCCGCATGCATGTGTCGCTGGCGGTGCGTTGGTTGTTGCCGAAACTGAGCGATTTCTATCGCTGTCACCCGGACATTTCCCTGTCGATCGAAACCGTTGCGACCGAGATTGTCGAGCCGGCCAGCGACAGCGACGCCTACATCCTCTACCTGCCCGAACCGTCCAGCGATTCCGCCTGCCTGACCCTGTTCGAGGAAGCGCTGGTGCCGGTGTGTGCACCCGGCCTGGCCAGCGCAACCCGGCCGCTGGCGTCGGTGGAGGACCTTGTGCGCTTCCCGCTGCTGCACCGTTCGGCTGACCAACAGGCCTGGATCGAATGGCTGGCCGCCAATGACGGCAAGCCGCTGGAGGACTATCGGCACATTCCCTTCAACCTCGACGAGTTGGCGCTTGATGCGGCAGCGCGTGGGCTTGGGGTGGCGGTGACCGATCTGACCCTGGCGCAAGAATCGATTGATCGCGGGGTGCTGGTCGTTCCGTTCGGCAGCCCGTTGAAGACCCGAGGCGCCTATTCGCTATGCCTGCAACCTTCGGCGGCGACTCATCCGGCGTGCGCGCAGGTCATGCAGTGGTTCGCAACTCAGGCTGAATGATGCAGGTATGGATACCTGTGGGAGCCAACCTGCAGGCGATGAGGGTGTGTCAGTCAAAGAATTGGTGACTGTCAGACCGCTATCGCGAGCAGGCTCACTCCCACAGGGTTTTTGTGTTTATTCAGGTTTCTGGCTGTACTACACCGCGCTCTTCCAGCAAGCGCACAAACATGGTCAGGCTCTGGGACACCGTCCCTCTGCGCCACACCAACCAAGTGCGCAAATACCGGAAGGACGGCGACAACGGCCAGACGCTCACCGTGGTGCAGCCCGGCATGCTTTCGAGCATGCTGCGCGGCATCAGCGCCAGGCCGGCTCCGGCGCTGACGCAGGCCAGCATGCCGTGATACGACTCCATTTCGAAGATTTTGCCGGGTACTGCCGAGTCCTTGGCGAACCAGCTTTCGAAGTGGTGGCGGTAGGAGCAATTGGAGCGGAACGCATAGATGTTTTCGCCGTTGACCTCCCGCGCGCGGTGGATCGGGGCATGGTTGAGCGGCGCGATCAGCACCATTTCTTCCTCAAATGCCGGCACGCCTTCCAGTGCCGGATGCAACACCGGTCCGTCGACAAACGCAGCGGCCAGTCGGCCCGACAGCACACCGTCGATCATGGTCCCGGACGGTCCGGTGGACAGGTCCAGCTCGACCTTGGCGTGCTTTTGGTTATACGCGGCCAGCAGCTCGGGGATGCGCACCGCCGCCGTGCTTTCCAGCGACCCTAGCGCAAAGGTGCCCTGGGGTTCCTCACCGGCCACCGTCGCCCGGGCTTCCTGCACCAGATCGAGAATCCGCCGGGCGTAATCGAGAAAACTCCAGCCCGCCGGCGACAGGCGCAGGCGGCTTTTCTCGCGGATAAACAGGTCCACGCCCAAATCTTGCTCCAATTGCTTGATCCGTGTCGTCAGGTTCGACGGCACTCGGTGGATGTGTTGGGCGGCCACGCTGATGCTGCCGTGTTCGGCCACTGCTTTGAAAATTTCCAGCTGAACCAGATCCAAAGTCATTCTCCAAACGTGAACGATATGCTCAGCATTATTCAGTTTCAAGAAAACAAACGCCACCGTAACCTGAGCGTATTCCCACCTAGCAGGACGGTGCCATGACCAACGTTTCCAACCTCACCCACGCCATTTCGATCAACCCCGCCACCGGCGAGCAGATCGGCCACTACCCGTTTGAATCCGATTCGGCGCTGCAGGCTGCACTGTCCCGTGCCGCTGCCGGATTCTGCGTCTGGCGCAGCACAGCGGTTGCGCAACGCTCACAGCTTTTGATCGCTCTGGCGCAAGCGTTACGCGGTAACGCCGCAGCGATGGCGAACATGATTACCCTGGAGATGGGCAAGCCAATCACCCAGGCCCGCGGTGAAATCGAAAAATGTGCCCAGCTCTGCGAGTGGTACGCCGAACACGGCCCGGCCATGCTGACCGCCGAGCCGACCCTGGTTGAAGGTGGCAAAGCACGCATTGAATATCGTCCGCTCGGCCCGATTCTCGCGGTGATGCCGTGGAATTTCCCGATCTGGCAAGTGCTGCGTGGCGCCGTTCCTGCGCTGATCGCCGGCAACACCTACGTGCTCAAACATGCGCCAAACGTGATGGGCAGCGCTTACCTGCTGCTGGAAGCCTTCAAACAAGCCGACTTCCCTGAAGGTGTGTTCGAGGTCATCAACGTCACGCCGGAGGGTGTTTCCACGGCGATCGCCGATCCGCGCATCGCAGCGGTGACCCTCACCGGCAGCGTGCGCGCCGGCATGGCCATCGGCGCGCAGGCCGGTGCTGCGTTGAAGAAATGCGTACTGGAACTGGGCGGTTCGGATCCTTTCATCGTGCTCGACGATGCCGACCTCGACGAAGCCGTCAAAGCCGCCGTGATTGGCCGTTATCAGAACACCGGGCAAGTCTGCGCAGCAGCGAAACGCTTGATCATCGAGCAAGGCATCGCCGAGGAATTCACGCGCAAGTTCGTCGAAGCCACGCGCAAACTGGTGGTCGGCGATCCACTGGCTGCCGACACCTACATCGGCCCGATGGCTCGCTTTGACCTGCGTGATGAACTGGATCAACAGGTGCGCGACACCCTGGAAGAAGGCGCGACGTTGTTGCTGGGTGGCAAAAAGGCTGACGGCCCGGGCAACTTCTACGAGCCTACGGTCTTCAAGGATGTCACCGACCAGATGACCTCGTTCAAGCAGGAACTGTTCGGCCCGGTGGCCTCGATCATCACCGCGCGCGATGCCGCCCATGCGCTGGAACTGGCCAACGACAGCGAATTCGGCCTCGCCGCAACGATCTACACCGGCAACGTGGAACGTGCCCAGCAGATGGCCGGCGAACTGGAAACCGGCGGCGTGTTCATCAATGGCTACTGCGCCAGCGATCCGCGCGTCACCTTCGGCGGCGTGAAGAAAAGCGGATTTGGCCGCGAGCTGTCGCACTTCGGCGTGCGCGAGTTCTGCAATGCGCAGACGGTGTGGCTGGATCGCCGCTGATCGTCTCCAGCGATAACTTGCGCCTAACCGACGATATCGATCAATTGCTCGCGCTGCGCACCGGTCAGCATCGGCCCGAAACCGGCGCCGGCGTTGTCCGCCATGTAGCGCGGGTTGCCGGTGCCGGGAATCACGCAGGTCACCGCTGAATGCGACAGCAAGAACTTCAGCGTCATCTGCGCCCAGCTGTTGACCCTCACGTCCGCCGCCCAGCGCGGCAAGGGTTTGTCCTTCAATCGGGTAAGCAGGTTGCCGCCGCCAAACGGCCGATTGCAGATCACCGCCACGCCGCGCTCGCGACATAGAGGCAGGATGCGTTTCTCGACGCCACGGTCATCCAGCGCATAGTTGATCTGCAAGAAATCCAACGGTTCAGCCTTGAGCACCGCTTCCACCTCGTCATAGGCCGAGGCCGTGTAATGGGTGATGCCGATGTAGCGGATGCGCCCTTCTTCCTTCCATTTGCGCAAGGTCGGCAGATGGGTTTGCCAGTCCAGAAGGTTGTGGATCTGCATCAGATCGATGCGATCGGTTTGCAGCAGTTTGAAGGACTGCTCCATCTGCGCGATGCCTTCTTCGCGGCCACGGGTCCAGACCTTGGTGGCCAGGAAGGCCGGCGAACGCGGCTCATAAATCGACAGTAACTCACCGGTCGTCTGTTCGGCCCGCCCGTACATCGGCGAGCTGTCGATCACCGTTGCGCCTTTCTCGAACAACGCACGCAGAACGGCGGGCAACTGCTTGTAGGCGGGGCTCGACGGCTCGACATCAAACCCGCGATAGGTACCCAACCCGACAATGGGCAATGGCTCGGAGCTGGAAGGAATGGCGCGGGTCAGCATGTTCTTGCCTCCTGTGTCCTTCGACGGCGTGGTTGCAGCAAAGGCTGGGCCGAAGGTGAAAACCGCCGAAGCACCGGCAGCCAGCGTGAGTATTTGGCGACGCGTGTATCCATCAGTGTGGCTCATGGAATGGCCCTTCCACCTTTTTGCTGTCAGCCCGTTGTTCCTGGCGCCTGGCGAGCCACAGGCATAACCAGCCCCACAGCCCGGCAAACGGCACGATCACCAGCGCCACCAGACCAAAACCGGCGCCCAGTGCCGTCAAGCCGACCGACAACCAGCCACTGGCGGCGTCTCCACCGCGGTACACCAGGGTTTCGATCACATTCTTGGCCTTGTACTTTTCCTCGCGGCTGACCACGGTCCACAACACCTCCCGTGCCGGCCGCACGATGGCGAACTCGACCGCACGACGCAGCCCCTGCGCCAGGGCGACGGTGGCGGGCACGGGCGCCAGGGCCATGGCGGTAAACGCCACGATGGTCGCCAGCGGCAATGCCACCAGCGCCCCGCCGACACCGACCAAACGAATCAACGGTGCTGTCAGCAGCAGTTGAAAGATCAAGGTCAGCGCCGACACGATCAAATCGACCACGGCGAAGAATTGCGTCCGGCTGGCCACATCAGCATAGCTACCCGCCACAATCCGTCCCTGCTCGAAATACAACAAGGTCGCGGCGCTGGTGTGCAGCAGCATGAACAACACCAGCCCCAGCAGATAAGGCGAACGCACAATCAACGTGATCCCGGCCAGAATGCTGCCGCCCATGCGTCGATCATCCAGCAAGCGGCTGCCGGACTGCGATCGGGTCCGAGAGAGCAGCGCCCGATAGCAGCGCACCGCGACTTCCAGCAGTAGCGCCGCCGCGACGGTCAACGCCACCGGGCCCAGGCGCGCGGCCATGGTTGCCGCGAGCAACGGCCCGATGAACGTGCCCAGGGTGCCACCCGCCGCGATGAACCCGAACAGCCGCCGTCCTTGTTCGCTGGAAAACCGGTCGACCAGCACGCTCCAGAAAATGCTGACGATGAACAGGTTGTAAATGCTGATCCAGACAAAAAACACCCGCCCGACGGCGACCGGCGCGATGTGATTGGCGATCAACACACCAAACACCAGCATCGACGCGGCGATCACGCGATAGATCAACGGCACGAAACGCGTGGCCGGCAGCCGCGACGCCAGCGCACCAAACACCGGGACCATCAACAGCATCACCACGAAGGTCGCCGTGAACAGCCACTGTAATTTGTCGGCACCGCCCTCAAGGCCCAAGGCATCGCGCAGCGGTCGCACCAGGTAATAACTGGCCAACACGCAGAAATGGAACGCAAACCCCAGTATCAGGGCGGTTCTTTCGCCGGGCTGGACGTCGAGCCACTTTGCAGCGATGGGCATGGGCGCCCTCCTCTGTAGCGGGGCCCGGTGTGCCCCGCTACCGATGAACTAAACTCTGGCTCCGATCCAGTGGATTGGGTTCCTGAGCCCAGAGCCGTCAATGTCGCCCACTAAAGTTAGCCGAATGCCACGAACCCTGGTGTTAATCGTCGTCATCCTGGCCGCGTTGTACCTGGCGCTCTGTGCGGCGCTGTTCGTGTTTCAGCGCGCGTTGATCTACTTCCCGCAGCCCAGTGCCATCGAGACACCCGAAACGCTGCTCAAGCTGACGGTAGACGACGCGGACGTGCGGGTGTCGGTCAGGCCCCACGACGGGCCGAAGGCGTTGATTTATTTCGGCGGCAATGCCGAAGATGTCTCTCGCAACCTGCCCGGGTTCGCCCAGGCTTTCCCGGACCATGCGATCTATTTGCTGCACTATCGAGGTTTCGGGGGAAGCTCCGGCTCGCCTTCGGAGGAGTCGATTCAGCGCGATGCCATGACCTTGTTTGACAAGGTCTACGACGCTCATCCGCACATCGCCGTGGTCGGGCGCAGCCTCGGTTCGGGGGTCGCTGTGCGCCTCGCCAGCCAGCGCCCGGCCTCGAGCCTGATCCTGATTACGCCTTACAACAGCCTGGAAGATCTCGCCGTGCGCCAGTTCCCGTGGTTCCCGGTGAAGTGGCTGCTACAGGAGCGCTTTGAATCCTGGAAGTACGCGACGCACATCACGATACCCACGCTGCTGATCGCAGCAGAGCACGACGAAGTCATACCGCGCTCAAGCACGGAACAGCTCTACTCGCATTTTGCCAAGGGCGTGGCCACGCTGCGGGTCATACCGGGCGTGGGCCATAATTCCATTTCCGAGAGCCCCGAATACCTGAAATTACTCGGCGATGAGCTGTGAACCTCGTATCTGCGCAGGCGGAACACCATGATCGTCAGACCCAAACCGACTTTTCTCAACGTAGCGAGTGCGATAGCGCTGGGAGAAACACAGCTGCCTCCGGCACTCGAACCGGTGGATTTCGTGTTGGGGTGAAGCAACGACTCAGACCTGATAGAAGTCGCGATACCACTGCACAAATTGCCTCACGCCTGCATCAACCTCCGTGTGGGGCGAGAAACCGACCCAGTCTGCCAGCGCCGACACATCGGCCCATGTCTTGATGACATCGCCCTGTTGCATCGGCAAATAATTGCGCTGCACTGTTATGCCCAACACCGTTTCCAGGCATTCGACAAAATCGAGCAACGCGACCGGTTTTCCACGCCCGATGTTGAAAATACGGTTGACGCCAATAGCCTCGTTGTCCGGGACCGGCGGCTTCGGAAGCAACCGGGCGATGCTTTCGACAATGTCGTCGACATAGGTGAAGTCACGCGCCATCTGGCCATGGTTGAAGATATCAATCGGCCGGCCCTTGAGCATCGCTTCGGTGAACGTGAACAGCGCCATGTCAGGACGCCCCCAAGGACCGTACACAGTAAAAAAACGCAGGCCGCTGGCGCGAATCCCATAGAGATGGCAGTAGCTGTAGGCAAGTAATTCATTGGCGCGCTTGCTGGCGGCATAAAGCGAAACCGGTTGATCCACCGGGTCGTCGACGCTGAACGGGAGTTTGCTGTTGGCGCCATACACCGAACTGCTCGACGCATAGATCAGGTGCGCAGGCCGATAGTGTCGGCACGCTTCGAGCACGTTCAGGAATCCCACCAGATTCGATTGCGCATACACATCCGGGTTGTCCAGCGAATAACGAACCCCCGCTTGCGCCGCCAGATGCACGACCTCGGTGAACCCACTGTCTTTGAATAACGCCATCAAAGCCGGTTTATCGACAATATCCATCGCCTGAAAACGGAAACCGTGCAATTCGCTCAGTTGCTTGAGCCGAGCGTGTTTCAATTCCACGCTGTAATAATCGTTGAGGTTGTCGATACCAACAACTTCTCGCCCTTCCAGGCACAATCGTTTGACCGTGTGATACCCGATGAAACCTGCCGCGCCAGTCACGAGAATAGTCATAATGCCGCCCCCTTGCACAACTACAGGTAGTTAGTTATAGCGTTGCAATTACAATGGATCCAGATTTCATAACAGGCCCCATTATTGGGGTATCATCCCGGACTGCCCTGCCCCTCTGACGACTATTAATAGCTAAAAAAGTTTAATCCGCCCGGCGGAAATTAAATTGGCTTTAAAAACAATTGGTTGCGCAATAGCGGCCGCACTATTGGATGGAAGGCATGTTTTTTGACAAGGAACGTTTGACAGTTTATCGAGAGTGGTCAATAAATACACGGCGTGATGAAACAGGATACGCGTGCAGTTTGTTCGTTTATCGCTGATCATCAGACAACTTCTGAAGTCTTTGTTTTTTGCGGCCCCTTCGTATGGACCGTGCGGTAGCTTTGTCTTCAGATTACGATTCAAGCTATATATCCGACAGGCTGTCAGATATAGCGCATAGTCATTACCCCAGTGTTACGCCCATGTAACACACCCTGACTCATTATTGACACACACCCCCGCACTACACACAAAAAAAATAACGCTGCCTGACCTAACTACTTCTCGGGTCTTAATAGAGCCACTGCCTGCCTAAACTTTCGATCTTTACGGAGTTTACCAGCATGCTAGCAATCCGTTCCGAACGCTCTAACTGGTACCTTCTGCAATGCAAGCCTCACCAGGATGAACGTGCCCATCTCAACCTGCTTCAACAAAACTATGTCGTCTTTCACCCCCAACTGTTGAGTGAACGCGTGATTCGCGGCAAACAACAGCAGGTGCGGGAATCCCTCTTTCCTGGGTATCTGTTTATCCATCTTGGCGGTAATGACAACTGGGCGCCCATACGCTCTACTCGGGGCGTCAGTCGTTTCGTCGAATTCAATCATGGTCCTGCGACGGTGGCCGAGAACGTCATCGAGCATCTGCGTGCGCGCTGTTTCGATTCAACGATATCCCACGATGACCCACCCCTTACGCCCGGCGACCACCTGCAAATAATCCGCGGCCCACTGTCGACACTCGAGAGGGTTTTCATCACCTCCCACGGGACTGAGCGCGTCATGATCCTGCTGCAGTTTCTAAATCGGGACCAGGCGATCTGCATGCCGTTAATTGATCTCGAACGTCAGCACCCCTCGCTTCAACCCAATATCTGACTGATAGCTTATTCCAGGAGCCATGACATGGCCTTGAATTCACGCTGCCCTTTTGCACTGATCATGGCCTCCCTCTACCCTGGATTGGCCTGGAGTATTGATCCGGCACCTATTGATGTTTACGGGTTCGATTTCACTCCCACCTTTCTGTTTTCAGAAAGCTATGACGATAACTTTCGAGAATTGGAGAACAACAAACAGTCCTCGATGATCACGAAGCTGGCGCCCTCCTTCGAACTCAAGGCCGAAGATCGCAACAGCGCCACCCGACTGACCTGGCAACCCACCCGTTACATTTACCACGACGAGTCGGATGCCTCGAACACCGCACAACGGGTGCGGGCGGACAGCATCATGGAGTTCACCGACCGGCACCGTCTGAAGCTCGACGCCGAGTATCGAAAATACGAGCGCACGGAATCGACGGCGGTCGAAGGCGTCAATGACAAGATCAACAACAAACGGGTGGGTGGCCTTTACACCTATGGCGCCAAGAGCGCTGACAACCAGATCGATTTCGGCGCGAGTTACGCGGAACTTCGCTACGACAACGCCGACGGCGTCAATGACGACAAAGAGCGCAATACCACCGCCCTGACCAGTACCTGGTATCACCGCATCGGTAGCAATACCCGTGGCCTGCTCGAGTACGACCACACCAATTTTGACTATCTGGAACCCAACAGCCCGCGCAGCAGCAAATCCAACGCGGTACTTGCCGGTGCCGTCTGGGACATTACCGCAAAGACCACCGGTAAAGTCCGTGTCGGTTATGAGAAAAAGGACTTCGACAGCAGCGAATCCAAAGACCTCGACAACCCCACGTGGCAAGTGGACTTGCAATGGAAGCCCCGCACTTATTCAACGTTTACCTTTGTGGCCCGCCAGGCCCTCGCCGAGGGGGACGATGGTGCCGATGCCGTCAAGTCCACCTTCACCCAGGTCGGTTGGCGCCATGGCTGGACCGAACGGATCACCACGGTGGCGCAAGCCGGGTACGGTCGTTATGTCTACGAAGGCCAAAGCCGCACGGACAACTTACAGGACTACAACCTGGCCGTGGTGTACGCGATGCGTCGGTGGCTGGATATCGAACTTGGCTATCGGTTCCGCGATAACGACTCCGATGCCGACAACGAAAGTTTTACCCGCAACGTGGTTCAGATCAGTTTTAACGTAAGCCTCTAAGAGGGTTTCGACATGAACTCACATACGCTTGGCTTGTTGTTCGCACTGGCGGTTGTACCCAATACGTATGCAGCAGACCCCGGCACTCAATACAAACTGGCCGCTGGCGATGTCTTGCGCATCATCGTGTTCGGCGAGCCGGAGCTGAGCATTAAAAAAATCCGCCTCAGCGATGCCGGCACATTTTCGTATCCGTTCCTGGGTGAGATTTCCGCCAAGGGACTCACACCCGGCCAGGTCGAAAAGATCATCGTCAACGGGCTTAAACAAGGCTATCTGAACGACCCGAAAGTCAGCTTGAGCCAGATCGAATACCGCTCGTTCTATATCAACGGCGAAGTGAAAAAACCCGGCAGCTATCCCTTCATACCCGGATTGACCCTGGAAAAAGCCATCGCTCTGGGTGGTGGACTGACCGAGCGAGCCTCCATCAAACGCGTGACCATCTTGCGCGGTGATGACGGCCCGACTCTCACCGATGAGGTCACGCGAAACACCACGATTGCCCCCGGCGACACCATTTCCATTGCACAAGGCTTTTTCTAATCATGGACAACAGCCCTAGCACCTACGTCGAACGTCCTCTTCAAACGCATCTGCATCAGCAGTACAGCGAAGACAAGGACACCATTGATCTTCTCAAACTCTGGAGGGTGATCTGGCGCGCCAAATGGAGCATCGGCTGGCTGGTCCTGCTGAGCGGTTTGCTGGCGGCCGTTGTGGTCTCGAACATCACGCCGCAATACGTCGGCAGCACCACCTTGCTGTTCAACGATAAAACACCGCCGCTGATGTCCTTCCAGCAAGTCAAGGACTCAGGCAGCAACGCCACTGATTACTTGCAGACACAACAAGCGCTCCTGCAGTCGCGGGACCTTGCCGAACGAGCGGTGAAAAAACTCGAACTGACGACCAACCCGGTCACCGACCCGCGCCAGCAACCGAAGCCATGGTTCACGCCGCGCCAATGGCTGGCCGACCTTGACCTTGATAAATGGATCCCGGGACTGGGCCTGTTGATGCCGGTGAAAGATACGCCAAGCGAAGAAGATGTCTTCAATCAGGTCACGCAGAACCTCATGCTGCACACCAGCGTCAAGTTCGTCGGCAAGAGCCAATTGCTCGAAATCGAGGTCGAACTGCCAGACCCTGTTCTGGCGGCTGGGGCGGCCAACGCGCTGGCTCATGGCTTTACCGACAGCCAGCTCGACACCAGCGAAAAGTCCTCGCAGACCACCACCGCGTGGATGAACACACGACTGGTCAAGCTGCGCGACAACCTGCGTATTGCCGAGAAAAAGCTTCAAGGCTATCGGGAGGAGCAAGGCCTGGTGGACGTTGGCGGGGTTGCCACCATCAGCGCCAACGAACTGGAAATGACCGGCAATCGCATGGTCGACGCCCGTCGCAACCGCGCCGAAGCCGAGAGTGAATACCGGCAGGCGAAAGCCCTGAGTAACGGCGACCTGAGCCGACTCTCTAGCGTACCGGCGGTTTTGAGTAACCCGCTGGTCCAGCAATTCCAGGCGGATCGGGCCAAGGCGCAAGCCAAGGTCGATGAACTGTCCGGACGCTATGGTCCGAAACACCCCAGCCTGATTTCCGCACAGTCGGAATTGCGCGCCGCCACCACCAGCCTGCAATTGCAGGTGCAGCAGGTCGTCGCCGGGATCGAACGGCAATACCAGCTGGCCTCGGCCAGTGAAGCTTCGCTGCGCCAATCCTTCAACAGCAACAAGGCTCAGATCCAGGACATCGCCCGCAAGGAATTCCAGTTGCGCGAGTTCCAACGTGAAGTCGACAGCACCCGCGCACTGTATGAAACCTTCGTCACCCGCTTGAAGGAAACCGCGGCCACCGCCGACATGGACTCCACCAAAGTGCGCATTGTCGACCCGGCTATTGTGCCTGTGGAAGCGAGCAAGCCCCGTAAAACATTGATTGTGGGGATCGTCGGGTTAGTGGCAGCGGTGATCGGTGTCGCGTTGGCGCTGCTCTTCGACAGCCTGAGCAACACCTTTAAAACCGACGAGACGATTGAAAGCACGCTTAACATTCCTCTGCTCAGCGTGGTGCCGTTGGTGATGAAGAAAAGTCGTCGGCAACTGGCGCGCTTGTTCGAAGACAACGACAACCCGCGCTTTTCCGAGACCATTCGCAACCTGCGCACCTGGCTGATGTTGCAGAGCAGTGATATGCCGTCGCAGGTGGTACTCGTGACATCGACCGTCGCCGGTGAGGGTAAAAGCACCATTGCCACCAACCTGGCCAGTTCCCTCACTTCGCTGGAGCGAGTGTTGCTGATCGATGCTGACATGCGCCAGCCAACCCTTTCGCTGAACTTCGATTTTCCGCCTGACAGCCCGGGGCTGGCCAATGTCATTGCGGGCACCGCCAGGCTTGAAGACTGCATCGTTTCGGTGGGCAATCTGGACATGCTCCCGGCCGGCATGGTCATGCCCCCTTCGCGGGATCTGTTCAGCGCGCCGCGCCTGCCTTCCCCCGCCGAATCGCTTAACCCGTCACGCCAGCCTCCGCCGCAGGATCTGCTCAGCTCGCCGCGCATGGCGCGCATGCTTGAGGCGCTGAAGTCGCGTTACCGCCACATCATTATCGACTCACCGCCTGCGGAAATGATCAGCGATGCACTGTTGCTGGCCCAGCATTCGGATGCGGTGATCTATGTGGTCAAGGCCGACAGCACGCCGATCAGTCAGGTGCAGAGGGGCATTGCCATGTTGCAGCAGAGCCATGTGTCGGTATTTGGCACCGTGCTCAACCAGGTAGACCTGCGCAAGGCGCGCAAGTACGGCTACCACCATTCCAAGACGTTTTATAACTACGACTTCGCCCCCCGGTAACTGCCGACGTTCGAGCCTGTCGCTACCCCTCTTTCTGCCACCACAACACGTTGCTTCACCTCTGCCGAGCTACGGAAAAGCCTGCGGGAGCCACGCCGTGCGCGTCCATCAGCGCTGATGCATTAATTGTGCCTTGAGGTTAAGCCCATGACACCGCTCTATACCGCTCACATGACACACCGCCGAGGCCTGACGTTCTGGGGCCAGTGGGTGTGTGCGTTGACGCTGGCGACCTCGTTGCTGATGCTACTTGTGTATTGGCGCGTCGGCAGCCTGACCAGCGAATACCGCATCCTGTTGATTCTGACCGTGCTCGGCTCGGTGCCGATCTACAGCGTGATGCAGGTTTACCACAAGCGTCATGGCCTGGTGGTCGGGCTCGGCCGCTTACTGGCCGGCTGGTTGATCCTGCTAGCCGTTCTGGCGGCTATTGCCTTCATTACCCAGACCAGCGCGATTTACTCGCGCCAGGTCATCGTGGTCTGGGCGGTGCTGGGTTTCCTCGTCCAGGCGATGAGTTTTCTGCCACTGCATTACTTCGCCCGACTGCACTCGCGGATGGTCTGCAACGAGCGTCGTTCAGTGATCATCGGAACCTGCCCGACCGCCCATGAGCTGGCGAAAAAACTCTCCAGACCGAACCGCGCGCTGGCACTGGGGTTCATCGCCGCAGCCGATGACAGCGGCCCGGCCCCCAGCATTCTGCCGCTGCTCGGCCACGTTGACGCCATCCGCGAAATCATCACGCGCCTGGAGGTACGCCGCGTCTACATTGTCCTGACGATGGCGCATGCCGCCACCATCGAAGCGCTGTACATCGACCTGCTGGACATGAATGTCGATGTGGTGTGGATCCCGGATTTCGGCAGCATGGTATTGCTCAACCATTCGATCTCGGAAATCGAGCGAATGCCTGCGATTTACCTCAACGAGAGCCTGATCAGCTCGCACCCCGCCAGCCTGTTCTGCAAGGACCTGTTCGAACGCAGCCTGGCCGCCCTGGCCATTATTGTGCTCAGCCCGTTGCTGTTGGTGGTGGCGGCTACCGTCAAGCTGACCTCCGCAGGCCCTGTGCTGTTCAAGCAGAATCGTCACGGTTGCAACGGTGAAGTGATCAAGGTCTGGAAGTTTCGCTCGATGCGCGTCCATGACGATCTCGACGTGCATCAAGCCACCCGTGACGATGAACGCGTCACACCGTTCGGCCGCTTTCTGCGCCGCAGTTCCATCGACGAACTGCCACAACTGTTCAACGTATTACTCGGCCAGATGGCCCTGGTCGGGCCTCGCCCGCATGCCGTCACCCACAACGTTTACTACACCGGCAAGGTGCGCGCCTACATGGCCCGGCATCGCCTCAAGCCGGGCATCACCGGGTTGGCCCAGGTCACCGGGCATCGCGGGGAAACCGAGACGGTGGAAAAGATGCAGCTACGCGTCGCCCAGGACCTCAACTACATCAACCAATGGTCGCTCTGGCTCGACATCAAGATCCTCATCAAGACCCCCTTCACGTTGTTCTCGAAAAACATCTACTGACCCCTGCCCCATCGTTGATCACTGTCACGCCGACCCGAGGTTTGATCATGAATGTGAGCGTATTTGGTATTGGTTACGTGGGCCTTGTCCAAGGCGCCGCACTGGCAGAGGTCGGGCACAGCGTGCTCTGCGTCGATATCGACGCTGCCAAGGTAGAGGCCCTGAAGGAAGGGACGCTGCCCATTTACGAGCCCGGCCTGAAAAACCTGGTCCGCGACAATTACCACAGTGGACGACTGCAGTTCGGCACCGACCTGGCGAGCGCTGTTCACCACGGCGATGTGCTGCTGATCGCTGTCGGTACGCCGCCTGACGAAGACGGCTCGGCCGATCTCAAATACGTATTGAGCGTGGCAAAAACCATTGCCCTGAACATGGACCGTCACCACATCATCGTCGACAAATCCACCGTGCCGGTCGGCACCGGTGACCTGGTGCGCGCATGCATCGAGCAGGTGCTGGCCGACAACGATCGCAGCGACCTGACATTCGACGTGGTCTCCAATCCGGAGTTTCTCAAGGAAGGCTGCGCGGTCGACGACTGCATGCGCCCGGACCGGATCATCATCGGCACCGACAGCCCGCACGCCGAAAGCGTCATGCGGGAACTGTACGAACCGTTCAATCGCAGCCGCGAAAAAATCATCGTCATGGATGTTCGCAGCGCCGAACTGACCAAGTACGCCGCCAATTGCATGCTGGCGACCAAGATCAGCTTCATGAACGAAATGGCCTGCCTCGCCGAAAAACTCGGTGCTGATATCGAGCGGGTGCGCCACGGCATCGGCTCCGACCCACGCATCGGTTATCAATTTATCTACCCGGGCCTCGGCTATGGCGGTTCGTGCTTTCCCAAAGACGTGAAGGCCCTGATACATGCCGCCACCCACGTCGATTTTGACGCCAGGCTGCTCAAGGCCGTCGAAGCGCGCAACCACGAACAGAAAGCCAGCCTGTACAGCAAGATTTTCAATCACTTTGACGGTGACCTTCGCGGCAAAACCTTTGCCCTGTGGGGGTTGAGTTTCAAACCCAACACCGACGACATGCGCGAAGCCCCCAGCCGGGTATTGATGGAGGCTTTGTGGCAGGCCGGCGCCAGCGTCCAGGCGTTCGACCCCAAAGCCATGGAAGAGGCCCAGCGCATTTACGGTTCGCGCGATGACCTGACGCTGGCCGGCACCAAGGAGGCCGCCCTGAAAAATGCCGACGCGCTGATCATCGTCACAGAGTGGCAATCGTTTCGGGCGCCGGATTTCGACTTGCTGAGTCAGCGGCTCAAGCAACCGCTGATTTTTGACGGACGCAACCTGTTCGATCCGCAGCGGATGAGCACACGCGGCTTCACCTACGTATCCGTGGGCCGAAAGACCCTTCCAGCCCTTTGAACGGAGCCGCGCCATGATCAGGCTGGAATTAGTCGGGCAATTCTCACCGAAGTTACTGGAGGCCAACCAGGCCTATTCCTTCATCAACTTTGCGTCCATCGGCAGTGTCTTCGAGCAGGCCCCGGGCGCCGTCACTTATTTTTGCGACGGCATGCTGATGTCGACATTCATGTCGCGTGTCACCGGCAGGAGGATCGGACGGGTCAGCTTTGACTTCACGTCTATTGCCGACCTTGTACTCAGGGGCGCTGAGCAACTGGACAAGCGCGTCTATTTCGTCGGCGCCCGGCAAGCGGAACTGGACCTGTTCGTCAGCAAGATCAAGGCCCTTTACCCGCGGCTGGCCATCGCCGGTTACCACAACGGTTACTTCACAGCGTCCCAGGCCGAGGGCATTCGGGCCGACATCTGCCGCAGCGAAGCGGACATCCTGATCGTTGGCCTGGGTGCCGGACTGCAAGAGCAATTCGAGCAGGACGCCTTGCGCGCGGGGTTTCGCGGGGTCGCCTTCACCTGTGGCGGGTTCATTCGCCAGGAAGCCCTGGCCACACGCAACTATTACCCGGCGCTGATCAATCGCCTGCATCTGCGCGCGTTTTATCGCATGTATCGCGAGCCCCATACGATCAAGCGCTACCTCATCGACTACCCGAACAACTTTGTGCACCTGTTGGCGCTCATCGCGTCACGCAAAGTCGCCATCAGCGTTGAGGAGTGACCATGCATATCCTGTTTATTCTCAAGGATTTCAAGTCGGGCGGCGGTGTCGAGCGCGTCCAGCAACGGCTGTCCGAGCAATTTCTCAAGGATGGCCAGCGGGTGAGCTTTTTCGTCATGAACGGTGAGACGCCGGACACTGAAGGCGATCAACGCCACAACAACGGCGGTGGGAACGGTATCGTCGGCCTGCTCAGATCGATCGTCCTGTTGCGCCGGCTCATTCGTCGCGAGGACGTCACCCACCTCATTTCCGCCAAAGAACAGGCCAATGTCTGCACCTGGTTCGCAACCTTGGGCAGTGCCTGCAAAGTCATCTATAGCCGGCACATAACGCTTAATTGCACTGAGCAGAAAACCGGCCCTTCAAGCCTGCGCCTGCTCTATGCCTTGTACCTCTGCGGCAGCGGAAAAGTGGTGACGGTCTCCACGGCATTGCGCCAGTCTCTCGTCGACTTACTCCCATGGGGTCAGCAACGAGTTACCTATTGCCCCAACGCGGTCATCACCGAACAACTGTTTCAAGCCTCACAAGCGCCGCTGCCCGCCGGGTTACCCGCCGACTACTGGTTGGGCCTGGGTCGGCTGACGGAACAGAAGGGTTTTCACCTGTTGCTCGATGCTTACGCCATGGCGTTGCACCGCCAGGCGCTGCCGGATTTGGTGATCGCCGGCGACGGCCCGTTGCGCGACGCACTGACCGCTCAGGCGCATCGCCTGGGCATCGCGCACCGGGTGCACTTTACCGGTTTCCTGAGTAACCCCTATCCACTGCTCAGGCATGCACGCCTGTTCATTCTGAGTTCCCTCCATGAAGGCATGCCGACCGTACTGATCGAGGCGTTGGCGCTGGGTACGGCCGTGCTGGCATGCGACTGCGAGACAGGCCCCAGAGAACTGCTGGACAACGGCCAGCTTGGCCAACTGGTCAAGGCCAACGACATACCGGCATTGGCCAATGGAATGCTGCGAAGCCTGACATCACGGGATCACGTTGCTCCAAGCGAAAAAATGGTCACTGACGCCATCCGCCCTTACACCAGCCAGCACGCGGCGCAGGCGTATTACCAGGTATGGAACCAATGAAAAAATTGCTGATTATCCTGCATGACCTCAGCGCGGGCGGGGCTGAAAAAATGATGACACGCCTGGCCGGAGCGCTGGTCGACGCGGGCAATGACGTGACGTTATTGATGCTTACCGGCGGCGGCATCAATGCGGCGCACCTCGACCCACGCGTCAAAAAGGTTGAATTGCGCAGCCCGCGCAGCTTTCGTGCGGTGCCGGCACTCGCGCGATTTCTTCGCGCCAATCGCTTTGATGCGCAACTGGCGGCCCTCACTCACGTCAACGTGGTGGCGATCGCCGCAGCCGTGCTGTCCGGCACGCTGGCACGGCTGCACGTCAGCGAGCGCAATGCCTTTTCCCATGACAAACACGTTAACCCCGACTTCATGGTGCGGGTCGCGTATCTGGTGGCACCGCTGCTGTATCGGCTTATTCCCAACCCGGTGATCTGCGTTTCGCGCGGTGTCGCCCAGGACCTGATCGATACCACCCTTGCGCGCCGTCAGGACGTGACCATTGCCGACAACCCGGTACTCGACAACGACTTCCGCGACAAGACGCCGGGGCTGCCAAGCCACCGCTGGCTGTTGGAAAAGTCCAGCTTGGTGATTGTCGCCGTGGGTCGCCTGGCGCCGCAAAAAGGCTTCGACACCTTGATCACAGCGTTCGCCGCGCTGCCGGACAGTGACGTCCGCTTGATCATTTTTGGTGAAGGCACACTCAGGGTTCGATTACTTGATCAGGCACGCACATTGGGCGTCGCCGATCGCGTCGACCTGCCGGGTTACACCCATGATCCCCTGGCAGAAGTGGCGGCGGCCGATTGCTTTGTGCTGTCGTCACGCTTCGAGGGCAGTCCCAATGCGCTGGTAGAGGCGTTGTCCACGGGCACGCCGGTGGTGGCGACCCGTTGCCCTCATGGTCCCCAGGAAATCTTGATCGGCGGGTTGGTTGCGCCGCTCGTCGCCGTCGACGACCCGCTCGCACTGGCGCAGGCGATTGCCCTGCAACTTTCCACACCGCGGAATTTGCAGCGTCATTCCCGCGTTGAGGCGGCCGCCCGATTCATGAATGCCAGCGCAGTGCAGACCTACCTCGCCGCGATGCTCGGGAGTCCAGCATCATGAAACCACTGGAGATTAGATATTCGACGTTACGCGATGGCTTCACCTTGTTCGGCGTGCTGTTTTACATCCAGGTGATCACGTTTGTCCTCGGACTGGGTGGCGCATCCAGCTTCGGCGACGTCGGTAAAGACCTCGAAGGCAGCGTCGCCAACCAAGTCTGCGGCCTCATCACGCTGTTGGTGCCCTTGTTCTTCTTCATCCGCAACAAGGTGTTCCTCAGCAAAACCTTCTACCGCAGCAACTTCTTTCTGCTGGTGTTCATGCTCTGTGTGATCGCCTCGATTGGCTGGTCCTACGACCCGATGCTGACGTTCAAGCGGATTATCGCGATGCTCAGCGTGGTATTTTTCGCCGGTTTCATTGCCTATAACTACCCGCTTGAAAAAATCACCTTCATGCTCGGCTGTGCCATCGGCGTGGCGGCGTTGATCGGGTTGGTACTCGCCGTGGTCATGCCTGGCGTCGCGTTCTTATCCGGAGGTATTCGCGACGGCGCATTCAAGGGGATCTTTACCGAAAAGAACGCCGGCGCACGGCTCAACGCGATCGCCATCCTGCTGTTGCTGCCGATGATCCGCCAAGGCAACCGCTGGGCCCTCTTCTGCTCGTTTTTTTCACTGATCGCCATCCTGCTCGCCCAGTCGGCGACCGGCGTGGCATTGATAGTTTCCGGTACGGTGAGCTACTGGTACTTCCTCACCCTGATCCGCTTACGTATCAACCGCTCGCAGTGGCTGTTCTTCGGTTGCACGCTGGTGTTCCTGCTGGTTTGCCTGTTGCTGTACAACCACGTTGCGTGGCTGCTGGAGATCGCCGGTCGCGATCCGTCACTCACTGACCGCACATTGATCTGGGAGCTGCTCGCGCCGTTTGTCGACCAACAATGGCTCAAGGGTTACGGCTTCGGCGCCTTCTGGGCCAGTCCCGACGCCGATGCTTTCATCAATCGCTGGGGCTACATCGGCAACGCCCACAGCGGCTACATGGAGACCCTGCTCAACGGCGGCGTTATCCAGTTGACTGCGCTGGCGTTGCTGCTGGGCGAAGCGCTGTTCAAACAATACCGCGCCGTGACGGCAAACCAGGCGGCACAGTTTCGCGCCAGCGCCCTGGTGATCATCGGTTTGTTCGTCGTCACCAACTATGTGGCTTACGTGATCCCCAACTACCGCTCTGCCGAGTTTCTGGTGTTTTGCACCCTCGCCCTGTCCTTTCGGCGTCACCACGCGACCTACCCCGAATTATCACCGACAACCCTGCGCCAGCGTTCGTCTGGTGAGGGATTACCGCGCGACTCAGCCCAGGCGTAACAAAAGGAGAAACACCCGTGCCCAATCAAACCTCCCCTTCACCGAATTCAGTGTGCGTCGTGATACCGATGTACAACGGCGCCGACAGCATTGAGCAAACGCTGGCATCCCTGGCCGATCAAACCCGATTGCCCGATCACGTCATCGTTATTGACGATGGTTCCACCGATGAGGGACCACAACGGGTCAAAGACTTCACGGCGCCGTTTCGCCTGACGCTGTTGCAGCAAGCCAACGAAGGTCAGGCCAGCGCCCGAAACCACGGGATTCGGCACTCTCAAGAGACGTTTGTGGCGATGCTCGATGCCGATGACCAATGGCGTCCGCAAAAACTGGAGCTACAACTGGCACTGTATGACGAACTCAGTCGTCAGGGACGGCCGGTGGGGCTGATCGACTGCTACACGCAGGTCAACTACAGCGACGGCAGGCGACAACTGGACAACATCCGCAAGAGCGGCATGCATTTTTACGATTTCATCCACGCCAACGTCCTCAATGGCGTATCCGCCGCGCTGGTCAAGCGTGACGTGATGATGCAACTCGGCGGCTTCGATGCCGGCCTGCGTTACTGCGAAGACCGCTTCATGTGGACCCGAATCGCCGAACACTGGGAGATCCACACGGTGCCCCAGGTGCTGCTCGAGCGCACGGTCAACAGCGGCAACATGACCGCGCAACCGAAAAAGCACTACCAGAACAAGATCCGGTTCATCGAAGTCTATCTCGCCCGCTATGGCGCTCAGCTCAGCAAGCAGCAACAGATCGATTTCGTGCTGGGCAACCACACCGACTTTCTCAATACCTTTTCCCGAGGCGGCTGGCATGTCGAGGTGATCGATGTGTACCAGCGAATGCTGAGACATTCCTGGCAAACGCTGTTCTTCGACCACGGCAAACCGACCTTGCGCTACCTCTATGCCCGCGCCAGATCATTGCGCAAGCCAACGGTGTCCACCACCGCTCATTGAACCGGTATCCGCCATGGCCAATCGACGACTCATTTCCCTGGGCTGGATCTTCACCGAAAAATTCGGCCTGATTTTCCTGTCGATGATTACCTTTGTCGTGTATGCCAGGCTGCTGTCGCCCGCCGAACTGGGGGTGGGCACGATCATCATTGCCATCGTCGAGTTGGTCGGTCTCATCTACTCCTCGGTGCTCGAAGATCCGCTGGTACGGCTCGAACGACTGGAAGATAAACACATCTCTACCGCGTTCTGGGCCGCGGTACTGGTCAGCCTGGCCTCCATCGTCGTCATCTCGGGGGCGGTGATGCTGTATACGCCCGACCCGATGCTGCAATGGATGACGGCGGTGGCCTCGGTGAAAATCCTGTTCACCATGATGGCGCGTGTCTATGTGGCGCAAATGCGCCGTAGCGGCAACTTCAGGATGCTGGCGTCACGCACGTTAATGGGCAAGGTGTTCGGCGGAGTGGCCGGCATTGCTGTCGCACTCTGGGGATTCGGGGCATGGGCAGTGATTGCCCAGGCGGTGATCATGGAGTGGGTGTCCATCATCGTGTTGATGCGCGGTGACCGGCGCCGCATTGCCTTTCTTATCGACGGTCCAGTCTTGCGCGAACTGTTGAAGGCCGGCGCACCGGTTGCAATCAACGCACTGAGTTCTCAAACACTTCAGCGCGGGGTCAACGTGGTGCTTGGGATGACGGCCGGCGCGAACGCGGTCGGCATGTTCAACATGGCGATGCGCATCATCGATCTGCCACGCACTGCGATATATAACGGCCTGCTGAGCTATGCGCTGCCGGTGTTCGCCCGGCGCAGCGCAGAGCCGTTGCGACTGCTCGGGATCATTGGCGACTCAACCGCCGTGAGCGGCTTTCTGTTGACGCCGCTGTTCATGGGTATCGCGCTAACGGCGAACGACCTCATCCTGTTGATATTCGGCGCCAAGTGGGCCGAAGCCATTCCCCTGTTGCAAGTGCTGGCCTGCACGGCGGCCATTGGCAACACCGCCATGTACGCCACCACCGCACTGGTAGCGGTCAACCGCAGCCACCTCACGATCAGGGCTGAAGTGGTAACCACAGTGCTGGCGCTGGCGCTGGTCTACTGCTTCGGCAACGTTTATGGCGGCATGGCCGCGGCCCTCGCTCTACTGGCCCGGATGTTGATCATCACACCGCTGCAAGTCCGCGGACTTAACGCGGCCATCGGTTACGGCTGGCGCCGGTTCTTCGACTCCAATTACCGCAGCGTGATTGCCTCACTCGTCATGGCAGCAACCGTCTTGTATGTGTCACCGCAGCTAGGTTTTCAAGGCTACCTGCACCTGATCTGCAACATCGTGGTTGGCGCGCTGAGCTATGCCGTGGCGTATAGCGTCATGCACCCGCGCTGGCCGCAAGAATTCAAATCGGTTTTCACCACCCGCTGAATTCAATCCCTGAGACAGGAAGACCTCACCATGCGCAAAACTACGTTGATTACTGGCGGGGCCGGCTACATCGGCTCCCATACCGCTTTGGCGCTCATCAATGCCGGACACAATGTGCTGGTGCTCGACAACCTGTGTAACAGCTGTCGAGAGTGCATCGCGCGCCTTGAGCAACTGACCCTGACCCGGGTCGATTTTATCAATGGCGACATCCGTGATTCGATCCTGCTAGACGACATCTTCAGCCGCTATGACATCGATGCCGTGGTGCATTTTGCCAGCCTCAAATCCGTTGAAGAAAGCGTGCGCAAACCGCTGGACTACTACGCCAACAATGTCGCCGGAACGCTTAACCTGTGCCGGGCAATGGCTCGCAACGACGTATTCCAATTGGTGTTCAGCTCATCAGCCACGGTGTACGGCGAGCCCACACGAACACCGATTGCCGAAGATTTCGGCACCGGCAAACCGGTCAATCCCTATGGCCGCACCAAGCTCATGATCGAAGAGTTGCTCACCGATTTGTGCCACTCCGATCCACGCTGGAGCATCGGGTTATTGCGCTACTTCAACCCGATTGGCGCTCACGAAAGCGGGATGATCGGCGAAGATCCCAGAGGCCGACCCAACAATCTGTTGCCATGCCTGACACAGGTCGCCATTGGCCGGATACCCGAACTCACGGTGTACGGCAGCGACTATCCCACCGTGGACGGGACCTGCGTGCGTGACTACATCCACGTGGTCGACCTTGCCATCGGCCACCTCAAGGCGCTTCAGGTGTTGCAGCACCACAACGGCATCAATTTCTGGAACCTGGGCACTGGCATTGGCTACAGCGTGCTGCAGATCATCCATAGCTTCGAGGACATCACCGGCATCACCATTCCCTACCGCTTCGCCCCGCGACGCGAAGGTGACATTGCCAAATGCTGGGCCGATCCCAGCAAGGCCGGGCGGGAACTGGGCTGGAGCGCACAACGCGATCTTCAACAGATGATTGTCGATACCTGGCGGTGGCAGTCGTGTAATCCGCAGGGGTATCAGTCTTCATTCGAAATTCCAGCGCTGATTGCGGTCAAATGATGTTTAAAGGATCTCTGCTGGTACTGCTGCTGTCGATTTCGATGGCTTGCAACGCAGCACAAGCGTCCCCCGGTGCACCCAACACCGGGCTCGTGCTGTGGCTGGACGCGGCCGATGCGTCAAGCATGACCCTGGATGCGCAGAACCGCGTCCAGCAATGGAAAGACAAATCAGGCAAGTCCAATCACGCCACAGTCGACGATGCCGCCTCGCAGCCACAGCGGATGGCAAACGCCGTGAATGGTCATTCGGTTGTGCGATTCAGTGGCGTGTCGGCGTTTCTGGGTAAAACCATCCGCAGCGCCAAAGGCCCTGTGACAGTATTGATCGTGTCCCGTCGACCGCCCGAACAAGCCGAGGTTGATCCCTGGCAACGCTTGTTCAGCTCAAGCCCGCAAAACGCCCACAACGATAACGTCTTGCCGAATTTCGCCATCAGCCTGCAACAGACCACCGCGTATGAACCGACCGTTTCCGTTCTGGAGCTTTACGATGTGCCGATTGGTCCGTATGCAGTCGGGCGCAATGCCGTCGGCAATTCCGATAACTTTCGCGGCGACATCGCGGAAGTGTTGGTGTACGACCGTGCGTTTGCCTCCCTCGCAGAACGCCAGCATGCATTTCAGTACCTGGCGGATAAGTGGTCCGTTGCCATTCCCAAACAAGCCGACACCTGGACCCGTGTCGGACCACTAGGCACATTGCCGACCCGGACCAACGCCAATCTGCCGTTGTCCGATCAGGCCAATGCCGGTCAGTGGACGCTCAACACGACACTGTCCGACGACTTCAATGGCACAACCCTCGACCGCACACGCTGGCACGTTAACAACGCCATCGGGAACGAGTCGCTCGGACGTAAACCGGCGCTTTACACGCCGAACAATGCCACCGTCAACAATGGCAACCTGAACATCGTCTTTCGCAAGGAAACCTTGCCGCAGAAGTACGTCAAACTCGGTTTCAAGGACTACACCTCAGCGATGGTCCGGACCCTTGAACGCGGCTTTTACGGATACTACGAAGCACGTGCCAAACCCATGAACTCCTCAGGCTCCAGCGCATTCTGGCTCGCGTGGACAGGCATGGCCGACAACGCCACCGAAATCGACATCTTTGAAATCGCCGGCAAGACCAAAGACGCGGCCCTGGACCGTTCGTACAACATGAATGCCCACCTGTGGGCCACGCCGCAAAGCACCGAGCACATCGCCGATGGCAGCGTCTGGATCAGTCCGTGGCGCCTGGCGGATGCGTTCCATATCTACGGCTTCGACTGGCAGCCCGACACCCTGCGTTGGTACGTCGATGGCGTGCTGGTCAGGGAATCGAAGAACAACCACTTCTTCTTCCCCATGGAGATCGTCTTTGACAGTGAGGCCATGTGGAAATGGTTCGGCGTGGTCGACGATGCTGACCTGCCCTCTACCTTTAGAGTCGACTACGTCAAGGTGTGGCAACGGCGTCGATAGCCGTCCAACCGTCGCCTGACTGACGTCGGCTCAGGTGATAGATACGACCTGTTTATGCTGGCAGCGTCACCGTCCTGAACTTTCGTTCGACCGTATGGGTCGACCGAGTTCCAGCCCCCTGCGTGCAACCGACGATTCCCGTACCGGGCGTCTCAAACGGCTCACGGACGGCGGTTAAAAAACAAAAAATGGATGATCACGATGAATTGCCTTATCTGTGTCGGCGTGGCGGAACGCATTCAGTGTCTAGGCCCGTGGGAGGAAAGGGATTGCCCGGACTGCGGTCGCTATCGGGTTTGCGATGAGCTCCTTTTGTCCTTGATGGATCAGGGCCAGATCTTCGATATAGACAAAACCAGGCGCTGGCTCCACAGCCGACGCAAAAAAGGCATGACACCTTCAATTGAAGTCCACGAGGCGCTACTGCTGCTGTAGCGGTCGGCCAGGGTCAAATTTCAATCGGCAGCGTGGTCAGTTTCCAATTCGCGCTAACACGTCTGGAGCGCATCGACATGATCCAACGCCGGCTGAAAGAACTGGATTTGCTGCGTTTCCTCGCGGCAATTGCAGTCGTGTTTTTTCACTATGCTTTTCGCGGGTATGCAAAGGGCGACCTGTCTGTAATGCCCTACCCGTTATTGGCCGAACCTGCGAAATATGGTTATCTGGGCGTAGAACTTTTTTTCATGATCAGCGGATTCGTCATTCTGATGACCGCATCGAGCAATAATCTCAGGGTATTTTTTATATCCCGTGTCGTTCGTCTCTGCCCTGCATTCTGGGTGTGCTGCACCCTCACATTCCTGATCACTCTTGCCATCGGACAGCCGAGATTCACGGCTGATTTTTACCAATACATTATTAACATGACATTCCTTGGCGACTTGATGGGTGTGCCGCCGATTGACGGGGTCTACTGGTCCCTGTTTGTAGAAATAAAGTTCTACGTGATGATATCCATTGTGTTGGGCTTCAAGAAAATAGAAAAAATAGAGACTTACCTCGTGCTTTGGCTATTGGTCTCAGCCACCGCAGAAGTGCTCGCTTTTGAAAAACTGCGCTCGATATTAATTACCGATTACGCGGCCTATTTCATCGCGGGTGCGACGTTCTACATTATTTGGGCCAAGGGATTCACGACGACACGTGTGCTCCTGTTGGCAGGTGCATTGGCATTGGCCAACTACACGGCCATTGTCTGGGCCAAACTGCTCGAATCAAAATATTCAACCGAATTCGATCTCCTGATCGTATCCAGCATGATTATCTTGTTCTTCATGACGTTTCTTTTGATCGCAACGAATAAAACGGCAGCCATCGGAGCATTGAACTGGACTGCATTAGGCGCGCTCACTTATCCACTTTACCTGCTCCATCAAATGATCGGCTTTATGATCTTTAACGTTGCTTATCCGGCGATGAACCCGCACCTACTACTGTGGGGCACCATCGCCTTGATGATAAGTGCGTCTTATGTCGTCCACAAAAAGATAGAAACCCCCATGGCCAGGTACCTTAAAAAAATCCTTTCAGTGTCCTTCAAACGTGTCGAGGCTGATTAGCGCCGCATCTTGACGGCAGACCATCAGGCGTCAGGACCTTGTTCCCTGACGCCAGCCAACGCCCTTAAATCATCGGCGAACTGCTCACCACGCGCAGTGCCAATCCTTCGTAGGCATCCAGCGTAATGGTGAAATCACCCTCAGGGGTGAGATCACCTTCGACTCGCTCGTTGATGATGTCGACCACCGGCCCCGGCGCGATATTGGGCAGGTGCAAGGTTTCGGTGATCGGCGTCGAGCCAAAGTTCAGCGCGGTGATTTGCGTGCCTTTGCCGGCCGGCAATTCATGGACCATGACCAGCAGCCCAGGGTGCTGGACATCCGGAATCAGAATCTGCCGACTGGCAGCGATATCGTAGGCGCGGCGCGCGGCGAGGATTTTTCTGAGTTGCGAGACGAACGAATCCGGGTCTTTCAATTGGCTGGGCAGGCTGCCATACAACGTCTTCGGACGTGGCATCAGACCCGCGGACAGCGGCGCATCCGGATTGAGGTCCACCAGATCGTAGGCGCCACGATGAATCCAGCGGGTGTCGCCGTCACCCATCAAGTGCTCGACCTGTTCAGCCGGCAACGGTAGCGCGCCGACCAGGTCCCAGCCCGACAGCGCAAACACGCCCGGTTGCATGGCGTTGTACATCACCAACAGCAAATGCACCTGGCGGATCTGTTGAATGTCCGCCGCCGTCATCGCGTCGAGATCACGAATCCCCAGCGCTGCAGTGATGATGCTGGCGGTGGTGCAAGACACGCCGTTGGTGACAAATTTCAGATTGTAGGGCGCGTGCTCGCCCGCCAGACGTTCGTACATCTGCTCGCGAATGTGTTCGCGCAAGATGTTGCCCGGAAAGGTCTGGCCCTGGTAGAGGTAGGTGTCATGGGCATGCAGCGTCCAGAAATGCACCAGCTCCAGGGTCAGTTCATCGTGGTTTTGCAAGGCATGGATCAGCGAACCCGGGTCGATACCGAGGGTATGCATCTGGCGCAGCATCAAGCGCAGGAACTCGGTGTCGCCCATCAGCAACGCGTGCTGGTAGGCCGGTCGGGTGATGAAGTCATACGAGAGGTCGGCGCCACCGTGGGACATGTTGGCAATGTCGTCGACGGTCAGGTTGAGCTCCTGAAAACTGAAACCACCGGCCTTGCGGATAGCACCGGCCAGCAACTGGTTACCGGTGATCGATAACGGATGGCTTTCAGACCAGGCCGTGCCGTCGAGCGTGCGCTCCACGCCGAGGAATCCGTTGGCGTCCAGGCGCAGGATTTTCGCGCCCATGACGTCAATGGCGTGCAGCGCATCACCGATGATCATCTGCTGCGCGGCGAAGGTCGGGTCCAGCCAGTTCAATGACGGCTGACCTTCCTTGAAGTAATGCAGATAGACCCAGCGTCGCGGCTTGCCATCGACGCCGATCACGACCGGCGTCGCGCTCCAGTCGGTCTCCTTGACTCCGGGTTCGAAGAAGATCACCCGCTGCAACTGGCCGACGATATAGTGCTTGTCCCGGAGCACGTCGACCTGCAGCGGACTGAGGTTTTGCGCATCACGACCGTCGGCAATGTCCGGCAGCAACGGCCAGTCCTCTTCGCGGATTTCGACCATGTGGTAGAGACCCGGATAGTCTTCATAGGCCATCTCGGCCAGGCGGAAATCCGCGCCTTTGCCGGTGTGCGAAGGGATCACGTCATCGATGATCACCGCATTGTGCGCGGCGGCCATGCGCACCAGTGCCTGGAGCTGTACCTCGGTGCCCAGTTGCGGGTCGATCTCGAAACTGATGCGGTCAAAATTGCCGTCAATGGTCGGTGTGCGTTGGGTGCCCGTCAGGCCGCCCGACATTTTCAGCGGCCCATTGTGAATGCCTTGAATGCCGATTTTCGACAGGGCATGCCATAAGGTTTCATCGCCCAGGGCTTCCAGCACGCTGCCGTCTTCACGGGTGACGATGGACGCCGGGTAGGCGGTGAACCACACCGAGGCCAGGGCTGACGCATCACGGGGCCGGGTATGGGCGTAAGGCTGTTGCCACAGCCGACCTTGCCCCGAATAGAGTTTGGCCCGTTGCCTGGCGGCATGCAGCATCGATTGCTCAACCAGCCAGGTCACATGGTTTTTGTCAGCTGCGGTCATAAAAGCAGTCACCTGTTGTCGGGGTAAATGTGCGCGTGGCCATCCCATGCGTACCTGCACCGGTGGACCCGTCCTTTTCATATGAGGCCCTGAGGCGGCATTCGTTGCATTGACGCATGACGAAGCAGCACCCGCCCCCAGTGGCAAGCCATACCTGGGGATTGTTGAAGTTGTCTCATACGCTGTTGATCGGCGGGCTGATCATGCGGGTGGTCGGGATCATCCTGGCCTACGGCTTTGACGCCTGGATTTACGCCACCACGCGTTCACTTTTCAAGGCGGGCAACGCGATGGCGAGCGCCAGGCCAATCACCCCCGCCGCGACCGCAAAGGTGATTGCCATGCCATGGGCGAGCGCTTCCGGGGCTGCGCGGGTGACGTCGGTTGTCGATGCCGCCAGCGCAAACACCGCGCCCATCACCGAGGCGCCGGTGATGAGCCCGAGATTGCGTGACAGGCTGAGCAGTCCGGCAATAACGCCGCGCTGATCCTGGCTCACGCCGGTCATGATCAACGTGTTGTTGGCCGCCTGAAACAGCGCATAACTGGAGGTGATCACGGTGATGGGTGCGAGGTAGCCGAGGACACCGAAACGCGTCGGCATCATCGACAGCACACAAGCGCCGAACGCCATCGCGACGAGCCCCAAAACGGTCATGCGCTGTGCGCCAAAACGGTCCACCAGATGGCCGGCGGGCACGCCAGTCAACGCGGCAACCAGCGGGCCGACGGACAACGTGAGCCCGACCAACACGGCATTCAAACCGAGTGCGCCCGAGAGATAAAACGGCCCGACCACCAGCGTCGACATCATCACCGTCGAGACGAGCATGCTCATGGCCAGGCTCGCGCTCAATCCCCGATCACGCAACAGCGCCAGTTTGATCAGGGGCGATGCAACCGTCGCCTCGACGAACAGGAAAACGCCTGCCCCGGCAACAGCGATCAACAGTAACGCGAGGTTGAGCGAACCCCAATCGCCTTCACCCCCTGTCATTGCCAGCGCATACGCACCGAGCGTCAGGGCCAGAACCAACGTGCCCGCCAGGTCGAAACCGCCGCGCAGAGCCTTCGGCATTTGGCGATCCGCAGGCAAGTAGCGATACGCGAGCACACCGTTCAAAACGCCCAGTGGCAGGTTAATCAGAAAAATCGCCTGCCAGCCGAAACCAGAGATCAACACGCCGCCGAGCGATGGCCCTAGCGTGGTGCCGATCGCCGACACCGTGCCGAGCAATCCCATGGCGCTGCCGGTCTGCGCCTTGGGCACCGTCTCACCGACCATCGCCACGGTGAGCGCCAACATGATCGCCGCGCCGAGGCCTTGCACCGCTCGCGCTGCGACCAGCCACCCCAGCGAAGGCGCGAGACCACAGGCCAGTGAAGCCAAGGTGAAGATGACGATCCCGCTCAACAGCAAGCGGCGGCGACCGACGATGTCGCCCAAGCGTCCAACGCTGACGATCAACGTGGTGATTGCGAGCAGATACGCGAGGACGATCCACTGGATTTGCTGGAAAGAAGCGTCGAGTGCCTGGGACAAGACCGGCAAGCCAGCATTGGCGATGCTGGTGTCGAGTGAAGGCATCAACATCGACAGCGACAGGCTGGCGAGCGCCCAGCGAGCCGAGCCGGATGGCGTGGTGAGTTTCATGGTTGGGCCCTTGATGAAGTGTCGACCTTCAGCGTATGCCCGCGCCTGACAGGGCGGAAGACGCACCACTTGCACTTGATACCTGCACGCAACGCCATGTCATCGCCCTGCCGTGCTAACGTTGAACCATGACGACTCCCGACCTGAACCTGCTGATTACCCTCGATGCGCTGCTCACCGAAGGCAGTGTGGCGCGTGCCGCCCAACGACTGCGGCTGAGCCCTTCGGCGATGAGCCGGGCGCTGGCGCGACTGCGTGAAACCACCGGCGATCCCCTGCTGGTCCGCGCCGGACGCGGCCTGGTGCCGACACCCCGAGCACTGGAACTGCGCGAACACGTCGCCCAACTGGTGCAGCACGCCGAAGCGGTACTGCGCCCCGCCGAGCAGCTCGACCTCAAGCAACTGGCGCGTACCTTCACGTTGCGTACCAGCGACGGCTTTGTAGAGAACTTCGGGCCGGCGCTGATTGCCCGGCTCAGCGAAGAAGCACCCGGGGTACGGTTGCACTTTTTGCAGAAACTGAACCAGGACAGCACGCTGCTGCGTGACGGCACGGTCGATCTGGAAACCGGCGTTGTCGCAGACACCACCAGCCCGGAAGTGCGCACCCGCGCGTTGTACCAGGACCGTTTTATCGGCGTGGTACGCCCGGGGCATGCACTGAGCAAGGGCAAGATCACGCCCGCCCGGTATGCGGGCGGCAGGCATGTCCTGGTCTCTCGGCGTGGACGGGACCAAGGGCCGATGGATGATGCGTTGAACACGCTTGGACTGACCCGTGAGATCGTCACCATCGTCGGCGGTTTTTCCGCCGCGCTGGCGCTGGCGCGGGCCTCGGACCTGATCGCTACGGTGCCCGAACGCCACACCCACACGCTGCGCGCCGGCCTGCACAGTTTTGCCCTTCCGGTCGCCACGCCAGTGATCACCATTTCAATGCTCTGGCACCCGCGAATGGACGCCGATGCCGCGCACCAGTGGTTGCGCGGATGTCTTCGGGAGGTGTGTGCGGGGTCGCTGGATTAGCAAACTGATTTTTGTCGCCGCCGGGTCTAGACTCTATGCGTTGCTTCGGGCCACACCGGTCGGGCCAGCGATCTGGATAGAAGGGAACGTCATGAGCGACAAAGACAATTTGCGTAAGTACTCCTCTCAAGTGGTCGACGGCGTGGAGCGCGCGCCCGGCCGTTCCATGCTGCGGGCCGTGGGCTTCACGGATGAGGACTTCAAGAAACCGCAGATCGGCATCGCCTCGACGTGGGCGATGGTCACGCCGTGCAACATGCACATCGACAAACTCGCTGTTGAAGCGGAAAAAGGCGCGAATGCCGCGGGCGCCAAGGGCGTCATTTTCAACACCATCACCATTTCCGACGGCATCGCCAACGGCACCGAAGGCATGAAGTATTCGCTGGTGTCGCGGGAAGTGATCGCCGATTCCATCGAGGTGGTGGCCGGTTGCGAGGGCTTTGACGGCCTGGTAACCGTAGGTGGTTGTGACAAGAACATGCCGGGGTGCCTGATCGGCATGGCGCGGCTCAATCGCCCGTCGATCTTCGTCTATGGCGGCACCATTCGCCCGGGCGCTGGCCATACCGACATCATTTCCGTGTTCGAGGCCGTGGGTCAGCACGCCCGCGGTGACATCAACGAGATTCAGGTCAAGCAGATCGAGGAAGTGGCGATCCCCGGCCCCGGCTCCTGCGGCGGTATGTACACGGCCAACACCATGGCCTCGGCCATTGAAGCGTTGGGCATGAGCCTGCCCGGTTCCAGTTCCCAGGACGCCGTCGGCAGCGATAAAGCCTCAGACAGTTTCCGCGCCGGTCAGCAGGTCATGGAGCTGCTCAAGCTGGACCTCAAGCCGCGCGACATCATGACTCGCAAAGCTTTCGAGAACGCCATCCGCGTGGTGATCGCCCTCGCCGGCTCGACCAATGCCGTGCTGCACCTTTTAGCCATGGCGCATGCAGTGGATGTCGAGCTCACGCTGGACGATTTTGTCGAGCTGGGCAAGATCTCCCCGGTGGTGGCCGACCTGCGCCCCAGCGGCAAGTACATGATGAGCGAGCTGGTGGCCATTGGCGGCATCCAGCCGTTGATGAAACGCATGCTCGCGGCCGGCATGCTGCACGGCGACGTGCTGACGGTGACCGGCAAGACCCTGGCAGAAAACCTGGAAAACGTGCCCGACTACCCCGAAGGCCAGGACGTGATTCTGCCGTTCGACCGCCCCGTCAAAAAGGACTCTCATCTGGTGGTGCTGCGCGGCAACCTCTCACCGACCGGCGCGGTGGCCAAGATCACTGGCAAGGAAGGTTTGCGCTTTGAAGGCACGGCGCGCGTGTATCACGGTGAAGAAGGCGCGTTGGCCGGAATTCTCAATGGCGAAGTCCAGGCCGGCGACGTCATCGTCATTCGCTACGAAGGGCCCAAGGGTGGGCCGGGCATGCGCGAAATGCTCTCGCCCACGTCGGCGGTCATGGGCAAAGGCCTGGGCAAGGAGGTCGCGCTGATCACCGACGGTCGCTTCTCCGGCGGCTCCCATGGATTCGTGGTGGGGCATATCACGCCGGAAGCCTTTGAAGGCGGGCCGATTGCGCTGATTGAAGACGGGGACAAGATCACCATTGATGCTGAAACCCGGCAGATCACCGTGGACGTCTCCGATGCCGAACTGGCCGAGCGCAAGACCCGCTGGGTGCGCCCGCAATCCAAGTACAAACGCGGGGTGCTGGCCAAGTATGCGAAGACCGTGTCCAGTGCGTCGGAGGGGGCGGTTACGGATAAATACCTCTGAGACATCAGAGGCGGATCCGATCGACCAATTGCGAGCGCTCGTCAGCCAAGGAATTATTACTCATGCCATGACGTAGCAATCAGCACCGACACCTGTGTCTGAAGTAATCCAACTCAACCTCGCTGAAGCCAAATGCCCACCAGACGTGTCAATATTGGGCCATTGTTGCTCCGTGCTTGGAGTGCGTTGTATCCACCGTATAAGCTCATCCATTTTAGGAGTGAACAATGATTCGCCTACGCGTCAAGAATTTTGGTCCTATTCGCGAAGGGCTGAAGGAAAACAATGGCTGGATAGAGTTCAAACGCGTGACGGTATTCGTAGGCAATCAAGGCTCAGGTAAAAGCACACTGGCTAAGCTTTTTTCGACCTTCTCGTGGATCGAAAAGGCTTTGGTGCGAGGTGATTACGATAAGAAATGGTTTGAACGCAAAAACCGCCTGACCAGTCGGTTTCTGACCTATCACCGTCTGGAGAACTACTTCTCTACTGATAGACCGGACGAGGCTGAAATCGAGTATGAGGGAGAGGCGTATTCGATTAAATATGCCCATGGCCAATTGCACATTAGCGAATCCAAAGCTAACCGCTACTGCCTGCCGCAAATCATGTACGTACCTGCTGAACGAAATTTCATCTCTTACGTCAGGCATCCTAAAGAGCTCAAGCTATCTTCTGACTCCCTCAAGGAATTTCTGACAGAATTTGAAAGCGCCAAATCCAATATGAAAGGCACTCTGCAGCTTCCCATTAATAAAGCAGAGCTGGAATATGACAAGCTCAACGACATTCTCAATATCCGAGAGTCTGATTACAAATTGAGACTGGACGATGCCTCGAGTGGTTTTCAATCTGCCGTACCTCTTTACCTAGTCAGCCACTACCTGGCCAACACTGTTCGACAACAAAGCGAAAACAGCCAGGAATCCATGAGTGCAGACGAGCTTGAGCGATTCAAAAAAAGTGCCGCGCAAATTTTCTCTCTCGCGGCGCTGACGGAAGAACAAAAGCGTGCAGCCCTTTCTGCTTTATCATCCAAATTTAATAAGACTGCGTTTATCAACATCGTTGAAGAGCCTGAGCAGAATCTCTATCCACAGTCACAATGGAATATTCTCAAAAGCCTGCTGACATTCAACAATCAAGGCAAGGACAATCGGCTGGTGATGACCACCCACAGTCCTTATGTAGTTAACTACTTGACCATTGCTGTGCAAGGCAAGCATCTGCACGACGACATTCTGAAGAGAAAAAGGGAAAAAGATTTATTGCCAAAACTGAGCGATGTCATCCCTTTGAGCGCTTTGGTGAATGCCAACGACTTAGCGATTTACCAAGCCGATGAGACAACTGGAACCGTCGTCAAACTGCCACTGATTGATGGCGTACCAACAGATCAAAATTACCTGAATGAATCGCTAAGAGTGGGCAATGAATTATTCGACCGCCTCCTGGAGCTTGAGGAGGAACTGGGCGCGTGAATTTTCTTGACCATCGTTGCCAAAGCGGTCCTTTCAGTCATGTCCAGTTCGGGCTCTGCGACGACCACACCTCGCCTGTTGCTTATGTTGACATCTCAAGTCCAGAAACCTGGATCGCCACTGTCAAAAATGACGATCAGAAGGAGGTGCTTTTTACAGCCATCGATAATTGTGTGATTCAGAACGACGAACAAACTGGCCATGGCCGTTGTGACTGTATGCTGACAACAGACCGAGAACTGTACTTGGTCGAATTGAAGGAGCGAGGGGGCAGCGCTTGGAAAAACGAAGCCATTGAACAACTGAAATCAACCATTGAGCTGATAAAGACGACACACGGCCAAGCGTTTCTGGATAACTACAGCCCCAAGAAAGCCTTTGTATGCAACAGAAGAAAAGCGCCCTTCGTCACACTCGAAACCGATAGAAAGCAGTACTTTTTCAGAACTTATGGTTTCAAGCTGGATATACAAACAACCGTATTGATCGTTTAACGGAGCTAAATAAGCGTCGCCTATGAAGGCGCGAATTACCACGCCTTCTCCTGTCGCAATCCCTTAAAGCCGAAACCGATCCACCGACTGCGAAAGCTTGCCCGCCAGGCTCGATAGCTCATCGGTAGTCGAAGCCGTCTGGCCAATAATCTTGCTGTTGCCCTCCGACATCCCGGCAATCATGTCCACCTGATGGGCAATTTCGTTACTGGCCAGGCTCTGCTCGCCGATTGTGCGGGTGATGTCATTCACCAGCTCAGTGGTATTGAGCGTGGCCTCGAGGATTTCGCGGATCGCGCGTTCGACGTCGGCGGTTACGGCCATGCCTTTGTCGACCTGCGCAACGCCCGCCTCCATGCTGGTCACCGCCTCGCGGGTGCTTTGCTGGATGCGCGAAACCATGCTGGCAATTTCCTGCGTGGAGGCGCTGGTGCGTCCCGCGAGACTGCGGACTTCGTCGGCCACTACGGCAAAACCACGGCCCTGTTCACCGGCGCGAGCGGCCTCGATCGCGGCGTTGAGGGCCAGCAGGTTGGTTTGATCGGCGATGCCCTTGATCACCTGAATGATGCTGAAAATCCCCTCGGACTCCTTGTCCAGCGTGCGGATCACCTGGGCTGACTGCTGCGCCGAACGCGCAATGCCGTCCATGTCATTGACCACCTGATGAATCACGCGACCACCATCCTTGGCCAGTGCCTCGGCCTGGTTGGCCATGTTCAGTGCGCGTTCCGCGTGACGGGTGATCTCCTCGATGCTGGCAGTCATTTCGCTCGCGGCAGCGGCCATGGTGCTGGCGGCGACGCTTTGCTGCTGGCTGCTGTCGGCGACCTGATGGCAGCCACTGCTTAACTGCACGCTCATGCCGCTGACGCCATGCGCATTGCTGCGAACCACCTCGATCATGCCGCGCAAGTCGCGCTGCATGGTCGCCAGACTGCGGATCAATGCGCTCGCTTCGTCATTGTGGGTCGGTTCGACGATCGGCTCGCTGAGGTTGCCGTGGGCGATGCTTTGGGCGATGCGGCTGGCGGTCTGCAACGGCCCCATGATGCTCAGAATCACCCAGCGTCCCTGGATAAGCAGTAACAACAGGCTGCTGATCAGCACAATACCTAGGGTGAAGTTGGCGCTGCTGATGGCCTGCTCGGTGCTTTTACTGGTCTGCTGGGTGTTGGTTTCGATCACCTCGCTGAGGGCCGCCATCTGGTCCTCCAGTTGGCTGAACGCGGTATTGAACGTGCCGAGTTCCTTTTGCGCGGAATCCGGATTTTCCAGCGCCAGACCGACAATGCGCTCGGCCGCGCTGATGTAGGTGTCGAGGCTCGGCTTGACCTTGTTCAGGCCGGCCTTGATGGTGTCGTTGACCGGCAGCTTGAGGTTTTCACCCAGCACTTCACGAAAATGCGCCGCATGCTCCTCGATGGAACTGCGCACGTCGGCTTTGCTGCTGGTGCTTTTGCCCAGCCCGACCACCATCGCGGACAGCACATCGGCGCGCAGCGCGTCGTGCATCATGTCGGCTTCGAGGTGATTGCGCAGCGCGGTCATGCTGACCTCGTTGTCCTTCACCGCTTCGGCCATCCGGGTGTTTCCCACGTAACTGACCAGGCTCACGATCAGCGCGGTGAGCAAGCTCGTACCAATCAGCAGCAACAAGCGTAATTTTATAGACATGGGGTAGCCCTCTCGGTACGTCGCTTTTATGAACACGTTATCGGCTGCGCCGGCCACTCTTTGAAGCCTGACGTCGGACTTTCGGTGTTTTGCGACATGCGGTAGGTGCCGCTGGTCCTCGGTGTGATTGCGCGCCGCCGCTTTCTGATCGCTGCAGCCATCGCCAAACCTTGAGCCAGACCGCTACAGTATCGCGACGAAAATCAAGGAACCTATGAACATGGATGAGCTTCACCAAGGCAGCTGCCTGTGCGGCGCCGTTGAATATCACGTATCCACAGAGCTGAAAGCCGTCACCCATTGCCACTGCAAACAATGCCAGAAGGGCCACGGAGCGGCCTTCGCGACGTATGCGAGCGCGCCCAGGTCGGCGGTTTCTGTCGTGGCGGGAGCAACGGCGCTCAAGGGTTACGAATCGTCCAAAGGTGTCACACGTCAGTTCTGCTCCCACTGCGGCTCGTCGCTGTTCTGGTCTGATTCGAAGGGGAAGTTTTCGGAGTGGGTTTCGATAGCGATCGGTACGCTGGATACGCCTTTTATGGCGTTGAAGCAGAAACATACCTGTATTGAATCCAAAGCGTGCTGGTACGAAGCCGATTCGCTATAGGACTAGCGCTTGCGCGCCAGACGTTGCTGCCAATTGCCGCCATTGGCGCGCTGGCATTGCTCTTCAGAATCAAACTGCACGAAGGCTGGGACCGACCTGATGTGAACATCCGCTTCGCTTAACGCTGTAGCCGTCAGTTCGACCATACGCTCGCCCTGCCCGCTGGCCAGCGCCTGATCCTTATTCGCCTGCGTATCGAAGACCCAAATCACCCTCAGGCTGGAAGGAAAATCGTGGTAATCGACTTCGTGGGTCAGCCATTCGAATCCGACGATTTGCGCTTTGGCCGTTTCACACGCTTCTGTCAGGGTGGCCACCAAACGACGCTCGATGCGTGCCTGATCGCGTTTGCTTAAACCCATGGGGGATCCTTGTGATGGTCGAAATTCTGGACTGGTTTCAATCGAGCACGCCTTCGGGCACTTGATGCTCCCTGCAAATCAAACCGATTTCGCCGGACTCCAGGGGTTCCTGAGTCAGCCCACAAAAGGCCCCGCCAGCCACTGTCTGATGGAAGCGACAAGATCGGCAAAGCCCGAAATCCGGTACATTTTCCCCTTGTTGAATAGTCCTCAACAACTCCAGCAGCAGCCCTTCCAGATCCTCTGAACGAGCGCCCATGCGCTTGGCGGCAGCGACCAGAAACTCCGGCGGCAGTACGTCGTCCAGCAGGGCTCTGGCCAGCGCGGTCAATTCCAGGTGCACGCTGCGTTTGTCTTTGGCGTCCGGAGTCTTTATCAGCAGCCCATTGGATTCCAGCGCCTTGAGCGATTGCGACACGGTGCCCTTGGTCAGTCCCAGGTACTCGGTGACCGCCAACGGCGTGTTGGAGTAACGATTGCAGCGGCCCAGATACATCAGCGCGCTCAATTGAATCGGCTGCAGATCCGTCAGTTTCGGGTGTTCGCGAAACCAGACGCGCGTCAAGCTCGACAGTCTTTCCAGCAGATCGAACAACACGGCAAATTCCATAATCGACAGGGGTGATAAATAGTATCGAATAAAAACCATATTGACAAAAAGTGGCCTTGTCGTAGGCTTGGTATCGATTCGAAACAAACCCACCCCTGACATCTGGAAACCTGAAGGAGCAAATCATGAGCGTCAAAGTGTTCGATACCCACGTGCGTACCAAAGACGGCCGCTACTTGCATTTCGATGTATTGATCGACAGCAACGACCCTGAACTGGCGAAGTCCTATGCCCGACGCTTCCTTGATGAACAGGGCGTTCAGGACGAAGATATTTCCCAGAATGAATGCCGGTTCTGCCACGTTGAACCGAGCAATCCGGTCGTCGCTGAGGCGATCAGCAAGCAAGGTCACTTCATCATCAAACTGCAAGGTTGCCAGGAGTAACGAAATGAACGCGTATCAGCCTTTGAACTGCGATCTGCACGACTACCTGGAGATCGCCTGCCTGCGCGGTTATCGACTGGATATCGAGCTGAACGACGGCACACGCCTGGTCGCCAAAGCGCTGACGACGCGGACCTCCAGCGACAAGGAAGAGTTTCTCTGCCTTGAAACGGCTGACGGCCCGCAGGACATCCGTCTGGATCAGTTGCTGGCCGTCACGCCGCTGGACGCCAATGCACAGTTTGGGCGGGTAGTGTTCCAAGGTGCGGTGTGCATGTTTTGAGCGCCCACACGAGTGTTTCAACACAGCACGGCCCCGCATCACCCATGAAAATTTTAATGGTTTTGGGCCCTACCCCATCGAACGCCGCCAAGCGTTTCTCGGACGCCTGGCGGTTTTCACTGGCGCGCTGAATGTTGCCGATTCTCCCGCGTGGTCAGATCTGTGGCACTGATGGTTTTGTTCATGCGAGTAGAGCCCGAATAAATCAGGCGCTCACCCTTTTCAAGCGCTCGGTGATAATCCTCACCCGCGATGGCTCGCAGATACGCTTGATCGGCCTCCACCCTGAGGTCCCGCCATTCCTGCCAACTCACGATTCCCAGGCGATCCATCTCGTCAGACTGACGAATCAGTTCTTCGTGATAGGCATCGGGACACTCCATGCGCAGCTTCAAGTCCTCAAGGACGAGATGCCAGGCGTTGAGCGCACGCAGCTTTTGCTCTTGCGCCGGAGTCAGCAGATTGGCAAACGAGTGCATGGCAGCGCCCCTCGAAAGTTCTTTCAGAATGGATCAATCCATCGTGAATGCGGTTCAGGTACACCGACCAAAGGCAGGTTCTTAAATGCGACGCCACCAATGACGAGGCGCATCGCGATGCTGACTGAGTTTTCGTCAAGCAGCTCAAGCGTTTGCGCGGCACTCCACAAGGCATTGGCGATGTAGCGACAGTTGATCAGCGCGGCCAGGTAGCCAGCTCTTTCGGGCGTCGTCGGGCTAGTGGCGTAAATCGTTGCAATGCCGCTTAGAACTGTCACCAGGGCCGCAAGCGCCACGTTTCACGAAGCCAACCCCAACAACCCCCGCTTCATCGGTCGCTGGACGGCCGACTCCAGCCTGCTTTCGTTCACATTGGCTGACATGAAATCGATTCCCAAGTCTTACGTAATCAACGGCACCGCCATTGCCCCCTCGCTGGTTGCCAAGTTTGCCGGGCCTTCCATGCCTACCTTTAGCGACGGCTTAGCGTCCGGCGCTTCCGACGAACTCAAAATCCTGATGATCAAGGACAATGAGATAACGCTTGAGGGTAAAAGCCCGGCAGGGAATGCCTTCACCCTAAAGACGTACAGACAGCACTAGGTTCCAGGTGGGTTCTGGTCTGAAAGCTTCTGTGTCTGTGCTGCCGTATTCGCGGGCAAGCCACGCTCCCACAGGGGGATTTTGTCGATCACTCCTCATGTGAACGACGCAAGTCCTGTGGGAGCGTGGCTTGCCCGCGAAGAGGCCCAAACAAACAACCCACACCCCAATGACTCGACAGTGACAGCCCCGGCCTTTGCGACCAACGGCAAAATGTCTTACAGCCCGCCTCAAACCCTCTAGCCCAACAGTCTCAGACGCTCAATCAAACTGTGCGCGTCGACAGGGCTGCATGCTACAAATACCTGCTTACAATTTAGCTAGTCATAAAACCCGATCCTGTACTACCGAGTGTTACGTTGGGCGCCTTATCGGGCCCGAGATGCCAACGTAGTCATGCGCATCAATCTTCCTAGTTTTCCTGCCTTCTGTGCTTACCTTCTACTGTCCTGCCTGTTTGCGACCGCGTGGATCATCAATCCTGCCAATACGCACTCTTCCTTTGCCCAGATCAGTCCCGTGATGGCAGTGGCCGGAAAAGTGGCCAAGCCCATCTATACCAGCCGTTTCGCCTCCTCCGGGCTGGTGGATTTCGTGCATTCCTCAGCGGTCACCGCACTGCCCGACGGCAGTCTGATGACGGTCTGGTTCGCCGGCTCCCGAGAAGGCGCAGCCGATGTGCAGGTGCGCTCCGCCCGGTTCGACTCGAAAACCGGCGAATGGGGGGCGGAAAAGGTCCTGGCGACGCGGGATTCGACCCAACAGGGCACTCGAAAATACATTCGCAAGCTGGGCAACCCGGTGGTGGCCCTCGCGCCGGATAATCGGGTGTGGTTGTTCTACGTGTCCGTTTCCATGGGTGGCTGGGCCGGAAGCGCGGTCAATGTGATGGTGTCCGACGACTTCGGTGAACATTGGTCCGCTCCGCGCCAACTGATCACCTCGCCCTTTCTGAACATCAGCACCCTGGTCCGGTCGGCACCGGTGTTTCATGCCGACGGTTCCATCGGCCTGCCGGTCTATCACGAGTTCCTGGGCAAGTTTGCCGAGTACCTCTACCTGAGCGCAGACGGCGATGTGATCGATAAATTCCGCATCAGCCACGGCATGAATTCATTGCAACCCACGGTGGTGCCGCTGGACGGCCAGCGCGGCATCGCCTTGCTGCGTTATGCCGGCAACACCCACCACCGTGTTCTGGCGACCCGCACTGAAGACGCCGGGCAAACCTGGAGCGAGCCTTATCCGCTCGACCCCTCGAATCCGAATTCCTCGCTGGCCGCCGTCGCAACACCCGAACACGGGTTGCTGGTGGCGCTCAACGACCTGCGTGAGGGGCGCTTCAAGCTGAGCCTGTATGGAACCGACGCCAAAATGGACGATTGGCGCTCGTTGCGGGACCTGGACAAATCCCCGGATCCACTGGGCGCGCCATTTTCTCCCGAAGCCTACAAGGAGATCATTGGCAGAGAATTCCGCGGGTCCAGCGGCGCACACCGCCAATCACTGGAAGCGGAGTTCCTGGATAACCTCGACAACCGTGTCTGTAAAAACCAGGAATGTGAATTCGAATACGAATACCCCTACTTCATCCGCAGTCCTGACGGCATGTATCACTTGGTTTATTCCTGGAACAACACCTTCATCAAGCACGTTACCTTTAACGATGCATGGCTTAACGAGCGTCTCAAATGATCAGCCTGTGGCAAGCCCATGTCAGCTTCGCAATGATCATCTTTCTGGTGCTGCCTTCGTTCGGCCTGCCCAGGACCTGGCGGATCGCACTGCTGGCCGCGTTGCTGGCCGTCAGCTTCATCTCGCTGGACGGGTTGTCGTTGGCCGCCTATTTGCGCAGCTACATTGATGACCTTGCGATTACCACCCTGGTGTTCATGGCGTGGGGCTGCTTGCGTCGGCTGGAGATGCTGCCACCGGCACGGGGCAAGACCGGCGTATTGATCCTCTTCGCCGCGATGGCCGTGGTGTTGTACCCGGCCACTCTGGGCATGAGTGATGTGGACCCCTATCGGTTAGGCTACAGCCCGCGCCCCATGTTGATTTTCTTCGCCGTGCTCACGCTGGGCCTGTTTTACCTGCGCAATGGCCTGGCCGTCTTGATGCTGGCCAGCGCAACCCTGGCCTTCATCGCCGGGATCAAACCTTCGCAAAACTATTGGGATTACCTGGTTGATCCGCTGCTGGGTCTGTACTGCTGCGGGGCACTGCTGACGCTTTCCCTGCGCTGGACGTATCGCCACTCAAGCAAGCGGCGTGGTGCGGTGGCCGACGAATTCAAATCCGTTTGAGATTTAACGACTTTTTAACAGGGGAACAGGGATGGGTTGGCTGCACTCGAGACGTTTACATTATTGGCTAGGCGCTACAGCGATTGCGTTTGTGCTGTTTGCACTGCTGAGGGTGGTGTTCTTCTTCGGCTTTTCCGGGTTCGAACCCAAAGCCCTGATCGACACAAAGAGCGTCTGGGAAACCCTGAGCATCGGCTTCAGTTTCGATCTGCGCCTGGCCATTCTGACGATGTTGCCGTTGGCGTTGCTGGCCTGGATCCCTCGCTGGAACCTGCTCGGCAGCCGTCTGCTGCGCCGCATCGCACGCGTCTACCTGATCGCAGCCCTGAGCGTGCTGTTGCTGATCTACATCATCGACTTTGGCCATTACGCCTACCTGGGCGTGAGGATCAACGCCACCGTGCTGCGCTTCATCGAGGATGCGCAGATCTCCCGCGACATGGTTTGGCAGACTTACCCGGTGATCTGGATTTCACTGGGTTGGCTGGCGACGGTCGCGCTGGTGACACTGGCCCTGGTGCGTCTGGAACGCGTCACGCTGGACCGCCCTCGCAAGGCCATTCGCAAGCTCTCCGCGACGTGGGGCGGTGCGTTGATGGTCGTCTTGGTGCTGCTGGGCATTTTGGGTCGTGTCGAAAACATGAACCTTGAAAACCCCGTTCCGTTGCGCTGGAGCGATGCGTTCTTCTCGGGTAATAACCAAATCGCCGCGCTGGGCCTGAACCCGGTGCTGTTTCTCTACGATACGGGCAAAGTCGGGCAGTCGCGTTATGACGAGGCGCAGGTGCGCGAACATTACGCGGTCATGGCCAACTACCTGGGCGTCGACAAGCCCGACCCGCAGACCCTTGATTTCGTGCGGCACCAGGCGCCCCAACCGTACAAGATCCCGGGCTCGCGTCCCCCGAACGTGATGTTCATCATGCTTGAATCGCTGGGCACCAGTGCCGTCGGCGCTTACGGAAACCCGATCAATCCGACGCCCAATCTCGATCGGCTAGCCACCCAGAGCTGGTTCTTCGAGCACTTCTACGTGCCAGTGACGGGGACCGCGAAAACCGTCTGGGCCAGCATCAGCGGGGTGCCTGATGTCACTCGCCAGGAAACCGCGACGCGTAATCCTCTGATCACCCAGCAAAACACGCTGATCAATGCGTTCACCGGTTACGAGAAGATCTACACCATCGGCGGCAACTCCGGCTGGGCCAATATGAATGCCCTGATCCGCCAGAGCATCGACGGCGTGCGTTTGTTCGAAGAGCGGGACTGGAAATCGCCGGTGGTGGATGTCTGGGGTATTTCCGATCTGGACCTGTTCAAGGAAACCGACCAGATCCTGCAAGCACTGCCCAAGGACAAACCGTTCTTTGCCTATGTGCAGACGGCCGGCAATCACCGCCCGTTCACGATTCCAAAAAGCAATGACGGCTTCGAGGTCAAGCACCCTACCCTGGCCGAAGTACAGGCCGCTGGATCGCGCAGTGTCGAGCAGTACAACGCCGTGCGCCTGCTGGACTTCAACCTCGGCCGCTTGATGGAAATCGCCAAGGCCGGCGGTTGGTACGAAAACACCATCTTCGTGATGTTTGGTGACCACAACACCCGGATCGCGCAGATCCCGTTCCTGGCTCCGGCCTACGAGCAACTGGGCCTGGAAAGCAACGCGGTGCCGATGATCATCCACGCACCAGGCCTGATCGGAACGCGCGAGGTCAAGGAAGCGGTCGGCCTGGTGGACTTGCTGCCTACCGTGGCGGGGATGGCCGGTCTTGAGTTTCGCAACAGCGGCATGGGCCGTGATATCCAGCAGCCCGCGCCCGAGGGCGAGCGCGTGGTGCCACTGGTGTTGCGTGAGGGCACGTTCCCGCTGATTGCCGGCGTAACTCAACACTACATGGTGCAGATGGAGCACGACGGCAGCTCGCCGACCCTTCACGACCTGGCCTCGATGACACCACGGGACAACGTTGCCGAGAAAAACCCTGAAGAGTTCAAACGCCTGTCAGCGCTGACCCGGGCCATGCATGAAACCTCACGGTTGATGCTGTACCAGAACGTTCGAAAGTAACCGCTCAAGCCTGCAAACCCGCGTCTATGCTCCAGATAGACGCGGGCCCTCCCCGCGACATCCGTAAAAGACTCTGCCTATCACTCCCCAATACTCCACCTATTAGCTGACTTCCCGAGTGGGGTCTAACCTGTATCCAGCGCTGGCGGAACAAGCTGGCCGGTTTAGTGCTGATAAGGAGACAGGAATGAGTCCGAAGCTTGACTAGGCCATCCGTGGGCCACCGCCGCAGTACAGAATCCCGTGTGGTCCAGACAATCAGTTGATCCAACTGTGGGTCCTGCAGCCTATGTCATTGAGTTCGCTCGTTGCTATCTCACGCCCACCCCGGGCCGATAGCCGGATGAAACACGACCAAAGGTAGCTCACACATGGCAAATGAATCGAAATGCCCGTTCAATCACGCCGCTGGCGGTGGCACGACGAACCGCGATTGGTGGCCGAACCAACTGAATCTGAAGATCCTGCACCAGCACTCGTCCCTTTCCGACCCCACGGATGAGGGTTTCAACTACACCGAAGCATTCAAGACCCTGGACTTTGAGGCGGTCAAGCGCGACCTGACGGCGCTGATGACCGATTCACAAGACTGGTGGCCGGCGGACTTCGGTCACTATGGGCCGCTGTTCATACGCATGGCCTGGCACGCCGCCGGCACGTACCGCACGGGCGATGGTCGTGGCGGTGCCGGCTCGGGTCAGCAGCGCTTTGCACCGCTCAACAGCTGGCCGGATAACGTCAGCCTCGACAAGGCGCGCCGGCTGCTCTGGCCGATCAAGCAAAAGTACGGTCGTAAAATCTCCTGGGCCGACCTGATCGTCCTCACCGGCAACGTCGCGCTGGAGTCCATGGGCTTCAAGACCTTTGGTTTTTCCGGTGGCCGTGCGGACGTCTGGGAACCGGATGAAGACGTCTACTGGGGCTCGGAAAACAAATGGCTGGGCGGCGACACCCGCTACGGCAAAGAAAACGCTCCCGTGGAAGCTCCCGGTGACGGCCCTCTCGTCGCCGAACCCGGTAAAAACGAGGAGAGCCGTACCGAGCACGGCCGCAACCTCGAAAACCCGCTGGCCGCCGTGCAAATGGGCCTGATCTACGTCAACCCCGAAGGCCCGGAAGGCGAGCCAGACCCGGTCAGATCCGCCTTAGACATCCGTGAGACCTTCGGCCGCATGGCAATGAACGACGAAGAAACCGTGGCGCTGATTGCCGGCGGCCACGCCTTCGGCAAAACCCACGGCGCCGGACCTGCCGACAACGTCGGCGCCGAACCCGAAGCGGCGGGCCTCGAAGCCCAGGGCTTTGGCTGGAAGAACAGCTTCGGCACCGGCAAAGGCCCGGACACCATCACCAGCGGCCTGGAAGTGACCTGGACCACCACGCCCACCCGGTGGAGCAACAACTACCTGGAAAACCTGTTCGGCTTCGACTGGGAACTGAGTAAAAGCCCGGCCGGTGCGCACCAGTGGGTCGCCAAAAACGGCGCCGGTGCCGGTACCATCCCGGATGCTTTCGACCCGTCCAAACGGCGTAATCCGACCATGCTGACGTCGGACCTGGCCCTGCGATTCGACCCGATCTACGAACCGATCTCGCGGCGTTTCCTGGCCAATCCGGATCAGTTGGCCGACGCCTTCGCCCGTGCCTGGTTCAAACTGATCCACCGCGACATGGGCCCCCTCTCCCGCTACCTTGGGCCAGAAATGCCCAGCGAAGAACTGCTGTGGCAGGACCCGATCCCGGAAGTCGACCACGCGTTGGTCAACGACAGTGATGTCGCAGCGCTCAAGAACAAAGTGCTTGCTTCGGGCCTGAGCGTCTCGCAGCTGGTATCGACGGCTTGGGCGGCGGCGTCCACCTTCCGTGGCTCCGACAAACGTGGGGGCGCCAACGGCGGTCGCCTGCGTCTGGCGCCGCAGAAATCCTGGCAAGCCAACCAGCCTGAGCAACTGGCGAATGTGCTGGCGAAACTCGAGAGCATCCAGAGCGAGTTCAACAACAGCGGCAAGAAAATCTCGCTGGCCGACCTGATCGTGCTGGCGGGTAATGCAGGTGTCGAACAGGCGGCAAAAAATGCCGGTCACAGCGTCACGGTGCCGTTCACACCAGGGCGGATGGACGCCTCGCAAGAGCAGACGGATGTCGAGTCTTTCGGTTTCCTCGAACCCATCGCCGATGGCTTCCGTAACTACCTCAAATCCCGCTACACCGTGTCGGCCGAGCATCTGTTGATCGACAAGGCGCAACAGCTGACATTGACCGCGCCAGAAATGACCGCGCTCGTAGGTGGCCTTCGCGTGTTGAACACCACCGTCGGGCAATCAAAACACGGCGTGTTCACCCAGCAGCCAGAGGCGTTGACCAACGACTTCTTCAAGAACCTGCTGGACATGGGGGTGGAATGGAAACCGACCTCGGAGGCTAACGAGGCGTTTGAAGCACGCGATCGCAAAACCGGTGAAGTGAAGTGGACCGGCACGCGAGTTGATCTGGTCTTTGGCTCTCATGCGCAATTGAGGGCGCTGGCTGAGGTTTACGCGAGCAGTGATGCTAAAGAGAAGTTCGTGAAAGACTTCGTGGCGGCGTGGACCAAGGTGATGAACCTGGATCGGTTCGATGTGAAGTGATGCAAACGTTAAATCCATGAGGCCTGGAATGGGCCACCTTGATCCGGTGATACGGATGGGGGTGGCCCATGGTTTTTTGACTGGACTAGACGCCCTTTGCTTCAAGCGACACCCACCACCAGATGACGGATCAAACTCCACCTTCAATCGAACCCCTCCCAACCTGAAAGGTCTGCTGATTAGTACCTCTCTGGAATCAGCTCCCATGTCTGCGCACCAAAGCCTTGTTGTACTCGCTCGGGGAGGGTATGCCGCTCGCGGCGTTCTTTACCTGATCATTGGCATCTTCGCGCTGCTGGCGGCTCAAGACTCGACAAAACCGAAGGACACTCACCGGAGCCTGGAGGCCGTGTTAAGCCAGCCTTTCGGTTACGTTTTAGTCGGATTAGTGGTGGCAGGCCTGCTCGCCTTCGCCTGTTGGCGAGTGTTGCAAGCCCTGCGCGACGTCGATCATCACGGTAACAATATGAAGGGGCTGGTCATTCGGGCAGGACTGTTGGCAGGAGGTTTGGTCAACGGCGCGCTGGCGTTTTTTGCGCTGGGCTTACTCATCAGCGGCATCCAAAGCTCGGGCAAATCCGGCGGTGGACAAACCAAGGATTTGCTGGCGAATCTGTTGTCCTGGGAACACTCGAATGTCTTGGTGTACCTCGTCGCACTCATCCCTCTTGGCGTAGGCATCGCTCACATCATCAAGGGCTGGAAGTCGTCGTTCGAGAAATATTTTGAAGCGGACGAAGACGTCATGCGCTACGTCCGCCCAGTGTCTCGGTTCGGCCTGATCGCCCGGGGCATCGTCTTTATCGAGATCGCGCTGCTGCTGATCATCAGCGGCTCCCGCTATAAAGCCATGGATCCGCCCGGCATGAAGGAAGCCCTCGATGCGCTGCAGAATCTACCGGCCGGCGGCGTCATCTTGATGGTGATGGCCCTGGGGTTGATCGCCTTTTCGGTGTACAGCTTGTCCGAAGCCGTCTGGCGCAAGATCAACATGGATGTGCCTGGCGTACCGGGCGCCTAGCGGCATGAACGGCCGACAGGGTTTTGCACCCCCCACACAGCGGACCTCAACCAAGGACTGATGATGACTTTTCTGATTTTTCTTTTAGCCTGCGGTGCTGCGGCCAGTACAGGCCTTCTTTTCAAACCGGGCCAGTGGTACGAATCACTCGTCAAACCGAGCTTCACGCCACCCAACTGGCTGTTTCCAGTCGCCTGGTCGATTATCTATCTGCTGCTCGCCTGGGCCGGGTACCGGTTGTCCCTGATACCTGGAAGCCAGGTGGTGCTGGCGTTATGGGCGGCGCAGATTGCGCTTAATACGCTATGGACACCGGTGTTTTTCGGCGCGCACCGCCTTTTCGCCGGCATGGTGATCCTGACGCTGCTTTGGCTGGTGGTCGCAGCCATGGTGGTGATGGCGATGCGGCTAGATGTGATCACAGGCTTGATCCTGTTCCCCTACCTTGTGTGGCTTTGTGTGGCGGCGGCGTTGAATTTTTCCATCTTGCGCAATAACCGCTGATGACGAACTCCGAGTGGCCAACTCGACCGCTGTCGATTCACGACTCGCCGTCGACAAGTCTCACCCGGTGGCAGTCTGAGGGTCCCAGTTTTTGTCCGCTTGATGAACGAACATCCATCGGCATCAGGGTCTGGCCGGACGCGTTGTCCAACAGCACAGAACGCGTCTCCTGCGGCTCGAACAGGAAACGTTCGCCCCATTGCCTCATGCTGATCACCACTGGAAAGATCTCACGTCCTTTGTCCGTCAGGACGTACTCCTTGTAGGCGCTGCCATCTGACGCCGGTCGAACGTCGAAGACCCCGACTTCAACCAACGCTTTCAGTCGTGAGGCCAGAATATTTTTGGCCACGCCCAAGCTCTTCTGAAATTCGCTGAACCGGCGAATGTCGTCAAATGCGTCGCGAAGGATCATGAGCGACCAGCGATCCCCAATAACCTCAAGTGTTCTTGCTACCGGGCATTCGCTGCTTTGCGGTGAAGTGCCTTCGACCATCGTATTGACCTTTTGGATAACGGTTGCCAAGTCTGCCGACCAAGCTGGTTGCAATTTGAAACTTGATTCAGCAATAATCGAATCCAGTTGTTAATTGCAACCAGCTTAACGCCATGGAGGCGTTCATGACAGCAGATGCCGACACAATAGCCAAACGTAGCACCGGGCAGCCTGCAGGATTGCCGCCTGCGGAAACCGGAGAAAACAGTAGGACTGACCCGTCTTCGGGGCTTTCTCCGTCACTCACGTTATTGTTTTCTGTCACCTGCGCGCTGGCCGTCGCCAATGTTTACTTTGCCCAACCTTTGCTCGCTTCCATGGCTGAGAGTTTTGGCGTCACCTCAGGATTGATCGGGGTCGTGGTGACGGCCACTCAGGCTGGATACGCGCTGGGGTTGCTGTTCATCGTACCGCTGGGCGACAGGGTCAACCGTAAACGGCTGATTTTGACTCAAGTAATGCTGTCTGCCATAGCGTTGGCGGCCGTCGGCGCCTCGCAGCAATGGCTGGTGCTGCTGGGCGCCATGATCATGATGGGCTTACTCGCCGTGGTGGTTCAGGTGCTTGTCGCCTATGCCGCCGCGCTCGCAACGCCCTCACAACGCGGGCAGGCCGTTGGGACCATAACGAGCGGAGTTGTCCTGGGCATTCTGCTGGCGCGGTTTATCTCTGGGCTGATCGCAGATCTGGCGGGCTGGCGCGCCGTCTATTTCGTGTCCTCAGGATTGATGCTGACCCTCGCGGCGGTCCTGTGGAAAGTGGTGCCCGCCACGGCGTTGCCACGTAATCAAGACACCTACCCCGCGCTGATCCGGTCGCTCTTCAAGCTGTTCATGACCGAACCGGTTTTGCGGATCAGGGGCCTGTTGGCCTTGTTGATCTTTGCCGCTTTTTCCGTGCTGTGGACCTCCATGGTGCTGCCGCTGAGCGCTCCGCCACTGTCGCTTTCACACACGGCCATCGGCCTGTTTGGCTTGGCAGGCGTCGCCGGTGCCCTGGCTGCCAGAAGAGCCGGCCAGTGGGCCGATCGAGGTTTGGGACAACGGGTGACCGGCCTTTCGCTGGGGCTCCTGACGCTTTCCTGGTTGCCCATCAGTTTTGCCCAGACGTCCCTGATCGCGCTGGTCTGCGGTGTGATCTTGCTCGACTTCGCGGTGCAAGCCGTACACGTTACCAACCAGAGCCTTGTTTTTGCCGCACGACCCGACGCCCAGAGTCGCATGGTCGGCGCCTACATGTGCTTCTACTCGGTCGGCAGTGCGCTGGGGGCGGTCGCCGCGACTCAGGTTTATGCGCGCTGGGGCTGGACGGCTGTGAGCCTGCTGGGCGCATTAATCAGCGCTGCGGCTTTGGCGCTTTGGGTTTTTACGAGTCATCTATCACCGACCAATCAAGGACGATCAACATGAAAGCCAGACATCTGCTACTCGCCATCTCGATTACGGCCATTTGGGGTGTGAATTTTTCAGTGATCAAACTGGGCCTCACCACCATTGACCCGCTGATTCTTGCCGGCATTCGCTTCACGCTTTGCGCACTTCCAGCGATCTTTTTCATTCCGAAACCTGATGTGCAGTGGCGCTACATCATTGGTTACGGCCTGGTCTTCGGCATAGGACTCTGGGGCGTTGTCAACCTTGGCATCAAGTCGGGCCTCTCCGCAGGCATCGCTTCGCTGGTGCTTCAGTTCAGCGCGTTTTTCACGATCCTGCTGGGCTCATGGGTATTCAAGGAAACCATTTCCCGCTACCAACTGGCGGGCATGGGCATCGCCTTCTGTGGCTTGTTGAGCATCATCTCGATTGTTGACGGGACAGTGACGACGGCCGGGCTGATCCTGGTGCTGCTGGGCGCAGTGGCCTGGAGTGCGGCCAACGTAATCAACAAAAAAGCCAGGACCACTCAGGTCTTTGCTTTCCTGGTGTGGTCCAGTGCGTTTTCGCCCATCCCTCTTTTCGCGCTTGATTACGCGGTCAACGGCTCGACGGGTTACAGCGCATTGGTGAATCAACTCGACTACCGTGCCGTCCTGTCGATCCTGTTCCAGGTCTACCCCAACACCCTGTTCGGCTACTGGGTGTGGAATTCACTCCTGAAACGATACCCAGTGTCTACCGTCGCGCCGTTATCGTTATTGGTGCCGGTATTCGGACTGCTGGGTTCAGTCATGATTTTCAATGAGCCCCTGTCATTCAACAAAATCGTTGCAGTCGTTCTCATCGTATCGGGGCTTGGCGTCGGCTTATACGGAAAGCGTTTCCTCAGCGCCGTGCTCAGGCGAGCAGACCGATGCCCGTCGTGAGCGTTAGCCACGCGCCCGTCGACGGAGATCGACCGTACTCGTCGCTGTACCTGGCATCAACCGGGTTGATTCACGACCGTAATCTGTGTCAGTCCCACCCACCCAGCCTGCTCCAGAATCTGCGCCGGCGTCGCGTCCGCGGTGGGCATGATCAGGCTGTTCTCACCGTCCCCATAATGCAGCTGGAGCAAGTGCATCGCTGCCTCATGGACGGGTAACTGAGGCTGCTCCAGTTCGAACAGGTGTGTGCGGGGTTCGCCGTTGAAAAGGTAATCCAGGGTCCATTCATGCATGGTGGGATCCTCTTATGGAAAAAAGAACTGCTGATTATCCTGATCCGTTGGACAGCTCATGGTTCAACTGTTCGTCCACGAAACAGCCACACGAAAATTCTTCTAATGCTGAGGCAGCGGTCGTTACCATGGACACCGGTTCAACAGGAGGAACGCAATGGAGCTGAAGTTCAGTCACGTGGATGTACTGGTCAAGAACCTCGAAGAAGCCTGTACTTACTACGCACAGATACTGCAAGCCAGGATCTCTAAAACCCTTGTCTGGGAACGCGGTGGCCTACACGTGCGCTACGCGATTGCGTTGATCGGTCAGGAGCGATTCATGCTGGTTCAACCGCTGGCGGGGAACCTGAAGGCGCTTCTGGATTGCGCGGGCGAAGGCATGATTTACCGCCACTGCTACTCCACACCGGACATCGAGAAGGCCTATGACGAATTGATAGCCGCAGGTGTTCAGCCAGAAGACGAGAATGGAAAACCACTCGCCCGCGCGAACCTGCAATCTCCGTCCGGAACCCGCATCATCTGGCTGCCCAAGCGCTTCGGGCACTTCTCCATCGAGATATTGGAAGACAAGGCGTTGGAGGCCTTTATCGAGGATGCGTTTGCCTGAATGGGGCTGCGGTGAATGTCCGCTTTCGCCCGGGCGGGGCCTCGATTGTCCCATCCGAGTTGACAGTCAAACCGTTTTCACCCTCTTTTTCCCCTTCCTGCAGATCATTAATCTGAGCCCATGTTGAACGAAGCCACTTACCCCTCCCGAGAAAGGATTTCATCATGAGCAAAGCCACTTACAACCGCCTGAACAAAGACGACGCCGTAGTCCTGATGATCGACCACCAGACCGGTCTGATCTCGCTGGTGCAAGACTTCTCGCCGAACGAGTTCAAAAACAATGTGCTGGCCCTGGCTGACGTCGCCAAATTCTTCGAACTGCCGACCATCCTGACCACCAGTTTCGAACAAGGTCCCAATGGTCCGCTGGTCCCGGAGCTCAAGGAAATGTTTCCAGACGCGCCCTACATTGCCCGTCCTGGTCAGATCAACGCCTGGGACAACGAAGACTTCGTCAAGGCGATCAAGGCGACCGGCCGCAAACAGCTGATCATTGCCGGTGTCGTGACCGACGTGTGCGTGACCTTCCCGACGCTGTCGGCCCTGGCTGAAGGGTTTGAAGTATTCGTGGTCACGGATTCTTCCGGCACCTTCAACACCACCGTGCAACAGGCTGCGTGGAACCGCATGACGCAAGCCGGTGCGCAAATGATGAACTGGTTCTCGGTCGCCTGCGAGTTGCAGGGCGACTGGCGCAACGACATCGAAGGCTTGGGTAACTTGCTGTCCCAGCGCATCCCGAACTATCGCAACCTGATGAACAGCTACTCGGCATTAGCCGCCCGTCAGGCGTAAGACCTGACACGCAAAAACCAAGGCCCGCTTTTGCGGGCTTTGGCAATCTTTTGATATTTCATATCCGAAAATCGTGTAGGAAACCACCCACTGTGGCGAGGGAGCTTGCTCCCGCAGGGCGGCGAAACCGCCCCCAACCCCGCCAAAATTTTAAACATGCCCACATCCCGTAGCCGCTGGCGAAGCCTGCGTTCGGTTGCGCAGCAGCCGCAAATCCGGCACGCAAGGTCTACCTGACACTAAACAACCTCTGGATTCACGTCAGTTACTCCACCGGATGCTGCTCCCCGACAGCCCCCGCAAATCCGATTTTCCGTCCTACAACCCCGTTTGCAGGCACCCAAATCGACGCCTATATTCGACCCGTCGCTGACCAAAGTTAGCGATTGGGTTTCGCAGCCCTGCAGAAGTGATCACACCGCTAAAAACAACTGTGGCAAACTTTGCCGCCGTTACGTTTTATGGCGGCTGTGTGTGGGAGACCTTCGGGTCTGCCGGCTTCGATCTCTTCTCCGGTCTGCGAACCCGCACATAGCTGCCACCCCTTTGTTTCGCAGCAGAAAGGTGGCGCCTCATAATTCCTTGAAGAGCTCATCCTTATGTCCACAAACAACACGCCCCGCCGCTTCACCCCCATGTCCCAACTCGCCACCGACTATCCCGTCCTGCTCATCGACTATGACGCCCCGCTGCGCGAACTCCACAACTGCCTCAGCGAACGCCTCAACGCGGTCCTCAAATACCTCAACCTCATGGCCTGTACCAGCCTCCCCGACTACGCCGAACACGACATAAACACCGTCACCAACATCGCCCGGATCATGGTCCAGGATGTGAGCGATGTGTTTCGGGTGATTGAGCAGCGTGGGTTTGATGCACCCAAGAGTCAGTGATCAAAGTTGAGCCGTAAAAAAACCCGCACTGAGTTGCGGGTTTTTTATTTTGTTCAGGCCTGTCGAGTTGGCGAGAGGATTGTCTTCTCTATCAGCGCAGCGACATCCTTCGCACCAAAACACCTTTTCCACCCGCATTACAGCGGATTTTTCATGACCTGTTGTCACCCCTGCCCGCCTTCCCAGTCAAGGCAAAAGCCCCTTCACCATTGGCACACACGCCAACTGGAGCCCTGAAGGCGAATGGTAAATAGCAGATTCGTCACCCACAAAACCGCAGCGGCGGTAAAAATCAGCTGCGTTCAACGTAGCGTCCAGATTGACCGCCTTCAGGCCCAACTCCCGCGCCAGGCATTCCAGATGGCTGAGCATCTTCAAGCCGATGCCTTGTTGCATGAAACCCGGCAGCACAAAGATCGCGCCGATTTCGCTGTTCCCCAGATCAAGCATTCCAGTCGCCACCGGCTCACCCTGAATACAGCCCAGGTAAAAGTGTTTGTCCATCAGGTCGCTGTAACCGTCCTTGGCCGCGCCTGCCGTCCAGGCAAGCATCTGTTCTGCGGTATAGGCGCCGATGCATTGGTGCCGTATCGCTTGAAGGCGGATATCGAATGCGGTTTGGGCATCGCTTGGCTGGGCGCGTCTGATCTCTAGCATTTCAATCTCCTTGAGCCATCGGTGGGCGGAGAACTAAAAAGCCCCGTCCATCTCTGGCGGGGCCTTGGGTAACTACGTCAAATCCTGTGAACGCATGACCTCACGGCCCGCCAAAAGCGGTCATGGAAGTGCACATCATGTTCATGCGGGGGATGTAGGTCATGGGTCGATAGTGTTTTGGATGATCCGGCTTGTCAATTTTGAGGGGGAAAATAAAGGCGACCCCTTTTACCTCATTAACATTCTGGGGTTTGCCCGAAAGCAACATCACCTAACGCCGGCGACCTGGCTTCCACACATAGTGACTAAAGACAAAGACGGCAGCAGCGAAGGCAATAAACAGCGAGCCAACGGCAAGCCAACGAGGCAAATCACTCAAGAATTGGATTTTATCTATTTGAGGGATAGACAGAATGGTCCCAATTGAAGCGCAGGTGACGACGCCGATTATCGAGGCTCGCACGCTTGTGTATTTGCCATCCAACGTTTCATCGAACTCAATTTTTCGCATCATCGGAGCGTAGTAACGCAAGCCGAAAAAACAGAAGATCCCGTAAGTGAAAAGCCCTACAGCGTTGAAATATGCGTCTTCCAGAGTGGTCAACTCCTTCAGGCCCAGCATCACTATCAGAGTGTAAAAAGCTGAACAGGCGAAGACCATTGGCCATGCCCAGAGGTAGTAGCGAAACGTTCGAGCGTCCATAAACACATAATCCATTATGGGGGAGGCTATGAGGTTGTTAGCTGATCAGAAGTTAGCCGGGGTGTTGGCGCTGATGATTTCCGCTTCATCCTGGCCAATATTGCGAAACTTGTGAGGCAGCGTCGTCGGAAAGTAATACCCGTCGCCAGCATTCAGCACACTGATCTGCCCATCAACCGTCAACTCAACCGTCCCCCGCGTAACCAACCCACACTCCTCCCCTTCCGAATGCACAATCGGCTCTTCCCCCGAACTCGCCCCCGGCGCGTACTGCTCGCGCAAAAAGCGCATCTGCCGGCTCGGCACGGGCGCGCCAATCAGCAGCAATCGCAGCCCATGACGGCCAAGATCCGGCTGTTCATTAGCCCGAAACACGTATTGATGCTCGCGCGGCGGTTGGTCGAAGGTGAAGAAGTCCGCCAAAGACATCGGTATGCCTTCGAGCAGTTTTTTGAGGGAGCTGACGGAGGGACTGACGCGATTCTGTTCGATCAGGGAGATGGTGGCATTGGTGACGCCGCTACGCCGGGCCAGCTCGCGCTGGGACATTTTGTAGCTTTCGCGTACTAATTTGAGTCGTGAGCCCGTGTCCATGACAGCCTTATGCGAGAAATACTTAAGGGTTATGGGGGTGGATGGCGGGCGACTTTTGGCCGCGAAAGTACCGCTTCCCTGTCCCGGAAATGTGAAAGGCGGGTATTAAATCACGTTTGTTGGTGTTGCTCAGCAGGTTCGATAACTGGTTAGTGAAAAAGCTGAAGTTGCTCATGCCAGAACGTTTGGCGATGTAGGTTTTGGGGGTGTCAGGTGGCGATGATGGTGGCTGATTTGGCGTCATCGCGAGCAGGCTCACTCCTACAGTTTTGGCCGGGGCGTATGCACATTTTGTGCACGTCATAGATCTCCTGTAGGAGTGAGCCTGCTCGCGATGGCGGTGTGTCTGGCGACGTCGATGTTGACTTTGCCGCCGTCTTCGCCAGCAAGCTTGGCTCCTACAGGGATTGCGTTGGGCTTAGATACCGAACCGATCACGCAGTGCGTAGTACGCGGCGCCCATGGCGGTGAGTGGCGCCTGGAAGGTACGGCCACCGAGCATCGGCATGTGCGGGAGCGAGGCGAACGCGTCGAAGCGTTCGGCGTCGCCGCGGATCATTTCCGAGATCAGTTTGCCGGCCAGGTGCGAACAGGTGACGCCGTGTCCGCTGTAGCCTTGCATGTAGTAGGCGTTTTTCTCGATGCGGCCAAATTGCGGCATGCGCGACATGGTCAGCAGGAAGTTGCCGGTCCAGCGGTAGTCGATCTTCACGTCCTTGAGTTGCGGGAAGGTCTTGAGGATTTTCGGCTTGATCAGTTGCTCGATGTCGTCCGGTTCGCGGGCGCCGTAGACCACGCCGCCGCCGTACAGCAGGCGGTTGTCGGCGGTGAGGCGGTAGTAGTCGAGCAAGTAGTTGCAGTCTTCGACGCAGTAGTTGTTTTTGATCAGGCTGCGCGCAACCTTTTCCGACAACGGTTCAGTGACGACGATTTGCGAGCCGCACGGCATGCTTTTGCGCGTGACGCGGTTATCGAGGTCTTGCGGCAGGTAGGCGTTGCCGGCGATCAGCAGGTACTTGGCGCGCACAACGCCTTTGGCGGTGCGCACGGTGATCGGTTCGCCGTAGGTGATTTCCACCGCTGCCGATTGTTCGTAGATCTTACCGCCCAGGCCGATGATGGCCGAGGCTTCGCCGAGGGCCAGGTTCAGCGGGTGGATGTGACCGCCCTGCATGTCGAGCAGGCCGCCGACGTAGTTGTCGCAACCGACTTCGCGCTTGATGTCCGCCGCGTCGAGCATGGTCAGGTTTTTGTTGCCGTAACGCTCCCAGCTGTTTTTCTGTTCGGCCAGGCCTTTGAGCTGCTTTTTGTTCAGCGCGGCGAAGATGCCACCCGGCTTGTAGTCGCACTGGATGTCGTAGTGCTGTATGCGCTGACGGATGATGTCGGCGCCTTCGAAGATCATGCTGCCGAGGACTTCAGCGGTCTTGTCGCCGTAGCGCTCTTCGATGACATCGACGTCGCGGCTGTAGGAGTTGACCAGTTGGCCGCCATTGCGACCGCTGGCACCGAAACCGACTTTGGCGGCTTCGAGTACGGTCACGCTGTAGCCCGCTTCGCAGAGGAACAGGGCCGAGGACAGACCGGTGTAGCCGGCGCCAATGATGCAGACGTCGCAGTCCACTGCTTGTTCCAGGACGGGGAAGTCGCCGGTGAAGTTGCGGGTAGCGGCGTAGTAGCTGTTTACGTGCGTTTGTTTCATAGATTTCTCCGATGGCCACCGGCAGCGTGCCGGCGACCGTCGCTTTTTTTATAGGTATTAGAGCTTGATCCAGGTCGCTTTGAGTTCGGTGTATTTGTCGAACGCGTGCAGCGATTTGTCCCGACCGTTACCCGACTGTTTGTACCCGCCGAACGGCGCGGTCATGTCGCCGCCGTCGTACTGGTTGACCCAGACGCTGCCGGCGCGCAGGCCACGAGCGAAGGTGTGGGCCTTGCTCAGGTTGCTGGTCCACACACCGGCGGCCAGACCGAAGATGCTGTCGTTGGCGATGGCCAAGGCTTCTTCAGCGGTGTCGAAGGTGATCAGCGACAGCACCGGGCCGAAAATTTCTTCGCGGGCGATAGTCATGGCGTTGGTCACGCCGTCGAAAATTGCCGGTTCCACATACAGGCCGCCGGTGCTTTCAAGGGTGCGGCTGCCGCCAGCGATCAGTTGCGCGCCCTGGTCTTTGCCGACCTGGATATAGCGCAACACGTTATCCAGTTGACGCTGGTCGACGACTGCGCCGACGGTGGTTTCCGGGTCCAGCGCGTGCCCCGGTTTCCAGGCTTGAAGGGCTTCCACCAGCAGCGGAATGAACTGCTCGCGGATCGAACGCTCCACCAGCAATCGCGAACCGGCAGTGCAGACTTCGCCCTGGTTGAAGGCAATCGCGCCGGCCGCTGCTTGTGCTGCCGCGCGCAAATCTGGCGCGTCGGCAAACACCACGTTTGGACTTTTTCCGCCGGCTTCGAGCCAGACGCGTTTCATGTTGCTTTGCCCGGCATAGATCAGCAATTGCTTGGCAATCGCGGTCGAGCCGGTGAAAGCCAGCACATCGACGTCCATGTGCAACGCCAACGCCTTGCCGACGGTGTGACCGTAACCCGGCAGGACGTTGAACACGCCTTTCGGGATGCCGGCGTCAAGCGCTAGTTGGGCGATGCGAATCGCGGTCAGTGGCGATTTTTCCGATGGCTTGAGGATGAACGAGTTGCCCGCCGCGAGTGCCGGGGCGAACTTCCAGCTGGCCATGATCAACGGGAAGTTCCACGGCACGATGGCGGCGACGACACCCGCAGGTTCGCGGGTGATGAGACCGAGTTGGTCGTGCGGCGTGGCGGCGACTTCATCGTAGATCTTGTCGATGGCTTCGGCGCTCCAGCGGATCGCGTTGGCGGTCGCCGGGATGTCGATGTTCATCGAATCGTTGATTGGTTTGCCCATGTCGAGGGTTTCGAGCAGGGCGAGCTCTTCCTGGTTGGCCAGGATCAGGTCGGCGAAGCGAATCAGGATGCGCTTGCGCTCGGCCGGGGCAAGGTTGGTCCAGATACCGGACTCGAAGGAGCGGCGCGCGACGGCGACGGCGGCATTGGCGTCGGCTTCATCGGTGCTGGCGACGTTGGCCAGGAAACGGCCATCGACCGGGCTCATGCACTCAAAGGTGGCGCCGCTGAGTGCCGAGCAGTACTGGCCGTCGATGAATGCGCGGCCTTCGATAGTGAGGGACTGGAAGCGTTGCTCCCAGTCGCTGCGAGTGTTTGTCATGGTTGTGACTCGACGCAGAGGAATAGTTGATCGTGTTAACTGCTGGCATGAGCGATGAGCAACCTGTGGCGAGGGAGCTTGCTCCCGCTGGGTCGCGAAGCGACCCCTCTTTCTACCTAAAAAAGAAGGGGACTGCTGCGCAGTCCAGCGGGAGCAAGCTCCCTCGCCACAGGTTTAGTGTCAGCCCGTTAAACGGTGTGCAAGTACCAGTTGTACTCAAGGTCCGAGATGGAGTTCTCGAACTCGGCCAGCTCGCTTTCCTTGCACGCCACGAACACGTCGATGTACAGCGGGTCGATGTATTTGGCCATGACTTCGCTGTCGTCCAGCTCGCGCAGTGCATCGCGCAAGTTGTTCGGCAGGCTCTGCTCGTTCTGCTCGTAGCTGTTGCCTTCCACCGGTGCGCCCGGCTCGATCTGGTTGGTCAGGCCGTGGTGAATGCCAGCCAGTACAGAAGCCATCAACAGATACGGGTTGGCATCGGCGCCGGCGACGCGGTGTTCGATGCGTACCGAATCCGCGGAACCGGTCGGCACACGCACCGCCACGGTACGGTTGTCGATGCCCCAGCTCGGCGAGTTCGGTACGTAGAACTGCGCGCCGAAACGGCGATACGAGTTGACGTTCGGGCACAGGAAGGCCATCTGCGCCGGCAGGGTCTCGAGCACACCGCCGATTGCGTGTCGCAGCGCGGCGTTCTGCTCGGGATCCTCGCTGGCAAAGATGTTGTTGCCTTCTTTGTCGAGAATCGAAATGTGCACGTGCAAACCGTTACCCGCCTGGCCCGGATACGGCTTGGCCATAAACGTGGTGTCCATCTCGTGGTCGTAGGCGATGTTCTTCACCAGACGCTTGAGCAACACCGCGTAGTCGCAGGCCTTGATCGGGTCGTTGACGTGATGCAGGTTCACTTCGAACTGCGCCGGGGCGCTTTCCTTGACGATGGCGTCGGCAGGAATGCCCTGCTCTTTCGCGCCTTCGAGGATGTCTTGCAGGCAATCGACGTATTCGTCCAGGTCGTCGATCAAGTACACCTGGGTCGACACCGGACGCTTGCCCGAGACCGGCGAACGCGGCGACTGCGGACGACCGTTCACGTTGTCCTGGTCGATCAGATAAAACTCGAGTTCGAATGCCGCGCAAATGGTCAGGCCAAGTTCGTCGAACTTGCGCACCACATTGGCCAGCACTTCACGCGGGTCAGCGAAGAACGCCTCGCCTTCGAGTTCGTGCATGGTCATCAGCAACTGCGCGGTTGGACGCTTTTGCCACGGCTCAATGCTCAGAGTGCCAGGGATGGGAAAGCAGATCCGGTCAGAGTCGCCGATGTCCAGACCCAGGCCGGTGCTTTCCACCGTGGAGCCGTTGATGTCCAGAGCAAACAGAGACGCCGGCAGGTTGATGCCTTTTTCGTAAACCTTATGAAGACTGGTGCGTTCGATGCGCTTGCCGCGCACCACACCGTTCATATCCGCAATCAGAAGGTCGACGTACAAAACCTCAGGATATTTCTTAAGGAATGCGTTTGCTTCGTTGAGTTGAACGGTACGCAGAGGGACCGACATGATGCACCTATTAGCTGTTAATTATTATGTTCACTACCTTGTTGCGAGCCCAGTCAACCCGAACGGCAAAGTGAAGTCAATAGCGAACACCTGGCCTTTCCACCTATATTTTCTGGCCTTTTTGGGGGGCTTGAGTGCCAGAACGGTCTTGAGCGCCGTGTAAACCCTCAGGATCGGACGATCGGCGTTTAGAATTTTTTACATGAGAGTTGTTAATTAAAATCAACAAGGCTAAGCTCCGGAAAAGCTCGTTCAAGTGTGAAACTTCGAGGTGATAAAAATGGCATTCAAGCCATTGATCGGCGTTACAGCGTGCGTCAAACAGATTGGCCTGCACCCCTACCACATCAGCGGCGACAAGTATTTGCGTGCTGTCTGCGTTGCGGCTTTGGGGCTGCCTGTGATCATTCCATCCCTAGGCGAATTGACTGAAATCGAGGATGTGCTCGCGCATCTCGACGGTCTGCTGCTGACCGGCTCTCCCTCGAATGTGGAACCCTTCCACTATCAAGGCCCGGCCAGTGCCCCCGGCACGGATCACGATCCGGCGCGGGACGCCACCACCCTTCCTTTATTGCGTGCAGCCATTGCGGCGGGCGTGCCGGTGCTCGGCATCTGCCGCGGTTTTCAGGAAATGAACGTGGCGTTCGGCGGCAGCCTGCACCAGAAGGTGCACGAACTGCCGGGCATGCTCGATCACCGGGAAGCGGACAGCCCCGAGCTGGCGGTGCAATACGCCCCGGCGCATGCGGTGACGGTGCAACCGGGTAGCGTGTTCGAAGCGCTGGAGTTGCCGACCGAGTTCATGGTCAATTCGATTCACAGCCAGGGCATCGACCGCCTCGCGCCAGGCCTGCGCGCCGAAGCGATTGCGCCGGACGGTTTGATCGAGGCGATTTCGGTGAAGCACAGCCAGGCGTTTGCCGTCGGTGTGCAATGGCACCCGGAATGGCAGGTCCTGTCGAACCCGCCCTACTTGAGCATTTTCCAAGCGTTCGGTGATGCGTGCCGGCGACGGGCCGCGTTGCGTAAAACCCGCTGAGTCAAAACCCGTTTACTGCCCCCGCGAGTCAGGCGGGCGTGTCTTTGCGCGCCCGTGACTTGCGACAACAACACACTGCGATAACAACAAGTACCACCAGGCAGCCAGGACGGCGGCGCCGAATAAGCCCGAGCGGTATGGATCAGGCGAGCGCAATCCTTGTAGGAGCGAGGCTTGCCCGCGAAGGCGGTGTATCAGGTAACGATGATGTCGACTGACACTCCGTCTTCGCGGGCAAGCCTCGCTCTTACAGGGTTCGCGCTTCGACTGAAACTATCCGGGCTTGCAATCAACTATTAAGTCAGGCCGCGTTGGCCCGACGACTGAAACCTGTTGGGAGTTTCACATGGCAAACGCCTCCAGCATCTACAGGAAGGCTCTTGAAGGTCACCAGGCACCAAAAAAGGTGCTGGTGAAAGTCGACCGCGTCACCAAGAAGTTCGACGAAACCACCGCAGTGGATGATGTCTCGCTTGAGATCCATCAAGGTGAAATCTTCGCCCTGCTCGGTGGTTCCGGCTCCGGCAAATCGACCCTGCTGCGCATGCTCGCAGGTTTCGAGCGCCCGACCGATGGCCGGATTTTCCTCGACGGTGTCGACATCACCGACATGCCGCCGTATGAACGGCCGATCAACATGATGTTCCAGTCATACGCCTTGTTCCCGCACATGACAGTGGCGCAGAACATTGCCTTCGGCCTCAAGCAGGACCGTTTGCCCGCCAGCGAAATCGACGCCCGCGTTGAAGAGATGCTGCGCCTGGTGCACATGACCCAGTACGCCAAACGCAAACCCCATCAATTGTCCGGTGGCCAGCGTCAGCGCGTGGCCCTCGCCCGCTCCCTGGCCAAACGTCCGAAGCTGTTGTTGCTCGATGAACCGATGGGCGCACTGGATAAAAAGCTGCGTTCGCAGATGCAACTCGAGCTGGTGGAAATCATCGAGCGGGTCGGCGTGACCTGCGTGATGGTGACCCACGACCAGGAAGAGGCCATGACCATGGCCGAGCGCATCGCGATCATGCACCTGGGCTGGATCGCGCAGATCGGCAGCCCGGTCGACATTTATGAAGCACCGGTCAGCCGCATGGTCTGCGAGTTCATCGGCAACGTGAACGCCTTCGAAGGCACGGTGGTGGAAGATCTTGAAGGTCACGCGATCATTCACAGCCCAGACCTGGAACAGAAGATTTACGTCGGTCACGGCGTCAGCACCTCGGTGCAGGACAAGTCGATCACCTACGCGATCCGCCCGGAAAAAATGCTGGTCAGCACCCTCAAGCCGGACACTCGCTACAACTGGTCCCAAGGCAAGGTGCATGACATCGCCTACCTCGGCGGTCACTCGGTGTTCTACGTGGAGTTGCCTGGCGGCAAAGTCGTGCAATCGTTCATGGCCAACGCCGAACGCCGTGGCGCGCGACCGACCTGGGACGACCAAGTCTACGTGTGGTGGGAAGACGACAGCGGCGTGGTACTGCGCTCATGAAAACACTCAATCAGCAGTTCATGCGGCTGATGCCGAGTGGTCGAAAGCTCGTCATCGGGATTCCTTTCCTGTGGCTGTGCCTGTTTTTCCTGTTGCCGTTCTTCCTGGTGATGAAGATCAGCTTCTCGGAAGCGGCGCTGGCCATTCCTCCTTACTCCGAGATCTACACCTTCGCCGAGCAGAAATTCCAGCTGCTGCTGAACATCGGCAACTACTCGCTGCTGACTCAGGATGAGCTGTACATCTCGGCCTACTTCGGTTCGTTGAAGGTCGCGTTTTTAAGTACGTTGATGTGCCTGGTGATCGGTTTTCCGATGGCCTACGCCATCACCAAGGCCAGCAAGGAAACGCAAAACGTTTTGCTGTTGCTGATCATGATGCCGACCTGGACCGCGATCCTGATCCGCGTCTACGCGTGGATGGGCATCCTCAGCAACAACGGTTTGCTCAACGGTTTTTTGATGTGGACCGGGCTGACGGATCACCCGATCGAGATCCTCAACACCAACACGGCTGTTTATATCGGTGTGGTTTACGCCTACTTGCCGTTCATGGTGCTGCCGCTGTACGCCAACCTGGTCAAGCACGATCAAAGCCTGTTGGAAGCGGCGTCTGACCTGGGCTCAAGCAACTTCAACAACTTCTGGAAAATCACCGTGCCGCTGGCCAAGAACGGCATCATTGCCGGCTGCATGCTGGTGTTCATTCCGGTGGTCGGTGAGTTCGTGATTCCGGAGCTGTTGGGCGGCCCTGAGACACTGATGATCGGTCGCGTGCTGTGGCAAGAGTTCTTCAATAACCGCGACTGGCCAGTGGCATCTGCCCTGGCGGTAGTGATGCTGTTGATCCTGATTGTGCCGATTCTGCTGTTCAACCGCAGCCAGGCCAAAGAGATGGAGGCACGGGGATGAAACGTTTCGGATTTTCAAAGTTCATGCTGATTTTCGGCCTGTCGTTTATCTACCTGCCGATGTTGATTCTGGTGATCTACTCGTTCAACGCTTCCAAACTGGTCACTGTCTGGGGTGGCTGGTCGTTCAAGTGGTACGCCGGCCTGCTCGACAACACGCAACTGATGGGCTCGGTGGGGCGCTCGCTGGAAATCGCCTGCTACACGGCGATTGCGGCGGTGGCGTTGGGAACGTTGGCGGCATTCGTGCTGACTCGCGTGACGCGCTTCAAGGGTCGCACCTTGTTTGGCGGTCTGGTAACCGCGCCGTTGGTGATGCCGGAAGTCATCACCGGTCTGTCGCTGTTGCTGCTGTTCGTGGCGATGGCGCAGTTGATCGGCTGGCCGATGGAGCGCGGCATCGTCACCATCTGGATCGCCCACACCACGTTCTGTGCGGCGTATGTCGCGGTGGTGGTCTCGGCGCGTTTGCGTGAGCTGGATTTGTCCATCGAAGAAGCGGCGATGGACCTTGGGGCGAAGCCGTTCAAGGTGTTTTTCCTGATCACCATTCCGATGATCGCGCCGTCACTGGCGGCCGGCGGCATGATGTCGTTTGCCCTGTCGCTGGATGACCTGGTGCTGGCGAGCTTCGTGTCCGGACCGGGTTCGACGACGTTGCCGATGGAAGTGTTTTCGGCGGTGCGTCTGGGGGTGAAGCCTGAGATTAACGCCGTGGCCAGTCTGATTTTGTTGGCCGTATCGATCGTGACCTTCATGGTCTGGTACTTCAGCCGCCGCGCCGAAGCCTCCCGCAAACGTGCGATCCAGGAAGCGATGGACCAGACCGCGAGCGAATCGTGGCAGCAACCTGAAAAGCGAATGGTGGAAGCCACGGCGTAATGCCGTTGTTGATGAGGTAACTGAACTTCATCCTGTGGCGAGCGAGCTTGCTCGCGCTGGGCTGCGAAGCGGCCCCAAGATTTCTGGCAACCCTGCCAATTTGTGAGTGCTGCGCACTCAAGCGGGAGCAAGCTCCCTCGCCACAGGTTTTGCGTGTACTCCATAGGTTTTGTATTTGCTGCACTGGTTTTATGTTCACTGCATGTTTGCTGTGTGTTTTTGAATAAAAAGAGAATGGAGTTGTACCGATGAAAATGTTTGGCAGGACTCTGCTGACACTGTCCTTATTGGGCGCGATTGCCACCGTTGCCCAGGCCAATGACAAGGTTCTGCGCGTCTATAACTGGTCGGATTACATCGCCCCGGACACGGTCAAGAAGTTCGAAGACGAGACCGGCATCCGCGTGACCTACGATGTGTTCGACAGCAATGAAACCCTCGAAGCCCGCCTGCTCGCCGGAAAATCCGGCTACGACATCGTGGTGCCGTCCAACAGTTTCCTGGCCAAGCAGATCAAGGCCGGGGTCTATCAGGAACTGGACAAGTCGAAGCTTTCGAACTGGAAAAACCTCAATCCTGTGCTGCTGAAAAACGCTTCCGCCAGCGACCCGGACAACGGCCACGCGTTCCCGTACATGTGGGGCTCGATCGGCATTGGCTTCAACCCGGCCAAGGTCAAGGAAGTGCTCGGCGCCAATGCACCGACCAATTCCTGGGACTTGCTGTTCAAACCGGAAAATGCGGAAAAGCTGAAAGCTTGCGGCATCAGCTTCCTCGACTCGCCTACCGAGATGATCCCGGCGGCCCTGCACTACCTGGGTTACCCGGTGAACTCGCAGGACAAGGCTCAGATCGCCGAAGCCGAAGCACTGTTCATGAAGATTCGGCCGTCGGTGGCGTATTTCCATTCGTCGAAATACATCTCCGACCTGGCTAACGGCAACATCTGCGTCGCGGTCGGTTACTCCGGCGACGTGCTGCAAGCCAAGGCGCGTGCCCAGGAAGCGGGCGATAAAGTGAAGATCGATTACAGCATTCCGAAAGAAGGGGCCGGCAGCTTCTATGACATGGTCGCGATCCCGAAGGACGCGGCGAACGTGGAAAACGCCTACCTGTTCATGAACTTCCTGATGCGCCCGGACATCATCGCAGAGATCACCAACAACATCGGCTACAGCAACGCCAATGCGGCGGCCACGTCGTTGGTGGATGAGGCGATCCGGGATGATCCCGGGTCGTATCCGCCGCAAGCGGTGATGGCGACTCTGTATGCGATCCCGGATATGCCGATCGGCGTTCAGCGCGTCATGACCCGGGGCTGGACGCGGGTGAAACTCGGGAAATAATTGCGCGCGCGCCTGTAGGAGCGAGGCTTGCCCGCGAAAGCGGTGTTCCAGTCACCAACAATGTTGAATGTGACGGCCTCTTCGCGGGCAAGCCTCGCTCCTACAGGGACACAGCATTGACCCAAAATATGGGGTGATCTCTCGATTTCCGTTCACGCAGCGCCTTACCACCGCTGCACTCCTCTCTGACGAACGGCCTCACCTGGCTTCCTCGGTTAAGGTGAATTTAGGCGCCCTCCTCGGGCGCCTTTTTTTTATGCGGGGACGAGCGGCCATTCGGCCAGCGCTCGATACAGTCCTTTGTGGGACTCAAACAGGACAAAGCGATCAGCCCGCAGGAAAAATTCGGGCGGCGTCGCAGACTCAGGCACCGGCATTCGATAATCACGCATCAACGTCAGGTGCGGCCGAAACGCCTTCGGCGCCTCCTCAACGCCAAACGGCAACATCGCCTGCTCCAGCGCATACACCAGCCGCAACAACTGCGGCGGTGCCTGCTCCGGCGCCAGGACCAGCACCCCTGCCCTGCGCCAGACCTCCATTCGATCCAGCGCCAACCTCAGCGGAGTACCCGGTATGCGAACCTTTCCGGCCGCCGTGCAGATCTCGCCAATCTGCGCCACCGCCACAGCCCCCAAAAACAACAACGTCAGGTGAAAATTTTCCGCTGGCACCGGACGCCCGCTGCGCAGCTCAAGGGCGCTGCGCCACTGGGCAATGACCTTGCGTTGCGCCGGCGGGCAGTTGAGTGCGAAAAACAGCCGCTTGAACGGTTCACGGGATTCGTCAGTCATGCCTGGCAGCTCCTGACATGCACGTTATAGTTGAACCAACCGAATCAACGGGAGGGGGCCATGCGACAGATCATCAGCAAAGAGCCATGGTGGGCAATGCCACCGAAACCGGGGCAGGATGAGTCCGAGCTGGAATGGGGCTGGCTGGTTCACTATAGCGAGGGTGAGCCGCGCTTCGAATTCGTCAGGGAGCGGCCGACGGACAGCGAGATCCGCAACCGCAAAAGTTGCAGGATCACCCCGACGCCGGAGTGATCCTTTCGTCGGGATCAGGCCTTCACGATCATTTCAAAACCACCAAAGACCAGGCGCTGGCCATCGAAGGGCATCGGATTGACGTCCGGCTGCATCCGCGGATCGTTCATCATTTTGTCCATGCCCGCATTACGGGTGGCCTTGTCCGGCCAGATAATCCAGCTGAACACCACGGTTTCGTCTTCCTTGAGTTTCACCGCCATGGGAAACGACGTTACTTTGCCGTCCGGCACATCGTCACCCCAGCATTCGGTGACGCTGAGCGCGCCGCATTCCTTGAAAATAACCGCAGCGGTTTCGGCGTGTTTCTTGAATTTTTCGCGATTGACGGTGGGGACGGCAGCGAGGAAGCCATCAACGTAGGACATGGTGTTTCTCCTTCGGTTATGGAACGGTCTGCTGGGTAGTCGTTTCCATCGGGCTCCAATCGACAGCGCCGCCGCCCGAACTGACCGACGGCACGTCGGCGCTCCCCGCCAGGTTGCCCTCGATCTGCGCCGCCATGTACAGCGTCCCCGCCATAACACCGGTGGTCGGGTTCTGCACCAGTTTCATCCAGGCCTTGTCGAACGTGTTGCCCAGGCTGCTGCGAATCAACGCTTCGCTGTCCGGCCGGTCGTTGGCCTGAATGATCGCCCGAACGCCTGCTACCCCTACCGAAATCAGGGCGCCGGCCAGTTTACCGGCTACCGCGGCCACCGCACTGGCCGCCCCTCGCGGGGCCATCTCGGCCTCCATCCGCTGGCTGGCGCGCTTGGCCACCGGTGCCATCGCCGTATCGGTCGAATCAACGCCCTTGTCGCCGCCTGCCTTGTGGATTTTCTCGATCAACGCCGCGTACGCCGGCAACGTATTCAGCGGTTGGGTGTGCACGACCTGATACAACGAAGCATCGCGCGCAGGCGGCGGTCCCAGTGCAATCGCGGGGATTTTCTGGATGCGGCCATTGAGCTGGGCCATCGGCACGCCGTGGCGCTGGGAGATTCGCTGCAATTCTTCCTGAATAATGTCCACGTAGAAGGCTGTTGCCAGGCCGAGGATTGCGTCGGGATCGATCTCTACTGCGACCGGCGCCAGCACGCGCTCCTGATATTGCTCCAGCAGGTAGGCCGCCAGGCGCTTGGCCGAGGCATCCTGCTCGCCCTTGGCGCTGAGGCTGTACCAGCTGACCTTCACCGATAGCCATTCCTGGGTCCAGTAACTGCTGAACCAGGGAATGAAGTTCTCTTCGGTCAGTTGATAGACCCGCGTGCGCCAGTAATCCATGGCGCCGCGAGCGTAGATTTTGGTCTGTTCGGTGGCGGACTGCGACGCGGCGACAATCTCCTGGTCCACCTGGCGCCAGGTGCTCTCGGACACCACCACGATCGGCGCCACCACCGGGGCACGCACGGGCGTGGCGCAACCCGCCAACACCACCATCACGGCGACGATCAGCGAACGCAGGTTCAAGATCGCGGTTCCTACAGAGTTCCCCGGACGGTATGTCCGGTGTTCAAAAGCGTATTTATTTGAGTATAGGCGGCGGTAATTGTTCGCTTGGGATTGGGGGTGTTTTCAAGGGCCTCATCGCTAGCAGGCTCGCGCCTACAGTGGATCGCGGTGAACTCAACATTGTGGGAGCGAGCCTGCTCGCGATGGAGCCCTGAAGATCACCATCAACGGCGTCGATACTCACCATCGCGACGATTGCCTTCCGCTAAAAAACCGCCAAGCGCAGGATCACCCCATCCCAAGGCAAAACTTCACACAGGAGGGGAAAATCATGTTGATCCATCTACTGACCTGCCTGGCCCTGACGGGCGTAACGCTGACTGTTTTTTCCTACATCGTCCTCGCCGAGGAGCGCAGATCATGATCCACGCCATCAGCCTTTCCGTAAGCTTCCCGGTGTTCGGCAACAACTTCTATTCGCAGGCATTCGTCTCTCGCAAAGAGCTGTCACTGGTGTTCGACAAAAACTTCGAGGCGTTGCTGATACCGGCAGCCGCGAACCACTTCAATAACGAAGTGGTCGGGCTCAACGATCAGTTCCGGTTTCTCAATGACATATTGGTTGAACACCTGCTGGAGATCGAACTGGCCCAGAGCGCACCCCGGTCTTCGCGTCAGTTCACGTTTTAGGATGAGGCGGGCCGACGAACGGCCCTCACTTTCCCGCTATTGCCTCCGCCACAGAAAAACCGGTCCGCGCCATCGGATTCAAGCCCCGATACGCCGACACCGGCTGGCAGCGTGACACTTTCCAGCACCTCCCCGGTGTTCGGATCTACCCGCCGCAATTCACCTTCCTCACCTTCCCAAGTGCCGTGCCACAGCGCGCCGTCAACCCAGGTCACGCCGGTGACGAAGCGGTTGGATTCGATTGTGCGAAGAATCTTGCCGGTGTCAGGGTCGATTTGATGGATCTTGCGTTCGCGATACTGGCCCACCCAAAGCGTTCCTTCAGCCCAGGCGAGCCCTGAGTCGCCACCGCCGCCGGGCGCAGGAATGGTGCCGAGTACACGGCCATTCAAAGGATCGATCTTCTGAATGCGATCCTCGGCGATCTGGAACAGGTGCTGGCCGTCAAAGGCCGTTCCCGCATGCGCGGCGACATCGATGGAACGAGGTGTCTTACCGCTTGCCGGGTCGAGGGCGTTGAGTTTTTCTCCAGAGGCGAACCAGACGTGCTGACCGTCATAAGAAACGCCATGCACGGTGTCGACGCCCGGAAAGGGTCCGTATTCGCGGATGATCTCGGCAGATGATTGCTTCATGGTTGCATCCTCTTCATTGGGTGGTGGGATGGATCCTAGTCACCCGGCACCCAAGCTGTGAGTAACAAAGTCGTCGCGAATCCCGGCAGCGGCGGCGCCATCCAGCGCCGGGCGCGCCCACGGCCAAACGACTGCACTTTGCCCGCCGCCGCTAGCGAATCAAGGGCCCGTTGCACAGTGCGCTGACTGGCCTTCAGCGCCAGGGCGAGCGCCGAACTCGACCATGACTCGCCATCGGCCAGGAACGCGAGCAGCGCCGCCTGCGGCTCTTCGACGGGCCGCGCCAGCACCACAACGTCGTCAGCACCCTGTGGCTGCAGTGCAAACCCGCGCTTCGTCGCACTGATACCGGCCAGAGGCTTCAGCGCTGTGCGAAGCCGACCGATTTCGACGCGCAGCCTTGCTCGATGGGATTCATCGGTGAGCTTCAAGCGAAAGGCCTGGGTGATCAGTGTTTCCCTCGCCACGTCCGCGGGCCAGGCTTCGGCCAATGCCCGCACGAGGGTGAACAACACCGGGCGTTTGGACAGGGATATCGACATTCCCGCGCCGCGCACGCCGTATCGGCACGCGTCCACTACCAGTGACGGCGAACCAAGCAGCGCTTCCACCTCATCCAGCAACAGGGGTCGCTCCTTGCCACGGGCTATCAGCCGCGCAGCGGGCGTGTTGAGCACATGAACGGCGTGTGCAACCTCGGCAGTCAGCGCAGGAATGCCGGCGTCGCACGCAGCGCGTTGAGCCCTTTCGAGCGCAGACCGCGCCCTGTTTGTTTCGAGTCGCCGCACGGCGATCCCGGCCACCACCAATTCATGAACAACGCGTAATGCCGGTGGCAGCGGCGCAGGGTCGAGCTCTGCGAGCAAACTGTCGACCTCATCAAGACGCCCGATCAACAACAAACGGCGAATCTGCAAATACCGCGCATGGGCCGCATTCAGGCCGTCGCCATGCGCCTGCAAGGTCACTCGCGCCGCTTCGAGCGCCTTCACCGGCCAGCCGAGATCCCGTGAAGCCAGGGCGATTTCGGCCTCGGCCACCACGCACCGCGCCCGTGCCACCGGCGCTTTCGCACCGAAGGCGCGTGCGGCGCTGCGCACCAATGCCTTGGCCCGGACCAGATCGCCCAACTGCGCCATGGCGATGCCGCGAAGCGCCAGCGCAGGTGCATCGTCGCGCAAGGCAACCCGGTTCAACGCACCGAGGGGATCGCCCGCCGCGAGTGCGTGCGCTGCGGCGGTGATCAGTGAGTCCATTTGAATTGCGCCACAGGTGTCACTCCCACGGTCGGTGCCCGTAAATGAGTCTATCTCACCGCCACCAAACCTGTGGGAGCGAGCCTGCTCGCGAAAGCGGTGGGTCAGTCGCTATCGATGTTGGATGTACCGGCCTCTTCTCGAGCAGGCTCGCTCCCACAGGGAATGTGCTTGACCGACGGGGGTGGTCATCGCGGACGCTTGACGTCTTGCAACCACTCGCGCGGGCTGGCACCGGTTTTGCGCCGGAACGCCCGGGCCAGCGCCGAGGGGCTTTCGTAGCCGACTTCATCGGCGATCAGCGCGATGGACTTGCCTTCACGCAAGCGTTTTTGCGCCAGGCTGATCCGCCAGCTCACCAGATAGTCGACCGGCGTCTGCCCCACCACCGAGCGAAAGTAGTCGGCGAAACTGGCCCGGGACATGTTGGCCGCCGCCGACAGTTCGGCCACGGTCCAGGCCTTGCCGGGCGAATCGTGCATCAGGCTCAAGGGGCGCGCCAGGCGTGGGTCGGCGAGACCGGCCATCATCCCGGGGGTCTGGTCACGACTGGTCAGGATGTGCCGCAACAACTGAATCACCAGCAGTTCGAACAGCCGATCCATCATCGCTTCGCGACCACAAATGCCGCCGAAAGCCTCGCGGAACAGCCAGTCCAGCGTGCCGGCCAGGGTCGGGATGCTGTCGAGTTTGAGCACCATGTAATCAGGCAGTGCCGCCGCCAAGGCATTGCCCGCACCGCCGTCGAATTCCAGGGACGCGCACACCAGTTGCGTGCCCGAGGCTTCGCTGGCGAACAACCGATGACGATAAGGTCGCGGGAAAAAAATCAGCGTCGGCTCATTGAGCTGCAGGTCTTTCTCATCAGCCAGCTTGAGCGTCAGTTCGCCGGCCTGAAGCAAATGCAGGTGCCCGGTGGCCTGTTCGCCATCAAAGGACGTGACGCCGCAAAAATCCCCACTGTGAAAGGTGCCGGCACTGACACCGAAATGCGTGAGCAAGGTGGACAAGCGATCCATGGAACGACTCCCCCGGGGACAAATCTGGACGATCTGTCGCATATCCTCGACGATTTGCACCCTCAAGGCCAGCAATGATCCATAGCATGGACCCCGTACCCAGCGCACACCGCGCTTGAATCGACGGAGTCTCACCATGAGCCGCATCGCCCCCCTGAACCTTGAACATGCCACCGATACCACTCGCCCGTTGCTGGAAGGCGTGCAGAAAAAAATCGGCTTTTTGCCCAACGTCTTCAAGACGCTGGCCCATGCCCCCGCCGTACTGTCTGCTTACCTGCAACAGTCGGTGGCGCTGGGCAAAACGTCCCTGAGCGCCCCTGAAAAAGAAGCCATTTTTCTGGCCACCTCTCAGGTCAACGGCTGCGACTACTGCCTGGCGGCGCACACGCTGTTCGCCGGCAAGGCCGGGTTGTCGGCGCCAGACATTCTCAGCGCCCGGCAGGGGCAACTCAATGCATTCGCCACCCTGGCCCGACAAATCACCGAAAGTCGTGGCCACCTGAGCAACGAGCAGATTGAAGCGGCGCGTGCAGCCGGCATCACCGACGCCAAGATCATCGAGGTGGTCGCCCACATTGCGTCGCAGACGCTGACCAACTACCTCAACAATCTGGCCCTGACCGAGATCGACTTCCCTGCCATCGATGCTTGAGGCGGATGTCTGACCCGAGGAGTACACCCCATGAGTACCGTGACGCTTTACACCACTGACACCTGCCCTTATTGCCGCAATGCCAAGACGTTGCTGGCCAGCAAAGGCATCGCCACCCGGGAAATCAACGTTCAGTCGGACCCCGGAAAATTCCAGGAGATGCTCACCCGCAGCGGTCGTCGCAGCGTGCCGCAAATATTCATCGGTGACACCCATGTCGGAGGCTTCGACGACCTGGCCAAACTGGACCGCCAAGGTGCCTTACTGTCGATGCTGGCCTGAACCAGTCTCGGATGATGAGCGCGGGTTCGCCATCATTTTTCGGCACAGGCGATCAAGGGCACCGAGCGGGCCCCGACTGAAATCGACAACTTGCAGATCTGGCAAAAGAAGGCTGGCAAATGGTTGCTGGTCGGTCGGCAAGCCTTGCGCACGGGAATAAAAAATCCCGCTCAAGATGACTTGAGCGGGATTTTTTACGCAAGCAGTCTTATCGAGACAGCACTGCCAATCTCTTAGGCAACAACCGGAATCATCGGATCCGCAGCCGCCAGTGCGGTGGCACGGTCAGCGGCCGGCGGATAGATCCAGAGCGTGTTGATCTGGGTCTTGAGCGACTTGCCTTCCTGCTTGACCAGTTTGACCTGGCGATCCCAGCCCTCGGTGTAAACCGCGCCCCAGGCACCCAGATCCAGACAGGTGACGTACTTGGGCTGACTGTACGCCGTCGGGTCCACGCCCAGGATCTGCGCAGCGACGTTGTTGCCAGCGTGACGCCCCAACGAGATCGCGTGTTGGCAGGTCATCAGGGCGTAGTTGCCGATGTCATCCGTGGCGGCATAAGCCACATCGCCGGTGGCGAAAATATCGTCCTGGCCGATGACTTTCAGATGCGCATCGACGTGCAGGCGACCGAGGTGATCGCGTTCGGCCGGGATCTGCTCAGTCAGCGAGCTTGCCCGTACACCGGTGGTCCTAACCACGGTCTTGGCGTCGATGCGCTGGCCATCGGCCAGGGTCACACCGTTTTCATCGACGGCAACGACCGATGACTTCAAGCGCCATTTCACGCCCAGCTCAGTGCTGGCTTCGGCGATGGACTGGCTGATTTCGCTGCCCATGGACGCCCCGACTTTTTCACCGCGATCGACGATGATCACTTCGATGTCGGCCTCTTCACCGAGGATGGCCCGCAGACGCGCTGGCATTTCCGTCGCTGTTTCAATCCCGGTAAAGCCGCCACCGGCCACCACGACTGTGTTGCGCGCTTTGCTTTCTGGAAGGTTGACCAGGGATTTCAGATGGTTTTCCAGGCGCACGGCTTGTTCGATCTGGTCCACGTCGAACGCGTGTTTGGCCACGCCCGGGGTGTTGGGCAGCGCAAGACCACTGCCGGTGGCCAGAACGAGTTTGTCGTAGCTGCACACCTGTTCGGCACCCGATGCATCGGTGTAGCCGACTTGTTTTTGCTGCACGTCGATGGATTGCGCTGCGCCCTGAATGAACTTCACACCGACGGCCTCGAACAGATCGCCCAGGGGTGCGGCCAGTTGATGAGCATTCGGTTCGTAGAAACGCGGACGCACACGCAGCTCGGCCTGAGGTGCCAGTACCGTGACTTCCACGTCGTTTTGATTATGGATGTCCAACAGACGCGTGGCGCTCAACGCCGTCCACATGCCACCGAAACCTGCGCCGATAACCAAAATGTGCTGTTTCATTGTTTTAACTCCGAGGAAGACCAAAGATTGAACTCGCTGCCGAGCTGACAACGGCGACTATAGTGTTCCGAGTTACTAGAAGCAACGACCTTCTATCGATGGTTATCTTCACAAATACAGACACCTCGAAAATCTACACAAAAGCTTCTATATATAAGAAACACAGGACAGATAGACGATTAAGGCCATGCCGAAGGTTCGTTGCACCCCCGACCATCGGCTGGTAACATTGACGACTCATTCAGTCGGAGATAACCATGTCTCTTTACAGCGCGGGCGTTGAGTACGGCATTCACTGCCTGCTTTTTCTGGTGGGCGATTACGGCGATAGCCGTGAGGCGAGCGTGCGTGACCTCGCTGAGCTGCAAGGTGTGCCCCTGGACTACTTGGCGAAAATTTTCACCAAGCTGGCCAAGGCCAAACTGGTGGTCGCGACCGAGGGCGTGCGCGGCGGGTTCAAACTGGCGCGGCCGGCGGACGAAATCAGCGTGCTGGACATCGTCAACGCCATTGATGGCCAGAAGCTCATCTTCGATTGCCGTGATATCCGTGGGCGTTGTGCGCTGTTTGAGGGCTCCCCGCCGACGTGGGCAGTGGAAGGTCATTGCTCGGTTCACGCCGTCATGATGACCGCGCAGCAACGCATGGAAGACGCCCTCGCCCAGCAGACCATTCTCGACCTCGCCCGCAGGGTCGGACGTAAAGCCCCGGCCGAGTTCGGCGCCCAGGTGGACAACTGGATCAATGATCGTCGGGAAAGGAAAACCGTGACCGGCACTCAGCCCGATGGCGAACAGATCATCCCGGTGACCGATATTTCCGACTGACGATTCGCCTGGGGCGCTCTATGATTAAGGCCAATGACGACCTCTGCTCCGATTCGCTCACCCTGCCCGCCCGGCGCCTGCATTTGCGGGCGAGACCCGTTGCTGGAAACACCGGGCGCGGACGTGCGCATCCTGTTTCTGACCCGGCAGGAAGAAAAGCGTCTGCTCGATCGTCTGGAAAACCTGCAAAGCCTGGCTGACCTCGAACGCTTGCAAAACCGCATGTACGCACAACTGGGCATCCGCGTGGACATCGTCCCCAGCTTCAACGAAGTGCGTACCATGCGCGGCATCGGCATCACCCTCGGCGAGTTGCCGGGCTTGTGCCGCAAGACCCGCCAGTCGATCCCGGCCGCGATTCGCCGCAGTCTGGAGAAACGCCCGGAGATCGCCTTCGAGATCCTCAACGCCAATGACCTGTTGCGCGACGCCTGAGGTCCGAACCGATGAATCCCCTTCTCGAATTCCCCGTTACCGACGAAATACTGACGTCCTACGCACTGGCGATCGGTACCGATTTGTCGGGTTATCGCAATCACATTTACCGGGTGCTGAACTTCTACCGCGCGATCAGCGGCATTGAAGGCCTGCCCTCCGAAGCCGTGCAGATCGCCGGGGCGTTTCACGACCTGGGCATCTGGACCGATCAAACCATCGATTACCTGGAACCCTCGGTGCGCCTGGCCACCGACTACCTCGCCAATCGGCAACTGTCGCACTTGAGCGGCGAAGTGACGGCACTGATCCTGGAACACCACAAAGTGCGGCCCTACGGTGCCAACCATGCGCTCAGCGTCGAGCCCTTCCGGCGCGCCGATGTCATTGATGTGTCGCTCGGACTGCTGACGTTCGGCCTGCCACGGGCCTACATCAAAACGGTGAAGGCGGCGCTGCCCAATCATGGCTTTCACGGGATGCTGCTCCGGCAAACCGCACGGCAATTCCTGCGTTCGCCACTCAAGCCGCTGCCGATGTTTCGCTGGTGAAACAGGCGTTGACGGCGGCGTCGTTCAATCCTTGAAAAGGCCATTAAATAGGATCAGCGGTCATACGCGAACGACGGGGCGCTGCTATGCCTTCTCATGGGAGAAAGGGTTTTACACCAGCCAGAATAGAGCGATGGGAACAGAGGCGTAATCGTGGCCCCGGCACCAGCCAGGTGCGCGAAGACAAACAGGTGCCAATCCGTAGCAGGAGGTGGCAGATGTTATTCATAGTCAAATGGTCGATCAGTGCGGACAATCGCAACAAAGCCATCGAGCGTTTCCTCAAGACCGGGGGCGCCCCACCGGCCGGCGTCAAAATGCTCGGACGCTGGCATGCCATAGGCGGTTCGAGCGGTTTTGGCGTGGCGGAGGCGAACGATCCTATAGCGATTCAAAAGTGGGTGCTGGAGTGGAACGACCTCATGAAGATGGAAGTTCAGGCCGCACTGACCGATGAACAAATGGCGCCGCTGCTGGCAGCCGCTACCGGCAAGTAACCGTCAGGGGGCGACGAGCGCTGCTCGCCGCCCCTGGAGTGAATTCGATCAACGGCGATCATTGCCGAGGCTACTGAACTATCACTTTTAATCGATGATCCTGCCTATCGCACTTTGCGCAACAGGAAGTGCGATAGCGCCGGGATCAGCACCAATGCTCCGATCATGTTCCAGATGAACATGAACGTCAGCAGGATGCCCATGTCCGCCTGGAACTTGATTGGCGACCAGGCCCAGGTGATGACACCGGCGGCGAGGGTAATCCCGACCAACGCCACCACTTTCCCGGTGAACGCCACGGCGTTGCGGTAGGCCTCGGTCAGCGAAAAACCGGCACGTTGCTGCGCCAGTTGCACGCTCAACAGGTACAACGCGTAATCCACGCCAATCCCCACGCCGAGGGCGATCACCGGCAACGTGGCGACTTTGACGCCCATACCGAGCCAGACCATCAAGGCCTCGCAAAGTATTGAAGTCAGCATCAACGGCACCACCGCCACCACCACCGCGCGCCAGCTGCGGAAGGTGATGAAGCACAGCACAATGACAGCGCCGTACACGTACAACAGCATCGTGCGGTTGGCGTCGCGCACAACGATGTTGGTCGCCGCTTCAATCCCGGCGCTGCCGGCGGCGAGCATGAACTGACGCTCGCCGTTGCTGTGTTCACGAGCAAACGTTTCGGCCACTTGCACCACGCGGTCGAGGGTTTCAGCCTTGTGATCCGACAGATACGCCACGATCGGCATCATCGAGCAATCATTGTTGAACAGGTCCGGACTGCTGACCGACGCCTGCTGCGCGCCGTAGTTGAGCACGTCCTGGTTGCGCGCGATGGTCAACATCTTCGGGTTGCCTTCATAGGAACCCGCCGTGATCTGGCGCACCGCATTGACCAGCGACACCGTGGTTTGCACCCCCGGTTGCTGCTGCAACAGCCAGGCCAGACGATCGGCTTCCACCAGGGTTTCGTATTTCAGGCAGCCTTCACTGGGGGTCTTGAGCATGATCGCGAACTGGTCGCTGGACAGAGAATAGTTGGCCGTGATGTAAGCGTTGTCACGGTTGTAGCGCGAGTCAGAACGCAGTTCCGGGGCGCCAGGATCAAGGTCGCCGATCTTTAGATGTTGGCTGACAACAATCCCGCCCACTGCCAACAAACCCGAGATGACGACGGCAACGGTGGCCCAGCGGCGTTCGGTGAACTTGTCGAGGAAACTCCAGAGCGCCCCCATGCCTTTGCCGCGCAGTTCCTTGTTCTCTGCACGCAGACTGCGCTCGGCCGCCTTGCGGCTCACGCCCCAATACGACAGCAACACCGGCAGCAACACCAGGTTGGTGAAGATCAGCACCGCGACACCGATGCTGGCGGTAATCGCCAGGTCCTGAATCACCGGGATATCGATCAGCATCAACACGGCAAAGCCCACGGCGTCGGCCAGCAACGCGGTCAGCCCCGCCAGGAACAGACGGCGGAAGGTGTAACGTGCAGCAACCAATTGATGAGTGCCGCGACCGACGTCCTGCATGATCCCGTTCATCTTCTGCGCGCCGTGGGAGACGCCGATGGCGAACACCAGAAACGGCACCAGAATCGAGAACGGGTCCAGCGCAAAACCAAACAGTGCGACCAGGCCCAATTGCCAGACCACTGCAATCACGGAACAGAGGATCACCAGCGCCGTACTGCGCACACACCGGGTGAAGTAGAAAATGATGGCCGTGGCAATCAGCGCGGCGGCGCCAAAATACAGCATCACTTGCATCAAGCCATCGATCAGGTCGCCGACCAGTTTGGCGAAACCGATGACGCGGATCTTGATCGGGCCTTTGCCCTCCTCGCCCACAACGCGAACGCCACCTTCATACTCGTACTTGTTGCGCAGCTTTTCTTCGAGGGTTTTCGAGAACTGGTGGTAGTCGATGCCCTGCCCGGTGACCGGGTCTTTCTCCAGCAGCGGCACGAAGATCATGCTCGATTTGAAGTTGTTGCCGATCAAACTGCCGACGATGCCCGAACGGGCGATGTTCTGCCGTAACTGCTGAACGCTCTGCGCCGAACCGTCATAGGAGTCGGGCATCACCGGGCCGCCCTGAAAGCCTTGCTCGGTGACTTCGGTCCAGCGCACCGCCGGTGTCCACAGTGACTTCATCCACGCACGATCGACACCCGGGGTCACGAACAGTTCGTCGTTGATCTCTTTCAAGGCGTCCAGATAGTGCGGATCGAAAATGTCGCCATTGCTGCTTTCAACCACAACCCGCACGGCATTGCCCAGACCGCGCAAGGCCTGGCGGTTCTCCAGGTAGTTTTTAATGAAAGGCTGGCTCTGCGGGATCATCTTTTCGAAGCTGGCATTGAGCGTCAGCCGGGTCATGGCGAAAAAGCTCAGCGCCACCGTCACCATCAGGCAGGCCAGCACCACCCACAAGCGGTTGTTGAAAATCAGCCGTTCCAGGGCGTTACCAGAGCGTGCGTCGAAGCCCTTGAGCTCGCGGATGACCGGCATTGTTTCAAGTTCGTAGTGACCCATCATGGAGTTCTCTTTGTAATGCCGGGCTTATTCAAGGGGAAACTGCCGCAGGCCACGGGTGCCTGCGAGCACCAGCGAGCTGCCAGTGGCCACTTGCGCGGCGGCCACTGGGGCCAGCGAGGTGTTCGGTTTGATCTGGAAGCTTGCGCCGTCATCGACACTGACCAGCACGTGGCCGGCCTGGCTGACCAGCACAATCCGGCCATCGGCAGTGACGCTGCTGGCAGTAATGCTCAGAGGCAGACCGAGGTCGATTTTGCTCCAGCTCGCCCCACTGTCAGTGCTGCGGAAGACATTGCCACGCAGACCGAAGACCAGCGTGGCTCCCGGTTTGCCGGTAATGCCGAAAAAGCTGCCGTTGTACGGCGTAGGGGTAGCGTTGAAGCGGCCACTCGCGCGGTCCAGCTTCATCACCAGGCCTTGTTCGCCGACCACGAACAAATCGGCACCCACCGGGCGTAGGGCGTAGAGATTCAGGGCACTGGGGTTGTCGGTGTGTTCGAGCAACGGTGTCCAGCTGCGACCGCCATCGTCGGTGCGGAAAATCAGGTTGAAGGCGCCAATGATGTAACCGACCTGTTCGCTTTCGAACCAGACATCAAGGAAAGGTTTGTCGGCACCCTCCTCGACCATGCGTTGAGCGTCGCTGACCCGAGCTTGCAGGTCTGCGTTGTCGGGTTGGTTGGCCAGTTGATGCTGGTAGTAATCAAGCAGAATCGGCCCGACCTGACGCCCGTCCAGTTGTCGGCTCCAAGTCTGGCCGGCGTCGATGCTGTGCAGGACCACGCCATCGTGCCCGACTGCCCATCCTTGTCGAGGGCTTGGAAAGTGCACGGCAACCAAATCCGAACTGACCGGCACCTGTGCCTGCTGCCAGTGCTGGCCGGCATCATCGGAATATAAAATGTGCCCGCGTTGGCCCACGGCAACCAATCGCTCGCCGGCCAGGGTCAACCCGGTCAACGTCGACTGCGCGGCCAGATCGCTATGCAGTGCAGGCGTATCGAGCACACCGGCAAACTCGCCAGCGATCACCGGCCGGGTAAAAGGCACGGCCAGGGAAGCTGACAGCGCGGCAAGCAAAAACCACTTGATCATCGTCATTATTATTTTCTCAGTGCACACCACAGTTCCCTTGTGGGAGCGAGCCTGCTCGCGATGAGGCCAGTACATTCAACGCAGAGGTCGACTGTCAGACCGCTATCGCGAGCAGGCTCGCTCACACAGGGGGGATTGCAGGGTTTAACGGATGCCGGTGCCGGCCAGCGACTCGGCGGACCATTGCGCCTTGGACAGCGGATCGATGTACTTCAGGCCACCGTAAGGGCCGTAGAAACCGTTGACGTTGTAGGCGCCGGAAATCAGGTCATAGAGCATGTGGTTGATCGTGTCCGGGGCCTGCACGTCATAGCTGTAAGTCAGGTGCGAGAAGCCGCCACGGTAGAGCTGGCCACGGGCGTCATACTCGTCGGAGGCCAAAGCGATCCAGCTGTCTTCGTCGAGGTAGAACGTGCGCTTGCTGTAGATGTGGCGCTTGCCCGGTTTGAGCGTGGCTTCGACCACCCACACGCGGTGCAGCTCCCAACGCAGCAGGTCGGGGTTGACGTGATTGGCCTTCATCACATCGGCCGCGTCCTTGTGGTAGCTCAGTTTGTAGGTGTTGTACGGCACGTAGAGTTCTTTCTTGCCGACCAGTTTGAAGTCGTAACGGTCCATCGCGCCGTTGAACAGGAAGGCGTCGTCGTAAGTCGCGGCGCCGACGGTGCCGGGGTTTGGCGTGTCGTAGGCCAGGTCCGGCGCCAGCTTCACCCGACGTTGCCCCGGCAAGTATTGCCAGGCGCGACGCGGCTGAGTCAGCGGGTTGACCGAATCCATGAGCAACAGCGCTTCACCGGCACGGCGAGCCGGGCCGGAGTACGCCAGTTTGATCTTGTAGAACACTTCATCGGCCGACACTGGACCGACCGGGCGTACCGGCGAGTACAACGGGTATTCGATAAAGAAATTACCGGTGGAACTCAGGGACGCCGCGCCGGAGGAGTCAACGTTCCAGGAATCGTACTTGTTGGTCATGGCCACGCCTTGATAACGCAACAAGTGGTTCCACATCGCTTCGTTACCGTCGGCCGGGATTGGGAACGGCACACCCGGCAGGACGTTTTCCAGTGACAGGCCACCGTCGGTGGTCTTGGCGGTCACGGCATTTTTAGCGGTGTTGTCCAATACCCCTTTGGGCAGTCCAACGCTGCGATGGGTCGGGTACACGTCGAGACGATAGGACGGATAACGGCTGAGCAACGCCTGGGCCGTCGCGGTCAGTTTGTCTTTTTGCTCGGCGAGGTTCTGAGCAGTGATCACCAGGCGCGGCTTTTCCGCCGCAAACGGGTCCGGGCGGAACGAGTCGCCGGTTTTGAAATCGGCTGGAATCCTCGTCAGCCCGCCCGTGTAAGCGGGAATGCTGCCATCGGCGTTGGCGGCTTTGTCAGCCCCTACCGGCGTCAGGCTGGTGCCGAGTTTCGCAGCCTGGTCGGCGCTGACGGCCGCATGGGCGGACCCTGCGACGGCCAGCGCCAGTGCGGTAGCCAATACTGATTTGATGAAATTCATGAGTGTCTCCTGTTAACGCACAGCTCGAAGATCAGAGGGTGGTTTTAAAAGTGAAAGTGACCATGCCGCGATCCTTGAGCTGGGCCACGGTACCGGCAAACGCAGAGGTCTGGCCGGGAACGCAGTTGTATTGACCGTTGGCACCCGGAGCCGCCCCATCGCCTTGCGTACCGGCGTTGCCGGCAGAACCGCAGGTGTCGAAGTCGCCAAAGTTATCGACGTACTTGAGGTCGAAACGGTACTGGCTGCGCACATCCATGCCGACGCCGACCGAGTAGCTGCCGGTGCCTTTGTTGCCGCCCAGTTGCACGGCGGACTGGCCCGCGAGGCCGACGTTGTAGCTGACCGGCATGAACATATCGATGCCGGGGAACACCTGATACCAGGTCGGGTTGAAGTTCATGCCGAGGATGTAGTTGTCCTTGGACACCTTGTCGACACCGCGGTACCAGTCTTCGCCCTTGAACAGTTGCTTGTTCTCGGTCACGTCCAGCCAGCGGCTATAGCCGAGCTCGACCAGCAATGAAGAGGAATCCCAGAACGGGGTATCGCCGAAGGTCGTCAGGCCGTTTAAAACCGCATGCACGGTATTGCCGCGAGCCACGCCATTTTCACCATCAAAGCTGCTGATGAAACCTGGGCGCCCTGCTGCGCCCAGCGTTGGGTTGACGGTGGCCGGAACGCTGGACAGCGGCATGTTGTGGCGGTAGTTGAGGTCGAAACCGACGCTCACGCCTGCGATGCTTTTGGCCAGGCTGAAACCGTAGACGTCGATGTCGTCGACGTAGAACTGGTTGTAACTGCCAGCGTTGCCGGAAATCAGCTGAGCCGGCCCGACGGCGGTCGGTTGCAGCACCAGGTTGGGCAGGATGTCCGAGGTTTTTCGGTAGTAAACACCCAAGGTGCCATCGAGCCACGCCGGGCTCCACTTGGCCATCAGACCGAAGTCACCGTGGTTGTCAGGCGTGTACGTGTGGCCATTGGTGAGTCGCAGGAACTGATTGGCGCCCAACGGACCGGGTGTACCGAAACGAGGATTCTGCGCGGCGATCAGCGACAGGTTGTGGCCGCCGCTCTGGATCCCGTCGTTGAAGCCCAGGTACGTCCCTGACTCTGGCAACCGTGCAGCGTCCCAGTCGAGGAAATACTGCGCGGCCAAGGTCAACTCCTGGTTGACGGTGAGGCTGGTGGACAACTGGTTTCGCGGAATGAACAGCTCTTTGGCTTCAGTGCCCGGCACGGCAAGGGCCTTGGACAAATCCAGACCCGATTGGCCATAGCTGTTGCCATGAGCGAAGGCCAGCACGCTTTCACCCCAATACAGGGTGTGCTTGCCGGCCTTGCCGCTCAGCAGCGACTCGTCGCCGATCTCGGTGCTGCCGAACACGAACGCGTCGAGGATCTCCGCCGATGGACCGTTGTAGTAACGGTCGGCATAACCGCTCTGGTGCCGCGAATCGGGCTTGCCATTATTGAGCTGGTTGGTCGCCGCGTTATCGCTGCCAATATCGTCATAGGCATGGTCGTACCAGCTGTTGGCACTGACCCGAAAGCCCATCTGTTTTTTGTACACCACGTCCAGTTCCGACAGCACATCAAGACGCTGGGCTACTGGGCTGCCGGACGAGAAATTGCGATTACCGTCGTTGTTGTTCCACGAGTTGGCAAGTTTGGTATTCGGCGCTTCGACCCGCTGGGCGTAGTTGAACTTGAAGGTGTTGTCGAAACGTACCGACAGGTCCTCGTTCCCCGTGTCGAACTCGAATGCCTGCACTGGCGTCATTCCCAACCCGGCGAGAACCGCCGAGGCCAGAAGCCCGCGTCGCAGATTGGTTGGGCAGATCTTATTGTTGTTATTCATCTAGCGTGCTCGCCTTCTCTGTGGTTTCACGAAAAGTCATTCAAGAAAGTGCCGGTTCCGGGGGTGCGTTCTGCTCTATGGAACGCAGGCCGGATCGGTCGAGACTGTTGTATCGCGAGCAGTCGGGGGGGTGCCGGTCAATTGGGCCAAATCATCGGTCAGCTAAACAATTTCAGCGGTAGCGCAATTTTTGTAGCAGCTGGCGAAGCCTGCGTCCGGCTGCTACGGATCGCGTTATGACTTAGCTGATCGACGTTGCGGAGCCTGGGGAGTTTTTTGTGCAGGAAGGATGTTTCAGGGTTGCTGGCGATAATCCGTCGGCGACAACCCGGTCCAGCGTTTGAAGGCGCGGGTGAAGTTACTGGTGTCACTGAAGCCCAGCAGGAAGGTAATTTCGGTCACCGGGCGTGATGCCTGGCTCAGATAGCTGCACGCCAGTTCCTTGCGGGTGTCATCCAGCAGTTGCTGGAAATGAGTGCCTCGCTGGGAGAGCTTGAGCTGCAATTTGGTCGGGCTCATGCACAACGCGCTGGCGACCTTGTCTCGAGTGCAGTCGCCGTTGGGCAGGAATTCGATGATTTTCTGAGTGACCCCGGTGATCACATCGTTCTTGTCCAGGCGCGCCAGATAGCCAATCACGATATTGTCGTTGACCTGCGCCAATTCAGGGCAGGAGCCGGTCAGCACTTGCAGAAGGTCTGCCTTGTCGAACACCAGCAGGCTGGACGGCTGCCTGAACAACACCGGCGCACGGAACAATGCTTCATACGGGGCCGCGCCCTCATGCGGCATCGGCCGGCGCATTTCCACGCGAACGGGCTTAAACTCCTGCTTGTAGAGCAAGCGCATCACCCGGATCAGAAAGGCGAAGAACGCATCTTCCGTCTCGCCGCAGAGCTCGACCAAGTGGTCGAAACGCAGCAAGACGTGCTCGTCGGTCTGGCTGACATTGGCCTTGGCGACCTGGGACACCAACCGGAAATAGCGCTCCAGGCGTCGGCAGAAATCCATCAGGGACCCGCTGGCAGCCAGGGAATAACCCAAGGCGTGCAAGTGGGTGAGATGGATATGCTTGGCCACGGTCAGGCCAAAATACGGGTTGTTGGTCACATCGACACAGGCGCGATACAAACGCGTCATGGTAGTGGCCGGCAAGCGGGTCATCGGATCGGTGGACAGGCCCAGCGGGATGCCCGTGGCGGTGAAAATCCGTTTGCTGTCGATGCCACTGGCGTCCAGCGCCCGCGCAATAGCCACGGTATAGCTGCCGATGGTGGAGGGTTGCAGCGCGTCTTCTTGCAACGGAATTTCGGTACCGAACGTATCCATTTTCGAACCTGACATGGGCCTGACTGCTGGGGATGCGAGAACCGATACTCGCCCCCGGATCTGTATCGGTCAATCACCGGCATGGCGCTTCTGCGTGATGTTCCAATGCTTGGCGCGATAGTCACCTTTCCCAGTGACCGTTGAATTCATTCTATTGACCGGTGTCGACCCGGCGTTCTGCACACAATGCGTTGAGTTGTGCATCGAACAAAGAGAATAACGCATGAACGAGAACACGCATTTCGATTACATCGTTGTGGGCGCGGGTGCTGCCGGCTGCGTGGTCGCCAGTCGCTTGTCGGAAGATCCGAACAGTTCCGTCTGCCTGCTGGAAGCCGGTGGCCCCGACACTCATCCGCTGGTGCACATGCCGGCCGGTGTCGCGGCGATGGTGCCAACCTCGATCAACAACTGGCAATACCAGACCGTGCCGCAAACCGGCTTGAACGGCCGCACCGGTTATCAACCACGGGGCAAGACCCTGGGCGGCAGTTCTTCGATCAATGCCATGGCCTATCACCGCGGTCACCCGCAAGACTTCGACCGCTGGGCCGCCCTGGGCAATCCTGGCTGGAGCTATCGCGAGGTGCTGCCGTTCTTCAAGCGCGCCGAGCACAACGAACACTTCAAAGACGAATTGCACGGCCAGAACGGCCCGCTGAATGTGCGTTTCCACTCCTCGCCCAATCCCTTTGGCGAAACCTTTGTCGAGGCCGGCGTACAGGCGGGTTACCCGGCCTGCCCCGATCAGAACGGCGCGAGCATGGAAGGTTTCGGTCGTGTGCAGGTCATGCAAAAGGACGGACAGCGTTGCAGCGCGGCCAAGGCCTACCTGACGCCAAACCGCCACCGGGCGAACCTGCACATCGAAACCCACGCACACGCCACTCGTCTCTTGTTCGACGGCAAGCGCGCGGTGGGCGTCGAGTTCATCCAGAACGGCGTCAAGCGCACCTTGCACGCGCGTCACGAGTTGATTCTGAGTTCCGGGGCCTTCAATTCGCCGCATCTGCTGCTGTTGTCTGGCGTGGGGCCGATTGGCGAGCTGCTGAAGTTCGACATCCCGGTGGTCCATGAACTGCCGGGCGTAGGCCAGAACCTGGTGGATCACATCGATTACGTGCATTCATACCGTGTGAAATCCCGTCACCTGATCGGCCTGTCACTGGCGGGAGCCTGGGACATCGCCAAAGCGGCGATCCGTTACTGGCGGCGACGCAGCGGTCCACTGACCACCAACTTCGCCGAGGCCTGCGCCTTCGTCCAGACCTCTGCTGAGTTGCATCAGGCGGACATCGAACTGGCGCTGACCATCGCCATGTTCGCCGACCACGGTCGCACGCTGTACCGCGGTCATGGCCTGAGTATTCATGCTTGCCTGCTGCACCCGAAAAGCGTCGGACAACTCAGCCTGGCCAGCGCGGACCCCATGGTCCCGCCACTGATCGATCCGGCCTTTCTCACCCACCCGGACGACATCAAGACATTGATCAAAGGCTATCGCATCATCCAGAAGGTGATGGCGACTCCGGCCTTCAAGGCATTCAACCCAACAGATGTCATTGATGAGCCGATGTTCACCGACGCCGAAGTCGAAAGCGTCCTGCGCAACCGGTCCGACACCCTCTATCACCCGGTGGGGACTTGCAAAATGGGCAGCGACGCCATGGCTGTCGTGGATGCACGCTTGAAGGTGCACGGGCTGGAAGGCCTGCGTGTGGTCGATGCCTCGATCATGCCGACTATCATTGGTTGCAGCACCACCGCCGCCACGGTAATGATCGGCGAGCAAGCCGCCGAATTCATCCGACAGGACCGCGCAACCAGCGCCTCTCTTTCCTCAAAGGACGATCATGAATCCAGTACCCGCCCTTACCCCGCATAAGCTTCTTGTAGTTTCTGCGGTTATCGAACTGGCGACCGGCGCGGCGCTGCTGCTCACGCCGGGCCTTGTCTGCAACCTGTTGCTGGGGATGACCGCGACGGACGCGACCGACCTGGTCGCCCGCTGTTTCGGCATCGCGCTGATTGCGCTCGGCATCGCGTGTTGGCCCAAAGCGGCCAACCCGGCCGCGCTGCGTTCGATGCTGTTCTACAACGGGGCGATTGCGTTGTACCTGGCGTACATCGGCGTGTGGGTCGGCGGCGGGTTATTACTGTGGCCTGCGGTGGTGTTGCATGCCGTGATGACCGCGTTGTTTCTACGTCGTTAACCTCCCCCACCTCTAAATTCATCCAAAGGAGTACGCACATGGGCGTATTGGACGGCGTTCGTATCGTCGAAATTGCCGGCATCGGCCCGGGGCCGTTTTGCGGCATGTTGTTGGCGGACATGGGCGCCGAGGTGATCCTTGTCGAGCGCTCGGTTACCAAGGGCGCTGACATGCTCGACCTGGGCAAGCACGCCATCATCAACCGTGGCAAACAGTCGATCGCCCTGGACCTCAAGGATCCCGAAGCCATCGAGGCAGTGTTACGCCTGATCGAGGGTGCCGACGCATTGATCGAAGGCATGCGCCCCGGTGTCATGGAGCGCCTGGGTATGGGCCCCGACGTGTGCCTGGCGCGCAACCCACGGCTGGTTTACGGGCGCATGACCGGCTGGGGCCAACACGGTCCACTGGCGCAGGCCGCCGGCCACGATCTCAACTACATCGCGCTGTCCGGCGCCTTGTGGTTCAGTGGCGAGGCTGGTCAGCCACCGATGGCGCCTCCTACGTTGGTGGGCGATCTGGGTGGTGGTGCGCTGTACCTGGCGATGGGCATTCTGGCCGGGATCATCAACGCCAGCACCAACGGTGTCGGTCAGGTGGTGGATGCGGCGATTGTCGATGGCAGCGCCAACCTGATGAACCTGTTGCTGTCGGCGCACGCTGCCGGTCAGCAGCCACTGGAGCGCGGTCGCGGGCTGCTCGATGGCGCGCACTGGGCGCGTACCTATGCGTGTGCCGATGGATTGTTTGTCAGCGTGCAAGCCCTTGAACCGCAGTTCAATGCGCTGCTGTTCAGCAAGCTCGGACTGGGGGACGACCCGGACTTCAAGAGCCCCTACGATCCACGTTTGTGGGGGCCATTGCGTAAGCGACTGGAAGCCGTGTTTGCCAGCCAGCCACGCCAGCACTGGATCGATCTACTGGAAGGCACCGATGCCTGCTTCGCCCCGGTATTGACGCCGGTCGAAGCCCTGCACCATCCGCATATGGCCGAACGTGGCGTGTACTCGCGTGAGAACGGCGTGTTGCAGGCGGCACCAGCGCCACGGTTTTCAGCGACGCCTTCGGCGGTTGGCAAGGTGCCGACCCGAGGGGAACACAGCACAGGCATTCTGCGCAAAGCAGGCTTGAGTGAAGAGCAGATCCATCGACTGATCTGACCTCTGTAGCAGCTGGCGCAGCCGAACGCAGCCTTCGGCAGCTGCTACAGGTCGCGTTCACCGCCACGGGATTTTTGTCGTGCAACGCATGTGTAGCAGACATGCTTTTGTGGCGAGGGAGCTTGCTCCCGCTGGGCTGCGCAGCGGCCCTAAAAAGAGGGACTGTTACGCAGCCCTACGGGGTGATGCGGCGTTCCGACAAGCCCCCTCGCCACAAAAGCCCCTCGCCACAGGGTGTTCTTCAAAGGTTCGCCTCAGTCTTTCAGGAACACCGCCACAGGACTGTCTTCGCGTAAGGCATGACAGGTGTTGAGCAACTGGCCCCTGGCGTTGCGATACGCTTCGACGTCGGCGGGGGTGCGCGGCGCGACCAGGGAGCGGGCCATGGGGATGGTCTGAAACGCCGTCGTAGCCATCGGCAGCAACAACTCTGTCAAATGCACACAGCCACCGACCCCGCCAAACAGCTCTTTGATCCGACGCGAAAACCCCGGCCCGACCCGCTCGCCGAGCAATTTTTGATAGCCCGGCATTGCCCCGCGACATTGGCTGGTGGGAACGTCAGGCATGGCCACATTTACCTCACGCACAATAAAGTCATCGTTCAGGGTCAGACGAATCAGCATCCCATGATAGGTCTGCCCCGCCGCCACGATCTGGTCTTCCGCCAGGGCCACGGGATGAGTCTTGCTGTCGTTCAATCGCCCTTCGATATCCCACAGGCCATCCGCACGCAAATAGCCCAGGCACTCAACCTTGCGCCGATGAATCAACCGGCGCCCCCACTCGTCGACCTCGTCAATCATCATTCAAGCCGCCCTCTTGCGACGGCGATGCCATACCAACGCGCCCACCAGCAACGCGATGATCGCAACGACCGGCGGCGCGGCAGCCTTGAGCTTGGGCATGACCACGTGCTTCAAGGCATACAGCTGCCCCTGGTGCATGTAGTCATAACCCTCGGGATCGGCAGCACACCGTTGGCGCGGGCGTATTCAGCGTAGTCGGCCTGCATGCTCTGGAAGCGTTCCGGCATCTGCTGCTGCAAGTCGATCACTTCGCCGGGGTCGGTGGCGATGTTGTAAAGGTGCCATTGCTCGTTGCCCACCGGCTTCAGGCTTTTCACCAGTTTGTAATCGCCTTTGAATAGCGCTGCACTGCCGGACAGTTCATAACCAATGGCCTGATCCTCGGGATGCACGCGCTCGGCATTGCCTTGCAGCACCGGTACCAGACTGCTGCCAATCAACGGTTCGACGGCTTTACCCTGGTAATGGCCGCCGTGGGGTTGGATACCGGCCACCTCCAGCAGCGTCGGGACAATGTCGGTGACATGGGTGAAGGTTCTGGCAATGTGATTGGCCTGGATGCCAGGCACCCCTGAAACGATCAACGGGGTGCGCAACCCGCCCTCGCCCGCAAAGAATTTGTAGCCGCTCAAGGGCGAGGCCGCCGCGCTGGCCCAACTTGGACCGATGCTGGTGAAGGCGCCCTTGCTGCCCAGGCGATCAAGTTGACGGGTGTAGTTCATTTCCAGCCACAAGCGCAACGCCGGAAGGGTGTAAGGGTCGGTGGGTTCACTGCCGTTATCGGACAGGAACACAAACACAGTGTTGTCGTACTCGCCGGTGGCTTTGAGGTGAGCGATCAGGCGGCCGATCTCCCGATCCATGGTCTCGCCCATGCCGGCATAGACTTCCATGCGTCGTGCTTCGTAGCGTTTTTCCTCCTCGCTCAGAGCATCCCAGTCCGCCGTACTGGCCATCGTCTGCAGGCCGACATTCGCGGGCATCAACCCCAGTTCCACGGCGCGGTCGCGACGGGCCTTGCGCAAGGCGGTCCAGCCTTCGTCATAGCGACCGCGGTAGTTGTCGATGACGTCCTTGGGCGCCTGGACGGGAACGTGATTGGCCTGAAAGCCCAGATAGGCGAAAAACGGTTTGCCGTCCTGTCGATCCGCGGCGATGTAATCCATGGCTTTATCGACGATAAAGGTCGAGGAGTAATAGTCCTTGGGCAGGTGCGCCGGCTGCCCGTTCTCGAACCAGGCGGCCTTGTCGTAAAGCGGTGCGTAGGGTCGTTCTTCCCAGTTGTCGGAACCACTGTCGGCCTGGATGAACGAGCGATCGAAACCACGATTGCCCGGCAAGGTGTCAGGGGTTTTGCCCAAATGCCATTTGCCAGTGATGTAGGTGTGATAGCCGCCATCCCTTAGCAGGCTGGCCACGGTGATCGCATTGTCGTTGAGTACGCCGCTGTAACCGGGCTTGCCCAGGTGTTCATCGGGCATGGTTTCCGGCATGTTGCCGACGCCGTTGCGGTGGTTGTCGACGCCGGTCAACAGCATCGAGCGCGTGGGCGAACAGGAGGCCGTGACGTGAAAATCCGAGAAGCGCACACCTTCGCGGGCAAGGGTGTCGATGTTGGGCGTGGCGATTTCGCCCCCGAATGCGCCCACATCGCTGTAGCCCCAATCGTCGGCGACCAACACGACGATGTTCGGGCGTTTGGGCGATGCGAAACTTTGGGTGGCGAACGTTAGGCAACACATGGCCAGGGCGAGCGGCTTCAACGGGAGCATTCAAGGTTTCCTTGTTTTTGTGGGAGCGGGCTTGCTCGCGAAGAGGCCCTTACATTCAACATTGATGTTGGCTGACATACCGCTTTCGCGAGCAAGCCCGCACCCACATTTTTTGATCTGTGTGTGGCTCGATTCAGGGTTTCAAAAGAGCGCCGATGACCCGGCTAAACAGCCGTCCGTAGGGCGGGCGCAAAACACCCATCACGTCCCATAGCGGTGGCTTGAACACCGAGCGCTCCAGGCTGAACGCCTTGAACCCGTACCCGCCCCGGTAACGACCAAATCCCGAGTGACCACAGCCCCCAAACGGCAAATCCGTCTGGAACAGGTGCTGCATGACTTCGTTGATACACGCGCCGCCCGAATGGGTACGCTCCAGCACATGCCTGGCTTCGGCGCGGTTGTTACCGAAGTAATACAGCGCCAGGGGACGCGGGTGCGCATTGATGTAATCGAGTGCTTCGTTGATATGACGGTAGCCGCGAATCGGCAGCAACGGGCCGAAGACTTCCTCTTGCATCACCAGCGTCGTGTCCGGCGGATCAACCAGCAAAGTCGGTGCGATCTTGCGCGAAGCGCTCAAGTCTTCGCCGGCCGGATTGACCTCTATCACCCTGACGCAGTGTTCACGGGCATCTTGCAGACAGGCTTGCATGCGCCGGTATTGCCCGGGCGTCGCCATGGCCGTGTAGTCCGGATTGTTCAGCAGGGTCGGGAACAGGCGCTGCAATTCAATCTGCATGAAGCTCATCAAACGCTCGAGGTCATCTTCGTGCACCAGCACATAATCCGGCGCGATACAGGCTTGACCGCTGCTGACGCCCTTACCGCCCCAGATGCGTCTGGCGGCGTTTTCCAGGTCAGCGCCGCGACCAATGATGGTCGGCGATTTACCACCGAGTTCCAGCGTCAATGGCGTCAGGTGTTCCGCTGCAGCGCGCATCACCAGGCGCCCGACCCGAGGGCTGCCGGTAAACACCAGATGATCGAGCGGCATCGCGGAAAACGCCGCGCCCAATTCAGCACCGCCGATAAAACCGGCGACTTCGCTGTCATCGAACTGCTCCGCCAGCAGCTCGATCAGCAGGCTTGCCGTGGCCGGTGACTGGTCAGAAAACAGAAGAATCGCCCGGTTACCGGCTGCCAGTGCTTCGGCCAAGGGTCCCAGCGCGATGGCAATCGGGAAATTCCACGGAGAAATAATGCCGATCGTTCCCAATGGCTGGAAATGAATTTCAGCCCTGGCACCCAGCCAGCCGCTGCCCAGTTCGGCTTTGCGGCGCTGCGGCCGCATCCAGCGGTGAACATGGTCGCGGGCGTACTTGAGCCCCTGGACCGGCAACAGAACATCGGCCATCAAGGATTGGTCATGGCTGCGCCAAGTGAAGTCACTGGCCAGCGCCTCGCACAACTGCTGCTGATTTTTCAGCAACAGATTGATGACCCGGTTGATGCGTTCGATGCGCAACTCAGCCGACGGTGGGCCTTCGGCCAAAGACGCGACTTGCTGGCGGGCGAGAACAGCACGGACCCGCTCGGACGCATTACCGACGTGGGTGAGTGCATCGGCAGGCAGGTTGCCGTCGTGCAGCGCAGAGTGCATGTTCGGACTCCTATCGTGCGGGGTCATTGGGACCGACCAGTTCGAAGTCTGGAGAGAACTTGTCGAGCGAGCCGAGCACGTCATAGACCGCTATTTTGCTGCCGTCGATCTTCAGATCCCCTTTGAATACCGCCTCGATCGGCGACACTTTCTCCGCGAGAATGGCGTTCAGTGTCTCGCGTGTCAGGGTCAGGGTGGCGTCGGCCTTGTCGGCGTTGTAATCGGCGATATAGGTCAAGGCCGAGTTCTCCAGATTGAGCGTATAACGCGTGCCAGACGAGCCGACATCCGTGAAGTTCCAGTTGAGGACAATGTGCTTGCCCTCGACATCACGGGCCTTCAGTCGCACCCCCAGGTAATCGAAAATATTATCGAGGGTCAGCGCCCGAAGCATGTCAGGGCTGGCGGTACGCAGTGGCGAAGCGAGTTTTTTGCCACCGCTGCGATGCTCCATGGCGGCGGCCAGGTAGCTGTTGCGCTCGACCGCCGACTCCGCCTGGTAGCCCAACTGCTCCAGGGCATCGGCCGCCAACTCGCGCGCCGCCGTGTTGTTCGGTTCGGCATAGATCAAATGACTCATGGCTTGTGCCACCCAACGGTACTGACCGTTGGCAAAGTCCGTGCGAGCACGGTCCAGCACGGCTTGCGCGCCGCCGCCGTACTCGACGAATTTCTTGCCGTAATCACCGTCGGACAACGCGTCGAGATTGGCCGGATTGGCGTCATACCAGCCCATGTATTGCTGGTACACAGCCTTGGCGTTGCGCTGCACCGAACCGTAGAAACCATGGGTAAAGGTTTCGTTGGCCAGGCTTACCGGGACGTTATTGCGCATGTATTCGGCAATTTCGACGGGCTTGTAGCCCTTGTTGATCAGGCGCAACGATTGGTCGTGCAGCCACTTGTACAGGTCCCGTTGTTTGGACAAATAGTTGACCACACGCTCATGCCCAAACACCGGCCATCCATGTTGGCCCACCAGGATGTCGGAACCCGGGGCGAACCGATGCAGGGCCTCATTGAGGTATTTCGACCAAGCCAGGCCATCACGGATTGTCGCCCCACGCAGCGTCAGTAACTGATGCTGGGTCGGCAGCGCCAACTCACCGGTATCGAGCACTTTGAACTGCGGGAAATAATGGATGAACTCCGCTGGCGCCTCGGTGCCGGGAGCCAGCATGTTGACGATCTCTACGCCATCGATGGTCAGGGTTTGAATCGGCTGGCTGAGCTCGAGGGTCGGCGGGATCAGGGTGATGGTGCCGTTGGACAAGGCCTTGGCTCCGCCCAGGTCGATCTGGCCCTGGGCACTGCGGGGCAACGTCGTACCAAACTGGTATTCGGCGCGTCGGCTCATCGCGTTGCCGGCCATCACGTTTTCGGCCACCGCCGTTGCCATGAACCCCGCCGGAGCGATGATCTGCACCTTGCCGGACTTCACGTCCGCTTCATCGACGATGCCGCGAATCCCGGCGAAGTGATCGACGTGACTGTGGTTGTAGAGCACCGCCACCACCGGTTTTCTCGGGCGATGCTGGTAATAGAGCTCAAGCGAGGCACGGGCCACTTCAGTGGCCAGGTTGCAGTCGACGATGATCAGGCCGGTCTTGCCTTCGATGATGGTCATGTTGGTCAGATCAAGACCGCGCACCTGGTAAAAGCCGTCGGTGACCTTGAACAACCCGTTGGCCATGCTTTTGCGCGCCTGCTGCCACAAGCTCGGGTTAACCGTGGCTGGCGCATCGGCGCTGCCGAGAAATTCGTAGCCCTTGAGGCTGTACACCACGTGACCGTCGGCGGCGGTGGTTTCGGCGTCGGGCAGGCTGGCGATAAAACCGCGCTGGATGTCGTCTTCCACCTGCGGGTCAACGGCCGGCATGGTGCGTGCCGTGTTCGCATTGGCAGCCATGGTGGCCGCCGTCGCGGCTTTCTGGCCACCCTGCCCTGCGCTGTTGTCGACCGCTTGCAGATGAATGCCGCTTTGACCTCGCGACCATTGCAGCCCCCCGACAATGCTGGCGGTCAACACTGACACCGTCAGCACTACACGGATTTTCTTCATCGCACGATCTCTCTCTGATTGTTGTTCGAATATCGTTTCGATGGTGCAAGCAAGTGCGCCCGGGCTGCTGGTCTTCTCGATCAATTCGTCTGTCTTCACAGGGTCGGACAAGCACACATGACCCTGTGGCGAGGGAGCTTGCTCCCGCGGGGCTGCGAAGCGGCCCCCTCTTAGCCCTAAAAAAGAAAGGGACTGCTGCGCAGTCCAGCGGGAGCAAGCTCCCTCGCCACAGGTCAGCACCAGATCTGATTCATAGCCATCCCCCTGCGGACAACCGCTTTCGTTGCAATGACCTGCGACAGCGCCGCGTGCGTTCCTACTATCGGCCCATCAACGACGCCAACAGAGCGCTAACAATAAGGGGAGTTGTCATGAGTGAAGATGTCTTGCTGTATGAAATCGTCGGCCCGGTGGCGCGCCTGACGCTCAACCGGCCACGGGCGATGAATGCGCTGAACCTGGCAACACTCACCGAGCTTGAACACTGCCTCAACGACATTGCGAACAATGACGAACTGCGGGTGGTGATTCTCACCGGCAATGGCCCGGCCTTCTGCGCCGGTGCCGATCTGAAGGAAGTCCTGGACGGCGCCACGCTGCCTGCGGGCGAAGCCGACTTTCTCGACCGTGCCAATCAAGTCTTCGGGCAATTGCGCAATTTCCCCAAACCGGTGATCGCCTCGCTCAACGGCGTGACCATGGCCGGTGGCCTGGAACTGGCCATGTGTGCCGACATCGTGGTCGCGGCGCAAACCGCCACCCTCGCCGACGCCCATGCCAACTTCGGCGTCTACCCCGGTGCGGGCGGCGCGGCGGTCCTGCCGCGCCTGATCCCGCTGAACATCGCCATGTACCTGCTGATGACCGGCAAATCGCTCTCGGCCACCGAAATGAAAGGCTACGGCCTGGTGTGTGAAGTCCACGCCGACGCCGAACTCGCCGACGCCACCCTGGCCTTGGCCAGCCAGATCGCGAAAAAGAGCCCTATTGCCCTGCGCCGCATGAAAGAAGTAGCCCGCGCCTCGGCTGACAAGTCCCGCGACGACGCCTTGCAGCACGAGCAAGTGATGTTGCGCCAGCACCTGCGCACCGCCGATTTCCAGGAAGGCTTACAAGCCTTCAGCGAAAAACGCGCACCGAATTTCAAGGGCCGCTAGGCCGCCACGCCCCCCCGAACCAACAGGAACAGACAATGAACGATATCTACGTAGTGGGCGTTGGCATGACGCCGTTTGGGCGGTTGCTGGAGCGCAGCGTCTACGACATGGTCGACGAAGCGGTCGGCCTTGCGTTAAAGGATGCCGGCGCCACCACCGCTGACGTCGGCTCGGTGTATTACAGCACCATGACCAATGGCATGTTGCAGGGGCAGACCGGTATTCCGGGCCCGATCGCCATGCGCCGCATCGGCATCGAAGGCGTGCCGGTGTTTTCGGTTGAGAACGCCTGTGCGTCCGGCTCCTCGGCGTTCAACCTCGCCACGCTGGCACTGCGCGCCGGCCAGTGCGACATCGCACTCGCGGTGGGCGCCGAGAAAATGAACATCCCCGACAAGGCCAAGATGTTCGCCGTGTTTGATGGCGGCTGGGATGTATCCACCGTCGAGCAGAACAAATACATCCTGCTGGCCATGGGCGAAGGCATCGAGCCGCCGCCGGGCACCGTTTCCGAACGTCCTTACAGTGTGTTCATGGACGTGTATGCCGCGATTTGCCGCAACCACATGTTGCGTTACGGCACCACTCAGCGGCAGATCGCTGCCGTCGCGGCGAAAAACCATCAACACTCGGTACACAACCCGCTGGCACAGTTCCAGCAGGCCTTCAGCATCGACGAAGTCCTCGCCTCGCCGCCGATCTGCTACCCGCTGACCACCCTCATGTGTTCGCCGATCAGCGACGGTGCCGCCGCCGTATTGTTGTGCAACGCCGACGGTCTCAAACGTTTGAAAAACGCCGGCGACCGCGCCGTTCGCGTGCTCGCCAGCGTGGTCCAGACCGGCACCAACCGTGGCCTGGACGAACCGGAAAAAATCGTCGCCCACCTGGCCGCGAAAAAAGCCTACGCCATGGCCGGCGTCAACCCATCCGACGTTGACGTCGCGGAAGTCCATGACGCCTCGGCCATCGGTGAAATCCTCAATGCCGAATCGCTGATGCTGGTGCCCTTCGGTGAAGGTGGCCCGGCCGCCGAACGCGGTGATTTCACCGTCGGTGGCCGTATGCCGATCAACCCGTCCGGCGGCCTCGAATCCAAGGGCCATCCGATTGGCGCCACCGGTCTGGGCCAACTCCATGAACTGGTCACGCAACTGCGCGGTGAGGCCGGCAAGCGCCAGGTCGAGGGTGCCCGCATTGCCATTCAGGAAAACGGCGGTGGCCTGTTCGGCATCGAAGAAGCCGTGGTCGCCGTCAACATTCTCGCCAACAAAAACATTTAAGGAGAACCCCATGGGACACGTCATGCGCACCCCGGAACAACTCGAAGCCGTCGAGAGTTTCCGCCGTTTCCTGGCCGACAAGATCGACCCGGTGTTCAACAAGGAATACCGCGACAAATTCATGCCCAAGGAGAAAATGGCCGAGATCATGCGCCAGCTCTCCGAGTTCGGCATGGTCTCCGGCGCCGTCAGTGAAGCCAATGGCGGTTTGGGCCTGGACTGGCCGACCATGACCATGTTGTTCGAAGAAGTCGCCGCCTGTTCGGTGGACCTGTCGACGCCGGTGGTCATCAACTCCTTCGGCGCACAGATGCTGGAGAAACTCGCCCCGGATCATCTGCGCGAGCGTTACCTGCCGGGCCTGATCAGCGGCGATTCGTTCGTCAGCGTCGGCATTTCGGAACCGGATGTCGGCTCCAACGTGCTGGAAATCAAGACCCGCGCCCGTCGCGACGGTGACGACTACATCATCACCGGCGAGAAAACCTGGATCAGCAACGGCTCCTATTCGGATTTCCTGATCTGCACCTGCCGCACCGGCGAAGACCCGCGCAAGGGCCTGACGCACTTCCTGCTGGACCGCAAAGAGCATCCATACGAAGTACAGAACATCCACAAAATGGCCTGGAACAGCCAGTCCACCGCGCAGATCTTCCTCAACGACGTGCGCGTTCCGGCCAGCAACATCATCGGCGGCGAAGGCCAGGCACTGAAAAACACCCTGTCGTTCTTCGAACGCTCACGGGTATTTGTGGCGGCTCAGGGCCTGGGCATCGGCCGTCGCGCGCTGGAAGAAGCCGTGCGTTACGCCAAGGAGCGCAAGCAGCACGGCAAGGTGATTGCTGGCCACCAGTTGATCAGCGCGATGCTCGCGGAAATGGCCACCCATGTTGACGCTGCACGCCTGCTGACCTACCGCGCCGCCGAGATGATCGGTGCCGGCATCCCGGCAGAAATGGAAGCGGCCATGGCCAAGTATTTTGCCTGCGAGGCGGCGGTGACCATCGCCCGCCAGGCCGTGCAGATCCATGGTGGCGCCGGTGTCACCACCGACTTCCTGGTCGAGAAACTCGCCCGTGAAGCCATCATCGTGCCGATTCCGGAAGGCACCACACAAATCCAGCAACTGATCATTGGCCGCGCCCTGACCGGGGTCAACGCGTTCTGATCAACCGTTTGTTCGACACCCAACAATAACAACCCGGCACCCAAGGTGCCGGGCAACGAACAAGGACACTCTCATGCGTATTCAAGACAAAGTCGTTGTGATTACTGGCGGTGCATCGGGCCTGGGCCTGGCGACTGCTCATTACCTCGTGACAGAAAAAGCCGCTTGTGTGGCGATTTTCGACCTGAACATCGAGGCCGGGGAAAAAGCCGTGGCCGACATTGGCGCAGATCGGGCGATGTTTGTGCAGACCGACGTCAGCGACGAAGCCTCGGTGCAAAACGCGGTCAATGCGGTCATCGCCCGCTTCGGTGCCATTCACGTGTGCATCAATGGCGCCGCCGTACCCAACGGTTTCAAAGTGCTGGGCAAGGAAGGCAAGGCAGCGCCCCTGTCGCGCTTCGCCCTGGCCACCGCGATCAACCTCAACGGCGTGTTCAACGTCATGTCCAAGTGCGCCGAGCACATGGCCAACAACGAGGCTGAAGCCGGCGAAGAGCGCGGCGTGGTGATCAACGTATCGTCCGGTGCCGCCTATGAAGGCCAGGTCGGTCAGTGTGCTTACGCCGCGACCAAGGCCGGCGTGATAGGCATGAACATGCCTGCGGCGCGCGAGTTGGGTGAGATTGGGGTGCGCGTCAATGCCATCGCACCAGGTCTATTCCTGACCACCATGGTGGCCGGTCTCGACGAAAAAATCCTCGACTCCCTGAAGGCCCAGATGGAAGCACCCAAGCGCCTGGGTGACATGCGTGAGTTCGCCCATTGCTGCGCCTTCCTGATCGAGAACGCCTACATCAACGGCGAAACCATTCGCCTCGATGCCGCGTCGCGCATGCGTGCCCGGTAAACGCCTCGATTTATTGCGTCAGTCATACAGGGCCAACACGCCATGAAAATGAATTTCAGCCGAATCATGCGCCTGCTCGCGCTGCGTCATCGCGACCAAGAGGCGATCGTCAACGTAGAGCGCAATCGGCGTTTCACCTATGAGCAATACCATTTGCTGACCAACCGCGTGGCCGATGTGCTGCGCAACGTGCTGCAGGTTCGCACGGGCGAACGCTTCATGCTGATCCTGGAAAACGACAACCTCAGCCTGATGATGTTTCCCGTCACGTTCAAGCAGGAAGGCACAGTGGTCATGACCAACCTGCGCGATCCGCTCGACGAACATGCGCGACAGATCGATCTGGTCAGGCCGCGAGTGGTATTTCTCGAAACACGCTTGCTCGACAGCTACTACGGCATGCTGCGCAGCCGGGGTTGCGACATCGTCGTGATGGACCCGCCCACTGCCGAGCAAGCCGACCTCCCCGGCGTTCACAACTTCTGGCCAATGGTGGAAGCAGCCTCCGATCTGGACACCGACGTCACCCTGGATACCGACCAGCACATCTGCATGTTGCGCTTCACCGGTGGCACCACCGGCAAAGGCAAGTGCGCGATGTACTCCATCGACAACTGGATGGCCTGCCGCGACGCGGCGTTCATCAATACCGATCTGGGCTTGTCCAGCGCGACACGACTGCTGCACGTCTCGCCGTTGTCACACGGTACCTTGATGCTGTTCTTCCCTACGGTTTATGGCGGTGGCACCAACATCACCCTGAATCAGCTGGACATGGAAAGCTGGCGGCAGATTGTAGAAAGCGAGCGCGTCACCCATTCCTTCCTGGTACCGACCGTGCTGTATCGCTTGCTGGAGCTGCAACGGGCCGATCCGAAAGACTTCTCGTCGCTGACAACGCTGATCTATGGCGCCGCACCGATGAGTCCGGACAAGCTGGGTGAACTGGTGGAGTGTTTCGGGCAGATTTTCGTGCAGGGTTACGCCGCCACCGAGTCACCGATGATTATTGCGGCGCTGGACAAGGCTGCGCATCAACCGGGTGATGCTACCGCCCTGCGCCATCTGTCCTCGGCAGGCCGACCCACGCCTGGCGTTGAAGTGTTTATCGCCGACCCGGACGGTCAACCGCTACCCGTTGGCGAAACCGGAGAAATCCGTATCCGGTGCAAAGCCATCATCAAGGGTTATTACGAAAACCCGGAAGCCACGGCGGCGGAGTTCGACGATGGCGCGTGGAAGTCCGGTGACTTGGGCTATATCGACAGCGACGGCTTCCTGTACATCGTTGACCGGCTCAAGGACATGATCATCAGCGGTGGTTTTAATGTGTATGCAGTGGAAGTCGAGGCCGCACTGGCAGCGCACCCGTCGGTGCTGATGGCGGCAGTCGTCGGCATTCCGCACCCTGAATGGGGTGAAGCGGTGCATGCCGAAGTGATCCTGCGTCAGGGTGAATCGGTCACTGCAGAACAATTGATCGCACAAACCCGTACCCGGCTGGGTGGCTACAAGGCGCCGAAGTCGCTGGTGTTTGTCGATGAACTTCCAACCTCAGTAGTCGGCAAGGTTTTGCGGCGGCAGGTCAGGGAAAAGTACTGGCAGGGTTCGTTGCGCAAGATCAGCTGAGGTTCGGTGCAGCGCTTGTTCTGTGGAGCAGGCGCTGCACCGCGCGCAGTATTCACTTGGGGAACAAAAACGTGAGCGCCGCCCTTACGCCCCATCCCCGGGCCCCGTCTTCCGGGCTGTCGGCCCAGTAGCGTGGCCCGACCTGGATCGTAAACGGTTGCCCCGCCACTTTCAGCAGTTGGGTGACCGTCGCATTCACCGGGACAGCCCACTCCTTGGTTTGCCAGTTATAAATCGACTCGGTGTTGACCCCGAAGGTGGTGTAGGTGGCAGTGGTGTATGACAGGAACGGCTGCAGGAACGTCTGGTTGACCTTCTGTGCACCATTCGATCCTTCACCGTTCAGGCTCCAGACGTGATTGGCCAGAATACCTCGGGTCCATCCGTTCGATTGCTTCAGTGCCACCCCTGTGGGGCCAAGCCCCCATTGGCGACTGCTTAACAGACTGTCGCTGCCGCTGGGAATCAGAATCGCCGGCCCGCCCCCGAGGATCCAGCCACTGTGCGTCGGCGCCTTGGGAGAGAAGAAAAAGCTCTGAGTCACGTCGCCGATACCCGACTTGTCCGCAGCGCCATTCGGGGCCAGGCCATGCTGATCAATCACCGGCAGAATCGTGCGCGAGATCAGGTTCCATTCGCTGTTCAACTCGAAGGGCAACACTGGCTGAATGTTGGTCACGCTGTGCATGCCCTCGCCCGATGCACCCATCTTCTGGTCCCAGGTGTACTGGATCGGCAGGCTGTACATCGCCGCAATCGGGTTGAGGGCCTTTTTGGCAAGTTCGGCAGAATCTTCCGCCTGTGCCAGCCCAAAGGGTGCCATGCAGACACTGCAACAGCACAGCAAGTAATTCGGTTGCTTGATCAACATGTCTCAACTCCGGATTACGGCATCGGTACCACGGTGTAGAACACGCCATTGGCACCGTAGGCAGGCCGCACCCACGAATTACCGCACTGATAAAAAGTCCCGCCTGAGACCGCCCTCAGCCCACACCCGGAAGGAAGGCTGACGAATGTGGTTCCCATGGGCATGGTCGGCGGCGCGGAGGCCGTCATTCCCGCGTTATAGCCAGCACCGTAGGCGTTGTTGTTGGCATTCTCATTGGCCGCAGTGGCGACGGCGGCTCCAGCCACCACCCCTACAGCAGCTGCGGCAGCGGGGTTCACACCTTGGTTGTAACCGCAGTTGTAGCAACCACTGCTGGCATAAACAGCGGTCGGCGGATGGTAGTAACTGGTGCCGTAGGTCGCCGGATGGTAGACCGTCGTACCCTCTCCGCCGGCATGGTAACCACTGGCACTGGCGCCATACTCACCCTGAGCATGCCATGCACCCTCGCCCCCGGAAGCCGTGCCGCCTTCGGCTCCGGTGCCGTGCCACGAACCCTCGCCGCCGGAGGCGTTTCCACCATTCTCGTCGTGGGCGTTCCAGCTACCGCCACCGCCCGAAGCCGAGCCACCGCGATAGCCTGAGCCACTCCAACTGCCACTGCCGCCGGACGCCGTCCCGCCTCGATTACTCGATCCACTCCAACTACCACTGCCACCCGACGCCGAGCCATAGTCACCGGAGTGACTCCAGGAACCACCGCCACCGGATGAATGACCGAAGCTGGACGCGTGCGACCAGGCCGCGGCTTGATTGCACGTGAGTGCCGCAACCAACAGGCCGGCGAACTTAAAGGTCGATCTGTTCATGTTTCAGTCTCCTCGCTCAGGGTGTTGCGACCGGTGGTTTGACCCCTTGCGGGGCACGTAGGTCGGGCGGTGGAGCAAACTGAATCCTGTGCGCATCCTCGATATGCTCGGGCTTGAAAAAATCCGCAGGCAGCGACGATTCAAGTTTCCAGTCGCTGAACGCGACCTGATGCCGGGATTGAGTGGGATCATCACGAAACACCGCACGCAACAAGCGCGGCAGCTTGTCCTGCGCGCCGATCCAGGCTTGGACGAACACCACATCGTTGGCGTAAGCAATGACATCCGTCGTGGTATCGCCTACCACTGTGGACTGACCGATGTAAAACGCCAGGCGCATATCCCTTTTCAGATCCTTGTAGGGATCGGCAACGATGACATCGGTAAAAGGAAAATAGATAGCCGCACGCTGGTAGGCGGCCTCAAGGGTTGCATCGATGGTGGCAGGCGCCTGCGCTTGTGCCAGCAGTTTTTCTTTCGGCTCAAAGGCATAGGCTTGCTTGCCGTCGTAATAGAACTCGGTCGCAGGGCCATCACCCGAGGTCAACACCCGCAAGCGGTCGGGGCGCTGCACGTTAACGAGTGCCACGGTGTTGTAGGCCAAGGGTGGCCCCAGACGGCTGGGTTTCTCGTAAGTGGTGACGGCCTTGAAGCTTAAGCCTTCGGTGCCCGCTAGCCTGGCGCTCATGGACTTCAAGACCTCCAGCGCTTTGGGCTCCAGTTGCCCCTCCGGGGAATCGGCTGCCAGGGTTTGGGCCGCGTACAAGGGGGGGACGAACACGCCCATGACCAGACCGAAGTAGAACAACCGAAAAAGATGCAGGTGGTGTGACATCGCTTGCTCTCCATAGAGGTCGTGTCAGGAATTTAAGCGTAGCAACGGTGTTTGCGCTGCAACGGATTATTTTCCGTTCCTTGCGGACATCTGAGCTGAAACCCGGTGTGATGACGCGGGCACTTTCATGAATTAGATGTCACCTGCCATTCGAATAGCCGACCACGCTGTAAAGCCCATGAGACAAGTGCTTACGGTCGGCAGTTTTTTACTGGAAGTTTCCCAGTTCATACCTACTCTCTTGCGGGGGATACGCATTTAAGAAAGGTCGGGGACCTGTCTTTGATATTTACGCCAGTACGCAGGAGCTGCTCATGAACCAGACCAAATTATCTCGGTTGTTTGCTGTTTCGATGTTGTTGTCTGCAATAGGTCTACCTGGCATCACCCAAGCGGCCGACAAACCCGCTCCTAACATCGTGGTCATCATGGGCGACGATATTGGCTGGTCCAATATCGGCGTTTACAACCAGGGCATGATGGCCGGCCGGACCCCCAACCTCGACCAGCTCGCCGCTGAAGGCATGCGGTTTACCGACTACTACGCCGAAGCCAGTTGCACCGCCGGGCGTGCCAATTTCATTACCGGTGAACTGCCGATCCGCACTGGCATGACCACGGTCGGCCAGGCAGGTTCTCCGATTGGTATTCCCGCTGAAGCCGTCACCATTGCCACTGCACTCAAGGCCATGGGTTACTCCACCGGCCAGTTTGGCAAAAACCATTTGGGCGACTTGAACGAGTTCCTGCCGACCGTGCACGGGTTCGACGAGTTCTTCGGTTACCTCTATCACCTCGACGCCATGGAAGACCCGGCGCACCCCAATTATCCGCAAGAACTTCTGGCCACCGTTGGCCCGCGCAACATGGTGCACAGCTGGGCCACCGCCACCGACGACGCCACGGTGATGCCGCGCTGGGGCAAGGTCGGCAAACAGAAAATCGAAGACGCCGGCACGCTCTATCCCGAGCGGATGAAAACCGTCGACGACGAAATCCGCGACAAGGCCTTTGCCTTTCTCGACAAGGCCAAACAGGACAACAAACCGTTCTTCCTGTGGCTCAACCCGACCCGCATGCACATCGTCACGCACCTGTCCGACAAGTACGAAGCGATGCGCAATTCGCAGAATGGCTGGTCGGAGCAGGAAGCCGGCATGGCGCAGCTCGATGACATCGTCGGCGACGTCATGGCCAAGCTGAAAAAAGACGGCATGGATGACAACACCATCGTGATTTTCACCACTGATAATGGCGCGGAAAACTTCACCTGGCCGGATGGCGGCACCACACCGTTTGCCATGGGCAAGGGCACCATCATGGAAGGTGGATTCCGGGTTCCGGCTATCATCCGTTGGCCTGGCAAGGTGCCGGCCAATCAGATTGCCAACGGCATCATGTCCGGGATGGACTGGTTCCCGACCCTGGTCGCGGCGGCCGGCAACCCCAACATTACCCAGGAACTGCTCAAAGGCAAACAACTGGGCGACCGCACCTACAAGGTGCACCTGGACGGCTATGACCAGACGCCGATGATCACCGGCAAAGGTCCGTCGACCCGTAACGAAATCTTCTACTTTGGTGAGAGTGCGCTGGGCGCGGTGAGAATCGGCGACTACAAATATCGCTTTATCGACCAGCCAGGCGGGTGGATGGGCGCCAAAGTGGCGGTCGACGTGCCGATCCTGACCAATCTTCGCCTCGACCCGTTCGAGCGTATGGGCTGGCCGGAAAACCAGGCGGCTCAAGGCTCCCAACAGTACTTCGACTGGTTCAAGTACCAATTCTGGCGCTTCGTGTTCGTTCAGCAACAGGTCGCCAAACTGGCTGAAACAGCGATTGAATACCCACCGATGCAAAAAGGCGCGAGCTTCAACCTCGACTCTGTCAAAGCCAAAATCGCCGCGGCTCGGGCGGAAATGGCCAAGTAGGCCGTCGATAGACGGGTGGCCAACAGCGGCCACCCGCGTTCGTGAAGGACATTTGCCGAGGTAGCGCCATGCAGCTAAAAACAGCCACCCTGCCGACCCTCACCCTGCTTGCGCTGTGCTGCCAGCAAGCCCAGGCCGGCGGCATCATGCTCTATGAAATCGGCACAGATAACGCCGGCCTGGCCAACGCCGGTGCCGCCGCCCGGGCCCAGGGCCCCTCAACAATTGCCAGCAACCCGGCGGGCATGAGTTATCTGCCAGGTACGCAAATTACCGGCGGATTGCAGGTGCTCTATGGCGACCTGAGCTTTGATCGCGACTCAAACACCAACGGCACGGGCAGCGGCAGTGGCAACGCCCTCGACCCGATTCCCGGCGGCAGTTTTTTCATCAGCCATCAACTCGATGACCACTGGAGCGTCGGTTTTGGCAATTACGGCGACTTCGGCTTGGCGGCCAATTACGACAACGATTGGTCCGGGCGCTATTTTGCGCAGAACGTCAGCCTCGCCGGTTTGTCGTTTGTGCCCAGCGTGGCGTATCGCTTCAACGAGCAATGGTCCGTCGGCGTCGGTGTGAAAGCCATGTACGGCATGCTGCAAGCGCAAACCGCGATTGATCGCTCGCCCTTCGGATTCACCGACCGCAGCGACGGCCAGTTCAAATACAAGGACAACGATTGGGGTTTTGGCGCGAATGTGGGGGTGATCTACGCCCCTCAACCCGCCACGCGTATCGGCCTGGCCTACACCAGCAAGGTCGATCTGGACTTCGAGGACGGTCTGGATATCAAAGGCAATGGCCCGGGGCTGGATCGTCTGGACGGCCTGAACACCCAGCTCGACATGACCGTGCCACAAACCGTCACCCTGAGCCTGTTCCAGCAACTTGACCCGCAATGGGCATTGCTGGCCTCGGTCAACTGGCAGGACTGGTCTGAGTTCGGTGAAGTCGCCGTGCAGGTCGACACCACGGCAGCCGGCGCCCGATCAACCACGATCGACGCCGACTACAAAGACACCTGGCAACTCGCCTTGGGTGCCCAATACCAGGCCACTGCGCAACTGTTATGGAACGTCGGCGTGGCGTATGACAGCAGCGCCGTTTCAGACAACAACCGTACATTTTCCGCACCCATGGGCGAATCCTGGCGCATTGCGACCGGGGCCACCTATGCTCTGAACAAGGTCACCGACATTAACGTCAGTTGGGCCATGGTCTGGCTTGGCGACATGCCGGTGGACCAGACCAAGTCCACGTCGGGCGTTCGAACTTCCGGTCAGTTCGACAATGCCTGGATTCAAGCGGTGACCGGAAACATGACCTGGCGCTTTTGATGCCCTGCAATCGAAAAAAAAACGACTACATCCATGGAGTGAACACCACAATGAATCTGTCCCGGAAATTGTTCATCGGCGTTGCATTGACCAGCCTGCTACTCGGTGGCTGCACCTCGAAAGTCACCGAAAAGGACCAGTACTCAGGCTTCCTGTCCAACTACAACAACTTGCAGCAAGTCACCACCACCAGCGGCGAAACCGCGATGCGCTGGGTGAGCCCGTCGTGGAATCCGAATGCTTATGACACGGTGGCGTTCAACACGCTGGAGCTCTACCCGGCGCCACAGCCCAACGAGCGGGTCAACCAACAGACGCTGAGCGATATACAGGGCTACATGACCAGCAAGGTCAAAGGCATTCTGGGCCAGAAATACCGGGTGGTATCGAGCGAAAAATCAGCGCCTAAGGGTTCAAAAACGCTGGTCATGCGCGCGGCTATCACCGGGGTGAATGCCGAAAACGAAGGCATGAAGTGGTACGAAGTGGTTCCGGTCGCCGCCGTTGTGGGTGGTGTTTCCGCTGCCACTGGCCACCGTGATCAGGACACCACACTGTTCATCGAGGCGGAGTTAATTGACGCCAGCAACAACCAGACAGTGGCCAAGGTTGTGCGCAAAGTCTTCGGCAGCACACTGTCGAATGCTAGCCAGCAAATCACTGCCAAGGACTTCAAAGCGGCGATCGATAAACTCGGTACCGATTTGCAGGCGTTCATCAGGTAATCACCGCTCCACTGTAGGCGCTGGAGAAACCTCGGGCCGCGCTCGCCAGCGCCTACATCGACCGCTTAGCTTTCATCCCGACCCGCCGACGCATGTCGGCGGTGACGGTTTGCCGGGTTTTCTTCAGGTCCGCCCAAGGTTCATCACCCACTTCGACCAGTCGCTCGAGCACGTTGTGGATATTCCACTGATTGCCGCCCTTAAGCTGCGCCACCTCTTCCCGAAAAATCGGCACTGACACCGGCATCCCCTCGCGGGTGCGCACGGCGTAGGCGCAAATGGTCGTGGCGCCAAGGCCATTGCGCAGGTAATCGATGAAGATCCGTCCGACGCGATTCTTCGGTCCCGACACCGCCGAAAAGCGCTCCGGCAGCAACGTCGCCATGTGGCTGACAATCGCGTGACTGAAGTCCTTCACCTCGTCCCAACCGAGCTTGCGGGTCAGCGGTACCACCAGGTGAATTCCCTTGCCGCCGCTGGTCTTGAGGAAGGCCTTGAGCCCCAGTTCATCCAGCACCGACAGCGTCAGCTGAGTCGCCTCGACCATGCTTTTCCACGGCAGCGCCGGATCCGGGTCGAGGTCGAGGACGAAGCGGTCAGGTTTGTCGAGATTCTCCGTGGTGGCGTTCCAGGTGTGCAGTTCCACGGTGCTCATCTGCACGGCGCCAATCAGCGCTTCGGCGTTGTTGATGATCATCACCGGTTGGCCGGTGACATCCTTGTCCAGTGTCGTGATGCCCGGAATGGCCAGGCGCTCGGCGTTTTTCTGGAAGAACAGTTCGCCGGCGATGCCGTCCGGGGCGCGCACCAGCGCCACGGGCCGATCCTTGAGCTCGGGCAGAATCCATTCGGCGACGCTGGCGTAATATTCCGCCAGCTGCACTTTGGTGGTGCCGCTGCTCGCATCGATCACCCGGTCCGGATGGGTGATACGCACCTTGCCGTCGCCGAGGCCGATTTGTGAGGGCGCGGGCGCTGCCTTGGCCGGTTTCTTTTTCGCAACGGCGGCCGGTTTGTCCGCGGCGGCTTTCCTGCTGGTCTGGGCTTTCACGGCTTTCGGACGCTCCTCGGTGATGCCTTCAGCAGGCTTGTCATCGCGCAAGCCATGGAATACGGCATGGCGCACCGACCCGTCCTTGGTCATCTCGGCGAATGCGACTTCGGCGAGCAACACGGGTTTGAGCCAATGCACACCCTTGGCGTCGAAACCGGTCGGCGGGTTGACCACCGTTGGTTTTTTCACCTGCAAGGGTTTGAGCTGTTCGTAAATGCGCTTGAGCGTGGTCTCGTTGAAACCGGTGCCGACCTTGCCGGCGTAGCGCAACTCGCCGCTGTCGCGGTCATGCAGGCCCAACAGTAACGCGCCGAAGGCATTGCGCGCGCCTTTGGGATCGGTGAAACCGACCACGACGAATTCCTGCCGATGCTTGCACTTGAGCTTGATCCAGTCACTGCTGCGCCGGGACACGTAAGGCGACCCCAGGCGCTTGCCGATCAGCCCTTCCATCTGCATTTGGCAGGCGCTGTTGAGCAGCGCTTCCGGCTCTTCGCCGAACGCATCGGAGAACCGCAGCAGCGGGTCTTGATTGGGTTTGAGCACCGTCGCCAGCGCGACCCGCCGCTCCTCGACCGGCACCTCGCGAAGGTCCACGCCATTGAGGTAGGGCATGTCGAACAGGTAGTAAAGGATGTTGCCGCTACGGTTGGATTCAAAGGCATTTTGCAGCGCCTGAAAGTCCGGCACGCCCTGTTCGTTGGCCACCACCATTTCACCGTCGAGCCAGGCGGATTCGAGGCCCAGAGCGGCCAGCGCCTCGGTCTGTTTTGGCAGTTTGTGGGTCCAGTCGTGGCCGTTGCGGGTAAAGAGTTTCACTTCGTCGTGGTCGATGCGGGCCATGATCCGGTAGCCGTCGAACTTGATCTCATAACTCCACTCGCCCTGCGGGGCTTTTTCCACCAGCGTCGCCAGTTCCGGTTTGAGCTGGTCGGGCAGCTTGGCCTTGTGAGCGCCGGTGAGTTGCGCTGACGGCTCTTTAGCCACGACCTTGCGCACCGGCTTCTTCACCGGTTTGGGTTTGTCGGCGGTCTTCGCCTTTCTGGGGACAATGGTGCGGTCACTGAGCACGCTGTCGGGCTCGGCGGCGACCACGTCGTAATCGCTCTCCGGTTTCGCAGCGCTGTCCTGATGCTTGATCAGAAACCACTGCTCCTGCTTGCCCGGCATGTGCGTGCGCACCAGGTTCCACAAGCCGCCAAGTTTCTCGCCTTGCAGCTCGAACTTGAGCTTACCCTTGGCATAGGCCTTGGCCGGATCTTCCTGGGGGATCCACACGCCCCGGTCCCAGACAATGACGTCGCCGGCGCCGTAATGCCCTTCGGGAATGCTGCCCTCGAACGTGGCGTAATCGATCGGATGGTCTTCAACGTGGACCGCCAGGCGCTTGACCTTGGGGTCCAGCGAAGGGCCTTTCGGCACGGCCCAACTTTTCAGTGCGCCATCGAGTTCCAGGCGAAAGTCATAGTGCAACCGCGAGGCATCGTGCTTCTGGATACAGAACTGCAAGGCATGGTCTTTCGCGGTTTTCTTGCCCGAACGTTTCGCGGCGGGTTCAGAGGTCGCCGAGAAATCGCGCATGCGGTTGTAATCGTCCAGATTCTTGTTCATGGCGCACCTGCTGGCTCGACGCGTCCCCCAATGCCTGGGCCGATGCGCGTGACGATCAAGGCCACGACCGCAATCCGCTCCACCCGTTGATAGCCCGGTGTCAGCAACTCTTCACCGAACACATCCGGGTCGAGTTCGCGATAGGTCCAGCCGAACATCGGCGATTCGAGGCGCGGGGTCAGTGCCTCGAGAAACGGATCCTGGCCATCGATCATTGCCACCCCGGTGTACAGCACCAAAGAGCCACCGGGTGCCAGTCGATATAACGCTTGCTCGACAATGCGCAATGACAACTGCGCACCGAGCGCGCCGCCGCCATGGCGATAAGCACGTTCGGCGGGATCGGCCATGTAGGGTGGATTGGCGACGATCAGGTCAAAATTGCCATCGACATCCTGCAGCACATCGCTGGCCTCGACCGTGACGTTAGCAACTTCGGCAAGCGCCGCGTTGACCGCTGTCAGGCGCAATGCTGCGGGATTGATATCGACGGCCAGCACCTCGGCATCGCGGCGTGCCCGGGCAATCACAATCGCCCCGACACCCGCGCCGCAACCAATGTCGACGGCACGCCGGATCGGCGCGAAGGTTTGTTGAAGATGGGCATGGATCAGCTGCGCGAACCGGTAGCTGTCCGGCCCGAAAAACACCGCGTCAGCCGTATCGGTGGGGAACCCCGAGTGCACGAACAGCAAATCATCGAGGCTGGACCAGCGCACGCGGCTTTTCAGTCGGCCGTTGCATTCTTGCAGCACGCCCGCCTCCTGCAACTGCCGCTGTTCATCGGTCGACAGCAGATCCGGTTCAAACGAGCGGGACCAGCCGAACACATCGCGCAAGGTCCGGGCGTTTTGTCCGAAGGCGCGGTCATTGACCCGCTGGTGGGTGAGCGGCGTCGGGGTGATAAACCGGTAACCATCGGCCTGCAAACGGCGCCCCAGCTGCACCAGCGCCAGATCGGCAGCGCCCAGTTGCTCTTCCTGATTCATGCCGTGCTCCTATCGCAGGCTGGATTTGAGTTCGATGAACCGTCGCGTGGCCATCAGACCGGCCGGATGGGAATGCCGATGGGCCGACAGCCACGGGATCAGCACCGGCATCTGCTCGTGCGCGGCGAGCCCGTCCAACGCGGTTTTCAGGCTTTGGATATCCGGGTCGTTGTCGGGCACTGCCGGTTCTGTCGCGACACTTGTGCCTCGGCGAACCGCTGGGGGTGAGCGCTCAGGCGTCCAATCACCGGCAATCCAGTCATGCAGCAGCTGTTTTTCGTAGGGGCTGAACACGCCGAACATGGCGGCGCCGTCACCCTCGATCAACTGCCAGAAGCGGCTGGCTTGCGGGTCCTGATGACGTTTGATCCAGCCCTTGTTTTCCATGGCGGCGAGGAACCCTGGCAGCTGCTCCGGCGCGGACAGCCATTGGTTGACGGTCTTGCCTTCAAAACGGCAGTAGTCAGAATGCATGTGCTGGCCAAACGGGCGCTTGCGTTCAAGCATGTTGAGCAACTCGGCGTCGAGGTCGAACGACTCGATGATCGCGCGACTGCCCTGCCCCAGATCATTGAGGCGATAACCCAGCGCCACCCGGTGCAGAAAGTCTTCGCGATCGCCTTCCACCGGCAGCAGTTGCAGCACCGACTGCACGGCTTTTTGCGCATGGCCGGTGCTGGCATTGTCGATGGTGACGTGCAGGGTGAAATAGTACGGATCGATGCCCAATTCGCTGAGTTCGTAGGCGCTGATCAGCAAATGCAGCGGAAGTTGTTCGTAGCCGAGGTTGTAGCCGATCACCTCGGGCAAAAACTCGTCAGCGGATTCGCCAAGTGCCAGTTGTATCGCGCCTTGCAGGTAATGCTCGTCGGCAATCACCCCGGTGTCTTGCAGGCCATGTTCGGCGAGCAGCTTGCGGTAAATCACCACATGATTCTGCGCCGGGTTGCCGTCGCCGAGCTCTTCCAGATAGGTGCAGATCAGCCCTTCGAAACGCGGGTCGCGCCACTGACGCAACAGGCCATACAACCAGGCGCCGTCGACCAGCTTGGTCGGGGCAACGGCGTGCAGGAAAAACAGCGCGTGCGCCTTGTTGGTAAAGAACTGCCGGGGCCCGCCTTCCTTGCGTTGTCGCAGGTAGTCGGCGTATTGGCGGGCGACGTCGACGCTGTGTTGTTCGACGAACGATTGCAGGGCCGACAGGTCCGTCGGCATCTCTTGAGGCAAGTGAGTGGCGTGTTCGAGCTGCGCCTCGAGGAAGCTTCGGGCGAGTGCGCGCCGTTGCTCGGGGTCGGCGCCCAGTAGCAGGTGTTCATAGGCTTGTTTCAGGCTCCCGGCGGCCGGGATCGGGTGTTCGTGGGCGGGCCGCGATTCAAGTCGTGTCAGGGCAGTCATGGGCGCATCTCTCGGTCTGAGGCCAGTGGCAGGACGCTGAATCAACACGTCTCTACATCAGCAGAGCGATATTCGCGGAAAAAAATTCAATCGGCGTTGAAATCGCCCTGACGGACGGGCCTGTGCAGCGGCGCCCGGCTGGCGCACCAGGCATATACTCAGCGGGTGTTGACTCATCTTCGGGGAGCAATCATGCGAACGGTGCACGTCATCGAGCAATCGCCGGCGCCGGTGAACGTCGTGGGCGAGGCGATCACCATCCTCGCGGGCGGCGACCTCAGTAAGCCCTTTGAAATGCATATCCAGGAAGGCGTGCAAGGCGGTGGTCCGCCACCGCACTTTCATCCGTGGGACGAAGCGTTTTATGTGGTCGACGGCCAAGTCGAAGTGACCGTGGCGGGCAAGTCCACCACCGTCTCGGCCGGGGGTTACGTGCATATCCCCGGGGGTTCGATCCACGCCTACAAGAACATCAGCCCTACCGCGAAGATGATCGGTGTGGTGTCGGATCCACGCGGCGGGCAGTTTTTTGCGGCGGTGGATCAGCTACGGGTGCCGGAGGATTTGCCGCGGATACTGGTGATTGGCGAAGCGCACGGGGTTATTTTCCTGGTACCCAAACCTGCTGTTTGACCGCGTTATCGTTCTTCGCTAGCAGGCTAGCTCCCAAAGGGATCTAGCGCACACCGCAGACCCACTGTGGGAGCTAGCCTGCTAGCGAAGGCGGCCTGAAAGACAACCCGATGTTTGCGGGCACACGTTACGCCACGCCGCCCTTGGCCTGCTGCTCCAGATGCACTTGCAACTCAGGATCAATCTTCAGCGCCGCAGCCAGCTCATCCAGATAGCTGCGCTCGGCAACCTGCTGATCGTCTACCAGCATCACACTGGCCAGGTACATTTCCGCCGCCATCGCCGGATCCGTCGCCGATTGCGCGACATCGGCTGCATCCAGCGGCCGGTCAACTTCGGCATCCAGCCATTGTTGCAATTGCGGGTCATCGGTATGGCGGCCGATTTCGGTACTGATCATGTGTTTCTCAGCATCGTCGATCCGCCCATCGGCCTTCGCCGCAGCGATCAACGCTCGCAGCACAGCATGACTGTGGTCCTCCACTTCCGGGCCAGATAACAAGTCGACCGTGCGCGGTGCCTGTTGCGGCGCAGCTGCCTGACTGCGTTGCCACGCCTGATACGCCTGGAACGCCATCATCCCCAGTGAAGCCAGGGCCGTATAGTTGGTGCCGCCACCCGAGCGGGTCCGGGTCGAGCCGCCCATGGGTGAGCCGCCGCCGAGCAGGCCACCGAGCAAGCCACCCAATCCGCCGCCGCCCGCACTTGAGCCCGCGCCACCGCCCAACAAGCCGCCGAGCAATCCACCCAGACCGCCGCCGAGGCCTCCCTGAGCGGATGCGCCACCCTGTTGCGCCCCGGGGCCCTGGCCGGCCCGCAGGAGTTGTTCGAGCAAATCGCTGGTGTTCATGACGACATCCTCATCGATGGGAGTGACCCGGTCAGGCAACAATAGTCCTCGCCGGCAAATGCGCCACCACCGTCTGGCTTGTGGCGAGGGAGCTTGTCGTAACGCCGCACCGTCCCGCTTTAGTCCGTAGCACTCACAAAAACCGGCGTTGTTGTACATTTTTTGGGGCCGCTTCGCAGCCCAGCGGGAGCAAGCTCCCTCGCCACTAAAACGGGTGTGACTGAAGCACCGCGCCTGAGTGAACAGCACTACAGATTAATCCGAAGTATTTTTTGCCGGCCCAGCTAAGATTTACAGACGGTGAACCTTATTCCCGGATTTCCGGTCGATACCTGCAACCGAACCGCTTTGCCGCCGCCCTTGATAACGAGGGTGATGACTGGCTTGCTTCACTTTCTGGAGAACGCCCCCGTGATATCCACCCTACACATCGCCAGGCTCAAAGCATGGGGCGCCCATGCTTTTACCGCCACCGGCGTGGTCACTGCCTTCCTCGCCACCCTCGCCTTGCTGGAAAACCAGGCCACCAATTGCTTGCTGTGGCTGGGCGTGGCCCTGATCGTTGATGGCCTGGACGGTGCCCTGGCGCGCAAGGTCAATGTGCAGTCGGTGCTGCCGAGTTTCGATGGATCGATCCTCGATCTGGTGATCGACTACCTGACGTATGTGTTTATCCCCGCGCTGTTCATCTATCGCTACATCCCGTTGCCGGACTACACGCTGCTGCTGACCGTGTCGCTGATTCTGGTCTCGTCGCTGTTTTGTTTCTGCAACGTCAACATGAAAAGCAAAGACAACTACTTCCAGGGCTTCCCTGCCGCCTGGAACGTCGTGGCCCTGTGCCTGTACATCATCGCCCCGTCGCCGTGGATTACCTTCCTGACCGTCATCGGCCTGGCCTTGCTGACCGTGACCCGAATGAAGTTCCTGCACCCGTTCCGCGTGCGCAAGTTCATGCCGATCAACATCGCCGTGACCGCCATCTGGCTGCTGTGCAGCTTGTCGCTGGTGGTCAACCATCCGGTCGTCAACCCGATGGTCATGGGGCTCTGGCTGCTGATGTCGGCTTACTTCCTGGGGATCTGCATCTGGCGCACCGCCATGGAGTGGTTCGACGGATCGCGCCACAAGTAACGCGGCATGGCCATCCGTATCGTTCGACTCGGCTCGCCGCACTTGCCTGATGAAGGCTTGCGGATCGGCACGGTACGCCGCCCACCTCGCGGTGTACCGAAGGCCGAGTTCGCCCGTCGGGACTTTTATGATGTGTGGCAGCCACTGCTGTCGCCGAGCGCTGAATTGGTGGCCGAAGCCAAAGCGGCCGAGGATGACAAAGCCTGGGAGGCCTTTCGGCGCAAGTTCAAGGCGGAAATGAACCAGCCCGCAGCCAGTCAGTTGCTGGATCTGCTGGCTGCCCTCTCCCATCAAACCTCACTGGCGGTTGGGTGTTATTGCGAGGATGAAGCGCATTGCCATCGGTCTGTGTTGCGGGAGCTGTTGGCAGCACGCGGTGCCCGGATTGCCTAGTTCCCCCTGTGGGAGCGGGCTTGCTCGCGAAGGCGGCGTGTCAGTCGATAATGATGTTGACTGACACGCCGCCTTCGCGAGCAAGCCCGCTCCCACAGGGTTTTCAGGGTGTTCAAAGGACTGAGGTAGCACTATGAAACCGCAAATACGGCCCGCCACCCCGGCTGACGCGTCCGCCATCAGCCAGGTCATCATCCGGTCGCTACGCCAGTCCAATGCCCTGGACTACCCACCCGACATCATCGCGCAGGTGGAAAAAAGCTTTTCCACCGAGTCCATTCGCACATTACTGACCCAACGCCAGGTCTTCGTCGCAACAATCGACAGTCGTGTCGTGGCCACGGCCAGCCTTGATCGCGATGTTGTACGCAGCGTGTTTGTCGACCCCGCGCAACAAGGGCGCGGCCTCGGCCGGCAATTGATTGCCACGATCGAGTCCATCGCCACAGAAGCGAAAATCGAAATATTGCGTGTCCCCTCTTCCATCACCGCAGAAGCCTTCTACTTCAAGCTGGGCTTTCGAAAAGTCCGCGACGAATTCCACGGTGCCGAGCGCACGATCATCATGGAACGGCGTCTGTCCTCCCTCTGACTGGCACGCCCACCCAACCTGCACCAGTCTGACGGACGGGAGGTCGATCATGGTCAATACTTAAAGACTGCTATCTCTTCGTTCACCCACGGGAGGTTTGCCATGTCTGGTCAATCACGCTTCATGCTGGTCGCCTCGCCACTGATGGAACACAGCCCCGCCTTCGACAGGGCTGCGGCGCTGGCCAAGGCCGAAGACGCGGCGTTGCACATCGTGGCGTTCGATTACCTGGAAGGCCTGGCCACCGCCAGCCTGGTCAACGAAAAGGCCCTGGAACAGATGCGTCTGGGCTACGTCGATCGACACCGCCAGTGGCTCGAAGAACAGGCCCGGCCCTTGCGCAAGATTGGGGTGCACGTCACCACGGAGGTGGCGTGGGTCGAACGCCCGCTGGAAGAAATCCTGATTCACCTCAAAGAACAGCCGATGGACGTGCTGATTAAGGCGTTAGAGCATGAATCGCTGCTGTCGCGGTTGATGTTTACCCCGCTCGACGTGCATTTGCTGCGTGAATGCCCGGTGCCGCTGCATTTTGTCAGCCATGCGGTTCACGCCCTGCCACGTAGGGTCGTCGCGGCGGTCGACCCTTTTCATCGCGACGATCACTACAAAACGTTCAATGACCGGATCCTGCACGAAGCGTCGAAACTGGCGAGTGCCTGTAATGCCGAGCTGGACGTGCTCTACGCCTACGACCTTTCCTCCATCAGCGCGGACGAGTTCGGCTTTGACAACGGCTCGGCGTTTTTCAATTCCGGCAAGGCCAAGACCCTGTTCGACTACCAGGAAGACGCCTTCAATGAATTGGCCGAGCGCAACGGTATAGCGCCCGAGCAGCGGCACATGATCATGGGCAACCCGGCCAAGGTATTGACCCGCTATGCCGATGCTTATGACGTCGACGTGATTGTCATGGGCCGGGTCGGCCATCGCGGCCTGGGCCGGTTGATCGGCAGCACGGTGGAGCACCTGCTGTACAAAATGCCCTGCAGCGTGTGGGTGGTGCATACCGAGCGGGTGGATGAGTGACCGCCCCCTGCAAAACACCGCATATCCCCTGTGGGAGCGGGCTTGCTCGCGAAGGCGTCGTGTCAGTCGATACGAATGGTGCCTGACACACCGCTTTCGCGAGCAAGCCCGCTCCCACATTGGGATTGTGTTGATAGGTCAGCGCCGGGTGATGACGACCTCCAGGTATTCACTCGGCACCACCAGCGACTTCTCTCCCGCCCGGTTCATCTTGTTGATCAGTCCGGTCAGGTCGCTTTCCAAGGCCTGGCCACTCTCGGGAGGCAGCGCCGCGAAGGCTTTGTGGACCGGGCCGTACCAGGTGCGGAATGTGTCGATGAAGTGCGCCGCCGAGCGATAGCGGAAGTTGAAGGTGCGGCGCGTCACCTGGACCTGGAAGTCGCGCTCATCGAAGTGCGTGTGCAACCAGGCTTCGGTTCCCCAATTTGAAGGCGGTTGCGCGCCTGCTGGTGGCGGCAGATGACGGCCCAGGGTCTTGAACATCTGGCCGACAAAACCTTCAGGCGTCCAGTTGGCCAGGCCGATGCGGCCACCGGGGCGACAGACCCGCGCCAATTCCGCAGCGGCTTTGGCCTGGTCCGGCGTGAACATCACACCAAACGTCGAGAGCACGGCATCGAAGCTGGCGTCCTCGAAGGGCAGCGCCTCGGCATCGGCGACCTGGAAGGTCACTTCCAGGCGCTCGGCCCGGGTCCGGTCTTCGCCGCGTTCCAGCAGCGCGGCCACGTAGTCGGTCGAGGTAACGTTGCACCCTCGGCGTGCGGCGGCGAGCGTCGCATTGCCGTTGCCGGCGGCCACGTCCAGCACCCGCTCGTCGCAGAGCAAGTCACAGGCTTCGGCCAGTTGCTCGCCGACGATCTGCAGGGTGGTGCCGATCACGGCGTAGTCGCCGCTGGCCCAAGAGGCCATCTGACGGTTTTTCAGGGCAGTGAGATCAAGGGGGGTACTCATTAAATCTGCTCCGTAAGGATTGGAACGCAGGCCCGGCTTATTCCGCCGTGGTGGGATCGATGATGTTCGTGACCTGGGAAATGCGGTTGGCCGGGAAACCGCTCTGCCTGGCGTGCTCCTGGATCAGCGCCTCACTTGGCGAGATGTACACGCAGTACAACTTGTCGCCCGTGACATAACTCTGAAGCCACTGCACCTGCGGCAAATCGCGCAACGCCCGGCAGGACTTTTGCGAAGCCGCTTTCAAATCCCTTTCTGACAGTGTTCCAGCACCTGGGATCTCGCGTTCTATGACGAACTTTGGCATGGCAACCTCTCGTTCTTGTTATTGATGACAGGGTCGGCAGTGGCCCTGTAGGCAAACTATCGCTCCGGCGCGGGCCGGCGTCCTGCCCGATCGTCGGGCAACACTGCCCGATCGTCCGGAGAATTCACGTTACGCGGCAACGCGCTCACAATCAGAAAGCCCTCAGCCGCACGGGAAGCCACCATGGACGCCCTGTCCCAAACCCTGCGCGTCGTTCGCCTGGTCGGTGCGATTTTCATCAATGCCAGGTTCACGGCGCCCTGGTGCTACCAGTCGCCCAGCGCCGACACGGCCGCCCCCTTTCTGGAGCCCGGTGCCGAGCGGGTGGTGATTTTTCACTTGATCACCGAAGGCGAGTGCTTTGTCGAGATGGGAAACGATCCGCCGCTGCGCCTGACCGCCGGCGATGTGGTGGTGTTCCCTCAGGGCGACGCCCATCGCATGAGCTCGCAACCGGGGCTGACGCCGGTCACGGGCAAGCGGCTGGACGTGGTGCTGGCGCGCCGTCCCCGGCAACTGAGTTACGGCGGTGGCGGCGCGGTCACGCGGCTGGTGTGCGGTTATCTGGCGTGCGATACGCGGTTGGCGGGCATGTTGCTGACGGGGTTGCCGGCGGTGGTCCGGGTCAATGTGCGCGGCTCAAATGCCGGAATCTGGCTGGAATCATCGGTCCGTTATGCGCTGGCCGAAGCACGCTCGCCCAGGCCCGGCGGCGAAAGTGTGCTGGCGAAACTGGCCGAGGTGTTGTTCATCGAGGTGTTGCGCCTGTACATGAACGAACACGGTGAAGGCCGGACCGGTTGGCTGGCGGGTGTGGGCGACCGGATTGTCGGTGCTGCCCTGAATGCGCTGCACAAAAAACCCTGTCACGCCTGGACCCTGGATGAACTGGCGCGGACCGCCGGCACGTCAAGGTCGGTGCTGGCGGAACGCTTTGCGCAATTGGTTGGGAGTTCGCCGATGCAGTACCTGACGCAATGGCGGATGTTGCTGGCGGCCAACCTGTTACGCAGCAGTAACCGTTCGTTGATGTGGATTGCCGAAGAGGTGGGCTACCAGACCGACACGGCCTTCAGCCGTGCCTTTCGTCGAGAGTACGGCGCGCCACCGGCGGCGTGGCGGCGCAATCAGGAGAAAAAACCAATGGCCCACGGCGCGCAGCCTATGAGCCATTGATGTCAAGGGTTACGCCGAAGGTGCCTTGGCCTCTTCCAGCAACTGTTGAATCATCTTTTCCTGGGTTTCGTAGGCGCCTTCACCGAAGTGGGTGTAACGCACCTGGCCCTTGGCGTCGATCAGGAAGTGAGCGGGCCAGTACTGGTTGTCGAAGGCGCGCCAGATCGCGTAGTTGTTGTCGATGGCCACCGGGTAGGTAATCCCGAGCTCTTTGACCTGATCCTTGACGTTGTCGATGATGCGCTCGTAACCGTATTCAGGGGTGTGGACGCCGACGACCACCAGGCCATCCTTCTCGTATTTCTTCGCCCAGTCCTTCACATACGGCAAGGTGTGCTGGCAGTTGATGCAGTCGTAGGTCCAGAAGTCCACCAGCACCACTTTGCCTTTGAGCGAATCATTGCTCAGCGCTGGCGAGTTCAGCCACTGAACGGCACCGGACAGCGACGGCATGGCGCCTTGGGCATTGTCCATGGAGTCGGCCTTGGCCTTGCTGACGAAGTAGTCGACGATTTTCGGCACGGTTTCCAGCACGCCTTTCTCGAGGGTGCTGACGCCTTCGGACGAGGTGCCGGCCAGCAGTGTCCGGTCGGCACCGGTGGAAATCACCGCCACGGTGGCCAGCACGGCAACACCGGCACCACGACGCAGCCAACCGGTGACCGGGATCGACGCCTTCAAGCGATTGACCAGGCCGCGACCGGCGAAGATCAAGGTGCCCAGGGACAGCGCGCTGCCCAAGCCGTAGGCCAGCAGCAACAGGCTGGTCTGTGCGTTCGCGCCCTGGAGCATGGCGCCGGTGAGAATCACCCCGAGGATCGGTCCGGCACACGGTGCCCAGAGCAGCCCTGTGGCCACACCGATCATGACCGAACCCAGCGGGCCAGACATTTTGCGGGTGTCGGGATCAAGGCGATTGCCCAGCGCCACGAAGGGACGGGCCATCCAGTCACCGACACGGGCGGAAATCAGCGACAGGGCGAACAACGCCATGACGATGAGGGCGACGTGGCGACCGGTGTTGTTGGCTTGCACCACCCATTCGCTGCTGACCACGGCCAGGCTGGAGATCAGGGCAAAGGTCAGGACCATGCCGCCGAGGGTGAGCAGGATGGATGAACGCGTGCGTTTGACACCGGCGAACAGGAACGGCACAACCGGGAGGATGCAGGGGCTGAGGACGGTCAATATGCCGCCCAGGAAAGCGATGAGAAACATGGGATCACCTAAACATGAGAGGGGGTGGGCGATTCACACCAATCCCCTGTGGGAGCGGGCTTGCTCGCGAAGAGGCCAGTACATTCAAAATTAATGTTGACTGACACTCCGCTTTCGCGAGCAAGCCCGCTCCCACAAGGATTGATGGTGGGCTCAAAACAGTGTTCAGACCGCTTGGTTATCCAGCAACTGCCCCTGTGGCGTGCGGCTAGCGCCGTTCTCTGCCACCAACTGACCTTGCGGCGTGCGGCTTGAACCGTCCTGTGCAAGGAAGGCATGACCGCCCTGCTCCGCCACCGGCGTCAGCTGGAAGCAGGTCGCGCTGCCACAGCTTTTCTGTTCAACAGCGGCATTGGCATGGGCCGCCGCGCCGGCTACGGAGAAAGCAACAGCGGTCAAAAAGCGGGTGACGTTATTCATGGTGTTCTTCCTGTTTCAAAGGGGGGTGGCAATCGGTCAGCGAAGGACTCAGTTGTCCGCGTTGCAGCCGTCGGCAAATTTTCGGTAATCCAGCACCTGGGTTTTGTGCTGGGAGTCCAAGTAAGTCAGCTGGGCATTCACAACCCCGCAGGAAGGCGTGGCGTCCTCTTTCAACGACACCACTTTCTTGATGTCCAGGTGGGTGCCGTAGGTGTAGGTTTTAGCGCTGACATCGGTGGCTTCGGCACGGGCCGACAAGGTGCAGATGTTCAGGGCGGCAAACAGGCAAGCGGCGTAGATGGCTTTGGTGTTCATGGCGGTTTCCTCAAGGCTTCAATGGCTAGGTCGTTCAATTGAGCCGAGGCGGTGTGGGTTGCCTCGATGGAACCCATTAGAAGCTCGCGAGGTATCTCGTCTGTGTCGAAAACAGCCGCGTGTAAATCGGTACGTATCAAAGCCGGCCCCTGATACAGAGCGATACAAAACCCCTGAAAAATCGTATTTTTGCGTTCGCGTGTATCCGCCGCTACGCCAGATACACTGCAATACAAAGGGCTGCGGGCGAGCGGGCCAAGGCTCGATAGACTGCGCAACATCCCCCATTGATAGAGGCCTGGCCCCATGGAACACGTCGATCACATTCTCATCGTGGACGATGACCGCGAGATCCGGGAACTGGTAGGCAACTACCTCAAGAAGAACGGCCTGCGCACCACGGTCGTCGCCGATGGACGCCAGATGCGCAGCTTCCTTGAGTCCACGCCGGTGGACCTGATCGTGCTCGACATCATGATGCCGGGCGACGACGGCCTGATGCTTTGCCGCGAATTGCGCGCCGGCAAACACAAGGCCACGCCGGTGCTGATGCTCACTGCCCGCAACGACGAAACCGACCGCATCATCGGCCTGGAAATGGGCGCCGACGATTACCTGGTCAAGCCGTTCGCCGCCCGTGAACTGCTCGCCCGAATCAACGCCGTACTGCGCCGCACGCGGATGCTGCCGCCAAACCTGGTGGTCACCGAAAGCGGTCGTCTGCTGGCGTTCGGGCGCTGGCGCCTCGACACGTCGGCCCGGCACTTGCTGGATGAAGACGGCACCATGGTCGCGCTCAGCGGCGCGGAATACCGTTTGCTGCGAGTGTTCCTCGATCACCCGCAGCGGGTGCTCAATCGCGACCAACTACTCAATCTGACCCAGGGCCGCGACGCCGACCTGTTTGACCGTTCCATCGACTTGCTGGTCAGCCGCTTGCGCCAACGCTTGCTGGACGATGCCCGGGAACCGGCCTACATCAAAACCGTGCGCAGTGAGGGCTATGTGTTTTCCCTGCAGGTGGAAGTGCTCGGTGCGCCGTCATGAACGTCACCCTTCGTTGGCCCCGCACCCTCGCCTCGCGCCTCTCGCTGATTTTTCTGATCGGCCTGATCCTTGCGCAGGCGCTGTCCTTCGGTGCGCAGTATTACGAACGTTACGAAAGCGCAAAAAACACCATGCTCGGTAACCTGGAAACCGACGTCTCGACCTCCATTGCCATCCTTGACCGCTTGCCGGCCGAAGAACGCATGAGTTGGCTGCAACAACTGAACCGCCGCAACTACCGTTATTTGCTCGACGAGGGTTCGCCGGGCGTGGCCATGAGCGATACGCCCATCGCGATGACATCGATCAAGGACGCCATCGGCAAGGATTACCCGATGACCGTGACGGACATTCCCGGCGAGCAGAAGCATTTTCAGGTGCACCTGAAACTGGCGGACGGCAGCCCGGTGACCATCGACGTCAGGCCATCGATGGTGCCGTTGTCGCCGTGGTTGCCCATCGTTCTGCTGGGCCAATTGGCGCTGATGATTATCTGCACCTGGCTGGCCGTCAAAATCGCCATCCGCCCCCTCACTCGCCTTGCCGAAGCGGTGGACAACCTTGATCCCAACACCCATGCGGTGCTCTTGGACGAAAAAGGCCCGACCGAAGTCGCCCACGCCGCCATCGCCTTCAATTCGATGCAGGCTCGCATCGCCGCGTACTTGAAGGAGCGCATGCAACTGCTGGCGGCGATTTCCCACGACCTGCAAACCCCGATCACCCGCATGAAGCTGCGTGCCGAATTCATGGACGACTGCAGCGAGAAAGACAAACTGTGGAGCGACCTCAGTGAGATGGAGCATCTGGTGCGCGAAGGCGTGGCGTATGCCCGCAGCGTTCACGGCGCCACTGAGGAGAGCCGCCGCACCGACCTTGACTCATTCCTCGACAGCCTGGTGTTTGACTATCAGGACGTGGGCAAGGACGTGCAACTGGGTGGCAAAAGTGCTGCGGTGATCGACACCCGGCCGCATGCCTTGCGGCGGGTTTTGGTGAACCTGACGGATAACGCACTGAAGTTCGCCGGGGCCGCCGAGTTGTGGGTGGAAGCGAAAAACGGCCTGCTCTCGGTGAAGGTCATGGATCGCGGACCGGGCATTTCCGAAGAGGACCTGGCCCACGTAATGGAACCGTTTTATCGGGTAGAGAATTCGCGCAACCGCAGCACCGGCGGAACCGGTCTGGGGCTGGCAATAGCGCAGCAATTGGCGTTGGCGATCGGGGGATCGTTGACGTTGAGCAACCGTGATGGCGGTGGGTTGTGTGCGGAGTTGAAGTTGCCGATTTAGCTTTTGTAGGAGCGAGGCTTGCCCGCGAAGGCCGTTAAGCGGTTCCACTTGAGAAACGAGTTATCGTTCTTCGCGGGCAAGCCTCGCTCCTACAAACGGCCCAATGGCGCAGGAAAGCCTTTATATTGTCGGGCACCGTCGCGCAACGTGCCGCGGTGGCGCACCCGATAGCAACCGACACTTATATGGATATTGGCAAATGGATGACAACCGAAGGCCCATCAAGACGCGCTCTGCGGGCTGGGCGAAACACATCACCGACCTTCTGGTGAAACGAGACATTTCCCCCAATCAGATCTCCGTCGCCAGCATCGCCTTCGCGCTCGCCGGGGCGGTGGCACTGAATATCGATAACGGGCTCATCGGCTCGATCCTCTGCGCCGTCGGCATTCAATTGCGCCTGCTGTGCAACCTCTTCGACGGAATGGTGGCGATCGAGGGCGGCAAGAAATCCGACATCGGCAGCCTCTACAACGAATTCCCCGACCGCATTGCCGACAGCCTGCTGATCGTCGCGCTGGGGTATGCCATCGGGTACGCCGATCTCGGCTGGTTTGCGGCGCTGGCCGCGGCACTGACGGCTTATGTCAGGGTGTTTGGCGGCTCGATTGGCCTGAAGCAAAGCTTCATGGGCCCCATGGCCAAGCAGCACCGAATGGCCGTGATGACCGCAGGACTTCTGTTGAATGCCGTCGAGGCCACCGTTTATGGCACTCACTACGTGCTGTTGATCGCGCTGGTCATCATCGCCGCCGGATCCGCCGCGACCTGCGTCACGCGAACTTTGGCCATCTCGCGCCAGCTCAAGGGGACTCACCATGTGGATCAGTAACGCGCTGATTTCTGTTCTTAGATTCCTCATCGGCGTCACGGCCCGATGGGAAAGCCCGCCGGACCTGACGCGCCAGCGCATCTATTTCGCCAATCACTCCAGCCACATGGACACCCTGGCAATCATCGCCGCCCTGCCACCGGAAGCCCGCGTGAACGTGAAACCGGTCGCGGCGGCGGACTACTGGGGCAAAAACCGGTTTCTGTCGTACATCTCGCAGAAAGGCCTGAATGCGGTGCTGATCGAGCGCAACCCGGCGCCCGGCGTCAACGTGCTGGAGCCGATTTTCGACGTGGTGCGCGCGGGCCATTCGATCATCATCTTTCCGGAAGGCACGCGCGGCAGCCAGGCGTTGCCCGGTCCATTCAAATCGGGGCTGTATCGCTTGGCCGAGGCGTTCCCCGAGGTTGACCTGGTGCCGATCTACCTGGAAAACCTGCATCGCTCCATGCCAAAAGGCAAACACGTCCCGCTGCCCATCATCTGCACGATCCGTATCGGCGACCCGCTGCAACGGATCAGCGGCGAGGAAAAACAGGTGTTTCTGGACCGGGCGCGTGACGCCATCGTGAGGCTGTCGGAATGAATCTTGATGAAAAGTTTTTGTGGTTCTTCGGCGCCATTGCCGGCCTGTTGGCCGTTGCTTCGATCATCGGCCGGATACTGGCCAGGCGCGCGACAACGGAAGGCTCGATCTCGACCATCGAAAACCTCAACCAGCGGGTGAATGCCTGGTGGGGCATGGTCATCATCTTCTTCGTGTCCTACCTGCTGGGCGGCAACGCGACGGTCATTTTGTTCGGCTTCATTTCGCTGTTCGCGCTCCGGGAGTTCATCACCCTGACGCCGACCCGACTGGGCGACCATAACGCGCTGTTTTCGGCGTTTTTCATTCTGATCCCGCTGCAATACGTACTGATCGGCACGCACTGGTATTCGCTGTTCACGCTGTTGATTCCGGTGTACGCCTTCCTGTTGTTGCCGGCGATTGCAGTGCTGAGTCAGGACACGGACGCCTTTCTGGAACGAGCGGCCAAGATCCAGTGGGGGGTGATGATTTGCGTCTACTGCATCAGCCACGCGCCGGCCCTGTTGCTGCTGGACCTGGAAGGTTTCAAGGGGCAGAACGCGCTGCTGTTGTTTTACCTGGTGTTCGTCGTGCAGTTGAGTGATGTGTTGCAGTACGTGTTCGGCAAACTTTTCGGCAAGCACAAGGTTGCGCCCCTGGTGAGCCCGTCGAAAACGGTGGAAGGATTGGTCGGTGGCGGCCTTTCGGCAACGCTGATTGGCGGGTGCATGTTCTGGATGACCCCGTTCAGTTTCTGGCAGTCGCTGATGATGTCGTTTGTCATCGTGGTGATGGGTTTTCTGGGTGGGCTGGTGATGTCCGCCATTAAACGCAGCCTGAGCGCCAAGGATTGGGGGACCATGATCAAGGGTCATGGCGGCATGCTGGATCGGATGGATTCGATTTGCTTTGCGGCGCCGATTTTCTTTCACCTGACACGGTATTTCTTCTCCGCCCCATAAATTCCCAGTCACCACTTGACCCTGTGGGAGCGGGCTTGCTCGCGAAGGCGGAGTGTCAGTCGACGATGATGTTGCCTGACACTCTGCCTTCGCGAGCAAGCCCGCTCCCACAGAGTCAAGTGGTGTTTGGGCGATTGTGGTCGGTCAGGCTTTTATGCCAATCACCCCTTCCCCATGCATCTGCCGCAACAACGCCGCCCCGCTCTCCATGAACACTGGCGATCCAGCACCCCCCGCCTCCACCGCCAATGCTTCCAGCTGTGCCTGCCCGTCCAGCTCGGGAAATTCCTCGACCCGCTGCAACAACCGCCACGCCAGCGGGCTCAACTCGGAAAACTTCACACTCCAGTCTTCAGCCCGACGCACCAACAATAACGTGGGTTGAGGCGGTGCACTGTCCGGTTGATGATCCGGCCCCACCCACTGCACCGGCCAGGCATAGGCCAACGGCCACGCCAGCGGCGATACCTGCAACGGTCGCGCCAGAATCAACGCCACATCACTCGACGCCAACGGCTCGGCTTCGGACTGTTGCAACGCCATTTCAACCCACTCGTAATGCGCCAGTTCCACCATGAACGGCGGCCACTCGCCCTCGCTCAACGCCTGCGGACCGGAGGCCAGGTGTTCGACAAACTCCTTGGCGATTTCACCGAATTTCGGCGTGCGCGCGCGGTAATCCCGCAGGAAGATCCGTACCAGCGAACGCCAGCGCTCATCACCGAGAATCTTGATCAGCACCGGGAAGGTCCCGCTGAGCAGCAACGACAGGTTGGAAAAAATCAGGTCGCGGTAAACCTGTGCCCGCGCCACATCCATCCCGGCTGGCGGCGCGTGGTGATCGGGATCTCGCAGGTACAGGCCCAGCGTGGATTGCTGTTGATGCAGCGAGTGCTTATCCACGGTTCACCCCCTCGGTCTGCAGCCGGCGAATGGTCTGCAATTCAGCCACCAGTTCAGAAAACGCGGGGAAGTTGAAGTCCCGTTCCAGCAGCGTCGGTTGTGCGCCAAACCGGGCGTAGGCCTGGGCCAGCAACGACCACACCACCGGTTTCACCGACGCGCCATGGGTGTCGATTTTCAACGTGTCGGACTCATCGAAGTGCCCGGCCACGTGCATCGCCACCACCCGCCCCGAATCGATGCCCGCCAGAAAGGTCTGCGGATCGAAGCCGTGATTGATCGAGTTGACGTAGACATTGTTGACGTCCAGCAGCAGGTCGCAATCGGCTTCACGCAACACCGCGTTGGTGAACGTCACTTCGTCCATGTCCTGCTGCGGCGCGGCATAGTAGGACACGTTCTCCACCGCCAGACGCCGGCCGAGAATGTCCTGGGCCTGGCGGATCCGCGCGGACACGTGGTGCACCGCTTCTTCGGTAAACGGCAACGGCAACAGGTCGTAAAGGTGACCGTCATCGCTGCAATAACTCAGGTGCTCGCTGTACAGCGGCACGTTGTAATGATCGAGGAACACCCGCACTTCCTGCAAGAACCCGACGTCCAGCGGTGCCGGCCCACCCAGCGACAGGGACAAACCGTGACAGGACAACGGAAAACGCTCGGCCAGGGCACGCAACGCATGACCATGGGCGCCACCGATGCCGATCCAGTTTTCCGGCGCGACTTCCAGAAAGTCGAAATCGCCGGTACGGGCGGCCTGAAGGTCCTTCATTAAACCGCGACGCAAGCCAAGCCCGACGGTCGCGTTCGTTGAGGTGATGGGGGTCTGCATGGTGTCGGTCTCATGGTTGCCAGTACGGAATCACAGTTAACCGAAGCGATGTATCAGCCCTGTGTTCCGGTCCGGCAGAAAATCGCAGCGCTTGTATCGCCGGCGGGTCTGTACACACTTGGGTACAGACCCTTGTCAGGCGTTACGCCAGGTCGTATTTCTCGCGCACCAGATGGCCGATGCCGATGCGATCGAGCACGTTCATCGGGCACAGGAAGGTCACGCGCACGGTGCCTGGCAAACGGCTGATGTCGATCGAGCCGGTGATGGTCGCGCGGTTGAGCACTTCGTCATACGGCAAACCGGTGACCGACGCGGCACGTTTCAAGCCGTTCTCGACGGCGACGTTGAGGTTCTCGCCGCTGCCGATAAAGGTGATCGGGCCGCTCTGCTCGATTTCATGCTGACCCCAGCGCTCGCCCAGTTCACGGACTTTCTGCCGCTGTTCGGCATTCATGGGCCGCGCCATCGGCGGCAGATCGTCGAGGTTTTGCAAGAGGATCGGCCCTTCCAGCGTCAGGTTTTTTACCACTTGCACCACCACTTCGGTTTCCCCGGAGCAATCGGTGGCGTGCCCGGCGATCTCGCCGTTGCCCTGCTGGGCGTGCATGTCGCCCATGTACACACCGGCCCCCGGCACTTTCACCGGGCAGATCAACACGCAGCCTTCGCGGATCGAGTTGGTGTCCATGTGGCCGTCGGTCTTGGCCGCGTGCAGCTCTTCGCGGGTCATGCCGAAACGGTGCGGTGCATTGATCAGGTATTGGCCGAAGTCGGCGCAGTTGTGCGAGTCGGGCAAGTCACGGGACGGCGTGGTGCCGATGTTGCCGAGGAACGGGCGCATGTGCGCGGCAACCCCGGGAATGTCGGCGCGGGCCAGGGACAGGATCGAATGCTGGGCTGCGAACTCCGGCAGCGCCGACATTTGCGAAGCATTGCCGGCCAGTCGGTTGGCGACGTCCTGATTGACGGTCAGGCTGACCTGATTCTGCGCATCGAACACGATCACGTAGCCATGGCTGAAGCGAAATGCGCTGACCTCGGCGCCGCATTCATTACAGCGAATCGACTCCTCGCCAATGCCTTCGACATGGCTGGCCGGATGGTCGGTGCCGCATTTGGAGCAGAACTTGGCGACGAACGGGTCGCCGTTGTAGCGGCCCTCAACGAAGCTCATGACGCCGGACGACGTCGCCAGCGAGGTGACGCGCATGCTTTTGATCTTGATCGCCACCGCGTCGCCGACTTCCGCTCCGGCGATGGCCACCGGTTGCGTCACTTCGTGGCCGCCCTCGAAGGCGGGCGTGATCATCGGGCCCCAGCAACCCGGCGGTGTACCGGTGATCAGGGTGCCGCCGTCGGCCAGAGGGCCGAGCATCGGCTGGCTGGGGCCGATGATGCCCTGGGTGTAGTGATCGACGCGCAGGTGGTTGACGGGAGCGGATTTCAGGTCGGTTTCAGGCACGAGCGTGGTCATTGTTGTTCCCTTCACGGAGTCACGAGCGAAGATGGCCGCCTGTTGCGACGACCCTGAAAAGTGCCTCGACAGCCCCGGGTTTCGGGCGCTGGGTAGCCTTTACAGTTCATCGCAGGTTTGTATCTGGTCTGTGTTCGGTGGGAGCCGCGAATGAAGTGGAATGTATCGGGACGGCGGTTGGATACAGTGCGATACACACCGCAAATCCTTGTAGGAGCGAGGCTTGCCCGCGAAGACGGAGTGTCAGGCAATACTTTTGTCGACTGACACTGCGCCTTCGCGGGCAAGCCTCGCTCCTACAGGGGATTTGTGTCGGTCTGGGGAATGGGGCTTTCGTCGCTCCAGGCCGCGACGCACGGGGCTCGGACTAAACTTGTTGCACGCGGGACGTGCACAGCGTCCTGTTCATTCCCACGACCACCGCCCAGAGGTACACGCCTCGATAAACAAGGCCTCTGGACCGTGATCCTGCTGAAGGAGCACACGTGATGGACGAGGCCCGACTCAATGATTTCATGGGCAAACTGGTAAACGACATGGGCGGCGCGGCGATGCTTGCCAACGTCATCCTCGGCGAAGAGCTCGGCCTGTACCGGGCCATGGCCGACAGTCAGCCGATCACCCCTGAAGCACTCGCCGACAAGACCGGCTGCAATCCCCGCCTGCTGCGCGAATGGCTCAGCGCCCACGCCGCTTCCGGTTACATGGAACACGAGGGCGGCCAGTTCCGCCTGCCCGAAGAGCAAGCCCTGGCGCTGGCGATCGAAGACTCGCCGGTCTATATCGCCGGCGGTGTCGGGGTGGTCGCGTCGTTTTTCCATGACAAAGACAAACTGGTCAACGCCATGCGCGGCAACGGCGCCCTGGCCTGGGGCGACCACCATCCGTGCATGTTCAGCGGCACGGAGCGATTCTTCCGCCCCGGGTACAAAGCGCACCTGATCGCCGAGTGGCTGCCGGCCCTCGACGGCGTGGTCGCCAAACTGCAGGCGGGGGCCAAAGTGGCGGACATCGGCTGCGGCCACGGTGCCTCCACGGTGATCATGGCCCAGGCGTTCCCGGACTCGCGGTTCGTCGGCTTCGACTACCACGCACCCTCCGTCACCGTTGCCACCCAACGCGCTGAAGAAGGCGGCGTTTCCGGGCGCGCGAGGTTCTTTCAGGGCACCGCGAAAAGCTTCCCCGGCGACGACTATGATCTGGTCTGCTATTTCGACTGCCTGCACGACATGGGCGACCCGGTGGGCGCGGCAAAGCACGCTTATGACGCACTGAAACCGGACGGCACGGTGCTGCTGGTGGAACCGTTTGCCAACGACTCGCTCGACGACAACGTCACCCCGGTTGGGCGGTTGTTCTACGCTGCGTCGACTTTCATTTGCACACCGAACTCACTGTCCCAGGAAGTCGGCCTTGGGCTCGGCGCCCAGGCGGGTGAAGCGCGGTTGCGCAAGGTGTTTACCGAGGCGGGATTCAAGAGTTTCCGGCGGGCCACGGAAACGCCGTTCAACCTGATTCTGGAGGCGCGCAAGTAACCACGCCGCTCACTGCCCCCCTGTAGGAGCTGTCGAGTGAAACGAGGCTGCGATCTTTTGACTTTGATTGTTTAAAAACAAGATCAAAAGATCGCAGCCTCGTTTCACTCGACAGCTCCTACAAGGGATCGCGTTCGGCGGGTTAGCAAGTGCTACGCTGCAAACACTCAAGATACCCGGAGTGTTGAACATGCTCGACCGCCGCATCCGCGAACAACTCGATCGGCTCCAGCAACTGATGGCCGAGCAGCCGTTCATGGTCCTGACCGGCGCCGGCATCAGCACCCCGTCGGGCATTCCGGACTACCGCGACAACCAGGGCGTGCGGCGTGGCCGGCAACCGATGATGTACCAGGAGTTTCTCTCGGCCCCGGAATCACGGCGCCGCTATTGGGCACGGGCGATGCTCGGCTGGCCGCGCGTACGCCAGGCTCAGCCGAACGTGGCCCACGAAGCCCTGGCCAGTCTGCAAAGCAGCCGGCAGATCAGCGGGCTGATCACTCAGAACGTCGACACCTTGCACGATCAGGCCGGCAGCCATGACGTGATCGAACTCCACGGCAGCCTGCACCGGGTGCTGTGCCTGGACTGCGGACAGCGCAGCGAGCGCGATTCGATCCAGCAACTGATGGAAGCGCAGAACCCCTATCTGGCCGGGGTCGATGCGGTGCAAGCGCCGGATGGTGACACGCTGCTGGATCCGGCGTTCGAAGCGCGGTTCCAGGTGCCGCACTGCCCCCACTGCGCGGGCGAGCGGATGAAACCGGACGTGGTGTTTTTTGGCGAGAACGTCGCGCAGGTGACGGCAGCCAAGGCCATGGCGGCGGTGGAACAGGCGGCGGGATTGTTGGTGGTGGGGTCGTCGCTGATGGCGTATTCGGCGTTTCGCTTGTGCCGGGTGGTGGCGGATCAGGGCAAGCCGTTGATTGCGATCAATTTGGGCAAGACTCGTGCGGATGACCTCCTGGAGATGAAGATTGAGGCGTCGTGCGAACAGCTTTTGCCCTTGCTGTCCCAGCGCTTCTCTTCCTGATCAACCCAAAACCCTGTAGGAGCGAAGCTTGCTCGCGAAAGCGTTGTGTCAGTCGACTTCAATGTTGAATGTGCCGGCCTATTCGCGGGCAAGCCTCGCTCCTACAGGGCGATGATCAGGGCATGGACACTTGTTGTCCCAGGTTTTCGGCTTTGAGAATATCGAACAACGCCTGCGCCGCCGCCGACAGTTCAACCCCCGGCTTGGTCAGCACCCCGATCGCCCGTTCCACCACCGGGTCGCGCAAGGTAATGCAGCGTGCGCCCAACTCGCGCATCTGCCCGGCGCACAACGCCGGCACGGCGCTGACGCCCAATCCGCTGGCCACCATCCTTCCGACAGTCGCCAACTGATGGCTTTCAAACTCCACCGGCAACTTCATCCCCCGGGCCTGCAAGTGTTCTTCCAGCATCACCCGCACCGTCGACGGACGCTGCAAGGTAATGAACGGTTCCTTGAGCAAGGTTTGCCAATCAATGTCGTGCCGTTGCGCCAAGGGCGAATCGTCCGGCACCACGGCAACGAAACGGTCCATATACAACGGCGTGAATGCCAGCGATGAACTCTGCGTCGGCTCAAACGCCACCCCCAGCTCCACCTGCCGGTCGCGCACCATTTCCAGCACTTGCTCGTTGATTACATCGTTCACCGTGACGTTGACCTTGGGATAACGGGCGCGAAAGGTCTTGAGGATCGGCGGCAGCAGATTGCCGGCAAAAGATGGCATTGCCGCCAGGGTCACGCGTCCGCGCTGAAGGGTGAAACGCTGGCGCAGTTCATCCTCGGCATTGTCCCAATCCGCAATCAGCCGGCGAGCCAGGGGCACCAGCGATTCGCCTTCCGCCGTGAGCGCCACATTGCGCGTGTTGCGCGTGAACAACCGCCCGCCCAAGCCCTCCTCCAGGGCCTTGATGGTCAGGCTCAAGGCCGATTGCGACAGGTGCAACCGCTCGCACGCCACGGCAAAACTCAAGCTCTGGGCCACGGCCAGGAATGCGCGGATCTGCTTGACTGTCATGGGCGCCGGCTCCAACGTATTACAGATGAGTGATTGGTGAGTTTTATCTATCAATCAACCTTAAAAATCAACTTAACAAATGAATCCTTCAGCGAGACACTCCTACCCCATACGGCTAGCCAGCCGCCCACAAAGAATAAAAGAGGTGCATATGGCAGGTTTCGACAAGCGCGTGAGTTCCTATGAGGAAGCTCTGGCAGGTCTTGAAGACGGCATGACCGTGATCGCCGGCGGCTTCGGCCTGTGCGGGATCCCGGAAAACCTGATCGCCGAGATCAAGCGCAAAGGCACCCGTGACCTCACCGTCGTTTCCAACAACTGCGGCGTCGACGGTTTCGGCCTCGGCGTGTTGCTGGAAGACCGGCAGATTCGCAAAGTGGTGGCCTCCTACGTTGGTGAGAACAAACTGTTCGAAGACCAACTGCTCAAAGGCGAAATCGAAGTCGTCCTGACCCCCCAAGGCACCCTCGCCGAAAAAATGCGCGCAGGCGGCGCCGGCATCCCCGCTTTCTTCACCGCCACCGGCGTTGGCACTCCGGTTGCCGACGGCAAGGAAGTGCGCGAATTCCATGGCCGCCAGTACCTGATGGAAGAATCCATCACCGGTGACTTCGCCATCGTCAAAGGCTGGAAAGCCGATCACTTCGGCAACGTGATCTATCGCCACACCGCCCAGAACTTCAACCCGCTGGCCGCCACTGCCGGCAAGATCACCGTGGTCGAAGTCGAAGAAATCGTCGAACCCGGCGAGCTGGACCCGTCGCAGATCCACACCCCTGGCATCTACGTCGACCGGGTCATTTGCGGCACGTTCGAGAAGCGCATCGAACAGCGCACCGTGCGTAAGTGATCCCCTGCCCCCGGACCTGAAGGAAAAATAACAATGGCACTTTCCCGCGAACAAATGGCTCAACGCGTCGCCCGCGAAATGCAGGACGGCTTTTACGTGAACCTGGGCATCGGCATTCCGACCCTGGTGGCCAACTACATCCCAGAAGGCATGGAAGTCATGCTGCAGTCGGAAAACGGTCTGCTCGGCATGGGCCCCTTTCCTACTGAAGAAACCATCGATGCCGACATGATCAACGCCGGCAAACAAACGGTCACCGCACGTATCGGCGCTTCGATCTTTTCCTCGGCCGAGTCCTTCGCGATGATTCGCGGTGGTCATGTCGACCTGACCGTGCTGGGCGCCTTCGAAGTCGACGTGCAAGGCAACATCGCCTCGTGGATGATCCCCGGCAAACTGGTCAAGGGCATGGGCGGCGCCATGGACCTGGTGGCCGGTGCCGATAACATCATCGTCATCATGACCCACGCGTCCAAGGACGGTGAGTCCAAACTGCTGTCCAAATGCAGCCTGCCGCTGACGGGCGCCGGGTGCATCAAGCGTGTGCTGACCGACCTGGCTTACCTTGAAATCGAAAACGGCGCGTTCATTCTCAAAGAACGTGCGCCGGGCGTCAGCGTCGAAGAGATTGTCGCCAAGACCGCCGGTAAACTGATCGTGCCGGATCACGTTCCGGAAATGCAGTTCGCTGCCCAGTGAGGAATCATTCCATGCAAGACGTCGTTATTGTTGCCGCCACCCGTACCGCCATCGGCAGTTTCCAGGGTGCCCTGGCGAATGTTTCCGCCGTTGACCTCGGCGCTGCGGTGATCCGTCAGCTGCTGGCGCAAACCGGTCTGGACGTTGCTGAAGTCGATGAAGTCATCATGGGCCAGGTGTTGACCGCCGGTGCCGGGCAAAACCCTGCGCGCCAGTCCGCGATCAAGGCCGGCCTGCCGTTTACCGTGCCGGCGATGACCCTGAACAAGGTCTGCGGCTCGGGCCTCAAAGCGCTGCACCTGGCCACTCAGGCGATCCGCTGCGGCGACGCCGACGTGATCATTGCTGGCGGCCAGGAAAACATGAGCCTGTCCAACTACGTCATGCCCGGTGCCCGCACCGGTCTGCGCATGGGTCACGCGCAAATCGTCGACACCATGATCAGCGACGGCCTGTGGGATGCGTTCAACGATTACCACATGGGCATCACTGCCGAGAACCTGGCGGACAAGTACAACCTGACCCGCGAGCAACAGGACGCCTTCGCCGCGGCCTCGCAGCAGAAAGCCACGGCCGCCATCGAAGCCGGGCGTTTTGTCGATGAGATCACGCCGATCCTGATCCCGCAGCGCAAGGGCGATCCGCTGTCCTTCGCCACCGATGAACAACCACGCGCCGGCACCACCGCCGAAGCGCTGGGCAAACTGAAACCGGCCTTCAAGAAGGACGGTTCGGTGACCGCCGGCAACGCCTCGTCCCTGAACGACGGTGCCGCCGCCGTGATCCTGATGAGCGCCGACAAAGCCAAGGCCCTGGGTTTGCCAGTGCTGGCGAAAATCGCCGCTTACGCCAACGCGGGCGTCGACCCGGCAATCATGGGCATCGGCCCGGTATCGGCCACTCGTCGTTGCCTGAGCAAGGCCGGCTGGTCCATCGACCAACTGGACCTGATCGAAGCCAACGAAGCCTTCGCCGCGCAATCCCTGGCGGTGGCCAAGGACCTGGAATGGGACTTGAACAAGGTCAACGTCAACGGCGGCGCCATTGCGTTGGGCCACCCGATCGGTGCGTCGGGCTGCCGGGTGCTGGTGACCTTGCTGCACGAAATGATCAAGCGTGACGCCAAGAAAGGCCTCGCCACCTTGTGCATCGGTGGTGGTCAGGGCGTAGCGCTGGCGCTCGAACGGGCGTAAAGCGTTCAACAGACTGCGCGGGGACCCACGAAGAACCGCGCGGTCTGGTAACACCCTCGGTGTTCCTGTGTTGCATGTTTTGTGGCGAGGGAGCTTGCTCCCGCTCGAGTGCAAAGCGCTCGCAAAATCTTCGACAGTTGCCGATATTTTGGGGCTGCTTCGCAACCCAGCGGGAGCAAGCTCCCTCGCCACGGTCAGTGTCTGCATGAGCTGACTGTCATCAGAAGCACCGGGGTCTTCTTCGCCCAGCCGTCAGGCAAATTTCACCAGGTTCAGGGCTGGCAACGGGCCGCCTGGAAACTGCACCAGCTTCGCTCCCACACTCAGCGCCCCAAGATCAATCCCGAAGAACCCCAACTTCTCGATCAGCGCTGCCACTTGAGCTTTCGCCTCGGCGTCATCACCCGAAACAAACAGCACCCGCTGCCCGCCCTCCGCTGCCGGATCGCTCTCCAGCAAACGCGCTTGCAGATGATTGAACGCCTTGACCACCCGCGCACCGGGTACCCATTCGGTAAACAGTTCGCTGGACATACGCCCCTGCAAATCCACGGCTTTGAAGGACGGCGCCTCAATCGAGTTATTGGCATCGATGACGATCCGCCCGCCAAAATCCGGCAGACCGGCCAACGCTGTCGGCAATTTCGACCAGTTCACCGCCACCAGCACAATCGGCTGCGCGGCCGCTTCTTCACGGGTGCCAGCGCGTGCCGATGGCCCGAGTTCTTCCACCAGTGAAGCGAGCGTTTCTGGCCCACGGCTGTTGGCGATCACGATCTCAATGCCTTTGCGTGAAAGCGCCCGGGCAAAGGCTGAGCCAATGGCGCCGGCGCCGATGATTCCAATTTTGATCATGATGGTTCACTCCGAGGGGGTTGTCGTTGGAGTGAATACTGCGCTTGCCATTAGGGCTTGATTAGACGGTAATGCCTTGAATCATCTTCAAGCATTGCTATCAGGTGCCAGCCATGGAAACCCTTGCCAACCTTGAGTCGTTTGTCCGCAGCGCCGAGACCGGCAGCTTTTCTGCGGCGGCCCGCGTGCTCGCGCTGACACCTGCCGCTGTCAGCCGCAACGTGGCGATGCTCGAACGCAACATCGGTGTGCGGCTGTTCCAGCGCTCGACCCGCCACCTGTCGCTGACCGAGGCTGGCGAGCGTTTTCTGGCGAGCATCGGTGGCAATCTGCAGGCGTTGCAGTCGGCGATCAGCGCGGTGAGCAGCGATCAAGGTGAACCTGCCGGGGTGCTCAAAGTCAGCCTTGCGCCGACGTTTGGCATCGGTCATGTGCTGCCGTTGCTGCCGCAATTCCTCAGGCGCTACCCACTGATCAAACCCGAATGGCACTTCGAAAACCGCCAGGTGGACCTGATTGCCGAAGGCTATGACGCGGCCATCGGCGGCGGTTTCGAGCTGACACCCGGGGTCATCTCTCGAACATTGGCGGCGGCGCATGTGGTGGCGGTGGCCTCACCGGACTACCTCGCAGGGCACAGCCTGCCCGCCAACCCGACCGACCTGGCCCGATTGGAGGGCATCGTGATGCGCGGCACCCGCACCGGACGGATCCGGCAGTGGGACATGCAGGACGGCGCGGGCAATGAGGCGCAGGCGATTCTCAACGAAAACATCGTGCTCAACGACCCGGCCGCCATGCGTGAAGCGGCGATCCTTGGGCTGGGCGTGTCGCTGCTGGTGTTGCCGGACGTGGCCGCGAACATCCAGCGCGGCGAACTGGTGCGCCTGCTGCCCGACTGGCATGCCGATGCGGGGCCGATTTCGTTGTACTACCCGAGCCGGACGTTGATGCCGGCCAAGACCCGGGTGTTTATTGATTTTGTGGTGGATGCATTCCAAATGAAGACCGAGTAATCGTTCATCGCGAGCAGGCTCGCTCCCACAGGGGTTTGTGCTCACCGCAGATCCACTGTGGGAGCGAGCCTGCTCGCGATGAGGCCAGCCCAGTCACCCCAAAAACTGGAAGATTAACCAACTATTCGCCCCACTGATCACCCCAAACAACCCCCACGCCAGCACCCGCGTCGGCCAGCGATTCACAAACGGCCCCATCAATTTGTGATCGTTGGTCATGCGAATCAGCGGGTACAACGCAAACGGCAACTGCAAACTCAACACCACCTGACTCAACACCAGCAACTTGCCGATTGCGTTATCGCCCATCAGCCAGACGCCGATGAACGCCGGGATCAACGCCAGCCCCCGGGTTATCAGCCGCCGTTGCCAGCAGGGAATCCGCAGGTTCAGATAACCCTCCATGATCACCTGCCCCGCGATGGTCCCGGTAAACGTCGAACTCTGCCCCGAAGCCAACAGCGCCACGCCAAACAACACACTGGCCAAGGCGCCGCCCACCAGCGGGTCGAGCAAGTGATAGGCGTCCTGGATGTCCACCACATCGGTATGCCCGCTCTTGTGAAACGCCGCCGCGGCGAGGATCAGGATCGCCGCATTGACCAGCAGCGCCAACGCCAGGGAGCCAATGGTATCGATCCGCGCCAGTTTGACCGCGTCCTGCTTGCTGGCCAGGTCCTTGCCGATCATTCGGGTCTGTACGATCGAGGTGTGCAGGTACAAGTTATGCGGCATCACCGTGGCCCCGAGAATGCCGATGGCCAGGTACAGCGGCGCGGCATCGCCAATGGCTGACAGGGACGGCGTGAAACCACGGGCCACGTCCGGCCAGTACGGCTTGATCAGCAGCAACTCGACGAAGAAACACACGCCGATGGTGCTCACCAGCACCAGCATGATCGCTTCCAGGCGGCGGAAACCACGGTTTTGCAGGGCCAGCACCAACAGCGTGTCAAACGCGGTCAGCGCGATGCCGACAGTCAGCGAACAACCCAGCAGCAAGTGAAAGGCCAGCGCACAGCCGAGCACTTCAGCCAGATCGGTGGCGATGATCGAGATTTCCGCCAGCACCCACTGGGTCCGGGCAGTCCGCGTGCTGTAGCGCTCCCGGGACAGTTGCGCCAGATCACGACCGGTGGCGATGCCCAGGCGCGAACACAGACACTGCACCACCATCCCCGCCAGACTCGCCAGCAGCACCACGAACAACAGGCTGTAACCAAAACGCGAACCCGCCTCGATGGCGGTCGCCCAGTTGCCCGGGTCCATGTAGCCGATGGACACCAGTAAGCCAGGACCGGCAAAGCGCAGCATTCGCTTGAAGAATGAGGCGCGAGGATCAACGGCCACGCTGCCCGCCACTTCCGGCGGGCAAAACGGCGCCGTGGCGACTTTAGGCAAACTGAATTTCACGCAAACATCCGTCGACAGGTGGAAAAGCGCAGCTTAGACGTTTCAGCCCACGCGCCCAAGGGGCAGATGCCCGGGTATCAGGCGCCGTGGCGGCGGAAGAACAAGGTCACCTGGCCCAACTCAACACCGAACTTGGTCATGGCTGAGCGATTGGCCATGGTGTTTTCGTCCAGCAAGTACATCCAGTCGTCGAAATGCACCTGGTAGACCTTGTCGTCCACCGGCAGGCTGAGTTCATAGCGCCAGTGCAGCGCGTTGCCGGCGACCTCACCGCGGGACTCGCCGACCACATCGCCCGCCGTACCGCGCCAACGGCCGGGGCCGTCAGGGTACAACGTCCAGACACGGGTCTGCTTCGTACCGTCGCTGTAGGTAAAGGCTTCATGCATGATCAGGTTCTGGCCGTCCATTCGGCTGTTGATCAGCACATGAAAGCGCTTGATCACCTCGCCCGAGCGCTTCTGGAACATTCCCCAGCCATCCACTCGCCCGACGAAGAACCCGGGTAGATCGAGCTTGGGGTTTTGCTCGCTGTAGCGCTGCACATCGACGCTGCAACCGGCCAGGCAGACGCACAACACCAACAGCAGATTCTTCAGCATGTCATGCACCTCAAGGCTTGGCGCTGCCCAGCAACTGCTGGCGCAACTCGGGATTACGTGTACGTGGGTCGAGCCAGATATCGAAAAAGGCCCGGGCGAATTGCGGGTCTTTCACTTCGTGTTGCGGCTGCTGGCCGACAAAGAATCGCGCGCCCTGCCCCGGCAAATAAACGCCGGTAATGCGGGTGCCAGCTTTTACATCGACGAACGACTGTTGCATCTGCACCTTCCAGCGCTCGAGTTGCTCGGCGCTGACCGAGGCGCCGGACAACCGCTTGATTTCATCGACACTGGCCTGCACCAGATCATCGCGGGAAATGCTGCGCTGATAGATCAGTTCCAGGGCAAACGGCTGGTCCGGCGCCAAGGGCCGGGCCGCACTCCAGAGCCGAGCGTTGTAAACATCGAACCCGAACACCCGAAACTCGCCGGTGCCGATGATCTGCGCACCGGGCAATGCCTCCTGCCAATTGGCCAAGGCCTGGGTGCCTAACAATCCCAGCAACAACACACCGTGGTGCAGGCGTAATCGAGGTCTGTTCATCGCGTTCTTTTCACCTTGGGCATCCGCTAAAAACTTATACGCAAAGTATGATTTTGTACAATTATTTGAGCCGCAAGCTTTGTATACAAAAGCTCCTCATTCCTAGAGCAATCCACCGTCCGCAGTGCTAACGTTAGCCCACACTCAGGTCGGAGACGTGTGCGTGTTGATGCTTAAACTGCTGGTGATTCCTGGTTTTCTCTTGTTGATTTCACTGGCTGGCAAACGCTGGGGCCCGAGCGTGGCCGGTTGGCTGTCGGGATTGCCGGTGGTGGTCGGGCCGATTCTGTTCTTCCTTGCCATCGAACAAGGTCAGGTGTTCGCCGCTCAATCAGCGACGGCGGCGTTGTCGGCGATGTTCGCGATGATTGCCTTCTGCGTGACCTACGCCCAAGTCGCTCAACGGGCGGGATGGCCATGGGCGTTGACGATTTCACTGCTGGTCTGGGCCGCCGTGGCCGTGGTGCTCTCGATGATTCCACCCTCGCTGGTGTTCTCGGTGATTGCGGCCGCCACCGCGCTGCTGGCGGCGCCGTACCTGTTTCCCAGCGCGCAACCCATCGTTACAGGCCCGGCGCCGAAGTCCGACAGACTGCTGCTGCGCATGATTGCCGGCGCCCTGCTCACCCTCGCCGTAACATTACTCGCCAGCACCGTCGGCGAAGGCTGGAGCGGTCTGCTCGCAGTGTTTCCGGTGCTCGGCAGCGTGATGGCGGTGTTTTCCCAGCAAACCCGCGGCCCGGCGTTTACGGCCGCATTGCTGCGGGCGACGGCGACCGGCATGTATTCGTTCGCGGCGTTTTGCCTGGTGTTGGCGCTGGCGTTGCCCGACATGGGCATGAGCGCGTTTGCACTGGGTGTGGCGGTATCAGTGGGAATGTTGGGCATCACCCGGCGCTTGCTGGCGCGACCGGCCCACCCGACGACCGAGACTGGACGATCAGCGATCAAACGCTAAGCTCCTTCACATCCAGAGGGCCAGGATGTCGCCCGCTACGTGCTGAAGGAACAGACATGAGTCTCGCATCGTCCCTCGTCCGTACTCCCCACTCAGCCACCGCCGTTGGCGTGATCGCGATAGTTCTCTGGTCCTGTCTCGCGCTGTTGACCACCCTCACCGAAGGCATTCCCCCCTTTGAACTGCTGACGCTGAGCTTCGGCATAGTGTTTGCGGCGAGCCTGGTCATTCTCGGTCGACGCGGGCTCGCCGGCTTCAGTAGCTGGCGACAGCCCTGGGCCGTATGGGTGACCGGGTTCGTGGGCATTTTCGTTTATCACGCGCTGTATTTTTTCGCGCTCAAAGTCGCCCCGGCGGCCGAAGCCAGTCTGATCAACTACCTGTGGCCGCTGTTGCTGGTGCTGCTCTCGGCGTTCTCGGCCGGGGAAAAGCTGCACAAACGACAAATGCTCGGCGCACTGCTGGGACTGGCCGGCACCGCGTTCATCATGCAACAACATGGCCCGGAAGCTGGAGCATCGATGCCCATCGCCGGTTATCTTGCGGCCTTCGGCTGTGCGTTGATCTGGGCCGGTTACTCGGTGATCAACCGACGGTTCAACGACGTGCCCAGCAGCATTATCGGTGGGATCTGCGGTATGTCGGCCGTGTCCGGCCTGATCTGTCACCTGGCCTTCGAAACCACGGTGCAGCCTGATCCCGGCCAATGGACCGCGATTGTGGTGCTCGGCCTCGGGCCGGTGGGAATGGCGTTTTTTGCCTGGGACCACGCCACCAAACACGGCAGTCTGGCGACACTGGGGGCGCTTTCCTACCTGGCGCCGTTGATTTCGACGTTATTGCTGCTCGCCGTGGGACGCAGCCATGCCGGTCCGATCCTGATCGTCCCTGCCGTGTTGATTATCGCCGGGGCGGTGATCGCCACGTCGAGAGCAAGCGATAGAACCTCCGCAACACGTTCGATCGTTCCGAACGAGTAGAGCAATAACCTTGTACGTCAATCGAACAGGTTTGCCCCACCATCAGCCTCAGTTCCTAACCCACTGACTGAGGCCTACACCATGAAATTCTTTTTCCACCCTTCGCCGAACCCGATGAAAGTTGCTCTGTTGCTTGAAGAACTGCAAACGCCCTACGAATTGATCGGCGTTGATACGTTCAAGGGCGAACAACATCTGGCGGCTTTTATCGCAATCAACCCGAACGCCAAGGTTCCGGCCCTGATCGACGGTGAGGCCACTGTGTTCGACTCCCAGGCCATCATGCTGCACCTGGCGCAAAAACATCAGCGCTTCCTGCCGAGCTCCGTCGCCGGCCAAGCCGAACTGTTGTCCTGGCTGATGTTCATCGCCACCGGCCTGTCGCCGTTCTCCGGTCAAGCCGTGCATTTCCTGCACCACGCGCCGGAAGACCTGCCCTACGCGAAAAACCGCTACCTCAAGGAAGTCGAACGCCACTACCGCGTGCTCGACCAGCGTCTGGCCGATCATCAATACCTGGCCGGCGACACTTACAGCATCGCCGACATGGCACTGTGGGGCTGGGCCAGCTACGCGCATTACATCCTCGGCGAGAACGGCCTGGCGGCCTACCCGAACGTCCAGCGTCTGTTCGATGAAATCAGCGCCCGCCCCGCCGCCCAGCGTGCGCAGGGTCTGAAGGAGAAGCTGGTGCTCAAGGCCGAGTTCGACGAAGAAACCCGTCGTAACCTGTTCCCGCAGAATCAGGCGTAAGAATGTTTGGAGGTGAATATTTGTGGCGAGGGAGCTTGCTCCCGTCCGGCTGCGAAGCAGTCGCCATTCCTGCCAGTGCGGTTTATCTGAATAAGCGCAGGGGCCGCTTCGCAGCCCAGCGGGAGCAAGCTCCCTCGATACAGGGGAGCCTCCAACCGTTATTGCGCGCTGGAATGCATTACAGCCTCCATGGGATGATCGCACCCAAAGCGCGATCATCCCTGGAGTTTTTGAATGTCATTGTTGAGTAAAAAAGCCATTGTCCTGTTACTGACGGCGGCCGCCAGCCTGGGGGCTTTGAATGCCTATGCCGCCAAGGCCACTGCCAGCGACAAAGCGCCTGTACAAGAGGTCTCGATGCTCGGTGGCAAGTTCAAGTTCACCCTGCCCAAGGGCTTCATCGCCAACCCGCTGCCGGCCGGCGACGCGGCTGCCGGTACTGCCGGGGCAACGGGCACCATGTACACCAACCAAGCCACCAAAACCGTGGTAATCGCCGCCGAAAATACCATTCCCGGTGGCGCCAACGTCAAGGACAACGACGGCCAGTTCCTCGATTCCGCAGCGGCCGACTTCGCCACTGAGCAAGCCAAGGCGCTGCCCGACTTCACCAAGCTCAGCGAAAAAAGCCTGACCCAGAAAGGCACCGGCCTCGGGTTGCGGCAGATTGACAGCACCGCCACCCAGGGCGGCGGCAAAACCCTCGGCACCACACTGATGGCCGCGTCCAACACGCGCATGGCGATCGTTCAGGTGATTTCCCGCCTCAGCGACAATGGCGGCCACGAGACGCTGGTCAAACAGATCGTCAGCGGCAAATAAGATTCAAGGGTTGAGGCGCTGCAACCAGGCGCTCAAATCCTGTATTTCGGTGGCACTGATGCTGTGACCGACACCCGGGTAGGCATGAAACTCAGGCTTGAGTGACAGGCTCTGCAACAGGCTGTCGGCCTCGGTGCCGTCGATGTACGGCAAGCGTTTGTCTACCGTGCCATGACCGATGAAGATCGCCAGCTTCTGGCGTTTTTCATCCGGTTTCAGTTCGGATTTCAGCACCGGCAGAATCCGCCCGCTCAGGGCCGCAATGCCGCCAACCGCTTCGGGATGACGCAACGCCACCTCGTAGGACATGATCGCGCCCTGGCTGAAACCCACCAGGAACACCTTGTCGGGTTCGGTGTGATATTTCTTCGCCGCCTGTGCGATGAAATCCAGCAGCACCTGGCCGCTGGCCTTCAAATCATCGGTCTCACCGTTGTAAGCAGCGTTGCCCTTCTCGCGAAACCACTTGTAACTACCCTCTTCCATCGTCATCGGTGCCCGCACGGACAGGAAGTTGTAGTGCGCCGGCAACTCATCCTTGATGTCGAACAGATCCTGCTCGTTACTGCCGTAACCGTGGAGGAAAATCACCAGGGGCTGGTGGCGGGATTCGGGATTGGCCTGCTCCAGGTACTTGAGCGGCAGATCGGTGTGCAGCGGGGTTTGAGCGTGGACGGTGGCACTGGCCAGCAGCGTCAGCAGAGCGAGAAATTTCAACATAAACCTTCCTTCACGGAGCGCAGGATTCGGGGCAGAGCCTAACACCGTGAAGCTTGCCGGGGGATTTTCGGTGTGGCTGATGCCGCCTTCGCGAGCAAGCCCGCTCCCACAGGGGAGTGCATTCCAAATGTGGGAGCGGGCTTGCTCGCGAAGAGGCCCGGCAAGGCACCGAAGATTCTGCAACTAATCGTTGACCAGTTTCCCCACTCGAATCGGCTCACGCCCCGCCACTTTCGCCTGCCACGTTCCCGGCTGTGTATACCGCCCGCGATCAATCGCAAACAACACACCGCTGGTGCCGGCGCGCACGGTGGTCACGCGGTCGCTGAGCGGATCAACCACCTCAAACAGCGCATCGCCCTTTTCCACCCACTCACCTGAATCACGCAGAAAACTGACGACACCGTGATGCGGTGCAAACAGGTATTCGGTGCCCTCGAACGGCATGCCTTCGCAGCACTCGCTCGGTGCCGCAGGCCAGGTGCCGGTGATGAAACCCTGCTCGGCGAGGAACCCGAGAATCGCCTCGCAATTGGCCTGGGCCTGATCGACCCGCGTGTCGCCCATGCTGCCCAGCTCCAGCGTCGTCGCCAGGTTGGCCGGCGGAATCGCCGCCTCGGGGAAGGCCCGCGCCAGGCGCAGCCACGGCGACGAACAGGACTCATCAAATGAACTGCCACCGGAATCTTCACAGAGCAACGCCACCCCGGCCTTCAGACGCGCGGCCAGGGATTGCCACTGCGGCCAGTGTTGCGGCAAGGCGTACAAATGAATGGCCGCGTCGAAATCACAATGCAGATCCAGCGTGATGTCGGCGTCGCAAGCGTGGCGAAGCAACAGGCGGTGCATGGCTTCCAGTTGCGAGGCCGGTGCCGGCAACTCGTCGAGGACCCGACCCATGGTCTGGCGAATCAACGCGATGTTGGCCTGCGCATCTTTACCCAACTGGTCGCCAATCAACGCGGCCACCGGAGCGCTGAGTTCAACGAAGGCGCGGTTGAAGTTCTTGCCGCTGCCCAGCTCGAAGCGACCCATGTGACTGCCTTGCAGGTGCTGGTCAAGGCCGATTGGATTGGCTACCGGCACCAGCTCGATCACGCCCTGCAACTGGCCCTGGGTTTCGAGTTCGGCCAAGCGCTTCTTCAGCTCCCAGGCCGTGCGCATGCCGGGCAACTCGTCAGCGTGCAGGCTGGCCTGGATATAAACCTTGCGAGTGCCGGCGCCATAGCGAAACACGCTGAGGGTGCGTTCGGTGCCCAGGTGGCTCCAGGGCAGAGGATGGTCGATGCGTTGCATGGGGACTCCTGAATGGCTGAACGGCGAAAATCACCTGTGGGAGCGGGCTTGCTCGCGAAGGCGTCGTGTCAGGCAATATCAATGTCGACTGACACGACGCCTTCGCGAGCAAGCCCGCTCCCACAAGGGATTTCATTTCAACAGAGAGAGCGCATAAAAAAAGTGGCAACCGCGTCAACGGTTGCCACTTTTTTAAACGGCTTGATTACTTGCCGTAAACGTCAAAGTCAAAGTACTTGTCTTGCACTTGCTTGTACTTGCCGTTGGCGCGGATTTCGGTGATGGCGGTGTTGAATTTGTCCGCCAGCGCGGTATCGCCCTTGCGCACAGCAATACCGGCGCCGCCGCCGAAGTACTTGGCGTCTTCGTAGGTCGGGCCGACGAAAGCGAAGCCTTTACCGGCGTCGGTTTTCAGGAAACCGTCGTCCAGGTTGACCGAGTCGGCCAGCAGCGCGTCAACGCGACCAGACACCATGTCCAGGTTGGCTTCCTGCTGGGAGCCGTAGCGAACCAGGTTGATACCGGCCGGCACCAGCACTTCGGTGGCGAAGCGATCGTGGGTACTGGCGCGCAGCACACCAACTTTCTTGCCCTTGAGTTCGGTCAGCGGGTCCTTGATGTCGGTGCCTGCCTTCATCACGAAACGAGCCGGGGTGTGGTAGTACTTGATGGTGAAATCGACGTTCTTCTTGCGATCGTCAGTGATGGTCATGGACGACAGGATCGCGTCGATTTTCTTCACTTTCAGTGCCGGGATCAGGCCGTCGAACTCTTGCTCGACCCAGGTGCACTTCACTTTCATCTGCTCGCACAGTGCGTCGCCGATATCGACGTCGAAACCGGTGAGTTTACCGTCAGGGGTTTTCATCGAGAATGGCGGGTAACCGGCTTCGATACCGATGCGGATCGGCTTGGCGTCATCGGCCACAGCCGTCAGGGACAACATCGACAGTGCCAGAGCACCAAACATCACTAGCTTCTTCATTTATAACTCCTGTGTGCGGAGGCTTTTATTGGCAGCTTTCGAATGACTTTCGGTCGGTGACGATCGAAGTGGCCGGCAGTCTAGAACGGCTTACGGAGGGCCAATTGTGTTTAAGCGACAAATATTTATAGAAAAGTTGCCACCCCATTCAAAGCCCTTGAAGCGTGCGCCAAGTCGGTGCAAGGACTGTAGGACAAGCGCTTTTTTCAGACAAAACCTACACGCAAAAACTACAAGAGAACCCCGATGCCTACATTGAATCTGATCCAGCACCACCCCGCCGAAGGTCCTGGCGCCATTGCCGAATGGGCCAGGTCCCGAGGATTGACGCTGGACATCTTTCGCGCCGATCTCGGTCAGTTACCGTCGGTAAGTGCGGCACCCGTGATTGTATTGGGCGGACCTTATGAATCCAACGCCGGGCCGGCATGGCTGGAAGCAGAACGGCAGTGGCTGGCGGCGAGCCTGGATCAGGGCGCTGCAGTGTTTGCGATTTGTCTGGGGGCGCAGTTACTGGCGTTGACTCTGGGTGGGACGGTGCGGCGGATGGATCGAACTGAAACCGGCTGGACCATCGTGACATTTGGCGATGGCCAGGCACTCAAGGTGCTGGAGTGGCACGAAGACGCGATCAACCTGCCGACCGATGCGCAATTGTTGGCCAGCAGTGATCAATGTGAACAGCAGATGTATCGCGCGGGGCCGACTCGGGTGGGCTTGCAGTTTCATCCGGAGTGGGATGCGAAGTCAGTGGCGACGCTCAATGCGCACTTTGGAAATGAGTCGCCGTTGCCCCGGGGGGAGCAGGACAGCGCCGCCCATGCCGCCGTGTTCGAGTGGTTGCAGGCGACGCTGGATGGGTGGTGGGCAGCGTCCTCAAGCAGTCGCTGAACTTAAGGGTTGATGGGGTTCTATGGCGAAGTAGGGCTTTTGTGGCGAGGGAGCTCGCTCCCGCTGGAGTGCGAAGCGCTCCCAAAATCTTCGACAGTTACCGAGATTTTGGGGCTGCTGCGCAACCCAACGGGAGCAAGCTCCCTCGCCACAGAAGCTCCCTCGCCACGATGGTTCAGCGGTGTCTGAATATCAGCATTCGCAGCCGATGGCGGTGGTGGCAGGCCGTTGCACCACAGCACTCAATTCCAACCCCTCATCCAGCCACCCGGTCACGCCGCCGATCATCTCCTTGACCGGGTAACCCAGCGCCGCCAGTTTCACCGCCGCCTTGTGCACGCCGTTACAGTGCGGCCCGGCGCAATAGACCACGAACAAAGTGGAGGTCGGGTAGTGCGCCAGGCCCTCGGCGGTGAGCAGGCGTCCCGGAATGTTGATCGCGCCGGGCACATGCCCGCGTTCAAACGCCAACGGTCCGCGCACATCCACCAGGACAAAATCCACATCGCCGGCCTGTTGACTGCTGTACACGTCGGAACAGTCGGTTTCATAGGTCAGACGGTTACTGAAGTGCATCAGGGCAATGGCCGAAGGGGCTGCGGGAATGGCGCGGACCAGGCTGGTCATGGGCGGTACTCCAAAGTCTTGAGTGGGTGTGAGAAGACTTTATCCACCCGAAGCTTGCGGCTACAGTGGCGTACAAGACACTTACCGGGAACTTTCCGCCAAATGCAACCGAACCCTGGATTGGTCGCGATCCTGGCCTACGACGGCCTCTGCACCTTTGAATTCGGTATCGCCGTGGAGATCTTTGGCCTGGCGCGGCCGGAGTTCGACTTCCCTTGGTATGAGCATCGTATCGTCGCTGTGGATCAGGGCCCGATGCGCGCCATGGGCGGCATTCAGGTGCTGGCCGATGGCGGCATGCAACTGCTCGAAGACGCCCGCACAATCATCATTCCCGGTTGGCGCGACCGCAGCGCGCCGGTACCGGAGCACTTGCTCGCCGCCCTTCGACAAGCACATGCGCGGGGCGCACGATTGCTGTCGATCTGCTCCGGCGTGTTTGTGCTGGCGGCGACCGGTCTGCTGGACGGTCACGGCGCCACCACGCATTGGCGCTACGCCGCTGAGTTGGCCGACCGTTTTCCGAACATTCTGGTGGACCCGGATGTGCTCTACGTCGATTCCGGCCAACTGATCACCTCGGCGGGCAGCGCGGCGGGGATCGATGCGTGCCTGCACCTGGTGGCGCGGGATCTAGGTACGCAAGTGGCGAACTCGGTGGCGCGGCGCTTGGTGATGTCGCCGCAACGCACCGGCGGGCAGGCGCAGTTTATTCCTACGCCCGTCAGCCCGACGCCGCGCAGCGATTTGTCCCGTGTCATGCAGTGGGCGCGGGAGCGTTTGCACGAACCGCTGGAGGTTCGCGAACTGGCGAACGAGGCGGCCATGAGTGAACGCACGTTCCTGCGCCGGTTTACCGAGGCCACGGGCCTGCCGCCCAAGGCGTGGTTGCAGCATGAACGGCTGGGGCGGGCGCGGGAGTTGCTGGAGAGCACCGGGCAAAACACCGAGCAGATTGCCGAGCAGTGTGGGTATCGCTCGGTGGAGAGCTTTCGCGTGGCGTTTCGGGGGGTGGTCGGCGTGCCGCCGTCGGTGTATCGGGAGCGGTTTGGGCGTGGGGGCAAGGCAGTTTTTTGAGGTGCGCTTGAGGGCCTCTTCGCGGGCAAGCCTCGCTCCTACAAAGGCGACGCAATACCCGTAGCGAAGACGTCAGCCCAGACACCGCTGTCCTCAGGGCTTACGCAACAGGTAGGTATCCATAATCCACCCATTCGCCACCCGCGCCGCCTTGCGTACCCGCTCAATCTCCGGCGCCACGTCCTTGAGCTTGCCGCTGATCAAAACCTCATCCGGCGTCCCCAGGTAAGCCCCCCAATAAATCTCCGTCTCCTGATCCGCCACCTGATGGTAGGAATCTTCGGCATCGAGCATCACCACCAAGCTGTCGGCATCGCTCACCTGCCCCGCCGCCAGCCGACGGCCGGTGGTGATTTCAATCGAGCGGCCAATGCGATTCAGTGGCACTTTGTGCTGCGCCGCCAGCGCCTGAACGCTGGTGATACCGGGGATTACCTCATACTCGAACGCACAGCGGCCCGAAGCCAGGATCGCCTGCAAAATCCGCAGGGTGCTGTCGTACAACGCTGGATCGCCCCACACCAGAAAACCGCCGCACAGGCCGTCGGACAGTTCCTCATTGATCAGCCGCTCGAAAGTCTGCTGCTTGGCGAGGTTCAGATCGTCGACACTGGTCTTGTAGTCCACCTCCCCGCGCTCGCGCTCCGGGCTGTGGGCTTCGACGAAGCGGTAGTCGCGATCGGTGATGTAGCGCTCGCAAATCTCACGGCGCAGGTCGATCAATTTGTCTTTGCTCTGGCCCTTGTCCATCAGGAAAAACACGTCGACGAGGTTCAGTGCCTTCACGGCCTGCATCGTGATGTACTCGGGGTTGCCGGCGCCGATGCCGATGACCAGAAGCTTTTTCATCACATTGCTCCTTCAAGCAAACGCAGGCGCCAGCGGCCGGTGAACCGCAACTCGATGGCCGACAACGGTTCGACGTCAATCAGGTTGAATGCCTTGGCCTGCAACACCTGCGTAAGTGCCGCGCGAATGACAAAGGGATGGGTGATGGCAAGGAAATGCCCCGGTGTTGCCTCAAGGGACTGGAGCCACTGCGCCACGCGCTCAGCGAGTTGCGCAACCGACTCACCGCCATGGGGCGCCGATGTCGGGTCATCGCACCAGGCCTGCAGCGCCACGGGCTCGGACTTTTGCAGGTCATTGATCCGAACCCCGCTCCACCGTCCGAAGTCGCAATCCCTCAGTGCCGAGACGATTTCAACGTCATTGCCAAACAATTCGGCCGTCTGCTGCGTCCGTAACTCCGGCCCACAAAGCAAGCGTGGAACCCCCTCGAACTGGCCGCTACGCGAACCCTTGGCCGATTGGTCATAAAACTCCAACGGCTCATTTGTAGGAAAACGCGCCAATTTTTGTGCGACGGTTCGAGCGTGGCACATCAGGGTCAAACGAGTGTCCTGCACGGTTTATCACCCTGTCGATGAAATGGAAAACGGCACGATGCCGCAGATAATGACGCAATTGTGCCCCAAGAAGCGCGATCCAGGGCGTTTCCTTTGAACCAGCAATCACGGGACACAGGCAAGTTGAATGGTTGAAATTCGGCAATCTCCGACAACCTTATGGGCGATGGACTACAAATCCAGTCGACTTCCTCGTAGCCCTCAGCGCACGGGCTTTTCGCCCCATTTTGGGGCCTGGAAAAACCACGGAAAAATTCACTAGACATGTAGCATGCGCTACATAAATACTGTTTTAGCGATTTATGAAACAAAACCGACATACCCATCCAGCAGGAGCCCGGATGCCCTCTCTCAGAGACCTGATCACCGATCCCGGCCTGGACCTTACGCCGGCAGAACGCAAAGTCATCCGTGCCTTGCTGGACCAGTACCCGCGTAACGGACTGGGACCGATGTCACGCTTGGCCGAACATGCCGGTGTCAGCGACCCCACCATTGTGCGGATGGTGAAAAAACTGGGTTTCGGCGGTTATGCCGATTTCCAGGATTCCCTGCTCAGCGACATGGATCACCGCCTCCGCTCCCCCAGCGCCTTGTTGCAGCTTCGCTCTCATCAGAAAGGCGACGCCTGGAGCCATTATCTGGCGGACGCTCATCGGGGGCTGGTGGACACCCATGCGCTGACCCAACCTGAGGATGTGCGAATTCTGGTGGAGTGGCTGCTCGAAACCCGCCATCAGGTTCACTGCTTTGGCGGGCGCTTCAGCAGTTTCCTCGCCAGTTATCTGCTCAACCATTTGCGCCTGCTGCGCCCTGGCTGTTTCGCCCTGGAAGACAACGCGCAACTGCCGGACCGGCTGTTCGACGTGCAGCGTCAGGACGTGGTGCTGGTGTTCGACTATCGCCGCTATCAGTCACAAGCCCTGCGCGTGGCCAATGCGGCGAAAAGTCGATACGCCCGGGTGGTGTTGTTCACGGACATCTATGCTTCACCGCTGCGGGAAATGGCCGACCTGATTATCAGTGCGCCGGTGGAATCGGTGTCGGCCTTCGACACCATGGTCCCGGCGCTGGCCCAGGTCGAGGCGCTGATTGCCTGCCTGACCCTGCGCAGCCCGGAGCTGGCCGATCGCCTGGAAGGCATCGATGCCCTGCGAACCGATTTCGACACCCACCTGCTGGAGGATAAATAAGGATGTTCACGTTCCCCCACCACTCGCCCCGGGACTTGCCGTTCACTGCCGATCACACCGCGCTGTTGCTGGTGGACATGCAGCGTGCCTGGCTCGAACCGCAGTTCGACCCGCACCTCAACGGACCGGACGGCGAGTACTTCCTGACCCGCACCCACATGCAGGTGGTGCCCAATCAACGCCGATTGCTCAGTGCCTTTCGCAGCGTGCGGCAAAACGTGCTGCACACGATCATCGAAAGCCTGACCGCCGATGGCCGCGACCGCTCGCTGGACCACAAACTCTCGGACATGCACTTGCCCAAGGGCAGCCCCCCGGCGCGGATCATCGACGACCTGACGCCGACAGAAAACGAAATCGTTCTGCCCAAGACCTCCTCCGGGGTCTTCAATTCCACCAACATCGACTACGTGCTGCGCAACCTTGAAACGCGGCACCTGATCATCGCCGGCATCGTCACCGACCAGTGCGTGGACATGGCGGTGCGTGATGCCGCCGACCGTGGCTACCTGGTGACGCTGGTGGAGGATGCCTGTGCGACCTACACGCCGGAGCGTCATCAAGCCTGCCTGAACGCGATCAAGGGTTACTGCTGGATCACCGACACCCAGACCGTGCTCGGCCGGTTGCAGGAGATGCAACCATGAGCGAACGCCTGTCGCCCCTGCCCATGACCACCCTCGTCACCACCGACCTGATCGGCGTGACCCGTGGCCGCTCGTTCCCGACCGACGAACTCGAACATTACCTGGCGACGGGCTGCGGCTGGGTGCCGGCCAACAGCACCCTGACCCCGCAAGACATCATCGCCTCCACCAACCCGTGGGGCGCTTATGGCGATTTGCGCCTGATTCCCGATCTGAGCAGCCGGGTGACGGTCAGCAATGGCCCGGATGCCACGGCTCCGGCGCTGGACTTCATCCACAGCGACATTCACGATACCGATGGCCGCCCGTGGGGCGCCTGTCCACGCACGTTGTTGCGCAATGAAGTGGAGCGTTATCGCGCCGAGCTCGGTTTGCAGGTCAACGCCGCGTTCGAACACGAGTTCAACCTGAGCATCGACGCGGCCGATCAGTTGGCGTTCTCTCTTGAGGCTCAGCGCCAGGGCGCCGAGTTCGGTGGCTGGCTGCTCAGCGCCCTGCGCGCTGGCGGTGTCGAGCCGGAAATGTTCCTGCCCGAATACGGCAAGCATCAATACGAAATCACCTGCCGCCCTGCTCTCGGTGTGGCGGCGGCGGACCGTGCGGTGAACGTGCGTGAAATCACCCGCGAGATCGCCCGGCAGATGGACCTGGACGTGAGCTTTGCGCCGAAGACGTCCGAGCATGCCGTGTGCAACGGCGTCCATCTGCATGTCAGCCTGCTGGACCTGGACGGCCAACCGCTGATGTACGACGCCGGCACGATCAATGGCCTGTCGACCCTCGGCCAGCACTGGGCCGCCGGCATCCTGCATTACTTGTCGGCGCTGTGCGCGTTTACCGCACCGACACCGGTGTCCTACGAACGCTTGCAGCCGCATCACTGGAGCGCGTCCTACGCCTGCCTCGGCCAACGCAACCGCGAAGCGGCGCTGCGGATCTGCCCGACCGTGAGCCTGGGCGGAAAATCGGTGGCGGCGCAATACAACCTGGAATTTCGCGCCATGGATGCCACGGCGTCGCCGCACCTGGCCATGGCCGCACTGCTGATCGCCGGTCGCCTGGGCATCGAGCAACGCCTGGCCTTGAACGCGATCACCGATGAAATCCCCGACTCCCTGAACGAAGAACAACGCCAGGCCCGTGGCATCGTCGCCCTGCCCGCGTCCCTTGCCCAGGCGCTCGAGTGCCTGCGCAACAGCGAGGCGCTGATCGAAGCCCTGCCGAGCGCGTTGATGGACACCTGGTTCGCCCTTAAAACCGAGGAGTTGACGCTGACGGAACAGCTGTCGCCCGCCGAACGCTGTGAGCACTATGCACGCCTGTACTGAATCCGCTGAACTCGGTCTTTTTACCGAGCCCGCGTACACCCTGAGTCGCGAAGACTCAGCGCACCCGTTGATTCTGGTGTGCGAACACGCCAGCCGTTTTATTCCACCCGGTTTGAATGACCTGGGTTTGAGTCACGACGCGGCTCGCGAGCATATCGCCTGGGACATTGGCGCGCTGGCGCTGGCTGAAGGTTTGTCCCAGGCACTGGGGGCGACGTTGCTGGCGGCCAATTACTCGCGACTCTTGATTGACCTCAACCGCCCGCGCCATGCCCCGGACAGCATTCCGTCGCAGAGCGAGATGTATCAGATACCGGGCAATCAGGATCTGGACGAGGCCGCGCGCGAGTACCGCCGCGAATGCCTGTTCAAACCGTTTCATGCCCGGCTGCAAACCTTGATCGACCAACGTATCGCCCAAGGGCGACCGGTCCGGGTGGTCGGCATTCACAGCTTCACACCGGTTTACCATGGCCAGCCCCGCGCGCTGGAAGTCGGCGTGCTGTTTGGCGAAGCCAAGGGCTACGCCCAACGATTGATTGACGGGTTGAGCCAGCATCCCTTGAAGGTCGCCGGTAATGAGCCGTACAAAATCAACCCGCTGGGCGACATGACCGTGCCGGTCCATGGCGATGCACGAGGACTCGAATCGGTGTTGATCGAGGTGCGCAACGACCTGTTGCGCAGCCCTGAAAACGTCAGTCGTTGGGCAGGTTATCTGGCTCCGCTGTTATAAAAAATCGTGTCAAACCCGCAGCGTGCAGCTGCTTTCATCCCAAGGAGTAGGGCTTCATGGAAATAGAAGAATTCGGCTACAAGCAAGAGTTGAAACGTAGCCTGTCGCTGACCGACCTGGTGGTGTACGGGATGATCTTCATGATCCCCATCGCCCCGTTCGGGGTATACGGTTACGTCAACGCCGAAGCGCCCGGGATGGTGCCGCTGGCCTACATCATCGGCATGGTGGCGATGCTGTTCACCGCCCTGAGTTACGGCAGCATGGCGCGGGCCTTTCCGATTGCCGGCTCGGTGTATTCCTACGCGCAACGCGGCCTCAACCCGCACGTCGGGTTTATCGCCGGTTGGCTGATGCTGCTCGATTACCTGCTGATTCCGCCGCTGCTCTACGTGTACGCGGCCATGGCGCTGAATCACCTTTACCCGGACATTCCCAAAGTCGGTTTTATCCTGGCGTTTCTGGTCAGCGCGACCTTCGTCAATCTGCGGGGCATCACCTTCACCGCCCGCATGAACATTGTCTTTCTGCTGGCGCAACTGGTGGTGCTGGGGATCTTCCTGTTCTACGCCTGGAATGCGCTGCACAGCGGCGGCGGCAACGGTCAACTGACCCTGGCGCCGTTGTATAACCCGGACACCTTCAATTTCGCCCTATTGATGCAAGCCGTGTCGATTGCGGTGCTGTCCTTCCTCGGTTTCGATGCGATCTCCACCCTCGCCGAAGAGATCAAGGGCGACCCGGGGCGCAGCGTCGGCAAGGCAGCGCTGATTACGCTGCTGGTGATGGGCGTGATCTTCGTCGTGCAAACCTGGATTGCCACTGATTTGGCGGCCGGCATGGGCTTCACCTCCGCCGACACCGCGTTCTATGAAATCGCCGAAATCGCCGCCGGCAGCTGGCTGGCAACCCTGACCGGCGTGGCCACGGCCCTGGCCTGGGGCGTGGCGGTCGCCATCACGTCGCAAGCGGCGGTATCGCGCCTGCTGTTCGGCATGGCCCGGGATGGCAAGCTGCCGAAAGTGTTGGCGAAGGTTCACCCGAAACACAACACCCCTTACCTGAGCATCTATCTGGTGGCCGTGCTGTCGCTGGTGATCTGCTACCTGTTTATCAACTCGGTAGACACCCTCACCTCGCTGGTGAACTTCGGCGCGCTGAGCGGTTTCATGTTGCTGCACCTGACCGTCATCAATTACTACTGGCGCCGGCAGAAGTCCGGCCAGGTGATCCGTCACCTGGTCTGCCCGGCGATTGGCTTCATCATCGTCGCGGCCATCATGTACAACATGGGTGTCGATGCACAAAAACTCGGTCTGATCTGGATTGCCTTGGGCCTGGTGTATCTGTTTTTCCTCAACAAGCTGGGCGCCAGCACGGCGTTGCCCGACCCGAGCAACGGCTGACAAGAAAAAGAGCGGCGTCTGACAGGAAATCAGGCGACCGCCGATTTAATGCGTGGAAACCGACAGTGATAGTCAGGTTCGGCACACAGCGCCGAACCCTTTGATACAGGAGTACATCCATGCTGGTCTTACGCCCAGTCGAGTTGACCGACCTGCCCCAGTTACAGCAACTGGCGCGCGACAGCCTGGTCGGTGTCACGTCCTTGCCGGACGATACTGAACGCCTGCGCCTGAGGATTCTCGACTCCTGCGCCTCGTTCGACCAAGACGTGAAGGCTCATGGCCCGGAGAACTATTTCTTCGTGCTGGAGGATCTCGCGGCCCGGCGTCTGGTGGGGTGCTCGGAAATCCTTGCCACCGCCGGCTTCAACGAACCGTTCTACAGTTTGCGCAACCGTCACTTCACCAGCACCTCCCGAGAGCTGAACATCGAGCACGGCGTACCGGCGTTGTCGTTGTGTCAGGACCTCAGCGGCCACACCTTGCTGCGGGGCTTTCATATCGACACGGCGCTGGTTCGCACAGCGTTTTCGGAGTTGCTGTCCCGGGCGCGCCTGTTGTTCATCGCCGCCCATTCGCAGCGTTTTGCGCAAGCGGTGATCACCGAGATCGTCGGTTTCAGCAGCGATGAAGGGCAGTCACCGTTCTGGGATGCGCTGGGCAAGCATTTCTTCGACTTGCCCTACGCCGAAGCCGAACGGCTCTGCGGTCTGGAGAGCCGGACCTTCCTCGCCGAATTGATGCCGCAATACCCGATCTACGTGCCGATGTTGCCCCAGGCTGCACAGGACTGCATCGGCCGGATCCACCCCGATGGCCAGGAGGCCTTCGATATCCTTGAGCGCGAGGGATTTGAAACCAACAGCTACATCGACCTGTTCGACGGCGGCCCGACGCTGTACGCGCGCACCTCGAACATTCTCTCCATCGCCCAAAGTCAGACCGGTACGGCGCAACGGACTTCGCCGATCGATGCGCGCGGCCGTTACCTGGTCAGCAACGATTCGCTGAAGGATTATCGCGCGATCGTCGCCGAGCTGAATGTCCAGGCCGGGCAACCGGTGGGGTTGAGCGCCGAGATGTGCGCCGCTCTGAACGTGACCGATGGCAGCCCGATCCGGCTGATTGCCCTGTGAGCATCACCCGGCCCCGTGCCCAACGACAGCGCCCGAACTGGCGCGAAGAAGGAGCTGCATCATGATTGTCCGCCCGATTCGCGTCACCGACCTGCCCGCCTTGATGGATCTGGTGCAACAGGCCGGCCCCGGCTTCACCACCCTGCCAGCCAACGAAGAACGCCTGGTGCACCGGGTGCGCTGGGCCCAACGGACCTTCGCCGAGCAGGTCGAGCGTGCGGATGCCGATTACCTGTTCGTGCTGGAAGATGACGATCAGCAAGTGATCGGCATCAGTGCGCTGGCCGGTGCCGTTGGCATGCGTGAGCCCTGGTACAACTATCGGGTCGGGCTGACGGTCAGTTCGTCGCCGGACCTGGGCATTCAGCGGCAGATTCCGACGCTGTTCCTGAATAATGAAATGACCGGCCAATCGGAAATCTGCTCGCTGTTTCTGCGCCCCGACCAACGCCACGGCAGCAACGGTCGGTTGCTGTCCCTGGGGCGTCTGCTGTTCGTGGCCGAGTTCCCGCACCTGTTCGGCGACAAGCTCATCGCCGAACTGCGCGGCAGCGCCGACGAACACGGCTGTTCACCGTTCTGGGACAGCCTGGGCCGGCACTTCTTCAAGATGGATTTCAGCCACGCCGATCATCTGTCGGGGCTGGGCAGCAAATCGTTCATCGCCGAACTGTTGCCGCGCCAGCCGCTTTACACTTGCCTGCTCACCGAACAGGCCCAGGCTGTCATCGGCAAGGCGCACCCAAATACCGAACCGGCGTTGAAGATCCTCAAGGCCGAAGGTTTTGTGCATCAGGGTTACATCGACATCTTCGACGCAGGCCCGGTGATCGAAGCCCCGGTCGCGAAAATCCGCACCGTGCGCGACAGCCAACCGCTGGTTTTGGCCATCGGCACGCCTGACGAGCAGGCCCCGGTGTGGCTGATCCACAACCGCCGCCTGGAAAACTGCCGCATCACCACCGCCCGGGCCAGGCTGGTGGGCAACAGCCTGATCGTCGACCGACTCACGGCCAAACGCCTGCAACTGCAACCGGGTAACTCGGTGCGGGCAGTGCCGCTGCCCAATCAACAGCAGCAGGCGGTGGCGGCGTGAACGGCCGTTGTCCAGCCGGTCTGTAAATTCGTCATCATCTTCCCCTCGTCCGCGTGATAGCCTTTTGTTCCTTCGGCGTTGACACCTTTGCTCAAGCCTTTCCATTCCTTTGTATTGGTGGAACTCATATGTCCAGGCTTTCTCATCAAGATTTACGCCGTAACTTCCGCGAGCTGTTTGCTTCCAACGCCTGCTATCACACGGCGTCGGTCTTCGACCCGATGTCGGCCCGCATTGCCGCTGACCTCGGTTTTGAAGTGGGAATCCTGGGTGGCTCGGTCGCGTCGTTGCAGGTGCTGGGCGCCCCCGACTTTGCCTTGATCACCCTCAGCGAGTTCGCCGAACAGGCCACGCGCATCGGCCGTGTTGCTCAATTGCCGGTCATCGCCGACGCCGACCACGGCTATGGCAACGCGCTCAATGTGATGCGCACCATCGTCGAACTGGAACGCGCCGGCATCGCCGCCCTGACCATCGAAGACACCCTGCTGCCGGCGCAATTCGGCCGTAAATCCACCGACCTGATTGGCGTGGCGGAAGGGGTTGGCAAGATTCGCGCAGCCCTGGAAGCCCGGGTCGACTCGGAAATGGCGATCATCGCGCGTACCAACGCCGGGATCCTGCCGGTTCAGGAAGTCATCAGCCGCACCTGTCATTATCAGCAGGCCGGTGCGGACGGGATTTGCATGGTGGGCGTGCGGGACTTCGATCACCTCGAACAGATTGCCGAACACCTGAGCGTGCCACTGATGCTGGTCACCTACGGCAACCCGGCGCTGCGCGACGACAAACGCCTGGCCGAACTGGGCGTGCGGGTGACCATCGATGGTCATGGCGCGTACTTTGCGGCGATCAAGGCGACTTACGACAGCTTGCGCGAACAGCGTCAGATCTTTGCCCAGGCCTCGGATTTGAGCGCTACCGAACTGACTCATACCTATACGCAGCCTGAGGAATATATCCGTTGGGCGGAAGAGTTCATGAGTGTGAAGGAATAGCGCTGCAGCAGGTGCACCGCGACAGTCACGCGCGCTGTAAGAACTCGATTTTCACCAACACCAAAAACCGCTGTGGCGATCCGACAAGCCCCCTCGCCACAGGGGACCATCGAGCCGCTTTAGTGCTTCGCCAACTCCATAATCATCCGCGACAGCAGGTAAATCCGCGGCGCCACACTCTCCACCTCCGCGTACTCTTCAGGCGTATGAATATTGCCGCCGACAATCCCGAACCCATCCAGCGTCGGCGTGCCCACACCGGCCGAGAGACTGGCATCCGCCGCCCCGCCGCTGCCTTCTTCCGTCAACTTACGCCCGATCTCGCCGTAAATCCCCTGGGCCATAGCCATCAGCCGATCCGATTCCGCCGTCTGCGGCATCGGCGGCAACCCGCGCTGAAGCGTGGTCGTGACTTCGGTTTCAGGAATCAGCTTGTCCTTGGATACCCGCGCCAGGTCCTTCTCGATCCGGTCGAACTCTTCCGGCACCGCCGCCCGCACGTCAGCCTTGGCCGTGGCCTGGTCCGGAATCACGTTGGTGCGCTCGCCCGATTTGATCACGGTGAAGTTGATGGTGGTTTTCTTCTCCGCATCGCCCAGTTTGCCGAGCTGCAGAATCTGGTGCGCCGCCTCCATCGCCGCGTTGCGTCCCAGCTCTGGTGCAACACCGGCATGCGCGGCTTTGCCTTTGACTTCCACCACCGCCGTCGCGCTGCCTTTGCGCCACACCACCAGGCCATCCGCTGGGCGGCCCGGTTCTAGGTTGAGGGTCACGTCGTGGGCCTTGGCGGTTTTCTTGATCAGGTCGGTGGCGATGTCCGAGCCGGTTTCTTCGCTGGTGTCGAGCAGGAAGGTGATTTGCGCGTAGTCCTTGAAGTCAAGGTTTTTCAGGACTTTCAGTGCGTAGATCCCGGCGACGATGCCGCCCTTGTCGTCCATCACGCCCGGCCCGTAGGCGCGGCCATCCTTGATGTGGAACGGGCGTTCGGCGGCCGAGCCTTCCTTGAAAACCGTGTCCATGTGCGCCATCAGCAGGATTTTCGCCTTGCCGGTGCCTTTGAGAGTCGCGATCACGTGGCTGCTTTTGTCCGGCGTGTTGGGCACGAGTTCGATGGTGGCGCCGAGTTTTTTCAACTCGTCGATGCCGATGTCGCGCACTTGTGTCAGGCCGGGGTCATAGCCGGAACCGGAGTCGATGTTTACCAGCCGCTCCAACAGTTTCAGGGCTTCACCCTTGTACTGCTCGGAATCGGCGAGGACTTGTTTGTGGGGTTCGGCAAAGGCTGCAGAGGAGAATGTACTGAGGGCGAGGGTCAGGCCAAGGCTGGTGGCCAGCAGGGAACGAGGGAGATTGAGCGTCATGAATCGATCCTTGTTTCGTGTCGGAGGGCAAAAACACCCTACCTGACTGCGACGCAAGGCTCTAGACCGAATGCGACACACACAAACCTGAGGCCGATGATTACTGGTGGGAGCGAGCTTTTGTGGCGAGGGGACTTTTGCAGGCCCTCAGACCGGGTCGAGCAGTTCGTGATGGGGTTTGCCGTCTATGCGGCAGATAACGCGGTTGCGGCCGGTGGTCTTGGCTTCGTAGAGCGCCTGGTCGGCATCGTTGAGCCACAGGGTGGCGTCGGTGTGTGACGGGTCGAATGCCGCCAGGCCAATGCTTAGGCTGACTTTCAGCGCCGGGTTCTGCTCGTAGCCCAGGGTCGCGAAGCGATCACGCAAGGCGTCCATGGCAGCCGCAGCGCTATCGAGGGGCAAATCCGGGAGGAGCACGCAGAATTCGTCGCCGCCATAGCGCCCCGCCACATCCGTCGCGCGCAGGTTCTGCTTGAGCATTTTGCTCAGCTGTCGCAGCACAATGTCCCCGGCGACGTGGCCGTAGGTGTCATTGATGGTCTTGAAATGATCGATGTCGATCAACGCAATCGCCCCGCCCTGCTGCTGGCGTTGGCAACGCTGGAATTCAACTTCCAGCTGGTCTTTCCAGGCGCCATGGTTCAGCAGGCCGGTGAGGCTGTCGGTACGGCTCAGGGCCAGCAGTTCGCGTTTTTGGCGGCCCAGGGTGGTGGCCTGTTGAAAGCAGATCCAGCCTAGCGCCAGTGGATACAGGATCAGCAGGGGCAGGCAGGCGTACAGCTGCAACGGGCTGGTTTGCGTGACGAAGGCCGGTGTGAATACCAGCAGGCCGACACCGATCCCGAGAATCTGCGCGACCGTGCCCACCAGCAGGAACCGCAAACCACCGATCGCCACGTTGTTCATGGCCATCATCGACAGCGTCGCCGCGCTCGGCAGCGGATTGAACTGCATGGCGGCGACCCAGAATCCACCGAGAAAGGCATCGACCAGGATGTTGCGATGTTCGGCGTGAAAGGGCACCTTCGCCCGACGCGCCCATTGATAGGCAACATGTGGCCAGAGCACGCCATTGAACAGCATCAGCCCCCAAACCCACGGCGCCGGGTTGAGTGGATACATCGCCGCGCCTACGCACAACAGCCCCAGGGCCAGGCCCAGGGTTCGCGATGTATAGAGCCTTCTGGCCAGTGAAAGCCCTTTTCCTCCCGTTTTTCCCATAAGGGCCTCTGCGTCACACAACGGAACCTGACCACACAAGGGTTGCGGGTGTGCTGGGAGTCTATCAGGGCAACGTTAAATAGCCATCACCGGCGGGCAGCCTGAAAACCAAGCGCTCGGTCCTACAGGTTATGTGTGCAGTGTTTGGGCTATACATGAAGGGAGAGTTGGATAAACAACGATAAAGGAGGCCCATGCAGACCTTTCAGGTGTTGATCATCGGCAGCGGTTTTGGCGGTCAGTGCGCGGCGATCAATTTGCTCAAGGCAGGCATCGACGATTTTCGTCTGCTGGAACGACGGGACTTTTTTGGCGGCACCTGGTGCCAGAACACCTACCCCGGCGCGGCCGTCGATGTGCCCTCGCCGCTCTATTCGCTGTCCTTCGCCCCTTACCGCTGGACGCAAATGTTCGCCGATCAGGCTGAACTGCAACACTACACCCAGTACGTAGTGGAGCACTTCGGCCTGCGGGACAAGGTCGAATTGCAAGCCAATGTCGAGCACATCGAATGGGACGCCGACGGCCAGCGCTGGGCTGTCCACACCGGTGCCAAAGGCACGTTTTACGCGCAGTTCCTGATCAACGCGACGGGGCCGCTGAGTCAGCCGGTGGTGCCTCATTTCGAAGGTCTGGAACGCTTCCAGGGCAAGACGTTTCACACCAATAATTGGGATCACACCTTCGACTACCGGCACAAACGCGTCGCCATCGTCGGCAGCGGCGCCAGTGCGGCGCAGGTGATTCCGGCCATTGCCCCCGATGTCGAACACCTGCATGTGTTCCAGCGCACGCCGCATTGGGTATTGCCACGGGCCGACCGCACCTTCGGGCCTTTCCAGCGTTGGCTACTGGGCCTCAAACCGGCGTACAAACTGCTGCGCTGGATGCTCTACTGGCAGTTCGAAACCCGGGTGATTGCCTTCAAATACTCGAAACCGGCAATCCGTATGGTCCAGCAACACGCCCTGCGCTTCCTCAAACGCCAGGTGCCCGACCCCGAATTGCGCCGCAAACTGACACCGGACTTCACCATCGGCTGCAAGCGAGTGATCGTCTCAAGCACCCTCTACCCGGCGCTCGGCCGCAGCAACGTGACGCTGCACAGCCGCGAGCAAGGCGTCGCGTCCATCGACGAAACCGGCATCGTCACCCAGGACGGTCAGCACATCGACCTGGACCTGATCGTCTGGTCTACCGGGTACGACGCCACCGACGGGGTGATCTCCTACCCGGTCACCGGTAAAAACGGCACCCGGCTCAAAGACGTCTGGGCCCAGTACCCACGGGCGTATCTGGGCACCAGCCTGCCGGACTTTCCCAACCTGTTTATCGTCACCGGGCCCAACACCGGCATCGGCCACACCTCGGCGCTGTTCATCATCGAATCCCAGATGAATTACATCCTCGACTGCATCCGCACGCTCAAAGAACACGGTTTACGCAGCATCGAAGTACGCCCCGAAGCAGAACGTACCTACACTGAGATGATCCACCGTGAAATGGAGCGCACCGTCTGGAAGTCCGGGGGCTGCCACAGTTGGTATCAAAGCAAGAGCGGTCATGTGATCGCCATGTTCCCGGGGTTCAGTTTCAGCTATCACCGGTTGACCCGGGCGCTGAAACCCGCAGACCACATTTTGTCCTGATCACGTAAAAGGAAGATGCCTGATGCTTGTGTTGGTTGTCCTTATCGCGGTTTTTGTGGCCTGGAGCTGGCTGAGTTACCCGGCCATCGGCTACTGGCTCTATGACCTGAACATGGCCCTGGAAGCCAAGCTGTATCGCCTGCACAAAATCGTCGTACCGATCACGGAAATGACCGTCTCGACCTGGCAAGGTGGGCCATACGAAGCGTCCAGCAGTGTGTTGATGCTGCACGGCTACAGCGCCGACAAGAACATCTGGCTGCGCTTCGCCCGGCACTTTGTCGGCAACTATCGGGTGATCATCCCCGACATCGCCGGCCACGGCGAAACCGGGTTCAAGGCCGGTGGCGGCTACGACATCCCGCTGCAGGCCAAGCGGATGATCCAACTGCTGGACGTTTGCGGAGTCGAAAAAGTCCATGTGATCGGCAACTCGATGGGCGGTTACATCGCGGCGTGGCTGGCGGCGACTTACCCGGACCGGATTGCCTCCGTCGCCCTGATCGACCCGGCCGGCGTCACGGCCCCCGAGGCCAGTGACCTGGAGCGACATCTGGCCAAGGGGCACAACCCGTTTTTGATTCATTCACGGGAAGAATTCCGGCACTTCTACGCCATGACCATGGCGGAACCGCCGTGGGTGCCGGGCGTGGTGCTGGACGCCATCGCCCAGCGATATGAACAGAGTCGCGATGAGCTGGAAGAAATCTTCAACGACTTTCGCGCCAGCCCGCCGATGGAACCGAAACTGCCCGACATCAAGTGCCCGGCGCTGCTGCTGTGGGGGCGCAAGGACCGTCTGATCGATGTCAGCAGCGTGGCCGTCTGGAGCAAAGGCATTGCTGATTTGCGCGTGGACATCTGGGACCACATTGGCCATATGCCGATGGTCGAACAACCGGCCAATACCGCGCGGTTGTATCGGGAGTTCCTCGGATCGCTGCGCTCGGAAAGCCGTTCGCACCTGTAATCCCGGCCCCAATGTAGCTGCCCTGTGGCGAGGGGGCGGCTACAGATCGGTTGTGCGTCAGTCCTTGGCAGAATGAAGTCCGTAAGATTCTTCGTTTGTCGGCGTTGCAGAAGGCTGCGATCTTTTCCTACATCCTTCACGTCACCGCGCCAGGAATTTTTTTCATGAGCCACCCAAGCTTCGTCAGCCCTGACCTGATCCGCCAACGCTTTTCCAAAGCGATGTCCGACATGTACCGCGAAGAAGTGCCGCTGTACGGCGCGTTGATGAAACTGGTGGAGCAGACCAACCGTCACGTGCTCGACAGCGATCCGCAGGTGGCCCGCCAGCTGAACAGCACCGGCGAAATCGAGCGCCTGGACCTGGAGCGTCACGGCGCAATCCGCGTCGGCACCGCTGACGAACTGGCCACCCTCGCCCGACTGTTCGCGGTCATGGGCATGCAACCCGTGGGCTATTACGACCTGACCCCGGCCGGCGTACCGGTGCACTCCACCGCGTTCCGCGCCGTGCACGAAGCCGCCTTGCAAGTCAGCCCGTTCCGAGTGTTCACCTCCCTGCTGCGCCTGGAACTGATCGAAGACCTGGAACTGCGAGCCTTCGCTCAATCGGTGCTGGATAAACGCCAGATCTTCACCCCGACAGCCCTTGCCCTGATCGACCGCGCCGAAACCGCAGGCGGTCTGACCGAACAAGAGGCCCAGGACTTCGTCGAGCAGGCGCTGGAAACCTTCCGCTGGCACCACAGCGCCACGGTCACCGCCGAGCAGTACCAGAAACTCAGCGCACAGCATCGCCTGATCGCCGACGTAGTCGCGTTCAAAGGCCCACACATCAATCACCTGACGCCGCGTACCCTCGACATCGACATCGTCCAGGCGCAAATGCCCGCCCACGGCATCACGCCCAAAGCGGTCATCGAAGGCCCGCCTCGCCGCCAGTGCCCGATCCTGCTGCGCCAGACCAGTTTCAAGGCGCTCGACGAGCCGATTGCCTTCACCGACCAAGCCGGGACACGCGGCAGCCACAGCGCACGCTTCGGCGAAATCGAACAGCGCGGCGCAGCGCTCACGCCGAAAGGCCGGGCACTTTACGACCGCCTGCTTAATGCAGCCCGTGATGAGTTGAAGGACTTCCCCAACGAAGCCAATGCCGCACGTTACAACACGTTGATGGCGCAGCACTTTGCAGAATTCCCTGACACGTATGAAGGCATGCGCCAACAGGAACTGGCGTACTTTCGCTATTTCGTCACGGAAAAAGGCCTGGCGGCGGATGAACTGAAATCCTTGACCCTGGACGACCTGCTCAGCGGCGGGTATTTGCGGGTCGAACCGTTGGTGTATGAAGATTTTCTGCCGGTTAGTGCGGCGGGGATTTTCCAGTCGAACCTGGGGGATGCGGCGCAGGTCAATTATGGCGTGCATTCGAACCAGCAGGCGTTTGAACAGGCGCTGGGGCGGCCGACCATTGATGAATTGGGGTTGTACGCCGAAACGCAGCGGCGCTCGATCGAACAGTGTTTTGCCGCGTTGAGCCTTCGCTAGTCACCACTGAACTGTAGGAGCATGGCTTGCCAGCGAAGGCGTCTTCAAAACCGCCTTCGCCGGCAAGCCGTGCTCCTACAAGGTCCTGCGTTTACTTCAGTTTTGCCAACAACGCCTCAGCCGCCGCCTCGGACGACGCCGGGTTTTGCCCGGTGATCAACAGGCCATCGGTGAGCACATAACTCGCCCAATCCGCGCCCTTGGAGTACTCACCGCCCTTCTCCTTCAGCATGTCCTCCACCAGAAACGGCACAACATTCGTCAGTTGCACCGCCTCTTCCTCAGTGTTGGTAAACCCCGTCACCCGCTTGCCTTTGACCAACGGCTGGCCATCCGCCCCCTTGACGTGACGCAGCACACCCGGCGCATGGCAGACCGCCGCGACCGGTTTACCCGCTTTGATAAACGCCTCGATCAGAGCGATTGAAATTTTGTCTTCGGCCAAATCCCACAGCGGACCATGACCGCCGGGATAAAACAAGGCGTCGTAATCCTCAGGTCTGGCGGTGCTCAGCACAGCCGTGGAAGCCAGTGCTGACTGAGCCGCGGAATCCTTGCGAAAGCGATCAGTGGCAGCCGTTTGTGCGTCCGGCTCGTCGCTTTTCGGGTCCAGCGGCGGCTGGCCACCCTTGGGCGAAACCAGGGTCAACTGCGCACCGGCATCCTTGAAGGCGAAGTACGGCGCGGCGAATTCTTCCAGCCAGAAGCCGGTTTTCTTGCCCGTGTTGCCCAATTGATCGTGGGACGTTAAAACCATCAGGATTTTCATGTCGTTCACACTCCACTTCCAGGTTGTTCGGACGCTCGACGGCGCTGTTTTTATGGACCACTCAGCCCGTCGATTCGTTTCACCGGGTTCCAGACGCCTTCAAGTGATGGCGCAAAGCCTTGCTGTGCAAGAAGTTGCGCACTGCTCGCGCCAAATGCGCTTGCAGGATCGCTGATCGCCCGGCCTGCCAGGCTCCCCAGCCAAGTGCGCAAGTTCTTGCGCAGTGCTGCGCAAGAACTTGCGCACATTCATGCGCCCCCCCTTACAAAAATCTTCACGGCTCTTTAAAAAAAAACCCAACACCTTGATTTATATGGACTTAACGGTTTCTGGCACGGACCTTGATTACAGTCAGGCACCCACCGGGCGATACCGCCTCCCGGGCACCTCACTTTATTCAGCAAGGAGCACATCCATGGCTACTCCAGCGTACATGTCCGTCACTGGCGAAAAACAAGGTCTGATCACCGCCGGCGCATTCACCGCCGACTCGGTTGGCAACACTTACCAAGAAGGTCACGAAGACCAGGTCATGGTTCAGGCTTTCAGCCACGACGTGATCATCCCGCGTGACCCACAGTCCGGCCAGCCAACCGGTCAGCGCGTTCACAAGCCAGTCGTGATCACCAAGGTCTACGACAAGGCTTCGCCACTGCTGCAAGCTGCTCTGACCTCCGGCGAGCGCATGAGCGAAATCGTTATCCAGTGGTACCGCACTTCGGCTCAAGGTACCCAAGAGCACTACTACACCACCAAACTGGAAGACGCGATCATCGTCGCCATCAACAACAAAATGCACAACTGCCAGGATCCGTCGAACTCGCACTTCACCCACCTGGAAGAAGTACAGTTCACCTACCGCAAAATCACCTGGACCCACGAAGTATCCGGTACTTCGGGTTCCGATGACTGGCGTCAGCCGGTCGCCTAAGTCAGGCCGACCGTCACAAGCATCGGCCAGCTCTGCTGGTCGATGTTGTTTCCGCCCTTCCAGAATTTCGCGTCCGTTGACCCGGTTTCCGGGTGTCAGCGCATGCCGCAGCACTGCACGAGGAACAAGGGATGTTCGCGCCGGCCAATCAAACTCACTTTGCCCTGACCATCGAAGGTCTTTCCAGCGACTTCCAGGTCTTTTCCCTGCAAGGTCGGGAAGCCATCAGCCAGCCTTTTGTGTTTGAGGTGGAGCTGGTCAGTGAACAGCCGTCCCTGGACCTCGAAACGCTGCTGCACAAACCGGCCTTTTTGCAGCTCTCGCCTGACGGCAGCGGCATCCATGGCCAGATCTATCGCGCCGCCCAGGGTGATTCCGGCAAACGCCTGACCCGCTACGCGGTGACCCTGCGCCCGCAACTGTCCTACCTCGCGCACCGCATCAACCAGCGCATCTTCCAGAACCTCAGCGTGCCGAAAATCATCGGCATGGTCCTCGAAGAGCACGGCATCCAAAGCAATGCCTATGAATTCAAAGTCGGGGCGATCTATCCCGAGCGCATTTACTGCGTTCAGTACGATGAATCGGACCTGCAGTTCATCCAGCGCCTGTGCGAGGAAGAAGGTATCCACTACCACTACCACTTCCAGCACAGCGCCACGGCCCACAAGCTGGTGTTCGGCGATGACCAGACGGTGTTCCCGAAACTCGCACCCGTGGCCTACCAGCAAGATTCCGGCATGGTCGCCAACAACCCGGTGATCAAGCGCTTCGACCTGCGCCTGGAAACCCGTACCAGCCGCACCACCCGCCGCGACTACGACTTCGAAAAACCGCGCATCACCCTCGAAAGCGAAAACCGTGGCGACGCCCTGCCCGACCTCGAAGACTACGACTACCCCGGTCGTTTCATCGACCGTGAGCGCGGCAAACACCTGGCCAAGCGCAACCTGGAACGTCACCGCAGCGACTTTCAACTGGCCGAAGGCAAAAGCGATCAACCGTTGCTGGTCAGCGGCCACTTCCTGGCCCTGACCCAACACCCGAAAGCCAAATGGAACGACCTGTGGCTGCTGACCGAAGTCCTGCACGAAGGCAAACAGCCGCAGGTGCTGGAAGAGTCGGTAACCAGCGACACCACTAGCCTCAAGGGCGATTTCCACCAGGGTTACCGCAACCGCTTCCAGGCCACCCCGTGGGACGTGCCAAACCGCCCGCCGCTAACGCAGAAAAAGCCGCGCATCCTCGGCAGCCAAAGCGCCGTGGTCACCGGGCCCAAGGGTGAAGAAATCCACTGCGACCAGTACGGTCGGGTCAAAGTGCAATTCCACTGGGACCGCGAAGGCCAGGCCGACGACAAAACCAGCTGCTGGCTGCGCGTCTCCTCCGCCTGGGCCGGCGCCCACTACGGCGGCATCGCCATCCCGCGGATCGGCATGGAAGTCCTCGTCACCTTCCTCGAAGGCGACCCCGACCAACCGCTGATCAGCGGCTGCCTGTACCACAAGGAAAACGTCGTCCCCTACCCACTGCCGGCGAACAAAACCCGCAGCACCTTCAAATCCCTCAGCTCCAAGGGCGGTGGCGGCTTCAACGAACTGCGCATCGAAGACAAGAAAGGCCAGGAACAAATCTTCCTGCACGCCCAGCGCGACTGGGACGAAAACGTCGAGCACGACCAGAAAATCCGCGTCGGCAACGAACGCCACGACACCGTCGAGCAAAACAGCTACAGCGAATTCAAGGCCGAAGAACACCACACCGTCTACGCCGACCGCAAAGTCGAGGCCCGGGCGAACGACCACCTGACCGTGGGCGTAAACCAGCACATCAAGATCGGCACCGGGCAGTTCATTGATGCAGGCCAGGAAATCCACCTGAGCAGCGGCATGAAAGTCGTGTTGGAAGCCGGCAGTGAACTGACCCTCAAGGGCGGCGGCAGCTTCATCAAGATCGACGCCAGCGGCGTGACCCTGAGCGGGCCGGTGATCAATATGAACTCGGGTGGAAGTCCCGGCAACGGGACTGGTGCGGCACCGCTGATGCCCGGCGTGCTGAAACAGGCAGACGCCGACAAGGCCGGCGCGGTCCTGACCCCGGCTCAAGTGAACACCCTCAAACGTAACGCGCCATTCTGTGAAGAGTGCGAGAAGTGTAAGGCAGGTGCTTGTGCGATCTGATCTGTTGACTCCGCAGGCGTGGCTTGCTGACAAACCGTTGCAAGCAGACGAACGCCTGTACCTGATCGTCAGCGCCGCCAGCGATGCTGAAGCGCTCAAGACGCTTTATCAGAATGAACCCATGACCCAAGCGACCCCCATCTGGGGCGGAACGCCCTACGCGGGCTGGCAACAGGTTATGCCCTACCTCGTCGAGTTGAAACCCAACTCCAGTTTTCTGCAGTGGATTGCCGAAACGGATGCGTGGGATTGGGGTTGGCTGGCAGTTTCAACCAGTACGCCCGAGGTGGTGTTCGAACATCTTCGCAGTTTGACTCAAGTGCGCATGCCCGATGGGACTGAGGTGTTTTTTCGGTTCTGGGATGGGCGGCATATCTTCCCGATTCTGGAAGGACTCGGCGATGCCGCCGGTGAAGTGCTGCCGGTGTTTGATCGGTATTTGATTAACGGGAAGCGTCTGGAAGTTGGGCCACGGGTTGTGCCGCCAGCGAAGGATTGGCCGTGGTGGGAAGTGCCCAAGACGTTACTCGATGGCTTGGCCCAGAAAAACCCGTCAACCCTGATTGGCAACCTGATGCAATGGCTGGAAGAGGAACGTCCAGACATCTACGCCGCCTACCCCGAGAGCAATCTGAAGCTGAAAATCGCACGTTTCGTGCGCCGGCCCGACGCTCCAAAAAATCTCAATGAAGCACTGTTAAACCACCTGATTCTGGAGCAAGGCTGATGGATCGCGTTGCCTACGTTGACAACCAACTGAGTACGTTCAAGGACAGTCTGAAGCTGTACCAGGAACAAACCAAAACCTGGTACGCAAAGGTCGCCGATAAAGGCAGCCGCGCCGCAGACCTGCCCTCCTTGCTCGGCATGGAACGAGTGATAAAGGTTGGCAACACCAGCAAGTCGGTCAGTATGACCGACGGCGACTTTTCGTCGAACGTGGCTCAGTGTCCCCTCAAAGGTCCGTTGCTGATCGAGAGCAAGTTCGAATCGGTCTATGACATTCCGCTGGGCGATATCGAAGTCGAAATCGTTGCGGTGGAAGGTGGCGCGATCAGCAAGGTCAAGCTGGATGCTCAAGGCAAAGCGGCGTGGACAGGTGGTGTTCCGGGCAAGTTCTACAAGATCCGCGTTCACAATGAAGTGACACCGGCACAGATAGATACGCTGTTCAGCTCCTATAGCGGCCTCACCGCCGACCTCGAAGGTTTCCTGCGCAAAGAGTGGGCAGGTTTCAAACCTCAATGGTCCAACGTGTCCGCCTCCGGCACCGCCATGGCCGTCGGCAACGGCATCCTTGAAGGCGGTTGGGAAGCGATAAAAGGCGTCTGGGACGGCATCAGTCTGGTGCTGGATATCCTGCAAGACCCTGGCAAGTTTGCGAAGGACCTCGGTGCTGGCACCCAGAAACTGATCGATCTGGCCAAACAAGCGCCCGACGTCATGAAAAAGGCCATGTTGCTGGCCAGCGACGAGGCCGCACTGTTCCTGATGGTACGCAGCGCCGTTATCTGGCTCGCGGGCCTGCCACCGATGAAGATGGCCGGCGATGTTGCGAAAATGACCACGGCGGCGGTCGTCGGAATCGCCATCGACATCGTCATTTCAATCGTCCTGACCATCGCAGCGGAAGGTACCGGCGTCATTTACCTCGCGGCACGGTTGAAGAAGTACGGTGAAATCATCATCAAGGCGGTCACCGGCTTTGTGGAGTCGGTGTTCAAGATCATCAAAGGCTTCATGGAATACGTCACGAAATACACGGCAGTTGCGGCACGTGGTGTGACGGCGCAAATGAAGAAGGGCTTGGCTCAGTTGCGTTTTGACGGAAAGAAAAACGCCAAACTGGGCAAAGGGAAAACCGGCGACGACGCTTCCAGGCAAGCAAAGACCCCCGCCGACCAAAGTGCCGAGCCCGCCGCCAAAACCTGCACCGACAAGTGCCCCGTTTCGATGGTCACCGGCGAAGAGTTGTTGACGCTAAGCGATGGCCAGCTCGACGGTCTGCTGCCCTTTGAGTGGACGCGCCTGTACCGAACCAGCGCGGTGGAAATCGATTGTGGTCTGGGTTACGGCTGGAGCCACGCGCTGGCACACCGTGTTGAAATCAACGGCGACGAAGTCATCTGGACTGACCACGAAAACCGTGCCACGCCATTTCCGCTGCCAAGCCAACAACGCCCCGCCATTACCAACAGCCTGTCTCGGGCTGCGATCTTCATTGGCGACGATCCATCGGAGCTGGTTCTGGCGCAGGCTGGAAACCGTCCCTCGTTCTACCACTTCCGCTTCAACAGCAAAGGCGCGACCCTGATTGCCATCAGCGACAGCTATGGCAACCGGTTGCACATCACCCGTGACATTCACGGACGGATCAAACGCCTCGATAACGGTGCCGGTCGCGCCCTCCTCCTGCGTTATGACCGCAAGCACATCGTCGCCGTCGACTATCAGCAGTTCCTTCCGGCAGACAATCTGGAAGACGCCTGGAACACCGTCCAGACGCTGGTCACCTACAGCTATGACGCACAGCATCGATTGATCGAAGCGAAGAACGCCGCCGGTGAAGCCGAGCGATATCGCTACGATGATCAACACGTGATTCTTGAGCGGCAGTTGGCGGGTGGCGCGAGTTTCTTTTGGGAGTGGGAGAGCGAAGGCAAGCTGGCTCGTTGCGTCCATCACTGGGCGAGTTTCTCGCAGATGGAAGCGCATTACGCCTGGGATGATAAAGGTAGCGTGACCGTTACCAACGCCGATGGCAGCGAAGAGGTCTACACCCACGACGATAAAGCGCGATTGATCAGCAAGGTCGATCCCGACGGAGCTGAACACCTCAAGGCCTATGACGAAAAAGGCCAATTGATCGCGGAAAAAGATCCACTGGGCGCCGTGACCGAATACCGGTATGACGAAGACGGCTTGATGACCGCCGTCATTCCTCCGGAAGACGAACCCGTTTCGTATGAATACAGCAATGGCTTCGTGAGCGATGTTCATCGCGGCAAAGCCACCTGGAAGTATCAACGCAACAACCAGGGCGACATCACTCAACAGATCGACCCGGACGGCAACGCTACTCTCTACAGCTACGATCGCCAGGGCCGTCTGCTGGAAATCCGCCACCCCGATGGCAGCCGCCATCAACTGGGCTGGAACAACCTCGGTCAACTGCTGGAAGAAAGCCTGCCTGACGGCGGCCAGCGTAAATACCGTTATGACGCCTTGGGCCGGCAGATCACCCGTCAGGAAGAAACCGGCGCGATCACCCAGTACCAATGGGACGCCGCCAATCGCCTCGCGCAAATCACTCTACCCGGTGGCGCAACCCGGGCGTTCACCTACAACGCCTACGGTAAAGTCACCGCCGAGCGCGACGAACTCGGCCGCATCACCCGATACGAATATGCCGATGGCCTGCACCTGGTCAGCCGCCGCATCAACCCGGACGGCAGCCAGTTGCGCTATCGCTACGACAACGCGCGTCTGCTGCTTAGCGAGATCGAAAACGAACGTGGCGAGCACTACCACCTCGATTACTACCCGAACGGCCTGATCCAGCAGGAAACCGGCTTTGATGGTCGCCGTACTGCCTACGAGTACGACCTCAACGGCCAATTGCTCAAGAAAACCGAATTCGGTGACGACGGCAGCGAACTGATTACCGAGTACCAACGCGATGCCGCCGGCCGCTTGCTGGTAAAAAGCCTGGCCGATGGCGAGGAAATTCACTACAGCTACGACGCCTTCGGGCGCCTCGTAAACGTCGATGACGGCCACTGGCCGCTCGCCTACGAATACGACCTGCAAGATCGCCTGATCACCGAGCACCAAGGTTGGGGCACGCTGCGCTACGAGTACGACCAGCTCGGTCAACTCAGCCACTGCCGCCTGCCCGACGGCAGCAAACTCGATTACCGCCACCAATCGGGCGGTCGATTGAACAGCATCGACCTCAACGGCTCGCGCCTGACCACGCACCAATTCAGCGCCGGTCGCGAACTGCAGCGCCAACAAGGCCTGTTGCTGAGCCAATACCAATACGACGAACAAGGCCGGTTGCAGGCGCACACCGTCAGCCAGCAGGAACGCAACCTGTTCCGCCGTCGCTACGCCTATGACGCCAATGGCAACCTCGCCGGCATCGACGACAGCCACAAGGGCAATCGCAGCTACCACTACGACCCGCTCGACCGCCTGATCAACGTCCGTGGCACCACCCCGGAAAGCTTCGCCCACGACCCTGCCGGCAACTTGCTGGGCCAAGGCGACCAAGTCAGTGCAAACCTGGCCAACGTCAAAGGCAACCGCCTGCTGATGCAGGGCGACCGCCACTACGACTACGACGCCTACGGCAACCTGACCCGCGAACGTCGCGGCACCGGGCAGAAACTCGTCACCGAATATCATTACGACTGCCAGCACCGCTTGATCGGCGCGAGCCTGCCGGGTGGCAGCATTGCAACCTACAAGTACGACGCCTTCGGTCGTCGTATCGAAAAAACCGTCGATGGCAGCACCACAGAATTCCTGTGGCAAGGCGAACGCCTGATCGCCGAAAGTGCCGATGACCGTTATCGCACTTACATTTATGAACCGGGCAGCTTCCGGCCGCTGGCGATGCTCGACGGTGAAGGGCCGCTGAGAGCCACGCCGTTTTACTATCAACTCGACCACCTAGGTACGCCGCAGGAACTGACCGATTACAGCGGCGAGATCATGTGGTCGGCCAAGTACCGTGCCTACGGGAACCTCGCCGCCCTCGACGTGGCTGAAATCGACAACCCGCTGCGCTTTCAGGGGCAGTATTTCGATGCCGAGACGGGCTTACATTACAACCGGCATCGCTACTACAATCCGGGGACCGGGCGGTTTCTGACACCGGATCCGATCAAGCTTGCGGGAGGGTTGAACAACTACCAGTACGTGCCTAACCCTACGGGGTGGGTGGATCCGTTGGGGTTGAGCGGAGAATGTCCTGGTGCGAAGAATGAACCTACGGATACAAAGCCGGATAATGCGTCTAGTGCCAAAGTGGATGAAGGCCAGCCTCCACCACCGTCTCCATACGGTCCATATACTGGGCCTCTGCCAAAACAGATGCAGAACAAAATTCTCTTTGGTACACGTAGCCCTGGCACTAACAAACCAATCGGTGGGCATTCGTCGGAAGTGTTGACATCTCCGGATCATCAGATGACCGTGCTTCAAACAAATCCAGATGGGACAATAAAAGTTGAAGACTTTAAAATGATTCTCGAACGGAAAGACGGAACTATCGGTATGTCAGCCAAAAAAGGTGGGAAGCACACCTTGGCGCCGAAAAGCTGGAGCAATGATAAAATATTGGCAGTCACCGACGAGGTGGCGGCGACACCAGGAACTGTTATGCGAGATGTAAACGGTGTTACTACTACCTTACATACAAAAACAGTTGACGGCGTTCAGTGGCAAGTCCTGAAAGACAACGGCACCGTAACATCCTCATTCCCTGCGGGTGACGCCCCAATGTCACCCCCGATTTAATTTCGAGCAAGCATTATGAATAGTAAAGAATTTGAAGAATTAAATTACTGGATAGGTCCTGATGAAGACTCTAACTGGAATGAATATATCGCAGAGCAGGTAGCGAAAGGTGTGCTTGAAAAATTCAGCACTGAGGATTGGAAAGAACTCAATAGTTCCATCCTCTCAAAAGCTGAGTATTGGCAGGAGCGCAGTGCAGCCGCGTTAGGCGAGCAACGCTCACCCACTGCTATTGAAGTTCTTAAAACGCTTCTCGACTCACAATACACAGAAGTACTGATAGCTGCCGCGTCAGAACTAGACTGGACAGAAACCCCAATAGAGCAAGCATATGCCGAGAATATAAAACGAATTATAAGCAGCATTTCTGCAGAGGAACTTGAATCCCACCCCGAATTAACGAGTTTATTATTAAAATCAGAAAACTCAAAAATATGACAAAAAAAATAACAAAAAATGGGCGGATTAATTTTTATAGAGATCATATATCCGCACCCTTTTTTGCATGAAAAATGTCACTCTAATTAATCAACAGTGTAGTAAAAAGGGGATAGATTTATTTTCACCAAAGAAAATAAATCTATCCCCTTTCGCAGGGAAAGTTTCAGGCACAAAAGATCAATACTTTAAGGATTGATAATGAAAATCTGGAACGACCTCGACGGAAGCACATTTTTTAACCAGGTTTTTACAACCCCCATAGCCATTAATATGATCGAGCTTTTCACAATAAGTATCGACAATAGTAGACCTACTATAATAATTGAGTTCGATATTCTCGAACTTCCTGATGCGCCTCTTACAAATTGGAAAAAATCCGAATTTAATACATGCCGGATCGGCTTGAATTGCGGTGGCATCAGCGACTTAAAAATAAACAATATGCCCACGAAAGAAAAATTAAATATAACAATAACAAAAAAACAAAAAGGGGACAGATTTATTTCACTAGAGAGAATAAATCTGTCCCCTTTTTCATTGGGGTAAGCAGAGCGCCAACCGCAGTCTGATTGAGGAGCGCCTACTGCTTGCCGACATAACGGCAGCACCGCAGGTAGCGTTGCAGACGATAAACAACAAGCCTATGGCGGTACTGCGCATACCGGGAATTACGGCTCGTGAACTAAATGATGTAGAGTTTGGCGTGAGCGCTTACTGGCTGACAAACCACCAACGTAATGATTGGGAGGCATGGAGCGAGCCGCTGCTTTATCAATTCAACTTGCTCAGTGCTCCGGATGAACCGCTTAGATTAGGCATGGACATTTTCCAACACGAAGCCAATGCCCAACATGGTTTGGCTATCGCCCTACGCTATCACCCCGTTGCTGGCGATAAATCCTTCCGAGAGAAACGCTTCGAAACTACGACGTTGAACGCGCAAAATGGCAAACTATTTTCGGCTGTCTCTGTTTTGAAGTCGCGCACAACCGATGCCCCATGGCTATTGGTCAACAGCGACTTCCTGTAGCTGCCCGACTCACCACTTTCCGGTTGAATAACATGCCATCCAAATCAATGAATAACGATGAATTTAATCTCAAGCACCAGCGCCCCGTCGCTGGTGAATCTCGACGTTTTATTACTGGCGAAGCAGTGTTTTTCTCGCCACTCCCCGTCCCTACCGGCCAAATGCCAATGGATTTGGGGGGAAGCTTCCTTGATGTCAACGACACTTACCTGGACGTAGGTAGCAGTAACGTCAATAAGGCATTCCAAACCAGGGTTATGATCGCAAGCAGCATGCTCATACTGATTGTGGGTTTAATAATCGGCCCCTTCATCGCCGGGCTAATGAGTTTCGGTGATCCCTATGGCAGATCATTTACACATATTTTCATAGAATTTTTTCCTACCGGCGCTGCAATCGGCGCTTGGGGAGCAGCAGGAGCCACAGTTCTGGGGCTCTACGTTGTCATCAGCACTACCCTAGCCAAAGTCCATACCCGTCCGATACGCTTCAATAGACAACGCCGCGAAGTCTGTTTTTTTGCTAATGGTTCTGACGAGCCGGTCATCCAACCTTGGGAAGAAATGGTGTCCTGGCTTTCTGTCAGTACTGGTGTGACTGGGGTCGGCGTCATGAGTACTTATACTTTTGGCATGGCATTTGACGACCCTAAAACAGATACCGTCCATTTTGTGAACCAGGGAGTAATGACTCCAGTTCATGGTTTGGGTAAATGGGAGGCGATACGTGTTTACATGGAAAGAGGGCCACAACACTGTCCCGGTAAAGCACCGTACGAAGGCCGGCATACGTTTGATAAAGAGCGCGGAGATATGATTGAGGAGTACCAACATAATGAGCGCTCCGCGTTAGGTGTTGGCTGGTGGTATTTCACTCATGTAATCACCTTATGGCGCTTTCCGTATTGGGTTGCTGAATGGGATCATCGTTTCAGTATGAAATCTCTGCCGGACTCCATTGCTGAGTGGTCAAAGTCTATACCGACTGAGCAATGGGCCAAGCCGAGCCATGCATTGAAAGAGCAAAGTGCCATGATCGAAAAGGCTTTTGCTCAGGGACAAGATTTCATGACGTACTTCAAAGCGAACCTAAATGAAATCAAGACAGAAGAATCGATAAATAATTGAATGGTATCGATGAGTCGCGTCCTTGATGCTTAAATATAATCGACTACCTCATGCCGGACATGCATTTTATGGTTATCCGGCATGACACCTACTTCTCCACAGTACGACAAGTTCGATATTCGACAGCAGCGCCCCATCGCTGGTGAATCTCGACGCTTTACTAATGGCGATGCGGTGTTTTTCTCGCCACTACCCGTTCCGACCGGACAAATCCCAATGGATCTCGGCGGAAGTTTTGTTGAAGTCAACGACACCTATCTGGACTTGGGTAGCAGCAATCTCACCAAGTCTTTCCAAGCACGATTGGCGGTGTCACTCCCTACAGTCGTAGTTATTGTTTGTCTATTTGTTCTCCCAACTTTGATGGGCTTCGCTGCATTCATAAATCCCTTCGGCAGAAGCTTTTGGTTTTACTTCAATGATTTTTTTGAGTTCGGAATATCACTAGCGCTCTGGTGTGGAGGGGGAGCAGCGCTGATCGGCCTGTACGCGATTATCAGCACCACAAGAAACAAAGCCCGCGCCCGCCCCATCCGATTTAACCGTCAACGCCGAGAAGTCTGTTTCTTCCCGAATGGCTCCGACGACCCCGTGATCCAGCCTTGGGAAGACACCGTTGCATGGATCTCTGTCAGCACCGGATTCACTGGAGCAGGCGTAATCAATAGCTACACCTTTGGAATGGCCATAGATGATCCCAAGGCCGATACGGTGCACTTTCTCACACAGGAGGTCATGACTCCTGTTCATGGAATAGGCAAATGGGAAGCCATACGTGCTTACACGCCTAGAAGCCCACTTGCAGGTAATGAAAAATTTGAAGGCCCAGGAAATCATCTACCGGGAGGGGCGCCAGAGATGGTGATCGATTCTATCCCTACTACCGATGCGCCTGGTGTGTCTACCATGACAGAGATTTTACTGAAATGATTACAATCCATGCTTATGTCACAAAATCCGACAGCGATTTTGTTAGAGTTAAGATTCTAGACGCAAAAACCAAAGAAAAACTTATCGATATTGGCTTCACAAACGATATCGATCTTAACGAATATAAAATCAACACACCAACCGATGAAAAAAAATCCGACGTATTTAACAAACTTAGAGAACTTGATTTTTATTTTTCTGATGGTAGAGAGTGGTGTCCTGCAGAAGTATTTGAGTATTTAAGAGACAAGGGACTTTTAAAAGGAACTTTTAAAATGATTAGCTGGACTAGCCCTGACAAATACATTATCACAGTCGACAAATGAACCGCAAAAATGCAAACAAAAACAAACAGACGGGAAGCCCAAGATAAAAGCAAAAAAATTTATTTTCGTGAAAGAAAATAAATTCTTCCACTTTTGAGAGGATGACTGGGGAAAAACCCAATGAAAACCATGTTCGAGACTGCCCTAGATCAACATGAAATCTCCGAATTCTTCAAAGGAAATGGTATCTATTTTGCTAGAGGATCCGACTGGGGTGATCATCTACATGTAAGCAACTGGGCAGAAATATGCAATGTACTTAAACCCAGAAAGCTACACGAAACTTACTGACGACTATATTTGAAGAGCACGCAAGATACCTCAATGAAAATTACGAAGATGCTGAAGGTCTACTTTCGAATATAACAGCCTATTACATAATAAAAACAAGGCATCCATTTCTATCCGACGACAACTACGACCTGATCAAAAGCATCGACAACAAAAGCAAAGAACAAATAGGCCGCCTATTTAGACTCCTAAGAAAAGAGCACGATATAAAAACCAAAGAGTTACAAATGCTTTCATTCGAACAACGGCTTCAAAAACTAAAAATAAACGGCTGCCCCATTGATCTTGAAAGTCTTTGAATGGCAGAAATCCGCCATTTTTTTAGATTAGCCCACTTTTAAGTTGGAACCAATCTTATGACTGGAAACATCCTCAGTGATCAGCAATTTTGAAAAAGCATTAGACAGAGATGAATTCCCAGACTACTTCAGAGGATCCGGCATCTATTTCACAAGAGATCCTGACTGGGGTAATCAACTACACATCATCAACTGGCAGGGGCTTTGCGGCTTTCTCAAGACACAAAAAAATCCCGTCTCTATTCTAAAAACCGCGTTTGAAAAATACGTAACTACCGTAACAAACAGTCTAGAGGACGCAAACGACCTTCTCGAAAATATAGGGTGCTATTACTATATGCGAAAAAAGGCCCCAGTCTTATCTGAAAATGGTTTTGACCTAATTCTGAATATGCCTAGCAATGAAAAACAAATAATATCTAAACCCATGAAATTCCTGCATCAAGAAGTAAGTAAAACGACGGACATACAGGACATCGAACTCTACAACAGTCGACTATCAAAGCTTATTCATGATGGCGGCCCTTGCGATATAGAAAGTCTTTAGAGATAAAATGAAACTCTATGACACGCTAACAAACATTTCCGAACGTTTCTCTATCGGTATAGAACTGGAAACTGAAAGGCTCTATGTCTCGATACCCGTCAGTAATCGCCTGGTGGATTACGAAGAGTATTATCAGATAGATAGAGTTGCTTATGATCTCTATATGTCTAATCCAACTGCAGCTTTAGATTTTGTTAAGCTCTGCAGGAACCGGGAAGTCGATAACCTGCTCATCTTTGCGCCTGGCACAGATCGTGGAGAGACTACATAAGTTCTGAATAACTCAAAAAAGCCCCATAACCCACGTCTAAAATGGTTTCACACATGACAGGAGCCTTCCGATGCCTTTTGCGGATCTGCAAAATGCGGTTAAGTTTGCCGGGTTCACCGTAATCGGGTTCTCGGACCAGCGCGCATTTTTCGGCTGCTGGTCGTTGACTGTCGAAGGCCATGGAACAACCTACCTGATCGTCAATGAAGGACGCGATGGTTGGATGATTTGTTATCGCGCTAGTGCGGTGGGAACACTTACAGAGCTGGACAAGAAAGAATCGGCTTGGATGGACGATACCGATAAGGCAGCCCAATGTCTGACTTGGCTCTCTGGCCTTCCGTAACCCACAAAACGCCAAGATCCCGAAAAATCAGAAAAAGTTAGACAGTCGCCACTCGCAGAACATCTACCCTATAAATCAAACAAGCAGGATCTCTCGTGAATAAACACCAGATCAGTCTTTCAAACGGTTGGATTGCCGAATTCGAGAATCAGGGTGAATTTCGAATGTCAGCTGAAGGCTGGAATTTGGTTCTGCAGGGACCGGATCAGCGAAGCATCCAGTACTTCAGAGACAAGATCATTGTCGTGAATGATGACGATGGTACTCAGGCAAAATCATGTATTCGCCTCTCTGACGATGGCGTTTACGGTTATTTGAGCACTGGGCTGGATCAAGGTTGGGTGATTGATTTTGCACGAGGCATGATCGCTCCGCACAGGGTAAGCATCTCCCACAGCCATGACGGATATGATGAAAGCATCTCAATGTTCGAACAACCTGCCTTCAAACGTGCACGCGAGTATATAAGTGTGACCGGCAAGTATATTTATCTGACCTTCCCCCTCACTAAAGATGAAGATTTCCCTAAGGTATGGGAGGAATATCTGCGGATTCGGCGACGTCAACTGGACGAGCTTTACTTCAGGAATTGATCCGAAAGTACTGACTCAACCCTTATAGACCCGTGCTTTGGAAATCCCCCGAAAACTCTATCGACTTTCGAAAAAAATCGCGATCTTATGGTCTCCCGTATTTTTATCCATTCACGGTCAGCAAACTTTCCTCAACCTCATACTTAACAATCACCCGATTCTTATAAAGCCGCTCATTCTCCAACACCTCACTCCCCTGCCCCTTACTCCTGACCTCCCGCCAAATCTCGCTCTCCCGAAACACCCGCCCACCCTCGCGCAAAAATCGATGCCCAACCTGATAAACGTGATACCGAAACTCCCGCACCCGATCACACAACAACTCCCCTTCCAACTGCTGCTCGCCAACCTTCAACTTCAACTGAAAATGCCGATCCGTCGGGTTATGCAGCACCAGATCAACGTAGTTATAAAAAATCGCCGCCCCTGAACCGAACGGCAACACCCGCCCTTCATCAGGAAACGGATCGAAGCTGTGGTTCGAGCGTTCAACCACCACCAGCGGCGAGTGAATGGCCATCCAGTGGATCAGGTTGCTCAGTTGGCAGATGCCGCCGCCGATGCCGCTGCGTGCTTCACCAAATGACAGTTCCATGCCTTCGACGTAACCGCGTTTACGGGTCGGTCGGCCCACTAGGCGGCAGAAGGAAAAGTATTCACCCGGCGCGATGACTATGCCGTTTATCGATGACACGGCCAGTTTGAGGTTGATGACTTTGTTGTGTTGCAGCGCAATATCGGAGTTGCCGAGTTTACGAATCAGCTTGGAGGTGTGTTTGAGGTAGCGAAACGGCAAGCGGGATTCGGCGTTGATCGATACGGCGTATTGCCGGCTGGAGAAGCGCCAGGCTATTTGCCGAAAAAGTCTTTTTTGCCACACGCGCAGCCAGTAGAGGGCTGGGTGATAGAGGGAGAGTGGTTTCATCCGTGTCAGAACGGCGGCAGCCGTTTTCATCCTTGATCTGAAAAATGCCGCGCATCTTAACGTATCGCACTCCAATAAGGTGTTCGCCCAGTGTAATGGCCTCGGCAATCCATGCACTGGTAAAGAGCCCTGCCACTGGGCGAACGGGAAGTATTTTAATAGAAGTCGGGGAAGTTGTCCGCATACATAATCATGAAATTTATCGATACAACATTAATTAAATGTCATCTTAAATATTATTTGTACGACAACCAAAACTCACCAGTTCGACCATCAAAACTGATTGTTCTTATACAAAAAAAATGTACAAGAACAATCAATATATAGAGCTAATACTCAACTTCAGTGTTTGCTGGTCACTGTGAGGATGTCGGTGTAGGTCACGACGACACTCTGTCCAACTTTCAGGTCTTTCAATTTTGCTTGAACTTCGGGCCGTACAACGTCGATGGTCTTGGACTGGCCAGCAGGATTTTCGAAGGTCAGTTGGTTTTTCTTCACATCGATTTTGGTGATTTTCAGCTGAACCTGCACCTGACGATAGGCTTCGCCGCCCGGGTTGTCGCTGCCGGGGGCGGCGCGGACTTCGCCGGTGCGCTCGACACTGCCTGGCAGGCCTTTATCGATGTCAGTGTCGAGGTAGGCGGCGACGGCGCTGGTGACTTTCACGTCGACTTGATCGCCGACTTTCAGGTTATCGAGGTTTTTGGCCTTCTCGGTCAGTTGCACATGGACCTGACGACCTTCAGGCCCTTCCAGGACGACCTGGCGTTTAGCCGCATCGACCGAGACGACTTTGGTGGTGACCTCGTCCGCTTCCACAACGGCAGACAGCGGAATGTCCGCAGCCATAGCGCCAAGGCTGGTGGCAGACAGCAAGGTAGCGAGGGTGATGGCTTTAGTCAGTGCGTGGAGTTTCATAAGCATACTTTCCCTTTGATTGGGTGGCAGCAGACGGCTCTGGCCCGAAGGTCAGCGCCGACTGTGCAACTCAGCATAGACGCAGTTCAGGGAGTTTTTGCAGTTTCTTGCGCGGTGGATTCGCCGCTGTCGGTGCCCTTGCCGCTTTCCTTGCGCCGGGTCGGGTCGGTGGGGCGCAGGGCGTCGTTGTCGCGCTCGACTTCGCCTGGTGGTCGTGGTTCGTCGGGGTGTTTTTCGGTGTCGGGTGATGGGGGGTTCATGATGGTTTCTCCTCAGGCTTCGGGATCATCGACTTCTTGTGCGACGTTCACCGCAGGCGAGTCGTTGTGGGATTGCTCGGCCTTGGCCTTTAAGGCCTGCCACTGCTCCAGATCAATGGCGCCCTGACCCAGCAAATCGTCGGCCACCCGCAGCAGTTCGCTGTAATGGGCGTCGGGGGATTGCTGCCAGTAGGCCTTGTCTTCGAACAGGCGCTGCCAGGCATCGAGGTCGGGTGGTTTGAGGTCTTCGCTCATGGGTGAGTTCCTGCGAGGCGTTCAAACGGTAGAGGCTTGCGCAACGGTTGGAGTTCCGGGGGATTTGGTGGGGAGCTAGATCAAGAGATCGCAGCCTCGTTTCACTCGACAGCTGCTACAGGGGGGTCAGTAGCCGGTCATTTCGAGATATCCGGTGCCGCCGTTGAATTGCACGGGGCCTTCCCAATAGGGAATGCGCAAATCCATCCAGGCATTGGGGTTGAGCGCCGAGATGGAGATGTCGAGATGTTTGGAGGGGATTTTAATCGCCCAGCGCACCGGCATTTGACGCCCGGCGACTTTTGCGGTGTCTTGCGGTGTGAGGCTGATGTCGGAGGCGTGCAATGACTGAGTCTGGCCTTGAGCGTCGATCCAGGTGCCTGTGAGATAAGGCGCGCCGTCCTTTTGCCGCATGCGATAAAGCATGACCTGTTCGCCGCTGTCCAGGTGCAGCGAAAACCAATCCCAACCCGTTTGATTGGCCGTCAACGGCTGGCTGCTCCATTCCCGATCAAGCCAGGCTGGACCGCTGACCTGATAAGTCTTGCCATCGATTTCCAGCGTGCCACTGGCCTGGAAAAACGGCTGGCTGTAGTAATACGACGCCTGCCCTTGTTCGGATTTCTGACTGAAACCCTTGTCGCCCTGAAGCACCAGCGGACGAGTAGATGTCAGCCGCAATTGGTAGCTGAAGCCCTTGTCCCGCGCGCTGAGTTGCAAGTCCGCCAAGGCGTCGGCACCTTGGCTGCTGAAGCGCCAATCGTCGATCCAGGCATTGAACGGCGCCAGACTCACCCCCGCCTGACCTACCCCGCCACGGGCATAGCGTTCGGCAGCGTGATGGGCCGTTGCCGACGTCACGGCCGCGTGCCCCAGCCAGATGGTCTGATTGCCCCAACCCGACTGCTCCGGCACAGCTTTCAACGCGCTGCGAAACAACGTCCATTGCACGCCAAACTCGCGCCCTTGATCGTCCTTGAGGTTGGCGGTGACGTACCACCATTCGATGCGGAAACCATCGTGGGGACCGTGGTCTGCCGGAAAGCTGAACACCCGCCCGGGCACCACCGGTGTGAATACGGAAGCCTCACCACCAAGACCTGCGAAGCCCTTCTCCTCAGGCACCGAGTTATCGCAGCCGCTCAGCAACGCCAATAACAAAAGGCCGACCTTAATCCTCATGAGCAAACGTCCTCAGCAAGTCCGCCGGCTGCGTGCGATAAAGCGAATACAGCGGCCACGCCGACGCCAGTAACGTTGCGAGCAACGCCAGCCCCATCAACTGCACCAGTTGCAATGGAAACACCCGCAACGGCAATCGCCAGCCAAATGCCTGCACGTTGATCACCGTGTCCAGGCACCACGCCAACGCGATCCCCAACGGCAACGCCAGCACCAGCGTCAGCACCGCCAGCAACCAGGTTTGCCCGAGGTTGAGCAGCATCAATTGCCGCCGCGTCACGCCCAGCGCCCACAGCGGCGCGAGTTGGCCGAGGCGGCTCTGGCTCTGGGTCAGCAGGCTGATGAATAGCGCCACACCGGCGACGGCCAGGGTCAGGCTGTTGAGCGCGGCGGTGGCGGCGAAGGTGCGTTCGAACACTTGCGTGGACCAGCCCTTGAGCCGTGCCTGATCGACGATCCGGCTGTCGTCCAGGGCGAAACGTGTTTGCAGCGTTTTGAGGAATGGCGCAATCAACGCTGGCTCGATGCGCAGGTTGAAGCGATTGGGCGTGAGTTGCGGCCACCCGCGTAACAGATGGTTGCCGTTCACCAGGATGTGGCCCTTGGGATTGCCGTAGTCGGCGTAAATCCCGATGATCCGTGGCGACCACGGACCGCCCGGCGTGGGGATGGTCAGGTGATCACCGAGCCGCACCTTCAAGCGCCGGGCCAGTTGTTCGCTGAGCATCAGCGCATCGTCCTTGGCCAGGTGGTCCCAGGGGTTGTCGCCCAAAGCTTCCAGCAGCGGCCAATGCTGGCGGTAGGTCGGGTGATCGATCACGCCGAAGATATCCGCCGGCCAGCCTTGTAGCTGGATCGACACCTGCCAGTTGGGCAGCACGGCGGTCAGTGAAGGTTGCTGTTTGAGCCAGCTGTGCAGCTCTCGGGACTGGGCCGGGTTTTGCGGATTGACGTAGAGTTCGGCGATCAGGCGTTGTTCGAGCCAGTCGTTGAAGGTCTGGCGGAAACCGGCGGTCATGCTGCCGGCGCCGATGTTCGCCGCCAGCGCCAACAGCAGCGCCATCAGGGCCAGGCTCAGCGCCGGCAGTTGCTGACGGCAGTCGGCGAGAAACCATTGGCCGAGCACCGAATGACTGCGGCTCAACGCCAGGTTCAAGACCAGATTCAGCAGCACCGGCAAGGCCAGTGCGGCGCCGATCAACAGCGCCGCCATCAGCACAAAACCACTGGCCAGGCTGTCACCCCGGAACCAGGCGATGAGCGCGATGACAGCAGCCAGTGCCGCGACCCAACCCTGACGCCGTAACCAGCGCGCGTGCGCCTGATGCCAGGCTTGCGGATCGGCCAGGGCCAGCAACGGCAGGCGCGCCGCCCGCAACAGACTGTTGGCCCCGGCCAGCAACGCGCCGAGCAGGCTCAGGCCCACCCCGCTGAACCACCACCACGGACTGAGGCTCAACTGCCCCGCCACTTCGGCACCGTACAAACCGCGCAGACTGGCGGCGACGTCCGGCAGCAGTACGCTGGCCAGCAAATAGCCGCTGGCGACGCCGGCAATGCCGCCAATCAGCGCCAGTGCTCCGAGTTCAACCGCCAGACACGTGATCAGCATTCGGGCGCTGACCCCGCAGGCGCGCAGGGTTCTGAGCAAACCTCGACGTTGCTCCAGCGCCAGCCCGATCGCGGCGTGAACGATGAACAGGCCGACCACGAAGGACAGAAACCCCAGGGCATCGAGGTTCAAGTGAAAGCTTTCAGTCAGCCGCGATAGGTTGTTTTCTTCACCGCCGGTTTTGAGCTGTAACTGGCCTTTGTATTGATCGGGCAGTGCGGCGCTGAAATCCTTGGGCAACAACAGGCGCGACAGCTGCTCCGGCAGGCCGAGAATCTGCTGGGCGAAGCCGATGTCCACCAGCAACATGCCGGGGGCCATATCGGTTTGAACATGCAGCGGTGGCAGAATCTCGCCATTTGCGCTCACTGGACGTTCACCTCCGTGCAGACCCAACATCTGCAAAGTCTGCGGCGAAATCCAGGTGCGACCCGGAGGGGTGAAAAACTCGACAATCTGCTCGATCGCCAACGACCGCCCCGCCACCGCCGATCCGGCCGGCAGCGACACCGGTTCGATGCCCATCAGCTGCAGACGTTGGTCCTCATGGCCCTTGAGCGTCAACCGCCCTTGCAGCACGGGCGATACCGGCCAGCCCGCGCGGCGCAGGTCGACAAACACTTGCTGGGAGAAGGTCGCACCACTGGGCGCAATGAGGCTGGCTTGCGGTTCGCCGCCGATCAACTGACTGGCTAGAGCATAGCTGTCACGCGCCTGGCTGTTCAACGCCTCTACGCCGGTCAGCAGGCTGGTGGCGAGCCAGAGCCCGGTCAGCACACTGAAAAATTGCACCGGGTGTTGCCACCAATGGCTGAGCAGCGCCCGCAGCGTTTCGCGAAAGACGCGCACCTCAGTGCTCGTCCGCGCCAGCCAGACGGCCGCGGTGCAGCACCACTTTTTCCGCCAGCCGTGCGGCAACCCGATGACTATGCGTAACCATCAACAAGGTGGTCGGACTGTCGTCGAGCAATTCCAGTAGCAACTTCAATACTTCATCGCTGGTGGCTTCATCGAGGCTGCCGGTGGGCTCGTCGGCCAGCAACAATTTCGGCTTCGACGCCAGGGCGCGGCCCAAGGCGACTCGCTGCTGTTGCCCACCGGAGAGCTGCTCCGGATAACGCCGCAGCAAATCACTCAAGCCCAGTCGCTGGACCAGGTGCGCCTGCCAGCGCGGATCATGCCGCCCGGCCAGGCGCGCCTGAAACGCCAGATTGTCCTCGACGCGCAGGCTGCCGATCAGGTTGAACTGCTGGAACACCAGGCCGATTTCGGTCCGCCGCCAATTCGCCAGTTGCCCTTCGTTCATCTGGTCCAGCCGATGTCCGCCGCTTTGAATACTGCCGCGATCGACCTTGTCCAGGCCGGCGATCAAATGCAGCAAGGTGCTCTTGCCACTGCCCGACTCACCCATCAGTGCCAGGCTACTGCCGGGTTTCAATTTCAGGTCGACACCTTGCAGCACCGGCAGCGGACCTTGCGCAGTGGCGTAGCTTTTGAAGACGCCCTGGACCTGAAGCATGAGCAAACCTGTTTGATGAACGTGGAGGCAAGGATAGCGGCCTTGCATGATTTTTGTCCGGTGCGTATCGCAGGGCTGACCGCGTCCTCAGTCTCGCAAGAGACCCGGCCAGTTTCCGTCATTCACCGGAATGGGCCCCTCCAGTAATTTGTGTGTGGTAAGTCTGTATCGGAGATACTCGTTATTAGTCAGAAAAATATAGTAATAACTATCGAGAATTGTCCGGTCATTTTGCACCGCTGTAATCAGTCGATTCTTGTAAGGCGCAAGCCCAGGCCAGGTCGCTTCGGAAATCGGTTCGTAAACCACCCTTTTTTTATTAAGGTCAAACTCAAGGCAATAACCGTTGTTTAACAGAAAATCAAATTTTCGAGGAAACAAGGCCGTCGGATTCAAAGTCCCGGCGACAATCCGAGAGAAGTAGGGAAGTAGCGGGTGCCAGATCGAGTCGTACACAGGCTCTATACTGATCACCCGGTCAGCGTCCTGATCGTATTTGCAAAACGTTGGAACATTACCCTCATAGTAGAACAACCATAATATGTCTAAATCAAAGCCGAAGACCCCGGAGGAAGCCACACCAGCGGTGGAAAACCCGAAAATCAGCTTCTTGGCATGAAGATGGAAGTCATGCCAGTTGTCACTGGTAATGTCACGTGGGTACCCGTCAAGGACCTTGTTCTCGCTAATTACAAATCGTGAGTAAGTGTTCGTATCCTTGAAGAAAAAATAAATCTGATCTTTCCCGGCGCGCCAATCGACGGCAACAAAATTTTTGAGTAATGGCATATAAGCGTGTCTTTAATTAGTGGGTGTTAGATGCGACCAACACTAACGCAGAGCAGTACTTTTTTTATAATGCTTTTATCATCCAGATTGTTTCAATAAAGAACAAAACAGTGAGCAGCGCTTTCAGAACCGGGTCTAATGGTCTGACGCCTTATCGAGCAGTCTCCGGGCGGCGATCCGACGAAGAGACTCGTCCTCCCAACCAAAATCCTCACTGCCCCACCGCCACACTCGTAGCCGCCTGCCCCGGCGTCACAATGCTGTTCAGATCAATATGCTTCCACTCCGGCTTCGCCCCCAGCCGCGCGTTGAACCGATAGTTGAACGTAAAGTCGTCCGCAGTTGGCACGCTCAGTGGCTTGCCATAAACCGCCTCAATCCCCGCCAGGTCATACCCCATCAACTGCAGCAGCGTCGGAAAGATGTTGTAGTGACTCGACCGATCCTTGTTCGCGGCCAGCGCCTTCTGCCAATCCAGTGTGCGCAACTGATCGCCTTGAATCACCACCAGCGGCACCAGGCCCTCCTCCGCCACCGGATCACCGCCGCAGTGCAAATTCAACCCGGGATTGCCCCGTTCATGCAGGTCCTGCCCATGGTCCGAGGTGTAGATCAGCAGCGCATTGCTCATGTCTGCCTGGGCAAACACCCGTGAGAAAAACTCCCCGACGTTCCACAGCAAGGTGTTCTTGTAGGCATTGCGATAGAGCACCCAATCGTCCGGCTGACCGTTGAAACCATCGCGCTTGCCGGTGTCCGCGATCTCGACAAATTGACCACGAGGCAAGGTCGGACGATAGGCCATGAACGCATCCGGGTATTTGTCGTGCACCGGGAAATGCGCGCCCACCTTGTTGACCACCACCAGCTCGGGCTTGCCGTCATTGAGCAAATCGATCAGTTTCGCCGCGGCCGCCATGTCGCGATCACGCACGCTGGTCTGGTCGAATTGCACAAACTCGTCGATGTCCTTTTTTTCGTTCTCGTTCATCAGGTTCTGCAAGTTGCCACCGGTGCGCTGGGCATCGATGTACACGGTGCGCAGACCAGCCTTCTTCGCGTACTGCCAGATCGACGGCATCGTGCTGTTGATGCGCATGTAGTCGGCGCGAGTGCCGCCGTAGCGCAGGGTGATGTTGGTGTCGGCGCTGCAATTGGCGATGGACGCGGCGTAACCGTAATTGAAGATCGCGACGCCTGGGCGCGGTTCCTTGAGGTTGCTGTGCACACCGAACGGGGCGTTGATGTCCAGGTAGTTGCCGGAAATGCTTTCGTCGATGACCAGCACGATGTCGTGGCCCAGCGGTGCGTCGTTGCGTGCCAGGCTCACAGGCTCGCGCGGGCCGACGGTGTTGTGCAGGGCTTCATAGGTGAACAGGTTCAAATAGGCCAGCGGCGTGTACATGATCGGCAGGCCACGGGCGCCTTCGCCCGCTCGCACGAACAACACCGCACTGAGCAGCAGCACCCCGAGCACCGGCGCCGCCACCAGCAACGCACCGGGCAGCGGCATTCGCCGACGCGGCTTGAGCCCGATACCAAACAGCAGCAGCAAGCCGCCGACCACCCCGCTGATGATCGCGTCGCGGTACTGGTACGCCGCCTCCTGAATGAATCCGCCGGAATACACCAGCGACACGAAGCTGCTGTAGGTCAGGTAGTCGGCCGTAACGCGGGTATAGACATCAAAAAATACCGCCGACATAAACATCGCCAAGGCAAATAGATGACGGATCAGTGTCTGGCGAATGTACGCGGTCATGAACAGTGCCACGGTCAGCACGATAAACATCCCGCCAAACAGCAGCACCGGGAAACCCATTCCCATTGCGCTCAGGCGTTCCAGGTAATAGTCGTAGTTCTTAACTAAATAGAGAACTAAGAGCAGTTCTTTGAGGTATCGAATCATAGTATTTCCGATGCTCGAGGCCGTCCGTTGGCCAATAGATTGTCGGCCATTTTTTGACACTAGCACCGGGCCATCAAAGCGCAAGAAATGTCGGGTTTTTTCACAAAGCGTCAAAAAAACGTTGACTCAAATCTGACACACTCGAACGGCTACAACCCTTGTGTTTCATGCCCTACGACCGTTTATCGTTTTCTTCAGAATGTGAAAAACCCGTCAAAACCGCGGCAAATCCAGCAGCGGCAAGCACTTGATGGCAAAACGCCCCAAAAATGGGGCTGTTATAGCAGTGCAACATGTCATTTTGCTGACACGTTTTCCCAGTGCTGGGCTATACCCCTTTTGACAGTCTTATTTAAGTTCTTTCAACCGTCTTACGAGGCACGCCAATATGGACGTGAGCGTATTTGGTACGGGCTACGTCGGCCTGATACAAGCAGCGGCACTGGCCGATGTCGGACATCGTGTCTTATGTGTCGACATCGATCCGAACAAGATCAAGCAATTGCAACAGGCCGTGCCGCCGATCAGCGAACCGGGGTTGTCCGGCACGCTGGAAGAGAACATCAAGGCCGGCCGTTTGCTGTTCACGACCCAGGCCAGCGATGCGGTCGAACACGCCGAGCTGATTTTCATCGCCGTCGGCACGCCCGCCGATGAAGACGGGTCGGCCGACCTCAGTCACGTACTGAATGTGGCCCGCCAGATCGCCAGTTACATGGAAGCCGATCGCACCCTGATCATCAAGTCCACCGTGCCGGTCGGCACCGCGGACCAGGTGGCCGCCAGCGCCAACGAAGAACTGCTGCGCCGTGGCAAGAGCGCCCTGAACGTGCGGGTGGTGTCCAACCCCGAGTTTCTCAAGGAAGGCAGTGCCCTCGCCGATTGCATGCGCCCGGACCGGATCATCGTCGGCACCGACGACGAGGAAGCCCGCGGCCAGCTCAGCGAGCTCTACGCGCCGTTCTGCCGCAACCATGAAAAGATCATGTTCATGGACAACCGCAGTGCCGAGCTGACCAAGTACGCGGCCAACGCGATGCTCGCCACGCGCATCAGTTTCATGAACGAACTGGCTAACCTCACCGAGTTGCTGGGTGCTGACATCGAAGCGGTGCGCAAAGGCATCGGTTCGGACCCGCGCATCGGCTACCACTTTATCTACCCGGGTTGCGGCTTTGGTGGTTCGTGCTTCCCCAAGGATCTGCGCGCCCTGCTCCATACCGCTGAACACAACGGCATGCCCTTGCGTCTGTTGCGCAGTGTCACCGACGTCAACGACACTCAGCGCCACATCCTCTTCAGCAAACTGAAGGCGCAATTCCCCAACGGGCTGGCCGGCAAATCCATCGCGATCTGGGGCCTGGCGTTCAAGCCTAACACCGATGACATGCGCGAAGCCCCCAGCCGTTACCTGATGGAAGCACTGTGGGCCGAAGGCGCGAGCGTACAAGCCTATGACCCGGAAGCCATGTCCGAATGCCGACGCATTTACGGCTACCGCAATAACTTGCACCTGTGCGCCACCCGCGACGACACGCTGGAAGACGCCGACGCCTTGGTGATCTGCACCGAGTGGAAGAACTTCCGCGTGGTCGACTTTGACCTGCTGGCAAGCAAACTGCGCTCACGGGTCATCGTCGACGGTCGCAACCTCTACAACCCGGAACAGGTGGCGGCGGCCGGGTTGCACTACAGCGGCATCGGCCTGCGGCACATCGTTCCCGAGGCGCCGCGGCCATGAAGATTCTCGTCACCGGAGCGGCCGGTTTCATTGGTGCCCATTGCGTGTTGCGGCTGATCCGTGACGGGCACCAGGTGTTCGGCCTCGACAATTTCAATGATTACTACGACCCGCAACTCAAACACGACCGCGTGGATTGGGTGCAGGAGCAGGTTGGCGCTTTCCAGCTCGCGACGGTTGACCTGGCCGACGGTCCGGCCATCGAGGCCCTGTTTGTCCGTGAAAAACCCGAAGTGGTGATTCACCTCGCGGCTCAGGCCGGGGTGCGTTACTCGCTGGAGAACCCGCGGGCTTACCTCGACAGCAATTTGAGCGGGTTTCTCAACATCCTCGAAAGCTGTCGCAACCACCCGGTCAAGCACTTGATCTATGCCTCGTCCAGTTCGGTGTATGGCGCCAACCAGCACACGCCTTATTCGGTGAAGGACGGCGTCAACCATCCGCTGTCGCTGTACGCCGCGACCAAGAAAGCCAACGAGCTGATGGCCCACAGCTACAGCCACCTGTTCGGCATTCCCTGCACCGGCCTGCGTTTTTTCACCGTATACGGGCCTTGGGGCCGGCCGGACATGTCGCCGATCCAGTTCGCCCGGGCGATTGCCGAAGGGCAGCCACTGAAGTTGTTCAACTACGGCGAACACCAGCGCGACTTCACCTACATCGACGACATCATCGAGAGCATCGCGCGGCTGATCGACCGTCCACCGCAAGCCAACGCCGAATGGGACCGTGAACAACCGGACCCGGCCAGCAGCATGGCGCCGTGGCGGATCTTCAACATCGGCGGGCAACACCCGGTGGAGCTCAAGGATTACCTGGCGCTGCTGGAAAAACACCTTGGACAAAAAGCCCTCGTCGAGTTGCTGCCGCTGCAGCCGGGCGACGTGCTCAACACCTGCGCCGATGCCAGTGACCTGGCTCGGGCAACCGGATTTCAGCCTTGTATCGAGCTGGATGAGGGACTCGGGCGCTTCATCGCCTGGTTCCGCGATTACTACCCACTGCCTATCGCCCACGCGCCGCTTGCGGCTGAACTTCAGCGGAGGATTCTATGACTGGACATGAAAAAACGGTGCCCCTGCAACAGATGCGCCGAGACAAACGTCTGGACCCGGAGCACCGAATGCGCCTCGATACCGCGATCCATATGCAGGGTCGTGGCTGGATGACCGGTCGTGACGGCGGTCGGCCGTGGACGCTGTCACGTACCAACCGCGTTGTCGCCTGCTTCGGTGCGCTGGTGATTCTGGTGCTGATCTCGCCCCTCCTGCTGGGCTTGGCACTGGCGATCAAATTCAGCAGTCAGGGACCGGTGATGTTCGTGCAAAAACGCACGGGCTACCGCGGTCGCAAATTCGGCATGTACAAGTTCCGCACCATGGTGGCCAACGCCGAGGAGCTCAAGGAGTCCCTGCGTCATCTGAACAAGCACGGGGCCGACGCAATCGATTTCAAGATCGACAAGGACCCGCGCATCACCGGCATCGGTGGTTTCCTGCGGCGCAGCAGCCTGGATGAGCTGCCGAACCTGATCAATGTGGTGACGGGCGACATGCGCCTGGTGGGCCCGCGCCCAACCTCGTTCAACACCTACCGCTACAAGGACAATCACCTTGCACGCCTGAGCATCTACCCCGGCATGACCGGCCTGTGGCAGATCTCCGGGCGCAGCAATATCGACTTCGACCAGCGCGTTGAGTTGGACCTCAGCTATATCGCCGAGCAGAGCCTGTTGCTTGATCTGAAGATCCTGTTGAAAACCCCCTTCAAAGTATTCAGCGGCCACGGAGCGAGTTAAATGGACGGTTCATCAGCCAAAAGCCTAAGCATTGCCAACCCGAGCGAGTCCAACCTGACGTCGACCGTGCTCGATCAAGATCTGCGGATCCTATTCCTCACCGCCGCCAACCCCGGCGCAGGCACCACCACCAGTGCCCTGGCGCTGGCCAGCCAACTGGCGCAAATGAGCAGCGGCGAGGTGCTGCTGGTCGATGCCAGCCAGTCATCGACCAACCTCACGCAGCAGATGGGGCTGAGCAAGGAGCGCGGGTTTCGCGACTTGCTGTTCAACACCCAGAGCCCGCCACTGCTGCAGGACTGCGTGGTGAACGTCTCCAGCCTGCCCTTCCACATCCTGCCCAACGGCCGGTTTGTGCGCGGCACCGAACACCTGACACCTGAACGCCTGGGCCCGTTGCTCGATCAGCTCGGCAGTCAGTATCGCTTTGTGGTGATCGACGGCGACGCGGTGTATTCCGCCGCCGACACCATGATCATCAGCACCCAGGTGGACGGCGTGATCATGGTCGTGCGCTCCGAAGACACGCGCTGGGAAGTGGCCCAGGCGGCGGTTCAGCGCCTGACCCAGGCCGGGGCAAAACTGGTGGGCAGCGTCTTTAACCGGCGCAAGTACTACATGCCCAAATGGCTCTACAAAAACCTGTGAGCAATCAGAAAAGGATGACGACATGAACGCCAAAATGCTTGTCCTGCTGTTGCTGCCGCTTGCAGGTTGCTCCAGCACTTCCGAAACCCAGAACATGCCGGTGAATATCCTCACGGCCTCACCGGCCAACGCCCAGGCCACCGACATGCCCAAGGTCGAACAGACCTTGCGGCCACAGGATGTGCTGGACGTGATCTTCCACATCAGCACCAGCGGCTCGGACGCCTACCGCATCCAGTCCGGTGACCAGATCGGCCTGAACTTCACCGCCGCCAGCCAGCTCAACGGCAATCAACTGGTGCTGCCCGATGGCAGCATTGAACTGCCGGGCGCCAATACTTCGGTGAAAATCGCCGGGCTGACGTCCGAACAAGCACGTGAGGAAATCCAGCGTGCCTACCAGCGCAAACAGCTGTTCCAGCCTAACCGCAACCAGCTGTCCGTGCAGATCATCAGCCCGCTGAGCAACGAGTCGAACCTCAAAAGTGCCCTGAACCACCCCGCTACCGGCATGAGCCGGGAGATCACCGTGGGCACCGACGGCTACGCCAGCTTCCCGGAAATCGGCGCCGTGCCGCTGCAAGGCATGACCGTCAATCAACTGGAAACCTTTCTTAATAAACGCTACGCACAGCTGCCGGGGCGGATGACCGTCGATGTGCTGCTGAAGTCCACGGCGGGTAACGAAATCTACGTGCTGGGCGAAGTCGGTCAGCCAGGTTCCTACCCGATCCGCCGGCCGGTCTCGGTGCTTGAAGCGCTGACCCTGGCCCGTGGCAGCAACACCAAGGCGCGGCTCGATTCGGTGATGATCATGCGCCGCAACGGTAACCAGGTGCAGGCCGTGCGCTATGACGTCGAAAAAGCGCTGGCCGGCGATGCGTCACAGATCGCCTACCTGCAACCGGACGACATGCTCTATGTGCCGAAGACCAAACTGGCCAGCGCCGGTGAACTCGCAAGGCAACTGGCAGACGTGGTGTTGTTCCAGGGCGTGGGCTTCAGCTTCGGCTACCGCGTCGACAACAAAGACAGTGACAGCAACTAACTCTCAGGTGACCGACCATGAATCCAAAGGAAAACTACCTGCACGAGTTCTTCAGGATCTTCTTCGCCAACAAGCAGTTGGTGAAACGAGTCTTCCTGCTCTTTGCAGTGATCGCCCTGGTCTTGCCGCTGATGCTCAAACAGAGCTTCGATATCACCGCCCAGGTGATCGTGCAGTCCAAAAAACTCTCACAGGGAGACGCCACGACGTCCCTCAACCAGGAGAACGCCTCATTCATTCCACCGTCCCTGGCGGACATGGAAACCGAGAGCAATATCCTGCGCTCGCCGGCGTTGATTCGGCAGACCATCAGCGAGTTGCGCGACAAGGGTGAGTACACGCTCACCCCTGGCGTCTTCAACAAACTGGTGACCCAGCCGTTCAAACAGTACGTGACCACGCCGCTGCGCGAATACGTGATCAACCCGATGAAAACCACCCTGGGCCTGGAAACCGATCCGGTGCGCGACACGGCGCTGGATGCTCTGACCCAACAGGCGATCGACAGTCTGAAAATCGAGACGCTGCCAGGCTCCAACGTGATCTCCATCATCTACAGTTTCGACAATCCGGCCCAGGGCACCAAGTTCGTCGCAGCCTTGCTGCAGAACTACCTGACGAGCCGTCAGGCACTGCAATCGATCGACTTGCCGCAGTCGTTCTACGAAACCAAGAAGAAGCAATACCAGGTGCGTCTCGATGGCCTGGAAGGCACTCGGTTGGGCTTACTTGAAGCGGTTGGTTCGTCCGATCCGAAGGAAGAAATCACCTTCCGCCTCAACGCCATCAACACCGAGGAGCAAGCGCTCAACCTGTACCGCGATCGCCTGCTGCAAAGCCAACGCTGGCTCGACTACCTGAAAACCAGCCTGGCCGCGGCGAGCAATTCGAAACTCAACGACTACACCTTCCCCTACACCTTCACCACCACCGTGGACAACGTGGCGTTTGAAGACCGCGAGATCAAACAGATGGGTGAGGCCCTGACCACACAGGTCAGCCGCTACATGAACGACCTGGCGATCTTCCAGCCAAGCAGCGAACCGATGTTGCTGACCCGCGAGCAAATCGCCCGCACCCGTCAGCAGTTTCTGAAAGTGGTCAGCAACCGGATTCAGGAGCGCAACACTGACCTGGCGATTGTCAGCTCGGTGATCGACCAGAAAACCAAGCGCATTGCCGAGTTCAAGGACCGCATCCACCAGTTGCAGGAAACCCAGAGCAAACTGCGGCAGATGGACACCGAGATCAACGCGTTGCACGCGGCGTTCTCGACCTATGCCCAGCGCTTCGCCGAAAGCAGCAGCGCACGCTCGCTGGACAACGACCTGTCCAACGCACGGGTGCTCAGCCCGCCGTATGAGCCCACCGAAGCAGCGTTCCCGAAACCGATGCTGATCATTCCGTTCGGGTTGTTCACCGGTCTGTTGCTGGCGATTGCCCTGGTCTACGTGCGTGAGTTCTTCGATCACCGTTTCAAACACCCAGCGCAAATCACCCACGAACTGGGCTTGCCGGTGCTGTTGGTGATCAACGATCAAAACGTGGAACCAACCAATCCACACAGCAACTGGTCCGTGCCTGGCCTCGTGCATTGGGTGCGCAATTGAACGCGCCGCTCATCCCTTCCCTGCCGATCATTCATTTGCTCAGCAGCGGTGGCTTCTACGGGGCTGAGCGGATGCTGCTGGACCATTGCCTGGCGACGCCGGGGCAGCACCAGGTGCTGTTTCTCGATGCGCCGCCAGACTTGATCGCGCGGTTTCGCCAGGCGGGGGTCGACTGCCGGGGTTGCGCGGGGTTGGGGGAATTACTGGCGCATTTGCGCCAGCGCCGGGCGGAACGGCCGTTGATCAATACGCACAACTTCAAGGGCCTGTTGTTTGGCTGGGTGGGCGCCACGTTGTTGCGCCTGCCGCTGGTGATTACCCAGCACGGTTTCACACCGCGCAGCCGCAAACAAAAGTTCTACACCTGGCTGAGCCTGCAACTGTGCCGCACCGCGTCGGTTACTCGCGTGGTCTGCGTTGCCGAAAGCATCGCCGTGCTGTGCCGTCAGGCCAGCGTCCGGGCGGAAAAGCTGCAGGTGATTCCCAATGGTTTACCGGCGGCTACCGGACTGTTGCCGCACAACGTGGGCCGCCAGCGTTGGCTGGCCGGTTACGTCGGGCGGCTGAGCAGTGAAAAGGGCCCGGACTTTTTTCTCGATGCGCTGATTCCACTCTGCCGGCAACACCCGCAACTGGACGCCGTGATGCTCGGCGACGGCCCGGAACGGGAGACGCTGCTGGCGCGTATCAACGAAGCGGGTTTACAGGACCGCATCACCCTGCCCGGTTACCAGACCGACATGAGTGTGTGGTGGCGACAACTCGATGCGCTGGTGATCAGCTCGCGCACCGAAGGCACGCCGATGATTCTGCTCGAAGCGATGCAAGCCGGCGTGCCGGTGGTGGCGTTTGGCGTCGGCGGGATTCCCGATGTGCTGCAAGACCGGCACAACGGCCTGCTGGCGACACCCGCTGACAGCGCCGCCCTCGCCCGCCAGATCGGCTCGTTGCTGACTGAACCGGCCATGGCCCGCGACCTGATCGACAACGCAAAACGAACGCAATTGGACCGTTACGACCTCAAGGCCCTGGCCGAACGCTGGTCGCAACTTTATCTCCGTACTGCACGGGAGGCACGCGCGTGATCTTTCCGCTCTCGATCGTCAGTTTGTTTGGCCTGGTCTGCCTCGGTTTGTTGGCCAGCCCTTATCCGTATCTGGCGCCGGGGGCGGTGCTGGGCCTGGTCGGTGTCGCGCTGCTTTACCGAAAACCCTCTTGGGGTTTGCTCGGGATCGCGGCGCTGGTGCCGTTCGAAGGTTTCTTCAAGGACAGTTCGCTGTCGGGCACCAAGTTCCTCGGCGCGTCATTGGCCGTGATCCTGATGCTGCAACTGGCCATCCACCAGATTCCCTCCGAACGCCTGCGCAGCAACATCTGGCGCTACCTGATCTGGTTCATGGTCTTGTACCTGCTGAGCGTGCTCAACACCGATAACATGGGCATGTCGTTGGGGCATCTGCGAGAACTGAGCGTCGGTCTGGTGCTGTTTGTGATCACCTTGCTGATCGGCCGCGAGCTGAACATGGACCTGTTCGCCAAAATGGTCACCCTCAGTGTCACGGCGACCTGCGTGCTGGCGATGTTCTCCAGCAAATACCAGGACCAGGGGCGCGCCGCCGGCCTGCTGGAAGACCCGAACGCCTTTGCCATGCTGATCGCCTTCGCCGTGCCACTCGCCTTGCTGCTGGTGGTTCGCAGCCCGCACTTCCTGCATCGGTTGTTCTGGGTCGGTTGCTGCATTTTGCTGCTGGGCGGCATGACCAAGACTGAATCCCGTTCGGGCCTGGTGGTGCTGTTCCTCAGCCTGATGATCGGCGTCTGGCACTACCGCCTCGAGCTCAAACGCATCCGTCCACGGCATCTGGGGTTCGCCATGCTGGGCCTGGTGATCGTGATTCCACTGGCCCTTTATGCGATGCCGAAGGGCTACATCGAGCGCATTCAGTCCTTGAGCATTTTGAGCGCCGGCGCCAAGAGCCAGGACCAGTCCCTGGGCCGTCGCGCCTCATACATTGTGGTCGGCAGCGAGATGATCCGCGAGAACCCGTTGCTGGGCACCGGGCCCGGAACGTTCCCGCTGCACTACGCCACCACCGGTTATGCCAAGGCGTTTTCGGCCAACCGCAAAATCGGCGACCTCTACCGTCGCGCCCACAACACCTACCTGGAAATCTTCAGTGAGCTGGGGATTCCCGCCGGCCTGTTGTTCGTCGGCATGCTCGGCCTCGGTTTGTACAACCTGGTCCGCGCCCGTCGTGCGTGGATGCAGCGACGCAACCGCGAACAGGCGGATTTGCTGACGCACCTGAGCATGAGTTTTCTGTCGCTGGCGCTGTTTTTGATGTTCCTCAGCGCCCCCAACCAGAAGTACGTGTGGATCATGCTCGCCCTGACCAGCGTGCTGCGTTTGAAAGCCGAAGAAAGCCCGCACCTGGAGGCCAAGGCATGAGCCGCATCAGCATTGTCATCCCGATGTACAACGAAGCCCGCCACATCGCCCGGACCCTGCTGGCTGCGCAACGCGCCGCCATCGCCGCCGGGCTGGAGTGCGAGCTGATCGTGGCCGACAACGGCTCGGAGGATCAGGGCCCGCACATTGCCCGTCAACTGGGCGCGCAGGTGCTGGTGCTGCCGGGCTTGATGATCGGCGCCTTGCGCAATCGCGGCGCCGCTGTCGCTACCGGAGAATGGCTGGCCTTCATCGATGCCGATGTCGAGTTGCCCGAGGACTGGCTCACGCTATTGTTGAAAATCGAGCCCGCTGTTCAGGTCGACGTCCTCGGGCTGGATTTGCACACACCGGCCGAAGCCCCGTGGTACGCCAACGCCTGGCAACGTCGCACCTTGCGCCCGAACAACGAGACGGTGCAGACGGTGCGCTGGCTGCCCAGTTCCAACCTGTTGATGCGCCGCCCCTGGTTCGACAAGGTTGGCGGCTTCGATGAAACCCTGCGTACCGGCGAAGACAAGGATTTCACCATGCGCCTTTCCCATGCGGGCGCCCGTCTGCTCTCGGTCAATCAGGCCGTCGCCTTGCATTGGGGTTATGAGGGCAGTTGGCGAGAATGGATGGGCAAGGAATTCTGGCGTCAGGGCAGCCATCTGCAGCTCCTGCGCAGCCACGGGATGAGCATTCGATTGCTGCGCTTCCCGTTGATGTCACTCGCCGCCTGGTTCCTGGATTTCCTGGCAATCTCCGCACTGCTCGATGGCTTCCCTCATCATGCGGCGCTGATGTTGTTGCTGACCAGCATTCCGGCGCTCGCCTTGAGCATGCGTCAGACCCTCAAACACCGCGATCCGCTGTTGACCCTGCAACTCTGGGGCCTGCACTGGGTGCGCCTGCACCTGGCCGGCGCCGCGTTCATCCTCAGTCTTTGCCACTGGAAAGCAAGGAGGCCTGCCCGTGCCTGAGTTCATTTTCTGGTTGTGCCTGTTGTTGCCGGTCTACGCCTACCTGGGTTATCCGCTGCTGCTGACTTTGCTGGCGCCGTTGTTTGCGGCGCGACCTCCTGCAATCGCTGAACCGCTGAACATCAGCATCGTGATTGCCGCGCACAACGAGGCGCGGCACATCGAACACAAGTTGCGCACGTTGCTTGCTCAGGATTATGAGCCGGCCTCGCTGCAGATCATTCTGGCCAGCGACGGTTCGACCGATGACACCGTGGCCTGTGCGCACAAGGTCGTCGACCCGCGCATCACCATTCTCGACCTGCCTCGCCAGGGCAAGGCCGCGACCCTGAATGCCGGCGTGGCGTTGAGCACCGGAGACATTCTGGTGTTCACCGATGCCGACAACCAATGGTCCCGCGACACCCTCGGCCATCTGCTGGCGCCGTTGTGCGATCCGCAGGTTGGCGCTTGCGCCGGGCACATGGTGATCCCGGTTACCGGCGGCGGCCTAAGCATCGGCGACAGTCTCTATCGGCATTACGAAGGCTGGCTACGCAGGGTGGAAAACCGCACCGGCTGCATGGTCTCCGCCGACGGCGCCCTGCTCGCCCTGCGCCGCGAGTTGTTCCAGGAAGTGCCCGCCGAGGTCAACGATGACTTCTTCATCAGCACCTGCGCGCCGGTGGCGTTCAAGCGCATTGTCTATGTGCCCGAGGCGCAGGTGATCGACCATGGCGTCGATGAAGCGGATAAACAATTCCGCCGTCGTCAGCGGGTCACTGTCGGGGGGCTGCAAAGCCTGGCCCAGCGCAGCGAGCTGCTCAATCCGCTGAAGCATGGCCTGTATTCGATTGCCTTGATCAGCCACAAGTTGATCCGCCGTCTGGCGCCGATCCTGTTGCTGCCGCTGTTGCTGAGCAATTTCTGGCTGTGGGAAGAACACGGTTTCTATCGCCTGAGCCTGGTCGCGCAACTGCTCGGTTACGCGGTGGCCATCGCCGGCCTGCTGGATTCGCAACACCGGCTGCCCAAACCTTTCCGCCTCGCCGCGTTCCTGCTAGTGACCCTGGCCGGGATGAGTATCGGTTTGTGGCAGTTCCTGCGGGGGCAGCGGTACGCCCAGTGGAACCCTGAGCAAAACCGTTGAGAGGATTGAGCCATGGCGATCAAACAATTATTAAAACGCACCAGTGGCTGGCTGTATCTCAACTCGCCGGTAGGCCGCAATCAACTGCAAGGCGCCGGGGTGATCCTGATGCTGCACCGGGTGCTGGCCAGCGACCACGCCGCCGACCTGCCCCACCGTAATGAGCTGTGCGTCGGGCCGAAGGCCTTCGAACACTTGCTGGTGTGGCTGAAAAAACACTTCGATTGCGTGTCGTTGATGGACATCTTGCAACCCGGCACGGTGAGATCGGATCGCCCGAAAATCACCCTGACCTTCGACGACGGTTGGCGCGACAACGCCCTTAACGCGTTCCCGTTGCTGCAAAAATACCAGGTGCCAGCGAGTATTTTTCTCTCCACCGATTTCATCGGCAGCCGCCAGCGGTTCTGGTGGGAGAGCATCGGTGAAACCCTCTGGGGCAGCCACGGTGAACGGGCGCGGATGCAATTGATCGACTGCCTGCGACAGGTCGGTCGCCCCTTGCCGGTGGCCTTCGATGAACTGGATGTGGAGCGTCGCAGCCTGGCCTTGCTGCACTTTCTGCACAGCCTGAAATCCCTCAGCCCTGCTGATTTGAATCGCCTGACCGACGAGTGCCCGGACGAGTCATTGCCCCAGGCGCTGGACTGGCATCAGGTGCGCATGCTGGAAGCCTCGGGGCTGGTGCGGTTCGGCCCGCACGGTGCAAGCCATTCGATACTCACCGGTCTCGACGATCAGCGTCTGCATGAAGAACTGAGCCGCAGCCGCGACGCCTTGCACAATGGCTGTAACCGGCCGCTGCCGGTCTACTGCTACCCCAACGGCGACAACGATGCGCGGGTGCGCGAACACGTTGCCGATCATGATTACCCGTTCGCCCTGGGCACAGGCACCGGGATTTATCGGGGCACCGACGACCCCTTCAACCTGCCCCGCTTCGGCGTCAGCCAACGGGTGGCGCGTAATCCGCAGCTGTTGTCCTGGCGCCTGTACCGCGGGGCCCGCGCATGAACCGCAGCCATTACCTCAAGCATCTGGCCCTGAGCATGGGCACCAAACTGGCGATGATCAGTTTGCGACTGATGCGCAACGTGTTGCTCGCACGGATCCTCGGGCCGAGCGAACGGGGTTTGTTTGCCCTGCTCAGCACCCTGCCCGACCTGATCAGCGCCGCCACCAGTGGCGGGCTGAATTCGGCGGTGGGCTTTCAAGCGGCCAAGCAGCGGCCCATGGGTTTGCTACTGAGTCAGGTGCTGGTATTTGGTTGCTTGTTGGCGGGTCTTTTGACCTTGCTGGTGGTTGCCCTGGTGCGTGAGTTCGGCACTGAACTCGACATCACCACGCAACTGGGCCTGCTCGCCTGGCTGTTGCTGCTGGCGGTGCCGCTGACCGTACTGAAAAGTGGCCTGCTGACGTTGCACAACGCTTCCGGTGGCGTGGTGGCATTCAATGCGTTGCGCCTGGTGGAATCCCTGGCGCCGCTGCTGCTGTTTCTCGCCTTGTTCTGGATGTGGAAAGACTCCGCGCTGGAAGCGGCGCTGATCAGTTGGCTGGCAGGCATCAGCCTGGTGGTGCTGGCGGGCTGGTTCTGGCTCAAACGTGCTCAGCCCCTGAAACTGCAATGGGACCGCGCCAGTCAAAATGAACTGCTGCGCTACAGTGCCCGCAGCCATCCGGACCTGTTGTTCCAGCAAGTGATCCTGCGCTCCGATTACCTGTTCATCGGCGCCCTGCTCGGCAGCACCGCGCTCGGGCATTACGCCATGGCCAGCGCCGCCGCCGAGTTGCTGCTGATCGTCCCGGAAGCCGTGACCACGCCGTTGATGAAACGCCTGCTGCAACAAGAAGAAGGCATCGATAAAGTCACGCCGCTGGCCCTGCGCCTGACCGCCACGGTGATGCTCGGCGCCTGCGTGACCATGGCCATGATCGGTGAATGGCTGATCGTGACGTTGTTCGGCGTTGCCTATCAACCTGCCTACCCCGCCTTGTTGGCGCTGCTGCCGGGCCTGTTGGGTCTGTGCTACGCGAGCATCCTGCGCCTGGACTTGCTGGGCAAAAACCGTCCCGGCTCGATTTCGCTGTTGATGGGCCTGGGCGCCTTGCTGAACCTGGCGCTGAACCTGGTGTTGATTCCGGCCTACGAGATCGTCGGCGCGGCGGCGGCATCGTCCATCGCCTACGTCGCGGTGACCCTCGCGCTGTTGGTGATGTACTGCCGGTTGAGCGGCGTGCCGGTCTGGCAAACCCTGATCATCCTGCCCAGCGATGTAGCGCCGATGCTGCACATGCTGCAACGGAAGTCGGCATGAAACGCCTGGTCCTGCTGTTGAGCCTGGGCCTCTCGCTGAGCGCCCAGGCAGCGCCCATGCGTTGGGCCGACATTCGCGATGGCAGCCTGTACCTGCAACCGGATCGCCCCGACACCCTGACCATTCGCTGGGCGCCAGCGTGGCAGGCGGACGCCAACGAAGAACGCCTCTACCTGCTCGATGGCCAAGGCAAACTCCAGGGCGAGCGCCTGATCGCCGCCAGTGAATCGCGCGGCAGCCAGAGCTGGTCGTTGGCCCCGAGTGCCTCAAGCTATCAACTGGAAATTCCGGGCTACAGCTTCCGTCGCTATCGGGTTGAACACGACGAACGCACGGTGGCGCTGTTCGCCCCGGCCAAGGTGCATTTCAGCGCCGAAACCCACAATGGCGATGAGCTGTATTTCAAGGTGGCGCCGGGTGAACACGCGGTGCTGGCCGGCAAGTTCCACGGCGGTGTCAGCGGCCTGCAAGCGCAGCGCGTGGGCGACGGCAAACAAGTGGCGCTGACGCTGAAACCGTATCGAGGCTATTGGCAGTTCGACAAGGTCGAGTTGCCCGTCGCCACCGAACCACAGGTCTGGCGCCTGCGCCTGCAAGGCAGCGGCAAAGCGGCGTTCTGGCTCGACGGCACCGCCAACCTCTTCGCCCAAAATCCGCAGCAGCTCAAGCCTCTACGCGAGGACGATGGCCAGGTTCGATTGACGCTGCACAATCAAGTACTGGGGCCGACCCCGAACCTGGGCATCGCCCTGCCCTACGTCAAGGTGCCGGAATCGAGTTATGCAGTGCTCGATGCACTCAAGCCACAGGCGGGGACTTATTACAGCTTCGTCGACATCACGGCGAAGAATCCGCACTACGAAGATGATTTCCGTCGGCTGTATCAGGACCGTTTCGGCATCACCCAGGACATCACCTTGTTGGCCGGGAGCCAGCGCCAGGCTGACCTGCGCGCCGACACCCAGAGCAACGCCGGGCTCGACGCCTGGCTCGCAGCGACCCGCGCCCTGGGTGGCAAAGGCACGCACTACATAGGTTTTGCCGACGAGCCGAACCTCAATTACCCGGACTACGCCAACTACCAAAGCATCTTCAACAGCATGGCCCGACAAGTGCGCAGCAATCCCGCCAATGCCAAGGCTGGCGTGCGCATCGCCATGCCCGCCAGTTCGCGGCTGGTAAACGGCCCGTTTGCCGACAACGCCGCCGACAAGCGCGGCATCGATTGGGCTAAACGCTTGCTGGCCGAATCCGGCGACAACATCGACGCCCTGGCCTGGCACGAATGGATGATTCGCGACCTGCTGGCAACACGGGTCTACCGTGACAGCGTGCGCCGCGCCGCCGAGCTGGTCGGCCTCGACGCCCAGGGCCGGCCGCGCAAAGCCTTGCTGCTGGACCAGACCAACATGTCCAGCGGTTCCAGCCTCAGTCCTTACGATCAGGAAACCCACTTCGCGTCGTTGTGGTGGGCGTCGGTCGTCATCAATTCGTCCCAGGACGGTTTGCTGGAAATGCTGAGTTGGTTCCAGGCGGCTGACGAACCGAACTACCCCAAAGGCATGTTGCGTGTCCTCGGCGACGATCGCTTCGAGCTCAAGCCCGTGGGCCTGGCTCAGCAGTTCATCCGTGAAAATTGGCTGCACAGCGTGATGCTCCTCAGTAACGACGCCTTCGAGGTCGACGTGCTGGCCATGGCCGAGGACCAGAAGCGCAGCCTTCTGGGCGTCAACAAAGCCACACGCTTGCAACGTGTGGCCCTGACTGGGGCCCAGTGTCCGCTGGCCAACGGTTCATTACGCTATTTCGGTGCCGACAACCGCGCGCGCGACGCACCCTTCAATTGCCAGGACGGTCGCGTCAGCTTCGAGCTGCCAGAACGGACCCTGTTCAATCTCAGCTGGAGCGACTCATGAATTGCCAACTATTGCATTGCGACCCCGGCCATTGGCCGCGCCTCGCATCACTCCATTCACGGCCGAGACCGTCAGGAGTCAATAACATGAGCGTTTTGCAGAAACTCAGCCAACACATCAGACAAAAAGGTTGGCGCGCCACCCTCAATAAAATCTGGAAGCACTACGTGTTTTCCCACCAGGAACTGTTGTGGATGGAGCGCGACCTTGTCAGTCCGGTGCCGCCGCACAAACTCAGGCCCTACCCAACGCTGCAGGTCGTCAGCATCACCCCGGAGAACGCCGTGGCGTTCACCCGTTACTTCGGTGACCGCGTGGACACCATGGCCGAGCTGGCCCGCGAAGGTTATACCGGACAGATGCATCTGGACGATCAAGGCGACGCCGTGGCCTTCATCTGGGGCGCGGCACGCAATTATTACGACAAGCACTATTACGGCTGCTGGTTCCCGGTGAAAGAAGGCGAGTTCTTCGAATTCGGCGGCGAGCTGACCCGTGCCTACTGGGGAACGGCGCTATCGATGGACCTGCAGACCGAACTGTGGAAAACCATGCACGCCCAAGGCTGCAACAAGGTGGTGGACGTGTGTGAATGGCACAACGTGCCAGCCCAGAAATTGCACATACGCACGGGGTACAACGAGCAAGGGCGGATCATGAACGTCTACGAGCTGTTTGGTCGCTGGCGCTTCTACCGCGAAACCCATTACAGCGGCTCACGCCTGGATGCATTGCGCAAACCGGCACGTGAATCCGCCACAGCAGCGGTGACCTGACCCTATGGCAGCACGATTCGAATGGCGCACTTCACTGTGCGCCGCTGACTTCCCGGAAACGGCTTATGAAGCGTTGCGCCTGCGAGTATCGGACCACACGCCGTTCAACGCCCTCGCCTGGATGCGTGCGTCCGAACAGGCCCTGACCACCGGGCAACGCTTGCATGTGTTGCTCGGCTGGCAGGGTCATGAGCTGGTCTTGTGTTTGCCGTTGGTGGCCTCTGTCGAGCGTTTCGCCCGGCTGCCGTTTCGCGTGCTGCATCACCTTGGCTACCCCCTCGCCGACCGCCTCGCGCTCCTCGCAAAAACGGACTCGGAGAATATCCGCAAGGCACTGATCGAGATCCGCCGACAGCTTCCCCATGCCCTACTGCAACTCAACGAGTTGCCAGAACCGGTCGGCGAAGAAAGCGCACTGACCGAGTGGATGACCCACAGTTCGACCGGTGAACGACGCCTCAGCTGTCGGGTGCCGGTGCACGTAATCAGCGACGCGGACCACCAGGAAGTCTCGGGGGACCCGCGTTATAAACTGCGCCGCGCACGCAAACGCATCGCGGCGTGTGGCGCCCAGGTTCGGCGGATCACGCCCGACGCGTCGACCATGGGCCCGTTGTTGCAGGCCATCAGTGAAGTCGAAGCGGTCAGCTGGAAAGGCGATGAAGGCGTCGGGATTTTTTCCGATGAACGCCACCGACAATGGATGGACCGGGCCTTCACTGCCCTCGCCGAACAGGGACTGGTGCGGGTCGTGGTGCTCGAGCTGGACGGGCGCTGCATCAGCTACCGCCTCGGGTTGCTGGAGCAAGGTCGGTTGTACGATTACAACCTGGCGTTCTTGCCGCAATACGCCGATCTGGGCAGCGGTCGGGTGCTGCTCGACGAGTGGATTCGCTGGGGGCTGGACGAGCACTGGCGCTGGATCGACGCTTCGCGGGTGAGCCTGGAAAACTCCAGCCATCAACTGCACGAACGCATGACCGGGCAACTGGAACACTGGCGCTGGAGTTTCTATTCCTGGCGCCCCAGCGGCCTGGCGTTGGGCCTGGGCCTGAGACTTTGGCAGCGGCTCAAACCCTTGTTGCAGAAATGGCGAGCCAAACGTGCCGCAGAGACCATTGCCGCTGCACCGGCGCCCCTTGCCGCGGTGGTCAAAGCAGCGAAGCCAACCGACACAAACAGGGAGAGCGACCATGCCTCGCCAAGTCATAGTCAACGCTGACGATTTCGGTCTCAGCCCGTGCGAAAACGCGGTGATCCTCGGTGCCTTCCAGGCCGGGGTGATCAGTTCCGCCACGGCTATGGCCAATATGCCGGCCTTCGAAGCGGCATGCGTCATGGCCCAGCATCCGTTGCTCAAGGACCGGATCGGCCTGCATTTCAACCTCACGTATGGGCGTCCGTTGAGTCAGTCGATTCTGGGTCGAAGGAACTTCTGTGACAGCAACGGGGTTTTCGATCTCAACCTGTCCCGCCATCGCCTCTGGCTTAGCCGGGGGGACCGCGACGCGGTGCTGGAGGAGCTCAAAGCGCAATGGCAACGCTGCGTGGACAACGGTGTACGGCCCAGCCACATCGATTCCCATCAACACGTTCACAACATCTGGCCCATCGGTGAAATCGTCGCCCGCTTCGCCGCGAGCCAAGGGGTGGCCGTGCGCCTTGCACGCAATCTGGGGCAAAACCTGAGTGTGCCCAAGCGCGTGTTCAAATCCTTGCTCAACAGTCGTTTGCAGAGTCTGGCCGGTGTGACCGCGGATTATGTGTGCACGCCAGTGGACCTGCGCAATGACGCCATGCCGACCGACGGCGTGCTGGAAATCGTGGCTCATCCGACTCAGCTTGGCGCTGATTTCGGTGATGCCTATTTGCAGCCAGCAGAGTCACTGACCCTTGTTATAGAGCGGCGCCTTCAAGGTGTGCCGCGGGTTTCCTATGGCGCTGTAAACAGCCATTTGGTGACCGGTGAAGCAGCGCTCGAATGAGTTACATACGTTGCAACATATTCAAAGCTGGCGCTTTGATATGAACTTTCAAGCTTGATCTATACCCATCAAAAGCGTTTCCACCCACACCCTGGCCTTGGCTAAGGAGAGCGTCATGAGCATCATCGAAAAGCTTCGCGAACGCATAAAACAAAAGGGCTTGAGCCGCACGTTCAACACGCTGTGGAAACGCTACGTGTTCTTCCACTGGGAGCTTTTATGGATGGAACGCGACCTGATCAGCCCGGTACCGCCGCACAAATTGCGTCCCTATTCGGGTCTGCGCCTGGTGACCATCACCAAGGAAAACGCCACGGCCTTTGGCAAGCATTTTGGTGACCGCGTCGAGACCATGGCCGAACTCGCCACCGAGGGTCACACCGGGCACATGTATCTGGACGAAGAAGACCACGCTGTTGCGTTCATCTGGGGCAGCATCCGCGACTACCACGACCGTCACTATTACGGCTGCTGGTTCCCGGTCAAACCTGGTGAGTTCTTCGAGTTCGGCGGCGAAATGACCCGCCCCTACTTCGGCACCAGCCTGTCGGTGGATGCTCAGGTAAACCTCTGGGCGGCAATGGCGGCCAAAGGCTGCAACAAGGTGGTGGACGTCTGCGAAACCCACAACATCCCGGCCCTGAAGCTGCACATCCGCATGGGCTACCACGAACAGGGTCGCGTCACCCACGTCTACGGCCTGTTCGGCCGCTGGCGCTTCTACCGCGAAACCCGCTACACCGGCTCACGCCTGGATCCGCTGCGCAAACCGGGACGGCCGGTGGTGACGGGAGCGGCGAACGCCTGATTACCGGACCAGAGACCGAGTCGCGGCCTTCGCGGGCAAGCCTCGCTCCTACAGGAGATCTCCAGAACACACAGATTTTGTGCTCGACGGGATTCAAATGTGGGGAGTGAGCCTGCTCGCGATAGCGGTGGCACATACAGCATTGAGGTGACTGACAGATAGCTTTCGCGAGCAGGCTCGCTCCTACAGTGGATCTTCAGCGCATGCGAATTTTGTGTTCGCCGACGATCCAATGTGGAAGTGAGCCTGCTCGCGATAGCGGTGGCACATACAGGATTGAGGTGACTGACAGATAGCTTTCGCGAGCAGGCTCGCTCCTACAGTAGATCTTCAGCGCATGCGAATTTTGTGTTCGACGACGATCCAATGTGGGAGTGAGCCTGCTCGCGATAGCGGTGGCACATGCAGCATTGAGGTGACTGACAGATAGCTATCGCGAGCAAGCCCGCTCCCACAGTGGATCTCCAGCGCACACCGATTTTGATTTCCACGACGATCAACTACAGGAGGACCGGGTGATTTCGCTCGCGAGAGCGTGATACGTCCCACACATCTCTGGGAAAAGCCATCCGTAGTGAAGGAAGCGCCTGACTGCTCATTCGTATCCAAGTGGATACATTTGAGCAATGAATTATATTGTTCAACAAACTAGATCTTCGTGGCATCGCATACCTCAGTTCTTGACTTGCGGGCGAAGGTTGCTATCGCTCGTCGCATTGATCGTGCCTCTGCAGGTAACCTGGATGATATCAAGCCGGTGGGAGATGGCGTTTCCGAAATGCGCGTGGACGTCGGTGCCGGCTATCGGGTCTACTTCACTTTGCGAAACAGTGTCGTCATTGTGCTTTTGGCTGGTGGTGATAAATCTTCGTAAACCGCCGATATCAGGCGGGCGAAAGAATTGGCAAAGGAGGTTTTAACATGAGCCAGACTTTGACTGCTTTTGACATGGCGGCGCTGCTGGACAGTGACGAAGCCATTAGCGAGTATCTTTCACAAGTACTCGCAGATGGCGATAACGAGGAATTTCTTCGTGCTATCGGCTACGTGGTGAAAGCGCGCGGAATGACACAGATAGCCAGAGATTCAGGTATGGGCCGCGAAAGCCTGTACAAGGCTTTCGCGCCAGGTGCAAAACCACGCTTTGATACAGTTTTGAAGGTCATCCATGCCCTCGGCATTGATCTCTGTGCGCAGCCAGGTCATTCGATAAATCACTCGGTACTTTGAGAGATTGTTCTGGCTAGGCTGCTCGCTTCACCCCCACCCACGTAAAACACAACGGCATCTGCGCCGGCTGCCGCTCATACCGGTCATAGAGGTCCTCGCGGTTGGAATGCGGGTACTCCTTGAAGTGGCTGATCTGCAGCCCCGCCTCGATGGCACCGGTGAAGATGGCGCCCAGAGTGTGGACGAACCAGTAGGACGACGCGGCTTGCTGGTCGACTTTGCCTTCGTAGACGATCGGCTGGTCCTGCACGAACGGCTCGCTGCGAAAGTATGAGCTGTCCAGACGATAGGGATCCGCGGCCTCGGGATCGACCATTTCCAGGAAGGGGTGGGTTTCGTACACCACCAACGCACCGCCGGGCTTGAGGGTCTGCGCGACATGGTGGAAGAATTCGCCGATGTCGGGCATCCAGTTCAAGACGCCGATGGTGATCAGCGCCACGTCGAAGCGGTCATGCAGTTCAGCCGGCAGGTGATGAATGTCGGCCTCGATGAATTCGGGCTCATGCGGCGAGCGGGACGCCAGTTCCCGCGCCTGTTCGAGAAACGCCTCGGACTGGTCGACGCCCACCACGCTGCGAGCCCCCAGCGCAAACAGCGAAATACTCTCCCGCCCGTTGTTGCAGCCCAGTTGCACCACGTCCTTGCCATCGACGCCGACCTGCTCCAGCACACCGCGAAGTGTGTCATCGATGCAGCAAAAATCGCGATGACTGACCGCCTTCACCAGGGCCTGCCAATCGGGGGCATCCTTGTGGTGTCGGGCGGAGTCGTTCCAGGCATCGCGGTTGCTGGCGATGGCATTTTCTTTGGTCGGCATTTCCATTGCACACTCCAGAATCCGGGTCTTTGTCGACCGGCACGAGTCTAGATCAGGGTGCTGAAAAACCCCATTGGGTGTTTGTTGGAATGTTGTAATCCGGGCATCGCGAACGCGTGCCCGTAGGGCAGCTATAGTTAATGGCCTTGGGGAAGTGCGGGAAAACCGATTTCGCAGGTGTTGCCATGAAAAAAACTGATCTGACGCTGTTGTTCGCCCTCAGTCTGACCGCCATCACCGGCGCCCAGGCGGACGATACCCTGACACCCACCACTGACTACAGCAGTGAGTTCAATTATTACGGCGCCGACCAGCCCTTCGCCCACCCGGTGCCACCCTCCCTGAGCTCCGTGCCACCTCGGTCGTACATCCCGACAGCGCCTCGGGACTTCATCCCGATTGCCAGCCAGCATGACTTCTCCGACTCACGATTGCCGACCGTCGCGGATGCGTCCGTTCGAGTCTTCATCCGTTCCTACGATGCGGAACGCGGTGTCTACGTCAACGAAGAAATCCTAGACCCCACGTGCGTGCTCGAATGCCTCATCCGTCAGGGGGCTACGTTGCAGTGAAGGCTGCAACAAGACTCACCACTGACGTTTGTCCGGGCGCGCGAGACCGAGTTTCTCGATCCGGTAACGCAGCATGTCGCGGCTCAGGCCCAGCAAGCGTGCGGACTTGGTGACGTTCCAGTCGGTCTTGTCGAGCATCTTGCGCACCATGTCGCGCTCGACTTCCGGCAGGTTCATCGACTCGGTGCCGTTGTAGACCGGACGCGGCTCATGGTGCTGCGGCTCCTGCTGAAACATTTGAGGATCATCCACCAGGCTCAGGCAGACATTGAGCTGATGGGAAGCAATCGTATCGCTCTGCGCCAACAGCACGGTTTGTTCGAGCATGTTGCGTAATTCGCGCACGTTGCCCGGCCAACTGTAGCTGAGCAGCAACTCTTCAGCCTGATCGCTGAAATGCAGGTTCGGCTTGCCATAGCGTTTGCCGTGGATCGCCAGGAAGTGCCGGGCCAGCAACAAGATGTCTTCGCCACGGGCATACAGACGCGGCACCTTGATCGAAATAATGCGCAAACGGAAGAACAGGTCACGACGAAACTTGCCCTGTTGCACCATTTGTTCAAGGTTGCAGTTGGTCGCGCTGATCACCCGCAAATCGACCTTGCGCTCCTTGACCGAGCCCACGCGGCGGATGGTCCGGTCTTCCAGCAGCTTCAGCAGCTTGGCTTGCAGCAGCAGGTCCATTTCCCCGACTTCATCGAGAAACAACGTGCCGCCATCGGCTGCTTCGACCAGACCGGTACGACGGTCCTTGGCGTCGGTGAAGGCGCCCTTCTCGTGGCCGAACAGTTCCGATTCCACCAGGTTGGACGGGATAGACGCGCAGTTGAATTCGATGAATGGGCCCTTTGCGCGCGGGCCGTCAAAGTGCAGCGCCCGGGCCACCAGTTCCTTGCCGGTACCGGTTTCGCCTTCCACCAGAACAGGCGGCAGGTCGGCGTTGGCCATGCGCCGCTCGGCGTCGAGCAACTGGGCGATGGTGTTTTTCAAGTAGTGCATCGGAGCCGACTCGCCGATCAATGCCTGTACGCCTGACTTCTGCGCCTCGCGCTCTTGATAAAACGACAGCGTGCGCTCCATTCGATCAGTGGCCAGGGCCTTGTCCAGCAGCAGCTTGAGCTCCGGCAAGGCCACCGGTTTGGTGACGTAATGAAAAGCGCCCTCTTTCATCGCCACCACGGCATCTTCGACGTTGCCGTAGCCGGTCATCATGATCACTTTCAGATCCGGCGCGCTGATGCGCAGCTTCTGGATCAGGTCGTGACCGCTCATGCCCGGCAGCGAGTTGTCGGTCAACACCACATCCGGGGTGAACGTACCCAGTTTATCTAACGCCTCTTCAGCCGAGTGGCAGACCGTCACCTCGAAGTCTTTGCGCTCCAGGTAGGTCTGAATATTCTCGGCCAGGAGTTCATCATCCTCGACCAGCAGTATGCTGTGCTCCATATTCCCCTCCGGTTGCCACTTTAAAATTGAGACAAACGCGGGTTCCTTCCTGCTCCTGGCTGGTCAGTTCGACCGAGCCTTCGAAACGCTCCATTATTCGTTTGACGAGGGCCAGGCCAACGCCCAACCCTCCCTGTTTGGTGGTGAAAAACGGCTTGAAGACCATCTGTTGCTGCTGCTTGGTCATGCCTTTGCCGGTATCACCCAAGGTCATCCGCACCTGTCCCGACCGGGGCTGTTCAATATCGACGCTGAGCATGCCGCCCTTGGGCATGGCCTCCAGGGCGTTGGCAAACAGGCTATTGAGAATCTGGGTCAGCAGCACCTGTTGACTGACGACCGGGGGGCAGGTCTGCGGTGTAAAGCGCACCTCCACGTTCGAGCGTCGGATCAGCGCATCGAAAGCGCTCAGGGTGTCATCGATGGCCAGCACCAGGTCCACCGGTTCGAAATCGTCGTTCATGGGCCGCAACGACACCAGCAGCTCCCGGACCCAGCGTGACATGCGATCGACCTGGTTGATGATGTCGCCGATGTTCTTCTGCGCACTCTGGCTGGCGATTTCCTGGGCCAGTTCGGCGCTGGAGCGTATGTTCGCCAGCGGATTGCGCAAGCTGTGGGCGACGGCCGAGGACATTTCCCCCAAGGCGACAAAGGTCTCGTTAGTGATCAATTGCTTTTGCTGGCTCTGCAGCAACATCGACGCACGCCGCACGATCCAGAACAGCCCAAGGTAGATGACCAGGCCGCCGAGCAGGGTCGCCAGCCAGATCGCCTTGAAGCCACGCTGGATGCGCGCCACAAGGTCCGCCGGTTCCTTGTAGATCTCGACCATGGCGATGACTTTGCTCTTGTCGGCATTGAACATCGGGATGTAGTTCTCGATGAACAGGTACTTGGGCTCGCGCAACAGCATCTGTTCGGGACGCTCCTCGTCGATCTGGTGATAGCTAGTGGAGACCGGTTCTTTCATTTCAAAGGATTCGTCCAGTTCTTCATCGCCTTCGACGCGCATGCCGATCATCTGTGGATTGGTCGACCAGACCACCGTGCGATCCAAGGCGTACACCACCGCCAGCAGCGAGTCCGGCAAGTGTTCGACGTGATCGAGAAACTCAATGCGGGCAGCGGCACGGGCACCCGGGTCGACGTCGGGATAGGCGTTGTCATCGCGCGGATCGAGCATCTCGCCCATGGTTCTAGTGGGCGTGATGCCGGCATGACGAATTTCCCCGTCACCGATGGCCTGGATGAATTGCGCAGTGAGCAAGGAGTCCCGCTCGACGCTCTCTTCGACAACAAAACGCGTGGACACATAACCCAACCCCAGCGCCACGGCGGCGATGATGAAAAAACTGCCCAGGGAAAACCAGCGCAGCAGATTGAACTGTCCACTTCGACCCTGGCCTTCTGCTGCCGATGAGTCCGGCGCAGGTACTTTTTGTTGTTTCAGTATCTGCATGGGTATTGTCCAGAATGCTTGCATCAAGCCTTTTCAGTTGAGTCTCGGATCAGTGTAGGTCGCATTGATCGTGGTTGACGGCTGCACTGATAGTATTTCGCCGCTATTGCACTTGCGCCGCCTGCAGCGGCTGCTGGCGCTCAGTTTCTTCCTGCAAAAACCCCATAATTGATTGCGCAGCGTTCTCATCCAGGCGCAAGTTGGGCATCGGGCGTGTCGCTGAGCGGATCAATGCTGATGGAGTAGAAGAAGACGTCCTTCCCGACCCTGTCCCCCAGCAACTTCTGCACCTGACGCAGGCGCGCGGTTTCCAGCGGGCAGGAGTCGCTGCACGAAGTAAATATGAAATTGATCACCACCACCTTGTCCTTGATCAGGTCATCGAAGAAACGCACCTGCCGACCGTCCTGATCGGTCAGCAGGGTGTTGGGGAAGTAATCGCCGCCCCAGGGTGTCGCCGATTCCGTCGGCGACAGCACCCCTTCGTGAGCGAGCAGCACCTGACTGGCCAACAAACAGGTCACCAGGACCAGAATCAGGTGCATGCCCAAGGCGCGGGAGCGCGGCGTATGCGCTGGTGTGTCGGCTCCCCTCCTCTTCATGGCTTGACCACCACTTTAGGGCCGAAACCATCGCCATTGCGGAAGGTTGGCAGCGCGGCAGAGTTGACGTAGCGCACCCCATCCCAGCTCGGCAGCGGTGTCGGCATCAACTGGAATTGCCCGGGCTTCTCAATGTCCCAGCGCAGCAGCATCGAGTTGTCTTCATGCTGAGTGTTGTGACAGTGCTCCATGTACGTCCCGGCAAATTCGCGGAAGTTGATCGCCACCTCGACGCTGTCCAGGCCATCCTTTTCCGAGCCGATGCGGTACACGTCCTTGCGTGCCCATTTTTCCCATTCCGGTGGTGCCTTGCCGCCGCGGCTGAGGATGATGCCCTCCTCGAAGTGCACATGCACCGGATGGCTCCAGCCGATACCGCCGGCCTTGATGTTCCACACTTCCAGGGTGCCGAAACCGCTGACACCGGCATCGGTCGGGCCGCTGGCCAGTTTGGTCGCGGTGTTCAAGCGTCGCGGGTCCATGTGGAAGCCGAAACCGCCATCGGTCTTGACCGTCCACGGCGCTTCATCGGTGCCGTCGGAACGGCCGAAGGTGAAGGTGCGGTGGCGCGCCTGGGCCAGCAGAACCTTGTCGGCCGCATTGTCGCGATGGATTTTCAGCGGGATCATCACCAGTCCCTCGGCTTTACCCGGCTTGGCCGGTTCGTAGGCCGCCGGGTCCATGGCCAGGTCCTGACCGGTGTAAGCCTTGACGTTCAGTTGCAAGACCTTGCCCACGCCCGGATCACCCTTGTCCCACTGCGGTCCCTTGCTCGATGGCTTGATCACCGCCAGGTATTTCTGCGACAGCACATCGACCAATGGCACAGGTTCTTTCGGGCCTTTGCCGTCGTCATGCACCAGCAGGTTGACCACGAACACCTTGTCACCAGGCTTGATGCCGTTTTTCGCGAAGTTGACGAGGATGTCGAAGCGCTCGGCGATGCCCTGGGTCGGAAGGATCGCGTTGTGATTCTGTTTATCGCCGTCGGCATCCAGGTCCATGGTGCCGTCGAACGGCACGCTGTGTTCCATGATGTTGCCGTCGTTGGCAATCATGTGGAACGGCACGCGGGCATAGGACACACCGGAGTTTTTCGGGCCGGGAAACTCGCCGCTGCTGCCCTTTACCTCACGGACAATGGCGAACTTGAAGTACCGCGACACCGAGCCGTTGAGGATGCGGAACCGATAGCTGCGGGCGCGAACGTCCAGCGTCGGTTTCCACTGCCAGTTGACCAGCACCTGGTCACCGAGGAAGCCGTCGGTGTTGAAGGGGTTGAACCACAGCTGCCCGGCCTGATCCCAGGCCTTGTCGGCGAACACCAGGTTGACGTCGTAGTCGCGGTTGCCCCACGGCAGCGCGCTGCCGCTGGGGAGACGCAGGTTGACGCCGTCGTTCACCGATTCGTTGCCACGGTCCAGGGCGCTGTAGTAATTCATCATCGCCGCGTTGCCCTTGTAGACGTTCTGCGCGGTGAAATCGAGCATGTGGTCGTGGAACCAGTGGGTGCTCATGGTTTCGCGCCAGTCGCCGCGAATCTTGATGGTGCCGTGGTCGCAGGTCTTGCGACTGGGGCTGACGTCGTTGGTCCACAGGGTTTCCCCCGGCGAGCAAGGGAACGCCGCGCGCGGATCATGGGCGTCGGTGTTGATGCTGTCGTAACCGGCCAACTGGATCGGCCAGCGATAGTCGTAATACTGCCCCGGGAAGAAAAAAGCGTTGGCATAGCCGTCGCTTTCCGCCGGTGCGTGACCGTTGTGTTCATGGGTGCTGATGGTGTGCAGGCCGAAGCCCATGTTGGCCGACGGGTCGATCGGCAGACCGTTGTAATGGCGCATCAGCACCGGCTGACCGTAACGCACCATCAGCAGTTTTGGCGGCAAGGTGCCGTCGAAGGTCCAGACTGAGTTGTGGTTCTGCACCGGCATACTCGGGTGAAAACGCGGGTCGACGCCTTTGGCCGTGCCATCCGTGGCCGGCACACCGGCGACGTTGTGGTAGAGGCCACCGGGGCCGAACTCACCCAGCGCATAGCCGTGCATTTGATGGCTGTCACGCCAGCCGCTGTTGAGCCTCGCCCCGGTTTGCACGGTTTTGTAGGCCGTTTGCGGGTAGAACTCGTTCCAGCGCTGATGCGACCAGCCTTTTCCTGGCGGACGACCTTCAGCAGAAGAACCGATATGGCGGTTGAGAAAATACTCGATCTGCGCCTGCCAGGGGTTGCGGTCCACCACGTTCGAGAACTGGCTGGGGAACGGCGTCAGCCCCGGTTGACGCATAAAGGCGTCGAGCGCCGCGCTCGGTGGCGCACTGCGCGCTGCGTTGGTGGGGTCCTGCTGTGGCAACGGGCCAACGGCCGCCGGTGGAAAGCCCAACGGCGCCGCCGGTGTGGTGGGGTCGAGTTTTTCCGGGCCGAACTCTTCGAACAGCAACAATTGCTGAGTGAACGGCTGAGCGCCGAACAGCGGGCTCGGCTTGCCATTGGTGGGGTAATTGAAACTGGTCTGCACCGTCGGCGGCAGGACGTTTTCCTGACGCGTCGTGTCGCGGCTGCCTTTGACGCCATCGGGCAAATCGAAGGAATCCTTGTTGGCCTCGGGCATGGTCAAGATGGCGCTCAACGCCGCCGCTTCGTCAGCCGGTTCGTCGTAATACCTCGAAGGATCGTTCGGCTCGGGCTCTCGTTCGTCATCGATGGGGCTGGCACGCAGAGTCGCTGTGCCCAGTGTCATTGTCAGAAGGACGCTTAGAGGCGTTATCAGGCCGAACCATTTGAAGGAGAACCGCGCTTTTCTGTCCATCACCAGCCGCCTCGAAGTCGTGAAGGGGGTAGTGGTGGAGTTGCAAGGACCTCGCCAAATTTGTAACAGTTTTATACAAAAGTATTAACGACAAATAAAACAATGGCTTATCAGCATCAATATGCCATGACCTGGCAAAACGACTGGGGCTTGACACCCGGTAACGGGGAAAGTTCACACCCGGTTTCAGGGAATCCGCTTGAACGACAGGCGGACACTCGTGCCCTCGCCTTCCCGACTACCGAGTGTCACCGCGCCGCCAAAACGCTCCATGATCCGTTTCACCAGCACCAGCCCGACACCCAGTCCGCCTTGCTTGGTGGTGAAGAAAGGCCGGAACGCCATGCTGCGCTGTTCTTCGTTCATGCCCTTGCCGGTGTCGCTCACGACAACGCAAATCCCCCGCGTATCGGTCGGCTCCAGGGTGATGGTCAGCGTACCGCCCCGGTCCATCGCTTCCAGGGCATTGGCCAGCAAACTGTTGAGGATCTGTGTGAGCTGCACCTGCTGGCTCAACACCATTGGCGTCTCTTTCGGCTCGAACACCACCTGCACCCCGGCCTTGGCAATCTGATACTCGAAGGCCATGAGGCTGTCATGCAACGCCGCCACCAGGTTCACCGGCTCGGCCTCGTCGTTGAGCGGGCGTAGCGACTGCAGCAATTCCCTGACCCACTTAGACATGCGATCCACCTGACCGATGATGTCGTTGATGTTTTTATGGGCCGGGCCACTGTCGAATTCCAGGGCCAGTTCGGCGCTGGAACGGATGGTCGCCAACGGGTTGCGCAGGCTATGGGCAACCGCTGAGGACATCTCCCCGAGCGCGACGAAGGTTTCGTTGGTGATCAATTGTTTTTGCTGCTCCGCCAGCAGGATCGCCGCCCTCCTCACGATCCAGTACAGCCCCAGATAAATCAGTCCGCCGCCCAGGGCCGTGGCCAGCCAGATCAGCACCAGCCCGCGCTCCATGCGGTCGATCAGGTCCTTGGGTTCCTTGTAGATCTCGACCATCGCCGTGACCGTATCGCCATCGGCATCGAACAGTGGAATGTAGTTCTCAATGAAGATGTAGTTCGGTGACGTGACGAACTTCTGCTCCATGCGGCTTTTGTCGATGCTGTGATAGCTGGCTGAAACCGGAGTCTTCGAGGAAAAGGCCTGGTCCAGATCGTCGTCGGCATGGATCGTGGTGCCCATCAGCGCCGGGTTGGTGGACCAGATCACCATGCGGTCAGGGGCATAAATGTTGGCCAGGATCACGTCCGGCAAGTGCTCGATATGGTCGAGGAATTCGCCACGGGCACTGGCTCGGGCCAGTGGGTCAACGTCAGGGAAGTCCCGGTCTTTGCGCGGATCCAGCAATTCGCCCATGGTCCGCACGTTGGGGATCGAGACATGGCGCACCTCGGCCGAGGCAATCGCCTGGATGAACTGAGACGTGAGCAACGCATCGCGCTGCACGCTTTCGGTAACCACGAAACGCGTGGACACCGCCCCCAGTGCCACGGCCACCGTGCCGATCACCGCCATGCTGATAAGCGAGAACCAGCGCAGCAGATTGAACGACTGATTGCGCGAGCTCAGGCGGATATCGCCCTCTTCTTTCTGGAGGGTTGTGGTCTGACTGGTCATGGACGTTGTTCCCGGAAACTCCCTATAGGGTTATAGCCCACTGCTCGATGTTTGCCCGGAATCGGGTGTTGTCCCCCCCACCGATTCCCCGCATACCCCACTGCCCCCATCTACCCCCAATGCTGGGGACAGTCGCCCGCTTCCACCCTCAGCCCCGTGAAACCGTTTGCGCGCTCCACGCCTTCACTGCGGGCCTCTGCCGGGCGTTTTGAAAGATTGGTATGGAAGTTGCCAAAACCCACACAACTGACCCATCCCTACGGGGCAGGTACTCTGATAGAGGGAATACTCATGCACCCTTTACTGTCCAAAACGGCGGCCGCCCTGGTCGTCAGCGCTCTCGCCCAAAGTGTTGCCCTGGCAGCGCTGTTTGCCGTCGACCCCGGCCCCTATGTACCCGCCAACGGCTCGTTCGCCGCCTGGTATCAGGACTCCCATGGTCGAACCCTTGATATATGCCTGTCCAAGGCGCTCAGTTCGCGAGTCCCGAGTGCTCCCGGCGCTCCCTCGTACATGTGCCTGCTGGGGGCGACCCCCGGCGTTTTCGACGACACGCAGCCGATCGTTTTCCCGAGCAACTTTCCCGATGAGGCGTTCTGGTTTACCGGCGACGGAGCAATCGTCGATGCCGCACGGGGCATCGACCTGACCTATGTCAGCGCCGTGGAAGCCGCCTTCGCCGCTGAAGAACCGGTAGAAGGCGACCAGGTCAGTTTTGGCCGCATCCGCATTCGGGTGGACGTGCCCACGGCCGGTGTCTACACCATCACGCACCCCTACGGCGTCGACATCTTTGACGTTCCCGCCGGTGGAACTCGCGCCATCAACATGACCCGCGACATCGGCATCGGCACGCCGAAAACCTACGACGGCGCCCTCAAGAGTGACATCGGCCCATTCCTGCGCAGCGTCAACGGCCCCTACACCGAAACCAACCCGGTCACCGGGGCGGCCGAGCGATTCGTTGGCGATCCGAATCTGGAAGAAGCCTTCACCGGCAGTCCTTTCAATACCAACTACATCCGCATCGAAGGGCCTAACGGTCTGGACTTGCGCACAACGGTCATGGCCATTTCCGGCAAGTTGTCGACCGTGGTCCGGCCAACTCCAATGATCACCGAGCGCAGCACTTACTCGCGCAAGGCCGGTGAAAGCGCACCCGTGGCGCAGCAGGACGTGTTCGTCATGGCCCCGCCGCCTCCGGCCACCGTGACCCTGGACAGCAACAGCCCGGCGCTGCACCTGACCGAGGCTGATACCTCCGGCCACTGGTACGCCCAGTCCTCAACCAACCCGACATTACCCAGCAACCTGGTGGTGACAGCCGACAACCACCTGGCCATTCCCAGCAGCACCCCGACCACGCTGTCAATGCCACTGACGGACCTGGTGGTAATCCAGACCGCCCAGTACAGCTTGAGCACCGCGCAAATCACGGTAGTGGCTTCGACCAGCGATGAAACCTCGCCACCGGTACTCACCGCCACCACCGGCACCGGTGTCGCCATCGGCGCCCTGAGTGGCGATGGCGCAGTGAAATCCCTGGCGACCGGCATCTCGCCGATTCCACCAGCCAAGGTTCGAGTGACGTCATCCAATGGCGGCAGCGACATCGAAGAAGTGGTCATCGTGCAATGAACGCACACATGCCCGGATCCTCATCAGGAGGCATCATGAACAAATTGCCACGCCTGGCGCTCAACGCCTTGGGACTGACTTTATCGCTGTCCGGCAGCGCTTTCGCGCAGCTCAATGCCGTCGACCCCGGCCCTTACACCTTCGCCACCGGGAAATTCCCGATGTGGTATCAGGACAACAATCTGCTGTCGCTGGAACTGTGCCAGTCGCGGGCAACCAGCTCACGGTCGCCTGGGGCACCGGGCGCGCCTTCCTACATGTGCATCCTCAATCCGGAACCCGGGGTTTTCGACGACACCCTGCCGATGGTGTTTCCGGATAACTGGCCACCGGAAGCGTTCTGGTACCTCGCCGAAACCACCATCGCCGATGTCGGAGGCTATGGCGTGGATGCCTACGTGGCCGGCATCGAAGCGGCCTTCGCTGCGGAAAACCCTGTCGACGGCGATCAGGCAAGCTTCGCGCGGATTCGTCTGCGGGTGAACGTGCCTGTCGCCGGGACCTACACCATCACCCACCCGTATGGCGTGGAAACGGTCAACGTCACCACACCGGGCCGTCGGGCGATCAACATCACCCGCGACATCGGCATCGGCGTACCGGGCAACTTCTCGGGTGCCCTCAACGGGGAGGTCGGGCCATTCCTGCGCAGCGTCAACGGCCCCTACACTGAAGTGAATCCGGACACAGGATCCATCGAGACTTTCGTCGGCGATCCGAACCTCACCGAAGCGGTCACCGGCAGCCCGTTCAATAACAACTTCCTGCGTGTGCAGGGGCCTGCCGGGACCATCCAGACCACCCTCTTTACCGTGTCCGGCAAAGTCCTCGACAACCGGGCGCAAACCCCGGTGGAAATCGGCCGCGCCACTTACCGCCGCACCTCGTCAGGCCCGGGCAACAGCAGTACCCGGGTAGAAGTGTTTGGCAAATCGACCAACGGTTCGAGCCTGTGCTTCCGCGAAACCGTGGCTCTGGTGGTCGGACCACCGCAGAGCCCTTGCCTGACCAACATGCTCGGCGACAACAATGGCCAGTTCTTCGGCCAACGCCTGACGGGTACCACCGTGCCTCCGGTGGTGGTGGTCACCGCCACCAACCCGGCCGGCACCACCCGGCCGACGGCGGTGTCGAGCAAGCTCACTGACCTGGTGAAAATCCAGACTGCTCGCTACAACTGGAGCAATCACAGCCTGCTGATCGAGGCCACCTCCACCGATGAAGTGGCAGTGCCAGACATGGTCGCGCAGGGATACGGACGCCTGTCGAAGTCCGGCACCCTGCAACGACTGACCATTGCAGATCTGACTCAGCCACCGGCTACCGTCACGGTCAAATCGGCCGCAGGCGGCAGTGATACCGAGCTGGTCGTAGTGGTCGGGACTGCGCCGGATACCGGTGAGAACCAGGCGCCGCTCTCGGTCGCCGACACCGGCAACACCAGCTTCGGCGTGCCGATCACCCTCAACCTGCTGGCCAACGACAGTGATCCCGACGGCAACACGCCGCTGAGCATCACCGCGCTGACCCAACCGGCTGCCGGGCAAGGCACCGTGGCATTGAGCGGCAGCACGGCGGTGGTCTATACCCCACCGGCTGTGGTCAATGCGCCGCTGACCACGACCTTCACCTACAAGGCTCAAGACGTCAAAGGCCTGGCCTCGACCGCTCCGGCGACCGTGACCATCACCGTGGCGCCGAACCAGCCTCCAGTGGCCGTCGCCGACAGCATCGCGACCCTGGGCGTGGCGATACCGATCAACGTGCTGGCCAACGACACCGATCCGGAAGGCAACGTGCCGCTCGCCGTCGCCAGCCTGACCCAACCGGCAACCAATCGCGGCTCCGTCAGTTCCAACGGCACCGTCATCACCTACACCCCACCGGCCACGGTCACCACGGCCTTCACCACGACCTTCACCTACGTCGCCCGGGACAGCTTCGGCGCCCTGTCGACACCGGCGACGGTCACGGTGCAAGTCTCGCCACGGCCTGCTGCGGAAACTTTCACAGTGACCGGCGCCACGGTATCGGCCCGCTCCAATAACCGCTTCACCTGGGACTTTGCGGGCACCTCATCGGTGATCACCGGCAACACCATCACCGTGCAGGTCACCACCCCGACCGGGCTGGTCACCCTGGGCACCACCACGGTGCCGGTGACCGGTCGCTGGCGGTTGACGGTGAACAACAGCACCACGGTGATCCCGTCGGCTAATCCAACGGCGACCATCCGCTCGTCCCAAGGCACCGTGCGTACCGTGACGGTCATCGCCAACTGAGCCCTCGCCCCACCCGCCGATTCGGTGGGTGGGGCCGGCCTCTTCCCACAGGACAACGCCATGAAAACGCCGACCGCCGCCCTGCTCTGCCTGCTTCTGCTTTGCAGCAGTGTCGGCGTGCGCGCCGACGATTTGATGGAGAACGACGACCTGGCACCCTCCGCCGACCTCGGCGAATTGCCTCCACCGGTTGGCCAGCACGCGCTGATCGACCAGAACGGCCAGGCCAACGTGGCGCTGGTGCAACAGAACGGCCAGTCGTTGCTCGGCACCATCGTCCAGTCGGGCAGTAACCAGGAAGCCTGGATCCTGCAACAAGGCAGCGACCTCATGGCAATGATCACCCAGCAAGGTTCCGGCAACGCCGCCTCAATCACGCAAAACGGCAGCCACAACCGCGCGCAGATTTCCCAGAACGGCAATAACAACGACGCCAGCATCGACCAGGCCGGTACGGGGCTTTCAAGCGCCGTGACCCAGTCGGGAAATGGCATGAGCGTTTCGGTCAAACAATATCGCTAAAGCACTGCACCACTTGGAGGTTTCATCATGTTCAAACTGACGCCCCTCACCGCCGCCATACTGGTCATTGTCAGTGCCCAGGCGATGGCCGACGACAGCGTTTCCACCCAGGATCAGGTCGGCACCGCAAACATTGCCGAAGTGAAACAGACCGCGGCCCCGTTCAGTACCGCAGCCCAACAGCAACTCGGCCAGGGTAACGATGCCATGGCGGTGCAAGACACCGCCACCGGCACCATCACCCAGGATCAGGTCGGCGACTTCAACGCCAGTTACGGTGAGCAACTGTTCGAGAACGGCAGCACCATCGTCCAGCAACAGGTCGGCAGCCTCAACACCAGCCATGCCAGCCAGTCGATCGGCATGGGCGAAAACCAGGCGCTGCAACAACAGGCGGGCAGTGGCAACTTCTCTTTCCTCTATCAGGACAGCCAGGAAGCCACCAAAGGCCAGACCTTCCAGTTCGGTGACGCCAACGAGGCCAATATCGAGCAGATTCAACTGGGCATCGCCAACAACGCGACGATCATCCAGTACGGCACCGCCAACTACGGCACCGCCGAACAGATCGCGCACATGGGCGGCGAGATCGGCATCAACCAGGCCGGCGAAGGCAACTATGCGTATGGCGACCAGCGCGACGGCAATGGCGGCGTCGTGACCATCAACCAGTTCGGCGACTTCAACGCCACGGAAGTCTGGCAAGGCGGGCAAACCGCCAGCGAAGCCACCGTCAACCAGTACGGACAAACCAACGAAACCGTGGTCGACCAGAGCTTCGGCCAAAACAACAACGCCCAGGTCCTGCAAGTCGGCGACGTCAACGCCATCTACGCCGACCAGTTCGACTCCGTCGGCTCGGTGCTCGCGCTGTACCAGCAAGGCACCGGCAACGTGCACTTCACCTACCAGAGCGGCGACAGCCATGTGCTGAACGCCACCTCCGTGGGTACCGAAAACAAGGTCTACGCCAGCAACTGGAAAGGCCCGCAACTGGGCGGCCAATTCGGCAGCAACCAGCGCGCGACCGTCACCCAGGCGGGCAACGGCAACATCGCCAGCTTCAACCAGGATGGCGTCGGCCACATCATGACCACCAACCAGACCGGCACAGGCAACAAAACCACCATCAGCCAGGCCGATTCCTACAACGAGCTGTACTTCGACCAGAACGGCAGCGACAACATCCTGATCGCCGACCAGCGCGGCACCACCAACCTGGCCCAGGGCACCACCAACGGCACGGGCAACACCACCGAGTTCGACCAGTCCGGCACGGGCAACCAGGCGTTCACCACGCAACTGTATGGCAGCGACAACATGATTACCGTCAAACAGGCTGACACCATGAACGTGGCGTATGTGACTCAAGGGGGTACCGGGAACACGGCCAGTGTTGATCAGAGTGGCGTGACCCAGATGGCGACTGTCCAGCAGTTGGGCAGTGACAACCGGGCGACTGTGTTGCAGCAGTAATCGCGAGGCATAAAAACCGCGGCCCTTGGGGGAGGGTCGCGTTTTTTTTTCGGTACGTCTGTGGCGAATTGGATGCCTGACAAGCCGCTTTCGAACGATTACGCGGCCCATCTGATGAACTCAAACTGTGGCGAGGGAGCTTGCTCCCGCTGGGCTGCGCAGCAGACCCAAACCCAGCAACCACATGTCCACTGACACACCGCATTCACCGGTTTTACGACGGCTTCGCCGCCGAGCGGGAGCAAGCTCCCTCGCCACAGAAACCCTCTCACCACAGACTTAGCGTTTACGCCTGCGGATCAATGTTATCCAGCGCTCGGTTCACCGCCAGCTCGCCCAGCATGATGATTTGCTGAAGGGCGAGCATTGTGTTCCGTTGCGGGCCTTGCAACTGGCTTGCGAAATCACTCGCCATCACACTGGCCGAGGCCAGAGATTCGCAAGCGTTGACCAACAGGGTTTCGGAGTCGATATCCGGGGCGATGAGGTAAATGGTGCTGGGCTTGCGTGGTGGGATCGCGTTTTTCAGCGGATTGAGATAGTGATCCAGCGCACGGTCGGCAGCTTCGTTGAGCTTTTTGGGATCGAGGGGATCGTAGGGGGAAACGTCGTCGGATTGCGGGGGATTGGGTGTGGCTTTGAACATGGTGAATCTCCTTTGGTAACTAGCGCCACCAAAACCCGTCGCTAAACAAGTAAGGGTGGCGACTGTATGCAGGTTAGCGAACCGGTCAAAGGCACCCGGTAGACCCGAAGGTCTCCCGCACACAGTCACCATGACGAAATTGCAGATGTAAAAGCCTGCTAAAAAGTCTGGAGCACTGATGCACTTTGAATGATCCGAGTCGCTAAACCCGACCGCTGATTGGCAGCGATACGGAAACGATAAAGACCAGGGCCAAAGCGCACAAGCCGGCGGATTCTGGCGCAGTCGTAGGCAACGGCGCAAGGATCTGTAGCTTTCAGGAAGTAACTCTAAACACTATTAAACACACCCCTCAAATCCACACACATATCCCCCTGTGGGAGTGAGCCTGCTAGCGAAGGCGGTGTGTCATTCAGCATTGATGTTGGCTGATACGCCGCCATCGCGAGCAGGCTCACTCCCACAATAAAATTGGGTACATCAGCAAAATATGGGTCGGCTGTCAGGCCGCCATCGCGGGCAAGCCCGCTCCCACAAAGTTCTGTGTACACCCGCAAGAAAATGGTCGGCTGTCAGGCCGCCTTCGCGGGCAAGCCTCGCTCCTACAGGGATCAGCGTGCACCATCCGCTTCTCACCACTCATTAGGCCGAGCGTTAGCTCGCCTGCTCTTGATCTACCCGCCCCTTCGGGAGGCCGAGTGGAGGCGTTCATCTGGGGGGGGGGCGCGTAGCGCCGTGCGGCGAAGCCGCACACATCGAGAGGAGGTCGAAGCGAAGCCGACCGGAGGCGATGCCCCCAGATGAATGCCGGAGCGAGGGTACGCCGAGCCTAGGCGAGGGGCCGGACGTTGGGGCGAAGACCTTTGCTTCCTTTGGGGCGTTTGCCAAAGGGAGTCGCCGTAAGGGCGAAACCATAAGCAGCCGTTACCGCAGCAATGGATATGTACTCAGTCAACAAGAACCAGGTCGGCCCGAAGGCCGCCTCGGCTCACTCTTCCTCACCCTCCGGCACAACCTTGTTCTGAGTCAGATAACGATCCAGCGTCGCATTGTTGTCAGGTGAAGAATTATCCCCCGCCACCTGCCACAAACGCCGTTCGATCCCCTGGGCCAAAAGGTGCCCGACGGCCGCCTCGATCGCCGACAACACACACAACTGCGCCGGCTCGTTGGTGGTGTAACCCACCTCAGCCTCTAGCAACTTCTTGAACTCGATAAACTTGAACACCCCGGCACTGCGGCCCACGGAGTAAATCGTCTTGCTGGTCATGACGTTGGCCAACACCTGACCACTGCGCACATCCACTGCCCGCAAGTTGACCGTGACCTGATCGACCCGATACTCCCGGGAAATATCGATCCCCAAGTAGCGCGCCCCTTCCCCGCCACTGCGCACATTGGTGTCGTAGGCGATGATCCCGCCTTCGAGCATCATGTTCGCCGCTTGCAGCGGTGGCAGTTCACCCTGGATGTTCACCGGCGTATTGGCCTTCTTCTGCGAGGCGCGGATGATCTTGCGCTCGGTCAGCAAGTTCTGCAGCCCTTCACGTTCCAGCACCACAAACCAGCCACTGGCCTGCAACGCATCCATCAACATGCTCGCCGCGCCCTGGGTCACGCTGGTCGAAAACGAACTGGCCGGGGTCGGTTTGTACTGCCCGGTCTGATCCCGGAAGCCGTACACCACCGCCATCAACCGGCCCTTGGGTCGCGGCATGTTGATCAAGTCGTAATAGGTCGACGCCCGAGGTGTCAGGGTCGGTGATTCGGTGTCCTGCTCGGCACCCACGTTCTCGCGCAAACTACACCCTTGCAATGCCGCCAACATCAGCCCCAGCGCAATTATTTTTTTCATGTCCGTCTCTCCCCATCGACCCGAATCCCCGTCAAGGGGCGAGGCCATTCACCTGGATTTCCGAAATTTCACCGGTCGCTCGGTCGGTCACTTCAATGGTCAGTGCGCCCGAGTCGTCGACGACGTTGACGATAAAAGCATCGGTAGACAGGCTCCCGGTATTGCCCGTGGAGATGTTGTCCAGCAACTGCCCCAGCAGCCGTGATTGCAACTGGCTGGTGAAGCGTTCGAGGGCCGAAGTCCCGGCCACCGACGTGCGGTTTTTCAGGTCAGGATCGTCGTAATCGTTTTGCGCCTGGGCGTTGTTCAGCAACCAGGTACCGTTCAACGGGTTGCCGCCGAACGAGGGGTTGATGGGCGTGTAAACCAGCTCCGTGGCCTGCACCAGGCTGCAACTTCCCAGCCCGATCAACCAGAGCCCGAGGTTCCGTGAGACAGTTTTCGTTTTCATAATTCGTCCCTCTCAAGGTCCGTAGTGTCCTGTAACAAGGCTTCCAGCTTGCGCTGAACAATCTGCCCGCGAACCCAGTCGGCGGCGTCATAAGCCTCGTCCTTGAGTTCCACGGTGTTCGGCGGCAGGAAGCGCCGATAAACCAGTCGCTGCTGATATTCCACGGTCACCAGGCTGCCCCAGCGCGCCGAAGGTCGTTCGCGTACCACCAGGTTGAAATCCATCGGGCTGGTGGCGCGCAAGCGTTCACTGAACGAGTAGTAAAAGTCGTGGCCGATGTGCGAAATCGTGTCATCGACGATAAAGCCCAGCATCTCGTCCTCCTCGCCGGCACTAGCGAAGGACGCTACACACGCCAGGATCAAGGCCGGCAGCCAGTGTCTGTTCAAGGCATCACCGTTCCAGTGCCTGAGGCGTGGAGGACTGGTTTTTCGCCGGGCCCGAAGCGCCATCCAGGAAGGCCTTCTCGGCCACAAACTGCCAGTCCTTGTAGCTCGCCATGCCGGTGAAATCCGACCACTGGCTGGGAAAGTCCGACTGCTTCAGCGGCGTGTCCGTAGAGGGGCTGTTGATGCCTGTGATGCGTCCGTCGAAACCGCGCATCAGCGTCCATTCACCGCCACCGATCGGGTCCGGGTACAACTGGCGAATATGGTGTTTGGCGTTAGGAAAACGCTCGTCCTGCAACAGGTCTTCAAGCTCTTTCGGGTACTGCGCCAGGCCCGGCGAACTGCGGTAATAACTGCGCAACGCCTGGGCGTATTGGGTGCCGACCCAGAGCAACTGGCGCTCACGGTCACGGCGCGAGGCGGTCGACCACAATTCGCCGGCACTGGCCAGGCCCATGCCCATCAACATGATCAGGAAGAGCACGCCCAGGTAAGTGAACCCGGCCTCGTTGGCGGGCTTACCACTCGGAATAAAGGCTGCCATCACGCGCCCTCCCTGTGGCACCGCTTTTGATATCGGCGACCCCGCCCGGTACGCCGTCAGGCGGCGCGACCAGCACCCAGAGGTCCTTGCGTTCGGAAATCGGGTCCATCGGCGGGTTGCGCAGGTAACGCTGCTCCACCAATTGTTCCAGGGAATCGGGATAGCGTCCGGTGTCGCCGTAGTAGTGATCCAGAGCCTCGCGCATGGCCGACAGGCTCTGGCGCAGTGTGGTTTCTTTCGAGGCCTCGAGGCTGTTGAAATAGCGTGGCAAGGCGATGGTCATCAGGGTCGCGATGATTGCCATGACCACCATCAGTTCCAGTAGGGTAAAACCCTTTTCCCGACGCATGATTCACCACTCCTTGTACGCGATGCCGTTGAGACCCTTGCCGCGTGCATGGGAGTAAACGTCGAAGACGTCTACGCCCTCCCGCGGGTTTTGAGCCGTGCTGTCGTAGGAGCGCAAGCCCCAGCCACCGTCGTCGTCACGCTTGACCGGCGTCAGCGGGTCATGGGGCACGCGCCGTAAAAAGTAGAACTTGGCACCCTTGGCGCTGCGCACATCACGCACGCCTTCCACCAGCACTTGCAGGTTCGGTGGATAGCCGCTGCTGTTCAGCGACTTCTCGATGTAGCCGGCATCGAAGGCGCGTTTGTAGGCGTCGATGGCGTCGCGGATCTGGTACAGCGCCGTGCGCAATTCCTGTTCTTTGCCCCGGCGCACCACGGTCTCGGTCAGCGGCGCGGCCATGCCGGCCAGCAGGCCGATCAGGGCCAGCGTCACCACGACTTCGATCAAGGTAAAACCACGTTGCGAGGCGTTCATGATCAAGGCTTCTCGATAACGACTTGGGTGGTGGAAGCGACCGGCCGATCGATGTGTTCATTCTGAATCGGCGGCTGCATCCGGCGGTCAGGCGCCTGGATGTGCATGCTGGTTTCGGTGCCGGTGGGGAATTCCATGTCCGACGGGCTTTGGTACGGCAGGTTGCGCACGATCCGCGGCGTGATCGACAACACCAGCTCCGACTTGCCGACAGTGTCCTTGTTGCTGCCGAACAATCGACCAAGACCTGGAATGTCGCCAAGGCCCGGAATCTTGTTGCCGGTGGCGCCATGGTCGTTACGCACCAGGCCAGCAAGGATCTGGGTTTCACCGTCATGCAAACGCAGCGTGGTCTGGGCGTTGCGGGTGTCAACCTGAACCGGAATCGTGCCCTGGCGAGTCGGCTCCAGTGGTGTGGCGTTACTGACTTCGAGTGCGATCTTGATCGCCACTTCGTTGTTCAGATGGATGGTCGGCTGCACTTCGAGCTTCAGACCGACGTCCAGATAGGTGACGCTTTCGGTGATCACCGGACCTTGGGTCGACGGCACGGAGGTGGCGCTGATGATGGGCACACGCTGTCCAATGTGGATGCGCGCCTGTTCACGGTTGCTGACGCGAATCACCGGGCTGGCCAGGGTGTTGATGTCATTGTCCTGAGCGTTGATCTTGGCCTGAGGCGACGGCGAGATGGTGATCCGGCTGGAGTTGATGCCTTTTAGTTGATCGAGCAGGGTCACGGCCGAGCCGTCGCTGTTGACCACGCCAAAGGTGTTCGGCCATTGCAGACCCAGGTCGAGAATGCGTTGGGTGGCGACTTCCATCACCTCCACTTCCAGCACCACTTCCGGGTTGGACTGGTCCTGGGATTGCAGGAGTTTCTCGGCCATGCGCACGGCGTCTTCGGTGTCGCGCATGGTCAGGGTGTTGAGGCGTTCATCGACGAACACGTCACGGGTCTTGAGCATGGTTTTGATCATGTTCAGCGCGGTGTTGGCGTCGATGCTGGTCAGGTAGAACGTGCGCATCACCAGCTCTTGATAATCCTTGAGCTTTTGCGGCGAGTCGGGGTAGATCAGCAAGGTGTTTTCGTTCACCACTTTCTGATGCAACTGGTTCTGTTGCAGCAGCAATTCCACGGCGTCTTCGATGCGCACGTCACGCACGAAGATGGTGGCTTTCATGTCCGGGCGCAGGTCCTTGTCGAAGATGAAGTTCAAACCGGCGACCTGGGACAGCACTTCGAAGATGGTTTTCAGGTTGGCGTCGCGAAATTCCAGGGTCACCGGCCGGTCGAGGCGGGTGCGCAGTTGCGGATAAGGAATCACGTTGCGGCTTTGCACCAGACGGATATTGTCTTGCAACTCCAGGGCGCCGCCATTCTTGGGGTCCAGTTCGAGGATCTGTTTCACCTGACGGTCGGCGCCGTAGATGTCGCCGCGACGCAGGTCACCCCGGGCCAGTTCAAGTTTGTCATCGAGACTGCGCATGTGCTCAAGTTGGCGCATTGAATCCTGGGCGCGGCGGTTGTTGGGTTCGATGGTCAACACCCGGCCATACTCCAGGCGTGCCGAAGCGAAATCACGCTGGGCGCGATCCATGTCGGCCTGGGTCAACAATGCCGTCACCGCACGCGCACGGCCGCTGGTCAGGGCCAGGTGCAGTTCGGTATCCCGAGGGTTTTCCTTCAGCCCTTCCTCAATGCGCGCCAGGCCGGCTTCGTACTGCCCCGACTCCATCAGGTCGGTTGCTTCCTGCTTGGCGACCTGCGCCGAACTGCACGCAGCCAGCCCTACGCATATACAAAGGTTCATCAACAAACGGGAACTGTTCATTGCGTGCTCCCCACAGACAAGGTCTGGGACAAATGCAGAGGCAGGTAGACAAAGCTGAGTTCCACATCGGAAATCCCTTCGATCCGCCAGGTGTCGTCGATCACATCCCCTTTGCGCACGACGTATATTTTTTCGCCGTTCTGCAAAAACACTTGCAGGTCAGAACGGTCATTCAGCTTGCCGACGAACTGGAAAGGCATCGGCGGTGCGCTGGGGACTTGCACCACCGGGGTCTGGTTGACGGGTTGTTCGGTGACGCTGGCAAGCTTGGGCGCCACCTTCCAGCTGCGGGCCGCGAACAGGTCGCCGGACGGGGTCAGGTCTTTGATCACGGCGGGTTTGCCAGTGGCCGCGGCGGCTGGAAGCGCGCCGCGGATTTTGCTTTTGGCGGGCGTTGCCACGGCCGCGTCTGAAGCGTCGCCGTCGTCCGCCGGCATGAAGTAATCAGGCCCCCAGGTCAGCGCCGCGGCCACGCCGAAGAACGCCACCCAACCCACTACGCGCTTGGTATTCATCATGACCTCGACAGGTAAAGGGTCATGCGGATCCGCCCGGTCAGGTCGGTGTCGGCGATTTTTTTACGCTGAAACTCCACGTCCTCCACCACCACGGCCGGCAACTGGCCGAGCAACGCGTGCAGGAAGCGCCGCAGTTGCGGGTAGCTGCCACGCACCGGCAGCAGAATCTGATAACGGGCCAAGTGGGTCTTGGGGTCGATGCCCAGCGAGTATTCACCGCGCGCCAAGGTGATGTGCTCCTGGGCCGCCAGCGCGTAGATCTTGTCGATGGCCACGGTGGCTTGGGGCTGCGACGGAAGCTTGCTGCGGAAGTCGTCGAGCTGACGTTGCGGCACCACCGGGGCGGCGACACTGCCGTCTTCAACCTTGGCCAGGTACTCACCGGCTTCGCGGGTCTGCTGGCTGAGGGTTTGCAACGAATTCCAGTCCGGCATCAGGCCACCCAGGGCCCAGGCCAGCGCCAGCAGCAACATCGCCAAGCCAGCCAGGCCGGGCACGCCCAGGCCTTGGAGGTATTCGTGGACGATCAATCTAGGGATTTGCATCGCCGATCTCCCAGCTAGCCGACAGGTTGAATTGCACCGGTTGTTCCGGCGATTTCACGACAATTTCGTGGCTGAGCAGCGACACATCGGAGAGCTCGTCGCTGGCTTCAAGACGGCGGTGGAAGTCGAGCATCGCTTCCAGGTCCCGTGCTTCGGCGCTGATGCGCACCTGGCCCTTGCGGGCATCCGGGGTCAGGGTCAGCAAGGCGATGTTGTCTCGGGGCATCGCTTCGAGCATGGCGAACAGACGTTCCCAGGGCCGGCGCAGTTGCTGCGAGACCTTGCGCATTTCCGCCAGGTTCTGTGCCTGTTCGCGGGTTTCGGCTGGGCTCAGGGTGACTTTGCTGCCGGTATCGCCGGTGAGTTCGCGCTGGGCGTTTTGCAAATGGCCTTGCTGTTGCGAGGCCTGTTCGGCTACGTGCTGCTGGGCGACAAAACAGGTCACGACCAGCACCACGCCACCGGCCAGCAGGCTCCAACCCAATGGGCCCGAGCGGCGGCGTGGCTGGAAGTCGAGCGTCAGGGCGCGCAAGTCAGGCCACCGCCCGAGACATCACGTACAAACAATCGTGTACGGCTGTCCGGTCTTCTTCGAGGGTGCGCAAGTGCACACCGGGTACGTCAGGCTGCACCTCGATGCGCGCCGGTGCGTGCAAGTAAACGTTCAGCGGCCGCTCGCTGGTGGAGGCCTGCAACTGGTTTTCCCGGCCGATCAGCGCGGTCAGTGCGGCATCGCTGTCGCTGCTGCCCACCGAACGCACCGAGGTCCAGCGCCCTTCCCTGGCCAGCAGCAAGACACTGCGCACCGGCTCGGCGACCACGAACAGGAAGTCACCGGCGTCGAGGCTTTTATCGAAGTGATTGAACGCCGCCATCAGGTACGGCTGCACCGAACGAAGGCGCAGGCCGCGACCGCTGACCAGGCTGCGCAGACGCGTCAGCAAGTCTTGCGGCAGCGCGGTGGCGATCCGGTCGTAGCCCGCAGGTTCGGCCGACAGCACCATGCTCCAGGGTTGGGACGGCACGCCGTAGAGGTCTTCGAAACACAGTTGGGCAAACCCGAGCAATTCGTCGGGACTGCTGATTTGTTCGCTCCAGGGCACCAGGCAGAAGCGGCTGAAGTGACCGGAGACCACCACACTCAATTCCGCACCGGCTGGCACGTGTTCGCCCAGCAAGCGGTCGAGGGTTTCGAGGGCGACGGTCCAGGCATGGAAGCCTTCGTCGATAAAGCCGACGCTGCCCAGCCACAAGGTGTCGCTACCCTTGCGCTGTCCCAGGCCGACACCACTGGCGCCGAGCACGGCGACATAACGATCACGAGACAAAAGTGACACGATTGATCTCCTCGAGCGTGGTCCGCCCCTCAGCAACCAGTTCCAGCGCCGACTCGCGCAACAAGCGCAAGCCACGTTTGCAAGCGTGTGCCTTGATTTTCGCAACGGGTTGGCGCTCGACGATCATTTGCCGCAGTTCGTCGTCCAGGTGCAGCAGCTCGGCAATCGCGGTCCGCCCGCGATAACCGGTGCCCCGGCAATGGCCACAGCCTTTGCCGTGAACGAAGTGGTAATGATCGACCTTCTGCGGATCGAGCCCGGAGAGGCGCAGCTCTTCATCGGTCGGGTTGCTCGGCGCGCTGCAACTGGCGCACACCAGGCGGATCAACCGCTGGGCCAGTACGGCATTGAGTGCAGAGACGAGACTGTAAGGGTCGATTTCCATCTGGGTGAACCGACCGATTACGTCGAACACGTTGTTGGCGTGAATGGTGGTGAACACCAGGTGCCCGGTCAGGGCTGATTGCACGGCGATCTGCGCGGTGTCTGGGTCGCGGATCTCACCGACCATGATCTTGTCCGGGTCATGGCGCAGGATCGAGCGCAGACCACGGGCAAAGGTCAGGCCTTTCTTTTCATTGACCGGGATTTGCAGCACGCCCGGCAGTTGATATTCCACCGGGTCTTCAATGGTGATGATCTTGTCCACGCCGTGGTTGATCTCGGTGATCATGGCGTAGAGCGTGGTGGTCTTGCCGCTACCGGTCGGGCCGGTCACCAGGACCATGCCGTAGGGTTCGGCGGCCAACCGGCGCAGCTGGCGCAGGGTGTCTTCTTCAAAGCCCAAGGCCTGCAATTGCACGCCGCTGACCTTGTCCGCCAGGTCCTGTTTGTCGAGCACTCGCAGCACCGCGTCTTCGCCAAAAATGCTCGGCATGATCGAGACCCGGAAGTCGATCTGCCGGCCGCTGATGCCGATCTTGAAGCGACCGTCCTGAGGCACGCGTTTTTCGCCGATGTCCAGTTCGGCCATGACTTTGACCCGGGAAATCACCTGCTCGGCGAACTCGCTGCCCTGAATTTTGCTGATGTTGTTCAGCACGCCGTCGATCCGGTACTTGATCACCAGGCCGCTGCCGGTGGTGCCCAGGTGGATGTCGCTGGCGTGCATTTTCAGCGCGTCGTAGAGGGTCGAGTTGACCAGTTTGACCACCACGCTGGCGTCTTCGCTGATGCTGGTCAGGGATAGGCTTTGCAGGGTATCGATTTCGACATTGGCGTCGGCCTGGGCGTTGAGCGATTCCACCGCGTGGAAGCTCTCTTCATGACGGGCCAGGTAGGCTTTCAGGTCGTCGGCGTGCACCAGATACAGCGGCGCGCCGTGCAGGCAGTCGTCGATCCAGGCCAGACGAGCCGTGTCGAACGGGTCGGCGAACACGCCAATGACCGCATCGTCGTGACGCAGCAGGATGAATTCGCGCTTGAGGCATTGGGCCAGGGTGACCCGGTCGAACACCGGGGTGGCTTGAAACAGGGTGTCGGTGTCGAGCACCGGATAATACAGGGTAGCGCCGAGGCACTGGATGAAGGGCATGGGGGCCAGTTCGCACAACACCCCGAGGGCCTCCAGAACCCGCTCGCCGGTACTGGTTGCCCGGGCCCGGGCCTGGGCCAGTTGTTCACTGGAAAAGCGAGACGGTACACATTCCAACAGCGCCGGTTCTACGGCAAGGGATAGACGGTCCATGGCATGCTCTCCAACGCCGGGGGCTTTGAGCCCTGTCGACGCGGCAGGCCATTGCGGCGTATGCCGGAACGTCTTGTCGCGCCACTACTCCCCGGTGAGCAATTGCTGGTCGTCTGGTGCCTTGGAGGTCGATGAACTTCGTCGACGATCTGCCAGCACCCAACTGCCGTCGTACAACTGCAGCGGGAAGCTTTCGGTCCTGCTCTGGCGTCGTTCGACGAATCCTTCGGATGGGCTCGCGCCTGCTCGGTATTCGCGCTTCATCCCTAGAAGATCACAGACTGCACGGGCCAATTCCGCCAACGGAAACGGTTTGAACAGGATATGGCTGACGCCCAGTTGCCGGGCCCGCTCACAGACTTCAGCGGTTGGGTGCCCGGTAATCAGCACAAAATGGCACTTCCTGTTCTGGCGGACGGCATCGAGCACCTGAAAGCCTTCCATATCGGGCAAGCGGTAATCGAACACCATCACATCGGGTGAAAAACGTTCGGCTTCGCCGATGGCTGTTTCACCGTTGTGAGCTATCCGGACTTCCAGCGCTTGCGCCTGCAGGTAACCCTGGAGGTTTTCCGCAAGAAGCTGTTCGTCTTCAACAACCAGTACTTTGTTTAACAAGGTGGACTCCTTGAAACCGCAGGTCCGATATTCGTGCCTGGGAGTACGCGCCTCACTTAGGCTAACGCACACTTCATGCCAGACTGAGCGCCGGTTTTCGACCGCTTCATCTCTATGATTTTCATGAAAAAATCTTTTCGTTCAGGAACCCCGTCCCCCAAAGGCGGGGAAGCGTCCGGATTTGCCCTGAAGCTTTCCCCACATTTGGGGGGGGAACCTTCAATCGTCGTCAATCCGCTCGATTCGATTGCTTGATCGCAACTGCCCCAGAACCTGTAGACGAGCCTGGGACTTTTGCTGTCGGGCAAGGTAAGCCCGAACCATTTCAAGTTCCTGAACTTCTGAGACATCGGCAGCCTCCTGGTGGTTCTGCAGGTAAATCAAATGCCAGCCCAACGGTGTGCGCACTGGCGCGCTGACGGCCCCCGGCGTCAGGGCAAACGCCACTGCTTCGAACTCCGGCATCATGCGCCCACGAGGAAAATAGCCCAGATCTCCGCCTTCGGCGGCGGAGGCATCTTCGGAGCCGGCCCGGGCAACGCTGGCAAAGTCCTCGCCCCGGCTGATTTTCACCCGCATCTCTTCTAAGCGTAGCCGGGCTGCTTCAACTGTGGCGGCATCGGCCCCCTGAGGCACTTTGACCAGGATGTGCCGCGCCTGGATCTGCTCAGGCCGGTTCATCTCGGCACGGTGTTCCTCGAAGAACGCGCGGACCTGTTTTTCGTCCGGCTCAGCGACATTTACGAGGTCGGCAAAGACTTGCTGGGCGGCGAGCTCGCGGCGTGTGTACTCGGTAAAACTGGCTTCATCGAAACCGGCGTCTTCGAGCCGGCGGGCGAACACTTCGGCACCGCCAATCGCTTGCCGGGTCTGCTCGACCTGGCTTTTTACCACTTCATCGTTGATCACCACCCCGCGCTTGACCGCTTCCTGCCACAGCAACTCCTTGTCGATCAGCACGTCGAGTGCTTTCTGGCGCAATTGCTTGTACGCCGTGGGATTGCGAATGCTACCGACTGCGCGGCCCTGGTCCTCCAGGTATTCGGCGAAATAGCGCTCGAGGCGGAACTCGGAAATTTCCTCGCCATTGACCCGCGCGGCAGCCGGACCGTTGTTGCAGAAGGCCACGGGGACCCACAACGTCAACAGGATCAGCAGTGTCTTGAGTTTCATTATCAAGTCTCCCGTCAGGGTGTCGCGGCAATGGGTTTGTACGGTGCGACCAGAAAGAAGCGCTGGTCGGGCAAATCTACGGTGACGATATGGGCACCTCTCAAGCCCAGTCGGCGGCCCGGACCGAAGCTGAGCAGCGGGGTCAGCCCGGTGTCGAAATCGTGCAAACCTTCGAGGGCACTGATGAGTTTTTCGCGGCTGGCGTCGCGTCCGGCCTGCTTCATGCCTTCGCTGAGCAGCAGCATCGAACTGTAGGCGCCGACTTGCAGCACCGCGTGCTCACCACCGAGCCCCTGGTGCTCGCGCAGTTGCGTCAAGGCCAGGCGCCCGGCCAGCGTCCAGTCACTGGGGACGAACGGATAGGCCAGAAACACCCGCCGGGAAAACCCGCTGGGCAATTGAAACAGGTCGCCTGCCACCTGATTCGACGCGGCGAACAGGTAAGGCACCTGCCCCGCCGTTTGCAGGCGCTCGGCGAGGCGACTGAAACCGACGCCGCTGCCCAGGTAAAACACCGATCGCGAGCCCAGCGGCAACTCGTCCTGCACCAAGTTGTAGGCCTGCAGGCGCACTTGCTGCCAGGCGTTCTCTTGCAGGTACTGGCCGAGGTTCTGCGCCGCCAGCCGTTGGCCCGGTTCGTCCGGGTAGACGATCAGCGTCGGTCCCTGGAGCAAGCGCAAATTGGCGGCACCGTAGTCGGCCAAGGCAATCAGTTGCTCGCGCAGCCCTGACAGCGGTTCGAAAATCTGCCGGCTGGCCGGGGCCATGCCCTGCAGCGAGAGCGGCCCGATCAGCGGAATACCGGCGCGTTCCAGCCGCGTGACCAGCTCCGTGTCGAGCGCAGGTGCCAGTGGTGCGATCAGGGCGAACACCTGTTCCTGCTCAATCAAGCGGTCCAGCGCCTGTTCGGCACTGGCGCGGTCCGGGCCCGGATCGAGGATGGTCAGGCGCAATTGCCGACCATGAATCCCACCCGCCTCGTTAATCCGCGCCACGCTGCCCTTGAGCACCGCCGCCATCGTGGCGCCCTCCGTACTCAATGGTCCCTGTCTGGGCAACAAGGTGCCCAAGTGCAGGCTGTCGGCGGTCAACCCGGGGTCGCGGTCATCGGCCACGCGTTTGAGGTAGGCCGTGAGGTTGCGCTGATCATTCATCGACAGCACGAACCGGGGCATCGCCGGGTCGAGCCGATTATTCGCCGAATCGCGCCCCTCCTGGATCGCCCGGGCCAGTGTGCCCTCCGTGTAGGCCGGGTAATTGCGACCGTTGATCTGCTGACCGTAACTGCTGGAGAGCCGCGACCAGCTGATGTCCGGCGGCCGTACCCCGCCTTCGGGTCGCCCTTGGGCATCGGCGCCATGGCAATTGGCGCATGGCAGGCTGGTGGCGGGCAGCAGCATGTCCGCCGCGCCCACCCGAGCCATGACCGGCTCGCCGCTTGCGGACACGCCCTCGCGATACAACCGTTTACCGGCGCTTTCGCTGGGGCTCAGCGGCAACGCATTAGCGGTGAAGCTGATGCCGCCTATCAGTAGCAGGCCGAGGACGAGGGCAATTTTCATGGCGCGTGCTCAACGACCGGCCACGGGCATTGTCAGCAACTGCAAGCGCTGGGCAATGGCGGCGGCCGGTGCATCGGGACGGATCTTGCTCCAGCGCTTGTTGGCCACGTCACCGACAATCAGCTGCGTCGAGTGCTGCTCGGGGGTCGGCACAATCTGGCCGATGCGCCCCAGTACAAGGTCCATTTGCGCCTTGTCGCCGGTGAGAAAAAGCCAGTGGGGGCCATCGACGCCCTGCTTCAAGGTGTAAGCCTTGAGTACCGCCGGCGTATCGCGCAGCGGATCACTGGTAAGGGAAATAAAGGTAATGCCATCGGCCTTGTCGCCCAGCACTTCACGGACTTCCTTGAGCTTTTGGGTGATCAGCGGGCAGGCATCGTTGCAACTGGTGAAAATCACGTTCAGCAGCACCACGCGGTTTTCCAGCGCGTCACTGTAAAAACGCAGCGTGTTGCCGTTCTGGTCCTGCAACGGTGTGTCGGTGAACCAGGTTTTCGCATCCCGGGTACCGGTTGCCGGTTGCGCGGCGGCCACGGTAGGTGCGGGCTCTGTGTGGCCTTCATGGGAAAACGCCATGAAGCTGATCACACAAAAACACATCGTAAGGAAGATCAAGGCGAGCGCTTTCATGGCTGGTGCTCCATGGCAATGGCGGTGCGTTTGGCGTGGGCGTTGCGCTGGCCGCTGAGTTTCTCGACCTGGCGGGTCAGCACGGCCGGATCGGTGAAGCCGTAATAGCGAGTCCAGTGGCGGCTGTTGCCGTCCCCCACCAGAATCAGCGGTTGATGACTTTTGAAGTCACCGCTGAACGAACCGAGGCCCTTGAGGGTTTCGTTGATCGACTGCGAGCTGCCGGTCAGCCAGCTCCAGCCCGGCCCCTTCTGGAAACTGCGGGCGTAGTCATTGAGGCGCTTGGCGTCGTCGCGCTGCGGGTCGATGCTTATGGATACCAGCTGCACTTCGTCACCGACCCGGGCGCCGAGTTGCTTCTGCACCTTGCCCATGATCGAGGACACCACCGGGCACACCGTGGTGCAACTGGTGTAGATGAAACTCATGACTACGATCTTGTTAGTCACCAGGTCCTTTTCCAGACGCACCGGCTTGCCATTCTGGTCCACCAGCGCGACGTCGGCGAATTTGACCTGGGTGCTCTCCGAACTGGCGCTTTTGGCCGGCATGTCGTGCCCGGCGTGTTCATCCGCCGAGTGCGCCAGGGCTTGGCCGATGCCGACGGCCAACAGGCAGAACGTCAGCAGTCCACGGTGTGCGAATCGGTTCATGTCGGTTTCCTCTTCAGTGGGCATCGCCGGGAATCACCCGAACGCTGGCAAAGGTCTTGTCATCGAAACTCGCGCCAAGGGACGCCGCGCGAACGTGCAGGTACCAGGCGCCGTTCTGGTCGAGGGTCACCGGGGCTTCATAGATGCCGTTGCCCACTTCAAGGGCCGCGACCTGTTGGGCCCGGGAAGTCGGGGCGCGGAAGTAGCGCACCTGAACGTCCTTGACCCCGCTGCGCTGTGCCTTCTGTTTGCCCTGGACGATGCGAAACCGCACGGTGTAGGGGCTGCCGAGGGCGGCCGTGGATTTATCGAGCATGAACTCGACCTTGGGCACGCCGGGAAGCGTGGCAAGGTTCGGGTCCGGCTCAACCAGCGCCGTGAAGCAATGGATGATGTTCGGCTGGTTGAGCAGGAACGCCACGTCGAAACGCCCGGCGGCTGGCAGCTTGATCCGCGAACTGTAGAGCCCTGGCTCGACCTCGCGCAGGCTGCGGTTAATGACCATGGCCGCCCGCGCCACCTGTCCGCGATTGGGGTAGCCGGACATCGGCGCGTTCATGCCTTCGGCGTAGAAATAGGTGGTGTTGTCCACCGGGTTGACCACGAACACCGCGTTGTCGTCCCGCGACACCGCCAGGCTCGAGGCCAGCGGCAAATCACCGGCCAACCGTGGCACCTGAGGCCCGGCCTCGAAGCCCTGGCTGATCGGCGTGCGGCCTGCCCCCAATGACGACAGGTTAATCATGGTGACCTTGGCCGAGGCCAGTCCGCGTATGTAGGCGTAGGCCTTGGTGAACACCACTTGGTAGGGTTCGGCGGACACGTCCAGCTCGTGGATCATCGAATCGGTGGCCGCGTCGATCACCGCCACCTGGTTTTCCAGGGTATTGAGGACGATGCCAAAACGCCCGTCCGCGCTGAACCCCATCGGGCCCAGGCCCTGTTTCATCTTGATCACCCGCCGTACCGCGAGGCTGGCGGTATCGATCACGGTCACGCTACCGTCCTTGCCGTCGGCGACATACACCGCCTGTGACAGCGGCGAGTACGCCACCGACAGCGGGTGCGAGCCGGTCTTGAGTTGCTTGCTGATGGTCAGGCTGGCGATGTCGATGATGCTCAGGGTGCCGTCGTCGCGGTTGCTGACGAAGGCAAAACGGCTGTCTTTGCTGAAGGCGATTTCATGGTGCCCGGCCCCGGTGGCCAGATGTTTGAGTGGTTTAAGGCTGCGGGTGTCGATCACCGTGACCCCGGACTGCTCGGCGGTCTTGGCATTGTTGCCGACCCACAGCAGGCGCTCGTCCGGTTGCAAGGCCACGCGCACCGGGTTGCTGCCGGCGGCGACCGAGTCGACCAGTTTGAACTGCTCGCTGTCGATCACCGCCACTGCATCGGCGGTCGGCATGGAGACGAACACCCGTTTGTTGTCCTTGGGCGTGACCCAATCCATCGGCGGTTGCTTGATGTCAATCCGCGACATGGTGCTGGTAATGCCGCCCACCGAAACCGACGGGTCGACCACCGAGACGCTGGCGTCGCGGTTCATCACCAGCAGGAAGTAGCTGTTCAGATCCAGCATTGGCCGCGCGCCGATGCTCGATTTCAGGAAGACCCCGACCCGGGATTTGCAGCTTTTCTCCCGACCCTGGGCCTGGTCGGCGGCAATGGTTTCCGGGTCCAGCCAGGCGCCGGGATTGATGCCCGACAACGGCTGACCTGAAGCACTGTCGCTGACGCGGAACTGCACGTCGGCAAACTCGCCTTCACGCAACACGCCGTCCTGGGCCAATGACTTGACCTCAAGCGCCACCGAAATCCCGTCACGGGAGAGGTTCTGACTGCTCCAGGTGTCCGGCAGTGCGACTTCGCTCAGCAGGTTGGGCGGCGCGGTGCGCCAGACGCCGAAGCTGATGAGTGCCACCGCAACGACCAGCGCGCAACCGGCGATTTTTGTAGTCCTGCTCATAACCCTCTCCCCTTACAGATCTGTGCCTGCCTTGTCCCTTGTAGGCGCGAGCGGTGCGGCGATCCGACTTGCCCGCGAAGGCGTCATCTGTGACACCACCTACACCGAGGTGAACCCTTCGCGGGCAAGCCTCGCTCCTACAGGGATTGGGGGGTGTCAGCCACCCCCCAATCCCTGGCTTTACGGTGCCGGTGCCGGTTCTGGCTCGTTGGTTACCCGCAGCAACCCCCAAAGCCCGGCGGTGTTGCCGTAGGCGCCGTAGTCGCGGAACAGGTAGTCGCCCGGTATTGCGTTGCTGCCCCCGGCGCTCGGGAGCATGAAGCTGAAGTGCGCCGCCGGCAGGATGCTTTCACGAGCGCCGATGTACATCGACATCGGGTTGTAGCCGAACCGCACCGACCCCACCCCAGGCGTGGCCATCGGGTAACCGCCGGTATCGCTCTTCTCCGACTGGAACGGGTTGACCGACCAGACGTGACCGTCCAGCTGGAAGGTCGTGCCGCGACTTCCACCGGTCGGCATCAGAATGTGCGTGCGGAACGGTTGCCCCGGTTTCACATACAGCACCGGTGTCTGAGGATCGCCCCCGATCAGCGCATTGCTGTACGCCATATGCGCGTTAGGCACGTCCCCGTAACCGGCGCCATCGGCGTGCCCGAACGGCGCATCCGGCGCCAACCCGAAGCGGAACCAGATCGGCTCGGCCTTGTAGTTGATGGCCATGCTCGAGTTGTCCTGCGGATCGGTCGGTACACCAAAGCCTTCGGCGGCAATGCCTTCCACCGGCCGACCGTTGGCCCAGCGGATGTTCAACGCTTTCTGCCAGACCATCGCAAAGTCGCGGTAAGTGGTCTGCCCTGGCGCCGTGACCGTTGCGTTGGTTTTACGCGCATCCTCAACCCAGGTCGCGCCGGCTGGCAGGATGGTCATCGCCCCACCCAAGCCTTTCTGCGGTTGTTTGATGAGGTCCGCCGGCGTGATATTCAGTCCGCCGAACTCCACCGCCGTGGCGTTGATGTTGTCGACACTGCGGCCCAGTTGCGAGATCGGTTTGCCTTCACGCTCCAGGTGCCCGGCGTAGTACTGATAGGTACGCGTCGGGTACGCGCCGACATTCCCAACACGCGGTGGCACGGTCTGGATCGGGTTGGCGCCGACGTTGGTGCCATCGGATTTGGTGATGTCATACGCCAGCAGTTGCGCATGCAGACCAACGTGGCTCGACGGCCGCAGCAGGTTGTTGGTGAAGATGGTCGAGCCCTGGCCATTGTTGCGATCTCGCTTGACCAGCCCTTGCATCACGGCAGTCTGGGTCAGGTCGGGCATGATCACAGGCAAGCGGTTTTCCAGGGTGACGTTGATGCAGTCACCCGCCGCCGCGCGCAATACCAGCGGCTCTACCGGTACACCGGGTTTCATTTTTCCGGTGACCGGATCGAGGTCGGATTTGCGCACGTACAGGATCGCAGTCGGATCATGCAACGGGCCGCTTTGACCGCCGATGGTAATGGTTTCGCCATCTTCAGGATCGACCACGGTGACCTGAGGGATATTCACTGGCCGCGAGTTGAACACCAGGGTGCCACCCGCCGGATTCAACGGCCCACCCACGTGTTGCCCGATACCGGCCGGATCGCCGATGGTCAGGTTCAACGGATTGCGCAGGATGTCGTTGGCCAGCGCCGCAACCACTTCATAGTTGCGTTGCACGGTCGGCCGGGTGCCGATGCCGTTGGGGTTGGCACTGATCCGTGGGCAGGAGCCATCGAATGCCACGGTATTGCGCATACCCATCGGCTTGGGGTTGTTAGGCACGGCGAACAGATCGCTGCGCTGGGCCGTGTAGTTGCGCATCACGCCCCAGATACCGTTCCAGTAACCTTCAATCGAAGCGTCCATCGAGTACAGGTAATCCCCCGTGGTCGCCGCCGAACTGGAGAGCATCGAGACCGGCGCGTTGAAGCCCATCTGTTCGGAGATACCGACCATCTGCGACGAGCGCCAGCCGGAGTTGGAGCTGTTGCCGAAGCCGGAACCACTTTGCAGCCATTTCACGCCGTGCAGGGTCACGTTGTGCTCTTCTTCGTGACCGCCGGCATGCACCCGCAGCCGCACGTTATCACCGGTGTAAGTGCGCAACATTGGAGTGAACGGGTCACCCGGTTCCGCGCCGCCACGGTTGACGTGTGGCGGGAACAGCGTGGTGCCGCCGGTTGGACCGGTGGCCGAGGTGACCAGGTTAGGTGCCAGGTTCATCGCCGGGATGGCGCGGTCGGTACGGCTTTGCATGGCATACGCCAGGTCGCCGCCGAGGCCGTCGGCCTGCATGCCGCGCTTGCCGTCCGGGCCGACCTTGTTCGGGTCGTACACCCGCAGGGCCAGCGGTTCGTTGCGGTAGTTGACCACGAACATGCCAGGGTCATCGACCGAGATCGCCTGTGGGCATGGCCGAGTCGGACAACCCGGCACCATGCCGCCCTGCACTTCAATGATGCCGTCGAGCAAGGTGCTGGCGTTGTTGCGTACCGGTGGGTTGATTGCGTAGCGGAAGCTGTCGGCGGTGGCCGGGAAGGCTTGCGGATTAGGCACGCCGTTAGGACCGGCGCCCACATACACCCCGGCTTCATAGGCGTGCTGGAAGTCGCTGTATTCGAGGAAGAACTCACGGAAGCTGTCGTTCTTGCCGTCGCCGTCGATGTCCCCGGTGGACACCACCGCCTGCCACGAAGTCGGCCCGCCGTCCTGGCGCGCGCCGCTGTACAACGGCTCGCCGGTTTCAGCGTGGAACCAGGTGGAACCGGCCGGTTCAGCCAGCACGGTGGCGTACAGGCCAATCTGCTGGTGCGTCGATGGGCCCAGGTGGTCGTGGGTGAAAATGGTCCCCAGGCCACGGTCGACACCTTTGGCGTTCACCACCGGATCGACGAACCAGCGCTGCATCGCCGTGCGCGCCCCGACCCAATCCGCCCGGCCAAACTGACCGAAGTACGGGTGATTCTTGGCTTTCGGGCAGGCCGGTGTGCCGTCCCGTGGGTCGGTGCCTTCGCACTGGTTGAACTCGCGAATGGCGTGGATGCGTTCTTGCACGGCACCTGGGGAGAGGACGCCGTCTTCGTAGTTCCAGCCGTTGGAAGAACCGTCGGCAGACACCAGGTCCCATTTCGGCAGGTGAATGTGCTGACCGATCACGTCGGTCGGCGTGCGCACCTGATAGTCGTCCATCTCATAGATGGCCGGCACCAGGTTGGTTTGCTGGTACTGCACGCAGTCGAAGGTATTCATGCGCATCACCAAAGGCTCTGGCGGACGCTGCTTGGTGATGACCGGCCAGGCGTCTTCCCACAGGGCGAGGATGCGCGCTTGCGGGAAGTGGTAGCCGACCTTGTTGTACACCGCATCGAACTGGATGTTCGCCGCTTTGTAGACCCGTGGACGGTCGGCGGTGAAGGTCGAGGAGCCTTTGTAGGACATGCCGTCGATGCGTTCACCGCTGGCGAACTCGCCGGTGCCGGCGCTGCTGGTCAGGCGTTTTTGCCGGTCATCCATGCAAGGTTCGAAGTAAGGCGCGCCAGCCGTTGGCAACGCGCCGTTGGTGCGGAAGTTACGCGCCACGATTTGACTCCCGGGCAGCACCGCGAAGCTTGGGTGGTCTTTTTTGGCATGGAAGGCCATGGCCGCCTGTTCGACTTCGGTGCCTTCTTCCGGCATGTAAATCGGTTTCGCCCGGGTCACTTCTTTGGAAAAATCCAGAGACGTAGTAATGGTATTCGCCGCGCCACCAGCGGAGACGCCGTCCAGGGTATGGCGTCCCAGGCCGCCGTCCCAGCCACCGGACTGAGCCGGGTCGAGATTAGCCCACAAGGCATTGCCGCTGGACTTCAAGGCCTGAGCCTTGGCGGCGTCGAGCATGTCCAGAGGCGGGGTTGGTGGACGTTGGCCGACCGAACTTTCCATGCCGCCAATCCAGAACGGGTAGCCAGGGTTTTTCAGGCTGCCGTCGGCATTGCGGTTGGCTTCGCTACGATCCACCAGTGCCAGGGAACCGATGGCCTGAGCGCCGCCGTTACCGCTGTCATCATCGTCATCGTCATCGTCACCACCACCGGCCACCAGGGTTTCGCCGATTTTCGGTACGACCGCGACTTTGCCTGGCATCGGTGCCATGGCCTTGCCCGGCAGCGGCACGACAGCGGGAATTGGTGTGCCTGCAACGATCTCGCCATCGGGTAAGGCCCGCGCACCGGCTGCCGGTTTACCGCTGCGTAGCGCGTAAGGCTCACTGTGGAAACCGTCGGCGCCCTGTTCGGAAACCTCAAGTCTGGTGCCTTCTTCAAACACGTCGTGCACCCGCCACATGCTCCACATACCTTGTGCGAAGTGCGGATAGAAGTGGCAGTGGTAAATCGCATCGCCCGCTACGCGGTTGCGGTTGCCCGAACCACCATTGGCGATTTCATAGGTGTAACCGGCGCCCGGGCCGATGCCTTGGGCATCCACATAGTCGGAGTTGTCGTCGTTGGGGTTGAACAACCATTGATGGCCGTGCAGGTGAAAGACGTGCTGCTCGTGGCCGTTGTGGGTGTTGCGGAACTTGATGAAGTCACCGATGTAGCTGTGATTGACGTTGGACGGCTCGGACGGATACAGCGCCATGGTCGCCTTGACCCCGATCTGATCGGCGCGCGGTACCTGCCCTGGAAGAATGCCTTCCAGACCGGCGTTGGCCGGCACGTCCACCAGCATCGCCACGTCGCCGACGGTGTGCGAACTGAGGAAAAATTCTTCATAGGCGCAGGACAGGCAATCGTGCATCGGCCCGACGCCCAGCCGGTTGGCCACCACCTCGGCGCCCATGCCGCCGGAGCCATAGTTGATCATGAACGAGTCGCGGGTCGGCTCCAGCACATGGGCCATCACCGGGTCTGCCCAATAAGCGGGGAATGCCTGGGTCGCGGCGGTTTCATCCTGGAACTGCGAGGCGAAATCGCGGAACGGTTCCAGCCGGTTCGGAATCGCCGGGTTGCGTTTACCGATGGCTTCCAGCGGATAGGTCGACGGAGGGAAGCTGCCGTCGGCGTTGCTGCCCATCACGATCGCGTCGCTTTCGCTGGAGATGATTTCATTGCCGTCGACCATGTTGATGATCGGTGTGCCGGCCTTGCCTTCACGGATCCATGGTTCGCGTTGCGGGTAGCGTGCCTGGTAATCGACGATCGGTTGACCGGCCGGGGTGCGGCCGGCGCTGGCCAGGCGCATTTCTTCTTCGGTTATGGTGTTGCGGTAGCTGCGCCCGCCCTTGGGCACCACCACGACCTGACCGAACAGGCCATTGGCAACGTTGCCCGCATCGCCTTCGCCGCCGAAGGTGGCGCCACGGCTGCTGGCGGCGAACGCCCCTTCGCGCTCGGCGAACAAGGTGTAGGAACGGGTGCCGCCGGGGGCGACCAGCGAATTGCCGTTGCGCCCGGTGTACGAGGCGATGTCGTCGATGCTGTTGACCGCTTGCAGGCCGTTGACCTGGAAGCCGACATGGCGGTCGGTGACCTGCTCATCGACTTTGAATTCGTCCACGTTTCCGATTTCGACTTCACCCTCGATCTCGCCCTCTTCTTCCTCGCCATCGTCGTGCGAGCCGGGGTTAGCCTGATACGCCAACAGGTTCTGCAGGTTGATCGTCAGGCAGTCACCGGCGGCAACCCGCAACACCAAGGGGCGCGGACGCTTGTCGGGCCGCAACGAGACTTTGCCCGGCACTGCCGCGCCGCCCTGGGCCAGGGACACATTGTGGTCGTCGACCACGTCGCGGCGCAGGGCGAACATCATGCCGTTAACGTTTTGCGCGCCGAGGCGGTTGAACATCAGCGGCTGATCCAGCGCTACGACGTTCGCCACCAGATTGCGCTCACAGCGCACGGCCGCCTCGGCCATCTCGATGCCGAACATCGACACCACCAACAGCGCAAATTTAAACAAGGACGACGCGTAAGGTATGCCGGTCATTATAACGGGCCTCGCTGTGGGTGCTCACAGGGAACAATTCTCGACAAATCCCCTTGAGCAATCCGCATGCCATAAAAAATTCAGTTAGTTTTCAGCCGCTTGAAGCAACCATTTAATAACTCGGGGGATATTCCCCACTTATTCCCCACTTTTCGGCCCAGTCTTTGTTGCCCCACTATTGGGGGACGTTCCCCACACTCGCCAATCACAGCGGTGCATCCACGGCCAGCCCCTGCAAGCGGCGGTATTGGCGTAAGACACTGGGCACATAACGCTGGGTTTCAGCGAACGGAGGGATCACCCCGCCACGGCTCAACACCGCTTGTGGCCCGGCGTTGTAGGCCGCCACGGCGAGGGTGATGTCGTTGTCGAATAGGGTCAGCAGGCGCTTGAGGTATTTGGCACCACCCTGGATGTTCGCCTTGGGGTCATAGACGTTTTTCACTCCCATCTCCCGCGCGGTATCGGGCATCAATTGCATCAGCCCACCGGCGCCTTTAGGGGACGTCGCATCCGAGTTGTAGCGGGACTCTTCGCGGATGACAGCGTGCAACAGCGCCGCCGGCAATTCATTGGCCGTGGCGGCCGCCGACACCAGCTCTGCATAAGGTTGCCTGGCAATCATCTGGGGCTGCTGATCAAGGCCGACCAGCGAGGATTGGGGCTCGTGAATGACCCGTTCATAGGTGCGGCCGGGACGGTGAACATTGGACAGTACGTAGCTGCCCTTGGCGTCCACGGATACGAACACATCGGCCTGTGCGACGCTCGTCAGCAGCAAACAGCCGAGCAGTCCTGTGGTGAGTGTTTTCATTATTGTGCCTCCCCTGCCCGGCCCCGAAAAATGGGGGTAATGCCCCAATGGCCGGTAGTAAACAAGCCATACGCAAGCACTGTGCCGGAAGCGCAAAGGCCCGCAATACAGGGGTTGTGGAAGAATGACTGGGGGTGAGCATGGCAATTGCATACGCCTTCAGGGCGACCCTTCTGCCGACTGTGTGAGGTCATCATGAATCAGCGTTTGTGTTCCGCCCCGCGTACTCAAAGCGGGTTCACCCTGCTCGAACTGTTGGTGGTGCTGGTGGTGCTGGGGCTGTTGGCCGGCATCGTCGCGCCGAAGTACTTCGCCCAACTGGGCCGCTCCGAAGTGAAGGTGGCCAAGGCGCAAATCGAAGGCCTGGGCAAGGCGCTCGACCTATACCGCCTGGAAGTCGGCCATTACCCGTCGACCGAACAGGGTTTGCAGGCGCTGGTCACTGCGCCAAGCGATGAAACCAAATGGACCGGTCCTTATTTGCAGAAAAAACTGCCGCAGGATCCGTGGGGCCGCAACTACAACTACCGCTACCCCGGCGAAAACGGCGAATACGATCTGCTGTCCATGGGCAAGGACGGCCAACCCGGCGGCGAAGGCGAAAACGCCGAAGTCACCAGCTGGCAATGACGGGGGTGGCGACCATGCGCTTTCATCTCAAGGCAGTGGGCAAGGCCGGCGTGGTCTCGATGACCGTAGAGGCCCCCGGCCACAGCGAAGCCCGGCGCATCGTCGAAGACCAGGGTTTGCGCGTGGTCAGCCTGCACGTCGAGCGGCACTGGCGCGCGTTGCGTTTGCAGAAGCGCGAGACCTTCAACCTGGTGTTGTTCAGCCAGGAACTGACCACCTTGCTCAATGCCGGCCTGCCGTTGATCGATGCGCTGGAAAGCCTGGCGGAAAAAGAGAACGCGCCACAGGCCCGTAAAACCTTGAGCGAACTGGTGCGCCTGCTTTATGAAGGCAAATCGTTCTCCCAAGCGCTGGCCCAGTTGTCGGCGGTGTTCCCTCCGCTCTACGTGGCGCTGGTGCAATCCAGCGAGAAGACCGGCGCCGTGGGCGATGCCCTGGGCCGCTATGTCAGCTATCGCCAGCGCATGGACGAGGTTCGGCAAAAAATCGTCAGCGCTTCGATCTACCCCCTGCTGTTGCTGGTAGTGGGTGGTGGCGTGGTGTTGTTCCTGATGGGTTATGTGGTGCCGCGCTTCAGCCTGGTGTTCGAAGGGCTGGGGTCGAATCTGCCGTGGCTGTCGCAAGTGCTGATGAGCTGCGGGATGTTCCTTCACGCTCACCAGGGTGAATTCTTCGGCACATTGGCGGCGATCATCGTCGCCCTCGGCTTTCTTCAGCGACAACCGGCCTTTCGTCGGGGCGTCGACCGTGTGATCGAAAAACTCCCGGCGGTCCACCAACGCATCTTCATGTACGAACTGGCGCGCTTCTATCGCTCCCTGGGCATCCTGCTGCAGGGCGGCATCCCCCTCGTCACCGCCATGGGCATGGTCCGCGGCCTGCTCACCCCCGCCTCCCGCGTGCGCCTGGACCAGGCCTGCGAACGGGTACGCGAGGGGCAATCGCTGTCGACCGCGCTGGAACTCAATCACCTGGTGACCCCGGTGTCCCTGCGCTTGCTTCGAGCGGGCGAACAGTCCGGCAACCTCGGCCAGATGATGGAGCGCAGCGCTGACTTCTACGACGAAGAAATCAGCCGCTGGATCGAATGGTTCGTGCGGCTGTTCGAACCCTTGCTCATGACCTTCATCGGTCTGCTGATCGGGGTCATCGTGATCCTGATGTACATCCCGATTTTCGAGCTGGCCTCGAGTATTCACTGACCTTCTGGAACAGGGTCGAGTTGTACCGTTCATCGTTCATCCACGTTGCACCTGAATTAATCAGCGCGCTGCGGTGTTCACCCATTGAATCGAGCAGCAAGTTGCATTGTTCATCAACGTTCCAACCTGAGTAACAAGACGGAGAACGACATGCACATCAACAAGCTTTTACTTGCAGTAGCTATTGGCGCAGTTCTGTCGGCGTCTACCGTATTGATTCCGGACAGCTTTTCCGGGGTATCGAGTGCCCAGGCCAAGGATGGTGGTAGTGGTGGCGGCGGCGGATCGGGCGGCGGTGGGGGTGGTTCTGGCGGTGGTGGTGGCGGTTCTGGCGGTGGCGGCGGCGGTTCTGGTGGCGGCGGCGGTGGTTCCGGTGGCGGAAGCGGTGGCGGCGGCAATGGCGGTGGTCACGGTGGCAGCGGCGGCGGTAGCAATGGCGGCGGCCATAGTGGAAACGGCAGCGGCGGCAACAGCGGCAGCGGTCACAGCAGCGGCGACCATGGTTCGGGACACTCCGGCAGCACAGCCTCCTCCGGACGCAGTGGCACTCACGCCGAACCCGGTGACGACCACGGCGTGCATCGTTCCGGCGAAATCGGTGATGACCACGGCGTACATCGCTCCGGCGAAATCGGCGACGACCACGGCGTACATCGCTCCGGCGAGATCGGCGACGACCACGGCGTGCATGTCGGTGGCGAGCCAGGCGATAACAAAAGAACCTGACAAACACTAACCTCAAAAACGCCACAAATCCCTTGTAGGAGCGAGGCTTGCCCGCGAAGGCGTCGTATCAGTCAACGCTTGTTTTGAATGTCACGACGCCTTCGCGGGCAAGCCTCGCTCCTACAAGGGATGGTGGGAGCCGGTGTGCTACAACCCACACTCAACCCGATCCAGCCGATCGCGCAAAAACTCGATCAACGCCTGCACCGGCCGCGAACTCTGGCGATGCTGCGGATACACCGCCGACAACGTCAGCGGTTGAGGACGAAACTCATCCAGCACCGGCACCAGCCGACCCTCCTTCAGCGCCGAACCGACAATGAACGTCGGCAAATACGTAATCCCCATCCCGGCCACCGCCGCGTCCTTGAGCAACTCCCCGTTATTGACCCGCATCCTGCCCGTCACGTTGACGCTCAGCGGCTTGCCCTGCCCTTCGAAACGCCATTGCACCTGACGACCGTGGCCATAAGGCAGGCAGTCATGATTGTGCAAATCTTCGGGTTTGAGTGGCGTACCACGCTCGGCCAGATAAGCCGGGCTAGCGCAGTACACCCGCTGGATGGAGGCGATGCGGCGGGCGATCAGGGTCGAGTCCTCCAGGATGCCGATGCGCAACGCCAGGTCGTACCCCTCGCTGAGCAAGTCCACTGGCCGATCGCTCAAGTCCACTTCCACCGTGACATCGCGGTAGCGCTGTAAAAACAGCGGCAGCAGACACCCCAGGTGCGCCAGCGCAAACGACAACGGCGCACTCACGCGAATGGTGCCGCGCGGCTCGGTGGTCTGGCCGGCGATGCCCTGCTCCACTTGCTCGACTTCACTGAGCAAGCGTAACGCCGACTCGTAATAGCTCTGACCCAGCGGCGTGACGTCCAGCCGGCGGGTCGAACGGTTGAGCAAACGCACGCCCAGACGCTCTTCGAGTTGCATCAGGCGACGGCTGACGAACTGCTTGGACAGGCCCAATTGATCGGCTGCCGAGGTGAAGCTGCCGGAGTCCATGACCTGGCAAAAAATACGCATATCTTCGAACGGGTTCATTGTCACGCCTTGGTTGACAGTCAGACACTTTATAGCCGCTTTTTCCCTTTGTGGCGACCTATTAATCTGTGTCCACGGTGTTGCTGAGGCCTGGACCCCAGCGCCAGCAGCGACCCGACCTCAGGTCATAAAACGCTAATTAATTAAAAAGGATTTGCCCCATGAACATCGTCAACAAAACCCTGACCGCGTCCCTTCTCGCCCTCTCCATCGGCAACGCATTCGCCGCCGGCAGCCCGGGTGTCGAACACACCACCCAGGCTTTCCTCGAAGCCCTCGCCGCCGGCGGTGGCAAGCCGCTTGAGCAGTTGAGCCCGAAGGATGCCCGTGCGGTACTGACCGGAGCGCAAAACTCGGTGAAGGTTGATCTGTCGGGTGTAGACGTCAGCGACCGTGCGATCAAGGTCGATGGGCAAACCATCAACTTGAAAATCGTCCGGCCGGCCAAGGTCAAAGGTGAATTGCCGGTGTTCATGTTCTTCCACGGTGGCGGTTGGGTGTTGGGCGATTACCCGACTCACCAGCGTCTGATTCACGACCTGGTGGTGGGCTCCGGCGCGGTCGCGGTGTATGTCGATTACACGCCATCGCCGGAAGCGCACTACCCGACCGCGATCAACCAGGCTTACGCCGCGACCCGTTGGGTGGCCGAGCATGGCAAGGACATCGGCGTCGATGGCCAGCGCCTCGCTGTGGCCGGCAACAGTGTCGGCGGCAATATGGCGGCGGTCGTCGCGTTGATGGCCAAGGAACAGAAAACCCCGGCGCTGCGCTTCCAGTTGTTGATGTGGCCGGTGACCAATGCGCAGTTCGACAGCGGCTCGTACCAGCAATTTGCCGAGGGCCACTTCCTGACCAAGGGCATGATGAACTGGTTCTGGGACAACTACACCACCGACCAGGCTGAGCGTGCGCAGATCCATGCTTCGCCGCTGCAAGCCAGCGCCGAACAGCTCAAAGGCCTGCCCGCCGCCCTGGTGCAAACCGCCGAATTCGACGTGTTGCGTGACGAAGGCGAAGCCTATGCCCGCCACCTCGACGCGGCCGGTGTGCCAGTCACTGCGGTGCGTTACAACGGCATGATCCACGACTTCGGCCTGCTCAACCCGCTGAGCCAGATTCCGGAAGTGAAAGCGGCGGTTCGCCAGGCGGCACTGGAGCTCAAGACTCACTTGAACTGAGTCACCTCGCCTCGCCACACAACCAAGTGTGGCGAAGCTGCTTGCCCTTGTAGCAGCTGTCGAGCCCCGGCGAGGCTGCGTTCGGCTGCGAAGCAGTCGTGAACCCTGTAGGCGTGATTTTCCTGAAAAAACGCATCGCCTGATTTTACGACTGCTTCGCAGCCGAACGCAGCCTCGCCGGGGCTCGACAGCTGCTACATGAATCGAAAGTGATCCTTAGTCGGAGTTCCCCATGTCCTTTGTCCTCGCTCACCTGCTGTCCTGGAGTGCCCTGCTGCTGGTGATCGACGCCGTGCTCTGGCACCTCGCGCCGTTCAAGCATCGCGTCACGCGGGTTGGCGTGCGGTTGACGCTGTTTGTGATGTTCAGCGCACTGGTCATCAATGCCGGTGTGAGCCCGTTGCAGGCGCCGCTGTTCGCCGAGGATCGCGTCGCGCAATTGGGCGCCACGGCGTTGGGGATTCTCTGGTGGCTGTACGCCGCGCGGGTGCTCACCGAAGTCATCGGCCTGGTGCTGATGCGCCGCATCGGTCACAGCGGTCGCTTGTTGCAGGACGTCATCGGCGCGCTGGTGTTCCTGATCGCCATCGTCGCGGCGGCCGGTTACGTGCTGGAGCTGCCGGTGAAAGGCTTGCTGGCGACATCCGGTGTCGTGGCCATCGTCGTCGGCCTAGCGCTGCAAAGCACCTTGAGCGACGTGTTTTCCGGGATCGTGCTCAACACCACCAAGCCGTATCAGGTGGATGACTGGATCATGATCGATGGCGTCGAGGGCAAAGTGCTCGACATTGACTGGCGCGCCACGCACCTGCTGACCAGCGCCGGCAGCACCGCGGTGGTGCCGAACTCGGTGGCGGCCAAAGCGAAGATCGTCAACCTCAGCCGGCCGACCAACATGCACGGCGTGTCGATCAGCATTCAAGTGCCCAACCACATTCGCCCGCGTCGGGTGCTGGATGCGCTGGAGCGCACGCTTCAAGGCAGCAGCAGTTTGCTGCTCACCCCTGCGCCGAAAGTGGTGCTCAAAGAGGCTGGCGAAACCCTGTCCGAATACGTGGCCAGCGGTTTTATCGCCGAGCTCGGCAAGAAGAGCGACGTGCGCAACCAGCTGTTCGACCTGGCGCACCGGCACCTCGAAGCGGCGGGGATATCTCGGCAGATCGATGGTGTGATTGAACCGACGACCCGTGCGCGGGCGTTGCTGGATGAAGTGAAGGTCTTCCGTTCCTTGAGTGAGGACGAGCGCGATCAAATGGCTCAGTCGATGGTGGCGCAGCAGTACGCGGCCGGCCAGGTGGTATTGGGATTGGGCGAAGTGCCGGACAGCCTGATGGTGATTGCTACGGGGGTGGTCAGCGCTACCGTGCCCGACGGCACCGGGCAAACCGAAGCCGGGCGCATGGGGCCGAGTGAGGTGATGGGTGAACAAAGCATCCTGACCGATACGCCGTCCCAGGCGACGTTCACAACGCTGACCTCGTGCATCATTTACCGGATCGACAAAACCCTGACCCGTGGTTGCATGGAGCAACGGGTTGAAGTGGGTCGGGCGTTGAACAAGCTTCAGGCAGTGCGGCAGCAGAACAGCCGGTTGGCGTTGATGGCCAAACCGGTGCAAATCAAGAAAAGCGGCTTCCTCAGCTGGCTGCAGAAGCGCCAACAGGCCTAGTTTTTGTGGCGGCCTGAATGTTGTGGTGGAGTGCTTTTGTGGCGAGGGAGCTTGCTCCCGCTGGGCTGCGAAGCAACCCCTTTTTGGTGAGCGCTGCGCGCTCAAGCGGGAGCAAGCTCCCTCGCCACAAAAAACCTCACCACAAAATGGTGTTGTGCCAGACAAAAAAATGCCCGCACAGTCGCGGGCATTTTTATGGATCGCCGAGCTTACTTCGAAGTCAGCGCCACGTAGCTGTTCATCAAGTTGCGATAGTTCGGAATGCGCGGCGACAGCAGGTTCGCCAGGCCTTCCATGTCGTTGCGCCAGTCACCCTGCAGCTCGCACGCCACCGAGAACCAGTTCACCAGTTGTGCACCGGCCGCCGACATGCGTGCCCAGGCCGCTTGCTGCACGGTTTCGTTGAAGGTGCCCGAGGCATCGGTCACCACAAACACTTCAAAGCCTTCCGCCAGTGCCGACAGCGTCGGGAAGGTCACGCAAACGTCGGTCACCACACCGGCGATGATCAGTTGCTTGCGGCCAGTGGCTTTAACGGCTTTGACGAAATCTTCGTTGTCCCAGGCATTGATCTGGCCTGGACGCGGGATGTACGGCGCGTCTGGGAACAGTTCCTTGAGCTCAGGTACCATCGGGCCGTTCGGGCCGTTTTCGAAACTGGTGGTGAGGATGGTCGGCAGTTTGAAGAACTTGGCCAGGTCCGCGAGGGCCAGCACGTTGTTCTTGAATTCGTTCGGCGAGAAATCCTGGACCAGCGAGATCAGGCCGGTCTGGTGGTCGACCAACAGGACTACGGCATCGTCTTTGTTCAGGCGTTTGTACGGAACGTTGCTCATGTGAAACTCCTCGATGGATGGGTATTACGCAAGGCGCCGACGCGGTACATCGGCGCGTTTTGTGATCGTCAGAACGCGAAGCACGAACAACCGAACGCACCCCAGAAACCCGCAAAATCACTGACCGGCGCGTTCGACAAACGGGCCTTTTCATGGCTGTGGGCATGCACGCCGCACGGCCCGCTGCAATGGTGGACCTGCGCCTGCATCGGCGACGTCGGACGCCAATGACCCGGCACCTTGACCACCGGCGACCAGTCCGGCAGCACCGGCACGCTGGCTGGTCCGAGTTTTTCGAAATCACCGGCGGCGTACACCACCTTGCCGCCGACCACGGTCAACACTGACTCGATCCACTTGATCGCTTCCTCATCGACGCTGAAAAAGTCCGCGCTGAGCGCCGCGACATCCGCCAGTTGGCCGACCTTGATCATGCCTTTTTTGCCCTGTTCGGAAGAGAACCAGGCGCTGCCGTGGGTGAACAGCTCCAGCGCGGTCTGCCGGGACAGGCCCTCGGCGTGCAGTTCCAGGCCGCCGACGGTGCGACCGCTGACCATCCAATACAACGAGGTCCATGGATTGTAGCTGGACACCCGCGTGGCATCGGTGCCGGCGCCGACCGGTACACCTTCGGCCAACATGCGCTTGATCGGCGGCGTCGCTTCGGCCGCTTTGGCGCCGTAACGCTCGACGAAATACTCGCCCTGAAACGCCATGCGATCCTGAATCGCGATACCGCCCCCCAGCGCCCTCACCCGCTCGATGTTTTGTGGCGTGATGGTTTCAGCGTGGTCGAAAAACCATGGCAAACCGTTGAACGGAATGTCGCGGTTGACCTTCTCGAACACGTCGAGCATGCGGCTGATGGATTCGTTGTACGTGGCGTGCAAGCGGAACGGCCAGCGCTGCTCGACGAGGTGACGGACCACCGGTTCCAGCTCGTCTTCCATGGTTTGCGGCAGGTCTGGACGCGGCTCGAGGAAATCCTCGAAATCTGCCGCCGAAAACACCAGCATTTCCCCGGCGCCGTTGTGTCGCAGGTAATCGTCGCCCTGATGCAGGGTCACGCTCGACGTCCAGTTTTTGAAGTCGGTCAGCTCTTCTTTCGGCTTCTGCGTGAACAGGTTGTAGGCGATGCGAATGGTCAGCTGCTGGTCCTTGGCCAACTGCTCGATCACCTGGTAATCGCCGGATAATTCTGGAAACCGCCGCCGGCATCGATGGCGCTGGTCAGGCCGAGGCGGTTGAGTTCGCGCATGAACTGGCGCGTTGAATTGACCTGATACTCCAGCGGCAACTTCGGCCCCTTGGCCAGCGTCGAGTACAAAATCATCGCGTTGGGACGCGCCACCAACATGCCGGTCGGCTCACCGTTGCTATCGCGCACGATCTCGCCACCCGGCGGATTCGGCGTGTTGCGGGTGTAACCGGCCACGCGCAAAGCGGCGCGGTTGAGCAAGGCGCGATCGTACAAATGCAGGACAAACACCGGGGTATCCGGCGCAGCCTGGTTGAGTTCTTCCAGGGTTGGCATGCGCTTCTCGGCGAACTGGAATTCGTTCCAACCACCGACCACCCGCACCCATTGCGGCGTGGGCGTGCGATCGGCCTGATCCTTGAGCATGCGCAAGGCATCGACCACCGACGGTACGCCTTCCCAACGCAGTTCGAGGTTGTAATTCAGACCGCCGCGAATCAGGTGCAAGTGCGAGTCGTTGAGGCCGGGAATGACGCAGCGACCCTTGAGGTCGATGACCTGCGTGCCCGACCCGCGCAGGGCCATGGCTTCGGCGTCGGTGCCGACCACGACGAAGCGACCTTCGCTGATCGCCACCGCGCTGGCGCGTGGGTTTTCACGGTCAACGGTATGAAATTGGCCATTGAATAAAATCAGATCGGCGTTCATCGCGTTTCCTTGGACGGAGTGGAATGGGACAGCCAGGGCGCGAACAGACGCGTCGCCATCGGCATGAACAGGTACACCACCGAGAGGACGATGGTCAGCGTGATCAGGAACGTGGCGACCACGTAATTGGACAGGATGGCGTTGAGTTGCAGCAGCGGGCCCCAGAGCAGCGGCACCAGCAAGGTGTGCGGCAGAATCACCAGCAACGTCACCACGGCCTGCTTCCAGCGCGGTGGTGGCGGCGAAGCGGCGTCGGCTTGCGGCGCGAACCAGAATTCGTTGACCGGGTTGACCTCGGTCTGGTCGCCATCGGCGAGCATCGGCGTGGCTTCGTTGACCAGAACTTGCCGTTGCGGCGAGTCGAGCCAACGCTGCATCGCGTCAGTCGAGCAAAAGCGCAGCACGCAGGTGTACATGTCCAGGCCAGCGTTTTTACCGCGCATCACGTCCACGCCCAAGTGCCCGTCCTGCTGCCCGGCGATGCTGACAATGTTGCGCAACCAGGCTTCGTAGGGCACTTCAAAACCGGCCTTGACCCGGTGCTTGATCACCAGGGTCACGACTTCCTCGAAACGATTGGATTCAGGCATAACGCAAAGCTCCGGCAAGTCGGACATTGAGCGCCAGCCGTCCCGGCCCGGCGATAAGAAGGCTGGTGAACACAATCAACAGCAGCCAACCGAACTGCCCTTCATCGAGACTCCATTGCACGTGCACCACCAGCAGCGCAATCAACAGCACCGCCAAAATCGGCAGGCACGCCAGACGCACCAACACCCCGGCGATAATCAGCAACGGGCACAGCACCTCGGCAAAAATCGCCAGCATCAGCGTGACGTTCGCACCCAGGTGAAATGGGTCTTCGATGACTTGCAGTTGAGCGCTGTAGTTAAGCAGCTTCGGCAAACCGTGCACCCACAGCAGAAACACACCGCCACTGACCCGCAAAAACAACAGTCCGAGATCCTGCGCCCGCTCATCCCATCGCGACGTATTCATGGGCTACCTGCACAAATGAAAAACCACCGGCGTTCATGCGGCGGGACCTGGTTTGATAGTGCCGGGACCGGAGCGGGGGAAATTGGATGTGTGTGCTGTTTTTGTGGATGAGCCGGATCTTCATCGTTCGGCAGATTTATGCCGGGCACAAAAAACGGCCTCAATAGAGGCCGTTACTTATCATCTAATCCATGGCCGTGATGCTGGCCCCTTCAAGGCGTGGCCCGGACGATATATTCACGGACATCAAAGACCACCACCCTCGCGGGATCAGGGACCTGATCCATATTGATCCGGAAGCGAATGGACAATGTGCTGCCATCCCTCAAGTGCTGCAGATAGCTGTACGCAATAGTGAGGCTGTAGCTATTGGACGTGGCCCAACTTCGGTAAACCGTGTTGTTTGTGCCGATCCATGGGGTGAGATTGTGACTGGTGCCGCTGCCGTTTTCGCCCTCCAGATCCAGCCAGACTCGCTGTCCAGTGGCAATATGCGGCCAGCCGCCGAACAGGAGAGTCGCCCCGGCCATTACATCTTGCAGAATCAAAACGTTTGTCCCGTTCGCCTGGGTTATCACCGGAGCAATGAACACAGCAGCCGGGAGAGGCCGCACATTAATAGGAAACGGTTGTGAGGTCACCGGAGGCGATACCCCACGTTCATAGGTGTAGGTAATTTCCACCGTTTTACCCAGACTAAACGCCACCAGTGGAACGCGCAGCGCTATTTCTATCGGCCCGGTGCTGACGGCCACGAAGGTGTTTGTCGTCTGCGAACCCGCCGCTGGCGTGCCTTGCGCAGCAGTCCAGGTCACCCTGATCCTGTCGTTGACTCGAATGTCGTAATTCACGATGGCGGTCAGACTTCGCGTTACTGCCAGAGGATCCAGATCGATGTTATCGAGCGCTTCTTTGATCCTCAACTGTCGATCGTCCCTCAACACGTTGATCGTCCATCGGTTGGACACATCACCATTGCCGTACAAGGCTTGGGCCTTGAATTCGTGTGATCCTTCAGTCAATGCGGCCACTCGGTATTCCCAACGGCCGGCATCGGCCCTGACCGTACCTATGGGTGTTTGCCTGTCAAAGACTTCCACCTCTTCACCCTCCATGGCGGTACCGTCGATCGTCACGGTGGTGTGCACGGTGTCCTGCCCATCGGCAATGTCCTGACCGAGTGGATTTTTCACTGACTTGATCAGGGGTGCTTCCGGCGTGATCGTTGAGTCTGTCCTGACGATGTAATGTCGCGGAGCAAACCTCATTGCGACCGCTTCATCCTGACTTCGACCCAGTGTCGCCATAAGCTCTAACGTCAGAATACTGAGATTCCTCAGCCCCTTGAGTGGGGCGGCGTCATGGTTTTGCGCATGAAAGCCTCTCAAGATAAAGGACTCGTCGACAACGATGCCTGGCCAATACATGACTTCGAAAGCACTGCCGTTGGCATTAGTCCCTCTGAGCCGTAACCAGAAGGTTTGATTGTAAGCAATCAGAGGCCATCCGTTTATTCGCAGGGTGAATTCGGTCAGATTATTCACATCCAATTTCAAACCTTCACCACCGTTGTCCGCCTGCGGGATAAACGGTCTGGGCAAATCACCTTGCGCCAATGGCAGCACATACAAAATCAGTGGTTGCGAGGTTTTGGGCTCCAAGTCGCCGCTGATGACGGTGTAAGTCAGCGTAATCGTTTGGCCCAGATTGTATGTCACCAGCGAATTGGGGATTCTCAGCTCCACAGGGCGCGCATTACCGACCAGGACGAAGTCCGAGGTATATGAACCCTCCGCCGGCGTCCCCGGCGCCCCCTGCCACTTCACGCTAAAACGGTCCGTGGGTTGCATTTCATCGTTCAGGACGACAGTAAGGGTATGCCTGACCGGTACTGGATTCAGGAGGGTGAAGGCCGGGTTTTCCTTGATATACGGGGGCGGCAGGTCGTCGGTGACTAAGCTAGACGGACTCTTCATCATTCGCTCTCTGTGCGGGATTGACCTAGCCCCCGCTTTCGGGGGTGCGAGCCTATCTCACATCGGATAGAGAACAATGGCTACTGTCAGAACTTACAGGTCGACAGCTTTTACAGACGAATGGCATGTGTGCCAGACATAAAAAACGGCCCCTGCCGAGACCGTTTTCAATCGACGAAGCTACCGCGGATCAACACCGTCCAGCGCCCGATTCACCGCCAGCTCGGCCAGCATGATGACCTGCTGAATCGCCAACACCGTATGCCGCTGCGGACCCTCCAGATGCCCGGCAAAATCACTGGTCAGCACACTCGCCGATGCCAGGGATTAGCAAGCGTGGGCCAGCAGGCTTTCGTTATCGATATCAGGGGCGACGATGAACATTGTGCTGGGCTTGCGGATGACGGGGGCTTTGAGGGCAGTCGGATTGAGGTAGTGATCCAGTGCGCGGTCGGCGGCTTTGTGAAGCTTTTTCGGATCGAGGGGATCGTAGGGGGAAACGTCGTCGGCTTCCGCGGGATTGGGTGTGGCTTTGAACAGGGTGAATCTGCGTTATACCTGATGGAACCACCAGCACCTGTCGCTAAACAAGTAAGGGTGGCGGCTGTACGCAGGTTAGCGAACCGAGAGGTATAAGACCCGGCAGACCCGAGGGTCTCCCGCGCACAGCTACCCTATCGAAACTGCAGACATGCGCCTGCAATAAAGATGGAGCGTTGTTGCGCTTATACCTGATCAGGTCGCTAAACCCGATCGCTGATTGGCAGCGATGCGGAAACGATAAAGACCAGGGTCAAAGCGCACAAGCCGGCGGATTCTGGCGCAGTCGTAGGCAACGGCGCAAGGATCTGTAGCCTTCAGGAAGTAACGTTAAACACTATAAAACACACCCCTCACATCAACACACGTTCCCCTTGTGGGAGTGGGCTTGCTCGCGAAGGCGGTGTGCCATTCAGCATTGATGTTGACTGGCACTCCGCCTTCGCGAGCAAGCCCGCTCCCACAGTGGAATGATGTGTACCAGCAAGAGACTGGTCGGCTGTCAGGCCGCCTTCGCGGGCAAGCCTCGCTCCTACAGGGATCAGCGTGCACCATCCGCTTCTCACCACTCATCAGGCCGAGCGTTAGCTCGCCTGCTCTTGATCTACCCGCCCCTTCGGGAGGCTGAGTGGAGGCGTTCATCTGGGGGGTAGGCGCGAAGCGCCGTGCGGCGAAGCCGCACACATCGAGAGGAGGTCGAAGCGAAGCCGACCGGAGGCGATGCCCCCAGATGAATGCCGGAGCGAGGGTACGCCGAGCCTAGGCGAGGGTACGCCGAGCCTAGGCGAGGGGCCGGACGTTGGGGCGAAGACCTTTGCTTCCTTTGGGGCGTTTGCCAAAGGGAGTCGCCGTAAGGGCGAAACCATAAGCAGCCGTTACCGCAGAAATGGATATGTACACAACCACCAAGAACCTGGTCGGCCCGAAGGCCGCCACGTTCAAGCCGAAACCGGCAAAGGCCTCGACATGAACTCACTGATCCGCGACCGCAACCACCGCTCCGCCGGATCATTGTCATGCACCCCGCTCCAGGCCATCGACAACTGCGCCGCATCAATGGGAAACGGCGGATCCTCCGCCCGCAACGCACACCCCTCAACCAGCGCACACGCCGCATAATCCGGCACCGTGGCAATCATTTCAGTACCGGCCAGTAACGCCCGCAAGCCACTGAATTGCGGCACGCCCAACACCACCCGGCGGCTGCGGCCGACTTTGGCCAGATCCAGATCGATGTTGCCGCTCAAGTCGCCGGAAAACGACACCATGGCATGCGGTCGTTCGCAATACTCGTCGAGCGTCAGTGTCCCCGGTCGCTTGTCCCCGCGCAGCACTTTGCAGGGGATGTCCCGCAACTTCTTGCACTTGGCATTCGCCGGTAAATCCGTGGTGTAGCTCACCCCCACGGAAATTTCTCCCGACGCCAACAATGCCGGCATCAGCAGATAGTTGGCGCGACGCACCACCACGACGATCCCCGGCGCCTCTTCCTGCAGTTGCCGCAACAACGGCGGAAACAAACCGAACTCGGCATCGTCCGACAGCCCGATGCGAAACACGTCGCAGCTGGTCGAGGGATCAAATTCCTTGGCCCGGCTCACCGCCCCGGAAATCACATCCATCGCCGGTTGCAGCTCCTTGAGAATCGCCAGTGCCCGCGCCGTCGGCTCCATGCTACGGCCATTGCGCAGCAGCAACGGATCGTCGAACAGATCCCGTAACCGCCCCAGCGCCGCACTCACCGCCGGTTGCCCCATGAACAATTTTTCGGCCACACGGGTGAGATTCTTCTCGAACATCAACGCTTCGAAAATCACCAGCAGGTTCATGTCGACACGGCGCAGATCGTTACGGTTCATAGGCACGGTTTCCTTGTGTGTACAGCCAGGCATGAGCGCTTGAGACTTTACTCGATCAAAGGCACTTTAGCCGCACGTTTGTAAGGCCCGTATTCGACCGGCACCCACTGGAAGTGCTTGCCCTCTGCTGCGATGTGACCGATGCCCGGAAACGGCAAGTGCGCCGCCGTCACCCAGGTCTTACTCGCCGCCGCCTCACTGAACACCTTGGCGCGACTCTTGATCGCCTGCTGGCTGTTGACGTCAAAACCGATCGACACTTGCGGGTGTTCGAATTGCACCGCGAGGTTATGCACCAGATCGCCCATGAACAGAATGCTTTGCCCCTGCGAGGTAAAGCGGTAAGTAGTGCTGCCCGGCGTGTGCCCGGGTTCCAGCGCGGCATCGACCACACCCGGCACGGGTGACTGACCGGCGGCGAAAGTCTTGAAACGGCCTTCGGCCACATACGGTGCGGTCGAGTCCTGGGCAATTTTGAAATACGGCTTGGCGCCCTCGGGCGCCTTGGCCAGGGCTTGCGGATCAAGCCAGTAATCGGCCTCTGCCTTCGCAGCAAAGACCGTGGCGTTGGCGAAAACCGGCTTCTGCTGGCCGTCGACCAGCCCGCAGACGTGGTCCAGGTGCAAGTGGGTCAACAGGATGGTGTCGACTTGCGCGGGCTCATAACCGGCGGCTTTCATGTTGTCCGAGAGCTTGCCGGCCGTTTCGCCGATGCACTGGCCGGCGCCGGTATCCACCAGGATCAGTTGCTTGCCGGTGTTGATCAGAAACGCGTTGAACGCGGTCTGCACCCCCGGTGTTTCAATCGATCGACGGGCCAGCAGCGCGCGGATCTGACTCTGGGTCAGGCCCTTGAGCAGTTTGGGCGACAGGTCGTTGTAGCCATCGAACAGTGCCGTGACTTCGTAATCGCCCACCGCCAGGCGGAAGTAGCCCGGCACTTGTGTGCCGATCTGCGCCGGTGCCTGCGCCGAGGCAATACCGGACGCCAGCGCGACCGCGAGCCCCAGTGTGCAAACCAGAGAATGTTTCATGCCTTCACCCTTGATCGAGTCAGAAAAGCGGCGATGTAAAACGCCGCCCGATGCCGTCGATTGTGCACGGGGCGTGGCCATGGAAATTGCAGCAATGTGCTGAGTTAGCGCTGTGGTCACCCCTGCGCGCCGATGGAATTAACAACGTTTAACTCGCCTGCCAGAGCCCTGCGCCCAAGAATGAAGCTCACCGACACGGACATCTGTCATGGCCTCTTCTCAGCAAAACCTCGCCTGCGCGACTGTCACTGAAACGCGAAAGAAAACCACCGGCGGCCTGACCCCGTGGCGCGAAAGCCTGGTCAAGCAACTGATCCTCGAACGCCTTGGTGAAACCGTTGAAGTGGCCGAACTGGCCCGCGCCTGCGCCCTGTCGCGCAGTCATTTCTCCCGCGCATTCAAGTGCAGCACCGGGCTTTCGCCGCAAGACTGGATTCGCCACCAACGCATCGCCCGGGCCAAGCAGTTGATCCAGAGTACCGACCTGACACTGACGCAAATCAGCCTCGAATGCGGCTTCTGCGATCAGGCGCATTTCTGCCACATCTTCACCCGCAGCGAAGGGATCAATCCGTTTGCCTGGCGTTGCCGTGCTGTGCGCGCCCTCTCTCGCGGGCCGTTGTAGCAGCGAGCGGTGCGGCGATCCGACTTACCCGCGAAGGCGCCCGTAAAATCGTCTTCGCCGGCAAGCCTGGCTCCTACAAGTCTCATGTGAATCCACACCTCGCCCCCCCCAAAAACCTGTAGGAGCGAGGCTTGCCCGCGAAGGCGTCCGTAAAATCGCCTTCGCCGGCAAGCCTGGCTCCTACGGATCGCAGGGATTTCAGCCCAACGGGGTCAGGCGCTCCAACGCCTCGGCCACGCCAAACCCATACGCCGGATCAGCCTTGGTGCAGTTGTCGATATGGCGCTGACGAATCGCCTGCGGTACGCCGTTCATGGCCCGCGCGGTGTTGTCGAACAGCAGCTGTTTGCGCACCGGGTCGAGCAAGCGGAACAGGTTCCCCGGCTGCTCGTAATGGTCCTCTTCCAGCCGATGATCATAGTGCTGCGCGAAGCCTTCCAGCGGCAGCGGCGGCTCGGCCAATTCCGGTGAATCCTGCCACTCGCCCAGGCTGTTGGGGAAGTAACTGGCGGTGCCTCCGAGGTTGCCGTCGGTGCGCATGGCGCCGTCGCGGTGGTAGCTGTGAGCCGGGCAGCGCGGTGCGTTGACCGGGATGTGATTGAAGTTCACCCCCAGGCGATAGCGCTGGGCATCGCCATAGGAAAACAGCCGCGCCTGAAGCATGCGGTCCGGCGAGAAGCTCACCCCCGGCACGACGTTGGCCGGCGAGAACGCCGCTTGTTCGATTTCGGCGAAGTGGTTTTCGGCGTTGCGGTTGAGCTCCATGACGCCAACTTCGATCAGCGGAAACTCGCCGTGCGGCCAGACTTTGGTCAGGTCGAACGGGTTATGCCGATAGTTGAGCGCCTGCGCTTCTTCCATCACCTGGATGCACAGTTTCCAGCGCGGAAAATTGCCCTGCTCGATGACTTCGTAGAGGTCGCGCAGATTGCTTTCGCGGTCCTTGCCAACCACCGCGGCAGCCTCGGCGTCCGAGAGGTTTTCGATGCCTTGCTGGCAGACAAAGTGAAACTTCACCCACACCCGCTGGTTGTCACTATTGATCAGGCTGAAGGTGTGGCTGCCGAAGCCGTGCATGTGGCGGAAACTGGTGGGAATCCCGCGATCGCTCATGACGATGGTCACCTGGTGCAGCGCCTCCGGCAGCAGGGTCCAGAAGTCCCAGTTGCTGGTGGCATTGCGCAGGCCGGTGCGCGGGTCGCGCTTGACCACGTGGTTGAGGTCGGAGAAACGCAGCGGGTCGCGGAAGAAAAATACCGGCGTGTTGTTGCCGACAATGTCCCAGTTGCCTTCGTCGGTGTAGAACTTCACCGCGAAGCCACGGATGTCGCGCTCGGCATCCGCCGCGCCGCGTTCGCCGGCCACCGAAGAAAAGCGCACGAACAACGGCGTTTGCTTGCCCACTGAACTGAAGATATCGGCTTTGGTGTAACGCGTGATGTCATGGGTGACGCTGAACGTGCCGTAGGCGCCCGCGCCCTTGGCGTGCATGCGCCGCTCCGGGATCAGCTCGCGGTCGAAGTGGGCGAGTTTTTCCAGCAACCAGATGTCTTGCAAGAGCGCCGGCCCACGAGGGCCGGCGGTCTGGATATTGAGGTTATCGACCACTGGGGCGCCAGTGGCGTTGGTAAGCTTTTTCATGAACTGGACCTCGACGGTTATCGGCGCTCATCAGGAACAAAAACCGGCGCGGATCTATGCCCGCGCCGGGGAACATCAACCCTTGAGAAACGCCAGCAGATCAGCGTTGAGCTGATCCTTGTGAGTATCAGTCAAGCCGTGAGGGGCGCCGGGGTAGACCTTCAACGTAGAACCTTTCACCAGTTTGGCTGAGGCGATGCCTGCCGCTTCGAACGGCACCACCTGGTCCGCATCGCCGTGCACCACCAGTGTCGGGATGTCGAACTTCTTCAGGTCTTCGGTGAAGTCGGTTTCCGAGAACGCCTTGATGCAGTCGTAGGCGCTCTTGTGACCGGCCATCATGCCTTGCATCCAGAACCAGTCGATCATGCCCTGGGACGGCTTGGCGTCCGGTTTGTTGAAGCCGAAGAACGGTCCGCTGGCGAGGTCGATGTACAGTTGCGAACGGTCGACCAGGGACGCCTGACGAATGCCATCGAACACTTCGATCGGCAGTCCGCCAGGGTTGGCTTCGGTCTTGAGCATCAGCGGCGGCACTGCGGAAATCAGCCCGGCCTTGGCCACGCGGCCGGTGCCGTGGCGACCGATGTAGCGCGCCACTTCGCCGCCGCCGGTGGAGAAGCCGAACAGCACGGCGTCTTTGAGGTCGAGCAACTCGATCAACTGCGCCAGGTCATCGGCGTAGGTGTCCATGTCGTTGCCGCTCCACGGCTGACTGGAGCGGCCATGACCACGACGGTCGTGGGCGATCACCCGGTAGCCTTTGGAGGCCAGGAAGATCATCTGCGATTCCCAGCTGTCGGCGTTCAGCGGCCAGCCGTGGCTGAAGACGATGGGTTGGCCGGTGCCCCAGTCCTTGTAGTAAATCTCGGTGCCGTCTCGGGTCGTGAACGTACTCATGCGATGTCTCCTTTGCGAGTGTTGGGGGTGTATCAAAGCGGTGAAGGGTTCATTCGTTCAGCCAGCCGCGCCACCCGCTCGCCCAGGTGCGCGGCGGTGCAACGGTCTTCGGCAGGTGGGGCGAGGTCCGGGGTCTGTTCGACATTCGACTGGGCCATGGCGCCGAGTGAACTGCCGAGGCGATTCATTTGCCCGTCGAAGGCGCCGATGCTGGAGCGCGCCGGCAGCAGGTCGAGGCCGACCCAGATCATCGAGTGCTACGCGGCGAACACCGCCATCTGCAGCAAGGTGTTGAGTTTGTCGCCGCACAGGCAGCCGGAATTGGTGAAGCCGGCGGCCAGTTTGTCGCGCCACGGCTGGGCGAGGTAGAACGCCGCCGTGGACTCCATGAAGCCTTTGAACGGTGCAGACGCGCTGCCCATGTAGGTCGGCGCACCGAAGATGATGGCGTCGGCGCTGTGCAACCGTTCCCAGTGCTGGTCCACTTCATCGACCGGAACCAGCAGGCAGGTGCTGCCCACGTGCCGTTCCACACCCAGGGCCACGGCTTCGGCCATGACCCGGGTGTGCCCGTAGCCACTGTGATAGACCACCACCACGTTGCTCATTGCGGTGTCCTCATGACAAGTTGATCCCTTTGCAACACCGCCGCCCTCTGTAGGAGCGAGCCTGCTCGCGATGGCGGCGGCACATCCAACATAGATGCAAGCTGACCCACCGCTATCGCGAGCAGGCTCACTCCCACAGGTTTCGTGGCACATTCAATTTCGATGCAAGCTGACCCGCCGCCTTCGAGAGCAGGCTCGCTCCTACAGACCAGCGGGTGTTGAAGCAGCAGAGTTTTGGGCGTAGACCAGACGCAGGACGAGTTAAACGTTGTTAATTTTCATTGGCGCGCCAAAAGCCTGAACACCTGCTTTGCTACGGTTGCACCCAGTAAACACGGCACCCGCCCGTGGCGCCGGGTGCGGGCAGTCGCCGCGAACACCCGACAGTCACTCGAACCCTCGTTGCGTTGCCGGAAAAACCTGACGAATATGCTCGAAAACCGCGAACCAGACGGCTGCAAGCAGGAGCGACACGTTGACCCTTTCCCCCGAGCAGGCCATCCATTTCGGCCCCTACCGGATCTATCCCGGACAACGCCTGGTACTGGAGGCCGACCAGCCCCTGCGTCTGGGCCGGCGCGCCATGGATATTCTGCTGATCCTGCTGGAGCACGCCCCAAACGTGGTCAGCAAACAGCAACTGATCGCCGGGGTCTGGCCCAAAAGCGTAGTCGAAGACATCAACCTGCGCGTGCACATGGCGGCGCTGCGCAAAGCCCTCGGCGACGGCCAGGCCGGCCAGCGCTATATCGTCACCGTCGCCCAGCGCGGCTACAGTTTTGTCGCGCCCTTCTCGCTGGAACCGATCCATCAGCACCCCACGAGCGAGAGCCTAGAGCCGAGCGCCCATAACCTGCCCATCCGCCAGACGCGCATGATCGGCCGTCAATCGCTGGTCGAGAGCCTGGTCACGCAGCTGCCACGCCAGCGCTTCATCACCCTCGTCGGCCCCGGTGGAATCGGCAAGACCACCGTGGCGTTGCGCGTCGCCGAACTGTTGATCGGTCGCTATCGGGACGGCATTCGCCTGCTGGACCTCGCGCCGATCAACGACCCGTCGCTGATCACCGCCCATCTGGCGACGCTGCTGGATTTGTCCCTGCACGACGCCGAACCGATGAGCAGCCTTGCCGCGTTCCTGCCCGAGCGGCGGATGCTGCTGGTGATCGACAACTGCGAGCACCTGATCGACGCCGTCGCGCTGCTCTGCGAAAGCATCCTACGCGCCGCGCCGCACGTGCACATCCTGGCCACCAGCCGCGAGAGCCTGCGGGCCGAAGGTGAGTTCGTCCAGCGTCTGGAATCGCTCGATTGCCCACCGCCCATCGCTGTTCTGGACCGCGCTCAAGCGCTGACCTTTTCTGCGCTGCAACTGTTCGTCGAGCGGGCCATGGCCAGCCATGACAGTTTCGAGCTGAGCGATCACGAACTGCCGCTGTTGATTGAAATCTGCCACCGTCTGGACGGCATTCCGCTGGCCATTGAACTGGCGGCAGCGCAAGTCGGCCACTTTGGCCTGAGCGGGTTGCTGACCCAGCTGCAAGGCAGTTTTCGCCTGCTCACCCAGGGCTGTCCGTCGACGCTGGGCCGACACCAGACCCTGCGCGCAACGCTCGACTGGAGTTTCGAACTGCTGAACGCCTGCGAGCAAACCTGCCTGCGCCGACTGGGCGTGTTCAGGGGCGGCTTCACGCTGGAGTCGGCCGCGGCGGTGATCGTCGGCGAGCACATCGAGCCCGGCGAGGTGTTCGGATCTATCACGCAACTGGTGGCCAAGTCGCTGCTGAACGTGGAAGTGGGCGACGAAGCAGTGTTCTACCGCTTGCTCGACACCACCCGCAGCTACGCCCTGGAAAAACTCGACCAGACCGTGGATCTGCCGGACACGCGAAAACGCCACGCTGAACGTTGCCTGGCCTTGATGCACCAGGCGCAAACCGACTGGGAGCTGATTTCCACGGGCCTGTGGATCGAGCGTTACGCCCGCAGTCTGGATGACATTCGCTCGGCCCTCGACTGGGGCTTGAACGCTCAAGGCCCGCAGGCGCTGGCGATCCGGCTGACCGCGACCTCGACGCCACTCTGGCAGGAATTGTCGCTGCTCAAGGAGCATGGCGTTTACGTGCGCAAAGCGCTGGCCTTGCTTGAGGCAGCCCCCACGCCCTGCACTCACTTGCAGATGTCCCTCAAGCTCGCCCTTGGCAGTTCCTGCTACCACACCCAGGGCGGCACGGACGAAACCATCGCCGCGTTCGTCAGCGCCAGAACCCTGGCCAGGCACAACAACGACATGGCCGGTCAACTGCGGGCGGTGTCGGGGCACATGGCGGTCAACCTCAGTTGCGGCCATTACCAAATGGCACTGGAGCAGAGCCAGCTGTTCGACCGTCTGGGTGCAGAGGGTGACGCCGTGTTGTCGCTGAGCACGCATCGCTTGCGCGTCCTGGCCCTGCACTTTGCCGGCAATCAGCAACTGGCCCGGGTGAATGCCGAACAGGTCATCCAGCGCATGGCCCACAGCGGACACCTCAACCGCTTCACCCACGGTTTCGGCGTGCAATACGATCAGAGCGTGGCCGCCCTGACGATTCTGGCGCGCATCCTCTGGCTGCAAGGTCACCCGGAACAAGCCTGGCGCACCGCCCGACAGGCACTGGACATCGCGCTCCAGATCAACCACGGCACCTCCATTTGCTACACCCTGGCGCTGGCCGGCTGCCTGATCGCCCACTACAACGGCGACAACAAAACCGCCCGCAAGCTTTTACGGCTGCTGCTGGAGCAGGCGCAGAAACATTCGGTGCTGCTGTTTTATACGTGGGCGCAACACTATGCGCAGGTGATTGACCAGGCTGAAGCACCGTCAGCTCCACCACCGGGCGCCGGGCTGATCAAGGAAATCATGGTCACGCTGGACACCGCGTTCGTCGATGAAGCCTTGTTGCAACGGGCCGATACGGGGGCGGCGGGATGGAGCACGGCGGAGATATTGCGGGCCAGGGCTGATGCGTTGCTGGCCGATGACAATCCGCCAGAGGTGGATTGTTTGAGCGGACGCTATCGCGAGCAGGCTCACTCCCACACAAGCGCGGTGGCGGAAGAAGTATTGGTTCGGGCGTTGAATGTGGCCAGGCATCAGGGCGCCCTGGCTTGGGAACTGCGCAGCGCCACCTCGCTGGCGCAACTGTGGCAGCGCCAGGGCTTGTACCGGCAAGCCCATGAACTGCTGGCGCCGATCTACAACCGGTTCACCGAAGGTTTTGCCACGCCGGACTTGAGCAAAGTCCGTTGGCTACTCGACGAGCTCCATGGGCAACTGCACGCCTGAGAGCCAGCGCGCACGGCTGATGTAATGCGAGTAGCGCCGCTCGAACGTGCGCAGGTGGCCGCTGTGCTCGAGCTTCTCCAGCGCATAGGTGCGCGTGGTGTTGAGCAATCGATAACGCGTCGTGCCGTTGACCTGATCCATCGAGAGCAACGACTTGGCGACCAGCCGCTGTACCAGCGTCGCCAGTTGATTGGGCTTGAGCACCTCGCAACTGCTCACGCCAATCGCCGCTTCGAGGGTGAAGGACATCTTGAAGACCGAGAGGCGCTGCAACACGATTTGCTCCAACGGGCTCAGCCGTTCATAGCTCCAGTCCAGCGTCGCCTTGAGGGTTTGATGCCGGGGCACGGCCGTGCGCCGGCCCTGGGTCAGCAGTTGAAAACAGTTATCCAGTTGAGCCTGCAAACCGACCAGCGCCAGCGCATCGATCTGCGCCGCTGCCAGTTCAATGGCCAGCGGCAAGCCGTCGAGCCGACGGCAGATTTCCCGCACCGCCTTGAGGTCCTGTTCGCGCAAGGCAAACCCTTGTTGAAGGGCTCGGGCGCGACTGACGAACAACTGCACCGCCGAGTAGCCCATGGCCTCGGCCACGCTGTGCAACGCCGACCCGGGTGGCACGGCCAGGGACGGCAAGCGCTGAACCGTTTCCCCCGTCGCCATGAGCGGTTCACGACTGGTGACGAGGATCGACAGCCGAGGCGCCGACGCCAGCAAATCGTCGACCAATGTCCGGCAGCGTTCCAACAGGTGTTCGCAGTTGTCGAGCACCAACAACATATGCCGATTCGCCAATACATCCAGGGTCGTGCCGACTTCCAGCTCAAGGGTTTGAGTCAGATGATCGACCACTTGCGCGGGGTCATCGAGCGCCGCGAAATCAACCAGCCACACGCCATCCTGATAGTGCTGCAACAGCAGTTCGGCCACGCGTAGCGCCACGGTGGTTTTGCCGATACCGCCGGGACCGACCAGGGTCATGAGGCGCCGAACCGGCAACTGCCGGACCAGGCTGCCGACCATCGAGTCTCGACCGGTCACGGGGGTGAGCCGTGCCGGCAAATTGTGTTGATTTTTTTGTGCGCTCTCAAGCGAGACCAAAGTACCCGCAGGCACCCGCTCCACCGGGGCAATAAAGCTGTAGCCGCGCTGGGGAATGTTGACGATGTAGCGCTCACCATCCTGGCCGTCGCCAAGGGCCCGACGCAGCGCCGCAATGTGCACGCGCAGGTTGATTTCTTCGACCACGGACGTCGGCCAGACATGGGCAATCAACTCGTCCTTGCTGACCACATGGCCGGCGCGCTCGACCAGCACCTGGAGGATATCCAGTGCCCGACCGCCCATGCGCAGCGGCCGATCACCGTCCAGGATCAGCCGTTGCCGCTGGTGGAATGCGTAGGGGCCGAACCGCAGCACCGTATCGCTGTTTAAATCTCTGAGGCTGTTCATGCACGTTTGCGTGCTGAAAACCTGGCTCGGCTCACAGTGCAGAAATATCCATCGCACCCACCTTCCAGGCTCCCGCACCTCCATTGCAAAGAGTTCATGGCTATCTTGGCAGGCCTCGGTGACGGTACAACTGCCATGGGGGGAGCGTCACGGCCATTGCGGTGCGCACCACGGCCAAGAACGCTCTAACTGAACTGTTCGCGGTATTGCGTCGGGGTCAGTCCGAGCTTTTCGGCGAACAGGAATCGCATGTGCCGCACGCTGCCAAAGCCACTTTTGAAGGCCACGGTCTTGAGTGGCAAGTCGCTGGTTTCCAGCAGATTCCTGGCGCAATCGATGCGCGCGCTTTGCAAAAACTCCATGGGCGTCATGTTCACGTCCCGGGCAAACATCCGGGCGAAGTGCCGCGTGCTCATGTTCGCCAGACTGGCCATGCGTTCGATGCTGAAGGCTTCGTCGAGGTGTTCGAGCACATGTTTCTGCACGCGGGTGATCGGCGTTTCATGCGGCGCGACAGCGGCCATCAACGGGCTGAACTGCGCTTGCCCGCCCTGGCGCTTCATGACCACCAGCAACACCTTGGCCACGTCCTGGGCAACTTTCTTGCCGTGGTCTTCAGCGACCACCGCCAGTGCCAGGTCGATGCCGGCGGTGACGCCGCCGGAGGTAATGAGGTTGCGGTCCTGAACGTAAATCTGATCGATTTCCACCGTCGCCTTGGGGAAACCTTTGATCAGTCGCTCGGTGTAATGCCAGTGGGTGGTGACGCGATAGCCGTCCAGCAGACCGGCATGCCCCAACACGAACGCGCCGGTGCAAATCGAGCCGTAGCGCCCGGCGCGATTTACAGCGTCTTTGAGCCAACACAGCAACGGTGGATGTTTTTCGTTGTAGGCACCCGGGCCGCCCGGTACGAGCAACAGGTCATAAGCTTGATCGGCCTGATCGATGTGCAGATCGGCCTGCACGCTGACGCCGTTGGAAGCGCGCAGTGCGCCATGCTCAGTGCCAATGGTCGCCAGCTCATAACGGTCATCCGCTGCCAGGTATCGATTGGCGATGGAAAACACTTCCATGGGCCCGGCCATGTCGAGCAGCAGAAAGTCCGGAAACAACACCATAGCCACGGTTTTCATGGGTTCACAATCACTGAAGTCAAAAGAAGATCCATCTGCCAACACCCATCCCTGTAGGAGCGAGGCTTGCCCGCGAAAGCGGCGTGTCAGTCAGCATAAATGTTGAATGTAATGACGCCTTCGCGGGCAAGCCTCGCTCCTACAGGGTTTGGTGCAGGCAGCGTATGCATTATGGCCAATGTACGGCGCCAGCGTCGTAGAAGATTACCTGATTACACGCCCAGCACTGTCAACCCATACGAGACAGTATTTCAATTTCCATCTACTTATTGCACCAGCCAGTAACCATTAACCTTCTCCTCACTCGGACGAATCAACGTCCCCACAGGAGATTTCATCATGCTGACCCTTCGCAAAGCCTCGGATCGCGGCGCCGCCAATCACGGTTGGTTGAAGTCGTTCCACACCTTTTCCTTCGCCAATTACCGCAACCCGAAAGAGCAGGGTTTTTCCGACCTGCTGGTGATCAACGATGACCGCGTGGCGGCCGGTAAAGGTTTTGGCCAGCACCCGCACCGCGACATGGAGATTTTCTCCTACGTGCTTGAAGGTGCGCTGGAACACAAGGACACCCTGGGCACCGGTTCGGTGATCCGTCCCGGCGACGTGCAATTGATGAGCGCCGGCAGCGGCGTGGCCCACAGCGAGTACAACCATTCGGCCACGCGGCCGGTGCACTTCCTGCAAATCTGGATCGTGCCGGAAGTCAGTGGCGCCAAACCGCGTTATCAGCAAGAGCATTTCAGCACCCAGAAAAAACGCGGGCGCCTGCAACTGATCATCTCGCCCGATGGGGCCAAGGGATCGCTGAAGGTGCGTCAGGATGCTCGGGTGTATGCCGCGCTGATCGACGGCAAGGAAAGCGCCACCCTGGAACTGGCCGCCAACCGCTACGCCTATGTGCACGTGGCCCGTGGCAGCGTCGAACTCAATGGTGTGCAGCTGCAAGAAGGCGATGGCGTGCGGGTTCGTGATGAGCAGGTGCTGGCGTTGAGCAACGGCGTGGATGCCGAAGTGCTGGTGTTTGACCTGCGCCCGCAGGAACTGCCGGAAATGCCATGACCGTGAATGACCTGGGGGCTTCTGCCCTCAGGATTTCCTGTGGCGAGGGAGGCCCCGCGCCGTCTTCGACGCCGCGCTGTCGCGCAGCAAACAGGTTCATCGTAAAGTTTGAAGAACGCGCGCGGGGCAAAGGCCGTAACCAGCACTGGTGTGACAGCACCCGAGAGGGAGAGTGGCCTGCACGGTATCGGCGTGGAGTCGCTGACGGCATGGCGTAAGCCATGACCTCGTATAAGAGAGTGAATCCGTTCGCCACCGTGTACCCCGCGCGCGTCGTTCAATCCTGCGAGGAATTGTCATGGCGCGCAAGAACCAGAAGCGTTTTGAGATTATCCATCATCACTGTGCCGGCATTGATGTCGGCCTTCGCGAACACTGGGTCGCCGTGGATTCAGGGCGATGTGATCCGCCTGTTCGTCAATTCTCCACCTTCACCGACGACTTGATTGCTTTGGCCGACTGGCTCCAGTCACTGAACATCAACGTGGTGGCCATGGAGGCGACGGGGGTCTACTGGATCCCCCTTTTCGAAGTGCTGGATGCACGCGGATTCGAGGTTTACCTCGTCAACTCGCGCGCCACCCGGCAGACCTCAGGTCGCAAGTCCGATGTGCTCGACTGCCAGTGGATTTGGCAGCTCATGACCCATGGCCTGCTCAGCGGTGCGTTTCGCCCTTCGGATGAAATCTGCTCAATGCGCTCTCTGGTCCGTCAGCGAGCCAATAAAGTCTGCGATCAAGCCAAGTCCATCAATCGCATGCAAAAAGCCTTGAGCCAGATGAACATCCAGCTGGCCCAAGTCATCAGCGATATCACCGGGGTGACGGGCCTGAAGATTTTGCGGGCTATTGTCGGCGGCGAGCGTAACCCTGAACAACTCGCAACGATGAAAGACGGGCGCATCAAGGCAGATCAGGCGACCATTGCCCGCAGTTTGCATGGCAACTGGCGAGCCGAGCACTTGCATGCTCTGAGTCAGGAATTGGCCTGCCATGACTTTCTGGAAACCCAGATCGCCGAGTGTGACCGGGCCATCGCCCAGGCACTTGAGCGACTACCGGTTCTTGAGCATGAACCAGTGGCACCCGGCAAGCCGCTGCGCAGCCCGCACCGCTCGACCGACCAACAGCAAGCGTTGCACCGGGCATTGAACAAGGTAATGGGTGTGGACCTGACGGCTATCCCCACCATCGGGATTGATACGGCGCTGGTATTAGCCAGTGAATTGGGGCCGGATTTGTCACGTTTTCCCACCTCTCAGCACTTTTGCTCCTGGCTGGGCGTGGCACCGCCTACGCGGATATCAGGAGGTAAACCGCTTCCAGGGAAAGCACCGAAAATCATTAATCGAGCAGCTCAAGCGCTTAAGCAAGCGGCTTCCAATGGGCGACAGGACAAAAGTTTCATCGGCGCCAGCCACCGCGCCCGCCTGACGCGGATGGACACCAGTTGCGCGATCAAAGCCACCGCACACCAATTGGCGCGGCTGATCTACGCCATGCTGACGAAGGGGCAGCCCTATGTTGAGAAGGGAATTGAAGAGTTTGAAGAAAAAAGCCGCAGCCGACAGCTGCGCGCTCTGGAGCGAAAAGCACGCAAGCTAGGCATGCAACTGGTCAAAGCAGCATGATTTTTCAAGAGCAAAAACAATGGGTTATTTTTTGTTTGATAAGAGCTTGCTCCCGCTGGGCTGCGGAGCAGCCCCCTATCTGACTGAAGAGAAGGGGACTGCTTCGCAGCCCAACGGGAGCACGCTCCCTCGCCACAGGGGTTGTGTTAGTTCTTCGGTTAGCGGCGACTCACTCGCCGGTACCGGAAAACACCGCGACAATTTCATCGATGACCGCACGGACCCTGGCGGTGTGCCTCAAGTCCGCGTGGGTCACCAGCCAGACGTCATACGGCACCGGTCGTGTGCGCTCCGGCCATAGCCTGACCAGCCCGTCCCTCTCCCCCATGTACACCGGAATTTCCCCGACCCCAAGCCCCGCCGCGATGGATCGGCGCACCAGCAGACTGGAACTCAGACTCGCCACAATCCGCCCGCGCCCCAACGGTTCCGAGACCAGGGTCATGTCTTTGTTGCCTTGCAGATATGGCTGATACACCACCAGATCATGCCCTTCGAACGCCGAGCCTGGCGCTGGCACGCCATGGGCATCCACGTAATCCCGAGAAGCAAACAAGCCCACCGGCCAGCGTGCGATGCGACGGGCGATCAGGTCCGGGTTGTCCGGCCGGGTGTTGCGCACGGCGATGTCGGCTTCGCGTTTGGCCAGGCTGAGGATCTGCGTGGAGGCGTCCAGTTGCACGCGCACGTCGGGGTGCTGTTCATGCAAGTGGGCCATGGCCGGGATCAGAAAATCGATGGCCAGGGAATCGGTGGTGCTGACCCGCACCAGCCCGGTCAGTCGATCGTCGAGCCCTTGAATCCGCCGCTCCAGCTCCATTGCTGAATGCTCCATTTTTTCCACGGCCGTCAGCGCCGCCTCCCCCACTGCCGTCAGCGCATAGCCTTCAGAAGTGCGCAGAAACAGCGTCGCACTCAATGACTTTTCCAGCGCCGTGATCCGTCGGCCGACCGTGGCCTGATCGACCCCCAGCACCCGCGCCGCGCCCCGGAGCGTCGACGCTCGGCACACCGCCAGAAACACCCGTGCGTCATCCCAATTCATACCGCCCCCCACTGATGCACAATTGCATCACCATAGCGCAAACTCGCTGCGTTATTACATCAACTGATCGGGATAGTCTTGAGGCCAGCGTAAACCTTTCAGGACCTTTCCCATGCACAGCACATCGACCACCCCGCGCAGCGCGATCTGGCTGCCGATCTTCGCCGGCCTCAGCGCCAGCCTGGTCAGCATCGGCCTGGCGCGGTTTGCCTACACGCCACTGATTCCCTCGTTGATCCAGGCGCACTGGTTTTCCGCCAACGACGTGGTTTACCTCGGCGCCGCCAACCTCGTCGGTTACCTGATCGGTGCGCTGATCGGCCGGCCATTGGCCAACCGCACCTCGAACAAAACCGCGTTGCGCCTGATGATGCTGGCCGTGACCTTGTCGTTTTTCGCCTGTGGTTTTCCGTTGTCGGTGAGCTGGTTCTTCGGCTGGCGCTTGCTGTCCGGCGTTGCCGGCGGCGCGATCATGGTGCTGGTGGCGGCGACGGTGTTGCCCCATGTGCCGACGTCCCGCCGAGGTCTGGCCAGCGGTGCGATTTTCCTGGGCATCGGCCTGGGCATTGCCGGCTCGGGGACGATTGTGCCGCCGCTGCTGAGCCTTGGCCTGCAGCAAACCTGGTTTGGCCTGGGTCTGCTGTCACTGCTTCTGACGGCCACGAGTTGGTTCGGCTGGCCAAAAGAGGCGCATCATCAAGCGGTTGAGGTATCGATCGAGCAAACCACCACGCCGACCGACGCAGGGGTTTACCTGCTGTTCGCCCAATACGCCTTCATGGCCGCCGGGCTGGTGCCGGCCATGGTGTTTCTGGTCGATTACGTGGCCCGCGGGCTCGGCGCCGGGCCGCATGTCGGCGCGCTGATCTGGGTGATATACGGACTGGGTGCGATCATCGGGCCGGTGAGTTACGGTTTTCTGGCCGATCAACTCGGTGCGAAATTGAGCATCCGCCTGGTGCTGGTGGTGCAGGCGATTGCCGTTGGCCTGCTGTCGATTTCCAGCTCGTTCACGGCGCTGGCCTTGCTGGCCGTGATCCTCGGTTCGTTCCCGCCGGGCATCGTTCCTCTGGCGCTGGCCCGGGTTCACGAACTGCTGCCGAACCATCACCAGCAGCAGATTGCCTGGAGCCGCGCGACGGTGTCGTTCGCCACGTTTCAGGCGATCGCAGGGTTTGCATATTCGGCGTTGTTCAATGCCAGCGGCGGTCAGCATGGGTTGTTGTTTGTGATTGCGGCGGGCGCCATTGTGGTTGCACTGTTGCTGGAACAGGCCATTCGGTTGCTGAACAAATCAAACAATGTGCGGGCTTGCTCGCGAAGACGTAGGCAGATCCAGCATCAATGTGGCTGACACACCGCTATCGCGAGCAGGCTCACTCCTACAGGGGGTCGGTGGTTTGGACTGAATTATTGGTTCACTGATGCGATCCCATTTACAGATGCTTTCCCGACAGGACTCCGACATGACGTTGCCCCACACCATGACCCTGATTGAAATCACCGAACCCGGCGGCCCTGAGGTGTTGAAGCCGCGCCAGGAACCGGTGCCCACGGCCGGCGCAGGCGAAGTGCTGATTCGTGTGCACGCCGCCGGGGTCAACCGCCCCGATGTGATTCAACGCGCCGGCAAGTACCCGATGAAACCCGGCATGAGCCCGATTCCCGGGCTGGAAGTGGCCGGTGAAGTGGTCGCCATCGGCACCGGCGTCAGCGAATTCATCGTCGGCGACAACGTCTGTGCGCTGACCAACGGCGGCGGTTACGCGCAGTATTGCGTCGCACCGGCCAGCCAGACGCTGCCGATCCCTGAAGGCATGGATTGGGTGCATGCAGCGGCCGTCCCGGAAACGTTCTTCACCGTGTGGGCCAACCTGTTCGATATAGGCGGCGCCAGCAAAGGCCAGCGCGCGTTGATCCACGGCGGCACAAGCGGCATCGGCACCACGGCGCTGATGCTCTGCCGCGAGTTCGGCGTCAAGGCCTTCGCCACGGCGGGCAGTGAGCAAAAGTGCGCGGCGATTCGCAAACTGGGCGCCGAGGCGATCAACTACCGCGACCAGGATTTCGTCCAGGTCATCCAGGAAAAAACCGCCGGCAAAGGCGTCAACGTGATCCTCGACATCATGGGCGGCTCGTACCTGAATCAGAACATCGCGGCCCTAGGCATGGAAGGTCGCCTGGTGATGCTCGGCTTCCTCGGCGGTGCCCGTGCCAACGATGTTGACCTGATGGCGATCATGGGCAAACGCGCGACGATCACCGGCTCGCTGATGCGCTCGCGCACCCGTGAAGAAAAAGCCTCGATCGCCGAACAGCTGCGCGAGTACGTGTGGCCGGTACTGGCTGCCGGGCGTTGCCTGCCGATGATCGACAAGGTTTACCCGTACACCGACGCGGCGCAGGCCCACGCACGAATGGAAGCCGGCGATCACATCGGCAAGATTGTGCTGCGCATGGACTGATCCCCTGTGGGCGCGAGCAAGCTGGCTCCCACAGGTCGAAAAGATTCCTGTCCGCACCACGCGTCTGTTAAAAACCGAGCTTAAGTTTTTTCGGCGAACGACACAAATGCCCGCTCCCCTTCTCACTCGCCTGCGCCGTCGCTGGCTGCCGCTGCTGTGCATGGCCGCGCTGGTCGTCGGCTTGCCCGTGGGTTGCGGCGTCCTCAAATACAAAGAGCGCGAATTGTTGTTCCGCATCGAGCCGGGCACCGCCGGCTGGTATCGCGGTTTGCCGAGGGACGTTCAGGAGTTCGATATCAAGCCTGCCAGCTTCAAGGCCGGGCAAAACCTGCATGCCTGGTGGTGGCCGGCCGCGCGTCGCGATGCGCCGTCGATCCTGTATTTGCACGGTGTGCGCTGGAACCTGACCGGCCAGGCGTTCCGCATCGAGCAGTTGCGGGCCATGGGTTATTCGGTGCTCGCCATCGACTACCGTGGCTTCGGCCAGAGCAAGGGTGATCTGCCGTCGGAAGCCAGTGTCTACGAAGACGCCCGCGTCGCCTGGGAGCGCTTCAAGGCGATGCAACCGGACGCCAACAAGCGCCTGATCTATGGCCATTCCCTGGGCGGCGCGGTGGCCATCGACCTCGCCGCAGACCTGGCGGCGCAGGCGAAAAAGGACCACAGCGCGATACCGGTGCGCGGTCTGGTGATCGAGTCCACCTTCACCTCGCTGGGCGATGCCGTGGCGCAAGTGGCCGACAGCAACCTGCCGGTGAAATGGTTACCGGTGCGCTGGCTGCTGTCGCAGAAATTCGACTCCATCGACAAGATCGTCGACATCGACATGCCGCTGCTGGTGGTCCATGGCCTGGCCGATCCGCTCATGCCCTCGCGGTTCAGCCAGCAACTATTCAATGCCGCCAACGAACCCAAGCGCCTGCTGTTGATACCCGGCGGTACGCACAACAACAGCATGAGCCTGGGCGGCAGCCAATACCGTCAGGCCCTCGAAAGCTTGATGAAGGGCAAACCAGCGCAAATCGCCGGGCCTAGCGGTAACCCCGGGCTTGCAGGTTGAACAGCTGCGCATAACGCCCGCCCGCCGCCACCAGACTGTCGTGATCGCCGCGCTCGAGGATCGCTCCCTGATCCAGCACGATGATGTGGTCGGCATTGCGCACGCTGGAAAACCGGTGCGAAATCAGCAACGTCATGCGGCCTTCGGTGTGCTCGCTGAAATGCTCGAACACCGCCGCTTCCGCCGCCGGGTCGAGTGCCGAGGTCGGCTCGTCCAGAATCAGGATGTCGGCGTTACGGCGCATGTAAGCGCGAGACAGGGCGATCTTCTGCCACTGCCCGCCGGACAACTCCTGGCCACCGGCAAACCAGCGCCCCAATTGCGTGGCGTAACCTCGATCCAGCCCCTCGATGAACGGCGCGGCCATGCCTTCGGTGGCCGCTTCCTTCCAGCGTTGTTCATCGTTGAACGCCAGCGTATCGCCGACGCCGATGTTCTCGCCGACGGAGAACTGGTAGCGGATGTAATCCTGAAAGATCACGCCGATGCGCCGGCGCAGCGCGTCTTCTTCCCAGGCCTGCAAATCGCTGCCGTCGAGCAGGATACGACCCTGATCGGGCCGATACAGACGGGTCAGCAACTTGATCAGCGTGGTCTTGCCCGAACCGTTCTCCCCCACCAGCGCCATACTGCGCCCTGGCACCAGGTGCAAGTCGATGCCTTCAAGAGCCGCTCGGCTTGCCCCCGGATAACGGAAGCCAACGTTCTCGAATCGTAAACCGTCACCCGGCACCGCCCCCACCGTGAGATGCCCGGCATCGGCCACCACCGGTTCGGCCAGATATTCGTAAAGGCTCGACAGGTACAACCCATCCTCGTAGAGACCGCTGATGGCGCTCAAACTGCTGCTCACCGCCGTCTGCCCCTGCTTGAACAGCACCAGGTACATGGTCATCTGCCCGAGGCTGATTTGGCCGTGGACGGTATCGACCACCACCCACGCATAGGCCAGGTAAAACGCGGCAGTACCGAGCAACCCAAGGACAAATCCCCAGCCATCGCGGCGCAAGGTCAGGCGCCGGTCCTCGGCATAGAGACGGGCAAACGTCTCGCGATAACGCTTCAACAGCAGCGGCGCGAAGCCGAACAGCTTGACCTCTTTGATGTAGCCCTCGTGGGAGAGCAGCGTCTCGATGTAATTCTGCTGCCGACTCTCCGGCGCCCGCCTCGTGAACAGCCTGAACGCATCCCCGGAAAAATGCGCCTCGGCGAAAAACACCGGCAGCGCCCCCACCACCAGCAGCACTAGGGCCCACGGCGAAAAATGCACCAGCAACACGCCGAAGCTGATTAAAACGATCAGGTTCTGGATCAACCCCAACGACTTCATCACCAACGCCAAAGGCCGCGTCGACGCCTCGCGCCGCACCCGCACCAACTTGTCGTAGAACTCGGAATTCTCGAACTGCACCAGCGACAACGTCTGGGCCTTCTCCAGAATCATCGTGTTGACCTTCTGCCCCAACTGCACCCGCAACAAAGACTGCTGAACCGACAACGCCCGCTGCGTCCCGGACAGCAACGCCAGCACGCCAGCCTCGAACAGCACGTAACGCACCACCGGCCCCAACGGCGCACTGCCCTGCTGCGCGTGCAATTGCATGGCCAAAACCACTGCGTCGACGATGCGTTGGCCCAACCACGCGGCCAGGGCCGGGAGGACACCGGCGATCAGGGTGGCCAGGACCAGGCCGAGAAACAAACCGCGAGAGGTGCCCCAGACCAGGAGCAAAGCGCGTCGGGCCTGGTCGAGTAGTGAGGTGAAACGGGATAGTGCCGCAGGCATGGATTGATGAACTCGGCAGATGAGGGTCGCTAATCACGACAACGTCGTCATGGTACGTCAGCCGGAAATTCCACAGGCGAGAAACAACTGTGGCGAGGGAGCTTGCTCCCGCTGGGTCGCGCAGCGGCCCCAAAAAAGGCACTGCTGCACACCCAACATCGGTTACCCACTCACCCCAGCAATCCGCCCCTACTCGGGCAAATCAATCTTATCCAACACCCGGTTCGCCGTGATCTCCGCCATCATGATGCTGTTGGAAATACCCAACAGCGCATAACGCGACTCACCTTCCAAATGATCCACCAACTGGTGAACCATCACATCGACCGAGGCCAGGGTCTCGACCAGATAAACCGCCAGGGTTTCGGCCGTGGCCTCGGGGTCTACGGAAAACAGCGTGCTGCGTGTTCGCGGAGTGGCTTTGATGTCGGCATTTGACGGAAAGTGGAAGTCGAGCGCGCGCTCGGCGGCTTCGTTGAGCTTCTTTGAATCGAGTTCGTAGGGGGAGACCGGATCGGTGTCCGGTGGGTTGGGCGTTACCTTGAACATTGGCTCTAACCTCATCTATGAGTGAGGCTGCAACCTGTTCGCGACTAAACGAAATGGAGGCAGCTGTGCACAGGTTAGTCGACCGATGAGCCAAGAAATCGGCGCGCCCGAAGGCGCCCTGCGCACAGCCACCATCAGGAGCAGGATGGGATACCCGACTGATAGAGACATCGTGCGACTTGACTACAACGGGCGACTAAACCCGACCACTGATGAGCAGTGGCAGGGAAACGATAGAGTCCGGGGTCAAACCGCACAAGCCGGCGGATTCTGGCGTAGCCGTAGGCAACGGCGCAAGGTTTTGTAGCTTTCAGGACGTAACGTTGATGGGTTTTAAACAAGCACCCTTTCATGGTTAAACAGCCGAGTCAGGTCGCTCACAAAATGCCCGCTCAAAACCCTCACTGAGAATCCTGAAACCGTGCCCGATATCGCCCCGGACTCTCCCCCGTCCACTTCTTGAACGCCCGATGAAACGCACTCGGCTCCTGAAACCCCAGCTGTTCAGCAATGTCACTGATACTCGCCCGGCTCTCACGCAACTGCTCAAACGCCACCCCGCGCCGCACTTCGTCCTTGATCTCCTGATACGAGCACCCTTCCCGCTCCAGTTTGCGGCGAAAGGTGCTGGGGCTCAGGTGTTGTTCCAGGGCGAACGCCTGCAAGGTTGGCCATTGGCTGTAATGGCTGTTGCGCAGGCGCTGATGGACTTGCGACGCCAGGCCGTGCTGGTTGCGAAAGCGGATCACCAGCCATTGTGGTGCCGTGCGCAGGAATACTTTCAGTGAGGCCAGGTCCTGGACCACCGGCAGGCGCAGGTAGTGGCTGGCGAATTCGATTTCGGTGCGCTCGGCGCCGAAGGTCAGGTTGGGGCCCCAGAGCAATCGGTCGTCGCTGAGGGAAACACGCTCATGGCGAAAGTCCGCGCGGTCGATGGGAATGCGCCGCCCGCCGAGCCAGCACAGCAGGCTGATCATCAACACCAGGAACGTCTCTTCACCGAAACGGCTTGCGTCTTCGTTTTGCGCGTGGGTGTCCAGGCTGATGATCGCGCGTTTGCCGCGCACGGTCAGCGTGCCGCGAAAGTCGCGCAGGAACAGGGCGAAGTTGGCCAGGCACTGGCGCATGGCTTTGTGCAGGTCGGGTTCCTGGATCAAGCCGCGACAGATCAGCGCGAAGCTACCGGGCGGCATGCCGTGGGAGTCGAGGCGGAAAAATTCATCGTTCATTTCGCGGATCTGAATCAGCCATAGCGCAGCAAACGCGCTGGCCGGCACGCGTGCGGTCGGCTGCTCGATCAATGCCGGGGCGATGCCCGCTTCTTCCAGCGCAGCTCGCGAACGCTGCGGATTGTGCCCTTGCCCATGGATCATTGCCTGCACGAAGTAGGCCGCCACCGAGTCCTTTTCCCGCATTTGAACGCTTCTCTCCCCATCGCCCGAATGGCAAAAAACACCAGCACCGTTGAACAGTTGCGGCATAGAACAACCGCACTGCCGGTTCTAGACTCGCGGCCAATAGTACGCCTTCGGCCGTTGCGGCGGCCAAGGTATCGCGGGGTTTGATCGGAAGGACGGAACATGAATCTGCAAAACATCGGCGTGATCGGCGCGGGCACCATGGGCAACGGCATTGCGCAAGTCTGCGCCTTGTCCGGCTTCAACGTGACCTTGATCGACATCTCCGAGAGCGCGCTGCAAAAGGCCCTGGCCACCGTTGGCAAAAACCTCGACCGGCAGATTGCCAAGGAAACCCTGACCGAATCGCAAAAGCTCGACGCCCTCGCCAGGATCCGCACCAGCACCGACTACAGCAGCCTGCACAACGTGCAGCTGGTGATCGAAGCCGCCACCGAAAACCTCGACTTGAAACTGCGCGTGCTGCAACAGATTGCCGCGCAGGTCAGCGCCGAGTGTGTGATTGCCTCCAACACTTCGTCGCTGTCGATTACGCAACTGGCCGCCAGCGTCAGCCAGCCTGAGCGTTTCATCGGCCTGCACTTCTTCAACCCGGTGCCGGTGATGGGCCTGATCGAAGTGATTCGCGGCCTGCAAACCAGCGACGCGACCCACGCCCTGGCGCTGGCCATGGCCACCACCCTCGGCAAAACCGCGATCACCGCCGGCAACCGCCCGGGCTTCGTGGTTAACCGGATTCTGGTGCCAATGATCAATGAAGCGATTCTGGTATTCCAGGAAGGCCTGGCCAGCGCCGATGACATCGACGCCGGCATGCGCCTGGGCTGCAACCAGCCGATCGGCCCGCTGGCGTTGGCCGACCTGATCGGTCTGGACACCGTGCTGGCGATTCTCGAAGCCTTCTACGACGGCTTCAACGACAGCAAATACCGCCCCGCTCCGCTGCTCAAGGAGATGGTCGCCGCCGGCTACCTGGGACGCAAGACAGGACGTGGCTTCCATGCCTATGCCTGAGCGTTGCTCGCGCTTCGCCGAGTACCGGGACATCGTGCTGGAGTTGTTTGCCAGCAAGGGGTTCGGGCAGGTCGGCATGCGTGAGCTGGCAACGTGCCTGGGGCTGTCCCCGGGCTCGTTGTATCACCATTACCCGAGCAAGCAGCACTTGCTGTTCGACCTGATCGAGGAGTTCTACGAAGAACTGCTGTCGACCCTGGGGCGCATCGATCAAAAGGCCTCGGCGAAACGCGACAAACTGCCCAACCTGATCCGCGCTCACCTGAATCTGCACCGGGAAATGCCTTGGCATTTTCGCCTGGCGGAGCGCGACAGCGGCTGCCTGAACGACGAGCAACAAGCGCGTGTTCAACAATTGCGCGAGCAATACGAGCGCACGCTGCTGAAGATGCTCGGCGCCCCATCCCGCCTCGGCGAACAGGGTTTGATGGCCGCCGGACACGCCATCGCCAACTTGCTCAACAGCGCACCCGGCTGGCTGGCGCAACATCCACTGGATGAAGCGCAACGCGATGAGCTGCTGGAAAACCTGGTGACCGGCGCCGTCGAGCGCTTGCTGCGCCCGTCGCCTGCCATGCGTGCGGTGGCCTGAGCTTTCAAGCAATAAGCCCCGCCCCTCCCATAAAAAAAACGTCTAAACAAACCCGGCACGAGCCCACGTCTAACGCTTTGCTACTTGGAGTCCATTCATAGACCAATGTGGGCCTCCAGTCCCACGGTTACCGGGAGCAAAAAATGAAAATCAATCCCTACCTCATCTTCAACGGCGACTGCAAAGCCGCCTTCACTTTCTATGAGCAAGCCCTGCAAGGCCAGATCGAAATGATGATGACCTTCGGCGAAAGCCCGGCGCGCGAGCACTTTCCCTCGGACTACCACAACTTGATCATCCATACCCGTCTGGCCGTGGGCGATCAGGCGATCATGGGCTCGGACACCACACCGGATCGCCCCACGGATGACATGAGCGGTTGTTCGGTCTCGCTGAACGTCGACAGCATTGCCGAAGCCGAGCGCGTCTTCGGCGCGTTATCAGAAGACGGCAACGTGCAAATGCCACTGGAAAAAACCTTCTGGGCGGCGCGTTTCGGAATGCTGGTGGATCGGTTCGGTGTGTCGTGGATGGTGAACTGCGAAAAGGATCAGTGACCTTTCAGGTGTAAAAAGCCCGGCCTGAAAGGGATGGGCTTTGTGGAAACTCCCGGACCGTCTGCTACCGTCAACAAGCAACCCCGCCTAGCAGCGACCCTTTGGAGGAAACCACCATGCCTGCTCATGACGCGCTCTGGTCCACCCGTTTGAAACTGTCACTGCTGGCGGCAGGGCTGACCGCCACCCTGCTGGCGCTGAGCGGTTGCGCCACTGTCGATGCGCAGACCACCGCGTATGTGGGCGTCGAGCATCCTGCGCCGACGCTGGCCAGCGAAGTCGTGGTGTTGCGTACTGAACCGCTGCGTCCGCACATTCGATTGGGGGAAGTGCTTATTGATGCGAGCGTCGACCCCGCCCCGCCAATTACCGACGTAGAGCAAAAACTCCGGGAGGAATCTGCCAAACTCGGTGGCGACGCGGTGGTGGTGGTTTATGACCATATTCAGCCGGTGGCCGCCTATGTCAGCGGACCGTTGTGGAGTCGTGACATAGAAACCATTCAGGGCCGAAAACTCAAAGGAATTGTCATCAAATACCAGTAATAACCGCCTCCCAGATGACAATGGAGACTGAACTTGACTGACTTGGTCGTTGCCCTGATCGTGTTCGCTTGCCTGTTCGGCGCCGCCTTACTTGGCTCTTACGTGCGGGAGCGATTGCCCAGTCAACACCTGAGCGATGACTCCATCGCCGTCGTAAAGCTCGCCACCGGCCTGATCGCAACCATGTCGGCGCTAGTTCTGGGTCTGCTCGTCTCGTCCGCCAAAAGTACTTTCGACACGGCCAACGCCGAACTGGAGGGCGCAGCGGCCGAGGTAGTTCAGTTCGATCGGGTGCTGGCCCGCTATGGACCGGACACTCAAGAGATCCGCACTCGTCTTAAGCACAATTACGCTGAAGTCGTGCAAATGCTTGCCTCGCGCAACCGAACTCAATTGGAAAAACTCGACGCCCCCGAAGCGATAGCCCGCTCTGAGGCGCTGCAACGCCAAGTGGAAGCACTCTCTCCCACGACCGACAGCCAGCGTACACTCAAGGCGTCCGCCTTGCAGATCATGGATACTGTGTTCGCTGCACGCTGGCTGACCCTGCTTCAGTCCAATCAATCGATCCCGCCTGTCATGCTGGTTATTCTGACGTCATGGCTGGCGATAATCTTCGGATCATTCGGGTTGTTCTCTCCGCGCAATGGCACGATTGTCGTGGTGTTGCTGTTATGTGCGCTGTCGACCGCTGCGACGATTCTGCTGGTTGAAGAGCTGAATCGACCATTGGATGGGTTTATCAGTGTGTCGCTTGATCCGATGGGGCATACGCTGAATCGACTTGGACAATAAGCAGGTGCGGCGCTGGAAGAGAACCTTCGCACTCGAATCTCGGCCCATAGCCTTGCGCGTTGTCATCGAGGGTCACCTGACGTTCAGTTCAATCGCTGGCTGTTTCATCTTCATTCTTACGCGCAAAACCTAACCCTTCACGCAAACCACCTGGCGCAAGGTGTGCACGACCTCAACCAGTTCGCGCTGGGCGTACATGACGTGGTCGATGTCTTTGTAGGCCATCGGGATTTCATCGATGACGGACGCATCCTTGCGGCACTCGACGTGGGCGGTAGCGCGGATCTGGTCTTCGACGGTAAACAGGTTTTTCGCTTCGGTGCGGCTCATGACGCGACCGGCGCCGTGGCTGCAGGAGCAGAACGATTGCTCGTTGCCGAGCCCGCGAACGATGAAACTTTTCGCCCCCATCGATCCCGGAATGATCCCCAACTCGCCCTTCTGCGCCGACACCGCGCCCTTGCGGGTGACCAGAATATCCTGACCAAAGTGCCGCTCTTTCTGCACATAGTTGTGGTGACAGTTCACCGCCTCCAGGGCGACTTCGAACGGCTTGCTGATCACTTTGCGTGTCGCCTGAATCACCGCGTGCATCATCAGCGCGCGGTTCTGTCTGGCGAAATCCTGGGCCCAACCGACGGCTTCGACGTAATCATCAAAATGCCGGCTACCTTCCTCGAAGTAGGCCAGGTCGCGGTCCGGCAGATTGGCGATGTGCTGGCGCATGTCGGCCTGAGCCAGTTGGATAAACAGGTTGCCAATGGCATTGCCGACCCCGCGTGAACCGCTGTGCAGCATGAACCAGACCCGGTTGGTTTCATCCAGGCACACCTCAATGAAGTGGTTACCACTGCCCAGCGTACCCAGGTGCCCGCGATTGTTGGTGCTGGCGAGTTTCGGGTATTTGTCGGTGATCGCCTTGAACCGTGGGTCCAGCGCAGCCCAGGCCTGATCGGCCTGCTTGGGGACGCTGTCCCAGGCACCTTTGTCCCGCACTCCACGACCAACGGTGCGGCCATGGGGCACCGCTTTTTCGATTGCGCAGCGCAATCCATGCAGATTGTCCGGCAAATCAGCGGCGGTCAGAGACGTGCGCGTGGCGATCATGCCGCAGCCAATGTCCACGCCGACAGCGGCGGGAATGATCGCGCCCACCGTCGGAATCACACTGCCGATGGTCGAGCCCTTGCCCAGGTGCACGTCGGGCATCACCGCCAGGTGTTTGAAGATGAACGGCATCTTCGCGGTGTTGATCAATTGCTGCCTGGCTTCGTTTTCTACCGGGACGCCTTCGGTCCAGAGTTTGATCGGTTTGCCGTGGGCGACTTCCAGCAGTTGGTAGCTCTGCTTTTGCATGATGTCCGGTCTTTTCTCAACTGCCTGCACCGCCATGTGCTTCCTCAAAAAATTAATCTTTCCAGCTGTCTGCCTTGTTTTTCAGCACGCCCAGTTGCTGGAGTTTCTCGGCGCAGATAAAGGTGCGTTGTGGTACTACGGTAAAGTCGATTTCGGGGTCTGCGACAATTTTCTCTACCCACGGCAAGGATAGTTTCGATTGCTCCACGCGGATATAGGTCTGCGCAGCGGCGGGCTTGTCGGCCTTGATGATTTGCTCGGCCTCGGCCAGCGCCGCGTAAAACGCTTTGTAGGTTTTCGGGTTCTCGTCGTGGAATTTCTCGCTGATGTACAGCACGTTGAACGTGGCCTGACCACCCAATACGTCGTAGGAACTCAGCACCTTGTGTACGTTGGGGCTTTGCAATTCCTGGTACTGAAACGGCGGGCTGGAAAAATGTGAGTTGATCTCCGAGCCGCCGGCAATCAGCGCTGACGTCGCATCCGGGCGGGCGAGGCTGATCGAGATGTCGTCAAACTTTTTGTAGTGTTCAGCGCCGAACTGCTTGGCCGTCTCGATCTGCAACGTGCGTGACTGGAAACCTACCCCCGCCGCCGGCACCGCGATGCGATCTTTTTCAGTGAAGTCTTTGAGGCTCTTCACGTTTGGATTATTGGTCAGCAGGTAATTGGGCATCGACCCGAGCGATGCGATGGCCTTGACGTTCTGCTTGCCCTTGGTCCGGTCCCAGATGGTCAGCATCGGCGGCACGCCGGCCGACACCACATCCAGCGCGCCGGCCAGCAGCGCCTCGTTCAGAAGTCAAAACACAGAACCTGTAGGCGCGAGGCTTGCCCGCGAAGAACGATGACGCGTAACACCTGAAAAACCTCGGTGCATTCTTCGCGGGCAAGCCTCGCTCCTACAGGATTTTCGTCGTTACCGGCATTAGCCGAGGCCACAGATGTTGGATTTCGAACGGGTTCTTCAGAGCTTGGCGATCGACACCTCGGTGGATTTGACGAAGGCAATCACTTCGCTGCCCACTTTCAATTCAAGGTCGCGCACCGAGCGGGTGGTAATCACCGAGGTAACAATGCCGGACGCAGTTTGCACGTCGATTTCGGACACCACTTCGCCCTGTACGATTTCCTTGATGACGCCTTTGAACTGGTTGCGGACGTTGATCGCTTTGATGGTCATGTTGAGGCTTCCTGTCTGGTATCGGACACATCCGCATGGATGCGCAGGCCTTCAAAGTGCACCAGCCAAACAAACTACAAAAGGAATATATAATTATCTATTTATATCCATATGGAATATATAGCGCGTGGCGTCGTGTATTTGCGCGTCTATGTCTGGAGCAACCAATAACTCCGTGACAACCATTCGTCGCCTATGAAATCCGGCGCACAAAAGGCGGCCCTGTCTGGCTTAGCGATTGCACAAGCCGGTCTTGTAGCCCCAGAACGACGTAATTCTGACGCGGCAGCAATCTAATCAACGCTTGGTCAGTCCCCCCGGAGATGTAACGTGTCAACTCTCAATGAAATCGCAGCGAACCACGCGAGAAAAATGGCTATGGCAAAGGCAGAAGAGTCGACTGGACTGAGTGAGCGACACCTTCAAATCGTCGGTAGTGTCGAAATTCGCACCCCTGATGAACAACCACACCTTCCACTGCACTTCATCACCGTGGCGCAGGACAACCACCTCGCCCAAGTGGCCGGCTACTAACACTGCCCCTGACGATAAAAACCCGGCGCAATGCCGGGTTTCCTTTAATTCCTTGTCATCAACCCGAAGTCCTATCGCTAAAGCCTTGCCCGCGATTTGCGCCGACGCGGCCTAAACTCAACTGAACACGAACTCGCCGGCGATTGGCGGATGAGGCACTGCCATGTTCGAAATCTCAGAGGTGACGCGGGTGAAGCACTTCGCCGCAAACACGGTTGGCCGAGATTACGCAGTCGGCGACGTACACGGTCACTTCACTCGGTTGCAGGCTGCTCTGGATGCAGCCAGATTCAACTCCAAGGTCGATCGCCTGTTCAGCGTTGGCGATCTGATTGACCGCGGCCCCGAATGCCGCGCCGCGCTCGATTGGCTGGACAAGCCGTGGTTCCACGCAGTGTGCGGCAACCATGACGACTACGTGGTTCACTTCGATAGCTGTGACGTTGATAGCTGGATCTTCAACGGCGGCTTATGGTTTACGGGCCTGTCGCTGTCCGAGCAGAAACAGTTCGCCACGAAGTTCGCCGAGTTGCCTATCGCAATTGAAGTCGAAACAGCACAAGGACTTATTGGGATCGTGCATGCCGATTGTCCGTTTCCATCATGGGGGCAGTTGGTCGGTGAATTGGAATCGCCAGAGAGCAGCCCGCGCCTGATGCAGGTGCGGAACCGTTGCATGTGGTCACGAAGCCGGCTCGAGCAGAGGGAGAGGCAGGGCGTTGAGGGATTGCGCGCGCTGATTGTCGGGCATACGCCCATTCGTAAGCCCGTCAGGCTTGGCAATGTGATGCTTATCGACACGGCTGGGTGGAGGCCGGATGTGGGTTACTTCACCCTTTTGGATCTCGATACGCTGGAAGCCGCGGCTTGACGTTTTTTTGTCAATTCAAGTGTCCCTCCCTTGTACCGCTCGTCCTGGCATCAGCACCTTCATCATCCGCGCTCTTCAAATGCATACATCCACTCGCACGGTAGGCGCAAACCATGAATAGCAAAATTGCCGCTCTTACACTCGCAAGCCTCCTGTCGGTCTGCTCGCTTTACACGCTCGCGGCCGAGAAGGTCACGGAGGACGCCACTATTCCACCAAGTGCTCTTCCGGGGCTTAACCAGGGGGGTGAGTCCAACAAGGAAAAGGCCGACAAAAAGGGTGAGGAAGCTGCGGGGTCTAATTCTGGTGCGGAGTCGGAGGAGATCGAAAAAGATGCGGCTAGCTCGAGTGGCTCGGGCGATGAGAAAACAAAGCCGGAGCAGTAAGCGGTGAGCCCCTAGTCCGTATTAGTGGAGCGTCGCAACCCTGCGACTTTCGCCAATCCTGATTCGGTCCAGTGCCCGGTTTAGCGAATCCAAGGCATCGAGGAGGGCTTTCGCCTCAACTTCCCGGCCTTCACCCCAAAGGCGTTCTGCCATTTTGTTCAGGGCCTGGATGGAGCGCTCGATTTCAGCAGCAGTCGCTGCTTTGTTTTCCGGCTGTTTCTTCAACATTGAGTAACCCTTCTGCAGGGCAGTGCTTGCTTCAATTGCCAGCTCAAGCGAATCGGTCACGGGAATACATTGATCTGATCCGTTGAGCCTATAACGCCAGCCACGGTTGTCTTTCCGCTCTGGTGCAGCTTATCGCGATCATACGCTGGTAGAGGGCTATGGCCCGCGAAGGCTCCCGAGACTGGAACAGTGACGAAACCCCCATCGTATCGCCAGAGCCCAGCAACTCGAAAAGATACATGTTGCTGAGGTTCTTGCATTGCTCCAGGCGGTCAGCTTCGGTCGTGGGCATTGGCACCGCATCGACCTGCTTCTCAAATTCTGTCTTTTCCTTTGGGGCACTGCTACAACCAAAGAGAAACGTCGCCAGCAAGAGACTCGCAATGTGAGGTATGCATATCTTCAATTCCATTTGAGTCCGGCGCCGATGCATTAATCTTTATTTGGACCGAATAACGATCGTCGATGCGAGCATGTCACCCAATCGTTTCCGCGAGCCAAAAAAAATGAATATCCAGTCAAAAATACTCAGGAAAGGCGTCGTGATGTTTCGCATGAAAGATTGATAGAGATTACAACTGAGGTAGCTGCGCTCATCAATCACTGACATGCCCAACAACTTTTTGCCAAGGCTTTGGCCGTTCGGTATTGCATCGGAAAACAGGTAATACGCCACGCCCGAGCCGAGAGCGAGCGCGCCGACCACAGTAGACGGCAAGCCAACAAAATCGGCGGATCGCCCTATGAAGAAAAAGAGGAAAACAGTGATCATGGAGTCAATCATCTGTCCTCCCCATCGACGCCCCAGACCGGCCAGGTTCTTGGGCTTCTGATACTCGCCTTGGGTATTGCTCACTTCCATGCGCTGGCACTCCGTTGGTATATGGATCAGAGATATCGGCACCGTCCGAAAAATATTTAGCGCACCCAAACGAAGCGCTGAAAAACCTTGGGCCAAGTTTGGTATCAGCAACCGATTCGCGTGGACCGGTCCTTACAATCTTGAAGAGGAAGCAGGCGTGAAAAATCCAGGAGCCACACAAATCTTACGCACATGAAAAAGGCCAGTGCTGTTAACACTGGCCCAAGTCATTGAAAAATATGGTCGGGACGGAGTGATTCGAACACTCGACCCCTAGCACCCCATGCTAGTGCGCTACCGGACTGCGCTACGCCCCGACTAGGCGTGAAACTCGTTCCTCATCTCGAAGAACGCTCAAGAATATATCGCAAGCTTTTGAAAACTGGAAGTATTCAAATGCAGGAAATTATTTCTTGAGAACAACCAACACATCTTCCAACTCAGCAATCATCTGCCGAATCATCTGTTTGTATTGAGTGGTGTCGTCTTTGGCTTCATCACCGGACAAACGCAAGCGTGCGCCACCGATGGTGAACCCTTGATCGTAAAGAAGCGCACGGATCTGCCGGATCATCAGCACGTCTTGTCGCTGATAATACCGGCGGTTTCCGCGGCGTTTGACGGGGTTGAGTTGAGGAAACTCCTGCTCCCAATAGCGCAGCACGTGCGGTTTTACGGCACACAGCTCGCTGACTTCACCAATGGTGAAGTAGCGTTTGCCTGGGATGACGGGTAGCTCGTCGTTATGACTTGGTTCCAGCATAAGCCTCAACTCGGGCCTTCAACTTCTGCCCTGGACGAAAGGTGACCACACGGCGAGCAGTGATCGGGATTTCTTCACCCGTTTTCGGATTGCGGCCAGGCCGCTGGCGTTTGTCCCGAAGGTCGAAATTGCCGAAACCGGACAATTTGACTTGTTCGTTGTCTTCAAGAGCGTGCCTGATTTCTTCAAAAAACAGTTCGACCAATTCCTTGGCCTCCCGTTTGTTCAGGCCCAGCTCTTCATACAGACGTTCCGCCATCTCAGCTTTCGTCAGAGCCCCCATACGTCACTTCCTTAACGTGGCGTTCAACCTTTGTTCGAGCGAGGTGAGGATGTTTTGCGTCGTCGTATTCACCTCATCGTCATTAAGAGTGCGCGATGGATGCTGCCAGGTCAAGCCGACTGCAAGGCTTTTTCTATCAGGATCAATACCTTTACCCTGATACACGTCAAATAGCCTGAGGTCTGTGAGCCATTCGCCTGCATTTTCACGGATTACGTCCAGTACGGCACTGGCCGCAACGTCCGTGGCCGCAATCAGTGCCAGGTCACGACGCACTTCAGGAAAGCGCGATAACTCCTGGAATTTAGGCATTTTTCCCAATGCCACTTCGGCCAGAACCAGCTCGAAGACAAAAACCGGGCGGTCGAGACCGAGGGTTTTCGACAATTCAGGGTGGATAGCGCCGACGAAGCCGACCAGGCGACCTTCACGCTCGATGCGCGCGGTTTGACCCGGGTGCAACGCAGGGTGTTTGCCCGGCACGAAATTGAACGAACCCAGTGCACCGGCAAAGCCCAGCACCGCTTCCACGTCGGCTTTGACGTCGAAGAAATCCACGACATCGCGACCCTGAGCCCAGCCTTCCGGCAGACGGCTACCGCAAACAACACCCGCAATCATCGGCTCTTGCTTGAGGCCTTCCAGCTGACCAACGAAACGCAGGCCGCTTTCGAACAGACGGACGCGATCCTGTTGACGGTTCAGGTTGTGCTGAAGCGCCTTGACCAGACCGGGCCACAAGGACGAGCGCATGGCCGCCATGTCGTTCGAGATCGGGTTGGCCAGCAGCAGCGGCTCTACACCCGGATTAAACAACTCGAATTGTTTCGGATCGATGAAGCTGTAGGTGATCGCTTCCTGGTAACCACGCGCCACCAGCAGGCGACGCAGTTCAGGCAGATCGCTACGCGCTTCGGCTTTGGCTTGCGGTGCCAGGCGAGCTTGCGGGTAGCGAACCGGCAGACGGTTGTAGCCGTACAGACGGGCCAGCTCTTCGATCAGATCGACTTCCAGGCTGATGTCGAAGCGGTGGCTTGGCACTTCAACGCGCCACTGCCCTGCCCCATCGGCAGCAATCTTCAGGCCCAGGCCGCTGAGCAGACGCTCGACTTCGGCCGACTCCATTTCCATGCCCAGCATCTGAGTGATGCGCTGCGCACGCAGGGTGACCGGAGCAATCTTCGGCAGGTGCTGTTCGCTGACGGTTTCGATGATCGGGCCAGCTTCGCCGCCAGTGATTTCCAGCAGCAGGCCAGTGGCGCGCTCCATGGCTTCACGGGCCAATTGCCAATCCACGCCACGCTCGTAGCGGTGCGAGGCATCGGTGTGCAGGCCGTAGGAGCGGGCCTTGCCAGCGACGGCAATCTGATCGAAAAACGCGCTTTCGAGGAATACATCGCGAGTGGTCGCGGTGTTGACGCCGCTGTGCTCGCCCCCCATAACGCCGGCGATCGCCAAGGCGCGGGTGTGGTCGGCAATCACCAGCGTATCGCTACGCAGATTGACTTCCTGACCATCAAGCAGCACCAGCTTCTCGCCTTCTTCGGCCATGCGCACACGGATGCCGCCATTGATTTCGGCGAGATCGAACGCGTGCAGCGGTTGACCCAGTTCCAGCATCACGTAGTTGGTGATGTCGACGGCCGCGTCGATGCTGCGCACGTCGCCACGACGCAAGCGTTCGACCATCCACAGTGGCGTAGGCTTGGACAGATCAACGTTACGGATCACACGACCCAGGTAACGCGGGCAAGCGGCTGGCGCCAGCACTTCGATCGAACGCACTTCGTCATGCACGGCTGGCACGACAGCAACCACCGGGCGGGTGACTTCAGCGGCATACAGCGCGCCGACTTCACGAGCCAGACCGGCCAGGGACAGGCAGTCGCCGCGGTTCGGGGTCAGGTCGACCTCGATACTGGCGTCGTCCAGGCTCAGGTACTCACGAATGTCCAGACCGACCGGAGCATCCGCCGGCAACTCCATCAGACCATCGTTGCCTTCGCCGACTTGCAGCTCGGCTTGTGAGCACAACATGCCGTTGGACTCAACGCCACGCAGCTTGGCTTTCTTGATTTTGAAGTCGCCCGGCAGTTCGGCACCGATCATGGCGAACGGGATCTTCAGGCCCGGGCGCACGTTTGGCGCACCGCACACAACCTGGAAAGTCTCCGAGCCATTGCTGACCTGGCAAACGCGCAACTTGTCGGCATCCGGGTGCTGCTCGGTGCTCAGCACCTCGCCCACTACCACGCCGCTGAATTCACCGGCGGCCGGCGTAACGCTATCGACCTCAAGACCGGCCATCGACAGACGAGCAACCAGCTCGTCGCGACTTACCTGCGGGCTTACCCAGCCACGCAGCCATTGTTCACTGAATTTCATCCTGCTCTCCTAAGAATTCGTTACGACTAGCGAAATTGCGCGAGGAACCGCAAGTCGTTGTCGAAGAACAGACGCAAGTCGTTCACGCCGTAACGCAGCATGGCCAGACGCTCAACGCCCATGCCGAAGGCAAAGCCCGAAAACTCTTCCGGGTCGATCCCGGACATGCGCAGCACGTTCGGGTGAACCATCCCGCAGCCCATCACTTCCAGCCAGCCAGTCTGTTTGCAGACGCGGCAGCCTTTACCGCTGCACATCACGCATTCCATGTCGACTTCAGCGGACGGCTCGGTGAACGGGAAGTACGAAGGGCGGAAACGCACCGCCAGTTCTTTTTCGAAGAACACGCGCAGGAACTCTTCGATGGTCCCTTTGAGGTCGGCGAAGTTGATGTCGCGATCGACCAGCAGGCCTTCGACCTGATGGAACATCGGCGAGTGGGTGATATCGGAGTCGCTACGGTACACACGGCCCGGGCAGACGATGCGGATCGGCGGTTGTTTCGATTCCATGGTGCGGACCTGTACCGGCGAGGTATGAGTGCGCAGCAACATGTTGGCATTGAAATAGAAGGTGTCATGCATCGACCGGGCCGGGTGATGGCCTGGGATGTTGAGCGCTTCAAAGTTGTGGTAGTCGTCTTCGACCTCAGGGCCTTCGGCGATGCCGTAGCCAATGTGGGTGAAGAACTGTTCGATACGTTCCAGAGTACGAGTAACCGGATGCAGACCACCCGAGGTCTGGCCGCGGCCAGGCAGGGTCACGTCAATGGACTCGGCAGACAGTTTGGCGGCCAGATCGGCCTCTTCAAACAGTGCCTTGCGGGCATTGAGAACCTCTGTGACACGCTCCTTGGCGACGTTGATCAGGGCGCCGACTTGCGGACGCTCTTCTGCCGGCAAATTCCCCAGGGTCTTCATCACCTGAGTCAATTCACCCTTCTTGCCAAGGTAGTGAACCCGGATTTGCTCCAGGGCATTGATATCTTCAGCGCTTTGCACAGCCTCTAGTGCTTGAGAGACGAGCGCGTCCAGGTTTTCCATGTACAGACTCCAGATACAAAATAGGGGAAGAGCTTGAAGGCTCTTCCCCTATTTATGACGTTTAACACCTGGCCTCACAGAGGTGAGGCCGGGTGACTGTCGGGGGTACTTAAGCCAAGGTGGCTTTAGCTTTCTCGACAATCGCAGCAAACGCCGCTTTTTCGTTCACTGCCAGATCAGCCAGAACCTTACGGTCGATCTCGATGGACGCTTTTTTCAGGCCGGCGATGAAACGGCTGTAGGACAGACCGTTGATACGTGCACCAGCGTTGATACGAGCGATCCACAGAGCGCGGAACTGACGTTTTTTCTGACGACGGTCACGGTAGGCGTATTGGCCTGCCTTGATTACCGCTTGCTTGGCAACACGGAATACGCGCGAGCGAGCGCCGTAGTAGCCTTTAGCAAGTTTCAGAATTTTTTTGTGACGTTTACGGGCAATGACGCCACGCTTTACACGAGCCATGAGTTACTTCCTCTATTCTTGACTAAATTAACGAAGGCGCAGCATGCGCTCGACTTTTGCCACGTCACACGGTGCCAGCAAGCTGCTACCGCGCAGTTGACGCTTACGCTTGGTCGACATTTTAGTCAGGATGTGGCTCTTGAAAGCGTGCTTGTGCTTGATACCGTTAGCAGTTTTCAGAAACCGCTTAGCAGCACCACTTTTAGTTTTCATTTTTGGCATGTTCGGATACTCCGCATTCAGTTGATAAACATAATCAGAAGGCCTGCCGTGCCCTATTGATTACTTCTTCTTTTTCGGGGCGATGACCATGATCAGTTGGCGTCCTTCCATCTTAGGATGCTGTTCGACCGAACCGTACTCGAGCAAGTCACCTTCAACTCGCTTGAGGAGTTCCATCCCCAGCTCCTGGTGGGCCATCTCACGGCCGCGGAATCGCAAGGATACCTTGGCCCTGTCCCCATCACTCAGGAAACGTACCAGGTTGCGCAGTTTTACCTGGTAATCCCCTTCCTCCGTCCCTGGACGAAACTTGATTTCTTTAACCTGAATCTGCTTCTGGTTTTTCTTGGCTGCGGCAACCTGCTTCTTCTTCTCGAAGATCGATTTGCCGTAGTCCATCAGTTTGCAAACAGGGGGTACTGCATCGGCGGAAATTTCCACCAGATCCAGTTTGGCCTCTTCAGCCTTAAGAAGCGCGTCTTCAATTGACACAATCCCAAGCTGTTCACCTTCAGCCCCAATTAACCGAACCTCGCGTGCCGAGATATTCTCGTTGATCGGGGCTTTCGGTGCAGCTCGTTTATCTTGTCTCATTTCACGCTTAATAGTAATTACTCCGAATCTGGGCGACCACGCCGGGAAACCGCTTGCGCGAGAAACTCAGCGAACTGGGCGACGGGCATCGAGCCCAGGTCAGCACCTTCACGAGTACGCACAGCGACAGTCTGCATCTCGACTTCCCGATCTCCGATAACCAAGAGATAAGGAACCTTGAGCAAAGTATGCTCGCGGATTTTAAAGCCGATCTTTTCATTTCTCAAGTCAGACTTGGCACGAAATCCGCTTTCGTTGAGGGTTTTTTCGACCTCGGCGGCAAAATCGGCCTGTTTGTCAGTGATATTCATGATCACTGCCTGGGTCGGAGCCAGCCACGCAGGGAATGCACCCTCGTAGTGCTCGATCAGGATTCCGACGAAACGTTCGAAGGATCCGAGGATCGCCCGGTGCAACATTACCGGGTGCTTGCGACTGTTGTCTTCGGAGACGTATTCGGCTCCCAGACGGACAGGCAGGTTAAAATCGAGCTGAAGGGTACCACACTGCCAGACACGGCCGAGGCAATCTTTCAGCGAGAACTCGATCTTCGGACCGTAGAACGCACCTTCGCCCGGCTGCAAATCATACGGCAAGCCAGCGCTATCAAGGGCTGCAGCCAATGCAGCTTCGGCGCGATCCCACAGTTCGTCGGAACCAACACGTTTTTCCGGACGAGTGGACAGCTTCATTTCGACGTCTTTAAAGCCGAAGTCGGCATAAACGTCCATGGTCAGCTTGATGAAAGCGGCGGATTCGGCCTGCATCTGCTCTTCAGTGCAGAAGATGTGGGCGTCGTCCTGAGTGAATGCACGCACACGCATGATGCCGTGCAGTGCACCCGATGGCTCGTTACGGTGGCAAGCACCGAATTCGGCCAGACGCATCGGCAACTCGCGGTAGCTCTTCAGGCCCTGATTGAACACTTGCACATGGCAAGGGCAGTTCATCGGCTTGATCGCGTAGTCGCGGTTTTCCGACTGCGTGGTGAACATGTTGTCGGCGTAGTTGGCCCAGTGCCCGGATTTCTCCCAGAGACTGCGGTCAACGACCTGCGGAGTCTTGATCTCCAGATAGCCGTTGTCGCGCTGAACCTTGCGCATGTACTGCTCGAGCACTTGATACAGAGTCCAGCCGTTCGGGTGCCAGAAAACCATGCCCGGCGACTCTTCCTGAGTGTGGAACAAGCCCAGGCGCTTGCCGATCTTGCGGTGATCGCGCTTTTCAGCTTCTTCGATGCGCTGAATGTAAGCCGCCAGCTGCTTCTTGTCTGCCCACGCGGTGCCGTAAACGCGCTGCAACTGCTCGTTCTTGGCATCGCCACGCCAGTAGGCGCCGGACAACTTGGTCAGCTTGAAGGATTTCAGGAAACGCGTGTTCGGCACGTGCGGACCGCGGCACATGTCGACGTATTCTTCGTGATAGTACAGGCCCATGGCCTGCTCGTTCGGCATGTCCTCGACCAGGCGCAGCTTGTAGTCTTCGCCACGGGCCTTGAACACTTCGATCACTTCGGCTCGCGGAGTGACTTTCTTGATCACGTCGTAATCTTTTTCGATCAGCTGCTGCATGCGCTGTTCGATGGCGGCCAGGTCGTCCGGGGTGAAAGGACGTTCAAAGGCGATGTCGTAATAGAAGCCTTCGTCGATGACCGGACCGATGACCATCTTGGCCGCCGGGTACAGCTGCTTGACCGCGTGGCCAACCAGGTGGGCGCAAGAGTGGCGAATGATCTCCAGCCCCTCTTCATCCTTTGGCGTAATGATTTGCAGCGTGGAATCGCTGTCGATGATGTCGCTGGCGTCGACCAGCTTGCCATTGACCTTGCCGGCCACGGTGGCCTTGGCCAGACCTGCACCAATGGATGCGGCGACCTCGGCTACGGAAACCGGGTGATCGAATGAACGTTGACTGCCGTCGGGAAGAGTAATAGTTGGCATGGCGCCTCCTCTCCTAGTGGTGACCCCTACCAAAGGTCACGTGGGTTGGGATGAGCCAGTACAAGATCCGATCCAGGCCATTCAATGACGAACGCCTGCCTTACAGCGGCAGGAGCCTTGCGGCCAACCGGAAAACCGAACCAGAGTGACTGGGATTCAAATCAGGGTTATTCGCGCCGTTGCCGCCACCGGGACTGAAGGTCATCCGGAGCCTGCAAAAGCCCGAGCGAGGCATGCTAGCACAGATGAACGGTCGTCGATGCAACGAGGCTTTGTGTCGGGGAAAATCATGCAATTTATGCCAGAGTGCTGAACTTGAACCCTGCTTTCCCTCTCAGATAACAAGACATTGACCCACAAGGAGCATCCCAGCATGCGTCTGAATCGTTTGTTCGCAGTAGTCGCCCCCATCGTTTTGCTGCTGCCACTGGCCGCCCATGCCGATTGGCCCAAGGGCGAGCGCGAGAAATACATGGCTCAGTGCACAGAAGCGGCCACTCCGCAGATCGGCGCTGCAGCAGCGAAGTCTCACTGCGCTTGCGGCGCTGATTCGATCAAGTCTTATCCGGCGGGTGACATCCAGGCATTGATGGACAATAAGGCCAGCCCGGAATTGCAGCAGAAAGCTCTGGGTCAGATAGCCAAATGCAAGGCCAATGTACCGGCGAAAAAGTGACAAAAAAGTCCTTTTGACTCGGCTTATCGCTGATAAAAAGCGCTGCATTTGAGCTTTTTCGTACAATTTATGCAGGTTTTACAGGTTTTTTTATCGTCTTTACTTTCGGCTGAAAGCCTTGTAAAACGGGGCCTTCAGCTACATCAAGCAGCAAACGGAACGCGACTGCAGGGCAAACAGCACGTCCGGGGGGCTCCCAAAGCGAACATTTCGACTATGATACCCCGGTGTGCCCAGTTGGCCTGAGCAGCACAGCACTACTGAAAATATATGTTTCTTGGAGATACACCATGTCTAATCGCCAAACCGGCACCGTTAAATGGTTCAACGATGAAAAAGGCTTCGGCTTCATCACTCCTCAAGGTGGCGGTGACGACCTGTTCGTACACTTCAAAGCTATCGAAAGCGACGGTTTCAAAAGCCTGAAAGAAGGCCAAACCGTTTCCTTCGTGGCTGAGAAAGGCCAAAAGGGTATGCAAGCTGCACAAGTCCGCGCTGAGTAATTTTCAGCCGCACTAAAAAAACCCCGTCCATGTGACGGGGTTTTTTATGGGCGAAGCAAAAGCCTGAAGCGATCAGCCGCAGTTGACGCGGGTAACCATCCGGCTGGCATCGGTGTTCAGGTTCAGGCGATCGGAGCGGTATTCCAGCGTCACCATATCGTTAGGCGACAGGAACCGTGCGTTCTGTGCGCCTGCACGGGTACGCGCCTGCTCCAGCAGTGCGGGCGAAGCCGCTTTGCCGATGGCGAATTCGGCTGCCTTAGCCTCACAACGGCTGTGACCTGTGTCAGTCGTCGCTTCAGGGTCTGCTGCCGACTCAGAGGACGTGCTGCTGCAACCAGCCAACAGAGTGACGGCGAACAAAGTACCCAATGATGCGAACTTCCAAGGCATGAAGCCTCCTTTTTTCCAATAGTTAAGCTGAGATCTTGCGACCGCCAATCCGGCATTTGGTTTCAAGGTGAGTGCCATCACCCTGCCCTCGAACCGCACGAGCGGCGAGTTTGCCTGAGCAGCGCCTTGTCGTTCATCACTCAATCGTGACTGAATATGAACGGCCTTCAATAGACGTCGATGTAATCGTAGAGCGGGTTCGGCCAGTTCTCTTTCAGCGCATTGAAGATCTGCATGACCCAGACCTCGTCGCTGGCCGCGACCAATCCTACATAACCGGAACCCTTGGCCCACGTCTCCAGACGAAACAGTAGCCCGCTGATATCGGTGCCGCCTACAACGCCCGATGAAATGTAGGCAATTCCGCCCTTGGTCACCCGCAGCTGCGTGTGTTCATCGTCACTGGCAGAGGCCAGCAGCTGGCGCACCGCCTCAAGGGTCAAGCCGTCGGGTGTGTTCAAATCGATCTGCACAGCGCGGTCCTTGAAAATTCGTCAAAGACCAAGTGTCGCATAGCGTTCTTCTCATGCCTAAGTCGGAGTGTCAAAAGCCGCGCAAAATGGTTAACTCGATACCCAGACTTTCCCGACTTCACGAGCGCCATCATGTCAACCATAAGCATCGACGCCAACATCACCGTCAAGTGGCCGCAGGGTCACAGCTCTTACAGCCCGGGTAGCCCGGAAGAGTTCGCAATCATCGGCATCGATCTATTGGTCAAGGAACTGGGAACCGAAGCAGCCAGGAAATTCATTGCACAGATATTCGAGAAATACCCCGCCGACTATATGGGCCTGACAGAGAACGAGCGGGCGTAAAACCCGCAGGCTGGCACCTGCGGGTGTGCAGCTTACTTCAGACGAGCCAGACGCTGGGTCAGCAGATCAAAGAAACCCTGGGCATCGCCGTTTTCAACCCAGAACGCGTTCTTCGGCGCTTTCAGGCCGTCATACCAGTCGACGATGGTTTGACCGAAGGTCGGGCCTTCGCGGCTATCAACGACCACATTAACCGAACGACCGGTGAACAATTCAGGCTTGAGCAGGTAGGCGATGACGGTTGCGTCGTGCACCGGGCCACCCGGGATGCCGTAGTGCTCCATATCACCCTTGACGTATTCATTGAGAATATCGCCTACGATCTTGCCGGCATTGTTGTTAAGCGCGGCAATCTGCTTCAGGCGCGCGTCGCTGGTGAGAATCTTGTGGGTCACGTCCAGCGGCAGATAGGTCAGCTTCACGCCGCTTTTGAGCACCACTTCCGCAGCCTGCGGGTCGGCGAACAGGTTGAACTCGGCCACTGGGGTGATGTTGCCGCCGTTGAAATGCGCGCCCCCCATGATCACCACTTCCTTGATGCCCTGAACGATTTCAGGTTCCTGGATCAGCGCCAGGGCCAGGTTGGTCTGTGGACCGAGCATCGCGATGGTGATGCTGTGGGGTTTGGCGGCCTTCAAGGTGTCGATCAGGTAATTGACCGCATTACCTTCGGCCAGGCCTTTCTTCGGCTCGTGCACGGTGACGCCCGACAGGCCCTCCTTGCCATGGATGTTCTCGGCATAGATCGGCGTACGCATCAGCGGCTTCGGCGCGCCCGCGTAGACCGGCACCTCCTCGCGCCCTGCCCACTCACGGGCCAGTCGCGCATTGCGCGAAGTCTTGTCCAGACGCACGTTGCCCGCGACGGTGGTCAGCGCACGGATACTCAATTCTTCCGGCGATGCCAACGCAAACAGCAAGGCGACGACGTCGTCGGCACCGGGATCAGTGTCGATGATCAAATCGATCTTTTCCGCCGCCTGGGCGCTCGTTGCAGTAATCAGGGACAAAAGCAGCAGACTCCGGAGCAGGTGGTGCAGTTTCTGAGCATAGCGGTGCATATCGCACTCCTTGTGCGTGGGGGAACAAATCTGTGTACAGCGGGTTAGAACGTCACCCCCGAGACCAGCACGATGTTGCAGTACGGCGCACATTCGCCGGTACGAACAATCGCTCGCGCCTGTCGGCTGAGGACTTTGAATTGCTCATGGCTGAGCAGCTCACGCTGGCCCAGCGCGCCTTTGGCATTCAGCTCATCCAGCGAGCTCAAGGCGGGGGGTTGTTTGTCCAGAATTTCCTGGGCCAGCACATGGTGCTCAACCTGCATTTCGCTGAGCACGACCTTCAAAGTGCTGACGAAATCCGGAATACCCTGGGTCAAGGCCAGATCGATCAGTTCAACGCCCGGCGGTACGGGCAGGCCGGCATCGCCGATCACAACCATGTCGCCGTGGCCTAGGGAGGCGATCAATCGAGACAGCGCGACGTTGAGCAAAGGTGTCTTTTTCATGGTGCTTTGAACGCCTGTACATCGGACAAGGTGGGAATCGAGGGTTGCGCGCCGGCACGAGTGACTGAAAGCGCCGCAGCGACCTGACCGAAACGGATTGCTTCAGCTTCAGTTTTACCGGATGCCAGCGCAGCGGCGAATCCACCGACGAAGGTGTCGCCAGCCGCAGTGGTATCGACAGCCTTCACCTTCGGTGCCGGGAAATGTTCGAAACCTGTGCCGTTGGCGAACATTGACCCTTGAGCACCCAGGGTGATGATGACCTTACTGGCGCCCAGCGCGATCAAACGGGTTGCGGCGGTTTCGGCGGACGCAAGGGAGTCAACCGGCAAACCGCTCAGAGCCGAGGCCTCGCTTTCATTGGGAATCAGGTAATCGATGGACGCATACCAATCCGCCGGCAGCGGACGACTGGCCGGCGCCGGGTTGAGGATCACGATTTTGCCCAGCTCATGGCCGCGCTTGAGGGCATGACCCACCGTGGCATCCGGCACTTCCAGCTGACAAATAATCACATCCGCCGCGTGCAACACTGCATCGAACCGGTCGATAACCTGTGGTGTCAGCGCACCGTTGGCACCGGCAACGATCACGATTGCGTTCTGGCTGTTGTCATCGACCACAATCAAGGCCACGCCGCTGGAGCCCTCGACAGTGCTGACGGCCTGGCAGTCGATCTGCTCGGCCAATAGGGCCCCGCGCAGTTCTTCACCGTAAGCATCGCTGCCGACACAACCGACCATCGACACCTGCGCCCCCAGCCGCGCCGCGGCGACCGCCTGGTTAGCGCCCTTGCCGCCGGAAACCGTGGCGAACGACTGCCCGATCAGCGTCTCACCGCCACGGGGCAACCGTGGAGCCCGGGTCACCAGGTCCATGTTCAGGCTGCCTATCACCACTACTTTTGCTGGCATACATCACTACTCGTCAATTCGGTTTCAGCGGTATTCATCGAACACACCGGCAAGCGGCGCAGTCGATTCTCGCAGGACAATACTGGGCGTCACGATCCGTTGATCGGTGGCCATGGCGGGTGACGCGATCCGACGCAACAGAACCTCGGCCGCCATCTCACCGAGCTGCAGGATCGATTGGCCCACGGTGGTCAGCGCCGGGTAGACATAACGGCTCATCTGGATATCGTCGAAGCCGATCACCGACAGTTCGGTCGGCACACGAACATTGCGCTCGGCAGCCGCTCGCAACACACCGATACCGATCATGTCGTTACCGGCGAAGATCGCGCTAGGCGGGTTCTTTTCCAGCAGAATCGCGGCGGCGTTGTAACCGCCCGTGCTGGTGAAGTCACTTTCAAGCATGCGTTCGGGATGCACTTCCACCCCCGCCTCTTTCAAGGCTCGGCAATAACCGGCCAGACGCATCTGCGCCACGCTGGTACCCGCCGGGCCGCCAATGGTGGCGATGTCCCGATGACCCAGCTCAAGCAGATGACGGGTGGCCAGGTAGGCGCCGTATTCGTGATCGATTCGCACCAGGTCGGCATTTACACCTTCCAGCCCACGGTCGACGATGACCATTGGCGTGCGCACGCCGGCGAGACCTTCTGCCAGCCCCGCGTCACCACCGGCCGAGGCTACGATCAACCCGTCGATGCGCTTTTCCAGCAGCACGCGCAGGTAACTGCGCTGTTTGTCCGGATTGTCGTCGGAGTTGCATAGGATCACGCAGTAGCCGTTACGCTCGCAGTAATCCTCGATGCCGCGCGCCAGTTCGGCGAAGTACGGGTTGAGGCTGTTAGGCACCAGCAAACCGATGGTCGCCGTGGTCTTGGCTTTCAATGAACGGGCCACTGCGCTCGGCACGTAGTCCAAGGTCTTGATCGCAGCCTCGACTTTGATCCGCACCTCTTCGCTGACCGGCCGGGTCTTGTTCACCACATGGGACACCGTGGTGTAGGAAATCCCCGCGAGCGCCGCTACATCCTTGATCGTTGCCATGACTCAGGTCCGCCGGCTTGCGCGCTGACTGCGATAAGTATCAAGCACCACCGCCACCACGATCACCGCGCCGGTGATGATACGTTTGGTCGGCTCGGTCGCGCCGATCTGCGCCAGACCCGCCGCCAGTACGGAAATGATCAGGACCCCAAAAAATGTGCTGATCACCGAACCACGGCCGCCCATCAGACTGGTGCCGCCGATCACCACCGCGGCGATCACTTGCAGCTCCAATCCGGAGCCGGCATTCGGGTCCGCCGCTTCCAGACGTGAAATCTGGAACAGCGCAGCAATACCGGCCAGCAGCCCCATCAGGCTGAATACCAGGATCTTGTAGGGTTTTGGATTGATCCCGGCCAGACGCACCGCTTCTTCGTTGGTGCCGATGCCGATCAGGTAGCGACCGAACACAGTGCGGGTCAGCACAGCCTGAGCAATGATGATGATCAGCAAGGCAATGATGAACGACGGCGAGATGCCGAAGGCAATCGGGTTGGACAGCCAGGCGAAGGCGTCACCGATGTAAGCCGTGCGCGAACCGGTCATCTGATACGCCACGCCACGGGCCATTTCGAGCACGCCGAGGGACACGATGAACGATGGAATTCGCCACGCCACGGTGATCGATCCGGTAATCGTCCCGGCCAATGCCGCGATCGCCATCCCGAGCAGCGCTGCAGGCAGGACACTCCAGCCCCAGCCGAGAATCGCCACACTGACGGCCGACGCCGCGAGCGCCAATACCGAGCCGACCGACAGGTCGATACCGCCGATGATCAGCACGAACGTCATGCCGACCGCCAGCACCATCAAATCGGGAATCTGGTTGGCCAGGGTGCTGAAAGTGTCGTAAGACAGGAAATGGCTGCTCAATACCGAGAACAGCGCAACCATCGCCAGCAAGGCACCGGCCAGGCCCAGATAGGTGCCCAGGCCGTAGAAATTGCCATTACGTTTGCCGGCAGAAGATGCAGTTTTCATGGAAGATCCCTAGGCGCTGCTTCGTTGAGCAACGCATCACGTTTTTGGTAGCCGGCGAACGCGGCGGCAAGCAAATCATCCTGGGTCCAGCTGTCGCGCTCGAAGGTGTCGATCAGACGCCCCGCCGACAACACGCCGATCCGGTCACAGATCAGCATCAGTTCACGCAGATCGCTGGACACCACCACCAGCGCTTTGCCCTGTCGGGTCAGCTCACCGAGCAGCGCATAGATGTCGAACTTGGCGCCCACGTCGATGCCACGGGTCGGCTCATCGAACAGCATTACCGAGCAGTCACGCTCCAGCCAACGTCCGATCACGACCTTCTGCTGGTTGCCACCTGACAGCTCGGAGACCAGTTGCGTCGGGCTCGAACTGCGGATGCGCATGGCGTCGATCTGACGTTGGGCCAGGGACATTTCGTCAGCGTTGTTGACGATGCCGCCACTGGAAATCACCGGCATGTTGCCCAGCGCGATGTTGGCGCTGATCGATTGAGTCAGCAGCAGGCCTTCGCCCTTGCGGTCCTCGGTGATCAGGGCGATGCCATGACCGACCGCATCGGCCGGCGAACGGATGCTCACCACCCTGGCCGGCGAACCCAGCGCGACGGTGCCGCTGTCCGCCGTGTCGGCACCGAAGATCAGGCGCAGCAACTCGGTGCGCCCAGCCCCGATCAATCCGGAAATCCCGTAGATCTCGCCGGCGCGGACTTCAAAGGACACATCGCGAACTTTGTCCGAGCGGGTCAGCCCTTTGACCGTCAAGGCGGGAGCGCCAATCTTGCGTGGCCCCAGGTCGATGTGTTCGCCGAGTTCACGGCCGACCATCAACGTGACCAGTTGCTCGCTGTTGTAATCGGCCATCGGCTCGACGCAGACCAGGTTGCCGTCACGCAACACCGCAATGCGCTGAGCCACTCGCGCCAGTTCTTCGAGGCGGTGGGAGATGTAGATGATCGACACGCCCCGAGCTTGCAGGCGGGTGATCTGTTCGAACAGCATCTCGACTTCACGGGCGGTCAGCATCGCCGTCGGTTCGTCGAGGATCAGCACATGGCAATCGCCGATCAGGTTGCGCGCGATCTCGACCATTTGTTGGTGGCCGATGCCGAGTTCGCCGACCAGCGTGTCCGGGTCGATCGCGTCAAGCCCGACCTGAGCCATGGCCTCGATCGCGGCTTTGCGCAGTTGCTTGCGGCTGATCCAGCCGCCATTGCTGGGCAGATTGTCGAGAAACAGGTTTTCCGCCACCGACAGGGTCGGCAACAGATTGAGTTCTTGCATGACCATGCGGATGCCCAGGTCTTCGGCCTGGGTGCGGCTGCCGGGGCGGTATTCCTGCCCCTGAAATTGCATCTGGCCGGTGGTCGGTGTGACCAGCCCGCCGATGATTTTCGACAGCGTGCTTTTGCCAGCGCCGTTCTCGCCGGTCAGCGCCAGCACTTCACCGCGCATCAGCGTCAGATCAATGCCGGTCAGGACGGGTTGGGCGTAGGTCTTGCCGATGCCGCTGACCGAGAGGACAGCGTTCGGGGCGCAAACTGACATAAAACTCTCCATGCGCTCGCCCGGACGGGCGAGCACCGTTGTGTCGGCAGAAGGGTTACTTGGTGACCAGCTCTACCGGAGTTTCGATTACGCCATTGGCGCCGCTGTCGACCTTCTCACCTTTGATGATTTTCAGCGCAGTCTCGATACCGAACACGGCTTGTCTGGCGGCAAACTGGTCAGCGGTAGCCAGGACCCGGCCGTCTTTCAACATCGGCTTGATGGCGTTGATGTTGTCGTAACCGACCACTTGCACCTTGCCGGCCTTGCCTGCCGCACGCACGGCGGAAACGGCACCGACGGCCATGCTGTCGTTACCGGCCAGCAGGGCTTTGACTTCCGGGTATTCGCTGAGGATCGAGGCGGCAACCTTGTTGCCCTTGTCGATCTCCCAGTCACCGGACTGCAACGAGACAACCTTGATCTGCGCCGCTTCCATCGCGTCCTTGAAGCCTGCGGTGCGGGCCTGAGCGTTGGTGGTGGTGGACACGCCTTCGATGATGCCGACTTCGTCACCGGCCTTCAGCTGCTTGGCCAGGTACTCGCCAACCAGACGCGCACCTTTGCGGTTATCCGGGCCTACGAACGGGACGGTGATGTTCTTGCTTTTGACCACGGCCGGGTCGAGCTGGTTATCGATGTTGATCACGGTGATACCGGCATCGATGGCTTTCTTGATCACGGGAACCATGGCCTTGGAGTCAGCCGGCGCGATGACCAGCGCATTGACCTTGGCCAGAATCATTTGCTCGACGATGCGCGTCTGGCCAGCAGTATCGGTTTCGTCCTTGATGCCGTTGGAGATCAATTCGAAATCGCCGGAATGGTCTTTCTGATACGCCTTGGCACCGTCTTCCATGGTCAGGAAGAACTCGTTGGCCAGGGACTTCATGACCAGCGCGACTTTGGGTTTTTCAGGGGTCTCGGCGAATGCCGAATAGACAGGCAGCGCGGCGGATGCGGCGGCCAGCATAGCGACAGCAAGAAGACGTCCAGCGAATGGCAGCTTCATGGGTTCACTCCGATCTTATGATTATTGTGAGCAACGCTTGCGCTGGCGTAAGCTTCATTGCGTCCGTCAATGGACCGAGCCATCAAGAACAGCGCGCAAACGTTTGCGTAGACCGAACTATGCGAACCCTGCCGTGATTTGTCAACGACCTGTTTTGTGTCTCGGTTGGCAAAACCCAACCCTCCACATCACGCGGTCGTGCTGACCAGACCACCAGTGCTGGAATCCTTAGCCAGTTCTTTCACCAGATTCCCGGTGACTTGCGCCAGCGCGCCATTGGTATCGGCGATCTGCCCCTGGATCGACATGACGGCCGTGGCTTTGGCCTCCTCGGTGGGATAGGACGCTGCCTGAGCGGCCGCCAATTGCTGCTGTTGTTCGCGCAGCTGCTGTTGCAGTTCCTGCATGCGCTTGAGCAACACCTGAACCGCAATACTCTGGCTGCTTTTGCTCTCGGATTTGCTTTCGTCCTGAGCAGCCCCTCCGGTTCTGACCTGGTTTTCTTCTTTTCCAGTCAGCGGTGTCGACGCCTCTTCCGTCGCTTCGCTCAAGGCATTGATCGTCGACGGAGTCTTGCCACCGATGGTGATTGCGCCCGCATTTGGAAAACCGACAGAAAAAGACATGTGCACTCCCGAAAAAAAAATCCTTGAAGGGGCATCGACCTGTGCGCGGGTTTCTTTAGCACTGATTTTCTATCTGGCAAGGAGATGAGTTCACCAGAGGTCGTAGGCCTTTTCGGAGAGCCGAACGCGAAACCTAAACTTATTCGGAAACCCGGACACAGGGATGTTTAACGCCGGTAATCCACTGGGTAAATATTGATATAAATCATCATGTTAAAAGTTTTTCTAATTCAACGTATGGGTGGTACAGATCCTGCTCTTCACCTAGACCCCAAGCGTTCAGATCTGCCTGGGGCGTATCTAGATGAACTTGCATCAGCACCGTCTCACTACTAGAGAGAAAATAATGAAATCTGCCTTCAACACCTTTATTCCGGGCGCTTTGGCCCTCCTGCTGCTCCTGCCTACCGCTCTTCAGGCAAAAGAAGTCGAAACCCAACAGAAACTGGCCAACGTGGTGATCCTCGCCACCGGCGGCACCATTGCCGGCGCCGGCGCGAGCGCTGCTAACAGCGCGACCTACCAGGCGGCGAAAGTCGGTATCGAGCAGTTGATCGCCGGGGTTCCAGAGCTCAGCAAGTTGGCCAACGTTCGCGGCGAACAGGTCATGCAGATCGCCTCGGAAAGCATCACCAACGACAACCTGCTGCAACTGGGTCGTCGCGTCGCCGAACTGGCCGACAGCAAAGACGTCGACGGCATCGTGATTACCCATGGCACCGACACCCTGGAAGAAACCGCGTACTTCCTGAACCTGGTGGAAAAAACCGACAAGCCAATCATCGTCGTCGGCTCCATGCGCCCGGGCACCGCGATGTCGGCTGACGGCATGCTGAACCTGTACAACGCCGTTGCCGTCGCCAGCAGCAAAGAGGCACGCGGCAAAGGCGTCCTGGTGACCATGAACGACGAGATCCAGTCGGGTCGCGATGTCAGCAAAATGATCAACATCAAAACCGAGGCGTTTAAAAGTGCCTGGGGCCCACTTGGTATGGTGGTTGAAGGCAAATCTTACTGGTTCCGCCTGCCGGCCAAGCGTCACACCATGGACTCGGAATTCGACATCAAAACCATCAAGAGCCTGCCTGACGTCGAAATCGCCTACTCCTACGGCAACGTCAGCGACACGGCCTACAAGGCGCTGGCTCAATCCGGCGCCAAAGCGATCATCCATGCCGGCACCGGCAACGGTTCGGTCTCCTCGCGCGTGGTCCCTACCCTGCAAGCCCTGCGCAAGGACGGCGTGCAGATCATTCGTTCGTCCCATGTCAATGCCGGCGGTTTTGTCCTGCGTAATGCCGAACAGCCTGACGACAAGTACGACTGGGTCGTGGCACATGACCTGAACCCGCAAAAAGCCCGCATCCTGGCCATGGTCGCGCTGACCAAGACCAACGACAGCAAAGAGCTGCAACGGATGTTCTGGGAATACTGATTCGCCCTCGCCCGACCGATTCCGGTCGGGCACTGCATTCACCACTCGCCAGCCTGGGCGAGTGGTTCATACCCTGTCCGATACTCCGATAAAAATTTTCCCCTCTTCCTACACCAAACGGAAAAAACTGCTGTCAGAGGATTTTCTTGAATTTTAAGCAGTTGCGAAAATGCCTACAGTTAAATACTGTATGCACGTACAGCTTAATAAGGATAATCCCGTGGCCACCACCCCTGCTTCTCCTGATGCCTATCAACGCATGGGCATTCGCGTTCAAAAAATCATCAACTCCCCCACCGCTCAGAAAGCCAAAGCCGCACTGATCTTCCGCCTACCGGACGAACCTGTGGATGAGTGGGAGCAATTGCTCGAAGAAATCGATGAGAACGACAACGTCACCCTCGCCTATCGCGACGATGGCGGTGTGCAGATTTTCTGGGTTGTGCCGAAGGAAGATTGAGTCAATGAGTGTCCGCTGGTTTGCTTTGCTGTTTCTATTCATCACCCTCGGCGCCCAGGCTGGCGCCCCTCGCACCTTCAACGAAGCCAAGAAAGTCGCCTGGAAGCTGTACGCGCCGCAATCCACCGAGTTCTATTGCGGCTGCAAATACACCGGCAACAAGGTGAACCTCGCAGCCTGTGGGTATGTGCCGCGCAAGAACGCCAAGCGCGCTGCCCGCATTGAATGGGAGCACATAGTTCCCGCCTGGCAGATCGGCCATCAGCGTCAGTGCTGGCAAGAAGGCGGGCGCAAGAACTGCACGCGCTACGATCCGGTCTATCAAAAGGCCGAGGCTGATCTGCACAACCTGGTGCCGAGCATCGGCGAGGTGAACGGTGATCGCAGTAATTTCAGTTTCGGTTGGCTGCCGGTGCAATCGGGACAATATGGCTCGTGCCTGACCCAGGTCGACTTCAAGGCGAAGAAAGTCATGCCCCGCCCTTCCATTCGCGGCATGATCGCCCGGACGTATTTCTACATGAGCAAACAGTACGGTTTGCGCCTGTCGAAACAGGACCGGCAACTGTACGACGCGTGGAACAAGACCTATCCGGTTGAAGCCTGGGAACGTCAGCGCAACCAGAGCGTCGCGTGCGTGATGGGTCGCGGCAACGAGTTTGTCGGGCCCGTGGACATGAAAGCCTGCGGCTGATCGACCGCGAAAAACCAAAAAGGCCTCGGGTATTTATGCCCGAGGCCTTTTTACGTTTCTATCCGCCGCTTTTGTTGTAGCGCCAGTAACCCATCAGATTGAGTGACTCCCGAGCGATGCCGCGCTCCTTGATCAAGTACTTGCGCAGGCTCATCACGGCCACCGTTTCCCCGGCGATCCAGCCGTAGAAACCGTTACCGGTAGAGCCGGAGGTTTCCCAGAGAATCTCTTCGTCGACATCGACCTCGGCCAGTTCCACTGTTTCGTGAGTCTGCGAAGAAGTAACCGGCAGCTCCGCACGACGGACCGCTTCGACCATCAGCGCACCAGCCGCCTTACCGCCGGAATGATCCCGGACCAGCCACCGCACTGATAGCCCTGGCCATTCAGGAACCGGCAATGCGTCTTCTGCACTGTCCACCTCGAAAAATGCCTGAGTCGTCGGCGGCTCGGCCAAGGCAGCCATCTCGTCCAGAATGCCAAGAGCAGCGGGCAATGCCGTGGCATCGGCCACCAGCAACAGATGCTTGAGCGTGTGAGGCGGCTTCCATTCGAAACCTCCCGCGTCTTGCGCTGAAAACTGACGATCAGGTGCAACAATCTGGATGGGCTCGCCCGCTACCGACCGGATTGCCCAACGGGAGGCCGGACCGGTTTCACCGTGCAACACGAAGTCGATGTCCACTTCGCCTTGCTCGGCCCGCAAATGCCGGATGGTGTAAGTGCGCATTGCCGGACGCTGGTTGGCCGGCATAGAACGGTAGCGCGCATACCAATGCTGGTCATGAGCCAGTCTGGCAGGCGACCCGTCTTCGGCTGGAAAGAACAGTTTTACCCGCTGATCCGGCGCCCAGGTGGCCATTTCGGTGACCATCGGACCGGCCAGGGTCACGCGCATTAAATGCGGGCTGAGGGTCGTTTTGTGCGCCAGGACCGCGTCGAAGATTTTGTAAGGGGTGGCGGAGGCCATGGAGAGCTCCTTCTGGGAATCGACAGTGACTACGCTCAGAGACGAGTCAATGTGGATCCCCTTTAAGGTGCTTCGACAAACGGCTCCCACGAAAAGAACTGTTACTGGGCTACGGGACGCTCAAGCACCAGCAATTCGATGTTCTGCTTCTTCGCCCGGGTAATCGCTGCAGCGACCTCGGCCTGCTTGGCTTCGGCTTCGGCTTTCGAATTGAATGGACCGAGCAGAATCCGGGTCTTGCCGTTTTCCTTGACGACGCTGGACATAAAACTGTGTTCGATCAGCCAGCCGCTCAGGTCGCTGACAGCCTGTGGCGTTTCGCCTCGCACTTCGAGATCCCATTGCGGACCGGTGGCCGCCGCCGGTGCGGAAACGATTGCCGGCTTCGGCTTTTGAGCGTCAACGCCCTTACCTTGATCGCACCCAACCAACGCCAGTACTGCGATTACCAAGACCATTTTGCGCACAACGTGTCCCTCTGAATGCTGAAAGCGGCGATTTTACCATTCATGAATACTTCCCGAGTGCCGCAAAATGGGCGCAAAACAACGAGAATGATGGTTGCGGCCTCTGTATAGTTACGCCTTGGGAATTAATGCAGCATCTGCGCGTCAGAAAGAGGCACCCAAACCGTGAGACTTCGCACTAATCTATACATACCACCGACCTCTGCACTGTTCGAATCAGGTGCCCTACAAAGCAATCAAGGAGAAGACCATGCTGATACTCACCCGCAAAGTCGGTGAAAGCATAAATATCGGTGACGACATTACGATCACCATTCTGGGCGTGAGCGGCCAGCAAGTCCGCATCGGCATCAACGCGCCGAAAGACGTCGCAGTGCATCGCGAAGAAATCTACCAACGCATTCAGGCTGGCCTGACCGCCCCGGACAAGCCACAAACTCCCTGAATCCTGTTGCAGTCAGTAGCCAGCCCGTTCAGCCCTGAACAACGGCTGGCTAAAGATTCAAGCCTCGTGTCGCCATACGTTCATCCGTTCGCCCCTTCCTGCCAAAACCGTGAGCCGATATTAACGGCACGCCCCCTGCCCTGACTGTCAGACGTTTCGGATTAATCCCGAGGAAGAACGCGATCGGACTCGTTAACCAAACGTCACACCGCGCGCCATGCCCGTGGCAGCCACGACCATCAGCAGCACCAACAGCCCCTCGACATGACTGATCCGTGCAAACAGCTTCGCACGCCCGGTATTGATCGGCGCGCCACGGCTCAGCGCGATCCGCCATTTGATCAGCGTGATCATTGGCGCGACCTCAAGCAGCAGGATCAGAACGAAGAGCGTCATCTTGAGATGGAACAAGGGTTGGTGAAGGTAGTAGTCAGTCCCTTTTTCATACCCACCGAAGGCCCGCATCCCACCGGTGACCAAGAGCAGGACGGCAGAGATGCCCCACAGGTTATCGGCCATCAACACGCGACGAGCCTCCCCCGCTCCGGCAGCCAGTTGGCGAAATGCCGTGCCCCGCGTCAGTACCGCCCAGAACCCCAAGGCAAAAGCCAGCAGGTGAATTGCCGCAAGCGACCAATGAACCAGCATCGATAGACTCCCATCAGACTGAGTTTGAGTTTGGCCAGTCAGTAGTAGTCTAAAAAAAAGGAATGCGCTTGAGTTGGAGACGGTGTTTTCGGGGTAGAGGAGGAACAGCGGGAGCCGCACAAGGGACGCTTAAACGTCGGGGGACAAATTTCAGGCAAAAAAAAATCCCAAGCAGCTGATGGAAGCTTGGGACTTAAAAATGCATAAACCGTGGTGGTGAACGCGAAGCAATCTTACCTAAAACCGACACTTGTAACAATATATTTTGGGGACCGTTCGGTTAATAAATTTCCTAAGTGATTCAATATCCACACTATTTTTGTGGGTCTTGATCAAACCCGCAAAGACCAGTGTCGCAACTGACATTTTTTCAGAGCGCCAAACAGAGAACCCAGCACGAAGGCTGGGCTCTGGTTATTTTCTGTTTTCCATCATCTTGTCGGCGAGCGCCTTGGCTCTTTCGATCAACAGGTTCTGCCTGTCCTCGTGAGTAGCCCCTCCTACAACCGGGGCCGTCAGGTTGCTTTCCGCAATCAACGCAGCGCAGAAGTATTGATCCCAAACAGCCTTGCCCTCAGACGCCTGTTTGTTCATTTGGTCGGCGATCATATGCGGCTCCTTTTGGTGAGGTAGCACCGCCAGTTTACGCCTGAATGGCCACTATAAGCGCGAAGGAATTCTCACGACGATCTACGCTTTCTTGGCGACGACGTACACAATATCGCTCGGCAAAAGACGCAAAATTGGCAACGCAGCAGCGACCGCGCAGTAAATCAAAACTTTCGAGGCCACCCCCAACTTTCCGGTATAGGAGATTCTGGTGTAGAGGCCAGCCAGTCCTAGTGTCGCTAGCGAGCCTGATTTAATAGGGGTGAAGCTATTTTTCTTTAACAGGTCTGAAAGGTTCTGGCTATTAAAGTAATGAACATGCGGTGACGGCAACCCCTTCTGCCACAACCTTTCAAAAAAACCAAGCCTGCCAGCTCGAATGAAAAGCCTGGAGAGTCTGTAAAATAATCCATCGCTGCTTGGCAAATTAAGAACTAACAGCCCTCCCGTATTCAAACGGTCATGACAAGCCTCAAGTACTTCACTGATACTTGGTATATGCTCAATAACATCATTAAACACAATCACGTCAAACGTTTCTGCGGGCTTCAACGCATTAGGAAAATAGCCTTTTCGAACTGGAAGGCCTTTAGCGGCGGTAGATATAAATACAGCTTCGTCCGGCTCTATTCCAAGCACATCAAATTTCGTCATGGCAGTTTCAATAAACCACCCATGAGCGCAACCAACATCGGCAAGAGAACCACCGCCAGGTTTAAACGACTCAATGACGTCAATCAGCTTCCTGAAATTACCTAATCGTAATTCACGAAGCCCGGTTTCCCTCTCAGCTTCATCGATAAGCTCATGCGCCAGCGAATCATTAATTGTAGGCTGGAGATCGCCTTTTTCGTAACCGCAAGTATTACACGCGTAGTGCCAATCCTGGAGCCCCCGAGAAAGAACGCCACTACAAACAGGACAAGTAAAATCGTTCATGTACGCCCTAAACACCCATATTTATTGGGTGAGAACGTACTACACCACTTTTCGCCTGTCCAACCCTAACCGCACGTGCGTTTAACCTTGCATCTGAATTCGCGCTTCAAATCTTCGATTTCACGTCAGTCCAGACGCGATCGACATCACCACTGAGTGCCGCCAGACGCCTACAAATCGAACCATTGCATCAACCAACGTCACGGCAGGAGCGGAATGGCGCGGCATAGGGTTCACGCATCCCTGCGATGACATGATTGTAACTCGGTCCTGACTGATTCCACCTGGCAAAAAAAACCGCTAAATGGCAGTAATGCTTGGTCCCAACCAGTCGAAAAACAAATGGAGGACGAGTATGATCGCGCGGCCTCGCCTGGAGTGATGGCAAGACGCCCACCTTGTGAGATTTCAAAGGACACAGCTGTGACCGCACCCAATAAAAATCGCATCATTTTCTTAGACTACATGCGCGTATTTGCTTTTGTAAGCGTGCTGATCGGGCACAAATTCTTCAGTTATTTAACTGATCTTGTAAATGATGCGAGTCAGCATGTCACCGTCCGAGCAATTGCTGAAGCCCTGATACCCCTGTGCCAAGGCGGCGCGGCAGGTGTAGTGGTATTTTTCCTGACGTCGGGATACATCATTACCCACGTCTTGCAAAAAGAAGTCGCAGCGGACTTTGTCATAAAACGTATTTTCCGAATTTACCCGCTTTACATTGCCGCAATTTTTCTAGAAGCGGCATTCAAGAACTTGTACTCTGGAGTTGCACTGCCCGATCTCAGTGTATTTATACAGCGAGCCCTTCTTATCGGTGATTTCTACGCCACGCCCTATGCATTAGATGGTGTCGAGTGGACACTAAGGATTGAGATTATCTTCTACGCCTACATGTTTTCAATGAAGATGATCGGAGCCTTCAACTTTCAGAAATACATTCCAGCCATCTATATGGCCACCGCATTTATCCTTTATATGATGCCCGCCTTTCCGGGACAGGGAATCTGGACTCAGGGTTATTACAATGCATACCTTCCTTTCCTGCTTGCCGGCTCCTTGCTTTACTTGGCTCAGAAGCGGCTTGCTTCTCGTCTGGTTTGCACTTTTTCACTGATAACTCTTCTTTTTATATCAATGAGTGTAATTACCAACTACCAACCAGTTTGGAAAGCCAGTCACTATGCAATTTTTGCAACCGCAATTTTTTTAATAGCCATTTTTTCCAAGACAGGCTTGCGGACAGCAAAGGTCTGCGCCTGATGTCGGACCTTACCTATTCTGTCTATCTGTTTCACAATTGGGCGTGGGACTATATCGCTATTCCATTCAAAGCCATGGGACTGAGAGGCATGTGGGAGCAGGCCGCAATCACCATGACACTTTTGGGGTTTTGTTACGTCATGCACCGGACAATTGAAATGTACGGGATTCGTCTCGGCTACCCCGTCCTCAACTTGATCCGGCGAATTATGGTGCGCAACCCACTCCTGTCGCTACGACCCGGCGTTACTGCCACTTCCCCACAATCGTAACTAGAAGCGAGCAACCTTTTTACGTCAGTGTCTAGTCCTGAAATAGGTTTACACCTGTTTCTCCCCAACGCCCGATGCATTGCATCGGGCGTTTTGTATTTCAACGACAGGTGCGGACGCTCGCGGTTGTAGATCGATACCGACTCGCTCACCATCTTCTTCGCCAGCGTTAAATCCTGTGGTCGCTGGAGCAAGTTGACCCGCTCTGCCATGGCATTTTGCTTCCTCTGTCCGAGTGATGAACCAGTGGCTGAAGGTTTGACGGTGTTTCACCGCCCGGCGCAGCGCCAGGCCATGGCCGAAGAACAGGAGCTGACGGCGGAAGCCAAAAAGCAGCGCAAGAAGCGCGAGAAGGACGCGGCCAAGAAGGCAGCGTTGGGCGTCGAGAAGTTTACGGTTGAAGTCGCCGGCGTGTTCAAGCCCGGTATCAAGCGCCTGATGAAAGAACACGGCTTCAACAACCAGCAGGAGGTGTATCAGAACCTCCTGCGCAATGTGATCGCCGCCGACTTCGATACCGCCGCCAAGATGCTTCGCTGTATCACGACACTTTATGAGACTAGCGAAAAGATGTCACGAGCATTTCGAACCGAAAGCTTGCGAGAGTTACATGGTATGCCGAGGGATCCAGAAGACGAAATCTCCGAACCATCAGCATAGTTACAAGTTAATTAAAGCCTCAACTAAGTTTAATCTTTTCAACAAAGTGCTTATCTAAATCAGATCCTATTTTATGGACCTTACTCTCAGCCATATCAACTTCAGCCTGACATTTTTCTGCAAATGCATTCGCTTTTTCTGAAGCTATTTTTGCAAGCTCACCGATGTTACCACCGACCAGCGATCTCTTAGATGCTTCTGCGCTATCCGCATACGCCTGGTCAAGCTTGTTTGCCGCATCATAAAGATCGATGAAGGCTTCATAAAACTGTTCAAGCTCATTCGATATAGACTCGTCCACATACAACTTTGCTGTTTTTATGTGAACCGTGAGCCTGGAAAACTTACCTACATCAGTGTGGTGACCATGCTTCTGAAATAAGTGCAACGCATCCAAAAACGCCTCATATAACTTCCGCTGATATTCGTGAATGCTAATTCTGTTTGCCAGTTTGGCTTCACGCGCTGCTTTCCAAGAAATAGCAGCTGAAACAACCGCCACAGCAAATGCGGTTCCCGCGATTAAATTTGCCCACGACGCAGCATCCATAAGCATGACCTCCTTTCGCCTCATACCGGGCCGAACACAAATACCCCACTTCAACGAATCACGCCAGCCGGCGAGTTACCGTTTGCACATTTGATAAGCCGCTCTGATGTCGTGTCTTAAGTGAACATTACTTCATTATGAAAACGACCCTTGTTAATTGGATCGGAAAGATAAATTTCGGAAAGATCAAAAACAGGCCCTTCGACAACTTCAAATATTGAGAAACGATTTCCGTGTACATATCGAATACTCCTACTCCGAACTGCGCCACCTGCATTACGTGTAGCGCCGCTGCTGCCTGTAAAACGCTTTCTAATGTACCATAAGGAAAATTGACCTCGCGATCATGTTTAACTTTGTTATAAGCGTCATACCAAGGCAAAGAAAAAATAGGTAATAGCAGATTCCAATAGCGGAAAGGTTGAAAATCAATGAGACGGTAATCTTTGAGTCTTACTTTCCACTCTGTAAGCCTTAGCGGATCGCACACATGGATGTAGTTTTTCGTAGTGAAGCGACCTCTCGCCTTGGTCTCCATGCCATTTGCTTTGAGAACACCTGCCCAGTAGGCTTCAATTTCTGTACAAAGAAGTATTAGCAGCTCGCGAATTTTGTGCCCATACGAGCTGAAATTTTCTATTTCGGGCTCGACGACCCTAAATAGTTCCTTTACTTCAGAGAATAGACTTTCGGCGGCAACAATCGAGCGTGTATATGTTTGAGCGTATACGCTAAGAGGATTCAATCTGTCGCAACCGTTAAACCCACGCCGATATGCTCCTCGCCATATCCTCGGATGGTACTGACCGGGCTGGAGGCGCATTCTCCCTCCTTTCCCTATAACTTGTACTAAATTTTTTGCCATGCAGTTCCGAACAGAAACCAACTCATCAACTTCTTCATCAACAGGATGCTTCGTTTCTTACCAACTACCGTACTGAGGAATAAAACATATTACTTCGTTGCCATTGTGTATCGCCCATGCAAGCTCCCCGTTCACAGTGTTGAACCCGAAAGTCTAAGTCATATAAATCCACAATCCATCCATGAAATATCACCTGGATCATAACGCCGGAGAACAATCATGCCCACAGAAAACAAACCGGCCGAGCCGCTGAAGGTTGAGCGCTCGACAGTGACGAAGCTGGTGATCACCGGCGCGGCGAACCTCGATCCAATCAATGTCTTCCTTGAGGACCTGGCGCCCCGTAAGGGCAAGATCACCGTCAGCTGCTGGGACAAGAGCTGGCACGCCTACTGGGGCGGCATGTGGGACGGTCTCACCATCGGCCAGTTCTTCTGCCGCCTCGATGAGCACTACATCATCGGCTATGGGCGACAGCTACGCGGGAAGCTGGGGCGCTCAAGGCAGGCCTCAAGGTGAAGGCCAGATGTCCGGACGTAGCGTCACGTCGGCTCGACAGATCAACGAACACCCCCGTTTCAAGTCCGGTACCGGTGTGCGCGGCCGCGAAATGGGGATGAAGTCGAAAGACCTGATGGGCATGCCGTGGCGTCTCGCCTTCGCGCTGCAGGACGATGGCTGGTATCTGCGGCAGGACATTATCTGGAACAAGCCGAACCCAATGCTTGAGAGCGTGCGAGACCGGTGCACGAAATCGCATGAATATGTGTTCCTCCTGAGCAAATCGAAAAAGTATTACTTTGATCAGAGTGCCATCGCAGAGGATGTAATTGAGCCGCGAGGCCCTGGCAACGTATCGCCGATAGTAGCCCTACCTGGCGAACGATCGACGGAAAATTCGAATATCCGGGGCTCGCTCCACAAAATCGGCCCTCGCTTCACCCGCAACAAGCGCAGCGTTTGGACTGTGGCCACACACAGGTTTAAAGGCGCCCACTTCGCCACTTTCCCGCCAGACCTGATCCGGCCATGCGTTTTGGCCGGGGCTCCCCGTGGCGGTGTGGTGCTGGACCCGTTCGGCGGTGCCGGTACCACAGCGGTGGTCGCGATGCAGGAAGGCCGCAAGTCGATCCTCTGCGAACTCAATCCCGACTAAGCCGCCATGGCTGAACGCCGGATAGCAGCGGCCTGGCTCGACGGCGCGGCGCAGATGGACGTGTTTCACGATTCAGTGCCAGCCGCATAACCCCAAACCTTACAACTCAACCAACCTGCCGGTGTACGGCGGGCGAGGATCATTCATGTCCGCATTAAACCGCTTCCACGAAACCGCGAGCGATGCACTGGAGAAGATCAGCGCCAGCTTGCCCGCCGACGCGAAAATCTGCCTGGCCATCTACACCCCCGAAAAGCCAGAGCTCGACATCGTCCTTCAAGACAAAGGCTTGAGCCTCGACGAGGTGGTCTCAACCTTGCATCGCCGCGGCCTGAGCATCGACGGCGACAACGCCTACAAGCGCGACCTGTGCGACTCGATTGTCGGCGCGATGGTTTTCGGTGCGCAAAACAACAACCCGCCGCCTCCCGGCCAGTGGCAGCAACGTTTCTGGGACATCGCTCGAGGCGAAGCCGCTGCCCGCGATGAGCTCGTCGCAGCCCTGAAGCTCAACCGCGAGAACCTGCGCGCCTGCCAAGCAACCATCCACCTGTGCGGCGGATTCGATCCGGCTTACGTGAACGACGCCCAGGCAGCGATGAAGATCGCGGACACCGCGCTCGCCAAGTTCGCCCATTAACCACCTTCTGCCGCCACGCGGCGCGGAGCATCATCATGGCAAAAGTCATTGCCTACATTACGGCCAGGCTGCCGCGCCTCATGGAGGTCTGCGAATACAGGAAGCTGCGCTACGCCGGCGGCAAGCCGAGTCTGCAGCAGTTGAAAAAATGGATTGAGGATGGCGAAGTGATAGTAGAGGTAAAGGGCGGGATGTATTTCGTGGACTTGCAGGCGGCCGAGATTGGATCGAACGATCCGTTGCTCGCCAAGATGTTGGAGGTAGGCTGATGGCACCTCCGCGCGCCAGGACTATAAAGAACCGGGACCTGCCAGCGAACCTGTACCCAAACGGGAAATATTGGCAGTACAAGAATCCGATCACCGGCAAGAAGACCAGCATCAATAAGCCGATGGCTGAGGCCATCAGGCTGGCCAATGCCGCCAACGCCAAACTGCTGCCGCTGCTGGCTGATGACGGCTCGCTGCTGGCCATGATCACCGGTGACGCCGCGCCGAAGTTCAGCGGTTGCCTGGAGCGTTTCGAAAAGGAATGGCTGACCACCAAGACTTACGCAGCAAGCACCTTGAAGGAAATCAAATTCAAGCTGGCTCGGTACCGCGAGGACCTGGGCGACTTGATGATGGGGCAACTGGATGTGCTGACGGTGGCTGAGTACCTGGATGGTTTCGAGAACAACGCCTACACGAAGCACCGGGGGCTGCTAGTTCAAGTGTTTGCGTTCGCCGTGGCCAAGGGCCTGTGCGATCGCAACTCAGCCGAATTGACCCTGGTCAAAAAGGAGGCCGAGAAGAAGCGCCAGCGCCACACAGTCGAGGGGTTGAACAAGATTTTGGAGTACGAAGGGACGCCGGTCTGGCTGAAACGCGCCATCAGGCTGGGGTTGCTGAGTCTTCAGCGGCGGGAAGATATCGTGGAGTGGCCGAAGTCGGCCGTGGACCTCGAGCAGAACACCATCAAGGTGTCGCCCGGGAAGACGCAGAACTACGATAAGCCCGTGCACCTGGAAATTGTCATGGGCCAAGCGCTGCGGGAAGTGGTCATGGAGTGCATGCGGTCGCCGGTCGTCTGCCCGTACCTGATCCACTATTCGCCGAAGGCGCGGAAACGGACTCAGCTCGACGCGAAGTTGCACTGGAACGCAGTGACGGCGGATTACCTGACCAAGTCTTTCGCTCAGGCGCGGGATGATTCGAACGCCTATGAAGACGTGCCTACCGGCGAGCGACCCACCTTCCACGAGATCCGCGCACTCGGCGCATGGCTGTACGAGCAGCAGGGTTTCGCACAGGAATACATACAGGGCTTGATGGGTCACGCGGATGTGAAGATGACCGAGCACTACCAGGCAGGGCACGGCGATGACGCGGTGGTTTACATGAAGGTCAAAGCCGACCTGAAGGTGTAGCGCCGCGACTATTTACAGGGATATGCAGAACGGAGCGCAAGCATAGTTATAGTCACATCCTTGTGCGTCAACTTATCAGGATGCTCACCAAGGTACTTAACGACGGCCCTAACCCCCGCCTGCTCCATGTAATCTTCAGGAAGGCATACTCGTAAATGTCCGTCTTTTAATTCACTGCCAAGGATTTGCAACGTACTACGGACACCGTGAACCACCCCCACGCAGTAGCCCATAGCACCTGCATCGTAATTTGCCTCTGATGGCTTCCCGTCCCAGAAATTAAGCAGACCTTTGCAGGAACTAAAAAACTTCGCCCCACCATCATCAGCGAGAGCAGTTACGTTTGCCGTTAAACCACAAATCACTGCCGCCGCTACTATCCATGTCTTCATGATTACCTCCCTAAATGAGCTACCGTGAAATGTTTTTAGGCGGCCCGATCGATTGTGGTGGATCTAGCCATTACTTAGAACCCAGTGGTCGTTTGCCCAAAATATTCCCAAAGTTTGCCCAAACACCAGACAACAAAAAAGGGCCCACCTTTCGGTGAGCCCTTCTAGACCGCCCAGCAGAGCGGATTTTGTTTGGTAGGCGCGATTGGACTCGAACCAACGACCCCCACCATGTCAAGAGCCACCATGCTAGGCGCTAAGCCACGAAGCTTAAGGCCCTAAGAGAACGCCCATTCACATTATGAGGCGTCAACAATGGCTAATATCCGCTCACTACCGTCAGGAAACTGGAACGCTCAGGTGCGTCTGAAAGGGAAACCTGCTCAGTCCAAAACCTTCCCTACTCAAGCACTGGCCCAAGCATGGGCTGACCAGCTTGAAGCTGTCACCAAGGAACACCAAACCCATACGCTTTACACCTTGGGCATGACCTACTGTGAAACCCTACTCAAAGGTAAGGGCAGCTATGACCATGCAATCAAGATCGTTGACCAGCTCTTTGCTGCGTTCCCTCAGTCAATCCATGACATCACCCCTCAGCTAGTCAATGACTTCAAGCTGAAGCGTCTACAGACGGTCAAGCCTGCTACCTGTCGTATTCAGTTAGCGTTCATGTCCCGTTTCTTCAGGTTCGCTAAGCGTGGCCTGCTCATCGACATACACAATCCCGTAAGTGACATAGCCCTACCGAAGCCAGATAAATCTAGCGACAAGGTAATCAGTGCTGGCGAGCTTAGACAATTGCTCAACAAGCTATCCCCCACCATGGCTCTCATCGTAGAGCTTGCCTATGAAACGGCTATGAGACGCTCAGAAATACTCAAGCTCACGACTCACTGTCTTCACCTGGATGAACGTATTGCGGATGTGATTGATGGGAAGAATGGCACTAGGTCTGTGCCTCTAACCATCAGGGCCATAGAGTTATTGAAAGAAGCTCAGCGACTGGCACTAGCAGACAGAGCACACAAGGGAAGACTGTTCACTGTGACGCCTCATAGCGTCTCACAGGCTGTCAGATTGGCAAGGAACAAAGCCGGCTTAGACAATAGCGTCAGGCTTCACCAGTTAAGACATACACGCATTACCAACGTAGCCAAGAAAGGGTTTAACAACGCTCAGATAATGATTGTGTCGGGACACAGGGACACTAGGTCTGTAGCTAGGTACTCTCATTTGAATGCTAAGGATGTACTTCATCTTATTGATTAAAGGCCCTGTAAGCTCACAGGAGCGACGACAACTAGTTAGCGCACACCAGCATGACCATGTAGTCCTATAGCCCCCCACAGGGGCTTACAGGAATAACGAGTAATGGAATGATGACTACTGAGAGTTACCCTTAGAAAATAATTTGGGGTACCGTTGTAGTCTTTCCTCTCAGATCTGAGTATATATTAGTATCTAGCAATAGTTTCATCACACCTATGTTTTCCATGACCAATGGAACTTAGGAGAAGTGGACCTCACTTCAGCATTGCTAGCCCGACAAAATAAATGAGAATCCAATGACCACTACATTAGAAGACATTGTGGCGTTGCATCATGCACGCCTAAAAACCCTCACACGCAAACTAATTTACCTGATGATTCGCAACGGACACAAGGATGAAGGTTGGGCAACAATCTCAGTAGCTGAGTTCGGAAAGGCAACCGCCCTTACTCGTCGAGCTGTAGATTACATCCTTAAAGACCTACTCGACGCTGGTGTTATTGAACGTCGCAAATCAAATGAATCACACACAGCCACATATCAATACAAAATTATAGAAGCCTAAGGATCAACATGAAAACTATCACTATGTCTGAAGTTAATGAACTAGCACGACGCACAGGCAATACCCCTATGGGAGTCCTGACGGAACTGATTGAGCAGGGCTACCAGCTTACAGAGGAAACACCTCAACCGAAAGGTAAGCCCCTCAGTTCTGCCAAAGACGCACTTTCACTGTGGAAAGAATCTAAGCAGCGTGTAGCTGATGAAATGTACAAAGGTGATCCTTTAGTGCGGCAACTGATGGACGCTGACAACGCATCTAAAAGCTTCGCTCCTCAATCTCAGAAGACCATCCTTCAGCGTGATGAACAAGGCAACGTGACAGGTACGTCTAAGAGCATGCTAACTGGTGCAACTATGAGAGAGCAAGCTGAGCTAATGGCCGCTATCCGTGCCACTTACAATCAAGGAGATAACTAATGGGCAATACATATCTAACTGAAGCAGAACAACAAGCCCTACAGGAACGACGCTCTGAGCTAGGCGCAATGGATTGCAGCATTGAGCAAAAGAACCGAATCATCTCAGGCATACGTGACTACAAATTCGTAGAATACGGCATGAGCCAGTATGGTTACTATCAAGTTCTAGGCATCAAAGGTAGCGAGTCTATTCCTCATGAGCTTACAGGAAACTTCACCCATCCTAGCTACATTATCAAACTGGTAGACAACCTACTTAAAGAAGGGAAACTGATTGAGCCCAAGTGAGTCAAGGGTTATATACGTAGCAGAAGCTACACCGGGCACAGGCAAGACAGAGCAATTCATCAGAGAGCTAGATTCCGACCCTTATAAACGCTATCTCTATGCTGTACCTACCAAGGTACTGTCAAAGGATGTCGTTAGACGCATCCAAGCAATCGGCATTAATCACATTTGCGTAATCAATAGTGACACTCACAAGCATGTCACTGACACCGTAGAATGCACGCTGCTTGAAGATGAACCTAAGGTCCTTATCATCACGCATAAGACCTTACTAGACCTTGATCCTTGCTACCTGCAAGATTGGATTGTGGTCATTGATGAAGTCCCATCGGTCGCTAACAATCTCACCCGAGATATCGGCGATCACGCTTACACCAACTTCCTAGAGAAATTCATTGAGATTGATAACGACTCGACCAAAGCGTCTATCAAACGAGGAATGACTAAGGAAGCAAGAGCAACCTATTCAGATGTAATAGATGACAAGGGGATGTCAACTATTACTACTTGCCTAGGGGCACTACTCAGGGGCAAGGCTGATGTATTCATCAAGGAGTATCTAAGCAAGAAAGAAAGTAAATGGAAGTGGCAAGTCAGGGTGATTGATTACTTTGACTTAAGCGGAATCTATGAGCACGCCTCTGAGACACACATCCTTGGAGCCAACGTCACAGGCACCCTCGCCTATCAACATGCCCTCACCAAGGGTTACACCATTGCAGCGTCTAAATTCACACCGGAGTACAGACGTTATAAATTTGATAGTTACATCTACCCATTAATTGGGGGCAGTAAGGTTAGCAAGACCATGCTTCTTACGCTCCCTGATGGTGCTGTAGCTGAAGAATGGAACGATAGGGTCTATGGGCATACGCTGTTACGTGACGCAATAGAATTCGTGCAAGGCGAACCCCTCCTTGTCCAGGTTCACGAGTGGTGCAAGTACCCTTTCGACGATCACCCTAATGTAATACGCATTCCTTTTGATGCGAGGGGATTGAATGGATACTCAGACGTACACAATACGCTGTCACTAATCCACGGCAACCCTAATCCTATTGACGACCAGAACAACTCTGAGATGCTAGAGAAAATGGCTATCTCTTCAGCAATAGGCAAGCAAGCCCTGCGCAATGAACGCTATAGAGAACTAATATTTCAAGCTGCTACACGCAGTAGTATCAGGACTTTCAGCAACGATAGACCTACAGTTCACTTTGTACCTACAGAGGAATCAGGATTGCATTTAGCATTTGATCTTAGGGGGTGTCACCACATCTTAAAGGATCTAACTAGACCAGCACCTTGCACCCACTCAAAAAGCAAGCTAGAAGAAAACATCCTAATCGCCAAAGAGTTGTCATCAGATGGTTTATCAGCACGGAAGATTGCTAGCCTAATGGGAGTTAGCAATTTCACTGTCTCAAAGTGGCTAAAGCCATAACCGGAAGACTGTGAGTATTTCCTTAAAGATACTCTAAGAGAAACCTCACACTCAACCTTGCATGTGTAAATTTACTTAAAGACACTCTAAGGGATTTTACACACTTTATACTTAACAATAAGATCAAGAGCAAAAGCAACGTCGGCAAAGCCGACAAAGAGCACGCATTAAAGAGAGAATCAAAAACAAGACATCTACTAGTATTCCGCTCTTGATCTTTCTTATTTGCGTATGCCACTACGTGGCGTGCTCTTGCTCTTGCTTCTGTCACGCAGTGACGTTAAGACATACCCACCAATGGATATCAAGAATGTCCGATACAGACATAATTAGAATACCTAGCTTCACCTCATTCACAATCAAAAATATAGTTATCTCAAGGGGTTTAGCCAAAGAGATCATTAACAAGCGTAACGATCATCAAGCGTTATACGCTATTTCTCTTAATAACCGTATCACCCTACAATCCGTAGGTTACATCTCCAGATGCAGACTGCAAGAAATTGAGGAAGCGTCAGCTATTTAAATTGTGACCTACCTACTAACCCTCCTGCTATGCCTTCAGTACACTCAGCTATTAATCTTACAGATAATGCAGAACTACAGCATTCTAGCCATAGCCCTAAATATCATCTGCTATTCACTCACCCTGATAATTACAATCCAACATACAAGACAGAGATCACCATGAACCTTACAGATAAAGACAAAACCGAATACATTGAGACTAATTCACACTGTGACCTGGCTAAACGCTTAGGTGTAACCATGCTCACTTTAGATACTTACGCAGAGGAACAAGGATGGAAGGAGGAACACCGTATCTATTGGCATGATAAGTCAATTGAGATATTGAAACAGGAACTAGTCAATGGGAACATTGCAGCAGTGAAGGAGATGCTTAAGGTAACTGGTAGCGTAAGACCAGTAGGACGCCCAAGGAAAGCAGATGTAGAGCGTGAAGTGGCGATTAGTAAGCGGATTGCTGACGAATATGAAGCTGACGTACAGAGACTTAGCCTTGTAGGCGGCAAATAGAATAATTATTTATTAAAACAGAGGGAGTGTATTGAGTTTTAATGCAACCGACCAGATTAGCGGTACTTCCTAACCAGATACAGCCTGAGTAACGACATTATCAAAAACCGAATAATCAACGCTACAACTACAAAAATAACAGCACCCATGATCTTGCTTTTGAATACCGCGATACATAACGCAGAGATTAAGACAGAAACCATCAGCACGTTACATATCAAACCTACGGGATGAAGAGACGCAGTGACTTTTATCAATGAGGCCAAGCGTGCCCGATCATCATCCATTGCAAACACCATCCATTTTTAAAACATAGCAAGGACTAGCTGAGCGTTCCGCTCTACGCCTAGCATCTCCTAGGTGCCCCTTGGGGGTGCTCAATGCGTTACCACACTGGCCGTTCTTCACAGAGGCTTACGCCTGCTGTGCCTGATAGTTCAGCTACCAGTAACCTGCCCTCCTAACAACGCCAGAAGGGGTAAGCGTTCCACCTCTGAGGGTGGCATCTCGGCCTGTCTACAAACCACCGGCTCGGTCTTCCGAGCGTTCACATCACCACTACACCATCGAAGGTTCGCTATGACGCTACTGACGTTGAAGCGTCTCACTCTCTGAGACGTACAGTTCAGCGTGTGCTAGGCCCGTTTGCCGTGATGATTTTTATCTCGGTTCGTAACTGGCGGTCAAGGCTTAGCCTTTAATTTTGCAAGTAATCGCTGCCATTCTCTTTGCACTAACCGAACTGTCACCACCATTCTGAGCGACAAACCCATTGACGCATTCCCGGTAAGGAAGGGTGATGGCGTATGACATCAGTACCGCTGAAAACAATATCGACGCTGCTATCCATCTCATCTGAAGTTAATCCTTACAGATCGTCCAATAATCCTAGCTTACGCCTGATGCCAAAATGAAATCATTGACTACGCTTTGACAGCAATCATGAGATTGCCATTTCAGAAAATATGGAGCAAACAAATGGCTAAGGCACCAATTGGCACTACAGGGACCACCGGTCAGAGCTGTCCAGAAAGCGGAATTTGGAAGGTCGTCGGAACACCTACCACTACTGCACCGATCGCAAAAGGGAACCGCTTTCCTCCTTACGGCAACAAAGCTGTAACCTGGAAGCTCACGCAACACGCTTGATGATAGACCGGGAGTAGGATTCGCTCTGCTCCCACCACAGCGTGTCTGACCGAAAACAACCATTTGGGCTAGAAATTCACAAGCGACATTGCATACATAAGCACCCCACCCCCAACCCCCTTCCCCACCCCGTTAAACAAACCCTCACAGGAATTCCTACAGGCTCATTCAAGGCGTCCATGATTCAACACACCGCGTTGGGGTATAGAGCGTGGCCGATAGGCGTCTATCGCCTCACAGCAGGCACGTAGCTCAGTTGGTTAGAAGCCTGCCCTTGTGAGGGACGAACAACGGGCAAGGGAGTGAGCTTGCGAACGTACCACCACCTAGACAAGAAAGGGCTCTAGCCATACGTATCAATAGGTTAGGGAGAGTCGTTCACAATTCTGAGTGTGAACAGAGGCAGGCATGAATGTACGTTCACATTGCCTTGTGTGAACGAAGCCTATAATTTGTGAACGTTTTCTTAGGCAAAGAAAAAGGGGAACCCTTTCGGATTCCCCTTTAGACCGCCCAGCAGAGCGGATTTTGTTTGGTAGGCGCGATTGGACTCGAACCAACGACCCCCACCATGTCAAGGTGGTGCTCTAACCAACTGAGCTACGTGCCTGCTGTGAGGCGGCATTCTACGGAATTCCGGAGGGGTGTCAACACCTTTTTTCGAGCTAACCCTATGAATATGCAAAATATTTAATTTCGCTGCGGCAAAGAAGATTTTCCGGTGGCTGGCGGTCGATTTTTAACTCGGGTAGGATCGATGCACTCGTAAAATATATTAAACAGAGGCAGCCGGATGGCGAACACCCCCTACCCCGAATCCTATTATGCCGCGTCGGCCAATGCGGTTCCGCCGCGCCCGGCGTTGCAGGATGACGTAGAGACTGATGTCTGTGTGATCGGTGCCGGTTACACCGGCCTGTCCTCTGCCCTGTTTCTGCTGGAGAACGGTTTCAAAGTCACGGTGCTGGAAGCCGCCAAGGTGGGTTTTGGCGCGTCGGGCCGTAACGGTGGGCAGATCGTTAACAGTTATAGCCGCGACATTGATGTGATCGAGCGCAGTGTCGGTCCCAAGCAGGCTCAGTTGTTGGGGCAAATGGCGTTTGAAGGCGGGCGGATCATTCGTGAGCGGGTCGCCAAATATAATATCCAGTGCGACTTGAAGGACGGTGGCGTGTTCGCTGCCATTACCCCCAAGCAGATGGGGCATCTGGAAGCGCAGAAACGTCTTTGGGAACGGTTTGGTCATACGCAGCTTGAGTTGCTGGATCAAAAGCGTATCCGTGAAGTGGTGGCCTGCGATCAATACGTGGGCGGCATGCTCGACATGAGCGGCGGGCACATTCATCCGCTGAACCTGGCGTTGGGCGAAGCGGCTGCGGTCGAGTCGCTGGGCGGTACTATTTATGAGCAGTCGCCAGCGGTCCGCATTGAGCGCGGCGCGAATCCGGTGGTGCATACGCCACAGGGCAAGGTCAGGGCCAAGTTCATTATCGTGGCCGGCAATGCTTATCTCGGCAATCTGGTGCCGGAGTTGGCGGCCAAGTCGATGCCTTGCGGGACTCAGGTCATCACCACCGAGCCTTTGGGCGATGAATTGGCCAAGCGCCTGCTGCCGCAGGATTACTGCGTCGAGGACTGCAATTACTTGCTCGATTACTACCGCCTGACCGGCGACAAGCGTCTGGTCTTCGGCGGCGGTGTTGTCTATGGCGCGCGGGATCCGGCGAACATCGAAGCGATTATCCGGCCGAAGATGCTCAAGGCATTCCCTCAGCTCAAGGACGTGAAGATCGATTACGCCTGGACCGGCAATTTCCTGCTGACCCTGTCGCGCCTTCCTCAGGTCGGACGAATCGGCGACAACATCTACTATTCCCAGGGTTGCAGCGGCCATGGCGTAACGTACACGCACCTGGCGGGCAAGGTGCTGGCCGAAGCGCTGCGTGGCCAGGCAGAGCGTTTCGACGCGTTTGCCGATCTGCCGCACTACCCGTTCCCCGGCGGACAATTGCTGCGCACACCGTTTGCGGCGTTGGGCGCCTGGTATTACGGGTTGCGGGACAAGTTCGGGTACTGATCGACACTGCAATAACTTGTAGGAGCGAGCCTGCTCGCGTGAAGGCGGAGTGTCAGTCAACTCAATGTTGAATGTCAGGCCCTCATCGCGAGCAGGCTCGCTCCCACATTGGAAAGCGGGTCAAAGCCGATCCCGCGCGATACCGCTACGGATTCGCAGGATGTCGGCGAGTACTGCCAAAGCAATTTCCGCCGGTGTCTTGCTGCCCAGGTTCAGCCCGATCGGCGCATGAATCCGCGCCAATTCCGTGTCCCCCAACCCACCAATCCTGCGCAACCGCTCGAAGCGCTTTTGCGAGGTCTGCATGGAACCCATCACACCGATGTAAAACGCCTCGGTGCGCACCGCCTCCATCATCGCAAGATCGTCGATCCGCGGATCGTGAGTCAAAGCCACCACCGCGGTGTCGCGGTGGCAGCCGCCCTCAGCGATAAACACCGACGGTAATTGACGGCGAACCTCGACGTTTTCCAGCACGACCCCTTCCAGCACGTCGTCCCGTGGATCACAGAGAATCACCTCGAAACCGAGGCCAACCGCAAACTCCGCACACGCCTGGGCGACGCTGGAATACCCCGCCAACAGCAAACGCTGAGCCGCGCCGATCCGCACGCGCACCCGGTCAATCTCACGTTCGATACGCACGCCCTGTTCACGGTCAGTGAACAAACTGCGTGCACCGCTGGCCAGATCAACCTCGCGGATCAGCCGGCGCTGGCCCAGCAACGCCGACTCCAGTTCCCGTAGATGAGCCTGAACCTCGCACTCGGGTTCAAGCGTCTCCACCAGCACATCAAGCACGCCGCCGCAGGGCAGACTCACGCGCGAACGCGGATCGTCGCCTTCGCCATAACGGACCACGCTGACGGCATCAACAAACGCGCCCTCGGCGACGCGTTCGAGAAAGTCCTCCTCGACGCAGCCGCCGGACAGCGAGCCGATCCAATGCCCGTCGCTGTTCACCGCCAACAACGAGCCCGGCGCGCGCGGCGCCGAGCCATACGTAGCGAGCACCGTGCACAGCCAGATGCGCTGCCCGGCCAGCGACCATTCCAGCGCCCGACGCACGACTTGCAGATCGAGATGCTGCATGTCAGTGCGCCTTGTGCTCGAGCGGCGGCGCATCGGCCCGCAACGTCTGCACGTCGTTCACCGCCAGATCACCCGTCTGACCACCCCACCCTTGACGCAGGTAGTTCAGCAGATCGGTGAGTTGCTCGTGGCTGAGCTTCTCGGCGAACCCCGGCATCGGTTGCATGTGTTCGAACCCGGCGAATTTCTGCTCACCAATGCCGTCGTCGATCACTCGCACCAGGTTGCGTGGATCTTCCAGGCGCAGCGTGGTGTTGCCGCGCATGGCCACGGCGATGTGCGGCTTGCCCTCGCCGCCGACCGCGTGGCAACCGGCGCAGACGTTCAGGTAATCCTGACGACCCCGTTGGGCGCTGGCACTGAGCTTATCCAGCGGCACGTCGGTCAGTACCTTCGCGGCCGGTGGTTGATCGCCGAGCAGGAAGGTCGACATCGCCGCCAGGTCCGGGTCATTGAGGCCTTGGGTGCTGTTGTGGAACACCGGGTACATCTCGTTGAACATCGTGCCCTGGGCGCTCATGCCGTGTTTGAGGAACGAGCTCAGGTCCTGATGATTCCAGCCGCGAGCCGCCAGGTCATTGGCCAGCAGGCTTGGCGCCAGGTAGCCGTTGAGCAGGCCGCCGGTCATGCGTTTGTCCTGCTGCATCGCGCCCGGCAAACCGCGCGGGGTGTGGCATTCGCCGCAGTGACCGAGCACATCGACCATGTACTGACCGCGCTTCCAGGCGTCGCTTTTACCGTCGGCCGGTTCCAGCTTCACGTCCTTGCCGTAGAGCATGTTCCAGCCCGTCAAGCCCAGGCGCACGTTGAACGGAAAGCTCAGGCTCGTGACCGGCGCTGCACGTTCGATGGGCTCGACGGTTTTCAGGTAGGCGTGAATTGCGTCGGAATCTGCGCGCGGCATCAAGTGATACGAGGTGTACGGCATCGCCGGATACAGGTTCGCGCCATCACGACGCTTGCCCTCGGTGAGCGCGGCGAAGAATTCGTCATCGTTGTACAAACCGATGCCGTGCTCTTTGCTCGGCGTGATGTTGGTGCCGTAGATCGTGCCAAACGGCGAGACAATCGGCAGGCCACCCGCATACGGCGCGCCACCCGGCGCGGTGTGGCAGGCCATGCAATCCGCCGCACGGGCAAGATAGGCGCCACGGACGACTTGATCATCCGCGTGAGCCAGCAACACAGGCGCAGCCAGACCAGCCGCCAACGCCAGGCGGGACAGTAAATGCTTCATGCTCAACCCTCCTTGACCAGGCCGAGATCAGTCAGCACGTTGCGCGTCGCGCTGTAATAACGCACGTAACCAGTGCAGCGGCAGATGTGGTGACCGAGGCTGTCCTCGATGACTTTTTCCAGCTGGCTTTTGACGATGGGCTGACGCTGCAGCTTCTCTACCAACACCGTCGCGGCGTTCACGAAACCCGGTGCGCAGTAGCTGCACTGGAAAGCGAATTCATCGACGAAGCGCTGTTGAATTGGATTGAGTTCGGTGACCTGGCCCTGCTCATCGCGGGTCGCATGGCCCTCGATGGTCCGAACTTTTTTGCCTTCGAAATAGTGCGCACCGGTGATGCAAGTGCGCACTTCTTCGCTGGTGCCGTCCGGGTTATCGACGATCACCACGCAGGCGTGACAAATGCCCTGGCCGCAGCCCAGACGCGAGCCGGTGAGGTTTTTGTATTCGTGCAGGTAGTCGATCATCGGCAGGTCATCAGGGATGTCCACCGGGCCGACGGATTGACCGTTGAGGGTCAGTTGAAGCGGGCGGTTAGCCATTGAGGGCCTCCTTGATGCGTGCAGAAGTGATAGGCAGGTCGCGGACCCGTTTGCCGATGGCGTGGGCCACGGCGTTACCGATGGCGCCGACCACCGGGATCATCACCACTTCGGCGATGCCCTTGGATGGATCGCTCGGCGACAGCGGCGGCAGGATCTCGGCCGTCTGTTTCCACACCGCCACGTGGCGCGCCATCGGCAAGCGATAGCGGTTGAAGTTCCAGTCACCCTCCCCCGGCCCGCCTTCGTACAGCGGCATCTCTTCCATCAACGCATGGCCAATGCCCATGGCGATTCCGCCTTCGAGCTGGCCCTTGACCAGTTCTTCCACCAGCACCCGACCGCACTCGACCCACGAGTGGTGGTTGAGCACTTGCACTTCGGCGGAGCCCTTGTTCACTTTCAATTCCACCAGCGTCGCGACCGGGCTGTAGTAAGTCACGGCTGCGTTGTTCAACTGGGTGTCCGGGTAATGCACGTTCTGGCGATCCAGCAAATGGAAACCGGCGCTGTTCATCTGCGCCTTTTTCACGCTCGGCGCTCCGTCGCCGTACTTCACCGCCAGGCCATCCAGCGGCAGACGTTCGCGCACGCCGTCGATGCTGAACTCGGCCTCGGCCCAGCTCCAGCGGTTGAAACCGTGCACGGTCGCGCCGGTCACCAGGCCTTTTTCGTGGGCGTGTCTGGCCAGCTGTTCGAAGCTCAGCGGCTGCATGCCGTTGGCGGTGAGTCGGCCGTCGACCCAATGCGCATCTTCACGGCGCACCACATACGGGTTGGCCTGGCCGCCGTAAGGGCCCTGGCCCCAAATCTGCAACGCCGCCGGCCACAAACCGTGATTGAACAGCACGCGCGCCGCTTCGCGGGTGGCGTGGCTGAAGTAGTAGGCGGAGTTGGTCGCCGATGAGGCCGAGGCGAGTTTGCCGACCCAGCGCGGATTGCGCAGCACATTGTCCTGCTCGGCCTGGCTCATGAGGTAAGGGTTGCCACCGGTGATCAGCTGCAACTCTTTCCACTCGGTCTCGCCGGTCTTGACTTCAGTCGCCGGGACGCCAAGGAAATCCGCCACGACCAAGGCTTGAGAGGTGGACATGCCGGTGCCGATTTCGATACCGATGTGGCGCAGGGTGATGTGCCCATCAACGGTGAATTCGATGCTGGCCATCGGTGCTTCGGAACCGGTGCCGAAGTCTTTCTGGCAGATGGCAAAACCGACGCCGTACCAGTTGTCCGGGTCCTGGGCTTCGCGCTGCTTTTTGATCGCGTCGCGGTTTTTCCAGACTTCGTGCACGGCCGCTTTGTCGAGTATCTCGTGCAGGCGCAACGCACCCGCCGGCACTGCGCCCTGGGTGTTTTTCATGCCCGAGACCATGGCGTTTTTCTTGCGCAGATCAATGGCGTCGATGCCGAGGCGATCGGCAATTTCATCAACCATCATCTCGGTCGAAGCCATGCTTTGCAGCGTGCCGTAACCGCGCATCGACCCGGCTTCAACGGCGCGGGAATGGTAGGCGGTGACCTGCAAGTCGTTCTGCGGCATGTAGTAGATTGACTGCGCCGCCGTGGCGCCAACTGCCGCTACTGAAGGGCTGTAATTGATCCGTCCGCCGCCGTCGACGTTCATCTCGGCGCGAAAAATCTTGAAGCTGTGATCGGTCTTGTCCACCGCCAGTTGATAGCGGATATCGAACGGGTGACGCTTGATGCCGCTCTGGAACTGCTCGTAACGATCGTTGGCCAGACGCACCGGCACGCCGGCGCCGTACAACGCCGCAAGCGCCGCGTAGTACACGAAAATGTTGTGATCTTTGGAGCCGTAACCGACGGTGTAGCCCGGGTGCATGTTCAGGTTGGCCAGGCCGAAACGCGACGGCGCGATCATCTTCGCGGTCTCGGTCGCGGTTTCCAGCGGGCACTGGGTGGCCACGACGAAATGCAGGGTCTTGGTCGCGGGGTCGTACCAGCCGTTGCCGTTGTCCGGCTCCATCGCGGCCGGTTCGATCGACGGGGTTTTGTAACGCTCGTCGAACACCAGCCAGTTGTCTGGCGGCGTGTCGATTTGTTGCTTCATGCGCTCGGCGTAGAACAGGCCGCGCTCGGTCAGGTTGCCGTGCAGGTTCGGTTGGGAATTCCACACCGGGCGACGGTTTTTCAGCATCGGGAACAGGATCGAATCCTTGAGGCTGGCGAATTCGTCTTCGTCCGCCGAGGTCGCCCCGCCGACGCGCACGTAGCGGAAACTGCCGTAGGGATCGCCTTCGTAGAACGGCACTTTGTCGCCGTAACGAATCGCTTTGTCATTGAATTTGAGTTTGGCCTTGGCCTGGCGGAAACGTTCGAAGTCGTTCCAGATCAGGATCGCCACAGGATGGCCTATGAACATTGGCACCTTGCCTTCCGGCAGCAGCGGATCGGGTGCGTGTTCTTCCGGGAAGGCGATGCCGTCCTTGTCCAGGTCGGCGGCGGTGACGATGCGGTCCGGCTGCAATTCGGCGCCGAGCCACGTCAGATCGTAACCGGCGTAAATGCGATCGGCCTTGGTGGTTTTCAGCAGCATGGCGTGGCCTTGTTGCTGCGGCCAGCCCGGCATGTCCTTGGCGCGGATGTCGCGGGCAAACACTTTGCTGCCGCAGACCTTGGACAAGGCATCGTTACGCGAGCGCGCCTTGCCGTTGTTGCCGAGCCATTGCTCGGACGGCACGGTCACGCTGTTTTCCATCAAGGCCGCCAGCGCTTGGGTGCTGAGCGGGGTAAGCGTCACGCTCACACCCGCCACCAGCCCGCCCTGAAGGAACGAGCGCCGGGATATTTCACGGTTGGACATGGATCATCCTCTGGGCGGTTATGGGTCCGCCCTTCTGGTTATGTTCTGGGGATCTCGAGTCTTGCAGAAGCCCTTTTTGACGAGGCAAAGGGCTGTGTTGACAGTGCAAAGCTGACCGAAAGGTTAACTTTATAGATTTATGCGCTTTTAGAAAACAACGGGTAACAAAAATCTGACCAAAGAATCAAAAAGCCGCCGCTTTTCGACGGAGCAAATCGATGAACAAACCCAACTCTCGGCTGATGTGTTCGCCCTTGCGCAGCAGCAATCCGAACGGCGCCAGCTTCACATCCAGCTCTACGGGAAGCGCCACCACCAGACCCATTTTCAGGTAGTCGCGCAACGCGGTTTCCGAGAGCACCATGATTGCGTCGGTCAGTTGAATCAGTTGCTGCATGGAATACACCGAGCTGCATTCGATGATGTCGGCGGGCGTCGGCAAGGCCAGTCGTTGCAAGGCTTGATCCAGCCCGATGCGCGCCGGACTGGTTTCCGGCTGCAGGATCCACGGCCAGCCGCTGACCAGTTCCGAGAGTTCGAGTGTTTCCCGTTGCACCAAGGGATGACCGGCGTGAACGACAACCAACAACCGTTCGTTGCCCAGCTGTTCGAACTCGTAATGTTCGCTGTCGGTGGCGGCGTTGCGACGGGCAATGGCGAGGTCGATGCGGCCCTGTTCCAGGAGCTGGATCACCTGGTCGCTGGTGTCGCCCATGATGCGGATGCGCAACTGCGGATTGAGCGCCTTGATTTCAGCGATCGAGTCCATCACCAGGTCCGGCGCAGCGCCCATGATGGTGCCGATGGACAGATACCCGTAACCGCCCTGCTGCCGCGCGATCAGGTCTTCGGCGCAGCGGTCGAGGCCGCTGATGGCGGATTCGGCGAAGCGAATCAACTCACTGCCCAGCGCCGTCGGCCGCATGCCGCGCGGCAGGCGCTCGAACAGGTCGCAGCCGAACATGTCTTCAATCTCATGCAGCATCCGGGTCGCCGCCGGTTGCGACATGTTCAGGCTTTGCGAGGCGCGGTGCAGATTCTGACTGCTGCTGAGCGTCACCAGCATGTGCAAATGCTTGTAGCGCAGGCGGTTGAGCAGGCTGCGGGAGATGATCGGCGTGGTCATGACGGGCCTTTTGTATCGATACCTTGAAGGTATCAGTTGTGAGCTAGATTCGATTTGTAACGCATCGATCCACGGCCGTACAGTCTTTCCCATAAGAACAAATGCCCTACCAAAGGAAAACTGCGATGAAGACTCTACCCGCGCCTCTGCTCGCCAAAATTTCCTGGCGGCTGCTCCCGTTTCTGCTGCTGATGTACATCATGGCCTTCCTCGACCGCGCCAACGTCGGGTTCGCCAAGCAAGCCTTTCAAGCTGACACCGGTATCGGTGACGCCGCCTTCGCCTTCGGCGCCGGGGTGTTCTTCGTCGGTTACGCGCTGCTTGAAGTGCCGAGCAATCTGATCCTGCACCGCGTCGGCGCCCGTCTGTGGATGTGTCGGATCATGGTCACCTGGGGCCTGGTCTCCGCCGCCATGGTCTTCGCCCACAACGAAACCACTTTCTACGTCCTGCGCTTTTTGCTGGGGGTAGCCGAAGCCGGTTTCTTCCCCGGGGTCATCCTCTACCTCACTTATTGGTTCCCCAGCGCCGCTCGCGGCAAAGCCATGGGCTTCTTTTACTTCGGCGCGCCGCTGGCGTTCATCTTCGGCAGCCCGTTGTCCGGCCTGCTGCTGGAAATGGATGGCTTTGCCGGTTTCCACGGCTGGCAGTGGCTGTTTGCGGTGGAAGGCTTGATGGCGACGGTGGTGGGCGTCTGGGCCTATTGGTATCTGGACAATCGCCCGGCCGACGCGAAGTGGCTGACGGTTGAAGAACGCCAGCAAGTGCAAGGCATCCTCGATCAAGAAGACAGCCACAAACAGAATCACGGCCGCAGCCTGCTTAACGTTCTGTGCCAACCCTCAGTCCTGTACTTGTGCCTGATTTATCTGCTGATTCAGGCCAGCGTCTACGGCGTGGTGTTCTATCTGCCCACCCAGGTCGGCGGACTACTGGGCACCAAAGTCGGGTTCATGGTCGGACTGGTCACGGCGATTCCATGGATCTGCGCGATAGTCGCGGCGTACCTGATCCCCGGCTACAGCGACCGCACCGGCGAACGTCGCCGCACCGCCTGCCTGACTTTGCTGATGTCGGCAGCCGGGATCGCCTGCTCGGTGACCTTCGCCAGCCCGTTCCTCGGCATCGTCGCCCTGTGCTTTGCCGCGTCCGGCTTCATCGCCGTGCAACCGGTGTTCTGGACCTTCCCTTCCAGCTACCTCGCCGGCAGTGCCGCTGCAGCCGGGATTGCGTTGATCAACTCGTTCGGCGCCCTCGGCGGCTTCATCGCCCCGGTCCTGAAAAACTGGGCCGAAGGCGCCTTCCATTCACCGGCCGCCGGTTTATACGTGCTGGCCGGCACCACCGTCATCGCCGCGTTGCTGGTGCTGGGCATCCGTTCACCCGTCCAGAAGCCTTCCAACACACCGGCCACCGTTTAACCTGAGGAGTCACACCATGGGCATTCCAACCATCAAACACGTCCGCGCCTTCACGTTGAGAGGCGGCGGCGCGGATTATCACGATCAGGCGGACGGCCACTGGATCGACGATCACATTGCTACGCCAATGAGCAAATACCCCGAGTACCGCCAGAGCCGCCGCACCTTCGGCATCAACGTGCTCGGGACCCTGGTGGTCGAGATCGAAGCCAGCGACGGCACAGTCGGTTTTGCCGTCACCACCGGTGGCGAGCCTGCCGCGTACATTGTCGAAAAACACTTGGCGCGTTTCCTCGAAGGCGCTCGGGTGACCGACATCGAGAAAATCTGGGACCAGATGTACCAATCGACCCTGTATTACGGCCGCAAAGGGATCGTGATCAACACGATCTCCGGCGTCGATCTGGCGTTGTGGGACTTGCTCGGCAAGATCCGCAAAGAGCCGGTGCATCAATTGCTCGGCGGTGCGGTGCGCGACGAGTTGCAGTTCTACGCCACCGGCGCCCGTCCGGACCTGGCGCAGAAAATGGGCTTCATAGGCGGCAAGATGCCCTTGCACCACGGCCCGGCCGAAGGCGAGGAAGGCCTGCGCAAGAACCTCGAAGAACTGGCGACCATGCGCGAACGGGTCGGCCCGGACTTCTGGCTGATGCTCGATTGCTGGATGAGCCTGGACCTCAACTACGCCACCAAGCTTGCGGTCGGCGCCCACGAATATGGCTTGAAATGGATCGAAGAAGCCCTGCCGCCGGACGATTACTGGGGTTACGCGGCCCTGCGCAATAACGTGCCCAAAGGCATGTTGGTGACCACCGGCGAACACGAAGCGACCCGATGGGGTTTCCGCATGCTCCTGGAAATGGGTTGCTGCGACATCATCCAGCCGGACGTCGGCTGGTGCGGCGGGATCACCGAACTGGTGAAGATTTCCGCCCTGGCCGACGCGCACAACGTATTGGTCATTCCTCACGGTTCCTCGGTTTACAGCTACCACTTCGTCGCCACCCGGCATAACAGCCCGTTCGCCGAGTTCCTGATGATGGCGCCAAAGGCCGACGAAGTGGTGCCCATGTTCCACCCGCAATTGCTCGGCGAACCGGTGCCGGTGAAGGGCCGCATGCGCCTGTCGGCACTCGACCAGCCAGGTTTCGGCGTGACCCTCAACCCGGAATGCCAACTGCATCGGCCGTATAACCGCTGAGAAAGGACACCGCCATGAACATGCCTCACAACGCTTTCAAGGCCGCGTTGAAAAACCCGGCGACCCAGTACGGTATCTGGGCCGGTTTCGCCACCGGCTACGCCGCCGAAATCGTCGCCACCACCGGTTACGACTGGATGCTGATCGACGGTGAACACGCGCCAAACACTGTGCCCGGCGTACTCGCGCAATTGCAGGCGGTGGCGCCCTACTCCACGGCGCCAGTGGTGCGTGCGGTGACGGGCGATGCCAACCTGATCAAGCAACTGTTGGATATCGGTGCGCAGACGCTGATGATCCCGATGGTCGAAACCGCCGAACAAGCGGAGGCGCTCGTCCGCGCCATGCGTTACCCGCCCCATGGCATTCGCGGGGTCGGCGGCGGCTTGACCCGCGCCACGCGCTGGGACGGCGTGCCGGACTACCTGAACACCGCCCATGAGCAGTTGTGCCTGATTGTTCAGGTGGAATCGCGAATTGGCGTGGAAAACGTTGAAGCGATCGCCGCCGTCGATGGCGTCGACGCGGTGTTTATCGGCCCGGCGGATTTGTCTATCGGCCTCGGCCATGCCGGCAACCCGGGTCATCCTGAAGTTCAGGAACGCATTCAGCACGCAGTGAAAGCAACGCTCGCAGCCGGCAAGGCTTGCGGCATCCTCGCGCCGAACGAAGAAGACGCACGTCGCTATCAAAGCTGGGGCTGCCAGTTCATTGCCGTGGCCATCGACATCAGCCTGCTGCGCCAAAGCGCCACGGCCACCCTCGCCCGTTACCGCGCACCGTCCACCGAACACGCGCCGTCGCGCACTTACTGATCAGCCAAGGAGTCGCCCCAATGTCGTCCGTGCCTGTGTACGAAAACTTCATCAACGGCCAGTTCGTGGCCAGCGCTGCCCATCTCGATGTGATCAACCCGGCCACCGGTGTCGTGCTGTCGAAAGTCCCGGCCTCGATGGCCGAAGATGTCGACCGCGCCCTTGCCGCCGCGCGCGCCGCGCAAAAAGACTGGTCGCGCAAACCGGCGATTGAACGCGCCGGGCATCTGCGCCGGATCGCCGCCAAGCTGCGGGAGAACGTCCAGCACTTGGCACGCACCATCACGCTGGAACAAGGCAAGATCAGCAGTCTGGCGGAGGTCGAGGTCAACTTCACCGCTGACTACCTCGACTACATGGCCGAATGGGCCCGGCGCATCGAAGGCGAAATCATCACCAGCGACCGGCAGAACGAAAACATCTTTCTGTTTCGCAAACCACTGGGCGTGGTCGCCGGGATTCTGCCGTGGAATTTCCCGTTTTTCCTGATCGCCCGCAAGATGGCGCCGGCCCTGCTGACCGGCAATACCATCGTGATCAAACCCAGTGAAGAAACCCCGAACAACTGCTTCGAATTCGCCCGGCTTTTGGCCGAAACCGATCTGCCGCCCGGCGTATTCAACGTGGTCTGCGGCGATGGTCGAGTGGGCGCGGCGCTCAGTGCGCACAAGGGCGTGGACATGATCAGCTTCACCGGCAGCGTCGACACCGGTTCGAGAATCATGGCCGCCGCGGCACCGAACATCACCAAACTCAATCTGGAACTGGGCGGCAAGGCGCCGGCCATTGTGCTGGCGGATGCCGACCTTGATCTGGCAGTAAAAGCCATTCGCGATTCGCGGATCATCAACAGCGGCCAGGTGTGCAATTGCGCCGAGCGGGTGTACGTCGAACGCAAGGTCGCCGATCAGTTTATTGAACGCATCGCAGCGGCAATGAGCGCCACCCGCTACGGTGATCCGATTGCCCAGCCAGAGGTGGAAATGGGGCCGCTGATCAACCGTCAGGGCCTGGACAGCGTCAACCGCAAAGTACGCACAGCGTTGAGCCAGGGCGCGAGCCTGATCAGCGGAGGGCAGATTGCCGACCTACCGAACGGCTTTCACTTCCAGCCCACGGTATTGGCCGGTTGCAGCGCTGACATGGAAATCATGCGCGAAGAGATTTTCGGCCCGGTGCTGCCGATCCAGATTATCGACGACCTCGACGAAGCCATCGCCCTGGCCAACGATTGCGATTATGGCCTGACCTCGTCGATCTACACTCGCGACCTGAGTAAAACGATGCAGGCGATGCGCGAGCTGGATTTTGGCGAGACTTACGTCAACCGGGAGAACTTCGAGGCCATGCAGGGCTTTCATGCCGGGGTACGTAAATCCGGGATTGGTGGGGCGGATGGCAAGCATGGGTTGTATGAGTACACCCATACCCATGCGGTTTACTTGCAAGGCTGAGTCTTGCATTGAACCTGTGGCGAGGGAGCTTGCTCCCGTCTGGGTGCGAAGCACCCCCTAAGGGGCCTGCTGCGCAGTCCAGCGGGAGCAAGCTCCCTCGCCACAAGTTGCTCTGCGCTTAAAAGTCGACCGTTGCCGAAAGCAGGTAGGTCCGCGGCGTCGAAAGCGTCAACCCAGGCTCGCTGTCATCCGACGCACCGGCCGAACTCCAGTAGCGTTTGTCGGCCACGTTCTCGATGTTGGCGCGCAATGTGATGTTCTTTTCCTCGACCTTGAACGCGTAGCGTGCGCCCACGTCGAATCGCTCCCACGAGTCGATCTCCTTGTTGTTCGACTGATCCAGGTATTGCGAACTGGAATAGATGCCGCGGCTGGTGAGGGTCAGGCCCTGCACGGTCGGCACGTCCCACTCGGCGCCCAGGTTGACGTTGTATTTCGGCGTGGCCGGCGCCCGGTTGCCGTCGAAGGTGCCATTGGTGGTGCTGGTCAACTCGCTGTCGATGTACATGACACCGCCAAGCAGGCGGAAACCCTCGAGCGGTTCACCGAACACGCTCAGCTCCACACCCGTGTTCTCACGCTTGCCGTTCGGACCGAAGACCCGCGTTGTGGCGTTGGTCTCGTAGGCCGGCTGCTTGATCCGGAACACCGCCGCGGTGAGGGCAAACGCGCCAGCGTCATACTTGGCGCCGACCTCGACCTGGCGGCTGATGAACGGCGGGAAAATCTCGTCTTCGTTGATCGAGGTCGACGGCGCGATTTTGCCCTGGCTCAGGCCTTCCATGTAGTTGGCGTACAGCGACAGCTTATCGGTGGCCTTGAACAGGATGCCGCCCGAGGGTGAGACCTTTTCCTCGTCGTAGGCGGTGTCGCCTTTGACGTTATCCGACCAGTCGTCAACCTTCACCCGCTGCCAGCGCGCGCCGAGAGTCAGCAGCAGCCGGTCATCGAAGAACCCCAGGGTGTCGGACAACGCCACGCCGCTGAAGCGGTTTTCGGTATAGACCTTCGGATCCTGTCGCGTCGGCCTCACCGGCGTCGGTGTTTCCACGGGGTTGTAGAGGTTGCTGGGGGCCGCCGCGTAACGTGCGCCGCCATTCTCGAAGTCCATGTAGAAATAGCTGGCCGCCAGGTTGACCTCATGACTCACCGGGCCGGTATGAAACCAGTTGCGCACCCCAGCCGTGGCCGTCCGGACGTTTTCGTCGCGGGTGAAATCACGGGGTTGAACGCTGAAATCGCCCTTGTCGTTGGTGACCGCCACGGCATGCCGGAGGAAGTCATGATTGCTTTTTCGCGCGCCCACACCGCCATACAACATGACGGAATCGCTGACATCGAATTCGCCGTTCACCGTGCCGAAGGTGTCGTTGGTGCTCGCCTTGCTCCACGGCTGCGCATAGTTGTTGCGCACATCACTGGCACGCGGAACCTGCGCGTTGGCGTTGACCTGCACGCGTTCCTGCGGCGCATCGGTATCACGCTCGGTGCGGCCGATGTCCGTCGAGAGACGCAGGCGTTCACCGCGAAAGTCCAGGCCCAGAACGGCCATCTCGCGGTCGACATTCTGCTGATCCCATTCGGTGTCGCCGGACTGCTTCACGCCGTTGAAGCGAATGCCGAATTTGTTGTCTTCACCAAAGCGCCGGCCGACATCCACGGCACCGCCGACCTGGCTGTCGGAAGCGTACATACCGGTAAACGAAGTGATGGGCTTGTCGGTGGCGCGCTTGGGCACCACATTGATCCCGCCACCCACGCTGCCCCGCGGCGAGATGCCGTTAATCAGCTGGCTCGGACCTTTGAGGACATCGACACGATCGGCCATCTCCATGTCGATCGTATAAGTCGGCAACACGCCGTAGAGACCGTTGTAGGCAACATCACTGTTGAACAGGCTGAGCCCGCGAATGGTGAACTGCTCGTAGCGCCCACCCGCCGGGTTGGTGGCGCGAACCGACGGATCGTTGGCGATCAGGTCGCCCAAGGTCCGCGCCTGTTGGTTCTTGACCACCTCGCTGGTGTAGGTGGTCATGCTGAACGGCGTTTCCATGAAATCCTTGGAGCCCAGCAAGCCTTGCGAACCGCGACGCGCGACCTGGCCGCCGGCATACGGATCGCCATCCACCGGGTCGATGGACCCGAGAATCGAGGTCGCGCCGAGTTGCAGACCGCTGCCTTCGGGTGCCGGGGTCAGGATGTAGGCCTGCTCGCCCACCGGTTGCAATTGCAGGCCGGAACCCTGCAACAGCCGGGCAAAGCCCTCCTCCACGGCGAATTCGCCGGACAGACCAGGGCTGTTACGACCGCTCACCAGCGCCGGGTCAACCGAAAGGTTGACGCCGGCCAGACCGGCAAAACGGGTCAGTGCTGCACTGAGGCTGCCTGCCGGCACCTGATAACTGCGTCGTGGCGCGTCTTCGGCCCAACCAGCGGTGATGAACAACGGACAGGCACTGAGGCTCAGCAACAGACTCAAGTGCATTAACGGGCGCAGGCGGGATGAAGCCAGACGCGGACTCGATGGGAACACTGCGGGCATTGAAGAAGCTCTCTTATTTCGTTCACTTGCCTTGAATGACAAGCGACGCGAAAAAAGGGGACACACTTCAAACACTATTTTTGCGCGGCAGCAGCGTGACCCAATAACGAGTACGCGAATGCACCTCCAGCGGCAAGCTGGCCGCAAGCAGCGCCAGGATACGATCAGTGTCTTCCAGGCGAAAACTGCCGGTGACGCGCAGGGATTCCAGTTCTGGCTCCCAGCGCAGCACGCCTGGGCGATAGGTGCTGAGTTCGCGTAAAAAATCCCCCAGCGGTTGGTTCTGTGCCATCAACACACCGTCTCGCCAGCCTGGAGCAAGCACGTCGAAGGGTTCCACAGCGCCGGCACCTGCCGCCTGAAGGCTGACTTGCTGGCCTGCGCGCAATGAAAGGACCGATCCGCGCAAAGGCTGCAACTGCACCGCGCCGTTGAGTACCGACACCCGGCAACCCGTCTGCCACTGGCGAACACACACTTCGCTTTGACTGACGACCACCTGGCCGAAGTGGGTCTGGATTGTCAGCGGCGACGTACCGGGGACTTTCAAGGCTATTTCGCCCTCCACGAGCTTCAATAGCCGATTATTCAGATAGATATCGACGGCGCTCGCGGTGTTCATTTGCAGCGAGCTGCCATCGGCCAACCGGACCTTCTTGCCCTCCCCGGTCGCCGTCCTGAGGTCGGCGCCCCAGACATCCAAAGGCAACTGCCGACTGATCAGCCAAGCGGTCGGCACCAACGCCACCGCTCCCACGGCGCGCTTGAGCACCGTGCGCCGGCTCGGCTGCGGCCGATCCAGACTGGCCATCGCCAATGCTGACGGCAGGTCGGCGAAGCGTTGACGCAAGAGTTGCGCTTTCTGCCAGGCTTGTTCGTGGCTGCAATGGGTGTCGCGCCAACTCTGCAACTCGGCACGGTCCCGCTCATTGGCAGTACCCGACTCCATGAGCGCCAGCCATTGCGCGGCAGCCCGTATGACTTGGCGAGCGTCGGCCGACAGTGCGGAACGGCTCATAGCGCCACCAACAGGCAGTGCTCGTAGGCTTGGGCCATGTAGCGCTTGATCGTGCGCTCCGAGACTTGCAGGCGTTCGGCGATCGCCTGGTAACCCAGGCCTTCCAGTTGGCTCCAGAGAAACGCTCGTCGAACCGGGGTCGGCAACCCATCGAGCAATTCGTCGAGGGCCTGCAGGGTTTCCAGCAGGATCCAGCGCTGCTCGGGGGACGGCACGCAGTCTTCAGGCAGCAACGCCAGTGCATTGAGGTAAGCCTGTTCGAGGCTGCGGCGCTTGTAGAAGTTGGTCAGCAGCCGTTTGCCCACGGTCGCCAGGTAGGCGCGGGGCTCTTGCAGATCAGCAATGTGCTGGGAACTGGCGAGCACGCGCACAAACGTATCCTGGCTCAGGTCCGCGGCATCGTGACCATTGCTCATGCGCTGTCTCAACCAGCTTTCGAGCCAGCCGCGATGGTCGCGGTACAAGTCATGGAAGGTTTGCTCCTCCGGCATCGCTGCATCGCTCATGTCAAGAAGCCCTGTGCCAAGGAGTTATCGTAAATGAGAGTGATTCTAATTAATGTCGGACGTGTGAAGGAAGCCCTTTATGCATCGGCTGAGCAGAAAGGTTTGATTGGGGGGCATGGAGGGAGGAAAAGCCAAATCGCAGACACAAAAAACCCCGGTCTTTCGACCAGGGTCTTTGCTATCGACTCGAAGATTGCCAGCGGCTTTCTTCGTAGCTCCAAGGCGTTCAGTGGGCCTTGGGGCAGATATGGCGCAGCGGACGGGACTCGAACCCGCGACCCCCGGCGTGACAGGCCGGTATTCTAACCGACTGAACTACCGCTGCGTATCGCTTTGAGCTGACGCTCAATTAACTCGTCTGATTGAAAGCTCCGAGACTTTTCAATCTCTCTTTCAATCTCGAATCAGGGCAAGCCTGACTCGGAAAATATGGCGCAGCGGACGGGACTCGAACCCGCGACCCCCGGCGTGACAGGCCGGTATTCTAACCGACTGAACTACCGCTGCGCGTCGGTGGAGGCTTTTAAAGGCTTCCATCTTGCTTTCGCAAGACTCTCGGATTTGGTGGGTGATGACGGGATCGAACCGCCGACATTCTGCTTGTAAGGCAGACGCTCTCCCAGCTGAGCTAATCACCCGTTTGCATCTCCGAGGCCGCGAAATTTACGCAGGTAGCGAACCTAAGTCAATAGCAGGATTGAAGTTTTTCTGAAAAAGACAGAATCGTGTCATTCGGCACCGGTGTTGCAAACCGTCAGGCCGCCTGCTCGCGAAGGCAGCGGCACACTCAACCTCAATGCCGAAGACAGCCCCTGCCCCGTTACTCGCTGTAAATCATCTTCTTGGTCATGCCGCCATCGACCACAAACTCCTGGCCCGTGACGAAACCGGCATTCTTCGACAGCAGCCACGCCACCATCGCCGCAACGTCTTCGACAGTCCCTACCCTGCCCGCCGGATGCTGGGCATGGTCGGCATCGGTCAGGGGTTCGGCACGCCGTGCCGCCGGGTCACGCGCATCGATCCAACCGGAGCTGACCGCGTTAACGCGGATTTCCGGCCCAAGGCTGATGGCCAACGCGTGAGTCAGGGCCAACAGGCCGCCCTTACTTGCCGCGTAAGCCTCTGTGTCCGGCTCGGACTGCCCGGCACGGGTCGAGGCCAGGTTGACGATCGCACCGCTGTGAGCGCGCAGATACGGTGCACAGTGTTTGGCCAACAGCATCGGCCCACTGAGATTGACCGCCAGCACCCGATTCCGTTAAGCCAGGTCGAGGCTTTCCAGGGTGATGTTGTGCGGGTCGGCCACCGCCGCGTTGCACACCAGCGCATCCAGGCGCCCGAATTGCCCCAGCACCTCGGCGACGCCCAGCGCCACTTGCCCCTCGTTAGAGACGTCCATGGCGATGAACCAGGCGTTTTCGCCCAGCACTTTAGTCACTTTCGAACCACGCTCTCGATCAAGGTCGGCCAGTACGACCTGCCAGCCTTCGCTGATCAGCCAGGCCGCGATCCCCAACCCTATGCCGCGTGCGGCACCGGTGACCAGCGCAACGCGGCCATGGGTGCCGGTACCCGGCGTCGCCAACTCGATCACAAGGCCGCCAACCCGCGTGCCAGATCGGCTTGCAGGTCAGCGACATCTTCCAGACCGACCGCGATGCGGATCAGGCTGTCACGAATGCCCGCCGCTTCACGTTCTTGCGGTGCCAGTCGGCCGTGGGAGGTGGTGCTCGGGTGCGTGATCGTGGTTTTGCTGTCGCCCAGGTTGGCGGTGATCGAAATCAGACGGGTCGCATCGATAAAGCGCCAGGCGCCCTCTTTACCACCCTTGACCTCGAAACTCACCACGGCACCGAAACCTTTCTGCTGGCGCAGGGCCAGCTCATGTTGCGGATGGCTCTTGAGGCCGGCGTAATGGACTTTCTCGATGCCGTCCTGCTGCTCCAGCCACTCGGCCAGTTGCTGAGCGTTGGCGCAATGCGCCTTCATGCGCAGGCTCAGGGTTTCGAGCCCCTTGAGGAAGATCCAGGCGTTGAACGGGCTCAGGGTCGGCCCGGCGGTGCGCAGAAAGCCCACCACTTCTTTCATCTGCTCACTGCGACCGGCGACAACGCCACCCATGCAACGGCCCTGGCCGTCGATGAACTTGGTCGCCGAGTGCACGACGATGTCCGCGCCCATCTTCAGCGGTTGCTGCAACGCAGGGGTGCAGAAGCAGTTGTCGACCACCAGCATCGCGCCTTTGGCGTGAGCGATTTTCGCCAGCTCGGCGATGTCCACCAGCTCTGCCAATGGATTGGACGGCGACTCGACGAACAGCAATTTGGTGTTGGCCTTGATCGCCGTGTCCCAGCCGGACAAGTCCGCCAAAGGCACGTAATCAACTTCGATGCCGAAGCGCTTGAAGTATTTTTCGAACAGGCTGATGGTCGAGCCGAATACGCTGCGCGACACCAATACGTGATCGCCGGCGCTGCACAGGCTCATGACCACTGCCATGATCGCCGCCATGCCGGTGGCCGTGGCTACCGCCTGCTCGGCGCTTTCCAGCGCGGCAATCCGCTCTTCGAACGCGCGCACGGTCGGGTTGGTGTAGCGCGAGTAAACGTTGCCCGGCACTTCACCGGCAAAGCGCGCGGCCGCGTCGGCGGCAGTACGGAATACGTAGCTGGAAGTGAAGAACATCGGATCACCGTGTTCGCCTTCCGGCGTGCGGTGCTGACCGGCGCGAACGGCCAGGGTATCGAACGCTACGCCTTCGAGGTCGCTGTCCAGCCGACCGGCATCCCAATCCTGACTCATGCTGTCACTCCTTGCCTTGCTCGGTAGTAGATACAAAACCGGCCTTGAGGCAGGACACCATTGTAGGAGCGAGGCTTGCCCGCGAAGGGGTCGTCACATTCAACATTATTGTTGCCTATGACACCGCCTTCGCGGGCAAGCCTCGCTCCTACAGTACAGGCCGGTTCTTACTCAGTTGTTATACAGATCGATGATCGCGCTGACTGCCTGCGTCTTGACCTTGGAGGCATCGTTACGGGCCTGCTCGATCTTGTTCAGGTAAGCCTCGTCGACGTCGCCGGTGACGTACTTGCCGTCAAACACCGCGCAATCGAAGTTTTCGATCTTGATCTTGCCGCCACCGACCGCTTCGATCAAGTCAGGCAAGTCCTGATAGATCAACCAGTCAGCGCCAATCAGATCAGCAACGTCCTGGGTCGAACGGTTGTGGGCGATCAGCTCGTGAGCGCTCGGCATGTCGATGCCGTAGACGTTCGGGTAGCGAACGGCCGGGGCTGCAGAGCAGAAGTAGACGTTTTTCGCGCCGGCTTCACGGGCCATCTGGATGATCTGCTTGCAGGTGGTGCCGCGAACGATCGAGTCGTCCACCAGCATCACGTTCTTGCCGCGGAATTCCAGTTCGATGGCGTTGAGCTTCTGGCGCACGGATTTTTTCCGCGCCGCCTGGCCCGGCATGATGAAGGTCCGGCCGATGTAGCGGTTCTTCACGAAGCCTTCGCGGAACTTGACACCCAAGTGGTTCGCCAACTCCAGCGCTGCGGTGCGGCTGGTGTCCGGGATCGGGATGACCACGTCGATGTCGTGTTCCGGACGCTCGCGCAGGATCTTCTCGGCGAGTTTCTCACCCATGCGCAGACGGGCCTTGTAAACCGACACGCCGTCGATGATCGAGTCCGGACGCGCCAGGTAGACGTGTTCGAAGATGCACGGGGTCAGGGACGGGTTGGTCGCGCACTGACGGGTGTGCAGCTTGCCGTCTTCAGTGATGTAGACCGCTTCGCCCGGTGCCAGGTCGCGAATCAGGGTGAAACCGAGCACGTCCAGGGAGACGCTTTCAGAGGCGATCATGTACTCGACGCCTTCGTCGGTGTGACGCTGGCCGAAGACGATCGGGCGAATGCCGTGCGGGTCGCGGAAACCGACGATGCCGTAACCGGTCACCATCGCCACGACCGCATAACCACCGACGCAACGGTTGTGCACGTCAGTCACCGCGGCGAACACGTCTTCTTCGGTAGGCTGCAACTTGCCGCGCTGGGCCAGTTCGTGCGCGAACACGTTGAGCAGCACTTCCGAATCGGAGTTGGTGTTGACGTGGCGCAGGTCAGATTCGTAAATCTCCTTGGCCAGCTGTTCAACGTTGGTCAGGTTACCGTTGTGCGCCAGGGTGATGCCGTAAGGCGAGTTGACGTAAAACGGTTGAGCTTCGGCCGAGGTCGAGCTGCCCGCGGTCGGGTAACGCACATGGCCAATGCCCATGTGACCGACCAGGCGCTGCATGTGACGCTGATGGAACACGTCACGCACCAGGCCATTGTCCTTGCGCAGGAATAACCGGCCATCATGGCTGGTCACGATACCGGCAGCGTCCTGGCCGCGGTGCTGGAGGACGGTTAGCGCGTCATACAGCGCCTGATTGACGTTCGACTTACCGACGATACCGACGATGCCACACATGCGACGCAACCCCTACTTAATGGATCTGAACTGAACACAACTCACTGAGGCGTTTTGGCCGTCGGCAAGAGGTGCTCCTTGAACGGTATCTCAGCGGGTACGCTGATACCGCTGGCAAGCCACTGACTGCTCCACCCGAGGATCAGGTTTTTGGACCAGTCTGCGACCAATAGAAATTTTGGCACGAGCTGTGACTGTTGCCACCACCCGTCCTGCTGTACCGGCCCCAGGCTCAACAGCCCGACCGCCACGACCACCAGCAGCACGCCACGTGCGGCGCCGAAGGCCATGCCGAGGAATCGATCGGTCCCGGACAACCCGGTGACGCGAACCAACTCGCCGATAAGATAATTGATCATTGCGCCCACGATTAAGGTGGCGACAAACATGATGGCACAGCCCGTGATCACACGAGCCGATGGCGTTTCGATGTATCCGGCGAGGTACTCGGACAATGAACCACCGAACATCCAGGCGACGACTCCTGCGATGATCCAGGTCACCAGCGATAATGCTTCTTTGACGAAGCCGCGGCTCAGACTGATCAATGCGGAGATGGCGACGATTGCAACGATCGCCCAGTCAACCCAGGTAAATGGCACAGTGCAGCCTACAGACGGATAAGGCGGCGCATTTTAGCAGAGCGCATGGCTATCGGTAAGCTGCGATTGTCAGTGCATTTCAAATCGGGGCGATAGTTTTACGCCTATCGAAGCTGCACCCGCCCCTGTAGCAGCTGGCGAAGCCTGCGTCCGGCCGCGTAGCGGCCGTAAAATCAGACAATTCGGTCTATCCGGCACACCGTGCAAGCAGGGTTTGCGGCCGCTTCGCAGCCGGACGCAGCCTCGCGGGCTCGGCAGCTGCTACACGGCGCCGATTGATTCGTTAGTTGCGCTCAGGCTGGAAACGCACCACAAACCCCTTGAGGTTCTTCTGGCGGCCCAACAAGTCGCGCAGACGATCGGCTTCGGCGCGCTCGATCAGCGGTCCGACAAACACCCGATTCTTGCCATCGGCTGTGCGGATATAGGCGTTATAGCCCTCACTGCGCAGGGTTTTCTGCAGGCTTTCGGCACTTGCACGGCTCGACAGGCTGGCCAGTTGCACTGACCAACTGACCGACAGGCCATTGGCATCGACGCGGCTTTGAGTCGTGTCCGGTTTGCCCGGTGCAGCCGTAATTGGCTGGGCAGGCGGCGTAGTCGGTGTGGCAGGCTTGGCGACAGGTGCGGGAGCGACCGGCTTGGCAGCAGGAACAGGCACAGGCACCACTGGCGCACTCGGTGCAATCGGCGTGGACGGCGCGGCTTCTTGCTGAGCGATTTCATCATCACTCGGCACAGGTTCCTGAGGCAGCGCTTGTGGCTCGGGCACCACCACTGGCTCGACCTGCACTGGCGGCACCGAGGGTGCTTGCGGCGCAGCCGGCGCTTCGACCGTCACCTGACGCTGCTCATCCTGACGGGAAAACAGCATCGGCAGGAAAATAACCGCCAGCGCCACCAGAACCAGGGCGCCAACCATGCGCTGTTTGTATGCCTTATCCAGCAATGCCATTTGCCGCTTCCTCCGTGGAGCGCCGGGCCAGCCATTCAAGGGCCTCGGCGACACAATAAAATGATCCGAACAACAGAATCTCGTCGTCGCTCGTCGCCAGTGCGCACTGCCCTTCCAGGGCAGCGGCCACACTGTCATAGGACGTTACCGCAGCGCCAAGGTTCTGCAGCGCCGCCTGCAAATCGGCCACCGGGCGCGCACGTGGTGAATCCAGCGGCGCGACAGCCCATTGCTGGACACTAGCATTCAACTCACTGACAACACCATCCAGATCCTTGTCCGCCAACAATCCAAACACTGCCAGACGCTTGCCGACCGGCGGACGGCTGGCCAGACGGCGTGCCAGATACTCGGCCGCATGCGGGTTATGACCCACATCCAGCAACAAGTTCAGACGTTTGCCCTGCCAGTCGAACTGACGGCGATCAAGACGACCGACCACCCGCGTTGCTGTCAGCGCATTAACAACTTGCGTATCGACCCACGGCAAACCGAGCAACAGGTAAGCCTGCAAGGCCAGTGCGGCGTTTTCCATCGGCAGATCGAGCAACGGCAAATCGTGCAGCTCGACCACACGCCCTTGAGCGTCCACACCACGCCATTGCCAATGGTGATCGGTCACACCGAGGTCAAAATCGCGCCCACGCAGGAAGAACGGGCAATTGAGCTCGCGGGCTTTATCCAGCAGAGGTTGCGGAGGATTCAGGTCACCACAGAGCGCAGGCGCGCCCTGGCGGAAGATGCCGGCTTTCTCAAAGGCCACGGATTCGCGGGTATCGCCCAGGTAATCGGCGTGATCGACGCCAATACTGGTGACCAGCGCCATGTCGGCATCGACCACGTTGACCGTGTCCAGACGCCCGCCCAGGCCGACTTCCAGCACCACGGCATCGAGCCCTGCCTGTTGAAACAGCCAGAACGCCGCCAGGGTGCCCATTTCGAAGTACGTCAGGGAAGTATCGCCACGGCCCGCCTCGACCGCAGCAAAGGCTTCGCACAACTCGGCATCAGTCGCTTCGACGCCGTTGACCTGCACCCGTTCGTTGTAACGCAGCAGGTGAGGAGAATTGTAGACACCAACGCTCAGGCCCTGCGCCCGCAGCAACGAAGCCACGAATGCACAGGTAGATCCCTTGCCGTTGGTGCCGGTGACCGTGATCACCCGAGGCGCCGGCTTGCCCAGTCCCATGCGGGACGCTACCTGTTGCGAGCGCTCCAGGCCCATGTCGATGGCCGAAGGGTGCAACTGCTCAAGGTAGGCGAGCCACTCGCCAAGGGTACGTTCGGTCATAGGTTGGCAGGTACCGGTGGAACCACGATCGGCTCGATGGGTGCGGCAACGAATTTCGGCGTCGGCAGGCCCATCATTTGTGCCAGCAGGTTACCCAGGCGCGGACGCAGTTCCTGACGGTGAATAATCATGTCGATTGCACCGTGTTCCAACAGGAACTCGCTGCGCTGGAAGCCTTCCGGCAGCTTTTCACGCACGGTCTGTTCGATCACGCGTGGACCGGCGAAGCCGATCAGGGCTTTCGGCTCACCGACGATCACGTCGCCGAGCATGGCCAGACTGGCGGAAACGCCGCCGTAGACCGGATCGGTCAGCACGGAGATGAACGGAATGCCTTCTTCACGCAGACGCGCCAGTACCGCAGAAGTCTTGGCCATTTGCATCAGGGAGATCAGGGCTTCCTGCATCCGCGCACCACCGGAAGCGGCGAAGCAGATCATCGGGCAACGGTTTTCCAGCGCGTAGTTGGCGGCGCGGACAAAACGCTCACCCACGATGGCGCCCATCGAACCACCCATGAAGGAGAATTCGAAGGCCGACACCACCACCGGCATACCCAGCAGGGTACCGCTCATGGAGATCAGCGCGTCTTTTTCGCCGGTCTGCTTCTGGGCAGCGGTCAGGCGATCCTTGTACTTCTTGCCGTCGCGGAATTTCAGACGGTCAACCGGCTCCAGGTCCGCGCCCAGTTCGGCACGGCCATCGGCGTCGAGGAAGATGTCGATGCGCGCACGGGCGCCGATACGCATGTGGTGGTTGCACTTGGGGCAAACGTCCAGGGTCTTTTCCAGTTCCGGACGATACAGCACAGCCTCGCAAGACGGGCATTTGTGCCACAGACCTTCAGGCACCGAGCTCTTCTTGACCTCGGAACGCATGATCGAAGGGATCAGTTTGTCTACTAACCAGTTGCTCATGCTTTCTTTCTCCAGTACCGGCGGCCCGAACGCTCTGGTTCGCAGCCCCGCGTATGCCCTTGAGCTAAATTCATGTGTGTGGCGATGATCGGTGGATGGCCGGGTCAGTGAACGTGACCTGCGTACAACCCCTCGATCCTCAGCCGTGCCTGCTTTGTGCAGCGCAGTGCATTTTGGGACGGCGGCAGTCTGCCAGCCGTCACATCAACTACGTGCTACTACGTACCGCCTTGATGAATGCCTGAATCTTTGCGTGATCCTTGATGCCCTTGCTCGCCTCTACCCCGCCGCTGACGTCCACCGCGTAAGGCCGAACCCGGGCGATTGCCTCAGCCACGTTATCCGGCGTAAGGCCGCCGGCGAGGATGATCGGTTTGCTCAAGCCTTGCGGTATCAGAGACCAGTCGAACGCCTCACCGGTTCCGCCGGGAACACCTTCGACATAGGCATCGAGCAGGATACCGCTGGCACTTGGAAAAGCATCGCAGGCTGCCGCGATGTCGTCGCCGGCCTTGACCCGCAGCGCCTTGATGTACGGGCGGTGCCAGCCTTCACAATCGGCTGCGGTTTCGTCGCCATGGAACTGCAACAGGTCCAGCGGCACGGCGTCGAGCAGTTCGCCCAACTCGCAGCGGCTGCTGTTGACGAACAACCCCACGGTGGTCACGAACGGCGGCAGCAACTTGATAATGTCGCGCGCCTGCTGGAACGTCACCGCCCGCGGACTCTTGGCGTAAAACACAAACCCGATGGCATCCGCCCCGGCCTCGACCGCCACCAACGCATCTTCTATGCGGGTAATCCCACAAATCTTGCTGCGAACGGCTGACATGTCGATAAAACCTCAGGGCAAATCCGAGAAAGTCCCGGATGGTAACAAATGCGTTCGAGGGCGTCAGCCGTCAAGTTCAGAGAAGCCGGTGAGGAAGTGTGGGCCGATGTAACGCTCGGGCAATTGAAACTCGTCGCGATACTCGACCTGCACCAGGTACAGGCCGAACGGGTGCGCCGTCACCCCTCCAGAACGACGGATCCGGCTCTCCAGCACTTCTTTCATCCATTCCACCGGGCGCTCGCCGGCACCGATGGTCATCAAGACACCGGCGATATTGCGCACCATGTGGTGCAGGAAGGCACTGGCGCGGATATCCAGCACGATCATCTTGCCGTGACGCGTGACACGCAGGTGATGCAATTCCTTGATCGGCGACTTGGCCTGGCACTGACCGGCGCGGAAAGCGCTGAAATCGTGCGTGCCGACCAGATACTGGGCAGCCTCGGCCATGCGCTCGACGTCGAGCGGACGGTGATTCCAGGTGATTTCTTCGTTGAGGTGCGCCGGGCGGATCTGATCGTTGTAGATCACGTAGCGATAACGGCGGGCGATGGCCTTGAAACGCGCATGAAAATGCGCCGGCATGACCTTGGCCCAACTGACGCTAACGTCGTGGGGCAAGTTGATGTTGGCCCCCATGACCCAGGCCTTCATCGAACGCTCGACCGGCGTATCGAAATGCACCACTTGGCCGCAGGCATGCACGCCCGCGTCAGTGCGCCCGGCGCAGAGCAGCGACACCGGTGAATCGGCGACTTTGGACAAGGCCTTTTCGAGAGTTTCCTGCACGGTGAGCACACCGGAGGCCTGGCGCTGCCAGCCGCGGTAACGCGAACCTTTGTATTCAACGCCCAACGCGATCCGGAAAAAGCCGTCGGCCACCAATTCGGCGGCCGGGTTATCTATATTTGCCAAGGAGTCACAGCCTGCTGATGTGCGCAAAGGCGGGCATTATAAGGCCGCCGCAACGGGACGCCAGTGCAACAGTCGATACGGTGCTGAATGTGACGCCCCATCGCACACCCAGAAAAAAAACGGCAGCCTCACCGGGCTGCCGTTCTGTTTATTGCCTACCGATCACTCAAGCCAGATGCGAAAGCATCTCCTTGGCTTCACTCTTCTGGCCCGCATTCCCCTCGGACACCACCTCGTTGAGGATGTCCCGAGCGCCATCGTTGTCGCCCATGTCGATGTAGGCCTGGGCCAGATCGAGTTTGGTGGCGACTTCGTCGGTGCCGGAGAGGAAGTCGAAGTCCGGCTCGTCCGCTGCAGAAGCCATAGCGTCTTCCGCAGTGAAGGTCGGCTCACTCATGCTCTGGGACAGACGATCCAGCTCGGCGTTGACGTCATCCAGCTCAGCGGCAAAGGCGTCCTTGACCTCAGGTTCGGCCGGGGTGGCATCCATTTCATCGGCCAGCGACAAGTCGAAATCCGCGGGCAACTCCAGGTCGTCCTGCGGAGCTTCAGGTTTCACAGGCTCAACAGGCAAGTCCTTCACGCCTTCGTCGAGATCCAGCAGGAAGTCATCTTCCGCGAGCATCGCCGGTGACGGGTCTGCCCCCAGATCCATGTCCAGGTCGAAGTCCGACAGGTCGTCGAGGTTTTCCTTGATTTCGGTCTGCTCTTTCAACACCGATTCGAAGCTCAGGTCGTCGTCCAGCGGGAATTCTTCAAGGTCAGCGACAGATTCCGGTTCTGTTGACACCACCGCCGGAGAAGCATTTTCCAGATCATCCAGGCTCAGGTCGAAGGCACTGTCCAAGTCATCGGCCGGTGCTTGCGGCTCGTCCAGCAGCAAGTCCTTGACGTACTGCGCGTCCAGCTCGGCAGCGATGGCGGCGGCAGCAAGACCACCGGCAGCCGCGACAGCCATTGCAGGGAAGCGGGTTTTCAGCTTTTCGACCTGGGCGAAGTTGTCACCGTTGGCGACCAACTGACGCTCCTGGGCAACAAATGCATCGCGATCGCCCTGCTGACCGTAGACTTCCATCAGCTTCAGGCGCAGGTCGCTGCGTTGTGGCTCTTGTTTGATGCCGTCTTCGAGCAGCGCAGCCGCCTGGTTCAGACGACCGGCGGTGATGTGCGACTGAGCCTTGGTCAGTACGTCGTCATCGCGCTCGGCAGCTGGCGATACCAGCGGCGCGGCGATTGGCGTCGTCATTACATCCGGAACTGGAGCTGGGGCTGGGGCAGGCGCAGGGGGTGGCGTTGGTATCGGCGCGGTGGCGAGCTTCACACTCGGCGGCGGCACTTCCAAACCTTCGAAGCTGCTTTCCGGCAGGTCCTGCTCAGCGGAGAATTCCTTCTCTTCTTCCAGGGCTCGCGCCATGCGCAGGTGTTTCTCGGCTTCTTGCTGGGCCTTGCGGCGACGCGCCAGCAACAGCAGCAAGAGCAGCAGAACCACCGCACCACCGCCTACCAGGCCCAGCAGGACCGGATTAGTCAGCAGTTCATTGAATTTCTGATCGTCAGCGGCGACTGGCGTCGGCTCGACTGCCGGCTCGGCAGGCACGGGTGCCGGAGCGGCTTCAGGTGCCGCCGCCTCGGGCGCAGGCGCTGCCGGAGCAGGAACCACTTCAGTCGGTGCCGCCGCAGGGTTGGCGGCCAGTTCAGCAGAGATTGCCGGAGCGGTCGCTGCTGGAGTCGAAGCCGGTGCTCCCGCTGCGCCTTCAGCCTGCAACTTGGCCAGTTGATTATTCTTCAGCTCGATCAGGCGTTGCAGCTTATCCAGCTGACTTTGCAGATCGGTCATGCGGCTTTTCAGTTCGGCGTTGTCACGACGGGTCGTGTCGAGGCTTTCCTGGGTGACTGCCAGCTTGTTGTTCAAGGCCTTGGCATCACCTGCCGCACCTTTGCTACCGCCTTTACCGGTTTCGGCAGAGACCAGGCTCAGGTTGTCTTTCGCCGCTTGCGACGGCGCGGCGTCAGCGCGGCCACGCTTGGTGGCATCGAGTTGCTGCTGCCCGGTGCCGGGCTTCGCCACATAACGACGACCCTGGCGCCATGCGGTGTTCTGCGCAGCGACTTCAGCGATTGCCTTGGGTTGCGGCAGGTTGGTGCTCTGCGCCTGATCCGGCATGCGCAGCACCTGACCGGTTTTCAGCCGGTTGATGTTGCCGTCGATGAAAGCATCCGGGTTCAGCGCCTGGATGGCCAGCATGGTTTGCTGGACCGACCCGCCATTACGCGCCTTCTCGGCGATTTCCCACAGGGTATCGCGCGGCGTGGTGGTGTATTGGGACGGCTTGGCGGCACCGGTCACCGGCGCAGTGACCGTTTGGGTCGGTGCAGGCTGCGCAGCCGCTTCAGCGGTCTGCGGGGAGAATTTGGACGGATCGAGCAGCACGCTGTAATCGCGCAGCAGACGACCGTTGGGCCACATCACCTGAACCAGGAATTTCACCATGGGTTCGGACAGTGGTTTGCTGGACGTTACACGCAGGATGCTTTTGCCGCTGGCGTTGAGCACGGGCGTGAAGGTCAGGTCGTTGAGAAACGCCTGGCGATCGACACCGGCCTTGGCGAAATCTTCGGGCGAAGCCAGGCTCGGGACCACTTCTGCGGCGGTGAGGTCCTTGACGTCGAGCAGCTCGATTTCCGCCACCAAAGGTTGGTTCAGCGTCGACTTCAGGGTCAATTCCCCGAGCCCGAGGGCATGCGCCATACCGGAGGACAGCGCCGAGGCGGCCGCTATTGCTAACACCAGTTTGCGAACTTGAACCATAGCCTCATCCTTTGTTTGAACATTCCTCGGCCAGCGAGAAGGTGTTGATAGCCGCTGCCGTAAGGCATTGCGCGCGGCGACGAAGGGTCGTCACGCGCGATCATTTCATTGATGCCCCGGAAAGCCCCGAAGGGTGGCTCACCATCAGCAATCCGGCCAAGCATAGCGCTCGACCGGACTCATTCGAAAAAATTGTTGCCAAGTATCTTTTACAGCAGGTCTTTTATCAACAATTCAGCCACCTGCACAGCATTGAGCGCGGCGCCTTTACGCACGTTATCTGACGTCAGCCACAAATTAAGTTCCGACGGGTCGTCTATTCCGGCGCGAACCCGACCAACGTAGACCACGTCCTGCCCTACCGCATCGCCTACCGCCGTCGGGTAATCGCCGGCTTCCACCAGTTCGATACCCGGTGCGTCTTCCAGCGCCGCGTTGACTTTCGCCAGGTCCACAGCGCTCGCCGACTGCAAGGTCACGCTAAAGCTATCGCCAAAAAACACCGGGGCTTGAATGCAAGTGACCGAAATCTTTAATAAAGGCAGCGCCATGACCTGACGCAGCTCACGCACCAGGCGTTTTTCCAGCAGCGTATGACCCTGCTCATCAGGCTTGCCGACCTGAGCCAACAGGTTGAAGGCCATCTGCCGATCGAAGAAGGTCGGCTCCAGCGGACGCACGTTGAGCAGCTCGGCGGTTTGCCGAGCCAGTTCGGTCACGGCTTCTCGGCCCTGAGCGGAGACGGCCAGGCTGGCGGTCAGGTTGATGCGTTGCAGGTCGAGCAAACCGAGCAACGGCGCCAATACCACGGCCAGCGTTGTGGCCGACGGGCTTGGGCTGCTGACCTGGAATGGTTTTTTCAAACCGGCCAAAACGTCGGCGTTGGCTTCCGGCACCACTTGGGGCGCCTGATCGGCCGGCAAGGCGCCGGACAGGTCGATCAGCGAGCACCCGGCGGCGGTGGCGCGCGAGGCGAAACTCAAAGTCACTGCCGGACCGGCAGCGAAGAACACCAGCTGAACCTTGCTGAAATCGAATTCGTCGACTTCACGCACCCGCACGTTCTTGCCGCGAAACGGCACCGAATGCCCGGCGGATTCGCTGCTGGCCAACAGGTGCAGGTTGCCGACCGGAAAGTCGCGTTCTTCGAGAATCTGCACGAGCGTTTCGCCGACAGTACCGGTGGCGCCGATCACGGCAATATCAAAGGACTGGCTCATGGTTCTACCTCTGGCGAAACGGGGGGGAGCGGCACTTTACCGGGTGGTGGGCATGCAGGCAATTCGGCCGGGATTTGGGGCGCCTGTGCCGGCCTCTTCGCGGGCAAGCCTCGCGCCTACGGGTTTTGTGTCGGTCGCGAAATTTTGAAACAACCGCGATACCTGTAGGAGCAAGGCTTGCCCGCGAAGAGGCCCTTCCTGACAACACACCGGGCATAAAAAAACCCGCACCTCTTTCAAGGCACGGGTTCTTTCATCGCTTCAATCGATCAACGCTCAAGCAGGATCCGCAGCATGCGACGCAGCGGCTCGGCCGCGCCCCACAACAGTTGGTCGCCGACAGTGAACGCGCCGACGTACTGCGTGCCCATGTTCAGCTTGCGCAGACGGCCAACCGGTACGTTCAGGGTGCCGGTGACTTTCGTCGGGCTCAGTTCCTGAATGCTGGCTTCGCGGTTATTCGGCACCAGCTTGACCCAAGGGTTGTGCTGGCTGATCAGCCCTTCGATGTCGGCAATCGGCACGTCTTTGTTCAGCTTGATGGTCAGCGCCTGGCTGTGGCAGCGCATGGCGCCGATGCGCACGCAGATGCCATCGACCGGGATCGGGCTCTTGAAGCGACCGAGGATCTTGTTGGTCTCGGCCTGGGCCTTCCACTCTTCGCGGCTCTGACCGTTCGGCAGTTCCTTGTCGATCCACGGGATCAGGCTGCCGGCCAACGGTACGCCGAAGTTTTCGGTCGGGTACGCGTCGCTGCGCATGGCTTCGGCCACACGGCGGTCGATGTCGAGGATAGCGCTGGCCGGGTCGGCCAGTTGATCGGCGACAGCGGCGTGGGTCGCGCCCATTTGCTTGATCAGTTCACGCATGTTCTGCGCGCCGGCACCGGAGGCCGCCTGATAAGTCATGGCGCTCATCCACTCGACCAGACCGGCTTCGAACAGACCGCCCAGGCCCATCAGCATCAGGCTGACGGTGCAGTTGCCGCCGATGTAGTTCTTGGTGCCCGCGTCGAGCTGCTGGTCGATGACCTTGCGGTTCACCGGGTCCAGCACGATCACCGCGTCATCCTGCATGCGCAGGCTGGAAGCGGCGTCGATCCAGTAACCCTGCCAGCCGGCTTCGCGCAGTTTCGGGAAGACTTCGCTGGTGTAGTCGCCACCCTGGCAGGTCAGAATCACGTCGAGGGTTTTCAGCTCTTCAATGCTGTAAGCGTCCTTGAGCGGAGCAATGTCCTTGCCCACGGACGGGCCTTGGCCACCGACATTGGAAGTGGTGAAAAACACCGGCTCAATAAGATCGAAATCCTGCTCTTCCAGCATCCGCTGCATGAGCACGGAACCGACCATACCGCGCCAACCGATCAGACCTACACGTTTCATCGCAACTACACCTTCTTTAAAAAGTGGGCCGCTGCTTTCAAGAGTGAAAGTTGCAGCGGGCCGGAGAGATTACAGATTCCGCAGCGCGGCGACTACTGCATCGCCCATTTCCTGCGTACCGACTTTAGTGCAACCGGCCGACCAGATGTCGCCCGTGCGCAGGCCCTGGTCCAATACCAGACTGACGGCTTTCTCGATGGCATCGGCCGCATCCTGCAGGTTGAAGCTGTAACGCAGCATCATCGACACCGACAAAATGGTCGCCAACGGGTTGGCAATGCCTTTGCCAGCGATGTCCGGCGCCGAACCGTGGCACGGCTCGTACATGCCCTTGTTGTGGGTATCCAGGGATGCCGACGGCAGCATGCCGATGGAACCGGTGAGCATCGATGCCTGGTCAGACAGAATGTCGCCGAACAGGTTGTCGGTGACGATCACGTCGAATTGCTTCGGTGCACGCACCAGCTGCATGGCGGCGTTGTCGACGTACATGTGGCTCAGTTCGACTTCAGGGTAATCCTTGGCCACTTGCTCGACGATTTCACGCCACAGTTGGCTGGACGCCAGGACATTGGCCTTGTCCACCGAGCACAGCTTCTTGCCGCGCACCATGGCCATGTCGAAACCGACACGGGCGATGCGGCGGATTTCGCTCTCGCTGTACGGCAGCGTGTCGTAGGCCTGACGCTCGCCGTTTTCCAGGGTGCGGGTGCCGCGTGGTGTACCGAAATAGATGCCGCCGGTCAGCTCACGGACGATCAGGATGTCCAGGCCCGAAACGATTTCGGGCTTCAGGCTCGACGCCTCGGCCAGCTGCGGGTAGAGGATCGCCGGGCGCAGGTTGCCGAACAGGCCCAGTTGCGCACGAATCTTCAGCAGGCCGCGCTCTGGGCGGATGTCACGCTCGATGGTGTCCCATTTCGGGCCGCCCACGGCGCCCAGCAGCACAGCGTCGGCTGCGCGCGCACGGTCGAGGGTTTCGTCCGCCAATGGCACGCCGTGCTTGTCGATGGCGGCGCCGCCGATCACGTCGTGGCTCAGTTCGAAGCCCAGGCTGTACTTGTCGTTGGCCAGTTCCAGAACCTTGACGGCTTCGGCCATGATTTCCGGGCCAATACCGTCACCTGGGAGAATCAGAATCTGCTTGCTCATGCTTTCCTCATGTCATCAGTCGGTGCGCCCAAGGGCGCACCCGGAAAAATTCTATCGTCCGGAGCCTATCGTTCTGCAATCAGCACCAGCACATCGGTACTGAACGAACCATCGGCCTCAATCTCAAAATATTCGCGCACTTCATTGCCCATCGATTGCTGCAACTCGCGGATCGCCGCGCGCATCACTTCTGGCGTGCGCATGCGCTCGACCCAGGAGTTGTACTCCAGCCGCAAACGTTGACGGGTGGTGCTGCGGGTATGCAACCCCGCTTCGCTGACCTGACGCAACCACTCGCTGGCGGAATAATCGCGCACATGGCTGGTGTCGCGCAGCACTTCGACGCTTTGCAGGTAAGTGTCAAACAACGGACTGCCCGGTGACAACACGTCAATGAACGCCGCCACCCCACCCGGTTTCAGTACCCGGCGAACTTCGCGCAGGGCCTGGCCGAGGTCGCTCCAATGGTGCGCCGAGTAGCGACTGAAGACGAAGTCGAACTCACCATCGGCAAACAGCAGGCGCTCGGCGGCACCGTTGACCGTGGTCACATTGCTCAAACCACGGTCGACAGCGGCGGCGCTAACCACGTCGAGCATCTGCTGGGACAGGTCGTAGGCCACCACTTCCTTGACCAGCGACGCCACGTGAAAACTGACGTGACCGGCGCCGCAACCCAGGTCCAGCACCCGTGCATCGCCCTGCCCGGCCAGTTCGGCCTGTAGCAGCGCGAATTCGGTGCCTTGAGCGTGTACGGCGCTGCTCAGATAGGCCGAGGCCTGTTCACCGAATTGCTTTTGGACGACCTGGCTGTGCTGGGCGGTGCGGGTCATGGGGACTTCCTTTTTGGGGTGAGTCTTGGGGTGTATGGGCGGGCCTCTTCGCGGGCAAGCCTCGCTCCTACAGGGGGTCGCATTTCAACCGTAGGAGCGAGGCTTGCCCGCGAAGGCGTCATCACGCCTTACGCAAACTTACGCATCGCGAAACAACCACGGCTGGCTCGCCCGATGCTTGGCTTCAAACGTCGCAATCGCCTCATGGTCCATCAACGTCAGGCCGATATCGTCCAAGCCGTTGAGCAGGCAATGCTTACGGAAGGCGTCGATTTCAAAGCTCAACACCTTGCCATCCGGACGGGTCACGGTCTGGGCTTGCAGATCAACCTGCAACTGATAACCCGGGGTCGCTTCCACCTGCTGAAACAGCTCATCCACTTCAGCGTCGCTCAAGATGATCGGCAGCAAGCCATTCTTGAAGCTGTTGTTGAAGAAGATATCGGCGTAGCTCGGCGCGATGATGCTACGGAAACCGTATTCTTCCAGCGCCCACGGCGCGTGTTCACGGCTGGAACCGCAACCGAAGTTTTCTCGGGCCAGCAATACGCTGGCGCCTTGATAACGCTCGGCGTTGAGGACGAAGTCCTTGTTCAACGGGCGCTTGGAGTTGTCCTGATACGGCTGCCCGACATCGAGGTAGCGCCACTCATCGAACAGGTTCGGGCCGAAACCCGTGCGTTTGATCGACTTCAAGAACTGCTTCGGGATGATCTGGTCGGTGTCGACGTTGGCACGATCCAGAGGCGCGACAAGACCAGTGTGCTGGGTAAAAGCTTTCATGCTGCGCTCCTTTAGATCAATTCACGGACGTCGACGAAACGACCGTTCACCGCAGCGGCGGCGGCCATGGCCGGGCTCACGAGGTGGGTACGACCACCGGCGCCCTGACGGCCTTCGAAGTTGCGGTTGGAGGTCGAGGCGCAATGCTCGCCCGACTCCAAACGGTCCGGGTTCATCGCCAGGCACATCGAGCAACCCGGCTCACGCCATTCGAAACCGGCGTCGAGGAAAATCTTGTCCAGGCCTTCCGATTCAGCCTGGGCCTTCACCAGACCCGAGCCCGGCACCACGATGGCCTGCTTGATGGTCGAAGCGACTTTGCGGCCTTTGGCGATTACTGCCGCAGCACGCAAATCTTCGATCCGCGAGTTGGTGCAGGAACCGATGAATACGCGGTCCAGCTGGATATCGGTGATCGCCTGATTGGCGGTCAAACCCATATATTTCAAGGCGCGTTCGATGGAACCACGCTTGACCAGGTCCATTTCCTTCGCAGGGTCCGGCACGTTCTGATCCACGGCCAACACCATCTCGGGCGAAGTGCCCCAGCTGACTTGCGGCTTGATCTGGGTGGCGTCGAGTTCGACGACGGTGTCGAACGTAGCGTCTTCATCAGTCACCAGATCTTTCCAGGCTTCGACGGCCAAGTCCCATTCCGCGCCTTTCGGAGCGAACGGACGGCCCTTCACGTAGGCCACGGTTTTTTCGTCAGCGGCCACCAGGCCTACGCGAGCGCCAGCCTCAATGGACATGTTGCAAATGGTCATGCGGCCTTCGACCGACAGATCACGAATCGCGCTACCGGCGAACTCGATGGCATGGCCGTTACCGCCAGCAGTGCCGATCTTGCCGATCACGGCCAGGACGATGTCCTTGGCGGTCACGCCGAACGGCAATTTGCCTTCGACCGACACCCGCATATTCTTCATTTTTTTGGCGACCAGGCACTGAGTAGCGAGGACGTGCTCGACCTCGGACGTACCGATACCGTGAGCCAAAGCGCCGAACGCGCCGTGTGTCGAAGTGTGGGAATCGCCGCAGACCACAGTCATACCCGGCAAGGTCGCGCCCTGCTCCGGGCCGATGACGTGGACGATGCCTTGGCGAACGTCGTTCATCTTGAATTCGACAATGCCGTATTCGTCACAGTTGTCGTCGAGGGTCTGGACCTGCAAACGCGAGACCTGGTCGGCAATGGCTTCGATGCCGCCCTTGCGTTCCGGGGTGGTCGGTACGTTGTGGTCCGGGGTCGCGATGTTGGCATCGATGCGCCAAGGCTTGCGCCCGGCCAGACGCAGGCCTTCAAAGGCTTGCGGCGACGTCACTTCGTGAATGATGTGACGATCGATGTAAATCAGCGCGGAGCCATCGTCGCGCTGTTTGACCAAGTGCGAATCCCAGAGCTTGTCGTAGAGCGTTTTGCCGGCCATCAGACGGTTTCCTCATCAGCTTGTTTCTATGCCCCGGGCCGTTTGCATAACCCTTTGGCTTGTGAGGTCGATCCTAGGGGGTTACATTAAATAACTCAAATTCATATTTTTCATGCTTTGGATAACCAACTGGAATACCGCAATGGACCTCGCCAACCTCAATGCTTTCATCGCCATTGCAGAGACCGGAAGCTTCTCCGGCGCGGGAGAACGCCTGCACCTGACGCAACCGGCGATCAGCAAGCGCATCGCCGGGCTGGAGCAGCAATTGAAGGTTCGGCTTTTTGATCGCCTGGGTCGTGAAGTTGGCCTGACCGAAGCCGGTCGCGCCCTGTTGCCACGGGCCTATCAGATTCTCAATGTGCTGGATGACACCCGCCGCGCCTTGACCAACCTGACCGGCGAAGTGACTGGGCGCCTGACCCTGGCCACCAGTCACCACATTGGCCTGCACCGTTTACCGCCCTTATTAAGGGAGTTCACCCGACGCTACCCACAAGTTGCGCTGGATATTCAGTTTCTCGATTCGGAAGTGGCCTACGAAGAAATCCTCCATGGCCGCGCGGAACTGGCGGTGATCACCCTCGCCCCGGAACCTCATACCTTGGTCAAAGCCACGCCGGTGTGGGACGACCCCCTGGATTTCGTGGTCGCCCCGGAGCATTCGCTGATCAGCAACGGCCCGGTCAACCTGGCGGACATTGCCCTGCATCCGGCGGTGTTTCCCGGCGGCAACACGTTCACTCATCACATCGTTCAGCGCCTGTTCGAGGCTCAGGGACTGACGCCGAACATCGCCATGAGCACGAATTATCTGGAAACCATCAAGATGATGGTCTCGATCGGCCTGGCCTGGAGCGTTTTGCCGCGAACGATGCTCGATGATCAAGTTGCGCGAATACCCTTGCCGGGCATACAACTGACTCGCCAGCTAGGCTATATCCTGCACACCGAACGGACGCTGTCGAATGCGGCACGGGCCTTCATGGCCTTGCTGGATGCGCAAATCGATCTGCCAGGGACTCTCGGCTAAGCTGTGCTACTTCTATAGAGCCTCGAGTCACTGAACCTGACACCTCACTCAGCCAAGGCTTGCCAATGCCGAAATCTGTTGACCGTATTCCGCCGATGCCACGTATACAGGCGCTTGACCCGAAACGGTCCGAGCAGAGCTGGGAAAGCGCGCCGCAGTTGCTGGCAGCCCTTAACGGCGCGCGTCTGGGCGCCTGGTATTGGGACATTGAGCGCGGGCAGATCAGTTGGTCGCGGGGTACTCAGGCGTTGTTCGGCTTCGATCCCCGGCAACCGCTGCCGGCGGATCTGGAATACCTCGACTTGCTGCCGCCAGAGGATCGGGCGAAAACCATTCGCGCCTTCGACGCGGTGATCGCCGGCGCCCCGCTCGAACAGGCGATGCACCACCGCATCCGCTGGCCCGACGGCAGCCTGCACTGGCTGGAGATCAACGGCAGCCTGCTGCCGGATAAAGACGGCCGGCCACGGATGATTGGGGTCATTCGCGAAATCACCCATCAGCGCCAGCGCGAACAGGCGCTGAGCAGCTCGGAAAAGCGCTTTGCCACGCTGTTTCACTTGTGCCCGAACATGGTGCTCCTGACCCGCCAGGAAGATGGCCTGATTACCGAAGCCAATCAGTATTTCGAAAGCCTGTTCGGCTGGCCGGTGCAGGACGCGATTGGCCGAACCACCGTCGAACTGGGCCTCTGGGTGCACCCGGAACAACGGGACGTGCTGGTCAAGGCGACCAAGGCCAAGGGCGAACTGACCAGCATGGAGGTGCAGTTTCGCGCCAGCAATGGCCAGATCCACGACGGCATCCTCAGCGCACAAAAGGTCGAACTCGAAGGCCAGCCGTACCTGCTGAGCACTTTCCTCGACACCACGGAACGCAAAGCCGCTGAACACGCGCTGAAAGACAGCCAGGAACGCCTCGACCTGGCACTGGATTCGGCGCAACTCGGCACCTGGGACTGGCACATTCCCAGCGGCATGCTTTACGGCTCGGCGCGGGCCGCGCAGTTGCACGGACTGGAAGCCAAACCCTTCCATGAGTCCTTCGACGCGTTTTTCGAAGGTGTGCCCGACGAAGAGCGCGGCAGCATGCGTGACGCTTACCGCAGCCTGCGCGAAGGGCCCGCCGGCAATTATCAGCTGACCTATCGCGTGCAGCTACCGGACGGCAGTTCACGCTACCTGGAAAGCCGTGCCCGCCTCTACCGAGATGAAAACGGCACGCCGCTGCGCATGGCCGGCACCTTGCTGGACATCACCGATCAAGTGGAGCGCGAACAACGGCTGGTGGCCTCCGAGGAGAAATTCGCCACGCTGTTTCAGGTCAGTCCTGACCCGATTTGCGTCACGCGCCAGGACACTGGCCAGTTCATCGAGATCAACTCCAGCTTTACCCAGACCTTTGGTTGGACCGCCGCCGAAGTCATTGACCGCAGCGCCGACGAAATCGGCCTGTGGGACGCGTCGGCGAAAAGCCAGCAACGGATCGAACAGGTCATCCGCGAACAGGGGCTGAGCAATGTCGCGATCGTCGCCCAGCACAAAGACGGGCAGTCTCTGACCTGCGTGATTTCCAGCCGGCAGATCAGTGTCGGCGACGAGCCGTGCATCGTCACGACCCTGCGCGACATTACCCAGCAGCAACGCTCCGAAGCGGCACTCAAGGCCAGCGAAGAGAAATTTGCCAAGGCGTTCCACTCAAGCCCCGATGCGATCACCATCACCGAGCGTGACACCGGGCGCTACCTGGAGGTCAACGATGGTTTCTGCCGCCTGACCGGCTACCGCGCCGACGAAGTGGTGGGCCGCACGGTGTATCAGGTCGGCATCTGGGCTGAAGAAAAACAACGCTCGGCGCTGCTGGCCGAGTTGCAACTCAAGGGCCGGGTGCACCATCAGGAGATGCTCGGCCGCAATAAGCGCGGCGAACTGCTGACCGTCGAAGTCTCCGTGGAGCCGATTACCCTCAACGAGACCGCGTGCCTGCTGCTGACCGCCCGGGACGTTAGTCTGCTGAAAAATGCCGAAGCGCAGATCCGTCATCTGGCCTACCACGACCCGCTGACCAACCTGCCGAACCGCGCGCTGTTGATGGATCGCCTGAGCCAGCAGATCGCCCTGCTCAAGCGCCACAACCTGCGCGGTGCGCTGCTGTTCCTGGACCTCGATCACTTCAAGCACATCAACGATTCCCTCGGTCACCCGGTGGGAGACACGGTGCTGAAAATCATCACGGCGCGCCTTGAAGCCAGCGTGCGCATGGAAGACACCGTCGCGCGCCTGGGTGGCGATGAATTTGTGGTATTGCTCAGCGGCCTTGAGGGCTCGCGTAACGAAGTCAGCGCCCAGGTTCGAGAGTTGGCGGACACGTTGCGTGAACTGTTGTCGGAGCCGATGTTCCTCGACGGCCAGCGCCTGCAAGTGACGCCGAGCATCGGCATCGCGCTTATTCCCGACCACGGCTCGACCCCGACCGACCTGCTCAAACGCGCCGACATTGCGCTTTACCGCGCCAAGGACTCGGGCCGCAACACCACGCAGATGTATCACAACACCATGCAGAAGGCCGCCAGCGAACGCCTACGCATGGAAACCGATCTGCGCCTGGCCCTTTCCCGCGGCGAGTTTCATGTGCATTACCAACCCCAGGTCGACGCCCGGGGCAACCGCATTGTCGGCGCCGAAGCACTGGTGCGCTGGAACCACCCGGAACTCGGCCCGCAATCGCCCACCGAGTTCATCAAGGTGCTGGAGGACAGCGGGCTGATTCTGGAAGTGGGCACCTGGATCATCGACGAAGCCTGTGGGGCCTTCAAAAAACTGGTTGCCAAGGGCCTGGTGAACCCGCTCAGCTTCAGTCTCTGCGTCAACATAAGCCCGAGGCAATTTCGTCAAAACGATTTCGTCGAACGCATCGAACACAGCCTCAGTAGCCACGGCCTGCCCTGCTCGCTGCTGAAACTGGAAATCACCGAAGGCATCGTCATCCAGAATCTGGAAGACACCATCAACAAAATGCGTCGCCTGAAAAAGCTCGGCGTGAGCTTTGCGATGGACGACTTCGGCACCGGCTACTCCTCGCTGACCTACCTCAAGCGCCTGCCGGTCGACACGCTGAAAATCGACCAGTCGTTCATCCGCGATGCCACCACCGACCCCAACGACGCCGAAATCATCCGCGCCATCGTCGCCATGGCCCGCAGCCTGGAACTGAAAGTGATCGCCGAAGGGGTGGAAACGCCGGAGCAGCTGGAGTTTTTACAGGGGCTGGGGTGCCATTTTTATCAGGGGTATTTGCACAGTCGGCCGTTGCCGGTGGAGGAGTTTCAGAAACTCCTCAAATAGCGGGTACAAAAAAGGGCACCGAATGGCGCCCTTCTCATGGCCCTGACTCGTTACTGCAGAGCGGGTTTTTGCGTCCCGTTGATCGGGATGCGTTTGGCTTTTGCCTCTTCCGGAATCACCCGCAACAGGTCGATGCTCAACAAACCGTTGCTCAGGCCGGCGGCCTTGATTTCGATATGGTCCGCCAGACGGAAGGACAGTTTGAAGGCGCGCTGTGCGATGCCTTGATGCAGGAAGGTCACACCTTCGGTGGCGTCGCGTTTGCCGCCACTGATGGTCAGCACACCCTTCTCGACTTGCAGATCCAGGTCTTCTTCCTGGAAACCGGCTGCCGCCACGACGATGCGGTATTGGTCATCACCGTTTTTTTCAACGTTGTAGGGTGGGTAGGTGCTGCCTGGCTCGTTGCGCAGGGCGGTTTCGAACAGGTCGTTGAAACGGTCGAAGCCAACCGAGGAACGGAACAGCGGGGCCAGGGAAAATGCAGTAGTCATGGTTCAAATCTCCTGAAAACAATCAGCAAGGTTTTTTGTCTCCGCGACCCGAATTCGGCATCGCGTAATCCCTAGATAGGGATCGCCGATTGCATTTCAAGAGATTATTTTCAGATTTTTTTTCAGTTTTTTCTCAGGCCGCTTCCGACACCTGTAGCCCCAACAAACGCGAAACTTGATCCAGTTCAGTCTCTCGACGCAACACGGTAAATAGCTCCACGGCCTCAGGATAATTGCGGGTCAGCATCGCCAGCCATTGCTTCAAACGACCCGGCGATTGGCGTGCTGTCATCTGCGCCTTGGCTTGCAGCCAGAAGTCCTGGATCAATGGCAGCAACTCGGCCCACGTCATCTCGACCACTGCTTCACCGGCCCGCGCAGCTGCGATTTGCCGAGCCAGGTCCGGACGCGACACCAGGCCGCGACCGAGCATGATGTCTTCCACGCCGCTGATCTCGCGGCAACGGCGCCAGTCTTCAACGCTCCAGATGTCGCCATTGGCGAACACCGGAACCTTGACCACTTCCTGCACGCGGGGGATCCATTCCCAATGAGCAGGTGGCTTGTAACCGTCGGTTTTGGTCCGCGCGTGCACCACGATGTGCGCCGCGCCGCCCTCGGCCAGCGCTGTTGCGCAGACCAGCGAACCGTCCGGACTGTCGAAGCCCAGGCGCATTTTCGCGGTGACCGGAATGTGCGCCGGCACCGCGCGGCGGACGTGCTCAACGATTTCGTTGAGCAGCTCGGGTTCTTTAAGCAGGACGGCGCCGCCACGGGACTTGTTGACCGTCTTGGCCGGACAGCCGAAGTTCAGGTCGATGACTTCGGAACCTAGCTCGCAGGCCAGCGCGGCGTTTTCTGCCAGGCACACCGGATCGGAGCCGAGCAACTGCACCCGCAGCGGTACGCCGGATGCAGTGCGGGCGCCGGTCAGCAATTCCGGGCCGAACTTGTGGTAATAGGCAGGCGTGAGCAGTTGATCGTTGATCCGAATGAACTCGGTCACGCACCAATCGATACCGCCCACACGAGTCAGCACGTCCCGCAGGATGTTGTCGACCAACCCCTCCATGGGCGCCAAAGCAATTTGCATGAAAAACACACTCGACGAAAAACGTGCGGCAGTTTACTGGATTCTCTGTCGAAAGACTTGCATCTGCCTCTGTGGCGAGGGAGCTTGCTCCCGTTAGAGTGCGTAGCACTCTCCATTGCAAGGGACCGCTTCGCACTCCAGCGGGAGCAAGCTCCCTCGCCACAGGATCGCGTCAACTTGGAACTTGCAACGCCGGGCCGTAGCCTTCAATGAACTCGGCCGGCATGCGCTTGGGCTTGCCCGTGGACAGTTCGATGCAGACGAAGGTGGTTTGCGCACGCAGCAACGTGGTGTTGTCGCTGGGGCGCTTCAACTGGAAGTGGCGGGTCATTTTCAGGCGCTGATCCCAATCGACAATCCAGGTCGCCAATTGCAATTCATCGCCCTCATAGGCGGCGGCCAGGTAATCGATCTCGTGCCGCACCACCGCCATCGCCCGATCCAGCCGACGATATTCGACCAGGTCCAGGCCAAGCCGTTGCGAGTGGCGCCAGGCACAGCGTTCGAGCCAGGTCACGTACACCGCGTTGTTTGCGTGCCCCAGCCCGTCGATGTCCTCGGCGCCGACTTCCAGATCAATGATAAATGGCGTTGCCCGATCCCAGCCCATGCCCCACTCCCGGTCAGATGATGTCGACCGGGGCAGTGTAACGGATGCTTAGGCCGATTGGCGCGATTGCAGGCTGCGACCGGCCAGCAGTGATAACACGCCATCAATCACCCGAGGATCGGCCAGCACCCGCTGATGACCGCCCCTCTCCAGGCGCAACAAACGGCTGTCGAACCAGGCTTCGTTGATCAGCTGCGATTCCTTGACCGGGACATAGCAGTCATCTTCGGCGTGGACGATCAGCCCCGGCATGTCGAGCTGATAGTGCGCGACATCCAGCGTTGCAGCGCGCATGCCGACGTCTTTCTCGACCTGGCGAATAAACGCGGAACGCGCTTTGGGCGGCAGCCGCACGTAGCGGGCAAAACCGCGCAACACCCCGAGAATCCGCGCCGGTGCGGCGATGGTGACCAGGGTTTCGGTGCGTAAGCCCAACTGAACGGCGAGCATCGCACTGGCACCGCCCATGGAGTGGCCAATGACGGCTTGCAGCGGCGGCAACTCGGCGGCCGCTTCGAGCATGGCCCGGGCAAACAGCACGACATTCGCTTCGCTGCCCGGTGAGCGACCATGAGCAGGACCGTCCAGCGCTACGACGGTGTAGCCGGCATCGACCAGCGCCGTGATGAGACTCGCAAACTGCGTCGGCCGCCCTTCCCAACCGTGCATCAGCAGCACGGCCGGACCTTGCCCCCAGCGCAGCGCCGAGAGGCCGAAGCGCAAGGTGATCCGTTCGGATTTCGCCAGCAGCGGCAATTCCCAGTCACGCGGTGGTAGCTCTCGCGGCGTCATGAACGCCAATCGCATTTTGCTCGCGACCAGTTTCGGTGCGAACCAGCCCAAGGTGCCATTAACGCCACGAACCCACTTCAACGTGCTCATCGCTCTCACTCCTCAGGCCAATGCCTTCAGGTCATAGCACCGCCGACTTGGCAGCGCGCAGCAATCGATCGGACAACTCTCCTGGCCCCAGCGCCCGCGCCAGAGCCAGACCACCGACCATCAAGGCCATGTCGGCCAAGGCTTTGTCGGTGTCTTCCGGGCTGGCCGCCAACTGCGCGACCATCATTTCCACATGCTCATTCAACGCCACGCGAAACGCGTCCGGCAGGCGCCCCAACTCACCGACAGACGCCGGGATCGGGCACGCTGAATCCGAGGAATCACGGTGTTTGCGTGACAGGTAAAACGCAGCCACCAACGCGCGACGCTCTTCGCCGGTCAATTCGGCGTCCATGTCGGCGATCAAGCCACGGCGGTGACCGAGCAGTTGCTTGAACGCTTCCAGCATCATGGCGTCCTTGCTTTCGAAGTGCGCATAGAAGCCGCCAACCGTCAGGCCGGCTGCGCCCATCACTTCGCCCACGCTCGGTTCGGCCGGGCCGCGCTGAATCAGCGCTGCGCTGGCGGCCTTGAGAATGCGTTCACGGGTTTGAGCTTTTTTATCGTTCATCGTTGCCTCCGAATATTACGACTAGAATATTATTCTCATAATAATTTTACGCAAGTCGTGGACGTGACCGCTGGTCTGAAGAACAGTTTGAAAGAATTAGGTGATTTGGCCAAACGCCAGACAAACAAAAGGGCCATTCAATAATTGAATGACCCCTATAAAATCCCGCAGAGCGGGTAATCGTGGCGTCCCCTAGGGGACTCGAACCCCTGTTACCGCCGTGAAAGGGCGGTGTCCTAGGCCACTAGACGAAGGGGACGCAAAACCTTCTATACAACTGATCAGTGCTGAGAGCTGATCGATTCAAGGCCGGTGTGGCCAGACCTTGAACTGTAAAATTGGTGGAGCTAAGCGGGATCGAACCGCTGACCTCCTGCATGCCATGCAGGCGCTCTCCCAGCTGAGCTATAGCCCCGGATTTTTCGCCTCGCGGCGGAGCGACATCTTGCAACATCGCTTCTGTAAAACTGGCGTCCCCTAGGGGACTCGAACCCCTGTTACCGCCGTGAAAGGGCGGTGTCCTAGGCCACTAGACGAAGGGGACGCAAACCCTTCTATACAACAGATCAACGCTGAGTGTTGATCGCTTCAAGGCCGGTGTGGCCAGACCTTGAAGTGTAAATTGGTGGAGCTAGACGGGATCGAACCGTCGACCTCTTGCATGCCATGCAAGCGCTCTCCCAGCTGAGCTATAGCCCCTCATCGCTGAGGACGGGGCGAATCTTAATGGCGCTTCGGAAAGCTGTCAAACTTATTTTTAAAATATTTCAAAGTTTTTTGCCGACATAACAATCACTTACCGCCAAACCCCGTAAATCCGAGGCTGTATCCGTTCCTGTAGCAGCTGCCGCAGGCTGCGTTCGAGTGCGCAGCACTCGCGATTCAGCCACCCCGCCCTTTCAGACAGATTGTGTTGCTGCCATAAGGGGCTGCTGCGCAGCCCAACGCAGCCTTCGGCAGCTGCTACAGAGAACAGTGGGAATCAGGCGATATTGCCCAGGAGTTTTTCCCACTCCTTGTTTTCCTTCTTCGACACACCGCCCAGCAGGTCAATGGCCTGACGCAGACGGAAACGCGTCAGGTCCGGACCGAGGATCTCCATCGCATCCAGCACAGACACCGAGCTGGCCTGGCCAGTGATCGCAGCAAACATCAGCGGCATGGCGTCACGCAGCTTCAACTCAAGGGATTCGACCACGGCTTGAATCGTCGCAGTGATGCTGTCTTTCTCCCACTGACGCAGGCTTTCCAGCTTCCACAGAATCAGTTGCATCAGCTGACGCACCTGGTCGCCCGAGAGTTTCTTCGACTCGAACAGCTTTGCGTCCGGGTTCACGCCACCGGCGAAGAAGAAACCGGCCAGCGGTGCAACCTGGCTGAAAGTTTCGACGCGGCCCTGCACATGCGGGGCGATCTTCATCATGTATTCAGGATTGAGGGCCCAGGTTTGCAGGCGCGAAGCGAACTCTTCCACCGGCAAATCACGCAGCCATTGGCCATTGAGCCAAGACAGTTTTTCGATGTCGAAAATCGGCCCGCCGAGGGACACGCGGCTCAGGTCAAAGTGATCGACCATTTCCTGCAGCGAGAACTTCTCGCGCTCGTCCGGCATCGACCAGCCCATGCGGCCGAGGTAGTTGAGCATCGCTTCCGGCATGAAACCCATGCGCTCGTAGAACGTCACCGAGGTCGGGTTCTTGCGCTTGGACAGCTTGCTCTTGTCCGGGTTACGCAGCAGCGGCATGTAGCACAGCTCCGGTTGTTCCCAGCCGAAGTATTCATAAAGCAGGATCAGTTTCGGCGCCGATGGCAGCCACTCTTCACCGCGCAGAACGTGGGTGATGCCCATCAAGTGGTCGTCGACCACGTTGGCCAGGAAGTACGTCGGCAGGCCGTCGGTCTTCATCAACACTTGCATATCCATGCGATCCCACGGGATCTCCACGTCGCCACGTAGCATGTCCGGCACTACGCAAACGCCTTCACTCGGCACTTTCATGCGGATCACGTGCGGTTCGCCGGCGGCCAGGCGGCGCGCGACTTCATCCGCAGACAGCAACAGCGCACGACCGTCATAACGCGGGGTTTCGCCACGAGCCATTTGCTCGGCGCGCATCTGGTCCAGCTCTTCGGCGGTGCAGAAGCACGGGAAGGCGTGGCCCATCTCGACCAACTGCTGGCAGTACTTCTGGTAGATGTCGCCGCGTTCGCTTTGACGATACGGGCCGTGCGGGCCGCCAACGTCCGGACCTTCGCTCCAGTTGATACCCAACCAGCGCAAGGCGTCGAAAATCTGCTGTTCGGATTCCCGGGTCGAACGCAACTGGTCGGTGTCTTCGATCCGCAGGATGAACTCACCGCCATGCTGCTTGGCAAAGCAGTAGTTGAACAAAGCGATGTAAGCGGTACCTACGTGGGGGTCCCCGGTAGGCGATGGCGCGATGCGCGTGCGGACGGTGGTCATGGCAAGTCTCGAAATGAAGATAAAACAAAGGGCGAATGGTAACAGGCGACACCCGCCCGGCTCCAGTCAGCAGGGCATTTAAGCCAAGGTTGCGCCTACAACGGGCCTGAGCCGCGATGAATGACGGATTATCAGCCGATGGCATTTACCCACCATGGACTGTATGCCAGATTCATCTGCTGATAACTTTCCTTACAATTTCTCGACTACAGTCTGCCCCATGCCTGCCCAACTCAAGCGACGCCTGTCTATTTTCCTGCTGATCGTCCTGCTGATTGCCGGGGGCTTTTTTGCCCAATGGTTCTTCAAGGGGCGGTTTTATGAAAGCACCGACAACGCCTATGTCCAGGGCGAGATCACCCGTGTCTCAAGCCAATTGGGCGCGCGCATCGATCAGGTGCTGGTGCAGGACAATCAGCACGTCGAGAAAGGTCAGTTGTTGATCAAGCTCGAAGGCGATGACTTCCACCTCGCCGTCGACCGCGCCAATGCCACCCTCGCTACCCGACAAGCCGAACGTTTGCAGGCACAAAGCAAGCTGACCCAGCAAGCCAGCCTGATCGCCGCCAGCGAGGCGCAAGTCGCCTCCAGCCAGGCGAGCCTTGGGCGTTCGCAGATCGACTTGTCCCGCGCGCAAACACTGCGCAAACCCGGTTACGTCTCGGAAGAGCGGGTGACCACCCTCTCCGCCGACAACCACATAGCCCGCTCGCAAGTGACCAAGGCCCAGGCCGACGCACAAAGTCAGCGCCAACAAGTCAACTCCCTGAGCGCCGAAATCAAGCGTCTCGATGCCATGATCGCCAACGCCAAAACCGACCTCGCCCAGGCCGAACTGAACCTGACACGCAGCGAAATCCACGCCCCCATCAGCGGCCTGATCGGCCAGCGCGCCGCTCGCCAAGGCCAATACGTGCAGGCCGGCGCTTATCTGCTGTCGATCGTCCCGGACCAGGACATCTGGATTCAGGCCAACTTCAAGGAAACCCAGATCGGCCACATGCAGCCCGGCCAGAAAGCCACGCTGACCTTCGACGCCTACAGCGACACACCGATCAATGCACGGGTCGACAGCCTGTTCGCCGCCTCGGGCGCGCAGTTCAGCCTGCTGCCGCCGGACAATGCCACAGGCAACTTCACCAAAGTCGTACAACGGATTCCAGTCAAACTGACCTTCGCCGCGGACAACCCGCTGCACGGCAAGATTCGCCCAGGGATGTCGGTCACCGCCAAAGTGAACATCGAAGACGCCCCTGACGATGGCCGGTGACCAACTGATCCGCCCGATTGGCGAACCGACCCGACGCGACTGGATTGCGGTGATGAGCGTGATGCTCGGCGCCTTTATGGCCGTGCTGGATATCCAGATCACCAACTCGTCGCTCAAGGACATTCAGGGCGCATTGTCGGCGACCCTGGAAGAAGGCTCGTGGATTTCCACCTCCTACCTGGTGGCGGAAATCATCATGATCCCGCTGACCGCGTGGCTGGTGCAGCTGCTGTCGGCGCGACGCCTGGCAGTCTGGGTTTCATTGGGATTTCTCGCCGCCTCCCTGCTCTGCTCCATGGCCTGGAGCCTGGAGAGCATGATCATTTTCCGCGCGTTACAGGGCTTCACCGGCGGCGCACTGATTCCGCTGGCATTTACCCTCACCCTGATCAAACTCCCGGAACACCACCGCGCCAAAGGCATGGCGATGTTCGCCATGACCGCGACGTTCGCGCCCTCGATCGGCCCGACGCTGGGCGGCTGGCTGACGGAAAACTGGGGCTGGGAGTACATTTTCTACATCAACATACCGCCAGGCCTGATCATGATCGCCGGCCTGATGTATGGCCTGGAGAAGAAAGAAGCGCACTGGGAATTGCTGAAAAGTACTGACTATATGGGCATCCTCACGCTCGGCGTCGGCCTCGGTTGCTTGCAGGTATTCCTGGAGGAAGGCCATCGCAAGGACTGGCTCGAGTCGAACCTGATCGTGACCCTGGGCAGCATCGCGCTGGTCAGTTTGATCACCTTTGTGATCGTGCAGTTTTCCAAGCCCAATCCGCTGATCAACCTCAGCATCCTGGGTAATCGCAACTTCGGTTTATCGAGTATTTCCAGCCTCGGGATGGGCGTCGGCTTGTACGGCTCGATCTTCCTGCTGCCGCTGTACCTGGCGCAGATCCAGAACTACAACGCCCTGCAAATCGGCGAAGTGATCATGTGGATGGGCGTGCCGCAGCTGTTCCTGATTCCGCTGGTGCCAAAGCTGATGAAATACGTGTCGCCGAAATGGCTGTGCACGCTGGGCTTCGGGCTGTTCGGGTTGGCGAGTTTTTCTTCGGGAGTGCTGAACCCGGACTTTGCCGGGCCGCAGTTCAATCAGATCCAGATCATCCGGGCGCTGGGCCAGCCGCTGATCATGGTGACCATCTCGCTGATCGCCACCGCTTACATCCTGCCGCAGGACGCGGGGTCGGCGTCGAGTCTGTTCAACATCCTGCGCAACCTCGGCGGCGCGATCGGCATCGCCCTCCTCGCCACGTTGCTGGATGCACGGACAAAGACCTATTTTGACTACTTGCGCGAATCCATCGTGCCGAGCAATCCGCAGGTGGCGGAGCGAATGGCGTCGATGACGGACCGGTTTGGCAGTGAGACGGCGGCGCTGGGCAAGCTGAGCGAGATTGCGCATCAGCAGGCCTCGATCATGGCGTACAACGATGCGTTTCATTTTGTCGGGATTGCGCTGGGAATCAGCATGATTGCGGTGTTGTTGACCAAGGCGTTGCCGGCTGGGCTCAAGGCTGGCGAGGCGCACTAGCCCCGATTGCGGTGGTGATCTTTCGGTCGCCTTCGCGGGCAAGCCTTGCTCCTACAAGGTTTGTGGCGCGCCCGCGAAATGTGAACGACGCAAAACCTGCAGGAGCGAGGCTTGCCCGCGAAGAAGCCCGCACACTCACTGCAAATCTCAGACAGTAATCAACCGATCCCGCAACTTGCCAATCTCATCGCGCATCTGCGCCGCTGCTTCAAACTCCAGATCCCGCGCCAGCGCGTACATCTTCTCTTCCAGGGCTTTAATGCGCTTGGCGATCTCGCCCGGCGAGCGCAATTCGGCTTCGTACTTGGCGCTTTCCTCGGCGGCCTTGGCCATGCCTTTGCGCTTCTTGCTGCGCGAACCCGGCACGGTGGCGCCTTCCATGATGTCGGCCACGTCCTTGAACACGCCTTTGGGCGTGATGCCGTTGGCCAGGTTGAAGGCGATCTGCTTGTCGCGACGCCGCTCGGTTTCACCAATCGCCCGCTCCATGGAACCGGTGATGCGATCCGCATAGAGAATCGCTCGACCATTGAGGTTGCGCGCCGCCCGGCCAATGGTCTGGATCAACGAGCGCTCGGAGCGCAGGAAGCCTTCCTTGTCCGCATCGAGGATCGCCACCAGCGACACCTCCGGCATGTCCAGGCCTTCACGCAGCAGGTTGATCCCCACCAGCACATCGAACGTGCCCAGACGCAGGTCGCGAATGATTTCGACCCGCTCCACCGTGTCGATGTCCGAGTGCAAGTAACGCACCCGCACGCCGTGGTCGGCCAGGTAATCGGTCAAGTCTTCGGACATGCGCTTGGTCAGGGTCGTGACCAGCACCCGCTCCTCCAACGCCACGCGCTTGCCGATCTCCGAGAGCAAATCGTCGACCTGGGTCAGCGCCGGGCGGATTTCGATTTGCGGGTCCACCAGGCCGGTTGGGCGCACCAGTTGCTCGACCACGCGACCGGCGTGTTCCGCCTCATAGTTGCCCGGTGTGGCTGAGACAAAAATGGTCTGCGGGCTGATGTTTTCGAACTCGTCGAAACGCATCGGCCGGTTATCCAGCGCTGACGGCAGGCGGAAGCCGTATTCCACCAGTGTCTCTTTACGGGAACGGTCGCCCTTATACATCGCGCCAACCTGCGGCACGCTGACGTGGGATTCGTCGATCACCAGCAAGGCGTCGGCCGGCAGGTAGTCGAACAACGTCGGCGGCGCCTGGCCGGAATCACGACCCGACAGGTAGCGCGAGTAGTTTTCGATACCGTTGCAATAACCCAGCTCGAGGATCATCTCCAGGTCGAAACGGGTGCGCTGCTCCAGGCGCTGGGCCTCAACAAGTTTATTGTTGGAACGCAGGTAATCCAGGCGCTCCTGCAATTCGACCTTGATTCCTTCGACGGCGCCCAGCAGGGTTTCCCGTGGCGTCACATAGTGGCTTTTCGGGTAGAAGGTGAAACGCGGCAACTTGCGGATCACTTCGCCGGTCAGCGGATCGAAGGCCGACAGGCTCTCGACTTCGTCATCGAACAGTTCGATGCGGATCGCTTCGAAGTCGGATTCCGCCGGGTGGATATCGATCACATCGCCGCGCACCCGGAAGGTCGCCCGGGCAAAATCCATGTCGTTGCGGGTGTATTGCAGGTCCGCCAGGCGACGCAACAACGCGCGCTGATCGAGCTTGTCGCCGCGATCCACGTGCAGCACCATCTTCAAATAGGTTTCCGGACTGCCCAAACCGTAGATGCACGACACCGTGGTGACGATGATCGCGTCCTTGCGTTCCAGCAGCGCCTTGGTCGCGGACAGCCGCATCTGCTCGATGTGGTCGTTGATCGAGGCGTCTTTCTCGATGAAGGTGTCCGACGACGGCACATAGGCTTCGGGCTGGTAGTAGTCGTAGTAGGAAACGAAGTATTCGACGGCGTTGTTCGGGAAAAACGCCTTGAACTCACCGTACAACTGCGCGGCCAGGGTCTTGTTCGGCGCCAGCACCAGAGTCGGGCGCTGCACCTGGGCAATCACGTTGGCGATGCTGAAGGTCTTGCCCGAGCCGGTCACACCGAGCAACGTCTGGTGCGCCAGCCCGGCTTCGATGCCCTCGACCATCAGGCGGATGGCTTCCGGCTGATCGCCGGCGGGCTCGAAGCGGGTGACTAGCTGGAATTCAGACATGTATACCTCTGATATCGCGCCAGCGCGGTCAAACCGGCAGCAACGAGAAAGGCCGCAAACGACTGACGTCGCCCGAGGAAAAAACTGGATTGTGCTCAATGTGGAGCCGATTGCCTGCGCTTTCAAGGCAAACGTCCTACATCCCTTGAAGTCTTTGATGCCGACATTCGACTAACGGTCGAAAAATAATCGAAAAAACTTCACCTAAAAGCCGAATCGTCTGTCGCCATCAATCGCAGATGGCCTCTATACTAGCTCCCCGTTTGTGCACCGCTCTAGTGCATTCGGCTGGAGCGCGACACGTCCCTCCATACTCCATTCAGAGCCGCCGCAAAAATGAGCCTGTTCTCCGCTGTCGAAATGGCACCACGCGATCCAATCCTGGGCCTCAACGAAGCATTCAACGCCGATCCACGTACCACCAAGGTCAACCTGGGGGTCGGTGTTTATTGCAACGAGGAGGGGCGAATTCCACTCCTGCGCGCCGTTGTCGAAGCCGAGACGATTCGCGTCGCTCAACACGCGTCCCGTGGCTACTTGCCGATCGACGGCATTGCTGCCTACGACCAGGCCGTACAGAAACTGCTGTTTGGCAATGACTCGCCACTGATCGCCGCTGGCCGCGTCATCACCACCCAAGCCGTTGGCGGCACGGGCGCCCTGAAAATCGGTGCCGACTTCCTCAAGCAACTGCTGCCGAACGCCGTCGTGGCAATCAGCGACCCGAGCTGGGAAAACCACCGCGCCCTGTTCGAAACCGCCGGTTTCCCGGTGCAGAACTACCGCTATTACGACGCCGCGACCCACGACGTCAATCGTGCCGGCCTGCTCGAAGACCTGAACGCCCTGCCGTCTGGCTCCATCGTTGTGCTGCACGCCTGCTGCCACAACCCGACCGGCGTGGACCTGAGCCCGGCGGACTGGAACAACGTCCTGGACGTGGTGAAAGCCAAAGGTCACGTGCCGTTCCTCGACATGGCCTACCAGGGTTTTGGCGATGGCATCGACGAAGACGCCGCTGCCGTGCGCCTGTTCGCTGAATCGGGCCTGACGTTCTTCGTTTCCAGCTCGTTCTCAAAATCCTTCTCGCTGTACGGCGAGCGCGTTGGCGCCCTGTCGATTGTCAGCGAATCGAAAGAAGAAAGCGCGCGCGTGCTGTCGCAAGTCAAACGCGTGATCCGCACCAACTACTCCAACCCGCCCACCCACGGTGCAAGCATCGTCGCCGCCGTGCTGAACAGCCCGGAACTGCGTGCTCAGTGGGAAGAAGAACTGGCGGAAATGCGCCTGCGGATTCGCGGCATGCGCATTCAGATGGTGGACTTGCTGGCGAAAAACGCACCACAGCGTGATTTCAGCTTCGTCGGTCGTCAGCGCGGCATGTTCTCCTACTCCGGCCTGACGGTTGAGCAAGTCACTCGTCTACGCAGCGAGTTCGGCATCTACGCCCTGGATACTGGCCGCATCTGCGTGGCGGCGTTGAACCAAAGCAACATTGATGCAGTGACCAAGGCCATCGTTGCGGTGATCTGAGTCTCGCGCGGTATGAAAAACGGGAAGCCTTGGGGCTTCCCGTTTTTTTATTTGTCGCTGATAAGTGTCAAAGCGCTATCGGCGCCCTCTAAACTCCACACAACGATGCACCTGTAGAAGCGAGGCTTGCCCGCGAAGCTTTTAGCGTCAGTGATGACGCCTTCGCGGGCAAGCCTCGCTCCTACAGATTATGTGTACACCCGAGAATTCTGAAGAGAGCCCACATGAAAAACGATGACCTACGCGCCGACCGTGACGAGCTGGACCATTTCGTCCCTCGCACACCGGCCAAACGCGGTAACAACCTGGTGCTGCAAGTGGCCGCTGGCGTATTTCTCGGCGGCCTGGCCTTGTGGCTGGTGCAACTGGCCGCCACGATGCTGTACGCCAAGCTGATGCTCGCCACGGTCACCTTCGGCGGTTAAGCCAGTTCGGTCGCACGCTGACTGGCGGCATCGTCATAGGCGACGTAGAGCGATTCAGCGACCTGACTCTTGATCGCTTTGGCGCTTTCCAGACCAAGAACAAAGCCTTCAGCCTTGCCGCCCGCGCGGTTCAAGTCATCAGCGGTGCTGGCCTGAGTGATTGCGTCAAACAGCTTCTCGGCGTGCGGGCCGACACCTTTGGGCAAGCTGATCTGAGCGATGCTCATGCGAACACCCCGTTGTTTGGAGAGGTGAGGACTGGGTGATTCATGGCACGTACCTTTTCGGCGAATGGCCGGCAGCGCGTGTAACCACTTCCGGGCGGCCATGGTAGACCTCTGAGGCGATTCTGGTAACCGCCCGGGGTCGATAAACCACCGTCCGTCCCCATGAATTCATCAAGTTGCCAAGGGATGCTTGACTTCTCTTTTTGAATCAGTAACATACACGCCATTCCGCGATAGCTCAGTTGGTAGAGCAAGTGACTGTTAATCACTGGGTCCCTGGTTCGAGTCCAGGTCGTGGAGCCAGACAAGCAAAATCGAAAAGCCCCTGAATCGAAAGGTTCAGGGGCTTTTTTGTGGGTTGTGGAAAAGCAAAAGGCCGATCTGTCTATTCAACAGATCGGCCTTTTTTAGCAGGTGAGGCCGTTAAACATGCTCACTGCTTTTGGTGTGAGCCGCTCGATGCTCACCCGAATCATGCGCCGCTTCCACCACCGGAATCTCGTTCCCGTCGCAGTCACGCAGTTTGCCTTCGCTGAAGTAATCCCCTTCACGCAAGGCCGCCAGATCCTGGTAACGCAGAACCCGCTCGGTACCGGCCGCAAACACCGATTGCTGATCCGAGTTACCGGCAGTGAGGTGGTTGAAAGTCAGGTTGAGCACGATGGCCATGATCGCCGAGGAGCTGATGCCCGAGTGGAAGATGGTCGCGAACCAGCTGGGGAATTGGTCGTAGAAGTTGGGTGCGGCGATCGGGATCATGCCGAAACCGATGGAGGTGGCGACGATGATCAGGTTGACGTTGTTGCGGTAATCAACCTTGGACAGCGTGCGGATGCCGCTGGCGGCCACGGTGCCAAACAGCACGATGCCGGCGCCACCCAGTACCGAGGTGGGTACCGCAGCGATGACCCGGCCCATGAACGGCAGCAAACCGAGTATCACTAGGAACAAGCCGCCGGTGGCGACCACGAAACGACTCTTGATGCCGGTCACGGCCACCAGCCCGACGTTCTGGGCGAAGGCGCTTTGGGTGAAGGAGCCGAAGATCGGCGCGATCATGCTCGACAGCATGTCTGCGCGCAGGCCGTTGCCCAGGCGTTTGGAGTCGACCTTGGTGTCGATGATTTCACCGACGGCGAGGATGTCGGCCGAGGTTTCCACCAGGGTCACCATCACCACGATGCACATCGACAGGATCGCGGCAAAGTGGAACGTCGGCATGCCAAAGTGGAACGGCGTCGGGAAGCCGAACATCGGGCCTTGCGTGACCGACGAGAAGTCCGCCATGCCGAGGAACACCGCGATGATCGTGCCGATCACCATGGCCAGCAGGATCGACAAGCGGGAGATGGTCGCGCTGCCGACCTTGCTCAGCAGCAGCACCAGCACCAGCGTCACCGCGGCCAGACCGATGTTGGCCATGCTGCCGAAGTCCGGGGCGTGGCTGTTGCCGCCCATGGCCCAGCGCGCGGCCACTGGCATCAACGTCAGGCCAATGGTGGTGATCACGATGCCGGTTACCAACGGCGGGAAGAACTTGGTGATTCGCGAGAACACCGGCGTGATCAGCAAACCGATCAACGATGCGGCAATCACCGCCCCGAGAATCGACTGAAAGCCGCCCTCCCCGCCGCTGCTGACAATCGCCACCATCGTCGCGACACCGGAGAAAGACACACCCTGTACCAGCGGCAACTGACACCCGAAAAACGGTAAACCGAGGGTTTGCAGTAATGTCGCCAAGCCCCCCGCAAACAATGAAGCAGCAATCAACAAACCGATGTCCGCCGGCGACAGCCCGGCCGCCTGGCCAATGATCAAAGGCACCGCGACGATGCCGCCGTACATGGTCAGAACATGTTGCAGGCCGTAAGCCATATTCTCGCCGACCCCGAGGTTTTCGTCCTCAGGCCGTTGGTGTGAAACATGGGGCGTTTTCATGGTTGGGGGGTTCCCTGGTTTTTGTTATGCGCACACTGTATGCAAGACTCAGGACAAATGTCTATAGAGTTGTATACAACTAATCAGTCAGATAATGGACATATGTCCATAGCGCCCTTTTGCTGCGCGGGTTCCCCCCCTAAAAAATCTTGAAATACATCTACTTTCGACATGCATATTAAAGATGCATAGCTGCGCCTTTCGACATCTTGTCTCGAGGCCGTACCGATGAAAGACCAATACGATTTCAGCACCTCCGAACGTGGAGCGGTTGCCTCCAGCAAAGGCAAAACCCGGATTACCATCATGTTAGATGATGCCGTTATTGAGGCGGCTCGATCGCTGGCCGAAAGCGAGGGATACGGTTATCAGACAGTGATCAATAACACCCTGCGTCAAACACTTCTAAGCCATAAAGTCAGTGTGGTGGGTGTCGGAAAAATCAAAAAAGGGATTACAGCCTCCGAGCTGAAAACGCTGGAGGAAAAACTGCTCGAGGTCGCCAGCGAAATCCACCGCATGATGGAACCTGAAATTTGACTCGGGCAACTTTGATATCCCTTTCAGAGTCGCTCTGCACGGCACCTGATAGACTGCGCCGAACCGGCCACTCTGTCGGTGTCGGACATGGATGCCTACCCACTTGATCAGCGAATCAACACTCAACCACCTTTGGCAGACCTTCATCCTGGCGTACCGCGCATTTCGCAATGTCGTGGCCGTGCAAGCATTCATCATTGCGTTGTATTTTGTTTGGGGTATGCCTGAACTGACGGTAGCGCTATGGCTCTGGCTCGGTGTTTTTGCATGTTTTATCGTCGGCGGGGTCTGGTTCGGAGCGTTGCCATTGGTCTTGGGCTTTACGCCTCTGTACGCCTGGCTCAGTGCAAAGGGATATGCGAACTGGATCACCGGTCTATTGGCAGGATTGGCGATTGCCGGCCTCGCCTGTCTTCACCCAAAGCTGCGACTGCTCTGGTATTTCTGGATGGTCGATGGGGCGCTGGTCGGACTGCTTACTCACTGGGCCTGGCGGGCAAACGCAACAGAGCAAACTGACGAACTCAACCTGCGCCAGACATCGTCACCGCCCTGAAAACAATCGAGCAACTCACGTTTTACCCTGCATCGAGGGCAAGATGCCGACACGGATATCTCAGCCTTCAGGCTGACTCAATCAACCGCCCAAGCACCTGCCTCAACCCCGCATGTTCCGGCACCCGAACCCCGAACTCACGCGTCAGCAACCCAATCAATTCCTCCACCTCCGTCACTTGCTGCCGTTCGCTCTCGGCGCCCACCCGGTGAATTGCAAAACTGCCGTTGTTCAACGTGCGCCTCCAGCCATCACCGGTGCGCGCGACCATCAGTTGCTTGGTAAACGACGATTCGGGATGGGTCGAGACGTACCAGTTACCAACGGTGTAATCGATGTCTTCCTGGCGTTGCAGGTCGAAGATGTACATCGGCCGCCACTCGCCGCTGACGTTGGCACGCAAGGTGTAGCCGTCTGCATGGCGCTCGATGCGATACGGCTCGTGAGGAGTGCGCTGGGCAACATCGGTGTCGAGCATCAACGGAGCGGTGGGCACCATGCCGCCGAAGCCGACGTCGGTGATGTAGCGCACGCCGTCCAGCGTGACCAGGCTCAAGCGGTGCGTGCGGGCAGTCCAGGCGCCTTCGGGCTGACCCATAACGACTCGGCCGGTAATGCCGCGTGCGTCAAAACCCAATTCCTGAAGCAAGGCTAGAAACGCGTAGTTGAGCTCGTAGCAATAACCGCCGCGCCCTTCGTGCAGGATTTTCTGTTCGATGGATGGCAGGTCGATGCGTACCGGTTCGCCAGAGAGCGTGTTGAGGTTTTCAAACGGGAAGGCCCCGGTGTGGCGCAGCTGAAGTTGGCGCAAGGTGTCCAGGGTCGGCGCCGGGGGCGCGTCGAAACCCAGGCGTTGCAGGTATAACGCACGGTTCGTCAGGCGTGGCTCGCTCATTGCTCGGTCCTTCTGCAGGGGGCCGCGGATCTCTCCGCCGATGGGCGCCATGTATAAGGGATAAAGCGGTTCGACTGACAATTGATTTAGCCAATCGCCCACCCTCTGAACATCAACGCCGTTTGCGCGAACTCAAGCGAATCCACGTCGGCGCATGGTCACTGGCGTGCGGTTCGTTGCGCACCCAGGCATCGACCCCGGCCTCGTGCAGATAGGGGCTCAGCGCCGGGTTGAGTAGCAGGTGATCGATGCGCAACCCCGAGTTCTTCTGCCAGTGCTGCCGAAAATAATCCCAGAAAGTGTAGAGCCGATCCTCCGGGTACAGATGACGCAGGGAATCGGTCCAGCCCTGATTCAGCAAGCGCTGGAAACACTCGCGACTTTCCGGTTGCAGCAACGCGTCCTTGAGCCACGAGCGCGGGTTGTAGATGTCCAGGTCGGTGGGCACCACGTTGTAGTCGCCGGCCAGCACCACCGGGTGTTCGCTGTTTTGCAGGTCCTTGGCATAAGCAATAAGCCGCTCGAACCACGCCAGTTTGTAGTCGAACTTCGGCCCGGGTTGCGGATTGCCGTTGGGTAAATACAGGCAGCCCACCAGAATCCCGTGCACCGCAGCTTCCAGGTAGCGACTGTGCGTGTCGGCGTCATCTCCCGGCAGACCTCGCCGACTCTCCAAAGGTTGCGCATCACGAGCCAGAATCGCCACCCCGTTCCACGACGACTGGCCTTGCCAGATGGCGCCATAGCCAATGGCCTCAAGCTCGGCGGCCGGGAATGCGCTGTCGACCGACTTGAGCTCCTGCAAACAGGCAATGTCCGGTTTTTCTCGCTCAAGCCAGGCCAGCAGATTCGGCAGCCGGGCACGCATGCCGTTGACGTTGAAAGTGGCGATTTTCAGGTTTTTCATAGGCCGGGGCTCGCAACGGATGGACGATATCCAGTTGTGACCGGAGGGCGCCATGGCAGTTGCGACGACAACCGACACAGGCGACTAAAGGTCCCCCCTTACAACGGATGCTCATCACGCGATGCCTTGAGCAATGGCAGCAGCGCCTGGTTTTCCATCGGCCGGCTGAGGTAGAAACCCTGCACCTCATGGCACTCGTCCGAGATCAGGAAGTCCAGTTGCTCCAGGGTCTCGACGCCCTCTGCGGTCACCGTCAGCCCCATGGCCTTGCCCAGGTTGATGATCGCCTGCACCACCGCACGGTCGTTACCGGTGCCGCTCATGGACGAGATGAAGCGCTTGTCGATCTTGATCCCGTCGAACGGATACGTGCGCAGGTAACCCAGCGACGAATAACCGGTGCCGAAGTCGTCCATGTTCAGGCGCACACCCAGCTCCTTCAGCGAGTTCATGGTCGCGAGAGCGCCGTCGACATCGTTGAGCATCACGTTTTCAGTGATCTCCAGTTCCAGTCGACTGGCCGGCAAACGGCTCTGGATCAACGCTTCCCTGACATCCTCGACCACGTCACTGCGGACAAACTGCACGGGTGACAGGTTGACCGACACCATCAGCTCACCCGGCCAGGTCAGTGCCGTCTCGCACGCTTCACGTAAAACCCAGCGCCCCAAGGGCACGATCAGATCGGTCTGCTCGGCCAACGGAATAAACGCATCGGGGCCCAGCAACCCCTGCACCGGATGCTGCCAGCGCAGCAACGCTTCGACCGAGACAATCTGCTTGCCATCGACGTGATAACGCGGCTGATAGTGCATCACGAACTCGTTGTTCTTGATCGCCTGGCGCAGGTCGTTTTCGAGTCTGCGGCGATGCTGGATCTGATCGTTCATGTGCGGCTCAAAGTAGCACCAGGTTTTCTTGCCGTCGGATTTGGCCTGATACAGCGCGATATCGGCACACCGGATCAGCTCCTCCGGCCTGTGCCCCTGACGCCGGCTCAAGGCGATGCCGATGCTCGCACCGATGTGCAGCGTGTGATGGTCATAGTGGATCGGCTGGTGCAGGCTTTCGAGGATACGTTCGCATATCCGGTCGATTTCCGTGTGGATGTCCATGCCATTGAGCACCAGCACAAACTCGTCGCCACCCAGTCGTGCGACCAGGTCAATGTCCCGTGTGCACTCACGCAAACGGGTGGCCACCTCCAGCAATACCGCATCGCCGGCCGGGTGGCCGAGGGAGTCATTGATCGGCTTGAAGTTGTCCAGGTCGATCATCAACAACGTCAGCGGCGCCGAATGCTCCTTCAGCACCAAAGCGTCTTCGAGGTAACGCGCCAGTTTGTTGCGATTGGGCAGGCCGGTCAGCGCGTCGTGCAATGACAGATGCTGGATCTGCGCATGGGCGGCGACTTCATCGGTGATGTCACTGGCCGTGCCGCGGTAACCCAGCACCGCGCCTTTGCTGTGGATCGGCCGCGCCGACACCCGGCAGACACGTTGCTGCCCCGACTGGTCGCGATAGGAACAACGCAGGTGACTGACGCTGTACTCCTCGTCGAGCTTGTTCAGCCACTGCGACAACGGCGTAGTGTCGCAATACAACAATTGCTCGATGTCCTGCCCCAGCCATTGCTGATCGGAAAAACCGGTGACGGCGCCGAAACGCCCCGACAGGTACGTGATGCGATGCTGGTCATCGATTTCCCAGATCCAGTCGGAAGCGGCCTCGGCCACTGCACGAAAACGTTCTTCACTGGCCTCCAGTGCCTGGTTCGATAAATCGAGATTGATGTAACTGGCATCCACGTGCCCCGACGTGCGTAACACATAACGAAAGAAGTAAGCCGTCAACAACGCGAGAATCAATAGCGCGCCGCCTAGTGGCGGCAGCAGTGACCAAAGCAGCTGATGGCCTGGCTGCTCGAGCCGCGACACCAGGCTATAACCGGTGCCCGTGAGTGCCACCGCGGGCTGACCGGGAGCAAGGGTGTTGTCAGGTGCGAGGCTCAAGTCATGCAAACCGTAGTCGGCACTCAAGGCGCTGAGCTTCTCCGGACTCAGTTGATCGACGAACACCAGCACTGACGTGCTTTGGGGATCGACCGCCGGCCTTTCGTCATTGGGCTCGATCGCCGCCGCCGTCAACAGCGCGGGCTGGCCCTCGAAGAGCGTGAACCGGCTGATGGGGACAAGCAGGCTTTCCTGGCCCTGCACTTCCTTGATCAGTGCCGCCATTGCTATTGACAGCCGGGCCGCTGCGTCGTCCTGGACCTGAAGGCCGCGCACCACGGCGTATTTGGTTCGCTGATAGTCGACCACAAAAACGCCGTCGTAATGATCCATAGTGAACAGGGTTTTACCCAAGTTCTGCTCAGCGTAAGCCCACCGCGCATCGACTTCGCCATTCAAATGATCGTAGGCGGTCGTCCAGGTTGCATAACTGGCGACGTAGTTTTTCGAGGCTGAGATGCGGTTTTCCAGCGCACGCTGGGTGTAGAACGTGGTCTTGGCCAGGTCCTGGGCATCGAGCCGGCCAGCAATGTTGAACAAGGCAACCAGGGCAATCAGCACCCCCAATACAAATACCAGCCCGACGGACCAGACCAGGTTCCGTGTGATCGGCGTATGGCGCGCTGGTGCGGCAGTGGTCGTGGCGGTCAATTCCATGCATGGGATCCTGTCAATCGATTGCCTGCGTCCATTGACCATAGCAGCCAGGGTCCAACATCGCGCCACGACTATTGCCAATCGGCAGCCGCTACCCTGTAATGGCGCGCATCACCCGCGAACCTTTTTATGCCGAGAACCTCTCGCTCATGGACACCCTGGACGGTCAACGAATCACCCTGCGCGCCCTGCAACCCAGCGACGCCGATGCGCTGGTCAACGCCGCCCGGGATGGCGAATTGTGGAACCTGACGGTCACCGTCGTGCCCTCCCCGACCACCATCGACAGCTACCTGAAAAAGGCCCTCGACGGTCGCGAGGCGGGAACGGTCCTGCCCTTCGTCATCGTGCTCAAGGACACGGGCGAGGTGATTGGTTCGACACGTTTCTGGAAAATCGACCGCCTCAACCGCAAGCTTGAAATCGGCAGTAGCTGGATCTCTGCGCGCTGGCAGAAAACGTTCGTCAACACCGAGGCCAAATACCTGATGTTGCGTTACGCCTTCGACGAACTGGACTGCGTGCGGGTGCAATTCACCACCGATGAAAACAACCAGAAATCGCGCAACGCGATCTTGCGACTCGGCGCGCAACAGGAAGGCATCGTGCGCCACGAACGGATCATGCCGGATGGCCGCAAACGCAACTCGGTGCGGTTCAGCATCATTGATGAGGAATGGCCGTTGGTGCGGGAGAATCTTGAGAAGAAACTGGCCGAATACAACCTTCGCTGACACCTTAAACCACTGAGGGAGCGGGCTTGCTCGCGAAGAGGGAGCATCATTCAATATTCATGTCGCTTGGTATACCGCTTTCGCGAGCAAGCCCGCTCCCACAGTGATTGATGTTGCACGCACTTTCAGTGATCGGCGCACCAACCCCAAGATCAACGCATCGACCATTCGTCACCCCGCCAACACCCATCGCCCTCCTCATCACACCATCTTCAGGTAACGACTCATTGTTGGAGACGTGCGCTGATGAACATCAAAATCACCACGCTGTTGTTGCTCGGTTTGCTGGCCGCGGCAATAGGCACCACTTTCGCAGCCTCCGGCGATAACGCTGACGCGACAGAGACCAGATTCTGGTATGGCGGAGGCTCAAACATGGCGCCCGACAACTATCCCGACCAACCCTCGCACCGATATACCCCCGATCGGGGCAAAGGCGGATATGGTTCATCGAGAGAGGGCAATGGTGGAAATGCCGGAAACAGTGGCTCGGGTGCGGGCGGTGGCACGGGCGCTGCCGGTGGGGGCACCGGCGGTGCAGGAGGAGGGACCGGCAGCTGGACACGTAGAAGCAGCCAATGAGGTGAAATCGTCAGCAGTTTTCTATTGAGTGCACTTAACGTAATTGCCCTGAACGCCGATGGTATCGGCGCTCATCGACCCGCCGTGACCACAGGAGCATGGATGGCAACCGGCCCGGCTTTTTTGCCGATCTGCGACAACCGCGTCACGGTGTAGCCCGCCTGAATCCTGTTCACCGTCGCATAGTCCACTGCCCCGCTGACCTCAGTCCTACCAATGATCCAGACGAAGGACGCAGGCGCCGGCAATTGACTCAAGCCCGCCGGCACCGCTTCGGTCCATCCTGGCGGGGTCACCAGAAACTGACTGGCTTGTGTACCCGTCGCATACCCACCCGGCGAGGCAAACACATCGCTCCACATGTCGAGCATCGGCAACACGTAAAAACGCCCGGCGGTGTCTGGCGCGGTAATCACCAGTGGCTCCTTGGTCAAATCGAGCCAGGCAATGGAATACAACGAGTCGACGTTCGACTGCACCACGTCTTTGAAATCTTCGGAGGGGTACTGCGGCACAGTCACAAAGGCGTTGGCTTCTTGCGGTGTGGCTGCCGATTGAGCCTGGCTGGCCTGCGGCAAAACAATGGAAACAGCGAGGGTTAGAGCAACGGCTGTCAATGCTTGAGGTATCAACATTTTGGCGATCGTCCGTGCTGTGGGGAGCCCCGTCGGGTTCGACAGGGCTATCGGAACTCTAGACGATGAAAACAGAAGGATCTCGCAGGTAGACAGACGGACAAGCGACTGTTGCAAGGCTGAAACAACGGCACAAATCGTCTCAACGATCTGAGCGCATCAACGCCTCCACGCCGCCCTCCAGCGACAACACGGCTGCACGGTTTCGACCGGAGTGCTTGGCCTGATACAACGCCGCGTCCGCTCGCTCGATGAACACTTCGATGCTGTCGCGCCCGGTCGGCACAAATGCGTAACAGCCAAGACTGACCGTCACATAACCCGTGGGTGAACCGCTGTGGGTGATGTTCTTGTCCATGACGCTACGGCGGATCTGTTCGGCAATCACCAACGCACCGTGAAGGTCGGTGTCAGGCAGCAATACCGCAAACTCCTCACCGCCATAACGCACCGCCAGGTCGGATTTGCGGTGACAGCAACTCTTGATTGCCCGTGCCACTTCAGCCAGGCAGTGGTCACCTGCCACGTGGCCGTAGGCATCGTTGTAGCGTTTGAAGTAATCGATATCAAGCATGATCAGGCTCAGCGAACTCGACTGCCGGGCGCCTCGGCCAAACTCGATGTCCAGCGCCTGCTCGAACAGTCGGCGATTGGCCAGGCCCGTCAGGCTGTCGTGAGTCGCGATCAGCTTCAGGGCTTCCTTGGCCTTGCGCAAATCGGCCTCGACCCGCTCACCGACGCGCACCTGGCGAACAAACACCCAACCGAACAGGCCCACACCCAACACCACCAGGGCAACGATGACGCTGGATTGAAACGCGGTGCCGTACCAATCCTTGAGAATAGATTCCCTGGACGATGCCGCCGAGACCACCAGCGGATAGGCATCGAGTTGACGGTAGCCATACAAACGCACAACGCCATCGATCACCGAGCTGATCATCGCGTTGCCGGCGGGCGCGTTGGGCAAGAATTTCTGAAAGATTTCGCCCTTGGCCAGGGACGTGCCGATCAGCGACTCCACGAAAGGCCTTCGCGCGAGCAACGTGCCGTCGGTCAACGCCAAAAACATCGAACCGTTGTCATCGATGCTGAAGCTTTTGAAGAACTGATCGAAATAGGCCATTTTGATTCCGGCCAACACCACGCCCTGGAAGTTGCCGTTCTTGTCGTTCACCCGTTTGGACACCGGAATGATCCACTCGCCATTCTCCCGACTGCGAATTGCCGGCCCGATGTGCGCGAGGGTGGACGCGTTCTGCTGGTGGAACGTGAAGTACTCTCGATCCGACACGCCCGGACTGCGGGTCAAATCATCGAACGAAGTCACGACCCACTGCCCTTGCTTGTCGAACAGAAAGATCCCGTGCAACTGCTCCAGCGCCTGAACCCGCCTGGCAAAGGTTTTCTGCAAGCGTGGCTTTTGTGCCGGGCCGTAGCCATCAACCTGAATCCAGTCCACGAGACCGGTCAACACCAGGTCGGCTTTCATGAAGGTGTCTTCGGCCTGCTGTGCCATGGCGCGAGCCAGGTTCGAAGACGCGACTTGCGCCACGTCCAGCGCGTGGCGCCGAGATTGCTCCAGTTGCAGATAAAGCAGACCACAGAGACAGAGGCACACCGTCGCAATAAACAACACCGCTGCCCTGAGCAGAGATAACCGTTTCAAAGCGTCGCCCGGAATTTGCTGCGGGTCTTGAGTGTGGATAGGCAAAAGCTCGTCCTGTAAGGGCAAGGCATGGGCAAAGGCCCAAAGCCCTTATTTTTTGTGAGCTTAGTCTACGCGGGGGTGAGGGGCAATTGTCCTTTGGCTAGCCGCCGCATTGCCCTGTGCAAATGCGCCCGCGCGCTTTCGGCATCGCCCAAACGCATTTGCTCGTAGGCCCGCTGGGCAACTTCGTGGGGCACCGGCTTGAGTTCGCGCTGGGTCGCCATGGCCATCAGCTGCACTTGTGCGGCACGCTCCAGGTAATACAAATCACCCCAGGCTTCGGCGATGGTCGGCCCGGCGACAATCACCCCATGGTTCTTCAGGAACAGGATGTCGGCATTGCCCATGACACTGGCAATCCGGTCGCCTTCGGATTCATCGAGGGCCAGGCCGTTGTATTCCTCGTCCACCGCCGTGCGGCCGTAAAATTTCAGCGCCGTCTGGCCCAACCACAGCAGCGGCGGACCTTGCAGCAAGCACAACGCCGTGGCGTGAGGCATGTGGGTGTGGAACGCCACTTTCACCCTCGGCAGCTGTTTATGCAGCCGGGCATGGATGTAAAACGCGCGGAACGCGAACGGCCTGCTAGGGTGTGTGCCATGACGAGGTCTCCTTTTTACCAGTCGAGGGATGTGAACAAGGGCACGACCTGACCCAGCGTGCTCACAATATCGCGTCCGGCTGGTAATCCGGCAGCAATTGCCGACCCGTGCCGCGGTCGATCCATATGCAGCGAAAGTACATGTCGCGGGCGGCGGTGTGATCCAGCGTCGGGCTCGCGCAGATATGGACCACTTGATCACGGCTGACGCCGAGCTGCTCTTGAGCGTAGTCAAACAGTCGCGGATTCGGCTTGTAGGCACCGGCCTATGACGCAGGGCAAAACCAGGATGGCTTTCAGGAGCTACGATTACTCTTACATCACGACAGGGAATCGAAATGAGTAAGGCAGACGAACTCGCGGCGAAGCTGAAACAGACCCGGCCTACCAGCGCGGAGCAGATGATCGACAGTTGGCCCGGCCAAGTCTACGAGTTGTATGAGCAGATCGAGGCATGGCTGCTGCCAGTGACCGAGGTAGGCCTGATTCTGCGGCGCAATCCCACGCATGTCTTCGAGTGCGATTCAGAGGGTGCGACTTACGACTATGCGATCGACCAATTACTGATCGAAGGCAATGACCACAGCCTCATCTTCGACCCTGTTGCGCGCTTCACTGAAGATGGCGCCGGGCGTGTCGAGATCCACTCGAAAGGCAAAGAACTCGCGCTGCTGCGCACGGTGGACAAGCATGGCGAGACGCATTGGTGGTTGCAGGTGATTGAGCAGGCCGCACAACAACTGGATGCAGTTGCGTTGACGGAAAACAATTTACTTTCGGTGGTGCAGGAAGGTCTGCAACTTTAACACCCGGACGAACAACGAAGGCAGATCACCAAAACCGGAAAGCGGAAAGGGGACGGACTTATTAAATCAAGCCCACTCCCCTACTGCCGCGCCGGCCCCGCCGCCACCGACCCCACTGCCGTATGCAAATCCAGCACAGGCACCGGCGACGGCCGATTCAGCGCCCGCAACACCGGCGCATCGTAACCATACACATCAGGCTTGAACGCCACTCGCCCGTCACTGCCCAAATCCACGGTCCAGTACGCCAGCAACACCGGCACTTTCACCGGAAGCCGAATGTTCTCGGTCTTGCCGCTGGCCAACTGCTTTTGAATGCCTTCGCTGTTCCACCGGACCGGGTCGTTGAACAACAACTCCACAAGCTGCAGCGGATTCTCTACCCGAATGCAGCCCGAGCTGGTCGCTCGGACCGTTTTGGCAAACAACTCGCGGTGCGGTGTGTCGTGGAGGTAAATCGCATAGTCGTTGGGAAACCGGATCACCACCTGGCCGAGGGAGCTTTCTGGACCGGCGTCCTGACGCAACGTGAGGCCGCGCGGGTTGGTCCAGTCGACGGTCGACGGGTCGAGCACATTGCCTTCCCGATCAAGCACTCGAATTCGGTTGGCGGCGAGGTAACCGGGATTGCTCTGAACCTTTGGCAACATATCTTCCTTGAGGATCGTCGGCGGCACCGTCCAGGTCGGGTTAAACGTGATGTAGGTAATCTGCGCCTGGAAGACCGGCGTATTGCGAGCCGTTTTACCGACCTGCACCCGGGATCGCCAAATCGGCAGGCCATCGCGGTACATCGCCACCTTGTAGCCGGCAATATCGACGATGACGAACGTGCCCTGAAGCTTGTAGAGCAGCCAACGCGCGCGCTCCATGTTCACTCGTACCTGATCGATGCGCGCGTCAACGGGCACGTTCAGCGCCGCCAATGTTGTCGCCCCTGCCATGCCGTCCGCACCCAGGTATTGCTCGTTTTGATACTTTTTCACAGCCGCGGTGACGGCGCCGTCGTACTTCGTGCCATGGATCAATCGTGGATCGAGGAAACCTGCCGCGACCATCCGCGCGCGCAACTGCGCGACCGCCGGTTCGTCCATGCCCGGTTTGAGCGAATGGTCGACCACCACTTTCGGCCAACCGCCCCGGTCCCGAATGCCGCGCAGTTGCGCCAGGGCCTGACGCAAACCGACGTACACCGCTTCTTGCGGCGGCGCCTGGGCAAACGCCTTGGCCACGTCGTGACTGTCAAGCGCGGCGAAGAAAGCATTGACGTCGTCCCGTGGATCGACGTCATTCGAATCAAAATTCCAGTGAATGTCGAGCCGCGAAGGGTCGACCTTGCCCCGCCGCAACTGCAGCAGCGCGGTGATAAAAGTATGGGTGGTCGCCAAATCAAAAGCTGCCCGCTGCTCGGGCGTGACCGGTGTCGTCTGCATCGTGGTCTGCGACCGGACCAATTCATCAATATGAAAGTCCGCCGGGGTCAAGCCATCGGCTTGAGTCGCGTTCAGGCTGGCGATCAATTGCGCGACATCACTTTCATTCGTCCACGCCGCGCGATAGGCACGATGTGTATAAAAATCCATGACCAGACGGCTGACGTCCACCCGCCGATTGCGTGGCGCAGTGAGCAATGGTGGAAACGCAGATTTCAGCGGTTCAAGCGAGGCCTGAATCGCTTGACCGACGTTATCGTCCGCTGCGGCCTCGATAATGGAGGTAGGCGCATTTAGCGGCTCGATCGACGACGTTTCCGCAAGTGCTGTGCCGCTGATCAGAAAGCCCATAAAAAATACGCGGCTTATGACGAATAACCTTGTTAAAAGCACCATGAATAATCCTTAATCCCCCGCATTCAACGCCCGGCTTGCAACGCACTGCTAGACTCGAACTTAACATGATGAGACATCTATATGGCGCCACTACGTTTTGGCTATCTACTTTCGGCCCTGCTACTGACGGCAATGTCTGTACCGTCAGCCTACGCCGATTCGCTCGCGGCCGCCCTCATCAAAGCGGCCCCGAAAGCTAACGCCAACGTCATCAACCTCGCCGTTCGCGCCTCGCAATGCAGCATCGCTCAAGGCAAAGCACCTGTCCAAAGACTGGCCGTCATCGACTATTCCCTGCCTTCGACCGAACAACGTTTGTGGGTGTTCGATTTAAAGAAGCGCAAATTGCTGTTTCATGAACTGGTGGCTCACGGTCGAAACAGCGGCGAGAACATGGCGGTCAACTTTTCCAATCAAAACGAAAGCTTCGCTACCAGCCTCGGTTTGTACCGCACACAGTCAAGTTATGTCGGGCAGAACGGTTACTCGTTGCGCATGGAGGGCCTGGAGCCGGGTTTCAATGACAACGCGTTTGACCGGGCCATCGTGATTCATGGCGCGCCTTATGTGAGTCCGGTCCTGGCCCGTGCGAATGGGCGGATTGGCAGAAGCCTCGGTTGCCCGGCGGTCAGACCGGCGGTTGCTCGTCGACTGATTGATTCGATGAAAGATGGGCAGCTGTTGTTCTCTTACTATCCAGATCAGCGTTGGCTGAAGTCTTCTTCGTATATCAATTGCGGCGGCTCCACCGTGGCTGATACGTCCGAGCCCAAAAAACACCTTTAAGAAAGGGCGCCCGCTCAGTGAGCGCCTCTCTCCAGTTTCACCGCGCCTACACCCGCGAAACTGACAAAACTGTAATCTTAGCCTCAGCCTTCTGAAAGCCGCCGCCCGTTAACCTCGTCGTCAAGCTAGCTCCAAGCTGACGGATGGGGAACACAACGGCATGCATTCCAACACTACAAGACGCACCTTCGTGAAAGGGCTGGCTGCGGGCGGGCTGCTTGGCGGCCTCGGCTTATGGCGCACGCCGGTCTGGGCAATCACCAGCCCTGGCGAACCTCAGGTGTTGGCGGGCACCGATTTCGATCTGTCGATCGGCGAAACCCCGGTCAACATCACCGGCAACCCGCGCACCGCCATGACCATCAACGGCGGCATTCCCGGCCCGCTGCTGCGCTGGCGTGAAGGCGATACGGTGACGTTGCGCGTGAAGAACAAGCTCAAGGTCGACACGTCCATTCACTGGCACGGCATCTTGCTGCCGGCCAACATGGACGGTGTACCGGGCCTGAGTTTTCACGGCATCGAACCGGGCGGTCTGTACGTTTACCAATTCACAGTCCGGCAGAACGGCACCTACTGGTATCACAGCCATTCGGGCCTTCAGGAGCAGTCCGGCGTTTACGGCCCGTTGGTCATCGATGCCAAGGAGCCAGAGCCGTTCCAGTACGACCGCGATTACGTGGTGATGCTGACCGACTGGACCGACGAAGACGCCGTCAGCCTGATGAAGACGCTGAAAAAACAGTCGGATTACTACAACTACAACAAGCGCACCGTGGGTGACTTCATTCACGATGTCAGCGAAAAAGGTTGGGGGGCCACGGTCGCGGATCGAACGATGTGGGCCGAGATGAAGATGAACCCCACGGACATCGCCGACGTCAGTGGCGCCACTTATACCTACCTGATGAACGGCCAGGCACCCGACATGAACTGGACCGGTGTATTCCGCCCCGGCGAGAAGCTGCGGCTGCGGTTTATCAATGGTTCCGCCATGAGCTACTTCGACGTGCGCATCCCCGGGTTGAAAATGACGGTGGTCGCAGCCGACGGTCTGCACATCAAACCGGTGAGCGTCGACGAGTTTCGCATCGCGGTGGCAGAGACGTTTGACGTGATTGTCGAGCCGACCGAAGCGGCTTACACGCTGTTCGCGCAATCGATGGATCGCACGGGTTTTGCACAGGGCACGCTGGCAACGAAGCCTGGTTTGTCGGCGCCAATCCCTGCCCTGGACCCTCGACCGTTGGTGACCATGGATGACATGGGCATGGGCGGCATGGACCACGGCAGCATGGGTGATATGGCGGGCATGGATCACAGCAGCATGGCCGGCATGCAGTCTCATCCGGAGACGGAAAAGGACAACCCGCTGGTGGACATGCAAGCCATGACCACCTCGCCCAAGCTCGACGATCCCGGACTGGGCCTGCGCAACAACGGACGCCGAGTCCTCACCTACTCTGACCTGCGTAGCTCCTTCGAAGACCCGGACGGCCGCGAACCCGGCCGCACCATTGAGCTGCACCTCACCGGCCACATGGAGAAATTCTCCTGGTCGTTCAACGGCGTGAAATTCTCCGACGCCGAGCCGCTGCGCCTCAAGTACGGCGAGCGCGTCCGGATTATGCTGGTCAACGACACGATGATGACCCACCCCATCCACCTGCACGGCATGTGGAGCGACCTCGAAGACGAGAACGGCGAGTTCATGGTGCGCAAACACACCATCGACATGCCGCCGGGCACCCGGCGCAGCTATCGGGTCACCGCCGATGCGCTCGGCCGCTGGGCCTATCACTGCCATCTCCTGTACCACATGGAAATGGGCATGTTCCGTGAAGTTCGCGTGGAAGAATGAGGCGCATCCCATGACCCGATTGACTCCTATCTCTTTGACACTCGTAACCGTGGCCCTGACGCTCTCTTCGACAATGGCCGCCACTGACGACATGCAGGGCATGGACCATAGCCAGATGACCGGCATGGACCACAGCCAAATGCAAACCATGGATGAGGGCCAGATGCAGCCCGCCGCACCGACTGAAAGCCGCACGCCGATCCCGACGCTGACCGATGCCGACCGCGCCGCCGTGTATGCCAGCCCGACCGGCCACGGCGTGCATGACACCGCACTCAACTATTACTTCCTCGCCGATAAACTCGAATGGCAGGACGCGGACAACGGCAGCGTCCTGGCCTGGGACTTATCAGGCTGGGTCGGCGGTGACCTCGACCGTCTGTGGCTTCGCTCCGAAGGCGAACGCACCAACGGCAAGACCGAAGACGCCGAAATCCAGGCCCTGTGGGGCCATGCGATCTCCCCGTGGTGGGAGGTGGTAAGCGGCGTGCGCCAGGACTTCAAACCCGGCGCCCCGCAAACCTGGGCCGCCTTCGGTGTGCAAGGCATGGCGCTGTACAACCTTGAGACCGAAGCCACAGCCTTCATCGGCGAAGGCGGCCAAACCGCTGCACGACTTGAGGGCGACTACGACATCCTGCTGACCAATCGGCTGATTCTGCAGCCGACTGCCGAACTCAACTTCTACGGCAAAAACGACCCTCAACGAGGAATTGGTTCGGGGTTATCCAACACCGAGGCCGGCCTGCGGCTGCGCTACGAAATCCGCCGGGAGTTCGCGCCTTACATCGGCGTGACCTGGAATCGCACCTACGGCAAAACCGCCGATTACGCCAACGATGAAGGCGAGGATCGCAGTGAAGCGCGCCTGGTCCTCGGCGTTCGGCTGTGGTTTTAAACGCGTCAACTCAAAAACCAAAAACCAACCGTTTAAAACGGTAAGAGGCCTCGCATGCGCATGATCAAAACCACCGTTATTGCCCTGGGGCTGCTGATGAGCGCACTCGCTCAAGCCCATCCGAAACTACTGTCCTCCACCCCCGCTGAAGGTGCAGACGTCGCAACACCCGCCAAAATCGAACTGCACTTTTCTGAAAACCTCATGACCCAGTTTTCCGGCGCGAAACTGGTCATGACCGAAATGCCCGGCATGGCCCACGCCCCCATGCCAATGAAAGCCAAAGTCTCCGGCGGCAGCGACCCGAAAACCATGGTCATCACCCCACTCTCGCCACTGCCCATCGGCACCTACAAAGTCGAATGGCGAGCGGTGTCTTCGGACACTCACCCGATTACCGGCAACGTTACGTTCAAAGTGAAGTGATTAATGAGCGACTCGATCGGCATTGCCCTACGGTTTGGCTTGTACGTGGATTTGATGCTGCTGTTGGGCTTGCCGCTGTTTGGGTTGTACAGCCTTAAAGGACAGGAACGCGTGTCGGGCGCTGTGTTGTCATTTCGGTTGATGATGGCGGGGACGGCGGCGCTTGGGGTGCTGTTGTCTGTCGCAAGCATGGTGGTGATGGCGAGCGCAATGAGCGGTGAAACGGACTTTGCCGAGTTGCGTCCACACATCGAGATGATGGTGCTGGAAACGGGCGTGGGGCTGGCCTGGGTCGTGCGTATTGTCGCACTGGTTGTTGGCGGATTGGCGGTGACGCTAAACCATCGCGCCCCTGATGTTAGCTTGCTGGTTGCGTCGATTGCTGGCGGTATCGCCCTCGCCTCTCTCGCCTGGAACGGACATGGGGCGATGGATGAAGGCATCCGCCGTGTCTGGCATTTCACTACCGACATCCTGCACTTGCTGGCTGCAGGAGTGTGGCTGGGAGCGCTGGTGGCGCTCGCGTTGATGGCGAAAAATGTTCTGCTAACCGAAGAGCGCATCCGACTGCTGGCCCGCGCAGTGAAACGATTTGAATCGGTGGGCGCGTTGATTGTGGTCGTCATCACCGTCACGGGTGTTGTGAACTATCTCTTCATCGTTGGGCTGAAGCTTGATGAAGTATTTCAAAGCACCTACGGGATTTTGCTGTTTATCAAAGTCGCCTTGTTTGCGGGGATGCTGGTGCTCGCCGCGTTGAACCGGTTTCACCTTGGACCGTTTTTGCAGAGGTCGTTGTGCAACGGGCAGTATCGGGTAGCGGCGAATGCACTGCAGCGCAGTGTGGTGATGGAGTTGGTTGCGGCCGTCCTGATTGTGGGGCTGGTGGCCTGGCTGGGGACCTTGAGTCCAGAGATGGAAATGGGCGTGGAGTAACGTAAAGGAGCGCCACTTGATATAGATCAACGACAGTCACCTACACAGCGCTAAGCTCAAGATAACCCTCAGATCGGATACCAGACATGCACGGGTTCCGCACCCATCTACCGCTGCTGATCCGCCAAGTGCTCGCACTGTGGCTGTTAGCCTTTGCGGTAGCGGCGAGCCAGGGTTGTCTTAGCCTGCCGCCTCATGATCTGAACGCCGCCCATGAAATCACCAGCAGCGCTGGCCATGACGACAGCCATGAGCAGCATGCCAGCGGCTGCCTGCAATACTGCGGAAACCGCACCAACGCGTTGAACCCCGCACTGAACCTGCCCACCTTCGAACACGCCCTTTGGGCCGCCCTGCTTCTGCTGCCCGTCGTGTTTCTGAGTGCCCACTCCCCGACGCCGTTCGCGTTCCTCGCCTTGCACCGTCCAGCGCCGCCCAGACCGCCCGTCCGTCTGAGCTTCGTTCGTTTCAACGATTAAAACCTGCCCGGCATGCCGGGTGTCCGGCCGCACGCTTTGGCTGCGCATCTTCAGCGCAGCTCGCTACTTCCTGCACGTCCCTGACTTCCTGGAGATTGCCATGCACAAGCACCTTAAAACACTCGTTGCCGCACTGCTCATCAGCAGCCCATTGGTTGCCCTGGCCGTCGACGAACATCACCCCGACACACCACCCACCGCACCGGCCACCACCCAGACCCAGCCCAAACAAGACAAGGCCATGAGCGAACAGATGCAAAAAATGCAAACGTCCCACGAAAAAATGGCCGCCGCCAAAACCCCGGCCGAACGCCAGGCCGCCATGCAAGAAGGCATGGCTACGATGAAGGACAGCATGGGCATGATGCACAACCATTGCCAAGGCATGGGCATGGGCATGGGCAAAGGCATGTCCGGCGACAAGGACAACTCAGAACAGATGATGGGCATGATGATGAAAATGATGGATCAGCAGTCGAGCATGATGAAGATGCCGATGGCGCAGTAACCGCCTGAAAGAAGCGCTTGACCTTGCCATCGTGGCAAGGTCAACCCTCGAACCCTGTCATCACACCACCGCCACTCACGGCGAAAGAGGTTCACGCAATGAACGGTACAGAATTGCAAGTCGAAGGCATGAGCTGCGGCAGCTGCGTCAAACACATCAATGCTGCATTGCAACCGATCGCCGGGGTGGGTGAGGTGACTGTCGATCTGGCGTCCGGCCGAGTCAAAGTGACCGGGGACACCGACAGCAATGCCCTGTTATCGGCACTGAATGAGGCAGGGTACCCAGCAAGCGTGTTGACAGGAGAAATCCCCGACAGTATCAAGAAAAAGTCGGGGTGCGGCGGCTCCAGTTGCTGCTGTCACTGAGTCCGAACGGTCAGGATGACATCGAGGCCAGACCGCATTTTGCAAACACAAAAATGGGCGCTCCCACAATGAGCGCCCTTTTCGTCGTGGATAGCAGCCGAGAAACTGTTCCACTACACTCCATTTTCTTCAAGTCCCCCCTCATAAAAGCCCGCAAAAATGAAAACCATAAAATGCACACTGATGCTCGGTGGCCTGCTCGCGATCTCCTGCGGCGCTCAGGCACAGGACGGCCCTTCGCATCTGGACAGCATCATCCAGCAAGGCCAACTGCGCGTGTGTACGACGGGAGACTACAAACCCTATACCTACAAAGCCGAGGACAGCGAATACTCGGGCATCGACATCGCCATGGCCCGCTCATTGGCCGACAGCCTGGGCGTCAAGGTTGAATGGGTGCAGACCACATGGAAAACGCTGATGCCCGACATGCTGGCCGGCAAATGCGACATCGGCGTCGGCGGCATCTCGGTCACCCTGGAACGCCAGAAAAAAGCCTTCTTCAGCACCACACTGGATGTCGACGGCAAAATCCCCTTAGTGCGCTGTGAAGATCAGGCGCTGTACCAGACCGTCGAACAAATCAACCAGCCTTCGGTTCGTTTGGTTGAACCGGCCGGAGGCACCAACGAAGCGTTTGTTCACGCGATTCTGCCCAATGTCTAGTCCTGAAATAGGTTTACACCTGTTTCACCCCAACGCCCGATGCACCGCATCGGGCGTTTTGTATTTTAAGGACAGGTGCGGGCGTTCCTGGTTGTAGATCAGGATCGCTTCTCGCACCATTTGCTCCGCTTGCGCCAAGTCTGTCGGCCGGTGGAGTAATAGTTCTGTTTTCAAGATGCCGTTGACCCGCTCTGCCAAGGCGTTTTGGTAGCAGTCGTAGCCATCCGTCATCGAACACGTGATGCCATGCTTGGCGTGGAGCTTTTGATACAGCGCCGAGCAGTACTGGACTCCTCGATCCGAGTGATGGACCAGTTTCTGACGTGTTCGACGTGTCTTTAACGCCATGCGTAAGGCTTGGGCCACCGAGTCGGCATGCAGGCTGCCATGCACGTGATAACCGACAATTTTTCTTGAGAAGGCATCTGTGACCAGGCTCAGGTAGACCGGATCGTCACGCTGGGTGGACAGGTAAGTAATATCGGCCACCCAGACCTGTTCCGGACCGGTTGCAACGACTTGCTGCGGGCCTGGCTTTAGCAGATTGGGATGGCAGCGAAAGTGATGATGGCTGTCGGTCGTCTTGTGATACGCCCGTTTCCTGCGAACCAACTGCCGGTGCTCGCGCAGCACTTCAAACAAGCGATCCCGGCCAACATGCAACTCAGGTTTCTCATGCTCCGCGTGCATCAATGACTGGAGCTTGCGTGCGCCAATGCAGGGTTGGCGCACTCGGATTGCCTGCACAAACTTGATGAGTTTCTGATCTTGATCGACTCGCGCCCGATAGACGCGATCACGCTTGTAAAAGGCTTGGCGACTGATCCCCATAAACTGGCAAGCCCTGCTGACACTCAGGGTTTGGGTTTGCGCAACGACTTGCCGGGCCGCTTTTTTACAATGGATACGCCGTAGTCATTCTTCAGGACATCAACCACATCTTCAAAGAATTTGGCTTTCTGATTTGCTAGTGCCAGTTGCTCCTCAAGCTCTTTGATTCTCTGCTCGGGGGTCAAAGGCAAAGTTGGCTCGTCCATCGGTCGAGTCCTCTGCGTACGAATGGAGGCGCCTTGGCTCCAATCTTGTCGACCATGCTTGCGTAACCAGACCAACACCGTCGACCGACCTTGAATCCCATAACGCCGCTGAGCCTCTTTATAACTCAACTCGCCTTTTTCTACTTGGTCGACAACCGACAATTTAAAAGTCAGCGTGTAATCGCGCTGACTACGTTTTGCGCCCGTATCCATTGCACCTTCCTGATAAAAAGCCAGAAGGTGTAAACCTTATTCAGGACGAGACACAAGGCGCAATTAAGCCTTCACGACAACGTGACCATCTTTCAGGAACTGTTGGATAAGAAAGCCGATGTGATGATTACCGACGCGTCGGAAGCGCTGTATCAGCAGAAACTTAAACCCGGGTTGTGCGCGGTTAACCCGAGCCAATTCATGCAATACGGTGAGAAGGCCTACTTGCTTCCACGCGATGACATGACCTGGAAGTTATACGTCGACCAATGGCTGCACCTCGCCAAGGTGACCGGCAACTACCAGAAAGTCCTGAGCCAGTGGATAGCAACGCCCGCCCCCAAATAACCGCCACATCCCATAAAAACAGGTCCACTAACTCCGAGCACCTTTGCAACAGGACTCGCCTCAAGCCTCGAGGCCTCATTCCTGATAAACTCCCGCCCTTCGCCCCACCTATTCCCAGACGCCCCAATGCCCCCAATCACCACCACACCCGCCCCGCTCTCTCGCCGCTTCTCCGTGGCGCCCATGATGGATTGGACTGACCGCCACTGCCGTTTTTTCCTACGTCTATTATCGAAAAACGCCCTCCTCTACACCGAAATGGTCACCACCGGCGCACTCCTCAACGGTGATCACGAACGCTTCCTCCGTCACAACGAAGCCGAACACCCGCTGGCCCTGCAACTCGGCGGCAGCGTCCCTCTCGACTTGGCCGCCTGCGCCCGCATGGCCCAGGACCACGGTTACGACGAGGTGAATCTGAATGTCGGCTGTCCGAGTGATCGGGTGCAGAACAATATGATCGGCGCGTGCCTGATGGGGCATCCGCAGTTGGTGGCGGATTGTGTGAAGGCGATGCGCGATGCGGTGTCGATTCCGGTGACGGTGAAACATCGGATCGGGATTAATGGGCGGGACAGTTACGAGGAGTTGGTTGATTTCGTCGGGACGGTTCGGGATGCCGGGTGCACGAGTTTTACGGTGCATGCGCGTATTGCGATTCTGGAGGGGTTGTCGCCGAAAGAGAACCGTGACATTCCGCCCCTGCGTTATGACGTGGCGGCGCGGTTGAAGGCGGATTTTCCAGAGCTGGAGATTGTTCTTAACGGCGGGATCAAGACGCTGGAGGCCTGTCACGCGCATTTGCAGACGTTTGACGGTGTGATGTTGGGCCGCGAGGCGTATCACAATCCTTATGTGATGGCCGAGGTGGATCAGCAATTGTTCGGCAGTACGGCGCCGGTGATTAGCCGGGCGGAGGCACTGGCGCAGTTGCGGCCTTATATTGCGGCGCATATTGATGCGGGCGGTTCGATGCACCATATCACCCGGCATGTGTTGGGGCTGGGCACCGGTTTTCCGGGGGCACGCAAGTTTCGGCAGTTGTTGTCGGTGGATATCCACAAGGCTAAAGAGCCTTTGGCGTTGCTGGATCAGGCAGCTGAGTTGCTTGAAGGGCGTTGATCCGTTTTATCTTTTAAATACCAGGCTGGTGGGTCCGCAGCCTGGTTCAAGTGTCAGAGCGCTGCTTCAGTCCAGTTAACCCAACCGAATGCCCATGTGGCCAGGATCACCAGACCGAATGCAATTCGGTACCAGGCGAACGCGGCGTAGCTGTGGCTGGCGATAAACTTGAGCAAGCCGCGCACGGCGATCATGGCGAAGAAGAACGCGGTGACGAAGCCCAAGGCGAAGACTGGCAGGTCGCCGGCCTGGAACAGATCCCTATACTTGTAGCCTGAGTAGACGGCGGCACCGACCATGGTTGGCATGGCCAGGAAGAACGAGAACTCGGTGGCCGCCTTGCGCGACAGTCCGAATAGCAACCCACCGATAATGGTCGATCCAGAGCGTGAGGTGCCCGGTATCATCGCCAGGCATTGAGCGAAACCGACCTTTAACGCGTCGGTCCAGCGCATGTCGTCAACATGGTCGACATACACCACATGTTCGCGCCGCTCAGCCCACAACATAATGATGCCGCCCACTACCAATGCCACCGCCACGGTGATTGGATTAAACAGATACTCGTGGATCTTATCGGCGAACAATACACCCAGGACAACGGCAGGCATAAAGCCGATCAATAAGTTCAAGGTAAACCGTTGCGCATTGCGTTGGGTTGGCAAGCCTGTGACGATCTCGAGAATCTTGCGCCGAAACTCCCAGACCACGGCCAGGATGGCCCCCAGCTGAATGATGATATTGAAGGCCATCGCACGCTCACCGCCGAAGCCGAGCAGGTCCGCAACAATGATTTGGTGCCCTGTACTTGATATGGGTAAAAACTCTGTCAGTCCTTCCACCATGCCTAAAATCAATATCGTTACGGTAGTCCAAAAATCCATTAATCCCCCTCATCCACAAAAGCAAATCTGCTGACGAACTCACGGTTTTATCGCCAACGAGTCAGTAAAACGCATTCAGCCCTGGATTTAAACTCAACGTTAACAAATGTCATAACCTCCCCCCATGAGCCAGGACGTTATATAACAAGAAATATCAGTTAGTTCGAAACTAAAGACATACTCAAACTAGCACTTAAAGCAGCCTAATTCTGGCAACTCATACGCTCCCCATAAAAAATCCAACTACGGCGGCTTCAGCCACCCACCCAGGCTTATTGAACTGGAAAAGCGGGACATTGCGCGAAAAGATGGCACAATGATGCCCCTTTGCCACCGTGCATGCCAAGCATCCCGAGCACAAAGGATCTCGCCAGATTGGCCAACAATGTTAAAAAAATTGTGACGTCTGCTTGAAAACCCGGGAAATGTTACCAATTGTCAGTCACAAATGAGAATTGGTGCATTAACATCCAAATGTCAGCACCCAGCCGAGTCAAAGCATGATGCTTACAGGGAAATTAACGAATACCAGCCACAGCCACACAAAGGAGGTGACGGGCATTCTCACCATTGGGCGGACCCATAGTTTAGCTGAGGGTTTCAGGACATTAGTTGCAAACTATGTCGCGCATGATATACCCGTTGACACTACGTGTTACAACAACTTGTATAGAAAGAACAAGGACTCCCATTCATACCGTGCAGTATTCATTGTCATTGACAGCCCTCGGGTGTTTGATGAAAGCATCGCCTTGGTGGAAAATATGCGTGCCGACAACCAGGCCCTTATTATCTTTGTAGCCATCACCGGCAAAGGCACCTACAACAAGATGAAATACTATCTTGCCGGCGCCGACCACTGCATTAAATTCAGTACGTTTCCTGAAGATAACCCGGACGTACTTTCCGAGTTTTTTAATAGCGCAGAATGGCACAAGCAGCACAATCTGCTCTTGGACCCGATGCGTATGTGCCTGATTGGAGACTATAAAAAGCTGGATGTATCGTTTCCGGAAATGAAAATTCTTGAAGCATTTTCCGAAACAAGAAACCAAATATTGAGCCATGATGAAATCGCCAGAATCATGGGTCTGAATATAACTTTTTATGACCCAAGAGCTTTGGAAAAATCTATCAGCCGCCTTCGCGGCAAGATAAAAGGCATGTATGGCACCAACGCCATTCAAAGTATTCGTGGGCATGGATATCGTCTTGTCAGGGGTCTGATCTCGACCGCCTGATAATTAATATGCAGGGAGTTATCGCATTATGAGCGCAACGATGAGCGCGTCACACATCTATCGTGCGAGTCATTATCTGTCTCGACAATTGATCCTAACTCGTGACGACTGCCCATTTGGCAGCGAAATCAGAATTCAGTTTGACGACAGTCAGGCTCATGCATCCTTTGCTGCACCGCAAGAGATGAGCGGCATTTACAGTGAAGTGCTCATGCAGACCCGGCTGATTGCCTTTTCGCTAAAAGATCAAAACATATCCATTAAAAACAAATACTTAAGTCGCAGATTTGTTTGCGTTGGACAACCAGACCTCACCGATTCCGCACTGACGGAAGAATTGATACAGTCCAGCGACGCCCTGCGCAATTTTGGCCAGACACTGGTTATCGCTTTCAATGAACTACCCCTTTCGGCGGTCAGCTTCATTGATAAAAAGAAAATCCTCAACAACGTATATCTGCTGAAGGATCACGGCGTAGAAATCGCATTCGATGGTTATAACATCGAAGATGAAAGTATCGAAATATTTACAACCCTGAATCTTTTCGACTATATAAAGATCCCCCTTTCAGCCCTAGACTTGAGCCTTAAACTGACAGGCAACCCCGATTTATTCAACCGACTCCACGACCGCATGACCATGCTGACTCACACCACCAAAGTCGCCTTTATAGCCGACCGAGTAGAGCATGCTGCTAGCCATATACTGGCACGCGCGCTGCCATTTGATTACTTTCAAGGGAGCCATTACTCCCCTGCCGACAACCTATTAAATTAAAAACCGAGTGTGCCCCTTCAGGAGAGAGACATGGAAAGCAGTACACCCCTCCCCAGAAAATATTTTGTCGTCGTTACTCATAGTCCGGCATTACAACTTGAGCTTGAAGCATTACTATCGAGCGCGCGCTATAACTCATTCGGTACGCCACAGGCAAAGATGTTTGTCGAAGGTGTTGCCCTACCCTCTTCCGCCCCCAAACTCATGGAGTTTATTTCCCCTCACCTGGACAGGATTGTCCCTCCTGTTATCAGGAATGATACACAGCGCATACTCTCGACATTCGAATCCGAGTGGCGAGCGGCCCAGTCCGATACACGGTGCAATAATATTTCCTCACTGGCAGATGAAGATCGGGATGACACCAGGGATTCACTCTCCAACGTGGCGGCGAGACCACACTATCCTTATTCCGAAGCCTGGCGACTGAGCAATGCCAATGGCGCTTTGATTAAAGATGATGTCGAGATTATATTGACTGGTCTTGAAGCCACACTGGTAAAAAAGATGCTGCACCATGATGACCGGGTAGTCAGCAAAGATGACCTTATTCGGAGCATTGGCAGAGAACCCGAACATTATCGAGGCCTGGAAATGTGCCTGAGCCGGCTACAGGAAAAGTTTAAAAATGCCAGTAATGGCGAACGTCTTTTCCGAGCAGTCAGAAATCGTGGTTACTGCCTGATTCAAAAAATCATACGGGGGAAAAGTCTCACCTGAGTTAATGAAATGCCACCAATGGTAGTGCATACAAAAACAACAAAAGCACCCCACCATTTCACCCTCCAGCGCGTCCCGCGCCCTCAGACAAACCCCGCCCTCCTCACCCTTGAATCAACTTAAATTATCGACCTTTTCTAACACCTCGCCATCTCAACATAATCGCCAGATAAACAAACCACTCGTTAAAAGTCGTCAGACACCTTTCTGCCCAATAAATTAATCTATTCACTGACGAGCGCGCCGCACAGTGGCGTTTCGACCGTCAATGTTTTGCCCTCTTATAAAAATAATAATGTTTGTTACATCAACTTGGCTCTTGTCTGTCGACACGCGAATGGACGTATTTTGGGGATATCGCATGGTTAACAATCTTCGTATCAATCGAAATACCCACCTCAAAGGATTGACCTTCTGGGGACAATGGGCACTGGGTCAGGGCTTTGTTGTGGCCCTGTTGTTTCTATTGGTTTATTACCAGACCGGAACGGTAGAGTTCTATTATCGGGTGTGCGCAATTCTTGCGGTACTTGCCTCGGTGCCCGCCTATACATGGTGTGGCGTCTATGCGAAGAAAGATAACTACCTTGAGGGATTGGGACGTTTGTTGATGGGCTGGACAATGACCCTGGCGGCATTGGCCTGTGTGGCGTTCATCTGCAAGGCCGATGAACTGTTCTCCCGTCAACTGATCCTGGTATGGGCAGCCTGCGGTTACCTCGGGCAGGCACTGTTGTACGTTCCGCTGCACGGTTTCTCGCAATACTATCAACGCTCACTTCAAAGCGAGCATAAAACCCTGATCGTCGGTACGGGTGAGTTGGCGTTGGGACTCGCCAGGAAGCTGCGTAGCCTGGAACACTTCCCGCTGGTGGGGTTGGTCAGCACCGACACCACGCTCCCGCTGGCGATGGGCTCACCGCCAATCGTAGGCCCGCAGGAGCAGTTGCTGGAGTTGATCAAGGCCCATGACATCCGACGTTTGTACATCACGCTGCCCCTGAGTGAAGCGGCAAAAATCGAAGCCATGTATGTCGATTTGCTGGGGGCCAACGTCGATGTGGTCTGGGTGCCGGATTTGAACAGCCTGACGCTGCTCAATCACTCGGTAAGGGTCGTGGACGGCTTGCCGGCGATCTACTTGAATGAAAGCCCGTTGACCAGCCAGCCAACCGCCGCGCTGAGTAAAAGCTTGCTGGAAAAGAGCGTGGCGCTATTGGCCATTGTTCTTCTAAGCCCGCTGCTGTTACTGATTGCCCTGGCCGTTAAACTCAACTCCCCAGGCCCGGTGTTCTTCAAACAGGACCGTCACGGCTGGAATGGCAAGGTGATCCAGGTCTGGAAGTTTCGCTCGATGCGCGTGCACGACGACCTTGAGGTCAAGCAGGCCAGCCGAAACGATTCGCGGATCACTCCGGTGGGACGCTTTATCCGCCGCACTTCGCTCGACGAACTGCCGCAGTTGATCAATGTGCTGCAAGGCCATATGGCCCTGGTCGGACCACGTCCCCACGCCGTTGCACACAACGATTACTACTCCGGGAAGATTCTCGCCTACATGGCTCGCCACCGAATCAAACCGGGGATTACCGGGCTGGCTCAAATCAACGGTTGCCGCGGCGAGACCGACACCATCGACAAGATGCAAAAGCGTGTGGAGATCGATCTCAAATACATCAATAACTGGTCGTTGTGGCTGGATCTGAAGATCCTGGTGAAGACACCTTTTACCTTGCTGTCAAAAGACATCTATTGATCGCTTGAATGCCAGGCATCGCGAAATGACAAGGGGACGCAAGTCCCCTTTTTCATGGGCGTCTATTGGGCGCTGAGTCGCACTCACGGCCCTGCCACACCAGGCCCCCTGATACGCGGCAACACCTGTTCAAGCCGGGAGCTGAGTCAGCCCCCGGCTTATTGTTGCAAGTGTGTCGGTTTAACGCAGAGAACCCTGCGCAAGATGGCGCTGCTCACTAAAAGACCTTCCAGGTAGTCCCCTTCCGGTCGACCGCGCGCCTTCACTCAGTGATCTTGTCGAAGTTACGGTAGAACAAGTCGCTGTCACGGCTATCGGTCATCGAGTGCAGCCAGTAACTGCGATTGAGCCGTGCACCGCCGTCCCGGGTCAGCGGCGACCAGACGATATTGGCCCGACGCATGGTCGACATGCTCATCAACTCGTCGAAAGGAATGGAGATGTAGATGCCCTTGTCGAAACTGCCTTCACCGTATTCCGCTTTTGTCGCGGTGGTGAGCGTGGCCCAGGCACCGAATCGCACACCATTGCGGAACTCCCGCGACAGGTCGACTGTGGCGCCCCAATCCCGCGCCAGGTAACGCCCGACACTGACGGCTGCCTGGGTATCGAAAGGCAAGTCGGTATAACCGGTAATGTGGCCGGTCACGGTCGAGTAATCGCGCAGGCCAAAGCCCTGGTTGAACTCGCGCTGACGCACGTAGTTCAGGTCTGCACCCACCGACCAACGCTGGCCTGCCGGACGGAACAGCACCTCACCGCCCACACCGGCAAACATCGACTCCAGATAGCCGCCGTAGACCATCCCATACAGGTCTTTATCCAGTTGCTCGGCGTGGCTGAGCTGGAACGTGGGCATGGTGACGTCAGAGGTCGTCAGGTACTTGCGCAGGTCCGTCCGCACCCGGGGCAAGCCACTCGGTGCATCGTAGGTAAAGTTGTCGTAGTTGTTCACCAGATTGGCGCTGAGCAGGCCGCTCCACCAGGTGTTGCGCGTGAAGCGATACTCGGCGTCCGCATCGGCGCTCAACTGATAGAGCAAACCATCAGGGCCACCGACGTTCTGTTTGTAGCCCAGTCCGAAGCCATAGTTGAAGGGATCGCGTGTCGCCGTATAGAGCGTAGTCTCGGTGTGCGGCATCGCACCGTTGACCTCAGTGGTGCGGTGCAAGGTTTGCAGCGGCTCCTCGTTGTTGACCACTTCGCGAAAGGTCTCGCGAGGCACGCTGGTTTCTTCCAGCGGCATGTCGTAACGCTTGTTCACCAGGGTGAACCAGTCGATATCATCGCTGACGCTGTTGTCCAGAATCCGGCTGGCGCGGCCGACGGCTTTTGCCGAATGGAAATAATTCGTCTGCTCGCCGTACACAAACAACTCGGGGCCGCGCTGAGTAATGCGCTCGACTTTATAGCCCGCATTTTTCTGCAAGCGTTGCGATACGTTGGCCCAATTGACCTGGTCCGGCGGTGTGGCGGGTGCCTGTGTCGGTAGACGCTCCGCTGGCGGATCGTAAGTCTTGGCTGGTGCCTTTCGGTTGACGAAGTTGGTGTGCAGGGTGATGCCGAACATCGCGGTATTGCCGCGCTCCCAGCCAGCGCTGAGATCCACCGAATCGGTCAGCTTGAACACTGCACCGATGTTGATAGGCGAGTCTTGCTTGATGGCGTTGTCTTTCGGCTCGTTTTTATAGTCGTTGCCTTCGTACTCGAGCTTCAGGCTGAGCGGGTCCCACGGTGTCTGGTAGGTCACGCCGCCAAACAATGAAGGTCGTCCACGGAAATAAGCATTGGTATTGACGTCACCGGTGCCCTCGCCGTCCGGCCGGGTCTTGAAGCGATCCGCCGCCCAACCCAACGGGTTGTCGAAATCGCCTCGATTGCCGATGTATCCCCAGGCAATACCCGCGCTGAAATCAAAGTCGTCATAGCGTTTGTTGGCGACCAGGAATTCGCTGGAGAACAGACCGGTACCCCCGACATCGCGAAAACCCAGGGCCAGTTCAGGCGCCCAGTGGCTTTCTTGCCACAGGCGGACCTTGAGGTCCACGGCCTTGTCTTTATAACTCTGGTCGCCGCTCAACGACTCCGGGCCATACCGGCGGTTGGTGATCGCGGTATAGCGAAACGAGCCTTCCAGCCATTCAAATGGCTGCAATGAAACGCTGTAACGGGTGTAGGGATCGGTTCGACTGGCATTCACACTCAACTCGCCAGCCGGCGCCATTCGGGCCGTCGGCGTTTGCATCAAGCCCACGCCGCCGAAATCATTTTGAGTCAATCGCGGCTCTGCGTGAGCCAAACCACACGGCAACAACAACACTGCAGCAAAACGTAAATTCAAGGAACCACCTCAGCCAGTTGCGTGGCAATAAATTCGGCCAACTGCTGATTCAGTTCAGGTATAGGCGGATTAAGATCATCGGTTTTGACAGGCACCAGGATTTTGCTGCCCGCGGCTGGCACCTGCCCGCTTTCGCGATTCCACGGCGCAATGCCGACCCGGCGCGTAACGCCATCGGGCTGAACGATCCAGAGGTAATCGGCTTCGGCATCGGCCAGCGGTGAACACCCTTGCAGGTAATCCCGCGCCTCTTGCAGCGGGCGATAGGCGAGCCGGCACGGTTCGGCGACAGCGCCCAGCACTTCAACCACATCGGAACGCATCGGGTAGATCAGGCTGTCGCCGTCATCGAGGCGGAAGTTGCGAGCGAGCCCGACCTCTACCGCGATCGGATCAAGGACCACCACCTGGCGTCCTGTAACCGGCATGCGGCTGACTTGCTCGTACAACTGCAACGCCAATGCCGCCCGGCTGGGGCGATCGAAGAGCAATGCGGTGCGTTGCAGCACCTTCAGATCGAACAAGACCCCAGCCTTGAGCCGAGTCTGCTCCTCAAGCAATGTTTGTCGCAGCCAGGCGGCCGCCAGCCAGTAACCTTCAGGATTGGGTTGCGCCAAACGCATCACGTCCAGCACGCGCCCCCCGGGTTGCAACTCGACCGCCCCCGGACTGCGCACATCGCCGCTGACGTTAACTGCCGCATTCACGCCACCGGAGATCAACAACAGGCACGTCCATAACATCTTGGGAAACTTCAACGGACAGCCCTGCGCTCAGAGGTCAACTGCACGATCTTCACCCTGAGTTGCCCTGTCAGTTGCTGTTCACTCTGGAGGATGAAACCGTTATCCGGATCGACCCAATAATGATTAGTCGCGCGCAGGCCAATAGCCGGTGCTTCTATCTGCTCATCGACACGCAGCACGGCGTATTCCTTGTCCAGGATCCTGAGGGTTTCCATGGGTTTGCGGGTGAAGCGGCTGCTCACGGCAACACCCACTTCGTAACCTCGATAGAGATCGATCCAGCGCTGGCTGGTGTATCCGTCGGGCAGTCGGTGAAGGCCTTGCTTGAACGGCGATTGCGCTTCGATACGGGTCCCGTCCAGGTCACCCTCGAAGCCCAGTCCGACAGTGCGAACCGCCAGGCCGTCGCGCAGCAACAGCACCTGCTTGCCGGACGCGACCCAGTACTGCAAGTCGCCTCGCTCACGCACCATCGCCAACACCCCTTCGCCGGAAGGGGTCGTCAACTTGAGTTGCGGATACTGAACCTCGGCCACTTGCGCCGGGGTCAATTCCAGATCGTCTGGCCCGGTGACCACGGCTTTGAAGTTCGCCAAGGTGGCCTTCATCAGCGGATTACATCCACACAACAGCAAGGCCGCCATCAAGCAGACGCTAACTTTCAACGTTCTCACAGTGGGACCAGACCTTATCTGCTGTTAGCTTCGCTTAAGTTGTTTTGTGCCGCCGCGCCCATACCGAGAATCGAGGCCGATGGCACCAATTGACTGATGAAGCGGTTCCAGCGGGTGACGTTGGCAGGGCCCACGTAAACAATGTCCTGGGGACGAACATCGAAGTGAGTGGCAAGCGCCATGGCCGAAGGCGATTCGGCTTGCAGTTGATAGATTTTGGCGGGTTCTACATCGAGGTTTTCCACGCCCCGGATGACGTACACGGCGTTGCCGTTTGAAGTGGTCTGGTTCAACCCGCCTACAGAGCCAATGACGTCGGAAAGATTCATGGTGCGGGTCTTGAACGTCAATGCACGCGGCTGATTAACCTCGCCCATCACGTAGATCTTCTTGCTGTCGTTGTACGGCAAATACAACTGATCGCCGCCTCTGAGATAGACCTTCTGCAACTCGGCATGCTGTTGATTGAGCGCGTCGAGATTCAAGGGATAAACCCGCCCGTTTCGCGTCAACAGCAACCCGGACAAGTCCGCATTCAGCGGATCGACACCGGCCGAACCCAAGGCTTCAACCACGTTGAGCGGGTTGGTGGAAATCGCTTGAGGGCCTGCTCTCAATACGGCGCCCGACACCACCACTTTCTGACTGGCAAAGCGCAACACGGCGACGTCCACTTGCGGGTCCGAGATGAAGGTCGACAACTTCTCGGCAATATCGGATCGCAGTTGCTGGATAGTCTTTCCGGCGGCCTGGACTTCTTTGATGTAGGGGTAATAAAGCGTGCCATCGGACCGAACAAGACGGCCGTTTGCATCGATTTGCTGTTGCGCGCCAGAAGGTGCGGTCAGCTCGGGGTGATCCCATACCGTGATGTACAAGACATCGTTGTTACCAATGCGGTATTCGTCGGGCGTGGTCAACAATTCCGGGGGCAATGACTCATGTACCTGAGTGGCCCTGTCCATGGCGATGAGCTTGGGGGTGATCGGAATAAGCTCAACCCGACTGTTTTCGCTGGCGCCTTCGCGAGTGATATCGCTGGTGCTCATATGTTGACCCGGCGAAAACATACAACCTTGCAAAGCAATACTTGCCAGCATTAAAAAAGGAACACTACGAATCATAATGGCACTACGCTATTCAAGGGCAAACCCAAAACAAGATCGCCCAGTGTTAGCCGGGCAATCTTGTGTGACACCTGCGGTATTTCTCAGTTCGTGCCGGTGGTCCCGGTAGTGCCAGTAGTCCCGGTACTTCCGGTTGTTCCACCATTGGAACTTCCACCGCTGCTGGAGGCAGCCACTGCACCTGAGACCAGCGCGGTGCTGGCCAATGCAGCTTGTGCCGCCGTTACATCACCCAGTACTTTTGTATCCAGTGAAAGAGGTGCTTCTACTGCGAAAGCCCCGCTGCTCATCATCGACAACACGGCAATTACCATCATCTTTTTCATATCAAACTCCTTCCTGCGTGTTCTTTATATCTACGGACTTGCGGGACGGGTTTCCAGTCAATTTTCCCGACCATAATTAACATCGCGTCCTGATATAACAGTTCAGCAGAAAACCCAGGGGCTGGAGCTCCCACAAGCCTTAGTCGAGGTAACCCTTGGGATGATTCGATTGCCAACGCCAGGTGTCCATCATCATCTCCTGCAAATTCCGCGTGGCCTTCCAGCCGAGCTCATTCGCCGCTTTGGAAGGATCGGCCCAACACTCGGCGATGTCGCCCGAGCGTCGTGGCATTACCCGATAAGGCACTGGCCGCCCCGAGGCCTGTTCAAATGCCCGCAGTACCTCCAGAACGCTGTAACCGTCGCCCGTGCCCAAGTTCCAGATATTGATTCCGGTGCGCGTCGCGATCGACTGCAACGCCTTTAAGTGCCCGTCCGCCAGATCCACCACGTGGATGTAGTCGCGCACACCGGTGCCATCGACGGTGGGGTAATCGTCACCAAATATCGACAGTTCCTGCAGACTGCCGACGGCCACCTGGCTGATGTAAGGCACCAGGTTATTGGGAATCCCGCTGGGGTCTTCGCCCATGTGACCACTGGCGTGAGCACCAATCGGGTTGAAATAACGCAGCAGCGCGATGCTCCAGCGCGGCTCTGCCGCACACAGATCCTGCAGCACGTTTTCGATGAACAGCTTGGATTGCCCGTAAGGATTGGTCGGCGTGCCTGTAGGAAAATCTTCACGAATCGGCATCTGCTCGGGCGCGCCGTACACCGTGGCCGATGAACTGAACACCAGGCGGAATACGCCGGCCGCGGACATCGCCTGACACAGCGTAATGCTCCCGCAAACATTGGCCTCGTAATACTCAAGCGGCTTGCGCACGCTCTCGCCTACGGCCTTGAGCCCGGCAAAATGCAGGACAGCATCGATGGAATGTTCCTGAAAAATCCGGTCCAGCAATGCCCGGTCGCACACGTCCCCGCGAATCATTGACGCAGATTTTCCGCAGATGGCTTCAATGGCATGCAGGGACGCGTCAGAGCTATTGCAAAGGTTGTCCAGTACAACCACGTCGAAGCCCGCCTCAAGCAGCGCAAGTGTGGTGTGAGAACCGATATAACCGGTTCCACCCGTTACCAGAATCTTCATAGAGCGGTCCATAGTGGGGTATTGAAGTGCTCAATTACAGGTAATGTTAAATGCGCACATCACCCATTGACGCCAACACTTATTAGCACTTCAGAACAACCAACACTATTGACGGACACCGACTAAAATTAACTAAAAGCCATCAGCCCCGACAACTAATAACATTTACCCTGTTCTTCACTCGCTAATAATTGCCAATAAATCCCCACTCAGGTATTAAAGTACAACTTCCGCAATACATCAAAACTCACAGCCACGCTCGACACTGTTTTCCGTGCGGCTGCGAACAATGACTTTCCAGGATATATCTATGATTCGTAAATGCTTGTTCCCCGCAGCCGGTTATGGCACGCGCTTCTTGCCTGCGACTAAAGCCATGCCGAAGGAAATGCTGCCGATCGTCAACAAGCCTTTAATCCAGTACGCCGTTGAAGAAGCTCGGGACGCCGGTCTGCAGCACATGGCAATTGTGACCGGCCGGGGCAAACGTGCGCTGGAAGACCATTTCGATATCAGCTATGAACTGGAACACCAGATTCGCGGCACCGAGAAGGAAAAGTTTCTGGCCGGCACCCGGGAGCTGATTGAAACCTGCACGTTCGCCTACACCCGTCAGGTCGAAATGAAAGGCCTGGGGCACGCGATTCTCAGCGGTCGTCCCTTGATCGGCGACGAACCGTTTGCCGTGGTGCTGGCGGATGACTTGTGCCTGAACCTGCAAGGTGACGGCGTACTGGCGCAGATGATCAAGCTCTACAAAAAATTCCGTTGCTCGATCGTGGCCATTCAAGAAGTGCCCCGTGATCAGACTCACAAATACGGCGTGATCGCCGGCGAGTTGATTTCCGAAGGCATCTACCGGGTCAACAGCATGGTCGAGAAGCCGGCGCCCGAGGACGCCCCGTCCAACCTGGCGATCATTGGCCGCTACATTCTGACCCCCGACATCTTTGATTTGATCGCCGACACCCAACCGGGCAAGGGCGGCGAAATCCAGATCACCGACGCGCTGATGAAGCAGGCGCAAAATGGCTGCGTGCTGGCCTACAAGTTCGAAGGCATGCGCTTTGATTGCGGCGGTGCAGAAGGCTATATCGACGCCACCAACTTTTGCTATGAGCAGCTTTATCTCAACGGTCTTTGACCCACCCATTCACCCAGGCAGGCCACTATGACCACTGCAAAACGCTCGGTAGACATCGAACAGAAAGCGAGCAACGTCGGGGTGATGGCCTGGCTGTCAAAAACCCCGTCGTTATCCTGCACCTCGGTGGCCTGGTTTGGCGCAACCTTGTTGGTTGAGCGCATCGGGGTGTTCCCCTCTTCGGGCGATATCCATCGCCCGGTCAGGGACCCGTTTGCACTCTTGAACCATCTGAAAAATCTATACGCCCACCAGGCCCTGGATATCGATGAACGCGACGGGCTTAAAGTGATTTTCAATGATTGGCGATTCCGGGTTCGCGTGCGCTACAGCGACCCGGCAATCGTCATCAATATTGAAACGCGATGTGATCCTGATTTGATGCCTGTGAAAACCGCAGAGCTGCTGAGCCATCTGGAACGCTTTGAACGGTGAATGATTATTTCAAAGCGGAACCACACTGACCCGGCGACTCACTGACACCTGCGACAATCAGGCGATACACGTAATCGGCAATCAGCCGACCGCCCGAACCCGGGATGGGATGGATGTTGTCCGGGCCGATCATGGGGGTCGGCCCGCCACTGGCGTAGCGTTTGAAGTCTGGACCGAACGTGCATTGCAAACTCGAATACACAATGTTTTCCGATCGCGCCCAAGGCTCAAGTACCTGGGCGTACTCCGACATCGGATAAGCACTGGAGCGCGTTGTGTCCTGACGCAGGATGACGTTAATGCTCGCCGCCGGATGAACTTCGCGAATCATCCGCACCAACCCTTTCATGTTCTCCAGATAGTCCTTGGGCTTAACGCCAAATCCCTGATCATTACCGCCTAGCATGATCAGGTAAACGTCCGCCGGTATCTTTGAAACGACGGCCTTCCATTGGGTTTGCCATGGGGAATCGCTTTTATAAAAGTCACCTGAGGCGGCGCCAGAAGCGGCGAGTTTGGAGACCCTGACGCCGCCCTGATTATTGGCCAGCCACAGACCAAACAACGTCGGCGCACCTTTCACGACTTCGAGCCTTAACGACCATTCATCATTGGCGGGGACGCTAAGTTGCATTTCCTGAACCCCTGATCCGGCCATCGTCAAAGGATGCCAGGTGTCTGAAGGTGTCCACCGATAGCGCATCTCACTGGATTTGCCATTGCCCAGGTAAAGCAATTTGGCATGGGCGATAGACGTATCGATGGCAGTCGTTTCGTTGGAGTCCAGCTCAACATAAGCACCGACCTGGCCGGTAACAGTGCGGCTGTCCGGACTTGCCTGGCCAAGACTGGAAACGTCCCAATCCCCACCGAAGTACTTCTCGCTGCTGCGGGTGTATTTGAAATTCGTACCGCCGAGCGCGGCACCGTGATTGAACCCGACATAACCAGGCCCGGCGAAACCAAAATCTTTCGCCAGGTGCTGAGTGAGGGCATTGAGATAAAAGTCCTGCCCCGCGCTGTAACTGTCGCCAATCACCGAGATGGCCAGCACCTCCCCCGCTTTACCCTTGGCCATTGCGGCAAGCCGCTCGCGTGAACTTCTCACTTCGACAACGGGAGCAGGAACGGGGCGCACATCATCGACATCTACCATTGACTCATCCCTCTATCAGGAAGTCGGCTGAATGCGCTCAGGATTGAGGCACCTTCAACCCGACCTCTGGGGCCTTTTTGCGGGTAACACGCTCGCCCAAAAACAGAACGGAAGTCAGGGTGAAACGGCTGAAAACGTTCGACAACAGCACGGGCCCCAACAATCCACACAGCACGCCGCCTGCTACCAGAACGCTGTCGTCCGTGACGCCCAAACGCCCCAAGGCGAACCGCGAACTGGCGGCAAACAGCACGTGAAAAAGGAAAATGGCGTAAGAATATCCACCCAGCCAGATCAAGGCTTTCGAGCGCATGTCAGTCGACAGTAGCGCGACACAGGACATACAGCCAACGAGCAAACCGACAACGCTTCTACGATCGACAATAAGTTCGCGATCCACGGCGGCGATATACAGCAGCACAACCGATATCAAGACGAACACCACCGGACCGATCACTTTCAGCGATTGCTTCAAGGCACTGACCTTTTCGTGACAAATCATCCCCGTCACAAAAAACGGCAGCAAATAGACCGCGCCATTGATGCCAAACGCATCAACCGGAAAGACCGGCAACAAGAACACCAGCGCCGAAAATAAGAACAACAGATACAACCGCGTCGCCGTCTGCAACAGACCGCGCCACTGCAGAAAACCGACAAACACAAAGATGATGAAGACGGCCTGCAAAAACCAGAAATGGTTAACCGGTATGTAGAACGACAACAAGGCGTCGAGCAACCCGACCTCCTTGTTAACCCCAGGCCCTACAACCTGCAGCACCGAAAACGGAATACCGACAAAAAACAACGGCACGATCAACCTTCTCACCTTGCCAACGCAGTAAGCGGAGAAGTCATTGCCTCTGATTTTGTATATCGAATAGATGTAGCCCGATATGAAGGTGAACAGCGGCATCCTGACGTACACCATCGAATCCGCCAACACCCGAAAAGGTGACCCCAGGTCTATTTTCAGTCCGCCGCCCAGCGGCCCTATCACGTGATAGAGCACCAGCAGCAGGCATGCCAGGCCTCTGAGCGTTTCTATTTCCAACGATTTTTTCTTGCTTTGCATAAACCACAAACCTCAGCTCAAGACGCTTGATTCAACCGACTCAGGTTTCCTTGAGCGCAACTGCAATCCCAGGCCCAGAAACAGCACCGGCACCACCATGGAGAAATGTCGGGCAAACGAGCCGAAGTCAGGCTCGAACAACCCCTGCACCAATAAAAAGGACAGTGGGATCGCAATCAGCTCTTTGACTTTCGGCTCGATGGTTGAGCCTTTGTAATGACTCGACGTGATCATTTTGAACATCAATAACGAGGTCATCATCATCAGGACGACGAATATGATCTGCCCCAGGCCGGAGAGCAGGATCAACTCCACCGGGAAAGACAGCCTGAAAAAGATGCTCATCGAGTCCACGGCCTGCGACACGAAGTCACCGCCGTTAATCCACGAAACGATCAATGACTTCGAGCCTTCTTCACCCAAAGTCCGCTGTTCATTGTTACTGGCGCGAATGGACGAAACCGAATAGCCGACCAGCAACTGAATGGCCGTCGCGATCACCAGGTAGAACATAAACAACATCACGAAAAAGCTGAAACGCGACACATGCTTCTTCATCACGCACACGCCGACCCAGACCAGCGAAAACAATATCCAGTAGGGTCGGATCAGCACGCCATAAAACAGCGCAGAGAGGAAAAAGCCCGCGCGGTAGCGTTTCGAAAAGGAGAAAAACAGAATGGCGATCACCGCCACCGAGACAATGATCTCCTTGGTCAGGTTATCGAGGAAAAACGACCTGACCACCCCCCAAAGGCACAAGGTCAGGAAGAGCGTTATCGGTATTCTTTTGAAGATGAAGATCGGGATGGAGGTCAGAAACAGGTTGCACAACATCCCGTAGGCCCACGCATTGGTCAGGTTGATACCGGTGGGACGCAGCAGGTAGGCGGAGCACTCGTAAGAGGACCGGTCTGGTGAAAACGGATTCCAGAAATTGCAATTATCTGAACGAACGTATGACGTCCACAGGGTCATGGCATCCGGGCCAGGATCGCGGTGCATCAGCAGCGGCATCGCAATAGACAGAAAAAGACCACACAGCAGAATCAGGAATGAAATGGGCGAATCGAGTTTTCTTCCGCGAAACTCTATGGACGGTAGAGAGATGGCCATTACAAGGCCCCCTTCGACCGGGCAAATCTGGTCAGCAACGCAATGACGGCCAACTGCACCGTGATCGAAAAGACATTGCCCCACGCCGCGCCGTAAATTGAATAGTGCTTGATGAGCACATAACTGACGGGCAGTGAAATCGCCAGGCAGATCGCCGCACTGGCTAATGAGACCCGACTGTTCTTTGAGGCAATAAGACCTCCCCACACGATGTCGCCGACGGCGCGCAGGGCAAAAGAGAAAATCAGGATCGCTAAAATCCGGTTATCCGGGCGCGGGACTGCCGCGTCCACGTAATCGAGCAGGATGTTGAAGAAGGCATAAATCAGCACAGCTACCGCGCAGGAAACAATCAAGGAGCGCAGCACCCATTGATTAACGAACAATTGCCGAACCGTCAGCGCCTGCTGGTTATTTTTATAACGCTTGGCGAGCACGGGAATGCCCACCACTGCAACAACGGCGTAGGACAATGCTTGCAACGTGTTGGCGGCAGACCAGGAGTAAACGTATTTGCCGAGGCTGGCATACGGTTCAATGTCCAGAATCAGAAAACGTTCAGCGTACTGACTTAATGCGATCAGGCCGCCGCCCAGATAAAAGGGCAACCCTGCTCTCCAGACGGAAACCGTGGTAACGGCACTGACGTCCCGGCCCTTATGAACGTTAACCACAATGAAGTAACCGGCCACGATGACCAACAGGTTGGTGGCCACCCATAACCAAAGCACACTGGCGATGGTGGACACTACGCCCGCCATCAGTCCGCCCACGGCAAGGAGCGCCCAGAGGCCGGTCTTGATGAAAAACAACAACGCGCCCCAGTTGGCCTTTTGTGCGGAAAAGACAAACGAGTTTATTTCGAAGGACAGATGCTCGGTGAGCAGCAACAGCGTGACGCACGCGATCAACGCGGCACTCGCCTCAACATCGCTGAACAGTGAGTAAAGCGCGACCGTGACCACCGATAACAACAAACCAACGGCCAGGTACAGAATCAGTACCTTATCAACGACAAGCTTCGTACTGCCCCCCACGCTGATCAGCCGGTTGATTTCAGAACTGAACCCGACGCTGTAAAACTTCGAGGCGATCAACGAAGCGGCCACCACCACCCCGTAGAAACCCAATGCCTCGTAACCCAGGTAATGCGTGATGGCCAACACCAGCAAGAACTTTGCGCCTAATGCACCTCCGCGTAGCAACAGCCGAAATATCATCGAACAATCCCTTTGATAATCGTGTCCATCAGCTCCGTTTTGGCTTCGATTTCTTTGCAGGTGTCCGTCAGTTTTTTACCGAATCTGGACAACGCGTTCGGGGCGTAAACAGTGTCAATGATCGTGTCGACATTTATGTCCCCGCCGTTGATTACCCAATCTTCCACGCCCATATCCTGATAGGCGCCAAAACCTTTGCGTTCATAGCTGATATGAAACGCAGGTACGCCGGCGAGTAAAGACTCGATGGCTCCGTGCAGCCTTACGGAGATGACCAGGTCGGGCTGATACTTGGACAGGGTCGCCTTCAAAGGCAAGAGGTCCTCGGTAATGCCAAGTTCCCGATAGAACGCCCCGTCATCGTTGCCACGGACGGCGCTTTGAACAGCACATACCACTTTGCTTTTCGCCCTTAGTCTCTTCAAAAGAAGCTTCAAGTTGGCAACGTAGGCGATCTTTTTCTCTTTGCTCCATTCCGGCGGCTTGCGTAAAACCACGCAGACCACGGCCGGCGATGACGCGCAGCGGGTGAACTTGGGTTGCACCAGAATCTTTTTCGCCAACGCCTGGACCGCCAGGTCTGGCGCTCGATAAACATTTTCATTGGATTGGAAAATAGCCGACGACCTGTTGTCGCGGACAAACACCGCATCGGCACTGGCATAGTGTTTTACGATCGCGCTGCTCTCACCGTGGAACGGGCCGATACTTTGCGGCAGGTAAACCGACGGCACCTTGCTCAAGATCGCCGTTTCGAGCTGTTTGGCATGGCCCAGTTTCAGCTTGATGTGTTCAAAGGCGCTCTTTGACCGCATGTACCCACCGCCCACCCCGACGATCAGATCGCTGGTGCTCAAGAGGTCAGCGAGCGGTGCGTAAGACTGTTTAAGGAAAACCGCTTCCTTCACGCGTCCCAGTCCTTTAGCCGCCATGACCGGCGCGTCATACCGCTTATAGGGAAGGTAACTGAATGATTGGGGGTCTGATGCAACGACATTGATTAACGTGTCGGCACCGAAGTTTCGCAGCACCAAGGCAATTGCCAAATCCACCAGGAGGCCATCACCGGAATTGGATGCACTGTAGCCATGCAAAATAGTAACGTTCATATCTTGATATCTACTTAATAAGTTTGAGCGGAATACACGTCATAGGTTTGCTGGATCATCAGCGTTGCGCTGAACCGTTCGCGCACCCGCTTGCGGCTTGCGGTGCCGAGTTCCAGCAACTTTTGTTTCTTGATGTTCACTAAGATGTTGCCGAGCGCCTGGTGATCGCCCGTCGAAAATATGTAGCCCGTGACGTCGTGCGTAACCAGTTCAGGGAGCGAAGTGCAGTCACTGGCAATAACGGGCACGCCCATGGCCATGCCCTCAAGGGGAACCATGGCAAAACCTTCCCAGCGACTGGGGACAATCAGGGCATCGGCGGTTTTATAGAGAGCATTGACTTCGGCCGGGGTCACCCAAGGCAGGTATTCAACGGCGTCAATGACAGGGCACTCTACCGGCTCCTCATTCACCGCACTGCCGACCACCGTCAGTTTCAAGTCGGTGCGCTCGACTTCCGTGAATGCCTTGAGCAGGACATCAAAGCCCTTCTGGTAGTCCAGTCGACCCACAAATAAAAGTTGAATATCCGTGCACTGACTGGACAGGCTCTCATCGTTTTTATAATGAATGCCGTTGTAGATCAGTTTCATACGGTGGCGGTCGATACCGAACGAGGCCGCTTTATCCAGTTCATACTGGCTGACACAGATAATGACATCCGTGACTTTTTGCAAAAGCCGCTCAATCAGTGAATACACTTTCTGCTTGGCGGGAGAGCTTTCCATCAAGAACGAAAACGCGTGCGGGCAGTAGATGATTTTCGGTGACCGCCAAGGGCGCAAGATTAAACACACACATCGGCCAATGACCCCGGAAAACGTGCTGTGCAAGTGCACGACATCCGGTTTTTCCTTGAAGATCACTCGGACGAGTTGCCAGGCAAACCGCAGCAGGGAGACGACATCTCTCTTGTTTCGGGAGAAGGTCCTGATGTCTTTTTCATCAATACCATGCAGTTCTTTCTTCTGGTCGAACGGGATTAAATACACCAGTTCATACTGCTGGGCGTCGCCCTTGGGAGGGGTTGATATCGTCCGGATGACCGTCGCAACGCCACCTTTAATCGTTTCCGCCACATGTAGTATTTTTTTCACAGTTCACCCAACTCCATTATCGTAGTCGCAAGGCGACAGGGACCGGAGAATGGTTAGTCCACCCTCAGTCCATTACCTGGCAAATAGAACTCGCATTACGACTTGTCAGAGGCGTACTCGTAGTTGTAATAGCCATAACTGCCATTACCGTAATAACTGGACGCTCGTTTCTCGACACCGTTGAAAATCGCGCCTTTCAATTCGATGCCGTTTTGAGCAAACCGACGAATCGTCAATTCGATCTCTTTGGCTGGATTGACGCCGAAGCGCGTCACAATCAGATTAATGGCGGCTTCACGGCCAACGATGGCCGCATCTGTCACGGCCAGAAGAGGTGGCGTGTCGATGATTACCACGTCGTAGAGTTCGCTCAGTTCAGTTAGGAGTTCTCTGAAGTTGGCATGCATCAACAGCTCGGACGGGTTGGGCGGTACTTGTCCACGACTGATGAAATGCAGGTTATCGACTTCGAGTTTATTGATCGCTTGCTCGATACTGCAGCGCTTGGTCAACAGATCGGACAAGCCATTGCTGATCGGTGTCGCCAAGGTCTTGTGCAGATGACCTTTGCGCATATCGGCATCGATCAGCACGACCCTCTGCCCACTTTGAGCGATGACCGCGGCCAGATTAGAAGAGACAAACGTCTTGCCTACCTGAGGGCTCGGACCGGAGATCATGATCCGGTTATTGGTCGCATCCAGCCCTGCAAAATGCAGGCAGGTTCGCAGGCTACGTATCGATTCGATGGACAAGTCGGTGGGGTTACGCAGGGCCAATAGAAAAGACTGGCTGTCGGCGCTGTCGCCCAGCCGGACTTTTTTAGTGTCCTCTTCTTGTTGCAAAGTGCTGTAAGGAATGGAGGCATAAACCGGCAGACCCAGTTGCTCGATGGCTTCCGGCCCTTCGAGTCCTCTGCTCAGCGATTTACGCACTAACACCAGCGCTACACCGACAAAGCCACCCAGCAAAGTCGCCATCAGTACGATCAGGGCTTTACGCGGTTTGACCGGGGTGGTGATGTCGACGTCCGCCGTATCAATCAACCGTGCATTGCCGACCGCCCCTGCCCTGACGATGTCGAGTTCTTGGGATTTGTTCAGCAACTGGGTATAGATTTGTGTCGCCACTTCCACATCACGGGTCAGGTTCAACAGCTCCTGCTGTGTAGCCGGAAGCCCCTGGACTTTCTTTTCCAACCCCTGTCGCTGTTTGTTCAAATCCCCCATCTGCGCCATCAATGCGCGGTAGGCCGGGTGCTCCCGGGTGAACTTTCGATCCAAGTCCGCTTGCTGGAGTTTCAGATCCGAGATGCGCGTATCCAGCACCACCATCTGTTCCAGCACAGACTTGGTTTCGAGGGAGATGTTGACTGTGTTTCCGCGGGTCTGATAGCTGTTCAGTGCGTTGCTGGCTTTGACCAGATCGTCTTTGACTTGCGGTAATTGTGCCTGAAGAAACTCCAGACTCTGGGCAGCCTCGGCAGAAGTACGTTGCACATTCTGCTGCACATAAAGCCTTGAGATCTTGTTGAGAATCTTCACCGCCAGGGTGTAGTCGGTGCTGGCCAGAGCCAGACTGATGATGCCCGATTCTTTACCTTGCTCGGAGACATCGAGGGCGTCCTGGTAATTCTGAATGGTGACAATGCGTGGATTGCGCACGACTTCAAATTTAGTGCCCGGGTTCGCGGCCATGCTCGCGATAAGGACCTCGACACCCTCCTGCGCGATGGCTTCGCCTGTGGCGCCATCGGCCAACAAACCGCCGTTGTCATCGTAGAGTTTGAATCGATTCTGCTCTTCGGCAACCAGCATCAATTTCTTGCCCAATAATTCAGCCGGCAGATCAAGCTGTTCGATATCAAGGCGCTCGCCGCCCCATGCATAACTGTTCATGCCAAAGCGCGGTGGCGAGACACTTTCAGTGGGGCTGCTTTTATAGCGCCGAGCAAGAAAGCCGCCGACGACGGGAAAGGTGTTGGGCGTAATCACAATATCAAGATGCAGATCATCGACCGTTTTACCGATAACCGCGCGAGACTTGATAATGCCGATCTCGGTCGCCGCCGGTGATTGTCCACCGAGCATGCTGCTGATATCCGAGAATCCCAGCATGTCGTTCTTTTTCGGCTCGACCTGGACCAGGGCATTTGCCAGATACACGGGCGGCGATAAAATCGAATACGCGGCACCGGTCACCATGAACGCCCCGGTGATGGCACCTATTAACCATTTATGGTCAATCAATGTGCCTAATAAACCGAGCAGATCAATCTCGTCTCTGTCTTTATCCCGGGTGCTGATTACTGACGGTAACTGCATAAGGTCTATTCTTTTACCATTATTACTAATCTGAAAATCATCCATTAACGTCCGAGGCGCTGCGCCCATGAGCAAACGGCATCTTCAATCAATGCATGGGCATGGACAAACGCAGCTTTTCCTTGACGATACGGGTCCTTTATTTCGCGTTCACTCTGCCACTTCCCCAGAAGAAACACTTTGCCCCTGGCGTGTGATGCAATCTTTAGTACGCCCTGTACATGCTCTTTTTCCATGACCAGAATGAGGTCTGATTCATTGACAATGGCGGGCGTAATCTGCCGCGCTTTAAACCCTTGGTCTTCGTGCCCCTGTTCTTCAAGAACCCGAAGTGCGTCGGGTTCCATAGACTCACCCACCCGCGCGTTCAATCCCGCGGAGGTCACTGAGATACCCGAAGGTTGCAGCGCATGGCGTAGCAACAGTTCAGCGGTAGGACTTCGGCAAATATTGCCGACGCAAACCACAAGAATCTTTCTGAACAAGGCTACTCTTCCCGTGTAGTGTCGATTCAGCCCACGTATAGCGAGGATATAAGTGAGCCAACAAGACCGTCCCGCACTCTGAGAGGGATCCATCATGAAAATACTTTCGTATTAAATACCACGACACACAAAAAACGCCCAACCAGAAAACCGGACCATAAATAACACCTGCGCCAGGGAAGTTATTTATCCGACCAATATTAACAATGGGCGTCTGTGATGGAAGATTGATGGTATCGCTGTATTAATTGACTAATGATATTTTCCCCTGCCCCCTACCTGGGACGACTATAGGAATTGCCCGTTATGCCCTCCACGTGTTTTCGACTGATTGCCACTTCAACGCTATTTATACTTGGCGCCGTCGACCCTGTTTACGCCAGTCAGGCTTTTTCAGCGCTGGCTCAGGACAGCAAGACAATAGGCGTTCAGGTGAAGATCCAGAATTTCTCGACCGCTGACGCCCATCAGATCAAAGCCTCAGGGTTCGGCTTCGTGCGCCTTGGCGTATGGACAAACAGCCTGGGTAACCCGGCGTATCAACACCAGATCAATGAAGCCTTCGCTGCTGCCAAATCCGCCGACCTGCCAGTATTGATGACCGTTCGCTCCACTAAAGCGCTAACCCACAAAACGCAAAGCAGTGGCAGAGATCTCGCCGCTGCGGGAGATTCATTCGCCAACTCGGTCATCGGTCTGGAAAACGCCTTCAGTACGCAGCTTGTCGCCATTGAAATCTGGAATGAACCGGACTTGCCAAAATACTGGCCTACCCAGGATTTTGAAGTAACGTTTGTGCCGTTCATGAGCGCAGTGTGCAACGCGTTACAAAAGCGGGATCACTCAACCCCCCTGATCGGGTTTGGATTCGCGAAGGCCCCCACCAAAGACTCCAGGGCGACCGTCGCACTGACTGAAATCCTGAAGGAACACCCACAATGCCTCAGCGCTGTTTCTTATCACCCGTATGGCATGTCGGGCACCGAGATCAGCCGTGCTCAAGCGTTTATCCTTGATAACTTCCAAGTGCCGGGGGTGATTACCGAATGGGGAGTGCCATCGCTCAGTTCCATCGGAGGCACCGCCGGACAAGCATCGCGCATTACAAGATTCATCTCGGATGTCAAAAAACTGAATATACCGCTGACTTCCCTATACGAATGGAAAAACAGCGACTCTGGCAGTAATGATCGTGAGCGAAGTTTTGGATTAAAGTCGTCCGATGGAACATCAAAACCTGCGGAAGCCGCCGTCAAAATGTTATTGAAGTAACCTGTCGAATGACCGCGCACACCGTTAACAGGGGCTTTTATTAATCCATTGTCTCGTCCTGAATAAGGTTTACACCTTCTGGCTTTTTATCAGGAAGGTGCAATGGATACGGGCGCAAAACGTAGTCAGCGCGATTACACGCTGACTTTTAAATTGTCGGTTGTCGACCAAGTAGAAAAAGGCGAGTTGAGTTATAAAGAGGCTCAGCGGCGTTATGGGATTCAAGGTCGGTCGACGGTGTTGGTCTGGTTACGCAAGCATGGTCGACAAGATTGGAGCCAAGGCGCCTCCATTCGTACGCAGAGGACTCGACCGATGGACGAGCCAACTTTGCCTTTGACCCCCGAGCAGAGAATCAAAGAGCTTGAGGAGCAACTGGCACTAGCAAATCAGAAAGCCAAATTCTTTGAAGATGTGGTTGATGTCCTGAAGAATGACTACGGCGTATCCATTGTAAAAAAGCGGCCCGGCAAGTCGTTGCGCAAACCCAAACCCTGAGTGTCAGCAGGGCTTGCCAGTTTATGGGGATCAGTCGCCAAGCCTTTTACAAGCGTGATCGCGTCTATCGGGCGCGAGTCGATCAAGATCAGAAACTCATCAAGTTTGTGCAGGCAATCCGAGTGCGCCAACCCTGCATTGGCGCACGCAAGCTCCAGTCATTGATGCACGCGGAGCATGAGAAACCTGAGTTGCATGTTGGCCGGGATCGCTTGTTTGAAGTGCTGCGCGAGCACCGGCAGTTGGTTCGCAGGAAACGGGCGTATCACAAGACGACCGACAGCCATCATCACTTTCGCTGCCATCCCAATCTGCTAAAGCCAGGCCCGCAGCAAGTCGTTGCAACCGGTCCGGAACAGGTCTGGGTGGCCGATATTACTTACCTGTCCACCCAGCGTGACGATCCGGTCTACCTGAGCCTGGTCACAGATGCCTTCTCAAGAAAAATTGTCGGTTATCACGTGCATGGCAGCCTGCATGCCGACTCGGTGGCCCAAGCCTTACGCATGGCGTTAAAGACACGTCGAACACGTCAGAAACTGGTCCATCACTCGGATCGAGGAGTCCAGTACTGCTCGGCGCTGTATCAAAAGCTCCACGCCAAGCATGGCATCACGTGTTCGATGACGGATGGCTACGACTGCTACCAAAACGCCTTGGCAGAGCGGGTCAACGGCATCTTGAAAACAGAACTATTACTCCACCGGCCGACAGACTTGGCGCAAGCGGAGCAAATGGTGCGAGAAGCGATCCTGATCTACAACCAGGAACGCCCGCACCTGTCCTTAAAATACAAAACGCCCGATGCGGTGCATCGGGCGTTGGGGTGAAACAGGTGTAAACCTATTTCAGGACTAGACACATGCTGCATAACTCGCGGCGTCCATTGCCAGTGACTCCTCCACAAGCACCTCGAACAATACGGCTTGCGCTTCAAACCGCAGGTCATGTTTGGACTTCTGTGAGTCGTTCATTTGTTCCATCAACACGCGAGTGACTTGACTGGGCATGCTGTGTTTCACTCGATTTAGCCAGCCGGGAATTTTCTTTGCGGCTTTCACTCTTCCCATTTCAACCAGCCCCGTCATATTGTCCGGATGGTTCTTCTTTGATGCGGCCATCAGCTCTTCAAATACTTCGGTCAATTTCTTCAAGACATAACCGAGAATAAAGTCATCGAAGGCCTCCACAATTGCAGACACCCGCTCCCCTTGTGAAGTCATTTCCCAATCCAATACCTACATTTATCCACGCCACATTACACGCCATCCGAGTGGCACTAATTGACATCTTATAACGGGTGAACTTGACCATTTTTAACACCGGTTGGCGCCCGAATGCAGGCATGCCAGCTCAGGCGCCAGAGTTGCCACAGAGCCGTCAACGGTCAGTTGCTTTGAACCTGCGCGCGGTTTTGGCATCGTATTTACCGAGACCCGCGCCCCACCTTTCAAACATCCGTTCTCCGGTTGTTGCCAACGGGGCCACCGATACGTACATGCGCCCTTGAGTGGCTGTCAGCGCTCGGGTAATGTCATTAGACCCATAGGACAGAGCACGCCCATGACTTCCAAGCTGGAACAACTCAAACAAATGACCACCGTAGTTGCCGACACCGGCGACTTCGAAGCTATCGCTCGCGTAAAACCCGTCGACGCTACCACTAACCCTTCCCTGCTGCTGAAAGCGGCGGCCATTCCCGGTTATGCCGAGTTGCTGAACGCCTGCGTTCACGACTGCAAGGGCGATGTGGGCCTGGCCAGCGACCGCTTTGGCGTGGCGGTAGGCCAGGAAATCCTGAAGGTTGTACCGGGCCGCATTTCCACTGAAGTGGATGCGCGCCTGTCGTTCGACACTGACGCCGTATTGAAGCGTGCGCACCGTCTGATCGACCTGTACGACAAGGCTGGCATTGGCCGTGACCGTGTGCTGATCAAGATCGCTTCCACCTGGGAAGGCATCCGTGCCGCCGAGACGCTGGAAAAGGAAGGCATCCAGACCAACCTGACGCTGCTGTTCTCCTTTGCTCAGGCGGCGGCGTGCGCTGACGCCGGAGTGTTCCTGATTTCGCCGTTCGTGGGCCGCATTTACGACTGGTACAAGAAGGCCAATGGAAACGACTACACCGGTGCGGATGATCCGGGCGTGCAGTCGGTGACGCGTATCTACAACTACTACAAGGCCAATGACTACAAGACCGTGGTCATGGGTGCGAGCTTCCGCAACCTGAATCAGATTGAGCAGTTGGCCGGGTGTGATCGCCTGACCATCAGCCCGGACCTGCTGGAAAAGCTGGCGGCGGACACTGGCAAGCTGGAGCGCAAGCTGGCCCCGGGGCATGCGGGAGAGGCGCGTTTGAGCCTGAATGAAGCGCAGTTCCGCTGGTTGTCCAACGAGGATGCGATGGCGACCGAGAAACTGGCTGAGGGGATTCGTCAATTCGCTCGCGACCAGGAAAAACTCGAAGCACTGCTGCAAGCCAAGCTGTGATCTAGTTCAGCTCAATGCAAAAAGGGCGAACCCTTACAGGTTCGCCCTTTTTTGTGCGTCGCTTATGGAATCAGTGACGCTCGAGGGCGTTCACCAGATCATGAAAGGCTTCACGGTTGGAGTCGTTCAGGCCCATGAGGATTTTGTGTGCTTCGAGCACTTTGATCCGCACGACTTCCTCGGACTGATCCTGGTCTGGCAGGTCGGTCAGGCATTCAGGGCACGGGATCGGGCGGTCAACGATGTTGAACACTTGCTCGAAGCCCATGGACTGCAGCAGACGGGTGATGTCTTCGTGGGTGGTGACGACGGTCGGCAGCAGGCCGACCTTTTGCCGCGACAGGATCGACAGTTTGGCAAGCAAACCAAGGGTGGTGCTGTCGATGCTGCGGGTTTCGGTCAGATCGATCACGATCGCGTTGAAATTCAACGCGGTGAAGATCCGCTCAATAGTCGCATCCAACGCCGAACATAGGGTCAGGCGAACTTCACCGACGAACTTCAGGACGAAGGTGCCGTCCTGTTCGGCGAACTGGATTCTACCGGTACTCATTAAAGATTCCTGCTCAACACCAACAGGGCGATATCATCCGGCATCTCCCCTAGCGTGGCCAATCCAAAAACCTGCCGCAGACCATCCAGGCTGCCGCCCGCTGCTTTGACCCGTTGGGGCAAAGCCGCTTCTTTTTCTTTGAGTGTAGGTTCTGGCAAAAGGTCCAGAATGCCATCGGACATCAGCGTCAGGCTGAATGTTGGCGGCAGCTCCAGCACGTGGTCTTCATAGGTGGCTTCATTGAAGAGGCCCACCGGCAGACCACGCCCTTCCAGATAACGAACACTGTCTGGCGTGTACAACACAGGCAACGGCAAATGACCACCGATGCTATAGGTCAACAAACCTGTCTCCTCGTCGATGACACCACCGACCATTGTGACGTGTTTACCCAGCTTACAACTGATCAGGCCTCGGTTGATATGACCAAGGACCTCTGAAGGCTTGAATTCCGGCAATGTGCCGCTGCGCTTGGATTCGAACAGCAAGCGCGTGGTCATGAACTTTAGCAGCACGGTGACGAAGGCTGAAGAGGCGCCATGACCGGAAACGTCCGCCAGGTAAAAAGCTACCCGACGCTCATCGACCCGAAAGTAGTCAACGAAATCACCCGACAGGTACAGCGACGGGATGATCTGGTGGGCGAACTGGAACTCGTCGATGGTCCAGGGGCTGACCGGCAGCATGTTCATCTGCACCTGGCGACCGGCGTTCTGGTCTTCCTGGAGCAGGTTCAGGCTGGCGGCGAGCTCGCGGTTGGCCTTTTCCAGCTTCTCGCGGTAGCGCTGGTTTTCCAGCAGCAGGCGCGCACGATCCAGGGCACGGCGCACAGAGTGCTCGAGCACAGCCAGATCTTCGAGAGGCTTGATCAGGTAATCCGCCGCACCCAGGCGCAAGGCCTCGACCGCGTCGTTCATCACGCCGGCACCCGAAACCACGATCACCGGGGTTTGCGGCGACAGCTCGGTGACCTGGCGAATGAGTTCGAGTCCGCCCATCTGCGGCATGCGCAGATCGCAGATGACCAAGTCGGGCTTGTCTTGCTCGAATACCTGAAGACCCTGCTGGCCATTACTGGCCTGCAGGACACTGAAACCACTGTCTTCCAAGTAGGCCGCGAGGCTCGCGCGCACTACTTCGTCATCATCGATTATCAGCAACGTGGCACTGGTTTTTGGCATGTGGGCAAACGGCGCCAGAATTAGGTTGGCGTAGCAGGCAGGGGGTTTAGCCCGGCTCACACTACTGGATTCGCTTTCTAGCCTCTCTACTGCACTGTTATCGAGCGTTTGCCCTACACACAGGTACACCAGAGGTGCCCTTCTAAGGCGCAGACGGTACTCCCATCCGCGGGGCGTTTCAAGCTCACGCCGATGGTCGCTTGACGTCTTTACTTGTCAAATCACCGGGAGTTATAAGAACAGGCAAAACCGTAACCCAATGGAAGGATGAAGCCCATGAGTCAAACCGATCGGGACTACAGCGAAAAGCGCGATTTCATCCGCATGCGGGTCGATGCCGATGTGTCGCTGATTCACGAAGGCGATGAGGTGCCAGCCGTCTGCATAGACCTTTCCAGCAGTGGCATGCAGGTTGAGGCACCCAACCTGTTCAAGGTCGGTGACCGGCTCAGCGTGCGCATCGATTCCGATCACGTAGCGCTTAAAGGGCTTGAAGCCGACACCGAAGTTGTATGGGTGAAAGAACAGGACGATGGCAGTCAGAAACTCGGGCTTACAATCTTGAAGATGAAATAAGCTCGGATCCAATCGAAAGAAGGCGGCCGATTGGCCGCCTTCTTCATTTTACGGGTCGAGATCAAAAATCGTCTTCGACCTGGCCGTCTTTGACTTTGAACTCGCGGTTCTGCAAATACGCATTGCGGATGAAGGTGTATTTGTCGCCGCTGATCAACTTCTCGCTCGACAGCAGACTTGCGCGGGTGTCGACAATGTTCAGGCCGAAGATCGAGTTACGCACGGGCACGTCGTTGATATAGCGGTACGGGCCGGTGTAGCCGTCGACGTACCTGGATGGAGCATCGCGCAACGTGCTTGGGCCCAACAGCGGCAACATCACATACGGGCCGCTGCCCACGCCCCAGTAACCGAGCGTCTGGCCAAAGTCTTCGTCGCTACGATTCAGGCCCATTTTAGTGCCGACGTCGAAGAAGCCCAGCAGGCCGAAGGTGGTGTTGAAGATCAGACGCGCAGTGTCGACGCCAGCCGCGGCCGGTTTAGCCTGCAAGACGTTGTTGGCAAGGTTGGTGACATCACCGACGTTGCGAAACATGTTGTGAATGCCGTCTTCCAGAAACTGCGGCGTCACGAACTCGTAGCCTTGAGCGATTGGCTTGAGTGCATAAGTGTCGACGAAGTCGTTGAACTGAAAGATTGGACGGTTGACGCTTTCCCAAGGGTCTTCTTCCGTGGCAGCCTGGGCTGCGAACGGAACCACCAAAACGCTGGCACACACACAAAGCTGAGCTAGACGATTGCTCCAGCGCATAGAAAACTCCTTGGATTGTACTGGCATGGGCGCTTGGCCCAGGCGATAAGCTGGCTAGTATAAGACGGAAAAGCCGGTTTAGGGCAGCCTCGCGCGTGATGACCTACGGATGATTCGTCCTGACTGAGAGCACTTCACATCAGTGTCATGCAACTGTCACCGGCAGCACCTAGCCTTGCCGTTATTTCAGGGACGTTGATATGCCGCACGCCGAAGCCTTGCCCCTTGCCGCACCCAGCCTGACCGCCGTACTGTTCGGGCTCAGTGGTTGCCTGGTGGATTTCGGCGCCCGGATGCGCCAGCACGACACTCACACGGCCGAGCACGCCGAGGTCACGCCCGGCGCGCTGGACAGTCTGAACAGCTTGCAGCTCCAGCAGATTCCTTGCGCCTGGCTCGACGAGTTGCCCCCCGCCCTCACCCACTCCCTGGCCAGCGCGTTGCCTTCGTGGATCAAGCCTTCGCAACACCCAGCAACAATCAATCCGTGGCCGGCGCCGAACGCTTGCTGGCAAGCCTTGATGGCATTGAATGTCGAACAACTCGATGGTTGCGTGCTGGTCAGCGGCGAACCGCGATTGCTGCAATCGGGACTGAATGCCGGGCTGTGGACGATCGGTCTGGCGTCCTGCGGTTCGCTCTGCGGTTTGGCACCCGGTGAATGGCAGGCCTTGAGTCAAAAGGAGCGCGAACACCTGCGTGGTAAAGCGACCGTGCAATTGTTCAGCCTGGGTGTGCATTCGGTGATCGATCACCTCGGTGAGCTCGACACCTGCCTGGCGGACATCAGCCTGCGTCGGCTCAAGGGCGAAAAGCCCTGATCGAGATCATGCAGGCAAGACAGGAGTGGATTAATCTAAAGGGAAGCCATAGACCTTTGGCACGCTGCTGCTGTCTATGCCAGTGCCTATCGATAAAAGGAAGAACGCCATGCCTGCCCGCGAACTGCAACAACAACTCAATACTCTGCGCGAGCAATTGGAACAGAATCCGCCGCTGACGGAGGCCGAGCGCGAAGACCTGCACGCGCTGATGCAACAGATCGAACTCGAGCTTGAGCTGGAAACCAAAACCAAAGACTCCAACCTCGCCGACAATGTGAACCTGGCCGTCGAGCGCTTCGAAATCGAACACCCTACCCTCGCCGGCACCTTGCGCAACATCGTGCAAGCCTTGGCCAACATGGGGATCTGAACCCGCCAGATGCAAAAAGCCCTGCTATCGCTAGCGGGGCTTTTTTCATTTTTACAATTCGCAATGCAATCCCCTTGTGGGAGCGGGCTTGCTCGCGAAAGCGGTGTGTCAGTCGACATAAATAGCGCCTGACACTACGCTTTCGCGAGCAAGCCCGCTCCCACAGGGGGTACTTTATTGCCGGACCAGACGATGGTTCGGCAGTTGCATTTCTTCAGTACTGCGATACGGGTTGATGTCCAACCCACCGCGTCGCACATACCGCGCGTAGACCGTCAACTTCTCCGGTTTCAGCAACCGCTGCAAGTCGAGGAAAATCCGTTCCACGCACTGCTCATGGAAGTCCGAGTGCTGACGAAAGCTCACGATGTATTCCAGCAAACTCGCGTGATCCAGCGCCGCGCCACGGTATTCCACCGCCACGCTGCCCCAGTCCGGCTGACTGGTGACCGGGCAGTTGGATTTGAGCAAATGGCTGTGCACGCTCTCTTCGACAATGCGCGAATCATCGCAACGCAACAATTCCGGGCGCGGATGCTCGTAGTTACTGACGCTGATGTCCAGATCATCGATGCACACACCCGGCAACGCCACGACGCCTTCGCCTTCGACCTCCTTGAGGCTGCGAATCCGCACGCCAACCGGCTTGCCGGCAGCGGCCGACAGGTCTTTGACCAGCGTCGCTTCAAGGGTCGGGGTATCGGCAAATGGCGTCTGATTCAACGAGTTCAGGTACAGCTTGAACGACTTCGATTCGATGATGTTCGGCGAATCCGCCGGGATGCTGAATTCGCCAATCGCCACCACCGGCTTGCCGGACGGCAACAGCCACGACAGCTCGAAGCAGTTCCAGAAGTCCACACCCTTGTAAGGCAGGGTTTGCGCCGTCAGGCCCAACTCCGCCCATTTCGCGGTGCGCGGGATCGGGAACAGCAAGGACGGCGTATAAGTGGCGATGTATTCGCTGGACTTGCCCAGCGGCGAGTGTTCGGCTGCGGGATGCATGGCGGAAACCTGACTGAATAATCAGTGGATTCTACCAGCCTTTGCACCCGCCTTTGAGTGCTTACTGACTGACAGTCAGTTTGCCGACCATGCCCGCCTGGTAATGGCCGGGAATGTTGCAGGCAAATTCCAGGCGGGTGGCCTTGCTGAAGGTCCAGGTCAGCTCGGCCGTTTTTCCCGGTTCGACGAGGACGCTGTTCGGGTCGTCGTGCTTCATCATCCCGTGGTCCATGCCAGCCATCGAACCGTGGTCCATTTCCTTCATGCCTGTAGGCGTCAGCATGCCGCTCTGCTGCATCTTCATCATTTCCTGCTGATGCCTGGTGTGCATCGCCGCGTCGCCGAGGTTGAATTCGTGCAACAACTGGTCTTTATTCACCAGCACAAAACGAACCGTCTCACCGGCTTTGATATCGATCGCCTTGGCCGTGAACGACATGTCACCCATCACCACCTCGACACTGCGAGTAGCCTTGGCCGCCGGGGCCGGCTGACCGAAATCGTAGGTATGCGCCGGCGCTGCCCACACCGGCAAGCTCAGAGCCAGCAAACACGCGGCCAGCCCCAGAGATTTGCGCAAAAACATAGTCGTACTCCAACAAGATAAGGTTCAGCCTGTGGAAAACTCTAAACTGTCACCACTGCCCGCAACCTGACATGCAGATTACAACTTTGTCAGGTTGACCTGTATTAACGCTGCCCACGGTATAAAGCGTTCGTTCCACTTGCCTCGAGTTGCCCATGAAACTGCTGATCGTCGAAGACCAACCGAAAACCGGCCACTACTTGCGCCAGGGCCTGACCGAGGCCGGTTTCAACACCGAGCTGACAGCCGACGGCAGCACCGGGCAACAACTGGCTTTGAGTGGTGACTACGCGTTGTTGATCCTTGATGTGATGCTACCCGGTCGCGATGGCTGGCAAATCCTGCAGGCGGTGCGTGGCGCCGGCCTCGATACGCCAGTCCTTTTTCTGACGGCGCGAGATGCGGTGGAGGACAGAGTCCACGGCCTCGAACTCGGTGCCGACGATTACCTGGTCAAGCCGTTCGCCTTCTCCGAATTGCTGGCTCGGGTCCGCAGCCTGTTGCGACGCGGCAACGCTTCGCCTCAGGAAACCAGCCTGCAACTGACCGACCTGCGCCTGGACTTGATCCGCCGCCGGGTGGAGCGCGGCGGTCGACGCATCGACCTGACCGCCAAGGAGTTCGCCCTGCTGGAAATGCTCCTGCGGCGCCAGGGTGAGGTGCTGCCCAAATCACTAATCGCCTCCCAGGTCTGGGACATGAATTTCGACAGCGACACCAATGTTATCGAGGTCGCGATCCGCCGTTTGCGCCTGAAGATCGACGATGAGTTTCCCAACAAGCTGATTCATACCGTGCGCGGCATGGGTTATGTCCTTGAAGAGCGCCCTGCCTGATGCGTCGACTCTCGCTGAGCAGTCGTCTGGCGCTGCTGTTTGCGGCCTGTACCGCCGTGGTTTCACTCTTTGCCGGGGTATTGTTCAGTCGCGCCAGCGAGGCGCATTTCATCGAGCTCGATCAGCAATTGCTGGACGGTAAATTGATGAGTTTGCGCCGCGTACTGCATGACGTTCAGTCGAGTGAGAGCGAAATCAAACTGGCTGACGAGCTGAGCCGGGAGGCGGACCTGTCGCTGCGAATCACCGGCAGCGATGGCCAGCGCTGGTATGACAGCTCGGCGCGCCTTCCGGTAAAGCTCCCGCAAAAAACGGGCTTATCCAAGCTGAACGACAACGGCACCGATTATCGCGTGCTGAATGCGCCGTTGTTTGTCGACCGGCCTGACTCACCGCAACTGACCTTGCTGCTGGACATCACCCATCACCAGCACTTTCTGCAACGCATGCAGCGCCTGATATGGCTGACCGTCGGCTTGTCCGCCCTGGCCACCGCGTTGCTCGGTGCGTGGGCGGCACGCAGTGGTTTACGCCCGTTGCGGCGCATGAGTGCGATCGCCAGCGGCGTTTCGGCGCAATCGCTCAATGCCCGGCTGCCCGAAGAGAATATGCCGTCGGAACTCACGGAATTGGCCGACAGCTTCAACGCTATGCTCGGACGCCTGGACGACTCTTTTCAACGGCTCTCGGCGTTTTCCGCTGACATCGCCCACGAACTGCGCACGCCGTTGTCGAACCTGCTGACCCACACCCAGGTCACCCTCACCCGCCCTCGGCCTATCGAAGATTACCGTGAAGCGCTGCACAGCAACCTCGAAGAGCTGCAATGGATGGCGCAGTTGGTCAACGACATGCTTTACCTGGCCAAGGCCGACCATGGGCTGCTAACGCCCAAGCGGGAGTCGCTGGAACTGGCCGCAGAAGTGGATGTGTTAATGGAGTTTTTTGCGCCGCTGGCGGAAGACGCCCGGGTGACATTAAGTAGTGAGGGCAGCGCGCGGATGGAGGGTGACCGCAGCATGTTGCGGCGGGCGCTGTCCAACTTGCTGGATAACGCGCTGCGGTTTACGCCCGCTGATGGCGAGGTGCGGGTGCGGATTGTTGATCAGGTCAAAGGCTTGAGTTTGACGGTCGAGAACAGTGGGGACGGCATTGACGGGCCGTTGCTGCCGCGTGTGTTTGATCGCTTCTACCGGGCTGATGCAGCGCGACAGGAAGGCAGCAGTGAACATGCGGGGTTGGGGTTGGCGATTACTCAGTCGATCATCCGCGCCCATGGCGGGCAGATTCGTTGCGAATCGAATGATGGGTGGACGCGGTTTGTGATTGAGTTGCCGAGGGGGGATTGAGGCCAGCAGGTCTGGCCCCTTCGCGAGCAAGCCCGCTCCCACATTGGATCTAAGTCAGCTCGGTCAAGTGTGGGAGCGGGCTTGCTCGCGAAGGCGGCATCAGGGCTTACGAATACCGCAACGCGTGAGCCGGCTCGATCTTCGCCGCACGCCAGGCCGGGTAGACCGTCGCCAGGAAGCTCAAGATGAACCCGGCGGAGCAGATCAGCAACACATCCCCTCCCTGCAATTCCGATGGCAAGTTACTGACGAAATACACATCCGAACTGAAGATGTGCTGGCCACTGACCCGCTCCATCCAACCCACCAGCTCACTGACGTTCAACGCCGCAATCACGCCGAGCACGCCACCGATCAAGGTACCGACAACGCCGATCACCGTGCCCTGCACCATGAAGATCGCCATGATCTGTCGCGGTGTGGCGCCGATGGTGCGCAGAATCGCAATGTCCGCGCCCTTGTCGTTCACCACCATGATCAACGTAGCGATGATGTTGAACGCCGCCACGGCGACGATCATCAGCAACAGCAGGCCGATCATGGTTTTTTCCATCTTCATCGCACTGAACAGACTGCCCTGGGTGTGGGTCCAGTCGTCGGCCCGGTAGGCGGTGCCAAGACCCGAAGCCACATCGCTCGACACCTTCGGCGCCGCGTACAAATCCTTCACGGCCAGGCGCACGCTCTGCACCTGGTTCGGAGCCCAGTGCTGCATCTGCGCGGCATCGGCGACGTGGATCAGCGCCATAGAGCCATCCAGCTCGGCGCCGACCTTGAACACACCCACCACATTCAGCCGCTGCATGCGCGGGGTAATGCCGCCGGGTGCACTGCTGACTTCCGGCACGATCAGGGTGATCTTGTCACCGACATTCAAGCGGAAACGCCGCGCGGTGATCTCGCCGATCACCACGCCGAACTCGCCCGGCTTCAACGCATCGAGACGGCCCTGAACGATGTGCTGGGCAACGATCGACACCTTGCCTTCCAGTGCGGGATCAACACCGCTGACCTGAATCGGCTGCATCGTACCTTTATAGGAAAGCATGCCTTCCATCTCGGTGAACGGCACGGCGGCGGTGACTTCCGGGTTTTTCATCGCCGCGGCGGCCACGGGCTGCCAATCGTCGATCGGGTTCACGCCGACGATGGTAGCGTGCGGCACCATGCCGAGGATCCGCGAGCTCATTTCGCGCTGGAAGCCGTTCATCACCGACAGCACCACGATCATCGCCAGCACGCCGAGGGCGAGGCCGATCATCGAGGTCATCGAGATGAAGGAAACAAAGCGATTGCGGCGCTTGGCGCGGGTATAGCGCGTGCCGATAAAGATCGATAACGGTCTGAACATTCGCTGGGGCACCGTATAAAAATAAAAGACCCGACGTACTGTTCAGCACGCCGGGTTTCGGCCAATCAGATGGGCGTCAGGCAACCTTCCTGCAAATGCAGGACGCGATCCATCTGGCGAGCCAGGTTCATGTCGTGAGTCACCACCAGGAACGCCGTGCGCATCGAAGTGCTGAGTTCGAGCATCAAATCCTGAATGCCCTGGGCGGTGTGGGAGTCGAGGTTGCCGGTCGGCTCGTCGAGCATCACCAGGCCTGGCTTGTTCACCAGGGCGCGGGCGATGGCCACACGCTGACGTTCGCCGCCGGACAGCTCCGAAGGCTTGTGCTCCAGACGATGGCCCAGCCCTACCCGCTCCAACAATGCCGTCGCACGCTGACGCGCTTCCGGGATCGCGGTCTTGCCGATCAGCAGCGGCATGCAGACGTTTTCCAGCGCGGTGAACTCAGGCAGCAAATGGTGGAACTGGTAGACGAAACCCAGTGACCGGTTGCGTAAAAGGCCGCGTTTTTTCTCGCTCAACGCCGACAGCTCCTCGCCGTCGAGCCAGACGCTACCCTTGGTTGGCGTATCGAGACCACCCAACAGGTTGAGCAAGGTACTTTTGCCCGAACCCGAGGTGCCGACAATCGCTACGCGCTCACCCGGGTGCAGCTCCAGCTGCAGACCGGCCAGGACTTCTACCGACTCCGGGCCTTCCTCGTAGGATTTGCCCAGGTTGCGGCAGCTCAAGATTGCTTTATCACTCATACCCAACTCACTCATAACGTAGCGCCTCCGCAGGCTGGGTGCGCGCGGCACGCCAGGCTGGATACAGGGTGGCGAGGAAACTCAGGATCAACGCCGCAGAGCAGACCATCAACACGTCCTGGCTCTGCACTTGCGACGGCAGGTAATCGATGAAGTACACGTCGGCGTTCAGGAACTTGTGGCCGATCAACCCTTCGAGGGCCGAGATCGCCGCGCTGACGTTCAACGCAGCGAAGATCCCGAACACAGCGCCGATCAGCGTACCGATCACACCGATGACCGTGCCCTGGACCATGAAGATGGCCATGATCTGCCACGGCGTGGAGCCCAGGGTGCGCAGAATCGCGATATCGCCCTTCTTGTCATTCACCACCATCACCAGCGTGGAAATGATATTGAACGCCGCGACGGCGACAATCAGCAGCAACAGCAGGCCGATCATGGCTTTTTCCATGCGGATTGCCTGATACAGGTTGCCGTGGGTGCGCGTCCAGTCACGGGCATAGAAATGGTCTTCGCCGAGCTGCTGGGCGATATTCCACGCCGTGCGGGGGGCCTGGAACAGGTCGTCGAACTTCAGGCGGATGCCCTGGACCTGATCCGGCTTCCAGCGATGCAGCTTCGCCAGGTCCTGCAGGTTGGTGACGCCCAGATACCCGTCGATCTCACCGGCGCCGACATGGAAGATGCCGACCACGGTAAAGCGCTTCATGCGCGGGAACATCCCGGCCGGGGTCACCGTGACTTCCGGCGCCACGAACGTCAGCTTGTCGCCGATGGCCGCGCCGAGTTTGGCGGCTGCCTTGTCACCGATGACAATGCCGAAGCTGCCGGGGGTCAGGTCGTCGAGTTTGCCCTGCTGCATGAAGTTATCAATGATCGAGACCTGGCGTTCCAGCGCAGGGTCGATGGCATTGAGCAGGACTTTGGAGACCTTGCCGTTGTTGGTCAGCAAGCCCTGCATCTGGGTAAACGGCGCAACAGCCGTCACCTGCGGGTTCTGCTTGACCTTTGTGGCCAGGCTTTGCCAGTCGCTGATCGGTTCACCGGACTCAATGGTCGCGTGGGGCACCATGCCCAGCACGCGGGTGCGCATCTCATGATCGAAGCCGTTCATGACCGACAGCACGACGATCATCACGACCACGCCGAGGGCGAGTCCGATCATTGAGGTCAGGGAAATGAACGACACAAAATGATTGCGACGCTTTGCACGGGTATAACGCGTGCCAATAAATACGAAGAGAGGTCTGAACATGTCGGGGCTTGTTCGGAGGGAAAAGGAACGTCCTTGTGGCGGGGGTCGATAACCAGCTTTACACTCAGACCACCGCCGCTACCATGGGTTCGCCATGTCGACATTAGATGAAGAAGATCGCCGCGAATACTACCGTATCGAGGACACGATCGCACTGGAAATTCGGCCCCTGTCCGCTCCCGAAGCCGCAGGCCAGGAAGTGTTGCAGGATGCTTCCCCTCTGTTCAACTTGCTCAGCGAACTGCACCTGAGCGAATTCGAGTCGCAACACCTGCTGCGCCAGATCAGTGAGCGTGACCGCAACCTCGCAGCGTTCCTGAAATCCCAGAACAAACGCATCGATCTACTGAGCCAGGTGATCGCAATCACCGTGCTCGGGCAGATCGGCGAGCCGCAGCCGGTGATCATTTCCGAAGGCGGCATCGACTTCCAGCACTCGACGCCCATCGCCGTGGGCGCGCACCTGTCGGTCAAACTGGTGCTGATGCCGCAAGCCCTCGGCCTGTTGCTGCGGGCTAAGGTCACGCATTGCGATCGCAAGGCGGGCGCCTACGACGTCGGCACCGAGTTCGAATACCCGACCGACGCCCAACGCCAATTGCTGGCCCGCTACATTTTGCAGAAGCAGGCCCAGGAACGACGTCTGGCCCGCGAAAACGAATCAGGCATCTAATTTAAGGAAGAACCGTGACCCTCATCTACGGCCATCGCGGCGCCAAGGGCGAAGCACCTGAAAACACGCTGACCAGTTTCCAGCAATGCCTCAAGCATGGCGTACGCCGCTGCGAACTGGACTTGCACCTGTCCATGGACAACGAGTTGATGGTCATCCATGACCCGACGCTCAAGCGCACCACCGACCGGCGCGGCAAGGTCGTCGAGCATACGGCGGCCGAGCTGGTGACCTACGACGCACGCAAGGGCGGCCCGGGTTCGATCAAGCCCTGCCCGATCCCCACGCTGGAAGAGTTGTTCGAGAAATGCGATTTCGAGCATTGGCAGCTGGAAGTCAAAAGCGCTTCTCGCACCCGTGCCGCGACGACCGTGCTGGCGATTCGCGAAATGGCTCAGCGTTTCGGCCTGCTCGACAAGGTCACGATCACGTCAAGTTCACGTGAAGTGCTGAAAGCCGCACTGGACCTGGTGCCGGACGTATCTCGTGGTCTGGTGGCTGAATATGCGTGGCTCGACCCGTTGAAGGTCGCCCAGAGTTATGGCTGTGAGATTCTGGCGCTGAACTGGACCCTGTGTACGCCGGAACGCCTGCAGAAGGCGCAGCGTCAGGGGTTGCATGTGTCGGTATGGACAGTCAACGAGCCCGCGCTGATGCGCAGACTCGCCGACTTCGGCGTTGACAGCCTGATTACAGACTTTCCCGGTTTGGCCAGCGCCACCCTCGAGAATTGCTGAAATCGGTCTCCCCGGCCGGCTCAGGCCACCGGCCGGAGCCACTCAAAAAAGCCGGTTGAGGCCATCGTAAGCCGCTACCCGATAGGCTTCGGCCATGGTCGGGTAGTTGAACGTCGTGTTGACGAAGTACTTCAGGGTGTTCAGTTCGCCCGGCTGGCTCATGATCGCCTGACCGATGTGAACGATCTCCGACGCCTGATAACCGAAGCAGTGAACGCCCAGCACTTCCAGGGTCTCGCGGTGGAACAGGATTTTCAGCATGCCCTGGGGCTCGCCGGCAATCTGTGCACGCGCCATGCTCTTGAAGAACGCCTTACCCACTTCATAGGGCACCTTGGCCTGGGTCAGCTCCTGCTCGTTCTTGCCGATCGAGCTGATCTCCGGGATGGTGTAGATGCCGGTCGGTACGTCGTTGACGAAGCGCCAGCTGTTGTTATCGACGATGCTGCCAGCAGCCGAACGACCCTGGTCGTGGGCGGCACTGGCCAGGCTCGGCCAACCGATCACGTCGCCAGCACCGTAAATGTTCGGCACGCAGGTGCGATAGGCTTCGTCGACTTCGATCTGGCCACGGCTGTTGACCTTCACGCCGATATTCTCCAGACCCAACTGATCGGTGTTGCCGGTACGACCGTTGCACCAGAGCAAGGCATCGGCCTTGATCTTCTTGCCGGACTTGAGGTGCAGGATCACACCGTTGTCCACGCCTTCGACGCGGTCGTAGTCTTCGTTGTGGCGAACCGTGATGTTGTTGTTGCTGAAGTGGTAGCTCAGGGCCTGGGAAATTTCCGAGTCCAGAAAGCTCAGCAACTGACCGCGGTTATCCACCAGCTCAACCAGTACACCCAGGCCACTGAAGATCGACGCGTATTCGCAACCGATCACGCCAGCGCCATAAACAATGAGTTTGCGCGGGGTGTGGCCGAGGCTGAGGATGGTGTCGCTATCGTAGATGCGCGGGTGATGGAAATCGATGTCCGCCGGGCGATAGGGACGCGAGCCGGTGGCGATGATGATGTGCTTGGCCACCAGTTTTTCGACCACGCCGTTGGCGCAGACCACTTCTATGGTTTGCTCGTCGGCGAAGCTGCCGGTGCCGAAGAACACGTCGACGCGGTTACGGGCGTAGTAGCCGGTGCGCGAGGCGACTTGTTTGGAAATGACTTTTTCAGCGCTTTTCAGCACGTCCGGGAACGAGAACCAGCGTGGCTCACCAATGGCCCGGAACATCGGGTTGGTGTTGAACTGCATGATCTGCCGGACCGAGTGACGCAGTGCCTTGGACGGGATGGTACCCAAGTGGGTGCAGTTGCCGCCGACCTGGCGACGGCTATCGACCATCGCCACCTTGCGCCCTGCTTTGGCGGCGTTCATTGCCGCGCCTTCTCCCGCTGGGCCGGAACCCAATACCACCACGTCGTAGTTGTAGACAGCCATGCGTACTCCTCAGAACAGGCCGCGGCGCCCTCGGCACCTGCGGCTAAATCACGCCGATCTGTGGCGTGAAGGAACAATTTGGGGCCAATGCAGAACCCGGACACAGTCTATAGAAGCGTCAACGCCGGGCACATTAACCCTTGGTCGCGTCGTAGGCTAGTTTTGCCTGCACTACAACGCCAGTCTTCAATGCGCGAACCGTCGCAATCATTCGGTTTTGCCGCCGCTGAGGCGTTCAAAAGCCTGATTGGTTCGTGTGACGAAACCTGTATCGGCACGGATCACGAAAAATGCGCCGATATCGTGTTTTTCTGCGTAGTCCCAACCGCGCTCCGGGCCGAGAATCAGCAACAGCGTCGATAGGCCATCGGCCATTAACGCTGAAGGATTAATCACCGTGACTGACGCCAGTGTGTGTAAGACCGGCGCACCGGTGCGGGCATCGAAGGTGTGCGAATAGCGCCGACCGTCCTGCTCGAAATAGTTGCGATAGTCGCCGGAAGTGGACAGTCCATAGCCGTCGACCGCGATGATTTTTTGCGCCACTTGCTGATCGTCCCGGGGCTCTTCCAGCGCGATCTTCCAGGCTGAGCCATCGAGTTTTTTGCCCGCGGCCTTGAGCTCGCCGGTGACTTCGGCCAGGTAGTTGCGGATGCCCATCGCTTCGAGTTTTTCGGCAATGGTATCGACGGCGTAACCCGCGGCGATGCTGTTGAAGTCGACTTCGACGGCGGCGTCCTTGCACAGCTGATCGCGGTCGATGCGCAGGTGTTGGTAGCCAACCCTTTGCCTGACTTCGGCAAGCGCCTGGGCCGCGGGGACTTTTTCCTCACGGGCCTGCGGGCCGAACCCCCAGAGGTTGAGCAGCGGTTCAACCGTCAGGTCGTAGGCGCCTTCGCTTTGTTCGGAAAGCTGCTCAGCGACGCGGACCAGTTTGAGGATCGACGCGGGCATTTTCTGACAGCGATGGGCGGGCAGATCGTTGAAAACCTCGATGTCCGAGTCGCTGCGGTAGGTGGACATTTGCTGATCGATGTCGGCGAGGATCTTTTCGGCCTGCACCTGGACTTCTTTTGGAGCAGGAAGACCGGGGTGGTGCACGTATTTGATTGAATAAGTGCTGCCCATGGTCGGGCCGCCGAAGGTTTCCATGGAGTCGCCGTTGCCGCAGCCCGACAACACGCCTATCAGAACCAAGAGAACGCCCCGCCGCCCTTTCAACAATTCCCACACTCCCCAGAGCAACCCCTGACACACCGCCAAGGCCAGCCATTATGCGATAGAAATTGTGGGAGCGAGCCTGCTCGCGAAGAGGGCGTGTCAGATGACATCGTTGTTGTCTGGCACGCCCTCTTCGCGAGCAGGCTCGCTCCCACATTTTGATCTGCGTTGTCCGTGGACTGTAATTCTCTCCAGTCCGCAATCCACACCGCGTAATGGCTACATCGTTTAAGCAGCAAGCTAACTAGTTGTTGCCTAACGATCTTCATACACATATCGTTACAAAACTGTTCGCCGAGGGAGACTGCCTTCATGGCGGCGGCGAGGACGCGTCTAATCCAGGGATTTCCGACAAGATAGCCACAGAGAGTACGAACAAATGTCCTCCAATACGGGCAAAGGCAAAGCGATTTTTCGCGTTGTCAGCGGTAACTTTCTCGAAATGTTCGACTTTATGGTCTACGGCTTTTACGCCACGGCCATCGCCAAAACCTTCTTTCCTGCCGACAGCGCTTTCGCCTCCCTGATGTTGTCGCTGGCCACCTTCGGTGCTGGCTTTCTGATGCGCCCGCTGGGCGCGATTTTCCTCGGCGCCTACATCGACCGTCATGGCCGCCGCAAAGGCTTGATTATCACTCTGGCGATGATGGCTGCCGGTACGGTGCTGATTGCCTGCGTGCCGGGTTACGCCACCCTCGGCGTGGCCGCGCCGCTGCTCGTGTTGTTCGGCCGCCTGCTGCAAGGCTTCTCGGCCGGCGTGGAACTGGGCGGCGTATCGGTGTACCTGGCAGAGATTTCCACACCGGGTCGCAAGGGCTTCTTTGTCAGTTGGCAATCCGCCAGTCAGCAAGCCGCGGTGGTGTTCGCCGGTCTGCTGGGAGTCGGTTTGAACCACTGGCTCAGCCCCGAAGAAATGGGTGACTGGGGATGGCGCGTTCCATTCCTGATCGGCTGCATGATTGTGCCGGTGATCTTCGTGATTCGTCGTTCGCTGGAAGAAACCCCGGAATTCCAGGCGCGTAAACACCGCCCTACCCTGCGGGACGTCGTCCGCTCGATCAGACAGAACTTTGGCATCGTCATCGCCGGCATGGCGCTGGTGGTGATGACCACGGTGTCGTTCTACCTGATCACTGCCTACACCCCGACCTTCGGCAAAGCCGAACTGCACCTGTCGGATCTGGATGCATTGCTGGTGACGGTCTGTATCGGTCTGTCGAATTTTTTCTGGCTGCCGGTCATGGGTTCCGTGTCCGACAAGATCGGGCGCAAACCCCTACTCCTGGCGGCGACCATTCTGGCGGTCCTCACGGCCTATCCCGCCCTGTCATGGCTGGTGGCGAACCCGAGCTTCAGTCATTTGCTGATCGTCGAATTGTGGCTATCGTTCCTGTACGGCTCGTACAACGGCGCCATGGTGGTGGCGCTGACCGAGATCATGCCGGTGGAAGTTCGTACCACTGGTTTCTCCTTGGCCTACAGCCTGGCGACTGCAACGTTCGGCGGGTTTACACCCGCGGCGTGTACGTACCTGATCCATGTGCTGGACAACAAGGCTGCGCCGGGGATCTGGCTCAGTGGCGCGGCGGTGCTGGGGTTGATTGCGACGCTGGTGTTGTTCAAAGGCAATCGGCATGAACTGCGGACTGCGCAGGCAGCGGTGGCAGCGGTGGCTGGCGGCGCCTGATCTATAGCCTTCGCGGGCAAGCCTCGCTCCTACAGGTCGTGTGCGATTTCAGAGTTGACGCATAACCTGGAGCGAGGCTTGCCCGCGAAGAGGCCTGCACATTCAACACACTTGCCACTGACAAACTGCACAAACAAAAACGCCCCGACCAAAGTCGGGGCGTTTTCATGTGCAGCTAAGGCTTAGCGCGGGAAGGCTGGCGGGTTTACACCGGCCATGTCTTCCATCACGCGAACCACCTGGCAGCTGTAACCGAACTCGTTGTCGTACCAAACGTACAGAACAACGCGGTTGTCTTGGGTGATGGTTGCTTCAGCGTCCACAACGCCTGCGTGGCGCGAGCCAACGAAGTCGGTGGAAACCACTTCCTGCGAGTTGACGTAGTCGATTTGCTTGTGCAGATCGGAGTGCAACGCCATGTAGCGCAGGTAATCGTTCATCTCTTCACGGGTGGCGGCTTTCTCAAGGTTCAGGTTGAGAATGGCCATCGACACGTTTGGCGTCGGAACGCGGATCGCGTTACCGGTCAGCTTGCCGGCCAGCTCAGGCAGGGCCTTGGCAGCAGCGGTGGCCGCACCGGTCTCGGTGATCACCATGTTCAACGCGGCGCTACGGCCACGGCGATCGCCTTTGTGGAAGTTGTCGATCAGGTTCTGGTCGTTGGTGTACGAGTGAACCGTTTCAACGTGACCGTTGATGATGCCGAACTTGTCGTTGACGGCTTTGAGCACCGGCACGATGGCGTTGGTAGTGCAGGAAGCAGCCGATACGATCTTGTCATCAGCGGTGATTTCACCGTGGTTGATGCCGTGAACGATGTTCTTCAGCTTGCCTTTACCCGGCGCGGTCAGAACAACGCGATCGATACCCGGGCAAGCCAGGTGTTGGCCCAGGCCCTCGGCATCACGCCATACACCGGTGTTGTCCACCAGCAGCGCGTCTTTGATGCCGTACTGGGTGTAATCCACTTCAGTCGGGTTTTTCGCGTAGATAACCTGGATCAGGTTGCCGTTGGCGGTGATGGTGTTGTTGGCTTCATCTATGGTGATGGTGCCGTCGAACGGGCCATGAACCGAGTCGCGACGCAGCAGGCTTGCACGCTTGACCAGATCGTTCTCGGCGCCCTTGCGGACAACGATGGCGCGCAGACGCAGACCGTCGCCACCACCGGTTTTCTCGATCAGGATGCGCGCCAGCAGACGGCCGATACGACCGAAGCCGTACAGAACAACGTCGGTGCCTTTGCGGGCGGAAACGTTTTGCTGACCAACGACGTCAGCCAGTTCTTCACGGACGAACTGCTCGGCAGTACGGCCATTGCCTTCGGCTTTGAACTTGACGGCAAGCTTGCCCAGGTCAACCGAAGCAGCGCCGAGCTTGAGCTCGCTCATTGCCTTGAGCAGCGGGAATGTTTCGTGGACGGACAATTCGCTGTCATCGGACTGACGATGACGAGCAAAGCGGTGAGCTTTGAGAATCGCAATGACTGAACGATTGATCAGGCTGCGGCCATAGATCGAGCTCACCACGTTGTTATTGCGGTAGAGCTGACCGATAAGCGGAATCATCGCTTCTGCGAGTGCTTCACGGTCGATCCATTCACCAAGACACTGGTCGGGCTTCTGAGTCACGGGAACCTTCCACATGTAGGGGCAGAAAAAAGGGGCTACATTATGCCGCCGAGTGACTCCCGTAGCAATGCGCGCCTGTCGTGCGATCCGTAACAAAATCAGGTTCAAAAAAATCACGCAGCGACGGAGCCCAGTAAAACCGCGGCTTACAGCGCAGTCAATTTTTTGGAGATACCGCTGTCTTATCCGTAACCCTCCGTAACACTCGGTCGTTTTGCCACTACATAATCATCAATTTCCGGTGAAAAACCGGCGAATTTTGTCTTTACCACTACATTTCGCCAAACCTGCGTAATAGACACAGTCTGCAACTGACAGGCGGCACCTGGGGCCGCTACAATTACCGACTTTGTCGCAACGCTTGGAGCTCAACCTTCCGTGCCCGTTCTGCGTCTACCGCTTCTCCCTGCCGCGGCAGGTAAACAGCACTGGGGCAACCTGCCCGGTGCCGCCCTGAGCCTGGCCATCGCCGAGGCTGCCAGCGCTGCCAAGCGCTTTACCCTGCTGCTGACCGCCGACAGCCAAAGTGCCGAACGGCTGGAACAGGAGCTGAGTTTCTTCGCCCCGGATTTGCCCGTGCTGCATTTCCCGGACTGGGAAACCCTGCCTTACGATCTGTTTTCGCCACACCAGGACATCATTTCCCAGCGCATCGCGGCCCTATACAGGTTGCCGGAGCTGAGTCATGGCGTCTTGGTGGTGCCGATCACCACCGCGCTGCATCGTCTGGCGCCGACCAAATTCCTGCTCGGCAGCAGCCTGGTGCTGGACGTCGGTCAGAAGCTCGACGTCGAGCAAATGCGCACCCGGCTTGAAGCCAGCGGCTATCGCTACGTCGACACGGTGTACGAACACGGCGAATTCACCGTCCGCGGCTCGCTGATCGATCTGTTTCCGATGGGCAGCAAACTGCCCTTCCGTATCGACTTGTTCGACGACGAAATCGAGACACTGCGTACCTTCGATCCAGAAAACCAGCGCTCCATCGATAAAGTCGACACCGTTCGCCTGCTGCCCGCGCGGGAATTCCCGCTGCAGAAAGATGCGGTCACCCGCTTCAAGGCACGCTTTCGTGAGCGTTTCGATGTCGACTTCCGTCGCTGCCCGATCTTCCAGGATTTGAGCAGCGGGATTACACCGGCCGGTATCGAGTACTACCTGCCGCTGTTCTTCGACGAAACCTCGACGCTGTTCGATTACCTGCCCCAGGACACGCAAGTGTTTTCCCTGCCGGGCATCGAACAGGCGGCGGAAAACTTCTGGAACGACGTGCGCAATCGCTACGAAGAACGCCGCGTCGATCCCTCTCGTCCTTTATTGCCACCAGCCGAGCTGTTCCTGCCGGTGGAAGACTGCTTTGCGCGCCTGAAGAACTGGCCGCGTGTGGTAGCCAGTCAACAGGACGTGGAAACCGGCGTTGGCCGCGAGCGCTTCCCGGCGCGTGAACTGCCGAACCTGGCCATCGAAGCCAAGGCCACTCAGCCGTTGGCGGCTCTGGCCGGTTTCCTCGACGAGTTCCCCGGGCGCGTGCTGTTTACCGCCGAGTCCGCGGGCCGTCGTGAAGTGTTGCTGGAATTGCTCGAACGCCTAAAGCTGCGACCGAAAACCGTCGACAGCTGGCCGGACTTTGTCGCGAGCAAGGAGCGTCTGGCGATCACCATCGCGCCGCTCGACGAAGGCCTGGTGCTAGACGATCCGGCCCTGGCGCTGGTGGCCGAAAGCCCGTTGTTCGGTCAGCGCGTGATGCAACGTCGCCGCCGCGAAAAACGCGCCGATGCCAACAACGATGCGGTCATCAAGAACCTTACCGAGCTGCGCGAAGGTGCGCCGGTGGTGCATATCGATCACGGCGTCGGTCGCTACCTCGGGCTCGCAACACTGGAAATCGACGATCAGGCCGCCGAATTCCTCACGCTGCAATACGCCGAAGGCGCCAAGCTTTACGTGCCGGTCGCCAACCTGCACCTGATCGCCCGCTACACCGGCAGCGATGACGCCCTGGCCCCGCTGCACCGTCTGGGCTCCGAAACCTGGCAGAAAGCCAAGCGCAAAGCCGCCGAACAGGTGCGCGATGTGGCGGCAGAATTGCTCGACATCTATGCCCGTCGCGCCGCTCGCGAAGGTTATGCCTTCGAAGACCCGAAAGCCGATTACGCAACCTTCAGCGCCGGTTTCCCATTCGAAGAAACCCCGGATCAGCAAACCACCATCGACGCAGTCCGCGCCGACATGCTCGCACCGAAGCCGATGGACCGCCTGGTCTGCGGCGATGTGGGTTTCGGCAAGACCGAAGTGGCGATGCGCGCGGCATTCATCGCGGTGCATGGCGGTCGTCAGGTCGCGATTCTGGTGCCGACCACCCTCCTTGCCCAGCAGCATTACAACAGCTTCCGCGACCGCTTCGCCGACTGGCCGGTGAGCGTGGAAGTGATGAGCCGCTTCAAGTCGACCAAGGAAGTGAACGCCGCGGTCGCGGACCTCGCCGAAGGCAAGATCGACATCGTCATCGGCACGCACAAGCTGCTGCAAGATGACGTGAAGATCAAAAACCTCGGGCTGGTGATCATCGACGAAGAGCACCGTTTTGGTGTCCGTCAGAAAGAACAGCTCAAGGCCCTGCGCAGTGAAGTCGACATTCTCACCCTGACCGCCACGCCGATTCCGCGCACGTTGAACATGGCGGTGTCGGGCATGCGCGACCTGTCGATTATCGCCACGCCGCCAGCCCGCCGCCTGTCGGTGCGGACCTTCGTCATGGAGCAGAACAAAAGCACGGTCAAAGAGGCCCTGCTGCGTGAGTTGCTGCGCGGCGGTCAGGTCTACTACCTGCACAACGACGTGAAGACCATAGAGAAATGCGCCGCCGACCTCGCCGAACTGGTACCGGAAGCACGGATCGGCATCGGCCACGGGCAGATGCGCGAGCGCGATCTCGAACAGGTGATGAGCGACTTCTACCACAAGCGCTTCAACGTGCTGATCGCCTCGACCATCATCGAGACCGGCATCGACGTGCCGAGCGCCAACACCATCATCATCGAGCGTGCCGACAAATTCGGCCTGGCGCAGCTGCACCAGTTGCGTGGCCGGGTCGGTCGCAGTCACCACCAGGCTTACGCGTACCTGCTGACCCCGCCGCGCCAGCAGATCACCCCGGACGCGGAAAAGCGCCTGGAAGCGATCGCCAACACCCAGGACCTCGGCGCGGGCTTCGTGCTTGCCACCAACGACCTGGAAATCCGTGGCGCCGGCGAACTGCTGGGCGACGGTCAGAGCGGGCAGATTCAGGCGGTCGGTTTCACCCTGTACATGGAAATGCTCGAACGCGCGGTGAAGTCGATCCGCAAGGGCGAACAACCGAACCTCGATCAGCCGTTGGGTGGAGGTCCGGAGGTAAATCTACGAGTACCGGCGTTGATTCCAGAAGCCTACTTGCCGGACGTTCACGCCCGACTGATTCTCTACAAGCGCATTGCCTCGGCCACCGATGAGGAAGGCCTCAAGGACCTGCAAGTGGAGATGATTGACCGTTTCGGCCTGTTGCCGGAGCCGACCAAGAACCTGATGCGCATCACAGCGCTGAAGCTGCAAGCCGAACTGCTGGGCATCAAGAAAGTCGACGGCGGCCCTCAGGGCGGCCGGATCGAGTTCGCAGCGCAGACGCCGGTCGACCCGCTGACCCTGATCAAACTGATCCAGGGCCAACCCAAACGCTACAAATTCGAAGGTGCCACGATGTTTAAATTCATGGTCCCGATGGAAAGCCCGCAAGAGCGCTTTAATACTGTAGAGGCGCTGCTTGAGTGCCTCATTCCGAAAACTGCTTGAAGGACGCCGCATGCGCCTGTTTCGTTTACTGACCTTGCTGACCACCCTGGTCGCCCCTTCGGTGTTTGCCGATGACCTGTATCAGGTTGAAATGATCCTGATGCGGCAAAACGCCGTGCCTGCCATTGTCAGCAAAGCCGCACCGGAAAACTGGGCTGCCGGCGCCCAGCGCATCAGTCCCGACAGCTTCCGCACGCCGAGCCTGAATTCCGAAGTGGAAAAGCTCACCGCCAGCAATGAGTACTCGGTGTTGCTGCACAAGGCGTGGCGCCAACCTCTCGGTGAAGAAGCCACCAAAGTCGCGATCAGCGAAGGCACCGAACAATTTGGCCAGTTCCCGATCGAGGGCACGTTGAGCCTGAAACTCGGGCGTTTCACCGACGTCGACGCGGATTTCTGGGTCAACCAGATCGACGCCAACGGCATGGTCACTGCCAGCGAACGCCTGAAGCAGGAAAGCCACACCAAGAACGGCCAGCTGAACTTCCTCGACAATGGCCACCTGGCCCTACTGATCAAGATCACCTCGCTCACCGCCCCTGCGCCTCGGCCAGCCCCCGATGAAATTCCGGACTGATTGAGTCCTTATGTCAGCGACCCTGAGCAAACCCCTGGCACCTTCCTGGGTCAGCCGATTCAAGGAGCAGAGCCTGGAGCGTGGCCGTCGCTACGCGCTGGAGAACCGCGTCAGGATTGTCGAGGCTGGCGACGCCACGATCATTGCCGCCTGCGAGGGCTCGGGCGGTAACGTGTACCGTCAGACCATACACCTTCGTGAATCAGCCAAAGCGACCTTGCTGATGGTCGACGCCACGTGCACTTGCCCGGTTCACGTCAACTGCAAACATTGCGCGGCAGTACTGCTGAAAGTCCAGGACACCCTGGCCTATCCCGCCGCCGCACAAGACGCCGATCTGCTGGAAAAACTTCAGGCAGTGCTGGAAAACCGCAGCCCGAAAGCGCCTCCGCAAGTGTTGGTGGACAACGTGCAACCGATACCGCGCCTGTGGCTGGCGAGCATCGAGTTCAGCGCCTTCGAACCACGCAACGGCAAGATGCAGCGCTACATCCAGCATCGGGCGGCGCTGTCGTTCAGCTATCTGGATGAATACGTTTCCGGGCAGAAGAACGCCGATGTACTGATTCGCCAGGAAACCCAGACGCTGCGGATAAAACGCCACCCGGAAGTCGAACAGGCCTACCGGGAGCAGCTGCGAATCCTCGGCTTCAAGATCGCCACCCGACAAAGCAAGGCCTTGCCGGAAAGCGCTGGCGAACTCTATGAAATGGTCAACGACAGCGCCTGGTTGACCTTCACCCTCAATGAATTGCCGAAACTGCGCACTCAAGGTTGGGAGCTGCAGATCGACGAAGATTTCGGCTTCGACCTGACCGCCGTGGACGATTGGTACGCCACCGTCGAGCAGGCACCGGAGCGCGACTGGTTTGATCTGGAGCTGGGGATCATCGTCAACGGCGAGCGCTTGAGCTTGCTGCCGATCCTGCTGAACCTGATGCGCTCCCACACCGAAATCCTCAATCCGGAACGCCTCGCCCGACGTCGTGACGACGAACTGATTCTGGTGAACATTCCCAACCGCCCGAATTCCGAGTACGGCCCCTTGCAGGTCGCCCTGCCCTTCGGCCGGTTGAAACCGGTGCTGGCGACACTTGGCGAGTTCTACCTGCAAGAACCCGGCGAAACCACGCTGCGCCTGAGCAAGGCCGACGCCACGCGCCTGAACCCGCTGGAAGGCATGCCGCTGCTTTGGGAAGGTGGCGAGCAGATCCGCACGTTTGCCCAGCGCCTGCGGGACATCAAGGACTACACCGCAACCGCACCGGAAGGCTTGAACGCGACCTTGCGTCCGTATCAGCTGGAGGGCTTGAGCTGGATGCAGTCGCTGCGGCAACTGGAAGTCGGCGGAATTCTCGCGGACGACATGGGCCTGGGTAAAACCCTACAGACCCTGGCGCATATTCTTAGTGAGAAGAACGCCGGACGCCTCGACCGGCCGTGCATGGTGGTGATGCCCACCAGCCTGATCCCGAACTGGCTAGACGAAGCGGCCCACTTCACGCCGCAACTCAAAGTGCTGGCGCTGTATGGCGCCACTCGCAAAAAGCATTTCAACCATCTGACCGATTACGATCTGATCCTGACCACCTATGCGTTGCTGCCCAAGGACGTCGAACGCCTGGCCACGCAGCCATTGCATGTGCTGGTGCTGGATGAAGCGCAGTACATCAAGAACCCCAACAGCAAGGCCGCTCAGGCTGCGCGCGAACTGAATGCGCGCCAGCGCTTGTGCCTGAGTGGTACACCGCTGGAAAACCACCTCGGCGAGCTGTGGTCGCTGTTCCACTTCCTCTTGCCTGGCTGGCTCGGCGACGTGAAAAGCTTCAACCGCGATTACCGCGTACCGATTGAAAAACGCGCCAGTGAAGTCAGGCTTCAGCACCTCAATGGTCGGATCAAACCGTTCCTGCTGCGCAGGACCAAGGAACAGGTCGCGACTGAGTTGCCGCCGAAGACCGAGATCATCCATTGGGTCGAGCTCAACGAAGCCCAGCGCGATGTGTATGAAACCATGCGCCTGGCGATGGACAAGAAAGTCCGCGATGAAATCACTCGCAAAGGCGTGGCGCGCAGCCAGATCATCATTCTTGAAGCCCTGCTGAAGCTGCGCCAGGTGTGCTGCGACTTACGCCTGGTCAACGATGCCGTGCCGCCGACTCGCGGCAGCACCTCGGGCAAGCTCGACAGCCTGATGGAAATGCTGGATGAGTTGTTTGAGGAAGGTCGGCGGATTTTGCTGTTTTCGCAGTTCACGTCGATGTTGGCGTTGATCGAGGTCGAACTGAAAAAACGCGGTGTTGAATACGCGTTGCTGACGGGACAGACCCGTGACCGACGGGCGCCGGTGAAAGACTTTCAGAGCGGCAAGCGCCAGATCTTTCTGATCAGTTTGAAGGCGGGTGGCGTCGGCTTGAATCTGACGGAAGCAGATACAGTGATCCACTACGACCCGTGGTGGAACCCTGCGACGGAAAATCAGGCGACTGACCGGGCGTATCGCATCGGCCAGGAGAAGCCGGTGTTCGTCTACAAGATGATTGCCCGCGGAACGGTGGAAGAGAAGATTCAACACCTGCAAAAAGAAAAATCCGACCTGGCAGCCGGCGTGCTGGATGGACGCAAGACTGGCGACTGGAAGTTACAGAGCGACGATATTGAAGCGTTGTTTGCGCCGTTGCCGGATAAGCTCGAGAAGCGCTGAAATCTGCGGCGCCTGGTAGATCGCCATCGCGGGCAAGCCACGCTCCCACAGGTTCAGCGATCATCCTGTGGGAGCGTGGCTTGCACTCGATAGGTTCAACTCGTTTTCATTTAAGAGATCGGAAATCAGGACTTGAGATTTGGCAACGGCGCAAACAGCGCCTCAATGTCACTCTGCTCAAGCTTCCAGCCACCCGTCGTTCCACCTTCAAGCACCGCCCCGGCCAGTGCGGCCTTCTCCAACTGCAATGCCTGAATTTTTTCTTCTACAGTGCCACGGGCTATCAGCTTGTAGACAAACACAGGTTTGTTTTGCCCGATCCTGTAGGCCCGATCAGTCGCCTGGTTTTCGACCGCAGGGTTCCACCAGGGATCAAAATGGATGACTGTATCCGCAGCTGTCAGGTTCAGACCTGTGCCGCCAGCCTTCAAACTAATCAGAAACAGCGGCACTTTACCGCTCTGAAAATCCTTGACCGGTGTGCGCCGATCCGTCGTCTCACCCGTCAACAACGAGTAGCCCTGACCACGTTGCTGCAACTCTTCCTCAATCAAGGCGAGCATCGAGGTGAACTGTGAAAACAGCAAAACCTTGCGGCCTTCATTGAGCAACTCTTCCAGCATCTCCATCAGGCTGACCAGTTTCCCGCTGCCAGAGCGAATAGCCTTGGCGGTGAGCGGCGTTTTGATCAACCGCAGATCGCAGCACACCTGACGCAGCTTGAGCAATGCATCGAGGATGATGATTTGACTGCGCCCGACACCACTGCGGGCAATTTCGTCACGAACCTTCTTGTCCATTGCTACGCGCACGGTTTCATACACATCCCGCTGCCCATCGCTGAGATCAACCCAATGCACAATCTCGGTTTTCGGCGGTAATTCGGTTGCCACCTGATCTTTCTTGCGACGTAGCAAAAAGGGCCTTATCCGGGCGGTCAGATGCTGCATCCGTTCGTTATTGCCGTGCTTCTCGATTGGCGTGCGGTAGTCGCGATTGAAGGTTTTGCTGTCGCCAAGCCAGCCAGGCAGCAAAAAGTGAAATTGCGACCACAACTCGCCGAGATGATTTTCCAGCGGGGTGCCGGACAGACACAATCGCTGGCGGGCCTGTAGGTCTCGGGCTGCTTGAGCCGCTTTGCTGACCGGATTCTTGATGTTCTGCGCCTCATCGAGAATCAGCACACTCCAGACCTGAGGCTGCAAAACCTCCAGATCGCGCGGCAACAGCGCGTAGGTGGTCAGTATCAAGTCGTATTCGGCAAGACTGGCAAAGTCTTTTTGCCGCGCCGCACCATGCAGTGCCAATACCTTCAACTGCGGGGTAAAGCGCTGCGATTCGTCGAGCCAGTTGGGGATCAGGCTGGTGGGCATCACAGCCAGTGCCGGACGATCAAGCCGCCCGGCCTGTTTTTCTGTCAGCAGATGAGCCAGGGTTTGCAGGGTTTTCCCCAGGCCCATGTCGTCGCCGAGAATACCGCCGACCTCCAGTTCTCGAAGGGTTTGCATCCAGTTCAGCCCTTCCAGCTGATAAGGTCTTAGCGTCGCGTTCAGGCCCTCGGGCGCCGGGACATGAGCATGGATCGACTCCCGTAAACGCTTTGCAAAACTGCGCAGTCGTTCACCGCCCTGCCAGACCAGCGGAATGCCTTCCAGCGCACTCAGCCGCGCCGCATCTGGAGCACTCAAACGCAACGAGTCGCCCAGATGTTTACCCAGGTACAACTCGCCAAGGGTCGCCATCAGCGGTTTTATCCGGCCAAAGGGGAGTGCGACTTTGCCACTGGGTTTGCCACCGAAACGCCCATCGCCAAGTTCAATCAGTAGCTGTTCGTCATCATTGCGCTGGGCCAGGCTCGCAGGTTCCATCAACTGTGGCTGGCTACGTAGCAAATGCAGCAGGATGGGCAACAGGCTATGACGCTCGCCGTTGACGACGATGCCCAACTGCAAATCGAACCACTGGCGCCCCGACTCCTCCTCGACTTCTGCATACCACTGTTCGACGGGGTGCAAGTTGAAGTGAAAGTTATCGCTGATATCGATCAGCCAATTTTTCTCCCGCAGCGCCGGGATGCCATCTTGCACAAAGGCAAGCCAGGCCGCGTCATCCGGCAGGGCGAACATTTCTCCCGGACGATCCAGGTTGCTTTTGCGAGTGGCCTTTTTAAAACCGTGTTTTTGCAGGGCTTGGCGCAAGGCTTTTTCGGCGACTGGGTTGCGCTGGATGCGCTGGGTTTCGGTACCCGAAAGGATCAGCACCTCCGGGTTTCGGTCCGACGTCGGATGGCCGTTGTAGGTAAACGCCAATGCAGCCCGGTGCTCTGGCTCGTACTGCCAGCGGATGTAACGCTTGCCGCTGGCGAGCGCCAGGTGAGCCTGAGGAAAAATGCCTTCGACCACCCGTTCCGTCAGGGCGTGCGGAGGCGGTGCTGCCCGGGTCGCAGCGGTCATCCGGTGGCTGAACTGCATCGCCTGACGTGCAGGAATATCGGGAGCCAATGACAAGTGACTGGCCAGCTTTTCATCCAGCTCGTTGAACAGCGGTCCGACTTGCAGCCGCTCGCGATCCAGATAATACAAGGGTTCCAGGGCCAGGATCGTTTCCACTGGCGCTTCGTCGCTGCCCCATTGAGGACGAAAACTGCCATTGGATTGTTCGGCCCAGGAAAATTGACCTGTTCTCCGCATGCCCGGGGCCAGGGGTTGCGGTTGTTCGAGATCGAGGAAAAGGCGCGAGGTTCGCAACAGCATTTCGATAAGTTCGGCGCCACTGCTGCCTTCCAAGGGGTAGCCGGCGTAATAGGCGTGGTGGGAGTGAACGGCGACCAACAATCTGGCGATCCGTAGATCCAGTTCAGTCAGGTAACCAGGTTGCCGAATCAGCGTATCCGACAGCGAGTAGACCGGCTTGATGTCTTGCAGGCGGCCGTCCTTGAGCTGACGGGCCTTGAAAATTTCCAGCGTCCATTTCCCGACAGAGGGTGTTGCCCTGAGTTTGTAAAACAGGCGCGTGCCTGCTCCCTGCGCCGACTCGTCAGGGGGGTTGCTTGCAGAAGGAATACCGTCGATCCAGCGCTCCAGTTCACGATTCAAGTGAACCTGGACGGCACTTTCAGGCGCGTTAACGGGATGTTCTTGCAGGTGATAGATGACTGCGGCGCAGTGCTTGCAATTGAACAGGACAGGACAGGAACAAACGCATTGGAGCTGCGCTTGCCCACGCCGATCTTCAGTGAGCTCAATGACCTGCTCGTATGCCTGCGTCTGGGAGCCGATGCACGTAGCGATAACCATAAGGTCATCGATTTGATGGATCGTTATCCGATCCTCATCCGCGTACCTGCGAGCTTTTTCCAGAGCACGATGGCTGAACACCTCTGCCCAGGGTAGCGCATGAAGTTGCTCAGTTATTGTGGTCATGAAATCAACACCGCTTGAAACTCATTGAATCGTAAAGCAGCCAGGTACCTCATCCGACCGCTGATACTCAACCCGCCAACACCCGCGCCAGCGTCGACTTGACCTTGCCCATCCCGTCCTGCAACGCCTGCTCGATCTCGGCCATGGTGATCACCTCCGTGGACTTGCCCGCGGCCGGGTTCACCACCAGCGCCAGACACGCATAATCCAGTTCAAGCTCACGCGCCAATGCGGCTTCCGGCATGCCGGTCATGCCGACGATGTCGCAGCCGTCGCGTTCCAGTTTCGCGATTTCAGCGACGGTCTCCAGACGTGGACCCTGAGTGCAGGCATAGACGCCTTGACTGCTGTAATCGACGCCTTCGGCCGCCAACGCCCCAATCAATTGTTGACGCAACGGTTCGCTGTAGGGAAAGCTGAAGTCGATGTGGGTGACGTGCTCCAGGTCATCGGCGAAATAGGTGTGTTCGCGACCGCTGGTGTAATCGATCAACTGATGCGGCACGCAGAAATGCCCGGTGCCCATCGCGGCATGAATCCCGCCGACGGCGTTGACCGCAAGGATCGCTTCGGCGCCGGCCTGTTTCAGCGCCCAAAGGTTGGCGCGGTAGTTCACCTGATGCGGCGGAAAACGGTGCGGGTGACCGTGGCGGGCAAGGAACAGCACTTCCTTGCCGGCGTATTCACCGATCTGCACTTCGGCTGAAGGCGCGCCATAAGGGGTATCCACCGCCAGTGACTGACGAATGTTCAGGCCTTCGAGCTGAGTCAGGCCGGTGCCACCGATAATCGCGTAAACCGTCATAACGAAAAGTCCTTATTCAATCAGTTGAGCTTCTTTAAGCGCGCCGATGGCGGTCAGCCAGCGCGGGTTCTGACGGTATTCGGTATTGGCATACGCCTGGCCACGCATCCGCGCAATGCGTTCGGACGGTTTGACCTTCAAGCGCTGGGCAGCGCTCAAGGCCAGCTCCGCTGCAGCCCGGTCGTTGCACACCAGGCCCATGTCGCAGCCGGCGGTCAACGCGGCTTCGATACGGCTGGCGGCATCGCCCACCACGTGGGCGCCGGCCATGGACAGGTCGTCGCTGAAGATCACACCATCGAATTGCAGCTCGCCGCGCAGAATGTCCTGCAACCAGCGGCGGGAGAAACCGGCGGGCTGGGAATCGACTTGCGGGTAAATAACGTGGGCAGGCATCACGGCGGCCAGTTGCTTGCTCAATGTGGCAAACGGCACCAGGTCGTTGGCGCGGATTTCATCGAGGCTGCGTTCGTCGTTCGGGATGGCAACGTGGGAATCCGCCTCGGCCCAGCCGTGACCGGGGAAATGCTTGCCGGTGGCGGCCATGCCAGCGTTGTTCATGCCGCGGATAAATGCACCCGCCAGCAGTGCGGCGCGCTCCGGGTCACCTTCAAACGAACGGGTGCCGATGACGGCGCTGCGCTGGTAATCCAGGTCCAGCACTGGGGCGAAACTCAGGTCGAGGCCGACGGCCAGCACTTCGGTGGCCATGATCCAGCCGCACTGCTCGGCCAGGTATTCGGCGTTCGGATTGTCGGCGATGGCGCGCATCGCCGGCAGTCGCACGAAGCCCTGGCGCAGACGCTGAACGCGACCGCCTTCCTGATCCACCGCCAGCAGCAAGTCGGGACGAATGGCGCGGATCGCAGCGCTCAATTCGCGCACCTGGCGCGGGTTTTCGATGTTACGAGCGAAAATGATCAGGCCACCCACTTCGGGCTGACGCAACAATTGGCGATCTTCGGCCGTCAGCCAGGTACCGGCGACGTCCACCATCAACGAGCCTTGCAGGCCAGCAGTCATAGAGATTCCTTGATAACGAAAAACCCGGCTCGCACGCGTTCGCCGCCTTGGGCTGTGCCCGGCAGGTCGGCGATATCAATGGGGAGCGGTTTCAGAACGAGAGTCGGCATGGGCGGCTAGCTTAGCGGATGTCAGTCGCCGCGCCCACCCATGCGCGGTTAAACCTTGGCGGCAGCCGGGGCTGACTTGCTGCGCGGACGCAGTTGCGCGGTGGCCATGGCCGCGTCGGTGACACCGGTTTCGGCACGCATGCCTGCGGCCAGGAACGGCACCATCAGACGCATCACTTGCTCAATGGAGGTGTTGACGCCGAAATCGGTCTCGGCAATGGCCCGCAACGCCTTGATCCCAGACATGCTGAATGCCGCGGCGCCGAGCATGAAGTGCACGCGCCAGAACAGTTCGATCGGCGGAATACGCGGCGCGGCTTCGTTGACCAGCATCATGTAGCGGCGGAACACCTTGCCGTACATGTCTTCCAAATAACGACGCAGATGGCCCTGGCTCTGACTGAACGCCAGCCCCAGCAAGCGCATGAAGATAGACAGATCGTTGCCGCTGCGCGGCTGCACGACGAGGGCTTGCTCAACAAGGATTTCGAGCAGCTCTTCAAGTGTCGGCTTGTTTTCAGGCTTGGACTGACGCCGCTCCAACTCTTTATCAAGGCTCAGGCAAAAAGGCCCGAGAAAGCGCGAGAAGACGGCTTGGATCAGCGCCTTCTTCGAACCGAAGTGATAATTCACCGCCGCCAGATTGACACCGGCCTTGCTGGTAATCAGGCGTAACGAGGTTTCGGCGAAACCTTTTTCCGCGAACAACTGCTCTGCAGCATCAAGAATGCGTTCAACGGTTTCCGACTGGGCCATGGCTACTCCGCCTGACAAACACTTGTTTGAAACATACGTTTCAGCCTGTGCGTTGTCAAGCCTGCCGGTTCGTTTTGGGAATGGTCGGTCAGCTATTTAACCATACAAAGGTACGGCTTTAATCAGGAGGCTGATTGACCGTCCAGCAGTCCGCGAAAAAAGGGGCATTGCCAAGACCGTTTCACTGTATATAATCCCAGTCACTGTATAAAAAGACAGAGCGATCAATATGCTAAAGCTGACGCCACGCCAAGCAGAGATTCTGGCCTTCATCAAACGCTGCCTCGAAGACAACGGCTACCCACCGACCCGTGCGGAAATCGCTCAAGAATTGGGTTTCAAGTCGCCTAACGCGGCGGAAGAACACCTCAAGGCGCTGGCCCGCAAGGGTGCGATCGAGATGACCCCGGGCGCTTCCCGCGGCATTCGCATCCCAGGCTTCGAAGCCAAGGCCGATGACTCCACGCTGCCGATTATTGGCCGAGTAGCTGCCGGTGCGCCGATCCTGGCCCAGCAGCACATCGAGGAGTCCTGCAACATCAATCCCGCCTTCTTCCATCCGCGCGCTGATTATCTACTGCGCGTTCATGGCATGAGCATGAAGGATGTCGGCATTTTCGACGGCGACCTGTTGGCCGTCCACACCACTCGGGAAGCGCGCAATGGCCAGATCGTCGTGGCGCGGATCGGTGATGAAGTGACCGTCAAGCGCTTCAAGCGCGATGGAAGCAAGGTCTGGTTGATTGCCGAAAACCCTGAATTCGCCCCTATCGAAGTCAACCTGAAAGATCAGGAACTGGTGATCGAAGGCTTGAGCGTCGGCGTTATTCGCCGCTAAAGGAGGCTTTATGCAGTTCCCACACACATCACAGCAAGCCCAACTGCCGTTGTTCGAGGCATTCATGGTGCAGCCGTTAGCGCCGATCCTGAAAGACGTCGTCGAGTCGCCCTGGAGCGCCGAACCCGAAGTCTTCAGCGAGCTTTCACTGCGTGGTGCGGCCGGGAATTGCCTGAACCTATTGGCACCGATTCTCCGGGAACTGAGCCAGGATCAAGACGCGCGGTGGCTGACACTGATCGCCCCGCCCGCCAGCCTGACTCAGACGTGGTTGCGGGACGCTGGCCTTAACCGCGAACGCATCCTGCTGCTACAACCTCGCGGCACTCAGAGCGCTCAGCAGTTGACCTGCGAAGCCTTGCGCTTGGGCCGCAGCCATACGGTTGTCAGTTGGCTCAACCCTTTGAACGCAAACTCACGGCAACAGTTGATCAGCGCAGCCCGTACCGGGGATGCGCAGAGTCTGAATATTCGCTTGGGTTAACGTGTCAACAATGCGCGCAATGCATAGCGCGGGGCTTCTCAAAGGATAGAGAAGCCGGTTCGTAGCCGTATCAGCAAAAAGCGACGAATGTGGGATCAGTGAAGAACCCGCGAACTTTCATCCGTATTGAATTCGCCTTCAACCAGGCGTCCTGCCATCTGGACACCGACGCTCAACATCGCCTTGGCGACTTCCACGTGCTGGCCCTGCAGGAAAGCCTTGGCATCCTCGGAGAAATCCAAAGTAACCAGAGAACCCTCGTCCTCGGCCCTGCGCAGCTCGATCCGGCCGTCTGGTAACTCGACAATTTCTAGAAAGGACGTTGGCATAAAGGTCTGTTCTCCACGAAAGGCGGGGATTATATAGGCATCGGCCAGGCTTCGCTCGGTAACTTGACCAGCAGCGCTTTTAACCGCACCGCCGGCTCTCAGTCGATCAGCACTCGTTCAAGCCTTCGCGAAACCGGATCGCCAGCCCTTTCAGGTTCTGACGCCAGCTCTCCAGCTCTTCGCGACTCAACTCCTCAGGCGCGTCTTCTTCATCCAGGTTAACGGCCAGGATGAGCGGCTGAGTCACGTCGCCCTTGGGCTTATGAGGAGCGCGAGGCGGTTGAAACATCGCCGTATGAGCCGCCAACAACTTGGCCAGCCAGGTTTCCGGATTTTGGGCCAGCTCGACCAGCTCAGCCATCTCGGGAATGGCGATGGATTCCAGCACTTCGCGAGTCAACAGCATCTCTGCCCGAGGAGCATTGGCCTGAGGCAAGCGGTAGAAGCCGGCGATTTCATGGCACAGCCCCAACAACGCACCGTACAGGTGAAACAACGCCGACTCGCGCCCAGCTTGAATCAACGCAAGGGAATTCATCGCCCGCCCCTCTTCGGCTCTGGCGAGCGCTTCCAGCGACAGGCCGGCGAAATAAATCTTCTGGTTGGTACGGGTATAGAGTTCGTGGGCCATGACGGCAGCCTCCACAACGAAATAATTGCTTAACGCAGGTCAGACAGTGTCGTGGATCAGCCGATCCGACCGCAAGTACAAAACAAAAGGCCGCATGAAAACCCGAGGGTTGTCATGCGGCCTTTTATGTACAGCCTCTTTTACGCCTTGGCTGCCGGACGCTTGTCTTCAACCGTCCACTTGCCGCCGTCGTAGTACGCCTTCCAGCCAGTCGGCTTACCGTCGACTTCAGTCTGCACGTACTGCTCTTTGGTCTTGCGGCTGTAACGGATTACAGCAGGCAGGCCGTCCGGATCTTTCTTCGGTGCTTCGCAGAGGAAGTGGTACTTCGGATCGATCTCATCCTTGTGCGGCACAATTTCGATGACCAGCGGAGCACGCGTTTCGCGGTTTTTCGGGAATTGGCTGGCCGCCAGGAACAGGCCGGAAGCACCGTCGCGCAGGATATAAGTGTCGTTGACCTTTTCGCATTTCAGCTCAGGCATCTTCACCGGATCCATCTTCGGCGGCGCCGCATCACCGCTTTTCAGCAGCTTGCGGGTGTTTTTGCACGTCGCATTGGTGCAACCGAAGAACTTGCCGAAACGGCCGGTCTTGAGCTGCATCTCGCTGCCGCACTTGTCGCATTCCAGGCTCGGACCTTCGTAGCCCTTGATGCGATAGGTGCCCTCTTCGATTTCATAACCAGCGCAATCCGGGTTGTTACCGCAGATGTGCAGCTTGCGCTTCTCATCCAGCAGGTAAGCGTCCATCGCCGTGCTGCAGATTGGGCAACGGTGCTTGCCGCGCAATACCAGGGATTCAGATTCACCCTCGTCGTCGGCCGCGATTTCATCGCCCGGTACCAAGTTGACGGTGGCCTTGCAGCGTTCTTTCGGCGGCAGGCTGTAACCCGAGCAACCCAGGAACACGCCGGTCGATGCCGTACGAATCTGCATCGGACGACCGCACAACACGCACGGAATGTCAGTCATCACCGGCTGATTGGCGCGCATGCCGCCTTCGGCGCTTTCGGCTACTTCCAGTTTCTTCTTGAAGTCGCCGTAGAACTCGTCGAGCACGTTTTTCCAGTCGCGTTCGCCTTGGGCCACGTCATCGAGGTTCTCTTCCATGCCGGCCGTGAAGCCGTAGTCCATGAGATTGGAGAAGCTCTCGGCCAGGCGCTCGGTCACGATGTCGCCCATCTTTTCCGAGTAGAAACGACGGTTGTGCAGCGCGACGTAGCCACGGTCCTGGATGGTCGAAATAATCGCCGCGTAGGTCGAAGGACGACCGATGCCGCGTTTTTCCATTTCCTTGACCAGGCTCGCTTCCGAGTAACGCGCCGGTGGCTTGGTGAAGTGCTGGGTCGGATCAAGCTTGATCAGCTTCATCGCGTCGCCCTGGGCCATGTCCGGCAGCACGTCGTCATCGCCCGGCTTGGCGATTTGCGGCATGACGCGGGTGTAACCGTCGAACTTCAGGATGCGACCCTTGGCACGCAGCTCGAAGTCGCCGGCACCGACGGTGACCGTGGTCGACAGGTATTGGGCTGGCAGCATCTGGCAAGCGAGGAACTGGCGCCAGATCAGCTCGTAAAGGCGCTCTGCATCACGCTCCATGCCCGACAACTTGCTTGGCTCGGTGTTGGCATCGGACGGACGAATCGCTTCGTGAGCCTCTTGTGCGCCTTCCTTGCTGCTGTAGACGTTCGGGTTTTCCGGCAGGTACTTCTTGCCGAACTCGCCTTCAATATAGGTGCGCGCCATCGTCACGGCATCGACCGAGAGGTTGGTGGAGTCGGTACGCATATACGTGATGTAGCCGGCTTCGTACAAACGCTGGGCCATCATCATGGTTTTCTTCACGCCGAAGCCCAGGCGGTTACTCGCGGCCTGTTGCAGGGTGGACGTGATGAACGGTGCCGACGGCTTGCTGCTGGTCGGTTTGTCTTCGCGCTTGACGATGCTGTAGCTGGAAGCCTTGAGCTTATCCAGCGCAGCCATGGCTTGGGCTTCGTTAAGCGGCTTGAAAGCCTCGCCTTTCTCGCGGGCCACGTCAAAGCGCACAGTCGCGCCCTTGGCGGTGCCGAGGTCGGCGTGAACTTCCCAGTATTCTTCCGGGTTGAACGCACGGATTTCACGTTCGCGTTCGACCACCAGCTTCACGGCAACTGATTGCACGCGACCGGCGGACAGGCCACGGGCGACCTTGGCCCACAGCAGCGGCGAAACCATGTAACCCACCACACGGTCGAGGAAACGACGCGCTTGTTGTGCGTTGACACGATCAATGTCCAGCTCGCCCGGTTTGGAGAAGGCTTCCTGGATCGCTTTCTTGGTGATTTCGTTGAACACCACGCGCTTGTAGCGGCTGTCGTCACCACCGATGGCTTCGCGCAGGTGCCAGGCAATGGCTTCCCCCTCGCGATCCAAGTCGGTTGCGAGATAGATGGTGTCAGCATCTTTGGCGAGCCGGCGCAGCTCTTCGATGACCTTTTCCTTGCCCGGGAGGATCTCGTACTTGGCTTTCCAGCCATGATCGGGATCGACACCCATGCGCGAGACCAGCTGCTTGCGCGCTTTCTCTTTCGGCGTGAGCACCGGACCTTCACCCGCGGCGGCCTTGCCGCGCTTGGCGGCAGGCTCTTTGCTGGCGCTAGCCGAACCGCTGGTGGGCAGGTCTCGGATATGGCCGATACTCGACTTCACCACGTATTGGTTACCCAGATACTTGTTGATGGTCTTGGCCTTAGCCGGGGATTCCACAATGACCAGCGATTTGCCCATGGATCAGAAAATTCCTGAATTCTAGAAGTGAAAGGCGGTTGGCGCCTGACGCGGCACCGCTATATATAGTGGCTACAAGGTGAGGTCAAGCGCAGGGTCTTGCGCGCACTCAGCTTATGGCTTCGAAAAAAGGCTCGGTTCAGCTTGCACCAAAGCAAAGCGCGGTACCTGTTCGCCGTCAACCTCGACCGACTCCAGGAACATGCTCAAGGGACGCACCCAAAAGCCGTAATCGCCATACAGGGCTTGGTAGAAGACCACTTCTTCTTCGGTTTCCGAATGCCGCGCGATGCTGAATACGCGGTACTGCGGACCTTTGTAATGCTGGTAGAGCCCAGGTTGTATCGGCATGGTTTGGCCCTCACTCAAATCTTTTAAAAATAAATACAAAAAATAAATTCAGAAAAACAAAAACCGGGGCACTTGGCCCCGGCTTCCGTCAACGAAACGCTTAAACGCGTTCGAAGACGGTGGAGATGCCTTGGCCGAGACCAATGCACATGGTGGCTACCCCGAAGGTGCCGCCATTCTGCTTCATCACGTTCAGCAGAGTGCCGGAGATACGGGCACCGGAGCAACCGAACGGGTGACCCAGGGCGATCGCGCCGCCGTGCAGGTTAACCTTCTCGTTCATCTTGTCGAGCACTTTCAGATCTTTCAGCACTGGCAGGGCCTGTGCAGCGAAAGCTTCGTTGAGCTCGAAGAAGTCGATATCGTTAATGCCAAGGCCCGCACGTTTCAGTGCTTTCTGAGTGGCCGGTACTGGACCATAGCCCATGATTGCCGGGTCCACACCTGCCACCGCCATCGAGCGGATAACCGCCAGCGGCTGGATGCCCAGGTCCTGTGCACGCTGTGCCGACATCACGATCATGCACGAAGCACCATCGGTGATCTGCGACGAGGTACCGGCTGTCACGGTGCCGCCCTTCGGATTAAACGCTGGCTTCAGAGCTGCCAGGCTTTCCAGGGTAGTTTCCGGACGAATGGTTTCGTCGTAGTCGAACAGTTTCAGGAAACCGTTCTCGTCGTAGCCCTGCATCGGGATGATTTCGTCTTTGAACTTGCCTTCCAGGGTCGCCTTGTGGGCGAGCTGGTGGGAGCGCACGCCGAAAGCGTCCTGTTGTTCGCGAGTGATGCCGTGCATTTTGCCCAGCATTTCAGCGGTCAGGCCCATCATGCCCGAGGCTTTCGCCGCGTACAGGGACATGTGCGGGTTCGGATCGACACCGTGCATCATGCTCACGTGACCCATGTGCTCGACGCCGCCGACGACGAATACGTCACCGTTGCCGGTCATGATCGCTTGTGCGGCAGTGTGCAGCGCGCTCATCGACGAACCACACAGGCGGCTGACGGTCTGGCCGGCAGCGGTGTGCGGGATCTGCGTCATCAGGGACGCCATGCGCGCGATGTTCCAGCCCTGCTCCAGGGTCTGGTTTACGCAGCCCCAGATCACGTCTTCGACTTCGTTCGGATCAACCTTGACGTTGCGCTCCAGCAATTTGCTGATCAGGTGCGCCGACATGTCTTCGGCGCGGGTGTTGCGGTGCATGCCGCCCTTGGAGCGGCCCATCGGAGTACGACCGAAGTCGACAATCACGACGTCTCTTGGATTCAAGCTCATAAAATTTCACTCTCGCTCAAGTGTTGGGACGCTTAACCGAAGAACCGTTGGCCGGTTTTGGCCATTTCACGCAGTTTTGCGGTCGGGTGGTACAGCGCGCCCAAATCAGCGTACTGGTCAGCCAGGGCAACGAACTCGGCAACACCGATCGAATCGATGTAGCGCAGCGCACCGCCACGGAATGGAGGGAAACCAATACCGTAGACCAGACCCATGTCGGCTTCGGCGGCGGTTTCGACAATGCCGTCTTCCAGGCAACGCACGGTTTCCAGGCACAGCGGGATCATCATCCAGTTGATGATGTCTTCGTCAGTGACTTCGCGCTGCTCGTAAACGATCGGCTTGAGCACTTCCAGCACCGACGGATCGGCCACTTTCTTTTGCTTGCCTTTCTTGTCGGTCTCGTAAGCGTAGAAACCCTTGCCATTCTTCTGGCCCAGGCGCTTGGCTTCGTAGAGCACGTCGATGGCCGAACGACGGTCGTCTTTCATGCGGTCCGGGAAACCCTCAGCCATCACGTCACGACCGTGGTGGCCGGTGTCGATGCCGACCACGTCCATCAGGTACGCCGGGCCCATTGGCCAGCCGAATTTTTCCATGATCTTGTCGATACGGACGAAGTCCACACCGGCGCTGACCAGCTTGGCGAAACCGCCGAAGTACGGGAACAGGACGCGGTTGACCAGGAAGCCCGGGCAGTCATTGACGACGATCGGGTTCTTGCCCATTTTCTTGGCGTAGGCAACGGTGGTGGCAACGGCCAGTTCGCTGGACTTCTCACCACGAATCACTTCGACCAGCGGCATCATGTGCACCGGGTTGAAGAAGTGCATGCCGACGAAGTTTTCCGGACGCTTGAGGGCCTTGGCCAGCAAGGTAATGGAAATGGTCGAGGTGTTGGACGCGAGGATGGTGTCCTCTTTGACCTTGTCTTCGACTTCGGCCAGAACGGCTTGCTTGACCTTCGGGTTCTCGACGACGGCTTCGACGACCAGGTCAACGTGACCGAAATCACCGTAGGACAGGGTCGGACGAATGCCATTGAGCACTTCAGCCATTTTCGCCGGGGTCATGCGACCTTTATCAACGCGGCCGACCAGCAGCTTGGCGGCTTCAGCCAGGCCCTGCTCGATGCCGTGCTCGTTGATGTCCTTCATCAGGATCGGCGTACCTTTTGAGGCCGACTGATAAGCGATGCCGCCACCCATGATGCCGGCGCCCAATACAGCGGCCTGCTTCACGTCCTTGGCGATTTCGTCGTAGGCCTTGGCCTTTTTCTTCAGTTCCTGATCGTTCAGGAACAGACCGATCAAGCTCTGCGCGGCAGAGGTCTTGGCCAGCTTGACGAAACCGGCGGCTTCGATTTCCAGCGCCTTGTCACGACCGAAGTTCGCGGCTTTCTGGATGGTCTTGATCGCTTCGACCGGTGCCGGATAGTTCGGACCGGCTTGACCGGCCACGAAACCCTTGGCGGTTTCGAAGGCCATCATTTGTTCGATGGCGTTCAGTTTCAGCTTTTCCAGCTTCGGCTGACGCTTGGCCTTGTAGTCAAACTCGCCGGAGATGGCGCGCTTGATCAGCTCCAGGGCCGCTTCCTGCAGTTTCTCAGGGGCAACCACTGCATCGACGGCGCCTACTTTCAGCGCGTCTTCAGGACGGTTTTCCTTACCGGCGGCAATCCACTCGATGGCGTTGTCGGCACCGATCAGGCGCGGCAGACGCACGGTACCGCCGAAGCCCGGGTAGATGCCCAGTTTGACTTCCGGCAGACCGATCTTGGCCTTGGTGGACATGACGCGGTAGTCCGCCGCCAGGCACATTTCCAGACCGCCACCCAGAGCGATGCCGTTGATCGCGGCGACAGTCGGGACGTTGAGGTCCTCGAAATCGCTGAAAATCTTGTTGGCTTCCAAGTTGCCAGCAACAAGCTCTGCATCAGGCAGCTTGAAGTTCTCGACAAATTCGGTGATGTCGGCGCCGACGATGAAGACGTCCTTGCCACTGCTGACGATCACACCCTTGATCGAAGCATCTGCCTTGATAGTGTCTACGGCCTGACGAAGTTCGTTCAGGGTTAGACGGTTGAACTTGTTGACGGACTCACCCTTGAGGTCGAATTTCAATTCGACGATGCCACTTTCAAGAGCCTTAACCGTGATGGCTTTACCTTCGTAAATCATCAACTGATCTCCACGATATGGAAGCTGAACAGTACACGTCGGACGCAGGCGAATGGCTTGGCAGGGACGCTTATCGTCGATGCTACGCCAATCCACCCGGCACACCCGCCAACGCGATAGTCGGGATTCTGTAGGAGCGGTCTGAAATACAAACGCTCAATTCATACGCCCGTTTGATTTGGGTACGTCACCTTCACGGAATTTCCGGCAATTGTCAATCGCCCAAAATACGGGTTGAAACGCGACTTTCCGGTCATTTCCGTACTGCGAAGATCTTCAACACGCCTAAGCATGTGGAGTCATTCATAGGATCAATAGTTAGAAAAGTCGCCCTAATTCACTGCAGCCTTTGTTTAACAGGCTACGCTGGCGGGACATTCGGAAAAAAAATTGAACACTTTTGGCGAACACCAAGCGTAAGATCTGCGCCACAAAGAATTACCGGCCTGCCTGGCCAACCCCAGCCCGATGATGATGTCGGGCTTTTTATTGCCTGTCTGTCGGAGGTTTCGCGCCATTGCAGCGCGAAATGTCCGTGAATCATGCCAGCGCTTTCAGCACCGCATCGATGTCTTGCAAAACCGTCGCTTCGCCCTTCTCGCCCCAGTACAGAGTGATCATCTGCTTGTCCGCTTCAACCTTGTAGACGTTGGCTGGCAATTTTTCGAAATGATTGAGCAGCGCTCGATCTTCGCAAATCTCCTGCCACTGGTTCACCCACACACCCGGCGACTTTTGCCAGTAACTCCAGCACGCTGGTTGATTGCCACGACGTGGCCGATGGTACTGGGCGCAAGGGCTCGGCGGCTCCTGGCTCAGCCAGTGCGGCCACTCCTGGGGCGCAAGCTGCATGGCCAAGCCGATTCGCCGCGCTTCCATGCGCAAGGCCATACGCCCGCTCTGTCCACGGGACGGCCGCAACCACGCCAGCGGACTCAGTACCACCAGCAGGATTGACACCACTATCCAGACCGTCATATCTGTACTCCCGATTCTTGATGGGCGCTTTGAGTCACTTTGGAACCATTGCGCTTGAAACCAGCCATACTTACCAATATTGCAATCCTCAGGAGGAGCACCTCATGCCCTACCACCATATTCTGGTCGCTGTAGATCTAACCGAAGAGTGCGACCCTGTAATCCACCGTGCTCGCGAGCTTTCAGTGAGCAATGGCGCGAAATTATCCTTGGTCCACATCGTCGAACCGATGGCCATGGCCTTTGGCGGCGACGTCCCCATGGACCTGTCACAACTGCAACAGCAGCAGTTTGATCAGGCCAAGGAACGTCTGGACCGACTGATCCTGAAATATCCTGAACTCACCAAAGAATACAGCCACCTAACCTACGGCCAGCCACGCCAGGAGATTCATCACCTGGCCAAGGAACAAACCTGCGACCTTATCGTGGTGGGCAGCCATGGCCGACACGGCCTGGCATTGCTGCTGGGCTCGACGGCCAATGACGTGCTGCACGGTGCGCCATGCGATGTGCTCGCGGTGCGCCTGATCAAAAGCTGACAACCCGTACCCTGTGGGAGCGAGCCTGCTCGCGATGAGGCCCTGTCAGTCAACATTGATATCGACTGACAGGGCCTCATCGCGAGCAGGCTCGCTCCCACAGGGGATCTATAGCAACTTGTAGATCGCATTCCATACGAAAAGCCCGGCGCTCATCACTGAGCGCCGGGCTTTTTTGTTACGGGATCAATCAGGCATCCAGCTCGGCCCAACGCTCGACCATCACGTCGAGTTCAGCCTGCAACTGCTCAAGCTGAGCAATCACGGCAGCGGTCTCGGCTGCAGGACGTTGGTAGAAACCGGCATCGGCCATCTGCGCCTCGACGGCAGCGATCTGCTGTTCCATGGCTTCGATCTGGGCCGGCAACATCTCGAGCTCACGCTGCAATTTGTAGCTGAGCTTCTTCTTCGCCACCGGCGCTTCGACTGCCGCAGCAACCGGCGCCGCATCCGCCGTCACGACCGCAGAGGTCAGGTCGGCCTTGCCGGATTTGCTCTCGGTCACGCCCAGCAGACGCGGCGAGCCGCCCTGACGCAGCCAGTCCTGGTAACCACCGACGTATTCGCGCACCTTGCCTTCACCTTCGAAGACCAGGGTGCTGGTGACCACGTTGTCGAGGAATGCCCGGTCGTGACTGACCATCAGCACGGTGCCGTTGAAGGTCAGCAAGACCTCTTCCAGCAGCTCGAGGGTTTCCACATCGAGGTCGTTGGTCGGTTCATCGAGGACCAGCAGGTTCGCCGGCTTGCTGAACAGTTTGGCCAGTAACAGACGAGCACGCTCACCACCCGACAGCGCCTTGACCGGCGTGCGGGCACGCTGCGGGCTGAACAGGAAGTCGCCGAGGTAGCTCAGCACGTGGCGGCTCTGACCATCGATATCGATGAAGTCGCGACCTTCGGCCACGTTGTCGATCACGGTCTTTTCCAGGTCCAACTGATGGCGCAACTGGTCGAAGTAGGCAACGTCAATGCGCGTCCCCTCTTCCACTGTGCCGCTGGTAGGCTGCAGACCGCTAAGCATCAGCTTCAGCAGCGTGGTCTTGCCGGTACCGTTGGCGCCGAGCAGACCGATACGGTCGCCGCGCGTCAGGACCATCGAGAAATCCTTGATCAGGAACGGGCCACCCGGGTGAGCGAAGCTCACGTTCTCGAGGACCATCACCTGCTTGCCGGATTTGTCAGCGGTGTCCAGCTGAATGTTGGCCTTGCCGGTACGCTCGCGACGTTCGCTGCGCTCGACGCGCAAGGCTTTCAATGCGCGTACGCGGCCTTCGTTACGGGTACGACGGGCCTTGATGCCCTGACGGATCCAGACTTCTTCCTGGGCCAGCTTCTTGTCGAACAGCGCGTTGGCAGTTTCTTCAGCGGCCAGGGAGGCTTCTTTGTGCACCAGGAAACTGGCGTAGTCGCCGTTCCAGTCGATCAGGCCGCCGCGATCCAGTTCCAGAATGCGCGTCGCGAGGTTTTGCAGGAATGAACGGTCGTGCGTGATGAACAGCACGGCGCCCTGGAAATCCTTCAGCGCTTCTTCGAGCCAGGCGATTGCACCGATGTCCAGGTGGTTGGTCGGTTCGTCGAGCAGCAGCAGGTCCGGTTCGGAAACCAGGGCCTGGGCCAGCAGGACGCGACGGCGCCAGCCGCCGGACAATTCGGCGAGGGTCTTGTCGGCGGGCAACTGCAGACGGCTCAAGGTGCTGTCGACCAGTTGCTGCAAACGCCAGCCATCGCGGGCTTCGAGGTCGTGCTGGACGTGCATCAGCTTGTCCAGGTCGGCGTCGGTGACGATGTTCTGGCTCAGGTGGTGATACTGCGCGAGCAGCTCTCCGACACCGTCCAGGCCTTCAGCCACGACGTCAAACACGGTCCGCTCGTCGGCTACCGGCAATTCTTGCGGCAATTCGCCAATCTTGAGGCCGGGCGCGCGCCAAACGGAGCCTTCGTCGGGCTTCTGGTCGCCCTTGACGAGCTTCATCATGCTGGACTTGCCAGTGCCGTTGCGGCCGATGATGCACACCCGCTCACCACGGGCGATCTGCCAGGACACCTTGTCCAACAACGGCATAGCGCCGAAAGCAAGGGACACATCGCTGAATTTGAGCAGGGTCATGAGCTTCTCCAAAAACCGGGCGCGCATTCTACCTGACTTGAGGCTTCAGAAGGCCGGCAATTTCAATGTCGAAGCACTCTGCATGACAATTGTTGCGAACTTGTGCCGAGAGGCCGGCAAAGCTTTCGCCTGCTGCTGGCAAAAGGCTAAGCTACAGATAATTCAGTGCAGGTTAAGTCTGCACTTGTCGTGATTTCTATGCCCGGACGTCTCATGCGCAGTCGCCTCTTCAGTTTTTTATCTTGCTTGCTTCTTTCTGCCGCTGCCGTTCAAACCGCCCAGGCGGTGGACCTGTCCACCCAGCGCCAATATTACGATGAGGCCAAGCGTGCCTTGGCCAAGGGCGACACCGGCCCTTACTTTCGCTACAGCCAGGCCCTCAGCGATTATCCACTGGAGCCTTATCTGGCCTACGACGAGCTGACCGCGCGGCTGAAAACCGCCAGCAATGCCGAAATCGAAAAATTCCTCTCCGAACACGGTGACCTGCCTCAGGCCAACTGGATGAAATTGCGCTGGCTGCGCTGGCTGGCCGAACGCGGCGACTGGGCGACCTTCGTCAAATACTACGACCCCAAGCTCAATTTCACCGAACTGGACTGCCTGAACGCGCAGTACCAGATCAGTCATAACCAGAAAGCCGAAGGCTACGCCAACGCGAACAAACTCTGGCTGACCGGCAAATCCCAGCCCGCCGCCTGCGACGCGCTGTTCGGGCAATGGGCCGCCGAAGGTCAACTGACCGAACAAAAACGCTGGGAGCGCGCCAAGCTCGCCGCCCAGGCGCGCAACTATCCACTGGCCAACAGCCTGGTCAACGGTATGGCCACCCTCGCCCCGCGCGGTCGATTGCTGGTGGATGTGGCGCAGAAACCTGAACTGCTGAACCAGCCGTCGCGCTTCACCCCAGCCGACGAACCGATGTCCGACGTGGTCAGCCTCGGCCTGCGCCGCCTGGCCCGCCAGGACCCGGACAAGGCCATGGACCTGCTCGACGGCTATGCCAGCAGCATGCACTTCTCCCGCGATGAAAAAGTGGCGATTGCCCGCGAAATCGGCTTGACCCTCGCCAAACGTTTCGACCCTCGCGCGCTGGAGGTGATGACCAAGTACGACCCGGAACTGCGCGACAACACCGTGTCCGAATGGCGTCTGCGCCTGCTGTTGCGTCTGGCCCGCTGGGACGATGCCTATCAGTTGACCCGTCGCTTGCCGCAGGATCTGGCGATCACCAACCGCTGGCGCTACTGGCAAGCCCGCAGCCTGGAACTGGCGCAGCCGCAGAACCCGGAAGTGCAGACGCTGTACAAGAACCTCGCCCGCGAGCGCGATTTCTATGGTTTTCTCGCCGCCGATCGTTCGCAGTCCCCTTATTCGTTGATGAACAAACCGTTGGTGATGAGCCAGGCACTGATGAACAAAGTGCGCAACACACCGGGCATTCGTCGCGCCCTTGAATTCCACGCCCGCGGGCAGATCGTCGACGGTCGTCGCGAGTGGTACCACGTCAGCCGTCACTTCAGCCGTGACGAAATGGTCGCCCAGGCGAAACTGGCCTACGACCTGAAATGGTATTTCCCGGCAATCCGCACCATCAGCCAGGCGCAGTACTGGGACGATCTGGACATCCGCTTCCCGATGGCTCACCGCGAGACCCTGGTGCGTGAAGCCAAGGTTCGCGGTTTGCACTCGAGCTGGGTGTTCGCCATTACCCGCCAGGAAAGCGCCTTCATGGCCGACGCCCGTTCCGGCGTCGGCGCCAGCGGCCTGATGCAGCTGATGCCCGGCACCGCCAAGGAAACCGCGCGCAAGTTCAGCATCCCCCTGGCTTCGCCGCAGCAAGTGTTCGACCCGGACAAGAACATCCAGCTCGGCGCCGCTTACCTGAGCCAGGTCCACAGCCAGTTCAACGGCAACCGCGTCCTTGCCTCCGCCGCCTACAATGCCGGCCCCGGCCGCGTACGCCAGTGGCTGCGCGGTGCGGACCACCTGAGCTTCGACGTGTGGGTGGAAAGCATCCCGTTCGACGAAACCCGTCAGTACGTTCAGAACGTGTTGTCCTACTCGGTGATCTACGGCCAGAAACTCAACTCGCCACAACCGCTGGTGGATTGGCATGAGCGGTACTTTGACGATCAGTGATCGTGATTTGACGCGCAAAAAAAATGCCCGCATTGAAAAATGCGGGCATTTTTTATGATATTCAAACGCTGATCAGTACCGCACCGCCGTCCGTTCGCCAAGCTCGGTCAGGCGATACCTTTGAACTGGACTGCGAGGGGAATCGGGATCAGTCATTTCAATGAAGCCGACAGCTAATGCCGGCTTGAGATAGTTAGCCCTAAAGGTTGCCTTGTGAGCCAGCCCGACCTCAGCCATCAGATCGTTAACCCTGAGTGGAGCGCTTCCACGCAGGGCAATGAGCAGTTTCGCTACTTGGTCGGTTACTTGGTCGGCTACTTGGTCGGTCACTTGGTCGGTCGCCGGTTCGCTTTGGGCAGCCTCACCAAGCGCAACGCTCAACGCCTGCAACATGAACTCGACAAAAGGCGTTGATTCAGCCATCTGATCGGCTGTCGACAACGCAGCGTAATGGGCGTCTTGCTGCTCTCGAATCACCGCTTCGACTGGCAGATAAGCCAACACCGGCCGCCACTGACTGAGTATCAAGGTTTGCCAGAGTCGCCCCATTCGCCCATTTCCGTCGGCGAAGGGATGAATAAATTCGAACTCGTAGTGGAAGACACAGCTGACGATCAATGGATGCCAATCCGAATCGCTGAGCCACTCCAGCAAATCGTCCATCAGATGGGCAACGCGACTCGGCGGCGGTGCCATGTGGACCAACTGCTCGCCACGGTAAATACCCACACCGGCTCGACGAAACTGCCCGCAGTCGTCAATCAATCCGCCCATGAGCAATTCATGTGCCCTCAGCAGGTCAGCCCGGCTGCTCGACCGCCATTCAGACATGGCTTCATAAGCCGCAAAAGCGTTACGCACTTCCTGGATTTCTCGCGGCAGACCAAGAACCCGTCGCCCTGCCAGAACGGCAGTCACCTGCTCGATGCTGAGCGTGTTGTTCTCGATCGCCAAGGAAGCCTGAATCGTGCGAATTCGATTGCTACGACGTAGTTGAGGCGTCTGCAAGCGTTCGTCCACAGCCGTCAGCTGACCGATTTGTTCGCTGATCCCGGCGATCAACGCCAGCATTCTGGTGGTCAGGGTCAACGGTGGTTGATAACGGCTCATATCCTCATCCAGGCTCGCAACTCAGGCCGACATAATGCCCGAACCCGATCACATTCAGCAGCTCTCATTCATGCCGCTTCGTGCCCATCACTAAACTGCAACGCCGCCAGCCGCGCATACAGCGCATTGTTCGCAATCAGTTCCTGATGCGTCCCTATCGCCACCAGTTTTCCCTGATCCATCACCGCGATCCGGTCGGCATTTTTTACCGTGGCCAAGCGGTGGGCGATGACCAGGGTGGTGCGGTTTTTCATCAGGCTCGGCAGGGCTTGCTGGATCAGGTGTTCGCTTTGGGCGTCGAGGGCGCTGGTGGCCTCGTCCAGCAACAGGATCGGCGCGTCCACCAGCAGTGCCCGGGCAATGGCCAGGCGTTGGCGCTGGCCGCCGGACAACCCGAGGCCGCCGTCGCCCAGGTGGGTCTGGTAGCCGTTGGGCATTTGCTCGATGAAGTCGTGAGCGTAGGCGATTTTCGCCGCTTCCTGGACCTGGGCCAGGGTTGCCGTCGGGTTGCCGTAGCGGATGTTCTCTTCGATGCTGCCGAAGAACAGTGCCGGGTTTTGCGAGACCAACGCGAAGCAGCGACGCAGGTCGAGCGGATCGAGTTGGGTCAGCGGCACGTCATCCAGCAGGATCTGTCCCGAGGCGGGATCGTAAAAACGCAGCAGCAGGTCATACACGGTGGATTTACCGGCACCGGACGGGCCGACCAGAGCGAGGGTTTCGCCCGCATTGATGGTCAGACTCAAGCCATCGACGGCATAGCTTTCCTGTCGCGACGGGTAGGAAAAGCGCACATCGCGCAATACCAGATTGCCTTCTACCCGATCAGGCAAGGTGACCAACCCTGAGGCTGGCGGCTGGATGATGTTTTCCGAGCGCAGCAATTCGGCAATCCGCTCGGCCGCACCCGCCGCTCGCTGCAACTCCCCGATCACTTCGCTCAATGTGCCGAAGGCGCTGCCGACGATCAGACTGTAGAAGACGAAGGCCGCCAGTTCACCTGCCGAGATCCGTCCGGCGATCACGTCCATCCCGCCGACCCACAGCATCACGCCCACCGCGCCCAGCACCAGCACGATCACCAGCGTAATCAGCCAGGCCCGTTGGAAAATACGTTTGCGCGCCGTGGTGAACGCCTCCTCCACGGTCACGGCGAAGCGTTGCTCGTCCTGGACTTGATGGTTATAGGCCTGCACGGTTTTTATCTGGCCGAGGGTTTCGGAGACGTAGCTGCCGATGTCGGCAATCCGGTCCTGACTCAGGCGCGACAAGCTGCGTACCCGACGGCCGAAAATCAGGATCGGCGCGATCACCAGCGGCAACGCCACGACCACGATGCTGGTGAGTTTGGGGTTGGTGATAAACAGCAAGACGATCCCGCCGATCACCATCAGCAAATTGCGCAGGAACAACGACAGCGAAGAACCGATCACTGATTGCAGCAACGTGGTGTCGGCGGTCAGCCGTGATTGGATCTCGGAGCTGCGATTGTCCTCATAGAACCCCGGATGCAGGTAAACCAGGTGGTTGAACACTTGCTTGCGGATGTCCGCGACCACACGCTCGCCGATCCACGACACCAGATAAAAGCGCGCAAAGGTGCCTATCGCCAGCCCGACTACCAGCACCATGAACAGGCCGATGGTCTGGTTGAGCAAATGCGCCGATTGGGTCATGAATCCCTGATCCACCAGCAAGCGAATGCCCTGCCCCATCGACAAGGTGATGCCGGCGGTGATGATCAGCGCGAGCAAGGCGCCAAGGGCCGGCCAGCGATAAGGGGCAAGAAAACGGCTGGTCAGGCGAATCGCGCGGCGGTGACGGGCAGAGAGCATCGGGTTATCCAGTACGCAATTGATGGGGCCAGCCTATACCGCTTAAGTGGGGAGGAACTCTGTAAATCACAATGAGTCAGGTTAATTATGACCACAACGACTATCGCCTAGACGCTATTGGTCTAAAGTCCGGGTGGCAACACTGCGCTATTTCTGGTGGACTGATGTTGCCGCCCTGGAAAGATCGCAGGGAGTTGTCACAGCCCGGTCACCTGGCGGTTTTAAAGTAGGTACACAACCTGATGAGGAGACAGGCCATGTCCTTGCAAAACAGCAGCGAAGACAAGATTCAAGTGATCCGCACACAGCCAGACCAGTCTCTGGGTTGCTCAATTATTGATAAGGATGGGCGCGAAGTACCGATCACTGAAGACATGATCCAGCAAGCCTGCAGCGAACTGGATAAGCGATTGGTCAAGCCTGCCGAACAAAAGTGATATAGCCACCGTCTTCTTGACCCGGCCCTGATGGCCGGGTTTTTTGTGGGTGCTTATCCGGGAATTGCGGTGCAGCCATTCGCGGGCAAGCCACGCTCCCACAGGTTTTGAGTCGTCCACCTATTTAGCGAACACCCAAACCCTGTAGGAGCGAGGCTTGCCCGCGAAAGGGCCAGCTCGATCTCTAGACAGCCGTTGCACCCAGCGCCGCCACAATCTTCAGCAACTCAGGCGAATCCCCCTCGACCCGCACCTGCAACCCATCGATCTCCCGGCGCGATGGATAGTTTTTGCGCAATGCATCAAACGCCGCACGCTGCTCGCTCACGCTGCCTACAAGGCTGCGACGGAAATCTGCATCGTCCCGGCGCGGGTCGTACACGCCGCGGCACAGCATCGCCAGCGCCCAGGCGGGATCGCTCTCAGCGTGCAGGGTCACGTGCGACAACCACGGCGCTGGCAGCAGATGGCTCAAGCTGACCTGGGCCGGTTGCCCGATGAATTCGCAATACGCCTGATAGATCTGCGCCGTCCCCCGTTGTTTGCCATCAAGGCTGTAGCCGGCGATGTGCGGCGTTGCCAGCACGCAGAGTTCAGCCAGCGCGACATCGACTTCAGGTTCGCCTTCCCAAACGTCGAGCACCGCTTGCAGGTCTTCGCGTTGCAACAACACCTGGCGCAGGGCGGCGTTGTCGATCACTGGGCCACGACTGGCGTTGATCAGCCAGGTGCCAGGCTTGAGTTGATTCAGACAATTTTTATCGAACAGATGCCAGGTCGACTGTGCGCCGTGTTTCTTCAAAGGGGTGTGCAGACTGATGACGTCGCACTGCTCGATGATCTGTTCAAGGCTGACGTAATCGCCACCTTCTGCGGCTTGCCTTGGCGGATCGCAGACCAGCACGTTCCAGCCCAGACCTTGCAGAACCTTGACCAATCGGCCGCCCACTTCACCGGCACCGACGATGCCATAGGTGCGCTGAGTCAGGTCAGCGCCTTCGATTTCGGCCAGGGTCAGCAAACTGCCGAGCACGTAGTCGACCACGCCCCGGGCATTGCAGCCGGGCGCGCTGGACCAGGTGATGCCGGCCCGCTGAAAGTAATCCAGATCCAGGTGATCCGTGCCGATGGTGCAGGTGCCGACAAATCGCACCTTGCTGCCTTCGAGCAACGCGCGATTGACGTTGGTCACTGAGCGCACCAGCAGCACATCGGCCTGTTCGACGGTGGCGCGGTCGATGGAGCGTCCCGGTACCCGGCGGATTTCGCCGAATCCTTCAAAGAAGGCATCGAGCAGCGGGATATTTTCGTCGGCAACAATCAGCATGGCAGGCTCCTTTGGCGGGTTGGCAGTGTAGGCGGAGATGACTGTAGTGGGCCAGCGGGCATTAAGGTCACTCCATACCCTGTGGCGAGGGAGCTTGCTCCCGCTGGACTGCGCAGCAGTCCCAAAACCTTTGCACGCGGTGTGCCTGTTGAAACCAGGTCGCTTGAATGGGGGGGCCGCTGCGCGACCCAGCGGGAGCAAGCTCCCTCGCCACAATAATGCTCGGCATGAAAGCGGGTCGATGATTACAAATAGCTAACACAGCACTTTTCCTGACCACTGCGTCAAGGCGTAGAATGCGCCGCCTCGTGCATCAAAATCTTTGGACGTTTCGCTCTTGAATTCTGTGACTGACCGCCCCGCCGCTACTTCCCTCACCCGCCCGGCCCGGGTGCGCCTGGAGCTGAAAAACCTGCTCGGCCTGGCGCTGCCGATCATGATCGCGCAACTGGCGACCACCGCTATGGGCTTCGTCGATGCCGTGATGGCGGGACGGGTTGGCCCGCGTGATCTGGCGGCCGTGGCGCTCGGCAACTCGATCTGGGTTCCGGTGTTTCTGCTGATGACCGGCACCTTGCTGGCCACCACCCCGAAAGTCGCCCAGCGCTTCGGTGCCGGCACCCACAGCGAAATCGGCCCGATCGTGCGTCAGGCGTTATGGCTGGCCTTCGTGGTGGGTTTGATGGCGACCGGCATGCTGTTGAGCGCCGAACCGATCCTGCACATGATGAAGGTCGATCCCGAGCTGATCGGCCCCTGCATGCAGTACCTGCACGGTATCGCCAGCGGCTTGCCCGCCGTCGCCTTCTACCATGTGTTGCGTTGTTTCAGTGACGGCCTGGGGCGTACACGCCCGGCGATGGTCCTCGGTCTGTGTGGGCTGGCGCTGAATATTCCGCTGAACTACATCTTCATCTATGGCCACTTCGGTGTGCCGGCCATGGGCGGTGTCGGGTGCGGCTGGGCCACGGCGATCGTGATGTGGGTGATGGCGCTGGGCATGGCCGGGTGGGAGCGCTGGGCGCCGGCGTATCGGTCGAGTGAGTTGTTCAGCCGTTTCGACTGGCCGCAATGGTCGGTGATCAAACGCCTGCTCGGTATCGGCCTGCCGATCGGTATCGCGGTGTTCGCCGAGTCGAGCATCTTCGCGGTAATCGCCCTGCTGATCGGCAGCCTCGGCGCCACCGTGGTGGCCGGACATCAGATCGCCCTGAACTTCAGCTCGCTGGTGTTCATGATCCCTTATTCCCTTGGCATGGCCGTGACCGTGCGGGTCGGCCAGGCACTCGGACGCGAGGAGCCGCGCGAAGCCCGCTTCGCCGCCGGTGTCGGCATGGGCACGGCGCTGGCTTATGCCTGTATTTCGGCGAGCGTGATGCTGTTGTTGCGCGAACACATTGCAACGATCTACACGGCTGATCCGACGGTGATTCGAGTGGCGGCGATGTTGATTGTGTATTCGGCGCTGTTCCAGTTTTCCGACGCGATTCAAGTCACCGCCGCCGGCGCCCTGCGCGGTTATCAGGACACGCGGGTGACGATGATCCTGACCCTGTTCGCCTATTGGGGCATCGGTTTGCCGGTGGGATACGCCTTGGGCCTGACCGACTGGTTCGGCACGCCGAGCGGCCCGAGCGGGCTGTGGCAGGGTTTGATCGTGGGTCTGAGCTGCGCGGCGCTGATGCTGTCGATCCGCCTGACGCGCAGTGCACGCAAGCGGATCCGCATCAGTCATTCAGCGGGCTAAGCGAGTTTTTTGCGGATCCAGTAGAGGTAGGTGCCTGCCTCTTCGTGCTGCGCGACCAGTTCGTGGTCGAGAAACACGCAGAACTTGGGAATGTCGCGACGGGTCGAGGGATCGGTCGCGATCACCTTGAGCAGGCCGCCGGGTGCCAAGTCACGGATGTGTTGGTGCAGCATCATCACCGGTTCCGGGCAGTTGAGGCCGGTGGCGTCGAGGGTGCCGTCTACCGGTGTATCAAGCATTTCACTCATGATTCACTCCTGAAACTGGCCGGCATTGTCGCGCATTGCCGGGTGTTCGGTCATCTATGTCGTACACCGCCCCCCCTGTGAGCGAGGCTTGCCCGCGAAGGGGCCCTCGAGGACGCCAAAAGCTTCGCGGGCAAGCCTCGCTCCTACAAGGGGGTGCGGTGTGTATCAGCGGGATTTCGGTTTTTTCACATCAATGCGGCGCAGGTGACAAGTCACTTCTTCGCGGTCGTGGTACAGCTGCTTGCAGCCGATCTCGACCCGAATGCCGCGCTCCTTGAAGCCATCGGCAATGCGCTCCAGCAAACGCTTCACTTCGGCGTAACGCTGTTTCATCGGCAGCTTGAGGTTGACCACCGCTTCGCGGCAATGCCCCTCGCCAATCCATTCTTCAAGCATCGCGGCGTTGCGCGCCGGTTTCTCGACAATGTCGCAGACCATCCAGTCCACCGGCTGCTTGGGCTTGAAGGTGAAACCGTCGGCCATCAAGTGCTGCACCAGACCAGTGTCCATCAAGCTTTCGGCCATCGGGCCGTTGTCGATCGCGGTCACCAGCATGCCGCGGTTGACCAGTTGCCAGGTCCAGCCGCCGGGGGCGGCACCGAGGTCGACGCCGGTCATGTCGCTGTGCAGGCGCTCATCCCATTGATCGCGGGGGATAAAATGGTGCCACGCCTCTTCCAGCTTCAACGTCGAACGGCTCGGCGCTTCACGGGGAAACTTCAGGCGCGGAATGCCCATCGGCCACATCGCCGAGTTGTTGGACTCGGCCAGACCCATGAACACTTCGCGGCCGCTTTTGAAGGTCAGCAGCAGGCGCGGCTTGTGTGCATCTTCGACCAACTTGCCGGCCGCCATCAGCGCCTTGCGCAGGTGGCCTTCGAATTTCTTGCAGAAGTTCGACAGCTCCTTGCCATCGTTGGTGTCGACCATTTCCAGCCACAGGCTGCCGCACAGCGGGAAGTCCGCCATGTGCGCGATGATCACGCTGATGCGGTCGGTTTCCGGCAGATCGATGAAGATCCCGCGCGCCCATTGGCGCGGGAAGATCAGCTCAGCAAACCGCTGGCCGCGCATCAGGCGCTCGGCGCCATCTTCTTCGGTGCAGATGAATTCAGCGCAGGCGCTGGCGGTCTTGGCCTTGGCATAACCGGCCACGTTCAGCCGTGCGGCGTGTTCGGAAATCTCGGAACAGACTTCGCTTTCGAAGCCCGGCCGGCAATGCATAAAGAGGGTGTTCATTCTTACTCCTGGGCAGTTGGCGAAGAATTCAGCCACTGCGCGATGCCCAGGCTTGCGTTGAAGCAAAGCCTGTCACGAAAACCGGCGCATGATAGCCGAGTTCGGAACCTCGGACTTGTCGATAGAGTCCAGTTATTAGCCAGCTACTTAAAACAGGGCTAGTTTTAATGCTCTGTCCGTCCCCTCAGTCCGTAGCCGTGCGGACTCAAAGGAGTGATCGCAATGCCGTCCCTCGATAGCCTGAACACCCTTAAAACCCTGCAAGTCGACGACAAGAACTATCACTATTTCAGCTTGCCGGACGCCGCCAAAAGTCTGGGCGACCTGGACAAGCTGCCAATGTCGTTGAAAGTGCTGCTGGAAAACCTGTTGCGCTGGGAAGATGAAAAAACCGTCACCGGCGCCGACCTCCGGGCGATTGCCGCCTGGCTCAAGGAGCGTCGCTCCGACCGCGAAATTCAATACCGCCCCGCGCGGGTATTGATGCAGGACTTTACCGGCGTGCCTGCCGTGGTTGACCTGGCCGCCATGCGCGCCGCCATGGCCAAGGCCGGGGGTGACCCGCAGCGAATCAACCCGCTCTCCCCCGTGGATCTGGTGATCGACCACTCTGTGATGGTCGACAAATTCGGCAGTTCCAGCGCCTTCGAACAGAACGTCGACATCGAAATGCAGCGCAACGGTGAACGTTACGCGTTCCTGCGCTGGGGCCAGAGCGCCTTCGACAACTTCAGCGTGGTGCCTCCGGGCACGGGCATTTGCCACCAGGTCAACCTGGAATACCTCGGCCGCACGGTCTGGACCAAGGACGAGGACGGCCGCACTTACGCCTTCCCCGACACGCTGGTCGGCACCGATTCCCACACCACCATGATTAATGGCCTCGGCGTGCTCGGTTGGGGCGTCGGCGGGATCGAAGCGGAAGCGGCGATGCTCGGCCAGCCCGTGTCGATGCTGATTCCGGAAGTGATCGGTTTCAAACTCACCGGCAAGCTCAAGGAAGGCATCACCGCCACCGACCTGGTGCTGACCGTCACGCAGATGCTGCGCAAGAAAGGCGTGGTCGGTAAATTCGTCGAATTCTATGGCGATGGCCTCGCCGACCTGCCGCTGGCCGACCGCGCGACCATCGCCAACATGGCCCCTGAATACGGCGCCACCTGCGGCTTCTTCCCGGTCGACGACATCACGCTCGAGTACCTGCGCCTGTCCGGTCGCCCACTGGCAACCGTGAAACTGGTCGAGGCCTACAGCAAAGCCCAGGGCCTGTGGCGCTTGCCGGGCCAGGAACCGGTGTTCACCGACACCCTGGCGCTGGACATGGCCAGCGTCGAAGCCAGCCTGGCCGGGCCGAAACGCCCACAAGACCGGGTTTCGCTGCCAAATGTCGCGCAAGCGTTCAGTGACTTCATCGACCTGCAATTCAAACCCACCAGCAAGGAAGTCGGTCGCCTGGAAAGTGAAGGCGGCGGTGGCGTCGCGGTGGGCAATGCCGATCTGGCGGGCGAAGCCGACTACGAATACGACGGTCAGACCTATCGATTGAAAAACGGCGCAGTGGTGATCGCCGCGATCACCTCTTGCACCAACACCTCCAACCCGAGCGTGATGATGGCCGCCGGTCTGGTGGCGAAGAAAGCCGTGGAGAAAGGCCTCAAGCGCAAACCGTGGGTCAAGAGCTCGCTGGCCCCCGGCTCGAAAGTGGTCACCGACTACTACAAGGCCGCCGGCCTGACCCAATACCTGGATGAGTTGGGTTTTGCACTGGTCGGTTATGGCTGTACGACGTGCATCGGCAACTCCGGCCCCTTGTCGGAACCGATCGAAAAAGCCATTCAGGCCGCCGACCTGACCGTCGCCTCAGTGCTGTCGGGTAACCGCAACTTTGAAGGTCGGGTGCATCCGCTGGTGAAAACCAATTGGCTGGCGTCCCCGCCGCTGGTCGTTGCTTATGCGTTGGCCGGTACGGTGAGGACCGACATCAGCAGCGAGCCGCTGGGCAACGACAAAGACGGCAATCCGGTGTACCTGCGGGACATTTGGCCGAGCACCAAAGAAATTGCTGACGCGGTGAGTCAGGTCAACACCGCGATGTTCCACAAGGAATACGCCGAAGTGTTTGCCGGTGACGAGCAATGGCAAGCCATCGAGGTGCCACAAGCGGCGACGTATGTCTGGCAGGACGACTCGACTTACATCCAGCATCCGCCGTTCTTCGATGACATCGGCGGACCGCCGCCGGTGGTCAGGGACGTCACAGGGGCCAGGGTCCTCGCGCTGCTGGGTGACTCGGTGACCACCGACCACATCTCCCCCGCCGGCAACATCAAGGCCGACAGCCCGGCCGGCCACTACTTAAGCGAGAAAGGCGTGGAGCCGCGGGACTTCAACTCCTACGGTTCCCGTCGCGGCAATCACGAAGTGATGATGCGCGGCACCTTCGCCAACATCCGCATTCGCAACGAGATGCTCGGTGGTGAAGAAGGTGGCAACACGATCTACATCCCGACCGGGGAAAGGATGCCGATCTACGACGCGGCCATGCGCTATCAAGCGTCGGGCACGCCGCTGGTGGTGATCGCAGGGCAAGAATACGGCACCGGCTCGAGCCGCGACTGGGCGGCCAAGGGCACCAATCTGCTGGGCGTGAAAGCGGTCATCGCCGAAAGCTTTGAGCGGATTCACCGCTCAAACCTGGTGGGCATGGGCGTGCTGCCGTTGCAGTTCAAGCTGGATCAGAACCGCAAGAGCCTGAACCTGACCGGCAAGGAGACGCTGGATATTCTTGGTTTGACCGGCGTCGAGCTGACACCTCGGATGAACCTGACGCTGATCATCACCCGTGAAGACGGCAGTCGCGAGAAGGTCGAGGTGCTGTGCCGGATCGATACGCTCAATGAAGTGGAATACTTCAAATCGGGAGGGATCTTGCATTACGTGTTGCGGCAGTTGATTGCGTCGTGATCCACCGCTGACACAGACACCGCCTTCGGGCGGTGTTTTTATTTGGGTTGCGAGCGTCCCTATAATCCTGCGCCAAAAGTGCAGACAACACTGATCTAAATGTGGGAGCGGGCTTGCTCGCGAAAGCGGTTTAGCTGTCGACGATGATGGTGAATGTTATGACCTCTTCGCGAGCAAGTCGGATCGCCGCACCGCCGCTCCCACAGTGGATCGACTCAAACCGAAAAATTTCGGACACAAGGACTTCAAATGATTGCCCTGCCATGGACTTACCTGGCCCTTCTCTCCCTCGGTTACACCCTCGCTCTGACCTTCGGCCACCTCGGTTGGCTGGCCGGCATCTCCGTCGCGTTGCTGCTCGTCGCCGGTTTCGCGGTCCGCCAGCAAAAACTGCCCATCGCTCGCTACCTCGGTCACGGCGTGTTCATCATCCTCGCCCTGGCGCTGGCGATGCACTGGCTGCCCGGTTTCTACAACGGTCGCGGCATCGACCCGCAACGCTTTACCGACGATGCCGTGCCGTTTTCCATGTACCTGAATCAGGACAAGCCCCTGATCGGCTTTTGGCTGTTACTGGCGTGCCCGTGGATCGTCGGCCGGCGTTCGCTGCGGCTTTCGATCTATGCCACCGCCCTCGCCCTGCCCCTGAGCGCCGTCCTCGCCTTGGGTGGTGCACTCTTGCTGGGCATGATCAGTTGGGCGCCGAAGTGGCCGGATCAAGCCGGGGTGTGGGTGCTGAACAATCTGCTGCTAGTGACACTGGTGGAGGAAGCGCTGTTTCGCGGTTACGTCCAGGGTGGGCTGAGCCGGCACTTCAAACACCTGCCCTACGGCGAAAACCTGGCATTGCTGCTCGCCTCGCTGTTGTTCGGCCTGGTGCACGCGGGCGCGGGTTGGCAATGGGTGCTACTGGCGAGTCTGGCAGGTGTCGGCTATGGTCTGGCCTACCGTTTTGGCGGATTGGGGGCGGCCATCGCCACCCATTTCGGCTTGAACCTGCTGCATTTCGCACTGTTCACCTACCCGATGCTCGCCGGCTGATGCAATGGCCATTTTGCGACGCGCCACTGATTATTGAAAAATATTTCAATAAAATCCTGACACCGCCGACAACCTCTCAAAGCCTTGCGGATTGAAAAAGCCATGCGTAACAACCAGCCCACCACACAGCGCGAACGGACCTTCCCGGCTCAGCAACGGTTGATTTCCACCACCGATGCCAAGGGCGTGATCACCTACTGCAACGACGCCTTCGTCGAAATCAGCGGGTTTTCCCGCGAAGAACTGATCCGTGCGCCGCATAACCTGGTCCGTCACCCCGACGTCCCGGCGGCGGTGTTCGCGCACATGTGGGGCACACTGAAACAAGGCTTGCCATGGATGGGCATTGTCAAGAATCGCTGCAAGACCGGTGACCACTACTGGGTTAACGCCTATGTCACACCGGTGTTCGAAGGCAATCAGGTGATCGGTTACGAGTCGGTGCGGGTCAAACCCACTGCCGAACAGATCCGCCGTGCCGAAGCGCTCTACCAGCGCATCAATCTGGGCAAGTCGGCGATTCCTTCAACAGACAAATGGCTGCCGGTGCTTCAGGACTGGCTGCCGTTCATTCTGGTCAGTCAGCTGAGCTTCATGATCGGCGCCACGCTCACGTCCCAATGGGGCTTTGCGCTCGCCGCCGGACTCTCGGTGCCGTTGGGTCTGATGGGGTTGAGCTGGCAACAGCGTGGCCTCAAGCGCTTGCTGCGGCTGGCCGAGCAGACCACCTCCGACCCGCTGATTGCGCAGATGTACACCGACAGTCGTGGCGCCCAGGCACGTCTGGAGATGTCGATTCTCAGCCAGGAAGCGCGTCTGAAAACCTGCCTGACTCGCCTGCAGGACACCGCCGAGCACCTGACCGAGCAAGCCAAGCAGTCCGACGCCCTGGCTCACAGCAGCTCCAGTGGCCTGGAACGTCAACGCGTCGAAACCGAGCAAGTGGCCACCGCCGTCAATCAGATGGCCGCCACCACGCAGGAAGTCGCCAGCCACGTGCAGCGCACCGCCGACGCCACTCAGGAAGCCAATCGCCTGACCGGTCGCGGTCGCGACATCGCCGGGGAAACCCGCGAAGCCATCCAGCGCTTGTCGGTGGTGGTCGGTGAAACCGGCCTGACCGTGACCCAACTGGCCAAGGACAGCGACGAAATCGGTGGTGTGGTCGATGTGATCAAAGGCATCGCCGACCAGACCAACCTGCTGGCCCTGAACGCCGCCATCGAAGCGGCGCGTGCCGGTGAAATGGGTCGCGGTTTTGCGGTGGTGGCTGACGAAGTACGTCAACTGGCGCAACGCACCAGCGAATCCACCGGGCAGATTCACGCGCTGATCGCCAAGCTGCAGCAAACCGCCAGCACCGCGGTGCAAACCATGGAAGCCGGGCATCGCCAGGCTGAAGAAGGCGTGGCGCGGGTACTGGAAGCAGATCAGGCACTGGTGGGGATCAGCGAAGCGGTGGCCAACATCACCGACATGACCACCCAGATTGCGGCGGCGACCGAAGAGCAAAGTGCTGTTGCCGAAGAAATCAGCCGCAACATCAGCAACATCTCGCAGCTGGCTGACCAGACTTCGGAACAGGCTCAACACTCGGCGTTGTTGAGTGAAGAGCTGACGAAGACGGCGAATACCCAGTATTCGTTGGTGGAGCGGTTTAACCGCTGATTGATGCACGAATGTAAAAACCCGGATAGCGGAAGCTTCCGGGTTTTTTATTGCCAGTTTTGAATGTGTATTGCCTGACAGACAGCATTCGCGAGCAAGCCCGCTCCCACATTCGATCTTCAGTGAACACAGATTTAGTGTCCGGCAAAGATCAAATGTGGGAGCCGGCTTGCTCGCGAAGAGGCCATCGCTGCCGGCAAAAATCTCACTGCAGGAACGCAGCTACCTGACTCGCCGCAGCCGCCAAATGCTGCTGATGCGTAAACCCCGAAGCCTTCAACGGCTTCAAATCATGGTCCCCCGCGACCAGCCAAAACACCTCAATACTCGGTGCCAACGTGTAAGCCTCAACGGCCTCACGATTCCCCAGCGCATCCCGCTCACCCTGCACAATTAACGTCGGCGTCTTCAGCGCCGCCAGATGATCAACCCGAGGCTTCTCCGGTTTACCCACCGCATAAAACGGATAACCGAGGCACACCAGCGCATCCGCCTCCAGCTCATCCGCCAAAAGACTGGCCATCCGCCCGCCCATGGACTTGCCGCCAATGGCCAGACGCCCAGTGACATGGCGTCGCACCACGGCATAGACCTCACGCCAGCACTCGAGCAGTTTCGGTGCCGGATTCGGTGGGCGCTTGCCCCCGTCAACACGCCGCTGCGCCATGTATGGAAACTCGAAGCGCAACACGTTGACGCCTTGAGCCGCAAGGCGCGCAGCCATGTCGTTCATCCAGCCGCTGTCCATCGGCGCACCGGCACCGTGGGCGAGGATCAACGTGGTCGATGCAGGTCCTGAGGCGGCATTCCACAACCATCCATGATCCTGCATACACCGCGCCCATTGATCCCCGTCAATACTGGCCTTGTGCTCTTTGTCCATGCTTGCCTCGCTTTTAGTCTGCCTATAACTCCAGGCGAAGGAAGCGTCTGCCTTGCGCGGCTTACTCGCAAAGACGGGCCTTCACTTCGGCTGAACCGTGGATGGGGAACCATGAACACTTCTATCAGTACCGCCTACAACTACAAGGTGGTCCGCCAATTCGCCATTATGACGGTGGTGTGGGGCATCGTCGGCATGGGGCTCGGGGTTTTTCTCGCAGCCCAATTGGTCTGGCCTGAACTCAACTTCGATTTGCCGTGGACCAGTTTCGGCCGCTTGCGCCCATTACACACCAACGCGGTGATCTTCGCGTTCGGCGGTTGCGCCCTGTTCGCCAGTTCGTTCTATTCGGTGCAGCGCACCTGCCAGACCCAATTGTTTGCGCCGAAAATCGCCGCGTTCTGCTTCTGGGGCTGGCAACTGGTGATCCTGCTGGCGGCCATCAGCCTGCCGCTGGGTTACACCAGCTCCAAGGAATACGCCGAGCTGGAATGGCCGATCGACATCCTGATCACCATCGTCTGGGTCGCCTACGCCATCGTGTTCTTCGGCACGCTGGCCAAGCGCAAGACCAAACACATCTACGTCGGCAACTGGTTCTTCGGTGCGTTCATCATCACCGTGGCGATTCTGCATATCGTCAACAACGTTGAGCTGCCGGTGAGTTTCACCAAGTCCTACTCGGTCTACGCCGGTGCCACCGATGCCATGGTCCAGTGGTGGTACGGCCACAACGCCGTGGGCTTTTTCCTCACCGCCGGTTTCCTCGGGATGATGTACTACTTCGTGCCGAAACAGGCCGAGCGCCCGGTGTATTCCTATCGCTTGTCGATCGTGCACTTCTGGGCGCTGATCACCCTGTACATCTGGGCCGGTCCGCACCACTTGCACTACACCGCGCTGCCGGACTGGGCACAGTCTCTGGGCATGGTGATGTCGCTGATCCTGCTGGCACCCAGCTGGGGCGGGATGATCAACGGGATGATGACGCTCTCGGGCGCCTGGCATAAATTGCGCAGCGACCCGATCCTGCGCTTCCTCGTGGTATCCCTGGCGTTCTACGGCATGTCGACCTTTGAAGGGCCGATGATGGCCATCAAGACGGTCAATGCGCTGTCGCACTACACCGACTGGACCATCGGCCACGTTCACGCCGGCGCACTCGGCTGGGTGGCGATGATTTCCATCGGCGCGCTGTACCACATGATCCCGAAAATCTTTGGTCGTGCGCAGATGCACAGCATCGGCCTGATCAACGCGCACTTCTGGCTCGCGACCATCGGCACCGTCCTGTACATCGCTTCGATGTGGGTCAACGGCATCGCCCAGGGCCTCATGTGGCGCGCAGTCAACGAAGACGGCACGCTGACCTACTCCTTCGTCGAAACCCTGGTGGCCAGCCACCCAGGCTTCGTCGTGCGACTGGTGGGCGGTGCGATCTTCCTCAGCGGCATGTTCCTGATGGCTTACAACACCTGGCGCACCGTGCGGGCCTCGCAGCCTGCCGAAGTCGCCGCTGCCGCGCAGATGGCCTGAGGAGTCCGCCATGAAACACGAAACAATCGAGAAAAACGTCGGCCTGCTGATGCTGCTGATGGTCCTGGCCGTGAGCATCGGCGGTCTGACCCAGATCGTCCCGCTGTTCTTCCAGGACGTGACCAATAAACCGGTGGAAGGCATGAAGCCCTACACCGCCCTGCAACTGGAAGGTCGCGACATCTACATTCGCGAAGGCTGTGTCGGTTGCCACTCGCAGATGATCCGACCGTTTCGCGCCGAGACTGAACGCTACGGGCACTACTCGGTGGCCGGGGAAAGCGTGTGGGATCACCCGTTCCTCTGGGGCTCCAAACGCACCGGGCCGGACCTGGCAAGGGTCGGCGCACGTTACTCGGATGACTGGCACCGTGCGCACTTGTACAACCCGCGCAACGTGGTGCCGGAGTCGAAAATGCCTGCCTACCCTTGGCTGGTCACGCAAGCGGTCGACAGCGGCCACACCGAAACCAAGATCCGCACCATGCGCACCCTCGGCGTGCCGTACAGCGATGACGACATCAGCGGCGCCGTCGCCAGCCTCAAGGGCAAGACCGAAATGGACGCACTCGTTTCTTACCTGCAAGTGCTCGGCACTGCCATCAAGAGCAAGAGGTGAGCCATGACCATACCCTTCGAAATAGTGACCGTGATGAGCAGTGGAATGATCCGCGGTCTCGGTACGGTCGTGGTGTTCGTGGCCTTCGTCGGCCTGACGCTGTGGGTGTTCAACAGCAAGCGCAACCCGGAATTCGCCGAAGCGCGCCTGTTGCCGTTTGCCGATGAGCCACAACCCGATAGCACCCAAGAACCTGTCACAAGGAGTACCCGGCCATGACCACCTTCTGGAGTACGTGGATCTGCGTACTGACCATCGGCAGCCTGATCGGCCTGACCTGGCTGCTGATCGGCACCCGCAAGGGCGAAACCAAGGGCAGCGTCGACCAGACCATGGGCCACAGCTTCGACGGCATCGAGGAGTACGACAATCCGCTGCCGCAGTGGTGGTTCATGCTGTTCGCCGGCACGCTGGTGTTTGCCGTGGGCTATCTGGTGCTTTACCCGGGCTTGGGCAACTGGAAAGGCATCCTGCCGGGTTACGAGGACGGCTGGACCGGCGTCCACGAATGGGAAAAGGAGATGAACAAGGCAGACACGCGATTCGGGCCGATCTTCGCCAAATTCGCGGCCATGCCCGTTGAAGAAGTGGCCAAGGACCCGCAAGCACTGAAAATGGGCGGTCGCCTGTTCGCGTCCAACTGCTCGGTGTGCCACGGCTCGGATGCCAAGGGCGCTTTCGGCTTCCCGAACCTGGCCGACAGCACCTGGCGCTGGGGTGGTGATGCCGAGATGATCAAGACCACGATCATGGGCGGTCGCATGGCGGCAATGCCGGCCTGGGGTGAAATCCTCGGTGACACCGGCGTGAAGAACGTGGCCGCGTATGTGCGACATGAACTGGCGGGCCTGCCATTGCCGGCTGGCGACACCGCCGATCTGCAAGCCGGACAGCAAGCGTTCAGCACCACGTGCGTAGCCTGTCATGGTGCAAACGGCCAGGGCACTGAAGCCATGGGCGCGCCGAACCTGACGCAACCGGCCGGATTCATCTACGGTACAAGCCTGGCGCAACTTCAGCAGACCATCCGCCATGGCCGTCAGGGCCATATGCCGGCGCAGAACGAATTGCTCGGCAACGACAAGGTGCAACTGCTGGCCGCTTACGTGTACAGCCTGTCCCACGGTCTGAATACCGAGCGTTTGCAAGCCGAAGGCAAACGCGAATAAATCTCGACCGCTCTACTGCCGCATTCTCCCGGATGCGGCAGTTCCCTGCCTCTTTGCGACCAAGTGTCGCACCCCTCCGTTGGTCCTCCTTTCGGTTCACCTGATTCGGGTCTAAGCTTGATCGATGCGAACTGGCATGAGCCGGTTCCAGGTCGACTCAACCCGATGTGTTCGACGAATCTGCTCGATGACAGGCCGCAAAGGCTGGTAGATACCGGCTGTCGTGCCAATTGCCATCGGTCACCCGATCGTTGTGTTTGAACACACCCCGTAACATCTGACCTGACCCCCTCATCTTTTTCGTTCACTGCGACATTTTGTCCGAGGCCGATTTTGTCCTTACGCGGCGCATGGAAAGGCCGCAGAATCAGCTTTTGAAAGCATTGACCCAGGTCATGGCGCGTTGCAATGACCCCCCGCTTTCTACATACTTGCGGCCGATTTTTACTCCTAATAAAACACCCAAACCGTGGAACCTTAGAATGAGCACAGCAATCAGTCCGACTGCTTATAACTATAAGGTAGTCCGCCAGTTCGCCATCATGACGGTGGTCTGGGGGATCCTTGGCATGGGGCTTGGTGTCTTCATCGCCTCACAGCTTGTATGGCCGGAATTGAACTTCGGTCTGCCGTGGACGACTTTTGGACGCTTACGCCCGTTGCACACCAACCTGGTGATTTTTGCCTTCGGTGGTTGTGCTCTGTTTGCCACTTCTTATTACGTCGTGCAGCGAACCTGCCAAACGCGACTGATTTCCGACAGCCTCGCGGCCTTCACCTTCTGGGGTTGGCAAGCGGTCATTGTCGGCGCGATTATTACCTTGCCGCTGGGTTACACCACCACCAAGGAATACGCGGAACTGGAATGGCCCCTGGCTATTTTGCTGGCCATCGTCTGGGTGTCCTACGGTCTGGTGTTCTTCGGCACCATCACCAAGCGAAACACCAAGCATATCTATGTGGGTAACTGGTTCTACGGTGCCTTCATCGTCGTAACGGCGATGCTGCACATCGTCAACCACGCGTCCCTGCCGGTCAGCTTCTTCAAGTCCTACTCGGCCTACGCCGGCGCGACTGATGCGATGATCCAGTGGTGGTACGGCCACAACGCGGTCGGTTTCTTCCTGACCACCGGCTTCCTGGGGATGATGTACTACTTCGTTCCGAAGCAGGCCGAACGTCCGATCTATTCCTATCGCCTGTCGATCGTGCACTTCTGGGCGCTGATCACCCTGTACATCTGGGCCGGTCCGCACCACCTGCACTACACCGCGCTGCCGGACTGGGCTCAGTCCCTGGGCATGGCGATGTCGATCATCCTGCTGGCTCCGAGCTGGGGCGGCATGATCAACGGCATGATGACCCTGTCGGGCGCCTGGCATAAGTTGCGCACCGACCCGATCCTGCGCTTCCTGGTTGTGTCGCTGGCCTTCTACGGCATGTCGACCTTTGAAGGCCCGATGATGGCCATCAAGACCGTGAACTCGCTGTCGCACTACACCGACTGGACCATCGGCCACGTACACGCCGGTGCCTTGGGCTGGGTGGCGATGATCTCGATCGGCGCGATCTACCACATGATCCCGAAACTGTTCGGTCGCGCGCAGATGCACAGCATCGGCCTGATCAACACGCATTTCTGGCTCGCGACCATCGGTACCGTTCTGTACATCGCCTCGATGTGGGTCAACGGCATCACCCAAGGTCTGATGTGGCGTGCAATCAACGACGACGGCACCCTCACCTACTCGTTCGTCGAAGCGCTGCAAGCCAGCCATCCTGGTTTCATCGTTCGCGCCCTGGGCGGTGCGTTCTTCGCCAGCGGCATGCTGTTCATGGCCTACAACGTATGGCGTACCGTACGTGCCTCGAACCCGGCTGAAGCCAAAGCTGCTGAACAGATTGCTGTAGTTGGAGCTCACTGATGAAGCATGAAGCAGTCGAGAAGAACATTGGCCTGCTGGCCTTCTTCATGGTTATCGCCGTCAGCATCGGCGGCCTGACCCAGATCGTTCCGCTGTTTTTCCAGGATGTAACCAACAAGCCGGTCGAAGGCATGAAGCCTCGCACCGCCCTTGAACTGGAAGGCCGCGACATTTACATCGCCAACGGTTGTGTCGGCTGCCACTCGCAGATGATCCGCCCGTTCCGTGCTGAAACCGAACGTTACGGCCACTACTCGGTTGCCGGTGAAAGCGTCTGGGACCACCCGTTCCTGTGGGGTTCCAAGCGTACCGGTCCGGACCTGGCCCGTGTCGGCGGTCGTTACTCCGATGACTGGCAGCGTGCGCATTTGTACAACCCGCGCAACGTGGTGCCCGAGTCGAAAATGCCGGCCTACCCGTTCCTCGTGGAAAACAAGCTCGACGGCAAAGACACCGCCAAGAAAATGGAAGTCTTGCGCACGCTCGGCGTCCCTTACACCGACGAAGACATCGCCGGCGCCAAGGATGCTGTGAAGGGCAAAACCGAAATGGACGCGCTGGTGGCCTATCTGCAAGGCCTGGGCACCATCATCAAAAGCAAACGGTGAATTGGATGGATATCGGGATGATTCGTGGCCTGGGCACCGTTGTTGTGATGGTGGCCTTCATCGGTCTGGCGTTGTGGGTATTCAGCCCCAAGCGCAAGTCGGAGTTTGAAGACGCGACCTTGCTGCCTTTCGCGGATGATCCCGAAGCCATCAAGCACGTCGAGCAAGCTTCTAGGAGTAACAAAGAATGACTACGTTCTGGAGTCTGTACGTCACAGTCCTCAGTCTCGGCACCATCTTCGCCCTGACCTGGCTGCTGCTGTCCACCCGCAAGGGCCAGCGCGCCGAGCAGACAGAGGAAACGGTTGGCCACTCCTTCGACGGGATCGAGGAGTACGACAACCCACTGCCGAAATGGTGGTTCATGCTGTTCGTGGGCACCATCATCTTCGCCCTGGGCTATTTGGTGCTGTACCCGGGCCTGGGCAACTGGAAAGGCCTGTTGCCGGGTTACAACTACCTGGATAACGAGAAGCAGACCGCGTTCGCCAACGGTCAGACCGGCTGGACCGGCGTTCACGAGTGGGAAAAGGAAATGGCCAAGTCGGACGCCAAGTTCGGTCCGATCTTCGCCAAGTTCGCTTCGATGCCGATTGAAGAAGTGGCCAAGGACCCGCAAGCCCTGAAGATGGGTGGCCGCCTGTTCGCCTCCAACTGCTCGGTCTGCCATGGTTCCGACGCCAAGGGCGCCTATGGCTTCCCGAACCTGACCGACGCCGACTGGCGCTGGGGCGGTGAAGCGGAAACCATCAAGACCACCATCATGGGCGGCCGTCATGCGGTCATGCCAGCATGGGCTGAAGTCATTGGCGAACAAGGCGTTGCCGACGTTGCCGGCTACGTGCTGACCAACCTCGATGGCCGCAAGCTGCCGGAAGGCACCAAGGCCGATCCGGTTGCTGGCCAGAAGCTGTTTGCCGCCAATTGCGCGGTGTGCCACGGTCCGGAAGGCAAAGGTACGCCAGCCATGGGCGCGCCGAACCTGACTCACCCGGCAGCGTTCATCTACGGTTCGAGCTTCGCTCAACTGCAGCAGACCATCCGTTACGGCCGTCAAGGCCAGATGCCTGCGCAAGAACAGCTGCAAGGCAACGACAAGGTTCACCTGCTGGCCGCTTACGTCTACAGCCTTTCTCATGGTGAGAAAGCGCCTGCGGAAGATGCTCAGTAAGGCATACGCTTGACGCAACAAAGAAGGCCCCGCCAGTGATCTGGCGGGGCCTTTTTCATGGGCGACTGGCCCAGATCGACTTCACCGGCACCGTATCCAGCAGCTTTCGGCTCTGCCATTGATTGTTCTTCACCAGGTTGATCTGCAACTGCTTGCGATCCTCCGAGAAACTGGCAACCAGGTAGGTTTGCTGAGAAGTAGCGCCGCTCAAGTACATCGGCACGCCATTCACGTCATAGGCATCGCCACCTTGATCATGGAGATGGCCGGCGAAAATAGCAGTGACCTCATACTTCCTGATCATCTGGTAAAAGCGCCGCGCCTGCTCACTGTCACCCATCATTTCCATTGGCTTGTGCATGTTGATAATGATGGCGTAACCCTGAGTCCGAGCGACTCTCAAATCGTTTTCAAGCCAATCCAGGGTACTGGTGATGTCGAACGTCGTCGGGTTTAACGCATGAGAAATCCTGGTGGCATAGGTCGGCTCATTATTGAGCTGCACCATATGGACGTCACCCATGTTTTTGGAATAGGCGAGACTGCCGGAATACAGCCGACTCAGGAAATTACCGGTAACTTTCAAATCAAAATTATCAACCTTATTCTCATGATGCTCTTTAAACTCCACGACACTACCGGCCGCACAGTTATTACTGAAGCAATCATCCACGTTATTCTCATAATCGTGGTTACCCAGGCCATACAAGAAATCGCCTTTGAAGTATTTTTTCAACATCGAATTCATGTAAGAGCGCTGCCAGCCGTGACCGAAAGCGGTGATGTCGCCATTGATCATCAGTGGCACATGGGATTGCGCATGGTTTTTCCGGAAGTCGACAATACTCGCAAACTGGGTCTCCACCAGCCATTTCGAGCGTTTATCGAAATCCGCCTGGGACTCGGGCTCTCTGCGATCGAGTTTGTCCGTCCACGGATATTGCGTATCCGACGCGAAGATCATATGACGTGGAGCACCTTCTATTGAATAGGCCAAAGGCGCCATAGACAGCAGGCAAACGCCCAGCACAAAATGCTTAACTTTCTTAGAAATCATAGAATTCCGTTTCCATTAATATTAGATAAAGTGCGCAACCAGCAAGCCGCGCCCAACTAACTTATTGGAAACAGACGAAAACTTCAAACAACCAACTAACCTCAATTAAATAAATATATTTCCGCCACACACCGACGAACAACCACCCCACCAAGTTAAACTTTGTTAGTTATGAGTTTTGCTGGATTAAAACTGCAATGCGTCAAACTATGAAGTTACTGCTGCTATGGCGTGTATTCCAGCGGCAGACCTCCCGGACGGATGAGGTGCGCAGCTCGCCTTCACCTCGTCGGCCACGCTACGGCCAGGAATCGCCGCACCTCTGATTCTGCATCACGAAAAAACGTCCATAATCCACAAGTCAATTGATTCAAGTCACTACACCATCAATTGAATTTGCCCAACGCGACCAAAGGTCGCACCCTTGAACTAGAGCGACAGGCGTATCATTGCGCCACTGCAACACCTCTTTTTGACCGCGGTCGGCATGTACTGACCGAGGCATTTTCCACTGCCGTGGGATGCAATGATGAGCAATCAGATTCCGGTACACGACGTCACACCGCCTGCCAAAGACGCGAACAACAGCGTCGATCTTTATGCCTCTCGAGAAAAAATCTACACCCGCGCCTTCACCGGCCTGTTCCGCAACCTGCGGATGATGGGCGGTGCCGGGTTGTTTTTGCTGTATTTCGGTACGGTCTGGCTGAACTGGGGCGGTCATCAAGCCGTCTGGTGGAACCTGCCGGAGCGCAAATTCTTCATCTTTGGCGCGACCTTCTGGCCCCAGGACTTCATCCTGCTCTCCGGGATCTTGATCGTCAGCGCCTTCGGCCTGTTCTTCATTACCGTGTACGCCGGTCGGGTGTGGTGCGGTTATACCTGCCCGCAGAGTGTCTGGACGTGGATATTCATGTGGTGCGAAAAGGTCACCGAAGGCGACCGCAACCAGCGCATCAAGCTCGACAAGGCGCCGATGAGCGCCAACAAATTCCTGCGCAAACTCAGCAAGCACTCGATGTGGCTGTTGATCGGCTTCGTCACCGGCATGACCTTCGTCGGTTACTTCTCGCCGATCCGCGAGCTGACCATCGACTTCTTTACCGGCGAAGCGGATGGCTGGTCGTATTTCTGGGTCGGCTTCTTCACCCTCGCCACCTACGGCAACGCCGGTTGGCTGCGTGAGCAGGTGTGCATTTACATGTGCCCGTATGCGCGTTTCCAGAGCGTGATGTTCGACAAGGACACGCTGATCGTTTCCTACGATCCGCGCCGTGGTGAGAGCCGTGGCCCGCGCAAGAAAGGTATCGATTACAAGGCCCAGGGCCTGGGCGATTGCATCGATTGCACCATGTGCGTCCAGGTCTGCCCGACCGGCATCGACATTCGCGACGGTCTGCAGATCGAATGCATCGGCTGTGCGGCGTGCATCGATGCCTGCGACAGCATCATGGACAAGATGGACTACCCGCGCGGGCTGATCAGCTACACCACCGAGCACAACCTGTCCGGGCAAAAAACCCATAAACTGCGCCCGCGCCTGATCGGCTATGCCCTGGTGTTGCTGGCCATGATGGGATTGCTGGCGGGCGCGTTCTTCATGCGTTCACTGGTCGGTTTCGACGTCAGCAAGGATCGCGTGCTGTACCGCGAGAACGCCGAAGGCCGGATCGAGAACGTTTACAGCCTGAAGATCATGAACAAGGACCAGCGCGACCATACCTACGTACTGGAAGCCTCCGGTCTGCCGGACCTCAAGCTGCAAGGCAAGCGCGAGATCAAAGTCGCCGCCGGGGAGATTTTCAGCCAGCCAGTGGAACTGTCCATGGCACCGGAAAAACTGCCGTCGAGCACCAACGAGGTGAAATTCATCCTCAAGGATGCCGACGACGACAGCGTCCACGTTGAAGCCAAGAGCCGATTCATCGGCCCACAAATTCGTTGAGAGAAGTGATCATGCCCGCAGCAAACGCAGCAAGCCCTTGGTACAAGCATCTTTGGCCATGGATCATCATCGCCATCCTGGCCTGTTCCGTGACCCTGACCTTGTCCATGGTGACGATCGCGGTGAACAACCCGGATAACCTCGTCAACGACAACTACTACGAAGCCGGCAAAGGCATCAACCGCTCCCTCGACCGTGAGCTGCTGGCCCAGACCCTGTTGCTGCGGGCCAGCGTTCACCTGGATGACGTGACCGGCGAAGTCGACCTGCGCCTGAGTGGCAACAGCCAACCGAAAACCCTTGAGCTGAACCTCATCTCGCCGACCCAGCCGGAGAAGGATCGCAAGATCACCCTCGCCCGCAGCGAATCCGAACAGGGCCGCTACATCGGTCAGTTGAGCGACAAGATTGAAGGCCGTCGCTTTGTCGAATTGCTGGGTACTCAGGACGACCACATCTGGCGCATGTTCGAAGAAGAGCTGGTCAGCCATGACAAAGATCTGTTGTTGGGTGACGAGCCGCTGCAAGGCGCCGAAGACCTGAAGAAGTAAGTTCCAGTGAACACGGTCAACTGTGGCGAGGGAGCTTGCTCCCGCTGGGTGCGAAGCGCCCCCTGAAACCAGCAAACCGATTCTTTCAGTCATAGCGCGTTCGCAGGTTTACGACTGCTGCGCAGCCGAGCGGGAGCAAGCTCCCTCGCCACAATGGTTTCCATGGCAGCACAGATGACCACGCCAACCCCCTGCTACCACTGCGCCCTGCCCGTCCCGGCCGGCAGCCGCTTCACCGCTGCGGTCCTCGGTGAAACCCGCGAGTTCTGCTGCCCGGGTTGCCAGGCCGTGGCTGAGGCGATCGTGGCCGGAGGGCTTGAAAGCTATTACCAGCACCGCAGCGAGTCATCGGCCAACCCCGAAGCCTTGCCGGTGCAGTTGGTGGATGAGTTGGCGCTCTACGACCGCGCCGACGTGCAAAAGCCCTTCGTGCGCCACGACGGCGAACTCGCCGAAACCACCCTGTTGATGGAAGGCATCAGCTGCGCCGCCTGCGGCTGGCTGATCGAGAAACACCTGCGCGCCTTGCCGGCGGTGGCCGAGGCGCGACTGAACCTGTCCAACCATCGCCTGCACGTGCGTTGGGCCGACGCGCAATTGCCGTTGAGCCGGGTACTGAGCGAGTTGCGCCACATCGGCTACGCCGCGCACCCCTATCAAGCCGACCGCGCCAGCGAACAACTGGCCAGCGAAAACCGTCTGGCCTTGCGCCAGCTCGGCGTGGCCGGGCTGCTGTGGTTCCAGGCGATGATGGCGACCATGGCCACCTGGCCGGAATTCAACATCGACTTGAGCCCTGAGTTGCACACCATCCTGCGCTGGGTCGCGCTGTTCCTCACCACGCCAATCGTGTTCTACAGCTGCGCGCCGTTCTTCAAGGGCGCCATGCGCGACTTGCGCACCCGCCACCTGACCATGGACGTTTCAGTGTCGCTGGCGATTGGCAGCGCTTACGTCGCCGGGATCTGGACCTCGATCACCGGCGTCGGCGAGCTGTATTTCGATGCGGTGGGCATGTTCGCGTTGTTCCTGCTGGCCGGGCGTTATCTGGAACGTCGCGCCCGGGAACGCACCGCCGCCGCCACCGCACAGCTCGTCAACCTGTTACCCGCCTCGTGCCTGCGTCTGAGTGCCGACGGCCAGAGCGAACGGATCCTGCTCAGCGAACTGCGCGTCGGCGATCAGGTGCTGGTGCATCCGGGTGCGATCCTGCCGGCCGACGGCAAGATCCTCGACGGCCAGTCGAGCATCGACGAATCGCTGCTGACCGGCGAATACCTGCCGCAACCGCGCACGCTGGGCGATGCAGTGACCGCTGGTACGCTGAACGTTGAAGGCGCGTTGACCGTGGAAGTCCTGGCGTTGGGCCAGGACACGCGACTGTCGGCCATCGTCCGCCTGCTGGATCGTGCCCAGGCCGAAAAGCCGCGACTGGCGGAAATCGCCGACCGCGCTGCGCAATGGTTCCTGTTGCTGTCATTGATCGCGGCAGCGGCAATCGGCCTGTTGTGGTGGGAACTGGATTCGTCGCGAGCCTTCTGGATTGTCCTGGCGATGCTCGTTGCGACGTGCCCGTGCGCCTTGTCGCTGGCCACGCCGACCGCCCTCACCGCCGCCACCGGCACATTGCACAAGCTTGGTCTTTTGTTGACCCGCGGCCATGTGCTGGAGGGTCTGAACCAGATCGACACGGTGATTTTCGACAAGACCGGCACATTGACCGAAGGTCGCCTGGCGCTGCGTTCGATCCGTCCTCTCCGCGCACTCGACAGCGATCAATGCCTGAGTCTCGCCGCCGCCCTGGAAAACCGCTCCGAACACCCAATTGCCCGCGCATTTGGCCGGGCGCCATTGGCGGCCGAAGAAGTCCTCAGCACGCCAGGGCTTGGCCTCGAAGGCGTGGTCGGCACGCAACGCCTGCGCATTGGCCAGCCGGTTTTTGTCTGCGAACTCAGTGGCGCTGCCGTACCGGTCATGCCCGATGAAGCGGGCCAATGGCTGCTGCTCGGCGACGTCCAAGGGCCGCTGGCGTGGTTTGTCCTCGATGACCGTTTGCGCGCCGATGCACCGGTGCTTTTGGAAGCCTGTAAGGCACGTGGCTGGCGCACCTTGCTGCTGTCGGGCGATACCTCACCGATGGTCGCCAGCGTGGCGGCCGAACTGGGCATCGACGAAGCCCGAGGCGGTTTGCGCCCCGATGACAAATTGCAGGTCCTGCAACAGCTGCACAAGGAAGGTCGCAAGGTGTTGATGCTCGGTGACGGCGTCAATGACGTGCCGGTGCTGGCCGCTGCCGATATCAGCGTGGCGATGGGTTCGGCCACCGATCTGGCGAAAACCAGCGCCGATGCGGTGTTGCTGTCGAACCGTCTCGATGCGCTGGTGCAGGCCTTCAGCCTCGCACGGCGCACCCGTCGGGTAATCATCGAGAACCTGCTGTGGGCCGGGCTGTACAATGGCCTCATGTTGCCGTTCGCCGCCCTCGGCTGGATCACGCCGGTATGGGCCGCGGTCGGCATGTCCATCAGTTCGTTGACCGTGGTACTGAACGCCCTGCGCCTGACTCGCCTGCCGAGTGCGCCCGGCGCCCGCCCCACGCCAGAAACCCGTCCGCTGCCGGCCTGAGCCGCGCGGGCATGGAGTCCAGATGCCAGCTCTCTACGTGATGATCCCGGCCGCGCTGCTGATCGTGGCCATCGCTATCTATATCTTCTTCTGGGCGGTCGACAGCGGTCAGTACGACGACCTCGACGGCCCGGCCCACAGCATTCTGTTCGACGACCAGGACCCGAACCACAAAGCCGCGGTCGACGAAGCCAGCGGCCATCCGGCCAAACCGGACGACAAGGCGCCTCCGCATGCTTGAGTTGGCGCCACTGCTGGTGTCTGCGGTGATTCTCGGCCTGCTCGGCGGTGGGCATTGCCTGGGCATGTGCGGCGGCTTGATGGGTGCGCTGACCCTGGCGATTCCCAAAGAGCAGCGCAGCCGCCGTTTTCGCCTGTTGTTGGCGTACAACCTGGGGCGAATTCTCAGCTATGCAACAGCCGGCCTTCTGATTGGCCTGGCGGGTTGGGCCGTGGCCAACAGCCCGGCCGCCATGTTCATGCGTGTGATCGCCGGATTGTTGCTGATCGCCATGGGCCTGTACCTCGCCGGCTGGTGGAGCGGCCTGACCCGTATCGAGAGCCTCGGCCGCGGCCTGTGGCGGCATATCCAGCCAATTGCCAACAAACTGCTGCCAGTGTCGAGCCTGCCCCGCGCGTTGCTGCTGGGCGCGCTATGGGGCTGGTTGCCGTGCGGGCTGGTTTACAGCACGTTGCTGTGGGCGGCGAGCCAGGGCAATGCGCTGGACAGTGCATTGCTGATGCTCGCGTTCGGACTCGGCACCTGGCCGGTGCTGCTCGCCACCGGACTGGCGGCGGAGCGGGTCACGGCGTTGTTGCGCAAGCGCAGTGTGCGGATGACCGGAGGGTTGCTGGTGATGTTGTTCGGCATCTGGACCTTGCCCGGGCCGCATCAGCATTGGCTGATGGGTCATTAGATCGGCGGTGCGCCCTTCGCGGGCAAGCCTCGCTCCTACAAAGGGATGCGAACTCCTGTAGGAGCGAGGCTTGCCCGCGAAGAGGCCCTCATCAACAACACAAATCCTGACCGTTGATGCAAATCAAGATGCCCCGGCGTCGCACCCCATAGACTTGCGAACACTGCCAGCCTATCCGGGGGAATGCCCGCATGATGCTCGACGCCATTCGTTGGGACACCGATCTGATCCGCCGTTATGACTTGGCGGGTCCGCGCTATACCTCTTACCCGACCGCGGTGCAATTCGACGGACAGGTCGGCACGTTCGACCTGTTCCACGCCCTGCGCGACAGCCGTAAGGCCCTGCGCCCATTGTCGCTGTACGTGCACGTGCCGTTCTGCGCGAACATTTGCTACTACTGTGCCTGCAACAAAGTCATCACCAAGGACCGTGGCCGCGCCCTGCCCTACCTGCAACGCCTTGAGCAGGAAATCCAGCTGATCGCCTGCCACCTCGACCCGGCGCAAAAAGTCGAGCAACTGCACTTTGGCGGCGGCACCCCGACCTTTCTCAGCCACGACGAACTGCGCCAGTTGATGGCTCAGTTGCGCAAGCACTTCAACCTGCTGGACGACGATTCCGGCGACTACGGTATCGAGATCGACCCTCGCGAAGCCGACTGGTCAACCATGGGTCTGCTCCGTGAACTGGGTTTCAACCGGGTCAGCATTGGCCTGCAAGACCTCGACCCGACGGTGCAACGGGCGGTCAATCGCCTGCAAAGTCTTGAAGAAACCCGCGCCGTGATCGACGCCGCCCGGACCCTGCAATTTCGCTCGATCAACATCGACCTGATCTACGGCTTGCCGAAACAGACCCCGGAAAACTTCGCCCGCACGGTCGACGAAGTCATTGCGCTGCAACCGGATCGACTCTCGGTGTTCAACTACGCGCACCTGCCGGAACGCTTCATGCCGCAGCGGCGGATCAACAGCAACGAGCTGCCGACGCCGGCGCAGAAGCTGGAAATGCTCCAGCGCACCATCGAACAACTGACCGCTGCCGGTTACCGCTACATCGGCATGGACCACTTCGCCCTGCCCGACGATGAGCTGGCGATTGCCCAGGAAGAGTCGACCCTGCAACGAAACTTTCAGGGCTACACCACTCACGGTCATTGCGATTTGATTGGGCTGGGGGTGTCGGCCATCAGTCAGATCGGCGACCTCTACTGCCAGAACAACAGCGATCTGAATCAGTATCAGAACACGCTGGCCTCCGCCCAACTGGCCACTAGCCGTGGCCTGCTGTGCAACGCCGATGACCGCGTGCGGCGGGCGGTGATTCAGCAGTTGATCTGCACGTTCAGCCTGGAGTTCGCGGACATCGAACAGGCCTTCAACATCGATTTTCGCGGTTACTTCGGTGAACTGTGGCCGCAGCTATTGACCATGGCCGAGGACGGTTTGATCAGCCTCGATAACGAGCGGATCAGCGTACTGCCCGCCGGTCGCTTGCTGGTGCGCTCGGTGTGCATGGTGTTCGATGCCTATTTGCAACAGCACAATCACCAGCGGTTTTCGCGTGTGATCTAGTCATCCACTCACTTACTGGTTGGCGAAATGCTGGCTTTACGACCCTGCGGCAAAATCGCTGCGTGCCTGAATGTCCTCCCGTGAGTTACCCTTACGGCTTATGTGTGTTTTCCCACAAGGATTGAAGAAATGTCCGAGCCAGTAAAACTGCGCGCTCAAAGCCAGGTCCATTGCAAGGATTGCAGCCTGGCCCCCCTCTGCTTGCCACTTTCTTTGAATCTGGAAGACATGGAAGCGCTGGACGAAATCGTCAAACGGGGTCGCCCACTGAAAAAAGGCGAGTTCCTGTTCCGCCAGGGCGACACCTTCGATTCCGTTTATGCAGTACGCTCCGGTGCCCTCAAGACCTTCAACCTGAGCGATGGCGGTGAAGAACAGCTCACCGGCTTCCACTTGCCGAGCGAACTGGTCGGCCTGTCGGGCATGGACACTGAAAAGCACCCGGTCTCGGCGCAAGCCCTGGAAACCACGTCAGTGTGCGAAATCCCCTTCGAACGCCTCGACGAACTGGCCCTGCAACTGCCGCAACTGCGCCGTCAGTTGATGCGGGTGATGAGCCGCGAGATTCGTGACGACCAGCAAATGATGTTGCTGCTGTCGAAAAAAACCGCCGACGAGCGCATCGCCACGTTTCTGGTCAACCTCTCGGCACGCTTCCGCGCCCGGGGCTTCTCGGCCAACCAGTTCCGCCTGAGCATGTCGCGCAACGAAATCGGCAATTACCTGGGCTTGGCGGTGGAAACCGTGTCCCGGGTGTTCACGCGCTTCCAGCAAAACGAACTGATCGCCGCCGAGGGCAAGGAAATCCACATCCTCGACCCGATTCAGCTGTGCGCCCTGGCCGGTGGCTCGCTCGAAGGCTGATGGCAATAATTGCGGCCGAGCGAAACGGTTCAGCCGCCGTTATACTGCGACGTTTGCAGCCTGCCAGGACACCTCGACGATGCTCATCGAATCCTTCGACATCAAATCCCTGATCCGCCCCGTGATCGACTTCCCCAAGCCGGGCGTGATCTTTCGTGACATCACGCCTCTGTTCCAGTCGCCCAAGGCCCTGCGTCTGGTGATGGACAGCTTCGCCCACCGTTATGTCGAGGCGGACTTCACGCACATCGGCGCGATGGATGCGCGTGGTTTCCTGATCGGCTCGGTGCTGGCCTATCAGCTGAACAAGCCGCTGGTGCTGTTCCGCAAGCAAGGAAAACTGCCGGCCGACGTGTTGGCCGAGGGTTATGCAACCGAATACGGCGAAGCCTTTCTCGAAGTGCACGCCGACAGTTTGTGCGAAGGCGACTCGGTGGTGATGTTTGATGATTTGATCGCCACTGGCGGTACGCTGATTGCGGCGGCGAACCTGATTCGGCGCATGGGCGCGCGGGTTCATGAAGCGGCGGCGATTATTGATCTGCCGGAACTGGGTGGGTCGCAGCGGCTGGAAGAAATGGGGATTCCTACGTTCTGCCTGACGCAGTTTTCGTTGAGCGAGAAGTAAGGCGGCGTTCGCACGGACGACTTCGCGGGCAAGCCTCGCTCCTACAAGATCAGAGTCGTGTCGAAAATTCGGCTTCGACCGAAAACCGTAGGAGCGAGGCTTGCCCGCGAAGGCGCAAGCCGACACATCGCAAAATTCAAAGCCCCATCTGCTTACTGATGATCTCGTTCATCACTTCCCGCGTCCCGCCGCCAATCGACAGAATCCGGTTATCCCGATACAACCGCTCCACCAGGCTCTCGCGCATGTAACCGAGGCCACCGAGGATCTGCACCGCATCCGTGGTAATCCGGTCAGCCGTGTCGGTCGCGAAGTTCTTGGCCATGGAAATCTCCTTGATCACGCTCTGCCCCGCCGCCATCTTCGCCGCCTGACGGTAAGTGAACTCCCGTGACACCTCCAGGGCCGTGGCCATTTCCGCGAGGCGGTGCTTGAGCACCTGGAACTTGCCAATCGGTTTGCCAAAGGCTTCGCGCTGACGCGCCCACTTCAGGCTTTCCTCCAACGCCAGCTGCGCCGTCATGTTGGCCATCAGCGCCAAGGCCAGGCGCTCGCTCTGGAAGTTGCCCATGATGCAGGCGAACCCCATGTTCTCGGCGCCAATCAGATTTCCCACAGGCACCCGGCAATCATCGAAGAACAATTCGGCAGTGTCCGACGCCCACCAGCCCATTTTCTTCAACTGACGGCCGACGGTGAAACCGGGTGTGCCTTTTTCGATCAGCAGCAGACTGATGCCACCGAAACCCGGCTCGCCGGTGCGTACCGCCACGGTATAGAAATCCGCGCGCACGCCACTGGTGATAAAAGTTTTGCTGCCGCTGACCCGGTAAAAGTCGCCGTCACGCACAGCGCGGGTTTGCAGGTTGGCCACATCGGAGCCGCCGCTGGGTTCGGTGACAGCCAGCGCGCTGATCTTCTCGCCGGCCAGCACTTGCGGCACGACACGATCACGGATTTCGGGCCGGGCCCACTTGAGAATCGGTGGCAGCCCGATGTCCAGAGAACCGAGGCCGGCCACCAGGCCACCAGAGCCACAGCGCATCAACTCTTCGCTGGCGGCGACCTTGGCGAACAGATCGCCTTCGTGACTGCCGCCCAGGGATTCGGGATAGCCGATCCCCAGGATTCCCGCCGCACCGGCCTTGAGATAGAGCTCGCGGGGAAAGCTTTCAGCTTCTTCCCACTGATCAATGTCTGGAAGGATCTCACGCTCGACGAAACGTCTGACGCTGTCGCGGACCAATTGGTGGCTGGGATCGAAGTATTCCTGAAAGGCAGGCATCGGCGAACTCCACTGAAGGTTCAGCGAAGTTAACCGAGCGCTTGCTTGGTTTTCAACAGGATTGTTGTGAATCAGATGGACCGAGTTGCGCCCTTCGCGGGCAAGCCTCGCTCCTACAGGGTCAACGGTCCTTCTGTAGGAGCGAGGCTTGCCCGCGAAGGCGTCAGATCAAACACCAAAAGACTCAAAGAGCGATCGGCTTACGCCCCGCAAACGAATGCGCCAACGTCCCGCCGTCGACCAGTTCCAGCTCGCCACCCAACGGCACACCGTGGGCGATACGCGAGGCAATCAGACCTTTATTGCTCAACAACTGCGCAATGTAATGCGCCGTCGCCTCACCTTCCACGGTCGGATTGGTGGCCAGGATGACTTCGGTAAAGGTGCCGGCCCCTTCAATCCGCGCCAACAGCTGCGGAATGCCAATGGCCTCAGGCCCCAGGCCGTCGAGCGGCGAAAGATGGCCCTTGAGCACAAAGTAGCGACCCCGGAACCCGGTCTGCTCCACGGCGTAGACGTCCATCGGACCTTCCACCACGCAGAGCAAGGTGTCGTCACGGCGCGTATCGGCACATTGCGGGCAGAGGTCGTCTTCGGTCAGCGTGCGACATAACCGGCAATGGCCCACCCCTTCCATGGCCTGGCTCAGTGCCGACGCCAGTCGCGAACCACCGCTGCGATCACGCTCAAGCAGTTGCAGCGCCATGCGCTGGGCGGTTTTCTGACCGACACCCGGCAAAATTCGCAGGGCATCGATCAGTTGGCGAATCAAAGGGCTGAAGCTCATGGGGGAACGTCCGACAAATCAACGAGACGCGGTTTATACCCGCGCCTCTGTATAGCGTCAATTACTCAGTCCCGGGCGACCCGCACCACCAGTTTGCCGAAGTTGCGTCCTTCGAGCAGACCGATGAAGGCCTCAGGCGCATTCTCGAGGCCATCGACCACGTCTTCGCGGAACTTGACCTTGCCGTCACGCACCCACGGCGCCATGGCACTGACGAACTCCGGCTGACGATCACCGTAGTCGTCGAACACGATAAAGCCCTGGATTCTTACGCGCTTGGTCAGCAATGTGCGTTGCAATTGCGGCAGGCGATCCGGGCCGGTCGGCGCTTCGTGTGCGTTGTAGGAAGCGATGAGGCCGCACAATGGAATCCGCGCCTTGGCATTGAGCAGCGGCACCACCGCGTCGAACACCTTGCCGCCGACGTTCTCGTAGTAAATATCGATACCCTCGGGGCACGCCTGGGCCAGTTCATCGGCGAAATTCGGGCTCTTGTGGTCGACGCAAGCGTCGAACCCCAATTCTTCCACCACGTAACGGCATTTTTCCGCACCGCCCGCCACGCCCACCACGCGCAGGCCTTTGATCTTCGCCACCTGGCCGACCACCGAACCCACCGCGCCCGAGGCGGCCGCGACCACCAGGGTTTCGCCGGCCTTGGGCTGACCGATGTCCATCAGGCCCATGTACGCGGTCATGCCCGGCATGCCCAGCACACCCAGGGCCATGGACGGGGACGGCAAACCGCTCGGCACCGGAATGATGTTGCGACCGTCGCTGATGCTGTGGCTCTGCCAGCCGGTGGCGCCCACCACCAGATCGCCTTCATGGAATTTCGGATTCAGCGAGCGCTCGACGCGGCTGACAGCGCCACCGGTCATCACCTCGCCGATTTCCACCGGTGCGGCGTAGGACGGCCCGTCACTCATGCGGCCGCGCATGTAGGGGTCCAGCGAGAGGTATTGAGTCTTGAGCAGGACCTGGCCGTCGGCAAGTTCCGGCAGTGCTTCCCGTTCCAGGCGGAAATTCTCCGGTGTCGGCGCGCCTACGGGGCGGGACGCCAGGACGATACGTTGGTTGAGGGTCAATGCGTCTGGCATGTGAGCGTCTCCTGTGATCGATGAATTCGGCGGTATAGGGGAGCAGACCTTTGTGATGGTGTGGCGTTCGATGTTTCTGCCTTTCATTGTGGCGAGGGAGCTTGCTCCCGCTGGACTGCGCAGCGGTCCCCTTCTTTTCAGCTAAAGAGCGGGGCCGCTTCGCGCCCCAGCGGGAGCAAGCTCCCTCGCCACAGGGATTAACCTCGCCTGGCAGAAACAAAAATGCCAGGCGCGATGCCTGGCATTTTTTTGTAGCTCATCCGACGCGCTTTGGCGAATCAGAACGGCAGTTTCATACCCGGTGGCAATTGCATGCCAGCGGTCATGTTGCCCATTTTGTCCTGGCTGTTGGCTTCGATCTTGCGCACGGCGTCGTTGACGGCGGCGGCGAACACGGCTTCCAGCATCTCTTTGTCGTCTTCGCTCAGGCCTTCAACCAGGCTCGGGTCGATGGTCACGCGCTTGACGTCGTGACGACCGGTCATCACCACGGTGACCATATCGCCGCCGGCTTTACCGGTGACTTCAGCGTTGGCCAGTTCTTCCTGCATCTTGGCCATTTTTTCTTGCATCTGCTGTGCCTGCTTCATCAGGCCGGCCATGCCACCTTTCATCATGGGAATCACCTCAAAGTACTTGGATTTAAACAGCGCCCGGCCCTTGTGGCCAAACGCCTTCAGTTATTAGCCCTGACTGACCAGGGCTTCGACAGGTTCAATAGTATCGTTGCGGACCACCGCACCGAACTGCTGCATCATTTGCTGGATGAACGGATCACCATGGATCGACTCTTCCGCCTCGCGCTGACGGTTCGCACGACGACGGGAAGCGGCCTGGGCCGGGGTTTCCTGCTCCGGCTTGATCAGCTCCATGCTCAGGGTCAGCGTGCGCCCGTGAAACTGGTTCAACGCATCGTTGAGACGCCGTTGCTGGGTCGCGTTGAACAAGGCGCTGTGGGCCGGATCCAGGTGCATCAGCCAGTGGTCGCCATCGACGGCGATAAGGGTGCAGTTGGCGGCGATGCTGCCGGTCATGCCGGAGATCGGCAGTTTCGGGAACAAGTCCAGCCATTGCAGGGCCAGACCGGTGGCGGGCATGGCGGCCGGCTCAGGCTCGGGTTCCGGCGCTGGCTCGGCAGCGTGTTCACTGGCCAGTTCATCGAGGTAGCTGTAGGCAGAATCGATGTCCGGCTCGATGTAGTCTTCGTCCAGCGGCGGCTCGTCATCCAGGTCCACACCCGGTGTCGCGGCATCGACGTCGGCCACCGACGGTTCCGGGATTGGCGCAGCGGCCCACTCCGGTGCGTCCGGCACCACGCTGTCAGGCGTCGGCAACGGCATGGGCGGCAGATCAGGTTGTTCGCTGGTGGTTTCCAGGACCGGCTCGACGGCGGGTTGCTGGACGGGTTCAGGCTCGACCGGGTCATTCCACGGCAAGTCGACCGCCGCCTTGACCGCGACCGGCTCAACCACAGGCTCGGCCACCACAACGGGGGCAACCGGTTCAGGCGCTGGAGCAGGAACCGCCGCAGCGACGGGTTCAGGCGCGGGTGCAACGGGTGCAACTGCCGCAGCGACTATCGGCGCCGCAACCGGCGCGGCAGCCACTGAATTTGCGGAATCAACTGTGGCCTGGCTGATCCCCACTGGCTTTAGCGGTTGCCTCGGGGCGTCGGCCGTGTCCGCCGGTCGGAACGCGAGCATTCGCAGCAAGACCATTTCGAAGCCACCACGCGGGTCCGGCGCCAGCGGCAAGTCGCGGCGGCCGATCAGGCCCATCTGGTAATAGAACTGCACGTCTTCGGCCGGCAAGGCCTGAGCCAGCGCCAGCACCCGATCGCGGTCGCCATGACCGTTGTCGACGCCTTCAGGCAACGCCTGGGCGATGGCGACACGGTGCAGCACGTTGAGAATTTCCGAGAGCACGCCGTTCCAGTCCGGGCCTTGTTCCGCCAGATGGCGGACACCTTCGAGCAAGGCCTTGGCGTCGCCTTCGATCAGCGCATGCAGAACGTCGTAGACCTGACCATGATCGAGCGTGCCCAGCATGGCCCGCACGTCGGCAGCCATGACCTTGCCTTCACCGAAGGCGATGGCCTGGTCGGTCAGGCTCATGGCGTCACGCATCGAGCCGTCGGCGGCGCGACCCAGCAGCCACAGTGCGTCGTCTTCGAACGGCACGTTCTCGACGCCCAGCACATGGGTCAAATGCTCGACCACACGCTCCGGGGTCATGTTCTTGAGGGAGAACTGCAGGCACCGAGACAGAATGGTTGCAGGAAGTTTCTGCGGGTCGGTCGTCGCCAGGATGAACTTGACGTAGGGCGGCGGTTCTTCAAGGGTTTTCAACAGCGCATTGAAGGAATGGCTGGAGAGCATGTGCACTTCGTCGATCAGGTAGACCTTGAAGCGACCACGGCTCGGCGCGTATTGCACGTTATCGAGCAGCTCGCGGGTGTCTTCGACCTTGGTCCGGCTCGCGGCGTCGATCTCGATCAGATCGACAAAGCGGCCCTCATCGATTTCGCGGCATACCGAGCACTCGCCGCAGGGCGTCGAAGTGATACCTGTTTCACAGTTCAGGCATTTGGCGATGATCCGCGCGATGGTGGTCTTGCCGACCCCGCGCGTACCGGTGAACAGGTACGCGTGGTGCAGCCGCTGGCTGTCCAAGGCATTGATCAGAGCCTTGAGCACATGGGCCTGGCCGACCATTTCGCGGAACGAGCGCGGACGCCATTTACGTGCAAGAACCTGATAACTCATCGAAAACCGTCGCAACGAAGGAACAGAAGCGGCTAATGCTAGCGGAGCAAGGCCAAAATTGCATCCGGTGCGCTCGTCTAATCTGGCTAAGATGCACTTTGGGGGGCTTTTATCGGCTCAGGTTTATGACGTACCGGAGTGTTTATGCGTTTTGCCTTGGGGGCACTGCTGTGGATAAGTCTGAGCGTCGCCGCCGCCGAAGCGCCGCTGCGTTTTGTAGTGCCCGACAGTTGGGCGATGCCGATGGTGCAACTGGAACGCGGGCGTGTAACCCAAGGGATCCTGTATGACGTGATGCTCAGCCTCGCGACCCAGGTTGGCGTGCCGGTCGAATTTCAAGTGCTGCCCCGAGCACGGGTGCAAAACGCCATGGAGCACGGCGAGGTCGATGTCCGCTGCTATGCCGCGCAATCCTGGCAGCCGAATCAGTCCGGCGACTACATCTGGAGCATTCCCCTCTGGTTTCAGCGCGACCTGCTGATCAGCCGGCAAGATTCGCAGCCCTCGGTGGTGCCTGCCAACTTGCCGCGACAAGCCATCGGCACCGTGCTCGGCTATTCCTACCCAACGTTGCAACCGCTGTTCGATGCCGACCGACTGCTGCGCGAAGACGCGCGCAACCAGGAACAGGTGCTGGAAAAACTCCACGCCGGGCGCTATCGCTACGCCGTGAGCAATCAATGGACACTGGACTGGTTCAATCAGCGCCTGTTACCCGACAAGCAACTCAAAGGCGTGGCGGTGCTGCAGGAGCAGAGCGTCGGCTGCTACGTGCGCAACGATCCCAAGGTGCCGGTGCAACGCATTCTGCGCACGTTGGTGCGGATGAAAATGTCGGGGGAGATTGATGACATTATCCGGCTCTATATTGGTGGAGAACCCAGAGCCAATCCATAACCTGTGGGAGTGAGCCTGCTCGCGATAGCGGTATGTCAGTCACCATCAATGTTGAATGTCAGACCGCCATCGCGAGCAGGCTCACTCCCACAGGGGAACCGGTGTGGATTTCCGGACTTCAGCCAACCTGATCCAGCGCTTGCCATTGCGGCGGCGCGACAAACCCCGCGACCCAACCCGGCACGTCGGCGGGTGGCATTGGCCGGGCAATGAAATAGCCTTGAGCCACTTCACACCCCAATCGCAACAGCAACTCACCGTGCTCGATACTCTGCACCCCTTCAGCAATCACCTGCCGGCCAAACGCCCGGGCCAGGCCGATCACCGCCGTGGTCAGCGCCAGGTCGTCGTGATCATCCAGAATGTCGCGCGCAAATGATTTATCGATCTTGATGGTCTGGGTGCGCAAATGCTTGAGGTCGCTCAGCGATGAATGACCGGTGCCGAAGTCACCCAGTGAAAACTGCACCCCCAGCGCCTGACAGGCCCGCAAACAGGCGCTGACGTGCTGGATATTTTCGATCGCCACCGACTCGACGATTTCCAGGTCGAGCATCTGTGGCGCAACGTCGGCATGCCGGTCGAGCACCTGCCTGAGCCGGTCGACGAAATCCGCGCGTTGAAAATGCCGGGCCGCGACATTAATGCTGATCGGCCAGCCCTTCCCTGCCTGCTGCCAGCGGCGCAATTGCGTCAGCACCTGATCCATCACCCATTCACCGATGTCGACGATCAGGTCCGTCTCTTCCACAAACGGCAGAAACTCCCGGGCCAGCACCATGCCGTTTTGCGGATGTTCCCAGCGCAACAGCGCCTCGAAACCGACCACCACACCAAGGCGCATGTTGACCTTGGGCTGGAAATGCAAACACAGCTCATCGGCGGCCAGCGCCTGGCGCACGCGCTCGACCGTCTGGTGAGTGGCCTTGACCTCCTGATCCCTGGACACGTCGAACAGATGGAATCGGTTGCGCCCGCGCTGCTTGGCCACGTACATGGCCTGATCGGCGTGACGCAGCAGGGTTTCAGCATCTTCATGGTCGAGGGGAAACAGCGTGACGCCGATGCTGGCGAACACATTGATGCCCTTGCCGTGCAACGTATACGGCGCCGAAATCGCCCCCAGCACCCGGTTCAGCGCCGCACGCAATTCCGGCAGATCCCGCACGTAACGCAACACCAGCACGAACTCGTCGCCGGCCAACCGCGCCACGACATCTTCGCCACGCACGATGTGGCGCAAGCGCTTGGCCACTTCCACCAGCAATTGATCGCCACTGGCGTGGCCGTATCCATCGTTGACCGCCTTGAACCCGTCAAGGTCGAGCATGCAGACGGCGAGCGGGATGTTTTCCTGCCGGGAGAACTCCAGCGCCTGGTCCAGCAGATCCGAGAGGAACGCACGATTGGGCAGCCCGGTCAGCACGTCGTGCCCGACCCGCCATTGCAAGGAATGCAACAACTGGCGTTTTTCGCTGATGTCGAAACGAATCGACAGGTATCGATCGACCCGCCCGGTGGCGTCATTGAGCACCGGCACCATGGTGCTTTCGACCCAGTACAGACTGCCGTCCTTGGCGCGATTGCAGATATCGCCTTTCCAGACGTTGCCCAGCGCGATGGTGCGCCACATGCCGGCGAAGAAGTCAGCGGTGTGCACGCCGGAGTTGAGGAGACGGTGGTTTTGCCCCAGCAACTCGTCGCGGCTATAACCGGACACGGCGCAGAACTGATCATTGACGTGGGTGATCCGGCCGCTCAGGTCAGTCTCGGAAAAAATGGCGGCGGCATCCACGGCCCTGCGGTATTTCTCATCCATGAATCAGGCTCGCTGTCGCTAGCGGTGGGACTGCGCAAACACGTTTTCACTCCATGACCCGCATTTGATGACCGCGCAGAACCGAAGATCGGCTAGTCTCAAAAACCTCGTGCAAGGCTGGCAAAGGAGCGCAATGCTGGCGGTTTCGCATCGCCCATTTTCGGGAAACAGGTCACCAATCACCCCTTATTGGCGGCGATTCTACGAAACGCATCACATTTTGCAAAGCAAGGTGATGGATCATGCAGTTGCCTAATGCAAAAATCTATCGTTAAGTTCTTGATTCTAAATGGGAATTGAGCGATGCAAATTTCAAGTTTGGGTCCAGCCATCCGACGCTACCGCAAGGTCGCGGGGCTTACTCAGGCTGAACTCGGCGAAAAAACCGGTTTTGACCCCAAAACCATCAGCCGCTTTGAAACCGGAACCTATACCCCCAGCGTCGAAGCCTTGTTCCTGCTTGCCGACGTGCTGGACGTAAAGCTGAAAGCCTTTTTCGCAGATCTCGGCGATGAAGATGAACAGCGGGCGTATCTGTTCGGTGTCATCCACAAAGCCACCCCGAAGGATCTGGGAAAGCTGATCGCAGCGGTTGACCAGGCCTTGTCCAAGCCTTAGTGGCGGAAATGAAAAAAGGAAGCCGACGTGTCTGATACGACACATCGGCCTCCTTTTTTACGCTCACTCTGCAAATCGGAAACGAAAAAATACCGCCTGGAGCCAGCGCCATGGCAGCACACACAAAATAAGTATTTTCAGACAGAAAACGCGAGAGAGAACTCGCGGTGCGTTATGGAGGCAACCCCACCAGCCACACCCCGGCACACAATGTTCCCGCTGTGGCTGCTCCCTTCCGGGTCTGACCAGGTTCACGGGTAATCGTTGCGGGGGGACCGATGGGGTCACCATAACGACGCTCACCTGACGGCGAGCCGCGCCATTGTACCTATCTGAGACGAAGTTACAACCGTTCGAGGGGATTAAAAAATATGTGCTGGTTCAAGGACATGCAAAATCTGCAGAACACCGCAGTCACGTAGCAGCTGTCGAGCCTGCGAGGCTCGACAGCTGCTACGGATGAACGGAGTCGGCTAGAGGTCTTGCAGCACTTCATCCGCCCTGCCGCCCTCTTGCTGGATCACCAGGTGGATAAAATGCAGTTTGGCGATGACCGCTGGTGGCAGCACGAACGGATAGAAATCCGGCTGCCCCATGCTGCGCGACAGCTCGTTGAGCATGCCGGCCAGTTCGATCCACGCGTTGACGAACGACAGGAACGCCGCACCGCCGGGATGCTGCGGATCGTAGAGCGTGTCGAGCGGGAATGGCTGGTAGTCGAAATCCATCTCGCGAGCGCTCATGCCAAACCCAAGCGCCGTGTCCACCGCGTCCATCATGTGCAGGTAATGCGCCCAGGTTTCCGCCCAGTCTTCCCACGGATGCATGGTGGCGTAGGCGCTGACACACTGTTGCTGCCAGTCGAGCGGTGCGCCTTGCTGGTAATGGCGCTCGAGGGCGTCGGCGTAGCTGACACGCTCGTCACCGAACAGCCCGCGAAATGGTTCCAGCCAGTGACTGTTGGCGATCAGTCGATCCCAGTAGTAATGACCGACCTCATGCCGAAAATGCCCGAGCAGCGTGCGATAAGGCTCGTGCATTTGCACCCGGACCTTTTCGCGGTGGGCGTCGTCGGCTTCCTTGATATCGAGGGTGATCAGGCCGTTGGCATGCCCCGTGGTCGGCGGCTTGCCTTCAAGGTCGACACCAATGAAATCGAAGGCCAGGCCGGTCTGTTCGTCGACGCTTTTGGGAATCACCTGCAACCCCAGGCTGATCAACTGCGCGACCAAGCGACGCTTGGCGGTTTCGACCTGGCGCCAGCGTTCGTGGTTTTCGGCAATCGACAGGTCAGGGATGGTGCGATTCAGGCTACAGGCGATGCACAGCGCATCGTGGTCATTGGCCGGCAGCAGCCAATTACACGCGGCCGGGGAATCGAGGTTGGCGCAGCGCCGGAACAGACCGGCTTCGGGGTCGACGTCGAGGGACCAGGTGTCGACCTGAACACCCGGTTGCAGCGAGGACAAGCGGCTCTGCTCCGGCTGATACCCCAACGCTGCCGAACAGGCCAGGCACTGGCTGTTGCGAAAGAACAGCGACTGCCCGCAGCGGCACTGCCAGACCTTGCTGTTGCGCGAACTTTCACCGATGAAGGGCGCAGCAATGCGTGAGCTGAGCTGTTCGAAGAAGCGGTACATGACGATCTCTCCCTGGGGCCTGCCAAGACTAGATCATTGCTGCGCGAAGATCGTTCCGTTTCCTGTGGCGAGGGAGCTTGCTCCCGCTGGACTGCGAAGCGGTCCCCCTAACCTAAGTCTTGGCGACTGCTGCACAGTCGAACGGGAGCAAGCCCCCTCGCCACAGGTCCAGCGTCAGACAGAGATGCCGTGTTTTTTCAGAAAATCGACAAACGCCTCTTCATCGAGCACCTTCAGTCCCAACTCATTAGCCTTGGTCAACTTCGAACCGGCACCCGGCCCAGCCACCACGCAATGGGTCTTGGCCGACACCGACCCCGCCACCTTGGCGCCGAGGCTTTCGAGTTTGTCCTTGGCGATGTCGCGACTCATCAATTCCAGCGAACCGGTCAGCACCCAGGTCTGGCCCGCCAGCGGCAGGCCTTCGACGACTTTTTTCTCGCTCTGCCAGTGCATGCCGAAATCGCGCAGCTGCTGTTCAGCCGCCTCAGCAACCTGGCGATTTTCTGCAACCGCAAAAAACTCTCGAACTGAATTGGCCTGCTTCTCCGGCAGTGCCTGGCGCATGTCCAGCCAGTCAGCACCGAACACCCCTTCCAGCGAACCAAACTTGTCCGCCAGCTTCTGCGCCCCGCCCGGCCCGACCGAAGGAATGTGCAGCTTGTCGAGGAAACCACCCAACGTCGTGCTGGCAGCAAACTCAGCACCCAACTCGCCCTGATCCTGAATCTGCAGACCGTGCTTGAGCAGCTGCGAAATGACCTGCTGGTTATGCGCATCTTCGAAGAAGCTGTGAATCTCGTGAGCCACTTCCAGACCAACATCCGGCAAGTACGTGAGCACTTGCGGCAACGCCTGCTGAACCCGCTCCAACGAGCCGAGAGAGCGCGCCAGGACCTTGGCCGTCTCTTCGCCGACATCAGGAATCCCGAGGGCATAGATGAACCGTGCCAGGCTCGGTGTCTTGCTGTCCTTGATCGCGGCGAGCAGTTTGTTGCTCGACAGCTCGGCAAAGCCCTCCAGATCGACAATGTCATCGAACTTCAAGGCATACAGATCGGCTGGAGAACTCACCAAACCTTCATCCACCAATTGTTCAACGCTCTTGTCGCCCAGGCCTTCAATGTCCATCGCACGACGGGAGACGAAGTGAATGATCGCCTGCTTGAGTTGCGCACCGCAGGCCAGACGACCGACGCAGCGGTAAACCGCGCCTTCGCTGACGGTCTCGCGACCCTTGCTGCGCTTGACCAATTGCGTGCGCTCGACATGTGAGCCGCAGACCGGGCACTGCTGCGGAATCTGCACTGGACGCGCGTCGTCCGGGCGACGCTCCATGACCACTTGCACCACTTGCGGAATCACATCGCCCGCGCGGCGAATGATCACGGTATCGCCGATCATCAGGCCCAGGCGCGCCACTTCGTCCATGTTGTGCAACGTCGCATTGGCCACGGTGACCCCGGCGACCTTTACCGGTTTCAAGCGTGCCACAGGCGTCACGGCGCCGGTGCGGCCGACCTGGAATTCCACGTCGAGCAGTTCGGTGAGTTCCTCCATGGCCGGGAATTTGTGGGCAATCGCCCAGCGTGGCTCGCGAGCGCGGAAACCCAGTTCACGCTGGGAGGCGATGCTGTTGACCTTGAACACCACGCCATCGATTTCATAGGCCAGCCCGTTGCGGCGCTCACCGATGTCGCGGTAGTAATCCAGGCATTCATCAATGCCGTGCGCCAGTTTCAGCTCGCGACTGATCGGCATGCCCCACGCCTGGAGCTGTTTGAGATTGCCAATGTGCGTGTCGGCAATGTCCGCCGAAATCTGGCCGATACCATAGCAGCAGAACTCCAGCGGACGGTTGGCGGTGATTTTCGAATCCAGCTGGCGCAAGCTGCCGGCCGCCGCGTTGCGTGGGTTGGCGAAGGTTTTGCCGCCGACCTCCAGCTGCGTGGCGTTCAGGCGCTCGAAACCGGCCTTGGACATGAACACTTCGCCGCGCACTTCCAGAGTCGCCGGCCAGCCTGTTCCCTGCAGTTTCAGCGGGATGTTGCGCACAGTGCGCACGTTGACGCTGATGTCTTCGCCGGTGGCGCCGTCGCCGCGTGTCGCGCCGCGCACCAATACACCGTCCTGATAAAGCAGGCTGACCGCCAGACCATCGAGCTTCGGTTCGCAGCTGTATTCCACCGCCGCGCCGGCACCAAACAAATCACCGGCCGGCAGGTCCAGGCCTTCCGTCACCCGGCGATCGAACTCGCGCATGTCGTTTTCTTCGAAGGCGTTGCCGAGGCTGAGCATCGGCACTTCGTGGCGCACCTGAGTGAACGCCGACAGCGCAGCGCTACCGACGCGCTGGGTTGGCGAGTCGCTGGTGATCAAGTCGGGATGAGCCGCTTCGAGGGCCTTGAGCTCGTGAAACAACCGATCGTATTCGACGTCCGGGATGCTCGGCTCGTCCAGCACGTGATAACGGTAGTTGTGCTGATCCAGCTCAGCGCGCAGCTCTAGAATGCGGGTTTTGGCGGCGGTCATGGGTGTTCTCTCATAAAGCAAAAGAGCAGCCGAGGCTGCTCAATCTGTAGATTTTTTTTGTAGGAGCCAGGCTTGCCAGCGAAGGCGTACTTGAGATCGCCTTCGCCGGCAAGCCTGGCTCCTACAGATCAACGCTTCTGGGTCAGGGCGCGGCGTTCGAACTCGACGATGCGCTGACGGTAATGCTCAATCGTCTGGGCCGTCAGCACGCTGCGCTGGTCGTCTTTCAGTTCGCCGTTCAGCTCCTGGGACAGTTTGCGCGCCGCGGCCACCATCACGTCGAAGGCTTGCTTCGGATGACGCGGGCCTGGCAGGCCGAGGAAGAAACTCACCGCCGGGGTGCTGAAGTGGTCGATGTCGTCCAGATCGAAGATGCCCGGCTTGACCGCATTGGCCATGGAGAACAGGACTTCACCGTTGCCGGCCATGCTTTCGTGACGGTGGAAAATATCCATCTCACCGAAACGCAGACCGCTTTCCAGAATGTTCTGCAACAGTGCCGGGCCTTTGAACCCGGCAGCGTCACGGCAGATCACGCTGATCACCAGCACTTCTTCAGCTTGCGGTTGTTCCTTGTCGCTGACCGACGGCGAAGCCTTGGTGTCATCCGGGAAATCGTCGTCACGGCTGCTGAAGCTCGGGCCGCCATCCAGATCCAGGCTGAGGTTCATGTCGCCTTGGGAAGGTTCGCCATGACCACGTTTGCCGCGCTTGGAACCCGACTCACGCGGCTCACGAGCAGGCATGCTCACCGACGGCAGATCGTGCTCGTCCAGTTGCGGTTCTTTATGCGTGTCCAGCACGCGGGGCGGGCCCAACAGCTCGGCGCTGGTGTCCTCGTCCGGCAGGTTGGACAAACTTCGGTCAAGACGGAATTTCAGTTTTCCCTTGCCGCCGCGCATGCGACGCCAGCCATCGAAAAGAATACCGGCAATGACAATAATGCCGATGACGATCAGCCACTCGCGCAGACCGATTTCCATGTAATCCCGTGCCTCTATAAAAAATGCTGAAAAATAAGGGGTTTACAACTCGCAAACCGCTTTAAAACGTGGCGCCAACTCTATGTTCTGACAGGCGTTTTGCCCACGTATACGAAAAATTGACATTAAACTAGCACGACCAAAGGTAACTTTACACCGTCTGTCACAATGGCTTGCGCGAATATGTCGATTGGCCAGCAAGTCGAGGCAAGTAAAAAAATCCTACAGATCAAAAATACTTGCCCTACACGCACCGACTCAGGCCTCCACCATCGCCATCGCCTCCTCGACATCCACTGCCACCAGACGCGAACAACCCGGTTCGTGCATCGTCACTCCCATCAGTTGCTCGGCCATTTCCATGGCGATCTTATTGTGGGTGATATAGATGAACTGCACCGTCTGCGACATCTCTTTGACCAGCCGTGCGTAGCGTCCAACGTTAGCGTCATCCAAGGGTGCATCAACTTCATCAAGCATGCAGAACGGCGCCGGATTCAACTTGAAGATGGCAAACACCAGGGCCAATGCGGTCAGGGCTTTTTCGCCACCGGAGAGCAAATGGATGGTGCTGTTCTTCTTTCCTGGCGGCTGCGCCATGATCGTTACCCCTGTATCGAGTAGATCTTCGCCCGTCAGTTCCAAATACGCGCGTCCTCCACCGAAAACTTTTGGGAAAAGCGCCTGTAAACCGCCATTGATCTGATCAAAGGTATCCTTGAAGCGGTTTCGGGTTTCCTTGTCGATCTTGCGAATCACGTTCTCAAGGGTGTCCAGCGCTTCCACCAGATCATCGTTCTGCGCATCCAGATAACGTTTACGCTCGGATTGTTGCTGGTATTCGTCGATGGCCGCCAGGTTGATTGCACCGAGGCGCTGAATCCGCGCCGCGATCCGTTCGAGTTCTTCTTCGGCATCCTTCTCGCTGGCCTCGGCGGTCAGCGTGGCGAGCACGCCGTGCAAGTCGTAGCCGTCTTCCAGCAACTGATCTTCCAGCGTCTTGCGGCGCACGGTCAGGGCTTGCCATTCCATGCGCTGGGTTTCCATCTGGCCACGAATCAACTGCGATTGCTGCTCGGCCTGGTTGCGACGTTTTTCTGCATCACGCAATTCACGGTCAGCATCTTCCAAGGCGATCTGCGCCGTCTTCAGTTCTTCGTCGACCGTCATGCGCTTGTCGAGCAACTCTTCAAGTTTCAGGCGTAGCTCTTCCAGCGGCGCTTCGCCCTCCTCCAGGTTGAGACTCAGCTGTTCGCGTTTCTCAGTCAGGCGCTCGGACTGCATCTCTAGCCGTTCCAGCGCCTGACGCGTCGAGTCGTGTTGCGCCTTGAGCGAACCCAGACGCACCGCCAGTTGATGGGCGTGATCCTTGTGTTGCCGGGCTTCCTGACGCACCCGATCAAGTCGCTCGCGCAGGCTGTCGCGCTGGGCCAGCAGTAACTCTCGTTGCTCGGTGTCCAGCGCCATGGCATCGAGGGCTTCCTGCAATTGCAGGCGCGCTTCGCCGATGTTTTCGTGCTCCAGCGCACGCTGTTCGGCCAACTCGGTGAGTTCTTCATCGAGGCGGGTTCGGCGCAATGTCAGCTGTTCGACCTTGGCTTTGCCGGCGGACAACTGGGCTTTCAATTCGCCTTGCTGACGCGCTTCGTCTTGCAGCAAACGACGCAAATGTTCGCGACCGTTTTCCTGCTGACGCTGCTGCGCCCTGAGCGTCTGAAGTTGGGTTTCCAGGGATTCGACCGTGGCTTCGCGCTCTTCACGCTCGATGCTCAGCCGCTGGATTTCCTGCCCCCGGGCGAGCACGCCGCTTTCCGCTTCACTGGCCCGACGAACACGTAGAAAGTGTCGACCGACCCAATAACCGTCGCGACTGATCAGACTCTGGCCCGCAGTCAATTGACTGCGCAAGGCCAACGCCTGCTCGAGACTTTCGACCGGTTTGACCTGCCCCAACCAGGGTGACAGATCGATCTGCGCCTCAACCTTGTCGAGCAGGCTGCCTGGTACGCGCACGCCATCGCTCGCCGGGCTGAGTAAACGTAAATCGCCTTGGGCAAAACCGGCCAGATCGAAATCGCCGAAGTCATCCACCAGCACCGCTTGCAGGTCGGCACCGAGCACGGTTTCCACCGCCAGCTCCCAACCCGCTTCAACTTTCAAACCTTCGGCCAGACGCGGACGGTCCGCCAGATGCTGTTCGCGCAGCCATTCAGCGGTGCCGGTGCCCGGATCGAGCGCGGCTTGCTGCAAGGCTTCGAGGGAAGCGAGACGACCGTTCAGGCGCTGCAAATCGCCCTGGGCCTGCTGCTGATTTTGCAGCGCTAATTGCAATTCCTGACGCAGTTGCTCAAGGCGTTCGACCTGGGCTTCTTCGCTGGCCTGCAAATCTTCGAGGGTCGCTTCGCTCGCGGCCAGTTGCTCGCTGAGCTCCATGATCGCCGCGTCTTCCGGGTCCGCCGAGAGCAACGCGCGCTCTTCGCCAAGACGCTTCTGGCGATCGGCCAGACGCTCCATGCTGGTTTCGAGTTGCTGAATGCGTGACTGCTGGACCTCGGACTGGCGGCGCGGCTCGGCGGCCGTGAGGTTGAAGGTGTCCCACTGCTCCTGCCAGCCGTGCATGGTGGTTTCGGATTCTTCCAGCGCCGCGGCGGCCTCTTCGGCGGCGGCGCTGGTGACTTCCTGCTCCGGCGTGAGCATGTCCAGCTCTTCGCCGAGGGTCAGCAGCAAGGTGCGGTCGTGACCCAGGTGCGATTCGGTTTCCAGGCGCGCCCGCTCGGCTTCTTTCAGATCGTCCTGCAACTGCCGCAAGCGCTGCTGACCGTGCTGGATGCTCTGCTCGACCCGGGCAATGTCGCCGCCGACTGAATAGAAGCGCCCCTGCACCAGATTGAAGCGTTCTGACAGGTCATGGTGCCCGTCACGGAAGCGTTCGATGCTGGCGTCGGCGTTGCGCTGCTCGGCAACCAGGGATTCGAAGGTGACTTCCTGATTGCCAATGACTGCTTCGCGCTGCCCGACCTGTTCGTTCAACGCCTGCCAGCGCAGCGCCGACAGTTGGGCCTTGAGCTGACGCTCCTCGCCTTTGTATTCCTGATACTTCTTGGCGGCCTCGGCCTGGCGATGCAGGCGCTCAAGCTGACGCTCAAGCTCTTCACGCAAATCGGTCAGGCGGGCCAGGTTTTCATGGGTGCGACGGATGCGGTTTTCGGTCTCGCGCCGACGCTCCTTGTACTTGGAGATACCCGCCGCTTCTTCGATGAAGTTGCGCAGGTCTTCGGGCTTGGACTCGATCAGCTTGGAGATCATCCCCTGCTCGATGATCGAATAGCTGCGCGGGCCCAGGCCGGTGCCCAGAAAGATGTCGGTGATATCGCGGCGGCGGCATTTGGTGCCGTTGAGGTAGTAGGTGGTCTGGCTGTCGCGGGTCACTTTGCGGCGAATGGAAATTTCCGCGTAGGCGGCGTATTCGCCAAGCAGCGTGCCGTCGGAGTTATCGAACACCAGTTCGATACTCGCCTGGCTCACCGGTTTACGGCTGGTCGAACCGTTGAAGATGACGTCGGTCATCGACTCGCCGCGCAGGTTCTTCGCCGAACTTTCGCCCATCACCCAGCGAACGGCGTCGATGATGTTCGACTTGCCGCAGCCATTGGGCCCGACCACGGCCGCCATGTTGCTGGGGAAGTTCACCGTGGTCGGGTCGACGAAGGATTTGAACCCTGCCAGCTTTATGCACTTGAGCCGCACGCTTAAGCGTCCGTCAGGGCAGAAACCACCAGATCGCTGCTGCGCTGGGCATACGCCGTCAGCACTTCGCGGATCTGCGGAAAGTCACGGGCCAGCACGGCGGCGAGCAAGCGTTCGAACAACTCCAGGAACTCGCTCATCGACGCCTTGCGCTGGTCCAGGGCGAGGAAATACGCACGGCTCATCGCCGGTTGCAGGTTCTCGACGGTTTCCTGCAAGTACGGGTTGTTGGCGAACGGGTACGCGGCGCGCATCACGTTAAAGCTGTCGTCGACGAAGGTGCGGATGTCCTGACGCTCGTAGCTGGCGGCCAGGCGCTGCTGGATCTGCACGAACGGCGCCATGTCGGCCTGAACCTGCCAGCCTTTGGCGACGGCGTTGCCGAGCAAAATGTACAGCTCGCTCATCAGCGTGCACAGGCTCTGCACTTTATGGGCCGTGAGCTCGGTAACGTGGGCACCGCGTCGCGGCAGGATCGCGATCAGGTGGCGGCGCTCGAGGATCAGCAAGGCTTCGCGGACCGATCCGCGGCTGACATTGAGGGCCAGCGTAACCTTCTGTTCCTGGATGCGCTCCCCGGGCTTCATTTCGCCACGAATGATGCGTTCGGCGAGGTGGTGAGCGATTTGCTCGGCGAGGCTGTCCGGCGCCTTGAACGTCATGGTTGTCCTTCAAACTCTTCGATCTGCACAAGCGGCGCAGTGTAGCGCACATGAAGGGTCATGGCGGAGTGCCCACTCAGCGGTTTTTGGCACGAATCAAGCAAAAAGCAGGCTAACCCGCGAGGGTCAATAATGAAGGAACGAGTCGTTGATCGACAAAATGGCTTTTCCTGACCTTTAAGTCAGAAAATCATTGACCGCAAAGTCAGACCTGATAAATTCGGTCCAAGTCGGTTAACAACAATAATGAGTCTGCGAGGCCTTCCGTGATCCAGTTTTTACTTAACCAGGAACTCCGTAGCGAGCACGCCCTGGACCCAAACCTGACCGTGCTCAATTATCTGCGCGACCATGTGGGCAAACCCGGCACCAAAGAAGGCTGCGCCAGCGGTGACTGCGGCGCCTGCACCGTGGTGGTCGGCGAGCTGCAAACGGATGACGATGGCCGCGAACACATTCGCTATCGCAGCCTCAACTCGTGCCTGACGTTCGTGTCGGCATTGCACGGCAAACAACTGATCAGCGTCGAAGACCTCAAGCACCAAGGCGAATTGCACAGCGTGCAGAAAGCCATGGTCGAGTGCCACGGCTCGCAATGCGGCTTCTGCACCCCGGGCTTCGTCATGTCGCTGTTCGCCCTGCAAAAAAACAGCGATCAACCAGATGCTCATAAAGCCCATGAAGCACTGGCCGGCAATCTCTGCCGTTGCACGGGCTATCGACCGATTCTGGAAGCCGCCGAGCAATCTTGCTGTGGTAAACAACCGGACCAATTCGATGCACGCGAAGCCGACACCATCGCCCGCCTGAAAGCCATCGCCCCCACCGACATCGGCGAACTCAACAGTGGCGACAAGCGCTGCCTGGTGCCGCTGACCGTGGCCGATCTGGCCGACCTCTACGACGCTTATCCACAGGCCCGGCTGCTGGCCGGCGGTACGGATCTGGCATTGGAAGTCACCCAGTTCCACCGCACCCTGCCAGTGATGATTTACGTTGGCAACGTCGCTGAAATGAAGCGCATCGAGCGCTTCGAAGATCGCCTGGAAATCGGCGCCGCGACCGCCCTCTCCGATTGCTACGAAGCCTTGAAGGCCGAATACCCGGATTTCGGCGAATTGCTGCAACGCTTCGCTTCATTGCAGATTCGCAACCAGGGCACCCTCGGCGGCAATATCGGCAACGCCTCGCCAATCGGTGACTCGCCTCCCCTGCTAATTGCCTTGGGCGCGCAGATCGTCCTGTGCAAAGGCGAAACCCGCCGCACCCTGGCCCTTGAAGATTACTTCATCGATTACCGGGTCACCGCGCGTCAGGAAAGCGAGTTCATCGAGAAGATCATCGTGCCGCGTGCCTGCGCCGAACAGCTGTTCCGTGCGTACAAGGTTTCCAAGCGCCTGGACGATGACATTTCCGCCGTTTGCGCCGCGTTCAACCTGCGGATTGAAAACGGCGTGATCGCCGACGCCCGCGTCGCGTTCGGCGGCATGGCCGCGATTCCGAAACGTGCGAATAACTGCGAAACCGTGTTGCTCGGCTCACCGTTCAATCACGCCACCGTCGAACGCGCCTGCGCCGCACTGGCCGAAGATTTCACGCCGCTCTCGGACTTCCGCGCCAGCAAGGAATATCGCCTGCTCAGCGCGCAGAACCTGCTGCGCAAATACTTCATCGAACTGCAAACGCCGCACATCGAGACTCGGGTGACCGCTTATGTCTAACCATCACGCCGTAGAGAAGACCCAGGCCGAGCTGGCTGAACTGTTCGCCAAGGACCTGACTACCGGTGTCGGCCGCAGCGTCAAGCACGACAGCGCCGCCAAGCATGTGTCGGGTGAAGCGCAGTACATCGACGACCGTCTGGAATTTCCGAACCAGCTGCACGTTTACGCACGCCTGTCGGACCGTGCGCACGCGAAAATCATCAGCATCGACACCAAGCCCTGCTACGCCTTCGAAGGCGTGCGCATCGCCATCACCCACGAAGATGTGCCGGGCCTGAAAGACATCGGGCCCTTGCTGCCGGGCGATCCACTGCTGGCAATTGATGACGTGCAGTTCGTCGGTCAACCCGTACTGGCGGTTGCCGCAAAAGATCTGGAAACCGCACGCAAAGCCGCCATGGCCGCGATCATCGAATACGAAGATCTCGAGCCGGTGCTGGACGTGGTCGAAGCCTTGCGCAAACGCCATTTCGTGCTCGACAGCCACACCCATCAGCGTGGTGATTCGGCCGGCGCCTTGGCCACCGCTGAACATCGCATTCAAGGCACGCTGCACATCGGCGGCCAGGAACACTTCTACCTCGAAACCCAGATTTCTTCGGTGATGCCGACTGAAGACGGCGGGATGATTGTCTACTGCTCGACGCAGAACCCCACTGAAGTGCAGAAACTGGTGGCCGAGGTTCTGGACGTGTCGATGAACAAAATCGTCGTCGACATGCGCCGCATGGGCGGAGGTTTCGGCGGCAAGGAAACCCAGGCCGCGAGCCCGGCGTGCCTGTGCGCAGTCGTCGCCCACCTCACCGGCCAGCCGACCAAGATGCGCCTGCCGCGGGTCGAAGACATGCTGATGACCGGCAAACGTCACCCGTTCTACGTCGAATACGACGTCGGCTTCGACAGCACCGGTCGCCTGCACGGTATTGCCCTGGAACTGGCCGGCAACTGCGGTTGCTCGCCGGACCTGTCGGCGTCAATTGTCGACCGTGCGATGTTCCACGCCGACAACTCTTATTACCTCGGCGATGCGACCATCAACGGTCACCGCTGCAAGACCAACACCGCCTCAAACACCGCTTACCGTGGTTTCGGCGGCCCGCAAGGCATGGTCGCGATCGAGGAAGTGATGGACGCGATTGCCCGGCATCTGCACCTCGATCCGCTGGCGGTGCGCAAGGCCAACTACTACGGGAAGACCGAGCGCAACGTCACCCACTACTACCAGACCGTCGAGCACAACATGCTCGAAGAAATGACCGCAGAGCTGGAAGAAAGCAGCCAGTACGCCGAGCGCCGTGAAGCGATCCGTCGCTACAACGCCAACAGCCCGATCCTGAAAAAAGGCCTCGCCCTGACCCCGGTGAAATTCGGTATTTCCTTCACCGCCAGCTTCCTCAACCAGGCCGGTGCGCTGATCCACGTCTACACCGACGGCAGCATCCACCTGAACCATGGCGGCACCGAAATGGGCCAGGGTTTGAACACCAAAGTCGCGCAAGTCGTGGCGCAAGTGTTCCAGGTAGAAATGGACCGCGTGCAGATCACCGCGACCAACACCGACAAGGTGCCGAACACCTCGCCGACCGCCGCTTCCAGCGGTGCCGACCTCAACGGTAAAGCGGCACAGAACGCGGCGGAAATCATCAAGAAACGCCTCGTGGAATTCGCCGCCCGGCATTACAAGGTCAGCGAAGAAGACGTGGAATTCCACAACGGTCATGTGCGGGTTCGCGATCACATCCTGACCTTCGAAGCGCTGATCCAGCAGGCGTATTTCGCCCAGGTGTCGCTGTCGAGCACCGGCTTCTACAAGACCCCGAAAATCTTCTACGACCGCAGTCAGGCCCGTGGTCGGCCGTTCTATTACTACGCCTTTGGTGCAGCCTGTTGCGAGGTGATCATCGACACCCTGACCGGCGAGTACAAAATGCTCCGTACTGACATCCTCCACGACGTCGGCGACTCGCTGAACCCGGCCATCGACATCGGCCAGGTCGAGGGCGGTTTCATCCAGGGCATGGGCTGGCTGACCATGGAAGAACTGGTGTGGAACAACAAGGGCAAACTGATGACCAACGGCCCGGCCAGCTACAAGATCCCCGCCGTGGCCGACATGCCGCTGGACCTGCGGGTGAAGCTGGTGGAAAACCGCAAGAACCCGGAAGACACGGTGTTCCATTCCAAGGCTGTGGGTGAGCCGCCGTTCATGCTCGGCATCGCGTCGTGGTGTGCGATCAAGGACGCCGTGGCAAGCCTCGGTGACTACAAACATCAACCGAAAATCGACGCGCCGGCGACCCCGGAGCGGGTGTTGTGGGGGTGTGAGCAGATGCGGCAGTTGAAGGCGGCGAAGGTTGCCGAAACCGAAGTTGAGTTGGCTTCGCTTTAAGACCGAGGCGCGGCCTTCGCGGGCAAGCCTCGCTCCTACAGATTGATGGTGTATCGCGATGATGTGCACGACGCGAATCCTGTAGGAGCGAGGCTTGCCCGCGAAGAGGCCCGAACAGACAACACAGATGTCGAGGTGAAAACATGTACAACTGGATCGACGCCCTCGCCGACCTGCAATCCCAGGGTGAACCCTGCGTGTTGGTGACCATTATCGAAGAGCTCGGCTCGACGCCGCGCAATGCCGGTTCGAAAATGGTCATCAGCGCCAACCAGACCTTCGACACCATCGGTGGCGGGCACCTGGAATACAAAGCCATGCAGATCGGCCGCGAGATGCTGGCCAGCGGCAAGCAGGACACCCATCTGGAGCGCTTCAGCCTCGGCGCCAGTCTGGGCCAGTGCTGCGGCGGCGTGACCGTGTTGCTGTTCGAACCGATGGGCCAGGTCCAGGCGCAGATCGCCGTGTTCGGCGCCGGCCATGTCGGCCGGGCGCTGGTGCCGCTGCTCGCCAGCCTGCCCTGCCGGGTGCGCTGGATCGATTCGCGGGAAGCCGAATTCCCCGAGCAGATCCCCCACGGCGTGCGCAAAATCGTCGCCGAAGAACCGGTGGATGAAATCGACAACCTGCCCGCCGGCAGCTACTGCATCGTCATGACCCACAACCACCAGCTCGACCTCGAACTCACCGCCGCGATCCTCAAGCGCGACGACTTCGCCTACTTCGGCCTGATCGGCTCGAAGACCAAACGCGTGAAGTTCGAACACCGCTTGCGTGACCGTGGTTTCGACAGCGCTGTGCTGCAACGCATGCGCTGCCCGATGGGCATCGGCGAAGTCAAAGGCAAGTTGCCTGTGGAAATCGCCATCTCCATCGCCGGCGAAATCATCGCCACCTATAACGCCAGTTTCGGCCAGCAAATTGCCAGCGCCGGATCATCGATCGCCAAACTGCTGCCTGCCTCACGCCGCAGCCAAGCTTCGAACTAAAAAGCCACGAATTGAGAAATTTTATGCCTCTGACTCGCAAAGCCTACCGCGCCGCCATCCTGCACAGCATCGCCGATCCCGCCGAAGTGGGCATCGAAGCCTCGTATGAGTATTTCGAAGACGGCCTGCTGGTGGTCGATAACGGCCAGATCAGCGCCCTCGGCCACGCCAGCGACTTGCTGCCGACCCTGCCTGCCGATATCGAGATCACTCATTACCAGGACGCGCTGATCACCCCCGGTTTCATCGACACCCACATTCACTTGCCGCAAACCGGCATGGTCGGCGCCTACGGCGAGCAGCTTCTGGACTGGCTCAACACTTACACCTTCCCGTGTGAGAGCCAGTTCGCCGACAAGGCACACGCTGACGAAGTCGCGGACATTTTCATCAAGGAACTGCTGCGCAACGGCACCACGACGGCGCTGGTGTTTGGCAGCGTGCACCCGCAATCGGTGAACTCATTCTTCGAAGCCGCCGAGCAGCTGGACCTGCGGATGATCGCCGGCAAGGTGATGATGGACCGTAACGCCCCGGACTATCTGACCGACACCGCCGAATCCAGCTACGTGGAAAGCAAGGCGCTGATCGAGCGCTGGCACGGCAAGGGCCGCTTGCACTACGCGGTCACCCCGCGCTTTGCCCCGACCAGCACCCCGGAACAACTGACCCTCGCCGGCCAGTTGCTCAGCGAATACCCCGACCTGTACATGCAGACCCACATCAGCGAAAACCTGAAGGAAGTCGAGTGGGTCAAGGAGCTGTTCCCCGAGCGCAAGGGCTACCTCGACGTTTACGATCACTACCAATTGCTGGGCGAGCGCTCGGTGTTCGCCCACGGTGTGCACCTGTGCGACGACGAATGCGCGCGGCTGGCGGAGACGGGTTCGGCGATTGCTTTCTGCCCGACCTCGAACTTGTTCCTCGGCAGCGGCCTGTTCAATTTGCCGATGGCCGAGAAGCACAAACTCAATGTAGGTTTGGGCACGGACGTGGGCGGCGGCACCAGTTTTTCGCTGCTGCAAACGTTGAACGAAGCGTACAAGGTCATGCAACTGCAAGGTGCGCGCCTGAGCCCGTTCAAATCGCTGTACCTGGCAACCCTGGGTGGTGCGCGTGCGTTGCGCCTGGAAGACAAGATCGGCACGCTGAAACCGGGCACCGACGCCGACTTCCTGGTGCTGGACTACAACGCCACGCCGCTGCTGAGCTATCGCTTGAAGCAGGCCAATAACATTGCCGAGACGTTGTTTGTGTTGATGACGCTGGGGGATGACCGGACCGTGTTGCAGACGTATGCGGCGGGGAATCAGGTGCATCAGCGCTAGGTTTTTTCGGGCATAAAAAATCCCCCGTACTCTTCAGTCCGGGGGATTTTTATTGCCTTTGAAGCCGCCTTCGCGGGCAAGCCTCGCTCCTACAGGTTTAACGCGAAGCCCTTGTAAGAGCGAGGCTTGCCCGCGAAGGCCGCAACTCGATCTTTCAGAGTTTGGCAGCAGGCCGCCCAGGCTTCTTGGTCTGCAACAAATGCGAGAACACCGCATGCAAATCATCCGATGCGCTTTCTTCGTCAAGGTTGAGTTTGCTGTCGATGTGATCCATGTGATGCATCATCAGGTCCACTGCCAGCTCACCATTACGCGCTTCGATGGCGTCGATCAGCTGGGTGTGCTCGTCGTAGGAACAGTGCGAACGGTTGCCGCTTTCGTACTGGGCAATGATCAACGAAGTCTGGGACACCAAGCTGCGCTGGAAGCTGATCAGCGGCGCATTCTTCGCTGCTTCGGCCAGTTTCAGGTGGAATTCGCCCGACAAACGGATGCCGGCACCGCGATCGCCACGGGAGAAGCTGTCGCGCTCGTCGTTGACCATCTGCCGCAACTCGGCAATCTGCTCGGCGGTCGCGTGCTGAACCGCCAGTTCAGTGATCGCCCGCTCCACCAGACGCCGGGCCAGGAACACCTGACGGGCCTCCTCGACACTCGGGCTGGCGACCACAGCGCCACGGTTCGGACGCAGCAGCACGACGCCTTCATGGGCCAGGCGCGACAGCGCGCGGCGAATGATGGTGCGACTGACCCCGAAAATTTCCCCCAGCGCCTCTTCGCTCAACTTGGTGCCGGGCGCCAGACGCTGTTCGAGGATGGCCTCGAAGATATGCGCGTAGACAATATCGTCCTGGGTACCGCTGCGGCCGGCTTTGCCTGCTCGCGGTTGTTTCTTTAGGGGCTGCAACTGTTCGTTCATGGGCACTCGAGTCGGGAGAACTGCGGCGAATTGACCGTGACTGTAATACGGCACAGTGGGTCGCTGGCAAGTATCGCGTAAAAAACACCGCGATTGTACACAATGGATGGTGGCAACACGACTGTACGGCTGTTTGTCGCTTCTGCTGTATCGCAACGGTTGGTTACTTTTGAGTTTAGGCTTGATCGCAGAATCCGCCGCTTCCACACAATCCTTTGTAGGAGCGAGGCTTGCCCGCGAAGGCGTCGTACCGGTCGACATCAATGTTGAATGATAGGACGCCTTCGCGGGCAAGCCTCGCTCCTACAGGGGATTCGGCATTTTTATCAGAACAAGGAACACCGCTGTCATGAACGACGCCACGCACACACAGCTCCGCCCCTTGGCCGATACGTCACCGTCGGCGATCGTCGCCGGCTTCATCGCGATGATGACCGGTTACACCAGCTCCCTGGTCCTGATGTTTCAGGCAGGACAAGCGGCGGGCCTGACCAGCGGGCAGATTTCGTCGTGGATCTGGGCGATCTCGATTGGCATGGCGGTGTGCTCGATCGGCCTGTCCCTGCGTTATCGCACGCCGATTACCATCGCTTGGTCGACCCCCGGCGCGGCGCTGCTGATCACCAGCCTGGGTGGCGTGAGTTACGGCGAGGCCATCGGTGCCTACATCACTTGCGCAGCGCTGGTGACGATTTGCGGCCTGACCGGCAGCTTCGAACGGCTGGTGAGAAAGATTCCGGCGTCATTGGCCGCCGCCCTGCTGGCGGGGATTCTGTTCAAGATCGGCAGCGAAATCTTCGTCGCCGCGCAGCATCGTACCGGACTGGTGCTGGGGATGTTCTTCACTTATCTGCTGGTCAAGCGCCTGTCGCCGCGTTATGCCGTGCTCGCAGCGTTGCTGATCGGCACGGCGCTGTCCGGGTTCATGGGGCTGCTGGACTTCAGCGGTTTCCATCTGGAAGTGGCGACGCCGGTCTGGACCACGCCGCACTTCTCTTTGGCCGCGACCATCAGCATCGGTATTCCGTTGTTTGTGGTGGCGATGACCTCGCAAAACATGCCCGGCATCGCGGTATTGCGCGCCGACGGCTACACCGTGCCTGCCTCGCCGCTGATCACCACCACCGGCATCGCCTCACTGCTGCTGGCACCGTTCGGCTCCCATGGGATCAACCTGGCGGCCATCAGCGCGGCGATCTGCACCGGGCCGCATGCCCATGAGGATCGCAACAAGCGCTACACGGCGGCGGTCTGGTGCGGGATTTTCTACGGGATTGCCGGGGTGTTCGGCGCAACGCTGGCGGCGTTGTTTGCGGCGCTGCCTAAAGAGTTGGTGCTGTCGATTGCGGCGCTGGCGCTGTTCGGCTCGATCATCAATGGCCTGAGCATTGCCATGACCGAAGTGAAAGAACGTGAGGCGGCGTTGATTACCTTTATGGTCACGGCGTCGGGGCTGACGCTGTTTTCCATTGGTTCTGCGTTCTGGGGGATTATGGCCGGGGTGTTGACGCTGGTGATTCTGAATTGGCGCAAGGCCTGAGGGACCCTTCGCGGGCAAGCCTCGCTCCTACAGGGTTGAGTGTCGATCAAAAAACATCGGCACACCTCAATCCTGTAGGAGCGAGGCTTGCCCGCGAAGGCATCCCCGAGATCGACATCGCAGGCCAAGCCATACACCTACAAAAAGCAGGCATAAAAAAACGGCGACCCTTGGGCCGCCGTTTTTTATGACATCAAGCTACCGGATTGATCGGCTTTTCCGGGTACCAGACGTCGATCAGCGGGCTGACGGTTGCTTCGGTCAGTTCGCTGCGGCCTTTGAGCCAGGCTTCAACAGCAGCGCGCTGCTCTTCGGACACCGATCCACGCTTCTGCAGGCAAACCAGACCGAAGTCGTCGCCGCCAACATAACCCAGACCGTTGGCTTCCATGGCTTCTTTCAGAAACGCGTCGAGGAAAGCATCAATGGCTTCATCAGCCAAATCTTCTTTGAAATCCAGGTTCAGTTCGAAACCCAGCTCTTGAAATTCATCGACGCACAGTTTTTTGCGCAGACGCTGGGAACGGTTAGTCGCCATTGGAACAATCCTCATAAGTAATAACGGGCGGCACTTTAGCAGTTTAAGCCGCTAATTGCCCGACTCTCTGGGGCGCGTGGCTGACCGTCGGTAAAAAAATTGCGGATTAGAGGGCCACGGCAAGGCACAAGCCGTTACACCTTGGGGCATAATGCCGACACTTTCATGACCACTGAGGGAATTTATCTTCATGCCCTCGTCTTTTTTCCCCTCGAATGTAGGGTTTTATTTCACATGATCAAATCTTTGCGTCCCTTGTTGCTGGCCGGTTTCCTTCTTCCTCTGGCCTTCTCCGTTTCCGCCGCCACCATCAACACCGGTCTGTCACCCAACGTCGAAAAAGCCCTCAAGGCCAGCAAGCTTCCGGACAACGCCCTGTCGCTGGTAATGATTCCGTTGAACGGCCCGGGCACCCCGACCATCTACAACGCTGACGTTTCGGTCAACCCGGCCTCGACCATGAAGCTGGTAACCACCTATGCCGCGCTGGAAATGCTCGGCCCGAACCATCAGTGGAAAACCGAGTTCTACACCGACGGCACCCTCAGCGGCGGCATCCTCAACGGCAACCTCTACCTCAAGGGTGGCGGCGATCCGAAACTGAACATGGAAAAACTCTGGCTGTTGATGCGTGACTTGCGCGCCAACGGCGTGACGCAAATCACCGGCGACCTGGTGCTGGACCGCGGTTTCTTCGTGCAACCGCAACTGCCGGAGTTCAACGACGACGGTAATGACGAGAACAAACCGTTCCTGGTCAAACCCGACTCGCTGTTGGTCAACCTCAAGGCCTTGCGCTTCGTGGCGCGCAACGACAACGGCCGGGTCCTGGTGTCAGTAGAGCCGCCGATTGCCAGCATCCATATTGAAAACCAGGTCAAAGCGGTCAATTCCAAGCAATGCACCGGTGGCGTGCGTTACAACCCGGTGACCCAGGCCGATGGCAGCGTGACCGTGACGGTCGGCGGTCAGTTGGGCGAAGGCTGCAGCTCGCAGACTTATCTGTCGCTGCTCGACCACGCGACCTACACCGCCGGTGCCGTGCGGGCGATCTGGAAGGAACTGGGCGGCAGCATCCAGGGCAGGGATCGTCTGGCGCCGACGCCGAACAACGCCAAGGTGCTGGCCCGGGCCTACTCGCCGGATCTGGCGGAAATCATTCGCGACATCAACAAATACAGCAACAACACCATGGCTCAGCAGCTGTTCCTGAGCCTGGGCCAGAAATTCCGCACCGACGCCGACGGTGACGACGCCAAGGCTGCCCAGCGCGTGGTGCGTCAGTGGCTGGCGAAGAAAGGCATCACCGCGCCGCACTTGGTGATGGAGAACGGCTCCGGCCTGTCCCGCGCCGAACGTGTGAGCGCTCGTGAAATGGCGGCGATGCTGCAAGCCGCGTGGCGCAGCCCCTACTCCGCCGAGTTCATCAGCTCGATGCCGATTGCCGGAACCGACGGCACCATGCGCAAACGCCTGAAAACCACGGCGATGCGCGGCGAGGCCCACGTCAAGACCGGCACCCTGAACACCGTGCGCGCGATCTCCGGTTACAGCCGTGACGTCAACGGCAACACCTGGGCGGTGGTGGCGATCCTCAACGACAAGGCCCCGTTTGGCGCGTCTTCGGTGCTGGATCAGGTGCTGCTGGACCTGTATCGCCAACCGAAAGTGCCGGAAACGGCTTCGGTGCTCTGACCCGGATCTACACGACACCTCAGATCCAATGTGGGAGCGAGCCTGCTCGCGATGACGGCGGCACATCTAACAATGATGTGACTGACAGACCGCTATCGCGAGCAGGCTCGCTCCCACACTGGGTCAGTGTCGTTTTCTAAAACTGTTCCCACAGGGGTCAGGATGAAGGCTTAGTTCATCTCTCCTTCAACCCGATCCCGTCCCGCCTGCTTCGCCGCATAAACCCCCGAATCCGCCCGCAGCAACAGCGCATCCGCGCCCTCCCCGACTCGCCAACTGGCAATCCCGAAACTCGCGGTAACGACCCCGACGCCTTCGATCGGTGAACTGCGCAACCCTTGCCACAGCTGTAAGGCCAGGACATGGGCATGTTCTGCGTCGATGTCCGGGCACAGCACCATGAATTCCTCACCGCCCAGGCGGCAGAACACGTCGGTACGTCGCAGACGATGACCGATGCGTTCGCACACGACCTGCAACACCCGGTCGCCCACGGCATGTCCATGCTGGTCATTGATGCGCTTGAAGTGGTCGATGTCGAGCATGATCACCGACAACTCGCCACCACCGCGCTCGACCCGGGCCATCTCGGTGGTCAGGCGTTCTTGAAAGTAGCGGCGGTTGTGAATTCCGGTCAGAGAGTCGGTAATCGACAGCGCCCGCAGCTCTTCTTCCACCCGCTTCAGGTCGGAAATGTCCGAGATGTAGCCATGCCAGAGCACGCCGCCACCCGGCAGTTCCTCCGGGGTCGCCTCGCCGCGCACCCAGCGCAGGCCGCGCTGAGGCAGTTGCACCCGGTATTCCTCGCGCCACGGGCTGAGGGTGTCCGCCGACGCGCGGATCGAGGCGCGAACGCGGGTCGTGTCCTGGGGATGAATCCGCGTGAAAATCGCCTCGGCGTTGAGCAGCAGCACGTCCGGCTCGAGCTCGTAGATCTCACGAATCCCGTCGCTGGCATAGATCACACTGAAGCGACCGTCAAATTCCATCTTGAACTGATAAATGCCACCGGGCACATGGACGCTGAGCTTTTTCAGCAACAGGTCGCGCGCGGCCAACGCCTCGTGAACGCGCTTGCGTTCGGTGATGTCAATACAGATTGCCAGATGCCCGACCCACAGGCCTTGCTCGTCGAGGACCGGGGTCGCGAGCATGTTCACGGTCAAATGGCTGCCATCCTGACGGACCAGCGTCCACTCCCGCGCTTCGTGACCGCCCTCTTCTGCGCCTTCGACCAACATCGCCTGACAGGTCGGAATCCGCTTGCCATATCGCACACTCAGTTCCGCCGAGCGTGCGACCAGCTCTCGGGGAAAGTGCAGGTTTTCCAGGGTCATGCGCCCCACCACTTCAGCGCTGGAATATCCCAGCATTTGCTCGGCCCCGGCGTTAAAGGTGCTGATGACGCCTCGCAGGTCGGTGGCGATGATCGCCACCTGGGTCGCGGCATTCAGCACGCCGCGCAACTGGCCGTGAGTGCCGCGCAATTCCTGCTCGCGGGCGTGCAGTTCCTGGGTGCGCTGCTCGACCATTTTCAGTGCGCGCTGGCGTTGGCTGACCAGCACGTAGAGCAATGCGCTGAGCAGCACGCTCAGCAAGCCACCGAGCACCACGAGGCTGGTCACCGAGGAATGGTTGGCCTTCAAAAAGGCTTCGCTGGGCAGGATGTCGACTTGATAGTCGCGGTCGGCCATACGCAGCAGGCGTGTCGCGGACAGTTCGCTGGGCGCGGGCGAGTTATAGGACTCGTAAAGCACTTCGTGCTGGTCGTCGGTGGATAAGTCGAGGATGCGCACCGAGAGATAGTCATAACTGGCCTCCGGCAAACCGTCCGCCAGCAGCTGGCGCATGCTGATCACGGCCATGACATATCCGTAAGGTTTCGTCGCCGCCGTCGCCGCGTCACTTTGACGCTTCACCGGCGCCACCAGCAGCACACCCCGCGCATAGGCCGGCTCGATGCTGACCAGATGCATCGGCTGCGACACCGCCATACTGCCCAGCTTGTCGGCCCGGTCAAGGGTGGCGCGGCGCAACGGCTGGGCGAACAAGTCGTACCCCAGCGGCGAGCCGAGCCGGCTTTGGGTCTGGCTGAAGAGCACGGCCACGTACTCATCCCGTTCGGCCGCCAATTGCAGTTGGCCGTCGGCATTGAGCTCACGCAGCGTGAAGTCGCTCAACCCCTCCTCGCGCACCTTGCGCTCGAACGCTGCCCGCTCGGCACGGGTGATCCGCGCAGCGAATGAATATGCCTGCGTGCGGTGCAGCAACGGTTGGGTATAGCCTTCGAACTCCTCGCGGGAGACCGACTCGGAATTGGCGAAGAACCGGCGCAGGCCGTCGAGGCGCTGCTCCTGATCTTCGAAACGTTCTTCGATGCGGCTGTAACGTTCGCTGGCGAGCAGCTGGAAACGTTGCCTTAATTGATGGTGAAACAGATTCAGTGTCGACCAGGCCAGCAATCCAGTGAGAATCCCACCGACGAGCAATACCAGCAGCGCGACCAGCCAGGCCGAGACATCTTCGCTGATAAATCCCAGGATCTTGGGGCGCACGGCGTGCAACGACATAAACGCAACTCAAAACGCCAGGTGCGGGAAAGCCCATTGGCCATGCGTTGAGTTATAGCTATTAGCCATCAATTTGACCAGCACTGAAAGAACCCAAGAGCCTTTAAAAATCAAGGCTCTGTGGATCCAATTGCTGATCTGTCAACGCGCTGTGATTTTCCAGGCACGGTGGATCTTGCCGTTGCGGGCGAAATCCGGATCGATGGTCTGGGCGGTGATTTCTTCAACGACATAACGCGCGGCGAGGTTCTCCTCGAGCGTGAACTTGCGGAAGTTGTTGGAGAAGTACAACACGCCACCCGGCGCCAGGCGCGCCATCGCCAGGTCGATCAATTGCACCTGATCGCGCTGCACGTCGAAGATCCCTTCCATGCGTTTGGAGTTGGAGAACGTCGGCGGATCGATGAAGATCAGGTCGTACTCGTCACGGCAGGCATCGAGCCACGCCATCACGTCACCCTGCTCCAGACGGTTCTTGTCAGAGAAACCGTTCAGCGACAGGTTGCGACGCGCCCAGTCCAGGTAGGTTTTCGACAGGTCGACGCTGGTGGTGCTGCGCGCACCGCCCTTGGCTGCGTGAACACTGGCGGTTGCGGTGTAGCTATACAGGTTGAGAAAGCGCTTGCCGGCTGCCTCTTTCTGAATCCGCATGCGCATCGGGCGGTGGTCGAGGAACAGCCCGGTGTCGAGATAGTCGGTGAGGTTGACCAGCAGCTTCACGCCGCCTTCATTGACCTCGACAAACTTGCCCTGCGCCGCTTGGCGTTCGTATTGCTTGGTGCCGCTCTGACGCTCGCGGCGCTTGACCACCACGCGGCTCTTGTCGATGTTCAAGGCCTGCGGAATGGCGGCCAGGGCATCGAACATGCGCGCCGAGGCTTTTTCCGGATCGATGGACTTCGGCGCGGCGTATTCCTGGACGTGGACCCAATCCTGATACAGGTCGATGGCCATGGAATATTCCGGCATGTCGGCATCGTAGACGCGGTAGCAATCAATGCCCTCGCGCTTGACCCACTTGCCCAAAGCCTTGAGGTTCTTTTGCAGGCGGTTAGCGAACATCTGCCCGCCTTCGCTCAAGCGCGGTTGCTCGATCACCACTGGGGCCGGTTTGATCGGGTTGCCATTCTTGTTGTACTTCTCGTACTTGCCGGGTGCCACGTCATTGTCTGCGACTTCGACTTCGGCCTGCTCACGCTCGACCTGACGCTGTTCCGGGGTGCGACGCTCGCCGGTGACGAACTGGTCCGGCGTGACTTTGATCAGCAGCAATTTGCACGGCAAGGCGCCGTTCCAGAACGAATACTGTTTGTGACTGCGGATGCCCATGCGCTTGCCCAGGTCCGGCGCGCCGGTGAAGACGGCCGCTTCCCAGTTCAGGCAGGCCTGACGCAGACGCTCGCCGAGGTTCTGGTAAAGGTAGAGCAGGCTCGCCTCGTCGCCCAGACGCTCGCCATACGGTGGGTTGCAGATCACCAGACCTTTCTGGTTCTGATCCGGACGCGGCTCGAACGTACCGACTTCGCCCTGGTAGATCTTGATCCATTCGCTCAGGCCTGCACGTTCGACGTTGTTGCGGCCGGGTTGAATCAGGCGCGGGTCGGCTTCGTAACCGCGAATCCACAGCGGTGGCTTGGCCAGACCGGCCGCGGCGCGTTCGGTGGCTTCTTCGTGAAGTTTTTTCCACAGCGCCGGCACGTGGCCGAGCCAGGCGGTGAAGCCCCACTGCTCGCGACGCAGGTTCGGCGCCATGTCGGCGGCGATCATCGCTGCTTCGACGAGGAACGTGCCGACACCGCACATCGGGTCAGCCAGTGCGCCACCATCGGCCGCAATGCGTGGCCAACCGGAACGGATCAGGATGGCGGCCGCGAGGTTTTCCTTCAGCGGCGCCGCGCCCTGCTGCAAGCGATAACCGCGCTGGTGCAGGCTGTGGCCGGAGAGGTCGAGGGACAAAATGGCTTCGCCACGGTCCAGACGCAGGTGGATGCGCAGGTCCGGGTTGAGCTTGTCGATGGACGGACGGTCGCCCTGCGGAGTGCGCAGTTTGTCGACGATGGCGTCTTTGACTTTCAAGGCGCCGAAGTGAGTGTTGTCGATGCCCGAGCCGTGACCACTGAACTCGACGGCCAGGGTGCCATCGTTGAGCATGTGATCTTGCCACTCGATGTCGAGTACGCCGTGGTACAGGTCTTCGGCGTCCTTCATCGGGAAACGCTTGAGCACCAGCAGCACCCGGTTCGCCAGACGCGACCACAGGCACAGGCGATAAGCGGTTTCCATGGTGGCCATGCCGCGCACGGCAGAGGTGTGCTCACGTGCTTCTTCAAGGCCAAGCCCGACGGCTTCCTCGATCAGCAGGCCTTCAAGGCCTTTAGGGCAAGTGAGGAAGATTTCGAATTGATCGGACATTGGAATTTCAGAGCCTTTAGCTAAGTGAACCGGCAACGCATTGCCGGCCCGGTTTTCAATCAGGCGCTTTTCTAAAAGAGCGCCCGCGTGGCACGAAGGTGTGCCGTCCCACCTGTGCTGCTCAGATTAGAAGAGCTTAGATGCACAGGCAGATAAAAATGTTGATGCAACAAAATGTCATAAGCCGACCCTTCGTCGAATAGTCCTCCTGCTCAACAGGAGCCATTCTCACTAAAGGATTAAACCTATCATCCTGCGGGGGCCCGATCATACAGGGCTTTGACCAATAAACACGGGACAAACATCGTGTTACTTATGGCCTTAGCATCTTTACGGTTACGTTCTTATGACAAAACGATCATTCCCTCGATGTGACGCATTGGTTAGAACTCCATACAGGTTGACGCCGCAACGACGTCAACACCTTGGCTCGCGACGCCGGCAGCGAGCCCCAACGGCAGGAATTTTTCTGCCAGACCTCAATTGAGGTCGACGCGATAAATACAGTCAACAAGTGAGGGCAACACCCTATGAGAAGACTTAAGCGTGATCCGTTGGAAAGAGCATTTTTGCGCGGATATCAATATGGCGTTGGTGGCAAATCCCGTGAGCTTTGCCCATTTACTCTACCGTCGGTACGCCAAGCCTGGATTAACGGCTGGCGAGAAGGACGCGGCGACAACTGGGACGGTATGACCGGCACTGCGGGAATCCACAGACTCAACGAACTTCACGCCGTCGGCTAACACAGGGCACACACTCCGACACGACAATCTGATTACGTAACGACTTACCACGCACGCCCCATCCGGGCGGCGGGCTTCGGCCCAGGGGCTCCTTCGAGGAGCCCTTTTTTATGCCTGCAAAAACCTTTCGCGAGTGAAATCGATCTTGTGGCGAGGGAGCTTGCTCCCGCTGGGCTGCGAAGCAGCCTCCAAACACTCAACATTGTTTGTCAGGAAAAACACGACTGCTTCGCAGCCGAGCGGGAGCAAGCTCCCTCGCCACAAAAGCCCGCTCGCAGAGGGTTCAGCGCAGGGCGGCGATGGCGTCGACGGACTCGCGAACCAGCGCCGGGCCTTTATAGATGAAGCCGGAATAGAGCTGCACCAGGCTGGCACCCGCAGCGATTTTCTCAGCCGCGTGCTTGCCTTCGGTAATGCCGCCCACAGCGATGATCGGCAAGCGCCCGGCCAGTTCCGCCGCCAGTACCTTCACGGTGTGAGTGCTCTTCTCGCGAACCGGTGCGCCGGACAGACCGCCCGCCTCGTCACCATGTTCCATGCCTTCAACGCCGACGCGGCTCAAGGTGGTGTTGGTGGCGATCACCGCGTCCATCCCGGTTTCGATCAGCGCCTGCGCGACCTGTGCGGTTTCTTCGTCGGTCATGTCCGGCGCGATCTTGATCGCCAGCGGTACATGTTTGCCGTGGCGCAAGGCCAGTTCCGCGCGACGGGTCGCCAGATCAGCCAGCAATTGCTTGAGCGAATCGCCAAATTGCAGGCTGCGCAGGCCCGGGGTGTTCGGCGAGCTGACGTTGACCGTCACGTAGCTGGCGTGGGCGTACACCTTGTCCAGGCAGATCAGGTAATCGTCGACCGCGCGCTCAACCGGCGTATCGAAGTTCTTGCCGATGTTGATGCCCAGCACGCCTTTGTACTTGGCCGCCGCCACGCGAGCTAGAAGGTGATCGACGCCGAGGTTGTTGAACCCCATGCGGTTGATGATCGCCTCGGCTTCCGGAAGGCGGAAAATCCGTGGCTTGGGGTTGCCCGGCTGCGGACGCGGGGTGATGGTGCCGATTTCGACAAAGCCGAAACCCAACTGCGCAAACCCGTCGATGGCCGCGCCGTTCTTGTCCAGACCGGCCGCCAACCCTACCGGGTTCGGAAATTCCAGACCCATGACGTTCACCGGCATTTTCGCCGGCGCCTTGCACAGCAAACCGTTGAGGCCCAAACGCCCGCCCGCGCCGATCAGGTCCAGGGACAAATCGTGGGAGGTTTCCGGGGAAAGTTTGAACAACAGCTGACGGGCCAGGGTGTACATGGGCGGTTTTGACTCGAATGGCGGCGAAATGAGGCGGCGATTATAGCCGGGCATCGGTGTTTCAAGCGAGGCGCGCAACAAAATCAGCGGGCAATGGCATATGCCTTGCACCATCACTGACATCAGCACTCATGCCAACGGCGGGATGAGTCGAAAGACAAAGGCGTCGTCACCTGGCCTTGCCACGGCAAGCAGCCCGGTACGGCGCTTTTTTTTGGAAGGTGTTTAGCCATGAATGAAACCACAGCGGGCCCACTGGCCTGGGTCAATGGCAGCGATGCCCCGGAAAAGACTGAAATCAACCTCGGCTTCATGGCCCTGAGTGACTGCGCCTCGGTAGTAGTCGCGGCCACGCAGGGCTTCGCCCAACCTTATGGCCTGACCCTGAACCTCAACCGCCAGTCGTCCTGGGCCAACCTGCGGGACAAACTGGTCAGCGGCGAACTCGACGCCGCGCACAGCCTGTACGGCCTGATCTACGCCGTGCACCTGGGCATCGGCGGCGTAGCGCCGACCGACATGGCGGTGCTCATGGGCCTGAACCAGAACGGCCAGAGCATCAATCTTTCTCACGGCTTGCAGGCCTTGGGGGTGACCAGTCCTGAAGCACTGGACCGGCACGTGCACCAAAGTCGCCCAAAACTGACCTTCGCCCAGACATTTCCGACAGGCACCCACGCCATGTGGCTGTATTACTGGCTCGCGAGTCAGGGCATTCATCCGTTGCAGGACGTCGACAGCGTGGTGGTGCCACCGCCACAGATGGTCGCGCACCTGCAAGCCGGCCGTATCGACGGCTTCTGCGTCGGTGAACCGTGGTCCGCCAGCGCGGTTCAGCAAAATCTGGGATTCACCCTGGCAACGACCCAGACCATCTGGCCCGATCACCCGGAAAAAGTTCTCGGCTGCACCCGCGCTTTTGTCGAGCAGTACCCCAACACCGCCCGGGCGTTGGTGATGGCGATCCTCGAAGCCAGCCGCTTCATCGAAGACAGCAGCGAAAACCGCCGCAGCACCGCGAAGCTGTTGAGCGCGCCCGAATACCTCGATGCACCGCTCGATTGCATCGAACCGCGCTTGCTCGGCGACTACGCCGATGGCCTCGGCAATCGCTGGCAGGACCCGCATGCGCTGCGTTTCCATGCGGGCGGCGAAGTCAACGTGCCGTACTTGTCCGACGGCATGTGGTTCATGACCCAGTTTCGCCGCTGGGGCTTGTTGCGCGACGATCCGGACTACCTCGGCGTGGCCCGTCAGGTCCAGCAACTAGACTTGTACCGTGAGGCCGCCAGCGCAGTCGGTGTTGCCGCCGAGGGTGAGGACATGCGCAGCAGCCAATTGATCGACGGCAAAATCTGGGACGGCTCCGACCCGACCGGCTATGCCCGCAGTTTCAAGCTGCACGCCATGAGCGACAACTCCCCCCTTCTCGCCAGCCGCTGACAGGAGACTGCGAATATGTTGCGTATCCTGCTGATCAACGACACCGCGAAGAAAGTCGGTCGCCTGAAAGCGGCCCTGACCGAAGCCGGGTTCGAGGTGATCGACGAATCCGGCCTGACCATCGACCTGCCCGCGCGCGTCGAAACGGTGCGTCCGGACGTGATCCTGATCGATACCGAGTCACCGAGCCGCGATGTGATGGAGCAAGTGGTGCTCGTGAGCCGCGACCAACCGCGGCCGATTGTGATGTTTACCGACGAACATGACCCCGATGTGATGCGCCAGGCGATCAAGTCCGGGGTCAGTGCCTACATCGTCGAAGGCATTCACGCACAACGCTTGCAGCCGATTCTCGATGTCGCCATGGCCCGCTTTGAAAGCGACCAGGCCCTGCGCGCCCAGCTCAATGCCCGCGACCAGCAACTGGCCGAGCGCAAGCGCATCGAGCTGGCCAAGGGGCTGTTGATGAAGATGAAGGACTGTAATGAGGAAGAGGCCTACACCCTCATGCGCCGCCAGGCCATGAGCCGGCAGCAGAAGCTGATTCAGGTGGCGGAGCAGATTATTGCCATGAGCGAATTGCTTGGCTGAAGCCTTGCGGAGCCTGTGAAGACGCCTTCGCGGGCAAGCCTCGCTCCTATGGGTCTTGTGTCGCCCACACCCTCTGAACTCACCACAAAACCCGTAGGAGCGAGGCTTGCCCGCGAATGGCCGCAACTCGGTTTCACCTGTTGGCACAGATCTCGCTAAGTAATCGCTACAGGTAACCAACGGCGGTTGCCCCACCTACGACAAAGACGTCGCTCACCTCATTTGCCCATGGCGAATCGGGTGGCGGCGTTTTTTCGTTTTGGCCCCAGAGATCGGGGCCGGTGGTGCGGCCGAGGCGGCGCCCCACCTGCAAGCTTCTGACTCCTTCTCGAGACTCCCTACAGCTGAGGTGCGCGATGAATTCAAGCTTCTGGAAATCTGGCCATACCCCGACATTGTTCGCGGCCTTCCTCTATTTCGACCTGAGTTTCATGGTCTGGTACCTGCTCGGCCCCTTGGGGGTGCAGATCGCCGCCGATCTGCACCTGACCACCCAACAGCGCGGGATGGTGGTGGCCACGCCGATTCTGGCCGGCGCCGTGCTGCGCTTTGTCATGGGCCTGCTGGCGGATCGCCTGTCGCCGAAAACCGCCGGGCTGATTGGCCAAGTGATCGTCATCTGCGCGCTGTTTGGCGCCTGGAAACTCGGCATCCACAGCTACGAACAAGCGCTGGTGCTGGGCCTGTTCCTCGGCATGGCCGGCGCATCCTTCGCCGTCGCCCTGCCGCTGGCCTCGCAATGGTATCCACCACAACACCAAGGCAAAGCCATGGGCATCGCCGGTGCCGGTAACTCGGGCACTGTGCTCGCCGCGTTGATCGCCCCGGTGCTGGCGGCCGCCTTCGGGTGGAGCAACGTGTTCGGCTTCGCCCTGATCCCGCTGATCCTGACCCTCATCGTCTTCGCCTGGCTGGCCAAAAACGCGCCTGAGCGGCCGAAAGCCAAGTCCATGTCCGACTACTTCAAGGCCTTGGGCGACCGAGACAGTTGGTGGTTCATGTTTTTCTACAGCGTGACCTTCGGCGGCTTCATCGGCCTGGCCAGCGCCCTGCCCGGCTACTTCAACGACCAATACGGCCTGAGCCCGGTGACCGCTGGCTACTACACCGCAGCCTGCGTGTTTGGTGGCAGCCTGATGCGTCCGTTGGGCGGCGCGCTGGCCGACCGTTTCGGCGGGATTCGCACATTGCTGGGGATGTACACGGTCGCAGCGATCTGCATCGCGGCGGTGGGTTTCAACCTTCCGAGTTCCTACGCGGCCCTGGCACTTTTCGTCTGCACCATGCTCGGTTTGGGTGCGGGTAACGGCGCGGTTTTCCAATTGGTCCCACAGCGTTTTCGTCGGGAGATCGGCGTAATGACCGGTTTGATCGGCATGGCCGGCGGCATCGGTGGTTTTGCCCTGGCAGCGGGCATGGGCGCGATCAAGCAAAGCACCGGCAGTTATCAACTGGCCTTGTGGTTGTTCGCCAGCCTCGGCGTGCTTGCCTGGTTCGGCCTGCACGGGGTGAAACGTCGCTGGAGAACCACCTGGGGTTCGGCCGCTGTGACCGCCGCTCGGGTCTGAGACCTCAATGAGCCTGCAACTGAGTTTCGCCGAAGCGAGCGCCATCGGCCCTCGTGAGGAAAATCAGGACGCCCTGCGGCTGGTCACTCCGGCCCCGGCGCTGGCGGCGAGCAAGGGTTACCTGTTCGCCATCGCCGACGGGGTCAGCCAGTGCGCCGATGGCGGTCTCGCCGCCCGTTCGACCTTGCAGGCCCTGGCGCTGGACTATTACGCCACCCCGGAAACCTGGGGTGTCGCACAGGCGCTGGATCGCCTGCTGCTGGCGCAAAATCGCTGGCTGCAGGCCAATGGCGGTGGGCAACCATTGCTCACCACTGTCAGTGCTTTGGTCATGCGCGGCAGGCGTTTTACCTTGGCCCATGTCGGCGATTGCCGGGTGTATCGCTGGCACGCCGACACGTTGCAGCGAGTTAGTGAGGATCACGTTTGGGACCAGCCGGGCATGCAGCACGTGCTCAAGCGTGCGCTGGGGCTCGATCAGCATTTGGTCCTGGATTTTCTCGACGGTGAATTGCGCCTCGATGAGAGCTTCGTGCTGCTCAGCGATGGCATCTGGGCTGTGCTGGGCGACACCGCCATTGCGGCGATTCTGCGCGATCAACCGGACCTGCACAGCGCTGCGCAAACCCTGGTCAGCGCAGCGCACTTGGCCGGCAGTCAGGACAATGCCAGCGCTCTGTTGGTGCGAGTCGATGCCCTCGGTGAAACGAGCATCGGCGACGCGTTGATTCATTTGCAGCAATGGCCGCTGCCGCCCGCGCTGAAACCGGGCCAGACGTTCGAAGGTTGGCAGGTCGAAGGGATGCTCGGCCAGAGCCAGCAGTCGCTGCTCTATCGGGTTCGCGACAGCCAACAACAACCCTGGCTGCTGAAAACCTTGCCCGGTGCACTGCGCGACGATCACCTCGCCGGGCAGGCATTGCTGTCGGAGGAATGGTTTCTCAAGCGCGTGGCCGGACGGCATTTCCCTGAAGTCCATGCCGCCAGTCAGCGTCAGCATTTGTATTACGTGATGCGCGAATATTCCGGTTCCACTCTGGCGCAGCTGCACGAACGGGTTGCCGCGCTGCCGCTGGCGCAATGGCAGGACGTGGCCGAGCGTCTGCTGAAGGCCGTCGGCATGCTGCATCGCCGGCAGATTCTTCATCGCGACATCAAACCGGAAAACCTGTTGCTGGGCGACGACGGTGAGTTGCGCCTGCTGGATTTCGGCCTCGCCTACTGTCCGGGCCTGTCCGAGGATCAACCCACGACCCTGCCCGGCACGCCGAGCTATATCGCGCCGGAAGCCTTTGCCGGTGAGGCACCGACACCGCAACAGGATCTGTACGCAGTCGGTGTGACCCTGTATTTCCTGCTGACCGGGCATTATCCCTACGGCGAAATCGAAGCCTTCCAGCGTCCACGCTTTGGCGTGCCCATCAGCGCCAGCCGCTACCGCCCCGACCTGCAGGACTGGATCGCGCAAAGCCTGGAGCGCGCGGTCGCAGCGGATCCGGGTCAACGCTTTGAAACGGCGGAAGAATGGTTGTTGCTGTTGGAACAGGGAGAGCGACGCAGTTTGAGTGTGCGGCCCAGACCGCTGCTGGAGCGCGAGCCGCTGAAGGTCTGGCGGACGTTGGCGCTGGTGATGTTGGTGGTGAATCTGGTGCTGCTGGTTTTGCTGTTTCACTCATCCTGACTCGAACCAGATCCCCTGTGGCGAGGGAGCTTGCTCCCGTTCGACCGCGCAGCGGTCGCAGAATGTTTGGGTCTGCTTCGCAGCCCAGCGGGAGCAAGCGCCCTCGCCACAGGTTCCCCATGCGCCAAGACCGGGCGGCCCGCTTCGAATCGGTGCAGAAACAGTGAATCTGATCCTGAAATCCTACTCAGAACCCACTAAAACCGAATCCTGAACGACTTGGCACAACCACTGCATTACCTCTCCCAACAGACATAAAGCCCAGCCTTCAACGATGAAGGGTGCGCTTCCCGAGAGAACGGGACCAGGACAAAGGCGTCCTCGCTAGGCAACTAGCGGGACGCCTTTTTTTGTTTGCGCAAAATATGTCGAGCAAGACCTGACAGCCCTGATGAGGCGGGTCCGAGCTCCCCGGAGAACCTGATGAAAAAACTAAAACTGGTGATGATCGGCAACGGCATGGCCGGGGTCCGCACCCTGGAAGAACTGCTCAAGCTGAGCAATGAGCTGTACGACATCACGGTCTTCGGCGCCGAACCCCATACCAACTACAACCGCATCCTGCTGTCACCGGTACTGGCCGGTGAACAGACCTTCGACGAGATCGTACTGAACGATCTCGACTGGTACCTGGACAACAACATCAAGTTGCTGCTCAACCGCAAAGTGGTGGAGATCGACCGAATCAAACGCAGGGTCATCGCCGACGACGGCACCGAAGCGGAATACGATCGCCTGCTGATCGCGACCGGCTCGACCCCGTTCATCCTGCCGATCCCCGGCAATACCTTGCAGGGCGTGATCGGCTACCGCGACATCGCCGACACCCAGGTCATGATCAACACCGCGAAAACCCACAAGCACGCCGTGGTGATCGGTGGCGGGTTGCTCGGCCTGGAAGCCGCAAACGGCCTGATGCTGCGCGGCATGCACGTCACCGTGGTGCACATCGGCGAATGGCTGCTGGAACGGCAACTGGACAACACCAGTGGTCAACTCCTGCAAACCGCCCTGGAAGCCCGTGGCCTGCATTTTCGTCTGGGCGAACAGACCCAGGCCCTGCACGATGCCGGCAACGGCCGGGTTGGCTCGGTTGAATTCAAGAATGGCGACATCATCCCCGCCGACCTGGTGGTCATGGCCGCCGGCATTCGCCCCAGCACCGAGCTCGCAGAAAAATCCGGCATTCCCTGCCATCGCGGGATTCTGGTCAATGACACCCTGCAAACCTATGACCCACGGGTCTATGCCATCGGCGAATGCGCCAACCACCGTGGAACCGCCTACGGCCTGGTCGCGCCGCTGTTCGAGCAAGCCAAGGTCTGTGCCAACCACCTCGCGCAACTGGGCTTCGCCACCTACAAAGGCTCGGTGACCTCGACCAAATTGAAAGTCACGGGCATCGACCTGTTCTCCGCCGGCGACTTCATGGGCGGCGAAGGCACCGAAACCATCACCCTCTCCGACCCGATCGGTGGGGTCTACAAAAAACTGGTGATCAAGGATGACGTGCTGGTCGGTGCCTGTCTGTACGGCGATACAGCCGATGGCGGGTGGTATTTCCGGCAGATTCGTGAGAGTCACGACATCGACGAGATCCGCGATCACTTGATGTTCGGCGACGCTTCGTTCATGGACCAGGCCCTCGGCGACGCAGGACACCCAGGCAGGGAAGCAAGCTGATGAACCAGATCACCGCTTCCACCTGCTGCTACTGCGGGGTCGGCTGCGGCGTGCTGATCGAGCATGACGGCGAGCGCATCCTCGGCGTCAGCGGCGATCCGAGCCACCCGGCGAACTTCGGCAAATTGTGCAGCAAGGGCTCGACCTTGCACCTGACGGGCGACTTGACCGCGCGAGCGTTGTACCCGGAATTACGCCTGGGCAAAGGCCTGGCCCGCAGCCGCACCGACTGGGACACCGCGCTCGACCACGCGACGAATGTCTTTGCCCGAACCATCGCCGAACACGGCCCGGACAGCGTGGCGTTCTACATTTCCGGGCAGTTGCTGACCGAGGACTATTACGCCTTCAACAAACTGGCGCGGGCGCTGGTGGGCACCAACAACATCGACAGCAATTCGCGGCTGTGCATGTCGTCCGCGGTGGTTGGCTACAAGCGCAGCCTGGGGGCCGATGCGCCGCCGTGCAGCTACGAAGACCTGGAACTGAGCGACTGCGTGATGATCGTCGGCAGCAACATGGCCTACGCCCACCCGGTACTGTTTCGTCGCCTGGAAGAAGCCAGATCCCGCCGCCCGCAGATGAAAGTCATCGTCATTGACCCACGTCGTACCGACACGTGCGATTTGGCTGACCTGCACCTGGCGATTCTTCCCGGGACCGATGTCGCCTTGTTCCATGGGATTTTGCACCTGCTGCTGTGGGAAGACTGGGTCGACCGCGACTTCATCCAGGCTCATACCGAAGGTTTGGCCGAGCTGAAAAATCTTGTACGCGATTACACGCCGTCAATGGTGTCGCAGTTGTGTGGGATCGAGGTCGAGCAATTACAGGAATGCGCCAAATGGGTCGGCACCTCCACGAGTTTTCTGTCGCTGTGGTGCATGGGATTAAACCAGTCCACCGCCGGCAGCGCTAAAAACAGCGCGCTGATCAACCTGCACCTGGCCACCGGGCAAATCGGCCGGCCGGGCGCAGGACCTTTCTCCCTGACCGGCCAGCCAAATGCCATGGGCGGACGGGAAACCGGCAGCCTGTCGAACCTGCTGCCTGGCCATCGCGAAGCGGCCAATGCCGAGCATCGCGCGCAAGTGGCGGCTTACTGGGGTGTTGACCAACTTCCGGAAAATACCGGGCTCACCGCGATCGAGTTGTTCGAGAAGGTTCGCAGCGGAAAAATCAAAGCCCTGTGGATCGCCTGCACCAACCCCGCCCAATCACTGCCGGACCAGACCGCCGTGCGCGCTGCCCTGCAGGCCTGCCCGTTCGTGGTGTTGCAGGAAGCCTTTCGCACCACCGAGACCGCCGCGTTCGCCGACCTGCTGTTGCCCGCCGCCAGTTGGGGCGAGAAGGACGGCACGGTGACCAACTCTGAACGGCGTATTTCCCACGTCCGCCGGGCCATCGTCGCACCGGGTGAAGCGCGTTCCGACTGGGCGATCACGGCGGACTTCGCACAACGCCTGGAAAAACAGTTGCGCCCCGGACAAAACAGTCTGTTTGCCTTTGAAACGCCGGCGCAGGTCTTCGACGAATACAAACTCCTGACCCGCGGGCGTGATCTGGACCTGTCCGGGATCAGTCACGAGCTGATCGATCGCCTCGGTCCACAACAATGGCCTTTCCCTTCTGGCGCCAGCGTAGGCACTGCACGCCTGTATCTGGACGGCATTTTCCCGACCGCCAGCGGACGCGCTCAGTTTGTGGCCGATCCGTATCGCGCGGCCAAGGAACAGCGCGACGCACACTTTCCGCTGACGCTGATTACCGGCCGCTTGCGCGATCAATGGCACGGCATGAGCCGCACTGGCACCGCCGCGCAGCTGTTCGGCCATGTCAGCGAGGCGGTGTTGAGCCTGCACCCGGATGAATTGCGTCGGCATCGTCTGCAACCTGGCGATCTGATCAGCCTGAAAAGTCGGCGTGGAGCGGTGATCGTGCCGGTCGCCAGCGACGACAGCGTGCGGCCCGGCCAAGCCTTTCTGCCGATGCATTTTGGTGACCGTTTTCTCAAGGGCGGCGTGAACAGCCTCACCCTGCCCGCCTTCGATCCGCTGTCAAAACAGCCGGAACTCAAACACAGCGGCGTGCGACTTGAGCCGGTGCAGTTGCCGTGGCAGCTGTTCGCCTTGGTCGAGGGCAATGTTCAACAACATTTTGAGACCCTACGACCGCTATGTGAGGCGTTTTCCTACGTCAGCCTCAGCCTCGTCGGCCGTGAACGCCCCGCGCTGCTGATACGCGCTGCCAGCGCCATCGCACCTGATCCGCAACTGCTGCGTGATATCGACCGATGCCTGGCGCTCAACGACGGGCCGGTACTGGCCTACGACGACCCAGGGCGTTCCATCGGCAAACGCGTGCGGATCGAGAACGGACGGATCACCGCGATTCGCCTGGCCGGCGAAACACTCGCCCGACACTGGCTGCAAAACCTCTGGCTTGAGGGCCGCGCCGACGAACAACTGCGGCGATGGCTGTTGGCACCGCTGAGCGTGCCACCGGGTAACGCGGGTACTGCGGCAGCGGGCACAAAAACCCTGTGCAACTGCAAGAACGTCAGTCAAAGCGCAGTCTGCGCCGGCATCAGCCGTGGCCTGGACTTGCAGGGTCTGAAACAACAATTGGGCTGCGGCACGCAATGCGGCTCCTGTGTACCTGAAATAAAGCGCCTGCTGGCTGCCACCGCGCAGCCGATCGCCGTCATCTCGTGAGGAAAATACGATGAGCACAAAAGTCTGGCTGGTGGGTGCGGGCCCGGGCGACCCTGAATTGCTGACCCTCAAGGCTGTTCGGGCGTTGAGAGAAGCGGATGTGGTGTTGATCGACGATCTGGTCAATGACGCGGTGCTGGAGCATTGCCCCGACGCGCGGATCATTGCCGTGGGCAAACGCGGCGGCTGTCGCTCCACGCCTCAAGCCTTCATTCATCGCCTGATGCTGCGTTATGCCCGCCACGGCAAATGCGTGGTGCGGCTCAAGGGCGGCGATCCGTGCATATTCGGTCGCGGCGGTGAAGAGGCGCAGTGGCTGCGCGAGCGCGGTGTTGAAGTCGAACTGGTCAACGGCATCACTGCCGGGCTGGCGGGTGCGACGCAATGCGATATTCCATTGACCCTGCGCGGCGTTGCCCGGGGCGTAACGCTGGTCACCGCCCATACGCAGGATGGCAGCAGCCTGAACTGGCAAGCCCTGGCCCAAAGCGGCACGACGTTGGTGATTTACATGGGCGTGGCGAAGCTGAGCGAGATTCGCGAGCAACTGCTGGCCGGGGGGATGGCGGCGGATACGCCGGTGGCGATGATTGAAAACGCGTCCCTGCCGCACCAACGCGAATGTCGGAGCGATTTGACGGCCATGGAACAGGATGCCTGCGTGTTTGAACTGAAAAGCCCGGCGATCCTGGTGATTGGCGCTGTTGCAGCCCGCTCTGCATTTTACTGTGAGGGCGAGCCTGCTCGCGAAGAGGCCTTGTCCATCGACATCAATGTTGGATGTCAACGCGCCTGACTGTTCGCCCCTCACCAAATCGCAGACAAAGAAAAGCCCGGCCTAAGCCGGGCTTTTCTCAGAGCTGCGGGCTAATTACTTAGCGTTAGCTTCTACCGACGCTTCTACGCGACGGTTTACAGCTTGGCCAGCTTTAGTAGCGTTGTCAGCAACTGGGCGGGATTCGCCGTAGCCAACAGACTGAACGCGGGTCGATTCAACACCGTACTGGTTGGTCAGAACTTGCTTAACGGCGTTTGCACGACGCTCGGACAGTTTCTGGTTGTAAGCGTCAGGACCGACGGAGTCAGTGTGACCTTCAACAGTAGTGCTGGTGGCAGGGTACTGCTTCATGAAGTCAGCGAGGTTCTTGATGTCGCCGTAGCTGTTAGGCTTGACTACCGACTTGTCGAAGTCGAACTTCACGTCCAGCTCAACACGAACAACTTCAGCAACTGCTGGGCAGCCGTCAGCGTCAACAGTTACGTTGGCTGGGGTGTCCGGGCACTTGTCAACGTTGTCGCAAACGCCATCGTTGTCGCTGTCGGAGCAGACTTCAGCTGGTGCTGGAACTGGAGCAGCAGCAGGCTTGGAGCCGCCACCGAAGTTCACACCGATACCGACGCTTGGAGCCCACTCGGTGTCGCCCTGGTCGATGTTGTATTGAGCTTCAACGCCAGCACGGGCGTAGAAGTTCTCGGTGAAGTACAGCTTGGCACCGCCACCAACGTTGGCGAAGGTCGAACGGTTACGACCGCCCGAACCGTTCTGACCGATGCTCTGATCGGAGAAACCAGCCGATACGTATGGACGCAGCATGTCGCCTGGGTTGTTGAAGTGGTACAGAGCGTCCAGAGCGGTGTTAGCGCCCTTGATGTTACGACCGTCGTCGGAACGCACGTTGTGCACTTCGTCGTAGGCCAGACGCAGTTCAACGTCGTCGGTCAGGAAGTAACCGATCGAACCGCCGAACAGGTTGCCGTTGTTCTTGAAGTTACGAGCGCTGTCGAATTGTTCTTTCTTGGCGAAGCCTTCGATTTCAACTGCGCCTTGGCCTTGTGCCAGAGCGCCGAAAGAAGTGGCGGCAATCAAAGAACCAATGGCCAAGCCCAAGGTGTTTTTCAGTTTCATCCGTTAAATCCCCATCTGGTGATTGTGAAGCAGTCCCGCAAACCGGGGGACAACTCGGCGGCAAGTCTATCAGAACTTGCCTACACGTAAGAGATATTTGCGCCGAACTAAGTTTCAGCAATGCCTGCAAATTTCTCACGCAATTTATCTAGAGCACGTTTGTAACGCATTTTTGTCGCACTCAAACCCATGTGCATGATGTCTGCGATCTCTTGAAATTCCAGCTCTGCGACAAATCGCAGCACCAGAATTTCACGGTCAATCGGGTTCACATACACCAGCCAGCGATCGAGTCCACCCTTGTCCTCGGGTTTCGGCGTCTTCTCTTCAGACGCTTCCTCGAGGGGGTCCAGACTCAAAGCATCCATCAAGCGACGCTTTCGCCGTTCCTTCCGATACTGTGTGATGCATTCGTTGTACGTGATGCTGTAGAGCCACGTTTTGAACTTCGATTTCCCCTCGAAGTTCTTCAGGCCATACAACACCTTCAACATCACTTCCTGACAGACATCGTCTGCGTCGCGATCGTTCCCCAGATATCGTGCACAGACGTTAAATAATGTTCGTTGGTAACGCCGCATCAGTTCTTCATAGGCGCGTGTTACGTGAAACAGCTCGGTATGCGAGCGCGCGACCAACTCCTCATCAGAGAGCTCGCGGGGGTCGTAGCGCGTGGAGAGCGATTGAGCTTTATTCAAAACAAGTCGGGCCGACAGTCAGGTCAATGTCCGCCGCGGCCCTTACAGAGCCATTTGCGGCGGCATACATTAGCAGGGTTTGCCGGGTTAGCGGCTACTCACATGCTGCTCCAGGAGGATCCGATTGGAGAGAGAGACTAGCTCACCCTCATCGGTCAGCAATGTGGTTTTAACCGTGCCGATCTCTTCAATCTGACCTTCGACCTCGCCAACACGCACTTGTTGCCCAACCTGATACAACTCACGCACATAGATTCCCGCAAGAATCTGACCGGCAATTTCCCGGCTTCCCAAGCCCATGGCCAGCGCAACCGCCAGACCAACGGTAATCAATACGATCACAATCACGTGGTTGAGCAGGTCAGTCTTGACCTCCAACTGGCTGATCGCGACCGAAATACTGATGATAATTACCAAGCCTTGGGCAATTCGCCCCAGGCCCGAAGCGTAATCCAGCCCTACGCCCTCTGCTGCACCGCGCACCAGCCCATTGGCCAGTTGCGCCAGCAAAACACCCACCAGCAGCACCAGCGCGGCGCCAAATACTTTCGGCAAATACAGCGCAAGCATGTCAAGCGTAGCCGAAACTCGCTCAAGTCCAAGGGACTCTGCGGCAGAAACCAGAAAAATCAGCAGAACGAACCAATAGACGATCTTGCCGATCAAGGTCGAGATCGGCACTTGAAGGCCGGCCCGGGACAACAATTTTGTCAGACCGGTGCCGCCCATCAGGCGATCGAGTCCCAGCTTGGCGAGCAACTTGGACAGCAAAGTGTCCAAAAGTTTCGCCACGACGAAACCCAATAGCAAAACGACCAGTGCGCCGAACAGGTTCGGGATGAAATTTGCCACCTTGGTCCATAACGCAGTCATTGCAGTGACGAGGCTCTGTGTCCAGAGATCAAGTTCCATATTCAATCAGCCTTATCAGCGGTGCGAACGGTAGATTTACGGTGACGGGATACCGGCGAGACATGGGCCGAGCCGTTATTGAGGGCAATCATCAGCGCGGGCAACCAGCGGCCCAGCAGGCTGAACAGATCGCCGGCGCCGACCTGGCGGTTGGCGGTTTTCAGGACACGCCCAAGGCACGCATCGTCGTCACGGGTGGACGGTGAGGCGTTCAGCATGTCGCGCAAAGACTGTTCAAACGGATCGTGCATACGCACCTCTCGTGATGTCTGTGAAAGACGCGGTCAAATTTGCTCGGGTCACATGACTCATCGTCACACCCAGCGCAAACGTCGGAATAACCACCACTGCCCCAGTGCCACAGAGACCATCACCAGGCAGGCGATCGGGAAACCATAAGGGCTGGCGGAGAATGGAATTCCACCGACGTTGATGCCCAGAAGACCGGCCAGAAAACTCATTGGCAAAAAGATTCCGGTGATGATCCCGAAGCGGTACATCGTGCGGTTCATGCGCACGCTCAAACGTCGATCTTCGGCCTCAAGGACCAGCCCCACCCGCTCCCGGGTCAATTCCAGTTCCTCGAGGTAACGGGTCAGGCTGTTGTTCAATTCGTTCCAGTAATCGCCATCGTCTTCGACAAACCAAGGCAGCTTTATACGCGTCAGTTGGCCAAAAATATCCCGCTGAGGTGCAAGAAAACGTTTCAATGCCGCAGCCCTGCGACGGATCTGCAAAATGGCGCCGTGCTCGGGTGTATACCGTTCGTCGGCATCCAGCTTTTCTTCTTCCTCATCGACCACTTCCGAGAGGCAACTGACCAGATCCTGCACCTTATGGGTGAGGTACTGAGCCATATAAAGGATAAGTTCAGAGGCGGTTTTCGGCCCTTTGCCTTCGGCCAGCGTCACCAGCAATTCATCGGTGGCGCGCAACGGACGCAGACGAAGGGAAATCACACGCTGGGCGGAGGCAAAGATGCGCACCGAGACCATGTCTTCCGGCTCGGCGCCCGGGTTCAGGTTGACCCCACGCAGAAACAGCAGGAGTTCATAGTCCGGTAGAGGCAGAAGGCGCGGCCGGGTGTTTTCTTCGAGCAGCAGGTCACAGCTGAATGCACTCAGACCGCTGGATTTGCGCAGCCAGGTCTGGGTTTGCGGGTGACTGCGATCCCAGTGCAGCCACAGGCTTTCATGGGCCTGCAGCTGCAAGTCATCGAGTTCAGTCCGGGCTATCGAACGCGCACCGCCTTTACCATCCAGCACCAGAGCATGCACCAGCCCCCACTGCGCGTTTTCTTCCTCGAACATCCTCACTCCATGTTTGCCACAAAAGTTCGCATCGACGCTTTATTCAGGCATCTTCAACGGGCTTGGCGAGATGATCACGCCGTTGTTGTCCGCATAAATGTAATGGCCTGGATGGAACGTCACTCCGGCGAAAGTCACCGGAACGTTAAGGTCGCCGAGCCCACGCCTGTCGGATTTCCTCGGGTGGCTGGCGAGGGCCTGAACGCCCAGATCGGTCTGCGCGAGGATATCGACGTCGCGGATGCAACCGTAGATCACCAGCCCCGCCCAACCGTTTTTTGCGGCTTTCTCGGCCAGCATGTCACCCAGCAACGCATGTCGCAGGGAACCGCCCCCGTCGACCACCAGCACCTTACCGTCACCCTTGAGTTCGACTTGCTCTTTGACTCGCGAGTTATCTTCGAAACACTTGATGGTCACGATTTCGCCACCGAAGGAATCACGGCCGCCGAAATTGCTGAACATCGGTTCCAGAACCTGGATCAGTTCCGGGTAGGCGTCGCACAAGTCAGGCGTTACGTAATGGTTCATCGAGAAACTCCTGTAAAGAGGAAGACAATCGAGGATGTCGCAAAGTGACCGAAAAAGCTCAATGCGTCATATCTTAGCCGCATGCCGACCGGAGCGAAATGCCCTTGTTAGAGCATCGGGCTCAGACGGTCGTGGCCAAATCCGGCTTCTCACCCAGTAGCGGCGTTTGTTGATCGGCCAGCCAGCGAGCCACCAACGGCCAGACTTCGACCTGCGCGGCTTTGCTCACCAGCATCTCAACGTGACCGAAATTATCGCCAAAGCCCTGTTCCCGGCCAAGGTTGATGAATTGCTTGTGTTCGCAACCCACTTGATCGAACAGCTTGCGGCACGCCCACGCCGGATCCTGGTGGTCGCCGGCGGCACTCACGGCCAGCACCGGTAATTGAACCTCGGCCAATCCCGCCCACCAGTCCTTGTCCGCATCGCCGAAGCGCCCGAACAGGCCATACCAGCGCATGCTTTCCAGGGCCAGGCCAATCGGCTCGTCCTCCGGGCCGCGCTTGAGCCGGGAACCAGACAGTTGGGCAAAACGCTTGAGAATGAAGCGACCGCTCCACTCCACCGGTGGAATTTTCAACGGCCAGTAGGTGCGACTGACTTGCGTACCGAAGAACGCCGCAGACGCGACGACAGGCTCGCCGATGTATTGCCCACCCAGCGCCGCCGCCAGCGTGATACCGCCCAGCGAGTGACCTATCCAGTGCGGGACTTGCCCGCTCTGCTCGCGCACAAAGGCGCCAATCGCCGGCAGATCGTAACGGGCGTAGTCGGCAACACGGTTCTTGCGGTAGTTCTGATTACGCTGGGACAGGCCGTGACCACGCATTTCGGGAATCCAGACATCGAACCCCAGACGCGTCAGGTAGGCACCCAGCCCAAGCCCTTTGGGCGAGAACCAGAACCGGCGATTGGAAAAACTGCCGTGCAACAAAATTACCGGCACACCGCGCACAGACGATTCATCGGCCATGCCCAGGCGTGTCACCGCCAGTTCAACGGTGCCGTCAGGGCTGTTGCCAGGTTTCAAACGATAGACATCTTCGCTCAGATCGCCGCGACGCTCGGCGCTGATCAGGGCGACAGGAAATAGGTTGCTGCTGCTTTGCATAATGCTCTTGCACAAAAAAGGGCGGCTTCCAGAGGAGCCCGCCCTGCTTGAATCTCTAAAAAGACCGCCCCGTGTGGGAGCGGCCCTTTCTCTCACACCATCAAACTGCTGCTTGACCTTCAGCCAGGAAGAACCAGGTTTCCAGTACGGAATCGGGGTTCAACGAAACACTTTCGATGCCCTGCTCCATCAGCCACTTGGCCAGATCAGGGTGGTCCGAAGGTCCCTGACCGCAAATGCCGATGTACTTGCCAGCCTTGTTGCAGGCCTGAATCGCGTTCGCCAGCAGCTTCTTGACCGCAGGATTTCGCTCGTCGAACAGGTGAGCAATGATCCCGGAGTCACGGTCCAGGCCCAGCGTCAGCTGAGTCAGGTCGTTGGAGCCGATGGAGAAGCCGTCGAAGAACTCGAGGAATTCTTCAGCCAGGATCGCGTTTGATGGCAATTCACACATCATGATGATGCGCAGACCGTTCTCGCCGCGAGCCAGCCCGTTTTCGGCCAGCAGATCGATCACCTGGCTCGCTTCGCCCAAAGTACGGACGAACGGCACCATGATTTCAACGTTGGTCAGGCCCATCTCGTTACGCACGCGCTTGAGCGCGCGGCATTCGAGTTCGAAGCAGTCACGGAACGCTTCGCTGATGTAACGCGAGGCACCACGGAAGCCCAGCATCGGGTTTTCTTCTTCCGGCTCGTAGAGCTTGCCGCCGATCAGGTTCGCGTATTCGTTGGACTTGAAGTCCGACAGACGCACGATGACCTTTTTCGGGGTAAACGCAGCGGCCAGGGTGCTGATGCCTTCGACCAGTTTATCGACATAGAAGCCGACCGGATCGTCGTAACCGGCAATGCGCTTGTCGACGCTGTCCTTGATGTCCTGCGGCAGACCGTCGTAGTTCAACAGCGCTTTGGGGTGGACACCGATCATGCGGTTGATGATGAATTCCAGACGGGCCAGGCCCACACCGGCGTTCGGCAGTTGCGCGAAGTCGAATGCACGATCCGGGTTGCCGACGTTCATCATGATCTTGAACGGCAGATCAGGCATGGCGTCCACGGAGTTTTTCTTTATGTCGAAGCCCAGTTCGCCTTCGAAGATGTAACCGGTGTCGCCTTCCGCGCAGGAAACGGTCACGCCCTGGCCGTCTTTCAACAGCTGGGTGGCGTTGCCGCAACCGACCACGGCCGGGATACCCAGTTCGCGAGCGATGATCGCCGCATGGCAGGTACGACCGCCGCGGTTGGTGACGATGGCGCTGGCGCGCTTCATGACCGGTTCCCAGTCCGGGTCGGTCATGTCGGAGACCAGTACGTCGCCTGGCTGGACTTTGTCCATCTCGGACACGTCCTTGATGATGCGGACCTTGCCGGCGCCGATGCGCTGGCCGATGGCGCGACCTTCAACCAGTACGGTGCCGGTTTCTTTCAACAGGTAGCGTTCCATGACGTTGGCCGAGGTACGGCTCTTCACGGTTTCAGGACGGGCCTGAACGATGTAGAGCTTGCCGTCGTCGCCGTCTTTGGCCCATTCGATGTCCATCGGGCACTTGTAGTGCTTCTCGATGATCATCGCTTGCTTGGCCAGTTCGCTGACTTCGGCGTCGGTCAGGCAGAAACGGGCGCGATCAGCCTTGTCGACGTCGATGGTCTTGACCGACTTGCCGGCCGTGGCCACTTCGCCGTAGATCATCTTAATGGCCTTGCTGCCCAGGTTGCGACGCAGTATGGCCGGACGACCGGCGGCCAGCGTGCCTTTGTGGACGTAGAACTCATCCGGGTTCACCGCGCCTTGTACGACGGTTTCACCCAGGCCGTAGGCGCCGGTGATGAACACCACGTCACGGAAGCCCGACTCGGTGTCGAGGGTGAACATCACGCCGGCGGTGCCGGTTTCGGAGCGGACCATGCGCTGCACGCCAGCTGACAGGGCGACCAGTTTGTGGTCGAAGCCCTGGTGGACGCGGTAGGAAATCGCGCGGTCGTTGAACAGGGAGGCGAACACCTCTTTGGCGGCGCGAATGACGTTTTCGACACCACGGATGTTCAGGAAGGTTTCCTGCTGACCGGCAAAGGAAGCGTCCGGCAGGTCTTCGGCGGTAGCGGAAGAGCGCACGGCCACGGCCATGTCAGGGTTGCCGGCCGACAGCGTGGCGAACGCGGTACGGATCTCGGCGTTGAGCTTCTCGGGGAATTCGGCTTCCATGATCCATTTGCGGATCTGGGCACCGGTCTTGGCCAGGGCGTTGACATCATCGACGTCGAGGGCGTCGAGCGCGGCGTGGATCTGATCGTTCAGGCCGCTCAGTTCCAGAAAATCACGATAAGCCTGAGCTGTCGTGGCGAAGCCACCGGGTACCGATACACCGGCACCTGCGAGGTTACTGATCATCTCGCCCAGGGATGCGTTCTTGCCCCCTACGTGCTCTACATCATGGACGCCGAGCTTATCGAGGGAAACTACGTACTCTACCAAGGTGATCTCTCCACTAACTGTGTTGGAAAAGCTCAGAAGCCGGCTGCTCGGGGGAGCGTTTGCCAGCTGTATGGCCTGGACCTGGAAAATAAGTGAGAATGCGGGCCACTGGCGGCCGGCAAATCGCGCCTATCATATCCAAGATTCGTTATTAGCTTAAGGCCCAAGGTGCAAATGAAACGATCTGCTTTCTTCATCTCCGATGGCACCGGCATCACAGCCGAAACCCTGGGTCAAAGCCTCCTGGCGCAGTTCGAGAACATTACCTTCAGCAAATTCACGCGTCCGTACATCGACAACGTGGATAAAGCGCGGGCCATGGTACAACAAATCAACAAAGCCGCCGAAACCGACGGCTTCCGGCCGATTATCTTCGACACCATCGTCAATCAGGACATCCGTGAGATCCTCGCAACGTCCAATGGTTTCATGATCGACATTTTCTCGACCTTCCTGGCGCCGCTTGAACAGGAACTGACCGAGCATTCTTCCTACACCGTCGGCAAGTCTCACTCGATTGGCAGCAACACCAATTACATGGAGAGGATTGAGGCGGTGAACTTCGCCCTCGACAACGACGACGGCGCCCGCACGCATTACTACGACAAAGCCGACCTGATTTTGGTCGGCGTGTCCCGTTGCGGCAAGACCCCGACCTGCCTGTACATGGCCATGCAATTCGGCATCCGCGCGGCCAACTACCCGCTGACCGAAGACGACATGGAACGCCTGCAACTGCCCACTGCCCTGCGCGCCCACCAGCACAAGTTGTTCGGCCTGACCATCGACCCGGACCGCCTCACCGCCATCCGCAACGAGCGCAAGCCCAACAGCCGCTATTCGAGCTACGCCCAGTGCGAGTTTGAAGTACGCGAGGTGGAGAACCTGTTTCGTCGCGAGAACATCCCGAACATCAATTCCACGCATTTCTCCGTTGAAGAGATTTCGGCGAAGATCCTCGTCGAAAAAGGTGTTGAGCGGCGGTTCAAGTAGATTTGTAGCGCCCGCGAGGACGCCTTCGCGGGCAAGCCTCGCTCCTACAGGTTTTATGTCGATCCCGCATGCAGTGAACGAATCGAACCCCGTAGGAGCGAGGCTTGCCCGCGATGAACGATTACACGGTCTCGGTCAATGCCCTTGCCAACGCTTCAAACCCTTGCAGCAGCAACCGATCATCCCCCGCCGAATTGCACACACTCGCCCGAATGCATTGCGGCACCGCCCCATGCCCGACCGCAAACGCCTCCGCGGTGGCCACCAGATAATTGTTCTGCTTGAGCTCCGCCGCAATCAGCGACGCCCGCCACGGCTCGGGCACTTCGATCCAGAAGTGTGGGCTATTGGGATGAGTCTTGTATCCGACCTCTTCTAACACCGCGCTGACCAAACGCTTGCGACGGCTGATTTCAGCAATCTGCTGCCCCAGCAACTGTTCGGCGATACCGTTTTCGATCCACGCCGTCGCCAGCTCCATCGACAGTGGACTCGCCATCCAGCACGTCCCGCGCACCGCTGCGCTCAAGCGTCCGATCAACGGTTGCGGCGCATGCAGATAACCCGCCCGTAAACCCGCCGAAACCGCTTTGCTCAAGCTGCCGATCAACACCGAACGCTCCGGGGCAAAGTGACTCAAGGGCAACGGCCGTTGCTGCGCCAGCACGGCGTGGGCTTCGTCCTCGATGATCAGCAGATTGTGCTGGCGACAGACTTCGGCAATCGCCTCGCGTCGTGGGACGGACATCACCGCCGCCGTAGGATTCTGGATGGTCGGCGTGCAGTACACCGCAGATACCCGATGATGCAGGCAAACGTCCGACAACGCGTCGGGCAGCAATCCTTCGTCATCCATCCCGACGCCGATCAGCTTTATGCCGAGCATGCGGGCGACGCTGATCAGCCCCGGGTAGGTCAACTGCTCGGTCACCAGTGTGTCACCGGGTTTGAGCAGCGCCATCAACACGCAGAGCAAGCCGTGCTGGCCGCCATTGACGCAAATGACCTGCTCGGCGCTCGGCACGAACGCCTGATGCCGCAGCCAATGGGCACCTGCCGCACGATGGCGCGGTAATCCGCCATCCGCCGTGTAACCGCTGATCATCTGCAAGGTGTGCGGGTCGTTGGCCAAAATCTGCAGGCTTTGACTCAGAAAAGCACCTTCCTGCCCCGGAATCGGCTGATTCCGACTCATATCGAAGAATGGCTGTGGCTCGTCGCTGACATTGCGAAAGCCGGAATCGCGCGGCCGTTCCATCCCGCGCTGACGCACATAGGTGCCATCTCCTACACGAGCCACGACCAACCCTACCCGCTCCAGTTCGCCATACGCACGGCTGATGGTGCCGATGGTCACGCCCAGGCTGTCCGCCAACAAACGATGGGGCGGCAGTTTGCTACCGGGCTCGATCAAGCCTTCGCCGATGCTTTTTTCGAGGGCCTCGGCCAGGCGCTTGTACTTCACGCCGCGCCCCTGAGTCAGGCCTTCGCGCAGGATTGACACCGTGGCAATACTTACTTTGACAGTCATTTCCATCCCGAATAGCGTACTGAAAACAGGTTCAATCAGAAATAGACCTATTTGGTAACCGGGTCAATTTCGACGACGAAGGAGCACGATCATGTCCATGGCCCTCAGCGCCTCTTCAAGTATCCGCAATCCCTGGCTGGCCGGACTGGTCACCAGCGCACTGTTCCTGATTGTTTGCCTGAGTTGGGGGACCACGTGGCTGGGCATCAAGATTGCCGTCGAAAGTGTGCCGCCACTGACCGCCGCCGGGCTGCGTTTTCTGATCGCTTTTCCGCTGTTTTTGAGCTTCGCCCTGCTGCGTCGCGAGCCGCTGCTGTTTCCACGGCAAAGTCGCTGGTTTTTCGTGTTCGTCACGCTGTCGTATTTCAGCCTGCCGTATTACTTGCTCAACTACGGCGAGATGCACGTGTCGTCCGGCCTGACCGCGCTGCTGTTCAGCTGCATGCCGGTGTTCATTCTGATGTTTTGCGCCGTGTTTCTGCGGGAGAAAATCTACCCCTCGCAAGTGATTGGCATCGCGATCGGTTTCGGCAGTCTGTTCATGATTATCCGCAGCCAGGGGCTGCACCTGGACCACGCCGAATTCTATGGGGTGCTGGCGATTCTGGCGGCAGCGGTCATGCATGCGCTGTGTTACGTGATCACCAAGAAGCAAGGCAGTGCGATCAGCGTGATTACTTACAACACGCTGCCCATCGGCCTGGCCGGTTTGATGCTGTTTGTGGCGGGGCTGCGCTTCGAAGCGCCAGTGTTCGATGACATCACCGCACGGTCTTGGGGCGCCCTGCTGTATCTGGGGTTGGTGGCCTCAGTGGGTGGGTTTATCGTTTACTTTTTGCTGCTCAAACGTTTGAGTCCGATCATTTTGTCGTTCGTGTTTATTATTTTTCCGGTGTTCGCGGTGGTGATTGGCGCGTGGTACGAGGGGCAAAGTCTTTCACGGGAGTTGATGGGGTATTCGGCAGTGCTGCTGACCGGTTTTGCCATCACCAAATTACCCGTCGAAAAATGGCTCAAGGGCTGACGCCGGTCGCCCCTGCAGGAGACAGCGGTGCGGCAAGTCGGATCGCCGCACCGCTGTCTCCTACAGGGATTCGTGTCAGATCACGAACAGGTCGACGAAGCGATTCACCGGTGTCGCTTCAAGCTTCGCCTGATCCTTGCACAACGCAAAAATCTCGGCACTGCGCTGGGCGGTGAAGCGCGTCGCCAGGTTGGCCTTGAACTTGTCCTCCAGCAACGGAATGCCATCGGTGCGGCGACGGCGATGGCCGATCGGATACTCCACTACCACCTTCTCGGTGCTCGAGCCGTCCTTGAAAAACACCTCGATCGCGTTGGCGATGGAACGCTTGTCAGCCTCCAGATACTCGCGGGTGTACTGTGGGTCTTCGGCGATGACCATTTTCTCGCGCAACACATCGATGATCGGGTGCGCCATGTGGAAGATGTCTTCGTACTGCTCGGCTATCAGATTGCCAAATGCCAGCGGCACCGCCGTCATGTACTGAATGCAGTGGTCGCGGTCCGCCGCATTGGCCAGCGGGCCAACCTTGGAAATGATGCGGATCGCCGACTCGTGGGTGGTGATGACGATTTTATCGATCTCATGCAGACGATTTCTAACCTGTGGATGCAGAGTCACCGCCGCTTCACAGGCGGTTTGTGCGTGGAATTCAGCGGGAAAACTGATTTTGAACAGCACGTTTTCCATCACGTAGGTGCCGTATGGGCGGGAGAAGCTGAAGGCGCGTTTGTCTTCGGACTTGAGCGCCAGATCGTTATTGGTGTGGCTGAACAACACATCGTAGAAGCCCCACTGTTTGGCCGTCAGCACGCCGGGAATGCCCATCTCGCCGCGCATCGCCATGTCCGCCAGGCGCACGCCGCGACTGGACGCATCGCCTGCAGCCCAGGATTTGCGCGACCCGGCATTCGGCGCATGCCGATACGTGCGCAGCGCCTGGCCGTCGGCAAAGGCGTGGGACAACGCTGACAGCAGCTGCTCGCGATTGGCGCCCATGAGTTTGGCGGTGACGGCAGTCGAGGCGACTTTCACCAGAATGACGTGATCGAGCCCGACACGATTGAAGGAGTTTTCCAGTGCGATCACGCCTTGAATCTCATGGGCCATGATCATCGCTTCAAGCACGGCGCGCACGGTCAACGGCGCATCGCCATTGGCCAGGCGTTTCTGTGACAGATGGTCGGCCACCGCAAGAATGCCGCCAAGGTTATCGGACGGATGCCCCCATTCAGCAGCAAGCCAGGTGTCGTTGTAGTCGAGCCAGCGCACGATGCAACCGATGTCCCATGCCGCTTTGAAGGGATCGAGACGGAAACTGGTGCCGGGGACGCGCGCGCCGAACGGGACGACGGTGCCTTCCACGATAGGGCCCAGGTGTTTGGTGCATTCGGGGAAGCGCAGGGCCAGGAGGCCGCAGCCGAGGGTGTCGATCAGGCAGTTGCGGGCAGTGTCCAACGCTTCCTTGGACTCGATTTTGAAGTTGAGGACGTAATCGGCGATGTCCTGCAGGACGGTGTCGTAGTCGGGGCGGTTGTTCAGGTCGACGTTGGCGCTCATGTTCGATTCACTCTTGAAGTGGTTCGTTGATGGGACCTCGGTTCAGATAAATCTCAGTCGATGACAATTTCTTATTATTGAAATGCAATCCAGTGTGAGAGCGGGCTTGCTCGCGAAGGCGGTCTGACATCCAACATTGATGTCGACTGACCCACCGCTTTCGCGAGCAAGCCCGCTCCCACATGGGCTCGGTGTCGGGATCAGAACGAATCGCCGGGAACACGGACATAACCTTCCATCAACACCCGCGCACTGCGGCTCATGATGGCTTTGTTCACGGTCCATTCACCGTTCACCTGGCTCGCCTCAGCGCCCACCCGCAGGGTGCCGGACGGATGCCCAAAGCACACGGCATTGCGTTCGATACCACCCGCGGCGAGGTTCACCAACGTCCCGGAAATCGCCGCTGCTGTACCGATAGCCACGGCGGCCGTGCCCATCATCGCGTGATGCAATTTGCCCATCGACAACGCGCGCACCAGCAAGTCGACATCACCCGCCGCAATCGCTTTGCCACTCGAAGCAACGTAGTCCGCAGGCTTGGCCACAAAGGCAACCTTCGGCGTGTGCTGACGCTTGGCCGCTTCGTCCAGATCCTTGATCAGACCCATGCGCAACGCGCCGTAAGCCCGGATGGTCTCGAACATCAGCAAGGCTTTTGGGTCGCCATTGATCGCGCCCTGCAACTCGGTGCCTGTGTAGCCGATGTCTTGGGCATTAACGAAAATCGTCGGGATACCCGCATTGATCATCGTTGCCTTGAAGGTCCCGACACCGGGCACTTCGAGGTCATCCACCAGGTTGCCGGTGGGGAACATCGAACCGCCGCCACCCTCTTCTTCTGCGGCCGGGTCCATGAACTCGACCTGCACTTCAGCGGCCGGGAAGGTCACGCCGTCGAGTTCGAAATCGCCGGTTTCCTGCACTTCACCGTTGGTGATCGGCACGTGGGCGATGATGGTCTTGCCGATGTTGGCCTGCCACACGCGAACCACGGCAACGCCGTTGTGCGGGATGCGGCTGGCGTCCACCAGACCGTTGCTGATGGCGAACGATCCGACCGCTGCCGACAGGTTGCCGCAGTTACCGCTCCAGTCGACGAAAGGCTTGTCGATCGAGACCTGACCAAACAGGTAATCGACATCGTGATCAGCCTTGATGCTTTTCGACAGGATCACGGTTTTGCTGGTGCTGGATGTCGCGCCGCCCATGCCGTCGATTTGCTTGTCATATGGGTCGGGGCTGCCGATCACCCGCAGTAACAAGGCGTCGCGAGCAGGACCTGGAACCTGTGCCGTTTCGGGCAGGTCTTTCAGGCTGAAAAACACGCCTTTGCTGGTGCCGCCGCGCATGTAGGTGGCGGCGATTTTAATTTGAGGGGCGATTTGAGGTGCGTGAGCCATGATGTTCCTTTTAGGATCGAGCGGGACCGCATGGCCCCGCCCGAACTCATCGTGTTAAACGGCAACCGCCGATTCTTCGAGGAAGTCCTGAGCGAAGCGTTGCAGCACGCCGCCCGCCTCGTAGATCGACACTTCTTCGGCGGTGTCGAGACGACAGGTCACCGGCACTTCGACGCGCTCGCCGTTCTTGCGGTTGATCACCAGCGTCAGCTCGGCACGCGGGGTGCGCTCACCGATCACGTCGTAGGTTTCACTGCCATCGATGGCCAAGGTGTGACGGTCGGTGCCCGGTTTGAATTCCAGCGGCAACACGCCCATGCCCACCAGGTTGGTGCGGTGGATGCGCTCGAAACCTTCAGCGGCAATCGCCTCGACACCCGCCAGACGCACGCCTTTGGCCGCCCAGTCGCGGGACGACCCCTGACCGTAGTCGGCGCCGGCGATGATGATCAGCGGCTGCTTGCGTTCCATGTAGGTTTCGATGGCTTCCCACATGCGCATTACTTGGCCTTCCGGCTCGACGCGCGCCAGCGAACCCTGCTTGACCTTGCCGTTTTCCTGAACCATTTCATTGAACAGTTTCGGGTTGGCAAAGGTGGCGCGCTGCGCGGTCAGGTGGTCGCCGCGGTGCGTGGCGTAGGAGTTGAAGTCCTCTTCCGGAAGGCCCATTTTCGCCAGGTATTCACCCGCCGCGCTGTCCAGCATGATGGCATTCGACGGCGACAGGTGATCGGTGGTGATGTTGTCCGGCAGCACCGCCAGCGGGCGCATGCCCTTGAGCGGACGCGCCCCGGCCAGCGCGCCTTCCCAGTACGGCGGACGGCGGATGTAGGTGCTCATCTCGCGCCAGTCGTACAGCGGCGTCACTTTCGGGCCGGTGTCTTCGTGGATGGCGAACATCGGAATGTAGACCTGACGGAACTGCTCCGGCTTGACCGACGCCTTCACCACTGCGTCGATTTCTTCGTCGCTTGGCCAGATGTCTTTCAGGCGGATTTCCTTGCCATCAACCACGCCCAGCACATCTTTTTCGATGTCGAAGCGGATGGTCCCGGCGATGGCGTAAGCCACTACCAACGGCGGCGACGCGAGGAATGCATTCTTGGCGTAAGGGTGGATCCGGCCGTCGAAGTTACGGTTGCCGGACAACACGGCAGTGGCGTACAGGTCGCGGTCGATGATCTCTTGCTGGATAACCGGGTCCAGCGCGCCGGACATGCCGTTGCACGTAGTGCAGGCGAAGGCGACGATACCGAAACCGAGTTGCTCCAGTTCGGTGGTCAGGCCCGCTTCGTCCAGGTACAGCGCCACGGTTTTCGAACCCGGCGCCAGGGACGATTTGACCCACGGCTTGCGGGTCAGCCCAAGCTTGTTGGCATTGCGCGCCAGCAGGCCGGCGGCGATCACGTTGCGCGGGTTGCTGGTGTTGGTGCAACTGGTGATGGCGGCGATGATCACCGCGCCATCCGGCATCTGGCCCGGCACATCGTCCCATTGACCGGAGATGCCTTGGGCGGCGAGATCGGAAGTTGCGACGCGAGCGTGGGGATTGCTCGGGCCGGCCATGTTGCGCACCACCGAAGACAGGTTGAAGGTCAACCCACGTTCGTATTGCGCATTCTTCAAGCTGTCCGCCCACAGGCCGGTTTGCTTGGCGTAGTTCTCGACCAACTGCACTTGCTCGTCTTCACGGCCGGTGAGCTTGAGGTAGTCGATGGTCTGCTGATCGATGTAGAACATCGCTGCAGTGGCGCCGTATTCCGGGGCCATGTTGGAGATGGTTGCGCGGTCGCCGAGGGTCAGTGCGGCGGCGCCTTCACCGAAGAACTCCAGCCATGCGCCGACGACTTTTTGCTGACGCAGGAACTCGGTCAGCGCCAGCACCATGTCGGTGGCGGTGATGCCCGGTTGCAGCTTGCCGGTCAGTTCAACGCCGACGCTTTCCGGCAGGCGCATCCACGACGCGCGGCCAAGCATCACGCTCTCGGCTTCCAGGCCACCGACACCGATGGCGATCACGCCCAGCGCATCGACGTGCGGGGTGTGGCTGTCGGTGCCGACGCAGGTGTCGGGGAACGCCACGCCGTCGCGCACCTGGATCACCGGAGACATTTTCTCCAGGTTGATCTGGTGCATGATCCCGTTGCCCGGCGGGATCACATCAACGTTCTTGAAGGCCTTTTTGGTCCAGTTGATGAAGTGGAAACGGTCTTCGTTGCGACGGTCTTCGATGGCGCGGTTCTTCTCGAACGCCTCCGGGTCGAAGCCACCGCGCTCGACGGCCAGGGAGTGGTCGACGATCAATTGCGTCGGCACCACCGGGTTCACTTGCGCCGGGTCACCCCCTTGCAGGGCGATGGCGTCACGCAGGCCAGCGAGGTCGACCAGCGCGGTCTGGCCAAGAATGTCGTGGCACACCACGCGAGCCGGGAACCACGGGAAATCGAGGTCGCGTTTGCGCTCGATGAATTGCTTCAGGGATTCGGTAAGCGTGGCCGGGTCGCAGCGACGCACCAGGTTTTCCGCCAGCACGCGGGAGGTGTACGGCAGGGTGTCGTAGGCGCCAGGCTGGATGGCCTCGACAGCCGCGCGGACGTCGAAGTAATCCAGATGGCTGCCGGGCAGCGGTTTACGGAATTCAGTGTTCATCGTCAGGACTCGGTCACGGTGATAACAAAGGGTGGGGCCTGGCACCGATGCTGAAATGAACTCGGTCAAATGTGGGAGCGGGCTTGCTCGCGAATGCGGTGTATCAGTCGACATAGATGTTGAATGTCAGTCCGTCTTCGCGAGCAAGCCCGCTCCCACATTGGGTTTCGGTTCAATCAGTAACCGGTGCGGTAACCCCCACCATTCAGCGTTGTTCGATTGGCACGAACTTGCGCTGTTCGACGCCTACATATTCGGCGCTCGGGCGGATGATTCGGTTGTTGGCGCGTTGTTCGAACACGTGCGCCGCCCAGCCGGTCAGGCGCGAGCAGACGAAGATCGGGGTGAACAACTTGGTCGGGATGCCCATGAAGTGGTACGTCGACGCATGGTAGAAGTCGGCGTTCGGGAACAGTTTCTTCTGTTCCCACATGGTTGCGTCGATGGCTTCGGAAACCGGGAACAACACAGTGTCGCCCACTTCGTCGGCGAGTTTTTTCGACCAGCCCTTGATCACCTCATTGCGCGGATCGTTGTCTTTATAGATTGCGTGGCCGAAGCCCATGATCTTGTCCTTGCGCGCCAGCATGCCGAGGGTGCCCTCGACCGCCTCTTGAGGCGACGAGAAGCGCTCGATCATTTCCATCGCCGCTTCGTTGGCGCCGCCATGCAACGGACCGCGCAGCGAACCGATGGCCGCGGTGACGCAGGAATACATGTCCGACAGCGTCGAGGCGCAAACCCGTGCGGTGAAGGTCGAGGCGTTGAACTCGTGTTCCGCGTAGAGAATCAGCGAAACGTTCATCACCTTGACGTGCAACTCGCTCGGCTTCTTACCGTGCAGCAGGTGCAGGAAGTGGCCGCCGATGGACTGTTCGTCGCTCACACACTCGATGCGTTTGCCTTCGTGGCTGAAGCGATACCAGTAGGTCATGATCGCCGGGAACGCGGCCAGCAGACGATCGGTGATGTCGTGTTGTTCGGAGAAGTCTTTCTCCGGTTCGAGGTTGCCCAGGAACGAGCAACCGGTGCGCATCACGTCCATCGGGTGGGCGTCGGCGGGAATGCGTTCCAGCACTTCTTTGAGCGCTTGCGGCAAGTCGCGCAGCTTGCTCAGTTTGCTCACGTAAGCGGCGAGCTGTGCCTTGGTCGGCAGTTCGCCGTAAAGCAGCAGGTAAGCCACTTCTTCGAATTGCGCGTCAGCCGCCAGTTCGCGAACGTCGTAGCCGCGATAGGTCAGGCCTGCGCCCGACTGGCCCACGGTGGACAGAGCGGTTTGCCCGGCAACCTGGCCACGGAGCCCGGCGCCACTGAGTACTTTTGCTTCGGCCATTGCTGTCTCCAGTTTTTCTTGAATTTGTCAGGGAAACTTGTAGGAGCGAAGCTTGCTCGCGAAAGCGGTGTGTCAGACGACATTAAATTGAATGTCAGTCCGTCTTCGCGAGCAAGCTTCGCTCCTACAGGGCTTTCATTATTTCTTGGCGGCAAACAACGCATCGAGCTTCTGCTCGAAGGTGTGGTAGTCGATGCGATCGTAAAGCTCCATGCGGGTTTGCATGGTGTCGATGACGTTCTGTTGCGTGCCGTCGCGGCGAATGGCGGTGTAGACGTTTTCCGCCGCCTTGTTCATGGCGCGGAAGGCCGACAGCGGGTACAGCACCAGCGACACGTCCGCAGCGGCCAGTTGCTCGGTGGTGTACAGCGGCGTCGCGCCGAATTCGGTGATGTTGGCCAGGATCGGCGCTTTCACGCGGTTGGCGAACAGCTTGTACATGTCCAGTTCGGTGATGGCTTCCGGGAAAATCATGTCGGCGCCGGCCTCGATGCACGCCGCGGCGCGATCCAGCGCAGATTCCAGGCCTTCCACCGCCAGGGCGTCGGTGCGGGCCATGATCACGAAGCTGTCATCGGTGCGCGCATCGACGGCAGCCTTGATGCGGTCGACCATTTCCTGCAGGGACACGATCTCTTTATTAGGACGGTGACCGCAGCGCTTGGCGCCGACCTGGTCTTCGATGTGAATCGCCGCCGCGCCGAACTTGATCATCGACTTGACGGTGCGCGCGACGTTGAACGCCGAGGAACCGAAACCGGTGTCCACGTCCACCAGCAACGGCAGGTCGCACACATCGGTAATGCGACGAACGTCAGTCAGCACGTCATCCAGGCCAGTGATGCCCAGGTCCGGCACGCCGAGGGAGCCGGCCGCCACCCCGCCACCCGACAGATAAATAGCCTTGAAACCGGCGCGCTTGGCCAGCAGCGCGTGGTTGGCGTTGATCGCGCCGACCACTTGCAGCGGATGTTCGCTGGCGACCGCATCGCGGAAACGCTGGCCTGGAGTGCTCTTGTTGGAACTCATGACTCACCTCGTTCAGTGGCTGTCTGGTTAGCGCCGTCCTGGTAATGACGGGCGATGTTGCGTTTGGAGGCGCCGATGTGACGGCGCATCAACAACTCGGCGAGTTCACCGTCACGGTCGGCGATGGCGTCGAGAATTCGGTGGTGTTCGGCAAAGGCCTGGTGCGGGCGATTGGGTGTGGTGGAAAACTGGATGCGGTACATGCGCACCAGCTGATAGAGCTCGCCGCAGAGCATTTGCGTCAGGGTGCGGTTGCCGCTGCCCTGGATGATCCGGTAGTGGAAGTCGAAGTCACCTTCCTGCTGGTAATAGCCAACGCCGGCCTGAAACGCCTCATCGCGCTCGTGGGTTTCGAGGACCCGGCGCAGTTCGTCGATTTCTTCGACGGTCATGCGCTCGGCCGCCAGACGGCAGGCCATACCTTCGAGGGATTCGCGAATCTCGTAGAGTTCCAGCAACTCGGCATGACTCAGTGAAACCACTCGCGCCCCGACGTGCGGTACGCGGACCAGCAGACGCTGGCCTTCCAGGCGGTGGATCGCCTCGCGCAGCGGTCCGCGGCTTATGCCATAGGTGCGCGCCAGCTCCGGCTCGGAGATCTTGCTGCCCGGGGCGATCTCGCCTTTGACGATGGCCGCCTGAATGCGGCGGAAGACGTTTTCGGAAAGCGTCTCCGAATCGTCTTGCGTAATCACCGGGGGATCGAGTTGATCCAGCATATTGTCGACACCTTGAAAGCCAATGCCGCAAAAACTAGCGAAAACAGGCGTAACAGTCAAAGGATAAATAGGTATTGTCGACAATCGTCTAATAACCATCTGCACCACAACGTAGCAGCCCCTCTGTTTATAGCCCCCCGCCAGCGCTGGCGCCATAAACCCACCGTGCTAGAATGCCGCCCGCATTTGTTTGTGACATCTGCACTGCTTGTCATAAATAGTTGATAGGCATACGAGGGAGCTTGCGCAGCGATGCCAGGGCCTTGAATCGAAGTACGGACCGCTGCGCACCAGGATTTATGAGACTCAAGCCCTTCCCCACATTCCTTTATCTTCTTTGCCTGCCCGGTTTCGCCGCGGCGGGGGAAAAGACCGTGTACGGCCTCAACGAGTACGCCTCCCTGGACGGCATCAACCTGGAAGTCGCCGCCAAACTCGACACCGGGGCGAAAACCGCTTCCTTGAGTGCCCGCGACATCAAACGCTTCAAACGCAATGGCGAGTCCTGGGTGCGCTTCTTTCTGGCCATCGACACCGCGCATTCACACCCCATCGAACGGCCACTGGCCCGCGTCAGCAAGATCAAGCGTCGTGCCGGCGACTACGACCCGGATGAAGGCAAGAAGTACACCGCCCGTCCGGTGATCGAGCTGGATATCTGCATGGGTTCGGCTTTACGCAGCATCGAAGTGAACCTAACTGACCGTAGTGCCTTCCAATATCCGCTCTTGATCGGCTCCGAAGCGCTGAAACGCTTCGACGCGCTGGTCGACCCCAGTCTTAAATACGCTGCTGGCAAACCCGCCTGCGCCACCGACGCACATACCGCAGAGTAATTCCAATGCGCGCTCTTACCCTCCATCTGAAACTGCTGATCGCCATCCTGGTGGTGCTGGGCATTTCAGTTACGGCCTATCAGATTTTCGTGCTCGGCATTCCCGTGACCGAGGACGCCACCGACGACTTGTGGAACATCGACGCCAAGGTCGAGTTCGTCGCCAGTGCCAAAGACCCGGTCAAGATCCAGATGTTCGTGCCGCCACTGAGCCGCGATTACGTCAGCCTCAACGAGAGCTTCATTTCCAATAACTACGGCGTGGCCGTGAACCGCGTCGACGGCAACCGCAAGGTCACCTGGTCGGCGCGCCGGGCCAAGGGCAATCAGACTCTTTATTACCGTCTGGTGCTGACCAAGCGCTACACCGGCGAAAAATCCAAGGTCAAAGGCCCGACCTTCCGCGACAGCATCGCCGTCGAAGGCGCAGAAAAAATCGCCGCCGAAGCCCTGCTCGCGCCGATCCGCCAACATTCGGCCGACGTCGAAACCTTCATCGGCGAAGCCATCAAGCGTGTCAACAATCTCAACGATGACAACGTGAAGCTGTTGCTGGGCGGCGATCCGTCCCCCGGGCACAAGGCGAAAATCGTCGAGCTGGTACTGTCCATCGCCCACGTGCCGGTGGAAAAGGTCCACACCATCCGCCTGGTGGCTGACCAGCCGCAACTGCCGGAACTCTGGCTGCGCAGCTTCAATGGCACCGACTGGCTGTACTTCAACCCGGAAACCGGTGAGCAGGGCCTACCGACTGATCGCCTGCTGTGGTGGACCGGCGACGAAAACCTGATCACCGTCGATGGCGGCAAGAAAGCCAACGTGACGTTCAGCCTGAACAACAGCGAAATGAACGCGATTCGCCTGGCCAAGCTGACCGACGAAAACACCGACGCCAACTTCCTCGAATACTCGCTGTATGGTTTGCCGCTGCAAACCCAGCAGACGTTCATGATCATGGTGATGATCCCGATCGGCGTGCTGGTGATCCTGATCCTGCGGAACCTGATCGGCTTGCAGACCCTCGGCACCTTTACCCCGGTGCTGATCGCCCTCGCCTTCCGCGAAACCCAGCTCGGCTTCGGGATCGTGCTGTTCACGGTCATCACGGCGCTGGGACTTTCGCTGCGTTCCTACCTTGAACACTTGAAGTTGCAGATGCTGCCGAGGCTGTCGGTGGTGCTGACCTTTGTGGTGGTGCTGATCGCGGCGATCAGCCTGTTCAGCCATAAACTCGGGCTGGAACGCGGATTGTCGGTGGCACTGTTCCCGATGGTGATTTTGACCATGACCATCGAACGCCTGTCGATTACCTGGGAAGAACGCGGCTCCGGTCATGCAATGAAAGTGGCGATCGGTACGCTGTTCGCTGCCTCCCTGGCGCACCTGATCATGAGCGTGCCGGAGTTGGTGTACTTCGTGTTCACCTTCCCGGCCATCCTGCTGATCCTGGTGGGCTTCATGCTGGCGATGGGTCGTTATCGCGGTTACCGCCTGACCGAACTGGTGCGTTTCAAGGCTTTCCTGAAGAAGGCTGACACCTGATGTTCGGTTTCTGGAAGACCTGGAAGGCCCTGGAAGCCCGGGGCATCATGGGGATCAATCGGCGTAACGCAGACTACGTGCTCAAGTACAACAAGCGCAGTCTGTACCCGATTGTCGATGACAAGATCATCACCAAAGAGCGTGCGATCGCCGCCGGCATTCATGTGCCGGAGCTGTACGGCGTGATCTCCACCGAGAAAGAAATCGATAACCTCGACAAGATCATCGGTGGGCGCAACGACTTCGTGATCAAACCGGCCCAGGGCGCGGGCGGCGACGGCATCATTGTGGTTGCCGACCGATTCGAGGGCCGCTATCGCACGGTGTCCGGCAAGATCATCGGCCATGAGGAACTCGAGCACCATATCTCGAGCATCCTCACCGGCCTGTACTCCCTGGGTGGTCACCGTGACCGCGCACTGATCGAATACCGCGTGATCCCGGACCAGATCTTCAAAAGCATCAGCTACGAAGGCGTCCCGGACATTCGCATCATCGTGCTGATGGGCTACCCGGTGATGGCAATGTTGCGCCTGCCGACGCGCCAGTCCGGCGGCAAGGCCAACCTGCACCAGGGCGCCATCGGCGTCGGCGTCGACCTCGCGACCGGGGAGACATTGCGCGGCACCTGGCTGAACAACATCATCACCAAACACCCGGACACCACCAACGCGGTGGATGGCGTGCAACTGCCCTACTGGGACGGTTTCATGAAACTCGCTGCCGGCTGTTATGAGCTGTGCGGGCTGGGCTACATCGGTGTCGACATGGTGCTCGACCAGGAAAAGGGCCCGCTGATTCTTGAGCTCAATGCCCGGCCCGGGTTGAACATCCAGATTGCCAATGATTGCGGCCTGACGCTGCGCACGCATGCGGTCGAAGCGCGGCTGGAAGAGCTGAAAGCGCGCGGGATCACCGAGACGGTGCGCGAGCGGGTGGAGTTTGTTCAGGAGACGTTTGGGCATATTCCTGCGGTTGAGGGTTGATCCCCTCGCCACAGGCCTCTCGCCAGCCGCTCTCAATCTACCAATCCCCGACATCCCCTCTAGGAGCAAATCCTGCAGAGGACTACAATCGCCACCCCGCCTCGATGGCTGATCTGCCCCGCCCATGTTGACCTGTTTCGTACACCCGCTGCCCTATCGCGCCAACCCCGCCGAGTACTTCGCGGCGATTCGTCATGCCCCCGGTGCCGTGCTGCTCGACAGTGGCCGGCCGAGTGCCGAACGTGGTCGGTATGACCTGCTCAGCGCCTGGCCACTGGAGCAATTAGCGGTATTGCCTGACGAAAGTGGCAGGGATTTCCTGCAACGCCTTCGCGACAATCTGACACGACTCGGTAAAGCAGCCGTTCCCTATGAACTGCCGTTTGCCGGCGGCCTGATCGGTTACCTGAGTTACGACTTCGGACGGCATCTTGAGCATCTGCCGAGCCAGGCGCAGGACGACTTGCACCTGCCAGATGCGCGTTTCGGGCTGTACGACTGGGCACTGATCAGCGACCACCACCAGGCCACCAGTCAATTGGTGTTCCACCCGACACTGATCGACAGCGAGCGCCAGCGCCTGATCGCCTTGTTCAGTCAGCCTGCGGCTGAGCCGATCGAGCCGTTCAAGCCGTTCAAGCCGTTCAAGCTGAAAGCCTCCATGAAAGCCGACCTGAGCGCTGACGAGTATCGCCAAGCGCTTGAGCGCATTCAGCACTACATCCAGGCCGGCGACTGTTACCAGGTCAACTTCGCCCAGCGCTTTCGTGCGCAATGTGTGGGTGATCCGTGGGCTGCGTACATCGCGTTGCGAGCCGCATGCCCAACACCGTTTTCCGGTTTCCAGAGCCTGCCCGACGGCGGCGCTGTGTTGAGCCTGTCACCTGAGCGCTTCGTCAAAGTCAGTGAACGTCACGTGGAAACCCGCCCGATCAAAGGCACCCGGCCGCGAGGCATGACGTCGGCCGAAGACGCGGCGAACGCCGCCGAACTGCTGGCCAGCCCCAAGGACCGTGCGGAAAACCTGATGATCGTCGACCTGCTGCGCAACGACCTCGGCCGCACCTGCCGCATCGGCTCGGTGCGGGTGCCGGAGTTGTTCAGTCTGGAAAGCTATCCGAATGTGCATCACCTTGTGAGCAGCGTGACCGGCGAACTGGCGGATGACCGGGATACGCTGGACCTGATCGCCGGCAGTTTCCCGGGCGGATCGATTACCGGTGCACCGAAGATTCGTGCCATGCAGATCATCGACGAACTCGAGCCGACCCGACGTGGGTTGTATTGCGGTTCGTTGCTGTACCTGGACGTGCGCGGCGAGATGGACAGCTCCATCGCAATTCGCAGCCTGCTGGTCAAGGATGGGCAGGTGTGCTGCTGGGGCGGTGGCGGGATCGTCGCGGACTCGGAGTGGCAGGCCGAATATCAGGAATCGATTACCAAGGTGAAGGTCCTGCTGGAAACCCTGCAGAACCTCTAGCTTTTGCGGCTACAAACTCAAAGCCCGATTTGAAGCCTTGATAAACTCCTGCTTCAAATCCTCAAAGCTGTGCACCGCCGGAAATTGCGGAAACTCGCGAATCACGTTGTCCGGCGCGTGGAACAGAATCCCGGCATCGGCCTCGCCCAACATCGTGGTGTCGTTGTAGGAATCCCCTGCCGCAATCACGCGGTAGTACAGGCTCTTGAACGCCAGAACCGACTGACGCTTCGGATCTTTCTGACGCAACTGATAGCTCGTTACCCGCCCAGAATCGTCGGTAATCAGACGATGGCACAGCAATGTCGGGAACCCCAGTTGGCGCATCAGCGGCTGCGAAAACTCGTAGAACGTGTCCGACAGAATCACTACCTGAAATCGCTCACGCAGCCAGTTGACGAACTCGACGGCGCCGTCCAGCGGCTTCAGCGTGGCGATCACTTCCTGAATGTCAGTGAGTTTCAAGCCGTGCTCGTCGAGAATTCGCAGGCGCTGTTTCATCAGCACGTCGTAGTCGGGAATGTCCCGGGTGGTCGCCCTCAGGGATTCAATACCGGTTTTTTCAGCGAACGCGATCCAGATTTCCGGGACCAGCACACCTTCGAGATCCAGACAGGCAATTTCCACAAGACACTCCCATTTGTATTGATTATTGAGTCGAGCGAGTAAAAGGACTGCCGAACTCTAGCGACTCAGGCTGCCCCGCGCAACGCACAGGGCGCGCCCGCCGCCGCAGGATTTTGTTACCATCAGGCCTATATAGAGCGCCCAGCGCCACCGACCTGTAGGAAGCCGCCCTGATGAGCCCATCGTTCGATGTCGTGGAACTCGCCACGACCTATGCCAACAAATCCGCCCAGGACATCCTGAAACTCGCGTTTGCCGAGTTTGGCGATGACCTGTGGATATCTTTCAGCGGCGCCGAGGACGTGGTGCTGGTGGACATGGCCTGGAAGCTGAACAAGAACGTCAAAGTGTTCAGCCTCGACACCGGCCGCCTGCACCCGGAGACCTACCGCTTCATCGATCAGGTGCGCGAGCACTACAAGATCGACATCGAACTGGTGTCGCCGGACTACACGAAACTGGAACCGTTCGTGAAGGAAAAAGGCCTGTTCAGCTTCTACAAGGACGGCCATGGCGAGTGCTGCGGCATCCGCAAGATCGAACCGCTGCGACGCAAGCTGTCGGGCGTAACCGCCTGGGCCACCGGCCAGCGTCGGGACCAGAGCCCGGGCACACGCAGCGCCGTCGCAGTGATGGAAATCGACACCGCGTTTTCCACCCCGGAACGCACCCTCTACAAATTCAACCCGCTGGCGCAAATGACCAGCGAAGAGATCTGGGGTTACATCCGCATGCTCGAACTGCCGTACAACAGCCTGCATGAACGCGGTTTCATCAGCATTGGCTGCGAACCGTGCACCCGCCCGGTGCTGCCGAACCAGCATGAACGTGAAGGCCGCTGGTGGTGGGAAGAGGCGACGCAGAAAGAATGCGGGTTGCATGCGGGGAATATCATCAGCAAGTCCAAGGCCTGATCCCGAGCTTTGTGAAATCCCCTGTGGGAGATTCTGCTCGTGATGAACGATGACGCGGTCTCAAGCCAACTCAAACCGCACTGAACCGCGATCCCAACCTCTGCTCCGCAAACTGCTCAATAATGAAATCCACAAACGCCCGGGTCTTGCCGGGCAGCAGTTTGTGTTCCGCGTAATAAATAGAAATATTGCCATCGTCGACATACCAGTCCGGCAACACCCGCTGCAACGTCCCGGCCTGCAGATACCCCGCAGCAAACGGCATGCTCACCAACGCGATGCCCAACCCCTGGACCGCCGTCGCACACGCCGCTTCCGAATCGCTCATGGTCATGCGCGCCTTGAGCGTCAGCGGGTTGTGTTGCTGAGTACGACTGGTCAATTGCCAGGAACGCACCCGACCGGTTTGTGGCGAGCGGATCAGGATGCCGTCGTGGTCCTTGAGTTGATCGGGCTCGACGATCACCGGCCGCGCCGCCAGATACCCGGCTGAAGCCACCAACACCCGATGCGCCGGCGCCAGCTTACGCGCCACCACGCCTTGCGGCAGCTCGAATCCCCCACCAATCGCCGCATCGAAACCCTGAGCGATCAGATCGACCTGACGGTTATCGAAATGCCAGTCGGGGTTGATCGCCGGAAAACGCCGCAGAAATTCGCCTAGCAAGGGTACGACGTATAAACGCCCGAACACCGTGCCCATGCTGACTTTCAGTGTTCCCGCCGGCAGACCCTCGGCGCTGGCCAGGTTGGCCACCGCATTCTGGATCGTGTGCAAGCTGGAACTGACTTCGCCGAGAAACAGGTGACCGGCCTCGGTCAACGTCAGGCTTCGCGTGCTGCGCTGGAACAGCCGCACACCCAGCCGGGCCTCAAGCTTTGCAACACTTTTGCCCACCGCCGCCGGAGTCAGGCTCAAGCGTCGCGCGGCTTCGGCGAAGCTGCCAACCTCGGCGCTGCGCACGAAGCATTCGATACTGCTGAAGGTTTCCATAGGCGCCACTATAAACTTCTGGTTTACACAGACTATCGCGATTGCCGTCTACACAGCGTGTAATCCGCAATCGATACTAGGCTCCATCAACCGAGACATCTCGCCTCGGGACTTCGGAGATCGTTATGACTACTCAGAACCTCAGCGGCAAAGTGGCTTTGATTCAAGGCGGGTCCCGCGGCATCGGCGCCGCCATTGTCAAACGCCTGGCCGCTGAAGGCGCGACCGTTGCCTTCACCTACGTCAGCTCCACGGCCAAATCCGAAGCTTTGCAAGACAGCATCACTGGCAATGGCGGCAAAGCCCTCGCCATCAAGGCCGACAGCGCCGACGCCGAAGCCATTCGCAACGCCGTGACCACCACCGTAGAAACCTTTGGTCGCCTCGACATCCTCGTCAACAACGCCGGCGTGCTGGCCGTTGCGCCACTGGAGGATTTCAAACTCGAAGATTTCGACCAGACCCTGGCCATCAACGTGCGCAGCGTGTTCATCGCCACCCAGGCCGCCGCCAAACACATGACTGAAGGCGGTCGCATCATCAACATCGGCAGCACCAACGCCGACCGCATGCCCTTCGCCGGTGGCGGCCCTTACGCCATGAGCAAATCGGCGCTGGTCGGCCTGACCAAAGGCCTGGCCCGCGACCTCGGCCCGCGCGGCATCACCATCAACAACGTGCAACCGGGCCCGGTCGACACCGACATGAACCCGGCCAACGGTGACTTCGCCGACAGCCTGATCCCGCTGATGGCGGTGGGGCGTTACGGCAAAGCCGAAGAAATCGCCAGCTTTGTTGCCTACCTGGTTGGGCCGGAAGCCGGTTACATCACAGGGGCGAGCCTGACCATCGACGGTGGTTTTGGCGCCTGATGCTTTAAACACAATCCAAATGTGGGAGCGGGCTTGCTCCCACGTTTTCCGTCGTTAAGCCCATTCGAGGGCTGGCAAACCGCATGCACTCGGGTTGAACGCCTTCAACGAACGAAGAATGCCATCGGCATGCGCATACTTTTCGTCAGCCATCGCCGCGTCGGGAATCGCAATCGCCGTCATCCCCGCCGCTTTCGCCGCCGTGACACCGAACGGTGAGTCTTCGAACACCAGGCAATCTTCGGGCGCAACGCCCAGGCGCCGCGCCGCCGTTAGGAAGATGTCCGGCGCCGGTTTGGCCGCGCCCACTTCAGGGTCATCGGCCGTCACGACGAAATCGAACAGCGCGAACCAGTCACGGTGCAAGGTGGTTTTCTGGCCAAATGACTGGCGCGAAGAACTGGTGCCAACCGCGATCGGAATGTTGTTGGCTTTCAAGTGCCGAACCAGTTCCTCGGCGCCGGGCATCGCCAGCGCTCGCGGAAAACGCTCGCGCATCAGCGGTTCGCGAATCACCAGAAACTCTTCGGCGGTGATGGGCAACTCCAGCGCCTCAACCACGTACCGCGCCAGATCACCCGCGCCACGGCCGATAATGTTCTGTTTGATGCTCCAGTCGAAGACTCGACCGTAGCGCGCGGCAATCATGGACGTGACCTCGGTATAAATGCCCTCGGTGTCCAGCAACAAGCCGTCCATATCGAAAATCACGGCCTTGATCGGGCCGTATTCATTCAGCGGTGCATTCATCGCATCTGATCCGTTTTCTAATGACATCCCAGAGGCGGCTCAGGTGCGGCCGGGTCCGTGATCGATTAAAGGATTCAGCAGCATAGCGAGCGCGGCTGCCATCGAGCAACGGGCAATCCCTGACAGATACAAAAAGTGCTCGTCGTCATTTAGCGATTTTCCCTACATAAAACGCCTCCTTTCCCGACTTCTTTACCCGTTGATCCCTAGCAAAGTCTCGCGCTCAAACTTGATCTGCGCGAGGGACTGCGAATGTTCGTACCTGACAAGGTACTGGCCTTGAATAACGCCATCGGCCTGCTGGTGGTTGCCGCCATGGACCCCGAGCAGCCGAATATCGAGGCGCTGCTCGGCGACTTCCGGCTTTGCCTCAATGACTACGATGCCTGGGCCGAAAGTTTCTGGATCGGCAAGGCGCTGGACATCGAGCAGGTGTTCAAGGTCGGCAACGAAGTCCGCCTGGTCGCGCCGAAGAATTCCACCACCCCTGTCAGTTCGACCGTCGCCGCGTGCCCGGCAGCGGGCCCGCTGACCCTGGTGCACATGTTCGACGCCGCGCGGTTTGTGCCGATCGGCAACACCCCGGTGATGCTTGAGCCTTTGAACGCTGACGGTACGTTCGGCGAGCCGGTTTATGACGAGATCGGCCCCAGCGGCATCCTCGAAATTCGCGAGTGCGAACGCAGCCTGCGTTACCGCACCACCTTCTTCCCGAATGTTTCCGCTGAGCATGTCAAAGCGCTTTATGCCTCTTATCAAGGCGTCATCAGCGGTCTGGAAGGCTGGCTGCGTAGCGAGTGGGCGACTGAATTCGAACCCTCGTGGGCCGAGTTCGCCGAGGCTGGCTTCATCAAACGCTACGGCCTGCTGCAACAAGCCGACTGGCGCGGTCTAGAGAATTCCCTGAACGAGCTATGGGATGACGTGAAGCAGCTCTACGAGTTGATCGCGGACCTGCAAGCCAACAGTGAAAAACTCCTTGAGTACCTGACCGAAACTGAACTTGAAACGCTGCTGGACGCTTCAGCGCAATCCATCGCCAATCTATTGTTGGTATTGAGTGATGAGCCGTTGCTGTTCATTCATCTGGCGGCGATCACCAGTTGGTTGCGGATGTTGCCTCCGCAGTTCAGCGCCGAAGTCGTGGCAGAGATTCGTACCGGAATCTTGATCGGCTTCCTGCTAGCGCGCTTCACAGGTCCTACAGGGCTGAAGCTCGGCATCAGCGCCAAGGTGCTGGACAAGGTCAAATCCAAGCGAGCGCGCAAATGGCTGGCCGCCGCGAGCCTGAGGTTGGCCGGGCTTGGCACCCAATCCGACCTGACGACCCACGCGGGCGTACTCAAACCCCTCGCGGTCAATGTCCGAAATGCTCCGCTGAAACCCGCACCCGCCGTGCCGTTGCAGATCAGCATGGGCACTGCGCCGGTTGTGACAGTGCAGAATCCTGTCGCCATTGCTCGCGACAAATCCGCCGCCATGACCCGATTGAGCCGGCAGGAACACCGTGACGACGTTTCCGATCAAGCGAAAAACCCCAACGGCGACAGCGCCGATTGCGGGCCGCTGACCTGCACCAACGGTTGCCCGGTGTCGATGGTCACCGGCGAAGAATTGCTGACACTCGACGATGGTTCGCTGAACGGCTTGCTGACTTTCGCGTTTACCCGGTTGTACCGAACCAGCGCCGTGGAAATGGATTGCGGGCTGGGTTGGGGCTGGAGTCATTCGCTGGCGCATCGTCTGGAGCTGGACGCAGAACAGGTCGTCTGGACCGACCACGAAAACCGTCGCACGACGTTTCCACTGCCCAGTCTTTCGCGTCCAGCGATTCATAACAGCCTGTCCCGGGCCGCGATTTACCTGGGGAACAAACCTGAAGAACTGGTCCTCGCACTGGCCGGTGAGACGGCGCGGTTCTATCACTTTGTGAAGGGTCGGCTGACGACCATCAGTGATGCCTACGACAACCGGCTTCACATTACCCGCGACCGTCAGGATCGCATTCAACGCATCGACAACGGCGCGGGACGCTCACTGCTATTGCGTTACGAGCGCCGACACATCGTAGCGGTCGAGTATCAGTCGTTTCATCCCGCCGACGGGTTGCTGGATGCCTGGCGTACCGAGCAAACGCTGATTGCCTACCGCTACGACGCCCGTCAACGCCTGATCGAAGCGACCAATGCGGCCGGCGAAAGCGAGCGATACGACTACGACGATCAACACGTGATTCTGCAGCGGCAACTGGCCGGTGGGGCAAGTTTTTTCTGGGAGTGGGAAAGGTCTGGCAAGGCGGCCAGATGTGTCAGGCACTGGGCGACGTTTTCGCAGATGGATACACGTTATGCCTGGGAGGACGACGGCGCAGTGTTGGTAAAAAACACCGATGGCAGCGAAGAAGTTTATGTCCATGACGATAAGGCGCGATTGGTGCGTCGGGTTGAGCCGGATGGCGGCGAGCATCTCAAGGCCTACGACGACCAGGGCCGATTAACGACCGAGCGCGGTCCATCAGGGGCGATCACCCAGTATCGCTACGACGAGGTCGGGCGGCTGATCGCGCTGATTCCACCGGAAGACGAGCCAACATCCTACGAATATCGCAACGGTTTCCTGCATGCGCGATATCGCGGTAAAGCGGTGTGGAAATACCAACGCAATGTGCAGGGGGATGTCACCGAGGCCATCGATCCCGAGGGGCACATCACTCACTACCACTACGATGCTCAAGGACGGCTGCAGTCTATCCGTTACCCGGACACCAGCCGTCATGTGTTCGTGTGGGATGCCATCGGGCAACTGGTCGAAGAGACTTTGCCGGACGGCAGTCAGCGGCGTTTTTCCTACGATGTATTGGGTCGGCAGATTACCCGTCAGGACGAACACGGCGCCGTCGCTCACTACCAATGGGACGCCGTTGGCCGACTTATTCAAACGACTCTGCCTACAGGCGCCAGTCGTGCGTTCAGCTACAACGCCTACGGCAAAATCACCGCCGAACGCGATGAACTGGGGCGCGTTACCCGTTTTGAATACGACGATGACCTGCACCTGGTCAGCCGTCGAATCAATCCCGACGGCACACAGCTGCATTATCGCTACGACAACGCCCGGCTGCTCCTGACAGAAATCGAAAACGAATCCGGCGAACACTATCGACTGGACTACACGCCCGGCGGATTGATCCGACAGGAAACCGGCTTCGATGGCCGGCGCACAGCGTATGCCTACGACCTCAACGGCCATCTACTGGAAAAAACCGAATTCGGTGATGACGGCTCGCAGCTGTTTACCAGTTACCAGCGCGATACGGCCGGACGCCTGTTGGTCAAAAACCTGCCCAATGGTGTCAACGTCGAGTATCGCTATGACCGCCTCGGTCGATTGGCCAGCGTCGATGACGGCCACGACCATCCGCTGGAGTTCGAGTACGACAAGCAGAACCGCCTGATCACCGAGCATCAGGGCTGGGGCACGCTGCGCTATGCCTACGACGCCTGCGGAAAACTCAACCATCTGCGTCTGCCGGACAACAGCAAACTCGACTATCACCACGCCAAGGGTGGTGCGCTGATAGCCATCGACCTGAACGGCACACGCCTTACAAGCCACACGTACAAATCCGGCCGCGAACTGCAGCGCAAGCAAGGCATGTTGCTGAGCCAGTACGACTACGACGAACAGGGTCGTCTGAAAGCGCATGCTGTCAGCCAACACCAGCAACCGCTGTATCGCCGCGACTATGCCTACCGCGCCAACGGCAATCTTGAGCACATCGCCGACACCCGTCATGGCCAACGCAGCTATCAATACGATCCGCTCGACCGACTGATCCGCGTCCGCCACTCCCGCGACCAGCAGCCCGAAAGCTTTGCCCATGACCCCGCCGGCAACCTGTTGATGCAGGACCGTCCAGGCCCCGCCACCCTCAAAGGCAATCGCCTGCTGATGCAAGGCGATCGCCATTTCGACTACGACGCCTTCGGCAACCTGATCCGCGAGCGCCGTGGCGCCGCACAAAAACTCGTCACCGAATACCACTACGACTGCCAGCATCGATTAATCGGCGCCACTCTCCCGAACGGCAACACCGCCAGCTACCGTTACGACGCCTTCGGCCGCCGCATCAGCAAAACCGTCGACGGCAAAACCTCCGAATTTTTCTGGCAAGGCGACCTCCTCATCGCAGAAAGTGGCCGCGAGCATTACCGCAGCTACATCTACGAACCCGGCACCTTCCGCCCGCTGGCCATGCTCGACGGCAAAGGCCCACGCCAGGCCTGCCCGTTCTACTACCAACTCGACCACCTTGGGACACCGCAAGAACTCACCGACTACAGCGGCGATATCATCTGGGCTGCCCAGTACACCGCCTATGGCCGCCTGACTCGCCTCAATCGTGATACCCATCAGGTTCTGGATCAGCCATTGAGGTTCCAGGGGCAGTATTACGATGCGGAGACGGGACTGCATTACAACCGGCATCGGTACTACAACCCGGATGTGGGACGGTATCTGACGCCGGATCCGAGTAAGTTGGCGGGTGGGTTAAACGGGTATCAGTACACGAGGAACCCGACGGGGTGGGTTGATCCGTTGGGGTTGAATGATTGTCCTGGAGGGGATGGGTGCAAGAGGCCTTCGTTTGGGGATGAGGATCCGGCGGGGAAGGCGAAGGTTGATGAGGAGGAGCCCAGCGCTCCATCACCTAAACCAAAAAATCGTTACTTATATCGCGGAGATTCACGGGAATCGTGGGAGATATTTGAAGCCGGCTTTGAGCCCTTGGGAGACAGCATGGACCTTTACTTACACGCATTGGACAACCGAAGCCCTCCCAGCTTCTTTGTCAGCACCTCGACTTCGGAAAAGGAAGCTATAAAATTTGCAACGGGTTATGGATATGAAGACGGGTTCGTCTATGTAATAAAAAATATTCGCGGGATAGATGTGAATAAAAAACTCGGCATTATTTCGCCTCATAGAGGTGAGGTTGAAATAGCTATGCCTGGCGGAGTAGACAATCGAGACATTCTCGGTGTGACCCCCGTCAACGCCGATGGCAGCTATAAGGGCTACTCAACCCCCAACCCACGCAGGAAGTGATCGTGAACAAAACAATAGAAATATCCGTAGACTCCTGCGGAGTCACCGAGAAAGTTTCAATCGAATGCGACCGAAAAAATCTGACATTGGTTTTCACAACGAAAAACGGCTTGAGAAAAACATACACGGCTCATGATCTTTACGAATGCTTTGGGCTGTTGCGAGCCGATTTTCCGGAAATAAATTTTCTATGCAAAGGCGCAAAACTCAACGTATATCCCTCGCGTATGGCATCGCAAATGGCCGGTGGCATAGTGGCGTATGAGCTTCATATGGGACAGCCAGCTGAAACTGAAGATGTGGTTAATATCTTCGATTATGAAGACAAAGACATCACAACTGATATTCAACAACAAAGGGACTTCTATAAGCGTTGGCTTGCATCGTTCATGCCCTAGCCAAAAAAAAACGCTATAGCAATCTACGCTCATAAATATCCAAGAGAAAAAAGAGCAGATTTAGTTAGCCACATCACTTTAGCCAAAAAAGCCCAGTTCTAACTGGGCTCATCTTCCTGAAATATATGGATTAACCACCCGAACCACTCGTCCCACCACCAGCACCACCCGTCCCTCCTCCCGCACTACACGAACTCCCACCGCTCCCACCTCCACTCATCCCCGAACCACCAGAACTACCGGATCCTCCAGACCCACTCCCAGAACCACTCCCCATCGAACTTCCACCACTCATCGACCCGCTTCCTGCTCCCGGGCTGGTGCTACTCCCGTTCGCATCACCGGCATTTCCACTGCCAATCGAGCCAGGCGGCAGCGCCTTCCCGTCTCCAGAACCCGCATTCATTTCAGTAGACGGCGGCATCCCGCCCTTATCGACCGGCGCGTCATTGCCGGAAGATTGAGCAAACGCCGCCATTGAACTGACCAACAACACGCCGCTCACCGTCAGGACCATCAATGTTGACCTGATCATGGTGCATCTCCTTAAAAAGGTGCGTACCTGATTTCTGGCAGCGTTGGCTTTTCAAAGGTACAGCCCAATCGACGAATGGTTTTTCAGCTCGGCTCACCGGAACCATCGTTATCAGCAATGTCCGGATCTTCGGGAATAGCCTCCACATCGCCACGTTTCACATCATCAGTCGGCACTTGCTCAACCGCAGTGTCGTCGTCAGGCGGACGTTGATCGCGACTCAAGGAATCGGTGGGCGAAGGCAGCGGGTATTCAGGGGTGTCGTCATCGTCGACTTTCGGATCAGCATTCATAAAGCACCTCTCGAAGGGCCTGAAAAGCAGGCCCTGAAATTTCGAGGGCTGGGCAATGCTTGCGTTCGATCAGAGAGACGATCGGTCGATTGCGCCACAACGCTGGTCAATCTTCGTCTTCATCCTCTTCTTCATACTCGAGGTTTCCCACATCCCCCGCGTCATCGGAATCGTTAAGCGGGACCGTTGCGTCATCCATCAAAGAACCCGGATCTTCGTTGCCGGGGTCATTGATGACCGGGAGCCCACTCGGGCCTTTTTCTTCCTTGCCTTCGGTTTCAGGTGTCATGGCAGTTCTCACAACGTTGGGTGTATGACGTTCGAGGCGGCCTGCGACCAAACGTTCCGGGGTCCAGCAAGCAGATACGAAAAACCCGGCCTGGGCCGGGTTTCTGATGTCACTCGATGTCGAATCAGTGATGTTTATTCTTGTGCTTGTTTTTGTGCTTATTTTTATGGCCGCCCCCGGAATGGGAGCTGCCGTTGTCGCTGCCGAGGTTGTTGCCGACCGCCCCACCTGCTGCACCGCCCAGGCCTGCGCCAATGGTCGAGCCGGTAGAACCGCCGAGGCTATTGCCGATCACCGAGCCGCCTGCCGAGCCTAATCCACCGCCAATCGCTGCCTCTGTGCGACTGCCCTTGTTCGCACCAACCGCACTGCCCGCAGCGCCGCCAACGCCGGCGCCAATCGCTGCGCCTGTGCTGCCGCCCATTTGCTGACCCAATACGTTACCCAGTGCACCGCCAAGACCGCCACCCACTGCTGCAGTGCCGTCACCGGCAGCCATTGCACCTTGAGCGACCAAAAGTCCCAGAAACAACGTGGACAATGTCAAACGCATGATATGAACCTCAAAATTCCGTATCGGGGGTAAAAGTACGCGCTACGGATGGGCGTGAGTCTAACACCTGCACTCACTGAATCCGGCCAGCGATGAAGGTTGGACAGCTGCAAATTCGAAGCCTGCGAAAACGAAACATCCAGATACGAAAAGCCCGGCATTTAGCCGGGCTCTTCGCTTTGATCGATCAGGGTCAGTGACGCTTGTGACCCTTGGCCAGATTGCTGCCTACGCCGCCGCCCAATGCGCCACCCAGGCCTGCGCCAATGGTCGAACCGGTCTTGCCGCCCAGGCTGTTGCCGATTACCGAACCACCGGCCGCACCGACACCGCCACCAATGGCCGCTTTGGTGCGGCTGCCTTTACGTGCTGCCACCGCACTGCCGGCAGCGCCCGCAACACCCGCGCCGATTGCCGCGCCGGTGCTGCCGCCCATGCTCTGGCCGACCACGTTACCCAACGCACCGCCCAGACCACCACCGAGCGCAGCAGTGCCATCACCGGCAGCCATCGCACCTTGAGTCATCAGAAGTCCCAGAACCAGAGCAGGCAATGTTAAACGCATGAAGAAAAACCTCAAAAATTAGGAGAAACCGAAAACCCGGGGATTGAATGCTTTCGAGAAGGAAACGTCCACACAAAAACCGCCCCTCCTCGCCATTGGCGACGGTTGGACAGCTTTTATTGAAAAGGTTTTATGACAGGCAAAAAAAAGCCCGCTGGGGAACGGGCTAGGGTACTGCTTTCTAACGGATGAGCTGAGACTACGTAAGCGGGTGTGAAAACTTTGTGAAATAAACCCAACAGGAAAGTCATCGAGAAGCTGTAATCCATTTCCGCAGTGTCGAACCTCGGAAAATAAAAAACCCCACTACTGGCGCGGGGTTTGTCCGGTTGACCATTTACTTCCTAGGTGTCGTCAATTTGGGCAAAAACTTCGACCTGACCACTTTGGTCGCGGTGGATTTCACTTTGCTGGTCTTGAGTGTATCTTCGCCGAAGCCCGCCACATATTCCGTCTGGCCGCACTGCACGCAATTGTTGATTGGAAATTCTGCCCCGTCGTCTTCGATATACGGATCAGCCATAGCCCTTCCCCTCTCAAAGCGGGATCGATACCGGCAAGCCCTATTGCCTGAAAAATATCGACCACCAAGGCTTTTGAGACTAGCCGGTCATTACCGGACTTGTAATTCAGTTTTCCGCATGCCCGACGAATGGATCCGCCGTTTCCTACAAATCCAGTTAGCGATTAAACAGATTCATTCCGTCACTCACCTCAGCTTGACCGCCGTCCCGGTCACAAACACCACGACCATCCCGCCCTTGCCGGCCGGCATGCTGATCTCAAAATCGAGCCCCACCACCGCATCCGCCTGAAGCGCCCGCGCCCGCTCCTTGATCTCGTCGGTCGCCTGAATCCGCGCCTCCTTCAACGCACGCTCCAACGTCTGGGAACGCCCACCGAAAAAATCGCGCATGCCGGCGAACAGGTCGCGGATAACGTTGACGCCCTGCACCGACTCGGCGCTGACGATGTCCAGATAGGCGGTGATCTGGCGGCCTTCAATGGCGTGGGTTGTGGTGGTGATCATCGGGACTCCTTCTATATAGTGGCGCGCATTATTCCTCGGCGGCCAATCGATGAAAACAAAAAGCCCAGCAACGGCTGGGCTTCGAAATTCGGGAATCGCAGACCTCAGGCATAGTTAACGAGTCAAAGAAGCTTGACCAACACCGTCGTGATAGTCGCCACCGTGCCAATCAGTCCGGTCGCAACAGCCACGGGATACCAAAAGGTTTCACGGGTCATCTTTCCTGCTTCAGCGTTCAGCTTTCAGCTTTCGCTGCTCAGCCATCAGCTTGACGATTTCCACATGAATCTTTTCCAGTTCAGCCTGTTCCATGGTGAGTTCCTGCATAACGTGCGCATTTCCGTCCGGGTAGTGGGCGTGCCTTGTCTGATGTCCTTTGATTCATTTTGTACCCTCAAGGCGCAAAACGCCCCCCCTCTCGAGACGGATCATCGGAGGAGCCATAACCCATGAAAGCACCCGACCACTTGGCGTTCCAGCGTTCCGTCCCACACAACCTTCTTTTTTCCTACATCAAGTTCAGATGCTTCTTTGCCTAAAGTCCGTTGGGCGTTATCAGGGCTTTTTGAGTTCCAGCCCTCAGAAACCACAAAACCCCTGATTTCTCTCGAAATCAGGGGTTCTGGTTACATCGAATTTGGCGGTGAAGGAGTCCGCCAAATTAAGATCCATGAACAGCCGATACAACTCTATAGGCCTTTATTTTAAAGGCGCTTCAAGCCTATCATCGTCTCAGGACATCCACTAGAACCCATCATATTCCGACCGATAGTGGGGGGACAAATGGGGGAACTCAACGGTAGGTAAGGGCATAACTTGGGCAAGCTGACAGCGAAACAAATAGAGAACCTGACGGCCCCCGGCACGTATGAAGACGGGGATGGCCTGCGCCTATTTATTAAACCTAACGGGAAGAAATATTGGGTACTGCGTTTTCAGCTTGCGGGAAAGCGCCGGGAAATGGGTTTAGGCACCTATCCCGCAATCGGCCTCAAGGAGGCTCGACAAAAAAACAGTGATCAGCGACGACTGCTGCGGGACGGTATTGACCCGTTGCAGGCGCGTGATGATGAGCGCACGGCACAGCAGGCTGCTGATCACCAACGCATAAGGAAATCCGTAACGTTCCAGGACGTATCAAACGACTACATAGAAGCTCATCGTACCGGCTGGAAAAACGTCAAACATGCTCAGCAGTGGACGAACACACTGGCGACTTACGCTGCACCCGTCATCGGCGACCTCGCGACTAGCCAGATCACCACTGAACATCTTCTCGAAATCCTCAAACCTATTTGGGCCAGCAAAGCCGAGACAGCGAGCCGAGTGCGCAACAGGATCGAACTGGTCCTAGATGCCGCTAAAGCACGGGGATTACGAGACGGTGAAAATCCAGCCCGCTGGCGGGGGCACTTGGACAAACTGTTACCGCCAAGCGCCAAGGCTAAACGCACCCGAAACCACCCGGCATTGCCCTACTCGGAGTTGTCTCGCTTTATACAGGCACTTAATAGTGTGGAAGGACTCTCTGCCAGCGCCCTCAAAATGACCATCCTCACGGCCTGCCGAACCAGCGAAGTGCTTGAAGCGGACTGGAGTGAAGTCGACTTGAAAGCCAAGCTATGGTCGATTCCAGCGGCGCGTATGAAAGCGGGCAAAGTCCATACAGTGCCGCTCTCCAATGCACTGATAGCCTTGCTGGAAGGGCTCCCACGAATCAAAGGCAGCTCGCTGCTGTTCCCAGGCGCCCGCAAAGGTCGACCGATTAGCAATATGGCCATGTTGATGACGTTGCGCCGCATGGATCAAAAGAACCTAGACGATCAGGGTAAAGGCTGGCGTGATAACAATGACAAAGTCATCACGGCTCACGGCTTTCGCAGTACGTTCAGGGATTGGGCTGCCGAGTGCACTCTCTATGCCAGGGAAGTCTGCGAAATGTCTTTGGCTCACGTTGTCGCCACCGGTGCCGAGGCCGCTTATTGGCGCGGCGACATGCTGGAGAAGCGTCGTGCACTCATGACCGACTGGGCTGACTTTGTGAGCCTAAAAGTGAATGTGGCAGGTCTTTAGCCCGCAGTGTTGGGCTATCGAACGGAAACATCTACAAGCATCTCGGCGGCTAAACTTATCAACAGTTGCTGATGCAAGAATCAGCAACCCCCCTTGGGTAAATTTTCCATCAGTGCCAACAGTTGGATCTGCCATGGCTAAATCCTAGGGGTTGTATCAGCGACCTTTCCGCGGAGCTCGGAACTCAGTCCCGCAATCTTCATGGGGGCCAGGGGGGCGTGACAGTAAGCCTGAAGACTGGCGTGTGGAGAGAAAGAGCTATCAGATGAGGCTCCGAACTGGTGATGGGGGACTGGTGGTCCAGCAGGCATACTTGAGTGAGTCGTTGCAAATCTTGGATGCCTGCAATGGGCATCCAGTTTTAGAGATTTGCGCCCTGCCTCTTGGGCTCAAGCCAGTTCCAGCGTTGTATCAAACTCCAGGCATTCGGAAAGTGTGGTGAACTCTGGACGCCGGCACAACCAAACGGTGAGTGCCGTATATGCCGCAGACAAGGCAGTGATCTGTGCCATCGTTTGCTTCTTCTCTCTGCGATTTCGGGCCTCAGCACGCGCTTGAGACTCGCCCTTGCGTCTGGCAGTGTTCGAAAAGAGCGACGCAATCAACATGCCGATCACAGCGTAGAACACCGAAATTATGGTGAGTTTGGTGAGCACAACGAGTACCACGTTCAGCACTCCCTGGTTCGCTCTGAGGGTCGCGTAAACGGCGTAGGTAATGCCCAGTAGTATCCCGATTGCCATAGCAATGCCTTGAACCAGGCCAGGCATTTCAAGCCACCGCAGAAGGAGGGCAGCTACCACTCCGCTGGCTGGCAGTAAATTGGTGATTGCTGCGTCTGTGTAATCGGTATAGATCGTTGCCGTCTCTGTGTGGTGCCGCCAGACAGTCCAGCAGGTGATCAAAAAACCTACGAACAGGGTGTACTTCCAGGCCGGACCGGACCAGAACGCCTGCCATGCTCTTTGAAAGAATGGTTTTTCCGCGTTAGCCTGAACTGCAGGTCGAGTTTGCTGCTGTGGTGTCACATAAGCAGGCGCTTGATAGGACGGCACCTCTGGCGCGATTTGCGGCTGCGTCTGAACTGTCTGTACTTGCCGTTGCTGGGCGGCCTGCTGTCTTTGCTGGCGAGCTAATTCTTGCGCGGTGTTGTATTGCTCGGTCCGTTTTTCGGTAGCAATCTCCTCGGCGTGGCGCTCAGCAGCTCGCTGCTCTTCTCTAATCTTTTCCTCTGCAGCGTAGGCCTTGCTCTTTTCAGCGCTTGCATAGTTGTCGAGGAAGGTGACGCGGGCACCTAGAGTCTTATCAAGACATGTCTGTGTCGTGCATTGATTACGCGCAGTCAGCCATTCGCGCTGCAACTCACGAAGCGCGTCTGGATTCTCGGCCGTAGCTAGCGCTTTTTTATAAGTGCGGGCCAGTATGCTGTCGACGCCACTGAGGTAACCGTCCTTACAAATAGTGACCTCTGCGAAACCTGCTGCTTTCGAACAGTCAAAGCTTGCTGCTACTGAGCTGCCAGCCGCCAATGCCAACAATAGCGCTACCGCGCTGCGAATCATCATCCTGTATACCCCTATCCCATTAACAAAATGCCCATAGTTGGCGTTACTGTTATCGGCTGAATATCCTTAGACTGTTGAGGCCGATGCCAAATTGACCCACATGCCGAGGCAAGACTGCCCAATCTCCAAATCGGCACAAACCCTGCACAGGCGATGTTTTTCGAGGAATCAGACTGGGTCAGTGACATCTCGGCAACTGGGTCCATTCGGTGTCAGCGCCAACAGGCGGGGCGCTGAAGGGCGCTTCTGAACGGTTTAAAGCCTATCCGTAGATTGCGGGCGACGACACCTTGCAGCTTACACAGGCGGTATACCCGAGGATGAGCATGCCTTTCCCTAATCTATTCAGACGTTAAAGCGAGCCGCAGAATCGAGTCCGTCAATGTCACCTTCTTCAATTTTCAAATCCAGCATTTGAACCACGAGATCCGCCATTTCGTCTTTGAAATTACGTTCTCCTTCGTGGTTGAGTATCCGTCCTATCGCACCTGCGATTACGTCAGCTAGCTGTATCAGAGCGCTGTTTTTGGATGATGCGGTCTGCAATGAGGTCAGTTGCAGTTTGTCGTCATACCGTTTTTTGAAGGTTTCTCCTACACGGTCTCTAAGATCAGAAATAACAAACGAGTCGAGCGATTGCTCTTCATCAACCGTTACCTCCATCTCTCTCGGCAGGTCAATCCTTCCACTCTCCAGCTCATGAGTAGCCCCACGCGCAAGCATCAGTTCATGTAGTTTTAGAATGGTTTCCTCAATAGGTCGATTAGTTTTCGCTCGTTCGACTGCGATATATTTAAATCCTAAATATTCCCGGTTTTCTAAAATCACACCAAGGTATGATTTTAACGTCTCATAGTCGCTTTTGCCGAATTTGGTAAAGTGAATTTCTCTATTTTTCCAAACTGATTTAGCTTTCCACTCGCTTATTGCTTTGCTAGTGGCGAATACTGCTCTACCGTTGAGCACCCATACAGAGGCAACCATAACATATCGGTGAGTTTTGCCAGTTTCATCTGAAAAAATATGCACCTTCTTAACTGGTGGCGAATCATCAATGACTGCGCCCTCCATTTTTTCTTCATTTCGTCTACGGCTTTTTTTGATCTCAGTGTCCGCTAAAAATAGCTCGTACTCGTTTTGTATTTTAGCGCGGGCACGGACGATATAATGGAGCCTTTCAAGCTTGAAAAGGTCTTTCGGAAGAATTCCACTTTCTTTATAAAGGTCTGGTTGGAATATTTCCCAATATTTCAACGATAGAGAAATATCGCTATTTCGTGTGTGAGGGTAAAGGTTTAATACATACGCGACTCGAGGTTTCAGCGACGAAAAGTCAGCAGCAGCTACCGAAGATAGAAGCTCTTTTTTCTCCTTCTCAATTTTTTCGTCCTTGGTTAAAACCTTCTTCTCTGGTTTTTTCTCTTCTTCATCAGGTGGCAGCGGCACCGCATCTTCTATGGGGTAAACCTGGCTCATCAGACATTCCTTGTTATCAAGCTATACGGGGTTGCGCTGAGTACCTTCAGACGCAGCAATCCTAGATGATAGCCTATGGCTTGTATTACGGATGGTAGGCTACGCAGATTGCCGGTCGCTGACGGTGCTGCCGGTAGGAGAACACCCACCAATGACATAGGGAGATTCCGTTGATCAAACAGTGTGTAGTAGGAATGATCGGATTAGTGATTTGTGGTTCTGTGTGGGCAGCCAACAATGAGGATGAAGCGACTGCACTGGCTAGCCTCAACGAGGTCCAAAAGCTGTACGAGAACCGTCCACAGGGAACGCCTAATGAGGCTGGCACGCGAACCCTGTCGAAGAAGGACATCAATGACTGTGTGGTACAGATGACTGAGGCGAAGAACAAACTCGAAGCTGTGAAGCAGCAGTACGGCACTACCCAAGCTTATCAGTCGATGCAGACACGTATGCTGAATGGTCAGGTTCGTGGGCGCTTGGGAAGCTGTAAGCAGACCAAGGACACGCTGGGATACTGAAGGGGCAGCGATCTTCGATGTGAATGCATTATCTGCCCCTGCTCGTTGGCGGCGCAGTCAGCTCTTCTACAAAAGCTGCGCACCAATCGGGCGTTCAATAATTACTTCACTCATCGAACCTTGAAGCCGAGTAGCAGGGCTTCCCACATGCTTGGTGGGCGCGCTGAGGTCATTGAACCAGCCATGCTAGCCCTCCACCTGATAAGTGTTGAAGCTGAGTTACCATACTTTCCATATAATTGAGACGCGGACATTTGCTGTAAATCAATTTGAAGCTGACTAAAATTGTTTGGACTGATCAATCCATACGAAGCCAGTTCAATGTCCCACATTTCTTTTATCGTAGGCTCCATGTATGCCTTCCCGCCCCTATCAAACAAATGCTGAGGCTGATGCCGATCTTGCGCTTGTAGGGTGTCGCCATATTGTACAAGCCACTGATTCTTGTAGTCTTTGCACAGGGCGTTACAACATATTAGTGCTACGGTAAAAATAGATAAGACTGCGGCAAAGATAATTAGGGATTTCTTGAGTCGTCCTTTTACGTCAGTCCAATATGCCGTGCGTTCTTGTTTAACGCTGGTATTGGCTAAATGCTGTGCTAAAAGCTCAATGTAAATCGACCTGATACGATCAAGCTCCCCGTTACTGGTAGCAAGGGCTTTAGCCCATATGTCATCACGGCGGACGCCGCTTTCTGCTTCGCGTAATGCTTGTCCGTAAAATTTCTCATCAACCTATTGCTAATTCCTTTTCCAAATCTGTTTTTGCTTCGCGATGTGCTCTGACATTTGGAAGCTAAGAACAGGCACGAATCTCACATTGAAAATCTTACCATCCGACCCCTCGTCGGCTGCATTGTTCGACGTAAGTCGGCTAGGAGTCTCAAAGCAGACCAAGGACGCGCTCGGCTACTGATAGCATGCCTTGCTTTGAAACGCTTTCAGGCGCTGGTATGGTCTGATCTAAAACGTTTCAACGTAAGGGAGTGGCATGAAGATTTGGGCGTGTGCGAAGAACTTTGACGGCTTCATCAATCGTGAGGATGGTCGATACAAGCTCTACTTCATCTGGCAAGTCCTCAAGATGCGCCGCTTGAACCCCTCTGAATTTAGCTCTCTTACCTTCTTCAGTACCCATTCTCGGGAAGAAACGCGCCGTGAGATGGTCGCCGTGAAGAACGGGTATTTCCGGTACAAGAACGTTGATCCTATGGCTCGATCTGGTGACAGCGATGGCGAATCCCTTTCCCATGCCTGCCTGATAGCCATCCTTTCGCAGCTCGAAACGATCAATTTCGTCATCGATAATGAGATCGTCCCTTTCACGTTTACACGCCTTGTCGCTGAGGAAACCCGGCTGAAATTTGGTAACGGCAATGGCTATATTCCAGACCTGTATGGCGAGTTCACAGCCGACAACCCCTTCTACAAGAAGTGGGGAGGGAAGGTCGCTATTGAGGTCTGCTATTCGAACCCATGCAGCATGCAGAAGGTCGTCGATTTCCGTGACCACGGAATCCCCATAATCGAAATCAAGATTACTGACAGCATCAAGGTTGAGAAGTACATCAACAAAGATGACGTTGAAGGTAGTCTTGAGAGGCGCTACCAGCAAATTGCCGAGATCGTATCAAACAAGCTGTTTTGCAAAGTCCTCTCTGACCCAGTAAGCACCAGATTCCATGACGATTTCGCAAGGCAAGCTGAGAAGGACCGGGTAGAGCTGGTCGAGAAGAATAAGCGCGAAACTACGTTTCTTTTCAATAAGGTTCGTGAGGCTGAATCGGTCGCTGTGGCTGTGGGTAAGGAGCGGGATGGCTTTTCCGGGGCGAAAGGTCTGTTGGAGAAAGATAAGGCTGATCTTGAAGCTTCAACCATTGAGCTGACCCAAAGCGTGGTGGATCTAAAGGTCCAGTTGGGGAAATACAAAACGGCGTACACGAACAGGGGGAATGAGATCGAAACTTTGAAAGGAGAATTAGAGGAAGCCAAGCTAGGATTCTGGACGAAGGTCTGGCGGGCTATAAGCTCGGAGAAGGCGCAAGAAAAGCCCTGATTGGGCTGTTATCCGCTTTGGGGTGTTGGCGCTGACACCGAATGGACCCAGTTGCCGAGATGTCACTGACCCAGTCTGATTCCTCGAAAAACATCGCCTGTGCAGGGTTTGTGCCGATTTGGAGGTGGGGCAGTCTTGCGTCGGCACGTGGGTCAATATGGCATCGGCCTCAACACACAAGGGTCTCAAAGAGTGGAAGGCACAACACGGCGCTGACACCGTGGAATCCTGGCTTAAATAAGATCAGGTTCGTGTAGAAAAAAAGCCAGGTTCTTCCTGGCTTTTTTGTATCTGCCGTTTAGGCAATTGATTTGTATTGTTGGGAGCCACTAGGATCGATACAAGGCCACCATTTCCATAGCCTACACATTTGCTAAACAAGTTCGGCGGCAGCGGCATGGCTAAACTTGCACCTGGCTGCCAGATTTCGGGCAGAATCAGACGATATCAAAACGGAGTACCTTCATGAAGTGGTTCAAGGGCGTAATTCTGGGCGCAACCCTGCTTGTGGTCGCCGCCAGCGCGCTAGGGCTTTACTACGTCCTTCCCCAGTACGATGTCGTGTTGATCACCGGCGTTGAAGTAAAACGGGTTGATAACGACGGGGTCATCAATGCCGAGAACCCGGCCGACGGACCTACCAGGGACGTGTACTTCATCAATACCGAAAACCCGACGACCAAGAAAGTGATGGTGTATCGCAATGAAGATACCGGCTGGAGCTTCCCGTGGTATTTCAAGTTTGACTCAGCGGACATTCAGGCCAAAGCCCAGGGTTATTCGCGAGATAGTCAGCAGCTAGCCCTCATCAGCCACTACGGGTGGCGCATTCAGATCCTTTCGGTGTTTGGCAACATCACCTCCATTGAGGCTACAAACAGTCGGGACGAACCTTTCCCTTGGTTCAACACCATATTCTTCAGCGTCATCACGCTGATAGTTTTGGTTGTGGCCATTATTCTCATACGTCGCCGTCGCCGTACTCCCCGCTTCGGGACGGTGTCGAACTGACGATTAACAGGCCAGTGCATGCACTGGCCAGCTACAAAGATGAATCCCCTCCCTATGACTGCTGCCCGCGCCCAGGCCACCCATACCCCTGGGCGCCGCGGAATGAGCTCAACGATTCGATTCACAGGGTCGTCGTCGCAGAGAAAGCTCTGGCCAACAGCGGGAAACACTGCGCACTTACTTCACGGCTTTAGAAATCCTTCTTCTTGAAGGATTTTTCACCCGACTGATCGTTGCTTATCGTCAGCACGCCATTCGACACTGAGTACGTCGTCGACGAGTCGCCTTCTGAATAACGGTTTCTCCAGCGGCCCCACTCGTTTGTATCAGCCAAGAACGTTGACCAAACAACTCGGTCCTCGCTCACATCGCAGCGATACCGGAATGTGTCACCGTCAGAGCGACGATAAGAAACTTCAGGGATGGAGTCTGTTTGTTTGGTCTTCATCGTTTTTGTTGGTCGACCCATCTCCACGGAAATAGCAGCCTTGCAGATTTCGGCGCTGGTGAAGGTATCGGCGTACACGCTGGTGCTAAATCCAATAGAAACGAGGAGACCAGCGATTATTGATTTGTTCATAAAACTGTCCTTGGTTCAGTGGCCCGGGATTCTACATGGCCCAAGGCTACTTGTTCATGCCCACCACGGAGTCGAGCGCAATGAATATCGCCGACTGCTCTGCTGGGCCTAGCGCACCCAATAAAATGTATGGTCAGCCCATCTCCTGCAACCTCTTTGGCTGTTTTCGGTAAAGCTGGCCTGCGCTAATGTATCCGGGCTCGTTGTGAGCGTTGCGTCAACAACGCTCGGCCCCCGATGAGTAGCCGCTCCCGACTGTCCTGAAAAAGCCCTCAGCCTCTAAAGCTGAATTTTGTGCCAGGTTCTCAGTCGGGCCGTTTGCCGTTTACTGTCATCAGTCAGTGACGTCGCAAAAGCCGGTGGTAAAGCTGTACGTTCAAGCGTTCGGATGTGGGTCGTACTGGCCGCCTTTGGCCAGTACCGCCCACACGATTCGCGCCAGTTTGTTGGCCAGCGCGCACGCCACGACATTGGAATGTCGGCGTGTCAGCAGTTCTCGAACCCAAGGCCCCAGGGCGTCTTCCCGCTTATCGATATGCTGCATGATGGATCGCGCGCCTTGTACCAGCAGCTGGCGTATGTGCTTGTCACCGCGTTTGCTGATCCCCAGCAACAGCGTCTTCCCACCCGTTGAATACTGCCTCGGCACCAACCCTAGTGATGCAGCAAAATCGCGTCCACTGCGATAGTTCGATGCATCACCCACATCCGCCAATACCGCGCTGGCGGTGATGGGACCGATGCCAGGAATACTCTGTAAGCGACTCCCGGCATCGTCTTCTTTCAACTGCTGTTTCAGGTCGGACTCGATGTCCTTGATTTCATCATTCAGCTGTTGAATTTTATGATGGAGGCGCATCACTACGGCCTTGAGGCGTAATGGAACCGGATGTTGTGGGTCGTCCAGCAACGCCGGCACGCGGTTCAGCGCAGTGCTACCAATGGGCAGGCTGATCCCGAACTCCAGCAGAAAACCGTGGATCTGATTAGTCGCTTCGGTGCGATGGCCAATCAATGAATCACGGACACGGTGCAGCGCTGAAAGCGTTTGCTGCTCTTCGGTTTTGATCGAGCAGAAGCGCATCGCGGGGCGGCTCGCCGCCTCGCAAATCGCTTCGGCATCAATGAAGTCGTTTTTGTTGCCTTTGACGAACGGTTTGACGTACTGCGGGGCGATCAGCTTCACCTCGTGGCCCAATGCACCGATTTGCCGAGCCAGCCAATGGGCACCGCCACACGACTCCATCACCACGGTACAGGCCGGTAGTTGGGCCAATGTGCTGAGCAAATGGCCGCGGTTGGTTTTCTTGCGTAACACCTGATGACCTTTGGCGTCCTGGCCATGCAGGTGGAAACTGTGTTTGCCAATGTCGATACCGAGAAGCGTCATCGTGTTCATGAGAGATCCTCTGCTGAAAACGAGAAAAGCCCTGCAAGCGTAAACCTGCAGGGCTTCTCGGTCAGGCTGACCATCTCATTAAGCCCGGCATTGCCGGGCTCTCGTCAGCGCATCGCGGATCAGCCGCGAGCTTCTTCCTGAAGGTCATCCAAGGCTTCGGTGATATCTTTGTCGTGCGCCTGGAAAGCTTTTACCATGTCGCTCTGAAGCTCTCCTTGGACTTGCATCGCTTTTTGAGCGAGCTTCATGCCATCTTTGGAGCCCATGATTTTCGCCATAGCCGTTTCTGGGTGCTTGTTAGCGTCGATCATCATCTGAAGTTCGTCTGCATCGAAATTCTTTGCATAAACATCGGCCATAGTCTGCGTCAGCATTTTTTTCGTTAAGTGTTCCTCGACCACTTTTTCAATCTGATCTTTCGGTACATCGCCGTATTTGCTTGCATAGCCGGCAATGGATGCCTGCACAATCATTGAGTACTGGGCGTCCATGTGCGTAGCTTTGACAAGCTCTTCGGCCTTGTCCTGACTTGAACCGCAACCTGCCAGAAGTGATGCACACACAGCGGCCAATGTCCATTTGGAAATCTTGTTCATGACGTGTCCTGTCTTGGGGCTGGATGACATTTTTAAGTTGCCCGGGATGCGCAATGGTCCGCGCACCTCGGGTCACGACGTGTGTCGGTTATTCGGTTTCAAGCGTGTAACTTTTGCTAACGAAGAGGCCTGCGAACAACGATTTGTCCTCTTTGAACTTGTAATTTTCTTCAAGCTTGCCATCGGTAACGAGCTTTTGCGCAATGGCACACTCAGAGTCGCTGTAACCCTTTGCCTTGGCCCCGAAGTCGTTCTTGTAAGCCGCCAGCCCTACTTCTTTGCAGTAGCCTTCGAAATCCTGGAGCTTGGTCGCAGTCGTGTATTCGTTGAAACCATCCTTCAGGTGATCAAATCCTTTGTAGGTCAACGAATAGCTGGACGCTTTTACACTTCGGGCAAAATTGGCGGCGTTGCTGGCGATTACGGTTGAACCCATATTTACGCTGAAGGCCCCCATGACGAAGCCGTTAACCAGGCCCTTGAGTTGCTCCTGAACATCATCCAGTTCAGGGATCGATGCGAACTCAGCTTCACGGACAATCCGGCCCACTTCGCTGCCATCGTTCCGGTGAATTACCACAAATTTGAGTTGGCCCTCACCGTCGTCAGAACGCTTCAGCGTAAAGTCCAAATCCACCTTTGTACCGAACTCGCCAGTCGCTGCGCTCAGAAACGCACCAGTGACTGGCAATCGGGAGGCCATATTCACGCCCCAATTATATTTTGACTTGACGCCATTCACAGCCTGACCGAAATCAGTAGGGGGCTGAATCTCGTCGGAAACCTCAGAGACAAGCACCACATCAGACCCTTTTTGTGAAATGAAGGGGTTGCTCGTGTCCAAACCCAGTAATTGGATGTGGATCTCGCCATCCTTGCTATCACCGGAGTGGTTTACCTTGAGCGCGTCGGCTTTAAGATACATACCGGCGACACGGCGGCCATCGCCGGTGGTGGACTTAATCAGGTAGCTAGCCCAGTCCACTAGACCCGTTTCCGAAGCAGACGCGTTCTCACCCAGCAATGCAGCGATGGTCTTCAGGTATTTTTCAGTGCCGTTCGTTTGCTCTGCCACAAGGCGAATCTCTGGCGATTTCACCGTGAGGGTGCCAGAAAACAGGGAGTAGGACACATCCCCCTCGCTGAGAACATCGCTCAGGTGATACTGCTCTTTCAGATCTTCGTAAAAGCTCAGCTTCGCTTTCTTCCCAGCACTGAACATCATCGAACCAGCGATGCCTAGGACCACGACACTGGCGGCGACTGCAGCGATGATTTTGTTTCGGTTGCTCATCGTTTTCATAATGACGGTGCCTTACTGGATGGTTGCTGAAGCTTGCTGCCAAGCATTTACGAACTGCTCGGAAACCGCGGGCGTCCAGTCGAAGTTAATACCGGCGTTTGGAAACTCTTTGGCGAGAACTCCACCAAACGAGACACGGTCAGCACAGTGACCCTGTTTACAGGCTTCCAGTGTGTCGAATCCATATACACGGAACGTTGGGATCGCCCGGCCATCTTTGAGCGGGTTGTATGGCGTCGAGTTTGATGCCGGGATTAAGTACCACTGCTCCTCAAGATCGAAGTCAGCCTGGACTCGGCCTTTACGTGGAAAGTCGATTTCGTAGAAGTCGCCCTTTTTACCAGTGACGTGAATCATCATTGTATCGAGAGCATTCGATGTATTCGGGTCGAGTAGAGACATCGGCGTAGGGAAAGCGACCTTGATGCCAGACATCTGGGCCAAGGCTTCCATTTCACGACCTTGGTATGACTTCATGCGATCTTTGATCTGCTGGTAACGTTCAAGAACCCTGGTGTGCAATTCGGCCATTCGTTCTTGTTCACGGCGTACTTCACGCAACCGCATCGCTTCACGACGCATGGCGTAGTTTTTACCTTCGCGAGCATCAAAATAGAATTCGCCTCGGTTTTCACCCATCTGATTTTGAACAATATTGCCTGTGTCGTCGGTCTTGTAGCCGGCAGCCGGATACAGCGCCTCGAAGTCTTTCGCGATGAAGAAGTTGGCCTTCTCTACGGTCGACGGTGAGGTCGCCTTGATCAACTGATAAATCTCAACAGCTGCACGCTTGTACTCAGCCGGGTCCAGCGCGAAGGTTTCAGTTTTAGTGATGGCAACGTAGTACGGTTTGCCATCGAACGGACGCAGGACGGCGTAGGTTGGGCGCTGGAACGCCAGATACACCTTCATGTCGCGAGATGGAATCTCACCAAGGAGGAATAGCGCCTGATCGGCCTGAGCGCTCAGGAACGATACGGCTTTGTCCTTCACAGCCTGACTGAGGGTTTGATTGAACATCAGACCACTCTCGTGAACGTAGGGCTTGTTCCAGGTATCACCGCGATAGGTGTTCGGAATCGACCATTTCAATTTATCGAACTGCCCCACGCCATATCCAGCCACGCCACAAGGCATGGCGGGCGTCGAGGCGAACGAGAAACTCGGGTTACTTTCATCAACTGCAGATTTGCTGACCAGCCACTTACAACCGCTTTCGTCGGTGATGCCAACGAGGTTGTGGTTCCCCAGGACCACTGAACGGCCAAAGTCTGCCGTCGGTGCCGCTGCAATAGCAGCCGGTTGTGCTGTTGGCGCGGGTGGCGTTGTTGGTGCCGCTATTGGTGCAACGACAACTGGCTGAGCTACGGGGGCGACAGCAGCTGGTTCAGCCGGAGCTGGAGCTACCGGGGCAGCTGCCACAGGTGCTGGTGTTGGTGCAGGAGCTGGAGCCGCAACCTCCGCAACCACTGGTGCTGGTGCCGGCGCCGTTGGTGCGACCGCCACAACTGGAGCGACTACGGCTGGTGCTTCAACTACGGGCGCGGCAACGGGTGCCGGCGCTGCCGCAACGGGTGCTGCAGGAACTTCGGCTGCAACAGGAGCCGGAGCTGCCGCGACGGGTGCCGGCGGCGCCGTCAACGTGGCGAGACCTAGGTTGGTCGCATTGCCTGAACCGGTGGCATACACCGCCCCCTTGGCGTCGACAGCCTTCCACGTGACTTTTGCTGTCGAGCATTCCTGCCCGAGAATGAACGGCAACTTGGACAAAAGCCCGTTGAGAGGCTTCTGGTCAACCCATGTAGGGCGCTGCATGGTGATGGCGATTTCTGGTTTGCACCAAGTGGTCGCTTCACCATCAACAATGACACTGATCTGTTCTGTTTTGCTGAATGCTAGCTGATGTGAAAAGGCTTGCGGCGCGAAGCCGCAAGCACTCACTACTGCGAGAGCGAGTGCGCGGTTTTTCATAGAGTTCCTTAGATCAGTTCCCAGGTGCCGTTGGCTTGTTTGCAGAAGGTGTTGTCTTCCTTCTGGGTGTTGCCGTCAGCCGCTTTCAGGCTCACGGTCACCGGGCGGCAAGATGTTTCAGCCGCTACCTGTTGAGTTGCCAGCGTTGGGATGGCGTCCAAGTCGAACCCTTTGGTGTCTTTGTCTGCCGACACGTTCATCTCGTCGAGGTTTACAGATGGCTTGGCAACTTTGCCAACTTTGGCCACAGCTTCAGACTTGGGAGTGACCAGCGATTTGCTGATATAGCCAACGGTCACACCCTTGCGACCGACCATAATCCAATCGCCCGTGGAACCCACTGCGGTGAATTCAGTACCAGCCGGGAGACCGCCGACTTTCTCAGCATCTTTCTCTGGCGCAGAGCGTACGTTGGAGCTGCTTTTCGTCACATACTGTTCGTTGATGAGTTTCATCGACGGCACGGCAGCGACCTTTGGCGATCGTTTCACTTCAACCGTTTTGGTCTGGGTGTACTCTTTGCCCTGAACGATCTCCGCAGTCGCACCAGAGTGACCCGACTTCCACGAAACCGGCTGGACATTATTCGCTGACAGATTCAAAGCTTCCTGCGTGCGAAGTGCTAGTGCCTGCTTATCTTGTTCATCGAGCATTGCGCCAACTTTGTTCCCGACATAACCACCGATGGCACCGCCCAGAATGGTCGCAACAATCTGACCATTGCCTTTACCAATGAATGAGCCCAATACCGCGCCGGCCACAACACCGATACCGGTACCGGCCTGTTGTTTGGTGATACCCAGCTGAGCGCATCCAGAGCTTGCAGCGATGGCCAGTGCCAGGACGGAAACCAGAAACCTTTTATGCACGGTGACTCTCCATTTTTGTGTTTTCACTCCGCTTTGAGCAGCGGCTTGGTGAGGTTGTAAAGCATTGCTTCGGCGGACATGGCCCAATAGAAAACTGACGCCAGCACCACTGGTTGTTTGCCCGAACTTCTGAACGCATCCCTGTACCCGGTGCTGTCAACAATCCTGTTGCCAACTACCAAGGGAACTATAACGATCGAAAAAATCGCGACTACTCGGACAAAGCGAATTCGGCCGGGAACACGTCGAAGGGCTTCAATACCGGAGATGATCAGAACCACGAGACTGATGGCGCCGAAGAACAAGCCACTCAGTAATGAGAAAGGGATGAACATCATGTTCTTCAAAACATTCAGGCCTTCGGAGCCGTGAATGTCGGTATGCGCTACATCGAATGCCATATTATCCGCGATGCCAGGCAGGTAACTCTCGTACTGCTCGCGGGTGGCCAGCAGGTTCATGCCTTTCACGTAAAGAGGGCCAAGCGCACTCTTTGCCATGTAACGCACTTCGCTTGAGTTCGCGATCTCTTCCCGGCTACGCACACCTGGCTTGATGGATTGGGCGTACTCGTCGATGCTTGGACGATAATTGAGGTCTGCTCCACCACCGGGCCATTGGTTGGGCTTCCATTCGTTCCCTGGAATGCCGGCGGCGCGAAACCCTTCGAACTTTGCGTAAGCTCTAATGATGCCTTCGATGTCAGAAACGACGTTCTCCTGGAGACGCTCGTAGAGCATGTCACCATTGCGGACTGTATAGCCGCGAAAAACAGCAGCGGCGAAACCTTGGAAATTTTTGTCGATTCGCTCGACGTATGAGCCTTGGACGCTCATTAAAACCCCAAGATTTGCGATGAACGCCTTGCCCTCACCTTGATCCTTGAATTCCTTGTATGGGATTTTCGGAATGGTCAGAGTGTCGTAGAGAAAACCCTTTTTAGTGACGTACGCGTAGAGGCTACTGACGCGCAGCGAGGCCGGAAACTGATCTGCGATCAAGTCCGGAGCGGCTCCCTGAAACCACCAGGTGACCGGGGTAATGATCAACGTCGAGACGGCAAGAGAGATCCAGAGCACCCTCCCCTTACCCTGATATCGCCGGTAGCAGATACGCCACACAAGCAGACACATACTGGTGGCGGCCAAAACCTGGCTGTAGGTTTCAAGGACTTCGAGTTTCTTTAAAGGGATGTCAGCGCCAGCGAAATTCAGAAGCTCTGCGTTGAATAAAAGGCTGCACACCAAATACAGCGCGTTCAACACCACCAGTGCGATCAGCATCAAGCATTCCTTGTCAGCCAAGCCCTTCCATGAGAACCAGGGCGCAAAATATTAAGTAGCATTTTGCCACTTCACCATAGGGTGTACCACTCAAAAGTGGCCTCAAAATGCCAGCATTTACCGTTTTCTAGCCAATACTCCATTTCGCCTGCGATACCGCCGCTGAACAGCCGCTTTGTATGCTAGAGCCAGGCCACATGGAGATCTTGAATAAGACATTAACGGCGAGCGTCATGGTTTCAAGGAGCGGGGAATCAGTGATTTCTGGCAATTGGATGCCTGTCTTGGGAATTCTGATGACCTGATACCCACCCGGCTCTGAGGTAGGCATCAGCATGCGTATGCCTTGATTACTTCCCTGCAATAAGGGATACAGCCTTGCAGTACAGGCAAGCACCGTTAAGGTATTGGTCCGAGCGGATACCACCTGCTCACCCCTTCAATTTCACGGTGCAACTCCGCGCCCCTATCTGTCGCGCGACATACACCGAGTTCAACACCTCAAGGAAGCAGAGCATGCAGATCAGCCAAGGCCAACGGTTGCCGTTGTCGAAAATCCTGCAGGGACAATCCCTCACACTCTCCATCAAGATCCAGGCACCGCATGTGATCGACTTTGTCTGCTTCGGCGTCGACACCCAAAGCAAACTCTCAGATGACCGCTACATGGTTTTTTTCAATCAGCCATCCACACCTTGCGGCAGCATCAAGATGGACAGCGGCGGTAAATTCGCCATCAACCTCCAGTCGCTACCAGCATCCATTGACCGGATGGTCTTCACCGCCTCTATCGATGGGGCCGGTGCAATGAAAGACATTCAGGACAGCAACTTTCTGGTGATCGCCCCAGCCGGCGAGACGGTTGCCACCTGCCAGTTTTCAGGGACCAACTTCTCCGGCGAAAAGGCAATCATGGTTGCCGATCTCTATCGTAAGGACGGTGAGTGGCGTATCGCTGCAAACCTTCAGGGTTATGCGGAAGGTCTTGATGCACTCGTAAAGCACTTTGGTGGTGAAGTCACTGAAGAGTCGTCGCCGGCACCTATCCCGGTACCGGCGAAGATCTCGTTAGAGAAGAGAATCGGCGATGCAGCACCCAAGCTCGTCAGCCTGGCCAAGAAAGCTCAAATCAGCCTTGAAAAGGCCAACCTTACGGAAACGAAAGCCAGGGTTGTGCTCGTCCTCGACGCCACAGGATCAATGAACGGTCAGTATTCCCGAGGAAGGGTTCAGGAAGTACTCGACCGTGTCATTCCGCTGGCCGTCTCGTTCGATGATGATGCAACGCTAGAGTGCTGGGCGTTTGCGGAAAAGCCACTCCTGCTCACTCCCGTGACACTCGCTAACTATGAAGACTTCATCGTCACCGACAGCCAGGGCTGGAAGAAATGGAATGTCGGTGGCCGCTTTAACGATGAACCGAGGGTCATTGAAAAAGTACTGGCCTCGTATCTGGAATCCGATAATCAGATTCCAATGTTCGTGATCTTCGTCAGCGACGGCGGTATATCGAAAAACCGTGAAATCACCAAGCTGATGGTTGATGCTGCAAAGCTAGGCGTATTTTGGCAATACGTCGGTTTAGGGGGCTCAAACTACGGCATTTTGGAGAAACTCGATTCCATGCCCGGGCGAGTTGTCGACAACTGCGGCTTCTTCGCGCTGGATGACTTGCACGACGTCACCGAGGAACAGCTGTACGACAAATTAATGTCTGAGTTCCCGGTATGGATCAAGGAAGCCAAGGCAAAAGGCATCCTTCGTTAATGCACCCTCCCCCGGCAGTTGCGCGACGACACCCGCTGATTGCGCGTTGCCGGGCTTCGCATTCAAATAACAAAATGCAGTGCGTGAACAGCGCTACAAAACCCATGGAATAGGCGATTTCATTTGAATCAGTCACTCAAACCCGGCGAGAACACAACCATCACCAGCACCCAAGGACGTGTGGTAGTCACCCATGCGGCCGGGGACAACTTGGACGTAAACCTGACTGCGTTTCTGGTCACCGAAACCGGCAAGGTGGTGGATGACAGCGGCATGGTCTTCTTCAATGCGCCGGAGCATGCTTCGGGCGCAGCCACATTTGCTGCGCCAGTTGTTGAAGGCAGTACCGTTAGCCACAGCATCAGTTTTGACTCGTCTCGCCTCCCATCCAACATCTCCAAGATCGCCATCACCCTGACACAAGACGGCAGCGCTGGCGGCTTCAACGCAGTCAAGGATCTGCGATCTATCGTCATCGCCGGCGGCCAGGTACTGGAGCTGGCACCTGAGCCCTTCTCTCAGGAGACTGGGATCATCGTGCTCGAACTGTACGTTCGCAATGGCCAGCTAAAGGCTCGTTCTGTATGGCAGGGGTTCGCCTCGGGCCTTGCCGGACTCTGCGGTTTTTACGGCATCGACGTTGAGGAAGAAGCACCAGCTGCGCCTGCTGCCTCACCGGCACCGGTACCCAAGCCTGTCAACATCGTCAAGTCTGTGATCTCTCTGGATAAGCCAGGCACCAGCCACAAGGTGTCCCTAGAAAAAGGGCCGTCCGCTCCAAAAGTGATCAAGGTCAGCGCAACGTGGATTGATAACGGCGACGGTTGCGACAATGACGACCTCGACCTTCGGATCGGTATCCTTCGACCCGATGGCCGAATGTCCATCATCCAGGCACCCGACAAGCGTGGAGCATTTAATGTCGCCCCTTACGTCTTTCATGCGGGGGACGTAGTGAGTGCCAGTGCGTCCTCACCTGGTATCGAAACCGTCGACATCAACCCGGCGATCTCTCAGCTAATGGGGGGGAAGGTTGCATTGGTCTGCAGCGTTTACTCAGCGGTAGACAATGGGGATGTGTCCGTCGCATCTCTAAAACCGAAGATGCGAATGGAATACGGCGACCAGGTCGTGGAGTGCGCATTCGAATTCAAGAAAACCGGGTTTTTCAGCGGCAGTATTTACACGTATGTCATCGGTCTTATCGAAATTGACCAAGACTCCATACTGCTGAGCCCTTCCGGAACCACCTCAAAATCGGGCAGCGAGGCAACCCCATGGCTGAGCCGGAAGGGTGAAAAACTTGAGCTCACAATGGATGGCCCTGAAGTCTTCAAAGGGCACCCCATTGAACGGAGCGGTAACAAGCAGTACGTCTAAACCATGATGCAGGCACAGGGCATTTGCCGATGCTGCCTCCCTCGGAGTTCCCGCGACGGCACCAGCCGGCCGCGGGATTCCAGTCAGTCTAGAGCGGACATGTCCATCGGTGTTACTTCAACAAATCGCGCTGAACGGTCGAGCTTGACCACTGCCCCACAGGCATTTAGTGTCGATGCTGGGTCAATGGCCTCTAAGCGATTGAAGTCCAACGAGTCCCATTCAGATCGCGTCACCAGCGCCGAGATAACGTACTGATCTTCGATCACTCCGTTAGCGGCGTTGTTACGCTGAATGTAGCCAGACACCAATACCTTTTGAATCCCGGGCAGCAGCGCAAGCACTTCGCCCACCACACGAAACAAAGAGCCGTAGCAGAGTGCGACGAAGTCCCGTCGTACTTGAGCATCCGTACGATTTTTGAAAGTCAGCTTGCCATTACCGCGCGCCTCAGCAACACGTCTGGGCACATCAGCCTCATCCGGTAGATCCACATCGAGCGCGACGCCTGTCACATCTTGGCTGAATTCGTAGTCGACCTGGGTTTCCTTCGGCCAGGCGATCCCACTCAACACGTAATCCAGAGCTTTCTCCATCTGGGCGCTAAAACCGCGCGCAGCTAGCCTGAATGCTTTTTCGATCTCCGTGCGTTCGAGTTCATGTGCGTCACGAGTTGCCTGCCAGGCACTCAGATCCTGATCGTATTGAAGCCCAGCCGCCTCAGCGTCACGTTCCATCTTGCCACTACGCAGAAGCATCCTGTCCATGAGGCCTGGAGCCTCCTGTGAAGGCCGTTGCGGCGCATCAATGGCAAAGGGTGGCGGGATAACCGGCAAGGAACCCGAGCGCGGCGTGGGGAGGTGCACACCAAGGCAGTCATCAAGATCACGGTTGATTTTCTCAGCAGCTTTTTCCAGTAATTCCTGGATGGAATCTGCCATCTCAGACTTAACACGCTTGATGATTGCCGGTGACAACTCAATGTCATCCATATCGGTAATCAGCAGTGACCCGTCGTCGGTGACCTTGACCTTCACTTGGCCGGAGTACTCGCTACCAGTACCGTTGGATAGGCTATTGGAAACGCGTGACGGTCGGTCGAGCCGCTCACGATAGGACAGACCAGTACCCGGCAATCCAGCATTCAGATAGGTGCCGTTCCGACCCATGGTCATACTCAGACCACGGGGCCCCACCGAGGTGCTTATCCCCGAACCGCTAATGTTTAGGCGTACACCCGGGATGATAGTTATCCGCTTACTGAAGCGAAATCCCATGAACGGCTCCTTGATCTTGTTTACTGTTTTACCGGGACAGAGTCCGGCATGTCGATTTATGGATTACGTCCGGCCGGCGATATAGTCGTCGATCGAAGAAAAGTGTCGGTTACGGCACATCCATCCGGAGAGGAATACGAACACGGTCGTGGCGAGAACTGCCCAGCGGTGACGGTTGCGAGCGGCAGCCTTGGTGCGTTCACCGCCGAAGAGGACCAGCCCCATCATTAGAAAATAAAAGGTGAGCAACGCTATTTTGGCGAATAGCGAGAGCAGGAAAAATAGAGAAATGCCGTTGCTGCGGTACGATTGAACGATCACTTGAAACGACATCAGGCCGCCGAGCACGCAGGCTGCAATGATGGAGTAGTTCTTCGGGATCTCTAGCCAGGCGCTGAACACAAAATAAGACCCGACACCTAGGATTGGCGTGAGACTCGTAAAAAGCGCGTCCGTGTAGTCCTGGTAGATCGTCATCGATCCGCGTCGGTGCAGCCAAATGCAGATCAGCAGCAGTACCGCCATACAGAAGAGCGCAATCTTGAGGTACAGAACTGCCTGATGGTCATCCTGTGCGTTCTTGCTTGGCGATGCTGGTTTGGCCACCCCTGTTAATTGTGATGTGACCCCTTGGGCCGGGGCCCGCGCCGACACAGATTGCTCAACTCGGGTGATGTCGAACTCGGCTGTCGATTTGGGTTGCTGTTCCACGCCGGAAAGAGCTTTGACCCGATCCGCCATCGAAGTCGCTAGGCAACTCTTGGTCGTGCAGTTGTCGCGTAGGCGCATCCATTCGCGCTGGTCGAGACGAACCTGGTTCCGATTTGGCGCAGTGTCGAGCGCGCGCCCGTATTCCGAATTCAGCTGCTCATCCAGAAGGCTCAGCGAAGAATCAGAGCAAATTGATTTTTCCGCAAAGGTCGAGGCCTTCGCGCAATCAAAACTCGTGGCCTGGGATTGAAAAGAACACAGCGCGAGCACCAAAGCGATTCCGGTGCCAATGTTGAAGCGAGACATAATCGATTTTCCCTTCTTTTGTGTTTGCTCAAGCCATTAGCCAGAGTGCTCCCTAACCGAGGGCTTAACGACGCCTCTCAGTCAGGTATATCGGCCGGAAGTTCTGCGGCGTTACGTGCTAGGCGATTGGAGGAAGGTTGCGCCGTTCCACGTAAACTTTTGAATGCTTTCTACGGATGGGCAACAGTTCGCGTCGTCGGGGCCGACGGTGAGAACTTTCACGCGAAGAGTTTGAGGACCGCTGACTTCGACGGATTGAACTCCCTGACCCACGACTAACTTTCCGCGATGCACCCAACCACCAGGACTCGAGTAGAACGTGGCCAGCGACTGGAAGTAGCCGTTGCCACCGCCCTGCCCTTCGATTGTGTATAGGACCACTGCATCGTTGGTGCCGTCGCCGTTTAAATCAGTGAGTAGAATTTGCCGGGCGTCCTTGTACTCATCACCGCCATCCTTCGCAATTTCGCTACCAATTTCACGGTCAACCGCTGCGTCGAGCGCAGGGGACTGAGGCGATGCGGGTTGAACCAGCGCTACCGTAGGAGCGCTGGGTTCTAAGGGCTGCAGCGTTTGTTGTTGCACCTCCTTGCCCAGCAAAATTGCAGCAGTGGGTGTGAGGGGTTCCGCTGGTTGTGTGTGCGCCTGGGCGACCTGATTTGTCTGTCCAACCCGGGTAACCACTGCAGCGATTAATTCTTTCATATCGGATTGGAGAAAGAGTTGGTTGCTCGTGTCTTTGAAAGGCTGAGCTTCGCCAAGGACCCAGCGTGCGAAAATCCCAGGCCGCTTCTGTTCCTGTCGATCAATGAGGTCATCAATCACTTCATTTGCAGCTTTAGCAAAGCGTTCATAACCGTCTTTGCCGACGGATTTGACCAACGTGTCCTTCTCGCGCTCAAGGTTGCTGCGTGCCAGTTCGAGCATGACGATATTCGTGTCAACAAGCTTGCTTTCGCACTCGTTGGTGTAGGTGCCTGTGCAATTTTGCCTGTAGTCCTGATAAGCGCTGCTGGCCTTGAAGTCGTTGTAAGCGCCACAGCCTGACAATGTTCCCAAGACACCAAGAGCCATAACCCCGCGAAGCATTCCCATCGAAAAATTCCTTATAAGTACTACAGCCCGCTGAACTGCCCATGTGATTTAAAGCAGTAGCTCATGGCGAAATGGTCGTGACACTTTTGGTTGCCTGCTAATCGCCGGCCGGGAAATACTTTGGGCAAGAAAAAGCCCCCGGCAAACGCAGGGGGCTTTCTTGACCCTTTCGGGTTAGCCGATGCTCACGCCGTGAGCTTCAGCCAGTGGCTTCAGGCCGCCAGCAAAACCTTGGCCGATCGCCTTGAACTTGAACTCTTCACCGGCGCGATACAGCTCGCCGAAGATCATGGCGGTCTCGGTAGAGGCATCTTCGCTCAGGTCGTAACGAGCCAGCTCTTTACCGTCAGCTTTGTTTACGACGCGGATGTAAGCGTTGGCAACCTGGCCAAAGCTCTGTTTGCGCGCTTCAGCGTCGTGGATGGTTACAGCGAAAACAAGTTTCTTCACTGCAGCAGCCAGGCCGGTGAGTTTGACAGTGGCTTGTTCGTCATCGCCATCGCCAGCGCCAGTCTGGTTGTCGCCCATGTGTTCGACCGAACCGTCGGCAGACGTCTTGTTGTTGTAGAAAATGAAGCTGTTGTCGTCGAGCACTTTGCCGGTTTCGCCAACGATGAAGATCGAGGCGTCCAGGTCGAATTTGGCACCATCGGTAACGCGTGCGTCCCAGCCGAGGCCAACGATTACTTCAGTCAGGCCAGGGGCCTCTTTGGAAAGCGAAACGTTACCGCCTTTTTGAAGGGAGACTGCCATTTTCAGATTCCTTATTTCAGTGGTTGGTTAGATCGGCCCTGAAATCAGGGCCTTTCTTCAAGATTCGACAAATATACGACGGGTATTTGAACGCTAAAAATTCATGCCGTAGTTGTTTGCCAGGGCTTTCAGGCCACCAGCGTAACCCTGGCCAACTGCGCGGAATTTCCATTCCGCGCCGTTGCGATACAGCTCTGCAAAAACCATAGCGGTCTCGGTCGAGGCGTCTTCTGCCAAGTCGTAGCGAACGACTTCGGCGTTAGTCACATCGTTAACGATACGAATGAAAGACCCGCCGACCTGACCAAAGCTTTGCTTGCGAACATCGGCATCGTGGATGGTAACGATGAAAACAACTTTATCAATGTCACTTGGGATGCGGGTCAAATCGACCTTGATCGATTCGTCGTCGCCTTCACCCTCGCCGGTAGTGTTGTCACCGGTGTGCTCAACCGAACCGTCTACGCTCTTCAATTGGTTGTAGAAAATGAAGTCAGCTTCGCCGCGTACTTTGCCGTTAGCACCCAACAACAGCGCGCTAGCGTCCAGGTCAAATTTCGCGCCATCAGTGGAGCGTGGGTCCCAGCCCAGCCCGATCAGAATTTTGCTCAGGGTCGGATCGGTTTTAGTAAGCGAAAGATTTCCGCCTTTCTGAAGCGTCAAAGCCATGGGAATTACTCCTTGTGGTAGGGACTGTTACTCAGTTGCTTTCGGGCTGCGCTTCTTCCTTGCCAGGGAAGAGCAGGCTTGCGATAACGCCGATCACCAAGACGACCATAACGATCATCAAGCTTGTGTTCGCGTCAATGGTGTAGCCGTGATGGAACATGTGGTCGGTCGCGTTCAAGCCAAGCTTTATGGCGATGAAGAACAGCAGTGCGATGACCGATTTTTCCAGGTGGACCAGATAACGCTTCAGTGCTTCGAGGACAAAGTACATGGTCCGCAAGCCCAAGATAGCAAACAGCATTGCCGAGTACACGATCAGGGGTTCGCGGCTGACAGCGATTACCGCCGGCACGGAGTCGAAGGCGAACAAAATGTCAGACACTTCGGCTACTACCAAACAGAGGAAAAGCGGGGTGGCGAACAGAGTGCCTTTCGCCGCCAACGTCATGCCTTTGTTTTCCGGCTTCTGGAGTTCAACCTGCAGGGCCTTACGGGTAACAAAGAAGTTGTGACCGTGCAGCTTTGGCCAGACCGGGAACAGCTTCTGTGCGAAGCGGTAAGCCATGTGTTTGGAATAGTCCTCTTCCTCGTCGTCATCACCCCCGGCGCGCAGCATCATTACGGCAGTCCACGCAACAATCACAGCGAAGACAACCTCGACCCAAGGGCCGAAGGCCAACAGACCGGTGCCGATAGCAACGAACACGCCGCGGAAAACGATAGCGCCGATGATGCCCCAGTACAGAACACGGTGACGCAGGCCGTCCGGCACTTTGAACCAGGCGAAGATCGCCATGAAGACGAACAGGTTGTCCACGCTCAGGACTTTCTCCAAGGCGTAGCCCGTGACGAACAAGCTCGCGACTTCCGGGCCATGCTGTACGTACAGGAAGCCTGCGAAGGCCAGTGATATTGCGATCCAGAAGATAGACCAGATCGATGCTTTAGCCAGCGAAATGGGCTTATCGCCACGGTGAGTAACCATGTCGAGCAGAAGCGCGCCAACCGCGAGCCCTACAAAAACCGCCATGGTCAGCGGGGGAAATCCGATGTGAGTATCCACAGTACAGCTCCTTAAAGATCGAAATCAGCTGGATTCAGGCCCAGCTCGGCGCAGATCAAACGGCACGCCGCCTTTTCCTTTTCGTCGAAGTTGCCATCCGACGCGCCAATGGAGCACCCGACTCGAACCAACAAGCGTGCAGCACCCGGGTCGTTCTTGATCTTGCCGATAACCTTCAGCGCTTCCGCCTGACCGATCTGATAGTCGAACTCGAACTTCTCGCAATGTGCGCCGAAGGACTTGATCACATCTGCCATGTTGAAGACTTTGAGTTCAGGCGAGTTGCTGATGAAGCCAGTCATCTTCTGCTTTTCAACCGAGGAGATATCGCCATCGGCTGCAGAGATAACTGCACAAGCAGCCGTCATCGCTTCCATAAACTTGGCGTTTTTGAATTTGGCTACCTCAGTAGTCAGCTTGTCGCGTGCCGCAGCCGCGTTTTCTTTAAGCCATCCGAGCATTTGAGTTCCCCTCAAAGGGCGGGGTCGGAGGACCCCGCCAAAGTTTCTATTTCGTGCCAGCTTTCCAGCTCATGCCCCAACCGTAAGCCTTGTCTAGCAACGAATGTCCACGGTGGAAGTCGACCCGCCGAGAGACCTTAACGGCGCCGTTCACGTTTTCAAGCATGGCAATGGCGCACATCGGTTCACGCCCGCCTTCTTCGTTAAGGCGCACTTCAATGTCAGGCTGACCGGGGATGAAGATGGTTACAACACCATCAGTCTCTCGCCAGTTTGGAGCACCTTCGTAGATGAAAGCGAAAATCAAAATGCGCTTGATCTCGCTCCACTTCGTACCGTTAATATGCAACCACTCACCGCCAGCAACCGAGCCAGTACGGTCATCGCCCATCAACTGGATGTAAGGTTCGCGAGTCAGGCTGCCGAAACACTCGCCCAAAGCTTGAACGACGCTTTTTTCGCCATCTTGAAGTTCGTACAAACACCCAACGTCAAGATCGACCGATTTGCTGCGGCTGAAGAAGCCACCGCCGCCGCCCTTGTTCCAGTTCAAGTTCACCTTGATTTCACCGAAACCAGCAGCAGTTTTCTCAAGGCTGATCGACGACCGCGTTTTGTCGAGGGTGACCTTGCTCAAACTGATCGTAGATTTCGGTGCAGCCGGAGGGGCTGGTGCTGGTTGAGGAGCGGCTTGAATCGGCGCAGGCGCCGGAGCAGCTGCAGGGGCAGCTATCTCGACACCAAAATGCTTGGCCAAAGGCTCCAGTCCACCATTGAATCCCTGAGCAACGCAGCGGAATTTCCACTCGCCCTGGCGGCGATAAAACTCGCCGAGGATGAGTGCGGTTTCCTTCATTCCGCCAGTTGGGATCTGAGCTTCAATTCCGCCTGACACCACAACCGACAGTTGCGATACACGCTCAAAGCTGGCCTTGTTCTCGTAGATCGTGGCAGTCAGCGCCACTTTCTCGACAGCAGGCTCCAGACGGCTTACATCCAATGTGAAGACTGCGCGGCCGGCAGACGACTCAGTCATCTGCACGACTCCGCCCAGCACACTTGTCTGGCCGTAGAAACACATATCGCCGTCGCCGCGGACCTTGCCCGAAGCCCCCAGAACGAAGGCCGAGACGTCGATGTCGGCCCCGGGGATCGGTGTGTAATTGATGTCTACGCGAAGCAGGCCGCTGGCAACCGGCGCATTACCACCAGGTACGAGAGTTGCCATTAGCGCAGCGCCTGAACAGCCAGATTCACCAGGTCATCGGCAGTGCGACCATTGGTGGTCTTGCCGATCGCCTTGAACTCCCAGCCGCCATTTTGGCGTGACAAGCTCGCCATCACGATACCGGTGTGTCCACCCTTTTCGGACAGGTTGAAGCGCGCCAGTTCCGAGTTGTTGCCGGCATTCACAATGCGGCAGTAAGCGTTTTCTACTTTCTCGAAAGTTTGCCCGGTGAAGCTATTTACTGTGAAAATCAGGAATTGAACTGCCGCCGGCAGACGCTGCAGGTCGACGTGAATGGTTTCGTCGTCACCATTGCCATCACCGGTACGGTTGTCACCGGAATGCTTGATCGAGCCGTCTTGGGACTTGAGTTGACGGAACCAGACCAGATCAATGGGCTTCAGGTTGCTGTCGAGAAGAATGCAAGAAGCATCCAGATCGATCGCGCCGCCGCCACCTGTCAACTTGCCGAAAAAACCAGCTTTGACCGGGTCCCAACCCAGACCCAGGCTGATGCTGGTCAAAGCGCTGCCGGCCGTTTTTTCCAGGGAGATGGTTTGTTGTTTGCTCAGGGTAAGTGCCATGGTTACGCTCCTTGTTGATCGTCAGTGTTCGCGTCGCGATCAGATTTGACCGCTACTTGCAGGCTGGCTTGAGCAACGTTGCTCACGCCAGGGTTCCCGCCTTTTGTTCCCCGCATACGTCCACGACGCCACGCAGGATGAAAATGTCGCCAGTGTGCTTCTTGTGCCGCGGCCAGTAGCTCATGGTCGCCGCGGGTGTCGCCCCATGCTTTCAGCCGGTATTGACTCAACGGTCCATAGACAGCCTCAAGCCTGAGCACTTTGTTCTCGCACCTGCAGTTGCTGCCGGTGATGCGCCCAGTCAACAACCCATCAACAACTTCTAACTCGGTACCGATCAACTTGACGCCTAAGCGGTCAGCGAACGGCTGGAGTACCAGGGCTGGTGATGCTGAGCAGAGAGTTACCTCTGAACCAGCCTCAATCTCAGCGGCGATCGATTTTAACCCTGAAGGCCGCATAAGCTGGAGCCAAAACAACCCGCAGAAATTCACGGCCTGTTTATGCACCCACTCAGCCTCCACACCGGTAAGAAACGTACTGACCAATTGTGCTTTGAGTTCGTCACGAGTCATTCGCCGTGCGAGGAATCGAATACTTGGCAACGCGAGCGACAGCACACGTCGACTGAACTCGCGCCTGCCGAATGCAAACTTCAGAAATGGGACGAAGCTGTCATGCCGGGTAAGGGTGCCGTCGAAGTCAAAGACCGACAGCACCTGTTTCCCATGCATTTCAGGCCCGAGCATTTCCTGTGTCATCGAGCCGCCTCTGCCAAGCGAATTGGCGTGTCGCCATTGCCGGCATCTGGTTGCCGTACTCCGTGCCACTCCGCGCGCTCAAGGATCTTGATCGCCCACTTGTAATGGGTCGCTGGCTCACACATGACTTCGTTGTGCTTGAAAACGGCCGGGGCTACATCGCTGACAATCAACTTCGCACTGTTGAGGTCCTCGAGGCTAACGCGCAGCGTGTCCTGGATGATGCTGATCTGGCTAGGATGAATCGCCGTCTTGCCAACCAGACCGTGGGCGATGTCGAGCTCCAACTCTTCACTCAGCAAATTCGGGGTCGCGAGCTGCTCGAACACTGGTGCAGTCAGCGCAAAGCCCTGCGATCCCATAACCCCGGCCAGCATCGGAATTACGTAGCCCATCGGAGTGCTGTAAAGAGTCGTGGCGGGGTTCCGCCGTAGACCCAGGCCGCCCATTAAGTCGTTCCCGCCAATGCGCAAGGCGATGATGCGGTGGTTCAGGTTCGCCTTGAGCGCCTGGCCCAACTCCACCATTGCAACGGGGTTGAAGACGTCGGTGGTCTCCAGCGTTGGCATAAGTAACAACTCAGGATTCGTCACCGCCTGCTCCCAAGCGCCGAGGTTTCGCAACGTCAGCTTTGGAACCACGAATCCATCGACGTGCTTCATCAACGGCCAATCATTCAGCACCGCCGCCATCCCCGAGTCTCGGGGTCGAACGAAAAGTAATGGGCCGTCCGCCGGGCGCCCACCGCGGCCATTGATTGCCGTCAGCAGGACATGCAAGTTGCTCAGCGCGGTTTCTACATCGATGTCCGCTACTGCGTCTTCGAGACAAACCACCAAGGAACGCAGCTCTGGCAGCTTGGTACGGAAGACCACATCGAGCAGATCTGCACGGGTTGCCGGCATGTAGAGCGTCGCGCCAAGCGCGTAAGGAGAAAGGATTTTCATCAACTCACACTCCGAATGATGGTCACTGCTCTGTATGGCCCCAAAGCGGCACCGACCTCCTCCACAGAAACGCCTGCACCTTCAGTCAGGTGCATCAGTAGCTGAACGTCGCTGTCGCTTCGATCTCGGACCAGTACATGGTCAGGAACGCGGCGCAGCACCGCCCGAGTGGCCTCAGCAATGCCCGGCTTAACCCGATTCAGGTTGGTGATGTCAAAACGAGCGGCCAAAGACTCAACAACATGCCTGGCTGCGGCCTGGAGATCGAATTGCTCGCTGTAAGTCCACGGCGTAGCTGCAGAGACAGCGCCCAATGCTTTGCGATGAGCTTCAATCCGTTCGATGAAATCGCGGGTTACGTCGTGGTCTTGCAAGTGGTCGTACACGACACAGCCATGGAGTCCGCCATCGGTAGGCCAGATTGAACGTGAAACCAGACCCGACACGGTGGCACCCAGAATGCCGGATGGAATGACCCAGTCTTCGGCCGAAGCGGAAAGCCAGGCTCGACCGCATGGGTCCGCCAGAACAACCAGACGCGGATCTTGCGGGAACCGCGAGTCACCGTTGAGGCTTCGCTGAATTTCGCCAGAGATCGCACCCTTACCGGTCCAGCCGTCGACGAAGACGATGTTCTCCGCACCGTGCTCCTTGATGATCGCTTCAAGCGCTACGGTATCGATGCCGCGATCACGAACGATGCTGATGCCGTAATGGTGGGCGTCACGGCCCATGTCGATCAGTGCACGGCGCAGCAGAACACCCAGCGGAAGTCCCGCACGAACAAATGAAACCAGAACAATCGAAGGGCCGGCGCAAGCTTCATTCAATGCCAAAGCCAAGGCCTGAACATCGGTGGCCATGTGGACACCGTTCTGAGCCAGGGCGCGCTCATATAGCGCCTTGTGAACTTCAGTCGGCGCACTCTCCAAGCTGATCATTTCGGAGTAGTGCTTCTGCTTCGTTTGAATCAGACGCTCTTTCTCTACGACGTCGGTCACTTCCATTTGTACGGGCTGAAGCAGGAAGTGAACATCGTTCTGAGAGTAGCTGCCGCTACCTACGGTTTTGAGGTCAGCAATGGAGCTAGTCATTGAGCTTGCCCCCAACCAGTTTCGCCAATTGGCTGCGCGCTGGAGTTGCCCACATTTGGCACTCCTCCATGAAGCCGAGGTCTGTAATGCTGTCGCCAAACCCAATCACAGGCCGCTCGCCATTGACCTCACGATCACGGCGCAACAGTTCCTGTACAGCCACCTTCTTCGATAGGCCTGTAGGCAAGAAAGCGAGGTTGTTCGAGTTACCGTGGATGTGCATCCCTTCCAACAAACCCCGGGCCTGGACTTCAGCCAGTACTGTATTCAGGACTTCATCGTTGGTTTCGTTGTGCTTGGTCACCACGTAATGGCGCAGACTTTCTTCCTCAACCACCCATCCGCGCAACGAAATGCCAAGCTCTTTGCCAATAGCCAGTGTTTCAGCGCAGAGATCTGGAAGACGTAGTTGGAAGTCAGCAAGGACTACACGCATGTGCGAGTTCCATTCCTCGTCAAGCTTGCCATCCGGACCGAGAATCACACCGCCATGGGAACAGACAGCGCCGTGGGTAAACGATAGGTTCACCCGACTGAAGGCCTCGACGCTGCGCGCCGTGACGGGCACAACGTCAGTTGTGGCCAGCAGCCACTCAATAAGGGACTTCTGAACCGGGCTCATGTAGCCGTTCGGTTGCCCTTCAACGTCGAAGGTGGCCGGGTGACGCGGCGTACCTTCTTTCATTTTGCGTGCGGTTTGGAACAGGGTGTCGTCGAGGTCGGCCAAGGCCAATGGGCGATTATTGAGCATCGACAATTACCTCCGCGCCCAGGGCTTCAACAAGTTCAGCCGGGACTGCCTGCGCCGGAGTTTCCGTACAGATCAGCACGCGATCAAACTGACCCGGCCGCACGTTGTAGAGGAAATTGGGGATGCCGAGGCCGTAGTTGTCCGAGAAAGACAGCGCATGACCAATGGCGTGGCCCAAGGCGATAGGCGAACGAGTGGTCGAACTGAAATGCACATCAGCGCCAGCACGCTCCAACCGCTCAGCAAGCAGGAAAGGTCGCCACACAAACTCACTGGTACCGACCACGAGAACGCGCTCACCGGCCTTGATCTGTAGATCGGGTGCCAGGGTGTCTTCAACCTTACGTACACCAAGACGGCCCCAATCATTATCAGGAGCCAACGGCCACTCGCCAGAAGCGACGGTGCCCACCGCCGGCATAACCGGCAACGGAGCATCGACGTCTTCATGAAATTCGTATGAGCCTTTCAGCAACGAAACCTGGTGCGCAGATTCGCCAATGGCGTTGCGCACGGCGTCGCGGGACCAATCTGTGAGCACGCAAGTCACGACTTGCTCAACCTTGCTCAGACCAGCATCTACCAGCGCGCGGTGCAGGTTGATAAACGTTTTGCCGGTTGAGGCCTCATCGTCGACCAGGACCAGCGAGCGCGCATTCAGCATCATTTCCAGAATTTCGGGATCGACAGGCCTATGAAACAAATGGGAACTGGCGTGGCTGTGCTCTTCCTCGAAGCGAGCGAAAAGGTTGGTACCCGTAGGGTGCCGCGTGCTGACCATGTAAACCGTGTCAGGGCGAGTGGCACTGAACGCACGATGTACACCGGCACCCAGACCGACTGCGGTCTCGGCCATGCCGATCACAAGGACTGGGCCGGGCAAATTAGCTGGAATTTCTGCAGCCAGCTTTTCGAAACTTGCATCCATAACTGATGGGCGCACTGGAATGTGGCGACCCAGTACTTTCGACACGAACAGAAACGCACGCTTCGGATTATTGCGCTCGGCAAAGCCGAACAAAGAGTCCGGGGAGATGAGGGAGCCATCTACTTTGACATCGAGCAGCCCGCGCACCAATTGCGCGCTGAGCGTTTGTGTACTTGCGTCACGATCCATGAAAAACATTCCTAAAAAGCGTGGGCTCAATACCCTAACGCCGATGACGCGGGTTTCAAGTCAAAATCAGCGCTAAAAATTTCGGGCTTCAACACGCCACATTGACGACTGGGCTTCACGCGCCAACTGTGCTGTTGTGAACGTCTTGACGACAGATGTTTTGCTGGCCTCAACGCGGCACGCGTCAAGGAATGAGAGGAGGAGCGACGACTTAACGGCAAAATTCATGTTTTGCGCGTCAGGTAGCGTGGACGTCACCAAACCAACCACTGCACCTGTGAAGTCGAACAATGGACTACCACTGGAGCCTGGTTGGATCGGGGCAGTGAATTGCAGCAGGCTTGAATCGTTGTGCAGACCGAACAAACCTGAAATGCCACCTTGGGTGACCTGGACACCACCACCGGCGAAGCCGGCTAGAGGAAAACCTAGCGCAACAACGGATTCCCCAAGCTCACAGCCGAAGTCTGCTTTGAAGGCAACAGGCTGTAGCTGGGGCGAATCCAACACCCTCAGCAGAGCTATGTCATTGCGGCGATCGACTACCACGGGTTCTGCCCGGTAGCGCCCCTCAAAAGAGGAAATGTGAAGCTCCTGCATGTCTTCGATTACATGAGCGCAGGTTAAAATGTGATTCTTGGAAACGGCAAAGCCTGTACCAGTCGCGCCAGCGCGCGAGCGATCAGAGTCAGGTGAGTTGCTGCGCCCTTTCGGGTGAGCGTCATTGATATCGAGGCCGATGCGGCGACCCAGTGCGGCCAAGCCATACGCCGAACCCTCAGCAAGGGCGCGAAACTTCCACTGCTGATTACGGCTGTAGAACTCGCCGATGATGATCGCGGACTCGCCGTTTTCGCGAAGGTCCAAGCTGTAATCAATCTGGCCATCAACCTGCAAACGCAGAGTCTGAAGGTCGCTGACTGGTCCGGCGGCGGAATAGGTGTAAACGATGAGAAGAACCCGGTCACTACCCACAGGGAGTGATGCCAGGTTCAACTTGCATCCGACTTTTTCCTGACCACCACTCCATTCCATCCAACCATGGGAGGTTTGGAACAGAGCAGGTTCACCCGTCGGGCGACGTTTCTCATCAACCGGCAATATGGCAACCGCAGCGTACTCCCCGAAGGCCGAGGGTTTGCCGCATTGCAGAGTCCATTCACTCCGTGCGCTCGATATTGCGGTGTTTGCGCCAGGTGCTAGCACCATCATTCCCTGATCTCTCCTTAGCCGAAACTCAATCCAACTGCCGCAGTAATGTAGTTAAATCAAACGCATATACATTGATATCATCATGATGCCACAGCGGCAATAGTGATCCCTTTCACACGAACATCTGGCTGCCAAACGGTAGCCGGCTCAGGCAAACCCAATCGGCGAGCCGCAAAAATGCCTGGCAAGTTGGTGCCGGTAGCGCGGGTATAGCCGATACCACCCGAGTAACGCGGGTTGATTTCCAACAAATGTGGATTACCTTCAGCGTCGTCTTTGGTCTGCACATTCACGATACCGTCACAACCAAAGTGCTCGGCAGCCTTGAGAGCAAGTTCAACCGCGGCTCCATCACGCTCAAAGCTTTGAAATACGCCTTCCTTTCGACGGCAGACGAAAGCTACCGGCCGCCCCGCTTCACAGACCATGTCCACAGAGCATTCGCTGCCGGCCATGTAGGGCATCATGAGCATCGGCGCCGGGGTTTCGCCCGCGCAATAAGCGCGCATGTACATTTCGAAATTCGCTTCGCGTGCATCAGGGTTGGCAAAGCTACGAAACGGATCAGCGTCATCCTTGAACCGCCAAAAACCCTGACCATAAATACCGACTGCAGGTTTGACGCAGACTTCACCGCTTGCAGAAAGGATCTTGTAAGCCGCAAACATCTCTTCAGCGTTCAAGGCTGTAATCCCGGGCACACAAGGCAACCCCGCACGTTCTGCTTCGGCGGTGAATCTGCTCTTGTTATCGACCATGTCGAAGGTGGACATCGACAAACCGCCGGTGACCAACACCAAGCCTGCTTTTTCGAAGCGAGCACGTTCGTGCTCAAATACATTGCCAACGCGCCCAGCCAAAATGACCTTGATGCTGTGTGCCAGCGCGGTAGCGATCACCCACTCAATACGCTCCCCGTTTTCTTTCGGTTCCAGGAAGCTCACGTCTGCAAGGGACGTGATCTCTGGACGCTCCTGACGGTGAGAGGCGTAGATTTTTACTTCTGCCGGCAGTGCCTCGCGCGCGCCAATAATTACGTCGCGCTGGCTGGATTGCCCTTCAAGAAACCAGATCATGAACACCTCGCTGATTGTTGCGCACTGACTGCTTTTTCGTATTGATGATTGCAGCCGTCGGATTCCCTTTGTTGGTCCGAAACATAACGTCTCCGGGCCTATCTTCAAGGCAGATCATGACGAACGATTCCCACGAAGTAGAGTGCGTTCCAAGCGAGTGATCACCCGCACTCCGGCCTGACAGGATCATTCCTGCGCTCCAGGTGAAGGGACATACGTTTGAAACCTAACTCGGGGTTTGAGGATAGAAGCGAAGAACCAGCAAACAGACCGCACAGCAAGAATTGGAGTTAGCGACACCGGTGCCCAAATTCGAAACGACAAGCCAGCGTGGGTGATTGGAAGCTGCTAGAGCAGCGTTCCTGCTAACTAGTTTGCCGGCGAACCATGAAACGAGTCCACAAAGAAACCATTTCCGCATATTAAGAATCGTTGCAAATCGAGACTTTAGAAGCTCTCCAGTAACGCCACATCAATGTTGCTTTGACAGAATTTCGCGTCCTGCGCCCTTTCTAACCGACGATCAATGAAGCGTAGGGTTTCATATCGCGCGAGGGTTTGCACCCCAAAACACACTCCAAAAATTCAGTTTCACTAGGCCAACAGTGAGACACCAACACTCACCCTTCCCCCAGTGCTCCGAAGCGCAGGGCTAAGGCCATGTAATCTGGATGAAATGCGTACCGATCCATCGTGTACAGCGCTTTGCGCTTCAGCAGACTCTCGTTCTCGTTGAACGATCCGTCATGTGGGGCATTGATGAGATGCATGCCTATCCGTACAGCTTCAAGATTGGCAGTCAGTTGTTCTACACGCATCTATTTATCCTCCTCGGGACTGAAGACCATACGGCCGGCATTGCACTGATCGGGCGCACCGCCGAGTGGGGCTTGCTCCGCATTGTTGAGGCCGATGCCAAATTGCCCCCCACGTGCCGAGGCAAGACTGCCCAACCTCCAAATCGGCACAATGCAGCAAGTCAATGGTTCGCGAGGAACAGACTGGGTCAGTGACATCTCGGCAACTGGATCAATTCGGCGTCGGCGCCAACAGGCACGTGGCAGAGACCAGGAGATCCTCGACGTGTGAGGGCATCGAAGCCTAAAAAATGCCCTGAATCTGAAAATATAAACCTCATCCTGCGTTTTTAACACTCTGGGCCGACTGCCGCTGTTTCATCGACAAGTAAGTCGCTCAAATTCAACTCAAAAAAAATACAGCGCTACATCACTGCTATGACATCCCCATCATGGAGCTTCGAACCATGTCATTGCAGTGCCCTCGCTGTAACTCACCCAAAATCGCCTCTCTCCACCTGGCCATGAAAATTGCGGCTGCCATCGGCACGGTCGGCGGTGCAGCACGCGGCGTCAGTGCTGCACTGGCAGGTGGCCAGTTAGGAGCCACTGTTGGCGCTCTCGCTGGCCCACTCGGAATCACTCTCGGAACTGTTTCTGGCGCCATTCTCGGCGGCCTTGTAGGTGGTGCCGGTGGCTGTGCATTGGGCGCTCAACTCGGCGACAAACTTGACCGCCATGTGCTCGCCCACAATCTCTGCCTGATCTGTGGACATCGTTTCAATCTACCAGCTTAAACCGTCCTCCCCTCCTCTCTTTTAGTACATCCGGTCAGTGCCACGCGATGCGTGGCATTTATGCCGGCTTGCACCCTCTTGCACCTTAAGGAATCGTAATCATGGCTCATCAAATCGAACAAATGGCTTACGTTGGCGCGCCCCCGTGGCATGGCCTCGGAAGTCAACTGACTCAAAAACAACCTATTGAAATCTGGCAGCGTGAGGCCGGTATGGACTGGAAGATCCAGGAAAGCCCCGTTCACTTCAAAGCCGACGCTATCGGCCATCTGGGTAGCATTCACTCGTTCCCGGAGCAAAAGGTGCTTTACCGCTCTGACACCAAAGCGCCGCTGTCAGTGGTTTCCAACCGCTATCAAATTGTTCAGCCGCGTGAGGTGATGGAGTTCTATCGAGACCTGACTGAAGTGTCCGGCTATGAGTTGGAAACCGCTGGTGTGCTCAAGGGGGGTCGTAAGTTCTGGGCATTAGCGCGAACCGGGCAAAACACCGCGTTGAAGGCCAACGATCAGGTCAACGGCTATTTGTTGCTGGCGACCTCTTGCGACGGCACGCTCGCCACCACCGCGACACCAACCACCGTTCGTGTGGTCTGCAACAATACCTTGTCCATCGCACTGGATGGCACCACTCGCGCCATCAAGGTGCCGCACAGCACCCGTTTCGACCCACAGGTTGTCAAAAAGAAATTGGGTGTCGCCGTCTCGCAATGGGACGAGTTCATGTATCGCATGCGCATGCTGGCCGAGCGCAAAGTCCAGTGGCATGAGGCCATGGGGTTCTTCATGACCGTATTGTGTGATGTCACGCCCAATAGCAAATTGCCTGAAATCCTCCCCAACGAACGCGCCCTGCGCAAAGTACAAAGCCTGTACGAGGGACGCGGCCGTGGTGCAACGCTTGAGTCGGCGCAAGGCACTGCCTGGGGTCTGCTCAACGCCGTGACCGAGTATGTCGACCATGAGCGCAGAGCACGCAGCAATGAGTACCGCATGGACTCCGCCTGGTTCGGTCAGGGGGCACAAATCAAGCAACGGGCGCTAGAGGCAGCGCTACAACTCGCAGCCTGAAATGCCTCCCCCCTCAACCATAACGCCCGTTCAGCACCGAGCTCAACGGGCGTTTTTGTGTCCGCAAGGTAACCCCTATGAAAGCGATTACTCTAAATGAAAACACCTACAAGAGCCGTCCTGCCCTTCGTCTGATCGGCACTAAGGAACTACCCCGTGAAGATTGGCTCTCCGTGCGCAAGCAAGGTATCGGCAGCTCAGACGCAGGCGCAGCGGTTGGCCTCAACCCCTACAAATCGCAGTTGGAGTTGTGGCTTGAAAAGACTGGTCGGGATACCACGCTACCGAAAATAGATCCTCAGGATGAGGAAAGCCCTGCCTACTGGGGCAATGTTCTGGAGCCGATCGTGGCCTGGCATTACAGCAAGCGCAGCGGCAATCGGGTTCGCCGGATCAATGCGGTACTGCAGCATCCGGATCCTAAACTGCCCTGGATGCTGGCCAATATCGACCGCGAGGTTATCGGCGCAGACGATGTACAAATCCTCGAATGCAAGACTGCCGGCATAAATGGAGCACGCCTCTGGAAAGAAGGCGTGCCCGAGTATGTGCAGTTGCAAGTCATGCACCAGCTCGCCGTCACCGGCAAACAGGCTGCTGATGTTGCCGTTCTACTGGGCGGCCAGCATCTGGAGATCCACCGCATCGAACGGGATGAGCAGATGATTGCTCGGCTGATCGACCTGGAGCGGCTGTTCTGGGATTACGTCGTCAGTGATACCCCGCCACCAGCAGACGGTTCGGCCTCAGCTGAGCAGGCCTTGCGGTGTCTGTATCCACAGGACAGTGGGCAAAGCCTGGACTTTAGCCAGGACACTCTGCTCTGTAAGACCTTTACCGAACTGCAGAGCGTGCGCGAGTCGATTGCTCTGCAGGAGAAGCAGGAAGCTCAGCTCAAGCAAACGTTGCAACAGGCCATGGGCGATGCCAGTCGGGCGACTTTCGCAACCGGCTGCATCACGTGGAAGAAAGCCAAAGACAGCGCGGCCCTGGATATCCCCCGCCTTCTGAAAGAAAAGCCCTATCTGCAAGTGCGCTACTCGACCACCAAAACCGGCAGTCGGCGCTTTCTGCTGGCCTGAACGCTCGTTCGCTCTTCCCTTATTTCCATGCCCTTTCTCTCCAACGCCACCCGGCCGTTTGCGCGGTCTCGGTGGCGTTTTTATTTCAGCTACAGGAGAACTCCCATGCTCAAAGGTTTAGCCATCACACCCCCGATTTTGGGCCGAATTTCCATCGGCAAGATCGTCGAAAGGAACGGCAAACGTCTGCCGGAGAAAGATGATCAGTTTACCATTACTTCGCAGGTTCAGAGCCGCGACGGCTGGCTGCTGCATCCACTCAATGAGGAGCTGCGCAACGGCCAGGACGGCAAGTTACGCAGCGTTCCGATCCGTTTGTTATTCAACGAACCGGACCTCAATTTTAGGGCTGACTACAGCCTGTTCGACCGTAACACCGGCCGGCCGCTGTGCGTCGGTAACGGCGAAACCTGCAAGCGTTTGACCAAGGATGGCATCCAGTCGTTGCCCTGCCCTTCACCTGACGGCTGTGCACTGGCTCAGGGCAATGCCTGCAAGCCTTACGGCCGGCTGAACGTGGTAATTGGCGATGACGATCCGCTGGGCAGTTTTGTCTTTCGCACCACGGGTTACAACAGCATCCGCACCCTGGCAGCACGCCTGCATTACCTGCAAGCCATCTCCGGCAATCGGCTGGCCTGTCTGCCGCTGGAGTTGCGTCTACGCGGCAAGTCCACCCGCCAGAGCCATGGCACGCCGATCTTCTATGTGGACATCACGGTACGCAGTGGCCTGAGTCTAGAAGACGCCTTGCTGGAAGCCAAACAACTGGAGGAAACCCGGCAAGCCGCGGGCTTTGACCAGAGCGCCTTGGATCAAGCGGCCCGGCAGGGTTTTAACAACGGGGCCTTTGAAGACAGCGAGGAGGAAAGCGGGGCCATCGTCGAAGAGTTCTTCCCCGCCCTTGAAGATCAACCCGGCCCTGTAGAGCCCCAAGGCCAACGGACAGCGCCTGCCCAATCCTCACTCGCACAAAAGTTGGAGTCGCAAGTCACTCGGCACGACAGCAAATCCACCGTCCAGTAACTGGATTTCTCAACCCGCCCTTCGCATTCGTACAGGAATACCCGCATGAAATATCACAAACTTATAGCCGGTGAAATGACCGGCACGTATGTCATGGAATCCCCGGTCACCGAAGCGGACATCCTGCAGATGGCTCAACAACTGGCGATGAGTCGCCTGTCTAAAGGCCGGTCACTGACTGAGCCAAAGCAGGTCTTCAGCCACCTGCAAACACTGCTGCAATACCACGAGTACGAAGTCTTTGCACTGCTGCTGCTCGACAGCAAACACCGGGTTATAGGGTTCAGGGAGTTGTTTAGAGGCACGCTGGATGGAGCCAGCGCGTATCCACGGGAAGTGGTCAAGATCGCCCTTGAACACAACGCCGCGGCCGTAATTTTGGTTCACAATCATCCCTCAGGCGACCCGGAGCCCAGCCAAGCCGATCGCACTCTGACCACAACCTTCAAGAACGCGCTCAACATGATTGGCACCCAGACGTTGGATCATATCGTTGTGGGCAGCGAAGGCTGCGTATCGATGGCTGAACGGGGCTACTTATAGCGGCTTCCTTTTCATTCTCAATTCATCCAATGGGCTGCACCTGACTTGGGTCGGTGCAGCCCATCGGCATGAGTTGCCTCTGCAGCAGTTAATGCCTATCCCCTTTTCGGTGAGGAAATGTCATGAGCGTCATCCGTTTTCTTTTTTTGCTATTCACCTTTTTCGGCGTTCTGGCCAGCTGTGCTGCTGCCGTACTTATGGTGGTTGTCCTACTGCGCTTTCCCCCGCTACTGATTGCCGTGCTACTGGCCTGCTGGATCTTCAGCCGACTGCAGAACAGCACAGACAAACCCTCTCAATGAACGGCATAGACCAGCGTGAGCAGCTTAAAGGTTGCTCACGCGGGGGCCTGACCATTCCTCTTTTGCCACATTAGTCGCGACTTCAGCACTACACAACCAATCAAATTCTCCAATGCGGCAGCTTCCAAAGAAGCCCAGCTCTATGTCAATGCGACGCTAGTAGATCGTGCTCAGGTTTTGCAACTGATGAAGGCCACGACGTTTCCAACAACAGTACGAACTGGCGGCAGACGCCTCGGATGGCCTTGCTGTTGTCTTTTCGGAAGTTGGCGATGGTCTTGAAATTCGGCAACAAACGCCTGGTCAACCACATCAGCTCAACGTTGCATTGAGCTGATGTGGTTGAGATAGCCGTAGATGTAGATCTCGTACAAACCGCCAATCGAATGCAGTGTTTGCTCGGCCACCGGCCCTCGCAGTTGCTAGGCACGTCCGCGACCTCATCGACAGGAAAGATACCTGCGAGCAGATGAGACGCTTCCTGCTCGATCATGGCGCGCTACACGGGCCCATTATCGTCTGCTACAACCAAACGCACGGCATCCACTACCGTAATCCTTGGTCTCAGCCTTACAGAGGTAACTGACCCGATAGAAGTATCGATCCATTTCTTCCGGGTCATCCTGAGAGAGGTGGTACGTGGCGTTTGCAGGGATATTCACCAAGCCATCAGCCTCCTCGAACGGAATCCTCAAAGCACTGGCCCAAGCAGCTTGAATGCGGCTGTATAGATTCTCCGTCTCTGATTGAAATCGCCCCACTTTGTGGTAAGCATCCCGATTGAGTAGCAGCACGAAGTGGTAGTGTGGCCGCCCCTGCCGCCCAATCTCCCTGACCCAGCACCAGCGAACACTAGTTCGATGAGCAGAGCCATTCAGGCGCTTTGAGCGCTTACGAGCTGATTGAATCCTGAAGGTCAAGGAATCGACAAACCTGGAGATGACGGTATTGCGTAAATCGGGTACTGAATCGTCAGGAAAACGTGGATCGAAACGTAATGCGAACACCTCGCGATGATCACTCAGTGCGAGCTGAGTCGTTTCGTACAGACGTTCAAGGTATTCAGAAATGAAGGGGCTGTAGGGCACCATTACCGGATGACCGCGAAAGCTGTCCTCGTGGTGCAGATGAAGATTGCTGTTGCCGATGTGACGCTTGGATTGGTTAGCCATGAAGGTGATCCGCTGAGTGAATACATAAACTCAGTGGGATGAGTATTTATTTACGGCTTGATCACCAATGGACTGACCTCGGATCAGCGTCTGGCGCTGATCCTGTGACTGGCTGAGCTATAGCAGAGTGAAGGAGTTCATGGTGCTTACCCCCATCAAGAGGGGAAGCCTAATAGCCCTCTGAGTAGGACCTAGATTGGTATCTATATTGATGATTGGTGATGTAAGGATCTATTAGCCTTTAGAAGATTAGTAATGATTAATAGAGGGTGTAGTAATAATACTAATACCGAGATCCACTACTCCGCTCCAGCCAGGGAGTAGAGCAGCGAATTACTGGAGAGCGCGGCGAGAACGTAGTCTTTTCAGTGATTCAGAGACTCTGGAACTAAACCACTGGTTTGGAGCGACAAGGTCAGCAGAAACGCCTCGCCACCAAGGTACTCAGCGCTTGTCTACAAGTTCTGCCGAACGTAAGTGCGGCGACCGCTGGGGCTCATACGGCATACAGGCATCACGACGGGAGTTAACTCCCGTCGTGATGCCTGTACATTGCTAATCGCGCTCTCTACTCAGGCTGTTGTTTAGTCAGTCAGGTCGCGCGCCTCGATCCTGGCCAAGATCCAATCGTGTACCTCTCCCTCTACCCAGCCCACGCAACGCTCCCCTAGAGAAACCGGCTTCGGGAACGTACTTTCAGCGATGTACTTGTAGATGGTCGACCGGGCCAAACCGGTCGAGTCGATAACGTCTTTCAGGCGAATGATCCTCATGAACGGGGCTCCTCTGTTCGTTCAGAGGATGGGCAGGGGCGGTATAAAAATAATTACCACCTCCACACCGCATGAATCGACTCGTCACTTCCTGAAGCTTTGAAACCACTCAGATTCGCGCAGGCAAACTACGTGAAGCGATGGCTATTTAGCTACAGCCTCACTATACGAACACTCTCTCCCTCGGCTACTACAGTCAGCCGCCCGCCTGGAGATGTTAATAGGCCGTAGCAAAATCGATCCTCAAGAATAATTTCCTGCTCCGCTGAAAACACTGCTGGGAAAGGCATTCTCAAATCGACTACATGACACCCACTTTCCTTACTTACAGCGCGGGAAGCCGAAAGCACGGACACGAATGGAAAAATTGAGTGCCCTCCATTTGAAACGACGGGACTCGGAAGAATCTGGTGATCCATTAAATGGAAATCTAAACGAACGACTAACTGCATTGCAGCTTGCACCCTTCGAGCCTTGCGGAGAGCAGCCAAATAAAGTGAATTCACAAGTTGCTGCAACTCGCCCTCATTGGGAAATACGTCACCTTCACTTCCGGTCGTTGTTCGTGGCGGTTCAAAATCCTCCCGAATACGATCCATCAAGACAGTGTTGTGCGCGTGAGGAAAACTACTGAGTGACGTCCAGCTCGTAGACAAGAAGCAGGATGCATATTCATCAACTCTGACTTGAAAAATGCGTGAAACTGCTAACTGATGCTTATCATGGAAAAATGCTAGGAACCTATCATTCGAATGTATTTCTTCCCTGAACCGTACGGCCGCCTCCCCCTCGATTTCTTCACCCGCCCATGGGTAGCACGATACGATTGAAGTCACTAATTGTCGGGGGCCCGCCAAATCGGGATGATTTAAATTTAGGAAGTAAAAGCTCTTAGTTGGTCTGAAGAGAACGGTGCTAGTCGCGCCAGGCACGTGCGCCCTGATCAGCCCGCCTGTCAAAAGTGTCTTTATCCGATTGCTCAAACGCTCACTGGTTAATCCGGTCAGCTTTGATAAATCAGCATGCCCAAGCGTACGAACAACGCCAAGCCGATCAGCCCGGCATAGCAGTACAGCCATAATCAGGCGATTCACATTACTCAGACGGCCAACCTGCCTAGTCTTCCTGACAGCTCTCCCCCGCACCAGAGCCCTTTCCAGCTGGACATCCTCACAATCCACTTCTGTTGGATAGTCCACAGGAGGCCTTTCTGTAGTCACCCGCGGTTGTTGCAATAGCTCGGCGATAGCCTCCAAGTGACAACTTGGGGACTCCGCGACACTGAGACAGCTGCCAGAGTCGCCCTTGATCCACTCTTTTGACGCCCGATAGAACCGTCCCGCGCGACCTTTGTTGCCTGTCAACTCGGAACGGCAAATGAGCGCCCCTACAGCGACTAGTGCCTTCAAAGACGCAGACATCACTGGCTCCGATACGCCAAAACTTTGCGCCATTTCTTTTGTAGAAAGCCCCTCGGACTCACGATATCCAAAGGACAAAACGAAGCATGCCAAGCAGTACCTAGACTCTGGCCCAAGCTCGTCACAGCGGGTGGTAAGCGCATCTAAAAGCATAAGTCTTCCGTGATAACCTCGTGATTGACTTTATATTACATTAGAAAATACACCCTGTATTTTTATTAAATATTATTCGTACCCCTATGAATAATTAGCCGTGGTAAAGTGACCAAAAAATAGACTTGAGTCACTTTATGAGCAATCAATCCCACTACCTGGCCTGGATCAACGAAAATGAAACCGGCCTAGCCGCTTGGATTCGCAGATACCTGACAAAGAGAGGGAAAAGCCTTCCGCGCAGCCTTCTTAAGCCCAATGAACTGGGTGGAATCAAAAGAGAGATTGAGAGGTGGCCGACTACCGGCCCAGAGGGCGACACGACATGGAAGCTATTGCGGCAAATGAACGAGGCCTGGACTCAGCAAAAGATCAGAGATAAGAGAAAGAAGAACAAGCAAAAGGCCTGTAGCTTCGTTCTATCCTCTGCCGCACAGAAAAATCTTCAGCAACTGACCAACGCGCATGGGCATGGCACTGCCGCTGATTGCCTTGAATGGCTACTGCAGAACAGCGGTGCTCAGTTCAAGGCCGCTGACAAGGAAAGGAAAGAGACAAAGGAACGACACAACGAAGAGTTGCGGGGAAAACAGAGCCATATCGACGCTCTAGGCCATCTTTTAGGCCATACGCTATGGGAACTTGCTATATCAACCACTGAATTGATTGAAGCCAGAAAGACGTGTCAGACACTCTGCGGCGCTCAAGAAGGTGAAATTGAAAAAGCATACGGAGTTGCGCGTAAAAATGCGATTGGACGGATCTCAGGACTAACGCACCTATCACCAAAACATATTGCCGGACTCATTCAACGGCCAAGTAGTGAAAAAATTACAACCAGCGAGCCAAATACTCTGCCAGCCAAACTAGGGCAGCCTTCTACTTCAAACATCGAACCTCCCAACTCGCTAGAGCAAGAACACCTGAAAGCAGAGAATTACAAGGTCGGAGGGATTAGCACTGCACGCCCAGAAGAGCCTTTAAAACTCGTAGGTCCCACTGAACAGTTCCCAAATATGACGAATCCAGATGATGCTGTGGAACTTCCCGGAGAACCAGAACATTTTGAGCAATCACACACGCAACTAGAATTTTCTATAGAGGGGGTGAAACTACCAAAACGCGGAAAACTCTCTACCGATACGCAAAAGTCACTTTCAAAGCTTTTTCTTCCACCAAAGCAGCAGGGTTTAGTTCCATTAGAGCCGGACGATGCCAGCGATTGATTCAGGTCGCTGGTTCCCATCTCAACCATGCACAGAACTAGAGGCCTCAAAGCTGTCTTTCTGCGCTGATCGAGCAAGCAGATGAAAGTCGCCGCACCATGCATAACGATGTTCGACAACAGGCAGCCAAGGAAAAAGACAGAAAATCAAAGCGAACGACTGAATTCAGCCCGTTAAAGTTCAACTGAACATCACCACGAAGCACTGCTTGAACGGATGAGCAACTGGGAGCTGTCCTTGGCGCAAGCTCAGCCATAGCTCTATAGGGCCGACACAGACACGGAGACGCTGGTCCGGGACAAGATGGTCCAATCGAGGAAAGAGACTAAGAAAGCCATTTTCAGGCAGGATATTACGATACCGAAAGCGGCGTGGTTGCCAAGTCGGCGCCTGGAGCAATACTGACGATCTCAACATGATGATGGACGACCACTATCAACATGAATAGAAAACCTACCAGAATGATTTAACAGGCCACCCTGAGTACCTGTAGCACACCCTGACGAGTTAGAACCTATTCAGGATTACAAGCACACAGAAAATCATTCACAGTGCCGAAACCGATCTGCCAATACTCGATGAAAATGAGGGGGCAGGCACTTCAGACTAACAATGCGGACCAACATCGTTTCAACCCGAAACCCACCCAAGTGAGCGCGGAGAAAAATCTACAGCCTAGGTGGCCTGAATTTGGCAATCTGGCCGTCGATCATCCCCATGAAATTCGTAGGAAATACTGAAAATCCAAGTGGGGGAACAAATGGGGGAACAGAATACGACGGATACAAAAAAGCCCCGTAAAACGGGGCCTTTAGGTTAAAATTTGGCGGTGAAGGAGAGATTCGAACTCTCGATACAATTTCTTGTATACACACTTTCCAGGCGTGCTCCTTAAGCCACTCGGACACTTCACCGTATCTCGTCAAACATGTTCTGTCTGTCGAGGCGCGCTAATGTAGTCGAAAGCTTTTCTGATGGCAAACTTTTTTTGCAGAATTTTCATGCGCTTAGCGTTTTAGTCGTTCCTGTCGGTTCCGGGCGATGGCAAACCTGCCAATCTCTGGCTTCGCGCCCTCTTCTATAAGGAGAGGAATGCACGGCGGGAGTGGCGAGCTACGCTTGCCCGGCGGGGAAAGGGTGACTGGCGGGTCAGTCACGGCGCTTTACCTGGCCTGCGGCGGTGGGTAACGTCTGCCCCAACTTTCATACAAGGAATAGCGTCATGAGTGAGTTGATTTCCTATCAACCCCCATAATTCGTAATCGCTGGTCAAAGCCTTATATTCTAAGGGCTACGGAATATTCGCTGTCTATTTCTGAATATATTATCGAGCGCCGTGGACACAATGTGGACACTTGGTGCCCGATTGCAAGAGCCTACTCGTCGTCCAGTTCTTCAGGCCGAAATCGCATAATAGTGGCGCATTCGCCGTCCAGCCGTACCGATACTCCATACGGGCTGACACTCCCTACCACCGTACCGTAGGGCTCCTCCCAAGGCCGACGCTGCAATACCCTTTCTCTCGGTACGCTGACGCGCTTACCGTGTCGAAGCTTACTAATGTCCATAGACTTCCTGAGTGACAAAAAGAAACTGAGCTCATGCTATCCCAACGATGTGGGTATATCGGTGAGTGCGATGCTGCGAAATGCCGTGGCTGACCCGCAAAGCCCGTCCTACTGAGTCCCCACCCTCGACCTGAAACATGACCTTCCAACTACGCTGCTATGCTTCCAGCTTTCCGAATGGAGTCGAAGCCATGGCCAGCGAATATTCCCTCCCAATTGTCCTCGAAAAAATCTACGAAAATCAGTTGGCCCTTGAAGCAGCGGTCATGGAATTGACGCTCCTGGTAGAGCAGCAAGGCTTCGCGGATGTCGGCGACAACGCCCGTAATGCCTTGGATCGAATTGGCGAGAATGCTGGTTTCATTAAGCAGGGTTTAGCGCGCCTCAGAGCGATTGAAAAGGATTAGATATTGGCTCTGTCCTTGGCTCTTTAAAAGGCAGATATCGGCCAAAAGCAGCCATTCAGACACCCCCACCCAGCTACTCCAGGACGATCTAATTGGGCTGCGACTGGCGAGATGCCTATGGCTCCTGCTTAGGCCCCATTAATGAGGTGAACCGGCTATTGAGCGAACTCGCAAGGAGACTCCCCAAAACGAATTCTTAGGGTTCAAAATGATTAGTCCGTTGTAATCTGGCTAGAATCAGTGCTGCGTCAGTCGAGTAGAGGTGAAGCATGGGTACAACGTCACTCGTGGCCTGGATCGCTCTCGCGGTTTCGGCGTTCAGTTTCTTGTTCAACGTGATTGGATTCTACCGGTCTAGGGCAAAGGACCTTTTCAGCTTACGCCAAGAGGTACTTATAAAAGCGGAAAAAACGCGGTCGTCCTGGGCTAGATCGATCCAAAACAACAAATCGCTGATTCACAAAGCAGAAGTTAACAATCGGCTTGAGCCAGAATTGCGAGCCATGCTCATTAATTTTCTAGGGGGCCATCAGGAGTTTTTGGAGCAATGTGAGGCAGATGCCTCGGCCTTTACTATGGACGTCTATGAGAACGGGGCGAAATTCACTGAGAGCAAATGCCGTGAATATCTACGGATGCTCGATCCAAATCTAGAAGTTTTTGAGAGGACTGAAGGGGTAGCTGAACGTAAGTATATTGAATTGATGGAACGAGCCGAGGCCGCTGGGCGCATGTCTCCTGTCTAGTGTGGGCTGGGACCGATCCCAGTGTGTTTTTAGCGCAAGTTTTGAAGGCAGCAATAGTTACAGCTGGAGTATGCGATTAGAAATACATGTTTTGATTGATTTTTGTTTGTAGCCATAAGGATGGATATATGCAAGTGTTATCGCTGGTGGTCAACATTTCAATGCTTGCCTCTATTGGCATACTTATATGGCTGCTAAAATATTATTTACCGAATTACGCTAAGGAAAAGGCAAAAAACCTTGCCACAAAGGAAGATATTGCAAATATTACAGATAAGATTGAGTCGGTTAAAACAGATTACGCAAAGCAACTTGAGCTTCATAAGATGGATATCTGGCGTGAGCAACAAGCCCATTTGTGGTCAAAGGAAGAAGTTAAAGTAAAAATTGATACATTTAAGAAGGCGGTTGTCACCGTCGCCAAGTTAAATAATCTTATTCTTAAACATCAGATGCTATCATCAAGTCGCGAATTAGCCCTTGCTGCGGCGGGTGTGGCTAAAAGTGAAAACGATAATGATATGCACAAGCTGCATTGGGAGATGTATATTCAATATAGAGAAAAGGCAGAGCTTTCATACGTTGCGTTTAGGGATGTTATTGTGGAAATAGGTGAATTGTTCGCACTGTTTTCGGTTTATTTTAATACTGAAATGTCTGACTCGTTACAGCGGATTCTGGGCCTTGCACACGGTGCGATTGGTTTGAAGATGACTTCAGATCAGTTTTATTCGCGCTTGAAACTTGAGTATCATGATTGCCAAGATATAGATATGGCCCGTGAAAAAGTCGGAGCTTATTATGATCGCCTTTGTGATGGGCAAGTGCCTACCGCGGAGTCGAATAAGTTTTTTGATCTGCTTAAATCATATATTAGGTTGGCGCGAGAGGAAACAAGTCAATAAAAGTAAGGCTGTGCGCGCTTTATTAGTTTTGTTGGCTGTTGAGTTTACAGCTCTATTTAAGATCTTAATGCCTGATTCTCACAAATTGCAACGAAATAATTGGCCGGATTCAGCCGTTGCCGACCGATAGATATGGGGCGGAAGCGTTTGATCGCGAACAGCTGTCTCGACGATTAGCGGATGTCAATGCCGACCTCGGTTGCGCGAAAGAGTGTATCAAATAAGCAGGAAATGTTAGACCTGTTCCAGTTTTTTAGAATCTCTCACTATTTTTTCGCACTCCATAATAATATACTCAGGGATTGTGTCGAATTTTGAAGGGTTAAGCTGACATATAAATTCGTTCTCAATATGATAGGTTTCATTGATGAACTTCTTAACCACAGAATTTCCCACCTCCAAATCTAATAATCGAAAAACCTGTAACCGCTCATAACCGTTCGAGCAACTCAAGTACAGGGCTCTCATTTGATCTATATCAAGTAATCGCTTTAACAATTTGGCATAGGAAAAAAGCGGTATATGGGTCAGAATATCAGTAAGCCCGTCGTCAAATTTGACTAGCTCCATCTCGGGATATAAGTTTTCAGGGTTTTTTTGTTCCCTCGTATCTATTGCATGCTCTCTTTTGTGTAGTAAGTTGGATAACACCTGGTAAGCATCGCCTCTGTTATCGCTGATCTCAAAAGAGCGCCTTAAATAGATCAGCTTAATAATATCGTCTTTTTCAGATGCTAGTGTACTTTCGCATATCTGGAAAAAGGTTTGAATATCCTCTTTGCTGATAGTGCACTCGCAAATTTTCCCGCTTGTAAATTTTAAAAATGAGGTAGATGTTTGATTGCTAAATTTATCTGAAAGTGACCTGACTGTATCGATTATAGGCTCTACATCATGAGTAAGCATCAGAACAGTTTTACCCTTCAGACATGAACTCGCTTCCCTGCGGAAGAGCATTTCTAATATGGCATATTTTTTGTTTTTGTCGAAGGATGAGATTGGATCATCGAGAATGACGAGATCCGGTTTTTTAGAAAGGCATTCATACATAAACAAGACTAAAGCAAACGCATTTCTTTCGCCGAAGCTTAGGTGCTGAGTTCCTCCATTAAGATGCAGTTCATGATCAATGTGTCTCAACCTTAATTGAGCTTTATCATCTTCACCTGCAATCTCAACAGAATAGCTGTATCCAGCATAGGATAAGAATTCATTTATATCTCTTTGATGACGCTCTACAGTCTTTTTTATTTCGCTTCGCTGTTGATTGATTTTTCCTTGAAGTTCACCGGCACGCGCAATCAATTTGTCAATCGCGGCGTTTATAGGGTGGATGGCTGCCTGCATTTTGGTCGAGTCAAGCTCAGGGAAAAATTTTAGATCAAGTTTATAGGCCGGCAATTGCTCAGCTACTTTAATATTGCCTTTGAATTGAAATGTAGAAACAGATTTGATCCTTTCGAGATTCTCGACAAGGTTATCAATTTGTTTTTTTATAGTAGTAATAGCTTCCTCGTGTTCTTTGTTAAGGCCTTCCGTGAGTTCTGTTATTGCCAAAATTCTTTCTTTTGCCCCGTCGGACAAGTAGTTGCCGAGCTTCTCGAACGCTCCAATTATGATAATCAAGTTCTTGATAATGTTTTTGTCATACTCCTCTCCTACTTTTCTGATCTGCTCTTTTTTATCCACTGCATTTGATGTGCAAAAAGGACAATTATCTGAAAGTTCTGAAAATTCATACCCTTTTGTCTGCCAATCTATCCAGCTCACGCTTTGTTTACTTTGGATAAAAGGAGTGTAGGACTCCAAGCCGGCAGGAACATGTTTTATTTTATTGCCGGAAGACAATCCTTTCATGCCGGCAGACTTTTTATCCAACCCAGCTTTACTTAGGCGAAATGCACCACCCATTTCCTTTAGCGTTGATATTAAGGTTTCCAACTCTTGGTTATCTGAAAAGATGTCTCTTATGTCGGAAACTAGTTTTTCTGCTTCCAGCTCAATAAGCTTGTAAACTTCTGTCCTAATGAATATATCAAAGCTGTTGCTAAGTAATTCGTCTTGTTGAAAAACGAACTGACTGACATACTCTTCGTTGAAGCACATAATCGTGTTTAACTGTTCTGCGCCTGTGATTTCAGGCCGCTTGTTTTCAGGGTTATTTTTTCGCAGCTTAAATGGCATAAGTTCGGCCAAGAGATTGTTATCTCGCTTCGCGCCAAGAAGAATAGCTTTGGCGATCGTGCTTTTCCCTGTGCCATTAGGCGCAAATTTTATGTTTAGTTTCTGTAACTCAAGCAAAATAGCGGCAAAGTCAATATTATTGCAGTTTCTAATTTCTATCCCTATCGAAGCCATATTTGCTCCAAATCCTACTTATAGAAATAGAAGAGCATAGTCGTTCCGTAGCTTGGTGCCAGTACACGGATGGGCTTTCTTATCATGAGCAGGAAAAGACAGCAATTCGCTTTCAAGCATCTCCCAGTCGAACGTCCGCTTATGGCCGATTTCTGCCCGTCGCGACCGTCAGGTTTGGGTCGATTGCGGTCACCCGAATTGGCCATCTCACCGCTGGTCACCTGTGAAATGCGCTAAACGGCCTGAAAGCCCCCTGCGCCGGGGATTCCAGGCAATTTGATACCCATTCTGAAACACGTCAAAAGCTCCCCTGGTGCGAGCTATTAAGAAATCAAAAACTCGATAAGACGCATGTTTTCGAACGACACTCCCTTGCAAACCGGGGCCTTTAGAAATCGGCCACCGACCTGGCTTGCTTTGGGTGTTGCGCAAAGCTGCTGCACTTCTTTGCAAAACCTTGCACTCCGTGAAATAGCCAGATACCTCACAGGCCCCGCAGCAGGCTTGGGCGCCGCCTTGATTTACACCACCACCCGATTTGCACATAAAAGGAACGCAAACACCGTCGGCGGGAGGGGGATAAGTGCTTTTTTCCGATGATTTTTTGTGAACCGGGGAATTTTTCAGGCTTTGGTGTTCCAACACCTGGACACGAGCTATTTACGTAGTCGAGTTTGGGAAACGTCTGATTGTTTTCTATTTATGAGTGTGGGCAAGGTACTGCCTCTATGAAATCTGATATGGAAGTCAAAAATGACTGGCAAGCCTGCTGCACGCAAGACCGATACCGTGAGCTGTCCTCGCTGTGGTGGAACAGCCATCGAATCCGGATCACCGAATGTATTTTTTGATGGTCTACCCGCTGCCCGGGTAACTGACTGCACCACCTGCGGCAGTATTTTGACCATGGCCGCCATGTCCTCGGTTCAGATCAATGGCCAGGCCGCACTGGTCACCGGCTCACAAGGAACGCATGGCGACACCATTACGGGTGGGTCATCGAGCATCATCATCGGCAACAACTTCACACCTGCACCTGTTTCGCCGGTTGGTCCGATGCTCGCGCATCTGGTTGAGCCTTCCAGCTACCCCCCCCCGATCACTGTACCTGCGTCTACCCTACCGCCGGCCGTAACTGCTGATGTCTCGGTTTTAGAGGAGGAAGAAGAGGAAGAAGAGCTCGATGATGAGAAACCGGTGGGTATTACTTTACGCATTGGCGTGTTCTTCGATGGCACATTGAACAATGCGAATAACAGCGTGATGGGGCAGCTGTGTGGCGCAACCCACGCCATCAAGCCTGAGGACCTGGACGCCAGTTGCAGACCGTATATGGCTGATCCGGAAAGCAGCTACGCGAACGATACATCGAACATAAAAAAACTCAGCGATTTGTATTATGTAAGTGAAGAGATTGACGAGTCCTCGCACCAGGGTAGCGTGTCCCAGATGCTTTACGTTGACGGAATAGGTACGTCGACCGGTCAAGCAGACAGCATGTTAGGCGCTAGCATGGGGCGCGGGACAGCGGGCGTAAGCGGTAAAGTAGAGGATGCTTTCCGTGAAATTGGGAAAAGGATTTTCCGGCTTTTCCAGACCTCCCCCGATTCTAAAATCGTAAGCCTTACTTTTGATGTTTTTGGTTTCAGCCGAGGCGCAGCTGCTGCACGCCACTTTGCCAATGAGGTGGCTCTAGGTCAGCAAGGCCCCTTGGGGCAAACCATTAAGATGTTTCGACGAGCCTTCCACGAAACTTTCAGCGGTGAATACCATCACGATATCAACGTTGGATTTATTGGCTTGTTTGATACTGTGCCGTCAGTAGGTGGCTTGGCCAATCTGGGCTATATACGTAGCCAAACACAACCAGGGCTCAAACTGTACCTATCTCGCAGCTCGTTTCCCAATGTAGTCCAATTGGCTGCTCGGGATGAAATCCGTGCCAACTTCGCCTTGAATCGAGTAAAACCCGATCACCTGGAAATCACATTGCCCGGTGTCCACTCGGATCTTGGCGGCGGGTACTTTCCTGAATCCGAAGAGAACCTGCTGATCAGCCCTATGCAGGCGCTGGATGTTCCCGTCACGACAGACGTGAAATACACCTCGATCTACCGCGACGCGCAACAGGTGAAGGCGCAGTGGGAAGCCAAAGGCTGGCCATCCGAAATGCTGGAGGTCGTGACTCCCTATGTTCGGGGTTTACCTCCATCTCAACAGGATCGTTTGAACCCTTACAAACGTGTCTATGCGGCGTTGCAGCTCAAGAAATCCGTGCGAGGCGAGCTGTCGCGGGTTTACCTGCGAGTCATGTACGAGTTGGCCAAGCAACGAGGAGTTAAGTTTGAGCACCTTGATGAGCAATATCCAACTTACACCATCCCATCGGAGCTTCAGGCGCTGTGTGACCGCTTCGTCGCGGGTGACTACAGTACAACTCCCGCCGAGGAGCAACTGCTCAAATTGAAGTACATTCACACCTCGGCCAGCTGGAACCCACCGACAATCTTGCAAGGTTCAACACCTCGGACCAGTGCGGGTTTACTCTACTTTAATGCCCCAACCACGGACGGGATTCGCGTACAACATCCCCATGTACCCGACTAGGAGTCAAAATTTTGCGATCACTATGGATCTTGTTGGGGGCTTTGCTTGTGGGTGCCTGCCAAGCGAAAGAGCTTTCGGGAGAGCATCTGGACCCAGACGCAGTGCCATGGGAACTCGGTTTTACCGAACCCAATTTTATGAGGGTTTGGGTAGAAGACAGTGCGGTAGTTGATATCGATGGCGTCTTGTATCGTCGAGTTGGGAGCGGCGTAGCAGCGGGAGGAAAAAGCAGTAAAGCAGACGCCGCTCGTGGTTGGCGCAAGGGGATTGGGGGTAACGAAAAAACCGTAGTAGGGGCCAAAATTCCTGTTCGTATCTATGTGCGCTGGCAATCGCTTGTCGAGCCGCAAACCTACCAAGGTTGGTTTGAAATACCGGAAAGTGCGCGGCAAATATTGCGCGATGCAGTGACAAAAGATTGCCTGGAATATCCGGAAGTAAAGGACTTACGAGCAGGAGGGTCTGTTCAACTTGGTCTTGCCCCTGGCGGGGTAGTACAAATTTGGGTGCGAGATCAGTGCCAACGGCCAATTAAAGTCGCACGCGGCCAAGCCACGATTGAACCCAAGGGGCCTGCTTTAGGACTCTCCCATGGTAGTTACTTCCCTTTGGAAGATGACTCTAAACGCTATATCGAAAAGAACGGCATCCCCTACGGAAGCTGGTGAATAACCGGTTGTTCAGCCCGCCCATTGGCGGGCTTTTTTCTGTCCGTTACATCAGGCCGTAGGCTCGATGCAGCTCAACTGAAGCGGCTTCAATATCGGAGTTATTCAGAGCTCGGTCGTACGCTCGGATAAATGCGTAGCCACCCACAAGTCCTGCTGTGGCCAGCGCCGATCCTTGGCCACCCAGAATATTCCGCCCACTGACAGACGCCCCCGTCGCGCCTTCAACGATAGGGCTGGTACCGACTTTAATTTTTGAGGTTGGGCCGTCGAAAACAGCAAGAATGACCGTCCACTCGGTCGATTTATCACCGCTTTCCAGTCGACTGGCCGCTGAGATACTTTCATAGAAGCCATTCGCACCTGGTGCGAGGATCTGGGCACCCGAAGCCATCAGACGCGCCTGATTCGCTGCGAAGGCAGAAGCCTTCACGACCATCGCGTAAGTCATCGACTGCGCGACCGCGACCGTCCCCGAGCCGTTTCCGATCTGCTGTGTCCCGTCAAATAAAACGGCTGGGTTACCGCTTGGGCCACCGGTCAGCGAAAACTTCGGTTTCCCCCAGCCCGTGTACTGGAAATTAAAGGTGCGGTTGACGATCGGCGCCGGCCCGTTTGCCAGCCAGGTGTCGATGGCGGCTCCGTCGGCCAGCGCTGCCAGACTGGCGGCATCGAGCTCGTAGATGATGTTCGACTGCACATCAGGGATGGTTGGCGTATCGGGCAGCGGGTTGGACAACACACCAGGTGCGCTAATCACGAGGGAAAACATTTGATGCTCCTTACTGCGTTCAGCGCAGCGCGGTGTAGAAAAATTCAGAAATCACAGGGGCACCCTTCGCCGGATCCGGATGGATCTTGTCATCACTGATCAGCGGGGTTTGGCCGGTGCTGGCGTACTTCGCGGGGTCGCCCATGGCGGCGTATTGCATATCCATAAAGGCAATGCACTGCGTCCAGCACCATGCGGCAGCGAGCTTGGCGTAGGCACTCATGGGGTACTGGCTGGATCGCGTGGTGTCCCAACGCATGGCGACGATGAAGGATGCCCCGGGATGGACTTCCAGGTGAGTCGCAACCACGCCCTGCAGGTTGGCGAGAAAGGTCGCCGGCGTAACCGACGCGCCCTGGTCATTGCCGCCCAGCATCACCAGCACGGCGTCCGCAGGAATGAAGCCCGTGGCGGACTTCTGCTGCGTTAACCAGGCTGCATCGTTCTTGTACCAGTCACCCGACGCCGAACCGCTGGCCGCGCACTTGGAAACGACCACCCCCGATGCACTGTTTTCGGTGTAGATGCCAAACAGCGTCGGCGTGCCGGTGACGACTTCCATGCGGAACTTCCAGTTACTGCCGACAGGCAGGACCGGGAAAGGCATTTGCTGGGGGCCAACCCCGGACAAAGACAGCGTGTTCCACTCCTGGGCATCACCCCAGCGATACCGCAGGGTGGAACTCGTGCCGTCACCCAGGAACAACAGCTTCGCCTTCGTCGCTGCGGTCGAGATATCCGCGGTGTCGACGGCGGTGATGCTCACGTAATCACCCACAGCCCCCGCCTTGATCGTCCTGTTATCGGGACTGGCCGTACCCAGTGGCGATAGCGTCCAGCTACCGCCGAAGTAGGTCAGGCTGCCATTGGTGTACAGGAAGTTTTTTGTGCCCAGGGACGAGCCGTGGTTGAAGCCGATGTAACCCGAACCGCCGAAGCCAAAGTCTTTGGCTAAAAATCGGGTGAGGTCATTCATGTAGAAGTTGTGGGCGGCGGAATATGAGTCGCCGATGATTTTCAGGTACAGCTTTACCCCAGGCACACCGGCGCGAATCTGGCCTTGTTTCATGCGCAACTTAGGCAGGTTGGAAATGTTGTTGTAAGCGGTTTTTGGATGGCTGTCGTCACTGCCGATCAGCGGTTTCAGCCGCTTGGCCCAACGAAAGATCACCCAGTCCGGCACCTGTCCGTCTGTGTCACGGATCGACAAGTCAGTCAGACGCCCCAGGGCATCAGGAAACGCATACAGTAGCCCCGGGACATACGCTGGCTTGACGCCCAGGTACTTGTACAACATTTTCAGAGCCCAATTGCTCGGCCCGCCATCCCGGTTGTTGATGCCCATCCACGTTTCATGTCCAGCAGAGTCACGCACAGCCACCAACGTGTCATTGACGCTCTGAACTTTGAATTTGCTCTGAACGAAGTTGTTGATCGTTTCAACGGCGGTCGAGCTCGGGTAGCGCGTTTGCTCAACCGCCACCCCCGCTTCATTTTTAAACAGAATGAGCGACTGGGCGTTCTCCGGTGAAACCACCGTGAAGAACATGCCGTCGGTTGTCGTGCGCAACCCTTCCGCCGTACTGGCTTTCACGCCGGCGGCCAACTGGGCGGCGTCCCTTGCCGATTCTGCGCGTAACGCCGCGCCGTTCGCCTCCGCCAAGGACTCAGTGACGTCCAGGAACTGGACAGGCAAACGGTAATCCCGTTTCCCTTTGGTGATGCGCAGGTCATACAGCCCGTTCGGTGCAGCAAACTGCGCCAGTCCGTTTGCGTCGACCAGGAAAGGGTTCAACAACCCCAAGCCGTTGCTTTTACGCAAACCGAAAACGATGTTCTCGGTCCCGCGCTCGTACAGGTAGCAGGTCGCACCTGGCAAGGCGTTGCCCAGGTCATCCTGTGCAAAAAAACTCTTGAGTTCCAAATTAGGCTCCGGTGATGGGCTTGAGCTGCCCAGTAAGCTGTAGGCCGGTACCGGCGTTGGTAGTGAAGTTAGCAGCGTTGGCGGGAACAGGGCTCGGTCCGTGGACGTGGGCCGCCAGTTCGGTGTTCATCTGCGTGACCAGGTCGATCAGATCGCACAGCACCTGCAGTACGTTCACCGACTCAGAACCCAGCCAGGTCTTGGGGGCGATACTGCGGCGGGCGCCTTCGATGCGCTCGAGCAGCTCGCCTCCCACCGTCAGATTGAGTTTTTGGCCCACCACCTGATTGAGGTCGCGCCCGCTGGCCAGGTGCAGGTCATCCAGCGCGGCCAGGCTGGCGGATCCGCCCGACAGCAGCTTGAGCGCGCCGATCGCTTCGATCGTCTTGATGCCCCCGACCGACTCGGTCGAATGGTCGTCCACCGCCACCGTACTGCTCTGGTGGCGCTCGACGTTGCTCAGGCTCTCAACCTCGCGTTCGATCGACTTGTCCTGGATCCGCCCATCGGTCTGGCGCAGCCAGTTGCCGTCCGCGTCGGCGCGTTGCTGGGCCGCCTCGCTGTGCTGCCACACCTGGTCACCTTTCGGCACCTTTGGCAGGCTCAGCCCGTGCGGCAGGATCGCCTGGATAAACGGCTTGCTTGGCAGGCCATAGGCGAAAGACACGACGACCCGCGTCCCTTCTTCAGGGAACGCGAAAAAGCCCATCTCATCGCCGCCCATGGGCATGGGCAGCGGCACGCCGGCGAGCACCGGCAAGTCCGGATCCGGCTCATCGTCCTCACCCAACAGTTCGAGGTCCACCGCAAAGCGCGGACGGAAGTCGTCGCAGATCCCGGCGCCGGCGGGGGCATCCGCCACACCCACCACACGGGCGAAGCGCGGCAGGTGATAACCGCCGGTGAGTTCGGGAAATTGCCGCTCTACGCTGCGGCGGATTGCGTCTTCCATCGGATCGCCATTTGGTTGCCGGCGAGCGTCACGTTGGTGATCCGCTCGCCTTGGTTGATGGATGCACCTGGTCGCAACCCGGGAAGGGCCGCGATCATCGCGCTATGATTGTTTTGGTAGCCGTTGAAGAGCTCGACGGGCAGCTGCAGCGGCGATCGGGAACCGAAAAAGCCGTCAGCCCAACTGCCCACAAACACTTCGCCGTCGCCTTGCTGCTGCCAGATAAAGTCGGGGATCCCGAACACCCGGGACAGGCTGTCCATGGCCTGATAGCCGGCGGCCAGGTTGTAGAAGAACGGGGCTTTGACTTTGGCGTATGCCTTGTCCGGCACTCGAAAGCTCAGCCCGGTTTTCTGGTTGATCTCGCTCAGCACCGTGCTCAGATCCGCATGGCGCAGATTGAGCGGCAAGGGGTTGGCCAGGATCGCCGCGAGCTCACGACAGAACAGCACTTGCTCGATCGCATTGGACGGCGTGCAACGCTCGACATACCCAATGAAGTGACGCTGCAGCGGGCTGTCGTTGTAGCCGATATCGAGCGTCACCAGCCCCTTCACCGACGCCGCCGCTTGAATGGTCAGCGTGGCGCGGCCGGGGGTGCGCAGTTCAAGGCGAACGTCATCGGCGATCAGGGGATAGACCACGCCACCGATGGTCAGCACCTTGTGCAGTTTCATGCTCAAGCCCCACCGCCCAGGTAGTTATCCAGCTTTTTCAGGGTGGCTTCAAAACCGCTCAGTTCCTGACTTGGTGCGCCGGGTTCACCTGCACCTGGTGCGGTCACCGACTGCCCCGGGGCGCCCTGCTGCGTGACATCTTTGGCCGATCGCCGCGTCTCGACCCGCTCGGGGTTGGAGAGCTTTTCCGCCAGCGTGAATTGAACAAGCCAGGCACGAAGCGAGTCGTCTTCCCGGGCGCTGACGCCGTCGGAGAATTGCACCTGGCGCACGCCGAACGCGGACGCGGTGTCGTTGACCAGTCGATAGGTTTTGAGCTGGCCACCGGTGCCGGTCGCCTCGGCCAGGCGCATCAAGTTGCGCAGCTGCGACTCATCGACAAACGGAATCAGCAACGTGACCGCCAGCGTCTTGGGCTTGAACCCTTTGTGGGCCGAGTCGGTGTTGCTGGTCTGTCCGGACAAGTCGTCACTTTCGATTCGCAGGTTGGCGGTGACCTTGAGGTTTTTGCCGCGTACCTGTTCGCCATCAAGCAGTAAGGTCATAGGCCCACTAGTTCCCGAACAAAGCCCAACCCTTTCAGGGAGCCGACCAACAGCACGCCGGCCGACAATCCCCACTCGTGCCCAGGTGCGTCGTCCTGCAGCAGCTGGTGCCGCAACTCGGCGGCATTCCCCGGACCGATCAAGCGGGCGCGCATGGTGTCGTCTGCAGTGCCGCCGGTGAACTGCGATTTAAGGTCGGCCAACTGTTGGGCCTGTGCCTGGGCCTGGCTGGCTTTGCGGGCAGCCAGTCGCCCCAAGTCCGCCATCGGCGAACTGTCCGCGTAGCTTTCCAGTGCCGACAGCTGACTGTTCAAGGTTTGGGTGGCGGCCTTGGTCACGGTGCAACGCTCCAGGGGCAGCGCCCCCCAGCGCGGCAGCGTGCCGGCGGTAGGCAGTTCCCACTTTTCAGCGTCCAGCGCGAACAGGTTTTTCGCTCGCCGTTCGGCGCGCTGCAGGTCAGGCATGGGCAGCACGGCGTTGAATCGGGACAAGGTCGCCGCGAACTTGTCGTAACGCGTGCCCAGGAACATCACCGCCAAGGCGTAACGCGCCCCGGCAGGACGACCGTCGTCGCCGGTGTCTTCCAGCTTCTCGCCCAGCTGCTGCAGCAAGTTCGGCGCGGACAGATAACGCTGGTTACCACGCCCCTGTCCGACACCACTTTGAAAGGGCGTCACCACCAGGCAGGCCGGTACTTCGCCCAAGGCCTCACTGAGCCCGGCGCGGCCAGCGGCCACGGCCGCTTCTGCAGCAGCACCTACCGGTCCTGGAGAGGTGGTGGCCAGATCGGCCAAACCTGCCAGGCGTTGCCCAGTGCTGGTCAGTTCGCTGCTCGCCAAATCCTTGGCCGCCTCGAGGTCGGCGAGCCACTGGGTGGACTGCTCCGGCCAGCGCATGGTGATGGGTGCCCAATTCATACCGGCGTGGACTCCCACACCACGGCGTTGAGCGCGTCCAGATCCGACGTCGATCGCGCCGCTGCCAAGGCTTGCTTGAGGTCGTTGGCTTTGAGCAGACGTTGCAGCTTAAAGTCGGTGAACTCGTCGCCGATCTGGCGTAGCTGATCGCTGGTGTGTTCCAGAAAGGCTTTCACCCCGGCTTGATCTTGGCAGGGGAATACGCCACCCAAGCCGCGCAAAATCATGCTGGTCAGGTTCAACTGATCCTGAAGCTGGGTTTCGTAGAAAAAGCGATCGCCCAACACCGACGACCAGAACCCGCCGGTGATCTCCTGCAGACAAGCCGTGTTGACCGTCGACAGTTGGGCAACGTAGCGCAGCTCGATCACGGCCGGGATGTCGTCAACCCAGTGACCATTGCCCCAGATCTGCCCCGGGCCTGGCACTTCCAGCGTGTAGCCGGTCGGCAGCGAACCCGCACGCTCGATGACCAGGGGCTCACGGGTCTGGATGTTGTAGGCCGTCAGCCCTTGATAAGAGTCAACCAACTGCCAGCGTCGACCATCCCAGAACGCCGCCTTTCTTTCCGGTACCGCCGGCGGCGCGAGTTCAACACACCCGCCGGGAATCAACCAAACATCTGGTTCCAACGGCGAACGATCGGCCACGGTCTTGCCGGTGAAGATGCCCAGGTGATCGGTTTGATAAACGGTTTTGGTATCCATGGCGGGTCTCAATACTTAATGCAGGCAAGGAACGCGATGTTTTGCGGGCGTGTTTCGGCTCCCCCGGAATAGCCGACGGTGATGACGTGGCTATGCGCAGCCACTGCGTTCACGCTGATGTTGTGGGCGTGTAAGCCATCGGCGGAGGTCGTCGAATAAGAGCCGGCCGCCTGAGTCACGTCATCACCTGAAGCCAAGATCTCGCCACCCGGCATGCTCGGGACCGCTGACCCTTCTTTCACCTGGTGGCTGTGGGAACCCTGAGCATCGCTTGACGCGGTGTGGTTGTGCGCGCCCGCTGCGCTGGCGCTGCCCGTGTGGTTGTGGTTACGAACTTCGTCGGCCTGAGAGCTACCCAATACCCGGCCGGCATCGATGCCGCGACCGTCATCCAGAACGCGGATGAACTTGCCGCGTGGGTCCGGCAGGTTGAAGGTATTGACGCCGTCACCCGCCGGCGATACAGCTTTTCGGGCTCGCCGTGAAAGCGCTGGATGTCGCGCTGCCAGGCCAGCAGATCGAGCACGCTCAAGTGGCAGGTCTCGGCGTCCATCTGCAGCAACGGCCAGTGCAGCCACTCTTCGACCTTGATCCACCAGGCTTGCGTGGCCGCTTTCAGCTTGGCCAGCTCCGGCCCGTCAAGCCAGAACGGGAGGCTCAACTTAAGCATTCAACATCACCTCAACCCCGGACAGGCGCGGGATGGTCAGCTTTGAAATGATGTCCGCGTTGTCAAAGTCCAGCGAATCAATGCCTGGGAATTGCTGGTGCAGTTCCTCGCCCAAGCGGCTAAAGGAAAAACGCGATTGGGGGTGAGTCAGCGTCGGCTGGTAGTCGCTGGCGGTGCTCTCACGAAACGCGGCGCGGATGAACAGCTCGATGTCAGATTTCAACGCAGGCCAGCGCTCGGCACCGACTTCGGCCTTGGGCCAGACCGTCAACGTCACCGTGTGCAGCGTGGCGGGCATCTCCAACACCAGCAGGTCGTCACCGTGGCCATGGTTGCCCTGGTCGCGGATGTAGTGGTTGATTTCAGCCAGGAAGGTATCCGCCGGCGAGTCGGCTTCGAACAGCACGAACGCGTTGGCACTGCCGGGGCCCCGGGGCGCGTTGTGCTCAAAGTAAACGCCGTCGGGCTGCACACCGGGGAACACGGCGATCATGGCGCGATACACGGCATCGGTGTGCCATTGGTTGACGGCTGAGAACTGGTTGCGCACTCGCAAACGCAGCTCGTCGTCAGGCTCAGTGTCGGCGCCGGGTTGGCTCAGCCAGCCGTCAGCGTTCACCACCTGGACCACCCCGGGCACCGGCTCCGGCAAAATGGAAAAGTAACCTGGTGCGAGATTGAATCCGCTGCCGGCCTGCTTGGCCCGGGCCAACACCCGGATCTGGGATTCGCCATCGGCAAAGCTGGCCGCTGCCACCGTCACCAGTTCGTACACGTTGCCGTTGATCGCGATCGACTGCACCCGAGTGCCGGCCGGAACTTCCAACAGCCCAGCCAGCGCACTTCGGGTGAACAGCAGCAACCCCTCGGCCTTGGTCGCCGGTTTGCGGGTGACGTTCACCGCCCAGGCCAACATGTCCAGCCAGGCACCGGTGGCGGTCTTCACGAAGAAGTTCGGCAACACGGTGCCGGCAATGAAATCGATCAGCCACATGACCGGCTTGGTCACCAGGGCGGTGATCACTCGCCAGAACGGCGACCAGGCACTGGTGTTGCTCAACTTGCTGCCCTGGGCGACGACTTCCAGTTCCCATGCAGCGCGCAGCTTGGCCTCGGTCGTCGGAATACCGGCGTCACTCAACGCCTGCTTGAAATCTACGTCACTCACAACACTACCTCGACAGATCCGAATTCAACGGTTTTGGCGGTGACCAGGTACCTGCCCTTCCCTTCTTCAAGGATGCGGACGGTGCCTGGTACCAGGCGCACGTCCGCCTCAACCAGCAGTTCCAGTTGCTGAATGCAGTCGGCTTGACGGAAGCGATCGCGCTCGGCGACCTGCGTCACCAACAGCCCGCTTTCGCGGATCATGTGACCGATGTCCTGGGCGATGCTGGCCCGGTCGTCCACCAGCAGCGGCTGACTGGAAGGGTCAAGGGTGAGGTCGTTTTCGGTGATCAGCAGATCGATGTAGAGACTCATCCGCCTACCCCCATCGCGACCATGTTTTCCAGCTCCAGCGGGGTCAGTGGTTTGGCGGTGTGGATGTTCACGTTTTCAACGTGGGTGCCCTTGTTCTGGCTGCTGGTGTTCTGAATGCTGGTCAGCAACCCGCCCGGGGGCACAGCGGAGGCCCGCGACGGCGAAAGGCTTGGGATTGCCGCATTGATGGTCTGCTGCGTTTTCTGCGCGGTGCTGGCGGCGTTGGCCGCGCTCAACGCCGCGTCGACACCCGGCACTTCTGGCATGCCGCCAAAGCGCGCCTCGATGTTCACGCCCGGGATGCTGTTGATCATTTCGATCAGGCTGTTGATGGCTTTGTAAAAGACGCTGACGATGCTGTCCCACGCGCCCTTGGCCATGCTCGACCAGCCGCCCATGGAGCCGAACCAGTCAGACAGCGTTTTGAACTGGTCACTGACCCACTTGAAAGCCTCGCTGTTGAGCAGCGCGGCGGTCCATTCGTCCCAGTAGTAAACGGCGGCAATGACTAGCGCGACCAGGGCGGCAATCCCCATCACCACGACGCCGATCGGGTTGGCGGTCAGGGCAAAGTTGACCAGCCAGATCGCGCCCTGCCACAGCAGCATGGCGCCCCGAATGACGGCCAGTCCGGCGCTCAGACCATAGATCACGGCGGTATAGGCCAAGATGGCCAGCTTCTGCAGGACGAACCCGGCAGCCGTGCGCAGATTGAGCAACTGCACCACTTTCCACACCGTGACCAACCCAAGCCAGGTGGTTCGGGCGATCCCGACGACGAGGGTGAGCAGCGACATGCTGGCCACGATGCCCAAAATCGTCAGCGTGGTGATGCCGATCACGCGGGTGATGTTCGGAAAAATCTGCGTCCAGCGGCTAAGGGTTTTCCCGATACCCACCAGCTTATCCATAAGTGGCGCCAGGATCGGAATCAGCACCTGGCCAAAGGCGATGCGCAACGACTCGACGGCAGCGGCGAACTGTTGCCACGGATCGACCATTGCTTTGGCCATGTTCTCGGCGTTTTCCAAACCTCGAACTTTTCCCAGTTGGTCCATGCCGTTGCGCAGGCGATCGGTGTCCTTGGTCAATGCGGTAATGACGCGGGCGCCCTCCCCGCCGAAGGCTTCGATCAGCTTGGTCCCGGTACTCGCGCTGTTCAGGTCGCCAAACTTGCCCTCCAGCTTGCCAAGGATGTCGAGCATCGGCAGCAACTTGCCGTTCTGGTCGACGAACTTCATTCCCAGCTTTTCCGAAGCACCGCCGATGTTCTCGAAAAATGATTTGTAGATGCCGCCAGCGTCCCCGCCTTCCATGGTGCTGCTGAGTGAGCCGATCACGGCGAACTGCTCGGCCAGGTCCACACCGGCGGTGGTGGCGATCGAGCCGACTTCCTTGAACGCGTCCTTCAACTGCGCGCCGTCAGTGCGAAACAGCTGCACCGCCAGCGCCGTTTGGCCGCCGAGTTTTTCCACCCATTCGCCCTTGCCCATGGCGTCGGCCTGGCCCTTGAACAGGTTGTACATGGTGCCCACGTAGTGCCCCATCGTTTCGGCGTCGGTCCGGGTCGCCTTGGCCATCACGTCGGAAGCATTGGTGAACACCGCCAACTGATTACCGGTCAGCCCCTTGATGGCGCCCTCTACGGTGGTCGCCGAGGCGACAAAGTCCCGGGCGCTTTCGCCGTAGGTAACCGAGAACTCCAACGCCTTCTGATTGAGCGCGGACAACGCATCCTCAGCCACACCCAACGAGCGGACCTCGCCCAGGGCGCGGTTCATCTCCAGTGCCGGCGCCAAAGATTCGGTAATGGCCACACCCGCACCGACCATGCCACCCAGCCCCAAGCCCATCGTCTTGATGTTCTTTTCGCTCTTTTCGGCTAGGTCGGAAAACCCCATTTTCACCTTACCCAGGGGCGCGGTGACCTTGTCGGTCAGACTCAAGATGAAGGCCAGGCGAGCAGCGCGGTCAGCCATGTGTATTTATCCATTCAGTGCATGAGCGATGCCGTTAGCCACGGCGATTTCCATGCGTCTCCAGTGTTCGTCCTCCAGCCACTTGGCCGCGCCCATCACCTCGGGTGTGGGCTCCGCGCCAGGCAGCCAGCGACTGGACAAGGTCATCAGTTGACCCAGTCCGTCTTCACTCAGGCGCTCAGCGTGCTCGAGTGCTTTTTTACGATGATTTCAACGTCCGGGGCGTACTCCTCGAGCAGCGCGCCGGAGATCTGCATCGTCATCACCGGGTTGGCCAACAGCGTGCGCAGCTCGGTGCGTTGATCGGCCGCCACGGTGTTGCTGAGCAAGTTGTGCGACGGCGACACCTTGTTGTTGGCGGTCATCGCGTTGAAGTACTTGGTCACGTCCTGCGGGGTCATGGAGAAGGTGAATTCTTTGTCGCCGACTTCCAGGGTGATATCGCGTTTTTCGGTCATGTCGTTGTTCCATTCAGGTTTAAAGGTGACAGTCAGCGCAGGCAGATCCGGCGCACGTGGTCCTGCAGGCCCAGGATCATTTGCCGACTGAGGGCAAGTTGATTTCTGAGGGTGAAATAATCCGATCCAGCGTCTGCTGTGAGTTCGGCGGTGCCTGCATCAGCCACGCGGCCGGCGCCGGTTTGGGCGGGCGTTGCGGTGCGGCAGGTGGCGGCGAGGCGCAGCCGCTGACGGCCATCGTCAACAGCGCGGCGCAGGTCATCGTTTTGATTGAGCGCATGGCTCAGCTCCTGGGTACGTTGAAGATCGATCGCATCGCGGTCGGCCAACATTTCACCGCTGACGCGGGCCGCTTCGCGCAGGCCTGTCACCTCAAGCTGCACGCCGTCGCGTTCGCGGCGAGCGGACTCGAGCTGATCGCGCACCTGGTCAAATGCGATCCAGACCAGCAGCCCGGACAGCAGAAGAAAAAGGACGAGGCGCAACGGAGGGATGGTCATTGCGCGCACAGGCTCGCTTCCGCCAGACGCCGCGCATGCAGTCCGCGAACGAACTGTTTGCGGCCCTGGGCGTCGGTAACAAAAGCCCACACCGGTGTTTTGCCATCCGGAGCCCAGGCCATCGCCTTGCAGCCGTCCGCAATGCGTCCGGCGTTGATCAGGCCGACCGCTCGACTGGCGCACGTCGTCGGCACACCGAAGTTGTGCGCGTGGCTACTCAGCGCGTCGAAGGTGTTCTGCCCCACGTGCTGATTGGTGATGCAATCGGCCAGCTGCAGTTGCCCTTTCTCGATCACCAACTGCTCCACCTGGTCACAGCGAGCGTCCGACCAGTAGTCGCCAATCACGACCGGATAAGGGCTGGTATGGCGGGTGATGCCTTTGCAAACCGTTGGCAGTCCCCGGGCCAACTGGTCGGGGTAGACCATGTTCTGGCCCTCTCCTTCCCATTGACCTAGAAAACCGAGCAAGGAAGCGCTGACCAGCGCAATGGCGCCGGTGGCGATCTTGGTGCGCAGGTTCATAACTTGCCCTTCCAGTCGCGCAGCATCTGACGGTACTTGGGGACCAGCAGCACGATCTGCAGCACCATGTAGAGCGCGGTCAGCATGTAGGCTACCGCTGACCAGTCGATGGCACCTGTCACACCGGTAACGCTGCACGTAGTCCAGGTACTTGGGCACCAGCTCGTCACGCTTGAGTTGTTGGCGCAATCCGAGGTTATCGATCGCGCTCAGTCGCTCGAGGTCCTGGGCCAATGCGTCTTCCATCAGCTTCAGGTGTTTTTTGGCGTTGGCTGGGCTGGCCAGCGCGGTGGAAGCGGAATACACCACCGCTGCTGCACTGGCACCTTCAGCGGCTGGACCTTCGGCCTGAATGCGGCGTTTGTGCGCCAGGGCCAGGCTCATCAGATCAACTCCACGTGTTCAGCGGCGGCGAATTTTTCCAGCTGCTCGATCACGTAGCCTTCGTTGCGGCCGTTGTAATCCTCAACGCGGGAGCGCTTTGGGTTCTCGATCAGGTGACGGCGCCAGCTGCTGTCCTGGAAGTAGATCGACAGGTTGTCCCAACTGGTGACGACCACGGCGTTAACCGGAAAGTGCGGCACGGTGAAGGTCGGCAGACCGCCATAGGTCGCGATGACCTGGGCGCTTTCAATGCGTTCTTTCTCGGTGGGTTTGCCCGCCTGGTTCGAATACAGCTTGGCCTTGTCACTGGCCAACAGGTCACTGCCGACGATGGCGATCAGGTCGCCGCCGTCACGGAATACGGAGTCGATCATCTGCTTGGTGTCATGCACCAGGGCGTCGAGGTTTTCATAATCGCCGCCGGCGCCGAGGGTGATTTTCCCGGCCGTTTTACCTTCGTGTAGCACCTGCTCAGGAATCTGTTCACGGGCCAATTGCAGCCAGCCCTTGTTCACGTCCTGCAGCATCGGGCTGGTGGCTAGATTGGTCTGGATGGCAGCGGTCAAACCGTGCCAGCCGATCATGATGCGATCCAGGGCGATCTGTTTCTGCACGGCCGCCGAGTAGCGATCGGCAAAGTCCGGGAACTTCGCCCAGCTGTCGATTTTGGCGAACGGCAGGCCGACATCCGACTCGGTGTGAAACAGCTCGTAGCCCAGGCCGTTCAGATCGGAAACGTCTTTGGCTTCGCGGTCGGTGGTCTTGGTGTTGGTGCGGCTGGTCACGGGACCATTCACGCCGAACATGACCTTTTCACCCTTGATCTCGGTGACTGGCACCACGTTGATGCGTTCGAGGAAATCCGCACGCTCGGTGATCTTGTCGTTCAGTTCCTGGGCAATGCTCGGCTCGACATTGAACTGGCGAGAGACGTCGACACTGTAGGTCTCGGCGATCGCTTCACGCAGCGCGGCGTATTGCTTCAGAGCGCGATTGCTCAAAGATTGCTGGCTCATGTCACAGCACCCGCTTTTTAGTGTCGGTGGAACCGGTGGTTTTCGGCAGCGGCAGACCGGTGGTGGTGTTGAAGGCTTTTTCCAGCAGCGCTTCGATACGATCGAGACGCTTGTTGTCGCCGCCCTGCTTGGCGAACTCACGATCCGTTTCGGCCTGGGTCACGATCGCGTCAACGGCTTCTTTGACGTCATCGACTTCAGTGGTAGCCGGGGCGGTGACTTCAACAGTCACGGGCTCGATCACGGCGGCGAGGCCGGTGACGACAAGGCCGAGTTGTTCGTTCAAGGCCTTCAACGCCTTGGCTGTAGCTTCATCCATTGGGGGTTTGCTCTCGGTGGGAGTGGTCGTTTCGGTGGCGGTGTCGTCAACAGCGAAGCGCTTAAACAGGCGGGCCAGCAGGCTGGTCAACTTGCCGATTTCGCCCTTTGGCTCCTCATCACCCAACTCGCCGAGAGGAACAGAGGCGGCGTAATGCACGGGCTCGCCGGTCTTGCGGGAAAAGTAGAGTTCCTGGGTACCCAGGCTGGCCGGGGAATCGGTCACGGCGAGGCCGGACAGGTAGGCTTTGCCGCTGTTCGCGAAGTTCGGGGTAATTTCGATGCTGGTGAACAGCTTCTCGCCCTGGTCATTGAGGCAGAGCAACTTGTCATTAGGCTTGAGCTGGGCTTCCAAACCGACTTGGCCCGGTTCCAGATCATCCGCTTCTTCCACCAGACGTACTGCAAAGACGGTCCCGTAGGCACCGGGCCAGCGTTCGTGTTCACACCAGATCACCGCCGTGTACTTGGTTGGGCTGTAGGTCTCAGCGATATCGCGCAGTTCCTGGGGAAGGATTTCACGACCGTCAGCGGTGGTGCCGCTGGTGGCGACGCGTTTCCAGAACGAAACAAGGGAACGGGGCATGGGCGATAACTGCGCTCAATCGGTGATTTGAGCCACCACGATAGGCACCGGCCGACCACCAAACAAACGGTTCACTTTTGCGATGGTCCTATTTCGCAGATATAGGACGAACACGGATTTTAACCCCGCGTTTCCGGCGTTTTCGCCGCATAGACTGCGGCCATGCAATACGCCCCCGAACTAAAAGAAGCCGCCAAACGCCTTTATTTGCGCCGCTGCAAGCCGCGTGAAATTCAGGCGCAATTGTCCCTGCCCAACATCCGGATCATTTACTACTGGATCCGCCAGGGTGACTGGGACGACATGCTGTCGGATGAAGAACCGCTGACCGCCGTCGGACGCCGGATCACCCTCCTCCTGGATAAAGCCACGTCGCTAACCAAAGGAGACCTGGACGAACTCGATCGACTGACCACCATTCGCGATCGGCTTTTGAAGCAATCCGTAAAACCGCTACCGGCGCCGATCGGTGATCCGCCGGCGGACGATGGCCAGCGCCGTGAAGGGCAACGCAGCGAGCGCCGAGAGCGAGGCGATCGCCACGACAAGGGCGGCAAGAAGCGTGAGAAGAAGGCTAAAAACGAAGTCGGCGAACTGACCGAAGTCGACTTTCTCGACAAGTTCATCAGCAAAATGTACGGCTACCAAAAGGAGCTGTTTGCCGCCAAACAGAATCCGCTGACGAGTCGGATCCGCAACATTCTCAAAAGCCGCCAGGTGGGCCTGACCTACTACTTCGCCGGCGAAGCTTTCATGGACGCCGTGCTGACCGGCGACAACCAGATTTTCCTGTCCGCCAGCCGCGCCCAATCCGAGATTTTCCGTAGCTACATCGTGTCGTTCGCCCAAGAGTGGTTCGGCCTGGAGCTGACCGGCAACCCGATCGTCCTGAGCAAAGACGGCAAGCCATGGGCCGAGCTGCGCTTTCTCAGCACCAACAGCAGCACCGCCCAGGGTCACCATGGCCACGTCTACGTTGACGAATATTTCTGGATCCGCGACTTCGAAAAACTGAACACCGTCGCCAGTGCCATGGCCACGCACAAGAAGTGGCGTAAGACCTACTTTTCGACGCCCAGCGCCGTGTCGCACCAGGCCTATCCGTTCTGGACCGGCGAGAAATTCCGCAACAGCAAACGCAAGAACGCCAAGGATCCGTGGCCCAGTGAAGCGCAAGCGGCGGCGGGTTCGCTGTGTCCGGACGGGCAATGGCGCAAGGTCATTACGATTCTCGACGCCATCACTGGCGGTTGCGATCTGTTCGACCTCGAGCAGCTGCAGCTGGAGTACGACGAAGACAAATTTCAGCAGCTGTTCATGTGCAAGTTTATTGACAGCACACAAAGCGCCTTCTCCCTGGCAGACCTGGAGCGTTGCTACTCCGACCAATCGTTGTGGACCGACTACGACCCCGACGACCCGCGTCCGTTTGGCAACAGCCCGGTCTGGATCGGCTACGACCCGAGCCGCACCCGCGACGATGCCAGTTGCGTGGTCATCGCCCCACCGCTCGAGAACGGCGGCAAGTTCCGGATTCTGGAAAAGCACAGCTGGCGGGGGCAGTCGTTCAAGTACCAGGCCGAGCAGGTCAAAAAACTCACCGAGCGCTTCAACGTGCAGCACATCGGCATCGACACCACCGGCATCGGCTATGGCGTGTTCGACCTGGTGCGCGACTTCTACCCGCGTGCGACCTCGATCCACTACAGCCTTGAGACCAAAAACACCTTGGTGCTCAAGGCGCAGGACACGATCCAAGGCAGCCGCATCGAGTGGGACGCCGGCTGGAACGATATCGCACAAGCCTTCCTGACGATCAAGCGCGGCACCACCGGCGGCGGTCAAGTGACCTACAGCGCCTCGCGCACCGACGCCTCCGGCCACGCCGACATTGCCTGGGCGATCATGCATGCCCTCGCCCATGAACCCCTCAACACCAACAAACAGCGGCGCAGCCGCTACACCTTCAGCGGATCAAGCACCCATGGGCAAACCAGAAAAAAATCAGCAGCAACCACCGGCAACCGGTCCGATGCGGGCCTTTTCATTCGGTGCGCCGGAGCAGGTACTGAGCGAAAACATCGGGCATTACCTGGGCGTGTTCGCCACCCACGACGGGCGAACCTACACGCCGCCGGTGTCGCGCCAAGGCCTAGCCAAACTGCTACGCGCCAACGCGCATCACGGCGCTATTCCGGGATTCAAACGCAACCTGTTGCTGCGTGAGTTCGTATCGTCCAAAGGCTGCTCGATCAAGACCATGAGCTGCGCAGCGCTGGATTTCATGGTGTTCGGCGAGGCGTATTTTCGCCGTAACCGCAATGCCTTCGGCCAGGTGTTGGAGATGGATCATCTGCCGGCGATCAACATGCGGGTGAAAGTGGGTGGCGGGTTTGTGATGCTGCAGAAAGACGGCAAAGAGCTGGAGTTCAGCGAGGACGAGGTTGAGCACGTCATGAACTATGACGTGGAACAAAACATCTATGGCGTGCCCGAGTACCTGGGTGGCATGCAGGCGCTGCTGCTCAATGAGGCCGCTACCCTCTTTCGCCGGCGCTACTACAGCAACGGTGCACACGCAGGCTACATCTTCTACACCAACGACCCGAACCTGACCGAAGAAGACGAAGTGTCTCTGCGCGATCAGATCAGTGCCAGCAAGGGTGTGGGTAACTTTCGATCGCTGTTCGTGAACATCCCGGGCGGTACCGAGAAAGCGATTCAGATCATCCCGGTGGGGGACTTCCAGGCCAAGGACGAGCTGGAGAAGGTCAAGAACATCACGCGTAATGACGTGATCGCTGCCTGGCGGATGAACCCCGCACTAGCGGGCATCATTCCGGAAAACAACGCAGGCTTTGGCGATATCGAAAAGATCGATCGCGTATACACCAGCAATGAAATTCGCCCGATCTGCCAGTTATTCAATCAGCTCAACGACTCATTGAGACCAGATCGGTGGATTGGCTGGCGGGAGTCTCCAGCAGTTGAGGAGTCCCCTTGATATCAGGGACAGGAAATGAGTAAAGCACTACTTGCTGTGGCAAAATAGTGCCTTATATGGAACCTTGGGGAAGGGGCGTTATGCGGGTGTATTGCAAAGAGTGTGGCAGTAAAGGACGAATCGCTTCGCGAGATGATCTTTCGAAAGAGTTTGCCAAGCTTTACTGCCAATGTGGTGACGCGGCGTGCGGTCATACGTGGGTTGCTAACCTCACTTTTTCTCACACCTTGAGCCCTTCTGCCCAATCGTGTGATCGCCTAGTGTTTGATCGACTTCGCGACCTTACCCGCGCCCAACAACGCGAGCTATTCGATCAGCTGGGTACTCAACTCGCCCTATAGTTTTTTAACTTAATCTCAAATTCGCTGAAATTTTTTATAACATCAGCACTCATTTCTAAAAAGCCATTTCTAGCGCGCTCAGATAACTGAAGCTCTGAGGCTGACGCACCCATCAAAAATATGAACTTATTTCCGAGACTATGCGCCTCATCGATCAGCTCTGTTTTTTTTGGTCCGGCGTCCATCATTGTAAAACTTCCTGTTTGGCGGTTCTCGATGGGCCGAAGTTTAGTTAGTGGCTTTTTGAATCGTCAAGCGCTTTTTTTAATCCTTGTAAAACTTTCAAGATAGGTCATTTTATTTTTATGGGGGCCGCCGGCACACGAAAATCCGTGACTTCACCCCGTGCCTGTTAGGGCTAGGGGTATGCGGCTGTGCCTTTTCGGTTTCAAGAGAGTCAGTACAAAAGTACAAACTCCCACTTTTTAACTTATTCAAACATCCATAACCTTCAGAAGGCACTTAACACAAAAACGTTAAAGCGCTAATACACTAAAACCGTAAGGCGCCATAACGCTAAGTATAATGATATTGCACAAAACTAGGCACACTGCAAATCATGAAGAGCCGAATAGCACCTACAGTAATGTAACAATCCGACATTTCAGCACTGACTCATCGGACTTGTAAAAAAGGGCGCCTACAAGGCGCCCTTTACGTTCAGGATATGGGAGTATTAACGGCTAAGTGTTTCGCACCTCATCACACCAAACCATCAATTTTGATCACGCCGTAGCGTCGGCGGCCATCAGCGGTTTCGAAAGCTGCAACGACCTGCCCACCAGGCAGCGGGATTTGCACTAGGCCATTGCCGGTTTCGTGTTGAAGCAATCGAGTCGCCTCTACTAAATGGAAGTCAGTCGGCAGTTCAAGTTGCTGGCGAGCCTTTTGCTCTTGGTCGTCCGAAACGGCAATGAATTGTCTGTCGATCAGCATAGGGATACATCCTGTGATTCCGAAGGTTTGGCGAGCAACTGCGCGACTACGGCGGCATCGCGATCAGATAATTCACCCAAGGCTTGCGCCATGTCTGCCAAGTTTTCTAGGCGCTCTCGGGCTTCGGGTGTCTTGTGGACCAGGTAACCAATCAGCGCCGCGCCGATCACGGCGACGGCCAACATTGGACGCGTTGTGTTAATGGTGCCGCGGCGTTGCTCTGGCTGTGTGATAGCCTTGTGGCTGCTGCTGCTCGGGTGCTGTGCTTGCATGGTGTTGCTCCTCTTGTAGTGGTTGGTGTCGGGGAGGTGCGAACTCCTCGACACCGTCTCTCTCACGCTTGCCGCAATCGGCTCGCCGTGAATACCGGGCGCTGTTCACAGCGCACTTCAAACAACCCCAAGTCATCACCGTCAACGTCCTGCATGTGCACGACGGTGATAAACGTCGGGGCGTCTTCTGGGTGATCCCTCCAATGTGCGGCGGCCGCCAGTTCGGCTAGGTCTTCGGCTGTGCGCTGCGCCACGTAATCGGACGGCAGCGGCAACTGGCCGGGCAAAGTGTTCGCGCGGTAGCGAAGAATCATTGCAACTTTCCCCCTCAGGCCTGGCGCACCAGGTGCACCACGAAATCAGATGGGATACCCGAGTGAATGCCCCGCGCTTTCAATTCCATAACGGCTTGGATCTGGAACCGGGTGCAGTCGTCTGCCAGAAATTGCTTGTTACCGGCCATGGCCTGATCGGCAATTCGAGTGATGAAGAACGGGGTTGTGCAGTGTTCGCCGACGATGATTGGCGCCTCGATCCCCTGGCCTTTCAATTCGGCTTGGATGGCTCGCAATCGGGTGGTTTTGCCGGTGCGCTGCTCACCGGTGATGACTTGTACCTGCATGGTGTTGCTCCCTTTTCTACTGGTTGAATCGGGCTCCTGGCCCAAAAAATACCGCGTGTGCCCGGGTGTACCCTGGAACATCCAGAACGACTAAAAGTTGAAAATGGCGAACCCGCTGTTTACGGGGCTTTCAGGGTGATTACTGCTATCGACCCAGAGCCGGAACATCGCAGAACGGGATTTCTTCGAAATCTGCTGTAGGCCCTGATCTACAAGGGCTGGCGAGGAGTTCCGGCAAATGGCCTTGACGGAACACTTGCGGAACAGGGATCGGAAAGATGTTCCGGTGTGATCCAGCGTGTTCCGGTCTTGATTGATGGGGCATGTTGTTTTATCTATATGTTTTTTATAGATATTTTCCTTATAGATATTCATGTTCCAGATATTCCGGCCATTGAGTGGCCACACTCGCATTCCTTCAAAAACACTGGTTTGCCCCCCTACACGCCTTTTTATCCACAGGACCTTCATCAGGATTTACTCCCCTTCCGGAACAGCCAGCAGTTGAGCGAGCGCTTCTCAATGACCGAGCGAACTTTTCGAGTCTCAACAAAGGTGTGTGAGGTGCTGAGCGGCAGTGCGCGGTGCAGCTGTGTCGCGTGAATGACTTCTTGGCCCGCGAGGCGACAGGCGTTGTGGAAGTGCTCGATGTTGATAGCAATCAGGTCTTTGTCAGCGCTGTGATTGAGCGTTTCCTGAATGACTTCACGATCGCCAGCTTCGTCGCTGATCGAAACCACTCTTTCATTGAGGTAGTGATAGATCTGCCAGAAGCGTCCCGCCGTTGGGTTCTCGGTACTGACGCGTTGTTGCCGATCGATGGCGCGGCGCTCAATGTGCTTGATGACCTGTTCCAAAGCGTCGTCACCCCAGTCGGGAAACAGTCCCTGAGTGGCTTTTGCGGCAGCCATCATCTGCGCATGACAGAGAACAATCCGTTGATGCTGAATCACCGGGTTGGCCTGCAGACGTTGCTCATACAATGGGAACGCATCGAAATAGCGCTGCAGCCAGGCTGATTCCTGCCCGAGGCAATGCCCCAGGTAACCCGACAGCTGTTCGACAGGAAATCCGTTCAAGCGGGTGGCGAGCGCCTTCAACGCCGGGGTGTGGTGTGCCCGGGTTGCATGAAGGTGGCCGATCCGGGTCAGGATCGCTTCTGAGCCCTCAACACTGGCGTTTTGCGAAATGCACAACGCGGCCAGGAAGATCAAACTGTCGGTGTCATTGCTCGAGGACTTCACCCCCACCGTGCGGAGCGTGGCGTTGTGGTCAAACAGCGGTTTCCACTTTTCCCAGTTGTACTGGCTGATAACGGTGCGGCCCTGGGCGTCAACGCTCTGGCTGTCAGACTCGATCAATACCACCGGAAAGTTGCTGACCTGGGACAGCGCACGGGTCAGACCGATGGCACTGGCGCCGTCGCTGTTGGGTTTGATGCCTTCATAGTTGGAGCGCCCGAGCAAGCGCCACAGGAAGCGCAGCAAGCTGGATTTACCGGCACCGGCGTCCCCCGTCAGCTCCAGAAATAACCAGGACTCTTGTTTGCTGCGGATCTGCTGGACGAACAACGTCGCGGTCCACCACGACAACACGGCAAGCCCGTTCAAGTGATGCACTGCAAAGAAGTCAGAAAACCAACTCGGATCGAAATCAGAACCACGGACGATGGCCAGGCTATTGAGCGAGGTTTTTAGGCCCGCTTTCCCAATCTCTAGGTAGCCGTGATTGTTGGCCATGTACTCACGCCCCTTGTGATACCCAAACTTCTGATAGCAGTAGGTCTTACTGGCAGCGTCGTAGCCGACGAAGGGCAGCGACCGGACGGTCAGGGCGTTATCCAGCCACTTGCTGCGCAGCATGGCCAAGACCTTTTCCCCGCCTTCGAAGTTGCCGCCTGGGGTGCGTTCCAGCAGCGATTTGGCGAAGCTCCGCGGATCACCGATAGAGTTCGGCGCCAACGGTTCCTTGCAGTTTTGCGCCGCGTTGGGGAAGTTGAATTGGAAGAAAAACTGCTGGTCACCGCTGATCGCATCTCGCTGGATGTATTCGAACTGCGGCACGCAGTTGGCCACCTGCTTGATGTCGCAGTATTTGTAGAACAGCTGCTCGCGAGGGACCGCCTCTTCATCTTCCCGCGGCTTGTTCAGGTCGGAGTTCACCTTGGCGGAGTACAGCCGTTCGCCGAAGTCCAGTAGGAAGAAGTTGAGCGGTTTTTTCTTGTGCAGCAGGTAAGCCTTTTTTGCAGGACTCTCGGCAACAAAGATGCGCCCCTGGTAATTGGCCTCCTGCATAAATTGATCATTCAACTGACCGTCGCGATAGACGTCGTCCCAATCGCGGTCGTTGCCGGCAAGGGCTACCCATGCCAGTTCATCACGGGCAAGCAACTGGCTGCGGTACTTCGGAATAACTGAGTGGCCGGCCGCGTCATCGTCCAAGGCGATGATCCAGCGCACCTTCAGGCCTTTGTGTGCCTCGATCATGTCCCAGGGGAAGTTGTTGGCTGAGATAGACGCGACGGCCTTGTAGCCAGCCAGAAACAAAGCGATCGCATGGAAGATGCCCTCAACGACATAGACGGTATCCCCTTGCTCGATCGACATGCCTGGCGGAACCCAAGCGCCTCCCTTGTAGGACATCTTGTACTTGATGCCGGCTTTGTCCCCGCCATTGGCCGTGACCATCGTCGCGTCAATGATTCGTTCCCAATAGCCGTCGCAGAGCGGGAAACGGACTGTGTCCGCCCACTGGTCATCCTTCATTTTGCGTCTGCTTTGCACGTACCAGCCTTTCATCTTGCTGATATCGAAACCGCGATTACGCTGTAAGTAAGCGTCGGCCGTAGCATTCGGATTTGTCTCGGTACGAGGAAACCGTTCACTAAGGTTTTCGAACAGATGGCTGTAACGTTCCCGGGTCTTTTCTTCGAACTGGCACTGAATCAGGCGGTTGCACTTGAGTTGGTAGGGCTGCTTGCGGGCAATGTACAGCGTGCGTTCGCTACAGCCTGGGCAGACTCCCTTTTGGAAGTAGGTACTGCCAATGTCCTTAAAATCCAGCTCGTGGTCATGCTCCAACGCGGCGACCACTTCCAGGCGATAGATGTCTTCGAATTGCATTCCCTGGCCCCTTACTGCTCGCCAGTCTTGCTCTTACTTTTCCCACCCCGAACACGCTCGGCCTGTTCCGTCGCCTCCATAGCCAGGTAGACCATATTGATGAAGACCGTGCCTTTCTTTTGGCCTGGCTCTTTCTCTCTGACCAGAATCATTCCTTGGTCTATTTTGTGACGCACAGAGCGCTCCGAGAGCCCAGCACGACGCGCAAACTCATCTGGGGTCACGTATGGCGTGTCGATTACAACCTGCATTTGGTATTCTCCGTGGGTATATATTCTGAAAAAGTTCCAGATATGGAACTATCTTGGTTCCATGCATGGAACTTGTCAAGGGAGACATCGTGGAAATTCCAGCGAAGCTGAAGGCGATCAGGGCGAAGGAAGCGCTCACTCAAAATGAGTTCTGCGAGGTGATGGAAATCAGCATCAGCAGCTACAAAAAATACGAGGCAGGCATTGCTGAAATGGGCGCCCCACCCATTTTCAAGATCGTCAACCACCCGCGTTTCAAGAAATACACGCTTTGGTTAATGACCGGCGACGTAGCACCAGAATGCGGCCAGATCAGCCCTCTCTAACCTCTGACAAGGATTGTCCTGTGAGCCTTTTTTCCATCCGACTTGTGTGCGGCTTATGTCATTAAAAAAGCTTGAGTCTGGTGAATGGCTCGTGGACTGTCGGCCGGATGGCCGCGCAGGCGCACGTGTTAGGAAAAAATTTCGAACCAAAAACGAAGCAATGGTTTACGAACGTCGCTTGATGGGGGACGGTGCCAAAGGCGAGTTTGAAAAGAAGCCAAAACAGGACGAACGCCGGCTTTCAGACCTCGTTTCTCTATGGTTCAGGCTCCACGGCTGCCACCTCAAGAGAGGTGAAAAATGCCTAGCCTTCCTTGAGCGCATGGTCAAAAACCTGGGCGATCCTCGGGCTACCGACTTCACCGCGAGTAGCTTTACCCAATACCGATCAGATCGGCTCGCCGGTAAATGGGGCCGCGCAAAAGTAGACGAAGATGGCAAACGGAACGGAGCCACGACGCCGATCACAGCGAACACGGCAAACCACGAACTGAGCTACTTGCGTGCTGTGTTCAATGAACTGGAGCGCTTGGGGGAGTGGTCAGGGGAAAACCCGTTATCCAAGGTCCGGGCCTTGAAGTTCGATCAAAGCGAGATGGCCTATCTGTCCAGCGATCAAATATCGCTGCTGCTGACGCGCCTTGACGAAGACGAGTCAGACGTTAGCGCCATCGCACGCGTCTGCCTTTCAACTGGCGCACGGTGGGCAGAAGCGGCAAATCTGGAGCCAGGGCAAGTGAGGGACGGTCGCATTCACTTCACTCGAACGAAGTCAGCCAAAAACCGCACGGTTCCAATCTCGCCGGCGCTGGAGAAATTGCTTACAGAAGCTATGCCGTTCAAGTCTTCCTACCGGGAAACCTGGTACACCTTTTCCGATGTCGTAAACGAATTAGACCTTGGCTTACCAAAGGGCCAGGTTACGCATGTCCTGCGTCATACCTTCGCCAGTCACTACATGATGAACGGCGGGGACATCCTCACATTGCAGCGGGTGCTTGGACATTCAACACTGGAAATGACTATCCGTTATGCCCACTTCAGCCCCGGCCACCTTGCGGAGGTTGTCAATTTGAACCCTCTCGCTGGCAGCCGTGGACACTTTGTGGACACCACACAAAGAAAAGCTGTACAGACCCAACCCGAAGAAATCAACCAAACCCTTTAAATAAAAGGGTTTCAGCCTATTAAAAACAAAAGGAACACAAGATGAGCGACCTGATTTCCTACCATCTCGAAGACGGTATCGCGACCCTGACCCTGAGCAACGGCAAGGTCAATGCCATTTCCCCGGACGTGATTGCTGCGTTTAATGCTGCGCTGGATCAGGCGGTGACTGATCGTGCGGTGGTGATCATTACCGGTACGCCCGGGATTCTGTCCGGCGGTTATGACTTGAAGGTGATGACGTCCGGCCCGAAAGAAGCGGTCGCGCTGGTGACGGCCGGCTCGACGCTGGCTCGTCGTCTGTTGTCGCATCCGTTCCCGGTGATTGTGGCGTGCCCTGGGCATGCGGTGGCCAAGGGCGCTTTCCTGCTGTTGTCGGCGGACTACCGCATTGGTGTCGACGGCCCGTTCAGCATTGGTTTGAACGAAGTGCAGATCGGCATGACCATGCACCACGCCGGTATCGAGATCGCGCGTGATCGTCTGCGCAAATCGGCGTTCCACCGCTCCGTCATCAACGGTGAGATGTTTAATCCACAGAGCGCTGTGGATGCCGGTTTCCTCGACGTTGTGGTGTCGGCCGAAGAGCTGCAAGGTGCTGCGCTGGCGGCGGCGCGTCAGTTGAAGAAGATCAACATGACCGCGCACAAGAACACCAAGTTGAAAGTGCGCAAGGCGCTCCTCGATACGCTGGACAACGCGATCATCCTGGATCAGGAACACATGGGTTAAGCCCGGACAGGCTTCACAGAAAAGCCCGACCGTCGTGTCGGGCTTTTTCATACGCACGCTGTTGAAAATCCCACAACCGCTCTAGCACGCCTCTGACCCACAAGTCGGAAACATGCGCACAAACATCGCCTATCTCCTCCCTCTATAGCGGCAATTGCCGAAAACAGTGCACATCCGTACACTGCGCCACCTTTTGTCCCGGTGGGGCCTGTAAATGCTGTTTGTGTTTCGTATGTTATTGATGGGCCTGCACTTTATTCTGGCCGGTGTGCTTGGCGTGATTCTGGGCCTGTGCCGCCCGTTCAACCCGGACAACAGCCGGTTGTGTGCGCGTCTGTATGCGTGGCCGGCGATGTGTATTTTGCGTTTGCGGGTGAAGGCCGATGTCGGGCCATTGATGGATAAACCCGAAAGCTGCGTGATCATCGCCAACCACCAGTCCAACTACGATCTGTTTGTGTTCGGCAACGTGGTGCCCCGCCGTACCGTGTGCATCGGCAAAAAAAGCCTGAAGTGGGTGCCGCTGTTCGGGCAGTTGTTCTGGTTGGCCGGCAATGTGTTGATCGATCGCGGCAATGCGCACAAGGCGCGCCAGTCGATGCTGACCACCACGCACACTTTGCAGCATGAAGACACGTCGATCTGGGTTTTCCCGGAAGGCACGCGCAACCTCGGTGAAGAGTTGCTGCCGTTCAAGAAAGGCGCGTTCCAGATGGCGATCGCCGCAGGCGTGCCGATCGTGCCGGTGTGTGTCAGCAGTTACGTCAAACACATGCGATTGAACCGCTGGCGCAGTGGAAAAATTCTGATCCGCTCGCTGCCGGCGATTCCTACGGCGGGATTGAGCCTGGACGACATGCCCCTGCTGATTGCCCAGTGCCGCGAGCAAATGCGCGAATGCATCGAGTCGATGGACCGGCAACTCCAAGCCGCTTAACAATAAAACCCGCCTAGTGCGGGTTTTTTTCGCCAGCGAGCTTCTGCCGGCGAACTCGGCAGATTTCATTGACTCTCAAGCAACAGACAAGGCTAAGCTGAGCACGACTTGCCACTGGGTCTTTGTTAATCAAAAGCGCTAATAAGAAGTGAACCAAAATCATGGGTAGAGTTGTTGCTGCTGCGGTTTATAGCGCCGGAAAAAAAGTCTCCAATATCACCCTCGACGAAGGCGCTGCCTGGGCTGCAAAGCCTGACCACTTTGTCTGGATCGGCCTCGAAGAGCCGAACGCCCTGGAGCTGAGCAACCTGCAACGCCAGTTCAACCTGCACGAACTGGCCATCGAGGACGCCCTGGAAAAACACAGCCGACCGAAGCTCGAGACCTTCGGCGACGCCTTGTTTATCGTCACGTATTCTCCGGTCCGGCACGAAGGCAAACTGGAGTTCATCGAGACTCATATCTTTGCCGGCAACGGGTACATCATTACCGCGCGCAACGGTCATTCGGCGTCCTACGCGCTTGTCCGCCAGCGTTGTGAGGCGCGTCCGCTGTTGTTGGAGCATGGGGAAGATTTCGTACTCTATGCCATCCTCGATTTCGTGATTGAAAACTACCAGCCGGTGGGCGAAGCGATCCATGCCGAGATCGATGAGCTGGAGCGCAACGTGTTGTGCAGCGCGTTGAATGAACATGACATCCAGAAGCTGCATGGCCTGCGCCGAGACGTTTTGCGCCTGCGTCGTTATGCGGCGCCGATGGTAGAGATCGGTGAGGAACTGCAGAAGCTGAGCTTTCCGTTTATCGACAAGAACATGCGCCCGTACTTTCGCGATGTGCAGATTCACGTAACACGGCAGATGGAGGACCTGACGACCTTGGCCGATATTGCCAGCCAGACCATCGAGGTCGGGGTGCTGTTGGAGGCGTCACGGCAGAGCGTGGTGCAGCGCAAGTTTGCGGCGTGGGCGGCAATTCTGGCGTTCCCGACGGCGGTGGCGGGGATTTACGGGATGAATTTCCAGAACATGCCGGAGTTGACCTGGCATTACGGGTATTTTGCGGTGTTGGGGTTTATTGCGGTGGGGTGTGTGAGTTTGTGGGCGAGTTTCAAGAGGTCGGGGTGGTTGTAGCCATTACTGCGGCGCCTGTGATGTTCGCGGGCGAGCCTCGCTCCTACGGGGATCTGTGTCGCTCACAAAACCCGTAGGAGCGAGGCTTGCCCGCGAAGCTTTTAAAGTTTCAAACAGCCTCTGGCTTGTGCGCCACAAACCGCATCATCCACTCCGCAACCGTAGCGCCGTGATGCTCCTGTTCAAGGCTTGCCACGCCTTTGGTATAGACCTGCTCGCCCAGCGCCTCCTGCCGAATCTCCAGCAGCGCCCGCGAATAGTCGTGAATGAATTCCGGGTGCCCCTGGAAGCACAGCACCTGATCGTTGATGTGGTACGCGGCGAACGGGCAGAAATCGCTCGAGGCAATAACCGTGGCGTTTTCCGGTAACGACGTCACCTGATCCTGGTGGCTGATCAACAAGGTCAGTTCTTCACGCACAGGACTCATCCATGGCGCCTTGGCAGCGAGTTTGTATTGGTGAGTACCGACGCCCCAACCTTGGGTCGCACGTTCGCTTTTGCCACCCAGCAGCAGCGCCAACAACTGATGGCCGAAGCACACGCCCAGCAACTTGTCGCCACGCTCATAGCGCTTCAGCAAGTAGGCCCGCAGGGTTTCAATCCACGGATCGGTGCCGAAGGAATCGGCCTTGCTGCCGGTGACGAGGTAGGCGTCGAAGGTCAGATCGTCACTCGGGTACTCGCCCTGCATCACGTTGTACACGGTGAACTCGGCAGCGATGGGTTGCTGCGAAAACAGATTCTGGAACATCTGCCCGTAACCCTGATATTGATCGACCAGTTCCGGACGCAGGATGTCGGTTTCCAGAATGCAGATGCGTAACGACATAAAAAATACCTGACACGTGATGGGAATAATGCACACCCCAGAGCCTGCCTCGAAACACCGTAACAAGGCAAGCCCCGGAAGGCGTCATACGTCCCTTAGAAGGCCTCCCCTTTGGCCGCTTTTTCCAGCAGCAACGCCGGCGGCGCAAAACGCTCGCCATACTGCTGGGCCAGGTACTGGGCGCGGGCGACGAAGTCTCTCACTCCGTATTGGTTGATGAACTGCAGCGCGCCACCGGTCCAGGCCGCGAAGCCGATACCGAAGATCGAGCCGACGTTGGCGTCCGCCGTCGAGGTCAGCACGCCCTCCTCCACACAACGCACGGTTTCGATGGCTTGCACGAACAGCAGGCGATCGCGCACATCCTTTGGCGAAATCTGCCCGTCAGCTTTCTCGAAACGGGTTTTGAGCTCGGGCCACAGATGTTTCTGGCCACCGGCGGGGTACTCGTAGAAACCGCCTCCTGCGGCTTTACCGGGCCGCTTGTATTCATTGAGCAGCAAATCAATCACGGCGAACGCCGGGTGCTCAATCAGCGGTTTGCCTTCTGCTTGCAGGTCTTTGGCGGTTTGCTGGCGGATATGGCTCATCAGGCTGAGGGAAACTTCGTCGGAGATCGCCAGAGGCCCGATCGGCATGCCGGCCTTGCGCGCTTCTGTCTCGATCATCGGTGCGCTCACGCCTTCGCCGAGCATGGCGATGCCTTCGTTGGTGAAGGTGCCGAACACCCGCGAAGTGAAGAAGCCGCGACTGTCGTTGACCACAATCGGGGTTTTCTTGATTTGCAGGACGAAATCGAATCCGCGCGCCAGGGTGTCGTCGCTGGTGTTGGCGCCTTTGATAATTTCCACCAGCGGCATTTTCTCAACCGGGCTGAAGAAATGCAGACCGATGAACTTCGTTTGATCCGGTACGGCGGTGGCAAGTCCGCTGATCGGCAAGGTCGAGGTGTTGGAGGCGATCACTGCGGCCGGGCCGACGAGTTTCTGTGCCGCGGAGGAGACGTTGGCTTTCAGCTCGCGATCTTCGAACACCGCTTCAATGATCAGATCGCAGCCGGCCAGGTCTGCATCGCTTTCTGTGGTATGGATCCGCGCCAGAATCGCCTCGCGCTGCTCCGCAATCATCTGGCCGCGGGCGACTTTCTTGTCCAGCAGCGCCGCCGAATGGGCCTTGCCCTTCTCCGCTGCTGCGAGGTTGATGTCCTTAAGCACCACTTCAATGCCGGCCGAGGCGCTGACAAAGGCGATTCCCGCGCCCATCATCCCGGCCCCGAGCACGCCGACTTTTTGCGTGACGCAAGGTGCAACCCCCTTGGGCCGCGAGCCGCCGGCGTTGATCTCGTTGAGCTGGAACCAGAAGGTGCCGATCAGGTTTTTCGAGATTTGCCCGGTGGTCAGTTCCGTGAAATAGCGGGTTTCGATCAGGTGGGCGGTGTCAAAATCCACCTGGGCACCTTCAACCACCGCGCAAAGAATTTTCTCCGGCGCCGGCATGCAGCCCTGTGTTTTGCTGCGCAGGATCGACGGCGCAATGGCAAGCATTTGTGCGACTTTCGGGTTCGACGGCGTGCCGCCCGGAATCTGATAACCCTTCACGTCCCACCGCTGTACGGCGGTCGGATTGGCGACAATCCAGGCACGCGCCTTGTTCAGCAGTTCATCGCGATCCGCGGCCAGTTCATCGATCAAACCCGCTAGCAAGGCCTGTTGCGGCCGGACTTTCTTGCCTTCGAGCAAGTACGGCAAGGCTTTCTCGATGCCCAGCATGCGCACCATGCGCACCACCCCGCCGCCGCCCGGTAGCAAGCCAAGGGTGACTTCCGGCAGGCCGAGTTGCACTGACGGATTGTCCAGCGCGACGCGGTGATGGCAGGCGAGGCAGATTTCCCAACCTCCGCCCAGCGCCGCGCCATTGATCGCGGCCACCACCGGTTTGCCGAGGGTTTCCAGGGTGCGCAATTGGCCTTTGAGCGTCAGGACCATGTCGTAAAAGGGTTTGGCTTCGGGTTTGCCGACCTTGATCAGTTCATTGAGGTCGCCGCCGGCAAAGAAGGTTTTTTTGCCCGAGGTGATGATGACGCCGGCAATGCTGTCCTTTTCGGCCACCAGGCGGGCGACGCAAGCGGCCATCGCCTCGCGATAGACCGCGTTCATGGTGTTGGCGCTCTGGCCCGGCATGTCGATGGTCAGGACCACGATCTGGTCCTGACCTTTTTCGTAACGAATGGCTTCAGTCATGTCACTTGTTCCTTAAGGTCGAGGCTCAGAGGCGTTCGATGATGGTGGCAATGCCCATGCCGCCACCGACACACAGCGTCGCGAGGCCATAGCGCAGGCGCCGGGTTTCCAGCTCATCGAGCAGCGTGCCGAGAATCGCGCAGCCGGTGGCGCCCAGCGGGTGCCCCATGGCGATGGAGCCGCCGTTGACGTTGACCTTGTCGGGGTCGATGGCCATATCCTTGATGAATTTCAGCACCACCGAGGCGAAGGCTTCGTTGACCTCGAACAGATCGATGTCTTCAACCCGCAGCCCGGCCTTGGCCAGTGCTTTACGGGTGGCCGGCGCCGGGCCGGTGAGCATGATGGTCGGGTCGGTGCTGGTGACCGCTGTGGCGACAATCCGCGCCCGAGGCTGCAGACCCAGCGCACGGCCTTTGGCCTCGGAACCAATCAGCATCAGGGCGGCGCCATCGACGATGCCGGAACTGTTGCCCGGGGTGTGGACGTGGTTGATCCGCTCGACATGGCTGTAAACGCGCAATGCGGTGGCGTCGAAGCCCATTTGCCCCATCATCTCGAAGCTCGGTTTGAGTTTGCCCAGGCCTTCGAGGGTGGATTCGGCGCGGATGAACTCATCGTGATCGAGCAGGATGATGCCGTTCTGGTCCTGCACCGGCACCAGCGATTTGTTGAACGAGCCGTTGACCCGCGCCCGCGCTGCCTTTTGTTGGGAATGTAGCGCGTAGGCATCGACATCCTGGCGGCTGAAGCCTTCAATCGTGGCGATCAGGTCGGCGCCGACGCCTTGCGGGGTGAAATGGCTGTGCAGATTGGTTTCCGGGTCCAGCGCCCAAGCGCCGCCGTCGCTGCCCATGGGCACGCGGGACATCGACTCGACACCGCCGACTACCACCAAGTCTTCGAAACCGGAACGGACCTTCATCGCGCCGAGGTTTACGGCTTCCAGCCCCGAAGCGCAGAAGCGATTGATCTGCACCCCAGACACGCTGACGTCCCAGTCGGCGACTTGTGCCGCGGTCTTGGCAATATCGGAGCCCTGATCGCCAATTGGCGTGACACAGCCGAGCACCACGTCATCGACCTGACTGGTGTCCAGTGAAGTGCGCTGCTGCAACGCCGTGAGCAGCCCGGCCACCAGACTCACCGGTTTGACACTGTGCAAGGCGCCATCGGCCTTACCTTTGCCACGGGGCGTGCGTAACGCGTCGAAAATCAAAGCTTGGGTCATGACGTCCTCGAACCTGGGCGGGTGAGTAAATACTGAGCTTCCACCTTAGGCCGAGCCGCCGTGGATTCAATGACCGCAGTGCTCACTGTTGTTGACGGACACGCTCAGACGGACGGTCGCTCACGTGAGGATTAACCGATTGACGTCACCAAGCTGTCTAGCAAACGGGCGCCCAAGAAGCTGGCAATAGGCCTCATACCTTTTTAAGAGCATCAAGCAAGCAAACCATACGAAATGGATCTAAACCAAGCGTGACGCGGGCTCTAAGGTGAACATGTACGAAGTTGTCGTCGGGTTTTGCCGAGGCACTTGTCTTACAGGACGTTCAGCGCTCTGCCGTCATGGAGTTATGCAGGCAGGCATCAGGAAATAACAAAAAAGGCGGTCAAGCCATGTTCAAACATTCGAAAGTACGACAAGCCGGGCTCATTCTTTTCGCCACTACGCTGTTGTTGATTTTGCCGAACCTGACCAAGGTGATCGGCTAGTCGGTATTCAAATAATACGGCGCCAGGTTTTTACATCGCCCTCTTAAAAATGTGACTGGCTCGCTACCCGGGCCAGCGTGGGTGTGCCAACCTTTGCGGCACTTCCACGACATGGACGGCGATCATTTGAAAAAGCTCATTCTGTTCGGGGCCTTGCTGCTCAGCACGCCCTTGTATGCCGCACAGCTGAACCTCGAGCTGGGCGCGAGCAGTCGCACCTGGCAGACAGAGGAGTTGCTCAAGCATCCTCAGGTCCAGACCATCACCATCAGCGACGACGTTTCCTACAAGCGGGAGATGAGTTATCGCGCTGTTCCCTTGGCAGCCCTGTTGACGGGCATCAAGCCTGACGACCATCTGCAAGCCGTCGCGCTGGACGGGTTTGCCGCAGAGCTGTCCGCAGCGCCATTGCTGAACGCCCAGGGCGCACGCGCGTGGCTGGCGATTGAAGACCCGGCCAAACCGTGGCCGGCGCTATCTGAAGGGAAACCAGGTGCCGGGCCGTTTTATCTGGTGTGGGTCGATCCGCAAGCCGGCAATATCAGCCCGGAGCAATGGCCGTTTCAAGTGGCGAGTATCAAGCGCTTGGCGCCCGTGGCCGAGCGCTTCCCTGCCCTGCTGCCCGATCCTGCCTTGAAGGCCGACGACCCGGTGAATAAAGGCTTTGCGCTGTTTCAGAAAAATTGCCTGGCTTGTCATCGATTGAACGGTGCCGGGGATGCGCAGTTCGGGCCGGATCTGAATATTCCGTTTAACCCGACCGAGTACTTCGGGGCGGATTTTCTGAAGCGCTACATTCGAGACCCGCAGAGTTTGCGCCAGTGGCCTCAGGCGAAGATGCCGGGGTTTGCGGCGACGGTGTTGCCGGATAGCGATCTGGAGATGCTGGTGGGGTATTTGAAGCATATGGCTGGGCGCAAGGTTAAGCCCTGATCCATTCCCTGCAGGAGCGAGGCTTGCCCGCGAAGGCGTAGTGTCAGTCGACATCAATGTGAATGACACTACGCCTTCGCGGGCAAGCCTCGCTCCTACAAGGGGGTTGTGGTGTTGCGGTTATTGCTGCTGGACTGAGAAAACCGGAGCGGGCATCGGCATCGGCGAAACAAACACCTTCGCGTGCATCTGCTCGCACCCTCCGCCCCGGCGCATCCCGCGAACCGGACAGGCATCCAGGTAATCCAGGCCCACCGCCAGTTTCAAATGCCGCTCAGGCCGGGCCAGTTCATTGGTCACATCGAAGCTGTACCAAGCGTCATCGAGCCAGGCTTCGGCCCAGGCGTGACTGGCCAGGTGTTCGCTGTTCTCGCTGTACAAATACCCCGACACATAACGCGATGGAATGCCCAGGCTGCGGGCACAAGCCAGAAACGCGTGGGTGTGGTCCTGACAGACGCCCGAACGCCCGGCGAAGGCCTGGGCGGCGCTGGTGTCCACTTCGGTGGAGCCCGGCGTGTAGGTCATGTGCGAATTCAGGCCATGCATCAAGTCGATCAACGCCGTGCGATCCCTGCGTTTTTTGCATTCCTTTTCCGCGAACGCACGCAGGGCTTCGTCGGCTTCGGTCAGGCGCGTGAAGCGCAGGAACGGAAGCGCCGACTGGCTTTCATGTTCGGCTTCGCGCAATTCGTCGATGTCGACCTGGCCACGGGCGCCAATGATGATCGCCTCGTGGGGCTCGTCCATGGTCAGCACATGCAGGATGTTGCCGAACGGATCGAGTTGCGCTCGCACCGGGCGCGGCAGGTCAAGTTGCCAACTGAGCACGTTCTGACGCTCGCTGTCGTGGGGTGTCAGTCGCAGGTACTGGATGCTCGCCCGCACCTGATCTTCGTAGTGATAGGTGGTTTCGTGGCTAATGGAAAGTCTCATGCAGCCTCCAGGTAGGAACTGTGAATGGCGTTACCCAACTGGCGCACCAGCGGGATGAATTCGGTCAGCCAGGCGTGCAGGCCTTCGTCGAGAATTTCGTTGATGCCGGTGTAGCGCAGGCGCGCGTCCATCTCCGCTGCCAGGCGTTGCGCGGGACGGCCATTGGCCCCCGGCAGTTGGGCAAGGATCTGGTCGATTTCCTCGGTGCAGGCGCGCAGGGAACGCGGTACATCGGCGCGCAGCAACAGCAACTCGGCCACATGCCGGGCGCCGGGGGCGTCGCGGTAAATTTCGGTGTAGGCCTCGAAAGAGGACAGCGCACGCAGCAACGCACTCCACTGGTAATACGCGTGAGCCGTGCCGTCGCTAACCGCTTCAGCTTGATCGCCGGCCATTTCGTAGCGGGCGTCCAGCAGGCGCAACGTGTTGTCGGCCCGTTCGATAAACGTTCCCAGGCGAATGAAGCGGAACGCATCGTTACGCATGATCGTGCCGTAGGACGCGCCACGGAACAGGTGGGAACGTTCCTTGATCCACTCGCAAAAACGGCTCATGCCGTAGCGACTCAGCCCCTGTTCGGCAATCCCGCGAATCTCCAGCCAGGTGGCGTTGATGTTTTCCCACATATCGGCGGTGATTCGGCCACGCACGGCATGGGCACTGGCCCGCGCCGAGCCCAGGCAGCTGTAGATGCTCGCCGGGTTGGCCGCGTCCAGCGCGAAGAAATGCAGCAGCCGCTCGGCGTGCAAATCACCGTGGCGTTCCAGGTAATCGTCCAGAGTGCCGGTGATCAGTAGCGGCATGGCCAGTTCGTGCAGACCGTCACCGCGACCATCCTGCGGCATCAGCGACAGCGAATAACTGATGTCGAGCATCCGTGCGAGGTTTTCCGCCCGCTCCAGGTAACGCGACATCCAATACAAATCCGAGGCAGTTCTACTTAACATGGCAGGCTTCCTTCAATCCTCGACCACCCAGGTGTCCTTGGTTCCGCCGCCCTGGGAGGAATTCACCACCAGAGAGCCTTCACGCAGGGCGACACGGGTCAAACCGCCGGGCACAACCCGGGTTTCGCGGCCAGACAATACAAACGGACGCAGGTCGATATGGCGTGGCGCGATGCCGTTTTCGACAAAGGTCGGACAGGTCGACAGGGACAACGTCGGTTGCGCGATATACGCGTGAGGCTTGGCTTTGATCCGCGCGCGGAACGACTCGATTTCCGCCGCGGTCGCCGCCGGCCCCACGAGCATTCCGTAACCGCCGGAGCCCTGGGTTTCCTTGACCACCAAGTCTGGAAGATTGGCCAGCACGTGGGAAAGCTCAGAAGGATTGCGACACTGGAACGTCGGCACGTTCTTCAGGATCGGCTCTTCGTCCAGGTAGAAACGGATCATGTCCGTGACAAACGGATACACCGATTTGTCGTCCGCGACCCCGGTGCCGATGGCATTCGCCAGCACCACGTTGCCGGAGCGGTAGGACGACAGCAGCCCAGGAACCCCGAGCATCGAGTCCGGGTTGAACGCCAGCGGATCGAGGAACGCATCGTCGAGGCGACGGTAAATCACGTCGACCGCCTTCGGTCCGTCTGTGGTACGCATGAACACCTTGTCGTCGCGCACGAACAGGTCCGCACCTTCCACCAACTCAACGCCCATCTCCCGCGCCAGGAATGCATGCTCGAAAAACGCGCTGTTGAAGCGACCCGGCGTCAGCACCACCACGCTCGGGTTATCGATCGGGCTGGAGCTTTTCAGGGTGTCGAGCAGCAGGTTCGGATAATGGTCGATCGGCGCGATGCGCTGGGCCGAGAACAACTCGGGAAATAGCCGCATCATCATCTTGCGGTCTTCGAGCATATAGCTCACGCCGCTGGGTGTACGAAGGTTGTCTTCGAGCACGTAGTACGTGCCGTCGCCATCGCGCACCAGATCGACACCGGAGATGTGCGAGTAGATATCGCGGTGCAGATCCAGCCCTTGCATCGCCAACTGGTATTGCTCGTTGGCCAGCACTTGCTCGGCCGGGATGATGCCGGCCTTGATAATGCGCTGCTCGTGGTAGAGGTCGGCGAGGAACATGTTCAACGCCTTGACTCGCTGGATGCAGCCGCGCTCGACGATCCGCCATTCGCTGGCAGGGATGCTGCGCGGGATGGTGTCGAAGGGAATCAGGCGCTCTGTGCCCTGCTCGTCCCCGTAGAGCGTGAAGGTAATCCCGGCGCGATGAAATAACAGATCGGCCTCGCGTCGCCGTTGTGCCAAGAGCTCGTCAGGCGTCTCGGCCAGCCAACGGGCAAACTCCCGATAATGCGGGCGGACCTGGCCGCCGGCATCGTACATCTCATCAAAATAGGTGCGGATCATGCCGTACTCCTTGTCACCCGGACATCTAGGCTTCGCAAGGCCCGTGCCATCGGCAGAAACGCTTTGTTATCAACCAGTTGGATAATCACGCCGTTTGCACCGCACCAATCCTGTGCAGCAAACGCCCCAACCTGATCGCCCCCGCTTCATTGCAAGGCGACGTTGTCGCCTATCACCAGCATAGTCAGAGTTGATTTCACTGCCCGGCCGGCGGTGCGGATAATCCGCGCATCCGCTGCAAAACCTGACCGAACTTCCCTTTAGCCGCCTGCTCAGGCGGTTTTTTTTTGCGCCGGGATTCTTGTTTCAGGGTTTTGCCAAGGGGACATTTCGGCTGCCACAAACGAAAACGGCCAACCCGAAGGTCAGCCGTTGCTGAGCGTTGTCACTGTTCATAACGTTATGCGAGTCGCCCTCGTACTTCCTGCTTGACGCCCCACCCTTCGAGGATGCCGCCCAGAGGCTCGACCACCGCCTCGAAACCCTGTTCGAAATCGCCGATGTCATCGTAGGTGGCGTACATGACTTTGCTCAGTTCGAGCGCCCATGCGCCGTCATCGCGCACACTGATCTGCGCGTTCAAGGATTCACCCTTGTATTGCCCTGCCGCCCTGCGTGCCCGCTCCTCGTCCGGGAAAATGGCGTAGAACTCGATGGGATGGAATCGTGAAAAATCGAAACCGCCTTCTTTCATGCGGCGCAACACGCTGCTGCTGATGTCTTCTTGATAGGCTGTGCTCATGAAACGTCCCCCTCAAATTGATGGATAGACTTTCCGTATTCCCGGCACGCGCAACCGATTGGTGCGAGCGATGCGGCAACCAGGTTGCCGGTGGGAAGCAAGCATGTAGCTGACAAGACCAGACCTTAGCGATCCGTTCGCTGATCTCGATTGCAGAGTAGCCCCAAGACAGAGGCGCTGCCAAGGCCTGGATAAGAATGAGACAGGTGTTGTTCAGATTGGCGTGATGCCGAGGATTTGAATGCTGTTCTGGGCTTTGAGACTTTTGACGCTGGCATCAGCGGTTCGCCCTTCCAGATCATTCAGATCCAGTTCGGCGGCGACAGGAAGGAGCCGGGCCTTGATGAGTTTCGCGGCTTGCTCGTTATCCGGGCACTCGTCGCACTCAAAGACTTCATCGACTGTTTCACCGTGATCATCTACGAAAGTGATTTTCCACTTTTGCATCAGTGCCTCCTCGATCAAACCCGCAAATGGGCTTACAACCATCTGGACTTTTGGTCTGAGTGATCGTTCAAACGGATTACCGCATGCAGGTATGAAAAAAATACAGGAACCTGTAGGAGCGAAGCTTGCTCGCGAAAGCGGTGTATCAGTCAACTTGTATATTGCCTGATGCACCGCTTTCGCGAGCAAGCTTCGCTCCTACAAGGGGTTATGCGCACATCTTCAGTTTAGTCGTTGCTTGGCTTGTTCACCGCTTGCAGCACGTATTGCGGCAAGGCGAAGGCGCCGATGTGGATTTCCGGGTTGTAGTAGCGGGTGATGATGCCGCTGCCGGCGAAACGCTGTTGCAGGGTTTCGCGGGACAACTTGCGATAAGCGGTGTTGGTCGCGCCCCAGGCAAAGGTCATCGAGCCGCCGATGTAGGTTGGCACCGCGGCCTGATAGAAGTGCCAGTCAGGGAACAGGCTGCGCAGGCGACCCGCGGTGGTTTTGACTTCTTCGATCTGCATGAACGGCGTGCCGTTCTGGGTGACCAGGATGCCGCCTTCGTTCAGGCAGCGACGGCAGGCCTGGTAGAAGTTTTCGGAGAACAGCACTTCACCCGGACCGATCGGGTCGGTGGAGTCGGAAATGATCACGTCGAATTTTTCGGTGGTGGTGGCGACGAAACGCATGCCGTCGTCGATCACCAGGTTCAGGCGTGGATCATCGAACGCACCCTTGGAGTGGTTCGGCAGAAATTCCTTGCACATGTCGACCACGGTGCCGTCGATCTCGACCATGGTGATGTGCTCGATGCTGCGGTGCTTGGCCACTTCACGCAGCATGCCGCCGTCGCCACCACCGATGATCAGCACGCGCTTGGCGGTGCCGTGCGCCAGGATCGGCACGTGGGTGAGCATCTCGTGGTAGATGAATTCGTCGGCCTCGGTGGTCTGGATCACGCCGTCCAGTGCCATGACCCGGCCCATGCGCGGGTTTTCGAAAATCACCAGGTGCTGGTGTTCGGTGCGCACTTCGTGCAGCAGTTTTTCCATGCGAAAACGCTGGCCGTAGCCTTCGTAGAGGGTTTCCAGGTATTCGCTGGTGGTGATGTTGCTCATGGGAAGTGCTCCGATGAATGCGGTGGCAACGGACGGTTACCCGCCCATGATGGCCAATCGATCAGCTCGATTAACCGGGAAAGGCGCGCATTCTACGTTGCGGAAGATGACAGGTCGAACCTTCTGACACCCGCATACCTGTAGCAGCGAGGCTTGCCCGCGAAGAACGATAACTCGGTCTCTCTGTTAAACCGTGTAATCGTTCTTCGCGGGCAAGCCTCGCTCCTACAGGGGGGGGGGCGGTGTTGGGGTCAGATCCGGACGTTGCCCCGTGGCCCGGCGATTGCCCAGATGATCAGGCCCAGGACCGGCAGCAGCAGGATCAGCAGCACCCAGATGATTTTCATCCCTGTGTCGGCGCCACTTTTGAGCACGTTGATGATGGCCCAGATGTCCAGGACAAGAATAATCAGGCCAATCAGGCCATTGAACGTGGAACCCATGGTGTCGCTCCCTAAGAGTGGTGTGCACTCTTAGGATAGCCGGGCCTTGCGAGGGTTCCGTTATTTAAACGTGGACCGCGATTTTCAGGGCTTCGAGCGATGGCGCGGCGATGATACCCACTTGAGCGCACAACTCGAGCACGCGCGGTACATCGTTGCCGTAGACCAATACCACTTGCAGTTCGTCGTCGAGCAACTGGCTGAAATTCATCAGCGTGTAACCGCCGTTTTCCTTGTTCATGCTGCCCATCTGCACCTGAATGCGGTTGAGCGCGGTCAGGGCTTCGGTCTTGGCCAGTTGCTTGGGTTTGATGTTGAAATCAACACCGGGGCCGAACGAGGCGACGATCTTGGCGAACAGGTCGACGTAGGTGTCGGCCTGGAACAGCACGGTTTCCGGCAGGCTGCCGACTACAATCCACTCGCCCAGTGGAATCGGGAAGGAGTCGTCGTAGTTGATATCCGGATTGGCCGTCAGAAAAGCCTCGGGACCGGCGTAGGCCTGAGCCGCTTCCTCAGCGACTTTCAGGATTTCCTCATCGCTCATGCACCCGGAGCTGATTTTAGTGATGAGTTCGACGAGTGCGGCTTTCATGGGGCGGATCCTGTAGCGAGTGAATTTTAGGGCGCGAAGGATAGCGCATTCGGAGAGAGTTACCGAGCAGACCAAAACTGTGTGGCGAGGGAGCTTGCTCCCGCTCGGCTGCGAAGCAGTCGTAATCCCGGTGTTTGTGGTCTATCTGAACCTCTGCGGTGACTGGTTTTTGGGCTGCTTCGCAGCCCAGCGGGAGCAAGCTCCCTCGCCACAGAAGCCTCTCACCACAAGGGACCGTGTACGATCAGGCCAGCAATTTTTGCAACTGCGCGGTGGTGTCGACGGCGCCCATGGTTTTCGCGGCATCCAGCGCGGTGACGCCATTGGCATCCTTGGCTTTCGGATCGGCGCCTTTGCTGATCAGGTAATCGACGATTTCAACGCGGTTGAACATCGCAGCCATCATCAGCGCGGTGCGGCCGTCGAAGGACGAGCCTTCCACTTGGGCACCACCGTCAACCAACGCCTTGACCACCGCCAGGTCGCCCTTGAACGCGGCGCCGGCAATCGGGCTCTGGCCATTGTCGTTGCGGATTTCCGGGTCGGCCTTGTGTTCCAGCAGCACTTTCACCGTCTCCACGTGGCCGTGGTAGGCGGCGAGCATCAGCAAGGTGTCGCCCTTGTGGTTGCGCAGGTTCGGCGGCAGGCCTTTGGTCAGCAGCGCAGCCATCATGGCCGCATCGCCCTCGCGCGCTTTGTTGAATACCTGTTCGGCAAATTCAGCGGCTTCTTCGGGGGTCATCTGGCGGCTTTGGTCTGACATCGGGGACTCCACTGTCTGTCATTCGGGAAAGCCGACAGTTTCCCGAGCAGCCCCGAGGCTGTCACTTCTTTTTTCTCAAGAGCCGCCATAGCCACATTCAATAGCGCTGCTTTCAATAACGAAAAGCGCCGCCGTGAATATCCGCCAGCAACTGCGGAGTGACTTGCACGTAAGTCTGGGTGCCGGGCAGCCAGGCGTAGATCGGGTCATCGCCGGTTTTGCCGGGGTCGAAGGCTTCGTCCTTGAGCCGGGTCTTCTGGTATTTGAAAGTCCCGGTGGTCTCCATTTTCACTTTCACCCGCAGGAAAAGCGGTACCGCGTACGCGGGCATTTGCTGGCGGGCAAACGCCAGCAACTCGCTGAAGTCCAGGGTCGCCAAGGATTCGGCTGGCGTGATCGCGGCCATGCCGGCACGCCCGTTGGTGTTGTGGATTTCGACGCCATACGCCACGGCTTCAGAAATATTCGGGTGTTGCAGCAGGATGTTTTCGACCTCGGTGGTCGAGACGTTCTCACCCTTCCAGCGGTAGGTGTCCCCCAACCGATCAACAAACTGCGCATGGCCAAAACCGATGTTGCGCAGCAGATCGCCGGTATTGAAGTAACGGTCGCCCCGGGTGAATACGTCGTGGAGCACGACTTTTTCGGTCTTCTGCGGATCGGTGTAACCGTCCAGCGGCGCCTTGTCGTCGATTCTCGCCAACAACAGGCCCTGCTCGCCTTTGGCGACTTTGCGCATGAAGCCCTTTGCGTCACGAATCGGCAGGCCGCTGTCGTGGTCGTAGGCCACCAGCTCCCAGGCCATCAGGGAAAAACCGATGGTGTTGTCGAAGTTGAGGATGTTGGTGAACCCGATATTGCCGTCGCTGGCGGCGTACAGCTCACAGATGTGCTCAACCGCAAAACGCGTCTTGAACTCGCGCCAGGCGCCGGGCCGCAGGCCATTGCCGATCATCTTGGTCACGCGGTGTGTGCTGTCGTCGGCCGTGGGCGGTTGATCCACCAGGTAGCGGCATAATTCGCCAACGTAACCGAGGGTGGTCGCCTGGTATTTGCGCACGTCGTTCCAGAACTGGCTGGCGCTGAACTTGCGGCGGATGGCAAATCCCGCAGCGCCGCTGATTGCCGAGCCCCAACACACGCAGAGCCCGGTGGCGTGATACAGCGGCAAGGTGCAATACACGACATCCTCGGGCTGCATATTCAGGGCGATCTGGCCGAAGCTCGCGGAGCTGCGCATCCAGCGACCGTGTTTGAAAACGCCCGCCTTGGGTAATCCGGTGGTGCCGGAGGTGTAGATATAGAAACAGGGGTCGTCGAAAAAAACCTGCTGGCTGCTGGCCGGATTCTCACTGGACGCCTGGGCGCTGGCGCTCATCAGGTTGATGAAACCGTCGGGCGCATGGCCGGGATGCCGGAAGGTGTCTTGATCGGCGACGAACCAGGTGCGCGTCGGCTCGATCGCCACCCGCTCGCGGACCGCGCTGAAGGCCGGGACCAATTCTTCACCAACAATGACCGCCGCAGGCGCCACCAGGTTCAGGCTGTGGGCCAGGGTGTCGCGGGCTTGCGAAGTGTTCAGCAAGGCGCTGATCGCACCGACCTTGGCCACTGCCAATATCGTCACCAGCAGTTCCGGACGATTCTCGAGAAAAACCGCCACCACATCGCCCTTGCGAATGCCTTGGGTGATCAGGTGATGGGCGATGCGATTGGCCCACTGGTTGACCTGTGCATAAGTCAGCGTCACATCGCCCTGCAGCAACGCCGGGCCATCGGGATTGCGCAAGGTCGCTTGCTCGAACGTCCAACCGAGGCCACACGGTTGGCTCGGGTCCTTGACGTTGGCGACTTTCATGCCCTTCACCACACGCGGAATGGCTTTGGCAATGGAAGGCAGCTTGCGGAGCATCATGCCCCAGGTAATCGTGTCGCTCATGCTTGCTCCCGTTCGATCTTTTTATTGTCGGGCGGCGGTCTATGAGTCCGAAAATACGTCAGCGGTTCTTGAGCTGTACACGCGGTTTTTGAAATGTTTTGTATCCGGGCCTGCGCGTTCGAGATCGGGAACCTCAGCGCGGGTGATTGGTTCCATCGAATCGAGGCCAACCACGCAAAATGCAGGATGCACGATGGCCATTCATGCAGATTGCACGAAAGCAAAAAACCACCAAAAATATAAGATATTGATTTATAACGATTTTTAAAACTTCAGGTGCTGGCACAATCACTGCAACTACCTCTCCATGCTTGCCAATCAAGTGCTAACGGAGCTGATAGACATGAGCCTGATCCAAGAAAAATTTACCTCCCTATTCTCCAACTTCGATGTGACCACCCAGCCGCGTCCGGATGGTGGCATTCTGCTGACCCTGCGCAGTACCGAAGGCAAAGTGTTCAAGCGTTCGATTTCGTACCAGCAATTGCATGCCGGCGATCAGTTGTCGTGGGTCATCAGTGCGATTCGCCGTGACCTGGCCGAACAGGCCAGCGAACTGCCGCAGATTTCCATGCTGCAAAGCCAGCAACGGTTCGCCCTGCCGACCTATCACTCGGCGTGAACCCTGCGGTTGTGTAAATAAACGCGCTGTAAAAAAACAGGCCGTGAAGCGTTCGCTTCACGGCCTGTTTAGTTTCTGGATTTACACAATTCCATGTGGGAGTGAGCCTGCTCGCGATTGCTGTGTGTCCGGCAACATTTAAGTTGAATAGCACTTCGCAATCGCGAGCAGGCTCACTCCCACAGGTTATGGGGTTGGACCTTAGAAAGTAGAAGGATCAATCCGCGCAAAACTGTCGACGGTCACATGCCCCGCCAGCTCCCCGCCTTCTCGGGCCAGCCCGCAAGTGGCCATGCCGGCCATGCGCGCCGCATCCAGTTCCTCGACGATGTCTGACAGAAACACGATCTGCTCAGCCTCCAGCCCGATGGCTAGAGTAATACGCTCGTAAGATTGCGCTTCACGCTTGGGCCCCGACGTGGTGTCGAAGTAGCCGTTGAACAGAGGCGACAAATCACCCGCCTCCGAACAGCCGAAGATCAGCTTTTGTGCCTGGATCGAGCCCGAGGAATACACAAACAGTTTGAAACCGTCCTGATGCCAGCGCTTGAGCGCTTCAACGGCGTCCGGGTAAACGTGGCCTTTTAACTGCCCGGCTTGATAGCCCTGCTCCCAGACCATGCCTTGCAACGCTTTCAGCGGCGTGGCTTTGCGGTCTTCGGCAATCCAGCCCAGCAGGATCTCGATTACCCGCTCAACGTCGGCGCCCGGTTCGTTGCTGTCGCGGCGCACGGCGGCCAGTTGCTCGGCCACATCCGCGCGCTCGGCGTGCTGGCGAACAAAGTCCGGCAGGTGTTTGGCAGCGTAAGGAAACAGCACGTCGAACACAAAACTCACCGCGCTGGTGGTGCCTTCAATGTCGGTGAGAATCGCTTTGATCGGCATCGGTTCAGTCCTCAAGACGCGGGAAGCGGCTGGCGATGTCTTCGCCGGTGAAGTTGGCGACCCAGCCTTCAGGGTTGTTGAACAGACGGATCGCGACGAAGTGCGGATGCTCGCCCATGTCGAACCAGTGTGGCGTGCCGGCCGGTACGGAGATCAGGTCGTTCTTCTCGCACAGCACCGCGTAGACGTAATCGTCGATGTGCAGGGTGAACAGCCCACGGCCGGCGACGAAAAATCGTACTTCGTCTTCGCCATGGCGGTGTTCGTCGAGAAATTTGGCGCGCAGTTCGGCTTTTTGCGGGTGATCGCTGTTCAGGCTGATCACGTCGACGGTGACGTAACCGCGCTCGGTCATCAGCTTGTCGATCTGTTCCTGGTAAGCAGCGATGACTTCTTCCTGGCTGGCGCCCGGCTGGATTTTCGCCGTGGCTTGCCAGCGATCGAAACGCACGCCCTGCTCGGCCAAGGTCGAGGCGATGTCTTCGAAATGGGTCAGCACCTTGTTCGGAATATCAGGGCTTGAGACGTGGTAAACGGACAGGCTGCTCATCAGGGCAACTCCTTAACGGTTCAGGCTAGGCGGTTCATGCGTGACGCTTCAGCTTTTATGGTTCAAGAGTGAGCGCATCTTCAACTCGCATTCGAACAAAAATTCAAACGCTTCGATCTGCCGCAGGGCGTCGCTCATGCGCACGCCCCAGGTGTAGAGGCCGTGGCCGCGAATCAGGTAGCCGACGCAATCGGGGTGGGCTTCAAGCCAAGGCTGCACCTTGGCGGCGAGGCGCGCAATGTCCTGATCGTTGTCGAAAATCGGCACGCGCACCCGGGACTCGTGGGTCGAAACGCCACTGAAGGCTTTTTGCAGTTCGTAATCTTCGAACTCGATGAAATCCTGCGGCGTCAGGCGCGACAGCACCGTGGCGTTCACCGAATGGGTGTGCAGCACCGCGCCGATCTCCGGGCGCCAGCTGTAGAGCTGGGTGTGCAGCAGGGTTTCGGCGGACGGTTTCTTGCCCGGTTCCAGGCTGTTGCCCGACAGGTCGGTGGCCAGCACATCATCCACACCCAACTGGCCTTTGTGCTTGCCGGACACGGTCAGCAGCGCTTCGGTCGGCGACAGACGGGTCGAGTAGTTGCTGCTGGTGGCCGGCGACCAGCCGCGACCGTACAGAAAACGCCCGGCGTCGATGATTTCCTGGGCGAGGTGTTCACGGGTAAGGCTCATGGCCTGTCCTCTTGCATGCGTGTGGCGATGATAACGGCAGCGGCGAAGGCTGCGAGACTGGCAATACTAAAGGTGAACGTGGCTCCGAGCGCATTCCAGCTGTAGCCGGAATACAACGCACCCAAGGCGCCGCCGGTGCCGGCCAGCGCGGCATAAAGCGCCTGGCCCTGTCCTTGCTGACGTGCGCCGAAGCTACGTTGCACGAACTGGATGGCAGCGGCGTGAAAGCTGCCGAATGTAGCGGCGTGCAGCACCTGGGCAAACAGCAGCACCCAAAGGAATTCGGCCAGCGAGCCCAGCAGCAACCAGCGCACGGCCGCCAGCAGGAAACTCGCCAGCAGCACCCGACGCACCGAGAAGCGCGCGAGGATTTTGCTCATGGCCAGGAACATCAGAACTTCGGCGACCACGCCGACCGCCCAGAGCATGCCGATCACGCCTCGACTGTAACCGAGCCGTTCGAGGTGCAGGGTCAAAAAGGTGTAATACGGCCCGTGGCTCACCTGCATCAGCGCCACGCAAGCGTAAAACGCCAACACGCCGGGATTGCGCAATTGCCTGAGAAACCCGTCTCCGGCAATGCGCTCGCCCTGAACCGGTTGAGCGTTGGGCACCCACAGGCTGCTGACGACAATGCCGGCCATGATCAGCACCAGCGCCACCGGATAAACGTCGAGGCTCAGCCATTCGAACATCCGGCCAAGCGCGACCACGGTGATGATGAAACCGATGGACCCCCAGAGGCGGATCTGACTGTAGCGCGACGTCTGCCCTTTCAAGTGCGCCAGGGTGATGACTTCGAACTGCGGCAACACCGCGTGCCAGAAGAACGCATGCAACGCCATGACCATCGCCAGCCAGGCGTAGGTCTTGCTGACGAAAATCAGCGAAAACGTCAGCAGCGTGCAGACGGCGCCAAAGCGCACGATGGCCAGGCGCCGGCCGGTGTAATCACCGAGCCAGCCCCAGATGTTCGGTGCCACGCAACGCATCAGCATCGGGATCGCCACCAGCTCACCAATGCGCGCGCTGGAAAAACCCAGGTGATCGAAGTACAGCGCCAGAAACGGCGCTGTCGAACCGAGCAAGGCGAAATAGAACAGATAGAAACTGGAAAGCCGCCAGTACGGGAGCGCCGCCATAGTCGTCAGACCCTGGCGGCTGTGAGGCTCTGTACGAAAACTGCCTGCGCGACGATCATGCTGCGTTAAAAACAGGCTCGCAATGCTCATGTAGGTCCCTACACTCCGCTTGCTCGCCTGTTTTTGCCTTGCCTGATCGCCGCTCGGCGAGTTTTCGTACAGACCCTGCGTCAGCCATTAAAGCTGACCCAGCACCGGCGTGCTCACGCGCACGTCGGCATTCTGCCCGCGATGACGCAACAGGTGATCCATCAGCACGATGGCCATCATCGCTTCGGCGATCGGCGTGGCGCGGATGCCGACACATGGGTCGTGACGGCCCTTGGTGATGACGTCCACCGGGTTGCCATGAATGTCGATCGAGCGGCCAGGCGTGGTGATACTCGAGGTTGGCTTGAGGGCCAGATGCGCAACGATCGGCTGACCGGACGAGATGCCGCCCAAAATACCGCCCGCGTTGTTGCTTAGGAAGCCTTCCGGGGTCATTTCGTCGCGGTGTTCGGTGCCGCGCTGGGCGACGCTGGCGAAACCGGCGCCGATTTCCACGCCTTTCACGGCGTTGATGCTCATCAGCGCATGGGCCAGTTCGGCGTCGAGGCGGTCGAAGATCGGCTCGCCGAGGCCTGGCATCACGCCTTCGGCGACGACGGTGATCTTCGCGCCGACCGAGTCCTGATCGCGACGCAACTGGTCCATGTAGGCTTCCAGCTCCGGCACCTTGTCCGGGTCAGGGCAGAAGAACGCGTTATCTTCCACCGAATCCCAGGTCTTGAACGGGATATCGATCGGGCCGAGCTGGCTCATGTAGCCGCGAATGACGATGCCCTGGGTGGCCAGGTATTTCTTCGCAATCGCACCGGCGGCCACGCGCATGGCGGTTTCACGGGCGGAGCTGCGTCCGCCACCGCGGTAATCGCGTTCGCCGTATTTGTGGTGATAGGTGTAGTCGGCGTGGGCCGGACGGAACAGATCCTTGATCGCCGAGTAGTCCTTGGACTTCTGGTCAGTGTTGCGGATCAACAGGCCGATGGCGCAACCGGTGGTGCGACCTTCGAACAAGCCGGAGAGGATTTCGACTTCGTCGGCTTCCTGGCGCTGCGTGGTGTGGCGGCTGGTGCCGGGTTTGCGGCGATCCAGATCGCGCTGCAGATCCTCAAGGGAAATCTCCAGCCCCGGCGGGCAGCCGTCGACAATGGCGACCAACGCCGGACCATGGCTTTCGCCCGCGGTGGTGACAGTGAACAGCTTGCCGTAGGTATTGCCGGACATGCAGGACGCTCCGTGAAATGAACCTGAATACGTAATGCGCGCCAGTATACGCAGGCTACCCAAGTAGTTCATCCTCGAACCTTATGGGTGCCCGCGAGTCCAACCGGCACCTTTGTGAATGATGGCGTGATGATGCTGCGAGTTCTAGCCTTGAGCCTTACCCTGTTTACCGGCTTTTCCCAGGCCACTGTCCTGCAACGCCCGATCACTTTGGATACCGGCACCGGAGAGCTTTTCGGCTCGCTGTTGTTGCCTAAATCCGACATACCGGTGCCGGTTGTCCTGATCATTTCCGGCTCTGGCCCTACGGATCGTGACGGAAACAACCCCGACGGCGGCCGCAATGACAGCCTCAAGCGGCTGGCCTGGGTGCTGGCCAAACACAACATCGCCAGCGTGCGTTACGACAAACGCGGCGTGGCGGCGAGCCTCGCGGCGACGCCGGACGAGCGCAATCTGTCGGTGGAGGCCTATGTGGCCGACGCCGAGGCCTGGGGCCGCAAGCTCAAAACCGATCCGCGCTTTGGCCAGCTGATTCTGCTGGGCCACAGCGAAGGCGCCTTGATCGCCAGCCTCGCGGCGCCGAGCGTCGATGCCGCTGCGGTCATCTCAATGTCCGGCAGTGCCCGGCCGATCGACCAAGTGTTACGTCAGCAATTGAGCAATCGCCTGCCACCGCCGCTAATGCTGCGCAGCAATGAACTGCTCGACAGCCTCAAGGCCGGCCACACTGACGACAACGTTCCGCCGCAGTTGCAGGTGATCTTCCGCCCGAGCGTGCAGCCTTATCTGATTTCGCTGTTCCGCCAGGACCCGGCGGCGGCGTTCGCCAAACTGAAAATGCCGGCGTTGATCATCCAGGGCAGCAACGACATCCAGGTCGGCGTCGGTGACGCCAGGATGCTCAAGGCGGCCAAACCGGACGCTGAACTGGCGCTGATCGAAGGCATGAACCACGTCATGCGCATCGTGCCCAACGATGTAAAACGGCAAATGGCCTCTTACAAGGACCCGCAATTGCCCTTGGCCGCTGAACTCGGCGCGCGAATCCTCGGGTTTATTGACGGACTTCGCACCAGTTAGCCACTACTAACCCTCCAGTCCTGAAAAAAACGGCCGATAAGCCTTTGTCGCCAGCGCTATGACTGACGACAAGCAGAGCTTGGACAGGATCTCGCCGTTATGACTGATACCCAGACTTCACCTGACACGACCGCTGAAAAAGACGCACCGCCAGCGGTCGAGCTGCCGTGGGCGGACGTTCACGTCGAGCACCACAAGATGCTCCGTCTGGCGCCGCTGCAAACCGACCGCAATACCGGTGGGCGGCCGTTACGCTTTGTCGAATTCGGTTACGCCGACCGCCACAGCAAGGACCACAGCCTGATGCGCATGAGCATCAAGCTGCCCGGCCAGCGCGTACGCAAAGAGCAGAATCATCTGGACGTGTGGGTCGATCACACCGCCAAGCGTGTGCATTTCGAGCCCGAAAGCGGCTTGCAGATTGAACCGATGAACCGTGGCATCGGCCGGTTCATGGCCGCTCAAGGGATTACCTGGGCGAAGAAACGTTGGCCCGGCTACACCGTCGACGGCACCGATCTGAACAATAAAGATGCGTTGAACGAAGACACGCGCCTGCGCCGCGATCACTTCCTGAAGTCGCATGGTTTTGAGGTGGTCTACGCCGACGCCCAGCATTTGAAAGGCAGCGTCAAAGAAGTTCAGGTCGAGGATCTGGTGGGTGATTGGAACAGCGAGAAGCTGCAAGTGGTGGAAATCCTCGAAGCCGCGCAGATGCTTCAACAGGCCGATCAGAACCTGGCCGAGCAGGAAGTGAAGCTGAAGAAGCACGAAGAGAAGGTCAGCAAGTACAAGCGTGAAGACGCCGGGCTGCGCTTTACCATTACATGCCTGGTGGCGTTTGCGGTGTTTCAGGCGGGGTTGTTGATCTGGATTGCTACGCACCGGTAACGATCTGAGACCGTGGCGCGGCCTTCGCGGGCAAGCCTCGCTCCTACAGATTCTGCGTCGTGCCCAAATGATGCGGCACACACAAGACCTGTAGGAGCGAGGCTTGCCCGCGAAAGCGCCCTAAAGTCAGACGCGGGACGCGAACAGGGCCTGATGATCGCGGCACTGCTCCGCGCTCAACATGAACACACCATGCCCGCCGCGCTCGAAATCGAGCCAGGCGAAGTCGACCTCTGGGTACAGCCCCTCGACGTGAACCTGGCTGTTGCCCACTTCAACTATCAGCAAGCCCTTCTCGGTCAAGTGATCCGCTGCCTCAGCGAGCATCCGTCGCACCAGGTTCAGGCCATCATCACCGCAGGCCAGACCCAGTTCAGGTTCATGCTGATATTCGTCGGGCATGTCGGCGAAATCTTCCGCGTCAACGTAAGGCGGGTTCGACACGATCAGGTCAAAACGCTGACCCGGCAAACCGTCAAACCCATCACCCTGAACGGTATACACCCGCTCATCAACGCCATGGCGCTCGATGTTCTGGTTGGCCACTTCCAGCGCTTCGAACGAAAGATCGGCCAGCACCACTTCGGCGTTCTGGAACTCGTAGGCGCAGGCGATACCGATGCAACCGGAACCGGTGCACAGGTCGAGAATCCGCGCAGGCTCGGCGCCCAACCACGGCTCGAAACGTTTTTCGATCAGCTCGCCAATCGGTGAACGCGGGATCAACACACGCTCGTCGACAATGAACGACATGCCACAAAACCACGCTTCGCCCAGCAGGTAAGCAGTCGGAATACGCTCTTCGATACGGCGCTTGAGCATGCGCTGCAGGTTGACCAACTCGTCCTCTTCCAGGTTGCAGTCAAGGTAGCTGTCGGATATTTCCCACGGCAAGTGCAAGGCACCCAACACCAGTTGACGGGCTTCGTCCCAGGCGTTGTCGGTCCCATGGCCGAAAAACAGATCCTCCCCATGGAAGCGGCTGACGGCCCAACGGATATGGTCACGCAGGGTACGAAGGCGGGAAGTAATCACAGGGGCAAACTCCAGAAAAAACGACTGGCGATTCTAACAGCCAAAACGCGCCACGACGACGCGGGAAAACAGCGGATCAGATGTAGGACATATCCATTTTTGCTGTTGGCTATTGAACAAAACCTGCATCTTGACAAGGCTGCACGCCAGCAACGACGGCGCCTACGATAGTAGCGATTCACAGAACCGCTCAGCCAGAGGACAATGTCGCAAAAGCCCCACTCCAAGGAGCCCCAGAATGTCAGTTCCAAAAACGATGTTTCAACTCAGCGGCCGCGGTTACGCAGCAGCCAATCTGGGTCATGCGACCCTTGTCATCATCGATGCCCAGAAAGAATACCTCAGCGGCCCGCTGGCCCTGACTGGCATGGATGCTGCCGTCGCGAACATCAAGCAACTGGTGGCCGCTGCCCGTGCAGCCGGTCGTCCGATCATGCATGTGCGTCATCTCGGCACCGTCGGCGGGCTGTTCGATCCACAGGGCGAGCGCGGTGAGTTTATCCCGGGGCTTGAACCACAGGCGGACGAAACCATTATCGGCAAACTGCTGCCGAGTGCGTTTCACGGCACCGAATTGCTGGAACGCTTGCAGAACCTTGGTTCGCTGGACCTGATCGTGTGCGGCTTCATGAGTCACTCCAGCGTCAGCACCACCGTGCGTGCGGCAAAGAACCTGGGCTTTCGCTGCACCCTGGTTGAAGACGCCTGCGCAACTCGCGATCTGCCCTACAAGGGTGGCGTACTCACTGCCGAGCATGTTCAGCACACCGAAATGGCGATCATGGCGGACAACTTCGCCACCCTCGCGCTCACTCACGAACTGATCTGATCGGCCTCGAAGAGCGGTCAATACCGCCGCTCATCCGCAAAAGCCTCTCATTTGCTGCAATTGACTTAGCCTCAGGAACAACCCGGACAACTCCCGGTCGAAGGGCCGATACCCATTGAGGAAGGTCGGAATGAAGCTATCCGATGGTTTTGACGCACGCCGCTTGCGGCCCAAGGGCCAACGCAACTGGCGTTTTCGATTCGGCGCAGCCTTTGCTGCCTTGCTGGCGACGTGCGGTGTGTTGCTGGCAATGGCCGGTGCCGCCAGCCTGCTCGGCCGCCCCCCGGCCCTGGGCGAATTGAATGCCAGTCCGCTGGGCTCGGCGATCATTCTGGCCGTTGGCCTGTTCGTGCTTTATATCGGTGTGTGGCTGTGGCGTCGCTGCCGGCGTCGTTCTCGCCAGTCACGAGAGCTGAACATGTCCCCGCACCTGATGAAAAAACACGATTGAATCGAAGGCCCGACTTTTTGGCGGGCCTCAATTGTTATGGATAGCGCCTCGACTTGGGTAAACTGGCCGCCCTTCGCGGAGGCTGACATGCAAGACGACGATTTTTCCCTGTTCAAAAGTGCGATCCAAGGCGTCAAGCCGATCAAGCACGATCGCGCCGACACCGGCAAACCCAAGGCCGACCGCGCGCAAATCGCCAAGCTGCGCCAAGCCGCGACCGTTCGCACCGATGCCACCACCGTTGATGGTCTGTCCGATCAGTTCGTTATCGACGTCGGCCCGGAAGACGAGTTGATGTGGGCCCGTGACGGTGTTCAGGAAAGCCAGATGCGCAAGCTCAAGGTCGGACAGATTCCGTTCGAAGGCAGCCTCGACCTGCATGGGACGACAGTGGAAAAAGCCCGGGAAACCCTCTGGGCGTTTCTGGCTGAAGCCACCAAATTCGAAATCCGCTGTGTGCGTGTCACCCACGGCAAAGCCGTGCGTCTGGACGGCAAGCGGCCGATGATCAAAAGCCACGTCAACACATGGTTGCGTCAGCATTCCCAGGTGCTTGGCTTCACCTCGTGCCAACCGAAACATGGCGGTGCCGGCGCGGTTTATGTGATGCTCAAACGGACCATGATGGAAGGTCGCGACGAGTAAAGCTGTCGCTTCACGCTTGCAGCGCCGTGTTTGCCACCGTACCCTTGCCCTTTGCGAAAATCCCCACAGGTAGTTTCATGTCCCTGGAACAGAATTACACCGCGATTCTCGGCCAACTGGGCGAGGACGTCTCCCGCGAGGGCCTGCTCGACACGCCAAAGCGTGCCGCCAAAGCCATGCAGTACCTCTGCCGCGGCTATGAACAGACACTGGAAGAAGTCACCAACGGTGCCTTGTTCAGCTCCGACAACAGCGAAATGGTGCTGGTCAAGGACATCGAGCTTTACTCGTTGTGCGAACACCATCTGCTGCCGTTCATCGGCAAGGCTCACGTCGCCTACATCCCGAGCGGCAAAGTGTTGGGCCTGTCGAAAGTCGCGCGGATCGTCGATATGTACGCCCGCCGCCTGCAGATCCAGGAAAACCTCAGCCGCCAGATCGCCGATGCGGTCCAGCAAGTCACCGGCGCCCTGGGCGTTGCTGTAGTGATCGAGGCCAAACACATGTGCATGATGATGCGCGGTGTGGAGAAACAGAATTCGTCAATGATCACTTCGGTGATGCTCGGTGAGTTCCGCGAAAACGCCGCCACCCGCAGCGAGTTTCTCAGCCTGATCAAGTAATTGGTTACACGAAGAAAACCGGCATTCATCGCCGGTTTTTTTTCGCCTGTGAAAAATCAGGTAAGCTGCGCGCCTTCCGTTCGCCCTGTGAGGCTTATTCCGTGTTCGTAAAAGCGCTTCGTGTCGGCCTTGGCCAACTGATCATCTTCATCGACTTCATTACCCGCCCAGGCAAGAAGCAGCGCCCCGCCGCCGCTCAGGCTCAGGTCGAAACGGCCGCCAAGGACCTGACGCTGTATCAGTTCCACGCCTGCCCGTTCTGCGTGAAAACCCGTCGCACCCTGCGTCGCCTGAATGTGCCGGTGGCGTTGCGCGATGCAAAGAACAACGAACAGGATCGCCAGACCCTTCTCGAACAAGGCGGCAAGATCAAGGTGCCGTGCCTGCGCATTGAAGAAAATGGGCAGACCACTTGGATGTATGAGTCCAAGGTGATTATTGAATATCTGGATAAGCGGTTCGCGGCCGCCTGACACGGCGGATTTCGGACAAAAATAAACCGGCCCGTTGGCCGGTTTATTTGTTTCTACCCTCCCCTCGCGCCGTTTTCGTCGCCTGTTTCTGATGCAGGCCGGGTTCGGCCAGCGGCACGACGAAGGCATCCCTCCCGGCGATATATCCCTATTGCCAAACTTTTCGTCTACAAAACCAAAAACATTATTTGCTTTATTTGTATACAAAAGCATAATCCACTTCGTGCGAGTTCCTGACTGACCGGTCAACAAATTCGCAAATGCCTCAATGGGCCGCTGCCACCCTCATGGGTCCGGCCCTGGAAATAACAATAAAACTCTTGAGGAGTATTCGCTGTGGAAAGCCGCAAATCCGAAGCCCCGACGCTGGAACTCTCGCCGCCGTTACGTAATGGCTTGCTTGAGCGCATCTTCAAACTCAGCTTGCACGGCACCACGGTGAAGACCGAGCTGATCGCTGGTCTGACAACCTTCATCACCATGGCCTACATCATCTTCGTCAACCCCAACATCATGGCCGACGCCGGGATCGATCACGGTGCCGCGTTCGTCGCGACCTGCATCGCGGCAGCGCTGGGTTGCCTGTTAATGGGCCTGTACGCCAACTGGCCGGTTGGCCTGGCACCGGGCATGGGGCTGAACGCCTTCTTCACTTACACCGTGGTCGGCACCATGGGCTACAACTGGGAAACCGCCCTTGGCGCGGTGTTTGTTTCCGGTGTGTTGTTCATGTTCCTGACCTTTTCGCGGATTCGCGAATGGTTGCTCAACAGCATTCCTGTGAGTCTGCGCTACGCCATGGGCGCCGGCGTGGGGTTATTTCTTGGGTTGATCGGCCTGAAAACCGCGGGCATCGTCGTGGATAGCCCGGCCACCCTGATCAAGCTCGGCTCCCTGCGCGAGCCCGGCCCGTTGCTGGCCGCCATCTGCTTTCTGATGATCGCCGTGCTCAGCTACCACAAAGTGTTCGGTGCAATCCTCATCAGCATCATCACCGTGACCCTCGCGGGCTGGGGCCTGGGCCTCGTCCACTACGAAGGCATCATGTCTGCTCCGCCAAGCCTGGCGCCCACCTGGATGGCCATGAACGTCGCCGGCGTGTTCAACGTCAGCATGATCAGCGTGGTGTTGGCCTTCCTCTTCGTGCACATGTTCGACACCGCCGGCACCTTGATGGGCGTGGCCCAGCGCGCCAATCTGGTGAACGCGGACGGCCGCATCGAAAACCTTTCCCGCGCCATGAAAGCCGACAGTGCTTCCAGCGTGTTTGGTGCGGTGGTCGGCGTCCCGCCAGTCACAAGCTACGTGGAAAGTGCCGCTGGCGTAGCGGCGGGTGGTCGGACTGGTCTTACCGCCGTCACCGTAGGTGTGTTATTTATTGCAGCCATGTTCTTCGCTCCGCTGGCGGGCATGATCCCCGCTTATGCAACGGCCGGTGCGCTGATTTATGTGGCAATGCTGATGATGGGCGGCATGGCGCACATCGAATGGGACGAAGCGACCGACAGCATTCCGGCGATCGTCACTGCGATCATGATGCCGCTTACCTTCTCGGTCGCCGATGGTATCGCGCTGGGTTTTATCACTTACGTGGTGCTGAAGGCCTTCACCGGTAAGCACAAGGAAATTTCCGTCAGTTTGTGGGTGCTGTGCGCGATCTTCATCGCCAAGTTTATTTTCTTGTAAGCGTTACGCCGTAAGCGTTTCAAATCAGCCTCACCCCGTCGGGTGGGGCTTTTGCACAAATGGAGGAAAGTGATGAGTCTGGAAACCTGGCTGCTGTTCAGCGGCGCTGCGCTGGTGGTGATCCTGATCCCGGGGCCCCTGTCATTGCTGATGATCAGCAACAGTCTGAATTTCGGTTTGCGCCGGTCTTACCCGGCGTTCCTGGGGGGCGTGATTGCTTCGATCTGCTTGCTCAGTGCCTCCGCGCTGGGGCTGGGCGCGCTGTTGCTGGCGTCGGAACAGCTGTTCAGTGTGCTGAAAATCGTCGGTGCGCTGTACCTGTTCTACCTCGCCTGGCAGAGCTGGCAGCAATCGCGCCAGCCTTCGGTAGGCGCTGAAGTGCCCCAGGCAGCGCCGGTGCCGCGTTTTCGCGCCCTGTTCGGACGCGCATTCGTGTTAGGCGCGAGCAATCCGAAGGATATTTTGTTCTTTGCTGCTTTCCTGCCGCAGTTTTTGAGCGCCGGACAACCGTTCCTGCCGCAATTGCTGGTGATGATCGCGACCTGGACTGTGCTGGATCTGCTGTGCAAGTTGGCCTATGGGCTGGGCGCTCATGGCGCAGCGAAATATCTGCGCAGTGGCAAGGGACAAAGTTGGTTTAACCGAGTGAGCGCAGGACTCTTCAGTGGTGCGGGTGCAGCCTCCTTATTAAGCAATCACTAATCGGATCGCGCTATTACTGGAACACTTGATCTCATAAGATTTTATTGACGTCAGCACACTTAGAATTGATTGCCAAGGACGGCAACACTTCAACCCCCATCGAGAAACAAACAGCAACAGGCAATATAAATATATATAGTTGTCTTTTCTGAACTCTCTTTACCATGGCGCTGCGACTTCGCACACAACGCCAGAAAAAGGAAGTTCTTATGGCATTTGTTTTCCAATCACCCGACCCCGATCACTACAATGCCGTCGAAGTTACGGATATCGACCTGCAAGCCAACGAGTACTCACCGACTACTATTGATTTCAACAAAGAAAGTATCACCTCCGCCCCAAAACAAACAAACGCCAATAAAAGCCAACTAAGCGTTATTGATGAGCTGTTCGGCCCGATCAAGATAGGCTCCCATTCGATTACCCGATGCGCACTGGATGCATTGGGTGCGACATCGAATGGTCAGCGTTTGAACGGTCAAAACACGTTCTTTCGCCATCCCAAACGGTCTTTTGTGAACTCGTTGCAGTTTGACCCTTTGTACATTGAAGCCCGTATGCGCTCCACCGGCACAAAAGACGATTACGCACTCCCTTCATTACTGTTTGAAATGGCGTCGCAACGCCCGTTGACGGCGCCCCCCCTACTAAGAGACAAACTCGATACGCCTGCCGATCCTGAACAGTACCGACACAAACTGGACAAACTGCTAAAAGCGGCACAGAAGCTTGATATACGCCACGCACACCTGTCCAAAAGTCCCCCCCCGTGGGTAAACCGGATCAAGAGCAGCAGCATGGTCAGCATGGGGACCGGACTTCAGGCCTTTGGCATTTACAGCGGATTGCGCGGGCTTCAAGACGCCATCGCACGCAAAGATCACGGCGAAATTGTATTCAACAGCCTCAGCACCTCAGCGGAAGTCACTTCGTTAGCCGTCGAAGTTGCGGTAACCAAGCAAGCAAAATACATGATCGAGGCGGGGCAAAAAGCCTACAAGGATTTTGCCAAAACCAGCTTCGGCGTTCGACTGGGGCGTGGGGCGGGTCTGATCGCCAGCGCACTGACACTTCCCTTCGATGTCATCTCCGCCGTTAAATCCTTTAATGGCGCAGCGGCGACCACAGGCAAAGAAGCCATTGATCACTATGTCGCCGCAGGCTTGAGCGTTACCAGCGCAGCAATGACGTTGATTTTAGGTGCCGCAGCGTTGGCAGGCTTCTCCTTTATCGGCCCGGTGGGGCTGGCAGCCGGACTTCTGCTGGTTGCAGGTTCCCAGGTCTATGCGGCGGTACGCGTTGTCGACGATATCGATGATTACATCGAACTCACTACCCACGAGCGCCTGCGCACGGGCTGGTTCGCCTTTTGGGGAGTCAGTCCTGACGAGAACATACAATCTCGCCACGCGATTGCCAAATCCACCGTTGAACATTCGAGATTATTACAAGCAACCGCCCGAAAATTACTGGAAGGCAAGTTAAAAGACAGCACAGAGGTCATTGTAAACGGCAAGTTTGAGGTCGAGCTAAAGCCGACACAGGTGCCTAGCTTCGATTGGGATGCGCAACAATACACTTATAAATCTGTGCAAAAACCGCATGTCATTGACCGTGACGACACTATTGATGCTCGGGACGGAGTGACTGCGGATATGCCCGGTGCGGAGTTTGGAGCTCCCGGAGAGAACAAAGGAGCGGTGTGGTTTATTGGCGGCGGAAACGACACCATTCTTGGCATTGAAAAAAAGCCAAACAGATTCTATTACGGCGCAGGTATCAAGCAACTGACCGGGGGTGATAAAGACGATGAGTTCGTCTTCGAGGGCGCCGCCGAGCTCCTCAAAAACGGTCCAAAAGACCCTCTACCCACTCTCCTGAAAGGTGGTTTTGGCAACGACACATTAGTTGTTACCGGAAGCTACCCTGAGGGCAACCGGCAAAGATTCGGATATTTCATCGATCTGGACGACGGACGACTTTCCATCATCACCCGTGACCAAACCAACGACAGCCGTTTCAACTATCGACACACGCTTCTAGAGAGCATTGAGAACGTAGAAACCCTGGCGGGTGCGGAAAACAAGGTCATCGGGACAGACGGCCCGAACATTATCAAGTCTCGCGGTCGCGACACCATTGAGGCGGGCGCCGGAGATGACAAGATCTATCTTCTGAGCAATGAAGGTGCCGCCTCTGGTGGTCCTGGAAAGGATCACTACGCGGTTGCCCATAAATCCGGCAACGTATCTATTACTGAAGATGGCGTGGACGAGAGCGTCATTGCACTTGACTGGAGAATGGACCTGATTAAAGGCTGGAAGATTGTAGAACAGGAGCTGGTCATCACCTCCGGATTTGATCTCGACGATATCAGGGAGAGGGATGTGTACATCAAGGGCGTTTACAAAACAGTCAACAATCAACGACTCCTGCAGAACAGCAAATTGACGTTCGTTACAAAGGATGGGTTTCATTTGATGCCTGAACTTCCTGACACCATTGAGACGGCTGACCCGCTCGACATTAAAACCGTCATTACCCAACAGGGAATAACACAAAACCCGGTCATACTTTACAACCGCGAATACACGGTCGCACACGACAAAGACACGAGCTATTGCATGTCGAAAATCAATGAGCATACGACCCTTGCAGTAAAGCAACGAAGCACAAACACGCTTGCAACCCTTTATCTGGATTACGCCAGCCATGAACTGACCCGGGCCGAGGCTTACTACAACGTAGACCTGATGCGCCAGCCTGATTTCGACCGCATCATGTATAAAGAATGCGGCATGACCTTTCACTTTGACAATAAACGGTTGACTATCAAGAACCTGGCCAGCTCTATCTGGAGCGGAGACCATAGAATCACAAGCCGACTAACGCGCCCCACAAACCTGTTGAACCAGCATTTTATTCTGATCATGAAGGATGGCGTTTCTTATAGAGTCGGTCCACCCTCCCTGCCCGATACAGCATTTTCCAACGATCAGTTCCAGATAAGCGGCCCGATGGAGCGCACCAGCGAAGTGCCGCTGCCACTAGCGGCTAGAGATGGAAAGTATATTTTTCGTCAACCCTTGGACAACGAAGGCCATAAGCTGGGCAACCGGGAGAAATGCGTCAAACTTATCGCTTACCCGGATCAAACAGCCATCGAACATCTGGAGGGCGACGGCTCGACGTACCTTGTCCACCTCACCTCCGAAATGACGTTAAGCATTTCAACGCCAGGTGCTCGTGCGAACGCCATCCTCAAATCGCAATCAGCGTCTACCTGGGAATTCGATGCAACGAGCCTCGCCTACACCCGCATCAAACGGGTGGATAACCATCTGCTGATCGGAGATACCGATATTCATCTTCCGCACTACGACGATCCTCAAGACTTAGTTGATCAAATACGTGTCATCACGCCAGACGGTGTTATCTACAAAGTCGATCTGGATTTCGACGAGGTCTACATTGACTCGCTGGATGGCAGGTACTTTAAAGGCCACGTTCTGAACGAAGGAGCCCTATCGACAGAACTGACATCCTTGGAAATGGACGACCTCGCCGTTCGAAATATAGCCATGAGAGACGGTACTGCCGGCAGTGTGTCTTACAACCTGTCGGACCGGCGCTGGATACTTGATACAGACAAGTTCCGCACTGTCCTTTACGCCGACCTGGTCCCTATACACCGGTGCGCCCACCAACTAGAACACTGTTATGAATTAATGGAGTTTGGCACCCGACCCACCCCTCCTGTAAACGCTGCCGATCTGCGGATACTTTTAGACACCTGCAAACTTTTATAGAGCCTGTTCAAAACATATATCACTATTAAGCTGAAGCCTTTTGTAGCAAATACCGCCATACCCTATAAATATTTATAGCTTCTCGAGATCTGATCCAATCAAAACTGACCACTGTGATGTCCAGGGCCGTGCACCTTCACGAGCCCTGCCTTTCACCCAACTAACTTTTCGTCTGTTTCAGGTGCCCTTACTGATTTAGACCTTCACCAGATTATTTATCGGAACTGCGGTCATGGCTAAACCACCCAAAAAAGTTTCCAGCCCCAATACGCCTGGCACTTCATCGACCCTCCCCAGACCTTCACCTGAGGATGACGTAGCCAGGGTCGGCTCATCCACCCGTGCTGTCACGCCTGTGCGTGGAGGCGAAAACCCTACAGACACCCCTGCGCCAAGTACGTTGCCAGGCGACACTTCACAACAGCAGTCCGTTGTTGTCACCCATATGCCTGCCCGTACTTACGGCCCCTCCGTGCAACCCGAGAACCTGGTGTCCTGGCCCCGTGAACAGGTTGATCAACTGATACGCGTCGGTGACACCGGGCTCTTCATGAGCAAGGAGCAAAGGTTGTATGCCGATCTTGAAAAAGCAGGCATTGGCAGAATAGAACCGAACGCCAACGGCGATTACCAAGTCTATTTCCCTTTCGCCCCCGACCATGCAGGACCGGTGCTGAGGAAAGTCGAAGGCAAGCCCCTGTGGGCAGTCTTGCCGTCAACGCCGGGCTTGCAAGCAGGGGGTTCGCGCGTGACCACTTTGAACGTCGCTGCGCCTGTCCACCTCATCAGAAATCCGGTCGTGATTAAAAAGCTACCGGCCGCCAACAGGCTCGGAATACGCTGGCACAACCGGAGAAGTTATGTCGAGTTAATAGATGAGGGCATTGTTCAAATCGCCAGAAACGCGAATGGAGATTATCAGGCGACCTTCGGCCAGGAATGGACACCTTCCGGCCCCCTACTTGAGAGGATTGGACTGACACGATTCTGGCGACGTAAACCTCAGGCGCAGGCCACTGATCAACTGGCGGCTCCTCAACAATCATCTACCGTCGAAGAGGCCGGTCCGAGCAAGCGTCAGCGCCTAGGGGGGAATGAAGAGCATCCAGACACAAGCGGACCCTCGCAACAGATTATTCCCCTCTATCCCACCCATCCGATAAATCAACATCCGTACCTGTGGGTATCATGGGGAAAGGTCAACAAGCCCCTCGCAAACGAATCCATTCAAATCGGAGAACTTCATTATCAAACTGTACCCGAGGTAAAAAACGTACAAAAAGTCTTGAACTACCTCCAGCACCCCGAATTCCCACCCTCACGCTTCGACCTGTTCGAACAGATGTTGCACGCAAAACCATGGTTACAACCCGTACCAGTCGTTCTGAATAGCGACGGCAAATGGATTGTGAATAGCACCCGCCGGTTGTTTGAAAAACCGATGACGGAATCTGTTTCGGCTGTATTCCCGGACTTTTCGCCGATCACTTCGCGTGCTGTCGCAAAGAAGCTATTCGAACATTCCGGGGATTCCGAAGTGATCGCCCGAGAGGGTTTGTACACCACCACACTTACCCTCGATCACTGGAAGGAACAAGTGGGCATCTTTGATGCAAAATTCGAGAATCCAATTGACTTATTGCCTGTCGCTTCGCGCATGGATCATGAAGGACGAATCATTTCCATGGAGACTCCGACATTTGGCGAGCCATTACGCAGGCTGGACTTCCTTCCCGGACATTTCCAGATGGAATGGGACAACTTTGTCGCGGACCGGTCTGACTACAACCTCAAACGGTTAGTCCGCACCGCGTTGGTACGTAACGGGTATGAGGTATTTCCTTTACTGAATGAGCATCGCAATCCCAAGCTGATATTCAAACGCGCGGGGCACGACAAGGTTTACTTCCTGAAACTCGGGTTCGTTGAGAAAAATGCGATTGCGATAAACTCGCCTCCCTCGCCTGAACTTTCCGACCCGTCTTTATTTTCACAAGTGGGCAATGACGCCCTGCAAGCACTCACCACCGCCAACCAACAGAACAACATTGTTTGGTTATTAGGTGGGTTTCAAACAGCCCCGTCTGGATGGCAGTCTGTTTTTATTATCAGAGAGCGTTAATTACGGCCATCTTCATTTACAGCCGACAACACTAAAGCTCCTTATCAGATATTCGATCTTTATCGCTTAAACATCACCAACTTATATAACTACCAAGGAACACTACTCATGGCTAAACCGCCAAAAAGAGTTTCAACTTCCAATACATCCGACACTTCGACAAACTTTCCAAGGTCTTCGTCAGAAGATAATCGGGTACGGGGCGGCGATCACGCCGCGACGGTCGGCAGACCTCTGGGAGACGCCAATCCCGTTTCCGACACCAATGTTTCAAGCTCATCGCAAAGCACCTTGCCTCGTCAGCCAGTCGTCGTTACCGACATGCCGGTAACCGCAACAAGCGCCGCCGAAATCGCTGCCAACATGATTTCGTGGCCTCGAAACAAAGTCGATGAACTATTCAAGATCGCCAACACCGGGCTATTCATGAGCAGCCGGCAACAGCTATACGCCGATATTGGAGAGGAAGGCATTTTTCTGATCAAAGCAAATGCGAGAGGCGATTACCAGATCCCCCTCCCGTTTGCCCCGGGCCAACCAGGCCCCATCCTGACGAAGGTGCCTGGTCAGCCACAATGGAGAATCACCCGGGAGGGCATGGTTCTTCCCTCCGCAGGCGTACCAGCGAGGCCGGAAGCGCTGGAGATCATTCCCCGGCACTTGGCCGACAAACTGACGCCACCCAATGCCAACGGCCTGCGCTACGACAAGCTGAAAAGAACCTATGTCGACCTTGCGGAAGAAGGCACGGTCATGGTTCGTAAAAATACGGACGGGGACTATCAGGCCTCCTCAACGAGCGAATTGACCCCTTCGGGCCCGGTACTCGAAGGCATTGATGGGATGAAGCTATGGCAACGCAAGGCAATCGACACCACGGCCTCAGAAGCTGAAGAGTCAGGCCCTACGCCGGGTAAGCGCCCTCGTCTTGAGGAAAATGCCGAGGCGTCCGACCCCGCGGCAGATAACAGCCATCGCGCTGCCACCTTGAATGAAAACCCGTATTTGTGGGCCTCCTGGGGGAAAATAACCAAACCTGATTCGGTGGAATCCATAAAGATCGGTCAGCTCCATTACCCGATCGTGCCAAAGGGGCCGATGGCCGATCATTTACCCCTCGTTTTCATTCAACACCCGGGATTTGCGCCCTCGCGCTTCGAGGCATTCGAACGCATGCTGCACGAAGCCCCTTCGTTGCAGCCCGTAGCCACCAGCCACCACGCCGGCACAAATACCCGAAAAGTCGACGGTGCGACTCGCCTCTTTGAGAAATCACTGACGCAACAGGTCGCGGATGTCTACAAGGGTTTCACGGAGCCGACTTCGCGAGCCGTCGCCAAGCGACTATTTGAGCTTTCCAATGAGTCGCAGGTGTTCAATGGCCGCGGGTTGGCGCTAATGATGCAAACCTTTCGCCATTGGCAGGGCAAGTCGACCATCGGCGTGCCACGACTCGGCGACCCGTTGGATATGTTGCCTGTCGCGTCCGGCAATGAAGGCGCCAGACGGGTCGTCGAATTGCACGCTCCGGATTCCGTCGCGCCCTTACAGCAGTTGAACTTCAGTCCCGAGAGTACTCATGCCTGGCAGTTCTACGCCGAGCTGCCCAACGGACCGGGTCGACTATCGTTATTGCTCGCCTCGATACTGGGCCACAGCGGTTACAAAGTCTTCCTTCCTGCAAACGTTGAGAATGTCCAGCTCACGCCCCCAACGCTGGTATTTAAAAGGCCCAATCACAACAAGGTCTACTTTCTTAAACTGGGACGTGTGGAGACCGATGCGATTGAAATCAAGCCGCCGTCCATACCAGAGCTTGCCGACCCTCTGCTGAGGGCACGAGTGGGTGCCGAAGCCCACCAGTTGCTGCTTGCCGCCAATGCGAAGGGTGATGTGGTATGGCTGATAGGTGGCGTCCAGCACCTGCTCACTGGAAACCCTGCTGTTTTCATAATCAAGGAACGCTGATAGAGAACGCGCGCACCTCGCCGCCCGTTAGTGGGGTGCACCCCGAAGGTATCGGGTCAAACGCGACGCAAAAAAAAGCCCGCAGTGTGAGCGGGCGAAAGACCAAAGAAGCTATATGCGCAGTCGCTTCCAGGTTGAGGCAGCTGCTTGGGGGATCAACTGCCGCGGTACGTGGAATAGCTGTACGGCGAAATCAGCAATGGCACATGGTAGTGATCCTGTTCCGCAGAGATGCCGAACCGCAGCACTACCACGTCCAGGAACGCAGGTTCCGGCAGCTGAACACCTCGGGCACGGTAGTAATCGCCCGCATGAAACTGAACCTGATAGACCCCGGAACGGTAGTCATCGCCTTGCAGCAGCGGCGCGTCGACACGGCCATCGCTGTTGGTGATCGCGCTGGCGACCAATTCCAGCTGCGAACCTTCAACGCGGTACAGCTCGACCTTGATCGAGCTGCCCGGGCAACCGTGTGCAGCGTCCAAAACGTGTGTAGTCAAACGTCCCATTGATTCTGCGCGCCTGGCCGCAATGAGCAGTCAGACCTCGCACCTCCCGAAGTCAGTTGAAAAGGAGACCGCACCGATTCGGAGCACGAAACGCTGCGGCGAGCGACTGATTAAGACACTTTTAAAAAAAATTGTACACAATAAAAACGACATTTTTAGCGCTATCCTCGTCAGTCGGAGATTTGCAGCAGATCTGCCGTTGAACCATGAGAGCAATGAACCTTCCATCCATTAGCTGACCAATTGGGCAGGTTTCTTGCACTATCACTTGAAGATGACTGCTGATGAAAAATGCGAAAAATCAGGCTTACAAAGTGAGTATAAAGTTGTATACAATCAGCCCATCGCTGTGACGCCAGCCTGTCATCTCACCGCCAGGCCGCCACACAACCTGTCAACGAACAAGAAGGAAGACTGCAGTGAGCGCTGACTACCCACGCGACCTGATCGGTTACGGCAGTAACCCTCCTCACCCCCACTGGCCGGGCAATGCCCGCATCGCCCTGTCGTTCGTGCTCAATTACGAGGAAGGTGGCGAGCGCAATGTCCTGCACGGCGATAAAGAATCCGAAGCCTTCCTCTCGGAAATGGTCTCGGCGCAACCGCTGCAAGGCGCGCGCAACATGAGCATGGAATCCCTTTACGAGTATGGCAGCCGCGCCGGCGTTTGGCGGGTGCTGAAGCTGTTCAAGGAATTCGACATCCCGCTGACCATCTTCGCCGTAGCCATGGCTGCCCAGCGCCACCCGGACGTGATCCGCGCGATGGTCGATGCCGGCCACGAGATCTGCAGTCACGGCTACCGCTGGATCGACTACCAGTACATGGACGAAGCGCAGGAACGCGAGCACATGCTCGAAGCAATCCGCATCCTCACCGAAATCACCGGCGAACGCCCACTGGGCTGGTACACCGGCCGCACCGGTCCGAACACCCGTCGCCTGGTGATGGAAGAAGGCGGTTTCCTCTACGACTGCGACACCTACGACGACGACCTGCCCTACTGGGAACCCAACAACCCGACCGGCAAGCCGCACCTGGTGATCCCGTACACGCTGGACACCAACGACATGCGCTTCACCCAGGTCCAGGGTTTCAACAAGGGCGACGATTTCTTTGAATACCTCAAAGACGCGTTCGACGTGCTGTACGCCGAAGGCGCCGAAGCACCGAAGATGCTGTCGATCGGCCTGCACTGTCGCCTGATCGGCCGTCCGGCGCGCCTGGCCTCGCTCAAGCGCTTTATCGAATACGCTAAAAGTCATGAACAGGTGTGGTTCAGCCGTCGCGTCGACATCGCTCGCCACTGGCACGAAACACACCCGTACCAAGGGGCTGCCAAATGAGCACCTTTCAAACGCTGAAACCATCGACCCTGAGCCGCGACGCGTTTGTTGCCGCTTTCGCCGACATCTACGAACATTCGCCATGGGTGGCCGAGAAGGCTTTCGACCTGGGCCAGGACACCTCGATTGACCAGATCGAAACCCTGCACCAGCGCATGAGCGACATCCTGTTGAGCGCCGATCACGCCAGTCAACTGGCCTTGATCAACGCTCACCCGGACCTGGCCGGCAAAGCCGCCGTCCAAGGCCAACTGACCGAAGCCAGCACGAATGAACAGGCTGGCGCCGGTATTCACCAATGCACGGCCGAAGAGTTTTCTCGCTTCACCGAGCTGAACGACGCCTACAAAGCCAAGTTCAAGTTTCCCTTCATCATGGCGGTAAAAGGCAGCAACCGGCATCAGATCCTCGCGGCGTTCGAAACGCGCATTCACAATTCGGCGGATACCGAATTCAAATGCGCGCTGGCGGAGATCAACAAGATAGCGTTGTTCCGATTACTGACTCTCTAGCAAGCTTGGCCCGAGAGACCTCTAGAACGCTTGCGTTTCCCAGGGCCCTGCAAGCATCCCAAGCCAACTAATTAAAGGCAGACAAGAAGAATGAAAGCTTACGCCGTACCTTTCGAGAAGTTCGTCAACCTGGCCGATGCCCGCCTGGGCACTAAAATCATCTCGGTCACCGATGACTGGTTCGCTGATGCCAACCGCCTGTTCCAGCCAACCCCGGCTGTGTGGAAGGAGGGCGTGTTCGATGACAACGGCAAGTGGATGGACGGCTGGGAGTCGCGCCGCAAGCGCTTCGAAGGCTACGACAGCGCGGTGATCCGCCTGGGCGTACCGGGCTCGATCAAAGGCGTAGACATCGACACTTCATTCTTCACCGGCAACTTCCCGCCGTCGGCTTCACTAGAAGCGTGCTTCCTGGCCTCGGGCGAGCCGGACGATAACACCCAGTGGACCGAAGTGCTGTCCGCCGTCGAGCTGCAGGGCAACAGCCACCACTACCACGAAATCAGCAACGACCAGGCCTTCAGCCACCTGCGCTTTAACATCTACCCGGATGGCGGCGTAGCGCGTCTGCGTGTCTACGGCGTGCCGCACCGCGACTGGTCGGCCGTTGGCGACAACGAGCAGGTCGACCTAGCCGCCGCCCTCAACGGTGGCCGCGCCCTCGCCTGCTCCGACGAACACTTCGGCCGCATGAGCAACATCCTCAACCCGGGCCGTGGCATCAACATGGGCGACGGCTGGGAAACCGCCCGTCGTCGCACGCCGGGTAACGACTGGGTCATCGTCGCGCTGGGGCATGCCGGCGAAATCGAGAAAGTCATCGTCGACACCCTGCACTTCAAGGGCAACTACCCGGACACGTGCTCGATCCAGGGCGCATTCGTGAAGGGCGGCACCGACAGCCAGATCGAAACCCAGTCGCTGTTCTGGCGTGAACTGCTGCCGGCGCAGAAACTGGAAATGCACGCCGAACACACCTTCGCCGAGCAGATCAAGGCCCTGGGCCCGATCACCCACATCCGCCTGAACGTGTTTCCGGACGGTGGTGTGAGCCGCCTGCGTGTTCTCGGCAAGGTTGCTAAATAAGCGTTGAACCCTGTGGCGAGGGAGCTTGCTCCCGCTGGGCTGCGAAGCGGCCCCAAAAGCTGGGGAGCGCTGCGCACTCCAGCGGGAGCACGCTCCCTCGCCACAAAAGCAGAACCAACAACACAGAATTCGGATAAAAACAGCATGCGCACACTGACGATTGAACCGCTGACCAAAGAAGCCTTCGCCCCTTTCGGTGACGTGATCGAAACCGACGGCAGCGATCACTTCATGATCAACAACGGTTCGACCATGCGCTTTCACAAACTGGCGACGGTGCAAACCGCCACGCCAGAGGACAACGCGATCATCAGCATTTTCCGCGCCGACGCGCAGGACATGCCGCTGACAGTCAGCATGCTGGAGCGTCACCCGCTGGGCAGCCAGGCTTTCATTCCGCTGCTCGGCAACCCCTTTCTGATCGTGGTCGCGCCACTTGGCGATGAACCTGTATCAGGCTTGGTCCGCGCCTTCGTCACCAACGGCAGGCAGGGCATTAATTACCATCGCGGCGTTTGGCACCATCCGGTGCTGACGATCGAAAAGCGGGATGACTTCCTGGTGGTTGATCGCAGTGGCACAGGCAATAACTGCGATGAGCATTTTTTCAAAGAGGATGAGCGTTTGATCCTTGCCCCCCACCAATAAGAGAAGGTCTGATCACTCGATAACAGAGTGACAGGCGAGAGGTAAAGACTGTGGAAGCACATCTGTTCGAATGGCTGAACCTGAGCGTGCGCTGGGTTCACATGATTACTGGCGTGGCCTGGATCGGTGCGTCGTTCTATTTCGTCTGGCTGGAAAACAACCTCAATCGGGTCAACCCGAAAAGTGGTCTGGCGGGCGATCTGTGGGCGATCCACGGCGGCGGTATCTACCACCTGGAAAAATACAAACTGGCCCCACCGACCATGCCGGACAACCTGCACTGGTTCAAATGGGAAGCCTACTTCACCTGGCTGTCGGGGATCGCGCTGCTGTGCGTGGTGTTCTACTCCAACCCGACGCTGTACCTGCTGGCACCGGGCAGCAGCCTGACCGGCCCTGAAGGGGTCGCACTGGGCATTGCCTCGTTGTTCGTCGGCTGGTTCGTCTACTCCTTCCTCTGCGACTCGGCCCTGGGCAAACGCCCTGCCCTGCTAGGCTTCATCCTGTTCGTGCTGATCATTGGCGCCGCTTACGGCTTCAGCAAAGTGTTCAGTGGTCGTGGTGCGTACCTGCACGTCGGCGCGATCATCGGCACCATCATGGTCGGCAACGTGTTCCGCATCATCATGCCGGCGCAGCGCGCACTGGTGGCAGCGATTGCCGAAAACCGCACGCCGGACCCGGCACTGCCGGCCAAAGGCTTGCTGCGCTCGCGGCACAACAACTACTTCACCTTGCCGGTGCTGTTCATCATGATCAGCAACCACTTCCCGAGCACCTACGGCAGCCAATACAACTGGCTGATCCTGGCCGGGATCGCGGTACTGGCGGTGTTGGTGCGTCACTACTTCAACACCCGTCATGACAGTCACAAGTTCGCCTGGACGTTGCCTGTCGCGGCCGTTGGCATGATCTGCCTGGCTTACGTCACCGGCCCGGCGCAAATGCCGAGCGCACCTGAAGTCGCCAAGGCGCCTGGCACCATCGAGTACCAGCCGCTGCCGGAAACCGCCGTCGGTGGTGGTGCCAAACCTGCCGCTGCGAAGCCTGCTGAAGCGCCGGTCCAGGCGTCCAATGCCGGCCCGAGTTTCGACAAGGTGCACAGCGTGATCCAGGAGCGTTGCTCGGTGTGCCATTCGGCCAAACCAACCAGCCCATTGTTCAGTGCGGCACCGGCCGGCGTGATGTTCGACACCCCCGAGCAGATCCGCCAGAACGCCGCGCGCATCCAGGCTCAGGCCGTCACCAGCCAGATCATGCCACTGGGCAACATCACCCAGATGACCCAGCAGGAACGTGACCTGATCGGTGCGTGGATTGTTCAGGGAGCCCCGACCAACTAACCGGTGAAAAGCTTCGCCGGCAAGGCGGATCGCCGCCCGCTCGCTCCTACAAGGCTCACGCTGAACTGTAGGAGCGAGGCTTGCCCGCGAATGGCCGCGCCGCGGTCAACCCTGATGCACAAAATCACAAGAATAAAAAAGATCCGAGGTGTTGCATGTCCGAGCTATCCGAAGCGCGCATCCCCGACGCACCCGCTATTCAGCGTTTGCCCCTTTTGCAATTGATCCTAGTCGGCCTGCAACACGTTCTGCTGATGTACGGCGGCGCCATCGCGGTGCCGCTGATCATCGGGCAAGCTGCCGGCCTGAGTCGTGAGGAAATCGCCTTCCTGATCAACGCCGACCTGCTGGTGGCCGGGATCGCGACTATCGTGCAATCGCTGGGCATCGGCCCGATGGGCATCCGCATGCCGGTGATGATGGGCGCCAGTTTCGCCGCCGTCGGCAGCATGGTCGCCATGGCCGGCATGCCCGGGATCGGCCTGCAAGGGATCTTCGGTGCAACCATCGCCGCCGGTTTCTTCGGCATGATCATCGCGCCGTTCATGTCCAAGGTCGTGCGCTTTTTCCCGCCGCTGGTGACCGGCACGGTCATCACCTCGATCGGTTTGTCGCTGTTCCCCGTGGCCGTCAATTGGGCGGGCGGCGGTGCCGGCGCCACTCAATTCGGTTCACCGATTTACCTGGCCATTGCAGCGCTGGTGTTGGCCACCATTCTGCTGGTCCACCGCTTCATGCGCGGGTTCTGGGTCAATATTTCGGTGCTGATCGGCATGTGCCTGGGCTACGTGATCTGCGGGCTGATCGGGATGGTCGACCTTAGCGGCATGGCGGATGCGCCCTGGGTGCAGATCGTCACCCCGCTGCATTTCGGCATGCCCAAATTTGAACTCGCACCGATCCTGTCCATGTGCCTGGTGGTGGTGATCATCTTCGTCGAGTCCACCGGGATGTTCCTCGCGCTCGGCAAAATCACCGGCCAGGAAGTCTGCCCACGGATGCTGCGCCGCGGCTTGCTGTGTGATGCGGGCGCCTCGTTCTTCGCCGGTTTCTTCAACACCTTCACCCACTCTTCGTTCGCACAGAACATCGGCCTGGTGCAGATGACTGGCGTGCGTTGCCGTTCGGTGACCATCGTTGCCGGTGGTTTGCTGGTGATGCTGAGCCTGCTGCCGAAAGCGGCGTTCCTGGTGGCGTCAATTCCGCCGGCGGTTCTGGGCGGCGCGGCGATTGCGATGTTCGGTATGGTCGCCGCCACCGGGATCAAGATTCTCCAGGAAGCCGATATCGGTGACCGTCGCAACCAGTTGCTGGTGGCGGTGAGCATCGGCATGGGGCTGATTCCGGTGGTGCGTCCGGAGTTCTTCGCACACTTGCCGTTGTGGATGAGTCCGATCACCCACAGCGGCATTGCGATGGCGACGCTGAGTGCGCTGTCGCTGAACCTACTGTTCAACATTCTTGGCGGCCGCGAACGCGCGGCGATCAACGACTGCCACGCTCACCCGCACTAACCCAATAACGCCCCAAAACCTGTGGGAGCGAGCTTGCTCGCGATAGCGGTATCACATTCAACATCAATGTTGATTGAACCGACGCCATCGCGAGCAGGCTCGCTCCCACAGTGGAAACTCCTGCGCCTTGAAAAATAAAAACAAGAGGGAGCAACAGATGATTCGGACTCAAACAAACCTGCTGTTGGGCAGCAGTCTCCTGGCTGCAAGTCAGGCCATGGCCGGTGATTTGCCGCTATGGCAGACCAACAGCCTGAGCTATTTGTACGGCAAGGATTTCGCGGTCAACCCGTCGATCCAGCAGACGATAACCTTTGAGCATGCCGACCGCTGGAAGTACGGCGACAACTTTCTGTTCGTCGACAGCACTTACTACAACGGTGAGAAAGACCGGAACAAAGGCGTTCACGCCTATTACGGCGAGTTCAGTCCGCGCCTCTCCTTCGGCAAAATCCTCGACCGCCGTTTCGAATTTGGCCCGATCAAGGACGTGTTGCTGGCCATGACCTACGAAAATGGCGAAGACGACACCGAGGCCTATCTGATCGGCCCCGGTTTCGACCTCGCGGTTCCCGGCTTCAACTTTTTCACCTTGAACTTCTACTATCGCCAGACCGAAGGCTCGCGTCCCGGCGACGATGTCTGGCAGATCACGCCGGCCTGGTCTTACACCCTGCCATTGGGCAACTCGAACCTGTTGATCGACGGCTACATCGACTGGGTCGTGGATAATGACCAGAACTCACAGGGCACCTACCACGCCAACCTGCACGTCAACCCGCAGATCAAGTACGACCTGGGCAAGGCCCTGAGCTGGCGGGAGAAACAGGTGTACGTCGGCGTCGAGTACAGCTACTGGAAAGACAAGTACGGCATCGAAAACAACGGCAACTTCGATACCAATGAAAACACCACCAGCCTGCTGGTGAAGGTGCACTTTTAAGATGGCCCGCAACCGTGCTCCAAACCTGTCGTCGGTGCGCTGTTGCGGGGCACTTGAGACCTGGCCAAGGAGTCAGTATTCTCCGCGGCCGCCTAAATCCGCTTTAAAAAAAAGCCCGGATTTAATTCCTGACCAGAAAGCCAACTTATCCCGGCTCTGCACGGTACCAAGGCACTCCAAAACCCCTCTCAATCGACTGCTCTTGAGCAGCCGAGCGGGAGTTTTTTGGCTTTTCGAAAGCCTTGGCTCAGCTCTTGCTAACAGCACTAAAGCTGACCGACTGGATAATTTTTTACCGCTACAGAAAAAGGCGCCACACCAGAGCGTCGACCTTAGAAAAAAAACGTGGAACCACCTACTTTTTGGGAGCAACCGAATGAAACGCACGTGCACCAGCTTGATGCTCGCGGGATCGTTACTGGCCGGGGGCCAGGCCATGGCCGGCGACTTGCTGCAATGGCAGAACAACAGCCTGACCTACCTCTATGGCAAGGACTTCCAGGTCAACCCGCGCATTCAGCAGACGGTGACCTTCGAACACGCCGACGGCTGGAAATACGGCGACAACTTCTTCTTCATCGACAAGATCTTCTACAACGGCAAGGAAGACGCCTTCGCGGGCAAGAACACCCACTACGGTGAGTTCAGCCCACGCTTGTCGTTCAACAAGATCTTCGACCAGAAATTGACGTTTGGCCCGATCAAAGATGTGCTGCTGGCCATGACTTACGAGTTCGGTGAAGACGATACCGAGTCCTACCTGATCGGCCCTGGTTTCGATCTGGCGATCCCAGGCTTCGACTACTTCCAGCTGAACTTCTACAACCGTCATACCGAAGGCGACCGCCCAGGTGACAATATCTGGCAGGTCACTCCGGTCTGGTCCTACACCATCCCGGTGGGCGACTCGAACATCCTGATCGACGGTTTCATGGACTGGGTGGTCGACAACGACGTCAACAAGAAAGGCGAGTACCACGCCAACCTGCACTTCAATCCGCAGGTCAAATACGACCTGGGCAAGGCGCTGAACCTTGGCGAAAAGCAGTTGTACGTCGGTGTCGAGTATGACTACTGGAAAAACAAGTACGGCATCGAAGACAGCCAGGGTTTCAAGACTGATCAGAGCGTGACCAGCTTCCTGGTCAAGGTTCACTTCTGATCCGGCGGCGTCTGTGAGGACGCCTTCGCGGGCAAGCCTCGCTCCTACAGGGCTCTGTGTCGTTCACATAATCGGCGAACGACACAAAACCCTGTAGGAGCGAGGCTGGCCCGCGAAGGCCGCACCGCCAATCTCAAGCTGGAACAACAGGCTCCGCCAACCCAAGAAACCGGCACAACTCCCCGCGCTTGGCCAACGCATCCCGCCGCCCCAAATCAATCAATTCGCTGCAATACCCCGCCTCGAACAGCAGATAACTCAGCACCCCCGCCCCACTCGTCTTGGTCGCCCCCGGCCCACGCAGAAACAGGCGCAACGCCGCCGGCAATTCCTGCCGATGCCGCGCCGCAATCTCATCGATTGGCTGACTCGGCGAAATCACCAGCACGTCCACTGGCGCCACGCCCAACGCGCGTGTCGGCGTGCCATTGGGCAACAAGTGACTGAACTGATTCAGACGCTGCAGCAACTCAATGTCACTTTCCAGGCTGTCAATGAACGTGCTGTTGAGCATGTGCCCGCCGATCTGCGCCAGGGTCGGCTGCTGACCGGTGTAGGCGCGTTGCAGCGGCTGCTGCGGGTCGACGCCGCGCGGGTTGCCGCTGACGCCCACTACCAGCACGCGGCTGGCGCCCAGGTGCAGGGCCGGGCTGATCGGTGCCGATTGGCGCACCGCGCCATCGCCGAAATACTCTTCGCCGATTTTCACCGGTGCGAACAACAAGGGAATCGCTGAACTGGCCAGCAAGTGATCGACGGTCAATTGCGTGGGCACGCCGATCCGCCGATGGCGCAACCAGGCATCGATGGTGCCGCCACCCTGATAGAACGTGACGGCCTGCCCGGACTCGTAACCGAATGCCGTGACCGCCACCGCCTGCAATTGCTTCTGGGCGATGGCCTCGGCGATGCCGTTCATGTGCAGTCTGTCGTCGAGCAAGCCGCGCAGCGGCGAACTGTTGAGCAACGCCACCGGCACCTGAGCGCCAATCCCGAGCAGACTGTGGCTGACAAAGCGGCTGGCCTGGTGGATCACGCCCGGCCAGTCGCTGCGCAGCACCAGTTGACTGCGAAAGCCCTGCCAGAACGCAGTCAGACGCTCGATCGCGCCACGAAAGTCCATCGCCCCACTGGCCAGGCTGACAGCGTTGATTGCCCCGGCCGAGGTGCCGACGATCACGGGAAACGGATTCGCCGCGCCCACCGGCAGCAACTCGGCAATCGCCGCCAGCACGCCCACCTGATACGCCGCCCGAGCCCCGCCGCCGGAAAGAATCAACCCTGTAACCGGTTCAGCAGGACTCATCGCAACGCTCCGTGGTGCAAAGAAGGGATCAGGGGCTCAGCCGCGTTTTTTGTACAACTTCGGCTCGCCCGGTGGACGGCTCTTGAACCGCCGATGAGCCCAGAGGTATTGCTCGGGGCGCTCACGCAGGGCGCCTTCGACCCACTGATTGATACGGATGCAATCAGCCTCTTCGGTTTCACCGGGGAAACCCTCGAGCGGCGCATGGATCATCAACCGATAGCCGCTGCCGTCCGCCAGACGCTCCTGGGTGAACGGCACCACCAGCGCCTTGCCCAGCCGGGCAAACTTGCTGGTGGCCGTGACGGTCGCGGCCTGAATGCCGAACAGCGGCACAAAGATGCTTTGCTTGGCGCCGTAGTCCTGATCCGGTGCGTACCAGATCGCCCGACCGGCCCGCAGCAATTTGAGCATGCCGCGCACGTCGTCACGCTCCACGGCCAGCGAGTCGACGTTGTGCCGCTCGCGCCCCAGGCGCTGGATGTAGTCGAACAAAGGATTCTTGTGCTCGCGGTACATGCCGTCGATGGTGTGCTGCTGCCCCAACAGCGCCGCGCCGATTTCCAGCGTGGTGAAATGCACTGCCATCAGGATCACGCCCTTGCCTTCGCGCTGGGCCTTTTTCAGATGCTCCAGGCCTTCGACATGGGCCAGCTTCGCCAGACGCTGACGCGACCACCACCAGCTCATGGCCATTTCAAAGAAGGCGATGCCGGTAGAGGCGAAGTTTTCCTTGAGCAAGCGCTTGCGTTCGTCGGCGGATTTTTCAGGGAAACACAGCTCCAGATTGCGTTTGGCAATGCGCCGTCGGTCGCCGGCCAGCCGATACATCAAGGCACCCAGCAGGCGGCCGATAAACAGCAACGCCGGATACGGCAACTGAACAATCAGCCACAACAGCCCCAAGCCACACCACAGCGGCCAGAAACGCGGCATAAGAAATGTTTTTCGAAAACGCGGGCGATCCATTAAAGGTTCCGGAAAGACAATGGCCGCGCATTCTACATCGTTCGACCCGGCTTGCGGCTTGCGGGCGTTCTCGTTATAAGTCTCGGCACTTTTAGTGACAAGCCGTTGTATGCCGACCATGAGCCAAACCGAACCGCAAGACCAGGATCCCGTGTTCCAGTTGAAGGGCAGCATGCTCGCCATAACCGTGCTGGAACTGGCCCGCAACGACCTCGAGAACCTTGATCGGCAACTGGCCGCCAAGGTCGCCCAGGCGCCTAACTTCTTCAGCAATGCGCCGCTGGTGCTGGCCCTGGACAAACTCCCGGCGAGCGAAGGCGCGGTCGATCTGCCGGGACTGATGCGCGTGTGCCGCCAGCATGGCCTGCGCACTCTGGCAATCCGTGCCAGCCGCATCGAAGACATCGCCGCCGCCATCGCCGTCGATTTGCCAGTGCTGCCGCCGTCCGGCGCCCGTGAGCGCCCCCTCGACCCGCTCGAAGGCCAGGTGAAGAAAAAGCCGGAAAAACCGCCCGAGCCAACCATCAAACCGACGAAAATCATCACGTCGCCAGTACGCGGAGGCCAGCAAATTTATGCCCAGGGCTGCGATCTGGTGGTGATCTCCTCGGTCAGCCCGGGTGCGGAACTTCTCGCCGATGGGAACATCCATGTATACGGCCCGATGCGCGGTCGCGTGCTGGCCGGGGTCAAAGGCGACACGAAAGCCAGGATTTTCTGTCAGCAAATGAGCGCTGAACTGGTCTCCATCGCCGGCCACTACAAGGTTTCCGAGGATTTGCGTCGCGACCCTTTATGGGGCGCGGGCGTGCAAGTCAGCCTGTCAGGCGACGTGTTGAACATCATTCGGCTTTAACGGATACTGCCGCATTTTCCAAGCATCTCTAAAACGTAGCGAAAACGGCTCAAACGAAGTAGGAAAAAGGCCAAACACAGTGTTTACCGCTGTTCTGGACCGGATTCCAGCCAAGGCTGTCCGACTGCAGTAGTTTTTCAAGAGATGTTTTTCAGGGGCTAAAAGTCCTTTTTCCTTAGGGGTGAAACACCTTGGCCAAGATTCTAGTGGTTACATCCGGCAAGGGTGGTGTGGGTAAGACCACCACCAGCGCCGCTATCGGTACCGGCCTCGCACTGCGTGGCCACAAAACAGTTATCGTCGACTTCGACGTCGGTTTGCGTAACCTTGACCTGATCATGGGTTGCGAACGCCGCGTGGTGTATGACTTCGTCAACGTGGTCAACGGCGAAGCCAACCTGCAACAAGCACTGATCAAAGACAAACGCCTGGAAAACCTCTACGTCCTGGCCGCCAGTCAGACCCGCGACAAAGACGCGCTGACCGTGGAAGGCGTGGAAAAAGTCCTGATGGCGCTGAAAGAAGACTTCGAATACGTGGTCTGCGACTCCCCTGCCGGCATCGAGAAAGGCGCGCACCTGGCCATGTACTTCGCTGATGAAGCGATTATCGTGACCAACCCGGAAGTGTCCTCGGTACGTGACTCAGACCGCATGCTGGGCCTGCTGGCCAGCAAATCCCGTCGTGCCGAGAACGGTGAAGAGCCGATCAAGGAACACCTGCTGCTGACCCGCTACAACCCTCAACGCGTCAGCGATGGCGAAATGCTCGGCGTCGAAGACGTCAAGGAAATCCTGGCGGTCGCCCTGTTGGGTGTCATTCCGGAATCCCAAGCGGTACTCAAGGCTTCCAACTCGGGCGTGCCCGTGATTCTCGACGACCAGAGTGACGCCGGTCAGGCGTACAGCGATGCGGTCGACCGTCTGCTGGGCAAAACCGTGGAACATCGTTTTCTCGATGTGACGAAGAAGGGCTTCTTCGAGCGCCTGTTTGGAGGTAGATAATGAATCTTTTTGACTTCTTTCGTGCCAGCAAAAAGGTCAGCACCGCGTCGGTAGCGAAAGAGCGTCTACAGATCATCGTGGCGCATGAACGCGGCCAGCGCAGTACGCCTGACTACTTGCCAGCCTTGCAGAAGGAACTGGTGGAAGTGATCCGCAAGTACGTCAATATCGGGTCCGACGACGTGCACGTCGCGCTGGAAAACCAGGGCAGCTGCTCGATTCTGGAACTCAATATCACCCTGCCGGATCGCTAGTCGATCCAGCGGGAGCCACGGCGGCTCAGGCTTTTACGCACTCCGTAGGAGCGAAGCTTGCTCGCGAACACAGGCAACTCGGTGTATCTGATAGACCGAGGTGACGCATTCGCGAGCAAGCTTCGCTCCCACAGAGTGCGGGGCCTGAGTCGCCGTTGGCGTTTGTTACGAGGCTGTTTTAATGCCGTTGTCCAACATCCGCATCATCCATCAGGACTCCGCAGTACTGGTGGTGGATAAACCGACCCTGCTGCTCTCTGTCCCCGGCCGGGCCGATGACAACAAGGACTGCCTGATCACACGCCTGCAAGAAAACGGCTACCCGGAAGCGCGAATCGTCCATCGCCTGGACTGGGAAACGTCCGGCATCATTCTGTTGGCCCGTGACCCGGACACTCATCGCGAGTTGTCTCGGCAATTTCACGACCGCGAAACCGAAAAAGCCTACACCGCCCTGTGCTGGGGACAACCGGAACTGGACAGCGGCAGCATCGACCTGCCCTTGCGCTACGATCCGCCGACCAAGCCACGCCATGTGGTGGACCACGAGTTCGGCAAACACGCCCTGACCTTCTGGCGAGTACTGGAACGTTGTGGCGACTGGTGCCGCGTCGAACTGACGCCGATCACCGGCCGGTCCCATCAGTTGCGCGTGCACATGCTTTCCATCGGCCACCCGCTGCTGGGCGACGGTCTCTACGCCCACGAACAGGCCCTGGCTGCCTGGCCACGCCTGTGCCTGCACGCCAGCATGCTCAGCTTCACCCATCCTCAGACGGGCGAACGCTTGCGTTTCGAATGCCCGGCGCCGTTTTAAGCACTGCCGACACTCAGTCGCCCGTTTTGAAAGGATACCCATCTGGATGCGTTGTACCGATCCCCAGGCAACACCCGTCAAGAAAACCCGACACCAACTGCTCTACCTGGTCTACGGGAACCAGGAGGTTTACCGGCGCGAAGCCAAGTTCAGTATTTTGACCGCGCTGTCACATGCGAAGAACGGTAAGCTCCCGAGCATCCGAATCCTCACGGATCGCCCTCAGGACTACGCCGGCTGGCCGGTCGAAACGGTCACGCTGACCCAGGAAACCCTGACCCTGTGGCAAGGCGAAAACGGCTATCACCATCGTCGCAAGGCCTGCGCGATTGCCGCCGGTCTAAAGTTTGCGGAAAAAACCCTGTTCGTCGACACCGACACGCTGTTCACCAGCGACCCGAACCTGGTCTTCAAACAGATCCAGCCGCAGCACTATGTGATGGATCGCTTCGAGTACAACTGGCAGGACGTGTGTGAACACCCCGAGTATGTGAAGCTCGGCGGTTGCCTGCACGCTCACGGCATCACGGCCGACAACGGTTTCAAGCTGTACAACAGCGGATTGTGCGGCGTCACCGACCGCGACAGCGCCCTGTTCGAGGAGTCGATCAAGCTCATCGATGAATGGACCCGGGACGGCTTCGACATCCACACCATCGAACAGATCGCCCTGTCATTCGCGATGCGCGACAAACCGATTCAGGAGGCGAAAAAATACATCTATCACTACTTCGCGGAAAAACGCTTTTTCCATGCGATGCAGGCGTATTTCTTCTCTCAGCATGGCGAGCGGTTCAGCCCTGAGCTGGTCGAACTGTGCCGGGACGTGCCACGGGTCAAACCCTTCCCATCGGCCTGGCAGCGGCTGAAAATCAAATGGAAGCTGCGCAACCAGAGCGGCGCACTGCGCAAGGTTGGTCGCGATCTGCTCTACGGCAGCGCAGCGCCTGATCACCCGTACTACAAGGCATGCCGACACGAATGGTGGGAATGTGCCTCGCGGGAGATCCTTCGTTGGGACCCGACTCGTCAGAAACAGCTGCTGGAGACTCACCAGAACGGCTGGCCCCAACAACTGCCCAAGCCTGAAAAGCCTAAAGATGAGCGGATTATCATGCAGTACCTGAAAAAGCGGGTAGCGGCTGCCAACTGACGTGACCGGTTCACGTCATGCCCAAAGGCCCCGGCCAATACGTTAAACTCCCGCCCACTGCTGTCTGGAGCTTCTTATGCGCGAAGAGTTGAACCAAGGCCTGATCGACTTCCTCAAGGCCTCCCCTACCCCGTTCCATGCCACTGCCAGCCTTGTTCAGCGTCTGGAAGCGGCGGGTTTTGTGCGCCTTGACGAGCGCGAGCCCTGGACCACCGAAGCCAACGGTCGTTACTACGTCACTCGTAACGACTCGTCGATCGTCGCCATCAAGATGGGACGCCATTCGCCGCTGCATGGCGGCATTCGCCTGGTTGGCGCCCATACCGACAGCCCGTGCCTACGGGTCAAACCCCAGCCGGAACTGCAGCGTCAGGGCTTCTGGCAGCTGGGCGTCGAAGTTTACGGCGGTGCATTGTTGGCCCCGTGGTTCGACCGCGACTTGTCCCTGGCCGGGCGCGTGACGTTCCGCCGCGACGGCAAGGTCGAGAGCCAGTTGATCGACTTCAAGGCGCCGATCGCCACCATCCCGAACCTGGCCATTCACCTCAATCGTGAAGCCAATATGGGTTGGGCCATCAATGCCCAGACCGAACTGCCACCGATCCTCGCGCAATTTGCCGGTGATGAGCGCGTGGACTTCCGCGCCGTGCTCACCAATCAGCTGGCGCTGGAACATGGCCTGAATGCGGACGTGGTGCTCGACTACGAGCTGAGCTTCTACGACACGCAGAGCGCCGCCATTATCGGTCTGCATGGCGACTTCATCGCGGGCGCGCGCCTGGACAACTTGCTGTCGTGCTATGCCGGCCTGCAAGCCTTGCTGACCGCTGAAACCGACGAAACCTGCGTGCTGGTGTGCAACGACCACGAAGAAGTCGGTTCCTGCTCGGCGTGCGGCGCCGATGGTCCGATGCTTGAGCAAACCTTGCGTCGCCTGCTGCCTGAAGGCGACGAATTCGTGCGCACCATTCAGAAGTCCTTGCTGGTCTCGGCCGACAACGCCCACGGCGTGCACCCCAACTATGCGGAAAAGCACGACGCCAACCACGGCCCGAAACTCAACGCCGGCCCGGTAATCAAGGTCAACAGCAACCAGCGCTACGCCACCAACAGCGAAACCGCCGGGTTCTTCCGCCATCTGTGCATGGCCGAAGAAGTGCCGGTGCAAAGCTTCGTGGTGCGCAGCGACATGGGCTGCGGCTCGACCATCGGCCCGATTACCGCCAGCCATCTGGGCGTGCGCACCGTGGACATCGGCCTGCCGACGTTCGCCATGCACTCGATCCGTGAACTGTGCGGCAGCCACGACCTGGCCCACCTGGTCAAAGTGTTGAGCGCGTTCTACGCCTGTCAGGAATTGCCGTAATTACGCGCCAATGAATGGCTGGAATGCTATCTGTGGCGAGGGAGCTTGCTCCCGCTCGACTGCGCAGCAGTCGCAAAACCAGTGAATGCGGTCTGCCTGAAGGATCGCGATTGCTCGGTTTGGGGCTGCTTCGCAGCCCAGCGGGAGCAAGCTCTTATCAAACAAAAAATAACCCATTGTTTTTGCTCTTGAAAAATCATGCTGCTTTGACCAGTTGCATGCCTAGCTTGCGTGCTTTTCGCTCCAGAGCGCGCAGCTGTCGGCTGCGGCTTTTTTCTTCAAACTCTTCAATTCCCTTCTCAACATAGGGCTGCCCCTTCGTCAGCATGGCGTAGATCAGCCGCGCCAATTGGTGTGCGGTGGCTTTGATCGCGCAACTGGTGTCCATCCGCGTCAGGCGGGCGCGGTGGCTGGCGCCGATGAAACTTTTGTCCTGTCGCCCATTGGAAGCCGCTTGCTTAAGCGCTTGAGCTGCTCGATTAATGATTTTCGGTGCTTTCCCTGGAAGCGGTTTACCTCCTGATATCCGCGTAGGCGGTGCCACGCCCAGCCAGGAGCAAAAGTGCTGAGAGGTGGGAAAACGTGACAAATCCGGCCCCAATTCACTGGCTAATACCAGCGCCGTATCAATCCCGATGGTGGGGATAGCCGTCAGGTCCACACCCATTACCTTGTTCAATGCCCGGTGCAACGCTTGCTGTTGGTCGGTCGAGCGGTGCGGGCTGCGCAGCGGCTTGCCGGGTGCCACTGGTTCATGCTCAAGAACCGGTAGTCGCTCAAGTGCCTGGGCGATGGCCCGGTCACACTCGGCGATCTGGGTTTCCAGAAAGTCATGGCAGGCCAATTCCTGACTCAGAGCATGCAAGTGCTCGGCTCGCCAGTTGCCATGCAAACTGCGGGCAATGGTCGCCTGATCTGCCTTGATGCGCCCGTCTTTCATCGTTGCGAGTTGTTCAGGGTTACGCTCGCCGCCGACAATAGCCCGCAAAATCTTCAGGCCCGTCACCCCGGTGATATCGCTGATGACTTGGGCCAGCTGGATGTTCATCTGGCTCAAGGCTTTTTGCATGCGATTGATGGACTTGGCTTGATCGCAGACTTTATTGGCTCGCTGACGGACCAGAGAGCGCATTGAGCAGATTTCATCCGAAGGGCGAAACGCACCGCTGAGCAGGCCATGGGTCATGAGCTGCCAAATCCACTGGCAGTCGAGCACATCGGACTTGCGACCTGAGGTCTGCCGGGTGGCGCGCGAGTTGACGAGGTAAACCTCGAATCCGCGTGCATCCAGCACTTCGAAAAGGGGGATCCAGTAGACCCCCGTCGCCTCCATGGCCACCACGTTGATGTTCAGTGACTGGAGCCAGTCGGCCAAAGCAATCAAGTCGTCGGTGAAGGTGGAGAATTGACGAACAGGCGGATCACATCGCCCTGAATCCACGGCGACCCAGTGTTCGCGAAGGCCGACATCAATGCCGGCACAGTGATGATGGATAATCTCAAAACGCTTCTGGTTCTTGCGCGCCATGACAATTCCTCGCAGGATTGAACGACGCGCGCGGGGTACACGGTGGCGAACGGATTCACTCTCTTATACGAGGTCATGGCTTACGCCATGCCGTCAGCGACTCCACGCCGATACCGTGCAGGCCACTCTCCCTCTCGGGTGCTGTCACACCAGTGCTGGTTACGGCCTTTGCCCCGCGCGCGTTCTTCAAACTTTACGATGAACCTGTTTGCTGCGCGACAGCGCGGCGTCGAAGACGGCGCGGGGCCTCCCTCGCCACAAGGATCGCGCCGCATCCCTGAATCAGATGTGACTCACATCACCACCGGTCGCCCAAAAGCCACCTAGACTTCAAATATCCTCTCCGACAAGGCAGTCACCCATGATCTCGATGTCTTCATTCCACGCCATGCTGATCCCCATTCTTGCCGGGATGATCATGCTGGCCATCGGCTTCAACTTCCGCGACAAAAACGCCGGTGTGTTCGCCATGTGGATTGGCATGCTGACGATCCTCGCCACCGTGGTTTTCAAGATCCTCGCCAAACTCAACGAATAAATCCTCCCCCTGGCTCGCATTGATTTTGACGGGCTCGTACACTCGGCCGATCTGTTCATCCCGAGGTTGACCGCCTAGTGTTCGCTCGTCTTTTCGCTCTGCCGTGTTTTTTCCTTGTCTGTCTGATGACGCTGCTGCCGATGGCGCCTGCCCAGGCGGTCGGTTTGCCGGGCTTGCTCAACAGTTCGGCCAAGGCCCAGCCAGAAGCGCAAGAGCCGCTGGGCCAATCGCTGGATGAAGTCATCAAGTCGCTGGAGAATGATCAGCAGCGGACCAAACTGCTGGCGGACCTGAAGAAGCTGCGCGACGTCACCAAAAAGGCTCAGCCGGCCGCCGAAGAAGGCGTACTCGGCCTGATCGGCGGCACACTGGCCACCTTCGAAAAACAGTTTTCCGGGGCCGACAGTCCCCTTACGCGCTGGTCCGAAGAGTTTGACCTGGCCAAAGACGAACTGACGGCACTGATGCTGCCAGCCAACGAGTGGCTGCCGATCATCTTTGCCTTCGCCATGATTCTGATGGTCTGGAGCCTGCTGGCCGCAGCGCTGATCTGGGTCAGTCACCGAGTGCGCATGCGCTTCGGCCTGACCGAAGAACTGCCGCAACACCCCAAGGCCCTCGACATGTTGCGCTTCGCCCTGCGCAAACTCGGGCCGTGGCTGATTGCCTTGGTCATGACGGTCTACATGAGCTACGCCCTGCCCTCGTCACTGGGCAAAAGCCTGGCCATGGTGCTGGCCTACGCGCTGGTGGTGGGCACGTGTTTCTCGGCGATCTGCGTGATCGCGTTTTCCGTGCTCGACGGCCCGCATCGCCACCGGGCTTTGTACATCCTGCGACATCAAGCCTTTCGGCCGTTGTGGCTGATCGGCAGTTTCACCGCGTTCGGTGAAGCGTTGAGCGATCCGCGCCTGGTCGCCGGCCTCGGCAGCCACCTGGCCCACACCGCCGCGACCATAGCCAACGTGCTGGCCGCGCTGTCCACTGGGTTGTTCATCCTGCGCTTCCGCCGGCCGATCGCGCACCTGATCCGTAACCAGCCGTTGTCCCGACGCCTGACGCGCCGCGCGCTCAGCGACACCATCGATATTCTCGGCACCTTCTGGTACGTGCCCGCATTGGTGTTGGTGGCCATCTCGCTGTTCGCCACCTTCGTCTCGGCCGGCGACACCAGCACCGCACTGCGCCAGGCGCTGATCTGCACCGTGCTGCTGGTGTTGTGCATGGTCATCAACGGCCTGGTTCGCCGTCATTCGCTGAAACCGCAACGGGGTGTGAAGCGTCATGCGCTGTATTCGGAACGCCTGAAAAGTTTCTTCTACACCCTCGCCCATCTCCTGGTCTGGCTGGTCTTCATCGAACTGGGCCTGCGGGTCTGGGGCATGTCGTTGATTGCCTTCACAGAAGGCGAAGGCCATGAAGTCAGCGTCAAACTGTTCAGCCTCGCCGGTACGCTGATTTTTGCCTGGCTGATCTGGATCCTCAGCGACACCGCCGTGCACCACGCCCTCACCCGCTCGCGCAAAGGCCTGGCCAACGCCCGCGCACAGACGATGATGCCGCTGATTCGCAACGTGCTGTTCGTGGCGATCTTCATCATTGCGTTGATCGTCGCGCTGGCGAACATGGGCATGAACGTCACGCCACTGCTGGCCGGTGCCGGCGTGATCGGCCTGGCCATCGGTTTCGGTGCGCAGTCGCTGGTTGCGGACTTGATCACCGGCCTGTTCATCATCATCGAAGACTCCCTGGCCATCGACGACTACGTGGACGTCGGCGGCCACCTCGGTACCGTCGAAGGCCTGACCATTCGTACCGTTCGCCTGCGGGACATCGACGGCATCGTGCACACCATTCCGTTCAGCGAAATCAAAAGCATCAAGAACTACTCCCGGGAATTCGGCTACGCGATCTTCCGGGTGGCGGTGCCCGCCAGCATGGACATCGACGAGGCGATCAAACTGATGCGCGAAGTTGGCCAGAAAATGCGCACCGACCCACTGCAACGGCGCAATATCTGGTCGCCGCTGGAGATTCAGGGGGTCGAGAGTTTCGAGTCGGGTAATGCGATTCTTCGGGCCCGGTTCAAGACTGCGCCGATCAAGCAGTGGGAGGTTTCACGGGCGTTCAATCTGTCGCTGAAGCGGCATCTGGATGAGGCGGGGATGGATCTGGCGACGCCGCGGATGAGTGTCCAGGTGATTACAGCCGGAGGTGGGCCGCAGAAGGATGTGTCTGCTACTTGATTCATAGGGTGGCTGTCAGGGCCCCTTCGCGAGCAAGCCCGCTCCCACATTTGAAATCCATTCCAATGTGGGAGCGGGCTTGCTCGCGAAGGGGTCGACGCGATACTCCAGTTAAACCACGCTGACTAAACCACATCAACGCCCACATGAATCGCATCATGCCGCCAAAACTCCAGGTCACAATCGATCAGCCGCTCATGCTGATCGTAGTTGACCCGGGCGATCCGCAATCCCGGGCTCCCCACCGACACCCGTAACGCTGCCGCCGCATCCACCGACAACGCGGTCGGCACGATCTCGAACCGCACCCGCCCGTAATGCAAGTCGTAATGCCTGGCGTACAGCTCGGTGATCGACTGATTCAGATCGAAATCCAGAATCCCCGGAAAGTACTGCGGATTCAGGTAGTGCTCCACGTACAGCACCAGCCGCTCATCAATGCGCCGCGCCCGGCAGATCTGAATCACGCTGGACAACGCCGGCAACTGCAACCACGCGCACACCGCGGCCGACGCCGGTTGCAACCGCGCCGAAATCACCTCGGTCGACGGCACCCGCCCCTGCGCACTGACCATCGCGTGAAAGTGACTGCGTTGCATCAGGTTGTAAGCAAGGCGCGGTGGCGAGACAAACCAGCCACGGCGCTCCTCCCGATAAATCTGCCCTTGGGCTTCCAGTTGCAACAAGGCTTCACGCACGGTGATACGCGTGGTACCGAACAACTCACTGAGCTTGCGCTCGGCCGGCAGTTTGCTCCCGGGCGCCAACAGACCATGGTCGAGCTGTTCTTGCAGAACCTGCCCGATGGCTGTCACCGCTTTGGTTGTCTCGATGCGCATCAACGTTACCTATCTGGACTAGACCAGCACTGTTTCGGGGCAGAACCGTGATTCAAACCGGCTCCATCAACTCCCTGCAAGCCTAGGCACTGCTTGTGACTGGCAGATGACAAAGCCGCCGAACGGTTGCACCAGACGCCTGCAAAATCACGGCCAAGTCCTTTCGTATCAGCCCTTTAGCCATGGTCTACGCTTACTCGGAAGCCTGAGCATCACCGCGTAAAAAATAGAGGCCTACCGATCGTCGACATCAAAATGTCATCAGCGGCGCCTAAATTGGCTCAGGTATTGCTGACCTAGACCAACACAACCGCAATCGCAGCGTTGAAAACGCCCAAAGGAGCTTCGGATGAAAAAGCTTTTCCTGGCATCACTGTTAGGCTCGACCATTGCCATGTGCACCGCCGTCATGGCCGCTGATGATTTGAAAACCCTGGAAGCCGCTGCGAAAGCGGAAGGCGCGGTCAACAGCGTCGGCATGCCCGATGACTGGGCCAACTGGAAAGGCACCTGGGAAGACCTGGCCAAGACTTACGGCCTGAAACATATCGACACCGACATGAGTTCGGCGCAGGAAATCGCCAAGTTTGCCGCCGAGAAAGACAATGCCAGCGCCGACATCGGCGATGTCGGCGCAGCCTTCGGCCCGATCGCGGTCAAACAAGGCGTGGTGCAACCCTACAAGCCAAGCACCTGGGACCAGGTCCCGGACTGGGCCAAAGACAAGGACGGCAACTGGGCGCTGGCGTACACCGGCACCATCGCGTTCATCATCAACAAGAAGCTGTTGCACGGCTCCGAAGCTCCGACCAAGTGGGCGGATCTGAAAACCGGTAAATACAAGGTGTCCATCGGTGACGTGAGCACCGCCGCCCAGGCCGCCAACGGTGTACTGGCTGCGGCACTGGCCAACGGTGGCGACGAGAAGAACCTGCAGCCAGCGCTGTTGCTGTTCGCAGATATCGCCAAGCAGGGCCGCCTGTCCATGGCCAACCCGACCATCGCCACGATGGAAAAGGGTGAAATCGAAGTCGGCGTGGTCTGGGACTTCAACGGCCTGAGCTACAAAGCCAAGATGGCGAACCCGGACGATTACGTGGTGCTGATCCCCTCCGACGGCTCGGTGATTTCCGGTTACACCACCATCATCAACAAATACGCGAAGAACCCGAACGCCGCCAAGCTGACCCGCGAATACATCTTCAGCGATGCCGGTCAGATCAACCTGGCGAAAGGCAATGCCCGTCCAATCCGCGCCGATCACATCAAGCTGCCGGCCGACGTCCAGGCCAAGCTGCTGCCTAACGAGCAGTACAAAAAGGTCACGCCGATCAAAGACGCGGATGCGTGGGAAAAGACTTCCAAGGCCCTGCCTCAGAAGTGGAACGAAGAAGTCCTCGTCGAGATGAAGTAATGCTGTAGCACAAACACTGGAGAACCAATGTGGGAGCGGGCTTGCTCGCGAAGGCGGTTTCACATTCAACACATGTGTTGACTGACAGGCCGCCTTCGCGAGCAAGCCCGCTCCCACACTGGACCGTGTGAAGTTTAAGTTTTTCGAATATCTGTTTCACGGAGTCCCGCCCCTATGAAGCACAACGTCATCCTTGTCGTGCTCGACGGCCTCAACTATGAAGTCGCGCGCCACGCCTTGGGGCACCTGCAGGCTTACGTCGGCGCAGGACGCGCGGCACTCTACAAACTGGAGTGCGAACTGCCGGCCCTGTCCCGACCGCTTTACGAATGTATCCTCACCGGCGTCCCGCCCATCGAAAGCGGCATCGTCCACAACAACGTTTCGCGCCTGTCCAACCAGCGCAGCATTTATCACTACGCCACGGATGCTGGCCTGACGACTGCAGCCGCGGCCTATCACTGGGTCAGCGAGTTGTATAACCGCTCGCCGTTCGTGGCCGCCCGGGATCGTCACACCGACAGCCCCGACCTGCCGATCCAGCACGGTCACTTCTACTGGAACGATCACTACCCGGATTCGCACCTGTTCGCCGACGCCGAAAACCTGCGTCTACGCCATGCGCCCAACTTTTTGTTGATCCACCCCATGAACATCGACGACGCCGGGCACAAGCACGGCCTCGACACCCCGCAATACCGCAACAGCGCCCGCTCGGTGGACATTATTCTGGCCGACTACCTGCAAACCTGGCTTGACGCCGGTTATCAGGTGCTGGTGACCGCTGACCACGGCATGAACAACGACCGCTCGCACAACGGCCTGCTGCCGGAAGAACGCGAAGTACCGCTGTTTGTTCTGGGCGATGCCTTCAGCTTCAACACCAGCGCCGCGCCAAAACAGACGGACATCTGCGGCACGGTCTGCGAACTGCTGGGCGTGGCCCACGACAAACCTGTCTGCCGGGAGCTGCTCAAGTGAACGCCATGAACCGTGGTAAATGGCTGGCCGCCTTGTGCCTGGTACCTTTCGCTTTGTTTTTTATCGTGTTCGAGATCGCGCCGCTGGTCTGGGTAATGATCAACAGCCTGCCATCGGAAGAGTTCGGTTGGGGCCTGGCCAACTTCAGCAAAATCTTCAATTCGAAATTCTATTTGCAGGCGATCCAGTACAGCCTCGAGATCAGTTTCTGGTCCAGCGTATTCGGCATCATCATCGCGGTGCTCGGCGCCTATTCCCTGCGCCGGGTTGACTCGAAACTGCGCAACTTCGTCAACGCCTTCGCCAACATGACCAGCAACTTCGCCGGCGTGCCGCTGGCCTTCGCGTTCATCATTTTGCTGGGGTTCAACGGCAGCTTCACCATCATGCTCAAGCAGGCTGGGATCATTCAGGACTTCAACCTGTATTCGAAAACCGGGCTGATCATTCTCTACACCTACTTCCAGATTCCATTGGGCGTGCTGCTGCTCTACCCGGCTTTCGACGCCTTGCGCGAAGACTGGCGTGAGTCGGCCGAGTTGCTTGGCGCCAGCGGCTGGCAATTCTGGCGCCACATCGGTTTGCCGGTGCTGACCCCTGCGTTGTTGGGCACTTTCGTGATCTTGCTGGCCAACGCTCTTGGCGCCTACGCCACGGTCTACGCGCTGACCACCGGCAACTTCAACGTGCTGCCGATCCGCATCGCGGCGATGGTGTCCGGCGACATTTCCCTGGATCCGAACCTGGCCAGCGCCCTGGCCGTGGTGCTCGTGGCGTTGATGACCCTGGTGACCATCGTGCATCAGCTGCTGTTGAAGAGGAGCTACCATGTCTCGCGCTGAACTGGGCCCCGTCGGTGTCTATCACCGGGTGGTGGTGTACGTGCTGTTTGCCATTCTGTTGTTGCCGCTGGCCGGGACGTTGATTTACTCGATCGCCAGCAGCTGGTCGGCGACCATTCTGCCCAGCGGCTTTACCTTCAAGTGGTACATCCAGCTGTGGAGCGATCCGCGCTTCCTGCATGCCTTCGGGCAGTCGCTGCTGGTCTGCGTCGGCGCGTTGATTCTGTCGGTGGTGCTGATTCTGCCGCTGCTGTTCGTGGTGCATTACCACTTCCCCAAACTCGATGCGCTGATGAACATCCTGATCCTGCTGCCCTTCGCGGTGCCGCCGGTGGTGTCCTCGGTGGGGCTGTTGCAGCTCTACGGTTCCGGGCCGTTTGCGATGGTCGGTACACCGTGGATTCTGATCGGCTGCTACTTCACCATCGCGCTGCCGTTCATGTACCGGGCGATCACCAATAACCTGCAAGCGATCAACCTGCGCGACCTGATGGACGCCGCGCAACTGCTCGGCGCCAGCACCTGGCAAGCCGCGTTCCTGGTGGTACTGCCGAACCTTCGCAAGGGTTTGATGGTGGCGTTACTGCTGTCATTCTCGTTCCTGTTCGGTGAATTCGTGTTCGCCAACATCCTGGTCGGCACCCGCTACGAAACCCTGCAGGTCTACCTCAACAACATGCGTAACAGCAGCGGCCACTTCACCAGTGCGCTGGTGATCTCCTATTTCTTCTTTGTGCTGGTTCTGACCTGGGCGGCCAATATCTTGAACAAGGACAAAAGCGAATGAGTTATGTCAGCGTCCAACACCTTCAGAAAAACTACGCGGGCACCACGGTGTTCAGCGACATCAACTGCGAAATCCAGAAAGGTGAATTCGTCACCCTCCTTGGCCCGTCCGGTTGCGGCAAGTCCACGCTGTTGCGTTGCATCGCCGGCCTGACGTCGGTGGATGGCGGCAAGATTCTGCTGGAGGGCGTCGATCTGGTTCCGATGAGCCCACAAAAACGCGGAATCGGCATGGTGTTCCAGAGTTATGCACTGTTCCCCAACATGACCGTGGAGCAGAACATCGCCTTTGGTTTGCGCATGCAAAAGGTCAATACCGACGACAGCCAGAAGCGTGTCGCCGAAGTGTTGAAACTGGTTGAGCTCAATGACTTCGCCGCCCGTTATCCGCATCAACTGTCAGGCGGCCAATGCCAGCGCGTAGCCCTCGCCCGCTCACTGGTCACCCGTCCACGGCTGCTGTTGCTGGACGAACCGCTGTCAGCCCTCGACGCGCGGATTCGCAAGCACTTGCGCGAACAGATCCGTCAGATCCAGCGCGAACTCGGCTTGACCACGATTTTCGTCACACACGATCAGGAAGAAGCGCTGACCATGTCTGACCGGATTTTCCTGATGAATCAGGGAAAGATCGTACAGAGCGGCGACGCCGAAACCCTCTACACCGCGCCCGTGGATGTGTTTGCCGCCGGCTTCATCGGCAACTACAACTTGCTGGACGCCGACAACGCCTCGAAACTGCTGCAACGGCCGATCAACCATCGCATCGCGATTCGCCCGGAAGCCATCGAGCTGAGCCTCAATGGCGAGCTTGACGCACAAGTGCGCAGCCACAGCTTGCTGGGCAACGTGATTCGTTATCGGATCGAAGCCCGGGGCGTGGAATTGGTGGTGGACGTGCTGAACCGCTCGGCGGCCGATCTGCACCCCGATGGTCAGCGCCTGGCACTTTCCATCGATCCGACTGCCCTGTGTGAGGTAGCCTGATGCCTTTGTTGATGTCGAAGAGAGAACTGCACTGATGGCCCTGGCAATTTTTGATCTGGACGAAACCCTGATCCACGGCGACTGCGCCACCCTCTGGAGCGAGCAAATGGGGCGCCTGGGCTGGGTCGATCCCGAGTCGTTCATGCGTCAGAACAACGAATTGATGGACGCTTACAGCCACGGCAAGCTGCGGATGGAGGACTACATGACCTTCAGCCTGGAGCCGATGATCGGCCGCACACCGGAAGAGGTCGACCATTTGGTCGGGCCCTGGGTGGAAGATTTCATCGAGCCGATCATTTTCAGTGACGCCACCAAAGCCATCGCCGCCCATCGCAAGGCCGGCGACCGGATTCTGGTGATCTCGGCGTCGGGCACACATTTGGTCAGGCCGATTGCCGACCGTTTGGGCATCGACGAGATTCTCGGCATCGAACTGGAAGTGGCGCACGGCGTTTACAGCGGCCACACCGTCGGCACCCTGACCTACCGCGAAGGCAAGATCACCCGGCTGCTGGAGTGGCTGGATGCGGAAGAGGAAAACCTGGAAGGCGCGAGTTTCTATTCCGACTCGCGTAACGATTTACCGCTGCTATTGAAGGTGGATTTCCCACACGTGGTAAACCCGGATCCGGTCCTGCTCGAGCACGCCGAAAAAGCCGGCTGGCCAATCCATATCTGGAAGTAACCGATCCCCCTGTAGGAGCGAGGCTCGCCCGCGAAGAACGATAACGCGGTCTCACTGGTAAACCGCGTCGCCTCATTCGCGGGCAAGTCGGATCGCCGCCCGCTCGCTCCTACAGATTCAGTGTGTCCTTCAGGTCAGACTTGGGTCGATGATCAGGACCAACTTCCCCGCCACCTTATTACTCGCCAACTCCGCAAACGCCGCTTCGGCGTCCTTGATCGGGTAGGTCTTCGCCAACTGCGGACTCAACCGCCCCTCAGCAAACAACGGCCACACATGCTGGCTCAAATCACTGAGCAAATCTGCTTTGAACTGCTCATCGCGACTGCGCAAGGTCGAGCCCAGCAGTTGCACGCGCTTGGCCAGAACCTGCGCCAGATCCAGGTTTGCCTCACGCCCCCCCATCAAACCGATCAGCACCCAGCGACCATCCAAAGCCAGCATTTTCAGATTCAGCGCAGCGTAGTTGCCACCGACCGGATCGAGAATCACGTCGAACGGCCCCAGATCCCGCAAACTGTCGAGGACGCCCGAGCGCACCACACCGCCCTGCGCACCCAACGCTTCGCAATAAGCCAGACGCTCGGCGGAGCCGACGCTGACCCAGCACGGGTTGCCAAAGGCCTTGCACAGCTGAATGGCCGCTGAACCGATTCCACTTGCTCCGGCGTGCAGTAGAACTTTCTCACCTGGTTTGAGCGCAGCCAGTTGAAACAAATTCAGCCAAACGGTCGCGTACACTTCCGGCAGCGCTGCCGCCTCAGCCAGGGACAAACCTTCGGGAACCGGCAACACATGCCGTCCGTCGACAACTACCTCCTCGGCCATCCCACCCCCGGCCAGCAAGGCGCAGACTCGATCACCGACCTGCCAGGACGAGCCCGGGCCGACCTCGCTGATCACCCCTGAACACTCAAGACCCAGTACCTGACTGGCTCCCGGCGGTGGCGGATAAAGCCCTGCTTTCTGTAACAAATCGGCGCGATTGAGGCCTGCTGCCGCCACTCGAATCCGAACTTGTCCTACATCGCATGTAGGACTGGGCTCTTCAACCCACTCCACTTGACCTTCCACGCCTTGCAATGCTTTCACAGTGCCTCCATAGTGAGTCTGGACTGAGCCCGTAGCTGTAGCGCCGGGCTTTCTTGCATTATGTGACCGGCCCTTTGTGGAACCGGCGACTTCAAAGACGGCCTAATATGCGTGATCAATTGTCCCCGCGTCGAATCAGCATGAAGCATTTTTTCCCCAGCACCGCCCTAGCCCTATTCATTGGTATCGGCCTGTTGCCGATGTCGAGCAATACATTCGCAGCCAATAGCTGGGACAAGCTTCAGCCTGATCGTGACGAAGTGATCGCCAGCCTGAACGTCGTCGAACTGCTCAAGCGCCATCACTACAGCAAGCCGCCGCTCGATGACGCGCGCTCCGTGATCATCTATGACAGCTACCTCAAGCTGCTGGATCCGTCGCGCAGCTACTTCATGGCCAGCGACATTGCCGAATTCGACAAGTGGAAGACCCAGTTCGACGATTTCCTCAAAAGCGGCGACCTCAACGCCGGGTTCACCATCTACAAGCGCTACCTGGACCGCGTCAAAGCACGTCTGGACTTCGCCCTTGCCGAGTTGAACAAAGGCGTCGACAAAATCGACTTCAACACCAAGGAATCCTTGCTGATCGATCGCAAGGACGCCCCTTGGCTCAAGTCCACCGCCGAACTCGATGACCTGTGGCGCAAACGCGTCAAGGACGAAGTCCTGCGGCAGAAAATCGCGGGCAAGGACTCCAAGCAGATTCAGGAAACCCTGACCAAGCGCTACAAAAACCAGTTGGCGCGCCTGGACCAGACTCGTGCGGAAGACATCTTCCAGGCGTACATCAACACCTTCGCCATGTCCTACGACCCGCACACCAACTATCTGTCGCCGGATAACGCGGAAAACTTCGACATCAACATGAGCCTGTCCCTCGAGGGCATCGGCGCCGTGTTGCAGAGCGATAACGATCAGGTAAAAGTCGTGCGCCTGGTGCCTGCCGGCCCGGCCGACAAGACCAAACAGGTTGCACCGGCCGACAAGATCATCGGCGTTGCCCAAGGCAACAAAGAGATGGTCGACGTGGTTGGCTGGCGTCTGGACGAAGTGGTCAAGCTGATCCGTGGTCCGAAAGGCACCGTGGTGCGCCTGGAAGTGATTCCGGCCAGCAATGCGCCGAACGATCAGACCAGCAAAATCGTGCCGATCACCCGTGAAGCGGTGAAGCTTGAAGACCAGGCGGTGAAGAAGTCAGTCCTCAACCTGAAACAGGACGGCAAGGACTACAAGCTCGGCGTCATCGAGATCCCGGCTTTCTACCTCGACTTCAAGGCGTTCCGTGCTGGCGATCCGGATTACAAGAGCACCACTCGCGACGTCAAGAAACTGCTGACCGAGTTGCAGAAAGAGAAAGTCGACGGCGTGGTCATCGACTTGCGCAACAACGGCGGCGGCTCCCTGCAGGAAGCCACCGAGCTGACCAGTCTGTTCATCGACAAAGGTCCGACCGTACTGGTGCGTAACGCCGACGGCCGGGTCGATGTACTTGAAGATGAAAACCCGGGCGCGTTCTACAAAGGCCCGATGGCGTTGCTGGTTAACCGCTTGTCCGCCTCGGCTTCGGAGATTTTTGCCGGTGCCATGCAGGACTACCACCGCGCGCTGATCATCGGCGGCCAGACCTTCGGTAAAGGCACCGTGCAGACCATTCAGCCGCTGAACCATGGCGAACTGAAACTGACCCTGGCCAAGTTCTACCGGGTTTCCGGCCAGAGCACCCAGCATCAGGGCGTACTGCCGGACATCGATTACCCGTCGATCATCGACACCAAGGAAATCGGCGAAAGCGCCCTGCCGGAAGCCATGCCGTGGGACACCATCCGCGCGGCCATCAAGCCGGCGGTCGACCCGTTCAAGCCGTACATCGCGCAGCTCAAGTCCGAGCATGACGTGCGCTCGGCCAAGGATGCGGAGTTCGTGTTCATCCGCGACAAGCTGGCCTTGGCCCAGAAGCTGATGGCGGAAAAAACCGTCAGCCTCAACGAAACCGATCGTCGTGCACAACACGCCGATATCGAAGCCAAGCAACTGGTGATGGAAAACATCCGTCGCAAGGCCAAGGGCGAAGAGCCGCTCAAAGAGCTGAAGAAAGAAGACGAAGACGCGATCGCGGCCGAGCCGGACAAGACCAAGCCAGAAGACGATGCCTACTTGAGCGAGACCGGGCGGATTCTGCTGGATTACTTGAAACTCAACACCGCGGTAGCCAAGCACTAAAAATGGTGGCGATTTAATGCTGACGCTCTCCGGAGCGTCATCATACAGTCATCATTCTGTCGTGAAATAAAGGACTGGGAGCTCTTGGCTCCCAGTCCTTTTTTTATCGCCAGAGATTGCCATGACCACGACAGAACAGCTGAGTGCCTTGAGTTCCATACTGGCTCAAAGCGGCTTGCACAGCCTGTTCCAGCCGATCATTTCCCTCTCTGAGCGACGCATTGTCGGCTACGAAGCTCTCACCCGCGGCCCATCAAACAGCCCGCTGCACTCCCCCATCGCGTTGTTCGCGGTCGCCCGCCAGGCCGGTCGCTTGAGCGAGCTGGAAATCGCCTGCCGTGAAAGTGCCTGCCGACGCTTCAATGAACAACAACTGCCGGGCAAACTGTTTCTTAACGTCTCTCCGGAATCCTTGCTGGAAGCCGCTCATCAACCGGGACGGACCCTGCAATTGCTGCAGGACTTCGGCATACCGCCGAGCCAGGTTGTGATCGAACTCACCGAACAGACCCCAACCGACGATTTCCAGTTACTGCAAAACGCCCTGCATCACTACCGGGCGATGGGATTTTCCATTGCGCTGGATGATCTGGGCGCGGGCTACTCGAGTTTGCGCTTGTGGTCCGAGCTGCGTCCGGACTACGTGAAGATCGACCGGCATTTCATCGACGGCATTCATCAGGATGCGCTCAAGCGTGAGTTCGTCGGCTCGATCCTGCAAATCGCGAAAGCCTCGCGGGCGCAAGTGATCGCCGAAGGGATCGAACTGCCGGAAGAGCTCGCGGTGCTGACGGAGATGGGCGTAGATCTGGTGCAAGGCTACTTGCTGTGTCGGCCTCAAGAGCATCCACCTCGCGAGGCGCGATCCTTGATGCCCAAACACGACAGCACCGCCGTGGCGCTCAATGATGAAGGCAGCGACCTCAGCGCCTTGCTCAACGACCAACCGGCCGTGGCACGGGACACACCGACGGCCACAGTGCTGGAAGCCTTCCGCCGCCAGGCCAACCTGAACTCACTGGCGGTGCTCGACGAGCAAGGCCATCCTTGCGGCATCGTCCATCGGCATTCGCTCTCAGACGCGTTGCTCAAGCCCTTTGCTACCGATCTGTTTGCACGCAAGCCCATCAGCCGCTTGATGAACGACGACTTCCTCGCCGTGGAGATGAGCCAGTCGCTGCAACAAGTCAGTCGCTTGATCACCAGCCGCGCGCGGCAGCGCATCGAGGAGGACTTCATCATCACCCTCAACGGTGGCTATCTGGGCCTGGGCCGGGTGATCGATGTACTCAAGCTGATTACCGAACTGAAAATCCAGCAGGCCCGCTACGCCAACCCGCTGACCCTGTTGCCGGGCAACGTACCCATCCAGCAATGCCTGACGCGGCTGCTGCAACAGGAGCGGGAATCGGTGATCTGTTACGTCGACATCGACAGTTTCAAACCCTTCAACGACATCTATGGCTATGGCCGTGGGGACGAAGTCCTGCTGTGTCTGGCGCAATGCCTGAACGATCGCGTCGATCCGTCCCGCGACTTCGTCGGTCATATCGGCGGCGACGACTTCCTGCTGGTGCTCGGCCCGGAAGACTGGCGCAAACGGTTGAATCAGTTGCTGGACGACTTCCAGAGCCAGTGCCGGCGCTTCTACCGCAGCGAACACCTGGAAGCCGGCTGCTTTATCGCGCCGAATCGCCAGGGCGTGCGCCAGGAGTTTCCACTGTTGTCATTGTCGATCGGCGTGGTGCATTTGCATCCACAGGCCTGTGGACAACTCGATGCGAGCCAGTTGGCGGAGATGGCTTCGCAGGCCAAGCATCATGCGAAGAACGTGGCGGGGTATAGCGTGCATGTGATTGACAGTTTGGCGGTGCCGGTGGTCGAAGAAACCTTGATTGCCGGGCATCGCTAATCCTGCTTTTGTGGCGAGGGAGCTTGCTCCCTCGCCACAAATCAGCGCAAGACGCTACTCCGGCGACATTGCGCCCAACCGCCGCCCAACCACATCCAGCACATCACAGCCATCACGCAACGGAATGGCGCAGAGCAACGCGAAGTCGCTGAGAATCATCGAATCGCACTCAATCGAACCGCGCATGGACAGGTTCTCCAGTACTTGGGTTACAGCTCGGATTCGGTAGCGGGCGGCGTCGGTCAGAATATCGAGCGGCGCGTGGGTGTCGACGAACAAGGTCGGCATGTCGCTGCAGTTGCTGGTCAGCGCCATGAAGCGGTTGTCGGGATGAGGCGTTAGAGGGGTGTAAGGCGGATCTGGCGTAAGCGTTTTCATTGTTTTACTTCCTAACGTATGGATTGGAGCCGCCAGAAATCACTTCCACGCAATAGGTGGCGGCTGAACGCGGGTGTGGAAGACCGAGACGTTAGGCACTCGGCGCACTCGAAAGCGCCCCGCGCACAGTGTAGTGGTCTAATGAAACCGGACACCCATTTAGGCGAGAATGCTCGCCAGATCGAGGTGTCAGATGACCAAACAACGTCGGTTCTTTTCTGCTGAATTCAAACGCGAGGCTGCCGACCTCGTGCTTAAGCAAAACTACAGCTACATCGAAGCCAGCCGTTCACTCGGCGTCGGCGAGTCGGCATTACGCCGTTGGGTCGACCAGGTTCAGCAGGAGCGCAAAGGCGTTACCCCGCAGAGCAAAGCGCTGACACCGGAGCAGCAGAAAATCCAGGAGCTGGAAGCCCGGATCGCCCGGCTTGAACGGGAAAAATCGATAAAAAAAAAGGCTACCGCGCTCTTGATGTCGGAAGATCACGAGCGTACGCGCTGATCAATCAGCTGAGCGTCCATGAGCCGTTTGATTGGCTATGCAACGTATTTGAAATCAACCGCTCAAGTTACTACGCCCACCACCTAAAGCGCCGAACGCCGGATGTCGAACGACTTCGGTTGCGCAGCCGGGTGAGCGAGTTGTTTTCACAAAGTCGCAGTGCTGCCGGCAGCCGTAGCATCCTCTCGTTGATGCGTGACGATGGTGAGCAACTCGGTCGGTTCAAAGTGCGCAGCTTGATGCGTGAGCTTGACCTCGTCAGTAAACAGCCAGGTTCTCATGCCTATAAACGAGCGACGATTGAACGGTTGGATATCCCGAACATCTTGAATCGGGAGTTCAATGTCCCGGCACCCAATCAGGTGTGGTGCGGCGACATCACCTACATTTGGGCTCAGGGGAAATGGCACTATCTGGCGGTCGTGCTGGATCTTTGCGCGCGTCGGGTGGTGGGCTGGGCATTGTCGAAAAAGCCGGATGCCGAGCTGGTTACTAAGGCTCTGGATATGGCTTACGAGCAACGAGGAAGGCCTCAGGGCCTGCTATTTCACTCGGATCAAGGGTCGCAATATGCGAGTCGTTTATTTCGCCAGCGGCTGTGGCGTTATCGCATGCGCCAGAGCATGAGTCGTCGGGGGAATTGCTGGGACAATGCGCCGATGGAGCGCGTGTTCCGCAGCTTGAAAACTGAATGGATACCGACCACAGGTTACAGAACTGCTCAAGAAGCCCAACGCGATATCAGCCATTTCTTGATGCATCGGTACAACTGGATTCGGCCCCATCAATTCAACGGTGGGCTGGCGCCAGCTCGGGCCGAAGAAAAACTTAACGTCGTGTCCGGGATTAGTTGACCACTACACAGCCACCATAAAACACAGGCGAAAAAACGCCGAACTGGTGGCGCTTGACGCGCCTAACGATAGAAGGGCTTCCACGCCCTGTCACTGAATTTGCAGTGACAGCCAGAAGACTATCGATGAGACACGTCGCGCACCAGTTCATGAAAGCCGCCACAACTCGAAGGAAATCTCCGATGGATTTACACAGCAATAAACGCGCAGGACTTTGCGCGGGATCAATCAGGAAAGAAGTCAGGAACGGACGATGTTGGTGTAGGGCAATTCTCTAATGCGCCGTCACTAATAAACGAAACGTCAGAAACGCAAACGTGGCGAGAGGTTTCCCTCACGCCACGTCCCGTAAACCCTCGCTCTTTCAGCCGCGCGGTGATTGCACCAAAAACTCCGCAATCAGCGACGCAACCTGCTCCTGAATCATCTCCCGCGCCCTCCCACCCTCACCATCCCCACAAATAATCCCATCCCCCGGCACTTCTTCCTCAAGAAGCGCCACCGCCCCAGGTTTGCACACCGCCATAAAACTAAAGTGGCTAGCGTCTTTAATCTCGACATAGCGCGTCGACGCTTGGGGCAGGCGTTTAGCCAAGTCAGCAGACTCCAACTCAGCCGGAAGATCCTCAGACGGCACACCCGCAGCGATCACCAGCGTCGGTACCGGCAGCGCCGCAAGGCTTTCATCAGTCATCCCGCGTGACAGTCCCAGGTCCAATGAAACAACGGCGGTGACGCGTTTATCGCTTAAATCGGCGGCCAGTCGGCCCTTCGATTCCGGGGTGCTTGCCGGGTTCATCTGTCGGTAGACGTTGCAACTGGCCAACTTCGTGTGGGTTTTGCAGTCTTGGGCGAAACGGTCGGGGACGAAACGGGCGCCAGCGGTTTCCATGACGGTCCAGCCGCCGAGGGAATGACCCACGGCGGCGATTTGATGCTTGGCGACCGCGCCAAAGTGTTCTGGCTGGGCCATGACCGCGTCGATGGCCCGGCTGAGGTCCGCGGGCCGCAGCCACAACTGCGCCGCGGCTTGAGGGCTGCGGTCTTTGCTGGTACTGCCGGGGTGGTTGACCGCTGCCACGATGTAACCCTTGTGGGCCAGTGCGCTGGCCAGCCACATCTGGTTGCTCCAATTGCCCCCGTAACCGTGGGAGAGCACCACCAATGGATGCTCGCCGGCAGCCGGTGGTGCGTCGGGTACGGCGAGGGCGCCGACAAACACGGCGTTGTCGCGGATCAACTGCGGTTTGGCGGTGGATGCGCTGGGGTACCAGACGACCATCTCCAGCGGGCGGTCGTTTTTCGCGTCTGGCAGCGTCGAGGACTGGAAGCCGATGGGGTTATCGTCAGCGAATACACTCGTGGTCAGGCAGACCAGAAACAGGGCGCCGAAAGCTGTTTTCAATGTTTTATCTTCCTTGATTAGATTCAACTCATTAACACCTGACATCCGCAGTCAGGCGCATCAATTACTGCGCAGTATCGCCACTCTCCAACCCTTTCAACTTGATCTCCGCCAACGGATGCCCGGCCTGCGCTGCTATCCGCCAGAACCGCGCCGCTTCGACTGGATCCGGCGCCTTGCTCGGCGTCCCCGCCAAACTGATTACGCCCACCTGATACGCCGCTTTGCCATCCCCCGCCAACGCCGCCAGGCGCAGCAATCGCACACCCTCCTCGCGTGCCCCAAGGCCGACGCCGCGAAAGGTCAGGATGTGGCCATAGAAGCTTTGCGCGCCGACATCACCCAGGTTGGCCATGCGCGCGAACTGGCCTTCGAGCCAGCTCCAGCCGCGCGGCTGGCGCACAAACCACGACCAATGAAACAACCGGCGGGCCAGCCAGTAACTGGCGCGCGCCTTGAGCTTCAAGAACACTCAGGCCTCCGCCGACTCTGGGTATTCGTATTCAAACACGCGCACCACTTCCGAGGCGTGCCACGAGGCGGCAGCAACACCATCGGACGGCCCGGAGAAACGCCCCAGACGCTCGACGCATTCGAAAAAACCGGTGCGTGGCAGACGGCTGGCGCCCTGGCTGATCACCAACGAGCTGCGCAGCGGCTGCTCGGCCTTGGCGTCCAGCGCGGCCAAATGCTCAAGGGCAGCGGTCAGGGTTAGCATGGCCGGCGTGGGCAACTGCAAACGTTCCAGCAAGGCTCGATAAGTCAGCAGGTGGCGCTGACGGCGGGCCTGATCCAGCTCACCCAACAACCCGTCCCAATGTTGACGACTGATGCGTACGCTCACGATTCATCCCTCCACCCTGGCACCGTCAGTTCCCAGGCCAGGCTGCGGCGAATCGCAGCGTCGGGCAGACGCTCGCCACTTTCGATCAAGGCCAGATAAGACGGGCTGATGCCTACCGTGCGGGCGAGCGCCTCAATGGCGATGCCCTTCCCTTCGCGCAAACTGCGTAGTTGATCCAGACCCGGAAGAATCTGGTCTGGTGATGGTGCGTGACGCACCGGCGTGTCGGGCGCCGGTTGTTCGTTGATGCCTGCTGCTTTCAGTAGAGCCTGATACTGAGCCCACGGCAAAACCGCGTATTCGGGCTCGCCTTCGCGTGTGATTATCTGAATATCCATGACTTCCCCGTAGGACAACGACACTTAGCGAGTCGGCACTTTTCCCTAGAAGTGTAATCCTAACAGCGGCCACGGTCGCGGGGGGTAGGAATATAAGGACGATCCTCAATCGAATCAGGTTTTTTTCGGGCCCTGAAGCTGAAGTTGCTCGGGGGTATCGGGGAGACGTTCGACCACCGCAAGCTTCTCCGGCAACTGGCGATTGCGCCAGGCACGGAAGGCATTGAGTTCGTCGTCGAGGACTTTCATCAACCAGGCCAGCACGGCAATGTCATCGAGCATGCCGAATACCGGGATGAAGTCCGGAATCGCGTCAACCGGGCTGAGGAAGTACATCAGGCCGGCCACCACCGAGAGCAGCGCCTTCGGGCTGATGGCGCGGTATTCGCCACGCCAGTAGGCCAGGCACAACGCCTGCAACAGGCGCAGATCATCTTTGAGTTTGCCCAATCGGTTGCCCTGGCTGGCCCCTTTGCTGGCGACGGCGAACAGCAGGGTTGGCAAACGTCCACGGGCAAGCAGGCGTCCGGCGAGTGGCAGGAAGCGTGCGAAATTCCAGGGTGTTTTCATCATTCCTCCCGCTGAAATGTTATCCACACAAATTGTGGATAACCTTGTGAACAGAGCTATATTTCACCGCTGAAAGCCCCGTTTCATAAGGGCTCAACTCAGATCGGGCGTTTTTTACTCACATAAAAAAACCCAAGATTTCATTGACTTGGCGCGCTGGCGCGGCTAGCACGGCGTCCTCAATGGCTATGACTGCACCGTACAGCATCCGTTCGCTTTGTTTACCCTCGCTGAACGCCAGATGCAACAACGCCCCGCATAAAGCGAGGCGTTGTTTTTAAAGCAGACGCTGATTACTTGGCGGCGTCTTCTTTTGCTGGATCCTTGATCGCCAGCAGTTCCAGGTCGAATACCAGCACCGAGTTGGCTGGAATCGCCGGGCTTGGGCTTTGGGCGCCGTAGGCCAGCTCGCTAGGAATGTACAGTTTGTACTTCTCGCCAACGTGCATCAGTTGCAGGCCTTCGACCCAACCCGGAATCACGCCGCTAACCGGCAGATCGATCGGGCTGCCACGGTCGACGGAACTATCAAAGGTAGTGCCGTCGGTCAGCTTGCCGGTGTAGTGAACAGTCACTACGTCGGTCGGCTTTGGCTGTGCGCCATCAGCTTTCTTGACCACTTCGTATTGCAGGCCCGAAGCAGTGGTGGTGACACCGGCTTTCTTGGCGTTGTCTTCGAGGAATTTCTTGCCGGCGGTTGCCGACTCTTCGCTCATTTTGGCCATACGCTCTTCAGCACGCTTCTGCAGTGCTGCGAAGGCTTCGACCAGCTCGTCATCCTTCAGCTTCTGTTCTTTCTTGCCGACGGCATCTTCGATGCCTTGGGCTACGGCTTTGGAGTCCAGGTCATCCATGCCTTCCTGAGCCAGGCTCTTGCCCATGTTCAGGCCAATCCCGTAGGAAGCTTTTTGCGCCGGGGTTTTCAGCTCTACGCTGGTCTGCGAGTCACAACCCGCAAGTACCAGGCTAACCAGGGCCACCGCCGCCGCCAACCGATGCTGTTTCATGCTATTTCCTTGTTCATGCGCCTAAAGGGCAATCGAGTAAAGCCGCGAGCTTATCAGGCGGCCACGACCAATGGCTACCGGCATGAGAGCAGGAAACTTCTGATAAGTTCAGGTGTTTTAACGCATTTCGGGATTGTAATGATGAAGCTTCTGTCATCTTGAGCCCACTGAGACGGATACCGGATCCCACAGCATCTGGCGTAATGGCCACTTGCCGCACCTCAATCACTGAGGCATAAGAGAGCTAAAAATCGACAGGGATGTTTATTTTGCGCCTCTTATTCCGCCTGCTGGTGTTGTTCGCTGTGCTGCTGGGGCTGGGCCTGGCCGTGGTTCTTTATTACGTCGCCAACCCGAAGCTGCCGACCTGGTCACCCGCGCAACAGGTGCATTACCTGGAACAGTGGAGCGCCGCCGACCGCCAGACTTACTACTTCACCCCCCAGGGTACGCAGGTCAAAGGTTTGCGCTACGACTGGTTCAACGCCCTCGAACTGCCCTTCTCGCAACAACGCTTCGCCGCGCCCGAGTACCTCGCGCGCTTTGGTTTTTTGATCGATCCCGAGCAGAAGCCCACGCCGAACAACCCCGGCAACTTGCCCGTGGGTTTTGCTCGCCATCAAAACCCCGGCAGCCAGGACGAATACCTCGACATCACCTGCGCCGCCTGCCACACCGGAGAATTGCGTTTCAACGGCCAGGCCGTGCGCATTGACGGAGGTTCGGCGCAGCATGTCCTGCCTTCCAGTGTTCCTACACTACGGGGCGGCAGTTTCGGGCAAGCATTGGTGGCAAGCCTGGCCTCGACGTACTACAACCCCTGGAAATTCGAACGTTTCGCACGCAACGTGCTAGGCGAGGACTACGACACCCGGCGCCAACAGTTGCGCCAAGACTTCAAAGCCTCCCTCAATACGTTCGTGAAAGTGGCCTGGAACGATACCCATCGCGGGCTCTATCCGACCGAGGAAGGCCCCGGCCGCACCGACGCTTTCGGGCGCATTGCCAATGCCAGCTTCGGCGATGCGATTTCACCTGATAACTACCGCGTGGCGGATGCGCCGGTGGACTACCCGCAGCTGTGGGACATGTGGACCTTTGACTGGGTGCAATGGAACGGTTCGGCGCAGCAACCGATGGCCCGCAACATCGGCGAAGCGCTGGGCGTCGGTGCCACCCTGAATTTCTTCGGCGCCAATGGCCAACCGCTCAAAGGTGACGAGCGCTATCCTTCGAGTGTCCGCTTGCGCGACTTGCACCAGATCGAACAAACCCTGCAACGGCTCAAACCACCGGCCTGGCCAGAAGCGCTGCTGGGCGCAATCGACCGGCCCCTGGCCGTCAAAGGTCGCGAATTATTCAGCGAAAACTGCGCCGGTTGCCACGTGCCCCGATCGGTCCAGGCCAACGGACGCTGGGTGCAACACCTGAAAATGCTGCCGGTGGATTACATCGGCACAGACCCGGGGGCGGCCAATAACATTGCCGACCATCGCTTCGACCTCAGCGCCTTGCAATGGGACCCGACGGAGCTGGCGAAACTGGATGTGCAGTTGCAACCGCCGCCCACCGAGACACTGGACATGAGCAAACTCTCGTCAGCCAAAGGCCTGGCCTACGTCACCGCGCTCGTAGGAAACCGCGCTTACCGCGAAGCGAAAATCCCCGAGGCCGAGCGCCCGGCCATGGATGGCTTCGGCCTGCCGATTGGCGTGCGTGAATTGCGCGCCTACAAGGCCCGCCCATTGGCCGGCGTCTGGGCGACAGCGCCATTTCTGCATAACGGTTCGGTGCCGAGTATTTATCAACTGCTCTCGCCCCAGGATGAACGGGCAACGGCCTTCTACAAAGGCACGTTCGAGTATGACCCCAGGCACTTGGGCTATCGCACCGAGGCCTTCACCAATGGCTTCAAGTTCGACACGCGCATCACCGGTAATCACAACAGCGGCCACGAATTCCGGGCTGGCAAGCGTGGTAACGGCGTGATCGGTCGGCTGCTGCAACCGCAGGAGCGCTGGGCGCTGCTGGAGTATCTGAAAGTGTTAGGCGGCCCGTTGGAGGCACAATTGCCATGAGCAGACTCTGGATGTGGTTTGGCGCCTTCCTCGGCAAAACCCTGTTGTGGCTACTGGGCCTGGGAGTGCTCGGCTGGGCGCTGGCCACGGCGTGGTTTGCCTGGCAGCACCGGGGACCGGTTTCAGCTGAAGAACTGATCCCGAACGGCGAAGCGGCGATGACTCAGGACATCATTCAGACGGCCGTGCGCATCGTCGACCAGCACCGGGAAAGCATCCGCTACCTGCGCGACGCACATGCCAAGGCGCACGGTTGCGTGAAGGCCGAGGTTCAGGTGCTGCCGAATCTGACGGATGAGCTGCGTCAGGGCGTGTTCAGCGAACCCGGCAAAACCTGGCAAGCGACCATGCGATTGTCCAACGGCAATGCCTATCCACAGTTCGACAGTATCCGCGATGCCCGGGGCATGGCAATCAAGCTGCTCGATGTGCCTGGCAAGCAACTGCTCGCCGATCAACAAAGCCGTGGTGAACAGGACTTCGTGATGTTCAGCCACCCGAATTTCTTCGTCAGCGATGTCGCCGAATACCGTCAGAATGTGGGCGCTCAGGCCGATGGCAAGAAGCTGATGGCGTTTTTCCCCGGCTGGGATCCCCGCACGTGGCAGGTTCGCCATCTGTTTATTGCCTTGGCGACACTCTCCCCGGCCCCGGAAAGTCCGACGCAGACGACGTACTTTTCGGTCTCGCCCTACAAGTTTGGTAACGCCAATGCGAAGTTTCGGGTGACGCCGGACCCTGACAGTTGCCCGGCCTACACGTTGCCGGCGCAGAACCAGAAGCTGCCGAATTTTTTGCGCAATGCGCTGAATCAGCAATTGTCGACGGATCGGGTGCCCGTGTGCTTCGTCTTGCAGATTCAACGGCAGGACGCGGACCAATACATGCCGATCGAAGACACGAGTATCGAGTGGAAGGAAAAGGACGCGCCGTTCGAAACCGTGGCGCGGATCAAACTGCCCGCCCAGGACTTCGACACGCCGGCGCTGAACGTGCAATGTGACAACCAGTCGTTCAATCCATGGTTCGGGCTTGAGGCCCATCAGCCGATGGGTGGCATCAACCGCCTGCGCAAGGCGGTGTATGAAGCGGTCAGCGATTACCGCCACAGTCGTAACGCCGAGCAATAAAGCCAAATTCTAGACAGCAAAAAGCCCGCATTAAGCGGGCTTTCTGTGTGGTGACCTGGCGTTCAGCGTTCCAGGTTACCGAATATGGCGCAGCGGACGGGACTCGAACCCGCGACCCCCGGCGTGACAGGCCGGTATTCTAACCGACTGAACTACCGCTGCGCGTAGCGTTGAAAGTAAGTGGTGGGTGATGACGGGATCGAACCGCCGACATTCTGCTTGTAAGGCAGACGCTCTCCCAGCTGAGCTAATCACCCTTTACCTTCGTTGCGGGGCGCATTGTGCCACAGATTTTCGTAAAGTGTTGATTTAATTGATATTTTCTCAAAAAAATCTGAAAACCGATGAAACAACACATTCCGCAGGAACAACAGACAGAAAAAAACCCGCGTTAGCGGGCTTTTCCGTGGTGACCTGGCGTTCAGCATTCCAGGTGACCGAATATGGCGCAGCGGACGGGACTCGAACCCGCGACCCCCGGCGTGACAGGCCGGTATTCTAACCGACTGAACTACCGCTGCGCGTAACACTAAAGCGAATGGTGGGTGATGACGGGATCGAACCGCCGACATTCTGCTTGTAAGGCAGACGCTCTCCCAGCTGAGCTAATCACCCTTCACTTTCGGTGTGGCGCGCATTCTACGGAGCGACCCAACCTCTGGCAAGCACTTTTTTAAATAATTTTTGCAGGCCTTCCAAAGGCTTAGAGAAGGGTTGGCCTATGGCTTCGCTAAGAGAATAATGCCCCCCTTTGTATAAAGGAGAGACTCGCCCCATGTGGTTCAAAAACCTGCTTATCTATCGCCTGACCCAAGATCTGCCTTTTGATGCCGAGGCGTTGGAAACTGCACTGGCCACCAAACTGGCGCGTTCATGTGCAAGCCAGGAGTTGACCACCTACGGTTTCGTCGCGCCCTTCGGCAAAGGCGAAGATGCCCCCCTGGTGCACGTCAGCGGCGATTTCCTGCTGATCTCCGCCCGTAAAGAAGAACGCATCTTGCCGGGCAGCGTCGTGCGTGACGCCGTGAAGGAAAAGGTCGAAGAGATCGAAGCCGAACAAATGCGCAAGGTCTACAAAAAGGAACGCGACCAGATCAAGGATGAAATCATCCAGGCGTTCCTGCCGCGTGCCTTTATCCGTCGTTCGTCGACCTTCGCCGCCATCGCGCCGAAACAGGGCCTGATCCTGGTCAACTCGGCCAGCCCGAAACGCGCCGAAGACCTGCTGTCCACCCTGCGTGAAGTGATCGGCACACTGCCGGTACGCCCGCTGACCGTTAAAATGTCACCGACCGCGACAATGACTGAATGGGTCACCACCCAGAAAGCCGCGGACGACTTCTTTGTGCTGGACGAGTGCGAACTGCGCGACACCCACGAAGACGGCGGAATCGTGCGTTGCAAGCGTCAGGACCTGACCAGCGAAGAAATCCAGCTGCACCTGAGCACCGGCAAAGTGGTGACTCAGCTGTCGCTGGCCTGGCAAGACAAACTGTCTTTCGTCCTCGACGACAAGATGGTGGTCAAGCGCCTGAAGTTCGAAGACCTGCTGCAAGACCAGGCGGAGCAGGACGGTGGCGAAGAAGCCCTCGGCCAGCTGGACGCCAGCTTCACCTTGATGATGCTGACCTTCGGCGACTTCCTGCCGGCGCTGATTGAAGCGTTGGGCGGTGAAGAGCTTCCGCAAGGGATCTAAAGGCTGGTGATGACTACTGTGGGAGCGAGCCTGCTCGCGATGAGGGCGTGACATTCAACATTGAGTTGACTGACACCCCGCCATCGCGAGCAGGCTCACTCCCACATTTGGTTTGTGGTGGTACTTAAAATAAGGATCAGGCCATGCGCGCCCTCGCTGCATTGAGCCGTTTTGTCGGCAACACCTTCGCTTACTGGGTTCTGATTTTCGCGGTCGTGGCGTTTCTGCAGCCGACGTGGTTCATCGGTCTGAAAGGCGCCATCGTGCCGCTGCTGGGCCTGGTGATGTTCGGCATGGGCCTGACCCTCAAACTCGAAGACTTCGCCGAAGTCGCTCGCCATCCTTGGCGCGTAGCGCTGGGCGTGGTTGCACATTTCGTGATCATGCCCGGCGTGGCGTGGTTGCTCTGCCAGGCGTTTCAACTGCCACCGGAAATTGCCGTCGGCGTGATCCTGGTCGGCTGTTGCCCAAGCGGCACCTCGTCGAACGTAATGACCTGGCTGGCACGCGGTGACCTGGCGCTGTCGGTGGCCATCGCCGCCGTCACCACCCTCCTCGCTCCGCTGCTGACGCCGGCGCTGATCTGGCTACTGGCTTCGGCGTGGCTGCCCGTGTCCTTCATGGAGCTGTTCTGGTCGATCCTGCAAGTGGTGCTGTTGCCGATCGTGTTGGGTGTGGTTGCCCAACGCGTGCTCGGCAGCCGGGTGCGTCATGCGGTGGAAGTATTGCCGCTGATTTCGGTGGTGAGCATCGTGATCATCGTCACCGCCGTGGTGGCCGCCAGCCAGGCGAAGATTGCCGAGTCGGGCCTGTTGATCATGGCCGTGGTGATGTTGCACAACAGCTTCGGTTATCTGCTGGGTTACTTCACCGGGCGCCTGTTCAAGTTGCCGCTGGCCCAACGCAAATCCCTGGCGCTGGAAGTCGGCATGCAGAACTCCGGCTTGGGTGCTGCGTTGGCCAGTGCGCACTTCTCGCCACTGGCGGCGGTTCCCAGCGCATTGTTCAGTGTCTGGCACAACATTTCGGGGGCGTTGCTCTCGACGTATTTCCGTCGCATGAGCGAAAAACAAGACCGGAAAACCGCGGCTCAGCAAGCAGCCGAGTAATCCGCAAACTTGATCCCCGGGTTAATGATGGGCACTCTATGGTGCAACGCGAGGACGACCTCGCGGCTCGATCGAGTCATTAATCCGGGGACGACCCCGTCAATCGATGGAGGTCTCTCATGTCCTGGATCATTCTGTTTTTCGCCGGCCTGTTCGAAGTTGGCTGGGCCGTCGGCCTGAAATACACCGACGGTTTCAGCCGCCCGCTCCCGACCGCATTGACCGTTGCCGCCATGGCCATCAGCCTTGGCTTGCTGGGCCTTGCCATGAAGGAATTGCCGCTGGGCACGGCCTATGCGATCTGGACCGGTGTGGGTGCCGTGGGCACGGTCATCGCGGGGATCATTCTGTTTGGTGAATCCATGGCGCTGTTCAGGCTGGCCAGCGTGGCGCTGATCATTGCCGGGTTGGTTGGGCTCAAGATTAGCGCCTGACCTTTAGATCGCCTTCGCGGGCAAGCCTCGCTCCTACAGGGTTTATGTCGCATCCCGAATGATGGATATGCCACAAACCCCGTAGGAGCGAGGCTTGCCCGCGAAGAGGCCCTCACAGTCACCGCCTATCTAACGGTCCCACGCAGATCCCCAACCATCGCCTGCAACTTCGCTGGCTCCGCCGCCTCAACCGCCACCGCCGGACCAGCCACCAAGGTCACCGGCGACCACAACCGACGAAACAATCCCTTGCCCGGATCGCGGCTGAAGAAACTCCCCCACAACCCTTGTAACGCCAGCGGAATCACCGGCACCGGCGTCTCTTCGAGAATGCGCACCAGCCCGCCCTTGAACTCACTCATCTCCCCGTCAGCGGTCAACTTGCCTTCCGGGAAGATGCACACCAGCTCACCGTCCTTCAGATACTGAGCAATACGCGTGAAGGCTTTTTCGTAGATTTGAATGTCTTCCTGGCGCCCCGCAATCGGAATCGTCCCCGCCGTGCGGAAGATGAAGTTCAGCACCGGCAGGTTGTAGATCTTGTAGTACATGACAAAGCGAATCGGCCGACGCACTGCACCGCCAATCAACAACGCATCCACAAACGAAACATGGTTGCAGACCAGTAATGCCGCGCCTTCATCCGGGATCAAATCGAGATTGCGGTGCTCCACGCGGTACATGGAATGGCTGAGCAGCCAGATCATGAAACGCATGGTGAACTCAGGAACGATGCTGAAGATGTAGGCATTGACGCCGATGTTCAGCAGCGACACCACCAGAAACAGCTGCGGGATCGACAGCTCGACCATGCTCAGCAGCACGATCGAGACAATCGCCGACACCACCATGAACAGTGCGTTGAGAATGTTGTTGGCGGCAATCACCCGCGCGCGCTCGTTCTCGGGGGTGCGCGACTGAATCAGCGCATACAGCGGCACAATGTAGAAACCGCCGAAAATCCCCAGGCCAAGAATGTCGATCAACACCAGCCAGGTGTGGCCAAACCCAAGGATTTCGATCCAGCCATGGCCGTCAACGCTGTCTGGAATACCGCCGGAATGCCACCACAGCAGCAAGCCAAACACCGTCAGGCCAAACGAGCCGAACGGCACTAGGCCGATCTCGACTTTGCGTCCGGAGAGTTTCTCGCAGAGCATTGAGCCCAGCGCGATACCCACGGAGAACACCGTCAGAATCAGCGTCACCACGGTCTCGTCGCCGTGCATCCACTCCTTGGCATAGGCCGGGATCTGCGTCAGATAAATTGCCCCGACAAACCAGAACCATGAGTTGCCGACGATGGAACGCGACACCGCGGGCGTTTGCCCCAGGCCCAGTTTCAAAGTGGCCCAGGATTGGCTGAAGATGTTCCAGTTCAGGCGCATTTGCGGCGATGAGGCCGCCGCCCGGGGAATGCTGCGACTGGCCAGGTAGCCGAGCACCGCGACAGCGATGATCGCGGTGGACACGATGGGCGCGTAATGACTGGACGACATCATGATCCCGGCGCCGATGGTGCCGGCGAGAATCGCCAGAAACGTGCCCATTTCCACCAGCCCGTTGCCCCCCACCAGCTCTTCTTCACGCAGGGCCTGGGGCAGGATCGAGTATTTCACTGGCCCGAACAGCGCCGAGTGCGTGCCCATGGCGAACAACGCCACCAGCATCAGCGACAGGTGATCGAACAGGAAACCCACCGCGCCGACCGCCATGATGGCGATTTCCCCGAGCTTGATCAGACGAATCAGCGCGTCCTTGGCGAACTTTTCCCCGAACTGACCGGCCAGCGCCGAGAACAGAAAGAACGGCAGGATGAACAGCAACGCGCACAGGTTGACCCAGATCGAACGGTCACCCTCGATGGTCAGCTTGTACAGAATGGCGAGGATCAACGACTGCTTGAAGATGTTGTCGTTGAACGCCCCGAGGGACTGCGTAATAAAGAATGGCAGGAAGCGCCGGGTGCGAAGCAAGGTGAACTGTGAGGGGTGGCTCATCTTCCATGTGTCCCTGAGATTGGGTAGAGAGTGGCTTGGCGATTTGTTATTGGAATGTCGAACGTCGATCCAGGCCACACATTACCTAATCTTTGCCGGTTATTTCTTTAATCCTGCAATGCACGGCGAGACAAACAACTCGCCCCGCCACGCGCCCTGCACTGTGCGTTTGGAGACGATCAGCCACATCACCGCCAGCATCGCCACCAGCACACAACCAAAGACACTGAAAAACGTCAGGTTCAAGGTGCTGCCCAGTTTCAACGTCGTCAGAGAATAGACGCCCAGCGGGAAGGTGAAGCCCCACCAGCCCAGGTTGAACGGAATACCGTCGCGCAGATAACGCACGGTGATCAGCACCGCCATCAGCATCCACCAGAAGCCGAAGCCCCACAGCGTGATCCCGGCCACCAGGCCCAACCCGGCCGCAATTTCACCGATGCCCGGCAGGCCGTTGGCCGCGAAGATGGCCGGCGCGTCGGCGCCCAGCAGCAACATGCCAAGCGCCCCGGTGCCGATCGGCCCCAGCGCCAGCCAGCTGGAGGCGGCCATGTTTTCGTGAGGCAATTTATGCAGCGCCATGCGCAGCAACAGAATCGTCAGAATGCTGAACGCCACCGGTAGGGAAAAGGCCCAAAGCACGTAGCTGGTCGTCAGCACCACCAGTTGCGAATGGGCATCGGCCAAGTGCGGCGCCAGCAGACCACCGCTGGCGGCGGCCACTTCTGCCGCGACCACAGGCAACAGCCAGACTGCTGTCATCTGGTCGATGCTGTGCTCCTGGCGGGTGAACATCATGTAGGGAATCAGCACGCCGCAGGCCAAAGACATCGCCACATCGAGCCACCACAGCACTTCGGCGACATGAATCACGCCGTCGCCCCAGCGCGGCAAGCCGAACACCAGGAAACCATTGATGATGGTCGCCAACCCCATGGGGATGGTGCCGAAAAACATTGATACCGTGGAGTGGCCGAAGATCCGTCGAGCCTCATCGAAGAACAGCACCCAGCGCGCGGTGTAGGCGGCGGTGAATAATACGAACAGGCAGATATTGAGCAGCCAGAGACCTTCGGCCACCGCGTGCAGACCGGGTATGGCGACGGGCAATTGTGCCAGCGCCAATGCCAGTACGCCCGTGCCCATGGTCGCGGCGAACCAGTTGGGCGTGAATTGGCGAATGGCCTCAAGCGGATGCTGCAAATGGCTGAACGGTTTGAAACCGGGGGTGGTGTTGGGGCATGTCATGGCGAATTCCTCTCCTCTTGTGAGGTGGAATTCAGGGTAGACCCGAATCGAATATCTATATAACGGGTAATATCTCTAACTGTTATCTGTTTTGTAGATATAGCGTCAGACGCTGCCTTCGGTCTCGATCACCAGGATCCTCGCCGCACCTTGTGGATGGGCAACGTGTTCGGTGCCCACCGAGGCGTAGAAAATGTCGCCGATGTCGAGCAGCGTGTCCTTTTCAACACCGTCTTCGCGATAGCGCATCTGCACCTGGCCATCGAGCACGACGAACACTTCCTGACCTTCGTTGACGTGCCATTTATACGGCTGATCGGTCCAGTGCAAACGGGTGGTGATGCCGTTCATGCTGGCGATATCCAAGGCGCCCCAGGCACGGTCGGCGGTGAAGGATTTGCTGCGGATGATCTTCATGGGGCGTTCCGTCGAAAGAAGTGGCGGTGCCAAGGCTAGCGGTCATCGAACATCGGCGCCACAGACTTTGACAGGCTGTTGACGCATCAACGCCAACAACGCAACGACGGCCAGGACAATCAGCACCGCGCCATAACCATCGGTCGTGGTCACCAACCCAAAGGCTCGCGTCAGATTCCCCGCCAGCAACGACGGCAGGCAGAAGGCCAGATAGCTGAGCACATAAAACGCCGACATCAACCCGGCCCGTTCGTGAGGCAAAGCCAGCGGCACGACGCTGCGCAACGAGCCGAGGAAACTGGCGCCGAACCCGCATCCGGCGACCAGCGTCCCGATGAAAAACAACGGCAGGCTGGCGCTGTGTACCGCCAGTAAAATCAGCGCCACACCGACGGGCAGAATGCTCGCGCCGACCCGCAAGACTTTGTCGGCCGGGCGACTGCGCAAGGTGTAGATCATCAACGCGCCGGTGACGGTCAGCACGGCAACTGTCGCACCGCCAATCAGATTGGAAGTCGATCCGGTGGCCGTCCGCACAAGGGATGGAGCGAGGGACGCGTAAAAACCACCGAGCGCCCAAGCTGCAGTGTTGATCGGGAGCACCAGCCACAACGCACGCCGCGCCTGGATGGGCACATGCAGAGTCGGAAGCAGCGAAGCCAGCGCCCCCCGCTGTGGGCTGACACTTTCCGGCAGACGCCAGACGTACAGCGCCTGCAACCCGAACATCGCGAGCAGCACCCAGAAGGTCAATTGCAGTGGCAGCGGCGCAAACTCGGCCAACAAGCCGCAACCCATGGCGCCGGCCGCCATGCCGAGCAGCGGTGCGACGCTGTTGACCAGCGGACCTTGCTGGCGATCGGTGTCGAGCAGCGCGGCACCCAATACAGCCGTGGCCATCCCGGTAGCAAAGCCCTGAAGCACCCGGGCGCTGATCAGCCAGGCGACGCTGTCAGCATTGATAAACAGCAGCATGGCCAGCATGTTCAGCACCACAGCGGTGAAGATCACCGGCTTGCGCCCCAGGTAATCCGAGAGCGAACCGACGGTGAGCAGCGCGGCGAGCAAGCTGATGGCGTAGACGCCAAAGATCAGGGTCAGGGTCGCTGCCGAGAATCGCAGGTGTTCCTGATACAAGTGGTACAGGGGCGTTGGCGCAGTGGAAGCGGCAAGAAAACTCAGTAAAGTGATCGCCAGGAACCACAGGCTGGAACGGTTTGATATCGAGCTGGACATGCGCACACTCCGCAAAAGCTAATTTGTTGCTTTTGCGGAGTGTGCTACTGGTCCACGCTTAAAGCAAATTCTTTGTGTTAAGGTCCGCCATATGGCTATTAAAGAAGGTTTACGCCCGGGCGGTCGAAGCGCCCGGGTGCAAGAGTCGATTCATTCGGCTGTCCGCCAACTCCTTGAAGAGCAGGACCGCGCCACCGTGACCGTCCCACAAATCGCTGCGCGCGCGGGAGTGACGCCGTCGACGATTTATCGGCGTTGGGGTGATTTGTCGGTGTTGCTGGCCGACGTGGCCCTCGCCCGCCTGCGCCCGGAAAGCGAACCGGCCGACACCGGCAGCTTGCGCGGTGATGTGCGGGCCTGGGCGGAGCAGTATCTGGACGAGATGAATTCCGAGCCCGGGCGAAACATGCTGCGCGACGTGCAATGCAGCACCACACCGGTCTATTGCACCACGATCATCGGCGGGCAGTTGCAGACGATTCTGGACCGTTACCCGGATCAGCCGAAACCGAGTGTTGACCGACTGATCAACCTGGTGGCGGCACCGACGGTGTTTCGCATCCTGTTTTCGGCGGCGGCGCTGGAGGTTGAGGAATTGCATCAGTTGATCGAGCTTGCGTTAAATCAGTGAGGCCGCCTTCGCGGGCAAGTCGGGTCGCGAAGAGGCCAGCACAAACACTAAAAATCCAACTGACAAACACCCTGCGACACCCCACCACGCCACGACCTTGGTCGACACTGACTAACCCCGGCCATCGTGCGAGACTGTCTGACCGGGCGGGAGTCCCGGGTGTCTTTTGTCGGGAGTTCCCATGTCGCTGTCCAGCGGGCTGATCGCCGCCGTCGCCCTGGCCTATATGGCCATCATGTTCGCCATCGCCTTTTACGGCGACCGTCGCAGCACACCGTTGCCGCCGCGAGTGCGCGCGTGGGTGTACAGCCTGTCGCTGGCGGTCTATTGCACCAGCTGGACCTTCTTTGGCGCCGTCGGCCAGGCCGCCGAGCAACTCTGGTCATTCCTGCCAATCTACCTCGGGCCGATCCTGCTGCTGGTCTGCGCGCCGTGGGTCCTGCAAAAAATGGTGATGATCAGCAAACAGGAGAACATCACCTCCATTGCCGACTTCATTGCCGCCCGCTATGGCAAATCCCAATCGCTGGCGGTGGTAGTGGCGCTGATTTGCCTGGTTGGCGTGTTGCCCTACATCGCGCTGCAACTCAAGGGAATCGTGCTCGGGGTGAACCTGCTGATCGGCGCCGGTGCCGACGCCATGGGCACCCGCGCCCAGGACACGGCGCTGATCGTGTCGCTGGTATTGGCGCTGTTCACCATTGTCTTTGGCACCCGCAACCTCGACGCCACGGAACACCACCGTGGCATGGTGCTGGCGATTGCCTTTGAATCGCTGGTCAAGCTGTTCGCGTTTCTCGCGGTCGGGGCGTTCGTGACTTACGGCCTGTACGACGGATTCGACGACCTGTTTGACCAGGCCATGCTCGCCCCGCGCCTGGAGGCGTACTGGAAGGAAACCATCAATTGGCCGTCGATGGTGGTGCAGACCGGCGTGGCCATGATGGCGATCATCTGCCTGCCCCGGCAGTTCCACGTGACGGTGGTGGAAAACATCGACCCTCAGGATTTGCGCCTGGCGAAATGGGTGTTCCCTGCCTACCTGGCGCTGGCAGCGCTGTTTGTCGTACCCATCGCCCTCGCCGGTCAGATGCTGTTGCCCAGCTCGGTACTGCCGGACTCTTTCGTCATCAGCCTGCCGCTGGCCCAAGCCCACCCGGCCTTGGCATTACTAGCCTTTATCGGTGGCGCCTCGGCGGCGACCGGCATGGTGATCGTCGCCAGCGTGGCGCTGTCGACCATGGTCTCCAACGACATGTTGCTGCCGTGGCTGCTGCGCCGGAACAACGCCGAGCGACCGTTCGAAGTGTTCCGCCAGTGGATGCTTTCTGTGCGCCGGGTCAGCATCGTGGTGATTCTGCTGCTGGCTTACGTCAGTTACCGCCTGCTTGGCTCGACTGCGAGCCTGGCGACCATCGGCCAGATCGCCTTCGCCGCCGTGACCCAACTGGCCCCGGCCATGCTCGGCGCGCTGTACTGGAAACAGGCCAATCGCCGGGGCGTGTTCGCCGGTCTCGCCGCCGGGACATTCCTCTGGTTCTACACCCTCATTCTGCCGATCGCGGCCCACAGCCTCGGTTTGTCCTTGAGCAGTTTCCCGGGGCTGGCCTGGCTGCACAGCAACCCGCTGAACCTGCCGCTCACCCCGCTGACCCAAGGCGTGGTGCTGTCGCTGGCGGCCAACTTCACGCTGTTCGCCTGGGTGTCTGTGCTGTCACGCACGAGGGTGTCGGAGCACTGGCAGGCCGGGCGTTTCATCGGTCAGGAAATCAGCGCGCGCCCCAGCGCCCGCTCGATGCTCGCGGTGCAGATCGACGACTTGCTGCAACTGGCCGCACGCTTCGTCGGTGAAGAACGGGCGCGGCAGAGCTTCATCCGTTTTGCCTACCGCCAAGGCAAAGGTTTCAACCCGAACCAGAACGCCGACGGTGAATGGATCGCCCACACCGAACGTTTGCTGGCCGGCGTACTCGGTGCTTCCTCGACGCGCGCGGTGGTCAAAGCCGCCATCGAAGGTCGGGAAATGCAACTGGAGGATGTCGTGCGGATCGCCGACGAAGCCTCGGAAGTGCTGCAGTTCAACCGCGCCCTGTTGCAAGGCGCTATCGAAAACATCACCCAAGGCATCAGCGTGGTCGACCAGTCGCTGAAACTGGTGGCCTGGAACCGGCGTTATCTGGAACTGTTCAATTACCCGGACGGGCTGATCAGGCTTGGCCGCCCGATTGCCGACATCATTCGCTACAACGCCGAGCGCGGACTGTGCGGCCCCGGTGAAGCCGAAGTGCACGTCGCCCGCCGCCTGCACTGGATGCGTCAGGGCCGCGCCCACACCTCTGAAAGACTGTTCCCCAACGGACGTGTGATCGAACTGATCGGCAACCCGATGCCCGGCGGCGGTTTCGTCATGAGTTTCACTGACATCACTGCGTTCCGCGAGGCCGAGCAGGCGCTGACCGAAGCCAACGAAGGCCTGGAGCAGCGGGTCACCGCGCGGACCCACGAACTGTCCCAACTCAACGTGGCCTTGACCGAAGCCAAGGGCACCGCCGAATCGGCCAACCAGTCGAAAACCCGCTTTCTGGCGGCGGTCAGCCATGACTTGATGCAACCGCTGAATGCCGCACGCCTGTTCTCCGCAGCCCTCTCCCATCAAGACGATGGCCTGTCCAGCGAGGCGCAGAAACTGGTGCATCACCTCGACAGCTCGTTGCGCTCGGCCGAGGACCTGATCAGCGATCTGCTGGATATTTCCCGCTTGGAGAACGGCAAGATCAACCCGGACCCCAAGCCCTTCGTGCTCAACGAGTTGTTCGATGCACTCGGTGCCGAGTTCAAGGCACTGGCCCAGGAACAAGGGCTGAAATTCCGTGTTCGGGGCAGCACTTTACGAATCGACAGCGACATCAAACTGCTGCGGCGGATCCTGCAAAATTTCCTGACCAACGCGTTCCGCTACGCCAAGGGGCCCGTGCTGCTCGGCGTCCGGCGCCGCAACGGGGAGTTGTGCCTGGAGGTCTGGGACCGTGGACCGGGAATCCCTGAAGACAAGCAACAGGTGATTTTCGAAGAATTCAAACGCCTCGACAGCCACCAGACTCGCGCGGAGAAAGGCCTGGGACTGGGGCTGGCGATTGCCGACGGGCTGTGTCGCGTTCTGGGTCACACCTTGCGCGTAAGGTCCTGGCCGGGGCGCGGCAGTGTGTTCAGCGTCAGCGTGCCGCTGGCACAGGCACAAGCCGTCGCGCCGACCCAAGTCAACGAGCTCAATGGCCACGTGCTGAGCGGCGCGCAGGTGTTGTGTATCGACAACGAAGACAGCATCCTGATCGGCATGAACAGCCTGCTGACACGCTGGGGTTGCCAGGTCTGGACCGCACGCAACCGCGACGAATGCGCGGCGCTGCTGAAGGACGGTGTACGTCCGCAATTGGCGCTGGTGGATTACCACCTTGACCATGGCGAGACCGGGACCGAGTTGATGGCGTGGTTGCGCACCCAACTGGGTGAGCCGGTGCCGGGGGTGGTGATCAGTGCTGATGGCCGGCCGGAGACAGTGGCCCAGGTGCATGCGGCGGGCCTTGAGTACTTGGCCAAACCGGTGAAACCGGCGGCGTTGCGGGCGTTGTTGAGTCGGCATTTGCCGTTGTAGCGCAGGAGGGTTCAACACACATCAATGTGGCGAGGGGGCTTGCCCCTGTTGGGCTGCGCAGCGGCCCCCGAACCCTTACCGCGATTCCTTCAGGTAATAACGCGCGGCCTGATTGACGACTGCTGCGCAGCCGAACGGGGGCAAGCCCCCTCGCCACAAAGAACAGGTGCTGCCTTGTTTACTCAGGCAACTCGGCCAATCCATCGACATCGGTCATCGCCCGCTCCAACAGATCAGCCGGCAAGCTCTTGCTGGCTCGCGCACCCAGCAACTTCAACTGCTCACTGCGACTGACCAGGTTGCCGCGACCTTCTGTCAGCTTGTTGCGCGCAGAGCTGTAGGCCTTGTCCAGTTGCTGCAAGCGATTGCCGACTTCATCCAGGTCCTGGATGAACAACACGAACTTGTCGTACAGCCATCCGGCGCGCTCGGCGATTTCCCGGGCGTTCTGGCTCTGGCGCTCTTGCTTCCACAGGCTGTCGATGACCCGCAGGGTCGCCAGCAACGTGGTCGGGCTGACGATGACGATGTTGCGGTCGAAGGCTTCCTGGAACAGCGTCGGCTCAGCCTGCAACGCAGCGGAGAACGCCGCTTCGATCGGCACGAAGAGCAAGACGAAATCCAGACTGTGCAAGCCGTCGAGTCGCTTGTAATCCTTGCCTGACAGGCCTTTGACATGATTGCGCAGCGACAGCACGTGCTGCTTGATGGCGATCTGGCCGATGGCATCGTCTTCGGCCGATACGTATTGCTGATAGGCCGTAAGGCTGACTTTGGAGTCGACCACCACCTGCTTGTCGCCCGGCAGATAAATGATCACGTCCGGCTGGAAACGCTCACCGTCCGGCCCCTTGAGATTGACCTGAGTCTGGTACTCACGGCCCTTCTCCAGCCCGGCGTGTTCAAGCACGCGCTCAAGAATCAACTCACCCCAGTTGCCCTGGGTTTTCTGCCCTTTCAACGCACGGGTGAGGTTGGTGGCTTCGTCGCTTAGGCGCAGGTTCAGTTGCTGCAGGCGCTCCAGCTCTTTGGCCAGGGAAAACCGCTCTCGGGCTTCGGCCTGATAGCTTTCCTCAACGCGCTTTTCGAAAGACTGAATGCGTTCTTTCAAAGGATCGAGCAACTGGCCCAGGCGCTGCTGGCTGGTTTCGGCGAAACGCTGCTCGCGCTCGTCGAAGATCTTGCCCGCCAGTTCGGCGAATTGCGCTCGCAGCTCGTCTCGTGAGCCTTGCAGGTCGTCTAGGCGCTTTTGATGGCTGTCCTGCTGCTCACGCAGCTCGGCGGTGAGCGAGGCCGCCCGGGCGTCCAGGCGCCGCAGCTCGGCATCTTTGCCGGCGCGTTCGATGTTCCAGGCGTGAGCCGCATCGCGGGCATCGTCGCGCTCTATCTGTAGCAGTTCGATTTCACGGCGCATCGCAGCCAGCTCTGCCTGCTTGGCGGCGTTGGCCTGGCCCAGATCACCGATTTCATCGCGGCAGGCTTCGAGCTGAGCGTTCAAGCCGTCCTGCGCCAGTAGCGACATGGCCAGACGCTCTTCCAGCAACGCCGCCTCGGCTTGGCCAGCGCTCGCCCGGCGCTGGATTTGCCAGGCCAATACCAGCAAGGGCAGTGCGGCGCCCGCCAGACCCAGCAAAATGCTGGTCAAGTCCATAGCCATAGCGACTCCTGCCGATGAAATAAAGCTTGAAGGGTAACCAAGGCGTCAGGACTTGGACAGCTCAGTCTTCGACCAGGCCCAGTTCCTGTTGAGCGCGTCGGTCCCCTGCTCGCGCGGCCTGGCGCAACAGGTCCTGGCCAATCCGGCGATCGCGGGCATTGCCGCATTCACGGCACATCAACTGGCCGAGACGACTTTGCGCGGCCACCACACCTTCGCGGGCAGGCTGTTTGAGCAAGCGTCCGGCGAAATGTTTGATGTTGGTGTTTTCACCCAGGCGCGGGCTATCGAGCAACCACTCCGCCACTCGCATCGAAAAGCGTTTGGGAGGGGTAACACTGGGAGGTGTTGAGGTGGCAGAAACTGATACGGAGCGAAACTTCATAAAGCACTGTGGGGCAGATCGGAAGGCGCGCCACTCTACTCTTTTTTTCTTACAGGTAAAGTCTAAAAAACCCGGCACGCCCGTCCTAGAGCAAGCGCTCGGGACAATCCACAGAAGCTGTGGATAACTCAGTGGACAACCGCCCTTGAACTCGCGCAAAGCCCTGTGGAATGGGGCTCGCAGTCAAACTGACGATTTTTTCACCAGTAAAAAAAAGCGATGTTTTTCATTGACTTAAATTTTCAGTACAGGCACCCACTGTGGTCGGGGCGCGGATGACAGTCCGGTTACAGTCTGCGCAACTTATGTGCACAAGTACCTTCGCGGCAGTTATATCGATGCTCTTTTTCGGAGCGTTTTGTGCAGGGTTCCTGGGGATAACCTTGGTAAAGCCTTGTCCCAGGCTTATGCCGGAGCGGCGACCAACGGTCGGAAATTGTCCCCTGACGCAGCATGTTGGCGGGGCACGGAAATTATTTTACCTTCAAGCTTCCCTTCGCCTACTCAATCCGTTAGTATCCGCGGCGTTAGTACCAAGCTGAAAGTCAATTCTGGTCGAACAAATCCTCCCGGTCAGCCTTCCCAACGGAAGCCTCCACCGAACAAGCGGGATCGACCACCTCGATGGTTTCCAGGTAAACCTTGCGCCAACACAGCCTTTGAAACGAAAGCAAAGGGTGTTGCGAAGCTCACTTACTCTGACCGAACCAGCCTGCAAATTGATCAGGATCTTCACCCCGGGCCCAGAACCTTTGCCCTTGATGTGTTGCCTGCCCTCCTAAGTACCTACCTGCCAGCCCAAGCGCGCCAATTATTAGCGCTTCAAACTGGCTGCTTTGTTCCAGTCGGGTTCTTCGTTCGACCAATGGTGGTCGTCGTCACTGGAACGTTTAAATTTTGCACGGTTCTTATCCGTGTCGCTTGTAGGAACACCATTTAATGACTACTCAAATCCACACTCAGGATGCAATCCGCACCCTAACCAACGCTTTTGCACCAATGAACTGCCTGATCATGGCCGCTCGCAAAGGCTGCTTCAGCTTCACCCTGGTCAACGAACACGGCATCGCTCGTCACAGCGAACGCCTGTACCCCGATCAATACTCCAGCGCAGAACCGCTGCAGGCAGTGATCGAGCGTACCCGTCAGGCACTGGTTGCCTGATACGCCAGAAAGACTGAAAACCTCAAAAGCCCTGCTCAAAAAGCAGGGCTTTTTATTGCCCGATATTTCTCAACAGCCAGCCTGCGGCTAAGCACTAAACGATATAACGGTTATAACTCGCAGCCGGAAATATTTTAAAAACAGGCCTTTACAGCGCGAATATGACACTACACTTCAACTCAAGCGGCTTGATCCGCTTTCCGGCGAGCCTGAGTCGATTCACCTGCTGCCAACGCTCCCTTCAGGTTTCGCCGCCCATTTCATGTTTCGAGGGCTTTATGGGTATCGCTGCCAGCGAACTGTGCCGTTATGTGATCCGTCCGACATTGATTTACCTCGGGCGCCATAGCGCAACTGCCGAATCCCTTCTGCTGGGCATCGCCGCCAGCCAGTCAGCCCTTGGTTCCGCCCTGCACGACCGCCGTGGAAACGGCCTGTACCGAATCGCCGAACCCCGCCACCAGGCTCTCTGGGATCACTACCTGGCGCTGGACCCCGAGCGCGCGAGTCTCGTCCGCGGCCTCGCCAGCCAGCATGCCTTTCTCAGCGGACCGCACCTGGAATTGACCGTCAACCTGCGTTACGCCACTGCCATCGCCTGGCTGCTGGTAGAAGAACAGAACACTCCCCTCCCCGCCGCGGATGACTTGTTGGGAATGGCGCGAATCTGGCGCCAGACTTTTCAGCCTCAAGGACGCCTGCGCGATTTCACCTACGCTTGGCAAACCTGTGTATCACCACTGAATCAGGTCGCCTGCTGACCCACCGGTTTCCAAAGATCCTGCAACGGGTCGCGAATCTGGTCGGATTGTCCTACAAAACCGCTCTAACTCAAGCCATACAGCCTATAGCGCTGGGACGAAAATGTTGGTAATTTTCGCCCCGGTGATCACCAGGAGTTCTAATAATGAAAAAAGTAATGCTCAAAACCACCATTAGCCTCGCCGTTGCCATGGCATCCACCCAGATCTTCGCAAGTGGCTTTGCCCTCAACGAACAAAGCATCAGCGGGATGGGGACAGGTTTTGCCGGGCGATCTTCTTCTGCCGACGACGCATCCACCATTGCTGGCAACCCTGCCGGCATGTCTCGCATCAAGCGCGAACAAGTGACCGGCGGTTTAGCATTCATCGACGCGCACACTGACATCAGTGACGCCAGCTCCCGTCCGAATGGCGGTACCAACAAAGGTGACATGGTCCCTTTCATGGGCGTGCCGATGGGCTACTACGTCAAGCCAATCGACGACCACTGGGCATTCGGTATCGGTGTGTACGCTCCGTTCGGCCTGGTGACCGATTACGAGAACGGCTTCGCCGGCCGTTACTTCGGCAGCAAGAGCGAAGTCAAGATCGTCACCCTGCAACCGACTGTCAGCTACGCCTTCAACGACAAGGTCTCCATCGGTTTCGGCCCGACCATCAACCGTATCGACGGCACCCTGGAATCGAATCTGTCGATTACCCAGGCCGCACCGGACGGCAAGGTCAAGATCGAAGGTGACGACACCGCACTGGGCTACAACATCGGCGTCCTGGTGCAAGCCACCGACAGCACTCGCGTCGGCCTGACCTACCACTCGAAAGTGAAGTACAAGCTCGAGGGTGACACTAAGGTCAACTACAACGTGCTCGCCGCTGTGGGCCAGAATCCAAGCCAGAAGTACGACGCCTCGCTGGACCTGACCACGCCTGAATCGGTGGATTTCTCGGTCACTCACCAGTTGGACGACCAGTGGACGCTGTACGCAGGCAGCACCTGGACTCGCTGGAGCCGCCTGAAAGAAATCACCGTCGATAACAAGGGGGTTCCGGCCATCCTGAACGGTCAGTTCGGCACCATCACCGAAGAACAGAACTGGCACGACACCTGGGCTCACGCCATCGGTGCGTCCTACCAGCTGAACAAGCAATGGGTGCTGCGTACCGGCTTGTCCATTGACCAGGCACCGACCAACAACGTCGACCGCTCCCCACGCATCCCGACGGGCGATCGCAAGATTTTCAGCGTGGGCGCCGGCTGGAGCCCGACCGACGACCTGACCATCGACGTAGCGTACTCGTACCTGCGCGAAGAGTCGGTCAAGGTCAACAACAGCAACGACCGTGGCCAGAACTACAGCGCCAAGTATGAAAACTATGCGAACGGTTTCGGTGTAGGCGCGACCTACCGCTTCTGATGATTCACGGCGTGCCTGAAACGCTCGCCACCTGAATCAAAAAAGCCCCGCTCTCTTGCACAGAGGCGGGGCTTTTTCATGGGCGTCAATCAGGGTTGCGAGGCCAGGGCTTTTTCCACCGCGGCGATGAACTCGGGATCGTCGGGCTTGGTCAGGCTGGAGAAATTGGCGATCACCTTACCTTTGCGATCGACCACGTATTTGTAGAAATTCCACTTCGGCGCGCTGGTCTGTTTGGCGAGGACCTTGAACAGGTGAGTCGCGTCTTCACCGCGTACTTTCTGCGGCTCAGTCATGGTGAACGTCACGCCATAGTTCACGTAGCAGACCTTGGCGGTCTCAGCGCCGTCCTTGGACTCCTGCTTGAAGTCATTGGACGGAACGCCGATCACCTCCAGCCCCTGATCCTTGTAACGCTGATTCAGCGCCTCAAGGCTTTTGAACTGTGGGGCAAAACCACAGAAGCTTGCGGTATTGACCACCACCAGCGGTTTACCCTCAAACCGCTGGCACAGGTCGATGGATTCCTTGGCGCGCAGCTTGGGCAACGAGCCCTGCAACAGCTCCGGGCACTCGGCTGCTTGTGCCAATCCGGTAAACGCCACCAGCAACGCGGGGACTGCAATCCAGCGCATCAGCATGTCGGTGCATCCTTGATTAATGGTCACAAACGAAGTTACTCGCCCTCGCCTGTTCCTAGCAAGCGCCCATGCCCAACTGCATCAGCGCCAACCCGCCCTGATGCCATCCCCACCAGGCCAGGGCCAGCAGCAAGGCGCCGACAGCGACTACCGCCATTCGCGGCCAGAGACGGTTCATATCGCACTCAACCGGGTTTGCAGGCGCGCTACCGGCTGCTCACGCACCGGCCAGTTGAGGGCGGCGGCCAACAAGCTCAAGAGAATCGCCACTTGCCAGATCAAGTCATAGCTCCCGGTTCGGTCATACACCACGCCACCCAACCAGCCGCCGAGGAACGAACCGAGTTGGTGGAAGAGGAAAACAATCCCACCGAGCATGGACAGGTTTCGCACGCCGAACAAGGTCGCCACTGTGCCGTTGGTCAATGGCACGGTCGACAACCACAGGAAGCCCATGGCCATGCCGAACAGGTACGCAGTGGTCGTGGTGACCGGCGCCCACAGAAACAGGGTAATCACCACCGCCCGCAACAGGTACAAACCGGTGAGCAAGCGCGGTTTGGACATGCGACCGCCGAGCCAACCTGCGGTGTACGTGCCGAAAATATTGAACAGCCCGATCAGCGCCAGCACCGTGGTGCCCACCGTGGCCGGAAGATGCTGATCCACCAGATACGCCGGCAAATGCACACCGATGAACACCACCTGGAAACCGCAGACAAAAAAACCCAACGCCAACAGCCAGAACCCCGAATGGGAGCAGGCCTCACGCAGCGCTTCGGAGAGGGTTTGCTCATGACCGAGCACGGGCAGCGGCTTGTCCTTGAGCATGCTCACCAGCGGGATGATCAGCGCCACCAGCAAACCCAGGACCAGCAATGCGGCGGACCAGCCGAGCCAGCCGATCAACCCCAGCGTACCGGGCAACATGGCGAACTGACCAAACGAGCCGGCGGCGCTGGCGATGCCCATGCCCATGCTGCGTTTCTCCGGCGGCACGGCGCGACCGACCACGCCGAGGATCACCGAGAACGATGTGCCCGACAGGCCGATGCCAATCAACAGGCCCGCACTCAGGGACAAGGTCACCGCCGAGTCGGACAAGCCCATGAACACCAGGCCCACTGCGTACAGAACACCACCGACCAGCACCACTTTCGCCGCGCCAAAGCGGTCGGCCAACGCGCCGGTGAACGGCTGCGCCAGGCCCCAGATCAGGTTCTGCAAGGCAATGGCAAAGGCAAACGTCTCACGCCCCCAGCCAAACTCGGCACTCATCGGTGCCAGGAAAAGCCCGAAGCCATGTCGCACGCCCAAAGACAATGCCAGGATCAGTGCACTCCCCACCAAAACCCAACCGCATGTACGCCACATCGAGGTCATTCTTATTCTCCGGTAGCGGGTATATACCCGCTTAAGGTCGGAAAAACCGGCATCACGCCAGTTCGTCCAGCAGTCGCAACAAGGTTTCGCGTTTTTCGGCGCCCAGACGGTCGATCAGCCGCTGCTGCGCCGCTTCCCAGGCAGGCAAGGCCGCTGTCAGGCGATCTGCGCCCGCCTGGGTCAGCCGGACGATGCGGTTACGCATGTCCTCCCCCTCGACCAGCGCCACCAGACCTTCGCCCTCAAGCACTCGAAGATTGCGCCCCAGGGTGCTGCGGTCCAGGCCCATGGCTTCGGCCAGGGTGGAGATACTCGGTTCATTCAGACGCTGCAGATTGCATAGCAAAGAATACTGGGCAACGTTGATCCCGAAGCCGTCGAGAGCGCCGTCGTAATGCCTGCTGACGCCACGGGCGGCGCGACGCAGGTTGATGCATAAACATTGAGAGTCGAGCATGGTGCGTGTATATACCCGCGAGTGTGTTAAATCAAGTTACAGATGGGTTTGTTCAGCAAAATCAAAGGGGTCTGGCAGAGCGCATTCACGGGCCTGCTAGCGAAAATGCCGGTACATCTTGCCCACAACCATCAAACCAGCGCCAATCCTACCAGCACCACCATCTCCAGCAATTCCAGCATGGCCCCGGCCGTATCCCCCGTCGTCCCGCCCAATCGCCGCAGCATCAGCTGTCGTAACCAGACAAACATAACCCCCGCCAGCACAAGCGCCCAAACCCCACTGAGACCTGCGATCAAAACACAGGCCAACGCACTGACCGCCAACACCCGCTTACCCGCCAAACGCGGCAGATGATCGGCCAACGCCTGCCCCAACCCGCCGGCACGCACATACGGTGTGGTCAGGAACAAACCCAGCAAGGCGCTGCGGCCAATCAGTGGAACGATGATCAGCAACATACTGTGCGGCTGCTCGATCAACGCCAGCAACGCGGCGAATTTGAGCAATAACACCAACACCAGCGTCACCACCGCAATCGGCCCGCTGCGCGGGTCCTTCATAATGGTCAGCGTGCGCTCGCGGTCGCCGAAACCACCGAGCCAGGCATCAGCGCTATCGGCCAGACCATCCAGATGCAACGCGCCGCTGAGCAATACCCAAACGGTCAGCAGCAGCGCGGCGTGAAGCAATAGCGGCGTGCCCAGCAACAGCCAGTTCAGTGCCCATAAAAGGACACCAAACAGCAGCCCGACCAGCGGATAAAACAGCAGCGACCGACCCAGTTCCTCAGGTGTGGGCATACCGGGCAGACGTATCGGCAAACTGCTGAGAAATTGCAGGGCGATCCAGAAGGGCAACATGGTCAGATCGCTTCCTTGAGGAGGACGCCTGACTCGACGCTCAACGAAAACAGCGAGCCATGGCCGACCTCGACATTCAGCAACTGCTCACGGGGCAAGCCACGTGCCTGAGCCAGCAACAAACGCATGACGCCACCATGACTGATCAGCAAGATCCGTTCACCCGCATACGCGGCGTGCAGACGCTCTATCGACGCCAGCACCCGCATCGAAAATGCTTCAACCGGCTCACCTTCCGGCGGCGTAAAGGCATACGGATCGGCCCAGAACAGCCCCAACCCCTCGGCGTCAGTCTCCATCAGCGCCGCCGCGCTCTGCCCTTCCCAGGCACCGAAGTGCAGTTCTTGCAGATCCTTGTCGAGGTGCACAGGCAGCCCCAGTTGTGCACCGAGTTCGTCAGCAAACCGCGCACAACGTTGCAACGGTGAACTGATCAACCGATCCCAGGGCCCTTGCTCGACCACCGCCGCGCGCATCTGCGCCCAGCCCTTGTCGGTCAGCGTATCGTCGAGGCTGCCGCGCAAACCGCCGCCGAGTTCGGTTTCCCCGTGGCGCAGAAGATCCAGTCGCAACGTCATTCCGGACGATCCGCCACCGCCGCTTCGGCGAAGGTTGCCATCTGCCCGTGAAGATCGCAGGCCAGACGCAGCAACGGCACGGCCAACGCGGCGCCACTGCCCTCGCCCAGACGCAGCCCCAGATCCAGCAGCGGCTCGGCATTGAGGGTTTCCAGCACATGACGATGACCCGGCTCGGCACCGCGATGGCCGAACAACAGCCACTCACGGCAGTCAGGGTTCAAGCGCGCCGCCACCAACGCGGCGACGCTGCAGATAAAGCCGTCCACCAGCACCGCAACGCCTTCCTGGGCGCACGCCAGATACGCGCCGACCAGCGCCGCAATCTCAAAACCGCCGAGGTTGAACAGGGTTTGCAACGCATCACCCCGCTGAGCACCGTGTAATGCCAGGGCACGTTCGATGACCCGGGCTTTGTGGCTGACCCCCGCCGCGTTCAAACCGGTGCCCGGCCCGGCCAGATGCACCACCGGGCACTCGAGCAAGGCACAGGCCAGCGCGCTGGCCGCCGTGGTGTTGCCGATGCCCATCTCGCCGCCGATAAACAGCTGCGCGCCCGAGGCGACCGCTCGCTGCACGCTGTCGCGGCCAGCCTGCAAGGCGAGTTCGCCCTGGGCAACCGTCATGGCCGGGCCTTCGACGAAATTGGCGGTGCCCGCGCCGATGTTGAGGTGACGCACACCCGGCAGGTTCAACGCCGGCGTCACCGTGCCGAGGTCGACCACTTCAAGGGAAGCCCCGAGCTGGCGCGCCAACACACTGATTGCCGCGCCACCGCTGACAAAGTTATGCAGCATCTGCCCGGTGACTTCCTGAGGGAACGCCGATACGCCTTCTGCAACCACACCATGGTCGCCAGCAAAAATGGCAATCCACAGCTGATCGAGACTCGGTTTGACCTGCCGTTGCAGCCCCGCCAATTGCACGGCCACCGATTCCAGTCGGCCGAGGGAACCGGCGGGTTTGGTCAGCTGCTGTTGACGTGCCTGCGCCTGCTCGACGGCTTGCGCGTCGATCGATTTGCACGGGTTCAGCCACCAGGATTGAGTCATAAAGCAGTTCCTTTCAAAGTCAGGGGCAGGCCGGCGACAGTCAGGACGACACGTTGGCAGCGCTCGGCCAGGGCTTGATGCAGCCAACCGGCTTCATCGACATAGCGGCGAGTCAATTCGCCCAGCGGCACGACACCCATTCCGGTCTCGTTGCTGACAAAAATGATTTCACCCGGCAATGACGCCAGGCAGTCCAGCAGGGCTTCGCGTTCTGCGTTCAGACGTTCGGCATCGTCGAGCATCAGCAAATTGGTCATCCACAGGGTCAGGCAATCCACCAGCAGACAACGCTCGGCGCGGGCGCTTTCGCGCAATACGCGGGCGAGTTCGATCGGTTCTTCGATCAACGCCCATTCGGCCGGACGACGGGCCCGATGGTGGGCGACCCGTTCGTTCATTTCACCGTCCAGCGGTTGGCTGGTGGCGATGTAAGTCACCTGGAGTTGACTGTCTAACGCAAGTTTTTCAGCCAGTCGGCTTTTGCCGGAGCGGGCGCCGCCGAGGATCAGTTGCAGCATGGTTCATTCCTTAAATATGCGGTGTAGCTGCTGGCCTCTTCGCGGGCAAGCCTCGCTCCTACGGATCTGAGCCGCTCTTGACCTTGTAGGAGCGAGGCTTGCCCGCGAAGGCGTCCCCTCAAAAACCGCAGAGTTCACGCAGCAATCGGGTATCCAAATGCTTTTCCACCAGATCCGCCAACCGCTCGATATCCCGCTCGCGCAACCCGTGGTAATCCACTTCCTGCACATCCTGCAAACCCGCCCAGCGCAGCAGCGCACTGCACGCTGCCGGGGATTCAAACAGGCCGTGCAGGTAGGTGCCGAAAATCTGCCCGTCAGCACTTTGCGCGCCATCGCAGCGACCATCGTCTAACTGCACTGCGGCGTTTTCCAGCGCTGGCCCGGTGGTCACCCCGGCATGGATTTCATAGCCACTGACCTGCGCATCCTCCAGCCCCAGACGACCGCGCACATTGCGCAATTGCTTCTCTTCTTCGAGCTGTGTTTCGAACGCCAGCAGGCCCAGACCGGGACTGGAACCCGGCGCGCCTTCGAGGCCCAGCGGATCGTGCACCTGCTCACCGAGCATTTGCAGACCGCCGCAAATCCCCAGCACTTTGCCGCCATAGCGCAGATGACGACTGATGGCCGTGTCCCAGCCATTGGCCCGCAGGTACGCAAGATCACTGCGCACACTTTTCGAGCCGGGAAGAATGATCAGATCAGCCGGCGGGATCGCCTGGCCGGGGCCGATGAATTGCAGGTCCACTTGCGGATGCAGGCGCAGCGGATCGAAATCGGTGTGGTTGCTGATGCGCGGCAGTACCGGCACCACCACGTTGAGCACGCGCTCAGCCTTGTCGGTCTGGCGCTGATCGATGCCGTCCTCGGCTTCCAGGTGCAAATCCATGACATAGGGCAGCACGCCGATCACCGGTTTGCCGGTGCGCGCTTCGAGCCAATCGAGGCCGGGTTGCAACAAGGCGATGTCGCCGCGAAAACGGTTGATGATGAAGCCTTTGACCCGCGCCTGCTCGGTCGGCGACAGCAGTTCCAGCGTGCCCACCAGATGCGCAAAAACCCCGCCGCGATTGATGTCGGCGATTAACACCACCGGACAATCCACCGCCTCGGCAAAGCCCATGTTGGCGATGTCGCCGGCACGCAGATTGATCTCGGCCGGCGAGCCTGCACCTTCAACCATCACCACCGGATACGCCGCGCTCAAACGTTCGTGGGAGGCCAGCACCGCTTGCATTGCGATGGTTTTGTAGTCGTGATACGCGACCGCATTCATCGTCGTGACCGCGCGACCATGGATGATGACCTGGGCGCCGGTGTCGCTGTTGGGTTTGAGCAGCACCGGATTCATGTCGGTGTGCGGCTCAAGGTTGGCCGCCTGGGCCTGCACCGCTTGGGCGCGGCCGATCTCGCCACCATCGGCGGTCACGGCACTGTTAAGGGCCATGTTCTGCGGTTTGAACGGTACGACGCGCACGCCCTGACGCGTGACCCAGCGACACAACGCCGTCACCAGCGTGCTTTTACCGGCGTCGGATGTGGTGCCTTGCACCATCAACGTAGTCATCGGGTGTCCTTGACGAAAGATTGAAGCGCCAGTTCGAGGCGCTGCCAATCGGCTTCAACCGCCGGCAAGCCGAAACGCACGCTGCTGTTGTGGGCGAACAACCGCAGCAGGATGCCGCGCCTCGCCATGAACTCGTGAAGTGCTTCGGCATGCTCGGTGATCAGCCATTGGAACAAGGCGCAGCCACCCTGCGGCGGGAAGCCATGCTGACCGAGCAAAAGCGCCAGGCGTGCGCTGGCCTCCTCGCTGCGCCCGCGCTGCCTTGCGTGGCCTTCGGTGTCCAGCAAACAGGCTTGGCCCAACACGCGTGTCGGTCCACTGACAGCCCAGGGCCCCACCTGCTCGGCGAGCAGTTTGAGCAGCCTGCGCTCTGCCAGCACAAAGCCCAATCGCACACCGGCCAGGCCAAAAAACTTGCCGAAGGAACGCAGCACGATCAGGCCGACCTGATGGGCAAACGGCGCGAGGCTCAGCGTCGGCGTGTTGTCCATGAACGCTTCGTCCACCACCAGCCAGCCACCGCGCGAGGCCAGTCGGGCGTGCCAGTCGAGCAGGCGACTCGGGGGCAGGCTCAGGCCCGTCGGGTTGTTCGGGTTGATCACCACCAGCACGTCGAGGCTGTCGATATAGAAGTCGACTTCCTGCTCCAGCACCTCGCGCACGATGTAACCATTGCTGCGCCATGCGTGCGCGTGTTCGGCGTAACACGGCGACAGCACGCCGACCTTACCGGCCCGACGCAAACGCGGCAGCAACTGGATGGCCATTTGCGAACCGGCCACCGGCAGCACCTGTCCGGTGCCGTAATAATCGCAAGCGGCCTGCTCCAGACCGTCATCGGTTTCCGGCAAGCGCGCCCAGGCGCGCGACGGAATGTCCGGGATCGGGAATGGCCACGGCGCGAGGCCGCTGGACAGGTCCAGCCAGTCAGCTTCGGCAATGCCGTATTCGAGCGCTGCCTTGCGCAAGCGACCACCGTGCTCAAGCATAGAATTCAGCTCCCACGCAGAGAATCAGCAGCCATAACCATACCCCGCGCTGAACCAATTGCCAGCCACGGTCGATGGAATCGGCATCCGCCGGCACGCCTTCGCCCAGTTGCGGACGCTGATGCAGTTCACCGTGATAGATCGCCGCCCCGCCCAATTCGACGCCGAGCGCACCGGCACCGGCCGCCATCACGGGCCCGGCGTTGGGGCTGTCCCAGGTCGGGCCCTGGGTGCGCCAGCATTTCAAGGCCAGCCGGGTTTTGCCCAACAGCGCGTAGGTCAACGCCACCAGGCGTGCAGGCATGTAGTTGAGGACATCGTCGATCTTCGCCGCCGCCCAACCGAAACGTTCGAAGCGTTCGTTGCGGTAACCCCACATGGCATCGAGGGTGTTACTCAAGCGATAGAGCACCACGCCGGGCGCGCCGGCCACGGCAAACCAGAACAGCGCAGCGAATACCGCGTCACTGCCGTTCTCCAGAACAGATTCAGTGGCGGCGCGGGCGACTTCGGTTTTATCCAGTTCGCTGGTCTGACGGCTGACCAAATAACCCACGCGCTTGCGGGCTTCGTCCAAATCATCACTGCGCAAAGCCTTGGCCACCGGTTCGACGTGCTCACCGAGGCTACGCATGCCGAGGGCGCAATAGAGCGCGAGAATCTCGACAATCCAGCCCGCATACGGCGCCCAGGAAAACGCCGTGGCCAGCAACGTCAGCGGCACGACCGCGATCACCCACGCGGTGACGCCATGGCTGCGCCAGCCACGCCCCTCACCGTTGAAACGTTGCTCGATGCGGTCGGCAAAACGGCCGAACGCCACCAGCGGATGCCAGCGTTTGGGCTCACCCAGCAGCGCGTCCAGCGCAACCGCGGCGACACTCAATAACGCCACACTCATTGACTCACTCCCCAGTAATTTTCATACAGCAACTCACTGAGCGGACGCGCCTGCGCCCACCCTTCGAGTACCAGCATCGGCGCCGGATAGAATTCCTTGACCGGGCCGAGGCAAAGAACCGCCAACGGCTTGGCCCCGGGTGGCAAACCCAGCAGGTCCGCCAGCGCTTGCGGCTCGAACAGCGACACCCAGCCCATGCCCAGACCTTCAGCGCGGGAGGCCAGCCAGAGGTTCTGGATCGCGCAGGACAACGAGGCCATGTCCATTTCCGGCAAGGTGCGACGACCGAAGATGTGGCGCTCGCGATCGTCCATCAGCGCGGCGACCAGCACCTCGGCGCAGTCGTTGATGCCTTCGACCTTGAGCTTCATGAATTCGTCGGTGCGCTCGCCGAGTGCTTCGGCGGTGCGGATGCGTTCTTCTTCCACCAGCTGCTGGATCTTGCTGCGCAGGGCCTGGTCGCTGATGCGGATGAAGCGCCAGGGCTGCATCAGGCCGACGCTCGGCGCTTGGTGGGCGGCTTCGAGCAGGCGTCGTAGCAACTCAGGCTCGACAGTGCCGCCGCTGAAGTGGCGCATGTCGCGACGTTCGGCGATGGCCCGGTAGACCGCTTCGCGTTCGGCTTCGGAGAATGCGTTGTCGGTCATGGCCTGCTCGCGAAGACTGCATCAAAGTCCGGCGCAAAAAGAGCGGCAACCGCCGAAGGATTGGACGGAAAATAAAAATGCACATAAGAGGCCGTCATCCGCCCCGCACGATAAACCGCCTCCGCCCCCCGTCCGCCGTTCGGACTGAGTCCACGGGCAATCGGCTCAAGTTCGGTGCTGGTCAACGAATGGTGATAGGTGTGGCCACGCAACGCACCTTCCGGCAACTCAACCGCTTGCAAAGCCAACGCGGCCAGACGCTTTTGCATCACCGCATCACCTTTGAGCAAGCCAACCAATTCGGCGCGAGTACCTTCGACATCGGTCAGCGAATCGAGCAGGTACAACATCCCGCCACACTCGGCCAGCAACGGTTTGCCAGCGGCATGATGGGCGCGGATCGCGTCGAGCATCGAGGTGTTCTGTGACAGCGCCACATGGTGCAGTTCCGGATAACCGCCCGGCAGATAAAGGCTGTCCGCCTCTGGCAAATCAGCATCGCGGATCGGCGAGAAGAACAGCAACTCGGCGCCCATGGCCCGCAGCAAATCCAGGCTCGCGCCGTAGGTGAAGGCGAACGCTTCATCACGGGCCACGGCAATTCGGATGCCTTTAAGCAAAGGCTCGGCGGCGATCACATCGGGCCCGGCGAATTCCACCGCGGGCGGCAGCGCCACATCGCAACTGCTGGCCAGCGATTCGGCCGCCGCATCAAGGCGCACGTCGAGATCGTTCAACTCGCTGGCCTGAACCAGACCGAGATGCCGACTCGGCAATTCGATCCCGGTTTCCCGCGACAAGGCGCCGTACCAGCGCAAGCCTTCAGTCAGGCTGCCTTCGAGCAATTGCGCATGACGCAGCGTGCCCACGCGGTTGGCCAATACACCGGCAAACGGCAAGTCCGGCTGATACTTCGCCAGCCCCAGCGCCAGCGCACCGAAGGTCTGCGCCATCGCCGTGCCGTCAATCACCCCGAGCACCGGCACACCGAAATGCCGCGCCAGGTCGGCGCTGGACGGCGTGCCGTCGAACAGCCCCATGACGCCTTCAATGAGGATCAGGTCGGCTTCCCCGGCCGCCTCCCACAAAAGCCGACGGCTTTCCTGCTCGCCAACCATCCACATGTCCAGTTGATACACCGGCGCACCGCTGGCGCGCTCGAGAATCATCGGATCGAGAAAGTCCGGGCCGCATTTGAACACGCGCACCTTGCGCCCCTGATTGCGGTGCAAACGGGCCAGCGCGGCGGTGACAGTGGTCTTGCCCTGACCGGAGGCCGGCGCGGCAATCAATACCGCCGGGCATTGACGATGGCTACTCATAAAGTGCAGCTCACAATTCGACGCCTTTTTGCGCTTTGATCCCGGCCTGGAACGCGTGCTTGATCACGCCCATTTCGGTGACCGTGTCGGCCAGTTCGATCATCTCTGGCTTGGCGCCGCGACCGGTGACCACCACGTGTTGCATCGGTGGACGCGCCTGCAAGTCGGTGAGCACCTGATCGAGGTCGAGGTAACCGTGCTTGAGGGCAATATTCAACTCATCCAGCACCACCAGACCAATCGACGGGTCACGCAACAACTCACGCGACACAGCCCACGCGGCTTCGGCGGCGGCGATGTCACGCTGACGGTCCTGGGTTTCCCAAGTGAAACCCTCGCCCATCACATGAAAACGCACCTGCTCCGGGAAGCGGCGGAAGAACAGCTCTTCACCGGTGCTGTTACGGCCCTTGATGAACTGCACCACGCCGCACTGCATGCCGTGGCCCATGGACCGGGCGAGCATGCCGAAGGCCGAGCTGCTCTTGCCTTTGCCGTTGCCGGTCAGCACCAGCAGCAGGCCGCACTCATTCGGCGAGTTGGCGATGCGTTCGTCGATCACGGCTTTTTTGCGCTGCATGCGCGCCAAGTGGCGTTCGTCACGATCAGGGGAATCAGTCATGGGGAGCTCTCCGTTGAGGCTGGATAACGGCGGGCAGGCACAAGAATAGACGGCAAGAAGCCTGGCATCGCCCACCGTGATGCCGTTGGATGAATCAGGCCGGTCTCCGGGCTCATGAGCGGCTCGCGCCGGACTGCGCGCCTTCCCATGTCGACAGTCGACACAGTGGCTCAAGACGCAGTCTTTACTCATTTACCGTTGCGGGGGCAGCGCCGGGATCGTGACGTTTCGTCGCTTGGTGATAGTCACTCACCGGCTTCCCTGTTTCACTCTGTCGGCCACCGCCACAGAGCACCTGAAACAAGCCGCGAAGGTTAGAGGGTTGGGGGTGGAGCGTCAATTGAAGACAAAGCGCGCGCGAGCGATATACTGCCGCCGATCAATTATCTGACATCAATCTTGCACGACACTGTCAGCTTTGATATCAAAGCGCCACAACCCAACATCACAATTACAAGGGTGAGCAACATGCAAGGCATGATTATCAGCAATCCGAAGCTGGAATTCCTGCGACCGGTGCTGGAACGCTGGTTTGACTGTATCGACCGCTACAACACGGTGCGCGGCGATAACGACACGCCTTACTGGCACGACGAAAAAGCCAACCTCGGCCTGCTCTCTGCAGCAGCCTGGATGGCGGAAATGGTCACACTGCAACAAACACCGACGCGCAAACAGAACGAAGAAGGGGAACGCAACGGCCGCGCCGATCTGTATATCGCCACCCCCGAACAACGCGCCTACCTTCAGACTACTCAACGCTGGCCGCGGGTCAATAGCCTGAACCTGACTCAAGCGCTGCAGGACATCACCAGCAACGCCAAGCGCATCAGCTACGCCAGCGACCTGAGACTCGGCTGCCTGTTCGTTGCGCCTCAAAAGGCACAGCAGAGCGCGACACCGGAAGAACTCCAGGACATGGTCGACGACCTGCAAAAGGAACACAGCTGCGCCGTGGCCTGGTATTTCCCATACGCCTACCGCAAGTTGCGCAACGAAGCGGGCAACTATCACCCCGGCATCGCCGTGCTGCTCAAGGAAGCCCGCGGCTGACTGGTTGAACCATCGCGTGCTTAAGCTTCTCTATGATTAAGACAATGCACTCATAGGGAAGTCCAGCATGCACAAGCCCCAGCTCGTTCTCGTCATCGCGCTCGCCGGAGGGCTCGCCGCTTGTGGTGAAACCTCCAGCCTGCAAGTCTCCGACGGCACCGGCCCGTCACCCAAACTGCCCGAACCGAACAAGACCCTGATCCCGACGGTGAACATCGCCCCGGCGATCGGCTGGCCGGATGGCGCGAAACCCACCGCTGCGGCGGGCACTCAAGTGGCGGCATTTGCCGAAGGGCTCGATCACCCGCGCTGGCTCTACGTGCTGCCCAACGGCGATGTGCTGGTAGCCGAAACCAACGCGCCACCGAAACCCGATGACGGCAAAGGCGTTAAAGGCTGGGTCATGAAGAAAGTCATGGGCCGTGCCGGCGCCGCCGTTCCCAGCCCGAATCGCATCACGCTGCTGCGGGACAAGGACCACGACGGCATCGCCGAAACCCGCACGGTGTTCCTGGAAAACCTCAATTCGCCCTTCGGCATGACCCTGGTCGGCAATGACCTGTACGTCGCCGACACCGACCGCTTGCTGCGCTTTCACTATGAAAATGGCGACACCGCGATCAAGTCGCAGCCGATCAAGGTGGTCGACCTGCCGGGTGGCACGCTGAATCACCACTGGACCAAAAACGTCATCGCCAGCAAGGACGGCAGCAAGCTGTACGTCACAGTCGGCTCCAACAGCAATGTCGGAGAAAACGGCCTTGATCAGGAGGAAGGTCGCGCGGCGATCTGGGAAGTGGATCGCGCCACCGGCAATCACCGGATCTTCGCTTCGGGGATTCGTAATCCAAACGGCATGGCCTGGGAACCTCAGACCGGCGCCCTGTGGACGGCGGTCAATGAGCGGGACGAAATCGGTAGCGATCTGGTGCCGGACTACATCACTTCAGTGAAGGACGGCGGGTTCTACGGCTGGCCCTTCAGCTACTACGGCCAGCACGTCGATATTCGCGTCGAGCCGCAGAACCCTGACTTGGTGGCCAAGGCCATTGCGCCGGATTATGCGGTCGGCCCACATACCGCATCGCTGGGCCTGTCGTTTGCCGAGGGCAACACACTTCCAGCGCAATTCAAGGAAGGCGCCTTCATCGGCCAGCACGGCTCATGGAACCGCAACCCGCACAGTGGTTATAAAGTGATTTTTGTTCCGTTCGCCGGAGGCAAACCGACCGGAAAACCTGTGGATGTGCTGACTGGTTTCCTCAACGAGGATGAGAAAGCCATGGGCCGGCCTGTGGGCGTGGTGATTGATCAGCAGGGCGGCTTGCTGGTGGCCGATGATGTGGGGAACAAGGTGTGGCGCGTTTCGACCGCTAAATAGCAGCCCTGTAGGAGCGAGGCTTGCCCGCGAAGGCTGCAGGTCAGGCAACACTAATGCTGGATCTGCCAACGCCTTCGCGGACAAGCTCGCTCCTACAAGAATCCGCGTTTAGCGTTTACGACAGAGCGTGAGCCCATCGCCCAACGGCAACAACGACAGATCCACACGCGAGTCATCCTTCAAGGCACGATTGAGCGCCTGGATGGCTCGGGTGTCTGCGCTCTCGGCGTTCTCCTCAAGCACCCGCCCACTCCACAGCGTGTTATCGAACACCGCCAGGCCGCCGACGCGCAGCAGACGCAGGGCATGCTCCAGATAGTGGGGATAGTTGGACTTGTCGGCATCAATGAAGATCAGGTCGAACGCCTCCGGCTGATCCAACAGGGCGAGTGTTTCCAGCGCAGGTGCCAGACGCAGGTCAATTCGCTCGGCCAGCCCCGCCTCCTGCCAATAACCGCGTGCGATAGCGTTGTAGTCGCCGGGGATATCACAGCAGATCAGCGAACCGCCCTCCGGCAACGCAGCGGCCATGCACAAAGCGCTGTAACCAGTAAACGTACCGACTTCCAGCAAGCGCTTGGCGCCAATGAGCTTGACCAGTAACGCGAGGAACTGCCCCTGCTCCGGCGCCACCTGCCAGCGCGCCATGGGCAGCGCCTGGGTTTCGTCACGCAAGCGCTTGAGCAGCGGCGTTTCCCTCAGGGAAACGTCGAGCAGGTATTGGTACAGGGCATCATCGAGATTGAGGGTGCGAGCGGTCATGACAACCTCTTCGAACAGGACGCTACGGGTTACGCGCCAGGTGTTCAGGCTGCAGAACGCGCTTGGCGCTCAGATAAGCCTTCTGCCAGTAAGCCTTTGACAGGCTGTCCAGCTTCACCGTGCCGCCGGTGGCCGGCGCATGAACGAAGCGACCTTCGCCGACGTAGATCCCGGCATGACTGACCTGGGAGCCGCCATTGGTGGCGAAGAAGATCAAGTCACCGGTTTGCAGGCCTTCCTTGCCGACGCTGGCCGCCTGCATGCTGATCATTTCGCGGGTGGTACGCGGCAGGGAAATACCGGTGACGTCACGGTAGACGTAACCGATCAGGCCGCTGCAATCGAAGCCCGAATCCGGCGTATTACCGCCCCAACGATACGGCGTGCCCACCAGGCCAAGCGCGCGGAACAGCACGTCTTCTGCCTCGGCGGAAAAGGGTTGTGGATTACCGAAAACAATGGGAGCGCGAACCACCGGCGCAGGCGGCGGTGTGCGACTGGCGCAGGCGCTGAGCAGCGCTGCGAATAACATGATTGCGAGGCGGGCCGACATCGTCATAAGCAGAACATCCTGATCTGGCTGCGGCTTTTTCTATCGGGAAGACAGAAAAGAAAACCGCCTGCGCAGGACGCAGGCGGTTTGCCATCAATAATAGATCTGGATTCTAGCGGCTATGGGCCAAACTTCAAGTAAGACTTTAAGTTCGCCTTACAAACTGTCCGCCTACTTCCTTGCGAAGAGGCTTTTGTCGCCACTGGCGTGGCGACGGGCTGAAGATTTACTTGCGTGCGGTGACCACGGTCGGGGCCATCGCGAGGGCGCGCTTGGCTTCGATGAAGGTCTTGCTCCAGTAACTGTCGCCCAGGCTATCGACCCGGACACCACCGCTTTTGCGGCTGCTGGAGTGGATGAACTGGTTGTCACCCAGGTAGATCCCGGCGTGACTGACACGACCGCGACGACCATTGGTGGCGAAGAACAGCAGATCACCCGGCTTCAGCGCGCTGCGCGCTACCAGCGGAGCGTCGACGTTGATCATTTCGCGAGTGGAGCGCGGCAGGTTCATGCCGGCTTCTTCACGAAACAGATAACCGATGAAACCGCTGCAATCGAAGCCGGCCTCGGAGGTGCCGCCGAAACGGTAACGGGTACCGATCAGGGACATGCCACGCTCGAGGATGCTGTCGGCCAGAACCGGAAGCTGGTACGACTTGCCATCGGCGAAGTCTGCCAGTTCTTTATCGGTGGCCAGCTCTTCCTGGAAAAGAACGGAAGAAGACTGTGCAGTAACTGAATTCTTGACCTGCTGTTGTTGCTCTTGCTGAGTCACTGGGGAGTGGGCAGCGCAACCGAACAACAGGGTAACGAGTGCGAGAGGCACGAGGGGTGCGAAGCGCTTTAGCATGGGCACGACCGTGGCTGATAGTTGTAAAGAAGCCGAGACTATGCCCGCTATCATCCTCATTTGCAAATTCAATCGAACTTTATGTGACTTATCGGTTTCTCGTTTACATCTAAGCGCTTAAGCCCCATTTAGACGCTCGCGCAGCCTGCAACCCTGTAGGAAAGCGGATTTTCTGGCGCCTGAAATATGCCGAAACCCCCGCCAGGCTTAGGTTTTACCAGCCTAGAGTTTCTTTCAGGAACGGGATCGTCAGCTTGCGCTGAGCTTGAAGGGAGGCCTGATCGAGACGTTCAAGCAGCTCGAAAAGCGCGCTCATGCTGCGGGTACCGCGAGTCAAAATAAAATGCCCGACTTCATCGGTCAGGTGCAAGCCACGACGGGATGCGCGTAGTTGCAAGGCGCGCAATTTGTCTTCGTCAGAGAGCGGACGCATCTGGAAGATCAGTGCCAGGGTCAGGCGCGATTTCAGGTCAGCCAGTTTCACCGGCAATTCGCGCGGCGAGGTTGATGCGGCAATCAGCAGACGCCGACCGCTGTCGCGCAGACGATTGAACAGATGGAACAGCGCCTCTTCCCAATCCGCCCGGCCGGCTACCGCCTGCAAATCATCAAGGCAGACCAGTTCGTATTGTTCGAGGTTGTCGAGGATCGAGATGCCGCGGTCCAGTAGCTCGGCCAACGGCAGATACACCGCCGGCTCACCCAGTTGCTCAAAGCGCAGGCAGGCTGCCTGCAACAAGTGCGTGCGCCCTACCCCGTCCTTGCCCCAGAGATAGATCAGGCTTTCGGTCCAGCCGGCGTCGGCTTCGCATAGCCGCTCGACATAGCCGAGTGCAGCGGCATTGGCGCCTGGGTAGTAATTGATAAAGGTGGCGTCATCACGCAGACGCACACCTAGGGGCAGCTGAATCGGTTTCATGCTGACTGAACAGTTCCAAAGGAACCGTTAGTGGCCTCTGTGTAAAGTTTGCGAAGTTTATACCCGTGAGGCGGGTCGCACAATGCGACAGACCACAAGCAAAATCAAAGGTTTGCGTTAACGCCCTGGTTTCATGACAGTTTCTTTGGCGGCGCATGTGACAGCAACGCGAGGGATACGGGCCAACCTGGCATGAAACCAGGCCGCCCGCCATGAGACTTCAACGACCCTTACCGTTCAGGCTCGTCGACACGCCCGTAGATATCCGAATCTTTATACAAATCATGCACATGGCGCACCAGCACCATGATCACCGCCGCCACTGGCAACGCCAGTAACACGCCGGTAAAGCCAAACATTTCGCCCCCCGCCAGAATGGCGAAGATCACTGCCACCGGGTGCAGACCGATACGATCACCCACTAGCAACGGCGTCAGCACCATCCCTTCCAGTGCCTGCCCGACCATCAACACCGCGACGATACCGACCATGGGATACAGATCGCCGCCGAACTGGAACAGGCCGGCGATCAACGCCGCACCGATCCCGATGACAAACCCCATGTACGGCACAATGGCCGCCAGACCTGCGATCAGACCGATCAACAACCCCAGCTCCAGACCCACCAGCATCAAGCCCGCGGCATAGATCACGCCCAGCGCCAGCATCACCAGCAACTGCCCGCGCACGAATGCCCCCAGCACTTCATGGCATTCACCCGCGAGGGTCATGACGCGTTCTTCACGATCACGGGGCAGCAGGCTGCGGATCTTGGCCATCATCAGGTCCCAGTCCCGCAGCAGGTAGAAACTCACAACGGGGATCAGCACCAGATTCGCCAACCAGCCAATCAGCGCGAGCCCGGAAGCCGTCGCCTGACTCAGCACCACCCCGACAATGTCGGTGGTCTGGCCCATGTGTTCGCTGATCGCTGCCTTGAGCTTGTCGAACTTCCAGAAGTTATCCGACAGTCCGAATTTCGATTGCGCCCACGGCAGTGCGGTGTGCTGCAGCCAGTCGAGCATCTGCGGTGCCAGTTCATACAAGCGAAACAACTGCTTGGCGAGCATCGGCACCAGCACCAACAGCAATGCGGTGAAGATCAAGGTAAACAGCGCAAACACCGCCACCACGCCCCAGGTGCGTGACAGACCAGCCCTTTCCAGCCGATCCACCAGCGGATCGAACAGATAGGCCAGCAGCAACGCGACCAGAAAGGGCGTCAGGATCGGATGCAACAACCAGACAAACACGCAGAGCAGAACCACTCCACCCAACCAGAACCAACGCCGCGTATCGGCCATGTACCACTCCATATGCATCTATATAAAGAAAGAAAACCTTACCAACGGAATCTCAGCTGCGGCACCGGTGCCGGGGTTGGCGCAACCACAGGCGCCGCCCCCTCAGGCACCGGTTGCACAGGCGCTGCCGGAGCGGGTACCTCACCGGCCGGAACCTCCTGCAACTTCGCCAGGGACAACTGCGCCTTCAACTGCTCGGCGCTGCCATTGACTCGATAAAGAATGCGCTCACCCTCGACACTTTGCAGACGAGCACCAAACGGCTCCAGCAAACGCCCCAGCGCAGCATAGCGCTCCAGATTCATCCCTTGGACTTCCAACAGTTGTTGGCCCGAAGCCCCCGGCTTGACGACAAACCGCGGCGCCAGACGCTCACTGACTGCCAGCATTACCGCATCCGCCACAGCGGCCTGATCCGCGCCCTGCACGCTACCCGCCTCCTTCTTGTCGCCCAGCCACAAATTCCACTTGGCCTGCCACTGGCCGCCCTCTTCACGGGCATGCACCGCGAGCAAGGCGTCAGCGTTGTAACGGTCCGACGCACCGCGCAATGGCGCTGCATCAGTACCCTCAAGATTCGGCGCTGTAGCGACCAGTTGCTCACTCAGGTCCGCCAATGGGAGACGCAACGGCAGACCACGGTGTTGTGCCGCGCGACGCAACGGCGCGGCGCTGGCCTGACCATCACCCACCAGGCTCGAACCCTCGACGGAATCGTTCAACCACCAACTCAGGATCGACGGCCGATTCGCCCCCCACAGAGACAACCCGGCGCGGCGCAAGGCTTGTTCAGTGGTGGCCGGGTCGAAATCGACTTTCAGCACTTCCGGCGGGCCGGCGTCGAAACCGTATTGACTGATAATTTGCTGCGGGTCTTTGCGCAGCGCCGCCAACCCCGGGCTTTGCGCAGCCTTGGGGTCGCCGGTCAGGCGCAGCACCAGCGTGTCCAGCGCGCGCTGGGTCGCCTGATCGCGCTCCTCAGTCGACTGACTGCTGACAGGCTCGCGCACCTGATACAGGCCTTTGACGGTTTCGGCATGACTCGCCAGGCTGACCAGTGACAAACAGCCTGCAAATAAAAATCTGGAAAAAAAACGCATGGAAGATTCCTGACGACAAGAGCGGCTGGAACAGACCGCATGAAGATGATCGAGCAAGGCTGTGACCACATCCCTGCGCAAAACATTCACCACGGTCTAACGAAGTTTTCGCACTGTCATAACGATAGACGGTTAATCGCGATACCTTATACAGCCATCGAGGCGGCGACCAACACGGGCAATAACGGTTTTTTTCAGCCGATATGCCCCTGCCGTCGGCGTGAGGATGGCCGCTGCCCTTCAAGCCTGATAAAATCGCGCGCCTTCGCAGACCGGCAACAGCCGGGCACCCTGAAATTCGTGCAAGGCGCTCGCCTTCGTTTATTTCGGCGGTCCCACTGGACTCGGTCGTTACCCCTGAATCCCCCCTAAAGGCCTGGATCATGAGCAAGCAACCCTCCCTGAGCTACAAGGACGCCGGTGTAGACATCGACGCCGGTGAAGCATTGGTCGAACGCATCAAGAGCGTCGCCAAGCGCACTGCGCGCCCGGAAGTCATGGGCGGCCTGGGCGGTTTCGGCGCCCTCTGCGAAATCCCGGCCGGCTACAAGCAGCCCGTACTGGTTTCCGGCACGGACGGCGTGGGCACCAAGCTGCGCCTGGCTTTGAACCTGAACAAGCACGACAGCATCGGCATCGACCTGGTGGCCATGTGCGTGAACGACCTGGTGGTTTGCGGCGCCGAGCCGCTGTTCTTCCTCGACTACTACGCCACCGGCAAACTGAACGTCGAAACCGCGACCCAGGTCGTGACCGGCATCGGCGCTGGCTGTGAACTGTCCGGCTGCTCCCTGGTCGGCGGCGAAACCGCTGAAATGCCGGGCATGTACGAAGGAGAAGACTACGACCTGGCCGGCTTCTGCGTCGGCGTCGTGGAAAAATCCGAAATCATCGACGGTTCCAAAGTTGCTGCCGGCGATGCCCTGCTCGCCCTGCCGTCTTCCGGCCCGCACTCCAACGGCTACTCGCTGATCCGCAAGATCATCGAAGTGTCCGGTGCCGATATCGAAAACATCCAGCTCGACGGCAAACCGCTGACCGACCTGCTGATGGCCCCGACCCGTATCTACGTGAAGCCGCTGCTCAAGCTGATCAAGGACACCGGCGCGGTCAAAGCCATGGCCCACATCACCGGTGGCGGCCTGCTGGACAACATCCCGCGCGTGCTGCCAAAAGGCGCCCAAGCCGTGGTTGACGTCGCGAGCTGGACCCGTCCTGCCGTGTTCGACTGGCTGCAAGAGAAAGGCAACGTTGACGAAAACGAAATGCACCGCGTGCTGAACTGCGGCGTGGGCATGGTCATCTGCGTTGCTCAAGAGCACGTTGAAACCGCCCTGAACGTCCTGCGCGAAGCCGGCGAGCAGCCTTGGGTCATCGGTCAGATCGCCACCGCTGCCGAAGGCGCGGCTCAGGTTGAACTGAAGAACCTCAAGGCTCATTGATGTCCCAGACCTGTGATGTGGTGGTGCTGTTGTCCGGCACCGGCAGTAACTTGCAGGCCTTGATCGACAGCACGCGGACCGGCGACAGCCCGGCCCGCATCGCTGCGGTGATTTCCAACCGCAGCGATGCTTACGGCCTGCAACGCGCCAGGGATGCGGGTATCGACACCCGCTCCCTGGATCACAAGGCTTTCGAAGGCCGCGAAGCCTTCGATGCCGCACTGATCGAACTGATCGACGCCTTCAACCCCAAACTCGTAGTACTGGCCGGTTTCATGCGCATTCTCAGCGCTGACTTCGTGCGCCATTACGCGGGTCGCCTGCTCAACATCCACCCCTCGCTGCTACCCAAATACAAAGGGTTACACACTCATCAGCGCGCGCTGGAAGCCGGCGACACGGAACATGGCTGCTCCGTGCACTTCGTCACCGAGGAACTCGATGGCGGACCACTGGTCGTACAGGCAGTAATACCGGTAGAGTTGCACGATTCGCCGCAGAGTCTGGCGCAGCGGGTCCATGTTCAGGAACACCTGATCTACCCGATGGCTGTACGCTGGTTTGCCGAAGGCCGTTTATCGCTCGGTGAACAAGGTGCTTTACTGGATGGAAAGTTACTCGCGGCCAGCGGCCACTTGATTCGAAACTAGGAGATTTTATGCGTCGCGCCCTGCTCTTCGCTTGCGCTCTGTTTGCCCTGCCTTTTGCGCAGGCTGCAGAACTTCAACCGTTCTCCGCCAGCTACACCGCCGACTGGAAGCAGCTGCCCATGAGTGGCACGGCTGAACGCAGCCTGACCCAAGGTGCCAACGGTGTCTGGAAGCTCAGCTTCAAGGCCTCGATGATGATCGCCAGCCTGACTGAAGAAAGCACCCTGACCCTGGACAAGGACACGTTGCTGCCCCAGTCCTACCACTTCGAACGCGGTGGTCTGGGTAAAGCCAAGAAAGCCGACCTGGATTTCGACTGGACCAACAAAATGGTCACCGGCACCGATCGCGGTGATGCGGTCAAGATCCCGCTCAATCGCGGCATGGTCGACAAATCCACGTATCAACTGGCCCTGCAGCACGACGTAGCCGCTGGCAAGAAAAGCATGAGCTATCAGGTCGTTGACGACGGCGAAGTCGATACGTATGACTTCCGCGTGCTGGGTTCGGAGAAAGTCGACACCAAGGCCGGCCAGATCGATGCGATCAAGGTCGAGCGCGTGCGCGACCCGACGCAAAGCAAGCGCATCACCGTCCTGTGGTTCGCCAAGGATTGGGATTACCTGCTGGTTCGCCTGCAACAGGTCGAAACCGACGGCAAGGAGTACAACATCATGCTCCTCGACGGTACGGTCAACGGCAAGACTGTCAAAGGCAGCTGATCCAGCTCGACACAAGAATCCGGAATCCGACAAGGATTCCGGATTTTTTTATGCCTGCTGAACGTCAAATCCGCGCCAGCGCCTGGGCCAGGTCGGCGCGCAGGTCTTCGACATCCTCGACGCCCACGGACAAACGCACCAGCGCATCGCCGATCCCGAGTTCCGCGCGGGTGTCTGCCGGAATGGTGGCATGCGTCATGATTGCCGGGTGCTCGATCAGGCTTTCCACCCCGCCCAGGCTCTCGGCCAGGGCAAAGATCTGCACATTTTCGAGGAAGCGTCTGGCCCCAGCCAGATCGCTATTCAGATCGAGGGAAATCATCCCGCCGAATCCACGCATCTGCTGTCGTGCCAATTCGTGCTGCGGGTGCGACGGTAAGCCCGGATAGTAAACGCGCGCCACCTGCGGCTGACGCTCCAGCCATTGCGCCAGCTCCAGCGCGTTGCTGCAATGGCGCTCCATGCGCAGCGCCAGCGTCTTCACCCCGCGCAAGGTGAGGAACGCGTCAAACGGCCCGGCGATAGCGCCCACCGCGTTTTGCAAAAAGCCCAGGCGCTCGGCCAGTTCGGCGTTCTGCCCAACCACCGCGATGCCGCCGATCACGTCGGAGTGGCCGTTCAGGTACTTGGTCGTCGAATGCACCACGATATCGAAACCCAACTCCAGCGGGCGTTGAATCCACGGACTGGCGAAGGTGTTGTCGGCGACACAGAGGATGTCGCGCTCGCGGCAGATGCGCGCAATGGCGGCGAGATCAGAAAGGCGCAGCAAGGGATTGCTCGGCGTCTCGACACAAACCATCCGCGTGTCGTCCTGCAATGCCGCTTCGAAGGCCGTCAGGTCGGTCAGGTCGACGTAACTGAAGCGATGCCCGGCACTGCGCTGACGGACTTTGTCGAACAGCCGGAACGTCCCGCCGTACAAGTCGTTGCCGGAGACGATGTGCGCGTTTGCATCGAGCAGTTCCAGCACCGTGGAAATCGCCGCCAGCCCGGAGGCGAAGGCGAACGCCCGGGTCCCGCCCTCGAGGTCGGCCACGCAACGCTCCAGCGCGAAACGCGTCGGGTTGTGCGAGCGCCCATAGTCGAAGCCCTTGTGCACGCCGGGGCTTTGCTGCAAGTACGTGGAGTTGGCGTAGATCGGCGGCATCAGCGCCCCGGTGGAAGGATCCGGTGTTTGGCCGGCATGGATTACACGGGTGCCGAAGGCGCGTGACGAGCCGGATTCATCGTGCTGACTCATGTAAGGGATCTCCGCAGGTGATTGAGCAGGTCGACTCGCGTAATCAAGCCATGGAAGGCCGAGGCGTCGGCGATGATCGCCACCAGCCCGCGATCAAGCTCCGCCTGCAGTTCGGCCAGACTGGCGCTCGCCGGCAGGGTTTGCAACTTGTCAGTCATGGCGCTGGCCACGGGCATGCGCAAGTGCGAAGCGTCTGCCTGAACGCCCAGTAGAATATCGGACTCATCGATCACACCGACCAGTCGCTTCCCATCCGCCAGCACCGGCAGTTGCGATACATCCGCCAGGCGCATGCGCTGGAAGGCAGTGAGCAGCGTGTCGTCGGGCCCGACGCTGATCACCCGGCCATCCTCGAAACGCCGCGCGATCAGGTCACGCAGATCACCGTAACGCTTGTATTGCAGCAGGCCCTGATCGTTCATCCACTGGTCGTTGTAGACCTTCGACAGGTAGCGGGTGCCGGTGTCGCAGACGAAGCTGACCACGCGCTTCGGCTCGGTTTGCTCACGGCAGTAACGCAGGGCCGCCGCCAGTAAGGTGCCGGTCGAGGAACCGCCGAGAATGCCTTCGGCGCGCAGTAGTTGGCGGGCATGATCGAAACTTTCCTCGTCGCTGATCGAATAGGCGTGGCGCACGCTGGAGAGGTCGGCAATCGAAGGAATGAAATCCTCACCGATGCCCTCCACCGCCCATGAACCAGCCTTGCCGAGGGTGCCGCTGCGGCTGTACTCGGCCATCACCGAGCCGACCGGATCGGCCAGCACCATTTCGAGGTTCGGTTGCACGCGCTGGAAGAAACGGGTCAACCCGGTCAGCGTGCCGGCCGAACCGACGCCGACGACGATGGCATCCAGATCATGCTGGGTCTGTGCCCAGATCTCCGGCGCGGTGCTGCATTCGTGGGCCAGCGGATTGGCCGGGTTGTTGAATTGATCGGCGAAGAAGGCATCGGGAATCTCCTGCGCCAGCCGCGCCGCGACGTCCTGATAGTAATCGGGATGGCCTTTGCCGACGTCGGAGCGGGTGATGTGCACCTCGGCCCCCATGGCCTTGAGGTGCAAGACCTTCTCGGTGGACATTTTGTCCGGCACCACCAGCACCACTCGATAGCCTTTGGCACGGCCGACCAGGGCCAGGCCGAGGCCGGTGTTGCCAGCGGTGGCTTCGACGATGGTGCCACCGGGTTGCAGACGGCCATCGCGTTCAGCGGCGTCGATCATCGCCAGACCGATGCGATCCTTGATCGAACCGCCGGGGTTCTGTGATTCAAGTTTGAGAAACAGCGTACACGGGCCGGTATCGAAGCGGCTGACGCGCACCAGTGGCGTATTGCCGATCAGTTCAAGCACGGCAGGGCGGGAGTCGTTTGGCATGTCGTAACCTCGCTGCGAGAATCCGCACTGGATGGACAGCAACCGGCATCGGGTCTTCGCGCGCCAGTCACTCGTAATGCCTCGCAAGGAACATAGGCAGGGAATGCGCTATCCGCAACCGTGCGCAGCCAACCGGTCGCCTGGCCGTCTTAACGGTTGCGCGGCAGAATCGACAGAAAATTATCCCGCGCGACTTTTCTCGCAACCTTCTCGGGCAAGGCGTCGAGAAACGGATCGAAGCTGCGCAATTCCTTACCGAGCTTGTTGAAACGTCCCACCACATCAGAGCCGAGCATGAAGCGATCCGGGAAGCGCTCCACCAGTTTCAACCAGGCTTCTGAAGGCTTGCCCTGCTCATCCAGCAGGTAAGGCGTCAGCATGCTCCAGGACAGGTCGATGTACAGATTGGGGTAGGCCTCGAGCATTCGAGTCAGGGTCGGCAACAGAAAATCCAGCTGGGTCTGATGCCGATGGACCTCGGCGCTGGTGCCTGCGTGGGCCCAAATGAATCGCGTATGCGGATGATTACGTAGCGGCTCCTCGACTTCCGACAGGTACAGCGGATTTTTCTCACGCTTGGAGGTGATGTTGGAGTGCAACATCACGGGCAAGTCGTTCTCGGCAGCCAGGTGATAGATCCGCGTCATCGCCTCGTTGTTGGCCCGTGGCGTGTCGCCGGAGGTCAGCGCGGTCAGGTCATCATGGCGGGTAAACACTTCGCCGATTCCCTGCCACAGCCCCGGATTGAGATCGAGCATGCGCTGGATGTGCGCTACGGAGTTTTTGTCGTTGGGATTGAAGCCCGACAGGAACGGGTGAAAACGCTGACGCTGCCCGGGCGACAATTTGTTTACCGCTGCCGCGACAATCACATCCGTCGCGCTGTACCAATAGGCATCAGCGTCATCACCGGCGTAATAGCGTGGGCGCTTCGGTTCATCTTCGTGCCATTTCTTCGCCACCGGGATCCCGGAAACCATCACATGATCGATGGCGTTGTCGTCCATGGCCTTGAGCAATGTCGGCATGCCGGCCGTTTCCTGGAAAAAGTCCACGTAATGCAGGTGCGCATCGCTGTAGGCGTATTCGCGTGCAGTGGCGTGAGCACTGGATAGCGCCAACAAACAGGCAAGGCTCAAACGGAACAGGGGCACGGGCATTCTCCGGGGGCAGGAAAGACGTAGACCTGCGCGCACACGAAACGGTTCAGCCGGTAAGAAAGTGGAACGCGCATCATCAGGAATGCTCTATAACTTCGAGGTCTATTTTGATCGAATGACTTTTTAGCCTGGGAGGCTCCTCATGACCGTTACCGTCAATACCGTTTCCGCTGAAGGTTTTCGCCACAGCGTCCAGATCGACGACCACGAGCTCTTTGCCGATGTGCCGACCACATCTGGCGGCGAAGGCACCGCCCCTGAGCCACACGACTACTTCGACGCGGCCCTGGGCGCCTGCAAGGCCCTGACACTGAAGATGTACGCGAAGAAGAAAGACATTCCGCTGACCGGCGTGACGGTCGAAGTCAAACGTGACAACAGCGAAGAGCAGAAAGGCAAATATGCCCTGCACGTCAAACTGACCCTCAAGGGTGTGCTCACCGATGCCCAGCGTGATGAGTTGCATCGCGTAGCGGATCGCTGCCCGGTGCACAAACTGATGACCAGCACGCAAGTGAGCATCGAAACCCATCTGTCCGAGGGTGCCTTCAGCCAATAGCGGCAAGGGCTGCGCAAGCGGGTTATGCTCCACGCGTCACCCGCTCAGCCTGGAATGCACCATGAACACGCCACTCGTGATCCGCCCTCGCGCCGAAGATGTAGAAGGCCAGCCGATTTTGCGCCCGCTGCCGTCGGCCAAATGCCGCAGCGTCGGGCCTTTCGTATTTTTTGACCACATGCTCGAAACCCGCTATCCACCGGGTAAAGGCATGAACATCCGTCAGCACCCGCATATTGGCCTGTCCACCCTCACCTACTTGTTCGAAGGAAAAATCCAGCACAAGGACAGCCTCGGTTCCGACCAGGTGGTCGACGCCGGCGATGTCAGCTGGATGACGGCGGGCAGCGCGATTGCCCATGTCGAGCGCACGCCTGAGGCGTTGAAAGACAGCGGCTTCACAATACACGGTTTGCAGGTTTGGCTCGCCTCTCCCAAGGCGCATGAACAGGGGCCGGGCCACTACAGCCATCACCCGGCAGCGACGTTGCCGGTCAGCGATAACCTTGGCGTGAAGATCCGGATGATTGCCGGGGCAGGCTTTTGCCTGGAATCGCCGGTGCCGGTGCTTTCTCCTACGTTGTATGCGGAGTTGAACCTGCAAACCGCGACCACCTTGCTGATTCCGACCGAGCATGAAGAGCGAGCGCTGTATGTGTTGAGTGGTGAAGCGCAGCTTGATGGCGAGTCACTGGAGCCCCATGCGCTGGTGGTGCTGCCTGCCGGAGAGGAAATGACGTTGTTCGCCGAGAGCGATTGTCATGCGGTGCTGTTTGGCGGGGCACCGCTGGACGGGCCACGACGAATCAACTGGAATTTCGTGGCGAGCGATCCGGCGGCGATCGATGAAGCGCGGCGGCGCTGGGCGGCCGGGGATTGGCCGACGGTGCCGGGGGAAGTTGAGCGGATCGAACTGCCTTAGGATCTTCGGCATCAGTTACATCGCCATCGCGAGCAGGCTCACTCCTACAAGAGGGAATGCATTCCAATTGTAGGAGTGAGCCTGCTCGCGATGAGGTCGGCCCTGACACCAACAATGTCAGGGAACGACATCAGCCGCTAAACACTTCATCCAGCAGATTGTGCATCGAAGTAAACGCCCGCCCCGCCGTCTTCGCGTCATACATCATCTTGCCCGGCACGTTCGCATGCGGATCAGTAAACGAATGCACCGCGCCGCCGTAGCTCAGCAGTTGCCAATCCACGCCCGCCGCATTCATTTCCTCTTCAAACGCCGGCAATTGCTCTTTCGGCACCAGCGGGTCTGATGCACCGTGCAACACCAGCACCGAGCCCTTGATGTTTTTCGCATCGTTGACGTTCGGCGTATCGAGGGTGCCATGGAACGAAACCGCTGCTTTTACCGGCGCGCCCGTGCGGGCCAGTTCCAGTGCGCAGCAACCGCCAAAACAGAAACCAAAAGTCGCCAGCTTCGCCGTATCAACCACCGCCTCGCCCTGCCCTTGCAGCTGCTCGAACGCCGCCTGCATGCGCTTGCGCAGCAAGGCGCGATCGTTCTTCAGCGGCATCATGGCTGCACCCGCCTCGTCGCCATTCTGCGGACGCACCGACTGGCCGTACAGGTCCGCAATCAGCACCACATAACCCTTGGCCGCCACCGACTTGGCGATTTCCTCGGCACCGACGCTGACGCCCATCCAGTTCGGCGCCATCAACAGACCGGGGCGCGGGCCTTTGTGGTCGGCATCGAACGCCAGACGGCTTTCATATGACTGGCCATCAATCTGATAAGCGACGGAACGAACAGTAATTTGACTCATGACGAACTCCCAGTAAAAGACACCAGAATGAAAAAACCCGCCGAAGCGGGTTTTTGTACAACTTCAGTTAAACCGACAGTTCAACCAACAGCTTGTTGAGGCGGCGCACATAAGCGGCCGGGTCTTTCAAGCTGTCGCCGGCCGCCAGGGCCGCCTGATCGAAGAGAATGTGCGACAGGTCGCCGAAACGCTCGTCACTCTGCTCAGCGTCGAGTTTCTCGATCAGCGGGTGAGCCGGGTTGAATTCGAAGATCGGCTTCGAATCCGGAACCTTCTGCCCGCTGGCTTCGAGGATCTGGCGCATCTGCATGCCCAGGTCCTGCTCGCCGATGGCCAGAATCGCCGGGGAATCGGTCAGACGGTGGGAAACCCGTACTTCAGCAACAGAGTCGCCTAGTGCGGTTTTCAGACGATCAACCAGGCCTTCTTTGGACTTGGCGACTTCTTCCGCAGCTTTCTTGTCCTCTTCCGAGTCCAGGTTGCCCAGGTCCAGGTCACCACGCGCCACGTCGACAAAGCTCTTGCCGTCGAAGTCGCTGAGGTAGCTCATCAGCCACTCGTCGATGCGGTCGGTCAGCAGCAGCACTTCGATGCCTTTCTTGCGGAAGACTTCCAGGTGCGGGCTGTTCTTGACTTGCGCGTAGGTTTCGCCGGTCAGGTAGTAGATCTTGTCCTGACCTTCCTTGGCGCGAGCCAGGTACTCGGCCAGACCCACAACCTGCTCGCCTTCTTCGCCCTGAGTGGAGGCGAAACGCAGCAAGCCAGCGATTTTCTCTTTGTTGGCGAAGTCTTCTGCCGGGCCTTCTTTCATGACCTGACCAAAGTTCTTCCAGAAGCCTTTGTATTGCTCAGGTTCGTTCTTCGCCAGTTTTTCCAGCATGTCCAGGACGCGCTTGGTCAGGGCCGACTTCATGGAGTCGATGATCGGGTCTTTCTGCAGGATTTCCCGCGACACGTTCAGCGACAGGTCGTTGGAATCGACTACGCCCTTGATGAAACGCAGGTACAGCGGCAGGAACGACTCGGCCTGGTCCATGACGAATACGCGCTGTACGTACAACTTCAGGCCTTTCGGCGCTTCACGCTGGTACAGATCGAACGGAGCACGGGTCGGCACGTACAGCAGCGAGCTGTATTCGAGCTTGCCTTCGACCTTGTTGTGGCTCCAGCTCAGCGGATTTTCGAAGTCATGAGCGATGTGTTTGTAGAACTCCTGATATTCCTCGTCCTTGATCTCGGTGCGAGGACGGGTCCACAGGGCGCTGGCGCGGTTGACGGTTTCCCATTCAACGGCCGGCTTCTCTTCACCTTCAGCGGCGGCCACTTCTTTCGGCAACTCGATCGGCAAAGCGATGTGGTCGGAGTACTTCTTGATGACGTTGCGCAGGCGCCAGCCATCGGCGAATTCGTCTTCACCGGACTTCAAGTGCAGAACGATACGGGTGCCGCGCTCGGCTTTCTCGACGGTGGCCACTTCAAAGTCGCCTTCACCCTTGGACGACCAGTGCACGCCTTCGCTGGCGGCAGCACCGGCACGACGGCTGAACACGTCAACTTTATCGGCAACGATGAACGCCGAGTAGAAACCGACACCAAACTGACCGATCAGGTGCGAGTCTTTCTTCTGATCGCCAGACAGATGCTTCATGAAGTCGGCAGTGCCGGATTTGGCGATCGTGCCCAAATGGGTGATCGCGTCTTCACGGCTCATGCCGATGCCGTTGTCTTCGAGGGTGACGGTTTTGGCGTCCTTGTCGAAGCTCACACGGATTTTCAGTTCGGCGCCACCTTCCAGCAGTTCAGGCTTGGACAGGGCTTCGAAACGTAATTTGTCGACAGCGTCAGAGGCGTTCGAGATCAATTCGCGAAGGAAAATTTCCTTGTTGGAATACAGCGAATGGATCATGAGGTGCAGCAGTTGCTTCACCTCGGTCTGGAAGCCCAGGGTTTCCTTTTGAGTTTCCACACTCATGGTCATCAAACTCCAATCAGATGGCAGTGGCCGCGACCTGAAGGGTCGGCGGCGGGTTGTCATCAGAGTTTGGGGCTGAGTTCAGGATTTCAAGGGCTCTTCAATTTTGAAATGACCGCGGGCCGTGGCAATCGGTTCGGCTTCGGTGGTTTGCCAGGCGGTAATCGCTACGTTTGCGACACGCCGGCCCTGGCGACAGACCTGACATTTGGCCCAGGTGTCGCGAAACTGCCCGGCTCGCAGGTAGTCGAGGGAGAAGTCGATGATCTTCGGCACACCCGGCGAACCGGTGAAAATCAGCAGGTGCAGCGCTGCGGACAGCTCCATGAACCCGGCGATCACCCCACCATGGATGGCCGGCAGTAAAGGGTTACCAATGTTGTCCTTATTGGCCGGCAGGCGGAACAGCAACTCATCCCCGACACGGGAACACTCGACGCCGATCAGTTTGGCGTAAGGGAGCAGGTGCAGCAGCGAGGCGTAGTCTCCCTGCTCGTGGGCCTGCTGAAGTTGTTCTTTGAAAGTGTCAGTCATTTCGCACCTCCGGCGATCGCACCGCCAAAACCCTTGGCGCCTTTGACGGCTTTGCCCATGCGCATGAATGTGCCGACGACATGGGCGATGGGTTGCTCGGGATCGTCCTGGTAGGCAAAGCCTCGGGCGAAGATTACGTCGGTGGTCACCCGGTAGCATTGGGCGAAACCGTAGACATCCTTGTGAGGCGCGGCGGCGTGCATGTAGTCGATGCGTAAATCGAGGGTCGGACAGACTTCAAACTCGGGCAGGACGCAGAGCGTCGACATGCCGCACGCGGTGTCCATCAACGAGGTCAAAGCCCCGCCATGGATCACACCGGTCTGCGGGTTGCCGACGATTTGCGGACTGTATGGCAGGATGACTGTCAGGCCTTCGCTGCTGGCGCTGTGAACGCGCAAACCCAGTACCTGACAATGCCTGAGCGCCGACAGAAATCGCGTCGCGCGCTCAAAAACGGGGTTTTCGGTCATGTGAAAAATACTCTTCTTAATATTCGGCGATCGTATTCAGCGTATTCGTAAAAGTTCCCGTGGGAATAATCTTATATATCTGAACGAATTGAGGAACTTAACCCTAGTGGCTGTGCTCGAAAGGCCAGTAGATATTTTCCATAAGGAGATACACCCCATGCGTAAGACTTTAGCTATTGCCTTGATGTTGACCGCTTCCCTCGGTCTCGCTGCTTGCGATAAAAAATCCGAGGACAAAGCTCAAGATGCTAACCAACATGCTGAGCAAGCTCAGCAAGACATGAACAAAGCTCAGGATAAAGTGAACGACGCTGCGAAAGAAAACGCCGAAGCCGCCAAAGCTCAGGCTGAATCGGATGCAGCGGCAGCAAAAGAAGCACCTAAAAACTAAATCAGTTTTTAGCGTGATAAAGAAAACCCGCCAAGTGCGGGTTTTCTTTTGTCTGTGATTTACCCCGCTAGAGCAAAATAGTTCTAAAAGTCTGACTAATCATCAGCAGCAACGAACACACTAGTCCGATGAACCACACCAGACTCCGCTGCCAGGCAAGATCAGCCCAATAGCACAGTAAATAAATGACTCGGGTAATCACAAAGATGATTGCCAGCGAATCGATCAGCCACCCCGCCGTTTGCGTGGTGTGCGCCATCAACACCCCCACCGCAAACAATATGAAGGCCTCGAAGCAGTTTTGATGCGCTGCCACGGCACGGGCGCCGAAGCCTGTGAGTTGCGCTTGTTGCTGACGCGGCAAGTGATTGTTGTAACCGCCCTGCTCTTTCATGGCCTTGGCCACTGGCATGCGGGCCACGTAGATCAGCAAGGCGCTGATGAACACGCACCAGAACGGAATACTCATCAAGCGGCCTCTTTATTGGCTTCGGGCAATGGCGCCTCTGTAGGGGTATAGACCATCACATCGAGAACGTCGGAATGAAACTCCCGGCGATACAACACCAGCACCACGCCGGCACTCATCAACATGAACAGCCATGGGCTGACGAACCAGGCCAGCATGGTCATGCCGAAGTAGTAAGCGCGCAGGCCAAAGTTGAACTGGTTTGCCGCCATGGAGATCACCCGGGCGGCTCGCGCAGCGAAGGCTTTGCGCTCTTGTTCGGACACGTGACGTTCGCCAATCATTGGCGCCGACCCGATCAAAATGGCGGCGAAGTTGTACTGGCGCATGCACCAACTGAAGGTGAAAAACGCATAGACAAACACCAGCGCCAAGCAGAGCAACTTGATCTCCGACATACCCTGCGATGCCTGTTGCACCATCGGAATATCCGCCAGCAACGACACGGCCCGCTCAGAGGCGCCGAGTACAGTGAGAATGCCGGCCAGGATAATCAGCGTGCTGGAAGCGAAGAACGAGGCGTTGCGCTCCAGGTTGCCAATCACGCTGGCGTCGGCGATGCGGTTATCGCGCAACAGCATGCGGCGCATCCAGTCTTCACGGTACAAGTGCAGCACACTGGCCAGGCACGCGGTGTCGCGGCCTTTCCACGAAGCATAACGGGTGTAACCGCCCCAGCAGATGACAAACCAGAGCGCGGCGAGGATGTGGATGATGTTGGCGTGGATGAACGACATGCAGGTCCTTGTGATGTGAGATCGGTACACCGAAACCCTGTGGGATTTGCAGTGCTTCGACGTTAGCTGACAAAAAAAGACACCGCATCTCGCGCATAAAAAATGCCCCGTATCGATTGATACGGGGCATTTCTGTTTTCTGCTTGATTGGCCCGCTTGTGGCGGGCCATGAAGCAGCTTAAGCCAGCGCTTCCTCGCGCTTGCCCAGCAGACGGTCGCAAACCACCGCAACCACCAAGGTCATCACCGACGGCACCAGCCAGGCCAGGCCCTGCTCGCTCAGCGGCAGATGGGACAGCTGTGTTGGCATCCAGTCCGCCAGACCTGCGCCCTTGAGCGCATCGATCATGCCGAAAATGAACGAGACCAACATCACCGGGCCGACGATGCGGCCCTGTTCATGCCAGAAGTCTTTGCAGAAGCTCAGCGCTACCAGGGCGATGCACGGCGGGTAGATCGCTGTCAGCACCGGGATCGAGAACGCAATCAGCTTGGTGAGGCCCAGGTTGGACACAAACAGGGAGAACACAGCCAGGATAATGACCAATGTCTTGTAGGACAGTGGCAGCACACGGCTGAAGTATTCAGCGCAAGCGCAGGTCAGGCCGACTGCTGTCACCAGACAGGCCAGAGAGATCAGCACCGCCAGGAAACCGCTGCCCAACGAACCGAAGGTGTGTTGAACATAGGCGTGCAACACCGCCGCGCCGTTGGCTGCACCGGCCGCCACTTCATGGCTGCCCGAACCGAGACGGAACAGGCTGACGTACACCAGCGCCAGGCCCACGCCGGCAATCAGCCCGGCAATGATCGCGTAACGGGTGATCAGAGCGGGGGACTCGACACCACGGGAGCGGATCGCGTTGACGATAACGATGCCGAACACCAGTGCGCCGAGGGTATCCATGGTCAGGTAACCGTTGATGAACCCTTGGGAGAACGGCGCCGCGACATACTCAGGCGTGGCCACACCAATATCGCCGGCCGGCAACGCGAACGCGGCGATGCCGAGTGCGGCCAGGGCGATGATCTTCAGCGGCGCGAGGAAACGTCCCACGGTATCCAGCAAACGGCCTGGATACAGCGAAATGAAGAACACCAGCAGGAAGTACACCGAACTGTAGAGGAACAGCGCCAGCGGGCTCTCGCCGGTCAGCGGCGCAAGACCCACTTCGAACGATACGGTCGCGGTGCGCGGCGTGGCGAACAGCGGGCCAACAGCGAGGTAGCACGCAGCGGCCAGCAAGCCACCGGCGATTTTGCCGATCGGGCTGCTCAACGCATCCATCGCCCCACCGACCTTGGCCAGAGCAACTACGGTGATCACTGGCAAACCGACCGCGGTGATCAGAAAGCCCAGCGCTGCCATCCAGACATGAGGCCCGGACTGTAAACCGACGATAGGCGGGAAGATGATGTTGCCAGCCCCGACGAACAGGGCAAACGTCATAAAACCAAGTGCCAGGATGTCCTGACCTTTCAAAACTTTCATTAAGGAAATACCACACTACTGAATCGGAATTTAGAGAGGGATTTCCCTGAGGGTGAGGGAAATGCTGTCGGTCCGTATAGGACTGACCCGTTTAGCGCGACGCTTCCTTGTGGGACGCAAACGCAAAAATGGCGGATAGCCTAACGAATTTGCCCGACAAACGCACTGTTAAGGGGCGATCTATCCGATACGCGACATTTCCGTGTCGCGTTTACATATCTTATTTACCTACCTTAGAACAGATCGTTCCCACGCTCTGCGTGGGAACGCATCCCGGAAACGACAAAGGCCACCCGAAGGTGGCCTTTGTTTGGTGAAGCGTCAGCTAAGCGCGAGGCTTACTTGATCGCCCAACCGGTCAGCTCGGACAAAGCCTTGCCGATGTCTGCCAGCGAACGCACGGTTTTAACGCCTGCGTCTTCCAGGGCAGCAAACTTCTCGTCTGCAGTGCCTTTGCCGCCAGAGATGATTGCGCCAGCATGGCCCATGCGCTTGCCTGCAGGGGCAGTCACACCAGCGATGTAGGAAACAACCGGCTTGGTCACGTGTGCCTTGATGTAGGCAGCCGCTTCTTCTTCAGCCGAACCGCCGATCTCGCCGATCATCACGATCGCTTCGGTCTTCGGGTCTTCCTGGAACAGCTTCAGGATGTCGATGAAGTTCGAACCCGGGATCGGGTCACCACCGATGCCGACGCAAGTCGACTGACCGAAACCGGCGTCAGTAGTTTGCTTCACAGCTTCGTAGGTCAGGGTGCCGGAACGGGAAACGATACCGACTTTGCCTGGCAAGTGAATGTGACCTGGCATGATGCCGATCTTGCATTCGCCTGGAGTGATCACGCCTGGGCAGTTAGGACCGATCAGGACTACGCCCAGCTCGTCGCACTTAACTTTAGCGTCCAGCATGTCCAGGGTAGGAATGCCTTCAGTGATGCAGACGATCAGCTTGATGCCGCCGAAAGCAGCTTCCAGGATCGAATCTTTGCAGAAAGGAGCCGGAACGTAGATCACGCTGGCGGTGGCGCCAGTGGCAGCTACAGCGTCTTTCACGGTGTTGAACACTGGCAGACCCAGGTGCTCGGTGCCGCCTTTGCCTGGAGTTACGCCGCCAACCATCTTGGTGCCGTATTCGATGGCTTGCTGGGTGTGGAAACTACCTTGCGAACCGGTAATACCCTGGCAGATAACTTTGGTGTCTTTATTGATCAGGACGCTCATTATTTGCCCTCCGCAGCTTTGACAACTTGTTGAGCAGCGTCGGTCAGGCTGGTAGCAGCGATGATGTTCAAACCGCTTTCTGCCAGTACTTTAGCGCCCAGCTCAGCGTTGTTGCCTTCAAGGCGAACAACAACCGGGATTTTCACGCCGACTTCTTTCACAGCGCCGATGATGCCTTCGGCAATCATGTCGCAGCGAACGATGCCGCCGAAGATGTTGACCAATACTGCAGCGACGTTAGTGTCGGACAGGATGATCTTGAACGCTTCGGTAACGCGTTCTTTGGTAGCACCGCCGCCCACGTCGAGGAAGTTGGCTGGTTTGCCGCCATGCAGGTTGACGATGTCCATGGTACCCATGGCCAGGCCAGCACCGTTGACCATGCAACCGATGTTGCCTTCCAGCGCTACGTAGTTCAGTTCGAACTTGGCAGCGTGCGCTTCGCGCGGATCGTCTTGCGACGGATCGTGGAAAGTCTTCAGCTTAGGCTGACGGTACATGGCGTTGGCGTCGATGTTGATCTTGGCGTCGAGGCAATGCAGATCGCCGTCAGCCTTGATCACCAGCGGGTTCACTTCCAGCAGAGCCAGGTCGTGATCCTTGAACAGCTTGGCCAGACCTACGAAGATCTTGGCGAACTGAGCAACTTGCTTGCCTTCCAGACCCAACTGGAATGCCAACTCGCGACCCTGGAATGGCTGAGCGCCAACCAGTGGATCGATAGTGGCTTTCAGAATTTTTTCTGGAGTGTCGTGAGCGATCTTCTCGATGTCCACGCCACCTTCGGTGGAAGCCATGAACACGATGCGACGGCTCGAACGGTCAACGACAGCGCCCAGGTACAGCTCTTTAGCGATATCAGTGCACGATTCAACCAGGATCTTGGTGACTGGCTGGCCATTGGCGTCAGTCTGGTAAGTCACCAGACGCTTGCCCAGCCACTGCTGTGCGAAGGCCTTGGCGTCTTCTTTGCTGCGAACCAGCTTTACGCCGCCCGCTTTACCGCGACCACCAGCGTGGACCTGGGCTTTGACAACCCACTCGGTGCCGCCGATTTTGTCGCAAGCTTCTGCTGCTGCTTCCGGGGTGTCTACAGCGAAACCCTGGGATACTGGCAGGCCGTACTCAGCGAACAGCTGCTTACCCTGATACTCGTGAAGATTCATGCTTATTACCGTCTTCGTTAGGTACTGCGCATTCGGTGCTGCACTTGTTCAAGTGCCGCACCACCTGTGACTGCTGCTTGCGTAGCCTTTCCGGACAACCGGTGCAGCTACGCAAGACTGCGTCCAGCGGATATTCCGCGGTGAGTCTTGCATGCAAGGCTCACGACGGGCCATACCGCCGTGGTTTCTTATTGTCTTAACGCTTCTTGCGGTTGGCGATGTGGATGGCGCCGCCATTCACAGCCAAAGCTGCTTCGTGCAAGGCTTCAGACAGGGTCGGATGGGAGAAAACCATCATGCCCAGGTCTTCAGCGCTGGTGCCGAATTCCATGCCGATCGCGCCCTGCTGAACCAGTTCTGCAGCGCTCGGACCAATCACGTGGACGCCCAATACGCGGTCAGTCTTGGCATCAGCAATGACTTTCACGAAACCGCCGGTGTCGTTGGCTGCCATGGCACGGCCACTGGCTGCGAACGGGAAGGTGCCAACGTTAACTTCAACGCCTTCGGCCTTCAAGACCTGCTCGGTTTTGCCGACCCACGCGATTTCCGGGTGAGTATAAATAACAGACGGGATCAGGTCATAGTTGATTTGGGCTTTGTGGCCCTTGATGCGCTCAACCACCATGATGCCTTCTTCGGACGCCTTGTGCGCCAGCATCATGCCGCGAACCACGTCACCGATTGCGTAAACGCCCGGTACGCTGGTGGCGCACTGGTCGTCAACGAATACGAAACCGCGCTCGTCGATGTTCACACCGCTGTCGGCAGCCAACAGTTCGGTGGTCACTGGACGGCGACCAACGGCAACGATCAGCTTGTCGAAGGTGATGTTCTGTTCGCCGTTGGCATCGGTGTAGTTCACGACAACTTCGTTGCCGTTCACTTTGGAACCGGTGACGCGAGCACCCAGCTTGATGTCCAGACCTTGTTTGGTCAGGGTCTTGAAGGCTTCTTTGGAAACGGCGTCGTCAGCGGCTGGCAGGAACTTCTCCAGCGCTTCCAGGACAACCACTTCCGAGCCCAGACGCGACCAGACCGAACCCAGTTCCAGACCGATCACGCCAGCACCGATCACGCCCAGACGTTTTGGAACCGATTGGAATTCCAGCGCGCCGGTCGAATCAACGATCACGTTCTGGTCAACCGGAGCGGGTGGAATGTCGATCGGACGCGAGCCCGAAGCCAGAATCACGTTCTCGGCTTCGATGATTTCGACGGTGCCGTCTGGCTTGGTCAGTTCGACTTTCTTGCCGGCCAGCAGTTTGCCGTGGCCTTGCAGGGAAGTGACGCCGTTCGCCTTGAACAGAGTGGCTACGCCAGAGGTCAGGCCTTTGACGATGTTGGCTTTACGGCCAACCATTGCCGCCACGTCCATGGTCACGCCAGCGTGATTGATACCGTGGATCGCGAAGCCTTCTTTGGCTTCCTTGTATTTCCAGGAGCTGTCCAGCAGCGCCTTGGATGGAATGCAGCCGACGTTCAGGCAAGTACCGCCGAGGGCCAGTTTGCCTTCCTTGTCGGTGTATTTCTCGATGCAGGCAGTGGAGAGGCCCAGTTGCGCTGCTTTAATGGCAGCCACGTAACCGCCAGGGCCCGCGCCAATCACTACCACGTCGAATTTCTGAGTCATGTGTCATTCCTTCTCGAATCAAACCGGACAATCCCTTTTGGGGACTGTCGTGGGACGAAGCTGGTCATTACAGGAGGGCCGCCATTACCGAACGACCCGTGCAACGAAATCAGATATCCAGCAGCAAACGAGCCGGGTCTTCCAGCAGGTTCTTGATGGTAACCAGGAAGGTCACAGCTTCTTTGCCATCGATCAGACGGTGATCGTAGGACAGAGCGAGGTACATCATCGGACGGATAACAACCTGACCGTTGATCGCCATAGGACGCTGCAGAATGTTGTGCATGCCCAAGATGGCCGCTTGCGGCGGGTTGACGATCGGAGTCGACATCATCGAACCGAAGGTACCACCGTTGGTGATGGTGAACGTACCGCCGGTCATTTCGTCCATCGACAGTTTACCGTCGCGAGCCTTCTTGCCGAAGGTGGCGATGCCGCCTTCGATTTCAGCCAGGCTCATCAGTTCGGCGTTACGCAGAACCGGTACAACCAGGCCGCGGTCGCTGGAAACAGCCACACCGACGTCGGCATAACCGTGGTAAACGATGTCGGCACCGTCGATCGACGCGTTGACGGCCGGGAAGCGTTTCAGCGCTTCGGTGGCAGCCTTGACGAAGAACGACATGAAGCCCAGGCGCACGCCGTTGTGGGACTTCTCGAACAAGTCCTTGTACTTCGAACGCAGGGCCATGACTTCAGTCATGTCGACTTCGTTGAACGTGGTCAGCATCGCCATGTTCGACTGGGCTTCTACCAGGCGCTTGGCCACGGTAGCGCGAACGCGGGTCATCGGAACGCGCTTCTCGATGCGGTCGCCAGCGGCGAACACAGGAGCAGCGGCAGCCGGAGCGGCAGCCTTGGCAGGCGCGGCAGCCGGAGCGGCTTTCTTGGCAGCAACGGCTGCAACCACGTCTTCCTTGGTCACACGACCGCCTTTGCCAGTGCCGGCAACGGAAGCGATGTTGATACCGTTTTCTTCAGCCAGCTTGCGAGCAGCCGGTGCAGCAACAGGATCGTCTTCGCCTTCAGCGGCTGGCGCAGCAGCTTGTGCAGCAGCCGGAGCAGCGGCAGCAGCTGGAGCGGCAGCAGCGCCGCCCGCTTCGATGGAGCCCAGCACTTCGTCGGACAGAACGGTGTCGCCTTCGTTCTTGACGATAGCGCCCAGCACGCCGTCAGCGGTAGCCAACACTTCCAGCACAACCTTGTCGGTTTCGATGTCGACGATCAGGTCGTCACGCTTTACAGCGTCGCCCGGTTTTTTGTGCCAGGTGGCAACGGTGCCATCGGCAACCGATTCCGGGAAAGTGGGGGCTTTGATTTCGATAGCCATTATCTGTGGGTCCTTAAATTCGGTTTCAGGTGCGCGAAGGCGTTAAACAGTAAAGGCGTCTTGCAACAGTTTTTCCTGCTGCTCAGCGTGCATCGATGCATAACCACAAGCCGGTGCAGCAGAAGCATCACGACCGGCGTACTCGAGAACGAGTGCCTTGTTGTGATTACCTACGATGCGGCGCATGTGGTGTTGGCTGCAGTACCAGGCACCCTGGTTCATCGGCTCTTCCTGACACCAAACGATATGTTTGAGGTTGGTGTACGGAGCCAGGACTTCATTCAAGTCGTCCTCAGGGAATGGGTACAGCTGCTCGATACGCACGATGGCGATGTCATCACGACCTTCGGCACGGCGTTTTTCCAGCAGGTCGTAGTAGACCTTGCCGCTACACAGAACAATGCGCTCGACCTTTTTCGGGTCTTGAACATCGATTTCCGGGATAACGGTCTGGAACGAACCTTCGGCCAGATCTTCCAGGGTCGATATGGCCAGTTTGTGACGCAGCAGCGACTTCGGAGTCAGAACGATCAATGGCTTGCGCAGCGGGCGAATCACCTGACGACGCAGCAAGTGGTAGATCTGGGCCGGCGTAGTCGGTACGGCTACCTGAATGTTGTGCTCGGCGCACAGCTGCAGGTAACGCTCCAGACGCGCCGAAGAGTGCTCCGGACCCTGACCTTCATAACCGTGCGGCAGCAGCATGGTCAGACCGCATAGACGGCCCCACTTGTGCTCGCCACTGGTGATGAACTGGTCGATAACCACCTGGGCACCGTTGGCGAAGTCGCCGAACTGGGCTTCCCAGATCACCAGCGCCTCAGGCGTGGTGGTCGAGTAACCGTATTCGAACGCCAGCACGGCTTCTTCGGACAGGAACGAATCGTACAGGTCGAAACGTGGCTGGCCCTTGTACAGGTTTTGCAGCGGGATGTAGGTCCCCGCGTCTTTCTGGTTGTGCAAGACAGCGTGACGGTGCGAGAACGTACCGCGACCGATGTCCTGACCCGTCATGCGAATCGGGTGACCTTCGAACGCCAGGGTCGCGTACGCCATGGTTTCGGCGTAACCCCAGTTGATCGGCAGGCCGCCGGCTTGCATTTTCTGACGGTCTTCGTAGATTTTCGAGACCTGGCGCTGAACCACGAAGCCTTCCGGGATTTCCAGCAGCTTGGCGGACAGTTCCTGCAAGGTTTTCAGATCGAAGCGTGTGTCGTGACGCGCAGTCCAGGCGTGGCCCAGATACGGACGCCAGTCCACGAACAACTCTTTGTTCGGCTCTTTGACCAGGCTTTTTACAACATGCAGGCCGTTGTCCAGCGCGTTGCGGTATTCGTCGACTTTCGCCTGAACACGCTCTGCGTCGAGTACACCGCCCTGGGTCAGACGATCGGCATACAGCTCACGGGTGGTGCGCTGTTTGGTGATCTGCTGGTACATGATCGGCTGGGTGCCGCTTGGCTCGTCGGCCTCGTTGTGGCCGCGACGACGGTAGCAGACCAGGTCGATCACCACGTCACGCTTGAACTGCATGCGGTAGTCGATGGCCAGCTGGGTCACGAATAACACGGCTTCCGGATCATCGCCATTCACATGGAGGATCGGCGCCTGGATCATTTTCGCAACGTCGGTCGCGTACTCTGTGGAGCGCGAGTCCAGCGGGTTGCTGATGGTGAAACCAACCTGGTTGTTGATCACGATGTGCACGGTGCCGCCGGTCTTGAAACCGCGGGTCTGCGACATCTGGAAGGTTTCCATCACCACGCCCTGACCGGCGAATGCCGCGTCACCGTGGATGGAGATCGGCAGAACCTTCTCGCCGGTAGGGTCGTTACGACGATCCTGACGGGCGCGAACCGAACCCTCGACCACTGGAGATACGATTTCCAGGTGGGACGGGTTGAAGGCCATGGCGAGGTGAACTTCACCGCCGGTGGTCATTACGTTGGACGAGAAGCCCTGGTGATATTTGACGTCACCGGAACCCAGCTCGACCTTCTTCTTGCCTTCGAACTCGTCGAACAGCTCGCGCGGGTTCTTGCCGAAGGTGTTGACCAGCACGTTCAGACGGCCACGGTGGGCCATGCCGATAACGATTTCCTTGGTGCCATAGGAACCGGAACGCTGGATCAACTCGTCGAGCATCGGAATCAGGCTCTCGCCGCCTTCCAGGCCGAAACGCTTGGTACCCGGGTATTTGGTGCCCAGGTATTTTTCCAGGCCTTCGCCCGCGGTGACGCGCTCGAGCAGGTGGCTCTTGATGTCGGCGGAGTACGTCGGACGACCACGCACGCTTTCCAGACGCTGCTGGAACCACTGGCGCTGCTCGGAATCGGTGATATGCGTAAATTCAGCGCCGATGGTGCGGCAATATGTCTGCTGCAACGCTTCGTGAATTTCGCGTAGGCTCGCCTCCTCTTTGCCGATGAACAGGTCGCCGGCACGGAAGGTCGTATCAAGATCGGCATTGGTCAAGCCGTAATGATTGATCGACAGGTCTGCAGGTGCAGGACGCTGCCACAGCCCCAGCGGGTCAAGCTGGGCTGCCTGGTGGCCACGCATACGGTAGGCCTGGATCAATCGCAGCACTTCAACTTGCTTCTTCTCGTGCTCACTGCTCACGCTGCCGGCGGAAACCGGTTGGGCGCGGCGCTGGTTCTTTGCCAGCAAGACGAAATGATCGCGAATTGTGGAGTGCGATACATCGGTGGCAGTGTTGCCGTCAGCAGGCAACTTCTGGAAGTAGGTGCGCCACTCTTCTGGCACAGCGTTAGGGTCGTGCAGGTAGAGCTCATAGAGCTCTTCCACATAGGCAGCGTTACTACCGGATAGGTAGGCGCTGTTCCACATGCGCTGCATCACGCTTTCTTGCATGCTTGGTCACCCTCGGTTAGGGGAACACCACCGGCGTAGACACCGAGCAAACTTGCAGAAGTCCGAATGCAGCGACCAAAACAAGCCACTTAGGATCACGCTGATAGTCCGGGTACCAGCCCGGATGCCCCTGCTTGTCTCATTTCTTCAAAATAAGAGCCGCAGCTTTATGGGCTGCTGCCCAGGTTAAAACTACGGCGCCGGTTGAAGCCTGCGCCGTAGCATCTACGGGTACAACGGTCCTGCGATTACAGCCTGTATCACACGCCGCTTTGCAGCAGCATGTTACGCACGTGACCGATGGCCTTAGTCGGGTTCAGGCCTTTCGGACAGACGTTGACGCAGTTCATGATCCCGCGGCAGCGGAATACGCTGAACGGGTCATCCAGCGAAGCCAGACGCTCGGCAGTCTTGGTGTCGCGGCTGTCTGCCAGGAAGCGGTACGCTTGCAGCAGAGCAGCCGGGCCCAGGAACTTGTCCGGGTTCCACCAGAAGGACGGGCAAGAGGTCGAGCAGCAAGCGCACAGGATGCACTCGTACAGACCGTCGAGCTTTTCACGCTCTTCCGGGGTCTGCAGACGTTCGATGGCCGGAGCCGGCGTGTCGTTCTGCAGGAATGGCTTAACCTTTTCGTATTGCTTGTAGAAGATGCTCATATCGACGACCAGGTCACGGATAACCGGCAAACCTGGCAGAGGACGAACGATCAGCTTGTTACCTTTTACGACAGCGGACAGCGGCGTGACGCACGCCAGACCATTTTTGCCGTTGATGTTCATGCCGTCGGAACCGCAAACACCTTCACGGCAAGAGCGACGATAGGAGAAACCCTCGTCCTGCTCTTTGATCAGGGCCAGCACGTCCAGCACCATCAAGTCTTTACCGTTGGTATTGACCTGGAATTCCTGCATGAACGGCGCGGCGTCCTGATCAGGGTTGTAGCGATAAACACTGACTTGCAACATGGCGGCCACCCTTAATAAGTCCGAATCATTGGTTCAAAGGTCGGGACTGTTTTTGGCGAGAAGTTCACGGCACGCTTGGCGACGCGCTTCTCACCCGGGAAATACAGGGTGTGGCACAGCCAGTTAACGTCATCGCGCTCTTCGAAGTCTTCACGGGCGTGCGCACCGCGGGACTCTTTACGGATCTCTGCGGCGATGGCGGTAGCTTCGGCCACTTCCAGCAGGTTCTGCAGCTCCAGGGCTTCGATACGGGCGGTGTTGAACGCCTGGCTCTTGTCATTGATCTTGACGTTGGCGATACGGCTACGCAGATCAGCCAGCTGGGCAATACCCTTCTGCATGTATTCACCGGTACGGAATACACCGAAGTAGTTCTGCATGCAGCTTTGCAGTTCTTTACGCAGAGTGGCGACGTCTTCGCCTTCGGTACGCGAGTTCAGGCCATCGAGACGAGCCAGGGCTGCGTCGATGTCGGACTGGCGAGGACGGGCGTAATCAACGCCTTCTTTCAGGGTCTGCTCCAGGAACAGACCGGCCGCACGGCCGAACACCACCAGGTCGAGCAGCGAGTTGCCGCCCAGACGGTTGGCACCGTGAACCGATACGCAAGCCACTTCGCCCACTGCGAACAGACCAGGAATGATCTGGTCAACGCCTTCGGCGTCCTGGGTGATTGCCTGGCCATGAATGTTGGTGGCAACGCCGCCCATCATATAGTGGCAGGTTGGAACGACCGGAATCGGCGCCACGGCTGGATCGACGTGGGCGAAGGTCTTGGACAGTTCCATGATGCCTGGCAGACGGCTGTGCAGAACTTCTTCACCGAGGTGATCGAGTTTCAGCATTACGTGGTCGCCATCCGGACCGCAACCGTTGCCGGCGATGATTTCTTTAACCATCGAACGGGCAACAACGTCACGACCTGCAAGGTCTTTGGCGTTCGGAGCATAACGCTCCATAAAACGCTCGCCGTGCTTGTTGATCAGGTAACCGCCTTCACCGCGGCAACCTTCAGTAACCAGTACACCGGCGCCGGCGATGCCGGTCGGGTGGAACTGCCACATTTCAATGTCTTGTACCGGCACGCCAGCACGCAGAGCCATGCCGACGCCGTCACCGGTGTTGATCAGCGCATTGGTGGTGGACGAGTAGATACGGCCTGCACCGCCGGTCGCCAATACGGTGGCGTTAGCGCGGACGTAGGAAGTTTCGCCGGTTTCGATGCAGATGACGATCATGCCGACAAAGGCACCGTCTTCGTTCTTCACCAGATCGACGCCGTAGTATTCGTTGAGGAATACGGTGCCGGCCTTCAGGTTGGCCTGGTACAGGGTGTGCAGCAGCGCGTGACCGGTACGGTCGGCAGCGGCGCATGTACGTGCAGCCTGCCCACCTTTACCGAAGTCTTTCGACTGACCGCCGAACGGACGCTGATAGATGCGGCCCTGTTCGGTGCGGGAGAACGGCAAGCCCATGTGCTCGAGTTCGAAAACTGCTTCCGGGCCTACGGAACACATGTATTCGATAGCGTCCTGGTCACCGATGTAGTCGGAACCCTTGACGGTATCGTACATGTGCCAGCGCCAGTCATCGTTCGGATCTGCCGAGGCGATGGCGCAGGTGATGCCACCCTGGGCGGATACAGTGTGCGAACGAGTCGGGAAAACCTTGGTAACTACGGCAGTCTTGTGACCACCTTGTGCCAGTTGCAGCGCAGCGCGCATGCCAGCACCGCCGCCGCCAATAATAATGGCGTCGAACGAAAGCGTATTAACTGTAGTAGACATGAATCAGATACCCCAAAGAATCTGCACACCCCAGACGAAGTAGGCGAACATCGCAACGCCGCATACTGCCTGGAAGAGGAAACGTATTGCAGTCGCGGACTTGCCGAACGCCATTGGCGTCAGGTAGTCGGTCGCGATGGTCCACATGCCGACCCAGGCGTGAGCGCCGAGGGCAACGAGGGCCAGGAGACTGAAAATACGCATCCAGTTGCTTGCGAACAGTTCATGCCATTGGGCGTAGCCGATGCCAGGGTTGGCGACGACGTATCCGATCAGGAAAATGAAGTAAGCCGCGAGAACGACCGCAGACACACGTTGTGCCATCCAGTCATAGAGGCCCGAACGGGACAGGTTCGTGACGTTAGTTACCATATCCAAACTCCTGCCAGAACGATCACCACCACGGAAACGGCGATAACGATTTTCGAGCCCAGTTTGCCGCCTTCAAGCGACTCGCCGATGCCCATGTCCATGATCAAATGGCGCACACCGGCAACCAGGTGATACAGCAAGGCGGACAGGATGCCCCAAATCACTAGCTTGGCTAGCGGACTGGTCAGACACGCTTTCACCTGACCGAAGCCTTCTTCCGAGTCGAGCGACTTGTCCAATGCATAAAGCATGATGGCCAGGCTGACAAAGAGGATGATTCCGGAGATTCGGTGAAGAATGGACGTGTAAGCAGTGACTGGGAGTTTGATGGTCCTTAGGTCTAGGTTTACAGGTCGTTGGCTATTCACGGCTTTTTTTCACACTGAAGAGCCCCTAACAATCAGGGCAAAGTTGTTGGGGAGTGCACTGGTCAGGTACCCACCACCCAGGGAGTGCGACCCCCAATAAAGCAGGCCCAAAAGCCCCTGGCGGTCGGAGGCCGAGTATAGACAGTTAGGCTACTAATGACAACGCGTTCACCTTCCCCTAATAGCGCATTGCACAAGTTGGATAAAAGGCGTAAATGGCAGTCAATTTCGAGGAAAAAGTCCGGTTAAAGCCTTCTGGAGCAAGACTTTAGGCAAATTGACATTCGAATTTATCTCACTATAGTGGTGCGGGCCCTGCGTGGGGGGTCTGTCTGATGATTTCAAGCATAAATAGGAGGCCACATGGCTGACAAAAAAGCGCAGTTGATCATCGAGGGCGCAGCCCCCGTCGAGCTGCCCATTTTAACCGGCACCGTTGGTCCCGATGTTATCGATGTTCGGGGCCTGACGGCCACGGGCCGTTTCACCTTTGACCCTGGTTTCATGTCGACAGCTTCCTGCGAGTCGAAGATCACCTATATCGACGGCGACAACGGCATTCTGCTGCACCGCGGTTACCCGATCGAACAGCTGGCTGAAAAATCGGACTACCTGGAAACCTGCTATCTGCTGCTCAACGGCGAATTGCCGACCGCAGAACAGAAGGCCCAGTTCGTCAGCACCGTGAAGAACCACACCATGGTTCACGAGCAGCTGAAGACCTTCTTCAACGGCTTCCGTCGCGACGCTCACCCAATGGCCGTCATGTGCGGCGTAGTCGGCGCCCTCTCGGCCTTCTACCACGACTCCCTCGACATCAATAACCCACAGCATCGCGAAATTTCCGCGATCCGCCTGGTTGCCAAGATGCCGACCCTGGCAGCGATGGTTTACAAGTACTCCATGGGCCAACCCATGATGTACCCGCGCAACGACCTGACGTACGCGGAAAACTTCCTGCACATGATGTTCAACACCCCGTGCGAGATCAAACCGATCAGCCCGGTGCTCGCCAAGGCCATGGACAAGATCTTCATCCTCCATGCCGACCACGAGCAGAACGCATCGACTTCCACCGTACGCCTGGCCGGCTCTTCGGGTGCCAACCCGTTCGCCTGTATCGCCGCCGGCATCGCTGCACTGTGGGGCCCTGCCCACGGCGGCGCGAACGAAGCTGTTCTGACCATGCTGGATGAAATTGGCGATGTGTCGAACATCGACAAGTACATCGCCAAGGCCAAGGACAAGAACGATCCGTTCAAACTGATGGGCTTCGGTCACCGGGTTTACAAAAACCGCGACCCACGCGCTACCGTCATGAAGCAGACTTGCGACGAAGTACTGAAGGAACTGGGGATCAAGCACGACAAGCAACTCGAACTGGCCATGCGCCTGGAAGAGATCGCGCTGACCGACCCGTACTTCATCGAACGCTCGCTGTACCCGAACGTCGACTTCTACTCGGGGATCATCCTCAAGGCGATCGGCATTCCAACCAGCATGTTCACCGTGATCTTCGCTTTGGCGCGGACCGTCGGCTGGATCTCCCACTGGAAAGAAATGCTCTCCAGCCCGTACAAGATTGGCCGTCCGCGCCAGCTGTACACCGGCTACGAGTCGCGTGACATTACCAAGCTGGAAGACCGCAAATAAGACCTGTCTTGCGATAACGTCTTAAAGCTGTACCGGGAACGGCCTCTATTTATATAGAGGCCGTTTTTGTTTGTGCGGTCTCAGATGTCTCAGCGGCCTGAGGGCCGACTGGTTTTTTGGTTGGGTACATATCCATTTCTGCGGTAACGGCGACTTATGGTTTCGCTCTTACAGCGAGCCCCTTTTTCAAACGCCGGAGTGCCGGCCCAGCAAAAAGGAACCAAAAGGCTTCGCCCCGGCGTTCGGCCTGCCGAAGGGGCGAGAGGTCAAGATCAAGATCAAGATCAAGATCAACGTCAAAAGCCAAAGCCAAAGCCAAAGCCAAAGCCAAAGAAACCTACCACCTGTAGGAGCGAGCCTGCTCGCGATGGCGGTGTGCCAGACAAAGCAATGTTGATTGAACCACCCCATCGCTAGCAGGCTCACTCCCACAAAAAAGCAAATCGGCATACGGCTTTTGCTTTTCACCACTCATCAGGCCGAGCGTTAGCTCGCCTGCAGCTCTTGATTTTGATCTGCCCGCCCCTTCGGGAGGCTGAGTGGAGGTGTTTATCTGGGGGGAGGCGCGTAGCGCCGTGCGGCGAAGCCGCACACATCGAGAGGAGGTCGAAGCGAAGCCGACCGGAGGCGATGCCCCCAGATGAATGCCGGAGCGAAGGAACGCCGAGCCCAGGCGAGGGGCCGGACGTTGGGGCGAAGCGTTTTGGTTCCTTTTGGGCGTTTGCAAAAGGGACTCGCTGTAAGAGCGAAACCGCCAGCAGCCGTTACCGCAGAAATGGATATGTACACCTGAGAGAGACAGGTCGGCTACCAGGCCGCCTTCGCGAGCAAGCCCGCTCCCACAGGGTCAGCGCAACACCCAACAAAAAAAAATGCCCCGATCTCTCGACCGGGGCATTTTTCGTTTAACGCAACTTACACAGACAAACTCGAAGCCTTAGTGAGAAACCGCCCCACTCGCCCCCAAACCAGTCTGCGAACGAACAAACTGCGGGAAAAACAGCGCTCGCTCATTAACGCCAGCCGCGGACTTGTCAGTGATCGAGAAGAACCAGATCCCGATAAACGCAATGGCCATGGAGAACAGCGCCGGGTACTCATACGGGAAGATAGCCTTCTCGTGATGCAGGATCTGCACCCAAATGGTTGGCCCAAGCACCATCAAACCAACGGCACTGATTAGCCCCAACCAGCCGCCAATCATCGCACCACGTGTGGTCAGCTTCTTCCAGTACATGGAAAGCAGCAGCACCGGGAAGTTACAGCTCGCCGCGATGGAGAACGCCAGGCCCACCATGAACGCGATGTTCTGGCTTTCGAACAGAATGCCCAGGCCGATCGCCAGCACCGCCAAAGCGATGGTGGTGATTTTCGAGACACGGATCTCGTCCTTCTCGTTGGCCTTGCCTTTCTTGATCACGCTGGCATACAGGTCGTGAGACACCGCCGAAGCACCAGCCAGGGTCAAACCGGCAACCACTGCCAGAATGGTCGCGAACGCTACCGCCGAAATGAATCCCAGGAAAATACTGCCACCCACCGCGTTGGCCAGGTGCACCGCCGCCATGTTGTTGCCGCCCAACAGCGCGCCAGCCGCATCTTTAAAGGCCGGGTTGGTGCTGACCAGCAGGATCGCGCCAAAGCCGATGATGAAGGTCAGGATATAGAAGTAGCCAATGAAGCCGGTTGCATACAGCACGCTCTTGCGAGCTTCTTTTGCGTCACTCACGGTGAAGAAGCGCATCAGGATGTGCGGCAGGCCAGCGGTACCGAACATCAGTGCCAGCCCCAGGGAGAACGCGGAGACCGGATCTTTCACCAGACCACCCGGGCTCATGATCGCTTCGCCTTTGGCGTGAACCTTGATCGCCTCGGAGAACAGCGTGTTGAAGTCGAAGTTGACGTGCTTCATCACCATCAGCGCCATAAACGAGGCACCGGACAGCAACAGCACTGCCTTGATGATCTGCACCCAAGTAGTCGCCAGCATGCCGCCGAACAGCACGTACATGCACATCAGGACGCCGACCAGGATCACTGCCACGTGGTAATCCAGACCGAACAGCAACTGGATCAGCTTGCCGGCCCCGACCATTTGCGCGATCAGGTAGAACGCCACCACCACCAGCGAACCGCAAGCGGACAGCGAGCGAATCTGGGTTTGCCCAAGGCGGTAGGACGCCACATCGGCAAAGGTGTACTTGCCCAGGTTACGCAGGCGCTCGGCGATCAGGAACAGAATGATCGGCCAGCCCACCAGGAAGCCGATCGAGTAGATCAGGCCATCGTAGCCGGAAGTGAACACCAGGGCGGAAATACCCAGGAAGGACGCCGCGGACATGTAGTCACCGGCAATCGCCAGACCATTCTGGAAACCAGTGATCTTGCCGCCGGCCGCATAGTAGTCGGCCGCCGAGTTATTTTTCTTGGAGGCCCAGTAGGTGATATACAAAGTCGCGCCGACGAACGCCACGAACATCAGAATCGCGGCGACGTTCAGCGGTTGTTTCTGAACCGCGCCGGTCAGGGCTTCAGCCGCCCAGGCACCCGGTGCGAATGCTGCAACGCTCAATAGAGCCAATAGACGCCGGATCATTGCTGAGCCTCCTTGAGAATCAGATTGTTCAGGTCGTCGAATTCGCCATTGGCGCGTCGCACATAGATTGCAGTCAGGATAAAGGCCGAGAGAATCAGCCCGACACCAATCGGTATCCCCCAGGTAATCGAAGACTCGGGGCTGATTTTCGCCCCCAGAATATGCGGCCCGTAAGCAATCAAAAGGATGAATCCGGAGTAAAGCCCAAGCATGATCGCCGAAAGAATCCAGGCGAACCTTTCTCGCTTACTAACCAGCTCCTTGAAGCGCGGGCTGTTTTGAATCGAGAGGTAAATGCTGTCGTTCATTGTTTTTATCCTCGCAGCACAGATGAAGTTGGAACGTTATCCACTCTATGCGGCTGCGGGGCAGGTTCCAGACGACCTTAGTATTAGAACGACATGACAGAATCGCCATTTTCTGGTGTGACGCAACTTTTGTAGGAGCCAGGCTTGCCGGCGAAGGCGTCCTCACGATCGCTTTCGCCGGCAAGCCTGGCTCCTACAAAAAAACAAAAGGCCCCTTGGCAATATGCCAAGGGGCCTTGATAGTGGCTGACTAGAGCCGTCAGCTCAAATCACTTGATCCAGTCTGCAACGCGCTCAGGGTGTTTGGCCACCCAATCTTTCGCCGCGGCTTCAGGCTTGGCGCCGTCTTGAATCGCCAACATGACTTCGCCGATTTCGTCTTTCGAGGCCCACTGGAAGTTCTTCAGGAACTTGGCAACTTCCGGTGCCTTGGTCGCCAGTTCTTTGCTGCCAATGCTGTTCACGGTTTCAGCCGCGCCATAAACGCCTTTCGGGTCGTCCAGGAAGCGCAGTTTCCACTTGGCGAACATCCAGTGCGGCACCCAACCGGTGACGGCAATGGATTCGTTTTTCTTCTCGGCACGGGTCAGCTCGGCGATCATGCCGGCGCCGGAACTGGCCTTGAGTTGATACCCGGTCAGATCGTAATCCTTGATCGCCTGCTCGGTTTTAAGCATCACGCCCGAACCGGCGTCAATGCCGACGATGCGTTTTTTGAAGCTGTCGTCCGTTTTCAGATCGTCAATGGTTTTGGCCTTGACGTATTCCGGCACGATCAAGCCGATTTTTGCATCTTTGAAGTTCGGACCGTAATCGACGACTTGATCCTTGTTCTTGGTCCAGTATTCGCCGTGAGTCACCGGCAGCCAGGCGGACAACATGGCGTCGAGTTTGCCGGTGGCCACACCCTGCCACATGATCCCGGTGGCGACGGCTTGCAGTTTCACGTCATAACCCAGCTTTTGCTTGATCACTTCGGCGGCCACATGTGTGGTCGCGACGCTATCGGACCAACCGTCAACGTAACCGATGCTCAGGGTTTTGCTCTCGGCATTGGCAAATGTGGAGCCAATCGCAAGCACCAGAGCGGCACCTGCGCCTAAAAGTCGTCGCATCTTCATCGTTACTTCCCCGAAAGTGCTGCGCTCGACGGGTGCCGAGTCGCGTCAACGTATTGTTATGGTGCACAGCGCCCCCATCACGCCCACCGCAAACTCGTTCGAACATCAGCGTGATTTTCTAAGAGAGCACTGATGCCTCGATAATCAACCTGACGACAACCGCGACCTGTGCTGTCAGCGACCTCAAGGCATCGAGAAACGACATCAGAACGCCATTAATCACGACCGCCTCGAATGCGCCGGCCAATCCGCCCGAACTTTGCATGTCAAAATTATGCAAGCCCCCTAGGGCGGGGCAAATGAAGGTAACATGCGCGGCTTTGCTCCCAGACGGCCTGACCATGCCCGCGACATCCCGCTTTCCTTTTCCGGCTTATCTTTTCGCTTGCTTGCTGGGGCTGTTTGCCCTCGGCGGCTTCTGGTACGGCCTCGGCAAACCGGTGATCCTGCCGGACGTGGCCAGCGCGACGCACAAGCTGCAATGCGCCTCCTATACCCCGTTCGACAAGGACCAGTCGCCGTTCGACGTGCCGTTCAAGTTGCGCCCCGAGCGCATGGACGCCGACCTCGCGCTGCTGGCCAAAAGCTTCGAGTGCATCCGCACCTATTCCATGACTGGCCTCGAGGCGTTGCCCGATCTGGCGCGCAAGCATGGTCTGAAACTGATGATCGGCGCCTGGGTCAACAGCAACCCGGTGGACACCGAGAAAGAAGTCGACCTGCTGATCGCCTCGGCCAACGCCAACGCAGACGTGGTGTCCTCGGTGATCGTCGGCAACGAAACCCTGCTGCGCAAGGAAGTCACGGGTACACAGCTGGCGAAGCTGATCAATAAGGTCAAAAGCCAGGTCAAGCAGCCGGTCACTTACGCCGATGTCTGGGAGTTTTGGCTCAAGCACCCGGAAATCGCCCCGGCGGTGGATTTCCTGACCATCCATTTGCTGCCGTACTGGGAAGATGATCCCTCGAATATCGACGCCGCGCTGCAGCATGTGGCCGAAGTGCGTCAGGTGTTCGGCAACAAATTCGCGCCCAAGGACGTGGTGATTGGCGAAACCGGTTGGCCGAGCGAAGGCCGTCAGCGCGAAACCGCCCTGCCGAGCCGGGTTAACGAAGCCAAGTTCATTCGCGGTTTTGTCATCATGGCCGAGCAGCAAGGCTGGCATTACAACCTGATCGAAGCCTTCGACCAGCCGTGGAAACGCGCCAGCGAAGGTGCGGTCGGTGGTTACTGGGGGCTGTTCGATGCCGATCGCCAGGACAAAGGCGTGCTGGCCGGTCCCGTGTCGAACGTGCCGTACTGGTCGCAGTGGCTGGCCGTTGGCGGCTTGATCTTTGTCGGCACGCTGATCCTTGGCGGGCGTGTACGCACCACTCGTGCTGCCTTGGTGTTGCCGCTGCTCGGCGCACTGGCGGCTTGCTCGATTGGCGCTTGGGGCGATCTGGCGCGTGTCACGACGCGCTTCGCCAGTGAATGGTTGTGGGTGGCGTTGCTGACGGGGCTGAATCTGCTGGTGCTGGCGCATGCCGCATTGACGCTGAGCGCTCGCACCGGTTGGCGCGAGCGTGCATTCAGTGCACTGGAGCGTCGAGCGGGCTGGCTGGTCGCCGCGGCAGGGTTTGCGGCGGCGGTGATGATGCTGGAGCTGGTGTTCGATCCGCGCTATCGCAGTTTCCCGAGTGTCGCCTTCATACTGCCGGCGCTGGTTTACCTGTGCCGCCCGGTGAGCGTGCCGCGCCGTGAAATCGCCCTGCTGGCCTTCATCATCGGCGCCGGCATTGCACCGCAGCTGTTCCGTGAAGGGTTGCAAAACCAGCAAGCCTGGGGTTGGGCGCTTGTGAGTGTTTTGATGGTTGCCGCATTGTGGCGCAGTTTGCGGGTTCGCAAGGCCTGATCTTCAGCGCCGCTGCCGGCCTCATCGCGGGCAAGCCACGCTCCCACAGGGTTCTTCAGCGTATACAGATTTTGTGTACGACGAAGATCCTGTGGGAGCGTGGCTTGCCCGCGAAGACGGACTGTCAGGCGCTACGAGACGCCCGAACCAGACGCAACCCCGCAATCACCACCGCAAAAACGGCCAACGTCGTGTTGTACAACGCCAGCGCCGGAAACCCGAACACCAGCGCCAGCACCGCCAGCCACCACCCGCCCCGGCCCGGCACGACAAAACCGATAATCGCGGCGCCCAAAGCAGCGTAGCCCAATACCTTGAAGTGAATCATCCAGCCCAGGTTCGAACGGACCTGGCATTCCCAACGGCTTGCCTCGTCCACGCAGATGCCAACCCACTGCGCATCCTCCATGAAGCCATAACGCGCGCCATAACTGGCAACGAGCCATAACGGCAGCAAAACGAGTAACAAAATCACGGGCAGACGGCGGGACATGAAGCACTCCAGTAAACGAAAACGGCGGCCAGCTTAATCCCCCGACAGCGTCAAGCAAACGCGCGCAACAGATAATTGCTCACCAAATAGCTGCAAAGTGTATCGTCCAACTACTATTGATCCGAAATTCGCCCTGATTGGTGCCGCAGCATGGCACTTTGGCGCAAACCCCGTGGTCATAGCCTGCGAACTTCATTCGGCACCTTCCTCTAAGGGATCTAGTCATGCTCCGTTCCTTGCGCTTCGCCGCCCTGTTTGGCGGCCTTATTTTGAGTGCGTCCGCGCTGGCGGTCGATATCGACGCCGCCAGTTATGGCTACCCCTTGACCAACCCTTTCGAGGCGACCATCGCCACAACTCCGCCGGAACTGCGTCCGGAGTTGCCACTGGATGACGACATCAATCAACAGACACGCAGCGTGACTCTGCGCCCGGAGCGTGAATTCCAGTTGCCGGACAACTTCTGGCCGGTAAAGAAGCTGACCTACCGCATCGCCACGCAAGACAAGGCCGCGCCGCTGATCTTCCTGATCGCCGGCACCGGCGCGCGTTATGACAGCAGCCTCAATGAATACCTGAAAAAGCTCTACTACAAGGCCGGCTATCACGTGGTGCAACTGTCGTCGCCCACCAGTTTCGACTTTATGAGCGCGGCTTCACGCTTTGCCACACCCGGTATCACCAAGGAAGACGCCGAAGACATGTACCGGGTGATGCAGGCCGTGCGGGCGCAAAATCCGAAAGTGCCCGTCACCGATTACTACCTGACCGGCTACAGCCTGGGCGCACTGGATGCGGCATTTGTCGCGCACCTGGACGAAACCCGCCGCAGCTTCAACTTCAAGAAAGTCTTGCTGCTCAACCCGCCCGTCAACCTCTACACCTCGATCTCCAACCTGGACAAGCTGGTCCAGACCGAGGTCAAGGGCATCAACAACAGCACCACTTTCTATGAACTGGTGCTGAACAAGCTGACCCGCTACTTCCAGCAAAAAGGCTACATCGACCTCAACGATGCGCTGCTCTACGACTTCCAGCAGTCCAAACAACACCTGACCAACGAACAAATGGCCATGCTGATCGGCACCTCGTTCCGCTTTTCGGCGGCCGACATTGCCTTCACTTCGGACCTGATCAACCGTCGCGGCCTGATCACGCCCCCGAAATACCCGATCACAGAAGGCACCACCCTCACGCCATTCCTCAAACGTGCGCTGCAGTGCGACTTCGACTGCTACCTCACCGAGCAAGTCATACCGATGTGGCGCGCCCGCACCGACGGCGGCAGCCTGCTGCAACTAATCGACCAGGTCAGCCTGTACGCGCTCAAGGATTACCTGCAAGACAGCCCGAAAATCGCCGTCATGCATAACGCCGACGACGTGATCCTCGGCCCTGGTGACCTGGGCTTCCTGCGCAAGACCTTCGGCGACCGTTTGACCGTTTATCCACTGGGCGGCCATTGCGGCAACCTTAACTACCGCGTCAACAGCGACGCCATGCTGGAGTTTTTCCGTGGCTAAATACCTCCTGCTTATCGCTGCGTTACTCTGTGCAGGCGTCGCCAATGCCGACAACAGCAAAGCCAACGCACCTGTCGTGGTCGACAGTGACGGTTTCAAGGAACCGCTGAGCAAACTCAAGTTCAACCCGGGGCTGGATCAGCGCGAATTCGAACGTTCCACGCTCAATGCGCTGAACGTCTACGACCCGCTGGAAGAGTGGAACCGCCGGGTTTATCACTTCAACTACCGCTTCGACCAATGGGTGTTCCTGCCGGTGGTCGACGGTTATCGCTACATCACGCCGAGCTTCCTGCGCACCGGGGTGAGCAACTTCTTCAATAACGTCGGCGATGTGCCGAACCTGATGAACAGCCTGCTGCAGTTCAAAGGCAAGCGGTCGATGGAAACCACCGCGCGCCTTCTGCTCAACACCACCATCGGCATCGCCGGCCTGTGGGACCCGGCCACCGCCATGGGCCTGCCGCGCCAGAGCGAAGACTTCGGTCAGACCCTGGGCTTCTACGGTGTACCGGGTGGCGCCTACTTCGTGCTGCCGATCCTCGGCCCTTCAAACATCCGCGACACGGGCGGCCTGGTGGTGGACTTCAGCGCCGAATCGGCGATCAACTTCCTGAACGTCTCGGAAGTCAGCTCCAACCATCCTGAGGTCTGGGTCCTGCGCGGTGTCGACAAGCGCTACCAGAACAGCTTCCGCTACGGCCAACTGAACTCGCCGTTCGAGTACGAGAAAGTGCGCTACGTGTACACCGAGTCACGCAAGTTGCAGATTGCCGAGTAAATACGGCGGCAACAAAAAAGGCCATTCGATGCAGATCGAATGGCCTTTTTCATGGGGATTTTTCAAACAACACAAAACCAATGTGGGAGCGGGCTTGCTCGCGAAAGCGATCTGTCAGTTACATCAATGCTGAATGTGCCGCCGCCTTCGCGAGCAAGCCCGCTCCCACATTTTTTGGACAGTGTCCGGCTTCAGCCTTTCAGCGCCTTGTAGAGTTTGCTGACGACCATCACGCCAGCCAACACAATGGCACCGGCCACAATCCCCGCCACCGCATTCAACAACGTAGGCACGATAAACCCGGCACCGCCCGCCCCTGCGCTGACGCTTTCAATCCAGTGATGAACCACCGGCACGCCGTGGGTCAGAATCCCGCCGCCCACCAGGAACATCGCCGCCGTGCCGATCACCGACAGGCTTTTCATCATGTAGGGCGCTGCGCGCAGAATCCCGCCACCAATGCTTTTGGCCATCTGCCCAGGCTTCTGGGTCAGCCACAGACCGAGGTCATCGAGCTTGACGATGCCCGCCACCAGGCCATAGACACCGATGGTCATGACGATGGCGATACCCGACAGCACGATGACCTGCTGGGTCAACGACGCATCCGCCACGGTGCCGAGGGTGATGGCGATGATTTCCGCCGAGAGGATGAAGTCAGTGCGGATGGCGCCCTTGATCTTGTCCTGCTCGAATGCCACCAGATCGACCGCCGGATCAGCCACCGCCTCGACCAGTTGCGCGTGCTCGGCCTGGTCTTCAGCCTTGCTGTGCAGGAATTTGTGGGCGAGTTTCTCGAAACCCTCGAAACACAGGTAGGCGCCACCGACCATCAACAACGGCGTAACCAGCCACGGAACGAATGCGCTGATGGCCAAGGCCGACGGCACCAGGATCAACTTGTTGAGAAATGACCCCTTGGCCACCGCCCAAACGACCGGAATTTCCCGCTCGGCACGAACGCCACTGACCTGCTGGGCATTGAGCGCGAGATCGTCGCCGAGTACGCCCGCGGTCTTCTTGGCGGCCATCTTGGTCATCAACGCCACATCGTCCAGAACGGCGGCGATGTCGTCGATCAGCAACAGCAAACTGCTTCCTGCCATGAATCAGGTTTCCTTCTTGAATGGATGCCGCGCAGCATAGCGCGACCGAGCGCCACACGGGGCATTCTTGAGCGCCGCGCGAGGCCGGTGCTACCATGCGCAACCGCCAGAACAGGCAAGGAACCCCCTGGTTTATGAGCACTATCCGCGAGCGCAACAAAGAACTGATCCTGCGTGCCGCCAGTGAAGAATTTGCCGACAAGGGCTTCGCTGCGACCAAAACCAGTGACATCGCAGCCAAGGCGGGATTGCCCAAGCCCAACGTCTATTACTACTTCAAATCCAAGGAAAACCTCTACCGCGAGGTCCTTGAAAGCATCATCGAACCGATTCTGCAGGCTTCGACGCCGTTCAACGCCGACGGCGTGCCCAGCGAAGTGCTGAGTGGCTACATTCGCTCAAAAATCCGCATCTCCCGCGACCTGCCCTTCGCCTCTAAAGTGTTCGCCAGCGAAATCATGCACGGCGCCCCGCACCTCAGCGCCGACCTGGTGGAACAGCTCAACGGCCAGGCCAAGCACAACATCGACTGCATCCAGACCTGGATCGACCGCGGCCAGATCGCCCCGATCGACCCTAACCACCTGATGTTCAGCATCTGGGCCGCGACCCAGACCTATGCCGACTTTGACTGGCAGATCTCGGCCATCACTGGCAAGGCCAAGCTGGATGAAGATGACTATGAAGCGGCGGCGCAGACGATTATTCGGTTGGTGCTCAAGGGGTGTGAGCCGGATCATTAAGATTACGGTGACTTTATCGCTAGCAGGCTAGCTCCCACATCGGATCTATGGTGTTCACAAATCCCCTGTGGGAGCTAGCCTGCTAGCGATGAAGACGACCTGGATTCAGCTCAAACCCAAATAGCATCCCACAGTGGATAGTCGCCCAGTTTCTCAACCAATCCGGCGCGCAATGGGTTGGCCACGACATACCGCGCCACCTTCACCAAATCCTCTTCCCGCCGCAGAGCACGGTCATGAAAGCCTTTCTGCCAGAGATTGACCTTGAGGCCAGTGAACTGATTCACCGCTTTGGTGCTCAGTGATTTGGTCTTTTGCATCAGGTCACCCAACGATCCCTGCTGTAACTCGACCAGCCAATGGAAATGATCGGGCATGACAACCCAGGCCAGTGAATTCGCGATGCCTTGATCCTGAGCGCAGCGAAATTGATTAACCACCACTCTACCCAAGGTGAGGTCTTTGAATATTGGCTTTCGATCGTGTGTATTGGTAGTCAGCAAGTAAATCCGATTGGATTCGGTATAGCGGCCAATGCGCAAGCGATTTGAAGCGGGTAGATCAGGCATTCCTTTGCCCCTTGCATGATTAATTCATCTGGAAGGCTAGACCTGATATCACCCAAGGGCGGGGCATACATTTAGCTGGATGTGTCTGGTAGTCCGTCATCGCTAGCAGGCTAGCTCCCACACTGGATCTCTGTGAACACGAAATTCGTGTGCGACAAACATCCCCTGTGGGAGCCAGTCCTGCTGGCGATGGCGATAGATCAATCAATCAATCAATACAGAATCAGGCCGTCACCCCCGCATCCGCCCGCAACCCCACCGCCTCGATCGCACTGATCGCACACTGCTCGTCAACATCCGACAGATCCCCGCTGATGCCCACCGCCCCCAGCACATTCCCGTCCTGATTCCGAATCAGCACACCGCCCGGTGCCGGCACGACGCTGCCCTGCCCCAGGCTGTTCAGCGCGGCGAAGAATGCCGGGCGTTGCTGGGCGTCCAGTGCCAGCAGACGTGAGCCTTTGCCGAGGGCGATGGCGCCCCAGGCTTTGCCGATGGCGACTTGCGGGCGCAGCAGGCTGGCGCCGTCTTCGCGCTGCAATGTCATCAAGTGCCCGCCGGCATCCAGGACCGCGATGGTCAGTGGTGCCGCAGAGATAGCACGCCCTGCAGTGATGGCCTGATTGATCAGGTTGACTGCAACTTTCAAGGTTAAAGCGCTCATGGTGCCGTCCTCATTTTGTTTTAGGGAAAGCGGTGGACTGCGCGGTTGTGCCGCAGTCCGATGCAACAAATAGAACACAATGAGTTATTCTTTTGTATACAATAATTCTCGAAAAGCGCCACATGCGACGAAAAGCCACAGCAGGCTGGGCTTCCGACGAATGAAACAGTTGCTTGAGAAAATGGATTGACCTGCGCCGTCCGCCGTGAATAAACTCTGCGCAAAGCCACTTGTATACAATTACAAAACGTAAGAGGCACAAAACCATGAGCAAAATGAGAGCAATCGAAGCCGCCGTTCTGGTGATGCGCCGTGAAGGGGTTGATACCGCTTTTGGCATCCCGGGCGCCGCGATCAACCCGCTGTACTCCGCCTTGCAGAAGGTCGGTGGCATCGATCACGTCCTCGCTCGCCACGTTGAAGGCGCCTCGCACATGGCCGAGGGCTACACCCGCACCAAGGCCGGCAACATCGGCGTGTGCATCGGCACCTCCGGCCCGGCCGGCACCGACATGGTCACCGGGCTCTACAGCGCCTCGGCCGACTCGATCCCGATTCTTTGCATTACCGGCCAGGCCCCCCGCGCCCGTATGCACAAGGAAGACTTCCAGGCTGTCGACATCACCGCGATCGTCAAACCAGTGACCAAGTGGGCAACCACCGTCATGGAGCCGGGCCAGGTGCCTTACGCGTTCCAGAAAGCCTTCTATGAAATGCGCTCCGGCCGTCCAGGCCCGGTGCTGATCGACCTGCCGTTCGACGTGCAGATGGCTGAAATCGAATTCGACATCGATGCCTACCAACCACTGCCGCTGGCCAAGCCAACCGCTAACCGTGTGCAAATCGAGAAGGCCCTGGCCATGCTCGATCAGGCCGAGCGTCCATTGCTGGTCGCCGGTGGCGGCATCATCAATGCCGACGCCAGCGAGTTGCTGGTGGAGTTCGCCGAGCTGACCGGTATCCCGGTGATCCCGACCCTGATGGGCTGGGGCACCATCCCGGACGATCACCCATTGATGGTCGGGATGGTCGGTCTGCAGACATCGCACCGCTACGGCAACGCCACCCTGCTGAAGTCCGACGTGGTGTTGGGCGTCGGTAACCGTTGGGCCAACCGCCACACCGGTTCGATCGATGTGTACACCGAAGGCCGCAAGTTCATTCACGTCGACATCGAGCCGACGCAAATCGGCCGCGTGTTCAACCCGGACCTGGGCATCGTCTCCGACGCCGCAGCCGCGCTGACCGTGTTCATCGAAGTCGCTCGCGAATGGCAAGCCGCCGGCAAGCTGAAGAACCGCAGCGCCTGGCTGCAAGACTGCCAGCAGCGCAAAGCCAGCCTGCAGCGCAAGACTCACTTCGACAACGTGCCGGTCAAGCCGCAACGGGTTTACGAAGAGATGAACCAGGTGTTTGGCAAAGACACTTGCTACGTCAGCACCATCGGCCTGTCGCAGATTGCCGGCGCGCAGTTCCTGCACGTCTACAAGCCGCGTCACTGGATCAACTGCGGTCAGGCCGGCCCATTGGGCTGGACCATTCCGGCGGCGCTGGGCGTGGTCAAGGCTGATCCGACCCGCAAAGTCGTGGCACTGTCGGGCGACTATGATTTCCAGTTCATGATCGAGGAATTAGCGGTGGGCGCGCAGTTCAAGCTGCCGTACATCCACGTTGTGGTAAACAATTCGTACCTGGGGCTGATTCGTCAGGCTCAGCGTGGTTTCGACATGGACTACTGCGTGCAGCTGTCCTTCGACAACCTGAACGCTCCGGAACTCAACGGTTACGGTGTCGATCACGTCGCGGTCGCCGAAGGCCTCGGCTGCAAGGCGCTGCGTGTGTTCGAACCGGGTCAGATCCAGCCTGCTCTGCGCAAGGCTCAGGAAATGATCGAAGAGTTCAAGGTGCCGGTGATCGTCGAGATTATTCTGGAGCGCGTGACCAACATTTCCATGGGCACCGAGATCAACGCCGTCAACGAATTCGAAGACCTGGCGCTGGTCGGCAACGATGCGCCGACCGCGATTTCGTTGCTGGATTAACAGCTGAACGCTCCTTGTGTAGGAGCGAGGCTTGCCCGCGAAGGGGTCGTACCATTCAACATTGATGTCGACTGACACGACGCCTTCGCGGGCAAGCCTCGCTCCTACAGGGGGACCACACACATACGGGAGACCACCATGCCGCGTTTCGCAGCCAACCTGTCCATGCTGTTCACTGAGCAGGATTTTCTTGCCCGTTTCGAAGCGGCCGCCAAGGCCGGCTTCAGTGGTGTCGAATACCTGTTCCCCTACGACTTCAGCTCTGCCGAGATCAAGGCCAAGCTCGACGCCAATGGTCTGACCCAGGTGCTGTTCAACCTGCCGGCCGGTGACTGGGCCAAGGGCGAACGCGGTATCGCGTGCCTGCCGGACCGGGTCGAAGAGTTCCGCGCCGGTGTCGATCTGGCGATCGCTTACGCGAAAGTCCTGGGCAACACCCAGGTCAACTGCCTGGCGGGTATCCGTCCACAAGGCGTCGACGATGCCACCGTGGAAAAAACCTTCGTCGCCAACCTCAAGTACGCCGCCGACAAGCTGCAAACGGCGGGTATCAAACTGGTGATGGAAGCGATCAACACCCGCGACATCCCGGGTTTCTACCTGAACAACACGGCGCAAGCCCTGTCGATTCGCGAGCAGGTCGGCAGCGCCAACCTGTTCCTGCAATACGACATCTATCACATGCAAATCATGGAGGGCGACCTGGCCCGCACTATGGCTGCGCACCTGGGCGAGATCAACCACATCCAGTTGGCCGACAACCCGGGGCGCAACGAACCGGGCACCGGTGAAATCAACTACCGCTTCCTGTTCGAACACCTGGACCGGATTGGTTATCAGGGGTGGGTCGGCTGTGAATACAAGCCGCTGACCACCACTGAAGCGGGCCTGAGCTGGCTCAAAACCCATAACGCGATCTGACCTGTCGCCGCGTCATCGTTCTTCGCGGGCAAGCCTCGCTCCTACAGGATCAGGTTGATACGCAATAGGGTGACAGACACGCACCCGTAGGAGCGAGGCTTGCCCGCGAAGGCGTCCTCGCTGACACCCACGAATTTTGCGAACAGAGCAATAAAAACAAGAGGAATTTCTCATGGCTAAAATCGGATTTATCGGCACCGGCATCATGGGCCACCCAATGGCGTTGAACCTGCAGAAAGCCGGTCACAGCCTGTTCCTGTCGGCGCACCACGACCCGGCGCCTGCTGACCTGATTGCCGGTGGTGCCGTCGCCCTGGCGAACCCGAAAGAAGTCGCGCAAGAAGCCGAATTCATCATCGTCATGGTGCCGGATACCCCGCAGGTCGATGACGTGCTGTTCCGCGCCGACGGTGTTGCGGCCGGTGTTGGCAAAGGCAAAGTCGTGATCGACATGAGTTCGATCTCGCCGACGGCCACCAAAGCCTTCGCTGCCAAAATCAACGAAAAAGGCGCTCAATACCTCGACGCGCCCGTGTCTGGCGGTGAAGTCGGCGCCAAGGCCGCGACCTTGAGCATCATGGTCGGCGGTGATGCCGACGCCTTCGAACGCGCGCTGCCGCTGTTCCAGGCCATGGGCAAGAACATCACCCTGGTGGGCGGTAACGGCGACGGTCAAACCGCCAAAGTGGCGAACCAGATCATCGTCGCGCTGAACATTCAGGCCGTGGCCGAAGCGCTGCTGTTCGCCTCGAAAAACGGTGCCGATCCAGCCAAGGTGCGTGAAGCGCTGATGGGCGGTTTTGCTTCGTCGAAGATCCTCGAAGTTCATGGCGAGCGCATGATCAAAGGTACCTTCGATCCGGGCTTCCGCATCAGCCTGCACCAGAAGGACCTGAACCTGGCCCTGCAAGGCGCTAAAGAGCTGAACATCAACCTGCCGAACACCGCCAACACCCAGCAAGTATTCAGCACCTGCGCAGCGATCGGTGGCAGCAACTGGGACCACTCGGCGCTGATCAAGGGCCTGGAACACATGGCGAATTTCTCGATTCGCGATAAGTAACAAAGCCCTGCACAAAACCTGTGGGAGCGGGCTTGCTCGCGAAAGCGGCGTGTCAGTCAACATCTCTGTTGAATGTGAAGCCGCCTTCGCGAGCAAGCCCGCTCCCACAGGGAACCGAGTCGTTCTCCAATAACAAGAAATTCCCGGGAGCCCGCCATGTCGGTCGATCCGCAACAATTCCTGCGCGAGCTGTTTGCCACAGCCATCGACGCGGCCCATCCGCAGCAAGTCCTCGAAGCCCATTTACCCAAAGATCGCAGCGGTCGGGTGATCGTCATCGGCGCCGGCAAAGCCGCAGCAGCCATGGCCCAAGTGGTGGAGCGTTGCTGGCGGGGTGAAGTCTCCGGTCTGGTGGTCACCCGTTACGGTCACGGCGCCCCGTGCGAAAAAATCGAAGTCGTCGAAGCGGCTCACCCGGTGCCTGACGCCGCCGGTCAAGCCGTCGCCAAGCGGGTGTTTGAACTGGTCAGCAACCTGAGCGAAGACGACCGCGTGATCTTCCTGCTTTCGGGCGGCGGCTCTGCCCTGCTGGCATTGCCGGCGGCCGGCATCACCCTCGCTGACAAGCAATCGATCAACAAAGCGCTGCTCAAATCCGGCGCCACCATCGGCGAGATGAATTGCGTGCGCAAACACCTCTCGGCGATCAAGGGCGGCCGCCTCGGTAAAGCCTGCTGGCCGGCCACTGTTTATACCTACGCGATTTCCGATGTGCCGGGCGACCTCGCCACGGTCATCGCCTCCGGCCCTACCGTGGCCGATCCAAGCACTTCAGCCGAAGCCCTGGCAATCCTCAAACGCTACGGCATCGACGTACCGGCTTCGGTGCGCACCTGGCTGCAGAGCCCGGAATCGGAGACGGTCAAACCTGGCGATCCGAGCCTGGCGCGCAGTCACTTCCAGCTGATCGCCCGCCCCCAGCAATCGCTTGAAGCGGCCGCCGTGAAAGCGCGTCAGGCCGGTTTCAGCCCGCTGATCCTCGGCGACCTGGAAGGCGAATCACGCGAAGTGGCCAAGGTTCATGCCGGCATCGCTCGGCAAGTGGTCTTGCATGGCCAGCCACTGGCGACGCCTTGCGTGATTCTCTCGGGCGGTGAAACCACCGTCACCGTGCGCGGCAATGGCCGTGGCGGGCGCAACGCCGAATTCCTGCTGAGCCTGACCGACAGCCTCAAAGGCCTGCCCGGCGTCTATGCACTGGCCGGTGACACCGACGGCATCGACGGCTCCGAAGACAACGCCGGCGCCATCATGACCCCGGACAGTTACGCCCGCGCCGCCGCCCTCGGCTTGAGCGCCAGCGACGAGCTGGACAACAACAATGGCTACGGCTATTTCGAGGCGCTGGACGCCCTGATCGTCACCGAACCGACCCGCACCAACGTCAACGACTTCCGCGCCATCCTGATCCTCGAGAGCCCTAAAAATGACGCCTGATAAAAAGGTCAAAATCCTCGCCACCCTCGGCCCTGCCACCGACGGGATCGACGATATCCGTGAGCTGGTGCAGGCTGGGGTCAACATCTTTCGCCTGAACTTCAGCCACGGCGATCACGCCGACCACGCGCAGCGATATCAGTGGATTCGTGAAGTCGAGCGCCAGCTCAATTACCCGTTGGGCATTCTGATGGACTTGCAAGGCCCGAAACTGCGGGTCGGCAAGTTCGCTGAAGGCAAAGTGCAACTGCATCGTGGCCAGGCCCTGCGCCTGGACCTCGACCCGACGCCGGGCGATCAGCGCCGGGTCAACCTGCCACACCCGGAAATCATCGCCGCACTCGAGCCTGGCATGGACCTGCTGCTGGACGACGGCAAGCTGCGACTGCGCGTGGTCACCAAGTACGCCGACGCCATCGACACCACGGTGCTCAACGGCGGTGAGCTCTCGGATCGCAAAGGCGTGAACGTGCCGCAAGCGGTGCTGGAACTGAGCCCGCTGACCGCCAAGGATCGCCGCGACTTGAGCTTTGGTCTGGAGCTGGGTGTGGACTGGGTTGCGCTGTCGTTCGTGCAGCGGCCGGAAGACATCCGCGAAGCCCGCGAACTGATCGGCGACAAAGCGTTCTTGATGGCCAAGATCGAGAAGCCATCGGCGGTGACTCAGTTGCGGGAAATCGCCGAGTTGAGCGACGCGATCATGGTCGCGCGCGGTGACCTGGGCGTGGAAGTGCCGGCGGAAAGCGTGCCGCAGATTCAGAAAAACATCATCAGCTTGTGCCGCGAACTGGGCAAACCGGTGGTGGTGGCGACGCAGATGCTCGAATCGATGCGCTTCTCCCCTGCGCCGACCCGCGCCGAGGTGACCGATGTTGCTAACGCCGTGGCTGAAGGTGCGGATGCGGTGATGCTGTCGGCGGAAACCGCCTCCGGCGAGTACCCGCTGGAAGCCGTGCAGATGATGAGCAAAATCATTCGCCAGGTGGAAAACGGCCCGGATTACCAGGCGCAACTGGACGTGAGCCGGCCGAAGGCCGAGGCGACTGTTTCTGACGCCATCAGCTGCGCGATCCGCCGCATCAGCAATGTGTTGCCGGTGGCGGTGCTGGTGAATTACAGCGAGTCCGGCACGTCGAGTTTGCGTGCAGCGCGGGAACGGCCGACGGTGCCAATCCTCAACCTGACGCCGAACCTGCAGACGGCGCGCCGCTTGACGGTGGCGTGGGGCGTGCATTCGGTGGTCAATGATCGGCTGCGGCAAGTGGATGAAGTGTGCTCGACGGCGCTGGAGATTGCGCAGGCCCAAGGCATGGCCAAGCGGGGTGACACGCTGTTGATCACGGCGGGTGTGCCGTTTGGGCAGCCGGGGTCGACTAACTCGTTGCGAATAGAAACCCTGATCTAACAAATCACCCTGTGGCGAGGGAGCTTGCTCCCGCTCGACTGCGCAGCAGTCGTCTGGCATGACGGTTCCAATAGAAAAACCGCATTTGCCCAATTGGGGCCGCTCCGCAGCCCAGCGGGAGCAAGCTCCCTCGCCACAGGTTTTGTGCAAGACCTTTTGATTATCCTCTGCCCCCAGACTCCATCATGCCTGCCAACCACTTCAACACCCACTGCCCCGACTGGGCGACTGCCCTGCTCAACGGTTTCAGTCAGATCTTCCTCCAGCGCCATCCGCTGTTTGGTCTGCTGTGCCTGTTGGCGATTCTTTTCACCGCGCCTACCCTGCTCGGCGGTGCGCTGCTGGGCGGGGTCGCCGGGTTGCTCACCGCGCAACGACGCGGTTATGCCAAGGCCGATCGTCAGGCCGGGCTGTTCAGTTACAACGGTGTCTTGCTCGGCCTTTTGCTGAGCCTGTATTTCCCTTGGTCAGCACTGTTGCCGCCGCTGATCATTGCTGCGGGCGGACTGAGCGCGATGCTGACTCAGCAATGGCTCAAACGCGTCCGGGTCAGCCACTACCTGCCTGCCTATACGGCGCCCTTCGTTGGGTTGGGCTGGTTGCTGCTGTGCTTCGCCACCCCCTCGACAAAAGCGCATCTAATCGAAATCAACACGCTGAACATGCTCGCCGCACCGCTGAAAGGCTTCGGCCAGGTGATGTTCCTCGGTCATCCGCTGGCCGGTGCGATGATTGCCGTGGGTTTGCTGATCGCTGATCGCCGCGCATTCTGCTGGGCGTTGTTGGCGTCTGTCGCGGGCATGGGCTGGAGTCTGTTGCATCACGACGTTTACAGCGCATTGATCGGCCTCGGTGGCTATAACGCCGTACTCGCCGCCCTCGCCTTGAACTCGCTGCGCCAGCATCCGTGGCTGCCGCTGGTCGGCATTGCATCAGCGCTGTTGCTGACCTCGGTGTTTGCCGCCATCGGTCTGCCAACGCTGACCGCGCCGTTCATCCTCTCCTGCTGGCTGATCCGCACGGTTATTCAGATGCTCGGCATGATCGCTGTCGCCCGTGCGCCTTGCACTCTGGAGGAGAATCAACCTAGGCTTCGCTGATTATTGGTTCAGGCGGTATCCATGGACAGCAGCAAAAACTGGCGTGAAGAGCTTTACGTCATGGTTTTCCAAAGCGACACCAAGGCGGGGCGGCGCTTCGACGGCATCCTGCTGTTGATCATCCTCGCGAGCATCGTGATTGTGATGCTCGACAGCATCGACTCCATCCACCAGAACTACGCCAACGTGCTGGCGAACATCGAGTGGGGCTTCACCGTCATCTTCGTCATCGAATATGGCCTGCGCCTGTACTGCTCGCCCAAGCCGTTGCGCTATGCATTCAGCTTTTACGGGCTGGTGGATTTGCTGGCGATCGTGCCCGGCATCCTGGCGTTGTATTACGCCGATGCGCAGTATTTGCTGATTATTCGGATCATTCGGATGCTGCGGATTTTCCGCGTGCTCAAGCTCAGCCCGTACCTCAAGCAAGCCAACTATCTGATGTCGGCGTTGCGCGGCAGCAAGCAGAAAATCGTGGTGTTTCTGGTCAGCGTCTGCACGCTGGTGACGGTGTTCGGCACGTTGATGTACGTGATCGAAGGCCCGGAACACGGCTTCACCAGCATTCCCAAAGGCATCTACTGGGCGATCGTCACGTTGACCACGGTGGGCTTCGGCGACATCGTGCCCAAGACACCGTTGGGCCAGGTTATTTCGTCCCTGGTGATGATCACCGGTTACTCGATCATCGCCGTGCCGACCGGGATTTTCACCGCCGAACTGGCCAACGCCATGCGCGGTGAACAGCTGCAACACGACTGCCCGGTGTGCAAGAAAAACAATCACGAACACGGGGCGGCGTTTTGCTCCCGTTGCGGGAATGCTTTGTTTAAGAAAATGGAATAAGCAAAGTGCTTTTTAATCTTTAAAGGCCTATGCGAGCCCGGCTATAGTCGCTGGCAAATTGCCTCACTTTTTACAAAAAACTTTATAGAACACTCTTTATAAAACAAGGAATGCGCAGTGAAAAAACTCTTTGGCGCCTCACTTCTCGCTGCTGGCCTGGCCCTGACCAGCGTGGCTCAGGCCGCACCGACCCTGCTCAACGTTTCCTACGACGTGATGCGAGATTTCTACAAGGACTACAACACAGCGTTCCAGAAACACTGGCAAGCCGAGCACAACGAAAACATCACCTTGCAGATGTCCTTCGGCGGCTCCAGCAAACAGGCGCGTTCGGTGATCGATGGCCTGCCGGCTGACGTCATCACCATGAACATGGCCACCGACATCAACGCCCTGGCAGACAACGGCAAACTGGTCCCGGACAACTGGGTCACCCGCTTGCCGAACAACAGCGCACCGTTCACCTCGGCCACCGTGTTCATCGTCCGCAAAGGCAATCCGAAAGCCCTGAAAGACTGGCCGGATCTGCTCAAGGACGGCGTGCAAGTGATCGTGCCGAACCCGAAAACCTCGGGTAACGGTCGCTACACTTATCTGTCCGCCTGGGGTTACGTGCTGAAAAACGGCGGTGACGAGAACAAGGCCAAAGACTTCGTTGGCAAGCTGTTCAAGCAAGCGCCAGTACTGGATACCGGTGGCCGTGCAGCCACCACCACGTTCATGACCAACCAGATTGGCGACGTGCTGGTGACCTTCGAAAACGAAGCGGAAATGATTGCCCGTGAGTTTGGTCGTGACCAGTTTGAAGTGATCTACCCAAGCGTCTCCGCTGAAGCCGAGCCGCCGGTGTCGGTGGTCGACAAAACCGTCGACAAGAAAGGCACCCGCGCCGCAGCCGAGGAATACCTGAAGTACCTGTGGTCGCCGGAAGGCCAGGAAATTGCGGCGGCCAACTACCTGCGTCCGCGTGATCCGGCGGTGCTGGCCAAGTACACCGATCGCTTCCCGAAAGTGGATTTCCTGTCGGTGGAGAAGACCTTTGGTGACTGGCGCACCGTACAGAAGACTCACTTCAATGACGGTGGGGTGTTTGATCAGATTTACAGCGGTCAGTAATTCCTGAGCCCAACGAAAAGGCGACCTGATGAGGTCGCCTTTTTTGTGGCACAAGATTTGTGTTCACTGATAATCCCCTGTGGGAGCGGGCTTGCTCGCGAAGAGGCCGTGTCAGTCGACATCAATGTTGAATGACACACCGCTTTCGCGAGCAAGCCCGCTCCCACAGGGATTTCGATTCGCCGTTACATTGGCGGTGTAACGCCATCCTTGCCCGCCGAGATGGACTGCGCGGTCAGTGTCCCGTCTGCACTTTGGGTGACGAACGTTACGATCTTCACACCCACCTTCAGCAAACTCCTATCCCCCGGCATCAGATTCACGATCGGCACATCGTCCGGCACCAGAATCTTCTGCTGGCCGCCCTTGTAGTTGACGGTCAACACCCGGCCATTGCTCACCACCAGATCGCCGACGCTGCCGTTGGTCATGCTGCTGCCCTTGACCAGATCGAACGGCCGATGCCCGTCGCCGCTGCCCGCCAGTTCCGGTGGGAACACATGGACCTCCAGCGCCTTCAAGGTGCCATCGTCTTGCGGTATGGCCGCTGAGCCAATGTAGCTGCCGGGCCTGATGTCTTCGATATTGGCGAGGGTAACGGCGCGGACTTTGGTGTCGTTGGTCAGTTTAATGACCACGTTTTCACCCGTGTTGACGTGGACTTTCAAGACATCCGGGCTCACCCCGCTGATCTCGCCGCGAACGCCAATGCGCATGCCCGGCGCATCGGCAGCCTGGGCGATCCCTACTGTGAACAAGCCGATCAAGCCAAGAACTGAAGCGCCGCGAATAAGGTGACGAAACATCGCATTCATGGAAGTGCCTTCCGGTCAGGAATCGTGAAGATAGAACATAAGCACGCTATCGAACAGGATGTAAGTGAATGTATCATCGAGCCTCGATATTTTGACGCAAGGTTCATCGATGGACGGCCCATACGTCCGTCACTCATTCCGCAAAGGAATGATTGCTATCACTCCAAACTCTCTTTTGCCGAGTCCGATTCCTCTTTAGCCTGCGCGCATTCCCTTCTGTTCAGCGAGACACGTTATGAACCCAGCGACCCAGGTGCCTCACAGCACCGCGACAATGACCAAAGGCATGGTGCTGCTGTTCGCCTTTTGCTGCGGCGCTATTGTGGCCAACATCTACTACGCCCAACCGATCATCGGCCTGATCGCGCCGGACATCGGCCTGACCAGCACCATGGCCAGCCTGATTGTTTCGTTGACCCAGATTGGTTACGCGCTTGGCTTGTTCTTTCTGGTGCCGCTAGGCGATCTGCTGGAAAACCGCCGACTGATGATCATCACCACCGTGGTGGCGATTGCCAGCCTGTTGGGCGCAGCGTTTACCGATCAGCCGAATGTGTTTTTGCTGATCTCGTTACTGGTGGGTTTCAGTTCGGTGTCGGTGCAGATCCTGATTCCGCTGGCCGCACACCTTGCGCCGGAAGAATCACGGGGTCGGGTCGTCGGCGGGATCATGGGCGGTTTGCTGCTGGGGATTCTGTTGGCGCGGCCTGTATCCAGCTTGGTGGCTGACCACTTCGGCTGGCGTGCGATGTTTGTGATCGCGGCGGTGTTGATGGCGGCGATCAGCCTCGTGCTGGCGCTGACGATTCCCAAGCGCCAGCCTGATCACAGCGCCTCTTATGGCCAGTTGCTGGGGTCCCTGTGGACGCTGTTGCGCCAGCAACCAGTGCTGCGTCAGCGCGCGTTTTACCAGGGTTGCATGTTCGCCACGTTCAGCCTGTTCTGGACCGCCGTGCCGCTGGAACTGGCGCGAAATCACGGCCTGTCGCAAACCCAGATCGCGATCTTCGCCCTGGTCGGCGCCATCGGTGCGATCGCCGCCCCTATCGCCGGTCGACTGGCCGATGCCGGCCACACTCGCATCGCTTCATTACTGGCCCTGCTGTTCGCCAGCCTGAGCTTCCTGCCAGCGTTCATCCATCCGGTCTACAGCGTCATCGGCCTCGCAGTCACCGGCGTGGTCCTCGACTTCTGCGTGCAGATGAACATGGTCCTCGGTCAACGCGCGGTCTACGCCCTCGACGCCAAAAGCCGCAGCCGCCTGAATGCGCTGTACATGACCAGCATTTTCATCGGCGGCGCGTTCGGATCCTCGGTGGCCAGTGCGGTGTATGAGCACGGTGGCTGGTTGTGGATCGTGATTGTGGGCAGTGCGTTTCCGCTGTTGGCGTTGTTGCGGTTTTTGAGTGTTTCCGAAAAGAGCTCGTTGGCGACCGCGTGAACCTTCAAAAGCTTCGCGGGCAAGCCCCGCTCCCACAGGAAGGCTTGCTCGTGATTGATGTGCGACTGATGTTCCGCACTTCAAATCTTCAACATCCCCCAACCTCTGCCTGAAAATTCCGGATTACCTCGATGCTCGCTCACCAATGTGGGCACCGGAATATCCAGCCCCTGCGCCTCCATTTGTTGCAGAAGTATCTGCGCGATTTCGACGGCGGCGTCATATGCCTCCTCGAACGTATCCCCGGCAGTCACAGCACCCGGGATATCTGGTATTTGAATACCTGTCGCAGTCCTCTCATCTCCCCACTCGATAATGATTGGATAGTGCACAACGGTTCCTCCAGCAAAAACCACCTTAATGGAGCGCCACTGCACCATAGAAACCAGGCAGGGTCTGTTCACGTTGTTTTTCAGGATGTGAATCCTTCATGCCCCCAAGCATGAATCCCAAAACTTCACCTGACCGCCATTCGCCCCTGCGGTCAGGATTGATCTCACCTGATTCGTTACCGCCAAGGCCAACCCGGATTACACTCAGCGTCCAAAGCCTGAAGCGATGCTGGATGCGATTCGCGGCTGACCCGTTCAACGGCCGCCTGCCCCGGCGGCATGTGCTTTCAAGGAGTGTGCAATGACCCGACGTACCTTTCTCATTACCGGTGCCAGCAAAGGCATCGGCCGGGCAGTGGCCGAACATCTGGACCGTGCGGGGCATCGGGTGGTCGGGATTGCCCGGACGCCGGACCTGTCCTTCCCCGGCATTCTGTTTCCGCTGGATCTGAGCGACAGGGCACTGACTCAGGAAGTACTGGCGGATCTGGCCAGGACGTATGAATTTGATGGACTGGTGAACAACGTCGGCCTGGTTCGCCCGCAAGTGCTGGGCGAAATCGACCTCGATACGTTTGATGACGTGATGCGGGTCAACCTGCATTCGGCGTTGCAGGCCACTCAGGCGTTGCTGCCAAATATGCGCGCCAAGGGCTGGGGTCGGGTGGTGAATATTTCCAGTCTGACCGTACTCGGCATCACCCAGCGCACGGCCTACGCGGCGGCCAAGGCGGCGATGATCAGCTTCACGCGCTCTTGGGCGCTGGAATTGGCGCAAACCGGTGTGACCGTGAACGCCGTGGCGCCGGGGCCGACTGAAACAGAGCTGTTTCGCGCCAACAACCCGCCGGGCAGCGAAGGTGAAGCGCGGTATCTAGCGGGTGTGCCGATGGGACGACTGGGGCAGCCACAAGAGATCGCGGCGGCCATTGCGTTTTTGTTGTCCGAGCAAAGCGGGTTTATCACCGGGCAGACCTTGTTTGTCGACGGCGGCTCCTCCATAGGCAAAGCCGCGTTCTGACCACCGGCAAAATCCCCCTTGATCTTCACAAGGACCTGAGATGGACCGCCTCGGCGCAATGGAAACCTTCGTCTACGTGGTGGAAACCGGTTCGTTTTCCGCCGCCGCCCGGCGCTTGAATATCGGCCAGCCCGCCGTCTCGAAAGTCATCGCGCAATTGGAGGCGCGCCTTGCCGTTCGGCTGCTGCTGCGATCAACCCGTGGCCTGACACCCACCGAGGCTGGCCTGGCCTTTTTCGAACGCTCCAAGCGTGCCATCGAAGAAGCCAATGAAGCCGACAACGCAGCACGCGGCGCCGCCAGCGGTCTGAGCGGTAACCTGCGCATCTGCGCTGCCGTGACCTTCGGCCGGCTGCATATCGTTCCGCATCTGGGGCCATTTCTCGATCAGAACCCGGACCTGAACATCGATTTGATGCTGGACGATCGCAACGTCAATCTGGTGGAAGAAGGCGTCGACATCGCCCTGCGCATGGGCGCCCTGAGTGACTCCGGCCTGACCGCCCGCAAGATCGCCGAGTGTCGGCGCATGGTGCTGGGCACGCCAGCCTATTTCGAAAAACACCGCGAGCCCACCTGCCCTGCCGATCTGAGCAAACACCAAGCAGTCATCTACACCTTGGGCGGTGGTGCCAATTGGCAGTTCCGCAAGGCCTCGGAAGAACAGGCAGTGATCATCAACGGCCGAATCCGCGTCAACGTCGCCGAAGGTCTGCGTGCAGCCGTGCTCGCCCATCAAGGGCTGACGATAGCGTCCGAATGGATGTTTGCACCGGAACTGGCGAACGGCGCGGTCAGGGAAGTGATGAAGGATTGGACGTTGCCGAATCAGGACCTTTGGGCGGTGTTTCCCACAGGCAGAATGGCCAGCGCAAAGGCTCGGGCGTTTGTGAAGTATGTGCAAGGGGTGCTGATAAAAGAGGTCTGAGAAACGCTCAGAAAGCAAAACGGCGATCCTGGGATCGCCGTTTCTGTTTACTCCCCGAACTGCCGCCCCAACCCACCCGGCACACCATGGATATTGGTCTCTTCCCATGGCCCGTTCGGGCTGATCGACCGGCTCCAGCCGTTGTTCCAGCGGTAGTAGGTGCGCTGGCGGTAGAAGGTGTTGGGTTGGTCATCAAGCACATAGACGCCAAGCTTGGCATCCCAATGGCTGTTGCCCCCCGGTGGCGGCGCGAAGCTGGCGGAAGTGCGTGGCAGCGGCTTGGCGGGTTTGGCCGGGGTGGTCGGTTTACTCGGCGCTGTCGAGGGCGCCGGTTTGGTACTTGGCTGCGACGGCGGGATCGGTGGCGGGGTTGGCTGCTCAGGGGGCCGTTGGACCACACAAGCGCTTAACCCCAAAACCATACTGAGCAGGGTGATACGAGCGATGGTGGTCATAGTGGCGTTTCCTGTCATTTGTCCGGGCTGTCGATGGTCAGTGTTTGCTGCGTCGTGCTGCTGCTGGCCAGAGGCTGGCTGCGACCGATCCATTCGCCGGCCGTTGGTTGGCCGGCGCGAGAGATGCGCGCAACCAGTTGGACTTCAGGGAAGTTCGACAGTTTCAACTGCGGCATCATTGCGTCGGCATCGCCCAGTTCGACGGTGGCCGGCAGATCAGCCACGGTCAGACGCTTGGCGGCCAGCGGTGCCGGTGGACCCGAGGTCGCGCGGGCGAAAATGAACACGCTGTCGCCGGGCAGAACCTTGGCTTTGAGCTCGGGCGCCAGATCGACGGTGACTGTAAGCTTCGCTGCCGCTTTGGCCGCTGGAGCCTGGGCGACTTTGCCACCGCTGGCTTCGAGTTTCTCGGTGGCTCGCGTGATCCCGCCTTGCAGCGCGGCACGGGAACTGTCCTCCGGCGGCAGTTGCGCCAACAGGCGATTCCAGTAGTCGATGGCGTCCTGATACCGCTGGCTTTCAAACGCCGCGATGCCCAGCAGGCCAAGGCTGGTGACTTCTTTCGGATCGGCTTTCAGCGCTTCGTCAGTCAACGCCTGAATCTTGTCCGACCACTTTTTGCCATCGGCGAAGTACTGGGCCTGGGCCCATTGGCCGAGCAGCTCCGGCTGACGACCGGCCAGGTTCACCGTGCGCTCGAAGATCTTCGCCGCGTCGCCAGGACGGTCCTGAGCCATGTAGGTGCGACCGAGGAAGTACAAGCCTTCAGCCGAATCCGGCTGCGCCGCGACCGCGCGCTCCAGACGCTGGGTCATCTCTTCCATCGACTGCGGCGCCTGGGCGAATTCGCGGGTCAGTTCAACCTTGTCGCTGGCACCGTAATGCAGGTACAAGCCCAGCCCCAGGACCGGCACCAGAATCGCCGCCAGCAAGGGCCACGGTTTGCCAAGGCGGGACACGCGCGGTGCCTCGACGCCTTCGGTGTCGGCGAGCAACTCACGGGCAGCTTCGGCGCGACCGGTTTCCAGTTGAGCAGCGTTGAGCACGCCCTCTTCCTGCTCGGTTTGCAACTCAGCCACGCGCTCCTGATACAGCGCGACGTTCAGGGCAGTACGATCCTCTTCAAGTTGAGCGCGACGGCCACGCAAAACAGGGATCAGCAGAAAACTCAGGGCAACCAGAAGTAGCAGACCTGCAGCGAGCCAGAAATCAATCATTCTTGGTTTTATCCAACAGGTGGTCGAGGCGCTCACGCTCCTCGGCAGAGAGCTCATCCTTGGTGTCAGCGCGTTGCACGCGACGACGGCGGACGATCACGGCGATGATCACAAAACCGCCCAGCAGCAGGCCGGCCGGGCCGAACCAGAGCAAAGCGGTCTTGGCGTTCAGAGCGGGTTTGTAGCGGACGAAATCACCGTAGCGATCAACCATGAAGTCGATGATCTGCTGATTGTCCTTGCCCTCGCCCAACATGCGGAAAATCTCTTTGCGCAGGTCGGCGGCGATGGGTGCGTTGGAATCGGCGATGTCCTGATTCTGGCACTTGGGGCAACGCAGCTCTTTGGTCAACTCGCGAAAACGCTCGCGATCACCTTCTTTGGCGAACTCGTAGGTGTCGATGGCGCCGTGTGCAACACCGGCCATGCTCAAACCTAATACAGCGGCGGCTATCCAGCGCTTCATGGCTTGGCCTCATCGACCAGTGCCTGATACTTGGCCGCCAGTTTTTCGCGCCAGACCTGTTCGTCGATCACTCCGACGAACTTGTCGCGGATGATGCCTTTGGCGTCGATGAAAAAGGTTTCCGGGGCGCCGTACACACCGAGATTCAGGCCCAGCGAGCCCTCCGCGTCACTGATGCCCAACTGGTAAGGGTTGTGGAATTCCACCAGCCACTTCTTCGCGTCGGCGTTGACGTCCTTATAGTTGATGCCATAAATCGTCACGCCCTGCTGGGCCAGCTTGTTCAATACCGGATGCTCGACCTTGCAGGCGATGCACCAAGTGGCCCAGACGTTGACCAGTGCCGGTTTACCGAGAATGTCGGCTTTGGTCAGGGTCTTGTCGCCCTCCACGGTCGGCAGGGAAAACGCCGGGAACGGCTTGCCGATCATCGCCGAAGGCAACTCGGCCGGGTCCAGGTACAACCCGCGATACAGGAAAACAGCCACCACCAGAAAAATCGCCAGTGGCAACAGCATTAACCAACGTCTCATGCCGTGGCTCCCGTCATGCCCAGCGCTTCACGCACGCGGCTTTTCACCTTGACCCGATAACGGCGATCCAGCGCCGCCAGCAACCCGCCGAAACCTGTCAGCAGCCCGCCGAACCAGATCCAGCGCACGAACGGTTTGACGTGGACACGCACGGCCCAGGCGCCATCGCCCAGCGGTTCGCCGAGTGCGACGTAGATGTCACGGGTGAAACCGGCGTCGATCCCGGCTTCGGTCATCACCGAGTTCTGCACGGTGTAGAGGCGTTTTTCCGGGTGCAACACGCTGACTTCCTTGCCATCGCGGATCACCCGAACGGTGCCCTTGTCGGAGGTGAAGTTCGGACCTTCGTAGTGCTTGGCGCCTTCGAACACGAAGTGATAACCGGCCAGGTCCATGGACTCGCCCGGCGCCAGGCGCAAGTCGCGCTCGGCACTGTTCTGGCTCGACAGCACGACGCCAAGGGCACACACGGCGATGCCCAAGTGCGCGATCTGCATGCCCCAGTAGCTGCGGGTCAGAGTCGGCAGACCTTTGATCAGGCCTTTGTGGCGGGTCTTGTCGAGGATGTCGCGCACACCGGCCAACAGCACCCACGCCGCGAGCATGAACGTGGCGATCACCGCCCAGTTGAAATCGCCATAAGCGACGCCGGCCACCACGGCCAACGCGGCACTGCCGAGCAACACTGGGGTCAGCATGCTCATCAGCCATTTGACCGGGGTGTCTTTCCAGCGCACCAGCATGCCGACGGCCATCACCATCATCAGCAACGCCATCAACGGAATGAACAGCGCGTTGAAGTACGGCGGGCCGACCGACAGCTTGGCACCGGTCATCGCATCGAGAATCAGCGGATACAAGGTGCCCAGCAGAATCATCGACGCCGCCACCACCAGCACCAGGTTGTTGCCCAGCAGCAGGGTTTCCCGGGACCACAGATTGAAGCCGACGTGACTCTTAACTACCGGGGCGCGCAGGGCGAACAGCGTCAGCGAACCGCCGACCACGAACAGCAGGAAAATCAGGATGAACACGCCGCGCTCAGGGTCGGAGGCAAAGGCGTGAACCGAGGTCAGCACGCCGGAACGCACCAGGAACGTACCGAGCAAGCTCAACGAGAACGCGGCAATGGCCAGCAACACGGTCCAGCTCTTGAACACGCCACGTTTTTCCGTGACCGCCAACGAGTGAATCAGCGCCGTACCGACGAGCCATGGCATGAACGAGGCGTTTTCCACCGGGTCCCAGAACCACCAGCCGCCCCAGCCGAGTTCGTAGTACGCCCACCACGAACCCAGGGTGATGCCGATCCCGAGGAAGGCCCAGGCAACGATGGTCCATGGACGCGACCAGCGCGCCCACGCCGCATCAAGACGACCGCCCAGCAAGGCAGCGATGGCGAACGCGAACGCTACGGAGAAACCGACATAACCCATGTACAGCATCGGTGGGTGAACGATCAGGCCGATGTCTTGCAGCAAGGGATTGAGGTCGCGACCGTCCGCCGGAATCTGCGGCAGGATCCGTGCGAACGGGTTCGAGGTGAGGATCAGGAACAGCAGGAAACCGGTGCTGATCATGCCCATCACCGCCAGCACGCGGGCCAGCATCACTTGCGGCAACTGCCGGGAGAACACCGACACCGCAAAGGTCCAGCCGCCGAGGATCAAGGCCCAGAGCAGCAGCGAGCCTTCGTGAGCGCCCCACACCGCGCTGAACTTGTAGTACCACGGCAAGGCGCTGTTGGAGTTGCTGGCCACGTAGGCGACGGAGAAGTCGTCGGCCATGAACGCGTACGTCAGGCAGCCAAAGGCGAACAGCAAAAAGGCGAACTGGCCCCAGGCCGCTGGCTGAGCGAGGCTCATCCACAAACGGTCACCGCGCCAGGCGCCGAGCAATGGCACGATGGCCTGGACCAGCGCAAAACACAGCGCCAGGATCATGGCCAAGTGGCCGAGTTCAGGAATAAACAGTGCGGATGTCATCGATCAACCCTCCTTCGCGGGCGTTGGAGCAGATTGACCGCTGTCTTTCAAAGCCTTGGTCACTTCCGGCGGCATGTACTTTTCATCGTGCTTGGCCAGCACTTCGTCGGCAACCACCACGCCGTCAGCGTTGAGTTTGCCCAAGGCCACGATGCCCTGCCCTTCACGGAACAGGTCCGGGAGGATGCCGCGGTAGCTGATGGTCACGGATTTGCTGAAGTCGGTGACGATAAATTTCACGTCCAGCGAATCGCCGGAACGTTGCAGCGAGCCCTTCTCGACCATGCCGCCGGCGCGAATGCGCGTGTCTTGCGGGGCTTCGCCGTTGGCGATCTGGGTCGGGGTGTAAAACAGATTGATGTTCTGCTGCAGGGCGCTCAGGGCCAGGCCGACGGCAGCGCCGACACCCACCAGGATCGCGAGAATGATGATAAGACGCTTTTTGCGCAGCGGATTCACTTGCCGTTCTCCCGGCGCAAACGACGCGCCTCTTGTTGCAGATACCGCTTGCGGGCCAGGATCGGCGCCGCCACGTTGAGGGCCAGCACCGCCAGGCAGATGCCATAGGCTGACCAGACATACAGGGCGTGATGGCCCATGGCGAGGAAGTCGCCGAATGAAGCAAAACTCATCGAACGGCCTCCAGACTGTTCTGCACTTCAGCTTTCACCCAACTGGCCCGGGCTTCGCGCTTGAGCACTTCAAGGCGCATGCGCAGCAACAACACCGCGCCGAAGAAACAGTAGAAACCCAGCACCGTCAGCAACAATGGCAGCCACATCTCGGCGGGCATTGCCGGTTTTTCGGTGAGGGTGAAGGTCGCGCCCTGGTGCAGGGTGTTCCACCACTCCACCGAGTATTTGATGATCGGGATGTTGATCACGCCGACAATCGCCAATACCGCGCAGGCCTTGGCCGCGCTGTCACGATTACTGATCGCGTTGCCCAGCGCAATAAGACCGAAGTACAGAAACAGCAGAATAAGCATGGACGTCAGTCGCGCATCCCAGACCCACCACGAGCCCCAGGTCGGTTTGCCCCAGATCGCGCCGGTGACCAGCGCCACGGCGGTCATCCAGGCACCGATGGGCGCCGCGCATTGCAGGGCGACGTCGGCCAGTTTCATTTTCCAGACCAGCCCGACGATGCCGCACACCGCCAGCATGACGTAGACGGACTGCGCCAGCATGGCGGCCGGAACGTGGATATAGATGATGCGAAAGCTGTTGCCTTGCTGGTAGTCAGGCGGCGCGAAGGCCAGGCCCCAGACCACGCCGACGCCGATCAGCAGCACTGCGGCGATGCTCAGCCACGGCAGCAGTTTGCCACTGATGCCGTAAAACCATTTGGGCGAGCCGAGCTTATGAAACCAGGTCCAGTTCATTACTGTTTCCATCACGGTTGCTCTTCGCTATGAAGAGCACAGGGTCTTTACTGATCAAATTTTGACCAGACCTCATTATTCGCCGACGCTGATCTTCAGGCCAGCAGCTATTGCAAACGGTGTCAGCGTTATCGCCAGGGCGGTCAGGCTACCAAGCCACAAGAGATAACCGGTCGCCGGCATGCCCTGCAGGGCCGCCTGCAAGGCGCCACTGCCGAGAATCAACACCGGGATGTACAGCGGCAGAATCAGCAGCGCCAGCAACAGGCCGCCACGCTTCAATCCCACCGTCAGGGCTGCGCCCACCGCACCGAGCAGGCTCAGCACCGGTGTACCCAGCAATAAAGAAAGCAGCAACACCGGCAGACAGCCGGTTGGCAAACCGAGCATCAACGCCAGCAGTGGAGCGAGCAAAACCAGTGCCAGGCCAGAGAAGGCCCAGTGTGCCAGTACCTTGGCCAAAACCAGAAGAGGCAGGGGGTGCGACGAAAGGACCCACTGTTCAAGCGATCCGTCTTCGAAATCACTGCGGAAGAGCCCGTCCAGCGAGAGCAGGACCGATAAAAGGGCCGCGACCCAGACCAGCCCCGGAGACAAGATTTGCAACAATTGAGACTCGGGACCGACCGCCAAAGGGAACAGGGAAACGACGATCGCGAAAAATACCAACGGATTGGCCAGTTCAGCCGGACGGCGGAACAGCAGGCGGGCCTCACGGGCGACCAACAGGCCGAAAACACTCATACGGCCCACTTCCCCAGATCGATATCGCGATAGCCGGCCGGCATTCGGCTCAGCGTGTGGTGGGTGGTCAGCACCACCATGCCGCCGCGCTCACAGTGGGCGGCAAGGTGTTCTTCGAGTTGCGCCACGCCTTGTTTATCGAGCGCAGTGAACGGCTCGTCGAGGATCCACAGCGGCGGGCTGTCCAGATACAGCCGAGCCAACGCTACACGGCGCTTCTGGCCGGCGGACAACGTGTGGCAGGGAACATCCTCGAAACCGCGCAGTCCGACATCGGCCAGCGCTTGCCAGATCGCCTCGTGGGAAGCGGGTTGATGCAGGGCGCAGAGCCAGATCAGGTTTTCTTCCGGCGTCAGCAAGTCCTTGATCCCGGCGGCATGCCCGATCCACAGCAGGTTGCGCGCCAGTTCAAGGCGCTGGTCGTTCAGCGGCTGGCCGTTGAGCAACACTTGACCGGCGGTCGGCTGCATCAATCCGGACAGCAGACGTAAAAGGCTGGTTTTGCCACTGCCGTTGGGGCCACTGATTTGCACCATTTCGCCACTGGCCAGTCTCAATTCGAGATTTTCGAAAAGCAGCCGAAGGTCTCGCTCACAAGCGAGGGCAACGGTTTGCAGGACAGGACTGGTCAAGAGATCACGGGCCTTTTGCGGTTCAAGTCGGCGGCGGAGCGGCCGCTAAAGAGATGCAGCATAGATGCATTGGCGGCCTGTTCTAGAGAGCTGCGTCAAACAAATGCAATGTTTTCGCCACTCCCCGAAAGACGGGCGGCATTATACATGCCATGCCCTACTCTAAAGAGTGCATTTTCCTCAGGTTGTGACCGCGTATGACAGGCGAAATGAACATCCTCCCGCTACCACAGACCACGCCCGCGACTTCGCGGCCGTTGGTGGTGAGTGGCGATCTGCTCAAGCTGCTGACGCCGATGGAGGGCCTGATCACACCCGGCCAGACCGCCAAGGCCGAAGTGCTGTCGCTCAAGCAAGCGGATCAGACCTTTCAACTGTTGCTCAAAGTCACCCTCGACAGCGGTCGCCAGACCACGGTCCAGGCCACCAGCACCCAGCCGCTGCCCCAGGGCACCAGCCTGGCGATCACCCAGCCGTCAGCCAGCAATCTGGCGATCACGGTGCAACAGGCCATTGCTTCCAGCGTCGCCACCCTCACCCGCATCGACACGGCGCAATTGCCTGTCGGGACGTTGTTGCAGGGTAAAGTGCTGACTTCGCAGGTGTTGCCGCAGGTGCCGGGCCAGCCGACGGTGTTTCGTTCGATGGTGAGCCTGCTCAACACCGCGTTGAGCGGCAGCACGCTGAGCATCGACAGCCCTACGCCGCTGCGCATCAGTACGTTGTTGAGCGCCTTGGTGCAGGACACGCAAACCTTGAAGTTCGTGCCGCTGAGCAATCGTCAGGAGCAGTTGGCGGTCACCCAGCAATTGGTCAGTCAGCAGAGCCGCCAAGGTTCGCTGGATGGCTTGATAAAGGTGCTGCAAAACCTGCCACCGTCGGACCAGACCTCCAGCGACCTACGTGTTGCCGTGGAAAAACTGCTGGCCGGTTTGCCGGACGTTCAGCAACTGAGTACGCCAAAAGGCCTCGCCCAGGCGCTGGCCAATAGCGGGCTGTTCCTCGAAGCGAAATTGCTGAGTGGACAAAACCCGACATTGGCGCCGGACATGAAAGGCGATCTGCTCAAGCTGATCGCGCAACTGACGCCGGGGCTGCCGGCCAACACCAATCTCAACGCGATCATCGCGGCCAACACCTTGGTCCAGTCCATGCCGAGTTTCGTGCGCAGCGCCCTCGGCATGCTCGGCCAGGTCAGCGCAAAGCCGCTGCCCGCCAGTTTCCCGCTGCCCGAACGGCTGCTGCAAAGCCACGACGGCGAAGACGATCTGGAACAGTTGCTGCGTCTGGCTGCGGCGGCCGTCTCGCGCCTGCAAAGCCATCAATTATCGAGTCTTGAGCAAACCGGCGTCACTGACGATGGACGACTGCTCAGCACCTGGCAGCTGGAAATCCCGATGCGCAATTTGCAGGACATCGTGCCGCTGCAGGTCAAATTCCAGCGCGAAGAAGCACCCGAGAAAGAACCACCCCACGAACGCCGAGACGAACGCGAGCCGAAACAGCCCCTGTGGCGCGTGGACCTGGCGTTCGACATGGAACCGCTGGGCCCGTTGCAGATTCAGGCGCAGTTGATCAAGGGCAGCCTGTCCAGCCAGCTCTGGGCCGAACGCCCTTACACCGCCAGCCTGATCGAAAGCAATCTGGCCGCGCTGCGCCAGCGCTTGCTGGATTCCGGGCTGAACGTCGGCGATCTCGACTGCCACCTCGGCACACCACCACAAGGCCCTCAAACCCGCCTCGAACAACGCTGGGTTGACGAAACCGCATGAGAAACCCCAACACCCCACGCCAGGCCATCGCCCTCAAATACGACGGCACCCATGCCCCTACCCTCACGGCCAAAGGTGACGAAGAACTGGCGGAAGCGATTTTGAAAATTGCTCGCGAATGCGAAGTGCCGATCTATGAGAACCCGGAGCTGGTAAGGCTGCTGGCGAAGATGGAGTTGGGGGACAGCATTCCGGAGGAGTTGTACCGCACGATTGCCGAGATTATTGCTTTTGCGTGGAGTTTGAAGGGCAAGTTTCCGGCGGGGCATGATCCAGAGGCGGTCGTGCTGGAGAAGGACATTACCGAACGCGGGGATGACTACTGAGGTTTCGAGGACGCCATCGCGAGCAGGCTCACTCCTACATTGGATCTTTGGCGTGCACAGAATGTGTTCACTGAAGATCTACTGTGGGAGTGAGCCTGCTCGCGATTGGCTATCTCAGTTCCGGTGAAGCTTGCGCATCAACTCCGCTTCAGCCTGGGTCAAACCACACGACTGAGTCAGTTCATCAACGGTAGCCCCCATCCCGACCAATCGTGCCGCCTGTGCAAACGACAGGCTCGACGGATCGCGCTGTTCCAGCTGAGCCAGTTTGTCCGGCAAGGGACCGACGACGGCGCGCAGTTCGTGCAGGTCTTCACCCATGCGCACGTTGCCGCGCTGATAATCGTCGACGCGCTTGGCCAGGTCCTTGATGCGCTGATCGCGCAGCGCATCACCCTCGGCCTGTTGCGCCGCGATCACGCGCTGGCTGCGGATGTACGCCAGGAACATTGCCAGCGTGCCTGCCCAGAAAAGGAACAGGACAATGACCGCTACCTCAAGAATCAATCAGATGTTCTCCAGGTCCGACCATTCTTCTTCGCTCATCATCTTGTCCAGTTCGACCAGGATCAGCAGTTCGTTGTTCTTGTTGCACACGCCTTGGATGAACTTGGCGGACTCTTCGTTACCGACGTTCGGCGCGGTCTCGATTTCCGACTGACGCAGGTAAACCACTTCGGCCACGCTATCGACCATGATCCCGACCACTTGCTTGTCGGCTTCGATGATCACGATACGGGTGTTGTCGCTGATCTCGGCATTCATCAGGCCGAAGCGCTGACGGGTGTCGATGACGGTGACCACGTTACCGCGCAGGTTGATGATGCCCAGCACGTAGCTCGGGGCACCCGGGACCGGGGCGATTTCGGTGTAACGCAGGACTTCCTGAACGCGCATCACGTTGATGCCGTAGGTTTCATTGTCCAGCTTGAAGGTTACCCATTGCAGGATCGGATCTTCGGAACCTTTTGCATTCGTCGCTTGACTACTCATACCCTGACCCCTCGAAAAACCGCTTCTGGCGGTGTGTGTTCTGTGTGGCGGCATTCAACAATGCCGTCGCATACTTGTTATGTCGGCAGCTATGTCGGTTTGTGTAGCGGCTTGCTGCCGCCCATGTGCTTTGCCCCACCGCTGGCGATCAACTCGGCCAGGGCAGAAACGTCCAGCAGCGCACACATGTGCTCAATCACCGTGCCGGCGAGCCATGGCCGCTGACCTCGATGACTTCTCCATTTGATTTCGTTCGGGTCCAGGCGCAATGAGCGACTGACCTGATGCACCGCCAGCCCCCACTCGTAGCCCTGAACCGAAATGACGTATTGCAGGCCCTGGCGGAAATCATCGCGGTAGCGGTCGGGCATGACCCAGCGCGCGGTGTCGAGGACTTTCAGGTTGCCGGCCTGACTCGGCAGGATCCCGAGGAACCACTCCGGCTGACCGAACAGCGGCGTCAGCTCGTGACCGGCCAGCGAATAAATCGAGCCCAGGCACACCAGCGGCACCGCCAGGGTCAACCCGGCGACATCGAACAGCAGGCATTCGAACGGCTCGGCGGCCCACGCCGGGCGACCGTCAGTTTCTACCGGTGGCGGCGTGTTGCTCGGCGGCAGATGGACTTCGACCAGCGGCGGCACCAGGGTTTGCAGCAACGGTGCGAGGGTCGATACCGACGCCAGAACCGGTGCCGGCGCTTCTTCGAGTACCACCGGTGCTTTTGCGACCGGTGCAGCGACCGGAGCCGCCACGGGCGCTACGACAGGTGCAGCGGTCACGACGGACTTCTGCGCATCACGCGCCTGCTCTTCAAGCACGGCTGCCTGGAACTCGTCCAGCGCAGCCTCAACCTCTACCGCTTCGACAACCTCAATGACTTCAGCCACCGCTTCCACTTCCAGCGGCAACTCTTCAGTCGCCTCCATCAGCAGGCTGTCCAGATACGACTGGAGCGCCAGTTGCGGACGCGAGGTGATTTTCACCGGCCGATTCATCTCAGGCCACCTGCGGGACAAGTTGTGCTGCCAGCAAATGCTTGAGCAAGGCGCGATAAGCGAGAACCCCACGGCTCTTGCCGTCGAATTGCGAAGGCGTCAGCCCGGCCCGGCTCGCATCCCGCAGGCGCGTGTCGATCGGGATGTAGCCTTGCCAGATCTCTTCCGGGTATTTGTCGCGCAGCACGCGAAGGGTCCCGAGGGACGCCTGGGTGCGGCGGTCGAACAGAGTCGGAATGATGGTGAACGGCAACGCCACTTTGCGTGAGCGGTTGATCATTGCCAGGGTGTTGACCATGCGTTCCAGGCCTTTGACGGCCAGGTGTTCAGTCTGCACCGGAATGACCAACTGCTGGCTCGCCGCCAAGGCATTGACCATCAGTACGCCGAGCAACGGCGGGCTGTCGATCACGGCGTAATCGAAGTCCTGCCACAGCTGCGCCAGGCTCTTGGCAATCACCAGGCCCAAACCACTCTGGCCCGGCGACTGACGTTCAAGCGTGGCCAGAGCGGTGCTCGACGGCAACAGCGAAATGCGTTCGTCACTGGTCGGCAGCAGCAACTGACCGGGCAAACCTTGCGGCACGCTGCCCTTGTGCAGGAACAAGTCGTAGCTGCTGTGTTCCAGGCTGTCGGGGTCGTAGCCGAAGTAGCTGGTCATGGAGCCGTGGGGGTCGAGATCGACCACGACCACGCGCTTGCCCGCCTCGGCCAGCAAACCGGCTAAAGCGATAGAGGAAGTGGTTTTACCAACACCACCCTTTTGATTGGCAACGGCCCAGACTCTCATTCGAAATGTTCCTCCCGGTCGATACGCTCGACCGAGAAATAGCTCAACGTGTTGATGCAGGCGACGGAGAATTGACGGCGCTCTCTCGTACCGGCGACTTGACCGGGGTCGGTGCAGTTTGTGTGCCAGCACGCTTCAACGCGGCATCCGGTTGCGTATGGGCGGTTCCGGTACCGGTGAGGCTGCGACGTACATCGAGATTGCGTGACACGACCAGCACGACACGACGGTTGCGTGCACGGCCCTCGGCGGTGGCGTTATTGGCCACCGGCTGGAATTCGCCGTAACCCACCGACGCCAGGCGACCCGGGTTCACGCCCTGCATCGCTAGCATGCGCACGATGCTCGCCGAACGGGCCGAGGACAGCTCCCAGTTGGTCGGGTATTGCGCGGTGCGGATCGGTTGATCGTCGGTAAATCCTTCGACGTGGATCGGGTTGTCGAACGGTTTCAGAATGCCGGCGACCTTGTCGATGATGTTGAACGCCATGTCGCTGGGCATGGCGTCGCCGCTGCCGAACAACAGGCTGGAGTTGAGCTCGATCTCGACCCACAGCTCGTTGCCGTGCACGGTCATCTGGTTGGACTTGATCAAGTCGCCAAACGCCGCGCTGATGTCATCGGCGATGCTTTTCAGCGGATCGCTGGCGCCTGCTAAACCGGCGTCGACCTGCTCGCTGTCCTTGACCAGCGGCTTGGCCGGGGTCACGGTCATTGGCCGCTCTTCGCCAACCGGAATGGGCTTGAGGGAGCGATCGGCGTCGGCGAAGACCCCAATCAACGCTTGCGAAATGACTTTGTACTTGCCTTCGTTGATCGAAGAGATCGAGTACATGACCACGAAAAACGCGAACAGCAACGTGATGAAGTCGGCGTAGGAAACGAGCCAGCGTTCATGGTTTACATGTTCTTCAGGTTGCCTGCGACGTGCCATGGTCCATATCCCCCATCAATCCATGAAGCCCTGAAGCTTCAACTCAATAGAGCGAGGGTTTTCACCTTCGGCGATCGACAGGATCCCTTCCAGCAACATTTCGCGATAACGCGACTGGCGTAACGCGACGGACTTGAGCTTGGCGGCAATCGGCAGCAACACCAGGTTGGCACTGGCCACGCCGTAGATGGTCGCGACGAAGGCGACGGCAATGCCGCTGCCCAGTTGCGTCGGATCGGCCAGGTTGCCCATGACATGGATCAGGCCCATCACCGCGCCGATGATGCCGATGGTCGGCGCGTAGCCGCCCATGCTTTCGAAGACTTTTGCGGCTTCGATGTCACGGCTTTCCTGGGTGTAGAAATCCACTTCCAGAATGCTGCGAATCGCTTCCGGCTCGGCGCCGTCGACCAGCAGTTGCAGGCCTTTGCGCGAGTAGCTGTCAGGTTCGGCATCGGCCACCCCTTCCAGACCGAGCAAACCTTCCTTGCGCGCGGTCAGGCTCCAGTTGACGACGCGGTCGATGCCGCCGGCCAGGTCAACGCGAGGCGGAAACAGAATCCAGCCAATGATTTGCATGGCACGCTTGAAGGCGCTCATCGGCGATTGCAGCAACGCCGCGCCGATGGTCCCACCGAGTACGATCAGCGCAGCCGGGCCGTTGGCCAATGCGCCGAGGTGACCGCCTTCAAGGTAGTTGCCGCCAATGATGGCGACAAACGCCATGATGATCCCGATAAGGCTTAAAACATCCATCAGATACACGCCTCGACCAAGTGCCTGCCAATATCGTCCAGACCGTAGATCGCGTCGGCGAGATCGGCTTTGACGATAGCCATCGGCATGCCGTAGATCACGCAGCTGGCTTCATCCTGAGCCCAGATCGCGCTGCCGCCCTGCTTGAGCAGACGTGCGCCTTCACGACCGTCGGCGCCCATGCCGGTCAGTACGACCGCCAGAACTTTGTCGCCGTAGGACTTGGCTGCGGAACCGAAAGTGATGTCCACGCACGGTTTGTAGTTCAGACGCTCGTCGCCCGGCAGGATTTTCACCGCCCCACGGCCGTCGATCATCATTTGCTTGCCACCCGGTGCCAGCAGCGCCAGGCCCGGACGCAGGATGTCGCCATCCTCGGCTTCCTTGACGCTGATGCGGCAGAGCTTGTCCAGACGTTCGGCGAAGGCCTTGGTGAAGGCGGCCGGCATGTGCTGGATCAGTACGATCGGGGCTGGGAAGTTGGCCGGTAACTGGGTCAACACCCGTTGCAGGGCAACCGGACCGCCCGTGGACGTGCCAATGGCCACCAGTTTGTAGGCTTTGCGTTTTGGCGCGGGCGACGACGGGCCGGACGATGCCGGGGCCGGTGTCGGTGCGTAGCTACGCGCCGGAATCGGTGCCGGAGCCGCGCGCACAGGCGTGCTGCTGCCGTAACTGCTGACGCTCGAAGGCGCAGGCGTGGGGGCTGGCGCGGCGACCGGGGCCGGTGCGCTGTAGGTATTGGCGCGACGGTTACTGCGCGAAATGCTGAGAATCTTCTCGCACAGCAGTTGTTTGACCTTCTCCGGGTTGCGGGAGATGTCTTCGAAATTCTTCGGCAGGAAATCCACCGCGCCGGCGTCCAGCGCATCGAGGGTGACCCGGGCGCCTTCATGGGTCAGCGAGGAGAACATCAATACCGGGGTCGGGCAGCGTTGCATGATGTGCCGCACCGCCGTGATGCCATCCATCATCGGCATCTCGTAGTCCATGGTGATCACGTCTGGCTTGAGGGCCAGCGCCTGATCGATCGCCTCTTTTCCGTTGGTCGCCGTACCGACGACCTGGATATTCGGATCCGCTGAAAGAATTTCCGAGACGCGGCGGCGGAAAAACCCCGAATCGTCCACCACCAGGACTTTGACTGCCATAAACACTCCGTTAGGACGGAGCGAGGCTTAGTCGCCCCGCTCCACCAGAATCAAATACGCCGTGCGGCGTAACGCTTGAGCATGCTCGGAACATCGAGAATCAGCGCAATGCGACCGTCACCGGTAATGGTGGCGCCCGACATGCCCGGGGTTCCCTGGAGCATTTTGCCCAATGGCTTGATGACCACTTCTTCCTGGCCCACCAGCTGGTCGACGACGAAGCCGATCCGCTGAGTGCCCACCGAAAGGATCACCACATGGCCCTCGCGCTGCTCTTCGTGAGCGGCGGAGCTGACCAGCCAGCGCTTGAGGTAGAACAATGGCAGTGCCTTGTCCCGCACGATCACCACTTCCTGACCGTCCACCACGTTGGTGCGCGACAGGTCGAGGTGGAAGATCTCGTTGACGTTCACCAGCGGGAACGCGAACGCCTGGTTGCCGAGCATGACCATCAGCGTCGGCATGATCGCCAGGGTCAACGGGACCTTGATGACGATCTTCGAGCCCTTGCCCTTGGTCGAATAAATATTGATGGTGCCGTTGAGCTGGGCGATTTTGGTTTTCACCACGTCCATGCCCACGCCGCGTCCGGAGACATCGGAAATTTCGGTCTTGGTCGAGAAACCCGGCGCGAAGATCAGGTTGAAGCAGTCGGACTCGCTGAGGCGATCCGCGGCATCCTTGTCCATCAAGCCTTTCTTCACGGCAATACCGCGCAGAACATCAGCGTCCATGCCCTTGCCGTCATCGGAGATGGACAGCAGGATGTGGTCGCCTTCCTGTTCAGCGGACAGGATCACCTTGCCGCTGCGAGGCTTGCCCATCGCTTCGCGCTCGGCCGGCTCTTCAATGCCGTGGTCGACCGAGTTGCGCACCAAGTGGACCAGCGGGTCGGCCAGGGCCTCGACGAGGTTCTTGTCGAGGTCGGTTTCTTCGCCGACCAGCTCCAGGTTGATCTCTTTCTTGAGCTGGCGAGCCAGGTCGCGAACCAGACGCGGGAAGCGCCCGAAGACTTTCTTGATCGGTTGCATCCGGGTCTTCATGACCGCGGTTTGCAGGTCGGCCGTGACCACGTCGAGGTTCGACACGGCCTTGGACATGGCTTCGTCGCCGCTGTTGAGGCCCAGACGGACCAAGCGGTTACGCACCAATACCAGTTCGCCGACCATGTTCATGATTTCGTCGAGACGCGCGGTATCAACCCGCACGGTGGTCTCGGCTTCGCTGGCCGGTTTTTCCGGTGGCGGCGCGGACGGTGCGCGGGCTGGAGCCGGTGCAGCGGCAGCCGCCGGTTTCGGCGCTTCGGCTTTCGGCTCGGGTGCCTTGGCAACCGGTTTGGGCGCAGCAGCCTTGGCGACTGGAGCAGCCACCGCAGCACCTGTGCCGACTTCGGTGAACTTGCCTTTGCCATGCAATTCGTCGAGCAGCGATTCGAACTCGTGATCGGAGATCAGATCACCGCCGGCCGCTTTAGCGGTTGGCGCAGCCGAGGCAGGTACGGCGGCAATGGCCGATTCCAGCGCATCCACCGCAAAGTTGCCCTTGCCGTGCAACTGGTCGAGCAGTGCTTCGAATTCGTCGTCGGTAATATCAGAGCTGTCGCCGGCCGCTTTCGGTGCCGCCGGTGCAGCGGGCGCTGCCACCGCATCAACCGCGAACTGGCCTTTGCCGTGCAGTTGATCGAGCAACGACTCGAACTCGGCATCGGTAATTTCGTCGCTGGCCGCGGACTCGGCAGCCGCCACTGGAGCAACCGCCGGCGCTTCGGCTTGAGCCTTGACGGCGTTCAGCGAGTCCAGCAGTTGTTCAAATTCGTTATCAGTGATGTCGCCCGATTCTTCAGCGGCAGGTGCTTCGACCACTTCAGCCACCGGTGCAGATTCATCAGCTGTTTGCGGCTCGGCCAGACGGGCCAGTGCCGCGAGCAATTCAGGCGTGGCAGCCGTAATCGGGCTGCGTTCGCGAACTTCGGTGAACATGCTGTTCACTGCGTCCAGCGCTTCGAGAACCACGTCCATCAGTTCCGAGTCGACGCGACGTTCACCCTTGCGCAGGATGTCGAACACGTTCTCGGCGATGTGACAGCACTCCACCAGCTCGTTGAGCTGGAGGAAGCCGGCGCCCCCTTTTACAGTGTGAAAACCGCGAAAAATTGCATTGAGCAAATCCGCATCATCCGGTCGGCTTTCAAGCTCGACCAGCTGTTCGGACAGTTGCTCTAGAATCTCGCCGGCCTCAACCAGGAAATCCTGAAGGATCTCTTCATCGGCGCCGAAGCTCATTAAGGGGGTGCTCCTACAGGTCTAAAAACCTAAAAAACCTAAAATGCTAAAACTCTAAAATCCTAGGCTGGATAACAAATCGTCCACATCGTCCTGACCGGACACAACGTCTTCTCTTTTATCGGCATGAATCTGCGGACCTTCACCCTGAGAGAGATGTTTTTGCGGATCTTTTTCAGCAAGCATCGCATCACGGTCATGTTCGATACCCGCAAAGCGGTCTACCTGACTGGCCATGAGCACGAGCTTGAGCAGGTTGCTTTCAACTTCGGTGACCAATTGGGTCACGCGCTTGATCACCTGACCGGTGAGGTCCTGGTAATCCTGGGCCAACAGAATGTCGTTGAGGTTGCTCGACACCGTGCGATTGTCATCGCTGCTGCGCGTCAGGAAACCGTCGACGCGCCGGGCCAGTTCGCGGAACTCTTCAGCCCCGACTTCGCGACGCATGAACCGCCCCCAATCCGTGCTCAACGCCTGGGCTTCTTCGCTCAGGCGGTTGACCAGCGGCGTGGCGTTTTCCACCAGGTCCATTGTGCGGTTGGCGGCGGCCTCGGTCAGCTTGACCACATAACCCAGACGCTCGGTGGCGTCCGTGATCTGCGACACTTCCTCGGCTTGCGGCATGTTTGGGTCAATCTGGAAATTGACGATCGCGCTATGCAGCTCGCGAGTGAGCTTGCCCACTTCCTGATACAGGCCGCGGTCACGGGTCTGATTGAGCTCATGGATAAGTTGCACAGCGTCGCCGAACCTGCCTTTTTCAAGGCTTTCGACCAGTTCGACCGCGTGTTTTTTCAGGGTCGATTCAAAATCGCCCAGTGAAGATTCTTTATGCTCCATAGCTCCCCCGTGGCGCAGTGGATCAACCGATGCGTTCGAAAATCTTCTCGATTTTTTCTTTCAACGCCTGGGCCGTGAAGGGTTTGACCACATAGCCGTTAACACCGGCCTGTGCCGCTTCGATAATCTGCTCGCGCTTGGCTTCGGCAGTCACCATCAGCACCGGCAGGTGCTTGAGCTTTTCATCGGCGCGCACGTGACGCAGCAGATCGATACCGGTCATGCCAGGCATGTTCCAGTCCGTTACCAGAAAGTCGATGCTCCCGCTGTTGAGAACCGGAATGGCGGTAGTGCCATCGTCGGCCTCGACCGTGTTGGTGAACCCAAGGTCACGCAACAGGTTTTTTATGATCCGCCGCATCGTTGAGAAGTCATCAACGATGAGGATTTTCATGTTCTTGTCCAATTCGACCTCCAAGCAGTCTTAAACGCGCCCAGCACCTGGACGCGCCATTTCAATCAATCCGGCAATCCACTCGATGACTGTCTGGAGCACAACAGATCGCGACCGGTGCAGTTCAACACTCCACCGGCCTCGTTCGCAGTGTCCCCACACTGCCTTCAGCGCGCTCGCCACTCCCCCAAACGCCCCCGCAAACGGGCCGCGCACTGGCTATGTAACTGGCTGACCCGCGATTCGCTGACCCCCAGGACCTCACCGATTTCCTTGAGGTTCAGCTCTTCGTCGTAGTACAGCGCCAACACCAGTCGCTCACGCTCCGGCAAATTGGCAATCGCGTCCGCCAGCGCGGCCTGGAAGCGTTCATCTTCCAGATCGCGTGACGGCTCAAGATGTGCACTCGCGCCATCCTCGTGCAGCCCTTCGTGTTCGCCGTCCTGCAACAGATCGTCGAAACTGAATAACCGGCTGCCCAGGGTGTCGTTCAAAATCCCGTAATAATCGTCGAGACTCAATTGGAGTTCGGCCGCAACCTCATGATCTTTAGCGTCACGACCGGTTTTAGCTTCAATCGAGCGAATTGCGTCGCTGACCATGCGGGTATTGCGGTGAACCGAACGTGGCGCCCAGTCCCCCTTACGCACTTCATCGAGCATCGCGCCGCGGATTCGAATGCCCGCGTAGGTCTCGAAACTCGCGCCTTTGCTGGCGTCATATTTGGTCGACACTTCAAGCAGGCCGATCATCCCGGCCTGGATCAGGTCTTCAACCTGAACACTGGCCGGCAGACGGGCCAGCAAGTGGTAAGCAATGCGTTTGACCAGTGGCGCGTAACGCTCGATCAGCTCGTACTGCGCGTCACGTGCCGACTTCTTGTAGAGGTTGTAGCCACTGGCTGTCATAGGACGGGTCCTGCGGTCTGTTGCACGAGGCGCTCGACGAAAAACTCCAGGTGCCCACGCGGGTTGGCAGGCAGCGGCCAGGTGTCGACCTTCTGCGCGATCGCCTTGAACGCCAGGGCGCACTTGGAACGAGGGAAGGCTTCGTAGACGGCGCGCTGCTTCTGCACGGCCTTGCGCACGCTTTCGTCGTATGGCACTGCGCCGACGTATTGTAGGGCGACGTCGAGGAAGCGATCTGTGACCTTGGTCAACTTGGCGAACAGGTTGCGACCTTCCTGCGGGCTCTGAGCCATGTTGGCCAGGACGCGGAAGCGGTTCATGCCGTAATCGCGGTTCAGCAGTTTGATCAGCGCGTAGGCATCGGTGATCGAGGTCGGCTCGTCGCACACCACCAGCAAGACTTCTTGTGCTGCGCGAACGAAACTGACTACCGAGTCACCAATACCCGCAGCGGTGTCGATCACCAATACGTCGAGGTTGTCGCCGATATCGCTGAAGGCCTGGATCAGGCCGGCGTGCTGGGCCGGGCTCAGATGAACCATGCTCTGCGTGCCGGACGCGGCCGGAACGATGCGAATACCGCCAGGGCCCTGCAACAGAACGTCGCGCAGCTCACAGCGGCCTTCGATCACGTCGGCCAGGGTACGTTTGGGTGTCAGCCCCAACAGGACGTCGACGTTCGCCAGCCCCAGATCGGCGTCCAGCAGCATGACGCGCCGGCCGAGTTCAGCTAGAGCCAGGGACAAGTTCACTGACACGTTAGTCTTCCCGACGCCACCTTTGCCGCCGGTCACCGCGATCACCTGTACGGGATGCATGCTGCCCATGTTATTTCTTTACCTTGTCTTGCATAGACGGAGGCCACATTACTGGCTGCGCGCTCATAAAATGAACAATGCATGGCAGACCATCGATGTAGGTACAAAAACTGTTCATTAGTACCTCAGCCAACCTGCTTGGTCGGGCTGTGGTAAATATCAGCGAACATGTCAGCCATGGCTTCTTCGCTGGGTTCTTCTTGCATTTGCACGCTTACGGCGCGACTGACCAACTGATGACGACGCGGCAGATGCAAATCATCCGGAATACGCGGGCCATCGGTCAGGTAAGCCACCGGCAATTCATGACTGATCGCCAGGCTCAACACCTCGCCCAGACTTGCCGTTTCATCCAGTTTAGTCAGGATGCAGCCAGCGAGCCCGCAGCGCTTGTAACTGTGATAAGCGGCCGTTAGAACCTGTTTCTGGCTGGTGGTTGCCAAAACCAAATAATTTTTTGACTTGATGCCACGTCCGGCCAGGCTTTCGAGCTGCATACGCAGGGCTGGATCGCTGGCCTGAAGCCCGGCGGTATCGATCAGCACCACGCGTTTGCGCAACAACGGATCCAGCGCCTGCACCAGCGATTGGCCCGGATCGACATGGGTTACCGACACGTTGAGAATCCGGCCCAGCGTCTTCAATTGTTCCTGAGCACCGATACGGTAGCTGTCCATGCTCACCAGCGCGATGTTTTGCGCGCCGTATTTGAGCACGTAGCGGGCCGCGAGCTTGGCCAGGGTGGTGGTCTTGCCCATGCCGGCAGGGCCGACCATGGCAATCACGCCGCCCTCTTCCAGTGGCTCGACTTCCGGAGTGGCAATCATCCGCGCCAGGTGTGCCAGCAACATGCGCCAGGCCTGACGGGGCTCGTCAATGTCGGCAATCATCGCCAGCAAGTCGCGAGACAACGGGCCGGACAGGCCGATGCGTTGCAGGCGACGCCAAAGATTGGCCTGGGCCGGACGGCTGCCTTGCAGCTGATTCCAGGCCAGGGAGCCGAGTTGTACTTCCATCAGTTCGCGCAGGCTGTTGAGTTCGAAACGCATCGAATCGAACGCCCGTGGATCGAAGCCCCCAGCGGCAGGTGCCGGGGCTGGCGCCGAGCGACGAGGTTCGGCATACGTCGGCTCGATCAGCGGCTCGGCGGCGGTCAACGGCAGGCCGGCGAACAACTGGCGATTGGTGGTCTTGTCGCCTTCGGTTTCGCCTTCGCCACGCAGGCTCAATTCGGCCTGGGCGGTGACGATCCGCGACTGGGTCTTGCGCAGCTCATCCTCGAGTTCCATGTTCGGAACACGCGGGGCCAGCGCCGACAATTTGTAATCCAGGGCAGCCGTCAGCTCGACACCACCGGCGATCCGGCGATTGCCAATAATGGCGGCATCAGCGCCCAGCTCATCACGAACCAGTTTCATGGCCTGACGCATATCGGCGGCGAAAAAACGCTTAACTTGCATAAACCACTACCTCAGCCGTTGGGCCCTACTGTCGCAACGATGGTCACTTGCTTGTTGTCAGGAATTTCCTGGTAAGCCAACACATGCAAACCCGGGACTGCCAGTCGGCCGAATCGCGAAAGCATCGCGCGAACCGGACCGGCCACCAGCAAAATCACCGGTTGACCTTGCATTTCCTGACGCTGCGCCGCATCGATCAACGAGCGTTGCAATTTCTCAGCCATGCTTGGCTCCAGCAGAACGCCCTCTTCCGAGCCTTGTCCTGCCTTCTGAAGACTATTGAGCAATATTTGTTCCAACCTTGGCTCCAGAGTGATAACTGGTAGCTCGGAGTCAGTCCCTACAATGCTTTGGACGATTGCGCGGGATACGCCGACGCGCACCGCGGCCACCAAAGCGGCAGTATCTTGACTCTTGGCAGCATTGTTGGCGATGGCCTCGGCAATGCTGCGAATGTCCCGCACCGGCACCTGTTCGGCCAGCAACGCTTGAAGCACTTTGAGCAGCTGCGACAGCGAGACCACGCCCGGCACCAGCTCCTCGGCCAGCTTCGGCGAGCTTTTGGCCAGCAATTGCATGAGTTGCTGGACTTCTTCGTGACCGATCAGTTCGCTGGAGTGCTTGTACAGAATCTGGTTCAAGTGCGTCGCCACGACCGTACTGGCGTCGACCACGGTGTAACCCAGCGATTGTGCCTGGGCACGCTGGCTGATTTCGATCCAGACCGCTTCCAGGCCAAAAGCCGGATCTTTGGCGGTTATGCCATTGAGCGTGCCGTAGACCTGCCCCGGGTTGATCGCCAGTTCGCGATCCGGGTAGATCTCGGCTTCTGCCAGGATCACGCCCATCAGGGTCAGGCGGTAAGCACTCGGCGCCAGGTCGAGGTTGTCACGAATGTGCACAGTCGGCATCAGGAAGCCCAGGTCCTGGGACAGCTTCTTGCGCACACCCTTGATCCGCGCCAACAACTGACCACCCTGGTTGCGATCCACCAGCGGAATCAGGCGATAGCCGACTTCCAGGCCAATCATGTCGATCGGTGTCACGTCGTCCCAGCCCAGCTCCTTGGTTTCCATTGCGCGGGCTGGCGATGGCAGCAGCTCCTGTTGACGCTTGACCTCTTGCAGGGCCTGTACCTTGACCACGTTCTGCTTCTTCCAGAACAGGTATGCGCCGCCAGCAGCCAAGGCCGCCATGCTGAGAAAGGAGAAGTGCGGCATGCCGGGCACCAGGCCCATCACCGCCATCAAACCCGCCGCCACGGCCAACGCTTTCGGCGAGGCGAACATCTGGCGATTGATCTGCTTGCCCATGTCTTCCGAACCGGAAGCACGGGTCACCATGATCGCCGCCGCTGTCGATAACAGCAGTGATGGCAATTGCGCCACCAAACCGTCACCGATGGTCAACAAGGCGTAAACCCGACCGGCATCACCAAAGGTCATGCCGTGCTGGAAGATGCCGACTGCCATGCCGCCGATCAGGTTGATGAACAGAATCAGCAGGCCGGCGATGGCGTCACCGCGCACGAATTTGCTGGCACCGTCCATGGAACCGTAGAACTCGGCTTCCTGGGCGACTTCCATGCGGCGCAGTTTGGCCTGATTCTGGTCGATCAGGCCGGCGTTCAAGTCGGCGTCGATCGCCATTTGTTTGCCGGGCATCGCATCGAGGGTGAAACGTGCGCTCACCTCGGAAATCCGCCCGGCACCCTTGGTCACCACGACGAAGTTGATGATCATTAAAATCGCGAAGACCACGATACCAACTACGTAGTTACCGCCGATCACCACCTCACCGAAGGCCTGGATCACCTTACCGGCGGAAGCGTGACCGTCCTGTCCGTGGAGCATCACCACCCGGGTGGAGGCCACGTTCAGCGCCAGTCGCAACAGCGTCGCCACCAGCAGAATGGTCGGAAACACTGCGAAATCCAGCGGCCGCAAGGCGTAGACGCAAACCAGCAAGACGACGATCGACAACGCGATGTTGAACGTGAAAAACACGTCCAGCAGGAACGGCGGGATCGGCAACATCATCATTGCCAGCATGACCAGCAGCAACAACGGCACACCCAGGTTGCCCCGACTTAAGTCGGCAACGTTTGTGCGGGCAGTGTTGAGTAACTGAGAGCGATCCACCGGTTTTCCCCGTTTCTTTAAAGCAAACTTTTGACGCCTGAAGCAGGCGCAGAGCGGCTATTGCAAGAAGCCTTCCAACTTTTGCAGAGGCGGGACATAGAGGGTTGTTTTGAGGATTTGCGTCGTCTGTGCCGACCTCTTCGCGGGCAAGCCTCGCTCCTACAATCCCGTGTCGTTCACATATGCCGCGACCGACTCAAAAACGGTAGGAGCGAGGCTTGCCAGCGAAGAGGCCGGCACTACCCGCACAAAACTCAGGAATCACGCCGCAAATCCGGCGGGATCGGCAAATCATCCTTCAGCGGATCCGGACGCTTGCCCTTGCCCGCCCGGTACTGGCGGATCTGGTAGACGTAGGCCAGTACCTGAGCAACCGCCAGATACAACCCACCAGGAATTTCCTGCTCCAGCTCGGTGGAGTAATAGATCGAACGCGCCAGGGCCGGCGATTCGAGCAGCAGCACATTATTGGCCACGGCGATTTCACGAATTTTCAAGGCCAGGAAGTCACTGCCCTTGGCCAGCAGCACTGGCGCACTGCCCTTGTCGGGATCGTACTTGAGGGCTACGGCGTAGTGCGTCGGGTTGGTAATGACCACGTCGGCCTCGGGGATGGCCGCCATCATCCGGCGCTGAGACATCTCGCGCTGCAACTGGCGAATGCGCTGTTTGACCTCCGGCCGCCCCTCCTGATCCTTGTGCTCGTCGCGCACTTCCTGCTTGGTCATCAGCAGTTTTTTGTGGCTTTCCCACAGCTGCACCGGCACGTCAACGGCGGCGATGATGATCAATCCGCAGGCCATCCACAAGGTGCTCCAGCCCACCACTTGCAGGCTGTGAATGATCGCCATGTCCAACGGTTCATGGGCAATGCGCATCAGGTCGTCGATGTCGGAAGACAACACCGCCAGCGCCACGAACAGCACGATGAAAAACTTCGCCAGGGCCTTGAGCAGTTCGACCAGCGCCTTGGCCGAGAACATCCGCTTGAGCCCCGCGCCGGGGTTCATGCGACTGAATTTCGGCGCCATCGAGCCCGCGGCAAACAACCAGCCACCGAGGGAAATCGGGCCGATCAGCGCAGCCAGTAACAAAGTGATCATTACCGGTTGAATCGACAGCAGGGCGATCAGCCCCGAGTTCAGCAGGAAGGTGCCCATGTTGCGCTGATCCAGAATCACTTCCCGCGACAGCGTGAAGTTCATGCGCATCAGTTCCATCATGTCCTGCGCCAGGGCTCCACCGAAAATCAGCAGCCCGCCAGCGCCGGCGAGCATGACCGCCAGGGTATTGAGCTCCTTGGAGCGCGCAATCTCGCCCTTGTCCCGGGCGTCCTTTTTACGCTTCTCCGTGGGGTCTTCTGTTTTGTCCTGACCGCTTTCGCTCTCAGCCATGACTCAGCGCGCCCGTGCCAGTTCGCGTAACAACTGCAAGGCCTCGGTGGCCAGCGGTTGATACTGATTGATGATGTCCGCCAGCCCGACCCAGACGATGAACAGCCCGAGCACCAGGGTCAGCGGGAAACCGATGGAAAAGATGTTCAGTTGCGGCGCGGCCCGGGTCATCACGCCAAAGGCGATGTTGACCACCAGCAACGCGGTGATCGCCGGCAGTACCAGCAACAGTGCAGCACCCAGAACCCAGCCAAGCTTGCCGGCCAGTTCCCAGAAATGATTGACCATCAAGCCGCTGCCCACCGGCATCGTGGTGAAGCTTTCGGTCAGGACTTCGAAGACCACCAGATGGCCATTCATGGACAGGAACAACAGCGTCACCAGCATGGTGAAGAACTGCCCGATTACCGCCACCGAGACGCCGTTGGTGGGGTCGACCATCGACGCGAAGCCCATGCCCATCTGAATAGAGACGATCTGCCCCGCCACCACGAACGCCTGGAAGAACAGTTGCAAGGAGAAACCCAGCAACGCGCCGATGAGGATTTGCTCGGCGATCAGCAGCAGCGCACTCAGATCCAGCGCATTGATCGGCGGCATCGGCGGCAGGCCCGGCGCAATCACCACCGTGATCGCCAGGGCGAAGTACAGGCGCACGCGCGTGGGCACCAGGGACGTGCCAAAGACCGGCATGACCATCAGCAAGGCGCCGATGCGAAACAGCGGCAACATGAACGTCGCCACCCAGGTACTGATCTGGGTATCGGTCAGCTGCAGCAGCGACGGCATGGTTTAGCCGATGACCTGAGGAATACTGCCGTACAGCTGCAGGATGTATTCCATGAACGTCTGCACCATCCACGGGCCGGCGACGATCAGCGTCACCAGCATGACCAGCAAGCGCGGCAGGAAGCTCAGGGTCTGTTCGTTGATCTGCGTGGCGGCCTGGAACATCGCCACCAGCAGGCCCACCAGCAGACTCGGAATCACCAGCACAGCAACCATCATGGTGGTCAGCCAAAGCGCTTCGCGGAAGATGTCTACCGCCACTTCCGGCGTCATGGCGACACACCGCCGAAGCTGCTCGCCAGGGTGCCAATGATCAACGCCCATCCATCCACCAGCACGAACAGCATGATCTTGAACGGCAGCGAAATGATCAGCGGCGAGAGCATCATCATACCCATGGCCATCAGCACACTGGCCACGACCAGGTCGATGATCAGAAACGGAATGAAGATCATGAAGCCGATCTGGAACGCGGTTTTAAGCTCGGAGGTCACGAAGGCCGGCACCAGAATGGTCAGCGGTGCCTGATCCGGCGAAGCGATGTCGGTGCGCTTGGACAGACGCATGAACAACTCGAGATCGCTGCTGCGCGTCTGCGCCAGCATGAAGTCCTTGATCGGCACCTGGGCCTTGGCCACGGCATCCTGGGCGGTGAGTTTCTCCGCCAGATACGGTTGCAAGGCATCCTGGTTCACCCGGTCAAACACCGGCGCCATGATGAACAGGGTCAGGAACAGCGCCATGCCGGTGAGGATCTGGTTCGACGGCGTCTGCTGCAGGCCCAGGGCCTGACGCAGAATCGAAAACACAATGATGATCCGGGTGAAACTGGTCATCAGCATGACGAACGCCGGGATGAAACTCAGCGCGGTCATGATCAGCAGAATTTGCAGGCTGACCGAGTATTCCTGAGCGCCATTGGCGTTGGTGCCCAGGGTGATCGCCGGGATCGACAACGGATCGGCGGCGAAGGCCAGCGGCGCGACCAGCATCAGGGCCAGCGTCAAGACGATGCGTAACGCACCCATTACTTCTTATCCTTCTGATCCTTGCCGAGCATCTTCAACAGATGCTGGGCAAACTCCGGAGTCGCTTTCTCGGTGGTGGTCGACACTTCAATCGGCTCTTTAAGCACATGCAGTGCAGTGATCGTGCCGGGGCTCAGGCCAAGCAGGATCTGCTCGTTGCCGACTTGCACCAGCATCAAACGGTCGCGGGGACCCAAGGCACGGGAACCGACAATCTCGATCACCTGCCCCTTGCCGGCCGGCCCGGCCTGCTGGACCCGGCGCAACAGCCAGGCGAGGAAAAAGATCAACCCCAACACCAACAGCAAGCCGAACACCAACTGCGTCAATTGCCCGGCCACACCGCTACTGACTGCGGGCGCGGCGGCTGCAGTCGCCGTCGCGACCGGCTCGGCCGCCAGAACGCTGAACGGCAACGCCGATACGATCCCCAGAACCCTTTTCACTTAGCGCAGCTTCTTGATACGTTCGCTTGGGCTGATCACGTCAGTCAGGCGGATGCCGAACTTCTCGTTGACCACGACCACTTCGCCGTGGGCGATCAGGGTGCCGTTGACCAGCACGTCCAGCGGCTCACCGGCCAGACGGTCCAGCTCGATCACCGAACCCTGGTTGAGTTGCAGCAGGTTGCGGATGTTGATGTCGGTGCTGCCCACTTCCATGGAAATCGACACCGGGATGTCGAGGATCACGTCGAGGTTCGGACCGTCCAGGGTGACCTGATCGTGGTTCTTCGGCACGCTGCCGAACTCTTCCATCGGCAGACGATTGGACGGCGAGCTGGCGGCGTCGGCAGCCAGCAAGGCGTCGATGTCGTCCTGGCCGGCATCACCGGTTTCTTCCAGGGCGGCAGCCCATTCATCAGCCAGTGCCTGGTCGTCCTGGGCGTTCATATCGTCGTTCATCATTTGTCCTCGGCGGGCAACTGCTCAATCAAGAGCAGCCAATTAATAGGGGGTTGGAGCGCCGGTCAGCGGCGCTCGATCGGCTCGATCACCTGCAACGCGAGGTTGCCTTTGTGCGAGCCCATCTTGACCTTGAAGGCCGGCACGCCGTTGGCGCGCATGATCATTTCTTCCGGCATCTCGACCGGGATCACATCCCCCGGCTGCATGTGCAGGATGTCGCGCAAGCGCAACTGGCGACGGGCAACTGTGGCACCGATCGGCACGTCGACGTCCAGCACGTCCTGGCGCAGGGCGTTGACCCAACGCTCGTCCTGATCGTCCAGATCCGACTGGAAGCCGGCGTCGAGCATTTCGCGCACCGGTTCGATCATCGAGTACGGCATGGTCACGTGCAGGTCGCCGCCACCACCATCGAGTTCGATGTGGAAGGTGGACACGACAACCGCTTCGCTCGGGCCGACGATGTTAGCCATGGCCGGGTTCACTTCCGAGTTGATGTACTCGAAGTTCACTTCCATGATCGCCTGCCAGGCTTCCTTCAAATCGATGAAGGCCTGCTCCAGCACCATGCGCACCACACGCAGCTCGGTGGGAGTGAATTCACGCCCTTCGATCTTGGCGTGACGGCCATCGCCGCCGAAGAAGTTGTCCACCAGCTTGAACACCAGTTTGGCGTCGAGGATGAACAGCGCGGTGCCGCGCAACGGCTTGATCTTGACCAGGTTGAGACTGGTCGGCACGTACAGCGAGTGCACGTATTCGCCGAACTTCATCACCTGCACGCCACCGACGGCAACGTCCGCCGAGCGGCGCAGCATGTTGAACATGCTGATGCGGGTGTAGCGGGCGAAACGCTCGTTGATCATCTCCAGCGTCGGCATGCGTCCGCGGACGATGCGATCCTGGCTGGTCAGGTCGTAGCTTTTTACGCTGCCGGGTTCAGCAACGTTATCGGTCTGTACCAGACCATCGTCGACGCCATGCAACAGCGCATCGATCTCATCCTGGGACAGCAGGTCCTGCACGGCCATGTCGTGTTCCTACTGCAGTACGAAATTAGTGAAAAGCAGCTGTTCGATAACCACTTTGCCGAGTTCTTTTTGCGCCACTTCCTGGACGCTGGCCGTGGCCTTCTGACGCAACATCTCCTGGCCGACCGGGGTCGCCAGCGTGGCGAAGTCCTGGCCGGAGAACAGCATGACCAGGTTGTTACGGATCACCGGCATGTGCACTTTAAGCGCTTCCAGATCAGCCTGATTGCGCCCTTGCAGGGTGATGCTCACCTGCATGTAGCGCTGGCGACCGTTCACGTTGTAGTTGGCCACGAAAGCCGGGGCCATGGGCTCGAAAATCGCTGGCTGCTTGCCGACCACAGCGGTTTCGGCGGCGGCAGGCTTGCTCTGGGCGCTGTGCATGAAGAACCACGTCGCCCCCACGGACATGCCGATCGCCAGCAGCAGGGCCACCACGATCACAATGATCAGCTTGACCTTGCCTTTGGTTGCGGGGTCTTTTACTACTGCGTCGCTCTTCGCCATGCCAATAATCCGTCACTATTCGGGTTTTCACAGTCGCACGGCAAGGCAAGAGCAAGTGTTATGCCAGAAGTGTCGGGAGGGTATGGGAGACAGCGAATGGCAATCAATTGTAGGAGCGAGGCTTGCCCGCGAAACAGGCGTCGCGGCTTATCAGCCAGACCGCGTCATCGTTCTTCGCGGGCAAGCCTCGCTCCTACAGGAGATGTGATCAGGCGTAGTAGTCGACGGCGCTGGAGCCGATCACGCTGGTAGTGGTTGCCGCCACTTCTGCGGCGGTCGGTGCGATCTCTTCATCCATGCCGTCGAGACGACCACCATTGGCGCTGGTGCGACCGCCCTGCCCCTGCTGAGCCTGATCCTGGCCCTGACCTTGCCAGCCACGAGACTGGTCGGACACATTGACGTCGACCTGGCCCATGCCCTGCTGCGAAAACATGTCACGCAGGCGATGCATCTGACTGTCCAGCGCTTCGCGAACGCTTGGATGGGCGCTCAAGAAGGTGACTTGGGTCTGCTGATCAGGAACCATGTTCACCCGGATATCGAGACGCCCCAGTTCAGCCGGTTGCAACTGGATATCGGCCGCCTTGAGGTTGGCGCTGGAAAGGTACATGACGCGGTTGACCACTTCCTCGGTCCAGCCGCTCTGATGCATGGCGATCGGCTGGTTGACCGGCAAGGCATTGGCGGTTTTCGGGGTGGCCGCCTGGGTCAGTGCCGCCAGACGGTTGGCGAAGTCATCGACACGGGTATCGCTGCTGGCGGACGTCAAATCCTTGAGCCCACCATCAATCAGACCGCTGAAGGCTTTCTCGCCGCCCTGACTGGTGCTGTCCTTGTCGGTTTGTACGTCAAGCATGCTGGCCATGCCGGCGGCAAAGTTCTGCGCCGACGTCAGTTCACCGTCAGCCTGGGTCTGGGCTGGCGCGGCTTTTGGCTGGGCCTGGCTGCTGGCGGATACGTGGCCGCTCTGCTCCATGGCCATGCGCACGGCGGGCAATGCGTCGAGCGGATCAGCCTCGGGATCGAAATCGCTATCGATGGCAGTCGCCGCTGGCGCAGACGCGGCCACAACGGCTGTGGCAACCGGCGTTTCAGCCTGTGGCTGTGCGGTCGTGACAACTGGCACTGCGGTTTGCACGACCGGCACGGTTACCAAAGGCTGTACTGCCTGCATCAACGCAGGATCAAGCGCCGGGTCGAGGCTCGGATCAACAGGCGCTGTATCGGCCACCGGCGTTTCAACGGTCTCGGGCGGGTTGTCGCTTGCAGTTGTGTCATCGGTCGGCGCCGGTTTATCGGCGGGCAAGGAATTGCCGCTATCGGCAACCGCCGGTTCCGGGGCGGCAGGCTTCTCACCGCTGACATCCGGTTTGCCGGGGGTTTGCGAGGCATTTTCGGTAGCCGGTTTAGCCGCTTTATCGGCGACCACAGAAGGTTTGTTCTGGGTTTGATCGGCGTAAACATCAGCGAAGCTGGACGCCTTGTCCCCTGGCTCAGCGGCCGGCGCCGGGGTATTGGCGGAGGCGACTTGAGTCTTGGCCGTCGCGGCGGCCTGCAGAAGCGAATTGGGGGTAACGGGCATAAAACGGTCTCCGCTGCACTGGGATCGTAGGTACAGTTGAGTGAGTTGTTTGCAAAGGTCGAGCCAGGTTGGCTCGACAGAGGTTAAAAGCGCCGGACGGTCGCGTCAGCCTGCCAAAGAGCGCTGTCGCTCCGCTTCATACAAAGGGCGAACAATGGCGAATTCGCCGTCGATTTCCGAGACCAGTTTTTCAATGCCGGCCAGGTCTTTCTGCTTGGCGCGCTGCTCAAGTTCACCGCACAGCTCGGTCAACCGGGTAGCGCCCATATTGCTGCTGCTGCCCTTGAAGCTATGGGCGGTGTTCATGAGTTGCGCGGCATCTTCAGCCTTTCGCAACACGCGCAAGCGCTCTTCGGAATCGGCGATGAAGGTATCCAGCAACGTCGGATACTCACCCTCCATGACTTCCTGCAACGCGCTAAGCACGTCGCGGTCCAGATGTGTGTCAGCCACTTGCTCACTCCTTGATCAAGAATGGGTGAATTATGCCAGAGCCTCCCAGAAAAACTCCACGCGAGCACTACGACCATCGTTAGACCAGCTCGCGCTACGGCTCAATTGGCGAATCAGACTGACACCGCGCCCCGACAGACGGCCGCCATCGACGGGACGCTCCATCACCCGCGCCACATCGAAACCCTTGCCACTGTCTTCGACCCGCACAATCAGGCTGCCGCCCTTGCCCGTCGGCACGACCTGCAAATGCACTCGCACATAGCCGTCGCACAACGCCTCAAGCCGCTCATTGCGCGCTTGATAATAGCGCGCAAAACCCGAAGCATCGCGCTTGAGGCTTGAATCCAGCCCCAGCACGCCGTGCTCAAGGGCATTGGAATAAAGCTCTGCCAACACACTGTAGAGCGCGCCACTCTGAGCACGCAGGCCGTGGACCTCAAGCAGCAATTGCAATAGATACGGCAGCGGATTGAAACGTTTGAGGGTCTCGGCGCGAAACTCGAAACTCACCGACCAGTCAAGCGGACAGGACTGGCCACTGTCGGAATACACCGGCGCCGGCGGGATCAGTTGCGCGGCCTCCAGCAGACTGACCTCGACCATGCTCACGTCATCGCGGGCCTCGCCACGAAAATCCCGCAGCGCCTGCTCGATTTCTTCAAACAGCGCGTCTGGCTGGCGATTGGCCGCAAACACCCGCTGCAACCGCTCCACACCAAACAACTGTTCGTTGGCATCGCAGGTATCGATGACCCCGTCGGACAGCAGAAACACCCGATCACCAACGGCCATCGGAAACACTTCGGTGCGGTCACTGAAGATTTGCGGGCTGAGCACGCCCAGTGGCAAGTGCCGCGCCTTCAGCGGTGTGCGCTCACCGCTGGCGATGCTGTGCAAGTAACCGTCCGGCATTCCGCCGTTCCAGACTTCCACCGAGCGTCGCTGAAAGCTCAGGCACAGCAAGGTGGCGCAGCAGAACATGTCCACCGGCAGGATGCGCTTGAGCTTGGCATTCATCTCACGCAGGGTTTCAGCCAGGCCGTAACCCTTGGCGGTCATGCCGTAAAAGACTTCAGCCAGGGGCATGGCACCCACCGCGGCCGGCAGACCGTGGCCGGTGAAATCACCCAGCAGCACATTCATGTCGCCGGCCGGGGTGAACGCCGCGAGCAGCAGGTCGCCGTTGAACAGCGCATAAGGCGATTGCAGGTAGCGGATGTTTGGCGCACTCAGGCAGCCCGAATGCGCCACCTTGTCGAATACGGCCTTGGCCACCCGCTGCTCGTTGAGCAAGTAGTCATGATGTTTGGCGATCAGGTCGCGCTGCTGCAGCACCGTGGCTTGCAACCGACGCAAGCGATCCATGGCCTTGATCTTGGCAGCGAGGATCACCTGGTTGTAGGGCTTTGCCAGAAAGTCGTCGCCACCGGCCTCCAGGCACCGGGCCAGCGCCTCGCTTTCGGTCAGCGAGGTCAGGAAGATGATCGGCACCAGGGTTTCCCCGGCCAGCGCCTTGATCTGTCGTGCGGCCTCGAAACCGTCCATCACCGGCATCATGGCGTCCATCAACACCAGGTGTGGCCGCTGGTCGCGAAACGCCTCGACCGCTTCGGCACCATTGGCGGCCGTCAATACCTGGTGGCCCTGACGACGGACGATACTGGACAGGAGCATGCGATCGGCCGCGCTGTCTTCGGCGATGAGGATGGTCAGCGGATCAAGCGACGGCTGCATGACGGTCATGCAACGTCGAAGATTTGTTCAAAGTTGGAGATGGCGAGAATCTTGCGCACATCGGCGTTGGCGTTGGTCAACGTGATTTCGGCATTCTCGCCGCCGGCGTGATCACGCAACAGCAAAAGCATGCCGAGTGCGGAACTGTCGAGGTAGGTGGCGGCTTTAAGATCCACCTCGAACGATTCGGGCTTTTGCTCAAGCTTCTCGTAGGATTCACGGAATTCCTGATGCTTGGCGAAATCGAATCGTCCCTCGACCGAAATCGTCAGCTTTTTCCCATCCTGGGAGACTTTTGTAACAACTGGCATTTAACGGCTTCCTTGTCATGGGTGAACGTGCGTGTACAAGGTTTAGCACTTGGCGGAGATGGGAGCAAGGCGGGAAGTTATGGTGTCTGTCAGACCGCCTTCGCGGGCAAGCCTCGCTCCTACAGGTTTTGTGTCGTACACAGCAATTACGAACGACACGGATCCTGTAGGAGCGAGGCTTGCCCGCGAAGAACGATAACGCGGTCCGACTGACTCAATACGGATCATGCCTCGGCAACCGCTGGGACAATTCGTCCAGCAGCTTCTGCTCGCGCTTGTCTTCGAGCTTGCGCGCCTCGTCCATGTAGCGTTGTACAAGTTTGCGCAAGCCTTCAACCCGGGCAAACGCTTGCTGCCAGGACTCGCGCGCCTTGTTCAGGTTGTTCTGGTGCCAGTTCAGGCTTTGGCGCTGCTGATCGATGGCCGTGCCCAGTTGCGCCAGAAAGCCCTGATAGCCGAGCAGCCATTGGCCGGAAACGCCGGTGCTGCCACGCACGATCCATTGTTCCTGGTATTCAAGGCGGAAGTTTTCGAGATCGGCGAGTTTGCTTTCCGCCACACGAACCTGACCCTGGAAGTGCCCGAGGCGCATGACCGCGGTTTTTTCGGCCTTTTCGGCCATTTCCACCACGGGTGCCAGGCGTGCCGCGCGGCTCAGGGCCATGGCCGGTTAGCCGCCCGCTGCCGGAGCGAAGATCGAGGCGAGATGGTTTTCGCTGGCGCCCATGCCGATGTTGTCGTTCAAGCCCTGACGCAGATAAGTGGTCATGGCGGGCTGCAGGGAAATCGCGACGTCGGTTTCGCGATCACCACCCGGCACGTAGGCACCGACGCTGATCAAGTCGCGGCTTTGCTGATAGCGCGACCAATACTGCTTGAACATCTGCGCCCGCGCCATGTGCTCGGGGCTGACCACCGACGGCATGACCCGGCTGATGGAGGCTTCGATATCGATGGCCGGGTAATGACCTTCTTCCGCCAGGCGTCGGGACAGCACGATGTGCCCGTCGAGCACACCTCGCGCCGAGTCGGCAATCGGGTCCTGCTGGTCATCGCCTTCGGACAATACGGTGTAGAACGCGGTGATCGAACCGCCGCCCTTCTCGGCGTTACCGGCCCGCTCCACCAATTTCGGCAACTTGGCGAACACCGACGGCGGATAGCCTTTGGTCGCGGGTGGCTCGCCAATGGCCAGGGCGATTTCCCGCTGGGCCTGGGCGAAACGGGTCAGCGAATCCATGAGCAACAAGACGTTCTTGCCCTTGTCGCGGAAATACTCGGCGATGCGCGTGCAGTACATCGCCGCGCGCAGACGCATCAGCGGCGCATCGTCCGCAGGCGAGGCGACGACCACCGAACGCTTGAGCCCTTCTTCACCGAGGATGTGCTCGATAAATTCTTTAACTTCACGACCCCGTTCACCGATCAGCCCGACCACGATAATGTCGGCCTCGGTGAAGCGGGTCATCATGCCCAGCAGCACGGATTTACCGACGCCGGTACCGGCGAACAACCCGAGACGCTGACCGCGACCGACCGTCAACAAACCGTTGATGGTGCGAATCCCCACATCGAGTGGCTCACTGATCGGTTCGCGTTTGAGCGGGTTGATGGTCGGGCCGTCCATCGGCACCCAGTCTTCGGCCTTCATGCCGCCCTTGCCGTCCAGCGCACGGCCGGCACCGTCCAGCACCCGCCCGAGCATGCTCATGCCCATCGGCAAGCGGCCAGTGTCTGCCATAGGAACCACTCGGGCACCGGGCGCAATGCCGGCGACGCTGCCGACCGGCATCAGGAACACCTTGCTGCCGGAGAAACCCATGACTTCGGCTTCGACCTGCACCGGTTGATAACTGTCGTCGTTGATGACCATGCAGCGGCTGCCCATGGCGGCACGCAAACCTTCGGCTTCGAGGGTCAGACCGACCATGCGCAGCAGACGGCCTTCAAGGATCGGAGCCCCCGCCAGCGTAGTGACCTCGGCGTAGCTGCCGAGGCGCTTGGCGAAGCTGGTGCGATCAAGGCGCATCGGGGTCGTCCAGCTTCGGATCGACCGCAGCGACTGCAGGCTTTTCGTCGACCGGCAGTTCCAGGCTCAGATCCGGCGCGGCCGGGTGCAAGGCCTGGTCATGCAACTGATCGAACAGCTTGGCCATGACTTGGGCGACGCGGGTTTCAACGGTGGCGTCGATGCGACTGTGTTCGGTCTCGACCCGGCAACCGCCGGGTAGCAGGGATTCGTCTTCGACGATGCGCCAGGTTTCTTCATGGCGCTCGCGCAGGGCTTTGACCTGTTCGAAATCCTGCGGATTGATGTACAGCCGCACGTTACCCACGCCCAGCGGCAAGAGCTTGAGGGCTTCGCGCATGACGTGTTCGATTTGCGTCGAGTCGATGGCCAGTTCGCGCTGAATCACCTGTTTGGTGATGTGCTGCACGAGATCAACCAACGACTTTTCGATCTGGGTGTCCTGCTCGGCAATCGGCTCGAACAGGTTGGCCATCAGCTGTTCCAGGCCCGCGACTTTCGGCGCCAGGACGGCTTCGGCTTCCTGACGGACCTTGAGCGTGGTGCTGTGGAAGCCCTCTTTCTCGCCAATGGCGAAGCCTTCGTTGTAAGCCTCCTGACGGATGCTTTCGAGTTCTTCGAGGGTCAGTGGCTGGACTTCATCCAGCGGCACTTCTTCCATTTCCGGCGGTTCGGGCTCAGGTTCCGGCTCGGGCTCCGGCACAAAAGGATCGAAACTGGGCAACGCCCAGACGTCGAAACCGGCGACGGCCTTGCCTCGGATCAGGTCGGTCTGGGACTCATCATGTTTGGACGACATAGTGACCTTAGATCATCTCTTCGCCGCCCTTCCCGCCGAGAACGATTTCTCCGGCTTCGGCCATACGGCGGGCAATGGTGAGGATTTCTTTCTGCGCGGTTTCCACGTCGCTGACGCGCACCGGGCCTTTGGCCTCGAGGTCGTCGCGCAACAGTTCGGCCGCTCGTTTGGACATGTTCTTGAAGATCTTTTCCTTGACGCCTTCGTCCGAACCCTTGAGGGCCAGCACCAGCACGTCGGAGGACACTTCGCGCAGCAACGCCTGAATCCCGCGGTCGTCGACATCGGACAGGTTGTTGAACACGAACATGAGGTCTTCGATCTGACCGGACAGGTCTTCGTCGACTTCGCGAATCGAATCCATCAACTGGCCTTCGATCGAGCTGTCGAGGAAGTTCATGATGTCGGCCGCACGCTTGATGCCACCCAAGGTGGTGCGCGAGGCATTCGAGTTGCCGGAGAACTGCTTCTCGAGAATCTGGTTGAGTTCTTTCAGGGCGGCTGGCTGCACGGTGTTCAGCGAGGAGACCCGCAGGATGATGTCCAGTCGCACCTTGTGGTCGAAGTTGCCCAGCACTTCACCGGCCTGATCCGGATCGAGATACGCCACGACGATCGCCTGGATCTGTGGGTGCTCGTAACGGATCACGTCGGCGACGGCACGCGGTTCCATCCACTTCAGGCTGTCGAGGCCGCTGGTGTTGCCACCCAGCAGGATGCGATCGATCAGGCCGTTGGCCTTGTCTTCGCCCAGCGCCTGGGTGAGCATTTTGCGCACGTAGTCGTCGGAGCCGACGCCCAGGCTGGTCTGGTCGCCGACGATGTCGACGAACTCGCTCATGACCTGTTCGACCTGCTCGCGGTGCACGTTGCCCATCTGGGCCATCGCCACACCCACACGCTGGACCTCTTTGGGCCCCATGTGGCGCAACACTTGCGCAGCATCGGTCGAACCCAGGGACAGCAGCAGAATCGCGGCTTTGTCGACCTTGGTCAGTTTGGCGGCAACGGCTCGGTTATCACTCATCTGCGTTAATCCACTCTTTCACGACCTGGGCCACGCGACCCGGATCTTCTGCCACCAGACTCTTGATTGCATTCAACTGTGCGTCATAGCCTTCGCTCGGGCTCGGCAGCAGGATGCTTTGCGGACCACCGAGGCTGACGCGGTCGTTGGCCAGTTCGCCGTCCAGGCCGCCCATGCCACCGAGTTCCATGTCGTTGCCGATGCCGGCCAGCTGCTTGCCTTTGCCGCCACCGGTGATGTTGTTAAGCACCGGACGCAGCACACCGAACACCAGCACCAGGATGAACAAGACACCCAGCACTTGCTTGACGATGTCCCAGAACCACGGCTGGGAGTAGAACGGAATATCGGCAATCACTTCACCGCGCTCGGCGGAGAACGGCATGTTGATCACGCTGACGCTGTCACCACGGCTGGCGTCGAAACCGACGGCGTCCTGCACCAGGCGAGTGAAGCGCGCCAATTCATCGGCGCTCCACGGCGCACGTGTGGTCTCGCCGTTGGCGGCGTTGACCTTGACCTGATCGTCCACCACCACCGACACCGACAGGCGATTCAAACGACCCTGCTGTTGTTTGGTATGGCTGATCGAACGGTCGAGCTCGAAGTTCTTGGTGGATTGTTGACGCTTGTCCGCCGGGTACGGCGCCAGCATCGGCTGACCGGTGGCCGGGTCCATGATTTGCTGACCGTTGGCATCGATCAACGGCTGGCCTGGCTGAACCATGCCGGCTGCCGCGGTGCTGCCACCGGTGGTCTGCGGCGCGGAGGCTGGCGATGGCGGCTGGTTGCTCAGGGCACCCGGCACACCTTGCGGGCCATTACTGGCGGTGCGCTGTTCGTTGACCGACTGCTCGCTGCGCAACGCCGGTTGATCCGGGTTGAACTGCTCGGAGGTCGACTCGACGGCACTGAAGTCCACGTCAGCGGAGACTTCGGCTTTATAGCGGTCGTTGCCCAGTACCGGTTGCAGAATGTTGTGCACGCGCTGGGTCAGCATGGTTTCCATGCGACGGCTGTAGTCGAATTGCTTGCCGGCCATGGTCAGTTCGGAGTTTTCCGCCTGATCCGACAGCAGGTTGCCCTTCTGGTCGACCACGGTGATCTGGGATTTGCTGAGCTCGGGAACGCTGGTCGCGACCAGGTTGATGATCGCCACCACCTGACCCGGCTCCAGCGAGCGGCCGGAATACAGTTCAACCAGCACCGAAGCGCTTGGCTTGCGTTCGTCACGCACGAACACCGAGCTTTTCGGAATCGCCAAGTGCACGCGAGCGCCCTTGACGTTGTTCAGGCTGGAAATGGTCCGGGCCAGTTCACCTTCGAGGCCGCGACGATAACGGGTCGCTTCCATGAACTGGCTGGTCCCCAGGCCCTGATCCTTGTCGAGGATTTCAAAACCGATGTTGCCATCGCTGGGAGTGACACCAGCGCCCGCGAGCTTGAGCCGCGCACGGGACAGGTCATCGGCCTTGACCAGCAAGGCACCGGAGTTGGGTTCAACGGTGTAGGGAATATCGGCGGCGGCCAGGGTATCCATGACCTGCTTGGCGTCCATACCGGCGAGGCTGCCGTACAGAGGCCGGTAGTCCGGCTGCTGCGACCACAACACCACGGCAAAACCAATCGCCACGCTCGCAGCCAGGCCGACCAACAGGCCCACCTGACGCAACATGGTCATCTCGGAGAGGTTTTCCAGGAAGGACAAGCCGAACAGCGGCGGTTTGCCGTCTATCGGGGTGGCCTTGGCCGGAACGTTATCAGCGACTGCTTCTGCCATGACTCAATTCGTCCTTAAACCGGCATCTGCATGATGTCTTGGTATGCCTGAACCAGCTTGTTGCGCACTTGGGTCAACGCTTGAAAAGACACGCTGGCCTTCTGCGAGGAAATCATTACATCCGTCAGGTCGACGCCACTTTTGCCAATCTCGAAGGCACTGGCCAACTGACTGGACGCCTGCTGGGTGTCGTTAACTTTATTGACAGCCTGACCGAGCATGTCGGAAAAGCTGCTGCCACCCAGTTCAGGGACTGCGGCAGTCGATTTAGGCGCAGACATGGCATCCATTTGCATGGAACGCATGTCCAGCATCAACCGATTAAATTCAATACCTTGGCTCATGGTCTACTCTCGTTGGCGACCCGCAATTTTTTGACACTCACTCGGCGGGTAGTGAGGTGTTAGCAACAAGGGTGCCAGCTCCGTGGCTGCTCTGAACAAAAGCTCTTCCTGAGCTTCGCTGACAAACGAATCAGGTCGCGAACAAGTACGCTTCCACATCCATTCCGGCGTCGCGCATCTGCGCCAGCTTGTAGCGCAAGGTGCGCGGACTGATGCCCAATCGCTCGGCAGCCTCTTTGCGACGGCCGCGCTCGGAGCGCAAGGTGTCGATGATCATCTGGAATTCACGGCGGCGCAGGTCATCACCCAACGCCCCGGCCGATTCAGCCTCGACCTCCACCACCCGCACCGGCGCCAATGCCGGCAACGGCGCACAAGCCACCGGCCCGGACAGGCAGAAATCCTGAGGCTGGATCAAACCACCCTGTTGCAGAATCAAGGCTCGCTGTATCGCGTTATCCAGCTCACGCACGTTGCCCGACCACGGATAACCGACCAGGCACGCCTGCGCCTCAGGCGACAGTTTCGCCGCGGCATGCTTCATTTTATTGACGTGCTTGGCCAGCAGACGCTCGGCCAGCGGCAGGATGTCGGCGGTACGCTCGCGCAGCGGACGCCAGGCGAGCGGAAATACCGACAACCGATAGAAAAGGTCCTCACGGAACCGCCCCGCCGCCACTTCACCGGACAGGTCACGGTTGGTGGTCGCCACGACCCGTATGTCCAGGGTGATCGGCTTGCGCGCGCCGACCCGCTCGACTTCGCGCTCCTGCAACACCCGCAGCAGCTTGGCCTGGAGCCCGAGGGGCATTTCAGAAATCTCGTCGAGCAGGATCGTTCCGCCATCGGCCTGCTCGAACTTGCCTGCCTGCGCCGCAATGGCGCCGGTGAACGAACCTTTTTCGTGGCCGAACAAGGTGGCTTCGAGCATGTTGTCGGGGATCGCCGCGCAGTTGATCGCAATGAACGGCTGACTGGCGCGATGGGAATGCTGATGAATGTAGCGCGCCAACACTTCTTTACCGGTCCCGGATTCGCCGGAAATCAATACCGTCGAATCGCTGCGCGCGACTCGCGCGGCCAGTTCCAGCAATTGCACACTGGCCGGCTCGAAGGCGATCGGCCCTTCGCTCTCGGTCGCGCCGAGCGCGCCCAATGCGTGCCGCGCCACCAGGTCGAGCAAGGCTTTGGGCTCGAACGGCTTGACCAGATAATCCGCCGCGCCCTGGCGCATCGCATCGACCGCCCGCTCGACGGCACCGTGAGCAGTCATCAGCAACACCGGCAGCTGCGGCTGACGCGCTCGCAGCAAACCGAGCAGCTGATGACCGTCCATGCCCGGCATATTGACGTCACTGATCACCAGGCTGAACGCCTCGTTGCCGACCGTCGCGAGCGCCTCTTCCGCCGAACCGACGGCCGTGTAATCGTGCCCCGCGAGCAGCAGCGTATCGGCCAATGCTTCGCGTAGCGCGCGGTCGTCCTCGACCAGCAAAACCTTGATTGCCATGTCCTTCACTCCGCTCCCTGAGCGTTGGGCTGCTCACCGGAAAAAAGCGGCAGGATGACCTGCGCGCAGGTACCGCGACCCGGCCGCGAGCGCAACTGCAATTCTCCCTGATGTGCACGGGCCACCGCCTTGACCACGGTCAGGCCCAGGCCGGTCCCGGTGGTTTTAGTGGTGAAAAACGGCTCGCCCAGGCGTGCCAGCACTGTACCGTCGATGCCGCTGCCGCTGTCACTGACGCACACGCGCAGGTTGTTTCCCCTGGCATAGAAATGCACTTTCAAGCGGACATCACCGGCACTGGCCTGGATAGCGTTCTCGATCAGATTGAGGATTGCGCCGACCAGGGTGTCGCGGTTGCACAGTAATTCGCCGGCATGACTGTCGCACTGCCAGCGAATCGGCAGGTCCTGAACATGAGTCAGCGCTGCCGATTGCAGCGATTGCATCAGTTGCTTGGGCGTGACACGGTCGGTCAACGGCAGCTCTCCGCGCGCGAACACCAACATGTCGCGAACCTGATGCTCAAGCTCATGCAAACGCTCTTTCAGGCGCCCGGCAAAACGTTGCTGCGTGGCGACCGGCAATTCCTGCTCAGTCAAATGACTGGCGTAGAGCAAGGCGGCGGACAGCGGCGTACGAATTTGATGAGCCAGCGAGGCGACCATTCGACCGAGGGACGACAGGCGTTCGTGGCGGGCCAGCTGATCTTGCAGATGTCGGGTTTCAGTCAGGTCGTTGAGCAATACCAACTGCCCGGGCTCGGCATCCAGCGAGCGAGTGGCGATCGACAGACGCCGACCGTCCTTGAGGGAGATTTCGTGACCGTCGTCTTCGCGGGGGGCAAAGCAGCGAGCAATGACATGGCGCCAGAGCTCGCCTTCAAGGGGCAGACCGAGCAACTCGCAGGCCGCTGGGTTGGCTTCACGCACAATGCCCTGAGCATCGATGACGATGACGCCGCCAGGCAACAGATCGAGGAGGTTTTGCAGACGGTTGGCCAGGCGCTCCTTTTCCGCCAGCTCTTGCATGCGCTGAGCGCTGACTACCGCCAGTTCACCCTTGAGCTCGGTGACACGGGCTTCCAGCAAGCTGTAGGAATCAGTCAACTGGCTCGACATCTGGTTGAACAGCGAGAACGCCTGCTCAAGGCCAAGCCGGCTTGCCTGCTCTACGGACGACGGTTGCCCCGAAGCGTCTGGGACAGGAGACATCTGGGCGGCTTGGGGCATCGTGCACTCTCGCTAGGCTGACCGTCAGTTAAACGGAACGTTGCGAGGGATGTAGCAATACCCGTGCCTAAAAAAAACCGCCTACAAATGAACGACTTGAAAAACAGGCGTCAATCATCCGCCTGTTCATCACCGTCGCGACGGCTCATGCCGTACTTGCGCATCTTCTCCACCAGGGTGGTGCGACGAATACGCAGGCGTTCTGCAGCACGCGCCACGATGCCATTGGCATCGTCCAGCGCCTGCTGAATCAAGCCCTGCTCCAGACCACCGAGGTAGTCTTTGAGGTCCAGGCCTTCGGGCGGCAGCATGGCGTTGGCGGTGAAGTCCGGCGTATGACCGTTGATGGCCACTCGCTCTTCAAGATCGCTGCGCAGGCTGTCGACCAGTTGCTCGTCTTCGTCATCGACGTAGCGGAATTTTTTCGGCAGTTCGACCACGCCGATCACCCCGTATGGGTGCATGATCGCCATGCGCTCCACCAGGTTGGCGAGTTCGCGAACGTTGCCCGGCCAGCCGTGACGGCACAGCGACATGATCGCCGCCGAGTTGAAGCGGATCGAACCGCGCTTCTCGTGCTCCATTCGTGAGATCAACTCGTTCATCAGCAACGGGATGTCTTCGACACGCTCGCGCAGCGGCGCCATCTCGATCGGGAACACGTTCAGGCGGTAGTACAAGTCTTCGCGGAAGGTGCCGATCTCGATCATGCTTTCGAGATTCTTGTGAGTCGCGGCAATGATGCGCACGTCGACGCTCTGGGTCTTGTTGCTGCCCACGCGTTCGAAGGTGCGTTCCTGCAGGACGCGGAGCAACTTGACCTGCATCGGCAGCGGCATGTCGCCGATTTCGTCGAGGAACAAGGTGCCGCCGTTGGCCAACTCAAAACGCCCGGCGCGACTGGTGATCGCCCCGGTGAAAGCGCCCTTCTCGTGGCCGAACAATTCGCTTTCCAGCAACTCGGCCGGGATCGCCCCGCAGTTGACCGGAACGAACGGCGCGTCACGGCGCTTGGAGTGGTAGTGCAGGTTGCGCGCGACCACTTCCTTGCCGGTGCCAGACTCGCCAAGGATCAGCACGCTGGCGTCGGTGTCGGCCACTTGCTGCATCATCTGGCGGACGTGCTGAATCGCCCGGCTGGTGCCGACAAGGCTGCGAAAAAGATTGGGTTCGCGATGACGACCGCGCTCGCGGGCCTGGTCATACATCTCGCGATAGACCTGGGCACGGTGCAGCGAGTCGAGCAATTTGCTGTAGCTGGGTGGCATTTCCAGGGTCGAAAGCACTCGGCGACGCTGGTCTTCGGGCAAGTCAACGGAAGAATTATCACCCATTAACAAAACCGGAAGGAACTCATCCCAGGTTGCGAGTGTCTTTAACAAGCCCGGAAGTGCGCCAGGAGCATTGACCGTCCCGATAAGGACACAGATCACTTCACGACTTGATGACAAAGAGCCGACAGCCTGCTGCCAGTCATGGCTACCGCAGGGTAAATTTTCTTCGCCGAGAAAATTCAAGATCACCGCCAAATCGCGGCGGCGGACGCTATCGTCATCAATCAGCAGAATTTTGGTTTCACGCCACATGCAATAGCAACTTCCCTAGTCAACTCAATGCCCAAAATGATGGGGCAAGCTAGACGCTTGCAGACACGTTATGCCTGTAGACGCCTGAAATCTGGAACCAGCCACTAGTTAAGTCAAAAAACCGTGCACAGTCAAATTTATGGCGCACTATGTTTGGATTAACTGAGGATTAATTAACCAAACAGATGGTAAACCTTTGCCGCGCTCTGTGCTTGATGGATCTGCGACATCTCATCGACTATCGCCTGCCTCTCCCCCGTCGCCGCCTCCAGAAGCTGCTTGTACACCCCCAGCAACTCCTCAAGGTTATCGCGCAGAGCAGTCTCGTCCACCGACGCTTCACTCAAGACGTCTTCCATGCAGGAACGACACGCCAGGTCCAACTCACCGATGGCCTCCCAGTTTCGCTCGGCCAATGCACCGACCAGGGCTTCGCGGGTGTGCTCGATTCGCTGCAATACAAGACTCATGGTGATCTCCTTAAAACTGCGGACCCGGCGCGGCAATAGCATCCCAACCGTCTTTGACTGTTCGAAGCAAATCAGAGACTTCGTCGAGAATCGCCGGATCGGTTTTGATATTGGCCTCGGCCAGACGCTTCATCATGTAGGTGTACAGGTTGTCCAGTTCACCCACGGTTTCGACGGAGTTCTCAAGGTCCAGACCTTCACGCAAACCACCAATGATGCCGATGGCCTTGCCGATCAGAACACCCTTGTTCGGAATGTCTTTGCGCTCAATTGCGCCCTTGGCCTGGGCGATACGGTCCAGCCCGCCTTCCATCAACATCTGCACGAGACGATGCGGGCTGGCTTCGGAAGTCTGCGCCTGAGCGCCAATCTTCTGGTATTGGCGAAGGGCTAACATTGGATTCATGTTGTACCTCATCAAAATGCTGTAGTTCGTATAACCAGTGTATCGACGACGCGTCAAAAAACTTTAGATTCAAATGCAAAAAGCCCGGAGCGCTTGAAAACGCTGCCGGGCTTTTGGCGTTGTGCGCGTTACGAGTTCTTCTGCTGCGCGCTCATCGCTTCAAACATCGAGGTGATGTTGTTGCCTGTGGCTCTCAACTTGCCAACGAGTGTATCCATGTCGTTGTACTTTTTGGTCAATACCGCGGTCAGTGTTTCGACCCGACGATCCAAATTAGCCTGATCAGCGGTCAGCCTGGTTTTGGTCACATTCAGGTTGGTGGTGCGAGTATCGAGAATACCGCCCGTATCGGTGTACGGCTTGATCACATTGTTCATGCGCTCGAGCAAACCGTTGGTACCGGTAAACAGGGTCTGAACCTCGCCACCGAGCTTCTTGTCATTCATCGCCGCGGTGAACTTGACAGAGTCGAAGTTCAGCGCACCGGTTTTCTGGTCAGTGGTGATCCCCAACTGCGAGAGCACGGTCAGCTTGTCGCCAGCACCGGACTGGGACAACGGACCACGAATGGCGGCCAGCAGCGACCGTGGTAACGGGTCACCGGTCAGCGCAGCAGCGACAGTCGGCTTGCCATCGTCATCCAGGGACGGCTTGGTCAAGGACGTCACAGCATTAGCGATGGCGTTATAGGCGTCAACGAACTTCTGGATCGATGCCTTCAAACCATCGTTGTTGGAAGCGACGTTAACAGTCGATGTACCTGCGCCGGTCAGGGTCAGACTCAGGCCGGAGATCGTGTTGGCGACGGTATTGGACTTGCTGGTCATCGCCAGACCATCGACCGTGAACACCGCATCCGCGGCCAGGCCGCCGATGGCACCCGAAGAGGTCGCGGTCGGTGCGCCCATTGGGGCCGTCCCGTCGATTGTCAGGCCGGCGATACCGCTGGCGGAGATATCGGAACCCGCACCGGTCGCGGTAGAACCCAACACCAGGCGCGAACCGAAACTGTCGGTCACGATGTTAGCGCTCAGGCCACTGGCCTGGTACTGAGTGTTGATCGAGTCACGCACCGATTGCAGCGTGGCGCCCGCACCTACGGTGACAGGGTAGCTGGTGCCGTTCTGGGTGATGGTCAGCGTGCCCGCCGGGATAGCACTGGTCGCTCCGCCGGCAAATGCTGCAGAGGCTACTTTCGACGAAGTGGCAAGACTGGTTACTTTGACGACGTAATTACCGGCAACAGCCGTGTTACTGGACGTGGAGGTCAGTACTTTGGCATCTGAGGACGTCGCAGAAAAACCCGTGAACTGAGGGGTAGTCGTACTGCCCAGATCGGTGAGTGCTTTCTGGAACGTGGCCAGCAGCGACTTCAGCGTCCCGATCCCGGAGATGCTCGCCGTGTTGGTCGTGGTCCCACGGTCGATCTGACCTTGCTTGGCCGCTTTGTCAGCGTTCACCAAGGCTTTGACGATAGCACCGGTATCAAGGCCAGAGCCTAAACCCGTGCCCGGTAAAATTGGACTTGCCATGTGGAACTCCCTTCAGTGTGTCGCCGGCCTTTTGACCACTACAACGCCCAAAAGAACATAGCAACAAAATTCATGCCAACTGTCAGGCTTTAGCGCTGAACAACAGGCTGCTTGCATCATTCAAACTATTGGCCAGTTTCAGGACTTCTTCGTTGGGGATCTGACGGACCACCTCACCGGATTCACTGGCAATGACTTTGACAACAACCTGGCCTGAAGGCTCATCAATCGAGAACTCCAGATTACGCTTGACCGACTGAACGAACTTTTCAATTTCTTGAACAGCCATCTTCAGCTTGTCCTGCTCAGTCTGTGCGCTCTTGCGCACGTCCTTGACGTCGACCACTTTCGCGGGCTCCGCTCGAGGCTTTTCCGCAGGCTTGTCGGCAACCGTGGTTGCGTGCTTCGCTGTCGGATAAGACAAGTTCAGCTTCACGCTCATATCCATGTCCATCACCTCTAAAAGTAAAAAAGCGAGAGGGTACGACCAGCGCACACCCCTCGCCAAAACTCAATCAGCTATTACTGAAGCAGTTTCAGTACAGCGGATGGCAGTTGGTTGGCCTGAGCCAGAACTGCGGTAGAAGCTTGTTGCAGAGTTTGTTGCTTGGTCAGTTCTGCAGTTTCAGAAGCGAAGTCGGTATCTTGTACGCGACCACGAGCAGCACTGGCGTTTTCGTTGATGTTCTGCAGGTTGGAGATGGTGCTGGTCAGACGGTTTTGTGCAGCACCGAGGTCAGCACGCGCGCTGTTGATGGTCTGCAGAGCGGCGTCGATACGGGTCAGGGCAGCGGAGAACGAAGCTTGAGCGGTAGCCGAGCTGTTACCAGTGATCTGAGTGGTAGCCGAGTCAACCGACAGGGTTGCAGCGCCGAAACCGGAGGCCAGGGTCAGAGAGATCTGGTTAGCCGAACCAGTGTTGGAACCAACCTGGAAGGTCATGGTGCCAGCAGTACCGTCCAGCAGGTTCTTGCCGTTCAGGTTGGTGGAGTTGGCGATACGAGTGATCTCGTCCGACATTGCCGCGAATTCTTTGTTCAGAGCCACACGGTCTTGAGTACCGTTCGAGTCGTTTCGAGCTTGTACGGCCAGTTCACGCATACGCTGCAGAATGTTGGTGGTTTCCTGCATCGCGCCTTCAGCGGTCTGAGCGATCGAGATACCGTCGTTGGCGTTTTTGATCGCCATGGTCTGACCACGGATTTGCGCGGTCATACGAGTGGTGATTTGCAGGCCGGCGGCGTCGTCTTTGGCGCTGTTGATTTTCAGGCCGGAAGACAGGCGAGTCATCGAAGTCGACAGAGCGTCGGAGGAGCGGTTCAGGTTCTTCTGAACGCTCAACGATGTGACGTTGGTGTTTACTGTTAAAGCCATGACGAATTCCTCGTTGGTTGGGTACTGCGGCTTCCGGCCCTGGCAACCGCCGGGTATGGCCTAGAGAACCTTCGTAATAGTTATCGTCGCCAACGCAACTTGCTTTAGGGGATTTTCAAAAATATTTGCCATCACGTTGCCACCCCCCGTAAATCAAGGGGTTGGCGACGTCCGACAGCGAAAAAATGACGTCAGGGAAATGTCGGCGGCAGGTTGGCGAGGATTCGCCGGCACCGACTGAAGATAAATTGATTAAACGGACAGCGTGTTATTCAGCAACTGGACCAGTTCATATTCCAGGTAATCGGCCAGTGCGAGCCAGTTCTGCGCTTCCTGACACGCGAACATCTGGCCGAGCACAAACGCCCACTGCTGCTGAGCCTCCTGCGGCTTCGAATCGAACGCCGGATGGACCGCACCGGCCAACTCGATCATCGCCAGCCCGGCTTCGACATCACGCCCCAGACGGAACAGGATTGCGCATTGCTGCGCATCGGCAACGAAGGTTTCAAGCGCGCTCACGATGCAAACTCCGGATGAAAAACCGTGCCGGCGATCATTGCCCCTGCCCGGCTGCTGTTATAGAAGCGCACCTTTGGATGGCCCGCGATAAAACGCTCCAGTTCACACAGGTAACTGCGGAAGTTGAGCTGAGTCTTGATGCGCTGGCCGTGACCGTCCAGCACCCAGTGCTTGGCGGCGCCCAATTGCGGCCCCAGATCGCCATCGCTCCATCCCGCGTGGGTCTTGTCACCCGGGAAGGCAAAATCGGCGCCGAACAGCGTGATTTGCGCCGCGCCCATCTTCACCGCCAGGTCCGCCGCCGGATGAATAACGCTGCCACCGACATACAACTCGCCCCGGGGCAGTTGCCGACGCAACTGCTGATAGATCGGGCTCGCGGAGTAACCGGCATAACGCGCCCCCTGCCAGGCCTCGATCACCGCCGGATCAAGCATGGGCATGTACACCAGCGTGATGTCGGACGTGCCTTCAGCCGGCAGGTGCCGGTCCGAGATGCGCTGATCGATGCTGACGACCATGTCGGGACGAATGCCGTGCTTGAGCAACGGACGATAGGCCGTATCGACGCAGATGAACAACGGTCGCTCGGCTTCATTGCGAATCGCGCGCAAGGTCGCAAAGTGCTGTTCCAGGCTTGGCCCGGTGGCGATGACAAAGACCTCCTGCCCCGGCTGTGAACCGAACAACTCGGCCACGTCGTGATCTGCCTGCACCCACTTGAGGCTGACCTGCAAGCGCTCGACAATCTCAGGAGTCTGCGGGTCGAACTCACGATTATTGAACGTCAGGTGGGTTTCGCTGATCAGGCGGTCGCGGATCTTCGCGCTGAAATCGTCGGCCAGCACCAGCTCGGAGGGCAGGGCAAAAAACGGCAGCTGGATTTCGCCCAGATCACCGGCATACAGCAGCTCGACCCGCGGATCACTGAGCCACGGCTTTTGATCGAGCAGTTGCAGCACCAGGGCAAACACGGCGCCGTTGAGAATATGCACGTACAACCGTTCAAGACCGGCACGTTGCAGCCACTCCATTTGCAGATCGCCCAGCCCGGTACCGTAGATATGCATCACAGGACTGTCGGCCGGCAAGCTGTCGGCCTGAAGCACGGCCTCGCGACTGCGGTCATGACGGCTGGTCAGCTGAATGCCGTTGATGCTCAACGTCGAACCCAAGCCTTCCACCAGGTCAGCCTGCAACAGGCTCGTGTCTTCAACCAGCAAGCGCACAGCCAGCGCCGGCCAGCGTTGCTGGATGACGTCGACGTTGCGCTCAAAGAACTCGCTCATGGTGCCTCGCAGTTTGTTCGGGCAAAAAAATAGCGCTCAAGATTACACCTTGAGCGCTATTGTTGTGTCTGGCTTTCTTTGACTAAGGCACCGGGCTCAAGGGCGGTAGAGGATCGCCGAGCCCCAGGACAGGCCAACGCCGAAACCGCTCAGTGCAACGCGCTTCCAGTTGGAGTTCAGCACGTGTTTTTCCAACAGCAACGGAATGCTCGACGACACGGTGTTGCCGGTCTCGACCATGTCCTTGATGAACTTCTCCGGCTCGCCTTCGAAGCGACGCGCCACGGCGTCGACAATCGCGGCGCTGCCCTGGTGAATGCAGAAGGCATCGATATCGGCCGCCGTCAGCTGCGAGTCCTCCAGCAGTTCATGCAAGTGCGCCGGGACTTTGAGCAGCGCAAAGTTGAACACCTGACGACCGTTCATGTAGAACACGCCATCGGTGACTTTCAAATGCGGCGCACCGGAACCGTCGGTGCCGAACTTGGCCTTGCCCAGCTGCCAGGGCGCGTTTTCGCCCATCCAGGTCGCGGTGGCGGCGTCGCCGAAGAGCATGGTGGTGTTACGGTCTTCGGGGTCGACAATCTTCGAATACGGATCGGCGGTGACCAGCAAGCCATTCTTCAGGCCGGCGGCTTCCATGAAGCCCTTGATCGCGTAGATGCCATAGACGTAGCCGGAGCAGCCCAGGGAAATATCGAACGCCGCCACGGTGGTCGGCAGGCCCAGTTTGTCCTGAACGATGGCGGCCGTGTGTGGCAAGCCTTCTTCGTCGCCGTTCTGGGTGACGACGATCAGCACGTCGATGGATTCACGTTTCAGATCGGGATTGTTGGCGAACAGCGCATTGACTGCTTCGACACACAGGTCCGAAGTTTCCTGCCCGGCATCTTTGCGCGGCAGGAAGGCCGAACCGATTTTGCCCAGGATGAACTCTTCATCCTTTTCGAATTTTGCACCTTGTGCGTAATTGTCCACGCCGGCTACAGGAACGTAGCTCGCAATGCTTTTTATGCCAATCATTACGGCTTCCCAATAATAAACAGCCCAATACCACCGCTCGTAATGATTCGAGGGGCGCCGACAAACAGAGAAAAACGTCGCCCTGTGGAGGCGACTACGGGAAGAATAAAAGGCTATCACTGGGCCAAACAGAGACCAGGCGCCACCTCCCCGATTAATACAATACAGTGAAGATGCGCGTTATGACTCGCAGGTCACGCTATTTTGCCGAAACAGACCGACAAGGCGTTATTCGACCAACGACCAGTCCAGCGGGGTTCCACGCTTGATGACGTGGCGGGCGCGGCGGCCCAGAAGGGTTTCAGCGTGTTTGGGGGCAAGCCCCAAGCCCGGACGGATGGCCCGCAGATTGACTGCGGTAAACGGCTCGCCGGCCGCCATGTCTTGCGTGACATAGAGCGAGCGTCGGTACACCAGCGACTTGCGCTCGGCTTCGGTCACGCCGTAATGCACTTGGCCCATGGCCTGCCAGGCACGCTCGGTTTCGATCACCAGGCTTTCGAGTTCGGCCGGCTCCAGGGAGAAACTGGCGTCCACACCACCGGCCGAACGGTCGAGGGTGAAGTGCTTTTCCACCACCGTCGCTCCCAGCGCCACGGCCGCCACGGACACGCCGACACCCATAGAGTGATCGGACAGGCCGACTTCGCAGCCAAACAATTCACGCAAATGCGGAATGGTCCGCACGTTGCTGTTGGCGGGCGTCGCCGGATAAGTGCTGGTGCACTTGAGCAGCACCAGGTCCTTGCACCCCGCCTCACGGGCAGCGCGCACGGTTTCATCGAGCTCGGCGATGCTGGCCATGCCGGTGGAGATGATCAATGGCTTGCCGGTGGCCGCGACCCGGCGAATCAGCGGCAGGTCGGTGTTTTCGAAACTGGCGATCTTGTAGGCCGGCACATCGAGGCTTTCGAGGAAGTCCACCGCGCTGTCATCAAACGGCGTGGAGAAGGCCAGCATGCCCAGTTCCTTGGCCCGGGCGAAAATCGGCGCGTGCCATTCCCACGGCGTATGCGCTTTCTCGTACAAGGCGTACAACGATGATCCGGCCCACAGACTGTTGGGGTCCTTGATGAAGAACTCGCCTTCGGACAGGTCCAGAGTCATGGTGTCTGCGGTGTAGGTTTGCAGCTTCAAGGCATGCGCACCGGCCTTGGCCGCGGCTTCGACGATTTGCAGCGCCATGTCCAGCGACTGGTTATGGTTGCCGCTCATCTCGGCAATGATGAACGGCGGCGCGTCGGCACCGATGGAGCGGTTGCCGATCTTGAAGCTAGTCATTGCAGCGTTCCTTTAATACGCGCGTGAACGCGCAAGCACTCTGAGTAAAACCGGCTTCGCGAAAGACCTTCAGCGAAGGCTGGTTGTCCGGCAACACCTGGGCGGTGATGGCGGTCAGTTGCGGCCAGCGGGCCGTCACGAACGCCTCGCCACGGGCCAGCAGCGCCCTGCCCCACCCCAGGCCAATGCGATCTTCAAACAGATAGATCGAGACTTCGGCTGTAAAGCCGCGCACGTCATAACGCAACACACCCACCGGACCATCATCGGCTTCGGCGATCAACAGCAAGCGCTGCGCATTATTCAAACTGGCGGCCAGCCAGTGTTGATGCGACGGCCATTCAATCACCCTGGTGTCCAGCGACCAGCGCCGTACCGCCTCGGCGTTGCGCCCGTAGAACAGCAACTGAGCATCGTCGACAGTCGCGGGACGGATCTGCAACACCGCACCGGCCAACGCTGCCGCCACTCGCTGCGCCCCCCGGCCATCCACCAATTGCCGCGAATGCTCGGCCAGGCTCTGGCGTATCCCCTGATTACCCGCGACAAAACCGATGGCCTGGCGCAGTTGTTCGACGCTCACCTGCTCACGAGCGCCCAGGTAAACATGGGCGCCCGAAGCCGCCATGACTTCGCCGTTGGCCTGCTGATTGTTCGAGACCGCGATGCAAATCGTCGGTAGCCCCATGGCCGCGCGCTCCCAACTGGTGCCGCCACCGGCGCCGACAAACAGATCGGCCTCGGTCATCAGTCGGTAGAAGTCGCTGACAAAACTATGCAACCGCCAGTTCGGCCGAGTCGCCGCCATGGCCTGCATCGTGTTCCAGGCCGGATTGTCGGCACCGGCAACAAAATCGACTTCCAGCGCATCGAAATCGGCCATCGCCAGCATTGCGTGATGAGTCTGCATCGCCGCATCGAAGCCGCCGAAATTGACCAGCACCCGTTTGGCCTGAGGCCTGATGGGGATCGCCGGGCAGCGGAACTCATCGCGCAGCATCGCGAAACGCGGGCCTAATAACGTCTGGCAGCCGGGCGCGAGCAGCGAGGCATAAGCCGTTGGCGTGCCCGACAGGTTCTGGTTGAGCAGCAGATCGACGGCGTACTCGCGGGTGGCAAGATCATCCACCGCGGCGATCCGTGGCGCCCAGCGCCGGGCAGCGGTTTGCCAGTGATGGTCGAGGCCATAGTGGTCTACGATGATCCAGTCGAACGCCGGATGGTGTTCCAATGCCTGCGCCAACGCATCGATGTCCGCCTGCCACGGCAACATGGATTCGATGGCTTGCTGCGGGTCTTCATCGGGATAACGCTCTGGCAGCGCAAAGGTTTCAAAACCTTCCGCGGCCAGCATGTCCAGTCGATGCCCCGGCAGCAGGCGACACGCGAAGGCCACGTGCGAGCCCTGCTTACGCAAGGTTCTGGCCAGGGGCAACAAGCGAGCGATATGTCCGCTGCCAATGGTCGGCGACGCGTCGGAGCGAATCAGCACCCTCATTGCAGTTCACCACCAGCCTTGAGCGCGGCGTAAAGGTATTCGGCGCGCGTCCAGTCTTCGGCAGTGTCGATGTCCTGCACCAGATGCCGCGGCAGCATCACCGGCAGGCTCGCTGGGGAGAACAACACATCACCGCGCAACCAGGCCTCGCGGCGCCCCCAGTAGAACTGACCGGCGTCTTGAAAGGCTTCGGCCAGATCCTGCGAGCGAGTGTTGCGAAACTCCGGGTACAACGACGTCAACGCGCCGTGCTCGTCGAGTGTCAAGGCACGCTGCACGGGAAAGCCGAAACCGGCCACGGAAAACGCGAAGGATTTATCCGGGTGCTGTTCCAGCAATTCAAAGCCCTGACGCAGAAACCGCGCCTGCAACAGCGGCGCGGTGGCGTAGAGGCAACAGGCATAGTCGAATGCCGGAAGCTCATTCAAGGCATGCACCATCACCGCCGCCGTGCCGGTGAAATCGTCAGCCAACGACGCCGGACGCATGAACGGCACCTGAGCGCCGTGCGCCCGAGCGACTCCGGCGATTTCTTCATCGTCGGTGCTGACGATTACCTGATCGAACAGCTGCGAATCCAGCGCGGTGCGGATCGAACGGACGATCATCGGCACGCCGTCGAACGACTTGAGGTTTTTGCGCGGTATGCGCTTGCTGCCGCCCCGGGCCGGGATGATGGCTACGCAGCTCAAGATTCACTCCTGTTCAAGGCACTACTCTTCAAGAAGAAGTCGCCGCAGTTGCTCGATCACATAGTCCTGCTGTTCGTCGCTCAGCAAGGGAAACATCGGCAGGCTGATCGCCTCGGCGTAATAACGCTCAGCTTGCGGAAAATCACCTTCGGCAAAACCCAGGTCGCGATAGTACGGCTGCAAGTGCACCGGAATATAGTGCAGGTTCACACCGACACCCGCCGCTCGCAAGCCTTCGAACACTTGTCGATGGCTGAGATTGATGCGATCAGTCTGCAAACGCACCACGTACAAATGCCAGGCCGACTCGGCCTCGGGCTGCGCACTGGGCAAGGTCAGCGGCAAGTAGGCCAACAACCGGTCATAACGCATCGCCAACTCACGGCGGCGTTCGATGAAGTCGTCAAGCTTGTCCAGCTGTGACAACCCGAGGGCCGCTTGCAGGTCGGTTATCCGGTAATTGAAACCCAGCTCCACTTGCTGGTAGTACCAGGGACCGTGGCTCGGCTCTGTCATCTGCTGCGGATCGCGGGTCATGCCGTGGCTGCGCAAGCGCTGCATGCGTTCGGCCAGGTCTGCACGATGGGTCAGGACCATGCCCCCTTCGGCGCTGGTGATGATCTTCACCGGATGAAAACTGAACACCGTCATTGCCGCGAATTCGCAGCACCCCACCGGACGCCCGGCATAGGAGGCACCCACCGCGTGGGAGGCGTCTTCAATGACCGTGAAGCCATAACGCTCGGCCAGTTCGGCAATCTTGCGCATGTCGCAGCTTTGACCAGAGAACGCCACGGCCACCAACACCTTTGGCAGCGTCCCGTCACGTTCGGCGGCTTGAAGTTTCGATTCCAGCGCGAAGACATCGAGGTTCCAGGTCAGCGGATCGATGTCGACGAAATCCACCTCCGCGCCGCAGTAGCGACCGCAATTGGCGGAGGCCAGAAAGGTGTTCGGCGTGGTCCACAAACGGTCGCCCGCCGCGAGCCCCGCCGCCAGGCAAGCGATGTGCAGCGCGGCAGTGGCGTTACACACCGCCACGGCGAAATCGGCCTGGCAGCGCTCGGCCATGGCCTGTTCGAAACGCTCGATGGTCGGCCCTTGGGTCAGCCAGTCAGACTGCAGCACAGCCACCACCGCATCGATGTCTGCCTGATCGAGACTTTGCCGACCGTAGGGAATCATGCTGGCAACCCGGCGTGCAGGTCGGCGATCTGCCCCACCGACAGGAAGTGCGGGTTGGTGTCGGAGCGGTACTCGAAGTGTTCACCGACAGGCCGCCCCTGCTCGCCCAGGTTATCGACGGCAAAATCTACGTCGACGCTGGTGAAACGAATCGACGGCTGGATGGTGTAGTGATCGGCGAACTCCAGGGTCATTCGCGCGTCGTCCAGCGGCACCATCAACTCGTGCAGTTTTTCGCCCGGGCGAATGCCGACGTTCTTGTGCGGCAAGTGTTCAGCCATGCCCAACGCCAGATCAACGATGCGGATCGATGGAATCTTCGGCACAAACACTTCACCACCGTGCATGCGGGCGAAGCTGTCGAGCACAAATTGCACACCGTGATCGAGCGTGATCCAGAAGCGTGTCATGCGCTCATCGGTGATGGGCAATTCGGTTGCGCCTTCGGTAATAAGCTTACTGAAGAATGGCACTACCGAACCTCGCGAACCCGCCACGTTGCCGTAGCGGACCACGGCAAATCGGGTCTGCTGTTCGCCGGCAATGTTGTTGGCGGCCACGAACAGTTTGTCTGACAGCAGCTTGGTTGCACCGTACAGGTTGATCGGGCTGGCCGCCTTGTCGGTAGACAGCGCGACGACTTTCTTCACGCCGTTATCGATGGCCGCGGCAATGATGTTTTCCGCGCCATTGACGTTGGTACGAATGCATTCGGTGGGGTTGTATTCCGCCGCCGGCACTTGCTTCAGGGCGGCGGCATGCACCACGTAATCGATACCGCGCATGGCCTGACGCAAACGCTCGCCATCCCGTACATCGCCGAGGAAGTAGCGCATGCACGGCGCATTGAACGTCTGCTGCATCTCGTACTGCTTGAGTTCGTCTCGCGAGAACACCACTACCCGTTTAGGTTGGTATTGCTCCAACAGGCGGCGGATGAAATTGCGCCCGAAAGAACCGGTACCGCCAGAGATGAAAATCGATTTACCGTTGAACATGCCTTGAGTCCTTTTACCTGTCAGCAGGCTTAAGCAAGCAACTGCGCCCAGTTCACACTGGAAGCATCGCCGAGGGTAAAGCCCTTGCCGGTCAAGGCCAGGTTCTGGTTGTAAGCCGAATCTTGGGTGAAACGCGCTTGCCACTTGTCTTGCAGGGCCGCGGCGGTCTGCGGCGCGTCAGGCAGCAGGCCCGGGTGCAGCATTTGCGCCTGAGGGCACCAGACAATCAGGTAGCCAGCGTCGGCGGCTTTAAGGCACAGGTCGATGTCAGAGAAGGCTTCGTCGAAATGCTCTTCGTCCAGACCGCCGACGGCTTCGTAGAGCTCTTTGCGCACCATCATGCAAGCCCCGGACACCGCCGAGTAGTTCTGCTCCACCTGGTGGCCGTTCATGTAGCCTTTGGCATCTTTGCGCTCATCGATAAACACCGAGCCCAGCACGCCATTGAGGCCCAGCACCAGGCCGGCTTGCGTGGTGACGCCACGAATGTCCATCAGCTTGGCGCCGACAATCCCGACTTCCGGACGCTGGGCCTGGTTCAACAGACTGTCGAGCCAGTTGGCGTTGACCACGACGGAGTCAGCAGACATCAGCACCACGTAGGCACCCTTGGCCTCACGCACGGCAAAGTTATGCAACGCCGAGGCGCTCAGACGCTCGCCGGTACGCAGGACGCGCAGGCGTTCGTCCTTACCTTCCAGGCTGGCCAGCCAGGTCAGCAATTCTTCGGACTGGCTGTGGTTATCGGCGATCAGAATTTCGTGCTGCTGATAACGGGTGCGTTGCAGTACGCTGACCACGGCTTGTTGCAGCGACTCGAAATTGTCCTGGCTGTGCAGAATGATCGACACCTTCGGCCGTTCGGCGTGCTGGTAGTTGATCTGCCAGGTCTGCGGCAATTCGGAGCTGATCTGAGCGCGATAACCGCGCTCCTTGAGGGAACGTGTCAGAGCCTGACGTTCGTGAGGGTTTTCCTCGGTCGACGGCGCGTTGCAGATCAGCAGTGGTTCGGCCAGATGAGCCAGCCCACCCAGGCCGCCGTCTTCGATCAGGCGCAGCACCCGATCGAATTCCAGCGCCGACGCGTATTCAGTCGAGTAACCACCGGCCTCGGCCAAGACATCACGCTGGATCAACCAGTGACGAGCCATCAGCGACGGCACGGTTTGCAGCAGATCAAGGTTGACGCCCGGACGGAACACATCGCTCAGGGAACCGTTTTCCTGACGATGGATTTCGTCCATGGCGACGGCCCGCACGCCTTCGGCACCGAGCAACTCGAGGCTGGCACGCAGCAGGCCGCTGGCGGTGAATTGATCACCGGCCTCGGCCAGCACCAGCCAGTCAACGGTGGACTGGGCCACGCTCTGGTTGATGCGTTCAACGTAATTGGTGGCGGTGACTTTGACAAAGTGCACGGTGTCTCGCGGCGTGGTGGTTGCCGGCAAATCACCGGTGGTGAACACCACCACTTTGAACGCCTTGCAGTGACCACTGACCAGGCTGTCAAAGGTGGTCTGCAACTTGACCATGTCGGCGTCCAGGTCCAGCAGCAGGATGCCGAATTGTGGACCGCCGTTGTGTTTGGCCAGGTGCGCAGCAATCGACTTGAGTTGTTTGGCATCCGGGTTGCGCGCATCGATCCAGTTCAGCAGGCGACCGGACGGCATGTTCTCGAGCAACGACTGTTCGTCCTGTTTCGGCACCGACGCCAGGCGCTTGGCCCAGACTTGCAGCTTGACGCCCTCTTCCTCATCTTCGGTGCCCTGCAACGACTCGGCCAGACGTGCAACCACGGTGCGGTTGAACGCATAGAGGCTCAGCGCTTCCCACAAACGGGCACGCAGGGTGCGGTCGTTATCGTTGGGATGAATGCGCATCAGCTCATGTTGCTTGAGCAAGATGCCTTCCAGCTCCTGCAACTGCAATTTACCGGCGGGCATGGTGTGCAGGAGGAATTCAAATTCAGTCAGCAGATCGAACACCGGCTGGTTGTAGAACGGCATTTCGACGAACTGCTCGGTATTGAACGTGCGCACTGGCTCTTTGCCGGACTCCAGCCAGGCCGAGGTGAAAATCAGCGTGCCCTTCAGCGAGCGCATGTTGTTGAGGCAGTCGGCCATGGTGGCGAAACTGTCCAGCGCCACCTGCTTGCCCTCGGCCAGCGTCTTGTGGCTCATGCCGGTGGGCAACGAAGCCAGAAACTCGGCGAAGCGCTCGCGGTCGGCCACGGTTTTGGCGTCCTTGAGCGTCAATACCGTCAGGACGTTGGTGTTGTGCTCCGAGGAGCCGTAGGGGATCTCCCGCACCGCGAACGGGATCGGCAAGATCCGCGCTTTGGCCCGTGCGAGCATGTAATAGGCATGCCCGATTTCCTGCCACTCGAAGCTGGTGCCCGGCAGCAGCGCGTTGTGCCAGTCTTGCAGCAACTCGGTACGGCTGACCGCATAGAACGGCGGCAGGAAGTGCCCCATGAATTGCATCAGGCGATCTTCGGCCCGATCCGAGCAGTAATCTTCCGGCCCCTTGCGATCACGACGGAAGTAATTCACTTCCGTGGCTCGGGCCAGGTACATGATCCCGTAGCCGTGGGCCATGCCGTAGTCGGCGTTGTCTTCGAGGAATTCGAGCGACTCGGTGATCGCATCGTGTAGCAGGAAGTCGTCATCGGCCGCCAGCACCATGTACGGCGTGGTGACCTGATTCACGCCATAGGCGAGTTTTTCCTGCAACCCGGTGTAGGCGAACTGCGGCAGGTGCCGGTAATCGACCATCGGGTAATCCCGGGTGATGTCGTCGTCGCTTTTGAGCGAAGAGTCCAGAACCAGGATCGTGCAGGGATAGCTGCTGTAATACTGCAAGGTACGCCGCAGGTAGGCGTTGCGGTTGTGGGAAATCACCACCACCGTCAACCGTTCATTCAGCGGTGCCACATCGTTACGAGCAGTGTTTTGAACGTGCATATCTCTATCCCCACAACCGGCCAAGCGCCGAGAACCCAGATTCAATAATGATTAACGAACGCGACGCAGATAGCCGTCCGGCGCCACGGTGATCAGCAGCTTGTTCTGCAACTGACGGTCGATTTCGAAGTCAGCGTTTTCTTCCAGGTATTTCCACACGGCAGTCTTCGGGTTGTCGCCCGGGCCCCATGGACGATCAGGGAAGAAGTCGGCCGGCATGTCTTCAACCACGGTGTCCATCACCACGCAGTAGCTGTCCACCGAGACCAGTGGTGCGTACAGGCGCAGTTCTTCCAGTACGTGGTCGTGGGTGTGGTTCGAATCCAGCACCAGAATGACTTTCTTGCCTTCGGCCGCGGCGCGCACTTGCTCGGCGATGGCCGCGTCGATGCTCGAACCTTCGATCATTTTGATGCGCTTGCTCATCGGGTGGCTTTCGATGGCTTCGCGGTTGTGCGGGCGAATGTCGAGGTCGATGCCCAGCACTTCACCGTGGCCTTGCAGTTCCAGCAACGAGGCGTAGTAGATGATCGAACCGCCGTGGGCGATGCCGCATTCGATCACCAGGTCGGGTTTGACCTGCCAGATGATTTCCTGCATCGCCATCATGTCTTGCGGCAACTGAATGATCGGACGGCCCATCCACGAGAAGTGGTAGCTGTACTTGTGCTTGGCTGACTGGTTGAAGAAATCCTGGGCCAGACCTGTGAGTTTCTGGTCGTCGCCCTGGGCGGCGATTTCTGCCTGGCATTCGGCTTCGAAGGCTGTATTGATGGTGTTGTCGGTCATTTTTCTAATCTCAATAGTCACTGGAACGAAGCGCTGTCGACGGCGTGATAGACGTAGCGTCCATCGGTCATCCGCTTGATTTCTTCGAGGTAGTTGGAGTTCATCACAAACAGGTTGGCGCCTTCGGGCAGAGCGTCCATGGCCTCTTGCGGCGAGGACACCCGCACGCCGCTCAGGGGCAGATACCGCCCCTGTTTGGCCGGGTTGATATCCACCACGCGATCCACCGCCACGCCGGCCCGCTGCAGGAACAGCGAATAGATCACGCCTTTGGACGACGCGCCCCAGATTGCCGAACCTTGCTCGGGCACGGCCTGGATAATCTGCACCGCACGCTCGAGGCTGCTGGTGAAACCCTGTGGCAGCTCAAGGCGTGGCACCGGTTGTTCCGGGGTCAGGCGCAAGGTCGCCAGGTCCGCCACGATGTACAGGTATTGGCCACCGAACAGGTGACCGGCCTCGTGCACCGTGCCGAACATCCGGCGCAGGTCATCGAGGCGGAAATAATTGACGTGCTCGTAGAACAGGTCGAACCAGGCACGGTGCTCAAGGATCCAGTCGAAGCACGGCACTTCGATGTAGATCTGCCCGCCCTGATTGGCATCGGCCATCTCGGCGAGGAAACTCACCGGGTCTTGAATGTGTTCCAGCACATGGCGCAGCACAATGGCGTCCGCCGCCAGGCCCAGGCCACGGGTGAACGGCGCCTTGATCACGTCAGCGTTGTTGCCCTCGTAGGCCGGGTCGATGCCGGTGATGGCGTAGCCCAGGCTTTTCAGCAGCTCGAGGAAGTAGCCTTTGCCGCAGCCGACTTCGATCAGTTCCTGACCCTTGAAGTGACGGGCAATGATGCCTTCGACATCGCTCAGGTGCTTCTGGAACTGGCCCGAGTGCGCCTGTTCGTTCTGGTAGTCAGCGTCGTAGCTGAGCTTGTCGGCATCGAAGGCCTGGTTGAAGATCAACCCGCTCTTTTCGTCCTGCACCAAGACCATGTCGGCGCACGCCGACGCTTTCGCCGACGCAGGGTCGGCAAAGGTACGGTTCTGCAACACCGGCAGGTCGGCGACCCGATACAACTCATGCCTCATGCTCTGCTCCCAGTAGCTGTTGCAAACGGTCCGCCACGCCCCAGAACGCCATTGGCTCGTGGGTCGGATATGGGTAGTGACCGAGGTTCAGGCGGATCGCTGCGCCACGTTCGCGCAGTCGCTGCTCGACCAGCGCTCGGACCGAAACCGGTTGGCCGCTGGAACAATTGATCACGCCGTCGAATTCACACTGTTGCACGATGGCGGCGAGGTAACCCGCGGCCGTGTCGATGGCCAGGTAATCGCGCAGTTGTTCGCCGGCCGACATGTTGAAACTGGCGTCGCCGGCATCGATTGCCCGGTCCAGCGCCGCCAGCAAACTGTTCGGGTTTTGCCCCTCGCCGTGCAGGTAGAACAACCGTGCCCATTGCAGGGTGAACGGTTGAACCCGCTGCAGATTCTCGAGGAACAGGCGCAGGGTGTTTTTTGCCAAGCCGTAAGGATTACTCGGCTGCGGCGCGGTCTGCTCGCTGAGCGGCCCGCTCTGTAAGCCGTATTCAAAACAGGTACCGGTGACCAGCACTTGCGAGACGCCCGCCTCGACCGCGCCCTTGATGAACCGGTAGTCGGCCATCAGGTTGTGCTCGAAGTGAAACAGCGCCTGATAATTAGGCAACCCTGGCCAGGCCAGGTGCGCCAAGGCATCGATGCCATCGGTCAGCGCGGCGATATCGAGGTCGGCGGCGTGAATATCCGCCGCAACGAATTCCACGGCATTGATCCACGGCAAGTTCGCGGCGGTCTCGGCGTTACGCGCCACGGCGCGGACTTCGCAGCCACGGGCGAGCAAGGCCTTGACCAGATGCCGGCCGACGAACCCGGTCGCCCCGGTGACCAGGACCTTCACAGGACGGTCAACTCAGGCACGGCGATGACAAAGCGGCCATCCCACTGGCGTACCTGGGCCAGTTGCTGACTGACTTCGTGCAGCAGGTTCCACGGCAGCACCAACACGTAATCCGGCTTCTCGATATCGATCTGTGCCGGCGACACAATCGGAATGCGACTGCCCGGCAAGTACTTGCCCTGCTTGTGCGGGTTGGCATCGGCCACCCACGCCAGCAAGTCGGGTTTGACCCCAGCGTAGTTGAGCAAGGTGTTGCCCTTGGCTGCGGCGCCGTAACCAACCACACGTTTGCCATCGGCTTTTGCCTGCAACAGGAAACGCAGCAGTTCGTGCTTGATGCGTTCGGCAGCGGGCGCGAGGGTCGCGTAGTACTCGGGAGTTTTCACCCCGGCGGCGAGTTCGGCCTGCAGCTGCTGAGCAACTGCTGACTGCACGTCGCGGCGCACACCGTCGGCGCGCTGGACAAAGACCCGCAGCGATCCGCCATGGGTCGACAGCTGACTGACGTCGAACACTTCCAGACCGTTGCGCGCGCACAGGGTCTGGACAGCGGTCAACGACAGATACGAATAGTGCTCGTGATACAGCGTGTCGAACTGCTGCCCGGCCATCAGCGTCAGCAATTGCGGAAACTCAAACGTCGCCACACCGGTCGGCTTGAGCAATGTCGCGAAACCGCCGAGGAAATCGTTGATGTCCGGCACATGGGCCAGCACGTTATTGGCCGCCATCAGGTCGGCGGACCAACCGTCGGCGATCAATTGCGATGCCGTATCGCGGCCGAAGAACAGCTCGCGAATCTCCAGGCCTTTTTCCCGCGCCGCTTGTGCGGTGCTGCGGGTCGGCTCGACACCCAGGCATGGAATGCCGCGCCCGGCGACGTATTGCAACAGGTAACCGTCGTTGGCCGCAATTTCCACCACGCGGCTGTCGGTGCTCAGGCCGAAACGCTCGACCATCTCGGCGACGTATTTGTCGGCATGGGCCAGCCAGGTGCTGGAGAACGAACTGAAATACGCATACTCGGCGTCGAACAGGCTGTCGGCGCTGGTGTAATCCTCGGTCTGCACCAGCCAGCATTGCTGACACACCGCCACTTTCAGCGGCACCCATTGCTCGGCTTGTTCCAACTGATCGGCGCGCACATAAGCGTTGGACGGCGGCGAGGTGCCAAGATCGATCAGCGGCAAGGCCAGAGAAGTCCCGCAACCACGGCAGTTCATACACGTACTCCAGCGAAGTGTTCATCGAGCAAGGGATGGCTGGAATCCCGTACCGACAGATTATTGACAGGCAACGGCCAGGCAATCGCCAGCCGTGGATCGTTCACGCTCAAACCACCCTCGTGCACCGGCGTGTAATCAGCGCTGTGCAGGTAGAGCAATTCGGCGTCGTCGGTCAGGGTCTGGAAGCCATGGGCGAACCCGGCCGGGATCAACAGGCTGCGACCGTCGCCAGCCCGCAGGTGTTCGGCGTGCCAGTGCAGGAAAGTCTCGGAGTCGGGGCGCAAGTCCACTGCCACGTCCCAGACTTCACCGCGCAGGCAGGTGATCAGCTTGGCTTCCGGCGCGCTGGCGTTCTGGTAATGCAGACCGCGCACACTGCCGCGTAAACGTGTGCAGGAATGGTTGATCTGACGGATATGAAACGGTTGGCCGAAGGCACTGAGGCTGCCTTCACAGAACAGCCTCGCAAAGTGTCCGCGATCATCTTCGAAGCGTTTGTGCTGCACGCTGAACAGCCCGGCGAGCGGCAATGGTTTCAACAGAAACTCGCTCACAGCGCGCCTCGGTACAGGTTCAACTGGCCCAGGGTAATGGCGCGCATGTCGTCGCCGTTTTGCCACGCCAGGTGCCAGTCGAGAGTCTGGGTCAGGCACTGCTGCAACGACCAGCGCGGCTGCCAGGCCAACAGTTGACGAGCGCGGCTGCTGTCCAGGCGCAACAGACCTGCTTCATGCAAATCACTCGGTTCGATGCGCAAGCCAGGCGATTGCGGCCAACGGCTGGCGAGCAATTCGACCACTTCGCCAACGCTGCACATGTCCGCTTCGCTCGGGCCGAAGTTCCAGGCACCGGCAAACTCCGGGCCTTGCTCGTAGAGGCCGGCGGCCAGTTGCAGGTAACCGGCCAGCGGCTCCAGCGCGTGCTGCCACGGGCGCACCGCTTGCGGGTAGCGCAAGGTCACCGGTTCGTCGGCGGACCAGGCCTTGAGCACATCGGGAATCAAACGCTCCGGGGCAAAATCACCGCCGCCCAAGACGTTGCCGGCACGCGCGGTGGCCAGGGCCAGACCGTGCTCGGCATGCTTTTCCGCCGGAAAGAACGAAGCGGCGTAAGACTGTGCCAACAACTCGCAACAGGCTTTGCTGCTGCTGTAGGGATCGTGCCCGCCGAGGGCTTCGTTTTCACGGTACGGCCACAGCCACTCCTGGTTGGCGTAGACCTTGTCGGTGGTCACCAGCACGCAGGCGCGCACGCCGCCGACCTGGCGAATCGCTTCGAGCAGATTGAGGGTGCCCATCACGTTGCTGGAGTAAGTCCCCAGCGGGTCGCGATAACCTTCGCGCACCAGCGGCTGGGCTGCCAGGTGCAGGACGATTTCCGGCTGGGTCTCGGCGATCAGTTCCAGCAGTGCGCCGAGGTCACGCAGGTCGCCGCGTTGATCGTTGATGCCTTCGTGCACTCGCGCCAGCTCGAACAGGCTCGGCTCGGTCGACGGGTCCAGCGAAAAACCGCTGACCTCGGCACCCAGGCTTTGCAGCCACAACGTCAGCCAGCTGCCTTTGAAACCGGTATGGCCGGTCAGCAGGACCCGCTTGCCGCGCCAGAACTCCGGGCTCAATCCCATTGTTTCCATGGGGCCTCCCCGCTCAGCCACAACTGCTCAAGGTGGTTTTTGTCGCGCAGGGTGTCCATCGGATGCCAGAAACCGTCGTGCTGGAAGGCTTGCAGTTGCTGTTCGTTGGCCAACGCAGCCAGCGGCTCGGCTTCCCATGAGGTTTGATCGTCGGCGATGTAGGGCAGCACTTTGGGCGACAGCACGAAGAAACCGCCATTGATCCAGCCGCCGTCACCGCGTGGCTTCTCAATGAAGCCTTTGACGCTGTCACCGTCGCGCTCCAGGGCGCCGTAACGACCCGGGGGCTGCACGGCGGTCACGGTCGCGAGCTTGCCGTGAGTCAGGTGGAAGTCCACCAACGCGCCAATGTTGAGGTCCGAGACGCCGTCGCCGTAGGTGAAGCAGAACGCTTCTTCGCCTTCCAGGTAACGGGCGGCGCGGCGCAGGCGGCCACCGGTCATGGTGTCTTCGCCGGTATCGATCAGGGTCACGCGCCACGGCTCGCTGTAGTTCTGGTGAACGTCCATGCGGTTGTTGCACATGTCGAAGGTGACGTCGGAAGTGTGCAGGAAGTAGTTGGCGAAGAAATCCTTGATCGCGTAGCCCTTGTAGCCAAGGCAGATCACGAAGTCATGAATCCCGTGGGCGGAGTACTGTTTCATAATGTGCCAAAGAATTGGCTTGCCGCCGATTTCGATCATTGGCTTGGGCTTGAGGTGCGACTCTTCGCTGATCCGCGTACCGAGACCACCTGCCAGAATTACTGCCTTCATCGCTGTCCTCTTGCTCTTCGCGCGGCCCTGCCACCCCCCGCAAGGGTCGGCGAACCGTCAGATGCACATCATTTACCCGCAGCCACTGGGGCCTTCACGCGTTTTGGGGTGAAGGTTTTATGGCGATATACGGGGGACTTGCAGGAAGTGAGCCAATTGTCTGGGGTCGGCGACTGGTGGGGTTTGGAGGGTTTTAGGGGCGGGAGGTGAACTTGGGATTTTGGATTTTGGATTTTGGATTTTGGATTTTGGATTTTGGATTTTGGATTTGGGATTTGGGATTTGGGATTTGGGATTTGGGATTTGGGATTTTGGATTTTGGATTTTGGATTTTGGATTTGGGTACATATCCGTTTCTGCGGTAACGGCTACTTATGGTTTCGCTCTTACAGGGAGTCCCTTTTTCAAACGCCGGAGTGCCGGCCCAGCAAAAAGGAACCAAAAGGCTTCGCCCCGGCGTACGGCGCCTCGCTGAGGCTCCGCGTTCCCTCGCTACGGTGTCCATCAGGGGGCATCGCCTACGGTCTGCTTCGCGACGACCTCCTCTCGATGTGTGCGGCTTCGCCGCACGGCGCTGCGCGCCTAACCCCCTGATGAACACCTACGCTCGGCCTGCCGAAGGGGCGAGAGATCAAGATCAAGATCAACGTCAAAAGCCAAAGCCAAAGCCAAAGCCGAAGCCGAAGCCGAAGCCGAAGCCGAAGCCGAAGCCGAAGCCGAAGCCGAAAGGATCGCAGCCTTTGGGAAGCTTGCGTACGTCCCAAGAACAGGTCGGCTACAAAGCCGCCTTCGCGGGCAAGCCTCGCTCCTACAAGGGGTTCGGTGTACACGCTTCGCTCCTCACCACTCAACAGGCCGAGCGTTAGCTCGCCTGCTTTTGATTTTGATCTGCCCGCCCCTTCGGGAGGCTGAGTGGAGGTGTTTATCTGGGGGGTAGGCGCGTAGCGCCGTGCGGCGAAGCCGCACACATCGAGAGGAGGTCGAAGCGAAGCCGACCGGAGGCGATGCCCCCAGATGAATGCCGGAGCGAAGGAACGCCGAGCCTAGGCGAGGGGCCGGACGCTCGGGGCGAGCCTTTTTTTGCTTACTGTTTTTTTGGCGTTTGAAAAAAAAAGTGAGTCGCCGTAAGGGCGAAACCATAAGCCGCCGTTACCGCAGGAACGGATATGTACACCGAACAATCAATCAATCCGGCAACCACCCCCAAAGCCAGTGCTGAAGATTATCCCCCCGCAACATAAAGTCCCGATGCACCGCCTCCCGCAATTGATCCCCCATGCGATAACTGGCATCCGGATCAGCCAAGTGCATACGAATCGCCTGCAACCACTCCTCAGTGCTGTTACTCGACACCTTGGTGCACGGCAAGAACCCGTCATAGGCCCGGGTATCAGTGCAAATCACCGGATACCCGCACGCGCCGTACTCCAGCAACCGCAGATTGCTTTTGCAGTCATTGAAGATATGAAACTCCAACGGTGCCAATGCAAGGTCTAGATTCAGGCTCGCCAACTTGTACGGATAACTCTGCAAATCGATGGTGCCATGGAACTCATGGATGTAAGGGCGCAACGCATCCGGACACATGCCAAAGAACACCCATTCCACCTCATTGGCCAACTCACGAACCACGTCGGCAATGATTTCCAGATCGCCGGTGTGACTCGTACCGCCACCCCAGCCAACCCGCGGCTTCTTCGAGGTACGGCGCTGACTGGTCAGCGTCGCCCACGGCTCGGGCGGCAGCATGTTGGGCACCACGCGAATCTCGCTGTGCATGCTCGACAACACATCGGCCAGCGCCTGAGTGGTCACCACCACCCGATCACACAAGGCAATACCGTCACGCAGCATCTGTTCGGTGTTGGTCGGCTTGTTCCGGGCATGGCTGTTCTTTTTCGGCGTGCTGACAATGTAGTCGTCCAACTCGAAAATCCGCAGAGCGCTGGAGTATTTCTTCATGCGCAGAATGTCGGCCGCCGAGCCTTCGCTATAACGACCCTGCAAGATAATGGTGTCAGGCGACAGACGCTCGATTTCCACGGACGACGGCGACTCGTAGGCCACCCGAGAGATGACTCGCCCGGCAGCCTCAAGCTCTGCCAGCGGCGCCGTCACACGGTAATGCCCGATCGCTGATTCATTGACCGGCAAACCGAGAATCAGCGGCAGGTCGCGATGGCAGAACGGATTCCAGTTATTACGCAGCGAAGGCTCCAGACTGAAACTCGCCACGCCGAGCGTCAGCGCAGGGTTGTAGGCCGGATCACGAGAGATCGTCGGCAACCACTTTTTGTAGAAGGTTTCCTGCTCAAGCACCTGCGCCTGCACAGTGGCCGGCGTGGCTGCCGGTGACGGGTCTTCGCCCATCATCACGGTCGAAAATGGCGTCCAGACGACCAGGTAACCGTTTTGACCCGCCTTGAGGCACAGATCAACGCCGCTGAGCCCGAGGTTGAACTCAGCATCATCGCGCTGACCCAGGCTGTCGAACACGTCTTTGCGCACCATCAGGCAATCACTGCTGACCGCGCTCCAGTTCTGCACCACTTGCAGACGCTGCATGTAACCCCGGGCACTGGCGTGCTCACCGAGAAACGGCGAAGTGGCAGGTCCGGCGAGCCCCAGGATCAAACCCGCGGAGACGATCGCATTGTTGGGACCGAGCAGCCGCGCACCGACCACGCCGACTTCCGGGCGTTGAGCGTGATTGAGCAGTTCGGCTAGCCAGTCGCCCGCGCAAATCACACTGCGCGGGCTGAGCGTCAACAGGTATTCGCCCCGGGCGTGCTCGGCAGCAAAGTTGACCAGGGTCGCTTCACCGCCACTGCCGGCATAACGCAGCACTCGCAGCATGGCCGCGCCCATCTGAGCCATGGCGTCCAGCCAATCGGCCATCGCCGGATCGCCGCGACCTTCATCAACAATCAGGATTTCGTATTCGGTGTACGCGGTGGTTTCAATCAGGCTTTCGGTGCAGCGCTGCAACGCGCCCAGCGACGTGCCCGCGGCAATGATGATTGACACCAGAGGCCGCTGACCGTGCAGGTAATCGATGCGATTGAGCAGCGGCAATTCTTCGTGGCGAATCCGGTGTTCCAGACCGATGCGGGTCAGGTGCGCACTGACCAGTGCCTCACTGCCCTCGATCACCTCAGGCAACGACATCCAGTCGGGGAATGTCTGGGTCGACTCCACCTGAATCTCGGCGATGTGCTCAATGGTGTGCAACCCGGCCTCTTCCACCAGGCGCCAGAGCAAATCCTGCGGCGCCAGTTCGCCGTGCGCCGAATCGAAACCGCCCGCCGTCAGAAAGCGCTGACGCTCGAACGCCAGGGTTCGGCCGACGTAAGGGTAGGAACGCATCAGGTCGAGGTTGAAGTCAGGCTTGAACACCGGGTCGACGGACTCACCCTCGACCAGCGCGCCTTCATCGCTATAGGCACACAGCATGTCCGGCGTGTTGGCGATGCGCTCGGCCAGGACCAGCAGCGCCGACTCGCGCAGCGTGTCACCCGCCCGCAGCAGATAGAACCAATGCGCACCTTCCAGTTGCGGCACCACGGCATTGAGCTGTTGCGCCCAGTTTTCCTCAAGCGGCAGCTGCAGCACTTTATCGTCGCCATCGCAGTCAGCGTTGGAAAGCACCACGACCGCTTGCGGTGCGTACAGTTGACGGGCGAGGCTGGCCAGCGTGGCTTTCAACCCGGCACTGTCGGATTCGGTGTCGATGACGATCGGCACCAGGTTCGGACGCACCGCCCAGCGGCTGATACGCTCCGGCATGTGCCGCGCTTCCGCCGGATTGAAGGTGCGCACCGACAACCACTCGCGGTAGAAATCGGCATAGCTGTCGCTGTTCCCGCCGACTCGGCCGTTGACCACGGTGTTGCGGTTGCCGAGTACACGAACCACGCACAACTCTTCCCACTTGCGCGGTTCTTCTGAAGCCTTGCTCAGTTCGACGCTGCGCACCCAACCCGAGGCCGGTGCCGATTCGCCACCGCGCGCAGTCAGCATTTGCGTCAGCCATTCCCATTCCTGCACGGCGGCCCGCGTCATTTCCAGGGTCTTGCTCAGGCGCTCCGGGTACTGACGCTCGGTGCTCAGCACGGTGTTCAGCGCCGCCAGGTTTCCGCGACGCAACAGGCACACGAACAAGGCAAAATCGAGCATCGCGACAAAGCCAGAGCCTTCCTGGGTTAGCGCCGGCAACAGCTCCAATACATCGGCACGGCGCATCAGCGTCGAGCTGAAATTACCGATGAAATTCTTCGGCGTACCCTCGAAAATCGCCAGCATGTCATCGCCCTTGAGCAACGAGTCAATGGGCGAAAAACGGCAGTTATCAATCCGGGGCGGCAAGATGAAGTTGTTGGCATCGCTCATCATGCGCAGGGCGCAAACGAGGGTGGCCTCGGGATGATCGATCAATACCTGGGCCTGCATTGCGATGCTCGGCGCGAACAGACGGTCGTCGTCGCACAGCACTTTGATGAACTCGCCACGCGCTGATTCAACGCAGCGCAGCAGGTTCTTTTGCAGGCCAAGACGCTTCGGGTTTCGCAAGTAACGAACGGTGTGTACGGGGTCGGCAAACGACTCGACGATTTCGCGGATCTCGTCTGAGGACGAATCGTCACAGATGACGATCTCGATGTTCGAGTACGTTTGGGCGAGCGAACTTTCCAGCGCCTGACTGAAAAAGCGCGGGTTGAAGGCGGGGATGACGATGCTGACTAGAGGGTGTTGATTCACGGCGAAACTCTCGAGCGGCGAGCCCCTGCCCTTTCAGGCAGAGGCTTCGTAACCGCTTAGGAAAAGACGGTTGGCAGCTCGACAGGCACAGGCTCAGATCTTGTTGAACAAGCCCAGCTGAGCAATCTTGCTGAAAGCCAGTTGCGATGCTTGCAGCATGGTTTGTTGCAAGGTCAGGCGAGTCATCACGGTGGCCGGATCGGAATCGCGGATCGCCGATTGGGTCTGGGTGTTGGCCAGGACCAGACTCTGGTTGGTGTCGCTCTGGGTATCCAGGGCCGAACCGCGACCGCCCACTGAACTCAGCGAGCTAGACAACTGATCGTTGCCGCTTTTCAGGTTGCCAAGGCCCGAATCCAGCGAGGCCTGAAGCTTCTGGGTCAGGATCTTGTCGCCATTGGTGGGCGTGTTCAATGCGGTTTTCAACTGGTTCACGGTGTCCAGAATGTTCTGGGTTTCGTGAGTGTTGACGGACACGCTGAACTGATCGCCTGCCGCCGGTGCACCGGAGAGGTTGAAGCTCACGCCCGAGGCGGTAGCAACGCCAGCCGCAACCGTGCCGGCAGACACCGGCTGACTGCTGGCAGTCAAGGGGGCCGCATACAAGTCGAACGTAGTGGCACTGGTGAACTTCATGACCGCCGAACCAGTCGGGAAACTGGCGTGGTAAGCCACTGGGTTAGTGATGCTGCTGCCGGTCACTTGAGTTGGCGACGGGTTGCCCGGGCTGCGAGTTGCGGTGAAGGTGTCAGGCTTGGCCGCCAGGGTGAAACTGTGGCCCGGCAACACGGCGGCTGCGGTATCGCCAGCCGACAAGTTGATGTTGAGGGTCAACTCGACACCGCGGAACGACACGCCCTGGCCGCCTTTGGCAGCCGGGTCGAACGCACCGCCCTGGCTGGCTTCGGCGGTTACGTCGTTACCGCCCGAATCGGTGATTTTCAACTGGGTGCCGCTGATGAAATCGACGGTATACGGTTCGCCCGCACGGAATGCGTTGTTGTAGGTGACGCTCGACGAAACCTGACCATTGGACAGGACTACGCGACCGTCATCCACGGCCGGTGCGGTCATGGTGACCAGGCTGCGGCTGGTATTGATCGCCTGCTGGAATACTTCCCAGCCAGTGCTGTTGGTTGCCATCGACATGGTGTCGCCAATCGCCAGGTCGAGGGTCACCTGGTCGCCATTGTAACTGTAGGTGCCATCGTCATTGCGCGAGAACGGCGCGGTATCGCCCTTGGAACCGGCGAAAATGTACTTGCCGTTCTCGTCCTTACTGTTCATCAGGCTCAGCAACTGCTCTTCGATCTGACCCAGCTCTTTGGCGTTGGCCTGACGGTCGGCGTCGGTGTAACCGGCGTTGCCAGCACCAATGGCCAGCTCCTGAGCGCGCTGCAGCACGTTATTGATGCTGGTCATCACCGCTTCGGTCTGACCCAGGGTCGCCTTGAGGGTGTTGGTGTTGGCCTTGTACTGATCGAGCATCGAAGCCTGTTGACCCAATTGCAGCAGGCGCGAAGCGCCAACCGGATCATCGGCGGCGGTGTTGACGCGAACCAGGCTGCTGGCCTCTTCGCTGCTTTTGACCACGTTGGCGAAGTTCTTCTGGTAGTTCGCAGCAGAGGACTCGTAAAACTGGGCGGTAGAAATGCGCATGGGCTACGACTCCTTAAAGACTGTTGATCAGTGTGCTGAAGATTTCCTGCGCAGCCTTGATGATCTGCGAAGAGGCGGTGTAGTACTGCTGATATTTGACCAGGTTGCCGGTTTCCTCATCGAGGTCGACACCGGACAACGAGTCGCGAGCACCTTTGGCGTTGGCCAGGATGGCCCCGGTTGCGGCACTGTCGAGCTTGCCCTGAGCGGCTTTGGCGCCCACGCCTTCGACTAGTTTGCCGTAGGCGTCAGTCAGGGAAATGCCTTTGCTGGCGCTCCCGGTATCGACGACCTGCTTGGTTTGCAAACCGGCCAGTGCGGTGCCGTTGCGGTTGTCCATGGTGCCTGGCTGCGCGACGTTGATGTCGATCGCGCTGCCATTACCTGGCGAACCGGCCACGGTCATGTCGAAGGTCGCGGTACGCTGCACGGCGGGCGGGCCCGGATCCATGATCGGCGCACCCAACGCATCCTTGAGCGGCACGCTCAGGCTCAGGGTGTTGTTCTGGTTTGGTTTGATAGTGCCACTGCTGATCATGACGCCCTTGGCATCCAGCAATTGGTAAGTCTGGCTGGTACCACCGGCACTGGTTGCACCGAACACCACCTTGACTGGCATCGAAGTCTTGATGCCGTTCTGGATCACCGTGGTGGTGGCGGCATCGTAAATATCAAACTTAGTGGTCAGGGTCGGTTGACCGCTGGCCGGAATCGTCAAGGTGCCGCTGCCGCCCGGCACAATAGCCGCGCTCAACGGAGCCGCGATGGCCAGGCGCTTGCTATCGGTCATCTCGGTCTTGATGTTCGCCGCCGCGTTGCGGGTCGGAGTGATCTTGAACGTGTCGCCAGCCGCGGCGGTGCCGCCGGAAAGCGTCAGCGAGAAACCATCGATCACTGGCGGCGGCGTGGTCAGGGTGCTGAAGGCGCCCATGGACGTGCCCTCCGGCAGACGCTGCACGGTGTAGTTGGTGCCGCTGGTGAAAGTGACCTTGTAATCGTTGATGGTCAGCTTGCCGCTGTCTTCGATGCTCACATCGAAGTTACCCGAACCGACGCTGTTGCCGACCGTAGCGACGCTGCGCTGGGCCATCTGCGCGGCACTGTTGATGCTGTTGAACAGGTTCGAGCCGAACGCACCGTTCTTGTCGATGCCCTGGGCCTGGAGGCTGTTCATCTGATCGGCGACAACCAGAGCCACGCGGCCCAGTTCGTTCATCGCCGGGTCCAGCACGGTGTTGCGATAACGCAGCAGGCCACCCATTTCACCACCGGTCATCACCGAGGTGATGTCGATGGTACTGCCGTTGCGATCGAGCTGAATGCCCATGCGCGAAGGATCGTTCTGGCTCGGCACCACGGACAGGGTGCTGGCGGTGCCGCCAATGACCAGCGGCTGGCCGCTGCCCAGATAAACGTCGAGGTTACCGTCGCGCTCGATGACCTGCGCACCGGTGAAGGTGGAGAGCTGACGCACGGTTTCGTTACGCGCATCGAGCAGCTCGTTCGGCATGCCGCCGGACTTGGAAACCTCGGAGATTTTCTGGTTCAACTGCGCCACGGTAGCAGCGAGTTTGTTGACCTGATCGGCCATGTTCGTCAGGTTGCCGTTGATGCTCGCGTTTTGCTGGGTCAACTGGCTGGACACTGAGTTGAAACGATTGCTCAAGGCCTGGGCGTCGCTGAGCAGCAGTTGACGCGACGCGTCGTCACCCGGCTTGGCGTTGACGTTCTGCACCGAGGCGAAGAACTTGGTCAGGGCGCCATTGAGGCCGGTGCCGCTGTCCGAGAGTAAGGCGTCGAGCGGGCTGACCTGCCCGGCATAAGCGGCCGCATCGCTGTTGAGCGATGTGGTGGTCTGCAATTGCGCATCGAGGTAGCTGTTGTAGACGCGGCGTACATCGGCAAGGGTCGTACCGGTGCCGATGTAAACATTGCCGAACTGATTCGAGGCCTTGGTGCCCTGCACGGTTTGCTGGCGTGAATAACCGGCGGTGTCGGCGTTGGCAATGTTATTGCCGGTAGTCATCAACGAGGATTGGCCAGCGGCCAGACCCGACATCCCGATATTGAGCAAACTCATGGTTCAGACCTTATGCCTTGTGCCTATAGAGGCGTAGTGGAAGCGCCCGCCGCAGCGTAGTTTTGGTAACTCGTCATCTGCTTGGCTATCTGCGAAATTTTGCTTGCGTAGGCCGGGTCGGTTGCATACCCGGCTTTCTGCAGTTCGCGTACAAACTGTTCTGGGTTATCGGCAGACTTCACAACATCTTGATAGCGATTATTGGTTTGCAGCAAAGTCACCAGGTCATGGAAGCTGTCTTTGTATGAATCGTAGGAACGGAACTCGGCCGTCTCCTTGACCATCTCGCCATTCCTGAATTCGCTGGTGATCGCTCGCGCCGATTCACCCTTCCAACTGCTGCTGGCCTTGATGCCGAACAGGTTGTGACTGCTGCTGCCATCCTGGGCACGCATGACCGATTTGCCCCAGCCTGTTTCGAGGGCAGCCTGGGCCACCAGGTAACGCGGATCGACGCCGATACGGTCGGCGGCTTCCTTGGCCATCGGCAACATGGTGTTGACGAATTCGTCGGCGGAGCTGAAGGCTTTCTTCGGTGGCGCCAGCGGAATCTGCGCCATCGCACGGCCGTAAACCTGCAGGCGTCCGCTCGACTTGTTATCGGTTGGCGAGGGCAGCCAGTCGCCATTGAACAGCGGGCCGGCACCCGTCACAACCGGCGTCGCGGCACGTTCGGGCAGCAAGGTTTTGTTCGGAGTTGTCGCGGCGGTCGTCGCTGCCGAAGGCACCAGACCGGCGAGCAAACGATCGGCCAGTTTCGGCGGCAAGGCCAGACGGCGCTGATTGATCAGCTCCATGTCGTTGTGATGGGTGCCCTCGCCTGTCGGCGCTTTTACCGAGCGCGAGGCCCACAACGGACGCTGACCATTGAGGCGAGACAGCGGACCGTCAGTGGCCACAGTGCCCGCGGCAACCGGTGTCGGCACGGCCGCTTTCGCCGCCTCCTGCTTGGCGGCGGACAAGGCCGCAGCCTCGCCTGGCGCCAGCGGTTTGTTCTTCGACATCTGGCGCATCAGCACGTCCGCCAGACCAATACCGCCGCCCTCGCGGGACATGGAAACGGCCAGCTGCTGGTCGTACATTTCCTGGTATTGCTTGGCCGCCGGAGTATTGAGCGGGTTGTCCTTGCCCAGCGCTTCGGTGGCCGAGCGCATGGACTTGAGCATTTCACCGAGGAACAGCGACTCGAATTCCTGCGCCACCTTGCGCATGTTCGCGTCGCTGTCCTTGTCGCCGACCTTGAGCTGGTTCAAACGATTCAAGTCCGAATAGGACCCCGAATCGTTGCTGCTGACACCCAGACCGCCCTTGCGCATATCCATGGTCGCTGTCCTCAGATCACGATCAGGTCGGCTTGCAACGCGCCGGCCTGCTTCAGTGCTTCAAGGATCGCCATCAAGTCACCCGGTGCCGCGCCGACCTGGTTCACCGCCCGCACGATTTCGTCGAGGGTGGTGCCCGGGCCGAACTTGAACATCGGCTTGGCTTCTTGCTGAGCGTTGACTCGCGAGCGCGGCACGACGGCGGTCTGGCCATTGGACAGAGGGCCGGGCTGGCTGACAATCGGGTCTTCGGTAATGGTCACCGTCAGGCTGCCGTGAGTGACGGCAGCGGGTGAAACCTTGACGTTCTGGCCGATCACGATGGTGCCGGTGCGCGAGTTGATGATGACTTTCGCCACCGCCTGGCCCGGGTCGACTTCAAGGTTCTCGAGGATCGACAGATAGTCGACGCGCTGACTTGGATCGAGCGGCGCGCTGACCCGAATCGAACCGCCGTCGATGGCCTGGGCAACGCCAGGGCCGAGCATGTCGTTGATCTTGTCGACGATGCGCTTGGCGGTGGTGAAGTCCGAACGGTTGAGGTTCAGGGTCAGGCTGTTGCCCTGGTTGAAACCGCTCGGCACCGAACGCTCGACCGAGGCACCGCCAGGGATGCGACCAGCCGACGGAACGTTGACGGTGATCTTCGAACCGTCGCGACCTTCCGCATCAAAACCACCGACCACCAGGTTGCCTTGGGCGATCGCGTAGACGTTGCCGTCGATACCCTTGAGCGGCGTCAGCAGCAAGGTCCCGCCGCGCAGGCTCTTGGAGTTACCGATAGAAGCAACGGTGATGTCGACCTGTTGACCCGGTTTGGCAAACGCCGGCAAATCAGCACTGATCGACACGGCGGCGACGTTCTTCAACTGCACGTTGCCCGAACCCGGCGGCACCTTGATGCCGAACTGCGAGAGCATGTTGTTGAAGGTCTGCAGAGTGAACGGGGTTTGCGTCGTCTGGTCGCCGGTGCCGTTAAGCCCGACCACCAGGCCGTAGCCGATCAATTGGTTGGAACGCACGCCGGAAATGCTGGCGATATCCTTCAGCCGCTCGGCTTGCGCGTTGAACGCAGCCGAGAGCATCAAGGCGGCCATCATCAAATGCTTGAAATTCAACGTAGCCACCTAGAAAGGGAACAGCGGGCTGAGGAAGAAACGGTCGAACCAGCCTGGCTGACTCGCATCGGCAAACGCACCGGTGCCCGAGTAGGTAATGCGTGCATCGGCGACACGGGTCGACGACACGGTGTTGTCGGTGGCGATGTCATCGGCGCGCACCATGCCGGCAATCCGCACCAGCTCATCGCCGGTGTTGAGCGTCAGCCACTTCTCGCCGCGCACGGCGATGATGCCGTTGGGCAGCACGTCAGCGACGGTCACGGTGATAGAGCCGGTCAGGCTGTTGCTCTGCCCGGATTTGCTGTCGCCCTTGGTCGCACGGTCGCCGCTGTAGCCGACGTCCAGGCTCAAGTCGCCACTGCCAATCGGGTCATTGGTGTTCAGACCGCCGCCAAAGAACGAGCTCAGGCCGATGTCGGTCTTGCTGTTCTTGCCGATTTGCGAGTTGGCGTTCTTGCTGGCCTGAGTGCGTTCGTTCAGGGTGATGGTGATGATGTCACCGACCCGGAACGCCTTGCGGTCGCTGTACAGGTTCTGTTCAAAACCGGCCTGATAGATCGAGCCGTTGTTGGCGGCAGCCGGCAACGGCGTGCGCGGCAACACCGGAGCGTAGTAAGGGTCATTGGGCTTGGGCGGCGGAGCGACGCAGCCCGCGAGCACGACAACCCCACTCAGTGCCAGAACAGATACAAAGCGATTCATGACCCTACCTCACGGTGTTGCAGGCGACCTCATGGTCACCTCATAGACTGATTACAGATTCTGCGTTACGAACGAGAGCATCTGGTCGGCGGTGGAGATCACCTTGGAGTTCATCTCGTAAGCGCGCTGAGTGGTGATCATGTTGACCATCTCTTCAACGGTGCTGACGTTGGACGTTTCCAGGGTGTTCTGCAGCGTGGTACCGAAACCGTTCAGGCCCGGGGTGCCGATTTGCGGCGCGCCGCTGGCGGCGGTTTCCAGGAACAGGTTGTTACCCACGGCTTGCAGACCGGCCGGGTTGATGAAGTCGGCGGTTTGCAGGTTGCCGATCACCTGGTTGGCCGGGTTACCCGGAACGGTGATGGACACGGTGCCGTCGCGACCGACCGTGAAGGTCTGCGCGTCGTTCGGAATGACGATGGCCGGTTCCAGGGCGAAGCCACTGGCGTTGACGATCTGGCCGTTGGAATCGAGGTGGAACGTGCCGTCACGGGTGTAGGACGTGGTGCCGTCCGGCTGCAGGATCTGGAAGAAACCGCGACCGTCTACGGCCAAGTCGAGCGGTTGCTCGGTGGTTTGCAGGCTGCCGGCGGTGAAGTTTTTCTGAGTGCCGACGATGCGCACACCGGTACCCACTTGCAGACCCGACGGCAGTTCGCTGTCCTGGGTCGACTGAGCGCCTGGCTGGCGTTTGATCTGATAGAGCAAGTCCTGGAACTCGGCGCGGTCACGTTTGAAACCCGTGGTCGACACGTTCGCCAGGTTGTTGGAAATGGTCGTCAGGTTGGTGTCCTGGGCGGACAGACCTGTTTTGGCAACCCATAGAGCCGGAAGCATTCGATTCTCCTCGTGCGCCTGTTTTACGGCGCGACGTTCTGATAATTAGCTGATCTGCAAGACCCGAGCCATGGCCTGGTCATCGTCTTTGGCGGTGTTCATCATCTTGATGTGCAGCTCGAACTGCTTCGACAAAGCCAGCACCGAGGTCATCTCTTCCACGGCATTGACGTTGCTCGACTCAAGGAACCCGGACACCAGTTTGACGCCTGCATCGGCTTGCGCCGGCTTGCCGTCCTTGGTGTGGATCGAACCGTCCAGGCCTTTGGTCATGTTCTTCAGGTCAGGGTTGACCAGTTTGATGCGGTCGACTTCAGCCATCACGCGCGGGCCTTCGCCCATGGCGCGGATGCTGATGGTGCCGTCTTCGCCCACTTCGATTTTCTGCTCGGGCGGCACGGCGATCGGTCCGCCATTGCCCATCACCGGCATACCGTTGCCGGCACGCAGCACGCCCAGGGCGTCCACGTTCAGGCTGCCGGTGCGCACGTAGCTTTCAGCGCCATCGGGGGTCTGCACGGCGATCCAGCCATTGCCTTGCACCGCGACGTCGAGGTCGCGACCGGTTTCAACCAGCGAACCTGGAGAGAAGTCGGTGGCCGGACGCTCGGTCATGGCAAACGCACGCGCCGGAAAGCTGTCACCAAACACCGGCATCGAACGGGCCTGTTCCAGGTCCTTCTGAAAACCGTTGGTGGAGATGTTTGCCAGGTTGTTGGCATGAGCCTTCTGCGCCAGTGCATTCTGGCTGGCGCCGGTCATTGCCACATAAAGGTACTTATCCACACTCTTTCCTCTGCATGCCGGACGTTTGCCGCCCACCGCTGTACTGCTGAGCGATAAGCAATTTACAGACCAACTTTTTTCTGGCGGCGCGAGGCCCGGCAAACAAAGGACTTGAGGGGTTTTGCAGGGATTGGGGAAATGTATCGGAGACGAAAAACCGGCGGTGTTATGCCGTTTGGTGGCAAGTGCCGGCCATTGCAGCCAACAGATTCCCCTGTGGCGAAGGAGCTTGCTCCCGCTGGGCTGCGAAGCAGCCCCAAAAAGATTGGTCGAGGCCTGACAGGGAGGTCGCGCCGGATGGTTTTGCGGCCGCTTCGCGCCCGAGCGGGAGCAAGCTCTTATCAAACAAAAAATAACCCATTGTTTTTGCTCTTGAAAAATCATGCTGCTTTGACCAGTTGCATGCCTAGCTTGCGTGCTTTTCGCTCCAGAGCGCGCAGCTGTCGGCTGCGGCTTTTTTCTTCAAACTCTTCAATTCCCTTCTCAACATAGGGCTGCCCCTTCGTCAGCATGGCGTAGATCAGCCGCGCCAATTGGTGTGCGGTGGCTTTGATCGCGCAACTGGTGTCCATCCGCGTCAGGCGGGCGCGGTGGCTGGCGCCGATGAAACTTTTGTCCTGTCGCCCATTGGAAGCCGCTTGCTTAAGCGCTTGAGCTGCTCGATTAATGATTTTCGGTGCTTTCCCTGGAAGCGGTTTACCTCCTGATATCCGCGTAGGCGGTGCCACGCCCAGCCAGGAGCAAAAGTGCTGAGAGGTGGGAAAACGTGACAAATCCGGCCCCAATTCACTGGCTAATACCAGCGCCGTATCAATCCCGATGGTGGGGATAGCCGTCAGGTCCACACCCATTACCTTGTTCAATGCCCGGTGCAACGCTTGCTGTTGGTCGGTCGAGCGGTGCGGGCTGCGCAGCGGCTTGCCGGGTGCCACTGGTTCATGCTCAAGAACCGGTAGTCGCTCAAGTGCCTGGGCGATGGCCCGGTCACACTCGGCGATCTGGGTTTCCAGAAAGTCATGGCAGGCCAATTCCTGACTCAGAGCATGCAAGTGCTCGGCTCGCCAGTTGCCATGCAAACTGCGGGCAATGGTCGCCTGATCTGCCTTGATGCGCCCGTCTTTCATCGTTGCGAGTTGTTCAGGGTTACGCTCGCCGCCGACAATAGCCCGCAAAATCTTCAGGCCCGTCACCCCGGTGATATCGCTGATGACTTGGGCCAGCTGGATGTTCATCTGGCTCAAGGCTTTTTGCATGCGATTGATGGACTTGGCTTGATCGCAGACTTTATTGGCTCGCTGACGGACCAGAGAGCGCATTGAGCAGATTTCATCCGAAGGGCGAAACGCACCGCTGAGCAGGCCATGGGTCATGAGCTGCCAAATCCACTGGCAGTCGAGCACATCGGACTTGCGACCTGAGGTCTGCCGGGTGGCGCGCGAGTTGACGAGGTAAACCTCGAATCCGCGTGCATCCAGCACTTCGAAAAGGGGGATCCAGTAGACCCCCGTCGCCTCCATGGCCACCACGTTGATGTTCAGTGACTGGAGCCAGTCGGCCAAAGCAATCAAGTCGTCGGTGAAGGTGGAGAATTGACGAACAGGCGGATCACATCGCCCTGAATCCACGGCGACCCAGTGTTCGCGAAGGCCGACATCAATGCCGGCACAGTGATGATGGATAATCTCAAAACGCTTCTGGTTCTTGCGCGCCATGACAATTCCTCGCAGGATTGAACGACGCGCGCGGGGTACACGGTGGCGAACGGATTCACTCTCTTATACGAGGTCATGGCTTACGCCATGCCGTCAGCGACTCCACGCCGATACCGTGCAGGCCACTCTCCCTCTCGGGTGCTGTCACACCAGTGCTGGTTACGGCCTTTGCCCCGCGCGCGTTCTTCAAACTTTACGATGAACCTGTTTGCTGCGCGACAGCGCGGCGTCGAAGACGGCGCGGGGCCTCCCTCGCCACAATAAAGTTATTGCAGGTGCTTATGCGCCGGGGTCTTTACCGACTTCATACTCCCGCAACTTATTGGCGATCGTCGTATGGGAAACCCCCAACCGCTTGCCCAGCTGCCGACTGCTCGGATGCTCTGAATACAACCGCTCCAGCACCGCCTTCTCAAAGCGCCCGACAATCGCATCCAGCCCACCCTCGAGGGAGAAATCGCCAAGCGGCTGACGCATGCCGTAATCCGGCAAGCGAATGTGCTCAGCCTTCACGGTCCCGCCCTCGCAGAGGGAAACCGCCTGGAACAACACGTTCTCCAACTGCCGGACATTGCCCGGCCAATGGTAATGACTCAGCCGCTCCATGGCCGCGGGCGCCAGTTTCGGCAGCGGGCAACCGATCTGCCGGCTGGCCTGATCAAGGAAGTGCTCCACCAGCGGCGTCAAACCGTCGAGGCATTCACGCAGGGGCGGGATGTGCAGCGACAGCACGTTCAAGCGGTGATACAGATCCTGTCGAAACTCACCGCGCGCGCACAACTCGGACAAATCCACCTGCGTCGCGCAGATCACCCGCACATCCAGATAGACCTCTTCATCACTGCCCACACGACGGAAGCATCCGTCCTGCAGGAAGCGCAGCAATTTCACCTGCAAGCGCGGGCTCATTTCGCCGACGCCATCGAGAAACAGCGTACCGCCCGCCGTCAGTTCCAGCAGCCCGAGCTTGCCTTCGGCCCGCGCCCCTTCAAAAGCACCGGGGCCGTAACCGAACAGCTCGGTCTCGGCCATCGATTCCGGCAGACCGGCGCAGTTGAGTGCCATCAACGGCGATTGACCGCGAGGGCTCGCCAAGTGGCAGGCACGCGCCAACAACTCTTTACCGGTACCGGTTTCGCCTTCTATTAAGAGCGGCGCATCCAGCGGTGCCATGCGTCGGGCCTCGCGCACTACCGCCGCCATGACCTTGGAGCTTTGGAAAATGCTGTCGAACCCGCGCAACTCCTGTTTGCGCACGTTATAGATGCGCTCACCGACCCGATCCGCCCGGTGCAACGTCAACACCGCGCCGGCCATGGCTTCGCTGTCGTCATGCTCCGATTGCAGCGGTGCGATGTCGGCGAGAAACACATCGCCCTTGACCTTGACCCGCAAACCGTTGATTCGCGACTTGTTGGCGCGCACCAGTTCCGGCAGGTCGAAATCCTCGGCGTACCGCGACAGCGGAATCCCCGGCACCTCATCGACCCGCACCCCCAGCAACTGCGCCGCCGCACGGTTGGCCGCGACGATGGAGCCGCCCATGTCGATCGACAACACCGGAAACTCCAGGGCGCCGAGCAAGGCATTGAGTTCCATGTGCCGACGCTCGCTGGGCATCAGCCCTACACGCTTGACGCCAAATACCCCGGCGATCGACTCGAATTTCGGACGCAGCGCCTGGAACTGAATGTTGATCAGGTTCGGGCAATGCAGGTAGATCGCATTGCCATGCTCACCGCCGACCTCGCCGCGAGCGACGTTGATTCCGTACTCGACCAGCAAGTTGAGAATGTCGCGCAGGATGCCGATACGGTTCTGGCAGTGGACTTTGATACGCATATAAAGGCCCGAAAAAACGGTGAATGGGTTGTTGCCAAGCAAAGACCCTGTGGGAGCGGGCTTGCTCGCGAAAGCGTCGGCATATTGGACATTGATGTATCAGGCAGGCCGCCTTCGCGAGCAAGCCCGCTCCCACAGGAAATTACGGTGCGTCCAGAGGTTTTTTGCCAACGCGCTCAGATAGTCGTCAAGATTATGTGACACCTGTGCGCCGTTTCAAACCCGTAAATCTCAATAGCTGCGCCACAGGCGTCAATCCGTAACGAAAACTTTACGAAAAACACCGAATTCTCCTACACACACAACTGATCACCTGCTGCAACGCGGCACGCCTTGGGGTATTTCTAGGTCCATAGCAGCACATAACAAGAACGAAATCCCCTAGCAGGAGAGCAGCATGAAGCAGACGCAGTACGTGGCTCGCGAGCCCGATGCGCAAGGTTTTATCGACTACCCCGCTGAAGAACACGCGGTGTGGAACACGCTGATTACTCGTCAACTGAAAGTGATCGAGGGTCGTGCGTGCCAGGAATACCTGGACGGTATCGAAAAACTCGGTCTGCCCCACGACCGCATTCCGCAATTGGGCGAGATCAACAAAGTCCTCGGTGAAACCACGGGCTGGCAAGTGGCCCGGGTTCCGGCGCTGATCCCTTTCCAGACCTTTTTCGAATTGCTGGCCAACAAGCAGTTTCCGGTGGCGACCTTTATTCGTACCCGCGAAGAGCTGGACTATCTGCAAGAGCCGGACATTTTCCACGAGATCTTTGGCCACTGTCCGCTGCTGACCAACCCCTGGTTCGCGGAATTTACCCACACCTACGGCAAACTCGGCCTACAAGCCACCAAGGAAGAACGCGTGTACCTGGCGCGTCTGTACTGGATGACCATCGAGTTCGGCCTGGTCGATACACCAGAAGGCCTGCGCATTTACGGCGGCGGTATTCTCTCCTCGCCGAAAGAAACCGTTTACTGCCTGTCGGACGAACCAGAGCATCAGGCCTTCGATCCGCTGGAATGCATGCGCACGCCCTACCGCATCGACATCCTGCAGCCGCTGTACTTTGTCCTGCCGAACCTCAAGCGCCTGTTCGATGTGGCTCATGAAGACATCATGGCCATGGTCAAGCAAGGCATGCAGTTGGGTTTGCACGCGCCTAAATTTCCACCTAAAAAAGCCGCGTGATCCGCAGCTTTTAGAATCAAGTGAGCCTGTCAGGAACCGACGCTTTGGTTTAGCGTGGTGTCATTGACGGCCGATTTCCAATAATTCGATTTCAGGAACCCATCATGTCCACATTGAACCAAGCCCACTGCGAAGCCTGCCAAGCCGGTGCCCCGCAAGTCAGCGACGAAGAATTGCCGGTACTGATCAAGCAGATCCCGGACTGGAACATCGAAGTGCGCGACAGCGTGATGCAGCTGGAAAAAGTGTTCCTGTTCAAGAATTTCAAGCACGCCCTGGCATTTACCAACGCAGTCGGTGAAATTTCCGAGGCTGAAGGTCACCATCCAGGCCTGCTGACCGAGTGGGGCAAAGTCACCGTGACCTGGTGGAGCCACTCCATCAAGGGTCTGCACCGCAATGATTTCATCATGGCCGCTCGCACTGACGAAGTGGCCAAGGACGCCGAGGGCCGCAAATAATGCATTTCGACGCCATAGGTCGAGTTCCCGGAGACCCGATTCTCGGCCTGATGGAGGCCTATGCGCAGGACCCGAACCCGCGCAAATTCGACCTTGGCGTGGGCGTCTATAAAGATGCCCAGGGCCTGACGCCGATTCCCCAGTCCGTGAAGCTCGCCGAGCAGCGGCTGGTGGATCGTCAGACCACCAAGACCTACATCGGTGGTCACGGCGAACCGGCGTTCGGCAAGGCGATCAGTGAGCTGGTGCTCGGCGCCGACTCCCCGCTGATCGCCGAACAACGGGCCGGCGCCACCCAAACCCCGGGCGGCACCGGCGCGCTGCGTCTGAGCGCGGATTTCATTGCCCAGTGCCTGCCGGGCCGTGGCGTGTGGTTGAGCAACCCGACCTGGCCGATCCACGAGACCATCTTCGCGGCGGCCGGGGTCAAGGTCAGTCATTACCCCTACGTCGGCAGCGACAACCGCCTCGACGTTGAAGCCATGCTGGCAGTGCTCAAAGACGCGCCGAAGGGCGATGTGGTGTTGCTGCACGCCTGCTGCCACAACCCGACCGGTTTCGATCTGTCCCATGACGATTGGCGCCGCGTGCTGGACGTGGTGCGCAGCCGCGATCTGGTGCCACTGATTGACTTCGCGTACCAGGGTTTCGGCGATGGCCTGGAACAGGATGCGTGGTCGACGCGACTGTTCGCGGCCGAGTTGCCGGAGGTGCTGATCACCAGTTCCTGCTCGAAGAATTTCGGTTTGTACCGGGACCGCACCGGCGCATTGATTGTCTGTGCGAAAACCGCTGAGAAGCTGGTGGATATCCGCAGCCAACTGGCAAACATCGCTCGCAACCTGTGGTCGACGCCACCGGATCATGGTGCTGCCGTGGTCGCGACGATTCTTGGCGATCCCGAGCTGAAAAGCCTCTGGGCCGACGAGGTGGAAGCCATGCGTTTGCGCATCGCGCAATTGCGCAGCGGTCTGGTGGAAGCGCTTGAACCCCATGGTTTGCGCGAGCGTTTTGCGCATATCGGTGTGCAACGCGGGATGTTTTCCTACACCGGCCTGTCGCCGGAGCAAGTGAAACAACTGCGTGATCATCACAGCGTATACATGGTCGGCACCGGCCGGGCGAACGTGGCCGGGATCGATGCAACCCGCCTTGATCTGCTGGCCGAGGCCATCGCCGAAGTCTGCAAGTAACCTCAAGCCCTGCAAAGCGCCCCCTGTGGGAGCGAGCCTGCTCGCGATAGCGGTTAATCAGCCACATTGATGTTGAATGTGGCCGCCGCTATCGCGAGCAGGCTCGCTCCCACATTTGTTTTGTGGCGCTGCTACAGACCTGTCTAGACAACTCCATCCGTCGAAACAAATGGATATAAAAGTCTGTTTGTCATTTCTCCTGCTGTATCCTGCCCAAGCTTTTTAAAAGCGCGGATCTACCAGATCTATCAACAGACTTTGCGAGGAGCGCGAAACATGCACGAGATCCCTAATCTCCCCTTCCCAAGCCTGCACGAAACTGAGCAGACAACCACGCAACAAGCCGGTGCCCAACAGCCCGAGCCGAAAGAAGCCACTGAACGCCGCCAGGCCGACAGCGAAGACTGATACACCTGCAATGCCAGACCGTGTGGAAAGCGCTAACATGCGCTTTCCACACCGCCTGAACCGCCGAGCTCCACACCATGACCGACGAATTCAGCCCTACTTTTAATGAAGAGCAGCAAGCCAGCGTCCTGATCGGCACCGCCGAGAAGATGATCGAGATCTGGAATCGCCTGCCTCCCGAGAAACAAGCCGCGTTGCTCGCCCGTTTCGGCACCGAAGAAAACGCCCTGGCCGCTCTGGTCACGACCCAACTGGTTGCCCCGCAAAACCCTGAGTAACCCCCGCTCGGCAAATAGTTTTACTTTTCCACGCCCCACGGCCGTTCGCGCCGCTATCATAAGCAGCCTATCTATCCTGCTTTCCCGTGGACCTTTACCCATGTCTGAAAACCAGAGCCCCCTGGCGGTCACGCTGCAAGTCGTTTCCATCGTTCTCTTTACCTTCATCGGCTACCTGAACATCGGCATTCCCCTCGCCGTATTGCCCGGCTACGTCCACAGCGACCTCGGCTTCGGCGCCGTGATCGCCGGGCTGGTGATCAGCGTGCAATACCTGGCCACCCTGCTCAGCCGGCCGTACGCCGGCAAAATTATCGACAACAAGGGCAGCAAACTCGCGGTGATGTACGGTCTCGCCGGTTGCGGTTTGAGCGGCGTGTTCATGCTGGTTTCGGCCTGGACCCAGAGCCTGCCGATGCTGAGCCTGATCAGCCTGCTGATCGGCCGCCTGGTGCTTGGCAGCGCGGAAAGCCTGGTGGGTTCGGGCTCGATTGGTTGGGGCATCGGCCGGGTCGGCGCTGCGAACACCGCCAAAGTCATCTCCTGGAACGGCATTGCCAGTTATGGCGCGATCGCCATCGGCGCCCCGCTGGGGGTGTGGCTGGTCGGTGAGTTGGGGTTGTGGAGCATGGGCGTGAGCATCGTGCTGCTGGCCGTGCTGGGCCTGGCGCTCGCCTGGCCGAAAACCGCCGCGCCGATTGTCGTCGGTGAGCGGTTGCCCTTCATGCATGTGCTGGGTCGGGTACTGCCCCACGGCTGTGGCCTGGCGCTGGGCTCGATCGGATTCGGCACCATCGCTACTTTCATCACGCTGTATTACGCCACGCAACACTGGGACAACGCGGTGCTGTGCCTGAGCCTGTTCGGCGCCAGCTTCATCGGCGCACGACTGTTGTTCGGCAACCTGATCAACCGCCTCGGCGGCTTTCGCGTGGCGATTGCCTGCCTGTCGGTGGAAACCCTGGGGCTGTTGCTGCTGTGGCTGGCACCGGATGCTCATTGGGCCCTGGCCGGTGCGGCATTAAGCGGTTTCGGGTTTTCGCTGGTGTTTCCGGCGTTGGGCGTGGAAGCCGTCAACCTGGTGCCCGCCTCCAGTCGCGGTGCGGCGGTAGGGGCTTATTCGCTGTTCATTGATTTGTCGCTGGGAATTACCGGGCCACTGGCGGGTGCGATTGCTGCCGGGTTTGGCTTTGCCTCGATCTTCCTGTTTGCCGCCATTGCCGCATTGAGCGGTTTGGCACTGAGCATTTATCTGTACCGACAAGCGCCTAAGTATCGCGAAGAGCGCGACGCCCGCTAGAAGTCGATCTTGCCGCGCCCGGCCTTGATGCTGCCCCGCTTGGTCTTGGATTCCAGCCGACGCTTCTTCGAACCGAGGGTCGGCTTGGTCGGGCGGCGTTTCTTCTCGACTTTGGTGGCACTGAGGATCAACTCGACCAGCCGCTCCAGCGCATCGGCGCGATTGGCTTCCTGCGTGCGGTATTGCTGGGCCTTGATGATCAACACGCCTTCGCTGGTGATGCGACTGTCACGCAGTGCCAACAGCCGCTCCTTGTAGAACTCGGGCAAGGACGAGGCCGGAATGTCGAAGCGCAAGTGCATCGCGCTGGAGACCTTGTTGACGTTCTGCCCACCGGCGCCTTGCGCGCGGATGGCCGTCAACTCGATCTCGGTATCCGGTAGATGCACATTGTTGGAAATCACCAGCATGGAAAAAGCGCCCGTATTCAGAACGCGCAGGATACCGCGAATCAGATCCCCGGCACCGAAGATCCACTGTGGGAGCGGGCTTGCTCGCGAAATCGGTGTATCAGGCAATGTTGATGTCTACTGACACACCGCTTTCGCGAGCAAGCCCGCTCCCACAAGGATCAGCGCAATTCCACAGGGTTTGCGGCACGCACAAAAAACCCGGCACATTGGCCGGGTTTGTTGTATCTGCGTACGGCGCTTACTTCGCGTTTGCCGCCTGCAATGCATGCTGAGCGCTGCGCTTGTTCTTGATGCCGTAGCACATCCACATGAACGCGACCCACACCGGAATCGCATACACCGAGATCTGGATGCCCGGGATCAACAGCATCACGCCGAGAATGAACACCACGAACGCCAGGCAGATGTAGTTCCCATACGGGTACCAAAAGGCCTTGAACAGCGGCGTCTGATGGGTCTTGTTCATGTGCTGGCGGAACTTGAAGTGCGAGAAGCTGATCATCGCCCAGTTGATCACGAGGGTGGCAACCACGAGCGACATCAGCAGTTCCAGCGCGTTTTGCGGGATCAGGTAGTTCAGCAACACAGCGATCAATGTCACCGCTGCCGAAGCGAGGATCGAACGCACCGGTACGCCGCGCTTGTCGATCTTGGCCAAGGCTTTCGGCGCATCGCCCTGCTCGGCCATGCCCAGCAGCATGCGGCTGTTGCAGTAGGTGCCACTGTTGTACACCGACAGCGCCGCTGTCAGGACCACGAAGTTGAGGATGTGCGCGGCGGTGTCGCTGCCGAGCATCGAGAACACTTGCACGAACGGGCTACCGCTGTACGAATCACCCGACGCATTCAGGGTCGCCAACAGGCTGTCCCACGGCGTCAGCGACAACAGGATGACCAGCGCACCGATGTAGAAAATCAGGATCCGGTAGATCACCTGGTTGATGGCTTTCGGGATCACGGTTTTCGGCTTGTCGGCTTCGGCTGCGGTGAAGCCAAGCATTTCCAGGCCACCGAAGGAGAACATGATGATCGCCATGGCCATCACCAGACCGCTAACCCCGTTCGGGAAGAAGCCGCCGTGGGCCCACAGGTTGGTCACCGAGGCTTGCGGGCCGCCGTGGCCGCTGACCAGCAGATAGCTGCCGAGCGCGATCATGCCGACAATCGCCACGACCTTGATGATCGCGAACCAGAACTCGGCCTCGCCAAAGACTTTGACGTTGGCCAGGTTGATCAGGTTGATCAGGACGAAGAAGCCGGCGGCCGAGACCCAGGTCGGAATGTCCGGCGCCCAGTAGTGGATGTATTTGCCGACAGCGGTCAGCTCCGACATGCCCACCAGAATGTACAGGATCCAGCAGTTCCAGCCCGACAGGAAGCCGGCAAAACCGCCCCAGTATTTGTGGGCGAAGTGGCTGAAGGAACCGGCCACCGGCTCTTCGACAATCATTTCGCCAAGCTGGCGCATGATCATGAACGCAATGAAGCCGCAGATGGCGTAGCCGAGGATCATCGACGGGCCGGCAGATTTCAGTACGCCGGCCGAGCCGAGGAACAGCCCGGTACCGATCGCGCCACCGAGGGCGATCAGTTGAATATGGCGATTTTTCAGGCCGCGTTTCAGCTCGCCTGAATGCGAGTTTTGTCCACTCATGAAAAGGGTCTCACGCAAGGTTTGATGATGTTCGTTAGACGTTGCTGCTCGGTTGCGATTTCAAGCAGCGCCGATCAAACCCCAGCGAAGGCAAAAGGAGTTCAGCGTTTTTACAACGGTCATGCGTCACCTGTTTGTTTTTATCTGTGACGAAATCGAACCCGACACGCTTGTGGCGCGGCGGAGTGAACAAGGCGGATAGCCTTGAGGTTTGCGCAGATGCGCAGGAGGTCACAGTTAAAACGCGGCGCATTGTACACCTGTAACCCCCTGCTGCCAGACACCGCTGGATCAGCGTGTCGTTTGCCGGGATTGCCTGTGTCCGCCCCGAGGGTCTCGGGCGGCTGCAAAAACTGGGTCAGACCTTTGCAGGTCTTCGGCGGGGACGACGAACAAGTCGTCCTCGAGGGAGATGTGGAGATGAGTCACGGCGTTCATTGCGCCTCCTTCTTGTTATGCACCTGCACGACAGGCATGGAGCGCATCTCACCCGTCCCGCGCCTCTGAAACAAGCGGGCCAGAGCCCTTCATGACCGCGAACCAGCCAGTTGGCGGCAGGTTTTCCTTACACCCCTTCCGCAAGCGTCAATCCAAGGGCTTTGGGGCGTGATTCCGTCAACTTTTCTTTACATGCTGTAACGAACAATTTCCAAATCAGATCAATCTGTAGGACGACTGCAAATTGACGATAGGAAGCTTCCTAAGGAAAAGGTCGAGTTAGTTTTTTGTTTTTAATCGATAAAACTGCGCCTACAAAACAGAATAAAAAGTTTACGCCAAACTAATTTGATTATTTTTTTGCAATTTAAAACCCTCTGGACTAGGTTTTCAGCGACTTGCCGAAACGCATCGACCGGCAAGTTGGCACGATATTCAATGATTGAAAAACGCGCCGCTGCACTTACCGAAAAAGTCATCTAGGAGATTCACAATGCAAGCACTTGAAAAAGACTTGGACACTGAACTGCAACTGGACGATTGGTTTGAAGCGCCGACCCATGAAGCCGCCGTTGAAATGATGCAAGCCGACGCGGTTGTTCCGTTCGGCACGGCGATGTGGCCTCTGTAAGGCACCCAGGCAGGCACGATCCGGCCGGTTGTGCCTGCCACTTTTTCTCGGTTTGTCAGGGAGGACTACATGGATAAGCAACGCGCCATTTCGCATTTCCTTTACTACCTCGAACACCACCCTGCCGTTGCCGGCATCAACCCGGCAAAGGTCTTGCTCGGCCACACCGCTGATTACGAGGCACTGACCGGCGCCATCGCCGAACAGGCCGGTGACAGCCAGCCCTTCCGTTTCAGCGCGATGCGCCTGGACCTCGAACCGACCGAACGGCTGGCCCAGGCGATAGCCGAAAGCGATTTGTACATTTTCTTCTACGACTCTTCCACCCTGCCCAATCCTCGCCCCGACGGCCCGGAGTTTGTCCGCGCGCTGCAAGGTGTGATGGCCGAGAACTGGAAGAAGTCGCTGCTGTTCAAGGATTACGGCGATTACTTCTACGACACTTTCAGTGTCACCCCGCAGCGGATTGCCGGGTTGAACAGCCACTTGATCCAGCGCATGTCTCACGCGACAACGTTGAGTTTCAAAGATGATCATGGCTCGTGGTTTGAAACTCCGATGCATAGCATCAAGAGGTGGACGGATATCAACGGTGTCGGCAACTTTGATTTGGCGCCCGGTGAAATTGCCACGCACAGCGAAGCGATTAACGGCCAGGTGAAGTTCATGGGGACGTTCCTCAGCACCATTCCGTTTGCCCGCAAGTACGGGGTGCTCGATTCGCCGCTGGAGTTATGGATCGAGAACTCGACCATCCACAAGATCGCCACGGATGTGCCGGGGCTGGAACATGATTTCAACAAGTACCTGGAGGCCAATCCGTCGAACCGGCGCATTGAGGAGTTGGGGATCGGCACCAATGAAGGCGTGAAGGCGCTGTATGCGCGCAATGCCGGGTTCGAGGAGCGCCATTGCGGGCTGCATCTGGGGTTGGGTGGTGGGGCCAAGGGCAGCCATCATCTGGACCTGATCTTCTCCAGCGGGGTGTTGGCGCTGGATGATGAGCCGGTGTTTGATGGGCGGTTTGTGTTCTAGCGGCTGACGCCTTCGCGGGCAAGCCTCGCTCCTACAAGGGCGCCGCCGAACCAAGGAGCGAGGCTTGCCCGCGAAGGCGTCGGCAACAACACAACCTTACTTAAAGTCAGACGAAAAAAAACGCCAACCCGAAGGTTGGCGTTTTTTATGCGGCGCTTACCGATTATTCAGGCTTGCGACGGCCAAACCCCGGACGCTGGCCCGAACCCGCTGGCGCACCACGGCGTTTGCCCGATGGCGCATCCTTATCGACCAGAACAATGCCTGGGCGCTTCTTCGCCGGTGCCTTGGCCGGGCGCTTGGTGTCGGCCGGACGGTCTGCCACTGGCGTACCGCGACCGGCTGGAGCACCGCGATCACTGCGACCACCGCTTGGCGCACCACGGCCTTCGCCACGTTCAGTGCGACCATTGGCCGGACGCGGTGTGCGTGGACCGCGCTCGCCATCAGCACGAGGCGCTGCTGGTTTGCGGGCTGGACGCTCGCCTTCGATATGCGGTTCACGAGTATCACGTGGCGTAGCCGCTGTCTGGTTGCCGATGGCTGGACGCAACGAACGCACGCGCTCGGTCTTGCCCATTGGACGCGACGATTTACGCTGCATGCGGTCGAGCTTATCTTTGCTCTTGGCGTTCATCTGCGGCATGGCCACTGGGGTCAGGCCGACTTCAGCACTCAGAATGTCGACTTCGTACTGGCTCATTTCGCGCCAGCGACCCATCGGCAGGTCGGAGTTAAGGAACACCGGACCGAAACGCACGCGCTTCAGACGGCTGACCACCAGGCCCTGGGATTCCCACAGACGACGAACTTCGCGGTTGCGACCTTCCATCACCACGCAGTGGTACCAGTGGTTGAAACCTTCGCCACCTGGCGCTTGCTTGATGTCGGTGAACTTGGCCGGGCCGTCTTCGAGGACGACGCCTGCTTTCAGACGCTCGATCATCTCGTCATCGACTTCGCCACGAACACGTACCGCGTATTCACGGTCCATTTCGTAGGAAGGGTGCATCAGGCGGTTGGCCAGCTCACCGTCGGTGGTGAACATCAGCAGGCCGGTGGTGTTGATGTCCAGACGACCAATGTTGATCCAGCGACCTTCTTTCGGGCGCGGCATCTTGTCGAAAACGGTCGGACGGCCTTCCGGATCAAGGCGGGTGCAGATTTCACCGTCGGGCTTGTTGTACATGATCACGCGGCGTACCGACTCGGCGGCTTCTTCGCGCTTGATCACCTTGCCATCAATGGTGATGGCGTCGTGCATGTCGACGCGCTGCCCAAGGGTGGCGTCTTTGCCATTGACCTTGATGCGGCCGTGGCTGATCCAGGCTTCTACGTCACGGCGCGAGCCGACGCCGATACGGGCGAGGACTTTCTGCAGTTTTTCGCCTGCTGGGCCGATTTCCTGGTCGTCTTTCTGGTCGTTGATACTCATCTGGGCACCTCCCGGTGTGGTCTGTTCAGGCGGCCCTGAATTGAGCGTCCTGAAGCGATGTAAAACTGGGTACTTGGGCAAAGGGATCGCCAAAGGGTCGCGAATCATACGCTCATAGGAGCGTTCGCGCATCAGAGACTAGCTGATGATTGCCAGGTTATTTGTTTTTACGCCGAACGGCGCCGCCGAGTTTGATCAACCTGAGCGCCGACTCCGCGAGCACCGTGCGCTTGTCAGCCTTGTCGAGTTTCTTCCAGGCCCTGATCTCGCGTTTGCTGCGGCCGCAGCCGAGGCAGATGTCGTCGGTGAATGTGCAGACGCTGATGCACGGGTCTTTGGTAGAACTCATCAAATACTCCAGACAACACCACAAAACCATTGTGGGAGCGGGCTTGCTCGCGAAGAGGGAGTGTCAATCGACATCATGGTTGCCTGACCCACCGCTATCGCGAGCAGGCTCACTCCCACAAGGGGAATCGGCGTCCACAAGATCCGGGTCAGTCTTCGAATTCGCGGCGTTCGGCTTCGATCGCTTCGGCCAGGGCGCGGGCTTCGGCTTCTTCGTCGCTCAATTCGGGCTCGGATTTCGGCTGTTCGAGAGCGGCGACAGCAGCCAGGAGTTTCTCGCGCGCCTCGGCGACACCGAGCACGTCGTCTTCCAGTTCTTCTTCCGGCTCTTCTTCGACTGTGGCTTCTGGCTCGACGTGAAGTTCAACTTCGATTTCCGGCTCCGGCAGCTCCAGAACCTCATTGGAGCCAGTCGCCTCGCCGTCGCGCAGGATGTCATCAAAGTCGGTCTTGATCCCCTCCTCCATGGTGTCCAGCTCGAGCAACAGCGTATGAAAACTGGTCTCCTCTTTGGGCTCCTCCGGCTCGGCGCTGGCATCTGCCAGCTCCTGCAACCCAGCCGGCACCGGCGCATCGTCGAAATCGAGCACGGGATCTGGCTCCAGCTCACGCAAATCAGCCAGCGGCGGCAAATCGTCGAGGTTCTTCAGGTTGAAGTGATCGAGAAAAGCCTTGGTGGTGGCAAACATCGCCGGTTTGCCAGGCACGTCGCGGTACCCGACGATGCGAATCCACTCGCGCTCCAGCAGGGTCTTGACGATGTGACTGTTAACCGCCACGCCACGCACGTCTTCGATCTCGCCCCGGGTTATCGGCTGGCGATAAGCGATCAGAGCGATGGTTTCGAGCATGGCGCGGGAATAACGCTGCGGGCGCTCTTCCCACAAGCGGCCGACCCACGGCGAGAACTTTTCGCGGATCTGCAGGCGATACCCGGAAGCCACTTCCTTCAGCTCGAAGGCGCGACCGTCGCAGGACTTGGCCAGAATCGTCAGCGCTTTCTTGAAGACCGGCGGCTCCGGGCGTTCGCCCTCTTCGAAGAGTTCGAACAGGCGTTCAAGCGATTGCGGTTTTCCCGAGGCCAACAGAAAGGCTTCAAGCAATGGCGCCAGCTCGCGGGGTTCAGTCAGGTTCATGATTCAACTCGTTATTCGGCTCGGGCTCGCACGTGGATCGCCGCGAACGGCTCATTCTGCACCAGCTCAACCAAAGATTCCTTGACCAGTTCGAGGATCGCCATAAAGGTCACCACGACCCCCAGACGTCCTTCTTCAGCGGTGAACAGCTCGACAAAGGGCACGAAACCGCCGCCCTTGAGCCGCTCCAGCACATCGCTCATGCGTTCGCGGGTGGACAGCGCCTCGCGGCTGACCTGATGGCTTTCGAACATGTCGCCACGGCGCAGGACCTCGGCCATGGACAGCAGCAGCTCTGACAAGCGCACGTCCGGCAACAACTTGCGCGCCCTGGCTTCCGGGGCATCCAGTTTGGGCACCACCACGTCACGCCCGACGCGAGTCAAACCATCGATGCCTTCGGCTGCGGCCTTGAAGCGTTCGTATTCCTGCAAGCGGCGGATCAGTTCGGCGCGCGGGTCATCTTCTTCGTCTTCGATGGTTTCGGCCCGCGGCAACAGCATCCGCGACTTGATCTCGGCCAGCATCGCGGCCATCACCAGGTACTCGGCTGCCAGTTCCAGGCGCACCGACTGCATCAACTCGACATAGCCCATGTACTGGCGAGTGATTTCCGCCACGGGAATGTCGAGGATGTTGATGTTCTGTTTGCGGATCAGGTACAGCAACAGGTCGAGGGGGCCTTCGAAGGCTTCGAGAAACACCTCGAGCGCATCCGGCGGGATGTACAAGTCCAGCGGCATTTCCATGACCGCCTGGCCATAGACCATGGCGAAGGGCAGCTCTTGCTGGGCTCCGGCCTGACTGTCGACAACGGGTTCTACTGCAGACATCTACGCCTCGGCCATGAACGGCGCAGGGTCGCCGCAACCGACGCGGATCACTTCCGGCTCGCCGTCGGCGAGGTTGATCACGGTGGACGCCTTTATCCCACCGAATCCGCCATCGATGATCAGGTCGACCTGATGCTCAAGCAATTGGCGCATTTCGTGCGGATCGCTCATCGGGTCGGTGTCGCCGGGCATGATCAGCGTCACGCTCATCAAGGGCTCGCCGAGTTCTTCCAGCAGCGCCAAGGCAATCGGATGGCTTGGCACCCGCAGGCCGATGGTGCGTTTTTTCGGGTGCAACAACAGCCGCGGGACTTCGCGGGTGGCGTTGAGAATGAAGGTGTAAGGCCCCGGCAGGTGCGCCTTGAGCAAGCGGAAGGTGCCAGTGTCGATTTTGGCGAACACCCCCAGTTGCGACAAGTCGCTGCAGATCAGCGCGAAGTTGTGCTTTTCGTCCAGCCCACGCAAACGGCGCACGCGATCCACGGCATTCTTGTCGCCGATCTGGCAACCAATGGCGTAGGACGAGTCTGTGGGATAAATCACCACCCCGCCTTTACGGATGATCTCGACAGCCTGTTTGATCAGGCGCGCTTGCGGGTTTTCCGGATGAATCTGGAAAAATTGACTCACATTCTCTACCTGTTCAGACGGCGGCAATAATTGGGTCATGTTTGAATCGACACCACAGTGGTGGCAGATCCTCCGGGAGCGGGCGGTATTCGCCGATCTCGGACCAGCCTCCAGGGCCATGAAAATCACTGCCGGCGCTGACCAGCAGACCGAACTCACGGGCAAGAATCGCCAGGCTGCCCACTTGCTCGGCGGGCTGATGGCCATTGACCACTTCAATGGCGTGGCCCCCGGCTTGAATATAGTCAGAAATCAGGCGGCGACGCTTGCTGCGAGTGAAATCGTAGTGCCACGGATGCGCCAGGCTGACCCAGGCTTTCGCGGCTCGCAGGGTTTCGACAGTGTCTTCCAGGGTCGGCCAGTGCTGCTTGACGTCGCCCAGCTTGCCGGCGCCCAGCCATTTACGGAACGCTTCGGCGCGATCCTTGACGAAACCTTCACGCACCATCCAGTCGGCGAAGTGCGGACGGGCCGGCGCATTGCCGCTGTCGCCCAGTTCCTGCTGGATGGCCCGGGCACCTTCCAGCGCGCCGGGCATGCCTTTCAATGCCAGCTTGCGGCTTATTTCTTCGGACCGTAGCCAGCGGCCATCGTGCAATTTGGCGATCGCCTCGACCAACGGTACGGCAGTCACATCAAATCCGTAGCCGAGCACATGAATGGTCGCGCCGCCCCAGGTGCAGGACAATTCGACGCCGTTGACCAGTTGCATCCCCAGCGCCGTGGCCGCACTGCGGGCCTCGTCGAGCCCCTCGAGGGTGTCGTGATCGGTCAAGGCCAGCACTCGCACGCCTTTCTCGAACGCACGCGCCACCAGGACAGCAGGCGCGAGAGCGCCATCGGAGGCGGTGCTATGGCAGTGCAAGTCAACATTCACGGGGATGTGTTACCTCAAATCAGCTGGCGCTATCGCGCGCCCATATGTTTGTTATTATGCCGCCACATCCTGCTTCTGGCTGCCACTGTGAAACAATTCATCGATTTCATCCCGCTCCTGCTGTTTTTCATCGTTTTCAAAATCGATCCACGGGTCGTCGACATTGGCGGTCATCAGCTGACTGTAGGCGGTATTTACAGTGCCACCGCGATGCTGATCATCAGCTCCCTGGTGGTTTACGGTGCGCTGTTCATCAAGCAGCGCAAGCTGGAGAAGAGCCAGTGGCTGACCCTCATCGCCTGCCTGGTCTTCGGTAGCCTGACCCTGGCGTTCCACAGCGAAACCTTCCTGAAGTGGAAAGCGCCGGTGGTCAACTGGCTGTTCGCCCTGGCGTTCATTGGCAGCCACTTCATCGGTGACCAACTGCTGATCAAGCGCATCATGGGCCACGCACTGACCCTGCCGGACCTGGTCTGGACGCGCCTGAACATCGCCTGGATCGGCTTTTTCCTGTTTTGCGGTGCCGCCAACCTGTTCGTCGCGTTCACGTTCCAGAGCTACTGGGTCGACTTCAAGGTCTTCGGCAGCCTGGGCATGACGTTGCTGTTCCTGGTCGCCCAGGGCATTTATCTGTCCCGTCACCTGCACGACGCCGATACCACCACGCCAAAAACCGAGGACTGACATGCTTTACGCAATCATTGCCACAGACGTCGCCAACTCCCTGGAAGCCCGCCTGGCCGCACGGCCTGCCCACCTTGAGCGTCTGCAAGTGCTCAAGGGTGAAGGTCGTATCGTATTGGCCGGCCCGCACCCGGCGGTCGACAGCAATGATCCGGGCGCGGCGGGCTTCACCGGCAGCCTGATCGTCGCCGAGTTCGATTCCCTGAGCGCCGCCCAGTCCTGGGCCGATGCGGATCCGTACATCGCCGCCGGCGTCTACGCCAACGTTTCGGTCAAGCCGTTCAAGCAAGTCCTGCCGTAAATTGCGCCCGCGCGATGAACCTTGCCGGTTCATCGCGCGCTCAACGCTCATTATTCTCGTTTGCCGGCCGACAACCTGCCCAATACTCGTATTGGAATCAGGAGTGGCGATGCGCAAAGGTCCGTTGTGTCTGATGTTGGTGACGTTGTCGATGGTGGCCCCTGCCCACGGCGAAGAAAGCGCCGAAGGCGGCAGTTCGACGCCGCTGTCGCTGAGCGCCGGCAGCCAAATCACTGAGTTGCAGCAGCGCTTGAAGGCAAGTGAGCAGCAACGAGAAGAACTGAGCAAACAACTGCAAAATACCGACAGTGAACGTGAAAGCGCTCAGTTGGGCCGGTTGCGCCAGGAGAACCAGCGCCTCAAGCTGCAACTCAAGGAAGCCCAGGCCAGCAACCCGCTGCCACGTCTGCTGACTGATCAGCAGCAATGGTTTGTAATCGGTGGTGGAGTGGCGCTATTGGCCCTTCTCTGCGGTATCTTCGCCAGTGGCGCCACCAGAAAACGTCGGCAATGGCTAAATTGAGTGAGTAATGAGCGAGCTGTTATTAATTGATGATGACCAGGAGCTGTGCGAGCTCCTGAGCAGTTGGCTGAGCCAGGAAGGCTTTCAGGTCCGTGCCTGTCACGACGGCCAGAGTGCTCGCCGTGCGCTGGCCGAAACCTCCCCCGCCGCCGTGGTACTGGACGTGATGCTGCCGGACGGTAGCGGTCTGGAACTGCTCAAGCAATTGCGCAGCGACCATCCGGACCTGCCGGTGCTGATGCTGTCTGCGCGTGGCGAGCCACTGGATCGTATCCTCGGCCTGGAACTCGGCGCCGACGATTACCTGGCCAAGCCGTGCGACCCACGGGAACTGACAGCCCGTCTGCGCGCCGTACTGCGCCGCAGTCATCCAACGGCGGTGTCCAGCCAGCTCGAACTGGGCGACCTGTGCTTCAGTCCGGTGCGTGGCGTGGTCAGCATCGACGAACAGGAATTCACCCTCACCGTCTCCGAAAGCCGTCTGCTCGAAGCCTTGCTCAAGCAACCCGGCGAGCCGCTGGACAAACAGGAGCTGGCGCAAATCGCCCTAGGCCGCAAGCTGACCTTGTACGACCGCAGCCTGGACATGCACGTCAGCAACCTGCGCAAAAAAATCGGCCCGCATCCCGACGGCCGCCCGCGCATCGTTGCCCTGCGTAGTCGCGGTTACTACTACAGCCTGTAAGCACCAGGAAGAACTGGATAAGAACAACCTGTGGCGAGGACGCTTGCTCCCGTCGGGCTGCGAAGCGGCCCCAAACGAAGGCCTGCTGCGCAGTCCAGCGGGAGCAAGCTCCCTCGCCACAGGTCACTGCCGGCAAAGTTTGTAAGGACGCCACGAACTCGTCTTTACCCAAGCTTTACGCTCCGCTGACCGCCGCTGACCTTGATCTCCGTAATCTGAACTCATCCGGAACGTACCGGGAACGAGACAAGGAGATTCACCATGCGCAAGACTCTTATCGCTCTGATGTTCGCTGCCGCCCTGCCGACCGTTGCCATGGCCATGCCTGAAGGTGCCGGCTCGATGGGTGGCCCGATGGACGGCCCGCGCCACGGCGGTCAGATGCACGGCATGCACGGTAAAGGCCCGTACAGCCAGCTGGACCTGAGCCGCGAACAGCGTGAGCAGATCCGTAAAATCATGGGCGAGCAGATGCACGAGCGTAAGCAAGTGGTCGAGAAGTACCTGGAGAAACTCTCGCCGGCCGACCAGAAAGCCATGAAGGACGAAATGGCCGCCAACCACAAGAAAGGCGAAGCCGAGGTCCGTGGCCTGCTGAAACCGGATCAACAGAAGAAATTCGACGAGATCCAGAAGAAACAGGCTGAGCGCCGCGCCGAATGGGCCGAGTTCAAGGCGTGGAAAGCGCAACAACCGCAAAAAGCGCAATAATGCGCTGACCCAGGACCCGACGGCTAACCCCGTCGGGTCTGTCTCCACCCAGTTAAATGTGGGAGCGGGCTTGCTCGCGAAGGCGTCCTTTCAGTCACGTTGATGTTGAATGTACCGACGCTTTCGCGAGCAAGCCCGCTCCCACATGGGATTTGTGTTTGTCTGAGGATTTTCTGTGCGCTCATTGTTCTGGCGTATCCTGGCCAGCTTCTGGCTGGCCATCGCTCTGGTTGCTGGGCTTTCCATTCTGTTGGGGCACATGCTCAACCAGGACGCATGGATTCTCAGCCGCCACCCGGGCCTCAACACCCTGGCCGAACAGTGGACGCAAACCTACGAAGCCCAGGGTGAGGAAGCCGCTCAGGACATCCTGGAACAGCGCAAGCGCCAGTATCACATCGACGTTCAGGTGCTCAACGAGAGCGGCGACCCGGTGGTGCGCGGCACCTTCCCCCGGCGTGCGGCGGCTTTCGAAGCACGGCAGAACAACGACGATCGCCGCCTGCCGTGGCGACGTCTGACCGACGAATACACCAGCGCCAAAACCGGCGACACCTACCTGCTGATCTACCGCATCCCGCACCCGGAACTGGACGCCTGGCACCGCGAAAGCCTGCTCTGGCCGCTGAGCGCGCTGGGTATTGCGCTGGTGGTGCTGACCCTCTTCAGCCTGTTCGTGACCCTGTCCATCACCCGCCCGCTGAACCGCTTGCGCGGCGCGGTGCATGACCTTGGGCAAACCACCTATCAGCAGAACAGCCTGGTGAAACTGGCTAACCGGCGCGACGAATTTGGTGTATTGGCCAACGACTTCAACCGCATGGGTGCGCGCCTGCAAAGTCTGATCGGTAGCCAACGACAATTGCTGCGCGATGTGTCCCATGAACTGCGTTCACCGCTGGCGCGACTGCGCATTGCCCTGGCACTGGCCGAACGGGCCACACCCGAGGAACGGGAAAAACTCGCGCCACGCTTGACCCGTGAATGCGATCGACTGGAAGCCTTGATCAGCGAAATCCTGGTATTGGCGCGGGTCGATGCCGACAACGCCAGCGCTGAAGAAGTGGATCTGAATGCGTTGCTCAGTACGCTGCAAAAGGATGCGCAATTGGGTTCATCGGAGCAGACCGTTCACCTCGACGCCGAACCGCAGCTGAACCTCAAGGGCTGGCCGACGATGATCGAGCGCGCCGTCGACAACCTGCTGCGAAACGCTCAGCGCTTCAACCCCGTGGGGCAGTCGATTGAAATGCAGGCGGTGCGCCAGGGTGAGCGAATTGTGGTCAGCGTCAGGGACCATGGGCCCGGTGTCGATGCCGAGCATCTGACTCAGTTGGGTGAGCCATTCTATCGGGCGCCGGGGCAAACGGCGGCCGGGCATGGCTTGGGACTGGCCATTGCGCGACGTGCGGCGGAGCGACATGGCGGGAGTCTGGTACTGGCCAATCACCCGCAAGGCGGGTTCATTGCCAGCCTGGAATTACCGTTGGTGCCCGGAGCTGTCGTCCAGCCTTGAAAGCTTCGCGGGCAAGTCGGATCGCCGCCCGCTCGCTCCTACAGGTCCTATGCCGAACACAATATCGAGGCATGACACATAAACCTGAGCGAGGCTTGCCCGCGAAGCATTTGATTTCAGGGTTTAGAAGGCCAGGCGCTGACGAACTCGGCGAGGTCGACTTTCTCCGCCACCCGCGGCTCTTTCTGCGGCGTGCCCAGGTACAGGAAGGCAATCACCTCTTCCCCTTCTGCCAACCCCAATCCCTTGGCCACATGCGCCGAGTACGCCAGCTCACCGGTGCGCCACACCGCGCCAATGCCTTGCGCGTAAGCGGCCAGCAGAATCCCGTGAGCCGCACACCCTGCCGCCAGCAATTGCTCGGATTTCGGGTATTTGACGTGGTCCTGCAACCGTGCGATCACCACGACCACCAGCGGTGCGCGCAACGGACCGTTACGCGCCTTGTCCAGCGCCGCCTCGGACACTTCGCTGTCTTGCAGCTTCGCCGCTTCGGCCAGCAACTCGCCCATTTGTTCGCGCGCCGCACCTTCGACTGTCAGGAAGCGCCAAGGCTGCAAATGGCCGTGGTCCGGCGCACGCATCGCGGCAGAAAACAGCACTTCACGCTGCGCTGCGGTCGGTGCCGGTTCGAGCAGTCGTGGAACGGAAACACGGTTGAGCAAAGCGTCGAGAGCCTGCATCGGCCACCTCCTGAAAAATATGTGCAGCTATTCTAGCTTCAACTGCCGTGGCAGTGCCGGTTTACATGCCCTGCCCCGCAGGTAGAATGGCGGCCTTCCCTTCTTCAGCCCGAGCGGACTTCATGGCGTTGCCGACCTTACGGATTATTGGTTTCATCATCGGCATCTTCCTGATCACGCTGGCCATCGCCATGGTCGTGCCCATGGCGACCCTGGTGATTTTCGAGCGCACGAGCGATCTGCCGTCGTTCCTCTGGGCGAGCATGATTACCTTCGTCGCGGGTTTGGCTCTGGTCATCCCCGGTCGTCCCGAACACATACATCTGCGCCCGCGAGACATGTACTTGCTGACCGTCAGCAGCTGGGTGGTGGTGTGCATCTTCGCTGCGCTGCCATTTCTGCTGACCCAGCGCATCAGCTACACGGACTCGTTCTTCGAAAGCATGTCCGGCATTACCGCCACAGGGGCCACGGTGCTCACGGGCCTGGACAGCATGTCCCCCGGCATCCTGATGTGGCGCTCGTTGCTGCACTGGATCGGCGGCATCGGCTTTATCGGCATGGCGGTGGCGATTCTGCCGTTGCTGCGCATCGGCGGCATGCGGCTGTTCCAGACCGAGTCGTCGGATCGCTCCGAAAAGGTCATGCCGCGTTCGCACATGGTGGCGCGTTTGATCGTTGCGGCCTACGTCGGCATCACCATTATCGGCAGCCTGGCGTTCTGGTGGGCCGGGATGAGCCCGTTCGATGCGATCAACCACGCGATGTCGGCGATTTCCACCGGTGGTTTCTCAACGTCCGACCAGTCTTTGGCCAAGTGGCCTGAGCCTGCAGTGCATTGGGTCGCGATCGTCATCATGATTCTTGGTGCCCTGCCGTTCACCCTGTATGTAGCGACCTTGCGCGGTAACCGCAAAGCACTGATCAAGGACCAGCAGGTGCAAGGCTTGCTCGGCATGTTGCTGGTGACCTGGCTGGTGCTAGGCACCTGGTACTGGTGGACCACCCAGCTGCATTGGCTGGAGGCGCTGCGGCATGTGGCGCTGAACGTGACCTCGGTGGTGACGACCACCGGTTTTGCGCTGGGGGACTACAGCTTGTGGGGAAATTTCTCGCTGATGCTGTTCTTCTATCTGGGTTTTGTCGGTGGTTGCTCGGGTTCGACTGCCGGCGGGATCAAGATTTTCCGTTTCCAGGTCGCCTACATCCTGCTCAAGGCCAACCTTAACCAATTGATTCACCCGCGGGCGGTGATCAAACAGACGTACAACGGTCACCGCCTCGACGAAGAGATCGTGCGTTCGATCCTTACTTTTTCCTTCTTCTTCGCCATCACTATTTGCGTGATCGCCCTGCTGCTGTCGCTGCTCGGCGTGGAATGGATGACTGCCCTGACCGGCGCCGCCAGCACCGTGTCCGGCGTCGGTCCTGGCCTGGGCGAGACCATCGGCCCGGCGGGCAACTTCGCCACCCTGCCGGACGCCGCCAAATGGATTCTGTCGTTCGGCATGCTGCTGGGCCGACTGGAGATCATTACGGTGTTTGTTCTGTGTATTCCTGCGTTCTGGCGGCACTGACAACCGCCGGCGCTTGCGTCAGCCGCGCCCGATATTCACCGGGCGTGGCGTCGAACCAGCGTCGAAAGGCGCGGAAGAAGTTGCTCGGATCGGCGAATCCCAACAGGTAGGCAATTTCCAGCAAGGTCATGGTGGGCTGCGCCAGGTATTGCTCGGCCAGTTCACGTCGCGTGTCGTCGAGCAAGGTTTGAAAACTCGTGCCTTCCTCCTGCAAGCGGCGCTGCAAGGTGCGTTGTGACAGGTGCAGCGTCTGCGCCACCGTATCGCGCTTGGGTTCGCCCTGGGGCAGCAAACGGCACAGCACCTGCCGCGCCTTGTGGGTCACGCGGCTCTCGGAAAACCGCGCCAGGTATTCGCCGGCAAACCGGTCATGCAACAGCGCCATCGCCTCGTTGGCCGTCGGCAGCGGCGCTTCCATGTCGGCGCGTTCGAAGATCAAGGCGTCATAAGGAGCGTTGAACACCAACGGCGCATGGAACGCTTGTTTATAGGGTTCCAGATCGACAGGCTGATCGCCCTGTATCAGCACCTTGCGCGGTTGCAACGTGCGCCCGGTCAACCAGCCGCACAGCGCCAACGCACAGGCCAGCGAAGCTTCGGCGCTCTGTCGGGTCGGCGGCAAGTGATCGCCATGCACCGTTAGAATCAGCGCATAGCCTTCATCCAGCAGTCGGAAACTCAGGTCGGCACTTTCGGCAATGATCCGCTGATAACGCACCAGCCGCTGAAAGCCTTCGGCCAGGGTCTGGCTGGACATCAGCGCGTAGCCAGCCACATGGAAGGACGCCGGTCGCACCACCTTGCCCATGTTCAGGCCAATCGCCGGGTTGCCGGACAGCTCGACCGCGCGCTGCCACAGGCGTGTCATGGAATCTTGCGGGAAGCGTGCATCCGGATCATCCAGTGAGGCGTAGTCGAGCCCCAGCTGCTTGAACAGAGCCCGGCAATCCAGGCCGTCCATCTCCAGTGCTTTGACAATCCCCATCGCCCAGCTTGCAGAAGTCGTTCGTTCGCTCATGGCGTTTTCTTACTGTTTTGTGAGCCGTCTACACGCGGCAAATTTGCGAAGGATACTAAAGTGGCGCCTATTGTCACTGGCCGATGCCAATGATCACTCTAGACTTAAATAGGCTACCCGCAGAACAACTTGCAATCAGAACAACAACCACAGAGATCGCAGTCGTGGAAAACGTCAAACGTTTCAATACGTTCGCTGAGTTTTACCCGTATTACCTCAGCGAACACAGCAACAGCACCTGTCGGCGACTGCATTTTGTCGGCACCACCCTGGTCATCTTCATTCTGGCGCTGACCATCGGCAAAGGCGCCTGGTTGATGTTGCTGGCCTTGCCGCTGGCAGGTTACAGCTTCGCCTGGGCCGGGCATTTCTTCTTCGAGAAGAACCGTCCTGCCACGTTTCAACACCCCCTTTATAGCCTGCTCGGCGACTTTGTCATGTACCGCGACATGATTCTGGGGCGTGTGCCGTTCTAGGCTCCACTCGCCATCAAAACGTCCTGCGCAGTCAGTGCGATAGTGGATCCAAGTCCTACACTCAAGACATCCCTGTCGCCAAGAACAAGAGGATAGCTGATGAACGCCAATGCACGATTCACCCACATGCAGGATGGCACGCAGGAAGACTGGGCGATCATCGCCGCCGACTTCAGTGCCTACGCCAGGCAATTGCCGTCACGGATTGTGGCGCACCTGAAATTGCTGGAGGGTGATTTTGGCGGCTTCCCGGTGGATCGCCTGACCCACTCCTTGCAAACCGCCAGCCGTGCCTGGCGCGATGGCAGGGATGAAGAATACGTGGTTTGCGCCCTGTTGCACGACATCGGCGACACGCTCGGTTCCTATAACCATCCGGACATCGCCGCGGCGATCCTCAAGCCGTTCGTCAGCGCCGAAAACCTGTGGATGGTGGAGAAGCACGGGATTTTCCAGGGGTATTACTTCTTCCATCACCTGGGAATGGATCGACACCTGCGCGAGCAATTCAGCGGGCATCCGCAGTATCAGGCGACTATCGAGTTTTGCGCCAAATATGACGCGGCGGCGTTTGATCCGGCTTACGAGACGTTACCGCTGAGCTTCTTTGAGCCGATGATGGAGCGCTTGTTTGCGCAGCCGAAGAACTCGATCTACAAGGCGGCGATGGAAGAACATTCGCCAGCCTGACAGGCTTGGGGTGTCCGGCCAGGCCTCTTCGCGGGCAAGCCCGCTCCCACAGGGTTCTCTGGCGTTTCACAGATTTTGTGTTCACCTCGGTCACTGTGGGAGCGGGCTTGCCCGCGAAGAGGCCAGCTCAGACACTACATTGCTAACAGACTATGCCGGCTCTGCGACTTTAATAGCCTTCAACTCCGCCTCCCGCGCTTGGGCATCCGCCAACCGGTACAACTCGATCGACCCGTCCCAATGCTCGATCAACGCCGTGCACGACTCCACCCAATCCCCGCAGTTGAGGTAATCCACCCCGCCGACTTTGCGAATCTCGGCATGGTGAATGTGCCCGCACACCACCCCGTGCAACTCGCGTTTGACGCACTCGTGGGCGATGGCTTCTTCAAAGTCGCTGATGAAACTGACCGCCGTTTTCACCTTGTGCTTGAGGTAGGCCGACAGCGACCAGTAGCCGTAGCCATAACGCGCGCGCCAGTGATTCAGCCAGCGGTTGAGGGTCAGGGTAAATTCGTAGGCCGAGTCACCGAGAAAAGCCAGCCAGCGGTGATACCGGGTAATCACGTCAAACTGGTCGCCGTGGATCACCAGCAGATGGCGGCCATCAGCGGTCACGTGCACCGCTTCGTCCACCAGTTGGATGTTGCCCAGAATCAGCTTCGAATAGCGTCGCAGAAACTCGTCGTGATTGCCGGTGACGTAGATCACCTCAGTGCCGCGCTTGCTCATGGTCAGCAGGCGGCGAATCACGTTGGTGTGCGCCTGAGGCCAGTACATGCCGCCGCGCAGTTTCCAGCCGTCGATGATGTCGCCGACCAGGTAGATCTTGTCAGCGTGGTAGCCCTTGAGAAACTGCGACAGGTGTTCGGCTTGGCAGTCCCGGGTGCCCAGATGCACGTCGGAAATCCACAAGGTCCGCACACGTTGCTTACGGCTGGGTTTGGCGAGCTCGGCGCTGGTCATGGGCAACACTCAGGACAAGTTTTGGCAAGCTTGCGCCGGTCGGGTTAATGGTCCATGACAGCTGCGAGTCAGTCCTGTGACAACGCCCGGCCGGTGTAGACTGGCCGCATCTTGACCGGGAGACCTGCGATGAGACCGATCCTCACGCTGCGCCAATACACCAAGGACCTGATCGTCCACAGCCACGACCACGCGCAATTGGTGTTCGGGTTGTCGGGTGCGCTGGACTTCGAGGTCGACGGGCTTGGCAGCCAGGTGGTTCAACAGAGTTTCGTGGTGGTGCCGTCGGGTTTCCATCACGCCTGCGGCAGCAGCAATGGCAGCCGTTGTCTTGTGCTGGATATACCGAGTGATCAATGGGTTTCGCAGTCCCTTGGCGATCACGCCGACGCCAGCCACCGTTTGCTCGACAACGCCGGGCGCCTGCCGCTGGACGCAGGGCAAAGCCAATTGGTGAGTTGGCTGGCGGGCAGCCAGGTCAGTGACCCGTTGATTGCCCAGCAGGGCGCGGTGCTGTTATTGGCCAGCCTCAACAACGCCAAGCCTGACATCGTGGGCGGTCGGCGTCTGCCGTATGCGGCGCTGAATGCGCATATCGATCAGTACGCGGCGTGTCCGCTGCAGGTCGCCGATCTGGCGCGCGTTGCCGGGCTGTCCAGCGCCCGGTTGCATGCGCGGTTTGTCGCTGAGTGCGGGCAGACACCGATGGATTACATCCGCAGTCGGCGGCTGCATAGTGCGGTGCGACTGCTGCGGGATTCACCGTTGCCCATCGGCGAGATTGCCAGTCGGGTCGGTTACAGTTCTCAGAGTGCCTTTGCCGCGGCGGTGTTGCGAGAGTTTGGGGCGACACCGGGCAAACTGCGGCGCGAGGCTGGCGACAAAAGTCGATAGTCTGCCGACAGACTGGCTGGGGGCTGATGCGGTCAAATGTAGCAGCTGGCGAAGCCTGCGTTCGGCTGCGAAGCAGTCGTCATCAGGACACATGCGATTTACCTCACGCACCGCGTTTACTGGTTTTACGACTGCTTCGCAGCCGAACGCAGGCTGCGCCAGCTGCTACAGGGGGGCGATGGTCGTCTGGCAGCCCGTTTTAAATACATTTATCAAGGATCGCAATGACTCCCCGTACCGCCCTTGGCGCCCTGCATATCGGCGCACTGATGTTCGGCCTGACCGGTGTATTCGGCAAACTCGCCGCCGCCTCGCCCGCCGTCATCGTGTTTGGCCGTGCGGCATTTGCCGTCCTCGCCCTGGCGGTGTTCGCGCGGTTCGCCAGCAACACGCGCTGGTACAAACTCGAAGCGCTGGACTGGCGCCGTCTGTTGCTCAGCGGTTTACTGCTGGCCGGGCATTGGGTGAGTTTCTTCATTGCGGTGAAAGTGGCCGGAGTGGCGATCGCGACCCTGGGTTTCGCCAGCTTCCCGGCGTTTACCGTGATCCTCGAAGGGCTGATATTCCGTGAGCGGATCCGCGCCAATGAAATCCTCTTGGTGGTGCTGGTGAGTGTCGGGTTGGTGCTGGTGACGCCTGATTTTGATCTGGCGAGTGGCGCCACCACGGGCCTGCTCTGGGCGGTCGGCTCAGGCTTGCTGTTCGCCCTGCTGTCACTGACCAACCGCGCCAGCTCCGGCAGAATCCCGCCGGTGCAGGCCGCGCTGTGTCAGAACGTGGTTGTCGCGCTGTGCCTGCTGCCGGTGGCGGCGCCGCAGTTGAGCGACGTCCGCGCCATCGACTGGCTGTGGATCGGTTTGCTCGGGGTGTTCTGCACCGGCGTCGCGCACAGCTTGTTCGTCGCCAGCCTGGCGGTGATCAAGGCGCGCACCGCCGCCGTGGTGTTCGCCCTGGAGCCGGTGTACGGGATCACTGTGGCGTGGCTGTTGTTCGATGAAAACCCGACGCTGCGCATGCTGCTCGGCGGCGCCTTGATCATCGTCGCGATTGTGGTCTCCAGCAGACTGTCCGGTTCAAGCAAAAAGACCGTGGCAGCCGAAGCCGCGTCTCACTGAGTGCGGTCGTTGTGGCCGAGGTCGCGGTCCGGGTCGATCTGATCGCGAACCCGCTGCTTGAGCACCTTGGCCTCCGGAAAACCGCCGTCGGCCTTGCGCTCCCAGATCTGCACATCGTCACAGAAAATATGAAAAACCCCACCGGTGCCGGGCACCAGCGACACTTTGCCCAGGTCGTCGCCAAAGGTGCTGAGCAGTTCCTGGGCCAGCCAGGCCGCACGCAACAACCATTGGCATTGCGTGCAATAGGTGATGACGATTTCCGGTTTATGCGCGGTCATGATGGGCAATACTCCTGAGCCAGAGGGCGCCGCTATAGTAGTGGCTCAGCGGATTCCGGCCAACAGGCTCCGGGCAGTCTGCTTGAGCGGCTCATCGCCCTCCTTCAGCAGCTCGTTGAGCAGTTCGATGGCACTGTCCAGGTCGCCATCATCGATACAGGTCTGGGCTTGTTCCAGTTTACCGGCACTGATCGGCGTGGCTGGCTCCAGACTGAGCGGTTCAAGTTCCAGTGACTGGCCGGGATCGCTGAAGGTATCGAGAAAGTCGTCATCCAGGGCCTGTGCATCGGGTTCGGCGACCCATTCGAGTTCAGGTTTGTCCAGCGGCGAATCCTCGGGCATCTCGAACACATCGGGCAACACGTGCAGGTTCGAAGTGAACGCTGGCTCTACAGCCTTTGTCGGTGCGTCTGAAGATTTAGCGCTTTCGAAGGGGCTGACCAAATCCCAATTCGCATCCATCGACAGATCATCCAGGTTCAGCTGAAATTCGTCGTCAGGCGCGCCTTCGGCTTTCATCGGCGGGTTGATTGTCGCCGCCGCAGGCACCGGCACTGCAATACTCAGTTTCGGATAACAGACACGGATGTCCTGCAGTTTTTGTGGGTCGACCCCTGCGTCGCGCAAACTGTTTTCCTGTGTCTCATAGGCGGCAGCGTCACCTTGTTTGCCGAGGACTTCCAGCAACTGCAAGGCAAGATCGGTACGCTGTGGCTCCTTGACTAATGCCTCTTGCAACAAACCGGCCGCTTCGGCAAAACGGCCATACGCCAGGTAGATCCCCACGCCTTCCAGCACATCGCCTGACGGCGTCTCTTCATGATGGGCCTGGGCAGGTTTGAGCACAGAACCGTGTGCCTGCGGTTCCGCAGTTCGATCAAGTGCAGGCTCATGTCGCGACGGCAGAACCGGGAAATCCGGAGCCAACGCCTGAACTTGCTGGCGTTGACGTCGAACAAACAGCCCCAGCAACACCAGAGCGATCAGCGCCAGCAAGCCGATAATCAGCGGCCAATGGCTAGCCTCGGGTTCTTCAACGACGACAGGGGCAGGTGCCACCGCTACCGGCGTCACCGGCGGCGCCTGGTTGACCTCCGACAGCCGGGTTTGCAGCTCGCTCACCTGTTTCTTCTGGCCAGCGATCTGTTCATTTTGAGCCTGAAGCGCTGCATTCAACTCATCGATGGTTTTTTGCAACTGCTGGTTTTGCAACACGCTGGCGGCCAGTTGTTCGGCAGCGGGATCGGTCGCAGGCGCGGCAGGTTGAACGACGGCCGGCGCCGGTGCGGACTTCTTCGCCGCCGGTGCCGGCGCAGTGGCCGGTTTGACGCTCGGGAATGGAGAGTTCTGTGGGCTGACGGCAGGTTCGTCTTCTGCCGGCACGATCCCCGGTGAGCCCGGCGGGTCGATCAGCACCGTGTACTCGCGCAGCAAGCGCCCATTGGGCTGATTGAGCTGCACCAGGAAATTCAGGAAAGGTTCATTGACCGGTTTGTTGGACGTCACCCGGATCAAGCTGCGATTGCCCCGCAGGATCGGTGTGAACTTCAGATCATTGAGGAAGAAAACCCGATCGACGCCGGCGCGGGTGAATTCATCCGCCGTCGCCAGGCTGACCGAGAGTTCGTCCTCCTCCAGCCCACCGACATCCATCAAAACGATGTCAGCACTCAACGGCTGATTCAACGCGGAATGAAGGGTAATGTCGCCCAATCCCAGCGCAGGGGCCAATGCCGAGTAAGTGACAGCACCACCGACCAGAAGCAGCCTGGCGCAACACCGCAATACAACGTGCCAACTCTCGAGCATGAGCATCCCTTAGATAACCAGAACCAACCTGTACGCGTTCGCACATCCGGTACGAACACGATATTGCCTAGTAGTTCTTTATAGTCTGCCCAACGGGGTATCTCAAAAAGCTGACGCGCGGTTATGCCTCAAGATTTTTCCAGGTTGGCCAGAATGTGCCCGTGAACACGCATGCAGACCTTCAAGTCAGCCTCATCGACGCCGTCGAACAGTTCGTGGCGCAGTTGATTGGCAATGGTTTCAATTTGTTCGATCAGAGGACGGGCCGGGGCACAGAGGACGATTTTTTTCGCCCGGCGGTCTTCCAGCACGGATTGGCGCTGGACCAGGCCCTGGGTTTCCAGGCTGTCGAGCAACCGGGCCAGGGTCGGCCCTTCGACGCCGACGCTTTGCGCCAGTTCACGCTGGGTCGGTGCTTCTTCAAAGCGCGCCAGGTGCAGCAGCACCAGCCAGCGCGCCTGGGACAGACCCAGGCCAGCCAGACGGCGATCCAGTTCGGCACGCCAACCGCGCGACATCTGGGCCAGTTGCATGCCAAAACGGTGTTGATCAGTTAACGGCATAAAAAACTCATGATTAGACTGAAAATAGAGAAAAACTAATTATTAGTCAGCTAAGCATGACCGTTGGCTTGAGGCAAGGTCTGGTCTGTAGTGAATCGTTACATCACTGTAACAGGTCATTTAAACCTCGAATTCGGATTGCAGCGCCGCCCGAACGCAGTACAAGACACCTTCCGGCACTCTCCCGGCGAACAGCGCGGCAATCTCCGACACCGGCGGCAATTCGCCCTCGCCATCGAGGAAGGCATCCTGCACCTCGCCCATCAACTCTTCGGGCAGGTCCAGTGCTTGCTCCAGCGACAACTGCTGCTTGCCAATCGCTTCGGCGAGCATCGTGTAGACGTTCTTTTCCGAGCATTGCAGCTGACCGGCGATCTGCAGCGGCGTCATGCCGGCGCGAGCGAGGGTGATCAACTCGTGGCGCACGTCGGCAACGACTTTCGGCGCCTCGACCTGACCGCCCAGCACTTCGAGGAAGGCCTCGCCGTACCGTTCGAGCTTGCGCGCGCCGACGCCGCTGACCGTGGCCATTTCCGCCAGCGAGGTTGGCTGGCTGCGGAGCATTTCCAACAGTGTCGAGTCGGGGAAGATGACATACGGCGGCACGCCGTGTTCCTCGGCGAGCTTGCGACGCAAGGCGCGCAAGGCTTCCCACTGTTCGCGTTCTTCGCCGCGAACCAGCTGACTCGCCTGGCTCTTGCTGCTTTTGGCGGTGGTTTGCGGCTTGAGGTCGCGGCGCAGTTCCAGGGTCACTTCGCCCTTGAGCAGCGGTCGGCACGTGTCGCTCAGGCGCAGGCCGCCGTAGCCTTCGAGGTCAATGTCTGCCAGGCCACGGGCCACCAGCTGGCGGAACAGGGAGCGCCATTCACTCTCGCCCATGGCCTTGCCAACGCCATACACCGACAGGTGTTGATGGCCGAAGCTGCGGATCTTTTCGTTGTCCTTGCCCAGCAGCACGTCAACCAGATGCCCGACGCCATAACGCTGGCCGGTGCGGTAGATTGCCGAGAGCGCCTGCCGGGCCGGCTCAGTGGCGTCCCAGGTCTGCACGCCATCGACGCAGTTGTCGCAATGGCCGCACGGCTCGGGCATGTCTTCGTCGAAGTAGGCCAGCAAGGTTTGCCGACGGCAGCGGGTTTCTTCGCAGAGCGAAAGCATGGCGTCGAGCTTGTGCTGCTCCAGACGCTTGTGCCGCTCGTCGCCTTCGGAGTTTTGCAGCATCTGCTTAAGCATCACCACGTCTTGCAGGCCGTAAGCCATCCAGGCATCCGCCGGCAGGCCATCACGACCGCCGCGACCGGTTTCCTGGTAGTACGCCTCAAGGGATTTCGGCAAATCGAGGTGCGCGACAAAGCGCACGTTGGGCTTGTCGATGCCCATGCCGAACGCCACGGTGGCAACCATGATCAGGCCTTCTTCGTTGAGGAAGCGCTTCTGGTGATGGGACCGGGTGTCGTTGGGCAAACCGGCGTGGTACGGCAGCGCCGGGAAGCCTTGCTCGCTGAGAAACACCGCGACTTCGTCGACTTTCTTGCGCGACAGGCAATAGACAATGCCGGCATCACTGCGGCGCTCGGCAAGGAACGCCAGCAACTGCTTGCGCGGCTGCTCCTTGGGTACGATGCGGTAGAAAATGTTCGGACGGTCGAAGCTCGAGAGAAAGCGTTCGGCGTTCTGCAGATGCAAACGGTCGACGATTTCTTCACGGGTGCGCTTGTCGGCCGTGGCCGTCAGGGCAATACGCGGGACGTTGGGGAACAACTCCGCCAACTGACCCAGTTGCAGGTATTCGCGACGGAAGTCATGGCCCCATTGGGACACGCAGTGCGCTTCGTCGATGGCGAACAAGGCGATTTCAAGGCTTTGCAGGAAAGCCAGCATGCGTGGCTGGACCAGACGCTCGGGCGCCAGATACAGCATCTTCACTTCGCCGCGCTTGATCCGCGCCGCCAGATCACGCTGCTGCTCGGCGCTCAGCGTGGAGTTCAATGCAGCGGCGGCGACACCGAGTTCTTCGAGGGTCGCGACCTGATCGTCCATCAGTGCGATCAACGGCGATACCACCACCGCCAGGCCTTCACGCAGCAGCGCCGGCACCTGGAAGCACAAGGATTTGCCGCCACCGGTAGGCATCAGCACCAGGGCGTCGCCGCCACTGGCCACGCGCTCAATGATTGCACCCTGGCGGCCACGGAAACTGTCGTAGCCGAAGATGTCCTTGAGGACGCGTTGAGCCTGTTCGAGCATAAAAACTCCAAAAATCACAAAAACATCCCTGCAAGGCTGGTTCAGAACCACGCAGGCTGCACCGACAAATCGTAAGTGCGCATTGCATGACGCTTCACATCTCAGCCGCGACGCCAGCAGGGCATCACAAAACGCGCGAGTATACCCGAGGCCTCCCTTGCAAAGGGCACCGCTGAGAAGACACATAAGGACAAACACCGCACAACCTGTGGGAGCGAGCCTGCTCGCGATGGCGGCGTGTCAGGCGATAAATGCATTGGATGTACCGGCCTCATCGCGAGCAGGCTCGCGCCCACAGGGATTGCGGTGTTTGTGAGGTCCCGGCAGCGCAAATATCCCGCGCGGCTGGCCTGAGCGCTCAAGAAGGCCTAGAATTCCCGCATCCGTTAATTCCCCCAAGGTAGCCCTTTAATGTCCTTCGCTGAGCAACTAACCCGTTTGCAAGTCTTCCTCGACGCCGACGAACTGCATGACGAGGCGCTGGACTACGTGGCCGCCCACGGCTACCTCACTGCGCTTTCGATCTGTTCCGAAGTCGTTCCGGATCGTGAATGGATCGACGCCCTCTTCGCCGAAGAGCCGCATTACGCCGACGATACAGAGCGTGAAGCGATCGAATCCACCCTGCTGGCCCTCAAGGCTCACATCGCGCGCCAACTGGCTTCCGATGAAGAGTTCGAGCTGCCATGCGACCTGGACCTGGGCGAAGAGCCGGACGATTCCGACCTGCGCGGCTGGTGCATCGGTTTCATGGAAGGCGTGTTCCTGCGCGAAGCGGCCTGGTTCGAAACCGCCGAAGACGAAGTCAGCGAAATGCTGCTGCCAATCATGGTCGGTTCGGGTCTGTTCGACGAACAGCCTGAGTTCGAAGACATCGCCAAAGACGCCAACCTGATGGACGACATGATCGTGCAGATCCCGGAAGCCCTGACCGCGCTTTACCTGCTGTGCCAGGCGCCCGACGAAAAACCGGCGATCCTCAAGCCACGTCACCACTAAGGTTTTGCCTATGGACAACCCCATAGGCAACCGCTCCCTGATGTTGCGTTACGTGCTGCTGGCCATCGGCTGGCTGAGCGTAGCGCTGGGGGTGATCGGGATTTTCCTGCCGGTGTTGCCCACCACGCCCTTTCTGCTGTTGGCGGCCGCCTGCTTTGCCCGCAGTTCGCCACGGTTTTACCAGTGGCTGGTGGGGCATCCACGGCTTGGCCCGTGGATTCGCGACTACCTCGACGGCAACGGCATCCCGCTCAAGGGCAAGGTCTACGCCATCGGCCTGATGTGGGTGAGCATCCTGTTCTCCTGCTACCTGGTGCCCCTGCCGTGGGCGCGGGGGATCATGCTGACCAGCGCGGTGCTGGTGACGATCTACCTCCTCAAACAGAAAACCCTGCAAAAACCCTGAGCTTCTGTGGCGAGGAAGCTTGCTCCCACTGGGTTGCGAAGCAGCCCCAAAACCTCCCCCCCATTTCTCCTGACAAACCTCATTGATTGGTATGGCGACTGCTTCGCAGCCGAACGGGAGCAAGCTCCCTCGCCACAGGGTCCATCTGCCGACCCGACAATTAGTCCTGTCTTTTAAAGAACTCCGCCTAGACTTCAGTCATCTGCACCCGAGCAGCCAGACATGTCCCGTCGCCGGCGTAGTCCAGGAAGGTCAACGCTCCGATTTCGGCTCGGCGGATGGCTGCTGTTGGCCAGTTTTCTGCTGACCGGGCTCGGCAGTGTCTGGGCCGACTGGAACTTTACGCAGATCCTGCAAATCGCCGAAAAGCGCTATGGCCCGCTCGGCCCCGCCCAAGGAAGAATCGAGGCCTGGAGTCAAATGCTCAAAAGCGAACTCAACCAACCCGAGCGCGAGCAACTGAACGCGGTCAATCGCTTCTTCAATCAACAGCTGAATTTTCAGGACGACACGCGCATCTGGCGCCAGACCGATTACTGGGCCACGCCAGAAGAATCGCTGATCAAAGGCGCCGCCGACTGCGAAGACTACGCCCTGGCGAAATATTTCAGCCTGCGCCAACTCGGGATTCCCAGCGAGAAACTGCGCATTACCTACGTCAAGGCACTCTCCCAAAACCAGGCGCACATGGTGCTGACCTTCTACAGCAGCCCCACGGCCGAGCCGCTGGTGCTCGACAACCTGATCGGCGAAATCCGCCCCGCCTCCCAACGCAAAGACCTGCTGCCGGTGTACGCCTTCAACGCCGAGGGCCTTTACTTGCCGGGGACGAATGGCGGAAAACGCAGCAGCGACTCAAAAAAGCTGTCGCGCTGGCAAGACGTGTTGAAAAAAATGCAAGCCGAAGGGTTCGCCGTGGGCGAAGGTTAGCCGCCGTCGCAAGGAGCGTTTTATGTCGCTGCGCAAACAGTTGTTTCTCGCCATTTGCCTGTTCTTGCTGGTGGCTTTCAGTGGCAGTTTTTTTGTCAGCCTGGAAAGCTCCCGTGGACAGATGCTCGGCCAGTTGCGTTCCCACGCCCAGGACGCCGCCACCGCCTTGGGTTTGTCGTTGACCGCGCAGATCGACGACCCGGCGATGACCGAATTGATGGTCAGCTCGATTTTCGACAGCGGCTATTTCCGCAGCATCCGCGTCATCAATATCGTTGATGGACAAGTGCTGGTGGAGCGCAGCGCACCGGCACAGATCGAAGGCGTGCCCGGCTGGTTTGTGAGTCTGGTCAACCTGCGCCCGGAAGGTGGCGATGCGCTGATCATGCGCGGTTGGGAACAGGTGGCGCGGGTCGAAGTGTTGAGCAATCCGCAGTTCGCCCTGGCCAAACTCTGGGACAGCACACTTGGCAGCCTTATCTGGCTGTTGATCTGCGGGCTGCTCAGCGCCGTATTCGGTGGATGGTTGTTACGCCGGCAATTGCGCCCGCTCGACAAAATGGTCAGGCAAGCCGAAGCCATCAGCAAACGCGAGTTCCTCAGCCTGCCAAAACTGCCACGCACCCCTGAACTGCGGCGCGTGGTGCTGGCGATGAATCAGATGGTCGAAAAGCTCAAAGCGCTGTTCTCCGAAGAGGCCACGCGCAGCGAAAAACTGCGGGCCGAATCCTATCAGGACAGCCTCACGGGCCTGGCCAATCGACGCTTGCTGGACGAACAACTGGCCGACCATTTGTTGGTCTCCGAGCAAAGCAGCGACGGCCATTTGCTGATGCTGCGAATCAACGACCTGATCGGCCTCAACCAACGCCTGGGCGGCCAGCGCACCGATGGGCTGATCAGCGCCGTCGGCGAATTGCTCAAACGACTCACGCAACTGCCGGAACGGCGTACCTGGCTGGCGGCGCGCAATCGTGGTGGTGAATTCAGCCTGCTGACACCGGGCCTGGACAGCACCGAAGCGGCCCGCCTCGCTTCGGAAATCAGCGCCACCCTGGAAAATCTGCGCCTGACCGGCGCCAGCGATTGCATGCCCGTGGCGCACTTGGGCGTGGTCGCCTATCAGCCCGGCGAACCGGCCGGCGACGTCCTGCTGCGCCTCGATCAAGCGCTGGCCCAGGCCCAGCAACATCCTGAGCGACCGTGGGTGCATCTGGCCCGTTCCGATACCGCGACGAACCACTCGCAACACGACTGGCGCACCTGGATCGACGACGCGCTGACTGAGGGCAAAATGCAGCTGTATTTCCAACCCGTCGTGCAATGCGCCGACACCAGCCAGGTGCTGCACCACAAAGTCCTCGCGCGCCTGCTCGACCCACAAGGCGAGGCCATCGCCGCCGGGCATTTCCTGCCGTGGATCGAGCGTCTCGGCTGGTCGGCACGGTTCGACCTGGCGATGCTCGAAGCCACCCTCGACTACCTCATCGTCAACCGCTGGCCCCTGGCGTTGAGCCTGTCCGGCAGCACCTTGCGCGACCCGGTACAACTGCGACAAATAATCGACATGCTCGAATCGCTGCCTGATCTGGCACCCCTGCTGACACTGGAAATCGACGAACGCCAACTGCCGCCCCCCGATGAATTACAACGCCTGAGCCATAGCCTGCTCGACACCGGATACCGCATCGGTTTACAGCACTTCGGCGGCAGCTTCAGCCAGATCGGCAACCTGACGCAGTTGGGATTGGCATATCTGAAAATCGATGGGGCGTACATCCGGCACATTGATGAGCAGAGTGACAAGCGGCTGTTTATTGATGCGATTTACCGGGCAACCAACAGTATTGATTTGCCGTTGATTGCGGAGATGGTCGAGACGAAAGGCGAGCTGGAGGTGATTCGGGAGTTGGGGTTATTTGGGGTGATGGGGCGGTTGATCGGGCCGCCGGAGCCAATGTGAGGGATTGACCGTTCGTCTTAAAATCATCGCTACCTGTCAGATCTGACAGTAGGCAAACTACCACGCCAACTATCTAATCCATCCATATCGGTGCCGCACATTCGGGAAGCCGGCGCCTCTACGGAAGGTACGCATTCATGAATACCCCAGTGACAAACTCTGCCCCCGCACATAATGGACAGATCGTGGTATTTCCACCCGATCGCGGGCTCGGCGTACTGGCTGTCGTCCCGCCCTACCCTGTTGGTTTCAAACCGCAGAGCGATGGAGCTTTGGGGATCAATATCAACATGGTGCATGGCGACCGCGACGGCTTGCTGGTTTACATCCTCGCCTATCTGAACATGGCCATTGGCGACAACATCAGGGTTTACATCGAAACAAAAAACGCTCCCGTCGCTGAATTTTCGGTCACCGAAGCGCATTTCGATGCTCAAGGGAAAGCGAAAGACATTCCGTTCTATATTTCGGCCCAAAAGATGGAAGCCAGGTTTCTGCCGCTGAAACCAGAGAACAAAGACTTCTGGCTCGAGGTTGAGCGCGTGAGCGGCAACGGCACTGAACAAGCGCCGCCCGTTCCGCTGTTTTACAAATACCCGGCACCGGGCGAAGCGGACACCGACGGCGGCAAGCCATTTAACCAGGGCCTCAAATTGCCTGTCGCCTCGGAAAGCGTCGTCGATCAGACAGTGATCGATGACGGCATGTTCGTGACCGTGCTGGAATATTTCAATCAGTCCATCGGCGACGTGGTGGTGCTTGCCTTCGGGTCTTTGCTTCTGGAGAGCACTGTCACCGCATTGGGGGATGTAGTCTTTGAACTGACCCCGGAAATGCTCGCCACCCTGGCGCCCACCAACAGCCTGGTGGTGCGCTGGGAAGCGTTCGACGTGGTGGAGAACGCCAGCGGCTGGTCAGATGCGCTCATCCTCACGTTCAAACCCGGCATGGTGTTACTGGCCGCACCGATTTTTGAGAAGGCTGATCCCGACAATGTGGTGAATCACAATGGGCTCGCAGGCGCAGCCATGGTGATCCTGGTCACCGGTGTCTTTGCGATCAACGATCTGATCAAGCTGACCCTGGACGGGCTCACCAAAGGGGGCGACCCGGTCACCCACACTTTCAGCGTGACGCTGACCGCTGCGAGCAGATCCCTGGACTTTCCGGTGTTAAACGAGTGGGTACGCAACCTGATTGGCGGTTCGGCGCGGGCCACCTATACATTGACCAAGGCAGGCAAGACCCAGCGTTCGAAACCCGCCGATGCCACGTTCACTGGCACGTCCCAGCCATTGGGGCTACCGACTGTTGCACCTCTGGTAGACAACAAGCTGCCGGTCGACACCGCCACGGCCACGGTGCAGGTCGCCGAATACTGGCCTTTGAAAAAAGGCGCGATCGTCAAACTTTACTGGCAAACCACCGATCAGGACGGGATTACGGCGCTGTTCATTTTCCAACTGATCGTCACCGACCCGGCACAGCCGGTCATCTTCCAGGTGCCTGCCAAATACATCGCCCCCTACGCCAGCACTCCTTTGACGGTGCAATGCACGGTGACCAACCCGGGTGAGGTCGAGGTGTTTTCGCAGTTGCTGCAGTTGATGTTTGGCGATGCGGCGAAAATTGTACTGGAGCCACCGGTTCTGCTACCGCCGGCCACTAACCCCCTCGACCTGCTGAATCACGCCCAGGGCGTAAACGTTCGCGTCGCATTCACGGGGGCGTTATCCGGAGATCAGGCGCAACTGAAACTGCTCAATCGCTTGCCAGATTCACCGGCGTTTGCGGTTCAACCGCTCGATCAGAACCGTCAGACCGTCTTTTCCCTCAATGCGGTGTTTCTCGGCGCATGGCTCGGTAAAGTACCGCAATTGTCGTGGGTGCTGATTCGGGGAGGGCGAGAGATTGCCGAGTCGGACGCGCTGATGTTGAGGGTGAATCCGATAGTAGATGGGGATCCGCGGCTTCCAATGCCGGTCATCGCGAATCGCACAGGACTGGATCTGGATGTTACAAAACTGGTGGCTGGCGATACATCAAGTATTGCGCAATGGTTGCTTCAATTGGCGGGACAATTTGTGTGGCTACGGTATGAAGGGTTTGATAGCAACGGTACGCCAGTTTTTTACGATGACCTCAATGGCGTGCCGCATTACGAAACGCATGGCCTGACCCGACCGATCCCATTGAAGTGGTTGCAGACTCTCCGGAACGGAAGTGCTCTGACGATTACGTTCAAGGTTAATTTTGGCAAAGTGGCTGACCTGAACAGGGTGAGTTTTCCAATACGGCGCTATACGGTCAAAGTGGCGCCAGCTCTTCCGGAGCTTATTGTGGATACCTCGCGTTTGCTCTTGCTAGGGGAGAATTTCTCTTTTAAACATACTTTTGCCACTGAAGGTTATTATTCGGGTGTCGATGCCCTCGGCACGGCTGCAAACCGGGCAGCATCGGGGGGCGTTCCTCCCTATACCTATGAGTCAGAAAACGAAAAGATAGCGACAATAGATCGTCACGGAGTGGTTCGTAGCGAAAGCAATGGCACCACTAGAATCTGGGTGCGCGATGCTGCTCGTCAGCAAAAATCTTTTGAGGTTCAAACGGCTAACGTCATCCATGTCGAATACACGCCAAGATCAACTTTAGCGAATGGAAAAGCGCACGTTCGTAGCGTTGGCGGCACGATGATTGCCAATAGCTTGACAGATCGCCGAGTACAAATCGCGTCTAGACGGTCAAGTAGATTCGCTGTGAATCTCGGCATCATCGCTCCAGAAAACTCCAAAACTCAAATTTCAATTGTTCGAAATACGGGTGGACCCGTTCAGTTCAGTCGATCATCGCTCTATGCGGACGGTACGTTGCTGTTTGGGTACTGGACTGAATCTACAGGTCTCTAGTTTTAGCGAGTCAGATGAGCCGTTCGAACCAAAAATAGACGAGGAGTAGGTCCGGTTAGTTATCTGTCTCTATCTCGAACGTTAGCGAGCATTAAACGGCGATGTTTAAAAGACATCTCCAGACACTGACCAAAGCTACACAACCTTGCGCCGTTACCTACGACTGCGCCAGAATCCGCCGGCTTGTGCGCCTTGTGCCGGGGCTCTATCGTTTCCCGGTCGCTGACAAATCAGCGATCGGGTTTAGCGACCCGAACCTATGTAGGCGCAACAGCGCTCCAAACTCTCTTGCAGACTGTTCATGTCTGCGGTTGATGTCATGGCGGCTGTGCGCGGGAGACTTTCGAGTCTGCCGGGCGCCTACACCCGGTTCGCTAACCTGCGTGCAGCCGCCACCCTTACTTGTTTAGCGACAGGTCTTGGTGGCTCCATTTCTTGTAGGAGTTTCACCATGTTCAAAATCACACCCAACCCGCCCGAAACCGACGATGTTTCCCCCTACGAATCCATCGATTCGAAAAAGCTCAACAACGCCGCCGACCGCGCCCTCGATTACTACCTCAAACCGGTCGTTCCCAAAGACATCCCGCGCAAACCGAGCACTATCTATTCCATCGACCCCGACACCAACGACGAGACCCTGCTGGTCAACGCCTGCGAAACCCTGGCGTCGGCGAGTGTAATGCTGAGTAATTTCGCGGGGTTGATGGAGGGTTCACATCGCAACACGGTGCTGGGGATTCAGCAGGTGGTGATGCTGGGGGAGTTGGCGGTGAACCGGATGCTGGATAATTTCGTGCCGCAGGGTTAGCGAAGAACCTGCGGCAAACGCATTCCTGTGGCGAGGGAGCTTGCTCCCGCTCGGCGGCGAAGCCGTCGTCATTCAGGCGCATGCGGTTTAATTGCAGAAATCGCGGTGAATGGTTTGGGGGCTGCTTCGCAACCCAGCGGGAGCAAGCTCTTATCAAACAAAAAATAACCCATTGTTTTTGCTCTTGAAAAATCATGCTGCTTTGACCAGTTGCATGCCTAGCTTGCGTGCTTTTCGCTCCAGAGCGCGCAGCTGTCGGCTGCGGCTTTTTTCTTCAAACTCTTCAATTCCCTTCTCAACATAGGGCTGCCCCTTCGTCAGCATGGCGTAGATCAGCCGCGCCAATTGGTGTGCGGTGGCTTTGATCGCGCAACTGGTGTCCATCCGCGTCAGGCGGGCGCGGTGGCTGGCGCCGATGAAACTTTTGTCCTGTCGCCCATTGGAAGCCGCTTGCTTAAGCGCTTGAGCTGCTCGATTAATGATTTTCGGTGCTTTCCCTGGAAGCGGTTTACCTCCTGATATCCGCGTAGGCGGTGCCACGCCCAGCCAGGAGCAAAAGTGCTGAGAGGTGGGAAAACGTGACAAATCCGGCCCCAATTCACTGGCTAATACCAGCGCCGTATCAATCCCGATGGTGGGGATAGCCGTCAGGTCCACACCCATTACCTTGTTCAATGCCCGGTGCAACGCTTGCTGTTGGTCGGTCGAGCGGTGCGGGCTGCGCAGCGGCTTGCCGGGTGCCACTGGTTCATGCTCAAGAACCGGTAGTCGCTCAAGTGCCTGGGCGATGGCCCGGTCACACTCGGCGATCTGGGTTTCCAGAAAGTCATGGCAGGCCAATTCCTGACTCAGAGCATGCAAGTGCTCGGCTCGCCAGTTGCCATGCAAACTGCGGGCAATGGTCGCCTGATCTGCCTTGATGCGCCCGTCTTTCATCGTTGCGAGTTGTTCAGGGTTACGCTCGCCGCCGACAATAGCCCGCAAAATCTTCAGGCCCGTCACCCCGGTGATATCGCTGATGACTTGGGCCAGCTGGATGTTCATCTGGCTCAAGGCTTTTTGCATGCGATTGATGGACTTGGCTTGATCGCAGACTTTATTGGCTCGCTGACGGACCAGAGAGCGCATTGAGCAGATTTCATCCGAAGGGCGAAACGCACCGCTGAGCAGGCCATGGGTCATGAGCTGCCAAATCCACTGGCAGTCGAGCACATCGGACTTGCGACCTGAGGTCTGCCGGGTGGCGCGCGAGTTGACGAGGTAAACCTCGAATCCGCGTGCATCCAGCACTTCGAAAAGGGGGATCCAGTAGACCCCCGTCGCCTCCATGGCCACCACGTTGATGTTCAGTGACTGGAGCCAGTCGGCCAAAGCAATCAAGTCGTCGGTGAAGGTGGAGAATTGACGAACAGGCGGATCACATCGCCCTGAATCCACGGCGACCCAGTGTTCGCGAAGGCCGACATCAATGCCGGCACAGTGATGATGGATAATCTCAAAACGCTTCTGGTTCTTGCGCGCCATGACAATTCCTCGCAGGATTGAACGACGCGCGCGGGGTACACGGTGGCGAACGGATTCACTCTCTTATACGAGGTCATGGCTTACGCCATGCCGTCAGCGACTCCACGCCGATACCGTGCAGGCCACTCTCCCTCTCGGGTGCTGTCACACCAGTGCTGGTTACGGCCTTTGCCCCGCGCGCGTTCTTCAAACTTTACGATGAACCTGTTTGCTGCGCGACAGCGCGGCGTCGAAGACGGCGCGGGGCCTCCCTCGCCACAACAGCGTGTCAGGCTGTGAGTTTTGTGGTGGTCTTTTGGGCCTCTTCGCGGGCAAGCCCGCTCCCACAGTGATCTGGGTTGTTCGCCTGTTTTGTGTTCACTGAAGATCAAATGTGGGAGCGAGCCGGCTCCGGGCGGCGATCCGACGAAGGCGATCTCACAGACAACAAAAAACCCGCCATTCCTTACCCAGGAATGGCGGGTTTTGTCGTTTCAGCCTTCAGGTCACACGGCGTCAAGGCAAAAGGCAAGGCAAAAGGGGACGGATCTATTTATCCATTCGGTGTATGGATCACCGGACCTTGAGTGTGTATTAAACGGCGATGTTTAAAAGACATCTCCTGACACTGACCAAGGCTACACATCCTTGCGCCGTTGCCTACGACTGCGCCAGAATCCGCCGGCTTGTGCGCCTTGAGCCGGGCCTCTATCGTTTCCCGGTCGCTGACAAATCAGCGATCGGGTTTAGCAGCTCGGAGAATATCAAGGCACGTCAGTGTCGCCTCTGATCAACCGACACAGTTTTCGTCAGTTGCTCTACGTTATGGCGGCTTTGCGTGGGGCACTTCGGTGCGCCGGGTTCCTTGATGCCTGGTCTGCTAACCCGCGTACAGCCGCCACCCTTTTCGTTTAGCAGCGATGGGTGACGACTCCAATCATCAAGGAGTTTCACCATGTTCAAGATCACACCCAACCCACCCGAAACCGACGACGTGTCCCCCTACGAAACCCCCGATTCCAAAAAACTCAACGAGGCCGCCGACCGCGCCCTCGATTACTACCTCAAACCGGTCGTTCCCAAAGACATCCCGCGCAAACCGAGCACTATCTATTCCATCGACCCCGACACCAACGACGAGACCCTGCTGGTCAACGCCTGTGAAACCCTGGCGTCGGCGAGTGTGATGCTGAGTAATTTTGCGGGGTTGATGGAGGGCTCACATCGCAACACGGTGCTGGGGATTCAGCAGGTGGTGATGCTGGGGGAGTTGGCGGTGAACCGGATGCTGGATAATTTCGTGCCGCAGGGTTAGCGAAGAGTCTGCGGCGAACACGTTACTGTGGCGAGGGAGCTTGCTCCCGCTCGGCGGCGAAGCCGTCGTCATTCAGGCGCATGCGGTTTAATTGCAGAAATCACGGTGAATGGTTTGGGGCCGCTTCGCAGCCCTGCGGGAGCAAGCTCCCTCGCCACAACAGCTCTTCAGGCTGTGAGTTTTGTGGTGGTCTTTCGGGCCTCATCGCGAGCAGGCTCGCTCCTACAGTTGATCTGGGTTGTTCGCCTGCTTTGTGTTCACTGAAGACCGAATGTGGGAGCGGGCTTGCTCCCGGCGGCGATCCGACGAAGGCGATTTCACAGACAACAAAAAACCCGCCATTCCTTTATCGGGAATGGCGGGTTTTGTCGTTTCGGATGTCAGCCTTCAGATCACACGGTATCCACCTTCAACGAATGGTCATTCAACATGCCATTGATGATGGTCGCGGTATCATGCCCGCCCGCGACCAGCCCGCCCGCTCCCGGTGTGACGCCGTAATGGCTCGCCAGGTTGACACCCGCCAGGTCGATGGTCTGGTTCGGTGCCGCACCGGCCATGGCGCTGACGTCGATGCTGGTCAGTACCGAGGCGCCGCTGCCGATGACTTTGAAGTGCAGGTAGTCATCCAGCGATGCCGCCGTGCCGTTTTCGCCTTGCAGCAGTTGCGACAAATCGAGTTTGTCGGTGCCTGGGGTGAAGTCGGTAACGACGTCGTGGCCGCTGTTGCCTTTGAGCCACTGGAAGGTGTCGGCCCCTGCCCCGCCGGTGAGGGTGTTGTTGCCCAGGCCGCCGATCAGGAAGTCGTCACCGCCGCCACCCTTGAGGATGTCGTCGCCCAAACCGCCGGTTATGACGTTGCTGAAGTTATCGCCCGTGAGCGAGTCGTTGAAGTTGGAGCCGGTGAGATTTTCGATGGCGGTCAGGGTGTCGGTGCCAGCGCCGCCGGTGTTTTGCGCGGTGGCCAGGCTCAGGTCGACCGTGACCCCAGCGGTGGCGTGGGCATAGCTCACGGTGTCGGTGCCGGTGCCGCCGTCGAGCAAGTCGTTGCCGGTGCCGCTGAACAGCAAGTCATTGCCGGCGCCGCCGTGCAGCTCGTTGTTGCCAGAACCGGCAGTGAGCACGTCGTTGCCGTCGCCGGCATTGAGGACGTTGTTACCGGTGCCCGCCACCAACACATCGTCGCCTGCGGTGCCGGTGAGGGTGTGGCCGTCCTGATAGCTGATGGTCACGCCCGCGCTGTCGCTGCCACCGTGGTTGTCGTTGGCGGTGTAGGTGCCGTGGGCATCGGGGGCGATGTCATGGCCCCCGGCGTAGTTGAGGGTCATGGTCAGCTGGTAGTTTTCCGCCCCCTTCCCGCTGTTGCCCGGACCACCGTCGTCGATGTTGGTGATGTGAATCTGATACGTCCCGTCCGCCGCCGCAGTAAGGGTTTGCCCGTCCGCGAGGGCGATCCACGCGCCGCCGTTGAGCGAATACTTCATGACGATATGACCGCCCGCCAGGTTGTGGTCCAGGTTGAGGGTTTCGCCCTGTTTGAGGTTGACGGTGATCCGGTCCTCATCGTTGGCATTGGCGTTGGTCACCCCGCCCAGATAACCACTGACCACCAGAACCGCCGTCATGGTCGCCGCGTTTGCCGCAAAGGCGTTGCGCACATTCGCCAGGACCTGGTTGGCGGTGTTGTTGCCGGTCGAGGAGAAGCTGATCGCGCCAGTGCCGGTGAAGTCGGCGCTTTTTGAAATCCAGCCGGTGTTGAAGTTGGTGGGTGAAGCCGTCAGCGGATCGCCATCGGCATCGGTGTCGTTGGCCAGCAGCAATTCACCCGGCACCACGATGTTGCCCGAGAGCACGTTGGTGATGATGTGGTCATCGGCCGCCACCGGCGCCGCGTTCGGAATGACTTTGACCGTGAGCGTGGAGCTGGCCAGGTCGCCGTCGTTGTCGCTGGCGGTGAAGCCGATGTTTTCGGTGATCACCACTGCCGTGGTTTTTTGCGAGGTGTAGGTGTACTCGCCGGTGTCGAGGTTGACCACCAGGGTGCCGCCATTGTTGGTGGCGATGCTGATGCTGTTGTTCACCGTGTTGAACGTGCCGTGGTTGGCGCCGCCACTGAAGTTCAACGAACCCTGATTGCTGTTGCCTTTAGGGTCGTAGGTGTACGTCGTGCCGTCGACCACGAGGGTTTTGATGAAGCCGCCATCGGCGCCGAACGTGCCGCCTTCGAGCAAGGTGCCGGTGACTGGCGCACCGACTACCGTGCCCGACAGCACCGAGTTGAGTTGGTTGAGATCGGTCACCACCACCGCGTTGGTGTTGGTATGCGTACTGCCGTCATAGGCCAGCGGATCGAGATTGGCGTTGCTCACGCCGCTGCCCAGGCCGATCGCGTAGTTTTTGATGCTGTTGGCGTCGAGGAAGGCTTTGAGCGCGGTTTCGTCTGCGGTGCCAATGTCGCCTTCGTTGGGTTTGCCGTCGGAGAAGAAGTAGCCGACGTTCTGCGCCCCGGTCAGTTTGCCCGAGGTGTTGAACGCGGTTTGCATCGTCGCGACAGCCGCGTCGTAGTTGGTGCCACCGCCGGCAGTCAGGCCGGAGATGATCGACTTGGCGGTCGCTACATCCACCCAGATCGATGTCTTGTCGGTGGCGTTGCTGCTGAAGGTGACGATCTGCACTTTCACATCGCCCAGGTCATCGTATTTGTCGAGCAAGGCACTGATCGCCTGCTTGGCCAGCGCCAACCGCGACAACCCGGGAACGCCGGACGCGTCGGCCATACTGCCGGAGACGTCGATCACCAACAGCAGGTTGGAATCGATCTCGACCGCGGCGACCGAACGATCGGAAGCGACCGCCTTGGGTACGTCGTCGACGATGCTCACTACGATGGTGCTGGTGGAGCTGTTGCCCAGTGCATCCGTGGCTTTGTAGGTGAAGCTTTCGCTCAGGGTGTTGGGCCCGTCGTTGGCATTCGGCGAGGTTTTCGGTGCCGAGGTCAGGGTGTAGGTGTAGGTGCCGTTGGGGTTGAGCAGCATTTGTCCGTAGGTCCCGGTGGCACTGCCGACCAGGGTGTACGTGACCGCGCCACTCGCGCCGGTGACGGAGCCGACTAGGGTGCCAGTGGCCGTTTCGCCGGTGTTGCCGGGCTCGCTGCCCGTGACAGTACCGGCCGCCAGGTCTTGCCCGTCCTTGGTCAGGTCCAGCGCTTTCTCGTAGACGGTGACATCGGTGTCGGTGACCGCTTTGATGCAGTTGTTCGACACATCGATGGTGATGGTGGTGGTGCTTTCATCGCCGTCGGCATCGCGCACGGTGTAGGTGAACGTGTCGGTGGCGCCCGCACCGCTCACCGCGTTGGGATTGCTGTGATAGGTCGCGTTGCCGTTGGCATCCAGCGTCAGGTAACCGTAGGTGCCGTTGATGTTCGTGCCCAGGCCGCCAATGGCCGAGGACGACGTGTCCGAGCCTGCCCGCACACCAACCACCGCACCACCGGCTGCCGCGCCGTCGGCGCCCTTGATGTCGTTGCCCAGCACGTTGCCGCTGACGGTGCCGCCTTCGACCACGCTCGCCGTGTCCGCTTTGGCCGTCGGCAAATCATCGACGATGTTGACGTTGATCTGACCCGTCGCGGTGCTGCCGTCGGTGTCCGTCGCCACCACGTTGAAGTTCTCAGTGAGGCTGTTGGCACCGTTGGCGTTCGGATGGGTTTCGTTGTCCGCCAGGGTGTAGCTGTAACTGACCACGCCAGTGGCCGGGTTGTAACCGGTGATGGTCAGCGTGCTGCCGAGCGGGGTGACCACCGATTGCGGGAAGCCTGCCGCCACGCCACCAGTGACCAGCGCAATGCCGCCCACGGTGAGGGTTTGCAGACCGTCCAGTGCGGTCACGGTGAAGGTGCCGTTCTGGGTCAGTGCGGGCGCGTTCGGGCTGGTGCCGTCGCTGAGGTTTTTCTCGTAGACGGTCAGTTCGCCGCCGTACACATCGAGGCCGTTGAGCGTGACCGGGTCGTTGTTGTTCTGGATGTTCAGCACCAGGTTGGCGGTGCTGGTATCGCCGTCGGCATCCGTAAGGGTGTAGGCGAAGGTTTCAGTGCCCGTGCCGCCGCCGTGCAGGTTTTTGAAATCGGCATCGTTGGTGTTCAGCGTGTAGGTGTACGTGCCGTTGGCGTTGAGCACCAGGGTGCCGTAAGTACCGGTGAAAGTGCCCGGGGTGACAGGCCCGGCGTTCGGGCCGGTGGCGACGCGGTCCGCGCCCTGGACGTCGTTGGTCAGAACATTGCCATTGAGCGTCAGCGCGGCCTCCGACGCTGTGCCGGTGTTGCTGTCGTTGAAGGCTTTTGGCACGTCATCGACGATTTTCACCACGATGGTGCTGGTGGTGCTGTTACCCAGCGAATCGGTGGCCTGGTAGGTGAAGCTTTCAGTCAGCGAATTCGCGCCGTCGTTGGCAGGCGGCGTGGTGGTCGCAGGCGATGTCAGGGTGTAGGTGTACGTGCCGTTGGGGTTGAGCTGGATCTGCCCATAGTTGCCCGTGGCGCTTCCCACCAGCGTGTAAGTGATTGCGCCGGTCGCGCCGGTGACCGAGCCGACCAGCGTGCCCTTGGCGGTTTCGCCGGTGCTGGTTGGATCGCTGCCGATGACCGTGCCGGCCGCCAGGTCTTGTCCGTCCTTGGTCAGGTCCAGGGCTTTTTCGTAGACGGTCACGTCGGTATCGCTGACCGCTTTGATGCCGCTGTTGTACACATCGATGGTGATCGTGGTGGTGCTTTCATCACCATCGGCATCGCGCACGGTATAGGTGAACACGTCAGTCGCGCCAGGGCCGTTCACCGCGTTGGGATTGCTGTGGTAGGTCGCGTTGCCGTTGGCGTCCAGGGTCAGGTAACCGTAGGTGCCGTTGATGTTCGTGCCCAGGCCACCAATGGCCGAGGTCGAGGTGTCCGAACCTGCGCGCACGCCAATCACCGCGCCGCTGAGCGCCGGGCCGTCGGCACCGCCGATGTCGTTATCCAGCACGTTGCCCGAGACGGTCGCGCCCTCGCCCACCGAGGCGTGATCAGGGTTGGCGGTGGGCAGGTCATCGACGATGTTGACATTGATCTGGCCCGACGCGGTGCTGCCGTCGGTGTCCGTCGCCACCACGTTGAAGTTCTCGGTGAGGCTGTTGGTGCCATTGGCGTTCGGGTGGGTTTCGTTGTCCACCAGGGTGTAGCTGTAGCTGATCACGCCGGTGGCCGGGTTGTAGCCGGTGATGGTCAGCGTGCTGCCCAACGGGGTGACGATCGATTGCGGGAAGCCTGCGGCCACGCCCCCGCTGACCACCGAGATGCCGCCGACGGTCAGGGTTTGCAGGCCATCGAGGGCGGTCACGGTGAAGGTGCCGCTCTGGGTCAGGGCGGGCGCGTTCGGGCTGGTGCCGTCGCTGAGGTTTTTCTCGTAGACGGTGATTTCGCCGCCATTGACGTTGAGGCCATCGATGGTCACCGGATCATCGTTGTTGTGGATTTGCAGCACCAGGTTGGCGGTGCTGGTGTCGCCGTCGGCATCGGTCAGTGTGTAGGTGAAGGTTTCCGTACCGTTGCCATTGCCGTGCAACGCTTTGAAGTCAGCGTCGCTGGTGTTCAGAGTGTAGGTGTATGTGCCGTTAGCGTTCAGCACCAGGGTGCCGTAAGTCCCGGTGAAGGTGCCGGGAGTGATCGGGCCGGCATTCTCACCGACGGTCACGCGGTCAGCGCCTTGCACGTCGTTGGTCAGCACGTTGCCGTTGAGGGTCAGCAGGGTTTCCGAAGCAGTGCCGGTGTTGCTGTCATCCACGGCCTGAGGCAGGTCGTCGACGATGTTGACGTCTAGATTGCCGTTGGCGGTGGTGCCGTTGTCATCGACCACGGTGACGGCGAACTGCTCGGAGATACCGTTGGCGCCGTTGGCGGTCGGATGCGCTTCGTTATCGGCCAGGGTGTAGCTGTAACTGACCACGCCGGTGGCGCTGTCGAACCCGGTGATGGTCAGCGTGCTGCCGAGCGGCGTGACGATCGATTGCGGAAAGCCGGCGGACACGCCGCCAACCACCACGTTGATGCCGCCGACGCTGAGGGTTTGCACGCCGTCGAGGGCAGTGATGGTGAAGGTGCCGCTCTGGGTCAGTGCCGGTGCATCGGGGCTGCTGCCGTCGCTGAGGTTTTTCTCGTAGACAACGAGTTCGCCGCCCTCGACGTTGAGACCGTCGATCGTGACCGGGTCGTCGTTGTTTTGAATTTGCAGCACCAGGTTGGCGGTGCTGGTGTCGCCATCGGCATCGGTCAGGGTGTAGGTGAAAGTTTCGGTGCCGCTGCCGCCGCCGTGCAGCGCCTTGAAATCGGCATCGCTGGTGTTCAGCGTGTAGGTGTAACTGCCGTTGGGATTGAGCACCAGCGTGCCGTAAGTCCCGGTGAAGGTGCCACCGATGATCGGCCCGCTGTTGGGCCCGGTGGGAATGCGGTCAGCCCCCTGCGAGTCATTGGGCAGCACATTGCCGGTCAGGGTCAGCAGGGTTTCCGAGGCAGTATTTGCGTTGCTGTCATCGACCGCTTTGGGCACGTCGTCGGTGATGTTGACGTCCAGCGTGCCGGTGGCGGTATCGCCATTGGAATCATTAGCGACGACGGTGAACTGTTCGCTGAGGTTGTTGGCCCCCTCGCTGGCCGAATGGGTATCGTTGCCGACCAAGGTGTAGCTGTAACTCACAACGCCGGTGGCCGGGTTGTAACCGGTGATCGTCAGGGTGTTGCCCAACTGGGTGGTGATCGACTGCGGGAAGCCGGCAGCCACCCCGCCGGTGATCACGTTGATCCCGCCTATGCTCAGGCTGGTCAGCCCGTCAGGCGCGGACACGGTGAAGGTACCGTTCTGGATCAACGCGCCCGGATTGCTGGCAGAACCGTCCGCGAGGTTGGCTTCGTTGAGGGTCAGTTCGCCGCCCGCCACCGACAGGCCCGCGAGGGTGACCGGGTTGTTCGGCGCGTCAGGAACGGGAATGACACCCGTGCCCCCTGAACCGGCACCGTTGTCGCCGTTGTCGCCGTTGTCGCCGTTGTCCGGGTCACCGGCCAGACGTTCCAGCGGAAATTCGGGAATGCCGTTGAAGCCCGCGGTAGGGAAGCCAATGATGGGATCGACCCGCCCGCCCACTTCTTCAAGCATGACAAAACTGTGGCCACCGCCTGCCGCCCCACCAGGTGCGCCAGTCGAAGCAGGTCCGGCCGCCGTGGCTTCAGCGGTTTGAGTCGGGTCATCGCCGGCCGCGATGGCTTTTTGCAGTTGCTCGACATCGGTCAGTTGCGCCTGGGTCGGCGTCACCGCTTCAGCGGTATCCACATGGGACGCCTGATTCGCCAGTAGCTGGGAGGTCATTTGCAGGCTGCTGCCACGCCCGAGGGTCAGTTCCCGGCCGTTTTGCAAATGCACGGCCACCGCGCCTTCGGCCCCGGTGATCAATTGGTCGCCGGCGAACAATCGATCGCCCTCGACCAGCGCACGTCGTGTGCCGCCGCTCGTTTCCGCGAACACCTGACCAATGACTTTACTGACGATACCGATGAGCGTTGCCATGTGCATTTCCTCCGCTGCCAACCGCTGTCGGCACCCTGTTTGTGCGAAGAACGTGCTCATGGTTGAAGCAGGTTGCCTGGCGGATCGCCTGCGGGGCGCGTTTACCCGAGTAAGCCGCTGCCCCGGCGAAATTCTCGCCAAGCGTGTCGCTCGTGGGCAATGTGTCCGTTTTTGGCAAAACCCCAATGTAATCAACAACCTTGGGGCTCCAATCGCAGCCATATTGCCTTTTGTGCGATGCGTAACGATTTTGAACCTGTAGAGCGACAAAAAACTGTCGCCTCAAAACCGTTTCGCTTCCCTCCCCTCCAGCACTTCTCCGCCCTATGTCGATAAGTGGATGGAACTTTCCTCAACCCCTCGAATGCTCCCTAGAGTTCCTAAATCAAGGGCTTTCAGAGTGAACAATGTGCTGGATTTTGCAGAGCGCATAAGTTTTTTTTGGAATAAACCCTATGAAAAAAATTTCTTAGCTACGCTCTAGAATGTTCTTAGCTACGTTGTTACAAGCATGAAACGGTTTTGCTTATAAATGCCGTCAAATAATTGGCGACTGATAAAGAACCATCAGGAATCAGGGAGATGTACTCATGCGCGTTTTAACCCCCCTATGCAGCGCAGTTCTGCTGGCCATGGCCTGCACATCCCAGGCCCAAGCCATGTCGGTGACCGAGGCGATCCAGAGCACCATTGCAACCCACCCGGAACTGGCGTCGCGCGTAGACTCGCGCCTGTCCGCGGATGAGCAAGTCAAAGTCGCCAAGGGGGGCTTTTATCCATCAGTTGATCTGAACGCCGCCTACGGGCGCGGGTACAGCGATAACACCAACACCCGGGCGTTCGGCAATCACAACACCAGAATCCTCACCTACACCCAATCGGAGCTGCGTTTGCGGCAAATGCTCTTCGACGGGTTCAACACCGCCAACGAAGTCGAACGCACCAAAGGCGTGGTCAACTCCCGGGCCTATTACGCGCAAGGCACCGCTCAGGATTTGGCATTGCGCACCATCGAGGTCTACCTCGAAGTGCTCAAGCGCCGCGAACTGGTGACCCTGGCCACGAACAACCTGCAGGCTCACTTGCGGGTCAACGACCAGATCGGCCTGCGCACCCAGCGTGGCGTCGGCAGCAACGCCGACTCCGATCAGTCCAGTGCTCGCCGGGCATTGGCGCAAAACAACCTCGACACCGCCGAAGTCGATCTGGCGGATGCCGAATCGAATTTCTACGCCGTCGTCGGGCGCGTGCCCGATGAACTCGAAGCGCCGCCGTCGATCCGCGGCGAACTGCCCGGCACCCTGCCGGAAGCCCAGCAGAGCATGGTGGAAAACAACCCGTACCTGAAATCCGCCCAGGCTGACGTGCAATCGGCCGAGAGCCAATACGAAGTCGCCAAGTCGCCGTTCTACCCACGTTTCGACGCTGAAGCAGCGGTGGGCGCAAACAACAACATTCAGGGCGATGAAGGCCACGACAACGAATGGCGCGTGGGCGTGGTGATGAACTACAACCTGTTCCGCGGTGGCAGCGACAAGGCTCGCCTGGCTTCCGATGCGCATCAGATCAACCAGGCAATGGACATCCGCAACAACGCCCTGCGCCAACTCAACGAGAACATCCACCTGGCCTGGAACGCCATGGTCAATGCCAAGAAACAAACCCCGACTGCGCGCGAATACGCGGATACCAGCCGGCGCGTGCGCCTGGCGTATCAGGACCAGTTCGGCCTCGGCCAACGCACCCTGCTCGACTTGCTCGACAGTGAAAACGAGCTCTACAACGCCAATCGCCGCTACACCGAAGTGCGCTACACCGAGGAATACTCGATGTACCGCGTGCTGGCGAACATGGGCGAGTTGCTGAGCAAGCAACGGGTGGTGCTGCCCGCCGATGCGATCGCCCAGACAGAAGTGAAAAACGAAGCGCGTTTGCCTGAACTGAAATAGCTCACTGGGGGCGATCAATGTGACCAGCATGGAACCCGGCAACACCGGTGTCGATCCGCGCCTGAGCTTCGATGACCCGCTTCTGGACGGTCTGTTGATCCTCTGTAAACTCCACGGCGCGACGGTCAGTCGCGCCAGCCTGAGTGCCGGGCTGCCCCTCAACAAACAACGCCTGAGCCTGGACCTGCTGCCCCGCGCAGCAGCCCGGGCCAGCTTGCAGGCGCGGGTGCTGCGCCGCGAACTGGCGGACATTTCCGCGCTCAACCTGCCTGTGATGCTGATCCTCAACAACGGCCGCACCGCCATCCTGCGACGCTTCGGCGATGACGGCCGGTTGCTGATCCTGCCCAGCGAAGCGGACGGTGGAGAACAATGGGTCAGCCGTGAAGAATTGGCCGAAAACTACAGTGGCCAGGCCTTGTTCGCCCGGCCACGCCATGAACTCGAAGACTTGCGCTCACCCCTGGTGCCGCGTGTGGAAGCGTGGTTTCGCGACACCTTGAAGCTGTCGAAATGGCTGTACAGCGATGCGATTCTGGCGAGTTTTCTGATCAACCTTTTGGGGTTGATGGTGCCGCTGTTCGTCATGCAAACCTACGACCGCGTGGTGCCAAACCAGGCCACGTCGACCTTGTGGGTGCTGTCGATCGGCTTGCTGATCGGCACCGGTTTCGAACTGGTGCTGCGGGTGGTGCGCGCGCACTTGCTGGACACCGCCGGGAAGAAGACCGATGTGATTCTTTCCGCGACCTTGTTCGAACGCATCACCGGCATGGCCATGAAAGCGCGGCCGGCGACCATTGGCGGCTTCGCCCAGAGCATCCACGACTTCCAGGGCCTGCGCGAATTCCTCACCGCCGTCACGCTGACCAGCCTGATCGACCTACCCTTTGCTGTGCTGATGCTGGTGGTGATCGGCCTGCTCGGCGGCTGGCTGGTGGTGATTCCATTGTTGGCGTTTCCGATCACGATCATTTTCGCCATGATCATTCAGGTCCGCCTGCGCGACACCGTGCAGAAAAGCCTGAGCCTCGGCGCCGAACGCCAGGCCTTGCTGATCGAAACCCTCGGCGGCCTGGAAACCCTGAAAGCGTGCAGCGCCGAAAGCGAACGCCAGCACAAATGGGAAAGCACCCACGGCGCCCTCACCCGCCTCGACAGCCATGCGCGCAACCTCTCGGCGCTGGCCACCAACGGCACGCTGTTCATCCAGCAATTCTCCGGCATGGCGACCATCGTCGCCGGGGTCTACAGCATCATCGCCGGCAACCTCAGCGTCGGTGCGCTGGTGGCGACCTACATGCTCGGCAGCCGCGTGCTTGCACCCTTGGGACAGATCGCCGGTTTGATCACCCGCTACCAGCAAGCGCAACTGACCATGAAAAGCACCGATGCGCTGATGTCCCTGCCGCAAGAGCGCGACGCCAACCAGCGGCCGCTGGAGCGCACGCAACTGCAAGGCGCGATGGATGTCAGCGGTGTGACCTTCCACTACAACGGGCAGAACGCCCCGGCCCTGGCCAACGTCAGCTTCAGCGTCAAACCCGGCGAACGGATCGGCATCATCGGTCGCAGCGGCTCGGGCAAAAGCACCCTGGCGCGCTTGGTGATGGGGTTCTATGCGCCGGAAGAAGGCCAGTTGCTGCTCGATGGCCTGGACCTGCGGCAACTCGATGTCGCCGACCTGCGCCAGCAAATCGGTTATGTCGCCCATGACCTGCCGCTGCTGGCCGGCAGCCTGCGCGACAACCTGACGCTGGGCGCGCGTTACATCAGCGATTCACGAATGCTCGAAGTCGCCGAACTGACCGGCGTCACCGAGCTGGCGCGTCAACATCCGCAAGGTTTTGACCGGCCCGTGGGCGAACGCGGGCAGTTGCTGTCCGGCGGTCAACGCCAGGCAGTGCTGCTGGCCCGGGCCTTGTTGCTGGATCCGCCGATCATGTTGCTCGACGAACCCACCAGCGCCATGGACAACAGCAGCGAAGACGTCTTGCGGCAGAAACTCCACGGCTGGGTGCAGGGCAAGACTTTGCTGCTGGTGACTCACCGCACCTCGATGCTCAGCCTGGTGGATCGGCTGTTGGTGCTGGATAACGGGCGGATCGTGGCCGACGGTCCGAAAGAAGCGGTCATCGATGCACTGCGCAAGGGCCGTGTCGGCTCTGCGGCTGTCTAGGAGCTACCCATGGCCCGTTCATCATCCGACACGCCACAAGACCGGGGCTACTTCGGCAGCTTCGGCAAAACCGCCGAGAGCGAATTCATGCCGGAAACCGCCGGCGCCTCGCTGCAGGATTCTCCGCGCTGGTCGCGAATCACCGTGTGGCTGGCCGCAGCCTTGCTGATTACGGCACTGGTCTGGGCCAAGTTTGCGGTGCTGCAAGAAGTCACCATGGGCGAAGGCAAGGCGATCCCGTCGAGCAAGGTCCAGGTGATCCAGAACCTTGAGGGCGGCATCGTCACCGAGATCTTTGTGCGCGAAGGGCAAATGGTGAACAAGGGCGACACCTTGCTGCGCCTGGATGACACGCGCTTTCTGTCGAACAAGGGCGAGAGCGAAGCGGATCGTTATGCCTTGACCGCGCAGGTCGAACGTCTGTCGGCTGAAGCGGAAGGCCGGCCATTCAAGCTGTCGCCGGAGGTCATCGCCAAGGCACCGCAAGTGGCCGAGGATGAGCGCTCGCTGTATGAACAACGCCAGCGCCGATTGGCCAGTGAGCAACGGACGCTGAGTGAACAACTTCGGCAGAAAACCCAGGAACTGGCGGAATTCCGCTCCAAGCAGGGGCAGTTCAGTTCGAGCCTGGCCTTGTTGCAACAAGAGATGAACATGTCCGCACCGCTGGTGGGCACCGGGGCGGTTTCACCGGTGGAAATCCTGCGGCTCAAACGCAGCGCCGTGGAGATTCGCGGCTCGCTGAACGCCACGACACTGGCAATTCCTCGGGCGGAATCGGCGATCAACGAGATCAAAAGCAAGATTGATGAATCGGAACAATCCTTCCGCTCGGACGCGGCGAAAGAGCTGAATGAGAAACGCACCGACCTGTCGAAAATCACAGCCTCGAGCATTGCCATCGATGACCGTGTGACCCGCACCACCGTGGTGTCGCCGGTGCACGGGATTATCAAAGTGCTGAAGGTCAATACCATCGGCGGCGTGGTCCAGCCCGGCAGCGACATGGTGGAGATCGTCCCCATTGAAGACAACTTGCTGATCGAAGCCAAGGTGCGGCCGCAGGACGTGGCGTTTCTGCATCCGGGGCAGAAAGCGATGGTCAAGTTCAGTGCGTACGACTACACGATTTATGGCGGGCTGACTGCCAAGCTGGAGTTGATTGGTGCGGACACGATTACCGATGACAAGGGCAACAGCTTTTATCTGATTCAGGTGAGGACCGACAAGAATCACTTGGGCGGGGATGTGAAACCGTTGCTGATTATTCCGGGGATGGTGGCGACGGTGGACATCATCACGGGCGAGAAAAGCGTGTTGGATTACCTGTTGAAACCGGTGTTGAAAGCCAGGACCGAGGCGATGCGGGAACGGTAGTTTCTTGCCGGGTTAGTTGGTGATTGTGCTGCCGTCTTCGCGGGCAAGCCTCGCTCCTACGGGGTTGATGTCGTTCACAAAACATCGGCACACCTCACTCCTGTAGGAGCGAGGCTTGCCCGCGAAGAGCCCCCTCTGTCACCCACTATTTTGGCCCATGGTTACGCAAAAAGGTCTCTTCTCCCATCGCCGCAATCTGCCCCTCGATCAACGCCTCGAACGGTTTCAACAAAGGTTCAAAAGAGCTCGGCGCTTCCAGCGTCTGCAACGCCTGAACAATCGCTTCCACCGTCGACAACGCTCCCGGCCCGGGGGCTTTGCGCAGTCGATAGCGAGACACGCCGCCATCCACCAACGTCACCCTCGGCAACGCCGCCAGCAATGGATTGAGGTGCAACATCTTGCGCGCCTTGCGCCAGGTACCGTCCGGGACGACCAGCAACAGTGGCTCGTCATTCGAGGTGTACGCCTGCAACGGCTGCGCATCGTCGGCCGGAAACAACAACCGCGCTTGATACCCCGGAGGATTCAGCAGCACCGGCAAATCCTCGAACACCTCGCCGACAATCAACTCGGCATTCTTCAAGCCCAACGCGGCCAGTCGCGCCGTGTTCAGCGCATGGTTCACTTCGCTCGGATGCTGCAATAGCAACACCCGGGTGCGGCTGTCGAGGCTCGGGATCAACGGGCACAGGCAATGGGTTTGTGGGCGCAGGCAACGTGGACACTGGATTCTGGACATGTTCTCAGGCCTGGTTCAGTTGTGCTTTGAGCAGATCGCGGAAAGTCTGGATCAGCGGCTCACGACTGCGGCCACGGCGCACGATCATCGAGAACGGTGCCTGATAGCCGAAGGTGGCGGGCAGCAGGACGCGCAAATCGCCCTTGTCCGCCCAAGCCTGGGCGTAGTGCTCCGGCAGGTAGCCGATGTAGGCGCCGGAAAGCACCAGAATCAGCTGCGCCTCCATACTTTCCACCGTGGCGGCGCTGTGTTTGAACCCGTGACGCGCTAGCTCGGCCTGGCTCCAGTAACCACGGCCCACCATGCGCTGCTGGGTGATGACTTGCTCGGGGATGCGCCGTTCGGTGAACAGCGGATGACGACTGCTGCAATACAGCCAGTGTTGTTCGCGGTACAGCGGCATGTAGACCAGACCGCTCATGCGCGTGGAGAACGCGCCGATGGCCAGGTCGAGACGGTTGTCCTGCACGCCGAGCTGCAGTTCGTAGGGGCTCATGACCGACAGGTGCAAATGCACGGCCGGGTGTTCCTGGCTGTAGGCGCCGATGGCTTCGGCGAAGGGCAAGGCCTTATCGCTGACGGTGGAGTCGATCACCCCAAGGTTGAGGGTGCCGCGCAGCTCGCCCTTCAACGCCGCTGCATATTGTTCGAAGCCTTCAAGCTCGCCCAACAGACGCAGGGTTTCCTGATGGAACAGCTCGCCCTTGCTCGTCAGGCTGAAACCACCGCGACCGCGATGGCAGAGCACCAGGCCGAGGGCGGCTTCGAGCTGGCTCATGTAAGTGCTGATCGCCGAGGTCGAGAGGTTGAGCTCTTGCTGGGCATTGGCGAACCCCTGATGACGCACCACGCTGACGAAGATGCGTAACAGTTTCAGGTCGGGTAAAGCGTTGGCCATGGGGGGCTCCAGCAAAAGCACATGTAGACGATGAGGCCTGTAGCAGCTGCCGAGCCCGCGAGGCTGCGTTCGGCTGCGCAGCAGTCGTAAAACCTGAGCGCGAGGTTTTTTCTGAAGCACCGCGTTGCCTGATTTGACGACTGCTGCGCAGCCGAACGCTGCCTCGCGGTGCTCGACAGCTGCTACAAGGCCAAGTGTCAGTTGCGAAATAAAGCAGCGCCAGTCTATCGGCACGTCAGCCATTAGTTTAGAAAAATCTGAACTAAGTATTTGCCCGTAGCGATTCTTCCCGTGCACTACATTTCGCAGAATCGGCCCCCAACGGTGCCCGTACCTCCCCGGAGCGGCGCAACCGACATAAATAAAACAACGACGATGAGGCCTTACCCGTGGACAAGATTCTTCACCAACCACTGGGCGGCAATGAAATGCCGCGCTTCGGCGGCATCGCCACCATGATGCGACTCCCCCATTTGCCTACCGCTGCCGGTCTGGATGCTGCCTTCGTCGGCGTCCCGCTGGACATCGGCACCTCGCTGCGCCCCGGCACCCGTTTCGGACCTCGCGAAATCCGCGCTGAATCGGTGATGATCCGCCCGTACAACATGGCGACCGGCGCTGCGCCGTTTGACTCGCTGTCGGTGGCCGACATCGGCGACGTGGCGATCAACACCTTTAACCTGCTGGACGCCGTGCGGATCATCGAAGAATCCTACGACGCCATCCTCGAACACAACGTGATCCCCCTGACCCTGGGCGGCGACCACACCATCACCCTGCCGATCCTGCGTGCCATTCACAAGAAGCACGGCAAGGTCGGCCTGGTGCACATCGACGCTCACGCCGATGTGAACGATCACATGTTTGGCGAGAAAGTCGCCCACGGCACCACCTTCCGTCGCGCGGCCGAAGAAGGCCTGATCGACTGCGATCGCGTGGTGCAAATCGGCTTGCGCGCTCAGGGTTACACCTCCGAAGACTTCAACTGGAGCCGTAAGCAAGGCTTCCGTGTGGTTCAGGCCGAAGAGTGCTGGCACAAATCCCTGGCACCGCTGATGGCTGAAGTCCGCGAGAAAGTCGGCGGCGGTCCGGTGTACCTGACGTTTGACATCGACGGCATCGACCCTGCGTGGGCGCCAGGTACCGGCACCCCGGAAATCGGTGGTCTGACGACCATTCAGGCGATTGAGATCATTCGCGGCTGCCAAGGCCTCGACCTGATCGGCTGCGATCTGGTAGAAGTCTCGCCCGCTTACGACACCACCGGCAACACCTCGCTGCTGGCCGCCAACTTGCTGTACGAAATGCTCTGCGTACTGCCTGGCGTGGCCCACCGCTGAGGATCGGTCATGAACGAACGTGATCAGGTGTTGAAAGCCGCCGCCGATCTGGTGACGGCCTTTGCCCGTAACGATCGCGAAGCCTACTTCGGCGCGTTCAGCGCCGACGCCAGCTTCGTGTTCTACACCCTCGAGCAGCCCCTGCTGTCGCGCGACGCCTATCAGGCGTTGTGGGACACCTGGCGCGCCGAGGATGGCTTCGAGGTGCTTGCGTGCACCTCGAGCAACGCCTTCGTCAGCCTGCAGGGTGACATGGCGATTTTCATCCATGACGTGGCCACCGAGCTGCGCATGCAAGGGGAGCAACACTTCAGCCAGGAGCGCGAGACGATTGTGTTTCGCCGACAACAACAAGGCCTATGGCTGGCCTGCCACGAACATTTGTCCGCAATGCCGGAAGGGCTGCCACCCCCTTAGCCAAACAGGTGACGCTCACACACGATGAGCGCGCCTTTATGATCGGAGCTGATCATGAATAACAACAACAAAGACCAAAGCCTTACGCACATCGAAACCTACGGGGTCGAACAGATCCCGGACAACGAACGCACTGCAGGCCCGACGGACTTGTTCCGGATGATCTTCGGCGGTTCCAACACTTTTGCCACCGCCGTGCTCGGCAGTTTCCCGGTGCTGTTCGGCCTGTCTTTTCAGGCGGGCGTCTGGGCGATTGTGCTGGGCGTGCTGCTGGGCTCGCTGATCCTCGCACCCATGGGCCTGTTCGGCCCGATCAATGGCACCAACAACGCCGTGTCTTCCGGTGCGCACTTCGGCGTGCACGGGCGGATCGTCGGTTCGTTCCTGTCACTGCTGACCGCCATCGCCTTCTTCTCGCTCTCGGTATGGAGTTCGGGTGATGCGCTGATTGGTGGTGCGAAACGCCTGATTGGTCTGCCGGAAACCGACCTGACCCTGGGCCTGGCCTACGGTCTGTTCGCGATTCTGGTGCTGACGGTTTGCATCTATGGCTTCCGCTTCCTGCTGTGGGTCAACAAGATCGCCGTGTGGAGCGCCAGCCTGCTGTTCCTGCTGGGCATCTTCGCCTTTGCCGGGCCTTTTGATGTGAACTACGCCGGCACCGTCAGCATGGGGCAACCGGGTTTCTGGGCAGCGTTCATCGGTGCTGCACTGGTGGCCATGAGCAACCCGATTTCCTTCGGTGCGTTCCTCGGTGACTGGTCGCGCTACATCCCGCGGGACACTTCCAAGCGCCGGATCATGGCCGCCGTGGTGATCTCGCAGATCGCGACTTTCATTCCGTTCCTGTTCGGTCTCGCCACCGCCACCATCGTTGCGATCAAGGCACCGGACTACATCGCGGCCAACAACTACGTCGGCGGTCTGCTCGCGGTTTCGCCGAGCTGGTTCTTCCTGCCGGTGTGCCTGATCGCAGTGATCGGCGGCATGTCCACCGGCACTACTTCGCTGTATGGCACCGGGCTGGACATGTCCAGCGTGTTCCCACGGGTGCTGTCGCGGGTCAAGGCGACGTTGCTGATCGGTGTGATGTCGATTGCCTTCATCTTCATCGGGCGCTTTGCGGCGAACCTGGTGCAGAGCGTGTCGACCTTCGCCGTGCTGATCATCACCTGCACCACCCCGTGGATGGTGATCATGATCATCGGTCTGCTGGTGCGCCGCGGCTTCTACTGCCCGGATGACCTGCAAGTGTTCACCCGCGGCGAGAAAGGCGGCCGCTACTGGTTCACCCATGGCTGGAACTGGCGTGGCCTGGGTGCCTGGATCCCGAGTGCACTGGTGGGTCTGTGCTTCGTGAACCTGCCGGGGCAGTTTGTGGGTGTGCTGGGTGATCTGGCCGGCGGCATCGACATCAGCCTGCCGGTCACCCTCGGCCTGGCCTCGCTGGTGTACCTCACGCTGCTCAGCCTGTTCCCGGAACCGGCCGCGGTGTTCGGGCCGAATGATGCACGCAGCAAAGGCACGGATTCGCTCGGAAAACCGGCGATGCGACAAGCCGCCTGATTCGACACAAACGGTGGTCAACGGAACCTCTGTGGCGAGGGAGCTTGCTCCCGCTCGACTGCGCAGCAGTCGCAAAACAGGCTAATGGTGTTTCTCCTGAAGAAACGCGGTTACCGGATTTGGGGCTGCTTCGCAGCCCAGCGGGAGCAAGCTCCCTCGCCACAAAAAGCGGACTGATTGCCACATTGCTTTTCAGCCTCACCATAAAAAAGACAATCGGAGACACGCCATCATGGCTTTGGATTTATTCGTCGTACTCATCTACGCCGCCGCGATGCTGATACTCGGCTACTACGGCATGCGCAAGGCCAAGACCAACGAAGACTTTTTGGTCGCCGGTCGTAACCTCGGCCCGAGCCTGTACATGGGCACCATGGCCGCTACCGTTCTGGGCGGCGCGTCCACTGTGGGCACCGTGCGCCTGGGCTACGTCCATGGCATCTCCGGTTTCTGGCTCTGCGCCGCACTGGGGTGCGGGATCGTGGCGTTGAACCTGTTTCTCGCCAAACCGCTGCTGAAACTGAAAATCTACACCGTTACCCAGGTGCTGGAAAAACGCTACAACCCGATGGCCCGCACCGCGAGCGCGGTGATCATGCTGGCGTATGCGCTGATGATCGGCGTGGTCTCGATCCTGGCCATTGGCACCGTGTTGCAAGTGCTGTTCGACCTGCCGTTCTGGCTGTCGGTATTGGTCGGCGGTGGCGTGGTGGTGATTTACTCGGCGATCGGCGGCATGTGGTCCCTGACTCTGACCGACATCGTCCAGTTCGTGATCAAGACCGTGGGCCTGATGTTCATCCTGTTGCCAATCTGCCTGTACCGCGTCGGTGGTTGGGATGAGTTGGTGTTGAAACTGCCGGCATCTGCCTTCAGCTTCACCACGATTGGCTGGGACACCATCATCACCTACTTCATGATCTACTTCTTCGGGATCCTGATCGGCCAGGACATCTGGCAACGTGTATTCACCGTCAAGAGCGCCAAAGTGGCTCAGGTCGCCGGTACATTCGCAGGCCTCTACTGCATCCTTTATGGACTGGCTTGCGCCCTGATCGGCATGGCCGCTCATGTGCTGATCCCGGACCTGGACAACGTCAACAACGCCTTCGCCGCCATCGTCAAACTGTCTCTGCCGGACGGCATCCGTGGCCTGGTGATTGCGGCTGCCCTGGCGGCCATGATGTCCACCGCCAGCGCCGGCCTGCTCGCCGCCGCCACCACCCTGACCGAAGACCTGCTGCCGAAACTGCGCGGCGGAAAACAGTCAAGCCTGGGTATCAACCGCCTGTTCACCCTGCTGACCGGCATCGTGGTGCTGGGTATCGCGCTGGTGGTAAACGATGTGATCAGTGCCTTGACCCTGGCCTACAACCTGTTGGTGGGCGGCATGCTGATCCCGCTGATCGGTGCAATCTTCTGGAAACGCGCAACCACCGCCGGCGCTATCGCCAGCATGGGCCTGGGTTTTGCCACTGCGCTGCTGTTCATGATCAAGGACGGTATGGACGCCAACACTCCGATCTACTACAGCCTCGCCGTAGGCCTGGTGAGCTTCGTTGTGGTCAGCTTGCTGTCCCCTCGTCCGGCAGCGGTGGCCAGCGCCGCCTAAGCTGAACCTAACGACTTGATGCTTTCTTCGACGGGTGTGGCGTCGGTTGCCACATCCGTTTTTTTTCGTGTGGAGAAAACTGTTGATGAAGATTGTTTCTCGCGATCAGTGGTTCGAAGTCAAACAGCTCAGTGACGGCATTCGGTTGATTCACGAGCCTTACATCCGGCCGTTCTATCGCTGCAACCTCTGGCACATTCAGGGCCGCGACAAGGACTTGCTGCTGGACAGCGGTTCCGGGCTGGTGAGCCTGCGCGAACAGCTGCCATGGATCACTGAGCGGCCGTTGGTCGCCGTGGCCAGTCATTGCCATTTCGACCACATTGCCGGGCATCACGAGTTTCCGGAGCGGCTGGTGCATCCGGCCGAAGCGCAGATCCTGGCCGCGCCGGACGGCGAAAACGATTTGAGCCGGGCGTTCGTCGGCGACGACATGTTCGAGGCGCACCCGGACTGCCCGTTGTGCTACGCCGAGTATCGAGTCAAAGCCGCCCCGGCCACAGGGATGATTGAAGAAGGCGACGTGCTGGATCTGGGCAATCGCGTGCTGCAAGTGCTGCACACGCCGGGGCATTCACCGGGCGGCATCAGCCTGTACGAAGCCGCGACCGAGACGCTGTTCAGCGGCGACATCATCTACGACGGCCCGCTGATCGAAGACGCCTACCATTCCAATCTCGACGACTACGCTCGCAGCCTGCAACGCTTGCACGCGTTGCCGATCCGAACGGTGCACGGCGGGCATTTCGGCAGTTTTTCCGGGGAGCATTTGCGCACGATGATTGACGAGTGGCAGCGCTCACACGCCTGAAGCCTGCTGTACTCAAGCCCAGGGACAACAACAATAACGCCCTCGAAGAACCACCATGAAAAGAGCTGCCGTTCGTGCCGCCGTGCATCGCTTCATCAGCCGCCTGCTGGAGGGTCAGGATGACTTCGACGATAACGCCAGCCTGGCGCAGTTGGGATTGGATAAACAGGAGATCGAAGAGCTGATCTTCCATCTGGAGGATGAGCTGGGGTTGACGGCGTTTACGGCGGAAGAAGACAGGATGCTCAAGGACGCCAGGACGGCGAATGATTTGAGTCGGTTTTTGATGGAGATCGGGCGGCATTGATACGGGCTGCCAACTACGGACTATTTGGCATCCGAAAACCTGTGGCGAGGGGATTTATCCACGTCCGGCTGCGAAGCAGTCGCAAATCGCCTAGCGCGGTCAACCAGATACAACTCCGGTTGAATGGTCTTGGGGCTGCTTCGCAGCCCAACGGGGATAAATCCCCTCGCCACAACAGCCCGCTCACCACAATAAGCCCGCTCGTCACGGGCCCTGTGTCGGCAGTTTACCGACGGCGCTGCTGGCGTCGACGCTGTTCGTCGTCAGTGCGAATTGGCACAGGTTGCAGAGGCGGTTCGATCAGACCGAGTGCAACACCCAGATCGTGCAGCCAGTTTTGGATTTTCTCTTTCATGGTGCCCCCTTCAGGGTAGTGCCGAGCGGCTGAAATTCTGTAGCCCCTTCGCACTGATAATAGTCCGAAGTCCTACGCAATGCTCGGCCAAATCCGCAATGATCTGTTACTGAATTGATCAGAATACCTGACCGATAGTTCAAGCAATCGCCGAAGCCTGCACTGGCGCCGATGGATAGACCGCTTGTTGCTGCTCAATCCACGCGTTCAGGTTGGCCCCGACCATGCCTTTGCGCCACATCAGCCACGTCGTCGCGTGGGCAAACGGCTCCGCCAACGGGTGCACCGCCACGCTTTCGCGGCCCGGCAGGCTGGCCAACATCGACTCCGACATCAGCGCCACGCCCGAGCCGGCAATCACACACGCCAGCATGCCAGGGTAGGACTCGATCTCCATCGCCCGCCCCATGGCCGCGTGGTCATGGGCGATTGTGCGTCCGGTCACTGCTGCCCAAGGGCTTTGCGCAAACGACGGCGCACCCACTGCTCAGCGCTGACAAACGTGATGCCCAGCAGCACCAGCACCGCGCCGATGACGAAGTTCAGGCTCAGCGCTTCACCCAGCAACACCACGCCGAACGTGACACCGAACAGCGGCGTCATGAACGAAAACACGGCCAGGTTCGCCGCCAGATAACGGCGCAACAACCAGAACCACGTCAGGTAGCTGAAGAACGACACCACCAATCCCTGGAACAGCACGCTCGCCACCGCCACGGCAGTCAGGCTGACATGGGTCACCTGACCGCTGAGGATCGCAATCAGCAACAGCCCGACGAACCCGACGATCAGCTGATAGAACAGGGTCAGCGTAACCGGGGCTTCCGACAGTCTCGAGGCGCGCACCACCACCGTGGTTGCGCCCCAGGATGCACCGGCCAGCACGCCCAACGCGTCGCCCATCAACATGCGATGATCGAGGTTGTCCCAGGACACGCCGCCAGCAAACGCGATGGCGATCCCGACGAACGCGAGGAAAATCCCCAGCCATTGCACGGGCCTCAGACGTTCGCTCGGCAGCAGCCAGTGCACGCCCAACGCGGTGAAAATCGGCGCGGTGTAAAGGAACACCGACATGTGCGCGGCCGTGGTCAGTTGCAAACCTTCGGAAATGAAAAAGAACTCCAGGCCAAACAGCGCACCCGCCAGCAAGCCTCCGCGCCAGGTGCTGCTGACTTGGTCCCAACCGCCCTTCCAGCAGATCAACAATCCTACAAGCAAGGCGGAAATGCCCGACCGCCCTGCCGCTTGCATGACCGGCGCAATGTCTGGCGCCGCCCACTTGATCATGACCTGCTGAATACCCCAGATCAGGCACAACCCGATCATCACTTGCAGGGCAAACCCATCGGCGCTACGCCGGGTGGCGCTCACCGGAACACCTCGACAACACACAACATGGCAGTGGCTCGACAGTAAAAAACAAAGCCCCGGCCTGCTTGCTGAACAAACGGCGCCGGGGCGAAAAATGAGGCTGTCGATTATTAACCAAGTGGCCAGAAAATGCCGCTTCGGGGCGACCTTTAAATACGTACGACAACAATCAACTGTAGGAGCGAGCCTGCTCGCGATGACGTCATCTCAAACCACGGAGATCATCGCACTTTGCGCGCAGCCCAATACCCAACGCTACATGCAACACACGTGGCAAAAGCACCCCACGCCATATCCATCAACGCCAACTGAACCGACCACCCCTTTAACGTCGCCCAGTTGCTCAGGTCATACGTGCCGTAAGCCACCAACCCCAACAACGCGCCCAGCGCCGAAGCGCGTCGCCAAGTCTTCGCCGGCAACACCACGAACACCACACAACCCAATACATAGAGCAGATAGAACACCGCTGCTGGGGCCAGCAGCGGTTGGTCGAGCATCAGCGGACCGAGCAGCGCCCGATAAGTCGGCGCCATCAGTACGCCCAGCCAAAGGCCGTCGAGCACGAGAAACGCGAGCAAGGAGCCCGCGTAGGCAAACAGCCCTTTTTTCATAACCTACCCCCATGTAATCGTTCTAGATGGGGCCGGAGCGAGGTCAGCTTAGTTCAATGCGATCCGCATGAATGACGATCTGGCCGTTCTTGTACAGCGCACCGATGGCCTTCTTGAAGTTGCCTTTGCTGACACCAAACAGGCTGGTGATCACTGTCGGGTCGCTCTTGTCGCTGACCGGCAGGGTGCCGTTGTTTTCGCGCAACTTGGCGAGGATCTTCGAGTTGAGGCTGGTGGCGGCTTCTTCGCCTACCGGTTGCAGGCTCAGGCTGATCTTGCCGTCGGCACGGACTTCCTTGATAAAGCCCTTCTCTTCCTTGCCGGCGCGCATGAACTTGAAGATTTCGTTCTTGTGGATCAGGCCCCAATGCTTGTTGTTGATGATCGCCTTGAAGCCCATGTCGGTCGCTTCAGCCACCAGAAGGTCAACTTCCTGGCCTGGGGTGTAGTTGCCCGGGGTCTTGTCGAGGTAGCGGTCCAGGCGTGCCGTCGCGGTGATGCGGCGGGTGTGTTTGTCGAGGTAGACGTGCACCACGACATACTCGCCTGCCGTCATCTGGCGCTTTTCTTCGGAGTACGGCAGCAGCAGATCCTTCGGCAGACCCCAATCCAGGAAGACACCGATGCTGTTGACTTCAACGACTTTCAAACTGGCGAATTCACCGACCTGAACTTTCGGCGTTTCGGTAGTTGCGATGAGTTTGTCATCGCTGTCCAGATAAACAAAAACGTTGAGCCAATCTTCATCTTCGCTGGGAATATCTTTGGGAATATAACGATTAGGCAGGAGGATTTCGCCGTCCGCGCCACCGTCAAGATATAAACCGAAGTTAGTGTGTTTAACCACTTGCAAACTGTTGTAGCGCCCGACTAAAGCCATTTCCAATACCCTCATTGCGTGGGCGGCATTCTACCCGTTTTTGCGGGCAACGTTTCTGTGGCCAGCCCGGTGACACCAGAAATTCTTCTGAAGGCCTTAATTTTCCTAGGCCCTGCCTCAGGCTTTTGGCCGCTCGTCAGGCCGAACGGGTGATTTTTACCCCTGCCAGACCATCAGAAGCCCTGACGTTTCTACCGTCGTTCTTAGTTAAAACAGCAGCTTAGGGGCGTATTTCTAATATTAACTTGTGAGTAATTGTGCCCCTACGATGTGTATTTTGAGGGGATATTTGCCAAGCAATTGTCAAGTATTTCCTGTACGATGCCTGGCCAAGTTAATTTTCTACAGGTTAATGGCCGCCATGCGTGTAAAAGCATCCAACAGCAAAGCAAAGCCAGCTCCAGCCGTTGAAACCAGCGAATCGATCAACAACCAGATTGCTGCGTTCCTCAAGTCCGGCGGCGAGATCCAGCAAATTGCCAAAGGCGTCAGCGGCCAGACGTTCGGCCCGTCCAAGCAGATCACTTTGGGCAAGAAGTAACACTCCCCCAAAGATCCGCCGCGTCACCTGGTCCGTAAGCGCTTTGAGCTTCGAAGCGCTTGGACTGGAACCTCCCCGCAACACCCCGCCAAACACACCCATATTTCAAAAATCGACGAACGGCCTTCAATGCCGAGCATTCGCCGGTATGCTTGCACACGTCTAGATCAAGCGTTTCAGTAGGTTTTCGTTCCTGCTCCTCGCGGTCATGGAGTGACGCATGCTCAAACCCTCCTATTTATTGCTCGGCAGCCTGCTGTCGTGTTCATTCGCCAATGCGCAAATCTTTCAGCGTGAACTGGGCGACTTCGACCTCAAACTCGGCACCACCCCCAGCCGCAGCATGGCCCAAGGGCTGGTCAAACCTTCCAGCACCGGTTCGTTTCACGGTGGTCTCGACCTGAGTCATGACAGCGGCTTTTATGTGGGCCAATGGGCACCAAGCATGGGTCTGTCGCCCGGCGCCAACCTGGAAGTCGACTCCTACATGGGCTTTAAACAGCCTTTCGATAATACCCTCGGCTACGAAGTCGGCATGATCCGCTACAGCTATCCGAAAGTAGACACCCTCGACAGCCAGGAGCTGTTCGGTGGCCTGACCTTTCTCGGCAGCCGTTTCGGCGCAGCGTTCAGCAACGACCCGGACAAACAGAACAGCACCGTCTTCGCCGACCTGGGCGGCAATCAGCCGTTCGGCATCGGAGTCAGCATGAAATACACCACCCACCAGCTCAACACGCCGGCGTCCGTCGACGGTGGCTATATCGGCAGTTTCACCGATTGGTCGGTGCAACTTTCGCGGCCGGTCATGGGCGTCGACCTGAACCTGATCTACAGCGATTCAAGCCTCAGCGGCAGCGACTGTTCCGCCTATTCCGGGCACAACAGCCAATGCGACGGGTTGGTCACCCTCAAGGCCGAGCGCGCCTTCTATTGATCGGCTGAACTGCCGGGCCCATTCTGCGTTCACATAAGAATCCCCTCAAGAAGCCAGGCCTTCGCAAGGACTTGCCCATGTCGCGCTGGTTGAAGTATCTCGCCGTCATCATCACCCTCAGCCTCGCCCTTGGCGCGTGCAGCCGCGTGGGCCTGGCCTACCGCAATCTCGACGTGATCATTCCGTGGACGCTCAGCGACTACCTGGACATGAACGGCGAACAAAAAGGCTGGTTCAACGAGCGCCTCAAGGAACACTTGAGTTGGCACTGCACTACGCAATTGCCGGGCTATCTCGACTGGCTGGACCGCTTGCAGACCATGGTCGAGACCAATCAGGTCACCGAAGCCGCGCTGCAAACCCGTACTCAGGAAGCCAAAGCCGCCATCGCCCAGACCGCCCGGGAAATCACGCCCTCGGCCATCGAGTTGTTACAGGGGCTGGATGACAAGCAAGTCGCGGAAATGAACGACGCCTTCGCCAAGGATCAGCGAAAACGCCAGGAGGATTACGTTAAACCGTCTCTCGATCAGCAGATCAAGCAGCGCGCCGAGCGCATGGAAAAGCGCCTGAATGACTGGCTGGGTCCGCTCAGCCCGACTCAGCGACAACGGGTGGTCACTTGGTCGAACGCCTTGGGTGACCAGAACACGCAATGGATCGCCAACCGCGTCCATTGGCAGAAGCAGTTCAGCGCGGCGGTTGCGCAGCGCCAGAGTCCGGAATTCCCACAGCGTATCGAGACACTTCTGGTGAATCGCGAGAGTTTGTGGACGACGGCGTACCGTCAGGCCTACGCCAATACCGAAGCGCAGGCGCGAAGCTTGTTTGTGGATTTGATGGCTGAGAGTACACCGGCTCAGCGCCAGCGGCTGCTGAAAAAGATTGAAGGGGTGCGCAAGGACTTCAACGATTTGAAATGCCTCAAAGCCGCTCAGAAAGGTTAGGCCCAACACAAATCAAAATGTGGGAGTGAGCCTGCTCACTCCCACATTAGTTATCGGTGGTGTTCAGGCAATCTGCGCCTTCGACGCCACCTCATCAAACGTCACCTCATCCAGCGCATCTTCCTGCTCGTCCAATACCTGCCGCGGATGGTCATTACCCGGAATGCTGCTGTCGATCAGGCTCAACAAACTCGAGCCCCGAGCCGTCAAAATGTAATTGGAGCCGGTGCCACCCTGTTCCACGGGCCGAGGCTCGATATAACCGCGCGCCAGCAGTAATTTTTCGTACTCGCCGGCCACAGCCTTGAGGTGATCGAGGTTTTCAGTCTGCTCGCCTTCCGCCGCTTTCTCCGCAGCGTACTGCTCGGCATACGGGCGCGGCGTGAAACTGGACTCACCGTGTTGCACTTCGTGCAGCAAGCGTTCAATCAAATCCCAGTTGTAAGTTGTCATCCTGATTCAACCTCCAAAGCCTGTGAGTGAGATGGCCTTCTTAAGTTGTGACCGACACCGCACGCAGCCGTTCAGCCGAGTTTTTTGCGGCTAACGACCGACGGCATGTCGATTTGGACGCAGGTCAAACGACTAGGCTCTGTAAGACACCTCCCAGCATTGCGAAGGAGAAACCTGATGAACGTTCAGAATCATCCCGTCGTGTCCCGCGAAGAATGGCTCGCCGCCCGCAAACAACACCTGGCCCACGAAAAAGCCTTCACCAAAGAACGAGACAAACTCAGCGCCGAACGCCGCGCCCTGCCTTGGGTGAAAATCGACAAGGACTACCACTTCCAAGGCCCCAACGGCGAACTGAAACTCGCCGACCTGTTCGGCGGCCGCAGCCAATTGGTCATCTACCACTTCATGTTCGCCGCCGGATGGGACGAAGGCTGCCCCGGCTGCTCGTTCCTGTCCGACCACATCGACGGCGCCAACCAGCATCTGGCCCACCATGACGTCGCCGTGGTGGCGGTTTCTCACGCACCGTTTGCCGAATTCCAGGCCTTCAAACGGCGCATGGGCTGGAAATTCGACTGGGTGTCGTCAGAAGGTTGCGATTTCAACTACGACTTCGGCGTCACCGCCCGAGCCGAAGACGTCGCTGCCGGTAAAGCTACCTACAACTACGAAAAATCCGACGGCGCCGAAGAAGAACTCCCCGGCCTCAGCGTGTTTTATCGCAATGAAGCGGGAGAAATCTTCCACACCTATTCCACTTATGCTCGTGGCCTAGACATGTTGGTAGGGGCCTATAACTACCTCGACCTCATGCCCAAGGGCCGTAACGAAGAGGAAATCATGGAATGGGTGCAGCACCACGACAAATACGACGACAAGACGTCATCCAGCTGCTGCCATGGGGGATAGTGAGCTAGAACACATAACAACTTTCAGGCCGCAGAGTCTCGAAACGCCACGACCGGATCACTCCATCGGCCGTGGTGTACACCGAGTAGCTGCAATCGAATAGCCAGTTGAAGTAGTAACGATTGCCGTCACCCTCGACCACTCGCTGGTAGCGGCGTTCGTGATTGTTCGGGGACCACAACATGAGTCGACAGCGAACATCGCAAGGGCTGTTTTCGAGGTCGGGTATTGGTTGCCCTACCAGGTTGTTGGCGCTATCGATCCATACTGAACGAGAAGGTCCGCAGGCAGAAAGTGACAGGGCTAAAAACATCAACGCTAATTTGGAAAACATGTCCGATCCTTGGGCATAAAGAGGGGGATATCAATTCAAGAAGTCGTTGTGCCAATCACGATCCGGGGCAAAAAGGCTTTGAATCCTGCTCCCTCTGTCCCGTTCTGAATAAGATTTACGCCTTCTGATCCATTTTCAGGATGGAACAGTGAAGAAAACGGACGACCTTAGGGTTGCCCGTTTTCCTGATAGGCACAAGATCTGAGGGGCTTACGGTAATTTGAACATAACTACCGTTTCTGCCGATTCTGGCAGCCCCAAGAAAAGCTTCCACTGCTCCAGAACCTGACGCCACTCTTGCAGGGTAAATTTACCTTCGGGCTGTCCAACCCAGTCGTCGTTGATCAGGATGTCGACCTGGACACCTGTAGCGTCCATGGTCAGCTCAACATCATTGCCCCCCCCGACCTCTGATGATTCGGAACCATCTTCGATCGAAGTTATGCAATCTAGTAGTCGATCACAATCCCCTTGTGTCTGAGCAATCGCGTTAAGAACAGTGCAAATATAGAGCTCATACCGCTCAGCATTCTCTCCAGAAGAAACCAACGCGGCCCTGTAAAGCACTGTCCCAGCAATAGGGTGAATTCCTCCGGGAATATAGTAATACTTCAGTTCCATGTGCCTGCCTCTCGTCAAGGTCTATAAATTGGATAGATAGTTGTCCTTGGAGAAACATATCCCTCGACCTCAACCCCAGATGGGGTTGTCGACCGCCATATGGTTCCTGTTACAACCTTATCAGGACTATTCCATGCGCCATCAATTTCATTTATCAATCGTGCCTTATCCCAAGTGGAAGGGAACATCGAATTCTTCAATTTATTAGATGTTTTGGTCAACCATTGGCCAGGATTCTTCGGATCCCAATAAAAGGGGACAGATTTATTTTCCGGGCACACAGCAAAATAAATAAATCTGTCCCCTTTTCTCCAGCCAAACAAGTAAGTCCGCACCATGGCTCCCGAAGGTTAACGTAATATATCTCCATACTTATCCCAAACCAAACCACAGGACAAAATTGAGTCGTCGACATCGTGCAAGATACAATTCCAACGCTTACCAAAATTCAAGAAAACGTTCAGATACATTAATCTAGACCTCCGAGTATGGTCCAATCTCATTTCAATGAGTGTCTGTGGAGTTGCACCTAGAACACCCTCCCACTCAAGAATATCCTCCGCATCATAAAAACCCTCACAAACATCTTTTGGCAACATTGCCAACCATATATCTGACTCGCCTTCACTTATCGCTCCTCGAGGGAATTCGCCAAATTTAACAGACCCTCCGTTGCTATATATAAACACCTGAAACTCTTCTACCGTCAATAGCGCTGAAGAAATAATCATTGCAGAATCCGCCATAACTACAAACCTCCTTTGCTTGCGCCGTAAGAAAAAAAGCTGCTCAATACTACTCACAACCTTAACACCTATTTTTTTAACAAAAAGGGGACAGACTTGAATGGCACTTACTTAGCAGCTAACCAGTTGAGCTAAAAGCAAAAAATGAAGAAGGGCTGGTCTTGGTCTACGGTGATAGTTGCGAACACACACCGACGAACCAAGGACACAGCCCCAATGAATCGTAGACGTCAAATTCTCCAGCATCAACAGCAACGTTTCCATCGACACGCTTCGAACTGTGATGCCTATGCGTTTTTTAATCTTCTCACCGCTCCCGAACTGTTACAGCGCGTCGAGTCTGCACTGCCAGAATATCGGGAGCGTCTGTTTCCGCCGACTGAAACGCTGTCTATGTTCCTGGCTCAAGCGATGAGTGCCGACCGTTCCTGCCAGAACGCCGTCAACGACTTGTCCATCAAACGGTCTTGTGGCGGCATGAAGCCCAATAGCACTCGCACGGGCGCCTACTGTAAAGCCAGAGAGCGGCTGCCTGTTGAGATGGTTTCCACGCTGGTCAGGCACACCGGTGCTTCGATAAGTGAAAAAGCACCCTCGTCGTGGCGCTGGATGGGACGGCCTGTACGCCTTGTGGACGGTACGACGGTCAGCATGCCCGACACCGCAGCCAATCAGGGTGCCTATCCGCAGTCTCGCGGTCAGAAAGTCGGTCTTGGTTTTCCGCTGTGTCGAGTGGTTGGCATCGTTTGCCTCTCCAGCGGCGCCGTTTTAGATGCTGCCCTTGGGCGTTTCCGAGGCAAGGGCGGCGATGAACAGACGCTGCTCAGATCAATGCTCGACACGTTGAAAACAGGTGACATTTTGTTAGGCGACGCTTACTACGCTACCTATTTCTTGCTGTGCGAGTTGCAACGAAGAGGTATCGATGGCGTGTTCGAACAATACGGTGCTCGACGGCGCAGCACGGACTTTCGCTTGGGGCAAAGTCTCGGTTCGGAAGATCATCTGATCGAGTTGAAAAAGCCCGAAAGAAGGCCGCCTTGGATGAGTCAGTCGCATTACGAACAGGCGCCTGAAGGCTGACAGTGCGAGAGCTGAAGGCTGGCGGAAAGACGTTGGTGACCACGTTGCATTGCCCGAAGCAGACACCCAAAACAGCCCTCAAATCGCTGTACAAGGGGCGATGGCATGTCGAGTTAGATTTACGCAATCTCAAAGCTACGCTGGGACTTGGAAAGTTAAGCTGCAAAACCCCAGGCATGGCAGTCAAGGAGTTATGGGTCTATCTGTTGGCACACAATCTGATCCGAATGCTCATGGCGCAATCGGCTTTATTAGCTGACTGCTTACCTCGCGAACTGAGTTTCAAACACAGCCTTCAGTTATGGCTGGCCATGCGACAATACGGCCGCCTTGAAGAAGAGGATGACCTGTAATTTATTGACGCTGATCGCTCAAAGGCGCGTTGGAAACCGACCTGGTCGTATCGAGCCGCGAGCCATAAAACGAAGACCTCAAGCCTACCCCTTGCTGACCAAACCGCGTCGGTCAGCAAGGGCAGATGTCAGGAAAAATGGGCACGCAAAACATGTTAAGTAAGTGCCATTCGGGACAGATTTATTTTCCGGTCATTTCACCGATGCCAAACAAATAAATCCGTTCACTTTGCGTTCAATACGACCGAGCCAATGCTGCTAGCGGTAGCCCCTGAACCTATGCGAAACACATCTCCTATTCACAATTTATTAGAACACATGTATTGCCAAATTTTACAACCAAGCTAATCGGTTTTTGGGTCGCACCATCGTCCGTTGATATCTCAACTTGCAGTTCTTGATTTTCGAACGACTGCAGTTCCTTCACGAGTTGCTTAATTGTTTTCCCTCGACTGACCCAATCAGATTTCTTTTCATCAGCCATATTAATCACCGATACGATTCAAGTTAAAATCGAAAGTCGCAGATCGCGCTTCTTTACTCCGAAAACAAATAAATCCGCCCCCTTACCCTAACCACTCGCTCATACCGGTGTTCGTGATTGTCGCGGACCACAACATGTGCCGGCGGCGAGCGTCGCACGGGCTGCTTTCGACTCCAATTTTATGTATGTTTCAGAATTAACAAGAGACATTCAAACCGCAAGCAGAGATAAAATCACGTATCGGTATATCAAGAAAGCTACTCTCTCCAGCGGAAAGAACATCTTGCAATGTGACGATGCCTTTTTCAAAGTCCAAAGAAACGTCAAAGCAATTAAACTCGAACTCCCTGAGCAGAACGCTCTTTGAGCACATCCGCTCATCAAAGGCATCTTTCAAAATAGAGCGAACGCTGTCGTCCAACTCTTGGGCGACAAATCGTTCTATTAGTGTGCCGCCACTGCTCATAACCATTCCTAACTAGTACGGGAATGCAGTCTGAATCACACCATCCCGAACATTTATTTTGATTGTCGATGTTGGAGCGCCTGAGACGTTTGTTCCAATCACCTTACCTGCGTTGTACTCAATAACGTGCCCACCTGGGCCATTAGGAGTTACCTTCCCATATCTCAGTGCGTTATCAACATAACTAGAGACATCTTTAACAGATGTTCCCTGCGAGAACTTACTAACATTCCCAAATCCTGAGTCAGGCCCATGGCGATAGAATACATGCTCAATTCCTGTCATCAAACCGCCTTTGTTATAAGTGCTCGCGCTCCACGATGCATCTATTTGTCTTGGGGCTGGTAATGCCTTGATCGTGTCATCTACAACAGCCCCAGTTCCTTTTGCCCCAACTATAACTGACTCTTTTGCAAACCACGACCCCGCCTTCCCTAGTAACGCAGCCAACCCTAATCCGGAAAGCTCTCCCGCAGTGAAGGCGCCCCACGCCTTGACGAACTCATTTGCAGGCAGGACGCCATCAAAACCTTGCCCTTGAGCCAGTGCCAATTGCGTTTGGGCAATTTCTTCTGCTGAGGCTTTATTTTGCCGCATGAATTCCGTGAGGGACGTTGCTGCTTGTCCATACTCCGTCAAACCTGGCGGCATGTGAATTTCAAAATTGTACTGCGTAGCATTGTTGGCAACCCATGCCCCACTTTGCAGCGTTTCTGCATCCCCCTCTTGCGTCGACGCCGCCAGTACCCCGACGATCTGAGATGCCATGGAACGCAAATCAGGGTCGCCAGCAACCAATTTATTCAGGTCTACGATGAGGGCTTCATTCGCACCTGCTGCCAAGGCGCCCGTTGCAAAATCACCACCCGATATTTCTGAAAGCAACCCACCGACCATCGCGTGTATCGCGATTTTCTGAACAGATCCGTCGGCATAGGCTTTCGTATAGTCACCGACCGCGTTGAAACTGGCTGCCGCCAATGTATTGAACAGAGCTGTTTTCAATACATCACTGACACTGACGTCCTGCCCCAACGCCTTGCCCAGCAGTGCTGACGTCCCACCTTGCAGCACTTGGCTTGAAGCAAACTGACCGACGCCCGTCCAGGTGTTCAGTGGGGGGCCAGTGACTTTGCCAGTGAAGGAGTTTGTAGTCGTCCCAGTCAAATCATTGATGTAAGCGGCCGTGAAACCCGCCGTCACCCCTGAAATCACGTAGCCCTTGAGCGCATCCGAAGACGTCACATCCTTGAACACCGCCCCAAGATTCCCACCGTTATTGATAAAACTAGTGGTCGCGTTTGTTGCAGCACCTGTAGCCACTGCTGCAAGACCTGCAGCCCCTATGGTCCCCGCACCGGCGAACGCCGTCAGCGCAGCTGGGCCGACAATGGCCGCCATGATGATTGCGATGATGATTTGAGAAGCAGGCCCAAGCCCCGAGGTTTCATACTTGAACGACTCATGGATTTCCTTGACCAACTGCCAATCGACATCACCCCGAGCTTCGGCTTGCTTCAGCCAGGCCAGTTGCGGATCGGCCTGGACCATCGCATCAATGGTCTGACTGACGCTTTGCTGATCGACCTGTTTGATGTCGATTTTCAGGCCATCCACAGCCTTGATCACGATGTTGCCTTTGGCAATCATCTGGGTCTGGCGCAGTGTCTCGTCGGTATTGCCCTTGCCTTTCGATGAGGTCCAGAAGGCGTCGCCATCACTCTTGGTATGGCTCTCGTCATGCAGGTCCTTGACTGCTTCAAACGTGATGGAACCACCGCTGTCGAGAACGATGTTATTGCCGCTGTCGAGCTTCGCCACCTGATACCGCTGATCCCCCCCACTGGACAACGTCAGGTCACCACCGGATTTGATCTGCGTACCGATGTGGGTGATCTGCGTCACCTCATCGCGCTGGGTTTTCTCGGCGCCAAAGCCGCCCTTTTTCTTCATGTCATACAGCGAGTAATCACTGTCTTGCGCGGCCAGCAGTTGCAGGTCGCCGTCGGCGTGCAGGTAGGCTTCTTTGCCGGCGCTGATGTCGCTGGCGACCAGGGTCATGTCCTTGCCGGATTTGAGCGTGAGTTTGCCTCCCGCCTCCAGTGAGGTGCCGATCTGACTGATGTGGTCTTCCTGACGGGTTTCCTTTTTGTCCTTGAAATAGGAATGCTCTTCGTCGGCAGCGGCACCGAAGAACACATCGCGCTTAGCCTCGATGGTCACGTCGCCCTTGGCGTCGATCTTGCTGGCGACCGCCGCCATATCGCGGCCGGCATCGATTGTCAGGCCGGCACCGGAACTGACCTCTGCGCCGTGCTGGGTGAGGGTTGAGTCGAGGAAGTTGGTACGGCTTTCGGAGTGGCGCTCCTCCACGGAGGTGATGGTGACGTCGCGCTTGGCATCGATGTCCATGTCGCCACCGCTTTTCAACACACCACCGGTGTTGATCACATCGCGCCCGGCGTTGATCACCAAGTTGTTGGCGGCTTCGATGCGGGCGGCGTTGTCCACGAAGTCTCGTGCGTGACTGTAGTCGCCGACGCTGCTGTCGTGGGAGGTCACCGTGCGTTCATTGATCACGTCGCCTTTCGTGGTCGCGAGCGTCACGTCCCGCCCGGCAATAATGCCCCCCGCCTTGTTGGTCAAATTATTGGTGGCGAGCACCTTCAACCGGTCCCCCGCCTCCAGCAACCCGCTGCTCACCAGATCATTCTTGGCCGTCGCATCAAGGTTCTGGCTGGCGCGCAGGGTGCCGGCGTTGTTCAGGTCTTTGCCGGCGATCAGGGTTACGTCGCTGCCCTGGATCAGCGCGCCGTTGGCCGCCAAGCGATGGTTGGCGTTGGCCAGGTACAGCACTGGCACCAGGACTTTTTCGCCGTTCACTTCGTGCTCTTCGAGCCAGACGATGTCGTGGGTCAGGGCCGCGACTTGTTGTGAAGTGAGGGTCACGCCGAGGCTCAGGTTGAGCTGCTCCTTGCTGGCGATGGCGTTGTTCATCAGGTACTTGTAGAGCGCTTCGTCGGAGGTCTGGCCGTCGATGAAGCGTTGGCCGGTGCGGGCGACCACGGCTTGCTGGACCAGTTTCTGCTCGTAGAGACCGTCGCCCAGGCGCTTGGCGCTCTGGTCGGGGTCGTAGCCGAGGCCGGACAGCAGGTAGTCCGAGCTCATGAATTGCTTGAGGTCGGTGAGTGCCGGGTTGGTTTCGATCAGGTATTTGTGCGGGTGGGATTTGCCGGCGTTGCTCGGCAGGCCTTGCACGCGGTTGATAGTGACCGGCGTACTGGTAGACGAGGTGACGGTGGCGCCGGTGAGGGTCCAGCTTTGTGGGCCGGTGCCGGTCGGGTTGGTACTGCCTTCCTGACTCAGACGGAACAGGCCGTTCTGGCTGGTGGGCAGGCTGAAGCCGGGGAGCGCCAGCGGGTTGACTTGTTGCTGGGCCAGATCGGGGGCGAGTTGCTGGTTGATCTGGATCCGCGTCGAGTAGCCACTGCCTCAACGGCAAATATCTGGATTGCTCATGTCCTCTTCGACCGAGACCGAAGGTGTCGGGTTGTTTCGTTCGGTGAAGATATCGACCTTACAAACTCCCAACATGACCATCTAATTTCTTAACCTGACAATCTGGGTCAGTGCCGGCCACAGTTAGAATCAGCGGGAGGCTCAAAATTGAGTACGTTTGGCAATGGACGACTAAATTTCCCGGACGGGACCACCTCATACACACTGAACGCACATATTGCCTGTCCGTTACCTTCAGCGGTGGGCCTATAAACAAGACCGACATAGGCTTCATAGCTCTTGTTCTCTTCAAAGACAAAGAGCCGCGTAGCTTCGGGGCAGGTCTGGTACGTACTACCGTAACTGCCAGCGAAAAGTTTTGTAACCGCTCCATGAACCCCACATTCAAAGCCGCCAATTGATCCCGGATGCTGTGCTCCCGATTCCTTTCTGGAGCCCATCCGCCATGATGCGACCCGACGCAAAAGTCGAAAAAGTGTATCTGTACCCCAAGCCCGTCGACTTCCGAAAATCAATTGATGGCCTGGCTGCGCTGGTCGAGCTGGACATCAAGGTCGCCGTGTTTGACCCGGTGCTCTTCGTCTTCCTCAACAAACCGCGCAACCGCGTGAAGATTTTGTACTGGGAGCGCAACGGCTTCTGCCTTTGGCTCAAGCGCCTTGAATCTGAGCGATTCAAAACATCGCCCGATGCCACCGACGAGGCGATTGTCCTAACTGTTCAGGAACTCAACTGGATGCTCGACGGTTTCGACCTCTGGCGTAACCGTCCTCATCAGGTTTTGACGCCGCGATTCGTGGCCTGATTCGTTATAATCCAGGGCATGATTTCAATGCCCAAAGATCTTCCTGACGATCCTGCGCTGCTCAAGCAATTGCTAGAGCAAATGCTGCTTGAGCGCGAGTCTAACAAGGGCCGTATTGTTCATCTTGAAGAAGAAAACGCGCTGCTGCGTCAGCGCCTGTTCGGACGCAAGTCCGAACAAACAGCCGATCCGGCCACGCCGCAGTTAGCTCTTTTCAACGAAACTGAAAGCATCGCCGAACCCGTCGGCGAAGACGCTGAAGAAGAGGTCGTCGGTCCAGCCAGGCGTCGCGGTAAACGAAAGCCGCTGCCCGCCGACCTGCCACGTATCGAAGTCATCCACGAACTTCCCGAGGATGAACTGACTTGCGTTTGCGGCTGCCGCAAACACGCCATTGGCGAAGAAGTCAGCGAGCAGCTTGAAATCGTGCCGATGCAGATTCGCGTTATCAAACATGTGCGCAAAGTTTATGGCTGCCGCGATTGTGAGACCGCACCGGTCACTGCGGATAAGCCGGCTCAACTGATTGAAAAAAGCATGGCCAGCCCAAGTGTTCTGGCGATGCTGCTGACCACCAAGTACGTGGACGGTCTGCCGCTTCACCGTTTTGAAAAAGTACTAGGCCGCCACGGCATCGATATTCCGCGCCAGACCCTGGCTCGCTGGGTTATCCAGTGCGGCGAGCACTTCCAGCCGCTGCTGAATTTAATGCGCGATAGCCTGTTGGCCAGCCGTGTCATCCACTGCGATGAAACACGCGTACAGGTGTTGAAAGAGCCTGACCGAGAGCCGAGCAGTCAGTCCTGGATGTGGGTGCAAACCGGCGGCCCGCCAGACAAACCGGTGATCCTTTTCGACTACTCCACCAGCCGAGCGCAGGAGGTACCGTCGCGCCTGCTCGAAGGTTATCGCGGCTACGTCATGACTGACGATTACGCGGGTTACAACGCGCTGGGAGCACAGGCCGGAGTTGAACGTTTAGGGTGTTGGGCTCACGCACGGCGTAAATTTGTCGAAGCGCAAAAAGTACAGCCCAAGGGCAAGACAGGACGGGCCGACATCGCATTGAAGTTGATCAGTAAACTATATGGCATCGAGATCGCCTACAAACGGAGTGGTGATGAGGCGCGGAAAAGAGGCCGCCAGGAGTTGAGCGCCAGCGTGCTGAGTCAACTGAAAGACTGGATGCTAAAGACGCTGCCGTACGTGACTACACAGAACGCATTGGGCAAAGCCGTCAGCTACTTGGCAAACAACTGGAACAAACTCGAGCGGTACGTCGAGGAAGGTTACTTGCCCATCGACAACAACGCCGCAGAACGTGCAATACGGCCGTTCGTTATCGGAAGAAAAAACTGGTTGTTTAGCGACACGCCAAAAGGGGCGACGGCTAGCGCTCAACTTTACAGCTTGGTCGAGACTGCTAAAGCCAACGGCCAAGAGCCCTATGCGTGGCTGCGCCACGCACTTGAGCGCCTGCCAATGGCGGCTTCGGTGGAAGATTACGAAGCCCTGCTACCTTGGAAATGCGCACCCCAATCTCATAGCTAACCGCACCGCCCACCTTTGACTAGGTGGGTTTTATGGAGCGCTTACAAAGTTTCAAACGCTCCAACAAAAAAGGTTTACCCGCCGGGACGAGGTATTCAGCGGCCATCTCGGTGTAGGCGCCCTCTGCCATTCTCGTCACACCCAGATACTCCGGCATTTTTGGTGCGAATCGCGCAACCATATTCAGTTGTTGTGGCACGAGAGGCATCTGTGGGTAGTTTACGCTAGGCTGATGCTCACCGAAAAAACGACCCGCCTTCGCCAATACCTTGGTATCTGCGCTACACCCCATGTATGTATTGCCACGCACATAACCATTGGTAATCACACGAAGCTTCGCCGTCGGAACATCTGATGCGGGTTCAACGTAGGGTTCCAGTGGTTTGATGCTGCAGGCGGTGAGTAGAGAGAAGGCGATGATGAGCGTTTTTTTCTTGAGGTCCATGTTCCGACTCTTGTACGACGTTGATAAATGACAAAGTGCCCCGTTTACAACTCCAATTTTAAACTCTCCGAATCATTCCTGTCTCTGGTTCTAACTGGGAAAATATCACGCTCTCCAACAACTCTATCCATACCCGGAAGACTCAAAATCTTACAACTCGCCTCTGCGCCGAAGAGCTCATACTTACTTCCCTCAAAAAACTGGACAGATTTATTTTTTGGCCAACGCACAAAACCAAACAAATAAATCCGCCCCGCCCCTTTATGCCCTAACAAATAAGTCCGCCACATCTATTCTAAAAATCAACCTAGCTGGGGAAATTCGTCCCCCTTAATCTCGTCAACACATTTAAAAATCTGGAATACGCCAAAAATGGCACGTGCAACGTTATTACACACCTCTGACTAAAAATCTCTAGAGGAACAAAAAACTTTACACTTCGCTTATTAGACGCGTCAGAGCAGCAAAAAAAGGACAGATTCATTTAGACACCAAACGAAAAATCCCCCCCATTTAATTTTCATATCACACATAAAGCAGTAATAATTTGATCGGGATGATCTTCCAGAGAAACTCCCCAGCCGGTAACTTCAAGCCCTCCATAGTCCTCATCGGTATAAAACCATTCTTCAGCCTCGTCAAACTCCAAAGTTGCAAATGGTAATAGATCCGAAACCCTCCCCCCAAAACCAATACCTTCCGGCAAAGCACCCTTATAAATCAAATTTTGAGCCTGCTCACCAGGAAAGCTAAAATCATAAACCTTAACAGCACACACCTTACTACTTTTAATCATAACTGATAAAGCAGGGGTAAACTTATTCAAATCATTAATAACACTTGCATCCGACAAAACAAAAGAATAACCACCATCCCCGTTCTCATTCAAATTATAAAGCTTTAAACGAAGCACTGGAGAGTCAGCGAATTGGTATAGAGAGCTACTTCCATCAACCAAATACCCTAACAATACGCACTTCAACACATCCGCATCGACATGCAATGGTATTCCTGCAAGTGACACAGATGGCACAATTGGCGCCACCCATGATATTGAAAACCCTTTAGATTAGGTCATTTTGGCACCCACGTATTATTAGCAGGGTTAAATATCACTTTTTGACCCTGCGGATTTAAGTAAACTGTATCTGCGTCATAAATAGGGTTACCCCCATTAAATTTCGGCCTATACGTCAAAGGATCAACAACTTTAATCTTACTCCCATCTCCATAAGTGATTTTGTAGTACTCACCAATATGAAACTAATAAATCCGCCCCCTTTTCCCTACATTACGAACAGGCGCCTCAAAGGTTGACAGTGCGAGAGCTGAAGGCTGGCGGAAAGACTTTGGTGACCACGTTGCATTGCCCGAAGCAGACACCAAAAACAGCCCTCAAATCGCTGTACAAAGGGCGATGGCATGTCGAGTTAGATTTGCGAAATCTCAAAGCTACGCTGGGACTTGGAAAGTTAAGCTGCAAAACCCCTGGCATGGCAGTCAAGGAGTTATGGGTCTATCTGTTGGCACACAATCTGATCCGAATGCTCATGGCACAATCGGCTTTATTAGCTGACTGCTTACCTCGCGAACTGAGCTTCAAACACAGCCTTCAGCTATGGCTGGCGCTGCGACAATATGGCAGCCCTGAAGAAGAGGATGGCCTGTCAAATTTATTGACGCTGATCGCTCAAAGGCGCGTTGGAAACCGACCTGGTCGTATCGAGCCGCGAGCCATAAAACGAAGACCTCAAGCCTACCCCTTGCTGACCAAACCGCGTCGGTCAGCAAGGGCAGATGTCAGGAAAAATGGGCACGCTAAACATGTTAAGTAAGTGCCATTCAAATCCGCCCCCTTTTCTGTAGGAGCACTGGGCCCCGCCCCAAAGAAAAACTTGGTCTGCCCCCGTTTATCCGTTTTAGTTTGTGCTCTCCCCACCCATTTCATTCTCCCTCTTCGTACCCCTCGAACTCCCACAAACCTAATCTCGACACCTTATTTGAAACGTCACTCCAATCTTTACCCGAACAACCCTGCAAAAACTTTTCAATAGCTTTAACAATTCTCTGGTAATTGTATTCACGAACAATGAGGTAATGCAGCCCAACAACAACCTCATCTACCCTATGTCTTTTTTCGATCCACTTCGGAGTACAAACCTCTATATCAAATGACTCTTCACCCTCCTCCCCTGCGGGCCCAATCATGGCTTGAAGGAGAAAGCCAAAATCATCCTGAGCATCTGGCTGAAAATCTTCCAAATTATAAATATCAGGGCTATGCAGCCGTTTTAACTTTGCTTCCATAGTTTAATCCGTAATATCCAGATGACCATTTGACTGCCATTTTTTTGTCTCTTGCCCAGGATACCTTTGCTCAAAGTTGGCCTGGGTCCCCTGTTGATTTGGCTTATAGGTTGGTGGCCTATACTGCCTTAAGCCATCCTGACTAACTAGAGTTTTCCCGTCACTAGCAATTTTATATCCAGCACCGACCCAAGCTTTTCCCATCACATCAGCTTGCTCTCTCGTACCTGAGCCGATACCGAAGTTACCTTTACCTTTTGCCGCCTCACGGAGCTGTCCGCTTAGTTTAGCCCAGTCACTACCAGTGCTTGTACCTACGGGACTTTTACCCAAAAGCATCATACCCGCTGTCATCTGAAGCTCAGTCAACAACGTTGCCCGCTCCTTCAGGGATAATGGCCGTCCGGCCTGCTGATCAAGCCAACTGGTCTCTTTGACCCATTGATCAGCACCCGCCAACTCGCTTGGCGTCAACCAGCCTTCGGAGAGGTTCTTCGCATAGGCCATTTGCTTATCTGAGGTGAACAGCGCTCCCCAACCATCGACGCCTTGTGAGGGAACAGCAATGGACCCTGGATTCCCGGTGAGCAACCCCGGCATATCATAGGAAATACTGTGCCGCAGGAAATTGATCAGATCCTTGGCAACCGGTGAATCCAGCGACACTGCGCTGCGCTGAATATCATCGACACAGGCTCTGTTCTGGCAGGCATTCATGGCCATCGAACGCTTGGTGGACAAATCTTCGTATTGCGCAACAATCTCGCGAATGTTCTGTGCACTGCAGCCCTCAGTGGCCCGACAACCCTGAAGCTCTTTGAGTAGCCGTTCAGCCGAAGGGTGGTCGAGGTTGTTGTATTGCGTTGCGTTTGCCGTCACTGCAGCGGCGGCTGACGCATCGCCCCCCGTAACGGCCGCAGTCAACACGCCGACCAGTTGAGACGCCGCCAGCAGCTTATTGATTCCTTGTAGGTACTCAAGGCTGTTTCTGTCGACTCCGACCGGCAACAACTTGTCAGCCAGGAAATCAACCAGTGCTTCATTTGCTCCCGCAGCCAGAGCACCTGTACGGAAGTCGCCCCCCATGGCCTCAGCCATCAGACCGCCGAGAGCAGCATGCATTGCGACTTTCGTCAACTTGCCGTTTTCAAACAGGGTTACATCGCCAATTTTGTTGGCCCCGATTGCTCCGGCAATACTGATGCCTGTCCCCAACGCGGATTCAACCAGATTGTCCTTGAGGCTGCCGCCCATGATGGCAGTTTTTGCCAACGTATCGGCCGCAGTCTTGATCGCAACGGTTTGAGCGCTGGCCAAGTCGAACTTCAGGTCCGTAGGTGTGAACCCGAACTTTGATGCAATACCTGCCGTAATCCCAGCGAGTACATAGCCTTTCAGGCTTTCCGATGAAAAAGCATCCTTGAAGGTGCCACCCAAATCGCCTTTGTTGTTTATCGCGCTGACAGCAGTTTGCGCAACCGCCGCCGAAAAGCTTGCCGTTGCGGCAGCCGATGCAGCGGCGCCTATAGACGCTGCAGTGGCCGCTGACGCACCTGCTGCTGCTGCCGCCCCAGAAGCCGCTGTGCCTGCAGTTGCACCAACAGTTGCTGCTGTTCCGGTGCCAGCCGTCAGCACGGTGACAATGATAATGATCGCCAACATCGCGCCCTGACCGAGGCTCGAACTGCTGTATTTGAACGACTCGTGGGTTTCCTTGATCAGACGCCAGTCCACATCACCGCGCTTCTCAGCGTCTTTGAGCCACGCAAGTTGTGGATCCGCCTTCACCATTACATCAATGGTCTGGCTAACCGATTTCTGGTTAATCTGTTTGATATCGATGTTCAGGCCATCAACCGCCTTGATCACCAATTGCCCCTGAGCCACCAATTGACTTTGCCGCAGGGTCTCGTCGGTATTGCCTTTGCCCGACATTGAGTTCCAGGACAGGCTGGTATCACTTTTCTCGTGGCTCTCCTGATGCAGGTCCTTCACGCCCTCAAACGTGATGGCACCTCCACTGCTAATGGTCAGGTCATTGCCGCTATCGAGTTTGGCAACCTGGTAATGTTGATCGCCGCCACTGGCGAGCACCATGTTGCCGCCGGAGGTGATTTCACTGCCGATGTTTTTCACATCGGTGACTTCATCGCGCTTGGTTTTCTTCGAGCCGAAGGAGCCTTTTTTCTTTTTGTCGTATAGCGAGTAGTCGCTGTCTTGCGCTGCGAGAATGTCGAGGTTGTCACCCGCTACCAGATACGCCTCGTCGCCCGCGGTAATGCGGCTGGAGACCACGGCGAGATTATCACCGGCACTCAATGCCACATCGCCACCGGCCGTGATACCCGACATGACCTGGCTGACGTGATCTTCCTGCCTTGTGAGCTTTTTGCTCTTGGACAGGGAGTGCTCCTCATCCGCGGCAGAGCTGATGATCATGTTCTCGATCGCAGCCATCGCGATGTCGCGCTTGGCGTCGATCTGGCTGGCGATCACGCTGATATCACGCCCTGCCTGGGCCGACAAGTCACGACCGGCGCTGACGCTCGCACCCAACTGAGTGATGTCGCTGCTGTTGTGTTTGCTGTCCTTGAACACACTATTGGTGACCTGCGCCGAGGAAACGTTAAGGTCTCGTCCGGCATTCAGGTCCATGTCACGACCGCTTTGCAGCACCCCACCAATATTGTTGATGTCCCGCCCCGCCGAGATATTGAGGTCATTGGCGGCTTCGATGCGCGCGGCGCTGTCAGCGAAATCGTGATGTTGCGTACTAAAGCGGGTGTTGTTGTCTTGTGAAGTAATGGTGCGCTCGTTGAGTACGTCCCCCATGATCGCGTTCACGCTCACGTCACGACCGGCAAGAATGCCACCCGACTTGTTGATGACGTCATTACCCGCCAGCACATCCAGTCGATTACCGGCCTGAATCAGACCGCTGTTGACCAGGTCCTTGCCCGCCGTCGCCGACAGGTTATTGGTGGCGCGCAACGTACCGACGTTATCGAGGTTCTGACCGGCAATCAGCGTCACGTCCTTACCTGCAATCAGCGCACCGGTAGGACCGAGGCGGCCTTCGGCCTGTGCCAGATACAGCACCGGCACCAGCACTTTTTCGCCGTTCACTTCATGCTCTTCGAGCCAGACAATGTCGTGAGTCAGTGCTGCGACTTGTTGCGAGGTCAGGCTGACGCCCATCGACAGATTGAGGGTGTCCTTGCTGGCGATGGCGTTGTTCATCAGGTACTTGAACAGGCCTTCGTCGGTTGTCTGGCCGTCGATGTAGCGCTGGCCGGTGCGGGCGACGACCGCTTGCTGGATCAGGCGCTGTTCGTAGAGGCCATCACCGAGGCGTTTGGCGCTGTTGTCCGGGTCGTAGCCGAGGTTGGCCAGCAGATAATCCGAACTCATGAACTGCTTGAGGTTGGTGAGTACCGGGTTGGTTTCGATCAGGTATTTGTGGCCGTTGGCCGGCGCTTTCACGTCCGGCAGGCCGGTGACGCGCGTCAGGGGACGAATGCCGATCGCGGACTGGATGGCTTTCGTATGCGCGTCGGCATTAGAGCCATCGAGTTTGACGGTCACGTCGAGTGTGCTGGCGACGTCCGTTGCCACGGTCGGTGTGCGCCTGGCAGGGAGTACGGCGCGGTCACTGCTGGAGACGGCCGTCGGGGTGTTGACCTGCAAGTTGCGCGGACCACCGCTGTTAGCGGCGACCACGTGTCCCAGGGTGCTGACGTTTTCACCGCCCACCGTCCAACCCGGCGGATGCAGTGTGCCTGCAACCGGCGCCTGATCACTCGTGTCCTGAGTACTCAGACGAAACAGGCCGTTCTGCCCGGTGGGAAGACTAAAGCCCGGCAATGTCAGCGGGTTGACTTGCTGTTGGGCAAGATCGGGCGGTAGTTGACTATTGAGCCTTATGACAGTGGTGCCAGTACCGCTTGCCTTGGTATCGGCGACTTTATTGGTGCCGCCGGTGGAACCGTAGTCCTGGTGGATAACACTGTTCTGCAGATCCTGGGTGGCAGTGATCGAGACGTTCCCGCCTGCCTGGATGACGGCATTGCGCCCGGCGGTGACGCTTCCACCATCACGTGCCGTTTCAATGTCACTGACCAGGGTATAGTTCTGCAGGCCGGTCGGCAGTTCCACCAGGTTGTTGCGGTCGTATTGGGATTGCGGGCTGATAGAACCGACGGAATAACCCGAGAGAGTGTTGGTCACCACCTTATTCGTCACGGTGTCCTTGACCACGACTATATCGATCGTGCCGCCCTCCCGGCCACCCTCCCGGCGGGTGCCATACGCAGCGGTACCTAAACTAAAACCTCCAGAACCGTCGATGTAGTAGAGGTTCGGGAAATCCGGGTTGTTACGCTGGTTGTATGCCACCACCTGCGGCATGAAGCGAGTGACCGTTCCGTCGGTGACCCGGCCGGTCCGATAGATGCGCGTGCGCTCGATACTGCCGCTGACCGTACCAATGTTCTTCAGGTTGTTGGCATTGATGGTGATGTTGCCGGTCGCACTGACGGTGCTTTTGCTATTGAGGAAGTCGCCACCGTTAAAGACAAAGTCACCGCCGGCGGTCAACAAGGAGGATGCCGTGGTGTCGCTGTCCTGCCCACCTTCGAAGACTTCCCGGGCAATGTAATTGACGTCGTAGTGGTCGCCGCTGCAATCGCCGCACTGAACGGCCAGGAAACCGGAAACCAGAGTACGAGTCAGGGCAAAGTTCTGCGTACCGTCGTCGCCCGAGGTACGGTTGGTGAAGGCCCCGGCGTTGAGTGTGAACTTGCCACCGCTCTCCATAGAGCCGGAGATGTTCGACACTTGGTTGGCCTGGGCCGCGCCGCCATATCCTTTGACGACGACATCGCGCAAACCGTACAGATCGCCGTTCTGGTTGGTGAAGTTGCCGACGCTCAGCGTCATGTCGGCGCCGCTGAAAATCAGCCCGCGATCATTGAGCAGCGACGGAGTTTTGAGGTCGAGGTTTTGAGCGGAACCCAGCGTTCCGTAGTTGGCAAGACTGCCGGCTTCGACGGTCAGGTCGGCGTTGGAAGTCAGCCGCCCGGCGTTGGTCAGCTGTCCGCCGATTTTGATCGTGGAGTCGCCACCACCGGCAATGCTCGAGGCCGCGTTCAGGTTCAGTTGTGCCGCAGTTAGGGAAAGACCGCCAACGCTCGACATCCGCCCGTTGCCGCCGTAACTGCCGCCCAACTGCATATCCAACACGCCATCGCTGGCGATCAGGCCATCATTCGTCCAGTTACCACCACGAGCTTGCAAGTAGTCAGAGGCCAGCAACTTGCCGCTGGCGGTCTGACTGAAATTACCGACGTTGACGTTCAAACGACCGGCCTGGATGACGCTGGAGTTGGTCCAGGTATCGGCATTCAGATCCAGGGTGCCGGCGGTGGTAATGCCGCCTCCGGCACCAATGACGTTGGCGGTGGAGATATCAAACCGGCCAAGACCGACGTGATTGAGTTGGCCGCCGGCATTCAGAAAGCTGCCAACGGCCAAGGTCAGGTCGGTGTTGGCGGTCTCGAGCACGCCATTACGGTTATCCAGCAGGCCGCCAATCTGGAAGCTGGTCTTGCCGGTATTGCCCAGAGAGCGAAGCCGGCCCGTCTGGTTATCGACGCTAGCCGCTTTGACGGTCAGCGTGGTGTCGCTTTCAACGATACCGGCATGGTTGCTCAGGGTGCCGCTGAGGCTGAGGTCGATGCGGTTGCCGGCAATCTGCCCGTTACCGTTGTCCAGACTGGTGCCAGTCACGCCGGCCTGGCCCTTGGCATAGAGCACGCCATTACGGTTGTCGAACGCGGCGGTGGTGATGCTCGCGTCAGCGGCTTGCGCTGAGATCCGTCCACCGTTGTTGTCCAGGCCGGCCAGTGCCGACAGCGTCAGGCCCTGGGCTTGAATGATTCCGCCCTGGCGGTTGTTGTTGAGGTCGTAGCCGTTGCGCAACACGCCGACGGTTCGCGCTTCAAGGGCGCCTTTGATACTCGACAGCACACCGCCGCGGTTGTCGATGTTGACGGCTTTGACCATCACCAAGCCGTTCTCGGCAATGACTTTGCCGCTCTGGTTATCGAGGTCGCCGCTGACGTCGAGGGTCAGGCCGTTCTGGCTCTGGATCGCGCCTTTGCCGTTGGCCAGGCTGGCTGCTTTTAAGTTCAGGCCGGCGTTCTGGCTGTAGATCAAACCATTGGTGTTGTTGTGTACCGCGCCGCTGGCGGTGATCTGCAAGGCGTCCTTGGCGGCGAGGGTGCCGTTGTTGCTGTTGTCCAGCGAACCGGTCAGAAGGGTCAGCGTGCTTTGGCTGGCGAGTTGGCCGTTCTGGTTAGCGAGGTCGGTAACGCCCTTGATCAGCACCGGGCCGACACCGACCAGTTTGCCGCTGGTATTGGTCAATGCACCGAGCAAGTCCAGCGTCACGGCGCCATTGCCGGCGATGCTCCCGGCCGTGTTGTCCAGGCCGGTGGCCGTGGCATTGATCGCCTCTTGCGCGTTGATCGTACCGCCCGCGTTGGTCAATGCGCCGGCGGTGATGTCCAGTGCGGCGCCGCTGTCGATCAAGCCGCCCTGGTTGTTGTTGAGGGACTCGCCCAAGGTGAGGGTCTGCCCTGCCGCGCTGCTGAGGATGCCTTTGTTACTGTTATCCAGACGCTTTGATTTGACGCTCAGGCTGCCCTGGCTGACCAATGCCCCGGCATTGCTATTGAGCAAGGCGCCTTTGAGGTCAACGGCAACATCACCGTTGCGACTCGAGAGTGTGCCGCTGTCGCGGTTATCAAGGCTGTCGCCGTTGACGGTCAGACCCTGCCAACCGGAGATCAGCCCCTTCTGGTTGACCAGGCCGGTGCCGTTGACTGTCAGTAGCTGGTTGCTGATCAGCTTGCCGGCGCTGTTATCCACGGCGCGGGCAATCACATCGAAACCGAGGTTGCTGGAGATTTCGCCGTTCTGGTTGTTGAGATCGCGCAGGCGCTTAAGGGTCAGTGGCCCTTTGGCTGTGAGCAAGCCGTTGCGATTGTCGAAGTCGCCGTTGGCCAGCTCCACAGTGACGGCTTTTTCGCCGAGCAGGCGGCCACCGTTCTGGGTCAGGGACGTCAGGGTCAGGTCGATATCGCCCTTGGCCGAGACTTCGCCATCGTTGCTGGAGTCCAGGTTAGTGGCGGTCAGGGTCAGGTTGCCCTGGCTGTTGATCAACCCGCTATCGCGGTTGTTCAGCGCCATGGCGTTGAGGATGACGGCGCTGGCGCCAAGCACCGTGCCGCTCTGGTTATTGAATTCGGCGCTACCGATTTTGAGTCTTTGTGCCGCGCTAATCAGACCCTTGGCATCGTTGCGCAACACACCGTCGACGGTCAGGTCGAGGTCGCCTCGGCTGGTCAGGCTGCCGCCGCTGTTGTTCAGGCTGGCGGCGCGCACGTCGAGGGACGCAGCGCCGATCAGGCCTTTGACGTTGTCCAGCGCGTTGGCGATGCGCAGGGTCAGGCCCTGATTGCTCAGCAATTTGCCGTTGCTGTTGTCCAGGCTTTGCGCGGTCAGCGTGAAGGCTTCGGCGCTGGAGATTTCACCGTCCTGGTTGTTGACGCCCTTGAGTTGTTTGAGCAGCAAGGCACCGGGGGCATTGATCAGGCCGTTCTGGTTATTCAACTGGCCGTTGTTCAGGTCCAGGCTGAGGCTGGTGTTGCTGAACAGTTTGCCGTCCTGCTGATCCAGCCCGGTGACCGAAGCGGTCAAGGCGCCTTGGCTGCCGATGCGGCCGTCGTCCTGATTGGTGACCTGGCCCGCGACGAGGTTCAGGGTACTGGCGCTGTTGAGGCGGCCGCCCTGGCTGTTATCGAATGCGCCGGTGGTGACCGTCACCGCGCCTTTGCCGCTGATGCTGCCCTGCTGGCGGTTGTCGAGGCTGGCACTGGTGAGGGTGAGCGCGCCATCGGTGACCACTGCACCGCCCTGGTTGCTGACGCTGCCGTCGCTGGTGAGCATCAGACCGGCGGCGCTGGAAAGACTGCCCTGGGTGTTGGTCAGTTGAGTGGTTTTGACGGTCAACGCACCTTCGCTGCTGACCTGGCCCAGGCTGTTGTCGAACGCGCCGGTCAGGTTCAAGTGCATGTTTTGCACGCTGAGCAAATTGCCGCCGCTGTTATCCAGCAAACGTCCTTGCAGGTTCAGCGCGGTAGTGGCGCTGAGCAGGCCTTTGTTGCGGTTGAGCAACTGGTCCACGGTGAGGGTCAGCGCCTGACCGGTGAAAACCTGGCCGCCATCGCTGTTGTCGAGTTTTTTTCCGGTGATCGACAAGTCGGCGTTGGTGCTGACCTCACCGCCGCGGTTATCGAGGCCATCGACTGTCAGGGTCATGGCTTTGGTGGAACCGAGCAGACCTTTTTGGCGGTTGTCGAGGGTGTCGGCGGTCAGCTTGAGCACACCGGTGGTGATCAATTTACCTTTCTGGTTATCGAGGGTTTTGACCTTAACGGTGGCGTCGGCCTTGCCGGCAATATCGCCGCCACGGTTGTCCAGGGTGTCGGCGGTGAGCAGCAGTTCACCGTCAGCGATGACCGCACCTTGCTGGTTATCCAGTGTGTTGTCGGTGGTGAGCTCCAGCCGGTCGTGGCTGCTGATCAAGCCTTCGCTGTTGTTGAGGCTGTCGCTGTGGCTATCAAGGGAGGCGGCGGAAATCACGCCTTTGAGGTTGTTCAGGGCTTGTGCGATGCGCAGGGTCAGCCCCTGATTGCTCAGCAATTTGCCATTGCTGTTGTCCAGATTCTGAGCGGCCAGTGCGAAGGCCTGAGCGCTTGAGATTTCACCGTGCTGGTTGTTGACGCCTTTAAGGTTTTTCAACACAAGCAACGGCGCGTTGATCAGACCGCTCTGGTTGTTCAGTTGACCGTTGTTCAGGTCCAGGCTCAGGCTGGTTTGGCTGAACAGTTCACCGCCCTGTTGATCGAGCCCGGTGACCGAGGCGGTCAATGCTTGCTGGCTGGCAATTCGCCCGGCGGCGTTGTTGACCTGCTTGGCGGTGAGTTCCAGGGTGCTGCCGCTGATGAGTCGACCACCCAGGCTGTTATCAACGTTGCCGGTGACGACGCGGGTGGCCTCTTTACCGGATATCAGGCCTTTCTGGCTGTTATCCAGGCTGGCACTGTCAAGAAACAAGGTGTTATCGGTGCTGATCGAGCCGCCCAGATTGAGCAAGCCGCCACGACTGGTCACGGACAACGCACCGGCACTGCTCAGGCTGCCGGCGCTGTTATCGAGGCTGGCCGCGTTGACGGTCAATGTTCCTTCGCTGCTGATCAGCCCTTGGCCATTGAGCAAGGCATCGTCAAGGGTGATCACCAAACCATTGAGGCTGTCGAAGGTGCCGCCGGTATTGTCCAGCGTGGTGCCGGTCAACGTCGTTGCGCCCTTGGCGACGATCAGACCTTTGTTCTTGTTGATCAGTTTGGCAACGATCATTTCCAGATCGGTAGCGGCCAGTATTTTCCCGCCGTCGCCGTTGTCCAGACGCTGACCTTTGATGTTCAGCAACAGGCTGCTGGAGAGCTCGCCTGCACGGTTGTCGATGTCGTCGACTTTAAGCGTAAGCGCTTTAGTGGTGCCGACCAGGCCGCCATTGCGGTTATCGAGGGTCGTGCCGGCCAGGCTCAGATTGCCTTGGGCAACCAATGCCCCGCCTTGTTGTTGCAGCAGGCCAATGGTGGCGGTGAGGTCACTTTGGCTGGAGAGGCGCCCCGCCGCGTTTTGCACTTCATCGGCGTTGAGAGTGACCGGGCCTACGGCACTGAGCAAACCTCCACTGTTGTCCAGGCGAGTACCGCCATAGGCGATATCGGCCTTGCCGCTGATCAAGCCTTTGTCGCGGTTATCCAGTTGGCCAATCTGCAATTTCAGCTGTTTGTCGGCCTGGATCACCCCGCCGCGATTGTCGGCAGAATTGCCGCTTATGGTGAGTGTGTCTTTACCACTGACTTTGCCGCCGCGATTGTCGAGGCTGCCACTGCGTACGTCGATGGCGCCCTTGGCGCTGATTTCACCCGCGTTCTGGTTATCCAGCATACCGCTGATGCGCGCAGTAAGGCTGCCGTCGCTGACCACCACACCGGCGTCGCGGTTGTCGAGGCTGGCGGCTTTGAGATCCACGCTCTTGCCCGATCCCAATACACCGTCGCGGTTATCCAAGGCGCCGCTGAGGTCGATACTCAAACCCAGGTCGCCCAGGACCTGACCACTACGGTTGTTCAGTGTGGTTGCGTTAAGCCGAGCGATGCTGGAACTGGAAATCTCACCGGTGCTGTTGTTCAACTGACCGATCGTGCCCGCCAAATTACCCGTGCTGTTGATCACCCCGTTGGTGTTGAGAACCTGATTGGCAGTCACGTTCAGCGCACCGCTGCTCAGCACCCGGCCATTGTTCTGGTTGTCCAGGGTCCCGGCGCTGATGTTCGCGGTTTGTGCGGCGCTCAGCGTTCCGCCCTGGTTGCTCAAGGTCTGTGCGGTGTTGATGGTGAGGTTACGGCTGGCAACCAAGCTTTTGCCGGTGTTGTTGAGGTTCTGCGCTGTCAGGCTCACATCACCCGTGGAGTTGCGGCTGTTATCGGCGTTGACCCCGGCCTCGATGACGCCGCTGTTGGTCAACTGACCGCCAGCGCTCAGCGCGATGCTGTCGCGGGCGGCGAGGGTTTGCTGGTTGGTGAGGTTGCCTTGGGTTTGCACGTTGACGGTGCCGGCGTAGACCGGGCCGCGAGCGTCGAGGCTGGCAGCCTTGACGTTCACCGCGCCGTTCGTGGCCGAGGTGTCGACCAGACTCAGGTGGCCGCTGGCATCGAGCTGAATGTCGCCACCGCTGGCGATCAGTTTGCCGTCGAGTTTCACCCCGACGCCCGACTCTGTGCCGACCAGTTTGATCGCCCCGGCATACATCCCGCCCAGCGCCGACGAGTCAATGGCCAGTTGCGGTTTCGCGCTGCCGTCATCGGCGCGCGCGGTGGCGTTGAGCGTCTGCGCGTTGACGTCGTTGCGACCGGCCACAATCGTCAGGTTTTTCGCCTGGATTTCGGCGTTGATCTTCGCGCTGCGGGTGATGATTTCGAAGCTGTCGACGTTGTTGGCATTCAGCCCGGCGCCGTCGATGGAGACGCTGCCCTGATCGACCTGGAAGCGATCCAGACGACCGTTGTCGAGCACCGGTTTGCCGGTGGTCAGCGTCACACGCGGCGTGTTGATAAACCCGCACCCGTTGCAGCTGATGCCATACGGGTTGGCGACAATCACCCGCGCCGACTGCCCCGCCACTTCCGTATAACCGCGCAGCTGGCTCGGACTGCCGCCGACCACTTCGTTGAGGATGGTTTGCGCCGCGACCCGGTTGGTGAGGTTGGGGTTGCCGACGATGATGCCGCCCAGTTGCGTCGCACCGGTCTGGTTGGCGACGTTGTTGAGGATGACGCCCTGGGTGCCGACGTTGTAATCGTGAAACTGGTTATGCGACAGCCCGGTGCCATTGGGCGTGGCGATATTGACGATCGGCACGCCATTGCCCGCCTGGCCGAGACTGGTGCCCGGCGAGGCCACGACGATCCCTTCCGCCTGCGCCCACATCGGTTGCCAGAACATCACGTTGGCCAACAGGAACGCCAGTCCGCGCTTGGGCATGCCCCAAAAGTGTTCGCGGGTTTTCACGGCGGCAGAAGGTTGGCGGCTCAGGAAGGCGAATTGACGGGCGTCCATGTCGAAGGTCTCGAGGCAGCGAAATTAGAGAAAGAAATCCATGCGGAAATAGATCGGCGCTTCGCGCTCGGTCAGGGTGTCCGGACGTTCGAGGGAGTGAGCAAAGGTCACGCTGGCGGCCAGGTGCTGACCGCGGGCAAACACCTCCACCGAGTTGCTGGACATACGGCCGTGCTGGTCGCCGTTGTAGCGATCGCCACGAATCACGCCCTGGTCGTAACCGAGGCTGGTGCCGTATTCGGCGAACGCCGGGCGTAGCCATTCCAAAGTCACCGGACGGCTCCAGCGCAGGTCGTTGCGCCAGTAACCGCCGCTGTCGCCGGACAAGGATTGATCCTTGTAACCGCGAATCGACGACTGCCCGCCGAGGCTGGTGCGCTGCGGGCTGAACAGCACGTCTTCACTGCGCTGGCCGGTCATCAGGCTGCTGAAACTGAACGACTCGCCCCACAGCTTGAACGGCTGTAAATAACTCGCGGTGGCGGTGTATTTGCGGTAGCGCGCATCCGGTTCGCCGGGGTCCGGGTGACCGTTGCCCTGGGCATCGAACGCGCCGATGCCTTGCTGCATGCCGAGGTCAAGGTTGACGAACGCACTGCCGACCCGCCGACCGTGGTTGATGCCGAACTGCGCTTCGCTGATGCGGTTGCTGCTCAGTTTGAGTTTGCTGTCTTCGATGAAGTTGTTGGTGCGCAGGTACGACAGGCCGGTGCTGAGGGAGGTCTTGCTCACGGCATCGCGATGGATCACCCGCTCGGCGCGCAGTTGATGGTTCTCGCTGTCGCCGGTCTGCTTGAAGTTGAAACCGTTGGCTTGCGCCTGCGAGCGGTATTCACTCTGGCTGTAGGTGTAATTGAAGTTCCACCAGCCCCACGGCAGGTTGTAATTGAGCAGCGCGTTGTTGGAGGTGTGCTGGTGATCGGTCATCGCATCGTGACCGCCGCGTAGATTCAACTGATCCGCCAGGCCCAACGGACTGTCCCAATCAAACGTGGTGCCCCACTGCTGCTCGCCCGTACTGCGCTGGCCGTCGTTGCTGCGGGACAACCCGGCACGCCAGGGCTTTTGCGGCGTGTTCTTGACCAACACTTCGCTGCCGCCGACATTCTTGCCCGGTGCCAATTCCATCTGTGCCTGATTCGATGGCAAACGGTTGAGCTGATCGACCAGTTGCTCGATTTCCCGCAGGTTGACCAACTCGCCAGTCTTGCCGGGAAAAGCCATGCCCAACTCGCGGTCCGACAGCTTGCTGCCCTCCGCGCCCTTCAACCCTTCGAGCTTGCCTTCGACCACCAGCACCTTTAGATGCCCGCCGGATAAATCCTGCTGCGGCAAGTAGGCACGACTGGTGACCAGGCCTTTTTCGATGTAGTGGTCGGTGATGACTTTCAGCAGCTCGTTGAGCTGAGTGACGCCCAGGCACTGGCCGATGTAAGGCTTGAGCAGACGGTTTTTCTCGCGCTCGGAGAGGCTGTCGGCGCCTTTGAGTTCGATGTCTTTGATCGGGAAACAACGGGTGTCAGCGGGTGCCGTCGGTGCGGCGGGCTTGGCTTCCTTGCCGGGTAATTCCTTGAGCTCTTCGAGACGCCGACGCTGCTCTTCGAGCAAACGATCCTGACGTTCGCGGATGAGGTCGGTTTCACCGGGGGTGGGGGCGGCGTGAGCAAGATTCAGCGGAGAAAGGCACAGCAAAGCCAGGCACAACCTCGCCACAAGGGCGGGTGGGTACATGTTCGATCCCTCGAACTGGAGACTAATGGCACAATAGTGGCGCGATATTAGAGAGCCATCATTCTGACGTCAATTCCTGGATCCAAGGGAGATGAAAAGGCGACGAACGGTAATGTCTACCCTACTAAAGGATGATGAGTGAACTTTCATAATCCTGCGGCCTCAACCGATTAACCGCCCGAAACGGAACCGAGGCTCACTATGAAAACCCTGTTGAAACTCACCCTCGCCACCACCCTCGCCTGTGCCCTCCCCGCCTGGGCCTGCACCCCCGAAGAAGCCACCGCCAAGCGCGAACAACTGGCCAAGGAAGTGACCAGGCTCACGGAACAGAATCCGGCCAAGGCCAAAGAGATCAATGCCGAGTTGCAGAAGATGGATCTGGGCACCGCCAGCGCGGATTTGCCCGACAAATGCCAGTTGATTGATCAGCGGTTGAAAGAGCTGAAGACGGCGGATAAAAAGGCCGAGAGCTGAACCAGAGATTGCAGCCTCCGGTCATTGCTAACCAAGAATGACGGTTCCTCCGGCGCTGCCAAAAGCGCCGATCTTTCGTTCTGGAATTTGCACTAGCGCATTTAATTATTTGCACAAACGCATATCCATGCCTAAGGTTACCTCGAGCCCGGATCGGAGCCGGCCATCCAACATGGCAAACCGCACACGCCGATCGCTCAGTCACACCGCTACAGACCCACTAGCTGGACGCTAGTTTTCACTCATGGAGGATTGAAAAATGTTAACCACTGAAGCAACGTCATTCACCGGCGAAACCCTGCCAAGGTGCCTGACCGGTCATCTGCTGAACCCGCAACTGTCCGATGTCGAATCGGCTGCCCCCCTCAACGCACTGGCCGCTGCCAGCCTCAACTTCACGATGCAGCCACAAACCCAGACCAACTGGTGCTGGGCAGCGGTTTCCGCTTCGGTCGGCAACTATTACGGTACCGGGTCCTGGACTCAATGCGGTGTTGCCACCACTGCGCTGGACCGCAACTGCTGTAATCAACCGGGGCCATGCAACGTGTACGGTTATCTGGATACAGCCCTGAGGATTACCCGCAGTTTCAACGGCATGAACCAGGGCTCGCTGCAGATGTCGGCCATCCAGAACCAGATCAACATGGGCCGACCGATCGGTTTGCGCTGTGCCTGGTACGGTGGCGGTGCGCACTTCCTGACGATCTATGGCACCAACGGCAACTACGTGCTGGTCGCAGATTCGATCTACGGCTACTCGACCCGAGCGTTGAACTCGTTCCCCAGCTCTTACAACGGCGGCGGCAACTGGACCAACACTTACTTCACCGTAAAAAACTAGGAGGGCGACATCATGCAACTGACTTATCCAAAGGCGCCTTCCAACGGCGTGCAGACCTTGCGTCCGGCGCTGCAAGCCGCCCTGCAAACCCAAGGCTTCGGCATCAATCGCCAGTTTGCCAACGCCACGCCCGGCAAGATCAGCCTCAGCGAGGCCTACCGTGGTTACTCGCTCAGCCTGGAGGACGTGAGCCAGGGCAAAGGCCTGAAAGACGCCAAGGTCGGCGATTGGCATTACCTGGTGTTTTCCGATGGCGTGACGATTGCCGATGCGCAATTGGCCGATGTTCGGGGTCATGTCGAGTTTTCCTCGCTGAACCACGGGGCCATGGCCGCCGCGACGGTCGGTGCGTTGAAACTGGCGGAACAGTCGCCGCAACTGCAGGGTAAAACCGTTGAGCTGCGGCTGCTGTTTGTTTCGGCGCTGCACTTGGTGGCGATCTGGCTGCATGCAGACACTGAAGACGTGCTGATCCCGATTGAGCCGACGCCAAAGGAACTGGCGGTCACTCGGCTGTACAGCGAGGCTGCCTTGCTCGCCTTGCTCAAACCGAAGGCTGATCAAGCCAAGCAACGCTTTGATGCGGACACCAGTGGGCTGTTGGGGAGCTGACAAACGCTGGACGTAAAAAAACCCGGACACTGTCCGGGTTTTTTATTGGATCGCTACGGCTAATACCAGTCAGTGAGGAGCAACACGGATCCTGTGGCGAGGGAGCTTGCTCCCGCTGGACGGCGCAGCAGTCCCTTCTTTTCAGGGCCGCTTCGCGTCCCAGCGGGAGCAAGCTCCCTCGCCACAAGGTGTTGTGTTCGCCGTACCTACCCTAACTGACCTGACAACGCTTTATTCAGCAGCCGGCGCTTCCGGCTTGCGGCGCTTGAGCGGCGCCATGCCGTCCTTGCTGACCAGCGACAGGGCGTCGGTCTTCGGGCGGTTGGCGATCTTGCGTTTGGTCGGGGCCTTGGCGCCGGTTTTCTTCTTGTCGCCTTTGGCGTCGACTTTTTTCTTCTTCACGCCAACGGCTTTGCCCGAGGCCTTGACCTTTTTCGGTCCGCCGTAGGTGCCTTTGACTTCCTTGATGGTGCGGCGCTCGAAGCTCTGCTTGAGGTAGCGCTCGACGCTCGACATCAGGTTCCAGTCGCCGTGGCAGATCAGCGAGATGGCCAGGCCATCGTTGCCGGCACGGCCGGTACGACCGATGCGGTGAACGTATTCGTCGCCGCTGCGCGGCATGTCGAAGTTGATCACCAAGTCCAGGCCTTCCACGTCGAGGCCGCGAGCGGCGACGTCGGTGGCTACCAGGATCTTAACGCCGCCCTGCTTCAGGCGGTCGATGGCCAGCTTGCGGTCTTTCTGGTCTTTGTCACCGTGCAGGACGAACGCTTTATATTCCTGCGCCACCAGACGGCCGTAGATACGGTCAGCCATGGCCCGGGTGTTGGTGAACACGATGGCCTTCTGGTAGGTCTCGTTGGCCAGCAGCCAGTTCACGATCTGTTCTTTGTGCTGGTTATGGTCAGCGGTGATGATCTGCTGACGGGTGGTCGCGTTCAGATCGCTGACGTTGTTCAGCTGCAAGTGTTCTGGATTGTTCAGGACCTTGGCGACCATCTCGCGCAAGCCCGACCCACCGGTGGTGGCCGAGAACAGCATGGTCTGCTGACGGTTGGTGCATTCTTCCACCAGACGCTGGACGTCTTCGGCAAAGCCCATGTCGAGCATGCGGTCGGCTTCGTCGAGGACCAGCACTTCAACTTCTTTCAGGTCGAGGTTGCCGGCGTTCAGCTGCTCGATCATCCGGCCCGGCGTACCGATCAGGATGTCTGGCACCTTGCGCAGCATGGCAGCCTGGACCTTGAAGTCTTCACCGCCGGTGATCAAACCGGACTTGATGAAAGTGAACTGAGCGAAGCGCTCGACTTCCTTGATGGTCTGCTGGGCCAGCTCGCGGGTTGGCAACAGGATCAGGGTCTTGATGCTGACGCGGACTTTCGCCGGGCCGATCAGACGGTTGAGGATCGGCAAAACGAATGCAGCGGTCTTGCCGCTACCGGTTTGCGCTGTCACCCGCAGGTCACGCCCTTGGAGCGCCAGCGGAATAGCCGCTGCTTGCACAGGCGTTGGCTCGACAAATTTAAGCTCGGCCACGGCTTTGAGCAGGCGTTCGTGCAGGGCGAATTGGGAAAACACGGGTGCTACCTCGAAGAAATACAAAAAAACAGCTGCATAGGGTAACGGTTTCGAGCGCCGAGGCCGAGTTTCTTTATGCAAACGGCGGTAAACAGTGGCTTTTTTGTTGCCTGATTTGTCTCAAAACGTCATGCAAAGCGTCTTAGATGCTCTAATCGCCCCGTCGCGTCCTACAGAAGAACCGTTTTTACCCATGGATATCAAACAGCTCTGGCTCAACGTCCAAGACCTCTGGGGTGCCCTTGATCAGCATCCGCTCCTGCATTCCAGCCTGGCGCTGATCCTGTTGCTGGTGGTGGCGCTGGTCCTCGGACGAGTGGCGCGCTACCTCATTATTCACGCGACCAAAATACTCGGCCGGCAACCGGCCTTGCACTGGATCAACGACTTTCGGCATAACAAGGTTTTCCACCGCCTGGCGCAAATGACGCCGTCACTGGTGATCCAGTTCGGCCTGCATCTAGTGCCGGAACTGAGCAAGACCAGCCTGATTTTCCTCGGCAACGTCGCGCTGGCGTTTACCATCCTATTCCTGATGCTGGCTGTCAGCGCCCTGCTCAGCGCCTTGCTGGACATCTACGCGCGCACCGAACATGCCCGCACCCGCTCGATCAAAGGCTACGTGCAACTGACGAAAATGGTCCTGTACGTGTTTGGCGCGATCATCATCGTCGCCACGCTGATCGACCGTTCGCCCCTGTTGCTGCTGTCGGGCTTGGGCGCCATGTCGGCGGTGATTCTGTTGGTCTACAAGGACACGCTGCTGTCGTTCGTCGCCAGCGTGCAGCTGACCAGCAACGACATGCTGCGGGTCGGCGACTGGATCGAGATGCCGCAAGTCGGTGCCGACGGTGACGTGGTCGACATCACCCTGCACACGGTGAAAGTGCAGAATTTCGACAAGACCATCGTCTCGATACCGACCTGGCGCCTGATGTCCGAATCGTTCAAGAACTGGCGCGGCATGCAGCAGTCCGGCGGACGACGGATCAAGCGCAGCCTGTTCATCGATGCCAGTGGCGTGCGATTCATCCGTGATGACGAAGAGCAGAAGTTGTCGCAGGTGCATCTGCTGACCGATTACATCAGCCGCAAACAGGCAGAACTCAAGGCCTGGAATGAGGCTCAGGGCAACGTCGCGGCGATGTCGGCCAACCGGCGACGGATGACCAACATCGGGACGTTCCGGGCCTATGCGTTGGCGTATCTGAAAAGTCACCCGGAGGTCCAGCCGAACATGACCTGCATGGTCCGTCAGATGCAAACCACCGCACAGGGTATTCCGCTGGAAATCTACTGCTTCACCCGCACCACGGCGTGGGCGGATTACGAGCGGATTCAGGGGGATATTTTTGATTACCTGCTGGCGGTGCTGCCGGAGTTTGGGCTGAGTCTTTATCAGCAGCCGAGTGGCGGGGATTTGCGGACCGGGTTGCTTCCGGCAGTGTTGGGCGCAAGCCATATCCCCGAGCCCGAGAAACACATCATGTAGCCCCTCATCTCCCCCTGTGGGAGCGGGCTTGCTCGCGAAGAGGGAGTGTCAGTCGAGATTAATGTTGAATGACACACCGCATTCGCGAGCAAGCCCGCTCCCACAAGGTTTAGTGGACGGCCAGAGGTTTTCGTATACCCAACCGACTGACCCACACCGCCATCAAAATCACCGATCCGCCCAAGAACAACCGCCCCAGCTCTTCATGCTGATTCCAGATCAGCAGATTGATCAGCAACCCCACCGGTACATGCAGGTTGTTCATCACCGCCAGCGTCCCGCCATTCACCAGGCAGGCGCCCTTGTTCCACCAATACAAACCCAACGCGGTCGAGACCAGGCCGAGGAACACCAGCACGCCCCATTGCAGCGGCGCCTCGGGCAGGAAATTCTGTTTGCCGAACATCAGGAATGCCGGTAACGCCACCGCCAGCGCGCCCAGGTAGAAGTAGCCAAAGCGCCGGTAATGCGGCAAATCGCTCGGATGACGCGCCACCAGGTGCTTATAAAGGACTTGTCCGGCGGCGTAGGTGAAGTTGGCCAGTTGCAACAGCAAGAAGCCCATGAAGAAATCCGGGTTGATCCGGTCGTAACGAATCACCGCCGCACCGAGCACCGCCACCAGTGCCGCCACCAGCGCCCACGGATTGAAACGCCGGTTCAGGGCATCTTCGATCAGGGTCACGTGCAGCGGCGTGAGGATGGTAAACAGCAACACTTCCGGGACCGTCAGCACCCGGAAGCTCAGGTACAGGCAGACATAGGTCACGCCGAACTGCAGCGCACCGATCAACAGCATGCCGCGCATGAACGCCGGCTCGACCGAACGCCAGCGCGTCAGCGGAATAAACACCAGCCCCGCCAACAACACCCGCACCAGCACCGCGAAGTAACTGTCGACATGTCCGGCCAGGTATTCGCCGATCAGACTGAAGGAAAACGCCTGGATCAGCGTGACAAAAAGTAGATAGCCCATGCTCGCCTCGATTCGAATGGCGGCGACGATAGCGGGTTTGGCCCTTCACCGCGAATCGTCAGGCAATGCAAAACCTGTGGGAGCGGGCTTGCTCGCGAAGAGGCCGTGTCAGTCGACATCTCTTTTGGATAACACACCGCTTTCGCGAGCAAGCCCGCTCCCACAGTGGATTTGTGTGTATACCCACAAAATCGCAGGCAAAAAAAAGCCCGATCTCGCTAAAGCGTTCAATCGGGCAACAGCACTCAGGAGCAACAAGTGCAAAGGGAGGTTCGATGCGCGTAAAGCCTTGAAGGGGTTGCGCCAGGCCACTTGAACATCAAGGGATTATCTGACGATTAAAGCCTCAAGCCACTTGGGAAAGCTTGGCGTTGGCCTGGTTCAGGCCTTTCTCCTGGAAGTCACCGCCCAGGTTCATGCCTTCGGCGTGAATGAAGGTCACGTCGTGAATCCCGATGAAAGCCATCACCTGGCGCAGGTACGGTTCCTGGTGATCAGCGGTGCTGCCGGCGTAGATCCCGCCACGAGCGGTCAGCACATAGGCGCGCTTGCCGCTGAGCAAACCTTGCGGGCCGGTCTCGGTGTACTTGAAGGTCACACCGGCACGCAGCACATGGTCGAGCCAGGCTTTGAGCGTGCTGGGAATGGCGAAGTTGTACATCGGCGCGGCCATGACCAGCACATCGGCAGCCAGCAGTTCGTCAGTCAATTGGTTGGAGCGTTCCAGGGAGACCTGTTCGATGTCGCTGCGCTGTTCGGCGGGTTTCATCCAGCCGCCCAGCAAATTGATGTCCAGGTGCGGCACCGTGTTGACAGCGAGGTCACGCACGGTGATCTGGTCGTTCGGGTGAGCGGCTTTCCACTGGCTGATGAACGTCTGGGTCAACTGTCGGGAAACCGAGTCTTGCTGACGGGCGCTGCTTTCGATGATCAGAACGCGTGACATGGGATGTAGGCTCCATCTGAGAATGCTGTAAGGCGATGGAGTGAAGGTTAAACAGAGTTATATCGATGAAAAAGCGCAAATAACTGCTATAACCCATCAACAAATTCGTTTATAAGCTGAGCATGCCCTGCACCTGTAGGAGCGAGGCTTGCCCGCGAAGGGGCCGTGTCATTCAGCATCTATGTCGACTGCACACCGCCTTCGCGGGCAAGCCTCGCTCATACAGGGTTTTATGTCATTTGGGGGTGCAGGTCAGGTTGATTCGCATCTTGATAATGGTGCGGGTGAACTTGGCGGTCGCATTTTTGTGTTTGCCGGCGGCCACTTCGATAGAGCGGGTGCGCGGCGCTTCCGGACCATTGTTGAAAACCACCTTACAGATCGCATCGGTGGTGCCGTAGTTATTGACCTGAATGGAGGCTATGTCGTTATCCGTGTCGTAGGCGTTGTAGTCGATCTTCATGCCATTGAGCTGCTTTGTTACATCGATCGGATAAGCAAACGCCGTCAGCGGCAGCATCGCCAACAACACACAACAGAATTTTTTCATTCAGCAGTCTCCAATAAGGACTGCCAGCTTAGGACAAGAGGAGCTATTCATGAAAGCGCCCCGCGTGACCCTTGATCAATGGCGAACCTTGCAAGCCGTGGTCGACCACGGTGGTTTCGCCCAGGCCGCCGAAGCGCTGCACCGCTCGCAATCGTCGGTGAGCTACACCGTGGCGCGTATGCAGGACCAGCTCGGCGTGCCGCTGTTGCGCATCGACGGCCGCAAAGCGGTGCTGACCGAAGCCGGTGGCGTGTTGTTGCGTCGCTCGCGGCAACTGGTGAAACAGGCCAGCCAGCTCGAAGACCTGGCCCACCACATGGAACAAGGCTGGGAAGCGGAAGTGCGGCTGGTGGTCGATGCGGCCTACCCGAGCGCCCGCCTCGTCCGCGCGTTGACCGCGTTCATGCCGCAGAGCCGTGGTTGCCGGGTGCGTCTTCGTGAAGAAGTGTTGTCGGGCGTCGAGGAGGTGTTACTCGAAGGCGTGGCCGACCTGGCCATCAGTGGTTTCAGCATTCCGGGCTACCTGGGTGCGGAATTGAGCGACGTCGAGTTTGTTGCGGTCGCCCACCCCGAACATGCCTTGCATCGCCTCAACCGCGAACTGAATTTCCAGGACCTTGAAAGCCAGCTGCAAGTGGTCATCCGTGACTCCGGTCGCCAGCAACCACGAGACGTCGGCTGGCTCGGCGCCGAACAGCGCTGGACCGTCGGCAGCCTGGCCACCGCGGCGACTTTTGTCAGCAGTGGCCTGGGGTTCGCCTGGTTGCCCCGGCACATGATCGAACGCGAGTTCAAGGAAGGCACGCTCAAGCTGCTACCGTTGGATCAGGGCGGCAGCCGCAACCCGAGTTTTTATCTGTATTCGAACAAGGACAAACCCCTGGGCCCGGCGACGCAAATTCTGATCGAACTGCTGCGCACCTTCGACACCGCGCCGCTGGATGCGCCGTTCGCCGCCCCTGAACAAGCCTGACACGGAGTATCCGCATGGCCTATTTCGAACATGAAGGTTGCAACCTGCACTATGAGGAATACGGCCACGGCACGCCGTTGCTGCTGGTGCACGGGCTGGGCTCCAGCACCCTGGACTGGGAAAAGCAGATCCCGGTGTTATCCGCCCGTTACCGGGTGATCGTTCCGGACGTGCGCGGTCACGGTCGCTCCGACAAACCCCGGGAGCGTTACAGCATTGCCGGGTTCAGCGCCGACCTGGTCGCCCTGATGGAACACCTGAACCTCGGCCCCACCCATTACGTGGGCTTGTCCATGGGCGGCATGATCGGTTTTCAACTGGCCGTGGATCAGCCGCACATGCTCAAAAGCCTGTGCATCGTCAACAGCGCGCCGGAAGTCAAACTGCGCAGCCGCGACGATTACTGGCAGTGGTTCAAGCGCTGGAGCCTGATGCGTGTCCTAAGTCTGGGCGCCATCGGCAAGGCCTTGGGTGCCAAGCTGTTCCCCAAACCCGAACAAGCTGATTTGCGCCAGAAAATGGCCGAACGCTGGGCAAAAAACGACAAACATGCTTATCTCGCCAGCTTCGATGCCATCGTTGGCTGGGGTGTTCAGGAACGACTTTCCAAAGTCGCCTGTCCAACCCTGATCGTCAGCGCCGACCGCGATTACACGCCCGTCTCGCTGAAGGAAACCTATGTAAAACTGCTGCCCGATGCGCGGCTGGTGGTGATCGCCGATTCGCGCCACGCCACCCCGCTGGATCAACCCGAACGCTTCAACCAAACCCTGCTCGAGTTTCTCACCGCAGTCGACACCACCTCACTCAGGATCACTGACCCATGCTGAAAAAAATCGCCCTCGTCGCCGGCTCCGTTCTGTTTGCCGCCAACCTGATGGCTGCAACGCCCGCCGCCAAGGCGCCGCACGTATTGCTGGAAACCACCAACGGCCAGATCGAAATCGAACTGGACCCGGTCAAGGCACCGATCAGTACCAAGAACTTCCTTGAGTACGTCAACAGCGGCTTTTACAACAACACGATTTTTCACCGTGTGATTCCTGGCTTCATGGTCCAGGGCGGTGGTTTCACCAAAGAGATGACGCAAAAAGACACCAAGGCATCGATCAAGAACGAGTCCAAGAACGGCTTGCATAACGTGCGTGGCACGCTGTCCATGGCCCGCACCTCGAACCCGGATTCGGCCACCAGCCAGTTCTTCATCAACGTCAAGGACAACGATTTCCTCGACAGCGGTGATGGTTATGCCGTGTTCGGTAAAGTCGTCAAAGGTATGGATGTGGTCGATGTCATCGTCAACTCCCAGACCACCACCAAAAGCGGCATGAAAGACGTGCCGGCCGACCCTGTGTTCATCAAGTCAGCCAAAGTCATCGACTAATCTGCACAGGAGTGCTTGAGCGGCTGCCGGTATCCGGTGCCGCTCATATCGTTTAAAGGAGAGCCCGTGCGCGGGCGGAGAACTGATGCTTTATCGCCGTTTCGAGAAACTGATCGACATATTCCGCGACGCTCCGACGGCGGCTCCGCCAGATCGGGTTCTCCCCTTCTATACCTATTATTTGAAGCAGGTCTGGCCGAGTTTCGCCGCCCTGCTGATTGTCGGTCTGTTCGCCTCCTTGATCGAAGTCGCGCTGTTCAACTACCTGAGCCGCATCATCGACCTGGCCCAAGGCACCCCGAACCCGGATTTCTTCCAGGACCACGCACTTGAGCTGACCTGGATGGTGGTGGTGACCCTGGTTCTGCGACCGATTTTCTTCGGCCTGCACGACCTGCTGGTGCACCAGACGCTGAACCCCGGCATGACCAGCCTGATTCTCTGGCAGAACCACCGCTACGTGCTCAAACAGAGCCTGAACTTCTTCCAGAACGACTTCGCCGGGCGCATCGCCCAGCGCATCATGCAGACCGGCAACGCCCTGCGCGATTCCGCCGTGCAAGCGGTGGATGCCCTGTGGCATGTGCTGATCTACGCCATCAGCGCGCTGGTGCTGTTTGCCGAAGCCGACTGGCGCCTGATGATCCCGCTGACGACCTGGATCGCTGGATTCATCGGCGCGCTTTATTACTTCGTGCCTCGGGTCAAGGACCGCTCGGTGCAATCCTCCGATGCGCGTTCCAAACTCATGGGACGGATCGTCGACGGCTATACCAACATCACCACCTTGAAGTTGTTCGCCCATACCAACCATGAACAGCAATACGCCAAGGAAGCCATCAAGGAGCAGACCGAAAAAGCCCAACTGGCCGGGCGCGTGGTCACCAGCATGGACGTGGCCATCACCAGCATGAACGGCCTGCTGATCGTCACCACCACCGGCCTGGCCCTGTGGCTGTGGACGCAGTCGCTGATCTCGGTGGGCGCGATTGCCCTGGCGACAGGCTTGGTGATTCGTATCGTCAACATGTCCGGCTGGATCATGTGGGTGGTCACCGGCATCTTCGAAAACATCGGCATGGTCCAGGACGGTTTACGGACCATCGCCCAACCGGTCAGCATCACCGACCGTGATCAAGCCAAACCGCTGGCCGTGCCCCAAGGCGAAGTGCGCTTCGAGCACGTGGATTTTCACTACGGCAAGAAGAGCGGGATCATTGGCGATCTCAACCTGACGATCAAGCCCGGTGAGAAAATCGGCTTGATCGGACCGTCCGGCGCCGGCAAATCGACCCTGGTCAACCTGCTGCTGCGCCTCTATGACGTGCAGGGCGGGCGAATCCTCATCGATGGGCAGAACATCGCCGAAGTCGGTCAGGAAAGCCTGCGCGAGCGCATCGGCATGATCACCCAGGACACCTCGTTGCTGCACCGTTCGATCCGCGACAACCTGCTTTACGGCAGGCCCGACGCCACCGACGCCGAGCTGTGGGAAGCCGTGCACAAGGCCCGCGCCGATGAGTTCATTCCGTTGTTGACGGACGCCGAAGGCCGTACCGGTTTCGATGCGCATGTGGGTGAACGCGGGGTGAAACTTTCCGGCGGCCAGCGTCAGCGGATTGCGATTGCTCGCGTGCTGCTCAAGGACGCACCGATCCTGATCATGGACGAGGCGACCTCGGCGCTGGATTCGGAAGTCGAAGCGGCGATCCAGGAAAGTCTGGAAACCCTGATGCAGGGCAAAACCGTGATCGCCATCGCCCACCGGCTCTCGACCATCGCCCGGATGGACCGGCTGGTGGTGCTGGAAAAAGGCAAGATCGCCGAAACCGGCACCCACGCCGAACTGCTGGCGCATGGCGGATTGTATGCGCGGCTGTGGCAGCACCAGACGGGTGGGTTTGTCGGTATCGATTGAATTGAATTCACCCCGCCCCTGTGGGAGGGAGCCTGCTCGCGATAGCGGTGTAACAGTCAACATTTTTTTCGACTGAAACTCCGCAATCGCGAGCAGGCTCGCTCCCACATTAATCGGCGACAGCCTGAAAAACCGTCAGAGCCCTCCAACCACAGGCCCTGGCGATTTTTCATGGCCGCTGGATATCCGCAAAAACCCTGCTGTACTCAGCCTAGGCTCTAGAGATGAGCCTGTCGTAAACCTGCAGGATGCATCACGCGATACAGTCTCGATAGCTTGCCTATCAAGGACGCTCTCATGTCTCTGTTCAAACGTTCAGTCACTGAGTTGTTAGGTACGTTCTGGCTGGTATTGGGCGGTTGCGGCAGTGCGGTACTCGCCGCGTCTTCGCCTTTGGGAATCGGGGTGCTGGGTGTGGCCATCGCGTTTGGTCTCACCGTGTTGACCATGGCGTTCGCCATTGGCCATATCTCCGGTTGTCACCTCAACCCTGCCGTCTCCGTTGGCCTGTGCGTTGGCGGTCGGTTTCCGGCGCGGGAGTTGCCCGCTTACATCATCGCCCAGGTGATTGGCGCCATTATCGCCGCCGCGCTGATCTACTACATCGCCAGCGGCAAGGAAGGCTTCGATCTCTCGGCCGGCCTGGCTTCCAACGGCTACGGCGAACACTCCCCAGGCAAGTACTCAATGGCCGCAGGCTTTGTCTGTGAAATGGTGATGACCGCGATGTTCGTGCTGATCATCCTCGGCGCCACCGACAAACGCGCGCCCGCCGGGCTTGCACCGATTGCCATCGGCCTGGCCTTGACACTGATTCACTTGATCTCGATTCCCGTCACCAACACCTCGGTCAACCCGGCCCGCAGCACCGGTCCGGCGTTGATGGTCGGCGGCTGGGCCATCGCGCAATTGTGGATGTTCTGGGTGGCACCGCTGCTGGGTGCGGTGATCGGTGGCGTGACCTATCGCTGGCTCGGCAAGGAAGGCACTTGAGGCCACGGGCGAGGATCATGCTTGCCGATAAGGCAACGCGGTCCTCGCTTCCTCGGCATACGCCAACACCCCAAGACGCTCCTTCTGCAGGAAGTCTTTGACGGCGGCCTTCAGGCCAGGGTGACGCAGGTAGTGCCAGGAATGGGTGATGACCGGTTCAAACCCGCGAATCAACTTGTGTTCACCTTGGGCGCCGGCATCAAAACGCTGGAAGCCATGGGCAATCGCGTAGTCCATGCCCTGGTAGAAACAGGTCTCGAAATGCAGGCGGTCGAACTCCGCCAGGCAGCCCCAGTAGCGGCCGTAAAAACTATTGCCGCCCACCAGACTGAAGGCCATGGCCACGGGTCGTGAACCCTGTTTGGCCAGCACCACACGAATGGATTCGGGCATGCGCTCCGCCAGCAGGCTGAAAAATTCCCGCGTCAGGTACGGCGCTTGCCGGCGCACTGCGTAGGTGTTGGCGTAGCACGCATAGACAAAATCCCACTGAGCCTGATCCAGCTGGCTGCCTTCAAGCCATTCAAACTCAATACCCTGCCCCGCCACTTGCTCGCGCTCTTTGCGCATCTGTTTGCGTTTGCGCGAACTGAGGACGTCGAGGAAGTCCTGAAAATCCCGATAACCGCGGTTCTGCCAGTGGTACTGACAGCCGATCCGCTGCAACCAGCCGGGTTGTTCGGCCAATGCGGCGTCGGTGAAAGGGTCCGTGAAGTTGATGTGAGCGCTGGAGAGTTCTTCGATCTCAAGATAGCCCGGCAGGCTCTTCAGTAATTCAAAGCCATCCTCGACCGTGGCCGCCAGCAATCGCGGCCCGCTGACCGGGCTGAATGGCACGGCGGTCAACAGCTTTGGGTAATAGTCGATGCCGGCACGCTCGCAGGCCTCGGCCCAGGCGTGGTCGAACACGTACTCACCGTAGGAATGCCACTTGCGGTAGCTGGGCAACGCGGCAATCAGCCGCCCTCCTTCGATGTGCAACAAGTGCTCGGGCTGCCAGCCGGAATGGGGCCCCAGGCTGCCGCTGTCTTCCAGCGCGCTGAGAAAGGCATGGCGCAGAAACGGCTGATTATCCGGCACCAGGGCATCCCACGTGTGCGGACCAATATCGGACAGGCTTTCCAGACGTTGCAGCGGCATCGACACCCTCTCTACTTCTTCGCGTAACAGCCCGGCGAGTATCGCTTATCGCCCGCCATTACACATCCGCCAAAACCGCCGACAGAGCTCTGGATCAAAAGTTCAGACAGTCTTTGTATCGTCATCGACACGCCATCACTTTGCCACTGTTCTGTAATAAACCATCGCGATACTGACGCCAGTTTTTAGAGCGTCGGGTTCTACCCGGCCACTGTTTCCGCCCATCAACGGTCGGTTGTGTCCCGGATGGCTCTGTCATCCCCTTACATCTTCGGAGATTGATATGCGTCTTGCTTCCACGAAAACTGCGGCGGCCCTGTGTGGCGGTCTGCTGCTGGCCATGAGTGTTCCGGCCAGTGCCGCAGTCGACGCCAAACTGCTCGACATGCTTAAGGCAAACGGCTCGATTACCAACGCGCAATACAGCGAACTGCAAGCCGAGCTGGCCAGGGATCAGAAAGACCAGCAAATCGCGCGTCAGGCTCAGCAAGAGACCAACGAGCAGATCGCGGCCACCGCGAAGAAAACCAATGAACTGAGCACGTTCGACCAGAAACTGGCCTGGGCTGCCAAGACCCAGTTCAAGGGCGACGTGCGTTTCCGTCAGGAAACGGTCAAGAACGATGGCGTGTCGAACACCGGCGACCAGGATCGTCAACGTATTCGTGTACGCCTGGGTGCCTACACCGAAATCAATCCGCAAGTGGACACCGGCATTCGTATCGCCACGGGCAACAACAACGATGCTCGCTCCACCAACCAGAGTCTGGAAGGCAACTTCTCCAAGAAAGATATCTGGCTGGACCAGGGCTACGTCGACTACCACCCGAATGCCATCAAGAACCTGCACTTGATCGGCGGCAAGATGGCACAACCATGGGTGAGCATGGGCGACATCATCTGGGATAACGACATCAACCCGGAAGGTCTGGCCCTGACTTACAAATACCCGCTAGGCAGCACGGCCGAGCTGTTCGGTAGCGCCGGCCACTACACCCTCCAGGACAACGTCGACGGCGAAGGCAAGCAGTTCCGTCATGACCTGCGTCTGTACGCTGGCCAGTTGGGGGCGCGCTTCGCGATCACTGACAACCTGAAAATGACGCTGGGTGGCAGTGTCTACGCTTACGACAACGACGAGGACACCGCCACACTGGCCATCAACGGCAACAGCGCGGGCGAAGAGTTCAAAGTGTACGAAGGCTTTGGTCAGATCGACATCGGCGGCCTGCCAATGCCGCTATCGTTGTACGGTCAAGTTGCCAACAACGACAGTGCGAGCAACGATCAGGACATGGCCTGGCTGGCCGGTGTCAAGACCAAAGTCTTCGGCTTCGGCGTGGACTACAACTATCGCGACGTACAGCGTAACGCGGTGGTCGGCGCCTTCACCGACTCCGACTTCGCCAACGGCTTCACCGGTGCGCGCGGCAGCAAGTTGAAAGTGAGCTACGAGCTGGACAAGAACTTCGCCCTCGGCGCGACGTACTTCATGGCTGACTCCGACTACACCAACGCCACCCTGCGGGATTCGAAGATCAACACCCTGCAACTGGACGCCGAAGCCAAGTTCTAAGCAAAGCCGTTCCACGCCTCAGGTCATGGATGCTTGAGGCGTTTTTACAGTCTGGCGTGGATGGATCGATCCCCATCATCCGTTCGATGCCTCCACGCCGGACTGCTTCTCTTCCCTGCGATCACGCCACGACTCTACGGAATGTCCTTGCGACGCTCCGCAGCAAGACGTTCGGCGAGTGCATCGACCTCCTGCACCGCTTCCTCCGGCAAGACCCGCAGCGTCGCCTGCATCAGACGCATCTGACGAATGAACCGCCGGCAATTGGGGCAGAACATTAAATGATGCCGCACCAGCAACTTCTCCCGAAAGCTCAACTGGCCATCGAGATAGTCACTGGAACGTGCCACTTGCTCCTTACAGGTCAACATTCACCGGTTTCCTCAAAATGCTCCACGGTCGCAAAGACCTTCAACCGTGCCCGATGCAGCAGCACGCGGACATTGGAGAGCGAGATGTCCAGAAGATTACAGATAACTTCCAGCTCCAGGCCCTGACGCTCCCGCAGGAGCAACACACTACGCTGCAGTTCCGGCAGGCTGAGCAACGTATGTTCGAGGCATTCGCGCAGCTCGCTTTCGGTGAGCAACGCCTCTGGGGTGTCCTGATGCCAGGCGAACGGCGCCACCAGCCAATGGCCATCGCCGGATGAAAAACGATCGTCATCGATCGTCCCATGGGGCGATGGAATGTCGTCGAGCAGCACTTCGCGACGGTTCTGCTTGTATCGCCCTTTTGCCGCATTGGCGGTGATGGTCAGCAACCAGGTCTTGAGGCTCGAACGCCCCTCGAACTTGCTCAGATTGCGCACGACCGACAACCACGCATCCTGCACCACTTCGTCAGCATGCCGGCTGCCGACGATCGCATATGCCACCGCTCGCATAGCGCTCTGGTAAGTGCTGACCAACTCTTTGAAAGCTTGTTGTTCACCTGCCAGCAATCGTTGCAGCAGTTGTGCGTCGTCAGCCGCCATTCACAAACCCCTTGTCCTGACCTCGAAAATGACTCAGCAGGGCGTCGCCGTCGGCAACGTCCTGCTGTCATTTCCGAAAATTACAGCGTCCCGACTGTTTCGGCTGTAGGAAAAGCCGTCGCGAATCAGAGGAAAGAACGACAGCCGTCCCCATCAACGCTTGCGCAAAATCACGCTGCCAATCGAGTAACCCGCGCCGAACGAACTGAGCACGGCCAGGGAACCGGCGGCCAGATCGTCCTGATGTTTGTGAAACGAAATCACCGACCCGGCGGAGCTGGTATTGGCGTAGGTGTCGAGAATCACCGGGGCTTCTTCTTCGGTGGCTTCGCGGCCCAGCAGTTTCTTGACGATCAGGTGGTTCATGCTGAGGTTGGCCTGGTGCAACCAGAAGCGCTTCACGTCACCGACGTTGAGCTTGTTCTCTTCCAGGTGCTTAGCGATCAGCTCGGCGACCATCGGGCAGACGTCGCGGAACACCTTGCGGCCTTCCTGTACGAACAGTTTGTCCTTGGCACCGATGCCCTCTTCCGCCGCGCGGTTGAGGAAGCCGAAGTTGTTGCGGATGTTGTTGGAGAACTTGGTCAGCAGTTTGGTGCTGACCACGTCGAACTGATGCTTGGACGTCGCCAGGTCTGCACGTTCGATGATCACCGCCGTCGCCGCGTCGCCAAAGATGAAGTGGCTGTCACGGTCGCGGAAGTTCAGGTGACCGGTGCAGACTTCCGGGTTGACCATCAGGATCGCCCGGGCCTGGCCCAGTTGCACGCTGTTGGTGGCGGCCTGGATGCCGAAGGTCGCCGAGGAGCAGGCCACGTTCATGTCGAAACCGAAGCCCTGGATGCCCAGCGCTTCCTGGACTTCGATGGCGATGGCCGGGTAGGCGCGTTGCAGGTTGGAGCACGCCACAATGACGCCGTCGATGTCGGCAGCGGTCTTGCCGGCACGCTGCAAGGCCTGTTCGGCCGCGCCGATGGCCATCTGGCAAAGCACCGACCATTCGTCGTTGGAACGCTCAGGCAGACGCGGTGCCATGCGTTGCGGGTCGAGGATGCCGTCCTTGTCCATGACAAAGCGGCTTTTGATGCCGGAGGCTTTTTCGATAAACGCAGCGCTGGATTCGGTCAACGCTTCGACTTCATCACGGGCGATGGCGTCAGCGTTGTCGGCGTTGAATTGCGCGACGTAAGCGTTGAAAGACTGCACCAGCTCTTCATTGGAGATGCTGTTGGCCGGGGTGTACAGGCCGGTGCCGCTGATGACGACGTTATGCATGGTCGTTTCTCTAATCTGTTCAGGCAGAAAGCGTTGGCACCGACGTACCAACACACAAAGGGTCTGTTCCCGTCACGGGGAGCACACCTGGCATCGCTTTATTCCGATCCGCCCGAACCTTGAAGAGGCTCAAAACCGCGGGGCCGGCGTTTATAGGCGCGAAGTTTGCCATAAACGCTGGGATTTGGCCCTATTTGCAAGAGCAAACGCCCGCCGAAGGAACGACACAATACCTGTAGGAGCCAGGCTTGCCGGCGAAGGCGCCCTCAAGAACGCCTTCGCCGGCAAGCCTGGCTCCTACAAAAGCAGTCCCCGCTAGGGTTCAACCTGGGTCCATTGCTTGTTCAGGCGCTTGTCGGAGATCGGCACTTTGGTCCCCAACTGCTGGGCGAACAGCGAAACCCGGTATTCCTCCAGCCACCAGCGATAGAGCTCCAACTGCGGATCACGCTTGCCTTCCTGGGCGTGCTTGTTGGCGCGGGTCTGGTATTGGGTCCAGAGACCGGACAGTTCGCCACTCCAGACCCGATCCCTCTGCACCTGAGCGCCGATCTTCTCGAAGCGCTGTTCGACGGCCTTCAGGTAACGCGGCAATTCCTTGAGCCATGCCATCGGCGTTTCCCGGACAAACCCCGGATACACCAGATGACTCAGCTGCTGCTTGATGTCGTTCAGGGCCACGGCTTGCGCCAGATCAATCTTGCCCTTGAAGCGTTTTTGCAGGCTGTGCCAGAGCTTGAGGATCTCCAGCGTCAATCTGGCCAGGCGCTCGGCGTGCTCGGTCCAGCCACCGCGCTTGCGCTCGGCCAACGAGGCCAACCCGGCGCCATCCCGTGGCAACGGGTCTTCACCCTCGAGAATGCAGCTGTCGAGGCTGGCCAGCAGAATGTCTTCCACCAGCGCATCAATGCGCCCCAGCTCACGGTACATCAGCCCCAACTCGGTCAACCCTGGCAGCTTGCCCCGCAGGAACTTCGCCGGCTCGGCCAATTGCTGCATCAGCAATCGTTGCAAGGCGCGGCGATGCTGGAACTCGGCTTCGGCCGGGGTCGAAAAACGCCCCTCCTTGACTGTGCCGCCCTCTTCCACCAGCGCCGGATACACCGTCATCGACAACCCGGCGATCTTCTGCTGGGTTTTCTCGGCGACGGCGGCAAACACTTTCGGCTCCACCGGCTGCTGGTTTTTCGCGGTTTGCGGCACGGCCAGCGCGGCTTGGCTGGCTTCGGCAAAACGTGCGGTCAACTCCGCCAGATCACGCCCTTCACCCAGGAACTTGCCCTGGCCGTCGACGATTTCCAGGTTCATCCGCAAATGACTGTCGACTTGCTGCGAAGCTTCCGCCCACGCCTCATCGCTGACCCGCGCGCCCGTCATGCGCAGCAGCTCGCGGCCCAACGCCTGCGGCAACGAGCCCTCGGCGAAGGTCATGCGCTGCAACGCGGCTTTGACGAAGTCCGGCACCGGCACGAAGTTCTTGCGCAGGGCCTTGGGCAGGTTGCGCACCAGCGCGATGCACTTGGCCTCGATCACCCCCGGCACCAGCCATTCCAGGCGTTCCGGCGGCAGCATCGGCAACAACGGCGCCGGCACGCGCAGGGTCACGCCGTCACGCGGGTGGTTCGGTTCGAAGTGGTAACTCAGGGCCAGTTCCAGATCGCCGATGTGCAAGGTGTCCGGGTAATGCAGTGCGGTGACTTCGCTGGCCTCACGGGCCAGCACGTCTTCTTCGCGCATGATCAGCAGTTGTGGGTCTTTCTGGCTGTTGATCCGGTACCAGCTGTCGAAGGTTGCGGTCTGGTGGATCTCCGCCGGCAATCGCGCATCGTAGAAGGCGAACAGGGTCTCCTCGTCAGCGAGAATGTCGCGACGCCGGGCCTTGGCTTCCAGTTCGTCGAGTTGTTCCAGGAGTTGCGCATTGGCCGTCAGGCACTTGGCTTTGGATTGAATCTCGCCGCGCACCAAGCCTTCGCGAATAAAGAACTCACGAGAAACGACGGGATCGATCGGCCCGTAATGCACCGGCCGGCGACCGACCACGATCAGCCCGAACAGCGTGATCTGCTCGAAGGCCACGACCTGGCCGCGCTTCTTCTCCCAGTGCGGTTCGAAGTGGTTTTTCTTGATCAGGTGACCGGCCAGCGGCTCGATCCAGTCCGAGTCGATCTTGGCGACCATGCGCGCATAGAGCTTGGTGGTTTCCACCAGTTCGGCGGTCATCAGCCATTGCGGGCGCTTCTTGCCCAACCCGGAGGACGGGTGAATCCAAAAACGCCGCTGACGGGCGCCAAGGTAATCGCCTTCATCGGCTTTCTGGCCGATCTGGCTGAGCAGTCCGGAGAGCACGGCTTTGTGCAGCTTCGGGTAATCCGCCGGCTCTTTGTTCAGGCTCAACTGCATGTCGCGGCAGATCAGGCTCAACTGACGGTGCGAGTCGCGCCATTCGCGCAGACGCAGGTAATTCAGGAAATTCTTGCGACACCAATTGCGCAGCGGGCTCGCCGTCAGCGCCTGGCGCTGCTCTTCGAAACCGCGCCACAGATTGACCAACCCGGCAAAGTCCGAGTCCACGTCTTTCCACTGCGCGTGGGCCTGATCCGCCGCTTGCTGCCGTTCCGGCGGACGCTCGCGCGGGTCTTGAATCGACATGGCACTGGCGACGATCAGCACTTCCTGCAAACTGCCGAGTTTCGCCGCTTCCAGCAGCATGCGGCCCATGCGCGGGTCCACCGGCAGGCGCGCCAACTGGCGACCGAGCGGGGTCAACTGGCTGTTGCGGTCCACTGCCGAGAGTTCTTGCAGCAGGTTGAATCCGTCGCTGATGGCCTTGCCATCCGGCGGCTCGATAAACGGGAAGTCGGTGATTTCGCCGAGACGCAGGTGCAGCATCTGCAAAATCACCGCCGCGAGGTTGGTGCGCAGAATTTCCGGGTCGGTAAATTCAGGGCGACCGATGAAGTCGTCTTCGCCATAGAGGCGAATGCAAATACCCGGCTCGACCCGACCGCATCGACCTTTACGCTGGTTGGCGCTGGCCTGGGAAATGGCTTCGATGGGCAGGCGCTGGACCTTGGCGCGGTAGCTGTAACGGCTGATGCGCGCGGTGCCGCTGTCGATCACGTAACGAATGCCCGGCACGGTCAGCGAGGTTTCCGCGACGTTGGTCGCCAACACCACGCGACGGCCAGGGTGCGACTGGAAAATCCGCTGCTGTTCGGCCGGCGACAACCGCGCGTACAGCGGCAGAATCTCGGTGTGCTTGAGCTGGGCCTTGCGCAGCATGTCGGCGGCGTCGCGAATTTCGCGCTCGCCGGGCAGGAACACCAGCACATCGCCGGGGCTCTTGCGTTCGCTGCGTTCGAACGCGGCAATTTCGTCGAGGGTGGCGAGGATCGCCTGATCCACGGTCAAGTCGTCCTCGACGCGGTTGCCCTCTTCGTCCTGCTCCAGGGTCAGCGGGCGATACCAGGTTTCCACCGGGAAGGTGCGGCCGGAGACTTCGACAATCGGCGCGTCGTCGAAATGCTTGGAGAAGCGCTCCAGGTCGATGGTCGCCGAGGTGATGATGACTTTCAGGTCCGGACGACGGGGCAGCAGGGTTTTCAGGTAACCGAGCAGGAAGTCGATGTTGAGGCTGCGTTCGTGGGCTTCGTCGACGATGATCGTGTCGTAGCGTTCGAGGTAGCGGTCGTTCTGGGTTTCCGCCAGCAGGATGCCGTCGGTCATCAGCTTGATCAGGGTGTTGGAATCGCTCTGATCCTCGAACCGCACCTGATAGCCGACCAGCGCGCCCAACGGCGTCGCCAGTTCTTCGGCAACTCGGCTGGCCACGCTGCGCGCAGCGATTCGACGCGGCTGAGTATGGCCGATCAAGCCATGCTGGCCACGGCCGATTTCCAGGCAGATCTTCGGCAACTGGGTGGTTTTACCCGAGCCGGTCTCGCCGGCGATGATCAGCACCTGATGCTTGAGCAGCGCTTCCTTGATTTCGTCGCGCTTGGCGGCGATCGGCAAACTGTCGTCGTAACGAATCACCGGCAGGCTGGCCCGCCGTGCCAGTACCTGGTCACAAGACGCCTGCAGGCGCGTCGCCCACTGGGCCAGCTTGGCCTCGTCAGGTTTCTTGCGCAGCTCAAGCAACTGCCGCCGCAGCCGGTGGCGGTCGGCGAGCATGGCGTGATCGAGGTTTTTCAGCAGTTTGTCGATGGAAGGCGATTCGTCAGTCATCAGGTACGCAATAAGTCGTCAAGTGGCGCAGGGGGGCGATTGTCGCAGATTTGCGTGCACGGCGACGAATGCAACCTGCTTTTGTGGCGAGGGAGCTTGCTCCCGCTCGGCTGCGTAGCAGTCGTAATCCGGTCATCGCGGTGTATCTGAAACACGACGGTGGATGGTTTTGGGGCCGCTTCGCGACCCAGCGGGAGCAAGCTCCCTCGCCACAGGGGGTTCACTCAGGGGAGTTATTCGTTATCGAGGCCCTTGCGCCGATACGGGAACACGTCGATGACCTTGCCGGCGCGGATGGCTTCCTGCAGGCTTTTCCAGTAATCGGCGTTGTATAGCTCGCCATGCAACTGATCGAACAACTTGCGCTGCCCGGAATCGGCAAACAAAAACGGCGGAAACTCCTCGGGAAATACATCCAGCGGCCCGATCGAATACCACGGTTCGGACGCCATCTCGTCTTCCGGTGTACGCGGTTGCGGGATGTGGCGGAAGTTGGCTTCGGTCAGAAAGCAGATCTCGTCGTAGTCATAAAACACCACGCGACCGTGCCGGGTGACGCCGAAGTTCTTCAACAGCATGTCGCCGGGAAAGATGTTCGCCGCCGCCAGTTGCTTGATCGCCAGCCCATAATCCTCCAGCGCCTCATGGACCTGCGCCTCGTTGGCGTTTTCCAGGTACAGGTTCAGCGGCGTCATCCGCCGCTCGGTCCAACAGTGGCGGATCAGCACGGTGTCGTCTTCCACCGACACTGTGGACGCGGCCACCTCCAGCAGCTCTTCCAGGCACGCAGGGTCGAACTTGCTCAACGGGAAGCGAAAATCGGCGAACTCCTGGGTATCGGCCATGCGCCCGACGCGGTCGACGCTTTTTACCAAACGGTATTTTTCGATCACCGTGGCACGGTCGACGTTTTTCGACGGCGAGAAACGGTCCTTGATGATTTTGAACACGGTGTTGAAACCCGGCAGGGTAAACACACTCATCACCATACCGCGCACGCCGGGGGCCATGATGAATTGGTCGTCGGTGTTGGCCAGGTGATTGATCAGCGCCCGATAGAACTCGGACTTGCCGTGCTTGTAGAAGCCGATCGAGGTGTACAACTCGGCGATGTGCTTGCCCGGCAGGATGCGCTTGAGGAAACCGATGAACTCCGCCGGCACCGGCACATCCACCATGAAATATGAGCGGGTGAACGAGAAGATGATCGACACGTCCGCTTCGTCGGTAATCAACGCATCGATCTGGATCCCGCGACCTTCACGGTGCAGCAGCGGAATCACCAGCGGCCATTGTTCGTCCCGGGTGTAGATGCGCCCCACCAGGTACGCGCCCTTGTTGCGGTAGAGCACCGAGGAAAACAACTCGACGCTCAGTTCCGGGTCCTTGCACACCCAATCCGGCAGGTTCTCGCGCAGTTGGGCTTCGAGGCGACGCAGGTCGCCGGCCAGGTCGGCGTAATCCTCGCTGAAGCTGTAATCGGCAAAAATGCTCGTGAGCATGCCGGACAACTGCCCCTGGGGCTTATAGGTTCGGGTTTGCGCGGCGCGGGCCCGGCGTAGGCTGGGCCGGGTGGTGTGGATGAACATGCAGCCATCGCTGATCAGGTCATGGCTGAACAGCCCGCAGAAAATCGAGTTGTACCAGGTCTCGGACAGCTCATCGTCGAAACGCAGGTCGATCAGGGTGATGTAAGCGCTTTTGACCAGCGGCCAGCAGCTGACGTCCAGCGTGTCGCTGTCAAACGCGTTGCGCAGCCGTTCTACCGTTTCGCTGACTTTTTCTTCGTACAGATTGATCCGCGCAGCCGAGGCGACCTGCGCCTCCTGCCACTTGGCCTGCTCGAAGCGGGCCCGGGCGCCGTCGGTGATCTGGCGGAAATGCTCGCGGTAATCGTCAAAGCCATCGAGGATCATTCGGGCGATGTCGGCGGCTGGCCATTGCTGCGGCATGGTGAGACCTCTGCGGGAATTCGTGAGCCCTGAGCTTAGCCAGTGAATAGGGTGCAGGAGAAGCGTAATTTTTTCCGCCGCCTCGCCACCGGGGTCTTCCAGAATTAAATGCTCGTTTTTCGGTTGCCTTGGATAAGGCGCTCGGCAACACTCTCGTCCCCATCAAGGAAGGAGTGCCCCGTGAGCCCTGTCGATATTTTTCGTTTACTGTCGCTGGCAGCGATCTGGGGCGCGAGCTTTCTGTTCATGCGCATCATCGCCCCCGTGATTGGCACAATCCCCACGGCCTTTTTCCGCGTGTCGATTGCCGCCGTCGGCTTGCTGGTGATCCTCGGCCTGATGCGCATCAGCTGGGACTTCAAAGGCAAGCTCAAGACGGTGATGCTGCTCGGGGTGATCAACTCCGGGATTCCGGCGACCCTCTATTCCGTGGCGGCCCAGGTGCTGCCGGCCGGTTACTCGGCGATTTTCAACGCCACCACGCCGTCAAGAGCGGCAATGTGGGGATAGTGCTCTAGCCTTCTGCCACTATTCAACACCTCGCCCCAACCCGCTATCCTGCGCCCTCTTCTGGAACTCCCCACAGCGATTCAAGGACGATGAATGATTTCTTCTGCACGACTGGGTGACAAACATGTCTGCCCGTTGCCGGGTCATGGCACAACCCCTATTGCCTCTGCTAGCGCTGACGTAAATATCAACTTCATGGGCGCTGCTCGTGTTGGCGATACATGCGGCTGTGGTGCGGTTATCACCACCGGTTTTCCTTCTATACAAGTGAATGGGCGCCCCATGGCTCACTTGGGCAGTCCCACAAGCCACGGCGGAACAATCATCACCGGGTCAAGTGATGTCGGCGGTGGGTTTGTTATGGGAATTACTCCCGGCTCTACGATCATCAACTTTGCTGCTCTGGGGGCGATCCGTCCTGATGGCACCTTTGATGATGAACGCATGGCAACCCTGCTGGCTGATCCGAATCTGACGGAGAAAGCTACAGCGGCGAATGCCTTGGTAGATCCGAACGCACCGAAAGCCGAGAAGACAGAACCCGCTGTTTGCAATGACCCTGACCAGATGGAAGGACTGGCCAGCTACATCGCTGACGAGATGAATCGCAACATCCAAGATCCGGCAGTGTTGGAGATGAAAAAGCTCATTGACTACGATCCCGCCGTGGCGGCGAAACAGTTCGCAGAACTACCGCTGCTCGCACGTATGGGAGGGGCACCGAATTTCAACAATATTGCTCTGGCAAAGAAAGCAGCAGCCTTTGCGATATGGACGGGGAAAGTTGGGCAGGGCATGGACTGGGATCACAAGAAAAAGATTCCCAAGATTATTGGTGGTGTTTGGCACAAACAGGGAGACTACGATTACTTCTATGACATCTGGTCGAACATCCACTACGGGTATGTAGGTGTAGCAGGCGGGCTTACCGATACGGTGTTGTTGGATGGGGCCGGTGTTGAGCAAATTGGCTCAGACTTATATCGACAAGCGCAAGACTCTGACAGATTCAAAGGACCGCGTAGAACGGAAGGTGTTGAAGGAATGCGAGCTTGGGACGATGTGCCTGATAGGGTATCTATCATCATAGGGATGGACCTCTACAGGGAGTATCCCAATGGTGGCATTACCGCGAAAATCATCATGAATAAGGTGCTGGCAGTGCCTATAGCGGATTGGGCGAAGGGAGTTCGAGAGCATGTCTGCCAATGAGAAAAGGCCGCTGCACATCGGACGCTGGATTGCACTGCTGTTATTGGCAGCGGTTGCAATTTGGTATTACGCACCGCCAAAGGTCTATATCTTCTATTCGAAAGACGGAGCCAAGAGAATAAGTTACGTCCTGAATACGCAGCATACAATCGTCCGGGGTGACTTAAATCCGGGTGGGACAACTGGCGATGTTGGGCACATATTCCCAGATGACGAGTTCTTTATGGAGTTTTATTGGTGGAGAAACAATGAGCGTAGACATTGCGTCAGTATCACACCCAAGTGGCTAACAACTGAAATTCATCTCGACCGTAACGGCGACATTGATACCAGTGAAAGCGGCGGCACGGACACTGATCGTTTGAAACAGTGCACCATGGACACGGCGAAACCATAGGGCGATATTTTCCAGAAACTGGCCCCGATTTTTCAGGAGTTGCACGGGGTGGGGTCAGTCTGTGTTCTGGTCTGGAAAAATAATGTGGGGCTCACTCGCACCGGGGGACTGTCTCCCTGCATAAACGCGATGGTGTGAGTGAGCAGGCGGCGAGTATATCAGTAGCAAAATTTTGTGAGGGATTACCGCGCTGTTTAACGCTCGCCTCTAGGGGCTTATCTATTCGCTAGAAAATTAGAAATAAGAACCGCTCTCATTTGATGCGATCACTCCTGAAAGCCTCTACACGCCTCTATGAGAGCTTACAGCTACCTATGTAGCACTTTGTAGGATGGAACGCCTGTAGCGGCCTCTCAGGAGGCTACAGAAGGCATTACACATATCATCTGACGCTGGTTATGTCAATTGGCAATAAAAAGCCCGCTCAAGGCGGGCATTGGGTGCAGTCATTGAGGCTCAGTCCTTTGAAGCGACTCGTTGCACTGTAGACAAGGCACAACCCACAGTCGTTGCAGTCTTGCGAAGGCTCATGCCAGCAGCGAGACATTCCTTGATTCGAGCGTGTAGTTTCTCGTCAACTGGACGGCCTGTGTAGACCCCGGCAAGCTTCCCCTTAGCAATCCCTTCATCAGCACGGCGGCGCCTATCGTCGTAGTCCTTCCTTGCAACAGCCGCCAGCATGTCCATCAGCATCGAGTTGATCGCAGCCAACATGCGGCCTGTGAAGTCGTCACCGTTGCGAGGTGGATGCATGGCGGCATGAGAGGTGGGCAAGTCCAGCGCCACTACCAGCACACCCTTGGTGTCGAGGATCGCACGGAGCTTCTTCCAATCAGCGTCATTCAACCGGGACAACCGGTCTACCTGTTCAATCAACAGGATGTCGCCAGCCTCACAATCATCCAGCAGACGGAACAACTCAGGACGTTGCAGGGTAGAGCCTGATTCATTCTCGATATACCAGCTTGCGACACGCTGCCCACTAGCAGCAGCGAATTCCTTCAACTGGTCTTTTGCACGTGTAGCGTCCTGTGAATCTGTCGATGCTCTCAGGTAGGCACGTATGAACATTTGAAACCCCTCCTATACCGTTTTGGATGTACCGATTATAGGTGTACTCGTTAGGGTTTCGAAAGGGATATTTTCGGTACAGGCAAACAGGCCGATTAACGGTACTGCCTGAGCTATACCCGAATCGGTACATCGAAGAGGCTTTGATAGTCGCTCACCACAGTGGCGCACTTTTGAATGCAGTGAGAGCCATATGCCCCTTCGGAGTCAGAGCCATGTCTACAAGGACAAACCTGTTGAGAGTGCTCACCTGAGTTCCGTCGATGTATCCGGCATTGTGAAGGGTGCGGAACATTCCACAGTCGGTTTCTCGGTATGGCTCCATGCACTCTGTAACGGCGCCGCTGGCGATTGCTGCAAGAGTTTCTTGGTATTCCTGCTGGGTGAAGTCGGTCATTGCGTTCTCCCCTTGGGGTGAATCCCCAAACGCACACTTACACACAAATTCTGCCAAAGCAACGATAAATTGCTTGACGCAAGGCTTTGCAAGTGATAGCAAGCGATTACTTGTAGTAAATTGGCGTTTCCGTGCTCAATTGGCGTTTTTTGAACAATATCTCTAATTTGAGCAGTCCCACGAGCGCCAGCTTGATACCACTTACCCTACAGCCCCCGGAAACACTGGCGTGTAGCTGACTGCACACCATCAATAGAATCTATCAAAGACGCTGACACGATAGGTTTTCATAGGCTTTCACCCCGGTTGTTTTGAGATATGGCCGAGGTTTCCAATGCAAGCTTGAGGCGCTCATCTAGCGACAAGTTGAGCTTAGGGTGAAGAAACGTTTTGCTAACCGGCTCTAAGTTTCCGCACTGGATGACAAAGGAAGTTTCCTTAATATTGGCGCGGAGTGCAGCTTGGTAAACTTCCATTATCGCGGTAACCTTGCTCTCTTCTACATCCCCACCCTTAAAAGCCTTGGTCTTGGTGCTGCTTACCTCGGGGCAGTCCTCCCAGCCGCAAGCCTCCAAACATTCATCGAAGAAGTCTCGATGCCCTGTAGTAGTGTTCTGTTTCAGGTCGAACGAAAGCAGCACGTGAGTAGGCATATCAATTATCTCTTGGTTGATGCGGGGAGGCTTGAAGCAAACGCTATACCTACTTTCAACTCTCTGCAAATTTATTTTAGAAACCGATCTTGTTGTAGATCGTTATTAACGGACTGCAATCGTTAGTTATGATCTAGTTGTGACATAGTTGTGTCTGACATAGTTATCGCTGACGCGACGGATAATGATTATTTCAGCGGTGAGATAAACCGATACGCCGGGTTAGGCGCTGGCTTCGCCGGGAAGATCAGGAGCGTTTCTTCTGCGTGTGTGTATTTGGTTAGCCTTGGCGTGGGCAGCTCGTTGGCTTCGCCACAAGGTGGTCGCACCGAAAGCGTTTAGCTTTCATCTTGACTCAGCTATGGCGTGACCGCCGACTATCCTTCGGGTGTACCTCGACACAAATACAAATAAACAAAAATCCAGCTCTTGCTTTTGATCTTGCCTTTTGCTTCGGTGCATAAATGAATGCGGATGCATTCAGTAGTAACCCCGTCAGCGGTCGCTGACAGCTATTGCACGTCACCTTCGGTGTAGCAGATCAAAAGCGAAGAGCTTTGATGTGTGTCGATATTATTGTAATTGACGGTGGGCTGATCCTGAATCGGGACGATGCGGCTATTGTCCATCAACGTGTTTAAACTGTAGTGCTCCGCACTGACGTTCGCTTCTCTCTCTTATCCGCGTGTAATTAAATTCAACTGCGTAACCACTTAGACCTTCGGTCTCGGATCGTTCGTTACACTCTCTATATCCGCGTGTATTTCACGCGGTCAAATCCCCCACCAGTGTAGCCCTGTACGAAGCGATGAAATCAACTTCATACCGTAGGATTTCCATCACCTCGGGTTTGCGTGAGAGGTAAAGATCAATTCCGCCAATGGCAAACTTGGCCGCATTGGCTAGGCGTCGTGCCTGGCTCTCGGAGACTGGCTCAAAGCTTCGGTTGCGAATTACAGACCTAACGGTCTCCGTGCTGATCATAGGCAACATACACACCCTCAGAACATCAGTAGGCGATACGTTGAGCGTTCCGTTACTCACCCCACCGGACGTGTAGCAGGCACCGTAAACAAAGTCATCTACCCACCCCATACCCTCGGCATGGGCCACCTGAATAAAAGGTGCGAGTGTATTAACGAAGACTTTCGGCTTTGGCCCGCGCTTGGCCCTCACGGCATCCAAGTCAATAACGCCGACAGGAATTACGCTCGGTTCGAAGTCACCGACGACCACATGAGAATCTGGATCAATCAGGTATCGTTCCTGTATGCCATCGATAGCGGGTTGAGGTGGCTCGCAAGCTTCTTGTGTAGGTGTGTACTGGGTGGTGATGTACTCACCGTAGATTTCTCCGGTCTCCTGATCGACTCGGAAACCATCAATGTTGCTAGTGCGAAACTTTTGCGAAAGCGGTAATTTTTTACTCAATTTTATATCTCCTCTATATAGTTCGTTACATAGGCAAACGCCTCATTCTTGGTTGGGCAGGGTCAAATTCCAGACGGCACAAACCGACGCCTAACGATACACTGGGTATGTCGAGAACGTTCGGTGCGAATTGCTGGAAAGAGTCGCCTTTATACGCCTGTTGACCCTGTTTTGTCAAGGGGTATTATATTCGGGTAGTTACACTTAGCCAAACTACCGCTACAGCGCTCTACAGTGCGTTGTGGGAGGTGATATCTAAAGAGACAACCCAGAGTGGCGCTCCATACTTGCCAACAGCCATATAGCGCGTTACAGGGCGTCGTAGAAGATGGGAGAAGTAGTGAGCGGCTTTCGCCGCCCCCATTGCACTTGTATAGATTTGCATCATTACTTGGTTCCTCTTGATTGGTTGATACGTAGAGCAACAATCTTCTCCACGTATTCTTTCATTGAACTGCGCTCATCGCTGAACTGAACTTGCATCTGGTTGTATTGCAGTCGTAATGCATTGTCGGTGTATTGCTCTGATACAGCGCTGGCATGATCTAGCATGAAGGTCGTAAAGACCCCTCCTGCTATAATCTGCAAGGCACAAGCCAACATAATGGCGCGGATGATACCGTTCATTACTCGACTTCCTTTTGACTGGCAAGAGTCGAGCGAAACTCTTCTTTCATTGCTTCCCGTGCGGCCTCGGCTGAGAACTTCTGCGCCTCTTCCTGTGACATGCCGCGAGCGTCTACATTTACAGAAACGTTAATTTCCGTATGCGACTGATCAATGTTGCTCTCAGCAGGTGGGGCAATAACTTGCCCGTTGAGGTCGCCGGGACCAAGCCATGATGGCTGGACAGGTTGTTTATCGCGCTGACGTTTTGCTGCCTCATACATAATGTCTTCGGTTGTAAATTCACGCGGCATACGGAACTGTTTCACCTGTCCGGTTTCATCTGGTGGCTCAGCACCAAACTTAGACAAATCCAGCTTGTTAAACATTCCCCCAGCATCAACTTTCACTTTGCCCCATCGGGCTCTGTTCTCATCTGCTACTGTTTTATCGTCTGCAAGAGAACCACCACTCAGGAGACGGCGAAAACTGTTCCACATACCCGGCTTAGCACGATCATCCAAACTCGCTTGTTCATCTGGCGCGGCTGGTTTCATTCTTGGGCCAAGTGCTGCACCAACTGAGCCGGGTGCTGGATTAGTATCTTTTTGCATGGCGTTTGTAGTGACATTACCGTCTGAGTCGCGACCGATCATCCAGCGAGTCATGGTTGTAGTTACACGCATCAACCCTGCTTCAAACTCCATTAACGACTGTTTGACTGGGGTGAGCGCGTCAACAAGTTCACGCTCGGCGGCGATGCGGTCGGCGATGGATTTGACCAGTTCGGGCGAGGCGTTGATTTCCTGTTGCTGCAAATACTTGGCATTGTCGAGGCGGGTTTGTTGAGCATCGATGCTCACCATCTGACGGGCCAACGTGTCCTGCTGCTGAGATACGAATCGAGCAAAACCCGCTTCGAAGTCAGCAGGGAGAACGCCACCCTTCGGAATCGACTTCATGAACGCACCGTCTAGGTTGTCTCCCTTGTATTTAGTGCGCTGACCCCAAGCCTCTACGATTGCCTGCTTAATCAAAGGTGCTGCCTCGGAGAAGGTCCGAACGTCCTCTGTGTCCGCCTTGCCGACACTTCGCACCTGCTGGAGCTGAATTACGGCCCGGTCCTGCTGGGTCTTGGTCATCCCAGCCGCCCGGAACGCTGCAAGTTGCGTTTCATACGTGGCCAATGACTTAGACATTGCGATGCCTTTGGCTTGCTGGCTCAGCATGAATACACGGAAGTCGGCGGCTGTTTCGGCTGTGTTGGTCATCCCGTACTTTTCAGTCATTTCAGCGAAAGCCTTCTCAGCGCGTTCTGCATTAGCTGGGTTCTTACCGCCAACCTGAGCAAAGATATTGCGATAGGTTTGGCTCTCGCTGGCGTCGGCTTGACGCTTATCAAGACGATCAGAAATAGCGTTCAGCGCAGCCACTACAGCGGCAACGCCGCCTGCAACACCACCAAGGGCAAAGGAACCTGCACCTAGCCCCATGAAGCCCGTTGAAGGCGCTGGAGCTGCCTGCTTCGCGGCCCAAGCAGCCTGTCGAGTTTTCGCCCATTCGAAGCGCTCGGCCCTCTGGGCATGGCTCACATCTAGACGCTGGGAGCGGATCTTTGCGGCCTGCTGTGACGCGGTGAATTTCTCCGCTGCTCGTTGTCCTCTCACTCGGGCTTGCTGTAGCGCAAACTCGGCTCTCTGGGTGGCTGTCATTGCCTGATATTGCTTTTGTTGCAGGATGGCGGTCTTCTGCTGTTGCTGGGTGAGCAAGGCTTCCCAACGAGCTTGGCGAGCCTTGTGTTGCTCAATGGATTGAGCCTGTTTCACAGCTACACCTTGCACCTTCAAGCGCTCGGCTTCGGCCTTGGATGCTTTAGCATCAAGAACAGCCGCACTGATCTTGTCGCGCAGTGCCTGGGACTGGATTGCTGCACCTTCTTTCCGGCGAAGGTTGACCAGCTTTTGACCTGCAAGCTCAGCGGTGAAAGTGGCACGGCGTGTACGCTGCACCGCGTTCTCAAGTTTCAACTCACGATCAAGGTTTGCACGGACTGTCTTGGCTAGTTTCTCTTGTCCGGCGCTATCAACCTTGATGCCCATCTTGGTGCCGAGTTTCTTGCCGAGGGCATCAGCTTCGCGACTGAGGGCGAGCATCTTTTGGTGCGCCTGAGCTAACCCGCGTTCGAATTTCAGGAGACCTGAAAGGTCAACTTTGTATTCAAGGAGCCCTACCAGCTTTGCAATGACTTCTGAGTTCATACTCTTTCACCATAAGCGCCGCGACCGTGTTTCAACTCCAGCAGTTTGTCGAATGCACGGTTGAATTCCGCTGCATTGCGTCCGTATTGGGCAACGGTGGCACTGGCGTAATAATCGCCTTGGTTATTATCCAAGTAATCTGCGAAGACCGTTTGCACACTGCGAGAACCTGACAGGGCGAAGTAGATAGACCCATTCTGAGTCTTAACCCAACGGTAAGAGTAATCGACATCGTAGCCGTGGCACTTTCGAAGCCATTGCCCCATTGCACATGTGAACATGCGAATCTTTGGGTGGTCGGTCATTTTTGTAATCGAGTGGTGTTGCGGAGATTTTTTCAACTCCTTCGGTGTAGCGCTCTCTGTCATTGTTTTCCTTTAGTCAATTTTGCTTGTTTCGCAAGTTCAATAATCTTGTTGGCTCGCTCTCTTGCAGCAAGTAGTTCCAGAGCCGCCTTAAACGCTGCTACAGCCTCGGAAGAGGCTTCTTTATCTGTTGGTAGCGCTTGTTTAGTTACGGCCTCTATAGCGGCCTCTGGAGAGCCTACAGCGATAGTGTCTTGAGCATACTTCTGGCGTAGTAGCAACTCCGTACCTGACAGAGTGCTTGGATCGATTTTATCGGTCATTCTGCACTTCCATTGTCAGCAAGGTATTCATCAACCATCTCACCAATGAGCTTGGCGTAGGTTTCTTTATCGTCGTCTTGTAACGCCTGTTGAATCTGGCGCTGACGTGTCAATTCCGCATATAGCGAATCTCGCACGGATTTCTCAACCTCTTGTCTGGTCATTGTGCGTTTCCTTCGGCAGTCAATCTGCCAGATTTAATTAGTTCATCACGAAGCTTGGCACGACTTGCGGCGAGTTCATCCCGCACTTCTTGCTCACGGCTCAATCGTTGTTGTTGTTCGGCCTGTAGGCGGTCACGTTCATCTTTAGCCAACGACAATGCCACTTGGCGGTCAATCTCAGCCTCAAGAGCCGCTGCAAGCTCCGCTTCATATCGAACCTTGGTTTCCCGACGAATCTTCGCACAATCACTTTCCTGCTGAGCGTCAGGCTTCATCAGGTAGATAGTGACAAATGAACCGAGCAAACTATCAAATAGTGTTGCAGTCGGTAGAGCTGACATTTCCTCAAGTGGCGTGTAACCATCAGTAAGCATTTGATGGTAGTAAGCGAGAGACTGTTGCAGCGTTAGGTTGCTCGGTGAAGACTCGACGATAGCGCCGACGACACCCTGAAAGGGCTTCTCGATGCGAGATTTGTAGAAAGCGATTTCATTTTCACAGCGAGCTTCATATTCAGACTGGCTGAAAGCAAACTGCATTGGTGTTTGTTTACTCATGGTGTTGTTTCCTTCTGTTTTTATGGTTGGTTGTGTTGCTGTGGGTGTTGCACTTTGTTGCTTGGCTGCTCTACATGCTCGTTGACGGCATGCACTTGAACAGGTCTTGCTACGTACTGTCCGACTGGCGTAGCGAATACCGCAAGTCTCACAATATTGGAAAACTAGGGCCATAAGGGGCCACCTCCTGAATTGAAGTTGTCACAGATGTTTGGTTGTTGATTTCATGTCACAGATAGAACTCTGGCCAAAATTTGGCCGGAACAATGTCCGGCCAATTGAATGCACGAGTCATCCGAAGTTACATGAGTTGTATCAAGAATTTGGTTCGAGGGCGCGGAGGAATCAACTACACGCCCTCTCAGCTTTGGCCCACTTGCTGTGGAGTGGAATGAACTGCCTTGTAAACAGTACGGCCAGTTGACAAAGGTTCGATCATCGCCCTGTCAGCGACTCGGAGGCCTCCCAGCCTGATCTACAAGTAGTTGGCCACCAGACTTGTGACTGGAGTCAGAAGGCATTCTGAAAACCTTCGGCCACACAAAAACCAACCTCAGCGGACTGGGTCGGTCTTAATGTTTGAATTTGGTTTGTTGCTGGTGTTGCGGAGGGTGCAGCGAAATCGCCGCACGAAAAGCTATACCCGTTAAGCTTAGTATGAGGCATAAACCTTCATTTGTCAAATACAACATTTTCTATAAGTCAAGTGAAACCGTGTTTTTGGCTTATTCATCGTAACACTTGGCACAATAGCCTTATACCCTACCCCTCTTCCTGCGCCACAAAAGCATCGTAGGCGGCGACACGTGCAGCAATTTGCCGGGGTGTATCCATTTCAATCGTGTCGCTGTACATGCCGTTAGTCTCGACCCTGTACGTCTCTGTGGCGCGATCTGCACCCTTGTACTCGAACACCTGACGCTCACCCCCAACCAAAATCGAAGGCTCTTCTACGAACATCGTAGTGCCCTCACACACGATGGCATAGCCAGCAGCTTGAAGCATTGCGTTGAACCGTTGCGGGTCTTCGTGCAGCAAATCGTTCTCAAGGTCTATCACTTCATCAAGTGGCACCTCAGATGGCGCAGCTTTCAGCAATGCTTGTTCTGATTCCAGCGCTTCGACACTGGCAGACAACCGCGCAAGCTTGGCCGATATACCCGGCATGGTTTTGCCATGTTCTGCCAGTAGCTCAATCACGTTCTCCGACTGGCGATGCAAATCTGATAGCTGACCTTCGATCTCAATCAAACGCTTCTCCCCTGCTGTCAGCGCTTGACCAGAGGCGGCACGCTGTAGAGCTGACTGTGATGTTTGAGAACAGACGAACATCAGCACCCGGTAAGGGATTGAGCGGCTGTTACTACACCCAGCAGCACCAAGCCTATGACGACCCATGCACAACATCACAGGCGGGCTACGTTTGGTGCTCACCACACCGAAGTTCTTACCGCACCGACCACAACGAACCAGACCAGAAAGCAGATAGACCGAGGATGCAGACTTGATCTTCTTGCCGTCCTTCAAACGCTTCTGCACCCGGAACCACAGCTCCTTACTCACGGCGGCGGGATACACATCTTCAAGGTCATTCCAGCGCCCAACGGCGGTTGGGTTACGGAGCCATTTCTTGATCGTTGTAGGGTTCAAGTCCTCCAGTAGAGGATGTTGCCCACGTACCCGTGCAAGGATTCGCCGCTCACCAATACCAGCGGCGTAGTCTTCGAATATCGATGCAATGACGGGGGCCAAGTCTTCAATCAACTTGCCGTCGTTATCCAGCCACAACGGTGTACGGCGTGTGACCCCTCCCCCGGCTGCTGCCTTGTCACGTTTGCGGGTGTAGGCGTCTTTGACACGACGACTCAACGTGTCCGAATACTGGTAAGCCTGCTGCACCTTTGCCACCAACAGGAACAAGTGATTCGAGTTCACAGACGCCTTGTCGTATTTGATTCCATCGTCCAGCGTGAAGATGTCGATCCCGGCGTTTACGATCTGACTCAACAGCGGGAGCATCGCCATTGGCTCAAGGCGTCCGGCACGGTCAATCGCTTCGATTAGGATGCAATCGCCACTCTTGATTACACCAGACTCCACAGCGGCCAACAGGCGACCGAAGGCATTATCAAGGTGTTTGCCCTTGAAGCCTGAGATACCCAAGTCGGCGAAACGGTCTGTGGATCGTGTGTAGTCTGGGTGTTGCAGCAGCCACCGGCTCACCATGCCCTCCTGACGCTCAAGGCTGGCACCGTGTTGTTGCTGGGCGGAGCTGAACCGGACGTAGCTGAACGCGGTGGGCATGATGGGTGGTCTCCCTCACTGGAAAGACTCCATCATAACACCGCCGATCTCTTCCCGCTGATGGGGGTGTTGATCGGCGGCCTGTTTTTCCATGAAAAACTCACCGCCGCCAAGCTTGGCGGGGTGTTCCTCGGGCTGTTTGGCGTGGGCGTCCTGACCCGTGCCGGTCCGGTGGCGTTCGACATGGAGTTGCTGATGGGCGCCGCCGCCTGCCTGCTCGCCACCACCTGTTATGGCTTTGCCGGGTTCCTGGCCCGCCGCTGGCTTGACCACGCGGGCGGTCTCGACAGTCGTCTTTCGGCGCTGGGCAGCATGCTCGGGGCGACGCTGTTCCTGTTGCCGTTGTTCGGCTACAGCGTGATCAGCCAGCCGCCGGCAAGCTGGGGCGGCTGGAATGTCTGGTTGTCGTTGCTTGGATTGGGGCTGATGTGTACCGCGCTGGCGTACATTATTTACTTCCGCTTGCTCAGCTCGATCGGGCCAGTGAGGTCGATGACCACGACCTTCCTGATCCCGCCGTTCGGGGTGTTGTGGGGAGCGCTGTTACTGGATGAGCCGTTGTCGATGGCGCATATCTACGGCGGGGTGTTGATTGCGGCGGCGTTGTGGTTGGTGTTGAAGTCGGCTGTAGTGAAGGCTGTTGGGGTGGCTGCCAAGTAGATTTGTGGTGTGGCTTGCCCGCGATGGCGTCAGCTCAGACGACTACAAAGCTAGACTACTGATTTCCCCATCCACCAACCGCCGAATCCCCAGCGGATTGGCGTTCTGCAATGCCTCGGGCAGCAATGCATCCGGATGATTCTGGAAGCAAGAGTGAACTCGAAGGCGTGATCGCCCCGAAAACCGCTGACCACGCAGCCAGTACCAGTGCCCTGCTACCGATGTGAATTCGGTGCAGGCCGAGCATGCGCTGGCCAATAAACAAGGCCCGGAACTCATGCCCCGGGCCTTGTTTTGTTTCAAGCGTTTTTACGGAACACAAATACCAATCCGACAATAATCAGCACCATCCCAAGCATGCTCAATGCCGCCAGCCGATTACCAAAAATCAGGTAGTCCATCACCGCCGTTACCGCCGGCACCAGGTAAAACAGACTGGTGACATTCACCAGGTTGCCCCGGGCGATCAAGCGATACAGCAGCAACGTCGCCAGCACCGACACCACTAACCCCATCCACAACACCGGCACGATGAAACCGCTGCTGTGTTCGAAATGAAACGGCTGGAACGGCACGAAGATCCCGCAGAGCAGCAATCCCGCGAGGTACTGCACCGGCAGCGTGCCGAGGGGATTGTCGGTGATGCGCTTCTGCATGATCGAACCGAAGGTCATGCTCGCCAACGCCAGCAAACCGAAGAGCATCCCGGCCAATGACATGCCGGCCAGACCGATGCCCTGATAAACCACCATGATCAATCCGGCGAGGCCCAGTGCCAGACCAAACATGCGGCTGGCAGAGCGCTGCCGCTCCATGATCACCACCGTGAGAATCGGCTGCACCCCCATGATCGTGGCCATCACCCCTGGGGTGACTTTCAGGTCCAGGGCCAGCAGATAAAAAATCTGATAAGCCCCCAGCAGCACCACACCCGTGGCCATCGCATACAGCATCGGCTTGCCGCCCTTGGGCAATTTCAGCTTGAGCAACGGCACCAGCAGCATCAATCCGCACAAGGCAATGGCAAAGCGAATCAGCAAAAAGGCAAAGGGCGAAGCGTGGGCCAGGCCCCATTTGGAGAAGATCGCACCGCTGCTCCACAGCAGAACGAACAGGCTCGTGGACGCCGCCGCGAGCGCGGTTTTTTTCGAAAGGACAAACATGAATACCACCTGTCATCAGGCAAAAAGCCAACTCAGCCGAAGCTGAAGTTCAGTAGTTTTTTCAGACAGGCAAAGGGGGAGCAGCAGGGACAGCTGATCAGCCCGAAATGCCAACGCCTGGCGGTGATACGACGGCGCACACCGGCGAGCTACTGACAGGTGGGGGGTAATGACTGATCTGCGCAGGCTGCTGATCCCCGCACGGCACGACGCCAGCGTTGACCGCTGAATCGACTACCGCATTGATGAGGGAAGCTGGCATGGGCTGATCTTTTTTGATGGCCGTGCTCGGGAAAGCAGGCGAGCGCCGACTATAACCAGCGCGCGGCATAGATTGCAATGACTTGAACAAAGGGCCAGTAACGACAGCGTGATCGCTCGATCTGCCTTGAAGGGAATACAGACAATAGCGGGGACATGGAATGCAAGCGATCACAGGCCAAGGGGACGGACTCAACTTCGGCATCAGCTATACAGGTCGAAAGCTCGAAAGCAGGTCGCTGTAGGCAAATCCTGTAGCTGAAGAGCCTGACGGTGTTCTCGCGGGCGCGTCGTTTGAATTCCCTCATAAAAAAACCGCTCACAAGGAGCGGTTTTTTTCCATGACTGGAATCACCCAAACAACCAATACCCCAACAACGTCAACACCAGCACCGCCAACACCGGCCGCAGTACACGGTATGCCTTGGGATTACGACGCTTCCAGCGTTTGACCACGCCGCTGACCTTGTCACTGAAATTCTTGCTCCAGGCATACGCCTGGTTTATTCCACCGACGCGTTCATCATCAAGGTTCTGAGGTGCGGTGGCGCGACCGAGCAAGCCGCTGATCCAGCGATTGATGCGGGTCATGATGCGGTTACTTAGCGGTCGTTCGATGTCGCAGAACAGAATGACGCGGGTTTTCTCGGTTTCGTTCTTGACCCAATGCACGTAAGTCTCATCGAACATCACGTCCTCGCCATCGCGCCAGGCGTAGACCTGACCGTCGACGAAAATGCGGCAATCATCGGAGTTCGGTGTCGACAACCCCAAGTGATAACGCAGGGAACCGCCGAACGGATCCCGGTGCGGGTTGAGGTGGCTGCCACCCGGCAGCAACGCAAACATCGCGCCCTTTACGCTGGGAATAATGCTCAACAGCGCCACAGTTTTCGGGCACAAGGTTTCAGCGGATGGCAAGGGTTTGTCGTACCACTTGAGGTAGAAACGTTTCCAGCCTTTCTTGAAGAACGAACCGAATCCGGCATCGTTGTTCTTTTCGGCGGCGCAGATGTAACCCTCGTCAAACAGGTGCATGGCTTCGTCGCGGATGACTTCCCAGTTGTCCTTCAGCAAATCCAGTTCAGGAAACTTGCAGCGGTCAAGAAAGGGTTTGGACGGCACGCCGGAGAATAGGTACATCAAGGCGTTGTAAGGCGCAAACAAGGCCGAGTGATTGACGAATTGACGCAGAACCGGCAATCGCGCCTTGCCGCGCAAATGCACATAGAGGGTGCTGCCCAGGAATAGCAGCAACACTGACGCTTTCGCGGCAAAGGAAAAGGTCATCTACGGCTCCTTGAGATTAGACTCTTCGCACCACGCCATTTACCCGACGTGGCAGCCGGCCATGATAAACATTCCCGGCCACGGGAAGAACCCGCAAAACTAGACATTCAGTATTAAGGTTTGTGCAACAAAGCACTTATTAACATAAGGTTCCTGAACGGGGGCTGACGTGAATCAGCCCTCTTACCAGAAGATCAACAGATCAACAGATCAAGCAACGCCTACTGCTGATTCTCCTGATCCGTAAACAGATCACTGAACAGCATGCTCGACAGGTAGCGCTCGCCGGAATCCGGCAGGATCACCACGATGGTCTTGCCCTGCATTTCCGGTGTTTCGGCCAGACGCACCGCCACCGCCATCGCGGCGCCGCAGGAAATACCGCACAAAATCCCTTCTTCTTGCATCAGGCGCAGCGCCATGGCCTTGGACTCGTCATCGGTGACCAACTCAACCCGATCGACCATCGACAAGTCCAGATTCTTCGGGACAAAACCGGCACCGATCCCTTGGATTTTGTGCGGGCTTGGCTTGATCTCTTCACCGGCCATCGCCTGGGTAATCACCGGCGACACCACCGGCTCCACGGCTACCGAGATAATCGGTTTGCTCTGGGTATTCTTGATATACCGCGAAATGCCGGTAATGGTTCCGCCGGTTCCGACACCCGCAACCAGCACATCGACCGCGCCGTCAGTATCGTTCCAGATTTCCGGGCCGGTGGTTTTCTCATGAATGGCCGGGTTGGCGGGGTTGTCGAACTGCGCTGGCATGAAGTATTTGGCCGTATCGCTGGCCAGGATCTCGGCAGCCTTCTCGATGGCGCCCTTCATGCCTTTGGCCGGTTCGGTCAGCACCAGCTCGGCGCCCAGCGCTTTGAGCACCTTGCGTCGCTCGATACTCATCGACGCCGGCATGGTCAGCATCAACTTGTAGCCACGGGCAGCCGCGACAAAGGCCAGGCCAATACCGGTGTTGCCCGACGTCGGTTCGATAATGGTCATGCCAGGCTTGAGTTTGCCGGAGCTTTCGGCGTCCCAGATCATGCTCGCGCCGATCCGGCACTTGACCGAATAACCCGGATTGCGCCCTTCGATCTTGGCCAGGATGGTCACACCGCGCGGGGCAATGCGGTTGATCTGCACCAGCGGCGTATTGCCGATGGAATGGGCGTTGTCAGCGTAAATACGGCTCATGGCTGGGTCCTTGTACAGCGTTGAATAAGCTCCCAAAGGTATGCCTGTTGCCGGTGGTCGTCCAGTCAGGTCGAACGTCCGGTCATCACCGCAGTCAATCGCTTTACACCGCCAGAGATTTGCCGTCATGAAACGTCGATACAGTTGGCCCCTGTGGACCCTCGCCGGCCTCGTTGTGCTGCTGATTGCCCTGCATATCGCCCTGCCCTACCTGGTGCGCGACTACCTGAACGACAAGCTCGCGGACATGGGCGATTACCGAGGCCAGGTGACCGACGTGGACCTGGCCCTGTGGCGCGGCGCTTATAAAATCAATGGACTGAAAATCGTCAAGATCGACGGCAAGGTCCCGGTGCCTTTCGTCAATGCGCCGCTGATCGACCTTTCTGTCAGTTGGCACTCACTTTGGTCCGACCGCGCTGTGGTGGCCGAAGTGCAGTTCTTCAACCCAGAGGTGAACTTCGTCGACGGCGGCGCCAACAAACAAAACTCCCAGACCGGTCAAGGCACCGACTGGCGCGCACAGTTGAGCAAACTGGCGCCGTTCACCTTTAACGAAATACGCATTTACGACGGCAAGATCAGCTTTCGAAACTTCAATTCCAAGCCCCCCGTCAACATGAACGCCACCCAGGTCAACGCCAGCATTTACAACCTGACCAACGTGGTCGATACCGAAGGCAAACGCGACGCCCGTTTTGAAGGCAAGGCGCTGTTGCTGGGGCACGCACCACTGGAAACCACGGCCACCTTCGACCCTTTAAGCAACTTTGAAGACTTCGAGTTCCGCCTGCGGGCCAGGGACATTGAACTCAAACGCCTGAACGACTTTGCCTCGGCCTATGGCAAATTCGACTTCAACGCCGGTCACGGCGACGTGGTGATCGAAGCGCAGGCCAAGAAGGCCAAACTGACGGGCTACATCAAACCGCTGCTCAAAGACGTCGACGTGTTCAACTGGCAGCAAGACGTGGAAAACAAGGACAAAGGGATTTTCCGCTCCATCTGGGAAGCCATCGTCGGCGGTTCCGAAACCGTGTTGAAAAACCAGGGCAAGAACCAGTTTGCGACTCGCGTTGAACTGAGCGGCAATGTGCATCGACAAGATATAAGCGCGTTCCAGGCGTTTTTGCAGATTTTACGTAATGGTTTTGTCCAAGCGTTTAATGCGCGGTATGAGCGGCCGAAACCGGAGGCCGGCTAAGGTTTGCGCGTAACGGTGTAGCGACCGGTTTCTTCCGCCGCCCGTGCCGAATTCGATTGCTGTTGCAGGAAATCCCAGCCCAGACAGGCCAGTGCCAATGATCGAGGCACGGCTTCACGGCCACTGCTGTATCGGGTGATGCTGCGGGCGCTGACGCCCAGCGCCTCGGCCGCCTGATTGAGCGGCAACCCGGTACGGGCGCGCCAATCGATAAAGATCCGGGTGTTTTCGTCCGACGCATTTTGCGCGAGCGCATCCAGATACAGGGTGTCGGCGCCGATCTGGATATCCTGCTCGGGCCACTCGACGCTCCAGCCATCATCACCCGACATTGCACGTTCGAACGCGCCAGCCTCCAGCAACAGCTGCAAGCCTGGATAGGTGTGCAGATCGCGACTCAAATCGAGGGTCAGTTGCTGGCCGTCGATAAAGGTCAGTGCCAGGCGGTAGTCCGGCAATGCCTGCACAGCCGCCAGCCGTGGTCGTTTCATGGGTAACATCGTTTCCAGTCCTCCAGCAATTGCATCTGATGGGCCCTGACCCACTCCAGTGCTTCCTTGATAATCAGCGGCGGCGCCTTGCCCACCCTCACTTCGACGGTTTCCAGGCTGAGCATCACATCGAGCCCGCCACCGGTCAGGTGGACATGGGCGGCGGATGATCTTTCTCGCGCAACTGAATGCGGTACGTATCGCGAAATCGGTATTTAGTAGACATGCCGGGCAAGCTATCGCCAAAATGGCGATAGCTCAATACTGGCCAGCCGCCGAGACTGAGTCAAGATGTGACGCCCCATTCAGGGACTGAATAAGCCGTCTGCGTTCACAGTCGACCGGCCTGCGCGTTATAGTCGAGGACTACAATTATTGCGCTCCGCCCTGCCTCTTTCAGGTCGGCGTTACCGTTCGAGGATTAGCAGATGAAGTTCGAAGGCACCCAGGCCTACGTCGCCACCGATGACCTGAAGCTGGCGGTCAACGCCGCCATTACCCTGGAGCGTCCACTGCTGGTCAAGGGCGAGCCGGGCACCGGCAAAACCATGCTCGCCGAGCAATTGGCCGAGTCCTTTGGCGCCAAATTGATTACCTGGCACATCAAGTCCACCACCAAGGCGCATCAGGGCCTGTACGAGTACGACGCGGTCAGCCGCCTGCGTGACTCGCAACTGGGCACGGAAAAAGTCCATGACGTTCGCAACTACCTGAAAAAGGGCAAGCTCTGGGAAGCGTTCGAGTCCGAAGAGCGAGTGATTCTGCTGATCGACGAAATCGACAAGGCCGACATCGAGTTCCCCAACGACCTGCTGCAAGAACTCGACAAGATGGAGTTCTACGTTTACGAGATCGACGAAACCATCAAGGCCAAGAAACGCCCGATCATCATCATTACCTCCAACAACGAGAAAGAGCTGCCGGACGCCTTCCTGCGCCGTTGCTTCTTCCACTACATCGCGTTCCCGGATCGCGTGACGCTGCAGAAAATCGTCGACGTACACTACCCGAACATCAAGAAAGACCTGGTCAGCGAAGCGCTGGACGTGTTCTTCGACGTGCGCAAGGTCCCGGGCCTGAAGAAGAAGCCATCGACCTCGGAACTGGTGGATTGGCTGAAACTGCTGATGGCCGACAACATCGGCGAAGCGGTATTACGCGAACGCGATCCGACCAAAGCGATTCCGCCGCTGGCAGGCGCCCTGGTGAAGAACGAGCAGGATGTTCAATTGCTTGAGCGCCTGGCGTTCATGAGCCGTCGCGGCACCCGCTAAGAGGCTGATCGCCATGCTGCTCAACCTGTTCAATGAAATGCGCGCAGCCAAGGTGCCGGTCTCGGTGCGTGAGCTGCTGGACCTGATCAATGCGCTGAAGCAGCGCGTGACCTTCGCCGACATGGACGAGTTCTATTACCTGTCCCGGGCGATTCTGGTGAAGGACGAACGGCATTTCGACAAGTTCGACCGGGCGTTCGGTGCCTATTTCAACGGTCTGGAAAAACTCGACGATCACCTTCAGGCCTTGATTCCTGAAGATTGGCTGCGCAAGGAATTCGAGCGCTCCCTGACCGAAGAAGAACGGGCCGCGATCCAGTCCCTCGGCGGCCTGGACAAGTTGATCGAGGAGTTCAAGAAACGCCTCGAAGAACAGAAAGAACGCCACGCCGGCGGCAACAAGTGGATCGGCACCGGCGGCACCAGCCCGTTTGGCTCCGGCGGCTTCAACCCGGAAGGCATCCGCGTCGGCGATGCCGGCAAGCGCCAGGGCAAAGCGGTCAAGGTGTGGGATCAGCGCGAGTACAAGAACCTCGACGATTCGGTGGAACTGGGGACGCGCAACATCAAGGTCGCCCTGCGCCGCTTGCGCAAATTCGCCCGTCAGGGTGCGGCGGAAGAACTGGACATCGACGGCACCATCGACCACACCGCACGCGATGCCGGCCTGCTGAATATCCAGATGCGGCCGGAGCGGCGCAACACCGTCAAGCTGTTGCTGCTATTCGACATCGGCGGCTCGATGGACGCGCATGTGAAGATTTGCGAGGAGTTGTTCTCGGCCTGCAAGACCGAGTTCAAGCACCTGGAGTATTTCTACTTCCACAACTTCATTTATGAATCGGTGTGGAAGAACAACATGCGCCGCACTTCCGAGCGCACTTCAACCCAGGACTTGCTGCACAAGTACGGCGCCGACTACAAAGTGATCTTCATTGGCGATGCTGCGATGGCGCCTTACGAAATCACCCAGGCCGGAGGCAGTGTCGAGCACTGGAACGAAGAAGCCGGTTATGTGTGGATGCAGCGGTTCATGGAAAAGTACAAGAAGGTCATCTGGATCAACCCGTATCCGAAAGATACGTGGGGCTATACGTCGTCGACCAATATCGTGCGGGACTTGATTGATGACCAGATGTACCCGTTGACGTTACGGGGGTTGGAGGAAGGGATGCGGTTTCTTTCCAAATAGAGATTTTTGTTGTCCGTGAGAACGTCTTCGCGGGCAAGCCTCGCTCCTACAGGTTTCGGTGTTCGTGCGTCGTGCACCAACCCTGTAGGAGCGAGGCTTGCCCGCGAAGCTTTTAGCGGTCTGAAAATCGCCGCAAATACTCGATCTGCTCCCTATGAGCCACCTCCTGCACCACCGGCCGCAACCGCACTTTCGCCCCCGGTAGGCACTGCGCCAGTCGCGCCAGTGCCAGCGGCGTCAACGCCCCCAATCGCGGATAACCGCCGATGGTCTGCCGATCATTGAGCAACACAATGGGCTGCCCGTCCGGCGGCACCTGGACCGCGCCTAGCGGGATGCCCTCGGAAATCATCGGTTTGCCCTGGTACTGCAACGCCGTTCCCAGCAAGCGAATGCCCATGCGATCAGCACGGCTGTCGAGGGTCCAGACGCTATTGAAGGCGTCGAACAGACTTTGCCCGCTGAACTCACCAATCTGCGCGCCGAGGACCACATCCAGTGGCGAATCGACTTTGAAGTCCGGCCGGTGTTCTGCCGGTAACTCCCGCAGCAATATCAACGCGCTCCCGCGATAGCTTAACGAAGCGTCTTTTGCCAACGGCCGGCCCATGCCATCCAGGCCGCCGAGTTCTTCACGGACCACCGTCGCGCTGCTGCCCAGCACCTTTGGCGCGTCGAACCCGCCGGGCGCCGCCAGATAAGCCCGAGCGCCGAGCAGCGGTTGAGTGAACTGTAATCGCTGGCCTTTGTTCAGCCGGAAACTGCGCCAAGGTGCCAGCGCTTCACCTTCCACTTGCGCGCCCAGATCCGCCCCGGCCAGCGCCAACACGCAATCGTCCTCGGCCACCACGCTGAATCCGCCGAGGGTGATTTCAATCACCGGCGCATCCACTCCATTGCCCAGCAGCCAGTTGGCCCACGACATCGAGCGCCAATCCAGCCCGCCGCCCTGAGTCACGCCCAGATGCCGCACGCCGAAACGACCCGCGTCCTGCAACAGGCACAGCGGCGTACTCGCCTCAATCAATAGACGGCTCATGCCTGGGCCTCCAATGGCGTGTCGTCACCACCCAGGTTGATGAACTGCGCATGGCTGACCGCTTCAAAGCGCACGGTGTCACCCGGTTGCATCAGGCTGTAGCCGTCGCGCTCGCGGTCGAACAATTTGGCCGGCGTGCGGCCGATCAGGTTCCAGCCGCCGGGGGACACCACCGGGTAGGCGGCGGTTTGCCGCTCGGCGATGCCGACACTGCCGGCAGCGACCTTTTTGCGCGGCGTATTCAGGCGCGGCGCGGCGAGCACTTCCTCCACCAGCCCCATGAAGGCAAACCCCGGCGCGAAACCCAGGGCGAACACCTGATACTCGCGCTCGCTGTGGCGGCGGATCACCTCGTCCACCGACAACCCGCTGCGCTGAGACAACACGCTCAACTCTGGACCGACGCTCAAGTCATACCAGACTGGCAGCACATGGCATTTGCCGCCGGTGCTCGCGTTGGGCGACAGGTCGATCAGCGCTTCGGCGATCAATTCCCGGGCCTGAGCCGGACTCAACGCGGTCAGGTCGTAATGGACCATCAACGTCGTGTAAGACGGCACCAGATCGATCAGATGCCCGGCGAACGCAACGCGCAGGTTTTCGCTGGCCGCCAGCATCCACGGCATGTTGGCTTCGGCAATCTCATCGAACAGACGCACCATCAGGCAATCCAGCGCCACCACCTCAACCCGCGGTTTCATGGTGCGCTCTGCTGATCAAGGGCTTCGCGAATCCGGCGCACGGCCGCCACCGAACTGGCGTTGTCACCGTGGACGCACAGGGTATTGGCCCGCAAGTGCAAGGCGCTGCCGTCGCTGGCGGTGAGGTTGTCGCCACGGGCGATGGTCAGCGCTTGCTCGATAATGCTCTCGGGATCGTGGTGCACGGCCCCAGGCAGTTGCCGCGAAACCAACATGCCGGCGCTGTCGTAAGCGCGGTCGGCGAAGGCTTCGAACCACAGGGTCACTCCGTATTCATCGCCCAATTGCTGGGCGGCGCTGTTGTCGCGCGTGGCCATCAGCATCAACGGCAAGGTCCGGTCATACGCCGCCACAGCCTGAAGCACCGCGCGCAATTGCGCCGGGTTGGCCATCATGTCGTTGTACATCGCGCCGTGGGGTTTGACGTAACTGACGCGCCCACCCTGGGCCCGGCAGATGCCGTCTAGGGCACCGATCTGGTAATGCAAAATGTCCTGAAGTTCCTGGGCGGCGTAGGCCATGGAACGGCGGCCGAAACCCACCAGATCCTGATAGGCCGGATGGGCACCGATCTGCACGCCGTTGCTCAGGGCCAGGCTGACGGTCTTGCGCATGATGCTCGGGTCGCCGGCATGGAAGCCGCAGGCGATGTTGGCGCAATCGATGAAGGGCATGACCTCGGCGTCCAGACCCATGGTCCAGTTGCCGAAACTCTCGCCGATGTCGCAGTTCAATAGCAGGCGGCTCACGGTGAACACTCCTGTAGGCAATTTCTTTTTTTCTGCGGGGCAGTTGCCCACAGATTATCAGTTGCTGTCGTTTTGTTATTGGGCTTCAAGTTGCTTGCCACGGGTTTCCGGCAGGCTCAACGCCGCAAGGATCACCACACCGTAGGACACCGCCGCAAACGCCCCGATGCCGACGCTTAATGGCACCTTCTGGCTCATCAAACCGATCAGCAACGGAAACAACGCCGCCAACGCCCGGCCGATGTTGTAGCAAAAGCCCTGCCCCGAACCGCGAATCCGCGTCGGAAACAGCTCGGTCAAAAACGCGCCCATGCCACTGAAAATCCCCGAAGCGAAGAAGCCCAGCGGAAAGCCCAGCCACAGCATCACGCCGTTACTGACTGGCAATTGGGTGTAAAGCAGCACGATGGTGAACGAGCCCACGGCGAACAGGATGAAGTTCTTTTTGCGGCCGAGGATGTCAGTCAGATACGCGCTGATGACGTAGCCGACGTAGGAACCGACGATCACCATCGCCAGATAACCGCCCGTGCCGAGTACGCTCAAACCGCGCTCGTTTTTCAGAAACGTCGGCAGCCAGGACGTGATTGCGTAGTAACCGCCCAGTGCGCCCGTGGTCAGCACCGAAGCGCGAATCGTGGTGAAGAGGATGCCGGGGGCGAAGATCTCGTAGAACTTCGCTGCATTGCCCGGCTCCTGCTTGGCCTTGGCTTCGCGATAGATCTCCGGGTCCTTGACCAGTCGACGGACGAAAATCACGAAAATCGCCGGCACGATGCCGAGGATGAACAGCGCACGCCAGGCATCTTCCGGCGGCAATACCGAGAACAGCAGCGCATAGAGAATCGCTGTCAGCCCCCAACCCAATGCCCAGCCCGATTGCACCATGCCCACCGCCTTGCCGCGGTCCTTGGCGCGAATCACCTCGCCCATCAGCACCGCGCCGGCGGTCCACTCACCGCCAAAACCGAAGCCCATCAAGGTACGGCTGATCAACAGTTGCTCGTAGTTTTGCGCGAAGCCGCAGAGGAAGGTGAAGAAGGCGAACCACAATACCGTCAGTTGCAAGGTGCGCACGCGACCGATGCGGTCCGACAGAATCCCCGCCACCCATCCGCCGATGGCCGACGCAATGAGCGTGCTGGTATGAATCAACCCGGCCTCGCCGGTGGTGATGCCCCACATGGCAATCAGGGTCGGCACCACGAAGCTGAGCATCTGGGTGTCCATGCCGTCCAGGCCATAGCCGATCTTGCAGCTCCAGAACGTGCGGCGTTCCTGTTGATTGATGTTGCGGTACCAATCGAAAGGTCCCGGCCGAGCCGTGGCCTTGGGGATGTCGAGCGTGTCGGGCGCACTCATGGCAAATCTCCGTGCAAATTTTATTGGTATTGTTCTGAGCCCCGACGACGCCTATCGTGGGAACCGGATGGCCTGATTTTTGGGCGCCCGGCCCTGCTGCGTCCAACTAATAAAACCCCGCCCTAGACATAAGAAAACTTTATCCGCCACGAGCCGACCCCATGAACCTGAAGTTTCTCGAGACCTTTGTCTGGGTCGCCCGACTCAAGAGTTTTCGCCTGACGGCAGACAAGCTCTTCACCACCCAGGCGTCGATTTCCAGCCGCATCGCGGTGCTCGAAGGCGAGCTCGGGGTGAAGTTGTTTTTGCGCGACTCGCGGGGCGTGAGCCTGACGCCCGAAGGCCTGAAAGTGCTCGAGTATGCCGAGCAGATGATGGACACCATGCAAGCCCTCAAGCAGTCGATCGAGACGCGCTCAAGCAAAGTCGGGCGCGTGCGGATCGGCGTGATGGACACGGTGATTCACACGTGGCTGAGCCCGCTGGTGGCACAGATGATGGATCACTATCCGCTGGTGGAAATCGAGCTGGTGGCCGATACGGCGCTCAACCTCTGCGATCAGCTGCAAAAAGGCTTTCTCGATCTGATCCTGCAAACCGATCTGGTGCGTCAGGAAAGCGTGCGCAGTCTTGAACTGGCGAGCCATCCGATGGGTTGGATTGTGGCCAGCAATTCGATCTACAACCGCGAGTACACGGGCATTGCCGATCTGGCGCGCGAGCGGATCATTACTTACTCGAAAAACTCACATCCGCATCAGGACATTCTGAGTCTGATGCAGGCGAACGGGGTGATGACGCCGCGGCTGAACTGCGTGAACTCGGTGTCGGCGATTACCCGGTTGCTGCGCGACGGATTCGGCATTGGTGCGTTGCCGCCGGTCCTGGTGGCCGAGGAACTGGCGCGGGGGGAGTTGACCCTGCTGGCCATCGATCAACAGCTGCCTAGTTTGCAGGTCGTGGTGTCGTGGCGGCTGGGTGTGGAGTGGGTCGAGGAGATTGTGGCGTTGTGTCAGCAGGTGCTGGAGGGGTATGCGAAGAAGGTTGGTGAGAACTACATCCTCCTCGCGCGCTAACCTTGTAGCAGCTGGCGAAGCCTGCGTTCGGCTGCGAAGCAGTCGCGAAACCAGGCACCGCGGTGTTTCAGGTAAACCGAGACCGCCGGATTGACGACTGCTTCGCAGCCGAACGCAGGCTTCGCCAGCTGCTACAGGTCGGTGGCGCTCATTAAAGGCCGCGCACATCCCGGTCTTCGATCGGCCGGCTCTGGCGCAGGCGTTTGCCGCCCAGCACCACCCAGTCGATCAAACGGAACAGGCATTCAATGCCGAAGGACAGCAGCAACGCGCCACTCATGCCCCAGATCATCGCTTCCGGCGTCAGCAGGATCTGGTAGCTGTAGCCGTTCCAGGTTTCCTTGCGAATATCCGGATCCGCCGCCAGCGCCACCTGCAGGACGCGGATGTACCACGGGCCTTGCATGGCCTGGAACTGTTTATCGAGCGCCAGCTGACGGGTGAGCAAGGTGCTCAGGCTCTCGGCGTCGCTGCGAAAAATCGGGTCTTCACTGGCGCGGTAATGGGCCACCAGCGCCTGCATATCGCCCTTGAAGAACTGATTGGCGGTGCCCTGGAAACCGCTCAGGCTGGTCTGCGCTTCAATCAGATGCGCTTCGACCCGTTTCGCGTAATCGCTGATGAACCCCGGCACCTGGACACCGATCAACAGGCCCGCCGCAAACAACACCAGCCGTAGATAACTGAGCAACATCGGGTGAGATCCTTATTCGGTCTTGCCCTGGCTGACGCATTCGCCGCGTCGCCAGAGGCTCCATTGGCCCGGTTCGTAGCGGGTCCAGGTTTCGTTTTCGGTCAAAGGTTCAGTGGCGATCACCGTGACCACATCGTTGGGCGTGGTTTCGGCCTGGAAATCGACGATCACATCGACATCCTTCAACCGCGCCGGGCCGAATGGCGCGCGCCGCGTGATCTGGGCCAACTTGGTCGAGCAATAACAGAACAGCCAGTCGCCGTCGCTCAGCAGGCAATTGAACACGCCTTTGCTGCGGTATTCGGCGCAAGCGGCCACCAGTTCCGGCAGCAGTTCTTCGATTTCTACCGGTTCGGGAAAGGCTGCGCGCACACGGTTGAGCAAATCGCAGAATGCCGCTTCGCTGTCGGTGTCACCGACGGGACGGTAAAAGCTTTTGATCGGCTGAAAATCCGCCAACTGGCCGTTGTGGGCGAAACACCAGTTGCGGCCCCACAGTTCACGCACGAAAGGGTGCGTGTTGGACAAGCAGACCTTGCCCACGTTGGCCTGGCGAATGTGCCCGATCACCACTTCGCTTTTGATCGGATAGCGCTGCACCAGGTTCGCCACTTCCGACTCGCTGCTGGCCGCCGGGTCCTGAAACAGCCGCAGGCCGCGCCCCTCGTAGAAGGCAATGCCCCAACCGTCACGGTGCGGCCCGGTGCGGCCGCCGCGCTGCATCAGCCCGGTAAAGCTGAACACGATATCGGTCGGCACATTGGCGCTCATGCCCAATAACTCACACATGCTCGGACTCTCGATGGAAGGCAGGGGCAAGGTTACAAACGCGGTTCGACCCGCAATCGCTGAGGGTTGCTCGGCACTGGCGGACGACCGTAACGATCATCGCCGGCACCGCCGAACGGAAGATCGTCGTCAGGATCGTCGGCCCGGGCCGCGGCCTTGGCGGCGGCGGCCTGTTCCTTGCGAGCGTTGGAAGCCCGTTCAATAGGGAACCGGATCGCCACGAACACCAGGTAAATGCCGAAGGCGATCATGCCGTACATGAACAGGTCGGAAACCGCCCGCCAGGCGTTGTTGCCCACCTTGAACAGCAGATCGAGCGCAGTGATGGCGATGGCCGGGGCCACTTTTTCCTTCACCGGGTCGATGATGGTCGGGCTGAACAGCAGCACCGCAACCAGCAGCCGCAGCGGTTCGCGCAACCAACGCCACATCCAGCGGGTGATGCGCATCCACACCAACAGGCAGCCTAAAGCGGCAAAGGCGTAGAGGCCCCAGGCGATCAGATAGTCGTTCTCGGTCATGGTGTCCATGGCAAGGCAGGCAAAGAGGCGCTTATAGTAACGACTTTTCGCCCGTCAGGCTTGCTCCAATGCCTGGCCGCTACGCCTGACTCCTGTGGGAGCGGGCTTGCTCGTGAATGCGGTGTGTCAGCCAACACAGATGTTGAATGTGCTGGCCTCTTCGCGAGCAAGCCCGCTCCCACAGGGATTTGCAGCGGCATCAAGACACGCGCGCGCCCTATTCCGTACAACGTCCGAGAGCCATTCATGCCCTTATCCGCCAACGTCACCAGCGCCCCGATTGCCCACAAGGCTGAAGGTTCAGACCCGTATGCCTGGCTGCAGGAGCGCGACACCGACGCGGTGCTCGACTACCTCAAGGCTGAAAACAGCTATCAAGAGGCACAAACCGTCGATCAGGCCGCGCTGCGAGAAACCCTGTTCGAAGAGATCAAGGGCCGGATTCTCGAAACCGACCTGTCGCTGCCCTCCCCCTGGGGCCCGTACCTGTATTACACGCGCACCACCGCCGGTGACGAATACGCCCGCCACTATCGCTGCCCGCGTCCGGCGGATGACAGCCTGCAACTCGACGAAAGCCAGGAACAGCTGCTGCTGGACCCAAACGAACTGGCCAACGGCGGCTTCTTTTCCCTGGGTGCATTCAGCATCAGCCCGGACCACCAGCGCCTGGCCTACAGCATCGACTCCACAGGCGATGAGATTTACACGCTGTTCGTGAAGGAATTGTCCAACGGCCGTGTCAGCGAACTGGAATTTCAGGACTGCGACGGCAGCATGACCTGGGCCAATGACAGCCTGACGCTGTTTTTCGGCGAACTGGACGACACCCACCGTCCGCACAAACTGCTGCGCTATCGACTGGACGGCACGGCGGCCGAAGAAGTGTTCAACGAGCCGGACGGCCGATTCTTCCTGCATTGCTATCGCTCCAGCTCCGAGCAGCAATTGCTGCTGTCCCTGGGCAGCAAGACCACCAGCGAAGTCTGGGCCCTCGACGCCTCGCAGCCGCAGCAGGCCTTTACCTGCCTGGCCCCACGGGTTGAAGACCATGAATACGACGTCGACCACGGCACGCTGAACGGTGAATGGGCCTGGTTCATCCGCACCAACCGCGACGGCATCAACTTTGCCCTGTACACCGCCGTGGATGCCGGTGTTGCGCCCACCGAGGCCGACTGGCAGAACCTGATCCCCCACAGCGACAGCACGATGATCGAGGGCATGAGCCTGAACGTCGGCGCGATGACTTTGAGCCTGCGGGTCGGCGGTCTGCCGGTCATTGAAGTCCACCCGCAGGACCTGCCGAGCTACCGCGTGCAACTGCCGGATGCGGCGTACAGCCTGCATGTGCAGAACAGCCTGGAATTTGTCAGCGAGCGGATCCGCCTGCGTTACGAAGCCTTGAACCGTCCGGCGCAAATCCGCCAGCTGGAGCTGGACAGCGGCGAGCAGAAAGTGCTCAAGGAAACCCCGGTGCTCGGCGCGTTCGACGCCGACGCCTACGTCAGCCAGCGCCTGTGGGCGACGGCACCCGATGGCACGCAAGTGCCGATCAGCCTGGTGGTCAAACGCGAAGCTCTCGGTCAGCCGACGCCCCTGTATCTCTACGGCTACGGCGCGTATGGCGAAAGCCTCGACCCGTGGTTCTCACACGCCCGCCTGAGTTTGCTGGATCGTGGCGTGGCGTTTGCCATCGCCCACGTGCGCGGCGGCGGAGAGCTGGGCGAGGCCTGGTATCGCGCCGGCAAGCAGGAACACAAGCACAACACTTTCAGCGACTTTATCGCCTGTGCCGAACACCTGATCGACAACGGCTTCACCACCTCAGCGCAATTGGCGATCAGCGGCGGCAGTGCCGGCGGTTTGCTGATCGGCGCGGTGCTCAATCAGCGACCAGAGCTGTTTGGCGCGGCCATTGCCGAAGTGCCGTTCGTCGACGTGCTCAACACCATGCTCGACCCGGACCTGCCTCTGACCGTTACCGAATACGACGAGTGGGGCAATCCTGAAGAGCCGGACGTCTATGATCGGATCAAGGCTTACGCCCCGTACGAAAACGTCACCGCGCAAGCCTATCCGGCGACCCTGGTGATCGCCGGCTACAACGACAGCCGCGTGCAGTACTGGGAAGCCGCGAAGTGGGTAGCGAAATTGCGTGCGACCAAAACCGACACCAATCCCCTGCTGCTCAAGACTGAACTGGGCGCCGGGCATGGCGGGATGAGCGGTCGTTATCAGGGATTGCGTGACGTAGCACTCGAATACGCATTTGTTTTCAAGGTTTTGGGGATTGCCTGAGGAACTTGGCCCGATGATCCGGTCTTAAGACCTGTACACCGGGCCTCGGTCACACCTTTCCCCTGTGGGAGCGGGCTTGCCCGCGATGAGGCCTCCACATTCAACATTTATGTTGGCTGTTACATCGTCATCGCGGGCAAGCCCGCTCCCACAGGGATATGTAGTGAAGCCAGATCCCGGAACAGACCAGACACAAAAAAAAGACCGTGCCAACATGTCAGAACCGACCTTACTGAACAACGAAATCCGCGACTGGCTGATGGACTGCGGCCTGTTCGATCAACTCCTGCCGGCAGACTTCGCCGCCGCTTCCGGCTACTTCAGCATCAGCACCATCCCCGAAGGCGAAGAGATTTTCCATGAGGGTGATGCCGGCAGCTTCATGTGCATCATCCACACCGGCCAAGTGTCGGTGCAGAAGACCAGCGGCGACGGGCAGTTGGTGACCATGGCTACCCTGCGCAGCGGTCGCTCGTTCGGCGAAATGGCTGTGCTTGATGGCGAACGCCGCTCGGCCAGTTGCGTGGCCGCCAGCAACTGCCAGCTGCTGAACCTGGGCAAGGACTCTCTGGAAAAGATGATCAACGACGCGCCGAAAATCGCCGCCAAAATCATCCGCGCCCTCGCCGTTGCCCTGTCCAAACGCTTGCGCATGGCCGACGGGCAACTGCTCTTGCAGCAGGTTTAACCGCCTGGGGATTTGGTTTTCGTGTTGTTCGGCTCAATCCCCGGCACCGGTTGATCCTTGGTCGGAGGGCTGGGCATCTCGATCGGCACCAGTGGCGGGCCGCCGCTGCCCGGCCCGGTCCTGGGCGCGGTGGAGGGGGTAATTTGCGGATAGGGCGTCGGGGTCGCGGTGCCGGGCGAACCGGGCATCGGCGCCGGGCTGATCGGAAGAGGTTGCAACTGCTGGGCCTGCACTGCAGTTATCGAGAGCGCGGCCAAGGCAATGACCGTTAGAATGGTGCGCTTCATCAATGGCTCCGTTGGCCTTGTTGTCATTGGCAGGCTACTCCCAACTGCCTCTGTTTGCCTTCCCCCAATTTGAGATTTCCATGAAACGTTTCGTTCTCCTCGACACCGCCCCTATCCCTGAAAACGGCGGCGCCTTGTGCCTGTTCGAGTATGGCGAGGATTTCGTCATCAAGATCCAGGGCGGCGACGGCGGGCAGTTGATGAACACCCGCATGCACGGTTCCGAAGATGCCCTGGCCGAGATCCCGTGCCGCAAGGTGGCCGGCCGGCCGAACTCACGGGTGCTGATCGGCGGCCTCGGCATGGGCTTCACTCTCGCCTCCGCCCTCAAGCATTTGGGCAAGACCGCTGAAGTGGTGGTCGCCGAACTGGTGCCTGGCGTGGTGGAATGGAATCGCGGGCCGTTAGGCGAGAAAGCCGGGAATCCGCTACTCGATCCGCGCACCGTGATTCGCATGGAAGACGTGGCCAAAGTCCTGCAAGCCGAGCCGCAAGGCTTCGACGCGATCATGCTCGACGTCGACAACGGCCCCGAAGGCCTGACCCAAAGGGCCAACAGCTGGCTCTACTCCGCCGGGGGCCTGAGTGCCTGCGCCAAGGCCCTGCGGCCCAAAGGCGTACTGGCGGTGTGGTCGGCCAGCGCCGACAAGCAGTTTTCCGAAAAACTGAAGAAGGCCGGTTTCAAGGCCGAAGAGGTCCAGGTCTTCGCCCATGGCAACAAAGGCACGCGCCACACCATCTGGATTGCCGAGAAGCTCAAGGGCTGAGCTAAACTCACGTCATAACCGTCATCAGTCTTTTACAAAGGTGAACCCATGAGTTCGTCAACGCCGACCAATACCTCGAAGCTGGATCGCATCCTCGCCGACAACCAGCGCGACAAGGAAATGGGTTACCGCGACAAGGCCCTGAAAATGTACCCGCACGTGTGCGGCCGCTGTGCCCGTGAGTTCTCCGGCAAGCGCCTGAGCGAACTGACCGTGCACCACCGCGACCACAACCACGACAACAACCCGCAGGATGGCTCGAACTGGGAATTGTTGTGCCTGTATTGCCACGACAACGAACACTCCCGGTATACCGACCAGCAGTATTTTCACGAAGGCTCGCTGAGCACGCCGAAGATTGCCAAGGCGACGCATAACCCGTTTGCGGCGTTGGCGGGGTTGATGAAGAAGGACGACTGAAGATTTTCATTGGCTGGACTGGCCTCTTCGCGGGCAAGCCTCGCTCCTACGGATATATGTCGTTCACCAGATTGTGATCGGCTCTGTACCTGTAGGAGCGAGTCTTGCCCGCCAAGACAATCTCCCAGGCACCACCAATCTCCAAACTGAACACCCCTCCCCCAATCCCCGTATAATCGCCGTTTTTTCCCGAAGGCACCCCGCTCGTGGCAGACAAACGGTACAGCTGCATTGGTTTGTATAACCCCAAATCACCGGAAAACGTCGGCTCGGTCATGCGCGCCGCCGGCTGCTATGGCGTGGCGTCCGTGTTCTACACCGGCAAGCGTTACGAACGTGCCGCCGACTTCGTCACCGACACCAAGCGCGTCCACTACGACATCCCGCTGATCGGCATCGACGATTTGAAGAAAATCCTGCCATTGGGCTGCGTCCCGGTCGCTGTGGAACTGGTCGAAGGCGCCCGTTCGCTGCCGGAATACACCCACCCGGACCGCGCCCTGTACATCTTCGGTCCGGAAGACGGTTCACTGGATAAAGAGATTCGCGACTGGTGCGAAGACGTGGTCTACATCCCGACCACTGGTTGCATGAACCTGGCAGCCACCGTCAACGTCGTGCTCTACGACCGCATGTCCAAGGGTCTCAACACCCGCTCCGGGGCAAAATTCCGCTGAATCACCGCACATTCGATGGAACGAGCCGACCGCCCCGGCAGTCAGCTTAACTATCTATTGTTGAAGCAGTCATTCCTGCCTGGAGACAGATCATGAGCGAACTCAAACGCGTAGAACGCATTGAATCCACCCCGTTCCAGACTCATTCCGAACAGAACGTACACGGCTGGGAGCGCGTCGGCTCCCTGGCTGGCGGCGTGGTGATGATGAGCAAGGGCCTGCGTCGCGGCGGTATTTTCGGGTTGATCCAGGTGGCCATCGGCGGAGTCGCGCTGGCTCGCGGAATTACCGGGCACAGCTCGGCGAAAAGCCTGCTGGAGAAAAGCCGTCAGGACATGAACAACGTTCGGGCGAAGATCGAGCGGGCCGGGGAAGAATTGAGCAAGTTGAAGGCGAATGCCGAGGCGGCGACCCATACCGCGACGGTGACGGGCAATGATTCGTTGAAGTCGCCGAAAACCGGGGTTTGATCTGGATGTTGCGGTGAGGTTGACGGCCTCTTCGCGGGCAATCCTCGCTCCTACAGGAATGGCGTGATAACACCAAAACCCTGTAGGAGCGAGGCTTGCCCGCGAAGGCGGTTTTACTGAAGTAACTCGGTATCAAGGACCTTGGAAGACTCGCCAATCACGCTTTGCGCGAGCTGAATAAATTCCTTGGTATCCACACTCCCCAGATGCATCGCCCCGCGCAACACATCATCGAGCGAGCGCTTGTTGCGCGTTTTCAAACGGATCTCGCGATCCAGCTCCTGTAGCAACACCACCGCTTTCGAGACCTGCGCCGGGTTCACCTGTTCGCCACGCAACGTGGTGACTTTCTGGCTGTCCTTGACCAACCTGCGGTGCAAACTCTCATACCGCTCATCACTCATACCGCCGGCGCGGCGCACCAGTTCGATGGCGTAATACTCGGCAAATCCTTCGCTGATCCAGTCGCTGCGCTGTTTGTCGTTGATCCGCCCGAACACCTGCGCCAATTCACGCACCACCGCGCTGGTGCCGCTTTCGCTGACCAGCGGCAGACGGGTATTCAGATAGATCGATTCGTGCGCGGCCAGGCTGCCGCGCCACATCGGATCGTTGGCACCGACGATCAGCAATTTGACGGGATGACGGGGGAACACGGCTTGAACCTGCGGCCAGACAAAGGTCAGCAGCGTCAGCACGTCCATGCGGCGCATGCCCTGGCCTTGGGGCGAGGCGACGGTGACTTCGGTTTCCCCCAGCCGTGTGCGACGGCTGCCGAGGTGGCCGGCGAGCATCCAGCCCGTCGGCCGGTCGAACAGTCGAGAGACGTTATCGATGCGGAATTTGTTCTTGCCGATGCGCGGCCAGGCGGTCTCGACGCTTTTCCAGCCGCTGGGCAGTTCGAATTCAAGGCGTGAAACCAGCTCGATGCCGTCCTGCTGATCGAGTCTGGCCGGTGGCACGAGATCGTCACCGCGCATCAGCGCCCAGGTGGGCGTCATGCGCGTATCGAAGCTGCCGCTCTTGCGTCCATGGCTGATGCGCACGCGGTAGGTCAGGCTCGCCTTGTCAGTGGTCGGACGCCAAACCCCACGCGCCTGCTTGCCCGGCGTGAGCTGCCATTGGCCGTCGGCCTTGAAATCGCTGTAGTGGCTGCCGTCGCCCAGATCGAAATCAAGACTGCGCACCGCCGAGCCCTGGGCCAGGGTCAGCCGCACTTCGGCCTGGTCGCTTTGCGGCAACAGGCGCACGTGATAATCCAGATCGACCTTCTTCGCCGCCCACACGGACGAACTCAGGGCCCATAGCCCAACAACCAACGCCCGCCGCAATCCCACAGCCATAGACACTCCTGTTGTGGCGAGCGAGCTTGCTCGCGCCGGGCTGCGTAGCGGCCCCGATTTTAGTAGTTATCGCCTGTTTGGTGAGTGCTGCGCACTCAGGCGGGAGCAAGCTCCCTCGCCACATTAACCCGCGCGGAAAATCAGATGATCTTCCCAATCGTCTTCGGCCACGCTGCCTTCGGCGAGCATGCGCCCGGACTGGGAAATGCGTTCGTGGTGCACCGCATCACGATCACCGCACACCAGGTGATGCCACAGGGGCAAGTCCTTGCCTTCACTGACCAGTCGATAACCGCAGGTCGGCGGCAACCAGCGGAACTCTTCGGCCTTGCCCGGCGTGAGCTGGATGCAGTCCGGCACAAAGTCACGACGGTTCGGGTAATCACTGCACTGGCAGGTTTTCAGGTCCAGCAGTTTGCAGGCGATGCGCGTGTAATAGACGGAATTGTCTTCTTCATCTTCGAGCTTTTGCAGGCAGCACAGACCGCAACCGTCGCACAGCGATTCCCACTCCTGCGGATCGAGTTGATCGAGGGTTTTGCGTATCCAGAACGGTTCGACTTTGGCGGCCATGGTTCGAGCATCAACATCAGGTGGTGAAAAGGCCGCCAGTCTAGTGCCAAGGCCCTTGCGGGCCAAGCATTGGCGACTGCCGGTAGAACGGGGCTTGTCAGTTTTTGCGCCGCCACGTAGCTTTGCCAGTCGCAAGGAGCCATGCCCAAATGCCATTAACGCTCAACCGCGTTGCATTCAGGTGAACTGCCAGGCTCTGGAAAAACCTTAGCGCTCAGCCCAACTGCGCCCGCAGGTTTTCGCCGACCCTCACTTTCAAACGAAGCAAGGAATCTCTGATGAGTGCCAATCCACGCGTTGCCGATTATGCGATCCACCCTCAGTTCACCGATCGCTGGTCGCCCCGCGCCTTCACCGGCGAAACCATTCCCGAAGAAACCTTGCTGAGCTTCTTCGAAGCCGCACGCTGGGCGCCATCGGCCTACAACTCGCAACCTTGGCGGTTTCTCTACGCGCGTCGCGATACGCCGAACTGGGAGCGTTTTCTGGGCCTGCTGAATGAATTCAACCGCGGCTGGGCGCAACACGCCTCGGCATTGGTGATCGTGGTTTCGAAAACCACCTTCGCGGTACCCGGCGCCACCGAAGAAACCCCGGCCCTGTGGCACACCTTCGACACCGGTTCTGCCTGGGGCCACTTGGCGCTGCAAGCGAGCATCAGCGGCTGGCACACCCACGGCATGGCCGGTTTCGACCAGGACCTGACCCGCAAAGAGCTGAACATTCCTGAAGGTTACGCACTGCACGCGGCGGTGGCCGTGGGCAAACTGGGCGATAAAGCGACGCTGGCCGATTACCTGCAAGCGCGCGAAGAGCCAAGCCCGCGCCGCCCGCTGAGCGAACTGGCGGCCGAAGGCAACTTCACCCTCTAAGCGACACCGCAAAAACAATGTGGGAGCGAGCCTGCTCGCGATGACGGTGTATCAGTCTCCGTAAATATTGACTGACAGACCGCTATCGCGAGCAGGCTCGCTCCCACAGGTTTTGCACACTATTCGAGTGAGCGGTGGGTTCAGTAGCCGCGGTTGAAGTCGACTTCCCCGCGCAACGCTTCACCCGCCTCGTACGCCCGCAGGTTTTCGACAAACAGGTTGACCATCATCGATGGCGAGGTCGGTGCCGAACTGTGGCCGGTCAGCAGCAAGCCCCAGGCGGTCCAGAATGGATGACGCTGCGGCAGCGGCTCCTGACGGCAAACGTCGATGACCGCGCCCGCCAGATGCCCTTCTTTCAGGGCTTCGACCAGGTCCGCGTCCACCACGGCCACACCACGCCCGACGTTGATGAACAACCCGGTCGGCTTGAACTGCTTGAACAGCGCCGCGTCGTACAAGTCGTGGGTATTGGGGGTGTTGGGCAGCAGATTGATGACGAAATCCACTTCACCGACCAGCCGTGGCAAGTCCGCCAGCGCGCCGACTTCAACAAACGGCGCCTGCTCGCGGGCTTCGCTGGCGATGCCGTACAACTCGACGCCAAACGGCACGAGGAACTGCGCCACGGTCAGACCGATGTCACCGGTGCCGACGATCAACACCTTGCGTCCCGCCAGGCTCTGGCCCTGACGACTGTCCCACTTGCGCTCGACCTGGCTGACCAACCGCGCCAGCACTTCGCGCTCGTGGCCGAGCATGTAGGTCAGGACGTATTCGGCCATGACCTGACCAAAAATCCCCACCGCTCGCGTCAGCCGATAATCGCGGCGCAAACCGTCGGCCAGCAGCGGCGTGATGCCGGCCCATGTCGATTGCAGCCATTGTGGCTGGTGGCCCTGGCGCAACAGGTTCGCCAACAGGTCCGGCTGGCCCAGCCAGATCGGGCAGTCGGCCGCCTGGCTGGCCAGTTCGGCGGAGTCGCCGCTGGTCAGCACTTCCAGATCAGGCGCAGCCTGACGCAACAGTTGGGCGTACACGGGGTGGTCGTGTTCAGCAATCAGAACGCGCATGGTTCAAACCTTTCGAAAACAGTGCAAACGGCCGCCGACGGAGTTTCGCTCCGTCGCCCTGGCCATCGCCAAAATCATTCCAGTGTTTCACACAGACTCTGAACTGAGCCTGTCTGCCGATCACATCGGGTCGTTGCGTCGCAGCAATTCTTCCGGCAAGTGTTCGATGTATTCGTCTTCGGCCGGCGGCATTTGCAGGTGGTAGCCCTGCTTCTCAAGGTTTTCCAGGACCACGGTGATGTCCTCGCGCGACAGCTTGCGCTCGGGGGTCAGCACCAGGTCGAAAGCGTGATGAGGTTTGCCGAAGGCGGCCATCAAACTTTCCGGGACACGCTCCAGTGCATCGCTTTTGAGCACATAGAGGTACATCTCGTTTTTCTTCAGGCTTCGATAGATGGAGCAAATACGTTTCAAGGCTGTTCTCCGGCGGTGGCCAAGCTGTCGAGCAGCGCCTGGCCCATCAATTCGCGGCGCCAGCCACGCAGCGAATCAGGCAATTGGTAAGGACCGTTGGGGTAACCGCTCTTCAGCAGCGCTTCCAGGGTTTTCTTGCGCAGCATCAGTTCCGGCGCAATGTTCAGGCGCTCGGCTTCGGCCTGGCCGATCGCACGCAGCTGTTTGACCAGGTTGGCGGCGTCCACCGGCAAAGGCTCTGGCACGGCGAGCGGCCATTGATCTGGCGACACACTGCCAGAGCGCTTGATCAGATCAAGCAGAAATTCGCCGTCCTGACGCACGGTACGCGGGTGCATGTCTTCGATTTTCGCCAGGGCGCCGAGGTTGTCCGGTTGCGTGCGCGCCAATGGCCACAGGGAGTGCTCACGCACAATGCGATTGCGCGGCAGGTCGCGGGCGCGTGCTTCGCGCTCACGCCAGGCGCAGAGCTCGCGCAACACGGCGAGTTGGGCGCGGGAGAGCTTCCAGGCCAGTTTGGCTTCGCGATAGACCTCGTAGGGATCGATCTCGCGGCGCAGGTTGGCTACCAGCTCGGCGCCGTCTTCCAGGACCCAGGCGTACTTGTCGTCAGACAGCTTCGGACGCAGCTGTACGAAAACTTCCGCCAGGTGCAAGGCATCTTCGGCGGCGTAGCTGATTTGGGTGTCGGACAGCGGACGTTGCAGCCAGTCGGAACGGGTTTCGCCCTTGGGCAGGTCGATGCCGAGCACTTCCTGCACCAACCGCGAATAACCCATCGAGAAACCGAGGTTCAGGTAAGCGGCGGCCAGTTGCGTATCGAACAGCGGCGCCGGCAGGCTGCCGGTCAGACGCAGCAACACTTCGAGGTCTTCGCTGCACGCATGGACGACTTTGACCACGGCCGGGTTTTCCAGCAACGCGGCCAGCGGCTGCCAGTTGTCGATGGTCAGTGGGTCAATCAGGTAAGCGCGTACGCCATCGCCGATCTGCAGCAGGCCTGCGATCGGGTAAAAGGTGTCGACCCGCATGAATTCGGTGTCGAGGGCAACGAATGGCAGCTGCTGCCACTCGGCGCAAAACTGACCGAGGCTATCGTTGTCGCGAATCCAGTGAATATCGATGGCCACACGGCTCTCCCTTGAAGAATGGCGCGCAGTATATATCGCCCCCGGCGATTTCCGCGCATCCACTGAACAAGAGCTTTAGCGAAAAGACCTGCCAGACGGCAAGAAATGTCTGACAAGCGGAGGTTAACTGGCCTTGCGCAGCACGTAGACCCGCATCCGTGCACAACCGGGCAGGAAGTCCTGGTGACTGAGCAAGCTGAAACCCGCGAGCCTGAATTCGGCTTCGACCTCGGCCTTGCCGGCCAGCTGCCGGGCATTAGCGCCCGATTGGCTGAGTTTGAAATGGGCATCGACCCGTACCGCCAAAATCACCGTATCGCGACTCACACGGTGGAACTCCGACAGCAGTGCTAGCCGATGCACCGGGCTGTCGATGTGCTGAAACAGTTGCATGCAAAAAATGCTGTCGACCGCGTTCGCCGACAAGCCAAGGGTGAAGGCTGAACTCTGGAACGTCTTGATCCGCTTGAGCAAGCTTGGCGAATGGTGAGTCTGGGCGTGGTTGAGCATGTCCTGCGAAGGGTCGGACGCGAGGATCACGCGGTTCATATGCTCGGCCAACACCGGCCAGAAACGCCCGGCACCACAGGCCACATCAAGAATCAAGCCCGGCTCACCGGCGACCTTTAACGCGTTGCGCACCAGTTGCTCGTCGCGCCAGAACGTCAAGCGCCCCACCAAGCCACGCGGCCGCGACTGAAGACAGACGCGGGCGTGTTCCTGATCGTAGCGCCGGGCGAACTCAAGCTCGATGGCGGAAGGGGGCTGCGCGGACATGTGCAATGACTCTTGTCGGAATATGTACCGGTCGCAGGCTAGCGACCGGTACGTGAAAAAAAGGTCGAAACGCTTACTCTTTGGCCAACACACCGTCGATCACGGCGCCGCGGCAACCGGCAAACATGTCCAGATCCTGGTTGTAGACCTTGCTGTTGACCTCCAGCAGACCGAGCATCGAATGGAACAGGTTGTCCTGGCTCAGGGGCTTGTCGCGGCTAAGTTGCAGGCAATGGGTGTCCACCGAGAACGACTTTTGGTAGCTGTCGGAGAACCACGCCAGCATGGCCACGTGTTTCTGTTGTTCCGGTGCCAGCATGTAAGGCGTGCCATGGAGGAACAGGTTGTATTCGCCCAGGGATTCGCCGTGGTCCGACAGGTAAACCATCGCGGTATCGACTTTGTCCTGGTTGCTGCGCAACGTATCAATCAACGTCGACAGAACGTGGTCGGTGTACACCAGCGTGTTGTCGTAGCCATTGACGATACTTTCGCGACTGCAATTGTTCAGCGCATTACTTTCACAGACTGGAGTAAAGCGTTCGTACTCTTTCGGGTAGCGCTTGAAGTATTCCGGGCCATGGCTGCCCATCTGGTGCAGGACCAGCACGGTGTCTTTATCCAGGGTGTCGATAAAGTGCTGCAGGCCTTGCAGGAGAATTTCGTCGCGGCATTCACTGTTGGCGCACAGCACCGGGTCCTTGAGGTTGCTGACGTCATCGAGGGTGACCCGGTCGCACGTGCCTTTACAGCCCGATTGATTGTCACGCCAGATCACGTCCAGACCGGCACGCTTGAGCACGTCCAGCAGGCCCTCTTCATTCTTCGCCGTGCTGGCGTTGTAATTCTTGCGGCCCATGTTCGAGAACATGCACGGCACCGACACGGCCGTTTCCGTGCCGCAGGAATGCACATCGGTGAACGCGATCAGGCCGGCTTCCTTATCCAGTTTTGGGGTGGTGTCGCGGTTGTAACCCAGAACGCCGAAGTTCTCGGCCCGGGCACTTTCGCCGACGACCAACACCGTCAGGGATTTACGCCCATGAGTCTGCCAGGCGGGATTGCGCTGGGCATCCTCACCGACTCTGACGAACGGCTGCCGGGCGGAAACGACTTGCTCGCGCATAAAACCGAGCGAAGCACCGATGTAGTTACTCGGCACCACCATCAGACGCAATTCATGGTGATTGCGAAACAACGAGGACAGCCCCTGATAGTTCACCAGAGCGACACCACCGATGACCGCGACTGAAGCGACACTCACCAGTGCCTTACTTAACAACTCACGGTGCCAGCGGCGGTAATTAACCGGAACTTTCCACAATAACCACGAAGGCAAAATACCGAGCAGAAGAATATAGACCAGCAACTTCAACGAGAGTAAATCACGCACTTCCGTCGCGTTGGTTTGCGCAAAGTTGCGCAACATGCCGGTGTCGATTAGCACACCGTATTGGCTCATGAAGTAAGCCACTCCAGCACTGATCATGAAGATCAGCATCAACACCGGTTTCATCACCCGCCGGAACGCCAGGAAGGTCAGCACAATATTGAACGCCGCGAGAATCATCACGCCGAACGCGACGCGCAGGACGATGCCCTTGCCGTCGGACGCGGTGATATCAAACAGGTGCTGCCAGAGCACTAAATTAAAGCCAGTCAAAAGAAAGGCGCTGGCAATCAGTGTCACCCACTCCGGGCGCACGGGCTTGAACTTCAACATAATGATTGGCTGTTCCTGAAAAGAAGGGCCCTCGGCAAATGTGAAAATTTCATTTACCGTGACAGCACTAACTTTAGGCAGCCAACCATCAATTTTTTGTGAAAAAGAAGCCAACGATTAGTTGGCTCCTGTTATGAGATCGACACTTTTAACTTATTTGAGAATGGTTCAGCTTTTGTTCAGGCCTGATGTAAATACCAACGCCAGTCCTGCTCCCCGACTTCGCCCATGAACTGCCGATACTCGGCGCGCTTCACCGCCAGGTACACGCCAAGGAATTCTCCGCCGAACGCTTCACGCGCCCAGCTCGAACCTTCCAGCGCCCGCAAGGTGGTCAGCCAATCGGTTGGCAACAATTCCGCGGCCTGAGCGTAACCATTGCCTTCCACGGGTGCACCCGGGTCGAGCTGTTCGCGAATACCGCGATGGATGCCGGCCAGAATCGCCGCTGCCGCCAGATATGGGTTGGCGTCGGCGCCGCAGATGCGGTGCTCGATGTGCCGGGAGAACGCCGGGCCACCGGGCACGCGCAAACTCACGGTGCGGTTGTCCACTCCCCAGGTCGCTGCCAGCGGCGCATAGCTGTTGGTCTGGAATCGACGGTAGGAGTTGGCGTTCGGGCAGAACAGCAGCAACGAATCGAGCAAGGTACTGAGCATGCCGCCGACCGCGTGTTTGAGCAGTGGCGTGCCGTCCGGGGACTCGCTGGCGAACAGGTTGTTGCCGTCCTTGTCCGCCAGGCTGACGTGCATGTGCATGCCGGTGCCCGCCAGGTCATCGAACGGTTTGGCCATAAAGCAGGCGGCCATCCCGTGTTTATGCGCGACACCTTTGACCAGCCGTTTGTAGCGCACCGCTTCGTCCATCGCCTGCAGCGCGTAGGTGCGGTGTTCGAGGGTGATTTCCACCTGCCCCGGCGCGTATTCGGAAATCGCCGTGCGTGCCGGAATACCCTGCAGTTTGCAGGCACTGTAGAGATCCGCCAGAAACGGCTCGATTTGCTCCAGCTCACGCAAACCGTAGACCTGCGTCGAGCGCGGTCGTCCGCCATCGACGTCCCGCGCCGGTTGTGGCCGACCGTTGCCGTCGCGCTGCTGATCCAGCAAATAGAACTCCAGCTCCGCCGCCATCACCGGGTAATAACCGTCGGCCTGCAAGCCTTCGATCACCTTCGCCAGCAGATGCCGAGGATCGGCAATCGTCGCCGGCATGCCTTCCTTTGGATGCATGCTGACCTGCACCGCCGCCGTCGGAATCAACCGCCACGGCATGCGCGTCAAACTGCCGCTGATCGGGTAGGCCCTGCAATCGATGTCGCCGACGTCCCAGACCAACCCGGAGTTTTCCACGTCATCGCCGTTGATGGTCAGGCCGAGAATGGTGCTGGGCAAAGGCCGCCCGCTTTCGTACACCGCCAGCAGTTCATCACGATGCAGCAACTTGCCCCGAGGCACGCCGTTGTTGTCGAGGATGAACAACTCGAACATCTCGATATCCGGGTTCTGTTCGAGAAAGGTCAAAGCTTCTTGCTTCGTGGCGAAGGAGGTCGTGGCACAACTCATGGGAATTCTCTTATTTCCGCGTCAGGCAACGCGCGGGCGCTGCCGGTTTGATCCCGGCGCACAGCGCAGGACCTGTCAGAAGAATCAACGGGAAAGGCAGGAATCCGGTGGGCGCGCGTGACGGCAGTGCCAGAGCGCCCAGAAGGCTAATTCGGAGGGAAGTGCGACGGGGCAACCGTCCATAGAAATAACCGCATAAAACAGATGAGCAGCAGCGTCACACGGGCGGTCAGGTCGTTAAATCGGGATTTGAAGAACTTTGGGTGTGGACGGACTAAACAATCCATCTCCCAAACACCAATAGCCCCTGTGGGAGCGAGCCTGCTCGCGATTGCGCAATGTCAGCCAACACATGCATCGACTGACACTCCGCAATCGCGAGCAGGCTCGCTCCCACAGGGGAACCGTGTTGAGGCGAAGGTATTTGATTTTTAAATACCGCTACGGACTATCTGATTTGCGGCCTCCCGCCCTCGCGCGCCTAATCGGCTCCTGATTATTCAAGGTCCGATTGATGGAAAACGTTCGCGCAACTTCCCGCCCTGCCCTCTGGCTGATGGTCAGCATCCTCCTCGTCGCCCTGAACCTGCGGCCGTCTATGGCGGCCGTCGGGCCCTTGCTGTCGGCGATTCGCGGGGACATCCCGTTGAGTTTCAGCCTGGCCTCGCTGCTGACCATGTTGCCGGTCATGGCCATGGGGCTGGCGATGTACTTCGGCTTGAGCGTCAGCCAACGCCTCGGCGAACAGCGCACGGTGGTGATTTCGCTGCTGATCATTGGCCTGGCCACGGTCACGCGGCTGTTCGTGGACTCGGCCACCGAACTGATCCTCAGCGCCATGTTGGCCGGCATTGGTATTGCGCTGATCCAGGCATTGATGCCGGCGCTGATCAAATCCCGATTCAGCGACAACGTTCCCGTCTGCATGGGGCTCTATGTGACGTCGATCATGGGCGGTGCGGCAATAGCGGCCTCGTTTGCGCCCCTGGTGATGGCCCATACCGGCAGTTGGCGCGTGGGGCTGGCTATCTGGGCCGCGCTGGCCCTGGTAGCATTGCTGTTCTGGACGGCCGGACGCCACGTGGCACCAAAGCCCGAGGAACAAGTCCCACGAAAGGCATCCTACTTCACCAATTCCCGCGCCTGGTTACTCGCCATCTTCTTCGGTTTGGGCACTGCGTCCTACACCTGTGTGCTGGCCTGGCTGGCGCCGTACTACGTGGAAAAGGGCTGGAGCGAACAAAATGCCGGTTTGCTGCTGGGCTTCTTGACGGCCATGGAAGTGGTGTCCGGGCTGGTGACCCCCGCCATCGCCAACCGCAGCCGTGACCGACGTCTGGTGCTGGTGGTGTTGCTGGCGCTGATCATGGCCGGTTTCTGCGGGCTGATCCTCAGCCCGCAACACTTCAGCCTGCTCTGGCCGTGCCTGTTGGGGCTGGGCATCGGCGGCCTGTTCCCGATGAGCCTTATTGTGTCGCTGGATCACCTCGACAACCCGCAACGCGCTGGCGGGCTGACGGCTTTCGTACAGGGCATTGGCTACTTGATCGCCGGCCTCTCGCCGCTGATGGCCGGGAGCGTGCGCGATCAGTCGGGCAGCTTCGAATGGGCCTGGTGGTGCCTGATCGGTGTCATGGCGCTGATGATCCTGATGGCCCTGCGTTTCAATCCACAGTATTACGCCCAACAATTTCCTGAAGAGACCTAAGCCGCCTTCATCACCTTGCCATGCAATGCCTGCCACCGTTCGGGATAGAGGCTTCTGGCCATGTTTTGTGGGATCAGATTCAGGCGTCGTGTTCGCAACATTTTCTGTCCCACAACCGACAGCGAAACTTCTTACAGGGCATTCTCCTGGCACCATCGTTCCGTTAGGATCGTTCGCACACGTTTGCGCACAGTCAGCGCAAGGAGCACAGCGAGACAGAACGGATGCTGAACAGTAACTTGCTTAGAAAGCTCGATATGCAGGACCTCATGGTGTTTGTCGCCGTGTATGAGCAAAGCAGCGTCACCGGTGTGTCGGAGGCGCTTTGCGTCAGCCAGTCCACCGTGAGTTACTGCCTGAAGAAACTGCGCACCAGTTTTGAAGACGAGTTATTCATCAATACCCGCACGGGTATGCGCCCCACCTACAAAGCCAGCACCATGTACACCCATGTGCTGAAGATCCTCGAAAGCATCAACCTCTGCCACGCCGGCGCCCAGGCGTTCGACCCGACCTTGCAACCGGTCACGTTCAATATCTGCGCACCGGAATACTTCGAGCAGTTGATCCTGCCGCGCCTGTTGAAAAGCTTTGATTTCGCCGACCTGCCGGTGATGGTCAACATGCACAAGTTCGAAACCGACATCCCCGCCGAAGACCTGCGCGATGGCAGCCTCGACCTGGTGATTTGTTTCGGCCCCCATCTTCATCGCAGCCACAGCGACTTCAAATCCCGGTTGTTGCTGGAAGATGATCTGGTCTGCGTCTTTGACAAACGCGCCACGCCACTGGAACCACGTTTAAGCCTGAAGGCGTTTGTCGAACGCCGGCATGTGTTTCCGACGCCGTGGACGTCCACCACTAACATGGTCGATGGCTGGCTGGCGCGACAGGCGCACAAACGGCAGATTATCGCGCGCTCCAACAGCTACAGCGCGGCGCTGAAAATGATCACCGGCACCGACTTCATCCTGACGTTGCCCCGCCGTATCCAGCAATTGCTGGCCAACGAGGCGGTCTTCAATCACTGCGAAGCGCCCAACGGCTTGCCGGGTTTCACCCTGGAGATGCAGTGGAATCAAAGCGTCGATCAGGACAGCGCCCACACGTGGTTGCGCGAGCAAGTGATCAAAGCCTGCGCCGAGCAGGAAATGGCCTGAAAATCAGTGGCCGATGGCGGTCTTGGTGTAGGACTCACGGTCGATATCGAGGATCTCCACGCACAACTGGACTTCAACCCCCGTCGGCCATTCACACAGTTCCTGCACCACGGCCAGCAGGCTATCGGACAACTGCTTTTTGATCTGCGGCGGGCGACCGCTCAGCAGCGCCAGCTTCACATGCACAAACGCCCTTTCCCCCATCGCCGTGCCGACCTTGAACGTCTCGACCTTCACCGCACGGCTCTTGATATCGAACTCCGCAGCAAACTGACCGGAAGCCACCAAGGCATTATTGAGCCGAATCAACGCCACGTCGGCGTTCAGGCCGGGCAGGTTGGCGGTGTATTCCATGTGCAGGTGGGGCATGGTTTGGCTCCTGGTAGTGTGCAGAAAGGACTTACATATAACACAGCGTCGCCTGACTCATTTGGGCAGCGGCAACTCCGGGCGCTCACTCATGAACGCCTCCAGCCGCGCGCGCAACCAGCGTTCGGCCGGGTCGGTATCGACATGGCTGAGCCAGACCATGGACAGGTCCAGCGTCGGGGTCTTGAACGGAAAGGGTTCCTTGAACAGTTGCCCTGAGGCGGCCATCGCCTCGGCCGTGTAATCCGGCAGGCTGGCGATCAGGTCGGTGCCGGCGAGCAAGGCCGGCAACGAACTGTATTGCGGCACCGACAGCACGACCTGGCGCGTACGGCCGATTTCTGCCAGCCATTCATCGGCGTAGCCACTGACGTTGGCCGTGTGCGACACCAACACATGTGGGCGCGCGCAATATTCGTCGAGGGTCAGCGGGGTGTCCGAAGCATCGGCGCGCAAAATGCTCGGCTGGATGTGCCGCAGTAACTTGCGTTTAGCGTTGGCCGGCAGGCCGCGGGTCTGGCTGATGCCGACCGTGATATCGCCGGAGGCCAACAAGTCGGGAATGCGCCAGTAATCGACATGCTGAACCACGAACACCACCTTCGGCGCTTCCTGGCGCAAGGCGCGTAGCAGCGGCGGCAGCAGGCCGAACTCGACATCATCCGACAGCCCGATGCGAAAGGTCATGGTGCTGCTGGTCGGGTCGAAATCGTGGGTCAGGCTCAGGGCTACCGACAACGAATCCAGCGCCGGCGACAGATGCAGGATGATTTCTTCGGCCCGCGCGGTCGGTTCCATGCGATGGCCTACCCGAATGAACAGCGGATCGTTGAACATCGTCCGCAGGCGGTTGAGCGCGGCACTGATGGTCGGTTGGCCGAGAAACAGCTTCTCTGCCACCCGCGTGACGTTGCGCTCGAGCATCAACGTTTCGAACACCACCATCAGGTTGATGTCAGCCTTGCGCAGTTCGTTGCGATTCATTCCTTGCCCCCGGGCCCCAACACAGCAGGCAGTGTAGAAAGGCACGACGGGAGCGTCTACGTGCACCCGTCCTCAATTGACCGTCAAGGTCTTCAACCCGAGCGCGAGTTTTCGCTCGTCCTGTCCTATCCCGAATTGTTTCGGGCTGACGGCGTCGGCAAACTGCAATTGCAAACTCAACACGCCCTGACGCGACACCCGTTGTTGCATCTCGGCGGTGAGGCGCACATCGATAATGTTGCCATCGGCCTGCTCAAGCCGGGCATTCATGACCGGCATGCCGTTGATGCGGATGTCGACACTCTGGCGGGCATGTCCAGGCGGCAGGAACGCCGTGGTCTCCAGACGCAAGGAATGCACGGTCGTCGGGACCCGGAACATGACTTCAGCTTCGGTGCCTTCGGACCAGGTGCCCCAGAGCTCGGAATCGGACCAGCCCTTTGCCAGCAGCGCCCTTCCCTTGCTGCCATAGTTAAACAGCGTTTTTTGTCCGGGTTCGACGGAGGGAACCAGCGTCAGCGGGTTGACTTGCGAGGTCGCCTGCAAGCAAGCGCTGCATTGTTTCCAGCCCGGAGCAAGCACCGTGAACCCGTCAATCCTGGTAAAAAGATCCGTTTGGGTGTCAACGTTCCTTACAGACTGGAGCAACGCCCGTTCATCAAGCAGGTACAAAGTGTCAGCGTCATATTTGCCCGAAGCCATTGCACGACCAGTCTCCTGATCGGCGCGTTTCCAGTTGGCAGTATCCATCCGCCCCAGATAAACGGCATTCGTTGCCATGCCATGGGCACCGGCAAAATCAGCAACCGCCATCCAGTGCAGGGAGAGGTTCTGCGGAACAATCCAGCGAATGTTTTTGTAATGGGCAGCTGCGTTTTTCCAGAACGGATCAACCATGGGCGTCGCCCACTTCGAAGCCGATTCAACCATCAATTGCTTGCGAACCCCCATCCAGCCGGCGTGAGTGTCCAGAATCTGTATCAGCAACGCCAAAGACAGCAAACTCAAAGCTGTGCGCGGCGAATTGGCGCGAATCACCAGGAAAATGATGGCGAAGATAATCGCGTAGTACACCGGCCAGAACATTCGTCCTGATGCACGGAAAACGTTGGCGACAGAAATCACCACCGGTGGCAGTGGATAGGTAAATTCGAGCGAGCCCAGAGCCACATGGTTTGAAATCGAGAAGATACACAGCCCCACCAGCGCGAACAGCAAAACTGGTCGCCGGCCCAATCGCTGACCAAAACCGGTGTTGCCCTGCAGTAGACCGACCAGAGCACAGACACTCAGCGTTATCAGCCCAAGTCCCAGAAAAAGAAACCCTTCGCCATCACCGAACCCCTGAACACCGGGTAAATCCTTCAGTACATAGGACCACTGCCCCGGATCGATCAGTGACAACAGGTTCATGGCGTACATGCCAAAACCGTCCGATATCGCGCCGTCGCCGCCCACCGAAAAATAGCCCGCCTGCCAGCAGCAAAAACTGACCAGTGAAAACAGCACGACAAATTCGATTGCCGCCGCCCGTAGCATCAGTTTTTTCCTGAAATAGCCAGCAGCGAGATCGGCGATCCAGATCAGTGCAACCATCGCCAGAAAGTACGCATGGATCAACGCGGCCGCCCCGAGCAATGCGCCCCAGGCCAGGCGTCGACGACGCAATTGCGGATGCAGGCTCAGGTACAACGAGGCCAGAACCAGAAAATGCCCGCCCAGCGACAAATGGAAGGGCATACGCATGATCATAGGGGGAACGAACAGAAACAGCGCCGTACTTACGGCACGCACGCCCACATGCGACGAAATCAGCCCAACCAGTTTCCACGCGAACCACGCCTGCAAAACGAAGCAGGCCAGGAACCACAGACCGAAATACTGGAAAGGCGCAGGCAGCAGTGATGCGAACGGTTTGAACAAGAAGGCCAGCAGTGGATTGGAGTCAGAAAAAATGATGCCATTGCTTAACTCCAACCCGTAGGAAGGATTGAGCCCTATGGGAAAAGTCCACGGCGACTGCCGGAAAAAAGCCCATCCCAGGTAATGCGTCGCCGGATCGCCATTGCCCAGCCACGCGATGTTTTGCGGGTTCAGCGCCCGTGGCCCGATGATGAGGAAAAAGGCCACAACACCGATCAACAGCGGCAAGAGGTTGAGCGGCAGGCGTTTAGCGAAATCCTTCATCGATACGTCCAGAAGTTATGCAATACAAAAGTGAAGGCCGGAATGGTCAGCGCCACCGCGCAGATGCCCAACAAATAATGCAGTCCGGCCATTTGCGCGACCCAGGCCACCAGCATCGCCAGCAGAAAACCGGCAGCGGAAACCATCATGAAGCGCAGCAGCGTTCGGCCGTGCAAACGGGCGGAAAAGCTCCAGGTGGTATTGATCAGGTAAGACACCACAGTCGCCACGGCGAATGCCGCGCCATTGGCCAAAGGCGGCAGAGGCAGCACGTAATGGATGAACAACACGGCCACCAGCGCATGCAGGGCCGTGACGAACAGCCCGGTCACGGCAAAGCGCAGGCCACGCTTGATCAAGGCGGATTTTTCGGCTGACGTCACGGCTTCTGCGCCAGGACAAACACCGTCAACCCGGCCAGACGATTCGCACCCATGAACGGCAGTTCGAGGCTGCACAGCGTCTTCAACAGCGTATTCACCAGCGGATGGTGCTGCTTGAGTTGCGAGCGTGGTGGCGACGGTTGTGCACCCTTGGGCAACAAACGCAGGGTGGCGGCAATCGGGAACACCAGGCCGAAGTAGTAAGCCCCTTGCTTCACGGTCAAGCCGGCCTCCCGCGCCACCTTCTCCAACTGCGGCAAGGTATAGCGGCGCTTGTGTTCCAGGAACTCATCGTGCCCGCTCCAGAGAAACTGGAACGCCGGCACCGTCATCAGGAAACGGCTGCCGGAGGGGACTTTATCGACGTAAGCCTTGAGCAACCCGACGTCGTCGTCGACATGCTCCAGCACGTCCATCAGCAGCACCAGATCGGCGTCCACCGAGTCGATGCCGCGACGGTAATGCACCGGTTTACCGGCGGTGGTGGCGTCCGAATCATCGTCGTAACTGATGTCGACGCACCAGGCTTCACGGGCCGCCGAATGCGTCAGCAAATGGTGGGAAAAGAACCCGGAGCCTGCGCCCACGTCGAGAATCCTTGTGAACGGCGTGTCGCCCAGCATTCGCGTGGTGGCCGCCGCTTTGGAGGCGTAATACCAATGCTGATCGATGCTTGAACCGAGGATGTCGGTTTCCTTGAGATCCATGGTTCAGTCCTTGGGGTCGTAGACACGCCGCACCAGATACACCGGGCGGCGTTTTGACTCGATGTACGTCCGGCCCAGGTATTCACCCAGTACGCCGATGCCGATCAATTGCAGGCCGCCCAGAAACGTGACGGCAACCATGAGCGAGGCATAACCCGGCAGATCGACACCGGAAACCAGGGTGCGCAAGATGATGAAAATGGCGAACGAGAAAGAGATCAGCGAAACGAGCAGCCCCAGATATGTCCAGATGCGCAGCGGTTCGGTGCTGAAACTGGTGATGCCTTCCAGCGCGAAATTCCACAAGCGCCAACCGTTGAACTTGCTCGCCCCGGCTACCCGCTCGAGACGTTCGTAGTTCACGTAGGTGGTGCGAAACCCGACCCAGGCAAACAGGCCTTTCATGAAGCGCCGGGACTCGGGCAGGGTTTGCAGGGCATCCACCACACAACGGTCCATCAGCCGAAAATCGCCGACGTTTTCCGGCAGGTGTTGCTCAGCAATTTTGTTGTGCAGGCGGTAGAACCAGTTGGCCGAGGTTTGCTTGGCCCAGGAGTCGGTCTTGCGACTCACACGATGGCCCAGCACCACTTCATAGCCTTCACGCCAAAGGGCGATCATCTCGAGGATGACTTCGGGCGGGTCCTGCAAATCGACATCGATCGGCACCACGACCTGGCCAGTGGCGGTCTGCAAGCCGGCGGTCAGGGCCGCTTCCTTGCCGAAATTGCGGCTCAGATCGACGATGCGCAGGCGCGAATCGGTCTGTTGACGCTCCAGCAGCAGGTCGAGCGTGGTGTCGGTGCTGCCGTCGTTGACGAACACCATTTCCAGACCGATCAGCGTTTCATCCTTGAAGACGTCAGTGATCCGCGCGATGAACAAATCAATGGTCGCCGCTTCATTGAACACCGGGATCACGAGTGAAAGCTGCACATGCCCGGTCAGTTGCGTTCCGTGCTGATGAGTCAATTGATTGCTCTTTTTTATAGTGATTTTTCTACAATCCGAGGTCGCCGACAGCTGCTCGACGCCATGAGCCGTTTCGTATTAAGCAGGACCGCGGGAGGTGATGCAAGGGCGAAACTGCGGGGGTTTTGGCCATTGGTGCCGGCCCGGTTGCGCTGGCTGAAATATTTTCAAATGCCTGGAAACAAATGCCTGATGGCCAAAAAACCCAGCTCCGCTAGGCTTGCCCCCGATGCGGCACACAGGTTGTCGCAATGACCCATCGCATGGAGCGAGCAGAATGTATTTCGAGATTTACAGGCAATCCAAAGGCACGCCGAGCACCGGAAAAGGACAATGGCGCTGGCGCTTGAGGGCGGGGAACCACGAGACGATCGCCAGTGGCGAGTCGTATGTGAACAAGGCGGATTGCCTGCATGCCATCGGGTTGATCAAAGGGGTTGAGGGTGAAACGCCGGTGAAGGAGATTTAAACCCGATCACCTCTGCCGAACCTGTTCAGTGACCGGGAACAGCTTCGGCATAGTTCGTTTTTTGGGTTGAACTCACTGGCCCCATCGCGAGCAAGCCCGCTCCCACAGGAGACCTGTGAACGCCACAGATCCAATGTGGGAGCGGGCTTGCTCGCGAAGAGGCCCGAAAGAACACCTCATGCCCCAGCCAAAAGCCCCTTTCAACCAGGCAACGGATACAACGCCTCATCAAACTGCGACAACCGCGGAAACTGCATCGGCCGGTCATCATTCAGATGCTCCAGACGCTGCTGATAACTCTGCAGGAAATCCTTGCGCGCTTCGTCACTGATGTACGGCACATGCCACGCCACGAACGGCTCCAGCACGTCAAACCCGACATAGGCCAGCGTGCCGCGCAGGATCGGCCGCAGCATGTCCTCCAGCGGACCGTGAATCGCGCCATCACCGAACATATGCTCACGGCCGCCCAAGGTGACGGTAACCAGCGCCTTCTTGCCGCTCAATCCACCCTGATCGTAAAAACGCTTGCCGCCGTAGCAGATACCCGACACCAGCACCCGATCAATCCAGCCCTTGAGCATGGCCGGGGCCGAGAACCAGAAAATCGGGAAGTTCAGGATCAGCAAGTCAGCCCACAACAGCTTGTCGAGTTCCTGCTGGATGTCCGGCGCCAGCGACTGGCTTTTCACCCCCAGTCGTTGCTCCAGTGCATACACCAGGTACTCGGGGTTCTCCCGCGAGGAAAAGTCATCGGCGCTGGCCACCGGGTTCCAGTTCATCGCGTACAGGTCGCTGACCCGGACCTCATGCCCCTGGGCCTCAAGGGTCGCCACCGCCTGGTCACGCAGGGCAGCGGTAAAGGATTTCGGCTCCGGGTGAGCGTGGACAATCAAAACTTTCATGGCAATTCCCTAAACGTTTACAGGTTTTATGGGTGGGCGATAACGGTGCGCAGATCGTCGGTGTCGTCAAAGCTCACACCTGGATCGCCTTCACTTCCACAAATTCGTTGAGCCCTTCTTCTCCCCATTCCCGGCCATTGCCCGACTGTTTGTAGCCCCCGAACGGCGCCTGATAATTGAACGCCGCGCCGTTGAGAAAGCACTGCCCGGCACGCAACTGCCGCCCAAGGTGCAAGGCGCGCTCAGTGCTGCCGGCCCAGACACCGCTGGACAAGCCGAACGGCGAATCGTTGGCGATCTGAATCGCTTGCGCTTCATCGGTGTAAGGAATCAGGCACAGCACCGGACCGAAGATTTCTTCCTGGGCGATACGCATGCGGTTATCGACATCGGCGAACAGCGTCGGGCTGACGTAGTAGCCGCGCTCGAACGCTTGCGTTGCATCGCCGCCATACACCAGCCGCGCGCCTTCCTGCTGACCGACCTGAAGGTAGTCCCGCACGGTGCGACGCTGCGCCGCCGAGCACATAGGCCCGAGGAAACTCTGCGGGTCCAGCGGATCGCCCATGCGCAGGCTTTGGGTTTCGGCAATCGCCAGTTCCACGGCCTCGGCGTAACGGTTGGCGGGCAGCAACATGCGGGTCAACGCGGTGCAGGTCTGCCCGGAGTTGATCATCACGTCCTGCACGCCGTAGCGCACGGCGGCGGCCAGGTCCGCGTCTTCGGCAATCAACAGCGCCGACTTGCCGCCCAGTTCCAGGCACACGCGCTTCACCGAAGGCGCCGCCGCTTGTGCTACGCGAACTCCGGCGCCGGTGGAGCCGGTGAACGAAACCATGTCCACGTCCGGGTGCTTGGCCAGTGCTTCACCGACCTTCGAACCCGGACCGCTGACCAGGTTGAACACCCCCGCCGGCAAGCCGATCGCTTCGATCATCTGCGCCAGCAAAAACGCGTGCAGCGGGGTTTCCTGGCTCGGCTTGACCACCACGGTGCAACCGGCGGCCAACGCCGGCGCGAGCTTGCCAATCAGTTGATGCAGCGGGTAGTTCCACGGGTTGATGAAGGCGCACACACCGACCGCCTCGCGGATGACCAGCGAATTGCCGACCTCGCGCACTTCATCCATCAAGCCGGCGAGTTCGACGTATTGCTCCAGGCCGATGATGGGCCCGTCGACCTGCACCGAGCGGCACCATTGCACCGGCATCCCCAACTCAGTGGTGATGACCGCTGCCATCTCGTCGGCCCGCGCACGTAACTGCTCGGCGAGCGCACGCAGGTAACCGGCGCGAACACTCGACGGCGTCCGCGACCATGGACCGAAGGCCCGGCGCGCCGCAGCCACCGCGTTGTTGACATCGCGCTCATCGCCCAGCGGCACCGAGCCTGCGACTTCTTCAGTGGCCGGGTTGATGACCTCGGCGATGTCCTGCCCCGACGGGGTTTGCCAGCGTCCATCGATAAACAGCGTCTTGTGGTTATGCATAGACGTGGGCTTCCATCAGTTCAGTGGCGCAACGAGTAATTCGCTGGCAGGCGTCACGCAACGGCGCCGCCCCCAGCACCAGTCCCAGGCGAATGTGCCCAGCAGCGCTCGGGCCGAACGCTTCGCCGGCCAACACCGAGACGCCGTAGCGATCAAGCAAGCGGTCGGCGAACGCCTGGGCGCTGAGCCCGGTGTCGCGGATATCGACCATCACGAACATCCCGCCATCGGGTTTCAAGGCGTGCACGCCGGGGCAATCGGCCAGGCAGTCGCAGACCAGATCGCGGCGTTGGCGATAGGCTTCGCGCATCGCCTCCAGCTCCGGCAAATGGCTTTCGAGTGCGACGACGGCGGCGTCCTGCACGAAATCCGGCAAACCGTAGAGCATGCACAGCGCGAGGTTTTCCAGGTGCTCGGCCAGGGCGGGCGGCGCGATCGACCAGCCGATGCGCCAGCCGGTCATGGCATGGGATTTCGACAAACTGTTAAGCGTCGCGGTGCGCTCGGCCATGCCCGGCAAACTCGCCGGGCTGATGTGTTCGCCGTCGAACAGCAACTCGCTGTAGACCTCATCGGAAATCAGCCACAGGTCGTGGGTGATGCACAGCTGCGCCAGCGCCTGCCACGTACCGCGGGACAAACTGGCACCCGACGGGTTATGCGGACTGTTGAGCGCGAGCGCCCGAGTGCGCGGGGTGATGCGTGCGGCGACGTCTTCAGGCAACACCCGAAAGCCGTTTTCAGAACGCACCGGCACCGGAATCACCACCGCGCCGCAGGCACCGAAAACGGCTTCATAGGTCACGTACATCGGTTCGGCGACGATCACTTCATCGCCCGGATTCAGTACGCACTGCGCAACGCAAAACAACGCGCATTGCGCCCCGGCGAGTACGGTGACCTGCTCCGCCGAGACCTGCTGGCCACTGCGTTTGGCGTAATGCCGGGCGATGCTTTCACGCAGTGCGCGTTTGCCACGCACGTCGGCGTAGTGGGTGTTGCCGGACAACAGGCTGTCGATGGCCGCCTGCACAATCGGCACCGGGGTGTCGAAATCCGGGTCGCCGACTGACAGCAGCAGGATGTCTTCGCCCTGCTCTTGCAGCGCCAAAGCGCGGTAATGAATGCCCCAGGCGGCAGCGCCGTCACCAGCAATGCGTTGAGTCAGATCGGAAAAGCGCATGGTCCCATCCCCTAAAAAAGCCTTTTAAAAAAATGGAGTCAGAGCGCGCACGCATGCTTGAGTTCGATCAGGGTCACGCCGTTGCGCTTGAAGCCGTGGCGCAAGTCGGTTTGCAACTCGGCCAGGCTTTGCGGCTCGGTCACTGTGCAACCGAACGCGCGGCCAAGGGAGGCAAAGTCCGGGTTGCGCGGCAGCACGCCAATCGGCTCGATATCCAGCCCGAGCATGTCGTCTCGGATCTGCCCCAGCGCATCGTTGTTCCAGAGCAACACCACCAGCGGGCTGTCCAGTTCTTCGACGGCGGTGGCCAGTTCTTGCGCGGTGTAGAGAAAACCGCCGTCGCCAACCAGCACCAGCCCCGGCCGCTGCGGCGCGCCGAACTTGGCGCCAATGCCCGCCGGCAAGCCATAACCCAGCGTGCCGTAGCCGGTCGGATGCAACCAGCTGCGTGGCGCCAGGCTGTTGAAGGCGTAGTTGCCGGTGTAGGCCAGTTGGGTCATGTCGGTGCTGATGAAGGCATCGTCCGGCAGCTCCGCAGCGATACGTTCGAGAATCGCTTGATGGATCGACTGCAATGGACCGTGGCTGTTTTGCACCGCCTCACGCAGTGCTGCGACGGACGCGATCGCTGCACTGGCATCGCGGTTGGCGGGAGACAGACGTTCCAGCAACGCGGCGAGGGTGTGTTGCGCATCGCCTTGCAGCGCCACCGCGCACGGGTAGAAATCGTTGAACTTGCGCGAGTCGATGTCCACGCGCAGCAGTTCGGCATTCAGCGGCAGACGCTCGCACCAGAAATCGGTGTCGGCCATTTCGGTGCCGACGGCCAGCACCACGTCCGCCTCGGCGATCAACTGCCAGCCGGGTTCCACACACAGGGTCGAGCCGGCGTTGAGCGGTGCATCCGGCGGCAACAGGCCTTTGCCGGCAACGCTGGTGAACAGTGGCGCGGCGAGTCGGGTGCTGATGGCTTGCAGTTCTTGCTGCGCATTCAGCGCACCGCCACCGGCAATGATCATCGGACGTTCGGCGCTTTGCAGTTTGGCGACGGCTTCATCCAACGCAGTAGTTGAAGCGGCGCCACGGCTTGGACGACGCACCACGTCATTGCTCCAGTCGCGGCTGACTTTTGCCGACAACACGTCGAGCGGCACGGAGATGTGCACCGGGCGCGGGCGTTCACTGTCAAACACCGCATAGGCACGAGCGATCAACTCGGGCAGGTCTTCGGCGCTGAGCGCCACCGCCGAGAACGCGGTGATCGGCGCGGTGATTGCGCGCTGGTCCTGGGTTTCGTGCAGGCAACCCCAACCTTTGCCGAGACTGGCGGTGTGGTTGACGCTGGAAATCACCAGCATCGGAATTGAGTCGGCGTAGGCCTGGCCGATACCGGTCGCGGCATTGGTCACGCCCGGCCCGGTGATGATGAAGCACACGCCCGGTTTGCCGCTGACCCGCGCGTAGCCGTCGGCCATGAAACTGGCGCCTTGCTCGTGGCGCGTCAGCACATGGCGAATGCCGCTGCCGGGCAGGCCACGGTACAACTCCAGCGTGTGTACGCCGGGGATTCCGAACACGGTGTCGACGCCGTAGTTGGCCAGCAGACGTACCAGGGCCTGGCCGCCGGTCAATGTTGTGCTTTGCATGTTTACTTCCTCACTCGTGGCCGAGGCGAATCAACGCATCGACCGCAGTCGTGCCATCGGCACCGACCAACAATGGGTTCACATCGAGTTCCAGCAACTGCCCGGCGTTCTCGCAGGCGTAATCCGCCACTGCACGAATCGCCGCCACCAGGGCGTCCAGATCCGCCGCTTCGCGACCGCGAAAACCTTGCAGCAACGCCGCGCTGCGCAGGCTCAACAACGCTTGGCGAATCGCGCCATTGGTGGTCGGCAGCAACAGGCTGCGACTGTCCTTGAGCAACTCCACCAGAATCCCGCCCGCGCCGATGACCAAGGCCAGGCCGAAGTCGTTTTCGCGTTTGATGCCGACGATCAATTCGGCCAACGGCGGTTTGGCCATCGGTTCCAGCAGCACCTGATCGAATGGCACCTGCGGCGCGTAATCGGCAATGCTCGCGCGCATTTTTTCCAGTGCTGCGCTCAGGGCGGCGGCATCCTTGAGGTTCAACGCCACGGCGCCGGCTTCGGTTTTGTGCGGCAGTTGGGCACTGACCGCTTTCAATACCAACGGATAACCCAGCGCGTTGGCGTCGCTCAACGCCTTGTCCGGGGTGCTCAACACGCCGTTGGGCGTCTGCAGGCCGAAGGCGCGCAACGCTTTTTTGGAATCCCATTCATTGAGCAAGCGACCTTCGCCTTCCAGCGCCTGCGGGCAGTGCGGCACCAGCGCCGACTCACCGAGCGCCAGCAACGCCTGACGGTTGCGTTGATAGCCCGCGATTCGGCCCCACGCCGCCAGCCCGTCTTCCACCCCTTGCAACGCCGCCACGCCTTGGGCGTGCAGACGTTCGCGAGCGTGGGGCGGCAGCAATTCAGGGAAGGCCGAAGTGACAAAACCGGTCTTGCCGTGGCGGATCAGGGCAGCGCAGTACAGCTCCAGCAGCAGGTCGCATTCCTTGCGTTCGCCGGTAAATTCCGCCGGGAAATCGAGCACCAGCATCGCCGCATCGGCTTCGGTGCGCAGGGCGCTGTCGAGCATGCGGTTCAAGGCTTCGCCGTCGCCCCAGATCGCCGTGGTGAAATCCAGCGGATTGACCAGGTTGGCGTAGGTTGGCAGCACCTGCGCCAGTTCTCCGATCTGGCCTTCATCGAGTTTGGGCAGATTCAAGTCGTTGCGCTCGGCGTAGTCGGCAATCAGCCCGGCGTCGCCTCCCGAACAGGCCAGCGCAATCAGGCTGTTGCCCGCCGGCAACTTGCCGCACGCCGCCGCTTTCAGGGTTTCGACAAAACTCACCGGGCCACTGACGCGGATCACGCCGAGGCGCTCAAACAGACTGTCGTACAGCGCATCGGAACCGGATAGCGAGCTGGTGTGACTCAGCGCCAGTTCGGCACCGATCTGCGACACGCCGGTTTTCAGGGCGATGATCGGAATGCCCTTCTCCAGTGCCTTGTGCGCGGCGCGGGCGAAACCCGGGACGTTTTTCAGGCCTTCGAGGTGCAAGCCGATGGCTGTGACGCGCGGCTCATCGAGCAACACGTCCATCAATTCAGCGACGCCCAGTTGCGCCTGATTGCCGACCGACGCCATGTAGGCGATGGGCAGCGAGCGGTCGCTCATGGACACGTTGTAGGCAAAGTTGCCGCTTTGGGTCAGGACGGCGACGCCCTTCTCCACCGGTTTGCCGCCATGCGCCACCGGCCACAGCGCGGAGCTGTGCAGGTAGTCGAGCAGGCCGTAGCAGTTGGGGCCGAGCAAGGCCATGTTGCCGGCGGCTTTCAGCAATTGTTGCTGCAAGGCCTGGCCCTCGGCACCGGTTTCGGCGAACCCGGAGGCGTAGCAGATCGCACCGCCTGCGCCCTTGTCGGCCAGTTCGGCAACGCAGGTCAGGGTCAGCTCACGGTTGGTCGCGATGAACACCGCGTCCGGGCCGCACGGCAGTTCGGCAATGCTGCGCACACACGGCACGCCTTCAAGGCTATCGTGCTGCGGATTGACCAGCCACATCTCGCCAAGGTAACCGCCGTCGGCGCAGCGCTTGAGCGCGCGGGCCATGCTGCGGCCACCGATAAACGCCAGGTGGCGCGGTGCGAGCAAGCGTTTGAGGTTGTCACGAATCGTTTGCGACATAGCAATTCTCCGGGCCGGTCAGCGCAACAGTGGCCGCAGCAATTCGCGGGAAATGATGTGGCGCTGGATCTCCGAGGTGCCTTCCCAGACGCGCTCGATCCGCGCGTTGCGCCAGATGCGTTCCACCGGGCATTCGTCCATCAGGCCCATGCCGCCAAAGATCTGCACCGCCTCATCGGCGACCTTGCCGAGCACTTCACTGGCGAACAGCTTGGCCATGCCGGCCTCGCCGTCGGTCATGGTGCCCTGGTCCATTTTCCAGGCGGTGTGCAAGGTCAGCAGCTCGGCGGCGCGGATCTGCGTGACCATGTCGGCGAGCTTGAACGAGATGCCCTGATAGGTGCCGATCGGCTGGCCGAATTGCTTGCGGTCCGCGGCCCATTGCAGCGACACATCGAGCGCGCGTTGCGCCTGGCCGACGCAGTTGGCGGCGACCATCACCCGCCCGGCGGTGAGCCAGGCGTTGGCCACGTCCCAACCCTTGCCGACTTCGCCCAACACTTTGTTGGCGGGGACGCGGCAGTCGTCGAAGAACATTTCAAAGGTGTGGTAACCGCGGTTGCTCACGCACTTGGGACCACGGCGAATGGTCATGCCCGGCGTGTCGCGGTCGACTAGGAACGAGGTCACGGCGTTGCGCTGTTTGCCGTTGTGTTCGTAGGTGTCGGTGACGGCGAAAACGATGGCGAAATCGGCGTGGCCGGCGTGGCTGATGAAGTGCTTGCTGCCATTGAGAATGAAGTCATCGCCATCGCGCACGGCGCGGGTCTTGATCGCGTTGGCGTCAGAACCGGCACCCGGCTCGGTCAGCGCGAAGCAATCGATCTTCTCGCCCTGGATGCACGGCAGCAGGTAGTCGTTTATCTGCTCGCCGGTGCAGGCCATGAGGATTTTCGAAGGCCGCGCGACGAACACATGCAGCGCCCATGAAACCTTGGACAGTTCACGCTCGATCAGCGCCTGGGACAAGTAATCGAGGCCGCCACCGCCCACTTCTTCCGGCATGTTGAAGGCATAGAAACCCGCCGCAATCGCCTTGCCACGGATCTGTGCCGCCAGCTCCGGGGAGACTTCGTCGGCGCGGTCGACCGCTTCCTCATGAGGCAGCAGTTCCTTGGCGACAAAGCTGCGTACCGCGTCCACCAACATGTCTTGTTCTTGGGTCAGTTGGAAATTCATGGGGCTACCTGTTGTTCATGTGCTGAGTAGGTGTACGAGGCCAGTCATCGGGCCTATTGGCCGCTGAAGTGTGCCGGGCGTTTTTCGATGGCGGCGCGCAAGGCTTCGGCGCCGTCTTTGCTGCGACCGCAAAGCAGGCCGGCGGCGAGCTCGGCTTGCAGTTGCTCCGGCAGGCTGCGCTGGGCGCCTTCGCGCATGAGTTTTTTGGTCTGGGCGAAAGCGAACGTCGGACCGTTGGCCAGGCGCGTGGCCAATTCAGTGGTCACATCGTGCAGTTGATCATCGGCGCAAACTTCACCAACGAGACCGGCGGCCAAGGCACGATCAGCCCCCCACAACTCGTCGAGGAACAGCAGGCGCTTGGCTTGTTCAGTGCCGATCAGGCGCGGCAGATGCCAGCTGGCACCGGCATCCGGCGAGTAGGCCATGCTGGTGTAGCCAGCCTTGAAGCGCGCCGATTGCGCGGCGATGCGCAGATCGCAACACAGCGTCAGGTCCATCCCGGCGCCGACGGCCGTGCCGTTGATGGCGGCGATGGTCGGTTTTTCCAGGCTGTACAAACGGCTCATCAGTGCGTGGGCGGTTTCGGTCCAGCCGTAGCTTTCGAGGGCGCCACGGGCTTCGGCTTCGGCCCACTCGGCGAGGTCCGCGCCGGAGCAGAAACTGCGGCCGCTACCGGTCAGCACCACGACTCGAACGGCGGGATCGGCGTTGTACTCGTCGAGCAAGGCGTGCAGGTTTTTCAGGGTCGGAATGTCCAGCGCATTGCGCTGAGCGGGGCGATCGAGGGTGATCCAGGCCACGCCTGCTTTTACCTGGCAGAGCAGAGAAATGTGAGTAGTCATGCGAATCCTCGAATTATTGTGTTTGGCGTGAGGTGATGCGACTTGAGGCCATACTAAACGAGTGTTCAGTAAGACGGCAATTGGCAAGAAAATAGGCTGTAACAACGCCATTCACTTAATAAGTAGTTGATTTTATTTAATTAATTAGTGGCTACCGACCTTTCGCCGACCGCGCTGTTACAACTTTGAACAAATGCGTGCCGCATCGCCGATTTACAGCCCGCCGCAAACAACTGTGGGAGTGAGCCTGCTCGCGATGACGGAATCCGGTTCAACATCTCTGTTGACCGATCCACCGTCATCGCGAGCAGGCTCGCTCCCACATGGTTTTGTCTTGGTGTGTGCGGTTACGCCGTCGGCAAGCTCGGTGCCAGCGCCGCCTGGCGCTTGCGTTGAGTCAGGAAATACGCGGCGTAGCACACCGCGATAAACCCGAAGCCCCAATACAGCGAAGGACGTTGCGTCTCATCCAATGCCAGGAACACGAACAGCGAACAGCACAACGCGATGCACGTCAGCGGCAACAGCGGAAACCACGGCGCGCGGTATTTCAGGTCGCTGAGCTTGCCGCCATCGCGCAGGTAAGCCTTGCGGAATTTGTACTGCGCCAGTGCGATCACGATCCAGGTCACCGTGCCCGACATACCGCTCACCGCCATCAGCACCATGAACAGCGTGTCGGCCGCGACGAAACTGGTCATCAACGACACCAGCGCGAAGCACAAGGTGATGCTCAGCGCCCGCAACGGCACGCCGCGCTTGCTCAACGGCGACAGGCTTTTCGGCGCCATGCCGGTCTTGGACATCGCCCACAGAGTGCGCGTCGAGGCATACAGGCCCGAGTTGCCCACCGACAAAATCGCCGTAAGAATCACAAAGTTCATCAAGTCAGCCGCATAAGGAATGCCGACCATGTCGAACACCTGCACGAACGGACTTTCCATCAACCCGGCCTGCTGCCACGGCACGATCGCCGACAGCACCACGATCGCCAGCACATAGAAAATCAACACGCGAAACACCACGTTGCGCACGGCGCGCGGGATGCTTTTTTCCGGCTGGTCGGTTTCGCCAGCGGCCACGCCCATGATCTCGCAGCCCTGGAAGGCATAGACCACAGTCATCATCACTGCGAACACCGCCGACAAACCGTTGGGGAACAGCGAGTCGCCGATCAGGTTGGTCATCATCGGTGCCGGGGCGCCGCTGGACAGCGGGATGGCGCCGAAAATCACCAGCACGCCGACCACGATAAAGCCGAGAATCGCCGCGACCTTGATCCCGGAGAACCAGTATTCCGCTTCACCAAAAGCGCGTGTCGCCAACGCATTCAGGCCGAACAGCACCACCACGAACAGCGCCGACCAGTACCAGATTGGAATGGTTGGAAACCAGCGTTCCATCAGCATGCCTGCCGCCGTGAACTCCAGGCCCACAGTGGTCGCCCAACTCATCCAGTACACCCAGCCGATCATAAACCCGGTGGCCGGCCCGATGTATTGGGTCGCGTGGGTTTGAAAAGAGCCGGAAACCGGCATGTGCACGGACAGTTCGCCCAGGCACACCATCACCAGGTACATCAGGAAACCGGCGACCAGGTAGGCCAGAATCGCCCCCACCGGCCCGCCCTGATTGATCGTCAAGCCAGAGCCCATAAACAGCCCGGTGCCAATCACGCCGCCCAGGGACAACATGAAAATGTGCCGGCTCTTCAGGGCGCGGGTCAGATGGATGCCTTTGCGTTCGGTAGCTTCGCTCATATCGGCACCTCAATAATCAGCAAGGTGCGCGTGGCGCAAGGATGGATGAGCTTTACGGCAGTTCATTATTATTATCTCCAATAAGCTTCGAATACCGCGCTGGGGCGGTTGTCTCGATTATTGGAAGACCATGTAAGCTCGCGTTGACCTTAAAGCTCGAAGTTGTGAAAAGTCGTAACAAACTTGTACGTCAGGGGTGCAGCAGGTCGGTCAGCGTCTGTTGCGACTGCTGCAATTGCGCATGAACCTGCGGCGCCAATGCGCGCAACCTTGATTCGTCGTTGACCAGCGCGGCCTCTTCCAGCGCGCGTAAAACAGTGGCCAACGCACGGAAGCCCAATGAGTCGCTGCTGCCGGCCAGGCGATGCGCCAGGTGAGCGACTTCGGTGCAGTCGTCGGCCTCGATCGCTTCGGTAAGCGCTTCGCGATGCTGACTGATCGAGTCGCGCAACACCGCCAGCAATCCCTGGAGTTTCTGTTCGCCGAGCAAGGTGCGGTGAGTGTCCAGCAGCGGCCAATCCATCGTCTCGTCAACAGGTTGCGGCGCGGGTATTGGTGAATGCCCGGCCAGGGCCTGACGCAGATTGTCGAGCTTCAGCGGTTTGGCGAGGATGCCGTCCATCCCGGCATCCAGATAACCGCGCACCAGCGCCGGTTGCACACTGGCGGTCAGGGCGAAGATGCGGTTTTGGCGGTTCGGGCCTTCGGTGCGGCGTATCAGCGTGCACAACTCGACGCCGCTGATGCCCGGCAGGTGAACGTCGAGCAGGATCAAATCGAACGCCTGCCCGGCGCATTGCATCAGCGCTTGTTCGCCGTCTTCAGCGAGCCAGACCTGATGCCCGTCCCGTTGCAGCAAGCCGCTGACCACTTCACGGTTCAGCGCCACGTCCTCGACCACCAGAATCTTCAGCGGCCTGCCGGGTTCGCTGCTGGACGCCACATCGGTGATGCCGGTCGACGGTTGCAACGTCACTTCGAACCAGAAACAGCTGCCCTGCCCGACCTGACTGTCAACACCGATCTGCCCGCCCAACTGCTCCACCAGATGTTTGCAAATGGCCAATCCGAGACCGGTTCCGCCGAAGCGCTGCGCCACCTCCTCACTGGCCTGAGTGAAGCGCTCGAAAATCTTTTCCTGCACCGCCGGCGCAATGCCAATGCCGTTGTCCGTCACGCTCACGCGCAGCCGTTGCCCGGTCTGTTGCGGGTCGGGAGCCAGCAGCACGACCTCAACTCTGACCTCTCCACCCTCGGTGAACTTGATCGCGTTGGCCAGCAAATTGCTCAACACCTGACGCAAGAATTGTTCGGCGCCGTGGTGACGATCAGCGACCTGCGGATCCATCCGGCAGTGCAGCGTCGAGTCGTTGCTCAACGCCCGCGGTTCCAGCAGCGTCAGCACCTCATCCAGCAACTGTCGGAGCGAAAAATCGACGGGTTCCGGGTGGCTGACGCCCTCCTCCAGCCGCGCGAAATACAGCACTTCGTTAAGAATCGACAACAACCCTTCGCCCGCCTTGTACAACGCATCCAGACGTTTTCCGTTGCGCTCATCCAGGTGGGCGTCACGCAGCAATTCGGCCATGCCAAGGATGCCGTTGAGCGGCGTGCGCAGTTCGTGGCTCATGGTCGCCAGGAATCGTGATTTCGCGAGGTTGGCCGCTTCGGCTTCATCCTTGGCACGCATCAGGCTGGCGGTGCGGCGCTCGACCATTCGGAACAGTTCATCGCGGTTGTCTTGCAGGGCCAGTCGATCAGTTTCCCGGCGGTCAATGTCACTTAGGATCGCCCGACGCATGTCGTCCAGCGCATAGGCCACGGTGTCGATTTCGTCCTCATCAGCGCTACGGCGCTTGTCTAACTGCAAGGGGTCGTGCCAATCACCGGCTGCAACGCGCCGGGCGAACTCGGCCATGACTTGCAAGTGCCGCGTGACCAAGCGGTAAAACAACCCCGACAGCGCCACCGCCAGCCCGCATAAAAACACGCTCATCCATAGCAGGCTGGTCAAACCGGTGGCGTACAGACGTTGATGCACGGCGCCCAGATCGGTGCTGACTTCCAACTGCCCCAGATGCCGCAACGGCCCGGACGGCGGTTGATAGTCCAATTGAAAACGCTCAATGCGCAACGGCCCGAGCGGCTCCGCGTTGCCATGCAGCAGATCGAAATCAGGGCTGATCAGATGCACCTGCGCCACGTCGGAGAAATCCACGAGGCCGCGTAACTGCACATTCAATTGTTCCTGGTTCAAATCCCAGAGACTGCGCTCCAGACTGGCCAGATAACCGGCGCGAATCAACGCCATGCGCGAATCGATCTCGCGCATCTCGCGGCGGTATTCGAAGTACAACTGCACGGTGCTCGCCAGCACGGTGAAGCACAGGCTGAACAACAGAATGAACAGCAGCAGACGCCGCAGCAGCCCGCCGGGCCGTGCGCCGATCATTTTGAATTCGCCGGCAGGTTGATCATGTCGCGGTACGTGACTTCGCTTTCGTCGAGCAATCGCTCGACCTCTCCGGCATCGACCATGCGCTTGAGTTGCGCATCGATGTCCGGCATGCGGCTGGCCAGCGGAGAATGGCGTGATACCGCAATCCGCAGGTAGTCCACGCTCAAGGAGGTCGGCAGTGCGACGATGTCTTGCGCGCCCGGCAGATTCTCGACGTAAAGCTCGCCGGTGCGTCGCTCCGAAGTGATGAAGTCGATGCGCCCGCGAATTAATTTGCCGAAATTCTGGCGGCTGTCAGAGACCCATTCGATGTTCTGGTACCGAGCAACCAAGCGGTCGAATTCCACGCCGAAACTTTCACCGAACAACAGCCCGCCACGGTAATGGGCCAAGTCCTCCAGACGCTCGAATTTCACCGGACGCTGGCGGTTGATGAACAGTGCGACCTCTTCACGCAGCACCGGCACCGTGGAAAACATCATGCTCTGCTCGCGTTGCACGGTGTTGTAGGCCAACACCACATCGACCCGGCCTTCAGCGGCGTCGAGCAGGCAGCGTTTCCAGTTGCCGAGCACGACGATGTCGACTTCATAGCCCAGTTTTTCGAAGAGGTTTTTCACCACGCTCGGCGCCAGGCCGCGCACCTGCTTGCCGTCACTCCAGGAGATTGGCGGGTAGACCGGATAGTCGCAGTAGCGAATCTTTTCCGCCGCCATCGTGCTGTGGGCGACCACCCCCAGCAGCAGCGCAAACAGCCGCCACATAAAAGTCAGGCCGCCACGCTGGCAGTGAACAGGTACCCGGCGCCGTGGATGGTGATGATCAACTGCGGCTCGGCCGGGTCGTCGTGCAACTTGCGTCGCAGACGTCCGACGAGCACGTCGATGGAACGATCATTGGGCACCCACTCGCGGTTGCGGATGTGGTCCATCAGCTGATCGCGGCTCAAGGTATGGCCGCTGTTGCGCAGGAACACGCTGAGCAACTGGTATTCGCCGTGGGTCAGCAGGGTTTCGCTGCCAGAGGGGTCGATCAGCCGTCGGCGATCGGTGTCCAGCGCCCAGCCGGCGAATTGTTTGACCGGTTTTGCGATGGCTGCAACCGCCTGGGGCACCTGCGCGTGACGAACCCGGCGTATCAGGTTTTTCGCCCGGGACACCAGCTCGCGTGGGTTGAGGGGTTTGATCACGTAGTCATCGGCACCGCATTCGAGGCCGACGATACGATCGATTTCATCGTTGCGCCCGGTGATCAGAATGATCCCGACTTCCGAGCGGACCCGCAGCTCCCGGGTCAGGGTCAGCCCGTCCTTGCCGGGCAAGCGGATATCGAGCATTACCAGATCGACCGTCTGGGTCGCCAGAAAGGTTTCGGCCAGCTCCGCGGTCGCGGCGCAATGCACCTCATAACCTTCCTGGCTCAAGTAAGCCTGCAGCAGTTCGCGAATCAACGGATCGTCGTCGACGATCAATACTCGAGGAGTCATCGCATGGTGTCCTGCGTGTGCCCGTAGGCGTGTTTCTTATTAGAGTTTTTTCCTGCACCGACGCCTGAGAGTATCCATTGCTGAACGATCGATCAACAGCCCGTCGTCTGTAAACAGAAACGCTGACGTCCACCTGCCTGTAAACCATCAACCCAGGCTTCGCAGATCTGCATGCCCTGCTCAGGGGTAAATGTTCCGGGGTTGAGTCCAGACTCCAGCCACAACCCGTCGAGCAGAGCACTGAGGCTGATGGCCGCCAGATCGGCGTCGAAGTGTTCCCAGCCCTCTTCATGCGCCAGTTCGGTCAGCACCTTGCGCAAAATGCCGCGATACTCGCCATAGGATTGTTCGTGCGCGAGGTTGATCGCCTCCGCAGTCTTGACCGCGCCCCAGAACGCCAGCCAGGCATCGAGCAGTTGCGGGTCCAGCAGTTCAGCGGAAAACGAGCCGCGGAAGAACGCTGACAGACGCTCGCGGGCATTGGGGGCTGCCTGTTCCATGGCGGCGCGCAGCAACCCCATGACCCGACCGGTCACTGCCAGGTAGGCCTCGGCGACCAGTTCGTCCTTGCCGGAATAGTGATGACTGATCAGACCGACCGAGACACCGGCCTCGGCGGAAATCTTGCGTATTGATGCGCCCTGGAAGCCGTCGCGCTTGAGGCACACGAGCGTGGCCTCGATGAGATTGGTTTTGCGCAGCTCCGGCGTCATTCTGGAAAATCGGACTTCCTGAGTCATGGGGCGGCGTTCCTGGAGGCGAAGGTTGAGCTCTGGATGAGCCGTTCGCGAGCTGAACGACTGTACAGCAACAACCCTCGCCTACTCCAGATGTTGAAGCTTTTTACATATCGGGCAGTACATCAGGTGGAACAATCGCACCGCCCTTCATCACGATCGGTGTTTTTTCAAGGATCGAGATGTCTGCGAGCGGATCACCGTCGACAGCGATCATGTCAGCGAATCGACCCGAACTGACGGCACCGACGTCCGCCTGCCAATTGAGCAGGTCAGCGGCAACGACCGTCGCGGACTGGATGGCCTGCATCGGGGTCATGCCGTACTTCACCATGTAGGCAAACTGTTTGGCATTGGTGCCGATCGGATAAACGCCCGCATCGGTGCCGTAGGCGATTTTCACCCCAGCCTTGACCGCTTTACGAAATGCCTGGCGCTGTACGTCGGTTGTTTCAGTGTTCTTGCGCAAGTAACTTTCAGGCCAGTTTTCCTTGCGCCCCACTTCATCGATGTAGTCACCGTTGTAAATATCCATCACCAGATAAGTGCCGTTGTCTTTCGCCAACTTGATGCCCTCATCATCCAGTAGCGAGGCATGTTCAACGGATCTGACACCTGCGCGGATAGCGGTCTTGATGCCTTCTGCACCATGGGCATGAACGGTGGCATAGCTTTTATGAACCTTGGCCTCCTGTACGACGGCGCGCATTTCTTCTTCGGTCATTTCCATTTGGCCCGGCTCGGTACCTTCGGCCAGTACGGAACCGGTGCCCATCATCTTGATGGTATCGACGCCGTGCTGGAACAGATAACGGGTCTTCAACTTGGCGTCATTGGCATCACGGTAAACGCCGACGCGCATATCCGCCGGAATCTCCACGCCCGGGGCAAATCCGGTCACTTCGCCACCACCTCCCGCGACGGTGATGTAAGCCCCGACGACGTTCATCCGTGGCCCCAGCACCCGATTCGCGTTGATTGCATCACGCAGTGCGACGTCGGTGAAGGCTCGATAAGTGCCCAGGTCATGCACGGTTGTAAAACCCGCACGCAACGTTTGATAGGCGTGTTTCGCGCCCATGAGCGCAACATCCTGAGGGGAATGCAGGAGCGGCTCAGCCACGTTGTTGGTCATGTCCCAGTCGGAGATATGCGTGTGCATATCGATCAGACCCGGCAGGACCGTCTTGGCGGACCAATCAATCACTTTGCTGTCAGCCGGCGGAGCACTCCAAGGTTCCACGGCAACGATGCGTTCACCGTCAATTTTGATGCGTTGATCGGTCAGCACCTTGCCACGCTCGACATCCACCAGGCGGCCGGCATGGATGTACACCGTGCCGGCTTGTGCGGACAACGCCATCGACGACAGCGTAATAGCCAATGCAACACACTTTATTGGAAAGTTTTTCATGTAGAACCTCTTGTTTTGGACGCAGGGCAAACGACTCAGAAGAGATCGAACGGGTATTCGGTAATAATCCGCAGTTGTTTCACACTGTCACCGGTAAAGGCGTGCTCTGCGTAACGCACTCGCACGGACAGATCTTTCAGGGCGCCGCTTTCGACAACGGTTTTTATATCCACATCACGTTCGATCTGTTTATCCCCATGGGCAAAGTAAGCATACAGCCCGTCCGGATCGACTTTTTCATTGTCGATATCAAACCCATAGATATACCGAAGCCCCAGCGTTGTTCGTAAATAGCCAGTCGAGCCAAAATCATATTCGTAGCCAATTCCGACTGACTGTTCACCGGGACCGTTGAAGTCTCCATACTGCGAAGAGTTCGCCAAATAGATCGAGTCCATGTAAGTGCCGTCTGACGACATCAAATAATCAAACGGTTCACTGCCATGCACTTTTTGATAACTCAGCGTAACGGTGTGTGGGCCATTCCCATAGGCCGTCGCCAAGGACCACTCGGTGACATTTATATCACCGGCATTGGCCTGCCCTTGATCCAGCGAACGATAAAGATTGAAGTCGAAGCCGAGTGTTTGTTCATGGGGCAGAGCAAAGCTGTAGTTGGCGTTGAAGTAATACTGGCGCCACAAGTCTTCCGCACGAGACACATAAAAGCCGACACCACCCTCCTCGACGGGTTGGTAGGTCAAACCGGCATAATCGACATCGCCGCTATCTACGCCAGCGTAACCGGCCTTGAAACCACCGTCATGGTTCGTGCTTGTATAACCCCTGGAGGAATAGAAGTGCCCAATATCGATGCTGACTTTGTCGATATCATCGCTTAACAACTGAATGCCTCTGGTCGTCATCGGCATGAGGCGCAAATCGGGTGTTGCAAAAACAGGGTTATAGGGACGCAAATCGCCATACTTGATAACTGTGTTTGACCATTTCATTTTTACAGAACCATTGAGTGTCGATGACTCTGTTCTTTCACCCTCACCCTCGGCAGGAAACATTCCCGTCCCCACCGTGCCACGGCCACCATCCAGTTTGTAGGCGGTATAGGCACTTGCATCGATACCGAATCCGATTTCACCTTGTGTAAAACCGGATTGATAGTCCATCAAAAAGCCCTGCCCCCAACCTCGCGCATCGGGATAATCGGACAGTGAATTTCGATTGAAGTACATATTGCGTGCCAGTACTTTGGCTGCCCCACCCTCGACAAAGCCTTCTTGAGGATCGGCAGCCTGCGCTTCCAGCGAACTTGCTGACATTGAAACTACAAACATACCCAACAGGGAACGCTTCTTCATTGATGGCCTCAGGACTTGTTTATTATTGTTTTATGCAACGCCTGTACAACCCAATGGTAGTCAGAGCCAATCCGTAAATAACAGCATTGAAATGTATAGAATTGACGATCATTTGTAAGCCGAGTAACAGCATGTAATGTTGCCGACACATAAAAAACAAAGGCCCTGCCGTGCATTCCCAGGCTCGTCCCCCGGGAGTCATGCAGAGAGGAATCGCTTGAGGACGCCAGTAAAAAAATTATTTGATTTTTTACTAGAGGTAAATTCTTATAGAAAAATAATAATGCCGAAAACCGGCCTTTCGGCTTCAGCCTGCCTGGAGTAATCGCACCATGTCGACCGTTTCCCCTGCCTTCGCGCACCTGTTCGAACCCTTGCAACTGCGTGGCAAACGCCTGAAAAACCGCATCATGTCCAGCGGTCACGACACCTCGATGCCCACCGAAAACCTGGTCAACGAGCAACTGATCGCCTACCACACCGCACGAGCCGAAGGTGGCGTCGGGCTGATTGTGTTGCAAGTGGCCGGCGTGCACGACAGCGCGCGGTACACCTCGCACGTGCTGATGGCCACCGACGACGCTTGCATCGAGGGCTATCGAACGATCGCTGAGCGTTGCCATGCGCATGGCACCGTGGTGCTGTCGCAGATCTTCCATCCGGGTCGGGAAATCATGGAATCCAGCGATGGCTTGCTCGCTGTCGCTTACTCGCCTTCGGCGGTGCCTAACGAACGGTTTCGGGTGATGCCGCGTGCGCTGGATCAAGCGATGATCGACGAGATCGTCGCCGGTTACGGCGCCGCTGCCCGACGCCTGTATCAGGCCGGAATCGACGGTGTGGAAGTGGTCGCCAGCCATGGCTACCTGCCGGCGCAATTCATCAACCCGCGTGTCAACCGTCGCACCGATGGCTACAACGGCGAGCTGGAACAGCGCCTGCGTTTCCTGCGTGAAGTGATCGCTGCGGTGCGCGCCAACACTGATGAGCACTTCATCATCGGCCTGCGCATTTCCGCCGACGAACGCGATCCCGAAGGGCTGACCGAGGACGAATCCCTGGCCGCCGTGCAATCGCTGCAGCTGATTCTGGATTACGTGCACATCGTCGCCGGCACCTCGGCGTCTTTAGGCGGCGCTGTGCACATCGTGCCGCCGATGGCGATTGAAGCCGCTTATCTGGCCAAGGAAGCCGGAACGTTCAAGGCCGGGTTGTCGATTCCGCTGTTCGTCACCGGGCGCATCAACCAGCCACAAGAAGCTGAACTGATTCTGGCCCGCGGCCAGGCTGATGTCTGCGGCATGACCCGCGCGCTGATCTGCGACCCGCAAATGCCTAACAAAACCGGTACCGGCCACGTCGACGACGTGCGCGCCTGCATCGCCTGCAACCAGGCGTGCATCGGCCACTTCCACAAAGGCCTGCCGATTTCCTGCATCCAGCACCCGGAAACCGGGCGTGAACTGATCTTCGGCCAGCAGCAACCAGCCGCCCGACGCAAACGCATCATGATCGCCGGCGGCGGACCGGCCGGGATGAAAGCCGCCGCCGTGGCCGCCCAGCGTGGACATGACGTGACCCTCTACGAAGCCAGCTCGCAACTCGGCGGCCAGGTCTTGCTGGCGCAATTGCTACCTCGACGTGCCGAGTTCGGCGGCGCCAGCACCAACCTGCAACGTGAAATGGAACTGGCCGGGGTGCGCGTCGTGCGCAACACCCGTGTCGACCGGGCGTTGGTCGAACGCGAACGGCCGGACATGGTGATCGTCGCTACCGGCGCCGAACCGTATTGGCCGGCCTTCGAGCGCGGCGGCGAATTGCAGGTCGTAGACGCTTGGCAAGTGCTGCGCGAGGAGGTGCAAATCGGTCGTTCCGTGGTGGTCGTCGACTGGCGCGCCGACTGGATCGGCCCCGGCATCGCCGAACGACTGGTACGCGCCGGGCACCAGGTGCAACTCGCCGTCAACGGCACCCATTGCGGGGAAAACCTGCCGCTGTATGTGCGCGATCAACTGGCCGGCGAACTGCACAAACTCGGCATCCCGATCACCCCCTACGCCCGCCTGTACGGCTGCGACGACAACACCGTCTACCTGCAACACACCGCCAGCGGCGAACCGATGCTCTTCGAAAACATCGACACTCTGGTGCTCTGCCAGGGCCATCAACCCGTCGATACCCTCGGCGCCGAGCTGCAAGGCCTGGTGGAATTCCGTCGCATCGGCGATTGCCTCGCGCCTCGCACCGCCGAAGAAGCCATCTACGAGGGTTTGAAAGTCGCCTGGGAGCTTTAAGGCTGTTTATACTCCGGGGCTTTTACACACCCCGGTTTGGAGCACGCCATGAGCAACAGCAGCAAGATGCCGCCTGCCAGCAGCGCGCCCACACAGGACAGCGCCACGGCAGAACCGCATTTTCTCGGCACACGAATTCGTGGGTTGCGTAAACGTCGTGGCATGACCTTGGCGGAGCTGGCGCAGATGAGCGAGCTGACGGCGGGATATATCAGCCAGCTGGAAAGGAATCTGGCCTATCCCTCTATTCCTGCGCTGTTCAATATCGCTCGTAGTTTGGGAGTGACCATTCAATGGTTCTTTGCCAGCGAGGGCAATACGGCGCCTGAAGATAATGGCGTTGTGGTGCGCAAGAACACTCGGATGAGCGTGCATTATGAGGATGGGATTGTGGATCAGTTGCTGACGCCGCAGCCGAATCGGCAGTTGGAGATGCTGCATTCACGGTTTCCGCCCGGGACTTACAGTCAGCAGAGTTACAGCCATGAAGGGGAAGAGGCCGGGTATTTGCTGTCGGGGAATTTTGAGCTTTGGGTGGGGGAGCGGCACTTCCAGCTGAGGGAGGGGGACAGTTTCAGCTTTTCGAGCCAGGAGCCGCATCGGTATGGGAACCCTGGGAAGGTGGATGCGGTGGTGATCTGGGTGATTACGCCCCCTTCGTTTTGAGGGGCTGGCGACCTCAGAGCGGAGACAAAATCAGGGTGTCGGCAAATTGCACGAAAAAACCGGCGTTTAGCCGGTTTTTCTTTTTACTCGCTCATTTACAACCAACCGAACCCTTTTCCCATCATGGCTGCCAAGCCCAGCGCCGTGGTGATCAACGCGCCGAACAGTAAACGAAAATCCGTTCGAGCTTCTTTGCGGTGCTCCCGAAAATCCGTTCGAGCCTCTTGACGGTGCTCACGAAACTCCACGCGAAGGTCACCAATGTCACGCCGGACGTATTCGATATGCGTCTCAAGTTTGGATACTCGCGGTTCCAATGGGTTTTCTCCTGGAGGACCTGGTGGTCTTCGTCCATTCTCGTCAGTGCCACTTCTTTTGTTGCTCGGGAAGCGGTCGGGGTAATGCTCATCAAGGTTTACCAGCACGAAAGGTTCACTCATCGCAGACCTCCAGCGCTACGGTTTTGCTGCTGTCTTCGACGACGATATCTGCCAGCACATTGAGCGAATGCAGGCGAATAAATCCGCAGTACTTGCAATTAAGCATCACCGCCGGCGTGCCGGAGCGTAAATACTCTTTGCCACACGCCCAAGGCAACCCTACACCCGTCGCCCCGGCCTGGAGTGGTAACTCCCACTCATCATGCTCACAGAACGGGCACCCGGTATTCTTTATTCGCGCTTTGAAAATGTTGGCCAACCGCCCGGTATCCAGATGAAGATCCCCAGGCATTGGCTTGCCTCGTGACACCCCGGTCTGATCATCACTCTGAAAACCATCTTCACTGCCGCTGTACATCGCTACCTCCTCCTTGAGGGAATAAATCATCGATTAACCGATCAACCAGAAGATGGTGCGTAACGTCCAGCCACCTGCTCGACCACGAAGTCATTACGGATGCCTTCGCTGAAAAACGAATATACCTTCGATCAATCTCGGACGTATCCGCGTGCGAAGTAGGACGATTCTCTTGTTTGTGTCAGCCCGGAATTACACCTGTGAGATCCGTCCACGGGGCTCTTGCGAAAGCTGCCAGCGCAAGGTCACAGGTTTCTCTGATGAGTGGGGTCTTCGGTTGAAAAGGTCAGTGGCCGTTCCGGCATTGCACCGGCATCGCCTTCAGGTTCTGCTTGAGGTCTGGAAATGATCGGGGCCACCAGTCGCAACACACCCCTTTCAATCAATGAGAGAAGTCCAAAAGTAATGAAGCCAAAAATCAGCCCGACAACCAGAATGCTCAATGGGTGGATTTTCACGGCGTCGGAGCTTTCCAGCATGTAGAAAAAAGCCTGAACAGCGACGGCCACGCAGGCCGCCAGGGCTGCTATCAGCTTGATAATCAACCAAAGCCGCCGCCATCTGTTCATGCGTCCCCCCGCTATCCGGTGATTTAGCGTTTTATTGCATGATAGCTAATGACTGGGATGCGCTGTGTTTTCCAGATCCATCTGCGCGGCCCTGACCGCTCGTCGAGATAAAAACGGAGACACCAGAAACAAAAAAGCCCCGTAACTTTTCAGCTACGGGGCTTTTTCTATGTAATGGCGGAGAGATAGGGATTCGAACCCCTTCTTGCGTCCCTGCATACCGCTCAAGGCCAAAAAATACGGTGGTTCCGTACTTTGTTCGTGGCGCTCTGCGGTCTATGGCGGCCCTGAATCTGCCCTAATTTTGCCCTAAACCTCTCTCCAATGCCGCTGCTATGCTTAGGCTTTCTCGAAAGGAGTCGACCCCATGTCAGGTGATTACTCACTACCCGATGTACTGGAAAGGATCTATGACAATCAGCTCGCCTTGGAAGCGGCGGTAATGGAGCTGACGTTGTGGGCGGAACAGAGTGCTTCGCCAGAGGTAGGGGACAATATCCGTGGAGCACTGGAAGCAATTGGGGAAAACGCGGGCCACATCAAACAAGGTTTGGCCAAGCTCAAGGGGTCGTATCTTGGCTAACCCAGTGAGGCCAGCATAGTTTCTGTTCGCCCTCTCTGATCCTATTGACTCACCGGACGAGAAATGATCGCATCATGCCCATCAGTACATTAGAGCGCGCGACAATGCCTGAAGCTTTTTATAAGTACATGACTTTTAGCACCGCAAACATTGTTCTTGAAAACCGAACACTCCGCTGGAGCACTCCAGCCACTTTAAATGACCCTTACGACATCCAGTTTGATCTTCGCATTAACTTTGATCGTGAAAAAGTACTCCACCATGCACTAGACAAACTATGGAAGGCATTCACTGGCGAGCTCACCGGCCATCCAGATAGCCAAATGTCAGTCCAAATGAATCTCCTGAGACCACTTCTCCGAGGAATGCCTAAAAATCACTTCACGAAAAAAATGAAAGAAGGCATAAAAAACTCATTTGCAGCACTCGACAGAGATATCCACCAGACATACCAAACCACAAGGGCGCATCTCTCCACTACAAAAATATTATGTTTAACAGACTCGCCTACCAATCAACTTATGTGGGCGTACTATGCCGACAGCAGTAAAGGCGTGGTGTTACGATTCCAAGATGAACCAGGGGCAGACAGCCCATATCAAATGGCGAAGCTAATGTCCTACACGCCTGATATTCCGATGTTATTTGAGGAAAACGAACTTTCTGACTTCTTGGCTGGATTAGTGATCTTTGATCCTTCCAAGCGAATAAACACATTAATTTATACAAAGTCGGATGCATGGAAGCATGAGAATGAATGGAGAATTTTCGCTGGGGACGGGCGCAACAAATTTGCTCCTTATGAAGATTGCAGGTTTGGCGCTAGAGAGCTCACAGGTGCAGTATTTGGCTGCCGGATGCCACCTGAACAGAAAACTGCATTATCATTAACTATCAAGCGCCTCTATCCACATGCAGAAATCTTTCAAGCAGTCCCAGCCAATCATTCCTTCCAGCTGGAACTTCTCCCCTTCACCGAAGTTTGAGGATGTACTACTATCCCTCTCAATCGTTATCAGCTTCCCAAGCTGATAACGAGGGTTCGATTCCCTTCACCCGCTCCACTGTTTTCAAGGCCTCCAGCCTTACCCGCTTCAACTAGGTGTCTGTTCAGGTGTCTGTTTCTATTTTTCTAAGATTCCGACCGAACCGAAACAGACACCAGTGCTTCGACGAGACTCACCCCTCTCTGCAACAAACCTGAACAACGGTCAGCCACATAAGAACAGCCTTCGCAACGTTGAGGCTTCCCAGGTCCTGATCACCAATCCCCCCTTGCCCGGCCCGTGATGACGATTGCAATCAGCCAGATGCCAACGTTCGTAACGATGGCAGCGAGTGCGCAAAAGGCCACCATTCAATCCTTCACACTTGTGCGGTTACTATCCGCCCTCTGCAATGACATGGAACAGGGAAATCAGCACGGCTAACAGGAGCTGTCCTACAGCCAGCGCGTGAACTTCCCAGTAACGTCATTCTGCCCCCGCCTCAGGACGGGAACCTCCAAGGACGAACAAGGACGCTGCATGAGCGGTTACGTACCCAATCCACCGAAAGGCTATAGCTATAGCGGCGGCGAGCCTGCCGATACCCACGCCCAGCGTTGGGCGGAATACAAAGACTTAGCACCGAAGCCGGAAGACAAGCCCGACACCATGGGCTGTGTGTTCGCAAAGAGCTGCAACCTTCCTGACGGTGTAATCAATCACAAGAACCCAGCCGGGTTTATCCCTGTTGAGAAACTGGCCGACTATGGACTGTGGGCCGTGCTTGGCACCGGGGCAGCGATCACAGCACAAGGTACTCCACTACAACTGGTGGGCGGGTCTGCTACTGGCAGTGCAATTGCTCAACGTCTTGGTGGGAAGCTATCACTGGGGCTGCTGGAAGGATCAGGCGTTGTTGGTGCTGGCTTCGTGATGGGCACTATCGGAATGCTGATACCGAACACCAGCATTTCGCCCGACAGCGCCTTCTACACCAACGATCAATACGCGACCCTTGAAGCTGGCCGCACACGTGTACGCGTCAACGTAAAGACATTGCCGGATGGCTCCGTTGACGCTTACGGCTTCTACACGGGCGGTAAAACGGACTGGGAAAAGGTCCCTGTCATCAAGGGCGAGAAAGACGGTGAGAAATTTGTCGCTAACCTTGGCAACGGGATTGGCCTCACCTGGACGCCAGCGGCAAGCGGTGATGGTGTACTGGGTATTCCAGCACTGGAAGGCGCCCCACCGTTACCACCGGTGTGGGTGTATCCGCCGACGGCACAATCTGACACGGTGTTGGCGAACCCTGCGCATCCCCCTGAGTTCCAAGATGCAATTATCTGGTTCCCTGACTCGGGCATTGAGCCAATCTACATTGTGCTCAGTACGCAGCTTGAGAAGAACAAGGAGAAGGGCAAGGCCTTTGAGGACTACAAGGAACGCGAGCTACGTGAATCAACACCCGAAGTGGGCAAAGAAGTGACGGCCGAGACCAAAAGCGGAGTACGCACGAGGTTTGATTTTCTAGGGCGGGATGCAGACGGCAAGATTTCCTGCGTCGAATGCAAATCGTCGGATACAGCACCACTGACTCGCAACCAAAAACTTGCGTATCCAGAGATCGAAGAAAGCGGTGCAATCGTTGTAGGCAAAGGGAAACCCGGCTTTCCCGGGGGCACCGTAATCCCACCAACTAAAGTCGAAATTGTTCGACCAACCCCCTGAGGGAGCAGACATGTCCATTACAAATCCACAGGTGATTGATATCTGGGCGATCCCAGTTTGGGAACCTGACAACGTGGTGTTGTATATCTCTGACCACCTCGAATGGGGTGGGGAAACTGAGCAAGGTGAACACCTGCAACTGCTTCAAGACAAGCTCAATACCTACGTTGCATTCATCGAGAGCGGCGAGATCTACACCAAGATCCCCAATGCACTTGGGAAGCACCCCATCATTCGCATCAACGGCTTGTATGAGCTGCCAGAGCAAGGCGAGTTTTTCTTAGACCGCGTTGCACAGACACTAAAGGAAGTGGGTATCGGGTTTGAGTTCGTGCTTGACGCGAATGAGGACATTCGCAACTTGTGATCAGCAATATAGCCAGTACGAGCCCCGTTTTCTGCATGCTGCAGAGTATGTAGCCGGACCCTGTCATCGTACAGGGTCCGCAGTTAGAGGAACGGTCTCCGTCACGACCTGGATATAGATAGGGACTCGAACCCCTTTGCCTATTCACAAGGGCCGCTTCAGGCCGCGTTTTTCGGTGCTTCCCGCAGTTCGAGCTAGCTTGCAGCGGCATACAGCGGCCTCTGTTTTGCCCTAAATCTGCCCTAAATCTGCCCTAAGATTTGAGGGGGGGGCAGCGTTTTCATCACCGCCTCGTTGCAATGCCAGATAATCCTCATACAGATCATCTAAACCCTGCTCGTGATCAAGATCCTGGTCAGTCTTGAACTCGGTTATGAGCAGTGCTTCATCCTCCACCAAGCTCCAACCATCTCGATAAATCAACTGAATCTGACCATGGATATAGAATGCTGAGCCATGCCAAACACGGTCTTCATCTTGTTCACCGTGATATTCGAAGTAGACGTCGAGTGTGGCAATGCCGGTTGAGTCATCGTAATCCGCAGACGAGACTTCCAGATTTTCGACAAGGAACCCTCCTGCATTTGTTTCCGCAATAGGTCCACTCAACGCGTCTTCTACTAAGAAATCCAAAGCACCCCATATAGGATCTTCAAACAAAACTTCATCAAAGTTTTTAAGACCCACTGCTCGAAGCATAAGACGTTCGTCGTTGGGATTCGATTTCGAGACAGCGATCATTTCATGAAAGTGTTCAAACCCGGAATCCCGAGCGATACGTTCCTGAGCCAAGGCTAAGGCTATACCGTTAGATTTACCGAATGCTTTTGCTTCGCGCTTTATGAGGTTGAGATAGCTGAACTGACTCATAGCTCTACTCCAGAACGGCGCTAGAATTACGATCGCTTGCTAACCGCGGCGCCTGGGTAGGTGCTACGTATGTGAGAGGGTGTGCGCTACAGCTAGATGGTGTTCGACTTCGCCAGTGCAAGCGGCAGGCGCCCATCAGCACCTGTGCTTATATATCCCACAAAGCTCGCCGCCGTTCAAGCGCCTTCGTCAGGATTTAAATTGCGCCGGAAACCGATTGCCAAAAGCCCACATCTGCGGAGGTGACGTGGTTTTTGGCTAATGATCAGACGCTGGCGATAGCCGCCCGCAATAAAAGATTGAGTCATGCTATCGAGCGGTCGTCACAGCCCTACTTGCACGACACCTCCCAGAGCTGATCAAGCTTGGTCGTGAAACTCTGACTCATCATCTCCCGACGCATGCCCCAATCCGGATTGCGCGGCACACTCGCAGCGCGAAGCGTCCCCCTGCCCCACCGTCCGTTGATCTCGTCCAGCACCGCCATCACCCTTGTCGCCTCAGTCGGCTGGGAAGTCGCGAACAGATCGTCCGTGTATTCACCCGGCTGACACAGATTCAGCAGCATGACTTCTGCTTTGCTGTAACTGTACCCAGGACGAAACACTCGATCCAGCGCGTCCACGGCCGCTGTGGTCAGCAGCCTAACGTCATCCGTAGGGTATGGCAGATCCACCACTACCCCATTTGCGTACTTAGCCTCATCGGGATTGAACATCCCGGTGCGTATGCTGACCCGGATCTTCTTGCACAATGACTTCTGCGCCCGGAGCTTTTCCGATGCCCGCATCATGTAGGTGGCCACGGCCTCCTTGATCGGCGGCAGCTCCTTCAGCCGTTTGCCGAACATCCGGCTGCAACAGATCTCCTGTTTTGGCGGGTTAGGCTCATCCAGCTCCAGGCACGAAGTGCCGGCAAGCTCACGGGCAGTCTTCTCGATCACTACACTAAAGTTCTTGCGCAGCGACCAGGCGTCAGCCTTGGCCAGGTCCATGGCCGTCTTGATGCCCATGGCATCCAAGTGTATTTTCATGCGGCGACCCACGCCCCATACTTCGGCCACGTCCGTGTTGCGTAGCACCCAGTCGCGCTTCACCGGGTCGCAGATATTCACGACTCCGCCGGTCTCGGCCTGCAGACGTTTTGCCGTGTGGTTTGCGAGCTTGGCCAAGGTCTTGGTCGGAGCGATACCCACGCCGACCGGGATACCGGTGCAACGCAGCACCTGGCTGCGGATCTGCCGACCGAGCAGGTCTAGCCCCTCTATACCGGTGAGATCGGCAAACGCCTCATCGATGCTGTACACCTCGACCGCTGGCACCATCGACTCGATGATGGTCATCACACGCTCACTGATATCGCCATACAGCGCATAGTTCGACGAGAACGCGACGATGCCGTGCTGTCGGAGTTTTTGCTTGATCTGGAAATATGGCTCCCCCATCTTCACAAAGGGCTTGGCGTCGTAGCTTCGAGCGATGACGCAGCCGTCATTATTCGAAAGCACCACAATCGGCACTTTGCCCAGATCCGGACGGAAGACGCGCTCGCAACTGGCGTAGAAACTGTTGCAATCGATTAGGCCGAATACCGGCGCCACTTTAGACATGGCTGCGCACACTGCCGATGATGACGCCCCAGATGGCCAGCTCATCACCTTCCAGTACATATCGAGGCGGGTATTTGGGGTTTTCTGACAAAAGGATCACGTCCTTTCCCCGAATGCACAGGCGCTTGCACAGAGGATCGTTGTTCAACAGCGCCACGACGATGTGACCATGGGCCGGCTCCAGCGAGCGATCTACCACAGCCAGGTCGCCGTCAAAGATTCCTGCCCCTTGCATGCTTTCCCCGGTGATTTTCACCAGGTAGACATGCGGGGCGCGGATGTTCAGCACCTCATCCAGGGAGATGTGTGCCTCAATGTGATCCGCCGCCGGCGAAGGAAAACCAGCCGGCACTTGGAACAGACATAGAGGCAGCTTCCGGCCGACCTCTGCAATACGGCCTAGAATTGAATAGCTCATGACGCACGACTTCCGATACTGTACGAATGTACAGTTAACTTTCAGAAGCGCTTGCGGTCAATTTTTGTAGGAGATATCTGATAGGCGGGCGAGCTATGTGCGGACGACTTTCACAATACGACGGCATCCACGACTTTGTGGCGGCGCTGAGCATGCCCAACGCGTTGGGCAATAACACCGGCGACCAACCCTTCGAGCGCTACAACGCAGCTCCCACCACCCAGCTGGCGATTTTCCATCAGGAAGGTCAGTACCTGCACGCTGACATGGTCCGTTGGGGATGGCGTCCACACTGGGCGAAGGATCGAGCCGCACCGATCAACGCCCGGGTAGAGAAAGTCGCCAGTGGCCCCTTCTTCCGCGCAATCTGGCCGCACCGGGGGATCATTGCGATCAACAACTGGTTTGAATGGGTGGATGAAGGCGGACCCAAGAAGCAGCCGTACTTGATTCGCCGGCGGGATCGATCTCCGATTCTGTGCGCTGCCATCGGCCAATACCCCAATGCGCAACACCCACCAGGCGAGCACGACGGTTTTGTAATCATCACAGCCGACAGTGCGGGCGGAATGGTGGACATTCACGACCGCCGCCCGGTGACGTTTTCGCCGGAGTTGGCCCGAGAGTGGCTATATCCGGACACGCCAAAAGAACGAGCCGAGCAGATGGTGCTGAACCAAGGTGAGCAGACAGATGCTTTTGAGTGGTTCAAGGTTGACACTGCAGTTGGCAGTACGCGAAACCAGCGAGCGGGACTGATCGACCCAATATAAAAATTTACAGGAATTCGCAGCGTTAACTGGAACTCCATTTCTATTTGAACACTAGTCATCAAAGGATGACTTTAGGGAATCAGCACCAACAAGTTTTGCTGTGTGTTTTTGTTGATAACTCCATGCAGCCACTCCGTCGAGTCAATAGAGAAGCCACCAACCACCACAGGAGCAAATGGGTCAGTTTTTATTGAAATTTCATACTGCCTCAATTGATTGCCAAACTTCCCCAAAGCGACGCCTGTCACCGAGGCCGCACCCGCTTTTAAAAGGAAGGCAGCAGCCACACCAAACGAAACACCATAAGTAGTGCAATCATCAACAACAATCACGTTCTTACCCTTCAATTTCCCGCTATAGAACGGATTGAGGTGGATGGTGAGAATTTGCCCTGAAGGATCAGTTCGATCTCCCCCGCCGCCTTTCGATCTCTTGGGCGAAGGGAGATGCCTAATAAAGAGTGGTATTCCTCTTTTGGAAAAATGGACTCGTGATACTGTTGTACGCAGTCTATGCGTGAAGTCACTCAACACCTCATCATCCAAGTTGTCACTACTCGACGATGGATAGACCCCCCACACCAGACCATTAGCCTTGTTAATACCAGCCATCAATAAGGACCGTGCTGTGATTGCTAACAAGGCATTCAAACGACTACCGCCATTCTTTACGGTAGCGGTAAGTTTCTTTCCAAACAACTGCTGGTCAAATTGTTGACCATATTCAGATAGATCCGCCAATGCTAAAATTTTATAGCCATGTGCTTGTGCGGTATACCACCAATCCCCACGCCAGGCTGCAGTTAATTCGAGAACTTCACGTAACTGATTGGCATCATCTACGCAGATACCTAAGTCTTTTACTTGATTTGCGCCCGCCCAACCAGCCGCGACTAGGACGGCTCCTCCATTCTTACCCATTTGGACGTCTTCGTCCTTTACGGCTAAAACGATAACATCGTGACTATCTAATTTAAATTTTTCAGCATTTCTTTTGACAACTTCCCCAGTTTGGCGCCCTTTGATTTGCAAGAATTGTACTTTTGTCCCAGCAAACACACCAGCGAACCATGCCGGCTCGGGACTATTGGAGATGAATCCAACTGGATTATTCGCTGCCCGGGTATCGGTGATCACTTTGACTACAGCTTGATCGATCACACCGTTGCGTAAGGCCGAATTTGGCGAAGTCATCAAAATAAGCATCCCTACTACCTTTATAAGTTATTAAATTACAACCCCTACCTCGGTTAAATCTTTAGCGAGAACTGCTTTACATCCTTGCCATCAGAATCGACTTCACCAGATTTTAAAGCTTCAACACCATCTGCTAAATCTGGCTCATCTTGCGCATTTGAATCTACGGCTTCTTCAACTGACACATGCGGAGCAACAGAGGCATTCTCAGGTGAATTTTCACTGATCAATATATCATCAGGAGTAGAGATAGTAGTCTCAACGTTTGACTCTACACTACCTTCAGCGACTTCGTAAAAGGCATAGAACTCGTCATCAATATCATCATTCTTCGAGCTTTCTTGCTCAATCAAGAGATCAGCGCCAAGAAAATCGTAAGCGTGATTCATAAACGCAGAGAACTCGGCAGGCATTTCGATTGAGATAGCGCCGAGTTGATTCTCAGAAAATGCTAATTCTGGTTTTAAGTCATAAGTTAAGGGCATATAAACATTTATTATGCCCTTCCCGTACTTCGCCGCAAACCTCACGGTATGCGCCGTCCCACTTTTAGTGCTCCACTCAACAGGAATCAACAAATCGCATAGCGCCGCCTGCAACCTATTGCGACGGATAAAATTTTCAGCACTATACGATTGCTGGGGGAGATACTCGGACACAATACTCCCGCCGGAATGAAGTATTTTCTTTCGCAACACTTCAGAACCTTTTGGATAATTCTCAAGAATCCCAGTTCCAAGTACCGCTATAGTTTTTAAACCAAACCTAAGCGACCCTATATGTGCCAACTGATCTACACCCAATGCCAAGCCACTTACAGTAACGCATTTTAATTTTTCAAGTGCGGCTAACACGAGTTTTGATAAAAAGACACCATCATCGCTTGGCTGCCTAGTTCCGACCACCGCGACAGATTTATTTGAAAGATTGGACAAATCGCCCTGAACAAAAATCCAATATGGCGCATCAGGAATGCATCGAAGTTTCTCAGGAAAAGCTGCCTCATCCTTAAACACTAATTTTACATCATCAGCAAACAAGCTACGTGCGAGCTGCAAACCCTTCTGCCACAGCGCGTCTTGCTGCTCAGTTAGAGGCGCAGCAGTAGCGTCAACATCGTACAGCTTTTCTAACAGCTTGCCCTCCGGAGAGCGTAAAACCTCTTTGAAACTAACGCCGGATTTCGCCAACTTATAAAGAGTCCAAAAGCCTATTCCTTTCAGAGAAGAAAGCGCTAGAAATGCTACTTTTTCGCTTCGCCAATATTCGCGATTTTTAACTGACAATTCGCCCGCCTTCATTGACTCTACTTTTGTTTAGCCCAGCCTTGGGATTTATAACGTAGACAATATATACCGTAAGGGCAAGTAAATGCCCATTCGTCGGGGCAAAATCATCCACCAATCTCTTCAATCAGAACAGGCTACCGAGGGAGTCAGGTGCCCAGTTCATAATCACAAGTTCTCCGCTCACCTCGGCTTTGCCTTGGCGCTGGTTGGTGGAGGTGTAACGGATGTCCAAGGTCTCGAAATGGAAGCCCCCGAAAACACGTCGGATGTCCGGGTGATCGTTGATGCTCACCATCACCTTGCCTTTGCAGCGGCGCATGAAGTCGGCCATGCGCTCATAATTCTCGAACGGAAAGTCCACGCCATAGCCGGCGGTCTGCCAGTAAGGCGGGTCCATGTAATGGAAGGTATGGACGCGGTCGTAACGTTCAGCGCATTCAAGCCAAGGGAGGTTTTCGACGTAGGTGCCAGACAGGCGCTGCCACGCGGCCGAGAGGTTTTCCTCGATGCGCAGCAGGTTGATGGCCGGTGCGGTGGTCGCTGTGCCGAACGTCTGACCGGAGACCTTGCCGGCGAAGGCATGGTGCTGCAGGTAGAAAAATCGGGCAGCGCGTTGGATGTCGGTGAGGATTTCGGGGCGGGTCATCTTCTGCCATTCGAACACCTGCCGGGAACTGAGCGCCCATTTGAACTGGCGCACGAACTCCTCAAGGTGGTTCTGCACGACGCGGTAAAGCGTGACCAGGTCGCCGTTGATGTCGTTGAGGACTTCCACGGGCGATGGCTGGGGCTTCATGAAGTAGAGCGCGGCACCGCCGGCAAAGACTTCGACATAGCATTCGTGTGGCGGAAAAAGCGGGATGAGGCGGTCGGCCAGGCGGCGTTTGCCGCCCATCCAAGGGATGATGGGTGTCGACATAAATAGCAAGACCTTTACTGTATGGATAAACAGGTGCTAGGCTCTCCGCGCTTTGTGCACGGAGCAAGAGCCTTGGCTGGACTTGCAGGGACATTCTGCAGGGAAGGTGGCTGGTCCGGATGTTGACGCATCCGGACCAGCCGCTCTTTTTTCACTTCGGTGTTGAGACTTCTTTGGCGTATGCCTGACAGGCCGCGAGGGCAATCAGCCCCCGGTCGCCGTCATCGGTGACGCTGATAATTCGTTGAGCATGCGCTGGGTCAAGTTCGGCTCTTGTGGGGCCATGTACCACGCCGCCGGTGGCGGTGGTGGCTGACACTGATCCGTTGCCGGTGCCGGTGGTGGCGTCGAGTAGGACTGACAGGCGCAGATCAGCAGTGGCAAGACGGTCGCGCAGGCGACCTTGATCACGTTGGGCATCACTCAAGGCTCGGTAATGTGTTTGTTCGCTGATTGCCAAGCGCTGCTCGAGCGCAAGGCGTTTGTCTTGTTCGGCACGCTGCTGCGCAACCGTGGCCAGGGCCAACTGATTGAGGGTTTCGGTGTGGAGTCGGGCCTGCTCTGCGAGCTGTTTGCCGAAGCGCCAATCCTGGACTTGCGAGGTAATGGCCGCAGAACCAGCAACGAGGACGATCAGCAGCACGCCTTTTGCCAGCAGCCGATACGGTGTCGGGATCAGTTCGCCGAGACGCATAGCACCGCCCTCGCCCGTCCCCACAACTCCAGCCGATCCTGCAGGCCATTGAGGCCGCCGTTGATCCTGCGGGTGATCGCGTTGAATTCGTTCTGATCGGCCAGCGCGTTCAGCCCATTCACGGACCAGAACCATGCGGCCGATTCAGCGGCCCACTGCGGCAGCTCCAGCAGCTCAGGGGTGCGCAGCAATCGCTCGTCGCCGAACAGCGCCAAGCTGCAGCGCAGATAATTGTCGTGGCCGGTGACTTGGATCAGACCGCGACCGCGATAGCGCTGGCCATCACCGTCCGCCGCCGGGGTGTTGCCCAGTCGTGCGGCCAGGTTACCGGTGTCGTATTTGCTCAGGTACTGATCGCCGCCCAGCTCCCGCACGTACTGCAGTTGACCCGACTCGTGACCAACTTGCGCCAGGAACGCGGCTTGGCGTTTCGGCGTGTTGATCTGCCGATGGGCCATGGCTGCGTTGAGGGCGGATACAAAAACGCCCGCTTGGCGGCGGGCGTTGGGCATGATGCTTTGCAGCTGTTGTTCCGTGATGGTCATACAAAACTCCAGACTTAAAAAAACCGCACTCAGGCGGCGATGGGATGCGGCTACTGCTTTTCAATGCTCACAACCTTGAGCGGCGGTTTCGCTGCTTTCTTTTGCTTGTCCTTACCCTTGGATTTTCCAGCCTTGCCGGCATTGCATTCGACGGTGGTGGACCAGCCGGATTGGGTGAACACCTGTTCAACCGAGTCCGCCAGATACTCACCGTCAAGCCCCACCTTGAAGCCCTGGGCGAGAATCGGCCGCTCGGCAAAGATGTCCGTCCGGCCGGGCATCTCAAAACGCACGTCGGCGGTCGAGCGGTTGAACGCTGCCAATCGGGCCTTGGCCGCCGCTTCAGCGGCGGTTTTGTTCGGGTAGATATGGCGGTCGGTATGCACCGCCGGCAGGCCGGCCGGGGCGTTGTCGTTGTCGATAGTCACCACCGCCAGCTTGCCGCCCTTCTTGTCCTGATGCTTGGTGGCCACGGCCTTGTGCGAGTTGCGATCACCGAGGCTGAATTGCCAACGGCTGAGGTCGCTACGAGTCAGGGTGATCGCGCCGAATGCCTTGCCGCTGGCGGTCTGGCCACCTTGGCGCGGCATCACCAACAACTTGCCGTCGGCCACCTTGGCCGTGCAGTCGTATTGCTTGGCCAGCCGGGTGATGAAATTAAAATCGGACTCGTTGAGCTGGTCGACCCGGGCGACTTTGGTCGACACCGGGCACACCGTCTCCCAGCCATTACGCGCGGCAATGTCGGCCACGATCTTCGACAGCGGCACGTCTTCCCAGCTTCCACTGCGAATGGTCTTGCCACTGCCACGCATGTCGCTGGCCTTGCCTTTGATCACGATGGAATCGGGCGGGCCGGACACCTCGACCGTGTCCACCGTGTAACGGCCCATGCGCGTCAAGGACGTTTCGGCATAACCGAGATAGACCTCGATAGAACTGCCACGGCTTGGCAGTTGCACTTGGCCGTCCCGGTCGTCGATGCGCAGTTCAAACTCGTCGGACTCCATGCCGGGCTTGTCTGAGGTGCGCAGCAACAACAGTCGATCATTGATTTTGGCCGTGACGTCGGCGCCATCGGCGACGATTCGAAACATGGGGGTCATGGATTTTTCCCAAAAGAAAACCCGCACGAGGCGGGTCAGAAAAACGATATGTCGTTACGCGTAACGCAACGGCGTACTGGCGACGGCATCGCCCGAGGTCAATCCCACAAGCTGACACCCTCGCTGGTCGGGCTGGGCAGATCCGGCAGGACGATGATCACGCCCAACCGGAACGGTTGCGGCTCATCAGCCAGCCCCTGATTGGCATCCAGCACGGCCTCGACGCTGCCGCTGAGATGGCCGTAAGCGTTGTTGCAAATGACATCGAGCATGTCGCCATCAGACGTCCTGCATATCGTCGCCATAGCGCGCAAACTCCAAAGTGAATCCTTGTTTACGAGGAACTCCGCCGTGCATCAGCGTGGCCTGTTCCTCGCTGATGCTTTTCAGGCACCACGTTCCGATCACTTCGCCATAACCGGTGGTCATGGTCAGGGGCTGCAGCCTGGCACCGATGGAGCGCAGGGTGTCGAGCTGCTTCAGGCCACCCTTGAAGCCCGGGTAGATCGTGCCTTTGAGCGTCAGTTTTTCTTCGCCGATGCCCACCGCCTGCTGCGCCGGCCGGCGCGTCAGCCGCTCTTGCGACGCCCAGCGGAATTCGGTCGAACGACTCAGTTCGTCGAAAGCCGCCGTGTCCAGGTTGAAATAGTACGGCTCAATCTTCGGGTCACGCGGCTGGATGATCATCAGGTGCGGAAACGGCTTCACCGCCTCCGGCGCCGGCGTGGCGTCCACGGCAAAGGAACTGGTGGGCACGATGTTGGCCAGCGCCGGACTGACTTTGCCGGCGATGTTGTTGATTGCCGTGCCCACCTTGGCCGCCTGTTCCTTCAACGTACCCAGCCGCTCCTGCACTTCAGCGGCCGCCCGGGTGGCACGGCCGTACACCGCCGCTACCTGGCCGACCTTAGCCTGAGCGGCGTCGACGACGCGCATCACCCGCTGCAACTTGGCACCAATAGCCGGCCCCACAAACGGGATGCTTTCTAGCTCGGACGCGGCGCCGGTCAGCTCACTGATAGCACCGTTGACCGGGGCCAGCATGCCGTCAGCGCTGCGCCGGCCCGTTTCCGCCGCTTCGACCAGATACTTCAGGCCCGATTGCATGTTCTCCATATAAGCCATGAGGCCTCCTTACACATGGGGTTCGTCGTAGAGTTTCGACGCGTTCTGTTTTGCCGCGTCCGCCATCATGCGTTGCATGTGCGGCATCATTTGCTGCGCCAAGGCCTGCGGGTCTTTGACATCACCCTGCACCGTGACCGGCATATTCAGCGAATACTGAAACTGCTGATCCACCTTGGTCGGTACCGGCTTCTCAGCTTCCTTGGGCTGAATGGCCAGCGCTGCCGACTTGAGCGGCGCCGTGACTGCCATCGAGCGCGCAACATCACCCAGCATCGGGCCTTGCTGCGCCGCTGACGTCAGCATGAGCGGCGTGGTCGGAACCGCTGCCTTGGATTGTTCCTCGGGCTTGTCATCCTCGCCACCGAACAGCGATTTACCCAGGGATCCACCCAACGCTGCGCCGCCCTGACTGCCAAGGTAAGCACCGATCAAGCCGCCGATGGCCGTGCCGATGATCGGCACCACCGAACCAATGGCCGCCCCGGCGGCTGCACCGGCCATGGTGCCGGCGAGATTGCCAGCGGCCGCGCCGTAGCCCTCGGCCTTTTCATCTTTGGTCTGGGCGTTTTCGAAGGTATCGAACGCCATGGCGCCGGCTTCCATCAGCGAGCCGCCGGGAATCATCTTGGCGACTTTGCCGACCTTGCCGACGGCCTGCACAACCCCACCCAGTTTGGCCATCGCACCGGCGGGAACCGGTGGCACTGGAGGAATGTGCGGCCGTGGTACGGGTATGGGCGGACGCGGCACCGGTGGACGCGAGGAACCGGGCCGAGGCAACGGGCGCCGCCGTGAACCATTGCGCCGGGACCCGCGACCACGCCGGCGAGATTCACCCGGGCCATCCGCACCACCTCCACCGCCCATGGCATTGGCGTTGACGACGAAAACCTTCTTGACCGCGTCGTTACCGCCGCCCGCCTCACCGTCGTCATCGCCACCCGAGGCCGCTTCCTTGGCCAGCGAAACAACTTTGAGGCCGGTCGAGACCAGGTCCAATTTACCGGGCTTTTTGTCGTCGCCTTCCCCTGCGTTATCTTCGCCGCCCACCGGCGTACCCTTGAGCGCGGCAACAGCCTTGAGGCCGGTTTCTACCAGCGACAGCGCCTTGCCGGTCTTGCCCTTGGGTTCTGAATTTTTTCCATCACCGTCGCCATCCTCGGCGTTGGTCACAAAGACCTTTTGCACTTCACCCGACTTGCCCTTGCCCAAAGATCCGCGCGCCAGATTGAACAACCCTTTGCCGATCTTGAACGAGCTGAAAATCCCCTTGAGCGCGATCAACCCACCACCGACCGCAACGACGCCCGTGACTACACCGGGCGCGCTGTCCGACAGCGACGTGATGCCCTTGGTGACCTTGGTCAGCGTCTCGGCGACGGTGTCCGTCACCGGGCGCAGCGCATCCCCCACGCTGCGCATGGCGTCATCCATCGACTGGGCCACTTCGGCCCACTTCTGCGACGACGACTCGCGCCGCTCGGCGAGGTTTTTATCGAGGATGCCGGCGGCTTCGCGCGAATCATTTTTGAGCTGGTTGTACAGTGCCTTGTTCTGCATGTAAGCCGAAAGCGCAGCCTTGACCTGCATGTCAGCGAACAAGTCGCCGGTGCGCAGGGATTCTTCCAGCGAGGCCATCATGGCCTTGGCCTTGTCCGGATCGGCTTCCTTGCTGATTTTTGACGTGGCTTCGGCCATCGCCGCCGCACGCTTCGGGTCGGTCGCCTGAATGTATTTCTGAGCCAGCGCCATGCTGGTTTCAAGCGTCGACATGCCGTTCTGCAAACCGGTCTGCATCGATCCCTTGTAGTCAATGCCGGCTTTTTCGTAGGCCTTGACCGTGTCGGTCGAGCCGATTTTGCCCATCCAGTTTTTCAGGTTGTTGGCCGCTTCGTCCGAACTGCCGGCCTGTTTCATCTGCACCTGCAGCATGGCACCCAGTTGCGTCACTGCGTCCATGCCGGTGATGCCGTTGCTGGCCATGTTCGCCAGCAGCTCCGGGAACCACTTGGCCATGTCCGCCGCTTCAAAGCTGCCCGCCTGCCCTTGGTAGGCGATCGCTTCCAGCGCCTGCTGCATCTGTTTCGGATCAGTGATCTTGGCGTTTTGCCCTAGGGCGTTGATCATCTTGGCCGTGTCGACGCCGCTGGATCCCTGCCCCACGACAAACTTGGCCGCAACCGGCGCGTACTCCAGCGCCTTGCTCAGATCCATGCCGGCGCCGACCAACTGATTGACCACGTCGGCCACGTCGTTGCGCGCCATGCCGGTATCACGCGAAGTGTCGATGATCTTGCGCGACATCTCCTGTTCTTGCGGTTTGTTGGCAATGCCGGCCTTGATCGCAATGTCGCGCACAATGGCGCCGAAATCGGCGCTGACCTTGGTCGGTACGGCGAGCGCGCCCATACCGACCACCGCCGCGCCGACCGCACCTTTCATCCCGGACTTGCCGGCCTCGATCTGCTGATGCCCCTTGGCCTTGAGTTCGGCTTTGTTGGCCGTCTGCCCCATAGAGCGATAGGCCTTTTCCAAACGGCCGACTTCAACGCCCTGTTTCTTCAAGCTGTCGAGGTTCGAGTTCAGACGACTGAGTAATTTGGATGCGCCGGCAGAACCGGTGTCGTGCGCCTTTTTCCATTCTTCACGCAGGCGAATGGTGTCGCCAATCGTACGCTGCAGCACGCGCGCTTTGTTGCCTTCCGCCTCGAGGCGCTTGATGCGCCCGGTCACGTCCTTGAACGCGGCGCCGACCGTCGAACTGACGGCCCCGCCGATCACCAGCCCGAGGGCGATTTTGTTTGCCATGTCATTGGCCCCCATTTGCCCAGCACTACTGGTGGCGGCTCAATCCGTAAGCCACCACACCATTTCCGCAAACGGCATCGACTGGATCTCGGCGGCGGAAAATCCCGTCTCCGCCGCCAGACGTTTCGCGGCCCCTTTGATAACGTTGGGGTTAAAGCCCGTCGTCGTTGTCCAGGCGAAAATAGCCAGCCTGCAAGCGGTTGTAATCCACGAGCTTCAGCCCCTCCAGATCCGGGATGGACGCACCGGACAATGCGGAAAACAGCACCAGTTCGCGTTGCTCATCATCGCCAGTCACTTCACGATTGGCCTCGCGTACGTCGCGAACAGTCGGCGAGCGCAGGGCCAGCTTATCGACTGTCACGCCGTTGATTTCGCTGGGGCAAGACAGCGTCACCAGCACCTGATCGGTGGTGAGCGATAGCCACGCGGGCATAGACTTCGAATAATCGGTTTCCGGTACCAGGTGCGAATACGCCGTCTGCACACGGCGATAGTCGGTCAGCTTGAGGCCTTCCAGATCCTTCAACCCGACCTCTGCCAAGCCGGCGAACAGCATCAGCTCGCGCTGCTCGGCGTCACCATTGGAAGCGCGGTCAGCCGACCGCACCTCACGCAAGGTCGGGGCACGCAGGGTCAATGTCTCGACGTCGACGCTGTTCGCTTGGCTTGGACGGGAGAGTGTTACAACGGCGGTGAGCGCATTGAGCGAGAGCCAGACCGGCACGTTTTTAGCGGTAGCTTGAGTCATCTGAATCTATTCCTTACAGGCCGAGTGCGTTGCGCACTTCGAGCAGTTGGTCTTTGCCGTCGATCACCTGAATGCCGGCGACCATGTCGATTTCGTACATCAGGCGCCCGTCGATTTCGAGCTTGTAATAGGTGACCGCAACGGCGTGTTTGATCTCGGCGGCATCCCCTGCTTTCCAGTCACCGAGATCGACCTCTTTGAGTCGACCGCGCAGGGTGGCGACCACCGCCGTCACCGCACCCTTGTGCCCCTTGAAAGCGCCACGGAATGTTGCGTTGAACGCCGTGCCGTCGGACAAGCCGAAGTACTTCAGCGACTCGCGGCGCACGCCCTTGGTGACAAAGGACGCTTCCATTTTTTCAAGCCCTTGATCCATCTCGATGGGACCGGCCATGCCGCCCCCGCGATACTCGTCGGTCTTGGTGGTCAGCTTGGGCAGCGTCAGGCTCGGCACGTCGCCGGAGAAGTTCACGCCGTCGACGAACAGGTTGGTGTTGAACAATGTTTGAGGAATCATTTGCTACGCCCCCTTAGGCTGCTTCAAGCACTTCGGTCATCCATTGATCGGTGACTTCGAAAAGGAAATTCGGGTTTTCTGCCGGCGGCACATCGGTGAAACGAATGCGCCAATACACCTTGCCCTGGGCGATCTGGCTGGCCGTGTTCAGTTCGGTGTCGGGGAACACTTCAAAGTTGATGATCGCGCCCTGGGCTTTCAGGTCGGCCATGAACGCGTTGAGACCGTTGGTGACATCGGTCACGTAGGTCTTGGTGATTGAGCGGTCGACCGCCCACTTGTGCCCCGCCTGCACCGCGTCCATGAGGATGAACAGCGTGCGAACGCGGGTCACGAACGCCCACTTCGGATCGCTCGACAGCGTGCGGTTGCCCCACAGGCGGTAACCGTCGTCGCGAATGATCGTGGTGATATTGGCGTTGTTGAGCAGGTTTGCCCGGCAGGTTTCGTCGCCGTCCAGGTACTCGACCGCGCGGCCGGTGCCGGTGATGCCGGTCAATTCCTTGTTGGATGGCGAGGCCCAGAAACCGTATTCAGCATCCGTCCACGCAAACAGGCCCGCCGCCCAGGCCGAGCCGGGCGCATCGACCGTCTTGCTGGTGACGGTGTCCCAATACTTGACGCCTGGGTCGACCATGAACAGGTTGCGACTGCCGAAGTTATCGGCGTAGGCCATGGCGGCTTCGTCGGTCGTACCAGGGCCGTCGATGATGCCGATGGCGCGCAGCTTCTGCGCCAGGCTATCAAGCGCAGTGGCCACCGCCTGAGTAGCCGTGTGGCCCGGCGCAATCAACAGCCGAGGTTGCGCATTGAACATGCTCTTGCCATCGAGCAGCGCCTGCAGACCGGTACGCTGACCCGAGGCAAGGACGCCACCGATGATCGACGAGGTTTGCAGCGCCGCGTCCTCAAGCTTGGGCACGCCGATGGCAACGATCACCGCCTTGGCCTTGACGTAAATGGCCTGACAGGCCTTGGTGATTGCCGAGTCGGAGCCAAAGGCGGCAATGGCTTCGCGCTCGGTAGTGATCAACTTCAGTTCACCGGCCTTGGCAGCGCCGCCGCCGAGAACGCCCGGGGTGAAGGTGTCGCACAGGCCGATGATCGACGACGACGGCAGCGACATGGTGCGCGCGCCGGTGTCGATCAGCGAGGTGGTGACGCCGTGAAAAAAACTCATAAGGCTTACTCTCCAGAAACGAAAAAGCCCCGCATAAGCGAGGCTGTCAGGGATGGTCGTGTTACGCGTAACGGAAAAGAAAACGCCCCGTCAGTGCGGGGCGTTAGTTCGGCTCGGGCTCCAGCTCGGGGGCCGGCCCTGGATCAGGAAGTGGCAACGAATCGGGCCAACCTTCAGCCAGCATTTCGGCGCGATACTCGCCTGCCTCGACCGCGCTTAACAGCGTCATTTCCCGGTCAAAACAGGCTTGCACATGCGCACGAACGGCTGTCGCCGTTTCGATCAGTTGCGGCGCTGTCAACTCGACAAATCCGCCGCTGGTCTTCCAGTTGCATTTGTAGGCCGGATCGAGGATCGCCGACACTGCCGCGCTGGCAATCAAGCCCAGGCCATCACGAGTGGTCTCAATCTCAAGCCCGTTGACGGTAATGCCAACGCCTTCGCGCTTGTAGCGCTCGGCGGCGATCAAGGCGGGATAATCCACTAAGGGAGAAGACCCCGCCGCGAGCGCGAGCGCCTCAGCCTCGTTTGTTGGCAGTAGGTCCGCTGGGGCCTCCGTCTTGCTGGCAAACGCATAAACGTTTTGCCCGGCATCAATGAAGTAATGCATTCAACGAATCTCCGACCAAGTAAGCAGGGTGAAGTTGTTCGGCGGCACCTTATAGGTCGCCCCAGCGGGAACAATGGCGGTTACCGAGACACTGGAATTGGCAGTTGGAAAAGAAGATCCGTAAATAGACACCCCACCGACAATTAGCAGCGCTGTCTCGTTAGTGATGGTCGTAAGCAACCCCACGTTAACGAGAATGGGGCGGTCCAGGGTGTTGGTGTAGGTGACGTTAATCGCCCGCGACGCCCGCAGGTCAGTGACCGTCTTGAAGAGCTGGGCAAACCGGCTGTTGAACGTCTGGACCTGCGTTTCTAGCGCCGCAATGTCGATGTTTCCCTGATTGATCGGCGCGTTCCAGGCCTTGATGCACCACATCACCGCCAAGTTGCGCGGGCGCGCCTCGGCGCCACCCGATGACTGGGTTACGACGTTATTCGTTGCGTTGTATTGCTGGACAAAGAATCTTGACGTTGCTCCCGGCGCGAAGGTGTCATTCACCGTCTCGTAATCGGTGGCATGGGCATGCGCCTTGTTTTCATCGGCCTGCCAGCTACCTATCACCCGGCCAGCGTCAACGCCGCGCCCATGGTCCCAGCCCCGCAAGAACTCCCCTCGCGACTCCGGCAGTCGGAAGTTGCCGGCACCTTCATTGCCCAGGTTGAACACGCCACCCAGGAATGCCGCCAGATCGGGATAAGCCGCAATGCTTTTCACACTGCCGTCGATCTCCAGAAACCCGGGCGCGACCTTGTTCACCGGAAACGCCACCATCGCCCCCACCGGCAGCGCCGAAGCCTGGGCGATCATCGACTCGATTTGCGGCTTGGTGTAGGTGTCCGTGATGCCCATCGCAGCCAGCGTGCAGGGATTGTCACCCGACACCACCACACCACGATTATTGACCTTAACCCGGGTGAACTCACCGGCCGTTTTATTCGCCGGCAACACCTCCAGAATGGCAACATCGACGTAGGATCGTGAAGCCAGCACTACCGCCGGATCGATCTTGAGCGTGATGTTGCCGGAGTTGTTGACGATGAAATTCATCCGCACGACTTGGGTACGGCCGGAGCCTTGCGACAACAGCGGCTTGTAACTCGGTGCGCAGTTGGCCACCGCCACCAGTTCGCCGTCGGCATCGTACAGACCGATTTCGCGAATCCAGCGCCCGCCCTCATCGGCGGGAATAATCTGCTCGGCGATGATGATCGCCGGATCTGCCGCGTCGACCTTGAGCTGATTCAGCGGCCGGCGACGCCATTCGTTGATCAGACTGGTTTGCGTGGCGTTCGGAATCGGGTTGGTCAGGTTGGCATCACCCACGCCCATTTCGGTGATCTTCCAGGGAATGCCGAGCGCGTCGGCGTTCGCCTGCTTGGCCAGCCCTACGTTGGTAAGGATGGCGAAAAACTGGGAATTCGCATCAATCATGGTAAACGTCCAGAGTGTCTATGGAGTGTTCGCGACCGACCACGGCAAAGCTGCCCGTGACTTCAATGTCACGCATGACGGGCGGGTACACGTCGATTTCGTCGCCTTCGTAGAGGGACACGGCGATATTCAAATCGCCTTGGGTTTCGAGGCTGATCGCCAGACCGGTCAGGTGCCGCGTGACAGGCTTGGCGTCATCAATCAGGCGTTCCAGCTCCTGATACATTTCCTCGGTGATGCCGGTATCGAGCACGCCGACCTTCAGCGCAAAGGTGCCCGGCACGCCCTCGGGCACGGTTTGGAACCACTCGACAATCTCGATCAGATAGCCCAGCGGCTCGACCACCCGGCGCAGCGCGCCGATGGTGCCCTTGTGCTTGTGGATGTAATACGACGCCTTGATAGCGGCGCGCTTGGTGGCTTCAGTCCAGCGGTAATCCCAGCGATCCACCGACCACGCCCACGCCAGATGCGGCAGCAGATGTACCGGGCAGGTATCGGCGTTGTAGAGGTCACGCAGCGGGACAATTGTTTTATCGAAGAACGCGGCTTCCATCGCCCGTTCCAATTGCGTGCTATTGAGCGGCAGCAGGCTTTTCATATCAGCCCGCCATCGTCACGGTGTAACCCACGCAGTAAGCCGCCTGCGCCTTGGTCGGAGCCAAGTCCACCCAACCGGGCAGCTCAACCCGAGAAACACCGGCAACGTGCAACTGAGCATCAACAGCGGAACGGGCCACCTCAACGCCCAACCGTTTACGCGGGTTGATCCACGCCGCCAAACGACTTTTCGCTTCGGCCAAACTGGCATCGTTTTCCGGCCCGGCACCGCTCATGTGCAGGATGGCGTCAATTCGGTAATCAATGATCTCGGCACTCTGTACCGTGACGCGATCACCGACCGGCCGCACATCGTCGTCATTCAGCTCAGTGCGAACAGCCGCCAACAGCTCAGGGCTGGCCTCGCCGCGCCCATCCCCTTCGGAACTCAGCACCGTTACCGTAACGTAACAAGGCGCCGGGCTTTCGGCCGACGCGTCCGCGACCAGTCCCGAGGCACTGCGCGCATGCAGGATGTAACTGTTACGTGGCCCGGCCGTGGTCAGCCCTTCATAGGCCAACTGGATGCGCTCGCGAAACGGGTCGTCTTCTTCCTTGACCTCGGGCACCGGTGGCACCGCTTGCAGATCCGCCGCCTGAATCACCAGGCGCTTCAGATTGACGTTAGCCCCTAGGTGATCGAGGTCGCCGCGAATGGCGTACGCCAGCAAGAGAGCCTTGCCGGCATCGTTGACCCGGGCGCGATTGCCGACCTTGTTGTAAGCCCCGACCTCCAGCACCTTGACCACCGGATCGCTTTCCAGCGCCGCCGTCCAGTTGCCGCCCATGTAGCCGCGAAACACACTCAGCCCGTCCTGATAAACCTCTTCGAAGTCCAGAGACTCCAGCACGGTCGGCGCCGGCAACGACGACAAATCCACGATATTCATGCGGCCACCTCCAACGTGACGCTGTCGCCCAGGTACTTCCCGACGATTTGCAGATTGATTTGCCCACCAATGACGGAAAGGACGCGCACCTGATCGAGCTTCAAACGCGGTTCCCAGCGTCCAAGAGCGCGAGCGACCTCAGCCTGAACGGCGCTTTTCCAGCCTTCGTTAACGGGCAAATCGACAAACCTGCGCAGCTTGCTGCCGTACTCCATGCGGTACCGGCGACTGCCCAGCGGCGTGCCCAAGATGTCGCCAATGGATTGCCGCAAATGCTCGATGCCCGAAATGGGTTGGCCGGTGTGGCGATCCATTCCGATCATCTAAATCACTCCAGGGCTTGAAGTTCGGGATGGGATTTCAGGAAACTGACCGCTTCTTCATCGGACGCCGACACCTCGACGGTGGCCTTGACCACCGACAGCGTGCGATCCGTCCCAGGGATGCACAGGGTGCGCGAGGTGTAGAGCTTGTCGCGAAACTTCAGCAGCAGATCAGGCGTTCGCGGTTGGGCAGTAATGGGCTGGCGAGTCGGCGACGGCAATTGCTCGTCGACAGGTTGGTCATTGATCTTGGCCATTGGTTTTCTCCGGACACAAAAAAGCCCGCGCGCGGCGAGCTGGATGAATGATGGGTTAGTGCTTGTGGTGGTTGTCGCTGTTGCCGGCAGCCATGATGTTTTGGGCGCCGTCGATGTTGCCGGTTACGGATAACGCGCCGTCGATATTGACCGGCCCTTTGATATTCACGGTCGCTTCAAGATCGATCGTTCCCGACTTCACCGTGACCGCGCTATCGGTCACGACCACGTCGGTACCGCCGACCTTGATGGCCACCGTTCCGCTCGGCACGGTGATGGTGTAGGACTTGGCCTGCCAGTCGTAGACCAGCGACCCGCCATCATCAAAACGCCAGACCTCGACGTGGTCGCGGTTGTCCGGTGGTGGACCGGCATTCCCGTACAGGCCCGGCACGAACGTGCCTTGCGACACGTCACCGCTGGGACTGATCAAGCTGCCCTGCTCGCCCATGGACGGCGCACGCCAGTGTCGAGCCTTGCCGGCGGCAATGCTGTGCCAGCGCACCCAGGCGCTGACCCAGTCACTACCATCCGAGACCCGACACACTGGCGGCGATGCAGACAGATCCACGGCGACCACGTAGCAAGCCTTGACTGCCCCCGCAATCATGCGGTCATGTTGGGCGCTCGCGTAACTCATGAAACAGGCTCAGGATCGACAACCACCTCAACGGCGTAGTCATCCAATTGCAGCTGACCCGGTGGATCATCTGGCCACGGCCATTCTTCAAGACCGAGATAAACTTGCTGAGTCCACTCCACCAGCCAGACCGTGTAGCCGTCCAGGTGGGGTTGGGTCCAGTCCTGCAGTGCTTGCACGAACTCGGCCGGATCGACTGCCAAACCCCACGTCTGCGCACGCAGCAGCACCGCCAGCTGAGTCGCTAATTGCACGGCCTGTTGGTGATGGTGCGGCTTGATGGGGTCGACGATGATGCGAGCCTCAAACTTGAAGATCAGCGAAGTTTCGCCGGTGCCGATATCGGTACCCGGCTCGATCTCAGCCACTTCAAGAAACACCGCTGGCAGCAGCACGCGATCCGCGATGTTTGGCCAGGTTGTGACTGCATGCACGCCGGGAAGGTGTGCGCGCAGATGCTGTTCGACCGCCCGATAAAGTTGGTCCAGGCTGAAGGTTTCATCAGACATTACCGATCCTCTTGAGGTATTTCTGCAGCTCAAAGTTGAGTTCCTGCTTGAGGATCTCCAGCAGGCGCTGATCTGCCTTTTTGACCCAACTTTCGAACTGCGGTCGGGCTTGCTCCAGCGACACTTTGGCTTTGGCCAGCGGGAAGCGACTGCCGTTTTCGGCGACCCAACCCGAACTCGCCCCGCGACCAGGTGACACGGTGCTGTCGGGGTAGGCGCCCGCGTTGAAGTGCTTGCTGGCCGTGCGTATCCAGATGTCGGGCTTGTTGCCATAGACTTTCTTGAGGAAAGCCCCTTGGTAACGCCGCCCCGCAACAGATACGCCGCTACCTGTTTGTCGTGCCCGGCCGATCCGGCTGGACTCGATGGCGTTCAAACCAAACCACAGTTTGCCGCTCGCGGCACCGCCGGAAACCGGATAGCTGCGCAAGCGTTGACGCACCGCCGCAACAGCAATGCGCTCTGACCGGCTGACCGCTCGGGCGATGTGCGTGCGCAACCAGCCCAATGTCTTGTTGATCGCACGCCGATGCGCCGCTGCTGCAGCCTTGGGCACCACCTTGGCGAAGTCTTGGAACGCCTGAAAATCTGCGGCCGAGGACTGGATGGAGATCATCCCGCCGCCGGCCGAGGGTTTGAAATAGCTGCCGACGCTCATGGGCGTAACCTCAGAATCAAGGCGACCAGACCGTCACCGCTCGGCTCGAGCTGAATCAGGTCGTAGTCACCGCCGCCGTCCAAGGCAGGCAAGTCGACGCTGACCAGCATGCCCTGCTCAAGACCTTGCGAATCGCTGACGCGGATCTCGAACCGAGGCTCGCGCAACCCGGTGTTGAGTTTGCCGAATTTGGGTTGCAGCCAGGGCGCGGCGAACATGCCGAACACTGGTTCTTCGCGACCCTCGATCCGTGCGGTATCGCCCAGCGTTTCGAACACCACCGCGTCCACCTCGGCGATCAGATCGCGAAAGCTCACGGTCAGAGTTCCAGCGTGATCTGGGCGCGCGGTCGAGTGCACAGGTGCAGTGGGTTGGACTGGGCTTCACCGGCCATGCCTTTCCCGAACTGCATCGGCTCGATCTTGCTGTAGTAGGGAATGCCCTGGGTGTTCACCGTCTCCATGTAGTCAGCCGGTGCGAACACGGATATGTACAGATCGGGCACGCCTTCCGGAACCAGCAACGCCTGATCGTCGTGGACGAAAGATACGCCCGCCACCTTGCCACGGTAGCGCTCCCAAGTGATGCCGCCGAATTCGAAACTTTCCCGAGCATCACCTCGAAGTGCAGCAGCTTGGAGCGTACCTTCATAGGTCTTAACGACCGATTTATGGGTGATCAGCTTGCTCCAAAAGTGCTTGCCGCAAAAGGCGCGAGAACCGGTACTGGTCACACTGCCAAGCGCATCTTCTTGCATATCCAGCGCGTCGAGGCACTTGATCCGAAGTTCCGTGCTCGGATCAGCCATGCCCATGGAAAGCCTCTGACGCTCTACGCCGAAGCGCTCGTACAAGTTCAGCAGCACCGTCGAACCGTCAGCGTCGAGGATCAGTCCATTGAGGGCGCCCATGCGCTGGAACTCATGCGTGGCATCCAACTGGCGACGGGCCTTGGCCAGCCGCGCGTTGACCACGTCCTGTACCGCTTGCAGTTCGGTTCGGGTTCCAAAGGCACGAATGCCCTGGATCTCATCCGCCTTGATGGTGAAGCGCTCAGGCAGGTGCACGGTGTTGAACGGGATCAGGTTGCGTTTGCTCGCAGCAACCACCAGACCAGAACCACCGCGCTCACCTGCAGGCACCAGCGCCAGGGTGTCACCGTCCTTTTCGATCTGCACGGTCAGGGTGGTGATGCCTTCCTCGCGGAACAGGCCCAAAGCACTGATGCGCCCTGGCAGGTACGGTTGATCATTGAGTGCTGCGGTCAGCGAGGTGACGGTGAATGCTTCGTCGTCAAAAATGGCGATATCGGCCATGGGTACTCTCCAGAAACGAAAAATCCCGCACGCGGCGGGATGCATATAAAGGAAGGAAACGTCTTAGCGGACGATCAGCGAATGTGCGGCCAAGGCTTTCTCGGCAGCCAGATCAAGGCCGGTCAAATGCGCTTCACTGACCTCAGCCAAACGCACGACGGCGCGACCTCGACGCACCACGTCGGATTCGCCAAGCGGGCCGTAGAGAATGGCGACAGCGCTTTCAGTGCCGTCCTCAGCAGTTGGGTTGTACGGCGCGAATTCGCCGGTGGCGGTCACCAGCCCGAGAATTTGTCCGGGCCACAATGCTGGACCCGCTGCGACATTGATCGCTTCGCGCGAGATCGTGCCGGCGCCCTCGGACAGCAGGAATTCACCTGCGTGCATCGGTTCCCGTTTGATGGTCATGCTCGTGCTCCTTTCGCGCCGTGCGCGGTTCCAGTTTGGGCCGCTTGGCGAGCAGCCCAAATCGAGTTGGGGTCAGGTTGTTTGGCCAGCACTTTGGGCGCTGGGTCGTCCGCCAGCGGCAGACTGTTGTCGATTTCGAAGCCCTTGCCGCTGGTGACAATCTTGTCGAACAAACGTGCGCGCACCGCAGCAGCATCCAGACCTGCCGCGACATACTCGACGCTGAATTCCGGCAGTCGCGCGGCCACGCAGAGATCGTTCACTGCCTTGGCGCGTGCTAGTCCGGCGAGAACAATCTCCTCGCTTTCGAGCTGGGTCGAACTGAGCAGCGGCTCGACCAAGTTGCTGATGCCCGCCGCCGTGCAGCGCTGGGTGATCATCAGTGCCAACTTGGCCGAGTCGACTACGGGCGGCACCAGCGGCGGATCCACAGGCTCAGGCTCCGGATCTGGCTCAGGAGGTTCGTCCAACTGGGCCAGCAATTCAGCCGGTGCGTTCTGGAATCGTTGCAGCACCGCGCCTTGGCCGAGGCATGCCTTGACCTTGACGCCGTCGCCGACTTCATCGGCCAGCCCCAATGCCACCGCTTCGTTGGCGGTCAGCCAGGTTTCAGCCGCTACCAGGCGCCGCAGCTCAACCTCGTCGATGTCCGGTGCCTTGGCCTTGTACGCCGCGATGATCGCTTCCATGGTCTGGTCGAGAACATCGGCTATCTTGCGGAAGCCTTCCGCATCACCGGCGGCGTAGGTCCACGGGTTGTGGATCATCAACATCGCGTTGGAAGCGATCACCACGCGGTGGGCACCGCACACCGCCACGCTGGCCGCACTCGCGGCCAGTGCATCGATCCGTCCGGTGCAACGCTCCCCCAGCCGCGCCAGCGCGTTGTGCATGGCCAGACCATCGAACAGATCGCCGCCAATGCTGTTGAACGCGGCGACCACCGGTGACACACCATCATCCATGGCTCGCAGATCCTGCACGAACTGATTGGCAGTGATACCCCATGCGCCGATCTCACCGTAGACGAAGACTTCGATCACTCGCTCGGTCGCCTCGCCGCTGGCATGCAATGCGTACCAGGTCTTGTCCTGAACCTCGACGCGTTTGCCTGCGCGGTTGTAAATGCGCGGTCGCGCTTGATTGCTCATGCTTGCTCCTTGTCGTCGTTGTCTTCGACGGCATCAAGGGTGTTGTAGTTGAGGCCCAGTTTTGTGGCCCGTGCCAGATCGGCGGCGTTTTCCAGATCGACCGTTTCGGCGTCGTAGCCGGTGCGCAAGACCATCTCGCTGCGAGAAGAGAACCCGGCCTGTACTTCCATCCGGCGTGCCTGCACGTCCTGAACCGGCTGGATATAGGCCCAGCCTTGTGGCACCCAACGGGTACGCAGGTACTGGCGGCGCTTCTGTGCGTAATCGTCCAGCACCAGGACACCCGACAGCACCGCCATGTCCATCCACGCAGCACGTACCGGACGGCAAAGCTGATGCACGTACACGCTGAATTGCAGTTGTTCCAAGCGGCGCCGAAACTCGTTGAGCACCACCCGCAGCGCCCGGTCGTTGATCCCGCGCATGTCGCCGGTGAGGATCTCGTACGGCGTGCCCGACCCCGCTGCTGCAGCCATCAGTTGCTGCCGCATGAAGTCCGGGTAGTTGTTGCCCGCGTCCGGCGGCTTGGAGAACTCAACCTCCTCACCAGCCCCCAGCTCCTGCATGGTGCCGGGTTCGAGCGCGACCATCGGGGTGAAGCCGTCGCGGTCCAGATCCAGCAAGGCGCCGGTGACGGGATCGCGTGGCGTCTGCCCCGACTCCGGCGCCGGCCGCTTGATGAAACCGGCGAACAGGTTGGCCACCTCTTGACGGAACAACACCGCGTCGTCGTAGTTGTCGAGACTGCGCAGGCGTTTGAGCACCGGCGACAATCGCGGCACACCACGCAACTGGCCAGGCTCGACCGGTTCAAAGATGTGCAGCACCTGCGCGGCGGGCACACGCACCAGTTGGTTGTAGCCCGCATTCAGGGAGGCCGCATCGCGCGGATGCGACAAATACATCCAGTACGCCACCCGCTTGCCGCCGGGGGTGAACTCGATGCCGGCGCGGATCACGTTGCCGGTTTTGGTGCTCTCGAATTTGTCGTGCGGCACGAACTCCGGTGCGAGGATCTGCAGTTGCAGGGGAACCGCCAAACCGTCATCCAGACTGCGAGGACGCAACCGGACGAAGCATTCGCCCGAGGTTTCCACCGTGCGCGCCACCAACGCCTGCTGGCCGTAAAAGTCCGTACGGTCATCCGCATCCGACTCGTCGACCCAATCTCCCCACAGCTCCTGCAGCAGTTTGCGCAGAGCATCATCGTCAGTCGTTGGCCGAGGGGTGATGCCCGTGCCGATCAGGTTGCTGACGCGCTTGTCGATGACGTTGAAGGCGTAAGGGTCGTTGCGAACCGCTGCCCGTGAGCGCGACCGCAGATTTCGCAGGGCCGGAGTGTTGATGCTGTTGATCCCGTTGTCGGGAGCGTCCCAGCCAGTAGAGCGGCGCCCTTCCCCTGCGCCTTCGTAACTGGCCTTGATGTTCGACGGCAGCACAAATCCGTTACGGGTCAGCGTGGGAAACTGTCGGGCCATCAGATCCCCTTCCCTGCGTGGTACAGCCGGACCACGCGCGAACGCGGTCCGGCAGCGTTGACCAGCGACGAACGAATCTCTTCGCGCGCCTTAAGCAGCTCATCGACCGTGCGGTATTCCACGGTGCGGTCGGTGTAGCGCACAGTTTTTTCACCGCGAGCAATGGCCGCCTCAACCGCGTCGAGGTGCTTTTTTGTAAAGGACATATCAGCGTCTCTTCAGGTAGCCGCTGGCAGAGCTGCGGCGTTGAGGGGATGCAGCAACCGGGCGCGGAGTCGCGGCCGGTGCGGCAGGTTGCGGTGCGGGTTGCGCGGTGACGGCGACAGATGTCGGTTGTAATGCAATGGCGACACGTTCGCCTTGAACGGGTTTGATGCTTGTGGCGTCGTCAAACAAGCCTGCCTGAGCCAACGACTGCCGAACCCGCTCCCAATCGTGTTCCTGATATCGATTGATGCCCAAGTAGTGAGCCATGGCCAGGCAGTACACCATCAGGTCGAGCGCTTCGTTACGCTCTGCTTTACCCTTGATCCACTCGATGCGTTTGTGACCGCGCACGTAACGAGCAACCTTGCGCTCGGCAACACACTGAGCGAAAAACTCGTCGGGTAAGTCGTTGGCAAAGTGCAACGATCCTGGCCCATCGGGGAACGGATAGCGGTTGTAGATCCAATCTTTGGCTGTATCGGTACCCACAAACCAAAGCTCTGCGCCGTTGCGTTCGGTTTGACCCTTCCAGGTCACATCAACCATGGACGGTCGCTGAGCGATCACCGGTCTGCCCGGCTTGCTCGCGCCCTTGATAGCGAAGATATTGCGCCAGCGACGGACGCGGCAGAACTGGTAAACCTCGTCGGTGTGGTGACCGCCGGAGTCAACGCCAGTGGCGAGAATCGCTAAACCGACACCGCAGGGATGCCGATATCGGGCCTTGAGTTTCTCGTCCAACACGGCCCAGGTGCGCTCGTCGGCCGGGTCGCCCCAGATGATCTGGTGATCCACAACCCAGCGTTCCATGCCGACGCCGAAGCCCATCACCATCAGTTCCAAACGGTTGGCCTGAACGTCGACAGCGCCGGTCAGCATCAGTACACCGACCGGCATCGTACCGAGAGTGTAGGTTTCGAGACGCGCCCGAGCGATCAGTACTTCGGCCTTGGTTTGCTCTTGCGCACTGTCCCAAACCTTGGCCAATCGAGTGTTGTAGAACACTTGCATCAGGCCCATATCGCCCTTGGACTGGGCCTTTTTCGCTTCCTCAAATTCCTCAGCGAGCGTGCCCCAGGTCATCCAACCGGTCGGTGAATACAAGGCATTGAGGTGAAAGCCGACCGTCTTGCCATCGCCTTTGCCGTGGGCACGCCACTCACCCCGGGCGAGCATATCGCCCTTGTGGTGCTCCTCGATCAGCACGTCGCATTCAGACGCCGCGCACTCGTAATGCGCGGTGCTGAAATCTTTGCTGTAGTGCAGCCGCTCCCATTCCAGCACCTGCATATGACCGCAGGTGGGGCATGGCACGTAGTAGTGTCGCTGGTCGCTGGATTCGAACAGATCGGCGATCCGCGAAGCGCCCTTGATCGTCGGCGAACTGGAGAAATAGATCTTGGCGTTGCGACCGAAGTTGGTCGCACGCGTCTCCGCCAGCGCGATAGGATCACCCTCCTGACCGACATCGTTCTCCCAACGATCAACCTCATCGCCGTAGATGTAGCGAGCCGACAGCTCCGACAGGTTAGCTGCAGAGCCGGCGGTGGTGACGTACAGCGAACCGCCTTCGAATTCCTTGGTGTCCATCGTGTTGCGCGCATCCCGCGAACGGGTCGCCGCGACACGTTCACGCAGAACGGGCGTGGCCTTGATGGTCTTGCTGATCCGACCGGAGACCCGCTTCGACAATCCGAGGCTCGGCAGCAGCGCCAGAATGTTGGAAGGCGCCATGTGGATCAGGCCGCCCATCCAGTTCAGGGCGATTTGGGTTTTCATCAACTGCGAGGCCACCATCGTGACCACGCGCCTGCAGGGGTGAGCCGGCGACAGGCAGCGCATTGGCTCTCGTGCATAAGGTGTCCGCGAGGTGCGGTACTGGCCTGGCTCAGGGGCGCCGGTGTCTCGCGGGATCCGCATGTACTCATCGGCCCACTCATCAATCCAGAGGTCTGGATCCGGGCGCAGTCCACGGAAATAATTCTCACGGTACACCTTTGCACCGTCAGAAAATTCCGTGTGCATGGGTTCAATCCGGTGTCAGGGCATGTTCAAGGTCTGCTGAAGAAAGGCGCTCGGCCTCTTCCAGCGTTTTACGAAACGTGGCCGCTAGATGTTTTTCGATCAGCCAAGGATCGGTCATGGTGGCAAGGTCGTGGGACAGCTGAGGCAGCGGCCCGAACAATTGATCGCGCAGCAGTCGGCCCGCGTCGTAAGCACCAGTCTCGACTGTTTTCTTGGATACCAAAGAACCCTGAGCCTTCAGCCGCTCAATCTCGGCAAGCATGGCCATGTTGTGCTCGCGCAGTGCGCGAGCCTTTTGGAAGTCAGGGAGCTTACCGTCGCCGTTAAGCACCTGCGGCGGCGCAGCCGTGGAAGTCGGCTCAGTCTGGGTCGACAGTTGGCTGTAAACGTCGCGCTGGATCCGATCCTGTTGGTGTCGTTCGGCGACGGCGGCCTTGCTCGGGTCTGCGGTGTCGCGAATCAGCGCTTCGGTGGCATGTACATCAACCTGTTTGCCGTTGGGCGAAAGCACCAGCCGGTTGTTGTCTTTCAGCCAGGTGATGTAACTCGGCGACCTGCCGAGCCGGGCCGCGAAGGCGCTCTTCGACAGGTAGGTTGGTTCTGTCATGAGCCCTCCTTTTTCAACGTATTTCAATGAATCCTTTCAAGATTTCAATGATTGAAATTTCAGTAAGCTGGGGAGCATGCGGCTAACAGGTTCCCGCGGGTTTCCGACCCCGTACCCGCCGAATACCCCCAGGGTCCCCGGCAGTTTTCGGCGCCCCGCCGCGATTCCTCACCCCTGTTCGCCGTTGGCAGGTGGCACTTCGGAAACGCCCAGCCGCTTGGCGGCCCAGCGCTCGTAAAGACCAATGGCGACATCAGCGCCGGCCATCGCAGTCAGGCAACCCAAGCTGCCGGCCGTCCAGATCGTCATGCCCGCGCCGATCATCAGCATCATCGCCGACACCCCGCAGACAATGCAGGCACCGGACCGAAGCGCAAGACGCCGCAACAATGCCCAGCCCCTCGCCCCGTCTTTATCTGCTCGCCACATTTCACCGGATACGCCACCGACTAATGCCAGGACGATCACTAACCAAATTGGCATCTCTGCCAGCGCTTGCTGCTCATTTGTCATGTTGTGCCTCAAGTGAAAGAGCGCGCTAAACACAAAAAGAAAACCCCGCCGGAGGGCAGGGTTTTCAGTGTCGCGGCGCTTGCCAGGACGGAGTGCACAGCACGTGCTCGGGGGAAGCGCCGAGGCGCAGAACTCATATCGTGGTGACTTTTTACCCCCTGAGTACGGAACCGAAAAGAGGGCATTTTCGGTTAACCGGCTCGACGCAACTTTGACGCAACTTTGAGGAGACTTTGAGGTAAAACGCCCCGACCAGCGGTTAGCCACTTACGTGCATCTTTGCGTTCGGCCAACACCTCAAAGAGTCGCACATGAAGACTGTGCACAAGGTCGTAGTAGGTTTGCTTTGCCTTGGACACATATCCCAGTTCATGCATTTGCGAAGGCCAGGTCGGTGCAGGGTCGTAGCCGTAGCGCAAGACCGCCAACTGTTGCAGCCTTTCTCCCCGCCCATCTTGTCGAGCGATCTCGGAAAGAGCCGCACCGATTTCCTGAGCAACTGCATCAGGCCCCGCACCTGCCCCCATGATGATCCGCGACCCGGGCGTGCCGCGCGGTGCACATCCGCCCCACTCCATGATCGTTGCCATCGGGCTACCCATCCCCCCCACCTCGCCATTACTCCGAAGTTGCTCGCCCCAGTGCTTCAGCAGCACTTCCATTGCCTCGATCATTGCCCGCCCCCCCGAAAAACCGAACCCAACACAGAAAACCCGTTACCCAACACAAACCCAACACAAATAAATCCCTTTAAAATCAATACTCTTATTAACTTTGAGTTGAGTGTGTTGGGTTTGTTGGGTTTTTCTGTCCTCGCATAAGAAAAAATGCTTACCGTTGTCTTCAGTGCAAATAACGTCACGCATGCGCGCCCGCGACGCCAAACCCAACACACCCAACACAACAGCCGGAAGCCCACGCAAACAAAGGACTGAAACTGTGTTGGGTAGCCAAAACCAACCCGACACACACCCGACACACCCAACACACTTTTAGGCGTAGTCATGCGGCAGCTGCCTTAATGTGATCCCAGCTGTCCACATTCCACCCTGCTAGCTTCGCGTTTGCTCGCCAGCTGACAACCACCGCGCCAAGCACGGCCGACTTCAGTGATGGGGGCGGGGAAGCATCCTGATCAACCGGAAAGAAGAACGCACCAAACTTGCGATTATTCCCATCGGTCCAAGGTATCGATCGCGTTTTCTCCACTTCGGAATTGATGAACAGCGAGAACTTCGTCTGACTCATCACGTGTTCCTTGTTGCGCTGACACCACTCCAGGAACAACGAGTAAAGGTCCGTGGAAAGACACGGCCCCCAGAGTCCCTGACCCAGCTCGCTGTATTTCCACAGGTGTAGGAACGTCTGCCAACCAGCCCGACTCAAGGCCACCAGCCGTTCACGGGCGTCAGTGGATGGCGGACGAGTTCGCTGATTGAAGTCGCCCAAATCAACCGACAACAGCCAGCCATAAAGAGCTGCGACACCGCCTTGCTCCAGCTCGCGGCCAATGGCTTTTTGGCGCTCCACCGGCAAAGTATCCAAAGGCCAGACAACCAACATCCGACGGTCGCTGTCACTGATCGGCCACGGCATGATCTCGTTACTCAAGAACACCGCGTTCATATGGTTGGATTCCTCCCAGCCGTTGATGAACTTGGATTCCATCCGCACCGTTTTGCCCGTCACCAGGTGTTTGATTTTGCCCACCTGGTTGTATCGCTGATCGCGGCTGACCACCTCTTCGAAAACAGCCCAAAGCTTCCGGCTTTGCCAGGCGTTGAAATTGCTTTCCAACTGAGTCTGTCCGACTGTCGCGGCGTACTGGCCGTACAACTTGCCCATGGTATCGGCGAAAAACAGACTCTTACCCGAGCCCTCCATGCTGGAGTGCATCAGCACAGCGGTATCCATCTTCGCGCCCAAATGCTGCAGCGGAAACGCCAGCCAGCGAGTCAACCAGAGCGCCGCATTTTCATCGTGGTTACATAGAAATGAGATCAACCACCGCAAGTTGGCACATGCGGCATCGTCCCTTAGCGGCTCCAGCGGCAAGCCATCAAAGGTATTGATGTAGATGCTCGGGTCCTTCGTCATCGTCGGGTCAAAAACAATGTGGTCAACGTCTACCACCCGCCGCTCGCTGCTGTTCAGCCACAATGGGTACGTGTCACCGAGGGCCATTTTCACGGCACCCTCGGCAACGCGGCGTTTCTTCTCACGATCCCAAACGTCCTTGGTGCCATCGATGTACACGTAACGCTCGGTTGGCGGCATCCCGAAGGCACCGCCCTTCTTGCCCGCCATCCGCCGCGACTGCTCGATGTCGCGCACATGGTCATCGGATATCAGCTTGCGGTGCTCGGTATCTTCCGCCCATTGTTTCGCCAGCGGCTTGCCGACACGCGCTTCGAACGCAGACTTCTTCATCACCCGTGACTGGTCGAAGTCCCACACGTGAGTGGTGCCTTCCACCAGCGCATACCGCCGCAGAATCTGTTCAAGCGTGAGTGCCTCCCCCGCCCCCCCGTCAGAAGCCGGAGCGGCCTCGCCGCCTTCGTCCGGCGTACAGCTCGGCTCGCTCGGGTCACCTGATGGGGTCGGGGGAAGATCACGCGGGTCCGGTCGCGAAGAATGCTGCATACCCAGCAATCGTGCGGCGTCCTTGACGGCCCGAGACTGGTCGCCACCATGCTGCAACAAACAGAACACCTCAAACGCGTCGTTCTGGTGCCCGTTCGCGAGTGGATCAGCGCCGTGGTGCGAATAGACCTTGCCATCATCACTGACCGTCACACCCGGCAGCCCGGTGCTGCTGTGTGGATACAGCCACTTACTGCCGCGCTTAATGTAGTCGTGGGCACGCAGCAGCTCTTCAACGTCGTGACTGCGATTGAACTCGTCGATCACCGAGGGTTTACCGGCTGCCGGTGGCGCACGCTTGATGACCTTGACCGGCGGTTTTTTCGGCTTTGGCGCCCATGGACACGCCGCCTCGGCATCGCGCTTGAATATGTCCCAGTTGTTCCAGATGGACAGCAACTCCGGAGTCAGCATCGGCAAGCCATCACTCACACTCGGCGGCGTGCGCCAGGTGTAAGGTTTACCCGTGTCTGGGTGGATCGATGGTGGCAATACATCCTGCACCAACCCACCGCGCAGCTCGAACACCGTAATGCGCTGGTATTCGTCCGCCTCAGCCCGCGCCTCGGCTTCACCCGCCGCATCACCGGCTTCCTTCGCAGCTTTTGCCTTGGCGATCAGCGCCTTGTGTATCGATCCGTCAGGATCTTTCTCGTTGGGCCACGCCAGCGAATGACGGCTTAGTTCAAGACCGTCAGGGACGCGGAACATAATACGAAAGCGTGCTGGGTTGCCCACCACCGTCGGAAACACCAACGCCATCGCATCAAGATCAATTTCCAGCTGGTCATAGAGAACATGGCGCGTCCACTGCACGTCATCGACGTCCAGGGAACAGATACGGCTGGGACCAAGCACAACACCAAGGTTGTGCTCAGGTTTCTTTGTCCAGAACGCCGCAGCCTTCGCCGAATCGGTGAAGTACCCACCCGGCTTGTTCCAACCCATCCCCTTCGGGCCTTTCTGACCTGGCTCAATCGGAACCAGCGCCAAACCAAACGTATCAACGTAAAACTGAGCCCAATCAGCAGTAGGCAATCGGTTGTCGTGATCAGTCATCTGCGCCGCTCCCGCAACCCCTGGCAACTGACACAGGTCTGGCAACCCTGAATCGTCTGCTGTCGAAGCAACGGGATTGGCTCATCGCAGTCTTCGCAGAATTGAGCGCTGACGCGATTTGAAGGGATACGGCGACTACGGTGAAGAGCAATGTCGAGCAGATATTGAGCTTGGTCGTTAGCGCGATCGATATCGTCAGCCATCTTTGCGATCCTCCATCGCCTGACGGGCACCCGCCATGATGCCGAGAATTCCACGGATCACATCAGCTCCGTGCTTCTCCAACGCGAGGACCTCATGAAGCTCCCAGACGTTGTCCCGGGCAGCTTCATGCATGCTCGATACGAACTCTGCAGTCTCACCCAAAACATTTCCAACCGCCTTCAGCGCTTCCGAGGTTGCTGGCACCGGCACTGGTTTGTACCAAACCACTCCGGCAGGGCGCATCAGCGCATCCAGCAGCAATGGATTGGCCGTCAGCCGGACAACTTCTTCCAGCTCGTCCGGCGTCAGCCAGCGGCGCTCTTCGTCGAGCTTCAGTTTCTTCTGAAGCGCGTCGTTATCCATGACCATGTCGAAAGCCAGGGCTGTGATGCCACCCCGATAATCACGCCCGGCGCGGTAAAGCGCATGACGCAGAGAAAGGACCGGACCAGCGTCCGGCAAAAGATCTGTGCGACTCATAACCGTAAATCCCCTGTTTACGGTGTGGCCGTAGAGTCCAACACGCTCTATTCTACGACCACGACCGATGTGCTGTGCGAATCGTGCTGTGCAGCACGGTTCATCGTTCCAGTCGGCCCAGGTGATTCTTATGGTGAGAGGTCCTGGGCCGACGCGCTATGTAGCGACTTGCATGTACCATGTGTAGCTCGTTGCTTCCGGCCTGGAGTTTCTTTGGTGAGAGGTTTCAGGCCGGTGTTTCAAGTGGCGGTACGGTATGTGCTGCGTACCACCACCGCTGGGCTGGAGGATTCTTATGGTGAGAGGCTCCAGACCAGCACCCTTTAAAGCTGCCTAACTCAGATCAGTTGCTTCTTTTTCACGAAGGTAAAGGCGCTCAATTGCCTTCCCCGTTTCGTAAGAAATCCCCGCCCCTTTACTTGCTCGATGAATAGTTGGCTGCGTTGATCCGACCTCATCTGCTATCGCTTTTTGAGAAAATCCTCGACCCGCTAGATAGGCAAGCATCTCCTGAATTGTCATGACTCTGCCCCAATGAACATTCGCATAACAAATCATACAAAAACGTATAACTGGGCGCAATACAATTCGCATAATTCGAATACGTATGGTACGCCGGTGAATATTTCAGAGCGTCTTCGCAACAAGATGCGTGAGCTTGGATTGAACGAGAGCCAGCTAAGTCGTAGGTCGTCGGTCCCACAGCCCACGATCAACAGAATTTTATCAGGCGAAAGCTCAAGCCCTAGAAAGCCAACTGTAGAAGCACTAGCCAGACCTCTGGGTGTCACCCCTGACTGGCTTCTTTTCGGCTCCGGAACCGAGGCGGCTAATACAGGCTCGCCAAGCGCAACGGACTACGCGTTGATTCCACAATTTACGGCGAAAGGATCCTGTGGATACGGTTACCTTAATGAACACGTCGAAACCACCGAGGGACTAGCGTTTAAGCGTGACTGGCTACATCGAATGAAAGCAAAACCCGAAAATCTATTCGTGATCTATGCCCACGGCGACAGCATGGAGCCGTACATTTTTGAGGGGGATGTTGTACTTTTCGACACGTCGCAGACTGAGCCGAGAGACAAACAAGTCTATGTAATCCGCCGACCAGATGGTGGCAACAGCATAAAAAGACTGACTCAGCAGCTCTCTGGTACCTGGGTCATAAGAAGTGACAACCAGGACAAAATAGCGAATCCAGACGAACCGGTCTCCGAGGAGGCCATTCATGAAATGCCAATTTTAGGTCGAGTCATCTGGAGAGGTGGCGGCGTAGGGGGCTAGCCTATTGCTTAGCCGTGCAGCTGTGATGACCAGAGCTGCACACTCCAAATAAACCCGCCAGAGAGCGGGTTTTTCTACGCCTACAATACTGATTATGCAAATACGCATTGACTCAAATTATGAGCATTCGTATAGTTTGCGTCGTACACCTCTCACCAAGAGTACGAACCATGCAAACCACACAGCACAGCAACACCCGCTGCCCTGTCTACCTGCACCCAGCAGCATGCAGCAGCCGCGCAGCAGTAGAAGCCATCCAGCGCCGCACCGGCCTACTGGTGATCACCGCCCCCAAAGGTTGCACCGAGGCCATCCAGGCTCTCAACAATGCCGCAGCCGATGACAGCCACTCGCCGATCGGGGGTGACGCGGCATGACGACACTTCTAATCGGCCTTGCTGGGCGTGCTCGCTCGGGCAAAGACACTGCGGCACAACACCTGGTGAACAATCACGGATTCCAGTCCTACGCGTTCGCTGATCCGTTGCGTGACGGCCTGATGCACATCCTCAACCTGAGTCCGTGTGACTTCGAAGGCGAGCAAAAGGAACAAGCGTTGCTATGGTTGGGACGCTCACCCCGCGAACTAATGCAGTCCCTAGGCACAGAGTGGGGCCGCGACAACGTGCACCCTGAACTGTGGCTGCTACTGGCCGCGCAGAACCTAGACCTACTGGCACGCACCCACGACACCGCACGTGGCTTCGTAGTCAGCGACGTTCGGTTCAACAACGAAGCGGACTTCATCCGTAAGCGCGGCGGTGTAGTACTTCACATGGATCGCGTGGTGGCATCACCCGTAAAAACGCACAGCAGCGAAAACGGAATCCAGATTGCTCCAGGCGACTTGCGGCTGAAAAACGATGGCTCCTTCGATGAATTGTTCACGAACGTCAACGACATCGTGGACACGCTGCACGCCCGTGCAGCAGTCGCCTGAGGACAGCGCCATGAACCGCACCCTTGACGAAACCGCCGCAGTGCTCGGACTCAAACCCCGGAAATTCCGCGAGCAACTGCGTGCGCTCCACGTGCTGACGCAAAGCGGCGACCTTGCCAGCCACCACCGTGGTGGCGGCAATCTGTTTTCAGATCCGCGCAGCGTCCAAATCGGGACCACCAACCTTTACAAGCATTACGCCGTGGTGATGGTCACCGAGGCTGGCGTGCAATGGCTGGTCAAGAAGCTGGGTATCACCATCACGCACAAGGACGCCGCCGCATGAAAACCAACTACTTCAATGCCTACACCCAAGCTCTCGGCGCCCTGAGACTGATCCCCATCTACCTGGACAGCCCGGGCGTAGTCAGCCGCGCAACACTGATCGGCGCCGCGAGCGAAGCGATTGACCTGCTGGACAGCATGCCTTGCAGCACAGTGGAACTGGCCGAGGTCTTTCGCTGTGTCAACAACGTGATTCAAGAAGGCCAAGTTGCCTATGTCACTCCGACCAACTCGCCCGAGTATCCATTCGGCGCCGTTGTCGCTGATGCAAAAGGCAACGTCTGCGCCGCCGGAATTGGCAAAAGCAAAGAAAGCCTCGCCGAACTGATCCGCCTCAAGTTGGTGCCCCCTGCGGAGGGGTTCGGGGAGGTCGCTGCATGAGCAATACCCTCGACCAGCTTCGCAAGCAGTTCGCCACACCTTGCCCGTCTCTGACGGCAGTGCGGGAACAGTACTTCTCGCACATCCGCACGGACCGTTACCTGCTGAGTGAGATCAAGGCTGGGCGCATTGCTTTGGTCGTGACACACCTGCACAGGTCAGTCCGGACTAAACCGGTGGTGTACCTGCACAACCTGGCCGCCTTCCTCGACGCCCAAGCGGAGGAGGAAGCAGCCTGATTCAACGGTGCCCCTGCCGTCCAGGGGCAGACAACATCCACTCAATGAGGCACAGCACATGAGCAAAGCTCGCCCCTTCATCGACACGTTACGGGACATCGAGGCCGGAGGCTTACTTGATGAACTAAGCGAAACCCAACATAGCCTGGTCGATGCCATCCGCCAAACCGGCAAGAGCGGTGAACTGACCATCAAGCTCACCTACAAACCTGATGGCAGCGGCCAGATGACTATCAAGGCCGACGTCAAAGCGAAGGAACCGATTCTGTCTCGCGGCACATCGCTGTTCTTCCTGACTCCCGAGGGCAACTTGACCCGCCGCGACCCACGACAACAGGACCTCCCGTTACGAACAGTCAGCGAAGACCCGGTACCGGAAAAATTGCGCCACGTAAGCCCGTAACGCCAGATTCGAAAACCTCTCACCACAGCAGCACCCAGCGGAGCACATCCAATGCAACAAGCCATTCAACAACTGGTCACCCTCGCACAGGCGATCGGCAAACCGATTGATCATCAAGGGCTGGCAGCACCCGTTTCCCTGCTTCCTGACGGCGTGGGCGTCCACTCCCTTGAGCACTTGCTACCGAACCCTACCCGCACGCGCCAGAAACTCACCGTGCTTGATGCCGAGTCCTTCATTGCATACGTGAACCGCTTCGCCGATGCCGCGACTGCAGTGTTCTGCAACGGCCCCGAAGGCCGAACCTTCTTGGCGGTCATCGACTACCACCAGCCCTCCGCCCCCGCCTGGCGCGACCACGTGGCCACGTACCGTTGCCCTACCAGCATCGAGTGGGGTCGCTGGAAAGAGAACGACCGCAAGCGCATGGATCAAGCAACGTTCGCCGAGTTCATCGAAGAGAACGTCAGGGACATCACCCAGCGCGCAAACGAAGCGAACGACCCAAGCCCTGCCGACATGCTGGAAATCAGCCGCACCCTGGAAGCCAAGAAAAACATCACCTTCCGCCAAGGCACCCGCCTCGACAACGGCCAGGTTCAACTGACCTACAACGAAGAAATCGACGGGCGTGCCGGCGAAGCAGGCCAACTGCGGATCCCGGAACAATTCTTCATCGCCGTGAAACCGTTCCTCGGCGGTGACGCTTTCTGCGTCCCTGCCCGCTTCCGCTATCGCATTCTGGAAGGTCGCCTGCAAATGTGGTTCGAGCTGGTGCGCCCCGACAAAGTGCTCGAAGAAGCCTACAACGCGGTCCGCCAGAAGATCCAGAGCGCAATCGGCGAAGTACCGCTGTACGAAGCCACCTTGTAACTAATCCCCCAAGTAACAGCCCGCCGCCAGCCTCTCACCAAAAATCCTGACGGCGGGCCCTACCGAGGTACACAGCACATGACATCAATTCAGATTTGCGCACTGATCGTTCTGATCGTACTTGTTGGCCTTACCTATTGGGCAGGCTATCGCGGCGGCCTGAACGATGGCCGCATCGAAGGTATCGACGAAGGCAAGGCCATTCAGCAATCAGATAGCTCAGGGACGATCAAGGACCTTAATCGATCGCTTGATCAGGCGCAGGACCACCACAAGCAACTCTACTCCCACTATGAGCGCGCATTGGCTGCCTCAAAACTAGGGGAACCAGAACGCCAGACTCTGCTGGCCATCGCAGAAAAACTGCGGATCGCGGCCGAGACATTCAGCGCATTCCGCACAGGCAAGAAACTCGAACGAGACGCTATTGCGCTCCGCGAACAGGCTCTCGCCATGGCAAGCATTCTGGAACCGGTAGCGCAGGAAAGTGCCGCATGACCGCACTTCGCCGAACAGTCCGGATACGCCGAGGACAGATGCCGCCCCTCGACCTGAACACCATCTGCGACAAGTGCAACAAGTCACGAGCGCATGGCAACCACCAAAAATGCAGCAAGCAGCGCCAGGCCGAAGGCATCTCCCGGCGCGCAGGGGAGAAATCACAATGAGCGCAGCAGAGAAACTCGACTTCCACATCACACCGGGCGCCTGGTTCCGCCAGGATCTGCTGTACCCAGTCTTCGGCCTAAGCACCGAAGCGGTTCGCAAATACCGCACTCGTGGCCTGTGGCTCGAGGGCAAGCACTGGCGTTACGACCCAGCCAACGTGATCGTCTACAACCGCGCGGCCATTGAGCGTTGGATGGAAGGAAAACCATGATCGACAAGATGCCGACCGGCGTTGAGATGAATGGCAAGCAGCTACGCATCTGGTTCATCTTTAACGGACAAAGGTGCCGGGAACCCTTGGAAGGGGTCTCGAAAGTCAACAAGGCCGCAATCGCCTATGCCGACAACAAGCGCCGTACCATCCTCGCGGAAATTAAAGAGGGCCGCTTCGACTACGCGGCCCACTTTCCGAACTCGCCCAGGGCTGCCATGTTCACGGGGACCGGCGGTCCTTCACTAAAGCGTACTGTGAAGGAAGGCATTGATCGTTGGCTGGAGGTTCAGCGCGCGCTCAAAGCTTCGAGCACCGTCGTCAACTACGTCAGTAAGGCTGTGCACGTCGAGAAGAAATTCGGCAAGCGTCGGATCGTCGACATCAGCAAGAGCGACATCGAGTTGTTTCAAGCGCAACTGCTCAAGCAAGGCCTGGCCCCGAAGACAGTGAACGACATTTTCACCGTCGTCCGTGGGGTCTGGGCTGATGCCTTCGGCGACGGCATCCTGAAAGCCAACCCGCTCGACCGCATCAGTAACGTCGGATCGGACGTCGACCTGGAACATGCCGACCCCTTCAGTCGCACCGAGATCGAGTTGATCGGCAAAGCGGATCTAGACCGGCGAGCTGACACCCGGATGATTGAATTCAACTGCTGGGCCGGACTGTCCCTGTCCGAGCTCATCGGGCTCGCCGTTGAAGACGTAGATCTCGAGGCCGGCCTGGTGCACGTTCGCCGGGCATTGGTCGTCGGCGAATTCAAAGTCCCCAAAGAACGCTCCAGGGTCCGAGTGGTCGAGCTGATAGACCCCGCCCTCGAACTAATGCGCGAGATAGTTGCCTCCACCAAGGAAGCAGTAGCCGAAGAGATCACCGTTATCCAGCGCGACAACATCACGTCCAAGAAGATGAAAGTCAGGTTTCTTTTCCGCAGCTCGACCAGCGATTTGCTCTGGAGCGGCAAGACATTAAGCAACTGGTTTACCGCCCATCTGAAAAAGGCAGAGGTCCGCCACCGCGGTGCGAACCAGTGTCGCCACACCTTTGCCAGCCAGATGCTGTCGAGTTACGTTCCGGTCGAATGGGTGGCCCGGCAACTCGGGCACGCCGACACAACGATGGTGCGAAAGCATTACGGGAGATGGATACCGAAGGACACCAAAAGCATGGCGGGTATCGTGTCGAAAATGCTGGGGTTCAGGGAATGACATGAAAACATGGCCCGGCTAGCGTCCGCCGGGCTGTGTCGTCAAGAAAGAACTTCAAACTCAGTAGAACTCATCATTGCTTGCCCTGCTGGCAAGCGCCCTTTCAGCTCAACGAGAAATCGTTGATTCAATGGCGCCGGGGCTGCGTTAACCTTTTTCACAACCGCACTTAAATGTTCCTGATCGTCACTTTTCCTAATCGAATGTAAATCAGGCAGCAAATAACGTGGGACATAACCAATAATTTGTGGCTTATCAATGGTTTGCAACTGAATAGCCCAACCGGTAGCTGGATTGTTAGCCTCAAAGCAAATTCTCAGCTTCTCGCCTCCGACAAGATTATTCATGGCCAAGCTCGAGGACTCATGCATGAATCTACTGCCATGGATAAAGAACCGACAAACAAAATCACCTTCTGGAGACGTAGTCAGAAGCGGAAAGATCTCAAGGCTATCAGTCTGCCTCGCCCCACCTGAAATAGACAAGATTCGAAACGGATCTGCCTTGTCCTCCAGGTCCATACGTTCAACAATTTCCGAAAAGTCCGAGCGCCGTGGATTTGGGATCCGATTCGAAAACACTGAAAAAAGCTCCGGCGAGGTATATACCTCACTCATCTCCGGAAATGCCTCCAGCGGACTGAATCCGGCGACTGACTTTGCAACTTTTGCCCCTTTCAAATAGCGAAAGGTATAAAGCTCATGACCATCATCAGCTCGGTCGAGGCGGCCAACTGGAAACCAACTGGCTTTCGGTGGCGTAGCGGCGTCCACCGTGTACCCGGATCTCCATGCAAGAAATAAAGTGTTCATCGTCTGATTCCTGTCAGCTCACGGTAGGTATACCTAAGTAGGTCTGCGGTAAATTCCCGACATGGCTGTTCAATGTAGCCATCAGGAATCTCGTCTAACAACCTACAGAGCTCTTCAATATCAATCCTCGAAAGCCGCTCAAGCCATGGCTCGATCATTTCTGGCCATTCGCCATATGCCAACCTGAGCAGTTCTAGAGGATTAGTCCCTTTTGACCCAGAGGAATTCCAATAAATCGCTCCCCTAGCCTTATTTACGTACCATTCGCCTCGGTTAGCAAGACCGGATCGCAGCCAAGAATCAATCTTGTCCGAATTCAACTCACGTCCAAGCGAGGAAGCATGATCGAAGGATGGACCAATACAGTGCTTTACGCCATTCTGCTCCCGCGATCGAAACACGCACCAATTCTCATGATGCCTATCTACGTTCACGATCAGCGCATCCAAAATAATCATGCCGCCTATTGCGATTGCTGCCTCGACCTTTGCGTCGTGGTTCGGCATCAGCGAATCGACTGTACTCAGAATATTCTTAAGCGTGTGTGTGCTGAGCCCATAATTTTTGGCTTGGTCGTATCCCTGAATGGCACCAGCAAGCAATTCGTTACCGTGTACCAGTTCAACCCCGTCGACAAGCTCACTGAATTTCCGACTCAAGCAACCAGGCTGACCGTTAAAGCACGCTAGCTCGACATCAGCACATGGTATGCCAATAACTTTAGCTATCTCGCTTGCCAGCTTTTCAGACCAGTGCTCTCCAGCAAACACATGACCGGAAACCCTGGAGTGCTTGAACAGCCAAATGTCACCGTCTGGAGGGATGGATACCCAAAATTTGGTTTTTGTACCCATCCATTCTTCATCGACAACCCAATCTTCCTGGACCTCGATAACCTTGTACATGTATCCGCAGATTCCTTTGCGTGGGTGGTCGACAGCCACGCAATTTACATGATTGAACGCAATATAAAAGAGCTTCCCCTAATAAGCGATCAATGGCTAGACAAAGGTCTCACCTACCCGGAGTACGGCGGTCTAGGACGGTATGGGGGGCGACATTTTTGCCCTAAAAATGCCCTAAACGATATGACAGAAACGAAAAAGCCCCTGTAATCTTCAACGATTACAGGGGCTTAGTCTTGTTCAATAATGGCGGAGAGATAGGGATTCGAACCCTAGGTACCGGTGAAGGTACAACGGATTTCGAATCCGTCCCATTCGGCCACTCTGGCATCTCTCCAACGGCGCGCATCATAACAACACTTTCGCCGGAAGCGAACCCCCTAAGCGAAATTTTTCCGTGCTATCAGATGCTTGCGTCGATTAAAGCGGTACGCCCAGACGATTGGCGACTTCTTCGTAGGCTTCGATGACGTCACCGAGGCCCTGACGGAAGCGGTCTTTGTCCATTTTCTTGCCGGTGGCCTTGTCCCACAGGCGGCAGCCGTCCGGGCTGAATTCGTCGCCCAGGACGATGGAACCGTCGGAGAACACGCCGAATTCGAGTTTGAAGTCGACCAGCAGCAGGCCGGCGTCGTCAAACAGTTTGCTCAGGACCTCGTTGACCTTGAGCGACAGTTCTTTCATGCGAACCAGTTGCTCGGCGGTGCCCCAACCGAACGCCACGACGTGGGATTCGTTGATGAACGGGTCGCCCTTGGCGTCGTCCTTCAGGAACAGTTCGAAGGTGTAAGGATTGAGCTTCATGCCTTCTTCGACGCCCAGGCGCTTGACCAGGCTGCCGGCGGCGTAGTTACGCACGACGCACTCGACCGGGATCATGTCGAGTTTTTTTACCAGGCATTCGTTGTCGCCCAGCAGTTTGTCGAACTGGGTCGGCACGCCGGCGGCTTCGAGTTTCTGCATGATGAAGGCGTTGAACTTGTTGTTCACCATGCCTTTGCGGTCGAGCTGCTCGATGCGCTTGCCGTCGAACGCCGAGGTGTCGTTGCGAAACAGCAGGATCAAGCGGTCAGCGTCGTCGGTCTTGAAAACCGATTTGGCTTTGCCGCGGTAGAGTTCTTCACGTTTTTCCATGATGGGCTCCGCTTGCTAAGTAGGTGGGCTAGGCGATGTGTCGCCAGTCGAGCCCTGAATCTTGATCGGCCAGTTGCAGCCAGTCCGGGTCGCACCCGAGGGTGTCGACAAAACATTGCCGGGCCAGCTGCGGCAGGTTGTTCTTGCTGCTCAGATGGGCCAGGACCAGGTGTTGCAGGCCTTGCCAGCCCAACTCAGACACCAGGAATGCCGCCTGGTGGTTGTTCAAATGTCCCAATTCACCACCCACCCGCTGCTTCAGGAAGTACGGGTAGTGACCGCGAGCCAGCATGTCACGGCAATGGTTGGACTCGATCATCAACGCATCGAGGTCCCGATAGCCGTCCAGCACCTTGTTGCAATACGAGCCCAGGTCGGTCAGCAGGCCGAAGCGCCGCTCACCGTCGCTGAAGACGTACTGCGTCGGTTCCTGTGCATCGTGGGCCACAGCAATGACGCCGATGCTCAGTGCGCCGATCTGCAGTTGCTCGCCGCCAGCCAGAAGGCCAGCCGGTTCAATCGGTTTGCGCATCCCGCGCAGGGTCCCGCGACTGAGGTAGACAGGCAGATTGTAGCGCCGAGACAGCAAACCCACGCCATGCACGTGGTCGGCATGTTCGTGGGTCACGAGTATCGCGCTCAGCTGCGCAGGGTTCACACCCAGGCGCAGCAGGCGTTTTTCGGTTTCCCGCAGGGAAAAACCACAATCCACCAGCACATACGTGTCAGCGCTGGCTATCAGCGTGCCGTTCCCTTGGCTACCGCTGCCGAGAACGGCAAAACGCATGTGATCAGCCCAGGTTGTCCTGAATCACGCTCAACACTTTGCGCGCCACTTCTGCCGGCGCCACGGTGTTGATGTTTTTCTCGACGGTGACCTGGACGTTGTCGCCTACCTTGCTCAGGCGAACCTGATAACGCTCGGCACGGGCTTCAACTTCTTCCTTGCTCGGCGCGCTGCCGAACAGGCTGCTGAGGAAGCCAGGCTTCTCGTCTTTCTTCTCGGCTTTTTCGGAGAGGTTGATGTAGTACAGGCCCAGGCTGCGGTTGATGTCTTCAACGCGCCATTCGCCCTGTTCCAGCGCACGACCGACGCTCGACCAGGCACGATCCAGGTCATTGCCGACGTTCAGAACCGGGTTGCCGCTACCGTCTTCGCTGAGGCTGACACGACTCGGCGTATCGAAATCACGCGAAGCCAGCATGGAAACCGAACCGCCCTTCTCCGAGATGCGGCTCATGCTCGCGAGCATGTCGTCGACCAGTGCTGCGTCCAGGCCAGTGTTGACCGAACGGTTGGTGAAGGCCACGTCGGCCGTGCTGCCGGCAGGACGCTCGGCGCTGACCACGTAGATTTCGCTGGTGTTGCGCTGAACGCCTGGCTCGATACGCACTCGAACGCGGGTTTCGCTGTCGGTGCTGACGCCGGCGGCGCTCAGGCGCTTGGCCATCGCTGCCGACAGTTCGTCGGAACGCTGCCAGGTGGTGGTGAATTCACCGGTTTGCGGCTTCTGTTCGTCCAGACGGAAACCGTTGTCCTGGAAGAACTGTACAGCCACTGGCCAGGCTTCGGCGGGTGGATTCTGGGCCAGGATCGAACGCGAATCACCGCTCTTCTGCAGCGAGTAGGCGCTGGCGTCAGCCGATGCCGACAGTGGCTGCGGACGCGGCACGATGTATTCGCCTTTGGCGGTGTCATCAGCCACGTTGCGCGGGATCGGCAGCAGCGGATCCAGACGTTTGGCGGTGCTGACATCCGTTGGCAATTGCATAGGTGCAGTCTGTTGCGCTTCCAGGTAATCGCTACCACGGTCACGGAAATAACCTTCCGGGCCCCAGACCCATCCACAGCCACTGGTGCTGGAGATAATCAAGGCAAGTGCGGAAAGTCCGGCCAATCGCTTCATGCGTAGTGCTTCCTCAATTAAACCAGTACGCCGGACTGGCGCATGGCCTGCCGCAGCGGTTCGTGACAGGCAGCGCTGAGCCAGGTGAGCGGCAGACGGATACCGTCCGGCATCAAGCCCATTTCATGCAGCGCCCATTTCACGGGGATAGGGTTGGATTCGATAAACAGGGTTTTATTGAGCGGCATCAGCTTTTCGTGAATCGCGCGGGCCGTGACGGCGTCGCCTTTCAGGGCAGCGTTGCACAGGTCGCTCATGTCGCGCGGGGCGACATTGGCGGTGACCGAGATGTTGCCTTTGCCGCCGAGCAGGATCAGCTCGACTGCGGTGGCGTCGTCACCGGAAAGCACCAGAAAGTCTTTGCTGACGCCATCGATGATGGCTTTGGCACGGGCCAGGTCGCCGGTGGCTTCCTTGATGCCGATGATGTTTTTCACGGTCGACAGGCGGATCACTGTCTCGGTCAGCATGTCGCAGGCGGTACGGCCCGGCACGTTGTACAGGATCTGCGGGATGTCGACGGCTTCGGCGATGGCCTTGAAGTGCTGGTACAAGCCTTCCTGGGTCGGCTTGTTGTAGTAAGGCGTAACCAGCAGGCAAGCATCGGCGCCGGCGGTCTTCGCATTGGTGGTCAGCTCGATCGCTTCGCGTGTCGAGTTGGCGCCGGTACCGGCGATCACCGGAATGCGCCCTGCCACCTGCTTCACCACGTAACGAATCACTTCGATGTGCTCGTTCACGTCAAGGGTGGCCGATTCACCTGTAGTGCCGACGGCCACGATCGCGTGGGTGCCGTTCTGCAGGTGAAAGTCCACCAGTTTGCTCAGGCTGTCCCAGTCGAGACGACCTTGTGCATCCATGGGTGTGACCAGTGCCACCATACTGCCCGCAATCATGCAACCGCTCCTGCCGGAAAAAGAGAGCCGTAATGGTACTGGCGCCAAGATGCTTGTACAAGCGAAGTACTGCGCTGCTGCCATTCCCCTTGGCGCTGCTTTTCGCTACCCTTCAGACTTTGATCGGTACTGATAAGCTCGCACGTCGGGTTTCAGCCTCCATTTTCGGCATCACAAGCCCCGATCCAGCGTTGCCACCCCTCGCTTCTGCCTTGATGGAGCACGGTGCAACCTTCGGCCCGGGTTTTCTGAATTCGCATCCGCAGGCTCGCCCCCGGTAGTAAAAGCCCGTAAAAGTATCGACCGCTCATCGCTTTAGGAATGCTGCATGTCCACCCCCACAGTTCGCGAACAATTCCTTGTCATCAGTGCCCTCGGCGCCAACCCCATGGAGCTGACTAACGTCCTGTGCCGCGCCAGCCATGAAAACCGCTGCGCCGTGGTCACCTCTCGCCTGACCCGTCATGGCGAGTGCAGCGCGTTGGTCCTCGAGATCTCCGGCAGCTGGGACGCCCTGGCTCGCCTGGAAGGCAGCCTGTCGGGCCTCGCCAAGAAGCACGCATTCACCGTGAATGTGGTGCGCAGCGCGGCGTTGGAGAATCGTCCCCAGGCCTTGCCTTACGTCGCTTATGTCAGTTCGGCCTATCGTTCGGACATCATCAACGAGCTGTGCCAGTTCTTCATGGACCACAACGTCGAGCTGGAAAACCTGACCTGCGACACGTATCAGGCGCCGCAAACCGGCGGCACCATGCTCAACGCCACGTTTACCGTGACTTTGCCGGCCGGCGTGCAGATCAGCTGGTTGCGTGATCAGTTCCTGGATTTCGCCGACGCGCTGAACCTGGACGCACTGATCGAACCGTGGCGCCCACAAAACCCAATGTAAGGAAGCTTTCATGGCCGTTGCAATCGACCAACCGGTTGCCGACTTCGAAGCACCCGCCACCAATGGACAGACCGTCAGCCTCGCGGGCCTTAAAGGCAAGCAAGTGGTGATCTACTTCTATCCGAAGGACAGCACGCCGGGCTGCACCACTCAGGGCCAGGGTTTTCGCGATCAGCTTGATGCCTTTAAAGCGGCCAACACTGAAGTGTTTGGCGTTTCACGCGACAGCCTGAAATCCCACGAGAACTTCAAGGCCAAGCAAGCGTTCACCTTCGAGCTGATCAGCGACAAGGAAGAAGCGCTGTGCCAGTTGTTTGATGTGATCAAGCTGAAGAAGCTGTATGGCAAGGAATACATGGGCGTTGATCGCAGCACGTTCCTGATTGATAAGGATGGCGTGCTGCGTCAGGAATGGCGCGGTGTGAAGGTGCCGGGGCATGTGGATACAGTGTTGGCGGCTGCACAGGCGTTGAACAAGGCCTGAATTTATCGGCGTCCGCTCTGATGCCTTCGCGAGCAAGCCCGCTCCCACAGGATTTAGGTGATCCTGTGGGAGCGGGCTTGCTCGCGAAGAGGCCCTCAGCCTCACTGAAAAAATCAGGGTTATCCGTTAAAGCAACGGCGCCACCACCGCCTCCTTCCTCGGCCAGGCATCCAGCACAGCTTTAAATAGCGTCGCCAGCGGAATCGCAAAGAACACCCCCCAGAACCCCCACAACCCGCCAAACAACAGCACCGCACAGATAATCGCCACCGGATGCAAATTCACCGCCTCCGAAAACAGCAGCGGCACCAGCACATTCCCGTCCAGCGTCTGGATAATCCCGTAGACCGCCATCAGGTAAATGAACTGATCGCTCCAGCCCCATTGGAACAGCGCAATCAGCATGACCGGCACCGTCACCACCACTGCGCCGACGTAAGGCACCACCACCGACACCCCCACCAGCAACGCCAGCAGCGCTGCGTAGTTGAGCCCCAGCACGACAAAACCGATGTAGGTCACACCGCCACAAATGAAAATCTCAATGACCTTGCCGCGAATGTAGTTGGCAATCTGCCGGTTCATTTCATGGGCTACACGGGTGATCAATGCCCGTTCACGCGGCAGGTAGCCGCGCACCCACTGGCCGATCATTTCCCGGTCCTTGAGGAAGAAGAACACCAGGATCGGTACCAGTACGAGGTAGATCATGATGTTCACCAGCAACGGCAGGCTCGACAGCGAGAACGTCAGCGCCCACTGGCCAAACTTGCCGATCTCGCCCCGCGCCACCTCGATGGCCTGCAGCACCTGCTCGTCCGATACCAGATGCGGATAGCGTTCGGGCAGCAGCAACAGCAGCGACTGCCACTTGGCGAGCATGCCGGGTAGTTCATTGAACAGCGTGATCAACTGATGCCAGAGCAACGGCACCACGACAATAATGAACACCAGCAAAACGCCCATGAACAAGGCGAAGACCAGCCCTACCGCCACCCCACCGGGCATGCGCAGGCGTTCGAGGGTGACAACCAGGCCTTGCATCAGATACGCCAGCACCATCCCGGCCAGCACCGGCGCAAGCATGCCGCCCAACGTGAGCACGGCGGTAAAGGCCAGAAACAGCAGCACGGCCAGCACCACGGCTTCTTCATCGGAAAAGTAGCGCTGAATCCAGTCGCGTAACACCTTGAACATCAAAAATCCTTAGAAATGAACGCAGCAGGTTTCAGGCTTTTTTCAACCAGTAGCGGTAAACACCCGCCTCATCTTCTTCGCGAAGCAGCACATGACCGGCCAATCGGGCAAAGGTGCGGAAGTCGCGCTGGGAACCCGCATCGGTGGCGATGACCTTGAGCACCGCGCCACTGGCCAGTCGATTCAGCTCCAGCTTGGCCTTGAGCAACGGCAAGGGGCAATTCAGGCCACTGGCGTCCAGTTCGGCGTCATGGGCTACAGCGTCGGTCATTACATCGCTCCGGGTCAGGTGGTAGTGCTGCCTAGAATATCTGGTCCCAAGCCAAGTGTCCGGCTACAGTAAGGTCTTTGTCGACTAAGGCTTTGTGCATGACTTTTTTGCGCCCTACCCTGCTGACGCTCGCTTGCCTGCTCGCCTCACCGGGCTTCGCCGACGACCTGCCGTCACTCGGCGACGCCAGTTCTGCCATTGTCTCGCCGCAACAGGAATACCAACTGGGCCGTGCGTGGCTGGCACTGTTGCGCAGCCAGGTCTCGCAGCTCAACGATCCGCAGCTCAAGGATTACGTCGAATCCAGCGTTTACCGCCTGGTGGAAACCAGCCAGGTCAATGACCGGCGCCTGGAGTTCATCCTGATCAACAGCCCGCAGCTCAACGCCTTTGCGGCGCCGGGTGGGATTGTCGGGGTCAACGGCGGTCTGTTCCTCAATGCGCAGACTGAGGGCGAATACGCTTCAGTACTGGCGCACGAATTGGCTCACTTGTCGCAACGCCACTTTGCCCGAGGCGTTGAAGCCCAACAGCGCATGCAAGTGCCGATGATGGCAGCTCTGCTGGCCGGTATCGTCATTGCAGCTGCCGGTGCCGGTGACGCCGGGATTGCGGCGATTGCGGGCACTCAGGCGGCGGCGATTCAGGAACAACGACGTTTCTCGCGCCAGAACGAACAGGAAGCCGACCGCATCGGTATCCTCAATCTGGAAAAGGCCGGTTACGACCCGCGGTCAATGCCGACCATGTTCGAGCGGTTGATGCGTCAATACCGCTTCGACGCCAAGCCGCCAGAATTCCTGCTGACTCACCCAGTGACCGAATCGCGGATCGCCGACACACGCAACCGCGCCGAACAGGCCAAAGCGGGCGGCGTCGAAGACACCATGCGGTATCAGCTGATTCGTGCACGCGTTCAGCTGGTCTATGAAGAAACCCCAGGCTTGGGCGCCAAGCGCTTCCGCGCGCAGCTCGACGAGAACCCGAAAAACGACGTCGCCCGTTATGGCCTGGCAATCGCCCAGATCAAGGGTGGCCAGTTGAATGAAGCTCGCGAGAACCTCAAGCTGCTGCTGGCCAAATCACCGAACGAGATCATCTACAACCTGGCGCAGGTCGATCTCGATATCACCAACAATCGTCTGCCCGATGCTCAAACACGGGTTGACCGGATGCTGACTCAGTACCCTGGCAACTATCCGTTGAACCAGGTGCGTGTCGATCTGTTGCTGAAACAAAACCGCGCCGCCGATGCTGAAAAGGCGCTCGAAGGCCTGCTCAAGTCGCGCCCGGACGATCCGGACGTGTGGTATCAGGTGGCCGAGACTCGCGGCCTGTCGGGCAACATCATCGGCCTGCATCAGGCTCGCGCGGAGTACTTCGCCCTGGTTGGCGACTATCGCCAGGCCATTCAGCAACTGGACTTTGCCAAGCGCAAGGCCGGCGCCAACTTCCCGTTGTCGTCGCGTATCGACGCCCGGCAACGTGAGTTGATGGAGCAGGAACGTATGGTCAAGGACATGATGGGCTGACCTGCTTCAGGAACATAAAACGCAGACACAAAAAAACCGCCTCTTTCGAGGCGGTTTTTCATTCAACCGACAACCGGTTTATTCAGCCAGTTTGAAGGTGATGAAGCTGGCACGACCTTGACGCAGAACCCGCATGGACACCGAACGATTCTTCGGCAGTGCCTTGGCGATTTCAGCGAACTCCTTGCTATCGTTGATTGCCTGGTTGTTCAGGTGAGTGATCACATCATTTGGCTGCAAGCCGATGAGCGATGCAGGACCGTCCTGAACCTCCTTGATCACCACACCACCTTTGAGGTCGTAGGTTTTCTTCTGCTCAGCGGTCAGATCAGCGACAGCAACACCCAGTCGATTGCTGTTGGTTTCAACGCCTGACTTGAGTTTCGAGCCCAGCTCTTTACCTTCGTCAGGGATCGCACCAACCGTCAGCTCGACATTCTTGCGCTTGCCGTCGCGAATCACTTCAAGATTGGCCTTCGCGCCTTCTTTCAGAGCGCCCACCAGGTGCGGCAGATCGGCTGACATGACGATCGGTTGACCGTTCATGCTCAAGATCACGTCGCCGACTTGCAGATCACCCTTGGCAGCCGGGCCATCTTCCTGGATCTGGGCTACCAGCGCACCGGCCGGCTTCTCAAGACCGAACGACTCGGCCAGATCCTTGTTCACTTCCTGGATCACGACACCCAACCAGCCACGGCTGACTTTGCCGCCACTTTTCAGCTGATTGGATACGTCCATTGCCACATCGATAGGGATCGCGAACGACACGCCCATGAAGCCGCCAGAACGGGTGTAGATCTGTGAATTGATCCCGACCACTTCACCGGCCAGGTTGAACAGTGGACCACCTGAGTTACCCGGGTTGATGGGTACGTCGGTCTGGATGAACGGCACATAGTTTTCGTTCGGCAGGCTACGACCGACAGCGCTGACGATGCCCTGGGTCACGGTGTGGTCGAAGCCGAACGGCGAGCCGATCGCTACGACCCATTGGCCGGCCTTCAGGTTCTGGGATTTACCGAGTTTCAGGACTGGCAGATCCTTGCCTTCGATTTTCAGCAGCGCCACGTCGGAACGTGGGTCGGTGCCTATCAGCTTGGCTTTCAACTCACTGCGGTCGGAGAGACGAACGAGAATTTCGTCGGCATCGGCGATCACGTGGTTGTTGGTCAGGATGTAGCCGTCAGGCGAGATGATAAAGCCCGAGCCCAGGGACTGCGCTTCACGCTGGCGATCACCGCGAGGCGAGCGCGGTTGCGGCATGCCCCGCTCGAAAAACTCGCGCAGCGCTGGCGGCAAGCCTTCAAGGTCGGGCATCTGGTCGGACACCCTGCGGTCCGGCAACTTTTGCGTGGTGCTGATGTTCACCACCGCGGGCGAGGCCTGCTCGACCAGCTGGGTGAAGTCAGGCAATTCGACTGCTTGAGCAGTGACCGCCTGACCGAGCACCAGCACGGTGGCAAAAATGGAAAGATAAGACTTCAAGCGTGGTATCGACATACGGCTCCCGTTACAACGAGCATGGTTAAGCGATATGGAGCAAGGAACACCGGGAAAGATACGCCGGTATTTTTGTTCCGGGAACAACAAAACAAGGCCAGAGCCGTGAGGTTCTGACCTATAGAAAAATTCAGGTTTTTTTGCAAATTGAAATGCTCACCAAACATTTCGATATCAGCTCACTACTTGGTTGCAGTGGCATCGGAGCGCATGGACAGCGCAATCCGTTCAGCAGTACCTATCGGAATCTCACCGACCACGGTCACCATCATCTCGCCTTGAGGGGTCGTCAAGCGTCGAGAAACAGCAACGGTTGGGCCTAACTGGGTGCGGGTATCGGTAACGGTGGCACCGTTCAACGGTTCAAGGAATACCGAAAACCGCGCCAGACCATCGTCGTACATCAGACTGTTGACCTGGGTTTTGGTCTCTGGATCTTTGCGGGCGCTGCTGCTGGTCAACTCGAAACCGGGCGGGAGCCAGTCCGAATGCCAGACCTGGGCGGCCTTGACGGCGGAAGCCTTGTCACTGTCTAGGGTGACAACCTTGCAATCCTCGCCTGCCTGCAAGTCGCGGTCAGACGGCACATTGTCGGTATCCAGTTGGGTAAACTGGAAGCGTTCCAGCAACTGCCCTTTGTCATTCAGTAGCAATGACTTCAACGGCAAGCCGGTTTCCTTATCAAGGTGAAGCTCAAAACCGTAGCGATGCTGATCACGTGGTTTCAAAGAAACAATCACTGCCGCACGCCCAGCCACACGCGACTTGCCAATGACGGCAAGCTCGTACCAATTCTTCAGCTTTTGTGGATCGAGTGCACGAGCAGCGGAGCTGGGAGAGTCCCCAAGCCCTGCTATCAGGGTGCCGCTGACGCATTGAGTATGCCCATCAATGCGCACGACTTCCTGTGCTGAGCCGTCGAGCTGGAGTAAACGCTCACGGACCTTGCCATCCTGGACACGATGCCAGATGTTATGGGTAGAAAAACTACCGTTACGCTCGTAAACGAAAGTACCGTTAAAGCTTTGCTGTTGCTCTGCCTGACCAAGACGGGTCAACCAGTCCTGGGCTTCATCGGCGTGGGCTGGAACAATGAACCAGCCACTGAGCAGAAGCGAAAGTAGAGGTATGGCGCGCATGATCCTCCTTAACGGTTTTCCAGGCTTGCTGCACGAGCGTAAGGCAGAGCGCTCTCAGTACCTTTCAGTGCAGCCTGTTGAGCATGTTGGCGCAAGTAGCCTGGCAGACGCTGATCGTGCCAGCCTGGTTGACCTTGCAATACGCCGTTGGCCATAGGACCAGTGGCTTCCGAACTCTCATTGTAGCCTGCTAATACAGCTGGACCCTTGACCTGAGGAACGGCCAGACCCGGTTGACTGGATTGCTGAGCCAATTCGACACCCGCGATCTCGTCTTGGTTGTACAGACGCACACCGGCCAGCACGGCTACGGTCACCGAAGCAGCAACAGCCAATCGACCCAGGCTGCGCCATGGACCACGGGAGGCTTTTGCCGGTACGGCTTCGTCGGCCAAAGCAGCAGAAACTGCCGCGGCGATGTCCAGACGTGGAAGCAGAAGATCCTTGTGCATAACTGCCCGAGCGATTTGATAACGAGCCCAGGTTTCACGGGTTTCAACATCGTCAAAGGCATTTAATACCCGACGCAATTCCAGTTCGTCCGCTTCGTTATCCATCACTGCGGACAGCGATTCCTGCAGGGCTTCACGACTCATGGCGTTCCTCTCTTGGCTATCGCCGCTGTCTCAGTTTTCCTGCAACAACGGCTGCAGGGCTTTATCGATGGCCTCCCGAGCGCGGAAAATCCGGGAGCGCACGGTACCCACCGGACATTGCATGACCGCCGCAATGTCCTCGTAACTCAGACCATCGAATTCACGTAAAGTTAAAGCTGTACGCAAATCTTCTGGCAGTTGCTGAATGGTTCGATGGACGGTGCCTTCGATCTCATCCCGCAGCAATGCACGCTCTGGCGACTCGAGATCCTTGAGGCCATGATCGCCATCGTAGAACTCTGCATCTTCAGAACTGACATCGCTATCCGGCGGCCGACGGCCGCGTGAAACCAGATAATTCTTCGCCGTGTTGATGGCGATGCGGTAAAGCCACGTATAAAACGCGCTATCTCCGCGAAAGTTTCCAAGTGCGCGGTAGGCCTTGATAAAGGCTTCCTGTGCCACATCCTGGGCTTCATGGGTGTCGTGCACGAAACGCACGATCAACCCGAGAATTTTGTGCTGGTATTTCAGCACTAGCAGATCGAAAGCTCGCTTGTCGCCGCGTTGAACGCGCTCGACGAGCTGCTGATCCTCTTCCTGGGTTAGCATGAACACTCCTCGATAAGCTCGGAGGAGGCTTGCATAACTAAACGACCAGACTTGCAAACATAGACTCGGGCTTTTCGCAAAAGTTCTCCCCCTCCAAGCAAGTTTCCTGCGGGCTCTGATTTGGCACGCACGAAAAGCGCAGCTCGGCATGACCCGGCTGCGCGAATAATCTTGTCATCGGACTCACTGACCAGGACCAAACCACAAGCCCCGCCCTGAAACCGACACTGTCCTTCTTTTCAGGCACCGTCTATTGATCTTGGGCCTTTGGCAAAAGTTCCAAATATTTATAGCCGGGCGAAAGCGACATCATGCAACCCTGAACAGAAAAAGACTGTTAAATCGTTGATACAGTCGCCTTGCCGCAGAACCGCCCGAAAAACCATCCGACGAAGCGTCAGGTATTTTCTGTCACGGTAGTTTCACAATGCCATATGCGCTCGGGTATTGTGCCGCTCCCCCCCTCTATATACTAGTGGGCTGTGTGGCTGCCTTGACTCGCCGTTCCAGGAGTCTTGCGCCAACCCCGACCCGGGTCGCTTTGAGCGGAATCCTGAAATGAGCCAACAGTTTCAACACGATGTTCTGGTCATTGGCAGCGGCGCTGCCGGTTTGAGCCTTGCGCTGACCTTGCCCGGTCATTTGCGCATCGCCGTACTGAGCAAAGGCGACCTCGCCAACGGCTCGACTTTCTGGGCCCAGGGCGGCGTCGCAGCCGTTCTGGATGACACCGATACTGTCGAATCCCACGTCGATGACACCCTCAATGCCGGCGGTGGCCTTTGCCACGAAGACGCCGTGCGCTTTACCGTCGAGCACAGTAAAGAAGCCATCCAGTGGCTGATCGACCAAGGTGTACCGTTTACCCGCGATGAACAATCCGGCACTGAAGACGGTGGATTCGAGTTTCACCTGACCCGCGAAGGCGGTCACAGCCATCGGCGCATCATTCATGCGGCCGATGCCACAGGCGCGGCGATTTTCAGAACCCTGCTCGCCCAAGCCAAACTCAGACCGAATATCGAACTGCTGGAGCAGCGAGTCGCCATTGACCTGATCACCGAAAAACGCCTGGGCCTGGAAGGTGATCGCTGCCTCGGCGCCTACGTCCTCAATCGTGGCACTGGTGAAGTCGACACCTACGGCGCACGATTCGTAATCCTGGCATCCGGCGGCGCAGCCAAGGTCTACCTCTATACCAGCAACCCCGACGGAGCCTGCGGAGATGGCATCGCCATGGCGTGGCGTTCGGGCTGCCGAGTGGCAAACCTGGAGTTCAACCAGTTCCACCCGACCTGCCTTTACCACCCGCAAGCCAAGAGTTTCCTGATCACTGAAGCCCTGCGCGGCGAAGGGGCACACCTGAAGCTGCCCAACGGCGAACGTTTCATGCAGCGTTTCGACCCGCGTGCCGAACTCGCGCCCCGGGACATCGTCGCCCGCGCCATCGACCATGAGATGAAGCGCCTGGGTGTCGACTGCGTCTATCTGGACATCAGCCACAAGCCCGAAGCGTTCATCAAGACTCACTTCCCGACGGTGTATGAACGCTGCCTCGAGTTTTCCATCGACATCACCAAGCAACCGATTCCCGTGGTTCCCGCGGCGCACTACACCTGCGGCGGCGTAATGGTCGATCAGAATGGTCGCACTGACGTGCCGGGGCTGTATGCCATTGGCGAAACCAGTTTCACCGGCCTGCACGGCGCCAACCGCATGGCCAGCAACTCGCTGCTGGAGTGTTTCGTCTACGCCCGTTCGGCGGCGGCGGACATTCTGAAACAGCTGCCGCAGGTTTCGATTCCGATCACCCTGCCCGTCTGGGATGCCAGCCAGGTCACTGACTCCGACGAAGACGTGATCATTGCGCACAACTGGGATGAACTGCGGCGATTCATGTGGGACTACGTGGGCATCGTGCGCACCAACAAGCGCTTGCAACGCGCGCAGCATCGCGTGCGGCTGTTGCTGGACGAGATTGACGAGTTCTACAGCAACTATAAGGTCAGTCGGGATTTGATCGAGTTGCGCAACCTGGCCCAAGTGGCGGAGCTGATGATCCGGTCAGCCATGGAGCGCAAGGAGAGTCGTGGCCTGCATTACACCCTCGACTACCCGGACATGCTGCCGGTCGCGCTGGACACTATTCTGGTGCCGCCCACCTACGCCGACTGAATGTGAGCCTGACCCGCAGGCGTCGGTGCACATCCGCCGCCTGCGAGTCCCGGGGAACGCAGATCGATCTGACCCGCCGCTCCTCTCGCAGTCGAAAACGCAGGACCACCATCATCGGCAACGCCAGACTGTCCGGTCGTAGTTGCACGGGCTGCCAGCCTGAGCCCTGATTCCACAACTGCCAGCCATCGGCATCGCGACGCAAGCCGCGAAATGCCTGTGGATGTGTCAGCAAAATCTGACGCGGCAGCAGCCAGACGCCATGAACCACACACAGCGTCATGCCGAGCAAACTGGCCCAGAGCGGTATGGAAAGAAGAAACAACGAACCCAGCGCGAACAGCTGGGCCACAAGATACGCCGCCAGCAACTGCCGCGAGGCATGCCAGCGGCATTCGAACGCATTACTTGGGCTGGACACGATCCAGGATCATGCGGACCATGCGCTGAAGCTCCGGATCTTCTGATTCGGCGCGTTCCATGAACCAGCCGAACATGTCCTGATCTTCGCATTCGAGCAGCTTGCGGTAGCAATCGCGGTCGACGTCGTTGAGATGCGGGTAGACCTCCTTAACGAACGGCACCAGCAATACGTCAAGCTCGAGCATGCCGCGGCGGCTGTGCCAGTAGAGGCGATTCAGTTCAACATCTTCGACCATGGAGCGCTCCTCAAATAGGCGGCAAGTATACAGGCCCAAGCCCGGTCGAACACTCGGCTTTGGTCGGGCGCCATCGATCCTTTGCGAACTACCCATTTCGAGAGCGCCCCCTTATGATGTCCCCCAGATTCTTTACCCTGCGATGACCCATGGCCGATTCTGCTTTTTTCTGCACCCTGTCCCATGAAAGCGTTCTTGCAGTCCGCGGCGCGGACGCCAGCAAATTCCTGCAAGGCCAATTGACCTGCAACCTCAATTACCTGAGCGATACCCAGGCCAGTCTTGGCGCCCGCTGCACGCAGAAAGGCCGGATGCAATCGAGCTTTCGCATTGTGCTGGAAGGTGACGGCGTGCTGATGGCGATGGCCACCGAACTGCTCGAGCCACAATTGGCGGACCTGAAAAAGTACGCCGTGTTCTCCAAGTCCAAACTGACCGATGAAAGCGCCGCCTGGGTCCGCTTCGGCCTCGATCATGGCGATGCCGCACTGAGCAGCCTGGGTCTTGAGCTGCCGGCAGACACCGACAGCGTCGTGCGTCTTGAAGGTCTGATCGCCATTCGCGTCTCGCCGGACCGCGCGGAACTGTGGGTCGCTGCCAATCAGGCCGACGTCACCAAGGGCAAGCTCTCCGCCCTGTTGACCGAAGGCACTCTGAATCAATGGCTGCTGGGCCAGATCCGCGCAGGGATCGGCCAGGTCATGCCGAGCACCCGCGAGCTGTTCATCCCGCAGATGCTCAATCTGCAAGCCGTCGGTGGAGTGAGCTTCAAAAAGGGTTGCTACACCGGCCAGGAAATCGTCGCGCGCATGCAGTACCTGGGCAAACTCAAGCGTCGCTTGTATCGCCTGACACTGGATGCCAGCGAATTGCCCGAACCCGGCACGCAACTGTTTTCCCCGTCCCATGGCAGTTCTATCGGCGAAGTGGTGCTGGCCGCCAGCGCCGGGCAAAACATTGAACTCCTGGCCGTGCTGCAAGCCGAAGCAGCAGAAGGTGGCGATATTCACCTGGGGGCCCTCGAAGGGCCGGCCCTGCACCTGCTCGACCTGCCTTATCAACTGGATCGCGATCGCGAAATCCAGCGTTAACCGCAGCACTTGTTGCAACACCCTAGAGAAAAGAAATGAGCGATCTGGCGGATAAGGTCCAACAGGATTTGGTTGAGGCCATCGATAACGATGACCTGGTTCTGCCAACGTTACCGGAAGTGGCCCTGCAGATTCGCAAGGCCGCTGAAGACCCGGAAGTCAGTGTCAGCGCCCTGAGTAAAGTGATCGGCCGTGATACGGCGTTGTCGGCGCGCCTGATCAAAGTGGTCAATAGCCCGCTGCTGCGCGCGACTCAGGAAGTGACTGACCTGCACACGGCGATCACCCGGCTGGGCGTCAACTACAGCAGTAATCTGGCGATCGGCCTGGTGATGGAGCAGATTTTCCACGCCCGCTCTGAAGTGGTGGCGCAGAAAATGCGCGATGTCTGGCGTAAAAGCCTGGAAATCGCCGGGGTCAGCTATGCGCTGTGCCGCAGTTACACGCAACTCAAGCCTGATCAGGCAGCCCTTGGCGGACTGGTGCATCAGATTGGCGTACTGCCGATCCTGACCTACGCCGAAGACCATTATGAGTTGCTGTCTGACCCGGTCAGCCTCAACCATGTCATCGATCGCATTCATCCCTTGATCGGCGACAAGCTGCTCAGGGTCTGGGAATTTCCGGAAATGCTGGTGCAGTTGCCGGGGTTGTACCTGGATTTCACACGCCAGTCCGAGCGGGTCGATTATGTCGATTTGGTTCAGGTGGCCAGCCTGTATTGCCACAAGGACACCGATCACCCGCTGGCCCGTATCGATGCGTTCAGCGTGCCGGCGTTCAAGAAACTGGGGATCGACCCGGAGAATGAGGCGATGTGCCGGGATCTGGAAGAATCGCGGTCGATGTTTTATTGATCATTGTGGCGAGGGGGCTTGTCGGATTGCCACAGGTAATGTGTTTCACTCCCCCGCAATAAAACTCACCCGCACTTTCAACCCCGCCGACTCGCCATCGTGCAGGCTGATCTGCGCCAGGTGCGCGCGACAAATCTCACCGACAATCGCCAACCCCAGCCCGGACCCTGCCACTTGCTGGTTGCGCCGATAAAAGCGCTCGAACACCCGATCCCGCTCATCAAAGGGAATCCCCGGCCCGTCGTCCTCGACCTCCAGGACCGCCGGCGCCGTGACCCGCAGAATCACATTGCCCCCCGACGGCGTGTGAGCGAGGGCGTTATCCACCAGATTACTCAGCAGCTCATTCAACAGCGTCGGCTCGCCACGCAGCCACACCGGTTCGTCCGCTTCCAGCGCCAAGGCGACGCCGCGGGCATGGGCCAACGGCGCCATGGCCATGCCCAGCTCGCGCGCCAACTGACTCAAGTCCAACAACTGCGCACCGCCCTCGGCAATCGCCCGGGCCCCGTTCTCTACCCGCGCCAGCGAAAGCAATTGATTGGCCAGGTGGGTCAGGCGATCCGTGCCTTGAGCAGCGGTTTCCAGGGTGCTGCGCCAGGTTTGCGGTTCGTTTGAACGCAGGCCCAGCTCAAGTCGCGCTTTGAGCGCCGCCAACGGCGTGCGCAGTTCATGGGCGGCATCGGCGATAAACTGCGCCTGCCGCTCGAACTGCCCGCGCAGTCGCTCGGTAAAGTGATTGAGCGCGCGCACCAGCGGCCACAATTCATGCTGCACTTCCACCAGTGGCAATGGCCGCAAATCATCCGGCTGACGCTCTTCCACCGCCGTGCGCAAGCGCTCCAGCGGACGCAGCGCCGCGCTGACCGTAAACCACACCATCAGCAACGCTCCGATGGCCAACATGCCCAAACGCAGCAACGTGTCCGCCGCCAGACTGCGAGCCATCGCGACCCGAGCCTCGTCGGTTTCTGCCACACGGATTTCCGCCATGCCATTCATGTTCGGCTCGCTCACCGGCTTGAGCAGGCTCACCACGCGCACATTCTGCCCACGGTATTGGGCGTTATAGAAGCGTGCCAGTGCCGGATAGTCATCGGTACGTGGCGTTCCCGGGGGCGGCGGCGGGAGGTTTTCGTAACCGGAAATCAGCTTCTGATTGATGTCGTTGACCAGGTAAAAAATCCGCCCGGCGCTGTCGTAGGCGAACGTATCGAGGGCCACGTAAGGCACGTCGGCGCTGAGGCTGCCATCGCGCTGGGACACGCCGGCGGCGATGGTCCGCGCCGACGCCAGCAGGGTCCGGTCATAAGCCGTATCAGCGGCTTCGCGACCATTCCAGTACGCGCTCAAACCGCTGGCCAGCATCAACACCACCAACAACAGCGCGAGGTTCCACAACAACCGCCAGCGCAGGCTGCTGGGCTTATGCATCGCGGCTTTCCAGCAAATAGCCGAGGCCGCGGAAGGTCACGATGGCGACCGGTTGGCCGTCGAGCTTCTTGCGCAAGCGGTGGACATAGATTTCGATGGCATCCGGGCTGGCTTCTTCATCGAGGCCAAACACCTGAGCGGCCAGTTGCTCTTTGCTCATCACCCGACCGGGTCGGGCGATCAATGCTTCGAGGACCGCCTGCTCGCGAGAGGTCAGGGTCAGCAATTCCTCACCGAGGGTGAAGCGCCGAGTATCCAGGTCATAGGCCAACACGCCGCAGCGCTGCTGACGTTCACCGCCCAACACGCTGCGCCGCAACAAGGCTTTGACCCGCGCTTCGAGTTCGGTCAGTTCGAAAGGTTTGGCCAGGTAATCGTCGGCGCCAAGGTTGAGCCCGTGCACCCGATCCTTGACGTCGCTGCGCGCGGTCAGCATCAGCACCGGCAGGTTTTTGCCCCGGGCCCGCAGGCGCGCCAGCACTTCGAAACCATCCATGCGCGGCAGGCCGACATCGAGGATCGCCATGGCGTACTCCTCGCTGCTCAAGGCCAGGTCGGCCGCCACGCCGTCGTGCAGCACGTCCACGGTCAGCCCGGTGCTCTTGAGCGCCTGGGCGACGCTTTCGGCGAGCTGCAGATGGTCTTCGACGAGCAGAACACGCATGGATTTTTACCTCATTCAGGGATGGTCGACGCCATTCTTTGGCGCGGAGTTTACAGTCGCATTCGCCGCTGTGAAGCCTGAAAACTGTGAAAGCCAACTGAAAGGTTAGTGAAAGGTTGGCCCGTTAGAGTCGACCCACGGATGGTTTCGACTGCGGACCACCCGATCGTGCTTTGAAATGTAGCTCCCGAAAAATGCCTTGATGCATTTTCGCCAATAAGAACAATAACGAGGTACTGCACCATGCTGGCCAGACAGCTTCAGGTTTGCCCGTCCCACCCGTTTTTTCAATCCCCTTCGTTCACGCTTGTCAGCGCCCCTACCGGCTGCACGACGCGAAATCGCCGCACCTGAAACATCCCCAAAAACAAAAACTCCCGTGGAGACAAAAATGAATCAATCACTGCGCCGTTTCGCCCTCGCCGCCAGCTGCATGCTGTTCGCCGGCCAATTGATGGCCGAACCAAAACGCCCGGAATGCATTGCCCCAGCCTCGCCAGGCGGCGGTTTCGACCTGACCTGCAAACTGGCGCAAAGCGCGCTGGTGAACGAAAAACTGCTGACCAAGCCAATGCGCGTGACCTACATGCCCGGCGGTGTCGGCGCGGTGGCGTACAACGCGGTGGTTGCTCAACGTCCGGCCGATGCCGGCACCTTGGTGGCGTGGTCCAGCGGTTCGCTGCTGAACCTGGCCCAGGGCAAGTTCGGTCGCTTCGATGAAACCAATGTTCGCTGGCTCGCGGCCGTAGGCACCAGCTATGGCGCCATCGCGGTAAAAAGCGATTCGCCTTACAAGACCCTCGACGATCTCGTTCAAGCACTGAAGAAAGATCCAAGCAAAGTGGTGATCGGTTCCGGCGGCACCGTTGGCAGCCAGGACTGGATGCAAACGGCACTGATCGCCAAGGCCGCCGGGATCAACCCGCGCGACCTGCGTTACGTCGCCCTTGAAGGCGGCGGTGAAATCGCCACCGCCCTGCTCGGCGGCCATATCCAGGTCGGCAGCACCGACATCTCCGACTCCATGCCGCACATCCAGAGCGGTGACATGCGCTTGCTCGCCGTGTTCTCCGAGAAGCGTCTGGACGAGCCGGAAATGAAAGACATCCCGACCGCCAAAGAGCAAGGCTACGACATCGTCTGGCCAGTGGTTCGCGGTTTCTACCTCGGGCCAAAGGTCAGCGACGAAGACTACGCCTGGTGGAAAGAGGCCTTCGACAAACTGCTGGCGTCCGAAGACTTCGCCAAGCTGCGCGATCAGCGTGAGCTCTTCCCGTTCGCCATGACCGGCCCGGAGCTGGACACCTACGTGAAGAAGCAGGTTGCCGACTACAAAGTGCTGGCCAAAGAGTTCGGCCTGATCCAGTGATCGCCTCTGTCTAGCGGCTGCGGCCCTCGATTTGCGGGGCCGTGGCACAGGAGTTTCCCATGCTCTTACAACGCATTTTTGCTTCGGTGCTGTTGCTGGCCTGTATTGGCCTGGCGCTGATGGCCTGGCCGTACCAGGCGGCTTTTTCCTACGAACCGGTGGGGCCACGCGCCTTTCCATTGTTGATGCTCGGCCTGATGGGTCTTGGCTTGCTGTACATGGTGTTTCGCCCGACTCCGATCATCCACAGCGAAGACGACCCAAAACTGGACCGTGAAACGCTGATCAAGATCGGTATCTGTGTGGTGCTGTTGCTGGTGTTCGCCGGCACCTTCGAACCCCTTGGTTTCATCGTCGCCAGCATCCTGATCGGCGTCCCCATGGCTCGCCTGTATGGCGGCCGCTGGCTACCGAGCGCGGTGATCATCAGCCTGATGGCCATTGGTCTTTACCTGCTGTTCGACAAGTTGATGGACGTGCCACTGCCCTTGGGCGTACTCGACGTTCTGGAGAACTGATATGGATACTCTTGGCTATTTGGGTCAGGGCTTCGGCGTCGCGCTGACCCCGTACAACCTGGTGACCGCGCTCTGCGGCACACTGATCGGTACCGTTGTCGGCCTGTTACCCGGCCTGGGCCCGATCAATGGCGTGGCGTTGTTGATCCCGATCGCGTTCGCCCTCGGCCTGCCACCGGAGTCGGCCCTGATCCTGTTGGCGGCGGTCTATCTGGGCTGCGAATACGGCGGCCGGATCAGCTCGATCCTGCTGAACATCCCGGGCGAAGCTTCCACCGTCATGACCACGCTTGACGGCTACCCGATGGCCCGCAAAGGCCTGGCCGGTGTAGCGCTGTCGCTGTCGGCGTGGAGCTCGTTCATCGGTGCGTTCATCGCGACTTGCGGCATGGTGCTGTTCGCCCCGCTGCTGGCGAAATGGGCGATTGCCTTCGGACCCGCGGAATACTTCGTGCTGATGGTGTTTGCGGTTGTCTGTCTCGGCGGCATGGCCGGCGACCGACCACTTAAGACGTTTATCGCCGCGCTGATCGGTTTGTTTCTATCGACCGTCGGGATCGATGCCAACAGCGGCGTGTATCGTTTCACCGGGGATAACATCCATTTGACGGACGGCATTCAGTTCGTTGTGCTGGTACTGGGCTTGTTCTCCATCAGTGAAATCCTTCTGCTGCTGGAAAAAACTCATCGTGGCCAGGAAGCGGTAAAAGCCACCGGGCGCATGATGTTCAACTTCAAGGAAGCCTCGGCGGTGTTCGCGGTGAACATCCGTTGCGGCCTTCTGGGCTTCATCATGGGCGTGTTGCCGGGTGCGGGCGCGACCCTCGCCAGCGCCGTGGCCTACATGACCGAAAAACGCATCGCCGGCGCCAAAGGCACGTTCGGCCAGGGTGACATGCGCGGCCTCGCTGCGCCGGAAACCGCCATCGGTGGCGCGGCCTGCGGCGCGCTGGTGCCCATGCTGACTCTCGGCGTTCCAGGTTCGGGGACCACAGCGGTGATGATCGGCGCGCTGTCGCTGTATAACATCACCCCCGGCCCGCTGTTGTTCCAGCAACAACCTGACATCGTCTGGGGCCTGATCGCCTCGTTGTTCGTCGCCAACGTCATGCTGGTGATCCTCAACATCCCAATGATCCGAATCTTCACCCGCATCCTCGCCGTGCCGAACTGGGCGCTGGTGCCGGTGATCGCGATCATTACCGGGATCGGCGTCTACGCGGTACACGCCACCACCTTCGACCTGTTTCTGATGATCGGCATCGGTATCTTCGGTTACATCCTGCGCAAGCTGGACTTCCCGTTGTCGCCGGTATTGCTGGGCTTCATCCTAGGCGGTTTGATGGAGCAGAACCTGCGTCGCGCCCTGTCGATCTCCAACGGTGCGCTGGAGATCCTCTGGTCCAGTCCGATCACCTTCGGCTGCTGGGTGCTGACCGCGATCATGCTGCTGATGCCGATCCTGCGGATCTGGCGCAAACGTTCGGTCGCCCGGCGCGCAATCGCCGATGTCTGATCGAACACCCTTCAAAGCCTGGTGGGGTACGCCGCTGGTCGGTGCGCTGGGCGGTTACCTCGCCAGTTTGGTCGGCTGGCCGCTGCCGTGGATGGTCGGCTCGTTGCTGGCGATCATCCTGGTGCGCTGCCTGACACCCTGGCAGTTGGCGGAAATCCCTGGCGGGCGCAAGTGCGGCCAGTGGGTCGTCGGTATCGGTATCGGCCTGCACTTCACCCCAGTGGTGATGGAGCAGGTGTTGAGTCACTTCGGTCTGATCTTCTTCGGTGCGTTGATCACCAGCCTGTCCGCCGTCGTCGGGGTCTGGCTGATGCGGCGCACCGGGGAGGATCGCGCCACCGCGTTCTTTTCCAGCATGCCGGGCGGCTCCGGGGAGATGGTCAACCTCGGCGCGCGCAACGGTGCGGTACTCAGTCGCGTGGCGGCGGGGCAAAGTTTGCGGGTGTTGGTGGTGGTGCTGTGTGTGCCGGCGGCCTTCAAGTATTTGTTGGGTTACGGTGCACCGGTCCTGCATCCAACCGTCGTCAATTGGTGGCTGTTGGCCCTGCTGTTCCCTGCGGGCGCTTTGGCGGCCTGGATTTGGGAACATCTTCGTCAACCCAATCCATGGCTGTTCGGGCCGTTGCTGGTGAGTGCAGCGGTGAGCATTGGTTGGGATTTGCACATCGGTTTGCCCAATGGCGGCAGTCAGATCGGCCAATGGCTGATCGGCAGCGGGTTGGGCTGTCACTTCAATCGGCAGTTTTTCCGTCGGGCACCTTCATTCATGGGCCGGACTTTGATCGGGACGGTGCTGACCATGTTGATCGCCACGGCGGCGGCACTGGGATTGAGTGCGCTGACCCATCTGGACCTGCGTTCGCTGACGTTGGGCATGATGCCCGGCGGCATTGCAGAGATGAGCCTGACGGCAGAGACACTGCAATTGTCCGTGCCGCTGGTGACGGCGATGCAGGTGATGCGGTTGTTGTTTGTGCTGTTTCTGGCGGAGCCGTTGTTCAGGTATTGGAATCGGGTGCCTGAGTCAGACTGAGGACCGAGTCGCCTTCTTCGCGGGCAAGCCTCGCTCCTACAAATTCGCGCAGGACCTGTAGGAGCGAGGCTTGCCCGCGAAGCTTTTAGACTGGCGGCAACCGCCACTCGATCGGCGTTTCGCCATTCTGCTCAAGAAACTTGTTGGTCCGGCTGAAATGCCCGCATCCCAGAAAACCGCGATAGGCGGACAGCGGTGATGGGTGCACCGACGTCAGCACCAGGTGCTTGGTGGCATCGATGAGTTTCTGCTTGCTCTGTGCATGCGCGCCCCACAGCATGAACACCAGATGCGGTTGCTGCTGGCTGACCACTTCAATGATCCGATCCGTGAAAAACTGCCAGCCCTTGTCCTTGTGCGCATTGGCGTTGGCGCGCTCGACCGTCATGGTGGTATTGAGCATCAACACGCCCTGCTCGGCCCAGCTCTGCAGGTAGCCGTGATTGGGGATGTCGATGTTCAGGTCGCGTTTCAACTCTTTATAGATGTTCACCAGCGACGGCGGCGCCGGTACGCCCGGTTGCACCGAGAAGCACAACCCGTGGGCCTGTCCCGGCCCGTGATACGGGTCCTGGCCAAGGATGACGACCTTGACCTTGTCCAGCGGCGTGGAGTTAAGTGCGTTGAAAATCATCGGCCCCGGAGGATAGATTTCCTTGCCCGCCGCGCGCTCCTGTTGCAGGAAGTTGCGCAACTCTTCCATGTAGGGCTGGTCGAATTCGGCACGTAGCGCCTCCTTCCAGCTTGGTTCGAGTTTGATACGGTCGTCAGCAGTCATGGTTACATCCGGCAAAAACAATGGGGCGAACCCTAGGAAAGCCCACCACGCTTGTCAATTGATCTGACGCAGATCCGGCACTTTCCTGTACAGCGATCATACTGAACGCTCAATTTCCCGATCGAGGTCACGATGAATCTGCACTTCGAAGAACTCACCGGCACCGACGGCGCGCGCATCGGCATTGCCAGCCTGGATGCCGAAAAATCGCTCAACGCCCTCTCCCTGCCCATGATCAACGCCCTGCGCGATCAGATGGACGCCTGGGCCAAAGATCCGCAAATCGTCTGCGTTTTGCTGCGCGGTAACGGCGCCAAGGCCTTCTGCGCCGGCGGCGAAGTGCGCAGCCTGGTCGAAGCCTGTCGCGCTCATCCGGGGGAAGTACCGCCCTTGGCCGCACATTTCTTTGCAGCGGAATATCGCCTGGACTTCAATCTGCACACGTACCCCAAACCGCTGATCTGCTGGGGCCATGGTTATGTGCTGGGCGGTGGCATGGGGCTGCTGCAAGGGGCAAGCATCCGGATTGTCACGCCGAGCAGCCGCCTGGCAATGCCGGAAATCAGTATCGGTCTGTACCCGGACGTTGGCGCCAGTTGGTTCCTGTCACGCCTGCCTGGCAAGCTCGGGTTGTTCCTGGGGCTGACCGGTGCACACATGAACGGTCGTGATGCGATCGACCTGGACCTGGCCGACCGTTTCCTGCTCGATGAGCAGCAAGAAGAGCTGATCGAAGGCTTGCTGCAATTGAATTGGCAGGAACAGACGCCAATGCAGCTCAACAGTCTGCTCAAGGCCTTGCAGCAGGAAGCCGTCGCGCAAATGCCCGAAGCGCAATGGCTGCCTCGACGCCAGCAGATCGATGAGCTACTGGATGTCAGCGATGTGCGCTGCGCCTGGAAAGCCATCAGCCCTCTGCGTGACCATACGGACCTGCTGTTAAGTCGAGCGGCGAAGACCATGACCGAAGGTTCGCCCCTGACCGCTCATCTGGTGTGGGAACAGATCGCCCGCGCCCGGCACATGTCGCTGGCCGAGGTCTTTCAGATGGAATACACGATGAGCCTCAACTGCTGCCGTCATCCGGAGTTCAGCGAGGGGGTTCGGGCGCGGTTGATCGACAAGGATCAGAAACCTCATTGGCATTGGCCTGACATCAATAATGTGCCGGATGCGGTGGTGGAAGCACACTTCCACAAGGTCTGGGAAGGCCGGCATCCGTTGGCCGATCTGTCGGAATACTAAAAAAATGTGGGAGCGGGCTTGCTCGCTCCCACACTGGTATTGCATTAGCTCATATTAACGATGGCCACCTCGGCCATCGTGATCACCGCGACCGTTATGGTCCCCTCGCCCACCGTGATTGTTGCGTCCGCCATGACCACGGTAGTCGTTGTTCCAGCCGCCACGGTTACGGCCGTCCCAACCATGCGCCCGGTAGTCGCCCCGCTGCGACTGGTAATAACGAGGTGCCGGTTGATAAACCCGCGGCTGGTGGTAATACCGCGGCGTTGGCTGGTAATACCGCGCTGGTGGCGCGTAGTACCGGCGTGGCTGCGTGTAATAACCGCCGCCACCTGAATAGTAAGGTCCGCCACCGGCATAATAGGTGGGCGCTGGCGAGGTATAGACCTCGGAACTGTAGTAGCTGCCTCCTCCATCGGAATAGGGCACGCACGCACCAAGAGACAATCCCAATACTGCAATCAGAAGAATTCGGTGGGGCTGTTTTCGACAGAGCATGGCGGCCTCCTGGACCGCGAGTGAGCCATACCAGCGACGCTGGCAGGCGACAGTCAATTATTCGGTGACTGTCGAAAGATCAGACATCGTTTTCCAAATCTGGTGCGTCTCTGAAACAGATTGAAACAAGTCGCCGATGAAAGGTTTTTCATCTATTCACCCGCTGATTAATGGTGGCCATGGCGATATCCACCGCCGTAATGACGTGGCCCGTGCCCGCCCCAATAGTAGTAGCGATAGCCACCATAGAAGCGCGGGCCGTAGCAGTAACGCGGGCCGTAATAGTAGGAATAGGGTGAATAGCCGGGGTAGTAATAAGGCGCGGAATACACATCGTAACCACCGGCGTAGTAATAGCAGCCGGACAGCCCAAGACCGAGAACCATACCGAACAACAGTCGACGAAACATGGCGGCCTCCTGAAAGACCCACAGCCGGAACAGGCCGGCTGACACCCATTTGACTGGCAATGCCGGGGTGAGTGCCGAGAGGGGCGGACCTTCAGATCAGCGGCCACGACGTCCCATAGCGGTGCACCTGCGCACCATCACAAGGCAACACAGCCTCGCCTGCCCCAAGCGCTCATCGCGCAATCCCCCACCCTAGAGCCCTCAAGCTAACTTGGCACGGCTCTCGCTTTAGCAAACCCGTGCAGGAGTCATCACAAGGTTCGCGGCACCACAATTTGCAATGGCTGACTAGGGTTCCGGCTCGCTAAGGCGAGTGGCTGGTCCGAGAGTTGGCGACCTCCAGTTGAGGTTACACGGCGGGACAAAAGCCCGGGAGACAAGCCACCGTTCGCGGTGCCGCGTTGACTCCTGCCCGCCCTTGATCAACTGGAGAACCACCCATGCTCAAGCTTCGTTTACCCGCCCTGCTCGCCGCTGCTTTCGCAGCCCTCGTGAGCGTCTCATCCCAGGCTGCACAAAAAGACCACTTCAGCGTTTGCTGGACCATCTACGCCGGTTGGATGCCGTGGGAATACGCCGGCAGCCAAGGCATCGTCGACAAATGGGCGAAGAAGTACGGCATCAAGATTGATGTGGTGCAGCTCAACGACTACGTCGAATCCATCAACCAGTACACCGCCGGCCAGTTTGACGGCTGCACCATGACCAACATGGACGCACTGACCATTCCGGCAGCCGGCGGCGTCGACAGCACCGCGCTGATCGTCAGCGACTTCTCCAATGGCAACGACGGCATCGTGCTCAAGGGCGAAGGCAAGAAGGTCACCGACCTCAAGGGCATGGACGTCAATCTGGTCGAACTCTCGGTGTCCCACTACCTACTGGCCCGCGCACTGGATTCGGTCGACCTCACCGAGAAAGACCTCAAAGTGGTCAACACTTCCGATGCCGACATCTCGGCCGCCTTCAACACCGATCAGGTCAACGCAGTCACCACCTGGAACCCGATGCTTTCAGACATCAAGGCCAAGCCTGCGGTGACCGAAGTCTTCAACTCCAGCCAGATCCCCGGCGAAATCATGGACATGATGGTGGTCAACAGCGCCACCCTCAAAGACAACCCGGCCCTGGGTAAAGCGCTGACCGGTGCCTGGTTCGAAGTGGTCGAGTTGATGAACGCGAAAAATGCCGCCAGCAAGGTCGCACTCGAACACATGGCCAAAGCTTCGGGCACCGACCTGGCCGGCTTCCAGTCGCAACTCGACACCACCAAATTGTTCGCCACGCCCAAGGAAGCCCTGGACTTCTCCACCAGCAAGCAATTGCCGGAAACCATGCGCAAGGTCGCCGAGTTTTCGTTCCAGCACGGCTTGCTGGGTGAAGGCGCCAAAGACACCAGCGCCGTCGGCATGGCCTTCGCCAATGGCGTGACCAGCGGCGACAAGACCAACCTCAAGCTGCGCTTCGACCCGACCTACGTGCAGATGGCCGCTGACGCCAAGCTGTAAACCGGAGGACCTGGCCATGCGCCTGATCAATCGCCACCCGGATCGCCCGAGTCGCCTGCTGTTGGTGATCCTGCCGTTCGCCCTGGTGCTGTTCGCCTACTTCATGGGCTCAGCCGAACGGCTGACGGACAACCCCAACGACAAGCTGCTGCCGAGCGCCGTGCAGATGGCCGACGCAGTCAAACGCCTGGCTTTCACTGCCGACACCCGCACCGGTGAATACCTGTTGTGGCAAGACACCGCATCAAGCCTGCGCCGCCTGGCCATCGGCCTCGGCATCAGTGCGCTGGCCGGGCTGTGCCTGGGCATCGCCGCCGGGACGTTGCCGCTGTTCGGCGCACCGTTGTCACCGTTGCTGACGGTGCTGTCGATGGTGCCGCCACTGGCAATCCTGCCGATTCTGTTCATCGTCTTCGGGCTGGGGGAATTGTCGAAAGTGATGTTGATCGTGATCGGCATCACCCCGTGTCTGGCTCGCGATCTGGAACAGCGCGCCCGGGAAATTCCGGTCGAGCTGCTGATCAAGGCCCAGACCCTCGGCGCTTCAACCTGGACGTTGATGCTGCGCGTGGTGCTGCCGCAATTGCTGCCGCGCCTGCTGATCTCGTTGCGGTTGATGCTCGGTTCGGCGTGGTTGTTCCTGATCGCCGCCGAAGCCATCGCGTCGACCGACGGCCTCGGCTACCGGATTTTCCTGGTGCGGCGCTACCTGGCGATGGACGTGATCCTGCCCTACGTGGTGTGGATCACCCTGCTCGCCTGGCTGATGGATTGGGGCCTCAAGCGCCTGACCCAACGCGCGTTCCCCTGGTATGAAGGAGCGCGGGCATGAGTTTCATCACGGTAAAAAACGTCTGGCAGCAATATGCTGATCAGGTGGTGCTCGAAGGGCTGAACCTGACTGTCAACGAAGGTGAGTTCTGCACCTTGGTCGGTGCGTCGGGTTGCGGAAAATCGACCTTCCTTCGGCTACTGCTAGGCCAGGAACGCACCAGTCGCGGCGAGATTCTGCTCGACGGTCAGGCGCTGGCCGGCGAACCGGATGCCAGCCGTGGCGTGGTGTTCCAGCGCTACTCGGTATTCCCGCATTTAACCGTGCTGGACAACGTGGCGCTAGGCCTGGAACTGCCACGCTCGCCCTTGCTCGGGCGCCTGTTCGGCAGCGCCAAAAAAGACGCCCGCGAACAGGCCTCGGTGCTGCTACACAAAGTCGGCCTCGGCCACTCGCTGGACAAGTACCCGGCGCAGCTGTCCGGCGGCATGCAACAACGGCTGGCCATCGCCCAGGCGCTGATCATGAAACCTCGCGTGTTGCTGCTCGACGAACCGTTCGGCGCCCTCGATCCAGGCATCCGCAAGGACATGCACGCCTTGCTGCTGGAGCTGTGGCGCGAGACGCAACTGACGGTGTTCATGGTCACCCACGACTTGTCCGAAGGCTTCAGCCTCGGCACCCGCCTGCTGGTGTTCGACAAGGTCCGCGTCGACCCGCACGCCCCCGGCGCCTATGGCGCGCGCATCACTTACGACATCCCTTTGAACAGCGACCGCCGCGTCAACCGCGCCGCCGTCGATGCCTTGCCGGCTGCGCTGGCGGGCACGCTTCGTATCGCTTAGAGGAATTTTGAAATGACTGATTCGACTCAACTGTTCCCACCCTTCGCCGAAGAAATGCTCCCCGGCGGCGGGCACCGTTCGTTCGTGTTGAAACGCGGCCAATTGCTGCGCCTGACTGACCTGCGCGGGGGCGCCAACGTCAGCCTGACGCTGCTCAACGCCAATGAAAAAACCGAACGCCTGAACCTGCCCGACAGCCTCAAATGCCAACACACCGCCAAACTCACCAGCGGCCATTGCCTGTACTCGGACATGGGCCGCGTGCTGGCGGCGATCACCGCCGACACTTGCGGCTGGAGCGACAGCCTCGGCGGTGTGCTCTGCGCTGAAGAAGTCGCGGAAAAATACGGCGCCGGCCGCTATCAGGAACTGCGCAACGGCTTCTTCCGCAACGGCACCGACAACCTGTTAGTGGAACTGGGCAAGTGGGGGTTGGGCCTGTCGGATCTGCTGATGACCCTCAACCTGTTCAGCCGCGTGAACGTCGATGAGACCGGGCGTTTCCACTTTGTCGAAGGCAACTCGAAAGCCGGCGACTATATCGAGTTGTACGCGCCGATGGACACGCTGGTGGTGCTCACCGCCTTGCAACATCCGATGGACCCGTCGCCGGACTACGCACCGAAACCATTGAAGTTGAGCTGGATGAACGCCGACGCCCGCGTCGCCGAACACTGCCGCACCTCGCGCCCGGAAAACGAGCGCGGCTTCATCAACACCGACCGTTTGTTCGCCTGAGGATCGCTGCCATGTCACTCGCCGTCGCAACCACACACCAGCAGCCTGAAAACGCGGTGTATCGCGCCACCATCGCCGCCGGCGAACCCTGGTTAATGGAGGTCAAGGCCGGCCAGACCCTGCGCATCCTCGACCTGGAAGGCAATCAGGCCGTCGATACCTTGTTCTACAGCGTCGCCAACCCGAAGGAGCGCTATGACGTGCAACGCACGTTGCGTCGGCAGAACAGCGTCTACCTGAGCACCGGCAGCGTGCTCTATTCCAACCTCGGTAAACCGATGCTGACCATCGTCGCCGACACCTGCGGTCGCCACGACACCCTTGGCGGCGCCTGCGCGCAAGAGAGCAACACCGTGCGCTACGCCTTGGAAAAACGCTACATGCACAGCTGCCGCGACAACTACCTGCGGGCCTGCGTCCACGACGGGCGACTGGGCAAGGGCGACATCGGGCCGAACATCAACTTCTTCATGAACGTGCCGGTCACCGCCGACGGCGGGCTGACGTTTGAAGACGGCATTTCGGCACCGGGCAAATACGTCGACCTGCGGGCGGAGATGGACGTGATCGTGCTGATCTCCAACTGCCCACAACTGAACAACCCATGCAACGCCTACAACCCGACCCCTGCGGAGCTTTTGGTATGGAACTGAAATTCGTGCGGTTGCGTAAATGGTTGTTCGCCTTGTGCCAGGCGCGTTCAGGCCAGTGCCTCAAACCTCCGGAACACCACTAATCCCCCTGTGGGAGCGGGCTTGCTCGCGAAGAGGCCGTCACATTCAAAATTGATGTCGACTGACACGCCGCCTTCGCGAGCAAGCCCGCTCCCACAGGGGTTGTGTGGTGGGTTTGAGTGAAGTGTTTTTGCTGTCGGGGACGACCCCGGCGCCTATCGAAAAACTGCGGGACGGCCCGCATCCCAGGTCGAGGCTGATGCGCTATCGCCTCCGGGGGTTATGCCATGTTCGAAAAAGTCCTGATTGCCAACCGTGGCGCCATTGCCTGCCGCATCCTGCGCACTCTGCGTGACGTGCAGGTCAAGGGCGTTGCCGTTTACTCCGAAGCGGATGCTGCCAGTTTGCACATCTTGCAGGCCGATGAAGCCCACAGCCTCGGTGACGGCGCAGCCGCCGGTACTTATCTGGCCGTCGATAAAATCCTTGCCATCGCCAAAGCCACTGGCGCCACGGCGATCCATCCCGGCTACGGTTTTCTCTCGGAAAACGCCGCATTCGCTGAAGCCTGCGAAGCCGCCGACATCGCCTTCATCGGCCCGACGCCGGAGCAACTGCGCGTGTTCGGCCTCAAGCACACCGCGCGCGCCCTGGCCAAGCAACACGGCGTACCGATGCTCGAAGGCACCGAACTGCTCGACAGCCTCGACGCGGCTCTGATTGCCGGTGAACAGGTCGGCTACCCGGTGATGCTCAAAAGCACTGCGGGCGGCGGTGGCATTGGCATGCGCGTGTGCCGCAGCGCAGCCGAGTTGAGCGAATCCTTCGAAGCGGTTAAACGCCTCGGCCAGAACAACTTCAGCGACGCTGGGGTGTTCATCGAGAAGTACATCCAGCGCGCCCGTCATCTGGAAGTCCAGGTGTTCGGCGACGGTCGCGGCGAAGTCATCGCCCTCGGCGTGCGCGACTGCTCGGTGCAGCGCCGCAACCAGAAAGTCCTAGAAGAAACCCCGGCGCCGAACCTGCCCGACGGCATGGCCGAAGCGCTCTGCGCGGCGGCGATCAAACTGGCGAAAGCAGTCAACTACCGCAGCGCCGGTACCGTGGAATTCGTCTTCGACAGCGAAGATCAGCGCTTCTACTTCTTGGAAGTGAACACCCGATTGCAGGTGGAGCACGGTGTCACCGAACAAGTGTGGGGCGTGGACCTGGTGCGCTGGATGGTAGAACTGGCGGCCGGTGACTTGCCGCCCTTGGGTGCGTTGAGCAAGGGCTTGAACGCCAGAGGTCATGCCATTCAGGCACGGCTCTACGCCGAAGATCCGGGCCGCGATTTTCAGCCGAGCCCAGGCTTGCTGACCGCCGTGAACTTCCCTGTCGCCGATGGCAAACACCTGCGCATCGACACCTGGGTCGAGGCCGGTTGCGAGATCCCGCCGTACTTCGACCCGATGATCGCCAAGGTCATCAGGTGGGCTCCGACCCGTGAAGAAGCGCGTGCCGATTTGCATCAAGCGTTGAGTGAAAGTCTGCTCTATGGCGTGGAAACCAACCGCGATTACCTGCGGCAAATTCTGCTCGATGCGCCGTTCGCCAGCGGCCAGCCGTGGACCCGTTGCCTGGAAGGTCTGGCCTATCAGGCCAACACCTTTGAAGTGCTCAGCGCCGGGACTCAGACCAGCGTTCAGGACTATCCCGGCCGTCTCGGTTACTGGGCAGTGGGCGTGCCGCCATCAGGGCCGATGGACAGTCGCGCGTTGCGGCTGGGCAATCTTTTGCTGGGGAATGACGAAGGCGCCGCGGCGCTGGAAATCACCATGAGCGGGCCGTTGCTGCGCTTCAACTGCGATGCCGTGGTGGCGGTGACCGGCGCGGTGATTCCATTGATGCTCAACGGCGAAACAGTGCCGATGAACACGGCGCTGATGATTCCGGCTGGAGCCACGTTAAGCCTCGGCACAATTGCCGGTGCCGGCGCTCGCAGCTATCTGTGCCTGCGCGGCGGCTTGCTGGTGCCGGATTATCTGGGCAGCAAAAGTACGTTCACCCTTGGACAGTTTGGTGGGCATGGCGGTCGTGCGTTGCGGGCGGGTGATGTGTTGCACGTCCCTGCTTTGATTGATCGTAGCGTCGGTCAGCAAGTGGACCACGTCACCGAGTTACCTGTCGTGCGGCAAATTCGGGTGATCTATGGCCCGCATGGCGCTCCGGAGTATTTCACCGAAAACTACATCGGCACCTTCTTCGCGACCCAGTGGGAAGTGCATTTCAACTCCAGCCGCACCGGCGTGCGATTGATCGGGCCGAAGCCGGAATGGGTGCGTGCCGACGGGGGTGAAGCCGGGCTGCATCCGTCGAACATTCATGACAATCCGTATGCCATCGGCGCGGTGGATTTCACCGGGGACATGCCGGTGATCCTGGGGCCTGATGGTCCGAGCCTGGGCGGGTTTGTCTGCCCGGTGACGGTGATTGAAGCGGACCTTTGGCAGCTTGGGCAACTGAAGGCCGGAGACAAAGTCCAGTTTCTCCCCGTCGATCTAAAAACCGCCCGCACACTCGCCTTGAAATGGAATTCCCCCTGTAGGAGTGAGCCTGCTCGCGATGGCGACAGTACAGCCAACATTGATGTGAATGACACACCGCTATCGCGAGCAGGCTCACTCCTACAAGGGGTTGTGTCGCCTGTGGTGTTGGATTTGGGTCAGGACGATACGCGTCTGGTTGCGAGGTTATCGGGGGATACTCACCTGCTGCTGGAAATCGGAGCACCCGAGCTGGACCTGGTCCTGCGCTTCCGCGCTCACGCCCTGATGCAAGCCTTGGAAAGCAAAACCCTGCACGGTGTCATCGACCTCACCCCGGGCATCCGCTCGCTGCAAATCCACTATCAACCCGAGCAACTGCCGCTGGCCGATCTGCTCGGCATTGTCGCCGGTGAATGGGACGCCGTGTGCGCCGCCAAAGACTTGCAAGTGCCGTCGCGCATCGTGCATTTGCCGCTGTCCTGGGACGACCCGGCCTGTCAGTTGGCGATCGAGAAATACATGACCACCGTGCGCAAGGACGCACCGTGGTGCCCGAGTAATCTGGAGTTCATCCGCCGCATCAATGACCTGCCGAACCTCGACGAAGTGCAACGCACGGTGTTCGACGCCAGCTACCTGGTGATGGGCCTGGGCGACGTTTACCTCGGCGCACCCGTCGCCACCCCGCTCGATCCGCGCCATCGCCTGGTCACCACCAAGTACAACCCGGCCCGCACCTGGACTGCGGAAAACTCGGTGGGCATCGGTGGCGCCTACATGTGCGTGTACGGCATGGAAGGCCCTGGCGGTTATCAGTTTGTCGGTCGCACGTTGCAGATGTGGAACCGTTATCGCGAAGTCGCTGCGTTCGACGGCAAACCGTGGCTGCTACGCTTTTTCGACCAGATCCGCTTCTACCCGGTGAGCGCCGAGGAACTGCTGCGCATCCGCCGGGACTTCCCGCTCGGGCGCTTCGAATTGAACATCGAACACAGCCAGTTGAACCTCGCGGATTACCAGGCCTTCCTGACGAAAGAGGCCGAGACCATCGACGCGTTTCGCGATCAGCAAAAAGGCGCATTCAACGCCGAGCGCGAGCGCTGGATCGCCAGCGGCCAGGCGCATTTCGACAGCGAGGAACCGGCCCCCGAAACCACCGAAGACGCACCGCTCGCCAGCAATGAAATGAGCGTCGACAGCCACATCGCCGGCAACCTCTGGCAGGTTCAGGTGGAGACCGGCAGTCGGGTCGCCGCTGGTGATGTGCTGGTGATTCTGGAGTCGATGAAGATGGAAATTCCGCTGCTCGCGCCCATGGCCGGCGTGGTGCGCGAGGTCCGCGTGCAACCGGGTTCTGCGGTGCGCGCTGGACAGCGGGTCGTGGTGCTGGAACTCGACTGAACCCATTTGAAAAAGGATTAACGCCATGAACATCAATCTGCAACTCGATGCCCTGCGCAACGCTTATCGCATCGGCAACATCACGCCCCGTCAATTGCTGCTGGGCCTGCGTGACAAAGGCGCAGCGCTCAACCCGGATTATCACCTGTTCATCCATTTGCTCAGTGTTGAAGAACTGGAACCGTACCTCGCCGCACTCGACGGTCGCGACCTCGAGAGCCTGCCGCTGTACGGCGTGCCCTTCGCGATCAAGGACAATATCGACCTGGCCGGTATTCCGACCACGGCAGCGTGCCCGGCGTTTGCCTATGTGCCGCAGCGTTCGGCGACCATCGTCGAGCAGTTGCTGGCGCTGGGCGCGATACCGCTGGGCAAGACCAATCTTGATCAGTTCGCGACCGGGCTGAACGGTAGCCGCTCGCCCGATGGCGCGTGCCCGAACAGCGTATTGCCGGAGTATCCGTCGGGCGGTTCCAGCGCTGGATCTTCGCTGGCGGTGGCGCTGGGCGTGGCGAGTTTTTCATTGGGTACGGACACGGCGGGTTCCGGGCGCGTGCCAGCGGCACTGAACAATCTGGTCGGATTGAAAGCCACCAAAGGGCTGATCTCGACGGCGGGTGTGGTGCCGGCCTGTCGCACGCTCGATTGCGTGACGACGTTCACCGCAACGGCTCGGGAGGCCAGCCAGTTGCTGGCGCTGACGGCGCACCTCGATCCGCGAGATGAATACAGCCGCAGCAACCCGTTGTGGAATGACGGCTCGGCGTTCGGCACGCCGCGTCCTTTCCGTTTCGGCGTACCGCGTGCGCAGGACCTGGAATTCTTCGGCTGCCCTGAAGGCCCGTTGTTGTTCGGTGATGCCATCGATCGGCTCAAGGCATTGGGGGGTGAAGAGGTGGAACTGGATCTGACGCCGTTCCTCGAAGCGGCGCGTTTGCTCTATGAAGGGCCGTGGGTGGCCGAGCGATACAGCGTGGCCGGCGAGTTGATGGAGCAACATCCCGAAGCCGTGTTGCCGGTGATTCGCGCGGTACTGGCCAAGGCACCGGCGGTGACGGGCGTGCAGACATTCCGCGCCCAGTATCGGCTGCAAGCCTTGAAAGCGCTGTGCGATCAAGCGCTGGAAAATCTTGATTGTGTCGTTACCCCCACCATTGGCCGCCCCGTTACGTTGGCGGAACTGGACGCCGAACCGGTCCTGCGTAATTCGGAACTGGGTTACTACACCAACTTCATGAACCTGCTCGATTACGCGGCTGTCGCCGTGCCCAGCGGTTTCATGGGCAACGGTTTGCCGTGGGGTGTGACCGTGTTTGGCCGGGCGTTTACCGATCAGTATTTGTTGGGGGTGGCGGATGCTTTGCAGCGCTGCTCGGCTGAGCCTGCACCGACGACGGTCGCTCGCCATGATCGCGCACGACTGGTGGTGTGCGGCGCGCATCTGGACGGGTTGGCGTTGAACTGGCAATTGAGGAAGCGCGGGGCTCGGCTGGTCGAGACAACTTGCAGTTCGCCTGACTATCAGCTGTATGCGTTGGCCGGTGGCCCGCCGTTTCGTCCGGGGATGGTGCGGGTGAAGGATGGTGGCGTGGCGATCGCGGTGGAGGTTTGGGAGTTGCCGAGCACTGAGTTGGGCTCGTTTCTGACCGGGATTCCGGCGCCGCTGGGGTTGGGCAAGGTGCAACTGGCGGACGGGCGTTGGGAGAGTGGGTTTATTTGTGAGGGGTACGGGTTGGAGGGGGCCGCCAATATCAGTCATCTAGGCGGATGGCGTGCGTATTTGCAATCCCTGGTTTAACGGCAAGAACCTGTGAGAGCGAGCCTGCTCGCGATGGCGGTGCATCAGTCGACATCAATTTTGAATGTGCTGCAGCCATCGCGAGCAGGCTCACTCCCACAAGGTCTGGGTACAATCTTCGAGGGACGTGGGAGCCATCATTCGCGCTGCACATAGAGCAGTCATTTTCCCGCAGTGCCATTAGAATGCCTGCCATCGGGTCACTGCCAACGGGATCGTCATGCCGCTTCGCTCGCCGCTGTATTCGCAACGTTCGTTGGTCCTTACGCTTATTGCGTTGCTGGGCGCAGGCTTTCTCGCGACCTCCTTCCTGAGTTACTACGCCTCGCGAGCCTCCATCCGCGACAGCATCGTCAACACCGAGCTGCCGCTGACCTCGGACACGGTCTACTCGGAAATCCAGAAAGACCTCGTCAGACCGATCCTGATTTCCTCGATGATGTCCCGCGACACCTTCATGCGGGACTGGGTGGTAAACGGCGAGCAAGACCCCGAGAAAATGACCCGTTACCTCAACGAGGTCATGACCCACTACGGCGCCTACACGGCATTTTTTGTCTCCAACACCAGCCTCACCTACTACCACGCCAAGGGCGTCCTCAAACAGGTCAAGTCCACGGAACCCCGCGATGCCTGGTATTTCCGCGTCCGCGACATGGCCGATCCCTACGAGATCAATGTCGACCCCGACCTTGCCAACAAGGACAACCAGACCTTCTTCATCAACTACAAGGTCTACGACTACAACAACCGTTTCATCGGCGCCGCCGGCGTTGGGCTGACGGTCGATGCGGTGATCAAGCTGATCGACAAATACCAGCAGCGTTACCAGCGCAGCGTGTACTTCGTCGACAACTTCGGCCGCCTGGTGTTGACCGGCGCCGAGGGCGGCCCGCAAGGCGCGCGCATAGGCCAGAAACTCGGCGAACTCGACAACATGAAAGGCCTGGTCAGCCAACTGCCAAAACCCCACAGCGGCAGCTACGAATATTCCGTCCACGGCCAGGGACATTTCCTCAACGTGCGGTTCATTCCCGAGCTGAACTGGTACCTGTTTGTCGACAAGCGCGAAGACGGCGCCCTCAGCGAAATCCGCCAGTCGCTGTACCTCAACCTGCTGATCTGCCTGCTCGTCACGCTGATCGTGCTGGCCTTGCTCAACCGCGTGATCAAGCGCTACCAGGGCAAGATTCAGGCGCAAGCGACGCTCGACAGCCTGACCGAACTGCCGAATCGTCGTGGTTTCGACCTTTTGGCGGCGCAAGCCATGCTCGAAGCCGAGCGCGAGCCCAAGCCGCTGACCGCGTTATTGCTGGATCTGGACCACTTCAAGGTCTTGAACGACACCTACGGTCACCTGGCCGGCGATCAGGTGCTGATCGGCTTCGCGCGGGATCTGGAGAGTTGCCTGCGGCACTCCGACATCGTCTGCCGCTGGGGGGGTGAAGAGTTCATCGTGTTGCTCAAGGACACCGACGGTGAGACCGGTCTGATGATCGCCGAGAAAATTCGTCAACATGTCGAGCAACAGCGTTATGCCTACGACGGCAAGGAACTGCAGCTGACAGTCAGCATCGGCCTCACCACCTTGCAGGTCGATGAAACCTTGCACACCCTGCTGTCTCGGGCCGATCATGCGATGTACCGGGCCAAACAGGCCGGCCGTAACCGAACCTGCGTGGAAATGCCTCACTCCCCTTATGAATAATCCTGCATGAACAAGCCTGAACAATGCCCCGCCTGCGGCGCCTCCAACGCCTGCACCCTGGCCGACCCGCGCACCGTGGATCAGGCGTGCTGGTGCTTTGGCGTCAGTATCGACCCGGCGGTGCTCGAAGCGCTGCCGGCAGAACTGCGCGACAAATCCTGCCTGTGCCCGCGTTGCGCCGAGGTCGAGGCGCAGTTGTAAGCAACCGCCCGGCCGATCACGTAAGATACGCGGCCCTTTTCCGACTGATCCCCAGCCATGCGCGTTGACCGTTTCCTCAGCAACCTGCCGCGCTTCAACCGTAAGCAGGTGCGCCTGTTGCTGGTGGAAAAGCGCGTTCGTGTCGACGGAAAAATCGTCAGCGACCCGCATGCCGAAGTACTCGAGTTCAGCCGCGTCGAGGTCGATGACGAAGTCCTGCAGGTCGGTAAACCTGCACGCTACTTCATGCTGCACAAACCGCCCGGCTGCGTCAGCGCCACCCGCGACCCGGAGCACCCGACCGTGCTCGACCTGATCCATGAGCCGGACCGCGATGACCTGCACATCGCCGGTCGCCTGGATTTCAACACCACCGGCTTGATGCTGATCACCAACGACGGCAGCTGGTCGCGGCGCCTGACCCAACCGCAGACCAAACTGCCCAAGGTCTATTACGTCGAGACCGAGCAGGAGATTGGCCCGCAATACGCATTGAAATTTGCCGAAGGTCTGTACTTCGCGTTCGAAGACCTCACCACACAACCGGCCGAACTGATCGTGCTCGGGCCGAAAGCGGCGCGTCTGAGCATCATCGAAGGCCGGTATCACCAAGTGAAGCGGATGTTCGGCCACTTCGACAACAAAGTATTGAGCCTGCACCGCGAAAGCATGGGCCCGCTGGTGCTCGATAACGCGCTAAAACCGGGCGAGTACCGCGCATTGCGCACCGAAGAGATCCATTTGATCTAAGCAGCCTACCGCTCAGCAGAAGTTGTCGAACAATTTACGAATGACACTTGCGCGAAGACGTGACCCCTGCTTGAATCAGGACGTCGGCCGAAATGTGACCGACGAGTCACAACATTCTTCTAAGAAACTTTTTGCCGGTTAGAGAACCCTCAGGTTCCGCCTCAGACCGGCAGACTGCCCGCCAATAACAATACCCGTCGACCGGACTGCACTGGATCGACATGGGCCTCCAAATTTCAGGCGTATGCCTACCTGTCACAAAGCTCGTGCAATCTCATTTGCGCGCATACCCGCTTGCTTGGAGTCTGATGACATGAGGCCAGAAATCGCTGTGCTGGATATACAGGGTCAGTATCGGGTTTACACGGAGTTCTATCGCGCAGACGCCGCAGAGAAGACCATCATCCTGGTCAACGGCTCGATGGCCACGACTGCGTCGTTTGCACAAACCGTGAAAAATCTTCATCCGCAGTTCAATGTGGTCTGCTACGACCAGCCCTACGCGGGCAAGTCAAAAGCGCACAACCTGCATGAGAAATTGCTGACCAAGGAAGTCGAAGGGCAGATCCTCCTGGAGTTGATCGACCACTTCTCCGCCGAACACGTGCTGTCGTTTTCCTGGGGCGGCGCCGCGACCCTGGTCGCCCTGGCCCACCAGCCACGGCGCATCGAAAAAGCCGTGATCAGCTCGTTCTCCCCGGAGATCAACGCGCACATGCTCGATTACCTAGAGCGCGGCATTGATTACCTCGGCAGTCGGGATGGGGATCGGGTCGGCAACTTGGTAAACAGCACCATCGGCAAACACTTGCCAACGCTGTTCAAGCGCTTCAACTATCGCCACGTAAGCTCCTTGGCCGAGCATGAATACGGGCAGATGCACTTCCACATCAGCGACCTGCTGCACAGTGATCGCCAGTGCTTCCTCAAAGCCGCAGAAAAAATCAACGTGCCGGTGCTATTCATGAACGGCGAATGGGACGAATACACCGCCGCCGATGGCGCCCGGTTGTTCGCCAACCATGTGCAAAACGCCACGTTCAGCACCCTTCAGGCCACCGGCCACTTTCTCGACATGGAGCACAAAGCTGCCTGCCGAGACAGCCGCAACGCACTGCTGGGCTTCCTGAAACCGGCGCAACACGCCAGCCGACCGCGTTACCACTACGTCCAGGACCAACATGCATTGGCCATCTGAAACAGCGTCATCGCGAGCACGCTTCGCCCTACAGTGTTGAATGCATTCCTGTAGGCGCGAGGCTTGCCCGTGATAGACCGTTTCACCTGCGCCAAACGCATCGCACACAAAGAAAAACTTCATTTCCACGCGCACATCTGGTACAAAGTCAGCCGCTCTGAGCGGGTGTCGTATAATGGCATTACTCCAGCTTCCCAAGCTGATAACGAGGGTTCGATTCCCTTCACCCGCTCCAATCGAATTTTTTCTCACGTTGTTTTTTGACGGGGGATGCAGGTAATGACAAAACCGGCCTTGATGGCCGGTTTTTTTGTGTCTGGGGTTTTGTGTTTCAAGGCGGAATTTAGCGTTTTCGCGCAAAAGTGATGTTTTGTTAGCGTTTCTTGCCTCATTAACAGATTTCATCATTGCAAGTTGGTTTCAAACCCCTTGCGAACCATTGCGGCATGGCACAGTGACGTTGCATCTCTCTTGAGCGAAGACTACTATCTCCCAAAACGGGAGGATGTGCGGTGCGTGTGATTGCAAAAGGGACCTTGCGGGAATTCTGGGAAAGCAGTCCGGCTTACACTGACGCCGAAACACCGCTTGTTGAATGGTATCGACATATGGAAAAAGCCATTTATCGCACGCCACAAGAGGTCAAGGCGGAGCTGAGAACGGCGAGCATCCTCAAGGGCGGCAGGGTTGTATTCAACATCGGCGGCAACAAATATCGAGCGATTCTGGCAATCGACTATCTGCGACAGCTTGGTTTCATACGATTCGTCGGCACCCACGCCCAATATGATCAGATCAACGCGGAGACCGTGTAATGGACATTAAACCGATTCGCAGCCAGGAAGATCTGACCGCTGCATTTGCTCGTATAGAGCAACTGTGGGGGGCAGACATTGGTTCGCCTGAAGGTGATGAGCTGGAAATTCTGGCGCTGCTCATCGAAAAGTACGAAGACGAGCATTACCCAATGCCGCCCTCCGATCCGATTGAGGCCATTAAATTTCGTATGGAACAGCAAGGGCTGACCCCTCGCGACCTGGAACCCTTCATTGGGACGAGCGGGCGCGTATCCGAAGTGCTGAACCGCAAGCGCAAACTGAGCTTGTCGATGATCAAACGTCTACACGACGGGTTGCGGATACCTTACGAAAGTTTGCTTGCGGGTGTTGCCTGACGTGCAGCCCTGACAAAAAACCGGTCCTTGATGGCCGGTTTTTTTCTGGGTGGGATTCAGGTGATTTTTTCCTGCTGAGGATGTGGCAGAAATCTGCGTACAGGCGTAAATCATTGCCAGGACGGGACAGACTGCGCCAGCGCTCCTAGTCTTTCCGCTCTACCATCTGCTTTATTTTTACGGCCTTTTCAAAATGGTCGAGCTTGTGCTCAGCGATCCACCATTGGGCGGCTTCCATTAAAAGCACGGGATCATCATTTTTGTTTGCAAAGAAAGCGTAGAACGAGAGTCCGACAGTCGGCCCCTTCTGCTCCATTTTCTTGTTGCAAACCTCGATCATCTTTTGCCTCAAGCTTTCTCGCATCATTTCTCTCAATCCATTAATGGTCTCGGTCGCGGCCAAATTCAGTACCAATTGCCCATCTTTCGGGGCTTCTAGCGAAGCCGACTTTCAGAAAGGCAAGGTCCTACACGACGGTGGGAATTGTCCGTAGACTTGCGCATTGCTGTCCATTTGCATCGAGGCCTATAGTCGAGCCGGCGCCAAAATGGCGCTTCGGGTTTGGCGACTCGATCCAATGAACAAAAGCTTCCGAGCAGTTTTCGGATCGCTTTAAAGCACTTAGCTGCCTGCTTTTTGGTGGCTGTGCGCGGGAGACCTTCGGGTCTGCCGGGTTGTCCATTGTCCGGTTCGCCAACCTGCGTACAGCTGCCACCCTTTTCGTTTGGCGACGATTGAGTGGTAGACCTCTTAACCCAATGGAGCTCTACTCATGAACGAATACATGGCTTTAACCAGCAACGCCGACGATCTTCCCTCGCTCTACGTCAACACCACCCAACCCCTGCATTCACTGCTCAGCACCGCCAGTTACAGAATCAGGGCCGTGACGCAGATCCTCGAAAATCTCGCAATGCGAGGCGACATTACCACCGATACGGTAATCCTCAGCGACTTTGCACTGCTGTGCTGCGTGCCTTTGCGCGACGGTTGCGATGTGCTTGATGTCATTGCTCGACGCATGGATGCGGAATAGTTCTGACGTAAAATGGGGGCGCCGTTCTTGGCGCCCTTTGCGGGTCATGACCGGCTAACATTGGTCAGTAAAAGATCGCACGAGCGATGTATTACTGTGGCGAGGGAGCTTGCTCCCGCTGGGTCGCGAAGCGGCCCCAAAAAAAGGACTGCTGCGCAGCCCGACGGGAGCAAGCTCCCTCGCCACAGGTTCGGTGTCACGCTTAACTACCTGGCATTGTTATGGATCGCCGGTTTGTCATGAAATCGAGCTTACAAATCCCCAACGCTCAACCCGTTCCCCCTCCCCGCCCAACCCGCTAGCATCTCCCTATCTTCAACCACCCTCTTCCCTGCGCGGCCATCGACGAACACGCGCCATCACTCTCCGAGGGAACCCAATCGGCCGCACATCAGGTGCCGCCCGTGAACGATCTCAACCGAGCAACCCAAACATGAATCAAAACATCTACGACGACCCAGCATTTTTCCAGGGCTACAGCCAAATGCCCCGCTCCATTGGCGGCCTCGACGCAGCCCCTGAATGGCCTGCCCTAAAAGCAATGTTGCCACCCATGCAGGGCCTGAAGGTCGTAGACCTCGGCTGCGGTTACGGCTGGTTCTGCCGCTGGGCCAGTGAATCCGGCGCCGACAACGTGCTCGGTCTGGACGTCTCGGAAAAAATGCTGGAGCAGGCACGCAAGACGACGTCGACAACCAATATCCAGTACGCCCGCGCCGATCTGGAACAACTGGACCTTCCCGCAGCCAGTTTCGACCTCGTCTATAGCTCCCTGGCGCTGCACTACATCAAGGATCTCCCGGGCCTGTTCGCCAAAATCCAAACAGCCCTTAAACCCGGCTCACGCTTCGTATTTTCCATCGAACACCCGATCTTCATGGCTCCACGCAATCCTGGCTGGCTGATTGATGGCGAAGGAAACAAGCGCTGGCCGCTGGACAGTTATCAACGGGAAGGTGAGCGGGTGACGAACTGGCTGGCCGAAGGCGTGATCAAACAGCACCGCACCATCGGCACTTTGCTCAATACGCTGATTGGCGCAGGTTTCAGCATCCGGCATGTCAACGAATGGGGACCGACTGATGCTGAGGTGGCAGCACAACCGGCCCTGGCCGAAGAGCGGGAGCGACCGATGATGATGCTGGTCAGTGCCCAACGCTGAGTGTCGTGCCGGGTACTCGTATAGTTTGCGTATAGATGCCTGCAAGCCGGTAAAGAAGCCGTAGCGCTGCGGTGGGCCTGTCCGCTGATACTTTATGCTCCAGGCTCACCTACCACCTAGAGATCGACATGGACAATTCAGAGTTGGGGATCATGATCATTTCGATGATTGGGTTGTTCGGCTTTGCTTCGTTTATTTTTGAATACTTGAGTGCCAGACAAAGGGACAGATAGCGTTCGGCGTTATCCGTCCCTTTTTGCCCTAGCGTGTCGCGACGATGAACAAGCGCGGAAATGGCAACAGCACCGAACCATCGCTCAGTGCCGGATACGCTTGCTCAACTGCAGCTTGATACTGCTTGAGGTATTGCGCTTTTTCCGCCTCATCCAGCGGATCGAGAAACGGCCGCAAGCCGCTGCCCTTGAACCACTCGACCACACCCGAAGCGCCGCCCGCGAGCGGGTGATGGTAGGTGGTGCGCCACACGTCGACTCGCGCACAGTGCGGTCGCAGCATCGAGTAGTAATCGCTGGCACTCGCCATTTCCGTGCGTTGCCCGGCTGCGTCCGCCAATTTGCTGGCCCACGGCCCATCGGCAGCGACTTCACGCATCAGGCGATGGGACGGTTCGTTGAGGTTATCGGGCATCTGAATGGCCAGGCTGCCGCCATCGGTCAGTCGGGCGGCCAGCGAAGGCAGTAACGTCGCGTGGTCAGGCACCCACTGCAACACCGCGTTGGCGAAAATCACATCGAACGGCCCCGTTTCGTTCCAGGTATCGATGTCAGCCGTGTCGAATTGCACCTGAGGCAAGCGCTTGCGGGCGGCCTCGATCATATCGGTCGAACTGTCCAGGCCACGCACCGTGGCATCGGCGAAGCGCTCCACCAGCAACTCGGTCGAATTGCCGGGGCCGCAACCGATGTCGATGGCCGTGCGCGCATCCACCGGCGGAATCGCCGCGAGCAAATCACGGGCCGGGCGGGTGCGTTCATCTTCAAAAGCGACGTATTGTCTGGCGGACCAACTCATTGCGTTCTCCTGTCGGTGCGTTGTTGTGGCCAGCGGCGCACAACCGGTTCGCTACGATACCTCGACCGGCGCGCCCTGCCCTATCCGACCTATGGCGAAAGATGTCAGTTGACCCAGCCACCTCGTTGCCAACACCAGCCATTATTTCGCTGCTCCCAGTGCGGATGCACATAACGATAGCCCGGTCGTTCCGCCACCCAGTGGCCATGAACCGCGACATACCGTCCACCTTCCCAGCCCAGCGCCTGCGTGGCCCTCTGATCCTGTAACAGCTCATATCTGTCTATTGCCTGAACTCGCCGCACTTGAAGTTGGCGCAGCGAACAGGTTTTGAGTGAGCGTTTTTTTATGAGCACAGAAATGTAAGTAGAATTTTCAACCCGCCGTCGCTGTCTGAAAATCAGGCGCATCCCTATAAGGAACACGGCAATGAAATTCGCAAAAATCTCGCAGAAACTCGCCCTGTGGGCCGGCAGTCCCAAGACGTTCATGGGGGCCTTGATTCTGATTGCGCTGTGGGGGATGAGCGGGCCGATTTTTGATTTCAACGACACCTGGCAACTGATCATCAACACCTCAACCACCATCATTACATTCCTGATGGTGTTCCTGATCCAGAACACGCAGAACCGCGACACCGACATCCTGCATTTGAAAATCGATGAGTTGCTGCGGGTAAACAAGGAAGCGCAGAACGCGATGCTGGGGCTTGAGGCACTGGACCTCAAGCAACTGGAGGCGCTGCGTAAACACTATCGCGCCATGGGCGAAAAAGACGTGCATGGGCTGGCAGGGCTGGCGGCTTCGAGCAAGCGCAAACAGGATTTGAATGAGTGCTGAGCACAAACAAAACGGCGCGTGATGTGAATCACGCGCCGTTTGCGTTCAGCACCGTTAACCGCCTGGTCTAGCGACTGGCTTGCAACGCTCTGGCCATTTCCAGGTGGTTCTGCAGTTTGGGCAAGGTTTCCTCAGCAAAGGCTTTGATTTCCGGCACGTCGGTTGTCTGAGCGACCTGTTGAAGCTGCTCGATGGCTTCCTGGGTCGTCTTCACCTGACTGGCGGTATACGCCTGGTCAAAGGATGTGCCGTCTTTCACTTCCGGCATCAAGGCTTTGGCCTTGTCGACCACTTCTTCGCGAGGGGCAACCGGCAAATCCAGTTGCTTGGCGATTTTCGCCAGGTGCTGGTTGGCGGTCGTGCGGTCATTAATGACCACGATGGTGTAGTCCTTGACCTCTTTGGATTCGGTTTTCTGGTGCGCCACGCGACTGGCTTCGATGTCGGCCATGCCTTTGGCCGACGCATCGTTGATGAATTCGGCGGGCGACTGGGCGAAGGCACTGTTGGCAAACAGGCCCAGTAACGTGACAAAACTAGCGGTGCGTAATCGGGTGGCCATCCGGCTCATGGTCGCGCCCTCCTTCTATAAAAATTCAAGCGGGAGCTTTCGCCCCCGCCTCTCAATCAAAACCACCTTGCGACTACTTCGACTTCTGACCACCTTTGCGGCCCATATCGGGTTTCGCAGGGTCTTTATCGACGGTCGTAGTGGTAGTTTTCCCACCTTTGCGACCGGCTTCAGACGCCTTCGTTCGATCGTTGGCGAAGTTTCCCGAGTTCGAGTTTCTTGAGTTAGGCATGATTCTCTACCTCTTGGTGATGATCGCGGCGAGCAGGAGCCCGCATAGAATCTGAATTTCGATCACCGCAAAGGTTTAGAAAAAATGAAATCGCCGCGACGAACGGTGGCCGATTTTTCAGGCGCCGAGCCGCTGGTGATGTTGGCGCTTGGCCGCGTACATGGCCTCATCGGCATGCCGGAACAGCTGCTTTTCCTCGGTGCCGTGCTCGGGGTAATGCGCAACGCCAATACTCGGCTGGATGTTAACGCTGTTCCCGTCCAGGCGCAGGGGTTGCGCCAGTACTTGACGGATTTTTCCCGCGACGTTGTCAGCATCTTCCGACGCGTGGATGCTGTGCAACAACACTACAAACTCATCCCCACCGATGCGCGCCACCGTGTCGGTCTCGCGCACGCAGCCCTTGAGCCGATTGGCGACCGCTTGCAACAGCATGTCGCCGACCGCATGGCCGTGGGTGTCGTTGACTTCCTTAAAACGGTCGAGGTCGACGTACAGCAATGCCATCCGCCCGGAATCCGCGCGAGCCAACGTCAATGACTCGTTGAGCCGGTCACGCAGCAACTCCCGGTTGGGCAGTTGGGTCAGTTGATCGTACTGCGCCATGCGCTGCAGTCGGGCATGTAATTGTTTACGCTCGATCGCGGTCGCGACCTGGGCGCAGACGAATTGCAGCAATTCCTTGTCTTGCTCGGTGTAGCGCTCGCCACCCGGTACACTTTTGACGATGAGCGCGCCGATGGTGCCATTTTGCGAACTCAGCGGAACACCCAGCCAGCAAGGCGACTCCTGCCCGGTGACCGGCAACTCAAACCCTTCTGGTAGAGGGTCCTGGTCCAGGCTCAGCAAAATCGGCTGGCCGCTGCGAATCACTTCGGCGCAGAGGCGCCCGGTCATGGTGCCGGGCTGCTCGGGTTGCAGTTCATGGTCGTCGACGTGGTACGGGAAATTCAGCTGCGCGCAATGTTCGTCATACAGTGCCACGGAGAAATTCAGCGCCGGCAGCCATTCGCCGATGATCAAATGGATGCGCTTGAACAACGCCAGCAAATCTTCCGCCGCGTGGGCCGCCTCGGAGATCGCGTACAACGCCGCTTGCCGGGACTCGGCCTGCTTGCGCTCGGTGATGTCCCGGGCCACGGCAATGCGCAACTGATCGACTTCAGACCAGCGCGCCGACCACAGGATATGCACCACCGCGCCGTCCTTGCGCAGGTAGCGGTTTTCGAAGTTGAGCTTGGGCTCGCCGCCTATGATCTCGCGCGCGGCGTCCAGGGTGCGCTGGCGATCTGCGGGATGCACCAGGTCGATCATCGGCTGGCCGATCAACTCGTTCGGGGTATAGCCGAAAATACGCTCGCAGGCCGCGCTGACAAATACGAAGCGACCTTGTTTATCGACCGCACAGACGGCGTCCAGCAAGAGATCGATGTAGCTCGCCAACGGCGCGGAATTTCTGGTTGCCATAGTGCGATGAGCGTATCCGGACAATGCAGCAATAAAGAACCCTCCCTGACCGATCAGTACAACTGACGCATCCGTGCGCTCAACCTCAAGCCTTGTTCGTCACCAGCCCCGGCAGCGCATGAGCGAGGGCGTTGATGGCGAAACCGATAAACATCACCCCGCATAACCGGGTGATCGCCAGTTCATGGCGCTGATACAAGGTGCGAACTTGCCGCGCACCGACGATGCCAATGAGGATAGCGTAGGCCATGAGGCCACCGACAAAGCTCAAGACAATCAACCACGGCAGCATTGACCAGTGCAGCAATTCCGCACGGCTGGACAGCAGCGCAGTGAACGTCGCCACCGCCACGGGGTAGGCCTTGGGATTGGTGAGGCCAAACAGAATGCCGTGCCAAAAGGGCTGGCGAGCCGGGCCTTGAGGGGCATCGGCGCTGCTGCGCTTCGCCCGTATGGCGCGCAAACCGAGCCAAAACAGGTACAGCCCGCTGAGCACGCCCAGCACATCAAACGCCGTGCTGCCGATTTCCCGTGCACCGACGATCGCAATCAGCGCCGTGCTGCACCAGACCACGTCCCCCAGCAAATGCCCACAGAGAAACCCCGCCCCGGCCCGTCGTCCCCGCGCCGCGCCAATCCCGAACACCGCCAATACGCCCGGCCCCGGTGTGATGCCATAAATAAAACCCGAGGCGAGAACAGCCATTAGCAGCGATGGGGTCATTGAAAGTCCGTTTAACTATTTGGTGAATGGGCGCAAGTCTATATCAGGTCCTGAGAATATCGACTGACTGATCGTCGAAGAACTTCATTCCCGCGTACGGGCGTTCACGGCAGGCTGCCAGCCGAGACGCCAGGTCTCCGACGTGGGCTTCAAGCTTGTGGCCATCCGGGTCGAGGAAATAGAAGGACGCGCCTTCGCTGCGGTTGTCGCGCCATTCTTGTACGTTGGCGGATCGCAGGCGTTCGACGAATAACGGGAAATTCGATGCGCTGATGGTAAAGGCGTAATGAGTGTAATCGGCAGCGGGTTCCGAGCTGCGCAGCGGATCAACAGACAGGCACAGCCACAAACCCGGCAGCGAAAGATAGGCGCCGGTGTCCCACGAGGCTTCAAGGCGCAGTTGCAGCAGCTCTTGATAGAACGCCACGCTGCGGTTCAGTTCGGTGACGGCCAGGGTCAGGTGGTTGAGGCCGGTGAGCATGGGTCATAAACCTTTGAGAGCTTCGGGGACTACATATTGTTTACCGTCGTAACGCAAAGTGGTTATCACGGGTTTTGCTGTCGTTGATCTGGATTCACATGCCTCGCCCTCACCGTTCCCAACCATAGTGGTAGATACCGATTTGACGATTAGGTCTGTGAAACCATGTGAGCCGGTTCTGCCGATTTCGACGGTTCGAACGACTTCCGAACGCTCACCGGCACAGTTGCCATCCCATTCGCCGCTGTATTGATAGGTGATCAACCGATCCATGACCGGACGCACCATTTCACCGTCTTTCACGTAGAGCGATAGCAACGTTTGATCGAATGGATTGATGCGTGATGAGCCTTTGAACAAAACTCGCACACCAAACGCGCGCAAATCGGAAGTGAGTTTGTATCGCGCGGTGTCGAGTTGCAGGTCTTCCAACGCAATCGCATCCGACTCAAAAACGGATGCGCGATGATACGTCGCCACGGGCTTCAACCCGTCAGTAGAAACCAAGGCAAGGTTGAGATCGTAAATCCCATCGCGGCCAGAGCTATCAGACGAAGGCCGGGACTCAAGTTGCGACAACGCGGTAATCGACAATCCCGGATAGGCTGGCCAGTCCTTGCACACTGAATATCCGAACTCGCTCGAAAGCGGCGGCTTTTCACATCTCGCCAGTGCTTCGCTGGTCACCAGGAAACTGCACACGACAGCACAACCGATCAATCCAGACCTCAATGTCATTTCCTTGCTCCTTATGCACTTATAGCGAGTGATTTCAGCCACGCACTATCCCCGGCTCGATGAATTCGCTCAATCAGTTGTTATGCCAGACGAAATTGAGGCTCATGGTGCTTTCTCCTGGCGGACTTCCTTTGGGTGTCCGATTGTTTTTGTTGTCTGGTTGAGAGGGTCGATGTCGCCCTGCTGAAAAAGTCGCGCCACTTGATGTAGCTTTACGCACCCACGACGGGGACGTCGGTTTCTGAAACACAAGGAAGACTCAATGAAGAGCAGCACCACGCTCCTCGTCACCTGCAGTACGGTGTTTCTCGCCCAACTGGGCATGAGCATTTACCTGCCGGCGCTGCCAGACATCGCCCGGGATCTGTCCGCCGACGCCTCACAGGTGTCCTGGGGGTTGGCGGTGTACCTGATCGGAATGGCGCTGCCGATGTTGTTCTGGGGCAGCCTGGGTCAGCGCATTGGCCGAAAACCGGTGTTGCTCGCCGCACTCGGTATCTACGGGCTGGGTAACCTTGCCCTGCCCTTGGGCCAGACGCTTGAAACGTTCCTGTTCTGGCGACTGGTCCAGGGGATTGGCGCCAGCGGGATTTCGGTCATGGCGCGGGTACTGATCCGCGACAGTTTCCGCGGAGACCTGCTGGCCAAGGCACTGTCCTGGCTATCGATTTCTTTTGTAGTGGCGCTGGGGATCGGCCAGTACCTGGGGTCGATCATTCAGGTGGCGCTGGGCTGGCCGGCGATTTTTTATCTGTTGGGCGGCGTGAGCCTGTTGATGGCGATGGTGGTGGCGCGGGTCACGTTCACGGTGCTGAACGAGGAGCCTGTTCAGTCGTCCGCCTGGCCGAGCTACAGGCGCATTCTGCGTGATCGAGCCTTCCTGTTGCCGGCACTTGCCGGCGGCCTCGGTTATGGGGTGATCATTGCGTTCAACACCGCGGCGCCGCTGATTCTGCAAGGTCCCTTCAACTGGTCGGCCGTGGAATACGGGCTGTTGGGCTGGCCGATCAGCGCGGCGTATTTTCTGGGGGCGTTGGGGGTCAATGCTTTCGTGCTTCGCACCGGTCAACGCTGGCTGATGACCGTGGGCGTGGGCCTGGTATTGGGCGGCAGCGCGGTGATGTTGCTGGGGAGCATCGCGGGCACCTCCGTTGCGCTGCTGTTCTGGTTGCCGTACTGCTTTGCGGTGTTCGGGCAGTCTTTGAACTACCCGATCAGTCTATCCCTGGCCAACGACGGCTCACCGGTCGGTGGGGCTTATGCGATGGCGTTGAGCGGTTTCATTCACCAACTGATGGCCGCCATCATCGGCGCGATTGCCAGCCTGATCGCGAGCCAGCAAGCATGGCCACTGTCCCTGTTTTGCACCTTGCTGGCCTTGGGCGCGATGCTCTGCGTGATGCTCGCGCGCGGTCGTCAAACCGATTAAAACGCGTTGCGGAAAATCTCCTCGATCTGGCGCTGATCCGCCACCCGTGGATTGGTCAGGCCGCAGGCGTCTTTCAGCGCATTGGTGGCGAGCGTCGGGATGTCGTTGAGCTTGGCCCCAAGTTCACGTAAACCGGCGGGAATCTCCACGTCGCGGGACAGACTGCGGATCGCCATGATCGCCGCTTGAGCGCCTTCTTCCGAGCTTAAGCCGCGGATATCGGCGCCCATTGCGTGGGCGACATCGGTCAGGCGCGGGGCGCACACCAGCGCATTGAAACTCTGCACATGGGGCAGCAGCACCGCGTTGCACACGCCGTGCGGCAAGTCGTAGAAGCCGCCCAACTGGTGAGCCATCGCGTGGACATAACCCAGGGATGCGTTATTGAACGCCATGCCGGCGAGGAACTGCGCGTAGGCCATATTTTCCCGTGCGGCCATGTCGCTACCGTCGCGCACGGCCAGGCGCAGGTTGCTGCTGATCAAGGTGATGGCTTTCAGTGCGCAGGCATCGGTGATCGGATTGGCTGCGGTGGACACATAGGCTTCGATGGCGTGGGTCAGTGCGTCCATGCCGGTGGCGGCGGTCAGGCCCTTGGGCATGGCGACCATCAGCGCCGGGTCATTGACCGACAGCAGCGGCGTGACGTTGCGGTCGACGATGGCCATTTTCACGTGGCGCGATTCGTCGGTGATGATGCAAAAACGGGTCATTTCGCTGGCCGTGCCGGCGGTGGTATTGATCGCGATCAGCGGCAGTTGCGGCTGGGTCGATCGGTCGACGCCTTCGTAGTCGCGGATCTGCCCACCGTTGGTCGCACATAACGCGATGCCCTTGGCACAGTCATGGGGCGAACCGCCTCCGAGCGACACCACGAAATCACAGCGACTTTCCTTGAGCAGGCCCAGGCCGCGCTCGACGTTGGCCATGCTCGGATTCGGTTTGGCGCCGTCGAAGATCACCGAGTCAATGTCCTGCATCGCCAGTTTTTCAGCAATCATCTTCGCCACACCGGCCTTGGCCAGCCCGACGTCGGTGACGATCAGCGCCTTGCGAAAGCCGTACTTGCGAATGGCGTCCATGGCTTCGTCGAGGCATCCGTTGCCCATAATGTTTACGGAAGGGATGAAAAACGTGCTGCTCATGGGCGACTCTCCTGGCTGGGGCCGAATCGGCAGCGCCGATCCAGCGGGTACCCACAGGATCGACCTTTCGGTTACGCCGTAACTTGATCTGGCTCAAGTCCCCGTCGTGATAAAGTCGCCGCCCATCAGACCACTTGCTTTGAGACTTTGAATCGCAATGACCGATTTCCAGGATGTTGATGCCCAACTTGAAGACTGGAACGCCTTGCGCGCCACCGCCTCGTTCAGCGGCTTGCTGGTGGGCAACGGCGCCAGCCGTGCAGTGTGGGACGACTTCGGCTACGACTCGCTGTTCGAAAACGCCCGCACCGTCGAAGAAAAACCCCTGAGCCAGTCTGAGCTGAGCGTGTTTGACGCGATGCAGACGCGCAGTTTCGAACAGGTGCTGAGTGCGCTGAAAACCACCAGCCGGGTCAACAAGGCCCTGGCCGTCAGCTCCGCCGCGCCGCGCAATCGTTACTACGCGATCAAGGAAGCGCTGATCAACACGGTTCACGCGGTGCACATCCCATGGCGACTGGTGGTGCCGTCGACCCTGGCCGCCATCAGTCAGGAGCTCGGCCGCTATCGAACGGTGTTCACCACCAATTACGACTTGCTCAACTACTGGGCAATCCAGCATCAGCCTGATGCCATCACCGATCTGTTCCAGGGTGCAGAACCGGGTTTTGATCTGAGCGTCACGGCGACCGATAAAACCCGTTTGCTGTACCTGCACGGTGGCCTGCATCTGGTGCGCAATCAGGACGGCACGGCGCGCAAGCTGATGTCGACCGAAGGCACGTTGCTGGGCAGTTTCGCCATCAACAATACAATCAAGACCCTGGATGATGTGCCGCTGTTCATCAATGAGGGGCCGGCGCAGGACAAGCTCAAGACCATTCGCAGCTCGGATTATCTGTCGTTTTGCTACGACCAGTTACTGAGCCATGGCGAGGGGTTGTGCCTGTTCGGGCATGCCCTGGGCGAGCAGGACAGCCACATCATCCATGCGTTGCGCCAAGCGAAACCGAAGGTGGTGGCGATCTCGATTTACCCGCGCAGCAAGGCGTTTATTCAGCATCAGAAGCGGCATTACGCGAAGGTGTTTGAGGGGACGGGGTCAGAATTGCGGTTTTTTGATTCGAAGACCCATGCGCTCGGCAACCCGAAGCTCACAGTTCCCGTCGAGGTCTGAAGCGAACACCGAACCTGTGGCGAGGGAGCTTGCTCCCGCTGGGCTGCGAAGCGGCCCCTGCATTCTTTCAGAGAAAACGCATTGTCAGGTTTTACGACTGCTTCGCAGCCGAGCGGGAGCAAGCTCCCTCGCCACAACAGCCTGGCGACTTTATTCCTCAGCGCTATGCACCACCACCAGCAACTGCGCCTGAACCTCGCCCACTGAGCGAATCCGGTGCGGTTTCTGCGCATTGAAGTGCAGCGCATCGCCGCGATTGAGCAGCACGCGCTCGTTCATGAAGTCCACTTCTACCTGCCCTTCGTGGACAAACAGAAACTCTTCCCCCAAGTGTTCCTTGAAGGTTTTATCCGCGAATTCGCGCGGAGGATAAATCATGAACGGCAGCAGGCTGCGCTCGCTGACCTGGTGGGCCAGCACCGCGTAGCCGGGGCTTTCATCGTTGGCCGCCAGGGACTGGCGTTCGTCGCTGCGCACCAGGCTGTAACTGTCGAGGCTGATGTTGTCTTCGGAGAACAACTCCTCGACCTTCACGTTCAGCGCCTTGGCCAGTTTCAGGGCCGCCGCGATCGACGGGGTATTCAGCCCACGCTCGACTTTCGACAGATAGCTCTTGGTCATGCCGGATTTTTCGGCCAGGGCCTCCAACGTCACGCCAAGTTTTTTTCTCAGTAATTTCAAACGGATAGACATGAAGAACGATTAATCCATCAAGGAGGCGACGATTCGCCCTTGCCAATGACACAATGTGTCATATAGCCTCTTTAGTGTCATTTGCATGAACCACCCAAGGACACCGATATGGCCAAGACCTTAGCACTACCCAAAGCGCAACTGGTCAAGCAAGCGCTGACCCAGATGCAAAACACCCTGGCGGATAATACGTGGACCGACCGGCAAAAGCTGGCCCTGACCTGCCGGATTCTGTTCGAGAATGGTCACGACTCCGGCCTGGCCGGGCAAATCACCGCCCGAGGCCCTCAGCCGGGCACCTATTACACTCAACAATTGGGACTGGGTTTCGACGAGATCACCGCGAGCAATCTGCTGCTGGTCAACGAAGACCTGGAAGTGCTCGAAGGCCACGGCATGCCCAACCCGGCCAATCGGTTCCACAGTTGGGTATACCGCGCCCGGCCCGACGTGAACTGCATCATTCACACCCACCCGACTCACGTCGCGGCACTGTCGATGCTCGAGGTGCCGCTGCAGATTTCCCACATGGACCTCTGCCCGCTCTACGACGATTGCGCGTTTCTCGAAGGCTGGCCGGGTGTACCGGTGGGCAACGAAGAAGGTGATTTGATCGCCGGCGCCCTGGGCGACAAACGGGCCATCCTGCTGTCGCACCACGGCCAGTTGTCCACCGGCACGACCATCGAAGAAGCCTGTGTCATCGCTCAGTTGATCGAGCGCGCCGCAAAGCTGCAACTGCTGGCGATGAGTGCCGGGACCATCAAGCCGATCCTGCCGGAGCTGGGCCGCGAAGCCCATGACTGGATCTCGAAACCCAAGCGCCACGGCGCTGCCTTCAACTACTACGCCCGGCAGAACCTGCGTCAACACGCCGATTGCCTGAACTGAACCCGATCATTTTCTGAAGGAGACACAACATGTCGACCCCAACCATTCACGGCATCATCGGCTACACCATCACCCCGCTCACCGCCAATGGCGAAGGCGTTGACCTCGACGCGCTCGGGCGCTCCATCGACCGTTTGATCGACGGCGGCGTCCACGCCATCGCACCGTTGGGCAGCACCGGCGAAGGCGCTTACCTGAGCGACGCAGAATGGGATCAGGTCAGCGAATTCAGCATCAAGCATGTGGCCAAGCGCGTGCCGACCATCGTCAGCGTGTCCGACCTGACCACCGCCAAAGCCGTGCGCCGCGCGCGTTTCGCCGAAGCTCACGGGGCTGATGTGGTGATGGTGCTGCCGACGTCCTACTGGAAACTCAGCGAAGCGGAAATCCTCGCCCACTACCGCGCCATCGGCGAAAGCATCGGCGTCCCGATCATGCTCTATAACAACCCGGCCACCAGCGGCACCGACATGTCGGTGGACCTGATCCTGCGGATCGTCAACGCCGTGGAGAACGTGACCATGGTCAAGGAGAGCACCGGCGACATCCAGCGCATGCACAAACTGCAACTGCTCGGCGAAGGTCGGGTGCCGTTCTACAACGGCTGCAACCCGCTGGCGCTGGAAGCGTTCGCGGCGGGTGCGAAAGGTTGGTGCACAGCGGCGCCGAACCTGATCCCGCAGCTCAATCTTGATTTGTATGAGGCGGTTCTGGCTAACGATCTGGGCAAGGCGCGTGAACTGTTCTATCGCCAATTGCCGCTGCTGGACTTCATCCTCAAGGGTGGCTTGCCGGCGACGATCAAGGCGGGATTGCGTGCGACCGGGTTGGAAGTAGGCGATCCGCGGTTACCGGTGTTTCCACTCGGTGAGGCCGGGATCAGCCAGTTGCAAGACTTGTTGAAAGCCTTGCGCTGATCTCAAAGTTCACAAAAAACCAATGTGGGAGCTAGCCTGCTAGCGATAGCGGCCTGACATTCAACATCTTCGTCGAATGTTAAGCAGCCATCGCTAGCAGGCTAGCTCCCACAATGGATTTGTATTGGGTTTAAAGGTGTGTTCACAGCACCGGCAAGGTCTTGTCCTTGATCACGGTAGTCGGCCCATTGGCCTTGACGCTGGCGATGCCTTTATCCATCGCGCCAGTGGAAGAGTAGGTCTCGCTACTCCCGATGATCTCGTGGTTGCCGGCCTTGAGGTTGAAGTAAGGATGGCCATCCTTGGTGGTTTTCTTTTCGTAGCGCTCATCCAGCGGGCTGTTCTTCTGCACCGAAGCAATGCCGTTGTCGGCAGCGCCACGAGTGGTGTACAGCTCGCTGGTCAGAATGGTTTCGGCGTTGGCGGCCTTCAGTACAAACTTGAACTGACCATTGCTGCTTTTGCTCACTTCGTACCATCCGGACATGCTCTTTCTCCTTGGCAATTGAAAGGTTTCGCGCTTCAGAGTAAAGACCAGCCAGGGATATCTGTCGCCTGTACCGGCCTCTTCGCGGGCAAGCCTCGCTCCTACAATGGAAATGCGATCCACTGTGGGAGCGAGCCTGCTCGCGATTGGGTCGACGCAGTATTCGCTACTTAGCTCCCGCCCGCACCACCGACAACTCCGGCACCTGCACCCGCCGCTGAGTCAAATACCGCGTACAACTCACCCGCAAAAACGAGGCGAAATTCACTACCTCGCCGCGATAGTCCATCACCTCTTCATACAGCTTGGCGATCAACTGGTTGGTAGTCATGCCATCGACCGCGGCGATTTCGCTGAGGATGTCCCAGAACTGATTTTCCAGGCGCAGGGTGGTGACCACCCCGCAGATGCGCAGCGAGCGGGAGCGCGATTCGTAGAGAATCGGATCGGCTTTGACGTACAGCTCGCACATGAAAAAGTCCCTCGTTACAGCGTGATTTTGGTGCCCAGCAACCCGAGGAAACCGGCGAGCCAGCTCGGGTGCGCCGGCCAGGCAGGCGCAGTGGCCAGATTGCCTTGAACGTGACCTTCCGTCACTGGGATATCGATGAACGTACCGCCCGCCAGACGCACTTCCGGCGCGCAGGCAGGATAAGCGCTGCACTCGCGACCTTCGAGAATCCCAGCTGCCGCCAGCAATTGCGCTCCGTGACACACGGCGGCGATCGGCTTGCCGGCCTTGTCGAACGCGCGCACCAGTTCCAGGACTTTTTCATTCAGACGCAGATATTCCGGCGCACGACCGCCCGGGATCAGCAGCGCGTCGTAGTCGGCTTCGGCGACCTTGGCGAAATCGAAGTTCAGGGCGAACAAGTGGCCGGGTTTTTCGCTGTAGGTCTGGTCGCCTTCGAAGTCGTGAATCGCCGTGCGCACGGTCTGTCCGGCGGATTTGTCCGGGCAAACGGCATGCACTGTGTGGCCGACCATCAGCAGCGCCTGGAAAGGCACCATCACTTCATAATCTTCGACGTAATCGCCGACCAGCATCAGAATTTTCTTGGCAGCCATGGGGAGGACTCCTCTGGGAAATACGCAGGAGTATTCAAGGTAGTCCTTATCCGCGAGGTCGGGTAATAACCACCTACTACTGACAATGTAGGTTTGAGTTCGGCCTTTGTGGCGAGGGAGCTTGCTCCCGCTGGGCTGCGAAGCGGCCCCCCTGCATTCTTCCCGGAGAATCAGGTCTCCAGGTTTTACGACTGCTGCGCAGCCGAACGGGAGCAAGCTCCCTCGCCACAAGAATCGCGCTCAACTGTACGGATATTTCTGTTCCCAGCTGTAAGCGCCAAAACCATTGATTTTATGGCTAGATGAATACACCTCCAATCACTCTAGATTCTGGTCCCCCATCATGTCCTCGCGCGAAAACACCGGCATGGCCCTCGGCCTGCTCGGCGTTGTGATCTTCAGCCTCACCCTGCCCTTCACGCGGATCGTCGTGCAGGAACTTCATCCGCTGCTCAACGGCCTGGGCCGGGCGCTGTTTGCGGCGGTGCCGGCGGCGATGTTGTTGCTGTGGCGCCGGGAAAAATGGCCGACCTGGAAACAGGTCAAAGGCCTGACACTGGTGATCGCAGGCGTGATCCTTGGCTTCCCGGTGTTGTCGGCCTGGGCCATGCAAACCTTGCCGGCGTCTCACGGCGCGCTGGTCAACGGTTTGCAACCGCTGTGCGTCGCGCTGTACGCCGCGTGGTTGTCCCACGAACGACCGTCGAAAGCCTTCTGGGCCTGCGCCGCGCTGGGCAGTGCGCTGGTGCTCGGTTATGCGCTGATCAGCGGGGCCGGCAGTATTCAGGCCGGTGATTTGCTGATGCTCGGGGCGATTGCCGTGGGGGGATTGGGTTATGCCGAGGGCGGCCGGTTGGCCAAGGAGATGGGCGGCTGGCAGGTGATCTGCTGGGCGCTGGTGTTGTCGACGCCGCTGCTGATCGGACCGGTGGTGTATTTGGCGCTGCAACACCAGGGTGAGATTTCGGCCAAGACCTGGTGGGCGTTTGGTTATGTTTCGCTGTTCTCGCAGTTCATCGGGTTCTTTGCCTGGTACGCCGGGTTGGCGATGGGCGGCATTGCCCGGGTCAGTCAGATCCAGCTGTTGCAGATCTTCTTCACCATTGCGTTTTCCGCGTTGTTCTTCGGTGAACACATCGAGCCGATCACCTGGCTGTTTGCGGCCGGGGTGATCGTGACGGTGATGCTTGGACGCAAGACGGCGGTGAAACCCGCACGCATTGCCACCGCGTGACCTGTAGGAGCCAGGCTTGCCGGCGAAGGCGTCGGCACTATCGCCTTCGCCGGCAAGCCTGGCTCCTACAGGGTCATGCGATGTTTTAGAGGTAGCCGTCGGCTCGGAGCAGGGTTTCAAGGCAATGTTCGGTGATCTGGTAGAAGTCCTTCAGTTCCTGGATCTTCACCAACAGCTGGGCCGGGTCCACCGGCTCGGCGCGTTTGACCGCCAGAATCATCTTGTTCTTGTTGGTGTGGTCCAGTGAGATGAACTCGAACACCTTGGTTTCATAACCACAGGCTTCCAGGAACAACGCACGCAAACTGTCGGTGACCATTTCCGCTTGCTGACCCAGGTGCAGACCGTATTGCAGCATCGGCTTGAGCAGCGCCGGGCTCTGGATTTGCAGGCGGATCTGTTTGTGGCAGCACGGCGAGCACATGATGATCGAGGCGCCGGAGCGGATGCCGGTGTGAATCGCATAGTCGGTGGCGATGTCGCAGGCGTGCAGCGCGATCATCACGTCCAGCTCGCTCGGCGCCACGCTGCGCACGTCACCGCACTTGAAGACCAGCCCCGGATGCTCGAGCTTGGCGGCGGCGTCATTGCACAGGTTGACCATTTCTTCGCGCAACTCGACGCCGGTCACCACGCCTTCGGCCTTCAGGGTGTTGCGCAGGTAGTCGTGGATCGCGAAGGTCAGGTAACCCTTGCCCGAGCCGAAATCCGCAACCTGCACCGGTTTGTCCAGCGCCAAGGGCGAGGTGGTCAGTGCATGGCTGAAGACTTCGATGAACTTGTTGATCTGCTTCCACTTGCGCGACATCGCCGGGATCAGCTCGTGCTTGCTGTTTGTAACGCCCAGGTCGGCGAGGAACGGACGGCTCAGGTCGAGGAAGCGGTTTTTCTCGCGGTTGTGCTCGGCGGAAGGCACTTCGCGCAATTGCTGAGGTTTGCTCTTGAACAGCGAAGACTTGCCCTTTTTGCTGTATTCCAGCTGCGCTTCATCAGTGAGCGACAGTAAATGCGCATTTTTGAACGAGGCTGGCAACAGCGCGGCGAGGGTCGCCACGCCCTCGGCAAGCGGCAGGTTCTTGGTGATGTCGCGGGTCTTGTAGCGGTAGACGAAGGACAGGCAGGGCTGATCCTTGACCGTGAGCTGCTTGATGATCAGCCGCTGCAAATCGGCTTCGGTGCCGACGTACTTGGCCAGGACCAGTTTGATGAAGGCATTCTGGTCGAGGCTGGTTTGCAGCAAGTCGATGAACTGGGCATGGTGATCCGGCGCGAGGCTGGCGGGAGTGGCGGTGACAGACATGGAAAAAACGGCCTCGGGCGGAGCGAATCGGGGAATGGCGGGTATTTTAGGGGGGATGGCCGGCCGGGACACGCAGTTATTTACCGAACGGTGCGATCTGTAGCAGCTGGCGAAGCCTGCGTTCGGCTGCGAAGCAGTCGTAAAACCGGTATGCATGGTTTGCCTGAATGACCGCAGCGCCTGAATTCACGACTGCTTCGCAGCCGAACGCAGGCTGCGCCAGCTGCTACAGGGAATGAGTTGCAGCAAAGCTTTAGCCCAAAACCACCAACCGATTCGGCAACTCATTCCTCACATGCGTCACCGGCACATGCACCTTGAGCAACTCGCCGCACGCCTCGACGCACGTCACAAACCCCTGCAACGTCTGGCCCTGCTTCACTTGCTGCGTAAACGCCGCAACAATCGCGTCCCAGTTCTTGTTGTCCAGCCGTTTCGAAATCCCTTCGTCCACCAGAATCTCCACATATCGCTCGGCTTCGCAGACGAAAATCAGCATCCCGGTGCTGCCCACGGTGTGGTGCAGGTTCTGCTCCAGAAACTGCCGTCGTGCCAGGTTTGACGCTCGCCAATGGCGTACCGAGCGCGGGATCAGGTGGGTGGTGATTTTCGGAATCCGAAACACCAGGCACAACACGATGAACGTGATCCATTGCACCAGCAGCAGACTGTGCATGGTCAGCCAGCCTGTCAGGTAATGCACGACACCCGGCACCACCAGCGCCAGCAGGCTGGCCCAGAGCAGCGGGATGTACGCGTAGTCGTCGGCGCGGGCCGCAAGCACGGTCACCAGTTCGGCGTCGGTGTCGCGCTCGACCCGGGCAATCGCCTCGGCGACTTTGCGTTGTTCGTGTTCAGTCAGTAAAGCCATGTTCACCAATGCCCATTCATTATTGTTATCACCAGCCGCCCGACGAACCGCCGCCCCCGAAACTGCCGCCACCGCCGCTGAAGCCCCCGCCGCCTCCACCGCCGCCAAAACCGCCACCGCCGAAACCGCCCCCCGAACTGCCTCTGCCACCTCCACCGCTGGGCAGGATCCCGAACATCTGGCAGACGAAAATCGTCAGGATGAACAGCAACACCAGAAACACGAAGACACCCGGGTGGCGGGACACGAAATCGTCACCTTCATCGCCGCGCGGCTCATAGACCGTCGACGGTTCATCCAGCGGATTGCCGCCCAACACCACCAGCATCGCAGCGACCCCGTCGCTGATGCCCTTGCTGAAGTTGCCGGTCTTGAACGCTGGTGTGATCACTTGATTGATGATCACCGAACTCTGCGCGTCGGTCAGGCGATCTTCCAGGCCGTAACCGACTTCGATGCGCAATTTACGATCATCGCGCGCAACGATCAGCAACGCGCCGGTGTTTTTGTCCTTCTGGCCGATGCCCCAGTAGCGTCCCAGCTGATAACCGAAATCGGCAATGTCGGTGCCCTGCAAGTTCGGCAACGTCACCACGACCAACTGCTCGCCAGTGGCTTTTTCATGGGCCTGGAGTTGCTGCGTCAGTTGCTCGCGCACCGACGGCTCGATCATCTGGGCGTTATCGACCACCCGCCCGGTCAGCTGCGGAAACTTCAACTCGGCCTGGGCCGCCAGGGCAAACACCCACAGCACCAGCACCAGGCCCACTTTCAACACGCGCATTGGCAACCTCATCCGTGGTGATGCGTCAAGCCGATCAGAACTTCACTTCAGGCGCTTTTTCAGCATTGGGGCTGGTGGCCTCGAAGGTTTCGCGAATCGGCAAATCGCTGTACATCACCGTGTGCCACAGCCGACCCGGGAAGGTGCGGATTTCAGTGTTGTACTTCTGCACCGCGAGGATGAAGTCGCGACGCGCCACGGCGATGCGGTTCTCGGTGCCTTCGAGCTGCGATTGCAACGCGAGGAAATTCTGGTTGGCCTTGAGGTCCGGGTAACGCTCGGACACCACCATCAAACGGCTCAAGGCACCCGTCAGCTGATCCTGCGCCTGCTGGAACTGCTTGAGTTTTTCCGGGTTGTCCAGGGTGCTGGCATCCACCTGGATCGAGGTCGCCTTGGCCCGGGCTTCGATCACCGCGGTCAGGGTTTCTTCTTCGTGTTTGGCGTAGCCCTTGACGGTTTCCACCAGATTGGGGATCAGGTCGGCGCGGCGCTGGTACTGGTTCTGCACCTGCCCCCAGGCGGCCTTGGCCTGTTCGTCGAGGGTCGGAATGTTGTTGATGCCGCAGCCGGCCAGCAGCGTGGTGAGCAACATCAAGGCCGCAGCCTGCAGGCTCGATCGATAGTGGTGTCGTACATTCATCTGGTTGACGCTCCCTTGCACATTCCGTTTGAAAAACAACCCGCGACCTTCTGTCCGGTCTCTTGGGGCATAATCTGCCACCACCACTGGATTGCATCGAGCCAATGGGCTAAAAGATGCCCCTGCGCTAAAACACTGCGCAAGTGTGCATGCATTTACTTGAACAACAATAGTCGCTCCCTAAATTTTGGCTGACCGGCGCGTATTCACTGCCGTTTAGGCTTTTGAGAAAACTATTCATGAAGAAGCTGTGTTTGCTGGGACTGTTCGTCAGCCTGGCCAGTCATACCGTATTGGCCGCCACGACCCCTGCACCTCTGGAAAACAAGGACGCGTTCATCAGCAACCTGATGAAGCAGATGACCCTCGATGAAAAGATCGGCCAGTTGCGCCTGATCAGCATCGGCCCGGAAATGCCTCGCGAGCTGATCCGCAAGGAAATCGCGGCCGGCAACATCGGCGGCACGTTCAACTCGATCACCCGTCCGGAAAACCGTCCGATGCAGGACGCGGCCATGCGCAGCCGGTTGAAGATCCCGATGTTCTTCGCCTATGACGTGATCCACGGCCACCGTACGATTTTCCCGATCCCGCTGGCCCTGGCCTCGAGCTGGGACATGGACGCCATCGGCCTGTCCGGGCGAATCGCCGCCAAGGAAGCCGCGTCGGACAGCCTCGACATCACCTTCGCGCCAATGGTCGACATTTCCCGTGACCCACGTTGGGGCCGCACGTCCGAAGGCTTCGGCGAAGACACTTACCTGGTGTCGCGCATTGCCGGCGTCATGGTCCGGGCCTTCCAGGGCACTGGCGCAAACGCGGCCGACAGCATCATGGCCAGCGTCAAGCACTTTGCCCTGTACGGCGCGGTCGAGGGCGGTCGCGACTACAACGTCGTCGACATGAGCCCGGTCAAAATGTACCAGGACTACCTGCCACCGTACCGCGCGGCCATCGACGCCGGCGCGGGGGGTGTGATGGTTGCGCTGAACTCGATAAACGGCGTGCCGGCCACAGCCAGCACTTGGCTGATGAACGACCTGCTGCGCAAGGAATGGGGTTTCAAAGGCCTGGCGGTCAGCGACCACGGGGCGATTTTCGAGCTGATCAAGCACGGCGTTGCCGCTGACGGTCGCGAAGCCGCGAAGCTGGCGATCAAGGCCGGCATCCACATGAGCATGAACGACACGCTCTACGGCAAGGAACTGCCAGGTCTGCTGAAGGCCGGTGAGATCCAGCAGAGCGACATCGACAACGCCGTGCGTGCGGTGCTCGACGCCAAGTACGACATGGGCCTGTTCAAGGACCCTTACCTGCGCATCGGCAAGGCTGAAGATGATCCGGCCGACACTAACGCCGACAGCCGTCTGCACCGCACCGAGGCCCGTGATGTTGCGCGCCGCAGCATGGTGTTGCTGAAAAACCAGGGCGAAACCCTGCCGTTGAAGAAAACTGCAAAAATCGCCTTGGTCGGCCCGCTGGCCAAGGCACCGATCGACATGATGGGCAGTTGGGCCGCCAACGGTCGTCCGGCTCAATCGGTCACCTTGTTCGACGGCATGACCCAAGCGCTGGGGGATAAATCGACGCTGATCTACGCCCGTGGCGCCAACATCACCAGCGACAAGAAAGTGCTCGATTACCTGAACTTCCTCAACTTCGATGCCCCGGAAGTGGTCGACGATCCGCGTTCGGCCCAAGTGCTGATCGACGAAGCGGTGAAGGCGGCCAAGGACGCTGATGTCGTGGTCGCAGCCGTCGGCGAGTCCCGTGGCATGTCCCACGAGTCATCGAGCCGCACCGACATCAATATCCCGGCCAACCAGCGCGAGCTGATCAAGGCACTGAAAGCCACTGGCAAACCGCTGGTGCTGGTATTGATGAACGGCCGCCCGCTGTCGATTCTCGAAGAGAAGGAACAGGCTGACGCGATTCTGGAAACCTGGTTCAGCGGCACCGAAGGCGGCAACGCCATCGCCGATGTACTGTTCGGCGACTACAATCCGTCGGGCAAACTGCCGATCACCTTCCCGCGTTCCGTAGGCCAGATTCCGACCTACTACAACCACCTGAGCATCGGCCGGCCGTTCACGCCGGGCAAACCGGGCAACTACACCTCGCAGTATTTTGATGACACCACCGGGCCGCTGTTCCCGTTCGGCTTCGGCCTGAGCTACACCGATTTCAGCCTGACCGACATGGCGCTGTCGTCGACCACGCTGAACAAAACCGGCAAGCTCGACGCCAGCGTCATGCTGAAAAACACCGGCAAGCGCGACGGCGAAACCGTGGTGCAACTGTACATCCAGGACGTGACCGGCTCGATGATCCGCCCCGTCAAGGAACTGAAGAACTTCCAGAAAATCACGTTGAAGGCCGGCGAACAGAAAGTCGTGCACTTCACCATCACCGAAGATGACTTGAAGTTCTACAACGCCCAGCTCAAGTACGCGGCGGAGCCCGGCAAGTTCAACGTGCAGATCGGCCTGGATTCCCAGGACGTGACGCAGCAGAGCTTTGAATTGCTGTAACCCCTGACACACCGCAATAAACCTGTGGGAGTGAGCTTGCTCCGGGCGGCGTTCCGACGATGAGGCCATCACATTCAACATCTCTGTTGACTGTCACGCCGCCATCGCGAGCAGGCTCACTCCCACAAGGGATTAGCGTCGTACACACAATTTGATCGCAACTTGAAACCACTGTCGGAGTGAGCCTGCTCCTACAGTGGTTTTTTGGTGTGACGACTATCCGCGTCGATCCAGCAGATTCACCACCAATCGATCCACCCATCCCCACACCCTTTGCTTGACTCGCCGCCACAGCGGTCGGCGTTGCCATGCCTCCAGGCTCACTTCCTGGCTCAACGCAAAGTCCTTCTCGAAACTCACCACTACCGCCCGCGTCAGTCCAGGGTCCAGCGCTTCAAGGTTGGCTTCCAGGTTGAAGCGCAGGTTCCAGTGATCGAAATTGCACGAGCCGATGCTCACCCAGTCATCGATCAGCACCATTTTCAGGTGCAGGAAACACGGCTGGTATTCGAAGATCTTCACCCCGGCCTTGAGCAGTCGCGGGTAATAGCGGTGCCCGGCGTAGCGCACCGACGGGTGATCGGTGCGCGGCCCGGTCAGCAGCAGACGCACGTCGACGCCCCGGCCGGCGGCCCTGCGCAATGAGCGGCGGACTTTCCAGGTCGGCAGGAAATAAGGCGTAGCCAGCCAGATCCGCCGCTGGCCGCTGTTCAGCGCACGAATCAGCGATTGCAGGATGTCGCGGTGCTGGCGGGCGTCGGCATAGGCCACCCGGCCCATGCCCTCGCCCATGGGCGGCACCCGGGGCAAACGCGGCAAGCCGAAGTGCGATGAGGGTTTCCAGGCGCGGCGGTGGCGGTTGGCGATCCATTGCCGATCGAACAGCAACTGCCAGTCGATGACCAAGGGACCGGTGATTTCCACCATCACTTCATGCCATTCGCTGGTGTCTTCGCCCGGCGTCCAGAACTCATCGGTGACGCCCGTGCCACCGACCACCGCCATGCTCTGATCGACCAGCAACAGCTTGCGGTGATCGCGGTAGAAGTTACCGAGCCAGCGCCGCCAGCTCAGGCGATTGTAGAAACGCAGCTCCACGCCCGCGGCCGTCAGACGCTGACGCAAGGTCAGGGTGAACGCGAGGCTGCCGTAGTCATCGAACAGGCAGCGCACGCGCACGCCGCGCTCGGCCGCCTGAACCAACGCCTGGACCATGGCCTCGGCGCAGGCCCCCGCCTCCACCAGGTACAGCTCCAGTTCGACCTGTTCTTCAGCGCGGGCAATCGCGACCAACATGCGCGGGAAGAACTGCGGGCCGTCGATCAGCAGTTCGAAGTGGTTGCCTGCACGCCAGGGGAAGATTGCACCGGCCATGTCAGCGCGCCGTGAATATCAGTACCGCACCCACCGGCACCGACAGACTGATGGCCGACAATCCGGCGACCTTGCGCAAACTTTCCAGGCCCGGTGCCAGATCAAAGTCTTCGGCATTGATGATAATCGGTTCAAGGGTCACCACCTGGAAGCGCCGGTCATCGAGACGAGTTGCCAGCAGTTCGGCGTTGTATTCGTGGGTTTTACCGTGAAGGTTGACGGTCAGCGGCAAGCGCAGCTCCAGTTGGGCACCGGGTGCGAGGTCGTTGATCGGGCGCAGATCGATCTGCGCGGTGATCAGCGCTTCGGGAAAGGTCTGGATCTCGAACAACTCCTTGCGCATGCGTTCGTCACGCAACGGGATGCCGCTGTTCACCGACTCCATCTCGACTTCCACCTCGGCCAGGCCTTTGGGACTGACCTTTCCGTGCAGCACCAGAAAGCGCTGCACTTCGGAGATGTTGGCGTTTTTGGTGCTGATGAACGACAGCCGCGAGGACTCGCCGTCGAGGTACCAATTGGCTTGGGCCGACAGGGTGGTGCCGGCCAGCAGCAGGAAGGCGAGGGTTTTGGAAAGGGACCGCTTGAACATAGAGACTCGTGGGGCAAATAAACCTGCACGAACCTTAACCGCCCTGAGGCAGGTTGCAAACTCTAATGCCACCGAACTTGAACCAATGACATATCCCTGTGGTGAAGGGCTGTTGTGGCGAGGGGGTTTACCCCCGTTCGGCTGCGCAGCAGTCGTAAATTCAGCAACCTCGGTGTGTCAGATAAAACACTGTTGCAGGTTTTGGCACTGCTTCGCAGCGCAACGGGGGTAAACCCCCTCGCCACAATAGCCCTACACCACAAGAAATTTCAGCGCATTCAGGGTTGCAGGCGGCAACCCTGGCGTTCGCCGATCCATTGCGCGCTGTTGCTGCGGCCCATGCCGCTGACGGTCACGCGCTTGCTGGCGGGGTCATCGGTAAAGCCGCTGGTGGGCAGCCACTGTTTTACATAGGTGTGGCAGTACCCGGCCTGGTTGTTCATCACGTACCGGCACGAGCAATATTCCTTGGCGGTGTAGGCGCTGATGATGTCGGGGAATGCCCACAACGCCACCCGCTCCTGCCAGATCCAGCCGAGCAAGGCGACCAGCAGTACCAGCCACATCGTGCTGAACGGTCGGCGACGAATAAAGTTGTTCATGGCTGCACCTTCCCGGCAAAGGCCTTGAGCGCGAGCTTGAGCAATTCGTTGTGCAGGTAGAGGTCGTCGCGGTCATCGCCGTAGCGCACGATCACCAGGTTTTCACTGGGAATCACGTACATCGCCTGCCCCCAATGGCCTAGTGCGGCAAAGGTGTCAGCAGGGGCATCCGGCCAGGGACTGGCAGCACCCTCCCCCGCGCGATTGAGCCACCAATGGCCGCCAGGAACCGCATCGTCCTGATTGGCTTGATAGCGGGCGAAGGGTTCACGGTTAAAGGCGACCCAGTCTTTGGGCAGCAGCTGTCGATCACCCCAACGACCGTCACGCGCCATCAGCAGACCGACTCGCGCCAGGTCACGAACGGTGAGGTAGGCATAGGACGAAGCGACGAAGGTTCCCGTGGCATCGCTTTCCCAGACGGCGTGGCGAACCCCCAGAGGCTCGAACAGCGCCGTCCATGGATAGTCGGGATAACGTACCGGGCCGACGATGTTTTTCAGCGCCGCAGACAACAGATTGCTGTCACCGCTGGAGTAACGGAATGCCTCGCCGGGTTTGGCGTATTCACCGTGATCGGCGGTGAACGCGGCCATGTCCGGGGGACCCCGGGTGTAGAGCATCGCGACCACCGAGGATTTCAACGGCGCGTATTCATAGTCTTCCTGCCAGTCCAGACCCGAGGCCCAATGCAGCAGGTCGGCCATGGTCAGGGTCGGGTGTTTTTCCAGCAGTGGATAAAACTTCAGCACCGGGTCCTGGAGTTTGAACAGACCTTCGCCATAGGCGACGCCAAGGACCGTGGCCATCAGGCTTTTGCTGATCGACCAGGTCAGGTGGGGAGTTTCAGCAGTGGTTTGGCCGGCGTAGCGTTCGTAGATCAATTGGCCGTCACGGATCACCAGCAAGGCGTCGGTGCGGATGCCTTTCCGAGTTGAATCATCGCGAGGTGGGAAGGCGTAGGTTTCCAAGGCTTTAACTGCTGGCCCGGTGACCGTCGGAGCGGTCGACCATTGCTCGGCGGGCCAGGTTTCGGCGTGGGCGGTGAGGCTGATCAGCAGCGTGAAAATCAGGGGCAAGCCTTTGAACATGGCGGGGGCTCGGAGGGATGAACCTGCAGAGCCTAGTCGAGGTTGATGACAATTTAGGAATTTGTGTCGCCTATGCGGCCGCCTTCGCGGGCAAGCCTCGCTCCTACAGGAGTTCGCGATCCCATGTAGGAGCGAGCGGTGCGGCGATCCGACTTGCCCGCGAAGAGGCCAGTCAGATCGCCGCCAACGCCTTGGCCAATCGCTTAACTCTGGCTCCCGCCGCCAGATCCATCACGCTCTGATCACGCTGCCACATCGCCGCCCAGTGCTGCGGGCCATCGACCAGTGCCTGATTGACCTCAGCCTTGAGCCCCTCGAATTGCGCAAACAATCCCCCCAGCACCACATGCCCGGCCAAATTATTCGGCGCTTGCCGGCTGACTTCCGCACACCCGGCCAGCAGCGCCAGCAACCGCAATTGCAGGGCCTGAGACCAATCACTGTCCTGCCCCACCCCATACAGCCACGCGGTCATCGCGCTCAGTACATAAATGTCTTCCAGCGTGCGGAACGGTTTGACGTAGGCATCCCAGCCATCCCCCGCGAGCAATTCGCACTGGGCGTTGTCCAGAAACAACCGACCGTGGCTGATGTCCGGCATCAGCGCGATGGCCGGGAGTTTTTCCAGGCGCACGCCCGGTTCATCGGGATAGACCACCGCCAGACTCAAGCGCGCAGTTTCGCCGGGCGCTTCGCTGCGCGCGGCTATCAGCAGCCAGTCGGCCGCATCGCCAGCGGTGACAAAATCCTTGCGCCCACTCACGCGTAAATCGCTCAGGCGAGTCTGCATGTCGGCCACCCGCAGGCTGCGCTGTTCGGTGGCACACAACGCGCCAAGGCTCAGCGGTGCACTCGGCCAAAGCATGCGCAGCGCCGCCTGATAGCCCACCAGAAACGCGAGCCCCGGCGTCGCCATCAGCCGACCGCCGACCACCGCCAGCTCGAAAGGCGTGACCGTCCCCAACGTGTGCAACAAGGTCGCGAAACCCTCCGCCAGGTCCGGGTTAACGGGCAGGCGATCGCGGCGATTCAACAGGTTTTGCCAGGGCATAAGAGGCTCCTTGAGGGCTGTCATATAAGCATCACCAAAGCTTCATGGCGATGACACCGGGGCTACATAGCCTGACTTTGCACAACACGGCTGCATAAAGAAAGTCGATCGGCTCTAACCCAAGACGGGTTGACCAGCCCGCACGGAGATTCCCAATGACTCAGATCGCCCGCATCAGCGACACCGGCAATGAACGCCGCCTGCAAGCCGAACGCCTGGTGGGCGCCGAGGCATTGCAGGAAGCCCAGGCCTTGCGTTTCAACGTCTTCAGCGGCGAGTTCAACGCCAAGCTCAAGGGCGCGGAGCTGGGTCTGGACATGGACGACTATGATGTTCACTGCGCCCACATTGGCGTGCGTGACTTGAACACCGGTCGCTTGGTAGCGACCACCCGTTTGCTCGATCACACGGCCGCCAGCAGTCTGGGCAAGTTCTACAGTGAAGAAGAGTTCAGCCTGCACGGCCTGGTCCACCTGAAGGGTCCGATCCTGGAAATCGGTCGCACCTGCGTCGACCCGGCTTATCGCAACGGCGGCACCATCGCGGTGCTCTGGGGTGAATTGGCTGAAGTGCTGAATCAGGGCGGCTACAGCTATTTAATGGGTTGCGCGAGCATTCCGATGCAGGACGGCGGGATTCAGGCCCACGCGATCATGCAGCGACTGCGCGAACGTTACCTGTGCACCGAACATTTGCGGGCCGAGCCGAAAAAGCCGCTGCCGGTTTTGGACCTCCCATCCAACGTGATCGCCGAAATGCCGCCGCTGCTCAAGGCCTACATGCGCCTGGGCGCGAAGATCTGCGGCGAGCCGTGCTGGGACGAAGACTTCCAGGTCGCCGACGTGTTTATCCTGCTCAAGCGCGACGAACTCTGCCCGCGTTATGCCAAGCACTTCAAGGCGGCGGTCTGATGAGCCGGTTACGGGTGTACGCGCGGATTGCGCGAGTGCTGGTGGTGGTCGCGTTGGGGTTGAGCATGGCCAGTGTGTTCGGGCTGTTCGAGCGCTTGGGGATTGCCCATTCGATGGTACGCCGCCAACGCTGGTCGCGATTTTTCATGGCGCGGTTGAGCAACGCCCTGCCCTTTCGCGTGACGGTTCACGGTGAACTGCCGAAAGAGCCGATGCTGTGGGTCAGCAATCACGTGTCCTGGACCGACATTCCGTTGCTGGGCATGCTCACGCCGATGTCATTTCTGTCCAAAGCCGAAGTGCGCACCTGGCCGGTGGCCGGTTGGTTGGCGGCCAAGGCTGGCAGCCTGTTTATCCGTCGCGGCTCGGGTGACAGCCAACTGATTCGCAAACAGATGACGCGCCACCTGGCGCAGGCACATCCGCTGCTGATGTTCCCGGAAGGTACCACCACCAATGGACGTTCATTGCGTACCTTTCATGGCCGCTTGCTGTCAGCGGCGATTGATTCTGAAGTGAAGCTGCAGCCGGTGGCGATTCGTTATCTGCGTGACGGTGAACTTGATTCGCTGGCGCCGTTCATTGGCGATGATGATTTGCTGTCGCACCTGATGCGGTTGTTTGCCAATGATCGCGGGGAAGTGGAAATCAAAGTGCTCAAGCCGATCGCTTGCGAAGGCCGGGAGCGTGCGGCGCTGGCGTTCGAGGCACAGCAGGCGGTGCAGAAGGCGTTGTTTGGGGCGATCCCTCAGGCGCAACCGGAACCGCTGCGCCCCGCAATCGCGGCGTGATGCAGATCCCCTGAACAAACACTAATCCATGTGGGAGTGAGCCTGCTCGCGATAGCGGTTTTACATTCAACAATGATGCTGAATGACACACCGCTATCGCGAGCAGGCTCACTCCTACTAGGGGTTTAGGGTGCTGGATAGTTCTGGGCGAAATCCTGAAGCTGCGGATAGAACAACCGGAAATCCTCACTGAGCGGCTCATACAGAACGCGCAATTCCTGCATCGCCCCCGCCAGTTCCTCTGGTCGGGTCAACCGCCGGGAAATCCCCCGTAGCACCTGCTCCAGCACGTCGAATTCCTGATAAGACCCCAACCAGTCATTCGCCACCATGTGCGGCGCAATCCTCGCCAACCGTTCCGGCAATTGTGGCTCCGCCGACAGCACCCGATACACATCCGAGGTGAACCGCTCCAGCGGCTGAGCCGAATAAAGTGTCCAGTCCCGCGCCAGGCAGTGGTCGAAAAACACGTCGAGCACGATCCCGGCGTAACGCCGGCGCGTGATGGAAAACCGCGACAGCGAGGCATCCACCAACGGATGGCGGTCGGTAAACACGTCGATGCTGCGATGCAGCTGGATGGCCGCTTCAATCTCCGGGTCGAACTGCCCTTGCAGCCGTCCCTTGACGAAATCGCCATACAGACTGCCGAGCAATTGACCGGGACGCTGGCCACCGAGGTGAAGATGGGCGAGATAGTTCATGGGCGCAGCTTAGCATTGCGCCCTCGAATGTTTACACTCAGCGCATCGTTATAACCCGATATAGCGATTTATGCGGTCGCCAGACCAAAATCATATTTGTATATCGCGATCTACCGATTTAAAGTTCGCCTCATCGCGATATAGCGTTTTACTCATCACGAGCCCAAACCCATGACCATCGACCTCGACGAAATAATAAAAGCCCTGGCACACCCAGTCCGCCGAGACATCCTCATCTGGCTGAAAGACCCCAAGACCCAGTTCCCGGAACAGATCCACAACCACGAGTACGGCATTTGCGCCGGACAGATCGATCAACGCTGCGGCCTGTCGCAGTCGACCGTGTCCGCCCATTTGGCGACCTTGCAACGTGCGGGACTGATCAGCAGCCAGAAAGCCGGTCAATGGCACTTCTTCAAGCGCAACGAGGACGTGATCCAGGCGTTCCTCGCGGCCATCGTCAAGGAGCTCAGCGCTCCGACAAGGAATTAACCAATGCCCCTCTCGCTTATCATTCTGGCCTTGAGCGCCTTCGCCATCGGCACCACCGAGTTCGTCATCATGGGCCTGCTGCCCGACGTGGCGGCTGATCTCGGCGTATCGATCCCGGGCGCTGGCTGGCTGGTGACCGGTTACGCCCTGGGCGTGGCCATCGGTGCGCCGTTCATGGCACTGGCCACCTCCAGATTACCGCGCAAGGCTGCACTGGTAGCGTTGATGGGCATCTTCATCATCGGCAACCTGCTCTGTGCCATGGCGACCGATTACAACGTGCTGATGTTTGCCCGTGTGGTCACCGCCCTCTGCCACGGCGCGTTCTTCGGTATCGGTTCGGTGGTGGCGGCAGGTCTCGTTCCGGCGAACAAACGCGCGTCCGCCGTGGCCTTGATGTTCACCGGCCTGACCCTGGCCAACGTACTCGGCGTTCCGCTGGGTACCGCGCTCGGTCAGGAAGCCGGCTGGCGTTCGACCTTCTGGGCAGTGACCGTGATTGGTGTGATCGCGTTGATTGGCCTGATCCGCTTCCTGCCGGCCAAGCGCGATGAAGAGAAACTCGACATGCGCGCCGAATTGCGCGCCCTCAAAGGCGCCGGGATCTGGCTGTCGCTGAGCATGACGGCGCTGTTCGCGGCGTCGGTATTCACCCTGTTCACCTATGTCGCCCCGCTGCTCGGTGATGTCACCGGCGTCTCGCCCAAAGGCGTGACCTGGACCCTGATGCTCATCGGCCTGGGCCTGACGGTCGGCAACATCATCGGCGGCAAGCTGGCTGACAAAGGCATGGCCGCGACGCTGATCGGCGTCTTCATCTCGATGGCCGTGATCTCGACCGTACTGACCTGGACCAGCGTCGCACTGATCCCTGCCGAAATCACCCTGTTCCTCTGGGCCACCGCGTGCTTTGCCGCCGTGCCCGCCCTGCAAGTGAACGTGGTGACCTACGGCAAGGCCGCGCCGAACCTGGTGTCGACCCTCAACATCGGCGCTTTCAACATCGGCAACGCCTTGGGCGCCTGGGTCGGCGGCAGCGTCATCGCCCACGGTTTCGGCCTGACCAGTGTTCCACTCGCGGCAGCCGCACTGGCGGTACTCGCCCTGCTGGTGACCCTGATTACTTTCCGTCAGCGCGGTAATCCCGAACTGGCCCCTGCTACCAACTGATACCTCACGAGGGTTGTACTTAAATGACGACTATTTTCGATCCGATCAAACTGGGCGACATCGAGCTGGCCAACCGCATCATCATGGCGCCGCTGACCCGCTGCCGCGCCGACGAAGGCCGTGTTCCGAACGCCCTGATGGCCGAATACTACGTACAACGCGCCTCGGCCGGCCTGATCCTCAGCGAGGCCACGTCGGTCACGCCAATGGGCGTCGGCTACCCGGACACCCCGGGTATCTGGTCCAACGATCAGGTGCGCGGCTGGGCTAACGTGACCAAAGCGATCCACGGCGCCGGTGGCAAGATTTTCCTGCAACTGTGGCACGTCGGCCGGGTTTCCCACGAGTTGTACCTGAACGGTGAAGCGCCAGTCGCACCGAGCGCCATCCAGCAAAAAGGTCACGTCAGCCTGGTTCGCCCTCTGGCTGATTACCCAACTCCGCGCGCCCTGGAAACCGCTGAAATCGCCGACATCGTCGACGCTTACCGCGTGGGTGCCGAGAACGCCAAGGCCGCCGGTTTCGACGGCGTGGAAATCCACGGCGCCAACGGTTACCTGCTCGACCAGTTCCTGCAAACCAGCACCAACCAGCGCACCGACCACTACGGTGGCTCCCTGGAAAACCGTGCGCGCCTGCTGTTGGAAGTGACCGACGCTGCGATCGAAGTCTGGGGGGCAGGCCGCGTGGGTGTGCACCTGTCACCACGTGCCGACTTGCATGACATGGGCGACGACAATCTGTCCGAGACCTTCACCTATGTCGCTCAGGAGTTGGGCAAACGTGGCATCGCGTTCATCTGCTCCCGTGAGCAAGACGCAGGCGACAGCCTCGGCCCACAACTTAAAGAAGCGTTCGGCGGCCCGTACATCGTCAACGAACGCTTCACCAAGGACACCGCCAACGCCTGGCTGGCTTCCGGTAAAGCCGATGCAGTCGCCTTCGGTGTGCCGTTCATTGCCAACCCGGACCTGCCTGCACGTTTGAAGGCCGATACGCCGCTGAATGAGGCGCGTCCTGAATTGTTCTACTCCAAGGGCCCGGTCGGCTACATCGACTATCCAGTGATGTAAGCGTCCCCCTTGAAATGCAAAAGCCCCGACTCGAAAGAGTCGGGGCTTTTTGTTGCGCCATGGTTATTCACAGGGCTTCACACTGATTCACACGCTCGACACAAAATCCCTACAAAATACGTAGTTCGCTACCTTTCAACCTGACGAGCGTGCGTATATAAAAGCATCCCATTGCAATAAGGCGTGCATTGAAGGGATCAATACTCGCCTTAATGGTTGACATAACCGGATCCAATTACGCATTTTGTTTCATTTGCGCAGGCTGGGGCTCAAGCGCAGCATGTCCAACCCTGTATTGACCCAACGCTCGGCTTCAGTGTGCAGTTGAAAACTGTCGGGGGCCAATAGCCACTGGTACAGCATGCCATCAATGTAGGCGTGCAGGCTGATGGCCGCGCGGGCCGTGTCGAGGTCCTCGGGCATTTGCCCCCGATTCACCGCATTACTCAGGGCCAGGGCGATTCGCACATTGCATTCGAGACTGACCTCTCGGCGCTGCTGACGCAGGTCGCACATTTCATCGGTGAATTCGCACTTATGAAACAAAATCTCATTGATGCGTCGGGTTTTCGGGTCCAGGGCAACTTGATGAAACAAATGAATCAGCAGTTTGCGCATGCAGCCCAGCGGGTCGAGTTCATCTTCGCTCTCACTGGCCCTGGCCATTTCATCGAGCGGCTCTTTCAAGCTATCGAGCATGGCCTGCACCAGGTCCGCCTTGTTGCTGAAATGCCAGTAGATGGCTCCGCGAGTCACACCGGCCAGGGTCGCGATGTCCGCCAGCGTCGTGCGCGCCACGCCCCTTTCATAAAAGGCCTTCTCTGCCGCTTCGAGTATCTGGCTGCGGGTTTCTTGAGCTTCCTCTTTGGTACGACGGACCATGGCAGTAAAACCTCAATCAGGATGCTTCAGCGATGTCTGAACAGCCGCTGAACAAAAGTGGGGCGAGCGCTCTTGGGTCTCGTCCCCGGCTTACAATTCGAACCTTTGACGGGCGTTGGTAACAGGGTGGATACGCAGTCAAGGTGTTTACAAACAACCATGAACGTAAGTATATTCCTTAGCAAGCTACTTATCCACCCGGCACCTATTTTTACCCTTCCACATTTCTTGTGCGCTTCATGCGCGCCTGACCCGAGGATTTTCATGCAATTCAAGCCAGCTGTTACCGCTCTGGTCACTGCCGTCGCCTTGGCATCACTGCTCAGCGGATGCAAAAAGGAAGAAGCGGCACCCGCCGCGCCACCTCCTCAGGTCGGCGTTGTAACCCTGCAACCTCAAGCCTTCACCCTGACTTCCGAACTTCCGGGTCGTACCAGCGCGTTCCGCATTGCCGAAGTGCGCCCACAGGTCAACGGCATCATTCTCAAACGTCTGTTCAAGGAAGGCGGCGACGTCAAGGCCGGCCAGCAGCTGTATCAGATCGATCCGTCGGTCTATGACGCTACGCTGAAAAGCGCCGAAGCCAACCTGCAACAGACGAAGTCAATCTCGGATCGCTACAAGCAACTGGTCAACGAACAGGCTGTCAGTCGTCAGGAATACGACACGGCCGTGGCCAACCGCATGCAATCGGAAGCTGCTCTGCAAACCGCGCAGATCAATGTGCGCTACACCAAGGTCTACGCGCCGATCTCCGGCCGCATCGGTCGCTCGAACGTGACCGAAGGCGCGCTGGTGACCAGCGGCCAGGTCGATGCCATGGCTGTCATCCAACAACTGGACCCGATCTATGTCGACGTCACCCAGTCCTCCGTAGAGTTGCTTGAGCTGCGCCGCGAACTGGAAAGCGGTCGTCTGCAAAAGGCCGGTGACACCGCGGCAGCGGTCAAGCTGACCCTGGAAGACGGCAGCCAGTACAAGCAGGAAGGAAAGCTCGAGTTTTCCGAGGTCTCGGTTGACCAGACCACCGGTTCCGTGACCCTGCGTGCCGTGTTCCCGAACCCTGATCACACACTTCTGCCGGGCATGTTCGTTCACGCCCAGCTGCAGGCCGGTGTGAACAGCGCAGCGATCCTGGCGCCACAGCAAGGCGTGACCCGTGACCTCAAAGGCTCCCCGACCGCACTGGTCGTCGGTGCGGATAACAAGGTCGAACTGCGTCAGCTCAAGGCCAGCCGCACCGTCGGCAGCCAATGGCTCATCGAAGACGGCCTGAAGGCCGGCGATCGACTGATCACCGAAGGGCTGCAATACGTCAAACCTGGCATCGAAGTCAAAGCCAGTGAAGCGACTAACGTTGGCGCAAAGAACCCGGCCCCCGCACAGGCAGCTGACAAGGCTTCCAGCGGCAAAGGGGAGTAAACCATGTCGAAATTTTTTATCGACCGTCCGATTTTCGCCTGGGTAATTGCCCTGGTGATCATGCTGGTCGGGGCTCTATCGATCCTCAAGCTACCGATTAACCAGTACCCAAGTATTGCGCCACCGGCCATTGCCATCTCCGTGACCTACCCAGGCGCGTCTGCACAAACCGTGCAGGACACCGTGGTGCAAGTGATCGAGCAACAGCTCAACGGTATCGATAACCTGCGTTATGTCTCCTCGGAAAGTAACTCCGACGGCAGCATGACCATTACCGCGACCTTCGAGCAGGGCACCAACTCCGATACCGCGCAGGTCCAGGTCCAGAACAAACTGAACCTGGCCACCCCGCTGCTGCCGCAAGAAGTGCAGCAACAGGGTATCCGCGTGACCAAGGCAGTGAAAAACTTCCTGTTAGTGATCGGCGTGGTCTCGCGCGACGGCAGCATGACCAAGGACGACCTGTCCAACTACATCGTGTCGAACATGCAGGACCCGATCTCGCGGACCGCCGGTGTTGGTGACTTCCAGGTCTTCGGCTCCCAGTACGCGATGCGTGTCTGGCTCGATCCGGCCAAGCTGAACAACTTCAACCTGACGCCAGTGGACGTGAAAGCGGCCATCGCAGCGCAGAACATCCAGGTGTCCTCCGGTCAACTGGGCGGCCTGCCTGCTGCCCCCGGCCAGCAGTTGAACGCCACCATCATCGGCAAGACCCGCCTGCAGACTGCCGAGCAGTTCAACAAGATCCTGCTCAAGGTCAACAAAGACGGCTCGCAAGTGCGCCTGTCCGATGTCGCCGATGTGGGCCTGGGTGGTGAAAACTACAGCATCAACGCTCAGTTCAACGGCGCACCGGCTTCCGGTCTGGCGGTGAAACTGGCCAACGGTGCCAACGCTCTCGACACCGCGAAAGCGCTGCGCAACACCATCAACACGCTCAAGCCGTTCTTCCCGCAAGGCATGGAAGTGGTCTTCCCATACGACACCACCCCAGTGGTGACCGAGTCGATCAAGGGTGTGGTTGAAACCCTGGTCGAAGCGATCGTGTTGGTGTTCCTGGTGATGTTCCTGTTCCTGCAAAACTTCCGCGCCACCGTCATCACCACGATGACCGTGCCGGTGGTATTGCTGGGTACATTCGGGATCCTCGCGGCGTTCGGTTTCAGCATCAACACCCTGACCATGTTCGGTATGGTGTTGGCCATCGGTTTGCTGGTGGACGATGCCATTGTCGTGGTGGAAAACGTCGAACGGGTCATGAGTGAAGAAGGCCTGTCACCCAAGGAGGCCACCAAGAAATCCATGGGGCAGATCCAGGGTGCACTGGTCGGTATCGCCCTGGTGCTGTCAGCGGTACTGCTGCCGATGGCGTTCTTCAGCGGCTCCACGGGCGTGATCTACAAGCAGTTTTCTATCACCATCGTCTCGGCCATGGCCCTGTCTGTGCTGGTTGCCCTGATCTTCACCCCGGCACTGTGCGCCACCATGCTCAAGGCGATTCCGAAAGGCGAGCACGGCACACCCAAACGCGGCTTCTTCGGCTGGTTCAACCGCAGTTTCGACCGCGGCGTCAAAAGCTATGAGCGCGGCGTAGGCAACATGCTCACGCACAAGGCGCCGTACCTGCTGGCCTACTTGATCATTGTCGTCGGCATGATCTGGCTGTTCACCCGCATCCCAACGGCGTTCCTGCCGGAAGAAGACCAGGGCGTGCTGTTTGCCCAGGTCCAGACCCCGGCCGGCTCCAGCGCCGAGCGCACGCAGGTGGTGATCGATGAGATGCGCTCTTACCTGCTGGATAAGGAATCGAGCGCCGTCGCCTCGGTCTTTACCGTCAACGGCTTCAACTTCGCCGGTCGCGGCCAAAGCTCGGGCATGGCGTTCATCATGCTCAAGCCGTGGGATCAGCGGGATGCGGAAAACAGCGTGTTCAAACTCGCCGCCCGCGCCCAGCAGCACTTCTTCACCTTCCGCGATGCGATGGTGTTCGCCTTCGCGCCACCCGCGGTACTGGAGTTGGGTAACGCCACCGGTTTCGACGTGTTCCTGCAAGACCGCGCCGGTATCGGTCACGACAAGTTGATGGCGGCTCGCAACCAGTTCCTCGGCATGGCGGCACAGAGCAAGGTGCTTTATCAGGTGCGTCCGAACGGCCTGAACGACGAGCCGCAATACCAGTTGGAAATCGATGACGAGAAGGCCAGCGCGCTGGGCCTGACCCTCACCGACATCAACAGCACCCTGTCGATTGCCTTGGGCAGTAGCTACGTCAACGACTTCATCGACCGTGGTCGGGTGAAGAAGGTCTACGTGCAAGGTCAACCCGGTTCGCGGATGAGCCCGGAAGACATCAAGAAATGGTATGTGCGTAACGCCGCAGGCACCATGGTGCCCTTCTCAGCCTTCGCCAAGGGCGAGTGGATTTACGGTGCGCCGAAGCTTTCGCGTTACAACGGTGTAGAAGCGATGGAAATCCTCGGTGCCCCGGCTCCGGGCTACTCCACCGGTGACGCCATGGCGGAAGTCGAAGCCCTGGCCAAGAAACTGCCGGCCGGTGTCGGTATTTCCTGGACCGGTCTGTCATACGAAGAACGACTATCGGGCTCACAGGCGCCCGCGCTGTATGCGTTGTCGCTGCTGATGGTGTTCCTGTGCCTGGCGGCGCTGTACGAAAGCTGGTCGATTCCGATTGCAGTAATGCTGGTGGTGCCTCTGGGGATCATCGGGGCGCTGTTGGCCACCAGTCTTCGGGGACTCTCCAACGACGTGTACTTCCAGGTAGGTCTGTTGACAACCATCGGTCTGGCAGCGAAAAACGCCATTCTGATCGTCGAATTCGCCAAGGAACTGCATGAGCAAGGGCGTAGCCTGCGCGATGCGGCAATCGAAGCGTGCCGGATGCGTTTGCGACCGATCATCATGACCTCGCTGGCCTTCGTGCTCGGTGTGGTACCGCTGGCGATTTCTACGGGCGCCGGTTCAGGTAGCCAACATGCAATCGGCACGGGCGTTATCGGCGGTATGATCACCGCCACCGTATTGGCGATCTTCTGGGTCCCACTGTTCTTCGTCACCGTGTCGTCCATTGGCCAACGCAAAAAAGCCGACCAGGACGACGCTATTGAACCTTCTAAAGAGGCTGGCCAATGAGCAAGTCGCTACTCTCCATCGCAGTTGCCGCCTTCGTGCTGAGCGGCTGCTCGCTGATCCCCGATTATCAGCAGCCTGAGGCGCCAGTGGCGGGCCAATACCCGCAAGGTCCGGCGTATTCGCCGGCCCAGGCGCCAAGCCAGGCGGCTGCGGAACAGGGCTGGAAGCAGTTTTTCCATGACCCGGCCCTGCAACAGCTGATCCAGGTTTCGCTGGAAAACAACCGTGACCTGCGTGTCGCAGCCCTGAACATCGACGCGTTCGCCGCTCAGTACCGCATCCAGCGTGCCGATCTGTTCCCGGCTGTTTCGGCCAATGGCACCGGCAGCCGTCAGCGCGTTCCGGCTAACGCTTCGCAGACCGGTCAAGCAGGGATTACCAGTTCCTACTCGGCCACCGTCGGCATCAGCGCTTATGAACTCGACCTGTTCGGTCGGGTTCGCAGCCTCAGCGAAGAAGCCCTGCAGAAATACTTCGCCACTGAAGAAGGCCGCCGCAGCACGCAGATCAGTCTGGTGGCCAGCGTGGCCAATGCCTACCTGACCTGGCAGGCCGACAAGGAACTGCTGAAACTGACCCAGGACACCCTCGGCGCGTTCGAGGAGAGCTACAAGCTCACCGCGCGCAGCAACGAAGTCGGTGTGGCCTCGGCCCTGGACCTGGCCCAGTCGCGCACCTCGGTGGAAAACGCCCGGGCACAATTGGCCAAGTACACCCGTCAGGTCGCGCAGGATGAAAACAGCCTGGCGCTGCTGCTCGGAACCGGCATCCCGGCCAATTTGCAAGCCGCCAAACCACTGTCTGACAACCTGCTGAGCGACGTACCGCCCGGTCTGCCATCGGACTTGCTGCAACGTCGTCCGGACATTCTCCAGGCCGAGTACAACCTGAAAGCGGCCAACGCCAACATCGGCGCGGCACGGGCGGCGTTCTTCCCGAGCATCAGCCTGACGGCCAACGCCGGGACCCTGAGCCCGGACCTGTCCGGTCTGTTCAAGGGCGGTTCGGGCACCTGGTTGTTCTCGCCGCAGATCAACCTGCCGATCTTCAACGCCGGCAGCCTGCGCGCCAGCCTGGATTACTCGAAAATCCAGAAAGACATCGGCGTGGCGAACTACGAGAAGTCCATTCAAACGGCCTTCCAGGAAGTCGCCGACGGCCTGGCCGCCCGCCAGACCTACACCGATCAGTTGCAGGCGCAGCGTGATTTCGTCACCGCCAACCAGGACTACTACCGTCTGGCCGAGCGTCGCTACCGTATCGGTGTCGACAGCAACCTGACCTTCCTCGATGCCCAGCGTCAGCTGTTCAGTGCCCAACAAGTGCTGATCACCGATCGTCTGGCGCAGCTGGTCAGCGCGGTCAATCTGTACAAGGCGTTGGGTGGTGGCTGGAACGAACAGACGGCGAAAGTCGAACCGCTGAAAGAAGAAGCGCCGAAGATGAAGTTGTTCTGATAGCGCTGTGAAAACATCAAGCCCACCTTTTTGGTGGGCTTTTTGTTGGCTGCGGGAAAAGGTGTGTTGTCAGGACTGCCCCCTTCGCGGGCAAGCCTCGCTCCTAAATCATATTCCATGAACCCGGCACAACCCGTAGGAGCGAGGCTTGCCCGCGAAGAGGCCAGCCCAAACAACACAAAAGCCTCAGACCAACATGCGTTCGATAACCGCCCAAAACCCGCTTTTGCCGATTGAACCCTCAAGTCCATCCCCCGCACCATTCGTCGCACAAGACCAATAACATCAGGTTCGACACCATGCCCCCGCGCCCTGCCCTGTCCGGCTGATCCCGCCCCGTTTTTCACGAAATCTAATCCCTTGTCTGCAACCCCGACGTTGCGGCAGCGCCCCGTTTCATCCCTAACAATTAGAGAGACCCGAACCCATGACGCCTACCAACGCGCAGTATTACGTCCCAAGCCTGATCGCCATCGCCCTGGCCAGCGCGGCACTGCCCGCCATGGCCGAGGAGTCGGGTTTTGTCGAGGGCGCCAAGGTCAACCTGAACCTGCGCAATTTCTACATCAACCGCAACTTCACCAACCCGACCAAGGCCCAGGGCAAGGCGGAAGAGTGGACACAAAGTTTCATTCTCGACGCCAAGTCTGGCTTCACCCGGGGCACCGTCGGGTTCGGCTTGGACGTGCTGGGGTTGTACTCGGTGAAGCTCGATGGCGGTAAAGGCACGGGCGGGACGCAGTTGCTGCCGCTGGATCACGACGGCCGCCCGGCGGACAACTTCGGTCGCACCAACGTAGCGTTCAAGGCCAGGTTGTCGCAAACCGAAGTCAAGGTAGGCGAATGGATGCCGGTGCTGCCGATCCTGCGCTCGGACGACGGTCGCTCCCTGCCGCAAACCTTTCGTGGTGGCCAGATCACCTCGAAAGAAATCGCCGGCCTGACGCTCTATGGCGGCCAGTTCCGCGCCAATAGCCCGCGCGACGACAGCAGCATGAGCGACCTGTCGATGACCGGAAAACCGACCTTTACCTCCGACCGCTTCAACTTCCAGGGCGGCGAATACGCCTTCAACGACAAGCGTACCCAGATCGGCCTGTGGAACGCCGAACTCAAGGACATCTACAGCCAGCAGTACGTGAATCTGATTCACAGTCAGCCCATTGGCGACTGGACCCTCGGCGCCAACCTGGGTTTCTTCTACGGCAAGGAGGACGGCAGCGCCCGAGCCGGCGACCTGGACAACAAGACCTGGTCAGGTCTGTTCTCGGCCAAATACGGCGGCCACACCTTTTACGTCGGCCTGCAAAAACTCACCGGCGACAACGCCTGGATGCGGGTCAACGGCACCAGCGGTGGCACCCTGGCCAACGACAGCTACAACGCCAGTTATGACAACGCCCGGGAAAAATCCTGGCAGCTGCGCCACGACTACAACTTCGTCGCCCTCGGCATCCCCGGCCTGACCCTGATGAACCGCTACATCAGCGGCGACAACGTGCACACCGGCGCCATCACCAACGGCAAGGAATGGGGCCGCGAAAGTGAACTGGGCTACACCGTGCAAAGCGGCGCGCTCAAGGACCTCAACGTCAAATGGCGCAACTCGACCATCCGCCGGGACTTCAGCAATAACGAGTTCGATGAGAATCGGTTGATCGTCAGCTATCCGATCAGCCTGCTGTAAACACCCGATCAAATGTGGGAGCGACGGTACGGCGATCAGGCTCCCTCCCACACTGGATTTGCGCCACCTGTCCGATTGGCTGGCGCTTTGCCGACCTTCAATTACAGTGAAAAAACCTGACAGGACTCAGGCGAAATCCCACCCCTTCCCACTTCCGTTATCTGTTGATGTTGGTCCGCAAGACTTGAGCCAGGCTGTCATCGGAAGACAACCACTTGATCACCAGAGGACCACCTCATGATCACTCCACTCAAATCGGCTCCCGTCAAACGCGACTGGGACGCCAAGGCCTACCAGCAATTCTCACGTCTTCGACAACGACCGGTGAACGAGCTAATCGACCGTGTCGACATTAAAAACCCCAAGCGCATCTACGACCTGGGGTGTGGCACCGGCATCGCGACGCAAGTTTTGGCCAAACGCTGGCCCCGCGCACACCTGATGGGCATCGACAGTTCGGAACAGATGCTTCAGGAAGCCCGATGCTTGCCGATCAACGCGCAGTGGAAGCAGTGCGATCTACAGAACTGGCAACCGGAGCGACCCGCCGACCTGCTCTTTGCTGCCGCCGTGCTGCACTTCATCGACGGTCACGAACAGTTGCTGCCGCGTTTGCTAGGTTATCTCAATCCGGGCGGTTGCCTGGCGGCGCACATGCCTGACTGGCGGGATTCGGTCTGGTATGGACTGATGCTCGATACACTCAACGTTGGCGGCTCCGACGGCAAACCGCTCGGCTCCCCACAACTGCGCGAGACGATGGCGGCGCGGCCGTTATTGTCGCTGGAAAATTACCACCGGTTGCTTTCACCGATCACACGGACGCTGGATATCTGGGAGACCGAGCAGTTGCAGGTCGTGGACGGCAAGTCGCCGATTTATGACTGGATCAAGGTCTCGGCCTTGCGGGCGGTGATGCAAGGCTTAAAGGATGAGGAACAGGCGCGGTTCATTTATCACTTCATGATGCGGGTGCATGCGCATTACCCGCGAGAATGCGATGGACGCACGCTGTTTCCGTTCAAGCGGATCTTCATTGTCGCCACCGCTTGACCCTGTGGTCGCGGGGCTTGCCCGCGATGGCGGTGTGTCATTCACCATCGATGCAAGCTGACCTACCGCTATCGCGAGCAGGCTCGCTCCCACAATGGTCCTGTGCGAATACAAATCATGTATTCACCGGACATCCCCTGTGGGAGCGACCCTGCTCGCGATGGCGTCAGCTCAGACACCGCAAATCGCCAGGATCACTCCCGCGATTCAACCCCCAATTCATCCCAAACCGACTCCGCCAAATGAAACGTCGCATTCGCCGCCGGGATACCGCAGTAGATCGCGCTCTGCATGATCACTTCCTTGATCTCGCCGCGGGTCACGCCATTGTTGGCGGCGGCGCGCAGGTGCAGTTTGAGTTCCTCGTTGCGGTTCATGCCGATCAGCATGGCGATGGTGATCAGACTGCGGGTATGGCGTGGCAGGCCCGGACGGGTCCAGATGTCGCCCCACGCGTGGCGGGTGATCATTTCCTGGAACTCCGAGTTGAACTCGGTCAGGGCATTCAGGCTGCGGTCGACATGGGCGTCACCGAGCACCGCGCGACGGACTTCCAGGCCTTCGTCGTATCGTTGTTTTTCGTCCACGAAAATCTCCTCAATGACCCAGTAGAAACGCAAGCACCCGCTCGCTGAACGCGCTGCCAGCCTGAACGCTGGACAAATGCGCAGCGTAGAACTCCGCGTACTCGGCGCCCTGCACATGTTCCTGAATAAAGTGCCCACCGGACGGCGGCGTGACCGCGTCTTCGGTGCCGGCGATGACCAGCAGCGGCACCTTGATCGCGGATAGCTGATCACGGAAGTCGGCATCACGCACGGCGGCGCAGTTGGCGGCATAACCTTCAGGCGAAGTGGCCGCGAGCATGTCGGTAATCCGCTTCGCGGCAGCCGGGTTGGCCTCGGCAAAGTCAGGGGTAAACCAACGAGCAATCGACGCATCGCGCAAGGCGACCATCGCGGCCGAACCGTCACGCAGCACGGTTTCGATCCGTGGGTTCCACACCGACGGATCACCAATCTTCGCGGCGGTGTTGCACACCACCAGTTTGTTCAATCGATCACCGGCATTGATGCCCAGCCACTGGCCGATCAGGCCACCCATGGACAGCCCGCAAAAATGCGCGCGCTCGATGTGCAACGCATCCATCAGCGCCAGCACGTCGTGGCCCAGTTGCTCGATGCTGTACGGACCCGGCGTGACCAGCGATTTGCCGTGACCACGGGTGTCAAAACGCAGCACCCGGAAATGCTCGGAGAACGCTGCGATTTGCGCGTCCCACATGTGCAGATCAGTGCCCAGCGAATTGGAGAGCACCAGCACCGGCGCGTCGTCCCGCCCGTCTATTTGCGGCCCTTCAATTTGATAGTTCAGTTCGCCCTCGGCGAGTTGTACGAAAGCCACAGCAATCTCCTTCAGGCAGTCAACGCAGAATGTTCAGCCACCGCCCGCTCGACCCAGGTACGGGCCTGGCCGAGGTAATGGGCGGGGTCCAGCAGACGATCGAGTTCAGGGGCAGAAAGCTCGGCGGTTACTTGCGGCTCTTCGCCGAGTACCGCTCGCAGATGCCGTTGCTCGGCCACAGCACGTTTGCAGCATTGCTCCAGCAGATGGTGCGCGGTGTCGCGGCCAACCCGTTGCGCGAGGACGATGCTCACCGCTTCGGCCAGCACCAAACCCTGGGTCAGGTCGAGGTTGCGGGCCATGCGCTCGGCGTCCACTTCCAGTGCGTCCGCCACCAGCAACGCTTGCTTGAGGCTGCCGGACACCAGGCAGCAAATCTCTGGCAGGGTTTCCCATTCGGCATGCCACAAGCCCAGGCTACGCTCGTGTTCCTGCGGCATGGCGCTGAACAGGGTCGAGAGCAAACCGGGAACCCGAGTCGCCGCACCGATCAGCACCGCGGCGCCCACCGGGTTGCGTTTGTGCGGCATGGTCGAAGAACCGCCCTTGCCCGGAGCCGACGGCTCGAACACTTCGCCGGCTTCGGTCTGCATCAACAGGCTGATGTCGCGACCGGTTTTGCCGAGGCTGCCGGCGATCAAACCGAGTACCGCGCCAAATTCCACCAAGCGATCACGCTGGGTGTGCCAGGGTTGATCCGGCAACGTCAATTGCAGCTCACCGGCCAAGGCTTGGGCAATCGGCATCGCCTGGTCGCCGAGGGCTGCCAGGGTTCCCGAGGCGCCGCCGAATTGCAGCACCAGCAGGCGCGGCTTGAGTTCTTGCAGACGTTGTCGGCTGCGGGTGATGGCGCCCAGCCAACCGGCGATTTTCATGCCGAGGGTGACCGGCGTTGCGTGCTGCAACCACGTGCGTCCAGCCAGCGGTGTGGCGACGTAACGCTGAGCCTGGATGGAGAGCGTTTCGCCCAGTTGCGCCAAATCGCTTTCGATCAGTTCCAGCGCGCGGCGCAGTTGCAACACCAAACCCGTGTCCATCACGTCCTGACTGGTGGCGCCCAGATGCACGTAGCGTTCGGCTTCGGCATCGTGAGTGGCGATCTGTTTGCCCAGCGCCTTGACCAACGGAATCGCCGAATTACCCGCCGAGGCAATCGCCTCGCCGAGTGCGGCAAAGTCGTAATGCCCCGCCTGACAAGCCGCTTCGATCGACGCGACAGCCGATGGCGGAATCAAGCCCACCCGCGCCTCGGCCCGGGCCAATGCCGCTTCGAAATCGAGCATGGCCTGCACCCGGCCCTGATCGCAGAACACTTCCCGCATGTCGCGGGCCGTGAAATAGGCATCGAACAATTGATTGCCCGGTCGCTGGTTCATAAACAGTCCCTGAAGGCATGGGCCGGTGAGGCCCACGCGTATGGATCAAAGGTCGTGATGCGTCCCCAATACACCGAACCACAGCATCGAGTTACGTCGGCCGATCTTGTCCGCGAGCATGCCGAACAGCGGCTGCATGCACATATAAACCACGAAGTTACCGGACGAGGCGCCGACAATCGCGAAGATCCTTTTGCTGCGCTCTTCGCCGGTGTAATGCGCTGGAATAGCGGTGGGGGTTGTCATTGTTCTTCACTCTTTGGGGACCATGGCAGTCTAGACACACTCTGCAACAGTCCCATTCCACAGATAGATCAGCGACACATGTCCCTGTGGGAGCTGTGTTCATTTAATAGTCGAAGAACACCGTCTCGGCATCGGTGCCCTGCAGGACGACATTCCACTGGTACACACCGGACGCATCCTTCTTCGCCAACAAGGTGTTGCGGCGTTCAGCCGGCACACACTCCAGCAGCGGATCCGCCACATTGGCCTGTTCGCCCTCAAAATAAATCCGCGTCAGCAAGTGCTTCACCAACCCGCGAGCGAACACCAGCACCACCAGGTGCGGCGCCTGGGTCGAGCCCTTCAGGCCTTGCACCGTTCCGGGTTTGATCGTGGTGAAGCGGAAACGCCCTTCAGCATCCACCGGCACCCTGCCGAAGCCTTCGAAGTTCGGGTCCAGGGGCTTGGCCTGGTCGTCTTCGGGGTGGTCGTATTTGCCGGCCGCGTTGGCCTGCCAGACTTCCAGCATCGCATCGTTGACGAAGTCGCCATTGCCATCGACGACTTGCCCGGTGATCGCCACGCGCTCGCCGAGGGTGTGTTCGACGGTCAAGTCTTCGCGGTTCAGCCAGGTCAGGCCGATGTGGTAATACGGCCCGACGGTGTGGGACGTGGTCGCGTTCAGCGTCATCTTATTTCTCCATCGGCGTGGCTTCACGGCCGCGCAAGACGATGTCCCAGCGATAACCGAGGGCATAGGAAGGGATGGTTTTTTCCAGATCAAACGTGGCGATCAAACGCTCTTTGGCGCGGGTATCCGGTACGCAGTTGTAGATCGGGTCGTAGGCCAGCAGCGGGTCGCCCGGGAAATACATCTGCGTGACCAACCGCGTCAGAATGCTCGGCCCGAACAGCGAGAAATGGATGTGCGCCGGGCGCCACGCGTTGTGGTGGTTGCCCCACGGATAGGCGCCGGGTTTGATGGTCTGAAACTGGTACCAACCATCGGCGTCGGTCACGGTGCGGCCGGTGCCGGTGAAGTTCGGGTCCAGCGGCGCGTCGTGCAGGTCGCGGGCATGGTTATAGCGACCGGCGGCGTTGGCCTGCCAGATCTCCACCAGAATCCCCGGCACCGGCAAGCCGTCCTCATCCAGCACGCGGCCGTGGATGATGATGCGCTCGCCCAACGGTTCGCCCGCATGCTGCACCGTCAGGTCGTTGTCCTTTTCGTTGATACGCTCGGCACCGATGGTCGGGCCGGTAATTTCCGACAACGAATGCGGCAAAAACACCAACGGCTTGGACGGCGCGCGACGGTTGGTGGATTGATACGTCGGGTGCAGGTAGTCCGGCTGGGTGCCTTCCTGCGGGCGACGGTAACCAGGCTTGTCAGTCATTTCGCTTTCCTCTGTTCTTATTAGTCTGCCGGGCGTCAGACGCGCTCGATGGCCAAGGCCAGACCCTGGCCGACGCCGACGCACATGGTCGCCAGCCCCTTCTTGCCACCCGTTTTTTCAAGCTGATGCAACGCTGTAAGGACCAGACGCGCACCGCTCATGCCCAACGGATGGCCCAAGGCGATGGCGCCACCGTTCGGGTTGACCTGAGCCGCGTCGTCCGCCAAGCCCAGCTCGCGCAGTACCGCCAACCCTTGGCTGGCGAAGGCTTCGTTGAGTTCGATCACGTCGAAATCGCTGACAGCAAGCCCGAGGCGCTCGGTCAATTTGCGCACTGCCGGCACCGGGCCGATGCCCATCACCCGAGGTGCGACGCCGGCGCTCGCCATGCCCAGCACTTTGGCGCGGGCGGTCAGGCCATGTTTCTTTACAGCTTCAGCGGAGGCCAGGATCATCGCCGCCGCGCCGTCGTTCACACCGGAAGCATTGCCGGCGGTCACGGTTTTGTCTGGACCGTTGACCGGCTTCAGCTTGGCCAGGGTTTCCAGCGTGGTGTCGGCACGTGGATGCTCATCCTGGCTGACGACGGTTTCGCCTTTCTTGTGGGCAATCCGCACTTCGACGATTTCTTCAGCGAAAAATCCTGCAGCTTGCGCGGCGGCTGTCCGCTGCTGACTGCGCAGTGCGAAAGCGTCCTGATCCTCGCGGGAAATTTCGTAATCTTCAGCCACGTTGTCGGCGGTCTGCGGCATTGCATCGACGCCGTATAGCGCTTTCATCAACGGGTTGATGAAGCGCCAGCCAATGGTGGTGTCTTCCAGTTTCATGTTGCGCGAGAACGCCGCATCGGCCTTGCCCATCACGAACGGCGCGCGGGACATCGACTCGACGCCGCCGGCAATCGCCAGCTCCATTTCGCCACTGGCGATGGCGCGGAACGCGGTGCCGATGGCGTCCATGCCCGACGCGCAGAGGCGATTGAGGGTAACGCCGGGAATGCTTTCCGGCAGGCCCGCCAGCAGCAGCGCCATGCGGGCGACGTTGCGGTTGTCTTCGCCGGCCTGGTTGGCGCAGCCGAGGAACACCTCGTCCACAGCCGTCCAGTCCACCGACGGGTTGCGCGCCATCAGCGCCTTGATCGGCACGGTAGCGAGGTCATCAGCACGCACCGCGGACAGGCCACCGCCGAAACGGCCGATGGGGGTGCGAATCGCGTCGCAGATATAAACGTCACGCATCACGCTTCTCCAGGGGCTTGGCCGTGGGCGGCGGCGGTGCGGGCTTCCAGGTCTCTGAGCGCCTTCAGCTCAACATCCGATGGCTCAGCCGTATTTTCGACATTTTCTGCAAAGCGAATTGCCCAACCAGTGGCGGCAATCACTTGCTCGCGAGTCACGCCCGGGTGCAGCGCGGTGACCACGAATTCATGGGTGTCCGCTTCCGGCTCCATGATGCACAGGTCGGTAATGATGCCGACTGGCCCTGCGCCCGGCAGGCCGAGACGCTTGCGAGAATCACCTCCCTCGCCATGTCCGACCGAGGTAATGAAATCGAGTTTGTCGACAAAGGAACGCGCGGACTGTTTAAGGATGATCAAAACGCTTTTGGCCGAACCGGCAATCTCCGGCGCGCCGCCAGCACCTGGCAGGCGGACTTTCGGCGCGTGGTAATCGCCCACCACCGTGGTGTTGATGTTGCCGAAGCGGTCGACCTGCGCGGCGCCGAGGAAACCGACATCGATACGCCCGCCCTGCAGCCAGTAGCGAAAAATCTCACCGGTGGGGATGACGGTGTCGGCGGTTTCCGCCAGTTCGCCGTCACCGATCGACAGCGGCAACACGCTTGGCTTGGCACCGATCGGACCCGACTCGTAGATCAGGACGACATCCGGTGAGGACGTCAGCCGCGCCAGGTTGGCGGCTTTCGACGGCAGACCGATGCCGACGAAGCACACCGAACCGTTCTTCAAGCGGCGGGCGGCGGCGACGGTCATCATTTCATTGGTTGTGTAAGTCATTACTTGGCCTCCGAAGCAGCGGCCAGCTTGGCCTGAAACTCGCTGAAGTCAGCGCAGCCGTGGATGTATTCGTTGATCCACGCAGTGAAGGTTTCACGGTCGCGGGCAATCGGGTCCCAAGCCTGGTAGAAGCGGTTGTCGCGCTCGTTGTAACCGTGGGCGTAGGACGGATGCGCGCCACCAGGGACGTGGCAGACCGCGCTCAGGGCCCAGGTCGGCAGCACGCAGGCGTTCATCGGTGCATTGAGGTCGTCGACGATTTCTTCAACGGTAACGATGCAGCGCTTGGCAGCCAGCGCTGCTTCTTTTTGTACACCGAGAATGCCCCAGAGCAGCACGTTGCCTTTGCGGTCGGCTTTCTGTGCGTGAATCACGGTGATGTCCGGGCGGACCGAAGGCACGGCCGCCAATACTTCGCCGGTGAACGGGCAGGTGACGGTTTTGATCAGCGGGTTGACCTTCGGCAAGTCGGAACCGGCGTAGGCACGCAGCACCGCGAACGGTAGGCCGGAGGCGCCAGCGACGTAGGCATTGGCCAGGTCGGCGTGGCTGTGCTCTTCGATTTCCAGCGCGTGCGGCCACTGCTTCTCGACCGCGTCACGCAGACGGTGCAGCGAACCGACACCCGGGTTGCCGCCCCAGGAGAAAATCAGCTTGCGAGCACAACCGGCGCCGATCAACTGGTCGTAGATCAGGTCAGGCGTCATCCGGACCAGCGTCAGATCTTTCTTGCCCTGGCGAATGATTTCGTGACCTGCCGCCGTAGGGATCAGGTGAGTGAAGCCTTCGAGCGCGACGGTATCGCCGTCGTTGACGAATTGCTTCACCGCGTCGTGCAGCGAAAGGATTTCAGCCATGGGGCAGGCTCCCGTTTTGTTTTGAACCGACAGTGGATGAAAAAGGCGCGAGGTTAAGCGCCGGAATGCCTGAAGGTTAAGCCTGTGCAAAACGCCAAACAATCCGATAATCGACTGAGTGTTCGTTTATCGAACAGATTGTTGTCTCGCTACCGATCCTTAAAGGCTTCGCGGGCAAGCCTCGCTCCTACGGTTTGGTGGTGTTCGCGAAATCACGGACATCATCATTCCTGTAGGAGCGAGGCTTGCCCGCGAAGAGGCCATCAAACGCGCCAAAGAATCCGGATCAGACTGTCAGGTCGCATCCGCATGACTGACCATGCCCTTGATCACCACCGCCGTGGCCGCCACGGCCGCCGGAATCACAAGCGCCGTCAGCACTTGCTCAAAATTCCAGCCCAATCCAAGCAGCGTCGCGCCCATCCACGCCCCGAGAATCGCGCCGAACCGGCCAATCCCGAGCATCCACGACACCCCGGTCGCCCGCCCCTGAGTCGGATAAAACCGCGCCGCCAGCGACGGCATCGCCGATTGCGCACCGTTGACACACATCCCGGCCACTAGGACCAACGTCGCCAAAATCGTGATGTTGCCCAGACTCTGTCCTACCGCGTAGGCAAACACCCCGGCCAGCAGGTAGAAAATGCCGATGACCTTGTGCGGATTGAACCGGTCCATCGCCCAGCCCACGCCTACTGCGCTCAGCACCCCGCCAAACTGGAATAGCGCCCCAATGAACGCCGCTTGTTCCATGCTCGCGCCACTGTCACGCATCAGCGTCGGCAGCCAACTGGTCAGCAGGTAAACAATCACCAGCCCCATGAAGTAGGTCAGCCACAGCAGCAAGGTGCCGGTGCTATAGGTGCCAGAGAAGATCACCGCGAACACGTTGCGCGCCTTCACGGTTTTCTGTTCCGGCACGCTGAAGCTCGACGCCTGGGCGACGACGGTCGGATCGATCGGTGCGAGGGCCTTGCGCACTTTGTCGGTGCCGCGGTTACGCACGACCAGGTAACGCGCCGACTCCGGCAGCCAGAACAGCAACACGACGGTGAGGATCAACGGCAGAATCCCACCGATCAGCAGCAAACTGTGCCAGCCGAAGGCCGGAATCAGCTTGGCCGAGATAAACCCGCCACCGGCCATGCCGAGGTTGAAGCCGCAGAACATGCTGGTCACCAGCAGGGATTTTTTGCGCTCCGGGGTGTACTCCGACAACAGGGTGGTGGCGTTCGGCATGCCGGCGCCAAGGCCCAGACCGGTGAGGAAGCGCAGCACCAGCAGTTGATCGACGTTGGTGCTGTACGCCGAGGCCAGGCTGAAAGCGCCGAATAACAATACCGCGCCGACCAGTACGACTTTTCGCCCAAAGCGGTCAGCCAAGGGACCGGAGCCCAGTGCGCCGAAGACCATGCCGATCAACGCGGCACTCATTACCGGGCCGAGACTCGCCCGATCGATGCCCCAGTCCTGAGACAGGGCCGGCGCGATGAAGCCCATGGCCGCGGTATCGAGGCCATCGAGGAAAACAATCAGGAAACACAGGATCACCACTCGCCATTGGTAGCGCGAAATGGGTTGAGCATTGATGAAGGACTGCACATCGAGGCAGTTCCCTACAGCAGACTGAGGCTGGTTCATTATTTTTATTCCACGCAAGAACGCAGTCGGACAGGTGCCAGCCTGGGGCTGGCGTTGCCGCGACAGTAATGATCCAGGGGAAACAGCGTCAATTCGATAAACGCGACTCTGTGCGTTTATCGAACAGCTTAGGCAAACAACTGGGCGCTGAGGTCACGACTGGCGCTCAACAAACCAGGCAGGAAACGCTGCTCCAGCTCGTTGCGGCTGACCCGTCCGGCGTGGGTACTGACGTTGAGCGCGGCCACCACCTGGCCCGAAGCGTCGTACACCGGAACGGCAATCGAACGCAGGCCCTGCTCCAGTTCCTGATCGACGATGCACCAGCCTTGTTGCCGCACTTCCTGCAGGCATTCGAGCAACGCCTCGGGGGTGTGCAAGGTTCGGCTGGTCTTGGCCTGGAACTCTGCATGGTCGAGGTATTCACGAAGCGACGTGTCGTCCAGTGCCGCGAGAAGAATCCGGCCCATCGACGTGCAATAGGCCGGCAACCGCCCGCCCACCGACAGGTCGACGGAAATCAGGCGCTGGGTGGTTGCCGAGCGAGCGATGTACAAAATGTCGTCGCCCTCCAGCGTGGCCATGTTGCAGGCCTCGTGAAGTTGCTCGCTCATGCGGTCCAGATACGGCTGGGCGGACACCGCCAAAGGCGTCGAGGACAAGTAGGCATGGCCGAGCGTCAGCACTTTGGGCAGCAGCGAATAGGTGCGACCATCGGTAGTGGCGTAGCCGAGTTTGATCAGAGTGTGCAGGCAACGTCGTACAGCGGCGCGGGGGATTTCCGTGCGGTGGCTGATCTGGGCAATGGTCAGGTGCCGTTTGCGCTCCTGGAACGCTTGAACCACCGCCAATCCCCGTGCCAGTGACGTCATGAAATCCGGGTCGCCGGTCAGGGCCTGGATTCGCTTGGCGGGCGAGGCCACGATCGGCGGCGCCACTGAAGCGAAGGAATTGCGCATTTGATCGTTCATATCAGGTCCTTTTCCTACACGGATCAGCGGCTATTACATTCGGCTTCGGGTCTTGCACACAAGCCACAGGCCGCAAGATTGGGCGATTATCGAACCATCGACCGATAATCGCAATCGGCGTCACCGGAAATACCAACCTGCGCGTCCTGATTTTCGCGGCGCCCACTACATGCTTTTATTCTTGTTGGGTCGCTGATTTAAAGGGCGATGTAATCGGGGTAACTTGTTCGACTTTATGGCGTCAGAAAGACATCGTCGCAAGGTGACATCATCCACACCGTAGTTACCGCTGAAAGTTGCGAGTAACAAAACAATCACACAGGTAGAACTACTTTTAACTCTCAAGAGATAGTGTTATTCGGATCGACCGCTATAATGCACCTCAGTGGCGAAGCGGTTTTTACGTGCCGATTACGCTACTCCGCAGCCCGGTATTCTATCGTCGCTGCGCGCAGCAAGCGCTTGACGCTCATTTCATATGCTCCGCCAACACGCTCGCTGAAACAGGTAACTGATGCTACGTCAGCTGTTTTTCTCTGGTGCCGTGGCCGCCTGCAACATGGAAGTATTGTTCGCACGCCGTAAAAAACGATGCTTTTTCAGGCATTGTCCTTTCGACGAGTGTGGTCAATAGATTCCTGCAGTGCGTTTCACCAGAATTTATCTCAACTCATACAGGTAGCACTGTGACGAAAGACGAACTGCGCGCGGAACTTGAGCGCCAGGAACAACGTTACAAGGAAGTTTACGGCGGGGAAGTCACCACCTACGCCGCTCAGCCCGAACCCGAACGCAAACCCTGGCGTAAACGCGCCACCGTTCAGGATCAGGCATTCACCCAGGAATTGCAGAAGATGGAAAAGGAACTCAAAGCCGAAGAGCCATAATCACCTCGGCCTGAATCCTTTCAAGGGTCTGCATCGGCACCCGTTAAAAGCGGGGTGTTCTGATGATGCCTTTCGCGCCCGCTACAAGCGGGCAGCGGCCACCTCACCCTACCGATGAGGCAAATGGCACTTGCCTGACCCTCTTCTCAGATATTTCACACAAGTGTTCAAGCCTCTCGGCCTCACGAGAGAAACCCTTGCGGCTGCGGCCTTTTCATCTGAATTCAATGACTTGCAAAACCCGGTAAAAACCTCGGGGACAGGCTATCGTCACAAACTAATTCGTTGAAGAATGTTACCGATGAGCACCTAGTGCATCGATTAGCAGTCTTTTCTGGCATAATCGCGCCCCCTTATGACCGGGTCAGAAAACCTTCATGATCGATTTATTCAGCGGACTGGATGCTTGGGTGCTTGTGAGCCTCTTGCTCGCCCTGGCCTTTGTCCTCGCCTTCGAGTTCATCAACGGCTTTCATGACACTGCTAACGCGGTGGCCACCGTTATCTACACCAAAGCCATGCCGCCTCATCTGGCGGTGTTCTTTTCCGGTGTGTTCAACTTTCTCGGCGTGCTGCTGGGCGGTGTCGGCGTGGCGTATGCCATCGTCCACCTGCTGCCGGTAGAGCTGCTGATCAATGTGAACACCGGTCACGGGCTGGCCATGGTGTTCTCGCTGCTCGCCGCCGCCATCACCTGGAACCTGGGCACCTGGTACTTCGGTATTCCGGCCTCCAGTTCCCACACGCTGATCGGTTCGATCCTCGGTGTCGGCCTGGCCAACGCGTTGATCAACGACATTCCGTTGGCCGATGGCGTGAACTGGCAGAAAGCGATCGACATCGGTGCGTCCCTGGTGTTCTCGCCAATGGCGGGCTTCCTGGTCGCAGCTCTGATACTTATCGGCCTTAAATGGTGGCGTCCCCTGTCGAAGATGCACAAGACACCGGAACAGCGCCGCAAGATCGACGACAAGAAACACCCGCCGTTCTGGAACCGCCTGGTGCTGGTCATTTCGGCCATGGCCGTGAGCTTCGTGCACGGTTCCAACGACGGCCAGAAAGGTATCGGCCTGATCATGCTGGTACTGATCGGTATCGTGCCGGCGCAGTTCGTACTCGACCTGGGCAGCACGACCTACCAGATCGAACGGACCCGCGATGCGACCCTGCACTTGAGCCAGTTCTACAAGCGCAACGCCGACACCCTGGGCGAATACCTGGCCCTGGGCAAAAGCGTGGAAGGCGATCTGCCGGAGAAATTCCGTTGCAACCCGCAACAGACCGAACCGACCATCACCGCCCTGCTCGACACCCTTAAAGGTGTGGCGGATTACCACTCCCTGTCGCCGGAAAGCCGCATCGAAGTGCGTCGCTACCTGCTCTGCCTGGATGACACGGCGAAGAAAGTCGGCAAGCTGCCTGGCCTCGCTGCCCGTGAAAAGGCTGACCTGGACAAACTGCGCAAAGACCTGACCACCACCACCGAATACGCCCCGTTCTGGGTGATTCTGGCGGTCGCCCTGGCCCTGGGCCTGGGGACCATGGTCGGCTGGAAACGCGTGGTGCTGACCATCGGCGAGAAGATCGGCAAGCAGGGCATGACTTACTCCCAAGGGATGTCGGCACAGATCACCACCGCGAGCCTGATCGGCATGGCCAACATCTTCAGCCTGCCGGTCTCCACCACCCACGTCCTGTCCTCAGGCGTTGCCGGCACCATGGTCGCCAACAAAAGCGGCCTGCAAGGCGGCACCGTGAGAACCATCCTGCTGGCCTGGGTCCTGACCCTGCCCGCGACGGTGGGCCTGTCGGCTGGCCTGTTCTGGCTGGCGTCGAAGGCACTGGGCAGCTGATACATCGCTGCGACAAAAGAGGCGCGTTCCGTGAGGTTCGCGCCTTTTTTATGGCCTGAAATTCGGCCTTCGTAGTTGTCAAAAGAGTTGGTTGCCCATGAGGAAGCCTTCGCGGGCAAGCCCGCTCCCACAGGGGAACTGGGCACATCTGCAAGAAACTGGTCGGCTGTCAGGCCGCCATCGCGAGCAGGCTCGCTCCCACAGGGGATCGGCGTGTGCCGTTCGCTTCTCACCACTCAACAGGCCGAGCGTTAGCTCGCCTGCAGCTCTTGATCTTGATCTGCCCGCCCTTTCGGGAGGCTGAGTGGAGGCATTCATCTGGGGGGTGGGCGCGTAGCGCCGTGCGGCGAAGCCGCACACATCGAGAGGAGGTCGAAGCGAAGCCGACCGGAGGCGATGCCCCCAGATGAATGCCGGAGCGAAGGAACGCCGAGCCCAGGCGAGGGGCCGGACGTTCGGGGCGAGCCTTTTTTTGCTTACTTTTTTTTGGCGTTTCCGGTTTGAAAAAAAGTGAGTCGCCGTAAGGGCGAAACCATAAGCGGCCGTTACCGCGGGAATGGATATGTACACCTGAGAAAGATAGGTCGGCTATCAGGCCAACCTATATCGCGAGCAAGCCCACTCCCACAGGGTTCCTTATCGTCAGTTAGATTCTCGCAAGCAAAAAAAAGGGCAACCGAAGTTGCCCAAAATGCCTTGCGTGCTCATTACATCCAGAAAGATCTACGGTTTACGCTTATGCGAATCCTTCCAGATAAAAAATCCGAACCCTGCGAAAAACAGAACCATGAGGCCGACTGTCAGCACCCCGGCGATCACCACGTTGTCGAAAAACATGACGGCTCTCCTGCACTTGCCCTGTTGCGATAGGGCTAAGTTAACCAATCAGGCAGAAGAGAAAATTGACCGGGATCAATGTCGCCCAAGACAGGGCGTAAAGGAGGGGAAATAACTGACCTGCATCAACCGATGCAGGGTGTTTCAACGCTTTTTCGGTTTGTTCTTCGGCTTTTTCTTGGCTTTACCCAACGGCATCGCCTGCTCAAACGCCTGCCGCACTTCATTCAGACGCTTTTCATTAAGGTCATGAACCCGCTTGGCGCGTTCGGAATTGAGATCAATCAGCTTGTCGTCTTGGCTCATGGTGCTCAGTACATCGTATGGCAGGGTTGTCACAATAATGCGGTCTCACGGCAGCGCTGACCAGCCACAACCTCAAATCTGGATATCGACCCACAACCCCTGGCGCGGCTGATCTTCCATCAACGGCGCCACCGGCACGGTATTGTCGGCATTGAGCTCGACACCCGGTACCGCGAGATGCTCCTCCGGGTCCTCATCGGCTTCACGACGCCGCCGTTCCCGCTCCTGCTTGCGCCGCTGTTCTTCGCGCAGCTGAAAAGCCGCTTCCTCGGGGTCGCGTTGTTGCAAGTCGATGGTGCTTTCGTTGGAGCTTTCCTGCACCGGCACGACAGGCGGAATATCCGGGCGCTGACGGATCGGGTCCTGCTGTGACGTGATCGGCACGGCACTCAAGGGGAGCATCGGTGGCAGCATAATTATTTAGTCTCCTGTCAGCATGCTGTCGGCTGCGGGGATGGCGACTTGAGCCATCGGTCGCAAACTGTGACCGGTTTGGCACCGATTGGTGCCCCGACCTGCAAGCATCGCGTCGCTGGGCTAACGTAAGAGTGCGAGTTTTTATGAGAGTCCTTTGGCCCTGAAGCCCTCATTCCGTTAAGATAGCCCGCTTTTTCAAGGTGGGAGTCAGGCAGCATGGCGCAGCAGTATCAACCGGGGCAACGCTGGATCAGTGACAGCGAAGCCGAGCTGGGTTTAGGCACCGTTCTGGCACAGGACGGCCGCTTGTTGACCGTGCTCTATCCGGCCACTGGCGAGACTCGCCAGTACGCGCTACGGAATGCGCCCCTCACCCGCGTGCGATTTTCGCCGGGCGACTCCATCACTCACTTCGAAGGCTGGAAACTGACCGTCCAGGAAGTCGACGACGTCGATGGCCTGCTGGTTTACCACGGCCTCAACGCGCAGAACGAAGTGGTCACCCTGCCGGAAACCCAACTGTCGAACTTCATTCAGTTCCGGTTGGCCAGCGACCGTTTGTTCGCCGGGCAGATCGACCCGCTGGCCTGGTTCTCCCTGCGCTACAACACCCTGGAACACACCAGCCGCCAGTTGCAGTCCGCGCTTTGGGGCCTCGGTGGCGTGCGTGCGCAACCGATCGCGCACCAATTGCACATCGCCCGTGAAGTCGCCGACCGCATTGCGCCGCGGGTTCTGCTGGCCGACGAAGTGGGCCTGGGCAAAACCATTGAAGCCGGCCTGGTGATCCATCGCCAACTGCTCTCGGGCCGCGCCAACCGCGTGCTGATCCTGGTGCCGGAGAACCTGCAGCACCAGTGGCTGGTCGAGATGCGCCGCCGCTTCAACCTGCAAGTCGCGCTGTTCGACGAAGAACGCTTCATCGAAAGCGATGCCGCCAACCCGTTCGAAGACACCCAGCTCGCGCTGGTTGCACTCGAGTGGCTGGTGGAAGACGAGAAGGCCCAGGACGCGCTGTTCGCCGCCGGTTGGGACCTGATGGTCGTCGACGAAGCGCACCACCTGGTGTGGCACGAAGACAAGGCCAGCCCTGAATACACGCTGGTCGAGCAACTGGCCGAAGTCATTCCCGGCGTTTTGCTGCTGACTGCGACCCCGGAACAACTCGGTCAGGACAGCCACTTTGCGCGTCTGCGCCTGCTCGACCCGAACCGTTTCCATGACCTGCACGCCTTCCGCGCCGAGAGCGAAAACTATCGCCCGGTGGCCGAAGCCGTCCAGGAGTTGCTGGACAAGGGGCGTCTGTCGCCTGAAGCGCACAAGACCATTCACGGTTTCCTCGGCAACGAAGGCGAAGCGCTGCTGGCCGCCGTCAACGATGGCGACATCGAGGCCAGCGCCCGTCTGGTCCGCGAACTGCTCGACCGCCACGGCACCGGCCGCGTGCTGTTCCGTAACACCCGCGCCGCCGTGCAGGGTTTCCCGGAGCGTAAACTGCATCCGTACCCGCTGCCGTGCCCGGACGAATACCTCGAACTGCCGCTGGGCGATCACGCCGAGCTGTACCCGGAAGTCAGCTTCCAGGCCCAGCCGGACGCCAATGAAGAAGAACGCTGGTGGAAATTCGACCCGCGCGTCGAGTGGCTGATCGATCAACTGAAGATGCTCAAGCGCACCAAAGTGCTGGTGATCTGCGCCCACGCCGAAACCGCCATGGACCTGGAAGACGCCCTGCGCGTGCGCTCCGGTATCCCGGCCACGGTGTTCCATGAAGGCATGAACATTCTTGAGCGTGACCGTGCCGCTGCCTATTTCGCCGATGAAGAGTTTGGCGCGCAAGTGCTGATCTGCTCGGAAATCGGCAGTGAAGGTCGTAACTTCCAGTTCTCGCACCACCTGGTGCTGTTCGATCTGCCGTCGCACCCGGACCTGCTGGAGCAGCGTATCGGTCGTCTGGACCGGATCGGCCAGAAGCACATCATCGAGCTGCACGTGCCGTACCTGGAAACCAGTCCGCAAGAACGGCTATTCCAGTGGTACCACGAGGCGCTGAACGCGTTCCTTAACACCTGCCCGACCGGCAACGCCTTGCAGCATCAGTTCGGCCCGCGCCTGCTGCCGCTGCTGGAAAATGCCGACGATGGCGAGTGGCAAGCGCTGATCGACGAAGCCCGTGCCGAGCGTGACCGTCTGGAAGCCGAGCTGCACACCGGCCGTGACCGCTTGCTGGAACTCAACTCCGGCGGCGCGGGCGAAGGTGATGCGCTGGTCGAGGACATTCTCGAACAAGACGATCAGTTCGCCCTGCCGATCTACATGGAAACCCTGTTCGACGCCTTCGGTATCGACAGCGAAGACCATTCGGAAAACGCCCTGATCCTCAAGCCGAGCGAAAAAATGCTCGACGCCAGCTTCCCGCTGGGCGACGAAGAAGGCGTGACTATCACTTACGACCGCAACCAGGCGCTGTCTCGCGAAGACATGCAGTTCATCACCTGGGAGCACCCGATGGTGCAGGGCGGCATGGATTTGGTGCTGTCCGGCTCGATGGGCAACACCGCCGTGGCATTGATCAAGAACAAGGCGCTGAAACCGGGCACCGTGTTGCTGGAACTGCTCTACGTCAGCGAAGTGGTTGCGCCGCGCTCGCTGCAACTGGGCCGTTACCTGCCGCCGGCCGCCCTGCGCTGCCTGCTCGATGCCAATGGCAACGACCTGTCGGGCCGAGTGTCGTTCGAAACCCTGAACGACCAGCTGGAAAGCGTGCCACGCGCCAGCGCCAACAAGTTCATCCAGGCCCAGCGCGATCAGCTGACGCCACGGATCAACGCCGGCGAAGAGAAAATCTTCCCGCGTCACGCCGAGCGGGTTGCCGAAGCGCAACGTCGTCTGGCGGCCGATACGGACGAAGAACTGGCGCGCCTGACCGCACTGCAAGCGGTCAACCCAACCGTGCGCGACAGTGAACTGGTTGCCCTGCGCAAACAGCGCGAGCAAGGTTTGGCGATGCTGGATAAAGCCGCGTTGCGACTGGAAGCGATTCGGGTGTTGGTGGCGGGTTAAACCGCCCTGCTCCACCGCTGAAACAAGAAGGCCCGCAGTGATGCGGGCCTTTTTTATTGCCAGTTATCTATCCGGTGATGCTGATGACCCCTTCGCGAGCAAGCCCGCTCCCACATTGGAATGCATTTCAAAATGTGGGAGCGGGCTTGCTCGCGAAGGCGTTTATGCAGTCGCCGCTGCAACCTCAGGCTCAACCACCCCGACCAACCCTTCCTTCATCCGCTTCGCATCCCGAACAAAACACCGCGACGCCAAAAACAGAAACACCATGGTGAAAAACAGCGCCACCGGAATCAGGTACATCGCGTCATGCAATCCGACCGCCTTGAACGCCTCGGTCATCTGCTCGGCGCCTGCCGCAGCCATCGCCGTATGCGCGAAGTGGTCGGACAAACCGCCCACCACTACCGGCCCCAAACCACCGCCCAGCAAGTACAAGCCGGCGAAGAACAGCGCCATCGCCGTGGCCCGCAAGCGCGGTTCGACCACATCCTGAATCGCCGTGTAAACGCAGGTATAGAAGTTGTAAGCGAACAGCCAACCCACACTGAACACCGCCACGAACACCCCAATCTCGATCCGCCCGGCATGCAGCGCCCACGCCGTGCACACAGTCGAGACGATCAGGCTGAACGCCGCAAACAGCAGTCGCCCACTGGCCACTCGCTGGTGAATCTTGTCGGCGACCCAGCCGCCGAGCGTCAACCCGAACAAACCGGTCACGCCGACGATCACCCCGGTCGCCACCGCCGCTTCCTGCAACGGCATCAGGAAGTAACGCTGCAGCATAGGCACCAGAAACGAGTTGCAGGCATAAGTAGCAAAGTTGAAGCACAACCCGGCCATGACCAGCCAAAGAAAGGTCGGCACCGCCAGAATTCGCCGGATCGGCTTGTCGACTTTCTCTTGCGAGACCTGCACGGTTTCCGCCGCGCCGCGCTTCGGCTCTTTAATGAAGAACATGAAGATCGCCAAAATCAGCCCCGGCACCGCTGCGATGAAGAACGGCGCACGCCAGCTGTCGAATGCTTTGACCATTGCGCCAATGGTGAAGAACGCCAGCAGCAGGCCCAGTGGCAGGCCGAGCATGAAAATGCCCATGGCCCGCGCGCGACGGTGAGCCGGGAACAGGTCGCCGATCAGCGAGTTGGCAGCCGGTGCGTAACTGGCTTCGCCGATGCCGACGCCCATGCGCACGATCAGGAACGCCCAGAAATTGCCCACCAGCCCATTGACCGCCGTCAGGCCACTCCACGCCGCCAGGCCCCAGCCCATCAGTTTGCTGCGCGAACCGGTATCAGCCATGCGCCCCAGCGGCAGGCCGGCAATGGCGTAAACGATGGTGAATGCAGTACCGATGATCCCCAACTGAAAGTCGCTGAGGTGCCATTCCATGCGGATCGGTTCGATGATGATGGCCGGGATGGTGCGATCGAAGAAGTTGAACAGGTTGGCCAGGAACAGCAGGAACAGAATGCGCCAGGCATTCGCCGCTTGGGTCGAGTTCTGCATGGGGTCCGTCTCTTTTATTGTTATTGGGGCCTCGCTGTCCCCGGAACCTCCAATCTAGTCAGGCCCGCTGGAGCTGTCTGTAATTATTCGTAATGCTGATACCAGCCCATGGCGCAACACCCTACCTGTGGGAGCTAGCCTGCTAGCGATAGCTTTTTATCAGTCACCAGATTCTTTGAATGTCAGACCGCAATCGTCGGAACACCGCCCGGAGCAGGCTAACTCCGACAAGGGATTTGTGGTGTGACTAAGGTCGGTGTTTTCACCGCCGCTGGTCGCCTTGAAAAATACCTTTGCGCCCCCCTTCCCAAGTCCACGGCGAAGCCTAGAATAGCGGCCTTGTCCACCCCACCGTGTCCCCCATCCCTCCTTTGATTATCGCCCATGTCCGAAGCCAGTCCGTGTCTGAACTGCGGTGCCTGCTGTTCTCATTTTCGCGTGTCTTTTTTCTGGGGTGAATGCACCTCGGCCGGGGGAACGGTGCCTGACGAGCTTGTCGCACCCATCAGCCCCAGCCGGGTGGCCATGCTGGGCACGGACTGCAAACCCACTCGCTGCGTCGGGCTGGTCGGCGAGGTCGGCAACACCGTGCAGTGCTCGATTTACGATCAGCGCTCCAGTACCTGCCGGGAGTTCGACGCCTCTTGGGCCAATGGCGAGGCAAATGTGGATTGCGACGCGGCGCGGGCAGCCTTTGGGCTGCCGGCTCTGCAACCGGAGTTCGAACTCCCTTATGAGCAAATTGCCTAAAACCTGGGCCCACTAATTTCAAAATCATCGAGAGCAATATGCCACCACGGCTTGCACTCTTTGTATGACTTCTATACTCCACCACATTCGCCAGGGTTCATGGTGTCGGCAGGGACAAATACGAGGCGTCCGATGGATTGGCCTGCTTTATATTTCACGACTCAACTGCCTGAGACCGGCCAGGTCATCCTCAATTGCTCCCATAACCCCTTTCTGGTGTTGCTGGCTTATGTGGTCGCCTGTGCGACCGGCTTCGCCACACTGGACATCACCGAACGGGTCGGCCATGCCGAAAAATCCACGTCCCAACGACTCTGGCGCTGGATCGGCGCCGGGTGCCTGGCGGGCGGTATCTGGGCCATGCACTTTGTCAGCATGCTGGCCTTCCAGGTCCCGATCGAAATCCATTACCAGTTACCCATCACCCTGATCTCGTTGTTGTTTGCACTGACGGCCTCGTGGCTGGCGATGCATACCCTCAGCCATCCTCATCTGACTTTCTGGCAAACCCTGCGGGCCGCGGTATGGATCGGCCTGGGTATCGCGACCATGCACTACGTGGGCATGGCCGCCATGCGCTCGAATGCGACGGCTTATTACAACCCCGCCCTGTTCGCCCTCTCTATCGTGATCGCGATTGGCGCCAGCCTGGCGGCCCTGTTGATTTCCCGTCATCTGCGCGAAGGCAGCGGCGTGGTTCATCAACTGCTCAAATACACCGCTAGCCTGGTGCTCGGAGCCGGCATCGTCAGCATGCATTTCACCGGCATGGCGGCGCTCAACCTGGTGCTTCCCATCGATAGTCCCCAGCCGCTGCCCAGCGACAACAACCACCTGCAACTGGGGCTGACGGTGGCGGTGATGACCTTGCTGATCATCGGCAGCAGCATCAGCGCGGCATTGGCCGACAAGAAGCTGCAACACAAGGATTCGGACCTCAAGCGGGTCAACACCCTGCTCAGTCAACTGGATCAGGCGCGCTTGTCGCTGCAACAGGTGGCGCACTACGACGCGCTGACCAACCTGATCAACCGCCGTGGCTTCAACCAGATTTTCGCCGAAAAACTGCTCGAAAAGTCCAATGAAGGCGGCATGCTGGCGGTGATGTTCCTCGACATCGATCACTTCAAACGCATCAACGACAGCCTCGGCCATGACGCCGGCGATGAATTGCTCAAGGTCCTGGCCAGCCACATCAAGGGCACGGTGCGCAGCCACGACGATGTGGTGGCGCGCTTCGGTGGAGACGAGTTCTGCATCCTCATCGGCCTGCATGACCTTGAAGAAGCCCGGAACATGGCCCAGCGCATCATGCTGAAAATGAAAGACCCGATCGAGCTGGCCGGGCGCAGCATGGTCATGACCACCAGCATCGGCATCAGCGTTTTTCCGCAAGATGGTACGACCTGCGAGGAGTTGCTGAAAAACGCCGACCTGGCGCTGTACCAGTCCAAGGGCAGCGGGCGCAACGGGCTGCATTTTTTCAGTCCACACATGAGGGCCCGCGCCACACTGGAACTGCAAGTCGAAGAAGAATTGCGCGACGCCCTGCGTAAAGACGACGGGTTGATACTGTATTACCAACCGATCTATGACCTGAAAACCGGCCTGGTCACCAAACTCGAAGCGTTGATTCGCTGGCAACACCCGGTTCACGGGCTGCTGACACCGGATCGATTCATTGCGATTGCCGAGGCTAACGGCCTGATCGCCGAACTGGACAACTGGGTCTTGCGCAAGGCCTGCGAAGACCTTGGCGAACTGTCCCGCCAGGGGTGCGAAGACCTCAAGATCGCCGTGAACTGCTCGACCCTGAACCTTGCGCGCGAAGAGTTGGCCGATGAAATCGAGCACGCCCTGCGCGTCACCGGGGTGGCGCCACAACGGCTGGAAGTGGAAGTGACTGAAAACGCCTTGATGGGCAACCTTGCCAAGACCCTGGTGCTGTTGCGGCAGATCCGCGCCCTCGGAGTCTCGTTGTCGATCGACGACTTCGGCACCGGCTATTCATCCCTGGCCTACCTCCGGCGCCTGCCCCTGAACACTCTGAAAATCGACCGCTCTTTCATCCAGGACATTCCCAAGGCCACCCAGGACATGGAAATCGTCCAGGCCATAATCATGATGGCCCACACCCTGCATCTGCAGGTGGTCACCGAAGGCGTCGAAACCATCGAGCAATATGACTTCCTCAAACGCCAGGGTTGCGACTTTGTTCAAGGCTATCTGCTCAGCCGTCCAGTGCCTCTGACCGAATTGCCTGGGGTGCTGAACGAAATCAACCAGCGCAAACACCTGCGCATCGTCAGTCCCTTGAATCTGGCTTACGGTACATCCGCACTAACGTCGACGGATCCTTTTCCAAAAAGCCCTGCCCCCCATGCAGGCGCATCAGTTGTGCGGCCAATCCACTGATCGGCGTGGCCGAACCCTGTTCGCGGGAGAATTTCACCGCGGTGTCTAGGTCTTTAAGCAGCGTGCGCACGTGCCACTTCACTGGTTCGAAGCGACTCTCGGCCATTTGCGGGGCGAGGATCTGCAGCGGTTTTGAATCGGCGAACCCTCCCGCCAGCGCCTCGGCGATCAGGCTGGCGTCGACTCCGGAGCGCTCGGCCAGTGCCACCACTTCAGCAATCACCAGCGCATTGCAGGCAACAATCATCTGATTGCAGGCCTTGGTCACCTGCCCGGCGCCGACACCGCCCATGTGAGTCACCCGTTGACCGAGGTTCAGCAGCACCGGCCTGACTCGCTCAAGGTCTGGTGCTTCGCCGCCGACCATAATCGCCAGGCTGCCGGCCTCGGCGCCGACGACCCCACCGGACACCGGCGCGTCCAGCCAGCGCATGCCGCATTGGCTGGCCAGCGTCGATGCCATTTCCCGCGTCGCCGTCGGTTCCAGACTGGAAAAGTCCACCAGCAGCTGACCACTTTTCGCCCCCTCGGCAATCCCTGCCGGGCCGAAAACCACCTCGTGCACCACCGCCGTGTCCGCCAGACACAGCATCAGCACATCGGCGTGCTGAGCCAGTTCAGCCGCCGTTGCCACTTGCCGGGCACCGGCCTCGACCAACGCTGCGCATTTGGCCGGATTGCGATTCCACACCGTCAGCGGATACCCCGCCGCCAACAGACGCAGGCACATGGGCAAGCCCATCAGGCCGATTCCGGCAAAACTCAACGAAGGTAGGGTTGACATCATTTAGCCTCCTTTTGATTAAAGATCGCCGAATATTGGCCGATTCTTCATGACTAAGGAAAGGATTCCCCCGAGCGACGCTCAGGCTTTGTCCCTGACGCTTGGGCAAAATACGCGCTAAAAAAGTCGCGAGTTCCTATTCCGTGAAGGTTCGACGACACCGTGTCGCCGAGCTAACCAGCCCAGGTACATGGCGCCCAATGACTTCTAAAAATAATCCGGCCACTACGGTTTCCGACCTGACACTGAGCCCCGCGGCGAACAGCCCCTCATCGTCGAAGCCATTGATCCCGTCACGTCCGCTGGCCAGTCAGCAATACCTGTATTTCACCGAAACCAACACCGACCGCATCCTCGATAACCTCGATGGCCTGCGCGACATGGTGTTCCCGCGCCCACCGCACCTGGAAGGCGACAACGAACAGCACAGCGATCAGGAATTTCCCTCGGTGTGCCTGATCGGCCTCGGACGTTGCGGTTCCAACATCGCGCTCGACGTCGCGGAACTGGTGTACAACGCGCGCAAGTTCTACCTCAACGAATTCAACAACGAAGATCGCCTGTCGCCGGACAAACGCTACGCCGAAAAGGGCTACAGCCCGGCCCAGTGGATCCGCAACAACCTGCGCCTGGGGCCGAACAAGGCCACCAAACCGGTGTTCCTGGTCGAGCCGCTGGTGATGCTTGGCGACCTGGACAAAGACATCGCCGGTCGCATCCGCTTCTCGCGCAAGGGCGAAAAGAGCGGCTTCCTGCGCGACTACAGCAAAATGAAGATCATGGACTTGTCGGAAGTCCACGCCGGTGGCGCCGGTAACGCGCCAATCCTCGGTCAGTACCTGGCCAAGATCATCCTGAACAAGGACACCCAGCGTTTCTCCAGCCCTGACTGGAAGATGATTCACTCGTACCTGATCGACAGCTGCGGGATCAAGGCCAACCAGTCGCGCCTGTATTTCTCGATCTTCAGTGCCGGCGGCGGTACCGGTTCGGGCATGGCCTCGGAATTCGGCCTGGCCCAGCAGCACTCGTACATGAACAAGACGTTCGACACCAAGCCGATGGATGAACACGACGGCAAGAGCGGTCATTCCTTCGTCTTCGAGCCGATCTTCACCAGCGGCATCTGCGTGCTGCCGAACATTTCCGACCACCGCAGCGAAATGTCCGAGGCGTTGCACATCAACGCCGGTCGCCTGTTGTGCAAATACCTGTCGGAAGAGTGGGACTTCTCCTACAACTTCGCCAACGAAGACAGCAGCGAAGCCAGTGTCATGGGTCGGATCCGCCCATGGAACGCCATGATGCTGATCTCCAACGACATCATGCGGTATGCCGAAGAAAGCGATGACGGCAACATTCAGAACATCGACGTCAACGCGATGGAAAAGCACGCCAACCAATACATCTCGCAGCAGATCTTCAACATTCTGACGGCGCAAGCGGTCACGACTGACTACGACCAGAACTATTTCCGTCGCGCCGGCATCGACATCGGCGAAACCATTCGCCTCGACGCCAATGACTTGTTCATGAGCCTGGCTGGCCCGGTGGCGATCGCCTACGCCGAGTCCGTGGTGCCGGAAACCCCGCCGCCGAGCAGCGACAAGTTCAAGGTATTCGAGAAAGAACCGCAGCGCCTGAACATCGACGACTTGTTCTTCCGCTCCATCGACCTGCCGCACTTCAACAAAGTGACCCAGGCGATCGAAGGCATCAGCCTGTTGCCGATCGAGTCCAAGCGCTATCGGGCTTCGCTGGAGCAGTACAAGAATTCCGGTTACGACGCGGCCGCGTTGCACGACCTGCACTTCTTCAAGAACTGCTCGTCGGTGGTGTCGATTGTCTCGCTGCCGAAAGACTACAAGCTGTCCTACATGGACCTGAACCGGTTGAAGACCCACCTCAACAGCCTGTTCCCAAACACCACGCTCAAGCGTTATGCGCTGGTGATCGGTGCTTCGGCCAACTTGTCGTTGACCACGCTGATCGCCAAGAGCCCGTGCCTGTCGGACGATTTTCTGACGCTGATCGTGGCCTTCATCAAGCGCTGCTTCGCGAAGAACCCGTACCGCTTCGACGACACCCTGGATAACTCGATTCTCGACTTCATCATCAACGAAGACTTCGACGAAGACCTGATCGACGACCTGCTGAACGAGTTCGAGAACCCGGCGAAGATCCTCGACACCAACTGGTACGCGATCAAACCGATGTACGAGAAGAAGTACCGCGAGCTGATCAACGACAAGGACAAGTTCGTGTCGATCAACGACATTCGCCTGTCGCGCGATTGCGTGAAGAAGGCGATCAAGTACCTGCGCGAGATTTACCGTCACCGGATTGGCAAGACCAAGGTTATTTCGCTGAATAACCATACCGGTAGATCTGCTTAGTCAGTGACGGCCTCTTCGCGAGCAAGCTCGCTCCCACAGGGATCGCGTTCCTTCAGAAAGAATGCGAACCACTGTGGGAGCGAGCTTGCTCGCGATGGCGGCATCGGATTCACCACAAAACCCAACATCCAGAAACAATTAAGCAGCCCGAAGGCTGCTCAATAAACTGTTCCCGTTACGTTTACGTCACCCTCGCCAAGACCCTTCTGTGGCCTTTCTCTACGGCAACATGCCATCACGCTACTCACCTACACACTTTGAGTCGCCCGCCAGGCGCACCAACAAAGCGCAGGCAGTCAGCTCGTCGCCCTTTCCTGGATCAGAATCCAAGGCGAAACCACCACAGCCCACAGCTGCGGATCGCGTTCAAAAAGATCCAGCGCCCGCGTTTCAGAGAGCTTGGCGACCTTGTCGGCAGCCAGCCAGGCAGCCACTTTCTCGCCTTCATCCGTTGCAACAGCTTCGGCTGCGGCGATCAAATCCAGGCCGGGGTCGACCCACAATAGGGCACCCTTGGCAAAGAAGGGCTCCAACTCTTTCCACGTAATAGATGCGGTCTCACCAAGCAGCTTGGCATAGAGGGTGCTAGGTTCTTGATTCATGGGCGCTGTCCGGAAAAGAAATCGACGCGAATGATAACGTCGGTGGTCCGGCAGAAAAACCCGGATGCAATTGAGTCACCGAACGAAAAGCGCAGAAAAGCCAAGGAATGCTGATGAATCAAGCAATTAGCCAGCTAACATCCCGCCGCTATTCTGTCTTTTTCTTTCAATAAAGCGACACCCTCAGGTTTTGCCCCCCGGCGCCAGCTTCCCAGGCTGACAATTGGCGCTCTACACTGTACCGGTACAGTTGTCGGGGGCATTTTCCGGAGGATATCGAAGATATCTGACCCGGTTCTGCTGCTACGGCGCCAGGACTATAAAAACTACAACAGTAAGAGTGGAGCACTATGACTAAGGCTACTAAGCAGATTTCCAAACTGTTTGCCGCTATGGTTCTGGCCGGGGTTGCCAGCCATTCGTTCGCAGCTGACACCATCAAGATCGGCATCGCCGGCCCTAAGACCGGCCCTGTAGCCCAATACGGCGACATGCAGTTCAGTGGCGCCAAAATGGCCATCGAACAGATCAACGCCAAAGGCGGCGTAGACGGCAAGCAACTGGTCGCCGTTGAATACGATGACGCCTGTGATCCAAAACAAGCGGTAGCGGTCGCGAACAAAGTCGTCAACGACGGCGTCAAGTTCGTGGTCGGTCACCTGTGCTCCAGCTCCACCCAACCGGCTTCGGACATTTACGAAGACGAAGGCGTGATCATGATCACCCCGGCTGCCACCAGCCCGGACATCACCGCTCGTGGTTACAAAATGGTGTTCCGCACCATCGGTCTGGACAGCGCCCAAGGCCCTGCCGCCGGTAACTACATCGCCGACTTCGTAAAACCGAAAATCGTTGCTGTTCTGCACGACAAACAGCAATACGGTGAAGGCATCGCCACCGCCGTGAAGAAAACCCTGGAAGGCAAAAACGTCAAGGTTGCCGTGTTCGAAGGCATCAACGCCGGCGACAAAGACTTCTCTTCGATGATCTCCAAGCTCAAGCAAGCCAACGTCGACTTCGTCTACTACGGCGGCTACCACCCAGAGCTGGGTCTGATCCTGCGTCAAGCCCAGGAAAAAGGCCTGAAAGCCAAGTTCATGGGCCCGGAAGGCGTGGGTAACGACTCCATTTCGCAGATCGCCAAAGACGCTTCCGAAGGCCTGCTGGTAACCCTGCCGAAATCCTTCGACCAGGATCCGGCCAACGTCGCCCTGGCTGACGCGTTCAAAGCGAAGAAAGAAGACCCGAGCGGTCCGTTCGTGTTCCCGGCCTACTCGGCGGTAACCGTGATTGCCGACGGCATCAAGGCTGCCAAGTCCGAAGACACTACCAAAGTGGCTGAAGCCATCCACAAAGGCACCTTCAAGACCCCGACTGGCGACCTGAGCTTCGACGACAAGGGCGACCTGAAAGACTTCAAATTTGTGGTTTACGAGTGGCACTTCGGCAAACCAAAAACTGAAGCCAAGCCTCAGTAAGGCGTTGCCTGACTGACTGCCAATAAAGCCCACGGCGTGCCGTGGGCTTTGTTTTACGAATGTATTGGGCCGCGCTGGCGTGATCCGCCAGTCTCCCCACCTGAAAATCTCAAAACCGTCATCAGCGGTTCGCTGGCAAACCTCGCGTTCGAAGTGGATGCAGATCCACGGGGCTCGAGCGGGAAAATGACTCCACCAGTGAAATGCGTATCAGGTTTTTAGGAGCGCTGTAATGCCTGACATCTATCACTTCTTCCAACAGCTGGTTAATGGTCTGACCATTGGCAGTACGTATGCCCTGATCGCCATCGGCTATACGATGGTTTACGGCATCATTGGAATGATCAACTTCGCCCACGGCGAGGTGTACATGATCGGCTCCTACGTGGCGTTCATCGCCATCGCCGGGCTGACCATGATGGGACTCGACAGTGTTCCGCTGTTGATGACCGCCGCTTTCCTCGCGACCATCGTCGTGACCAGTGCCTACGGTTACAGCATCGAACGGATCGCCTACCGCCCCCTGCGCGGCAGCAACCGTCTGATCCCGCTGATCTCCGCCATCGGCATGTCGATCTTCCTGCAGAACACGGTTCTGCTGGCGCAAGACTCCAAGGACAAATCCATCCCCAACCTGATTCCGGGCAACATTGCTTTCGGGCCAGGTGGCGCACATGAAGTGCTGATTTCCTACATGCAAATCGTGGTGTTCGTGGTGACGTTGCTCGCCATGCTCGGCCTGACGCTGTTCATCTCCCGCTCTCGCCTGGGTCGTGCCTGCCGCGCCTGCGCCGAAGACATCAAGATGGCCAACCTGCTGGGTATCAACACCAACAACATCATCGCCCTGACCTTCGTCATCGGTGCCGCCCTGGCGGCCATCGCGGCCGTGCTGTTGAGCATGCAATACGGCGTGATCAACCCGAACGCCGGTTTCCTCGTCGGCCTCAAGGCCTTCACCGCTGCGGTACTGGGCGGAATCGGCAGCATCCCCGGCGCCATGCTCGGCGGGCTGGTGCTCGGTGTCGCGGAAGCCTTCGGTGCCGATATCTTCGGCGACCAGTACAAGGACGTTGTGGCGTTTGGCTTATTGGTTCTGGTGTTGTTGTTCCGGCCAACCGGCCTGCTGGGCCGTCCGGAGGTTGAAAAAGTATGACTAGGAATCTTAAACAGGCGTTGTTCAGCGCCTTGCTGGTGTGGGCGGTTGCCTACCCGGTACTGGGTCTGAAGCTGACCATCGTCGGCATCAACCTCGAAGTACATGGCACCAGCAACGCAACGCTGATCACCATCGCCGTGTGCTCGGTCCTGATGTTCCTGCGTGTGTTGTTCGATCAACAGATCAGCTCGGCTTGGCGCTCTTCGCCCAACATGCCGCTGATTCCGGCCAAGGCCAGTAACTTCCTGACCCTGCCGACCACCCAGCGCTGGATCATCATTGCGTTGATCGCCGGTGCCATGGTCTGGCCGTTCTTCGGCTCCCGTGGTGCGGTGGACATCGCCACCCTGGTGCTGATCTACGTGATGCTCGGCCTTGGCCTGAACATCGTGGTCGGTCTGGCCGGTCTGCTCGACCTGGGTTACGTCGGCTTCTACGCCGTCGGTGCCTACAGTTATGCGCTGCTGTCGCACTACTACGGTCTGAGCTTCTGGATCTGCCTGCCGATTGCCGGCCTGATGGCGGCCACGTTCGGCTTCCTGCTCGGCTTCCCGGTGCTGCGTCTGCGCGGTGACTACCTGGCAATCGTGACCCTGGGCTTCGGTGAAATCATCCGTCTGTTCCTGCGTAACCTGACCGATCTCACCGGTGGCCCGAACGGCATCAGCAACATCGAGAAACCAACGTTCTTCGGCCTGACCTTCGAACGCAAGGCTGCCGAAGGCATGCAGACGTTCCACGAGTACTTCGGCCTGGAATACAACTCGATCAACAAGGTGATTTTCCTGTACCTGGTTGCCCTGTTGCTGGCCCTCGGCGCGTTGTTCGTGATCAACCGTTTGCTGCGCATGCCGATCGGCCGTGCCTGGGAAGCGTTGCGTGAAGACGAAATCGCTTGCCGTGCGCTGGGTCTCAACCCGACGGTCATCAAGCTGTCAGCCTTCACCCTCGGCGCCAGCTTTGCCGGTTTCGCCGGCAGCTTCTTCGCTGCCCGTCAGGGCCTGGTGACACCGGAGTCGTTCACCTTCATCGAGTCGGCGATCATTCTCGCCATCGTCGTATTGGGTGGCATGGGCTCGCAGCTGGGCGTAATCCTTGCGGCCGTGGTGATGATCCTGTTGCCGGAAATGATGCGTGAGTTCAGTGAGTACCGCATGTTGATGTTCGGCGCCTTGATGGTGCTGATGATGATCTGGCGTCCTCAAGGCCTGCTGCCCATGCAACGTCCTCACATGGAGCTGCGCAAATGAGCCGCGAGATCCTTAAAGTAGAAAACCTGAGCATGCGCTTCGGCGGCTTGCTGGCGGTCAACGGCGTGGCCCTGACCGTAAAAGAAAAACAGGTGGTTGCGTTGATCGGCCCTAACGGCGCTGGCAAAACCACGGTATTCAACTGCCTCACCGGTTTCTACAAGCCGAGTGGCGGCAGCATCCTGCTGGACGGCGAGCCGATCCAAGGCCTGCCGGGCCACAAGATCGCCCTCAAAGGCGTGGTGCGCACCTTCCAGAACGTGCGGTTGTTCAAGGACATGACCGCGGTCGAGAACCTCTTGATCGCGCAGCACCGTCACCTGAACACCAACTTCCTGTCCGGCCTGTTCAAGACCCCGGGGTTCCGCAAAAGCGAACGCGAGGCCATGGAATTCGCCGAGTTCTGGCTGGACAAGGTCAACCTCACCCAGTTCGCCAACCGTCCGGCCGGCACCCTGGCCTACGGTCAGCAACGTCGTCTGGAAATCGCCCGCTGCATGATGACCCGCCCGCGGATCCTCATGCTCGACGAACCGGCCGCCGGCCTGAACCCGAAGGAAACCGAGGACCTCAAGGCGCTGATCAGCATGCTGCGTGAAGAGCACAACGTCACCGTGCTGCTGATCGAACACGACATGAAACTGGTCATGAGCATTTCCGACCACATCGTCGTGATCAACCAGGGCACACCTCTGGCCGACGGCACGCCGGAACAGATCCGCGACAATCCTGAAGTGATCAAAGCCTACCTGGGGGAAGCGTAAATGCTGCAATTCGAAAACGTTTCCACCTTCTACGGCAAGATCCAGGCGCTGCACAGCGTCAACGTCGAAGTCCGCCAGGGCGAGATCGTGACCCTGATCGGCGCCAACGGTGCCGGCAAGTCGACCCTGCTGATGACGCTCTGCGGTTCGCCGCAAGCCCACAGCGGCAGCATCCGCTACATGGGTGAAGAGCTCGTCGGCCAGGACTCGTCGCAGATCATGCGTAAAAGTATCGCGGTCGTGCCGGAAGGTCGTCGGGTGTTCGCCCGCCTGACCGTGGAAGAGAACCTGTCCATGGGCGGATTCTTTACCAACAAGGGCGATTATCAGGAACAGATGGACAAGGTTCTCGGACTTTTCCCACGCCTGAAAGAACGCTTCGCCCAGCGCGGCGGCACCATGTCCGGCGGCGAACAGCAAATGCTCGCCATCGGCCGTGCGCTGATGAGCAAACCCAAACTGCTGCTGCTCGACGAACCATCGTTGGGCCTGGCACCGATCATCATCCAGCAGATCTTCGACATCATCGAACAGCTGCGCAAGGATGGCGTGACCGTGTTTCTGGTAGAGCAGAACGCCAACCAGGCGCTGAAAATTGCCGACCGTGCCTACGTTCTGGAGAACGGCCGGGTGGTGATGACCGGCACTGGGGAAGCACTGCTGACTGATCCGAAAGTGCGCGAGGCGTATCTGGGGGGTTGAGTCTTTGCGCTAAACAAAAAACGGCCTTCGGGCCGTTTTTTTGTGGCTGACATAAGCGGTTATAACGATGAAGATCCCCTGTGGGAGCGGGCTTGCTCGCGAAGGCGGAGTGTCAGTCGACAAAAATGCTGAATGACACACCGCCTTCGCGAGCAAGCCCGCTCCCACAGGGATTGTGGTGTTTTGAGTTTTTTAAAAAAGTTTTGCACTGGGCTGTAACGCATCGCGATGACCTCTCTCTAGAGGGGTAAGCCAGCACAAACACGGCTTACCAAAACTCAAACAACGGAGAAACATCATGACTGCTACCACCCGCACCCTGTCCGCCACCGCCCTCGTTCTGGCCCTTGGTTCTGCGCTGAGCATGGCCGCTGTCTCCACTGTCCAGGCCGCCGACAACAGCAACATGGAAAAATGCTTCGGCGTGGCCATGAAAGGTCATAACGATTGCGCGGCTGGCGCTGGCACCACGTGCGCAGGCACCGCGAAAACCGACTACCAGTCCAACGCCTGGAAACTGGTTCCTAAAGGCACCTGCGCCACCACCGAAAGCAAGACTTCGCCGACCGGTTTCGGTCAGATGGAAGCCTTCAAAGCCAAAGCCTGATCCCCCTGCCAGCCTGAGTGTCGACCATGAACAATTCACCGTTCGGGCTCCCGCCCCGCGCCGGGCTGGGGCTCAAGACCGGGCACTTGCGTGAAGTGCTCGGTTCACAACCGGACATCGGTTTCTTCGAAGTCCACGCCGAAAACTACATGGTGGCCGGCGGCCCTTTTCATCACTATCTGGGGTTGATCCGCGAGCAGTATCCGCTGTCGCTGCATGGCGTTGGCCTGTCCATCGGTGCCGATGGTCCGCTGGATATTCAACACCTGCAACGCCTTGCCGAGCTGATCGAGCGCTATCAACCCCACTCCTTTTCCGAACACCTGGCCTGGTCCAGCCATGGCCCGGTGTTCCTCAATGACCTGCTGCCGCTGGCCTACGACAACGCCACGCTGAACCGCGTCTGCGAACACATTGATCAGGTGCAAACCGCGCTCAAACGCCCAATGCTGCTGGAGAACCCGGCGACGTATCTGGCGTTCAAGCGGTCGACGATCGATGAAGCCGACTTCATCAGTGAAGTCATTCGCCGCACAGGCTGCGGGCTGTTGCTGGACGTGAACAACGTCTATGTGTCGAGCATCAATCATCAACGCGATCCTATGGCCTACATCAATGCCTTGCCCCTTGACGCGATCGGTGAGATTCATCTGGCCGGATTTGCCGAAGACACCGACAGCCTCGGTGACCGTCTTCTGATCGACGATCACGGCGCCCCCATCGATAACGCCGTGTGGGCTCTGTACGTGCAAGTGCTGGAACGCGTCGGCCCGATAGCGACGCTGATCGAGCGCGACAATCAGCTGCCGGCCTTCAGCGTGCTGCACGCCGAAGCGCGTCAGGCCGATGAATTGTTGCTGTGCGCCGAGGTCCGGTCATGAGCAATCACGCCGATTTCGCTGCTGCATTACTCAATCCGCAACTGCCCTGCCCCGACGGATTAATCAGTGCCAATGGCGCCGATCCGGCCAGCCGTTTTGCGGTGTATCGCAACAATGTGCAGGGCTCGTTGATCAACGCGCTGGCGGACAGTTACCCGGTGGTTTTGCAATTGGTCGGCGATGAATTCTTCCGGGCCATGGCTGGTATTTATGTGCAAGGCACCCCGCCCCGCAGCCCGTTGATGAATGACTACGGGCATGATTTCGCAAACTTCATCGAAGGCTTTGCGCCCGCCGCCAACGTGCCTTATCTGGCCGATGTCGCCCGATTGGAGCGCCTGCGCGTCATCGCCTATCACGCGGCTGATGCGCGGCCCCTGGGGCATGAGCAGATCGCCCCGGCGCTTGCCGACCCGCAAGCCCTCAGCGAGTTGACCGTTGAACTCCATCCCTCCCTCAACCTGCTGGATTCTGCCTTCGCCGTGGTCGCGATCTGGGCCGCGCATCAAAAGGAAGCGACGCTGGCGGGGATTGATCTGAACCTTGGTCAACACGCGCTGGTGCTGCGCAATGGCCTGGACGTTGAAGTATTCGCCATCGATCAAGGTGCCAGTGCGTTCATCCAGAACCTGCAGAACGGCCTGTCATTGATGCAGGCGCTGGAAGCCGCCCCCGCTTTCGACCTCAGCCAAACCCTGGCGCTGCTGATCAGCCGCAACGCCATCACTCACTTGCATAACAACAAGGCATCGACATGAATATCCGCACCGAATCACAGAACCCCATCGTTCGCGCCATCGCGCTAATGGAGATGATCCCCCACAGCCTGATCGCCTTTATTGCGCGCTTCTCGATTGCGGCGGTGTTCTGGAAGTCCGGGCAAACCAAGGTCGAAGGCCTGGCCATCGACCTGTTTGACGGCTCCTTCCAGCTTGGCGTGCCGCATCTGGCGGACTCGACCATCCCGCTGTTCCAGAGCGAGTACCACGTGCCATTGCTGTCCCCGGAACTGGCGGCGCACCTGGCCGCCTTCGCCGAGCATTTCTTTCCGATGCTGATCCTGATCGGCTTCGCCACGCGGTTTTCGGCGTTGGCCTTGCTGGGCATGACCCTGACCATTCAACTGTTCGTGTACCCCGACGCCTACCCGACCCATGGCACTTGGGCGGCGGTGCTGCTGTACCTGATGGCGACCGGACCGGGCAAATTGTCGATCGATCACCTGATCGCCCGACATTTCGCCCGCTAAACACTATCCCCTGTAGGAGTGAGCCTGCTCGCGATAGCGGTGTGACATCCAGCATTGATGTTGACTGATACTCCGCTTTCGCGAGCAGGCTCACTCCTACAAGAGGTTGGGGGGGGCGGCTATTGTTGGAGACGCGCCAAGGCCTCGCCGCTGCGTTTGAACCAGTCGATGAGATAGTCCGCCAACACCTGCGTGCGTTTCGGCAGGCCGCCCTGATACGGATGCACCAGGTACATCGGCATGCTCCGCGTCTGATAATCGCGCAGGAGCCAGCGCAATCGCCCGTCAGCCAATTCCGTTTGCAGCAGGTAAGAAGGCAACCGCGCAATGCCAGCACCCGCCAGCGCTGCTTTTTTCAGCAGGCTGTAGTGATTACTGGCAAACGGCCCCGACACCCGCACCCGCAGCAACTCGTGCTGTTGGTGATACAGCCATTCTTCACGACCGCTGTAATGGCTGTTCAGCAGACAACGATGGTCGGCCAATGCCTGGGGCATCTGCGGCTCACCGTACTGTTCGAGATAGGCCGGGCTGGCGCAGGTCATTTCGTGCCAGGCCAACAACGGACGTGCGACCAGTCGTTGGTCATTGGCCACTTCGGAGCGGATGGCCAAGTCAAAACCGTCTCGGGACAAATCGTGAAAGCTGTTATTGAGGTCCAACTCAATCTGCACCTCGGGATATTTGCGGGAAAACTCCAGTAGCAAGCCATCGAAGAAGGTCTCCCCCAGCGAGACCGGAACCGTCATGCGCACCGGCCCTGCCATGTCGTCCTTCAATCGCGCCAATGCCTGACGCGCCTTCTCGACTTGTACCACCAGCGCCTGAGCTTGAGGCAACAGCGCCGCGCCCGCCGCCGTCAAACTCAAACGGCGGGTGGTGCGTTGCAACAGGACCACCGAGAACCGTGTTTCCAGCAAGCTGATGCGCTTGGACAACTGCCCCTTGCTGCAGCCCAATTGCTGCGCCGCCAGGGTAAAACTGCCCGCTTCGATCAACACCGCGAACGCTGCCAAATCATCCATCTCGCTCATGGATTGTTTCCATTTGAAAACCAAAGGTTGCCTATTAGCGCGCTTATCAACGGAAAAAACCACTCTAGACTGCAACCTCGTTCAACCACTTCGAGGAACAGCACGATGAAAATTCTTTTGATAGGCGCAGGCGGCACCATCGGTTCAGCGGTCGACAAGGAACTGTCCCAGCGCCACGACATCATCCGCATCGGCCGTAACAGCGGTGATTTCAATGTGGATATCAGCGACAGCGCCTCGATCCGCAAGCTGTTCGAGCAAACCGGAAAATTCGATGCGCTGGTCTGCGCAGCCGGCAACGTCACCTTCGCGCCACTGGATGAAATGAGCGAAGACAGCTTTGCCCTGGGTTTGAAAGACAAGCTGATGGGCCAGGTCAACCTGCTGCTGATCGGCCGTGAATTCGCCAATGACGGCGCCTCGTTCACCTTCACCACCGGCGTGCTCAGCCACGACCCGATTCGCAGCGGCGCCTCGGCGGCATTGGTCAACGGCGCGCTGGACAGTTTCGTGCGTGCGGCGGCCATCGAACTGCCTCGCGGCTTGCGGGTGAACTCGATCAGCCCGACCGTTCTGCTCGAAGCCATGGGCAGTTACGCGCCGTACTTCCGGGGCTACAAGCCGGTTCCCGCAGCGGATGTGGCGTTGGCCTACGCCAAAAGTGTGGAAGGCTTGCAAACAGGTCAGACCTTTCACGTGAGCTGACACACCAGTCTCACTGTAGGAGCGAAGCTTGCTCGCGAAAGCGATGTGTCATTCACGACGATGCTGGATGTACTGGCCCCTTCGCGAGCAAGCTTCGCTCCTACGGGAGATCGAACATCGCCGGGGTTGTGATGAACGGTCAGGCTGCGTAACGTGGCGGCACTTGTCTGGAGAGCCAAAGATGCGTGTTGCCCGTTCCTTAGTCCTTGTTGCCCTGCTTCCGCTGTTTGCCGCCTGCCAATTGTTTGATGGCCCGCGTGAAAATGCCTCCCATGTCAGCCAGACCCGCCTGCAGGGCCAGTTGACGGCGGCGGACGGCAAACTGCTGTTCCAGCCGTGCAATGAGCAGCGCAGTTATGTGGTCAACGACACCGGCGGCACCAGCGTCCTGCAAGAGGCCGCGACCCTTGCCGATGCCCAGGGCAAGCTGTTCGCCGACGTGCGCGGGCGCATTGTTGACAGCCGTCTCGATCTTGAGCAGCTGTACCGTGTCGAACGCTCAGGCACCGCGTGCGACGATCCCAATTTCAAACTGCTGATCCTGCGCGCCGCCGGCCACTCGCCGGACTGGAACGTCAAGGTCAGCGGCAAAGGCATGGTCATCGACCGCGCCGGCCAGCCGCCCTTGGCCGTGCCTTACGTTGAAGAACAGCTGGGCGATGGCCGTTTCAATCTCAGCACCGAAGCCAATAACCAGCACATCGAACTGTGGGTCGCGCCGCAACGTTGCGTCGACAGCACCACCGGCAGCGTCCAGCACATGAGCGCCGAACTGCGCGTCGACGGCCAGGTTCAGCGTGGTTGCGGGTATTTCGGCGGATCGCGTAACGACTGATCGTTTTTGCCTCACGGGACCGGCGTTTGGGGCTTATAATCGCCGCCTTCAAACGCCTTGGCGCAGTTGTGCGCCCCGCGAACCGGATCCCGTCATGTTACGAATCACCGAACTCAAGTTGCCGATCGACCATCCCGATGAAGACCTGCGCCCTGCCATCGTGCAGCGCCTGGGCATCGCCAGCGATGACCTGCTCGATTTCACCTTGTTCAAGCGCAGCTACGATGCGCGCAAAAAGTCCTCTGAACTGTGCTTCATCTACACCATCGACCTCAACGTTCGCGATGAGGCCGCGGTGCTGCACACGTTCGCCGATGACCGTAACGTCAACGTGGCGCCGGATGTCAGCTACAAAGTGGTCGGCCAGGCGCCGGCTGATCTTGAGCAACGTCCTGTCGTCGTGGGTTTTGGTCCGTGCGGGATTTTCGCCGGGCTGCTGCTCGCGCAAATGGGCTTCAAGCCGATCATTCTCGAGCGTGGCACCGAAGTGCGCCAGCGCACTAAAGACACCTGGGGCCTGTGGCGTAAAAACGTGCTCAACCCGGAATCCAACGTGCAGTTTGGTGAAGGCGGCGCGGGGACGTTCTCCGACGGCAAGCTCTACAGCCAGATCAAGGACCCGAAATTCATCGGTCGCAAAGTCCTGCACGAGTTCGTCAAGGCCGGCGCACCGGAAGAAATCCTCTATGTCAGCAAACCGCACATCGGCACGTTCCGCCTGACCGGCGTGGTGGAAAACATGCGCGAGCAGATTCGCGCGCTGGGCGGCGAAGTGCGCTTCCAGCAGCGGGTCACCGACGTGTTGATCGAAGACGGCCAACTGGTTGGCGTCGAGCTCAATGGCGGCGAACAGATTCATTCGAAGCACGTGATTCTTGCCTTGGGCCACAGCGCCCGCGACACCTTCCGCATGCTTCACGGCCGTGGTGTGTTCATGGAAGCCAAGCCGTTCTCGGTGGGTTTCCGTATTGAACACCCGCAGTCGCTGATCGACCGCGCACGCCTGGGCAAATACGCCGGCCACCCGAAACTCGGGGCTGCCGACTACAAACTGGTGCACCACGCCAAGAACGGTCGCTCGGTGTACAGCTTCTGCATGTGCCCGGGCGGCACCGTGGTGGCGGCGACGTCCGAGCCGGGCCGCGTGGTCACCAACGGCATGAGCCAGTACTCGCGTAACGAGCGCAATGCCAACTCCGGGATCGTTGTCGGGATCACCCCGGAAGTCGATTACCCGGGTGGCCCGCTGGCGGGTATCGAGTTGCAGGAACGCCTGGAATCCCACGCTTTTGTGCTGGGCGGCAGCAACTACGAAGCGCCGGCGCAACTGGTGGGCGACTTTATTGCGGGCAAGCCGTCCACCGAATTGGGCAGCGTTGAGCCGTCCTACAAGCCTGGCGTTGCCTTGGGTGATCTGGCGTTGGCCCTGCCCGCGTTTGCCATCGAAGCCATTCGTGAAGCCTTGCCGGCGTTCGAAAAGCAGATTCGCGGTTACTCGCTGCATGACGCGGTGTTGACTGGGATCGAGACGCGCACCTCGTCGCCGCTGCGGATTACCCGTAACGAGTCGATGCAGAGCCTGAACGTCAAGGGGTTGTTCCCGGCGGGCGAAGGCGCAGGTTATGCGGGCGGGATTCTGTCGGCGGGTGTCGACGGGATTCGGATTGCCGAAGCGGTTGCCCGCGACATCCTCGGCCTCGAAGCCTGAAGCAACACCACCCTTGTAGGAGCGAGGCTTGCCCGCGAAGAACGATAATGCGGTCTTTCAGGAAGACCGCGTCAACTTCTTCGCGGGCAAGCCTCGCTCCTGCAGGGGTGGTGCTTGGTATCAGATATTGGCGCGCAGCACGGTGGCGGGAAGCGGCTCGCCGCGCTCGACACTCGCCGCGACAACATCCATCAATCCACTCAACTCATACCCCTGGGCCTTGAGCCAATCCTGGTCGTAATAGCTTGTCTCATACCGCTCGCCGCCGTCGCACAGAATCGCCACGATCGACCCCGACTCCCCCGCCGCCGCCATCTGCCCGGCCGCCATCAAGGCGCCGATCAGGTTGGTCCCGCTCGACCCACCGACACGCCGTCCCAAATGCTGCGCCAGGTAATGCATGGCCGCCAGCGACAAGGCGTCCGGCACCTTGACCATCGCATCGATCACCTTGGGCAGGAACGACGCTTCCACCCGTGGCCGGCCAATCCCTTCAATCCGCGAACCGCAGTCCAGACGCAGGCTCGCATCACCGGTCTTGTAGTAATCGAAGAACACCGAACGCTCGGCATCGGCGCACAACACGCGGGTGCAATGCTGGCGATAACGCACGTATCGGCCCAGCGTCGCGGTGGTGCCGCCGGTGCCAGGGCTGGAAATCAGCCAGCTCGGTTCCGGGTGCTGCTCGAATCGCATTTGCTGGAATATCGACTCGGCGATGTTGTTGTTCGCCCGCCAGTCGGTGGCGCGTTCGGCGTAGGTGAACTGGTCGATGAAATGCCCGTCGTGTTCGCGAGCCAGACGCTCGGACTCAGCGTAGATCTGGGTCGGATCGTCGACCAGATGGCTCTTGCCGCCGTAGAAAGCGATCTGCGCGATCTTCTCTTTGGACGTGGTCGCCGGCATCACTGCAATGAACGGCAAGCCCAGCAACCTGGCGAAGTAAGCCTCGGAAATCGCCGTCGAACCGCTGGACGCTTCAATCACCGGCGCGCCGGGTTTGAGCCAGCCGTTGCACAAGGCATAGAGGAACAACGAGCGCGCCAGCCGGTGCTTGAGGCTGCCGGTGGGATGGCTGGACTCATCCTTGAAATACAACTCGATACCCGGAAAACCCGGGAGCGGCAAAGGGATCAGGTGGGTGTCGGCGCTGCGCTGGAAGTCGGCTTCGATGATCCGGATGGCTTCGCGGGCCCACTGTCGGTTGTCGCTCATGATGGTTTTCTCGTTGAATCGGACAAGAGTCGGCCTTGTCGCAAGGCTCAGCCAACAAGCTTAGGAAAAATCCCACGCTACGCACAGATACAGCTGAGGCCCAATACGTCTTGCAACTGCTAGGCTCAGGTCGGTGCCGGCCTTTCGTGCTGTAACGGCATATAACAAAAAAGAATATAACTTTTGTTTTAACAACTAACGGTACAGGTTAGGGTGTGCCACCTTTTTGATTATTCGATGGAGAGCGACCTTGCCTCTGCGTAGCACTTTCACGCGTTTCTTTCAGTTGGAAGCTGCCAGCGGTCTGTTATTGATCGCCGCGGCAGCCCTGGCTTTGATCATCAACAACTCCCCGTTGTCGTGGATGTACAGCAGTTTCCTGGACACGCCGGTGGTGGCGCAGATCGGTGCGCTGCAAATCGCAAAACCGGCGCTGCTGTGGATCAACGATGGCTTGATGGCTCTGTTTTTCCTGCTGATCGGCCTGGAAGTGAAGCGCGAAGTCCTCGACGGCCAGCTGTCGAAACCTTCGCAGATCGTCCTGCCCGGCGCGGCAGCGATTGGCGGCATGGTGGTTCCGGCGCTGTTCTACTGGTTTCTCAACCGTGACAACCCGGCCGCCCTGAGTGGCTGGGCCATCCCGATGGCCACCGACATCGCCTTCGCCCTCGGCGTCCTCGCCCTCCTGGGCAAGCGCGTGCCGGTGTCGCTGAAACTGTTCCTGATGACCCTCGCGATCATCGACGACCTCGGCGCCATTATCGTCATTGCAATCTTCTACTCCGGCACGCTGTCGACGCTTTCGCTGGCATTGGCCGCGTCGTGCATCGTCGCCTTGATCGCGATGAACCGGCTTGGCGTGGTCAAGCTCGGGCCGTACATGATCATCGGTTTGATCCTCTGGGTGTGCGTGCTCAAGAGCGGGGTCCACGCGACACTGGCCGGTGTGACCCTGGCGTTCTGCATTCCTTTGCGCACAAAAAACGCCGAACCCTCGCCGCTGCTGACCCTCGAACACGCCCTGCATCCCTGGGTGGCCTATGGCATCCTGCCGCTGTTCGCCTTCGCCAACGCCGGCTTGTCGCTCAGCGGCGTGACCATGGAAAGCTTCACTCACCACGTGCCGATGGGCATTGCGGTGGGCCTGCTGCTGGGCAAAACCCTCGGTGTGTTCGGCCTGACCTGGCTCGCCGTGAAAATCGGCATCGCTGCCCTGCCCCAAGGCGCCAACTGGGGCCAGGTGCTGGGTGTGGCGATCCTCTGTGGTATCGGCTTTACCATGAGCCTTTTTGTTGGTTCCCTGGCCTTCGAGCCGGGCGTCAGTGAATACGCCGGGATGGACCGGATGGGCATTTTGACCGGTTCGATTCTGGCGGCATTGATCGGTTATGCGGTGACGGCGGCAGCGAGCCGCAAGCGCACCGCGCTGCCATCCTGAGCGAAAGAGAACCCTCTGAGCGACAATCAGGATTCGTCCTACAGCCACGTTTAACCTCGTTCGTTAACGTCGCACAGCCCCTTGTTCGGGGCTGTCGATGTACGAACGCAAGGAAGATCAGTGGCTGGAAACAAGGATATCCCCAGGGTTAAAAACCCACCGTCCGGCGACGGACATCACGTCACTCACCGCTTCATGACGGCCACCGAACTGGCCAAGCGGGAGGCCCGGCAAAACGCCTACGACGCCATGCTTGCGCGGCAAGACGCTTTCGAGCGCAGTCGTGAGATCGTCGCCAAAAAGGACGAATCCGTTCGTGCCGGATGCGTCTTCGCCAAGTCCTGCAAACTGCCGGACGCCATCATCGATTACTCGAATCCTTCGGGCATGGTGCCCACTGACAGCCTCAAGGATTATGGGGAAGTCGTCTGGCTCGGCGCTCGCGAAGCAGACGACGCCGGGCTGCTGAATCTCGAAACCATCAGTGCAGTACCGTCTCGCTTGGCATTGGCCGACTTGCGCTGAGTGCGCCGGCGCTCGCGGCTCCGGTTGCAGCAATCGGCGCTGCTGGAGCCACCGCATTGGCAACGGTGGTCGCGCTGTTCTGGACACCAAGTCTGGGCGACAGCGCGCTTTACACCGAAGATCAGTTGCGCGCCCTGAAACAGGCCAGGACCCGAGTTCGCCTTCGGGTTGAGCAACAGGCTGATGGCCGTCTCAAGGGGTATGGCTTTTACACTGGCAAGAACCGCGATTGGGAAATGGTTGATGTTGCGCAGTTCACGTTGCGCGGCAGTCAGCAGGTGGCTGACCTTGGCAACGGCGTAGAGCTGATTTGGACACCGGCTGTGGATGGGTCGGACATCCTTGGGATACCAGCGCTAGAGGCTGCTCCGCAAGCGCCGCATATTTGGGTGTATCCGCCGACGGAAGCGGCTGACGGGATTATTGTGAATCCGGTTTATCCGCCTGATTACAAGGATTTCATTCTTGTGTTTCCGGCGGGTTCGGGGGTGAAGCCGGTTTACATTGTGGTTAGTGTTTCAGGACGAAAACTTCCTAACCCCGATCACGACTATCACTCCGCGCCCGAAACAGAAGAAATCACCGGTTTTTCAGGCTTGCGCGAGGCGAAGAAGAAGACACCACGACAAGGAGGCGGCGGCCTTCGAGAACGTTGGATTGATGCCAAAGGCCGAACCATTTATGAATGGGACTCTTTGCATGGGGAGTTAGAAGCCTATCGTGCAAGCGATGGAAGTCATCTCGGCTCGTTCGATCACAAAACTGGTGAGCAAATAGATCCACCCAAGAAAAACCGCAGCATTAAAAAGTATTTGTGAGGACTACATGGGACTGAAAGTCAGATTGGACTGGTATGACAAGGAAACGGAAATAGCGGACGGAAAGGAATACTCCGCCGACCTTGGCGATAACGGCTCAATAATCGCCGCGTTGGGTTTGATGGCGGAAAACGAGATATACGACGGAGGATTCGATGTTTTGGTGGCTTGGATTCCTGAAATTCAGCCTCTGTTCAAACATCAAATTGATGTTTCCGCTTTTGACTACCAGATTGCGTTTCGATATCGGAAAGAATGGTGAGAGAAGCCAGGTCGTTTTTTACCCGGCAAATAACTATCCATCACAAAAGAAACCATGAAACATCTAATTATGGGATGGGCTCATGACGAAGACTCGTTACATGATTACCGATTAACCGACCAACAGATTCTCGGCATAGAAAAAGCGTGCGCAATGGAGCTACCTGAAAATCTTGATTTGTTTCTGACTTCACGCGACTAACAAAATATCGAAAACCAGTTCTCATAGGACGTCTTTCAGCACCCGAGTCATCCTGAGCAATCCCCAAAAACACAAAACCCCAACCAGTCACCCGGTCGGGGTTTTCTTTTACCGCTCGTTCCCGCTTAGTGCGAAACGCGGCTCGTACCGTCAACAGTAGCAATCCGCACCCGCTCACCCACACGGAACACTTCGTTCTCCTGAACCTGCTGCACATAGGCGCGCATGCTGCCGTCGTCTTCGCGAACGGTGATTTCGACGCCCTGGGTGCGGGTCAGGCCTTCTTCGGTGGCTGAACCGAGCAGGCCGCCAGCCACAGCGCCGATGACCGCAGCGACGATGCTGCCTTTACCGCCACCGATGGCGCTACCGCCGACACCGCCGACGACTGCGCCAGCTGCGCCGCCGATCGGGGTCTTGGTGCCTTCGATTTTCACCGGGCGCAAGGATTCGATGGTGCCCATGCGAACGGTCTGCACACGACGCGCTTCATCACGGGAATAGGAGTCACCGGTCAGGCTCGATTGGCAGCCGGTGAGCAACATCGCCATCGTGGAAAAGGAAGCAACCAGCAGAACAGACTTACGCATAGCATCAACTCCAAAGGACAGGTATTCATTAAACTCCGCAGCTTGACGCCTGTCACGGCATCGCACGGATAAAATTGGTTTCATTCAGGCCCGGTACAGGCGCCTCGGAACTCACCACACAGTAGCGGCAAACTGAAAAATCTGCGCCACTGACCCAAGGATTTTCATGGATTACTTCATCATTGTCGTCACCACGGTCGCCGGTTTGTACTTCCACTGGTGGTTGTACGTGCGGATCAAGCGCTGGATGGACCGCGATCTGGCGTTGGCACTGGCGGGTAAAGACGAGCAGAAAAAAGCGTTCATGCTCGAGCAACTGGCAAGCGCTCAGGCGCAGAAGATCAAGCGCCGGGACCTGCCGCAGTGGCTTGAAGCCGCTGCAGCGGGCTATCCCGATCGGTAGACTGCCTAAGGTGCCAGACGTTCAAGAATCCAGTCGGCGCCTTGCAGGCGGTAGTTGAGGCGATCGTGCAGGCGGCTCGGACGGCCTTGCCAGAACTCGATGCGCTCGGGTAGCAAGCGATAACCGCCCCAGTGTTCCGGGCAGTGCGGTTGTGTGTCGCTGAAACGTTGCTCGGTGTTCTTGAGCAGCGCTTCCAGTTCAGCGCGATCGGCGATCACCCGACTCTGGGGCGAAGCCCAGGCACCAAGACGACTGCCCAACGGGCGGACCTGAAAATAGGCGTCAGACTCTTCAGCAGTCACCTTCACCACCCGCCCTTCGATGCGCACCTGGCGCTCCAGGGTCGGCCAGAAGAACGTCATGGCGGCGAGCGGGTTCGCCGCCAGATGCTGGCCTTTGGCGCTGTCGTAATTGGTGAAGAAGGTGAAGCCCTCTTCGTCCAGGCCCTTGAGCAGCAGAATGCGGCAATGCGGCCGACCGTCGTGATCGACGGTGGCCAGGGTCATGGCATTGGCCTCCACCGGCGGTTGCTCGGTTTTCACCGCGTCGGCAAACCACTGGTGGAACAGCCCGAACGGCTCGGCCGGGGCTTGCGCCTCGGTCAGGCCATCACGGGTGTAGTCGCGACGCATATCAGCCAGGCCCTGGGTCATGGCGCATTCCTTTTGGTTAACGAGTTACTTTTTGACCGCATCGGCGGCAACGACTTTCTTGTCAGCTGCAGCGGCTTTCGCTGGCGCAGTCTTCTTCGCCGGGGTCGCGGTTTTAGCCGGTGTTTTCTTGGCTGGAGCCTTGGCGGCTTTCTTGGCCGGGGCTTTTTTCGCGGCTGGTACATCCGCTTTCTTCGCGGCTGGCGCAGGGGTAGCCGGCTTTGCCACTGGCTTGACGTCCTGGGCAGCGACCAGACGCACTGGCGCCGGGGCCGGCATGTTGTACTTGCTCAGCAGCGCGACCATGGTGTTCTGCGGAGTGACCAGTAATTCCACGCGACGGTTCAAGGCACGACCTTCGTTGCTGTCGTTGGCAGCACGCGGAGCTTCACCACCCATGCCGCGCAGCATCAGACGATCACGCTGCAAACCACTGAGGCGGAAGATCGCGGCCACGGATTGTGCACGCTCCTGGCTCAGTTTCACGTTGGCCGGTGCGGCGCCCGAGGTATCGCTGTGACCGAGCACCAATACGGCGGTCTTTGGATCGACCTCCAGGATTTTCGCGACGCGAGTGAACGGGCCGAGGGTCACCGGCAGCAACATGGCCGGACGGTCCGGGTTGAACGAGCCTTCTACCGGCGCTGTCACCACCAATACGTTTTCACGGCGCTCGAGCTGCAGGTTGCTGCCCTTGATGGCCTCGCGCAGGCGCGGCTCGTAATCGTCGAGCCAGGCTTGAGTGACTTTAGGATCCGGCATCGGCACGGCTTTGGCAGTGGGTTGATCTTTACCACCGAACGGCCACCACCATTTGCCACCGGCATCGGCTTCAGCCTTGGCGACTTCGACAGGCTTGGCTTCGGGTTTTACTTCCGGCTTTTTGTCGAGCACTTCATCGGAGCCGAACGGCCAGTACCAAGGGTTGGAGCTTTCAGCTTTGGCCGCTGGAGCAGCGGCGGCAGTTTTCAAAGGGGCTGGGGCTGGAGTTGGGGCCGGAGCCGGCTCTTTCGCCGCGACTTTGTCGGAGGAGCCGAACGGCCACCAGCTGCTGCCATCCGAGTCATTTTGTGGGGTCTGTGCACAACCGGTGATCGCGACACACAGGGCCAAGGCAAGGGTGGTTTTATTGAATGACATTGGATATCCACAAAAATGAAATCATAAAAAATCAGGCCGGCGTGACCGGATAAACAGACGCTTGGAAAACATAAAGGCATTCGGGTTCCGGCCCTGGAGCCCGAGAGTGCGTTTTACAGACAAGTGGCCAGTACCCGCGCAAGCTTCTGCGCACGCGGATCCATCAAGACGTAAGGCCCCAGTGTATTTGTCACAAAACCGAAAGCCACATCATGTTCCGGGTCAGCAAAACCGATGGAGCCGCCAGCGCCAGGATGGCCGAATGCCCGTGGGCCGAGGCCATAGGTCGCATTGGGAACATCCGGTTGATCGAGCATGCAACCCAGGCCAAAACGGGTCCGGGTCAATAAAGTCTTGTCTTCGCCAACGCTGTGTTCGCGGGTCAGCTCCTCGAGCATTTCGCTTTCCAGCAGGCTGCCATCAAGCAGGCCGGCGTAGAAACCAGCGAGGCTACGGGCGTTGCCGTGGCCGTTGGCGGCCGGCTGTTGCATCCGGCGCCATTCGGGCTTGTTAGTGCTGGTCATGATCGACGGCGGGTTGGTGAAGGCCCGGGTGGTCATGGCGGTCGGCTCGCGCAGGGTCACTTGCAGCAAACGCTGGGCCGCGGCATCGCCAACATTGCCCTTGCCACGGGCGATGTGCGCCACGCGGTGGAACTCTTCGTCCGCCAGGCCGACATGGAAATCCAGTCCCAAAGGCTTCGCTACCCGCGCCACAATCGATGCGCCGGGCCCACGACCGTCGGCACGGCGCAGCAACTCGCCCACCAGCCAGCCATAGGTGATTGCCGCGTAACCGTGGCCTTCGCCCGGCGTCCACCACGGCGTTTCGGCGGCCAAGGCATCGACCATGGTGTGCCAGTCGTAAAGCGCTTCGGGCACCAGCAACTCGCGCAGCGCCGGCAGGCCGGCCTGATGGCAGAGCAACTGGCGCAAGGTGACGGATTCTTTGCCGGCGGCGGCGAATTCGGGCCAGTAGCGAGCCACCGGGGCATCCAGTTGCAGCTTGCCTTCGGCCACCAATTGCAGGGCGGTGACGGCAGTGAAGGTCTTGGTGCAGGAGAACAGGTTGGCGATGGTGTCGCTGTGCCAGGCTTCAAGGCCATCCTTGTCGGCGGTACCGGCCCAGAGGTCGAGGACGGTTTCGCCACCGACCCGGATGCACAACGCCGCGCCACGTTCCTGAGGATCGTCGAACAGCGCCGCGAACGCTTCGCGTACTGCTTCGAACTTAAGCTCGTAATGACCCTGAATCTGCACCCGCAACTCCCCGAAATCTACAAAGTGGTCCGCATTGTTCCAGCCCTTGCGGGATTTGGGAACAGGTGCGGGCTGGGCGGTCCGTTGCCCATGGATTGGATCAGAAATTTGTTGTGCCTTTGAGGGCGCTTTCGCGGGCAAGCCTCGCTCCTACAGGGGATGCGTAATCCCGTAGGAGCGAGCGGGCGGCGATCCGACTTGCCCGCGAAGAACGATAACGCGGTCCGGCAGGACTCAGTGGCCGTTGGCGGAATGCCCGCCAGCATGACCGGCACCCTGCCCTGCGCCTTTGCCAGCATCACCTTTTTTGCCGCCCTCGCCCTCATGGCTGGCTTTGTCCGCTTCAGCCTTGGCCTTCTCAGCCTCCTTGCCCAACTGATCGACAGTCGCCAGGTTGCTCTTGCGCACGCTGTCGACGAAGCCCTGGAACGGCAGATCGGTAATGCCTACCAGGCCAAAGTGACCGTTCTCGCCATCCAGCAGACGTCCGGTCACCGGTTGATCGAGGTACTGGAACCAGTGCACGCCGACAATCGACGGTTCACTCAACGCCTGTTTGAGAAAGTTGGCATAAGCCGGGCCACGGTCTTCTTCCTTGGCCAATTGCGTCACGCCGCCCCAGAACGGACCGCGATCGGCGGAGCCGAAGTTGAATTCGGTGATCAGCACCGGTTTGTCCAGGCTGCGCAACTTGGCAAAGTCATAGCCGTCTTGCGGTTTCAAGGTGTACAGGTTGAAGCTCAGCACGTCGCAATACTGCGCGCAGGACTCAACGGCTTCCGGGGTGCTGATGGCAAAACGACCGCCCAGCAGCAATTGGTTCGGCGCGTGCCACTTGAGCGAATCGGAGAGGGTCTTGAAGTAGGTATCGGCGAAGACCTTCTGGAAGTATTTGAAATCAGCCTCGATTTCCGGGTGTTCGGCGCTCGGCAGCGGCGGCACGAAGCCCGGGTCTTCCATCAATTCCCAGGCCGGCAAGTCGATGCCCCAGGCCTTGGAAAGGCCGGCCTGATTGCGGTACTTGTCGCGCAATTGCTTGAGGAACGCACGTTTGGCCGGCACGTCGGTGGTCATCTTCAAAGTGCCGTAGGCCAGTGCGTAACGGGCTTTCGGATCGTCGCCGGGGCCGGCCCAGGCCAGTTCGTTGTCGGCGAAGTAACCGATCAGCCACGGATCGTCGCGATGGTCACGGGCGGCGATGGCCACGGCGCGTTCGGTGGCCATGGCGAAGCGTGGGTCAAACGGGTCGGGCATGCCGCCCCACCAGTCGGTGCCGGTACTGATGCTGGCGTAATCGCCGACGATCGACAGCGGCAAGGTGTACGGCACACGGTCAGCATTGGCCAGCGCCGGGGCGCTCCAGTTGCCGACCGTGTTGAAACCCCAGGCTTGCAGACGATCCAGGGTATGGCTGGCCCAGCGTTGTTCATCAACCACGGCATTGCAGGGCTCAGCAGGTTTTTGCTCGACGGCTTTGGCGACAGTAGCTTCGTCTGCGCCGGTCTTGGCAGCTTCGGCGACGCCGGATTCGGCAGTCGTAGACGCGGCAGGTTGCTCGGCGGCCTTGTCGGCCGTGGCCTCGACCGCATCGGCCTTGGCCGCTTCGGCGACACCGGCCTTGGTGTCGCTGCCCAGCGCACACGGTTCGCCGTAAAGGCGCTGCAAGTTAGCGCCATAGAAATCGTACCAGCGACCGGCGTTATAGCCACGGCCCTGATCGGCGCCGTTGCCGCCACGGTTGTCGCCTTCGCCATAATGGCTGGCCAGGGGTTCTTCCGGTTTCGGCAGGGATTCAAACATCCACTCGCGGCCAGCGATGTAGGTCTGGTTGACGTCCGGGGTAACGGTGTTGACCCCGAGTGAATAGAATGGATGCCCTTCCGGGGTCACCAGGTACCAGCGACCGTCGCGCTTTTCAGTACGGAAAAAGCCGCTGGCCTTGAACGCCGGGCCTTTGTTCCAGCCGCCGAACTTGTCCAGGGACAGCTTCTCGCGCTCGGCGAGCCAGGTTTTCGTTTGTTGCTGTTCCTTGGAAGCGGCGCTTTTCAATTGCTCATCGCTGCTGACCTTTTCCGGCCATTTTGCCCGGGTCGATTGACCAAAGGCGTCCACCAGACCGCCATAAGCCGCCTTGGTCACCGCTTCACCGTCCTGCACGCCGAAGCGCTCAAGCAAGATGCTTTGGGCCGCTTTCGGCTGATCCATCGACAACGTGACCGACACCACCTGGCTGCGATCCAGCTCACCGGCGCTGCTGGCCAGCAATACCCGTTGACCGTCAAACGTCATCGGCATCGGTGGCCCGGCCTTCATGCCCTGGCTCAGCGGCGAACTCGGTTGCAGCGGCACCAGCAGGGTCTGCGCCGGTCCGGCGGGCAAATCGACACGACTGATCAACGTCTTGCCATCGTTGCTCTGGATTTTCACGTACAGGGTCACGGCCCAGTCCATCGCGCTCTGGATGCGCAAGCTCATGACACCCGACTGCGACCAGTCCCAGGCCCCGGTTTGCGGGGTCAGACGCAAGGTCGGTTGCGCCACCGGGTTGAACGTCACCCGACGCAACACTTCGCCTTCGGCCGTTTGCTCCGCATTGGATTGCGGCAGGCTGGCATCCTGAGTCGCCACCTGGACCACATCGGCGGGGCGCACAAAGTTGAACAGCGTCTGTTGGCCGGCAGGGGCTGCCAGCAAAGGGGCTGAGAAGATCAAGGCGAAAACAGCAGGCAACGAACGGCGAATCATAGGAACGTGGTTCTCCCTGACGACCCTCAACGGGCCAATGGAAAAGCGATGGCTGAACGATAGACAACGCGGCGGGCTAAAAAGCCCACCGGTGTTTCAGGAAATTTCGCGACGGAATGGCGGCAATGCGTTGAGGATCGCTTTGCCATAACGCTGGGTGACCAGACGTCGATCGAGCAGGGTGATGGTGCCGCGGTCTTCTTCGGTACGCAGCAAGCGACCGCAGGCCTGGACCAGTTTCAGCGAGGCGTCGGGCACGGAGATTTCCATGAACGGATTGCCGCCACGGGCTTCGATCCATTCGGCCAGGGCTGCTTCGACCGGGTCGTCGGGCACCGAGAACGGAATCTTCGCGATCACCACGTGCTCGCAATACGCACCGGGCAAGTCGACACCTTCGGCAAAACTCGCCAGGCCGAACAGCACGCTGGAGTCTCCGCCATCAACACGCGCCTTGTGCTTGTTCAGGGTTTCCTGTTTCGACAGGTTGCCTTGAATGAACACTTGCTTGCGCCAGTCGCGGTCCAGGCCGTCGAACACGTCCTGCATCTGCTTGCGCGAGGAGAACAACACCAGGGTACCGCGCGAACCTTCCACCAGTTGCGGCAGATCGCGGATGATCGCCGCGGTGTGGGCCGGCGCATCACGCGGATCAGCCTTCAGGTCCGGCACCCGCAGCACACCGGCGTCGGCGTGATGGAACGGGCTCGGGACCACGGCGGTCACGGCTTTTTTCGGCAGGCCGGCGCGCATGCGGAAGCGGTCGAAGGTGCCGAGCGCGGTCAGGGTGGCCGAGGTCACCAGCGCGCCATAGGCCACGTTCCACAGATTGCGACGGAGCATTTCCGCCGCCAGGATCGGGCTGGCATTGACCTCGATATCGAACAGCGAACCGCTTTCGGCCAGGGTCAGCCAACGGGCCATGGGCGGGTTGTCTTCCGGGTCTTCAGCGGTGAATGCGACCCACAACTCCCAGTTGCCCGAAGAACGCGACAACAGGCTGCCAAACAGCGGATACCACTCTTCTGCCTGGTTGCTGGCGATGCCGATGTTGACCTCGCCGTCCATGCCTTCCTTGAGCAGTTCGGTGAGCCGGGTGAACAGGTCGGTCAGACGGGCAAAGCCCTTCTTCAATTCGATGCCCATTTCACGCATGTGCTCGGGAATCACACCGCCGACGAAGCGGTGACGCGGCCGCTCGCGGCCTTCAACGTCTTCGCCGGGTTTGAAATCGGCGACCTGCTCGCACGCGGTGAACATGAACTGCTGCTGGGTCTTGATCTCGCGGGCCAGTTCCGGCACCTGCTCGATCAACTTGCCCAGGTCACCCGGCAGCGGATGCTGGGCCAGCAGTTTGGTGAGGTTCTTGGCGGTGGTTTCCAGCCAGTCGGCGGTGGAACGCAGGCGCGTGTAGTGGGCGAAATGGCCGATGGCCTTGTCCGGCAGGTGATGGCCTTCGTCGAACACGTAGATGGTGTCGCGCGGGTCCGGCAGCACGGCGCCGCCGCCCAACGCGAGGTCGGCCAGGACCATGTCGTGGTTGGTGACAATCACGTCAACCTTGCCCATGCCTTCGCGGGCCTTGTAGAAGGCGCACTGGCCGAAGTTCGGGCAATGACGGTTGGTGCACTGGCTGTGATCGGTGGTCAGGCGCGCCCAGTCGGCGTCTTCGAGGGCGGTGGACCAACTGTCGCGGTCGCCGTCCCATTTATTGCCGGCGAGTTTCTCGATCATGCTGGTAAACAGCTTCTGGCTGGCCTCATCGACCTCGATCTTGAAACCTTCTTCTTCGAACAGCTGAGCCGTGGCGGTTTGCGCGTGACCTTCCTGAAGCAACATGTCGAGCTTGGACAGGCACATGTAGCGCCCACGGCCCTTGGCCAGGGCGAAGCTGAAATTCAGCCCGCTGTTGCGCATCAGGTCAGGCAAATCCTTGTAGACGATCTGCTCTTGCAGGGCAACGGTGGCCGTGGCGATGACCAGGCGTTTGCCGGCGGCCTTGGCGGTGGGGATCGCCGCCAGGCTGTAGGCCACGGTTTTACCGGTACCGGTGCCGGCTTCCACCGCGACAATCGCGGGGTCGCCACTGCGCCGGCCTTCGTCGTCGGTGTCGATGTCACCGAGGACTTTGGCAATTTCGGCGATCATCAGGCGTTGGCCGTAGCGCGGCTTGAGGCTCTTGGCTTCAAGAAAACGCGAGTAGGCGCCCTGGATCGTGGTTTTGAGTTCGGTGCTGATCATGGATTGTCGGGCGCAAAAAACGCTGGATAAATTTTCAGTGGTTCGTATGGGCCGCTATCATACCCCGCTAATTAATCCCGCGCAGAACGGAGTACCTCAATGACACCTTTTGGCATCGTTTACACCCTGCATGTCCTGTCCGCCTTGGTGTGGGTGGGCGGCATGTTTTTCGCCTGGATGGTCTTGCGGCCCGCCGCGATGAAGGCGCTGGAGGGCCCTGCCCGTTTGAAGCTGTGGGTGGAAGTGTTTCAAGGTTTTTTCCGCTGGGTCTGGGTGGCGGTGGTGCTTTTGCCGATCAGCGGGGTGGGGATGATTCATCTGCAATACGCCGGGTTTGAGGCCGCGCCGCGGTACGTGCAGGTGATGATGGGGTTGTACGTGGTGATGACCGCGCTGTTTATCCGGATTCAGGCGTTGTTGTTGCCGGAGTTGCGCACGGCAGTGACGGCACAGGATTGGCCGACCGGGGCAACGACGCTTGGGAAGATTCGCAAATTGGTGGGGATCAATTTGATCGTCGGGCTGGTGCTGGTGGCGATTGCTGCGGCCAGACCGATGTTCTGACTCTTCACAGCTTTTGTGGCGAGGGGACTTGGCGAAACGTCGCACCGCCCCGTTCGGCTGCGGAGCAGTCGTAAACCTGTGAGTGCGGTGTATGTGGAAGAGTGCAGGGGACCGCTGCGCGGTCCAACGGGGACAAGTCCCCTCGCCACAAAGTCCCCTCAACCAAGCTCCCTCGCCACAGGGGTTCTCGGTCGTTATTACAATCGCTGTACGGTCACCGAACCCGCCGCCCCGGCTGGCCCCGGCTGGCCATCTACGCCAGGGCGCCCGCTTTTGCCGCCATCGGCCTCGTAAACGAAACAGCCCTTGGCCTTGCCGCCCGCGCCCGGCTTGCCACCAGGACCCGCGAGGCCACCGGCACCACCCGCCACCTGAACCTTGATCTGTTCAACCGGATAATCACGAGGCACTTCCAGCCTGACCAGCGCCCCCGGCGCACCCGGCTGACCATCACTGCCATTGCTGCCGTCGGCACCACGACCGGCCTGGCCCCAGGTGCAACCCGGTGCCTGACCGTTGGCCCCGTCGAGGCCCACAAAACCCGGCGCGCCCGCGCCACCGCGAGCGTCTACCGACAACTGCGGCGCATTCAGTGCCTTGATCTGCACATTCAGGTTGCGTCCCGAGCGGGCGGCCTTGAGGTAAGTCCCCGGCGCCCCCCTAGCCGTGATCTGGCTGCCTTCGGACAACTCGGCACGGCTGACTTTCAATTCCAGTGCCTGTTCACTTGGCACGATGGCGATCCGCGCCTCACGCCCTAGATGCAATTCGCCGACGATGACTTCGGTCACGTTCGAAGGAATCAACAAGGTGCCGTAATCGGCGACCTCCAGGCGTTCAAGCTGCAAGGTGCTGGCGGTGTTGGGCAGGCGCATCAACGAATTGGTTTCGACACTGACCACCTGAGCGCAGGCCAATGGGCTGATGAGTGCGGCGAGCAGACAGAGTTTACGCATGGGAAGCCTTCGATACGGTCGGAGCCGGGAGGGTTTGCAGGTGGAATACGCCGAAAAACAGGATCTTCAAGCGATCACGCCAAGGGTGGGCGCGACCCCGGAGGCTGCGGAAACAGAACACCGCCTCAAGCAGATGAAGAGACGCCAACAAGCCGCCAGCCAGATTGACCAGCAGGTGCAGCGGATTGACAAACGGCATCAGCAGATTGACCAGCACCACCAGCCAGAACAGCAGGGTCAACAACTTCCCCAGCCCCCAAAACACCTTCATACGCCCCCCCGTTGAGAATTATTCTTTGCGCGCACAGTAACGGCATCCGCGAGGGATAAGCCAGAGGGCAACGGAAAATTCTTCATGAAGGCCGCCGAATGGCCGTCGGATCAACTGCAATTGCTGCCCGACGGCTCTATTTCGCGGTTTAGCGATTGATGTGCAACTCCACGCGACGGTTTTTCGCGCGTCCTTCATCCGTTTCGTTGTCGGCCACCGGCTGGCTTTCGCCTTTGCCTTCGCTGGTGAGTTTGCTCGGCGCAATGCCCTGGCTCAACAGATAAGCCGCCACACTGCTGGCGCGACGCTCCGAAAGTGCCTGGTTGTATTCATCCGAACCGACGCTGTCGGTATGACCGATCACCTTGATGCTCACCACATCGGCGAGTTGCAGTTTGAACATCAGCGCATCCAGCTGACTCTGCGCTGCGGGACTGAGGTCAGACTTGTTGAAGGCAAACAGCACGTCGCTGGGCAGAGTGATGACTTCGGGCTCCACAACTTCGACAGGTTTCACGCTGGCCGGGTACTGCGGCAGCGGACAACCATGGTGTTCAACAGGTGTGTTGGCGGGTGTATCGGGGCAGCGATCACGCCGATCGAAAACCCCGTCGTCGTCCTCATCGCCATCCTGGGCGTAACAGATCAAGCCGCCGGTCAAAATACCGAGCGCCGCACCACCGCCTGCCCAACCGGCACTTTCAATCGCGCCCAGGCCTCCACCGACCAGTCCGCCGATGAGGCTGCAGATCGGCCATGTACGTTGATTGAGAGGGGCGGTGCCATCGCTGTGAGTGGCGCAACCGGTCAACAGGCTGCCAAGCAGCAGAACCGGCAAGACGGTCCTTGTGAGAACGCTCATTGTGAAAGCTCCTGTGTTACCGGCCCATACCGGTTACACAGGAGTAAAGACCCGCATCCGCGACTGCACAAGCCGCGGAGCGGATGGGACTTAGCGGTTGATTTTGATTTCCGTGCGACGGTTCTGTGCACGGCCGTCAGCGGTTTTGTTATCGGCCACCGGCTGGCTTTCACCGGCACCGGTCACAGACACGAAGCTGCTGCGTGGTACGCCTTGCTGGATGAGGTATTCAACCACCGAATGAGCACGCTTATCCGACAGTTTCTGGTTATAGGTATCACTGCCCACGCTGTCGGTGTGGCCGGTCACGGTCAATTGAGCGGAGGAGGCTTCCTGTTTCAGGCGCGTGGCGATTGTGTTGAGTACATCTTTATCGGAAGGCGTGAGTGTGGCTTTGTCGAACTGGAAGTGGACATCTCGGATGACAATGACTTCTTCCTTGACCACCACGACCTCTTCGACCACTGGCGCAGGCACTGGTGGAGGGCAACCGTCGGCATCGACCTTCACGCCTCGAGGCGTACCCGGGCACTTGTCGCGACTGTCCGGCACGCCGTCGCCGTCTTCGTCGCCATCACCGTGAACCCAGCAATAGGCCGCTGCCGTGCCGCCAACGAGCAGCGCGCCATAGCCCGCCCACGCCGAGCTCTCGGTCGCGCCGAGACCTGCACCGATGACACCACCGACCGCCGCACAGGTCGGCCAGTCGGTTTTCTGCAAACCTGCGCAACCAGTCAACACACTGGTTAGCAGAACCAAGGGTAATGCTGTCCGAACTATGCTCATCTAGTTTTCTCCTGAGGGATCGGCTTAGAACCGATTCAGGGAGTAAAGACCCGAGTTTTAATCTCCGCCAGCAATAGGCCATTGCTGTTTTGCCCCGTGTTCACGGCAGTTCGCCGATTTTGGCGCAAACCCGCTCTAGGCCCGGACGTTTGGGCAGGCTAGTCTTGGTGCTCTGATTGAGGAACTCTGATGATTGCAGGTATTTCTTCGCGCACGCCCCAGCAGGCGTTGGCCTCTTTGCTTGATCGATACGCCCCCGCGCGCCTGTTGTTGATCGGCGCCAGCGAGTTCCCCGCACTTGAGGCGTTCAAGCTCGCGCACCCGGACAGCTGCGTGGCGCATGCGGCACCGGGTGCGTTGCCGGCCGAACTGGCGGCGCGCCGCTTTGACCTGGCGCTGGTGGTCGATTGCCTTGAACACCTGCCAAAGCGTGACGGTCTGAATTTGTTAGGCGGGATCCGTAATCTCAACGCCAGTCGCATTGCGGTGCTGGCGGATTTGCCGGCCAGCGGCTGGCAGGAGACGGATTTCTTTTCCCTGGCCTTGCAAGCCAGTGAACGTTTCCAACGCGACGATCAAGTGCTGACGCTGTTCACCTACGATCTGCTTGACTATAAACAGGTGCCCGATTGGCTCAACTCACGGTTCTGGGCCAATCCGGAAAACTTCGGGAAATATTGGTGGTAACGCAATGAGTACATCCATTTGCCCTTGCGGCAGCGGCACCCTGCTCGACGCCTGCTGCGGCCATTACCATGCCGGGCATCCGGCGCCGTGTGCAGAAGCCTTGATGCGCTCGCGTTACAGCGCCTATGTGCTGGGGCTGATCGACTATCTGGTGGCAACCACCCTGCCCGCGCAACAGGCTGGCCTGGATCGGCAGTCCATCAGCGACTGGAGCGCAAAAAGCACCTGGCTGGGACTTGAGGTGGAAAGCTCCGAGGTATTGGGCGGTCAACCGGAACACGCATTCGTCACGTTCACCGCACGCTGGCATGACGGTGGCGGTGAACACAGCCACCGCGAGCGCTCCTCGTTCGTGCAGAACGCCGGGCACTGGTACTTCATCGACCCCACCGTGCCACTCAACGCCGGACGCAACGATGCCTGCCCCTGCGCCAGCGGGCAGAAATTCAAGAAGTGTTGCGCGGGGTATTTCGGCAGTTGAGGTGAACCCTGTTGTAGCAGTTGGCGAAGCCTGCCCGACCCGTAGGAGGGAGGCTTGCCCGCGAAGAACGATCACGCGATGCCCCTGAAGGATCGGGGGGGCCTTCTTCGCGGGCAAGCCTCGCTCCTACAAGGAGACGTCACCATGACCACCCAGCGACGCGTGTTACAGATGCTTACCCTGCTCCTGTTTCTCGGGCTCGGCGGCTGCGCGTCCTGGTTCGGTGAGGAACTGCCGGATCCGCAAGTGCATCTGGTCAAGGTCGAAGTGGTTCGGGCCAAGTTGATGGAGCAGAAATTCATCCTGCACTTTCGCGTCGACAACCCCAACGACAGCGACCTGACGGTGCGCGGCCTTGAATACCGCATTCACCTGGGCGACATGCTGCTGGCCGAAGGCGAGCATGAACACTGGTTCACCGTCGGCCCAAAGCGAAGTGCCTATTTCAAGGTGCCGATCCGTACCAATCTGTGGCCCAAGGTACGGGACTTGGTGAAAATGCTGAAAAAACCCGATCAGCCCATCCCCTATCGTCTGGAAGGTGAAATGGAAACCGGTTTATTCATCGCGCACTACGTGCACCTTGCGCGCAATGGCGTGATAATCCCCGCCGATTTAATTCCGGAGCAGAACCGATGACCCAGCAACCCCATGTCCATGGCCCTGACTGCAACCACGATCATGACCATCACGATCACCATGATCACGACCATGGCCATGTCCACGGCCCGAACTGCGGCCACGCCCACCAGGAACCGGTGCGAAACGCCCTGAAAGACGTCGGCCGCAACGACCCTTGCCCATGCGGCAACGGCAAGAAATTCAAGAAGTGCCACGGCGCTTGATGCTTCGGGCGAGTTTATTCTTCGCCAGTTGAATCGCCTTCGCGGGCAAGCCCGCTCCCACATTAGAACTGCGCCCGACACATGTTTTGTATCCGCAGCAGATTTAATGTGGGAGCGGGCTTGCTCGCGAAGGGGCCCTCAAACTCGCCGTCCATTCAAGATCTGCGCGGTACTCACAACCGTGGCATATTCCCCCTGCAAATTCCCCAGCGACATCGCATGCACCTCTTCCGCTGAATGCGCATTGCCAAAATAATCCGCCTTGTCGAACGTAAAGCACGCATCCTCCGCCACCCACGCGTCAAACCCCAGGTTCCCGGCCGTGCGCGCCGTGGATTCCACCGAGTTGTTGGTTGCAACGCCAACGATGATCAACTGCTCGATGCCTGTCTCGCGCAAACTCGCCTCCAGCCCCGTCGCACAAAACGCATCCGGTACCTGTTTCTGAATTAGTTGCTCGCCAGTCTGTGGCATGAAGCGTTCCTGAAACTCAACACCTGATTGCTGCGGCCAGAACACCGATTCCGGTGAACGGGACAGGTGCTGCACATGAATCACCGGCCGCCCGGTTCGACGCCAATAACCCAGCAAATCGAGAATCCGTTCCTCGGCCTGAGGATTATTTCGACGACCTAACTTGGGGTGCAGGATGCCTTTTTGTTGGTCGATGATGATCAGTGCTGCGTTGGTCTTAAGCTCAATGCCGACTTTTCTCACAACAGGTCATTGAATTTCACGCACTTCAACATCACCTCCTCTTACAGGCAAGCCATCAAATGCAAACAGGACGACCTGGTGCCCGCGGTCGCTGTCCGACCTATCGACGTCTCTTGATTGGAGTACTTCATGATCGACCTGTATTACTGGACCACCCCCAACGGCCACAAAATTTCGATATTCCTGGAAGAAGCCGGCCTGCCGTATAACGTGCACCCGATCAACATCAGCCAGAACGAACAGTTCCAGCCTCACTTCCTGAAAATCTCCCCGAACAACAGAATCCCGGCCATCGTCGATCACGAGCCCGTCGACGGTGGAGAACCGTTGTCGGTGTTCGAGTCGGGGGCAATTTTGTTGTACCTGGCGGAAAAAACCGGCAAGTTCCTGCCCACAGACCTGCGCGGTCGCCAACAAGCGCTGCAGTGGCTGTTCTGGCAGATGGGCGGCCTGGGGCCGATGGCGGGGCAAAATCATCACTTCAGCCAGTTTGCACCGGAGAAAATTCCTTACGCGATCAAGCGCTATATCGATGAGACCGCCCGTCTCTACGGGGTGCTCGACAAACAACTGGCCGACAAAGCGTTTGTCGCCGGTAGCGAATACAGCATTGCCGACATGGCGATCTACCCGTGGATCGTTTCCCACAAATGGCAGAGCCAGAACCTGGAAGACTTCCCTAACGTGCTGCGCTGGTTCAACCACATCCAGAACCGTCCGGCGACGGTGAAGGCCTATGCCCTGGCGGCCAAGGTCAACCCACCAAAACCCTGACCCCGACGCAGACGCAGCCCCTATGGTGATGTACTAAATGTGGCGAGGGGACTTGTCCCCGTTGGACCACGTAGCGGTCCCCTGCATTCCTCCAGATACACCGCATTCACAGGTTTACGACTGCTACGCAGCCGAACGGGGGCAAGCCCCCTCGCCACAGGTAATGCATCGCCCGGGAGATTGTGTTTATCGGACAAATCCTGAAATAACCTGAAGCCCCGCTTGCGCGCCCTCCTCCTGCTCACTAACGTAGCGCCTTTAATGACGCTACCCCCCGCAGGAGCTTTGCCATGGCCTCGCCAGCCCTTACACATTTTCTTCCCCGGTTCGGCGTTGCCGCAGCAGTGGCCGGTGTTTTGAGCCTGACCGGTTGTCAGACCTGGAACACCCAGGACACCCTCCCGCCGACCACCGGCGTGCAGCCGCTCAAGGGCCTGGCGCAGAACGTTTCGGTGCGCCGCAATGCCATGGGCATGCCGCTGATCGAAAGCAACAGCTTCCACGACGCCCTGTTCGCCCTCGGCTACGTCCACGCCAGCGACCGCATCACGCAAATGGTCACTCTGCGCCTGCTGGCCCAGGGCCGTTTGTCGGAGTTGTCCGGTTCGGACCTGCTGGACGCCGACCGCTACATGCGCGCCGTCAATCTGAAGAAAAGCGCGGGCGAGTTGTACAAGGCTTCATCGCCGCGCCTCAAACGCTTCTTCGAAGTCTATGCCCGCGGCGTCAACGCCTACCTGTTCCGCTTCCGCGACAAGTTGCCGGTCGACCTCACGGCCAGCGGTTACAAGCCTGAATACTGGCAACCGGAAGACTCCGCGCTGATTTTCTGCCTGCTGAACTTCAGTCAGTCCGCCAATCTGCCGGAAGAAATCAACGCACTGATGCTGGCCCAGACCGTCACCACGGACAAACTCGGGTGGCTGACGCCGTCCGCTCCCGACGAAAAACTGCCGCTGGGCGAAGCCGAAAAACTGCAGGGCTTTAAGCTCAATGGTGCTATCCCGGGCCTGACGGAAATCAGCAAAGCCACCGGACAACTGTCCGACCTGAATCTGCTGGGCGCCACCTCGTCGAACAACTGGGCCATCGGCCCGCAACGCAGCCGCAGTGGCAAAAGCCTGCTGGCCAGCGACAGCCACGGCCCACTGGGCGTGCCGTCGTTGTTCAGCTACGTGCAGATTCGCGCACCGAAATACCAGGCCTCTGGCGTGACGATCGCCGGTTTGCCCATGGTGCTCGGTGGTTTCAACGGCAAAGTGGCGTGGAGCATGACCTCGGTCATGGGCGACAACCAGGACCTGTTCCTGGAAAAAATCAAACGCCAGGGCAACGGCCTCACGTATGAAGTCGGCGGTAAATGGCAGCCGGCGATCGTGCGCAACGAAACCTACTTCGTCAAAGGCCAGCGGCCGATTCGCGAAGTGGTGTACGAAACCCGCCACGGTCCTTTGCTCAACAGCGCCCAAGGTACGGCGCTGGCCAACGGTTACGGCTTGGCCTTGCAGACACCAAACTTCACGGACGACAAAACCCTGGACGCGTTTTTCGACCTGTCCCGGGCGCAGAACGTCGAGAAAGCCTCGGACGCCAGCCGTGAAATCCGCGCCATCGCCTTGAACCTGGTGTTCGCCGATGCCAGCAACATCGGCTGGCAAGTCACCGGGCGTTACCCGAACCGTCGCGAAGGCGAAGGCCTGCTGCCGTCGCCGGGCTGGGAAGGTCGCTACGATTGGGACGGTTACGCCGACCCGATGCTCCATCCGTATGACCAGGACCCGGCCCAAGGCTGGCTCGGCACCGCCAACCAGCGGGTCATTCCCCATGGCTATGGCATGCAGTTGTCCAATTCCTGGTCGGCACCGGAACGTGGCGAACGCCTGGCCGAACTGGCGGGTGTGGGCAAACACGACACTCGCAGCGTGATCGCAATGCAATACGACCAGACCACGACGTTCGCCGCCAAACTGAAGAAAATGTTTGAAGCACCGGGCATGTCCCAGCCGCTCAAACAGGCCATCGAAGCCCTGCCGGTTGCCGATCGCGGCAAGGCTCGCGAGGCGTACACCCGTTTGATGGCGTTTGACGGCAAACTCAGCCCGACTTCCGCGGATGCGGCGATCTACGAGCTGTTCCTGCAGGAAAGCACCAAACAGATCTTCCTCGACGAACTGGGCCCGGAAAACAGCCCGGCGTGGAAAGCCTTTATCGCCAACGGCAAGTTGTCCTACGCAGCTCAGGCCGATCACCTGCTGGGCCGTGAAGACAGTCCGTTCTGGGATGACGCGCGCACGCCGCAGAAAGAAGACAAGCCGGCGATCCTCGCCCGCAGTCTGGCGGCGGCGATCAGCGCTGGTGACAGCCAATTGGGTAGTGATCACAAAGCCTGGCAGTGGGGCAAATTGCACCGCTATGAGTGGAAGAATGCCAGCGGCCAGACCGTGCGCGGTCCGCTCGCGGCCGGCGGCGATCACACGACGCTGAACACGGCGGCCTTCACTTGGGGCCAGGACTTCAACACCACGCTGGCGCCGGCCATGCGCTTTATCGTGGACTTCAGCCAGGCAGAACCGCTGATGGGGCAGAACAGCACCGGTCAGTCCGGCAACCCGGCGAGCCCGCACTACCTCGACAGCATTGATCCATGGCTGAAAGGGCAATACATGAGCCTGCCGATGCAACCGCAGAACTTTGACAAGGTATACGGCAAGACGCGATTGACCCTGACTCCCGGCAAATAAGGTCAAGCCGACCCAATGTGGGTTAACCAATGTGGGAGCGAGCCTGCTCGCGATAACGGTGTGTCAGTCACTAAAAGCGGTGGCTGACATGGCCTCATCGCGAGCGGGCTCGCTCCCACAGGGGAATATCTCTCTGCCATGAACATTTGATAGAACTTCTGGCTTCGCGCAAACCTCATAGCTAACAAGTCCCCCCATTTTGGTAACAACATGGATCTTGTTATCGCGCGTCCTGAAGGTCTCTACTGCCCCGCCGGCGATTTCTATATCGACCCGTGGCGGCCGGTCGAGCGTTCGGTCATCACGCACGCCCACGGCGACCATGCCCGCACCGGCAACCAGCATTACCTGGCAGCCGCGCCCGGCGAAGGGATTTTGCGTGCGCGATTGGGCCAGGACATCAACCTGCAAACGCTGCCCTACGGCGAGCGTTTGCGGCACCACGGCGTTACCCTGAGTTTTCACCCCGCCGGCCATGTCCTCGGCTCCGCGCAGGTGCGCCTGGAATACGGCGGCGAAGTCTGGGTGGCCTCGGGGGATTACAAGATCGAACCCGACGGCACCTGCGCACCCTTCGAACCAGTGCAGTGCCATACATTCATCACTGAGTCGACCTTCGGCCTGCCGATCTATCGCTGGCAACCCCAGGCGCAGGTCTTCGACGAGATCAATCAGTGGTGGCAGGCCAATGCCGCCGCCGACAAAACCAGCGTGTTGTTCTGCTATTCCTTCGGCAAGGCCCAGCGGATTCTCCATGGCATTGATGCCAGTCCAGGCCCCATTTTGGTGCATGGCGCGGTGGAACCGCTGAACCGGGTGTATCGCGAGAGCGGCGTTTATATACCGCCGACGATCTATGCCGGCGACGTGCAAAAGAGCGATCCGATGATGCGCAAGGCGCTGGTCATCGCCCCGCCATCGGCTGGCGCGAGCACCTGGATGCGCCGGTTTGGCGATTACAGCGATGGCTTTGCCAGCGGCTGGATGCGATTGCGCGGCACGCGGCGCAGACGCGGCGTGGACCGTGGCTTTGTATTGTCCGACCACGCCGACTGGCCCGGCCTGCTATGGGCCATCGAACAGAGCGGGGCCGAACGGGTCATTGTCACCCACGGTTCGGCGGGGGTGCTGGTGCGGCATCTGCGCGAACAGGGCCTTGATGCCATGGCCTTCAGCACCGAATACGGCGGCGACGATGAGGAAGAAAGCGCAGAGGTCGAGCCCGAGAGCGCCGAGGTGCCGGCATGAAAGCCTTCGCCGAGCTGTATGCCGAACTCGACGCCACCACATCAAACAATGCCAAATTGGCCGCCATGCAAACCTACTTTGCTCAGGCCGCCCCCGAAGACGCCGCGTGGGCGGTGTACTTTTTGTCCGGCGGGCGATTTCGGCAGTTGGTGCCAGTGCGCATGCTGCGTGAGCTGGCCGTCGAGTTTTCCGGCCTTGAGCCCTGGCTGTTCGAAGAAAGTTACCAGGCGGTCGGCGATCTGGCGGAAACCATTTCGCTGGTCCTGCCCGAAACCCAGCACAGCTCCACCGACGGGCTGGCGGTGTGGATTGAAGACAAACTGCTGTCACTGCGCGGTGAGTCCCCGGAAGTTCTCGCAGAGCGACTGCCCGCGCTCTGGGCGCAACTGGACCGTCACAGCCTGATGCTCTCCATCAAACTCATTACCGGCAGTTTCCGAGTCGGCGTCTCCAAGCTGCTGGTGACGCGAGCCTTGGCGGCCATGGCGGGGCTCGACAGCAAACGCGTGGCCCAGCGGTTGGTCGGGTACACCGACTTGTCCAATCGTCCGAGCGCTGCCAGTTACCTGAAATTGATCGCCGCCGAATCGTCCGACGAACATGCCCAACGCGGTGGCCAGCCCTACCCGTTTTTCCTGGCCCACGCCCTGTCACAACCGGTCGAACAGTTCGAAACCGTGCTCGGCCCGGCAAGCCAGTGGCAAGTGGAGTGGAAGTGGGACGGCATCCGCGCCCAAGTGGTCAAGCGTGAGGGGCGCCTGTGGATCTGGTCACGCGGCGAAGAACTGGTGACCGAGCGCTTTCCCGAACTCGACAGCCTGTTGCACGGACTGCCTGACGGTACGGTGATCGACGGTGAAATCGTCGCCTGGAAAGCCCCTCGACCCAACACTGACGATGCTTTCAATCCACAATCGCCATCCGCTCCTGCGGTACTGCCGTTCGCGCTGTTGCAGCAGCGAATCGGCCGCAAAACCCTGGACAAGAAAATTCTCGAAGACGTGCCGGTGGTGGTCCTCGCCTACGATTTGCTGGAATGGCAAGGCGAGGACTGGCGCCGTCAGCCTCAGGCCAAGCGCCGCACGCAATTGGATCAGCTCATCACCACCTGCAACAACCCGGTGTTACTCACCTCGCCGGTGCTTACCGGCGAAGACTGGTTCGACCTCGCCAGGCAACGCGAGGCCTCCCGCAGCCTCGGTGTCGAAGGCATGATGCTCAAGGCCCGGGATGCTTTGTATGGCGTCGGCCGGACCAAGGACATGGGCGTCTGGTGGAAATGGAAAGTCGACCCCTTCAGCGTCGATGCGGTGCTGATTTATGCGCAGCGCGGCCATGGTCGCCGGGCGAGTCTTTACAGTGACTACACCTTCGCAGTGTGGGACGGCCCGCCGGACGCCAGCGAACGCACCCTGGTGCCGTTCGCCAAAGCTTATTCAGGGTTGACCGACGAGGAAATGCGCCAGGTCGACAGCATAGTGCGCAAGACCACGGTGGAGAAATTCGGGCCGGTGAGCAGTGTGAAACCGAGCCTGGTGTTTGAGCTGGGGTTTGAGGGTATTGCCCTGTCGAAACGCCACAAGAGCGGGATTGCCGTGCGGTTTCCACGGATGTTGAGGTGGCGACAGGATAAGTCGGTTGAGGAGGCTGACAATCTCGGAACATTGCAGGATTTGCTGGGCTGAAATAAGCCTTTGTGGCGAGGGAGCTTGCTCCCGTTTCGGCTGCGAAGCAGTCGCAAATTTTCAACAGCGGGACCGCTTCGCGCTCCGGCGGGAGCAAGCTCCCTCGCCACAGGATTTGAATCCGTTTGACCTTATTTGGTGCAGCTATTTTCCGACGCCCGTTTTCGTGCACAAATCCCCTATTGCCACTTCTTGTATCACCTTTTAAAACGCTTGTTCGGGACTCTGGTTCGGAAATTGCTACTTTCAATGGGTCTTACGCTTTCCAGTAACAATAATTCTGCGCCACAAGCGCTCATATTGGTTCTTAGGGATTGAATAATGAAAAAAGCATTGCTGACCCTTTCTGCACTGGCGTTGTGCATGGCTGCTGGTTCCGCCATGGCAAAGGAATACAAAGAACTGCGTTTTGGCGTTGACCCTTCCTATGCGCCATTCGAGTCGAAAGCGGCAGACGGCAGCCTGGTGGGCTTTGACATCGATCTGGGGAACGCGATCTGCGCCGAGCTGAAGGTCAAGTGCAAATGGGTCGAAAGCGATTTCGACGGCATGATTCCGGGCCTCAAGGCCAATAAATTCGACGGTGTGATCTCTTCGATGACCGTCACCCCGGCCCGCGAAAAAGTCATCGACTTCTCTGAAGAGCTGTTCTCCGGCCCAACCGCTTATGTATTCAAGAAAGGTTCCGGCCTGAGCGAAGACGTTGCTTCCCTGAAGGGTAAGACCGTCGGCTACGAGCAAGGCACCATCCAGGAAGCCTACGCCAAGGCCGTGTTGGACAAGGCTGGCGTGAAAACCCAGGCCTATCAGAACCAGGATCAGGTGTATTCCGACCTGATGTCGGGTCGTCTCGACGCTGCGATCCAGGACATGCTGCAAGCCGAACTGGGCTTCTTGAAGTCGCCAAAGGGCGAAGGTTACGAAGTCAGCAAGCCGGTTGACAGCGAATTGCTGCCGGCCAAAACAGCTATCGGTATCTCTAAAGGTAACAAAGACCTCAAAGCACTTTTGGATAAAGGTATCAAAGCGTTACACGACGATGGCACCTACGCCACCATTCAGAAGAAACACTTTGGCGATCTGAATCTGTACAGCGGCAAATAATGCCCGGCGCCCATCTCGCGATGGGCGCTTTTTTCACCCGATCAGGTTGCTGATTTATGTTCGAAAACCTATTACAAAACCTGGGGCTCTCAGCCTTCAGCCTCAAGGGCTTCGGTCCGTTGCTGATGGAAGGCACCTGGATGACCATCAAATTATCAGCGTTGTCGCTGCTGGTGGCCGTATTGCTCGGCCTGCTCGGCGCCACTGCCAAATTGTCAAAAGTCAAACTGGTGCGGGTTCCAGCACAGATCTACACCACTCTGATTCGCGGCGTACCGGACCTGGTGCTGATGCTGCTGATTTTCTACAGCCTGCAAACCTGGTTGACGTCGTTCACCGATTTCATGGAATGGGAATACATCGAGATCAACCCGTTCAGTGCCGGGGTCATTACCCTGGGATTCATTTACGGCGCGTACTTCACCGAAACCTTTCGCGGGGCGATTCTCTCCGTGCCTCGGGGCCAGGTCGAAGCGGCTACCGCGTATGGCCTCAAACGTGGTCAGCGCTTTCGAATCGTGGTGTTCCCGCAAATGATGCGTTTCGCCCTGCCGGGTATCGGTAATAACTGGATGGTGATGCTCAAGGCCACCGCGCTGGTCTCGATCATCGGCCTCGCCGATCTGGTCAAGGCGGCACAGGATGCCGGCAAAAGCACCTATCAGCTGTTTTACTTCCTGGTGCTCGCAGCGCTGATTTACCTGGTGATCACCAGCGCCTCGAACTTTGTCCTGCGCTGGCTCGAACGCCGCTACGCCGCCGGTTCCCGGGAGGCCGTACGATGATCGAACTCTTGCAGGAGTACTGGAAACCTTTCCTTTATACCGACGGCTACAACATCACCGGCCTGGCCATGACCCTGTGGCTGCTCAGTGCCTCGATCTTCATCGGTTTCCTGGTGTCGATCCCGCTGTCCATCGCCCGGGTCTCGCCGCATTTCTACATTCGCTGGCCGGTGCAGTTCTACACGTACCTGTTCCGCGGCACACCGCTGTATATACAGTTGCTGATTTGCTACACCGGCATCTACAGCCTGGCCGCCGTGCGCGCCCAGCCGGTGCTGGATGCGTTCTTTCGCGATGCGATGAACTGCACGATCCTGGCGTTTGCCCTGAACACCTGTGCCTACACCACTGAGATTTTCGCCGGGGCGATCCGCAGCATGGCCCACGGTGAAGTCGAAGCGGCCAAGGCTTACGGCCTGACAGGCTGGAAGCTGTATGCCTACGTGATCATGCCGTCAGCCCTGCGTCGCTCGTTGCCTTATTACAGCAACGAAGTGATTCTGATGCTGCACTCGACCACCGTAGCGTTCACCGCGACCATCCCGGATGTTTTGAAAGTCGCACGGGACGCCAACTCGGCGACCTTCTTGACGTTCCAGTCGTTCGGCATCGCCGCGCTGATCTACCTGACCGTTACCTTCGTGCTGGTCGGCCTGTTCCGCCTCGCCGAACGCCGATGGCTGGCGTTCCTCGGGCCGACCCACTAGGACCCGCTTTCAGGAATAAAGAGACGAACATGCGCCACCAGATACATGACTTGCTGGCCCCACTGCCGGGGACCGCACGACAGATTCACAGCTTCCACTTCGGCCCAACGTCGGCCAAAGGCAAGATCTACATCCAGTCGTCCCTGCACGCCGATGAAATGCCCGGCATGCTGGTGGCCTGGCACCTCAAGCAGCGTCTGGCGGAGCTGGAAGCCGCCGGTCGCCTGCGCAGCGAAATCGTGCTGGTGCCGGTGGCCAACCCGGTCGGCCTGGAACAGGTGCTGATGGATGTGCCACTGGGCCGCTACGAGCTGGAAAGCGGGCAAAACTTCAATCGCTGGTTCGTCGACTTGAGCGAAGCGGTCGGCAACGAGATCGAAGGCCAGCTCGGCGAAGATCCGCAGCGCAACCTCGAGTTGATCCGCGAAAATCTACGCAACGCCCTCGCCAGGCAGACCGCTAGCACGCAACTGCAATCCCAACGCCTGACCCTGCAACGGCTGGCCTGCGATGCGGACATGGTGCTGGACCTGCATTGTGATTTCGAAGCGGTCGCCCACCTTTACACCACACCCGACGCCTGGCCCCAGGTCGAGCCGCTAGCCCGTTACATCGGTGCCGAAGCGAGCCTGCTGGCCACCGATTCCGGCGGTCAGTCGTTCGATGAATGCTTCACCCTGCTCTGGTGGCAGTTGAAAGAACGCTTCGGCGAACAGTTCAACATCCCGCTGGGCAGTTTCTCGGTCACCGTCGAGTTGCGCGGCCAGGGCGACGTCAATCATCCTCTGGCCAGTCTCGACTGCCAGGCGCTGATTGATTACCTGATTCACTTCGGCGCCATTGCCGGCGAAGCGGCGCCATTGCCCGAGCTGCCCTACCCCGCCACCCCGTTGGCCGGCGTCGAGCCGGTGTCGACACCGGTGGGTGGCCTGCTGGTGTTCACCGCGCTGCCGGGGGAATACCTCGAAGCCGGGCAACTGATCGCCGAAATCATCGACCCGATCAACGATCGCGTCACTCCCGTTCATTGCACTGCCGCCGGCCTGATGTACGCCCGCTCGCTGCGGCGCATGGCCACTGCCGGCATGGTGATCGCGCACGTCGCGGGCACCGAGGCCTATCGCAGCGGCTACCTACTTTCGCCTTGAGGATGCATGCCCCATGTACAAACTGACCATCGAAGGCCTGCATAAAAGCTATGGCGATCATCATGTGCTCAAAGGCGTTTCACTCAAGGCCAACACCGGCGACGTCATCAGCCTGATCGGCGCCAGCGGCTCGGGCAAAAGTACCTTTCTGCGCTGCATCAACTTTCTCGAACAACCGAATGACGGCGCCATGAGCCTGGATGGCCAGAACATCCGCATGATCAAGGACCGCCACGGCATGCACGTGGCCGACCCCGATGAACTGCAAAAAATCCGCACCCGCCTGGCCATGGTGTTCCAGCACTTCAACCTGTGGAGCCACATGACGGTGCTGGAAAACGTCACCATGGCGCCGCGCCGGGTGCTGGGTTGCAGCAAAGAGGAAGCCGAAGACCGCGCGCGGCGTTACCTCGACAAGGTCGGGCTGGCGGCACGGGTGGCGGATCAATACCCAGCGTTTCTTTCCGGTGGCCAGCAGCAACGCGTGGCGATTGCGCGGGCATTGGCCATGGAACCGGAAGTCATGCTGTTCGACGAACCGACCTCGGCACTCGACCCGGAGCTGGTGGGTGAGGTGCTGCGAGTGATTCAAGGCCTGGCTGAAGAAGGCCGGACCATGATCATGGTGACTCACGAAATGAGCTTCGCCCGCAAAGTGTCGAGCCAGGTGTTGTTTCTGCATCAGGGCCTGGTCGAGGAAGAAGGCGCGCCGGAAGACGTACTGGGCAATCCGAAGAGCGAGCGGCTGAAGCAGTTCCTGAGCGGCAACCTCAAGTAACACAGCAAAACCTGTAGGAGCGAAGCTTGCTCGCGAAGGCGGTGTGTCAGACAACGATGATGTCGGCTGACACACCGCCTTCACGCGAGCAAGCTTCGCTCCAACAGGGTTCAGGTGTCGATCGGCAGTACTGCGATTAAACTTGTTCACCCGCGCCGCGGTCACTGAAAGAAGACTTTCAGAGCGCACACCGCCGGCATGGGATCTTCCACCGACTACGCATCACAATGGTTCAGCGCCCGCGACTGGAAGCCATTCGCCTTTCAGAAGCAAGTGTGGACGGCCGTCAAGCGCGGTGAGTCTGGCTTACTGCACGCCAGCACCGGTGCCGGTAAAACCTATGCAGTCTGGTTTGCTGCGCTCAATCGCTACGCCACGTCCACCGCCCCTGTTGAAAACCCTCGCAAACGGAAACCGCCGGCCGAACCGCTGACGGTGCTGTGGATAACCCCCATGCGCGCCTTGGCCGCCGACACCGCTCGCGCCCTGGAAGCACCGCTACACGACCTGCAGATCCCCTGGAGCGTCGGCCTGCGCACCGGCGACACGAGCGGCAGCGAACGTGCGCGACAGAGCCGACGCCTGCCCACCACGCTGATCACCACCCCCGAAAGCCTGACCCTGATGCTCGCACGTGCCGATGCGCAAACCGCGCTAGCGACCTTGCGCATGGTGGTGGTCGACGAATGGCACGAACTGCTCGGCAACAAGCGCGGCGTGCAGCTGCAACTGGCCCTCGCCCGTTTGCGCCGGTGGAAGACGGACCTGATCGTGTGGGGCGTTTCCGCGACGCTGGGTAATCAGGCCCACGCCGAACAGGTATTGATCCCACAGGGTGACGGCATCAGCGTGCAAGGCCAGACGTCCAAGGAACTGCGGGTCGACACGCTGCTGCCGCCCGCCATCGAGCGCTTTCCTTGGGCCGGGCACATTGGCTTGAAGATGTTGCCGCAAGTCGTCGCTGAAATAGACTCCAGCCCCAGCAGCCTGGTGTTCACCAATACTCGCGCGCAATCCGAGATCTGGTATCAGGCCTTGCGGGGCGCGCGCCCCGATTGGGCCGGGCTGATCGCCTTGCACCACAGCTCACTGTCGCGCGACACCCGCGACTGGGTCGAGCGAGCGCTGAAGGAAGGCCAGCTCAAAGCGGTGGTCTGCACCTCAAGCCTCGACTTGGGAGTGGATTTCCTGCCGGTGGAACGGGTGCTGCAAATCGGCTCGGCCAAAGGCGTGGCGCGCCTGATGCAGCGGGCCGGGCGTTCCGGTCATGCGCCGGGGAGAGTGTCACGGGTGACGCTGGTGCCGACCCACAGCCTGGAGCTGATCGAAGCGGCCGCGGCTCAAGACGCCCTGGCGCAACGCCGTATCGAGCCCCGGGAGTCGCCGCACAAACCGTTGGATGTGCTGGTTCAACACCTGGTCAGCATGGCGCTGGGCGGTGGGTTTCTTCCCGATGAGTTGTATGAAGAAGTCCGTGGAGCCTGGGCCTATCGAGACCTTACCGTGGAGGATTGGACCTGGGCATTGGCTTTCGTACGCCACGGAGGTCTTTCTCTGACAGCCTATCCGGATTATCGCCGGGTCGAGCCTGACGAGCTTGGCGTCTGGCGTGTACCGGATGCTCGGCTGGCGCGGCGACATCGCATGAGCATCGGCACCATCGTCAGCGATGCGAGCATTCAGCTGAAGTTCTGGAGCAAGGGCGGCGGCGGCAAGCAGTTGGGCAGTGTCGAGGAAGGTTTTATTGCGCGACTCAAACCGGGCGACGGTTTCCTGTTCGCGGGGCGCTTGCTGGAGTTGGTACGCGTGGAAAACATGACCGCTTATGTCAAACGCAGCACCGCGAAAAAAGCCGCGGTGCCGCGCTGGAATGGCGGGCGGATGCCGCTATCCAACGAACTGGCACAGGCGGTGGTCGCGCGTTTCAGTGCGGCGGAGCAAGGCGAGTTCATCGGCCCGGAGATGCGGGCGCTACGGCAGCTGCTGGAGGTGCAGCAACGCTGGTCCGGGCTGCCGACCTCGAATTCGTTGCTGGCCGAAGCGCTGAAATCCCGCGAAGGCTGGCACCTGTTTCTATACCCCTTTGCCGGGCGCCAGGTGCATCTGGGCCTGGCGAGTTTGCTGGCGTGGCGGGTCAGCCAGCAGCAGGCGGTGACGTTTTCCATCGCGGTCAACGATTACGGGCTGGAGTTGCTCAGCGCCACCCCTGTGGATTGGTCGCAGGTGTTGAACCCTGGCCTGTTGAGCCCCGAGCACTTGTTGAACGATGTCCTCGCCAGCTTGAATGCCGGCGAACTCGCGCTCCGCCGCTTTCGGGAAATCGCGCGAATTGCCGGACTGGTGTTTGCCGGCTACCCCGGCGCACCGAAAAGTACACGGCAGGTCCAAGCCTCCAGCGGACTGTTCTTCGAGGTGTTCAAGCAGTACGACGCGGGGAATCTGTTGCTGGCGCAGGCTGGGGAAGAAGTCCTACGGGAAGAACTGGATATTGATCGTCTGGAACAGACGTTGGCGCGTATCAATCGACTGAAACTGGACCTGCATCAGATCAAACGTCCTACGCCGCTGGGGTTTCCCCTGTTAGTTGAGCGCATGCGGGAAAGCATGAGTTCGGAAAAACTCGCGGACCGTATCCGACGCATGGTCACCGACCTTGAGAAAACCGCCGAAACCGGGAAAACCTGATGAGTACGCCCTATCCCGTGCGACTGGCCGGTGAGGAACTGTGGCTGCTGCCGGAAAAAGCCATTTACTGGCCGGCACAACAAGCCCTGCTGATCGCCGATGTGCATTTTGGCAAAGCGGCGGCGTATCGCAGCCTTGGCCAGCCGGTGCCCCATGGCACCACCGCCAGCAATGTCGCGGTGCTGGACGGGTTGTTGGCCGCTTTGCCCTGCCGTCAGCTGATTTTCCTCGGGGATTTTCTGCACGGGCCTGGCTCCCATGCTTGCGGCACGTTAAGCGCCCTGGCTGAGTGGCGAGCGCGACACCCGGATCTGCCGATGACGCTGATCCGCGGCAACCACGACAAACGTGCAGGGGACCCGCCGGCGTCGTTAAACATACGCGTGGTGCCTGAGCCGTTGTTACTCGGGCCGTTCGCCTTGCAGCATGAGCCCGATCCGCATCCGCACCGGCATGTACTCGCCGGACATGTGCATCCGGTTTATCGGCTGAACGGCAGAGGTCGGCAGCGATTGCGCTTGGCATGTTTCAGATTGGGCGAGCAGATCAGCCTGCTTCCGGCTTTGGGCGCGTTTACCGGCGGGTATCAGGTTGAGCGCGACGACAGCTGCAGGATCTTTGTCATCGGCGACAACGAAATATGGCCAGTCAGCTGAAGTCTTCAAGGACTACAGCTGACTGACCATTCATTGTCGACGGCAGATCAGGCTACAGGCGCGGGAGGCGGCTCATCCGGCAGGGTGGGTTCACCGGGCTCGGTAGGCTGTTCGTTCGGGGTATCAGGATCAGGCTGGCCGGGGATGCCCCCTGCCATGCTGATGGCTGGATGTGCCAACAAGGACCAGGCCAGGACGCCAATCTGATTGGGCTCAAGCCTTGCCAGTTCGGCACTTATTCGCGGATCGATCTTCATAAAGCACTCCTGAGCGATGGCCCCGTCCGCTGTACGCGAACCGGGCAGTACACCCAATAGAGTGTCTACCCGCTCAAGAATTCCCGCGACCTGCCAGATGAATGGCTCAGGTGCGTGGCAGGGTCACGCCGCGTTGGCCCTGATACTTGCCGCCACGGTCCTTATAAGACACTTCGCACTCTTCGTCGGATTCAAGGAACAGCATCTGCGCCACGCCTTCGTTGGCATAGATTTTCGCCGGCAGGTTGGTTGTGTTCGAGAATTCCAGGGTCACATGCCCCTCCCACTCAGGCTCAAGCGGGGTGACGTTGACGATGATGCCGCAGCGGGCGTAGGTGCTTTTACCCAGGCAAATGGTCAATACGTTGCGCGGAATACGGAAGTATTCGACGGTGCTGGCCAGGGCGAAAGAGTTCGGCGGGATGATGCAGACATCGCTGTGGATATCGACGAAGCTGCCGGCATCAAAATTTTTCGGGTCGACAATGGCCGAATTAATGTTGGTGAACACCTTGAAATGACTAGTGCAACGAACGTCGTAGCCGTAACTCGACACGCCGTAGGAGATCACACGGTTATCGTCGCTGCCGCGCACCTGGCGCTCGACGAACGGCTCGATCATGCCGTGTTCCTGCGCCATGCGGCGAATCCACTTGTCCGATTTGATGCTCATGGCGGGTGTCCTGAATAGCGAGGTGGAAAAATTCTGTCCGGCATCTTACCGGGCGCGCGCTCCGGGTTCAAAGTCCGGGGGTGTAATTCTCGCCAATCCCCCGTGATATCTGGGTCTTCGCCGTAATCCGGTGCACCGTCAGTCATGAAAATAGAGAAACCTTCGCAGGAAGCATTGGCACGTTCCGGAAAAAGGGTTAAGGTGGCGCCACTGTGCTGCTTGTGTCACTGAGAATCTCTACACGATATGTTGAATTTCGATCCAACCATCTACAAGAATTTTTCCTGCTCTTTGCACTCAGTCTCGGCCAGGGTTCTTCCTGCGTCGCAGTTATCTTTGTTCAAGGAGTTACACCATGTCTAATCGCCAAACTGGTACCGTTAAGTGGTTCAACGATGAAAAAGGCTTCGGCTTCATCACTCCACAATCCGGTGACGACCTGTTCGTTCACTTCAAAGCTATCCAATCCGACGGCTTCAAAAGCCTGAAAGAAGGCCAACAGGTTTCTTTCATCGCTACCCGCGGTCAGAAAGGCATGCAAGCTGAAGAAGTTCAAGTTATCTAACTTGTACTTGCTTTAGTAAAAGGCCCCGCCCTCAAAAGCGGGGCTTTTTTGTGCCTGTGTGTTTTACAGGCACAAAAAAATCGCAGCCCATGGCTGCGATTTTTTTGCGCGCTTACCAGGCTACGCCGAATCCTGCGGTGTACCGGGTCTTGTCCAGATCGGCATCGTCTGTGCCGCTGATGATGTCTCGCTCGGCCTTAAGGTTAAGCGACGCCCAGTCGGTGACCTTGTAGCGCAAGCCCATTTCGGCATCGAGCGCGTACTCGGCAACGCCCGACAACGGCTTGCCCACTTCACCATTCGTGAAGAACTCCACCTTTTTACCAATCAGGTAACGGTTGTAGTCCCACTTCATAGCCAGGGAATAGAAGTTTTCTTTGCCGCCATCAGCGAACTCATAGTCCGTGCGGTTGACCAGCGAACCCAGCGAGAATGCGCCCAGCTCGTCGTCCCAGAACTGGTAACCAGGGCCGGTACCGACAGTGCGCTGGCGGGAGAGGTCTTCAACCTTGTCACGTTTATAGACGGCACGGCCCTGCCAGAACCATTTCTCGGTCAGGAAGCGGTCGAGCGAGTATTCGCCCCGCCAGTTATCAGTGGTGACCACGTCATCCTGGAACTCGCGGTTGTACTCGCCTTCAGCCGTGTGCCGCCATTTGCCGTGACGGGCACTGGTCTTGAAGTCGATGTCGTAGTCGTCGGTGTCTTTTTCTGCACGCTGATAATCCAGCGCCATGTCGACATTGCCCTTCCACACCAGGTCTTCGACCACCGGCTTGGGCTTGAGGATCTGCTGGATACTGGCCAACTCGACCGTCTTGGGCACCTCGCCGTTTTCCAGCGTCACCTTGCCGTCGTCTGCCGCATGCAGCGACTTGGCCTTCTCACCGGTGTAGGCATCCTGCTTGACCAGCAACTCCTGATCACTTTCCAGGGTCTTGACCTGTTTCCAGTCGATCGGGACCGCACCGGCATATTCGGTCTGGATCAGCAATTTACCGCCATCGAACAGCGTGATCTTGCCACTCAGTTTGTCACCGTTCTTCAACCAGACGGTATCAGCGAGCAACGGAGTGGAGGCACTCATGACAGCAAGGCACAGCAGGGTTCTGGACACCATAAGCAAATACAGGCTCAAGTTTGCGAAAAAAAGTCGGCATTATCCCTGAGAATAAGACCCTAGCAAGGACTGACCCGACTATTTCTATTGAGTTCATTTCTCAATTGCGCATCCAGGACTTACTCTACGGACGGTAAAGCGAAATTCTTCAGGAACCACGGACGTGACCGACCCAACCACTGAAACCGAAAGCGCAGCGCAAATCCGACGCACGGCGCTCTACTTGACCCTCGCGCAGGTGCCCAAGGGCAAAGTGGTGAGCTATGGTCAACTCGCCGAACTGGCCGGACTGGGCCGAGCCGCGCGCTGGGTGGGACGCACACTGAGCCAACTGCCCGGCGACACCAAGCTGCCATGGCACCGCGTGCTCGGTGCCGGCGGTCGGATCAGCCTCCCAGTGGGCAGCCCTTCAGGGGATGAGCAGCGCGCGCGATTGCGCTCCGAAGGCGTCAGTATCCTGAACAATCGTGTTGATATTCAGCGCCATGGCTGGCGCCCGGTAGAGCACAGCGGTTAGAGTGCGCGCTTTGTTTCCGTAATTCTTGAGGCAGACTCCAGCCCATGCCCCGTAAAACCTGGCGCGCCGCGCTCGCCGCCTATGCCAGCCCCTCGACGCTTGTGTTGTTGTTGCTTGGTTTCGCCGCCGGCCTGCCCTACATGCTGGTGTTTTCGACGCTTTCCGTCTGGCTGCGTGAGGCCGGTGTGGCCCGCGAAACCATCGGTTATGCAAGCCTGATCGGCTTGGCCTATGCCTTTAAATGGGTCTGGTCCCCGCTGCTAGACCAATGGCGCCTGCCATTTCTCGGCAAGCTCGGTCGACGACGCTCCTGGTTGGTGCTGTCCCAGGGGCTGGTGATCCTGGGCTTGATCGGGATGGGTTTCTGCGACCCGCAAAAGCATTTGTCCTGGCTTATCGCCATCGCCGTGGTCGTCGCCTTTGCCTCGGCGACGCAAGACATTGCCGTTGACGCCTATCGCCTGGAAATCGCCGACGACACTCGCCAGGCGGCGCTCGCGGCCAGCTATATGTCCGGCTATCGGATCGCCGCACTGCTGGCGACGGCCGGCGCGCTGTTCTTCGCTGAAGGCTTTGGCTCCACAGGTTTCAATTACCAGCATTCGGCCTGGGCCGGCACCTACGTGCTGTTTGGCGCCCTGATGGTCCCGGCGCTGCTGACTACGCTGTTCATGCGCGAACCACCTGTACCCCTGCGTACTCAACTTCAAGCCGGCCGCTACAGCTTTATGCATCAACTGATGTCGGTGTTCGTGCTGATCGTGCTGCTGGTGTCCGTGCCAGCCATGTTCACTCAGCTCTACAACACTGATTTCGCCAGCGTGCTGTTCGAAGGCGCGAGCCCGCTCGACCTACTGCTCGAAGACCGCGCTTTCCTGCGCGCGATCCTCTACACCACACTTACGCTAATGTGCTTGTCAGCCATGGGCCGTCGCGGCCTGGCGCCGGTGCTGACGCCGATCAACGACTTCATTCTGCGTTACCGCTGGCAAGCGTTCCTGTTGCTCGGGCTGATTGCGACTTACCGGATGTCCGACACGGTCATGGGCGTGATGGCCAACGTGTTCTACATCGACCAAGGCTTCACCAAGGACCAGATCGCCAGTGTCAGCAAGATCTTCGGCCTGATCATGACCCTGGTCGGCGCCGGCATGGGTGGCCTGCTGATCGTACGTTTCGGCATCCTGCCGATTCTGCTGATCGGCGGCATAACGTCGGCCGGCACCAACCTGCTGTTCTTGATGCTCGCCGACATGGGCGCCAACCTGAACATGCTGATCATGACCATTTCCCTGGATAACTTCAGTTCAGGGCTGGCGACGTCGGCGTTCGTGGCTTACCTGTCGAGCCTGACCAACCTGAAATTCTCCGCCACCCAGTACGCCCTGCTCAGCTCGATCATGCTCCTGCTGCCACGCCTGATCGGCGGTTATTCAGGGGTCATGGTGGAGAAATTCGGTTACCACAACTTCTTCCTGATCACGGCGTTGTTGGGTGTTCCGACCCTGCTGTTGATCGCCCTGCACTGGTTCCAGGAGAGCCGCCGCGCAGGTCCGACGCCGACACCCGAACCGGTGCCGACCCAGGTCGCGGAAGAATCGTAGGATATTTCGCAGAGGGCGCGACGATTCCCGCCCTCGTGCCACACCGCCGACCGCACGCCTGTACGCCAGCGGATCTCGCCCGTACAATGCTCCGTCATTTCTCGTCATCAGCAACCGACAACGGCCAACCATGCGCACCAGTCAATTTTTGCTCGCCACACAGAAAGAAACGCCTTCCGACGCGGTCGTCATCAGCCATCAGCTGATGCTGCGCGCCGGCATGATCCGCAAACTCGCCTCGGGCCTCTACACCTGGCTGCCGATGGGCTTGCGAGTGATGCGCAAGGTCGAAGCCGTCGTTCGTGAAGAAATGAACGCTGCAGGCTCTCTCGAAGTGTTGATGCCGAGCACCCAACCGGCTGAGCTGTGGCAGGAATCCGGGCGCTGGGAAGAATACGGCCCTGAATTGCTGCGCTTCAAGGATCGCCACGGCCGCGATTTCTGCGCCGGCCCGACCCACGAAGAAGTCATCACTGACCTGATGCGCAACGAATTGAGCAGCTACAAACAGCTGCCGATCAACCTGTACCAGATCCAGACCAAGTTCCGTGACGAAATCCGTCCACGCTTCGGTTTGATGCGCGGTCGCGAGTTCATCATGAAGGACGCTTATTCGTTCCATGCTGATCAGCCTTCGCTGCAGGTCACCTACGACCGCATGCACCAGGCGTACTGCAACGTGTTTACCCGTCTGGGTCTGAAGTTCCGCCCTGTAGAAGCCGACAACGGCTCCATCGGCGGCGCCGGCTCCCACGAATTCCACGTACTGGCCGAATCCGGCGAAGACGATATCGTCTTCAGCAACGGTTCCGACTACGCCGCGAACATCGAGAAAGCCGAAGCCGTACCGCGTGAAACTTCCCGCGCGGCGCCGGCTGAAGAGCTGCGCCTGGTCGACACACCGAACGCCAAGACCATTGCGCAACTGGTCGAAGGCTTCAACCTGCCGATCGAAAAGACCATCAAGACCCTCGTGGTTCACGCCGAAGAGCAAGGCAAGCTGATTGCCCTGATCATCCGTGGCGACCATGAGCTGAACGAAATCAAGGCCGGCAACCAGCCAGGCGTTGCCAGCCCGCTGGTCATGGCTTCCGAAGCCGAACTGCGCGACGCCATTGGCGCCGGCGCCGGTTCCCTCGGCCCGCTGAACCTGCCACTGCCGATCATCATCGACCGTTCCGTCGAGCTGATGAGCGACTTCGGCATCGGTGCGAACATCGACGACAAGCACTACTTCGGCGTGAACTGGGAGCGTGATCTGCCGGTTCCGACCGTTGCCGACCTGCGTAATGTCGTCGCCGGCGACCCAAGCCCTGATGGCAAGGGCACCCTGGAAATCAAGCGCGGCATCGAAGTCGGGCACATTTTCCAGCTGGGCAACAAGTACAGCAAGGCGATGAAGTGCGAAGTGCTGGGCGAGAACGGCAAGCCGGTGACCCTGGAAATGGGTTGCTACGGCATCGGCGTTTCCCGCGTGGTGGCTGCGGCCATCGAGCAGAACAACGACGCTAACGGGATCATCTGGAGCGACACGCTGGCTCCATTCCAGGTCGCTTTGGTGCCATTGCGCTACGAAACCGAACAGGTTCGTGAAGCCACTGACAAGCTGTATGCAGAACTGACTGCCGCCGGCTTCGAAGTACTGCTGGACGATCGTGACAAGAAAACCAGCCCGGGCATCAAGTTCGCTGACATGGAGCTGATCGGCATTCCTCACCGGATCGTGGTCAGTGACCGCGGCCTCGCCGAAGGCAATCTGGAATACAAGAGCCGTACCGAACCTGAAGCGCAAGCGCTGCCGGTCGATGACGTGCTGTCTTTCCTCCAGGCCCGTATCCGCCGCTGACACCAGATAGAGAAGTCATGTTCAAGCGAAACACCTTAGGCCTCGGTGGTGCCGCCCTGTGCGGCACCCTGCTGGTCAGCGGCTGTGCCAATCACATGTCGCAACGCAGCGAGCACGAGGAGCGTGTCGAGCGCAAATTGCTCGATCACAGCCTGCAGATCGATGTCGGCGAGCCCAAGGTGCTCGAGTTGCCGCAACGTCGGGTCAAAATCCACGAGCAAAAAACGTTCGAAGTCACCGAATTCGAAGTCACGCGTCACTACGATCGCTACACGCCTTACCAACCCTGGCGGGAGGTCTACGAGATCCCGCTGGGCGCAGTAGCGGTGGTGGGCGGTGTCGGTGCGAATGTGGTCAACGTATTCACCCTCGGCAGTCTGCCGGACAGCGTGACCAAGGATTGGCTGAGCTACGGTTTTGCCGGGCTCAACCCTCTCATGAACGTGCAGTCCAACGGTCGCGCGCAGCAAAACCTGGCAGGGATCGATGAGGTCCAGCTCGACAAGCGCACCGAATACTCGAGCCTGCCCTGGAGCGAGCGCCCGGTGGTGGTGAAAGCGGGCAAGGAAACGTTCGAGCTGAGCACCGACAAAAACGGCGTGTTGCGCCTGAACCTGCTGGACAGCCCGTTCGCCGAACATGACATCAATCATCTGAGCCGCCTGTTGATCAGCGTCGAAGACGGCCAGGACGATGTACACAGCGATTCGTCCCTGGCGGTCAGCCGTTCATTGCGCGGCAAGCTGCTCGAAGCCCATGGCCTGATTTATGACGACCTCGAAGACGACGAAGTGAGCCAGTGGGTACACCGGGTCAAACGACTGTCGGAACTGGGTCTTGAAGAAGAAGCCAGCGAGCTGGAACAAAGCCTGATCGAACTGACTCGCAATGACCCTGAGTTGCAGACCGAATTCCTCAAGTCATTGACCAAGGATGCCGGGCGACTGGTGGCGGATCCGGGACCGAATTAAAAGCAAAAGCGTCGCGGGCAAGCCTCGCTCCTACAGTATTGGGTTGAACGCGGTATCGCGCATGACACAAATCCGTAGGAGCGAGGCTTGCCCGCGAAGAGGTCTTAAGATTCAACGCAAAACTACCGCTCAAACAACTCCATCTGCTCAAACCCGCCCCGCAAATCCTCCAGCCGCACGCCAATCCCCAACAACCGCACCGGTTTCCCGCCGCGATTGAACGCCTGGGTCAGCAACAACTGATAACTGCCCAAATCCCGCCCTGCCCCGGCCTGCTCCAGCGTCGTCTGGGTAAAGTCATGGAACTTCACTTTGACGAACGGCTTGCCGGGCCGATAGCTGCTGTCGATCCGCGCCATACGGCCCGCCAGGATTTCCAGCAACTCCGGTAATTTATCCAGGCAACTGACCAGATCCGGCAGGTCCACGTCGTAAGTGTTTTCAACACTGATCGATTGCCGGCGGCTATCGTTGTGCACCAGCCGGTCATCGATCCCACGGGCCAGGCTCCACAGTCGCTCGCCGAAGCTGCCGAATTCACGCACCAGCGCCAACTTGTCCCACTCGCGTAAATGCGAGCAATCAACAATGCCGAGCCTGCCCAGCTTGTCAGCGGTCACTTTGCCAACGCCGTGCAACTTGCTGACGGGCAAACCGCTGACAAAGTCCTCGACCTGATCCGGCGTGATCACAAACAAACCGTTGGGTTTCTTCCAGTCACTGGCAATCTTGGCCAGAAACTTGTTCGGCGCCACGCCGGCCGAGACCGTGATGTGCAACTGATTGGAAACTCGACGGCGAATGTCCTGGGCGATGCGCGTGGCGCTGCCACCGAAATGTGCACAGTCCGACACGTCGAGGTAAGCCTCGTCGAGGGAAAGCGGCTCGATCAAGTCGGTGTAATCGCCAAAGATCGTATGAATTTCCTTCGACGCTTCTCTATAGGCGTCCATGCGCGGCTTGACGATGGTCAAGTCCGGACACAGCTTCAGGGCTTGCCCGGAAGACATGGCAGAGCGCACGCCGTAGGCCCGAGCCTCATAGTTGCAAGTGGCGATCACCCCGCGCCGATCCGCCGAACCACCCACCGCCAGAGGTTTACCCGCCAGGCGCGGGTCGTCACGCATCTCGATGGCAGCGTAGAAGCAGTCGCAATCGACGTGGATGATTTTTCGCTGACTCATATAAAAGCGGTGTTCATGGTGAAGAAATGGCGTATTTGCGTGTCGGATCGGCAGTATCTCACTGACACCTGTATATAGCACCAGTAGTCTGAATCTTCTTCCCCACCGGTAGGAAAAGTAACCGGTGAATTTATTTTCTCAATCGAAAAGCACCACCTGATAGAGCTGCAAGCCTTGCCACACCTGCCTCGCAGACGATAACCCTGCCCCACCTTCCCGCTAAGCGATTGAACCAGAACAGGTTTTATCCGAATTGAAGGTTGACAGCCCGGCGATCCTCTGTAGAATGCCGACACACAGACGCGGGATGGAGCAGTCTGGTAGCTCGTCGGGCTCATAACCCGAAGGTCGTCGGTTCAAATCCGGCTCCCGCAACCAAACATCAAAAAAGGCTACTCGAAAGAGTGGCCTTTTTTGTGCGCGTCTGTTTTAGGTAGGAAATGAGAAATCGTTCTGATTCCAAAACTTAAGTCTGCCCTGCGACCGTTCGCCGCTTATTCACGCTTATTTGACCCGGTTTCAGATTAACGGTTGACACACCGGCGTATCTCTATAGAATGCCGCCACACAGACGCGGGATGGAGCAGTCTGGTAGCTCGTCGGGCTCATAACCCGAAGGTCGTCGGTTCAAATCCGGCTCCCGCAACCAAACATCAAAAAAGGCTACTCGAAAGAGTGGCCTTTTTTGTATCTGTTGAAAAAGTCCTTTCGCAACAATGACCTGTCACTGTGTAGTGAAGCGTTCGGGATCACCCAGGCTGTGAGTGCAGACTATGCTGAATCGCAGACAGAACCCTCTACGACCCATGACATGCCATCGCCGCTACCCGGTGAGAGGCGTTAATATTTGTGATTATTTTTTTCTACAGGGATTGGTAACTTGGCTGGATACCCCCATCCTGTCGCGCACAATCCAAGAGGTGATTGATGCGCGCCAACTCGTCTGATCCACAAGACACTGTCACAGCGACACAACCGATCAAGGCCGAGCGTTTGCGCTTGCTGGATCTGGTCAGCAAGTACCGTCAGCCCATCGGCCTGGCGGTGACGTTGCTGTTGTTCGCTATCGCGCTGATTGCCTGTCGTCATCTGCTGAGCGAACTCGATCTGTACGCTTTGCATGACTCGATCCTGGAAGTACCGAAGCCGGCATTGCTGGGCGCATTAGGTGCGACCGTGATCGGCTTCATCATTCTGCTCGGATACGAATGGTCGGCCAGCCGCTACGCGGGCGTGACACTGGCGCCGCGCATCCTGGCGCTGGGCGGCTTCACGGCATTTGCCATCGGCAACGCCATCGGCCTTTCGATGCTCTCGGGGGGCTCGGTCCGCTACCGTTTATATGCACGTCATGGCCTAGGCGCTACGGACGTCGCTCAAATGACTCTGTTCGCCAGCCTTTCTCTTGGCTGCGCCTTGCCACCACTGGCCGCCTTGGCGACCCTCAGCAACCTGCCTGCCGCCTCGGCGGCCCTGGGATTGTCCGAGGGTTTGCTGGGGGGCGTTGCCGCGGCGGTTTTGCTGCTGTTCGGCGGATTGGCCATCGGCATCTACCGCCGTCGCCTGCCGGAACAGCCTTCCCCGGACAACCTGCGGGTCAAGGTCGGACGCCGTACCTTGCGCCTCCCCGGCCGTCGCCTGACCTTCCTGCAACTGATCATCACCGCCCTGGACGTGGCCGCCGCCGCGACCGTGCTCTATTTGTTGCTGCCAGAAGCGCCGCCCTTCGGTGCGTTCCTGCTGGTGTACCTGCTGGCCCTGGCCGCCGGCGTGCTCAGCCATGTGCCCGGCGGTGTCGGCGTATTTGAAGCCATCCTGTTGGCCGCCTTCGCCGACACACTCGGCGCCGCTCCATTGGCCGCCGCGCTGCTGCTCTATCGCCTGATCTACGTGGTGCTGCCAATGCTGGTGGCCTGCGTACTGCTTCTGATCAACGAAGGTCAGCGCCTGTTTCAGACACGTCAGTCACTGCGCGCAGCCTCCGGCCTGGCCGCGCCGATTCTGGCGGTACTGGTGTTTCTGTCCGGCGTCGTCCTGCTGTTTTCCGGCGTGACCCCGGAAATCGACACCCGCCTGGAACACATCGGCTTTCTGATTCCTCACCGACTGGTCGACGCCTCGCACTTCGGCGCCAGCCTGGTTGGCGTTCTCTGCCTGCTGCTGGCTCAAGGCCTTCGCCGTCGCCTGTCGGCGGCATGGATGCTGACTACCGTTTTGTTGCTGGTTGGCGCCCTGCTCTCGCTGCTCAAGGGTTTCGACTGGGAAGAAGCCTGCCTGCTGATTCTGACGGCAAGCCTGCTCGGGGTATTCCGGCGCTCGTTCTATCGTCCGAGCCGCCTCACCGAATTGCCATTCTCGCCGCTCTATCTGGTCTCCAGCCTGTGCGTGCTCGGCGCCTCGATCTGGTTGCTGCTGTTTGCGTACCAGGACGTTCCCTACAGCCATCAACTCTGGTGGCAGTTCACCCTCGACGCCGACGCCCCCCGCGGCTTGCGCTCATTGTTGGGCGCCGCCGTTCTGCTGGTGGTCGTGTCGCTGACCTGGCTGCTGCGCACCGCGCGCCCGGTGATCCATCTGCCAACGCCCGATGAACTGGACCGCGCGATAAAGATCCTGATGGCCTCCGCGCAACCGGACGGTGGCCTGGCCCTGACCGGTGACAAGGCGCTGCTGTTTCACCCCAACGACGAGGCGTTCCTGATGTACGCCCGCCGTGGCCGCAGCCTGGTGGCCTTGTATGACCCGATCGGCCCGACCCAGCAACGGGCGGAAATGATCTGGCAGTTCCGCGACCTCTGCGACATCCACCACGCCCGGCCCGTGTTCTATCAAGTGCGCGCCGAGAACCTGCCGTACTACATGGACATCGGCCTGACCGCGATCAAGCTCGGCGAAGAAGCCCGGGTCGATCTGAAACGCTTTGATCTCGACGCCAAGGGCAAAGAGATGAAAGACCTGCGCTACACCTGGAACCGCGGCACTCGCGATGGCCTGTCGCTGGAGATCTTTGAACCGGGCCATGCGCCGATGGACGAGCTCAAGGTGATTTCCGATGCGTGGCTGACGGGCAAGAACGTGCGCGAGAAAGGCTTCTCGCTCGGGCGTTTCAGTGATGATTACATCAAGCATTTCCGCGTCGCGGTGATCCGCTTCGAAGGACGCCCGGTGGCCTTCGCCAACCTGCTCGAGACCTACGGCCATGACCTGGCCAGCCTCGACCTGATGCGCGCGCACCCGGACGCCCCCAAGCTGACCATGGAGTTCATGATGGTCGGCCTGATTCAACATTATAAAAATCATGGATACGCGCGCTTCAGCCTGGGCATGGTGCCGCTGTCGGGGTTGCAACCCCGGCGTGGCGCGCCGCTGACCCAGCGTCTGGGCTCGATGGTTTTCCGCCGTGGTGAGCAGCTCTACAACTTCCAAGGCTTGCGCCGCTTCAAAGACAAATTCCAGCCTGACTGGGAACCCCGTTATATGGCCGTGCCCGCCGGACTCGATCCGCTGGTTGCCCTGGCCGATACTGCTGCCCTGATTGCGGGCGGCTTGACTGGATTGGTGAAACGCTGATGATTCAACGCTCCTTGCGGTACGTACTGGGCACGCTGGTCGTGTTGGCCCTGATTCTCGGTGCAGGTTTCTGGTACCTGAAACGCCCGGCCCCCGAGCCTACCCTCGAACAGCTGACACCGGCCGATGGCGCGGCGATGACCCGCGTCATCCCCGGCAACACGCCTCGCGCCCAGGTGCTGGTGGCGGTCAATGAAGACCAGAAACTCAGCGACAAACAACTGATGACCCTGAGCCGCAGCGCTTCGGCACAGATCGTTCAGGTCATTCTGCCAAAAGACTGCCTGCTGCAAAGTCGCGCCCTGCAATCAGGCCTGCGAGAACTCAAAGGCCCGGCGACTCTGGTCAGCGGTATCGGCCCCGGCGCGGTGCTGGCGTGGCGCTGGTTGTCCGAGCAAAAAGACGACAAGGCCCAGGCTATCTCCGTCGACCTGGCCCTGGAAAAACCCGGCTGCACCCACTTGCTGCCGAAAAGCGCCGCTCACGGTCACTGGCTGGTGGCCTGGAACGACAACCCGGACGACACCAGCGCCGGCTTCGTGCGCGACCAAGCCAACGCCGAAACCAGCATCAGCGACTACGACATCAACCTGCCGCAAGTCCTGAACAACGAACTGCGCAAGATCCTGGTCGGCGGCGATAAAGCGGCCGGTGGCTTGCAGATTCCGGTGGTTGAAGTCCCGGCCGGGCAAGCCAAGGACACCGTGACCCTGTTCCTGTCCGGTGACGGCGGCTGGCGTGACCTGGACCGCGACGTCGCCGGCGAGATGGCCAAGATCGGCTACCCAGTGGTCGGTATCGACACCTTGCGCTACTACTGGCAGCACAAGAGCCCGGAGCAAAGCGCCCTGGATCTGGCCGAACTGATGCAGCACTACCGGCAAAAATGGGGCACCAAGCGCTTCATCCTGACCGGCTACTCGTTCGGTGCCGACGTCCTGCCGGCGATCTACAACCGCCTGGAACCCGCAGAACAGCAACGCGTCGACGCAATCATCCTGCTCGCCTTCGCCCGCACCGGCAGCTTCGAAATAGAAGTCGAAGGCTGGCTCGGCAACGCCGGCAAAGAAGCCGCCACCGGCCCGGAAATGGCCAAGCTGCCGCCGGAGAAAGTGGTGTGCATCTACGGTGAAGAAGAAGTCGATGAGAGTGGCTGTACTGACAAGACCGCCGTGGGCGAAGCGATGAAACTGCCTGGCGGCCATCACTTCGACGAGAACTACCCGGCGCTGGCAAAGCGGTTGGTGGACATCATCGAGAAGCGCCAGGCCAAGGGTGAGACGGCTCAGGAGTGATCTGAGGTCCCGCCCACGAAAAAGCCCCCGCAGCTGTTTGGTTGCGGGGGCTTTTTTACATGCGACATGAAGCGCTTCTAGCTAGCCGGACTTTATGTCGAATTCAACTCAGATTCCATTTCCCAAATCGTTTTTCTTCTTGGGCGTGCAGGCTGGCGATCTTAAGCAAAAGCAAAACGTCTTGACTCTTCATCAAGCTAGAAACTCCAAGTGTCCACATTCCATAAAACGTGGACACTTTTTTCTTTGAAAAAATCGAGCCGTCAAGACCTTTCGATAGGTCCTGACCTCGCGACCAGCCCGGACAAAGACCAATCTGAAGAAAAACTGCCTGAAAGCAAGCAATACCGTAGTTCGCCTATAAGAGCGAGCTTGCTCGCGATAGCGGACTGATATTCGCTATTGGTGTTGCCTGACAGACCGCTATCGCGAGCAGGCTCACTCCCACGAGATGGTCAGTGGTTTCAAGTGATCGGACACAAAAAAGCCCCCGCTACCTTCACGGCAACGGGGGCTTCCTACTTATAGGCGACGCTCTGCGGCGTCATAGACCTCTTCGTCACGTCGGGCCCCGACTGCGACAATCAACACTTGAATGGCCTTACCATCGACTCGATAAACAATCCGCGTATCGCCGGTGCGAATCCGTCTGCAGCCCGCGAAGCTGGCTCTTAGGGGGTTGCCACTCTTGTCCGGCTCACCGTTGATAATCCGCTCTTCGATAACATCAAGAATGCGATTCGCCGCTACAGCTCCCAGCAGATCCAGATCCTTCTGAACCTCCGGATGATAGATAACGCCCCAAACCATCCACAGCTCCTTTAGTCTTTCCTGGCGTACCGTGCCCGCATATCGTCGTGACTAACTCCCTTGGCCTGATCAAACCCGATCAGTCGCTCCCGGACAGCAGCTTCAATGCGAAGATCCTCAAGCTCGTCGAGCATTTCCTGATACGCCTCGACATTGATAATGACCGCCGCTGGCTGATTGTCTTTGAAAATGACCAGTCGTTCGGTGGCTCGGCTGGAGATTTCCTTAAGCCTCGCGCTGAACCCCCTGACCATCGCTGTCACCGATATCGCTTGGTCAGCACGCTCTAATAATGCCGTCATACTCACCTCTCTACCTACTCGTGCAAATTTGAACACACAGTTCTACGCAGAGTATTGCGTTGAATTCGGCATACAGCAAGCTGCAATAAAACGCGAATCTGACGAGCTGCGTTTTTTCTCACTCACTGAGCATGTTTAGTTTTGTTTACTCAAGGTGTCGCATTATCGGATGACGCCCGCAGACCTTGTAGGCAAACTCCGAATCTCGCGTTTGGGCACTTTGCCGCCTTGTTGCGCTTTTCTTCGACGGGATACTCTCCGGACGTCGCTGACCTTTCAGCGATCGGGCTTGGAAACCCGACGAGCGTATAGCAACAACGTGCCCAACATGACCGCAGGCCTTTACGGCTGCAATCTAGTGTCATGGCGGTTGTGCGTGGGACGTCTTCGGACGTGCCGGTTTCCTAGGCTCCCGGTTTTCCAACCTGCGCACAGCTGCCACCCATTCGCTTGGAAACGAACGTGGCAGCTCCTCAAGCTTAGGAAATAGACATGACTAAAATTGATGCTTCCACGATTTCAGAATTAAAAACCATAGGCTACACCCCACTCATCTACTGCTCCGACCAGGCGTTGTTCAACGTCCGCGCCGGTGTCCCCATCGTTGATGCCTTGTCACAAGCCTCTGACCTGCTGTTCCTCGGCAAATCATTCGCCGAGAATGCCGCCTACGCAAGAGACACTGACCGTCATGCCTGGGCCGCACATTACCTGACGGCGATGGGCAAGGCGGTGATTGATGATGTGGTGAAGGTGCTGACGCCGCGACCGGCTCGGACGAAGACTGAATCTGAAGAAGAGCTGCCCGAAAGACAGTAACACCGCAAATCCCCTGTGGGAGCGGGCTTGCTCGCGAAAGCGGCATGTCAGTCGACATCAATGGCGCATGTGAGTCCGTCTTCGCGAGCAAGCCCGCTCCCACATTGGTTCTCCGCTGCTATCAAGTTTTGCACTCGGGCACAAAAAAGCCCCCGCTGCCGCACTGGCAACGGGGGCTTTTTGCTGTGGCTTACATCTCGACCTGTGTACCCAGCTCAATCACCCTATTCAGCGGCAAATTGAAGAAGCGCAAATTGCCGTTGGCATTCTTCAACATGAAGGCGAACAGCGCCTCGCGCCAGCGGGCCATGCCTTCGAGTTTGGAGGCGATTACCGTCTCGCGACTGAGGAAGTAGGTGGTACGCATCGGACTGAAGTCCAGGTCATCCAGATGACACAACTTCAGTGCTTGCGGTACGTCCGGCTCGTCGACGAAGCCAAAGTGCAGGATCACCCGGAAGAAACCTTCTCCGTAGGAATCGACCTCAACGCGCCGTGTCGGCGGTACCCGCGGGATGTCTTCGTACACCACCGTCAACAGCACCACTTGCTCGTGCAGCACCTGGTTATGCAACAGGTTGTGCAACAGCGCATGAGGCACGGCGTCCGGGCGCGCGGTGAGGAACACCGCGGTGCCCTGGACGCGATGCGGCGGTTGCACACGAATACTGCTGATGAAGATCGGCAGCGGCAGCCCGCCCTCGTCCATGCGCTCCACCAGCAGCTGCTTGCCGCGTTTCCAGGTGGTCATCAGCACAAACAGCACGATACCGGCGATCACCGGGAACGCCCCGCCCTGAATGATTTTCGGCACGTTGGCAGCGAAGTACAGACTGTCCACCAAGAGGAATCCAAGCAACAGCGGAACCGCGAGGACCGGAGGCCATTTCCACAGCAGCAATATCACCGCCGACACCAGGATGGTGGTCATCAGCATCGTGCCCGTCACGGCCACGCCGTAAGCCGCAGCCAGCGCGCTGGAGGACTCGAAGCCCAGCACCAACAGGATGACGCCGACCATCAGCGCCCAGTTCACCGCGCCGATGTAGATCTGGCCTTGTTCGGCACTGGAGGTGTGCTGAATGTGCATGCGCGGTATGTAACCGAGCTGAATCGCCTGACGAGTCAGGGAGAACGCACCGGAAATCACCGCCTGAGAAGCAATGACCGTGGCCAGGGTCGACAACACCACCAACGGAATCAGCGCCCAGCTCGGAGCCAATAAGTAGAACGGGTTGCGAGCGGCTTCCGGATCACCGAGCAGCAACGCGCCTTGGCCGAAGTAGTTCAGCACCAGCGCCGGCAGAACAAGGATGAACCAGGCGCGTGCGATCGGCTTGCGACCGAAGTGGCCCATGTCGGCGTACAGCGCTTCGGCACCGGTCAGCGCCAGCACCACCGCGCCAAGAATCGCCACGCCCATGCCCGGGTGAACGATGAAGAAACGCACGCCCCAGATCGGGTTCATCGCTTGCAACACTTCCGGGTGCTGCATGATGCCGTAGACACCCAGCGCCCCCAGCACGACAAACCAGGTCACCATGATCGGCCCGAACAGAATGCCGATCCGCGCGGTGCCGTGACGTTGAATCAGGAACAGCGCCACCAGCACGACCAACGACAGCGGCACCACCCAATGGTCGATGCCGTCAAACGCCAGCCCCAGCCCCTCAATCGCCGAAAGAACGGAAATCGCAGGAGTGATCATGCTGTCGCCATAGAACAGCGCCGCGCCGATCAGCCCGCAGACCACCAGCAACGTGCGCAACTTCGGATGCCCGGCCGCAGCCCGCCGAGCGAGGGCGGTCAAAGCCATGATCCCACCTTCGCCCTGGTTGTCGGCACGCAGCACGAACAGCACGTATTTGATTGAAACGACCCAAATCAGCGACCAGAAAATCAGCGCCAGAATCCCGAAGACTCCGTCATGATTGACCGGTACCCCATAGTGGCCGGAGAACACCTCTTTAAGGGTGTACAGCGGGCTCGTGCCGATATCGCCGTAAACCACCCCGACCGCCGCGACCAGCATGCCGATAGGCTTTGCCGCCGAATGCTCGGCACCCGCCGCCTGACTACTTGCCTGCCCCATCCAATACTCCTACTACCCAGACCCGGACTTCTTATAAGAAGCACTATGCTTTGCCGTGCAGCATGCGCTGTTTCACATGACGTTACAGACGTTTCATTGACTGTAAAAATTCGGTAAAGCGTAACGGCGCGAAGCATAGCGCAGCACTCGTCGTATTTCCCTGCATAAAGCTGGTCAAGTGCGCGTCTCATCGCTAGAATCGCGCACTTTTTGACCAGAGGCGCAACATAGCGCCCGTCTGTCGCCTTGCCGTCTTCGGCTGGAGGCGTCCCAAATACCGAGGTTAGACATGTCCACCACTCCTGCGCCGGCCAATCCAAAGGTTGGCTTTGTATCTCTGGGTTGCCCAAAAGCACTGGTCGACTCCGAGCGCATCCTTACCCAGCTGCGTATGGAAGGCTATGACGTCGTGTCCACTTATGAGGACGCCGACGTCGTGGTGGTCAATACCTGCGGCTTCATCGACTCGGCAAAAGCCGAATCCCTGGAAGTGATCGGCGAAGCCATCAAGGAAAACGGCAAGGTCATCGTGACCGGCTGCATGGGCGTCGAAGAAGGCAACATCCGCAAGGTGCACCCAAGTGTGCTGGCCGTGACCGGTCCGCAGCAGTACGAGCAAGTGGTCAATGCGGTGCACGACGCAGTGCCACCGCGCCAGGATCACAACCCGCTGATCGACCTGGTGCCGCCGCAAGGGATCAAGTTGACCCCGCGCCACTACGCCTACCTGAAGATTTCCGAAGGCTGCAACCACAGCTGCAGCTTCTGCATCATCCCGTCGATGCGCGGCAAACTGGTCAGCCGTCCGGTCGGTGACGTGCTCGACGAGGCCCAGCGCCTGGTCAAGGCCGGCGTCAAAGAGCTGTTGGTGATCTCGCAAGACACCAGCGCCTACGGTGTCGACGTGAAATACCGCACCGGTTTCTGGAACGGCGCGCCGGTGAAAACCCGCATGACCGAACTCTGCGAAGCCCTGAGCACCCTCGGCGTCTGGGTGCGCTTGCACTACGTTTACCCGTACCCGCACGTCGACGAGCTGATCCCGCTGATGGCCGCCGGCAAAATCCTGCCGTACCTGGACATCCCGTTCCAGCACGCCAGTCCGAAAGTCCTGAAAGCCATGAAACGCCCGGCCTTCGAAGACAAGACCCTGGCGCGGATCAAGAACTGGCGCGAAATCTGCCCAGACCTGATCATCCGTTCGACCTTCATCGTCGGCTTCCCCGGCGAAACCGAAGAAGACTTCCAGTACCTGCTGAACTGGCTGACCGAAGCGCAACTCGATCGCGTCGGCTGCTTCCAGTACTCGCCAGTCGAAGGCGCCCCGGCCAACCTGCTGGACGCGGCCATCGTGCCGGACGACGTCAAGCAAGACCGTTGGGACCGCTTCATGGCGCACCAGCAAGCTATCAGCTCGGCGCGCCTGCAAATGCGCGTTGGCCGTGAAATCGAAGTGCTGGTCGATGAAGTCGACGAGCAAGGCGCCGTAGGCCGCTGCTTCTTCGACGCCCCGGAAATCGACGGTAACGTGTTCATCGACAACGGCAGCAACCTCAAGCCGGGCGACAAAGTCTGGTGCAAAGTGACCGACGCCGACGAATACGACCTGTGGGCTGAACAGATCTAAACGCAAAAAATACGAAAAGCCCCGCTCTCTTGACGAGATGCGGGGCTTTTTTACGTCTATCGTTTTGTGGGAGAAAGGACTCGCACACTCAACGGTAAAAAGGGGCATTCGGCCATGCGCCAACATTCGGTCATCCACACGCCGAAACAGAGCGACTACGAAGAACTCACCCAAGTCTGGGAAGCCTCGGTGCGCGCCACCCATGACTTTCTGCCGGACAGCTACATTGAATTGCTGAAGAACCTGGTGCTGACCCGCTACCTCGATGCGGTGATGCTGATCTGCACCAAGGACTCGCGCCAGCGCATCACCGGGTTTGCCGGGGTGGCGGCGGGCAAGATCGAAATGCTCTTCATCGACCCCGCCCACCGAGGCCAGGGCCTGGGCAAACAGTTGCTACGCTATGCCATGGAGCACTTGAACGCGGATGAACTGGACGTCAACGAGCAGAACCCGCAAGCGCTGGGGTTTTACTTCAAGCAGGGCTTCGAGGTGATTGGTCGGTCGGAAGTCGATGGCATGGGCCAGCCTTATCCGCTGTTGCACATGCGCTTGCGCCAAAACCAGCAGCGCTCACAACATGCCTGACACACCATAGAGCCCCTGTGGGAGCTGGCCTGCCAGCGATGCAGACGCTACGGTTTGTCAGATACACCGAGGTGATGCAATCGCTGCGATGCGGCGACCCGACAGGCCCGCTCCCACAGGAAATACAACCGCATTGAAATGGAGCCGGGATTAACCAGCGCCCAGCAGGTACAATGCCCACCCCTTTTTTGTTACGGCCCCTGTCATGACTGACCCGATTCGTCTCTCCAAACGCCTCATCGAACTCGTCGGCTGTTCCCGTCGGGAGGCTGAGCTGTTCATCGAGGGCGGCTGGGTCACCGTGGACGGCCAAGTCATCGACGAGCCGCAATTCAAGGTCGACACCCAGAAAGTCGAGCTCGACCCTGAGGCCAAGGCCACTGCGCCGGAGCCGGTGACCATCCTGCTGAACGTGCCCGTGGGCATGGACGCGGAAACCGCGATGGCGACCATCAGCGCCGAGACCCTGAGCGAAGAACACCGCTTCAGCAAACGTCCGCTCAAGGGCCACTTCCTGCGCCTGACCGCCAGCACCGACTTGCAGGCCAATGCCAGCGGTCTGCTGGTGTTCACCCAGGACTGGAAGATCCTGCGCAAGCTCACCGCCGACTCCGCCAAGATCGAACAAGAATATGTCGTCGAGGTAGAAGGCGACATGGTGGCTCACGGCCTCAACCGCCTGAACCACGGCCTGACCTACAAAGGTAAGGAACTGCCGCCGGTCAAGGCCAGCTGGCAGAACGAAAACCGCCTGCGTTTTGCGATGAAGAACCCGCAACCGGGCGTGATCGCCCTGTTCTGCCAGGCCGTTGGCCTGAAGGTCGTCGCCATCCGCCGCATCCGCATTGGCGGCGTGTCCATCGGCAAAGTGCCGTTGGGGCAATGGCGTTACCTGTCCGGCAAAGAGAAGTTCTAAGACTTTTCACGCCGCCACACATTTCGGCGCCGCTGCTTATGCCGCGCCCACTGCTGAATATCAGGATTGCACACCATGATTCATAACGACGTACTGCGCAGCGTGCGCTACATGCTCGACATCAGCGACAAGAAAGTCATCGAGATCATCAAGATCGGTGGCATGGACGTGTCCCTGGAAGACCTGCTGACCTACCTCGACAAGAAAGAGGAAGACGAGGAAGGCTTCGTGCGCTGCCCGGACGAAGTCATGGCGCATTTCCTCGACGGCCTGGTGATCTTCAAGCGCGGCAAGGACGAAAGCCGTCCGCCGCAGCCGATCGAAGTGCCAGTGACCAACAACATCATCCTGAAGAAACTGCGCGTGGCCTTCGAACTGAAAGAAGACGACATGCACGCGATCCTCAAGGCATCCGAGTTCCCGGTGTCCAAGCCTGAGCTGAGCGCACTGTTCCGCAAGTTCGGCCACACCAACTATCGCCCTTGCGGCGACCAGTTGCTGCGTAACTTCCTCAAGGGCCTGACCCTGCGCGTTCGTCCGCAGTAAGCCCACGCCATGTTTGAGCCGCACGCCTGCGGCTCAAAGGGCAGGCTGTATAGACCTTCATTCCGCGCAAAAATAGTGGCTCCGCTTCCGGCGGCTGACGACTAGGGTGTATGGACCCTCAGCTCTCAGGATTCGCCATGCACCCGTACTTTTCCCTGCAAGGCCGCACCGCTCTGGTGACCGGCGGCACCCGTGGTATCGGCAAAATGATCGCCAAGGCTTTTGTCGAGGCCGGCGCCACCGTGTACGTCTGCGCCCGGGATGCCGAAGCCTGTCAGCAAACGGCTGATGAACTGAGTGCCTTCGGCGTTTGCCACGGCGTGGCCGCCAACCTGGCCAATGAAGAAGGCGTACAGCAACTGACCACGCGGCTGGGCGAGCAAATCAGTCATCTGGACATTCTGGTGAACAACGCCGGCACCACATGGGGCGCACCTCTGGAAAGCTATCCGGTCAAGGGCTGGGAGAAGGTCATGCAGCTCAACGTGACCTCGGTGTTCAACTGCATCCAGCAGTTTTTGCCACTGCTGCGCAAGGCCGGTTCAGAGGCGAATCCGGCGCGGATCATCAACATCGGTTCGGTGGCGGGGATTTCTTCCTTTGGCGAACAGGCGTATGCCTACGGGCCGAGCAAGGCCGCCCTACATCAACTGTCACGGATTCTGGCGCGGGAGCTGGTGAGCCAGCACATCAACGTCAACGTGATTGCGCCGGGGCGTTTCCCGAGCAAGATGACGCAGCACATTGGTAACGATGAGCAGGCGCTGGCGGAGGATACGGCGCTGATTCCGATGAAGCGCTGGGGGCGCGAGGAAGAGATGGCGGCGTTGGCGATCAGCCTGGCGAGTACGGCTGGGGCTTATATGACCGGGAATATTATTCCGCTGGATGGTGGGTTCAGTCTCTGATACCCGCTTTTGTGGCGAGGGAGCTTGCTCCCGCTCGGTTGCGAAGCAACCGCCTACAGCACCGAGTTTCCCCTGGAGAAACTCGGTGAAGGTGTTTGGGGGCGCTACGCACCCCAGCGGGAGCAAGCTCTCTCGCCACAGAGTGCGCATGGGCTATCATGTTCGCCCTCATTGCCGCCTCGACCCCAGACCATGACCTACAGCGTTTCCCCCATCGGCTTCGTGCGCTCCTGCTTCAAGGAGAAGTTCGCCATCCCGCGCCAGCCGCAACTGGCCCCGGCTGCTCGTGGTGTGTTGGAACTGGTGGCGCCGTTCGATCAGGGCGACGCGGTGCAAGGTCTGGAACAGGTGAGCCACGTCTGGCTGCTGTTCCTGTTTCATCAGGCCCTGGAAGAAAAGCCCCGCTTGAAAGTCCGCCCTCCTCGCCTGGGCGGCAACAAATCCATGGGCGTGTTCGCCACCCGCGCGACGCACCGGCCCAATGGCATCGGGCAATCCGTGGTGAAGCTGGACAAGGTTGAAGCCAATCGGCTGTGGATATCGGGCATCGACCTGCTCGACGGCACGCCGATTCTCGACATCAAACCCTACGTGCCTTACGCGGACATCGTCGACACGGCCTCGAACAGCATCGCCAGCGCCGCGCCACTGCTGATTCCCGTGCAGTGGACGGATTCAGCGCTGCAACAGGCTCATGACCATGCTCAGCGCCTAGAAGAGCCATTGGTGGAACTGATTGAGCAATGCCTGGCACAAGACCCACGTCCGGCGTACCAGATTCCTACGCCTGAGCGGGAATATGGCGCGCAGTTCTGGGATCTGGATGTGCGCTGGCATTATCCCGATGCGAGCGTCATCCGCGTCCTGGAAGTCATTCCCGCAAAAACCTGAACACCAGAAACCACTGTGGGAGCGAGCCTGCTCGCGATAGCGGTATGTCAGTCGACAGTAATGCTGACTGATACACCGCTATCGCGAGCAGGCTCGCTCCCACAGGGAAAGCAAAGCCGTCAGGCGTTGTGCTTATTTCTCGACGAACGCACGCTCGATCAGGTAGTCACCCGGCTCGCGCATCCGCGGCGAAACTTTCAGGCCGAAGCTGTTCAACACTTCGCTGGTCTCGTCGAGCATGCTCGGGCTGCCGCACAGCATGGCGCGGTCGTCCTGCGGGTTGATCGGTGGCAGGCCGATGTCGCTGAACAGCTTGCCGCTGCGCATCAGGTCGGTCAGGCGACCTTCGTTCTCGAACGGCTCGCGGGTCACGGTTGGGTAGTAGATCAACTTGTCGCGCAGCGCCTCGCCGAAGAACTCGTTCTGCGGCAGGTGTTCGGTGATGAACTCGCGGTAAGCGACTTCGTTGACGTAGCGGACGCCGTGGCACAGGATCACTTTTTCGAAACGCTCGTAGGTTTCCGGGTCCTGGATGACGCTCATGAACGGCGCCAGGCCGGTGCCGGTGCTGAGCAGGTACAAATGTTTGCCAGGCTTCAAGTCATCCAGCACCAGGGTGCCGGTAGGCTTCTTGCTGATGATGATCTCGTCGCCTTCCTTCAGATGCTGCAACTGGGAAGTCAGCGGGCCATCAGGCACCTTGATGCTGAAGAACTCGAGATGCTCTTCCCAGTTCGGGCTGGCAATCGAGTAAGCGCGCATGAGCGGCCGGCCGTTGGGCTGTTGCAGGCCGATCATCACGAACTGACCGTTCTCGAAGCGCAGGCCCGGATCGCGGGTGCACTTGAAGCTGAACAGAGTGTCGTTCCAGTGATGAACACTGAGGACACGCTCGTGGTTCATGTTGCTCATGTACGTGGGACTCCTGGAGATTTTGCCTGCGCCGCTGATGTGCGCAATTGCATCGCATTCTAATGGCAGCGACAATATCTGTTAAATGGATTATTAAGATAAGGGTTATCGGTTATATAGATATGCGATTTACTCTCCGTCAACTTCAAGTATTCGTCGCCGTCGCCCAGCAGGAAAGCGTATCCCGGGCTGCCCTGACGCTCAACCTCTCGCAATCGGCGGCGAGCACCTCGATCACCGAGCTAGAGCGTCAGTGCAGCTGCCAGCTGTTCGACCGCGCCGGCAAACGGTTGAGCCTCAACGCCCTCGGCAAACAGCTATTGCCGCAAGCGGTGGCGCTGCTCGACCAGGCCAAGGAAATCGAAGACTTGCTCAACGGCAAGTCCGGCTTCGGCTCCCTGGCGGTCGGTGCGACCCTGACCATCGGCAATTACCTGGCCACCTTGCTGATCGGCAGCTTCATGCAGCGCCATCCGGAAAGCCAGGTGAAACTGCACGTGCAGAACACTGCCAATATCGTGCAGCAAGTCGCGCACTATGAAATTGACCTGGGTCTAATCGAAGGCGATTGCAGTCATCCGGACATCGAGGTGCAGAGCTGGGTCGAGGATGAACTGGTGGTGTTTTGCGCACCGCAGCATCCGCTGGCCAAACGTGGCTTGGCGACCATGGAAGAACTGACCCACGAGGCCTGGATTCTGCGGGAGCAAGGTTCTGGCACGCGGCTGACCTTTGACCAAGCCATGCGTCATCACCGCAGCGCGCTGAATATCCGACTGGAACTGGAACACACCGAAGCGATCAAGCGCGCGGTGGAATCAGGCTTGGGGATTGGCTGCATTTCGCGCCTGGCGCTGCGCGATGCATTTCGCCGCGGCAGTCTGGTGCCGGTGGAGACACCGGATCTGGACCTGGCGCGGCAGTTCTATTTCATCTGGCACAAACAGAAATATCAAACGTCAGCGATGCGCGAATTCCTCGACCTGTGCCGCGCGTTCACCGCAGGGGTTCAGCGCAGCGACGAGATCGTGCTGCCCTCCATCGCTTAAATCAGAATCACCGCCCACACCAGCGCGATCATGCTCAACGCCACTAACTGCGCGGCGCTACCCATGTCCTTGGCATTTTTGGACAGCGGGTGTAACTCAAGGGAAATGCGGTCGATGGCCGCTTCCACTGCCGAATTAAGCAGCTCGACGATCAACGCCAACAGGCAGACCGCGATCAACAATGCCTGCTCGACGCGGCTGACGTTCAGAAAGAACGAAAGCGGGATCAGGATGACGTTGAGCAACACCAGCTGCCGAAAAGCCGCTTCACCGGTGAAGGCTGCGCGCAGGCCGTCCAGCGAGTAACCGGAAGCGTTAAGGATGCGTTTGAGGCCGGTTTGGCCTTTGAAAGGAGACATAGAGTAGGCAACTGACCAAAAAGGAGTGGGAAAGCTAGATCAACCAAAGTCAAAAAAGCGTGAACAGGCCAACTCTTAGTGGCTCGAAATTGACTCAAGTTGTTGCAAGAGCAACGCTGCCTGGGTGCGAGTCCGCACATTCAGCTTACGGAAAATCGCCGTGACATGAGCCTTGATCGTCGCTTCGGAAACGCTCAACTCGTAGGCAATCTGCTTATTCAGCAAGCCTTCACAGACCATGGTCAGCACCCGGAACTGCTGCGGCGTCAGGCTGGCAAGGCCTTCACTGGCCGCCTTGGCTTCAGCGGAAACACTCACGGCTTCGAAAGCCTGAGGAGGCCAGAACACATCGCCATCAAGTACCGCACGCACGGCTTTCTGGATGACGCTCAGGTCACTGGACTTGGGAATGAAGCCGCTGGCGCCGAACTCACGGGACTTCACCATGATCGAGGCCTCTTCCTGGGCCGACACCATCACCACCGGAATCTGCGGGTATTGACCGCGGAGCAGCACCAGCCCGGAGAAACCGTAGGCCCCCGGCATGTTGAGGTCCAGCAGCACCAGATCCCAGTCAGACTTTTCGTCCAGTCGGGTTTCCAGCTCGGCAATGCTTGCCACTTCCACCAGACGGACATCCGGCCCCAGGCCCAGGGTCAACGCTTGATGCAAGGCGCTACGAAAAAGAGGGTGGTCATCGGCAATCAGGATTTCGTATGTGGCCATTTTTCTAATGATCCTGTTTTTCAAACAACTCAAGGCACAGCCACGGAGCTGCACCAACAGGGCACGTTCAACCCCAATTACGTGGCTGTCACGTAAAGAATACGGCGTATCAAACTTTGGCCGCGCCCTAATCGGCGCCAAGCATGCCCAGCGTAACCGGGGTGGTCAAGGAGCATGGCCGGTACAGTTCTTTGCAGTATGGGCGACAATCAGCAAATGCCCGGGGCCGCGTTCTGCACGAAAGGCATCAGCTCGGTGTGGGCCGGCGTTGCCACGTTCATGTCCAGCTGATGTTTCGCGTCCAGGTAATGCTGGCTGAACACGTCGAAATAAGCGTCCAGCGCCGAGGCCGCCTCGGTATCGCCCGCCAGGTCCAGGCACAGTGCCGCCACTTCGGCGGTGCACAAGTGCTCACTGCGGGTGGAGCGGCGCAACCGGTACCGTGACAGTTTCTCAGGCAACAGGCTCAGGATCGGCAGTCGATCAAAATAAGGGCTCTTGCGGAAAATCTTCCGGGCTTCGGTCCAGGTCGCGTCGAGCAGAATGAACAGTGGCCGCTTGGCGCTATCGGCTACGACGGTGTTTGTCACTCGCTCAGGCTCGACGTATTCACCCGGAAAGACCAGATACGGTTGCCATTGCGGGTCGGCCAGTAATGCCAGCAACTGCGGATCTGTTTCCGTGCGTGACCAGATAAAGGCATGGTTATCGCGCACCACGTCGGCGATCAGCCAACCGGTGTTGCTCGGTTTGAACACTTCTTTGTTGGTCATGATCAGGCACACGCCGGAGCGGGCCTCGACCTGCGGGCGCCAGGCGCACAGGCAATGACTCTCGATCACGCGGCAGGCACGGCAACGTGGCGCCCTCCAGCCACGGGCCTGAATCGGCTTGATGCCCTCCTCCTCTCGTTCGTCGCGCAAGCGGGCGACGGCGTTTGCCGCAAAGGCTGGGGTGACAGGGCTCATCGCAGGCAGCACCGGAGGGGAAAGAAAATCGACACGAATAACACTCGGCAAGTCAGGAAGTGGCGGCAGTTTATCAGAGCGACCGGCGCAAGCCTGTACCGTCCAGGCCCCGTCCCCTATAATTCGCCGCCACTGAACGCACAGTCATGTGACGGGTCGAACCACCAGTCACTGAACCAGGAGAGTTTCATGCTGCGCCTTATCGTTCCCACCGCTGCCATTTTGCTGGCGTCGTCCTTCAGCGCTCAGGCTGCGTCCTTGAGTGAGCAGAATCTCAACAGAGAACTGCAAAACGTCGCCACACAAAGCAGTGTCGGTACTCCACGGGCGATCAACGAAGACATTCTTGATCAGGGCTACACCGTCGAAGGCAACACGCTGATCAACCACCTGAGCGTACAAAGCAGCCACGCCAACAAGATGCGCGCCGACCCCAAAGCCGTGTATTTCCAGTTGGGTGCCTCTGTGTGCAACAACCCATCGTTCCGCAAACTGATGGCCAAGGGCGCGGTGATGCGTTACGACTTTACTGAAGTGAAGACCAACCGTTCCGTCGGCTCCGCCAGCTATCAGGACTCGGATTGCCCGAAAGCGGCCCCGGCCAAGAAGAAATAATCATCGGGATTTGGCGCGCCGCTGTTCCTCCTCGGCGCGCAGTTCTGCTACCAACGCCTGCAAATAACGCGAACGCTGCTCAGCGCCTTCCAGACGCCGGCAGCACTCCTCTTCAAGACTCAAATGATGGGTCTCGGCGGATGACTTCAGTAATCGATACAGATGCGTATCGATTTCCAGAACGACTCTGGCCATGGTTTCCAGCCTCCCTGCACCTCGCCCTGTTTGAGCGAAAAATCCTTGAAACGCTTGAACGGTGCGTCCCGCCTTTGACGCAAAGTTGTCGTGTCACGCCTGTAACTTAGTAAATCAGAGCGCCGGGCCTGCGGCTTGCGTTCAGACGAACGGTGAATGCACCTTGCAAATCGTCAATAAGCGGTTGCCAGGAAAGACTTTGCGGCGCAATGATCAACTCAGCGAGAATCTCTGCAAGGGTCTAGATTCAGAGTATTCACGATCACTTTTCAGGGCAGGAAAGGGGCTGCCCGTCGCTTGTCTTGTTGTGCGAACGTTTCTTTCATCCAAGGGAAAAACAGAGCCTGTATGGACGACTCGAACCGAGTCGAGTGGAGCGCCCAGGCATGGGCTTGGGCAGACAGCGACACATGAAGTGTCGCGGCGCTGACGACTGCTTTGTCGGTGCCAAGGGTTCTGTGCAGAAGGAGAAGTTGAATGCCTTACCAACCGAATGACCTCCTGAGCCGTCATTTCGAAGAAAGCGGCCACGACCTCATCAGCAAGGTCGAAGAGCAACTCAACCTGGTTTCACCCAACAGCCCCAATATCCCGATTTACCGCGACATGATCCTGACCGTGCTGCGCATGGCCCAGGAAGATCACAACCGCTGGAATGCCAAGATCACCCTTCAAGCCCTGCGTGAACTGGAACATGCCTTTCGCGTGCTCGAGCAGTTCAGGGGGCGACGCAAGGTCACGGTTTTCGGCTCGGCGCGCACACCGATCGAACACCCGCTGTATGGCCTGGCCCGGGAACTCGGCGCCGCACTGGCGCGCTCGGACCTGATGGTCATCACCGGAGCCGGTGGCGGGATCATGGCGGCGGCCCATGAAGGTGCCGGCCTGGAACACAGTCTGGGGTTCAATATCACCCTGCCCTTCGAGCAACACGCCAATCCCACCGTTCAAGGCACGGCCAACCTGCTGCCCTTCCACTTCTTTTTTACCCGCAAGCTGTTCTTCGTCAAAGAGGCTGATGCGCTGGTCCTGTGTCCAGGTGGTTTCGGCACCCTGGATGAAGCGCTCGAAGTGTTGACGTTGATTCAGACCGGCAAAAGCCCACTGGTGCCGGTGGTGCTGCTGGATGCGCCGGGCGGCAAGTTCTGGCAAGGCGCGCTGGACTTCATTCACCATCAACTGGAGGAAAATCGCTACATCCTGCCCACCGACATGAAGCTCGTGAGCTTGGTCTACAGCGCCGAAGAAGCGGTAGAGCAGATCAATCAGTTCTACGGCAACTTCCACTCCAGCCGCTGGCTCAAGCATCAGTTCGTGATCCGCATGAACCACAAGCTCAGCGACCCAGCGCTCGAAGACATGCAGGAAGCGTTCGCCGACCTGTGCCTGAGCGATCACTTTCATCAGCACGCCTATAGCGGCGAGGAGCACGATGACGCGCAGTTCAGTCATCTGGCGCGGCTAGCCTTCAACTTCAACGCCAGGGATCATGGCCGCCTGCGGGAGCTGGTGGACTACATTAACCTGCCGGAAAACTGGGCCCATTCCACACCCCAGGCGCAACAGCGCACGCGAGAGCCGTCCAAGGTGACGTAAAGCAAAAAAAAGGCCCGCTATCGAAATAGCGGGCCGTTTTTATTCAATCATCCATTCCCCGACCGCTGAACAAGCGGCCGATCATTTCCATGGAGTATCCCCGATAACTCAGGAAGCGCCCTTGCTTGGCGCGCTCCCGAGCGTCTATCGGCAGATGCCCGGCAAATTTGCGTCGCCAGGTCTCCTCCAGTTGCTCCTGCCAATTGAGACCGCTCTCGCGCAAAGCGAGTTCGATGTCGTTACGTTGCAGGCCGCGCTGGCTCAGTTCTTCACGAATACGCAAAGGGCCGTAGCCGGAACGGGCACGGTAGGAAACGAAGCTTTCGAGGTAACGGGATTCGGACAGCAGACCCTCTTCCGTCAAACGGTCGAGTGCTGTGTCGATCATTTCAGGGGGAGCGCCGCGCTGACGCAGTTTACGGGTCAGCTCGACTCGACCGTGCTCGCGTCGTGCGAGCAGGTCCATGGCGGTTCGCCGCACCGCGACGAGTGTATCGAGTACGGCGGTCATCGGATCAATCAGATATCAGCGTCAGCCAGGTCATCAGCCGTCGCTTTGACTGGCGATGCTTTGACGTCTGGTGCAGGGGTCAGCAACTTGTCACGCAGTTGCTTCTCGAGCTTGGCGGCGATTTCCGGATTGTCTGCCAGGAACTTGGCCGAGTTGGCCTTGCCCTGACCAATCTTGGTGCCTTCATAGGCATACCAGGCGCCGGACTTCTCAACAAAACCGTGCAGAACACCCAGGTCGATCATCTCGCCGTTGAGATAAATGCCCTTGCCGTAAAGAATCTGGAACTCAGCCTGACGGAACGGCGAAGCCACCTTGTTCTTCACAACCTTGACGCGGGTTTCGCTGCCGACGACTTCATCGCCTTCTTTCACCGCGCCAGTACGACGGATGTCCAGACGAACCGAGGCGTAGAACTTCAACGCGTTACCACCGGTGGTGGTTTCCGGGCTGCCGAACATCACGCCGATTTTCATACGGATCTGGTTGATGAAGATCACCAGGCAATTGGCGTTCTTGATGTTACCGGTGATTTTACGCAGCGCCTGGGACATCAGACGGGCTTGCAGGCCCACGTGCATGTCACCCATTTCGCCTTCGATTTCAGCCTTCGGAACCAGCGCGGCCACGGAGTCGACGATGATCACGTCAACCGCGTTGGAGCGCACCAGCATGTCGGTGATTTCCAGGGCTTGCTCGCCGGTGTCCGGCTGGGAAACCAGCAGGTCGTCGACGTTGACGCCCAATTTGCCGGCGTATTCAGGGTCGAGGGCGTGTTCGGCGTCGACGAATGCGCAGGTCGCGCCGGCTTTTTGAGCCTGGGCGATCACGGACAATGTCAGTGTGGTTTTACCGGAAGATTCAGGACCGTAGATTTCAACGATACGGCCTTTTGGTAGACCGCCAATGCCGAGCGCGATGTCCAGACCCAGAGAGCCAGTGGAAATAGCCGGGATCGCCTGACGGTCCTGATCGCCCATACGCATTACGGCACCCTTGCCGAATTGACGTTCGATCTGACCCAGGGCCGCAGCCAAGGCTTTCTTCTTGTTGTCGTCCATTAAAGTCCTCACGTAATCAATAAGGCCTGACGGCCAACACCTGTATAAGTAGCCAGTATTATTCCACAGCGTTTCAGGATCGCCTACCCCTGATTTGAGATTTCTCCAGCGGCATGGCGCAGCAGCCCCTCTAGCGCGGCCTTAACCGTTTGTCGGCGGACCTCGTCGCGGTTGCCGGGGAAGTGCTGGACCTCGCTGATCACCTGCTCACCGACGCCCCAGGCCAGCCAGACCGTGCCGACCGGTTTGTTCGGCGAACCGCCATCGGGTCCGGCCACACCGCTGACCGCCACGGCAAAATGAGCCCGGCTTTTTTTCTGCGCACCGCGGACCATCGCTTCGACCACCTCGCGACTGACCGCCCCCACCGTAGGGAACAATTCAGAAGGAACGTTGAGTTGCTCGGTTTTCTGCCGGTTGGAATACGTCACATAGCCGGCCTCGAACCACGCCGAACTCCCCGGAATGCGAGTGATCGCCTCTGAGATCCCACCGCCGGTACAGGACTCGGCGGCGGTGACGTGGGCATTCAGAACCTGCAAGCGCCTGCCAAGTTCTGCGGCCAGTTGAGTGATTTCTTTCACGGTCATCTCCTGAGCGAGCGGAATGAGAACTACCGTACACGAGCAGATCGCGCTTGCAAGGCACAGGATCGATCAAAATGTTAGCGAACGATGGCTCTGACATAGGCCTGACAGGCCTGCAAAGCAATCAGTGCGCTGTCGCCGGCGTCGGTGATGGCGATAATTCGTTGAGCATGCGCCGGGTCAAGTCGGGCTCGCGCAGTTCCATGATCCACGCCGCCGGTGCTGGAGGTGGGTGACATTGAACAGCCTGAGGCAGCGTCATCGACGTCGAGGAGGACTGACAGGCGCAGATCAGCAGTGGCGAGACGATCGCGCAGGCGACCTTGATCACGTTGGGCATCGCTAAGCGCTCGATAATGGGTTTGTTCACTGACCGATAGACGTTGCTCAAGCGCCAGACGCTTGTCGTGCTCGGCCTGCTGCCGGGTTGCGGCGGCCAGTGTCAGCTGATTGAGTGCCTCGGCGTGCAGCCTGGCCAGATCCGCGAGTTGCTGGCCATACCGCCAATCCTGAAAGTGCCAGGCCAGCGCCGCCGAACAGCCGGCCAACACCGCCAGTAACACAATCATGACGATTGCCCGATAAGAAACCGGCATCACACCGAAGGCTGACATAGCACCGCCCGCGCCCGCGCCCATAGTTGAAGACGATCTTGCAGGCCGTTAAGGCCACCGTTGATGCGGCGAGTGATGCTGTTGAACTGATCGCGGTCCGCCAGTTCGTTGAGGCCGTTCTGTTGCCAGAACCAGGCGGCTGATTCGGCGGCCCATTGGGGTTTTTCCAGCAGCTGCGGAATAAACACCAAGCGATCATCGCCGAACAGCCCAAGACTGCATTGGCGGTAGTTGTCGCGACCGGTGATCTGGATCAGGCCTCGACCGCGGTATTTTTGGCCGTCGCCGTCGGGCTCCGGGGTATTGCCCAAACGTGCGGCCAACGTGCCGGTGTCGTACTTGCTCAAATACTGATCGCTGCCGAGTTCTCGCACGTATTGAAGCTGTCCAGATTCATGGCCAACTTGTGCAAGGAAGGCGGCGACGCGTTTCGGGGTATTGATGTTGAAGCGAACCATTGCGCTGTTGAGAGCGGAAATGAAAACGCCCGCTTGGCTGCGGGCGTTGGGCATGATGGTTTCCAGCAGTTGCTGCGTAACAGTCATGGTTATACCCATAGACAGGATGGAAAAGTGACTCGGTCGCCACCGGCAGAAATCAAAAAATGTCCGTCAGGACCGAGCGTCCAGACAGGTCGCCTCGATCGAACACCGATAGCTGTTCTGACGACTGCCGCTGGCCGTAACCTTGTCGATTGACCAACGACCACGCATGAAATCGGGCCATGTACTGTCCAGCAGCACCAGACCTTCGGCGGACAATCCTGGATTGCCGGGACAGTCGATTTTCACCTTCAATGCTTCACGCATCATCCGGCGTACCTCGCCCTCACTGGCGGCCCGGGCATCGCCTGCACTCTGGTAGCGCTGGCGCATCGTCTTGAACGGCGCGATGCCGCTCTCCACCACCTGCACTTTGCCGGCGACCGCGTCCCACCAGCCGGTTTTGCAACCCTGATATTTCGCCCGGGCGGTTTCCACCAACACTGCGGAGATAAAGGCGTTATCGCCCGGGCGATTGTTGGTCGTCACCGACAGCTTTATGTTGGGAAGAACTTTGCCCGACAAGGATTTCACCTGACCGCGCCGCGCCAACACATACAGTTCGTTGATCGGCTTGGCGACGGCGTCATGAAGGTGGGCCAGCCGGGTCAGAAAACCCATGTCCGTTTCGTTGGACTGATCGATGTGTTCGATTCTGATCAGCGCCAGCTCGGGTGCGACACGAGGCGAAAACCCATGCCTGGACGTCAGTTGGCGAAACAGTGCACCCAACGTCGTCGGACCATGGCTGACCGATCGACGCTGCTTGAAACCGGTCAGGTCCGCAGCGCTGAACGGTGCCGCCGTGGCCACTAGCGTCAGACGCAACGGGAACAGCGTCGGTGTACGTCGTGTAATGACGAACTCGCCTTTGTCCACCAGTCCCGACTCCCGATAACCGACTCGCAGACCGATCTTTCCACCCAGGTCCGGCAAGCCTTCAATCCCGTCCAGACTGAGGGTCAGCGTCAAACTATCGGACTCGATTCCCGCCGCAGCGACGTGCTGCCAGGAGAGCAATCGTTCGTTGAGCAGCGCAGCATTGGCGCCATAAATTTCCACCGCGGGGGTGAATCCCAGTGACATGTTGCCTCCTTAATCCCAAGCCGAAACCGGCGTGGGTGCAACGGGTTTTGCATCCACTTCCGGCAGGACCACCCACACCCCCGCCGGCAACACTGCAGCGTATTCGGCCAGTCCCGGATTGAGCCGCCAGAGCGCTTCTTCGACGGCGTCGTCACAACGCCCGAGCTCGCGGGAGAGCAACAGGTTCACCGAATCACCGGCAATACTTCGAACCCTACGCATTGGCGACCTCCATCAGCTCAATCGACCAGTCGACCACCATCGCGGTGCCGTCATCGATGATGTTGTTTTGGGTTTCGGACACATCGTTGATCCGCCACAAGCCCCAGTTGCGACCGATGCCGTCAACCAATGGCAAAGGGATGCGCAGCGCCTGCAAGGCACGCAGTTCATCGAGCCGATCCATGGCGGTCGCGTACATTGATTTGCCCGAAATCGTCAGGGTTTGCAGGCCTTGGCCGATCTGGCTGGACTTGGGTTTGCTGATGAGAATGTCGATGTTCGTCCAGCCACCGCTCGACTTGTGCACCAGGGCGCTGTAGGCGAAGTTTCTGGACAGGCCGAAGATGAAACTGCCCAGGACCATTTGCTGGCGCATTACGTACCTCCGTCGGTCAGGGCCGCGTCACTTCGTGCAGAGAGCGGATTGATCATCATCGGCATAAACTCGCCGTTGAACTGCATGCGCAGATTCGCCATGATTTTCTCAGTCAGTCGATCAGAGTCCGTCGGATCGGCACCGGTGATCTGGATGACGGGCGAGTAGTTGAACTGCCGGTTGTCCATGGGGTTGCGGGTCAGGTCCTTGCTGACCTGATCCGGTGACCTAAGCTGGTCAACCTCGGTGTAGAGAGATTCACCAAGTATTTCCCCGCCCTTACTGCCGGCGTAGGAACCGATCAGGCCGCCGACCAAAGCGCCAATTGCAGTGCCCACGACCGGGACCGGGATGAAACTGCCGATCAACGCGCCGGCGGCAGCGCCCGCATAACCGCCGGCCAAACCGCCGACGCCCGATCCGAGCGCACCGGAAGCGGCTTTGTAATCACCCGCCAGCAGCGCTTTAACGCCGTCGTAACTCGCGCTGGCGACCGCCATGGGAGCGCCCAGCCGGCCGGTGAAGGTCTTGGCTCTGGCCATCGAAGTGACCAGTCGACTGTGCATCGCAGGACGTGGGGCTTTGGTGTTTGCGGCCCCCAGTGGTTTCTGTTTGCCGTTGTTGTCCGGCGTACCGTCGCCTGTCTTTCTCCGGTCTTGACCAACGACCTCGTCACTTCCCGGCAGCTTGATGGCAGCGTCCGGTTTCAGCAGCTCTGTTTTTGCGGAGGAAACAATCGACGTCAGCTTGTTCATGATCACCCCGCGAAACGGGGTCGCGAGCGCTGCGCCCAGCAAGGACAATCCGGCGATGACCTTCGGGAACGTCTCAACCACCGAACTGAGGCCACTGACCACCAGATCGGCGCTGACCATCGCGAGATCAGCAATGGGCGCCACTGCGTTAGCGAGCCCCGTATTGAGACGGGTCCCGCTTGCGTCCAGTGCATTCCAGCGCGCTTGCGAGGTATTGCCACGGGCGTCGGCAGTCTCGGCCATTGAGCCTTTGCTCTTATCGGCCGCTACCGTAAACGCGGTGTTCAGATCCTGGGGGCTCTTCAGCAATTCGCGGATGCCGGCATCGCCCTCAAACAGCGTCTTGATCAATGCACCCTGTTGCTCGGCAGGCTTGCTACTCAGCAGCGCCAGCACTTCCTTGATCGCTCCCGATGCGTCCGTGCGCATCCTGCTGGCTAGTGCCCCCGGCTCGATATCGAGCTCGGCCCAGGCAGCCCGTTGCTCAGGTGTAGCCTTGTCGCCCTTGCCGAACGCCGTGCCCAGCGTCTTCAACGATGCCCCGGCGCCGTCCTTGCTTACGGAAGCGCTCAGCAGGGCCGCTGCGATTGCAGCCACATGCTCGGGCTTCATGCCCGCCGCCAGACTCGTCTCGCCGCCGTTTTTCACCACCGAACCGATGTCTGCTGCCGTGGCCTTCAAATCGACCCTGGCGCCAAGGCGGTTGACCGCGTCGCCCAGGTCAAGACTTTTTGCCCGATCAAGTCTCAACGAGCTATGCCAACCGGACATCAACTCGCCGGCCTCCTTCACGTCAATTTTGTACGCAGACGCCATGATGCCGGTGTCGCGAGCGAAATCCGTCAGCACTTGCTCAAAGTCATCCGACTTGACGTTTTTGACCAGGCCCGCATTGACCGCTGCCAGTTGCACCTCCACCAGCTGCACACCCGTCGTGCCACTAGGAGAGATGCGTTTTTCGGCGGCAATTTTCGAGGCTGCATCCGCCAGCGCCTGAAGAGTTTCCGGGTCCAGCTGCAACTTTTGATTGAGGTCAACCAGAGCCGTCTGCATTGCCATTGCCGGCTTCAAATCCTCAGGTGGCGCACGCTGGTCAACCTCGGCCTTGAGCTTTGACTTGGCCTCCCCGGCTGGCGCAGGTGTCGGCGCATTTGCCTTGAGCAGCGACTGCTGCGAAGACAGGGTGCTGTTCAACGACACCAGGGTTTCTCGCAGCTTTTCCTGGGTCTCCACCAACAGACGGATGTCGAGGCTGGCGGTGTTGAGTGCCAGATTCAGCCCCGACAAAGGATCCGTGATACCGGCAAGTCCCGGTGTTTCTGATGCACTGCCGAGGGACGGCAGCTTTATGCTCTTGATCCCCGCACCGGGCGGCGAATATTTACTCTCTGCCATCCCGCTCTACTCCTGTTTCACGCCAAGGCGAGTGATCGCGATGTCGTAGCGGCGCAATGCCTTGCCGGCGTCCCATTCCAGAATGTCCGCCTCACTTACCGGGTAAATGAGCGGCACCACATCGAGGATTACTTCGATGTCGCGCTCCGAAAGAAGTCCGCCGGTTTGTTTAAAAAATCGTCGATGCGTACCTGAAGCTGTGTCCAGTCGGGCACGGTCAACAGATCCAGATCGGGAAGCATCAACCCGGTGCAATGGGCGGTGATGAACTCGGCGCGTTCCTTGGCCGTCTTCAGTTTTTTCATCGCTTTGGTGGCACGCAGTACCGGCATTTCCAGGGTCAGAGAGGTCAGGCTGCGGCCCGCTGCATCGAGCGGTTGCAGCAGTTGAACTTGGTCGGGATCGTTCGATGCTGATTCAGCTTCGGTGTCCCGCTGTAGAAAATACGACGCCGGAAGGGTCGACATCTCATGCACGTACTGCGCGATGCTCACGTAGTCCGGGCGTTTGAGCTGGTCGAGTTCCTTGACCGAGAGGCCGGTAGCCAATTTCGCCAGCTCGAAGAACTGATCGTCTTCATCGTTGCCGGCGCGAGTCAGGGCTTCTTTCTGTGCGGCGTAAAACAGTGGCTTGAGCTGGATTTGCTCGAGTGGCGATTGGTCGTCGGCGGTGATCGACGACAACAAGACGTGAACGGGAGGCGTCCAGGACATGAAATGAATTCCTTGGGTGTGCAACCTGTGGAAGCCGGCCTGTAGCGATGGCGGCGACAAACCCGACATCAATGTGTCAGGCACGCCGCTTTCGCGAGCAGGCTCGCTCCCACAGGGACTGCGTTTAACCGGGTTGCATGGGGGTAGTGCGAGGGGTTACGGAATCAAAACAGCGCGGCGGGCATCACCGAGAATGTCCACGCCGTTGAGCACGAACTTTTGCGTGCGCACGTCGATGTCGATCACCGGAATGCCATTTTCGAGGCGGTTGTAGGTGCGGCAGGAGAGTTCGAGCGTGGTGGTGGGTTTATCGTTCATCTTGAGTGTGGCTTCAGTCAAAGACTTAAGTTGACCGCCAACGGTGTGGTACGTGAACCAGGTATTGCCGTCCTGATCCTGACCCGCCTCGCGCACGTTGAGCAGAATGTCTTCCCCCAGCTTCACGCCTAGGGCGAGCATGATTTCCGGCCCCATACCTTGCAGAACCAGTTTGGCTGATAGCGCGGTGGCACTTTTGGCCATTGACTCGCTAATGAAGCGCCCGCCCACCATTGTTTCCATTACAAAATCAATCTTCGGCGGTTCGAAACTTTCCACCGTCGCCGACAACGGCAGGCCTTGCAGGGTGGCCGCGATGGCCTGTCTTACGCGGTTGGTAAACATTAGAGAACATCCTCCAGGAACTGCTCGATGATTTCATCGCGGGCGTTGAGTTGATAAACCATGTGTTCGTTCGGCGCGTAGCGGCCGTAGTCGATGACGATGAACCAGGTGCCGTTCTTGTACTTCTCGACACTGTTCAATTCCGGGTGCAGGTACACGCTGCCGCCCGGGATGGTTTCGTCGGCGACCAGGGTTTGCAGCCAGTCGTTGATGCGCTTGACCTCCTGATCCATGAACGACTTGGTCAGGTTTTTCGCCATGGCTTTCTGACCAGCCTTGACCAGCTTGCGGCTGATGGCATCTTCGAGGCCGACATAGCTGATGAACTTGCCGGTGATGGAGCGGTTACCCAGCAGCGAGAAGCCGCCGAGGATGGTCCGGGCGTAGTAGCTGATGCCGTAGCGGTTGAGCAGATCGCCTTCGGTGGATTTGTCGAGGATGTTGTATTCCACGACCCGCGACACGTCTTCGGCGTAGGTCACCTGGTTGCCCGGGCTTTCCCATTGCTTGACCTTGGCCAAGGCGGCGATGGCCAGACTCGATGGCGACAGGAAGACGTTTTTCTTCGCCGCCTTGGAGTACACCGACGGCATGTTGTGCACCAACAGGCAACGGTCGAAACCGAGGTCCGCACCGCCCAGTTCCTGACTGTAGGTCACTTGATCGGCCACCGCGGCATCCTTGCCGTCGAGTACCACACGCGCCTTGATGCGCTTGCCGAACGAGGCGAACTCGCTGGCCACGGCTTTGGTGCCGGTGAAGCCTGGCGCACCGATGATGGTCAGGTCTTCGGGCACACCGCTCAACGCGGCTAGGCCCAGTTTGCGACCGGTCAGAGGCTCAATGCCGCCGATCACGTTATTCACCGTGTCCGCCGGGGTCGCGCCCTCTTCGACGATGACCACGTAGACCGGGACCTTGACCACTTTCAGAATCTGGAACACCGCGTGGAACAACGTGCCCGACTCAGTGCCGGTCGGATCGAGCAGCGCCTGGGTGGTGAAACTGTTGATGCGGAGCGGCGCATTGCGCGGAATCAGCGGATCGGCCTTCGGTGCGGTGCCGATCAGACCGATGACGTTGTCGCCGAGGCCACCCATGGCCTCGGGGGATTCGGTGGCATTGACGGTGATGCCGTTGTGCTCGAAGTTCAGAACCTCAGCCATGTTATTCAGCCTTCTTGGCAGCGGCCTTCACGGCCTTGGTGGATGTGGATTTCAGCTCCAGGCGACCAGCGCTGAGCAGGGCGTTGGCTTCGACGTCGAGCAGGTCGAGTTCCTGGCCGGCGGTGGACCAGTGACCGCGCCCGGTGGGGAATGGGATGAGGACGGTGTAGGTTTGGCGTTCTGCCATTTGGGTTTCTCCAGATATGAAAAAGCCCCTTGATGAAGGGGCTGTCAGGTCTTGATTTGTGGATGAGAAAACGCGGTATCCAGCCGCCACGAGAGGTAGCCGATGGATACCAGCGCAACGAGGACGACCCACAACCACGTCGGAACCAACCGAAGAAGCGTCATGGGATCTTTCTCTCTGCAGCCATGCCGACCTTGTCGCTGCCTATGCAGTGCTCGCAGTTCAGCGTGCGGCAGAGCCAAGCTTTCACCGGCTGCCAGAACGTGACCATGAAGATATGGCGCATACCGGCAAGGGCCAGCGAGACGTGCAACGTGATCCCGGCAGTAGTCGGGCCGATGATGAAGATGTTCTGGTTACGGCTCATCACGACGAACCCGCTGATGGCGATCGCCGAGTAGATCAGTTTGCCGATGACGCCGTCCCGCACTCGACCGCTCAGAACACACCAAGTCGCCCACAAGGCAATCAAGCCGCAGACGATGGAATTGATCAGTTCAAGATTCATGGCTGGTTGCCTCCCCCAAACCGCTGGCGAATGAGCGTCCAGAGGTCAGCGGCTTTGATGGCTCGGTTGATGGCCGCGAGCAGCGACCCGCCGAAGGTGCCGAGCAGGAAGCCGATACCAGCGACGATCTTCGGCTCGGTCACACCCAGGTAGGTGCTGACCATGCTCGTCAGGTACAGCGCGCAGGCGACGCCGGTGACCAGGAAGATCATCCAAGCACGCCAGTCCGCCAGATCGTCTTTGTGCCACCAACTGGAAACAACGGCGCCGACCAATCCTGCGATCAGCAACCCGAACCTGTCGATGAGCTCGAGCAGGCGATGTAAAGAATCCATGCGCTCGACTCCGTGGGCATGTTGAAAAAAAAGACCTCTGCAATCGCAGAGGCCTGAATAGGTGCGCGGGTGTACCCGCGCGGTGTTGCTTATTGAGACGCTTTAGACGCCGTTCAATGACGGCATCATGCCGACATCAGAACGTCCAGATGAAGTCTTTGAAAGTCGGCAGCGGCCCAGTCGTGTTGTCTGGGTAGAACACGTTTTTCGGTACAAGCGTTGGCGTGTAGCCGAAGCGAGCCCAGACCGGTTTCTCTTGCACGATGGACAGATTGCCGTTCGCTTGAACTCGCAAGAACGCACCAGGATGACCGGCAGTTCCGCTGTTCCACAGTGGCGTGAAATTCGGGCCGTAAACCACTAGGTTACCGTCGCCCTGAATCACTGCCATCTCGGCGCCTTTGTTCTGCGTCCAGCTGGCCCACAGAACGCCCAGCGGGCCGTTGGAGATCACCAGGTTGCCGTCAGTCTGGAAGATGAAAGTCGTACCGCCGACTACATACTTCTTACCCATTTCCAGCATCGTTCCCGCAGGGAAAATGATGGACTCTTCGGCACCAGGTGCTTGAGGAATAGCTGGGTTACTGCTCCAGACCGCGGTGGAATCGGTAATTACGATGTTGCCGTCGTTCTGAACGCGCAGGTAGGTCCGCTCCGCAGCAGCAGTTTCATCACGATTAGGCGGAGTGCTGTTGAAGGTGGACCAGGTACGAACATGCTCACGATCCTTCAGAACCGCGTAGTACAGCAGGTAAAACGAGGTCGGAGTGTTCTCATACACCTTGTTGCCATACTGGGTGTAAGGCTGATTTGCTTGAGCCGACCAGACAGCGGTCTGACCATCATAAAGAACCAAGTTCGAGTCGGCCTGGAGGATCAGTCGGAAGCGCTTGTTGGGCGAATCCAGATACTGGTTCCAGGTCATTTCGTGCTTGGGAAGCAAGGTAGAGGTACCGTTCTGTGCGAACGGAATGCGTGCAGGAATAGCCATATGATTACCTTTGAGTCGAATGATTGTTCGCGGAGGATTCCGCTTTCATGTCGCTCAAAGGCGATAGCTCAAGGCTCGTGGCCTTCTCATGATTCAACGTCCCGCATCGGGAACACTTGATCTGGAGCTCGGTGAACTCACCCACCCGGGCGAGAAGTCTGTTGCACTTTCCACATCTGCATTCTTTTAACATCTGCAAGTCCATTTGGTTTTCTGCTAGCTCCGTCCCGTTCGCGCGAGCAGTGGCCCTTGGCTGGCTTGCAGGCACTATCTGCGATATGGCGTTTCTTTTGGGTGTTCGCGCACCCTCTAGAATCGCCCTCTCTTTTTTCCGCGCGCATAAAAAAGCCCCAAACTTGTCGTAATGCTGTTCACTTAAGCGGAGCAGCCTTACGGTCCACTGGAAACCGGGTCTTCGAAATCTTCATCGTCCTTGGCCTCGAAGGCCTGGGGCGGTGATCCAGAAACAATCCTCCAATACCGGCCTCAACTCTGCCAATCGTCTCCCGGTCGCTGAAACCGGGTTAGCCGCTGCCATTACGATCAGTTGAACGGCGATGTACTGGCAGACCGGTTTGAAACGGATGTCCGAAGGTACTCGACCAAACGCCACCGCCGCCTGACTGGCTTCCCGACGAATTACGTTGTAAGACAGCAAGAGTCCCCATACCTCCTGATAGACCAGATCGACTTTCTTGCTGCGCAAGGTCACTGCGTTCTGTTGCATCGAGCTCTTGATGTCCCTGAAACCCAATTCGATCTCCCAACGTTCCTGGTAAAGCGTGGCAAAGGCCTTGGTGTTGTAAGCGTTGGCCGGCAATGACGTCATGACCGTCTTCAATTTGCCTTGAATTTCATAGCTGACTTCGCTCGCTTCCCAGTGTGTCCCAAGCGTCGGGTTTCGCTTCCTGGCCTGCGGCGAGACTTTCATGCGCACCTGACGGTCGTGCGGGCTGTAACGGACCACTTCCTCACAGACGATTCCCTTTTTGGCAGGGATCAACCAATGACGGTGGGTACCCGCATTGTTGAGGCCAGAGGTCTGGCATCGGATTTCCAAGGAAGCCCTGCTGCGACTCAAATACTTAAGTGAACAGCATTACGACGGTGCGGGGCGTTTATGGGGCTGTTGCAGCCGTTGTGGATGACAAAGAATCCGGCCATCCCGTATTGAGCATTGCTTCCGTGTAGAGGCCCCCCTCGAGCGCACGAAGCAGTACGAGTTCACGGTCAAAGCAAGCTTGGACATGCGCCCTGACAGCCTTGGCAATCATGAGAATCTGCGCGGCGCCGATCTCGACGAAACCATCGACTGTTTTGAAGTTGCAGCGATAGTCAGGATCTAGCAAAGCGGAAAGACCCGTACCGGCAATCAGTGCCTGGCTGTCGCGGGTTGTTTCAATTACAAATTCGGCGACGGTGACGCCACTGACCTCGTGGGCGAATCGCTCATTAGCAATAACAACCGGATAATTCTTGGCCGGGATTGCGGGATCTGCAAGCATCGGCACTCCTTCATCACTCCACGAAAGCTGTTTACCTGCGCCAAGGCCTACTACTAATTCGGCGTACTTCTCTGTGGTGATATTAATGGCGTCTTGGGGTATATCCGCATTGCCTGGTTGATGATAAAAGCCGCTGGTAGCGGGAGATACAAAAATGCTCATAGGTTATTTCCCGATTGAAATCCAAAGGACATTAAAGCCGCCACCGGATTTAGCCCCGTTAGTTGTGTTGTAGCAGGGAATCACTGCGCCATTTAACGCAATTGAGTTATACGCATACGCTTTCTGGGTGTTCATCCCCGAGACACCGAGAATCATGAAATGATTGGAGTTGTATGTTGTTGGCAAGGTGACAGAACAGTCGCCAGAAGCATTTACGATTGATATTCCCCACTGGATAGTGAATCCGCCAATAAATTTCGGGAATCGAAGAAACCCGGTGGTCGCTACAGAGAACCAATAGCCGAACAGGAGTTTTTTGGGTGTAACGAACTTCGAGTCATCGCCTCCCAACTCAACTTCACTTTGAGTCGCTACTTTAGCAGTCCCCTGATTTAACTCTGATGCCTGGTTGGCCAGAACCGCCAATGCAGCTATATCAATATTTCCCTGATTTATTGGCGCGTTCCAGGCCTTGATGCACCACATCACTGCCAAGTTGCGGCCCCGGGTTTCCGTCGAAGTTCGCGCCACCTTGGAGGCATCGAACGTCATGTTGATGACGCCAGAAGCAGCCCCTCCACCCGGGATTTGTGTGCCCCCTACGGATACCCCAGCGAATGCACCGGAAACCGTACCCGTAGCAGCGAGCTGCACGCCATTGTTCGCCGCGTAGGCACCCGTAATGTTTTGCAGGGTGTCGAGTTGGTAACTGCCAATAGCCCGGTTTGCATCGACCCCGCGGCCATGATCCCATCCGCGCAGGAACTCGCCGCGAGACTCAGGCAGCCGGAAGTTACCGGCACCTTCATCACCCTTGTTGAACGCTGCTCCCAGAAACGCCACCAGATCAGGATAGGTCGCAATGCTCTTGACGCTGCCGTCGATTTCAAGAAATCCGGGAGCGATTTTGTTCAAGGGAAACGCCACCATGGACCCGACCGGCAACGCCGAAGCCTGCGCAATCATCGCCTCGATTTCGGCTTTGGTGTACGTATCCTTGATACCAAACCCCGCCAGCGTTTCCGGGTTCGTGCCCGCAGTGGCGCGTCCGTATTTATCGACCGTCAGACTCTTGTAAGTCCCAGCCTGAATACCCGTTCTGCCGGCCAGCATTTCAAAGCTCAGCGCAGTGGTACCCAACGTTACCGGACCGTTCGTAACCAAGTGCCAAAGAGAGTCGCCGTTCGCCGCGCCCTCTTCGACCATTACAGTCAGGTTTGGCGTCACTTTGATGCTGGCGTTGGCGTCAGTCGCCCGCAGCCACGCGCCGTTGGCCGCGACATAAATACCGTTGTCCTTCGCCGCCGTTTGCGCCGCCACCAGCACGCGCTGTCCAGACAGCACCGCGACGCCATCGATTTGTTGCGCACCACTCAACACGATGTTTTCCGTGGTGGCCACTCGAACCGATTGCTTGCCATCGAGCTTGGCCAACTCATCGGCGAGATAACCCATCACCCACGCCCGCGTTGCCTTGACCACGGTGTCGTCAATCAACAACGTCACCAACGCCGCATTACTGGTCTCGAAAATCGAGCGAATGTAAAACTCTTTCCCCGAACCCGACGTCGCCAATACCGGCTTGAACGACTCCGGGTATTTGACGATGGCGTACAGAATGCCGGTATCAGTCCAGATCCCGGCCTCACGCACATACCAACCACCAACATCCGGCGGGATGGCCACTTCAGCCAGCAACCAGCTCGGATTTTTCTCATCCTGAAACAGTGCATTGAGCGGCCCGCGCCAGACTTCGCGCTTGAGCGCGGTGTCGGTTGCCGCCGGGTTGTAAACCGCGCCACCGCCGTCACCGACGGAAAGCTGAGACAACTTGATTGGCAGGCCCGCCGCTTTGCAGGCAGTTTCGTAGGCAATCCCCGCATTGGTAAGCAGGGTGTAATATTCGGCCATTTAGGACCCCTGAGGATAAATAGTGGAGGTTTCGACGGTGTAGAGCCCGACGGCCATGAAGGCCTGCCCCGAGGCTTCAAGCCCTTCGATGACAATCGGGTAAACCGTGGTCAGTTCGCCGCACACGGTGGCTGCGCCGATGACGTGATTGCCAAAGGCGCTCAAGCCGACGGAGACCGTCAAGGTGTCGCGTTCGCTTTTTGCGTCCGCCAGACGTCGATCAAGACGGGCATCGATCTCTTCGCTGTAGGGCTGTTCGGTAAAGGCCCGAACGGAAAAGCTGTAAGGCGGGCCTGGCGGTGTTTGCTCGTACCAGGCACGCACGTCGGGTCGCAATTGCAGCCCCTTGGCAGCGTTTTCCAGGGCCATGCGTGTCCCGGCCTGGCGAGCGGTGGGCCAGGCGAGTTCTACCGTCAAACGCTTTTCGATTTCGCCAGCCGTGGAACTCCATTCGCTGACACCACGATCCGCGCCGAGGTACGGCAGGAATGCCAGCGGTGTTTCAGCAGGATTCATCAACGCCGGAAACGGCGGAGCAATCCGATCAAGCAACCGGGCAAACCCCAGATCAAGCGCCATTTCCAGCGACGAACTGTTGGCCGGCAGCAGGCTCGGACGATGCGTATCGTCACTCATAATGTGTCCACCTCGACCTCGACACCCGTGCAATACGGGGCCTGGAAAGGCGTTGTCACAATCGGCGCCAGCGGCTCAAGAATCTGCAACTGAACCGCGCCGGCACTGTGCAACGTGTAGTCGATCCAGCTCGGGTCAACTCGCCCTTCCAGGCGATGACAGGCATCGGCATATGCCTGCAACTGCTGCTGCGCGGCCACCTTGGTCAACCCGGAATCTGGCCCGGCGTTGATCTTCGCCACCACCCGGATTTTATAGTTCTTGATGTGCGCCCCCTGCACCGTGACAAGGTCCGTTTCGGGGCGCACATCAGGTCGGGCGAAATGCTGGCGAACACCGTCAAGCAACGCTTCGGAGGGCGTGCCATCACCCTCACGGGCAAGTACGGTGACCATGACCTCCCCGGGGGCAGTACAGCGTCCGTTGCCATCCTTGACCTGCGCCGCGTAGCCGTCCGGGTCGAACGTGTAGGTGACCGTCACCACGCCTGAGGCGGTGGTTTCCACCTTCACGGCGGGACGCTCACCGAGGGTGAACACCTCACGACGGTATTGCATGCGCGACCCGGCCGCCGGTGCATGGGGCGCCAGGTAGTAACGCAACCGGGCGTCATCGTCGCTTTCATAAACAGGGGCCACTGGCGGGAACGCCGCCGGGTCGCCCGGGTCCAGCAATTGCCTTTCCAGGCCCATGTCCGCCAGTCGCGCATCGAGGTTGCTGCCCGTGGCCCACCACGCCAACATTTGCTTGATCCGGGCGTTGTATTTGCGCTCATGAATTTGCAGACGCACACAAAAGGCTTCAAGGGCCAGAGTCAGCAACTCGCTCTCGTTGTCGAGGCTGACCTTGAGTTTTTCCGCGCGCTCGGGAGAACGGGCGCCGACGTACTCGACGACGAACGTCTTGAACTCTGCGAGCAAATCTTCGAACGCTTCGACGGTGACGATCGCAGGTTCGGCCAGCTGATTCTGACCAGGTATCAACATACTCATGTCACCACCTCGAATGTCTGATTATGGTTTTTCCAGAGGCCGGCGAAACGCAGCAGCAGCCCTGCCCCGTGGCGACTGGCAACAATGACCTGCGGCTGGAAATCACCAATGCCGTTCTGCTCGTTGAAAAACGCCTGCGCCGCATGGCTCTGGGCAAGCATCAGCAGGTCGTCACCGAGGTTTTGTCCCAAGAGATTCGGGATCAACGAGCCATACAAGGGACGCTTCTGACGAGTGCCCAAAGGCGTGGTCAGTGCCCGGGTCGCGCGCTGTACAAACTGCGGCCAGTCGTCGACCGTTACGCCGGTGTTTCTATCGATTCCGATCATGGAATTCTCTTTATGCAGTGCTAATGACTCGCCCCTGGTGATCCACCAAGGGGCCGCTCAGGTGCACACCGGATGCGTCGAGCAGTAAGCCGGTCGCGCCCAGTTGCAGTTGGATCGCCTCGGGCGTCATGACCCACCGGGCCGGGCCGATGCTCAGTTCGAGCGATTCGCGAGTGCCGGTGAATGTGGCCGGGCCGTTTTGCCAGCGCAGGGCATGACTGACGTCGTCGTAACCACTTTCGGTGCCGTCCTGATAGCGGCGACGCGTCAGCGAAGCCTGCGTTGAGACCGGCGGAAACTGGCCACCATTGAGGCCGAACAACGCGACGGACTGACCGCCGCTGTCGCCGCCGCCATGGTTCAGCAACACGCACTGTTCACCCACAGAGGGAATACGCGACTCGCTTTGCGCCCCGGCACTCGGGTTGAAAAACCTGATGGCAGGGGTCAACAACTCCCCGTGGCGGACCCTGCACGTGTTGCTGGCCGCATCGACTACCTCGCACACGCCAATGCGGCAGAGACTGTCGGTACGCCGATGCAGGTCTTCAATCTCGGTTTCCATTTCGGCCAGACGCTCGATGATCGGGCCCAGTTGCTGGTTGAACAGTGCGTCGAACATGGATTACTCCTCGAGTGGCTGGTACTGGCCTGGATCGTCGATGTCCGACACCTCCCAGGTACGGGCGAATTTCGGAGTGCCCAACGGGTCGTCCAGCATTAATGGGCCGAGGTACAAGGTCTGGGTGAAGGAAACGGTCCAGGTGGCGTACTCCCGGGCACCGCTGATGAATGTGGATGCAATGCCATCGATGTTCATCGGCAAATCGCATTGATCGCCGGGCAATTTCCAGCGGTTGTCAGTGATCAGGTTTTTCAACTGGCTGCCCAGGTCGCAGGCAGCCAGCGCGGAGATGGGCGACACGACCTGCAACGAAACGGTCATTGCATGAGCAATGCGTCCGTCATTGCCACGGTCACCGGGGGCGTCGTGCTCCAGTGCAATCAGAACCCAGTCGGAATCGACCGTACTGTCGAAGTCTTGATGACGGGTTACTTTCAAACCTGCAATGGCAGTGCGCAGCGCCTCGGAGACGGCGTAAACCAGCTGCGAAGGCTTTTCGATGATGGTGGGCATTAATGGCCTCCTTTTCTTTTTAGCGATGCGAAGATCAACGAGGCCTGCTCACTGTCGATCAGAGCGAGAATCGCGCGGCGGCACTTCGCAAACACCAATCCGCTTGGCCGCCCAGCGCTCGTAAAGACCGATGGCAACGTCCGCCCCGGCCATCGCCGTCAGGCAGCCAAATGCGCAAGCGGCCCAGATCGACACGCCGGCGGCATACAGCAGCATGATGGCCGAGACCCCGCAGATCACGCAGGCCCCGGAACGCAAGGCCAGACGCCGCAGCAGTGACCAGCCGCGGGCACCGTCCTTGTCGGCACGCCACATTTCGCCGGACACCCCGCCCACCAGGGCGAGGACGATGACAAGCCAGATCGGCATGTCCAGCAACGCTTGTTGCTCGTTTGTCATGTCACGCCTCCCGGGGTGATTGATGAGTGATGTGTGGTTCTTTCAAACGGTGTCTCTTGGGGTGCCTGACGGTAGGTAGGCATTCCAAAAAGCCCGGTGGTGTGCCGGGCTTTTCAGTAATGCGGTCCTTCGCGTTGATCTTTCGGCGCTACTGGCGCGGTACGGATCCATTCAAATTGTTTTTCCGACCGCGGTCCCTGCCCGCCGGATAACTGCTTCTGGTGCTTTACGCTGCACACCCGGGTCAGTTGCCAACCCTCTGAACCGTTGAGGCCGGTTCATCGCTGCCTTTGTGATGGGACTAAAGAGCTTCGTTTCGAGCTGCTTTGTTGAGCGGCTTGAGACAAAGAATATGCATGGATGCATATACAGTCAATGCATTAATGCATTTATTTATGCGCGAGGAATGCACTGACGCATGAAAGCCCCGCAGACAAAGGCGCTGACGGTTTGTGGCAGGCGAAAAAAAACCCGCTCGGAGGCGGGTTTTAATGCAGAGAGGTGAGGTTAGCGGGCGTACATGCCCCACCAGAAGACGTGACCCAGGATGACGATTTGCTCTTCCTGGACTTCCTGGAAGGTGTAGTCCTCGTCCGGGTGTTCATCGCGATTGAAGCTGCGCAGGCGAATACCGGTGGGCAAACGGTAAAGCTGTTTCACACGTAACTGACCGTTGTGATTGATGGCGTACAGGTCACCATCGACGATGTCGCCAATCCCGCACTTACCCGCATTCACGCCAACGGTGGCGCCATCGCGCAGCACCGGCAACATACTGTTGCCGCGCACCGTCACGCATTTGGCCTGATCGAACTGCACACCGTTATGGCGCAAGCTGCGCTTTCCGAAGCGCAGGCTAGAGCGCTCGCTCTCTTCGATGACGAATCTTCCTGATCCAGCAGCCAATTCAACCTCGCGAAGAAAGGGGACCGACACCTCGTCGTCATCGACGGGCGTGTCGTCGTCCCACAGACTTATGTCCTTGAGTTCGGAATGCAATTGATCGCGCCCGGCATTGACGGTGGCAGCGACATCCGCGCGCCCCCGCAACTGATCGGTGCTCACAGCGAAGTACTCGGCGATCTTCGAGATGTGTTTATCCGAAGGATCGACGATCTTCCCGCTGAGGATCCGCGAGAGAGTGGATTGAGGCACGCCGGTGCGACGGTGAAGCTCCGTGGGGGAGATCCCGCGCTGATCGAGCAGCGCTCTTAGGACGGTAGAAACATTGCGTTTTTGCATAACGGGCATAGTGCTTGATCTTTTTTCGGAAGACAAATGCTGATTTGCATAGAACATGCATAAACAGCAGAAATGTGCAGCAGGGCTTTCATGCCTGCGCCCGGCAGACCGCGCATGTTAACCTTGCGCCCATCGCGGAAAAGCCGGGCCGATGTCCCTCCTTTGCCCTACACCTTTCAACGAATTTGCCTGATATCCGATGAATAAAGCACTGTCCGATCTGTCCTCTCACACCCCGATTGTGCTGGAGTACTAACGCAAATAAGCCCTACACCCTCGAACTACAAGGGGTGTAGGGCTTATTTGACAAGTACGGAATAACGTTGGCTTGGCATTTAAGGGCATTGGTTGGCATACGGTTTGCCCCATTTTTGCCCCATCAAGATCGCTTACCCTGACCAGGCAACCCTCCCTGCAATGGTCGGCTACCACCATGGCAATGCTCTTTCAGCTTAGTGAACGGTGTCGCCGCCTCCTCATCTGGCAGTACCTGGTCGGTTTTTACCGATCGCTTCAGCGCTTTCATGGTTACCGCCCTCCTCTCCTTCACAACGATCAATGCATCCTCGAAAGAAATGCCCTGCTCATCGGCAAGCTCTTTGGCTCGGTCCCTGATCTTGGATTCTCGGTACTCTGAATGCTTACCCATGGCCAGCCCTCCGCGCTGAATGTGAATACAGGTCGTCGCCTCACTGTAGCCAGTATTAGGTCCGGCCGAATACTGTATATACAAACAGCTCAAGCAAGGCAACAACATGGACCCGTACGAAATAGAAGACACCAGCGATTGGCTTGGCTGCCCAACTGAGCTTGAGACCTGTCGCTACTTCCTACGCGTGACCGAAAATGAGGTGCAGGAACTGACCCTGCATCTGCGTAAAGCCCGCGAAGACATCTTCGGGCTGGTGCAGATGCACGCTGATGCCGCTAAAGAATGCGTGGCGCTGCGTGCTGAACTACTGAAGGCCAAGGCCGACCTCGCAGATTCAAACCGCAGAGCCACCGAAATTGAGACGAAAAGCAACTGGGAGCTGATGGCCAACAGCAGGCACATCAGCGAACTCACCCTCAGGGTCCGCGAGCTATCCGGGGAGAAACCATTCGATAGCCCCTTCCCTCATCTGCGCGATACTTCTCGCACGTAGGATTGGCACGCAGCCAATGCAATCAGTCCTTGGTCGCCGGTGTCGGTGATTCCGATAATTCGTTGAGCATGCGCCGGGTCAAGTCGGCCGCGCGATCCTCCATGAACCACGCCGCTGGCGGTGGTACCGGCTGGCACTGTGCAGCCACTAGCTGAATCCGCGGCGTCGAGAAGGACTGACAGCCGCAAATCAGAAGTGGCAAGGCGATCGCGCAGGCGAGCCTGATTGGTTTGAGCATCTGTTAGTTCCTTGTGGTGGACATGGTCGCTGACCGACAGGCGCTGCTCGAGCGCCAGGCGCTTATCCTGATCGGCGCGCACCTGGGCGGCGGCCGCATTGTTGATGGAGGTCAAGTCGTCCTGATGCAGGCCAGCCTGTTCGGCGATCTGCTTGCCGTAGCGCCAGCCCTGAACCTGCCAGGCGACTGCCGCGCTGCCGGCCATCAGCATCACGACCAACGCCAGCACACCGAGCAGCTTCTGCACCGGCGTCATCACGGCACATCCTTGAAGAAGACGTGACCGCCGATAACCACGGTCTGCTTGGCCTTACTCGCCCAGGCCGGCGCCTTCTTCATGGCGATCGCGTGGTAATGCGTCGCGCCACCGGTAGGATCCGACACCTTGCCGGCCATCACCTGATCAGCTGCGATCTGTGCCTGGGCAAACTCGCGTAACGGCATCGGCTTCGCGCCCGACAGGTAGACGTAGTTCGGGTCGTTCCGATTCCAACAGCTGAACTGGTACGGCTTCTGGCAAACGCCGGCGTAGCCCTCTCCCCACCACGACCTGGCCTTGCCATCGTTCACGCGGTTGCGGATGGTCCAGGCCACCGCGATCTGGCCGGCCAGCGATTCGCCGCGTGCCTCCCCCCACAGCGTTCGAGCCAAAACATCACGGTCCTTTTCGTTTTCGGTCATCACTTTTCTCCAAGCGAAAAAAAACCGCCCAATGGCGGTAATGGTCGGATGTACTGGTAGGATACGCGGCGCCCAGCATGGGCTTTTGTCACATGGAGCCGCACACAACAATGACTTCCACATCTGCCGCGGCAATGCCAGCGATTGATAAACACCTGAGCCACCCGAAATATCGACCGGATATTGACGGCCTTCGCGCACTTGCCGTGCTTTCAGTGGTCGCCTTCCATGCGTTTCCATCCATAATTCATGGTGGGTTCGTTGGCGTTGATGTTTTTTTCGTTATTTCTGGATACTTAATCTCAAGCATCATTTTCGGCAGTCTTGAGAAAAACAGCTTCAGCTTCGGCGAGTTCTACAGCCGTCGAGTCAATCGAATCTTCCCCGCGCTACTGTTAGTTTTGGCCGCAAGTTGGGTGTTCGGTTGGTTCACCCTACTTGCAGATGAATATATGCAGTTGGGGAAACATATCGCCGGAGGATCGTTATTTCTCTCAAACTTCGTATTGTTGGGAGAGGCTGGATACTTCGACAATACTGCGGAGACGAAGCTTCTTTTGCACTTGTGGTCCCTTGGGATTGAAGAGCAGTTCTATCTGATTTGGCCTCTGCTCCTGTGGGCAGCATGGAAAGTCAGACTGAACGCTCTACTGCTCGTAGTTATCACGGCAGCGATCTCTTTTGCATTGAATATTGCGTTCATTCAATCAGACGCTGTCGGAACATTCTACTCACCGCAAACTCGGTTTTGGGAGCTGCTGGTCGGGTCGTTCCTGGCCTATGTGACCATGCACAAGGACAAGGTATTTCCGAATTGGAGGGCCGAAAGCAGCCTGGTTCTGAGAAATATACAGTCAGTCATCGGGGTAGCCTGCCTGGCAGTAGCATTTGCGGTCATCACCAAAGCCGACAAATTCCCCGGTTGGTGGGCGATTCTGCCGACCGCTGGAGCGGGGTTGATTATCGCTGCTGGACCGAATGCATGGTTCAACAGGGTCATTCTGTCGAACCGCATCTTCGTGTGGTTCGGCCTTATCAGCTTCCCGCTATACCTTTGGCACTGGCCGTTGCTGACGTTCGCGCGAATTATTGAAAGCGCAGTGCCGTCTGTCACGGTCCGCTGTCTCGCCGTTTTGCTGGCCATTGTGCTTTCCTGGCTCACCTACCGCTTCGTTGAGCGTCCACTTCGCACGGGTGGCCGTGGGACCAAAAAAACCGCTGTGCTGATTAGTTTTATGGTGGTCACCGGCGTTGCTGGATACCTCACCTACAGCCATGCTGGCCTGCCCAATCGCGCCCTGATCAAGGACGCTGAGCGAGTCAACTCGCAGTTTGTCGGGCCGCTGTGGAAGTACATGAAAAATGATATCTGCCTCAACAAGTACCCACTGAAGGAGTCGTCTGACTACCTCTGGTGGTTCTGCATGGCAAACAACGATCAGAAACCGACGCTCTTGATTTTGGGCACCAGCTTCGCGAATCACTTGTACGCTGGGATTGCCTCCAATCCGGCCATAAGCAAAAACAACATCGTCTCGATGGGATCTTGCGATCCATCTCAGCCGGTGCTGCCGGAGGAAAGTATCCCGGTAGACAAAAATCCTTGCGCAGGAAATCGGGTGAAGCACCAAAGGGATCTAGCCGACAAGGTCATCGATGAATCTGGCACGGTGAAGTACGTGATTTTCAGTGGTCTGCGGCCGAATGTGGACGCGGAAAACATTGAAGTGCTCAATGAATACATCGACCAGTTGGAGCGACGCGGCGTAAAAGTGATCGTCTTCTATCCCCACGTCAGAGCGCAGTTTGAGATAAAAGGTTGCTTCCCGCGCCCACTGAAGGCACCTCTCATTGCCTGCGAACTAGATCGCGCGAAACTTGATGAAATTCACCAGAGTTTCCAGCCATTGGTTGATAGCGTTACTCAACGCCATCCAGATGCGAAGTTCTTTGATCCAAACCAACTTTATTGCGACGATAAGAGCTGCAAATTGGTCATCGACCATATGCCGCTTTTCCGAGACGAATACAGTCACTTCTCTGAATTCGCGAGCGGTAAGCTCGCAGAGGTATTCGTGGAGTGGGCGAAGATCAATGCTCCGGGCATCTTGATACCCTGAGGCAATAAACAAAAAGCCCGGCTGATGCCGGGCTTTTCTTATTCTGCAATTTGATAGGAAATTGCACTCAGATTGATGTAATAGCTGCCCTCATAGGGAGAGTCGAAAATTTTGAAGGATCCATCTACACCCGCAAGGATGTGCACTACCCCGCCGATCTCGCCTGTTGCTTTCTGCCAAGTGACCGGTATGAGCTTTTGCCATCTGGTGGCGAATGCCGCCGGCACCGCCATTATGTTTGATCCATCGACTAGCCTTAGCCCGCTGTATGACAAACAGTCGGAAAGCGAGAAGTGATCTCCCTGAATCGAATAGACCGGCTTGGCTGCTGAGCCAAACCCCTTGTAAAGCCAGTTTGCGTTCACCGTCTTTGGCGGCGTGTCTTTCGACACCTTCGGTGATATGGCGCCGGCCAAGGCTTTCGCCCACGCAAATCCCGTCAACATTCTCGCGTAGGCACCAGGATGGATGTTGTCGACTACAATCGGGTCATTACTTGAGCGAGCCAGGAAGTCGGCCATTACAGCGCCTTGATCCTGAATGGCAAGCGTCGTTCCCTGCACACCCAGATCTGCCAGACGACGCATCAAATAGTTTCGGAATGGGGCGCCCTTCTCGGACTGGAGAGCGTCCTGTCCCATGTTCCCGTACGGCAAGGCGTCAGCTCTTCCATACCAATATGTCGGAAGACCAACTATTGGCGTTACGCCCTTGCTCTGGCAATAACTGACCATCGCCTCGATCTCAGCAACATACGCAGTGATGTAGTTAGAAATCTGAATATCATTAATGCCAAGCTGAATCAGGCAGTAGTCATAACCTTCTATGTCCGTCGCGAGAAGCAGGTCCTTTTGCTGTGACGAAATATCACCAGCCACTGCGAGGTTTTTGAGCTCCATGATCTGGACACCGGACATCCCCGTGAGGAATCTCCGCATGTGACCAGGCCAGGCACCTGCAACCGCGTCGGTAGTGGTTGAATCCCCGCATACAACAATTTTCAGCGGGCTCGAACCCATGGAATTCTTGCCGATCACACGATACGGAGCGATCAACGAGGTTGCACCAGCGGCGGTTTGATTGCCTACGGCCCACCCAGCATAAGTGATGTTTCCGCCCGCATTTTTCACCCGCGCCACTTCCAGCCCGTTGAACACTACGGAAAACATCTTGGCGGAATGCACCCTGACGCCTACGGTGGCGTTCTTGGCGAAGTATTCCTTCCTTTCCTGCATGGGGTAGATGATCGGCTTGGAGAAGCTGACTGGTTGTGAGCCACTCTTTGTCGCAATGCCTATCGGGCCGCCCGCGGTGTGTTGATAGGCGATGCACCAGCCCTCATCCGTGACAACCGCTGCCGCCACCAGGCCGCAGAACGTGGCTGTGTCAAAGCAGCCATGAATTTCATGCCCAGGTCGAACCGGCGCAGTGGTCAGATTAAACCCAGCCACCGGAACGCCGGAAAACATGACGAGGTCTTTTGACGCGAGAACTGGTGTAGAAAAGTTGAGGTCACCATTCGTGAGATTGACTGTCTGGTTGAAAAAACGAGACGCATCGAGCGACTCAGGAATCTCAGCCTCGCCGAGCAGCGGGCTCATGAAAAAGGACTTTTCTACATTGCTCTTGTACGCCTCAGGCCCAAGAGTGAATGTATATCTAAGCGAGTCATATCTTATGGAAAGAGGAGCTGTTGTTCTGGCTCCGTCTCCTGCAAGAAAGCATTCCCAATCATCGAATCTGATCGAAACACCCACACCAGGATCCAATACGAATTTCCCGATATCGGTAAAATGGTTATTGCCAGATATGAAATAAACACCGTGCGAAGAGCGTGGCATTTCGATGATGCATCCATTCGGATTGTTCCGAAATATTTTCATGAAGACGGATGTATTATCCGAAGCATCATCGTCAATACCGCCTTCTTCAATGATATTGACTCGATTTGACGGCGCTGCGTTGCCATGACTAGTGTTGCCGCGTGCCACAGCATCCACACTTATTGCGCCAACTCCCAATCCTAGTATTTGCAAGAATTTTCTCCTTGCGCGGGAAACGCGGTTATCCATGAGCACGCTCACCACCAGACGACTAATTTCAAATAAAGTCGCCGATGGTAAGCCAGGAGGGGCTGCTTATCCATAGCGCGTGTGAGTTCGCCACAATTACGCCGGTGCAACTGGCCATTCGATTATCTGGGGAAATCCTGCCTGGGTACGGACGCGAATCAAGGCAACGGCATATTTTTTCCATGTAAGCAGTTGCACCTGGTCCTCATCGTTCGACTCACCGAGCTCGTCGGCATATCGAAGCGGCGCGATGTTCAACTCGGCATAGCGCAGCTTTTCTAGGAGCGAACTTTCTGCACTGTCTTTTGCGCTCGGCAACCGCGACTCCAAGAACGATAGGTATCTCGGGTCTTCTTCATCGATTTCTCCTTGATTTGGAATCTCCGGGCCTTGAACGCATCCGAAAACTGTCATCACAACCGCTTCCGTCTCGTCTGCAAACTGCACGTGTATGACGCTCATTCCTCACCCCCAATCAAAACGTATACGACGAAAGCCAGATAACGCCGTTTTGAGATGCGGCTTGTGTTGCCGCGTAGTAGATCGTCTGTGGCGTGATGATCGGTGTTGCAAACCATCCCCAGATCGGTGCTGTGGCCGGGGATACGTTGCCGACACCTACGAGGCCACCACCGATATAACTGACGTCACCACCGATTTGGATGACGCCGTTGGCTGCGTTGTTGATTGCATAGCCCGCACACGTTTTGGCATTTCGCGGAACAGCACTTGCGATAGAAGTGGCGGTCGCGGTGACGGCAGTGCCTCCTGACAGAACGCTTTTGCCGCCAAAGCTGACGGTGCGGTCAGCCTGATAGCCGGCTGCAAAGGCGGTTCCTGGTGTGGTCGGCCAAACACTCACCAGAGCCGAGGCCGTATAACCGGCCGGCATGTTCGCGCCACCATAGACTTCCGGTTGAGCCGCGGCCGTTGCGTTTACCCCAAGCAATGCAGGGTTGGTTGCCGACAAGGGTGCGGTCGGATTGTAGATAGCATAGATTGCGACAAACCCACTGACTGGAGACATTCCGACGTCCATACCTCCAACGCCGGTGGAGCCACCGTTGATGACCTTATTGAAGCCGGAAAGTTTGTAGTTCAGACCACCAACAGCAGTACTGACAATGATTTCATCGGCAGTAAATGTGGGGGCGCCAGCGGCAGTCGGAATGGACATACGGGCATTGCGCATTGAACCGGTCACACCCGGCGCAAGCTTCCTTGCAGCGGCCAACAACTGGTTGTTAAGGTTTTCTGTTGGCACAAGCCCGGCCGCCGTAATGACTGCCAGTATTTCATCAGTTACTGCGTTACCCCAAGCAGACGGGATCAAAGACCCCGGGGTGCCAGTCAAGGTATTCTCATCGACAAACCGACCAGCAACCAAACCGATACTTGGAACTGTTTTAGGAAAATCCACGCGGCTACTCCTTAGTCATAGTTGATTCGCACGATGGTGTGCGCGGGCGCGGGGCGCCGTATCAAGCATTCAATTGCATCACCCGGGTTGGCCCCAAAGCGTTCCCCCCAATAGCTCGCGCCAAAACGACGGCCCTTCAACTGCCGCCCCCCGGTGTTTAGAGTCCACATGAACTGCGCGGACCAACCGCCAAAATGTGCCAAGCCGAACCGCGAGCGACCCATGCGCGGCGCTCGATGCTCTGTGATTGAGGCGCCGGGGTAACCCTGGCTGACGGCAATATCAATGAAGTACTCCGGGTTCTGGCCACCGACTTCTACCAGCCGCCGGCGAACCGCAAGGCGTCGATCTTCGAAAGCAGGGTTCGGGCCGAGGCAAGCATCTGGGAGCCCCATGACAGACTCCCAGTCAGGTACCAGCTCACTGACGCCTGATGGGTCCATTTCATTGAGCAGATCAACGGCACGGGCATCTAGCCGGGAGAATTCAAGGGATACACCAGCAAGAACCAACTCGACCTCAGGCACAAGTTCTGGATCCCAGGCCGGGCCTTGGGGTAGTAGCCCGCGAAGCTGTTGCCGGTACTGATCGGCCGTTCTTGCTACAGCCATGTGATACCCCCAAATGTCAGCAGTTGATTGGTGGCGGGAACAACGTTGGCCGATGGCACAGTGAGTTGGTGGTCGGTCTCCCCTGACGAACCGCTGATGGCTTCGCGGATGTGGCTTATGAGTAAGGTTTCTCCCAGTCCTGCTTCACGCTCGTGCAGATCTATCAACTGGGCCTGAATGCCAGCACGAACTGCGCTGGTGTCCGGCACAGCGTGGATGGTGTAGGGGACCGGAACTCTGATGGGTGCAAGTACATAAAGCTCTGCCGTAACCGGCCGCAGTGGTTCGATGTAGGCTTTTACCTCTGCAAGCTGCGTCGGATTAGGAACAGGATCTACATCGCCGTCACGCATAACGAACAGGCCAACGGTGCCTGGCCCCATGTAGCTGCCCCGGCACCAGGCACGAGTTACGCCGGGCACTTCGACTGCCCAAGTTTCATAGTCGGCAGCAGAGCCGCCGTGGGGGATTACGCGATAGGAGCGAACCACCCGCGCCCGCAACGACTCAACACTTTCTATGGCAATTCCGCCGGTCAACCCCGGGGCCAACACTGTGAAAGTGTTGGTGACGCCTGCCACCGGCTGAACCAGGCTTAACGTCAGACCGGGATCAGCGTTGCCCAGAGTGCCAGCGTCGACCGCCTCAATTGTGGTGGTGTTGAGTCCTGCCGACGTGGTGACACCAGTCGTCACCTTATAGGTGCGACCATCACCGGCCTGCAACACGACATCAACATCAAGCACTGCCCCCGCCGCGGCGGTAAAACTGACCGGGCCTTCTGCTGGCTGGGCGGGGTTGCGCGGCTGATTCAGGCGCAACAAAGCGACCCGCTCCAGCGTTTCTTCGTCCGCCCGATCGGGCAGGATTTGCTCAACGATCCAGTCGAGGTAGCCGTATAAACCAAAAGCCGTGCCGCCCAGGGTTCTGGCCAGCACCTGCGCATCAGAACGGCGCAGCGAGTCAGAGGCCAAGTCACCCTGGGTACGGCCGATCAAGACAGGTAGCGAAGGCGTTTCAAACGGCATAGATCACCTGCCATGAAGAGGGTTGTTTGATTTCAAGCCGCGTACCGCCGGTGATGGTCAGCGTCGGAATTAGGTTCAGACGGTTGATATCCACCTTCTCGCTGGCGATGGAGATATCGATGACATGACCATCGTCCAGCAACCATTGCAGGGCTTCGTGCGCGTAGGCTTCGGCATCGCGCTGGGTTTGTGGTGTCAACTTCACCCGGCGTAATAGCCACAGGCGGGAGCCAATGCGGTCATCCGTGATCGGCGGGTAACTGTCGCCCCACCAACCGAAACGCTCGTCGTCATCAACGGGGTCATCTGTTTCAGCCCGGCGCCAGGTATACAGGCTGATGATCACGGCCCTAATCAGAGCAGCTTCAACGTCGGAAGGGATGACCATGCTCAACCTCCCGCGACAGGGACGCCGCTCTGGCCACTACCAGCCTGGACACCACCGTGAATATGATTAATTTGGCTGACCCCACCTGCGACCTGATCGCCCTGCGAAACGATTTCCCCGGTCTGGTTGATCACCGGCGAATCAATGTTCACCGCTGTCGTGGCCTTGATGTTCAGGGTTTGCGTCTCTATGTCGATGATCCGGCCGCGCTTGAAGTGGATGTAGTCGCCTTCGTCGGTGTAGATGGCGACCTCGCCAGACGCCATTGCCTGAATGCGGTACCGGCGATCAGCCGCCACCAGCACCACCGCATGAGATCGATCCCCCCCGATAAACGCAGCCAGCACCTCGGCGCCGGGCAGTGGGTTGCTGGTGAAACCGTAAGGTTCGAAGTGTTCGGCGCCATCCTTGAGCTCACCAGCGGTGAGGCGGACCTGCAGGCCTTGGAGCTTTTTGGAGGCATTGACCAGCACCACCGTTCCGCGGGCGAGCATATTTTTCATGTTCATTTTTTTGGCTCGTAGTCAGCGGGGATCAGGTATTCGAAGTTGTCGCCCTTGCCGCCCTTCTTCACTTTCCTTTTGCCATGCGGATCCTTCGGCTCAGGCTCGAAACCCTCAGGCGGCCCCACCTCCAATTTGGTGAGCATCCCCTGCTCACTCAGCGTGTAGGTGATGCGCGAGATCAACATGTCCCGGTCCATGCCAATGATGGGGTCGATCACCCTGACGACCGTGTTGTGACGCCAAAGCTGGCCATTGGATTGACGCCAGCCCTGAACCACATAAGTCACCGTCAGCGCCTTCCCCATTCGGCTGCTGCGCTCCCAGTTGGCTCGCGACTGGGCCAGCTCGTTGGTCACCTGGCCGGACTCCTGAATGATCATCACCCGCTTGCGCGTGGTGCGATCGTCAGCAGCGCTGGCCGAAACCTCAGCAGCATCCGGCCCGAATTCATCGTCGGTACCACTCTTCTGGCCCAGCACCTGGTACTCGGAAAACACCCCGGAAAAATCGAGCGGCGCATCGCCGGTCTTGACGTTCTTACCCACCTCAATCGCATCGAAGGTCCGACCACCACTGCCTGGACTGGCAAGCACGGCTGCGCCGCGCGCGTCGTCCGTGGAGAACACCCGGAACAATGTCAGCAACCGGTCAATGGAGGCGAAAGCCGTCTCGCCCGGCTCGATGGTGTGGTCAGAAAGTTTTCCGCCTTCGGGGATCTCACTGTTCACCGTGATGCTATAGGGCGCAGCCAACGCTTTGACGATGGCCAGCACCGCCTGGTTGTTCCATTGGCCAGGCTTGTTGACTGCCGCGCAGTCCACCAGGTCCGCCGTCAATGATCTCCCGCTGATCGTCTTGGTGATTTGCTTATCGTCGTAGCTGACCGGTGTCGCAAACACCCACGCAGTCAGCACCAGGTCATTACCGATTTTCACCTGGCACTTGTCGCCCTGCCGAATCGGTACGTTTTGCACTTGCCCCGGCCACTTCCAGGTCAACGACACATTGAAAGAGCGGGCTTGATCTTCGAGCCCCGCGGTGATTTCCACCGATTTCCAGCCGAAGTAATCCATACCGCCAACCGTGAGGCTGACCGCATTTTGGTCATCAGACATTGGTTACCTCTGGGCGATTTTGATGGGTACCGCCGGCACAAAGCCCGGGTGCTGAATGCGGTTGCGTTGCACCACCTCCGGCGAACGCGTTGCATCGCCGAAGCGTCTGTATGCCAGCACCAGTGCCGACAAGGTTTCAGGCGGTGTGATGTCGACCAACTTAACCCCGGATTGCGCGACGGCCGTCAGGTGCTTCACCACCGTCTGCCGAAAATTGTTCAGCGCCAGATAGTGCTCAGGATCAGCCTTCAGCGATGCTTCATGAATGGCCTCATTGAGGTTGTCCCGAAGCTCGATCACATCGTCAGCCACCGGTACGTCGGGCCGCACAATGGGCTGGAGCGCCTGTTGCTCAACGGAAGGCATGGAACCTATCGACTCTGGTTGTGGGGCGACCGGCATCTCACTCACGATCAGACCGATCTGCACCAGGGTTGAATCCTGAACCAGGTTCGCGGTGGCCTGCGATGCAGTGATCGCATCGGTGCCACCGATTGAACTGACGGTGTTGATGCTGCTGACCGCCTCCGTCTGCTGGCTGGCTTCGGCGACTGCCCCGCGGTAACCGCCGCCATCATTTCCCGAGCTGGTGCCGACGTTCCTGCCCGAGCTGGACCGACCACTTGAACCCGAGCTGAAAAAATCGAAGCCAGAAAAGCTGCTGAAGTAGCTGGAAAAGAGTGAGGACAAAGAACCCGGGGAGTTCATCAGTGACTGCGCGAAACCCGTGACATCCGTAAAGACACTCACGAACGGTGCGAACTGCTGCTGAATAACAGAGAACACATTCGTAAGGCTGTTGCGCATTTGTAGCAACCCGAGCCGCGCTTGATTCACTGTGCCCATGGCGGTCTTGTACCGATTGAGCGAAGACGTCAGCAGGCTTTCGGACGAATTCACCACCTGCGCCTGGGTGTTGACCTTTGCCGCCGGCGTCTTCAATGGCACGTCCGGATAGAACGTCAGCTCAAAACTGACCATGCCACCGCCCACGAAGTCGTGGGACATATCGCACTCGCCCGCCTTGACCTGCATTTTTCCGAGCCAGGGGTGGACCAGCTCGCCGCCACCCGGTGTGTTCAGCGCCTCGATCAATTTGTCTCGGCGCTCGAAACAGTCATCACCGATGATCCACGCCGTCATCTTGTGCACTTGGGACTGCTTGCCCAGCTGCTCAAAGAACGGGGTGTCCCGCTGCGGGAACTCGTGCAGTTGTCCCTTCATTCCCACCGGCACCGAAGTCTGAGGGATCAAGAAGCTGATCCCCCGGAACGAAGCCGGCAACAACTTATCACGCCACGTCGCTGTCATTAGTTGGGCCTCATAACACCGATGGTTCGGGTACCGACACTGGGCTTGATGCTCAGGCCCGGCTGATTGGTTTTCGCTTGATCGACGGTGGTGCCGGGAGGAGCGCCGGGGATGTTGATGGTGATCTCACCATTGAGCTTCGGCGCCTGGTTACCAGACGCCTGTTGAAGCAGACCGCTGGATTGGTTGGCCAGATTCGGCCGACTCAACAACTTGTCAGTGCTCGGGATGCCCGCCGCGTTTTTCATCATCCGCTGATAACGCTGAGCACCCTCTACAGCGCCGGCCTCAACAAACGCACCATCACCGCCACCTGGCCCCGCGTTGCGCACGCGCTGTTCTTCGGCGAACTCGTTGGCCTTGTTGGTGGCGGTTTTGATGATGCCTTCTCCACCTTCGCCACCGCCGAAGTACTTCATCATCGGCTCGATAATCGGTTTCAATTTCGCCCATAGCTTCTGGAACCACTCAGTGATGGGTGCCCAGTTCTTCGCAATCATCCCGAGCGGCGTCCACTCAAACATACGCCCGAGAAAATCCATTACCGGTGTGGAGACAGCGACAAGAACATCCCAAAGCGCCGAGAACAACTCAGTCAACGGCCCCCAGTTTTCGATCACCAGCCCGATCGGGGAGAATGCAAAGGCCTGCTTAAACCAGCCCCACAGGATCATGGCCGGACCTTTGATCTTTTCCCAGATCGCCTCGAAGTACGGCGCAACGGTCGCCCAGTTGGCAATCAACAGGCCGGCCGCGAGCGCGATACCTCGAACGATTATCCCGATCGGTGACATAGCGGTGACGGCACTGAGGATCTTGGTTGCCACCACGGCGCCCATCACCGCGACTCGCAGCACACCGAAGGCAACGCCGGCACCCAACACGCCGCGGATAACGCCAGGGTGTTCAGCGGCAAGCGAGGACATTTGGGAAATGGCCGGGCCGATCTGGTCCATGAAAGCATTGAACGGCGGCAGGAGACCGGAACCCACAGCGACACCCAAGCGAGTGACTTTGTTGGTCAGCAGCTGCATGGAGTTGGCAGTGGTCGCCGACCGCGCCGTGTATTCCGCCTCCATCGATCCCGCAAATTTTCCTTCCTTGCCTACGGCGCCGAAGCTGGACTTCAACAGATCGAGGTTGGTTAGCAGTGGCGCGATAGCGGACACCGACTCCGTACCGAACAGCTGCGTCAGTAACCCGGCCTGCTTCGCCGGATCGACCTTGGCGATGCGCTCCAGCACGTCTTCGATAGTGCCCTGGGCATCCTTTTGCATGCTCTTCGAAACTTGCTTGACGTCCAACCGCAGCGACTTGAAAGCCTGCGATTGTTCCTTGGTGGCCGCACTGCCCTTGGTCAGCGACAGCATGAAGTTTTTCATGCCGGTCGCTGCCACTTCACTTGGCACGCCCACGCCCGCAAGCGTTGCACCCATCGCGGCAACTTGCCCCGCCGACAGGCCGGCGATGCCACCCAACGAACCGATGCGGGTCACGATGTCGGAGATCTGCGCGGCCGACGAAGGGCCGATGTTGCTCAGGTAGTTGATCTTGTCAGCCAGGGTCACAACTTCGGGCTGGGTCATTTTGAATGATGTCCGCCACTTGGCCATCATGTCGCCGGACTGGTCGGCTGTCTGATCGAAGGCGATGCCCATCTTCACCGCGTCTTCGGCGAACTGCTTCAGCTCACCACGGGCAAAACCAGCCTGACCTCCGGCGGCAACGATGGCGGCGATGCCGCTCGCCGCCATCGGCATTTTCTCCGACATATCAAGCACGTCCTGCCCCATCTGCTTGAACTGTTCGGGTGTGTCGAAGGTAACCACCTTCTTCACGTCAGCCATGGACGTTTCAAATTCCATGGCAGCACGGGCACCAGCAATGAACGGCGCCGCAAAGGCGCCGCCTTGCAACATATCCTTGAAGCCGATGTTGCCAAGGCCTGTGCTGTTCATCTGTTTTCGGAAACCCGCAACGTTCTTGCGGATCCCGGTCAGTGTCGGCGACAGCTTGTCGACGCCGGTGATCAACGCCTTTAGCTGGAACTTGTCCGCCATCACTGCACCTGCTGAAGTTCGTTAATGCGTTGGGCGTGCTCAAGGCATTCCGTGAGCGCATCCAGTGGCCTGGCCATCATCTGTTCGGGGTCAACCTTCCAGAACCAGGCCAGGTCGTAGGCGACTGAAATCAGGTCGTTGATGGAGCCGACGCCGCACTCATGAAAAAACCGGCGACCGCCCAGCTCAGCGCGTTGAGGTCAGCCAAGTCCAGCTGGTTGACCGACGACGGCGGGATGCCTGCACAGACCGCGATATATTTGGCGGCCACATCCATGTCGAGTCCGACCTCTTCGTTCTTGTCGATCCGATACGGCAGCGCCTTGATGGCGCGCACTTCCTGTACGGTCGGCCGACGCAACGTCAGCTCAGTCAGTGGCTCGCCGTGCGCCTCAATGGCCGCCTGAAGTTTTACTGCGCCTGTCATTGCCACACCCCTTTTATGCCGTCGAATTGCAGTTCAATGGTGCCGTCATCGCCTTTCGACGTCGGCTCGTCGACCAGGTACGCCCCCGAAAGCACGTAGACCTTGCCGTTGTTGAATTCACAGGTGACCGTCATATCCGTGCCTTCGGTCAGCGTCTTGATCGACAGAGCCGGATCGTGGATGGCGGTCATCTTCAGATAAGGCGCGAGCTCTTCTTCCTTGTAGAAGCCCGGATAAACCGTCTCCCGTTTTTTATCCATCAACGGCGCTTCGGCGCCACCGGTGACGGTTAGCTGCATTCCGTCCACCTTGATGTACGCCGTGCCCGCTACTTTTTTGCCCATGGGTTGTATCTCCAGAATGAAAAAGCCCGCTCGCGGCGGGCTTGGTGATCGTGGTCAGCGTTACGCGGCGGCGTTGTACTGGAGGCGGAACTGGTTGAGCAACGCAAAAATACGCAGGCCGTTGATGTAGTCCGGCGGGAACAACACGTTCACGCGGCTCGGGTCGTTGCTGTCGCGCTCCACCACCAGGTGCTCGGCGAACAGGTCAGCGTTTTCCACATGACCTTCTTGCTCGAGCTTGGCGTACTGCGCGATCAGCTCGCCACGAATGGTGCTCGGCGTGACGATCGGCTGGCCGGCACCGAAGCGCGTACCGTCGCTGGCCAGCTTGTGGCGACCGTACTTGCTGGTGATCACGCTCTGCATGCGCCGGATGATGAACGCCGACTGATGCATGGTCTCGCTGTCCAGGTATGAGTTGTCCGCTTGGCCGTAAGCGTTTTTCTGGTAGGTGGTGATCGAGCGCTGAATGCGCACGTAGCCATCCGAACTCACTGGCTACAGCGAAGACGCCATACGCCACAAAGTGAAGAACGGAACATGGGCACAGGGCCGTATCTGGCGCAAAACGCCAGACGGGCGCATCGCAATCAACATGACGGAGTACGACAAGTGGGCCGAGAGCGCACCTCAGGAAGCGGCCTAGAAGCCGAGCTGGCCAAACACAAAGGGATCGAATTACACGGCGGAAACATTCGCGTCGTGTTCATGTGGAGGCGAGTCCGCTGCCGCGAATCCCTCGGCCTTCCGGTTACCAAAGCCAACATCAAACATGCCGCCCTTCTCAGGGCGGCAATAATTCATGAGATAAAAACAGGACACTTCGATTACACCCGACACTTTCCCAATTCGAAGAACGCGACTAACTACAGCAACGTAAAGGACGAACGGCTGGCCATGCTGATGGCCCGCTACAAACCACTAAAGGCCGTCGACATAACCCCGATGACCGAAGAAAAATACGGATACGCGCTTGATATCTGCACCGAACTATTAGGGCCAGATCGGTTGGCAGGCATCCTTTTACCCGAAGATATCCAGCTACTCAGAACACAACTGATTTCGACCCGAGCACCTTCCACAGCGAACCATTACCTGGCTACGTTCGCCGGCTTCTTGGCGTGGTGCGAGAACAACAGCTACTGCCGCAAAGGGCTGTCCACCGCCTGCATTCGATTCGCGATGATCGGGCGCGAACCGGACCCATTGACCAAAGGCGAGTTTGAACAGCTGCTCAGTAAAGGCTGCCTACACCCGCAGGACTCAGCCGCGATCACGCTAGCGGTTTACACCGGCATTCGCCCTGGGGAGATGTGCGCATTAGCCGTCGAGGACGTCGACCTGATCGCTGGCCAGATCAACATCACCCGGGCCATCACTGCGGACGGCACATTCAAAGTGCCCAAGACCGGCAAACCGCGCGCAGTACTTTTGATGCCGCCAGCTGTCGAGGCCTGCAAAATTCTACTGGGTTTGGTGGCCGATCACGCACCGCGCGAGATCGAGGTGTACATGAACCGCCACGAAAGCCGCCTCGAAACAGTCACCCCGCTACTGTCCCCAACCACACAAGCCCGGAAAAAAATCATCAACCAATGGTTTATCCCCACGTCATGGAACACTAAGTGGGCAGCCATCCAAAAGCGATCGGGGATTCGCCCTCGCCGCCCATACCAGACTCGACACACCTACGCCTGCTGGTGCTTAACCGCCCGTGGTAACCTTGCGTTCATTGCAAAGCAAATGGGCCACAAAGACTTCACCATGCTGGTCGAGGTGTACGCCAAGTGGATGGACGACGAGTCGCCGACCGAGCTTTTACACATCTGGTCAGGCATCCAAAAGCAAACCAAAAAGCCCCATTTTTGCCCCACACTTTTGAACAATTAACGCTAAGCCACTGATGAATAAAGCTATTTCAGATTTATCCAGCCACACCCCGATGATGCAGCAATACTGGCGCCTGAAGAACCAGCACCCCGACCAGCTGATGTTCTACCGCATGGGCGACTTCTACGAGATCTTCTACGAAGACGCGAAGAAGGCCGCCAAGTTGCTGGACATCACCCTGACCGCCCGTGGGCAGTCGGCCGGTCAAGCGATTCCGATGTGTGGGATTCCTTACCACGCCGCCGAAGGTTACCTTGCGAAACTGGTGAAGCTCGGCGAATCTGTGGTGATTTGTGAGCAGGTCGGCGATCCGGCCACCAGCAAGGGTCCGGTGGATCGTCAGGTGGTGCGGATCATCACGCCGGGTACGGTCAGTGATGAAGCGCTGCTGGATGAGCGTCGGGACAACCTGATCGCGGCGGTGCTGGGTGACGAACGTCTGTTCGGTCTGGCGGTGCTGGACATCACCAGCGGCAACTTCACCGTGCTGGAAATCAAAGGCTGGGAAAACCTGCTGGCGGAACTGGAACGGGTCAATCCGGTAGAGCTGATGATTCCGGATGACTGGCCAAAGGATCTGCCGGCGGAAAAACGCCGTGGGGTTCGTCGCCGTGCGCCGTGGGATTTCGAGCGCGACTCGGCACTGAAAAGTCTTTGTCAGCAGTTCTCCACCCAGGACCTGAAAGGCTTCGGCTGCGAGAACCTGACCCTGGCCATCGGCGCCGCCGGTTGCCTGCTCAGCTACGCCAAGGAAACCCAGCGCACCGCCCTGCCGCACTTGCGCAGCCTGCGCCATGAACGTCTGGACGATACCGTAGTGCTGGACGGCGCGAGTCGTCGCAACCTGGAACTGGACACCAACCTGGCGGGCGGGCGCGACAACACGTTGCAATCGGTTGTCGACCGCTGCCAGACGGCCATGGGCAGTCGCCTGCTGACTCGATGGCTGAACCGTCCGCTGCGCGACCTCAGCGTATTGCTGGCGCGCCAGACTTCGATCACCTGCCTGCTCGACGGTTACCGTTTCGAAAAACTGCAACCGCAGCTCAAGGAAATCGGCGACATCGAGCGGATTCTGGCGCGGATCGGCCTGCGCAATGCCCGTCCTCGTGACCTGGCTCGCCTGCGCGATGCACTCGGTGCGCTGCCTGAGCTGCAAGCGGCGATGACTGAGCTGGAAGCACCGCACATCATTCAACTGGCGAAGACCACCAGCACCTACCCGGAACTCGCGGCGCTGCTGGAAAAAGCCATTATCGACAACCCGCCAGCGGTGATCCGTGACGGCGGCGTGTTGAAGACCGGTTACGACAGCGAACTCGACGACCTGCAGTCACTGAGCGAAAACGCCGGGCAGTTCCTGATCGATCTGGAAGCACGGGAGAAGGCTCGCACCGGCCTGTCGCACCTGAAGGTCGGTTACAACCGCATTCACGGTTACTTTATCGAATTGCCGAGCAAGCAGGCTGAATCGGCACCCGCCGACTACATCCGCCGCCAGACGCTCAAAGGTGCCGAGCGCTTCATCACGCCGGAACTGAAAGCGTTCGAGGACAAGGCGCTGTCGGCCAAGAGCCGCGCCCTCGCCCGCGAGAAAATGCTGTACGAAGCGCTGCTCGAAGACCTGATCGCCCAATTGCCGCCGTTGCAGGACACCGCCGCTGCACTGGCCGAACTGGACGTGCTGAGCAACCTGGCCGAACGCGCCCTGAACCTCGACCTGAACTGCCCGCGCTTCGTTGACGAGCCGTGCATGCGCATCTCCCAGGGTCGCCACCCGGTGGTCGAGCAAGTGCTGACCACGCCGTTCGTGGCCAACGACCTGAGCCTCGACGACAATACGCGCATGCTGGTAATCACCGGTCCGAACATGGGCGGTAAATCCACCTACATGCGCCAGACCGCTTTGATCGTGCTGCTGGCGCACATTGGCAGTTTCGTGCCGGCGGCCAGTTGCGAATTGTCGCTGGTGGACCGGATCTTCACCCGGATCGGCTCCAGTGATGACCTGGCCGGCGGGCGCTCGACCTTCATGGTCGAAATGAGCGAAACCGCGAACATTCTGCACAACGCCACCGAACGCAGCCTGGTGCTGATGGACGAAGTCGGTCGCGGCACGAGTACTTTCGACGGCCTGTCCCTGGCCTGGGCCGCCGCCGAACGCCTGGCGCATCTGCGGGCTTATACGCTGTTTGCCACCCACTACTTTGAGCTGACCGTGCTACCGGAAGCCCAGCCGCTGGTGGCCAACGTTCACCTCAATGCCACCGAGCACAACGAGCGCATCGTGTTCCTGCACCATGTGCTGCCCGGGCCTGCCAGCCAGAGCTACGGCCTGGCGGTTGCGCAGTTGGCCGGTGTGCCGAGCGAAGTGATCGTGCGTGCTCGCGAACACCTCGGCCGACTGGAAGCGACTGCCCTGCCCCATGAGGTTCCGAAACCTGCCAAAGGCAAACCGGCCGCGCCGCAGCAGAGCGATATGTTCGCCAGCCTGCCACATCCGGTGCTGGATGAACTGGCCAAACTTGATCTGGATGACATGACACCGCGCCGCGCGTTAGAAATGCTCTATACACTAAAGACACGGATCTAACGCACTTGCCTGCAAGCTGTTAGAATCTCGCGCGGTTTGGGATGCTGCAGGCTAATAGCCTGGCCTGCAGACTATCGCTCCCAAACCTGGCGACCCCAACATGAAGGGGCTCCGCTGCCGCCGCCTGAGGAGAAAATTAGAAATGACCTTCGTCGTCACCGACAACTGCATCAAGTGCAAGTACACCGACTGCGTAGAAGTCTGTCCGGTGGACTGCTTTTACGAAGGCCCGAACTTCCTGGTGATTCACCCGGATGAATGCATCGACTGCGCACTGTGCGAACCAGAATGCCCTGCCGTGGCCATCTTCTCCGAAGATGAAGTACCGGAGGACATGCAGCAGTTCATTCAGCTGAACGTTGAGTTGGCCGAAATCTGGCCCAACATCACCGAGAAGAAAGAATCGATGCCCGATGCTGAAGAGTTTGATCGCGTCATCAACAAATCTGTAGGTAGCAAGCTCAAAGACCTCGAACGCTGATTTCCCCCGCGTTCCCAAAAGGCCCCTAGCGGGCCTTTTTGCTTTTCGGCAGGCAAAAAAAAGGGGCGGTTTGACCCGCCCACATTTTTTCCTTATTCCCTGTGTTCCTTTTCATCGTCCTGATGAATCGCTTCCTGCGATGTCCATCCCCCTCATCCTTGAAGGGTGTGTCTGTCCGTCGACACAGTTCAGATACTAGAGAGTTCCCCACCAAGAGCAATCGCCCCCAATCCGCAAAAGTCTCTGTCACATGCTTTTAATATTTATTAATAACCATATAAATCAATTAGATAACTCGAGCAGACGTAGCAGATGGGCGACTGCCACACTGTAAAAATAACGAACACTTACGAAAGAGTAAGCAAAGACTTACAGCGCGAAACTACAAACCTGAGGCGCTTGCCAGCCATCTCCCAGGCATTAAAAAACCCCGAACCAGTCGGGGTTTTTTAATGTCACTCAAGCGCGTTGCTTACTGAAACAGCGACTCGCTCGACAGGCCGTTCTTTTCGAGAATCTCTCGAAGACGTTTCAGGCCTTCCACCTGAATCTGTCTGACCCGTTCCCGGGTCAGGCCAATTTCCAGGCCCACGTCTTCAAGTGTGCTGCTCTCGTGACCACGCAGGCCGAAGCGGCGTACCACCACTTCGCGTTGCTTGTCGGTCAGTTCCGAAAGCCATTGATCGATGCTCTGGGACAGGTCGTCATCCTGCAACAGTTCACATGGATCGGTTGGGCGGTCATCCGTAAGGGTGTCCAGCAGGGTTTTATCCGAATCCGGACCCAGCGAGACGTCGACCGAAGAAACCCGCTCGTTCAAGCCGAGCATGCGCTTGACCTCCGCCACTGGTTTTTCCAGCAGGTTGGCGATTTCTTCGGGTGAGGGTTCGTGATCGAGTTTTTGGGTCAGCTCCCGTGCAGCCCGCAGGTACACGTTGAGCTCTTTGACCACATGGATCGGCAACCGGATGGTCCGGGTCTGATTCATGATTGCGCGCTCGATGGTCTGACGAATCCACCAGGTAGCGTAGGTCGAAAAGCGGAAGCCGCGCTCAGGATCGAATTTCTCCACTGCCCGGATCAGTCCGAGGTTGCCCTCTTCGATCAGGTCCAGCAGCGACAGCCCACGATTGACGTAACGCCGGGCGATTTTCACCACCAGCCGCAGGTTGCTTTCAATCATGCGCTTGCGCCCGGCCGGGTCGCCACTTTGCGACAGACGCGCAAAATGAACTTCTTCTTCCGGGGAGAGCAGCGGGGAAAAGCCAATTTCGTTGAGGTATAGCTGCGTGGCATCAAGTGCCCGCGTGTAGTCGATGTACTTGTGTTGCTTTAGCGAAGCGGAGTGTTTGGATTTGGCACGAACGGAAGGTGGAGCAGCCCCTTCATCATTCGACATCGAATCCGTAGCGATGCCGGTCTCCATAAGGAGAACCTCATCGTCGATGTCAAACTCCGGCACTTCTTTACTGAGAGCCATTGTTATAGTCCTTTGGTGAGTTCGACCCCAAGCTCAAGCGGCGCCTTTATCCTTGGCAACGCTGGAGCCTGTCCCCTCTACGTGACGGAACAGGCTGGTAACAAATCAACGACGTGGCAGGAACTGCAGTGGATCTACAGGTTTACCTTGTCGGCGAATCTCAAAATGCAGTTTCACCCGGTCTGTACCCGTTGACCCCATTTCGGCAATTGTCTGTCCGACCTTGACCTGCTGCCCCTCCCGAACCAACAGCCTGCGGTTATGTCCGTAGGCACTGACGTAGGTATCGCTGTGTTTGATGATGACTAATTCGCCGTAGCCCCTTAAGCCACTCCCGGCGTATACCACCGTCCCATCAGACGCAGCTAAAACAGGCTGTCCCAAATCTCCGGCGATATCAATTCCTTTATTCAAACTACCGTTTGAGGAGAACTTTCCAATCAGAATGCCATTAGATGGCCATCCCCAGCCGGTCGGGGCCGGGCCGGCAGGAGGCATCGGAGCAGGGGTCGGCTTGTTGGCGACGGACGGTGCAACCACCGCTGTGCTGGTCGTTGCGCCATTCGGCTGACGCCGGATTACCGTGGTTTTCAGCGAAGACGAAGGCGCTGAATCGGCAGCACTGGCCACCGGCGCCGACGTTGATCCGGTGCGACCGTCGAAGCGAATTGTCTGACCCGGATGGATCGTATACGGCGTAGGAATGTTGTTCCGTGCGGCGAGGGCTTTGTAGTCCCAGCCGTAGCGAAAAGCGATCGAGAACAACGTATCTTTTGGTCGAACGACGTATTGACCCGTGGTCACCGCCGGACGCTGGGCGACGGTCTTGTTGCGATCGACGACACGCACGTCACTCGTTTTGGAACTGGAGCAACCGACCAGCAAGGTGCTCATGACGAGGCCAGTCACCAGGCGCTGAAAGCTCTTTGTACCCATACGCTGCGCAATGACTGTGAGACTCACCCGCCGCTCCCTTTGTGGTGGCTGAAATTGTGGATTGCCGTGTTTCGGCACGAAATGTCGCAAGTATAACGGGCCGAACAGGCTTTACCTTTAATGAAGCGAAATCGCTCCGCGCACACGTTTGCTGCCAGCAGATGAATCCTGTTTAACCCATCGATGCCGCTGTAAGACCCGAGCAATCGAAGAGAATTCAGCGTGCCTGCACAAATGCTCAGGCCAGCGGCCCGTTGAGCAGTGGTACGAAGCGCACCGCCCCCAGAACGCGGCGTGAAAAGCCTTGTTCTTCGCGGATGATCAGCATCAGTTGCTGCACCTCACCGGAGCCGACAGGAATCACCAGTCGCCCGCCAGGGGCCAATTGATCGAGCAGCGCCTGAGGCACATCGGTGGCCACGGCCGTCACGATAATGCCGTTATACGGCGCCAGCGCCGGCCAGCCTTCCCAACCATCGCCCCAGCGGAAGACCACGTTACGCAAGTTGAGATCGACCAGACGTTCCTTGGCCCGGTCCTGCAATACCTTGATGCGCTCGACCGAGAAAACCCGCTCGACCAGTTGGGACAAGATCGCTGTCTGATAACCCGACCCGGTGCCGATCTCCATCACCTTGTCCAACGGGCCCGCCTCAAGCAGCAACTCGCTCATGCGGGCCACCATATAAGGCTGGGAGATCGTCTGGTTATTGCCGATCGGCAACGCCGTGTCTTCGTAGGCGCGGTGCGCCAGCGCTTCATCGACGAACAGGTGACGCGGTGTACGGCGGATCACTTCCAGCACCTTGGCGTTGGAAATGCCTTCCTCATACAACCGCTGGATCAGGCGCTCGCGCGTGCGCTGCGAGGTCATCCCGATGCCACGATGCATCGGGTCTTGTTCACGAGCCATTAGCGCAACCCCTCCAACCAGCCATCGAGACTTCTGAAGGCATCATTGAAGGTGCGATCCAGTTGCAGCGGGGTAATCGACACATAACCCTGCATCACCGCATGGAAATCTGTGCCAGGGCCGCCATCTTCGGCATCCCCGGCGGCGGCGATCCAGTAACCGGACTTGCCGCGGGGGTCGACCACTTTCATCGGTGCCGCAGCACGTGCGCGGTGCCCGAGGCGGGTCAGCTGAATGCCGCGAATATGATCCAGCGGCAAATTGGGAATGTTCACGTTGAGTACCGTGCGCGGTGGCAAGTCGAGGTCGGCGTGGGCCTCGACCAGTTTGCGCGCAAAGTAAGCGGCCGTGGGAAGGTTCTCCACTTGCCGTGAGACCAACGAAAAGGCGAACGAAGGACGCTCAAGGAAACGCCCCTCGAGTGCCGCCGCAACGGTGCCGGAATACAGCACGTCGTCGCCCAGGTTGGCGCCCAGGTTGATGCCGGAAACTACCATGTCCGGTTCGCGCTCCAGCAAGCCGTTAAGGCCCAGGTGCACGCAATCGGTGGGTGTGCCGTTCAGGCTGATAAAGCCGTTGGCCAGGGTTTGCGGGTGCAACGGACGGTCGAGCGTCAGCGAGCTGCTGGCGCCGCTTTTGTCCTGGTCCGGGGCGATAACCACGCATTCGGTGTAATCCGCCAGCGCAGCATAAAGCGCGGCGAGACCGGGTGCGGTTACCCCATCGTCGTTAGAAATCAGAATACGCATGGGCTGTCCGTCTGCCCCACCGGCACCAGATCAACAAGCTCGCGCACCAATACGGTGGCAAAGCATCCGGCCGGGAGGACGAATTCCAGTTGCAGAATGTCAGGCTCGGGATAATGCCACGTCAACCCACCAATGGGCAGCCGCAGGATGCGACGTTCGTGGCTCATTCCGGCGTTAATCAACCAATCGCGCAGATCCGCTTCGCGAGCGGCGACTGCCTGCTCCAGTACATGGACAGCGCCGGTCGCCGGCGAGTCACCTTCGCCCCACTGAGGGCCGGTCGGGTGCAGGTCGAGAATCGCCAGGCGCGGGTCGCTGCACTCGGCTTCACCGGCCGGGAAAAAACTGCGGCTGTCAGTGAAGGCCAGCAGATCGCCCACCAGCGCTTGCTGCCAGGTGCCATCGGCCACACGCGCCGCCAATACCTGATTGAACAAAAAGCTACGGGCGGTGGAGAGCAGACGCGAACGGACATTGCGTTGCTCCGGCAGCGCTTTGCGCGCGGCCCAGGCACGGGCATCGACCACGTTGCCGCCGTCAAAGCCGAAACGCTGGGCACCGAAATAATTCGGAATACCTTGCTTGGCGATCAACTGCAACCGCCCTTCAATCGCGGCTTTATCGCCAGCGAATTGCGTCAGCCGCAAGGTGAAGCCGTTCGCCGAATGGGCACCGCGTTGCAGCTTGCGCTTGTGCCGACCGGTCTTGAGGATTTTCAGCGTGTCGTTTTCGGCCGCAGACAAATCAGGATCAGCCTTGCCCGGCAACTGCACGCTGAACCACTGGCGAGTCAGCGCCTGACGATCCTTGAGGCCCGCATAACTGACGGTGCGCAATGGCACACCCGCTGCCTTGGCAATGCGCCGTGCCGCTTCTTCGGTATTCAGGCCGCGCTTTTCCACCCAGATCCACAGGTGTTCGCCATCACCACTGAGGGGGATATCGAGCACTTCATCGACCTGAAAATCTTCCGCCGAGGCTTTTAAAACCGCCGTACCGAGGGCGTCACCATAGGCCCGCGGGCCGAGCAATTGCGCTTCGTTCATGCGCGCAGCAACAAGGCAACGGAATGCACGGCAATGCCTTCTTCGCGACCGACAAAGCCGAGCTTTTCGGTGGTGGTAGCTTTCACGTTCACTTGATCCAACTCAACTTGAAGATCCGCGGCAATCAGCGCGCGCATCGATTCGATATGCGGGGCCATTTTCGGCGCTTGGGCGACGATGGTGTTATCGACGTTGCCGACTTTCCAGCCTTTGGCGTGGATCAGTGCGACGACGTGACGCAACAGCACGCGACTGTCGGCGCCCTTGAATGTCGGGTCAGTGTCCGGGAAGTGCTTGCCGATATCACCCAGCGCAGCGGCGCCGAGCAAGGCATCGCTCAAGGCGTGCAGCAGGACGTCACCGTCGGAGTGAGCGAGCAGCCCGAAGCCGTGTGCGATACGCACGCCGCCCAGAGTAATGAAATCGCCTTCAGCGAAACGGTGCACATCATAGCCGTGGCCAATACGCATAAAAAAACGCCCCGATTTTTGTCAGGGCGTGATTCTACCTGCTTTGTCGGATATTAGGCGCTTAGAGCACGTGCGTGATGCTGCAAGTGGTCGTCGATGAAGCTGGCGATGAAGAAATAGCTGTGATCGTAGCCGGGTTGCAAGCGCAACGTCAGCGGATGACCGGCCAGTTTGGCGGCCTGTTGCAAGGCTTCAGGCTTGAGCTGAGTGGCCAGGAAATCATCGCGATCACCTTGGTCGACCAACAGCGGCAACTTCTCGCTCGCCTCGGCAATCAGGACGCAGGCATCCCACTCACGCCATTTCGATCGGTCCTCCCCCAAGTAGCGGGAAAACGCCTTCTGACCCCAAGGGCAATCCATCGGATTGTTGATCGGCGAGAACGCCGACACCGACTGATAACGCCCAGGATTGCGCAAGGCGCAGACCAGTGCACCGTGGCCACCCATGGAGTGACCGCTGATGCCGCGCTTGTCCGACGCCGGGAAATGGGCTTCGACCAATGCCGGCAATTCCTGCACGACATAGTCATGCATCCGATAGTGCCGGGACCAGGGTTCCTGCGTGGCATTCAGGTAAAACCCGGCACCGAGACCGAAGTCCCACGCGCCATCCGGATCGCCCGGCACATCGGGGCCGCGAGGGCTGGTGTCCGGCGCGACGATAATCAATCCAAGCTCGGCAGCCATGCGCATCGCGCCAGCCTTGTGCATGAAGTTCTCGTCGGAGCAGGTCAGGCCGGACAACCAATACAGCACCGGCAGCTTGCCGCCCTGCTCCGCTTGCGGCGGCAGGTACACGGCGAACACCATGTCGCAGCCGAGCACATCGGAGCGGTGCTTGTAGCGTTTGTGCCAGCCGCCGAAGCTTTTCTGGCAGGAGATATTTTCCAGGCTCATGACCGACCTCAGAAATGGATGACGCTACGGATGCTTTTGCCTTCGTGCATCAGGTCGAAAGCCTTGTTGATATCTTCCAGGCCCATGGTGTGGGTGATGAAAGTATCCAGCGGGATTTCGCCGGTTTCGGCCATCTCGACGTAGCTTGGCAACTCGGTACGACCGCGCACGCCGCCGAATGCCGAACCGCGCCAGACGCGACCGGTCACCAGCTGGAATGGACGGGTGGAGATTTCCTGGCCGGCACCGGCCACGCCGATAATCACCGACTCACCCCACCCCTTGTGGCAGCACTCAAGGGCCGCACGCATCAATTGCACATTGCCGATGCACTCGAAGGAAAAGTCGACGCCGCCGTCAGTCATGTCGACGATGACTTCCTGGATCGGACGATCGAAATCTTTCGGGTTCACACAATCGGTTGCACCCAACTGCTTGGCGATCTCGAACTTGGCTGGGTTGATGTCGATGGCAATGATGCGCGCAGCCTTGGCCTTGACCGCACCGATCACGGCCGACAGGCCGATGCCGCCGAGACCGAAAATGGCCACGGTATCACCCGGTTTTACCTTGGCAGTATTGAGCACCGCGCCGATGCCGGTAGTCACGCCGCAGCCCAGCAGGCAGACTTTTTCCAGTGGCGCTTCTTTTGGAATTTTGGCGACGGAGATTTCCGGCAGCACGGTGTACTCGGAGAATGTCGAGGTCCCCATGTAGTGGAAAATTGGCTGACCCTTGTAGGAAAAGCGCGAAGTACCATCCGGCATCAGGCCCTTGCCTTGAGTCGCGCGAATCGCCTGACACAGGTTGGTTTTGCCCGACAGACAGAATTTGCACTGACGGCATTCCGGGGTGTACAGCGGGATCACATGGTCGCCGACCGCGACGGAGGTCACGCCCTCACCGATCGCCTCTACCACCGCGCCACCTTCGTGACCGAGGATCGACGGGAAGATGCCTTCCGGGTCCGCGCCCGACAGGGTGTAGGCGTCGGTATGGCAGACACCGGAGGCAACCACACGCAGCAGGACTTCACCGGCCTTGGGCATGGCGACATCGACTTCGACAATCTCGAGAGGTTTCTTGGCCTCGAAGGCAACGGCAGCGCGCGACTTGATCATGTGGATTCTCCAGTGAATAAAAACGAGACAGGGAGTGTAATACAGCGCCTTACGAGGAATAATCCGGACAAAAGCAAAACATTATTGCCACACAGGGATAATCCTTGATGTCTGAAAACCGCTGGGAAGGGATCGACGAGTTCGTCGCGGTGGCCGAGTGCAGCCAATTCACGGCGGCGGCGGAACGCCTTGGGGTTTCTTCCTCTCACATCAGTCGACAAATCGCACGCCTCGAAGAGCGCCTCCAGACGCGGCTGCTTTACCGCAGCACTCGCCGGGTTACGCTGACCGAAGCCGGGCAAACCTTTTTGCAACATTGCCAGCGCTTGCAGGACGGTCGCGAAGAAGCCTTGCGCGCAGTCGGCGACTTGACCAGCGAACCCAAGGGCATGCTGCGCATGACCTGCGCCGTGGCGTATGGCGAACGCTTCATCGTGCCATTGGTGACCCGTTTCATGGGCCTTTATCCACAATTGCGCATCGACATTGAACTGAGCAACCGCCCTCTCGACCTGGTGCACGAAGGGCTGGACCTGGCTATCCGCCTCGGACGTCTTCAGGATTCACGATTGGTCGCCACACGCCTCGCACCACGGCGCATGTATTTGTGCGCGTCGCCTTCCTACGTGGAACGGTATGGTCGCCCACACAGCTTGTCGGAACTCAGCCGCCACAATTGCCTCATCGGCAGTTCGGACATGTGGCAACTTGAACAGAACGGGCGGGAATTTTCGCAACGGGTGCAAGGAAACTGGCGCTGTAACAGTGGGCAAGCAGTTTTGGATGCGGCGTTACAGGGCGTGGGTTTGTGTCAGCTGCCGGACTACTACGTGCTGGAGCATCTGAAAAACGGCGAATTGATTTCACTGCTGGAGGCTCACCAACCGCCGAACACGGCGGTTTGGGCGCTTTATCCACAGCAGCGGCACCTGTCGCCGAAGGTGCGCAAGTTGGTGGATTATTTGAAGGAAGGGTTGGCGCAAAGGCCGGAGTATCGGAGTTAGACCTGCCAATGCATTCAGCGATAAATTCGTTGACTGGACCACCGCTTTCGCGAGCAAGCCCGCTCCCACATTGGTTCAGCGTCATACCACCAAACATGTAACCGACCGAGATCTCGTGTGGGAGCGGGCTTGCTCGCGAAGGGCGCGACTCGGTGGCCCGTATGAACACGAAAAGGCTTAGCGGCGGTTAGCCCAGCGCTGCCGCAACCACTCAAGGTCTTCAGGCCGAGTAACTTTGAGATTATCGGATCGCCCTTCAATCAGACGCGGCGCCAAACCTGCCCACTCCATGGCCGAAGCTTCATCAGTCACCAAGGCATCCGCCACCAGACTGTCCGCCAACGCCCGATGCAACGCGCCGAGGCGAAACATCTGCGGCGTGTACGCCTGCCAGATCACGCTGCGATCCACGGTTTCAACCACACGACCGTGCTTGTCGACCCGTTTGAGCGTATCGCGGGCAGGAACTGCCAGCAGCCCGCCCACTGGATCGTCCGCCAACTCACTCAACAACTTATCAAGATCATCACGCGAAAGATTCGGCCGTGCGGCGTCGTGAACCAGCACCCAGTCTTCATCATCAGCACCTTGAGCGTGCAGATGAAGCAACGCATTGAGCACCGACCCGGAACGCTCGTCGCCGCCCTCGACCCGCTGAATACGCGGATCGGCAGCACACGCCAGGTTCGGCCAGTAAGGATCATCTACAGCAAGACTGACCACCAACCCCTTCAGGGCAGGATGATCAAGGAAACAGCCAAGGCTGTGTTCGAGAATAGTGCGCCCGCCCAGTTGCAAGTATTGCTTGGGACGGTCCGCGGCCATACGGGCACCGACGCCCGCGGCAGGAATCACGGCCCAGAAGGCCGGTAACGACTGGATCATTGGGCCAACTGGTAAAGGGTTTCACCGTCCTTGACCATGCCCAGCTCATGGCGAGCCCGCTCTTCAACGGTCTCCATGCCTTTTTTCAACTCACTGACTTCAGCGTCCATGACCCGATTGCGTTCCAGCAACCCTTCGTTCTCAGCGTGTTGATCCGCGATCTGCTGAGTCAGCTCGGCCACTTGCGCCAGACTGCCATTACCCACCCACAGGCGGTATTGCAGGCCAGCCAGCAGCAAGAGCAAGACGAGGAACAACCAATTGGGACTGCGCATCGAATATCAGGTATCCAGTGGAAAAAGACAGCCATGCCAAACTATGAAGCTTCTGATAGCACGAAGCCTGGAAGATCCAGGCTTGTGCTCTTAAGGCATCAGATTAGTGGCAAATCCATCGCTGTAGCGATTTTTCCGACACAATCCGGTGTCTTTTTACCAGTTAACGATTAACCGCGGAATTCGCTGCGACCGTTGTACTTGGCTTTGCCGTTCAACTGCTCTTCGATACGCAGCAGTTGGTTGTACTTGGACACGCGGTCCGAACGGCACAGGGAGCCGGTCTTGATCTGGCCAGCCGAGGTGCCCACCGCCAGATCGGCAATGGTCGAATCTTCGGTTTCGCCGGAGCGGTGCGAGATCACGGCGGTGTAACCAGCGGCCTTGGCCATCTGGATGGCTTCCAGGGTTTCGGTCAGGGTACCGATCTGGTTGAACTTGATCAGGATCGAGTTGGCGATCTTTTTATCGATGCCTTCTTTCAGGATCTTGGTATTGGTCACGAACAGGTCGTCGCCTACCAGTTGGACTTTCTCGCCGATCTTGTCGGTGAGGATTTTCCAGCCAGCCCAGTCGGACTCGTCCAGCCCGTCTTCGATCGAGATGATCGGATAACGCTCGGTCAGGCCTTTGAGGTAGTCGGCGAAACCTTCGGCGGTGAAGACCTGGCCTTCGCCGGACAGGTTGTATTTGCCGTCTTCGTAGAATTCGCTGGCCGCGCAGTCCAGTGCCAGGGTCACATCGGTGCCCAGCTTGTAACCGGCGTTGGCCACGGCTTCGGAGATCACTTTCAACGCGTCTTCGTTGGAAGCCAGGTTCGGTGCGAAACCACCTTCGTCACCCACGGCAGTGCTCAGGCCACGGGCCTTCAGCACAGCTTTGAGGTGATGGAAAATCTCGGTGCCCATGCGCAAACCTTCCGAGAAAGACTTGGCGCCAACCGGCTGAACCATAAATTCCTGGATGTCGACGTTGTTATCGGCGTGCTCGCCGCCGTTGATGATGTTCATCATCGGAACCGGCATCGAGTAAACACCCGGGGTGCCGTTCAGGTTGGCGATGTGAGCGTACAGCGGCAGGTCCTGGTCCTGTGCTGCTGCCTTGGCCGCGGCCAGGGAAACGGCGAGGATCGCGTTGGCGCCCAGGGAACCTTTGTTTTCAGTACCGTCGAGCTTGATCATCGCGTGATCCAGCGCTTTCTGGTCGCTTGGGTCCATGCCTTTCAACAGGTCACGGATCGGACCGTTGATGTTGGCCACGGCCTTCAGAACGCCCTTGCCCAGGTAACGGCTCTTGTCGCCATCACGCAGCTCGAGCGCTTCACGCGAGCCAGTGGAAGCACCGGACGGCGCGCAAGCGCTGCCGATGATGCCGTTATCGAGAAGCACGTCCGCTTCCACGGTGGGATTGCCACGGGAGTCGAGAACTTCACGACCTTTGATGTCGACGATTTTTGCCATTGTTGTAAACACTCCAAAGTTGACGAAAACGACGCAGCTAGAGGAAATCTTTTACCGTCGGCAAGTGGTGTGCAGCGGGCAGACTTGCGGACGATAAGGCTCAGGCCCGAGGGCCTGAGCAACAAATCGTGCGGTACTTTACCGGAGAAATGAGGTTTACGCGGTTTCTACCGTCGGAAAACTCTTCACCAGTTCGTCCAGGGCTTTGAGCTGGGCCAGGAATGGCTCCAGTTTGTCCAGACGCAAGGCGCAAGGGCCGTCGCACTTGGCGTTGTCCGGGTCCGGGTGGGCTTCGAGGAACAGACCGGCCAGCGACTGACTCATGCCAGCCTTGGCCAGGTCAGTGACCTGGGCGCGACGACCGCCGGCGGAATCGGAGCGACCGCCGGGCATTTGCAGCGCGTGGGTCACGTCGAAGAACACCGGGTATTCGAACTGCTTCATGATGCCGAAGCCGAGCATGTCGACGACCAGGTTGTTGTAGCCAAAGCTCGAACCGCGTTCGCAGAGGATCAACTGATCGTTACCCGCTTCCACGCACTTGCTCAGGATGTGTTTCATCTCATGCGGGGCGAGGAACTGGGCTTTCTTGATGTTGATCACCGCGCCGGTCTTGGCCATCGCGACCACGAGGTCGGTCTGGCGCGACAGGAAGGCCGGCAGCTGGATGATGTCGCAGACTTCAGCGACGACCGCGGCCTGCTCAGGCTCGTGGACGTCGGTGATGATCGGCACGCCGAAGGCTTGCTTGATGTCCTGGAAAATCCGCATGCCCTCTTCCAGGCCGGGGCCACGGTAAGAGGTCACGGAGGAACGGTTGGCCTTGTCGAAGCTGGCCTTGAACACGTAAGGGATACCGAGTTTCTCGGTGACCTTTACGTATTCTTCGCAGACCTGCATCGCCATGTCGCGGCTTTCCAGCACGTTCATGCCACCGAAAAGCACCATTGGCTTGTCGTTGGCAATCTCGATATCGCCTACACGGATGATCTTCTGCGCCATCGGATTTACGCCTTCTTCTGGTGTTGAACCAAAGCTGCTTTAACGAAACCGCTGAACAACGGGTGACCGTCGCGAGGTGTCGAGGTGAACTCAGGGTGGAACTGGCAAGCGACGAACCATGGATGATCCGGGGCTTCAACCACTTCTACCAGCGCGCCATCACCGGAGCGACCGGAGATTTTCAGGCCGGCTTCGATGATTTGCGGCAGCAGGTTGTTGTTCACTTCGTAGCGATGACGGTGACGTTCGACGATCACGTCCTTGGCGTAGCAATCGTGCACCAGGGAACCCGGTTCCAGCAGGCAATCCTGAGCGCCGAGGCGCATGGTGCCGCCCAGGTCGGACGATTCAGTACGGGTTTCAACCGCGCCGGTGGCATCTTCCCACTCGGTGATCAGCCCCACGACCGGGTGACCGCTGGCGCGATCGAACTCGGTGGAGTTGGCGTCTTTCCAGCCCAGCACGTTACGAGCGAACTCGATCACGGCCACTTGCATGCCCAGGCAGATGCCGAGGTATGGAACCTTGTTTTCACGAGCGTATTGAACGGCGGTGATCTTGCCTTCCACGCCGCGCAGACCGAAGCCGCCCGGTACGAGGATCGCGTCGACACCTTCCAGCAGCGCGGTGCCCTGGTTTTCGATGTCTTCGGAATCGATGTAGCGCAGGTTGACCTTGGTGCGGTTGCTGATGCCGGCGTGACTCATCGCTTCGATCAGCGACTTGTAGGCGTCCAGCAGTTCCATGTACTTGCCGACCATCGCGATGGTGACTTCGTGTTCCGGGTTCAGCTTGGCGTCAACCACGGCTTCCCACTCGGACAGATCGGCGCTGCCGCATTGCAGGCCGAAACGCTCGACGACGAAATCGTCCAGGCCCTGGGAGTGCAGGATGCCCGGGATCTTGTAGATGGTGTCGGCGTCTTCCAGCGCGATCACCGCACGTTCTTCAACGTTGGTGAACTGCGCGATCTTGCGACGCGAAGAGATGTCGATCGGGTGATCGGAACGACACACCAGCACGTCTGGCTGCAGGCCGATGGAACGCAGTTCCTTGACCGAGTGCTGGGTTGGCTTGGTTTTGGTTTCGCCGGCAGTAGCGATGTACGGCACCAGCGTCAGGTGCATCAGCATCGCGCGCTTGGCGCCGACTTCGAAACGCAATTGACGGATCGCTTCGAGGAACGGTTGCGACTCGATGTCACCCACGGTGCCACCGATCTCGACCATCGCCACGTCGGCATCGCCGGCGCCCTTGATGATGCGGCGCTTGATTTCGTCGGTGATGTGCGGGATGACCTGGATGGTTGCACCCAGGTAGTCACCACGACGCTCTTTGCGCAGGACGTGTTCATAGACACGGCCGGTAGTGAAGTTGTTGTTCTGGGTCATGGTCGTGCGGATGAACCGCTCGTAGTGGCCCAGGTCCAGGTCGGTCTCGGCGCCGTCGTGGGTGACGAACACTTCACCGTGCTGGAACGGGCTCATGGTGCCCGGGTCAACGTTGATGTACGGGTCCAGCTTCAGCATGGTGACCTTAAGTCCCCGCGCCTCCAGGATGGCCGCCAATGAAGCCGATGCGATGCCTTTCCCCAATGAAGAAACAACACCGCCCGTGACGAATATGTAGCGCGTCATGAAAAACCCTAGAAGTCTGCGTTAAAGCGGTCCGAGCCGCCGGGGAAAGCGAAGGAAGGCCGAAGCCCCCGATCACCTGCATTAATCACAGTGCACCTTTCAAAAAAACCGCCGCGTTGGGACAGACCGGCAGATGGGACACCGGTACGTTGCTCGCTACACATTTTTTGGAATCGCCCAGCAAAGACTGCTTGGTAATCGGCAACTCCTGCAATTCAGTCGAATCCACAGAAGTTGTATCAAGAAGGGAGCGTAGTCTACCGGAAAGCCCCTTTCAGCTCAAACCTTGATCTTCGCAAGGTGGCTGCCAATGCAAATGCCAGCCCCACTGCTCACTGCCACTCAAGCCCCGCACATTAGCCACCGCCAGCAATTCTCCGGCGCGATAGACCAGCGGCAATCTGCCACGGACGAAGCCTGGAATACCGCGTTCGTTGAGCAAACGCTTGAGATCCCGGTGCCCGCGACCAGACAGACTCATGACCTCGCCTCCTTCACGATAGCGGATCTGCAGCGGGCCAGCGGGGATTTGGCCGGTGAAGGTGAGCACGCCATTTTCCGGCAATGCCAGCGCAGTCGAGGGGTCAGCCCAGACGCTGGCGGAGGGCGGAATGCGCAGCCAGCAGCCCGAAAGCCACCAGATACGCCCACCCGCCCGATGTAATTCGCCCTCCGCCAATCGCCAGATTGGACGGGCATCAACCGTGGCATCGCGCAAATCATCCCAACCCGACCAATGGTCGCTATCCGGCAACCGCGTCAACGCTGTGAGCCAGTGACTCACTGCGTTGCGCTGGCGCGCGGCAGAAAGTTTTGTCAGCGGCGCCAACTCCAGGGACGGCAACCCCAGCCAATCGAAATCGCTGACGGTGCTCGCGCTGACCAGATCGATTTGCGCCAGATCATCGAGCAACCCCTGCGCTTCGCTCAGATGCGCGGCGCTGCGGGCCATGGTCGTCATCGCTTGCGGCCAGCGCTCGGTCAATACCGGGAACACTTGATGGCGCAGGTAATTGCGCGAGAAATGGCGGTCCTGGTTTGAAGGGTCCTCGATCCAGCTCAACTGATGCTCGGCCGCATAAGCCTCAAGCTCGGCGCGCGTGACATCGAGCAACGGGCGCAGAAGATGCCCGCGACCCAGGACGCGCTCGCGAGGCATGCCCGACAAGCCCCTCACTCCTGCCCCGCGCAACAGCCGAAACAGCAGGGTTTCCGCCTGATCGTCGCGGTGCTGCGCGGTGAGTAGCAGTTCGTTCGCTTGAGTGGCCTCAATGAACGCGCCATAGCGCGCATCCCGGGCGGCACGCTCAAGGCTGGCGCCGGGCTGAACCTGAACGCGAACCACCTGTAGCGGCACGCCCAGAGCATCACAGACGGATTGGCAATGTGCCGGCCACGCATCGGCCGCAGCCTGAAGGCCATGGTGGACATGGAGGGCGCTGAGCGCTGGCAGGGATTGGGTTTTTGCGAGGTGGGCGAGAAGGTGCAGCAGGACAGTGGAGTCGAGCCCGCCGGAGAAGGCGATGCGCCAGGTATTGGCGGTGCGCCATGGCGCGAGACTCAGCAGAAGCCTGGTAGACAGATCAATCATGGGCTGACTCATATCGATCACTCCACACAAAACAAATGTGGGAGCGAGCCTGCTCGCGATGGCGGTCTAACATTCAACTAATCGGTTGGCTGTTATACCGCTTTCGCGAGCAGGCTCGCTCCCACATGGGTGAAGCGCGGTCAGATCAGAGACCGTAGCTCATCAGACGCTCGTAACGACGGGCCAGCAGCGCCTCGTTATCGAACTTCTTCAGCATCGCCAGTTGCGAGCTGAGCTCGGCACGGATCGAAGCCGCCGCCGCCGCAGGATCGCGGTGCGCGCCGCCCAATGGCTCGCCGATCACTTTGTCGACGATGCCCAGGCCTTTCAGGCGCTCAGCGGTGATGCCCATGGCTTCAGCGGCGTCCGGGGCTTTCTCGGCGGTTTTCCACAGAATCGAGGCGCAACCTTCCGGCGAGATCACCGCGTAGGTCGAGTACTGCAGCATGTTCAGCTGATCGCAAACGCCGATCGCCAGAGCGCCACCGGAACCACCTTCACCGATCACGGTGGCAATGATTGGGGTTTTCAGGCGGGCCATGACGCGCAGGTTCCAGGCAATCGCTTCGCTCTGGTTGCGCTCTTCAGCGTCGATGCCAGGGTAAGCGCCCGGGGTGTCGATGAAAGTCAGGATCGGCATTTTGAAACGTTCGGCCATTTCCATCAGGCGGCACGCCTTGCGGTAGCCTTCCGGACGCGGCATGCCGAAGTTGCGGCGAACTTTCTCTCGCACTTCACGGCCTTTCTGGTGGCCGATGATCATCACCGGCTGATCGTCCAGACGGGCAATACCGCCCACGATCGCGGCGTCGTCGGAGAAGTGACGGTCGCCGTGCAGTTCGTCGAATTCGGTGAAGATGTGTTCGATGTAGTCCAGGGTATACGGACGTTTCGGGTGACGCGCGAGACGTGCGATCTGCCAGCTGGTCAGCTTGCCGAAGATGTCTTCGGTCAGCGTGCTGCTTTTGTCCTGCAGGCGGGAGATCTCATCGCCGATATTCAGCGAATTGTCGTTACCGACCAAGCGCAACTCTTCGATCTTGGCTTGCAGGTCGGCGATCGGCTGTTCGAAATCTAGAAAATTCGGGTTCATAGGCGTCCGTCTTGGGTCGACATCCAAGAGAGCTTGGGCCGGCCGGTTGTCTATTCGCGCCCTACCTTAAGGGACAGGCGCGTTCAGGTCGAGATTAAAAATGCTGGTCGAGATCGGGGCCTACGGATAGCCCCCGACCGTCAACGGTATTGGAGGAAGACGTTGTCTCGCCCGAACTGGTCACGCAAGGCTTGAATCAACGCATCCGCCGGGTCGATCCGCCAGGTCTCGCCAAACTGCAGCAAAGCCTTCGCATCGGGGCTCGTGTACTCCATGGTGATCGGGCACGCGCCGCGGTGACGCTTGAACAACTCACCCAGCCAGCGTAGCTGATCGCCCTTCAAATCCTTGGTCTGTAGCTTCAGGCGCAAGCTTTCGGCGAGGTTGGTGCGCGCATCTTCCATGCTCATCACCCGCTTGACCCGCAGCCGCAGGCCACCGGAGAAGTCGTCATTGCTGACTTCGCCTTCGACCACCACCATCGCGTCCGTCTGCAACAGCGATTGCGCCGAATGGAAAGCCTCGGCAAACAACGAGGCTTCGATCCGCCCGGAGCGGTCATCGAGGGTGATGAAACCCATCTTGTCGCCCTTTTTGTTCTTCATCACCCGCAAGGCGATGATCATGCCCGCGACGGTTTGCGTATCACGAGCCGGCTTAAGGTCGATGATGCGCTGGCGGGCAAAACGGCGAATCTCGCCTTCGTATTCGTCAATCGGGTGACCGGTCAGGTACAGGCCCAGGGTGTCTTTCTCCCCTTTCAGGCGTTCCTTGAGGGTCAGCTCCTTGGCCTTGCGGTGATTGGCGTAGACATCGGCGTCTGCCTCGACGAACAGTCCGCCAAACAAGTCGGCGTGACCACTGTCGTGGGTGCGTGCGGTTTGTTCGGCGGCCTTGATCGCCCCTTCCATGGCGTTCAGCAAGACCGCTCGGTTGCGGTCGATATTGGCCTGATAGGCTTTCTGCTCGTCATGGAAGTAAGGCCCCAGACGATCCAGCGCACCGCTGCGGATCAAACCATCCAGTGTGCGTTTGTTGATTCGTTTGAGGTCGACACGGGCGCAGAAATCGAACAGGTCCTTGAACGGACCGTTCTGACGCGCCTCGGTGATGGCTTCGACCGGACCTTCACCCACACCTTTGATCGCACCGAGGCCGTAAATAATTCGGCCTTCGTCATTCACCGTGAACTTGAACTCCGAAGTATTCACATCCGGCGCGTCGAGACGCAGCTTCATGGTGCGAATTTCTTCGATCAAGGTCACGACCTTGTCGGTGTTGTGCATATCCGCTGACAGTACCGCAGCCATGAACGGCGCCGGGTAGTGCGTTTTCAGCCAAGCGGTCTGGTACGACACCAGGCCATAAGCGGCGGAGTGGGATTTGTTGAAGCCGTAACCGGCGAATTTTTCTACCAGGTCGAAAATGTTACCGGACAGGTCCGGGTCGATATTGTTAGCGGTGCAACCTTCAATGAAACCGCCGCGCTGCTTGGCCATTTCTTCGGGTTTTTTCTTACCCATGGCTCGACGCAGCATGTCCGCACCGCCGAGGGTGTAACCGGCCATGACCTGGGCAATCTGCATCACCTGTTCTTGATACAGGATGATGCCGTAAGTCGGTGCCAATACGGGCTTGAGGCCTTCGTACTGATAGTCCGAGTGCGGGTACGCCAGTTCGGCGCGACCGTGCTTACGGTTGATGAAGTCGTCCACCATGCCCGATTGCAGCGGGCCCGGACGGAACAGAGCCACCAGTGCGATCAAGTCTTCCAGGCAGTCGGGCTTGAGCTTTTTAATCAGCTCTTTCATGCCGCGCGACTCAAGCTGGAACACTGCGGTGGTTTCGGCTTTTTGCAGCAACTGGTAAGTCGGCTTGTCATCCAGCGGGATGAACGCGATATCCAGCGGCGGCTCATCGACCTTGGCACGGTCGCGGTTGATGGTTTTCAGCGCCCAGTCGATGACCGTCAGGGTCCGCAGACCGAGGAAGTCGAACTTCACCAGACCCGCCGCCTCAACGTCATCCTTATCGAACTGGGTGACCAGACCATCACCGGCCTCATCGCAGTAAATCGGCGAGAAGTCAGTCAGCTTGGTCGGCGCGATAACCACACCACCCGCGTGCTTGCCGACGTTACGCACAACGCCTTCAAGCTTGCGGGCCATTTCCCAGATTTCCGCGGCTTCTTCATCGACCTTGATGAAGTCACGGAGGATTTCTTCCTGTTCGTAGGCCTTTTCCAGGGTCATGCCGACTTCGAACGGAATCATCTTCGACAGACGATCCGCCAAACCGTAGGACTTGCCCTGCACCCGCGCCACGTCACGGACCACAGCCTTGGCCGCCATGGAACCGAAGGTGATGATCTGGCTCACCGCGTTGCGGCCGTATTTCTCGGCCACGTAGTCGATCACGCGGTCGCGACCGTCCATGCAGAAGTCGACGTCGAAGTCGGGCATGGAAACCCGTTCCGGGTTAAGGAAACGTTCGAACAGCAGGTCATATTCCAGCGGATCGAGGTCGGTGATCTTCTGCACATAGGCCACCAGGGACCCGGCACCCGACCCCCGGCCAGGCCCCACGGGCACGCCGTTGCTCTTGGCCCACTGGATAAAGTCCATAACGATCAGAAAGTAACCGGGGAAGCCCATCTGGATGATGATATCCAGCTCGAAATTCAACCGGTCGACGTAGACCTGACGCTTGGTTTCGTAGTCTTCGGTGGTGTCTCGGGGCAGCAGAACGCTGAGGCGCTCTTCCAGACCATCGAACGAGACCTTACGGAAATATTCATCGATGGTCATGCCATCTGGGATCGGGAAGTTGGGCAGGAAGTGAGTACCCAGCTTCACTTCGATGTTGCAGCGCTTGGCGATCTCGACGGTGTTGGCCAGCGCCTCGGGAATGTCGCTGAACAGCTCGGCCATTTCCTCGGCGCTTTTGAGGTATTGCTGATCGCTGTAATTCTTCGAACGCCGCGGATCGTCGAGGGCGCGGCCCTCACCAATGCAGACGCGGGTTTCGTGAGCGGCAAAGTCTTCCTGCTTGATGAAACGCACGTCGTTGGTGGCGACCAGCGGAGCACCGATTTTTTCGGCCAGGGCCACAGCGCCGTGCAACTGCTCTTCGTCGTTGGGGCGGTTGGTGCGCTGGATCTCCAGATAGAATCGATCCGGGAACACGGCCATCCATTCGCGCGCGAGGTTTTCCGCTTCTGCCGGATTACCACTGAGCATGGCCAGGCCAATCTCGCCCTCTTTGGCCGCCGACAACATGATCAAGCCTTCGCTGGCTTCGGCCACCCACTCGCGCTCGATGATGACCGAGCCATTGCGCTGGCCGTCGATGAAGCCGCGGGAAATCAGTTCGGTGAGATTGCGATAGCCGACAGCGTTCATCGCCAGCAGGCTGATCCGGCTCAGGGCGTTGTCCGGGTCCTTGTTCGACAACCACAGGTCGGCACCGCAGATCGGCTTGATGCCTGCGCCCATGGCGGCTTTATAGAATTTGACCAGGGAACACATGTTGTTCTGGTCGGTGACCGCAACGGCAGGCATGTTCATGCCGACCAGGGTCTTGACCAGCGGTTTGATCCGCACCAGACCGTCGACCAGGGAATATTCAGTGTGCAGGCGTAGGTGAACGAATGAAGCCGGCATAGTGATCCTGTCTGTGAACGTGAAGACAACAAGGCCCGGATTGTACCGGGCCTTGGTAAAAACATCAGCCTTGCGACTAACTCTCGATCAGGTTTGCGCGAGCCTCGTAAGCCAGGCGCACCGGGGCGAATGAGCGGCGGTGAATCGGCGTTGGCCCCAATCGGGCCAGGGCTTCCAGATGAACGGGAGTCGGGTAGCCTTTGTGGCCGCCGATCCCGTAACCCGGGTAAATCAGTTCGAAAGCGGCCATTTCACGGTCACGGCTGACCTTGGCCAGAATCGATGCCGCAGCGATGGCCGGCACCTTGCCGTCACCCTGCACCACCGCTTCGGCGCGCATGGACAGTTTCGGGCAGCGGTTGCCGTCGATCATCGCCAGTTTCGGCTGGATGTGCAGCCCTTCGATCGCGCGCTGCATGGCCAGCATGGTGGCATGCAGAATATTCAGCTCGTCGATTTCTTCGACTTCGGCCCGGGCGATGCACCAGCTCAGGGCTTTTTCGCAGATTTCGTCGTAGAGCTTTTCGCGGCGGGCTTCGGTGAGCTTTTTCGAGTCGTTCAGGCCCAGGATCGGACGGTTCGGATCGAGGATCACTGCAGCCGTGACCACGGCACCGCAGAGCGGACCGCGACCGACTTCGTCAACACCGGCAACCAAGTCTTCCACTTCAGCGACCAAGGTGAAATCCAGCCCCATTTGCATGTTTGTCTTACTCATTTCACTTGGCCAATCAGTTTCAGCACGGCATCCGCCGCCTGGTTGGAGGCATCCAGACGCAAGGTCCGGTGGATTTCGTCGAAGCCACGGGTCTGTTCTTCGCCCCCTTCGATCAGCGGCGACAAGGTCTTGGCCAGGGCGTCGACCGTCGCATCGTCCTGCAGCAGCTCGGGCACCAAAAGACGCTGGGCCAACAGGTTCGGCAGCGAGATGTAGGGGCTTTTCACCATGCGCTTGAGAATCCAGAACGTCAGCGGCGCCAGGCGATAAGCGACCACCATCGGCCGCTTGTACAACAACGCCTCAAGGGTCGCTGTGCCGGAGGCAATCAACACGGCGTCGCAGGCTGCAAGGGCCAGATGGGATTTGCCATCGAGCAGGGTCAGCGGCAGATCGCGGCCGGCCAGCAACTCTTCAAGCTGCGCGCGGCGTTCGGGGCTGGAGCAAGGCATGACGAACCGAACGCCGGGGCGCAAGGCCCGCAGGCGTTGGGCGGTATCGAGGAACAATGCACCGAGACGGCCGACTTCACCGCCACGGCTGCCCGGCATCAGCGCAACCAGCGGCCCGTCAGGCAAACCGAGTTCTGTTCGCGCGGCGGCGCGATCGGCTTCAAGCGGGATCGCATCAGCGAGGGAATGCCCGACAAACCGCACCGGGACCCCCTTCTCTTCATAGAACTTCGCTTCGAACGGAAACAGCGTCAGCATCAGGTCGCAGCCTTCGCGAATCTTCAGCACCCGCTTCTGCCGCCACGCCCACACCGACGGGCTGACGTAATGCACGGTCTTGATCCCGGCCTGACGCAGCTTGAGTTCGATATTGAGGTTGAAGTCCGGTGCATCGATACCGATGAACACGTCCGGCTTCTCGGCGATCAGATCGGCAACCAGCTTCTTGCGGCGTGCCAGCAGTTCGCGCAAGCGGCCCAGCACTTCCACCAGGCCCATGACCGAAAGACGTTCCATCGGGAAATACGAAGTCAGGCCCTCGGCCTGCATCAGCGGACCACCGACACCGATGAACTCCACTGCCGGATGCTGAGCCTTGAGGGCGCGCATGAGGCCCGCGCCCAGAATGTCACCGGAAGCCTCACCCGCCACCAGCGCAATACGCAGATTAGCCATGATTAACGTGTGATGCCGCGGGTCGAAGACTGGATGGAATCACGAAACACCGCGACTTCAGGGAACTGGTCCGAAGGTTCGGCCAATTCGGCGAGTGCCTGCTCAACCGTCAGGCCCTGGCGGTAAACCACCTTGTAGGCACGACGCAGGGCGTGGATCGCATCTTCACTGAAACCACGACGACGCATGCCTTCGAAGTTCATGCTGCGGGCTTCGGCGGGGTTGCCGAACACCGTAACGTAAGCTGGAACGTCCTTGCCGATGGCGGTACCCATGCCGGAAAAGCTGTGGGCGCCGATGTGGCAATACTGGTGAACCAGGGTAAAACCGGACAGGATCGCCCAGTCTTCAACGTGCACATGGCCCGCCAACGCGGTGTTATTGACCAGAATGCAGTGGTTGCCGATTACGCTGTCGTGGCCGATGTGGGCATAGGCCATGATCAGGTTGTGATCGCCCAGGGTCGTTTCCGAACGATCCTGAACGGTCCCGCGGTGAATCGTCACGCCTTCACGGATGACGTTGTGGTCACCGATAACCAGACGTGTTTCTTCGCCTTTGTATTTCAGATCGGGCGTGTCCTCGCCTACCGAAGAAAACTGGTAGATCCGGTTGTGCTTTCCGATTCGGGTCGGGCCCTTGAGAATCACATGCGGCCCGATCACTGTCCCCTCGCCGATTTCCACACCAGCGCCGACGATCGACCAAGGGCCGACCTCGACACCTTCGGCCAGAACGGCCGTCGGATCGATGATTGCGCGAGGGTCAATCAAACTCATAGTTTGCGTTCCGCGCAGATGATTTCAGCGGAGCAGACTGGTTTGCCATCGACCGAAGCCTGGCACTCGAACTTCCAGATCTGACGCTTGCAGCTGATGAAGCGGGCTTCGAGGATCAATTGGTCGCCTGGAGTGACGGGCTGGCGGAAACGCAGCTTGTCGGAGCCGACGAAGTAGTAGAGCGTGCCGTCGGCAGGCTTCACGTCGAGCATTTTGAAGCCAAGGATACCGGCAGCTTGAGCCATCGCTTCGATGATCAATACGCCCGGCATGATTGGATGCGCGGGGAAGTGACCATTGAAGAAGGGTTCGTTGATGCTGACATTCTTGTAGGCGCGAATGCGCTTGCCTTCCACATCCAGATCCACGACCCGATCCACCAGCAGGAACGGGTAACGGTGAGGCAGGTATTCGCGAATCTCGTTGATGTCCATCATTTCGGGGGGAAGCCTATGTAAAGATTGGGAGCGCGCGACTGACGCGCGCCCCTCTAGCAAATCAAGGAGGCAGTCTAGCGGCTGTGCACACTTGATATGGAAATGGTATCAGCCATCTGATGAAGCATTACCGTCAGGGGTCACGTCCCCTACACGCTTTTCCAGCTGTCGCAGACGTCGCGCGATGTCATCGAGCTGACGGATACGGGCCGCGCTTTTGCGCCATTCGGCGGCTGGTTGCATCGCCGTACCGGAAGAATAGGCACCCTTTTCGGTAATCGAGTGGGTCACCATGGTCATCCCGGTGATAAACACGTTGTCGCAGATTTCGATATGCCCCACCAGCCCTACACCACCGGCGAGCATGCAATGCTTGCCGATTTTGGTGCTGCCGGAGATCCCCACACACGCGGCCATGGCAGTGTGATCACCGACCTGTACGTTGTGGGCGATCTGAATCTGATTGTCGAGCTTCACACCGTTACCCAATACGGTATCGGCCAGCGCTCCGCGATCGATAGCGGTATTCACGCCAATCTCCACATCATCACCGACCAATACACCGCCGATCTGGGCGATTTTCTGCCAGACACCTTTCTCGTTGGCAAAGCCGAAGCCTTCGCCACCCAGCACGGCACCGGACTGAATCACTACCCGCTTGCCGATGCGCACGTCGTGGTACAGCGTGACCCGCGGGGCCAGCCAGCCGCCTTCGCCGATTTCGCTACGGGCACCGATGAAGCAATGCGCCCCCACGGCCACACCGGCACCAATACGCGCGCCGCTTTCGATCACCGCAAAGGCACCGATGCTCGCCGCTGGATCAACCACTGCGTCCGAGGCCACTACCGCTGTTGGGTGAATACCGGCCGGCGCCTTGGGCTTGGGATCGAACAGATGGGAAATACGCGCGTAGGCCAGATACGGATCAGGCACCACCAATGCATCGCCGGCAAAACCTTCAGCGTCAGCGGCCTTCAGCAACAGGGCTGCGGCCCGGCTGTCGGCCAGGTATTTACGGTATTGGGGGTTTGCGAGAAAGCTCAACTGAGCTGGGCCAGCCTCTTGCAAAGTGGCTAGCCCAGTAATTTCTTTCTCCGGGTCGCCACGTAGCGTGGCGCCGAGGAACTCGGCCAACTGGCCGAGCTTTATAGTCGCTGTCATGGATTACTTCAGCTGATTCATGCGCTCGATAACCTGGCGAGTGATGTCGTACTGAGGTTTGACATCAATCACTGCGCCACGCTCGAAGACCAGGTCAAAAGCACCTTTCTTGATGACTTCTTCCACAGCGCTGTCCAGTTTCGGCTTGAGCTGCTTCAGCATTTCACGGTCGGCAACGGCTTTGGCTTCGTTCAGTTCCTTGGACTGGAACTGGAAGTCACGGGCCTTTTGCTTGAACTCGAGCTCAAGGCGTTCACGCTCGCCTTGCTGCATCTTGTCGCCGCCAGCCATCAGACGGTCCTGGATGCCTTTGGCGCTGCTTTCCAGCGTCTTGAGTTTGGACAGTTGCGGGCCAAACTTCTTCTCGGCATCCACAGCGTATTTCTTGGCCGCGTCGGATTCCAGCAGGGCCATCTGATAGTTCAGAACGGCGATTTTCATGTCGGCAAAAGCCGGACCTGCTACCAGTACGGTTGCCAGGAGAACCAATTGAGTCAACTTACGCACGATGCACTCCTACAAAATCCATTGTCGTTATTTTGAGGCAAACGCTTAGAACGTCTGACCAAGAGAGAATTGGAACACTTGAGTCTCAGCTTCATCCGGTTTCTTGATCGGCATAGCCAACGCGAAGCTCAGAGGACCCAGTGCGGTAACCCAGGTCACGCCCACACCGACGGAACTGGCCATGTTACTCAGGCTGATGTCGTTGCACTTTGTATTGGACGCCGAACCGTTTGCGTTGGTGGTGTCTTTGCACTGCGAGTCAAAAACGTTACCCACATCCCAGAATACCGAGGTACGCAGGGAGCGCTGATCCTTGACGAACGGCAGAGGGAACAGAAGCTCTGCACCACCCTGGATCAGGACGTTGCCACCAAATGGCAGTGGATCCTGGTCCGGGTCGAACGCCGTCCCCGGGTTCGTGCCACGACTAGGCGTACTGCGCGGGCCCAGGGTGCTGTCCTTGAAGCCACGAACCGAGTTGAAACCACCAGCATAGTAGTTTTCATAGAACGGCAAGCCGTCGGTCGAACCGTAACCGTCGCCATAGCCCAGCTCGGTGTGCAGACGCACAGTGTAGTTTTCAGACAATGGCTGGAACAACTGGCCACGGTAATCAACCTTGAAAAACGACAGGTCGCTGCCCGGCGTGGTGGTTTCCAGTGTCAGGCTCTGGGAACGTCCACGGGTCGCCAACACGCCTTTGTTCAGGGTGGACTCCGACCAGCCGGCCGACGCCTTGAAGTTCAGGTAGTTGTCGCCTTCCTTGTTCACGAAGTCGAAAATCTCGTCAACGGTGTACTGACCGGTCTTGATCTTGTCCTGTTGCACGCTCAGGCCAAAGGTCAGACGCGACGTCTCGCTGATCGGGTAACCGACGTTAACGCCAGCACCCAGGCTGTCTACGGCATAGCTCGCTACATCGACATCGAGGTCATCGTAGTCAGTGGTGCGATAGAAAGCGTTGTAACCCAGGCTCACGCCATCAGCAGTCCAGTACGGGTCGACATAACCGAAGTTATAGCGGCTCTGGTATTCACTGCGGGTCAAACCGATGCTGACCTTGTTACCCGTACCCAGGAAGTTGTTCTGGGTGATCGAACCACCGAGGATCAGACCGGCGCTCTGGGCGAAACCGACGCTGGCGGTGATCGAACCGGAAGCCTGTTCTTCAACGCTGTAGTTCACGTCAACCTGGTCATCGACACCCGGTACAGCCGGGGTTTCGACGTTGACTTCTTTAAAGAAGCCCAGACGCTCAAGACGGGTCTTGGATTGGTCGATCAGGTAGGTCGAAGCCCAACCGCCTTCCATCTGACGCATTTCACGGCGCAGCACTTCGTCTTCGGACTTGGTGTTGCCACGGAAGTTGATGCGGTTGACGTAAGCACGCTTGCCCGGATCGACGGCGAACGTGATGTCTACCGTGTGATCTTCATCGTGCGGCTGAGGCACGCCGTTGACGTTGGCGAAGGTGTAACCCTCGTTACCCAGGCGACGGGTGATCAGCTCGGACGTGGTGGTCATCAGCTTGCGCGAGAACACCTGGCCTTTCTGAACCAGCAGCAGGGACTTGACCTGGTCTTCAGGGACTTTCAGGTCGCCGCTCAGCTTGACGTCACGAACGGTGTACTTCTCGCCTTCGTTGACGTTGACGGTGATGTAGACGTGTTTCTTGTCAGGGGTAATGGACACCTGGGTCGAAGCGATATCCATGTTGATATAGCCACGGTCCAGGTAGTAGGAGCGCAGACGCTCCAGGTCACCGGACAGTTTTTCACGGGCGTACTTGTCATCGTTCTTGAAGAACGACAGCCAGTTGGTGGTCTTCAATTCAAACAGGTCGATCAGGTCTTCGTCAGGGAAGACCGTGTTACCCACCACGTTGATGTGCTGGATAGCCGCAACGGTGCCTTCATTGATGTTGACCTTCAGGCCGACGCGGTTACGCGGCTGCGGCACCACCTCGGTGTCGACGGTGGCCGAGTAGCGACCCTGAGCGACATATTGGCGCTGCAGTTCGTTACGCACACCTTCGAGGGTGGCGCGCTGGAAGATCTCGCCTTCGGCCAGACCGGATTGTTTGAGGCCCTTCATCAGGTCTTCAGTAGAGATCGCCTTGTTACCTTCGATCTCGATACTGGCGACCGACGGACGCTCGACTACCGTGATGACCAGGACGTTGCCATCGCGACCCAGCTGGATATCTTGAAAGAACCCGGTTTTGAACAGCGCACGAGTGGATTCCACCAGGCGACGATCATCCGCCTGTTCACCGACGTTTAACGGCAAAGCACCAAAGACGCTACCCGCGGAGACCCGCTGGAGGCCATTGACGCGAATATCAGAGATAGTGAAGGACTCGGCGTGAACTTCGGCGATCATCAATACGGTGAGAACCGCAGTTAGCAGCAGACGTTTCATGAAGTCCTTTCTTATTCCAACTGGCAATAAACAAACTGCCGCAAAATGCGGCAGATTCGCAATTCAGCGAAGTGTTACAGACGGCTCAAATCATTGACCAGAGCAAGCAACATCACCCCGACCACCAAACTGATACCTATCTGTATCCCCCAACCCTGCACCCGATCCGACAAGGGACGACCACGCGCCCACTCGATCAGATAAAACAACAAATGTCCCCCATCCAGTACAGGAATGGGCAACAAATTCAGAACCCCCAAGCTAATACTCAGATAAGCAAGGAAATTCAGGAAATCAGCGACACCCGACTGGGCAGAAGCGCCCGCCACTTTAGCAATGGTTATCGGTCCACTCAAGTTTTTTACCGAGAGCTCGCCGAACAACATTTTCTTGAGCGAATCGAGGGTCAGTACGCTCATGGTCCAGGTGCGTCGAGCACCCTCGCCAATTGCGGCCACCGGGCCATAACTGACCTCACGAATCATCTCTGGTGGCCAATCGACCGCCTTCACCCCTGCCCCCAGATAACCGGTAGGCGCCTTGCTCTCGCCGCGAGCGGCCAAGGTCACAGGGACGTCGATTTGAGCACCATCACGCTCAACGCGCAGCATGATTTTGGTATCCGGTTGCATACGGACCGTGTCGACCACCTGCTGCCAGTCATCGAGTGACTTGCCATCCAGCGCCAACAGCCGATCACCGGTCTTCAGGCCCGCAGCCTGTGCCGGCCCTTTCGAATCCAGTTCAGCCAATACGGGCGGCAACGCTGGACGCCAAGGACGAATACCCAGCGAACGAATCGGATCCGGTTCGTCAGCCCCCTTGAGCCATTTATCCAGCATCAGCTCACGGGGTGAATCCGCCGTGGAGCCCTGCTCACGCACCAGCAATTGTAGAGAACCACTCTCGCCAAGACGACGAACCAGTTGCAGATTGACTGCGGCCCAACCGGACGTTGGCTCGCCATCGATGGCAATAATTTCCTGACCAGCACCCAGACCGGCCTTGGCGGCGATACTACCGGACTCGACCGCGCCGATGACTGGCCGCACCTGCTCGCTGCCGAGCATGGCCAACACCCAGAAAAACACCATTGCCAATAGAAAGTTGGCAATCGGCCCGGCCGCCACGATGGCAATGCGCTGACGGACCGATTTGCGATTGAAGGATTGATCGAGCTGATCGGCCGGCACTTCGCCTTCGCGCTCGTCGAGCATCTTCACATAGCCGCCCAACGGAATGGCAGCCACCACGAACTCGGTGCCTTTCTTGTCGTGCCAGCGCAGCAGCGGCATGCCAAAGCCTACGGAGAAGCGCAGCACTTTGACCCCACAGCGACGTGCGACCCAGAAATGGCCGAACTCGTGGAAGGTGACCAGCACGCCCAATGCAATCAGGGTGCCGACAATCATATAGAGCGCGCTCATCTATTTTCTCCGCAATCCTATCCAGTGCCGCATGGGGCCAACGTATTGCAGCACTTACCGCCCGTGACGGTTCAACCATTGCACGGCGAGTACTCGCGCTTTCGCGTCGGCCGTAAACACCGCCTCGAGATCATCCAGCGCAACGACCGGCTCGAGGTTTAACACTTCCTCGATGATACTCGCGATTTCCGGGTAGCGAACCCGCCCGTCGAGAAACGCCGCGACAGCCACTTCATTCGCTGCATTAAGTATGGCCGGAGCACTATTGCCCGCTTCAGCGGCCTGACGCGCAAGGCGCAGGCAAGGGAAACGCTCTTCATCGGGCACCTCGAAATCCAGTCGCGCGATGGCAAACAGATCCAGCGGCGCCACACCCGAATCGATGCGCTCCGGCCAGGCCAGGGCGTTGGCGATCGGCGTGCGCATGTCCGGATTGCCTAACTGCGCCAGCACCGAACCATCGATATAGTCGACCAGCGAATGAATCACGCTCTGAGGATGAATCACCACTTCGACCTGGGACGGCTTGGCGTCGAACAGCCAGCAGGCTTCGATCAACTCGAGCCCTTTGTTCATCATGCTGGCCGAATCGACCGAAATCTTGCGACCCATGGACCAGTTCGGATGAGCGCACGCTTGCTCAGGGGAAACATGCGCCAGTTCGGCCATCGGCGTCTGTCGGAACGGACCACCAGAGGCTGTCAGCAGAATCCGACGCACGCCCACCGCGCCAAGCCCACGGGCGAAATCCTGTGGCATGCACTGAAAAATCGCGTTGTGCTCGCTGTCGATCGGTAGCAGCACCGAACCGCTTTTGCGCACGGCCTGCATGAACAGCGCACCCGACATGACCAGCGCTTCTTTGTTGGCCAGCAGGATCTTCTTGCCTGCCTCGACCGCCGCCAGGGTCGGACGCAAGCCCGCCGCGCCAACGATGGCCGCCATGACCGCATCGACCTCAGGGTCGGAAGCCACCTGACACAGCCCCTCTTCCCCAACCAGCACGCGGGTCGACAGGCCTGCGGCGCGCAAGTCGTGCTGCAAGGTTCGGGCAGCACCCGCTTCCGGTACGACGGCAAACTGCGGCGTATGGCGCACGCACAAAGCCAGCAGCTCACTCAGGCGAGTAAAACCGCTCAAGGCGAACACTTGATAACGCTCGGGATGGCGAGCGATCACGTCGAGGGTGCTCAGACCGATCGAACCGGTCGCCCCCAGAACGGTAATCTGTTGTGGACGGCTCACGGTGCAGCCATCCACAACAACACGGCGAATACCGGGATCGCGGCCGTCAGGCTGTCGATGCGATCCAGCACACCGCCGTGGCCCGGCAGCAAGTTACTGCTGTCCTTGATCCCCGATTGACGCTTGAACATGCTCTCGGTGAGGTCGCCCACGACCGAGATGAAGACGATCACTGCCGCACCGATCAGGCCCATCAGCATTTGCACGAAACTCCAGTCGCGCACAAATCCAACGATCGCCGTAATCAACAGACTCAGCAGCAAGCCGCCGTACACGCCTTCCCAGCTCTTGCCAGGACTGACCTGCGGCGCCAGCTTGCGCTTGCCAAAGGCCCGGCCGGAAAAATACGCGCCGATATCGGCACCCCAGACCAGCACCATCACCGCCATGATCAACCAGTTACCCAAGGGTTCCTGCTTGATCTGGACCAGACCCTGCCAGGCTGGCAGCAGGATCAGCAAACCGATCACCAGCTTGCAGGCGGCGCTGGACCAGTGCTCGCTGGAACGCGGATAAGTCAGCACCAGATACGTCGCCACGCCCCACCAGAGCACCGAAGCGCCCAGTACCCAGGGCGCGAGCCCCGGCAGGATGTGCATGACAAACAGCATCAAGGCGACCCCAACCGCGTAGCCCACGCGAATCGGCTGGGCGTTGAAGCCTGCCAGGCGAGCCCACTCCCATGCGCCGAGGGTCACGACCAACCCGATGAACAGCGCGAAGCCTGTACCCTCGAGCAGGAAAAACCCGCACAAAGCGATCGGCAGCAGGATCAGCGCAGTGATGATTCGTTGTTTAAGCATTAAAACCGGGCTCCAGCCTCGACCTGCTCGCTCGTTTTACCGAAGCGGCGCTGGCGAGAAGCGAAATCGGCCAGCGCGTTACGCATGGCGTCGTGTTTGAAGTCCGGCCAGAACAGGTCGGAGAAGTACAACTCGGCATAAGCCAGTTGCCAGAGCAGGAAGTTACTGATGCGGTGTTCGCCACCGGTGCGGATGCACAAGTCCGGCAACGGCAGATCGCCGGTGGCCAGACAGGTCTGCAACAGCTCCGGGGTGATGTCCTCCGGACGCAGATGCCCGGCCTGAACCTCCCGCGCCAGACGCTGCGCGGCTTGCGCGATGTCCCACTGACCGCCGTAGTTGGCGGCGATCTGCAAGACAAAGCGGTTCGCGCCGGCGGTCATCGCCTCGGCTTCACGCATGGCGACCTGAAGCTCGGGATGAAAGCGCGAACGATCACCGATGATGCGCAGACTGATGTTGTTGTCATTGAGGCGCTTGGCCTCGCGACGCAGCGCCTTGAAGAACAGATCCATCAAGGCACTGACTTCATCGGCCGGGCGCTGCCAGTTCTCACTGGAAAAGGCGAACAGGGTCAAGACCTCGACCCCGGCCTCGGCACACACCTCGATCACTGCGCGAACCGCATCGACGCCCGCTTTATGACCGGCGACACCGGGCATGAAGCGCTTTTTCGCCCAGCGATTATTACCATCCATGATGATCGCGACATGGCGCGGCACCGCGGACGGCGCAGTCTGCTTAGTCTTTTCCATGAAAACGCGACCCTTATACGGCCATCAGGTCTTTTTCTTTCTGCGCCAGATTCGCGTCGATTTCAGCCACGTACTTCTTGGTCAAATCGTCGATCTCGCCAGTGGCGCGACGCTCTTCGTCTTCGCTGATTTCTTTTTCCTTGACCAGATCCTTCAGCGAGCTGTTGGCATCGCGACGGATGTTGCGCACGGCAACACGGGCATCTTCAGCGACGTCACGAGCCTGCTTGGTGAAGCCCTTGCGGGTTTCTTCGGTCAGGGCCGGCATGGAGATCAACAGCAACTCACCCAGGTTGGTCGGGTTGAGGTTCAGACCTGCACTCCCGATCGCCTTGTCGACGGCACCGAGCATGTTGCGCTCAAAAGCAACGACTTGCAGGGTACGGGCGTCTTTGACCGTGATGTTCGCCACCTGCTTGATCGGCGTGTCTGAACCGTAATACGGCACCATCACGCCTTCAAGAATGCTTGGGTGCGCCTGGCCGGTACGAATGCGGCCGAAGTTGTGCGCCAGCGATTCAACGGATTTTTTCATGCGCTCTTGAGCGTCTTTCTTGATTTCATTGATCATTGTTGGCCTTCCTCGATCAGGGTTCCTTCAGCGCCGCCATGTACGATGTTCAGCAGGGCGCCGGGCTTGTTCATGTTAAAGACGCGCAACGGCATCTTGTGGTCGCGACACAGGCAAATGGCCGTCAGATCCATCACGCCCAGCTTGCGATCCAGCACTTCATCGTAAGTCAGATGATCGAACTTCTCGGCATGCGGGTCTTTGAATGGGTCAGCGGTGTAAACACCATCAACCTTGGTGGCCTTGAGCACCACGTCCGCGTTGATTTCGATGCCGCGCAGACAAGCTGCCGAATCGGTGGTGAAGAACGGGTTGCCGGTACCGGCAGCAAAAATCACAACTTCCTTGGCATCCAGGTGGCGCATGGCTTTGCGCCGATCATAGTGATCGGTTACGCCGACCATGGAAATAGCCGACATCACGATAGCGGTGATATTGGCTCGTTCCAGGGCGTCTCGCATGGCCAGGGCGTTCATTACAGTGGCCAGCATGCCCATGTGGTCGCCGGTGACCCGATCCATGCCGGCCGCGCTCAGCGCTGCACCGCGGAACAGGTTGCCACCGCCGATCACCAGACCGACCTGAACACCGATGCCGACCAGTTGGCCGACTTCCAGCGCCATGCGATCCAGCACCTTGGGATCGATCCCAAACTCTTCGGACCCCATCAGGGCCTCGCCGCTAAGCTTGAGTAGAATGCGTTTATAGCGAGCCTGATAACCACTGCCCTGCTGAGCCATTGCGAATCTCTCCTGCGGCGTATTTTAAAAATTCTTTGCTAGCTGTTTACAGCTGGCTGTTCACTCTAGCTTGGCGCTGCTTCAGCGCCATCGGAACATGGCTTTGTAAGCCAGTTCCAAAGGGAAACCAATTAAAAATTGGTGCCCCATCTGAAAAGAGGCTGCGCGCGTAAGCGGGCAGCCTCTTCAGGGCGACAGTTAAAAAACCGTCTTATTGCTTGGCGGCAGCCAGCTGGGCAGCAACTTCTTCAGCGAAGTTGTCGACCGGCTTCTCGATGCCGTCGCCTACTTTGAAGTAGGTGAAGGAGACGATTTCAGCACCGGCTTTCTTAGCCAGTTCGCCAACCTTGATTTCAGGGTTCTTGACGAACGCCTGCTCAACCAGGCTCGCTTCAGCCAGGAACTTGCTGATACGGCCTTTGACCATGTTTTCAACGATGTTTTCTGGCTTGCCAGCGATCTTGTCAGCGTTGAGGGTCAGGAAAACGCCCTTCTCGCGTTCAACCGCTTCAGCGGAAACTTCCGATGGCAGCAGGAATTCAGGGTTGGTCGCCGCTACGTGCATGGCGATGTCTTTGGCCAGCTCAACGCTGCCGCCTTTAAGGGCAACCACAACACCGATCTTGTTGCCGTGCAGGTAACCACCAACAACGTCACCTTCAACACGAGCCAGGCGACGAATGTTGACGTTTTCGCCAACCTTGCCGACCAGGACCAGACGATCGGCTTCTTGAGCGGCGATCAGCGGAGCAACGTCAGTCAGCTTGTCAGCGAACGCTTTTTCAACGCTGGAAGCGACAAATGCCTTGAAGTCATCCTGCAAAGCCAGGAAGTCGGTCTGCGAGTTCACTTCCAGCAGAACGGCGGATTTACCGTCTTCTTTCAGAGCGATTGCGCCTTCAGCAGCGACGTTGCCTGCTTTCTTGGCAGCCTTGATAGCGCCGGAAGCACGCATGTCATCAATGGCTTTTTCGATGTCGCCGCCGGCCTTGGTCAAGGCCTTTTTGCAATCCATCATGCCTTCGCCGGTACGCTCACGCAGTTCTTTAACCAACGCTGCAGTAATCTCTGCCATTTCAAAAATCCTCTTGGATAGGTTATCAACCATTCCACCCGATCGAACGGGCGTTCAATTCTTCCCGAAACACCTTTGTAAGTCGCTGCACGTTACAGAAGCTGTAGCTGCGCTACCGACAAACGGTTTCCGAGGTGGCAAAAAGGGGGCCAAGCCCCCTTTTTGCTTACTGAGTCAACGCCAAGGCGTCAATTACTCAGCTGCTGCTACCGGAGCTTCTTCAACGAACTGCTCGGTGCCGCCAGCAACGTGGTTGCGACCGCGGATAACAGCGTCAGCCATCGAACCCATGTACAACTGGATAGCGCGGATTGCGTCATCGTTGCCTGGGATGATGTAGTCAACGCCTTCCGGGCTGCTGTTGGTATCGACTACGCCGATTACCGGGATGCCCAGCTTGTTGGCTTCGGTGATCGCGATGCGCTCGTGATCAACGTCGATAACGAACAGTGCGTCTGGCAGACCGCCCATGTCCTTGATACCACCCAGGGAACGATCGAGCTTCTCAAGATCACGAGTGCGCATCAGCGCTTCTTTCTTGGTCAGCTTGGCGAAAGTACCGTCTTCGGCTTGCACTTCAAGGTCACGCAGACGCTTGATGGAAGCACGGATGGTTTTGAAGTTGGTCAGCATGCCGCCCAACCAGCGGTGATCGACGTAAGGCGAGCCGCAACGTGCTGCTTCTTCAGCAACGATCTTGCCAGCGGAACGCTTGGTGCCGACGAACAGAATCTTGTTTTTGCCCTGGGCCAGACGCTCTACGAAAGTCAGAGCTTCGTTGAACATTGGCAGGGTTTTTTCAAGGTTGATAATGTGGATCTTGTTACGCGCGCCGAAAATGTACTTACCCATTTTCGGGTTCCAGTAACGGGTCTGGTGACCGAAGTGCACACCGGCCTTCAGCATATCGCGCATGTTGACTTGGGACATGATAGTTCCTTAATAAGTCGGGTTTGGCCTCCACGTATCCCAATGACCAACCAGCAGCATCAGCTGAAGGCACCCAGGTCATCGTGTCGACACGTGTGTGGATTTAAGCCTTTCGGGGTATCCCCGGAAAGCGGCGCATTTTATATCACAGGACTGAAAAAAACGGAACCCGGATTCTCAATTCCTGGTGCGCGACTTCAACCGCGCACTTGGAATCGCCCAAGAATGCGCCAATCTATAGAGAGAAGCGATGCACAGAGGCTCAGATTTGCGCTGATCGTCTGTTAGAATCGCGTTTTTCAGGGCCGCGAAGATCGATCGCGCAATGCCCATTTCGTTTCAGCAAGCGCCATCGAGCGCAGAGAGAGCCTGTATGACCGTCACCCTCAAAACCCCCGAGGACATCGCAAAGATGCGTGTCGCCGGCAAACTGGCCGCCGATGTGCTGGAAATGATTGCCGAACATGTCAAGCCGGGTATCACCACCGAAGAACTGGACCGCATCTGCCACGACTACATCGTCAACGAGCAGAAAGCCATCCCGGCCCCGCTCAACTACAAAGGCTACCCGAAGTCGATCTGCACCTCGATCAACCACGTGGTCTGCCACGGCATCCCGAACGAGAAGCCGCTGAAGGATGGCGACACCCTGAACATTGATGTCACCGTCATCAAGGACGGTTTCCACGGCGACACCAGCCGCATGTTCCACGTCGGCAGCGTGCCGGTCTGGGCCGAGCGCCTGTCGCAAGTGACTCAGGAATGCATGTACAAGGCCATCGAAATCGTCAAACCCGGCTGCCGCCTGGGCGACATTGGTGAAATCATTCAGAAACACGCTGAAAAGAACGGTTTCTCGGTGGTTCGCGAGTTCTGTGGTCATGGCATCGGCAAAGTGTTTCACGAAGAGCCGCAAATCCTGCATTACGGCCGCGCCGGCACCGGCATGGAGCTGAAAGCGGGCATGACCTTCACCATCGAGCCGATGATCAACCAGGGCAAGGCTGACACCAAGGTATTGGGTGACGGCTGGACCGCGATCACCAAGGACCGCAAGTTGTCGGCCCAGTGGGAGCACACCCTGCTGGTGACCGAGACCGGTTACGAAATATTCACCTTGCGCGCCGATGACACCATCCCGCGCGTTTCGGCCTGATCCGCCCCCAGGCAGCTCCCAACCTTATAGATAGATAGGAAAGCCAATCGATGCCGCAGGTGGATCCCGAACTCTTCGACCGCGGCCAGTTCCAGGCTGAACTGGCCCTGAAGGCAAGCCCGATCGCGGCCTTCAAGAAGGCGATCCGCCAGGCCCGCGAGGTGCTCGACGGGCGCTTTCGCAGCGGCCGGGACATCCGCCGGTTGATCGAGGATCGCGCCTGGTTCGTCGATAACATCCTGCAAAAGGCCTGGGAGCAATTCAACTGGAGCGAAGACGCCGACATCGCGCTGGTCGCGGTCGGCGGCTACGGTCGCGGCGAGTTGCACCCTTATTCCGACATCGACCTGCTGATCCTGCTGGACAGCGCCGATCACGAAGTATTCCGTGATTCCATCGAGCGTTTTCTGACGCTGTTGTGGGACATCGGCCTGGAAGTCGGCCAGAGCGTGCGCTCGGTGGACGAATGCGCCATTGAAGCCCGCGCCGACCTGACGGTTGTCACCAACCTGATGGAAAGCCGCACCATCTGCGGCCCCGAGCGTTTGCGCCAGCGCATGCTTGACGTCACCAGCACCGCGCACATGTGGCCGAGCAAGGACTTCTTCCTGGCCAAGCGCGCCGAGCAAAAGGCCCGTCACCACAAATACAACGACACCGAATACAACCTGGAACCCAACGTCAAAGGATCGCCCGGCGGCCTGCGGGACATTCAGACGATTCTGTGGGTGGCCCGTCGCGAATACGGCACCCTGAACCTGCGAGCTCTGGCCGGTGAAGGTTTCCTGGTCGAAAGCGAGAACGCCCTGCTCGCCTCGTCCCAGGAGTTTTTGTGGAAGGTCCGGTACGCGCTGCACATGCTTGCCGGTCGCTCCGAAGATCGCTTGCTGTTCGACCACCAGCGCTCGATTGCCGGGCTGCTGGGTTTCGAGGGCGATGACGCCAAGCAAGCCATCGAAAACTTCATGCAGCAGTATTACCGGGTGGTCATGAGCATTGCCCAGCTCAGCGACCTGATCATCCAGCACTTCGAAGAAGTCATCCTCGCCCCGGAAGACGAAGCGCCGCCGCAGCCGATCAACTCGCGGTTCCAGCTGCACGATGGCTATATCGAAGCGCGTAACGACAACGTGTTCCGTCGCACACCGTTCGCCATGCTCGAGATCTTCGTGCTGATGGCCCAGCAACCGGAAATCAAAGGCGTGCGCGCCGATACCATTCGTCTGCTGCGCGAGCACCGCTACCTGATCGACGACGATTTCCGCAACGACATTCGCAATACCAGCCTGTTCATCGAGCTGTTCAAGTGCAAGATCGGCATCCACCGCAACCTGCGCCGCATGAACCGTTACGGCATCCTCGGGCGTTATTTGCCGGAGTTCGGCTTTATCGTCGGGCAGATGCAGCACGACCTGTTTCACATCTATACGGTCGACGCCCACACCCTGAATCTGATCAAGCACCTGCGTAAGTTGCAGTACACCCAGGTGTCGGAAAAATTCCCGCTGGCCAGCAAGCTCATGGCCAAGTTGCCCAAACCCGAGCTGATTTACCTGGCTGGCCTGTACCACGACATCGGCAAGGGCCGGCATGGCGACCACTCGGAAATCGGTGCTGTGGATGCCGAAGCCTTTTGCCAGCGCCACCAACTCCCGGTGTGGGACAGCCGCCTGATCGTCTGGCTGGTGCAGAACCACCTGGTGATGTCGACCACCGCCCAGCGCAAGGACTTGTCCGACCCGCAGGTGATCCACGATTTCGCCCAGGCCGTCGGCGACGAAACCCGTCTCGACTACCTGTACGTACTGACCGTCGCCGACATCAACGCCACCAACCCGACCCTGTGGAACTCATGGCGCGCCAGCCTCTTGCGCCAGCTCTACACCGAGACCAAGCGCGCCTTTCGCCGTGGCCTGGAAAACCCGGTGGACCGCGAAATGCAGATCCGCCAGACCCAAAGCGCAGCGTTGGACATCCTGGTGCGCGGCGGCACCGATCCGGACGATGTGGAACAGCTCTGGTCGCAACTGGGCGATGACTACTTTCTGCGTCACACTGCCGGCGACGTCGCCTGGCACAGTGACGCGATCCTCCAGCAACCGGCTGATGGCGGGCCGTTGGTGCTGATCAAGGAAACCACCCAGCGCGAATTCGAAGGCGGTACGCAGATCTTCATCTATGCACCTGACCAGCATGACTTCTTCGCCGTGACCGTGGCCGCGATGGACCAGCTCAACCTGAACATTCACGACGCCCGGGTCATCACGTCCAGCAGCCAGTTCACCCTCGACACTTACATCGTGCTCGACGCTGACGGCGACTCGATTGGCGATAACCCGACGCGGGTCAAACAGATCCGCGACGGCCTGACCGAAGCCCTGCGCAACCCGGACGACTACCCGACCATCATCCAGCGTCGCGTGCCGCGCCAGCTCAAGCATTTTGCGTTTGCGCCTCAAGTGACGATCCACAACGACGCGCAGCGTCCGGTGACGGTGCTGGAACTTAGCGCGCCCGATCGGCCGGGCCTGCTCGCGCGCATCGGCACAATCTTCCTGGAATTCGACTTGTCGCTGCAGAACGCCAAGATCGCCACCTTGGGCGAGCGCGTGGAAGACGTGTTCTTCATCACCGACGCGAACAACCAGCCGTTGTCCGACCCATTGCTGTGCAGCCGCTTGCAGGATGCAATCGTCGAACAGCTGAGCGTCAGTCATGAACCGGATATCAAACTGTCGCGCTTGAGTATTTGAACTAACCAACTTTCCCTGTGGGATAGAGCTTTTGTGGCGAGGGGATTTATCCCCGTTCGACTGCGAAGCAGTCGCAAACGCGGTTTAATTTTGAAATGCCAGGGCCGCTCCGCAACCCAACGGCGATAAATCCCCTCGCCACACAGGCTCGCTCCCAGATTTAAAGAGGCCCCTCATGAACAACGCTCTGAACCAATTGCAGCCCTACCCGTTCGAGAAGCTCCGCGCCCTGCTCGGCAGCGTCACGCCAAACCCGGAAAAGCGCGCCATCGCGCTGTCCATCGGCGAGCCGAAGCACCGTTCGCCAAGCTTTGTCGCTGAAGCCCTGGCAAACAATCTGGATCAGATGGCCGTGTACCCGACTACCCTCGGTATCCCTGCCCTGCGCGAAGCCATCGCCGCCTGGTGCGAACGCCGCTTCAGCGTCCCGAACGGTTGGCTCGACCCCGCGCGCAACGTGCTGCCAGTCAACGGCACTCGTGAAGCGCTGTTTGCCTTCACCCAGACCGTGGTCAACCGTGGCGAAGACGCACTGGTGGTCAGCCCGAACCCGTTCTACCAGATCTACGAAGGCGCGGCGTTCCTCGCCGGGGCCAAGCCGCACTACCTGCCATGCCTGGACGAAAACGGCTTCAACCCGGATTTCGACGCTGTCTCGCCGGACATCTGGAAACGCTGCCAGATCCTGTTCCTGTGCTCGCCAGGCAATCCGACCGGCGCGCTGATTCCGGTCGACACCCTGAAAAAACTGATCGCCCTGGCTGACGAATACGATTTCGTGATAGCTGCGGACGAGTGCTACAGCGAGCTGTATTTCGACGAACAAACCCCGCCGGCCGGTCTGCTCAGTGCTTGCGTGGAGCTGGGCCGCAAGGACTTCAAGCGCTGCGTGGTGTTCCACAGCCTGTCCAAGCGCTCCAACTTGCCGGGCCTGCGTTCAGGTTTTGTCGCCGGTGACGCCGACATCCTCAAGGGCTTCCTGCTCTATCGCACCTACCACGGCTGCGCCATGCCGGTTCAGACCCAACTGGCCAGCGTCGCCGCGTGGAATGACGAAGTGCATGTCCGCGCCAACCGTGCGCTGTACCGGGAGAAGTACGATGCGGTGCTGGCAATCCTCAGCCCGGTGATGGACGTGCAGCGTCCGGATGGTGGTTTTTACCTGTGGCCGAATGTTGAAGGCGATGACGAGGAGTTTTGCCGTGATCTGTTTGTGGAGGAACACGTGACCGTGGTACCGGGCTCATATTTGTCCCGTGCGGTTGATGGCTTCAACCCGGGTGCAGGTCGCGTCCGCTTGGCGCTGGTTGCGCCACTGGCAGAATGCATAGAAGCCGCAGAACGCATTCGCGCCTTTATTACGCGCAACAAGTAACACTGCCCCCCCCGCGCCATACCCATGGCGCGGGGCGTTGTTGCAAAGCCGAACTTAACCCACTACAAACATCCAAACTACTTGAGCGCCCTTCTAACTCTTTAGTAGCGCCTTCGCATGCCCACAATAAAAGAAGCCACCCAGCCACCTCTATCCACTCTTAAATATACAACCAAATAGAGGACTTTTAGTATTCGCAGCGCGCAATGCAATGCGAAAGAGCCAAAACCACAAACATAATGAAACACCACAACATTCGCTACTTATCTTTATATCGATTACAACTTACCGAATGCGGAACACCTGAAACTGCCACGCGAGTAGCTTTTCCTGCATCTTAAAAAATCAAAACTATTTAAACACTTACAAGTAGCGATAACATATGAACATTCCAAAACCCTGCTGCCGCATGTACGACCTCAACGATGCCGGCTCTACAATTAACGCTTCCGAACCCCCCGATAACGAGGCCAGTGGTAACTACCTATCCCCCTTCGCACGAAGCGTCGCGGCGCCTACCAAATTCTGGACCAACGGCCAAACGCTGCGCATTGCTATCACACGCTATGACGAAGCCATGTTTCAGACCGTCGTCGCTGCCATCAAACAATGGGCACCCCACGTAAACCTGAACTTTGAATTCATCGAACTGGACGATAACGACGAGTTGTATGACGGCGACATACGTATATTACTGTCTCACCTGAACGATGGTGCAGACAGCTCTGTCATTGGGACAGACGCACAAAACATTCTCCCGCATCTGCCCACAATGGTGCTGGGCACCGACTACCAGTCTCCTTTTTTCACGGTAGCAGTCATGCATGAGTTTGGTCATGCCCTTGGGGTTGAACATGAACACCAACATCCCGATGCGCCGCTGGACTGGAATCTACCTGCCCTCTATCGCGAATTCAAAAAACACGGTTGGACCGAAGAAGAGATTTACCGGAATGTCCTGAAAAAACTTGATTACCGCCAGATCCGTCAAACACCTTATGACCCGAAATCAATCATGCATTACGCCTTTCCCGCGAGTGTCATGTGGGACAAGATCGAAGTTCCTCAAAACAACCAACTGTCCGAGCAAGATATCAAGTTCATTAGCTCGGTTTATCCACGCTGAAAACCGTCAGGTCGCCTATTCGCTCATGACTTCACTTGACCTAGGTTGGCCTCACTCAAATCCAGTTCCCCCAACACTTCTCGCAACACGTCATCGCCAATCTGGTGATGACGGCTGAGCTTGTACAATTCCAGGCGCTGCGCTCGCAGCGCCTTCAACCGCAGACGCCGCTCCAGCAAATCCATCTGAAATGCCAGTGCCTGGGCCTCCGCCGAATCATTGAACACGTCCAGTTGATGACGATACTCGGACATGATCCGCGCCTTCAGTTCGGCGGCCAACGCGGACTGAGCGGCGTCCTGGGGAGTGGCCTCTTCGGCTTCGAGCGCATGAATCGCCGCTTCGGCGGTCTTGCGCCAGGCGTCACGCACTTCATTGCGGCGTTTGTCGTCGGGACTTTTCTCAATGCCGCGCAGCAACAACGGTAGCGCAATACACGCGGCAATCAGCGACAGCAGAATCACCCCGGCCGAGATGAAGATCAGCAGATCCCGCTCGGGAAACGCGTCGCCGCCCATCAGCAGCGGCACCGACAGTACACCCGCCAGCGTCACGGCCCCGCGCACGCCGCCGACCGTCAGCAGCCAGCAGGAGCGCGCGGTCGGCACTTGAGTCATTTCGCCTTTGCCGCGCAATCGCCGCAGCAGAACCGACAAACGCCAGATGCTCTGCACCCAGACAAAGCGCAACACCAGCAGCACCAGAAAAATCGCCACCACGTCCAGGCAGCGGTAAAGCAAGGTCGGCCACAGCGAAGTTTCATGGCTGGCCACGGCCTTGATGATGTCCGGCAACTGCAAGCCCAGCAGGAGGAAGATCAAGCCTTAGTTTTTCTATGTAGAATAGGTAAACAGCTAGGTTTAGTTTATCATCCTGCTAGACGTAAACGGGGCGCAACCAGTGATTGAACCAAAGACTCTTAGCAAGACCGTACACACAATCGCATGGGCAGAGGGAGGTGGTCGTGACTGAAGCCACCACTCTCGAACCCGTCACAGCCCTTTATGAGAGGGTGGACACGGAGTCGATCAGAGAGGCCTGTGAGAGCTCTCAACCATCACTGAATTCTCGGGCAGACAACTCGGATAAGCAGATAGACGCTCAGCTCCCATTTGCCGAGGTCACAAGTTCGAATGGGATTTCGCTCAAATGCAGTTATCTTGATCATCCAGGGTTTGATCCGGCTTCAAACCTATGTATCACCATTCACTATCTTGTCGTTAAGCTGTCACCAAGTAGGGTCGCTGGATGGACACAAACTTTATTCACAGCTCTGAAATACCTCTTTGACTTTCTGGTAATTTATAATTCAGGCCGAGAGATTCGGATTACACATTTCTTAGACATCACCCCGTCAGTATTTAAATCCTACATGACCCATTTAAGGAAAGAAGGCAAGACTCAGGCCTATGCATTTAGGATCAAGTCGCTTCTTGTAATGGGCTCCGCCGAAACAGAGCTGGTTCCCAAAATAGAACTACCCGCAGTCACGATGGATCAATCTATTCCCTCGGAGCCTCTTTATGAGGATGGCCTTGCGACTCTTACTGCATGTACCAAAAATGTAGTCGACGCGATCCGCATGAAAATCGAAAACCGAAGATTCATTGAAGAAGCAGAGCCTTATACCTTAGAAGAGCTAAATGACCTACACGATACTCGAATAAGTGATGAAGACTTGTTCGGGTGGTATAAAGTTCGCCTTCTGAAAAAACTGCGCACCGATAGGCTGCAAATATTTGCGAAGATTAACCATGCTAAAAACCCAGAAGCGCGCGCCTTACCGAACAACAAGAATCTAAAGAAAGCATTCCATGAATTATATGAGCGCATTGGAAGCGCACTGGACATTCCTGAAAAATTCTTACGGGCAGAGCCAGTGCGAAGAAAGTCTCTACATTGGTCATTAATCTTGGATCCCTATAGGGTAACCAAGACATTTATTATGCATGACTTTCCTTTCGCCTACAGCTCCGAAGAGTTAAGGAAAGAATATAATACTCTATCGTTGGGACGCGAGGAAAACCGAGATAACGTAATTAAGGTTCTAGCCCACAAGCTATCTGCAGTCAGGACATTTCAGGAACAACACAATGTACCGACGTCCATGAGCATGGATGAGCATATGGCGCTTTATTTTCCAACGGCGGATGACCTCGTGGGGCTAGCACTGTTTATGATGTTGCAGGCTGGCTGGAACAAAGAGACTGTGCTAGATATTGACAAGGATAACTTTGAGCATGCTTTAACATCAACAGTCGAAGAGAGAATAAAAATCGTTTGGTCTGAGAAATTCCGGAGCCAGGGTTTACATCTTCCCTACGATGCCCCGAAACAGATGCTTGCCAGGACGGATAGCGAGGATCCTTACTCCCTATATAATCTGATTTTACTGGCTAAAGACCTTACAGCCCCAATTTCCAGATATGTACAAGGTCGTACTGACCCCTTCAAAAATCGTCCAGTGAATTCTCTTTTCGCTTACGTGAGGTCATGGAGTGCATGGTCATCATACACCCCACTCGGCACACTAGATTTCCAAACAGCATTTGGAAGAGAGGTTAAAAGTTTTCTTGCTCAGCACACTGTCATTGATAACGGAATTCGCTTGAAATCTGCGCAGTCGTTAACTCGTCGTTTGCGAGCTACGTGGGTCTATTACAATGCGGAGAACACACCTTTCGCTTTTCTATCGCAGTTGCTTGGGCACAACTCTCGTGACACCACGGATGAGCATTATGACAACTCCTCGCTTGCACGCTCTAGACGATATACACGTCTACGCGATGCTCTTGAACACGTCATTGAGCTAGTGCGAGCTCGAAAATTTAGCGGTTTGCTCAGCAAGGAGCAGCCCGCATCTTCAAAACCGAAGCTCACTGCATTCACTCTCCCATACTTTGATAGGGTGCTATGGGCCTGTAGTGATCGCAAAAATCCTGACTGGGCTGGAGCACCAGCATTGCAAGCGGAAGAGCTTTGTAGTGCGCTCGAGAAATGCATATTTTGCAGCCAAATCTGGATACTCAAAGACTCTCTACCTTACCTGTTAGAGCGAATTAGCCACATTGATGATCTGATGCGGGATCACCGAATGTCTGATTTTGGGTCTGAGTTAGAAGCGGAACATAAAGCAATCAGTTCAATTTTTGATCGCTGGAATGATCAAGGCGCGATCAAAGATGCAATCCGCTACCGAGCTGCTAATGCACCTCTACTGCCACGGGAGATGCGCGACCTTCAGTTGATTTTCAGAACGGGTGAACTTGATGCATAACAGTAACTTAACTCTAGCTCACCACACACAAAGCACTCTGGAAAACGCGGAAGCCGTTTCTAGCGATAAGCAGTACAGGCAATTGCTTCTCGACGAATTTGAAGGCGATGTCAATGATGAAGCCGAGGAAGAACTGGAACAACTGCTTCGTGCGACAGAACAGGTTTTCCGACCGACTACAAGCGATCTAATCATGCAGCTGGAAGCAACCGCAGGATGGTTCCCAATTTCGTCAGCATCATTGTATCGCGATGCATACTGGAGGTTGGACAATTCAAAATTTAGCACTCAACTCCGTATATCTTTCGACAGCGAGATCGAAAAAGGAAACGAATTAAAGCGAGCTCTTTCATTCTACATGCTGCCTCAGCATTCGCTACTTGGCGGAATCAAGAGCAATCGTTCGGCAGTCAATCGAACTTTGGAATTCAAGCTTATCGAGCGCTATATCTTTCAAAGCTTTCACATAACTGCCAAAAGTACAGATTTGACGCTAATTACCGCAAAATTATTGAACCAAGCCTTGGACAAGGCCAAAGGCGTGAGCGCCAAACACTATCAGAATCTCTTCAGGGTTTTGAAACTATGGATACTTGTTTCAGATCAGCATTTAATCCCGAAAGAACTTAGGATAACAGTCCCACTTAAAAAAATTGATGTACCCGAGCGCAAGGCTGATATTTATAAACAAATACAAAATTCGCTCCTAGGCTGGACAGCTTTTTCGGAGGAGGAACTCGGCCACCTTGTTGAATACGCTTTATTTTGGCTAGAGAAAGCTGCACCGGAGCTAGAAAAACTAGAACTGCATATCGCCGAAATTAGTAAGCGCGCCAAAGGGCGAATCGTATTATCGTCCATAGATGAGGAACTTGAAAACAAGTTTCGCGTATTAGTAGATGAAAAAATAGTAATGGAACTCAATCGCAACCACTGGAAATCTAAAACTCGAAGAACACAATATAGCTATACATGGCGAGAGAATTTCTCCATTGCGCTTGACCACGTCAGGAATGCGTTATTTATCATAATAGCCTTGGTAACTGGCGCTCGAGCCTCCGAACTCACTCCGCTCAGCATGTCTGATATTACAAATGACAAACCCGATGGATCAGGTGACTATTGGATACGAATCGTTCGCTGGAAGACGGCCGCAGACCCGATCTACAATGGCGAGGTAGAGTTATTACCTCTACCAAAATTCGTCGCTGAATGCGCGTTTCTTTACGACAAGCTCGCGAATTTCGGATGCATTATAAAACGCCATTGGTTATTTCAATCAAATCGATTTATGCAAACCAAAACAACGATTACCACCCATACGCTGGCACATGTTATCGCCCAACTTAAAGAAGAATTACCCATAGAGCGAATCCACGCTCATCGCTTCCGCAAGACCATTGCTGAGATTCTTATCAATCAGGATGAACGCAATTTAGATTTGATAAGGGCGCTTTTTGGTCATAAAAATTTCAATATGACCATGCAATACATAGCGCGCAACCCTGCAATGGTTAGATGTGTGGCCGCCGCAATCGAGATCTCCTACACGGAAGAGCTCCACGATATTATTACTCAAATACACTACGGAGCATATTCTGGTGAAGTGGCTCAGCGCATTGCCAAAAACCTAGCAGGCAAGCAAGAGGAATTGAAAAACAACGGTCGCGAACTGAGGGTTACTCTCATTGAGTTCGTTTCTAACTTACTGGAGGGCGGCGAACCTTTGTTCATTAAGCGAACCGCCGTTGGCACATATTGCGTAACAGCTGAGAGTTTTGAGCCCGAAAACTTTCCACCATGCATTGCTGGACGAAATTTTGATAATGAAGTGGCACGACCCGATCCAACCAACTGCCATTATGAATGTCGGAAAGTCGTTGTTCTAGATAAAGCGCGCGCTTCCTTAGAGGGTAATATTCGATTCTATCAACGTATTATCGATCACTCGCTCAATCAACTGCCGGAAAAAACCCGACGCGTGCTTATAAACAAAATAGAATCGTACCGCTATCATTTGACAAATTTGAACTCGACTACAATTAGTCGGTATAACACTCAAATTGCCACTGGCGTTATTTTCAAGCAAACCCCAGCAGATGATACCGTGGTGCTGGAGGGGGTGTTATGAACACAGAAACTCGTCAGCGGATAATTGACCTGATCATACAAGGCTACTACTCAGGCGGCATTGAATCGCTGAAGGTCGGAAAGATTGCTGATGCGGCTAATATTACGCGTCAGGCCCTCCACCGCTATCACGGAGATCTTATTGACTACATAAAAGGGATAAAAGATGTCGCGGAACTGCTTCCAAAAACAGAGAAAGAAGCTGTTGACCAACTCCTAATAGATGCTCGCCACAGAGTACTTGAGTTAGAGAAAGCACTGTGCACCCAGGTTGCAAGCCACGAAAGAAAATTGAGCTCAACAGTCGAGAGTTATATCACATCATTGATGCAAAACGATATTACTCTCTATGAGACTGATGAAATCACTCTCGCGTTCGAAAAGCAAAGCTCATTGATTGAGAACTACACCCATCAAATAAATGAATTAAAAGTTCAGTTAGCCAAGGTCAAACTAAACGAGACAAATCAGAAACTTGTACCTCATAACGCTCAGCGTCTAGTTATAGAGCCTAATCTCATGCCGGCATTGCTCGCTTACAAAAGAGATGAAAACTATGATAACTATCTAGATCTCAAAGATAACGAAATTGCCAAAATCATCTCTAAGATCAACGCCTTCAAAAGCAAACACACCAGACTTGTGATCTTCTTAGAACGATTAATCTGTGATTTCAGCAGCTTCGTGGATTCGCTCCCTCCGTCACTGTCTGATGAAATCGTAATACGCCTGCCTCTCTACTCCAATATTGAGATCAAGTCGTTTATATCTTCCATTACACTCCCTGGTGCGAAAATCATCTACGTGCCAGAGTGTCTATCAATTTCAGAATCGTCAGCGCAGCGGAAATTTCGATCTATCAATGTACCTAAGCAGGATGTCACCCACGCTTCTAAAGCTGAGCATGTTTATGTATTCAAAGGGATCGAGCAAGTGATTCACTATGTCGTATCGCCGGGAATATAGAATGCTTATCATAACTAAAAAATTTCTAACTTATACCCCCACTGGCACCGGACGCGAGATATCGCATTTCGTTTTGATACATGAGGGAAAATCCCAATGTACGCTATTGAGTCATGCGAACCTCTTTTTATATGAGAAAACTCGACAATCCAAGAAGACTTCTTCGCGGTACGCGAGTATTATATCTATGTTCTATCGATACCTCTCTACATTAGATGATTTCAAAGAAAAACCACCTAGCATTTATCACATTTCCGTCCTAAACAAGCATGTGAAGCGGTGGCAAGATAGCCGTGAAATCGAACGTGTAAAGAAAAATAAAGCAAAGCCGTCCAGCGCTACCATATTCGATGACGCGATGCTTTTAATGAATTACTTTCGATGGCTGGGCGACTCGCACTTTCCTGTCGCAATCCAAGTGAAGCTAAAAACATGGATACCCCCATTTAAAAGCGCTCGCTATCAGTCATATATTTCATTGAAAGCGCGAGACATCATTGACTCAACTAGCATTCGTACTCTCGACAAAGTTAATAGACAGACTTCATTCGATGGATTAATTACACCTCACGAAATTAAGACTCTCACGTCCAACTATACCGACCCTGTTTATTCTTCGCTCTTACTCTTCGCAATCGGTACAGCTATGCGCCCGATGGATCTCTGCAGATTCCCTTATTACGGAAATGGAAAGAACAACCACATCATGCCATTTTCTGCAATGGGCATGAATAATACGACTACGGATTATGTCATCACGAACAGTAAGGGCAGCAAAGATCGCACAATAATTTTGCACCGAGATGCTCTTAAAGCCTTGGAGGAATCCTATATCACTCCTCTCTACCCTGAGCGGGCATTGAAATATGAAAAAAAATATGGCCGCAAACCACCGATGTCGATTCTCTTCCTTAGCCACGATGGTGATCCTGTAACGCCTGACATGATCTCGCAACGCACCAATGCAGCGAAAGCTAAAGCTCTGCGTACTGATCCAAATTTGCGCCCTAGCTTAACATTCTACGATGCAAGAGACTGGTGGCCTACGCACTATATGATTCAGTCCTTCGGAGATGAGTTGGTAAACTCAAATGAAGTTCTCTTCAACTATGCTATCGCCCAAGTGCTTCTTAGCCAAATGGGGCATAGCAGCTTGCGAACAACGTTCAAACATTACATATCTATGGCTACTGTCATCCTTTCAATTTACCGGGGTAAAAGCACTGAAATTTTCAAGGCAGCCGATCTAAGTTGCACTGCGTATTTATCCAACGTAGCCAAATTTGAGCCTGACACTCCTCTACCGAACACCGTTGGTGAAGGACTGGAGTAGAATGGGGTTGATCTGCTCTATACAACAACTCATATTTCGCAACTGGCGGCCGCTGCTTTGGTGATTAGCACAGGAGTTTACGCTCCGTCTCTGACCTCCAGCACCCTCTCGCTAGGTTGGGCGCTTCAGCTAACGGGTGAAGCGCAAACTTTCTGATGTCGCCGCCGGCTATCAATAAGTCCGCCGGACGGGACTCACAGAAGAACTCCCTTCTCCAGCTGGCCGATAAGATCGAAGACGGCCCTCGTTTCCACCCTCGTCCCCATCATATCCAGAGGACGCTTCGAACCAAGCCCACGAACCGGCGTACTCATCCATTCCGTTGCAGCAGCGACATCGTTTTCGAAAAGGGAAAGGGCTTCCTCAATGACAGCTACCAATGAGACAAAGCAGTCGCTTTCTACCGTGTTCAACCGTCCTGCTTTTGCCCTACGGGCCATCATTGTGGGTGACATGCAAATAGCCTTGGAGACAACACCTCGCTGCACCTGCAAGAGGCTTGCTATCCGTTCGAGGTATTCGAAAGGTAGTCCTTCGTGAACTAGGTCATGAAGCCTGGTGCCGCGTGACGGCAGTCCGAGGGTCATCCAAATGCTCGGTGGGATCTGCGGCCCTGGTTGGTATTCCTTGATCGATGACAGCACTTTCACCTCCATATAAAACCTACCATCAAGCCGGGCCAGGTGGCCCGAATTAGCGATATCCCCCATTGCCCGCCACGTATGATCTGTCAGACCAGGAAGATATGGTATGGAGAGGTAGTTAGTTCTTCCTAGCCTGTGAGCTTTCGTGACTTCCACGAAATGCTATGCACCGCTTCGCTCGTTTCGAAATCTACACTTGTTGCATGACAAGCGCTTTAAGCATGGATAGTGTCAGCGTCATGAATGCCTCAGAACCAGCTCTCCCCGACTCGATTCCTCCGTCAATGCTAGCGCGCGCAGACTTGCTTGTAACGAAGTCAGCTTTCCTGGCCGGCATGGTCGCGCCTGAAACCGCTTCGTCCTTGAGCAGACTGTTGATGAACACTGACGCCCGTTTTTCAAGGATCATCGACGGCTACCACACAGGGCCAGAAGCTCTGAAGAATGCACTGAACTCAGCGAACCAGCAGTCCACGCTGGAGAAGGTGCCAGAGCTTCGTCGACGCATCGTAGCGGCGCTAGCCCACCACTATCGCCTTCTACAAACTCCAGCTGGGAATGGTGTTGTGGCGAGAATGATCGCTCACCAGCATTTGGCTCAGCTCCGGCTACATCCGCAACTCTGGTCACTTTCTCGCGGCTTGGCCCGTAGGCAAGAGGAGTATCACGCTGCCCTGAACACGACTGATAGCACTCAAGATGTTCAGCTTGCTGCCGGTGCCCAGCGATCTGACAAAGCCCTTCTCGGCTTCATTGAGTTCATGCTTGATGTCTGCCATGAGGAGCTGGACTACATGACTGCAGCCCTGAATCGTTCCAAACTTCGTGAATCTGTTTCGCATGCGATCCACACAAACCCTCGCTTAACAGAGGCCGGGGTCAGAGCAGAAATTGCACCAGCTTTCCTGGCAATGCTGATCCAGGGCGCGCTTCCTCGTTCTGAGTTCGTGACCTTTATCGGACTTCAGCCTGACATCGCAAACGCTCAGCTCAACAGGTTGATTGACGTCGGCGTCGTAGTGAGCTCGTCATCTGACCTCCTCACACTTGAGGTTGCGTTACCAGACTGGTTTGTAAGGGAACTCCTTCCGGATCTGCACAAGAGCTGGTAGCTCTGATCGCCAAGATGCAGCCTCGCAGATACTACGGATGCCGGCAGAATTGCTGGCCAGGGTTTACGTCGAGCCGGGCCATGAGGCCCGAAGCAGCGACATTTAGAAAATGCCTCGGGAGCCATCTACTGCTAAGCCGTTCTCCCGCAAAGACGAGCGCATTGCACTGTCATAAATTGTCTCAGCTGAAGCCCGTCCCGTTCTTGAAATCGTCTTGTTTTGTCGGTACTTGTAGGGCACCAATCTCATGCACGGAAAGCAACCATGCACACAAGATTCAGAGTGATTGAAACCACCACACTGGACGATGGCAGCAAGCGATACAGGGTGGTTGACCTTGTGGAGGGAGGTTCAGCTAGCAAGCATGGTGTGTACAAGGCCAGGACAGAGGCAGACGCTGTTTGCTCGGCATTGAATGCTGAACATCCAAGGCCGTTGGCAGTGCGTGCATCGCAGAATGCCTACTGTGCCGATACGGCATCTCACTCGCTACTATGCAGAGCTACTTACGGAGCCGGTTTCTATTAGGGAAGCGCTGACCTCAGACACCAGGCAACTTGAACGGGAACAACCCCTGCCTGCTACGCTTTCCTCTTTCATGGAGGAATCACAATGTCGAACGCAGACTTACTCCCTTCCCTACTCTTCAAGATCAATCAAAACCAACTCGCTCTCGAAGCCGCGATAATGGAGCTGACACTCTGGGTCGAGCAGCGCGGATCAGCGGAGGTCGCTGGCAATGTTCGCGGCGCTTTGGACACAATCAGCAAGAACGAAGAGTTCATCAATATGACGCTTGCGGTGCTCATGACGCCTGAGTAAAAACCGACACAGTCAAATGGACGTACCTACCGGTAAGAGGAGATATCGACAATGGAAAATTGCCCGCATAGATATCTAGAGCTTTCTCTCGACCGATGGAATGAATGTCACTGGCATTTACATCAGATGGAAGCTCACTATCACGAGCCGGAGCCATTTCGTTATTCGTGCAACTCTTTTTTGCGCGCGGTGAAGGAAGTGCCTGATGCATTGAGTAATGACCTGCAGAAACACCGTGAGGTGAAGGCAAAAATCAAACCGCAATTCGATATTTTTTCAAAAAACGACTTCATATACAGACTGGGTAAGCAGCGGGATTTTATCGTCCACCATGGAGCGCTGAACCTAAATAGCCATGGCCGGATTGGTACAACGGAAGGGGCCAAAATCAAGATCGTCTTTCCGTTTCAGGTGCATCCTTGGGAAACTTCGGATGCAGCTTACGAGCGTTATAAAGCCTTGTGCAAAACGAATAAAGTCTTACGCGGACTAGGCCCCGATTGCGATTCCGCCCCGGCTCTTTGGCGCACATGGATGATTCCACAATTTCCGAACCGAGACCTTCTCGACATTGCGTTTGAGGCGTGGAGTCACCTAGGCGAACTCCTATCTGTGGCAGTAGAGGCATTTGGCGGTGAAAAGCTGGATCTCAGCTTACCTTGTCGTCACGCCCCAGAACTCATCCGAATCAGACGATATAGCCAGTATGAGTTTTTTTTGAGCGTCGACGGAATCGATCTAAAAGAGGAAGAGCGGAAATGGCGCGAGCGACATACCAAGGCCGATCCAACGCAGGAGAGTTAACCGCAATGGCTTGATAGGCATGCAGCTCTCATGGCCACTCATTAGACTGGTAGTCGGAACTTGTTGCCCGCAAAAATCCGGCCTCGAAATTGCGGATTGAAACAAATAATTCTTCATCACCAAAGGCCTTTGCTGTGAAGCAACAAGCCATGATGCCACGATAGAAATAGTTCCAAAGATCAGCGCGATGCTCGGCTTGCCTTAAGGTTCCATGCATGCCCCGCATTTGGAACCTTGGTGGAGCCCCCCCGAACATATCCATAATTTGCGGTGACGCGGCATGGACATAACCAGAATATGCCTTACTGACAGTTCTGGATGCGTCCAGGTTCTTGCTTGAGCCTTTTGGGCCGTTTACACATCGATCCAAATACGCGCGAATCTTTTTCCTCGGAACCATTGCCCGATCTTTGGACGAAACAGCAACGTCATTGGGATCAAACTCTTCTTGAAAGAAATCCTCCAGATATCTCGTATGTGAAGGAGTCGACTCTCCAAGTATTACCGAGAAAGATAGGAATGAAATATCTTCGGTGATCTCATCAAGAATTCGTTGTAGGGCGGCCTGCTCTTGAACAAATCCTGCTTCCAAGAGCAGCCTTGCGGCATGGAGACCGCTCACCATCCGAGCGAGCTTCTGCACCAAAGCTTGATGTACCGTCTTCTCTACATACCGATAAACGAACGAATCCTTGTACTGAACACGTCTTGGTGCAGGGACGCGCATTGAAAATACATTAACTGTACGCTCCATATGTTCTAGCGCTTGCTCGTACAAATTCATATCCGTCATCTGGAAACTGCCATCAGGCGATGATTGATCGCAAAATGTTTTTTTAGTCGTCCGGCTACATGTTCATCGCCAGCAGCCAAAACGGGATTAGCAAGAGGGATAAACGTTACTCAGCCATCATTTTGTCGTAGCGATGTTGGCAGTAACTGCATTTACCCTCGGAGTACAACCGTTCCTCGATGGAGAGTGGCTCCCCACAGTCTTCGCAACTAGAGTATTCCAACTCGCTGAAGCATGCCGCACACTCACCCTCGTCTACCAATAACGCATCCTCTCCACATTCGGGGCAGGTACACGTAACTGGTTCGTCGCCATCCTTAACGCGCCAGTGATTTCTACCCGCCATACGAGCAGAAATAGCCGGCCCAACGACCGCTGCGTATAAAGCCTCCTCCTGGCAACTGCTACAAATAAACGTGATAGCGCCACGCGTAGCTGTTGGATCAGTCACTTTCACCAACCGAGACTCACATTCCGGGCAAACCATAGAATCAATAGATTCGGTTACGGCACCAAAAGGCCAACTGACGGAGTTGAGGTTTTCCTGGCAAGCTCTCAGCTCAGCTTCAAAAACCGCCGTGACACTCAGCATGAGATCCCAACATTCCTGGCCCAGAATATCCACTGGCCGCTCATCCAAGTGTGGCTCACAGAACTGCGTGATAAGGTGCAACGCGTTCGCAACCGCTTCCTTCATGCGCTCGACAGGCAACTGGCTATAGTAATGCTCAATATCGTTGCGAATATCTTGCAGCGCCTTGAGGAGCTTCCAGTCCACTCCAGTAATGCCCAAGGCATTCAGACGCTCAATGATGTCTTGTACTTCTACAGTTTTTTTACCCTTGCCGATCCAAATAACTGCTCCGGTTGTAGGGTCGGTCACTGGGATAACCTTGGTCTTCAAAAGTGCTTCATCTGAATTTTCAGGGCTTAGCTGCTGTAGCTTGTATTTGAATAGCAGCAGGATTCCCGCGTACAGATTGCGAATTGCGGAAAGCACTCTGCGATCATCCTCCTCATGGAAATCCTCCATCCCAACCTGGATGGATTCCACTGCATTCCTTAGCATCGACATACAAGGTTCCTCCCGTTTTTAGCTACTGAGTGTAGCGTGCCGTCGGGGTCATCGGAGCACATATGAGCACCGTTCGCTGGTAGAACAGATCTCGTAGGCGAGGGTTGTGTCGGAAGCGCCCCATACTGACCAATTACTATCCGTCAGATGTCTCAAGTTCGTCCTGCAATTCGAGCCTGGCGATCAAGTATGGGAGAGTCAACGTGCGACTCTAAAATCCAAGGCGCGACATGGAGGGAGCAGATGAAACCTGGGAGGCCGTCGTGGGGTGGCGAGTACTGGATCAACACCGCCAGATCATGAACTGGGATAATGTAGTTTTTGGTTTTGCTCATGGCCTGCGGCATAGACATGCTCATGGTGACACAAAGGCTGCTTGGCTTGCCCAGGGCAGGGTTAGATCTAGCCACGAACAGGCTGACATGCGCATTCGGGCTAATTACCGTTGAGACCACTGTCTCTAGTAAGAAGTCGACGCTTCCAGTCATTTTCACGTTCCAGCATTTGCTCCTTGCCCGTGTGCTTATCTGCAATTTCCAGAATGGAGAAGTGGAACCCGTCTGTGAATATCGTCCCCTTCTCATCTCTCAATGCCTTGAGCCTCTTGTTGCCGCCATGCCCACCCTTTGCGTACTCGCACCACCGGCCCCAGAGCCCTGATTCGCCCGTAGCGCTGCCTACGTACAGCATCTGATGCTCACGGTCGGATATCAGATAAACGCCAGCCACGCTTGACAGAGCAGCCTCCCATGACTGGATGTTCTCCCTAGCGATGATCTTGAGTTCACGAAAGCTGATCTCGACAGATTTGAATCCTGGGAACGGGCCTATGGTCAGAGGTGACGGCAGAATCTGCGAAATAGACATTCTGTCGATGCAATTATGTAGAAGCCGATATGAAGGCCGGTCGGTACGATGGAAGTTGATTATCAGGCGACCCTCAAGCTCCTTGAATTCTTCGAGGCGATTGAACGTGTAGCGAAATTTGCATTTGGTGCTTGGATCACTGATTGGCGTGGCCTTAAGTGAGTCATACGCTCCCACGAACAGCCAGTGCTTTGGGTTGGGCATCTGGATAACAGAAATCAGATACTTGCGCTGAAAATTTCGCTGCATCTGCCAAGACTGCCAGTAATCAAACTTCCCATCCAGGTAGACATCCAAAGGATCAACCTTGCCGTTAAAACATGCCAAGTGGATTTTGGTATGTTTGGGGTCAAACTGGGGAAAAACTGACCCGAGTAACTTCTCGAGCATGCGGTGGGCTCCTGGCGGGCAATAATGTCATGTTGATTATCACGGGCAATATGGTGTCATCCAAGACGAAAATCAATGAGCTTGGTTCGATTGTTTCTGGCTGTTAAGGAGAGCGGCATTCAGCGATAAGCACTTCGCTAACAGTTGCTACTGCCGGTTTCACTTTCTAACGCTACATAGATCAGTTTGTCACCATTCGGAATACAGCATCCTCTCCACTTCTAGCATCATGACGGGGTACCTTTCCAATAGTTCTTTTAGGCTGTTCTGATCTAGCAGCTCTACCGAATTCAACGCAGCATGTTCATGAGCCTGACGATTAAAGAACTGATTCGTGAAGCAAACCTTCTCAAAAACCACGTGGGGGTGGCCACGCCTATAGAAGGCCTCACCTGTCACCACGTCCTTAACGGCCTCCCAGCTCAACATGGCACCGTCCGTGCCGCTGGTTTTTGCCTGCACCAACGGGCCCTTCCCCTCCCTTAGGGCCACCATATCCACGCCGTTGTCGTTGCTACCTGGGGTTCGGTAGCACGAGTAACCGCGCTTAGCTGGCCGACTGAAGCAAGCAAAGCGCAAGAAAGAACGAGCGTGCACAACGCTTATAGTAGGGCGTTACGATTGACTGGTTCACATCCCTGCTCTCACTGAATCCCACGAGAGCCGAGTTTAGTGGATAGAAGTGGATTTCACCTGAGTGATGGCGTTCTGCGCTTGATCTTGTCCGCTTCCTGGAACCAGGGATTTACCATAAGTGCCGTTCACTTGAGCTAAATCCAGAAAACTTGCCACCCATCTAGAAGGAATCCAGCTACGTCTGCACGGGGATCACCAATCGGGCTCTGGCTCTGTACCCAAATGAATAGACATAACCAGCGCACGCCGGTAGTGCAAAGGGGTGGCGTTCAACTCGAGGGACAGAAGTCGGTCAGCCGCACCAACCAAGGCGTCAATCCGCTCGCGAGGCACTGCTACATACGCAACCAGGCGTTTCCCGCTTGCCGTCATAGATCCGATTCCTTTTGGAGGATCTACGTCTTGCATCAATCGAGGATCTGCGTATAGCTGGCATTCGACTTCTGGGTATTTGAAGCTCTCCGGGTAGAGAACTTCGCCCTTCAGCGTCAGGATCATATGTTCATGATAATGACCTTCGTTAGCCCTCAAATTGTTGGGCAGGGCTAGGCTGAGTGACCACGTAAAATCCCACCCGGAAAGCTTAATTTGATAGAGGGCCCGTTGCGTTTCAAGCCTGGGCCGGCCTCGCCGAACGCTAGATTTTTTCTGGGCTGTACGGGTCATAGCGACCTCCACCAGACAAACGACCAGCCTTGTGGAAAGGATGAACAACTCCTCAACTGACCCTCAAAGCATAGCCGTAGTGAGCGCTGGAGCACGATGGGACGTAAACCAATGGAATGGAGGCTGGCCGAAATTTCTCACCCGAAAACGCCAAGCTGCACTTGACGCCTTCGCGACCAATTGTCAGAAGCTTTATGGAACCACAGCGCGCCGATAAAACTGATGACGCTGCCAAGCAATTTTTACGATTTAGGTCTCACTCCGTCACAGGGTGGAACATTCCCCACGCAAATCCATCGAGTGAAAATATCCAATTTGAGGCATAACCACGTGCTGTCGTTGCAGCATAATGCCGCCCAGTATTATTCATAATCGTGCTCCGCACCGCGTCAGCAACCGCCAAGCACTGCAGGGAATTTCAAATAATGTCGCAAGCCTCCAACAACCTGGCCGCCTACATCTGGTCTTTAGCCGATTTACTACGTGGTGACTTTAGGCAAAGCCAGTACGGTCGTATCATTCTGCCGTTCACCTTGTTGCGTCGCCTCGAGTGCGTGTTGGAGGCAAGCAAGACGGCGGTGCTGGCGGAGCATGCACGCGTCCAGCAACTTAATATCTCCGAAGAAGCCCAGGAAAAACTGCTCCTGCGTGCCAGCGGTGGGCTGTCGTTTTTCAATACCTCGAAAATGGATCTGTCCAAGCTCGGTGAATCCGGCATCAAGGGGAATCTGGAGTCCTACCTGCAGGGCTTTTCCAAAGATGCACGGGAGATTTTCGAACACTTCAAGTTCACCGAGTTTCTCGGACAGCTGAACGATGCCAACCTGCTCTACAAGGTTGTCCAGAAGGTACGGAAGACGGACTTAAGCCCTGCGGCTGTTTCCAACCACGACATGGGCTTGGTGTTTGAAGAGTTGATTCGCCGATTTGCGGAAAGCTCGAATGACACCGCTGGGGAGCACTTTACCCCGCGTGACATCGTGCGGCTCACCACCTCCCTAGTGTTTATGGAAGACGATGATGCGCTGACAAAGCCCGGCATCATTCGAACCATTTACGATCCAACAGCGGGTACTGGAGGTTTTCTATCTTCAGGCATGGAATACGTACATGAGCTCAATCCAAAAGCGGTGATGCGCGCCTATGGCCAGGAGCTCAACCCCGAGAGTTACGCCATCTGCAAAGCGGACATGCTGATCAAGGGGCAGGATGTCAGCAACATCAAGCTAGGCAACACCCTCTCGAACGACCAGCTTTACGCTACTGAATTTGATTACATGCTCTCTAACCCACCCTTTGGCGTGGATTGGAAAAGGATCGAGCAAGAGATCAGTGACGAGCACACGCAAAAAGGATTCAGTGGCCGTTTTGGTGCAGGTTTGCCACGAGTCAGCGATGGCTCCTTGTTGTTCCTAATGCACCTGCTCAGCAAGCTACGCGACGGTTCTCAAGGTGGTGGACGGATTGGCATCATCCTCAATGGCTCGCCTTTGTTTACCGGTGGCGCCGGCTCTGGCGAATCGGAGATCCGCCGCTATATTCTCGAAGCCGACTTGCTCGAAGCTATCGTCGCGCTGCCTACCGACATGTTCTACAACACCGGCATTTCGACCTATGTCTGGGTGCTGTCGAACAAAAAAACCCAGGAGCGTAAGGGTAAGGTACAACTGATCAACGGCGTGAACCTTTGCGGAAAAATGCGCAAATCCCTCGGTTCCAAACGCAATGAAATGGACGAAAGAGATATCGCGACGGTGATCCGCGCTTTCGGCAGCTTTACCGCAGTCGACGCTTACGAACTGGACAAACAAGCCGCACAAAAAAGCAGTCGAGGCCGCCAGGCTGCCAACCCGAAAGTTGAGGCAGCCAAGACCTTCGCCAGCAAGATCTTCAACAGCCATGAGTTCGGCTATCGCCGTATCAGCATTGAGCGACCGTTGCGTCTGTCCTACCAGTTCAGTGAGGAGCGAGTGGCCACCTGTCGCTTCGCCCCAGGCCCCCTCAACAGCGCCATGCGCTGGGTCTACCAAGAGTTCAGCGCAGTAGAGGGCGAAAGATGGAGCGACGGCGAAAACTGCAAGCGTTACGGTGAGCTAAGCTCCCATGAAGACTCCATTCGACGTTACTGCAAACTGCACTTCGCCGATCTAAAAGAGAAACACATCAAGGATCTACTCAACAGAACAACGTGGATGGATCAGAAGCGGCTGTTACTCAAGGCGCAAAGCTTGCAGGTCATCATTGGCACTGCTCAGCACGACGACATAAATACTTTTGACGACACGCTCAAGGTTACCTGCAAGCAACAGGGTATTGCCCTGGATGCAAAAGAGAAAAAGCAGATTACCGATGCCGTGAGTTGGAAAAACCCAGAAGCTGAAAAGGTCATCAAGAAAATTCACAAAACTAAAGCCAATCCCCTATATGGCTTGTTTGCCGTCAACGGGGAAGTGCTGGAATACCAAACCGATAGTGACCTACGCGACAACGAAAACGTCGCACTTGACCCGAGTCAGAGCGTTGACGCTCTCAACGAGGCTTATTTCCTTAAAGAAGTACAACCTCACGTCCCTGATGCTTGGATTGATGCGAGCAAGAAAGACACAAAAGATCAGGAAATCGGCATCGTCGGTTATGAAATCCCGTTTAGCCGTCACTTCTACCAGTATCAGCCCCCAAGGGATTTACTGGAGATAGATGCAGATCTTGATGCCGTTACATCTGAAATCATGAAAAAGCTGAAAATGGTGCACTCATAATGGCGGGTAAATATAAGCCTTATCCTGAGTATAAGGACTCAGGCATTGAGTGGCTCGGAGAGATACCTAGTTCATGGAAGGTCAGCCGCTTGAAGTTCATGGCAAAAATAAAGAATGGGCAAGATTATAAAGCTGTTGAAGCCGACGAAGGCTATCCTGTTATAGGATCCGGAGGGCAGTTCACATACGCATCTAAATTTACATACAACCGTGAATCCGTACTTCTTGGTCGGAAAGGTACGATTGATAAGCCATTATACATCAACGAACCATTCTGGACAGTGGACACGATGTACTACACCGAGATAAATAAAAATACTTATCCAAAGTATTTTTATTACTTGGCACTGACAATTCAGTTTGGAAGATATTCAACCAATACAGCTTTGCCAAGCATGACTCAGGAACACCTAAACAACTATTTTTTTGCAACGCCAATTAGTAATACTGAAAAAAAAGAAATTGCCAATTTCCTCGATCACGAAACCAGCAAAATCGATACACTGATCGAAAAACAACGACAGCTTATCCAACTGTTAAAAGAGAAACGTCAATCCATAATTAGCCATGCCGTCACAAAAGGTTTAAACCCCAACGCAAAGATGCGCGAATCGGGGGTTCAGTGGCTGGGCGAAGTTCCGGAGCACTGGGGCATTGGCAAAATTAAAAACTTATCGTCTACTATTTCAAAAGGGACAACGCCATCCACGATGGGGTCAGATTTTGAAACTACTGGAATCCGTTTTCTAAAAGCAGAAAATATTGGAAAAGGATTTTATGTCGCACCACAGCCAGAATTTTATATTTCTGAAAAGACAGATGAGCAACTGATTCGAAGTAGATTGCAAAATAAGGATGTACTTGTAATTATTGCTGGCGCAACAACGGGACTGTCATCAGTAATCACTACTGATTTGTTACCAGCAAACACCAATCAAGCCGTTAGCTTTATACGGCCATTAAACAAAGCGTACTCAGAATACATTTCTTATTGGCTGTCAACTGAGTATGCTCAAAGCAATATATGGCAGGTTGCCGTTCAGGCTGCACAGCCGAATTTATCTATGGAAGCTCTTGGCAATATTTACATTCCAATACCGCCTCAAAAAGAAGTAGAAAATCTCGTCACTGAAATTAATGTAAAACTTTTACAGCTCGCGAGCCAATCTGAGAATGCAGAATTGGCTATCAATTTGATGTGCGAACGCCGTGCGGCCCTAATATCCTCCGCCGTCACCGGAAAAATTGATGTAAGAAGCTGGATTGCTCCAAAAGAAATTGAAGCCAACAAGGAAGAAGCAGCATGAGTGCATTGGGTGGCGGTAAGGCCAACGAGCTGACGTTCCAGAACAACATGCTCAAGCATTTACTGGCCAACGGCTGGCTGCTGGGCAAGGCTGAACATTACAACCGTGAGTTGGCCTTATACCCAGAGGACTTGCTGGGTTTTGTGCAAGACACCCAGCCTGAACAGTGGCAAAAATTCTGCGCGCTCTATGCAAGCAACCCAGAGCACCACTTTCTTGACCGTGTCGCCACCCAACTGAAAAAGACTGACCCCATTGCTGCCAATAAAGACATGCGCACCTTCGGCACCCTGGGCGTGTTGCGCCATGAACTGCGTCACCGTGGCACCCGCTTCAGCCTGTGCCAGTTCAAGCCTGAACACGATCTAAATCCCGACACCTTGGCCCGTTATGCCAAGAACCGCTGCCGTGTCGTCCCCGAGTTGATTTACTCTCCTTGGGCGAACAAAACCCATCTCGAACAAACCGGTAGCAAGGCTCAAGCCTGGCGCATTGATTTGGTATTGTTTGTAAATGGCTTGCCCGTGGCCACGCTGGAGCTGAAGTCCGAATTCAAGCAGGCAGTAAAGAATGCCATTAAGCAATATAAGACCACGCGCTTTGCCACCGACCCAATTACCAAAAAGCCCGAACCGCTGCTGACCTTCAAGCGTGGCGCGCTGGTGCATTTTGCCGTGAGCCAGTACGAGGTCTATATGGCCACGCGGTTGGAAGGCGCGGAGACCTTCTTCCTGCCATTCAACAAGGGCACTACTGTCGGCGGTGCCGGTAACGATGTGCCGGTAGACATTAACCAGTACGCCACCGATTACCTGTGGAACGAGGTCTTGCTGCCCAGCAATCTGCTGTCGATTCTCGGACACTTTGTACATCTGCAAATTGAAGAGAAGGAAGATTGGGAAGGCCGTAAATACAAAAAAGAAAGCCTGATTTTTCCGCGTTACCATCAGTGGGATGTGGTGAATAAATTGGTCACGGCAGCCCGCACTGAAGGGCCTGGCCATAAGTACCTGATTCAGCACAGCGCCGGCTCCGGTAAGTCCAACTCGATTGCCTGGATAGCGCATCAGCTGTCGGCGCTTTACGACGCGCATGGCTGCAAGCAATTCAACTCCGTGATTGTGGTGACGGATCGCACCGTTCTGGATGATCAGCTGCAAGACACCATCAACCAGTTTGAACATGTCGATGGCGCGGTTGGCCGCATCAATAATCAGGAAGGTGATGGCTCGAAATCAGAGAAGCTGGCAGCCGCGTTGGAGAACTCACAGCCCATTATTATTGTCACCATCCAGACCTTCCCCTACGTGCTGCGCGCCATCGAGAATAGCGTCAGCCTGAAAGAACGCAGCTACGCAATCATTGCCGACGAAGCCCACTCCTCGCAAACCGGCTCTACAGCGCGGCAGCTGAAAGAAGTGCTGATGATTGAGGCCAAGGCCAATGGTGAGGACGAACTCAACTCTGAGGACATCCTCGATGCCGCCGTGGCGTCCCGGCGGGCATCAAAAAACCTGAGTTACTTTGCCTTCACCGCCACGCCAAAAACCAAGACGCTGGAGCTGTTTGGCCGTTTGCCCAAGCCAGCTGAGCAACCCTCTAAAACCAATAAGCCCGAGGCCTACCATGTGTACAGCATGCGTCAGGCCATTGAAGAGGGCTTTATTCTGGATGTGCTAAAGAACTACACCAACTACAAAGTGGCCTACAACCTGGCGCAAAAAATCGATAAGGCCGATCAGGAAGTTGAAAGCAAAAAAGCCAAGGTCAAGCTCAACCAGTGGGTGCGCCTGCACGAGTACAACATCGCGCAAAAGGTGCAGGTTATCGTTGAGCACTTCCGCAGCAACGTCATGGGCCTGCTGGGAGGGCAAGCCAAAGCTATGGTGGTCACCAGCTCGCGCAAAGAAGCTGTGCGCTACAAACTGTGCTTTGACAAATACATCGTCGATAAGGGCTACCAAAAAATCCATGCCATGGTGGCGTTCTCCAGTGAAGTGGAATTCACCGAGAAAGACCCCAACGCTGTCGCGCTACTCGGCACCAAATACACCGAAAGCAACATGAACCCAAATCTCAAAGGCCGCGACATGCGCAAAGCCTTTGATAGCGATGATTATCAGGTGATGATTGTTGCCAACAAATTTCAAACCGGCTTTGACCAGCCCAAGCTCTGCGCCATGTACGTGGACAAAAAGCTCGGCGGTGTGGAGTGCGTGCAGACCCTGTCACGCTTGAACCGGACTTATCCGGGCAAGGCGGAAGTCGGCACTTTCATCTTGGATTTCTTCAACGAGCCGCAAGAAATCCTCGACTCGTTCCAGCCGTATTTTCAGACGGCAGTACTGGCGGATGTTTCCAATCCAGACTTGATCTTCGATCTATTTGAGAAGCTCAACGCCGCTGGTATTTATAAGTCGACTGAGGTTGAGCAGTTCTGCGCCGCCTTCTTCGTCAAAAACAAAAGCAATGCGGCGATTGCCAATATTTGCAAGCCAGCGGTAGAGCGCTGGACGAAAAGCTACAAGCAGGCGGTTGAGGCCTACGCGCACTCGAAAGAAATATTTGAGCGGATTAAAAAGACCCAAGATGCTGTGTTGATCGCCAACGCGGAAAACGACCTGAAGGAATGCAAGCAAGCCAAGGACGCCCTCGATATCTTCAAAAAGGATCTGGGCACCTTCGTGCGCTTCTATGAGTTCATGTCGCAGATCGTCGATTACGATGACAAGCAGTTGGAAAAGCTCAGCCTGTACGCGCGAAACCTAAGCCCAATGCTGCGAGAAACCGCTGTGGACGAGGATGATATTGACCTCAACAGTATCGTGCTCAGCCACTACCGCGTTTCGAAAATACGCCAGCAAGACCTGAAGCTAATAGAAGACTCGACCGACCATAAACTGGTACCAGGAGAGGGGCTTGGCTCAGCAACGGCAAAGGACATCAAGGAAGAGCTGCTTTCGCAAATATTAGAAAGGCTCAATGAGCTGTTTGTGACTGATCAACTGACTGAGAAAGACATGGTGAATTACGCCTACACCATCCGCGACAAGGTCAGTGAAAACCAATTGGTCATGCAGCAACTGGCCAACAATACCGCTGAGCAAGCACTGCTAGGTAACTTTGCCAACGCGGTAGATGACGCAATTATGGACAGTGGCGATGCTCACCAGAATCAGATGATGCAATTGTTATCTGACCCAGCCAAAGCCAGTAAATTTGCGAAAGTGGTTTTTGATTTGCTTAACTTGACGGCTTAATAACTGGCTGCCCCGTTTGGAAAGTCGCTTTTTGTGGGAATGTATACCGATCTTCAGACCTTTTGATGTGTCGCCTATGGCGACGATCAAGCGTGATGTCTATTTGTTGCCAGACGAAGGAAAGACCTGGAAAGCCATCGCGCAGGCGGGGAAACGCTATAGGGGCCCAGAGGGTAGAACTGCTGAGTCCTACCCCATAACTATTTATTGGCCCTTAAAGTGAATTACGTTGACAGCCAACGAGTCGGTGTATTGAAAGATCATCCGAACTGATCCATACACCTTCGGATCTAGAGTGTACGCATCCCAACCACCCTTCTTGCCGAGCACTGGAAGCGTCACGGGCCCTTTTGAGTCTACTGGAGCACCAAATTTTTCTCTCACCCAGCTTTGGTTGATCTGCTTGACCAAGGGCTCAGGCAAGGGGCCCTTATATTCTTTGGTGCCCTCAACAGTTTTAAGAAGTGTCACATAGACATGCTGAAGTATCTTCTCTTCAGAAAAGCTCAAGCTCAAACCGTCTTCAACAGCCAAATATGGCTCATTATCACCGTCAAATAAATACTGAAGACTCGTTTTAGGAATAGTACCTTCCGCCAGCAATGTGGAATAGCTCTTACCAATTCTTTTTACGTAATTGTCTACTTTAGTAGTCATTTGTACCATCCCTGCTCTTTATGCAGATTATGCAATTCTTCGCGAGCCTTTTCAATATCACCTTCTGTGTAACCCTCTTCGAGCAATCCTCGCTTGATAGCGTCAAAATTACTATCAACTGCTGCTTTTAGATTTGAGGCGTCGAGTCTTTGCTTGGCTTTTACATTTCGCCCGGCATAAGTCTCGCTATATTTTCTGTGAACCGACTGCGGAATCGCGATACTCGGCGCCTGAGATAGTAGGTATTTAATCTCCTCCGGCGTCACGTTATCGAAGTTATCAACGATATATGTTCTAAGTGCCGCTTGAGAGGTGATATGGTCAATATCAAGCGTATCCTTCACACTTCTGTTGCTCAGATCCTTGTACACCCCAACCTCTAAAGGCTTTACTGCCGGCTTCGCAAAAACAATGTAAAGAGGTGGAATACCTGACTTTGGCGGAAATACCAGGATGCAGTCCTGCCAGGTTATGTCATTTTCGGCGGGATAAATCTCGATCTGGGTATCAATATCCTCGGCTATTGGGTGTACCAATACTTTTGAAAGCTCGTCTGACACACCTGGATACGGCGTTGGAGCAGTAATTACAGGGCCATCATTTGGAGTCCAGATTATAGTGATGCCGCCAACATGCGCTTCAATGTGCAGCTTATCTGCGCTCCAGCTAGCATTCACGACCGGAACACTTGCCATCCCAGAAGCCTGGGCCGTATGTATTCCGTAGACCTGAGCCTCTCCCTTTTCGTCCCTTCGGAACTGGAAGCGAACCCGTGTCGCCGCCTCACTCATAGCCCTCAGTTGCTCCTCGGTGTAAAGACTGCCGTCAGCTACGTCGGCAGGCCAGAACGCTAGGAGTAATCCGCTAGCGACCGAACCAGCTGTCAAAGCGCTGCGCAGGGCCCACCTACCAAGTCCCTCAGTGCCAAGCTGCCCGGAGATTCGACCAAGGTACGTTATGCCACCGGAACCAGCCTCAACACTTGCGGGAGCTCCAACAGCTCCGAGAACCGCGACTTTACCAAAATTATCCGCCGGCTCTTTACCCTTTCCTGCTTCTATCGAGCCTGCAGGAACGGTGCATGATTTCGCGAAAACGCAGAGTTTCGGCGGCTTGTAACCGCTTAGATTATTGGTTGGAATGCCTGCCGTGAATTCGCTTTTATAGGATCCATCGCTGATAGCTTGAGCCCAGATATGGGTCGCGGCCTGGGCTTTGGCGGCAAAATCAGGAGCAATGGCGACACTCACATCTTCAGCGGCCATTGTGCTGGTCTGGGTGGAGATAAGACGGTTGCTACCGAAGGGGCAACCACACTGGACAGCATGGCCATGAGTAGCGATAGCTACGAACTCATCGATGACTGTCGGGTTACCCTCAGCGATAAACCCCATTGAACTGCATTTTGGATACCACACCGGATCACTGATACGCGCCGCTTTTTGATACTAAATGGTGGTGTTCGTGGAGCCCTTGACCACTTTACTGTTGGCGCTGATTGAAACTGCCCCACCGGCTCACTCGAATTTTCTTGCACAGCGACTGCTGGGCCCGGAGCGTCTCCTGGCTCGCATTATATAGGTGGCCACAACTTCTTTGATCGGCGCCATCTCGGTGAGACGCTTCAATAGTACGAATATCCGATGCGCATGATACTGTAGGAAAATTCTGATTTTTTGCTGAGACAACTCCTGCACCAATTTTTATATTGAGGGAATGAAGCGAATCCCGCACCATCCTTGATTCCTGAATCGTTTCAATGGATGGAATTCAAGGCATGCTGGACGCAAACGCAACTCATATTTCCCTCACGCTGGAGGGCATATCTGTTGACCTTCAGGTACTCAGTTTTGTTGGCCGCGAAGCCCTCAATCAGCCGTTCTGCTTTGACATCGAACTGGTCAGTGCCCGTCCCGACCTGAAACTTGAAGAGCTTTTGTACAAGCCGGGTTGCCTGACCTACGGAGCCACCGGCAAAGGCGTCATCCATGGCGTGGTGTATCGCATTGAGCAGGGCGATTCCGGCAAAAGTCTGACCCGCTACAGCATTAGCCTAGTCCCGCAACTCGCCTACCTGCGGCACAACTATGACCAGCAGATCTTTCAGCATCTGACGGTGCCGAAGATTATCGCGCAGGTACTCGAAGCGCGCGGCATTCTGGGCGACGCCTACAGCTTTCAGCTCGGCGCGGTCTACCCCGAGCGCGATTACTGCGTGCAGTACGACGAATCCGACCTGCATTTCATCCAGCGCCTGTGCGAAGAAGAAGGCATTCACTTCCACTTCCAGCACAGCGCCAGCGGCCACAAGCTGGTGTTCGGCGATGATCAAACGGTGTTCCGCAAACTGTCGCCCGTGAGCTACCAGCAAGACTCTGGCATGGCCGCCGACAAGCCAGTGATCAAACGCTTCAACCTACGCCTGGAAACCCGCACCAGCCGCGTCAGCCGCCGCGACTACGACTTCGAAAAACCGCGCATCCTGCCTGAAGGCGCGGCCAAAAGTTCATTCCTGCCAGACCTGGAAGACTACGACTACCCCAGCCGTTTCACCGACCGCGAACGCGGCAAGCAACTGGCGACCCGCGCTCTGGAACGTCATCGCAGCGACTACCAGTTGGCTGAAGGCAAAAGCGATCAACCGATCCTGGTCAGCGGCCATTTCCTGGCCTTGAGCGAACACCCCCGCACTGAATGGAACGACCTGTGGCTGCTGCTGGAAGTCATCCACGAAGGCAAGCAACCGCAAGTGCTGGGCGAAAACACTACCAGCGACGTCACCGATAGCAAGGACGACTTCCACCAGGGCTACCGCAACCGCTTCCTTGCCACCCCGTGGGACGCGCACTACCGCCCTGCCCTCGAACACCCGAAACCCAAGGTAATGGGCAGCCAGACCGCCATCGTCACCGGCCCGCCGGGCGAAGAAATCCACTGCGACCAGTACGGGCGGGTCAAAGTCCAGTTTTTCTGGGATCGTGACGGCCAATCGGACGACAACACTAGCTGCTGGCTGCGCGTCGCCACCGGCTGGGCCGGCAGCACGTACGGAGGCATCGCCATTCCACGCGTCGGCATGGAAGTGCTCGTCACCTTCCTCGAAGGTGATCCCGACCAACCTCTGATCACCGGCTGCCTGTTTCACAAGGAAAACGTCGTCCCCTACGATCTGCCGGCCAACAAAACCCGCAGCACCTTCAAAACCCTAAGCTCACCGGGCGGTAAGGGGTACAACGAGTTTCGTATCGAAGACAAAAAAGGTGCGGAACAGATCTACCTGCATGCCCAGCGCAACTGGGATGAAAACATCGAGCACGACCAGAAGATCCGCGTCGGCAACGAACGCCACGATACCGTCGAAGCCAACACCCTCACCGAACTCAAGGCCGAAGAACACCGTATCACCCATCAGGATCGCAAAACCGAAGCGCGGGCCGATGATCACCTGACGGTTGGGGTGACGCAGCATGTGAAGGTCGGCACGGCGCAGTTTGTTGAAGCGGGGACGGAGATTCACTACCACGCCGGCGACAAGATCGTGGTGGAAGGCGGGATGGAACTGACGGCCAAGGCTGGCGGGAGTTTCGTCAAGGTTGATGCGGGTGGCGTGACCATCAGTGGCGCGCAGGTCAAGACCAACTCGGGTGGTTCGCCCGGTGTTGGTACGGGCATTCAGATATTGGGGCCTGTTTTGCCAGGTCTGGCTGATAAGGACAAGTTCGGGAAATTGCTCGAAAATGCCCCACGCAGTCACAAAGCACGGTATCTGCTTCAGGACGAAAAAACAGGCGAACCGTTAGTAGGAAGCCCTTACACATTGAAGCTGGCCGACGGCACGCGTATTGCTGGTTACACCAACGAAGAAGGAAAGACCTTTCTGGCGCATAGCACCGACCCAACAGAAGTGGAGCTGTTGACGCCAGTTCGTAAGCCAGAGCCTGAAGAACCATTGATCAGGGCGGGTGAAAGTGCTCCAAAGGAAATGACCCTGGACTTCAAAAATGCCAACTCGGAGGGCTGATACATGGCAGTCATGCAACCACCTCAAACGCCGCAGGGCTGCACTAATACCAGCATTGAAGGAACGATCAAACAGGCTCCACTGCCCAACCCGGACAACAAGCCTTACTTGATGGAAAAAGCGAATTACGCTTCGCGGTTTCCGAAGTTGTCTATCAAGAAGGCTAAGGACGGTGGTGTCACAGGTCTGGAGCTCAAACAACTTGTCATGAGTGGGTTGATCCGAGCAGACGAGTATCGCTGGGATTTTCTCTGGGACTATAAAGCGGAAGTATGCTTTGACATGGCATCCCTTCCACCCAAACCATTTCTCAGCTCCTCGTGGTTCGGCGAAGATGAGAAACCCGATCCACTGCGGCGCCATACCTTATTTCCGTTCCCCAAAGGTTCGGTCAAAGGCTTACTGCGACGCCCGGACGTCATCATCGTAAAAAATCGGAGTATTCGCTGGCCGGGACAGGCCGGCCCTGATCATCAGGGTATTGCTCACCCGAATAATCTAGAACGTTTAGTGGAAGTGAAATTTCCAGGGGACGTACTTGGAATGGCTCAAAGGGAGGCCTATCTGGATATCGCAGGGGGGGCGAACCGGTTCTCTGTTTTGGAAATCAGCGACTGCCGCGATGATGGTGATCGTGAACGAGATCGCCAGTACAACAGAGAGCACAAGCCAACGGGAGAATTCAACCCTCTACAATGGCCGGTGTTATTACCCCCCAGAAGCCCTGAAGAGACGCCAAGGCCTGCCCCTGTTCCAGTACCCGCGTATGGCCCCACACCGACGCCCCGGCCTGCCCATGTTGAAAGCTGGACTCAACAGGTTCAGGAGGCCGTGGATGGCCTTCTAGAACAAGGAGCCCAAGGTATTCGGAAACTCTCGCAGGAAGTACAACAACATCTCGAAGACGCTGCAACATGGATCGGTGTTAAAGGTGAATGGGTTCGACGCGAATCACAAAAAGCTTGGGAATGGGTCAGTGAAACGGGGACTCAGGTTATTCGTTGGACAGATGAACAATTGAGAGCCGCCTGGAAAGAAATCCAGCACTTTACAGACATGAACCTCGATATGCTTCGGCGAGTCGATTGGGTGCAAATTTTGATCGATTTGGGGATTTTAGCTGTAGAAGTAGTAATCGTGTTTGCCATCGGAGCAGTCTTTGTAGCAATGGGTATTCCAGCAGCCCTCCTTACCAGTCTGCTGGTTATTGTGCGCTTGGCTCAGGCTTCGTGGCTCTTGTTAGCCAGCATTTTGAGTGGTTTAGCGATTAATGCAGCAGCTGTTGCCGGATAGAAGAGATGACTATGAATGCATTGGAAAAATTGACTAAGCAAGCACCAGATTTAGTCTTTGAGTTGCCGGATAACACGCCAGTGGTCAGGTTGGGGCTGATCGCTACGGTGTATTTCAAAGAAGGTTACTTGCTTGAAAACAAGAAAAAAGTCATGGAGTGCTTCGACCGGTTCAAGAAAGAATTTGGTCAACATCTAAAAGGGCAATTTGATGGTCGCTATAAAAAACTGACCGACGATAGTTTCAAAAAAACGACTCTGAAGATTCTTGAAACTGACTCGAACGAACAATATGAATGGCACATTACCAGTGCTCCGACCGCAAATGAAGCCGCTGAATACAGCCTTTCAGCATTGAACTCCTTCGAAGTCCATGGCGACCAGAAACGCTCTTATCTGAAGATCACTTTGCCTTGGGCTTTTTTGCAGGAAGCTGATGGCGCTGCTCGATATCAGAACTGGCTGGTTTACCTCTCTAACCAGGTTAGGGCCGAACATGGTTATGGCGGCCTTTCCAGCATTCTACCCTATGACTTCGATAGCTACATGCCTATGGAATTTCAGCTTGCTCAGCGGTTCTCCGGACTTGAAGTGGACTCTATGGTGCACAACTTTAAGCGAGAACTGCTTGATCACATTAAGGGCGTGAACTGGTACACCGTTCTTGGAAAGCAATTTGTGGAGCGGATCGGGGGCGAAGACCGACTACGTCATGCTTTTGGTGGGCGTGGCGATGTAGAAGTTTTGAGTTACGAGAACGGACTGATCATCCGTGCGGGTGACCTCCCCCAGTTGGGTGCAGAAAATGAACAGCTTCCCTCTGCCTATGTGGCGGTCAATCGAGTCGTAAAATCGTTGCGCATCCCTAATCCCGATCAACTGCACACCTATTCTCCTTATGGAAACTGCTTCGAAGAAGACAGCACAGCCCGCTGGTACGCTCGCTTCGACCAAGAAGATAGTCAATCAAAAACTCCTGCACGCCTTGAAGCCGGTCAACCGTGCAGCGTGGCAGGTTACTGGTTCAGTCCAGCCCAATCCGACTCCCGACGTTATTTCAATCAGGGAGAAATCCTGCCGAGTTTCAGCGGCTCAAGCTGGGGCGATACGCTTTGGTATTGGTCGGGTGAGAAGTAACGCAATGGTGGTTGCCGGTCAGAAGTCATTTCCGAAGGCTGGCAACGCGTCGCCATACCCGCTAGCGAATTTCTAACGACCTCGTAGGTTGAAATACATGCGAATCAAAGCAGCAAGAGGTTGATCGGGGCGACGCGGTTGCCTGGACTGGCCCCTATCAAACCGGACACCTATACCCCGTTAAATTGATGCCGCTGCCAAGCGCCTAAATTCCCGTGGTGAACGGTATTTCAGCGCGCTGTGCGGATGCTCCTCGTTGTAATGCTCAAAGGCAATCGTCAGGTTGCGTAGTGCCGTTTCCCGGTCAGGTTTGGGCATGTGCGCGACGTAGTCGCGCTTGATCGTTTTGACGAAGCTCTCGGCCATGCCGTTGCTCTGCGGGCTGCGCACTGGTGTCGTCACCGGCTGCAAGCCGATCTGTCGGGCAAACTGGCGTGTCTGTTCAGCGATGTAGGCCGAGCCGTTATCGCTTAACCATTGCACCGGGGTGGCAGGCGGTTCTTCACCGAAGCGTGTTTCCACCGCTTCCAGCATCAGATCGCGGATATCGTCGCCGCTGTACCCGGTCGGGCTGGCCACCCAGCCGATGGCTTCGCGGTCGCAGCAGTCCAGGGCAAAGGTCACGCTCAGCTTGTCGCCGTCTTCACAGCGAAACTCAAACCCGTCTGAGCACCAGCGGGTATCGCTGGAGGCAACAGCGATCCTGCCTTCATGGCGGCGTGCCACGCCGGGTTGTTTAATCCGTCGTTCCAGCAGTAACTGATGATCGCGCATCACGCGATAGACCCGTTTGACGTTGATCGGCGCCTGACTCTGTTGTTCACGCCGACGACGGAGCAAGCCCCACACACGACGGTAGCCATAGCTGGGCAACTCACTGACTTCAGACTGAATCTCTTTGACCAACGCGGCATCGTCCAGCACGCAGCGACGCCTGCCAGGTACCGTTTTAGGATTGAGTCGAGCTGTTAACTGCGAGCGCGCTACACCGAGACTTTCACTGATCAGCTTCACAGGTCGTCCCCCGGCAACAAGGGTGAGTGCGCAATCCATTTTCGCGACCGAGCAATCTCCACGGCTTCCTGAAGGATCTCGACTTGCATGGTTTTCTTGCCCAGCATCCGTTGTAACTCACGGATCTGTTTGAGTGCGTCGGCCAACTCAGATGCCGGCACTACGGTCTCTCCGGCACTGACCGCCGAGAGGCTGCCATTCTGATAAAGCTTGCGCCATTGAAAGAGCTGGTTGGCATTCACGCCATGGCGCCGGGCCACGACCGAAACACTTTGTCCTGGTTGCAGACTCTCGCGAACCATCGCCAGCTTTTGCTCTGGGCTCCAACGGCGACGCCGTTCCTGGCCCAGCAACTCCCCACCCTTATCACTACTATTAGTCATATACATAACCGTTTGCCTATCCCTTATCTTAAGGGGGAAACGGTGTCCTGTCTTTCAGGGGGCTCGTCCATTGCCCAAGCTCATGGTTGTATGCATGCAGAACAGATGTCTAACCCTCGGGATGACTTGTACTCCATTTGTAAGAAATTCAGAGGCAACACCTATGCTCACGCTCAAAACCGACCTAGTTTACTGTCATGGAGTGACTTCCTTGTTTTCAGTGCAACCAGGATAAATTGTGCAGCTTTGCCCATCCGGCATAATGAAGCTGCTGAAGTCCTTGTCGTTGCCATAGCAAAATGCGTACTGATCCTTAAATCCTTTACCCATGCAGCGTTTCCAGCCATTAGGCACTTTGATCCAAGTGTCTCCGATGGCGGGTTTCTCCTCATCAGCCAGATTGATTTTCAACCGTACGGTCTTACCTGGCAGCTGATCCAGGGTAAACGCGGCAGAGGGCTTACCTGGTATTGGCTTTCCAACCAGATCGTATGTTTTACAGTCGAGAAGTTTTGTGAGTCGACGCAAACCACCCGCCGTGCGGAACATCCACTGGCATTGACCAGAAAACTCGCTCTCACCTGATGTGTTGAAGACTCCTTTGTCCATGTTCAAAAGATCCTCGCGCACGGAAATTCCCGCCGAGTCTCTTCCCATGTCTCCGAAATCATCACCATAGGTAGCGTTGATTTCAAGGTCTATCTGACTGATTACCAACTCACAGCCTTTACTGGAGCGCCGTATTTCAATCTGCGAATCCGGCTTGTACTCCTTTCGCCACTCACGGTTGAATTGCGAATCTAGATTGTCGCGCTTACCCAAGTCGCACGTTTGGCCTTTAACGGGCACGTAACTCACCGTCGCGACGTAGGCGAAATTCTTCGGTAGATCCGCAGTAAAGGTGAAGGTGTTCGACTTGTCAGACTCCGTAGCTGTGCAGCCAACCAAAAACATCATGCCCCCCGTAAAAGTCAGACCCAAAACTGCACTCTTCATAAGGTTTCTTCTCTGATCATGTGCAGAGTTTTTCTATGTGTCATGGAGTGACTTCCTTGTTTTCGGTGCATCCAGGGTAAATGGTGCAACTACGGCCATCCGGCATAATAAAACTGCTGAAGTCCTTGTTGTTACCATAGCAAAATGCGTACTGATCCTTGAATCCTTTGCCCATGCAGCGCTTCCAGCCATCGCTTACTTTGACCCAGGTATCCTTCATGTAAGGTCGCTCTTCATCAGCGAGATTGATTTTCAACCGTACGGTTTTCCCAGGGAGTTGATCCAGGGTATAGGCGGCAGAGGGCTTACCTGGTATTGGCTTTCCAGCCAGATCGTATGTTTTACAGTCGAGAATTTTTGTCAGTCGACGCAAACCACCCGCCGTGCGGAACATCCATTGGCATTGGCCGGAAAACTCGCTCTCACCAGCTGCGTTGAAGACTCCTTTGTCCATGTTCAAGAGATCCTCGCGCACGGAAACTCCCGCCCAGTCTCTTCCCATGTCTCCGAAATCATCACCATAGGTAGCGTTGATTTCCAGGTCTATCTGATCGATCACCAACTCACAGCCTTTACTGGAGCGCCGTATTTCAATCTGCGAATCCGGCTTGTACTCCTTTCGCCACTCACGGTTGAATTGCGAATCTAGATTGTCGCGCTTACCCAAGTCGCACGCTTGGCCTTTAGCGGGCACGTAACTCACCGTCGCGACGTAGGCGAAATTTTTCGGTAGATCCGCAGTGAAGGTGAAGGTGTTCGACTTGTCAAACGCGGTGGCCGTACAGCCAACCAAAAGCGTCATACAACCCGTAAAAGTCAGGCCCAGTACTGCACTTTTCATAAGGTTTCGCCTCTTGCCATGTGCAGATTTTCTCTATGCGTCATGGGGTTGTTTCCTTATTTTCGTTACAGCCGGGGTAGATGGTGCAACTACGGCCATCAGACATTTTGAAGGTGCTGAAATCGACGTGATTACCTGAACAAAAGGCGTCCTCATCCTCAAACCCCTTACCCATACAGCGTTTCCAGCCACCTGAAACCTTGACCCACGTAGAGGCTGACTGGAACAGATTGAACTGTTGGGAGCATCTACATAAGCAGGCAAACTAACTCTAGAATCAACGTACGTTAATCAGTAAAAAGGCCCTTCTCGGGCCTTTTTTTGTACTCAAACAAAACTCACTTGGTCAGCCAGGACTCAACGGTGTCTGAACCGTATTTCGCTTTCCATTCCTTCAGAGTTTTGTGATTGCCGCCTTTGGTTTCAACGACTTCGCCAGTGTGCGGGTTTTTGTAGATCTTCACTTGGCGTGGCTTGCGACTGCCGATTTTAGACTCGACGACTGGAGCGCGACGACCAGCTTGAGGATCAAGCAGAGCAATCACTTTCGGCAGGCTGTAACCGTATTCGGCAAGCAATCCGCGCAGCTTCGTTTCGAAATCGATTTCCTGCTGGAGGCCAGCATCACTCTTCAGCGCTTCCAGGGCTTGGAGTTGTTCGGCAAGGTGTTTTTCGAGCTGGCGGAATTCTGCGAGTTTGGACATGGGAGGTCTCGGCTTAATAAGTTCTCTAACGTTACACCAAAACTGCGATTTTAATGAAGTCATTATATTTGTGATTAGACACAAAATCGCAGTCTAGTGGTACTTAAAAAGCGTACCGTCCAGCGTTCACCCTCATGGTTAAAAGTACAAAGGTGGTGTCGACTTGCTTAGGAAAATGCGAAAATTTCCGCACTTGAACAGGTCAATGTCTAAGGGACTAGGAAATGGAATACCCAAAACGCAGCATGCATGGCGACGCTGGCGAATATCTGATGGCGTACACCTTCACGAAGCTTTTTGGTTGGCCATGCCGGCTCTACGGCGTGGACATCGGCGTTGACGGTGAAACCGAGGTGATGAACGCAGCGGGAAAATCCGATGGGGACATCATAAAAATTCAGGTCAAAAGCTTTGACACTATGAGGGGGACACTTTTCTCTGTCTATGTGGATGAACGTCACATCCAATACTGGAAGCGCTTTTGCTTGCCAGTAATTGTCTGCGCCGTCGATCTTTCCACTGAAAAGGTCTACTGGAAACAGATTACTGCCACAGAGGCCTATGCCACAACAGGTGAATCCAAGAAGGTGACCTTCGATTTGACGAAGGACGAGCTCACACATGCCAGCAAAATACAACTCGAACGCCTGGTGCTACCTGAGGATGCGAAGTCGCTTGAGCCGCTCATGGCGGAATTAATGGAGAAGTCCCAGCGCATTCAGCAAGAGATTCACCACTATGATTATGAAGGTATTGATGAAACTCTTGCCTACTGCAAGGAGTTGGAACAAATCATCAGCAAAATCGAGCCAATCGTCCTCCATTTCCCTTGGAGATTGAGTGCCGTAGGGTATGGTGCTCTTAGGTCAATCAAGCACAATGTCCGCATTACACAGAATAATGCAAACCATGATTTCGTATCGATGGCGAACGGGGGCTGACCTTCTTTTCTCAGAAAAAGTAAGTTCTGAGAGTGGTATTTCGCTGAAATACCACTTCCATGGGCGTCACGACATCACTCAGATATAGATTCATCATTAAATATGAACTGCCAATTCCGTATATCAGTCACGACCTAAATCAGCTTCACGCTCCACCACTAAAGGTGCGTATTGATAATTATCTACAGAATCGTACTCTTCACCAGTCATAAGATTAAGTTGTCGCACAGAGCGCCCATACTTAAGGTATTTATATACAAAATACTTAGCAACTTTATCCTCATGCGTCGAAAGCACAACTTGCCTGTTTGGGAACTCGTTACGTAACAACTCCACCAAGGAAGACATATTGATGTCATCCATGGTTTGTACCGGATCATCAATCAACACTGGGGAAAAGCCTTTTGCATATATCTTATTTAAAGCTAGCGCTAAGGCAATTACCACTGCAGAGATCTGCCCTGAACTCATCGTATTAAGGACGTCGTGATCACGCTGATAATTTGACACCAATCGTACGTTCTTAAGTTCGTCTCCACCTGTAGGGTCTTTGAGAAACACTCCCTGCCCGATACCAGACTGATGGGATTGCAAGATTTTTCCGGAATAGATATAAAACGGAATTTCAATATCTCCGATCAACTTCTTTTTATATCTACGAATTTGTTTAAGAACCTTTATAGATACATTAGCCAGATCCTGCTCAAGCCGTAGAAGTTTTTCAGCATTCTCTAAGTGGGTAGCGATATCTTTGAGCACAAGCTGAAATGACGAATGATAACAAGACTCCAAGTATCTCTTCTTTTGAGCAACGTGTTCTTCCGTCACAGAAGCCAAATTATTATTTATATTATTAAAGTAGTCTTTGAACATACGATCAAAAGCATTACCGTCGTCTGCAATCTGGTACTCGATAGATGTCTGCGGGGTATTGGTGCGGACGCGATTCATCATCTCATCTAGGTTTCGAGAGAGATGATCACTGTCTAAGTTGTTAGTTAACTTTGGAAGCATCAAATCGCTGACGCTGAACGGGCAACTACTAAGCCATGAATTCAGTTTGTGCAACCGTTCTTTAACCAGAACCGCCTTTTCCAGTGATTCCAATACTTCATCACGCAGAGCTGGATTATTAGCACGAAACTCTGAAATTTGTTCAATGATCGGATCGATGAATCGCTTATTTATATCATTCTCTAATGCAAGAACCGCAAGATCCTGTCCTGATAACAGTACCGAGAAATCATTAACGCGGTTAGCCGCAGCAGCTTCCAGATCTGTATGATCATCATGAGGCTTGCCACAGAAGAGACATTTCGATTCTTCTGGCAGCTGACTAAGGGAGCGCGATAGTTCGGCGTGCTGGGCTACAATTTTACCGAATACTGTTTTAAGACCGGAGCTCGTCCTGCGAAGTTCCTTAACTGCCGCCTGAGCGATCTCAAACTCATCATAGTCTTTGCGTCCAAGTAGATCAAAAACGTGAGAAAAATTGGTCGGGATATCTCCTTGTACCAGGGAGCTGTGAGACCTCTCAAGTATTTGATCTTTCGACTTCCTCTCATCGAACTCCTTTATGTAATCTAAAGAATTATAAAAACCAAGATAATCTGTAAGAAGTTCAGGTGATCGCAATGCTCTAAAATAGGGGAGAGTGATGAGATAGATGTCTTTGTAATGTATAAATTCCTGCAGGACATTTAACTCAGCGGAAAAAGATGAAAGTTTCGTTTGATTGAAGGCCTCAAACTCTTCCAAATCCCACTCAGGGGATTTCGATAATTCAATCAGCCAAGGAAACAAATAACGGTGTTCTACATCGCCAAATTTTGCCGCGTGACTGGCACTGTCAATGTTGTGGCTTTTTTTCAACAGCTCGGCTTTTTCGCTCTGCATCGCACGCTGAGAACCGAGTTTCTTCTCGATGCTTTTTAAGCGAGCATACTTAGCCTCGGCTGCAGCAGTATCACCAAAAAGTTTGGAAATTTGCAATGCTCGACCAGTTTCACTATTCGTTTTTAAAAAGGAGGCTGCCTCCTCCTGTTGAATATAGTGAAATAGATGAAAATCTCTTGTGAAATCACTATTTCCAAGAAGATTTTCTACTTCTACCTGCTTTATCGGCGTCCAACCGTCAGCGCTTTCAATGAAAACATCCCAAAGCTCAGGGAAGCGGGATATTCTTTGCGCTCCTGTAGGAATCGGTGACTTAAGCTTTCGTCTTAGTGACAACGCCTCCCCCCAAGAGCGGGAAAGCTTAATATCAATCAAGACGTCTGATCGAGGGTTGTGGGCAACGACTACGTCTTCAGGAGTCTGCCGTCCGTCCGTGCTTATGAAGCGATTGATTGCCCCAGTTAGCGCCAATTCAATGGCATCAAAGACCGAAGTTTTCCCGTAACCATTAGGCCCATCAAGGAGCATTAGGTCGCTTCCATTGAAGCTCACCTTATATGCTTCTCCACCGAAAACTTTGAAGTTGGTGAATTCCACACTCATGAGTTTAAGCATCAGCTCACTCTCCCTAGGAACTGCATCATCAACTCATCATCGACGATATTATCATCAACACCTAACGCAAACTTATACAACGTCCGCTCATCAACAGTAAGCCCAGAGACTAAAGATGCATCAAGATCAAATAAACGCTTCGGATCATGCACATAAATTACAAACGGTATTTTTATAATTATTTTTAATAGCAGCGAGTAATAATTTTTCAGTGTAGCAGACTTCTCTTTAAATTTTTGAAAGAAACGTCCGTCTCCCTCTCCAATGAGTTCGTTAATCTTAATAATAGTGAAATCAATATCTTTTGCTTCTAAATCCATCAACTCTGCAGCGCTGTATGAAATCACATTTTTTTTGAAGTTGTACCGATCTTCCTCTATTTGAAAAACCTGTTTGTTCGTGATTGCAAGGTCGGGCCAACAAATAATCATCGTGCAATTCTTAGCAAACACCCTGTCAACAATTGGGTCTTGACGAATTTTCGAATATAGATCATCCGCCCAAACAGACAATATCAGATCGGCTTGCTGGTGAGTCGCATTCTGGCCCTCGATAACCAGGTAAAACTCTGCCTTATTTTCAGTATCCTTTGGTTTGAAAAGCCTAGCCACGAACTCCTCATATTCAAGCTCAAACTCTACTGACTCATAGCCATTATTTAAAAATACTTTATCAATCAAATTAATCAGCATTTAATTCATCCATGGCTTGCTGAATGGGTATCAACCGAAGCTTACCAAAATACTCATCCCGAGGCTCACGCTCCTCAACACCGATTAATTGGGGAGGAGTGGTGTGTCTTGCAGCTTGCTCATACAACGACATGACTTGAGGCCCATCATAGATCAGGTGATTGACCTCATATAGGTCTACAACTATTCGGGTATTCGCTATCAGTGCTTTTGCGATTTTTGTCGGGGACTTGTCATTTATGGTTGTCGGCAGATAATAGTTTTCAGGGTGAGATTGTGAGCGATACACCAGCTTATGTTGACCGGCATCATTCTCACAGCATCCAAAGTCCAGAGAATTAAATATTTTTAGCAACACATCCGTGATGCCGTTCTCATTGACCAAAAATGCTTGATCTATATTAGACAACCCATCAAACCTTATTGCCGGTGAAAAATTCTTATAATAGGCCATAAGCTTATCAGGCGTGGCCTTAAGCAGTGAATAGCGTATCTGAGACAAATTGCACACGAAGTCCTCCAACCCTTCGGGCGAAGTGTAGTAATCAGGATTATTCATAAATTCATCAAAGAGGCAAAAAAATCGCTCTTTGAATTTAATTGCCATATACTCGCTGCTCACATCATCAAAATCCGCATCTAGAATCGCGAGAATATCGGGAACATCAATATGAAGTAGCTCTGTTTTTCTCTTATTCAAGTGGCGCTGTGTTACGTAGCTGTCGAGCGTTTCCAATAGATGATGAAAAACGCTTTCAATTTGCTTAGCAGTATTAATACCTGCTCTTACTATTAGTATCTCGCTCAGCTTGGTTTTTATTAGCTCATTAATATCATCGATACCGCAGCATGCTCGCCCACCATACAAATAGCTTTGCACCCTGGATATCGCCAAAGATGGATCTGCGATAATTGCCTGAAGCTTGGCATAAACTTGATTTACTGTTAGTGCCCCGAATGCCTGTTGGATAATCCTAGCAGTCTTGTTCCGCGTTTCGTTGGGTGTGACCGATTTGAATATGGTGCTGGTCGTTGCGCTCGCCGCGTGTTCATTTGTCAACGCTTGGACAAATGTGGTTATGGCTTGCTGCAAAGTCTGGCCTGCGGGAAGACTGATCGACTTCCAAGTATGGATATAACCGACAGGCCCAGGCTGACCATATAGGTTCAACACCAACCCAAACAACGCATCATCATAAGAACTAAAGCTTTGCTCGGCATAGGCTTTAACTTGATGAAACGACACTAAAGCGTTATTAACAAACAGTTCAAAGTCTTCATTATTTTCCAAAACAATGGAGTCACCCTGAAATGTATGCGCTGGATTTACCCCAAGCTTATCGGCTATGTGACAGAGCACATAATGAATAGCCACTTTCCCCTGATAATTATATCCACTCCAAGAGGGGGTTGCGTCGTGAATCATTAATGCAGTCCTTTATTAGGGTATTCCTGGCTTTCTGTTTCCACACCGACAGCGAAATAGAGTCGGGCAAACTGCTAAGAAGCCAACTCAAGATGCCACGCATCAAAGAATTGCACAATGCCATTACTGAAGGGTTACGACAAACGTCTATCCCTGACTGTCGAGGTTAAAAATGTCACGGCACCAGCCTCGCAGCTGCGCTAAAGACAGTACACAGTCCAAAGTTGATCTATCCGCGTAGTGAAGCTCTGGCTCATCATCTCCCGGGGCATTCCCCAATCGGGATTGGTTGGCACACTCGCCAAGTGCAGTGTTCCACTAACCTGCATTCTCGGACATTAGGATGATGTCGGAGCCTCGCTTGCACAGGCGCTTGCACACCGGCTCGCAGTTCACTGCCGCAATCACTATGTGGCCGTGTTCAGCGGTGATCGAGCGATCAACCACAGCCATATCGCCATCGAAGATCCCGGCGCCTTCCATGCTGTGGCCTTCGATGCGCACCAGGTAAAAATGCGGTGCTCGGATATCCAGAAGTTCGTCGATGGAAATGTGCTGCTCAAGATGATCCGCAGCAGGCGATGGGAATCCCGCAGGGACTTTGAACGAGTAAAACGGGAGCTGGACTCCCCCTGCAGCAAGTGGGCCGAGGATGGTGACGCTCATGAAGCGTGCCTCAATCAAAACTGTATATACATACAGTTAACGTCGAAGCGTGCTTGCGGTCAATCTCAGCCTGGAAAAATTGCGACCAATGGGTTTTCTTAGAGGACGTTTGGAGGTTGGCCAGGAGTCATGGAAGCTGAAAGCTGACCAAGTTTCGATGTGCCGCACGAGGTTGCGAACTGCATTCCACTGCCAACCAGTTTGCATTCAACACACCAATCGCGTTGGTTTGTCCCTAAACCAAATTGGGCAAGGAACAAGGCATGCGACAGGCAGAAATCGGCCAAAAGTAGTCAGTGGACGGAGCGATGGCAGAGGAGTAGCTTTGCTTGGTCTGCTACCTGAGCAGATTCGGCTTTCCTCCCAACGGTCGTCACCAGACTGCAACGATGCCCGGCCTCGTCACAGTTTAGGCGAGAGAATATATGGAACCCATATGAACAGAATCGGCAACAATCTAATTTGCTCTGGAGCCAATGAAGAGATTGTGGAAGCACTCGTAGCCAATAACGTTGAGTTTGCAGTTGTTGGCGGCTTAGCTGTGGCTTGGTACTGCCCTGAGCGAAAGGCAGACGATATGGATATTCTCATTAACCCCTCCCCGGAGAACTCAAAGCGGGTTTTTCAAGCTCTCTCTGGCTTAAATATCATGGGAATCGAACCCGATTCATTTTTTAAAGAAAGCGTTCAAGTTCAGTTAAAACACCATCACTACGCAGATATCTTGACCCCACCCAAGGGCGGGCCCACTTTCGATGAGACCATCAGTGATTCCATTGAGGGAAATCTATTTAACAAGCCAGTTCGCATCCCATCCATCGCTAAACTTATCGTACTTAAAGAGCACACCATCGCAACAGCTCAGTGCAGCAAACACTTAAAAGATATTGAGCTATTGCGCCAGGCCATATAAAACTGCATTCAAGTCGTTCGCTTGACTCACTGGGGGCGTGCTCGCGCCTTGCACAAACGTTATGAATGCCTGCAAAGGGTCGTGTGCGGCGGGTCGCCAAGGGAGCGAATGGCTTTAACCACTATCAGGCACTGCCGAATAGCTGGCTGTATAACTCATGTATGGTTTTCAACTCAACAAAACTACCTTTGTTCAATATGCGGATATTCGGCCTTTCTGATTTTAAGCCGGTAGCATCACCTTTTGTGTGCTTAGCGGTTTTTAGATTTTCTAGACTATCTAATGGCTGGCCAGGGCTAGCGCCAAAATAATAATATGGCCCGAGATCAAGCGTTTCATTATTGAAGTAAACTAAAACTACGCAGCCAGACGGTTTCTTTGCCAGCGAAATATGGATTTTATGTGTTGCCGTAGTCGACCCTATAAATGTGGCTTTAAGTTGAATGTGTCTAAGAATGCCATTTGCTTCGGCAATGATATCGTAGCCAGATCTGTCGACTTCGGGTTTAGATATTTCAAGACTAAAATCTTTGGCTTTCCATGAGAATTTCAGTAACTCACCGATGAGCAAATGCTCGATTAGCTTTTCTCGGTATGAAGAGTGCAGCGAGTGTTCAGTCATTTTTGGTTGTCTGCGTTCGAACAGGGACTAATGGTTAAGCCAGGGGGCCGGCTTCGTCAATAGCTGCCTACGGTGAGTGTCAGCTATGGGTCGATCTCTGCCGGTCGCTCATCTAGATTCAGCGTCAAAAGCTGGTCAGAATGGATTTAAGCTGGCGTGCGATCCCGTGCAATTTCCCGGCAGAAAGGCAATCGCTTCTTCGCGCAAGCGGCTTGCCGTACCGGGGGAATAGTCCAATCAGGTAGGTGGTTCACCAATGCCCCAGGTAGTGACAGGCGATTGAGTGTGCGCATGATTAGCCTCGGCTCAGACATCACTGTTCTGAGAACCCACCTTGAGCACAGCTAGGCTACCCAACGACTTCCACGCACTGATCAACGCACCAAAATTTTCGGACGACGCTGTTGGACAGCGTCAAATGAAGCGGTGGCAGCTCATCGCTGGCGACATCTACAAAAGCACATCCATCGAGGCATTGCTCGAAGCAAGGGGCAAAGCTGAGGGCTACATTCACGGCCTTTTGGACGCTGGACACCTGTCGACGAGAGACACTGACCGGGACTATTTGATCCTGTGCATCGTGCAAAGGCGGCGCGAGTTTTTGCAGAAATTGTTGAACGAGTTCGGCTACTGAGCCCGATCTCTAGTCTCGCGGCAACAGCCAGTTGCTGAGGGGTATCACAAAAGAGAACCAACCAAATGAAGGGCTCCGAATTGCGGTTTCGGAGCTCCTTGACTGAATACTCAGATACGCTCGCCGGTGCGCAAAAACTTAAGAAAACTCACCCGCCCAACACCCCGCAGAAAGCTGCCGATGACGTAATTGCCGTTTCGTGTTTCAAGCAGCCAGAAACGCCCTTCTTTCCGTACGGTGTGAATTTTTCCTGTGCGAAGGATGGCGCCATCTGCTTCGCGGTATACCTCGTGTTTCTCTGCGTGGTCGAAAGAAACACCTACACACGTATCATCAGCGATAAAAGCATCACTGATGAAAGCAGTAATCGGCACGCTGTATTTTCGATCACTCGCTCGCACCAAGCGACTCAGCTGGAAGTCACTCACATCCTTACCGTGAATCTCGACTGCAATTTCTTCCGGCATCCGGCCAAAGCTCCAAAACGATCCAATTTGTGTTTTTCGGCGTCACCGCTCACCCAGCGGACATCGAAAACGCGGCCCCCAAGCTTGCTTCTTTTCTCTGACCTGAGCCCCAGAGAAGGTAGACGGTATTTTTGGTTTCAAACATGCAGCCGTAAATGAAAGACACTCCGAAATTGCTCCGCACCCACATCTTCGGTTGAAAGCGGCCCCTGCTTTCTAGGACAACTTCGTGGGCGTACAGCGTCGCGGGAATCAGACCAAGTAACGTCAGCTCTTCCTTTTCCACCGATGTCACAGTGAGGTCGATCAAGATCCACTGCCGCACGACGCAGTACGCTTTGCCGGGGAACAGCTTTCCCGCGAAGGAAATCAAGTCCTCTTGAGATCCATTCCAGCCCGAAGTCTCCCCTTCGGTACCGTAGAGGAGCCGAGCGATTTCATCCAACGTGACCATTGCAATACCGATGCTCTCAAATCTCGATCAACAAATTCGGATCAAAACCTGTTTTTTGGTTTGGATAGCCGCGTGGATTGGAAACTACGTGGCACCCATTTTTGATGAAGTCCGCTGCGACGTGCGTATGCCCGTAAACCCAAAGATCGGCCTTACACAACAGTTCTGGCCAATCATTGGCATAGGCGGCAATCAGGTCTTCAGGAAGCTCGTCACCCACGTGTTCCAAGGCTGGTGCGTGGTGCGTGACTACGACTGTTTTGCCGTTGAAAGGCTTTTCTAACTCTTGAATCAGCCAGGAATGCGCAGCCCTTGATTTAGCTATCAGGTCATCCGGGTTCAACCGTCGAAAACTTTCATCCGCTCTGATCACGGCGAAGTCATTCATGCATTCCCACGCAGCGCGTTTTGCCGCAACGGCATTCCCAGTTGACGAGTAATCCGTCCACGCCGTTGTGACCAAAAACCGGGTTTGATCCAGGATCAAGGCTTCGTTTTCGAGTACGTGGACATGAGGCGCTGCCGCCTCCTTCATCTTGCGCAGCGTGTGATCGATGTGGCCACCGTAGTACTCGTGATTGCCACACACGTAGATCACCGGACACTGGAAAACCTCGTTCGCCCATTTCACTCCACGCGATTTGATATCAACGTCACCCGCAAGAATGACTGCGTCCGCATCGGTTGGGGTGGGATCGAATTGAGCAAACTCAAGGTGCAGATCTGAGTAGATTTGAAGCTTCATCGAAGTCACCTGCTATTCAGTGCTCGGCACATTCCTGAACTGGTGAATGAGCACTCTTCGTATCCTCATAGATTGTTCGAGTGTTGGTGAGCAAACTGACATCGAGACAATTGTGAGCGCTGCTGTACACAGCTCCGCTAGCGACCTTGTGAAGCAGAACGCGCCCTCTATTTTGGTGGTAACCAACCACCAGACTGGTCAACGTCTCCATGCGGTCAGAAGTAGTTCCATTCACATGGGGCGCGGTCACAACCTGCACCTCTTCGATCATGTGATCTGGACTCCGCAGCGAAAGTAAGTGCTCCAGAACGGAGGCGTCTGCTGGCATACACCATTTAGGCCAAGATCGGCCTCCGTCACGAATCCGCCAGCGGACGTGGTACCAAGGAACCTCCAATTCTCGCTCAACCATTCGCCAAGCCGTCCGGCCTGGCCCTGGGAATCCAGGCGGGCCAATCGAAAAAGTTTTATCTGAAATAAACATGACGCGGGGTTCCTCGTAGCGCGGTGCAGCAGTTCTGCATAAAGCGGCTGGTTAAAAAAAATGGGGCTACGTATGTTGGTTGAAACGGTCTCCTCGCCGCTTGTGGAGTTCGGCGGCGGAAATTTCGCGCACGGCTACTCCCGCCACTATCTGGCAATTTATGGCTATTGTTTTAAGGACACCAAAAAAGCCAAGTGGAAGATGTGCAATTTTCGATATTTGATATTCGAAGGTTTAAGGCCTTCGATTTCACCTGACTAATATATACGGTCGATGAAATCGAAGCAACATGGCTTTATCCCTACCTTTTGGGGATGCAAAATGCCAATGAAGCGCGCATTCGCTATCACGCTGCGAGCTTTGCGCATAGCAAAGGGCATGAGCCAGGATGAGTTTTCAGAAGCTATGGGTCGTCATTACACGAGCTGGCTTGAGAACGGAAACTCGAGCGTTACGCTGGATAAAGTAATTGGCATCGCTGCCGTGCTGAAAATCGAACCACTTTTGATGATCGCTCTGTGCGAATCCGTACGGAAAGGACAGTCCATTCAGGAGACGATGAAGAGCGCTCTTGCCAATACTGACCTTCTCGGTCAGAGCGGTTTGCTCGAAGCATTCCAGAATGAAGTTGACCGAGTTCAGAGTACAGAAGGCCTCTCCAATGAATCGCGTCAGAAACTGATTGAAGTAAAGATCAAAGCCCTTCTGCACACAGGGTTGGATCAAAAGGATATTGCTAAAAATCTTGAGCTCAGCCCGGCAACTGTTTCCAGATACTGCAAAAAAATCAGGGAGAAAAATAGCAACTAGGCCCAGTGTCTTCCCACTAGTGAGTCGGTGCCCTGTTGATCCCTTCTAATCAACTCTCTGCAGCCTGGCGAACCTGCTGATGAGACTTTGAAGCGCATCTCATCTACGCTCGAGGCTCTCAAACGAGACGGAGTCCTCGAACTCATCACCTTTAAACATGAACCTCGAAAGGGTCGCCCGGTAACTCGTGACGTCTAAAAGGCGCTCGAACGCACGCCACTGCCCAAGCCGCTGGCATGTCCAATTCTGAAATCGCGTGGGAATTGGGAGTCTCGAAATCGATAGTGCAGCGCTATCTTGCCCAGGCAGCCAGCTGAGCCGCGCCATCGAACACATCTATTGACCCAAGGAAACTGGTGTCGAGTCGGCTAGCGTTTTCAACGCCGAACTCCTCAAAATGTAAACGTCTAGGCTCAGTAAAACCAAGGGATTCAAGCCAAATCGAAGCGGTAATTTTTAAACACGGGGCGACGAAAAATGGATTAGGTTTACATCTTCCGCAAAAAAACTCGCACAGAGGGCTTGTTTACATTTCTCCACTTAGGCATGCTGAATTCGAGTGTTTAGCCAGTTGATGGACATCCTTAAACCCAAGTAGTCACTGGATTTATGAGTGAAAATCAACAGACTACCCATCCTCTCCGACCTCGTTTACCTTCCCCCCCAAGAAAAACTAGCGTGACGTTGAACGCGAACTCCAGCAACGACCAGACACTGCGGTTGAGCAGCCGGGTACTGGTCTGGCGCGGCAGCAGATCGAGCCAGCTCTGCATCATCCCCGCCGCGACCGCCGACAGAATGCCCGAGGCGCCAAGACGCTCGGCCAGCACGTGGGCGGCAAACGGCAGCAACAACATGAAAACGACATGGGTCGCCGGATCATCCCAGCCACGAGCGATCATCCACGACCTCAAACGCCCGACCAGCCAGCTCAGCGCCACGCCAACGGCCAGGCCGCCGACCGCCACCAACACGAATGTCACACTGGCGTTGGCCAGTGAAAACACGCCGGTTACCGCTGCGGCCAACGCAAACTTGAACGTCACCAGGCCCGAGGCATCGTTCATCAGCGCCTCGCCTTGCAGCATGTGCATCAGCGGCGTCGGCAAGCGGTTCTGAGAAATCGCCGAGACCGCTACGGCATCCGTCGGCGACAGCACGGCCGCCAGCGCAAAGGCCACCGGCAGAGGAATGCTCGGCAACAACCAATGAATGAAATAGCCGGCGCCGACCACCGTAAACAACACCAGCCCCACCGCCAGCGTCAGGATCGGCCCGCGCAGGCGCCACAGTTCTCGTTTGGGCATACGCCAACCGTCGGAGAACAGCAGCGGCGGCAGGAACAGAAAGAGGAACAATTCGGGATCCAGCGCCACATGCAGACCCAGGGTCGGCCAGGCCAGCACCGCACCCGCGGCAATTTGCACCAAGGGCAGCGGCAGCGGGATCACCCGTCCGATCAGGCGTGAAACGCCGACCAGCATCAGCAGGATCAGGACGGTGTAGGCGGTTTGCATAAAGCGCAGTTCCCAGGCAATCGACAGCATTGAAGTGCCATATTAGCCGCTTAGACTGCGGGCTGACCGTTGCACCAATGTCGCACGCAGTCGCGAACTGCCTGACTCCCCCTATGGGAGCGAACTGGCTCACACAGGGGTTGCGATGACTTAACGACCGCGGCCGCCGCGAAACCGTCCGGTCATGGCATAATCCTTCACCTTTTATTTCCAGCACCTGCAAAGGGGGCAATTCCTTGACCGTTTCAAGCAAAACGTTGCACCTTTTCGGCATCAAAGCCTGGGATGCCGCATAAAAATCAATTAAGGCCTTTATAATCAAGGCCTTGAGCTACAAATCCACCACAAAAAGCAGCATCTTTTGCGATTCTTTAGAACCCAATAAACATTGGTCCAAACGGTTGCGTTTTGGGGAAGAGTTTCCCGAAGAAAATCCCACCTCCGGCTTCCTGCCGACTAAATACAACTCCTATTAAACAGTCCCCTAGGGAGACGCTGCAAAAATAGCCAACCGCCCCCACCCTTGGCACACTGAGTACCTTCAACCAGCCACCCTCTCCGTGAGCGTTACGCGCGTGCAGAAGACCTTCTCCGAACTCGAATACACCGGCAAGAAAAAGCAGACTCGCCGAGATCGCTTCCTGGCTGACCTTGAACAGCTGGTGCCCTGGGCACAGCTGGAGGCGCAAGTGGCGCCGTTCTATAGCGACACCACAGGCAAGCGCGGACGCCCTGCGATTGGGTTGTCACGCATGCTGCGCATGTATGTCGTGCAGCAGTGTTTCGGTTTCTCCGATGAAGGTTGCGAAGATGCCGTCTACGACAGCCAGGCCATCCGTGGTTTTATGGACATCGACCTGGGCCGCGAGTCGGCACCGGATGCAACTACCTTGCTGCGTTTTCGCCGCTTGCTGGAAACCCATCAGCTAACGCGGGTGCTGTTTGAAACGATTAACCTGAATATAGTTCAAAGCGGAGGCAAGGGCACTGGAGAGTTCGTGTGCCTGAGGGGGGGAACGCTGGGGTGGCAGGTGAGTCAAAGGTATCAGAGCCAACTTCACGAATCCGAGTGAAGCGGCCCACGATAAAAATCGCGCGCCGCTTGTTTTGCAAGGTTACTGCGGCATCATTGAAGAGTGATGCGAAGAGATCAGCCAGTTGTGGCCTTCATAAATGTAAGTGTAGGTATAGCGGGCTGGCACCTTGGCGCCGTCCTTCATCGTGAAGGTGTAGGTGCCGATGTCGACTGCCCAGTTGCAACCCGTCTGTATGGATCGGCTGTCAATATTGCCTTGTGGCTTTTTTTTCAGGAACTCATCGAAGTATTGAATTCTTTGGTCATTTGTCAGCCTAGGATCGTTAGCCAAAGTTGCCAGAAGCACGGAGTCCTTGCTGTAGTTTTTTGCAACTTCTTTTGAGTCAAGCGTTGCCAGTGACTTGTTCCAGCGTTCAAACAGGTTCTCCACCTCCGTTGTGGAAAGGGTTTCGCATAGCTGTGTTTCAGCGGCGACGACTGATTGAGCAGTGAATGCTGAAAGTAGTAAAGCAGATGCAAAAAAGATGCGCATATGAATGCCTCTTGTTGATGGATGAGTTACGTGAAAGTATGTTTTCGCGGACTGATTAAAAAAACGGCTCAATAGTCCACGCTGTTTACGCGGAGAATTGGGCTAAAATGCCACCATTGCGGTACGCGCAGGACAGTAGCGAGATTTTCAACCTACCCACTGAACGGCAAGTTGATCGGTCCTCCTTAAAGACGATTTTCAGGATGCTATTGGCTGGAAACTTGGGCGCCAGTTGTCCACGCCAGAAATAAGACTCATTATTAGGAGTAGTCCGGCACGACGAATCAACCGATGATTCGTCGTGCGTGACCAATGCATCAAAAACCGTACATTCGACGTTGGAAACGCTTTTTATTTCAGGCCGCCCAAAGGTGGGCGGTCTCAAGATCCAAGTGCAACAGTCAGTTAATGGTTTTGAGCTTGTTGCTCGCGGGATAGCTGAAGATAATCGACCATTACCTCAATCGGAAACCACCAACCCAGCGCCTGGCTTGGCCGAGTGTTTAGTAAGTAGACAAATTCGTCCAGCCGTTCCAGACGGATCAGGGAGAGATCAGTGCCTTTGGGTAAATATTGGCGCAGCAAGCCATTGGTGTTTTCATTACCCCGCGTAGCCATGAGCTGTGTGCATCCGCAAAGTAAATTTCCATGCCGTGTTTACTGTGATGGTTTTGAGCGGAAATGCAAACTGCTATGCCACTCAAAACGATCAGCAGAGCGGTTTTTGCGAATACGCGATTTAGATTACACCGCAGGCAACGCGGTCGCCGCCACCGCCCAGAGGCTTGGGCGTATCGGAATGGTTATCGCCGCCGATATGGATCATCAATGCATGGCCCTTGATCTGCGAAAGTGTTTTCAGGCGCGGCGCGAGTACAGGGTAGTTGGCGACACCTTCGTGGGTAACGTAAACCGCTGGTAGATCGCCTAAGTGGCCATCGGCGTAAGGGCCCAGATGTTTGATGGTTTTCTGTGGGTCGAAGTGACTGCCGGCGGCAAGTGCAGCGACTTTCACTCCGTCCTTGATAGCTGGTTCGCAACTGCCGTTTTCGTGCACATGGAAACCGTGGGCGCCGGCTGGTAACGATTTCAGATCGGGGGTGAAGACAAGACCATAGGGTGTTTCATCGACCTTGATGGTGCCGATCGCTTGCGGTAGCCCATCCGCTTTCACGAGACTCATTGGTACCTGAAGGGAAGCCGCGTTTGCAGAGCCGAGTGCAAGGGTGCCAACCAATCCAAACCAAAGTGAACGTTTCATGGAGCTATCCTTAACCTTGATGGTTACTGCGTATCGTTTTGGGGGTGAAACGTATAGCAAGCTTGGGTAAGTCGCTGTTGAATAGGTCGTTAGTCATGCTTGCGAGTGACGCAGAATAAGAAAATCCAGATCTAGCGGACAATAAAAAAACCTTGCGAGTGCTAATAGAAAAATACTATGGAGTACAAACGCGCCCCGGGTGTTTTTAAGGCTTATACGAATGAGCGTCTTGCCATGCCAACAAAGTCCACATCTCTGCACTGAGGGAGCGGGTGGGGGGCGGTCTCAGGTTCCAAGTGCATCAGTCAGTTGATGGTTTCGAGCTTGTTCCTCGCTAACAGCTGGAGGTAATCAACCAGTACTTCGACAGGAAATTTCCAGCCCAGCGTCTGGCGTGGTCGAGTGTTCAGCAGGTCGGCAATTTCGTCCAATCGTTCCTGGCTGACAAGGGAAAGATCCATGCCTTTGGGCAAATACTGGCGTAGCAAACCATTGGTGTTTTCATTGCTCCCGCGCTGCCATGGGCTGTGCGGATCTGCAAAGTAAATTTTCATCCCCGTCTGTGCTGTGATTTCAGCATGGCGGGCCATCTCACTGCCTTGATCATGCGTCATGGTTTTCAGCAGAGATGGTGCCATGCGCGACATCTCTCGGGAATGGCTTGAGCCGCTGCATCAGCGGTCGGTGCGTCAAGTTTCGCCAGAATGACGTAACGGCTGGTGCGTTCAACCATCGTGGCGACAGCAGAGCGGTTGTTGGCCCCAATGATCAGGTCGCTTTCCCAGTGCCCTGGAACAAGGCGGTCAGCGACCTCCGGTGGGCGCAAGTGGATGCTTAGCTCAGAGGGATAGCGCTCTCGACGCATGGCGCTCTGGGTTCGAGGGCGACGCTTGCCTTTACCTTGGCGCAAGTAGCTGATGAGCTGGCGTTTCAACTCGCCGCGCGGATAGGCATAAATTGCCAGATAGATGGTTTCGTGACTCACATGTCGCTCGGGGTGATCGGGCCAAATACCGCGCAGTCTGCTGGCGATTTGCTGGGGTGACCAGCCAATGCGCAACATTTGCGTGATCACTTGGAATAACTCAGAACCAGAGCACAAACGAGACTGGCGGCGCGACTTGTGACGGAGCGTTCGTGCCCGGCTTGCGGCGTGAACCGAATCGTATCGGCCCGCCTGGCTGTGCCGCCTGATCTGTAACCGCTCCATGAACCCCACATTCAAAGCCGCCAATTGATCCCGGATGCTGTGCTCCCGATTCCTTTCTGGAGCCCATCCGCCATGATGCGACCCGACGCAAAAGTCGAAAAAGTGTATCTGTACCCCAAGCCCGTCGACTTCCGAAAATCCATTGATGGCCTGGCTGCGCTGGTCGAGCTGGACATCAAGGTCGCCGTGTTTGACCCGGTGCTCTTCGTCTTCCTCAACAAACCGCGCAACCGCGTGAAGATTTTGTACTGGGAGCGCAACGGCTTCTGCCTTTGGCTCAAGCGCCTTGAATCTGAGCGATTCAAAACATCGCCCGATGCCACCGACGAGGCGATTGTCCTAACTGTTCAGGAACTCAACTGGATGCTCGACGGTTTCGACCTCTGGCGTAACCGTCCTCATCAGGTTTTGACGCCGCGATTCGTGGCCTGATTCGTTATAATCCAGGGCATGATTTCAATGCCCAAAGATCTTCCTGACGATCCTGCGCTGCTCAAGCAATTGCTAGAGCAAATGCTGCTTGAGCGCGAGTCTAACAAGGGCCGTATTGTTCATCTTGAAGAAGAAAACGCGCTGCTGCGTCAGCGCCTGTTCGGACGCAAGTCCGAACAAACAGCCGATCCGGCCACGCCGCAGTTAGCTCTTTTCAACGAAACTGAAAGCATCGCCGAACCCGTCGGCGAAGACGCTGAAGAAGAGGTCGTCGGTCCAGCCAGGCGTCGCGGTAAACGAAAGCCGCTGCCCGCCGACCTGCCACGTATCGAAGTCATCCACGAACTTCCCGAGGATGAACTGACTTGCGTTTGCGGCTGCCGCAAACACGCCATTGGCGAAGAAGTCAGCGAGCAGCTTGAAATCGTGCCGATGCAGATTCGCGTTATCAAACATGTGCGCAAAGTTTATGGCTGCCGCGATTGTGAGACCGCACCGGTCACTGCGGATAAGCCGGCTCAACTGATTGAAAAAAGCATGGCCAGCCCAAGTGTTCTGGCGATGCTGCTGACCACCAAGTACGTGGACGGTCTGCCGCTTCACCGTTTTGAAAAAGTACTAGGCCGCCACGGCATCGATATTCCGCGCCAGACCCTGGCTCGCTGGGTTATCCAGTGCGGCGAGCACTTCCAGCCGCTGCTGAATTTAATGCGCGATAGCCTGTTGGCCAGCCGTGTCATCCACTGCGATGAAACACGCGTACAGGTGTTGAAAGAGCCTGACCGAGAGCCGAGCAGTCAGTCCTGGATGTGGGTGCAAACCGGCGGCCCGCCAGACAAACCGGTGATCCTTTTCGACTACTCCACCAGCCGAGCGCAGGAGGTACCGTCGCGCCTGCTCGAAGGTTATCGCGGCTACGTCATGACTGACGATTACGCGGGTTACAACGCGCTGGGAGCACAGGCCGGAGTTGAACGTTTAGGGTGTTGGGCTCACGCACGGCGTAAATTTGTCGAAGCGCAAAAAGTACAGCCCAAGGGCAAGACAGGACGGGCCGACATCGCATTGAAGTTGATCAGCAAACTATATGGCATCGAGATCGCCTACAAACGGAGTGGTGATGAGGCGCGGAAAAGAGGCCGCCAGGAGTTGAGCGCCAGCGTGCTGTGTCAACTGAAAGACTGGATGCTAAAGACGCTGCCGTACGTGACTACACAGAACGCATTGGGCAAAGCCGTCAGCTACTTGGCAAACAACTGGAACAAACTCGAGCGGTACGTCGAGGAAGGTTACTTGCCCATCGACAACAACGCCGCAGAACGTGCAATACGGCCGTTCGTTATCGGAAGAAAAAACTGGTTGTTTAGCGACACGCCAAAAGGGGCGACGGCTAGCGCTCAACTTTACAGCTTGGTCGAGACTGCTAAAGCCAACGGCCAAGAGCCCTATGCGTGGCTGCGCCACGCACTTGAGCGCCTGCCAATGGCGGCTTCGGTGGAAGATTACGAAGCCCTGCCACCTTGGAAATGCGCACCCCAATCTCATAGCTAACCGCACCGCCCACCTTTGACTAGGTGGGTTTTATGGAGCGCTTACCCTGATCTCACGGCTAATGGTGCTTGGATGACGCCTCAGTAAAGTGGCGATAGCTCGCAGAGTGAATTGTTGAAGCTGCATCACCATGATGGCGACCCGCTCCTCAGTGCTGAGATGTGTATACGTCGTGGGCATGACAACACCTTACATCAGGTGTTGCACTTGGTCCTTGAGACCGCCGTCGTTAATGCAGGCAAAACGCCGCTGCATAAGCCCGTTCGCAGCGAACTCCCAATTCTCGTTACCGTACGACCGGAACCAGTTGCCCGAGTCGTCGTGCCATAGATCGCCTCCCCGCAAACATAAGCATCTTTCAAACTGGGAATATTCATGCTGCGCATGCTTGCCGGCAATCTGTTCGGGAGACAAACTCTAACGCAACATATGAGTCCCGAAATCAAAGCGCTCACTGCCTCGCAACAGTTTGCACTTGGGTCGACAGGGCCTACGGCGTACCTTCATGTAGCGCTGCACTATCAGGGCTGAGTAACGGCCGCAACTCTCCCGATAACGCCTCAACTCCCGACTGATGGTTGAGGGCGAGCGCTTGATCAAGAGGCCAATCTGAGCAGGCTGAGGCCTTGGACGTGATCGAGCTGGATGGTTACCCGCTCTTCGACGCTAAGTTCATGATAGGACATAGTGCAACACCGAACCGGAACGGTCAGGTGTTGCACTCAGTTCCCTCGGCCGCCCCACGACTACTTCAGACCTTCTTCGAAGGGAAAAATATTTTATATTAGTCGCTATACAAATTCTTTGCAGGAATGAATACTCCTAGATTGCGCGTCTGGGCAACCGATCCATAACCCCAAAATGGTGAAGTCCATTTTGAGGCAAGTCCAGGATCATAGATCGCGCATCTTGAGCCATTCTGGTATGACCAGCAATTGTCTGTAGCATTATTTGCAGTTCGAGAGTACTGAGTGGAAACGTCATAGTAATCCTCCCTCGCAAAATTAGTAGCAACATGACCAAAGCGAGTCCAAAGTGTCGGTCTTGCCGCAATCCGATAAGCGGCAATATTGTATTTGCCAAATCCAGATGGATATAACGATGACTCAAACGCCCAATTCTCGCCAGCTAAGTCAAACACATATGTACCGCCACTACTGGGCAGTTCTACGTAACATGTGCTGTAGTATAGAATTTCCGACGAACCCTGTGGGGTTACACCGCTGCAAAAGAGCACTTGTGTTGTCGTTCCAATAAACGTTCCAGTCAAAGAGTCGTAGTTACCTTTTTTAACATCGACATTTACTCCAGGGGGCACCTTGACGACCAACGTCCTTGTCGCGGTCGGCGCAGTAGTATCTCCTCCGCATACAGCTTGCGCCCTCGTCTTACTGGAAGGGTATTTCAGATCAGTGTGACCGATAAATGTTGAACTACCGTCATTCAAAAGGTAAGAACATACCGCCTGCCTTGCGGACACGCCTCTCCATGGAAGTGGATGTTCCACCCCAATGGGTGTATTACGAAATACTGGCTCATTGAGGTACAATATATAAGGGCGACTAAAATTTAACCGACTTGCAACTTCCGCAGTCGGAAAACCTGTTGCATCGTCGACAGCCATCCCATTTTCACCTACACCCCATGAACCTAAGTTAGTAATTTGGTCATCCGAAAATGCACCGGGAACTGGTATATTTGAATACACTTCAAAACCAACATCATTAATTTTCTTGAATTTGTACTTGGTGAGATTTTGAATAAGACGGGCTCTGGCACCTGAGCTTGAATCGGCCGTACCATCAATGCCCGCTTCAATATTCAGAAGCCATCCATCAATATGAAGCGTTCTCGCCAATGCTGCAAGCTTGTCTATTGTGGGGGTGTTTATCGTGCAATCGTTATCCCATAAGGAACAACTATAATCAGTTCCGATTAATGCATCAGTCAAGTCAGTAAAGCTATTGTCATTTGCAATAAAAACCGTACCATAAATAGGTACGCCATTTGAGTGCGCCGCTCGTACCCAGTCCGGATGAGGGGCCACGACATGACTTCCCTCGCTACTTGCGCCGCCAAATGCAATGAACTTCCTGAAAAAGGCCCATCCACTAAAATATACTGACGTGTCGACGCCTGATTCATATGGATTTACAGAACCAACGGTTCGGTCTATCAGGGTGTAGTCTCTGGTCGTTACTGGTCGGACGCCAACTCCGGCCCACTCTGTTGTCATAGCAGGTTTCGTCCACGCAGGTGCAGGCGCAACGTAACTTGCTGGGAGCGGGCTGTTCAAATCTAAAGATGAGAGAAGAGGATAGCCTCTTTGATTATGTGTTGCATTCAAAGCCCAGACATGGTTACGCTTAACATTGACAGCGCCTGTTATTTCATCTTTTGGCACGCATGTAATAGCGACCGGAGTCATCCCTGCAGTAAGGGTACCTTGCGCCCTGGATGCATCAACAGAGCACAACTCTTCTCTTGGTTGGCATCCTACATAAATCGAGTATTGACTCCCGACAGCAATATATCGAAGTACATTTTTTGCAGTATGCCCTCCGCTAAAATTACCAGTGGTCCGAACGGCGGAAGAGTATGGATTTTGTGTAATACATATTTCCTCTGGCCTAGAGCTTCCAAGAATACGTATCGGAATACCTCCCCCAGCCACTTCGGGGGGCATTATTGCCGCCGATAACGTGGTCTTTTCTTGTAGTTGAATTACTGTCTGAGTCAAATTTTTATTCGGCTCTGGCTCACTTCCATACACTGGAAGCACAACTGATGCCAAAAACATCATAATTATACAAAGAAGCTTCATGATTTCCTCCGTAGTAATAAAAATCAATTGTGAACCGGATCAAGCTGTACATTCCCTCTGTAGCCAAAAAAATTGCTGACCTGGCGTATACTCAATGAGCATTTACCGTACAACACATTTTTCTCAATATCTGGGATTAGGCAGAGTATTTGGAGTTCGTTATATTGTACGCTTGCTGGAAAATCCGCGTTACCAACAAGGCAATTTATAGCACTCCGATTATTGATGATAATTTTTGCACTTATCTTTGAATTTTTTCAGGCACTGGCAGATAGACATCTTTAATTATTATTCCTGCATACGCGCCTTGAGTTACCCTATGACTCTCTGTGTAGCTTGACGAGGCGACTGGGAACTTATAGGCAACTTTAGCACCAGTGATCACCGGTATAACCAGTTTGACCATAAAGCGCTTGATGCATTTTGCCACATACCAACGGCTGAACCGTAGACTTCTGAGAGTTTGTTGGATTACGACTTCCCCAATCGCATGTTTCACCATTACTAGAGAAACATATGATATCTCCAGCTGGCGAAACAAAGTAGAGAACATCTAAATCGGCAATCATGCCATCGTTCCATCGTTCCATCGTTCCATCGTTCCATCGTTCCATCGTTCCATCGTTCCATCGTTCCATCTGGCGTAAAATTGCGCATAAACTTTCGAGCACCAATGATTAGAATCATAGCCGCTTGTTCCATAGATGGTGTTATGCATAGCACCGCAAACCAGAGGGGTTATTGTTTCGGAAGCACTTAACGAGGACCGTCCTCATGCGCAATTTCTTCCATCACTCGAAAGACAAGCGACGTTACCGTCAGCGGTAATGGTCATTTGCGTGCCGTTCCAGTCTCGCCACAAGAGACACTCTATATAGCCAATAAAAAATATGCTCTTATTATTCGCACTTAAAGACAGTCTTAAATAACCATGTATTTCTGCTTGACTTCGGCGACTGCCGATACTGAAAGTACTGAGTTGAACCCAAACGTTCCTCTGCCCATCTCCTTGGACGGTGGCCGGCTGGATATTGAAGCATCCCAACCGGTCGCTCTTTTTCCACTTCGGTACTAATTGAACTCACGTCAGCAGCGGCTGCCAGGCGGCTTCAAGCTCTCGCTTCAGCGGGCGGCTGGAAGGCTTGTCTTTGCCCGCCAGCTTGCGAAACACACGGACGCCCTGGTAAATGATCCAGCGCTTCCAGGCCGGCACCCCCAGCACACCCATCGACTCATCAAAAATCTCATCGCAGCGCTCACGCGTGATGCTCACCAGCTCGCCCGCAACCACGATCGTCAAGTACTCACAAAGCAGGTCGTGCACCACAGCGGCCTGGCCGTAACTGCCCCAGGGCGGAATCAAATTCCACAGCAGCTGCGGCACGCTGGCCCCGTCGGTCAGATACCCCGTCGGGACCGTGACCCACTGCTCGCTGTACTGGCTGCCCAGGTAATAGCGATAGGGCGTGATCACGCGCCAGTGATCGGCCCCCAGCACCTGACTGGCTGCCGTGTCGTAGCGTATATCCAACGGGGCGGTGAATGACTGCATTAGCCTCTCCTCACGAAAATGTTCCGCCCGCAAGGCGAAACTGTTTGAGCAAATCCTCCAGGCGCTGCTCATGCTGGCCATAACCGGCCCCGGGCAGGCTGGCCCAGATGCTCCGGCACTTGTTGATCGCCGTTTCAATGCGCCCCGCATGTACGTCGGGCAGTGCCCGGCATTCGCGCAGGTGCTGCAAAGCCAACCGATCCTGACTGATTGGACAGAAATCCGCCAGCTTGAACAGCGTCCGGTAATGCGGTCAGTCCTTGAGCATCTGCTGATAGCGGCCAGAGGCGCTTGAGGTCAATCCACCCGTGTTGATAGTCTTGGACGATTGGCCTCGGACGAAGGGGGGATTGGTGAAACCCTTGAACACCTCCGATTTCCTGTCGATGCCGGTCACAATACCGAGGTGCCTGATGGCAAGAAATCATCGCTCCTTTTCGATCCTATTCAAATGTGAAGCTGTGAGTCTGATGCTCGACCAAGGCTACCGTTATATGGAAGCAAGCCGCTCGCTGGGATGTTGACGCATCCTTTCCGGTCGCTCTTTTTAACTTTGCGGGATCAGCTCGACGAGACGCATAACACTGCCCTCGCCCGCTCCCACAGCTGCAGTCGATCTGCCAGGCCATTGAGGCCGCCATTGATCTTGCGCGTGATCGCTTCGAACTCATCCCGATCGGCTAAGGCGTTCAGCTCGCGCCCCCACCAAAACCACGCGGCCGACTCGGCGGCCCATTGCGGCAGCTCGAGCAGCTCTGGCGTGCGCAGCAGACGCTCGTCACCAAACAGTGCCAAGCTGCAGCGCAGGTAGTTATTGCGGCCGGTCACCTGGATCAGGCCGCGACCGCGATAGCGCTGGCCGTCACCGTCCAGTTCTGGGGTATTGCCCAGCTTCACCGCCAAATTACCGATGTCGTATTTGCTCAGGTACTGCTCCCCACCCAGCTCACGCACGTACTGCAGCTGGCCCGACTCGTGACCCACCTGGGCCAGGAACGCCGCTTGGCGCTTGGGCGTTTTGATTTGCCGGTGCGCCATGGCGGCGTTGAGGGCGGACACAAAAACGCCCGCTTGGCGGCGGGCGTTCGGCATGATGCGTTGTAGCTGTTGCTCGGTGATGGACATACAAACTCCAGGCATAAAAAACCGCACGCGGCGGATTGGGGTGCACGATTGCGCGGTTACAGGGTGACGACTTTGAGCGGCTTGGCTTCCTTCTGCTTTTTCTTGCCCTTGGCATTGGCCTTGCCCGTCTTGCCGCCGTTGCATTCGACGGTGGTCGACCAGCCCGCTTGGGTATACACCTGCTCGACGGAGTCGGTCAGGTATTCGCCATCGAGGCCGACCTTAAAACCCTGGGCAATGATCGAGCGTTCGGCAAACAGATCCGTGCGGCCGGGCATCTCAAAACGCACACCGGCGCTCGATCGATTGAACGCGGCCAAGCGCGCCTTGGCGGCGGACTCGGCGGCGGTTTTGTTGGGGTAGATATGCCGATCGGTATGCACCGAGGGTAGGCCGTCCGGCAGGTCGTCATTCTCCAGCGACACGACCACCAGCTTTCCGGTTTTCGGGTCTTGGTGCTTAGCCCCAACCGTCTTGTGCGTGTTGCGATCGCCGAGGGTGAATTGCCAGCGACTGACATCACTGCGCGTCAGGGTGATCGCGCCAAACGCCTTACCGCTGGCCGTCTGCCCACCTTGGCGCGGCATGACCAACAATTTGCCGTCCGCGACCTTGGCCGTGCAGTCGTATTGCTTAGCCAGGCGCGTGATGAAATTGAAGTCAGACTCGCCGAGCTGATCGGCCCGGGCGACCTTGGTCGACACTGGACACCCCGGCGCCCAACCGTTACGCGCGGCGACATCACCGACGATCGTCGACAGCGGCACGCCCTCCCAGCTCCCGCTACGCACGGTCTTGCCGCTGCCGCGCATGTCGCTGGCCTTGCCCTTGATCACGATCGTATCCGGCGGACCGGACACCGTGACCTCATCAACCACGTAACGGCCCATACGGGCCAAGCCCGTCTCGGCATAGCCGAGGTAGACCTCAATCCCGACCCCGCGCCGGGGCAGCGTCACTAATCTATCACGGTCATCTATGCGCAACTCAAACGTGTCCGAATCCATACCCGGTTTGTCGGTGGTGCTGAGCTGGATCAGCCGATCGTTGATCAGTCCGGTGATATCGGCGCCATCGGCCACGATACGAAATTGGGGTGTCATCGAATTTTTCCCAAAAAAAAACCCGCACAAGGCGGGCAAAAAAGTAAGGATTGAAGCGATTAACGACACGAGTGTAGTCCATCAATCCCACAGCGTGATTTGTTCTTGAGCGGGCGCCGCCAGATCCGGCAGTATGATCAGCACACCTGCGCGGTACGGCTGGGGCTCATCAGCCAACCCCTGATTGACATCAAGGACCGCCTCCACGCTGCCGTTGAGGTGGCCATAGAAGTTATGGCAGATGGTGTCCAGCAGATCCCCGTCAGACGTTCTGCATGTCGTCGCCATAGCGCACAAACTCCAGAGTGAACCCTTGTTTACGGGGGATGCCGCCCTGCATCAGCGAGCTTTGTTCTTCTTCGACGCTTTTCAGACACCAGGTGCCGAGCGCGTCGCCATAACCCGTGGTCAGCGTCAGCGGCTTGAGCTGGGCGCCAAGCGTGCGCAACGTGTCGAGCTGCTTCAGGCCGCCCTTGAAACCCGGGAAAATCGCGCCCTTGAGCGTGATTTTTTCGTCGCCCATGCCCACGCCTTGCTGCGCCGGTCGACGCGACAGGCGCTCCTGAGAAGCCCAGCGGAATTCGGTTGATCGACGCAACTCATCGAACGCGGCCGTGTCGAGGTTGAAGAAATACGGCTGCGCCTTGGGGTCTTGCGGCTGGATGATCAGCAGGTGTGGAAACGGCTTGACCGCCTCCGGCGCCGGCGTCTGATCCGTGGCAAAGGCCCCCGTAGGCACGATGTTGGCCAGTGACGGACTGACCTTGCCGGCGATCTTGTTGATCGCCGTCGCCGCCTTGCCCGCCTGTTCCTTCAGCACGCCCAGGCGCTCGTCAATTTGCGACAGCGCCCGGGTGGCCGTGCCGTACATGGCCACCACTTGCCCGACCTTGGCCTGAGCCGCATTCACCCCGCGCATGACGCGCTGAAGCTTGGCCCCGACCGCTGGACCGACAAAGGGTAAGCCCTCCAGCTCGGACGCTGCGCCGGTAATTTCCCCGATCGCGCCATTCACCGGCCCCAACATGCCGTCCAGGCTGCGCCGTCCGGTTTCCCCGGCCGAGGCCAGAAACTTCAGCCCCGACTGTAACTGCTGCAATGAAGTCTTTTCCTGATCAGACATACGCCCTCCTGATTAAACGTGCGGCGCATCAAAGAGCTGTGCGCTCCCCATTTGCTTGGCCATGTCGCGATAGTGCTGATCGAGCAACGGCTTGAGCTGGCCATAGAGTTGCGCCGCGTCCTTGACGTCACCGTTGACCGTTAGCGAAAACGGCGCCTGAATCGCCACGTTGGACTCGACATTGGGCGCCTCCACTTTCGCCGCCATCGGCTTGACCAAGGCCCCCGCCGCCGCCTCCGCGCTGGCCGGCGCCAGCATCATGGCTTTGGCCGCCTCCCCCGGTTGCGGCGCCGGATCTTCCAGCCCCGAGCGAATGACTTTCGGTCGACGCAACTCAGAGCCCGGAAAGCGCACCTTGTTGGCAAAGTGCGGCATCAGCATGGCGTCTTTCGAGTTGAGGTCGCGCGGGTCATACGACACCGGCGGCGCGGCCGGCACAATCGGCGCGGCGGCCGTCGCGGCAACACTCGCTCCCGGGCCGGCGCCCGGATTGGCCAGCATCAGCGGCCCGGTGGTCGACGGCGCGAATGATTGGGCAATTCCGCCCAGCACCGGCGGGATGTCCTTGCCGGCATTGGCCATCATCAGCGGCCCGGCGGCCGGCAGGCGCTTCAGCTCGTTGGGCGTGCCAAACGCCGCCTTACCCAGCGCACCGCCCAGGGCGTCACCGCCCTGGCTGCCGAGATAGCCGCCAATCAAACCGCCGACGAAAGTGCCAACCACCGGCAGGACCATCGTGCCGAGCGCCGCCCCAGCGGCCGCCCCGGTCAGCGTGCCCGCCAGCCCACCCACTGCCGCGCCGTAACCTTCGGCTTTTTCGTCCTGCGTCACCGCGTTGTCGTAGGTGTCCTTGGCTTTCAAACCGGCCTCAACGACCGCAAAGATCGCTGGACCCTTGACCCCCGAGGCCACGGTGCGACCGACGCCACTCACCGCCCGACCGACCGAACCGGCCGCGCCGGCCGTGCTGGCCGCCTTGGCCGTGTTTGCGGCGGTCGAGGCGACACTGGCCAACTTGCCGCCTTTACCACCCCGGCCGCCCTTCCTGCCCTTCTTGTCGCGCTTGCCGTCGTCGTCCAGATCGCCGGCATCCAGACCACCACTCCCGCCACCACCACCGCCCACCACAATGACTTTTTGCGGAATGTTCGGGTTACCCATCAGCGAACCGCGACCGATGTTGAGCAAGCCCTTGGCGATCTTGAAGGTACTCATGGCGCTCTGAAAGGCGATCACCGCTGCCACGGCCGCGCCGATGCCGGTCACCACCTTGGGCGATTCGTCCGACAGCTTGCTCAACCCTTGAGTGACGTAGGTCCCTTCGAGGGCCTCGTTACGTTCAGCCTTACCCTTAACCCACTCGATTTTCTTGTACCCTTTGACATACCGGGCGACCTTGCGCTCGGCCACACACTGGGCAAAAAAATCATCTGGCAAATCGTTGGCAAAGTGCAGCGCACCCGGACCGTCTTCCACCGGGTAACGGTTATAAATCCAGTCCTTGGCCGTGTCCGTACCGATTAGCCAGAGCTCAACTCCATTGCGCTCCGTCAAACCTTTCCAGGTCACGTCCATCATGGACGGGCGTTGGGCAATCACCGGCCGGCCAGGCTTACTGGCACCCTTGACCGCAAAAACATTACGCCAACGGCGCAAACGACAGAACTGGTACACCTCATCCACATGGTTACCGCCGGAGTCGATGGCCGTTGCCAAGATCGCCAGGGCCACACCGCACGGATGGGGGTACCGAGCCTTGAGTTTTTCATCGAGCGCCGCCCACGTGCGCTCATCGGACGGGTCTCCCCAGATGACCTGGTAGTCGATAATCCAGCGCTCCATACCAGCGCCCCAGCCCACCACCATGAACTCCAGGCGGTTGCCTTGGGTGTCGACCGATGCGGTGAGCATCAGTACCGCGGACGGCATGGATCCCAGTCCATAATTCTCCAAGCGTGCCCGGGCCATCAGGACATCAGCTTTGGTTTGTTCCTGGGCGCTGTCCCAGACCTTGGCCAGGCGCGTGTTGTAAAACACCTGCATGGGCTCAAGATCGCCTTTGTTCTGAGCCACCTTGGCCTTTTCAAACTGCATGGCCAATGCCGCCCAACCGGTCCAACCGGGTGGCGAGTACAACGCATTGAGGTTAAAGCCTACGGTTTCGCCATCGCCTTGGGCATGGGCGCGCCACTCCCCCTTCGCCAGCATCTCGCCCTTGTGAAATTCCTCAATCAGCACATCACAATCAGGACCGGCGCACTGGTAATGCACCACCTGGTAACCGGTCGAGTAATGCAGACGCTCCCACTCCAGAACCTGCATATGCCCGCAGGTCGGACAGGGCACGTAGTAATAGCGCTGGTCGCTGGACTCAAACAGATCCGCGATACGCGAGGCACCCTTGATCGTCGGCGAGCTGGAAAAATAGAACTTGGCATTGCGGCCGAAGGTACTGGCCCGCGTTTCGGCCAGCTCGACAGGGTCGCCCTCCTCACCCACGTCCACAACCCAGCGATCAACCTCATCCCCATAAATATAGCGGGCCGACAGCTCCGACAGGTTGGCGGCGGAGCCGGCGGTGGTGATGTACAACGACCCGCCTTCAAACTCCTTGGTGTCCATGGTGTTGCGCGCATCGCGCGAACGGTTGGCCGCCACACGCTCGCGCAGGACCGGTGTCGCCTTGATGGTTTTGCCGATCCGCGATGACACGCGCTTGGCCAAGCCCAGGCTCGGCAATAACGTCAGAACGTTGGACGGCGCCATGTGGATCAGGCCACCGATCCAGTTCAGCGCGATCTGTGTTTTCATCAGTTGCGAGGCCACCATGGTGACCACGCGCTTGCAGGGGTGTGCCGGGGACAGGCAACGCATGGGCTCGCGGGCATACGGTGTGCGCGAAGTGCGGTATTTGCCTGGCTCAGCAGCTCCGGTATCGCGCGGGATCCGCATGTACTCGTCAGCCCATACATCAATCCAGACATCCGGTTCTGGTCTTAGCCCACGGAAATAAGCCTCACGGTACGCCTCTGCACCGTTCGGCATTTCCGGTGACATAGATTAGCTCTCAACAGTTAATACATGGGCAAGGTCCGCCAAAGACATGCGCTCTGCATCCTCAAGAACTCGGCGCAATTCTGCCGTCAGACGCTTTTCGATTTCCCAGTGACTTGTCATCGCTGCCAGTTCGGGGGCCAATTGCGGCGACATGCCCAGCAATAGATCGCGCAGCGTGCGACCAGCGCTGTAGGCTGCGATTTCCACTTTAGTCCGCTCAACCAAGAGACCTCGTCGCTCGCACAATTCGATCCCGGCTAGCTGCGCCAGATTATGCTCACGCAGGGCACGGGCCTTCTGGAACTCGGGCTCCTGGTCCTGAACGAAAGACGCTGCAAAGGACATCGGCAGGCCGTGAGCATCGCGCTGAGCTCGATCCTGCTGGTGACGAGCGGCGACGGCGGCCTTGCTTGGATCGGCGGTTTCAAGAATCAAGGCCTCGGTTGCGAGGACATCGACCTTCTTCCCATCCGGGGCCAGCACCAAGCGGCTGCTTTCCTTGAGCTGAGTGATATAGCTGGGCGACCTGCCAATACGATCCGCGAAGGCCTTCTTCGATAGGTAAATGGGCGCCGTCACCGTCTTTTCCTTAGGTCTCTTCTTACTGAAATTTTTCGCTGAAAATTTTTCTAACTGAAATCCTTACTGAAATATCGCGCGACGATCTTTAGCTCAGGGCTTTAAGCCCGTTTTTTTGAAATTTCAGTAAGGGATATTTCAGTAACTTTTCAGGGGGGCCGCTAACGCTTTTGCGCGGGTTTGCGACCCCGTGTCCTTCGGAAAACGCCAGGGTCCCCGGCGACTTTCGTCACACCAACATCGTGCAAGGCGGTAGGCCTCCCTGGACCATGCCCCGCAAACAGAGCCGCGCAATGGCGGACGCCTCCTCACATGGTTAAGATCGATTTGGGATCATCAAAACCAAAAGGAAACATATGAAAAACCTCAACACTGAAGCTTATTCAACTCAGCTTGCACTGATGTCACTGATAAGGGCTCTCAATGAAAACGGCCAACAGGCCATCGTCCGTCACGCAAAAGTATTTCTCGACAATGAGCTCAAACATTTCCCCGAAGGCCTTAGAGACGACTTGGAGGAAGTCAAAAAATCGACTGCTAATATTTTTGCGGTCAACGCCCCAGCCTTAACGCCGAAACAATAAACTGCTCGCGCGGCACTTGAATGCCGCTAAATCGCTCCACCTGCTGCTCAAGGCGCTCAACGGTGGCCTTGAGCATCTCAACTTCAATCTCTTCCTCACTCTTTACTTTATCGCAAGGGCGAAGATCTCTTGGTGGTTGTAGACCATGAACAATAGCCGCGGCGTATACCGACGCTTTTGAAACGGAGACGGGCGGATAGCTTTCTTGCATCTGCCCGTTATCAACACGCGTGAAGCTGACACAGTCGTCATACACAACAACCTGCCAAGTCGAAATGGCTTGCTTGTCTCTAACGCTCATGATTCGCACCACTCCCCAATTTGTAATTTCTCGGGCCGCTTAGTAAGTGGTGCACAACTGCACGCGTTGCTCAGCCAACAAGGCATCTAAATGCTGAACCAATGGGCCAGGCGGGCCAACATGACCTGGGCGATCCCGCAACTTAAGATCCTCAACCAGTCGCGCCACAGAGTCGAACGCTTCAACCAGCGGGCTGACGGGTGACAAAAAGCTAGACACAACACCAGTGGTGTAGCTGATCGGCTCTGCGGCAGACAAAGCAGGCAATGGCTCCAGCTCATTCACCACGACACTTTCAATGTGCGGGAAATGGGCTTTGATTTGGTCACCGACGAACAGAGTCACCTGCTTGTCGAGCAATTCCATACGCTCAGCCTTGACCAACACAGACGATTCTTGATGCGGAGTAATCCAGTATTTTTTCATTTAATCACCTCGTTGTGAGTTAAAGGAAGACGCGACCTACTTGCCCAGATTCGGCTGAAGGATCACGCGAGCAACCATCACCAGGACGCCCAACACGCCATAAGCAATCGGCGGCAGCACGGTCTGTAGTTGCGGCATCAGCTGTTCAGCGATGCCCAAGACAGCAATGGCGCCGCCGGCCTGCACACTGGTCATGCTCAGCGCTTGTTTCCAGTTGTCGATCAGTTGCATGGAATCACTCCTGCCGCTTGGGCAATTTGAAGTCGGTGAATCGGTCGGCCAACGCGGCAACCTTCTTGACGCCCAGCGTGCCGATGCAGGCGCCTACAGCGGCTGCAAGGCTCGAAGGGAGATTGAAGTACTCGAGCAGCGGGAAGGCCCCGGCAGTGATCGCACCACACAGGCAGGACTCCAGCAAAGCTTGTCGCCGCCCCCCGCCGCCGTAGATGACACGCAAGAAAGCGATCCAGCACGACAGCGCCGCAGCGTAGAACATCGGTGCATGCTGGCTAAGCCAGGCCATGACGATGAGCCAGGTGTCTGGTTTGTCGGGCATGTTCGGCATCTCAGATTCCTCCCTTTCGGGGAGCGAAATTGATTCAGCTCCAACAGCACTCCCAGCTCGGAGCGATGGGTGTGGTGGAGCCGAAAACGAAAAAGCCCCGCACGATGGCGAGGCCTTGGAACAGAAAGCAAAAAGCCCAGCGGATGGCTGGGCTTTGCTTGTCGTCTCTCATAACGCGCAAGATCGACATGATGGGAATAAATTACGATCATTCCGTCACTACGTCAAGCAGCATCAATGAAGATTTCTTCCCTGTCGAATACCTCGGTCGCATGGATGACTGCGGCCTCTTCGAACGACTCAAGGCGCTTTGCAATCCCAGTCTTCCAGCGCCGGCGTGTCGACTCTGGCTTGCCCTCCAGGTCCCAGGTGTTCATGTCGTAGAACTCGGCGGGCAGCACGATCATATCGGTGGAGCGCTTGCCGATCTGGACACCCTTGAGTTTGGGGATTGCCCAAGCGGTAAGCGCCTTGTAGATGAACAGCTGCGGAGCCGGGGAAGTCATGCGTGCCACCAGACGGCCGATGGCGGCGACCTTATTAGCCTTGTGCGTCGAGTACTTGGCGACCAAAACATTCCACTGGGCTGGCTCAAGCTGGCGGTGCAGCAGCGCATAGAGGCAGCAGTCGTAATCGAACTTATCACGCGGTGACAGCGAGCTACCGGTGCCTCCTTGGCGTAGATCGGCGTCGATCAGCTTCTGCCACGACTGCTTGGTGCTGTTGTCGATGTTGTCGGCGGCCAGTACGCGCACCAGAGTGCCCATCACATCTTTATAGATGCCCATTGATCAATCCCCCGTGAAATTCGATCCGCCAGCACCGCGGCGGTTGTTCTGGTGGTACTGCGCCGCTGGCCCTGACCTTAGCGACGCACGCTTCAATGCTTCGACCTCCTGCTCCACGGACTGCAGCTTCAGGCTCAACTGGGTTACCAGAAACTCCAATGACAGCGCGTAACCGGTGCCAGCCTCCACCCACCCTGAGGCATTGCACTGGGCGCAAGCCAGTTCGTGGAAAACGCCCTTAATGAATGCCTTCCCCTTGCACGCCGGACACGATGCCAGTTCGATCTGCTGGGCGTTGAAGGCGGGGCCATGCTGCTTTTTCACCATTTTTAAACCTCGCCCTTAACAAATTGCACAATTGACTCGCAGGCCGCGCTATTCAAGGCGCCTACGATCTTTTGCGAATCTTCATATCTAACGCCTGTCTGCTGGTGGATCGCCTTGAAGCCGCGCTCATCTAACCAGGTGTGCCACTTCACCAGAGCCAGACGACGCTGCTCCTTGGCCTGGGTGTTGATGTAGGTGGAAGCGATCTTGCCGAGGGAATGGTTCAACAACATCTCGCCGATGTGACCGTCGACGCCGAGGTCGGTCCACGCAGTACGGGCCACCTTGCGCAGGTCGTGGCTGGTCCAAGCGCCCTGCCCCAGTCGGGTGAACACGGCACTGGCCTGGTTGTCACTCAGCGCCTTGCCTCGGCGGGACGGGAACAGGAACGGACCCTCGTACCCTTGGGCGGCCTGCCGGTCACGGTAACGGCGTAGCAACGCGCAGACCTGGTCGGTCAGCGGGACTCGCAACTCGGTCTTGCTCTTCGTGTGCTCGGCCGGCAGGAACCATTCACGCTCAGGCAGCGCAATGTCGGCCCAGCGAGATTGCCGGGTTTCGCCGATGCGGGTGCCGTGGCACAGCATCATCAAGGCCAGCATGGCGTCACCGGGCGCACGCTCGAAACGCTCGGTCAGTTGCTCTACCAGCTCGGGCAACTGGACATCGCGCAGGCGGGCGGGTTTCGGCAGGATGCGCGCCGTCGTGAAGTGGATGAATTTGAGTTCGGCCATCGGGTTGGCCGGGATCAGATCCAGCTTACGGGCCTGCCGAAACGCCACCGCGAGCATTCGATACAACTGCTGGACGTACGACAGCGACAACTCTTCCTGAGCAGGCCACATCAGCAGCTTGTCCAGAGTCTGGGCGTTGACGTCGGGAATCAGCAAATCATCCAGACGCGGCTTGAGCTGGCAACTGATGGCAGACTTGCCGGCTGAGCGCCGCTTGGCCGAGAGCGCGCGGGAGCGGGTCATGCGATCGGCAAACCAGTCCAGCAGCTCACCGACAGTCACCCATCCCGAAACACTGGCGGCGCCGTCGGCCGCCACTCGCAGGCGCACCGCCGGCAAGGCTGAAACCACCTGTTTGGTGGACAGGTCCGGATAGCCGCCGATACGGTGCCACTGACGTTTGTTCAGCAGGTACCACGACCCGCGCGCGCGATTCTTCGCATAACGGAAGTGCAACGCGGGGTGACTGGCATCCCGCAGGTCGCGCACATGCTCAAGCTTGGCGTTACGCTGAATTTCAGTGTCTGACAGCTTCACCGTCAGGGTCTTGATCAGGGCGCTCAATCGGTCGCCTCCGGTTGGGCGAGACGGTCAACCACCTCGAACGTTGTCGGCCACATCCATGCACCATACCGATGGGCCATGGCCTCGTCGGCGAACAGCGCCAAGGCATGGTCGGGGGTGCTGCTCAAATCCATTTTGAACGAGCAGCAGAACACCGCAAAGCGATAGGTGGACGGCTCGGGAACAGCGAGTCGCATAGAGTCCATCAGAATGTTTCCTTTTGGCGGTAACGGTTGGCCAGGCTGGTGACCTTGGCCGGCTGCTCGACAGCCTCTGGCTTCCACCCGGCGGCAAGGTTTTCAAAGCGGTTGTACTGCCCGAGAAATGCAGTGCGGACCGTGCCCATCTCGATGTCGCGGCCCTTGCCGATGATGATTTCAGCAATGCCCTTGGCTTCGGTGTTTTCGTGATAAACCTCGTCGCGATACACGAACAAGATCACGTCGGCGTCCTGCTCGATGGCGCCGGACTCTCTCAGATCCGAGGGGATGGGCCGCTTGTTGGGGCGTTCTTCGCATTTTCGGGAGAGCTGGCTCAGCAGAACGACGGGGATGCCCAGCTCCTTAGCGAGCAGCTTGCAACCGCGACTGATACTGCTGACTTCTTCGGTGCGATTGCCGCCCTCGCCCTCCAGCAGCTGCAGGTAGTCAATCATCAGCAGGTCGAGGCCGTAACGCAGCTTGTGGCGGCGGGCCAATGAGCGAATGCGCCCGATTGACGAACCGGCACGGTCGGCGATGTACAACGGGGCGCGACGCAGCACGCCGGCCGCTGCGGCGAGCTCCGTGCCGTGGTTCTGGCACGCCGTGCCGTTCTTCACCTGGGTGAGCGGAATACGTCCCTCCGAAGCCACGGCGCGGTCCAGCAGTTGGCCCTTGTTCATCTCCAGACTGATAACCAGTGAGGACTTGCTTTGGCGCACGGCCGCATCGATCACAAAGCCCATCGCCAGCGTGGTTTTACCCATAGCAGGACGCCCGGCGACGATGTACAGGTGATCGGGTTGCAGGCCGCCGATCTTCTCGTCCAGGTCGCGCAACCCCGTTGATAAGCCGATCAGGGTTTCGCCGCGAGCATGACGGTCATGGCGCTCCTGCCACACCTCCAACTGATCGACCAACACATCGCCGACTTTGACGATGTCGTCATCACCAGCGCCGCAATCGATGGCCATCGCAGCGGCTTGAACGGCAGCGATTTTCGTCTGCACGTCCTGATCGCTGTGCGCGATGTCCATGGCCTGGCCACCCAGATCGAACAGAGCGCGTTCGATTGCCCGGTCACGCACAATGCCGGCGTAGGTCTTGGCGCTGGCGACGCTGGGCGTGCCGTTGACGATTTCGGCGCAGTAAGCAAAAGCCGGCGTGCCATCCAGCAAGACGCCGACGTGATCTCCCACCGTGAGGAAGTCGACGGCCTTACCGGCCGAGCGGACCGCCAAGATTCCCCGGTATACCTCGGCGTTTTCCGCGAAGTAGAACGATTCGGCGGACAGGTCATCGCTCAGCGAGTCGATCAGTTCGGGGCGCTGCATCATCGCGCCCAGCAGGCCATGTTCAGCCTCGATGCTGTAGGGTTCACGCATGGTAATTACCCTCGACGACCTTGACGAAGTTGCTCGGGGCAATCAGCCAATCGAAGTTGCAGCGGAAAGAACTGCCCCCCGAAGCGGCCACCTCGCCCATCAGAAACTTGCTCGAACGCACCAGGGCGAAGTACTCAGCCCAGAATTGGAGATCTTGGTGCACCGGGCTCTCGTTCCAGCGGGCACCGATCTTGGCGATCCGATCCTTGGTCAACATCACGACTCGGGGAAACTCTGGAAGCGCCTTGTTGAACAAATCGACGATGGCCTGAGTCGGGCATTTCGCTTTCGAAATCTTCGATGGTGGCTCGTCGTCTCCAAGAGGTGATGGTTCACTTGATGGTTCTATTACGGTTCTGGGTGCGGCTGCTGCGGGGGTTTTTGTCGTGAGCTGCGGGGGGGGTGGTGCATCTGCTGCGGGGTGCAGCTCTTGCGGGGGTGCGTATGATGCGGGGGTCAGGGTGTAAATCGTCGAACGCCCCATCCGCTCACGAACGGATAACAGCCCGACTTGCCCCAGCCACTTGATGGCGGTCTGCACCGTCCTTTCGGAAAGACAGGTACGTTCCGAAATACGTGCAACGGATGGCCAGCAAACGCCCTCATCGTTTGCGTTGTCCGCCAATGAGATCAGCACCGCCTTTTGTGGTCCGCTCATGCCCTGAAGCGGCCAGCATAAGCTCATGATTATGGTGCTCACAGCGGGTCTCCAGTTGCAGATTCAACCGTGATAAGCCGCGATACGTTTTGCGATTGTTCGAAAAGTGTCGCGACATAGGGGGGATTGCTTGAATTGGGTTGGTTCTGCATAATCAGGCCTCTCTAGTTTTGCAGATCAGCCGACCTTCTCCGTCGGCTTTTTTGTGTCTGAAATTCAGGCAGCCTTTAGCGACTCGCGTAGAACCTGAAGCGCGTCAATTGCCTCAAGGATTGCTTTTTCGCCCTGGGCTTTTTCGTGCTGGCTGATGTGGTTGTCCGCCGTGGCGTCGAAGATCAAACGGCCAACATCGCCGCACTCGGCCGACAGGCTCCCCAGTGCGATCAGCAATGGCTTCGCCGCAGGACGCTCCCGCGATACCAAGTCAAATCCGAAACGATCAGCCCAAGCCGCCAGAGGGCGGAAGTCGCGAGTGAACGCCATGATCCGATCAAGCTCGGCAACGTTCATGTTGTGGCTGTCGTAATCAGGGTTGGCTTTTTGTGCCAGCAGCGTACGAGACGTAAAGCTGGCACCTTCCGCGATCTTCTTGGTGCCGTGCTCGTCCACTACGTCGTAGATGGCTCTCATCAGTGATTGCATGTAACACCTCGAAAATTGTTACGTGGCTCGCTGCCACTAGGTCCGCGATCATTAGGCGGCGGACTTCTTTGGATGAGCTTCCGTGAGCAGCCAAGACGGCTCGAACGGCTTTCCATTCTCGGCAGCCAGAGCAGCAATTCGCTCGGCATAGCGCGTCTCGCCGGTGTATTCGGTGCGCGGTAAACAGTCAGCGGTAAGCCACTTGTAAACAGCTCGAGGAGACTTTCCACAGGCCAGCGCAACGACAGGAACGCCACCAGCGTCATCGATAGATTTCTTGAGCGGCCGCATAAGGCCTCCGATTCAATTGTGAACTTACAGTACATATTATGTCGGAACTGAAAGTACATGCAAGCGCATGCGATATTGAACCTATGGTTCATATAGAAGAAATCCGGACAGCCTTCGTGGCTCGTCTAAAGAAATCCTTGGCAGCTCACGGCATTGACCAGTGGGGGGCAGGCGCTCGCCTAGCTAAAATCGCCAAGGTCACCCCGAAGGCTTCTAGCAAATGGCTGAACGGCGAGTCGATGCCGGGACCTGCGAAGATGCAAGCAATTGCGGATGCACTCGGCGTGAAAATTGAGTGGCTTCAGTATGGATCTGGAGATGATCCGGCGCTCTCGCGCATGCCGGTAATCGACGATACAGCCGTTTCCGAGGTGAAGTCCGCCGCCGATGTCGTGCGTGAGATGCTTACAAAGCAGGGGAAAGGGCTTTCTGAAGACGCTCGTAGACGATTGCTGGCTGCGGCAGAATCTAACGATGGTGATGGTGCTATAGAGGTGGACTACTACCGCCCCGGCGTAGTCGGTGACGAAGTATGGATCGCGCACTACGACGTCCGGGCCGCTATGGGTGGCGGGCAAATACCACACGACTATCCAGAGATGCTTCAGGATGTTCGGGTTAGCCCTCAACATCTGCGCGAGATGGGAGTTGAGTTCAAGGAACACTTCCATCTCAAGATGGTGACGGGCTGGGGTCAGTCGATGGCGCCCACGATCAGGCACCGCGACCCGCTTCTAGTCGACATAAGTATTCGGGAATTCGTAGGGGATGGGATTTACATGTTCTCTTGGGAGGGTCACCTCTACATCAAGCGACTCCAATGGATTGGCGACGATCAGATCAAAATGATTTCTGATAATACGAGACACCCACCGCAAACGATAAGGGCTGATGAGACCTACATCCAGGCTCGGGTGCTGTTGGTGTGGAATGCTCATTTGGTATAAACCGCGCCTTTAGCAAGATAATGCGACGAGGCAGGCGAACATGACGACGTAATTGTCCCGCTCACCAAGCTCAGCAAGGAAGAGCGGCGCCGACCATGTCTGATGATGTGCATGGCGGTTGAACTTTAAGGAGTGTTGAGTGAAACCGGAAAAGAGAAAAAATTACGTTTTTGATTTTTATTCGTTAAGGTCTGACAAAGAGGACCTCTTTTGCATTCCTGTATGCTCTGCATTAGAAAAAATAATCAACGGCGAATCCGTATCTAGCTATACCCAATACGGCTGCACAAGAGAAATATTCGGCTTAAACTACAGGATCGAAAGCGACTCTTACGCAGGGCAGATACGCAAGATCAGAAAAGCTGATCTTCCCGAGGTTGGTGCATTGGGACAAGACAGCAAAAAGATTGAGCTTGAAATAGATGAAGGCGTAATTGAGAAGAATTTTTTCGTCTTTTATAGAGAAAACTCTCTTCTTGTCTTTCATCGAAATGATGATGGAAATTCAGGGAACCACATCGCTCAACTGCTCACTTCATCATTCGGCTTCGCCTTCTATGCCTTACCTATAATCAGACCCGAGCAAGCTGAACTCCTACTTAACAATAAACTTACGATCAAGAAGTTTTCAGTAAAAATCCCAAAGCCGACCAGCCCATGCCTGTATCCTCAGGACAGCATTAGCGCCAAGACAATTGAACTACTTAATTGCTCGGGTGCAGACACTTTGGACATAACATTCACGATAGACCAAAAAATAGAAACAAGCTCCGGAAAACTTTCAAGCGCTCTTCAAACCGCAATAGGCCACTTATTAACTATGGGAGCAACTAAGGCCAAACTTGACACTGACGAAACGGCAAAATACTTCCTATCGACCTTATAGCAAATAGGATATACTCAAAACAGAGCATCAACACGAATTCATACTTCCCACCTAGCGAAAGCATGTACAAGCTTGCGGACATGGCCAAGGAAGAGCAGAGGGAGCTAATTAATGACTATTTCGGCAAAACTACAAGAATTGTCTAAGTTCTCAGTAGCACTAGCTGCAACCTGGATGTTTTATAGTTACCATTTCGTTTTCTCTGCGAGCGATATCAATATCGTGGCCGGAGCTATTGCAAGTAGTTCGGGTACAATTTTGGGCTTTTTAATTACAGTAATAGCGTTAATGGCATCAGTAATGGATCGAGATCTTTTGAGGAACCTTAGAGCTACTGGCGGATATAGAAAACTGATAGTTGGTGGTTTTGTATGCGCCGCTCTCCATTTGACGCTATTGGCGCTTTCGTTAAGCTTGCTGCTTCCATGGGCTAACGGGAAAGACCAACTTTTGCTGATGACCGTTTTTACTGGCGCACTAGCCGCAGTCTACCTGGCCACGACCGGATTGAGTTTTTACAGAGTCATCATCTCTATTAGCAAAAACTGAATCGAATAGAGGGCTAAGATTCGCAAAAGCCGGGCCCGGTTCCGACCTTGTTTTTTCCTTCCCCATCCCCGCCCTCCAAGCGATTCAAATGACTCTCCCTACCCCATCTCGGGTTTCGCTGATTAGAAAGGCGCCGGCTCCTCTAATGGCTCAAACACCTCCACCGGCCGATCCTCATCAGCACTGGCCTCCCACTTAAGCGTCACCGACTCATCGTCGTTGAATGTCATGCCTATGCCGTCCGTCTCGGATAGCAGACCCATCACCTCTTCCCACTCTCGATCACCGTCCGTATCCAAACGATGAATCGTCACCCAGCGCTGAGCCTGCGCGGCTGGATAATTGATCATTGACGAAACGCGCAAGCCTAAGCGCTCTACACCGGACATCTCAACTCTTGCTGCTGGTTTCACTTTGCCCTGCGTCATGCTAACAATCCTTCGACTACTGTGTATATATCCAGTTATTACGAAGGATAACGAACCATTGATTCGCGGTAAATCCCCCTGCGGGCAATCGTGCGAAATCATCCAGATCTGTACTTTTTAAAAAATATGTACTTTTGGTACTTGACCAAATATGAACCTGTAGTTCATATTAAACCCATCGCAGCGATACACAGCCACTGCGAAGGGCCTCTAAAGGGTCTGACTCGCTCTTTAACAGTCAGCGCAACAAACAACAGAACGCATTGCCTCTACCGGCGACCGGCGAGCAGACAGGCCCGAAAGCCTGCCAACGACAGGAACAACCTGGACGACTGCCCGATGGTGAAACGCCAGAACCGTGTGAATGACCCGGCAAGCTATGCGCCCCGCTCCTCCAGCGGTAATAGGACGGACAGCATCACTGCTGCACCTTGGCGACAGGGTGCATTGGGATGCGGACGAATCCCCGGCTTATACCGGCCACCTGTATGCAACAAACCAGAGAACGGCGAGCGCCCGCTAGATGCCAGCGACGCGCATTGGAGGATGACCATCATGAAATAGACGAGCGATCCACCCGCTTGGCGCAGTAAGCCTGAAGGCTGTGCCTTTCACCCTGGCAGGCAGCGGACATCTTGGCAGTCGGTGTGACCGCGCACCATCCGGGCAACCGGTAGGCCTACCCCAAAGTTAAAGAACACTGCTGATGAAACAAACCCAGGCCGTCGCCAGCTCAGTCCAAAAAAAGACTTAACGTCGTGTCCGGGACCAGTTGACCATTACAGTAGCGAACCTGGGAGGCTGTCACGTAGGGAGGTCTTCGTGACACCAACAAAAACCCGGTTCCGATCGGGCTTTTTTACGCCTGCCTTTATCCGTCAGCACTCCCCCCTGCGCCCAACGGCAACCAGCAGGCGGCGCCGAGTGCTGACGAATGAACGCAACCCCACCACCGAGGTATCAGTCATGAACCAAGCCATCCGCCAACAAGCTCTCCTGCAGGTGACGCGGGAGCGTGCAGCGATTTCGACTTCCGAGATGTACCAGAAGATCGGGCGCGAAGAACCGGCCCGGGCGCCACGCTTCAACGTCATCCCGCTGGGTGGCAACAAGTTCGACGTCGTTGAGCATGACACCGGCGTTTCCCGGGGATCCCGCGACGGGCACAACATGGCCTGCAACTTCGCAAAACAGCTCGAGCAGAACGCCGACTTGTTTGAAGGCGTCCGGGTAACCGGTAGTCGCTTCGACCGGATCCTGCTGCGCTGGACCATCGGGTGTGCGGTGCTTCTTTTCCTTTTCGCCTACTTCGGAGCGCAGCAATGATCGGCCAGCCAATCCCGGATCCCCCCGACCAGATCACCAACCACCTGAACCGGGCGATGGAAGAGTATTTCGGCGCCGGCAAACATGTTCAGCACGTCGAGCCGGGCGTGTCCGGTGAGCGCGAGCTGACCTTCTGCACCGCCTACGGCGACAAGCTGCGCGCCAAACGCGACAAGATCGCACCTGACCTCAAACGGCTGGCCGACAGCGGTGCAAGCCTCTACCAAGCCTGCAAAGAGCTGGGCATCAGCCACAAGCGTGCCCTGCTAATCGCCAAAGAGAACAATTTCAAGTTCAACGACTCATGAAACGAAGACACCAACAACGCAACCGGAAGACCTGGCTAAACTTGCCAGCCAGCGGAATTGAAGAGCTAGGCCATGGCCAAGAGCAACGCGGAACGTTCGGAGAAAGCCGCCGCGAAGAGGAAGAGCCGCGGCGAAGTAGAGATTCGGTTTCACAGCCTTCCCGCTACGCGCCAAGCCCTTGCTGAACTGATGGCCTGGAGCGGCATCGAGGAACATGGCGAGGCAATCACGCTGATGATTCACCACCTGCACGGACTTGGCCCGGGCGGTGCCCTTCCCCTGCTCGCCCCGCCGCGACACGAATACGTGATTCCCGAAAACGTGTCGCGGAAATTGAAGCTAGCCTTCGACCGGGAGGCGCTACGCGTCGCCTTGGATGACTAAGCGTGGTCAGCGAATCTTGTCGCGATGCAATGCGCAATAGCCCGTCCAAGCCATGGCAGCACTCGCCGCTTCACTTTGAAGGTCCCAGTATTTTTCGTAAGCGCCCTCTTCATGAAGACCGGGATCAGACGCCAGATGCGCATCTACAGCATCGAGCTTTTCACCGAAAACATTTGAAAGCCTTGAGCATGCCTCGAAGTATTCGCGACGTTTCATGCCTTTTTTCTCCCTAATCCGGCGGAATGCCGGGCCATCAAGCAATAGCTCACAAACACATATCTCGCCACCACCGGTCACGGAGGGCGGCGCCGTAGTTTGCTTTACCTTTCATGGCGGTAATCAATCCAATAACGCCATGCTCGCTGAGCGACATCGCACAGGTCGTGTGTTGTGCCGGCCTTGTCTGTGTACATCCAGCAAGGCAGCTGATAGATACCTGCCTCATCAGACTCAGTCCGGTCTCTAGCACTGAATGTTTGAGGCTGCGTCTTTGGGTGTTTCACATCGTTGGTCAGCTGTCGGCACACATCGAGAGCGGTCCCGGCGTCCATATCCAAGGCCTTGACCAGCCGGATCACCTCTCCTGGGCTATCGGCACCGCGAGGCTTGGCGGCTTTGTCAGTCATATGATTGAGAAAGAAAACCGCGGTAACGAGCCGTCGGTAGATGAACATAAATCTCCCGATGTCGACTGGAATATCCGCTTGGTATTCAAACCAAAACTCTTCAAAAGCGGGCCCCGCAAGCTCCTTGAAATATCCACGAAGATCGCTGAGTTCGACTGTACCCACGGTTTTCTCCATCCGGCTCCATGCCGGGCCGAACACAAATACTCTACTTCAACGAACTGTGCCAGCGAGCTCTGCGCGGTATAGGCCGGCCAAGTCTCGCCAGAGTGCCAGATTAGCGATCAACTTCAGCCCGTCGCGCACCTGAGTCTCAAGCTGATCGTCCGCGAGGCTGAGCAGCCGCACCACCTCATCGCCGATCAGGCGCACCGCTTCCACATCGGTTTTAGTACTCATCGCAATCACCGTCAGGTTTTGCTGAGTGCAAATCATCAACCCAATTTACGAATCACGCCAGCCGGCGAGGATGCCCTATGTCCGCACAACAGATCGATGAAAAAAAACTTGAGCGGGCTATCCGCAAAATCAAGCACTGCCTGGCACTGGGCCAGAGCGCCAACGAGAACGAAGCAGCCACTGCACTTCGGCAAGCACAGGCGCTGATGCGCGAATATCGGTTGACCGAAATGGATGTGAAGCTCAGCGACGTCGGAGAGGTTGAATCTAAGTTCTCCCGGGCCGAAAGATTGCCAACATGGGACCGACACCTGTCCGCAGCCGTTGCCGAGGTGTTCGGGTGCACTTCGTTGCGCACTCGGCAGTGGTGCAAAATCAAGCATCGTGTAATCGAGCGTGCGTCCTTCGTCGGCGTTACTCCATCTCAGCACATTGCGCTCGACGCCTATGAGTCGCTGCTGACCAAGCTAACCTTGGCGCGCAAGGAATACACCGCGGGGGTGCGGTCGGGCAAACATAGAAGCTCATATTCAGCCGAGACGGCTGGTGATCACTTCGCTCTTGCGTGGGTTGGGCAGGTCTATGGAAAGTTGCGGGCTTTGGTTCCCCAGGGTGAGAGCGATGACACGGCGGCAGCGAGCGAGGGTCGTGACCTTGTTGCCGTTCAGAGCCAGGATAAAGCACTCATTGCCGAATACCTCTCCAGCAAAAACGTCGGTAAATCCCGCAAGACTCCAGAGACAGAGCTCGACATGAACGCCCAAATCGCGGGCATGCTGGCCGGGCGAAATGTCGACCTGCACGCCGGCATTGCCCGCGCCGGCGACGAGCCGCTTGCGATCTCCGCCATCGCTTAACCCGATACCGCCACCCTCCACCGCCCGGGCATGACCAGGCGGATCGAAGTCAGAAGTCCATTTATTCCAACGCCATCGATTTCCTAGAGCGACTGGGCAAGCTGTCAGAGCTCTCTTTAGTGGCACGATGCAACAAAGAAACATTGTAATCGAAGGTCGATATCAACGGCATTGGCCCCTCGTTCCGAGCCATCCCGAGCCATTGCCTTGTTCGTTCAACGTCAAAGAATTCGTTCTTGAACTTCATCTTCGCAACAAGGTTCGCTGAGACCCTAAAGTGTCCACATCCGGCCGAGCATTTGACCTCGGACCAGCCCCCTACCATGTGAACAATTTTAGAAGCAGCCTGGCAAATTAAGCATTGCATGTCCGATCTCCATTTCGATGACTTTTCTACTGTAGCCGAACATCGGCCAAGGCTCCCTCCATGCCCACAGAAAACAAACCGGTCGAGCCGCTGAAGGTTGAGCGCTCGACAGTCACGAAGCTGGTGATCACCGGCGCTCCACGGCTTGATCCGATCACGGTTTTCCTTGAGGACTTCGGGCGCCGAAACTGCCCGATCGAGTCTGATCCTAACTACCAGACCGCCCAAGGCAAGCTCACGATCAACCGCTGGGACAGCAGCTGGAACGCCTACAGGGGCGGTATGGGACCGCGAACGGTTGCGGAGTTTGTCGCCGACTGTGACTGGCACTACGTCCTCAACTGCTTGGATCGCGGGATGAGCAGCACGCCGCCGATGGGCTAACCCCATATGAAGCCGATCAGCCAGTCTGGAAGCCGAGCATCCACATGCCGCGCTGGGCCTGCCGCATCCTGCTGGAGATCACCAACGTCCGCGTCGAGAGGTTGCAGGACATCAGCGAGGAGCAGGCCAAGGCCGAAGGGGTTCGGCGAGTGGAGCTGATTAACCGCTGGTTCGCTCACGACGACAGCGAGAACGCTTTCGGTACGGCCACTGGCGCCTTTCGCGACCTGTGGAAGTCCACCGGCGGCGACTGGGACGCCAACCCGTGGGTCTGGGTCGTCGAGTTCAAGCAGGTGACGCCATGATGCTCAAGGCAGCAGCCATAAGCGCCTGCCTCTGGGGCTTGATCTTCCTCTCTGTTGCAGCGGTGACCTCATGAGCGACCATTCAAAATTGAAACAGCTGGCCGAGGGCTGCCGCGACGAAGTCATTCGTTCACACGGCGGGGCCGGGATGATCGAGGACGCTGGTCTATTACACCGTGACGAGCTGTTCCTCAAGGAGTGTTCGCCCGAGGCAGTGCTGGCCTTGATCGCCGAGAACCAGCGCCTGCGCGAAGACCGCGACGGCCTACTTGAAGCAGGAGCGCACCTATTATGATCTTGATTCCAATAGCAGCCCCGCTCTACATGGCCTACCTCATCTACAAGGGGCCGTGGCGATGAATGCTCAGGTTCTCGACCCGTGCAGCGCCAGCCGTATGATGTGGTTCGATAAGGGCGACCAGCGCGCTCTGTTCGGTGACATCAGGGACGAAGAGCATGTGCTTTGTGATGGTCGGGTGCTGAAGGTTGAACCCAACGTCATCATGGACTTTCGGCACCTGCCCTTCCCCGAAGCCAGCTTCAACATGGTTGTCTTCGACCCGCCGCACCTGGTGCGCGCCGGTCGTGAAAGCTGGCTGCGGCTCAAGTATGGAATTCTCACCGACGACTGGCGAGACGACCTTCGCAAGGGGTTCGCCGAGTGCTTCCGTGTGCTGAAGCCCGGCCAGTTCCTTGTCTTCAAGTGGAACGAGACCCAGATCCGGGCCAGCGAGATTCTTGCCCTTACCGATGAGCAGCCGCTGTTTGGCCACAAGTCCGGCAAACGCGAAAAGACGCACCGGATCACCTTCATGAAGCGCCCAGCCTAAGCCCTCCCCCAACTCAACAGCCTGCCGGTGTACGGCGGGCGAGGTATTCGCATGTCTGATCAAAAACACCACCTGCGCGAAATCGCTATCGAAGCGATCACGGATATCGCCCAGCACCTGCCGCTCGACTGCCAGATGTTTGTCATCGTCTGCCGCCCGGGCAAAGCAGATTACGACCTGGTGCTCCCGTCGCCCGAGGCAAACCTGAATAACGCACTCGACGCGCTGCGCCGCCAAGGCCTGAGCATCGACGGCGACAACGCCTACAAGCGCGATCTGCTGGATTGCGCCGTCGGCGCGCTTGCCCTCGGTGCGCAGAACTGCCGTCCGCCGCCATCCACTCACTGGGCAACGCGCTTCTGGGATATAGGCCGGGAAGAGCATGGCCAGCATGAACAACTGCTCAGCCTGATTCGGAGAATGCGCAGCTATATGGACCAAGCGGGGATCGATGCGAAGCCTGAAAGCATGAATCCGATGGAGAAGCTCGCATCGGACATCGATATCGCCCTCTCCGATCTTTAACCACCTTCTGCCGCCACGCGCGGCATGGAGCATCATCATGGCAAAAGTCACCCTGGATGAATGGGCGGCGGCCGAGTTCAAGACGCCGCCAAGCCCCAACACCCTGCGCAAATGGGCGCGAGAAGGCCGGATCGCTCCGGTACCGGTGAAGCACGGGCGCAGCTATTATGTAGAATCTGACGCCCACTATCAGGAACCTGACCAGCAGCCCGTACGCATCGTCGGCGGCAGCCTGCTCAGCAGAGTAGAGAGAGCACGCCATGGCGCCCAGGCCGCGTAACACCGGGTCAAAGGATCTTCCGCCCAATCTCTACCGCAAGACCGACGCCCGCAACGGCGTCACTTATTACACATATCGCGACCCGATCAGTGGTCGCGTATTTGGTCTGGGCAAGGATAAGGCGGCGGCAATACTCGAAGCTGTAGCCACCAACCACGCCAGCCCCCTAAAGCCAACACTCTCCGAGCGAATCAGCGCGCCGGCGCCAGCAACGGGCAAATTGTTTTCGGAGTGGCTGGTTGAGTACCGCGAGCTGTTCGCCGAGCGCAAGCTGTCAGCGAGCAGCAACAAAAACGTGGGCATGCGGATAAATCGATTGATGGCGGTGTTCGGATCGAAGGGGATGAAGGACATCACAACGATGGATGCGGCCGACTACCTGACAGGCATGGCCAAAGAGGGAAAGGCACAGATGGCCCGGGCGATGCGCTCGCTATTGCGAGACGTGTTCGCCGAAGCTCAGGCGCGGGGGTGGGCAGACACCAACCCGGTCGAGGTGACCAAGGCGGCGCGGGTGAACATCAAGCGCGAGCGGCTGACGCTGGAACTGTGGAAGGCAATTTACGAGGAAGCCACGAAGCCGTGGCTACACCGGGCGATGGAACTTGCGGTGCTCACCGGCCAGCGCCGGGACGACATCGCCTCAATGCTGTTCAAGGAGGTACACGACGGGTTCCTGCATGTCGTGCAATCCAAAACCGGGGCGCGGATCCGGATCAGTACCGGCATTCGGCTTGAGTCGGTCGGGCTGGAACTTTCCCAAGTCATCAAGCAATGCCGCGATAGCGTTCTGTCACAACACCTAGTGCATCATGCTCAAGCACCAGGGCGGGCCAAGGCTGGCCAGCCGGTAGTGCTGGACACGCTCAGCTCCGCATTTGCAGAAGCACGGGACAAGGCCGGCGCGAAGCTGGGGATAACTTTTGGACGGCAGCCACCGACCTTCCATGAACAGCGCTCATTGGCGGCCCGGCTTCATGAGCTCGAAGGGCGCGATGCCCAGAAACTACTCGGTCACCGTTCGGCCAGTATGACTGATCTATACCGTGACATCCGAGGCGCTGAGTGGATCGACGTGGCATAATCCGCGACTGAGTTTTGGGGGGATTTTGGGGATGTTTTGGGGAAAGAAATATGTCCATTAAAATCAAGCACTTACAGATTTACGGTATCAAAGCCTGCGACACCATGAAAAAGGCGCGCACCTGGCTCGATGAACACGCTGTCAGCTATGACTTCCATGATTACAAGACGGCCGGAATCGACCGTGAACACCTGACCCAATGGTGCGACGATCACGGCTGGCAAGTGGTGTTGAACCGCGCAGGCACGACCTTTCGCAAGCTCGACGACGAACGCAAAGCCGATCTCGACCAAGCGAAAGCGATCGAACTGATGCTCGCACAACCCTCGATGATCAAGCGCCCGGTGCTCGATCTCGGTGACCGAACCCTGATTGGCTTCAAGCCAGATATCTACGCGGCGGCGCTCAAGTAAGCCTGCCCGTTCAATTTTGTTAGAGGTATTTACATGTCCACTACCCTGTTCAGCCTGGCCTTTGGTGTCGGCACTCAAAACCGTCAAGGCGCATGGCTGGAAGTGTTTTACGCACAGCCACTGCTTAACCCGTCGGCCGAACTGGTCGCGGCCATCGCGCCGGTTCTGGGCTACACCGAAGGCAATCAGGCCATCGCATTCAGCACCGCTCAGGCCTCGCAACTGGCTGAAGCGTTGAAAGGCGTCGACTCTGCACAAGCCGCACTGTTGACCCGTCTGGCCGAGAGCCACAAGCCGCTGGTCGCGACCCTTCTGGCTGAAGACGCCCAGCTGACCTCCACGCCTGAGGCGTACCTCAAGCTGCATTTGCTGTCCCATCGTCTGGTCAAGCCGCACGGCCTGAACCTGGCGGGCGTGTTCCCGCTGCTGCCGAACGTGGCCTGGACCAGCCAGGGCGCCATCGACCTGGCCGAACTGGCCGAACATCAACTCGAAGCCCGTCTGCGCGGCGAGCTACTGGAAGTGTTCTCGGTAGACAAATTCCCGAAAATGACCGACTACGTGGTTCCGGCCGGCGTGCGTATCGCTGACGCGGCACGTATTCGTCTGGGCGCCTACGTCGGCGAAGGCACCACCGTGATGCACGAAGGTTTCGTCAACTTCAACGCCGGCACCGAAGGCCCGGGCATGATCGAAGGCCGCGTTTCCGCTGGCGTCTTCGTCGGCAAGGGTTCGGACCTGGGCGGCGGTTGCTCGACCATGGGCACCTTGTCGGGCGGCGGCAACATCGTGATCAAGGTCGGCGAAGGCTGCCTGATCGGCGCGAACGCCGGTATCGGCATTCCATTGGGCGACCGCAATACCGTCGAGTCGGGCCTGTACGTGACCGCCGGCACCAAAGTCGCGCTGCTGGATGAAAAAAACCAGCTGGTGAAAGTCGTGAAGGCCCGTGAACTGGCTGGTCAGCCTGACCTGCTGTTCCGCCGCAATTCGGAAACCGGTGCCGTGGAATGCAAAACCCACAAATCGGCGATCGAGCTGAACGAAGCGCTGCACGCTCACAACTAAGCAGCGTCACACGATCACCTGTAGGAGCGAAGCTTGCTCGCGAAGGCCCTTGAGGCCGCCAAAAGCTTCGCGAGCAAGCTTCGCTCCTACAGGTTCGGCGTAGACCCGACCATCAGGTCAGGCGTACACCCGCCCATGTTGACCAGGGCCCGATAGCATGATGATTCCCTCTCCCTGGCGCGCCGACTTCCCGGCCATCGCCGCGCTGCAACGGCAAGACCAGACCTATCTGGACAACGCCGCCACCACACAAAAACCTCAAGCCCTGCTGGACGCTTTGGCGCATTACTACGCCAATGGCGCGGCCAACGTGCATCGGGCGCAACACTTGCCCGGCGCCCATGCCACCCAGGCGTTCGAGGCCAGCCGCAGCAAAGTCGCGCAGTGGCTGAATGCCGGCGAATGCGGGCAGATCATCTTTACCCACGGCGCGACCTCAGCGCTGAACCTCCTGGCCTATGGCCTTGAGCACGTATTCAATCCGGGCGATGAGATTGTCATCAGCGCCCTGGAGCATCACGCCAACCTGCTGCCGTGGCAGCAACTGGCGCAGCGTCGCAACTTGAAACTGGTGATCCTGCCGCTGGAGGCTGACGGTTTGATCGACCTCGACGCTGCCGCGCAATTGATCGGTCCACGAACCCGCTTGCTGGCGGTCAGTCAGCTGTCGAACGTGCTCGGCGCCTGGCAGCCGTTGCCCGCCTTGCTGGCAATGGCCAAGGCGCACGACGCGTTGACCGTGGTCGATGGCGCGCAAGGCGTGGTTCATGGTCGCCATGACGTGCAGGCTCTGGGTTGCGACTTTTATGTGTTCTCCAGCCACAAGCTCTATGGCCCCGACGGTCTGGGCGTGCTGTTCGGTCGCCATGAAGCGCTCAAGCAACTGCGTCATTGGCAGTTCGGCGGTGAAATGGTGCTGGATGCGGATTACCACAGCGCACGCTTTCGCCCCACGCCACTGGGGTTTGAGGCCGGAACGCCGCCGATATCGAGTGTGATCGGTCTTGGGGCGACGCTGGATTACCTCGCGGGCCTCGATCAGGACGCGGTCTCGGCCCATGAAGCGGCGCTGCATGACTATCTGTTGAAGGGCCTTGAAGCGCGCAACGGCATACGGCTGCTGGGCAAACCGCAATTGGCGTTGGCGAGTTTTGTCGTCGAGGGTGTGCATAACGCTGACCTGGCGCATTTGCTGACCGAACAGGGCATCGCCGTGCGCGCCGGTCATCATTGTGCGATGCCGTTGCTCAAGAGCTTTGAACTGGCCGGGGCCATCCGGGTGTCGTTGGCGCTGTACAACGATTCCGAAGACCTGGAGCGGTTCTTTGAAGCGCTGGATCAGGCGCTGGAGCTGTTGCGATGAGTTTACCGGCCGACGCCGTTATCGCACTCGAAACCTTTCAAAATGCTGCGGGCTGGGAACAGCGGGCGCGGCTGCTGATGCAATGGGGCGACCGTCTGCCTGCCTTGAGTGATGTCGATAAAGTCGACGCCAACCGCGTGCATGGCTGTGAAAGTCAGGTGTGGCTGGTGGGTTCATTGAATGACGGTCACTGGCAGTTTGCAGCGAGCAGCGATGCGCGGTTGATCCGTGGGTTGGTGGCGTTGCTGCTGGCACGGGTCAATGGGTTGTCGGCGGATGAGTTGCGGCAGGTGGATTTGCCGGAGTGGTTCAATCAGCTGGGGCTTTCGCGGCAACTGTCACCTTCGCGCAGCAATGGCCTCAATGCCGTGCTACAGCGGATGAATGAGTTGGCTGGTTAACCGCTTTCGCGAGCAAGTTCGCTCTCACATTGGAATGCAATCCCCTGTGGGAGCGAGCCTGCTCGCGATGAGGCCATCAGCCCCACCACTCAAACCTCAGGCTTGACCCGGTCCGCCGGCCGCCGCACACCCGCCACGATCTTATCCACAGCCTTGGTCGCCGCGACCATGCCGAACGTCGCCGTCACCATCATCACCGCGCCAAACCCGCCAGCGCAGTCGAGCTTCACGCCATCGCCGACAAAACTCTTCTGCAAACAGATGCTGCCATCCGGTTTCGGGTAGCGCAGTTGTTCGGTGGAAAACACGCACGGCACGCTGTAATGACGCGTCACGGTGCGCGAGAAGCCGTAATCCCGGCGTAGGGTCGAGCGCACTTTCGACGCCAACGGGTCATTGAAGGTGCGGTTCAAGTCGCAGACCTGGATCAGTGTCGGGTCGATCTGCCCGCCCGCCCCGCCGGTGGTGATGATCTGGATCTTGCGGCGTTTGCACCAGGCAATCAGCGCCGCCTTCGCATTCACGCTGTCGATGCAATCGATCACGCAGTCGATGTTCGGCGTGATGTACTCGGCCATGGTCTCGCGTGTCACGAAATCCGCCACCGCGTGCACCGTGCAGTCCGGGTTGATCCCGCGCAAGCGCTCGGCCATCACCTCGACCTTGGGTTTGCCGACGGTGCTGTCCAGCGCGTGCAACTGACGGTTGGCGTTGCTGACGCAGACGTCATCCAGGTCAAACAGCGAAATCTCGCCGACGCCACAACGGGCAATGGCCTCCGCTGCCCAGGAACCGACGCCACCGACGCCGACGATGGCCACATGGGCCGCGCGCAGGCGCGCCAGGCCGTCGATGCCATACAAACGGGCGATGCCTGCAAACCGCGGATCTTCTGTACTCATGACCATTACCCCAAAAACCGGCGCGCATTATAGGGCTAGACAGCGACAAGATCTAAGTTCCCGCGACAAGTGTAAGAACTTATGCGAAACGGGATTGCCAAACGTAGGGCATTTCCCTGTCAGCTATACGCTCAGGGAATGCCCGGTGTAGGATGCGCGCCCCTTGGCACTCGCCGACCGGTCCTTCGTTCCACAGCCTTTGGAACCTGAAATAGCTATGTCATCGCGTAAATTTGGACTCAACCTGGTCGTGGTGCTTGCCATCGCAGCCTTGTTTACCGGCTTCTGGGCGCTGATCAATCGCCCGGTCACCGCCCCCAACTGGCCCGAACAGATCTCCGGCTTCTCGTACTCGCCGTTCCAGCAAGGCCAGTATCCGCAGAAAGAGCAGTACCCGACCGACGATGAAATGCGTCGCGACCTGGAGATCATGAGCAAGCTGACGGACAACATCCGTACTTACTCGGTCGATGGTTCCCTGGAAGACATTCCCAAACTGGCCGAAGAATTCGGCCTGCGGGTGACCCTCGGTATCTGGATCAGCCCGGACGAGGTGCGCAACGAGCGCGAAATCACCCGCGCCATCGAGATCGCCAACAGCTCGCGCAGTGTGGTTCGCGTGGTGGTCGGCAACGAGGCGATCTTCCGTAAGGAAATTACCGCCGCAGAACTCAGCGTTATTCTGGATCGCGTTCGCGCCGCGGTGAAAGTGCCGGTAACCACGTCCGAGCAATGGCACGTCTGGGAAGAAAACCCGAGCCTGGCCAAGCACGTCGACCTGATCGCCGCCCACGTCCTGCCGTACTGGGAACATGTGCCGATGGAGCAGGCGGGACAGTTCGTACTCGATCGTGCCCGTGATCTGAAAAAGATGTTCCCGAAAAAGCCGCTGCTGCTGTCGGAAGTCGGCTGGCCGAGCAACGGCCGTATGCGTGGTGGCGCCGATGCGTCGCCGGCAGACCAGGCGATTTACCTGCGCACGCTGGTCAACAAGCTCAATCGCCAGGGCTTCAACTACTTCGTGATCGAAGCGTTTGACCAACCGTGGAAGGCCAGCGACGAAGGTTCGGTGGGCGCTTACTGGGGTGTTTTCAACGCCGCGCGTCAGCAAAAATTCAACTTCGAAGGCCCGGTCGTCGCGATTCCGCAATGGCGCGTGCTGGCGGTCGGTTCGGTGGTCCTTGCGCTGCTGTCCCTGACCCTGCTGATGATCGACGGCTCGGCCCTGCGCCAACGCGGCCGTACCTTCCTGACCTTTATTGCCTTCCTCTGCGGATCGGTGCTGGTGTGGATCGGTTACGACTACAGCCTGCAATACAGCACCTGGTTCAGCCTGACGGTCGGTTTCCTCCTCGCCCTTGGCGCACTCGGGGTCTTTATCGTACTGCTGACCGAGGCGCATGAACTGGCCGAAGCGGTCTGGACCCACAAGCGTCGGCGCGAATTCCTGCCGGTGGTGGGCGATTCGGACTACCGACCGAAAGTGTCGATCCATGTCCCGTGCTACAACGAGCCGCCGGAGATGGTCAAACAGACCCTCAACGCCTTGGCCAACCTCGACTATCCGGACTTTGAAGTCCTGATCATCGACAACAACACCAAGGACCCGGCGGTCTGGGAGCCAGTGCGCGATTATTGCGAAACCCTGGGCCCGCGCTTCAAGTTCTTCCACGTCGCACCACTGGCCGGCTTCAAGGGCGGCGCGCTGAATTACCTGATTCCGCACACCGCCAAAGATGCCGAAGTGATTGCGGTGATCGACTCGGACTACTGCGTCGACCCCAACTGGCTCAAGCACATGGTGCCGCACTTCGCCGACCCGAAAATCGCTGTGGTGCAGTCGCCGCAGGATTACCGCGACCAGAACGAAAGCACCTTCAAGAAGCTCTGCTACGCGGAATACAAAGGCTTCTTCCACATCGGCATGGTCACCCGCAACGACCGTGACGCGATCATCCAGCACGGCACCATGACCATGACCCGGCGTTCGGTACTCGAAGAACTGGGCTGGGCCGACTGGTGCATCTGTGAAGACGCCGAGCTGGGCCTGCGCGTGTTCGAAAAAGGCCTGTCGGCGGCGTATTACCACACCAGCTACGGCAAAGGTCTGATGCCCGATACCTTTATCGACTTCAAGAAACAGCGGTTCCGCTGGGCCTATGGTGCGATTCAGATCATCAAGCGTCACACCACCAGTTTGCTTCGCGGCAAGGGCAGCGAACTAACCCGTGGCCAGCGTTACCACTTCCTCGCGGGCTGGTTGCCGTGGGTGGCGGACGGCATGAACATCTTCTTCACCGTGGGCGCCTTGTTGTGGTCGGCGGCGATGATCATCGTGCCGCAGCGGGTCGATCCGCCGTTGCTGATTTTCGCGATCCCGCCACTGGCGCTGTTCGTGTTCAAGGTGGGCAAGATCATCTTCCTGTACCGCCGTGCGGTCGGGGTCAACCTCAAGGATGCGTTCTGCGCGGCACTGGCCGGGCTGGCGCTGTCGCACACCATCGCCAAAGCAGTGCTGTACGGCTTCTTCACCAGCAGCATTCCGTTTTTCCGCACACCGAAGAACGCCGATAACCACGGCTTCTGGGTGGCGATTTCGGAGGCGCGCGAAGAAGTGTTCATCATGTTGCTGTTGTGGGGCGCGGCGCTGGGGATTTACCTGGTGAACGGCATGCCGAGCAACGACATGCGCTTCTGGGTGACCATGTTGCTGGTGCAGTCGCTACCGTACCTGGCGGCGCTGATCATGGCGTTCCTGTCTTCGCTGCCGAAACCGGCACCTGAGGCCGAGACGGTACCGGCAGTCTAAATCTGTGCAGATGCACTAAACGGCGGCCAATGGTCGCCGTTTTGCTTTAAGATAACCGCCATTTTGCGCGCCTTGCCTCAATTCCTGTAGGAGCGAGGCTTGCCCGCGAATGATGCGACTCGGTGTAACAGATACACCTCATTATCGTTCTTCGCGGGCAAGTCGGATCGCCGCATCGCTCGCCCCTACAAAAGCTTCCGGAGTTTTCCATGACGGCCCACGCCGACCTTTCGCCGACCCTTCAACTCGCCATCGACCTGATCCGCCGTCCGTCCGTGACGCCGGTCGACGCCGATTGCCAGAAGCAGATGATGCAGCGCCTGGGCGATGCCGGTTTCACCCTGGAGCCGATGCGCATCGAAGATGTGGATAACTTCTGGGCGACCCACGGCCAACACGACGGCCCGGTGCTGTGCTTCGCCGGTCACACCGACGTGGTGCCGACCGGCCCGGTGTCCGCCTGGCAGGTCGACCCGTTCAACGCGCTGATCGACGAACACGGCATGCTCTGCGGCCGTGGCGCGGCTGACATGAAAGGCAGCCTCGCTTCCATGACCGTGGCCGCCGAGCGCTTTGTCGCCGATTACCCGGACCACAAGGGCAAGGTCGCGTTCCTGATCACCAGCGATGAAGAAGGCCCGGCGCACCACGGCACCAAAGCTGTGATCGAACGCCTTGCCGCCCGTAAGGAGCGTCTGGACTGGTGCATCGTCGGCGAACCGTCGAGCACCACGTTGGTGGGTGATGTGGTCAAGAATGGCCGTCGCGGCTCCCTCGGCGCCAAACTGACCGTGCGCGGCGTGCAGGGTCACGTGGCGTATCCACACCTCGCCAAGAACCCGATCCACCTCGCCGCCCCGGCGCTGGCCGAACTGGCCGCCGAGCATTGGGACCACGGCAACGATTTCTTCCCACCGACCAGTTTCCAGATCTCCAACGTCAATTCCGGCACTGGCGCGACCAACGTGATTCCGGGCGATCTGGTGGCGGTGTTCAACTTGCGCTTCTCCACCGAATCCACCGTTGAAGGCCTGCAAAAGCGCGTCGCCGACATCCTCGACAAACATGGCCTGGACTGGCACATCGACTGGGCGTTGTCCGGCCTGCCGTTCCTGACCGAGCCGGGCGCGTTGCTGGATGCCGTGGCATCGAGCATCAAGGACATCACCGGGCGTGAAACCAAGGCGTCCACCAGCGGCGGCACCTCCGACGGGCGCTTCATCGCAACCATGGGCACGCAAGTGGTCGAACTGGGCCCGGTCAACGCAACGATCCACCAGGTCAACGAGCGCGTGCTCGCAGCCGACCTCGACGTGCTGACCGAAATCTACTACCAGACCCTGATCAAGTTGCTCGCTTGATGCTCGCCTGCCCGATCTGCAGCGAACCGCTGAACGCGGTGGACAACGGCGTGGCCTGCCCCGCCGGGCATCGTTTCGACCGTGCGCGGCAGGGTTACCTGAACCTGCTGCCGGTGCAGCACAAGAACAGCCGCGACCCTGGGGATAACCTCGCCATGGTCGAGGCCCGTCGCGACTTTCTGAACGCCGGCCATTACGCGCCGGTGGCCAAGCGCCTGGCCGAACTGGCGGCGCAATACGCGCCCCAGCGCTGGCTGGACATCGGTTGTGGCGAGGGTTACTACACCGCGCAAATCGCCGAGGCCTTGCCGAATTCTGACGGTTACGCACTGGACATCTCCCGGGAAGCGGTCAAACGCGCCTGCAAACGCAACCCGCAACTGACCTGGTTGATCGCCAGCATGGCCCGGGTGCCGTTGGCTTCGGGGAGTTGCCAGTTTCTCGCCAGCGTCTTCAGTCCGCTGGACTGGGAAGAGGCCAAGCGCCTGCTCAGCCCTGGCGGTGGCTTGATGAAAGTCGGGCCGACCAGCGGCCACCTGATGGAATTGCGCGAGCGGCTGTACGACGAAGTCCGTGAATACACCGACGACAAGCATCTGGCCCTGGTGCCGGAAGGCATGGCGCTGCAACACAGCGAAACCCTGGAATTCAAACTGACGCTTTCAAAGGGTCAGGATCGCGCCAACCTGCTTGCCATGACGCCCCACGGCTGGCGTGCCAGTGCCGAACGCCGAGCGGCGGTCATCGAACAGGCCGAGCCGTTCGAGGTCACCGTGTCGATGCGCTACGATTATTTTGTACTTAAATAATTTTTGGTCTTGAGCAATGGCTCAAGGCCGGCTAAATCCGCGAATGGATTTTTCAAGACCGCAGTGAGGACATCCATGCGCCAACCCGATATCGAGATTTACCTGAAAGACGCTGACGTCGACTACAAAGCCGTCGCAGACTGGCTTAGCGAAGCGTTGGGCCAGTGCAGTGAATGGGTCAAGAAGGGCCAGACCTACAAGTGCAAGGCCGGCAACGTACCCGTGACCTGGCTACCGAAAGCCGTCGGTAAATGGAACAGCCTGTTCCTGGACAGTGACCAGACCCCGTGGGAAGACGACATCGCTTGCGCCCGCGCCGCGTTTGCCGCGCTGAATGTCGAAGTGCGTTGCGCGCCGGGTACATGGGTCGAGGAAGAAGGAGAAGAAACCGCAGATCGCTGGATGCGTATCAGCGCTGATGGTGAAGAAGAAATCACCTGGAAAACTGCTTAACCCGCCACACACGAAACCTGTAGGAGCGAGGCTTGCCCGCGAAGGCGTCATCACTGGCGCTAAAAGCTTCGCGGGCAAGCCTCGCTCCTACAGGATTTTGGGCGATCTGAAGGGTGGGTTTACAGACCTACAACATCCTCAGCCTGCAACCCTTTCTCGCCGGTCACCACGGCGTATTCCACCTGCTGACCTTCAGCCAGCGAACGGTGCCCTTCACCGCGGATCGCGCGGTAGTGCACGAACACGTCCACCCCGTCCTCGCGCTGAATGAAGCCGTAGCCCTTGGCGTCGTTGAACCACTTCACATTGCCGGTTTCACGCGTAGCCATGTCTCGTTACCCCCTTGTTTTTATTTTGAGCGGTCGAGTATATGACAGGCGCAAAAACTCTCAACTACAGATTGGTTGAGCGCTTTTTTGCCGATTTTCGGCGAATACGGCACACTATCGGCCGCCCGAGCAATTGCTTGGTTTTACTCACTCACGCAGAAGCCGTATGACCCGTTCCCCGTTCCGCCGTCTTGTGTTTGGCACCCTGCGCCGACTGCTCTATCTCTGGGTTCGCTCGGAGACGATCAACCAGTCGTCGTTCACCCTCAACCTCGACCGCAGTCGTCCGGTGTTCTACGTCCTGCAAAACCCTTCGCTGACCGACCTGGCCGTGGTCGACACCGAATGCGGCAAGGCCGGCCTACCCCGTCCGGTGCTGCCTGTGTCTGTGGGTAATCTGGTGGAACCCGCCGCATTTTTCTACCTGACTCCGGAGCCCGATTGGCTCGGCCGTCAGGACAAACGCGGCGCACCGCCGACCCTGACCCGACTGGTCAGCGCCCTGAGCCAGAACGCCGCCGAAGATGCGCAGATCATTCCGGTCAGCGTGTTCTGGGGCCAGTCACCCGACAGCGAATCGAGCCCGTGGAAACTGCTCTTCGCCGACAGCTGGGCCGTGACCGGTCGCCTGCGTCGGTTGCTGAGCGTCATCGTGCTGGGGCGCAAGACCCGCGTGCAGTTCTCGGCACCGATTCACTTGCGAGAGCTGATCGACCACAACAAAGGCCACGAGCGCACGGTGCGCATGGCACAGCGGATCCTGCGGGTGCACTTCCGCAACCTGAAAGCCGCAGTGATCGGCCCGGACATTTCCCACCGTCGCAACCTGGTCAAGGGCCTGCTCAATCAGCCGCTGGTCAAGCAAGCGATCCTCGACGAAGCCGAACGGGAAAACATCTCTCCGGAGAAAGCCAAGGCCCAGGCCCTGCGCTACGGCAACGAGATCGCCTCGGACTACACCTACACGGCGATCCGCTTTCTGGAAGTGGTGCTGAGCTGGTTCTGGAACAAGATCTACGACGGGATCAAGGTGAACCACATCGAAGGCGTGCAGAAGGCCGCCCAGGGTCACGAAGTGATTTACGTGCCGTGCCACCGCAGCCACATTGACTACCTGCTGCTGTCCTATTTGCTGTTCCGCAACGGCCTGACGCCGCCGCACATCGCCGCCGGGATCAACCTCAACATGCCGGTGATCGGCAGCCTGCTGCGGCGTGGCGGTGCGTTCTTCATGCGCCGCACCTTCAAGGGCAACCCGCTCTACACCTCGGTGTTCAACGAATACCTGCACACCCTGTTCACCAAAGGTTTCCCGGTCGAGTACTTCGTCGAAGGCGGCCGCTCGCGCACCGGGCGCATGCTGCAACCGAAAACCGGGATGCTCGCGATCACCCTGCGCAGCTTCTTGCGTTCGTCGCGTATGCCGATCGTTTTCATCCCGGTCTACATCGGTTACGAGCGTGTGCTGGAAGGCCGGACTTACCTCGGCGAATTGCGTGGCGCGAGCAAAAAGAAAGAATCGATCTTCGACATCTTCAAAGTCATCGGCGCGCTCAAGCAGCGTTTTGGCCAGGTGGCGGTGAACTTCGGCGAGCCGATCAAACTCGCGGAATTCCTCGACAGCGAACAACCTGACTGGCGCCAACAGGAACTCGGCCCACAGTTCAAACCGGCCTGGCTCAACGAAACCACCAACCGTCTCGGCGAGAAAGTCGCACAGCATCTGAACGAAGCGGCGGCGATCAACCCGGTGAACCTGGTGGCCCTGGCGCTGCTGTCCACCACCCGACTGGCGCTGGATGATCGCGCTATGGCGCGGGTACTGGATTTATATCTGGCGCTGCTGCGCAAGGTCCCGTACTCGCCGCACACCACGCTGCCGGAAGGCGATGGCCGGGCACTGATCGAGCATGTGAAGGACATGGACCTGTTGTCCGAGCAAAGCGATGCCTTGGGCAAGATTCTGTATCTGGACGAGCAGAACGCCGTCCTCATGACCTACTACCGCAACAACGTGCTGCACATCTTCGCCCTGCCCGCCTTGCTCGCGAGTTTCTTCCAGAGCGCCTCGCGCATGAGCCGCGAACAGATCCTGCGCTACACCCGCGCGCTGTATCCGTACCTGCAATCGGAGCTGTTTATCCGCTGGACGCTGGACGAGCTGGATGGCGTGATCGATCAATGGCTCGACGCGTTCGTCGAGCAAGGTCTGCTGCGTTTCGAGAACGACGTCTACCTGCGCCCGGCGCCAAGCTCACGGCATTTTGTGTTGCTGACCTTGTTGTCGAAGAGCATCGCCCAGACCTTGCAACGCTTCTACATGACCGTGTCCCTGCTGCTCAACAGCGGCCAGAACAGCATCAGCGCCGAAGAGCTTGAAGACTTGTGCACTGTCATGGCCCAGCGCCTGTCGATCCTGCACGGGCTGAATGCCCCGGAGTTCTTCGACAAGAGCCTGTTCCGCCACTTCATCCAGACGATGCTGGATCTCGACGTACTCAAGCGCGACGAAGCCGGCAAGCTGAGTTATCACGAACTGCTGGGTGAACTGGCGGAAGGCGCGGCCAAACGGGTGTTGCCGGCGGAGATTCGTTTGTCGATCCGTCAGGTGGCGTTGCATCGAAGTGAAGATGCGGCGGACCAGGCTTAGTTGGAGCCGGCGGTAACTTCCTGACAATGACTATAGGAACAAGGATGTTCTTATAATCTGTCAATTATGGATTAATAGAGGCCCATTTAATTTCGATACGGATATCGCGATGAGCCAATCAGATAACGCAACCCCCTATATCACCCTGACGTTTAGTTTGCCTGAAGACTTTCTGCCCCCCAGCGATGGCGAAGGTGAAACTTATATAAGCGTTCAAACTACCAACACTGCTACCCCGCTCAACGTAGCGCAATTGCGAGAACCGATGCTGCGCAGCGGGCGCTGGAACTTTTCGTTTGCACACAACTATTCCGATGTCAGCGTCAAATACCTCGTGACGATCAACATGACCCATAACGGAGTTCCTTTGCTGATTGATCTGGACTACGTCGTGATTGTCCATCGTGCGCCGCACCGACAGACCCTGCATCTGAGCCCCATTGGCCGTCTCTACATCCAGGCGCAAGCGCCCCGAGCGGTCGAACCCGAACATGCCGTCACCGTTGCCGCCCATGAGCATGACGACACTCACGCCCTCGTCACCCAAATCCATGTCAGCGAAAAAATGGCGGAGGCGTTTTATCTGGAATACGATCCAGCCACGGTCGTTCCCGGCAAGCGCTATACCCTGACCGCCACTGAAAACGAATACCGGAATTCAATAGCGGTCTATCCGGGATCCGTTGTATTGAAGCCCTTTAGCAAGGTTTGAAAGCCCCCCAACACGTTTATCTTCGTCGCTCGTTATCTCGCTACCTATTCGTTCAGCAAGTCAGGAAATGCCCTACATGGCGTTTATTGCTGTCGGGGATATGCTAACGACTCGTCATTCCGACGATGCATTCGATAAGGAAATCAAAGTGAGCAACGACTACCAAAAGAGCATCAGCGGCACCGTGCACTATCTGCTGAGAACTGAGTTACCACCCAACTCGACACTTCACGTCAATCTATTGGATGTCACCTGCGCAGATACCCCTGCCAAAGAACTCGCCCGGCAAGTTACCCCTTGCGCAGAAACAACGGGTTTGGACTTTACCTTGCTGTACAAGATGGCCGATGTCCTGCCTGACCACCGCTATGCAATCCGTGCACGGATCGAAACAACCGAACAAGTGATCTTCGCGACCACTGAAGATCACGCAGTGCAGTTGGGTGTCGATCACCTGCGCCCTGAGGACGTTATTGTCCACAACGTTCGTACAAAACCAGACCGTAACTTCTAAGCCCTGCGCTGAAAAAATCCGTTAAATTGTCGTTGGCGCCGGCCTTCTTCGGGCGCCAAGGACAAGGATTCAATTCATGAAAAAACGCTCGCTTCTGGCACTGGCTGCTTTGCTCAGCGCCTGCCAAACCCTGCAACCTGCCACGAAAACCAGCCTCGATGGCGAAGTCTTCTACCTGCAACGCATCGCCCTGCCGCCGAGCGCCACCTTGAGCGTCAGCCTGCAGGACGTGTCCCTCGCGGATGCGCCCGCCGTTATCCTCGACGAACAGAAAGGCCCGGTCAAAGGCCAGGTGCCGCTGCCGTTTCATCTGAGTTACGATCCGGCCCAGGTCAAACCCGGCCATCGCTACTCCGTCAGCGCGCGCATCGAAGTCGACGGCAAGCTGATGTTCATCACCACCGAACATCACGCCGTAAAGCTGGATGGCCGCGATCCGCAGCCACTGAAAATTCGCGTCGACGCCGTCCGCTAAACTCCTCTTTCGTACAAGGAAGCTGCCATGTTCCGCCCTACCCTTCGTTTCGCCGGCCTCTGCGCAGGCTTGGTGATCTCCGCCAGCGCACTGGCGCTGTCGCTCAATGACCTGTCGCAAAAAGACGCCACCGGTGGCCTCAAGGACGCCCTGACCCAAGGCGCGCAACTGGCCGTCAAACAACTCGGCACGCCGGGCGGCTTCAGCAACAACCCGGACGTAAAAATCGAACTACCGGGCAAACTGGCTAAAGTCGCCAGAAAAATGAAACAGTTCGGCATGGGCGATCAGGTCACTGAGCTGGAAACCAGCATGAACAAAGCGGCCGAAACCGCCGTGACCCAGGCCCAGCCGATCTTGGTCGATGCCGTGAAGAAGATGAGCGTCGAAGACGCCAAAGGGATACTCAGCGGCGGTAACGACTCGGCGACCCAGTACCTGAGCAAAACCAGCCGCGAACAGATTCGCGTCAAGTTCCTGCCGATCGTCAAGCAAGCCACCGACCAGGTCGGCCTGGCCAAGCAATACAACACCTTCGCGGGCCAGGCAGCGACCATGGGCGTGCTGGATACCAAGAACGCCAACATCGAAAGCTACGTCACCGAGCAGGCCCTGAACGGCTTGTTCGAGATGATCGGCAAACAGGAAGAAACCATTCGCAAGAACCCTGCGGCTGCGGCGACGAGTCTGGCGAAGAAGGTGTTTGGTACGCTTTAATTCCAGGCAATTGAAACTCGCAAAAAAGCCCACTGGTCTTTACAGGTCAGTGGGCTTTTTCCGTTTGCGCTACTGGTGCGGATCAACCTGATCCAGAACGCGATTTACCGATAACTCCGCCAGCGAAATCATCTGTTGAACCGCCAACATAAGATTGCATGTCGGTCCGTTCAGACCGAAGGCTAACTCACTGGCCATCACATTTGCCGAAGCGAGGGTTTCGCAGGCGTGAGCCAAAAGGGTTTCGGAATCAACGTTGGGGGCGATGACGAAGACTGGGCTGGGACGACGGTCAGCTTTAGCCTTTTTTTCGGGTGGTGGCGCCAAATAGTGATCAAGAGCGCGAATTGCCGCGTCGTGGAGTTTTTTGGAATCGAGAAAGGCGTAAGGGGAAACCGGGTCGGTTTCTTTTTCCAGTTCTGCTTCCGTGTCTGGAGGATTTGGGCTGTCTTTAATCATCGTGTAACTCCTGAAGTATTGGAGCTGTCACCGTTCGCTGCGAAACGAACATAAGGTGGCAGCTGTACGCAGGTTCGCAGACCGGGACTTCAGGAACCCGGCAGACCCGAAGATCTCCCGCGCACAGCCGCCATAACACAGGCATAAAAAAACGCCCGCTTTCGGATGGTGGACGCTGTGCGTCTGAAGTTTAACCGGGCTGCGAAACCCGGTCGCTGCTTTTTGCAGCGACACCCAAAAGCCTAGAGATCGCGCTTCCGACAGACAACCTGAAAGTTTCGTGGGAAGGTTCTGATGTTTTGGCAGATCTTTAAACATAGTCGCCTGCCAGATCGCCATCGTCGGAACGCCGCCCGGGGCAAGCCCGCTCCCACAGGGTTTTGTGTCGTACACGGTATTTGTATTCAGAAGATTAACTGTGGGAGCGAGCCGGCTCCGGGCGGCGTTCCGACGAAAGCGGTCGTCCATTTGCGAAATGTATTGCCTGTCACGACGCCATCGCGAGCAGGCTCGCTCCCACAATTTAGAGCGGTGAACGTCAGCAAGAGAGCGGGCGGCCCGAAGGCCGCCGAGATTACACCGACTCGTTCCTGACCCTGAACCACGCCGCATACAACGCCGGCAAAAACAGCAGCGTCAGCGCCGTCGCCACGATCAACCCGCCCATGATCGCCACGGCCATCGGCCCGAAGAACACACTGCGGGACAACGGGATCATCGCCAGCACCGCCGCGAGTGCGGTCAGCACAATCGGTCGAAAGCGTCGCACCGTGGCTTCGATAATCGCTTGCCACGGTTTAAGCCCGGCGGCGATGTCCTGCTCGATCTGGTCCACCAGAATCACCGAGTTACGCATGATCATCCCGGACAGCGCGATGGTCCCGAGCATTGCGACAAAACCGAACGGCTGACGGAACACCATCAAGAACAGCGTCACGCCTATCAAGCCCAGAGGTGCGGTCAGGAACACCATCACCGTGCGGGAGAAACTGCGCAGTTGCAGCATCAGCAAGGTCAGCACCACCACAATGAACAGCGGCACGCCGGCCTTCACCGAGTTCTGCCCGCGGGCCGAGTCTTCCACCGTGCCGCCGACGTCCAGCAAGTAGCCGTCCGGCAATTCGGCGCGAATCGGGTCGAGGGTCGGCATGATTTGCTGCACCAGCGTCGCTGGTTGTTCCTTGCCGTAGATGTCGGCGCGGATTGTCACGTTCGGCAGGCGATTACGGTGCCAGATGATGCCCTCTTCAAAGCCATATTCCAGGGTCGCGATCTGCGACAGCGCCACGCTGCGGCCGTTGTCGGTCGGCACCGCCAGGCTCGGCAGCAACGACAGTTCGGTACGCTCATGCAAGGTGCCGCGCAGCAGGATCTCGATCAACTCGTTGTCTTCGCGGTACTGGCTGACACTGGACCCGGTCAGGGAGCTTTGCAGGAACTTCGACAGGTTTGCCGTGCTCACGCCCAGCGCCCGGGCACGGTCCTGATCGACGTTCAGGTAAACCACTTTGCTCGGTTCTTCCCAGTCCAGATGGACGTTCACCACATGCGGGTTCTCGCGAACCTTGGCCGCCACTTTGCGGGCCAATGCGCGGACTTCCTCGATGTGCTCACCGGTCACCCGGAACTGCACCGGATAGCCAACCGGCGGGCCGTTTTCAAGGCGTGTGACCCGCGAACGCAGGGCCGGGAACTGTTCGTTGAGGGTTTCGATCAGCCAGGTACGCAGGATTTCACGCTCCTCGATGGTCTTGGCCAGGACGACAAACTGGGCGAAGCTCGCCGCCGGCAGTTGCTGATCCAGCGGCAGGTAGAAACGTGGCGAACCGGTGCCGACGTAGGCCACGTAGTTGTCGATACCGGCGTGATCCTTCAGCAAGGCTTCAAGGCGTTTAACCTCGTCGGCGGTGTTGCTCAGGGAGGCGCCTTCGGCGAGTTTCAGATCGACCATCAACTCGAGTCGACCCGAGGCCGGGAAGAATTGTTGCGGCACAAAGCGAAACAGCACGATCGAGCCGATGAACAACACCGCAGTCAGCACGATGACGGTTTTACGCCAGCGCACGCACCACTCCACCAAGCGTCTGACCCGCTGATAGAACGGCGTGCCATAAGGGTCGGGCTGGCCCGTGCCATGTTTGGCGGCATGAATTTTCGCCAGGTCCGGCAGGAGTTTTTCCCCCAGGTACGGCACGAACACCACCGCCGCAATCCACGAAGCCAGCAACGCGATGGTCACCACCTGGAAGATCGAACGGGTGTATTCGCCGGTGCCCGACTGCGCGGTGGCAATCGGCAGGAAACCTGCGGCGGTAATCAGGGTGCCGGTGAGCATCGGGAACGCGGTGCTGGTCCAGGCATAACTGGCGGCCTTGATACGGTCGAAGCCCTGCTCCATTTTGATCGCCATCATTTCCACGGCGATGATCGCGTCGTCCACCAACAGGCCCAACGCCAGCACCAACGCGCCGAGGGAAATCTTGTGCAGGCCGATGCCCAGGTAATACATGCAGGCGAAGGTCATCGCCAACACCAGCGGAATGGCCAGCGCCACCACCATACCGGTGCGCACGCCGAGGGAGAAAAAGCTCACCAGCAACACAATCGCCAGGGCTTCCACCAACACCTGAACGAACTCGCCGACACCGGTTTTCACCGCTGCAGGCTGATCGGAAACCTTGCGCAGCTGCATGCCGGCCGGGAGGTTTTTCTGGACGCGATCAAACTCGATTTCCAGCGCCTTGCCCAACACCAGAATATCGCCGCCGTCCTTCATCGCCACGGCCAGACCGATGGCGTTTTCCGCCATGAAGCGCATGCGCGGCGCCGGCGGATCGTTGAAGCCGCGACGCACGTCCGCCACATCGGAAATACGGAAGGTGCGATCACCGACGCGGATCGGGAAGTTCTTGATCTCATCGACTGTCTGAAAATTCCCCGAAACCCGTAGCTGCAATCGCTCGCTGGTGGTTTCAAAGAACCCGGCCGTGGACACCGCGTTCTGCTCTTCAAGGGCTTGCTGCACGGCGGCCAGTGGCAAGCCGAGCGTGGCGAGTTTGACGTTGGAGAGTTCGATCCAGATCTTCTCGTCTTGCAGCCCGAGCAGATCGACCTTGCCCACATCCTTGACCCGTTGCAGCTGGATCTGAATGCGGTCGGCGTAATCCTTGAGCACCGCGTAATCAAAACCCTCGCCAGTCAGCGCGTAGATGTTGCCGAAGGTGGTGCCGAATTCATCGTTGAAAAACGGCCCCTGAATACCCGGCGGCAAGGTGTGCCGAATATCACTGACTTTTTTGCGGACCTGATACCAGAGGTCCGGTATTTGCACCGAATGCAGGGAGTCACGAGCAATGAAGGTCACCTGGGATTCGCCGGGGCGCGAGAACGACACGATGCGTTCGTATTCGCCGGTTTCCATCAGTTTCTTTTCAATGCGCTCGGTGACCTGGCGCGAGACTTCCTGCGCTGTGGCGCCCGGCCAGTTGGTGCGGATCACCATGGCTTTGAAGGTGAACGGCGGGTCTTCGCTTTGGCCGAGCTTGGTGTAGGAAAGCGCGCCGACGACGGCCAGCAAGAGCATCAGGAACAGTACGATCTGGCGATTGCGCAGCGCCCATTCGGAAAGATTGAAACCCATCGGGGATTACTCCTTGTCCGCCAGATTGACCACTCGGTTGGAGCGATCCACCGGGCGCACTTGCTGCCCTTCAAGCAAAACATGGACGCCAGCGGCCACCACCCAGTCGCTGGCATTCAGGCCTTCGAGCACCGGGACGGTTTTTTCGCCGAAGGCACCGACCCGGACCGGGGTTTTCTTCAAGGTATTGTTGCCACTGACGACCCAGACATAGGTCGCGCCGTTTTCCGCCGTCAGTGCCGACAGCGGCACAGACAGCGGAATCACGTCAGCGGTCTGGACGAACACCCGGGCGCTCTGGCCGAGTTCGGCCGGGACCTTGCCGCCAGTGAATGAAATCCGCGCGGCGAAGGTGCGCGACTTTGGATCGGCCGCGGGCGACAGCTCGCGGATGCGCCCGGCGAAACGCTGATCGGGTTGGGTCCAGAGTTCTACCGACACCGGCTGACCGACCTTGAAGCGGCCGAAGCTCTGCTCCGGCAAGCTGATCAACACTTCACGCTCGCCATCGGTGGCGAGGGTAAACACGGTTTGCCCGGCCGCCACCACTTGCCCGACTTCCACCGCACGCTTGGCCACCACGCCATCCTGGGGCGCTCGCAGCACCGCGTAGCTGGCCTGATTGGTCGAGACGTTGAATTCGGCTTTGATTTGCTTGAGGCGTGCTTCACCGGATCGGTAAAGGTTTTCGGCATTGTCGTACTGCGAACGGCTGACCATCTGACGGTCCATGAGGGTCTTGTAGCGATCACGCTCGGCGCGCACCAGGCTCAGATTGGCCTCGGCGGCGGCCACTTGGGCACGGGTGGCTTCCAGTTGCAGGCGAACGTCCTGGGGATCGAGTTCGGCCAATGGTTGGTCAGCCTTGACCCGCTGCCCCTCTTCAACCAATCGTCGACTGACCTTACCGCCAATGCGAAACGCCAAGTCCGGCTCATAACGAGCCCGCACTTCACCGGGAAAGCTTTCCATTGCCTGCGCCGAAGGCTCCGGCTGCACCACCATCGCCGGGCGGACAGTGGCTTTAGGCGCCTCTTCGTGGCCACACGCAGACAATAAAAGCGCCAGACAGACTGGCAACGCGAGGGGCAAGGCATAGCGGAACATGGTGAAGGACCTTTCGCTAATGGTGCTTGGAATAATTATACTGGCGAGTATGTTATTAATAGCAAACTCACCAGTCCAGTATTAAAGCGAAGAATGTCGAACAATCTTTCAGCACCCAACGGCCCGGGCCGCCCCAAGGATCTGGCCAAGCGCCAGGCCATCCTTGATGCGGCGAAAATTCTGTTTCTGAGTAATGGTTACGCCAGCACCAGCATGGATGCCGTGGCGGCTGAAGCCGGCGTGTCGAAGCTGACGGTCTACAGCCATTTCAACGACAAGGAGACGCTGTTCTCCGCCGCCGTGATGGCCAAGTGCGAAGAGCAGTTGCCCACGCTGTTTTTTGAGTTGCCGGACGGCATTTCGGTAGAAACGGTGCTGCTGAACATCGCACGTGGCTTTCATCAGCTGATCAACAGCGATGAATCGGTGAACCTGCACCGGCTAATGATGGCCTTGGGTAGCCAAGACCCGAAACTCTCACTGATCTTCTTCGAGGCCGGGCCGCAGCGCATGTTGCATGGCATGGAGCGGTTGCTGACCAAGGTTGATCAGAGCGGCGCGTTGAGCATCGATAAACCGCGCAATGCGGCCGAGCATTTCTTCTGCCTGCTCAAGGGCGCGGGGAATTTCCGCTTGCTGTATGGCTGCGGCGAGCCGGTGACGGGCGACGCAGCCGAGGAGCATGTGCGGGAAGTGGTGGGGTTGTTTATGCGGGCCTATCGACCTTAGCGATGATCGTTCCCACGCTCTGCGTGGGAATGCAGCCCGGGACGCTCCGCGTCCCATCCCAAACCGAACGCGGAGCGTCCGTTGATGCATTCCCACGCAGAGCGTGGGAATGATCAGGGTTTCAGTGCTTTCTTCGGATAAATATCATACCGACTGGATTTGCCGTCCAGCGCATGACTGGGCTTGGGCCCCGCAATACACGGCGCTTTGCGCGGTCGCTTGACCACCACCCGATGGCTGGCCAGCGCCAATGCAGCTTCGAGCAGTGCCGGCGCATCGGGATCATCGCCAACCAGCGGCCGGAACAGGCGCATTTCCTTTTTCACCAACGCCGTTTTCTCACGGTGTGGAAACATCGGATCGAGGTAGATCACCTGCGGCGGCTCGCCTTCCCAGTTGCGCATGACCTCGATTGAGTTGCCCTTGAGCAACTTCATCCGCGCCACAATCGGTGCCACATCGAAATCTTCCGCAGCACGGGCCAGACCATCCTCAAGCAACGCCCCAATCAGCGGCTGACGCTCGATCAGGCTCATCTCGCAGCCCAGGCTCGCCAGCACGAACGCATCCTTGCCCAGCCCCGCCGTGGCATCCAGCACACGGGGACGCACGCCCTGCGCGATGCCAACCGCCTTGGCGATCATCTGCCCCGTGCCACCGCCGAACAACCGCCGATGCGCAGCACCACCCTCGACGAAGTCCACCCGCACCGGCCCTGGTGCGTCCGGTCCGAGCTGTTGCAGCTGCAAACCCTGTTCGCCCACCTGCAAGGCAAACTCGCCGTCATCCACGTGCAAAGGCAAGCCCAGGCGTTCGGCCCACTGCTCGGCTTGTGGCTGAAACGCCGGGGCCGAGGCCTCGACATGGATGCGGCAGGCCGCAGGTTGCTCAATCATGGGAAAACACGCTCAAAAAATTAATGATCGGCAAAAACGGCCGATAACAAAACTAACGAGCATTTTGCCAGAGCTGAGCGTCGACCGAGAAAAATGTCAGGCATTCAATCCACATCCGTAGGCTACCTATCGCGTCATGGCGATTATGGCCTGCGAAATTCACAGGCACTGAGCGGCGTCAGTCACCTGTGGCAGGATTTTTTTGCCCAGGCCCTGGCCGAACAGTCGACCGATGTGGTGCCGGCGTGTGGAACTTTCCCACCGGTTGATCTCGAAAGCCCAGTCGAGCCTACCGTCGGCAGCGAGCTGCTGGCGCATATCGTTTCCCAGCGCGAATGCGATGTGAAAGAGACCGAAGTCAAACCACCCGAGCCGCTGTTCCTGCCGATTGCCGAGTTCGAAATGGACCTGGCCGACAAGCCTTTCCCGCCGTTCCCGGCCGAAGAAATCGTCGCCCAGCAGAAGCAACAAGACTTTGAAAGTGGCTGGGTGCGGCCGATCGTGCTCACCGCCGGCCAGCCTGTACCGGAAGCCGGCCCGACGCCACAACCGCGTCCACTGCATTTGCCGATCGCCGAATTCGAGCTCGACCTGCTGGACAAACCGCTCCCGCCGTTCTCCCCTGAAGAGTTGGTCGAGCAACAAAAACACTTCGATTTCGATACCGGCTGGGCTCGCCCGATCGTCCTGCAAAACCTGCGCATCGCCGCTTAAGCCTCAGCGACACACCCACCACGGCCCGACATCGACATGAAAGTGATTTCGATGGGCGGCGTTGTAGTCCGGGCTCAACACCACACTGAACAGGCCACAGGCGCCATCGCGAACCTGGCGCAGAAACCGTGCGTCCTGATTATCCTTCGGCCAGTCCTTGAGCACGCTGATGGAGCGACCATCCGCCAGGCGGAAACCGGCGATGTCCAGCGCATCGGCGCTGGCGTGCTGGCTTCGCCTGCCGTTTTCGCGGCCATAGACGTTGCGACAGGCAAAGCTGCCAAGATGATCGACCCGGCTGACAGGCTGTCCATACACCGCTTGCGCGGCAGGTTGCAGGGCATGGTGTTCGAACAGGGCAAACGACACCGCCAGGCGGCAACTGGCGAGAAAGCTGCTGCTCAGCGCGACATCGCCGCCCTGCACCCGCAAGGTGTTGATCAATGGGCACGTCGCGCCGGGGCTGTCGGCCTGATGCGCAACGCGTAAACCGGAGCTGCTCAAGGCTTGATCACACAATTGCGGATCATCGCGCAGGCGCATCAGTTTGTAGCGCGTCAGAAAGTTCGGTTCGGCCTTTACGTCCAGCGGCGCCCAAGGGTTCCACTGGGGTGGCAGCGAGATCCAGCCGCGCCAGACGCCCACGCCCGCCGCACCGATCATCAACAACATCAACAACAGCCACCACCGAAACCGCATCGTCAGCCTTTGAACAATTGATTGGCCTTGGCGTATGGCATCGACCGTGACGTGAACCCAAAGGTGCCCGACGTCTTGATCTCTTCGGCCGCGCGGAAAAACTCGCCGTAGGCCGCCAAGGCCAGGGCCGAACCGACGCTGATGCGTTTGACGCCCATCTCGCTCAACTGCTCGACCGTCAATTTGAGCCCGCCGGACATCAACACGTTGACCGGTTTCGGCGCCACGGCGCGGACCACCGCCAACACGTCTTCAGCGCTGCGCAGACCCGGCGCGTACAACACGTCGGCGCCCGCTTCGGCGAACGCCTGCAAACGGCGAATGGTATCGGCCAGGTCAGGATTACCGTGCAGAAAATTCTCGGCACGGGCGGTCAGCATAAACGGGAAAGGCAGGCTGCGAGCCGCTGCGACGGCGGCTTCAATGCGCGCTACGGCATGTTCGAAACAGTAGATTGGCGCGTCTTCACGGCCGGTGGCATCTTCGATCGAACCCCCGACCGCACCGGCCGCCGCGGCCTGCAAAATACTCTGTGCGCATTCAGCCGGGTCGTCCGCGAAACCGTTTTCCAGGTCCACCGCCACCGGCAGTTCGGTTGCCGCGACAATCGCCCGGACGTTCGCCAGCGTATCGTCGAGCGTCAACCCGCCATCAGGGCGTGCGTTGGAAAAGGCATAACCGGCGCTGGTGGTCGCCAGCGCCTCGAAACCCAGGCTGGCGAGCATCTTCGCCGAGCCGGCGTCCCACGGATTGGGAATGACAAATGCGCCCTCGCGTTCGTGCAGTGCTTTGAACGCCTGGGCTCGAAGGGTTTGCGCATCCATTGGCAGGCTCCTGAAAAGGGGAACGAATCCGCCTCAGAGCAGGCCAAGTTGCTCGGCGGCGGGCTCTCTGTATAGCTCAGGCAACGGCGGCAAGCCAGGCAAACGCAGCATCAGTTTTGCGTGAAAACGTTGCGCCAGTCTGGCGGCCAGCAAGTTATCGGCGGTGTGCAGGAAGATATAGGGCGTGCGGCCCTCTTCGATCCACACGGCGATTTTCTCGACCCACGGCTCCAGGAACGGATCGTTCGCCTCAAGCTGTGGATGGCCGATGAAGCGCACCTGCGGAAACTGGGTAAACGCTGCCGGACGCGGCGGCACCCTGGGCTTTTTCGATTGGGCGTGGAGTACCGATGGATCGGTCGACGTGCAGCTGAACAGCGCTCGCGGATCAAGACAGATGCGTTCTACGCCCCGATCCAGCAGCAGCCGATTGAGCCTGCGCTCGCTATCCCCTTTGGCGAAGAACTCGTCATGCCGCACTTCGACGGCCAGCGGGCGCTCAAGCGCATCGATGAAGCCGGCCAGTTCGGGTAATCGGTGCGGCGTGAAGCTTTTCGACAGTTGCAGCCACAGGGGCGAAACCCTTTCACCGAGCGGGCGGAGCAATTGCAGGAAAGTGTCGGCGGCGGTCAGTTGCTCGCGCAGGTCACCACCGTGGCTGATGTCGCCGGGAAACTTGGCGGTGAAACGAAAGTGTTCGGGCATGGTTTCGGCCCAGCGCTGCACGGTGCTGGCAGCCGGGCTCGCGTAGAAGGTCGTATTGCCTTCTACGGCGTTGAATACTTGGGAATAGAGATTAAGAAATTCGGCGGGTTTGGCATCCGGCGGATACAGATAATCGCGCCAGGCGTTTTCACTCCAGGACGGGCAGCCGAGGTAGTAAGGCTGCCGCATCAGATGTACAGGTCGAGGCCCATTACATCCGTATCCCAATCGACAAAACCGGCAGTGCTCAGGTAGCTGGCAAGTGCCGTGGCGACGCTTTTGCTCATGGCGCGGTGGTAGATCATGTCTTGCTGACGGGCCGGGAGATTGCTCAAGCGTTGCGCAGAAGCCTTGGCGGCACGGGCGGCCATTTGCTCTTCGGACGGAATTTCCAGTTCGCCGTCGATATCGACGTAGTCGTCATCCGCCACAGGGCCTTTGCGAGGCTTGCGCTTGATGGGGTAGGACTGGGAGGAAACGCCGTCTATACGCATGAGTACATGTCCGGTATCAGTAATGGCAGTTTAGTGGCACATAACCCACTTCGCAAACCGCCGAGTGATAACTAGAACACAGAAATACGAAAAGGTTTAAAAGCCGGGATCAGAAAGTGACGATTGGCTGAGTTGGGAATGTTTATTGTGGCGAGGGAGCTTGCTCCCGCTGGGCTGCGAAGCGGTCCCAATTATAGTCAGGTAGTCCGCGCAGTCTGATTTTACGACTGCTTCGCAGCCGGACGGGAGCAAGCTCCCTCGCCACAAAAGCAGTCGGATCAACGCGCTTTCGGCGTCGCCACTTTGTCGCGCAGATAAACCGGCTGCGCCTCATCCGCCACGATCGCCTCACCACGCTCCCAGGCAAACCGCGCCAGCGTCAGCAGGTCTTCAGCGTGGGGCAGCATGCCCGCGTCCTGGCCGATCAGGTTGACGGCGATGCGCTCGGCATACCCCCAACCCGTGCCGGCGCCGAACCATTCACCCTTGGCATCGGCCGGCAATGCGGCCACTTCCGGTGCCAACACCGCTTCATTGCCGACCAGGCGCATCTCCCCCGCCGTTTCGCGGTAGCACCCCCAATACACTTCATCCATGCGCGCATCGATGGCGGACGCGACCTGGCTGACGCCGTGCTCGCGATACGCCCGTTGCGCCAGTACCGCCAGGTTGGAGACCGGCAACACCGGGCGATCCAGCGCAAAGGCCAGGCCTTGCACCACACCGATGGCGATTCGCACGCCGGTGAATGCGCCCGGTCCACGACCGAAGGCGATGGCATCGACCGCTTGCAGGGTGGTCCCGGCGTCGGCGAGCAACTGCTGGATCATCGGCAATAGTTTCTGCGCATGCAGGCGCGGGATCACCTCGTAATGACTCGTGACCTTGCCGTCATGCAGCAAGGCAACGGAGCAAGCTTCAGTCGCGGTGTCCAGGGCCAGCAAGGTGCTCATCGATGTTTCCGTAAGAGAGGTCAGAAAAAGTGCGCCAGTATAAACAACTACGGCCCGCAAGCGGGCCGTAGAAGATGAAGCAGTTCAGACTTTTCAGTTCAGCGCTTCAAGCACCTTGCCGGTGATCGCTTCAACCGAGCCGACACCTTCGATGTGGCTGTACTTCGGTTTGCCCTGAGCGACGGACAGCTCCTGGTAGAACTTCACCAGAGGCTCGGTCTGAGCGTGGTAGACGGAGAGACGATGACGCACGGTTTCTTCGGTATCGTCTTTGCGCTGCACCAGCTCGTCACCGGTGATGTCGTCTTTACCGGCAATTTTCGGCGGGTTGTAGACGATGTGGTACACGCGGCCTGAAGCCTCATGCACGCGACGACCGGCAATACGCTGGACGATGTCTTCGTCCTTGACGTCGATTTCGACCACGTGATCCAGCTCGACGCCGGCTTTCACCAGGGCTTCAGCCTGGGGAATGGTGCGCGGGAAACCGTCGAACAGGAAACCGTTGGCGCAATCCGCCTGGCTGATGCGTTCCTTGACCAGATTGATGATCAGGTCATCGGAAACCAGGCCACCGCTGTCCATGACGCTCTTGGCGATCAGGCCCAGCTCGGTGCCGGCCTTGACCGCGGCACGCAGCATGTCGCCGGTGGAGATTTGCGGGATGCCGAACTTTTCGGTGATGAACTTAGCCTGAGTACCTTTACCGGCCCCGGGAGCTCCCAGCAGAATGACGCGCATCGATGTGCTCCTCAATTTTTTATATAGATAACAACGGATTCGCCTCGTGGGGCCAATCTCAAAAACAGGGTCGTGGCCGCCCAAACGGCCAAAGGCTGCTCAAGATACACAGCAGGCCCGGACCACACAAGCCGCCGAAAGTCGGAGAAACCCGCGCCTTGCGTGACCTTTTGACGGGGTACCCCAAGTCGCAACCCCGTCATTAACTGTCGCCTGGCGGACCTTTTCAGCCCCCCGCCCACCGGCACCCGAAGCTCGCGCCGGGCTCCTTCCCCCACGACGAAAACCTTAGCCGGTATTTCGCAAACCGGCAGCGATCCCCGCCACAGACACCAGCAGCGCCTGTTCTACCGGGCTGCCCTGCGCCACTTCCTGTTGCCGCGAACGGGCCAACAGTTCGGCCTGCAATAGATGAAGCGGGTCGAGATAGGTGTTGCGCAAGCGGATGAATTCGAGGGTGTCGGGGCTATGTGCCAGTAGTTGAGACTGGCCAGTCAACCCGAGGACCACGGCGCAGGCCTGCGACAATAGGTCGCGTAAATGCGCACCCAAAGGGAGCAAATCCGGCTCGACCAGACGCTCATCGTAGGATCGGGCAATGTCGGCGTCGGCTTTGGCCAGGACCATTTCCAGCATGTCGATGCGTGTGCGGAAGAACGGCCACTGTTCGCGCATCTGCCCCAACAGCTCACCTTCGCCGCGCTCCAGCGCCTTGCTCAGCGCCGCTTCCCAGCCGAGCCAGGCCGGCAACATCAGGCGCGTCTGGGTCCAGCCGAAGATCCATGGAATGGCGCGCAGGCTTTCGATCCCGCCGGCGCGGCGCTTGGCCGGGCGACTGCCCAACGGCAAACGGCCCAACTCCTGCTCCGGGGTGGATTGGCGGAAATACTCGACGAACTGCGGATTTTCCCGCACCACGGCGCGGTAAGCCTTGACGCCGTCGGCAGCCAATTCATCCATCAAATGGCGCCACGCCGGTTCCGGCGGAGGGGGTGGCAGCAAGGTCGCTTCCAGCACCGCCGCGAGGTACAGATTGAGGTTTTGCTCGGCGATGTCCGGCAGGCCGAATTTGAAACGAATCATTTCCCCCTGCTCGGTGGTGCGGAAACGTCCCGCTACCGAACCGGGCGGCTGCGACAGAATCGCCGCGTGTGCCGGACCGCCGCCGCGCCCCACGGTGCCGCCGCGACCGTGGAACAACAGCAGCTCGACTTGCTGCTCGCGGCAGATATCGACCAAGCGCTCCTGCGCCCGGTATTGCGCCCAAGCCGCGGCGGTGGTGCCAGCGTCCTTGGCCGAGTCGGAATAGCCGATCATCACTTCCTGCGGACCTTGCAGGCGCGAGCGATAGCCCGGCAGCAGCAACAGCTGTTCAATCACCGGGCCGGCGTTGTCGAGGTCAGCGAGGGTTTCGAACAGCGGCACCACGCGCATTGGCCGCAACACGCCGGACTCTTTGAGCAGCAGCTGCACGGCGAGCACATCGGAAGCGGCGCCAGCCATGGAGATCACATAGGAGCCGAGCGAGGCCTCTGGGGCGGCGGCAATTTCCCGGCACGTCGCCAGCACTTCGGCGGTGTCGGCCGACGGCTTGAAGTACGCCGGCAGCAACGGCCGGCGGTTGTTCTGCTCACGCACCAGGAAGGCGATGCGCTCTTCCTCGCTCCAGTCTTCATAGCGACCGAGACCGAGGTAATCGGTAATTTCAGTCATCGCCGCCGTGTGACGGGACGAATCCTGGCGCACATCGAGCCGTACCAGGAACAGCCCGAACGTCACCGCCCGACGCAGGCAATCGAGCAACGGCCCCTCCGCGATCACGCCCATGCCGCACTCGTGCAAGGAGTGGTAACACAACTCCAGCGGATCCAGCAGGTCGCGGTTGTTGTGCAGCACATCGGCCGGTGCCGGGGTGGTGGCTGTCAATGACGCATGCGCCCAGTTGCGCGTTGCCCGCAGTCGTTCACGCAACTGTTTAAGCACCGCGCGATAAGGTTCGGCGCTGTCCCCGGCCTTGGCTTTCAGCGCATCGCTGGCCTGTTGCATCGACAGTTCAGCCGCGAGGTGATCGACATCGCGCACGTACAAATCAGCGGCCATCCAGCGCGCCAGCAGCAGCACTTCGCGGGTCACGGCGGCCGTCACGTTCGGGTTGCCGTCACGGTCGCCGCCCATCCACGAGGCAAAGCGAATCGGCGCGCCTTCCAGCGGCAGATGCAGGCCGGTGGCGGCATGCAGGGCTTTATCGGCCTTGCGCATGTAATTCGGAATCGCCTGCCACAGCGAATGCTCGATCACCGCGAAGCCCCATTTGGCTTCGTCGACTGGCGTCGGGCGGGTGCGGCGGATTTCTTCGGTGTGCCAGGCTTCGGCGATCAGGCGCTGCAACTTCGCCTGGATCTGCTCGCGCTCGGCCGTTGTCAGGTCGCGATGATCCTGGGCGGCGAGTTGCGCGGCGATGGCGTCGTATTTCTGGATCAGCGTGCGACGCGCCACTTCGGTGGGGTGCGCGGTGAGGACCAATTCGATCTCCAGCCGTCCGAGCTGCCGGGCCAGGGATTCGGCGCTATGGCCTTCGGCACGCAGGCGCGCGAGCAGTTCCGGCAACACCCGTGCCTCGAACGGCGCCGGCTGCGACTCTTCGCGGCGGTGAATCAGCTGATACTGCTCGGCGATATTGGCCAGGTTGAGAAACTGGTTGAACGCCCGCGCTACCGGCAGCAACTCTTCTTCGCTCAATTGGTTGAGGCTTGCGCTCAGCTCGGCATCCATCGAACCGCGACGGTCAGCCTTGGCGCCCTTGCGGATCTGCTCGATCTTGTCGAGAAAGCCGTCCCCGTACTGTTCACGAATGGTGTTGCCCAACAGTTCACCCAACACGTGAACGTCCTCGCGCAAGCGTGCATCAATATCGGTCATCAGCAGTTCTCCAGCGAAAATCCGGGTGTCTTTGAATGCCATGCTCTGACCACAGAGAGTGCCGCTCTAAAGCGCTTCTTACAAGCAGACGACGAAGGGACGGTAAACCTTATGGGTTCGAGCTAGTCTGAAGAGTAAGCCGTACAACGGCTTGCCGCCGACCGCTGGCGGACACTCACACGCCTGCCACGAGCAGGAGCGAAATGAGGTTTTTATGAAAATCCGCGAACTTGCCCTGCATTGGGAAGAAAACGCCAAGGGTCGCCTGACCGACACCGGTTACAGGATTCATCTGGACATGGAAGCGGCTGCACGGCTGGCGGCGATTACCGAGATGTACCCCAAACGCCAGCCCGAAGAACTGCTTGGCGAACTGATCGGCGCCGCGCTGGAAGAGCTCGAAAAGAGCTTTCCCTACGTGAAAGGATCGACCGTGGTGGCCACCGATGAAGAAGGTGATCCGCTGTACGAAGACGTCGGCCCGACCCCGCGTTTTCTCGCGTTGTCCCGTCGTCACTTGCACGATTTGTCATCGGGTGATGACAAGCAAAAACACTGATTTCCCCGCCGAACCCTATGGGAGCGGGCTTGCTCGCGAAGGCATCGTGTCAGTCCCCATCTGTTTGACTGATACACCGCTTTCGCGAGCAAGCCCGCTCCCACATTTAGCCTGCGTATCCCTTCGATAATTGCGTGTTCCCAGGCCGTCAAATGGTCGCGGATACCGCTGCACATCGCCAAAGTTCCCGATTTAGAGCCTTGTCCGTTCGGTCAAAGTATTTTCGGGCGATAGGCCATCTTCTCTGAACTTTTGAAAAACCCCTCGGGTCACAGCCATTAACCACGCCTGGGACGGCCGTTTCAAAACACCCCGGAAATTGACGGTTACGGCTCCTTGCCCAGCATGGATTTTTAAGTTTTTCAGGAGTTATACCAATGGAGTTGAAGACCATGAAGACCCGAACTGCCAAATCCTCGTTCACCCACCTGCGCGGTCTGAAACTGGCTGCCCTGGCAATCGGCAGCAGCTTTGTACTGGCCGGTTGTGCCGGCAATCCGCCGACCGAGCAATTCGCCGTGACCCAATCGGCTGTGAATGGTGCCGTCAGCGCCGGCGGCACCGAGTTCGCCGCCGTGGAAATGAAATCCGCGCAGGACAAGCTCAAACAAGCCGAAATCGCCATGCACGACAAAAAGTATGCCGAGGCCAAAGTGCTGGCCGAACAAGCTGAGTGGGACGCTCGCGTAGCCGAACGCAAAGCTCAGGCGATGAAAGCCGAACAGGCTGTGAAGGACTCTCAGAAAGGGGTTCAGGAACTGCGTCAGGAAAGCCAGCGCACCGTGCAGTAAGCGCGCGTCCAGACCCACAGACCTGAAGCTCTTATCGATAGAAAGGACGAATTATTATGCGTACACAATTGATGATCCCCGCTCTCCTGGCCGCAAGCGTTGCACTGGCTGCCTGCTCCACCCCGCCTAACGCGAACCTGGAACAGGCCCGCACCAACTACAGCGGCCTGCAAGTCAACCCGCAAGCCAGCAAAGTAGCTGCACTGGAAACCAAAGACGCCAGCGATTACCTGGACAAGGCCGACAAGGCTTACCAGGACAAGAAAGATCAGAACGAGGTCGACCAACTGGCCTATCTGGCCAATCAACGTGTTGAAGTGGCAAAGCAGACCATCGCCCTGCGCACCGCCGAGGCCAACCTGAAAAACGCGGCGGCGCAACGTGCCCAGGCCCGTCTCGATGCTCGCGATCAGCAAATCAAGCAGTTGCAGGACAGCCTCAACGCCAAGCAGACCGATCGCGGTACGCTGGTGACCTTCGGTGACGTGCTGTTCGCTACCGACCGTGCTGACCTGAAATCCAGCGGTTTGGTGGATATCAACAAACTGGCGCAATTCCTCTCGGAAAACCCGGATCGCAAAGTGATCGTCGAGGGTTACACCGACAGCACCGGCACTGCGAGCCACAACCAGTCGCTGTCCGAGCGTCGTGCCGGCTCGGTGCGCATGGCACTGGTAAAAATGGGTGTTGATCCAGCGCGCGTCGTTGCGCAGGGTTACGGCAAGGAATACCCGGTTGCGGAAAACACCAGCACCTCGGGTCGTGCGATGAACCGTCGTGTGGAAGTGACCATTTCCAACGACAACCAGCCCGTGATCCCCCGTTCGGCCGTCAGCTCGAACTAAGCTTCCCCCGCTGAAACACAAAAGCCCCGCCTGAGTCGATCAGGCGGGGCTTTTTATGTCTGCAGATCACTCAACCCCTGTGGGAGCGAGCCTGCTCGCGATTGCGGTTTAACATTCAACACTTCTGTTGTCTGACACACCGTTATCGCGAGCAGGCTCACTCCTACAAGGGATCTTCAGTGAATGCAGGACTGGGTTACTGCTCGAGTTTTTGCGGAGTTTCTTCGCCCATGCAGCGCACGGCTTTTTTCTTGTTGTTGACCAGTACGCCCGTCAGGCCTTTTTGTTCGGTGTCGAACATCACCAGTACGCCGTCGATGCATTGGGCCACTTGCGAGGCAGGCTCCAGGGAGACCTTGTAGTCCTCTCCCGGCACGGTCTTGATCATGGTGAAGTCGCTGAGCAGCAGCGCATCTTCCGGTTTGGCGAAGTGCAGGTAGCCGTAGTACCACAGGGCACCCACCGTGCCGAGGATGCTGCAGATACCGGTGATGATCAGCGGGATGGCGTTACGTTCTTCACTCATTGCGGACTCTCTGGTGGTTCATCTTCTGAATTCGGGGGTGCCGGGTAATTGGGGATTTCACCCAACCGGCGCAGGCCGTTGAAATGCTGCGGGTCGTCGAGATAACGCAGCATGACCTTGCGCCAGACCGGGTCGGCAAATGTCTGCACATGTCCTCCACGGGTCAATTGCAGCACTCGCGGCGGCGGCGCAGCTTGATACAGACGGATGCCGTTGGAAAGGGGCACGATCGGATCGTCGATGCTGTGGTAGATCAGTTTCGGCACGCCATTGAGCTGCGCCATGGAGTGGATCGCGCTGTCGCCGTCCGGCACCAGCCACGAAAGCGGCACCTGGAGCGCCCAGGTCAGCCAGGAATTGCTCAGCGCGAATTGGCCGATGCTGCGATAACTGGCCGGCACGCCGTCGAGGACGAAAGCCTTGAGTTGTTTCTGGCGCTCAGGATGTTGAACCAGATAATGCACGGCCATTGAACCGCCAAGGCTCTGGCCGAGCAGGATCAGCGGCTTGCCCTTGACTTCCGGCGCCTGATCGAGCCACTTGAACGCGGCGTCGATGTCCTGATAAATCGCCGGCAGACTCGGTTCGCCTTCGGACAACCCGTAACCGCGATAATCGATCAGCAGCACCTGATAACCTTCCTCCGGCAACCACCAACTCCCGCCCAGATGCATCGGCAGATTGCCGCCATTGCCGTGCAGATGCAGCACCGTGCCCTTGACCTCGACACCCTTTTTCGCCGGCAGCCACCAACCGTTCAACCTGAGGCCATCGGCAGTGGTCAGGGTCACTTCGCGGTAGTCGAGTTTGGCTTTTTCCGGAGTGAACAGTTGGCCGGGTTCGGGGTAGAACAGCAGGGAGCTGCAACCGCCGAGGGTCAGGAGAAGGCAGACGATGCCGAGGATTCTCATCCTATGAAACCTCGCGAAAATGGGTTGAAACACCGAACAAATGTGGGAGCGAGCCTGCTCGCGATGCGGTTTAACATTCAACACTTCTGTTGTCTGACACACAGCCATCGCGAGCAGGCTCGCTCCCACAGGGGGATTTGGTGATCACAAAATGTTGGAGTAATCCGCTTCGATCCGGTCCAGGCTCAGGTGGTTGAGGAAGTTGGAGAAGCACATCCACGCCGACAGTGCATTCAGGTCGCGGAACTGATCCGGCAAATACTTCGGTGGCACCACCAGCCCTTCATCCACTAACTGACGCAAGGTACGCATGTCTTCCAGCGTGGTCTTGCCGCAAAACAGCAGCGGAATCTGCTCAAGCTTGCCTTTACGCACGGCCAACTGAATGTAGTTGTAAACCATGATAAAGCCCTTGAGGTAGGACAAGTCTTTGGTAAATGGCAGGCCGGTCGGCACCGAACCACGGAACACCCGGCTGGCGTTGCCGTAGCTTTCCGGCATTTCGAAGCCTTGCTCGCGGAAGAATTCGAAGACCTGCAAGAAGTCCGCGCCCTCCTCCACCATGTGAATGGCCCGGGTGCGGTTGGTCAGTTTGCGCAGGCGGCTCGGGTAGGACGCGAAGGTGATGATTTCCATCAGGATCGCCAGCCCTTCCTGGGTCACCGTCGACGACGGCGGGCCTTTGGACAGGAAGGTGCAGATCGGCTGGTTCAGCCCGTTGAGCGTGGTGCCGACGTGTACCAGCCCTTCATGAACTTCCAGGGCGCGCACGTCACGTTCGTTGAACATCGCATCGGTGCGGATCTTGATATAGTCGGCGCCGGCCGCCGCATCGGCGACAATGCCGTCGGACTCGAACACGCGAATGGTTTCTTCCGCCTCGCCAAATACTTTGCTCAGCCGGGTTTGCAATAAATGCACGGCCTCCTTGGCGGTAAGGATTTTCGGCTCGTCCTTCAGGTCACCCCGGCCATCGATGTTGTTCAGATAATCGGAGAGCATCAGGCCGAGGTCGGACAGGGTCGGGTCGCCGGCATGGAACGCGTCGGACGCAGCGCCGTACAACTCCTGGGAAATCAGGCCGAAATCCTCGGTGCCGCGCGCTTCAAGCATGCGCACCACCATCCGGTATTCCTTGCACATGCGCCGCATGATCTGGCCGACCGGGTTGAACTGGCCGAGCTGACGGGTGATGTCACGCTCGATGTTCTGGAATTCCAGTTTCACTTTGCTGGAATCGAACGACAGCGGCCGATTGAGGTAATAGTCGCGGTCAACGGCCGGCATTTCCTTGCCCTTGGCCTTGAGGAAACCCTTGCGGATGTTGTCGTCCCACTTGACCGCATCGAGGACGCGAATCGGCGTCTGCGCCAGCACAATGCGATCGGACAAAATGCGTATCGTCTGCTGGTAATCGTCCACCCGAAACTCCTGTAGTAAAACCGTTAGGTGCTGGCTTTATTTAACTTTAGCTTTGGCTTTGGCCAGGCGCTGATAACGCACCGCCTCGACGAAGACATCGGATTGGCCGGATCATCGAGGTAAGCAAAGACCTGGTCCATGCTGTTGTTGATCAAGACACCGTCACCATCATCGGTCTGGAAGACTTCACCGCTCAGGGCTTCTTGTCCGAGGACTTGATTGATCTGCTCGAGATCGAGGTTGTAGACCACCAATTCGTGCTTATCGGTGAGTTCAAACCCGGCAATGATGAAATGCCCACCGAATTGCGCCGGCACTTTCGCCGACAGGTACCAGCGGCTGCCATGGCGTGACACCGTAAAGGGGTAGGCTTCGCGCTCTTTGGGTTTGGCCTTGAAGTAGCTGACCGCCTGGTAGCGATTGTCGCTCAGACGGGTCAACTCCAGATTCATCGGCTCGCCCCAGGCGTTGGTGCTGGTCCATTTGCCGAGCAAACCTTTGGGCGCGGGGTCGCTGGCGGGCAGCGGGTCCCGGAAGGTCACCAGACAGCCACTTAGCAGCAGGAACGACAAGGCGATCACAACGACACGCCAGGCTTTCATTCAACACTCCCTATGAACACACAGCCCCGAATGGTCACCGAACCTGTAGGAGCGAGGCTTGCCCGCGAAGGCGTTGTGTCAGTCAACACATATGTTGAATGTTAAACCGCCTTCGCGGGCAAGCCTCGCTCCTACAGGGTCGAGTGCCCTGCAGGATTTACACCGACGCCAATACCAAATGCATGTAGCGGGTCAGGATACCGAGCATTTCGGCTTCGGCGACAGGCTCGGCGTCGTTGAGCAGGCCCTGATATTCCATCCGTCCGATAATCGCCGTCAACACCTTGGCATCCTGTTGCGGTTCGCGCGAACCCAATACCTGGAAAAGCTGGCACGTACCCTGTAGCAGAATCTGCTGATGTGACCGTACCAACAGCGCCAGGCGCGGGTTCAGCAACGCTTCCTGGCGGAACGCCTGTTCCGCCATCAAGTGTTCGCGGCGGTTGATCAGTTGCCGGTGAACATAGTCCGCCATCAACCGCGCAATGTCGTCCGCCAACTGCGAGCGCGACTCGGGGCTGCCGTCGCCGCTGACCACCATCTCGCGCAGCAGGCCCTCGTTGTTCACCCACAACTTGGCCATGAACGCGGCGCTGCGTTCCACGTATTGGGCGAAGGTATCGGTGAGCAAGTCATCAATATCCTTGAAGTAGTAAGTGGTGGCCGACAGCGGCACACCGGCCTCGGCTGCCACCGCACGGTGACGCACGGCCCGCACGCCATCACGCACGACAATGCGCATTGCCGCATCGAGAATGTCCTGTCGACGCTGCTCGCTGCCCTGTCGGCTGGCCTTGCGGCCCTGGTACTGAACACTTTCAGCGACTGCAGTGGCGACACCCGCTGCACCCTCTTGAGCCATTGCACGGTTCACGACAGGTCTTCCTCTCTTACTTCAAAAGTAACCATTTGATACGTTTGTACCAGACAGGCAATAAAAAGCCGCCTGTTATAGGCGGCTTTTTTATTGAAACACTTACGCTTGCGGCCGCATGTGCGGGAACAGGATCACGTCGCGGATCGACGGTGAGTTGGTCAACAACATCACCAGGCGGTCGATACCGATCCCTTCACCGGCCGTTGGCGGCATGCCGTACTCCAGCGCGCGAACGAAGTCGGCGTCGTAGTGCATGGCTTCGTCGTCGCCCGCGTCCTTGTCGGCCACCTGCGCCATGAAACGCTCGGCCTGGTCTTCCGCGTCGTTCAACTCGGAGTAGGCATTGGCGATTTCACGGCCACCGATGAACAGTTCGAAACGGTCAGTGACGTTCGGGTTGTCGTCGTTACGACGGGCCAGCGGCGACACTTCGAACGGGTACTGGGTGATGAAGTGCGGCTGCTCCAGCTTGTGCTCGACCAGTTCTTCGAAAATCATCACCTGCAACTTGCCCAGACCTTCGAAGCCCAGCACCTTGGCGCCGGCCTTCTTGGCGATGGCGCGAGCCTTGTCGATGTCGGTCAGGTCGTCAGCGGTCAGCTCAGGGTTGTACTTGAGGATCGAGTCGAACACCGACAGACGCACGAACGGTTCGCCGAAGTGGAACACTTTGTCGCCATACGGCACGTCGGTGCTGCCCAGAACCAGCTGTGCCAGTTCGCGGAACAGTTCTTCGGTCAGGTCCATGTTGTCTTCGTAGTCGGCGTAAGCCTGGTAGAACTCCAACATGGTGAATTCAGGGTTGTGACGAGTCGAAACGCCTTCGTTACGGAAATTGCGGTTGATCTCGAACACTTTCTCGAAGCCGCCGACAACCAGGCGCTTGAGGTACAGCTCAGGCGCGATACGCAGGAACATTTCCATGTCCAGCGCGTTGTGGTGCGTCTCGAATGGCTTGGCCGCCGCGCCGCCCGGAATGGTTTGCAGCATCGGCGTTTCGACTTCGAGGAAGTCGCGCTTCATCAGGAAGCTGCGGATGTGCGCAATCACTTGCGAACGAACGCGGAACGTCTGGCGTACCTCTTCGTTGACGATCAGGTCAACGTAGCGCTGACGGTAGCGCTGTTCGGTGTCGGTCAGGCCGTGATGCTTGTCCGGCAGCGGGCGCAGCGACTTGGTCAGCAGGCGCACTTCGGTCATTTCAACGTACAGGTCGCCCTTGCCGGAACGGGCCAGGGTGCCAACGGCGGCGATGATGTCGCCCATGTCCCAGGTTTTGACCGCGGCCAGGGTGTCTTCGGACAGGGTCTTACGGTTGACGTAGACCTGGATGCGCCCGGTCATGTCCTGGATCACCATGAACGAACCACGGTTGAGCATGATGCGACCGGCAACCTTGACCGGAATAGCAGCTTCTGCCAGCTCTTCCTTGGTCTTGTCCGCGTACTGTTTCTGCAAGTCTTCGCAGTAGTTGTCGCGGCGGAAGTCGTTGGGGAAGGCATTGCCCTTGGCGCGCTCGGCAGCAAGCTTTTCCTTGCGCAGGGCGATCAGGGAGTTTTCTTCCTGTTGCAGGGCCTGGTCGATTTGTAGGTCGCTCATGTCTTTAAAAATTCCATCACAGGTTCGTTGCCCCCACCGAGGGCAGGGGACTTAAGGTCTTGACTGACGGTTTACAGCCCTTGTTTCAGGCTTGCCACCAGGTATTCGTCGATATCGCCGTCGAGTACCTTGTCGCAGTCACTGCGTTCGATGTTAGTGCGCAAATCCTTGATTCGCGACGCATCGAGCACGTAAGAGCGAATCTGGTGACCCCAGCCGATGTCGGACTTGGTGTCTTCCAGGGCCTGGGAGGCGGCGTTGCGTTTCTGCACTTCCTGCTCGTACAAGCGCGCCCGCAACATTTTCATCGCGGTGTCTTTGTTGGCGTGCTGGGAGCGTTCGTTCTGGCAGCTGACCACAGTGTTGGTCGGAACGTGAGTAATACGCACGGCCGAGTCAGTGGTGTTTACGTGCTGACCACCGGCACCCGAGGAGCGGTAGGTGTCGATGCGCAGGTCCGACGGGTTGATGTCGATTTCGATGTTGTCATCGATTTCCGGCGACACGAACACGGCCGAGAACGAGGTGTGGCGGCGGTTGCCGGAGTCGAACGGGCTCTTGCGCACCAGACGGTGCACGCCGATCTCGGTGCGCAGCCAGCCAAAGGCGTATTCGCCCTTGATGTGGACCGTGGCGCCCTTGATCCCGGCGACTTCACCGGCCGACAGTTCCATGATGGTCGCGTCGAAACCGCGTTTGTCAGCCCAGCGCAGGTACATGCGCAGCAGGATGTTGGCCCAGTCCTGGGCCTCGGTACCGCCGGAGCCGGCCTGGATGTCCAGGTAGGCGTTGTTGGCGTCCATCTCACCGCTGAACATGCGACGGAATTCGAGTTTTTCCAGCGACTCGCGCAGTCGCTCGACTTCGGCAGCGACGTCATCGACGGCGGCCTGGTCTTCTTCTTCGGCGGACATCAGTAGCAAATCTTTGGCGTCGGCCAGACCGCTGTGCATTTCGTCGAGGGTTTCGACGATCTGAGCCAGCAGCGACCGCTCGCGGCCCAGTTCCTGAGCGTAAGACGGGTTGTTCCAGACAGACGGATCTTCAAGCTCGCGATTGACTTCAGTCAGACGCTCATGCTTTTGATCGTAGTCAAAGATACCCCCGAATAGTTTCGGAGCGCTCGGACAGGTCCTTGATACTGTTAAGGATCGGGTTGATTTCCATGGCGGGCAGCACTCGTTGGCGAACTTTTGAAAGCCGGCGAGTATAACGCAATCATGCTGTCACGGCAGCCCGCCTGGCGGCTTTAGGGCGAATGGTTTTGGCTGATTGTGATGTAGAGGCTGACACTTGTAGCAGCTGCCGAGCCTGCGAGGCTGCGTTCGAGGACGCAGTCCTCGTCAATTCTTTGCATGCGGTTTACCTGAAAGACTGCGCTGCCTGAATTTACGACGGTTTCGCCGCCGAACGCAGCCTCGCGCTGCTCGGCAGCTGCTACAGGAAGCATCGGGTTATTCGATGCCCACCTGATTGCGCCCATTGTTCTTCGCCAGGTACAGCCCCTTGTCCGCCGCCGAGATCAATTGCCGGCAGTCACTGCCCGGCTGCGGGATCATGGTCGACAGGCCGATGCTGATGGTCAGACTTGAGCCTTCGCTGGGGAAAATGTGCGGAATCTTCAGCGCTTCCACGGTGAGCCGTAGTTTTTCCGCCACCAGCCGCGCGCCGCCCGGCGTGGTGTTGGGCAGCACCAAAACAAACTCTTCACCCCCGTAACGGGCGGGCAGGTCCGACGGTCGGGCGCTCGCGTCGCGAATCGCGGTCGCGACTTTGCGCAGGGCTTCATCGCCTTCGAGGTGGCCGAAGCTGTCGTTGTAGGACTTGAAGTAGTCGACATCAATCATCAGCAGCGACAGTTGACTCTGATCACGTAGCGACCGGCGCCATTCCAGCTCCAGGTATTCGTCGAAATGCCGGCGATTCGACAGCCCGGTCAAGCCGTCGGAGTTCATCAACCGCTGCAACACCAGGTTGGTGTCGAGCAACTGCTGCTGGCTGACCCGCAAAGCGCGGTAGGCCGCATCGCGCTGCAGCAGCGTCATGTAGGAACGCGAGTGATAGCGAATGCGCGCCACCAGTTCGATGTTGTCCGGCAGCTTGACCAGGTAATCATTGGCCCCGGCAGCAAACGCCGCGCTCTTGATCAGCGGGTCTTCCTTGGTCGACAGGACAATGATCGGAATGTTTTTGGTCGCCGGATGGTTACGGTATTCACGCACCAGGCTCAGGCCGTCCAGACCGGGCATCACCAGGTCCTGCAGGATCACTGTCGGTTTAATGCGGATCGCCTGCGCGATGGCCTGATGCGGGTCGGCGCAGAAGTGGAAGTCGATATTGACTTCGTTCGACAACCCGCGACGCACCGCCTCGCCGATCATCGCCTGATCATCCACCAACAACACCATGGCGGCGTTTTCGTTGGTCTTGAAGTCGTCGAGCTGTAAGTCAGTCATGTGCGGTCACCTGAATACTGCCTGCGCCAGGATTGCTGTGAAAAGTCTTCATTTTGGGAAAATCTCCAGCAATCGTGGCGCTATCTTGTCCAGTGGGCGAACTTCCACGGCAGCGTCGATGGCCGCTGCCGCTTTCGGCATTCCGTACACCGCACTGCTGTGTTGGTCCTGAGCGATGGTCAAGTAGCCCTGTTGGCGCATGAGTTTAAGCCCCTGCGCGCCGTCGCGCCCCATGCCGGTGAGCAAAACCCCCACGGCATCGCCGTTCCAGTAATTGGCCACGCTCTCGAAAAACACATCGATCGAGGGCCGATAGATCTCGTTGACCGGTTCGGCGGTGTAGGCCAGCGTGCCGTTTTTCAACAAGCGAATATGGTGATTGGTGCCCGCCAGCAACACCGTGCCGGCCAGCGGCGGCTCACCTTCCTGGGCCAGGCGCACATTCAGGCCGCTGGCGCTGCTGAGCCATTCGGCCATGCCGGCGGCGAATACCTGGTCCACATGCTGCACCAGCACGATGGCCGCCGAAAAATCCCGTGGCAGGCCCTTGAGCAAGACTTCCAGTGCGGCTGGCCCGCCTGCCGAGGAGCCAATTGCAACCAGGCGCTGGCGCGAGGCCGAGCTGCGCAGCGGACTGGGGTACGATCGCTCTCGATTGCCCTTGTCACCAATCAGCCAGCCAATGTTAATGATCTTGCGCAACAACGGCGCCGCCGCCTCTTGGGCATTGCCCGCGCCGAGGGCCGGAGTGTCGACCACATCCAGCGCACCGTGGCCCATGGCCTCGAACACCCGGTGCACGTTCTGCTGCCGGTCGACCGTGACGATGACAATGGCGCACGGGGTCTCGGCCATGATCCGCCGGGTGGCCTCGACGCCGTCCATCACCGGCATGATCAGGTCCATCAGGATCAGGTCCGGCGTATGTTCGGCGCAACGCTGCACCGCTTCCGCGCCATTGCCGGCAACCCAGACCACTTCATGCGCCGGTTCGAATGCCAGGGCGCGGCGCAGGGCCTCCACCGCCATGGGCATGTCGTTGACGATCGCTATTTTCATGCCCGCGCTCCTCCGATGAGCTCAACCACTGCATCAAGCAGGGCATCGTCATGAAAACTGGCTTTGGCTAGATAATAGTCGGCTCCGGCGTCCAGTCCACGACGACGGTCTTCTTCACGATCTTTATAGGACACCACCATCACCGGCAGCGATTGCAAGCGATTGTCCTGGCGCAGTAAAGACACCAGTTCGATGCCGTCCATGCGCGGCATATCAATGTCGGTAATCAGCAGATCGAAATCCTCCGAACGCAGGGCGTTCCAGCCATCCATACCGTCGACCGCCACGGCCACGTCGTATCCGCGATTGAGCAGCAACTTGCGCTGCAACTCGCGAACGGTCAACGAATCGTCGACCACCAGAATCCGTTTGCGGGCCGCTTCTACGGCCTGGCTGCCCTGACGGGCAATCCGCTCCAGCCGCCCGGTGTTGAGCAGTTTGTCCACCGAGCGCAGCATGTCTTCAACGTCGACGATCAGCACCACCGACCCGTCGTCGAGCAAGGCCCCGGCGGAAATGTCCTGCACCTTGCCCAGACGTTCGTCCAGCGGCAACACGACCAACGTCCGCTCGCCGATAAACCGCTCGACCGCCACCCCGTAAATCGCCTCGCGCTCGCGGATCACCACGACTTTCAGGGTTTGCTGACTACTTGTGCTCGCCGGGCGCTGCAACAGCTGACTGGCGGCGACCAGCCCGACATGCCGACCTTCGTGCCAGAAGTGCTGACGCCCTTCGACCTGGACGATGTCCGCCGGTTCCAGATCGCACATGCGTTCGATGTGCGCCAGCGGAAACGCATACGCCTCGTCACCGACCTCCACCACCAGACTGCGCACCACCGACAGTGTCAGCGGCACTTCGAGGTGAAAGCGGCTGCCCTCGCCTGCCGTCTGCTCCAGCACCACCGCGCCGCGTAACTGACGGACCATGTGCTGAACCGCGTCCAGGCCGACGCCGCGCCCGGACACTTCGGTGACCGTGTCGCGCAGGCTGAAACCCGGCAGAAACAAGAAGGTCAGCAGCTCTTCTTCGCTCAACTGGGCAGCGGTTTCGGCGGGGGATAACTGCCGCGAGATGATGCTGCTGCGGACCTTTTCCAGATCGACGCCGTGACCGTCATCGCTCAACTCCAGCACCAGCAGACCGGCTTGATGGGAGGCGCGCAGCCGAATCAACCCTTCTTCGGGCTTGCCAGCGAGCAAGCGTTGCTCGGGGGACTCGATGCCGTGATCGACGGCGTTGCGCAATAAGTGCGTCAGCGGCGCTTCGAGCTTTTCCAGGACGTCGCGATCGACCTGGGTTTTCTCGCCCTCGATCTCCAGCCGCACCTGTTTACCGAGGCTGCGACCGAGGTCGCGGACCATGCGCACTTGCCCCGTCAACACGTCGGCAAACGGCCGCATGCGACAGGCCAGCGCGGTGTCGTACAAGACTTGCGCTCGCTGACTGGCGTGCCAGGCAAACTCATCCAGTTCTGCGTTTTTTTCCACCAGCATTTGTTGCGCCTCGGCCAGCAGCCGACGGGCATCGCCCAGAGCTTCCTGGGCTTCGAGGCTCAAGGCATGCTCTTTGAGATGGACGTTGAGGTTTTCCAGCGCCCGCAGGCCATTGTTCTGCATGCGCTTGAGGCGTTGCATCGTGGCCAAGTGCGGCTTGAGTCGCTGGGTTTCGACCAGGGATTTGCTCGACAGGTCGAGCAGGCTGTTCAAACGTTCGGCCGTGACGCGCAGTACGCGTTCGCCGTTTTCGGTGGTGCGCCGGGGCTTTTTCGGGGGTTCTGCGGGTGGAGGTTCGGTGGCCGGAACCAACTCTTCGACCAGTGGTGCGGGCGCTTCGGGCTCCCGCTCGGACTCGGTCATGAACGGGGCGATCGGCGTGCTGATCGGCGCGGCCAGCGCCAGCGGATCGAGCAACCGCGCCATCAATACCAGATAGGCCTCGATCTCCGCCGCAACGGAATTGTTGTTGGGCGTCGCAATGCGCATCAGCAAATCAGTGCCTTGCAGCAAGGCGTCAATGTGCTCGGGCCGCAGGTACAGGCGCCCTTCCTGCGCGCTGACCAGGCAATCTTCCATCACATGGGCGACGCTCACGCCGGCATCGACCCCGACAATCCGCGCCGCACCTTTGAGCGAGTGAGCGGCGCGCATGCACGATTCGAGGTGATCGGCCTGGGTCGGGTCGCGTTCCAGCGCCAGAAGACCTGCGCTCAGCACCTGGGTCTGGGCTTCGGCTTCGAGGCTGAACAGCTCCAGCAACGAGGCGTCGCGCATTTGCTCGGGGGTCATGTGAGGCTCCGGGTCACGGCGGACAACAGCTGTTCTTCATCCAGCCACCGCAGGCTGCGACCCTTGAATGGCAACACGCCACGGGTGAACTTGGCGCTGGCCTGGGTACCGGATTGCGACGCGGCATCGAGGATACGCTCGTCGATGGCATGAATCCCGTCCACTTCGTCCACCGGCACCACTACTGGCCCGCCGTGGGCGGCAATGATCAGCATCCTCGGCATCACGCGTGCGCCAGACACCACGCTGCCGGAGCCATCGAGACCGAGCAGTTCGACCAGCGACAGGCACGCCACCAACGCACCGCGCACATTCGCCACGCCGAGCAGGGCCCGGGAGCGCTGGTGCGGCAACGAATGAATCGCTTGCAGCGGTGCCACTTCGACCAGGCTGCGAGTGGCCAGGCCCAGCCATTCTTCGCCGAGACGAAACATCAGCAGCGAGCGGGTTTTCACGTCGATTTCGACCGCCACCGAGACCTGCTCGCGATCGTCCTGTTGCAAGGCGTAGCGGTCGAGCAAACGCGTAGCCGCGGCGGAATACACCGCGCAATTACGGCAGTGAATGTGCTCGATCAGCAGCGGGCAGGACTTGTCGCCGTGGATCCCGATGCGGTTCCAGCAATCGTCGATGGCCTGGGCATCTTTATGGGTGAGGCTCAAGGTGTCGGAAGCATTCATCGTTTACGCTCACTGTCGGCGGCGCGCTCGCTGCGGGCGGCGCGGTCCTGCAATCTTTTCGCACCCGCCGTGTCGCCCTGGGATTGCAGCAAGGCGGCCAAGTGCATCAACGCGTCGGGGTGTTGCGGTTCGAGGTACAACGCCTTGCGATAAAAACCCTGGGCCTCGAGGACTCGGCCGGCGACATCACTGAGCAGACCCAGCCAATAAAACACCTGGGCCACCGGCTCGTGGCAGCGCAAATAGCCTTCGCAGGCGGCGCGGGCTTCGGCACTTTTGCCTTCATTGGCGAGGGCCGCGATGTTGGCCAGCAAGGCGGTAGCGTCCGAAGCTTTTGGCGTGACGGCCGGCGGTGTGAGGGTTGCGAACGGACGATTGCGAACGGGCGGCGGTGTCACGCTGCGCACCGGCTGACGCACTGGCAGCGGTGTCGGAACAAAGACTGGCAGAGGCTCGGGCGCACTCTGGCGACTGAAGGCAAAAGACTGCGGGATGCCAATCGAGCGCATGCCGAAACGACCAAGCAAATTGCCTTCGGCCGGGCCGATAAACAGCACGCCGTCGACATGGGTCAGGCGCTTGAGCACTTCGAAGACTTGCTGCTGGGTGGGCAGATCGAAATAGATCAGCAGGTTGCGACAGAACACAAAATCATAGGGTGGCTCGCTGGTCAGCAACGCTGGATCCAGCAGATTGCCGACCTGCAAACGCACCTGATCGAGCACTCGCTCATTGAGGCGGTAGCCGTCTTCTTCGGCCGTGAAATGCCGCTCGCGAAATTCGATGTCCTGGCCACGAAATGAATTCTTGCCGTACAGCGCACGCTTGGCTTTTTCCACCGACAGCGGGCTGACGTCCATGCCTTCGACTTTGAACTGATGCGGCTTGAATCCGGCATCGAGCAAGGCCATGGCGATAGAGTACGGCTCCTCGCCCGTCGAACACGGCAGGCTGAGGATCCGCAGTGCGCGCATGTTGTTGATCTCAGCCAGTCGTTTACTGGCCAGCTTCGCCAGGGTGGCGAAGGACTCCGGGTAGCGGAAAAACCAGGTCTCGGGAACGATCACCGCTTCGATCAGCGCCTGCTGTTCGTCCTGCGAACCTTGCAACGTGTGCCAATACTCATCGGCCGTCAGCGCCCTGGAGGCGGTGCTGCGCTGGCGCAGCGCGCGCTCGATGATAGCCGGCCCCACCGACGTCACGTCGAGGCCGATGCGTTCCTTGAGGAAATCGAAAAACCGCTGATCGCTGCTCATGGCTGTTCCTCAAGCGATGCCGGGTCCAGCGGTGGCGAAGGAAACAGCAGCGCGCGCACCTTTTCATCGAGCAGATCGGCCACTCGCACCCATTGCAGCAAGCCTTGGGCATCTTCACGGACCGGCCCCAGGTAGGGCGCCTGGCGATTGTCCAGGCCGTAGGGTTTAAAATCCGCCGGGTTGCAGCGCAAGGTGTCGGTGGCCTGTTCCAGAATCAGCCCGAGTAACTTTGAAGGCGTCTGCTCATCCGGCCAATAGTGCACCAGCACCAGCCGTGTGCTGGTGCGCGATTGCGCCGGTTCGCCAAAGGTCAGCGCGCTGAGGTCGATCACCGGCACCACCGCGCCGCGATAGGCGAACACCCCGGCGACCCAGTCCGGCGCCTTGGCAATCGGCTTCAATGGCAGACGCGGCAGCACCTCGGCCACTTCGCGCGCCTGCAAGGCATAACGCTCGTTGCCGATGCGAAACAGCAGAAACAACGCGTGCTTTGCCGGCATCACCGCGCTGCGTTTGGCCGCGAGTTCGCTCATCAGACTTTGAATCGCGAGACGCCGCCCCGCAGCCCTACGGCCACCTGGCTCAGCTCGTCAATCGCGAAACTGGCCTGGCGCAGGGACTCGACGGTCTGGCTGCTGGCGTCACCCAACTGCACCAGCGCGTGGTTGATCTGTTCGGCGCCGGTGGCCTGCGCCTGCATGCCTTCGTTGACCATCAACACCCGCGGCGCCAGCGCCTGAACCTGGTGGATGATCTGCGACAACTGCTCGCCGACCTGCTGCACTTCGGACATGCCGCGGCGCACTTCTTCGGAGAACTTGTCCATGCCCATGACCCCGGCCGACACCGCCGACTGGATCTCACGGACCATTTGCTCGATGTCATACGTGGCCACAGCGGTCTGGTCCGCCAGACGCCGCACTTCGGTGGCGACCACGGCAAACCCGCGCCCGTATTCGCCAGCCTTTTCGGCTTCGATGGCAGCGTTCAGCGACAAGAGGTTGGTCTGGTCGGCGACTTTGACGATGGTCACCACCACCTGGTTGATGTTGCCGGCCTTCTCGTTGAGGATCGCCAGTTTGGCGTTGACCAGATCGGCCGCGCCCATCACCGAATGCATGGTCTCTTCCATGCGCGCCAGGCCTTGCTGACCGGACCCGGCCGCTACCGAGGCCTGATCGGCGGCGGTGGACACTTCGGTCATGGTGCGCACCAGATCACGGGAGGTGGCCGCGATTTCACGGGACGTCGCGCCGATTTCGGTGGTCGTGGCAGCGGTTTCGGTGGCGGTGGCTTGTTGTTGCTTGGAGGTGGCCGCGATCTCGGTCACCGAGGTGGTGACCTGCACCGAGGAACGCTGGGCCTGGGACACCAGGGACGTCAGCTCGGTCATCATGTCGTTGAAGCCGGTTTCCACGGCGCCGAATTCGTCCTTGCGCGCCAGGTTCAGACGACCGCTGAGATCGCCGGTACGCATTATTTCGAGGATCTGCACAATGCGGTTCATCGGCGCCATGATCGCGCGCATCAATAAAAGACCACACAACCCGGCACTAATGACTGCGACCAGCAACGAAATGCCCATGATCAGCTTCGCCACCGCGACCGATGAAATGATCGAGTCAGTGGCTGCTTCAGCCGCCTCCCTGTTGAATTCAATGAGTTCATCCAGCTGTTTGCGGCCGGCAGCCCATGCTGGGGTCAGCTCTTCGGTGAATATGCGACGGGCCTGTTCGACGTCCTTATGCTGGTAGGCATCGAGTACCACTTCTAGCAGCTTGTCATATTGATCGTGCAGCTTTTCAAACTCGTCGAATCTTGCCTGATCATCTTTCTCGAAGATGGTACCCCGGTAGCTGGTCATCGAGCGTTGCAGCCTTTCCTCAATACCCTGGTACATATCCTTGTCAGCCTGGGTCATTCCCCGACCGCCACCCAGCCCTATCAGTTGCTGGGTCAGCACGTAATCATCGACCCAGGCACCGCGAATCAGGGAGCTGGAGTGAATCCCGGGAAGACTGTCCGAGCGCACAACGTTCTCACTGGACTCAATCGACAGTAAACGGGAATACGACACGACGACCATCAGCAACATGATGGCGATAATCACCGCAAAGCTCGCCAAGATGCGTTGGCGTAACGTCCAGTTCTTCACAGTCAGTCCTCGGGGCGGTACAAATGCTGCGGAGTATAGCTGAGGGTGTTTCATTTATAAGACGGCTGTCATGCCACTATTCATGGCGATGACAACGGATTGGCGGGAATGTGCGGTGAGGTCACCGGGATGGGGTGAGGCTTGAAACGCCTTTGCGAGAAGACTCGCGCCCACAGTTGTATGGGAGCGAGCCTGCTCGCAAAAAACAATGACGCGGTTTAACAGACCGTAACTTTACAGGGACGCCTGACGCACCTGCTTCTCCAACTCCGCCTTCAACCCCGGCTCCAGCTTCAACTGCCGTGCCAGTTCATCCAGGTAGGACTTCTCCATGAAGCTCTCCTCATCCACCAGCATCACGCTGGCGATGTACATCTCGGCAGCCATTTCCGGTGTGCTCGCCGCGCGGGCGACTTCTGTCGGGTCGAGCGGCTTGCTGAGTTCGGCATGCAGCCACTGCTGCAACTCCTGATCGTTGTCGAGCTTGGTGAACTCGCCTTCGATCAATGCACGCTCGCGTTCATCAACGTGGCCATCGGCTTTGGCCGCTGCAACCAACGCTTTGAGGATCGCCTGGCTGTGCAGTTCAACTTGCGCGGGCGGCAGGCGGTCGAGCGTTTGTGGCTCGCTCTTCGGCGCTGTGCCCTGCTGGGCCTGCCAGTTGCCGTAAGCCTTGTAGGCAATCACGCCAAGTGCCGCGAGGCCACCGTAGATGGCGACTTTGCCGCCGACATTGCGGGCCTTTTTGCTGCCGAGCAACAGGCCCATGGCGCCGGCCGCCAAGGCACCGCCACCTGCGCCGGAGAGCAGACCGCCGAGGCCGCCCGAACCACCGCTTCCGCCGAGCAATCCGCCCAGTCCACAACTGGACGACTTGTTTTGATTTCCGCCGGCCTTGTTCTGCATCAGGTCCTGACCGGACTTGAGTAGTTGATCGAGCAATCCACGCGTATTCATTTTGCCGCCTCCACGAAAGGGGTTAACCGGACACATAAGGCCACCAGCCTAGAACGAAAGTGCCCGGCGACCGGGAACGAGAGTGCTTCTGGATGTTGCCTGGAAAAACAGGGCTATCGATTAAAGCGATATACACTCAAGCAAATCTATAAAAACCGCCCACCGGGTATTTTCCATGATGACCTTGCGTCAGATTCGTCACTTCATCGCCGTGGCCGAGACCGGATCGATCTCCGCCGCCGCGCAAACCGCGTTCATTTCCCAATCGACCCTGACGTTGGCGATCCAGCAGCTGGAGGAAGAGATTGGCGTCGGCCTATTCAACCGACACGCCAAGGGCATGAGCCTGACCCATCAGGGCCATCAATTCCTGCGCCAGGCGCACCTGATTCTGGCAACGGTGGATAACGCCAAACGCAGCCTGCAACAAAGTACCGACCAGGTCGCCGGCCAATTGATCATCGGCGTGACCAGCCTGGTGGCCGGTTACTACCTCGCGGATTTGCTCACCCGTTTCCAGCGCGCCTACCCCAACGTCGAGATCCGGGTGATGGAGGATGAGCGCCCGTATATCGAGCATTTGCTGGTCAGCGGCGAGATCGATGTCGGCGTGCTGATCCTCTCCAACCTCGAAGACCGCCATGCCTTGCAGACCGAAGTGTTGACTCATTCGCCCCATCGGTTGTGGCTGCCAGCCCAGCATCCATTGCTGGAACACGACAGCATCAACCTCGCCGACGTGGCCCGCGAACCGCTGATTCAGCTCAACGTCGACGAAATGGACCGCAACGCCCATCGCATGTGGTGCGGGGCCGGACTGCAACCGCGCATCACCTTGAAAACCGCGTCGACGGAAGCCGTTCGAAGCCTGGTAGCCGCAGGTCTGGGCGTATCGATCCAGCCCGACATGACTTACCGCCCCTGGTCACTGGAGGGCGACATCATTGAAGCGCGCCCTATCGCAGACCTGAGCCAGACCCTCGACGTCGGCCTGGCCTGGCGTCGCGGCACCGCGCGCCCGGCGTTGGTGGACCCGTTTTTGACCGTCGCCCGCGAACAACCCCACGGCGGGCGCAAGCCATCTATTTAATCGAACGCCACCTTCAGTATTTAGAATTTGTCGACCTCGGGCCCGCGCACTAGTCTTGCTCCATCAATAAGACGGCCGAGCCCCAGTCACAGGGAGCACCATGGCCACACAAGAAAAGAGAACCCGAAAAATGGCTGGCGCGCAGACCCCGTTGTTCACCGCGTTGTTGATCGATGGCGAATTGGTCGCGGGCCAGGGTTTTGTCGAACCAATCCTCAACCCGGCCACCGGGGAAGTGCTGACCCACATCGCCGAAGCCAGCACCGAGCAAGTCGAAGCCGCCATCCTTGCCGCCCACCGCGCCTTCGCCGGCTGGTCGCGGACCACACCGCAGCAACGCTCGAACCTGTTGCTGGACATCGCCAACGCCATCGAAAAACAGGCCGACCTCCTCGCCCGTCTCGAGTCCCTGAACTGCGGCAAGCCGTCGCACCTGGCCCGTCAGGACGACTTGAGCGCGACGGTCGACGTATTCCGCTTCTTCGCTGGCGCCGTGCGTTGCCAGACCGGCCAGCTCAGCGGCGAATACCTGCCGGGCTACACCAGCATGGTCCGGCGCGATCCGATTGGTGTGGTCGCCTCGATTGCGCCGTGGAACTACCCGATCATGATGGCCGCGTGGAAAATCGCCCCGGCCCTCGCCGCCGGCAATACGCTGGTGTTCAAACCGTCCGAACACACGCCGCTGTCGATTCTGGCCCTGGCGCCGGCGCTGGCCGAGATCCTTCCACGCGGCGTGATCAATATCGTCTGCGGCGGCGGTGAAGGCGTCGGCAGCCACTTGGTCAGCCATCCCAAAGTGCGCATGGTGTCGCTGACCGGCGATATCGTCACCGGACAGAAAATCCTTCAGGCCGCGGCAAAAACCCTGAAACGCACGCACCTTGAGCTCGGTGGCAAAGCGCCGGTGATCGTCTGCAACGATGCAGACATCCAGGCCGTGGTCGAAGGCGTGCGCACTTACGGTTATTACAACGCCGGCCAGGACTGCACTGCGGCGTGCCGGATTTATGCACAGGCCGGGATTCACGACCGCCTGGTGGCGGAACTCGGCGCGGCGGTCAGCAGCCTGCGTTTTGCCGGCAAACGCGACGCCGACAACGAAATCGGCCCGCTGATCAGCACCCGCCAGCGCGACCGCGTGGCCAGTTTCGTCGAACGCGCCCTTGGCCAGCCGCACATTGAACGGGTGACCGGCGCGGCGGTGCATTCCGGTGCCGGCTTCTATTACCAACCCACCCTGCTGGCCGGTTGCAAACAGAGTGATGAAATCGTCCAGCGCGAAGTGTTCGGGCCGGTGGTCACCGTGACCCGTTTCGATCAGCTCGAACAAGCCGTGGACTGGGCCAACGATTCGGAATACGGCCTCGCCTCCTCGGTCTGGACGCAGAACCTCGACAAGGCGATGCAGGTTGCGGCGCGCTTGCAATACGGCTGCACCTGGATCAACAGCCATTTCATGCTGGTCAGCGAAATGCCCCACGGCGGCCTCAAGCGTTCGGGCTATGGCAAAGACTTATCCAGCGATTCGCTTCAGGACTACAGCGTGGTGCGGCACATCATGGCGCGCCACGGCCAGCATCTCTGACTACGCTAATAACAAGCCGCTAACGGCAAGCTTCACCACGTTCACAACTGCCCCGACCATAATTAAAGAAGAGGGAATCCCCATGTTCGTGCACAAGACCGCACTGCTCAGTGCAATCACCACGGCGCTGTTGGCCAGCGCCAGTCTCCAGGCCGCCGAACCGCTGAAAGCCGTCGGTGCCGGCGAAGGCCAGCTGGATATCGTGGCGTGGCCCGGCTACATCGAACGTGGCGAAAGCGACAAGGCCTACGACTGGGTGACCGGTTTCGAGAAGGAAACCGGCTGCAAGGTCAATGTGAAAACTGCAGCGACCTCCGATGAAATGGTCAGCCTGATGGCCAAGGGCGGTTATGACCTGGTGACCGCGTCGGGCGATGCGTCGCTGCGGTTGATCGCCGGCAAGCGTGTGCAGCCGATCAACACCGCGCTGATCCCGAATTGGAAGAACATTGACCCTCGTCTCAAGGATGGCCCGTGGTACGTCGTCAATAACCAAACCTTTGGCACCCCGTATCAATGGGGCCCGAACGTGCTGATGTACAACACCAATGTCTTCAAGACCGCCCCGGACAGCTGGAGTGTAGTGTTTGAAGAGCAGACCCTGCCGGACGGCAAGTCCAACAAGGGCCGGGTCCAGGCGTACGACGGCCCGATCTACATCGCCGATGCGGCGCTCTATCTCAAAGCGAAACAGCCGGAACTGGGGATCAAGGACCCGTACCAGCTCAACGAAACGCAATACAAAGCGGTACTGGACCTGCTACGCAAGCAGCAACCCTTGATCCACCGCTACTGGCATGACGCGACCGTGCAGATGAGCGACGTCAAAAACGAAGGTGTCGTGGCCTCCAGCACCTGGGGCTACATGGTCAATGGCCTGGTGGCGGACAAGCAGCCGGTTGCCTCGGTCATCCCGAAAGAAGGCGCCACCGGTTGGGCCGACACCACCATGCTGCACGCCGAGGCCAAGCACCCGAACTGTGCCTACAAGTGGATGGACTGGTCGTTGCAACCGAAAGTCCAGGGTGACCTGGCGGCCTGGTTCGGTTCTTTGCCGTCGGTTCCGGCCGGGTGCAAGGAGAGCGAATTGCTGGGTGCCGAGGGCTGCAAGACCAACGGTTTCGACCAGTTCGAGAAGATCGCCTTCTGGAAAACCCCGCAGGCTGAAGGGGGCAAGTTCGTGCCTTACAGCCGCTGGACCCAGGACTACATCGCGATCATGGGCGGCAGATAACACACACCGTCCCCTGTGGCGAGGGAGCTTGCTCCCGCTGGGTGGCGAAGCCGCCCCAAAACCAGTCAATGCGGTCAATCAGAGAGACCGCATCAGTCCTTTTGGGAGTGCTGCGCACTCCAGCGGGAGCAAGCTCCCTCGCCACAATAAGTTTTCCAGCCAGAAAATTGATTCAGATTTTTCAGAAGTCCAGGCAGTGCCGCTGTGACGGCCCTCGCCTTTTTGGAGCACCGCACCATGACGCTTGCAGTCCAGTTCACCAACGTTTCCCGTCAGTTCGGCGAAGTGAAGGCCGTTGACCGGGTTTCCATCGACATACAGGACGGCGAGTTCTTCTCCATGCTGGGCCCTTCCGGCTCGGGCAAGACCACCTGCTTGCGCCTGATCGCCGGTTTCGAACAACCGAGCGCAGGCTCCATCCGTATTCATGGCGAAGAAGCCGCAGGGCTGCCGCCGTATGAGCGTGACGTCAACACGGTGTTTCAGGATTACGCGCTGTTCCCGCACATGAACGTGCTCGACAACGTCGCCTACGGCTTGAAAGTCAAAGGCGTCGGTAAAGCCGAACGGCGGAAACGCGCCGAAGAAGCCCTCGACATGGTCGCCCTCGGCGGCTACGGCGAGCGCAAGCCAGTGCAACTGTCCGGCGGTCAGCGCCAGCGCGTGGCCCTGGCCCGCGCCCTGGTCAATCGCCCGCGGGTGCTGCTGCTCGACGAGCCGTTGGGCGCCCTCGACCTGAAGCTGCGCGAACAAATGCAGAGCGAGTTGAAGAAGCTGCAACGCCAGCTCGGCATCACCTTCATCTTCGTCACCCACGACCAGACCGAAGCGCTGTCGATGTCGGACCGCGTGGCGGTGTTCAACAAAGGACGCATCGAGCAAGTCGACACTCCACGCAACCTCTACATGAAACCGGCTACTACATTCGTCGCGGAATTCGTCGGCACGTCCAACGTGATTCGCGGTGATCTGGCCAAGCAATTGAGCGGCAATCCACAGCCGTTTTCGATTCGCCCGGAACACGTGCGTTTCGCCGAAGGCCCGCTGGCCAGCCACGAGATTGAAGTCAGCGGCTTGCTCCACGACATTCAGTACCAAGGCAGCGCCACACGCTATGAACTGAAACTGGAAAACGGCCAGACCCTCAACATCAGCCAGGCCAACGTGCAATGGCTGGACGTCAGCGCCCAGCATCAGACCGGGCAACGCATCAGCGCACGCTGGGCGCGCGAGGCGATGATCCCGCTGCACGACAACGTTGTCGGCGGGGTGTGAGATGACCAGCGTGGCTATCCCTCAAACCCCGGCCGGCGGTTCGCCGTTGCGCAGGTTTTCCAACCTGCTGTATCGCCGACCGAATTTTTACCTGTCGCTGCTGCTGGTGCCGCCGTTGCTGTGGTTCGGCGCGATCTATCTCGGTTCGCTATTGGTGCTGTTGTGGCAAGGCTTCTACACCTTCGATGACTTCACCATGGCAGTCACCCCCGACCTGACCCTGGCGAACTTTGCAGCGCTTTTCCAGCCGTCGAACTTCGACATCATCCTGCGCACGCTGAGCATGGCCGTCGTCGTGTCGATCGCCAGCGCCATCGTCGCGTTTCCGATTGCCTATTACATGGCGCGTTACACCACCGGCAAGACCAAGGCGTTTTTCTACATCGCGGTGATGATGCCGATGTGGGCCAGTTACATCGTCAAGGCGTATGCCTGGACCTTGCTGCTGGCCAAGGGCGGCGTCGCGCAGTGGTTTGTTCAGCACTTGGGGCTGGAGCCGGTTTTGCACTTCGTGCTGGGCATTCCCGGCGTCGGCGGCAGCACCTTGTCGACCTCGCACCTGGGCCGTTTCATGGTGTTCGTCTACATCTGGCTGCCGTTCATGATCCTGCCGATCCAGGCTTCGCTGGAACGCCTGCCGCCGTCGCTGCTGCAAGCTTCTGCGGACCTGGGTGCCAAGCCACGCCAGACGTTTATGCAGGTGATTCTGCCGCTGTCGATTCCCGGCATCGCGGCCGGTTCGATCTTCACCTTTTCGCTGACCCTGGGCGACTTCATCGTGCCGCAACTGGTGGGCCCGCCGGGTTACTTCGTTGGCAGCATGGTGTACGCGCAGCAAGGCGCGATCGGCAACATGCCAATGGCCGCGGCCTTCACATTGGTGCCGATTGTGTTGATCGCCATTTACCTGACCATCGTCAAACGACTGGGGGCTTTCGATGCACTCTGAGAAAGCTTCCATTGGGTTAAAAATCGCCGCCTGGGGCGGGTTGGTGTTCTTGCACTTCCCGATCCTGATCATCTTCCTTTACGCCTTCAACACTGAAGAAGCCGCGTTCAGCTTTCCACCCAAGGGCTACACCCTGCATTGGTTCAGCGTGGCGTTTTCTCGGCCCGATGTACTGGAAGCAATCAAGCTGTCGGCCGAAATCGCCGCCATCGCGACACTGATTGCGATGGTCCTTGGCACCCTCGCGTCGGCGGCGTTGTACCGGCGGGATTTCTTCGGCAAGCAAGGCATCTCGCTGATGCTGATCCTGCCGATTGCGTTGCCCGGGATCATCACCGGGATCGCGTTGCTGGCGACGTTCAAGACATTGGGGATCGAACCGGGGATGTTCACCATCATCGTCGGCCACGCGACCTTCTGTGTGGTGATCGTCTACAACAACGTCATTGCCCGTTTGCGCCGCACTTCGCACAGTTTGATCGAGGCCTCGATGGACCTCGGTGCCGATGGCTGGCAGACCTTCCGCTACATCGTCCTGCCGAACCTCGGCTCGGCGCTGCTGGCCGGCGGCATGCTCGCCTTTGCGCTGTCGTTCGACGAAATCATCGTTACCACCTTCACCGCCGGCCATGAACGCACCCTGCCGCTGTGGCTGCTCAACCAGCTCAGCCGCCCACGGGACGTGCCGGTGACCAACGTCGTCGCGATGCTGGTGATGATGGTGACCATGCTGCCGATTCTCGGCGCCTATTACCTGACGCGGGGCGGTGAAAGCGTGGCGGGTAGCGGCGGAAAATAACCGAATGACCACTGAAGGAACCGAATCTCTGTAGGAGTGAGCCTGCTCGCGATAGCGGTCTTATAGTCGACATCACTGTTGAATGACAGTCAGTCATCGCGAGCAGGCTCACTCCTACATTTAGAGCCGGTTCAGACAGAAAAATAAAAGTGCTAGTGAGGAAACGCCATGCAAACCAAACTCTTGATCAATGGCCAACTGATCGACGGCGACGGCCCCGCCCAACCGGTGTTCAACCCGGCCCTCGGTCGTGTGCTGGTGGAAATCAACGAAGCCAGCGAAGCTCAGGTCGATGCCGCCGTGCGCGCCGCCGATGCCGCGTTCGACAGCTGGGCGCAAACCCCGCCGAAAGAGCGCTCGCTGCTGCTGCTTAAACTCGCCGACGTCATCGAAGCCCACGGCGAAGAGCTGGCCAAACTGGAATCGGACAACTGCGGCAAACCCTACAGCGCCGCACTGAACGACGAGATCCCGGCGATTGCCGACGTGTTCCGTTTCTTCGCCGGCGCCAGCCGTTGCATGAGCGGTTCGGCGGGCGGCGAATACTTGCCCGGCCATACCTCGATGATCCGCCGCGATCCAGTCGGCGTGATCGCCTCCATCGCGCCGTGGAACTACCCGCTGATGATGGTCGCCTGGAAAATCGCCCCGGCCCTCGCTGCGGGGAATACCGTGGTGCTCAAGCCATCGGAACAAACCCCGCTGACTGCGCTGCGCCTGGCAGAACTGGCGTCGGAAATCTTCCCGGCCGGCGTGCTCAACCTCGTCTTCGGCCGTGGTCCTACCGTCGGCAGCCCTCTGGTCACGCACCCGAAAGTGCGCATGGTCTCGTTGACCGGCTCGATCGCCACCGGGTCGAACATCATTTCCAGCACCGCCGATAGCGTCAAACGCATGCACATGGAACTGGGCGGCAAAGCCCCGGTGATCATCTTCGATGACGCCGATATCGACGCTGCTGTTGAAGGCATTCGCACCTTCGGCTTCTACAACGCCGGGCAGGATTGCACCGCAGCTTGCCGCATCTATGCGCAGGCAGGCGTCTACGAAAAATTCGTCGAGAAACTTGGCGAGGCGGTCAGCAGCATCAAGTATGGGTTGCAGGATGATCCGTCGACCGAACTGGGTCCGTTGATCACTGCGCAGCACCGTGACCGTGTGGCCGGGTTTGTCGAGCGTGCCGTGGCGCAATCGCATATCCGCTTGATCACCGGCGGTAAGGCAGTGGAGGGCAATGGGTTTTTCTTCGAGCCCACTGTACTGGCAGATGCTCAGCAGGATGACGAGATCGTTCGTCGCGAAGTGTTCGGGCCGGTGGTGTCGGTAACCAAGTTCATCGACGAAGCCCAGGTGCTGGGTTGGGCCAACGATTCGGATTACGGCCTGGCGTCGTCGGTCTGGACCTCGGACGTCGGTCGCGCGCATCGCTTGTCTGCCCGCTTGCAATACGGCTGCACCTGGGTGAATACGCACTTCATGCTGGTCAGCGAAATGCCCCATGGCGGTCAGAAATTGTCCGGCTACGGGAAGGACATGTCCATGTACGGGTTGGAGGACTACACCGTCGTTCGGCATGTGATGTTCAAGCACTAAAAAATCGCGAGCAGGCTCGCTCCCACAGGTTCACCGCAGTACCTGTAGGAGCGAGGCTTGCCCGCGAAGGCATCACCTCGGTTTCAAGGAGAAACAGCAACACGCACCACCAGGGTTCAACGCCAGAAAACCAAAACAATAACCACCGATCCGGGCAGCGCCTCCACGGCCCCGCCACGGTTTCGGACATCCGAAATCTGCCGATTTTCCGGAGCTGACACACCATGAGTACACCCGAACTATCCCCATCCGTTGCCGACAGCGACGCCGAGCAACTACGCAAGTTGGGTTACACCTCGAACTTCAACCGCAGCATGAGCCTGTGGGAAAACTTCGCCCTGGGCTTCACTTACCTCTCTCCGGTCGTAGGGGTTTATACCCTCTTCGGCCTGTGCCTGGCCGCCGGTGGGCCACCGATGTTCTGGGCCTATTTGCTGGTCGGTTGCGGCCAGTTGCTGGTGTGCCTGATCTTCGGTGAAGTGGTCTCTCAATTCCCGATTTCCGGCGGCGTGTACCCATGGGCTCGTCGCTTGGTGGGCAAGCGCTGGGCGTGGATGGTCGGCTGGATCTACTCCATCGCCCTGTGCGTGACCATCGCTGCTGTTGCGGTGGGTGCAGGTCCGTACCTGGCCGCGATGATGGGCTTTGAACCGAGCAACAACACCAACATTGTCATCGCTCTGTTCCTGACGCTGTTCGCCACCCTGGTCAACCTCAGCGGCACCAAAATGCTCGCGCGGATCGCCATGTTCGGCTTCCTCTGCGAACTGGTCGGTGCGGTAATCGTCGGCGTTTATCTGCTGATCTTCGAGCGTCACCAGTCGATCAGCGTGTTATTCAACACCTTCGATATCAGCATCGACGGCTCGTACCTGCCGGCCTTCCTCACCGCCTCGCTGGCGGGGATGTTCCTGTACTACGGCTTCGAGGCCTGCGGCGATGTCGCCGAAGAAACCCCGAACCCGAGCAAGCAGATCCCGGTGGCCATGCGCATGACCATCTACATCGGCGGCATCGCAGCAATGTTCGCCTGCCTGGCGCTGATCCTCGCCGTGCCGGACATGCAAGCCGTGATCAACGGCACCGACAAAGACCCGGTCTCCACCATCCTCAACAACGCCTTCGGCCCGGTCGGCTCGAAAGTGGTGATGGGCGTGGTCATGATCTCCTTCATCTCCTGCGTCATCAGCCTGCAAGCGGCGGCGAGTCGTCTGCTGTACTCCTACGCCCGAGATGAAATGGTCATCGGCAGTTCACTGCTGAAGAAGATTTCTCCTACGACCCAAGTGCCGGTGGCCGCGCTATTCGTGTCCGGCGTCCTGCCGGCGCTGATCATCATCCTCGGCTTCTTCCTGCAAGATGCGGTGGCAACCATCGTCAGCTTCGCGGCAATCGGCATCTACCTGGCATTTCAGATGATCGTGCTCGCCGCGCTTTACGCACGCCTGAAAGGCTGGAAACCGAGCGGCAAATTCACCCTCGGCGGATGGGGTTGGGCGGTGAACATCGGCGCGCTGGTTTATGGTGTCGGCGCGATCATCAACATGGCCTGGCCGCGTACACCGGATGCGGCGTGGTACATCAACTATGCGATGGTGTTGAGTACGGCGATCGTGATTGGGTTGGGGTTGTTGTACATGTGGTTGGCCAAGCCGTATGACCACGGGACTGCGCCTGCGGGGGATGCGTGGAAGGTTAGTCGGTAATAGCCATTGTCCAGCCCGCAGCGATGCCGGCTGGACGCTTGGTGTTAGATCGGCTGAGGTTTGGAGAGGGTTTCGAACTCGTCCATCAGCAGATGGATTTCGGTACTCGGGTTGGGTTCACCGCTGATGGCGACATCCTCGATAATCTTTGGCGCTAAAGCTCTCGCCCTTTGAAATGGCTCACCCAGGAGTTGGGCGAAATAGTTGACGTCTTCGCCATTGGCGTACTTATCCATGTTGGGCTTCTTTCTGAGGCTCTTGGCTACCAGGTCGCCAGGAGAGCGCTTCCCGACTGCACGAAAAGGCTTTCGATTGAATCCGAAGTGCAGAAGCAGCCAAAACTCAAAGCAAGGATACGAAGCGATGACTTTGATTTTCGGATGCGATCTCGCCAGATTGATAGCTCGCTCAAAACACAAATGCGTATCGCGATCCAATGCACAAAACACCTTGTCGAAGCCTTTTTGACGGGCGATCGCTGTTTCAACAATGCCACTTGGGTGTGTGATGCCGCAGTGGGCAATTTCTACTAGAGCGCTGGCACGAAAATGAAAGGCGGCCTCCTCCAGATATGGTTTCCCTGACTTGCTGTCTTCACAGAGAATCAGCACTTTGGGTTGAGGCTTGAACCGGGGTTCCTTCCGATCAAACAGCCTTATTGAACGCGCCATGATCAACCCCGCCTTATCAACGGTAACCCACGATAACGACCTTCAAAGTAGCGTTTTTCGACGTCTTCTCCTTCCCTGCCTTCAAAATCGTGAACCGAAAAAAGACAGGTTGCACCGTTAGCATCGCGTTCGGTGATCCAGAACTGATCGCGCCGAAGTGCTTTGGTATTCATTAGATGAGTGTCATGGGTGGTAAAGATCAGTTGAGTACTCAGCCCACTGTCCAAGTGTTTTTCAATCAGGCCATCGACTATTGAGGGATGAAGGCTACTGTCCAATTCATCGACAGATAGAATTCCGCTGCCATCGGCGTGATTGATCATGAACCAGGGCAGCCAGAAACCGATCAGGTTTTTTGTACCGCCGGACTCCTCTGAAAAATCGAACTCGGCTTTTCCTAAAAGGCTCGTATGCGTCAGGGTGACTTTGTCTTTTTGGGCCGCCGCAAAGAACTCCTTGAGTGTGAGTTTTTTTGTACGGTGAAAAGATTCTGCGTCTTCGGTGTTGAGGTGAATAGCTGACACCGGGATATCCACTTCCTTTAGAAAGTCTCGCAAGTTGCCAGTGAGATCCGAGGCCATCTGCAGAAATCTGATGGACGCTGCAGACAGCCCCATCATGTTGTTCTGCTCAATAACCAGTAGACCTGATTGAAACCAGCTAAACGGGGCCCGCAACTGGGTCAGCTCTTCGCTACTGTTCGCCACCGCCTGTGAAATAAACAACATTTTGGGGCTCGTCAGCCGCCGCCATGCACCGTGGACTTCTTTACCACCCTCAAGACTTGCCCCAAAAACATATTGCTCACCCTCCTCTACAAAACGACGCTGATACAACAGAGTTTCCTTTCCTTTGGGATATGAAACCAGTTGCTCCTCGATAATCCGCTGAGCCGTCAGTCGTAAAACAAAGCGATATCGGAGCCCGCGTTGAATGAAGTTGTACTCAAAGGAACTGGGTTCGTTTTGAAGTTGCGAGTCAAAACGAAATGGCGAGACCGGTAGTGGTTCATCATTTGAGGAAGGTAATGCGGTGAGCAGCTGTCCGATGATCCCCATCGCCCGGATGAGCGAAGATTTACCGGACGCATTCGGCCCATAGATCGCAGCAACCTTCAACAAATCCGGTAGTTTTTCCCCATTTACGGGCGGCGCGAACAGGTTGCGCTTTTTACTCAAGCGCGGCGTCGCAGCCATGGACAGGGTTTGCCTGTCGCGGAAGGAGCGATAGTTGGAAACAGAAAATTCGATCAGCATGCAGCGAACCCGCAGTTCATTCCTGAAAGCGCAAAAAATAAAGGAAAAAACAGCCGTTCGGCGCAGTCGGGCTGCACTTCACGCAAAAACAGGAAATTCCTACAGACCGAGCCTTCCGTTAGAAGCTCCAATTCCTACAACACGCGGCGCCAGAGTAGACTTGGCGCCGCGAGCGCCTGAACGATAGGCTTGACCTCGTCGCTGCCAAATCAGCGACCCGGAGTCGAAGCCGGGAAATGTCAGAACGGTGCTTACGCGCCCCCATAGAACTGTGGCTGTTTTCTGCCGTTAGTTCTGCATTATGGCGGGCCGTGTGGCGCGGGCCTTTCGGCTTCCGTTTTGACTGGAAGTGTCCCGACTTCGAACGCCACTCGGTTCGCCACCCTACCTGTCGAAGGGTTGGTGGCGACTTTCCTGATCAAAACGGAAGTCACTTCATGTCAGCTCACGCTCAAAATTCGCTTCAAGCTTACTTCACACCAATCGTCTTCACCCGTCACAACCGCTTCCTCCATGCGTTCATTCAGGACAACCAAGCCTGGTTCTGCGTCCAGGACCTCGGTCGCTTGATGGGCCGTCCGCTGGACCAACGTCTCACCCTTAAACTCGATCCCGATCAACGCCGATACGTCTTGTTGATGAAAGACGGCAAAACGGTCGAATCGCTGATGGTCAGCGAATCGGGAATGTATGCCTTGCTGGTCCACCATTTCATCCCGGAAAACCGAAACCTGCGTCAGTGGCTAAGCAACGAAGTCATCCCGAAGCTGCGTGAGTCGAAAGCGGCTGTGGAAAACATTCCAAGCCTGAGTTCATTGCAGTGGGCAGGCATCTCGGTGCCGCTGCTGCATTGGCAGCATCAGGCCTGGATCAAGTGGCGGGACATGCCTGATCTGATGCAGGTACAACGACCGTTCACGATCATGGGCACTTGCAGTTGAAGGCAGGGTGAAAAATGAACAAGGGGCAGACTTCTCAGTCCGCCCCTTGGTTTATCGCTCAAAACCGCGAAACACTCCGCATCGCATCCACCAGATACCGCATCGCAATCCGGTCGCTTTCCGACAACTCGCGGTACCGCTCCAGCAACTTCATTTCGTCCGAATTGAGACGATGCCTTCGCCGCCCGGTCGCCAGGCAGGGAAAGATTCCTAACATTTCGGTGATGCCTTGTACTTTCGTCATGGACGACGTCCTTCTATAAGACCGAGAAAACTTCAAAACCGCATCGCCCTATCCTTTTATTAGTCGCCGGCCTGAAGGGCAGAAACCGGCCATGAACACAGAATAGGAACATTCCCGGCGCTGAAAAGCGGTTTTTAGAGTAACTAGTCAAAAAAAGCAGAAATGCCCTATAAATCAGAAAGTACTGTCGGAAAACTTCACCGACATTTCTTGTTTCATTGCCGCATCATCAAATTGCTACCAATCATTTTTTCTCTGCAACCGAACGGTTTAAGCTATTTGGCATCTCTTTAAGGTCCGTTGCGTTTGGCCAAGGTATGTCCGAACCGATATTTTTGATCCAGCACGTGCCAGGAACGGCGCGGGATTGTTCACGACAGGTTGTACTTATGCATCGCAGGAATTTGCTCAAAGCGTCCATGGCCATTGCTGCCTACACCGGTTTGTCGGCCACTGGCCTGCTGGCCTCACGTGCCTGGGCGGGCAATGGCACCGCTGATGGCGACGCCCAGGCGTTCGATTTCGAAGCGCTGAAGATTCAGGCCAAGCAACTCGCTGGCAATCGCTATCAGGACACCAAGCAGGTGCTGCCGCCGACGCTGGCGACCATGACGCCACAGAATTTCAACGCGATCCGCTATGACGGCAACCACTCGCTGTGGAAAGACTTGAACGGTCAGCTGGACGTGCAGTTTTTCCACGTCGGCATGGGCTTCAAGCAGCCGGTGCGCATGTACAGCGTCGATCCCAAGACCCGCCAGGCCCGTGAAGTGCATTTCCGCCCTTCCCTGTTCAACTATGAAAAAACCACCGTCGACACCAAGCAGCTCACCGGCGACCTGGGGTTTTCCGGGTTCAAGCTGTTCAAGGCCCCGGAACTGGACAGGCACGATGTGTTGTCCTTCCTCGGCGCCAGTTATTTCCGCGCAGTAGACGCCACTGGCCAGTACGGTCTGTCGGCACGCGGGCTGGCGGTCGATACCTACGCGAAGAAGCGTGAGGAGTTCCCGGACTTCACCAAGTTCTGGTTCGAGACGCCGGGCAAGGACAGCACCCGCTTCGTGGTCTACGCGCTGCTGGATTCGCCGAGCGCCACTGGCGCGTACCGCTTTGACATCGATTGCCAGGCCGAACGCGTGGTCATGGAGATTGATGCCCACATCAACGCGCGCACCGCCATCGAACAACTGGGCATCGCACCGATGACCAGCATGTTCAGCTGCGGCACCCACGAGCGCCGCATGTGCGACACCATTCACCCGCAAATCCACGACTCCGACCGACTGGCCATGTGGCGCGGTAACGGCGAGTGGATCTGCCGCCCGCTGAACAACCCGGCGACCCTGCAGTTCAACGCCTTCGCCGACACCGACCCGAAAGGTTTCGGCCTGGTGCAGACCGATCACGAGTTCGCCAATTATCAGGACACTGTCGACTGGTACAGCAAGCGTCCAAGCCTGTGGGTAGAACCTACGACCGCGTGGGGCGAAGGCTCTATCGACCTGTTGGAAATTCCTACAACCGGCGAAACCCTCGATAACATCGTTGCGTTCTGGACCCCGAAAAAACCGGTCGCGGCCGGAGACTCCCTGAACTACGGCTACAAGCTCTACTGGAGCGCCCTGCCACCGGTGAGTACGCCTCTGGCGCGGGTCAATGCGACCCGTTCGGGCATGGGCGGCTTTATCGAAGGCTGGGCACCGGGCGAGCATTACCCGGAAGTCTGGGCACGACGCTTTGCCGTGGACTTCACCGGTGGCGGTCTGGACCGCTTACCGGAGGGCGCGGGGATCGAGCCGGTGGTGACGTGCTCGAATGGGCAGGTGAAAGACTTCAACGTGCTGGTGCTGGATGACATCAAAGGCTATCGGATTACTTTCGATTGGTACCCGACCAACGACAGCGTGGCGCCGGTTGAGCTGCGGTTGTTCATTCGCACCAATGACCGGACGTTGAGTGAGACCTGGTTGTACCAGTATTTCCCGCCGGCGCCGGATAAGCGTAAGTACACCTGATAGTAAAAGGTTGTCTGGGCGGGCCTCTTCGCGGGCAAGCCTCGCTCCTACCAGAGCATGCGATCAACTGTAGGAGCGAGGCTTGCCCGCGAAGACGGCCTGACAGTCCACAAACATCCCGGCCCAGAAACGCAAAAGCCCCAATCAACTCGATCGGGGCTTTTTGCTTTTACAGCCGCATTCAGTCGCGCAAATCAGACTCATGAATCGGCTGATCCCGATGGGTCGCCCGTTGATACTGCGCAGGCCAGACGGCCTTGCGACCACCCAAATCATCATCTGCATGCAACGGCCAATATGGATCGCGCAACAGCTCCCGCGCGAGGAAAATGATGTCCGCCTGGCAGGTGCGCAAAATGTGCTCGGCCTGGGCCGGTTCGGTAATCATTCCGACCGTGCCGGTGGCGATGCCTGACTCCTTGCGCACCCGTTCGGCGAACCGGGTCTGATAGCCCGGACCTGTAGGAATCTCCGCGTTGGCTGCGGTACCGCCCGACGAGACATCAATCAGGTCCACACCCAGATCTTTCAGGCGCCGCGCCAGCTCCACCGTTTCATCCGGGTTCCAGCCGTCTTCCACCCAATCGGTGGCCGACACTCGCACAAACACAGGCAGCTCCTCAGGCCAGACTGCACGCACCGCTTCGGTGACTTGCAGCACCAGCCGGATCCGGTTCTCGAAAGAGCCGCCATATTGATCGCGTCGCTGATTGCTCAATGGCGAAAGAAACTGATGCAGCAGGTAACCGTGAGCAGCGTGCACTTCGACCACTTTGAAACCGGCCGTCAGCGCTCGCTTGGCTGAGGCGACAAAGGCCTGAATAACTTCGGCGATCTCGCTTTCATCAAGCTGCTTCGGATGGGTGTGCTGCGGGTCGAAAGCAATCGGCGAAGGCCCTACAGGCACCCAGCCGCCGTCTTCGGGTTTGACGCTGCCATGCTTGCCGATCCACGGCCGATGGGTGCTGGCCTTGCGCCCGGCGTGGGCCAGTTGAATGCCCGCCACGGCGCCCTGAGCGGCAATGAAGCGCGTGATGCGTTGCAGGGGTTCGATTTGTTCATCATTCCACAAGCCGAGGTCCTCGGCGGTAATGCGCCCGTCGGCCGTGACCGCCGTGGCTTCGGTAAAAATCAGGCCGGCTCCGCCGACGGCGCGGCTGCCGAGGTGGACCAGGTGCCAGTCATTGGCCAGCCCATCGACGCTGGAGTACTGGCACATCGGTGACACGGCAATGCGGTTGAGCAGGGTCAATTGACGAAGGGTATAGGGTTCAAGCAGCAGACTCATGGGGCACCTCTCGAATCAGTGGGCAGGCTCCAGGGTTCTGTTTGAAAAGTCGACGAGTGACAGGAAAAAGGCGCAGCACCCGCCCCCGCGGGCAAAAATTGGACGAGACGTCACAAGGATTATCAAGCAGTGCTTAGAGCCTAGTCGACATCGGGGGATGAGGGAGGGTTCCGAGGGATTGGCTGTCAGAAAGATCGTTTTCGCGGGCAAGCCTCGCTCCTACGGATCACTGATACCTGTAGGAGCGAGCGGTGCGACGATTCGACTTGCCCGCGATGGTGTCAACGCGGTTCGATGTGGGCAATCATCAACTGAACGGTCTCGTTCCCGCGAAACTCGTTGAGGTCGAGTTTGTAGGCCAGTTCCACCCATTTGATGGTCGGGTTCGGCCAGATGTCGCGATCGATGCCGAAGGCAATGCCATCAAGCTTCACCGAGCCACATTCACTTTTGAGCACCACTTTGAGGTGCCGCTCGCCGACCACGCGCTGTTCAACCAACTGAAACACGCCATGAAACAAAGGCTCAGGGAAGTGCTGCCCCCAAGGTCCGGCATGGCGCAGGGCACGGGCCAGTTCGAGATGGAATTCTTCGACCGCCAAAACCCCGTCCGACAACAGACGCCCGGTCAGGTCTTCTTCGCGCAATTGCCTGCGCACTTCTGCGTCAAAGGCCTCGGCGAACAGCGGAAAATTCGCTTCCGGCAAGGTCAAACCGGCCGCCATGGCGTGGCCGCCGTACTTGCTGATCAGGTTCGGATGCTGCGCGGCCACCACGCTCAGGGCGTCACGGATGTGGAAACCCTGAACCGAACGCCCCGAGCCCTTGAGCAAACCATCACCGGCATCGGCAAAGGCAATGGTCGGACGGAAATAACGCTCTTTCATACGCGAAGCGAGGATGCCGATGACCCCCTGGTGCCACTCGGGATCAAACAGGCACAAGCCGAACGGCATCGACTCGACCGGCAAATCCTTGAGCTGAGCCAGCGCTTCACGCTGCATGCCCTGCTCGATGGACTTGCGGTCCTGGTTCATACCGTCGAGCTGCACGGCCATTTCCCGCGCCAAGCCTACGTCGTCGGTGATCAGGCATTCGATGCCCAGGCTCATGTCATCCAGGCGCCCCGCCGCATTCAGGCGCGGGCCGACAATGAAGCCCAGGTCGGTCGAGGTGATGCGCGCCGGCTCACGCTTGGCGACTTCGAGAATCGCCTTGATGCCCGGACGGGCGCGGCCGGCGCGAATCCGCTCCAGGCCTTGGTGCACCAGAATCCGATTGTTGGCATCCAGCGGCACAACGTCGGCAACACTGCCCAGCGCCACCAGGTCCAGCAACTCGCCGATGTTCGGCTGCGGCGTGTTTGCGTACCAGCCGAGGCTGCGCAAACGCGCGCGCAGGGCCATCAACACATAGAAAATAACCCCGACGCCGGCCAGTGCCTTGCTCGGAAACTCGCAACCGGGCTGGTTCGGATTGACGATAGCATCGGCCAACGGCAGTTCGTCGCCGGGCAAGTGGTGGTCGGTGACCAGCACGTTGAGGCCAGCCTTTTTCGCCGCCGCCACGCCTTCGACGCTGGAAATGCCGTTGTCCACGGTGATCAGCAACTGCGGCGTGCGTGTCAGCGCCACTTCAACGATTTCCGGGGTCAGGCCATAGCCATACTCGAATCGGTTCGGCACCAGATAATCGACATGCGCCGCGCCCAGCAGCCGCAACCCCAGCACGCCCACGGTACTGGCCGTCGCGCCATCGGCGTCGAAGTCGCCGACAATCAGAATCCGCTGGCGCTGTTCCAACGCCGTGACCAGCAAATCCACCGCCGCATCCATGCCTTTGAGCTGCTGGAACGGAATCAGCCGCGCCAGGCTCTTGTCCAGTTCCGCCTCGGATTGCACGCCCCGCGCCGCGTAAAGACGCGTCAGCAGCGGCGGCAGATCACCGAGGAATGGCAGGGTGTCGGGCAACAGGCGAGGTTCGATGCGCATGGGGTGACAGGTGCTTCTCTTGAATACGTAGGATAAAACCGGATAACGCGGATGAACGGCGAAAAATCAGCCGCGTTCGCCGCTCAGCCACTGCAACTGGACTTCGTGCTGACCCCGGTCGTCGGTGACGAAAATCGTCCCTTCGCTGATCATCACGTCCCACTTGATAACACGGGGCATGTCCTTGGCGAGGGTTTCCAACACTTCCTGAGGCACGGCTGCGATGTGCACGTTTTTCAGGTTCTTGATCGCCGGGATCACCTTGGTTTCCCAGACGCGCAGACTGCCGTAGGCCAACAAGCTGGTGCGCTCGGTACGGCGCGAGCACCAGGTCAGACGATCGGCGTCTGGCTGGCCGACTTCGATCCAGTGCAGGACACGGTCATCCAGGCTCTTTTCCCACAGGGCGGGTTCATCCACGTCTGACAGACCGCGACCGAACGACAGCTGCTCGTTGTACCAGAAGGCGTAGGCCAGCAGCCGCACGGTCATGCGCTCTTCGGTTTCCGAAGGGTGACGGGCGATGGTCTGCTTCACGCTCTCGTAGACGCTGCGGTCGAGGTCGGTGAGGTTCAGTTCAAACTTGTAGGTCGTGGACGGCTGGGCCATGAACGGGCTTCTTGATACGAGGAAAGGCGGCAAGTCTAACCGATGCAGTAGTCAATCAACGAATAGAAGGCGAGGAACCTTGCTCGTCTGACGTTGGGCTATGTTAAAAGGCTATATCCGCTCAGCCTTTGTCCTACAGGATCCAGTATGCCGTTCACCGCCAAACCGCTCTCAGGTCTGAAAGTCATCGAATTGGGCACCTTGATCGCCGGGCCGTTTGCCTCGCGCATTTGCGGTGAGTTCGGCGCCGAAGTGATCAAGATCGAATCCCCCGACGGCGGTGATCCGCTGCGCAAATGGCGAAAACTCTACGAAGGCACCTCGCTGTGGTGGTTCGTGCAGGCGCGCAACAAAAAGTCCCTGACCCTGAACCTGAAACACCCGGATGGCCTCGCGATTCTGAAAAAACTGCTGAGCGAAGCGGACATCCTGATCGAGAACTTTCGCCCTGGCGTGTTGGAAAAGCTCGGCCTGGGCTGGGACGTCCTGCACGCCCTCAACCCGAAACTGGTAATGGTGCGGCTGTCGGGGTTCGGTCAGACCGGGCCGATGAAAGATCAACCTGGTTTTGGTGCCGTCGGTGAATCCATGGGCGGCCTGCGCTACATCACCGGTTTCGAGGACCGGCCACCGGTGCGCACCGGGATTTCCATCGGCGACTCGATTGCCGCGCTGTGGGGTGTGATTGGCGCGCTGATGGCGTTGCGTCATCGCGAGGTCAACGGTGGCCAGGGCCAAGTGGTGGACGTGGCGCTGTATGAAGCGATTTTCGCCATGATGGAAAGCATGGTCCCGGAGTTCGATGTATTCGGTTTCATCCGTGAACGCACCGGCAATATCATGCCGGGCATTACGCCCTCCTCGATCCACACCAGCGCCGACGGCAAGCACGTGCAGATCGGCGCCAATGGCGATGCAATCTTCAAACGCTTCATGCTGGTCATCGGTCGTGAAGACCTGGCCAACGACCCAGTGCTGTCCAGCAACGACGGACGCGACAGCCGCCGTGACGAGATTTACGGGGTGATCGATCGCTGGGTCAATTCGCTGCCGCTGGACACCGTGCTGGCGCAGCTGAATCAGGCCGATGTGCCCGTCAGCCGGATCTTCAGCGCCGAAGACATGTTCAGTGATCCGCAGTATCTGGCCCGGGAAATGTTCCTGCAGGCCAAGCTGCCGGATGGTAAAGACTTCAAGATGCCGGGGATTGTGCCGAAACTCTCTGATACACCCGGCGATTGCGAATGGGTCGGGCCACAACTGGGTGAGCACAACGCACAGGTACTCCAGGAACTTGGCTATGACGCGTCGCAGATTGCACAACTGCGCAAAGACGGAGCCATCTAAGCTGAGGCGCCGGCTAGCGCAGTCCATCAGATTCTGCCTGGCGCATGGCGGGCGGGTAGTGCGCGCGTTGCTGGTTACGCTTCTGCTCGCCGGGCTGGCACCATCCGCGATGGCGCAACCCAAGGAAACGCTGATCTGGCTGATGCGTGATTTGCCGCCATTGACGATCTTCGAAGGACCGAAAAAACGCCAGGGCGTTATCGACCAACTGTTGCCGCTGTTGATCGCCGGCATGCCGCAATACGAACACACGCTGATGCGGGTCAATCGCGCTCGCGGCTTGCAAATGCTCCACGAGCCCTCCCTCACGTGCGACGCGGCGCTGAACAAAAGCAAGGAGCGCGAGCGCTGGATTGCGTTTTCCATTCCGGTTTTTCGGGCGATGAGTAATGGTGTGGCGGTTCGGCGCGTGGATCGTGAGACGCTGACACCCTTTATCCAGGACGGTGAACTGGACTTGGCCGCCCTGCTCGCCAGTGGCCGCGAGAAGCTGGGCATCATCGCCGAGCGCAACTATGGTGAGTACCTCGACGCACTGCTCAAGCAAGCGCCGCCCGACGCGCTGACGCTGCACTACGGCAACGACGCCTTGGGCAGTCTCCTGCAAATGCAACGTCTGGGACGATTGCGCCTGCTACTGGGCTATCGCCCGGAAATCCGTTACCAGGCCCAGCAGCAGGGAATCGCGGAGGATGAGCTGCAGTTTTACCCGATTCGTGGAGCGGAAAAATTCTTGTCCGGTTACATCGGCTGTACCGACACACCCAAGGGCCGGCAAGCGATCGTCGAGATCAATCAGCTGCTGCGCAAACTGCCCCGCGACCAGTTGAGCGAGGCTTACGCCGCGTGGCTCGACCCGGAAAGTCGCAGTGCTTACCTCGAAGAATCCCGAGTGTTCTTCGAGCGTCAGGCGCAGCCGTGACAAATCGCAGGCAAAAGAAACCCCGAGAAGTGGGGAGACGACTCGGGGTTAAACGTGGCCTACATAACGACCAGTGGCAGCAAGCTACAAGCACCGGAGCACAATGCTTGATCCTGCTGTTACATGGTCTGACGACCTGAGTGCAGGAAGGTTCCCACAAAAGAACAATTCAATTTCGACTGGCCAGGACCTTATCCTGAGCCGCATTGCGCAGCGCCGCGATGACGCAGGGTTCCAGCCGTCCTTCGGCAATCAGTACGTCGCGGTGCAAGCCGTCGACGACATCCGTCAGCAGACGGTAATCGGTTAACTGGGCTTGATTGAACGCCCGTTCGACCACGATCGCGCCGGCCGCATTCTTCAGTGTCACCAGGCATTCGCCATGGGCGCCCGACGGGGTCAGCGTGACCTGATACGGGCTCAGAGCCTCACCGAGCAATAGACTGATACTTTCCATCTCGATCACCACTCAATAGTCCGAAAACAAAGTGCCTTGGGGCGTGTTCACAATAAATGACCACTGGCCCGAGAAGAAAGTTCTGGATTCCAGGTGCAGACGCGTCGGCGTCCCTGGTCGATAGAGCATGCACGGCAAAGATGACAGGGAAAAAACAGCCGATTCACAGTTGCCTTGTCCGGTGGCCGATATCAGTCCATCCCCCCAGCAACCCTCGCAATTGGCCATCGGCGCTGTAAAACGGCACCGTCCACTGGTAGATGTCCCGGACACCGTTGTTGAACAGCAATTGACGTTCACTGAAGCGTGGCTTTCGAGTCTCCATCTGCGCCATGAATTCAGCATGCAGCAGCGCTGCGGTTTCCGCCGGCAGCACTTCGAGCTCAACCAGCTGTCGCCCCTGAACCTGGTCAAGACGGGTGCCGAGGCTCTCCTCATAACTTTTGTTGCACATGATCAAACGCCCTTGCAGATCACGGACAAACATCGGATCGGGCATGGCGTCAATCAACGCATGCTGGAAAGCAAGCTGATCGCCGAGTCCCTTCTCAGCGTCTACGCGTTGCTTGATCAGCGCCGCGAGCCTGCGGTTCCAGAGCAAGGAAAGCAGTCCGAACAGGCTGACGATAAACATGCCCCAGCATACCCAGTGAGTCATCTGCCGCCAGCGAGAAGGTGACTCGACGGGAGCGATACCGTTGAGCCATTTCAGGCGAATGGCACGCAAGTCGGCCGCAGGAAAGGCCTCCAGCGCCTTGTTGAGAATGCTCAGCAACGGCGACTGACCTTTGCGTACCGCAAGGTGATCGGCCTCCCATTTGCCCTCCAAACCGCGCCCGACCTTGAGCTGCCCCAACGGATAGAGCTGCGCTCCGATTTCATTTTCGATGGTGGCAAAGGCTTCACCACTTTCAACCAGCGCCCTGGCTTCAGCGTAAGTCTTGACCGTACGCAACTCGATCGCCGGGTAGTCGCGGCGAATCGTGCCTTCGAGTGCATGCCGGGCCGGCAACACCAGTACTTTTTTCGCCAACTGCGCCAGATCGTGCACGACCGGTGCGCCTGCCCGTCCGACAAACACCCATCCAGCGCCACCGAATGCATGACTGAAATCCAGGAACGCCTTACGCTCGTCATTCATTGCCAGCGTTGTGCTCATGTCCGCCTCGCCACTTTCCAGACGCCCAAGCAGCTGATCGGTGGAAAACGACTCTTCGTGAACAAACTGCAAGCCCGTCATGGCACTGATGCGATTGAGCAGATCGTTGTTCAGACCGCTCCACTGACCGTGTTCATCCTTGAACAGATAAAGCGGGTATTGCACCGACGAGACGATGACTTGCGGGTGCTCGGCAATCCACTTCAATTCCAGAGCATCCAGTTCGATGGTTGCGCCGACGCCCGCCCCCCTGGACTCGGGCGTCGCCAATTGCGCGGCCGCCCCTTCTTGAACAAAGCCCAGAACGCCGATCAAAAACATCCAGCACACGGCTGGTTTTAACCCTCTGAAAAACAGCATTACCACTTCCTTCGCAATCAACTCGCCCATCCTTTCTGGGGCGAAAACGAGACAAGTGTGGCATGCAGAAATGAGAAAGCCCGTCAGGAGACGGGCTTCAAAATGTGACAGCTTTTACCGGTTACAGAGGCTTGCCGCGGTTGCCATGCTGACTGACAAAGGCCTGCACGGCTTTCAAATCGTTCGGCAACACGGTGCAACGCTCATCTCGCTCAAACAAATCAGAAAGATGTGCAGGTAGTTCGAGCGCTTTTCCTACACCGGCTTTCTCCACTGCTTCCGGGAATTTGACCGGATGGGCCGTACCGAAAATCACCATTGGAATATCCAGGCTACGACGGCATTCGCGCGCAGCCTTCACACCGATAGCGGTGTGCGGATCCAGCAGTTCGCCGGTTTGCTCGTAGACTTCGGCAATGGTTTCGCAGGTTTGGGCGTCATCCACGGCCAGGGAATCGAACAGTTTGCGGGCTTCGGTCCAGCGTTCCTGTTCGACGCTGAAACCGCCACCTTGCTTGAAGTTGTCCATCAAACCGGCAATCGCTGCGCCGTTGCGACCGTGCAGGTCGAACAGCAGACGCTCGAAGTTCGACGACACCATGATGTCCATCGACGGCGACAGCGTGGCGTGCAGGGTTTCCTTGACGTACTGGTTGCCGCTCATGAAGCGGTGCAGGATGTCGTTGCGGTTGGTGGCGACGATCAACTGATTGATCGGCAGGCCCATGTTGCGCGCCAGGTAACCGGCGAAGATGTCGCCGAAGTTGCCCGTCGGCACCGAGAACGACACCGAACGCGCCGGGCCGCCCAACTGCAGGGCTGCGTGGAAGTAGTAGACGATCTGGGCCATGATCCGCGCCCAGTTGATCGAGTTCACCGCCACCAGACGCGTGCCCTTGAGGAAGCTCTGGTCGGCGAAGCTGGCCTTGACCATTTCCTGGCAGTCATCGAAGTTGCCTTCAATGGCGATGTTGTGGATGTTCTCGCCGAAAAGAGTGGTCATCTGCCGACGCTGCACTTCGGACACGCGGTTGTGCGGGTGCAGGATGAAGATGTCGACGTTTTCGCAGTGCTTGCAGCCTTCGATGGCGGCCGAACCGGTATCACCGGAGGTGGCGCCGACGATGACCACGCGCTCGCCACGTTTTTCCAGCACATAGTCGAGCAAACGACCAAGCAGCTGCAGAGCGAAGTCCTTGAACGCCAGGGTCGGGCCGTGGAACAGCTCCAGCACCCATTCGTTGCCATTCAGCTGACGCAACGGTGCCACGGCGCTATGCGAGAACACACCGTAGGTTTCTTCAAGGATCTTTTTGAAATCGGCGTCAGGGATGCTGCCGGTGACGAACGGGCGCATCACCCGGAAGGCCAGCTCGTGATACGGCAGGCCAGCCCAGGAAGCGATTTCTTCCTGGGTGAAACGTGGCAGGTTTTCCGGGACGTACAGACCGCCGTCGGTGGCAAGACCGGCCAGCAGGACATCTTCGAAATTCAGGGCCGGTGCCTGGCCGCGGGTACTGATATAACGCATGACTGGCTCCAATAGACAGTGTTCGCAAACCCGGGCCCGCACGCAGGCCCGGTGAACGATAACGGCTTAGTTCAGGTGCTCGACGCGGATCCGAACGACCGGACCGACCACACCTGCCAGGGCTTCCAGCGCGGCGATCGCGTCGTTCATGTGCTGCTCCAGTACACGGTGGGTCAGCAGGATCATCGGCACCAGACCGTCATGCTCTTCGACTTCTTTCTGCATGATCGATTCGATGTTGATGCCACGCTCCGACAGGATGCTCGCGACCTGGGCCAGTACGCCCGGATGGTCTTTCGCCTGAATGCGCAGGTAGTAAGCGCTTTCGCAGGCCTCGATCGGCAGGATCGGGTGCGCCGACAGTGAATCCGGCTGGAAGGCCAGGTGCGGCACACGGTTTTCCGGGTCGGAGGTCATGGCGCGAACCACGTCCACCAGGTCGGCGATCACCGACGAAGCGGTCGGTTCCATGCCGGCGCCCGCGCCGTAGAACAGGGTCGAACCGGCCGCATCACCGTTGACCATCACCGCGTTCATCACGCCGTTGACGTTGGCGATCAGGCGATCGGCCGGAATCAGCGTCGGGTGCACGCGCAACTCAATCCCGGACGCGGTGCTGCGAGCGACGCCGAGGTGCTTGATGCGATAGCCCAGCGCTTCGGCGTAGTTCACGTCAGCGGTGGTCAGCTTGGTGATGCCTTCGGTGTAAGCCTTGTCGAACTGCAGCGGAATGCCAAAGGCGATGGAGGCCAGGATCGTCAGCTTGTGGGCCGCGTCGATGCCTTCAACGTCGAAGGTCGGATCGGCTTCGGCGTAACCCAGGGCTTGCGCCTCGGCGAGTACGTCTTCGAAGGTGCGACCTTTCTCACGCATTTCGGTGAGGATGAAGTTGCCGGTGCCGTTGATGATCCCGGCAACCCAGTTGATGCGGTTGGCGGACAGGCCTTCACGGATCGCCTTGATCACCGGAATGCCACCGGCCACAGCCGCTTCGAACGCCACGATCACGCCTTTCTCGCGTGCCTTGGCGAAAATCTCATTACCGTGAACGGCGATCAGTGCCTTGTTCGCGGTGACCACATGCTTGCCATTCTCGATGGCCTTGAGTACCAGCTCGCGGGCAACGGTGTAGCCGCCCATCAGCTCTATAACGATGTCGATCTCAGGGTTCGTGGCCACTTCGAAGACATCGTTGGTAATCGCAATACCGGTCGTTTGGAACTGAGGCTTTGGCGTGCGCATGGCAATTTGTGCCACTTCGATTCCACGCCCGGCACGACGAGCAATTTCCTCGGCGTTGCGCTGAAGTACGTTGAAGGTACCGCCACCGACGGTCCCTAACCCACAGATGCCTACTTTGACCGGTTTCACTGTGAACTCCCCATAAAACGGCCGACTCAAGGCCGGCCGTGAAAACAGCCGCATACTCGCGGCTCTCTATTAATGGCCCGGCAAATGGTGCCGCCGGACCATGATCGTCAAAGGCTGGCCGTGACGATGCGAATTATTTCGCGCCCAGCGCCAGTTTGGCGACTTGTGGCGCAGGCTGGTAGCCCGGAATGACCTGACCGTCAGCCAAAACGATGGCCGGTGTGCCGTTCACGCCGATCGACTGACCCAGTGCGAACTGCTTGGAAACCGGGTTATCGCATTTGGCGGCCTTGATTTCCTTGCCGTCGACCATTTTGTCCATGGCAGCTTTCTTGTCTTTCGAGCACCAGACCGCTTGCAGCTGTTCGTCACCCGGCGAGCCCAGGCCCTGGCGCGGGAACGCGACGTAACGCACTTCGATGCCGCGCTTGTTCAGCTCAGGCACTTCGGCGTGCAGTTTGTGGCAGTACGGGCAGGTAGTGTCGGTGAACACGGTGATGTGCGATTTGGTTTCGCCGATCGCCGGGTAGACCACGGTTTCTGCAACCGGGATGGCGTTGACCAGTTTGGACACGCCCAGGCGTTCGGTCTTCTCGGTCAGGTTGACCGGTTTGCCGTCCTTGAGCTGGAACAGGTAGCCCTGCACCACGTATTGGCCATCGGCGCTGGCGTAGAGCACGCGACTGCCTTGCAGTTTGACTTCGTACAGGCCCGGCAGCGGACTGGCGGAGATGCTTTCTACGGGTACTTCCAGCTGGAGGTTTTCCAGGCTTTTACGAATGGCTTTGTCGGCCGCGTCATCGGCGACGGCAAAGGTACTGACCAACGCAATGGCTGCGGCGGCGAAAATCTGGATCAGACGCATGAGAACTCCTGAAGGCGGACAAATGGGACGATCAGAACGCCCGTGCCGAAACACCGGGTCATAACCGCCCATCGTGCAAACCGGCAAAGCCTACCACATAAGCCCCCTGTGGCCGAATGCGCCTGACGCAACACACATAATGGTGCGTATCTGATAACACTTGTTGTGGCGAGGGAGCTTGCTCCCGCTCGACTGCGCAGCAGTCGTAAAACAGGCACCTCGATTTTCCTGATTAGCCGTGGTCCATGGTTTTGGGGTCGCTTCGCGCCCCAGCGGGAGCAAGCTTCCTCGCCACCGGTGATTTGTTCCATCCGTCAGCCGCGCGGATGGTGTTTGGCGTGCAAGTCCTGCAAGCGGGCGCGGGCGACATGGGTGTAGATCTGGGTGGTCGACAGGTCGCTGTGGCCAAGCAGCATTTGCACCACTCGCAAGTCGGCGCCGTGGTTGAGCAGGTGCGTGGCGAAAGCGTGACGCAAGGTGTGCGGCGACAGCGACTTGCCGATCCCGGCGACCTTGGCCTGGTGCTTGATGCGGTGCCAGAAGGTCTGGCGGGTCATCTGCTCGCCGCGCTGACTGGGGAACATGACATCGCTGGGACGTCCGCCAAGCAATTCTTGGCGACCATCACGCATATAACGCTCGACCCAGACAATCGCCTCCTCGCCCATCGGCACCAGCCGCTCCTTGCTGCCCTTGCCCATCACTCGCAGCACGCCTTGACGCAGGTTGACCTGTTCCAATGTCAGGCTGATCAGCTCCGTCACCCGCAAGCCGCACGCGTAAAGCACTTCGAGCATGGCGCGGTCACGTTGGCCGATGGCTTCGCTCAGGTCTGGCGCCTTGAGCAGCGCTTCTACGTCTGCCTCCGACAGAGACTTAGGCAGCGGCCTGCCCAGTTGGGGCATATCGACACGTAGGGTCGGATCGACGGCAATCAGCTTTTCACGCAGCAGATAACGATAAAAGCCACGCACACCGGAGAGAAATCGTGCCGTGGAACGGGGTTTGTAGTTTTGCTCCAGGCGCCAGGCCAAGTGATCGAGGATCAATTCGCGGCCAGCATTGATCAGTTCCAGGCCCTTTTCCTGCAACCAGCCATTGAACAAGGCCAGGTCGCTGCGATAGGCATCGCGGGTGTTATCGGAAAGACCTTTCTCCAACCACAGCGCGTCGAGGAATTGGTCTATCAATGGATGATCGATGGCGGGCATAAAGGCTCAGGCAAGACCGACAGTACGGTCAGGGAAGATAAATCGCAGGCAACAAAAAAGCAGCCCGTAGGCTGCTTTTTTCTGCATCGGAAGCTGGACTTAAGCCAGTTTTTCCTTGATGCGAGCTGCTTTACCGGACAGGTCACGCAGGTAGTACAGCTTGGCTTTACGTACGTCACCGCGACGTTTAACGGCCATGCTGTCGATTTGCGGGCTGTAGGTCTGGAAAGTACGCTCTACGCCAACACCGTTGGAGATTTTACGAACGGTGAAAGCACTGTTTACGCCGCGGTTACGCTTGGCGATAACAACACCTTCGAACGCTTGCAGACGCGAACGGTCGCCTTCCTTCACTTTCACCTGAACGACAATGGTGTCGCCCGGGGCAAAGGTAGGGATCTCTTTGGTCATCTGCTCTGCTTCGAGTGCAAGGATGATTTTGTTAGTCATGCTGTGCTCCTAAGGTAAATCGTCGATTTACCATCGATACGTTGTTAACTATCGTCCCGCTCGCGGATGTATTCCTCGAGCAGCTTCTTCTCTTCTCCAGAAAGCGAGCGGCTTTCCAGAAGATCGGCGCGTCGTTCAAAGGTCCTACCAAGGGACTGCTGTAAACGCCAACGCCGGATATGCGCGTGATTGCCACTTAGCAACACGTCGGGAACACGCTGATCCGCATACACCTCCGGTCGGGTGTAGTGCGGGCAATCCAGCAAACCATCCGTAAAGGAATCTTCCTCGGCGGAGTCCGCATGCCCTAAAGCTCCAGGCAGCAGTCGTGTAACCGCATCGATCAGGACCATCGCCGGCAGCTCGCCGCCAGACAGTACATAGTCGCCAATCGACCACTCTTCATCGACATGAGCCTCAATAAAACGCTCGTCAATGCCTTCATAGCGGCCGGCAATAAGGATCAATGCATCCAGATTCGCCAACTCGCGTACCGCCGACTGAGTCAGTTGACGGCCTTGGGGGGACAGGTAAATCACCTTCGCCGCCTCCCCGGCTGCTGCCTTGGCCTGAACCAGAGCATCTTCCAGGGGCTTGATCTTCATCACCATGCCCGGACCACCGCCAAATGGGCGATCATCCACAGTGTGATGTCGATCCGTCGTGTAGTCTCGCGGATTCCAACAGGTGAGCTGCAACAGCCCCTGTTTCACCGCACGACTGGTGATGCCGTACTCGCTGACGGCGGAAAACATCTCGGGAAACAAACTGATCACTTCTACGCGCAAGTTAGCCACGCTTAGAAGTCCGCATCCCATTCCACCTTCATCTCGCCTGCGGCAAGGTCGACGGCCAACACGCATTGCTCCGTATAGGGCAACAGGCGTTCGCGATCATCCAGGCTGCCAGCGCAAGGCTTGACCACCATTACATCATTGGCGCCGGTTTCCAGAAGATGATCGATTTCCCCAAGCAATTGCCCGAGTTGATCAATAACCTTCAGACCTTCCAGCTGGTACCAGTAGTACTCGCCGTCGGTCAATTCAGGGAACAGGTTGCGCGGCACACAGATCTCATAACCGGCCAGAAGACGAGCTTCTTCACGATCATCAAGACCCTTGAGCTTTGCGACCAGGAACTTGTCGTTCCCTCGTCCGCTGACCAGCTCGACCTGTTTCACATTGCCTTCGCGCTTGAGCGTCCAGGTTTTGTACTGCAACAGGTTTTCAGTCGGATCAGTAAAGGAATAAACCTTCACTTCGCCGCGAACGCCATGAACAGAATAAATCTTGCCGATAACGATCAAATCATCAGCAATGGCAGGCGTCGCGCTCATATTGCTCAGGCCGCAGCCTTAGATGCATCCTTCAACAACTGAGCAACACGCTCAGAAGGTTGTGCACCAACGCTCAGCCAGTAGGCTACGCGCTCTTGGTTCACGGACAGACGGACTTCTTGACCACGAGCAACAGGGTTGAAGAAACCAACCTGTTCCTTGTGCGAACCGTCGCGCGGGTTGCGGCTGTCGGTTACGGTCAAGTGGTAAAACGGGCGCTTTTTGGAGCCGCCAAGGGCAAGACGGATTGTTAGCATGTGAACATCGTTCCTGTAGTCGGTGCTGCAAATCTAAAGGCACAGCGGGCATAGGTGCCCGAAAGGCCGCATATTCTAAGGAATATCCGGACTTTTGCAAATGACTTTTTCCGGCGGCCTTCCGGTCGCCATCAAGATTTGCTATAGAGCCGTCGTTGAAAACGGCCAGTCAGCTCCCGCCAAGTGCGGGTTTGCTGGAGTTCCCACATTGCTGTGGTACTGCGCCGACATGACTGCCGGCGCGGATTCTTTACATCTTGGGCATGCCGCCGCCGGGCAACATACCGCCCATGCCGCGCATCATTTTGGCCATTCCGCCTTTTGCGGAGAATTTCTTCATCATCTTCTGCATCTGCTTGTGCTGCTTGATCAAGCGACCGATGTCCTGCACCTGAGTGCCGGAGCCCATGGCGATCCGGCGTTTGCGCGAACCGCTGATCAGCTCAGGGTCGCGGCGCTCGGCCGGGGTCATGGAATTGATGATGGCTTCCATCTGCTTGAACTGTTTCTCTGCCGCGCCCTGGGCGTTGCCCATTTGCGCCAGATTGACGCCGCCGATGTTCGGCAGTTTGTCCATGAGGCCGCCAAGGCCACCCATGTTCTTCATCTGTTGCAGCTGATCGCGGAAGTCTTCGAGATCGAAGCCCTTGCCCTTCTTCAGCTTCTTGGCCAGTTTGTCGGCCTTGTCCTTGTCGAGGGTCGCTTCCGCCTGTTCGATCAGACTGAGCACGTCGCCCATGCCGAGAATGCGCGAAGCGATCCGCTCGGGGTGGAACGGCTCGAGCGCGTCGCTCTTCTCGCCCATACCGATGAACTTGATCGGCTTGCCGGTGATGGCGCGCACCGACAGCGCGGCACCGCCACGGGCATCGCCGTCGACCTTGGTCAGGATCACACCCGTCAGCGGCAATGCATCGCCGAAGGCCTTGGCCGTGTTGGCGGCGTCCTGGCCAGTCATGGCGTCGACTACGAACAGGGTTTCGACCGGGTTGATCGCGGCGTGCAAGGCCTTGATCTCGCCCATCATCTCTTCGTCGATGTGCAGACGACCGGCGGTATCGACGATGACCACGTCGATGAATTTCAGTTTTGCTTCTTTAATAGCCGCTTGCGCGATGTCGACAGGCTTCTGGCTCAGGTCGGACGGGAAGAAGGTCACGCCGACTTCACCGGCGAGCATTTCCAGCTGCTTGATCGCCGCCGGACGGTAAACGTCCGCGGACACGACCATGACCGACTTCTTCTTGCGCTCTTTAAGGAAGCGCGCGAGTTTGCCGACGGTGGTGGTTTTACCCGCACCCTGCAAACCGGCCATCAGGACCACGGCCGGCGGAACGGCGCTCAGGTTCAGGTCTTCGTTGGCGGCGCCCATCAGGCTTTCGAGTTCGGCCTGGACGATCTTCACGAAGGCCTGGCCCGGCGTCAGGCTGCGAGACACCTCGGTGCCGACGGCGCGCTCCTTGACCGAATTGACGAAGTCTTTCACCACCGGCAAGGCGACGTCGGCTTCGAGCAACGCCATGCGCACTTCGCGCAGGGTGTCTTTGATGTTGTCCTCGGTCAGCTTGGCCTTGCCGGTGACATGGCGCAGCGTCTGCGAGAGACGGTCGGTTAAGTTTTCAAACATTGCGCGATCCTTTCAGGCCCTGTGTAGACCGGGATAATGGCGGCCCAGACCGGAATAAACATGAGCTCGGCGAGCCTGCGGCGTGGGCAGGTCGCGGATTATAGCGAAGACTGCGTCTGGCGGACACCTCGTCGTCAGGTTGCATGGTCTTTCGTGCTACAGGGGTTCTATGCCAAACTCAGCGCCTTTCGGGCTTGCCTAACAGGATTTATGCTCCCCTTGTCACCCAGTTTGCTGACTACCCTCGCCGCCGCCTGCTTATACGCCGCTGCGACCCTCTATCAAGGCTCTCGCCTGGCCACTGGTGCCAAGGCGAACAAGCGCCTGCTGGTCACGCTCGGCGTACTGGCCGTGCTGGCTCACAGCGCCAGCCTGTTCACCCACCTGCTGACCCCGATCGGCCTGGGCCTGGACTTTTTCAGCGCGGCCAGCCTGATTGCCGCGGCGGTCATCGCCCTGACCCTGCTGGCCTGTTCGCGGATCCCGGTGGAAAACTTGCTGATATTGCTGTTCCCGCTTGGCGCAGCCACGGTACTGCTGGCACAGTTCGCCCCCGCCGGCACGGTACAGGTCATCGACGAAGAACCGGGTATTCTTGCCCACATACTCTTGTCGATCCTTGCTTACGGCATGTTCACCATCGCCATGTTCCAGGCCTTGCTGCTGCTTGTGCAGGACCATCAACTCAAGCACAAACACCCGTCGGGCCTGATCAAGAACTTCCCGCCGCTGCAAACCATGGAAAGCTTGTTGTTTGGCTTCCTCTGGGCCGGCTGGACCCTGCTGTCGCTGTCGCTGATTTCCGGCTGGCTGTTCGTCGACAACCTGTTTGCCCAGCACCTGGTGCACAAAACCCTGCTGGCTTGCCTGGCCTGGATCGTCTTCAGCGTGCTGCTATGGGGCCGTAACCGCCTCGGCTGGCGCGGACACAAGGCCATTCGCTGGACCCTCGCCGGCTTCTGCCTGCTGATGCTGGCCTATTTCGGCAGTAAGCTGGTCCGTGAATACATCCTGCATATCTGACGGGCGGCATTAATGGACGACTTGCCCATAGGGCCGATGCTCGCGGTATTGGCCCTGCTGATCTTATGGTCGGGGCTGTTTACCGCCATCGAAACGGCACAACAGCACTTGCTGGCCCAGCGCACCGCCTCTCGCTCCAGCGACAAACCGGTGGCAAAGCTGAGCTTCCCGCTCAACAGCCTGATTTTCTGTAATACCTTGTGCCGGGCACTGGCGGTGGTCATCAGCACCTTGCTGGCGATCTTCATCTGGGCGGAAAACGGCCCATGGATTGCCTGCCTGGGCGCAGGGGTCGCGCTTCTGGTGTTCGCCGACTACCTGCCGCGCACCCTCGCCGTGCGCTATCCCGACGCAGTGCTGTCCCTGGGCAACACGCTGCTCGGCGCGCCACTGAAAATCATCTACCCGGCCGCCTGGCTGCTCAATGGCTTCACCCGGCTGCTGATGCGACCGTTTGCCCGCAAGGTCAAAGTGGTGCAACAAAGCGAAGACGAGAGCCCCAGCGAGCGCAAGGACGATCACGAAGCCGTCTGCCGCCCCCACCCGCTGTCGGGCATCCACGCGCTCGACAACATCACGGTCAACGACATTCTGGTGACGCGCAGTGAAGTCGACGGGATCAACCTCGACGACTCCCTCGCAGAGATCATCGAGCAACTGCGCAACAACAAGCGCACCCGCCTGCCAATGTTTCACAGCGACATCAACCAGGTCGAAGCGGTGCTCAACACCCGGCAGATCCGCCATTTGCTACCCGATGCGAGCCTGACCCTCGAAGCGCTGCTGGCCGCCAGCCACGAGCCGTACTTCGTGCCGGAAAGCACGCCGCTGCAATTGCAACTGCTTAATTTCCACAAACAGCAGCGGCGCCTGGGCATGGTGGTCGACGAGTACGGCGAAGTGCTCGGCATCGTGACCCTGGAAGACATTCTCGAAGAAATCGTCGGCGAATTCGAAAGTCAGCACAGCCTGGACAACCCGCACATCCACCCGCAGGCCGATGGGCGACTGATGATCGAAGGTGCGGCGTCGATTCGCGAATTGAACAAGAGCCTGGGCTGGCACCTACCAAGCGACGGCCCGAAAACCCTTAACGGCTTGGTGACCGAGGCGCTGGAGACCATTCCGGACAGTGCGGTGTGCCTGAAGATCGGGCGTTATCGGCTGGAAATTCTGGAGACGGAAGACAATCGTGTTACGCGCGTGCTGATCTGGCATACCAGCTCGGTTCCAGCCGTTATCTAAACCCTGACACCTGCCCTGGGGTGTGGGGTTTATCTGTGGCGAGGGGATTTATCCCCGTTCGGCTGCGAAGCAGTCGTCAACCAATTACATGCGGTTTGACTTTGAAGTGCTGGGGCCGCTTCGCAGCCCAACGGGGCGGTGAGACGTTTCGATAAATCCCCTCACCACAATTGCATTACCACCCCTTAGTCTTTGTTGTCTTTGCCAGCCTGTTCAATAGTGTCATCGCCAACCCAAGCCCCTTGTTTGATCGTTAGCCACCTTCCTATAATCGAACCCGCTTACCCAAGCCCCAGCCGAACCACGTGCTTACCCCGCACGCAGCAGGTTCCGGCCTGACCATCAACACTTTCCGCACTACACCGACGACTGTTCCTACCTTGAGCAGCGGCCGCGCCTCACTCCCACATCCCTGGGTGTTCGACCATAATAATTCGCTCCACTGGGGCACATGACTGTCAGGGATAACCGCATGACGACCAGCACGACTTATACCGAGACCACGCCCACCCAACCGACGAACTCCGCCACCCGAGTAGCCACGGCGAGCTTTATCGGCACCGCTATCGAGTTTTACGATTTCTACGTCTATGCCACAGCCGCTGCACTGGTGATCGGCCCGGTGTTCTTCCCGCAGACTTCCGGCACCGCCCAGATGCTCTCGGCATTCCTCACCTTTGGCATCGCCTTCCTTGCTCGCCCCTTGGGATCGGCGCTGTTCGGGCACTTCGGTGACCGCGTCGGGCGCAAATCGACGCTGGTCGCCTCGTTGCTGCTGATGGGCGTGTGCACCACGCTGATTGGCGTGTTGCCGGGTTATGACAGCATCGGGGCCTGGGCGCCGATCCTGCTCTGCGTGCTGCGGTTCGGCCAAGGCCTTGGGCTGGGTGGCGAATGGGGCGGTGCGGCGCTGCTGGCGACGGAGAATGCGCCCAAAGGCAAGCGCGCCTGGTTCGGCATGTTCCCGCAGCTCGGCCCTTCGATCGGCTTTCTGGCGGCTAACGGCCTGTTCCTGACGCTGGCCATGACCCTGAATGACGAGCAGTTCCGCTCGTGGGGCTGGCGGATTCCGTTCCTGCTCAGCGCCGCGCTGGTGATGGTGGGTCTGTATGTGCGCCTAAAACTCCACGAAACCCCGGTGTTTGCCAACGCCATGGCCCGCCAGGAGCGAGTGAAGATCCCGCTGGTCGAGCTGTTCAGCCAGTACTGGGCGCCGATGCTATTGGGCGCCGGGTCGATGGTGGTGTGCTACGCACTGTTCTACATCTCGACGGTTTTTTCGCTGAGTTATGGCGTATCGACACTCGGCTACAGCCGCGAAACCTTCCTCGGCCTGCTGTGCTTCGCCGTCCTGTTCATGGCGGCGGCAACACCGCTGTCAGCCTGGGCCAGTGATCGATACGGGCGCAAACCGGTGCTGATCATCGGCAGCGTGCTGGCGATCCTGTCGGGATTCTTGATGGAACCGCTGCTGACCCAAGGCTCGACGTGGGGCGTGGCGCTGTTCCTGTGCATCGAGCTGTTTCTGATGGGCGTGACGTTTGCACCGATGGGCGCGCTGCTGCCGGAGCTGTTTCCAACGCATGTTCGGTATACCGGCGCGTCGGCTGCCTACAACCTGGGCGGAATCGTCGGGGCCTCGGCGGCGCCGTTCTTCGCACAGAAACTAGTGGCGATGGGCGGTTTGAGTTATGTCGGCGGGTATGTGTCGGGGGCGGCAGTGCTGAGCTTGATTGCGGTGCTGTGCCTGAAGGAGACGCGGCATAACGATTTGAATCGGGTGGCCTGAAGCAGAAGCATCGCCAGCAGGCTGGCTCCCACATGGAAATTGGGTGTACACAAAATCTGTGACCAACCAATAACCCTGTGGGAGCTAGCCTGCTAGCGATAGGCGCACCTCGGTTTACAGCTCGACTACAACAGCCTGAGAAGCGCGGGTTGCCTTGGCACGAGCCGCTTCAATCGACTCATCCCGCGCCAACGCCACGCCCATCCGGCGCTGGCCATTGACCTCAGGCTTGCCAAACAGACGCAACGCCGTATCCGGTTCGCTCAACGCAGCCCCCAGGTTGGCGAAAGCGGTCTGGGTCGACTGCCCTTCTACCAGAATCACCGCCGAAGCCGATGGGCCGAACTGACGGATCAACGGAATCGGCAAACCCAGAATCGCCCGTGCGTGCAACGCGAACTGCGACAGGTCCTGGGAAATCAGGGTCACCAGACCGGTGTCATGCGGGCGCGGCGAGACTTCGCTGAACCACACCTGATCACCTTTGATGAACAGCTCGACGCCAAACAGGCCGCGACCGCCCAGGGCTTCGGTGACGGCTTTAGCAACGCGCTCGGATTCAGCCAGGGCAATCGGGCTCATGGCTTGTGGCTGCCAGGATTCCTGATAGTCGCCCTTCTCCTGACGGTGACCAACGGGCGCGCAGAAAGTAGTGCCGCCGACGTGACGCACGGTCAGCAAGGTGATTTCGTAGTCGAAGTCGATAAAGCCCTCGACGATCACGCGACCTTTACCCGCACGGCCGCCTTCTTGAGCGTAATCCCAAGCGGTTTTCACATCATCAGCGCTGCGCAGCAGGCTCTGGCCTTTGCCCGACGAACTCATCACTGGCTTGACCACGCACGGGAAGCCCAGGTCCTGGACGGCCTTGCTGTAGTCCTCGAAGGTGTCGGCGAAGTGGTACGGCGAGGTCGGCAGGTCCAACTCTTCGGCGGCCAGGCGACGGATGCCTTCGCGGTTCATGGTCAGCTGCGCGGCACGAGCGGTCGGGATCACGGTGAAGCCTTCGGCTTCCAGTTCCACGAGGGTCGCGGTGGCGATGGCTTCGATTTCCGGCACGATGAAGTGCGGCTTCTCGGCTTCGATAACGGCACGCAGGGCGGCGCCGTCGAGCATGTTGATTACGTGGCTGCGATGCGCGACTTGCATGGCCGGTGCGTTGGCGTAACGGTCGACGGCAATCACTTCAACGCCCAGGCGTTGCAGCTCGATCACCACTTCCTTGCCCAACTCACCACAGCCACACAGCAATACGCGGGTCGCGGTTGGCGACAATGGAGTTCCGATACGGGTCATCTCAGGTCCTCAAGAAGCGGATCATCGAGGGTCGCGGCGCCTGGCGCGCTTCCCATGGGGAGAAAGCGCGGCATTTTACATGAACCGCAGGGTTTGGCTTCAGCTGGCGACAGCCTGTTTGCGCAAGCGCCAGGCCATGATCAGCCACACGACCGTTACGCCGGCGAACTTCGAGCCCATGGCGGTAAGGATCACGGTCGGGGTGAAGGCATCGATCATGCCGAAGAAGATAAAGGTGTCGAGGGGAATGCTCAGGGCCGAACTTATCCACAGGCGATCGTGCAACGGGCGTTTGGTGATGCTGAACACCAGCCAGTCAATGCACTCGGACACCGCGAAGGCCGTGGCGCTGGCCAGCGCGATGGACGGATCGGAAGTGACATAGGACAGGACCAGCGCCGCCAGCATCGCCGCAATGGCGCCATGGCCGAAGCGGGTTTGCACCATATCGCGCAGGACAAACACCAACCCGCCCCAGGCCGACCAGATGATGTCCAGGTGCGGGGCGGTGGAAAAGGCGTAGTTGATCAGCACGACGCTGCTGATGTAGGCGATCAGGAAGAACATGGGGTGGCGGGATACCTGTCAATTTGGCGCACAGGGTACTTTATCTTGGGCTCACAATTAACCCTGTGGCGAGGGAGCTTGCTCCCGCTGGGGCGCGAAGCGGCCCTGAAATCAGGGGGCGCGGCGTGTCAGGTTGAATGTGTTTGTCAGCTATGGGCTGCTTCGCAACTCAGCGGGAGCAAGCTCCCTCGCCACAAAAAACCTCATCAGCCACAAAAGCTCACAAGGCTCAGGAATCGGATCTTGAAGGCAGCATCCAGATCAACCCACTCGACTTGGCCCGCTCATGACACAACCCCAACACCCTGCGGCGCTCTTCGTTGTCCATCCGGCTCCAGCGCGTGATCTCTTCGACCGTGCGCTGACACCCGGTGCAGATATCATCCTCGTCCAGCGCACAAATGCTCACACACGGCGATGAAACCGGTCGTTCGGTGGCGCTCATTCTTCCTGCTCGACCAGATCACGGGCATAACGCTGCGAATTGTGCACATAGTGCGCAGCGCTGGCCTCCAGCATCTTCTTTTGCGGCTCGGTCAGCTCACGCACCACCTTGCCAGGCGAACCCATAACCAGCGAGCCGTCGGGAATCTCCTTGCCCTCACCGATCAGCGAGTTGGCGCCGATGATGCAGTTCTTGCCGATTTTCGCGCCGTTGAGAATCACGGCATTGATACCGATCAGGCTGTAATCGCCCACGGTGCAGCCGTGAAGCATGGCGTTGTGGCCAATGGTCACGCCGGTGCCGATGGTCAGCGGGTAGCCCATGTCGGTGTGCATCACCGTGCCGTCCTGGACGTTGCTGTTCTTGCCGATCAGGATCAATTCGTTGTCGCCACGCAACACGGCGTTGAACCAGACGTTGGCGCCCTCTTCCAGTTTGACCTTGCCCACCAGCACGGCATTGGGTGCGATCCAGCTCTGCGGATGGGTGTCGACGCGGGCATCGCCCAGGCGATATTTCATCTTGTTTTCCTCAAGGCTCAGGCAGCCGCGATTCACGCCATACGAACGATGGCTTCAACTATTGATAAAGCTTTTGGGCGGATGGTGCAGACTGATGTCGGCGTCATAGAGCAGGTTGATCAGTTCAACGATCATGATCGCCGTCAGCCCCCAGATTTTGTACTCGCCGTAACGATAACTCGGCACGTACCAACTGCGCCCCTGGTAATCGATGCGGTGGGTGTGTTCCCGAGGGTCCTCACGGAAAAACTCCAGAGGCACGCTGAACACCGCTGCGATCTCGGCATCGTTGGCCAGGTACTCGACAAAATCCGGAATCACCCCGACATAAGGCGTGACCTTGATACCGTGCAGGGAGATCAGCGGGCTCAGCGGGCCAATCACTTCGACCAGCCCAGGCGGCAAGCCGATTTCTTCTTCGGCCTCCCGAAGCGCGGTGAAAATCAGGTCCGGGTCTTCGGGGTCGCGCCGACCGCCGGGAAAGGCGACTTCTCCGCCATGGGTCGAGAGCCCGCTGGCACGCAGGGTCAGAATCAGTTCCGGTTCGTCGCTGCGGGTGATGGGCACCAGCACTGCGGCTTCGGGGAAACGTCGATCGGTTTCCAGGGTACGCGGCGTGTGGTTGCTTACCCGGTGAAGTAGCTCGTCCAGCATGAGTCTTCTCGATTTGTTCTCTACCTCGCATCATGCACCAATCACACCGGCCGCCCAACCCCATAACCACTGCATGTCGCTAAACGACAACTTGCCGACAGACACCGCTGCACGCCAAGATAGGCGCAGCATTCAGGAACCCCAGCATGAAATTTTGCAGTCAGTGCGGCAACCCGGTCACCCAGCGCATCCCCGAAGGCGATTCGCGCCAGCGTTTTGTCTGTGACAGCTGTCAGGCGATTCACTATCAGAACCCCAACATTGTCGCCGGCTGCGTGGCGACCTGGGGCTCGAAAGTGTTGCTGTGCCGGCGCGCCATCGAGCCTCGGCTCGGTTACTGGACCCTGCCCGCCGGTTTCATGGAAAACGGTGAAACCATCGAGCAGGCGGCGATTCGCGAGACCGCCGAGGAAGCCTGCGCGCGGGTGCGCAACCTGAACATCTATACGTTGATCGACGTGCCGCACATCAGTCAGGTGCATGTATTCTTTCGCGCGGAGCTGGTGGACCTGGATTTTTCCGCCGGCCCCGAGAGCCTGGAAGTGCAGCTTTTCGACGAAGCCGACATCCCGTGGTCCGAGTTGGCTTTCCGCACGGTGGGCCGTACCTTAGAATGCTTCTTCGCTGACCGGCGGACCGGGGTATACCCCGTGCGGTCCGAGTCGATCCCGCCGCTTGTCCAGCCTGCCATCACCTAAAAGCTCCTGGCTCCAAAATCACCTATAACTAACTAAATAGTCGCGACACCTTTCAGGGATATCGTTTCAATGCGCTGGTTGCTTGCCGTGTTTTGCTTGTCGTTCGTCGCTATGTCACAGGCTTCCGTTGCGGAAACCCTGAACGGCAAAGTCATCGAAAAAGTTCTGGTGCTCAAATCCGCCCATCAATTGCAATTGATCAATGACGGCAAGCCGCTCAAGACCTATCGCATATCCCTGGGCAAACGGCCCAAGGGGCCGAAACTGATGGAAGGCGACAAGCGCACGCCTGAAGGTTTCTACTGGCTGGACTGGCGCAAGGTCAGCGATAAATTCAATTTGTCGATGCACATCTCCTACCCGAACATCAGCGACTCTGCCCGTGCCCGGCGCGAAGGCGTCGAGCCTGGCAGCATGATCATGATCCATGGCACACCGGACACCGAAGAAACCCCGGAAGAACTGTTCCACACCCTGGACTGGACCGACGGCTGCATTGCCATGCGCAACATGGACATGCGTGAGGTTTGGGGCCTGGTGCCGGATGGCACGATGATCGAGATTCGGCCGTAATCCCGTAATCCCGTTACCTGTGGCGAGGGAGCTTGCTCCCGCTGGGCTGCGAAGCAGCCCCAAGTTCGGCCTGACACCGCATTCTCCGATTTCAGGGCCGCTTCGCGGCCCAGCGGGAGCAAGCTCCCTCGCCACACAAAGCCACCTGCTGCTATCCAGCTACGTGTCTGACCGCTACCTTCGGTCGCTCCTCGAAAAATAAATTCAAAAGATCGCAGCCTGCGGTAATGACTGCCGGGAAGATACCAATCCTCCCGGCAAGCGTTACCGCAGGCTGCGATCTTTGCGTTCAAAACCTCCACCTCTAATACCACTTAATACCAAACCCTAACCCCACCACCCAACAGGGCAGGCTTTCCGACGCCAACAGCAAAGTACTGGCATTGACATGGTATTCAAGTGGTATTAATTTTCGGCCATTCGCGGAACACAACACTCCAATATCCGCATCGGACATCCCTGACATGAATGACCTCCAGGCCCTACGCCCTGACGACACCCAGCCCACGCCGCTGTACCTGCAACTGGCGCGCAATCTGGAAGCGGCGATCCATGCCGGCCAGTGGAAAGCGGAGCAGGCCATGCCCTCGGAGCGCAACCTCAGCGAGCTGCTGGGCATCTCCCGCGTCACCGCCCGCAAGGCACTGGAAGTCTTGTTCGAACAAGGCCTGATCCGCCGCAACCAGGGTTCCGGCACGTTCATTACGCCGCGCCTGGAACAACCGCTGTCGCGCCTCTCGGGTTTCAGTGAGATGTTGCGCCTCAAGGGCTTCGTTCCCGGCTCGCAATGGCTGGAACGGGAAATCACCCCGCCGACCCACGAAGAACTGATCCGTCTCGGCCTCTCGCCCAACGACAAAGTCGCGCGGCTCAAACGCCTGCGCAAAGCCGACGACACGGTGATGGCGATCGAGATGAGCACCCTGCCCGCCTCGATCATCCCCAAGCCGCAAGCGGTGGGCGATTCCCTCTACGAATACCTCGACGGCATCGGCAAACCGATCGTCCGCGCGTTGCAGCACATCCAGGCGATCAACGCCTCGGACGAATTCGCCGCCCTCGTCGGTATCGCCCCCGGCACCGCCATGCTGCTGATGACCCGGGTCGGCTACCTGGAAGACAACACACCGATCGAAGTCACCGACACCTACTGCCGCAACGACTACTACGACTTTGTCGCAGAGCTTCGTCGATAACCCGCTTCGCCGCTAAAACCGAGAACAGATCATGTCCGAAGACAACATCCTCACCGCCCACGGCTGGGTTCGCGGCCGGCTGATTCACGAACACGGCAAGGTCGTGTCCATCGAAGGCGTGCCGTGCGATCCGGCCGACAACGACTTGCCCTACCTGCTGCCCGGCTTCATCGACCTGCACGTTCACGGCGGCGGTGGCAAAGACATTATGGAAGGTGCTCCGGCCTTCGAAACCATCACCAAAACCCACGTGCGTTTCGGCACAACCTCGCTGCTGGCAACCACCATGACCGCGCCGCCGGAGGAGATTTCCAGCGTGCTCAAAGCCGTCGGCGAGTTCTGCGAGCAGCGGCCAACAGGCTGCGCCCGGGTCCTCGGCGTGCACCTGGAAGGCCCGTACATCAACCCCGGCAAACTCGGTGCCCAGCCGAACTTCGCCCACACCGCGCTGATGGCCGAAGTCGAGGACTACCTGGCGCTGGCACCGATCCGGGTGATCACCATCGCCCCGGAAATCGCCGGCCACGATGCCTTGATCCGCACCCTCAGCGAGCGCGGCATCCGCATGCAGATCGGCCACACCCTCGGCAGTTACGAGGAAGGCGTCGCCGCGCTGGCGGCGGGTGCCAGCAGTTTCACTCACCTCTATAACGCCATGAGCCCGCTGCATCATCGCGAGCCGGGCATCGTCGGTGCGGCGCTGGCCCACGCCAAATACGCGGAGCTGATCCCGGATTTGCTGCACGTGCATCCCGGCGCCATGCGGGTGGCCCTGCGGGCGATCCCATGCCTGTATTGCGTCACCGATTCCACCGCCGCCGCCGGCATGCCGGACGGTGAATACAAGCTCGGCAGCCACACCGTGACCAAATGCCTGGGCGGCGTGCGCTTGCCCGACGGCACGCTGGCCGGCAGCACGCTGACCATGGATCAGGCGCTGCGCAATCTGGTGAAGATCGGTTTGCCGATCGCCGAGGCGTCGCAACGTCTTTCGCAATTTCCCGCCGACTACCTCGGACTCGAAGAACGCGGCCGCCTGCAACCTGGCAGCTGGGCCGACTGCGTGCGGCTGGATCGCTCACTCACACTCACCGCCGTCATGGTCGAAGGAGAAGACATTGACTTCAAAAATGCTTGAAGAGGCGCTGTCCTCGTTCGAGGCCGTGCAAGCCCAACTGCAGCAACTCGACCCGCAGATGATCGAGATCGCCGGACGCCTGCGCCGTCAGCCGCCGCAAGTCGTGATGACCGTCGCCCGCGGCAGTTCAGACCACGCCGCCAGTTACTTCGCCTACCTGACCATGCAGCAACTGGGCTTCCCGGTGGCGTCGCTGCCGATGTCGGTGGTGACCATGCTGCAAGCACCGCTGAAGGTCAGCGGCCAGGTGGCGTTTGCGTTTTCGCAGTCGGGGCAAAGTCCGGACCTGGTGAACAGCCTGCGCCTGTTACGCAAACGCGGTGCACTGAGCATTGCCATGGTCAACGCCGAAAGTTCGCCGCTGGAGGCCGCGTGTGAATTCAGCCTGCCGCTGTGCGCGGGTACAGAAACCAGCGTCGCCGCCACCAAGAGTTTTATCGCCACCCTCAGCGCCAGCGCCCGTCTGATCGCCCACTGGAAAGAAGACGTGGAATTGCTCGAAGCCGGCAATGCCTTACCGGAAGGTCTGCGCGAAGCGGCGCAACAGGATTGGAGCCTGGCCATCGACGCCCTGCGCGATTGCCAACGCTTGATGGTGATCGGCCGTGGCGCCGGTTTTGCCATCGCTCAGGAAGCAGCCCTGAAGTTCAAGGAAACCTCGGCGATTCAGGCCGAGGCCTTCAGCAGCGCCGAAGTCCGTCACGGCCCGATGGCGTTGATCGATGAAAACTACCCTCTGCTGATCTTCGCCCCACGGGGTGCCGAGCAGGCCGGTTTGCTGAGCCTTGCCGCGGACATGCGCCAGCGTGGTGCCCGCGTTCTGCTGGCGGCACCGGATGACATTGCCGAACGTGACCTCACGCTGACCCGCGCCGAACACCCGGCCCTTGATCCGATTCTGGCAATCCAGAGTTTCTACGTCATGGCCGCTGGTTTGGCCGTGGCCCGTGGCATGGACCCGGACCAGCCGCGGCACCTCAGCAAAGTCACACGAACCCACTGAGCTGAATAGCCCCCCCCGTAGCAGCTGTCGAGTGAAACGAGGCTGCGATCTTTTCAACGCAGAATCAAAAGATCGCAGCCTCGTTTCACTCGACAGCTGCTACAGGCGAGCTGATCCGAACCGCCGTTTTTACTGATGAGACCGAGCCATGCATAACAACAATAAAGAGCTGACCCTCAGCGCCCCGCTCAGCGGCCCGGTGCTCACGCTCGCCAAAGTCCCGGACCCGGTGTTCGCCAGCGGCGCGATGGGCGACGGGATCGCCATCGATCCACTGAACGACACCCTTCACGCCCCCTGCGCCGGCGTCGTGGTGCATGTCGCCCGCAGCGGTCACGCCGTCACCTTGCGTGCCGACAACGGTGCCGAATTGCTCCTGCACCTGGGCCTAGATACCGTCGAGTTGCAGGGCGAAGGCTTCTCGATGCTGGTCAAGGAAGGCGCCCGCGTCAGCAACGGCCAGCCGCTGTTGCGCTTCGACCTGGACAAGGTCGCGCAGCAGTGCAAAAGCCTGGTCAGCCTGATGATCCTGACCAACAGCCAGGCGTTTCAGGCGCGGCCCATCACGTTGAAATCGGTGAAGGTCGGCGACCCGCTGCTGCACATCATTCGTCGAGCGGCGCCGGGCGCCCAGGCAGAGGTGGACCTTTCGGGTGAAGCGCATTTCGGCCATGTGCGCATCGCTCATCGTGGCGGTCTGCACGCTCGCCCGGCCGCGCTGATTCGTCAGACCGCGCAAGGGTTCAAGAGCAAATCGCAGCTGCATTTCGCCGGAAAATCGGCGACCTGCGACAGCTTGATCGGGCTGATGAGCCTGGCCGTCGGCGAGCAGGATGAAGTTCAGGTCAGCTGCCAGGGCCCGGATGCCGAAGCGGCGCTGCAAGCGTTGCTGATCGCCTTGTCCACCGCGTTGGCCGAAGACAGCCATGCCGCTGCGCCTGCGCCCATCACCCGACGCACTCGGACTGCCGAAGCCGGCGTACTGCACGGTGTTTGCGCAGCGCCCGGTCTGGTCGGAGGGTCGTTGTTTCGCTTGAACGCCATCAGCCTGCCGGTGGATGCCGGCCGCCACGATCCCGTGCAACAATTGCACGCACTCGATACCGCGCTGACCGTCGTGCGCGGCGAAATCGACCACACCCTGGCCCAGGCGAGGAAGCACAAAAGCACTGACGAAGAAGCGATCTTCACCGCGCACCTCGCCTTGCTCGAAGACCCGGCGCTGCTGGACGCGGCCAACGTTTCCATCAATCAAGGCATGGCCGCGACGCACGCCTGGAGCCAATCGATCGACGTGCAGTGCGACGTCCTTCAACAACTCGGCAGCGCGTTGCTGGCCGAACGCGCCAACGATCTGCGCGACCTCAAGCAACGGGTGCTGCGCGCCTTGCTCGGCGAAGCCTGGCATTACGACGTGCCGGCCGGCGCCATCGTCGCCGCCCATGAACTGACGCCCTCGGACTTGCTGCAACTGAGCCAGCAAGGGGTCGCCGGGTTGTGCATGGCTGAGGGCGGCGCGACTTCCCACGTGGCGATTCTGGCGCGGGGTAAAGGCTTGCCTTGCCTGGTTGCACTGGGTTCGGCGCTGCTGGACCAGGCGCAAGGCCAGGCGGTGGTGCTGGATGCTGATGGCGGTCGTCTCGAATGGGCGCCGACGGCTGAACGCCTGGCCGACGTGCATCAGGCGCAACGTGATCATCAGCAACGCCGTGCGCTTCAACAATCACAGGCTCATACCCCGGCACTGACCCTCGATGGCGTGCACATCGACGTCGCCGCCAATGTCGCGTCCAGCGCAGAGGCGGAAGACGCGATGGCCAATGGCGCCGATGGCGTCGGCCTGCTGCGCACCGAGTTTCTGTTTGTCGACCGCAACACCGCACCGGACGAACAGGAACAACGCCTCGCCTATCAAGCGGTGCTCGACGCCATGGGCGACAAGTCGGTGATCATCCGCACCATCGATGTCGGCGGCGACAAGCAACTCGACTACCTGCCGTTGCCAGTCGAAGCCAATCCGGTGCTCGGCTTGCGCGGCATTCGCCTGGCTCAGGTGCGGCCGGAATTGCTCGATCAGCAACTGCGCGCGTTGTTGCACGTCAGCCCGCTGTCACGCTGCCGGATCCTGTTGCCGATGGTGACCGAGGTCGATGAGTTGCTGCACATCCGCCAGCGCCTCGATGCGTTGTGCCTTGAACTCGGGGTAAATGAACGCCCGGAGCTGGGGGTGATGATCGAAGTCCCGGCCGCCGCGCTGCTGGCCGAGCAACTGGCCGAACACGCGGATTTCCTGTCCATCGGCACCAACGATTTATCGCAATACACCCTGGCGATGGACCGCGACCACGCCGGCCTCGCCTCGCGAGTCGACGCCATGCACCCGGCCCTGCTGCGGCTGATTGCCCAGACCTGCGCCGGTGCGGCAGTGCATAACCGTTGGGTTGGCGTTTGCGGCGCACTGGCCTCCGACCCGCTGGCCACGCCGGTCCTGATCGGCCTGGGCGTCAGCGAGCTTTCGGTCAGCCCGGTGCAGATCGGCGAAATCAAGGACCGCGTGCGCCACCTCGACACGGCCGAATGCCGACGCATCAGCCGCGACCTGCTCAAGCTGAGCAGCGCCAGCGCGGTGCGTCACGCCTGTCACCAGCAATGGCCTCTGAGCTGAACAACGACAACAACTCTCAAACAAAAAGAGCACAGGGAGAACCGCCATGTACCACTACTTCATCGAAGGCCTGCAGCGCCTCGGTCGCGCATTGATGCTGCCGATCGCGATCCTGCCGATTGCCGGCCTGTTGCTGCGTCTGGGCGACACCGACCTGCTGAACATCGCGATCATCCACGACGCCGGCCAGGTGATCTTCGCCAACCTGGCAATGATCTTCGCCATCGGCATCGCGGTCGGTTTCGCCAAGGACAACAACGGCACAGCAGGCCTCGCCGGGGTGATTGGCTACCTGGTGATGATCTCCACGCTCAAGGTGCTGGATGCGAGCATCAACATGGGCATGCTCGCCGGGATCGTCAGCGGCTTGATGGCCGGCGCGCTGTACAACCGATTCAAGGACATCAAACTGCCAGAGTACCTGGCGTTCTTTGGCGGCCGGCGCTTCGTGCCGATCGTTACCGGGTTCGCCGCCGTCGGTTTGGGTGTGATCTTCGGTTTGATCTGGCCGCCAATCCAACACGGCATCAACGGCTTCGGCACATTGATGATGGAGAGCGGCAGCATCGGCGCCTTCGTGTTCGGTGTGTTCAACCGCCTGCTGATCGTCACCGGCCTGCACCACATCCTCAACAACATGGCGTGGTTCGTCTTCGGCAACTTCACCGACCCGACCACGGGCGCCATGGTCACGGGCGACCTGTCGCGCTACTTCGCCGGTGACCCGAAGGGCGGCCAGTTCATGACCGGCATGTTCCCGGTGATGATCTTCGGACTGCCCGCCGCCTGCCTGGCGATGTACCGCAACGCCCTGCCGGAACGCCGCAAGGTCATGGGCGGGATCTTCCTGTCGATGGCGCTGACCTCATTTCTGACCGGCGTCACCGAGCCCATCGAATTTGCGTTCATGTTCCTCGCACCGTTCCTCTTTTTGCTCCATGCGCTGCTGACGGGTCTGTCGATGGCGATCACCAATGCGCTGAACATCCACCTGGGTTTCACCTTCTCCGGCGGCTTCATCGACATGGTGCTCGGCTGGGGCGAATCCACCAACGGCTGGCGGGTGGTGCCGGTGGGGTTGGCGTATGCGGTGATCTACTACGCGGTGTTTGATTTCTGCATTCGCCGCTTCAACCTCAAGACGCCAGGGCGTGAAGAGGTGCCGGCGGGCGAAAAGGTTGTGGTCACCGAGAATGAACGCGCCGGGGCGTACATCAAGGCGCTGGGTGGGGCGCAGAATCTGATTACCGTGGGCGCGTGTACCACTCGGTTGCGGCTGGACATGGTGGATCGCAACAAGGCCAACGATGCGCAATTAAAAGCACTGGGGGCGATGGCGGTCGTGCGTCCTGGCAAGGGTGGGAGCCTGCAAGTGGTGGTCGGGCCGATGGCGGACAGCATTGCTGATGAGATTCGCTTGGCGATGCCGGCGTTGGGTCGCGCGCTTGTTTCCTCCCCTCCCGCGGTTATCGATGCACCGAAACCTGTGGCAGTGGCGAACTCAGAAGCGCAGCGATGGCTGGATGCCTTGGGCGGCGGGGACAATCTGTTGCAGATGGATTGCGTGGCCATGACCCGGATTCGACTGCAACTGGCGGATGGCAAGGCGTTGTCGGAAAGTGATTTGAAGGCGCTGGGTTGTCAGGGTGTCAGCCAGCTTGAAGGGGGTGTCTGGCACCTGGTGATTGGCGATAAGGCGCCGAGTTTAAGCGGAGCGCTGGAGGCGTTGGTTAATCGTAGCGAGGTGAGTGCCAAGGTTTGAAACCTACACAATCCTGTAGTGAGGGAGCTTGCTCCCGCTCGACTGCGAAGCAGTCGTCATCCGGTTTGATGGGGTTTACCTGAGAGAACGAGGTGGCTGATTCAGGGCCGCTTCGCAGCCCAACGGGAGCAAGCTCCCTCGCCACAATGGTTCGGTGTATTTAGATCCATTGTGGTAGCGAGGCTTGCCCGCGAAGAGGTCCTGACAAACACAGAAAAGTTCAAGGCACATAAGCTCAAACAGACGTTGCGTGTTGCTCAACTTCGTAATGTCGAGTCTGGAAAGGCATCAGCGTCTGAGCCTTCAGACCCAGCCCCTCATTCAGGCCCCAAGAATCCGCGAGTTCATCGCGACGTTTGCGAAGCGGAACAGTAGCTACCTGCGACTTCACTTCAAGTCTGGATGTCGAGCGTGAAAAAAGCTTAAGAGCGTCGAAGGTTTCCAATACACGGCTATCAGAAACACATGCAAAGCGCGTGAACCGCTCGAGCAAATAACCTGCGCGGCGAACTTCGAGCTCGTCAGCGTGAAGACTCAGGAAGGCTTCGACTTCACTCATAAGGTCTTCCTTCGAATACCAGACAACTTTGGCTGCGCACACCAGCGCAGCGTCATCTGCTTGATTCAAAGGTTTTTTGACCAAGGTGTCCAACGCGGATGAGAGGACGTGGCCGCTATGGGGCGTCGCCATCTGTAGTCTCCAGGTAATCTTGCAAAATACTGGTGAGAACTGAGGTCGGTGGCTCTTTGTTGCCAACATATACATCAATTGCCTGCAATGCCAGACGACGAAGTTCAGTGGTCAGTATGAAACCCGCCCGAAGCAGCGCCATGATGTCGCCAATATCCTGGTCTGTCGCTCTACCCAGTTTGGATATTGCGATGTCGACAGGAGCAGCAATATGGACATGCAGCGGTGACTCTACGGAGAAATCTGCAAGGGGGGACTGCGTTCCCAGTAGTCTTCATGAATGGGACCGAAGCTGGTGTTGTATTGAAGGTCGTAGTTCAGCTCCATCAACCGACCGGATTGTTCATCAACAAATTGTTCAGGCACCTCTGCGAGCAAGCTCTGCAGGTGAAGACCCGGTGGGAGTTTTGCATAGTAAATCTCAGCGTCAACATCAGTTGACACACGGTGATGAGTGTAGAGGTGAACGGCGCACCCTCCGAACACAATAACCTTGACCGCCCCTGGCTCTGCGCGCTCTCCGACCAGTTCCAATTCGACGGATTTGAACATCAAAATTAGCGCCTGCCCAAGCGCGGTGTTCGAGTTAACCCTGGGAGCAATTGCGTCCGGCAATTCCATCTTTGAACCTCAAGTGGATTGAAGTGTTTGTGATGGACATAGGCTGGACTTGGCACTTCCGACGGACAACCTGAAAGGGTTGTCGGATATTTCCTCGAGCGATGTAGCCGTTACCGTAAGAATAGGTATGAATACCTTGACTAAAATAGGCGGCTATCAGGCAGCCATCGCAGCGATGCGGCGACCCGACAAGCCAGCTCCCACAGCATTGGTCTCCATACATTCATCATATCGCAGGCAACAAAAAACCCGCTGAACGCTAATTCAGCGGGTTTCTCATTTCAGCAGCCGGAAGATCAGAAATCCTCCAACCGCCACACTTCATAAGCCGGCGTCTCATAGGGATGGCTGAGTTTCAGCGCGGCCACCACGGCCACGATCAACTCATCCGCCACCACCAACTCAACCTTCCATTCCTCGACCTGCTCGACCTGTCCCGCTTCACCAATGAACGGCTGACTGCCATCCAAAGGCCGAAACTGGCCCAACCCAAGCACTTGCCACGCGCAGTGATCATAAGCACCGATCCGCCCGCCACCGGCAGCGAACACAGCGCTCTTGACCACCTCGACATGACTGGCCGGAACAAAAAAGCTGAGCTTATACACAGCCCTTAGTTCACCCAAACCCGCGCATTACGGAACATGCGCATCCAAGGAGCGTCTTCGTTCCAGTCTTCCGAACGCCACGAGTTCTGCACGGCGCGGAACACGCGTTCCGGGTGCGGCATCATGATCGTTACGCGACCGTCGCGGCTGGTCAAACCGGTGATCCCGCGCGGCGAGCCGTTCGGGTTGGCCGGGTAGTTTTCGGTGACCTTGCCGTGGTTGTCGACGAAACGCATCGCCACACAACCCGACAGATCGGCTTCCAGCAACGCTTCTTCGCTGGCGAACTCGGCATGACCTTCACCGTGAGCGATGGCGATCGGCATACGCGAACCGGCCATGCCTTGCAGGAAGATCGAGTTCGACTCCTGGACCTGAACCATCGCCACGCGCGCTTCGAACTGCTCGGAACGGTTGCGCACGAAGTGCGGCCAGAACTCGCTGCCCGGGATCAGCTCGTGCAGGTTGGACATCATCTGGCAACCGTTGCACACGCCGAGGGTGAAGCTGTCGGTACGTTCGAAGAAACCCTGGAACGCATCGCGAGCACGGCTGTTGAACAGCGCGGACTTGGCCCAGCCTTCACCGGCACCCAGTACGTCGCCGTAGGAGAAACCGCCGCAAGCCACCAGCCCCTTGAACTCGTTCAGGTCGACACGGCCGGCCAGAATGTCACTCATGTGCACGTCTATCGCGTTGAAACCGGCGCGGTCGAACGCAGCCGCCATTTCCACCTGACCGTTGACGCCCTGCTCGCGCAGCACGGCAACCTGTGGGCGGATGCCTTTCTTGATGTAAGGCGCGGCGACGTCCTGGTAGACGTCGTAGCTGAGCTTGACGCTCAGGCCCGGATTGTCTTCTTCCAGCAGCACGTCGAACTCTTGCTCGGCGCAGTCGGCATTGTCACGCAGACGCTGGATCTGGTAGCTGGTTTCAGCCCACTGGCGTTGCAGCAGACGACGCTGACCTTCAAACACGGTTTCGCCGTTGAAGGTGATGTTGATCTGGCCATTGTTCATTGGCTGACCGATCACCGACACGCACTCGCCCAGACCGGCAGCGCTGAACTGCGCGAGGATGTCCGGCGTGGCGTCCTGGCGAACCTGGATTACAGCGCCCAGTTCTTCGTTGAACAGGATCGCGGCGATGTCGGCAGACGTTTCTGCCAGACCGTCGAGGTTCAGGCTCAGGCCGCAGTGACCAGCGAAGGCCATTTCCACGGTGCTGGTCAGCAGACCACCGTCGGAACGGTCGTGGTAAGCCAGCAAGTGACCGTCGGCGTTGAGGCCCTGGATCACGGCGAAGAAGGCTTTGAGGTCTTCGGCGTCGTCGACGTCCGGCGCTTGCGAGCCGAGCTTGCCGTGAACCTGGGCCAGGATCGAGGCGCCCATGCGGTTCTGGCCACGGCCCAGGTCGATCAGGATCAGGTCGGTGGTGCCCTTGTCCATGCGCAGTTCCGGGGTCAGGGTCTGACGGATGTCAGCCACAGGCGCGAAACCGGTCACGATCAGGGACATCGGCGAGGTCACGGTCTTGTCGACGCCTTCGTCGTTCCAACGCGTGGCCATGGACATGGAGTCCTTGCCCACCGGAATGGTAATGCCCAGCTCAGGGCACAATTCCATGCCGACCGCTTTCACGGTGTCGTACAGACGCGCGTCTTCACCCGGGTGACCGGCAGCGGACATCCAGTTGGCCGACAGTTTGATATCGGAGATCTTGTTGATGCGCGAAGCCGCGATGTTGGTCAGGGTTTCGCCGATGGCCATGCGGCCCGACGCCGGAGCGTCCAGCAGAGCCAGCGGAGTGCGCTCGCCCATGGCCATGGCTTCGCCGGTGTAAACGTCGAAGCTGGTGGCGGTGACGGCAACGTCAGCCACCGGGACCTGCCACGGGCCGACCATCTGATCACGGGCAACAAGGCCGGTGATGGTGCGGTCGCCGATGGTGATGAGGAAGCTTTTGCTCGCCACGGCCGGGTGATGCAGGACACGCTCGACGCAGTCGGCGATGTCGAGGGTCGACGGATCGAAATCGTCGCCCAGTTCATTCTCCCGAACGGCCGAACGGTGCATACGCGGGGCTTTGCCCAGCAGCACTTCGAGCGGCATGTCCACCGGGCTGTTGCCGAAGTGGCTGTCGGTGACCGTCAGTTGCGGCTCGGCAGTGGCTTCACCGACGACAGCAAACGGGCAACGCTCGCGTTCGCAGATCGCCTGGAAGCGTTCGAAGTCAGCCGGGCCGACCGCCAGAACGTAGCGCTCCTGGGATTCGTTGCTCCAGATTTCGTGCGGGGCCATGCCCGGCTCGTCGTTTGGAATGTTGCGCAATTCGAAGCGGCCACCGCGGTTGCCGTCGTTGACCAGTTCCGGGAAGGCGTTGGACAGACCGCCCGCACCTACGTCGTGGATGAAGCTGATCGGGTTGTGTTCACCCAACTGCCAGCAACGGTCGATGACTTCCTGGCAGCGACGTTCCATTTCCGGGTTTTCGCGCTGTACCGAAGCGAAGTCCAGGTCCGCCGAGCTGGTGCCGGTGGCCATGGAGGATGCCGCGCCGCCGCCCAGGCCGATCAACATCGCCGGGCCGCCGAGCACGATCAGCTTGGAGCCGACGGTGATCTCGCCTTTCTGTACGTGTTCGGCACGGATGTTACCCATGCCCCCGGCCAGCATGATCGGCTTGTGGTAACCGCGAACTTCGTCGCCACGGGGAGTGGTGATCGACTGTTCGAAGGTACGGAAATAACCGGTCAGGGCCGGACGACCGAATTCGTTGTTGAACGCGGCACCACCCAGTGGGCCTTCGATCATGATGTCCAGCGCGGTAACGATGCGCTCAGGCTTGCCGTATGGCACTTCCCACGGCTGTTCAAAGCCCGGGATCTGCAAGTTGGATACGGTGAAACCGGTCAGGCCGGCCTTTGGCTTGGCGCCACGACCGGTAGCACCTTCGTCGCGAATCTCGCCGCCACTGCCGGTGGATGCGCCCGGGAACGGGGCAATCGCGGTCGGGTGGTTGTGGGTTTCGACTTTCATCAGGATGTGCACCGGTTCCTGCACCGCGCCGTACTGGCGGGTTTCAGGGTCCGGGAAGAAACGACCGGCGACGTTGCCGACGATCACCGAAGCGTTGTCCTTATAAGCCGACAGAACGCCTTCGCTGTGCATCACGTAGGTGTTCTTGATCATGCCGAACAGGCTTTTTTCCTGGCTCTGCCCGTCGATGTCCCAACTGGCGTTGAAGATCTTGTGACGGCAGTGCTCGGAGTTCGCCTGGGCGAACATCATCAGTTCGATGTCGTGAGGGTTGCGCTTCAAGCCGACGAAGGCGTTGACCAGGTAGTCGATCTCGTCTTCGGCCAGGGCCAGGCCCAGCTCGGTGTTGGCTTTTTCCAGCGCGGCGCGGCCGCCACCCAGCACGTCGATCGCGGTCAACGGCTTCGGCTCGGCGTGGCTGAACAGGCCGGCGGCTTGTTCAAGGTTACCCAGCACGATTTGAGTCATGCGGTCGTGCAGACCGTTCGCAATAAGCTGCGCGTCGGCGTCACTGAACTGCCCGGCCACGTAAAACGCGATGCCGCGTTCCAGGCGCTGGATCTTGCTCAGGCCGCAGTTGCGAGCGATGTCGCTGGCTTTACTGGACCACGGCGAGATGGTGCCGAAACGCGGCAACACCAGGAACAGACGACCGGTCGGTTCTTGTACCGGAACACTTGGGCCGTACTTCAGAAGGCGCGCGAGCACCTGCTGTTCGTCGCCGGTCAGGACGCCGGTAACTTCGGCGAAGTGAGCGAATTCAGCATACAAGCCGCTGACAGCCGGGACCTTCTGGCTCAGTTGCTCAAGGAGTTTGCTGTGGCGAAAGGCAGAAAGGGCAGGAGCGCCGCGCAGGATCAACATCTTCGGGACAGCCTCGGGAAGGGGTGTGCTTTGAGGCCGTGCATTCTAGCCTAAACCGCCCGCGACATCACCCGAAACGGTGCGCGCGACCGCACCCGAACGTCGGGCCGGGCATTTGGACCTTAAACAGCGGTGCGCCGAGGGTTATTTTTTATGTCAAAAATTGCCGTTCTGGCCCATTCCTGCGGGCTCCAAGCGGGTTTTACGCTGCCTAGCAGACAAGCCCTTCGCTGTCGAGATATGGCGCTCGTGGTCCTTTGCGTATACTGCGCAGATGTTTTCCCCAACGGCTTTGCGTCCGCGATACGCCAAATGGCTGATCGCAACCGGACTCTTCCTGATGCTCAGTGGCTGTGTTGATAAACCCAACACGCTGGAGCGCGTAAAGGAGGATGGTGTGCTGCGGGTGGTTACCCGAAACAGCCCCGCCACCTACTTTCAGGATCGCAACGGTGAAACCGGCTTCGAATACGAGCTGGTGAAGCGCTTCGCCGACGATCTGGGGGTGGAACTCAAGATCGAGACCGCCGACAACCTCGACGACCTGTTCAATCAGGTGGGCAAGCCTAACGGACCGGTGCTGGCTGCTGCCGGTCTGGTCAGCAGCGAGAAACGCAAACAGCAGGTGCGGTTTTCCCACTCCTATCTCGAAGTCACCCCACAGATCATCTACCGCAACGGCCAATCGCGGCCGACCGATGCGGGCGACCTGGTCGGCAAGAAGATCATGGTGCTCAAGGGCAGCACCCACGCCGAACAGTTGGCGGAGCTGAAAAAGAAATACCCCGGCATTGAATACGAAGAATCCGACGCGGTTGAAGTCGTCGACCTGCTGCGCATGGTCGATGAAGGCCAGATCGATCTGACCCTGGTCGATTCCAATGAAGTGGCGATGAACCAGGTCTACTTCCCCAACGTGCGAGTGGCCTTCGACCTCGGCGACGCCAGCAACCAGAGCTGGGCCGTGGCCGCTGGTGACGACAACAGCCTGCTCAACGAGATCAATGCGTATCTCGACAAGGTGAAGAAAAACGGCACTCTGCAACGCCTGAAGGACCGTTACTACGGACATGTCGATGTCCTCGGCTACGTGGGCGCCTACACCTTCGCCCAACACTTGCAGCAACGCCTGCCCAAGTACGAACAACACTTCAAGGCATACGCCAAGAAAGAGAAAGTCGATTGGCGCCTACTGGCGGCCGTCGGCTATCAGGAATCGTTGTGGCAAGCCGCGGTGACGTCCAAGACCGGCGTTCGCGGGCTGATGATGCTGACCCAGAACACCGCGCAGGCCATGGGCGTGTCCAACCGGCTCGATCCCAAACAAAGCATCATGGGCGGCGCAAAATACCTGGCCTACATGAAAGAGCAGTTGGACGAGTCAATCCAGGAGCCGGATCGCACATGGTTTGCACTGGCGGCCTACAACGTCGGCAGCGGCCATCTGGATGACGCGCGCAAACTGGCGGCGAAAGAAGGACTGAACCCGGACAAGTGGCTGGACGTGAAGAAGATCCTGCCGCGTCTGTCCGAGAAAAAGTGGTACAGCAAAACGCGTTACGGCTACGCCCGAGGCGGCGAACCGGTGCACTTCGTGGCGAACATCCGTCGTTACTACGACATCCTGACGTGGGTCACGCAGCCGCAGCTTGAAGGCAATCAAGTGGCGGAAGGCAACCTGCATGTGCCGGGGGTCGACAAGACCAAGCCGAATCAGGAAACCCCTCAGCTTTAGATCTTTGGTGTGTTCAATGGCGTCTTCGCGGGCAAGCCTCGCTCCTACGAGCCGGCGTCGATCACACCATCGCGAATCAACACAATCCCGTAGGAGCGAGGCTTGCCCGCGAAGGTAGCGCCGCCTATCTCAACCCTTGAGCGCAGCCGCCAGAATCAGCGCCTTCATTTCCGATACCGCCGACTTGAACCCGACAAACAACGCATGCGCCACCAGCGCATGGCCGATGTTCAGTTCGTTGATGCCCTTGATCGCGGCCACCGCTTCAACGTTGTGATAATGCAGGCCGTGACCGGCATTGACGATCAGCCCCTGAGCCAGACCAAACGCCACGCCATCTGCCACACGCTTGAGTTCTTCAGCCACTTCGGTCGGCGTCTCGGCATCGGCATAACGACCGGTGTGCAGTTCAATAGCCGGAGCACCCACACGACGGGACGCTTCGATCTGCCGCTCGTCCGCATCGATGAACAGTGATACCTCACAGCCAATCTTCGACAGACGATCCACCGCAGCCTTGATCCGCGCCTCTTGTCCCGCCACGTCCAGGCCACCTTCGGTGGTCAGTTCCTGACGGGTTTCCGGGACCAGGCATATGTGTGCCGGGCGGATGCGCTCGGCGAACACCATCATTTCTTCGGTGACGCCCATTTCGAAATTCATGCGGGTTTGCAGTACATCCTTGAGCAACAGCACGTCGCGCTCCTGGATGTGGCGGCGGTCTTCGCGCAGGTGCACGGTGATGCCGTCGGCGCCCGCCTCTTCCGCGTCCAGTGCTGCCTTGACCGGATCCGGGTAACGAGTGCCCCGGGCCTGACGCAGGGTGGCCACGTGGTCGATGTTCACGCCAAGAAGAATGCGATTGCTGGTGGTCACGGAAGCGCTCCTGAATTTAAAGATTCGGCGCACAGCATACGGGGAGACTAAGGCTTGCGAAACAGCTCGCGACTGACCAGCGGACGACCGCCCAAGTGAACAGCCAGCGCCTGACGCATCAGACGCTTGGCAGCGGACAACGCGCCAGGCGCGGTCCAGTCCGCCTCCGCCATGGCCAACAGCTCGGCACCGTTGAACAGGCCGGGTTGCAGCAGATAGACCTGCTCCAGGCCGGCGTCCACTTGCAAACGGTACAGACCGTCCGGGGCGATGGGCTCGCCGTGGATGTCGCTGGTCAGGGCGAAACCGTAACCGAGGTCGTCGAGCAGGCGCCATTCGAAAGAGCGCAGCAAAGGCTCCAGCGGACGACCTTCGGCCAGCGCGAGCAACGTCGCGGCGTAGTGATCGAACACACCGGGATGCGGGTCTTCGGCGGGCAACAGGCGGATAAGCAGTTCGTTGAGATAGAGGCCGCTGAACAAGGCCTCGCCGTTGAGCCAGGTTGAAACACCGCCCGCTTCCATTCGCCCAACGTTCTTCAGCTCACCCCGCCCCCGAAACTCCACTTCCAGCGGCACGAATGGCCGCGCCAATGTCCCGGCCTTGCCCCGCGCACTGCGCAACACCGCCCGCAGCCGACCTTGCGGCGTGAGGAAGTCCACCAGCGCGCTGCTTTCGCGGTAGGCGCGGGAGTGGAGGACGTAGGCGGGTTGGCCAATGGGCTGGGACATGGAGTTCTCAATGAAGAAACGCGATCTTATAAACAACCAGAAACCAATGTGGGAGCGAGCCTGCTCGCGATTGCGGTCTGTCAGTCAACAGTGATGTTGAATTTCAGGTCCTCATCGCGAGCAGGCTCGCTCCCACAGGGGTTCTTCGGTGTATCTGGATCCGGTGTTACAGGTCGCCGTAACCCAGCGAACGCAATGCGCGCTCGTCGTCGGACCAGCCGCCTTTCACTTTCACCCACAGGTTAAGCATGATCTTGGAGTCGAACAGCAATTCCATATCCTTGCGCGCCTCGGTGCCGATGCGTTTGATGCGCTCGCCCTTGTCGCCAATGATGATCTTCTTCTGGCCGTCACGTTCGACGAGGATCAAGGCATGGATGTGCAGGGTTTTACCCTGCTGCTTGAACTCTTCGATTTCGACGGTGATCTGGTACGGCAGCTCAGCGCCCATCTGGCGCATGATTTTCTCGCGCACCAGCTCTGCGGCGAGGAAACGGCTGCTGCGGTCGGTGATCTGGTCTTCCGGGAAGAAGTGATCGTTTTCCGGCAGGTAACCGGCAATCACCCGCTCCAGCGCTTCAAGGTTGTGCCCGTGCTGGGCCGAGATCGGCATGATCTGCGCGTTCGGCAGTTGCTCCTGCAACCAGCTCAGGTGCGGCATCAGTTCGGCTTTGTCTTCGATGCGATCGGTCTTGTTCAGCGCCACGATCAGCGGGCCGGTCACGTACTGGACGCGCTCGAGGACCATCTGGTCTTCGTCGGTCCACTTGGTGCGATCCACCACGAAGATCACCACGTCGACGTCTTTCAACGCCGCCGAAGCGGTCTTGTTCATGTAGCGGTTCAGAGCCTTTTCGCCGCCCTTGTGCATGCCCGGGGTGTCGACGTAGACAGCCTGGATGGCGCCTTCGGTCTTGATGCCCAGCATGTTGTGGCGGGTGGTTTGCGGCTTGCGCGAGGTGATCGCCAGCTTCTGACCCAGGATGTGGTTCAGCAGCGTGGACTTGCCCACGTTGGGACGGCCGACGATGGCAACATAGCCACAGCGAGTTGCAGTTGAATCAGTCATTGCCATTCTCCACACCCAGGGCAATCAGTGCTGCGGCGGCCGCTACCTGTTCGGCAATACGACGACTCACACCCTGACCTCGGCTTTTTTCATTCAGTAAGGTGATTTCACATTCGACGAAGAACGTCCGGCAATGCGGCTCACCCTGGATATCCACCACTTCGTAACGCGGCAGCTCGCAACCACGCGATTGCAGGAATTCCTGCAGGCGGGTTTTTGGATCTTTGTTGGTGTCGACCAGCGTCAGGCCTTCGAACTCACCGGCCAGCCAGGCCAGCACGCGCTCGCGCGCCATGTCCATGCCGGCGTCCAGGTAGATCGCACCGATCAGCGCTTCGAGGGCATCGGCCAGAATCGACTCGCGACGGAACCCGCCGCTTTTCAACTCACCGGAGCCCAGGCGCAGGTATTCGCCCAGATCAAAACCGCGGGCCAGTACGGCCAGCGTCTCACCTTTCACCAGACGTGCGCGCAAACGCGACAACTGGCCTTCGCGAGCCAGCGGGAAGCGATCGAACAGCGCCTCGCCAGCAACGAAGTTGAGGATGGCATCACCGAGGAATTCCAGGCGTTCGTTGTTGCGCCCGGCAAAACTGCGGTGAGTCAGGGCCAGGACCATCAGTTCCTGATCCTTGAAGGTGTAGCCGAGCTGACGCTCTAGACGGCTTAAGGAGACGCTCACGGTTTACCCACGCTGAGTTCGTGGCTGGATTCCACCGCCATGGCCGTGATGCGGCGCAGGCTTGGGACAATTAACGCTGTGTTCAAAAATTACGTCCTGAATATCATTGTTTTCATGCTTTCGGCGCCGATTGTGTCGACTCCAGAAATGCATTCGGCGCTGTGTTCAACAGCGCCGTGTGTGATTACTTGATCAGGCCAACCCGCGAGAAATTCGGCAGGTGACTGAGTTTGGGTTCCGGCCAGCTCATCCAGACTGCGAAGGCCTTGCCGACGATATTCTTGTCGGGAACCATGCCCAGCAGATCCTTGGGAATGCTCGGATCGTCCCAGTAGCGACTGTCGTTGGAGTTGTCGCGGTTGTCGCCCATCATGAAGTAGTGCCCGGCCGGCACGGTCCACGAACGGTCCGGCGATGCGCGATAGCGGCTCATTTCCTTGCGGATCAGGTGCTCGGCGACACCGAGTTTTTCCTTGTAGAGCTCGGCACTGCCCAGCGTGCCCGGCTCGGAGCCGACCAGTTGTTCGGCAATCGATTCGCCGTTGACGAACAGACGCTTGTCGGCGGTATAGCGAATCTGGTCACCCGGCAGGCCCACCACACGTTTGATGTAGTTGACGTTCGGATCGCTCGGGTAGCGGAACACCATCACATCGCCGCGCTGCGGATCACCGACTTCGATGACTTTCTTGTCGACCACCGGCAAGCGGATCCCGTAAGAAAACTTGTTCACCAGAATGAAGTCGCCGACGTCCAGGGTCGGTTTCATCGAGCCGGAAGGAATCTGGAACGGTTCCACCAGGAACGAACGCAGCACCAGCACGATGAACAACACCGGGAAGAACGACTTGCCGTATTCAACCAGCAGCGGCTCTTTGTTCAGTTTCTCGACGACCACCATGTCAGCCTGGCTGACACTCCCCTGATAGGAGTTGATGGCAGCCCGGCGCCGAGGCGCCAGGAACAGCAGATCGAGCAACGCCAACAAGCCGCAGACGAACACGGCGATAACCAGCAACAGCGGGAAATTTAGTGACATAGGACCTAACTATCCAACCTGAGCACCGCAAGGAAGGCTTCTTGTGGAATTTCCACGTTGCCGACTTGCTTCATGCGTTTTTTACCGGCCTTTTGCTTTTCAAGCAGTTTTTTCTTACGGCTAACGTCACCGCCGTAGCATTTGGCCAATACGTTCTTTCTGAGTGCCTTGACGGAGGTCCGCGCAATGATCTGCCCGCCAATGGCGGCCTGGATCGCGACGTCGAACATCTGGCGCGGAATCAGTTCTTTCATCTTCTCGGTCAACTGGCGACCTTTGTAGTGCGCGTTATCCTTGTGCACGATCAGCGCCAAGGCGTCGACCTTGTCACCGTTGATCAGCACATCCAGTTTCACCAGATTAGCTGATTGGTAACGGTCGAAATGGTAATCCAGCGAAGCATAGCCGCGGCTGGTGGACTTCAGACGGTCGAAGAAGTCGAGGACCACTTCGTTCATCGGCAAATCGTAGGTCACCTGGACCTGCGTGCCGAGGAACAGCATGTCGTGCTGCACGCCACGCTTCTCTATGCACAGCGTAATGACGTTGCCCAGGTGCTCTTGCGGCACAAGAATATTGGCTCGCACGATCGGTTCGCGCATGTCTTCGATCGAGGACAGGTCTGGAAGCTTGGACGGGTTGTCGACGTAAATCGTTTCACCGGTTTTCAGCAACAGCTCGAAGATTACCGTCGGCGCCGTGGTGATCAGGTCCAGGTCGTACTCGCGCTCCAGGCGCTCCTGGATGATTTCCATGTGCAGCATGCCGAGGAACCCGCAACGGAAGCCGAAGCCCAGGGCGTCGGAGCTTTCCGGGGTGTACTGCAGGGACGAGTCGTTGAGCGTGAGCTTTTGCAGGGCTTCACGGAAATCTTCGAAGTCGTCAGAGCTGACCGGGAACAGACCGGCGTAGACCTGCGGCTGAATGCGCTTGAAGCCTGGCAGCACGTCGACGTCCGGCGTGGAACTCAAGGTCAGGGTGTCACCGACCGGTGCCCCGTGAATGTCCTTGATGCCGGCGATGATGAAGCCCACTTCGCCAGCTTTCAGGTCAACGGTGGCGGTGTGTTTCGGGTTGAAGACACCGACGCTGTCCACCAGGTGGATCTTGCCGGTGGATTTGACCAGGATCTTGTCGCCCTTCTTCACACGACCGTGCCGCACACGTACCAGGGAGACAACACCCAGGTAGTTGTCGAACCAGGAGTCGATGATCAACGCTTGCAGCGGATCTTCGTAGTTGCCGGTCGGCGCAGGAATGGTCTTGACCAGACGCTCCAGCACTTCGTCGACGCCCAGGCCGGTCTTGGCACTGCACTCGACTGCGTCGGTGGCATCGATGCCGATGATTTTTTCGATTTCTTCTTTCACACGGTCCGGATCGGCCTGTGGCAGGTCGATCTTGTTCAGGACCGGCATCACTTCCAGGCCCTGCTCAATCGCGGTGTAGCAGTTGGCTACCGACTGCGCTTCAACGCCCTGACCGGCATCGACCACCAGCAACGCACCTTCACAGGCCGCCAGCGACCGGCTGACTTCGTAGGTGAAGTCAACGTGGCCCGGGGTGTCAATGAAGTTCAGCTGGTACTTGATGCCATCGCGAGCGGTGTAATACAGGGTGACGCTGTGGGCCTTGATGGTGATCCCGCGTTCACGTTCCAGGTCCATGGAGTCCAGGACCTGGGCTTCCATTTCGCGCTCGGCAAGGCCGCCGCACATCTGGATGAAGCGATCGGCCAGCGTCGACTTGCCATGGTCAATGTGGGCGATGATGGAGAAATTGCGGATATGACTCAAATCACTCACGGATCAACACTCAAAAAGGCTGCAGGCATAGCCCGCCGAAAAATAGCCGGGAATTGTACCTGATCCACGGCGCAAGCGTCACGTTCGCAGGTCAGACGGCGCCTACAAAAACGCCCCGGTCTTGCGACAGGGGCGTTTTTTATCACCGGCGAGGTCGGGAACCCCCCCTGATCAACCGGCTCGACGCAACAGCCAGACACCGGCCAGGGCACAGACACCCGCTGGAACCAGCACCGCAAACAGTGGCGAGAAACCGAACACCAGGCTCGAAGGCCCCAGCAAATCCTGGACGATGCGGAAGGTGAAGCCGACCAGCACGCCAGTGAAGACCCGCTGACCCAGGGTCACCGAGCGCAACGGCCCGAAGATGAAGGAAATCGCCATCAGTACCAGCGCGGCGGTCACCAGCGGCTGCAACACCTTGACCCAAAATGCCAGCCAGTAACGGCCGTTGCTCAGGCCCTGGTCAGCCAGGTAGTGGATGTAGCCCCACAGACCGCTGATCGACAGCGTGTCAGGCGACATCACCACGGTGCTCAGCAGTTGCGGGCTCAAGGCGACATCCCAGCGCTCGACCGGGGTGGTGACCACTTCGGTGCTCTTTTCATGGAACAGCGTGGTAGTCACGTCGCTCAACTGCCAGTGATCCTGATCGAACTTCGCCCGCTTGGCGAAGCTGGACGACAGCATATGACGCTCATTGTCGAAACGATAACGGGTGACACCGTACAGCAGACCGTTCGGTTGCACAGAGTTGACGTGAATGAACTCGTCACCCTGGCGATGCCACAAACCATGCTTGGCGCTCTGCGCATCGCCGCCACCCTGAGCCAGGGAACGGTTGGCCTGAGCGGTGACTTCGGTGGCCGGCGCGACGTATTCGCCGATCAGCACTCCCACCACCATCAGCACCAGCATTGGCTTCATGACCGCCCAGACGATGCGCCCGATCGACACGCCCGCAGCGCGCATGATCGTCAGCTCGCTGTGACTGGCCAGGCTGCCAAGGCCGATCAGACAACCGATCAGTGCCGCCATCGGCAACATGTCGTACAAACGACGGGGCGCGGTCAGCAGGACGTAGCTCAAGACGTCCACCAAGGTGTAGGTGTCGCTGACCTCACTCATCTCATCGATGAAGGCAAACAGGGTCGCCAGGCCAAGGATAATCCCCAGAACCGCCAGGATGGCTACGAATACGCTGCTACCAATGTAGCGATCGAGCTTATCCACGGGCCACCTCCAGCGCACTGCGGCGACTCGCCATCTTCAAGCGCAACGGCTCCCAGTAGAGTAAGCCCAGACCAATGGCCAGGAAGATCGCGTGAACCCACCACAACCCCAACGCCGGCGGGATCTTGCCTTTTTCGAGGGCGCCGCGCGCGGCAATCAGGATGCTCAGGTAAGCCATATAAAGAAGAATCGCCGGCAGTAACTTGAGGAAACGGCCCTGGCGTGGATTGACCCGCGACAGCGGCACCGCCATCAAGGTCACGATGAACACCAGCAACGGCAGGGACAGGCGCCATTGCAGTTCAGTGCGCGAACGAATGTCATCGCTGCCGATCAAGGAACGGGTGGTCATTGCATCGCGGTCGGTGACTTCGTCGCTGACGTCCGGCTTGGGCAGCAATACGCCGTATTCCTCGTACTTGATCGCCCGGTAGTCGGCCTGCCCCGGGTTACCGTCGTAGCGATAGCCGTTATCGAGAATCAGGTAACGATTGCCGTCAGGGCGGATTTCCTGACGGCCCCTCTCGGCCACCAGCACGGAAATCCCGCGATCCTTCTTATCGGACGAGACGTTCTTTTGCGAAATGAATACGCCGCCGAGGTTGATGCGATCATCCGACAGCGTTTCGGTGTAGGTCACCCGCGTCCCGTCACGCAGCGCCTGGAAGCGACCCGGCTCCAGGGTATCGAACTCGGTCAGCGCATCCTGCTTGTTCAGCAGCAGCTGGAACTGATTGGCACCTTGTGGCGCCAGGCTCAGACTCAGCCAGGCCACGACCAGCGCAACCAGCGTGGCCGGAAACAGCGTCATGGCAAACAGACGTTGCTGGCTCATGCCGGTGGCCGACAAAACGGTCATTTCACTTTCAAGGTACAGGCGACCGTAGGCCAGCAGGATCCCGAGAAACAGGCCCAATGGCAGGATCAACTGCAGAAAACCCGGCAGACGAAAGCCCATGATCAGGAACAGGGAGCCCGGATCCAGCAGGCCCGAGGCCGCCTGGGCGAGGTATTTGATGAAGCGCCCACTCATGATGATGACCAGCAGCACGGCGCTGACGGCGCTCAAGGTCAACAGGACTTCGCGGGACAGATAACGGAAGACAATCAAACCAGACACTCCAGGGTTGTCAGGCTAAGGCGGCCAAACAAGCAAACGTATCAGACAGCCCGCAGGGCAGAGCCGCCGAAAAAGTTGGCGCATTATCCTGTGATTGAGTGCGCCTGTCACTGCGCATGCTCAAGCAGGCGGGGAATGCGTTGAAGATCGTACAACCGAGGGTTGTCAGGCGCAGGGAGCGAGGTTCAAACTGCGGCCTTTGTCGCGGGCCGAGACCTGCGTCTTTCTATCTATAAGCAAGCGTCTGTGCGCCGCCGTTTTTGCCCGCGCACGTTGACCATTCATTCAGGGACCCGGACATGGAACTGGTTGTAAAGAGCGTTAGCCCAGAAACGTTGAAGACCGCCACTCTGGTGGTCGCCGTCGGCGAAGGCCGCAACCTCGGCGCCGCTGCCAAACAACTCGACGAACTAAGCGGCGGCGCCCTCAGCGCTGTACTCAAGCGCGGCGACCTGGCCGGCAAAGTCGGCCAGAGCCTGTTGCTGCACAGCCTGCCGAATCTCAAGGCCGAACGCGTTCTGCTGGTCGGCGTCGGCAAGGACGAAGAGCTGGGCGACCGCCCGTTCCGTAAAATCATCGCCGGCGTCCTCAACACCCTTAAAGGCCTGGGCGGCACCGACGCCGTGCTGGCGCTCGACGAAATCGTGGTCAAGGGCCGCGACAGCTACGGCAAGACCCGCCTGCTGGCCGAAACCCTGGTGGATGGTGAATACACCTTCGACCAGTTCAAGAGCCAAAAAGCCGAACCTCGCGCCCTGAAGAAAATCACCCTGGTGACCATCAAGGCTGCACAGGCCGAAGTCGAGCGCGCCGTGGCCCACGCCACTGCGATTGCCAACGGCATGGCGTTCACCCGCAACCTGGGCAACCTGCCGCCGAACATCTGCCACCCGACATTCCTCGGTGAGCAAGCGAAGAACCTGGGCAAAGAATTCAAAAGCCTGAAAGTCGAAGTCCTTGATGAGAAGAAGATCAAGGACCTGGGCATGGGATCGTTCTATGCCGTGGGCCAGGGCAGCGCCCAGCCACCGCGCCTGATCGTCATGCAATACAACGGCGGCAAGAAATCCGAGAAGCCGTATGCACTGGTCGGCAAAGGCATCACCTTTGACACTGGCGGCATCAGCCTGAAACCGGGCGCCGGCATGGATGAAATGAAGTACGACATGGGCGGCGCAGCCAGTGTGTTCGGCACCCTGCGTGCCGTGCTCGAGCTGAAACTGCCAATCAACCTGGTGTGCATCCTGGCTTGCGCCGAGAACATGCCGAGCGGCAATGCTTCGCGCCCAGGCGACATCGTCACCACCATGAGCGGCCAGACCGTGGAAATCCTCAACACCGACGCCGAAGGCCGTCTGGTGCTGTGCGATGCCCTGACCTACTCCGAGCGCTTCAAGCCGCAAGCGGTGATCGACATTGCGACCCTGACCGGTGCGTGTGTTGTCGCGCTGGGCTCCCACACTTCGGGCCTGCTGGGCAACAACGACGAGCTGATCGGCCAACTGCTGAGCGCCGGCAAGTCCGCCGACGACCGCGCCTGGCAACTGCCGCTGTTCGATGAGTATCAAGAGCAACTGGACAGCCCGTTCGCCGACATCGCCAACATCGGCGGCCCGAAAGCCGGCACCATCACCGCCGCCTGCTTCCTGTCGCGCTTCACCAAGAACCTGAACTGGGCGCACCTGGACATCGCCGGCACCGCATGGACCAGCGGCGGCAAGGACAAGGGCGCCACTGGCCGTCCGGTTCCGTTGCTGACCCAATACCTGCTGGACCGCGCCAAAGCCTGAAACCGATGACCTCGGGCTGCGTTGCTTTCGAGTGACGCAGCCCCGGGCTCAGGAACCGCAATGACCAAAGTCGACTTCTATATCCTGCCCAGCGCTGATCCATCGGCACGGCTGGATTTCGCCTGCAAGCTCACCGAAAAAGCCTGGCGCATGGGCCACCGCATTTACCTGCATTGCAGCGATGCCGCCCAACGCGAGGATCTCGACGCGCGTTTGTGGGCCTTCAAGGGCGAAAGCTTCGTGCCTCACGGTCCTGCCGAAAGCGAGCCGGATAGCTTGATTGTCCTGGGTCTTGGCGATGACTGCGGTCCGCATCAGGATCTGCTGGTCAACCTTGACCTGAAAGTCCCGGCCTTTGCCAACAAGTTCGCCCGCGTAGCGGAAGTGGTGGTGGAAGATCCGACGATTCGTGCGGCGGCGCGGGAGAGTTTCCGTTTCTACCGCGAACAGGGCTATCCTCTGCAAGATCACCGTTTACAGCGACTCTGAGCATTCCGATGGACACTCCAAAACCGCAACAACAGTCCGCGCACCTGCTGGACGACCTCGAGTCGATCCGTCAACTGCTCGGCGATGACAACCTGCAACCGCCACTGCTGACCGACACGGTCAATGACGGTGATCAGGAACAGATTCCGATGTTGTTCGACTCCGTCAGCGCTGCGTCGCAGACCGTCGAACCGACACCGCCCGCCCCTGCCGCGCAACCGGCACCCGCGGCCAGCAAAGGCCCCGACGCCTTGCTGCACCTGGACAGCGAACTGCGTGCTGCTGCGATGCTGATCATGCAAGACGTGATCGACGACTTCGCACCGCATATCGAAACCGAGATCAAGCGCCGGCTGGATGCGCGGATGGAACGGTTGCTCAGCCAGTACGAATAACACTGAGTCGAGCGGGCTTCTGTGGCGAGGGAGCTTGCTCCCGCTCGGTTGCGAAGCAACCGCAAAACCTGAACACACGGTGTACCTGACACACCTGACTTGCTGTTGTCGGGGCCGCTTCGCGCCCCAGCGGGAGCAAGCCCCCTCGCCACAGGATCATTCCACATTTGATCTGCGCCCGGTCCGCCCCTGCTCGCCCTCTGCCCCATGCCCCGCTATACTTGCCGGCTTTTCCTGAATAAATGCCAATAGGGTCCCGCCGCGCATGGATAAGACCTACCAGCCGCACGCCATTGAAACTTCCTGGTACAACACCTGGGAGTCAGAGAATTACTTCGCCCCGCAAGGCGCGGGCGAGTCCTACACCATCATGATCCCGCCGCCGAACGTCACCGGCAGCCTGCACATGGGTCACGGCTTCAACAACGCGATCATGGACGCCCTGATCCGTTTCCGCCGCATGCAGGGTCGCAACACCCTGTGGCAACCGGGTACCGACCACGCCGGTATCGCCACGCAAATGCTGGTGGAACGCCAACTCGAAGCCCAGGGCCAGAATCGCCACGACCTTGGCCGGGAAAAATTCCTCGAGAAAGTCTGGGAGTGGAAGGATCAGTCCGGCGGCAACATCAGCCGTCAGATCCGCCGCCTCGGCTCATCCGTCGACTGGAGCCGCGAGCGCTTCACCATGGACGACGGTCTCTCGGAAGCGGTTAAAGAAGCGTTCGTTCGTTTGCACGAAGACGGCCTGATCTATCGCGGCAAGCGCCTGGTCAACTGGGACACCAAGTTGCACACGGCAATTTCCGATCTCGAAGTGGAAAACCACGACGAGAAAGGTTTCCTGTGGAACCTGAAATACCCACTGGCCGATGGCGCCAAGACCGCTGACGGCAACGATTATCTGATCGTCGCGACCACTCGCCCGGAAACCATGCTCGGCGATGCCGCCGTCGCGGTTAACCCGAACGATGAACGCTACAAAGCCCTGATCGGTAAATTTGTCGAGCTGCCGCTGATCGGCCGCCGCATCCCGATCATCGCCGACGATTACTGCGATCCTGAATTCGGCACCGGTTGCGTGAAAATCACCCCGGCCCACGATTTCAACGACTACGAAGTCGGCAAGCGCCATAACCTGCCGCTGCTGAACATCTTCGACAAGAACGCCGCCGTACTGCCGGCCTGTCAGGTGTTCAACCTTGACGGCACGCTCAACGAAAGCATCGACGGCACCCTTCCGGCCGAATACGCCGGTCTGGACCGTTTCGAAGCGCGCAAGCAGATTGTGGCTGCCTTCGATGCCGCCGGCTTGCTGGTCAGCATCGACGATCACAACCTGAAAGTGCCGAAAGGCGACCGTTCCGGGACCGTTATCGAGCCGTGGCTGACCGACCAGTGGTATGTATCGACCAAGCCGTTGGCCGAGCCGGCCATCGCTGCCGTTGAAGACGGCCGCATCGCCTTCGTGCCGAAACAGTACGAAAACATGTACTTCTCGTGGATGCGCGACATCCAGGATTGGTGCATCAGCCGACAGCTGTGGTGGGGCCACCGGATTCCAGCCTGGTACGACGAGTCGGGCAAAGTCTATGTCGGCCGCGACGAAGCCGAAGTACGTGCCAAGAACAACCTCGGCCCGGACGTTGCGCTGCAACAGGACAACGACGTTCTCGACACCTGGTTCAGTTCGGGCCTGTGGACGTTCTCCACACTCGGCTGGCCTGAGCAGACCGAATTCCTGAAGAAATTCCATTCCACCGATGTGTTGGTGACTGGCTTCGACATCATTTTCTTCTGGGTTGCCCGGATGATCATGCTCACCATGCACCTGGTGAAGAACGAAGACGGCACGCCGCAGGTTCCGTTCAAGACCGTTTATGTTCACGGTCTGGTCCGCGATGGCCAGGGCCAGAAGATGTCCAAGTCCAAGGGCAACGTCCTGGACCCGCTGGACATCATCGACGGTATCGAGCTCGAAGAGCTGGTGCAGAAACGCACCTCCGGCATGATGCAGCCGAAACTGGCGAAGAAAATCGAGAAGCAGACCCGCGACGAGTTCGCCGACGGCATCGCCAGCTACGGCACCGACGCCCTGCGCTTCACTTTCTGCTCGCTGGCGTCCACCGGCCGCGACATCAAGTTCGACATGGGCCGCGTCGAAGGCTATCGCAACTTCTGCAACAAGATCTGGAACGCCGCGCGCTACGTGCTGGACAAGGGCGAAGACTGCGGCCAGAACGGCGAAGCCTACGAGTTGTCCCTGGCGGATCGCTGGATCATCTCGCAGCTGCAACGCACCGAAGCCGAAGTGACCCGTCAGCTCGACCAGTTCCGTTTCGATCTGGCCGCACAAGCCTTGTACGAGTTCATCTGGAACCAGTATTGCGACTGGTACCTGGAACTGTCCAAGCCTGTGCTGTGGGACGAAAACGCGCCAGTCGAACGTCAGCGTGGCACCCGCCGCACCCTGGTTCGGGTGCTGGAAGTTGCCCTGCGTCTGGCGCACCCGTTCATGCCGTTCATCACCGAAGAAATCTGGCAGCGCGTCGCGCCGCTGGCCGGTATCGAAGGCAAGACGATCATGCTGCAACCTTGGCCAGTGGCCAATGAAGCGCGCATCGATCAGGGTGCCGAAGATGACATCGAGTGGCTGAAGACGCTGATGCTCGGCACGCGCAACATTCGCGCCGAGATGAACATTGGCCCGGGCAAGCCGCTGAACCTGTTCCTGAAAAACGTCAGTGCCGAAGATCAGCGTCGTCTTACCGAGAACGAAGCCCTGCTGAAGAAGCTGGCTCGCCTCGAATCGATCACTGTGTTGGCTGCCGGCGAAGAAGCACCGCTGTCCGCCACCGCACTGGTGGGCGAGATGGAAGTGCTGGTGCCGATGGCTGGCCTGATCGACAAGGACGCCGAACTGGCGCGCCTGGACAAGGAAATCCTGCGTCTGCAGGGCGAAGTTCAGCGGGTGGGCGGCAAGCTGTCTAACGCCGGTTTCGTCGACAAGGCCCCGGCCGAAGTCATCGAGAAGGAACGCGCCAAACTGGCTGAAGCAGAACAGGCTTTGGGCAAGCTGGCGGAGCAGCATGCGCGGATTGCCAGTTTGTAACGGCAAATCGCAATGAAAAAGGGAGGCCCTTGTGGCCTCCCTTTTTTGTGCCCGCCCTTTTCGCTTTCTGTAGGAGCGAGGCTTGCCCGCGAAAAACGATAACGCGGTGTACCTGATTGACCGTGTCGCGGCCTTCGCGGGCAAGCCTCGCTCCTACGGGATCCCCGCGCAGCCATTGTCTGTGGGACAATACCCGCCACTTTCAGCCATACCCGAATCGACCACACCCATGAACGCCCCCCGCACACCCCGCCCTGCGCGTAAAAAGCCTGACTCCGCGACCCCGGCCAAAGCCGTTGAGCCGCGCGAAAAGGCCAGCCTGCACCCGCGCAATCGCCACCAGGGTCGCTACGACTTCCCGTCGTTGATCAAAACCACGCCGGAACTGGCGAAGTTCGTGATCATCAACCCTTATGGCAAGGAAAGCATCGACTTCGCCAGCCCGGATGCGGTGCGGGTATTCAACCGAGCGCTGCTCAAGTCGTTCTACGGCATCGCCCATTGGGACATCCCGGCCGATTACCTGTGCCCACCGGTTCCGGGCCGTGCCGACTACGTGCACTTCCTGGCCGACCTGCTGGCCAGCGTCAACGACGGTGAAATCCCTCGCGGTGCGCCGGTCAAGGTGCTCGATATCGGCATGGGCGCCAACTGCGTCTATCCGTTGATCGGCTACAGCGACTATCGCTGGCACTTCCTCGGTTCGGAAATCGACCCGACGGCGGTGGCTGCAGCCAAAGCCATCGTGCAATCCAACGGTCTGAACAAAGCCATCCAGTTGCGTCAGCAAAGCAATCCCAAGCACATTCTGCTGGGCCTGCTCGAACCCGGCGAACGCTTTGACCTGACCATGTGCAACCCGCCGTTCCATGCCTCGATGGACGAAGCGACCAAAGGCAGCGAGCGTAAATGGCGTGCTCTGGGCCGCGCCGACCCGAAGCGCAAACTGCCGGTGCTGAACTTTGGCGGTCAATCGGCCGAACTGTGGTGTGAAGGTGGCGAAGCACGCTTTGTGACGCAACTGATCGCCGAGAGCGCGCATTTCCAACACAAAGTGCTTTGGTTCAGCACGCTGGTGTCGAAGGCTTCGAACCTGCCTTCGATCCAGACGGCGCTGAAAAAGGCCGGTGTTCTGGAAAGCCAGGTCGTGGAAATGTCTCAGGGCCAGAAGCAAAGCCGCTTTGTCGCGTGGACCTTCCAGACCAAATCCGAGCAACAGGTCTGGCGCGAGCGCTGGGTAAAGAAAAGCTGAGTAACTGACCGACGCAGATCAAAATGTGGGAGCGGGCTTGCTCGCGAAAGGGCCATAACATTCAGCATCAATATTGAATGTAAGACCGCTTTCGCGAGCAAGCCCGCTCCCACAATGGGTTTAGCGGTGTATGCGGGAGCACCTCTAAATCGCAGACACAAAAAAGCCGTGCCCGGATTGCTCCGGAGCACGGCTTTTTTTACTGCGTCTTACTTGTTAACAGCGTCGGTCAGGCCTTTGGCCACAACCAGCTTGATAACTTTCTTGGCAGCGATTTCGATGGCAGCGCCAGTCGAAGGGTTACGGCCGGTACGGGCTGGACGCTCAGTCACTTTCAGTTTGCCGATACCTGGCAGAGTGATTTCGCCGCCGTTTTCCAGCTGATCGGCAACGATTTGGCCCAGTTGGTCCAGAGCGTTACGCGCGGTGGTTTTTGGCGCGTCGATAGCTTCAGCGATGTCGGCGATCAGTTGGTCTTTAGTAAGAGCCATGTAGTGTTCCTTCCCTATCAAATTCATATGGATTGCAGAGTGCAGTGTCAGCCATCGAGCCCGATCTTCTGGATCTGGCACCCTCGGCCAATAACCACGGGATCGGGGTTATAGATACCGAAATCAGGGTTTGGTTCGACCTGACAAATGCTGAATGCACGCTTAACGCAGTGACTTCGCGTAAGACGGGGCAAAACTAGCACAGAGACGGGGAAATATCCGCCTCTAGCTACCCATTTGGTCAGCTTTATTGCTCTAAAACGGGAAAAAACTGCATAAGGTCCGTCGCACGGCTGCGAATTACCCTTCGAGCCGCGCCAAAACCAGTGGTTGCGGTACACTTGGCACTTTTTGGGGGAGCACGCCCTCCTCTCTTCAACCAGCCGAGAAGCCCATGCCGATCCGTCATTGCATCGTCCACCTGATCGACAAAAAACCCGACGGCACACCCGCAGTTCTCCACGCCCGCGACTCTGAACTGGCCGAGTCGAGCGCCATTGAGAACATGCTTGCCGACCTCAACGAAAGCTACAACGCCAAACAAGGCAAGGCCTGGGGTTTCTTCCATGCCGAGTCCGGGGCGCATCCGTTCAGCGGCTGGCTGAAGGAATACCTCGAGGGCGGCAAGGATTTCACGGCGTTCAGCCGGGTGGCGGTGGAACACCTGCAAAAACTGATGGAAGAGTCGAACCTCTCTGTGGGCGGCCACGTGCTGTTCGCGCATTACCAGCAGGGCATGACCGATTACCTGGCGATCGCCCTGCTGCACCACAGCGAAGGCGTTGCAGTGACCGACCAGCTGGACGTGACCCCGTCCCGACACTTGGATCTGGGCCAGTTGCACCTGGCGGCACGGATCAACGTGTCCGAGTGGCAGAACAACAAACAGTCCAGGCAGTACATTTCGTTCATCAAAGGCAAGAACGGCAAAAAGGTGTCGGAGTATTTCCGCGACTTTATCGGTTGCCAGGAAGGCGTCGACGGCCCGGGCGAAACCCGCACCTTGCTCAAAGCCTTCAGTGATTTCGTTGAAAGCGAAGATTTGCCGGAAGAGTCCGCCCGCGAAAAGACCAAGACCCTGGTCGATTACGCCAGCAGCCAGGCCAAGCTCGGCGAGCCGATGGGCCTGGAAGAACTCTCCGAACTGATCGACGAAGAGCGCCCGAAAGCCTTCTACGATCACATCCGCAACAAAGATTACGGCCTGTCTCCGGAGATCCCGGCGGATAAGCGCACCTTGAACCAGTTCCGTCGCTTCACCGGCCGCGCCGAGGGTCTGTCCATCAGCTTCGAAGCGCACCTGCTGGGCTCGAAGATCGAATACGACGAAGAGGCCGGCACACTGATTATCAAGGGCCTGCCCACTCAATTGACTGATCAGCTGAAACGGCGCAACTGATGCTGAACGGCGTGCTGAAGAAATTCCTGCTGATCCTGTTGGTGGTCGTGGTTTACCAGAACTGGGGCAAGATCGAGCGAGTGTTCAATCCGAGCCAAGTGGTGTCCGAGCAAACCCAGGCCAAGGCCAGCGTCGTGCTCTACGCGACCGATTGGTGTGGCTACTGCAAACTGACCCGGCGCTTTCTCGATCAGAAAGGCATTCCGTACAAGGAATTCGATATCGAGAAAGACGCCGAGGCGCGCAAGGCCTATGAGGCGTTGGGTGGCGGCGGGATTCCGATTATCGATGTGAACGGGACGTTGATTCGCGGGTACGACCCCGATGCGATCCTCGCAGCCCTCAAATAGCTGATCAGGCCCACAATCCTTGTGGCGAGGGAGCTTGCTCCCGTTGGACCGGTCCGCGTTCGGGCGCAGCAGTCCCTTTTTTGGGGCCGCTTCGCAGCCCAGCGGGAGCAAGCTCCCTCGCCACAGGTTCAAGCCAGTCCACCCATACGTGAAGTAGGCTACTTCGCTTCGATACGGAAACCAAACCGCGGAAAGTGCACATGCACCACACCGCACCGTTCGTCGTCACGACGCAGAATCAACTCCTCTCTCCCCGCAAACAGCAACTCACCCGCCACCGGATCAACGCCGTAGTCCGTTGCCGCGATGACCACTTGCTGGCCAGCCTCAAACCCATTCGGCTCATCGAACTGCTCATCTGGTAACGCGGCCGGTGTGGCATGTCGCGCAACGTCCAGCGCTTGCTCGGACGCCATCTCACTGAACGCGCCATGCCCGAACCCCATCACGCGACCCAACCACGCCGACACCGCCGGATAAGCATCCACCAGTGGTGAAGTCACGGGCGTGGCCTTGAGGAACCACATCGGATGGGCCAGCGCAAAGTCGGCAATCGACGGCTCGCCGAACAGAAAGTCTCCGCGCTCGCGCTGAAGCTGCTGCTCCAGGCGCGCCATGAGGGTTGGCCATTGGTGACGGGCTTGCTCGGTGGATAACTTTGTCGCGCTGCCCCCGCTGAAGAGTCCGGCGCGATCAGCCAGAAACGCCTTGATCGCTTCCGGCGGCAGGCTGGCGAAACGCACTGCTATCGATTCCGGTTGAAATACCAGGCTCACGGCATGCTGGAACACCACCGAATCGGCCCAGGCGGCGAAGGTCGCGGCGATCATTTCCTGACCTTCCGGGAAGAACGCCGGCAAGGCTTTCTCCTGCTCCAGACGACGGGCAATCAGCGACGTGTCGCAATAAATATCCGCGCCAATCTGCAATACGGGCGTCTTGCGGTAGCCACCGGTCAGGGCGGTCAGATCAGGTTTTGGCATGATCGGCGCGATCTTCACCGAGCGCCAGGACAACCCCTTGAAACCCAGCAGCAAGCGGGCCTTTTCGGCGAAAGGGGACGTCGGGTAATGATGAAGAATTAACTCGGACATGCTCGGCTCCGCCGCACGGATAAGGAACCCGCAGCTTAGCGCGCAATCCAGGGGCAGCCTACAGATCTGCCTGATGGGCACTTATCAGTCAGGTTGATAAGCCCGCGGCAGCGCTGGCGACCAGGCATTCCTTGGCGCTTTTCCTGAGTTTTTTGATCAAGCGTTCCTGACGCAGTGCTTCGCCTTTGTCGCGGCAGACTTCTGTGTAGACCAAAGCCACAGCAGGGCTGGAAAGGAAGAAGCGTGCGCCCTTGCCACGTTGGTGGGTAGCGAAGCGGCGCACGGGATCGTCGCTGACCCCGCAGTACAGCGAACCGTTGGCCGCGCGAACGAGGTAGACGAACCAGGGTTTGCTCACCGGCGTGTCGGCGTCGACAGGGATTTCGCTGGGGGTAGTCACGTATCGATCAAGGCTTGAAAGGAAACAAGCCGCGATCTTATCAGCGACTGGCCTGGAATGCCTTCAGCCCCTTCAAGGCTTGAGCGCGAACGGCATTTTTCACCACAGGCGTCCAGCCCAGCAACAGCCCCTTGAAACCTAGCGCCTGGCGCGACCAGGCCCACAGATCGAAGCTGTCATGGTGCTCGCAGATCTTGCCGTCACGAAACACGAACTGCGCCTGAATATCATTGACCACCGTGTTGCCGGTCTGGCTGAACAGATAGGTCGCGACCCAATGCGCACCGCCGGTGCGGTCCTCGGCTCGAACATTGTCGAACGTCAGAGAAAAATCCTTCGCCCGAGTCGTGAGCATGCGCCACATGTCGCCGGCATCGCGGCCTCGCAGTTCGCCGAAGGCCGGATCACTGAACACCACGTCATCGGTGTAGCAGGCGCTCATGGCCTCGGCATCCAGCCGCTGGAAGGCTTGATAGAACTGGGTGATCAATGCGCGGTTGGCATCACTCATGGGCAGGCTCCGGACGTTTGAAGAATTGCCTGCACGATAGTCAACAAATGCGCGGAACACTATCGGTATTCGTGGCGGGAATACCCTGAGGTGCGCCGTCACCTAATGCACCATGCCGCTGTCCCGGGCGTAGGCAAAAAGGTCTACATCCGTGGAGATGCCCAGCCTCTGCATCGCCATGCTTTTCTGTTTGCTGATAGTCGACACGCTGCGTTTGAAGTAGGTCGCAATTTCACTGACGGTCATGCCGCTGGCGAGCATTCTCACCACTTCATGTTCTTTGGCCGACAGCGAAGGGGAATGCGACTGAGCCGCGATGTCTGCCTGAGCCAGCGCCGTACGCAATGACTTGCTGATAAAACGCCGTCCCTCACCTACCGACTTGATTGCCTGGGGTAGCTCTGTCGCCGAGGCATCCTTGGCGACGATCGCCATCACGCCCTGAGCGAATGCCACTCTTAGCGTCGCAACGCTGGCAAACATGGTGACCAGAATGATCGGCGTCGAAGCGTAGTGACGTCGAACCGTGTTCAGCATCTTCAGTCCGTCGGCCTGTTGGTTGCCCGGCATGGAGAAGTCCGTGATCAACAGATCACACGGTGTGGTTGAGAGAAGGCTCAACAGGCTGTCCGGGCCATCGGCCTCCCCCACGACCACACACGTCCGGCTTAGATTGATGAGCATCCGTAACCCGATGCGGACGACAGGATGGTCGTCAGCAATAATTACGCGCATTGTCGGATTTATCCTGTTTGGTGACTGGAATATGCGAAAAATAGCGCCGTCCTATTCCGACCACAACGACCAATCTCGACCGAATAACCCCCTCCCCCAACGTATCCGGGGCTCTGTCCTTTCTCTGATAAAACAAAAGGAACCGCCCTACGTTTTAAAGCTACGCAGCTCACACCAAAAGACTACAGACAACACTTCGCACGATGACGATCTGTAGCCCGCCATGACCTTTCCTACCCCCGGCCAGCCTTTTTCGTATTAGTTGCATTCCGCCCGGCTACCTCGACCGATAGATTGCGCCCTGCCTGCACAGGGCAAACTCCTCAACAATCTTTCATCAAGGAAGAGCCGACGCATGAATAAAAACATCCCCCTCCTGACAGCTGCTTTGCTTTTGACCGGCGCGGTGCCGGCGTTCGCAGCGTCCACTACCGAACTGAGCGTGACGGGCACCATCACTCCGGTGGCCTGCACACCTACTCTGGCCAATGGCGGCGTCGTCAATTACGACAAGATTTCGGCAAAGGACCTGAAGCCCACCTCCCACACCCGACTCGAGGACCAATCCATTCAGCTCACCATCGACTGCGATGCACCAGCGCAGTTTGCAATCAGTGTCTCCGATAACCGCAAGAACACAGCGAGCGTGGGCAACTCGGCCTTCGGTCTGGGTTTGATCAACGTGAATGAAAAACTGGGCTCTTACCAATTGAGCTTCATCAACCCGGTCGGCAATGTCCCGGTGAACTCGATGTATTCGAGAAACAAAGGCGACACCTGGAGTCGGCTTGACGCTGACTCCGCGATTTTTCCGACGGACTGGGTCGGGTTTGGCAACCGGATCGACAGTAATTGGACACCCGATTTCCTTCAGACCGTGACGGTGGATATTGCACTGACAACCCTGATTGCCCCCGCCAACAACCTGACCCTGACCGACAAAGTGAATCTCGACGGCTCCGCAACCCTGCAAATCGAGTACCTGTAACTCGACTTCATTTAACGGGCAGCGTGAGGAATGCGGCGTTGCCCGCTCATTCAAAGGATTAACGCTCATGGACAGAAGCTCCCTTGCGCTTTGGCCGCTCCTGTTGATCACCTGCGCACCCGCGGTTTTCGCCGCCAGCAATGCCGGGTTGAGCATCACCGGGTTGATCACCCCTGGCGCTTGTACACCGACCCTGTCCAACGGCGGCATCGTTAGCTACGGCAAACTGACGGTGAAGGATCTGAATCCGGACCAGCCCACAAGCCTGCAAAACGGCACGCTTTACCTGGAGGTGAACTGCGAAGCCGCCACTCTGTTTACCCTGACGACAATCGACAATCGTGATGGTTCTTCGGCTATTCACCCCAGTCACCATGGACTGGGCGTGATCAACGACGATCAGAATCTTGGCAGTGTGGCATTCGGGCTGTTTGATACGGTGGCTGATAAGGCTCCGGTAAGAACCATCATGTCCCGTAACGACGGTGCCAACTGGCGGGTCTCCTCCTACCTGGGACATGCCGCCCTGACCTCGTTCGCGGCGCTGACGGACCTGACCTCACCGATCGCCATTAAAAACCTGAACGCCCGGCTCACGGCGTTTACCACCATCGTTCGCGCGAACGACCTGACGCTGAACGACGAAATCCCCATCGACGGGCAAGTCACCGTGCAGCTGAATTATTGACAGGCCGGTGTTCCCGGCACCTATTTATTCGACCACTCAACGAGACACGTCATGACGTTGTTTTCATCTGTCACCCGCCCTCTACTCCTTGGCGGGATCGGTACACTCGCCTTCTTGCTGACCGCACCGGCCCAGGCCGACGGCATGGTTCCGAACACATCGGTGGTCATCGTCAACGAGGCCGACGGCGAAGCGTCCGTTTCAGTCACCAACACCGATGCCAACCTGGCATTGATGCATGTCACCCTCGAAAACATCCCAGAGGACAGCGAGCCCCTGGTGTTCGTGACGCCACCGCTGGCACGCGTCGAAGCGGGCAAAACCCAGTTGGTCCGGTTCATTCTGCAAACGGAAAAGCCCCTGCTGACTCAGCGATTGAAGCGGGTGATCTTCGAAGGCATCCCCCAAGGCAAACCGGCCGCAGAGGCTGGCCGGGCACGGGTAGGCGTGACCGTGCGCCAGAACTTGCCGGTGATCCTTCACCCCAAAAGCCTGCCGCCCAATCGCAAGCCGTGGACCGACCTGCAATGGTCGCTGAGCGACGGTCAACTGATCGTGCGCAACGACACCCCTTACGTGGTTCGCCTCAGCCAGGAAGTGCAATTACTGCCTTCCGGCGGCAACGCGATGTTGCCGAAAACCTACGTGCTGCCGGGCGAGCGCATCAGCATCAAGGCACCTGAAGGGGCCGCCACTCAGGTGCGCTTTCAACCGGCGACCGTCTATGGCTTTGCGGTGCAGCATTACGAGGCGCCGCTCCGGTCCTGACACCCACCTGAGAATGAGCGCCGACGTTTCAGGGCGACGGCCGGTTGGCCGTTGCCACAGGCGTGTCCGCAACCCCGACGCGCCGCTATAACTCCAAGTGAACCCGATGAACACAGTATCAACTTACCGTGACGGCGAAGCCGTGCCCGTCATTCGGGCCGCCACTCGCCCTGAACTTTTGTGGCGGCGGACCACGATGGCGATGCTGCTGAGCAACATGCTGATGATGCTCGACGCTCATGGAAACGTGTCATTGCCAACGTCGTTCGACAAAGACACGTTGCTGCAGCGGGGAATCGATCCGGGATTGGCGACGTCGCTGATGCAGGCACCGCAATTCACCGCAGGCCGGCACCCGGTCACGCTCACCGTCAACGGCCAGCGCCTCGGCCGGGTCGATGCCACGTTCAACCGTGAAGGAGACGTGTGCTTCGATCGCGTCCTGCTCGATGCGGCGAACCTGAACGTGCCGACCCGCCTGCTGAACGAGGGTCGGTGCCACGACTTTCTCGGCACCTCACCGCAGACCGTCATCGAACCTGACCCCGCCAGCCTTGCCCTGTCGTTGATCGTCCCCACCGATGCGCTACGTCCCGCCGTCCGGGATTTTTCCACCTATCAAACAGGCGGCATGGCCGGTTTGCTCAATTACGACGTCACCGGTTTGCACAGCCGTTCCGGCGACCGTTCAAACCGCTACGCCTCGGCCAACACCGAACTCGGTTTCAATGCCGGCGACTGGATCGTGCGCAGTCGTCAGGTGCAGACCTGGCAGGACGATGCTTCCCGAACGACACCGGTCGCGGCCTACGCCCAGCGCACCTTCGCCAGTCAGGAGGCGGTGCTGCAAGCGGGTCAGATCAACCTCTATAACCCGGTGCTGGCCGGTGCCCGGATCACCGGTGTGCAGGTGCTGAATGAGCAAGCGCTGCAGGTCGAGGGGCAAGGTGCGGTCATCGAAGGTATTGCCAACAGCCAGGCGCAGGTCGAGGTTCGCCAAAACGGTACGCTGATTCATTCCACCGTGGTGCCCGCCGGCCCCTTTGCGCTCGACAATGTGCGACGCCTCAACACCCGCTCCGATGTAGAGGTCACCCTCAAGGAAGCCGATGGCAGCGAACGCAGCTATGTTGTCCCCGCCGCGATGCTCGGCTTCGGCTTGCCGGCGCCCGGTTATTCGTTGGCCGCCGGCCGAGTGCGCGGTACTGGCGAGACACAGGGCGGCGAGCCGTGGGTGATCAGTGGCGGCTGGAGTGGTGCACTTCACCCGCAAGTCTTGCTCAGCACAGGCCTGACCGGTGCCGCCGACTATCACGCAGCGGCTGCCGGCGTGGGCTTGTTGCCCACGTCCGCGACACAGGTTCAGGCCACCCTGACAGGCACCGCCGCCCGTGGCGAGACTGCTCGGCAGGGACTTCAGGCTGACCTGACCGTATCGCACCGTTTGAGCGAACAGTGGGCGCTCAATGCCGGAGGCTCTTACCGCACCCTTGGCTACCGGGAACTGGAAGATGCGGTGTTCGACAGCCCCTGGGACAACGATGAATCCACTTACCGCGACCAACAAAGCGCCGCCCTGTCGTGGTCCCACCCATGGCTAGGCGCCTTTAGCAGCGGTTTCAGCCGCTCCCGTTCATTCGACGGCCAAAGCAGCAGCCGCGCGCTCGCCTCCTGGGGTAGCAACATCGGGGCGGTGTCTGTGTCCGTGACGGCCGAATGGCAGGTCAGCGGCAAGGACCGCAGCGATGACAGCGTCTACCTGAACCTGAGCATTCCATTGGGTGAGAACCGTCGGGCGCGCTCCTGGGTGCGCAGCGCCTCAGGTGAATACCGCAGCGGTGTGGGTTTGAGTGAGCAGATCAACGATCAACTGGCTTACCGACTTGGCATTGAACACGACACGCATGACAGACAGGTGCAATCCACTGCCGGTATTTCGCTGTTACCGCGCTACAGCCAACTGGACCTGAACTACACCCGCACCGACGCCGAGCGTTCCAGCTATCAGGCCAGCGCCCGTGGTGGCGCCGTGTTGCACGGCGGTGGCGTGACGCTGTCGCCTTATCCAGTGAGCGACACGTTTGCGCTGTTGTCGGTAGGCAATATAGGCGCCATCAAAGTGGCAACACCCAGCGGCCCGGTCTGGACCGACTGGCAAGGTCAGGCCGTGGTCCCGCAAGTGGCGGCTTATGGTCGTAGCGCAGTGGAGGTCGACACCAAAACCCTGCCGCGCAATGCCGATATCCACAACGGGATGGCGGTGATTTCTGCCGGTCGCGGTGCCGTGGACAACATCGAGTTCGGCATCAGCATGACCCGCCGCGCGCTGCTCAAGGTCACCACCACCAATGGCGTCCCCCTGCCGAACGGCGCAGCCGTGAACACCGAAGATGGCGAGTTCGTCACCCTGGTGCAGGACGGTGGCCTGGTTTTCCTGCCCAACGTTCTGAACTCACGCGCACTGTGGATCTCCGCGCCTGGGCTGGATCGCTGCGAACTTCAGTTTGAACTGCCGGCCGCCCCCGACACCCAGGCGTATTACGAAACCGCCCCCGCCAAGTGCCAAGCGCTCTGAGAATAACGCCATGAACCTGTTCCGCTATTTGCTATTGCCACCCACCCTGTTACTGAACGGATTCGTTTCGCCCGCCTGGGGATACTCTGACGACTGCCAGTTCAACCTGAGCCAGCCGGTGCTGGATTACGGGCTGATGAACAGGGCAATTCGCCCCGATTCAACACCGGAGCGGAACCTGGGAGAACGCCAGCTGAACCTGAGCCTGAACTGCTCACAACCCATCGACATGACCCTGTTCTATCGAGCCATGGCCGCGACGGCCACCCGCTTTCACTTTGCCGAACGCGGCAGCTACCAACTGCGCATTCGCGACGCCGTACTGGATGGTCAGGTGGTCGATCTGGGGTTGGTCGGCGGTAGCGGCCAGCCACCCACAGAATCAGCGCGCAACCTGATTTGGCGACCCGGGTTCGGGATCACTCCGGTGCAGGCCGGCGTGCCGATACAGGGCCGACATTTCTCGGCACAGCTTGAGCTGACGGCTTGGGTCAAAGACCAAGGGATGCAAGTACGTGAAGCGGTCACCTGGGAAACTTCCGCTGTGTTCGACGCCGTCGCTGCCGGGCGCACCCAGGAGGCGATCTTGCGTGCCCGCTTCGCGCCTGCGGCCTGCGAACCGGTGCTGTCCAACGGCGGCGTGGTCGACTTCGGGAAGCTGTCAAAAAAAGACCTGAACCCTGACCAGAGCACTCGCCTCCCTCCCCAGTCTCTGACGTTAAGAGTGGGCTGCGACGCGCCCACTTCATTCGCCCTGATCATGCATGACAACCGCGATGGCACGGCGACCATCAGCAGCGAGATCGACTATGGCCTCGGCAGGGACCACCGCAATAACAGGATCGGCCGGTATTCACTCAACGTCGACCCGGCTAACGCCAGCGCCGACCGTTTCGCCCGTCTTTTACGCACCGACTCCACCACCGGTGGCATGACCTGGAACAGCGCCAGCGCCAACCCGATCCCCCTCGCCAAGACGAGTTACCTGGGGTTTACCGACGGCGCCGGCAGTAACTCTGGCCCGGTGCTGATCCAGAACCTCAGCACCACGGTGACTGTCGACGCGGTCATCGCGCCGGCCAACAGCCTGGAGTTGAGCAGCGCCATCGACCTCGATGGCTCGGCGACGGTCGAGATTGTTTACCTCTGACATCGGCTCAGACTTTTTCGCTTTCAACCTGAACGTACAACGAACGCCCGGCGCCGAGGCCGGCGATGATGGCGCCAAGACCGATCACGCCGAAGATCCAGCCCAGCGCGGTCCAGCCGCCCGTCCAGTCATGCACGATACCGACCGCGAATGGCCCCATGGACGCCAGGGTATAACCGAATCCCTGGGCCATGCTCGACAGGTTGGCGGCCACATGGGAATCGCGCGAGCGCAGCACGATCAGGGTCAACGCAAGACTGAACGCACCGCCCTGCCCCAGACCGAGCAGGATCGCCCATCCCCACAGGCCTTCGATCGGCGCATAGAGACAGCCGAACAGTCCGCCGAGTGTCAGCAGCATGACCACCACAATCGCCAGCCGCTGATCCTTGCCGCGCGTCGCCAACCAGGGCGCCGCCAGAGAACTGGCCAACTGCACAATCACCGAACCGGAGAGCACGAGACCGGCCTGGGTCGGTGTCAGGCCGCGACCGATCAGGATCGATGGCAACCAGCCAAAGACGATGTACGCCAGGGATGATTGCAGCCCCATGTACAACGTGACTTGCCAGGCCAGCGGATCACGCAACAGGCCGCGAACCCGATAGGCGACGTTATGTGCGCCGTGTTTCTGACCGACTTGCGGTAACCAGAAAACCGCCGCAACCAGCGCAGGCACGACCCAGAAACCGAGGCCCAAGGCCCAGCTCTTGTCGAAATGTTCGCTCAACGGCACCGTCGCACCCGCCGCCATCGCCGCGCCCAGACAAAGAGCCATGGTGTAGACGCCGGTCATGGCGCCGGCCTGTTTCGGGAAGTCGCGCTTGACGATGCCCGGTAACAACACACCGATCACACCGATGCTCGCACCGGCCAATACACTGCCGGCGAACAGGCCGACCTCACCGAATGAACTGCGCAGGATGATACCGCCGGCCAGCATCAGCAGAATGCCCAATACCACGCGCTCGGCGCCAAAACGTCGCGCCAGCAAGGGCGCCAGCGGAGCAAACAAACCGAGGCACAGGACCGGCAACGTTGTCAGCAGTCCGGCCTGGGACGCCGACAAGCCGAGGGTCTTGGAGACTTCGCTGAGCATCGGCGCCATGCTCGACAACGCCGGGCGCAGGTTCAGCGCGACCAGAATCAAACCCAGCAGCAACAGCCAAGGACGACGCAGGCTTGGATGCTGCTGCTGGACCTCTTCGTCATCGGCCTCGGCGTCGATCAGCAGCTCTTCGAGTTCTGCTGTGCGCTTGGGTTGAGTGATGTTGCTGTTGCTGCTCGACATGGAATTCTCGGTTTCAAGGTTCATTGATCAACTGCCTCGACAGGGCTTTAGCCCGTTCCGGGTCGCGTTGTTCGACGGCATCAAGCAGCTCGATATGAAGGTCGAACACTTCTTGGCGTCGGGGGAAGATGTTCAGGGTCTGGCGCAATTGCGCGCCGACGATGCTGGAGAAATAGCGATACAGCTCGCTGAGGGTCGGGTTGTGCGCGGCGTCCACCAGACGGCGGTGGAACACCAGATCGCAGGCAATGTAGCTGTCGAGATCGCCGTGATAGTGGCTGCCGCTGACGCCCAGCGCTTCGCGCAACGCCACCAGGTCCTCGTCAGTTCTGCGCAAGGCCGCGAGGCCGATAGCTTCGACTTCAAGGATGTGCCGGGTCTCGCGGGCCTGTTCGTGGGAGCAGCGGGACAGGGCCTTCATGGTATCCAGCGGATCGATCACCGCCCGCAAGTAACTGCCGTCGCCCTGACGGATTTCGATCAAACCGGAAAACGCCAATACACGCATGGCTTCACGCACGGTGTTGCGGCTGATGCCCAACTCGGCGGACAGCTCTGGCTCGGTAGGCAAACGCTGGCCGACCTGCCAAGTGCCAGCATTGATGCGTTGGCGCAGTTGATCCAGGGCCTGATCGACCAGGGATCGCTTAACGAGTGGTGAAATGTCTGACATAGGATTCGCCCTTTCATCCAATCATAGGATGAATTTTCTGACATGTTAGTCAGCTTCACGTAGGACGGCAACCGCCTAAGGTCAGAGGCAGGGAAATGGAGCGGGATTTTCGATTAGTCAAAATTACCCTTTAAGGGTAATTTCAGGGATAGGGTTTTTGGTTTCTTATGGAAAAGAGCACACCCCATTACGACTTGGCGGTGGTCAAGGCGGAGGTTGTCAGGCTAGGCAAAAAGGCATTCACCCGGCGGGCTCTCGAATCGGGCAATGACATGGGTTTCACCCTCTGGCAAATGATCCAGGCGATCTGTGAACTGGAGCGCCGAATGCTCTTCAAATCCATGACCACCTATGTCGACCACAGAGTCTGGCAAGACGTTTATCACACGAAATTTCATGGAATGGAGATTTACATAAAAGTGTCTTACCGCCCCGGCGGTGGACATCCAGTAGTCTCCTTCAAGGAGAAAAATCTATGAGAACGCAGCAATGCGTCAACTGCGGCACTCACGATGGAATGGGACACTTCGAAGGACGTACCCTCTCCGTCAATTACAAACAGATGTCCCGACTTGTTAACGATCTTGCAGGCTGGGAGTGCAGAGTCTGCGGTGAAATAGAATTCGATCATGACACCGACAGCGCCGACCGTTATTCGGATGCCGGCGATCAATTGCTCGCAGACTGCTTGCAACTGATCGGCTCTGAAATAAAGCGTATCCGCCGCAAACTCCACCTCACGCAAAAGAACGCAGTGAAGTTGCTGTCCGGCGGTGGGAACAATGCCTTTTCGCGGTATGAGCGTGGTGAGCTGCCTGCGCCCAAACCGTTGCTCACACTGATGCAGTTGTTGGATCGTCATCCCTATTTGCTGGCTGAAATTCAAGTCTTGAACGAAGGTGCCGCCCTCAAACAACTATTGGTCGCCCGTCATCCGGAATTTGAAGCGGCACTCACCTCCTGACCCCGAACCCCAGACAAAAATAAACCCGGAACACTGTCCGGGTTTATTTCACTGCCAAGCGTCGATCAATGCAGGATCTGGCTCAGGAACATCTTCGTCCGCTCATTCTGCGGGTTGTCAAAGAAGTCGTTCGGCGCTGCCTGCTCGACGATTTCACCCTTGTCCATGAAGATCACGCGGTTGGCCACGGTGCGGGCGAAGCCCATTTCGTGGGTCACGCAGAGCATGGTCATGCCGTCTTCGGCCAGACCGATCATGGTGTCCAGAACCTCTTTCACCATTTCCGGGTCGAGTGCCGAAGTCGGTTCGTCGAACAGCATGATTTTCGGTTTCATGCACAGGGCGCGGGCAATCGCCACACGCTGTTGCTGGCCGCCGGACAGTTGCCCCGGGAATTTATGCGCCTGCTCCGGAATGCGGACGCGCTCCAGGTAATGCATGGCGATTTCTTCGGCCTGGCGCTTGGGCATCTTGCGCACCCACATCGGTGCCAGCGTGCAGTTCTGCAGGATGGTCAGGTGCGGGAACAGGTTGAAGTGCTGGAACACCATGCCGACTTCACGACGGACCGATTCGATCTGCTTGAGGTCGTTGGTCAATTCCACACCATCGACCACGATGCGACCCTGCTGGTGTTCTTCCAGACGGTTGAGGCAACGAATGGTCGTCGACTTGCCGGAACCCGACGGGCCGCAAAGGACGATTCGCTCGCCCTGCTTGACGTTCAGGTTGATGTCTTTCAGCACGTGGAACTGGCCGTACCACTTGTTCACGCCCTGCATCTGAATAATGCCTTCAGGGCTCACAGGCTTTTTGATTGCTTCGCTCATTACAGAACTCCTAACGCTTGTGGCCAGTGTCGAGCTTGCGTTCCAGATGCATGGAATAGCGCGACATACCAAAACAGAAAATCCAGAACACCAGGGCCGCGAACACATAGCCTTCGGTGGCCATGCCCAACCATTTCGGGTCGGCGGCGGCTTGTTTGACGCTGTTGAGCAGATCGAACAGGCCGATGATGATCACCAGGCTAGTGTCCTTGAACAGCGCAATGAAGGTGTTGACGATGCCAGGAATCACCAGCTTCAGGGCTTGCGGCAGAATCACCAGGCCCATGCTGCGCCAGTAACCGAGACCCATCGCTGCGGCCGCTTCGTACTGACCTTTGGGAATCGCTTGCAGACCGCCACGCACCACTTCGGCGACGTAGGCCGACTGGAACAGGATCACGCCGATCAGTGCTCGCAGCAGCTTGTCGAAGTTCATGCCTTCAGGCAGGAACAACGGCAGCATCACCGAGGACATGAACAGCACCGTGATCAACGGCACGCCGCGCCAGAATTCGATGAAGGTCACGCAGACCACTCGAATCGCCGGCATGTTCGAACGACGGCCCAGCGCCAGTACGATACCCAGCGGCAACGCACCGGCAATACCGACGGTGGCGATCACCAGGGTCAGCATCAAGCCGCCCCATTGGCTGGTCGCCACCTGGGTCAGGCCGAAAACGCCACCATGCAACAGGCACCAGGCAATGATCGGGTACAGCACCAGGAAGCTCAGCCCGTACACCGCTTTACGCGGGAAGCGCGAGATGAACAACGGTGCCACGCCGATGACTGCCAGCCACACGGTCAGGTCCACGCGCCAGCGCAGGTCCACAGGGTAGTAGCCGTACATGAACTGGCCGAAGCGCTGCTGGATAAACACCCAGCAGGCGCCTTCCTTGGTGCAGTCGGCCTGGGAGGTGCCGACCCAGTTGGCGTCGAGGATCGCCCACCCAAGGATCGGTGGAACCACCAAGTAGATGAGGTAGAACGCAAACAGGGTCAGCAGCGTGTTGAGCCAGCTGGAGAACATGTTGGCGCGCATCCATGCGATCACACCGATGCTGCTGCTCGGTGGGGGCATGTCAGGTTTGAAAGTATGAGTACTCATGCGCTTTTCCTTACCGCTCGATCAGCGCAATGCGCTTGTTGTACCAGTTCATCAGCAGGGAAATGCTGATACTGATCGCCAGGTACACGCTCATGGTGATGGCAATCACCTCGATCGCCTGCCCGGTCTGGTTCAGCACCGTACCGGCAAACAACGACACCATTTCCGGATAACCGATACCGGCCGCCAGCGAGGAGTTCTTCGCCAGGTTCAGGTATTGGCTGGTCAGCGGGGGAATGATCACGCGCAGGGCTTGCGGGATGATCACCTTGCGCAGGGTCGGACCGTTGCGCAGGCCCAACGAGTGCGCCGCTTCGGTCTGGCCGTGGCTGACCGACTTGATGCCCGAACGCACGATCTCGGCGATGAACGCCGCGGTGTAAACGGTCAGGGCCAGGGTCAGCGCCAGCAGTTCCGGGATCAACACCCAGCCACCGACGAAGTTGAAGCCTTGCAGCTTGGGCATTTCCCAGTGCACCGGCGCGCCGAAGATCAAGGCGCCCAGCGCCGGAATCACCAGAAACAGCGCCAGGCCGACCCAGAATTTGTGGAACGGCACACCGGTCGCTTCGAAACGCTTGTTGGCCCAGCGGCTCATCAGCACGATGGCGACAATGGCCACGACGACACTGACCACAAACGGCCAGAAACCGTCCGCAGCCAACGCTGCCGGCATATTCAGGCCGCGGCTGCTGACGAAGAAGGTGTCGCCGAAGTTGTGGCTGTTGCGTGGCCCCGGCATGGTCAGGAACACCGCGAAGTACCAGAACAGGATTTGCAGCAGTGGCGGAATGTTGCGGAAGACTTCCACATAAACAGTCGCCAGCTTGGCAATGATCCAGTTCTTCGACAGCCGTGACACACCGACGATGAACCCGAGGATCGTCGCCAGGATCACGCCGATGAACGTCACCAGCAGCGTGTTGAGCAAGCCGATGACAAACACACGGGCATAGCTGTCCGATTCGGTGTAGTCGATCAGGTGTTGAGCGATGCCGAAACCGGCACTGCGCTCCAGAAAGCTGAAACCGGAGGTAATGCCCCGGTGTTGAAGGTTGGTTTGCGTGTTGTCGAACAGGTACCAGCCCATCGAGACCACCGCCACAATGGTGATGATCTGAAATAGCCACGCACGCACTTTGGGATCGCTGAGGCTGAGCCTCTGCTTTGGTGCGCCGATTGAATTTTGCATGAAGTGCCCCGGATGTAATGGAACAGAACATCACCCGGTGGTTGGCCCACCGGGTGATAGAACCATCAGCGCACTGGTGGTGCGTATTGAATGCCGCCGTTGTTCCACAGAGCGTTCAGCCCGCGGTCGATGGCCAGTGGAGTGCCCTTGCCGAGGTTTTTCTCGAACACTTCACCGTAGTTACCCACTTGCTTGACGATCTGCACGACCCAGTCTTTCTTCACTTTCAGGTCTTTGCCGTATTCACCGTCAGCGCCCAGCAGACGAGCAACGTCCGGGTTCTTGGTGGATTTGGCTTCAGCTTCAACGTTTTTCTGGGTGATACCCATTTCTTCAGCGTTGACCATGGCGAACAGGGTCCACTTCACGATGCTGAACCACTCTTCGTCGCCTTTACGCACGACTGGGCCCAGAGGCTCCTTGGAGATGGTTTCCGGCAGAACGACGTAGTCGGTCGGGGTCGCCAGCTTGCTGCGTTGTGCGTAGAGCTGGGATTTGTCGGAGGTCAGCACGTCGCAACGACCCGATTCCAGCGACTTGGCGCTTTCATCGGAGGTGTCGAAAGTGATCGGGGTGTATTTCAGACCGTTACCGCGGAAGTAGTCGGAAACGTTCAGCTCGGTGGTGGTACCGGCTTGAATGCAGATGGTGGCGCCGTCGAGCTCTTTAGCGCTTTTCACGCCCAGCTTGTTGTTCACCAGGAAGCCGATGCCGTCGTAGTAAGTCACGCCGGCAAACACCAGACCCATGCCCGAATCGCGGGAGCTGGTCCAGGTGGTGTTACGCGACAACACGTCGATTTCGCCGGACTGCAGCGCGGTGAAGCGCTCTTTGGCGTTCAACTGGCTGAACTTGACCTTGGTCGCATCGCCGAAAACGGCAGCGGCCACAGCGCGGCAGACGTCAGCATCGATACCGATGATCTTGCCAGTGGAGTCCGGAACCGAGAAGCCCGGCAGACCGTCACTGACACCGCACTGTACGAAACCTTTCTTCTGAACTGCATCCAGGGTTGCACCCGCCTGAGCGAACCCGCTGACACCAAGCACTGCAGCTGCAGTCACGATAGCCAGGGTGGATTTCAACATCTTCATTCAAACCTCCAGTTTTGCTCTTGTTGTGTCGGAGCGTGAGTCCAGTCGCACCCTTATGAGGCGTAGTCGACCCGTGTTGGCTTTTTTTGGGGTCAACCGACGTAAAGACCTTAGCTATGAGTCTAGTAAGAGAAAATCCACATCATGGACAACTCACTTCTCACCAATCGGCCGAACGGGCTGTAGCCCTTTCACGTTCGCGAAGCCCGTAGCGGCCACTGGCGAACATCCATCACCGGATTCTTTGCTATCCCGCTGCCAGCAGTACACTGATAGTGTTACCGCAAGGCGCGAGATAGGTTGCACCGCTTTCACATAGCAAAGCCCGTACCAGACCGCTTGCCGATGCGGTTAAGGGACAGGTCAATAGCAAAACTTGTAGCCTTGCGACATCTTATTAACGGATCAACCTGACGCGCACTCACATCACGCACCCAATGAGAGCGCACGCACAAAACTGGAGCAGCCATGACCGAGCCCTTGATTCTTCAACCCGTAGAGCCCGCAGACGCCTGCGTTATATGGCTGCACGGCCTGGGCGCCGACCGCTACGACTTCCTGCCGGTTGCCGAGGCGTTGCAGGAAACCCTGCTGACTACGCGCTTCGTTCTCCCCCAGGCACCGACCTGCGCCGTGACCATCAACGGTGGCTACGCGATGCCCAGCTGGTACGACATATTGGCCATGAGCCCGGCGCGCGCGATCAATCGCGAGCAGCTGGAAGAGTCGGCGGACAGGATCGTTAAATTGATCGAAGTGCAGCGCGCCATCGGAATAGACGCCTCGCGGATCTTTCTGGCAGGCTTTTCCCAAGGTGGCGCGGTGGCGTTACACACCGCGTTTCTGAAATGGCAGGGACCGTTGGGTGGCGTACTTGCCCTCTCGACGTATGCACCGACCTTCAGCGATGAACTGGAGCTTTCCGCCAGCCAGCAACGCATTCCCGTACTGTCTTTGCATGGCCAGTACGATGACGTCGTTCAAAACTCCATGGGCCGCACCGCTCACGAGTATTTAAAGCAGCGTGGTGTCACCGTGACATGGCAGGAATACCCAATGGGCCACGAAGTGTTACCCGAAGAAATCCGCGACATCGGCGTCTGGCTGGCCGAGCGTTTACGCTAAAAGTTACCCATTGATCCATCCCACTACGCCGCGCCCGATTCTTGCATTACACTGGCCGGCGTATATTCCTTAACCAATTGATGAGATGACCGTGCTCAAAGCACTCAAGAAAATGTTCGGTAAAAGCGAGACTGAGCAGCTCGCGCCAGTTCCCAGCGCTCCGTCTCATATCCCCAGCCACCGCACCGACGGTAATCAGCCTGGCCGGACCGCAACCGTAGCGGCACCGAAACACGAGCCTGTGACCACACCGGCCGCCCCACCTGTCGAGATTCTCGCCGCCGAGCCACCGCGCAGCGAAACGCCGAAACCGGCAAAACCAAGTCGCGAACCGAAACCGAAACCGAAAGCGCCGGTCATCCCCTGGAAACTCGAAGACTTCGCCGTTGAACCCCAGGAAGGCAAAACCCGTTTCCACGACTTCAAACTCGCCCCGGAACTGATGCACGCCATCCAGGACCTGGGCTTCCCGTATTGCACGCCGATCCAGGCGCAAGTGCTTGGCTTCACCCTCGCGGGCAAAGACGCCATCGGTCGCGCCCAGACCGGCACCGGCAAAACCGCTGCGTTCCTGATTTCGATCATCACGCAACTGCTTGAAACCCCGCCACCCAAAGAACGCTACATGGGTGAACCGCGGGCGCTGATCATCGCGCCGACCCGCGAACTGGTGGTGCAGATCGCCAAGGACGCCGCCGACCTGACCAAGTACACCGGCCTCAACGTCATGACCTTTGTCGGCGGCATGGACTTCGACAAGCAGCTCAAGCACCTCGAAGCCCGTCACTGCGACATCCTCGTGGCCACCCCGGGCCGCTTGCTCGACTTCAACCAGCGCGGCGACGTGCATCTGGACATGGTCGAAGTCATGGTGCTGGACGAAGCCGACCGCATGCTCGACATGGGTTTCATCCCGCAAGTGCGCCAGATCATTCGCCAGACGCCGCCGAAGAACGAACGTCAGACGCTGCTGTTCTCCGCGACCTTCACCGAAGACGTGATGAACCTCGCCAAGCAATGGACCACCGACCCATCGATCGTCGAGATCGAGTCGCAGAACGTGGCCAGCGAAAACGTCGAGCAACACATCTATGCCGTCGCCGGTGCCGACAAATACAAACTGCTCTACAACCTGGTCAACGACAACGGCTGGGAGCGGGTGATGGTGTTTGCCAACCGCAAGGATGAAGTGCGGCGCATCGAAGAACGCCTGGTGCGTGACGGCGTAAACGCCGCGCAACTGTCCGGCGACGTGCCGCAGCACAAGCGCATCAAGACTCTGGAAGGCTTCCGCGAAGGCAAGATCCGCGTGCTGGTCGCCACCGACGTGGCCGGTCGCGGCATCCACATCGACGGCATCAGCCACGTGATCAACTTCACCCTGCCGGAAGTCCCGGACGACTATGTGCACCGCATCGGCCGTACCGGTCGTGCTGGTGCGGAGGGCGTGTCCATCAGCTTCGCCGGTGAAGATGACTCCTACCAGCTACCGTCCATCGAGGCGTTGCTGGGTCGGAAAATCAGCTGTGAAACGCCGCCGACGCATCTACTGCGGGCGGTTGAGCGTAAGCGCCCGTAACCCGGCCCTTACTGAAAGAGGCGCAGCCGGAAACGGACTGCGCTTTTTTTTCGTCCCGATGTTGCTCGATACAACTAAAAGTCCATAATGGACAAATTAGTTTACTTTCAGTGCCCGGAGCCGACCATGTCCAGTACGCCATATGTGATCACCCAACCCCAGGCCCGCGAACTGCTGGCGCAGGTCGACGTGCCGCAGATCCTGCGTAAGCTGTTCCGCGACCTGGCTGCCGGGCAAGCGGTGCAACCGACGCAACAGCTGGTGGAATTCCCTCAGGGTGCTGGCGACTTCATCAACTACCTGGGCGTGCTGGCCGAAGACGGCGTCTACGGGGTCAAGACTTCGCCCTACATCGTGCGCGAACAAGGTCCGCTGGTGACGGCCTGGACATTGTTGATGTCGATGCAGACCGGCCAACCGTTGCTGCTTTGCGATGCCGGCGAATTGACCACCGCACGCACGGCCGCAACAACCGCCGTCGCTGTCGATGCCCTCGCTCCGTTGAAGGCGCAGCGCCTGGCGATTATCGGCAGCGGCAAGGTGGCTCAGGCACATCTGCATTACGTTAAAAATCTGCGTGACTGGCAGAGCATCAGCCTCTATTCGCCAAGCCTGAACGATAAAAACCCTGAAACGCTGGCACAGCTCAAACGCCTCGATCCACGCCTGACCATCACCGACAGTCGAGAAGCGGCGATTCAGGACGCCGACGTGATCATGCTCTGCACCTCGTCCGCCGGCCCGGTGATCGATCCATCCAACTTGAGTAAACCGGCGCTGATCACCTCCATCAGCACCAACGCCCCGCGCGCCCATGAAGTGCCGCCGCAGAGCCTCAATGACATGCAGGTGTTCTGCGACTATCGTCTGACCACCCCGGGCTCGGCGGGTGAAATGCTGATTGCGGGGGAACAGCATGGCTGGGACACGCGCTTGATTGTCGGCGACCTGCCCGATTTGCTCAGCGGAAAAGTCCCGCGTCCCGACTACGACCGTCACGTGTTCTTTCGTTCTATCGGCCTAGGCCTGGAAGACATCGCACTGGCCAACGCCATCTACCGCCTACAGCAATAAACACCACGATCCCACAAGGCTTATCTATAACCATGGCATTTGCGCTCGACAGGAGACGTTCATGAGCCAGGCAGATTTCATCATCATCGGCGGCGGGATTGCCGGCGCTTCCACCGGTTTCTGGCTGTCGCAGCACGCCCGGGTGATTGTGCTCGAACGCGAATCCCACCCGGCTTATCACTCCACCGGTCGATCCGCCGCGCTGTATACCGCAGCCTATGGCACACCGCAGGTTCGGGCACTGACCCAGGCCAGCCGCGACTTCTTCGATGCGCCGCCAGCCGGTTTCTGCGAACACCCGCTGCTGACCCCGCGCGGCGAGATGACCGTGGACTTCACCGGCGACCCGGCCGAACTGAACAATCAATACCTGAGTGCCAAGGCCACGGTGGCAGAGATGCAACGGCTCAGTGCCGACGAAGCCTGCGCGCGCCTGCCGATCCTGCGCCGTGAAAAAGTCCATGGCGCGATCTACGACCCTACTGCCAGCGACATCGACACCGATGCCCTGCACCAGGGTTACTTGCGCGGTATCCGTCGCAATAAAGGCGAAGTCCACACCGACAGCGAAGTGCTGAGCCTGACCCGCAATGCCGAAGGCCTGTGGCAGGTTCAAACCAACAGCCAGACCTTTAGCGCACCGGTCATCATCAACGCGGCAGGCGCGTGGGCCGACAAGATCGGCGAGCTGGCCGGCGCCAAGCCGTTGGGCCTGCAACCGAAGCGGCGCGCGGCATTCATCTTCGCCGGCCCCGAGGGCGTGGACATCCACCATTGGCCGATGCTAGTCAGCCTCGACGAATCGTTCTACATGAAACCCGACGCCGGAATGTTCCTCGGCTCGCCAGCCAACGCCGACCCGGTCGAGCCACACGATGTGCAGCCCGAAGAGCTGGATATCGCGATGGGCATCTACCAGATCGAAGAAGCCACCACCCTGACCATCCGCCGTCCGAACCGAACCTGGGCCGGTCTGCGCAGTTTCGTAACAGACGGAGACCTCATCTGCGGCTTCGATCAACATGTGCCAGGGCTGTTCTGGGTCGCGGCGCAAGGTGGCTACGGCATCCAGACTTCCCCGGCCATGGGCCAGGCCAGCGCAGCGCTGGTACGCGGTAAAGCCTTGCCCGAACAGCTCAGCCGTTTCGGCCTGGACGCCGAGATGCTCTCCCCCGCCCGCCTGGGCTGACTTTCGTCCTCAGGTGACGTGTCGACACGATTGCGGCACACTTCCAGCGCCCTTTTTGCAGGGCGCTGACGCTGCCTGGAGCTCCACTGTATGAACGCACCTGAAAAAGACCCGGCCCTGGACAACTACCGGGCAATCGCCGATGCGATCGCTACGTTGTTCTTCCCTCATGCCGAGGTGGTGCTGCACGATCTGCGCACGCAAAAAATCGATTACATCGCCAACAATCTGTCCAAGCGGGAAGTGGGCGATGACGCGGCACTGGAGGACATGCTCAGCGACGATGTCAGCGAACGGAACATCGGGCCGTATGAAAAGCTCAATTGGGACGGCCAGAAGATTCGCAGCCTGAGCAGTGTCTTGCGCGACAACGACGGCCATCCTCTGGCGGTGCTGTGCATCAACCTGAACATCTCGCTGTTCGAAAATGCCAAGGCCGCGCTGGACCTGTTCCTCTCACCAAGCAAGCTGATTCCGCAGCCGGACTCACTGTTTCGCGATGACTGGCAGGAGCGTATCAATACTTTCCTGCACGCCTGGCTGCGCGAACGTCAGCTGAGCCTGAACCTGCTGACACGCGACCACAAACGCGAACTGGTGTTGGCGTTGCACGCCGAAGGAGCCTTCAAGGGCAAAAGCGCTTCGAACTATGTGGCCAATGTGCTGAACATGGGGCGGGCGACTGTTTACAAGCATTTGAAGGAATTGAAGGGCTGAGCCCAACGATGTGTATTGGCTGATCCGGCCTCTTCGCGAGCGAGCCCGCTCCCACATTTTGCCCTGTGTTCGCAGGACTAATGTGGGAGCGGGCTTGCTCGCGATATAGGTTGATCAGTCGCCGTAAATGTCCGACTTGAAGTACTTCTCGGAAATCTTCTGATACTCGCCACTCGCACGAATGCCATCAATGGCCGTGTTCAACTCGGCAACCAACTCGCTATTACCCTTGCGCACCGCAATCCCGGCACCCTCGCCCACGTATTTCGGATCCTTCAACTCCGGCCCGACAAAGGCGTAGCCCTTGCCACGCGGCATCGCCAGGAAGTCACTCAGTGGGATGGTGTCGGCAAAAATGGCGTCGAGGCGACCGGCTGCCAGGTCCATGTAGATTTCTTCGTTGTTGCCGTAGCGCTTGACGTTGATGCCCTTCGGTTCAAACACCTCGGTGGCGTAACGGTCAGTGGTGGTGGCGCGCTGCACACCGACGGTCTTGCCCTTGAGGCTGGCGTACTGGTCATCCACGGCCGCGCCTTCCTTCATCACCAGACGCGATGAAGTGAAGTAGTACTTGTGGGAGAAATCCACCGACTTCTTGCGGTCTTCGTTGATGGTCATGGACGACAGCGCCATGTCGATTTTCTTCACTTTCAGGGAAGGAATCAGACCGTCGAATTCTCCTTCGACCCACACGCACTTGACCTTCATCTGCGCGCACAGGGCATTGCCGATGTCGTAGTCGAAACCAACGATCTCGCCCTTGTCGGTTTTCGACGCGAAGGGCGGATAAGCGGCTTCAATGCCGATGCGCAGGGTTTTGTCGGCGGCGAACAGCGTGCTGCACGCTAACAGGCTCAGCGCCAGACCGGTGATGAGGGGGAGTTTCTTCATGGTCGTTCTCTCGCGGGTTGTTGTTGGTTTGGCAAGACAGAAGAAAGAGCTGAAACGGAGGAAACACCTTTTTTTGTACTTATAATTCCATACTGGACTTTTATGTATAAGTCGTCAATCGGGGTTATGGCCGATGGTCGGGTGGTGCGTCAGGAAGATATTGGGTGATGCGAATGGCCCTTCGCGAGCAGGCTCGCTCCTACAAGGGATCTACGTCGTACACAGATTTTGTGTTCATGGAGATCAACTGTGGGAGTGAGCCTGCTCGCGATGGGGTCAGACCTTTCGACAACAAAATAACAGGTTGTCTACTGCTTCCAGCGATCCGCCGCCGCATGATCACTGTCACGCCCTTCCACCCAACGCGGCCCGTCGCTGGTGTTTTCTTTCTTCCAGAACGGCGCACGGGTTTTCAGGTAGTCCATGACAAAGGCGCAGGCGTCGAACGCCGCCTGGCGGTGGGCGCTGGCGGCGCCGACGAAGACGATCGGTTCACCCGGCTCCAGGGCTCCGATCCGGTGCAGCACTTCAAGCTTCAACAGCGGCCAGCGCTGTTCCGCCTCCAGGGCGATTTTGCCGAGGGCTTTTTCGGTCATGCCCGGATAGTGCTCGAGAAACATCCCGGCCACATCGAGCCCGTCATTAAAGTCGCGCACGTAGCCGACGAAACTCACCACCGCCCCAACGCCGACATTGGCGGCGTGCATGGCATTGACTTCCGCCCCCGGATCGAAGGCCGTGGACTGCACGCGAATCGCCATGTCAGCCCCCAGTCACGGTCGGAAAAAACGCCACTTCGTCACCGTCAGTCACCGGTTCGTCGAGCTGGCAGAGGTCTTCGTTGCGGGCGCACATCAGGTTCTGCTCGCACAGCACCTCGGCACCGTCACGCTGAGCCAGCAACGCACGCACATCGTCGACGGTGGCGAAATCGCCTTCAACCTTGACCGAGTCCACGCCGAGCGCTTCGCGGTAGCGGGCAAAAAACTTCACGGTGACATTCATGGCTGATCTGCCTGGAAATGGCCGCTCTTGCCGCCAAGTTTTTCCAGCAGCCGCACGCTTTCGATGGTCATGCCACGGTCCACGGCCTTGCACATGTCGTAGATCGTCAACGCGGCGACACTGGCAGCGGTCAGGGCTTCCATCTCGACGCCGGTCTGCCCGGACAACTTGCATCGCGCGACGATGCGCACGGTGTCATCGCCTTCGGCACTCAGCTCGACCTTGACGCCGGTGAGCATCAGCGGATGGCACAAGGGAATCAGGTCGCTGGTTTTCTTTGCTGCTTGAATGCCGGCAATGCGCGCCACGGCGAACACATCACCCTTGGGGTGACCGCCGCTGACGATCATCTGCAGGGTTTCGGGCAGCATGCGCACCAGCGCTTGAGCGGTCGCTTCACGGAACGTCACGGCTTTTTCGGTGACGTCGACCATGTTGGCGCGACCTTGGGAATCGAGATGAGTCAGCACAGGGTTACTCCTGATCAGGAGCGTCGATTGTAAACCTGCGGGTCAATTTTTCGCACGTTTGATTATTTGATGGATGGCCCTTGTAGGAGCGAGGCTTGCCCGCGAAGGCGGCGTGTCAGACAGATTGATGTTGAATGTGCCGCCGTCTTCGCGGGCAAGCCTCGCTCCTACAAGGGTTTTGTGGTGGGCATAAAAAACCGGGCAGCTTTGGGCCGCCCGGTTCTGGTTATGTGGTTACAAATGCGATTCGGCGTATTCGGCCAGAATCGAACGTGGCACCCCTTGCAGGGTGATGTGGACACCGTTCGGGAAATCCTTGAAGCGTTCGGTCAGGTAGGTCAATCCGGAGCTGGTCGCGGACAGGTAAGGGGTATCGATCTGTGCCAGGTTGCCCAGGCACACCACTTTGGAACCGGCACCGGCACGGGTGATGATGGTTTTCATCTGGTGCGGTGTCAGGTTCTGGCATTCATCGATCAGGATCAGACTCTGCTGGAAGCTGCGGCCTCGAATGTAGTTGAGGGATTTGAACTGCAACGGCACTTTGCTGAGGATGTAATCGACGCTGCCATGGGTGTTTTCGTCATCCATGTGCAAGGCTTCGAGGTTGTCGGTAATGGCGCCCAGCCAAGGTTCCATTTTTTCCGCTTCGGTGCCGGGCAGGAAACCGATTTCCTGGTCCAGCCCCTGCACGCTACGAGTCGCAATAATGCGGCGATAGCGTTTGCTGACCATGGTCTGCTCAATCGCTGCGGCCAAGGCCAGGATGGTTTTACCGGAACCGGCAGCACCGGTCAGGTTGACCAGGTGGATATCCGGGTCAAGCAAGGCGTACAGCGCCAGGCTCTGATAGATGTCACGCGGTTTCAGGCCCCAGGCTTCCTGGTGCAACAACGGTTCCTGGTGCAGGTCAAGGATCAGCAGCCGGTCTTCCTCAATCTCCTTGATCCAGCCGACAAAGCCCTGCTCGTCGATGATGAACTCGTTGATGTGCACGGCCGGCAGGTTATCGATCAGCTTCACCTGGTGCCAGGTGCGGCCATGGTCCTGACGGGTTTCGACCTTGCTCACGAGGTCCCAGAAGGAGCCGGTCATGTTGTGGTAACCGTTGGGCAGCAGCGATACGTCATCGACCAATTGGTCGGTGCTGTAGTCCTCGGCCGCGATCCCGCACGCCCGGGCCTTGAGGCGCATGTTGATGTCTTTGGTGACCAGCACCACGGGCAGCTTGGGTTCGCGCGCGTGCAAGTCGATCAACTGGTTGATGATGATGTTGTCGTTCAGGTGTTCGGGAAGAATGATGTTCGGCTCGGCACGCTTGCTCATCAGAATTGACAGCAAACCCTTGGGCCCACTTTTGCCACGCTGGATCGGTACGCCAAGCTCGACGTCTTCGGGGCTGGCATCGCCCAGGGTCTTGTCGATCAGGCGAATCGCCTGACGGCATTCCGCAGCCACGCTGTGATGCCCGCTCTTGAGCTTGTCCAGCTCCTCAAGCACGGTCATCGGGATGGCAACGTGGTGTTCTTCGAAGTTTAGCAGGGCGTTTGGATCGTGAATCAATACGTTGGTATCGAGTACATAAAGGATTGGCTGGTTGGAGGAAGAACTACGTCCGTGATCATCCATACTCGGTCACCTTTGTGGGAGCCATTCGACGCAATACCTTGGCGGTGCTGCGCCTCGAAGTGACTACCGAATTCACCTGCGGGGACTCAAGTGAACTGCATCCATAGCGGGGTCTTGGGAGACGCCACCTGTGTTGCAGGTTTCGGCGGTCTGTCTTCGTAATACTCCAAAACCCATGACAGAAAAAAGTACTTTGACGTTTTTTTGAAGTTTATTTTTCAGAGTGACCAATAGCACTAGGCGGATGGCCATCACCCCGTTAAAGTCGGAAGTCCGCCTGCATCGAAATCTGCTCGAAAATCACCCCGCTTTGCCCTCCTCTCCAATGATTCCGGGCTTTTGACGGTTTCAACGAAACGCGTCCTGACAATCCTCCCAACCGATCCCGCTTTGCGCCGTTTGCGTAATGAGCCAGGGCATCGCCGTTTTCACGGCATCCTGCTTCACATTGAAGTTGATCACCCCGTGTCGCCACAGCAGCATCAGCGTCAACACGCGCTGGGCGCTCGGGTTGCCCTTGAGCTTGCCGGCGCCATCCTGGGCATCGATGTCCCACAAGGCTACTTGCAAACCCTGAGCCTTGAAGAAGCCTTCGGCATCCGAGCGGCGCTGGCCATCCGGCGGGCGAAACAGCGGCACGTAATTCTCCGGCAGTTTGCTTTTGACCAGGTCGACGCTACGGCGCACCGAATCCTGCCAGTCCTGCCAGTGGCTGTGGGAGCGAAACTCCCAGCCTTGCACACCGATGCACTGCGTCGAATACGTCACTTGCAGACTGGCCACCGAGCGCTCGGAAAGACGCGCCTGGATGTCTTTACCCAGCACAAAGAAGGTGCCGCTCATGTTGGACTTGCGCAGGTACTCCGTGACCCAGCCGGTGTTGTCCGGCGTGACATTGGCGGCGCTGTCGAACGTCAGCAAAAACAACCGGTCATGCATCTCGTCGCCGTTGCGCTCATAGTCGCCAAAACGATCGACTTCGCTGCTGCTCTGTGGAAACAGCGCGGCCTTGCGCATCTGCTCGTCGAGGTATTGGGCGTGGAACAATCGGCTCGGCTCCGACCACTTGATGTAATAGCTGTCGTCGCTGACCTGAAACTTGGCCGCTTGCTGGCGCAGGGTGTCCAAGTCCTCGACGAGGAAACAAAAGGAGGCATCCTGATCGCAGCTCTGCTGGGCAAAGTTGTAGTTGGCGAGCAAGCGCTGCCACAGGCGCTGGCGCAGATTGTTGACGGCCTCCAGATTAATCTTGCGCAGGCCCAGGCGTTGGGCCAGGTTCGCTTCATCCAGCGATTCGCTGGCGAGCAGCACCCGCGCGAACATGAGGATTTCGGCGCGTGATGCCACGTCGAACAGCGTCGGGCTGCTGAGCTGTTCCGGCCATGTGCTGCGATCAAGCGTCGCCACATCGCCGGGCGCCGCCATGGCACCGAAGCTCAATAGCCAGGCCGATAATAGAAAAACGATACGCAAAGGGATGTCTCCATAACAAAACCCGCGCGGCACTATAGCTGATCCGGCCCACATTCCCGCAGCAGCACCGAACCCATTGTGGCGAGGGAGCTTGCTCCCGCTGGGCTGCGAAGCAGCCCCAAACCTGCGATCTGATTCCTTCTGGTGAAACCTGCGCAGCAATCTTGCGACCGCTTCGCGCTCGAGCGGGACGGTGCGGCGATCCGACAAGCTCCCTCGCCACAAAAGCCCATCCAGTCAAACCACCGATCACCTATGGACTTGATAGCTGGAGTGAACCGGCTCAACCCCCTAGAATCGCCCCCACGATTAAAGGAGACGACTTCATGCTGATGGTGATTTCCCCCGCCAAGACCCTCGACTACGAAACACCGCCGGCGACCCAGCGCTTCACCCAGCCGCAATACCTCGACCATTCCCAGAAGCTGATCATGCAGCTGCGCGACCTGACGCCAGCGCAGATCAGTGAGTTGATGCACGTCTCCGACAAGATCGGCGGCCTCAACGCCGCGCGTTTCGGCAGCTGGACGCCAGCGTTCACACCGGAAAACGCCAAGCAGGCGTTGCTCGCTTTCAAGGGTGACGTGTACACCGGTCTCAACGCTCAAACCTTCAGCGAAGCCGATTTCGATTACGCCCAGCAGCACTTGCGCATGCTCTCAGGCCTGTACGGCCTGCTGCGCCCTCTGGACCTGATGCAGCCTTATCGTCTGGAGATGGGCACCAAACTGGCGAATGCCCGTGGTAAGGATCTGTATGCGTTCTGGGGCACCCGGATCAGCGAATGGCTGAACGAAGCCCTGGCCGATCAGGGCGACGACGTGTTGCTTAACCTGGCCTCCAACGAATACTTCTCCTCGGTCAAACGCAGTGCCCTGAACGCGCGCATCATTAATACCGACTTCAAGGACTTTAAGAACGGCCAATACAAGATCATTAGCTTCTATGCAAAAAAAGCGCGCGGAATGATGAGTCGTTTTGTCATTGAAGAGCGCGTCAACGACCCGGCAGACCTCAAAAAATTTGACGTTCAAGGCTATCGCTACAGTGCCGAGCAGTCTAAACCGGACCATCTGGTATTCCTGCGCGATCACGCGCCAGAGTAAGCACCCGATCGGTGCACGACAGTAAAAATTCGTCGTGCACCGCCGTCTGATCGTCCAACAATTCCCCGCCATATTTGCCGTTTTATTGGCGCCAAAAATACATCACTCGATTTTCTAACTATTGTTTCACTCGACTTTGATTATTTTTTTCAGTAGTGGCACTGAAAATTTTTATCGGTAGTGGCACAAAACTATCTGACTCGATAATAAGCCTATATATAAAGGGCCAAACGGTAAGTGCTATCAATCTGAGAGCAGTGCCATCTTTCTCAATATTTCAAGAAATTTCAGAATTCGCGATGGGCGGGCTGGAACTATGTCCAAATGCGTAGCTCATACCACCGGTAACGATTCTCTCAATGCATGTACGAGATAACTTACGCAGAGAAGAGCGTCACGTAGCGAAGTTGTCACATTAACTTCTGCAGACTGGGCCTCTAATTTGGGCAACACATAAAGGACAGGAGATACGCTCATCACTATCCCCTTCAAGGCCAAGGCTGCGCCCCTATAAACGTGCTCTCCTGAGCACCCAACCGCTTGATTTACGGGCTTCCGCCTGACATTAAGCGCGCAAGACCATTGCACGAATGTCTTCTGATCAGAAGATCGGCTGCATAACAGGGCACATCAGAATAATAAGGCCTAGTTGCGCACATCTTGAGTGCACTTATTTAGACACTCGGAACTTTGTATGCCTGCACGCGGCGCTTCGGCGCCTGTAAGGCCGCACTTGCGAGTGCACTATACCGCTGAACACCATTAACTCCGGCCATGTAATGGCTTGATAAACACAGAGGTAATTGCGATGCGCATCAGCATATTTGGTTTGGGTTACGTCGGCGCAGTATGTGCCGGTTGCCTGTCTGCACGGGGCCATGACGTCGTTGGCGTCGATGTTGCCAAAGACAAAATCGATATGATCAACGCCGGCCGTTCGCCGATCGTTGAACCGGGTCTGGGCGAACTTCTGAAGAAGGGTATCGAGACGGGCAAACTGCGCGGCACGACCAACTTCGCCGAAGCGATTCGCGACACCGACCTGTCGATGATCTGCGTCGGTACGCCGAGCAAGAAGAACGGCGACCTGGAACTGAACTACATCGAAGCCGTGTGCCGCGAGATCGGTTTTGTCCTGCGTGACAAGACCACCCGCCACACTATCGTGGTTCGCAGCACCGTTTTGCCGGGCACCGTCGCAAACGTTGTCATCCCGATCCTCGAAGACTGCTCCGGCAAAAAAGCCGGCGTTGATTTCGGCGTTGCAGTGAACCCTGAGTTCCTGCGCGAAAGCACCGCGATCGCTGACTACGACCTGCCGCCAATGACCGTCATCGGCGAGTTCGACAAGGCCTCGGGTGACGTTCTGCAATCGCTGTACGAAGAGCTCGACGCACCGATCATCCGCAAGGACATCGCTGTCGCCGAGATGATCAAGTACACCTGCAACGTGTGGCACGCCACCAAGGTGACCTTCGCCAACGAGATCGGCAACATTGCCAAGGCGTGCGGCGTCGACGGTCGCGAAGTGATGGAAGTGGTCTGCCAGGACAAGACGCTGAACCTGTCCCAGTACTACATGCGCCCAGGCTTCGCGTTCGGCGGCTCTTGCCTGCCGAAAGACGTGCGCGCCCTGACCTACCGCGCCGGTGCCCTGGACGTGGAATCGCCTTTGCTGAACTCGCTGATGCGCAGCAACGAGTCCCAGGTGCAGAACGCCTTCGACATCGTTTCCAGCCACGACAAACGCAAAGTCGCCCTGCTGGGCCTGAGTTTCAAGGCCGGCACCGATGACCTGCGCGAGAGCCCGCTGGTGGATCTGGCGGAAATGCTGATCGGCAAGGGTTACGACCTGAGCATCTACGACAGCAACGTCGAATACGCCCGTGTCCACGGCGCAAACAAGGACTACATCGAGTCGAAGATCCCTCACGTCTCGTCCTTGCTCAACGCCGACTTTGACGACGTGATCGCCAACTCCGACGTAATCATCCTCGGCAACCGTGACGAGAAATTCCGCGCCCTGGCGCAGAACGCTCCACACGGCAAGCAAGTGGTCGACCTGGTCGGCTTCATGTCCAAAGCCACCAGCGTCAGTGGCCGGACTGAAGGCATCTGCTGGTAAGTCAGTTTTCCGGCCGGGGGATTCCCCCCCCCCGGCCGGTCTTTCGCCTGCCTTAACCCCATCGGGCCACCCGACAGGCTCGCCCGAGATAGAGACGGATGCAGATTATGCACAGGCTAAAGCACGGCCTACTTCAGGCCGCCGGTTGGCTGTTTTACTTAAGTATTTTGATGGGCATCGCCATGGCGTTGCCTGCGTCCACATTCGATTCCGATTCGAAGGACTTTATCTTCCTCATCGGTTTCATCGGCATCTGGCGCTACTCGATGGGCGCCACGCACTTTGTGCGCGGGATGCTGTTTCTGTACGTGGTCTACCCGCACCTGCGGCGCAAAGTGCGCAAGCTGGGTAAAGCGGCAGACCCGTCCCATGTGTTCTTGATGGTCACCAGCTTCCGTATTGACGCGCTGACCACCGCTCAGGTCTACGCCTCAGTGATCCGCGAAGCGATCGACTGCGGCCTGCCGACCACGATGGTGTGCTCCATCGTCGAAATGTCCGATGAGAAGCTGGTGAAAAGCCTTTGGACGAAAATGAATCCGCCGGATCGGGTCAAGCTCGACTTCGTGCGTATTCCTGGCACCGGCAAGCGTGATGGCCTGGCCTACGGTTTCCGCGCCATCTCCCGCCACCTGCCGGACGACCGCGCCGTGGTGGCCGTGATCGATGGCGACACCGTGCTCGCCGAGGGCACCGTGCTCAAGACCGTGCCGTGGTTCCAGCTGTTCGGCAATGTCGGCGGCCTGACCACCAACGAGTTCTGCGAAGTGCGCGGCGGTTACATCATGAGCGAGTGGCACAAACTGCGATTCGCCCAGCGCCACATCAACATGTGCTCGATGGCCCTGTCCAAGCGCGTGCTGACCATGACCGGCCGGATGTCGGTGTTCCGCGCCACCGTGGTCACCAACCCGGGCTTCATCGCCGACGTGGAAAGCGACTCGCTGCAACACTGGCGCCTGGGCCGCTTCAAGTTCCTGACCGGTGACGACAAGTCGAGCTGGTTCAGCCTGATGCGCCTGGGCTACGACACGTTCTACGTGCCGGACGCCGCGATCCACACCGTGGAACACCCGCCGGAAAAAAGCTTCATCAAGGCCAGTCGCAAACTGATGTTCCGCTGGTACGGCAACAACCTGCGTCAAAACGCCCGCGCCCTGGGCCTGGGGGTTAAACGCCTCGGCCTGTTCACCTCGGTGGTGCTGTTCGATCAGCGCGTATCGATGTGGACCTCGCTGCTGGGCTTGACCGTCGCGCTGATCGCCAGCTTCAAGTACGGCACCGCGTTCATCCTCGTGTACCTGCTGTGGATCGGCATTACCCGCCTGATCCTGACCGTGTTGCTGTCGTTGTCCGGTCACCGGATCGGCCCGGCCTACCCGGCGATTCTCTATTACAACCAGATCGTCGGCGCGATGGTGAAGATCTACGTGTTCTTCCGCCTCGACCGACAGTCCTGGAGTCGCCAGCCCACTTCCCTGACCCGTGATCTCGCCAGCTTTCAAGGTTGGTTCAACACTTGGTCGTCTCGGACCATGACCTTCTCCGCCGGCAGCATTTTTGTTGCCGTGCTGCTGATGATGGTCTGACCGAACTCGCCTGAATTAACTAGGAAATCGCCCATATGAATACCGCCGTCAACGCCAACGTAGTGCATGAGTCAGAAGCCCAGCGCCAGCACGCCCGAGTAAAAATCCCGGCCAAGCTGCGCTTCTTCGGTCCCGACCGGACCCCGATGGAAGCTCGAGTGATCGACCTCTCCGCTGGCGGTCTGGCCTTCAACGCCGGTCAACTGCCGCTGAAAATCGGCGACGTGTACAAGGCTCGCCTGCAATTTGTCATCGATAACCTCGGCCTGGCCATGGACGTGGAGCTGCAAGTGCGCTCCTTCGACCGCCCGACCGGTCGTGTCGGTTGCCAGTTCCAGAACCTGGAACCACAAGACATTTCGACCCTGCGCCACCTGATCACCTCGCACCTGGCCGGCGACATCGTCAGCATGGGTGAAATGCTCGCGACCCTGCAGCGCGACAACTTCACCAAGGCGCGCAAGATGAAGGACGGCGGCCACGGCATGACCGCGTTCGGTCGTCTGCGTGCAGTGACCTTCAGCCTGGCGATTTTCATCGTCGGCCTGGCGGCGTTCGGTTTCATCTTCAAGTCGGTGTACGGCATGTACTTCGTCAGCCACGCCCAGGCCGGTCTGGTCAGCGTGCCGGGCATGAACATCACCATGCCGCGTGACGGCACCGTACAGAGCCTGATCAAGGCCGACGGCGTTGCCGCCAAAGGCGCTCCGCTCGCGACATTCAGCACCAGCATGCTCGATGTGCTCAAGGGCCATCTTGACGACAATCAACTGCAACCGGCCAAGGTTGAAGAGCTGTTCGGCAAGCAAATGACCGGCACCCTGACCTCGCCGTGCGATTGCACCGTGGCCCAGCAAATGGTCGCCAACGGTCAGTACGCCAGCAAAGGCGACGTGATCTTCCAACTGGTGCCGCGCAACAGCGAAGCCAACATTGAAGCGCGCTTCACCTATCGCCAGTTCGCCGATGTGCGTCCAGGCAGCACGGTCAGCTTCCAGATTGCCGGCGAAGAAACCACCCGCAGCGGCAAGATCGTCAGCAGCACCAGCCTGAAAAGCGCCGACCTTTCCTCCGACATCCGCGTGCTGATCCAGCCTGACGAGCCACTGGACAGCAAGTTCGCCGGTCGCCCGGTTGAAGTGAACAGCACCCGTGGTCCGAACCTGAACTGGCTGATCGACAAAGCCATGGCTTCCGGTCTTTAAGCAGAGGACATGCCCGTGACCATCACAAAAATCTCGAATACGCCGCAGTCCCTGTGGGAGCGAGCCTGCTCGCGATGGGATCGCCGCGGTTTGTCTGATGTACCGAGCCGCTTGAATCGCCAGCAGGCCGGCTCCCACATGGGTACGGTGTGTGCTTTGGCCCTGGCCGTGAGCCTGGCCGGGTGCGTCGGCCTGCCCGACCAGCGTCTGGCCAACGAAGCCCTCAAGCGCGGCGATACCGCGCTGGCGGCGCAGAATTACCAGCAACTGGCAGACCTGGGCTACAGCGAAGCACAGGTTGGCCTGGCCGATATCCAGGTCGATAGCCGTGATTCGGCGCAGATCAAACAGGCCGAGGCGACTTACCGCGCCGCGGCCAGCGTCTCGCCGCGGGCCCAGGCTCGCCTGGGTCGTCTGCTGGTGGCCAAACCCGGTTCCACCGAAGCCGAACAGCACGAAGCCGAGGGCCTGTTGAAAAAAGCTTCGGCCGCTGGCGAAGGCAATACGCTGATCCCGCTGGCGATGCTGTACCTGCAATACCCGCACAGTTTCCCCAACGTCAACGCCCAGCAGCAGATCAGCCAATGGCGCGCCGAAGGCAAGCCGGAAGCGGGCCTGGCCCAAGTGCTGCTCTATCGCACCCAGGGCACTTACGACCAGCACCTGGACGAAGTGGAAACCATCTGCAAAGCCGCGTTGAACACCACGGACATCTGCTACGTCGAACTGGCCACGGTCTATCAGAAACAGGCCAAGCCAGAGCAACAGGCCGAGCTGATCAAGCAGATGCAAGCCGCTCAGGCTCGCGGCACGGTCACCGCTCAACGCGTGGACAGCGTCGCTCGCGTGTTGGGTGATGCGACCTTGGGCAAGACCGACGAGAAAACCGCTCAGTCGCTGCTCGAAGGCATCGCTCCGGGCTACCCCGCTTCCTGGGTCAGCCTCGCGCAATTGCTCTACGACTTCCCGGAACTGGGCGACGTCGACACGATGATGAAGTACCTGGACAACGGCCGCGCCGCCGACCAGCCACGTGCCGAACTGTTGCTGGGCAAGCTCTACTACGAAGGCAAAATGGTGCCGGCCGACGCGAAGGCCGCCGAAGAACACTTCAAGAAAGCCGTCGACCGAGAAGTGGCCGCCGATTACTACCTCGGCCAGATCTACCGTCGCGGTTACCTGGGCCAGGTTTATTCGCAGAAAGCGCTGGACCACCTGCTCAAGGCTGCGCGCAACGGCCAGAACAGTGCCGACTTCGCCATTGCCCAACTGTTTTCCCAAGGCAAGGGCACCAAGCCCGACCCGCTTAACGCTTACGTCTTCAGCCAATTGGCCAAGGCGCAGAACACCCCGCAAGCCACCGAGCTTGCGCAAACACTCGAAGCCCAACTGCCGCCTGCCCAGCTCGCCGAGGCCAAACGCCTGTTGAAACAAGAACAGGACGTTCGTGGTGCCTTGAGCCAGAACACGCTGGAACTGCATGCCCTGCAAGAAGAAGACGGCGAGGAATCCCTATGAAGTTGAATCCATTCGTGAAGGCCGGTATTGGCCTCTCATTCGCCCTCTTGTGGTCGTGCCCGACCCTGGCGGCCCTGACTGAAAGCAAAAACTACGGCCTTGACGTGAAAATCACTGCCCAGTCCGAAGACGACACCGACCTGGGTACCGCAAGCGGCGGCGACGTCAACGGCGTCGGCCTCGACCTGCGTCCATGGATCTACGGCGAGAGCGGCGCGTGGAGCGGCTACGCCATGGGCCAGGCCGTGACGTCCACCGACATCATCGAGACGGACACCCTGCAACAGTCCGACAGCGACGGCACCCAGGCCACCGACAACGGTGACCGCAAAAGCAAGAAAAACTACCTGGCGATGCGCGAGTTCTGGGTCGGCTACAGCGGCCTGACGCCGTACCCCGGCGAGATCCTCAAGCTCGGTCGCCAGCGCCTGCACAACGATGACGGCCAATGGCGCGACACCAACATCGAAGCCCTGAACTGGACCTTCGACACCACCCTGTTGCGCGCCAACGCCGGTGTGGCCGAACGCTTCAGCGAGTACCGCACCGACCTCACCGAACTGGCCCCAAAAGACAAGGATCGCCTGCACGCTTACGCCGATGCGGCGTATCAGTGGACGCCGGGCAACTGGGTCGGCATTCGCGGTCATCACACCCACGATGACGGCAAACTCGACTACGCGCAGCCGGGTGTTCCTGCCGATTCTCTGGACAAGAAACAGAACGGCGACATCAGCTGGATCGGCCTGACCGCCGACAGCGATGCCTACAACTGGCGCAACACCAACACCGTCAACTACTGGGGCAGCGTCACCGGCATGAGTGGCGACCGCGACGAGGTCAACCCGCTGAACGCCGACGGCACCGCGCCGGCACAAGCCAAAACCAGCGGCAACGTCGATGGCTGGGCCACTGACCTGGGCGTGCGTCTGCGCCTCGATCCGCAATGGCAAGTCGGTGCAGCCTATGCCCGCGCCAGCGCCGATTACGAACAGAACGGCCTGGAAAGCAACCGCTCGAACTACACCGGCACCCGCTCGCGGGTTCACCGTTTCGGCGAAGCTTTCCGTGGCGAAATGCAAAACATGCAGACCGCCACCCTGTTCGGTTCGTGGATGCTCAACGACGAATACGACGCCAGCGTGATCTACCACAAATTCTGGCGTGTCGACGGTAACAAGCCGGTTGGCAGCAATGGCATCAACGCCGTCGAGAACAATACCGACGACGGCACCGGGGCGATTCTTTCCAGCACGTCCCTGCCGCTGGAAGACGGTAGCAAGGACCTCGGCCAGGAAATGGACGTGGTCGTCACCAAGTACTTCAAGCAAGGCCTGCTGCCAGCCTCACTCAGTCAGTCGATCGATGAGCCTTCGGCCCTCGTGCGTTTGCGCGGCGGTGTGTTCAAGCCAGGCGATGCGTATGGCAAAGGCGTCGACTCGTACATGCACCGCGCGTTTATCGACGTGATCTGGCGCTTCTGATGCGAACCGCTAAGGGAGTTCCTGACATGAACAGTCCGAAGAGAGGCTCGATAACCTTGCTGGCCGGCGCGATGCTGCTGGCCAGCACGGCAGCCTTCGCCACAGTGGAGCCGGCCTCGCCCATTCAAAAAGGGCAACCGGCGACCATTGCAAAAGGGTTGCAACAGGCCAAGACCTACACCGTCAGCAGCGCACCGACCGCACCGCTGGAACTGGAAAAACCGAAACTGCCGGACACCTCCGGCTACACCGCCGAAGCCATCGCCGCGAAAATCGTGCGCACCAAGGCTGGCAAAATCAGCGTGCGCCGGATGATGCAGGAAAACGCCCTGAAGGACTTCATCGGCGGCGATAACAAGATGGCCGAGTGGGTGGTGCGTCAGCACGGCATCCCGCAGGCGATCTTCATCGACGACGGCTACATGAACCTCAAGGACCTGGCCAAGAAAGTACCCAAGCAGTACTTCAGCGAAACATCGCCGGGCGTGTTCCTGGCGAAGTTGCCGATCGTGGTGGGTGAGAAAGGCATCCTGGAAATCGACAAGCAGACCCAGGAACTGCGCCTGTCCCAAGAGTCCGGTTCGTTCCTGGTCAACGACGGCCAATTGTTTGTGCGTGATACCAAGATCACTGGCTGGAGCGAGAAAGCAAACGGCCCGGCGGTCTTCAAGTCGCCGAAGGAATTCCGTCCGTTCATGCTGTCTTGGGGCGGCACCGAGACCTACATCGCCAACAGCAAGATCGCCAGTTTCGGCTACGCCAACAGTAAGTCCTACGGCGTGAGTATTTCCCAATACACGCCGAACATGGCCAAGGTGCTCAAGCGCCCTGAACCGACCGGCTGGATCGTCGGTTCCGAGTTCTCGGACATGTGGTACGGCTTCTACTGCTACGAAACCCAGGACTTCGTGGTCAAGGGCAACACCTACAAAGACAACATCGTCTACGGCATCGACCCGCATGACCGTTCACACGGTCTGATCATCGCCGACAACACCGTTTTCGGGACCAAGAAGAAACACGGGATCATTATTTCCCGTGAGGTCAACAACAGCTTCATCTTCAACAACCGCAGCTACGACAACAAGTTGTCGGGCCTGGTGATCGACCGTAACAGCGTGAACAACCTGATCGCCTACAACGAGATCTACAAGAACCACACGGACGGCATCACCCTCTACGAGAGTGGCGACAATCTGATTTACGGCAACAAGGTGATCAGCAACCGTCGCCACGGCATCCGTATTCGTAACAGCGTAAACATTCGCCTCTACGAAAACCTCGCCATGGCCAACGGCCTGACGGGCGTGTACGGCCACATCAAGGACCTGAGCGACACCGACCGGGACATCAAGCTCGACCCGTTCGACGCGCAGGTCTCGCTGATCATCGTCGGTGGCGAACTGGCCGGCAACGGCAGCGGACCGCTGTCCATCGACTCGCCGCTGAGCGTCGAGTTGTACCGCGTGTCCATGCTCGCCCCGACCAAATCCAGTGGCATCAGCTTCAACGGGATTCTTGGCGAGCGCCAGGATGAAATTCTCGACCTGCTGGTGCGCCAGCAGAAAGCCGTGCTGATCGACCCTGTCGAACGCCAGACCGAAATGCAGGACTGAGGATAATTTTATGCACCCACACTTGATCAAATTACTCAGCCTGTCGGCCCTGACCGCCGGCATTCTCGCGGCCAGCGCCGGCGCTCGTGCCGATGAAGCCAAAGCACCTGCCTTCAGCGCCGAACCGTGCTGCAACCTGTGCCCCGAAGCCCACGACGCGAAGAACTACACCACGCGCTATCAGCAGAACTTCACCACGCTGGTGCAGGCTCAGGGCGATTGGCTGTTCCGTACCCAGGAAGACTTGCGCACCGAATTCGACACCACGCCCGCCGGCTACAAACGCATGAAAGAGCTGCACGATGCGTTCAAGAGCAAAGGCATAGAACTGGTCGTCGTTTACCAGCCGACCCGTGGCCTGGTAAACCGCAACAAGCTCAATCCGGAAGACAAAGCCAAATTCGATTTCGACAAGGCACTGAAGAACTACAAGACCATGCTCGGGCGTTTCGCCGCCATGGGCTACGTGGTGCCGGACCTGTCGCCGCTGACCAACGAATCGCTGCCCGACACCTTGCAGGCCCACGACTTCTACTTCCGCGGCGACCAACACTGGACGCCGTATGGCGCCCAGCGCACAGCGAAAATCGTCGGCGAGAAAATCAAGCAATTGCCTGAGTTCGCTGACATTCCCAAGCGCGAATTCGAGAGCCATAAGTCGGGTCGCATGGGCAAGACCGGAACGTTACACAACATGGCCGGTCAACTCTGTGGCACCAGCTACGCGGTCCAGTACATGGATCAGTTCACCACCGAGCCCAAGGGCGAAGCAGCGGACGGCGACCTGTTCAGTGACTCTGGCAATCCAGAGATCACCCTGGTCGGCACCAGCCACAGTGGCAAGAACTACAACTTCGCCGGTTTCCTCGAAGAGGCCATCGGCGCCGACATCCTCAACGTGGCGTTCCCCGGCGGTGGACTGGAAGGTTCGATGCTGCAGTACCTGGGCAGCGAAGAATTCCAGACCAAGCCGCCGAAGATTCTGATCTGGGAATTCTCGCCGCTCTATCGCCTCGACCAGGAAACCATCTACCGCCAGATGATGGCGCTGCTGGACAACGGTTGCGAAGGAAAGGATGCACAGATGACCGGCAGCACCACGTTGAAACCGGGCAAGAACGAATTGATGGTCAACAGCAAGAACCTGAACCTGCAAAACAGCAGTCACCAGGTCGACATCCGCTTCGCCGATCCATCGGTGAAAACTCTGCAAGCCACCCTCTGGTACATGAACGGTCGCCACGAGGACATCAAGATCGATAAACCGGAAACCTCCGACACCGACGGGCGTTTCGCCTTTGAGTTGCGCACGGACGAAGACTGGGCCTCGCAGAATCTGCTGGCCGTCGAAATCCAGGGCCCTGAAGCGGGTGCCACTCCACAGAAAGTCGAAGCGAAGATCTGCAAACGCAATGTATTCCCTGGCGCTGGGCAACGTACCGCTCAAGCCGGGCAGTGAGGCAATCTCTTATGACATGCATGCAAACCCGAACTTTGAAAAAGTTAATCGCGCCCTCCCTGCTGACGTTGGCGATGTTCGCCGGCGCCACCCAGGCTGCCGCGCCACTGCGTCCGCCACAGGGCTACTTCGCGCCGATTGAAAAAGTCAAAACCGGCGACAAGAGCGAAGGCTGTGACGCGGTCCCGACGCCGTACACCGGCTCGCTGCAATTTCGCAGCAAATACGAAGGTTCCGACAAGGCCCGTTCGACCCTGAACGAAGCCTCGGAAAAAGCGTTCCGCGACACCACTGCCGACATCACCAAGATTGAGCGCGGCACCAGCAAGCTCGTGATGCAGTACATGCGTGACGGTCGTCCGGAACAGCTTGACTGTACGTTGAACTGGTTGACCGCCTGGGCCAAGGCCGATGCGTTGATGTCCAAGGACTTCAACCACACCGGCAAGTCCATGCGCAAATGGGCGTTGGGCAGCATGGCCTCGTCCTACATTCGCCTGAAGTTCTCTGACTCCCATCCGTTGGCGAACCATCAGCAAGAGTCGCAGTTGATCGAAGCCTGGTTCAGCAAAATGGCGGACCAGGTGGTCAGCGATTGGGACAACCTGCCGCTGGAAAAAACCAACAACCACTCGTACTGGTCCGCCTGGTCGGTGATGGCAACGTCCATCGCCACCAACCGCCGTGATCTGTTCGACTGGTCGGTGAAGGAATTCAAGGTCGGCGCCAATCAGATTGACGCCCAGGGTTTCCTGCCCAACGAGCTCAAGCGCCAGCAACGCGCCCTCGCCTACCACAACTACGCCCTGCCGCCGCTGGCGATGATCGCCAGTTTCGCTCAGGTCAACGGTGTGGACTTGCGTCAGGAAAACAACGGCGCATTGAAACGCCTGGGTGATCGAGTGCTCGCAGGTGTCGAAGACCCGGAAGAGTTCGAGAAGAAGAACGGTAAAGAACAGGACATGACCGACCTGAAAGAGGACTCGAAATTCGCCTGGCTCGAACCGTTCTGCACGCTCTACACCTGCTCGCCGGATGTGCTCGAGAAAAAACACGAGATGCAGCCGTTCAAGACCTTCCGCCTCGGGGGTGACCTGACCAAGGTCTACGACCCGGCCAACGAGAAAGGCAAAAAAGGCTCCTAGAGCCAAACACAAATCCCTGTAGGAGCGAGGCTTGCCCGCGAAGGCGGTCTGACATTCACCAATGATGTCGACTGACACTCCGCCTTCGCGGGCAAGCCTCGCTCCTACAGGGATCGCGGTGATTTGAATGCAATACATCCCCCGGTTTTCGGTGGGGGGTTTGGGGGGGCCGTTGGCCCTTGACTGTGGTTAAACATGGAGAGACCGGGATGGTATTTTCATCCAACGTGTTCCTGTTTTTGTTCCTGCCGATCTTTCTCGGCATGTACTACTTGAGCGGAATACGCTATCGCAACCTGCTGCTGCTGCTCGCCAGCTACATGTTCTATGCCTGGTGGCGTGTGGACTTCCTTGCGCTGTTCGCAGCCGTCACGTTGTGGAACTACTGGATCGGCCTTAAAGTCGGTGCCGCAGGCGTTCGGACCAAACCGGCACAACGCTGGTTGCTCCTGGGCGTGGGCGTCGACCTGTGCATCCTCGGCTACTTCAAGTACGCCAACTTCGGCGTCGACAGCATCAACGCGATGATGACTTCGGTCGGTCTGTCGCCGTTCATCCTGACCCACGTGCTGTTGCCGATCGGGATCTCGTTCTACATCTTCGAGTCCATCAGCTACATCATCGACGTCTACCGGGGGGACACCCCGGCGACCCGCAACCTGATCGACTTTGCCGCGTTTGTGGCGATCTTCCCGCACTTGATCGCCGGCCCTGTGTTGCGTTTCCGTGACCTGGCCGACCAGTTCAACAATCGCACCCACACCCTCGACAAGTTCTCCGAAGGTGCCACGCGGTTCATGCAGGGTTTCATCAAGAAAGTCTTCATCGCCGACACACTGGCGGTGGTGGCCGACCATTGCTTCGCCTTGCAGAACCCGACCACGGGTGATGCCTGGCTCGGAGCACTCGCCTACACCGCGCAGTTGTACTTCGACTTCTCCGGTTACAGCGACATGGCGATCGGCCTGGGATTGATGATGGGTTTCCGCTTCATGGAAAACTTCAAGCAGCCGTACATCAGCCAGTCGATCACCGAGTTCTGGCGTCGCTGGCACATCAGCCTGTCGACCTGGTTGCGTGACTACCTGTACATCACGCTGGGCGGCAACCGTAAAGGCACGCTGATGACCTATCGCAACCTGTTCCTGACCATGCTGCTCGGTGGTCTGTGGCACGGCGCGAACATCACGTACATCATCTGGGGCGCCTGGCACGGTATGTGGCTGGCGATCGAAAAGGCCCTGGGCCTCAACACCTCGCCACGCAGCATCAACCCGATCCGCTGGGCGCTGACTTTCCTGCTCGTGGTCATGGGTTGGGTGATCTTCCGCTCGGAAAACCTGCACGTCGCCGGTCGCATGTACCACGCGATGTTCAGCTTCGGCGAATGGTCGTTGTCGGAACTCAACGCGGCCAGCCTCACCGGCCTGCAAGTGGCGACCCTGGTGGTGGCTTACATGACCCTGGCGTTCTTCGGCATCCGTGATTTCTACACCAACCTGCCGCCAGAAAAGACCAAGCCTGTGGTGAATGTCGAGGCCGATGGCCCCGCTGCTGCCACGCCTGGAATGATCAAAGCCGTACCGGGCGACAACCCGGGCAGCATCCACGAACCGGGTTACACCGTCGGCGTTGAGGCCACCGTGCAACCGGCTTACTGGACCGCTGACTGGTCGCGTTACGTGATGCGCACGCTGGTGCTGGTGCTGTTCATCGCCTCGATTTTCAAACTCTCGGCGCAAAGCTTCTCGCCGTTCCTTTACTTCCAGTTCTGAGGGATCTGACTATGACCCGCTCATTACGCATCTTCTACATCGCCCTGTTCATGGTGACCCTGCTGGTGCTGGGCCTGTGGTCGACGCGCAGCTTCTTCGGCTTCAGCACCAACGCCGATGCGACGGTGCTCAACGGCCGCTGGGCCAAAGCCGTGGAAACCCATTACGACGAAGAGTTCCCGATCAAGCGCCTGGGCACCAACCTTTGGGCCGCGCTGGATTTCAAACTGTTCAACGAAGGTCGTCCGGGCGTGGTGCTCGGTCGCGATCAATGGTTGTACAGCGATGAAGAATTCAACCCGATCGTCAACGAAGAGTTGAACCTGCAAGGCAACTACGCGCTCGTAGAAGGCGTACGTCAGGAATTGAAGGCCAAAGGCGTGAAACTGGTAATGGCGATCGTGCCAGCCAAGACTCGCCTGTACCCGGAACACCTGGGCGCAGTGAAACCTTCGAGCATTCACGCCAACCTCTATGAAGACTTCCATGCTCGCGTGGCGGCCAACAAGATCATCGCGCCCGACCTGTTCGGCCCGATGCTGAAAGCCAAGCTGGACGGTCAGCAAGTGTTCCTGCGCACCGACACCCACTGGACCCCGGAAGGCGCGCAAATCGCCGCCGAGACCCTGGCCAAAACCATTGCCGAGAAAACCCCGCTCAGCGGCGAGCCGCAACGCTTCGTCACCGAACCTGCGGAGAAAGTCACGCACAAGGGCGACCTGCGGTTGTTCCTGCCGCTGGACCCGCTGTTCGAAAACCTGATGCCCAAGACTGAACCGTTGCAAAAGCGCAACACCGTGGTGGCGCAAGACCAGCCTGCCGGTGATGACGCGCTGTTCGCCAACACCGAAGTGCCGGTGGCCCTGATCGGCACCAGCTACAGCGCCAACCCTAACTGGAACTTCGTCGGGGCGCTGAAACAAGCGTTGCAAAGCGACGTGGTCAATTACGCCGAAGACGGCCACGGCCCGATTCTGCCGATGCTCAGCTACCTCAAAAGTGATGCTTTCAAGAACAGCCCGCCACAGGTGCTGATCTGGGAGTTTCCTGAACGTTATCTGCCTGTGAACAACGAAATCGGTGACGCCGACCCGCAGTGGGTCGCAGAGCTCAAAGCTGCCGGCGTAAACCAACAAAACGTAGCCGCAAACACTAAATCCGAGACGCCCGACCGGGCGCAAAACTGAAAGAGAGAGGTACTACCATGACTTTCACTACTACTCCTCGCCGTCTCGCCAAGACCTTCGCACTCGTTGCAGGCATGAGCGTGTTGTCGATGTCCGCCTTCGCTGGCGACGGCGCACTCTACGGCCCGACAGCACCAAAAGGTTCGAGCTTCGTGCGTGTCTACAACGCCGGTAACGCTGAAGTCAGCGCCACCGTCGGCTCCACCAACCTGGCCGAAGTCGCGCCGCTGTCCAGCACTGACTTCAGCTTCATGCCGGGTGGCGACTACAGCGCCAAGGTCGGTAGCCAGACCCTGCCGGTGAAACTGGCCGGTGATCACTATTACACCCTGGTCAACAACGCCAGCGGCGCGCCGCAACTGATCGAAGAGCCGCCGTTCAAGAACAAGCAAAAATCCCTGGTTCGCGTACAGAACCTCAGCGACAAGGCCCTGACCCTGAAAACCGCTGACGGCAAGACCGAAGTGGTGCCGTCCGTGGCGGCCAAAGGCCGTGGCGAGCGTGAAATCAACCCGGTCAAAGTCAGCCTGGCCCTGTATGACGGCGCCACCAAAGTCGGCGACGTGAAACCGGTTGCCCTGGAACGCGGCGAAGCCGCCGTGCTGTACGTCACCGGTAAAGGCAGCAGCCTGTCGCCAGTCTGGGTAAAACGCCCGGTTTCGACGCGCTAAATAGTTTCGTCAGGACGGTGATCCCTCTGTAGCAGCTGGCGAAGCCTGCGTCCGGCTGCGCAGCAGTCGTAAAACCGGCACATTCGGTCTTCCAGAGAGACCGGGTTGCCAGGATAACGACCGCTTCGCGCTCGAACGCAGCCTCGCAGGCTCGGCAGCTGCTACAGAGATCGGTGAAACGGCCTGGCTACGGAATAAGAACAAGAGTGAAACGACAGAACGCAGTAGCTCTGACCCATACGATTTTCAAGGAGTAACAACATGATTCCGGTGATCTTGTCAGGTGGTAGCGGCTCACGTCTTTGGCCGCTTTCGCGTAAGCAATTCCCTAAACAGTTCCTCGCCCTGACCGGCGAACACACGCTGTTCCAGCAAACCCTGGAACGCCTGGTGTTTGAAGGCATGGACACCCCGATCGTGGTCTGCAACAAAGACCACCGCTTCATCGTCAACGAGCAGCTGAGCAACCGTAAACTGGAAACCCAGCGCATCCTGATGGAACCGTTCGGCCGCAACACGGCGCCGGCCGTGGCCCTGACCGCGATGATGCTGGTCAACGAAGGTCGTGACGAATTGATGCTGGTACTGCCGGCGGACCACGTGCTGGATGACCAGAAAGCCTTGCAACGCGCACTGGCCCTGGCCACCGTCGCTGCGGAAAACGGCGAAATGGTGTTGTTCGGCGTACCGGCCACCAAACCGGAAACCGGTTACGGCTACATCAAATCGACCGCCGACTCGCTGCTGCCCGAAGGCGTCAGCCGTGTCTCGCACTTCGTCGAAAAACCGGACGTCAAACGCGCCACCGAGTTCGTCCAGTCCGGCGGTTACTTCTGGAACAGCGGCATGTTCCTGTTCCGTGCCAGCCGCTTCCTGGAAGAGCTGAAAAAACACGATCCGGACATCTACGACACCTGCCTGCTGACCCTTGAGCGCAGCGAGCAAGATGCCGACACCATCACCTTCGACGAAGCCACCTTCGCCTGCTGCCCGGACAACTCCATCGACTACGCGGTGATGGAAAAAACCCAGCGCGCCTGCGTCGTACCGCTGACTGCCGGCTGGAGTGATGTCGGTTGCTGGGCGTCGCTGTGGGAAGTGAATGAAAAAGACCTCAACGGCAACGTCACCAAAGGCGACGTGGTCATCCAGGACAGCAAAAACTGCATGATTCACGGCAACGGCAAACTGGTGTCGGTGATCGGCCTGGAAAACATCGTGGTCGTCGAAACCAAGGACGCCATGATGATCGCCCACAAGGACTCGGTCCAAGGCGTGAAACAAATGGTCAACACCCTCAACGAGCAAGGCCGCAGCGAAACCCAGAACCACTGCGAAGTCTATCGTCCGTGGGGTTCCTACGACTCGGTGGACATGGGTGGCCGCTTCCAGGTCAAGCACATCTCGGTCAAGCCGGGCGCGTGCCTGTCCCTGCAAATGCACCACCACCGTGCCGAACACTGGATCGTGGTCAGCGGCACGGCCGAAGTGACCTGCGACGAAAACGTGTTCCTGCTCTGCGAAAACCAGTCGACCTACATCCCGATCGCTTCGGTTCACCGTCTGCGCAACCCGGGCAAGATTCCACTCGAGATCATCGAAGTGCAATCGGGCAGCTACCTGGGCGAAGACGATATCGAGCGGTTCGAAGATATCTACGGTCGCTCTACCCCGATCGAACGCGGCGTGTCGGTGAAAACCATCGCGCAGTAAGCGTTAAGTAAAAACAAAAGCCCCCGTCCAGTCCGCTGCGTTTTCCCTATCCGCAGCGGGTGGGTCGGGGGCTTTTTGTTATCCATTGCTGGACCTTTTCGCAGTGACCACCTGCTTGGCCAAGGTCTTTCTGATCTTCGTCTGTGAATAAATGGAAACAGCAGCGTTCGAGCGATTGAACAAGCCCGTTTTGCCTGGTGCGTAGCGCTCGATACCGCTTGCCCCTTGAATGGTCTGATAATGAATATTCCAGGCACTTTGTTTTCGATCGTACTTCATAAATGCGAAACCGGTGGTGACTAACTCCTGTAGGCCTTGCCCGTCCGAGGCATAGGCGTAGTCCTGAAATTCCATCGCCGCGCCAAGCCCCATCCCATGTTCCCGTGCGGAAAGTTCGTTGTATTGCACATTTTCCTTCGAGCCCTCCACATGCCGGACGCGAAGCACACTGTCGTTTAGTTGATCCACGGTCAGAGAACAACCACTGAAGCCTGGAGTGAATACATGATCAGGCTCGGTTCCAGTGGGCCTGAGTGGTATATCCACATAACCGCCTTGCGGAGCCCAGAAACCAGACACCGCATTGGCTTTGTCGGGAATCTCGCCCTTTGGGATATCAACGATTCTTAATGCGTTGAACATCCCCTTTCTAGCTCCCGAGTAACTCAGTTGGTCCATGGTGAATATAAACTCGCCCCCGCCATTCTTATTACTTACGCCGGAAAGAATATCTTTCGAATATCGACCAGGAACCGGATCCAGAAACGTAGTGCTGACCTCCACCCGGCTAAACTCGCTTACCTCCAGGGCCTTGTGAATGTTGGTCGGCTTACCGGTCGCCGGCACACTCAAGTTAGGTTTTCCTCTATCAATAGATGGCGCATCCGGAATATCGCGCGCGGCACCTGCCGCAATGACCGGCTCCCACAATCCGTTGGCCAGTTTTTTGCGCGTGACAGCTCCATCATCATCAATAAAGGTGACCGGATTGTTCTGGGCCATCTGATACAGGTTGGGCCCATCAATACCTCCCTTCGGATCAGGATTGAGCCAACGAAACAACCACGGTACGTAGTAGCGCAGTCCGTAGTTATAGAGCCCGGTGGTCTCCCGCTCCTTGCCCGAATAACGAATGGTTTTATAGTCGCTGTCTACCACGTCCGCTCCGGCGTACCACGCGGTTTCGCCATAGGGATAAAAGAGTTCCTGGCTGATGATTTGCGCATCGTCGGCCAGTTCCACGGTGCAGGATTTCAGGTGGTCGACCAGGGTGTAGCGGTGCTGATCGTTGACGCCGGACGGCGGTACGCTTTCCCAATGCAACACCCGCACGGCGTTGAGACCGGCCTGTGCGGTGATGACCTGCCGCACCTCCCCGGTGCCACTGTCGGTACTAAGTACAAGCCCCGGCAAGTAGCGCACTTCCGCCATCATGGTTCTGGCGTTGGTCTGCAACGAACGAATTTTGCGCGTCCGCTGGCCAGCGCCGTCATAGAGATAGAGTTCACAGTCATTGCGTCCGGAATCGCGCTCTACCGGGGTGACCGAGTGCAATTGATTACGCACATTCCACGTCAGAAAGCGCCCCTGATCCAGTTCCAGCAAGTTGCCCTTGGCATCAAATGCAGCCGCGATATCTGCTTCGGTTGGCGGCACGCCGTTGCGCCAGGGCAGGCAGCGATTGCTGTAGCGCGCGGCTGTCAGTTCTCGCCCCGGGCTCTGTGCGCCGACATGCGTCAGCTTCAGCAGGTTGCAGCCCTCGTCATAGCGGTAGGTCTGATGGTAATTGCTGACCGCTGCCGGATCAGTGCGGCCGACTGAGTCCGGCCCCTGGTTGCGGCTGCCTGCCTCCCAGCCAAACGCCTGGATCAACTGATAAAGACTGTCGTAGATAAACCGACTGAGAGGGTCGATGCGTTGATTGTTGAAGTAGCGCACCGGCAGCGCCTTGTCTTCGATACTCAACACATTGCCCACACGGTCATAGACGTAGAACAGATGTTGCAGCAGTCCGGCTCGGTCGCTGTACGCACGCCGCTCCAGCAAGCGCCCATCCTCGGGGTCATACGTGAGCGTTGTTTGTACGCCGTTACCCGCCACTTCTCGTACGACCTGTCCCTCGGCGTTGTACTCGATGTCGCTGACCAGTGTTTGCCAAGCGGGCTTGCCGGCCAGTTTCAGGGCGCCTTGGCGTAACCGACCGTCCACGGTAAAGGCGAAGGTCTGGCCGTTCTGCCGGGCATCGACGGTTTCCAGCACCTCACCCAACGGACCGTAACGCCACGTTGAGCGGGCCCCTTCGCCTGGCTCGAGCAGGTTTTCTCGATCCACTATTGGCTCCGGCCAATCCGCTGCAACGGCTTCCAGGTTGAAGTGCTGGACATGCCGGGTGCATTGGCCGGTGATCGCAAACGCTTCAAACAGTACCGTCCCGCCGGGGCTGTCGTGGCGAATCAACTGCCCGAAGGGGTTGTGATCATCGTTGCCATGATCGGGGCGACCGTATTCCATGCGCTCGGCGCATCGGGGCGGCTGGGTGGCGACGTGCTCAAACACCGCCAGGGGACGCAGCAGGTCGTCGTAGCGAACCTCGCGTCGGGTACCGCGACTGTCCCAGCCCTGCAGCAATTCATTGGCCAGGCCGAGCAGACTGATCTGTAAGCCAGCATCGACACTGTCCGTACAGACGGGATGACCGGAAAGGGAATGCACGGTCGTGAGACTGGCCCGCGTCATCGGATCTTGCTGCTGGAGCAACCACAGCCGCGGATCCCAGCGCTTTACCGCGAATCCCGCGGCATTGTGGAAGGTTCGGTTGATGCGGGCCTGAGTCTGGACACCTTCGATCTCGCGCCAATAATCGACCGAACGAATTGGCAGCCCTCGCGGGTCGAAGGTCGACACTTTGGGTGTTTTGTGGTGCATTCCCAACGCTGAGGTCTGCATGCAGGCCCGTTCCTGTTTACTTTTGGATATCTAACCGTTCGTGGCCGGGGCTGGCTACTGTCAGAAATTACAGTGACGACCAACGGCAATCACGGCTGATCCTTGAATGTCCATTCCCGCAGCCGTTCGGTAGGATGGTGGTCATGAGTTCAAGGAGCGTTCAAACATGTTCATCGGCGTTTTGCTGGTCATCACCTGGCTGATTTTATTGTTGCGCTACCCAGCCAAGGCTTTGCCCGTCTCGGTGGCGGCCGCCATCGGCCTGGGCCTGGTGGCCACGTGGGTGATCTGGATGGACAATCGCGAGGTCAAGCAACTGGCGCGCCTGGAGTTGCGCATCACCTACGCGCCCGAACACTGCCCCGCAGACCGGCCGTTGAAGCTGACCATGAACAACGGCAACGACGTGCCGCTGACCGAGTTGCGCTGGCGCGTCGCCGCGTATGCGCCGGGCGATACGGTCAATCTGGCCGACAATCAATACGCCGCCCCGCGTTATCGCGGCCCCGGCGAACTGCAAGCCGGCGCCAACTGGGAAGACTGCTTGCCCCTGCCGCCGCTGCGCCCCGGCTATCGCCCGCAAACCCTGGAGTTTCGCGCCGAGCATTTGCAGGGTAGTTTCTCCGACTGATCCCCCCCTCTATTTTTTTGCACAAGGACCGCGCCATGCCCGTTGCGTTGATTACCGGTTGCTCCAGCGGCATTGGCCGCGCCCTCGCCGATGTGTTCAAAGGTGCCGGCTACGAAGTCTGGGCCAGCGCCCGCAAGGCTGAAGATGTGGCCGCATTAGCCGCTGCCGGTTTCACGGCCGTGCAGCTGGACGTCAACGACGGCGCGGCGCTCGAACAGTTAAGCGAGCGAATCAACCAGCAACATGGCGGCCTCGATGTGCTGATCAACAACGCCGGTTATGGCGCCATGGGGCCACTGCTCGACGGCGGTGTGCCGGCGATGCAGCGCCAGTTCGAAACCAATGTGTTCGCGATTGTTGGCGTGACCCGCGCGCTGTTCCCGGTGTTGCGTCGTGCCAAGGGATTGGTGGTGAACATCGGCAGCGTTTCGGGGGTGTTGGTCACGCCGTTTGCCGGCGCGTATTGCGCCTCGAAAGCCGCCGTCCACGCATTGACCGATGCGCTGCGCATGGAGCTGGCACCGTTCGGTATCCGTGTGATGGAAGTGCAGCCAGGCGCGATCGAATCCAGCTTCGCCAAGAATGCCGGGCATGAGGCGGAGCAGTTGATCACTGAGCAATCGCCGTGGTTTGCGTTGCGTGAAGGCATTCGTGCACGGGCCAAGGCCTCACAGGACAAACCGACCCCGGCCAGGGAGTTTGCCGTTGGTTTACTCAAGGCTGTCCAACAGAGCAAACCACCGCGGCTGATTCGCCTGGGCAATGGCAGCCGGGCGTTGCCGTTGTTGGCGGGGTTGCTGCCAAAGGGGTTGCTGGAGGCGGGGTTGATGAAACGGTTTGGGCTTAAGGGGCAACTCTAAGACCGAGTCGACGCCATCGCGAGCAGGCTCGCTCCCACAGGGATCTTTGGTGTGAATGCTATCTATGGCACCCAGTAGAATCCTGTAGGAGCGAGGCTTGCCCGCGAAGACGTCAGACCAGACGCTGCAAAAATTCAGGAAACAACCATGACCGACTACACCGACTACTTCGACGAAGTGATCCAGGCCCATGTCGCCATCGAACAATGGCTGGCCGAAGAACAAGACGACTCGGAACTTGAACAACTACTGAGCCGGTTTTCACCACAGTTTTCCATGATCTCGCCCCTCGGCCGGGTGCTGGATTTTGAGGCGTTGAGCGAGTTGTTCTTGCTGGCCGGCGGCAAGAAGCTCGGTTTCAGGATTAAGCTCAGCGAGTTGCGCGGTATCGCGCTGCACGACGGTGGTGCGGTAGTAAGTTATCGCGAGCAGCAGACCGATGCGACCGGCCTGCACTCGGATCGCCGCTCGACGGTGGTGTTTGAGAAACCGGCCAGTGGCAAGGTCATTTGGCGGCATTTGCACGAGACGTTTTGCAAGGGCTGACACGGTCGCTTTTTGAGGCGAGGGAGCTTGCCCCCGCAGGGCTGCGAAGCGGCCCCAAGAGGGGACTGCTACGCAGTCCAACGGCAGCAAGCTCCCTCGCCACAGGGTCACTCGCCAGCCGCAGATTTAACGACAACGGTGCAGGTAATCCCCGCCGCCAACAGCACCCCCTCCGGCACTTCATCAATGTGAATCCGCACCGGCACTCGCTGCGCCAGGCGCACCCAGTTGAACGTCGGGTTCACATCTGCAATCAGCTCGCGACTTTGCGGGTTATCGCGGTCGTAGATGCCCCGGGAAATGCTCTCCACATGCCCCTTCAACACCTCGCCGCTCATCAGTTGCATGTCGGCCTTGTCGCCCACCCGCACGTGCGGCAGTTTGGTTTCCTCGAAGAAGCCATACACCCAGAACGAATTCATATCGACCACGGCCATTTTCGCTTCGCCGATGCGCGCGTAGTCACCGCGATGGACGTTGAGGTTGGTGACATAGCCGTCCACCGCAGCACGGACCTCGGTGCGCTTGAGGTTCAGTTCAGCCGCTTCCAGTTGCGCCTGGGCATGCTGGTAATCGGCCAGGGCCGAGTCGGCGATATTGCTGGCGTCGTCGCGGTTTTCCTTCGAGATCACCAACGCATCCATGTCGGCGCGGCGATGGGCGTTGACCTTGCGCATCTCCCACGTCGACTTGCGCGAGGCCACCAGGGCCTGTGCCTGTTTGACCGCGATGCGGTAGTGCTCGGGGTCGATGCGCATCAGCAAATCGCCCTTCTTCACTTGTTGGTTGTCGCGCACCGGCACGTCCACCACTTCCCCGGTGACATCGGCGGCGACGTTGATGATGTCGGCACGCACCCGGCCGTCGCGCGTCCACGGCGTGTCCATGTAGTGCACCCAGAGGGTCCGGCCGATCCCTATCGCGAGGGCCAGCACCAGCAACGTGGCGAGCAGGCTGAAAAGCTTTTTCATCAGGGCATTCTTCAGAGATAGAGAGTCAGTGGTAGACAGTCAGCGCCAGGGCACCGAACAGACAGGTAAACAGGCTCAGGCGCAGCAACGCCGGGTGCCAGAAGAAGCGGTACAGATCGAACCCGGACAGCAACCGGTCCAGCGCCCAGGCCAGCGCCGCGGCGATGAAAAACATCAGCGTCATGGTCGGCATGTACACGCCGTGGAAAGCGATTTCACGAGGCATGTTTAAGTCCCTGGGGCGAGGTGTTGGCAACAGCATTTATGTAGCCGGCGAGCGGTGATTGCGGGTCCAACAGCGAGGTGCGGATGAAGTGCAGATAACTCTTCACCCGACGCAACGCGGAGGTGTCGAAGTGCGGCGCGAACGGTTCGTCGGTGGCTTGCACGCGGCTGATGGCGTGGTCGACCGCGATCAAGCCGCGCTCCAGATTGCTCTGGCTCGGTTGCAGAAACAGCCGCACCAGCGAGCGGCCCATCACGCGAATTGCCTGGCGCCACGGCTGGGATTCGGCGTAGGCCGGATGCACCGGCAGAATTGCCTGCTCCTTGCGCAACTCGATGATCGCGTGACCGACTTCCAGCACCACGAACATCCAGCGCAGCAAGTCCCGTTGCACCTGCGGCTGACCCACCGCGAGGCCATAAGCCTGATGCAGCAAGTCCCGGGTCCGGCTTTCGAAACTCGACGCCAGGCCCTTAAGCTTGCCGCTGATCGCGTACACCACTTGCCCGCGCAAATCCTGCTCGAGCCGGCGCCACAACCAGCGGCTGTTCGGCGGCAGAATAATCGCCCCGGCCGCCGCGCACACCAGCATGCCGAGCACCATGGCGATGTAGTCGTTGATGAACGCGTAAGGGTTGTAGACGGTGAGGTTGTCCGGCACCGAACCGGTGCTGAAAAAGATCAGCAGCCCGAGGCCGACACCGGCATATTGCGGCCGCGATGTGAGGAACGAACCGAGCACAATCACCGGTGCGAGCATCACGCACAGCAACGGAAAACCGTCGATCCACGGGAAGATGAAAAACATCTCGACGAAGCCGATCAGCGCCCCGAGGAACGTCCCGCACGCCATCTGAAAGGCCATGCGCTTAGGGTTCGGTGTCGCGGCGGACAGACCGACGGTGGCCGCGGCGATCAGCGTCATGGTCGCCCCGCTCGGCCACGCCGTCGCTACCCAATAACTGCCCAGCACCACCAGAATGAACGCCGCGCGAATCCCCGACGCCGCCGACGCCATCCAGTTGGTTTGCGGAGTGAACGGTTCGTCCCAACGCTCGCGCGCGTGGCTGTGATCGGCCAGTGAGGCGTGGGTCTGTGCATAACTGTGCAACTCGTCGACGAAGCGATAGAGCAGTTCGTAGGCGGTATGGAAATCGAGCTGCTCGGTATCGCTCGGCGCACTTTCCTGAAAGGTCGCCCGCAGGCTGCGAACCCGCACCGGCAGGTTTTCCTTGTAGGTCGCCAATGCGTCGGCCAGGCGTGCGGCATCGGGGCTGGTCAAGGCGCGACCGCTGAAGCCGTCGAGCAATTCCGCCAGGTCCTGCAACCCCGGTTTGATCGCCGCCACCACGTGATCGGCGCCGCTGCTGCGCAAGCGTTCGAGCAATTGGTGCAAGGCGTTGAACCGTGTGGTGATGCCCATGAACTCGCTGTTCAAGCGACTCAGTCGTCCGTTGCGTCGACGCATGTGCGGGTCTTCGAACACGGTGACGCTGCGCAGCCCTTCCAGGCCGACGGCCTCGGCGATAAAGCGCACGTTACTGGCTTCGAACGCCTCCCGTTTGCTGCGCCCACGCAAGCCATCGGTGACGAACAAGGCGAACACACCGAAGCGCTGGTACAAGGCGTTGCGCATCGCCGCGCTGGCGGTTTGCGGCAGGATCGCGGCGCTGACCACGGTGGCGCAGAGAATCCCCAGGGAGATCTCCAATACGCGCCAGACCGCGGCCATGAACGCGCCATCCGGGTGGGCCAACGCGGGCAATCCGACCATCGCGGCGGTGTACCCGGCGAGCACGAAACCGTAAGCGCGAAAGTTGCGATAACGCGCCGCACCGGCCGAGCAGAGGCCGACCCAGATCGCCAGCGAGCCGAGGAACAGTTCAGTGTTTTGCGCGAACAAGGCGATCAACGCCACCATCACCGCCGACCCGGCCAGCGTGCCGAGAAAGCGGTAAAAACTCTTGGCGAATACCTGACCGCTTTGCGGTTGCATGACGATGAACACGGTGATCATCGCCGTGCGCGGTTGCGGCAACTCCAGACGCATCGCCAGCCACAGGGTCAGGAACGCGGCGAACAGCACTTTGAAAATGTAGACCCAGGTCACGCCGTCGCTGCGTGCCCAGTCAAAGAACCCACGGCGCCATTCAAGGGAGTACAGCCAGCGCAGAGGTGCGGGCAAGGGGGTCATGGAATCCTGCTCACTTTAATTCAGTCAGGTGGAGAACCTGTGGGAGCCAGCCTGCTGGCGATAGCGGTGTGTCAGTCAATGCTGAGGTCACCTGACACATCGCAATCGCCAGCAGGCTGGCTCCCACAGGGTTTGTGTTCACTTGAGAAGCGTCGGGGTTTTCGGTGCAGCTGTCCGGCTGTCTTCCGGCACATCGTCACCCGCGCCGAGTCCACCGCCCAAAGCCGTCACCAGTTCAGCATGTGCACTTAGCCGCGCGGCCTGAACCTGCTGCTGAACCTGCTGCTGTTTGAACAACAACGTCTGCGCATTGAGCACGTTGAGGTAGTCGGTGAGGCCACGCTGCCAGGCGACCATCGCGATGTCGTAGGTCTTCTGCGCAGTGGCCACCGACTCGGCGGCGAAGGTCTGCTGCTTGTCCATGGACTCGCGGCGGATCAACTGGTCGGAGATGCTTTTCAGCGCGTTGACCAGTGTCTGGTTGTACCTGGCCACGGCGATGTCATACCCGGCCGAGGCTTCGCCCAGCTCCGAACGCAAGCGACCGCCGTCGAAGATCGGCAACGAGATCGCCGGGCCGACGCTGTAGTTGAGTTTCTTGCCGGTCAAAAACTCCAGCGCCCCGCCGCCGGTGGCCATGTAGCCGAGGCTGCCGACCAGATCGACGTTGGGATAGAAACCGGCATGGGCGACATCGATACCACGCGCCTGGGCCGCGACTTGCCAGCGACTGGCAACCACGTCCGGGCGTTGACCGAGCAATTGTGCGGGCAGCGCCGACGGTAGTTTCAGCGGCGCGGCCAATGACAGCGCGGGTCGTTGCAACTGCGCGCCCTCGCCCGGGCCTTTCCCGGCAAGGGCCGCCAATTGGTTACGGCTCAGGGCGATTTTTTCGTCCAGCGCATCGATCTGACGATGGGTTTCCGGCAGCGGCGTTTCAGCCTGACTGACCTCGAAATGCGTGCCGATGCCGCCGTTCAGACGCTTCTGCGCAAGGTCGAGAATTTGCTGCTGTTGCTTCAGGGTCGCCTCGACAATGTCCCGCTGCGCGTAGTGCAACGAGAGTTCGATGTAGGCGCGCACGATGTTGTTCTGCAATTCGAGCTGGGCCAGACGCGCTTCGGCGGCCGTCATGTGCGCCATGTCCACAGCGCGCTCGGTGGCGTTGCTTTCGCGGCCCCAGAGGTCGAGGGCATAGCTGAAACCCAGCGCGGCGTTGTTGTCCCAAGTGGTCGTGTTGGCCAACGCCCCCGGCCCGTAGAACTGATCGGCGGGCCAGTTATGACGCTTGAGGGTGGACTCGCCATTGATCTGCAACGACTCGGCGGACTCGGCGATGCCGGCCATGGACTTGGCCTGCCGCACCCGCGCGGCGGCCAGATCCATGGTCGGGCTGCCTTGCACGGCGAGGTCGATCCAGCGGTTCAATTGCGGGTCACCATAGGCCTGCCACCATTGTGCGGTGGGCCAGTGAGCGTCCTGCGCAGCGTTTTGAATGGCTTCGTCGGTGGCCAGGGAATCGGCCTCCAGTGCCTTGCCCTGCGGGGCAATGCCTCCGGTTCCGATGCAGCCGCTGATGGTCAGGGATAAAGCCAGAACACTGAGCGTCTGAAGCGCTCTGTTGATGCGACGCGGCACTGCTGCGATTTCCTGAAAGAAGGGGCGTACGAGGTCCTGTAGGAGCGAGGCTTGCCCGCGAAGACGGCGTATCAGTCGACATCGTTGGTGACTGTTACGCCGCCTTCGCGGGCAAGCCTCGCTCCTACAAAGACCGGCGCAATTCTAGGCGGCGGCCCGAAGGGCGATAAGCTGGGAATCCTGTGAATCTTTGTTACCGTTAACGCGATAATCCGTTGGTCGGGGTCACCGCCCCCGCAACTTCGTGTCACAATTTGCCATCGCACCCGAGAGCACCCCATGGACACTTTGCAAAACATGCGCGCCTTCAGTTACGTGGCCGCGGCCGGCAGCTTCACCGCCGCCGCCGTGCAACTGGACACCACCACAGCCAACGTCTCGCGCGCGGTCTCCAACCTGGAAGCCCACCTGCAAACCCGCCTGCTCAACCGCACCACCCGCCGCATCGCCCTGACCGAAGCAGGCAAACGCTATTTATTGCGTTGCGAACAGATCCTGGCCTACGTCGAAGAAGCCGAAGCCGAAGCCAGCGACGCCCACGCGCGCCCGGCCGGGCAGCTCAAAGTGCACACCATGACCGGCATTGGTCAGCACTTCGTGATCGACGCCATCGCCCGCTATCGCAAGACTCACCCCGACGTCACCTTCGACCTGACCATGGCCAACCGCGTGCCGGACCTGCTCGACGAGGGCTACGACGTGTCCATCGTCCTGGCCAGCGAACTGCCGGACTCGGGCTTCGTCTCCCAGCGCCTGGGCATCACCTACAGCATCGTCTGCGCCTCGCCGGCGTATGTGAAAGCCAACGGCTGCGCGCACAAACCCAGCGACTTGCTCAACCACGCGTGCCTGCGCCTTGTGAGCCCGGTGATCCCGCTGGAAAAATGGACCTTCGACGGTCCGGAAGGCCAGGAAATGGTCACCATCAACAGCTCGCCGTTCCTGGTGAACTCGGCCGATGCCATGAAAACCGCGATCACCAGCGGCATGGGCGTCGGCGTGTTGCCGGTGTATGCGGCGATTGAAGGGCTGCGTGACGGCACGCTGGTGCGAGTGATGCCGAACTACCGCTCGCAGGAACTGAATCTGTATGCGATCTACCCGTCGCGGCAGTACCTGGACGCGAAGATCAAGACCTGGGTCGAGTACCTGCGCGGGTCGTTGCCGGAAATATTGGCGGCGCATCAGGCGGAATTGGTGGCGTATGAATTGAGTGGGAGTCTGGGTGGGGTCAGGGTGGCGAATTAGCCGCCACGCCTCATTGGCTTATGGCAAAGGAATGCCGACTCACCGGTTGATGTCGCGAAAAGACACTGTAAGTTCGTAATACCTGTAATTTCTGACAGTAGACGGCGTTTATTGGGTCAAGGAGACTTCATGACGTAGATTCGACTTATTGTCGTTATGAAAGGGAAAACGAAATGACAACTTACTTGATTGAACAAAACACAACCTCCAAAGCCGTATCGGGCACGTTGACAGCGGAGATTCAAAAATTTGGCCAATTTGATGGAAAAGCCACTCACTTTTACACCAATGACATCCAAGTTTTCCTTAAAGCCCTCCATCAAACTGACGACAAAAACTGGATGACTATCACTTTTCTATTCCCGGCGAATATTGAAAACCAGCGACATGAGTTTTATGAAAACAGCCCAGTTGAACCGCCTTCTTTCTCTCTACATTGGATCGATGAAAATGGACTCACCTGGTTTCGCCCCTATTACTCGAGGTTGGATGCGGGGCACATTGATATAAATTTCGATCTTGCCAAAGGTACGCTCGACGCTACGTTTAATTTCACATTTAAAGACAAACTTGATGCACGCCAAGTTGTGGGCCAGATGACGAACATCAAAGGTCTGGAGCACGTGAAATACAGTTTTGAGGGTGATAAGACGGGACACACAGTTTGAAAGTTCGTGAAACATTTAAACATCTGGTCCTACAGACGTGGTGATTTTGGCGGATGTTTCTGACAAGTTCTGTCGGTTGTTGGGTCAGACGGGAAATGGGTAGGCTTTGTGGGTCGCTGCAAAATCAGCGATCAGGCTTGGAAACCTGATTCCCATCACAGCACATGGCATACTGCGGCGCTTTTTTCAGCACGCAATTCCTTGTTATGGCGGCTGTGCGCGGGAGACCTTCGGGTCTGCCGGTTTTGATGGGATATCGGTTTTCCAAACCGCGCATGGCTGCCACCCTTTCGCTTGGAAACGAAAATGGCAGCTCGATTAATCCCATTTCGAGTAACTGTCATGATCAAAGAAACCCCGAATCCCCCGGAAACCGACGACGTTTCCCCCTACGAATCCCTCGATTCCAAAAAACTCCACGATGCCGCCGAACGCGCATTGGATCACTACCTCAACCCCGCCGCACTCAGATCCCCTGCCGCGCGCAAACCCAGCACGATGTTTTTGATCGCACCGGATATCAAAGACGAAGACCTGCTAGCCCATACCTGCGAGTCGTTGGCCCAGGCCAGCGTGATGGCGAGTGACTTCGCGGACTATCTGGAAGGCCCACACCGGCACAAGGCGATGGCGATCCAGCAGATCGTCATGCTGGCCGAACTGGCAGCGAACCGGATGCTGGATAACGTAGCCATACCAAAACCTGCGCCACACAGCTAATCCCCCTGTGGGAGCGAGCCTGCTCCGGGCGGCGTTCCGACGATTGCGGTCCGACATCCGGCACTGATGTCGGCTGACACTCCGCCATCGCTGGCAGGCCAGCTCCCACAATTGAATTTTGTACATCAGTAAGAGATTGGTCGGCTGTCAGGCCGCCTTCGCTGGCAGGCCAGCTCCCACAATTGAATTTTGTACATCAGTAAGAGATTGGTCGGCTGTCAGGCCGCCTTCGCAGGCAAGCCAGCTCCCACAATTGAATTTTGTACATCAGTAAGAGATTGGTCGGCTGTCAGGCCGCCTTCGCAGGAAAGCCAGCTCCCACAATTGGATTGGGTGCATCAGCAAGATATCGGTCGGCTGTCAGGCCGCCTTCGCTGGCAGGCCAGCTCCCACAATTGAATTTTGTACATCAGTAAGAGATTGGTCGGCTGTCAGGCCGCCTTCGCAGGCAAGCCAGCTCCCACAATTGAATTTTGTACATCAGTAAGAGATTGGTCGGCTGTCAGGCCGCCTTCGCAGGAAAGCCAGCTCCCACAATTGGAGTGGGTGTATCAGCAAAATGCTGGTCGGCTGTCAGGCCGCCATCGCGGGCAAGCCTCGCTCCTACAAGGGCCCAGCGTACACCCGCTTCTCACCACTCATCAGGCCGAGCGTTAGCTCGCCTGCAGCTCTTGATCTTGATCCACCCGCCCCTTTCGGGAGGCTGAGTGGAGGTGTTCATCCGGGGAGTGGCGCGCAGCGCCGTTCGACGCAGTCGAACACGCTGCATGTAGGTCGTCGCGAAGCAGACCGGAGGGCAGTGTCCCCGGATGGATACCGGAGCGAAGGTACGCCGAGCCTAGGCGAGGGGCCGGACGCTTGGGGCGAGCGTTTTTTTGCTTACTTTTTTTAGGCGTTTGTAAAAAAAGTGAGTCGCCGTAAGGGCGAAACCGCCAGCCGCCGTTACCGCAGAAATGGATATGTACACCTGAGAGAGACAGGTCGGCTGTCAGGCCGCCTTCGCCGGCAAGCCTCGCTCCTACAGTTACCCCCGGCAATCCGCGAACTCGCACAACAACGGAGAAGAATGTTAGCGTGCTTGGCATTCACCAAGCCCCGACGAGCCCTCCTCCCATGAAAAAGACCGTCCTCGCCTTCAGCCGCGTCACCCCGGAAATGGTCGAGCGCCTCCAGCAAGACTTCGACGTCATCGTCCCCAACCCGAAAAACGGCGACATCAACGCCCAATTCAACGAAGCCCTGCCCCACGCCCACGGCCTGATCGGTGTCGGTCGAAAACTCGGCCGCGCGCAACTGGAAAACGCCGCCAGACTTGAAGTCGTCTCCAGCGTCTCCGTCGGCTACGACAACTACGACGTCGCCTACTTTAACGAACGCGGGATCATGCTGACCAACACGCCGGATGTCCTCACAGAAAGCACCGCCGACCTGGCCTTCGCCCTGCTCATGAGCAGCGCCCGCCGCGTCGCCGAACTCGATGCCTGGACCAAGGCCGGCCAATGGCAAGCCACCGTCGGCGCCCCGCTGTTTGGTTGCGATGTGCACGGCAAAACCCTGGGCATCGTCGGCATGGGCAACATCGGCGCAGCCATTGCCCGCCGCGGGCGACTGGGCTTCAACATGCCGATCCTCTACAGCGGCAACAGCCGCAAGACTGAACTGGAGCAGGAACTGGGCGCGCAGTTCCGCAGCCTGGATCAATTGCTGGTCGAAGCTGATTTCGTCTGCCTGGTCGTGCCCCTCAGCGAGAAAACCCGCCACCTGATCAGCCACCGCGAACTGGCCCTGATGAAGCCGAGCGCCATCCTGGTCAACATTGCCCGCGGTCCGGTCGTGGATGAACCCGCCCTGATCGAAGCGCTGCAAAACAACCGCATTCGCGGCGCCGGGCTGGACGTCTACGAGAAAGAACCGCTGGCCGAGTCGCCGTTGTTCCAGCTGAAAAACGCGGTGACGTTGCCGCACATCGGCTCCGCGACCCATGAAACCCGCGAGGCCATGGCCAACCGTGCGTTGGCTAATCTGCGTAGCGCACTGCTGGGCGAGCGGCCGCAAGATCTGGTCAACCCGCAAGTGTGGAAAGGCTAACTAAAACGGGCAGAGACTTATAAAGTCTCTGCCCGCCCGTTACATAACTTGCAATTCAGTCATCTCACTAAAAAAGTTCAAGGACTATACACTCCACACTACTTATCCGACCCACGGAAAATAGTGATGGAGCACACTAACCTTGAACAGCCTTACCACCGACAAGATCATCAGATACAGCAAATTATCGTTAATGGCCTATATAAGCTTTTTCGGCCTTCTGGTGATGTACAGCAACTTCACCGACTACCCATCCAACTATGAATATGTCGGCCACATCCTGAGCATGGACACCACCCGAGAAAACATCAACCTGAACTACCGGGCAATCACTTCACCCATGCTCCACCACCGAATCTACTGGTTCATCATTACCCTTGAAGTGATCTATACCGCCTTTTGCCTGGTCGGTGCCTATCACCTTTACCGAAACATAAACGCGTCTTCCGAGATGTTCCATGAGGCCAAAAAGTTCTCAATCATCGGATTAATGATCGCCATATTTGTCTACTACGTTTGTCTGCAAGTGATCGGCGTCGAATGGTTCAACATGGACGAATCACAAACCTGGAACGCCAAGGACTGGGCCCGGCATATTGTCGATTTCATCCTTCCGCTGCTGATATTCATCGCGCTCCGGACCGAGCGCTAAGCGCACTCGGCCCCAACGTTTTCATGCGAGTTTGCCATTGCCTTGCGCTATCGGCGCCTTGGGTTTGCGGAACACCAGTACGTTGCCGAGCATCACCAACACCAACCCCGCCAATGCCGGCGCTGTCCATTGATAGCCTTCGGCAAACGCCGAGACATTGAGCGCCACGACCGGGAACAGCACGGTGCAATAGGCCGCCCGCTCGGGGCCCATACGCCCGACCAGCGTCAAGTAAGCGGTGAAGCCGATGACCGACCCTGGAATCACCAGGTACAGCAGCGAGCCGATGTAGCGCGCATTCCATTCCATGTCGAACGCAATGCCCCTGAACAGGCACCACACCGACAGCATCGCGGCGCCATACGCCATGCCCCAGGCGTTGGTGGTCAACGGCTTCAAACCGGCCTTCTGTTGCAGGCTCGAGAGCATGTTGCCGGCCGAGAAACACAGGGTCCCGAGCAGCGCCAGGCCAAAGCCGAGCAGGGTTTCAGGGCTGGCGGTGTGGCCCGCCAGTTCCGGCCAGAACAACAGGCCAAGCCCGGCCAACCCCAACGCACCGCCCATCAAAACGTTGCGGGCGATTTTCTGGCCGAAGAACACCCGTGAATTCAGGGCGTTCCACAACGTGGCCGTGGAAAACACCACTGCGACCAGACCGCTGGGAATCCACTGGCTGGCGGTGAGGAAACACATGAAGTTGACGCAGAACAGGCACAAGCCCTGCGCCAGGCAGATCAAATGCCCGCGACGGTTCATCACTTGCAGGCGCCGACTGAGCAGCAACAGAACAAACAGCACCAGCGCCGCGAGGCCGAAGCGATAAACGATCGACACAGGAATGGCCACCACGCCCAACTGCCATTTCAAGGCAATCCAGGTGGTGCCCCAGACCAGCACGGTCAATAAATACAACGACAGGTTCATGGCAAAGGCTCCTCAATAGGGGCTCAGTGTCCTGCGCCAGGCCCTGGCGCACTTGCATAAACTTGCGGTTTTGTAGGCCGACAGGCTGGCAGGCCAACGTCTACGGAGTAGGATGCAAGGCGTTGGAGAGAACCGATCATGCCCGCATTGGAAACCCTGCAAGTCTTTCAAGCCCTCAAGCGCTCGCCCAATGCTCGCCTCGAGCACAGCGCCGAGCTCGGTGACGGCATGGCTGCGGCCTTGTGGAGCAACCATCACGACGCCCAGGACTACGAGGCGCCGAGCCACCACACGCTGTCGTGCTACATCGCCGGCGGCACCGGCACGTTCCGCCGCGACCAGCCCGGCACCAAGGGCGGTCCGGACAAGCTGTGCATCCTGCCGGCCGAGCATCAATCGGGTTGGGTGATCAACGGCGACATTCGCCTGGCCCACGTGTATTTCAGCCCCGAACAATTCGCCCTCGGCTGCGTCACGCTGCTGGACCGCGAGCCTCGCGAACTGCAATTGCGCGAAGCCACATTCCTCGACGACCCGGCACAGGCCCGCCGCTTTCGGCAAATGCTCACACTCAACTGGGATGAGCCAGGCGAACGTTTGCTCACCAGCAGCCTGGCTCATGAAATGCTCAGCCACGTGTTGCTCGGCCAGGTCGGGATGCGTGAGGGCTTGCGGTTAAAAGGCGGATTGGCGGCGCATCAGCGGCGGCAGTTGGTGGAGTTCATCAACCATCAGTTGGCCGAGGCGATCAGCCTGGGGCAATTGGCGGCGTTGTGTGCGCTGTCGGAATATCACTTTGCGCGGATGTTTCGCGAGAGCTTTGGCTTGCCGCCGCATCAGTATGTGTTGGCGCGCAGACTGAGCCGGGCGCGGGAGTTGTTGCGTTCGACGTCGCAGCCGTTGGGGGAGATTGCGCTGGCGTGTGGGTTTGCCAGTGCGAGTCATTTCACCAATCGGTTTCGGCAGGTTTTGGGGGGGACGCCTGGGGAGTATCGGCAGGCGTTTTTGCGGTAGTCCCTAAATTTGCAGCGCCTGTCATGCCGTCTTCGCGGGCAAGCCTCGCTCCTACAAGGACAACGTAAAACGTGTAGGAGCGAGGCTTGCCCGCGAAGAACGATGACGCGGTTTTTCGTCAGAACTCCAACGTACTGGACAGCGAAATCTGCCGCGAATCCCCCATCGACACAAAGAACCGGCTCGCCGCCGAGGTGTAGTAGGTGCGGTCAAACAGGTTCTTCACGTTGAGCTGAAACTTGACCTTCTGCCCTTCAACCTTGGTGTCGTAGGTCGCGAACGCATCGGCCACGGTGTAGCTCGGCAGGTCGAAATCGTTGACGGCGTTACCCGCCCGCTCGCCGACATAACGCGCACCCGCGCCGACCCGCAATTGATCGCCGCCCACAATGGTGCCGAAGTCGTAGACCGCCGACAGCGAGCCACTGTTCTTCGCGACGTTTTGCAGTTTTTTGCCCTTGTAGGTCGGGTCTTCAGTGACTTCGGCGTCGGTGTAGGCATAGCTGCCGATCATGCTCCAACGGTCGCTGAGCTGACCGCTCAAATCCACTTCCAGACCACGGGAACGTACTTCACCGGCGGCGCTGTAAATCGTCACCGGGCCTTCGGAGTTGGCCACCAGTACGTTGCGTTTCTTGATGTCGAACAGCGCGACGTTGCCAGTCACGCGCCCTGGCATATCAAGCTTGGCCCCGATTTCCCAGGACTTGGCTTCTTCCGGCGCGACGCTGCCGTCGAGCACGGTGCTGCTGCCGCTCAACGGTGCAATGGTCGAGTTGGGTTTGAACGACTCGGTGTAGCTGCCGTAGAACGACAGCTCGTCGGTGAAGCGATAGACCAGACCGGCGCGCGGCACCCATTTCTGACCGTTGCTGTCGGTGTTGGCCTGGAACGGCACGCCTTTGCCGGCGTACTGGTCGTATTCCTGAAAGCGTGCGCCCGCGACGAAAATCCATTGATCGGTGAGGTGGATCGAGTCCTGCAGGAAGATCGAATCGCTGCGCAGCTCATCGGTCTGCGCGCTGTCCGCCGGGCTGACCGTGGTGCCGGCGACTTCGCGGCCATAGACCGGGTTGACGTAGCTGAAGGTGCTCAGGCTTTTCTGGCGGATCAGGTCTTCGCGGTAGATCTTGCGGTACTCGTCATCGACGCCGAACACCAGGTCATGTTGCAGGCCCAACACGTTCACCTTGCCTTCGAGGCTGGCGGTGGTGAAACGGTCGGTGCTGATAGCGTTCTGGGTGCCGTCCATGCTGCGGGTCAACGTGCCGCGTCGGGTGTCGATGGCGGTGACGCGCACCTGGCTGGCGTCGTAGGTTTCACGGTTCCAGCTGTAGCCGAAATGGGCGTTCCAGTTGTCGTTGAGCTCGTGATCGGCTTCGAAGTGGTAAAGGTCCGAGCGGCCTTCCATGTTGTTGAACGGCTCGTCCAGGCGTTCATTGCGCGAGATGTCCAATGGGTGGTTGGTGCGCGGATCGATGATCGTGCCGCGGTCGAACGGGGTGAGGAACTCGCGGTGTTCGTAGGAGAACAACAGCTGGGTGCTTTCGCCGAACCAGGCCAGTGACGGCGCCACCAGCGTCTCGCGGTGGGTGCCGAAGTTGCGCCAGTAATCTTCGTCTTCGTGGTCCAGCACCATGCGGTAAGCGAAGCCGGAATCACCGAGTGCGCCGGTGCTGTCGAGGCCGCCGCCGCTGCCGTTTTTGCCGTCGCCGTAGGTCGAACCGCGCAGCGTCAGGGCGTTGTATTGCTCAAGTTCGGGTTTCTTGCTGACCATATTGACCACGCCACCCGGGTCCTGGATGCCGTAAAGCAACGAGGCCGGGCCCTTGAGCACTTCGACTCGGTCCACGGTCGCATTCATGCCTCGACCCTGCACGATCGGCATGCCGTCGCGCATGATCGATCCGTTGCGGTTGTCGCCGAAACCGCGGGTCATCACCGAATCCTGAGTGCTCGCCAGCGTGTTGCCCTGGGTGATGCCGCTGACGTTGGCCAGCGCGTCATCCAGATTGCGCGGTGCCTGATCGCGAATGACCTGGGCGGGGATGACGTTGACGGTCTGCGGGATTTCCTGGAGCAAGGCCGACGAGCGCATCACCGAGCTGGTGGGCGGCGGCTGATAGCTCATGGACTGACCGGCCACCGAGTTGATGGTGGTCGTGCCCAGATTCAACGTGCCGGCACTGGGCAGCGGTTCAAGCACCAAGGTGTGAGCATCGCTACGGCGGAAAGTGAAGCCCGAACCGCTGAGCAAACGCTGCAAGGCCTGCTCGGCGCTCAACTGGCCATTGATCGCCGGGGCAGTGAGGCCGTAGGGCGCTTCATCGGTGTAGACCACGCTGATGCCGGTGACGCGGCTGAAGTCGCTCAAGGCCTGGGGCAGCGGCTTGGCAGCGATGGCGAAACTGAACTGCGTGCGCTGCTGCGTGTTGCCCGCCTCAGCGGCCGATGCGACGCTCGATGGCAGCAAGGCCAACGCCGACATACTCAGTGCAGAAACACCCAACCACTGTTTGACCGAACCCGGTTTTGCCCTGGACTTCATTGCTCAATGACCTGTGTAGAACCTACGGGATGCGAATGACTCGCAGTTTCAGTCACTACACGGATGAGGGTTGGGTTTACCTCATCAAAAATCTGAAAATAATTTCATTGGGATTATGTATCGCCTGATCGGACGCCTTCGCGAGCAAGCCCGCTCCCACATTTGGAATGCATTCCCTTGTGGGAGAGGTGGTGTTTGAACTGGCCCCATCGCGAGCAGGCTCATTCCCACAATTTGGAATGCATTCCCTTGTGGGAGCGGGCTTGCTCGCGAAAGCGCCAGTGGCTTCAACGCAAGATAATGAGATGTCCCAAAACGCTGGTCTGCTCAAACCCCAAAACACCCTGCAACGAACTCAACACCGCCTGCGGATCCTTGCTCGGAAAACTGCCACTGACCCGCCGCGCCGCCAGTTCATCGTTGAGCAGCACTATCCGCCCTGGGTAGTAACGCCCCAGATCCTGCACCACATCGGCCAGCGTCGCCTTGTAGTAATTGAGCCAACCCTGACGCCAGGCCAACTGCGCTTCGCCGTCGACCACACGCAGCTTTTGCACCGAACCTTCGCCATAGGCCACTTGCTGGCCAGCGGTCAGAATCTGCTGCTCGGCGTACTTGTCCGCTGTCACGCCGACCCGTCCGGACAGCACCGTGACCTGCGCACCATGGGGCTGCAATCGCACTTCGAACTGCGTGCCGAGCACCCGCGCCTGACCCTTTTCAGCATCGACCACAAACGGATCGCCCGTGTGGGTCACGCTGAAGAATCCGGCACCGCGACGTAGCTGAACGTGGCGCTCGCCGCGACTGAAATCCACAGCGATGGCGCTGTCGGCATCCAGCGTCACTTGCGACTGATCGGCCAGCGTCACGGTGCGAATTTCCCCCGGCGCAGACACATAGTCCGCCCCCAGATCATCGATCCAGCGCGTCGGCTGCCAACCCGCACCGAGGCCGATCATCAGCACCAGGCACGCGGCCATGGCCAGCGCGCCAGACCAGCGCCGCACGCTGGTACGTCGGGATCGGTTCATCGCATTGAGGTAACCCTGCAAGGCGAAAGCGTCTTCATCGGCCAGGGTTCGCGCTGGCACTTCGCTCAGTTCCCACAGCACTTGCGCCTGGGCGTAAGCCTCGGCGTGGGCGGGATCGGCCTGGAGCCAGCGGCTGAAAGTGAGTTGATCGCCGCTGCTCGGTTGGTCGTGCAACAGGCTCAGCCAGGCGAGCGCAGCCTGCTCTTGGGCGGGCGTCGGGGTGACGCGGTCGATTGGATTCAAGGTGCTTTCCCTGGCGTGCGCGTTGGCGGTTCCTGCAGGCTGGCCTTGCAGGCATCGAGGGCGCGCATCATATGTTTTTCCACGGCGCTTTGGGACAGGCCCATGGCCTTGGCGATCTCCGCATATTTGCGGCCGTGGATGCGGTTGAGCAGAAAGATTTGCCGGGTACGTTCCGGCAACGCGCGCAACGCCGCTTCGACGTGCCGCAGGTCGTTGCCCGCCTCCAGCGCCGCTTGTGGTTCGCTGCCCTGACTGTCCGGTTGATCCGGCATCCAGCCTTCGTTGACCCGCACCCGCGTGCCTTCGCTGCGCAGATGGTCGATGGCAATGTTGCCGGCGCAACGCAGCAGGTAAGTGCTGAGTTCCTCGACCTGCACCAGCGGACGCCGCCAGAAACGCAGGAACAAGTCCTGCACCAGATCGGCGGCGGTCGCTCGGCAGCCGACACGCCGGCTCACCAGCGCTTCCATCTGCGAACGCTGGGACAGGAACACCTGAAGGAAATGCGCACGGGCGCCGCGATGTTCTTCGTCGCGCGATTCCGGGGGATTGGTGATCATCACTGCGCAAACACGGCGACGGGGCTGGCGAGCAGGCTCAACCCGGCCAACGCCAAGGCCAGGCGCGGGCGATACGGCATCAACAACACCAGCAGCAAGGCGCTGAGCATCAACACCGCAAACCACTCCACCAACCCGAGCCCCCAACCGGTTTTCGCCACCGCCGCCCATAAAGAAACCGCCAGCAGCAACCAGCCGCTCAGCTTGAACGTTTTACGCCGCCGGGCCGACGACTTGCGCCCCAGCAGTTCGGCGTGATGCCGATCCATCGATAAACACAGCGCGGTGAAACCGCCGTAGCACAGCAGCAAAGCCAACAACATTCAGTTCACCTTCTGCTCAAGCGCGATCGGTCGGGCACGCTCTTTGGCGACGCGAACGGTCTGCCCGGCGCGCTGCATTTTCCAGGCAGCCCAGGCCAGGAACAGGCCACTACCCAGGCACGTCAAATCGAACCCGGCGAGCGTCCAGTCGCCTTGAGCCAGCGTCACGCCCAAGTGGTACGGCGTGGTCAGCGCGTTCAAGAGCGGCACGCCGCAGAACAGCACTGCGGCCAACGCCAATTGCTCGACCCACGCCGGGCGACCACGGCGGAACACTGCGTGAACCACGCTCAAGCCCCAGACGATGAAAAAGCTGTTCACTTCCCAATCAGCCCGGGTGGCCATCTCGACCGGCAGCAGCCGATTGGCCCAGAAGAACGCCGCCACCGCGACCACCAGCCCGGACATGCTGGCAATGTTCAGCACTTCCACCAGCCGCAACTCGAAGGGCATCACACCGCTTTTGACATGTTTGAGCTGACGTTTGCCGAGCCAGATCACCAGCCCGGTGCCGATCATTGCCGTACTCGCCAAACCGCAAATGAAGTACAGCCAGCGCAGCACGGGGCTCGCGAAATGCCCCATGTGCAAGCCATAGAAACTGCCGGCGATGGCCATCGGCACCGGTTGCTGCGGCGTGGCGCTGAGTTGTTGGCTGGTCACGCCGTTGAAGGTCACCGCGCTGCTGGCGTCATAAATCACTCGGTCGGCGTCATCCCTCGAGACGACAATCGAGGCATTCGCATCCCCCGGATTGTTCACCGTCAGCCGTTCCACCCGGCCGCCCGACCACTGCGCGCGCGCCCGCTCCAACAGCGGCGCCATCGGTGCCAGTTCAGCCGGTGTGCCGGCAAGCTCGGGTGTGCTGGAGGCCGGAAACACCTCCGCGTAAAACGCGCGGGGATCGCCTTTGTACGAGGCCAGGATGCTCGCCGGCATCACCATCGCCATGAAAATCACCAAGCTGCTGTAAGTGATCATCAGGTGGAACGGCAACACCAGAACGCCCACCACGTTGTGCCCGTCCAGCCAGGACCGCTGGCCTTTGCGCGGGCGGAAGGTGAAGAAGTCCTTGAAGATTTTCTTGTGGGTGATAATCCCGGTGATCAGGCCGATGAACATCACCATGGCTGCGATGGTCGACAACCAGCGGCCCCACGGATAGGGCATTTGCAGCTGGAAGTGGAAACGATAGAAGAAGTCGCCGCCCATGGATTCGCGGCCCTGCACTTCGCGGCCGGTTTGCGCGTCGAGCAGTTTCTCGGTGAATTGCCCGCGCTCGCCGGGTTTGGCCGGGGTCTGTTGCCAACGCACCGACAGGCCCGGTTCCCGGGCGCTCGGCAAGTCGATCAGCCAGCGCGAGGCACCCGCGGCGTGTTGCTGGAGGTAGTCTTGCGCCAGGGTCAGACTGGCTTCGGAGGTCACCGCGCGCGCCGGTATCTCGGGCTGCATCCAGTGACTGATCTCGTCCTTGAAATAGGCGAGCGTGCCGGTCAGGAAAATCGCGAACAGCAACCAGCCGAAGGTCAACCCGGCCCAGGTGTGCAACCAGGCCATCGCCTGACGAAATCCCTCTTTCATGCGTGGCCCATCCAATACGCCAACCCTGACACCGCCGCCAGCACAAGGCCAGGAACGATCAACCCGAACCAGGCCTGCCACGCGCTGCGACAGGCAAAACACCAGAGCACCGCCACCAGATAGACCAGAAACGAGGTCATCATCCCGGTCACCACCGCTTCGGCGCGGGCCATCGGCAACCATAAGCTCAGGCTGACGCTGGCCAGCGCCGCGACGATATAGCCGCCCACCACCGCAGCCAGCACCCGTGAAGTGACGGCCAATCGATAAGAAACGGAGAGCGTGCTGATTTTGCCTTTCATGTTTCGACCTTGAAACCGGGTGAGGCCGCGTGAAGATCACGGGCCAGCAAGCGCGCAATACTAATGATAAATATTCTCATACGCAAAACAGATCCGATTGCCGGGGGCGCTGCACACCTCTACAATGCGAACAATTCTTGTTCTCTAACGTATCCGTTTGTGTCGGAGTGGTTCTGTTGCAGCCCGCCAATCCCGTCGAAGTCCTCTATCACGCCCACCACAATTGGCTCACCGGTTGGTTGCGGCGCAGGCTTGGCTGCCCGGACAGCGCGGCGGACCTGGCCCAGGACACGTTCATTCGTGTACTCACGGCCCGGGAAACACCGCAGATCATCGAACCGAGAGCGTTCCTCACCACGATCGCCAAACGCGTGCTGTTCAACCATTACCGTCGTCAGGATCTGGAACGCGCCTACGCCGAAGCACTGGCGCAAATGCCCGAGGTGTACGCGCCGTCCGAGGAAGAACGGGCAATCATCCTGCAAACCCTGATGGAGCTGGACCAGTTGCTGGACGGTTTACCACGCCGGGTCAAGCGCGCCTTTTTGCTCGCGCAGGTCGATGGACTGACTTATCCACAGATCGCGGCCGAACTGGGCATTTCCATTGCCACAGTCAAACGCCATTTGAGCAAAGCAGCCATGCGCTGCTACTTCGCACGATGAACGGCACTCCGGACTTTTCTTCCCAGGTCGCCGAACAGGCCGTGCACTGGCTGATGGAAATGCAGCAAGGCCCGCTGAACCCGCGCCAGCAGCACGCCTGGCAACAATGGCACGATGCGCACAGTGAACATCAACGGGCGTGGGAGCATATCCAGCGGGTCAATCAGCGGCTTCGCGGTTTGTCCTCTCCGCTGGCCCACGCGGCGCTCAATGCGCCGAAGTCCGGCAGCCGACGTCAGACGCTGAAACTGCTGCTGATTCTCGGCGCAGGTTCTGCAGTCACGTGGGGCATGCGCGAGCAAAACATGCTGCCGCCGTTGCTTGCTGATTACCGCAGCCCCATCGGCCAGCGGCGCAAGGTGGCGCTCGGCGCAGGCAATCAGTTGCAGCTCAACACCGCGAGTTCGGCGGATGTGCGGGTAGAGGGTCAGCAGCGGCTGATCCGTTTGCTGGAGGGCGAACTGCTGTTGACCGCCAGCCAGGCGTTTCAGGTGCAGACCGCGCAGGGTGTGTTGACGACGCAAGGTGGGCGATTGAACGTCCGACAGTTTGCTGATCGCACCCAGGTGGCCGTGTTCGAGGGCAGCGTCGAGTTGAACCCGGACGGCGGCAAACCGCTGGTGTTGCCCGCCGCCCGGCAACTGGGTTTCGGCCCGCGTGGCGTGGGTAAACCGCTGCCGCTGGACGCCGACAGCGGCGCCTGGGCCGACGGCATGCTGGTGGCCGCCCACATGCGCCTCGGCGACTTTCTCGACGAGCTCGGCCGTTATCGTCGCGGGCAGCTTAATTGCGATGCGAAGGTGGCGGATTTGTTGATCTCCGGGACGTACCCGCTGGACGACAGCGAGCGGATTCTTGATCTGCTGGAAATCAGTTTGCCGGTGAAGGTAAGGCGCTTTACGCGGTATTGGGTGACCGTCGAAGCGAAGGCGTAATCCTGGAGCGAGACACCTTACCTGTGGCGAGGGAGCTTGCTCCCGCTGGGCTGCGAAGCGGCCCCAAATTTACGACTGCTGCGCAGCCGAGCGGGAGCAAGCTCCCTCGCCACAAAAAGCCAGCCAGTGTCAGCCCAGCAAAAGAGTTTTCATCCAGCGTGAGCCGTTTTTCAGATCTGGCGTGACAGAGAAGGAAAGCTCCCTTGATTCCACCTTCTCAGGACTGTCCTCCATGCACCCCACCCGCCTCACCCCGCTGGCCCGCACCGTGCGCCAACTCTTGCTGGGCGCCAGCCTGAGCTTCGGCGCGCTGCCGCTCGCACACGCCACCGACGCCAAGCCGTACCACATCGCACCGTCGTCCCTGGAAAACGCCCTCAACCAGTTCGGCCGTGAAGCCGGCGTGTTGATTACCTTTGGCTCGCAAGTCACCCGCGGTGTGCAGAGTCGTGGCCTGGAAGGCAACTTCACCCCGTCGCAGGGCTTGGACGCTTTGCTCGAAGGCACCGGCCTGCAAGCGCGCGCCGAGGGCGACAATGCCTTCAGCCTGCAACCGGCGGGCGACACCGCGCTGGAGCTGGACACCTCGAAGGTAGTCGGCGACTGGCTCGGCGAGGCGGCGCCAATCAACGTCTTCGAGCACCCCGGCGCACGTGATGTGATCCGCCGCGAGGAGTTCGAGCGCCAGGGCGCGACCCAGGCCAAGGACGTGCTCAACCGCATCCCTGGGGTGAACGCGCCGGACAACAACGGCACCGGCAGCCATGACATGGCGCTGAACTTCGGTATTCGTGGCCTCAACCCACGCCTGGCGTCCCGCTCGACCGTATTGATGGACGGTATCCCGGTGCCCTTCGCACCTTATGGCCAGCCGCAACTGTCATTCGCCCCGGTGAGCATCGGCAACATGGACGCGGTGGACGTGGTCCGCGGCGGCGGCGCGGTGCGTTACGGCCCGCAGAACGTCGGCGGCGTGGTCAACTTCGTGACCCGCGCGATTCCCGACGAGCCGACCGTGAAAGGTGGTTTCCAGACCGAAACCAGCCCGTCTTCCAGCCACGACGGTTTCAAAACCACCGGCAACTTACTGGCCGGCGGCACCGCCGACAACGGCCTGGGCGGCGCGCTGTTGTATTCCGGCACCCGTGGTGGCGACTGGCGGGAACACAGCGATACCGAAATCGACGACCTGATTCTCAAGGGCAAATATCAGCTCGATGACGCCAACAGCTTCAACGCGATGGCTCAGTATTACGAAGGCAAGGCCGACATGCCCGGCGGCCTGAACGTTGCCGATTACGACGCCGACCCGTACCAGTCGACCCGCCCGAAAGATCAGTTCTGGGGCCGCCGGACAATGTTCAACTTCGGCTATCGCTATCAGGAAGACCGTCGCGAATTCACGGCCAACACCTTCTTCACCAAAACCCTGCGCAGCGGTTATCTGGACCAGGGCACGTTCCTGTCGCTGTCACCACGCGAGTATTGGGTGCGCGGCCTGGAAACCCGTTTCGCCCAAGGCTTCGACCTCGGCCCGACCAGCCATGAAGTCGGCGTCGGCTATCGCTACATCAACGAAGCCGGCCACGAACTGCGCTACCGCGAGCCGATCGCCAACAACACCTTCCCGACCACCAACAGCCGCAATGACCGCGACACCCGTGGCGGCACCGAAGCCAATGCATTCTTTGTCGACGACCGGATCGACATCGGCAAATGGACACTCACGCCGGGCATTCGCTACGAGATGATCGACTCGCAGCAGACCAATAACCTGACGAACGTGAAGTACAAGGGCGACTACAACACCGCGCTGCCGGCATTGAACGTGCTCTATCACGTGACTGACACCTGGAATCTCTACGCCAATACCGAAGGCTCGTTCGGCAGCGTGCAATACAGCCAGATGCCGAACCGGGTGACCAGCGGCGAAGTCAAACCGGAAAAGGCACGGACCTGGGAGTTGGGTACCCGTTACGACAACGGTGCGTTACGAGCGGAAATCGGCGCGTTCCTGATCAACTTCGACAACCAGTACGAAAGTAATCAGACCAATGACTCGGTAATCGCTCGCGGCGAGACGCGTCATCAAGGGATCGAAAGCAGCATCAATTATTCGCTGGATGACTTGAGCCCGTCGCTGGCCGGCTTCGATGTCTACGCCACGTATGCCTTTGTGGATGCGACCATCCGCGAAGACGGACCGAACAAGGGCAATCGTGTGCCGTTCTCCTCGAAACACAAAGGCAACATCGGGGTGGGTTACACCGAAGGGGCCTGGAAGTTGAACCTGGACAGCAGCTACCAGAGCGACCAGTTTGCCGACAACGCCAACACCTCGACCGAAAGCGCTGATGGCAGCACCGGCAAGATTCCCGGGTACATGCTGTTCAGCAGCCGCGCGGCGTATGACTTCGGGCCGAAGTTGTCGGATTTGAATGTGGCGGTGGGGGTGAAAAACATCTTCAACCACCGGTATTACACCCGGTCGTTTGATGACAACAACAAGGGCAAGTACGTGGGCGAGCCGCGGACGGTTTATGTACAGACATCCGTGGCTTTCTGATTACTGTCGACATCACTTGAGTTTGTCGCAGCCCCTGTGGCGAGGGAGCTTGCTCCCGCTCGGCTGCGAAGCATTCGCAAACCGGCTGAGACGGTTTGCCTGATAAAACTCGGTTGCAGGTTTTGGGACTGCTCCGCTGCCCAGCGGGAGCAAGCTCCCTCGCCACAGGTAATCATGGAGCCAGCGGATTCGGTGAACACCACAAACAAGAACGGGCCTGCATCAGCAGGCCCGTTTTCAGTGGGAAGGTAAAAAGTGAATCAGGCTTCAGCCGTTTTGTGCAGCCTGTTCGTTCTCGAGAAACTCTTCTTCCAGCAGCACATCAGCATGTGCGCCTCGTTCAAACGGCACAACAGCGGCACGTGGTTTGCCCCGCAGTTTGCCAAACAGGTGATCCAGCGCGTGTTCAAGTTTGGTGGCCGCACCGTCGATCGCTTGCTCAAGGGTGTCGGCTTTATGAGTGACAGAAATCGGTTGGTGGCCTTTTGGTCGCGCTTCCAGTTGGCAGCGCATGTCATGGGGACCTGGCTTGTCGCCATTCTCGTCCCGCAGATGAACCTCGACGCGTGTCAGGTCCTCTTCATAACGTTCGAGCGTGCTCTCAATGGTAGTACGTACCCACTCCTCCAGTCGGATGCTGCTTTGAATATGGTTATCGCTGTTGACTTGGATTTGCATAGTTCATCCCTTATTTCAGCTAGCTCGCGAGAGGCGCATCGGCTGGCCCTTGGGCGTCATCACCGTGACCTCTTACTTACACAATCGGTCTGCGCGCAGAACATTTCAACCCCTAAAAAAAGATAAATATGGATTCGCAAAAAAAGCCGGACAACCGGTAAAAGCGCTGTTAAGGTCGGGAGTTGGGTCGCCCCTCTCTTTAGTCACAATTGCTCACATCTGCCGCTCCGCCAGTGGGTGCAGACTCCGGAAAATCCCCGCCTCTTCTACCAGCCAGTCATGCACCGCGCGCACGCCCGGATGGCTCAGCGCCCCTGGCGCATAGAGCAACACATAACGCTTGTGATTGGGCACCGCCAGGCCGAACGGCACAATCAACGTCCCCCGCTCCAACTCGTCATTCAGCAACGTGCGCCGCGCAATCGCCACGCCCATGCCGGCAATCGCCGCTTCGATGGTCAGGTGATTGCGATTGAAGGTATGCCCGCGCCGCACGTCCGCGCCTTCGAAGCCGATGGCATTGAGGTAGAACTCCCATTCGGCGTACTCGTAACTGCCGCGCCAGGCGGTGATGTCGTGCAGCAACGCAAAATGCACCAGGTCCGCCGGGCCGTGCAGCGGCGGTCGGCCGCGCAGCAGGCTCGGGGCGCAGACAGGGAAGATCTGCTCGTCGAGCAGGGTTGTGGATAACAGTCCGGGATAACTGCCGTCATTCAGGTCGATCGCCAAGTCGAAGTCGCCTTCGTGCAAGGGCACGCTGCTGTCCTCAGCCACCAGGCGCAATTGAATGTCCGGAAAGCGCTGCTGCAAGCGTGGCAGGCGCGGGGTCAGCCACTTGCTCAAGAACGATGGAATCGAACGCACCCGCAAAATCCCGCTGATCATTCCGGCGTCCAGTCGTCGCAATTCTGCGTCGATGCTGCCGTAAGCCTCGTTGACCGTGATGGCCAGTCGCTGGCCCTCGGCGCTCAATTCCACGCCGCGTGCACGACGGTGGAACAGTCGAAAACCCAAACGCTCTTCCAGTTGGCGGATCTGCTGACTGACCGCACCCGGCGTGATGTGCAGCTCTTCGGCGCATCGGGTGAACGACAAGTGCCGAGCGGCACAGGAAAACACGTGCAGCCAGACGTAAGTCTGGGCGTGCAATTGGCGACTCATTGTTTAGTCCTGCTAAAGGCTGTCTTAGGAAGTTTCGTTGGTCACGTAGGACCGAGGTAGGCAGTATCGCCGACATTGCGCTTGTCCTACAAAAATGGCAGCGATTTCTCTCCCATTGCTTGTATAGGCTTTAGCATGGCTATCAGTGTTTTCGATCTCTTCAAAGTCGGCATCGGTCCATCCAGTTCCCATACCGTCGGCCCGATGCGCGCCGCAGCGACCTTCGCCCAGGCACTGATTGACCAGGATTTGCTCGACGCCGTCCGTCGGGTAGAAATTCGTCTGTACGGCTCCCTTTCGGCCACCGGCGTCGGCCACGCGACCGACCGCGCCTGCGTCATGGGCCTGATGGGCGAATGGCCGGACAGCATCGATCCGACCAGCATCGACAGCCGAATCCAGACCTTGCGCGAAACTGGTGAACTGTCTCTGGCCGGCCACAAGACCATCGCCTTCAACTGGCAACGCGATCTCCTGCTGCTCGACGAGAGCCTGCCTTACCACCCTAACGCCATGTCTCTGACAGCCTTTGGCGAAACCGGTGAGTTGTCGGAGCAAACTTACTACTCGATCGGCGGCGGCTTCATCATCGAAGCGGCGGAAGCCGAGTCGGGTATCGCGCCGGCCAGCGACGTGGTGCTGCCCTACGATTTCTCCAGCGCCGCCGAATTGCTCAAGCTCTGTAACCTGCACGGTCTGCGCGTTTCCGATTTGATGATGGCCAACGAACTGGCCTGGCGCAGCGAAGCTGAAATCCGTCAGGGCTTGCTGCATATCTGGTCGGTGATGCGTGAGTGCGTCGAGCAAGGCCTGCGTCACGAGGGCATCTTGCCCGGCGGTCTGAATGTTCCTCGCCGCGCGGCGAAATTGCACCGTAGCCTGCTGGAAATCGGCAAACCGAATGTCATCACCTCGACGCTGTCGGCCATGGAGTGGGTGAACCTGTTCGCCCTCGCCGTGAACGAAGAAAACGCAGCGGGCGGGCGCATGGTGACGGCACCGACCAACGGCGCGGCGGGGATCATTCCGGCGGTGCTGCACTACTACATGAAATTCAACCCGGACGCGTCGGACGATGACGTTGTCGCGTTCTTTTTGGGCGCGGCTGCCGTAGGAATACTCTGCAAGAAAAACGCGTCCATCTCCGGTGCCGAAGTCGGCTGCCAGGGTGAAGTCGGCTCCGCCTGCGCCATGGCCGCCGCCGGTCTGGCCGACGTGCTCGGCGCCACGCCCGAGCAACTGGAAAACGCCGCCGAAATCGGCCTGGAACACAACCTCGGCCTGACCTGCGACCCGGTCGGTGGCCTGGTGCAAGTGCCGTGCATCGAGCGCAACGCCATCGCGGCGGTGAAGGCCATCAATGCCACGCAAATGGCCCTGCGCGGCGACGGCAAACACTTCATTTCCCTGGACCGGGTGATCCGCACCATGCGCGATACCGGCGCCGACATGCATGACAAATACAAAGAGACTTCACGGGGCGGCCTGGCGGTGAGCTGGGTGGAGTGCTGAGGAGCACTCCCTGACCGTCTGCAACACGTGAGCCCGAGCAAGAACAATAACGAGGCCAAACGATGACCGATGTACGTACACCTGCTGCCGATAATCCTGCTGTAGACCTGACACGCAATAGCGAAATAACCCACAAGGGCTGGAGCAAACACGACACCACCTGGATGCTCGGCCTCTACGGCACGGCCATCGGCGCCGGCACGCTGTTCCTGCCGATCAACGCCGGCGTGGGTGGTTTCTGGCCGCTGCTGATCCTGGCAGTGCTGGCATTTCCGATGACCTACTTCGCTCACCGAGGCCTGACCCGCTTCGTGCTGTCCGGCCGTTCCGGGGACATCACCGAAGTGGTGGAGGAACACTTCGGCATCGGCGCCGGCAAGTTGATCACGCTGCTGTATTTCTTCGCGATCTTCCCGATTTTGCTGGTGTACAGCGTGGCGCTGACCAACACCTTGAGCAGCTTCATGGAGCATCAGTTGCACATCGCCCCGCCACCGCGAGCGATTCTGTCGCTGGTGTTGATTCTCGGTCTGATGGCGATCGTGCGTTGCGGCCAGGGCGTCATCGTCAAATGCATGAGCGTGCTGGTTTATCCGTTCGTCGCGGCGTTACTGCTGCTCGGTGTCAGCCTGATCCCGAACTGGAACGGCGCTTTTTTTGCCACCGCCAGCGAAGGCATGCCGCTGCCGCTGTTCTTCAAAACCTTATGGCTGGCGATCCCGGTCATGGTGTTTTCGTTCAACCATTCGCCGATCATTTCCGCGTTCGCCGTTGACCAGAAACAGCGGTACGGCGAGCACGCCGAGCGCAAGAGCAGCGGCATCCTCGCCATTGCCCACGCGATGATGGTGGTGACGGTGATGTTCTTCTGCTTCAGCTGCGTGCTGGCACTGTCCCCGGCTGACCTGGCGGCGGCGAAGGCGCAGAACATCTCGATCCTGTCGTACCTGGCCAACCACTTCCAGACCCCGGTCATCGCTTATGCCGCGCCGCTGATTGCGCTGGTGGCTATCACCAAATCCTTCCTCGGCCATTACATCGGTGCCAGTGAAGGCTTTCAGGGCCTGATCGTGAAAAGCCTGCGCGGCCGTGGCCGGGTGATGTCGGCAAGCTGGCTGAACCGCGTCACTGCGCTGTTCATGATCCTCAGTTGCTGGGCCGTAGCGACCTTCAACCCGAGCATCCTCGGCATGATCGAAACCCTCGGCGGGCCGATCATTGCGTGCCTGTTGTTCCTGATGCCGATGTACGCCATCCGCCGCGTGCCGGCCTTGCGCCAGTACTCCGGGCAAGCTTCGAACGTGTTCGTGGTGTTGATCGGCTTGGTTGCACTGTCTGCGATCATCTATTCATTCATGCCCTGAATCGGGCAGACAAAAAGGAGGCGGACTACAGTGCCCGTCTCTTTTTTGCCGTGTCTATTGTTCGACAATTTTTCCGGCATGGCCCTTGCTATATCCCTATAGGGGCTACCCAATGTTGCTCCTCAAAGAAGCAAGCGATGATGGCGATATGGCTATGGAATGGCCGATGGTCTGGTACTGCGAACCAACCCGATCATGGCCAGTCAACTACTGCACGTTCAATCAGGCGGTGACGCATCATGGACAATCCTTTTCAGCTCATTACCGATGCCTTTGCAGCGGATTATCAGATCAACCTGAGCATTCAGGGTCTGGACGGCAGCATCATGCTGACCCTCTCCAACAGCGGCCACGTGGTTGCCAAGCGGATGATCAGCGCAGAACAGCGCAATGACCCCAAGCGCCTCAAGCGCCTGGTGCAAAGCATTCAGTTCGGCATTGCCATCGAACAGGGCCACAGCGCCGTGGCCATCCTCGAAGCCATGACCGATGGCGACAATCGCAACCAGCCGCCACCCCGGGTCAAAGCCCGGCCCCGGCCGACCATGGGCCTTTAAATCTCGCCCTTCTCGACTTCGGGATGCTCACCGGAACCCGCACCGGTCTTGCGTTGCGGGTGTTCGATCTTCACCGATGGGAATTGCGACGAAGCGTAACGCACCACCAGAATTGCAAACGCCAGCAGCAGAATTCCGCCGCACAGGTAAATGATGCCCAGGTCCGGCGGATTATGGTGCGAGACGTTGGAGATCAGCAGTCGCGTCAGCGCCGTGATCGCCACATAGATCAGGAAACGCACCGGCATGTGGTTGGTCTTGAAGTAAATCCCGACCATCGCACCCAGTTCCAGGTAGATGAACAGCAGCAAGATGTCATCGATCTTGATGTCCCCTTCTTCGATCATCCCCAGAAATTCCATCACCGCCGCCCACGCGGTCACTGCACCGATGGCGAACAGCGCCAGGTAATGGAAGGTCTCGACAAACAGATTGCCCAGGGACTCTGCCAATTGATGCACGTTCTGCCGCAGGTTCTCGGCCCAGTTGATTTTCACGATGATTCTTCCTTAGCTCGGTTCGAGCGGATGATGCGGGTTTGACGTGACGGTTGTTCTGCATGCAGAAAAAAGGCCAGAGGCTGTTGGGTGAGATGGCGATGGGCTGCCACGGGACACTTCTCTGGTGTCTCGACGGGCCCCTTCGCGGGCAAGCCTCGCTCCTACAGATCACATCAACCTGTAGGAGCGAGGCTTGCCCGCGAATGGAGCAACACGGTTTAACTGACAAATGCTGATTTCGGTCTACATTAAAAAGCCACTACCCAAAGCGCAGGGATTCGCTTATCCTTTTCGCTGTATATAAATACAGTAGTCGAAACAGACAACTAATGTGAAGGCATGTGAGGTGGTGAATGGCCGTCGAAGTGGTATACCGCAGCAGCCGAGATCTGGAGCGCTTGTTCATGGATAAAGCCGAAGCTGACCGTCATGACAAAATGCTCGAACTGGCTGAATTGCTGGCTGAAGTGTTGCAGAAAGCCGTTCCGTCCCTGACCGAACAGCAAGTGGAAGAAGCCGGGATCTACATGGCGAAGAATCGCGATGTGTTCGCCAAGGCATTCAAGAGCCAGCCGGATGCGTTGTCCGAACTGCTGAATGCGCCGGTTGAAGTGGTTGAAAAGGTTGAACCGGTCGAAGAGGGTGAAGCCGCTGAGCCGACCAAGCCAGCCAAAGCCGCCAAGACACCGAAGTAAACAACGCCCGAATTGAATAGGCCCTGAGTCGAATGGCTCAGGGCCTTTTTCATGTCTGCCGTAAAGGAGTGGCTCAGCGGTACAGCACTTTCTCCGCCAACTCGTCCGCCACCCGTGCCGGAGAGCGTTTTTCCGCCTGGGCATGGGCGAAGACTTCAGTCAGTCGAGAGGCGATTTTCGACAGGTGCGCGGTAATGGTCGTGAGCTCTTCGCCACGGTGCTTGAGCGACACGTAGATCAGCCCGCCGGAATTGATCACGTAGTCCGGCGCATACAAAATGCCCCGCCGCTCCAGTTGATCGGCAACGTCCAGATGGGTCAGCTGATTGTTAGCAGAACCGGCCACCGCCGAGCAGCGCAATTGCGTCACGCTGTGGCTGTTGAGCACACCGCCCAGGCCGCAGGGCGCGAGAATGTCGCACGGCGTACTGAGCAACGCGTCATTGGCGATCGGGTGAGCCCCCAGTTGCTCCATCGCCAATTGCACTTTGCCATGATCGATGTCGCTGACCAGCAGTTCCGCACCGGCGGCGTGCAGCTGTTCGGCCAAGGCATAACCGACGTTGCCCAGGCCCTGGATGGCCACTCGCAGGCCTTCGAGGTTGTCGCTCCCCAGACGGGCCATGGCGGTGGCACGGATGCCAGTGAACACGCCCATCGCTGCGTGGGGCGCGGGGTCGCCGGCCGAGGTGGTGCTGGTGACGTGTTGGGTCTGTTGGGCGATGCAATCCATGTCCGCCACCGAGGTGCCGCTGTCGATCGCGGTAATGTAGCGCCCGTCGAGCTGATTGATGCAGCGGCCGAAGGCTTCGAACAGCGCCGCGCGGTTTTCCACATGCACCGGTCGAACAATCACCGCCACCCCGCCGCCTTGGGCCAGGCCGGCCAGTGCGGCTTTGTAACTCATGCCCTGCGCCAGGCGAATTGCATCCTCGACCGCAGATTCGTCGCTGGGATAGGCAAGGTAACGACATCCCCCCAGGGCAGGCCCCAGGCGGCTGTTATGAATGGCAATGACCGCCTTCAACCCGGTGACCGGGTCGACGCTCAGATGCAGCGATTCAAGGCGAGTGCTTTGCATGAGAGCGAACATCGTCGGGCTCCCGAATCACTTCTTGTAGTCGCCAGTATAGGCTTGCGCCCAAAATTTGCAGAAGCGCACCGGAATAAGCGGCGCCGCATTGCAGGCTTTCGGGCATAACCTGCTACCGCATGTGTGCGGTACTGGACGAATGCCGGCGACGGGGCTAAAACGAGGCATTGCCCGGAGATTTTGATGACGCCGCGCCAACGTTTTTTTGATTGCCTGCAACGATCACCGCCCGCGCTGTTCGAGGCTGCGCTGTGGATGGCGGCCGAGCACGACAAAGAGGTGAATCCCGAAAAAGTACTGGCCGAATTCCAGGACCTGCAACAGCGGGTGAGCTATGGCTTGCCGATGCTGCCGGTGAGCGAACTGGCCCAGCCGCTGTTGCGGCGCATGAATGACCTGGGGTTCGCCCAGGACGACTTCACCCCGTTGCGCCCGCAGGTCGCCCTGCTCAACAAAGTGCTGGAACTCAGGCGCGGCCAGCCGTTGTCCTTGGGGCTGATCGCACTGGAGTTGGCCAAACGCCTGGAGATCCCTTTGGTCGGGGTCAATTTCCCCGGCCATTTCCTGCTGCGGGTTCCGGGCGCCGATCATCTGCTGGACCCGTGCGGTGGCCGCCGCTTGTACCCCAACGATTGCCGTGAATTGCTGCAACGCCAGTACGGCCCGAACATGCTACTCAACGCCGAGCATATGCTGACCGCCGACCCGGTGCAGATGCTGCAACGGCTGTCACGCAACCTGCGCCAGCTGCACCTTTCCCACGATGACTGCATCGGCGCCTTGATCGACGCTGAACGCGTGCTGGAACTGGGCAACGCGAACGCTGCCGATTACCTGGCCCGGGCCAGCCTCTATCAACGGCTGGACTGCCCGAATGCCGAGCGCTTCGACCTGGAGCATGCACTGCTGCTCAGTGATGACCCGATCCAGCGGATTCGCCTGACTGAACGTCTGGGGCATTTGCCCCCCAACTCGATTGTGCATTGACGCCACGGGTGCTCCACTGACGCTCTGCATTTTTTCGTCATCTGGATGAAGCCGCCATGTACTCCCCGTCCCCTGCGGAACGTTTCTTTGAGGACTTCCACCAACGCCGACCTGGCACCACCAGCGCAGCATTTGCCCACTTGCGCAGCGACCGGTATGAATCGTCTTACGCGGCACTGGCCGCAACACTCCCCTCCTCGTCTTCCCCCTTGACCGTACTTGATCTGGCCTGCGGTAACGGTTACTTGCTCAATCTACTCGACGAGCTTCGCCCCGGCCGCCTGCACCTGATCGGTGTGGACATGAGCCAAACTGAATTGGATATGGCCCGTTCGAAGCTGCCGAACGATGTTCGCTTACTCAAGGAGCGCGCCCAGGCGTTGTCAATCACCACCGCCAGTGTCGACGTCGTCGTCTCGCATCTCGCGCTGATGTTGATGGACGACATAGAACGGGGGCTCAGCGAAATACACCGAGTGCTCCACAAGGAAGGTAACGTTGTCGTCATCGTCGGTCGCGGTTTTCTCATGGGGCCAGTGGGAGAAGCCTATTCGCAGGTGTTTCGCGAAGTAGCCGCGCAAGATGCCCTGGCGCATTTGCCGATGGGTGATCCACGCATGCGCACTGAAACCGGTTGGCTGGAGTTATTCAACAAGGATTTTGATGCCGTGACCTTGGAAGATATCGACGTGTCCTGGCAGCCAGACTTCGCCGAACTCTGGCAATCACTCAGCGAGACCTACGACATCGACCGGTTGACCCCGGCGGCCAGAGTGCAATTGAAGGAACGCTTAAGCACGTCAATCAGCACTCTGGAACAACCGGATGGAACCTATGTCACTGGTTGGGGGTTGCGCATGATCCAGGCTCGGGCTCGCTGACGAGAACACAGGCGCCTGCAGACTCACGGCGTATCGGGCTGATTCGCCGGATGCGCCTTGATGAACGCCGGATGCGTAGCCGCCAACACCGCCACCCGGCGAATCCGTGGATACGCCTCAAGCGCGATGTTGAAGCGCTCGGCCGCGTACAACTGAGGGATCAAGTACACGTCTGCCAGGCCCGGTTCAGCGCCGAAGCAGTAGCCGTCATCACCGATCAACTGCTCCACCGTCGCCAACCCCTGGCTGATCCAGTGCCCGATCCACTCCACCACCTGCGTTTCATCGTGGCCCAACTGCCGCAGCTTGTTGAGCACGCTGACGTTGTGCAGCGGATGCACGTCGCAGCCGATCACCGCCGCAACACCACGCTCATGAGCCCGCGCAGCCAGGTCTTTGGACAGCAGCGGCACCTGTGGATAACGTTCCTCCAGGTATTCGATGATGGCCGGCGATTGAATCAGCAGGTCGCCTTCGTCGGTGCGCAAGGCCGGCACGCGGCCTTGTGGGTTGATGGCCAGATACGGCGCTTGCCGATGCTCGCCACCTGGCGGTGCGATCAGGTTGACCGGCAGTGCCTGGTAATCCAGGCCCTTGAGCGCCAACGCGATGCGCACCCGGTACGACGACGTCGAACGGTAGTAGGTAAAAAGCTCCATGACCCGATCCTCTTAGCGCGCCGCGATCACTTTGCCACGGCATTCACCGAAACCGATGGAGGCAAAACCGTCGCGACTGCAACGGGCGCGCAGGATGATTTCGTCGCCGTCTTCGAGAAATTTGCGCACCTCGCCCGACGCCAGCTCGATCGGCTTTTTCCCGCCTTCGGTGATTTCCAGCAAGCTGCCGAACTGACCGTTTTCCGGCCCCGACAACGTGCCCGAACCGAACAGGTCACCGGCCTGCAACTGGCACCCGTTGACGCTGTGGTGCGCGACCATTTGCGCCACGGTCCAGTACATGTGTTTTGTGTTGCTGAGGGTCAGGCGATGGGCCGGCAGTTTTTGCTCGCGCAGGCCTTCGGTGAGCAACAACACTTCCAGCTCGATATCGAACGCTCCTGCGGCTTGATCGCGCTTGTCGAACAGGTACGGCAGCGGCTGCGGATCGCCTTCAGGGCGCACCGGTTGTGCGCGACGGAACGGCTCCAGTGCTTCGGCCGTCACGACCCACGGCGAGATGCTGGTGATGAAACTCTTCGACAGGAACGGCCCCAGCGGCTGGTATTCCCAGGCCTGGATGTCGCGGGCCGACCAGTCGTTGAGCAGGCAAAAACCGGCAATGTGATCGGCCGCATCGCCAATGGCGATCGAGTCGCCCATCTCGTTGCCCTGGCCGATCCAGATGCCCAGCTCCAGTTCGTAATCCAGACGTGCGCACGGGCCGAAGGTCGGCTCGGTCTGACCGGCCGGCAAGGTCTGGCCTTTCGGACGGCGAACGTCAGTGCCGGAAGGGCGAATGGTCGAGGCACGACCGTGGTAGCCGATAGGTACGTACTTGTAGTTCGGCAGCAAGGGGTTGTCCGGGCGGAACAGTTTGCCGACGTTCTGTGCGTGCTCGATGCCGACGTAGAAGTCGGTGTAATCGTTGATTTTAGCCGGCAGGTGCATCTCGCAATTCGCCGCCAGAGGCAGCAGTTTTGCGCCTTGGGCCTCGATCTTGCCGTGCAGGGTGCTGCCTTCAGCGAACAGTTCCAGCAGACGTTCGCGCAGGGCAATGCGAGCCTCGCGGCCCAATTCAAAAAACGCATTGAGCTGGCCGCTACGGGTGGCTTCAACGGCCGTTTTTGCCACGCCTTCGAACAGACCGGCGTCCAACGCCGCTTCCAGATCAAAGATGTGTTCGCCAATGGCCACACCGCTGCGCGGTGCCGAACCTTTCACGCTGAACACGCCCAGCGGCAGGTTTTGCAGCGGGAAATCAGCATGGCCGTTGGCGGAAGAAACCCAGCTACGAGTGATGGAAGTCTGAGTCATGGGTTATCTCCGGGTCGGGTCGAAAGTTGCGGGCAGCGTGGCCCAGCAGGCATCGTAGTTGGTTTGCAGTTGCGGGCAATCCAGGGCAAAACGGCTCGGGCGCAGCACTTGGCTGGTCTCGAACATGAACGCCATGGTGTTGTCGATTTTCGCTGGCGCCAGTTCGGCGTTGATTGCCTTGGTGCAGGTTTCGCCGTCCGGGCCGTGAGCGCTCATGCAGCTGTGCAACGACGCGCCGCCGGGCACGAAACCTTCGGCCTTGGCGTCGTACTCGCCCTTGATCAGGCCCATGAATTCGTTCATCAGGTTGCGGTGGAACCACGGTGGACGGAAGGTCTTCTCGGCCACCATCCAGCGTGGCGGGAAGATCACGAAGTCCAGATTGGCCAGACCGTGGACGCTGGTCGGCGAGGTCAGGACGGTAAAGATCGACGGATCCGGGTGATCGAAACTGACCGTGCCGATGGTGTTGAAACGGCGCAGGTCATATTTGTACGGCACGTTATTACCGTGCCAGGCGACCACGTTCAGCGGCGAATGATCGAGCTCGCAGCCCCATAACTGGCCGAGGAATTTCTGCACCAGGGTGGTCGGTTGCTTGAGGTTTTCGTAATGCGCGACGGGGGTCAGGAAGTCTCGCGCGTTAGCCAGACCGTTGCTGCCGATCGGCCCCAGGTCCGGCAGGCGCAGCGGTGCGCCGTGGTTTTCGGCGATGTAGCCGCGAGCGTGCGGGTCAAGCAATTCGACGCGGAATTTAAGCCCGCGCGGCAGCACGGCAATTTCCAGCGGTTCCAGGTCCAGCACGCCCAGTTCGGTGGCGATGCGCAGGCGCCCCTGCTCTGGCACCAGCAACAGTTCACCGTCGGCATTGAAGAACACGCGTTCCATGGAACGGTTGGCGCGGTAGCTGTAGATGCTGATCCCGGCTGGTTTTTCCGCGCCCGAGTTGGCAGCCATGCTCACCAGCCCGTCGATGAAGTCGGTCGGTTCGGTGGGGATGTCCAATGGGTTCCAGCGCAGGCGATTGGGAGTCACTTCACCCAACGGGCCACCGGCCAGTTGCCGCTCCAGTTTGACGAACGCCGGGTGATTGGCGGACGGCTGAATGCGGTACATCCAGGTGCGCCGCGCTTCGCTGCGGGCCATGGTGAACGCGGTGCCGGAAAACAGTTCGGTATAGAGGCCGTATGGGGCTTTTTGCGGGGAGTTCTGGCCGACGGGCAGTGCGCCGGGCAACGCTTCGCTGCTGAATTCGTTGCCGAAGCCTGACTGATAAGCCAGCGCTGGCGCCGTTGAATCGAGGTTCATGGAGCCTCCTGAACAGGGAGTAGGCAATGGCCTGTCGCTCTGCTGCAGAGGTCTCGGCACGCCTGGGTTATTTTTGTCGTAATTCGATTACGCATAACGTAATTTGATTGGTATTGACCGTCAAGCTATAAAGACGCCCATTCGTCCCGGGATCACATCGCCTCCATGGAAACGCCGCGCAACAACGACAAACAGAAAGTCCGCTCGGCCGAGGTCGGTACCGACATCCTCAAGGCCCTGGCCGAGTTGTCGCCCTCGACCTCACTGTCGCGCCTGGCTGAACACGTGCAGATGCCGGCGAGCAAGGTTCATCGTTATTTGCAGGCGCTGATCGCCAGTGGTTTTGCCGAGCAAAACGCAGCGACCAACCACTACGGCCTCGGCCGTGAAGCCTTGCGCGTTGGTCTCGCCGCCCTCAACAGTATGGACGTGTTGAAAGTCGCAGCTTTGCCCTTGGCCGAGTTGCGCGATGAACTGAACGAAACCTGTTTTTTGGCGGTGTGGGGCAATCAGGGCGCGACTGTGGTGCACATCGAACCGGCAGTGCGTGCGGTGACGGTGGTAACGCAATTGGGTTCGGTGCTGCCGTTGCTCAGTTCGTCCACTGGACTGGTATTTGGCGCGTTTCTACCGAAACGGGAAACCGTGGACTTGCGCGATCAGGAACTGCACAACGCCACTGACCACGTCTTGGCGGACGATCAAACCTATGCGGCCTTGTGCGAACAGATCCGCGAACGCGGCCTGCATCATGTGCACGGGTTGTTGATGCCGGGAGTGGATGCCTTGTCGGCACCGGTATTCAACGCCGTGGGGAACGTGGCGGCGGTCTTGACCATTGTCGGCCCGACTTCGTTATTTCATGCCGACGAAAACGGCCCGGCGGCGCAGCGATTGCTGGCGGCGACGCGGGCCGTGAGTTGGCGGATGGGGTATGAGACACCGCCGATGTCCGAAGACCGGAACTGATCAGCTCCGATCATTCATCCTCTGGATAACACCTTGATGTGCGTCCCGACTGTCAACCGATCACGCGGGTCGTACTCTCGGGGGTCCAGTGCGGCACAGCCACCGCAGTGACATAACTGACTCCAACCGGAACGCCCGTGACGGCCGAGAGCACGTCGGTCAGATCCCTGATCGTGGACAGCAGGCCAAGTGCAGAGGCCGCCGATCCTACCGAGGCGACCTTACCCAGGTACATGAGGATTGCCCCGCGCCATGCGGCAGCAAAATGTGCATTGGCGCCTGCAGAATCCCCATGGCTGGATGCAATGATGCCTTGCACGATCGAATGACTGATCTTCAACACGCTGACGGCGAAACCCACCGGCGGGACAAAGATCGAGATCACATCCAATGCCACTTCGAGAAGAATCTTAGTCTCCTGCCAGAACGCTTCGACTGGCGAGGTGGTCAGGACATCCAGATCATCGAGTGCGCGATTAATCAGGTTTTCGTATTCGGCCTTGAAGTTGTAAACCGGATTGGTGCCGCCCAACCCCGGTACTGGCAACGAACCTCGTGGATCGCGGGACTTGCTGATGTAGGCGCCGACCCTGTTCTGCCCACGTAATCCAGCCAGACTCCGAAGATGCTCGCCCAAAATACGATCGTTCTCGATAGCCTTGGATAAATCACCGACCCAGATAAAGGCCTTGCCAGGCGAATTCGGGATATAGGCAAACTTCATATGCCCCTCACCAAAAACATACCCCCCGGCTATGCGCGCACCTTCAAGCCAGAATTCATAAACCCCTTCGCCAGGCTCACTGCCAGGTGAAACACCGTCTGGCGTCCTTGTGTCTCGATCCAGCCCCTTGATCGACTCTATCAACCAATCATAATGCCCCGACGGCAACGTGCCATTGAGCTTTTGCGTCAATGCTGCTCGGAACATCTCGTTTTTCTTGAGCTCCCGGTACAGGTTGGCCCGCAGATCAATATCCGACTTCCATAGAAAGTTTGATTTCAGATAACGGCTGTAATGCTCGCCGGGCATCAGGTCGATAAGCTTGTTGAGCGTACTGGAATTCAGCTCAGTCATTGGCTTGCCCGTGTCTTTCCACCAGAACTCAGACACCCGGATACTGTCTCTGAGCGTACTCGATCCAGGCAGCACGATTTTCTCGAACACATTGGTATCGCTGCGCCACAGATGCCAATTAATAAACAACTGTGTCAGCGTCATTGCGCCTTTGTGGAATTTCACCATGACTTGATCAGGATCGATTTGGCGATCGCCCGTGCGGCCCAAATGTTCATTTAACCGGCTCATGACCAATTCACGAGAAAACTTGTGAAAGCCCTCAATATGAAATTTGTCTTTTGACGCGTTATAAATGGCCTTGAAGTCTGTGGTCAAACGATTGAACAGCTGGCGATCAGAGAGCGAGGCGTTTCGGTACCAATGGGGCGTGACTGCCTTTTCTTCGGCGTCTTCCCAGTCAAGGACACTTTGAATACTGCCCTTTAACCCATCGCTTTCAACCCAGGCAACAAGATTGACCTGGTCCCACCATGCTCGGCCCTGATTCCTCTCCCTCGGCTCACCACGCGGCCATTCCTTGCCGAAGACTTCATGCTCCAGATTACGTCGATCACTTTCATGCACTTGGGTTCGAAGGTAGGTACGTCCCTCTTCTTCAAGTGCCCACAACCCTATATACCGTTGCAGACTGTCCAGATCGGAGAATTCGTACCAGTCTTTATCCGTCGGGGAGCCGGGGGCATAAAGCACGTAAGCTTTGAGATTCAGGTCTCCTCCTTTCCTCCGGTAGACAATGAGATCCTTCAAGGGCTTGAAGTTATAGAAAGCTCTTAATGCGATACCAGACGCTTCAATAGAGGGATCGCCAAAGTTGTAACGCTGAACAATATCCTGCGCAGCCGAGGTGATGTGTTTTTGCAAGATGGCGCCGAACAGGGTCAAAGCCGTCTTTCGACCCAGCACTTCCCGCAAAGCTTCCTTGACGTTCTGCTGGCCATACACCCGCTGCCGCGCGGGGCCATACGCCAGACGCAGATCCAGCGTTTCAATGGCGCGCATTATGTTTTCAGGCGTCAGCCTGGCGAGGTCATAGTTCTTCTCCAGCGTAATCGTGTAACGCCCTGCGCGATCATGTGCCCCATACATGAACGCCTGGGTCAGCGTTTTCCGCTCAATGTGTTCTATGCGTTTGCCATCCGCCATCCTGACCGAGTGCTGAATATTCACGAACACCGTGTCAGGATCGATTCGTTCGTCGGTTCCCGGCGAGATGAATGCCTCTACTGCCTGTCGGGCATAAGCTGTAAGAGTCGCCACATCTTTGGTCAATTCATGAAGCTGAATCTGGCTTTCCAGCAGGTTCTTCTCCAGACCGACATAAAGCTCCTGATTGGTGACATAGGCTTTTTTAAACCACTCGGGCCGGGCATTCGCCAGCATCGCCTTGATCAAGAAGACATTTCGCGCATTTTCAGAACGTACAAGTGCATCCATGGACAGAATAGGATCCAGCGGCTTCCACGCCGCCTCGGTATGCGCGCCGACGGTCACTAACTTTCGTACTTGATAGATGACATCACGACTTTGCCTTGCCAACAGACCGCCATTGCAATGCTCAAACAGTTCTTCAAGGATTCTCGCGTAACGAACCGCTGGAACAGTCGATACCAGAGCTCGCTCGTCCTCCGACAGGCCCTGCAAAAGGTCGGCGCGGGTCGACGCATTGGACAACCGTTGTTGCAATGCTTGATGAAGTGCACTCACGGTGCTGAATTTTTCAAATCCACCGAACGGCGAATAAAGAACAACCTCTTGATTGCCTGCTGGATTCAGCTCATTTGCAACAGCGCCGGAAAGAGAAATAACAAAGGTGGATGCCAGCGTCGCAAAACCTCCCTTTTGTTTTTCAACAGAGACGGCATAGCAGGAACTTGGCAGTCCCGAACCGATTAAACCATTGATGGTCGCGACATCGGCTTTGGACATCAGGTTCTCGCTGCCCGCCAAGTCCAGCTCGCGCCAGAAAAGTCGCGCCTGAAGAATGCGCAACTCCTGTTTAGGCGACGGCAAAGGACGATTTCTACTATCAACCAGATAGGATACGTTCCAATACTTACCTAATTCAGAACTGCATTTCTCAGGCAGCTTTTGCATCAGTTCGGCGATCATTTTTCCGACATTTGCCACATCCAGATGCTTCAGCCTGAAGGTTTCAGTGCCGATTTTATCCAGCTCATACATCCCGTATTTATCAGCAGTGTACTGGGGTGGCCTGCCGCGCTTTAAGCACTCAAAAAACACATCTAGCAGATTGCCAGTGGGTTCTGCAGATGTTGGACTTACACCCGAGCGAAGATTAACAAAACGCCGCGCTATAGAGGCGCCAGAGTCCATCTTCTGAAACTCGCCTATCAGGCCAACATGAAGAATCGCCTTAAACTAAGGAATTTTCCTGAGTGTTTCAAGTAAATTGTTACGCGCTTCACGCACTGGGTCCAGCATTGTATTTGTTGCTTGTTCGACTTGCATTTCCAACCTCATTTAGTTTGATCACAAAAACGGCACGCTGCTGCCGACTAACTTGAGATCAAACTAAAACAGACAGAACCATTATTAAAAACTCAAATCGTTTTTCAATAATTGTACAAGCAACTTAAATACAGAAAAAACACATAAAGAAAAAACGAAATACATGAACCAACAGCCTCCACAACAAAGCCGCGCACTCAGCCACTGCGGGCTTGGCACGGCAAAGACCACCCCACCCCTAACGTTTAATCAATCATTAAAACACCAGACCTTACAGATAAGATGAAATATCTCCCACCGGAAATTTCTTCCAATCCGAAGGGACTTTAAAGCAGAACCGGCCATTCGTACTCCGTGAGCGCTCATACTCACTAGCAAACAGTCTTGCACTCTTCAATCCAATAAACCGACACTCTTGGCTTTCGCAACCGCCTGAGTCCGACGTTCCACGCCCAACTTTCCGTGAATTCTCCGCGCATGTGTTTTTACCGTATGCAAGGAGATAAACAACTGCTCGGCTATTTGCTGATTCGAATTGCCCAGAGCAATCAGCTTTAGCACTTCCACTTCACGCTGACTGAGCGGATTAACTTCACTCATCGGCAGATTTTTTTCCGAACGCTCCCAACCATCATCAAGTGCTGGCAGAAGATCGGGCTTTCGCAATTGCAACTCACCGAGCGCCTGGCGAAGCCCATGGTGCTCAGAAAGATTCAATCCTTTGCGCAACCAATCCCGGGCTCCGACCCTGTTACCGTTCTGCCACGCGACTTCGGCTGCGGCGAACAGCAATTCGACCTCCAGCGCCAGCATGCCCGCGAGCTGCGATTGTTCGAGTGCCAGGGCGAAATGGCTCAGCGGGTCCTGGACCTGGTGCAGATCGACTTTTGCCAGCACCAACAGATAATCGATCCGCGCGATCAACATCAGCGTCGCGGGAGGCGCCTGCCGTGCATGCGGGCCACGATAGTGGCGCAGTACTCGACTGAGCGCCTCATGGGCCAGTTCCGGGCGGCCCTGCTGAAGCCAGAGTTGACTGCTGATCTGCAACAGCACACCGCGGTAAACGGTGTCGGGAATCTGCCGTTGCTGCATCAAGCGCTCGGCATCGCGTAGATGGACAAATGCTTGGGCATAGTCGCGCTGATTGGCCGCCACCTGCGCCAAACCGAGGAAACCGTAAAGCACCCGTTTGTCGTGGTTGCGCAAACAAATAGACAGCCCCGCTTCGAAATACTCGGCAGCCTGCGTATCCAGACCCTGGCACAAACTCAAGCGTCCACGGTGCAAGGCAATCCGCCCAAGTAGAGGCTCGGCGATCCGCTCCTGTTGAGTGAGCATGCCCTCGACGTTGGCGAGCAAATGGTCGGCGCGTTGAGGAGCCCCACGTTGCTCCAGCAATTGCGCATGATCGAGTTCCAGCAGCCCTTCGAAAACCAGCGAGCCTTGAGCCCGTGCCAGGCATAACGCATCGCGGTTTATCGCCTGCGCCACTTCGAGCTCACTCCTGAGCAGGGCCTGTTGCGTCAAACCCGACAGGCACATCAAGCGCACGGGCCAGAGGTCAGGACCGAGCACAGTCAACGCGTCGAGAAAATGCGCGCGTGTCCCCTCCATGCGCCCCTGCAAATGCAGGAGCCACCCTTGCTGGGCCTGCCAGCGCGCAATCAATTGCTGCTGAAGGAGCGACGACGGCATAGGTGTGAATCGTGACAACTGCTCGATGCAATCGGCCGCTTGCTCGAATCGACCGGCAAACAGCAAGGCTGCGGTGATCAACCCGACCAGTTGCGGCGAACCGAACATCAGCGCGTCGCCTTGTTGCTCGTACAACTTCAACAACAGCACGACCGTCTGCTCCTCGAACAAATGCTCGAAACTGAAATGCTGCAGCAGGCTGACCGCGACCTCGAACTCTTCGGCCAGCAAGGCCTGTTCGAACGCCGCTTTCCAGTCCTGCTCGGCGGCGAACCACTGACAGGCGCGGCGATGCCAGGAACGTCCGGCCGGCCATTGCTCATCGCGCATCAATTGCGTGAGGGGACGGAAAATCTGTAGCCAGTCTGCCGAGTCCTGCCAGGGCTCGATAAAGCACCCCAGGTCCTGCAACGTCTTCAGACATTGCGCGCCCTCCGCTGCGCCAAACAGGTGATCGCACAGCCGTGCGTTGAAGCGTGGCAGATGCGCGAGCACCTGCCACGCTTCCGTCAACTCCGGGGTCAGGCTGGTGAACAGCTCGTGTTCGAGGTAATCGAGCAGCGTGTTCGGTCGATTGTGAAGCGGGTCGTTGCGCGACCAGTCGCATTTCTGCAGCAGTGCAACGCGCACGCCAGCACACCAACCACCGCTGCGCTGGATGATCTTGCTCGCGGTGGTGTTGGCATCGGCCGGTGTCAGGTGGCGCAACAGCGAGGCAATCTCAGTTTGATTGAAGGCCAGCGTGGCGCGTTCGCATTCGTACAACTCATCATCGAGCAGCAACCGCGGCCAGTTGCATTGCGGGCGACGGCGGGCGCCGAGCCACCAGGTCAGCATCGGGCTGCTGACGGCCAGCATGCGATCCAGCAGGTGATCGAGTTCCGGGTTCGGAACGCGGCAATAGTCATCGAGAAACAGCCAGGTCGGCGCCTGCAATCGAGCCAACGCGCCGAGCATCGCCGGCTCTTCTGACGAAGCCAGCCCCAGCGTTTCTGCCACACGCTGACGAAATTCCGCCGCGCTCATCGCTACACCCGATAACGGCAACCAGCACACCCGGTATGGCGACGGCGCCTGCAACAGGCAGTCGGCAAGCAGCGCGGTCTTGCCGCTGCCGGCCGGCGCGCAGAGTAATTTCACCCGAGACGTGGACGCCAGCAAGGGCTCGGTCAATCGCTCACGTGACAGGTGATGAGAGGACAGACGGGGCAGGAATCCAGAACGGTCAAGACACGGGGTCATGGCGGTCATTGCGGCGTGCCTATTTATAATTGTCCGGCAACCCTAGCCCTCTCTAACCCGCTTGTTGAGAAGTATTCAGGACGCTGATTGGCAGCCATAAAAAAGGCGACCCACCGGTCGCCTTCTGCACTGCGAATGTATCAACTCCCTTACCGGACGCCCTCGGCACGCAACGCCGATGGCGTGTAGTCCGCCGCCTTGGCTTCAAAGCCGAATTCAAAGCTGTGCTTCTCTTCGTTCTTCATCCCCAGCGCAATGTATCGACCGGCAATGATGTCGTAGAGCGCTTCGAGCGTGTAAGCCTGGGCCTGATGATCGTAGTAGTACTGAGCGTGACCCTCGGCCACTCGCCACAGTTGACCGCGACCGTCGTAGTGATCCACCAGCGCCACTTGCCAGCTGTCTTCGTCGATGTACATGTGGCGTTTTGCGTAGATGTGCCGCTCGCTCGACTTGACCGTGCCGATCACTTCCCAGACGCGGTGCAGTTCATAGCGGGTCAGGTCCTGGTTGATGTGGCCGGCCTTGACGATGTCATCGTACTTGAGGCTCGGCGAGTCGAGTTTGTAGCTGTTGTAGGGGATGTACATTTCCTTCTTGCCGACCAGTTTCCAGTCGTAGCGATCCGGCGCGCCGGAAAACATGTCGAAGTTGTCGGACGTGCGCAAACCATCGGCGGCGGTGCCCGGCCCGTCGTAGGCGACTTGCGGCGCGCGGCGCACGCGACGTTGGCCGGCGTTGTAGATCCATGCCAGGCGCGGTTCTTTCACCTGATCGAGGGTTTCGTGCACCAGTAGCACGTTACCCGCCAGACGCGCCGGCGCCGTGACCGACTGCTTGAAAAAGGTCAGCACGTTGGCGGCTTTTTCCGGGTCCAGGTCCTTCATCAATTGCGGAACGGCGATCTCTTCCTCAAAGCGGATCGGCGTGTAGCTGCCGTTGGTCTGCGGCGTCACCTGGGTAATGATGCGTCGCAGGTTACCGCCGTGATAACGGGTGATGTGGTTCCACAACACCTCCACGCCCGTCTTCGGAATCGGGAACGCGTAATAACGGTTGCCAGTGAAATTGGCCAGGCCGTTACCCTCGTTGATGCTGTTCACGTTCAGCGCGCTGCGCTTGGCCGACTCGTAAATCTCCGGGGGTACGGCCACGGTGCGGTGAGTCGGGTAGACCGGGATCTTGTAGGTTTGCGGGTAGCGCTTGAACATCGCCACCTGACCTTCCGAGAGTTTGTCCTTGTACTTGTCGACGTTGGCGGGGGTGATCACGAACAGCGGTTTTTCGCTGGCGAACGGGTCAGCCAGGAAGCCTTTGCTGTCCACCGCGCCGGCATTTTTCGGGATGCCACCGGTCCACGCCGGGATCGAGCCATCCGCGTTACCGGCCTTCTCGGCGCCGAGCGGCGTGAGGGTGGTGCCGAGTTTGTTCGCTTCCTCCGGCGATACCGCCGCCATCACGTTGGCCGCCAGCAGGCTCAGGGCCAGGGCGCCGCATTGCAGAATCATCTTGCGCATCACATTCATCCTTCTCAGCCAGATCAGAAGTTCACGCCGAAGCTCAGTGCCAGGAAGTCGCGGTCTTCCAGGGTGTTGTAGTCACCGCCGAAGAAATCGGTGTAACTCAGGCTCGCGGTATAGGTGTTGCGGTAGTCGGCATCGACACCGACGCTGACGGCCTTGGCGCCTTCGTTGAACAGCCCGTTGGGGCCATAACCCGCGACGTCATGGGACCAGGACAGGTTGGGTTTGAGGTTGATCCCGCCGATCACGTTGGCGTAATCGAGGATCGCCCGGGCACGGTAGCCCCAGGAAGTCGAGGTGACGAAACCTTCGGTGTCGCCGCCGAAACCGTACTGGCCGTAGACCGAGTCGCGGCCGTAACGCAGGTTGCTGCGCGACTCCAGGCCACCGACGTGCACCACCGCCGCTTCGCCGACCAGCGTCAACCGTTGTGCGCCCCACACCTGATCGAAGAACTGCGTGAGGGTGCTCTGGATCTGCGTGATTTCCTTGCGGCGGTAGCCTTTGTTGTCAGCGCCAGGGGTGGTGGCGATCGGTGACGCAGCGCCACCGGCAATCGGGTTGAGCAAAGCCAGGGTCAGGTCGTTGGTGCTGACCTGCACCGGAGCATTCGGTCGATAGCTGATCTCGCCGCTCCACGCGGTGCCGGTAGGCAAGGTGGTAGAGAAACTCGCGCCGTAGAGACGAATGTCTTCCGGGTAGTCGAGGTAATACTGACCGCGACCGAGCATCACGCTTTGGGCCAGGCCCGCACCGCTGCCCGGCGCAAGACGGTTGGCGATACTCACCATCCCCGGCAGGCTGGCCAGTGTCGATGCACCCGCGGTAACGGTGCCCACCGTCGGTGTGCGGCTGTGGTAATTCATGAAATACAGGCCGTACTCGGTGTCGTCACCGAGCCAGCGCAACGCCGTGCCCCACTGCCCGGAATCCCGCGCATCGCGGTCGCCACCACGGGGAACGACCACGCCTTCGCGGGTGACCTGGATAGGCTGACCGAAGGCTGCCGCCAGTGGCGCCAACGGGGCAATGGCGGGGCTGCCTACGGTGTAATTGTTGTTGCAACCATCCGCCACCACGTCGTTGCCGAAGAAGGTGCCGCAGTTGTCGACGACAGTCTGGTCCCACTCCAGTTGATAGAAACCTTCCACCGAGAGCTGATCGGTCAGGCCTTGGGAGGCGAACAGCATGTTCACCGGAATCAGCCCCTCCTTGATCTCGGCGCCTGGGCGACGGAACGCGGATACGTCGATCGGGTTGATGCTGTTGATCGAGTTGCCGATGAAAGTACTTTCACCCCAACTGACCACTTGCTTGCCGGCGCGCAAGGTGCCCGGCAAATCGGCGATGGAATAGTTGTGATAAACGAAGGCATCGAGAATCTGCGCACCGGAGGACTTGGCGCCTTCCTTGCGGCCGCTGTCGCTGATCTGTTTGAACGGGCGGTCTTCATCCTTCAGCTCGAAGTCGTACCAGTACTTGCCACGGACGAACACGCCAGTGTCGCCGTATTTCAATTCGAGGTCGTGCAGGCCTTTGAAGATCTTGGAGAAGGTTTCGCCCTTCTCGAAGTTCTGCCGGCCATCATCACCGGTCGAAGACTGTCCGGTTCCGCCGTTGACGGTACCCACCAAAGATTTATCGGCATCGCGCATGCCCCAACTCGCGCCGACGGACAGCGAGGAGTCGAACGTCCCCTCGATTTCGCCAATGTTGAACGCAACAGCCTGCGCCTGGGCACAGCAGCCCAAGGCAACCGCAGCGGCCAGCGCTTGCGGCGTGAAGATGGCGCGCATTGTTGTTTTTGTCATGCGTCTTCCCCGGTGAGTGACAGAAGGCCCCACCCTACTGCCGCACGTTTGGAGCGATAAGCGCACCAAGGAGGTATTCGTGGTGTACCTCTAAAGGATGAATGGCCTGACGGGACGGGGGTTTGCGCCGGATATGGATGGGCTGGATGGGGGGCTATCAGCAGAACGCATGGCGGGAGGATGACACCGACCTGTAGCAGCTGCCGTGGCGCGGCGGACTATTGCTCATGCTGCAACAGTGCATGTCGCGAATCGCTATTTTTCCTTTGGGCTCAAGGCCTTATTCTTGCCGGGCTTTCAAGGTGAACCGCCAGAAAGCACGAAGCGATGGTGTGTGATCAGCCCACGCCATTGGCGACAGAATCCAGATGAATCGACGCTTTATCGATTGATCGCCCTGTGTTCTCTGACGTTGATTTGTAGCTCCTTGATCCAACGTCTTACTTTGGCCGCTGCGTTTGCAGCGGCCTTTTTTATGGGCAAAGGTTTTGTAGCGAGGGGACAATCGGGGACTTGGCAGGATTCAGGCAAGCCCTGCGCAATACATCAACGTCAAATCGAATACTTCTGCAAATTCCCCATCATTTCCTTCAGCGCCTCAATATTGTCCTTCGGGTGCGCCGCCCCTTCGAAATCACAAATCTGCTGCCAATGCGCCGCCACATCCTCCGGCGAGAAGCCCGCCCGCGGATCAAACCCTGCGCCCAGGCTACGCTCCCAGCGAACCTTGCCCATCCAGCCGCCGCCAACTTCGAACAACCCGGACGTCTCCTGGCAATTTTCACTGGCCAGGTACACCACCAACGGGCTGACCAGTTCCGGCTTGAGTTGCTCGAACACTTGCGGCGGAATCAGGCCTTCGGTCATGCGGGTGCCGCCGGTGGGCGCGATGGCGTTGACCAGGATGTTGTTCTTGCGACCTTCGATGGCGAGTGTGCGGGTCAGGCCGTAGAGGCCGAGTTTGGCCATGCCGTAGTTGGACTGGCCGAAGTTGCCGTAGATGCCCGAGGTCGATGCGGTGAAGATCACGCGGCCGTAGTTTTGCTCGCGCATGTGCGGCCAGGCGGCGCGGGTGACTTTATAGGCGCCTTCGACGTGGACGCGGTAAACCAGGTCCCAGTCGGCGTCGTCCATTTTGTGGAAGGTCTTGTCACGCAGGATCCCGGCGTTGTTGACCACGACATCGATGCGACCGAAGGCGTCGAGGGCGTGCTGGACGATTTTGTCGCCGTCGGTAACGGAGTCGTGGTTGGCTTCGGCGATGCCGCACGCCTCGCGAATTTCCGCCACCACGCGGTCTGCTGCCGAGGCGTTCGCGCCTTCCCCTTGCGCCGAGCCGCCGAGATCATTGACCAGCACTTTGGCGCCCTGTTTGGCGAACAGCAGCGCGTGAGCCCGGCCCAGGCCGCCGCCGGCACCCGTGACGATCACAACTTTATCTTCGAAGCGCACAGACTCATTCATGGGGGAACTCCAGCAGACCAGGGACAATAAGTCCGAGTGTCAGGCACCAGGCTGCTGGTCACAATAAACACAGGTAGAGCTGAATGGTGCCCGATAAGGCTGGGGGATAGTCAGGAACAGGCGGCCCTGCGCGGCGGAGAAACCAGCCGATCCCGAAACTCCAGGTAATGTTTGAGCACCTGCGCCGGCGCTTCGGTCTGAGGGTAATGGCCAATATCGGGCAGCAGCACCGTGTCCGGGTTGGGGACCAGTTCCCGATAGCGCTTGACCATGTGAGCGCCGGAAATGGGGTCGACCTCTCCATCGATGACCCGCAGCGGGACCTCGCCACGCTGCATGGCGCTGACCCAACGATCGCGCTGAACACGCCGCTCAGGGATATAAGCGATGAGTTTGTGCATGATCCGCTGGCCGTGATTGCTGTCGATCAGGCCCCAAAAATCATCCATCTCACTTTCGGTGGGTCGAGTTTGTGGACCAAATATCTGCCGGAAACTTTTCACCATCGCATCACGCGTGAAGGCGCGGCCAATCATCCAACCTAACGGGCTGAGCAATAGTTTTTGCGCCAGCAGCGGTCGATGGGTTTCGGGAAACAGGCCACCATTGAGGAACACGCAACTGGCGAGGTGAATGCGCGCTTCGTAATGCCGGGCCAACAGCTCCTGAGCCACGCTGTCGCCATAATCGTGGGCCAACACATGCACCGGCTGCTCGATGTTCAAATGCGCGAGCAAGGCCTGTTGCAGATCGGCCTGCTCCAGCAGGCTGTATTCGTGATTGACCGGCTTGGCGGAGTCGCCGAAGCCGAGCATGTCGCAGGCAATCACCCGATAGCGCTGCGCCAGCGGTTGCCACAGGTAGTGCCAGTCCCAACTGGCGGTGGGAAAGCCGTGGATGAGCAATAGGGGCTCACCCTGACCCGCCGTCCAGTAACGAATGGTCTGGCCACGGAACGCGAACTCCTGGCCGCGTTTGCGCCAGACACACAGGGGGATCTCGGCGAGCTGCATTAGAGTTTATAACCCGGGTCTTGTTGATCGAGTTTGCGCAGCAACGCCGGCCAGGCCAACGCGCCACCCATCCCTTGAGCACTTTTGGTCACGCCGGCGATCATCGCCTTGGCGCCCGCCAGAATCTGCGGCTCGATAGCAATCAGCTCGGCGCCACCGTTCTGCGCCAGCACCTGGATATCGCAGGCGCGCTGAAAGGTGAACATCATCAGGAACGTGTCGGCGATGGTGCTGCCGCAGGTCAGCAAGCCGTGGTTGTGCAGCATCAGGAAATTGTTTTCACCCAGGTCGGCTTGCAGACGCGCCTTCTCTTCATGGTTCAGGGCAACACCTTCGTAGGCGTGATACGCCAGGCTGGACAGCACAAACAATGACTGCTGACTGATCGGCAGAATGCCCTGCTTTTGCGCGGACACTGCCACACCTGCAGCGGTGTGGGTGTGCAATACGCACACCACATCGTGACGCACTTCATGCACGGCGCTGTGAATGGTGTACCCCGCCGGGTTGATCTCGTAAGGGCTGTCCATCAGCTTGTTGCCGGCCTGGTCGACCTTGACCAGGCTCGATGCGGTGATCTCGTGAAACATCAGCCCGAACGGATTGATCAGGAAATCTTCGGTGCCCGGCACCTTGGCCGAGATGTGCGTGAAGATCAGATCATCCCAACCATGCGAAGCAACCAGACGATAACAGGCCGCCAGGTCGACGCGGGTCTGCCACTCGGCGGCACTGACCTGGTCTTTCACACTATGGGGGGATTGGACGGGAGCAACTTTCACGGCAAGGACCTCCTGTTCTTATAGTTTTACTGTCGTTACCGCAGTCTAGTCGCCCCCGGATTTCGCGTAGTTGCATTGGCAGCCAGCTTGGTGACCTAACGAGTCAGTTCAGGAGAAAGACTGGATCCATGTCAAAGGACCGCCGCCAACAAGGGGGCGGCAAACAGGTTCAAAAGCCCCGTCAGAACCATGACAAGCCCCGCGACCGAGCCTTCCTCACCGCCCACTTCATGGGCCCGACTGACGCCGGCACCGTGCGCGCCGACGCCAAACAACGCGCCGCGCGCAAGAGCGCTGCGCAACGGTAGCCACTTCAATAAAAGGCCGCCGAGCATCGCCCCGAACACCCCGGTGAACATCACGAACACCGCCGTCAGTTCTGGCACGCCGCCGAGGTCGTGAGCCAGCGGCATGGCAAACGGCGTGGTGATGGAACGTGGCACCAGCGACATCGTCACCGAACTGTCCAGCGCCAGCGCCTTGGCCAGACCGAACGAGGTGCCGATGGAAGCTACACTGCCTGCCAGCATTCCGAGCAGCAACGCCGGCCAATGCCGCATCAGCATCTGCCGCTGTTGCCAGATCGGCACCGCGAACGCGACGGTCACCGGCCCCAGCACCCGCATCAGCCAATGGGTGTTGCTCGAATACTCGGCATATGCGGTGTGCAGCGGAACCGCGAGGGCCAGCAGCAGGGCCGGAACCAGAATCAGCGGCGACAGCAGATAACGCCCGGTGCGCCGGTAGATCCAGCGACTGAATAAATAGGCCGAGAGTGTGAAGGCCAGCCAGAACATCGGCATCAACTCAAGCTTCATGGGACCTCCTCAACCGCACCACCCCTTCCACGGTAAACGCGGTGACCAGCATCACCATCAGCGTACTGACACCAATCACCAGCAGAATCCGCCAACCGTCATCGCGCATCAGGCCGCCGTAATCGAGCAGGCTCATCAGCGCTGGAATAAAGAACAGCAGCATCTCGGCCATCAACAGGCCGGCGCCCATTTGCAACGCCGCCGGTTTGATCCCGCCAACCGCGAAGGCCAGCAGCAACAGCGCCATGCCGATGACGCCACCCGGGATCGGCCAGGCCAATCCTGCGGCGATTTCGCAGCCGAGCAGGTAGATGCCGAGCAGCACGGCCAGTTCAGCGGTCAATCGAGCCAGGCGTTTGAAGGTTGATGCATTCATGGTTTCAGTCCTCACAGGTGCTCATTTTACGGAGCGGGCTGCTATCCCCGAAACGAATTGTTAGACTCGGCTCTATTCCAATCTGGAATCATGCGCATGGAATTCAAGCAACTACGCAGCTTCGTCGAAGTGATGCACCAAGGGGGTTTCACTCAAGCCGCCAAGACCCTGCACATCAGCCAATCAGCGGTCAGCAAGCAAGTCGCTCAGTTGGAACAGAGCCTGGGCACACCGCTGCTCGAACGTTTGGGTTCGCAGCTTCGCCTGACCGCCGCCGGCAGCGTGGTACTGCAACGGGCCGAAGGCATGCTGCGGCTGCGCAACGAGTTGCTCAGCGAATTGGACGATTTGAGCCAACTGGCTCGCGGGGAATTGCGTCTGGGCCTGCCATTGCTGGGCAGTGACGCGCTGTTCGCCGGGCTGTTTGCCGAGTACCGGCGGCGCTATCCGAACATCAGCATTCAGTTACTGGAGGGCGGTAGCCTGAACATCGAACAAGCGGTGTTGAGCGGTGAGCTCGAACTCGGTGGCAGTCTGTTGCCGAAGGATCCGCAGTTCGCCTTTCAGCCTTTCTGTGATGAGCCGCTGGATGCGCTGCTGCCCGCCGATCATCCCCTGGCGACGAAGTCGGTGATCGGATTGGAGGAGTTGGCCGATACGCCGTTTCTGCTGTATCAGCGCAGCTTCGTGCTCAACGACCGTTTGCTGCAGGCCTGTCATCAGCTGGGGTTTACGCCCAAGGAAGGTGGGCGCAGTGGCCAGGCGGATTTTCTCGCGGCACTGGTGGCGGCCGGCCAAGGCGTGGTGCTGTTGCCCAGCGTGGTGGCACGCGGGCTGGTGCGGCCAGGTGTGGTGCGCCTGACCTTGAATGCCCCGAGCTATTTGCGCTGGGACATCGCCTTTATCTGGCGTCAAGGTGCGTACTTGTCGAAGGCTGCACAAGCCTGGCTCGCCCTGCTGCGCGAGCGGCCGGTCAGCCCTGCAGCGCTTTAATCAACTCCGTCAGCCAAGGTTCGGCGTCGGTTTCCGGGGTCACGCTTTCGCTGGCGTCCAGGCGCAGCATTGGCAGCACTTCGCGCAGGCCCAGTTCGCCGAACAATTCACGCATCTGCTCGCCGCCGCCGCAGAACGTATCGCCATAACTTGCATCGCCCAAGGCGATCACCGCCCCCGGCAAACCGCGCCAGGCCGCAGGCAATTGGTCACGGATCATCGAATACAGCGGTTGCAGGTTGTCCGGCAACTCACCCATGCCGGTGGTCGACGTCACCGCCAGAAATGCTTCCGGGCCGAAGGCCTGGACATCGGCAAGCATTGCCCGCGGGTTGTGCCAGGTTTCGAAACCCGCTTCTTTTAAAAGAGTGGCGGCGTGGCGGGCAACTTCTTCTGCCGTGCCGTACACCGAGCCGGAAATGATGGCAACTTTCATCAATCGATCCTGAAGCTGAGTAAAAGACACAGATATTAACAGCACAGGCTCATTTGATCTTTTAGAATGCAAATCCCTATCAATACGGAAAGGATTCTCCGATGATCAACGCTCAACTGCTGCAAATGGTGATTAACGCTTCCAACGACGGCATTGTGATTGCCGAAAAGGAAGGCGAACAGGACAACATCCTGATTTACGTAAACCCTGCGTTTGAGCGTCTGACGGGTTACACCAGCGAAGAAATTCTCTACCAGGATTGCCGTTTCCTGCAGGCCGGCGACCGGGATCAGGAAGTCCTCACTACGATTCGCGAATCCTTGAGCAATGACGGCTCCTGCCGGGAAATCCTGAGAAATTATCGCAAGGACGGCACGCCGTTCTGGAATGAGCTTTCCCTTTCCACAGTGAAAAACCCGAATGACGGGCAGACTTACTTTGTGGGCGTGCAGAAAGACGTCACCGTTCAGGTCAAGGCACAACAGCGAGTTGCGCAACTGGAGGCGCAATTGGCGCAGACGCAAGCCGAGCTTGCTGCGCTCAAAGCGACGAACGGCAAAAACAAAACGGCGAATTAATGGTCATTAACTACAATCACCGATGACTTTGTAACTATTCCTTTCGAGCAAGCCATGCAACGCGACGCACTCCTGACACAGGATGAGCTGGATTTCATCCAGACCATGCAACACAACCCGCAACTCAATGTGCGGGATGCAACGTCGAGTCTGCTCGTCAACGGTGGATCGCAAATCCGTGATTTGCTCACGCGCCTGGCAGCACATGAGCAAGTCACCATCCAGGCCAACTTCGAAAACCAGCAAATGACCTTTCCGCTGCACCTGGTGGAAGACGAATTTCATGCGCTGCATTTGCGCCTGGGTGTGCCGAGTATTTATGAAGACGGCCCGATGGTACGGCCATGGCGCCTGACGCTCGAAGAGCCAGTGGCGCTGGAAAATGCCAAAGGCCAGCCTGGCACGATGTGGGTGCACGAAATATCGTTCAAAGGCGTTTTGCTGGAAGTCCGCAACAAGACCAAACCCCCCAAGCACTTCGCGTTGTGGTTCAGCCCTTCAGGCTATGAGCGGATTGCATTGCGCGGTACTTTTGAGCGCGAAACCGAACAAGGTTTCTACGCCTACGAACTGAGCCAGAGCGACAAGGACGAGACCGAGCGTCTGCGCCAGTACATCCTTCAGCAGCATCGCCTGACACATCCCGCACTGCACCTCTGAATTCAGGTATCCAGGTTTCCTGCCAGGAACTGTTTCAGACGCTGACGCATCACCATCCCCTCATTCCCCAGACACCCGATCGACGATCCGGCCAGGCTGTCCTGTGCCAGGTCCGACGCATCGCCGGCCAGCAACAACTGACAGTCCAGGCTCAAGGCCAGTCGATTCAGACGTCGAGGCAACTCAGGAGCCGGTGCGTGATGGGACACCAGCACCAGTGCCGTGGGCTTGATCCGCTCGCAAACCAGGGTCAACTCGTCGAAGGGCTGACCGATCGCCAGCAATTGAATGGCCGAGTCGACACTGCTCAGGTACAGCGCCGTGACCAGCACTTCGAGTTCATGAGCCTGATCGGCCAAGGCGCAGACAATCACACGTCGAGGCTGCATGACACGCACCAGCAGCATGCGCTGCAACACGCGTGAACGCAGGAAACCATCCAGAAACAGCCACCCACTGGTCTGACCGAACGCGTCATGGCGCTGCAGCATCAGCTTCCAAATCGGCATCAGGATGTCCTGGAACACCACTGTCAGAGGGTAACTGGAAAAAATCTGTCCATAGACTTGCTCCAGCTTCACCTCGTCAAACGCCGTTACCGCCACCTGCACCTGCTGCTGCCACTGGGCGTAGTCGGCCTGAACGAGTTCGTCGGGAATGATCTTCGCCAGGGCTTTGAGCGGCTCGGTCTTGGCCAGTATCTTGCCGACCTTGCTCACCGCAACGCCGCGGTCGATCCAGCCGAGAATGCTGCGGACCTTTTCAATATCCGCCATCGAGTACAGCCGATGCCCGCTTTCGGTGCGTGTGGGCTGGATCAGGCCATATCGTCGCTCCCATGCGCGCAACGTGACAGGGTTGATACCCGTCAGGCGCGCTACTTCACGAATGGGAAACAGCTCTTCCTGTTCCAGTGCAGCACCTCGCTGCAAAACTGGGACACCTTCAGTCAGGACAGGCATGTGGCAATGACGTCCGCGTGCAAAATTGGATCCCATTCTAACTCTTCCACCCCATGCCTGTTCAAGACTGATAAACGACGAAGTCGCTGGTGTATCCGTCAAAATCAGGAATAATCCTTGCTTGTCTCAAGACGCAGCCCATCACCCCGGCGCTGCGCCTGGCGAAACTCCTACCCGGAGTGACGCGTCTGTTATACGGAGATTCACCATGTCTACCTCACCCGTCACGCTGATGGTTGCGCGCCGCGTCGCCGATGGGCGCTATCAGGACCTGATGGCCTGGTTGCGCGAAGGCGAACAACTGGCCACCGACTTTCCCGGTTATCTCGGCTCAGGCGTGCTCGCTCCGCCGCCCGGCGATAACGAATTCCAGATTATTTTCCGCTTTGCCAACGAGCAAACCATGCACGCCTGGGAGCACTCCGCTTCGCGTACCGCATGGCTGGCCCGCGGCAGCGATCTGTTTGCGCATAAGACGGAACATCGCGTGAGTGGCATTGAAGGCTGGTTCGGCGCGGTCGGCCAGCGCCCACCCCGCTGGAAGCAGGCTGTGGCGATCTGGCTGGCATTCTTTCCGGTTTCCCTGCTGTTCAACTTTGTATTGGGGCCGTTGCTCGACGACATGAGCCTGCTGCCGCGCGTACTCATCAGCACCCTATGCCTGACGCCATTGATGGTCTATTTCTTCATTCCGTTGTCGACCCGCCTGCTGGCCGGCTGGCTGAACAGCACGCCGGCACGCCCATTGCCCGCCGAGCCCACTCCCCAAAACCACTGATTTCCATGTAGGAGCCCCGCAATAGGTGAATGCCGCTGCGCGCTGGTATAGTTTTGCTCTTACCGCGACGCGAGCCGTTCATGACCTCTTCCGCAGCTCCGATCCTCATCACCGGTGCCGGCCAGCGTGTCGGCCTGCACTGTGCGCAGCGTTTACTCGAAGACGGCCATCCGGTGATCTTCAGCTACCGCAGCGAGCGCCCCGGCGTGCAGACATTGCGCAACCTGGGCGCCACTGCGGTATTTGCCGACTTCTCCACTGAAGCGGGGATCCTCGCGTTCATCACTCAACTGAAAACCCACACCGACAACCTGCGAGCCATTGTCCACAACGCTTCCGAATGGCTGGCCGAAACCCCGGACACCGACGCCGAGGCCTTCACCCGCATGTTCAGCGTGCACATGCTGGCGCCCTATTTGATCAACCTGCACTGTGCCGACTTGCTCGAACGCTCAAGCCCCGCCGACATCGTGCACATCAGCGATGACGTGACCCGCAAGGGCAGCAGCAAACACATTGGCTACTGCGCCAGCAAAGCCGGGCTCGACAGCCTCACCCTGTCCTTCGCCGCGAAATACGCGCCGACAATCAAGGTCAACGGTATCGCGCCAGCCCTGCTAATGTTCAACCCCGACGACAACGCGGCGTACCGCGCCAAAGCATTGGCCAAATCCGCGCTGGGCATCGAACCCGGCAGCGAAGTGATCTACCAGAGCCTGCGTTATTTGCTCGACAACCCTTATGTCACCGGCACGACCCTGACCGTCAACGGCGGACGGCACATCAAATAAGCGGCCCCGCGAGGATGTTCCATGACGTTATCCCTGCCCCAGAATTCATTGTCCCAGAGCTATCGCGATATCCTCATCGGCCTCGGTGAAAACCCCGACCGCGAAGGACTGCAAGACACCCCGGTTCGCGCGGCCAAGGCCATGCAGTACCTCTGCCACGGCTACGACCAGAGTGTCGAAGAGATCGTCAACGGCGCACTGTTCGCTTCCGACAACGATGAAATGATCATCGTCGACAACATCGAGCTGTACTCGCTCTGCGAACATCACATGCTGCCCTTCATCGGCAAGGCGCATGTGGCTTATATTCCAACGGGCAAAGTGCTGGGCCTGTCGAAGATTGCACGACTGGTGGACATGTTCGCCCGTCGCCTGCAGATCCAGGAAAACCTCACCCGGCAAATCGCCGACGCGGTGCAGCAAGTGACCGGTGCGGCGGGCGTCGCGGTGGTCATCGAAGCCAAGCACATGTGCATGATGATGCGCGGCGTCGAGAAACAGAATTCGACCATGAACACCTCGGTGATGCTCGGCGCCTTCCGCGACTCGAGCAACACCCGCCAGGAGTTCCTGCAATTGATTGGACGGAGCAAGTAGCAATGCCACAACTTCAACCAGGAATGGCACGCATCCGGGTCAAGGACCTGTGCCTGCGGACCTTCATCGGGATCAACGAGGATGAAATCCTCAACAAGCAGGATGTGCTGATCAACCTGACCATCCTGTATGCCGCTCAGGAAGCGGTGCGTGACAACGACATCGATCACGCGCTGAATTACCGGACCATCACCAAGGCGATCATCGCCCACGTGGAAGGCAATCGCTTCGCCCTGCTCGAACGCCTGACCCAGGAGATCCTCGATCTGGTCATGGCCAACGCGTCGGTGCTGTACGCCGAGGTTGAAGTCGACAAGCCACACGCCCTGCGATTCGCCGAGTCGGTGTCCATTACGCTTGCAGCGAGCCGCTGACCGCGTCTGGCGCATTGTCCGTCAGACTTTTATCATCCGCGCCACGATTGAATTGCACAGAGCCCGCCATGAACGATCAACAACGCCTGGAACTTGAAGCCGCCGCCTTTCGCCGGCTGGTCGCCCACCTGGACAGCCGCAAGGACGTGCAGAACATCGACCTGATGAACCTCTCGGGTTTCTGCCGCAACTGCCTGTCCAAGTGGTACAAGGCCGCCGCCGATGAACGCCAGATCGAGGTCAGCCTCGATGACGCCCGCGAAGTGGTTTACGGCATGCCTTACGCCGAGTGGAAAGCCCAATACCAGCAAGAAGCCAACGCCGAACAACAAGCGGCGTTCGCCAAAGGAAAACCCGATGAATGATTTGACGACCCTGCGCACCAGCCTCAAGAGCGGCGATCACGTTTTCGCCGACACCCTGGCGTTCATCGCCGCGGGTTATGACTACCAGCCTCAGGCTTTCAACAACGGTGGCGTGGAAAACGCCGCCGGGCAGAACGAAGGTTCGTGCAAGACCCTGGGCCTGGCGCTGCTGGAAGGCCTGAGCGATGAAGAAGCGCTGTTGGCGTTTGGCGAGCATTACCGCTCGGTCGTGGCCACGCCTGAAGGCAACGACCACGGCAACATTCGCGCGTTGATTACGCATGGTCTGGCCGGCGTGAAGTTCTCGCAGCAACCGCTGACTCGTCGCTGATCAAAGCCCGCAAAACACTTCACAAGTGACACTGAACCTGTGGCGAGGGAGCTTGCTCCCGCTGGACTGCGTAGCGGTCCCTCTTTTTTGGGGCCGCTGCGCGACCCAGCGGGAGCAAGCTCCCTCGCCACAGGTTACGCTTTGCCTGCCCATCTCTTATTCGCACACATCCCGACTTTTAAGATTGACCCGGCAACTTTATTTCGTTTGCCGGGTACCACTGCTCACGGCTTAGATAAAAAGAAGCATCCCTTCTTCTGAGTCAGGTACCCATGAGCAGCGAAACCATCAGCCAGTCGATCAACGTCGTTCATCCCGTCACGCTCAGCCACGGCAAAAACGCCGAGGTGTGGGACACCGATGGCAAACGCTATATCGACTTTGTCGGCGGCATCGGCGTACTTAACCTTGGCCATTGCCATCCGCGCATCGTCGAGGCCATTCGCGAACAAGCCACGCGGCTGACTCACTACGCGTTCAACGCCGCACCGCATGCGCCCTACATCGAACTGATGGATCGTCTGACGGCGTTCATGCCGGTGGACTACCCGGTCAGCGGCATGCTCACCAACAGCGGCGCAGAAGCGGCGGAAAACGCCCTGAAGATCGTGCGTGGCGCCACCGGTCGCACCGCGGTCATCGCGTTCGACGGCGCCTTCCACGGCCGTACCCTCGCCACACTCAATCTCAATGGAAAAGTCGCGCCTTACAAACAGAAAGTCGGTGTACTGCCGGGGCCGGTGTTCCATTTGCCGTACCCAAGCAAGGACAACGGCGTGACCTGTGCCGATGCCTTGAAAGCCATGGATCGACTGTTTAGTGTCGAAATCGACGTTGAAGATGTGGCCTGCTTTATCGTCGAGCCGGTGCAAGGCGAAGCGGGGTTCCTGGCGATGGACGTGGCGTTCGCCCAGGCGCTGCGCACGTTCTGCAATGAAAAAAAGATTCTGCTGATCGCCGATGAAATCCAGTCCGGCTTCGGCCGCACCGGCGAACGTTTTGCGTTTTCGCGCCTGGGCATCGAGCCGGACCTGATCCTGCTGGGTAAAAGCATCGCCGGCGGCGTGCCACTGGGCGCGGTGGTCGGGCGCAAGTCGCTGCTCGACACCTTGCCCAAAGGTGGACTGGGCGGCACCTATTCGGGCAACCCCATCGCCTGCGCCGCCGCATTGGCGACGCTAGATGAAATGACGGATGCCAACCTGCACGCCTGGGGTGCGCAGCAGGAAGAAGCGATTGTCAGCCGTTACGAGTCCTGGCGCGCAAGCGAACTTTCACCGTATCTGGGTCGTTTGACCGGCGGCGGCGCGATGCGCGGCATCGAACTGAGCCATGCCGACGGCTCCCCGGCCTCGGCGCAGTTGACGCAACTTCTGAGCCTGGCGCGAGACGCGGGGTTGCTGCTGATGCCCAGCGGTAAATCGCGCCACATCATTCGGTTGTTGGCGCCATTGACCACCGAGTCTGCCGTGCTGGAGGAAGGCCTGGATATTCTTGAGGCGTGCCTGAAGAAACTGATCTGAATATAAAGTCCCTGTAGTCCCTGTAGTCCCTGTGGGAGCTGCCTGCTAGCGATGGTGTGTCAGTCACATCGATGTAGCTGACACACCATCGCTAGCAGGCTAGCTCCCACAGGAGTTTGTGTTGACCGCACTTTCTGTGGGCACAAAAAAACCGGCCGAAGCCGGTTTTTTCATTTCAACGATTTCAGAACTTGGCGTTCTGCAGGTCATCGAGGTAACGCTCCGCATCCAGTGCCGCCATGCAACCGGCGCCGGCCGAGGTGATGGCCTGACGGTAAACGTGGTCAGCCACGTCACCGGCAGCGAAGATGCCTTCGAGGTTGGTCGCGGTGGCGTTGCCGTCGCGGCCGCCCTGCACAACCAGGTAACCGTCTTTCAACGTCAGCTGGCCTTCGAACAGCGAAGTGTTCGGGGTGTGGCCAATGGCGATGAACACGCCGTCGACTGTCAGCTCGTCAAAGCTGCCGTCGTTGTTCTTCAAACGGGCACCGGTCACGCCCATGTTGTCGCCCAGGACTTCGTCCAGGTTCGAGTTCAGCTTCAGGATGATCTTGCCTTCGGCAACCCGGGCATTCAGCTTGTCGATCAGGATCTTCTCGGCGCGGAAGGTTTCGCGGCGGTGAATCAGGGTCACGGTGCTGGCGATGTTGGCCAGGTACAGCGCTTCCTCGACAGCGGTGTTGCCGCCACCCACCACAGCCACTGGCTTGTTGCGGTAGAAGAAACCGTCGCAGGTTGCGCAGGCCGAAACGCCTTTGCCCATGAACGCTTCTTCCGAAGGCAGGCCGAGGTAACGCGCGCTGGCGCCGGTGGCGATGATCAACGCGTCGCAAGTGTAAGTCGCGCTGTCGCCGATCAGGGTGTATGGCTTGGCAGCGAAGTCGACGGCATTGATGTGATCGAAAACGATCTCGGTTTCAAAGCGCTCAGCGTGCTCTTTCATGCGGTCCATCAGCGCCGGGCCGGTCAGACCGTGGACATCGCCCGGCCAGTTGTCGACTTCGGTGGTGGTGGTCAGTTGACCGCCGGCTTGCATGCCGGTGATCAGCAGTGGCTTGAGGTTGGCACGGGCGGCATAGACCGCGGCGCTGTAACCGGCAGGGCCGGAACCGAGAATAATCACTCGCGAATGACGGACTTCAGACATGACCTGCTCCTGTTGACCGGCCGTAAACATCTGGCGCGGAACGCCGGGTTGCCGGCGGGAATAAAAAAGGACCGTTGAAAGCACTTGGGGAAGGCTTGAGCTCGACAGTCCTGTAAAAAGTATGGGGTGCAGCGTATCGAGGGGGCGAAGATTAAGGAAATACGGTTTAACAATCCAGCTCATAGGTGGTCTCTATACCGTCACGCTGAATATAGAGACGCCTTTGTTACAGTTGATGTCGATGCTGCGACCGCGCTTTCGCCTGTCAGGCAAAGCCGGTAAGGTCGGCGCGTTTTCCCTCTGCTCGGAGCACGTTATGCCCGCCCCCGTTCTGTCCGGCCCGCAATACCTGCGCGAAGGCCTCAAGCTGGTCTTGAGCCCCAGCCTGCGTTTGTTCGTATTGTTGCCCTTGGCGATCAACCTCGTGCTGTTCGTCGGATTGATCTACCTGGCCAGCCATCAATTCAGCCTGTGGGTCGATACGCTGATGCCGTCCCTGCCCGACTGGTTGAGTTTTCTCAGTTACGTCCTCTGGCCGATTTTTGTCGTGCTGGTGGTTCTGATGGTGTTTTTCACCTTCACCATGCTCGCCAACGTCATCGCCGCGCCGTTCAACGGCTTCCTGGCGGAGAAAGTGGAAGTGGTGGTGCGCGGCACCGATGACTTCCCAGCGTTCAGCTGGGGCGAACTGATCGAAATGGTCCCCCGGACCCTGGCCCGGGAAATGCGCAAACTCGGCTACTTCCTGCCGCGGGCAATCGGCTTGTTCATTCTCTCGTTCATCCCCGTGGTGAACATCATTGCCGCGCCGCTGTGGCTGCTGTTCGGCGTGTGGATGATGGCGATCCAGTACATCGACTACCCGGCAGACAACCACAAACTGGGCTGGAACGAAATGCTCGCCTGGCTGCGCGAAAAGCGTTGGCAGAGCATGAGTTTCGGCGGGATCGTGTATCTGGTGTTGCTGATTCCGGTGGTCAACATCCTGATGATGCCGGCGGCTGTGGCGGGTGCGACGCTGTTCTGGGTGCGTGAGCGCGGCGCAGAGAATCTGGTGACCCAACGCTGACACCGTCACAAATCCATCATCGAAACGCCACAATGACGACATGCCCCCAGCCGACACTGGGGTCATGACGACAGCTCTGCATATCACTCTGATCACCGAAACCTTCCCACCGGAAATCAACGGCGTGGCTAATACCCTTGGCCGCTTGTGCGATGGTTTGCGCGCGCGCGGGCATCAGGTCGAACTGGTGCGGCCGCGTCAAGGCTGCGATCAGCTGGCGGCCAGTAGCGATGAATTGTTGCTGTGTCGCGGCTGGCCGTTGCCGGGCTATCCGGGCTTGCAATGGGGTCAGTCGTCCGTGCACAAGCTGCTACGGCGCTGGAAGCGTCATCGTCCGGACGTGCTCTACATCGCCACCGAAGGACCGTTGGGGTTGTCGGCGTTGCGCGCGGCGCGGCGCTTGGGGATTTCGGTGGTCAGCGGCTTTCACACCAATTTCCAGCAGTATTCCAATCAGTACGGGCTCGGCTTGCTGTCGCGCTTGCTGACTCATTATCTGCGCTGGTTTCACAATCGGTCCACGTTGACTCTGGTGCCGAGCATCAGCCAGCGACTGGAACTGGAGCGGCGTCATTTCGAACGTCTGGCGTTGTTGTCCCGAGGGGTCGACAGCCAATTATTTCATCCGGTTAAACGCCTGCAATCTTTACGCGAACAGTGGGGGCTGACCGAGAAGGACATCGCGGTCATCCACGTAGGACGCCTGGCGCAGGAGAAAAACCTTGGCTTGCTCAAGCGCTGTTTTGACGCGTTGAAGGCCACTTATCCACAGCGCAAATTGAAATTGATCGTGGTCGGCGACGGGCCGCAGCGAGGTTTTTTGGAGAAGGAACTGCCTGACGCGATTTTCTGCGGCTCACAACGTGGCGAAGTCTTGGCCAGTCACTATGCGTCAGCGGATGTATTTCTGTTTCCAAGCATGACCGAAACCTTTGGCAATGTGGTGCTTGAAGCGCTGGCCTCGGGATTGGGTGTGGTGGCCTACGATCAGGCTGCCGCGGCTCAGCATATACGCCATGGCTACAACGGCGTGTTGGCGATGCCGGGGGACGAAGAGGCGTTCTGCGATGCCGCGACGTGGTTGTTGGAAGAGCGCGAAACCTTGCGCTGCGTGCGGCTCAATGCGCGTCAGCATGCGAGTCGTCAGGGTTGGGCGGCGATTATCGAGCAGTTTGAGGGGCAGTTGCGGGGGGCTTGTGTCAGGGAACAGGTGGTTCCTGGTGCAGCGTCCTTACCCTGAATCTTTGGTGACATTGAGTCAGCCATCGCGAGCAGGCTCGCTCCCACAGTGGTTCTGCGTCGAACACAAATCCAGTGTGGGAGCGAGCCTGCTCGCGAAGAAGTGAGTCCAGTCGCTGCTTAAACCAGCGTCATCAACGCCTCACGGCTGAACGGCAGGATGTCTTCCTCACGACCATCACGCACTTTCTGCGCCCAGTCCGGGTCGACCAGCAGCGCACGCCCTACCGCCACCAGATCGAACTCATCGTTGTTCAAGCGCTCAAGAAGTTTTTCCAGGCTGGCCGGCTGCGCGATCTTGTCGGTGTTGACCATGAACTGCAGGAACTCGCCATCCAGGCCAACGCTGCCCACGGTGATGGTCGGTTTGCCCGTCAGCTTGCGCGCCCAGCCGGCCAGGTTCAGCTCGGAACCGTCGAACTCCGGCTCCCAGAAACGGCGCGTCGAGCAGTGGAAAATGTCCACGCCAGCGTCGGACAATGGCTTGAGGAACTCACCCAGCGCCTCCGGTGTTTGCACCAGGTGCGCGGTGTAATCCTGCTGCTTCCACTGCGAGAAACGGAAGATGATCGGGAAGCCTTCGCCGACGGCTGCACGCACGGCCTGAATCAATTCGATGGCAAAACGCGAACGGTTGGCCAGGCTGCCGCCGTATTCGTCGGTGCGCTGGTTGCTGCCTTCCCAGAAGAACTGGTCCACGAGGTAGCCGTGGGCGCCGTGGATTTCCACGCCATCCATGCCGATGCTTTGGGCGTCTTTAGCCGCTTGGGCGAACGCCGCGATCACGTCCTGGATATCCTGTTGAGTCATGCCGTGAACCACGACCTGACCGTCCTTCAATTTCTCCGACGGGCCGTAACCCGGAACGCTGGCATCCGGCTCGGTGCCGATGCGGCGCACGCTGCCCACATGCCATAACTGAGGAACGATCCTGCCGCCCTCGGCGTGAACTGCGTCGACCACTTTTTTCCAGCCGGCCAGCGCGGCTTCACCGTAGAAATGCGGCACGTTCGGATAGCCGTTGGAGGCCTTGTGCCCGACGGTGGTGCCCTCGGTGATGATCAGGCCTACGCCTGCGGCGGCGCGTCGACGGTAGTACTCGATCACTTTGGAATTGGGAACGCCACCCGGCGAAAACGAGCGGGTCATCGGCGCCATGACGACGCGGGTCGGCAATTCAAGGGTGCCGAGGTGGAACGGTTTGAACAGGGCTTTGACTGGCATGGGACGCTCCACGTGAAAAGACTTTATGACGGCGATAATATGGAGAGCCGCAAGCTTTGAAAAGCACTATTGATTTTGGTGATTAAGGGTCAAAAGACAGTAGGAGCGAAGCTTGCTCGCGAAGGTGTCAGGTCAGTCGATATCAATGTTGAATGACATGACGCCTTCGCGGGCAAGCCTCGCTTCTACAGAGGGGTTAGCTCAGCGCTTTTTCAATCGCATGGATGACCGTCGGATCATCCGGCGCTGTGCGCGGCGAGAACCGCGCCAACACACGGCCGTCCTTGCCCAGCAGGAATTTTTCGAAGTTCCAGGTGATGTCCCCCGGAAACTCCGCGCCCTCGCCCGCCAGCAGACGGTACAGCTGATGACGATCGTGACCGTTGACTTCCAGCTTGCTGGACAACGGAAAGGTCACGCCATAGTTGAGGCTGCAGAATTCCTGGATCTCTTGCTCGGTACCCGGTTCCTGCCCGGCAAACTGGTTGCACGGCAGGCCCAGCACACTGAAACCCTGGCCTTTGTACTTCTGGTAAAGGTTTTCCAGTGCCGCGTACTGTGGGGTCAAGCCACATTTGGAGGCGACGTTGACCACCAGCACGACGTTCCCTTTAAAGGGCGCCAGCGGTAGCTCCTGTCCATCCAGGGCTGTCAATTTAAGGTCGTGAAAAGCACTCATGACGAACTCCAGATTCCCGTGTTCTACTCGAAACAGCCACTTGGCGTTGTCGCCAGGGACAGCCGCGGACTAAAAAGGCGCCCTCGGGCGCCTCTCCAGTTCTCTGAGCTTAGCGCAGAAAATCAGTGGTGATGGCCACCTTCGCCATGGACGTGACCATGAGCGACTTCTTCCTGGCTGGCGTCACGGATGTCGATGATCTTGACCTGGAAATTCAGGCGCTGACCGGCCAACGGGTGGTTGCCGTCGACGGTGACATCGTCGCCGTCCAGATCGCGGATGGTAACGATCTGCATCTGGCCGTCCGGCGCGGAAGCGTGAAACTGCATGCCCACTTCCAGTTCGTCGACGCCTTCGAACATGCTGCGGCTCAGGGTGCTGACCAGTTCGGCAGCGTATTCGCCGTAGGCATCTTCAGGTTCAACGGCTACGGTCAGCTCGTCGCCGACTGCTTTGCCTTCCAGAGCCTTTTCCAGGCCCGGGATGATGTTACCTGCGCCTTGCAGGTAGACCAGCGGCGCGCCGCCGGCGGAGCTGTCGATGACCTCACCAGCGTCGTTGGTCAGGGTATAGTCGATGGAGACAGCCTTATTGGCGGCGATCAGCATGGGGCGAGACCTTTTGCATAAGAATGAAGAAAGGCCAAGTTTAGCGAAGCAATCGTCCGAAAGCGAACACAACCCGGACAGACGGATTGCGGCGAAAGGCTCGACGGTCACCGGCTTCCATCAGGATGAGGACGGGCATTGGGTGGCCGACCTGTCCTGCGGCCATACTCAGCACCTGCGTCACCAGCCGCCGTGGCAATCACGTGCCTGGGTCCTGGATCCCGCGCAACGTATTGAAAAAATAGGCCAGCCCTTTGATTGCGGTTGGTGCGCACAAGGCTCGGTTAGCGATAACCTTGGCGACTGAATTTCGGTAGATCGTCAGATATAGATGATCGCCATTGCCATGCACCCTTAGAGAATCCGCATGCAAACTTTTTTTATCGCGCCCACCGATTTTGGTGTGGGTCTGACCTCCATCAGCCTCGGACTGGTGCGCACCCTTGAGCGAGCCGGCCTCAAAGTCGGCTTTTTCAAACCGATTGCCCAACCGCATCCGGGTGACACCGGGCCTGAACGGTCCACTGAACTGGTGGCCCGCACTCACGGTTTGAAACCGCCTCAGCCGCTCGGTCTGGCACACGTCGAGCGTATGCTCGGCGACGGTCAGCTGGATGAGCTGCTCGAAGAAATCATCACTCTTTATCAGCAAGCGGCCGTCGGCAAGGATGTGCTGATTGTCGAAGGCATGGTCCCGACCCGCAGCGCCAGTTACGCCGCGCGGGTCAATCTGCATTTGGCGAAAAGCCTCGACGCCGAAGTGATCCTGGTTTCCGCGCCGGAAAACGAAGTGCTGACTGAACTGTCCGGCCGAGTGGAACTGCAGGCGCAATTGTTCGGCGGGCCGAAAGACCCGAAAGTCCTCGGCGTGATCCTAAACAAGGTCAAGACCGACGAGAGCATGGAGGCCTTCGCCTCGCGCCTGAAAGAACATTCGCCGTTGCTGCGCAGCGGTGATTTTCGCTTGCTCGGCTGCATTCCCTTTCAGCCGGAACTGAACGCGCCGCGCACCCGCGACGTCGCCGACCTGATGGGCGCGCAGATTCTCAATGCCGGCGATTACGAAACCCGGCGCATGACCAAAATCATCATCTGCGCCCGCACCATGCGCAACACCGTGGAGCTGCTCAAGCCCGGCGTGCTGGTGGTGACCCCCGGCGATCGCGACGACATCATCCTCGCCGTCAGCCTCGCCGCCATGAACGGCGTGCCCCTGGCCGGCCTGTTGCTGACCAGCGACACCCTGCCCGACCCGCGCATCATGGACCTGTGCCGAGGCGCATTGCAGGCGGGCTTGCCGGTGTTGTCGGTGAGCACCGGCTCCTACGACACCGCCAATCAGTTGAACGGTCTGAACAAGGAAATCCCGATCGACGACCGCGAGCGTGCGGAGATCATCACCGATTTCGTTGCCAGTCATCTGGATGCCAACTGGCTGCACCAGCGTTGCGGCACGCCACGGGAAATGCGCCTGTCGCCCGCGGTGTTCCGCTATCAATTGATCCAGCGCGCCCAGGCCGCCAACAAGCGCATCGTCCTGCCTGAAGGCAGCGAGCCGCTGACCGTGCAAGCCGCGGCGATCTGTCAGGCGCGCGGCATCGCCCGTTGCGTGTTGCTGGCGAAACCGGAAGACGTCGAGGCCGTCGCCCGCGCCCAGGGCATCGAGCTGCCGCCGGGGCTGGAAATCCTCGACCCGGATCTGATTCGCGAGCGCTACGTCGAGCCGATGGTGGCCCTGCGCAAAAGCAAAAGCCTCAACGCCCCGATGGCCGAGCAGCAACTGGAAGACACCGTGGTGATCGGTACCATGATGCTGGCGCTGGATGAGGTCGATGGTCTCGTCTCCGGGGTCATCCACTCCACCGCCAACACCATCCGCCCGGCCCTGCAGCTGATTAAAACCGCACCGGGCTGCACGCTGGTGTCGTCGGTGTTCTTCATGTTGTTTCCCGAAGAAGTGCTGGTCTACGGCGACTGCGTGATGAACCCGCACCCGAGCGCCAGCGAACTGGCCGAGATCGCCCTGCAAAGTGCAGACTCGGCTGCCGCGTTCGGCATCACCCCGCGTGTGGCGATGATCAGCTACTCCAGCGGTGAATCGGCCAGCGGTGAAGAAGTCGAGAAGGTTCGCGAGGCGACATTGCTCGCTCACGAACAACAAAACTCTTTGTTGATCGATGGCCCGTTGCAGTACGACGCCGCTGCCAACGAAACCGTCGCCCGGCAACTGGCGCCGAACAGCCAGGTCGCCGGTCGCGCCACGGTGTTCGTGTTCCCCGACCTGAACACCGGCAACACCACGCACAAAGCCGTGCAGCGCAGTGCCGATTGCGTCAGCCTCGGGCCGATGCTGCAAGGCCTGCGCAAACCGGTGAACGACCTGCCGCGCGGCGCGCAAGTCGATGACATCGTGTACACCATCGCGTTGACCGCGATTCAAGCTGCCAACCGACCTATGGATCTTTAAATGCTGGCTTTCCTACCTGCCGCCGTGCGCGGCGTGATTGCATCGTTGTTGCTGGCGTTGAATACCATTTTGCTGTGCTCGTTTCTGTTCTGCGTGGCGATCTTCAAGGTGTTGCCCTTTGCCCTCACCCAGCGTTTCACGCTCTGGTTGATGAGCCATACCCATGAAGCCTGGATCAGCAACAACAAGGCCTGGATGAACCTGGTCTGCCGCACCCGCTGGCACCTCAGCGGCCTGCAAGGGCTGGATTATCAGCACTCGTACCTGATCACCAGCAACCACCAGAGCTGGGTCGACATCATGGTGTTGCAGTACGTACTCAACCGTCGCATCCAGCCACTTAAGTTTTTCCTCAAGCAGGAACTGATCTGGGTGCCGGTGATTGGCCTGGCCTGGTGGGCGCTGGGTTTTCCGTTCATGAAGCGCTACTCCAAGGCCTATCTGGAAAAGTACCCGGAGAAGAAAGGCAAGGACCTGGAAACCACCCGCAAGACCTGCGACAAGTTCCGCAATAACCCGGTGGGGATTTTCAATTTCGTCGAAGGCACGCGCTTCACTGAAGGCAAGCATGCGCAGCAGAAATCACCGTTCAAGTACCTGCTCAAACCCAAGGCCGGCGGCATTGCGTTTGTGCTGGATGCGATGGGTGAGCAGCTTGAGTCGATCGTCAACGTGACCATTCACTACCCGGCCGGGCGTCCCGGTTACTGGGATCTGCTGTGCGGGAATGTGAAGGATGTGGTGGTGCATTTTCAGGAGCTGAAGATTCCGCCGCAGTTCATTGGCAAGAATTACGACCAGGATGGCGAGTATCGATTGCAGTTTCAGGGCTGGATCAACCAGCTATGGGAAGACAAGGATGCGTTGCTGGAGCAAATGCATCGGGAGTATCCGGCGAAGTAATCAGGCGCCTGTACCGGCCTCTTCGCGGGCAAGCCTCGCTCCTACGGATTTGGGATGATCGCAACATATGACGCGACACAAACCCGTAGGAGCGAGGCTTGCTCGCGAAGGCGTCCGAACAGACACAAAAAAACCCGCCGATGATCGCTCATCGGCGGGTTTTTTATTAGCGGCTAATGCTTAGATCGCGCCACGCTGACGCAGCAGATCCAGCACTTGCTTGACGCTTTCTTCCAGCGACAGCGACTGGGTGTCAACCACGAGGTCGGCGTCCAGCGGCACGTCATACGGGAAGGAATCGCCCGGGATGTTATCCCCGGCCGCCGCGTACAGGCCTTGCGGATCACGCTCGGCACAGACCGTCGGCGAGGCCTGGACGTACACCGTCAGCAGACGTTCCTTGCCGATCAGTTCCCGCGCCTGCTCACGACCTTCAGCACTTGGCGCAACAAACGCTGCCAAGGTCAGCAAACCGGCTTCGTTGAACTGACGCGCAACGTGCGCGGCACGACGCCAGTTCTCGGTACGCCCGGCGCGATCCTGTGGCAGGCCTTTATTCAGGTCGTGACGCAGGTTCTGGCCATCGAGGACAAACACCGCACGGCCCAAGTCGAACAGTTTGCGTTCAACCGCGTAAGCCAAGGTGCTTTTGCCCGCACCCGACAAGCCGCTGAACAACACGGTGGCCGGTTGCTGACCGAAACGCTGGGCGCGTTCTTCGGTGGCCACGTGCGCCAGTTTGCCGTGGTGCGTGCTGCTGCCATGCGCCAACGGCTGGGCGATGATCATGCCGGCGGCAACGGTGCCGTTGGTCAACCGATCGATGACGATGAACGAACCGGTGGTGCGGTTACTGGCGTAACCGTCCAGCGCGATCGCGGCGTCGAGGCTGACCTTGACCCGGCCGATCTCGTTCAGGTTCAACGAACTGGCCGGACCTTCTTCCAGGGTGTTCACGTCAACGCGATTGACGATGCTGGTGATCGAACCCGGCACGTAACTCGTGGCGCGCTTGATGTCGTATTTCTTGCCCGGCAGCATCGGTTCTTCGGCCATCCACACCAGCATGGCGTCGAAGGCGTCGGTCACTTGCGGCAGGTTATCGGCGTGCACCAGCAAGTCGCCGCGAGAGATGTCGATCTCGTCTTCCATGGTCAGCGTGACAGCTTGACCTGGACCGGCGTGTTCCAGCTCACCTTCGAAAGTGACGATGGATTTCACGCGGCTGCTCTTGCCCGACGGCAACACAACGACTTCGTCGCCCTTGTGCACGACGCCGCTGGCCAGAGTGCCGGCGAAACCACGGAAGTTCAGGTTCGGACGGTTGACGTACTGCACCGGGAATCGCAGGTCGGTGTAGTTGCGGTCGTTGGCGATCTCGACGGTCTCGAGAATTTCCATCAGCGACTGGCCGGTGTACCACGGCGAGCGCTCGGACTTGTTCACCACGTTGTCGCCTTTCAATGCCGACATCGGCACGAAAGCCATGGTGGTCGGCTTGAATGCGATGCCGTCGGCGAACTTCAGGTAATCGGCCTTGATCGACTCGAACACGGTTTCGTCGAAGCCGTTGAGGTCCATCTTGTTGATGGCGACCACGATGTGCTTGATGCCGAGCAACGAGGCGATGAAGCTGTGGCGGCGGGTCTGGGTCTGCACGCCGTAGCGGGCGTCGACCAGGATGATCGCCAGGTCACAGGTGGACGCACCGGTGGCCATGTTGCGGGTGTACTGCTCATGGCCAGGAGTGTCGGCGATGATGAATTTGCGTTTGGCGGTGGAGAAATAGCGGTAGGCGACATCGATGGTGATGCCCTGCTCACGCTCGGCCTGCAGGCCGTCGACCAGCAACGCCAGGTCGATGTCTTCGCCGGTGGTGCCGACTTTTTTCGAATCGCGGGTGATGGCTTCCAGATGATCTTCGTAGATCATCTTGGAGTCGTGCAGCAGGCGCCCGATCAGGGTGCTCTTGCCGTCGTCGACGTTGCCACAGGTCAGAAAGCGCAGCATTTCCTTGCGTTCGTGCTGGCCCAGGTAGGCGAGGATGTCCTCGCTGATCAAATCAGATGCGTGCGACATGACAACCCCTTAGAAATAACCCTGACGTTTCTTTTCTTCCATCGAGCCTGCGCCATCGTGATCGATGACCCGGCCCTGGCGTTCGGAAGTTCGCGTCAGGAGCATTTCCTGAATGATGTCGGTCAGGCTGGTGGCCTCGGACTCGACCGCACCGGTCAGCGGGTAGTCACCCAGTGTGCGGAAACGGACTTTCTTCTTGACGATGCGCGCCTTGTCTTCATCGCTCAGGTGATTGAGCAGGCGTTCGTCGTCGATCATGATCCAGGTGCCATTCATCTCGATGACGTCGCGCTCGGCGGCGAAATACAGCGGCACGATCGGGATGCCTTCGAGGTAGATGTACTGCCAGATGTCCAGTTCGGTCCAGTTCGACAACGGGAACACACGAATGGATTCGCCCTTGTTGACGTTGCCGTTGTAGACGTTCCACAGTTCTGGGCGCTGGTTTTTCGGGTCCCAGCGGTGCTTGGTGTCGCGGAAGGAATACACGCGCTCTTTGGCACGGGACTTTTCTTCGTCGCGGCGAGCGCCACCGAAAGCGGCGTCGAAGCCGTACTTGTCGAGGGCTTGTTTCAGGCCTTCGGTTTTCATGATGTCGGTGTGCTTGGCACTGCCGTGGGTCAGCGGGTTGATGCCCTGCGCGACGCCATCGGGGTTCACGTGTACCAGCAGGTCAAGGCCCAGCTCTTCGACCATGCGGTCGCGGAACGCGTACATCTCCTTGAACTTCCACCGGGTGTCGACGTGCATCACCGGGAACGGCAGTTTGCCCGGGAAGAATGCCTTGCGCGCAAGGTGCAGCATCACGGCGGAGTCTTTACCGACGGAGTACAGCATCACCGGGTTATCGAACTCGGCGGCGACCTCGCGGATGATGTGGATGCTTTCGGCCTCCAGCTGTTTCAGATGCGTCAGTTTGTCGACCATGGCTACTCACGAAAACGATCTTATGGACGGCCAGCGGGCCGTGTTCGAGCGGGGAATCCTAGCACAGCGACCTCTTCTAATCAGGCCGCCAGCTAGATCGAAAGGGCATATGAATATACCCCCTCGTTTGGGCAACACGGACCCGTAGAAGCGAGGCTTGCCCGCGAAGAACGATCACGCGGTTTAACTGATGGACCGCGTTATCGTTCTTCACGGGCAAGCCTCGCTCCTACAGGGAACTGTGTGAAATTCAGATCGGATTCGGGCAATCGATGAAGATGTGCTCGAGGGCAAACCGTCGGGCCAGGTAATCACCCAATGCCTGCACGCCATAGCGCTCGGTGGCGTGGTGGCCGGCGGCGATGAAGCTGATGTCGTTTTCCCGGGCGCTGTGGAAGGTCTGTTCGGAAGCCTCGCCGCTGAGGTACAGATCGACCCCGGCCAACACGGCCTGATCGATGTACCCCTGACCGCCACCGGTGCACCAGCCTACGCGACGGATCATTTCGCTGCCTTCGATCAGCAACGGCTCGCGGCCCATGACCTCCTGCACTCGGCGAGCGAAATCACGGGGCGTCATCGGTTCGCTCAACGAGCCGACCAGGCCGACCACTTTGAGGTTGTCCGGATCCAGCGGGCCTTCGACCGTGATGTCGAGCTGACGCGCCAGCTGCACGTTGTTACCGACGTCCGGGTGCAGGTCCAGCGGCAAGTGATAGGACAGCAGGCTGATGTCGTGCTTGAGCAGGGTTTTCAGCCGACGCTGCTTCATGCCGGTGATGCACGGGTTCTCGCCTTTCCAGAAATAGCCGTGATGCACCAGCACCAGATCGGCCTGAGCTTCGACCGCGGCGTCCAGCAAAGCCTGGCTGGCGGTGACGCCACTGACGATTCGCATCACCTGTGGGCGGCCTTCGACCTGTAAGCCGTTGGGGCAGTAATCGGCAATCCTGGCACTGTTAAGGTAACGGTCGGCTTCTTCGACCAGGGTGCTCAAGGCGACGGCCATAAAAGACTCCTAAATATCCCGTTCAGAGGCGAGCTGCGCCTCGTATAATGCGCGACATTATGGGCGGTCTCATACCGCCTGCAACCTCTCAGGACGTGCTTAATGCTCAAGGCGCTGCGTTTTTCCGGCTGGCCGCTGTTGGCCGGCGTGCTTATCGCTCTGTTGATCATCCAGCGTTACCCGCAGTGGGTCGGGCTTCCGAGCCTCGACGTCAACCTGCAGCAAGCCCCGCAAACCACCACGATGCAGCAAGGTCCGGTGTCCTATGCCGACGCGGTCACCACCGCAGCGCCGTCGGTGGTGAACCTGTACACCACCAAAGTCATCAACAAACCAAACCATCCCTTGTTCGAAGACCCGCAGTTCCGCCGCTTCTTCGGCGACAACTCGCCCAAGCAGAAGCGCATGGAGTCGAGCCTGGGCTCGGGCGTGATCATGAGCCCGGAAGGTTATTTGCTGACCAACAACCACGTGACCAGCGGCGCCGACCAGATTGTGGTCGCGCTCAAGGACGGTCGCGAAACCCTGGCCCGCGTCATCGGCAGCGACCCGGAAACCGACCTCGCGGTGCTGAAGATCGATCTGAAAAACCTGCCGTCGATCACCGTCGGTCGCTCCGATAACATCCGCATCGGTGACGTCGCGCTGGCCATCGGCAACCCGTTCGGCGTCGGCCAGACCGTGACCATGGGCATCATCAGCGCCACCGGTCGTAACCAGTTGGGCCTGAACAACTACGAAGATTTCATCCAGACCGACGCCGCGATCAACCCCGGCAACTCCGGCGGTGCGCTGGTGGATGCCAACGGCAACCTGACCGGCATCAACACGGCGATCTTTTCCAAGTCCGGCGGCTCGCAAGGCATCGGTTTTGCGATCCCGGTCAAACTGGCCATGGAAGTGATGAAGTCGATCATCGAACACGGGCAGGTGATTCGCGGCTGGCTCGGCATCGAAGTGCAGCCGTTGAGTCAGGAACTGGCGGAGTCGTTTGGCCTGTCGGGACGCCCGGGGATTGTGGTCGCGGGGATTTTCCGTGACGGTCCGGCGCAGAAGGCCGGCCTGCAATTGGGTGATGTGATTCTAAGCATCGACGGCGAACCGGCCGGCGATGGTCGTCGTTCGATGAATCAGGTCGCGCGGATCAAACCGACCGACAAGGTCACCATTCAGGTGATGCGCAACGGCAAAGAGCTGAAGCTCACGGCGGAGATCGGCCTGCGTCCACCACCGGCGCCGGTTAAAGAGAAAGAAGAAAACTGACCCTGGCCCGAGGATCTCGGGCTAACAGCAGACATTCTCATTAGGCATGTTATATTGTTTCAATATCTCAATTGGAACAACATAACATGTCGTCTAGAACAATGGCTTGCGTGGCAAGTCTTGCCCTCGGCCTGCTGGGGGATCCGGTCTTCGCCGAAGAGCCCGGCACCCTCGAACTGGACGCCATCAGCGTCACCTCCGACTACGAATCGCCCACCGGCCCGGTCCAGGGTTACCGCGCCATGCGGTCTTCCAGCGCGACCAAAACCGATACCGCGATCCGCGACATCCCGCAATCCATCAGCGTGATTCCCGTCAGTGTGCTCAATGACCTGGGCAGCACCAGTGTCGAGCGCGCCCTGGATTTTGCCGGCGGTGTGTCGAAGCAGAACAACTTCGGAGGCCTGACGCTTTACGAATACAGCGTGCGCGGCTTCACCACGTCGGAGTTCTACAAGGACGGCTTCAGCGCCAACCGGGGTTACCCGAGCACCCCGGACGTCGCCAACATCGAGCGCATCGAGGTGCTCAAAGGACCCGCCGCCAGTCTCTACGGGCGCGGCGATCCAGGCGGCACGGTAAACATCGTCACCAAGAAACCCCAGCCCGAAGCTTTCACCACCCTGCAAACCAGCGCCGGCAGTTGGGATCGTTATCGCACCGCCCTCGACGTCAACACGCCGCTGGATGACGACGCCAACGTGCTGTCTCGAATCAACCTGGCCGTCGAAGACAACCACAGCTTCCGCGATCACGTCGACAGCCAGCGAGTGTTTGTCGCCCCCTCCTTCAGTTGGCAACTGAACCCGGACACCAGCCTATTGGTGGAGAGCGAATTCGTCCGTCATAGCTCCACGTTCGATCGCGGCATCGTCGCGCCGAACAATAAATGGAGTGGCGTTTCCCGTTCGACGTTCCTTGGCGAACCCAATGACGGCAACATCGACAACCACAATAATCTGCTGCAAGCCGCGCTCGAACATCATCTCAATGACAACTGGAAACTGCGCCTGGCCAGCCATTACAAGGAAGGCAAACTCTGGGGCTACGCTTCCGAAAGTCGCCCGTTGAATGCCGACGGCCACACGGTGAATCGGCGGTATCGCGAGCGCGATACAAACTGGCACGACAGCATCACCCAACTCGAATTGCGCGGTGTGTTCGACCTCGGTAGTTGGCAGCACGAACTGCTGATTGGCAGCGAGTATGAAAACTTCCGCAAGAACGAACGGGTCACGACCATTGCCGGCGGCCCCTACGCCGTCGACATTTATCAACCCGTCTACGGTCAGCCGAAACCCAACGGCAAGCGCTCCGGCACCGACCTTTTTGAACACGTCGAAAGCCGGGCGCTGAACCTGCAGGACCAGATTGTCTTCACCGACAAACTGCGCGGCATGCTCGGTGCTCGCTTCGAACATTTCGAGCAAAGCATCGACGATCACAGCCGCGGCGCCACCAACCGCCAGAGCCACGACGCCCTGACCCAACGGGCCGGTTTGCTTTATCAACTGACACCCGAAGTCGGGCTATTCGCCAACGCCTCCACCTCGTTCAAGCCGAACAACGGCCTGGACGCTGGCGGCAAATCCTTCGACCCGGAAGAAGGCGTCGGTTACGAAGTCGGGATCAAGAGCGAGCTGTTCGATGATCGCTTGAGCACCACCCTCGCCGCCTTCCATATCGAAAAGGAAAACATCCTTGCGCTCGACCCGGGCACGGACACCAGCCGCGCCATGGGCAAGGCCCGCAGCCAGGGATTCGACTTCCAAGTCACCGGGCAAGTGACCGACGCGGTGCGGGTGATCGGTGCCTTCGCCTACATCGACGCCGAGGTCACCGAGGGCGACAAGGTCATTCCCACCGGCAGCCGAATCCTCGGCGTCGCCAAGCGCAGCGGCAGTCTGCTGGGCGTTTATGAATTCCAGGATGGACATTTACGAGGCTCGGACGTCGGCGCGGCGTTCACTTACGTCGGCGATCGCTCGGGCGAGTCCGGCAGCGATTTCGAGCTGCCGGCCTACCACACCGTCGACCTGCTGGCCCATTACAAGGCCAGCGAAAACGTCACTGTCGGCCTGAACCTGAACAACATTTTCGACGAGAAATACTACGAGCGCTCGTACAGCAATTACTGGGTCAACCCCGGCGAGCCGCGCAATTTCACCGTCAGCCTCACACTCAATCTGTAAAAGGAAGTTCCCATGCAACACCTCAAACCCCTGGCATTGCTCGGCCTGCTGTTCGCAACCCAGGTGTCGGCCCATGGTCTCTGGACCGAACAACGTCGCGGCAACATCGAAGTGATTTACGGCCACGGCGCCGAAGACAACGCCTTCAAGGCACAAAAGATCAGCGGCGCCTGGGCTTATGACGTCAACGGCAAAATGATCCCGGTGACCGTGCAGCGCTTGGCCGATCACGCACGTCTGCAACCGTTGAAGCCGCCCGCCGTGATGGCGGTGGCGCTGGACAACGGCATGTGGTCGCAGACAGCGGATAAAAAATGGATCAACGAAGGACGCAGCAAAGTGCCGGGGGCCATCGAGTCGACGCAGACCTTCAAATACAGCCTGGCGATTTATCAGCCAGGAGCGAAGTTGCCGAAGCTTGATCAGATGAAGCTGCTGATTCTGCCGGAGGTTGATCCGCTGACGGTAGGACCGGGCAAGTTGCTGCCAGTGCGGGTGCTACTGGATGGGAAACCGGCGGCGGGGGTGAAGTTGACTGGCGATTATCGCAGTGCGCCGAATACCTTGAGCACCGAGACTGATGCCGACGGCCGTGCGCAGGTGGTGGTGCGCAATGAAGGGTTGAATGTGATTTCGGCGCAGATGGAGATTGTGTTGAAGGACAATCCGGATGTCGCGACGCGCGGCGTGTTCAGTTCGCTGACCTTCCTCGGCGAACCGCATCACGAGTAACCCACAAAACCTTGTAGGATCAGAGGTCGCCGAGGCCGTCGATCAGTGCCTGATTCTGCTCCGGCGTACCAATCGATATCCGCAGGAACTGCGCAATCCGCGCCTGCTTGAAGTGCCGGACGATCACGCCTTGCTCACGCAATTTCGCCGCCAGCCCGGCCGCATCGTGCTGCGGATGACGGGCAAAAATGAAGTTCGCCGCCGATGGCAGTACTTCAAACCCCTTCCCTTCCAATTGCGCAACAACCCACTCACGATGCTCGATGACCAACCGGCAGGTCTTGTCGAAGTACTCGCGATCCTCGAACGCCGCCGCCCCCCCGACATTCGCCAGGCGATCCAGCGGATAGGAGTTGAAGCTGTTCTTGATCCTCTCCAGCGCCTCGATCAAATCCGGATGCCCCACCGCCAGGCCCACCCGCAGGCCGGCCAGTGAGCGGGACTTGGACAAGGTCTGAGTCACCAGCAGGTTCGGATAACGGTCCACCAAAGTGATCGCCGTCTCGCCGCCAAAGTCGATGTAAGCCTCATCCACCACAACCACCGAATCCGGGCTGGCCTTGAGGATTTGCTCCACCGCATCCAGTGCCAACAGGCAACCGGTCGGGGCATTCGGGTTCGGGAAGATGATCCCGCCGTTCGGCTTGGCGTAGTCCGCAGGATTGATCTGGAACTGCTCGTCCAGCGGCACCGTGTCGAACTTGATGCCATATAACCCGCAGTAGACCGGATAGAAGCTGTAGCTGATGTCCGGGAACAGCACCGCTTTGTCGTGTTGCAGCAAGCCGTGAAAAATGTGCGCCAGGACTTCATCGGAACCGTTGCCGAGGAACACCTGATTGGCCCGCACGCCGTAATACGCAGCCACAGCGTTTTTCAGCAGATCGCTGTTCGGGTCCGGATACAAACGCAGATTGTCGTTGAGTTCGGTCTGCATCGCTGCCAGGGCTTTTGGCGACGGGCCGTAAGGATTTTCGTTGGTGTTGAGCTTCACCAGTTTCGCCAGCTTCGGCTGCTCGCCCGGCACGTAAGGCACCAGATCCTTGACGAACGGGCTCCAGAATTTACTCATCTTCAGTTCCCCTGCTTGTCGTCGACGATGCGGTATTCAGCGCTACGGGCGTGGGCGGTCAACGACTCGCCACGGGCCAGCACGGAAGCGGTCTTGCCCAGTTCGGACGCACCTTGCTCGGAGCAGAAGATGATCGACGAGCGTTTCTGGAAATCGTACACGCCCAGCGGCGAAGAGAACCGCGCGGTGCCGGACGTCGGTAACACGTGGTTGGGACCTGCGCAGTAGTCACCCAGGGCTTCGGAGGTGTGACGACCCATGAAGATCGCGCCCGCGTGACGGATCAGCGGCAGCCAGGCTTGCGGATCGGCGACCGACAACTCCAGGTGCTCCGGCGCAATGCGGTTGGCCACTTCGATGGCTTGTTCCATGTCGCGAACCTTGATCAGCGCGCCACGGCCATTGATCGAGGTTTCGATAATCTCGGCGCGCTCCATGGTTGGCAGCAGTTTGGCGATGCTGGCCGCGACCTTGTCGAGGAACTCGGCGTCCGGGCTGACCAGAATCGCCTGGGCATCTTCATCGTGCTCGGCCTGGGAGAACAGGTCCATGGCGATCCAGTCCGGATCGGTCTGGCCGTCGCACACCACGAGGATTTCCGACGGCCCGGCGATCATGTCGATGCCGACCTGGCCGAACACGTGGCGCTTGGCAGTGGCGACATAGATGTTGCCCGGGCCAACCACCTTGTCGACCTTCGGCACGCTTTCGGTGCCGTAAGCCAATGCGGCGACCGCTTGCGCGCCACCAATGGTGAAGACGCGGTCAACTCCGGCGATGCACGCTGCGGCCAGCACCAGCTCGTTGATTTCACCGCGCGGGGTCGGCACCACCATGACCACTTCCGTCACACCGGCGACCTTGGCCGGAATCGCGTTCATCAACACCGAGGATGGGTACGACGCCTTGCCGCCCGGGACGTACAGGCCGGCGCGATCCAGCGGCGTGACCTTCTGGCCCAGCACCGTGCCATCGGCTTCGGTGTAGGTCCAGGACTCCTGTTTCTGTTTTTCGTGGTAGCTGCGCACACGAGTCGCGGCTTTTTCCAGCGCTTCGCGCTGAGGCACGGTGATCCGTGTCAGCGCCAGTTCCAGACGTTCGCGCGGCAGGATCAGGTCCGCCATGGACGCAACGTCCAGTCCGTCGAACTGCCGGGTGAAGTCCACCAGCGCGGCATCGCCACGCTCACGCACAGCCTTGATGATGTCCAGCACTCGCTGATTGACCGAGTCGTCAGACACACTTTCCCAGCTCAGCAGATGATCCAGATGATGCGCGAAATCCGGGTCAGCAGCGTTGAGTCGGCGAATTGCAGTCGGTGCGGTCATAGCGAGAGCCTCATAGGATTGGCAAAAACTCAGGCGCCCTAACTTAGCAGTCGTTTCCGCTTGGGCACCTGAGAATTCTGGCTATGAGGCGGATAGACGGGCGCGACTTAACGTCGCGCAGGTGAATCAGCCGCGGTGTCGAGACTCCACTGCCTTGCGCAGGGTGTCGATCAACGCCTGGATACGGGCGTGCTGCATTTTCATCGAAGCTTTATTGACGATCAGCCGGGAGCTGATGTCGGCAATGAAATCCTGGGGTTCCAGGCCATTGGCGCGCAGGGTGTTGCCGGTGTCGACCACGTCGATGATCTTGTCTGCCAGACCGATCAGCGGCGCCAGTTCCATCGAGCCGTAGAGCTTGATGATGTCGACCTGACGGCCCTGCTCGGCGTAGTAACGCTTGGCAACGTTGACGAACTTGGTCGCCACTCGCAGGCGGCCCTTGGGCTCGACGTCGCCGACACGGCCGGCGGTCATCAGCTTGCACAGGGCAATTCGCAGGTCCAAAGGCTCGTACAGACCCTGGCCACCATATTCCATCAGCACATCTTTACCGGCGACGCCCAGGTCCGCGGCACCATGTTCGACGTAGGTCGGCACATCGGTAGCGCGCACGATCAGCAGGCGCACATCGGCCTGAGTCGTGGGGATGATCAGCTTGCGGCTCTTGTCCGGATTCTCGGTCGGCACGATGCCCGCTTCAGCCAGAAGCGGCAGGGTGTCGTCAAGGATGCGGCCCTTGGACAGTGCGATGGTCAACATGGGAAACGTCAGTCCTTATCAGGCTACTGATGCCCGGTCGCAAATGGCGCCGGACACACATCGAGCCAGAAACAGGCTCGACTTGAAACAAATTCAACGGGCGCGTCCCTGCGCCCATGCAGCAGAAACTAGCCCGGTACGCGGCGGATCTTGGCGCCGAGCATCTGCAGTTTCTCTTCGATGCACTCGTAACCACGGTCGATGTGGTAGATGCGGTCGATCAGGGTGTCGCCTTCGGCAATCAGTGCCGAGATCACCAGGCTGGCCGAAGCGCGCAGGTCGGTGGCCATCACTGGCGCGCCTTTCAGCTTTTCGGTACCGGTAACGATGGCCGTGTTGCCTTCGACCTGGATCTTGGCGCCCATGCGGTGCAGTTCATAAACGTGCATGAAGCGGTTTTCGAAGATCGTCTCGATCACGGCGCCCGTGCCTTCGGCAATGGCGTTGAGGGAGATGAACTGCGCTTGCATGTCGGTCGGGAACGCCGGGTACGGAGCGGTCCGCACGTTGACGGCTTTTGGCCGCTTGCCGTGCATGTTCAGCTCGATCCAGTCTTCGCCGCAGGTGATTTCCGCGCCCGATTCCTTGAGTTTCTCAAGAACGGCTTCGAGGATGGTCGGATCAGTGTCCTTGACCTTCACACGACCGCCGGTTACGGCTGCGGCCACCAGGTAGGTGCCGGTTTCGATACGGTCAGGCATCACTTTGTACGTGGTCGGGTGCAGACGCTCAACGCCATCGATGGTGATGGTGTCGGTGCCGGCGCCAGTGATCTTGGCACCCATGGCAATCAGGAAGTTAGCCAGGTCGATGACTTCAGGTTCGCGAGCGGCGTTCTGCAACACGCTGCGGCCCTTGGCCAGAGCAGCGGCCATCATGATGTTTTCGGTACCGGTTACGCTGACGGTGTCGAAGAAGAAGTGCGCACCGCGCAAGCCGCCTTCAGGCGCCTTGGCCTTGATGTAGCCGCCTTCCACGTCGATGACCGCGCCCATGGCTTCGAGGCCACGAATGTGCAGGTCAACCGGACGCGACCCAATGGCGCAACCGCCAGGCAGGGCGACTTCGGCTTCACCGAAACGGGCAACCATCGGGCCCAGCACCAGGATCGATGCACGCATGGTTTTCACCAGCTCATACGGTGCGATCAGGGTCTTGATGGTGCGCGGGTCGATTTCGACGCTGAGCTTCTCGTCGATCACCGGCTCAATGCCCATGCGGCCGAACAGCTCGATCATCGTGGTGATGTCGTGCAGGTGCGGCAGGTTGGCAACCGTTACCGGGCCATCGCACAGCAGGGTTGCAGCCAGGATCGGCAGGGCAGAGTTTTTCGCCCCGGAGATGCGGATTTCGCCATCAAGACGAACGCCGCCAGTAATAATCAATTTATCCATAAGAATCTCGACGCCCTTGGGCTCAGGTGCGCTCGGCCCAGGCCGCGCTGCTGAAAAATTTCATAGTGACCGCATGGATGCTGCCATCGGTGATCCATGGGTTCAAATGGGCATAGATCTGCTGCTGACGCTTCACCGGGCTCAACGCCGCCAGTTCATCGCTAATCACGTTCAGCTGGAAATTGCAGCCTTCGCCCTCAACTTCTACCAACGTTCCGGGCAGCTTTCCTTCAAGGAAGCTCTTCACTTCTACGGCCTGCATGCTCAACCTCAATCGGCGCCCTGTGCGCGCGGGTCGGACATCATACAAAAAAGCCCCGCGCCTGCGAACCCCGCGAAGCAGGACTCTGACGGGGGGCTTCTTAATAGATGCTGGTTAGGGATGCGCCAACAGCTCGGTCAATTCGCTGACCTGAGCGATTTCACGCATGTCTTCTGGCAGCCCGCGGATGCTCAGCGCCTTGCCGGCCGCCTCTGCATCGCGCATGAAGCACAGCAGCAGGGACAAGCCTACGCTGCTGGACTTCAACACTGCCGAACAATCGACTACCACTTCGGCAGCCGTGCTGGACTTGATCAACGCCTGCCCCTGCTTGCGCAGACCAGGGCCGGTGAGGTAATCCAGCATGCCGCTCAGTCGCAGCTCGCCGGTTTCGCTCATCCGAATGGCCGACACACTCATTGGACAGACTTCTCGGTGGCGTCTGCGGTTTTTTCCTTGGCCTTGGCGACTTCGCCGGCCCAATCATTGATGGTCTTGTCCAAGTCATTGCCATTGCGCTGCATCGCATCAGCGAACTGATCGCGGAACAGCTTGCCGATGTTGATGCCGTTGATGATCACGTTGCGCAGTTTCCACTCGCCATTGATCTTCTCGAGTGTGTACGACACAGGATAGATCGAGCCGTTGGTGCCTTTGACCGTCATGGCAACGCTGGTACGGTCTCCAGACTCATCCTTGGCAGGGTCGACGGTAATGCCCTGATTGTTGTACTCAAGCAAGGCGTTGCCATAGAACTGGAACAGACCTCTCTTGAAGTTTTCTTCGAAGGTCTTCATCTGCGCCGGCGTGGCTTTGCGCGAGTATTTGACCGTCATGATGCTTTTGGAAATGCCCTCGGCATCCACGACTGGCCCGACGATGGTGTTCAGCGCCGTGTAAAAGTCTTTCGGGTCCTGCTTGTACTTCTCTTTGTTGGCCGACAGGTCGGCAAGCAACCGAGTCGTGGTGTCCTGCACGATTTCGTGCGCTGAGGGCGCTGCCACGGCGTTAGCCATCAACGGCAGGGCCGCGAGTAATACCAACAGGCCACGTCGCAAGGTAGAGATCATTCAAAAGCTCCTCATTTGGCGTCTTTGCTAACGGTATTGAGCAGAAATTTACCGATCAGGTCCTCGAGCACCAGCGACGACTGGGTGTCGTGAATGGTTCCACCCTCCTTGAGCAAGCCTTCTTCGCCGCCCACGCTGATGCCGATGTACTTCTCGCCCAACAGGCCAGCCGTCAGGATAGATGCAGTGGAGTCAGTCGGCAGGTTATCTACGCGCTTTTCCAGCTGCATCGTCACTCGACCGGTGAAACTGTCGCGGTCCAGATCGATCGCCGTGACCTTGCCGATGGTCACACCGGCCATGGTCACTTTAGCTCTGACCGTCAAACCGGCGATATTGTCGAAATACGCATAAAGTTTATAAGAATCGGTGGTGGCACTTGGGGACAGGCCACTGACCCGCAACGCTAGCAACAGCAAAGCCAGGATGCCAGCCAGCAAGAAAAGGCCGACACCGATTTCCAGGGTGCGGTTTTGCATCAGAAATCTCCAAACATCAAGGCGGTCAAAATAAAGTCCAGGCCGAGCACAGCCAAAGAGGCGTACACCACGGTCTTGGTAGTGGCACGACTGATCCCCTCGGAAGTGGGCTCGCAGTCATACCCTTGGAATACGGCGATCCAGGTCACGACAAAGGCGAAGACGATGCTCTTGATGATGCCGTTGAGCACATCATCCGTGAACGTCACGCTGTTCTGCATGTTGGACCAGTAGGAACCTTCATAGACACCCAGCCAGTCGACGGCCACCCACGAACCGCCCCATATGCCCACCACGCTGAAAATCATAGCCAGCACTGGCAGGGAAATGAAGCCGGCCCACAGCCGCGGGGCAATGATGTACTTGAGCGGGTCGACGCCAATCATTTCCAGACTGGACAATTGTTCGGTGGACTTCATGTTGCCGATTTCGGCGGTCAGCGCCGAACCTGCACGCCCGGCGAACAGCAATGCCGTGACCACGGGGCCAAGTTCACGCAACAGCGTCAGCGCAACCATCTGCCCGACCGCCTGCTCCGAACCGTAGCTGGACAGAATGTTGAAGCCTTGCAACGCCAGCACCATGCCGATGAACACCCCGGAGACCACAATGATCACCAGGGACATCACGCCCACCGAATGCAGTTGCTTGACCAGCAGGCCAAAGCCGCCGCCGATACCACCGCGACCGAGCAAGGCATGAAACAGGAAAATCGCCGAACGGCCGAACACCGCCAGCACATCGATGCCGCCGTGGCCGAATCGACGCACGCGTTCCAATAGTGAAATCTTGCGCATCAACGCTTCCCCAGAAGATCTGCGCGGTAATCCGTCGCTGGAAAGTGGTAGGCGACCGGACCGTCGGGATCGCCGGTCATGAATTGACGAATACGCGGCTCCTGCGAGTTCATCAGCTCCTCGGGAGTGCCCTGCCCCAAGACCTGGCCGTCGCCCACCACATAAATGTAGTCGGCGATGCTGGCAGTCTCGGCCAGATCGTGGGAGACCACGATACTGGTGATGCCCAGCGCATCGTTGAGCAAGCGGATCAGGCGCACCAACACGCCCATGGCGATAGGGTCCTGACCGACAAAGGGTTCGTCATACATGAGGATTTGCGGGTCGAGGGCAATCGCCCGCGCCAGCGCAACACGGCGCTTCATGCCACCGGACAGTTCGTCGGGCATCAGGTCGATGGCGCCACGCAACCCCACGGCCTGCAATTTGAGCAGGACGATGTCACGGATCATTTCTTCCGGCAGCTCGGTATGAACGCGCAGCGGAAAGGCGACGTTCTCGAACACGTCGAGGTCGGTAAACAGCGCGCCGCTCTGGAACAACACGCCCATGTGCTTGCGCGCATCGAACAAATCGCTGCGCGACAGCTTTGGCAGGTTCTGGCCATTGACCCAGACTTCGCCCTTGGAGGGCCGCAACTGTGCGCCCATCAACCGCAACAGCGTGGTCTTGCCACACCCGGAAGGCCCCATGATGCCGGTGACCTTGCCGCGCGGGATACGGATATCGACGTTATTGAAAATGCTGCGCGCACCGCGCTTGAAGGACAGTCCCTTCAGCTCGACCGCGTAGGCGTTATCGGCACTCATCTAAACTCCTTGCGATGCAGCCTCACACTCGGACGCCTGGCTTTCTGACGAAAGCACATACCTCCCCGGGCAGGCCGAACTGGCGGCGAACTATATCACTGCAAAGGCCAAGCGCCCAAGGCCCAAGCCGGCCCATGTTCAGCAACATGACAGGCAAAAAGCCTCGTTCAGAGGGGATTCGGTAACAGGGAATGACAAAGCGTGACGAACTTGCGTGAGGGTTTTGATCATTACCGCTATAATCGCCGCCTTTTCATCAGGCTATACGATTTCTGACATGAGCCAATCCAGCGACCTGATTCAATCTGCACAACGCACCATCCGCCTCGAACTGGAAGCCGTACAAGGCTTGCTGCCCCATATCGACGCAGATTTCGTACGCGCTTGCGAGATGATTCTGGACAGCAAAGGCCGCGTGGTCGTGGTCGGCATGGGCAAATCGGGGCACATCGGCAACAAGATCGCCGCCACCCTGGCCAGCACCGGCACCACGGCCTTTTTCGTGCACCCGGCCGAAGCCAGCCACGGCGACATGGGCATGATCACCCGCGACGACATCATCCTGGCCCTGTCGAATTCCGGTTCCACCAATGAAATCGTCACCCTGCTGCCCCTGATCAAACGGCTGGGCATCAAATTGATCAGCGTGACCGGCAACCCGGACTCGGCGCTGGCCAAGGCCGCCGAGGTCAACCTCAACGTTCACGTCGAGCACGAAGCCTGTCCACTGAACCTGGCACCGACCTCATCGACCACCGCCGCGCTGGTGATGGGCGACGCCCTGGCCGTTGCTCTGTTGGAAGCCCGGGGTTTTACCGCTGAAGACTTCGCCTTTTCCCATCCAGGCGGCGCGCTGGGCCGACGCCTTTTGCTGAAAGTCGAAAACGTCATGCACGCCGGCCAGGAGCTGCCGCAGGTTCAACGCGGCACGCTGCTCAAGGATGCGCTGATGGAAATGACCCGCAAGGGCCTGGGCATGACCGTGATCCTGGAAGCCGATGGCAAACTGGCCGGGATCTTCACCGACGGTGACTTGCGCCGCACACTGGACCGCAGCATCGACATTCATAGCGCCACCATCGATCAGGTCATGACCGCGCACGGCAAGACCGCTCGCGCCGAGATGCTCGCCGCCGAAGCCCTGAAAATAATGGAAGACCACAAGATCAACGCACTGGTCGTGGTCGACAGCGAAGACCGCCCGGTCGGCGCCTTGAACATGCACGACTTGCTGCGTGCGGGAGTAATGTAATGAGCACGGACCTGCTGCAACGCGGCAAACAGATCAAACTCGCGGTGTTCGACGTCGATGGCGTGCTGACCGACGGGCGCCTGTACTTTCTCGAAGACGGCAGTGAATTCAAGACGTTCAACACGCTCGACGGCCAAGGCATCAAGATGTTGATGGCAGCCGGCGTGCAGACCGCTATCATCAGCGGCCGCAAGACCCCAGTGGTCGAGCGACGGGCGAAGAACCTCGGCATTCCACACCTCTATCAGGGTCGTGAAGACAAACTGGTGGTGCTCGACGAACTTCTCGCCCAACTCAACCTAAGCTATGAACAGGTCGCCTACCTGGGTGACGACTTGCCGGACCTGCCGGTGATTCGCCGCGTGGGTCTGGGCATGGCCGTAGCAAACGCTGCCAGCTTCGTGCGTGAAAACGCCCATGGCATCACCCTGGCCCGTGGTGGCGAGGGTGCCGCTCGCGAATTCTGTGAATTGATCCTGCGCGCCCAGGGCCGCCTCGATGCGGCCAACGCCGCGTACCTGTGAGCCCATTATGCTGAGCAAAAAGATTCGTAACATCTTGGTGTTCGGCTGCATCGCGGCGCTGTTCGCCGCGGTCGGCTACTGGAACATCAGCCCCGAACGCTTCCTCGACAAACCCGTGGTCAAGGTAGACGAAACCGCGATCGACTATTACGCGCTCAACGCCCACAGCGTGCAGTACCTGCCAGACGGCAAATTGCAATACGAGATGACGTCCGACAAGGTTGAACACCTGAAGGCGACCGAGGTGACGTTGCTGACCAACCCCGACCTGAACATGTTTCGTGGCACCCAGTTTCCCTGGCACGTCCAGAGTGAGCACGGCGAAGTCAACCCGGACGGCACTCAGGTCGAGCTGATTGACTCGGTGCGCATCACGCGTTTCGACGAGAAAAACCGCAGAACCCTGATTACCACCACCCGAATGACAGTGTTCCCGCAGCAGCAATATGCGCAGACCGATCAACCCGTTAGAATCGACGGCGCTGGCGGTGTATCGACAGGCAACGGAATGAAAGCGTATTTGAAAGAAAGCAGGATACACCTGCTATCGAACGTAAGAGGACAGTATGAGGCTCGTTAAAACTCTCCCTATTTTGCTCAGTCTGGGCGCAGCACTGGGAAGCGTGAGCGCCTGGGCTCTGCCGAACGATCAAGAGCAGCCTATCCGCATTCAGGCCGACGACGCCCAACTGGACGACAAGAATGGCATTGCCACCTATAAAGGTGACGTGATCATCACTCAGGGCTCGATGAAGGTCACCGGCAATACCGTGACCATCACCCGTACCCCGGCTGGCGACATCGATGTGGTGACCTCGGTGGGCAACCTTGCCTACTTTGAGCAGATGCAGACGGCTGGCGACACCAAGCCGGTTCAGGGCTACGGAGTGACCATCCAGTACCACGCCTCGCAAAACCGCGTCGTATTGATCGATCGTGCAAAAGTCATCGACAAGGACAACAACGTCACCCAAGGCGAGAAAATCGTCTATGACACGGTGAAAAAGCTGGCGAGCGCCGGTCGCGCCACGGGCAACAAGGTCACCGAGTCGCGTCCGCGCATCGACATGGTGATCCAGCCCAAGCCAAAAACCGACGAGAAAAAGGCCCCGTAATGGCAACTCTGAAAGCTCAGCATCTGGCCAAGAGCTACAAGAGCCGCCAAGTCGTGCGTGACGTCAGCCTGTCCATTGACAGCGGTCAGATCGTCGGCCTGCTGGGTCCTAACGGCGCCGGCAAGACCACCTGTTTCTACATGATAGTTGGCCTGGTACAGGCCGATCAGGGTCGCGTACTGATCGACGATCTAGACGTCAGCCACCAGCCGATGCACGGTCGTGCAAAGGCCGGTATCGGCTATCTTCCGCAAGAAGCGTCGATCTTCCGCAAACTGTCGGTGGCCGATAACATCATGGCCATCCTCGAGACCCGCAAGGAACTCGACAAGGCAGAGCGTCGCAAGGAGCTGGAAAGCCTGCTGCAGGAATTCCACATCAGCCACATCCGCGACAACCTCGGCATGAGCCTGTCCGGCGGTGAGCGTCGTCGGGTGGAAATCGCCCGGGCACTGGCCACCAACCCGAAATTCATCCTCCTCGACGAACCATTCGCCGGTGTGGACCCGATTTCGGTGGGCGACATCAAACAGATCATCTACCACCTCAAGGCCAAAGGCATTGGCGTGCTGATCACTGACCACAACGTCCGTGAAACCCTGGATATCTGCGAAACCGCCTACATCGTCAACGATGGCCAGTTGATCGCCGAGGGTGACTCCGCCACCATCCTGGCCAACGAACTGGTCAAGGAAGTGTATCTGGGCCATGAATTCCGCCTTTAAGCGCTAAGGTGTCTGGCTGATTGTCCGAGCGCTTGTCTCGATAAAAAATCAATACTTTTTTATTGTTACAGCGCTCTAGGCAAACGCTGCAGTTTCGGGCATATAATTTGCTTATGTTTGGCGCTCCGGCGCCCTGTAGTGGATGGCGCATGTGCGCCGGCGAATAAGGTGTTAAGCCCCTGCCATGAAACCATCGCTAGTCTTGAGAATGGGCCAGCAGCTGACGATGACACCGCAGCTGCAACAGGCTATCCGCCTGCTCCAATTGTCGACCCTGGACCTGCAACAGGAAATCCAGGAGGCCCTGGAGTCCAATCCGATGCTCGAACGCCAGGAAGAAGGCGACGACTTCGATAACGCCGACCCTTTGGCCGACAAAGCCGAACAGCTCCCCAACGCCGACATTTCGGAACCCTCCTACCAGGAAACCGCCCCGACGGTGGATAACCTCGAGGAAGGCGACTGGAACGAGCGCATTCCCAACGAGCTGCCCGTCGATACCGCGTGGGAAGACGTCTACCAGACCAGCGCCAGCAGCCTGCCGAGCAACGATGACGACGAGTGGGATTTCACCACCCGCACATCGGCCGGTGAAAGCCTGCAAAGCCATTTGTTGTGGCAACTGAACCTTGCACCGATGTCCGACACCGATCGCCTGATCGCCGTGACCCTGATCGACTGCATCAACAATCAGGGCTACCTGGACGAAACCCTTGAGGAAATTCTCGAGGCCTTCGATCCGGAACTGGACATCGAACTGGACGAAATCGAAGCCGTCCTGCACCGCATCCAGCAATTCGAACCGGCCGGCATTGGCGCCCGCAACCTGAGTGAATGCCTGCTGCTGCAACTGCGCCAACTGCCAGCCAAGACCCCCTGGCTGGCCGAAGCGAAACGCCTGGTCACCGACTACATCGACCTGCTCGGCAGTCGCGACTACAGCCAGCTGATGCGCCGCATGAAGCTCAAGGAAGATGAACTGCGCCAGGTCATCGAGCTGGTGCAGAGCCTCAACCCGCGTCCGGGCTCGCAGATCGAGTCCAGTGAAGCCGAATACGTTGTCCCTGACGTCATCGTGCGCAAGGACAACGAGCGCTGGCTGGTCGAGCTGAACCAGGAATCGGTGCCACGGCTGCGGGTCAACGCCCAATACGCCGGGTTTGTGCGCCGCGCCGACACCAGCGCCGACAACACCTTCATGCGCAATCAGTTGCAAGAAGCTCGCTGGTTCATCAAAAGCCTGCAAAGCCGCAACGAAACCCTGATGAAAGTGGCCACCCAGATTGTCGAGCATCAGCGCGGCTTCCTGGAGTACGGCGACGAAGCGATGAAACCGCTGGTTCTGCATGATATTGCCGAGGCGGTGGGCATGCACGAGTCGACGATTTCACGAGTGACCACGCAGAAATTCATGCATACCCCACGGGGCATATATGAACTGAAATACTTTTTTTCCAGCCATGTCAGCACCTCCGAAGGCGGCGAATGCTCGTCCACAGCGATCCGCGCGATCATCAAAAAACTGGTTGCCGCGGAAAATCAGAAAAAGCCGTTGAGTGACAGCAAGATCGCTGGTTTACTGGAGGCACAAGGCATTCAGGTGGCTCGCCGCACCGTCGCCAAGTACCGCGAATCCCTCGGGATCGCGCCTTCGAGCGAACGCAAGCGGTTGATGTAGAGCCACGCCACAGCGTTCCAGTGGTAGATCATCTGATCTACCGCTTTATGCACTGGCAACGAAGGAGAAGCTGTATGCAAGTCAACATCAGTGGACACCAACTGGAAGTGACCGAACCTCTTCGCACCTACATCGGCGAAAAACTCGAACGATTAGAGAGGCATTTCGACAAGATCACCAACGTGCAGGTCACGATGACGGTCGAAAAGCTCAAGCAGAAAATCGAAGCCACGCTGCATATTCCCGGCAATGAAGTGGTCGCCAACGCGGAGCATACCGATATGTACGCGGCGATCGACGCACTGACCGACAAGCTGGATAAACAACTCAAAAAGCATAAGGAAAAGACCCAAAGCCTCCTTCAGGGCGCTACCGGTCGTTAACACTCCCAACCCATGATCCGACTTGAAAGCATCCTGACCCCCGGCCGTTCCCTCGTGAACGTGCCGGGCGGCAGCAAAAAGAAAGCCCTCGAGCAAATTGCCAACCTGATCGCCCGGGAAGTGCCGGATCTGGAAATGCAAGATGTCTTTGAGGCTCTGATTGCGCGTGAAAAACTCGGTTCGACCGGTTTTGGCAACGGCATCGCCATTCCCCACTGCCGCCTGAAGGGTTGCACCTCGCCCATCAGTGCCCTGATGCACCTCGACGCACCCATTGATTTCGACGCCATCGACGGCGCCCCGGTTGACCTGCTGTTTGTTCTGCTGGTCCCGGAAGCAGCTACCGATGCGCACCTGGAACTGCTCCGCCAGATCGCCAGCATGCTTGATCGCAAGGAAGTACGCGAAAAACTGCGTAGCGCCCCGAGCAACGAAGCCTTGTATCAGGTTGTCCTGGACGAGCAAAACGGTCACTAATCATGCGTTTGATCATTGTCAGTGGCCGTTCCGGCTCAGGTAAAAGTACCGCACTCGATGTTCTCGAGGACAACGGCTACTACTGCATCGACAACCTGCCCGCCGGATTGCTGCCGGAACTGGCCGAGCGCGCACTTATTCATACCGAGCTGGCACAACCCCTGGTCGCGGTATCCATCGATGCACGCAACCTGCCGAGCCACCTTTCGCGGTTTCCGGAATTGCTCGAAGAAGTCCGCAGCCGGCATATCAAGTGTGATGTGTTGTACCTGGACGCCGACGAAGAAACCCTGCTCAAACGCTTCTCGGAAACCCGCCGCCGCCACCCACTGAGTACTGCCCACCGTTCGTTGGCGGAGGCAATTCAGGACGAAACCAGTTTGCTGGGGCCGATCGCCGATCTGGCGGACCTCAAAGTCAACACCACCAACCTGAACCTGTATCAACTACGCGATACCATCAAGTTGCGCCTGTTGAACCAGCCAGATAGCGGCACTGCGTTCCTGGTGGAATCTTTCGGATTCAAGCGTGGCATGCCGGTGGATGCGGATCTGGTGTTCGACGTGCGCTGCCTGCCCAACCCTTACTGGAAGCCGGAATTGCGCGATCAGTCCGGGCTTGATCAACCGGTGGCCGAGTACCTGGCGGCACAACCGGACGTCGAAGAGATGTTCCAGGACATTTCCACTTACCTGCTCAAGTGGTTGCCGCGCTTTGCCGCCAGCAACCGCGCTTATGTCACCATTGCCATTGGCTGCACCGGCGGGCATCACCGCTCCGTCTACCTGACCGAACGTCTGGGCCAGGTCCTGCAACAATCCCTGAAGAACGTCCAGGTTCGCCACCGCGACCTCAGCTAAAGGATTCACATCGCGATGCCTGCTCTGGAAATCGAAATCATCAACAAGCTGGGCCTGCATGCCCGCGCTTCGGCAAAATTCGTTGGCGTTGCCGGTGAGTTCAAGGATTGCACGATCCGGGTCGGACGTACTCCCGACTCCTTGGTCGACGGAAAAAGCATCATGGCCATGATGATGCTCGCCGCCGGCAAGGGAACAAAAATCCACCTCAGTACCGAAGGTGAACAGGCTGACGAGGCCTTGCAGGCATTGGTGGAGTTGATCAACGACTACTTCGGCGAAGGCGGTTAAGCACTCGCCTAGGCGAGTGCAGTATCCATCACCATCATCAAACAAAACCCGATCAACAAGCCAAGACTCGCCAGCTTGTCGTGACCATTGCGCCGCGACTCGGGGATGATTTCATGGGTGACCACCAGCAACATCGCACCCGCCGCCAACGCCAACCCTAACGGCAATAGCAATTCGGCCAGGCTCACCAGCCAGGCGCACAACAGCGCAAAGACCGGCTCAACCAGACCTGAGGCAGCACCGATCAGGAATGCCTTGACCCGCGACATCCCCGCCCCTGCCAGTACCAGCGCAATCACCAACCCTTCCGGCACATCCTGCAACGCAATGCCCATGGCCAGGCTGTCTGCATCCGGCATCCCACCACCGGCCGAAACACCGACCGCCATGCCTTCAGGAATGTTGTGGGCAATGATGGCAAACACAAACAACCAGATCCGTGGCGGGATGACCGGCCGCTCCAGGGTTCCGACGAGCATTTGCGGCGAGGCGCCAGACACCTTTCGGTCCACCAGAAACAGCCCGAACGCGCCGAGCATGATGCCGAAGCTGATCAGACCACTGGCCGCCCAGGGTGTCAGCCCCAGGCTTTCAGCAGCGGAAATACCCGGAACGATCAGCGAAAACGCCGTCGCCGCGAGCATCACCCCGGCACCAAAACCGAGCAACGTATCGCTGACCGCCTGCGGCATGCGGCGAATCACCAACACCGGCACCGCGCCCAACGCAGTGCCCAGGGCACAAACCGCCCCGCCCTGCAGTGCACGCAGCAGCTTGGGTTCCAGATCGAACCACGCCAGCCCATTGGCGACCAACAACGACATGCCCGCCAGCAGCAACAGCGATCCCAACGCGTAACGAAACATTCGTCCGCCTCCGATCGCCAGTGTTTCAGTGCCCATAGTCAGCCTTGGATTGTTTTTATAGAGGACTTAAACCAGCGCAGCCTGATAACGCGCAGCGACTTCAGGCCAATTGATCACGTTGTAGAACGCATTGATGTATTCCGGACGACGGTTCTGGTACTGCAGGTAATACGCGTGTTCCCAGACATCCAGGCCTAGGATTGGCGTATTGCCGTTAATCAATGGACTGTCCTGATTACCGCTGCTTTCAACGACCAGTGTCTTTTGCGGCGTCACACTGAGCCACGCCCAGCCGCTGCCGAAACGAGTCAGCGCGGCTTTGGTGAAGGCTTCCTTGAAACTGCTCAGGCCGCCCAGTTGCTCATCGATCGCCTCAGCCAAGGAGCCTTCAGGATTGCCGCCGCCGTTGGGCGCCATCACTTGCCAGAACAGCGAATGGTTGGCGTGGCCGCCGCCCTGATTGATCACCGCCGCCCGGAGTTTTTCCGGCAACTGCAGGACGCTGGCGACCAGTTTTTCCACCGGCCACTCGGCAAACTCGGTGCCTTCCACCGCAGCGTTGAGGTTGTTGATGTAAGTCTGGTGGTGCTTGGTGTAGTGGATTTCCATGGTCTGCGCATCGATGTGCGGTTCCAGGGCGTCGTAGGCGTAGGGCAAGGCAGGCAAGGTAAAAGCCATTTCAATGAACTCCATGATGTAGGGGCGCAGGCGAGGCGGCATCGATGTGCAGCAATCGATGCGTACGCGGGTATTCGCCGTGTTCGCTGATGAAATTCAGCAGCTCGACGTAGGTTTTGCTGCTCTGGCGCAACGCTGCTTCACGCAGGGCTGGCGCCAGTCGTGGGTCCTGCAAGGTCTGCAACAACCGCTGATGGATCGCGCACAGGTATTCGGCGCTCTCCTCTGGCTGGTTCAGACGCAAATGCAGGTCCGCCAGGTTGTGGTGGGAAATCACGCTGGCCGACACCGCTTCGTCGGCATCCGCCCAGCGCTCGAACAACACCTGGGCCAAGGCAAGGGCCTGCAAGTAAGCCTCGCGGGCATCGACCAATTCGCCCAGCATGAAATGGCGATTGGCCCTTTCGATCGTGCGTTTCCAGTGCTCCATGGTGAGCCTCCAAAGCGGTAGCGGTGATTACACGCCGCCTGCGGTGAGCTTCTCTGGGTTGAGTAATTCTTCCAGTTGGCTGCGCGTCAGGTCGGTGTGCTCCAGGGCGACATCGATCACCGGGCGCCCTTGCTGATAGGCCTTCTTGGCGATTTCAGCGGCTTTTTGGTACCCAATGATCGGGTTGAGTGCGGTCACCAGAATCGGATTGCGTGATAGCGCTTCTTTGATTCGTGATTCGTTGACCTTGAAGCTGGCAATGGCCTTCTCACCCAGCAGATGACTGGAGTTGGCCAGCAGTTCGATGCTGCTCAGCAGGTTCTGGGCGATGATCGGCAGCATCACGTTCAGCTCGAAATTGCCCGACTGACCAGCGATGGTAATGACCGTGTCATTGCCGATCACTTGGGCGGCGACCATAGCGGTGGCTTCCGGGATCACCGGGTTGACCTTGCCGGGCATGATCGAAGAGCCCGGCTGCAAGGCTTCGAGTTCGATTTCGCCGAGGCCGGCCAGCGGGCCGGAGTTCATCCAGCGCAGGTCGTTGGCGATTTTCATCAACGAAACCGCTGTCGCTTTGAGCTGCCCGGAGACAGCCACCGCAGTGTCCTGGGAGCCGATCAGCGCAAACAGATCCTTGCCCGGCGTGAACTGAACATGGGTCAGTTCGCTCAGCTGTTGGCTGAAACGTGCTGCGAATTGCGGATGTGCATTGATCCCGGTACCGACCGCCGTGCCGCCCTGGGCCAGGGATTGCAGGCTCGGCAGCAGGTCCTGCAAATGACCGATGTTGGCCTTGAGCTGTTGCGCCCACCCATTGAGCACCTGGCTCATGCGCACCGGCATGGCGTCCATCAGGTGCGTGCGACCGGTTTTGACGTGGTGATGAACCTCTTCAGCCTTGCGTTCGATGACCTGCACCAGACGCACCAGCGCCGGCAGCAGTTGCTCATGCAACGCGAGTGCGGCGCTGACATGGATGGTGGTCGGGATGATGTCGTTGCTGCTTTGGCCGCAGTTCACGTGGTCGTTAGGGTTCACCGGCTCGCCGAGCAGGCGGCTCGCCAGGGTGGCAATCACTTCGTTGGCGTTCATGTTGGAACTGGTGCCGGAACCGGTCTGGAAGATGTCCACCGGGAAGTGCTGCATGAAGTCGCCCTTGAGCAGGCTCAGTGCCGCGTCAAAGATGGATTTGCCTTGGGATTCACTGATTTGCTTGAGCTCGACGTTGGCTTGGGCGGCGGCCGCCTTGGCCAGGATCAACGCACGGATGAACTGCACCGGCATCGGCTTGCCGCTGATCGGGAAGTTATCCACCGCACGCTGGGTCTGCGCGCCATAGAGCGCATCCACCGGGACTTGAAGCTCGCCCATGCTGTCGCGCTCAATACGAGTCTTGGTCATCTGTAAATCCTTGCACCAGTTCTATGAGAGGAATCGAGGGCTGCAACTCGCAGATCGAGAGTTGCCAGGTGTAGCTTTGCCAGCGCTTGAGGCGGCATTTGCACAGAGAGAGGCGTTCGAGTTCGCGCAGCGGGCGCCAGGCCTGATCCAGGCAGTAGGTCCGCCAGTGCCAGGGCAGCGCGACATCGGTGGCGGTGTCGAGCAACAAACGGAAGGACGTCTCGGCGATGGTCCAGGGAGAAGTGGCCGTGCAGCACGCCAGATACCGGCCTTCAGCCAGGTAATGTTCGATCAGGCGCGGCTCGTCGGGGTCCATCGCGCAACGGATTTTGCGACTCATCCAGCGCCAGCTTTCGAGGTAAGGTTGCTCGTGCAAGGCAGAACTCATAATCCGGGCTCGCTCGCTAATGAGATTTATTATTAGATGATAATGAGAACCAAGACAACCCCAGCAAAGCACGCCGAATTCATTGTGGAAGCGGGCTTGCTCGCAAATGCAGTCTGATATTCACCATTGATGTCGACTGATACACCGCCTTCGCGAGCAAGCCCGCTCCCACATGGGTTCTGTGCAAGGCGCATAAAAAAGGCGCGCCACCCAATGGGTGGCGCGCCTTTTTGTGTAGCGGCAAGCGTTAGCTGCCCGCGACGGTCATCCGCTCGATCAACACCGAACCGGTGCGAATGTTGCTGCGCAATTCCAGGTCATTACCGACGGCAACGATCTGCTTGAACATGTCGCGCATGTTGCCGGCGATGGTCACTTCCTGGACCGCGAACTGGATTTCGCCGTTCTCGACCCAGTAACCCGCCGCGCCCCGGGAATAATCACCGGTGACCATATTCAGCCCCTGGCCCATCAGCTCGGTGACCAGCAAGCCACGCCCCATGCGGCGCAGCAAGGCGGCCTGATCTTCATCACCATGGGTGACGAACAGGTTGTGCACGCCACCCGCGTTGGCGGTGCTCGGCATGCCCAACTTGCGACCGGAGTAAGTGCCGAGGATGTAGGACACCAACTCGCCTTTTTCGACGAACGGTTTCGCGTACGTCGCCAAGCCATCACCGTCGAACGCCGAACTGCCCATGGCGCGCATCAAGTGTGGACGCTCGTCGATGGTCAGCCATTCCGGGAACAGCTTCTGACCCAGCGTGCCTTCAAGGAACGACGATTTTCGATAGAGGCTGCCGCCGGAAATCGCCGAGAGGAAGCTGCCGAACAAGCCACCGGCCAGTTCCGCAGAAAACAGCACCGGCACTTCGCAGGTCGGCACCGGACGGGCACCCAACCGGCTCGCGGCCCGTTGCGCGGCACGTTGACCGATGCTCACCGGGTCGGCCAGCAAGTTGCCCTGACGGTTCACGTCGTACCAGTAATCGCGCTGCATCTGGCCATCGGCCTCGGCAATCATCACGCAGCTCAGGCTGTGACGGGTCGACGCATAGCCACCGATAAAACCGTGACTGTTGCCGTAAACACGGCAGCCTTGATGAGTGCTGAGGGTAGTGCCGTCGGCGTTCTTGATCCGGCTGTCGGTAGCAAATGCCGCGGCTTCACAGGTCAGCGCCTGCTCGATGGCTTGCTCCGGGGTGATGTCCCATTCATGGAACAGGTCGAAATCCTGCAGAGCCCTGGCCATCAGCGCGGCATCTGCCAGGCCGGAAGCTTCGTCTTCGGAGGTGTGCTTGGCGATGGCCAACGCCGCCGCGACGGTTTCACGAATCGCTTCTGGGCCACTGGCCGAGGTGCTGGCCGAGCCTTTGCGCTGACCAACGTACAAGGTGATACCAAAGCCCTGGTCGCGGTTGAATTCGACGGTTTCGACCTCACGCTGGCGCACCGAGGTGGACAGGCCCTGTTCCAGGGATACAGCGACCTCACAGGCACTGGCCCCCTGACGCTTGGCTTCAGCGATGATCTGCTCGACTTGTTCTTGCAGTGCCGGCAACGCTTGTGGGCCGACGCTTTCAACTGCACTCATGCTGTTCTCCACTCAAATTCTGCTTTCGGCTGGGGCCTTCGAGCGACCGGGCCGGACAAGCGGCCCCCGACTGGTTATCATGGCGGCGTTTCTTTGCGGACGGCCACCATGGTTGATTCTTACGACGACTCCCTCGATACGGGAGAAAAAAGCAAATCCCAGGTTAAACGCGAGCTTCATGCTCTGGTTGACCTCGGCGAGCGCCTTACAACGCTCAAGCCTGACTTGCTGGCAAAACTGCCGTTGACCGACGCTATGCGCCGGGCACTGGCTGATGCGCCCAAGCACACCGCGAATATCGCGCGTAAACGGCACCTTATGTTCATCGGCAAACTGATGCGCGATCAGGACACTGACGCCATTCTCATGTTGCTCGATCAACTCGATGCCTCCACCCGGCAGTACAACGAACGTTTCCATGGCCTGGAACGCTGGCGCGATCGCTTGATCGCGGGCGACGATGCGGTCCTGGAGAAGTTCGTGCTCGACTACCCGGAGGCTGATCGTCAGCAGTTGCGCTCCCTGATCCGTCAGGCCCAGCACGAACTGGCGACCAACAAGCCACCGGCATCGAGCCGTAAAATCTTCAAGTACATCCGTGAGCTGGACGAGACTCAACGCGGTCTGCGTTAAATCTCGAATCGGGTGAGTCGCCAAGCGGCTCACCCGAAGCTCCATCCTTTTACGATCCTGTGCCACCCACAGTGATCGCATCGATTTTCAGCGTTGGCTGGCCGACACCCACCGGCACCGACTGCCCATCCTTGCCACATGTCCCCACCCCGCTGTCCAGCGCCAGATCGTTACCGACCATCGACACCTTGCTCATGGCTTCCGGGCCGTTGCCGATCAACGTCGCGCCTTTGACCGGGGCGGTGATTTTGCCGTCTTCGATCAGATACGCCTCGCTGGTGGAGAACACGAACTTGCCGCTGGTGATGTCCACCTGCCCGCCGCCGAGGTTAGCGCAATAGATGCCGCGCTTGACCGACTTGATGATTTCTTCCGGGTCGCTTTCGCCCGCCAGCATGTAGGTGTTGGTCATTCGTGGCATCGGCAAATGCGCGTAGGATTCACGGCGACCGTTACCGGTGCGGGCCACACCCATCAAGCGGGCGTTGAGTTTGTCCTGCATGTAGCCTTTGAGCACGCCGTTTTCGATCAGCGTGGTGCACTCGGTCGGGGTGCCTTCGTCATCGACGCTCAGGGAACCGCGACGACCGGCCAGCGTGCCGTCATCGACGATGGTGCACAGCTTGGACGCAACCATCTCGCCCATGCGCCCGCTGTAGGCCGAGCTGCCCTTGCGGTTGAAATCACCTTCAAGACCGTGGCCGACCGCTTCGTGCAGCAGCACGCCGGACCAACCCGAACCCAACACCACCGGCAACGTACCGGCCGGCGCAGGAATGGCTTCAAGGTTGACCAGCGCCTGACGCAGCGCTTCACGGGCGTAGCCCATGGCGCGGTCATCGCTGAGGAAATAACGGTAATCGGTACGACCGCCACCGCCATGCCCCCCGCGTTCACGGCGGCCGTTTTGCTCGACGATCACGCTGACGTTGAAGCGCACCAGCGGCCGCACATCGGCGGCCAGGCTGCCGTCGGTCGAAGCGACAAGAATGCGCTCCCAGACCCCGGCCATGCTCACGGTGACTTGCTGGATACGCGGGTCAAGGGCGCGAGTTGCCACGTCGATACGCTTGAGCAGTTCGACTTTTTCCGCGCGGCTCATCACTTCCAACGGGTTGTCCGGCCCGTACAACTGGGCGACGTCCGCCGTGGTGAACGCCTGCACCGTGCCGTTCTGCCCGGCGCGGGAGATCGAACGCGCCGCACGGGCCGCTGCGCCGAGGGCTTCGAGGGTGATGGCATTGCTGTAAGCGAAACCGGTTTTTTCACCCGATTGCGCACGCACGCCCACACCTTGGTCGAGGTTGAAGCTGCCTTCCTTGACGATCCCGTCTTCCAGCGCCCAGGACTCGGAAATCTGCCCCTGGAAATACAGATCCGCGGCATCGATGCCCGGACCGGCCAGATCGCCGAGCACACCTTGCAGGCTCTCGATCGTTACGCCACCGGGCGCCAGGAGGTGTTCACTGACGGAGGACAACAACTCGCTCATATGTTTACGCCTTAAATTCGTCGTTCTGGGCAGGTCGCTGTGCGCCCTGCGAGAAAAAGCGCCGGTGACTGGACACCGGCATCCGCGCCCTGATGGACGCCTGTTCGCTGCTATCGCGTTCGGCCAGCAGCACGGCCTCGCCTTGATTCTGTTGTGCCAGCACCCGTCCCCAAGGGTCGACGATTGCGGCGTGCCCCCAGGTTTCTCGAGGTCCCGGATGCGTCCCACCCTGGGCGGCCGCGAGCACATAACATTGAGTCTCGATGGCCCGTGCGCGAATCAGCACATCCCAATGCGCCGCCCCGGTCACCGCGGTAAACGCCGACGGCGCGGTAATCAATTGCGCGCCCGCAGCTCGCAACTCGCTGTATAGCTCCGGGAAGCGCAGGTCGTAACACACCGTCAGACCGACCCGGCCGACGGGCGTGTCCGCCACCACGACCCCACTGCCATAAGCATAGTCATCGGATTCGCGATAACGCCCGCGGTTGGCCGCCACGTCCACGTCGAACAGGTGCAGCTTGTCGTAGCGCGCCACCGTTTCGCCCTGATCATTGACCAGCAACGAGCAGGCATGCGCCTTGGACGTCGGATGGTCCAGCGGCGGCAACGGCAAGGTGCCGGCCACTATCCATAACTTGAGGTCGCGGGCGGTCTGTTTCAACCACGGCAGGATCGGACCTTCGCCCAGCGCCTCGGCGCGACCGATGTCGGCAATGTCGCGACGGCCCATGGCGGCGAAGTTTTCCGGCAGCACCGCCAGCTGCGCGCCGCCTGCTGCCGCTTCTTCAAGCAGATACCGGGCCCGGGCCAGGTTGACCAGCACATCGCTCTGGCTGACCATTTGAATCACCGCAAAAGACATGGCCTTTTCCTTATCGGGAATCAACACAACCCTGTAGGAGCGAGGCTTGCTCGCGAAGGCATCTTGCCTGACACACCGCGGTGCGTCGATTCGCGGGCAAGCCTCGCTCCTACAAAGGTCAGGGGCGAAGCATCAGAACCGAGGACCATGCTACTCCATAGATCTGGAGAGTGGCTTTTCAAAAAGGCTTGTCGAAGGTGATTTTCGGCTCTTTCCATGGGCCTTTGACGGTGTATTTGACGCTGGCGAAACGTGCCACGCGGTCACCGATCAGCTTGTCGATCAGGAACAGCGCGCCGCCGATGGCCGGTGCGCCGACAATCAATGCGGCAATCGGCAGGTTGTTGGTCACCGGCAAAGTCACCAGCAGTTTCGCGTCAACCTGGTCGGCCACCAGGTTCAGGGTACCGTTCAGTTCGATGTTGCTCGACGGGCCGGTCAGCAGAATCGGTTCCTTCGTCACATAAACACCGTTGGTCGCGACCAACAGACCTTTGACCCGGTCATAACTCAAGCCTTTGCCAAACAGGTCGGAGAAGTCCAGGCGCAGACGACGACCGATGGAATTGAAGTTGAGCAGGCCGAATACACGCAGGGCCTGGGCGCCGCCTTCGACCTCAACGAACTGGCCTTTATTCAACGAGGCATCAAGGGTGCCGGAGAAACGTTTGGTGGCCAGCCACGCCGGTGAACCGGGCCAGCGACCGTCGACATCCATGTGAAACTCTTCACTGGTGACGCTCGGTGCAAAGCCCCAGCCTTTCAGCACGTCAGCAAGATTCTTGCCGCTGATCCGCCCTTTGTACCAACTGCTGGAGCTGCCGGGTATGCCCTCCCAGCCGCCACTGCCCTGCAGCAGAACGCCCTTGAGGCCCATATCCAGAGTATTGAGCGCGATGCCCTTGGCGGTCGGACGGACTTTCAGGTACCAGGCGCCGACGAGGTCCTGCCCCTGGAACAGCTGATTGATGGTGATATCCAGTGCCGGGATCTTGGTCGGGTCCACCGAGGCCAGTGGATCCGGTGAGTTTTCGTCGGCAAGGACCGTCGGGTCTGGCGCCGGCAACCGCACGGTTTGCAGATTGATCGCAATCGGCGCGCCTCTCGCATCGGGGATGCTCGCGCTGCCCTTGACCTGCTGACTGTCGAGTAGCAAGGCCCACGCGGCCGGTTTGCGGTTCAACTGCACCGACGCCTGATCGAGCGTAGTGCCGATACCGCTGAGCTTGCCAACCTTGAAGTCCGCACTGCTGAGCAGCTGCTTGGCACTGCCGCCCGGATCCTGACCGGCGTACTTGTCCGCCAGATCTTTCCACGGTCCGACATCCAGCTCCGACAGCACGCCACGCACTCGCAACCCTTTGGCGCCCGGCAGCACGGCACTGCCGCCGCCCAGGAACAACTCGCCACGACCGTCGGCAAAATTGCCGGGCGGCGCCGCAAACGTGAAGTCTGCCAGCTCGCCATAGTTGACCCAGTAGCGCCGTTCCGGCCCCTGAAGGGTCATGCGGAACGTGGTGTCGCGGCCAGCATCGGCGGACATGCCGAACGGCGCCGGCAAATCGACCGCCACGCCTTTGAGACTGGAATTGACCGACAGTTGGCTGTCAGGGCCGTCGAGGCTCAGTTGCAGTTGATACGGGATCAGACCGGACACCGGCAATGGCTGGGTGACGCTCAACCAGTCAGTGAGTTTCTTGACCTCTACATGTCCGGAGGCGGTGACTCGGGTCTTGAGGTTGCCCGCACTGCCATCGGCAAAAATCTGCGCGGTGACCGGTTTATCGAAGGCGCGCGCGGTGATGTTCTGTCCGCTCAAGCCCTTGGCGCTGTCGAAACGGAAATCACCCTTGAGCTGTGTCAGCTCCAGGGAAGGCTCGGCCAGCTTCAAACGCGCCTTGGCGGTCTTGAAGTCGACGAGAATCTTTGGCTGCTCGCCTTTGACCAACGGAATATCCAGCTTCAGCTTGCCCTGCAGATCGCCCTCACCTTCCCAACCTGCGAAGGTGTCTGCGGTGCCGATCGGCGCTTCCTGAAGAATCTTCAGGCCGTCGCCCAATCCGCCGGAAAACCCACCGTCGAGGAACAGGTGAACGCTTTGACCTTCCGGTGCATGGGGAATATTGACGTAAATGTCGCGAACCTGAGTGTCGAGCAACTGGCCTTTGCTGGCCAGGATCCGCACGCCACTGTCTTCAACAAACACATCGCCCGTTACCTTGCTGACATGTGGCCAACCCGGTTGGAAGGACAGTTCGGCATCGTGCACCTTGAAAAACAGGCTGATGCTGCGCGCCGTCTCGGCGGCGCCATGGTTCAGCGAGCCCTGATACTGGAAAAAGCCCTGGTCCACCGCGCCTTTGAGAATCGCCGTGCGCAGCCATTCGTCCAGCGCCGGGCTGAGCATGGTCGGCAGGTACTTGGCGGTGTAGCGACCGTCGCCGTCCACCAGGCCGACCCGCAGGTCCATGTAGTCTTCCTGGGTGTGGTCGAAATGCAGGCGGATCAGGAAGTCACCGGCAATTTTGCCCTCCTCCCCCAGCACCTTCAGGTACGGCGCGATCAGGGTGAAGCTTTCTTTGTCGAGCTTCCAGGTCAGCCGGGCGTTGGCCTGAATGTATTGCCATGGCTTGGCGAAAATCGGGTCCAGGTGCAGGACAAAGTCTTTGCTGTCCATCCGCAATTCACCCTGACCGAGGTCACCGCTGATGCTGCCGCTGACATTTCGCGCTGCCGGAGCGCCGTGATACGCGTCGAAGCCGACCTGATCGAGGTTGGCGGCAAAGCTGAACTTACTGTCGTCGGTGGCATTGGGCCGCAGGTCGATCAGCACATTGCGCAGCCCACCGGTCACCTTGAGTCGTTCGATCGCCGTGGCAACGCCTTCGGGCAGAGGCCCCAAGGCGTTAATCAGCGGCGTGAGCGGGGTGAGATCGAGGCGGTCGGCTTGCAAATGCCAGAGTTCTTCAGCCTTGTCGGTGGCGGCGCTCTGTCGAAGTTGCAGATGCGATTCCCAGCGGGTCTCGCCGAAGTTCATGGCCAGAGAGTCCAGGGTCACCAGCATGCCTTCGGTGCTGCGCTGGAAATAACCGTTGAGCGCCAGATTGTTGATCTGGATCGGCTTGCGATCGGCATAGGCGCCCTTGAGTTGCGGCGCGTTCAAGCGAATGGCGCCGCTTTGCAACGTGCCCTTTCCCCAGTTCACCCAGAGCTCGCCACCGGCCTTGAGCTCGGAGAAGTTCCATTGCCGGGTCAGACGCTCGGGCAGCCATTTCGACCAGTCACTTTGCGGCAGGCTCAGGTAGGCCTCGGCCTCACCGTCCTTCCACTGGCTGGCGCGAATACGCGTGTGCACACTCATGGCCACCGGTTGGCCGTCTGGCAGGTTTAGACGGACATCGAGGCGCTGGCGGTAGACGCCGGTTTTCAGATTCAGGCCAACGTAGGTCAGGGTCAGCGGCGGGTGGTCCAGTGGCTGCAAGGTCACCTGGCTGTCGATCACCGACAGCTGCTGGACCATTTGCATGCGGTTGAGCAACTGCTCCGGATCAAGCGGCTGGTCCTGTTGCACCGGCAACCCTTCCAGCGCCCAACGACCATCCGCGCCTTCCTTGAGGCTGATCTTCAGGCCGTTGAGTTCCAGGTGGGCAATGCGAACTTCGCGAGCCAACAGGCTTTCCCTAAGGTCCGGCACCGCTCGCACCTGATCCAGGTGCAGGGCGTTGGCGCCCTCGCCGACCGTCACGTCGTGCGCCAGCAAAATCGGCGCGAAACCGCTCCAGTTACCTTCCAGCTTGCCAATTTGCAGCGGCATGCCCAAGGCGGCGCTGGCTTTGGTTTCGACGTCGGCACGGTATTCGGCCACCAGAGGCGTCAGCTCCCGGCCGAGGCTGACGTATAACGCCATCAACACCAGGACCAACGCGCACAGGCCAAGACCCCAGCGGGTCAGTGCGGCCAAAATGCGTGTCAGACGTTCCATGTCAGTTGGCTCCCATGGCAAAAATACTGCAAAAAGCTGAGGCCAGCCGTTCTAGTAAGGTAGAAACACAGCGATTCAGAGCAGCACCACGTCGTATTGTTCCTGGGAATACATGGTTTCCACCTGGAACCGAATGGTGCGTCCGATAAATCCTTCCAGCTCGGCGACATTGCCCGACTCCTCGTCGAGCAAACGGTCGACGACTTTCTGGTTCGCCAATACACGATAGCCTTCCGCTTGATAGGCGCGCGCCTCGCGGAGGATTTCGCGGAAAATTTCGTAGCAGACCGTTTCCGGCGTCTTTAGCTTGCCGCGGCCCTGACAGCTGCTGCACGGTTCGCACAACACTTGTTCGAGGCTTTCGCGGGTGCGCTTGCGCGTCATCTGCACCAGGCCCAACTCGGTAATACCGATGATGTTGGTCTTGGCATGGTCGCGTTCCAGCTGCTTCTCGAGGGTACGAAGCACCTGGCGCTGGTGCTCTTCGTCTTCCATGTCGATGAAGTCGATGATGATGATTCCGCCCAGATTGCGCAGACGCAGCTGGCGGGCGATGGCGGTCGCGGCTTCGAGGTTGGTCTTGAAGATGGTTTCTTCGAGGTTGCGATGGCCGACGAACGCCCCGGTGTTGACGTCGATGGTGCTCATGGCTTCGGCCGGATCGACCACCAGATAACCGCCGGACTTGAGCGGCACTTTGCGCTCGAGGGCTTTCTGGATTTCGTCTTCGACGCCGTAGAGGTCGAAAATCGGCCGCTCGCCGGGGTAATGCTCAAGACGATCGGCAATTTCAGGCATCAGTTCGGCGACGAACTGTGTGGTTTTCTGAAAGGTTTCCCGAGAGTCGATGCGGATCTTTTCGATCTTCGGGCTGACCAGGTCACGCAAGGTACGCAACGCCAGGCCTAGGTCTTCGTAGATCACACTCGGCGCACCGATGGTTTTGATCTGCTCGTTGATCTGATCCCAGAGACGGCGCAGGTAGCGGATGTCCATGAGGATTTCATCGGCGCCGGCCCCTTCGGCGGCGGTACGCAGGATGAAACCGCCCGCCTCCTTGATGCCTTCTTTGGCCACGCAATCGGTGACGACTTGCTTGAGGCGTTCACGCTCGGCTTCGTCTTCGATCTTCAGCGAAATGCCGACGTGGGCCGTGCGGGGCATGTACACCAGATAGCGCGACGGAATCGACAGCTGAGTGGTCAGGCGTGCGCCTTTGGAGCCGATCGGGTCCTTGGTGACTTGAACGACCAGACTCTGGCCTTCGTGAACCAGCGCGCTGATGCTCTCCACCGCCGGGCCTTCGCGCAGGGATATTTCCGAGGCGTGAATGAACGCGGCGCGGTCCAGACCGATATCGACGAAGGCGGCTTGCATGCCCGGCAATACCCGCACGACCTTGCCTTTATAGATGTTGCCGACGATCCCGCGCTTTTGCGTGCGCTCGACGTGGACCTCTTGCAGGACACCGTTTTCGACCACCGCCACGCGCGATTCCATCGGCGTGATGTTGATCAGGATCTCTTCACTCATGGCAGGGTCTCGTTCAGGCATGTTCACGATAATGGCCGCATCTTGTCAGTACGACGCTCAGCGCGCGTTAAGGGTTTGCCAACAGGGTATGCCGAAATGGCCGAGCAGCTCAGCGGTTTCGCACAGCGGCAGTCCAACCACCGCCGAGTAACTGCCATTGAGCCCGGCGACAAACACCGCGCCCAGGCCTTGAATGCCATAGCCACCGGCCTTGTCCCGGGGTTCACCACTGGCCCAGTAGGCCGCCGCTTCATCGCGAGCGATGCTGCGAAAACGCACCAGACTGCGCACTACCCGCGACTCACAACGCTCACCGTCAAGCACCGCGATGGCGGTCAATACTTCGTGTTCCTGACCGGCCAACATCATAAGCATGGCGCACGCCTCGGCTTCGTCCACCGGTTTGCCGAGAATTTTCCCGTTGAGCACCACGGCGGTGTCGGCACCCAGCACGCAAAAATCGGCGGCGGACACGACCGCGCCGCGCCCGGCCTCGGCTTTGCCGCGCGCCAGGCGCTCGACATAGGCCGACGGGGATTCTTGAGCTAAAGGGGTTTCATCGATGTCCGCGCTGATGGCGGAGAACGGCACGCCGATCTGCGTGAGCAGTTCACGCCGACGCGGCGAGCCTGAGGCCAGATAAAGCTTTCTCATCAAGACATCTCCCTGTCGAGGTTATGGGCAAATGCCTGACCGAATTAATTGATCTTGTAGCGTCGACGCAACCCGCGCAAACCGTAGCTGACCCATGGCCAGAGCAATGCACTGACCAAGGCCGGCAGTACCAGCGCCAGGGTCGGCTGACGGTTGCCGGTCAGGGCGCTCAGCCATAGTTGAACCAGCTGCGCGAGGCCGAAAATCACCAGGATCACCAGGCTCTGTTGCCACATCGGGAACATGCGCAGGCGCTGTTGCAGCGACAGGACCAGGAAAGTGATGAGGGTCAGGATCAACGCGTTCTGGCCCAGCAAGGTGCCGTAGAGCACGTCTTCGGCCAGGCCCAGGCACCACGCGGTGACCATGCCGACTTTCTGCGGCAAGTACAACGCCCAGAAAGCCAGCAGCAAGGCCAGCCAGAGCGGGCGGAGGATTTCCATGAATTGCGGCAGTGGTGAAACGCTGAGCAGCAGGCCAATGGCAAACGTCAGCCAGATCATCCAGTCATTTCGGGATGCGGTAGCACCGACCATTATTCTCGTCCCCCAGTGGAAGCCGGCGCGGAGACAGGCGGTTTGGCGGCAGGTTTCACCGCAGCCGGTTGAGTGGCGGGCGGTTTGGTTGCGGCAGGTTGCGATGCGGGTGGCTTGGCGGCCGCCGGTTTGGCCGGGGTTGCCGCCGGTGCGGGTACTGCCGGCGTTGCGGCAGGCGCAGCGGCTGCGACGGGCACCACCACGGTTGCCGGAACGGGTTTAGGCACGGTCGCCGGAATGATCGGCCCACCACCGTGCTGGTCCAGCGCTTCTTGCGCCTGGGCAGCATCGTTGGCGCGCTCTTCGGCGGTGCGACCGTCGGTGAACACCAGCAGCAGGTAACGGCTGCGGTTCAACGCGGCGGTCGGCACGGCACGCACGATGGCAAACGGCTGGCCGGAATCGTGGATCACTTCCTTGACGGTCGCGACCGGGTAACCGGCCGGGAATCGCTGACCGAGGCCGGAACTGACCAGCAGATCGCCTTCCTTGATATCAGCCGTGTCCGCTACGTGACGAAGTTCCAGGCGTTCCGGGTTACCGGTGCCGCTGGCAATCGCCCGCAGACCGTTGCGATTCACCTGCACCGGAATGCTGTGGGTGGTGTCGGTCAGCAGCAGTACACGGGAGGTGTAAGGCATTAACTCGACCACCTGGCCCATCAGGCCGCGGGCATCGAGTACCGGCTGACCGAGGACCACACCGTCGCGCTCACCTTTATTGATGATGATGCGATGGGTGAAGGGGTTGGGGTCCATGCCGATCAACTCGGCCACTTCGACCTTTTCGTTGACCAACGCAGAGGAATTGAGCAACTCGCGCAGCCGAACGTTCTGCTCGGTGAGGGCGGCCAGCTTTTGCATGCGGCCCTGCAACAGCAGGTTTTCGGTCTTGAGTTTTTCGTTTTCGGCGACGAGTTCGGTACGGCTGCCGAATTGGCTGGCCACACCCTGCCATAGCCGCTGCGGCAGGTCGGTGATCCAGTAAGACTGCATCAGCACCAGCGACATCTGGCTACGCACTGGCTTGAGCAGTGTGAAGCGGGCATCGACCACCATCAGCGCGACCGATAGCACGACCAGCACCAACAAGCGCACGCCCAGTGAAGGCCCTTTGGTGAAAAGCGGTTTAATAAGCCGCTCCTCCCAGGCAAATGTTTTGTTTATTCATACGGCAGACCGGCCTGGATGCAGACTGACAGAAGATAAACGCCAACAGGCAGCACTGCAAAGTGCCGCCTGCGCGCTCAACAGCATAGATGCATCGGGCGAGATCACTCGCTCGACAGCAGGTCCATGGTGTGTTTATCCATCATTTCCAATGCACGGCCACCGCCGCGAGCAACGCAGGTCAGCGGGTCTTCGGCAACGATCACCGGCAGACCTGTTTCCTGGGCCAGCAACTTGTCGAGGTCACGCAGCAAGGCGCCACCACCGGTCAGCACCAGTCCACGCTCGGCGATATCGGAAGCCAGTTCCGGAGGCGATTGCTCCAGCGCACTTTTCACAGCCTGAACGATGGTGGCCAGGGACTCTTGCAGAGCTTCCAGCACTTCATTTGAGTTCAAGGTGAAGGCACGCGGAACGCCTTCGGCCAGGTTACGGCCACGAACGTCTACTTCACGCACTTCGCCGCCTGGGTAGGCCGTACCGATTTCCTGCTTGATGCGCTCGGCAGTCGATTCGCCGATCAGGCTGCCGTAGTTGCGACGCACGTAGGTGATGATCGCTTCGTCGAAGCGATCGCCGCCAACCCGAACGGATTCGGCGTAAACCACACCGTTCAGGGAGATCAGCGCGATTTCAGTGGTACCACCACCGATATCGACCACCATCGAACCGCGCGCTTCTTCAACCGGCAGGCCGGCACCGATCGCAGCAGCCATTGGCTCTTCGATCAGGAACACTTCACGAGCACCGGCGCCAAGGGCCGATTCACGGATGGCACGACGCTCAACCTGGGTGGATTTGCACGGAACGCAAATCAGCACCCGCGGGCTTGGCTGCAGGAAACTGTTTTCGTGAACCTTGTTGATAAAATATTGCAGCATCTTTTCGCAGACGCTGAAGTCGGCAATGACGCCGTCCTTCATCGGACGAATGGCAGCAATGTTGCCCGGCGTACGGCCGAGCATGCGCTTCGCCTCGGTGCCGACAGCAACGACACTTTTCTGGTTACCGTGTGTCCGAATAGCCACAACCGATGGCTCATTCAGGACGATACCGCGCTCGCGCACGTAAATAAGGGTGTTGGCAGTGCCCAGGTCAATGGAAAGATCGCTGGAAAACATGCCACGCAGTTTCTTGAACATGGGAAAGGGACCCTAGGCAACGCGTGGGTAAAAAAGTGCGGCAAACTCTAACAACGACAGGGATTTTGGGCAAGGCGCCAATATGTTAAATTGGCCGCTTTTCTGTGCACCAACCCCCACAATCGCGGCCTTATGACCGTAGAAATGCGGTAGTGTTCCGACAATCTAACACACGGACGCCGTCCGTTCTGTTTTCCACTGGAGATTCCCATGGCGCTTGAACGCTCCGACGTGGAAAAAATCGCTCATCTGGCCTGCCTTGGCCTCAATGATGCCGATCTTCCACACATTACTTCAGCCCTGAACAGCATTCTCGGGCTGGTCGACGAAATGCAGGCGGTCAATACCGACGGTATCGAGCCGCTCGCCCACCCACTGGAAGCCAGCCAGCGCCTGCGTGCAGACGTCGTGACCGAGACCAATCATCGCGAGGCCTATCAGTCCATCGCACCAGCGGTCGAAAACGGCCTGTACCTGGTTCCGAAAGTCATCGACTAAAGGGAAAGAGCCTGCAATGCATCAATTGACTCTGGCCGAGATCGCCCGCGGACTCGCCGATAAAAAGTTTTCTTCCGAAGAGCTGACCAAGACCCTGCTGGCGCGTATCGCCCAGCTCGATCCTCAGCTCAACAGCTTCATCAGCCTCACCGAAGACCTGGCGCTCCAGCAGGCGAAAGCCGCTGACGCACGCCGCGCCAACGGTGAGAGCGGCGCCCTGCTCGGCGCGCCGATCGCCCACAAAGACCTGTTCTGCACCCAGGGTATCCGCACCAGCTGCGGCTCGAAGATGCTCGACAACTTCAAGGCACCGTACGACGCCACGGTCGTTGCCAAGCTGGCCGCTGCCGGCGCAGTGACCCTGGGCAAGACCAACATGGACGAATTCGCCATGGGGTCGGCCAACGAGTCGAGCTACTACGGCCCGGTGAAAAACCCGTGGAACCTCGAATACGTTCCGGGCGGTTCGTCCGGCGGTTCCGCTGCGGCGGTCGCGGCGCGCCTGTTACCGGCGGCTACCGGCACCGACACCGGCGGCTCGATCCGTCAGCCCGCGGCACTGACCAACCTCACAGGCCTGAAACCGACGTACGGTCGTGTTTCGCGCTGGGGCATGATCGCTTACGCCTCCAGCCTCGATCAGGGCGGCCCGTTGGCCCGCACTGCCGAAGACTGCGCAATCCTGCTGCAAGGCATGGCCGGTTTCGATCCGCAGGATTCCACCAGCATCGACGAGCCCGTGCCTGATTACAGCGCCAGCCTCAACGGTTCGCTGCAGGGCCTGCGCATCGGTGTGCCGAAGGAATATTTCAGCACCGGCCTCGACCCACGCATCGCCGAGTTGATCCACAACAGCGTCAAGGAGCTAGAAAAGCTCGGCGCCGTGATCAAGGAAATCAGCCTGCCGAACATGCAGCACGCGATCCCCGCGTACTACGTGATCGCCCCGGCAGAAGCTTCTTCCAACCTGTCGCGTTTCGACGGCGTGCGTTTCGGCCACCGCTGCGAAAACCCGGTCAACCTGATCGACCTGTACAAGCGCTCCCGTGGCGAAGGTTTCGGCCCGGAAGTGCAGCGCCGGATCATGGTCGGCGCCTACGCGCTGTCCGCCGGTTACTACGACGCCTATTACCTGAAGGCGCAGAAGATTCGTCGCTTGATCAAGAACGACTTCATGGCGGCCTTTAATGAAGTCGACATCATCCTCGGCCCAACCACGCCGAACCCGGCCTGGAAGCTCGGCGCCAAGAACAGCGACCCGGTGGCTGCATACCTGGAAGACGTCTACACCATCACCGCCAACCTCGCGGGCCTGCCGGGCTTGTCCATGCCTGCCGGTTTCGTCGAGGGTCTGCCGGTCGGCGTGCAACTGCTCGCCCCGTATTTCCAGGAAGGTCGCCTGTTGAACGTTGCCCATCAGTATCAGTTGAACACTGACTGGCACACCCGCACCCCAACCGGCTTCTGAGGAGAAACACATGCAATGGGAAGTCGTGATCGGGCTGGAGATTCATACCCAGCTCACCACCCGGTCGAAAATCTTTTCCGGTAGCTCCACCACGTTCGGTTCCGAGCCGAACACCCAGGCCAGCCTGGTTGACCTCGGCATGCCTGGCGTACTGCCGGTGCTGAACCAGGAAGCCGTGCGCATGGCCGTGATGTTCGGCCTGGCCATCGATGCCGAGATCGGCCAGCACAACGTGTTCGCCCGTAAAAACTATTTCTACCCGGACCTGCCCAAGGGCTACCAGATCAGCCAAATGGAATTGCCGATCGTCGGCAAGGGCCACCTGGACATCGCCATGGAAGACGGCACGATCAAACGTGTCGGCGTCACCCGTGCGCACCTGGAAGAAGACGCCGGCAAAAGCCTGCACGAAGAGTTCAACGGTGCCACCGGCATCGACCTGAACCGTGCCGGCACGCCGCTGCTGGAAATCGTCTCCGAGCCTGACATGCGCAGCGCCAAGGAAGCCGTGGCCTACGTCAAGACTGTCCACGCGCTGGTGCGTTACTTGGGCATCTGCGACGGCAACATGGCCGAAGGCTCGCTGCGTTGCGACTGCAACGTGTCGATCCGTCCGAAGGGCCAGGTTGAATTCGGCACTCGTTGCGAGATCAAGAACGTCAACTCGTTCCGCTTCATCGAGAAGGCGATCAACAGCGAAGTGCAGCGTCAGATCGAGCTGATCGAAGACGGCGGCAAAGTGATCCAGCAGACCCGCCTGTACGATCCGAACAAGGACGAAACCCGTCCGATGCGCAGTAAAGAGGAAGCCAACGACTACCGTTACTTCCCCGATCCGGACCTGCTGCCGGTGGTCATCGAGAACTCGTTCCTCGACGACGTGCGTGCCACGCTGCCGGAATTGCCACCGCAGAAACGCGAGCGCTTCCAGGCGCAGTTCGGTCTGTCGGTCTACGACGCCAGCGTCCTGGCCACCAGCCGCGAGCAAGCCGATTACTTCGAGCAAGTCGTGAGCATCAGCGGCGACGCCAAGCTGGCGGCCAACTGGGTCATGGTCGAACTGGGCAGCCTGCTGAACAAGCAAGGCGTGGAAATCGACCAGTCACCGGTCTCGGCCGAGCAACTGGGCGGCATGCTGCTGCGCATCAAGGACAACACCATCTCCGGCAAAATCGCCAAGGTGGTGTTTGAAGCGATGGCGAACGGCGAAGGCAGCGCGGACGAGATCATCGACAAGCGTGGCCTGAAACAAGTGACCGACAGCGGCGCGATCTCGGCGGTGCTGGACGAAATGCTCGCGGCCAACGCCGAGCAGGTCGAGCAATACCGCGCGGCAGACGAAGCCAAACGCGGCAAGATGTTCGGCTTCTTCGTCGGTCAGGCCATGAAAGCCTCCAAAGGCAAGGCCAACCCGCAACAGGTCAACGAACTGCTGAAAAGCAAGCTCGAAGGCTGACCGGAATGGAGCCAGCTCTAACTACTGGCTCAATTCCCTGTGGCGAGGGAGCTTGCTCCCGCTGGTCTGAGAAGCAGACCCAAATCGGTAACCGCATTCTTTCAGTAAGAATGCATCAAACGATTTGCGACCGCTTCGCGGCCGAGCGGGAGCAAGCTCCCTCGCCACATTTATTTTGGGAAGCTTTCAAATGAAGCGTCTACTAGGTGCTTGCGCCCTGCTCTCTCTGCTGGCCGGTTGCGCCAGCAACGATGCCATCGATCCACACGGCTACGACAAGACCGGCGTAGCTTCGTATTACGGCGCCAAACACCACGGTAAACGCACCGCCAGCGGCGAGCGTTTCAACATGAGTTCCCTGACTGCCGCCCATCGCCAGTTGCCATTCGGCACGCGGGTGATGGTCACCAATCTGAATAACGACAAGTCCTGCGTGGTCCGGATCAACGACCGCGGGCCGCACACCCGTGGTCGCCTGATTGATCTTTCACGCGAGGCCGCCGAACAACTGGGTATGCTCCGTAGCGGCACTGCACGGGTTCGCGTGCAAGCCATCGACGATTAACTGACGGAGCCCCGACCATTTTCGGACTTGCCGATTTACCCCTGATCAGCCTGATCGAGTTGCTCGGTGGCCTGCTGTTGCTGATCGCCGGCGCCGAGCTGATGGTCCGTGGCGCCGTGCGCCTGGCGGCGCGCTTGCAGGTGCGGCCGCTGATCATCGGCCTGACCATCGTCGCCCTGGGCAGCAGCGCGCCGCAAATGGCCGTCAGCCTGCAAGCCACCCTGGCGCAAAACGCCGATATCGCCGTCGGCAGCGTGATCGGCAGCAGCATCTTCAACATCCTCGTCACCCTCGGGCTTTCGGCGCTGATCATTCCACTGCGGGTTTCGCGGCAACTGGTACGCCTGGATATTCCGCTGATGATCGGCGCCAGCCTGCTGGTGTTTTTACTGGCGTGGAATGAAGAGCTGAACCGCGTGGACGGCATGATTCTGCTGGCCGCCCTGGCGCTGTATCTGGGTTTGCTGCTGCGTCAGTCGCAGCACTCGGCCCGTCCACCCTCCCATGACGGAACACCCCGGGCACCGTGGTTCAGCAGCGTGCTGATGATCGTCGCCGGACTGGCGATGCTGGTCTATGCCGGCCATTTATTGCTGGGAGCCGCCGTGGCGGTCGCGACTGATCTGGGGTTGTCGGAGCGGGTCATCGGCCTGACCATCGTCGCCATCAGCACGTCCCTGCCGGAACTGGCCACCTCATTGATCGCCGCCTTGCGCGGTCAACGGGACATTGCCGTGGGCAACGTGATCGGCAGCAACCTGTTCAACCTCCTGGGTGTGCTCGGTCTGACTGCGCTCGTCGCCCCCTCGCCGCTGTCGGTCTCGCCCAACGCCCTGGATTTCGACCTGCCAGTGATGCTCGGTGTCGCGGTGTTGTGTCTGCCGCTTTTCTACACCGGTTACCGGGTGACCCGCGCCGAAGGCCTGCTGTTTCTGGGCTTGTACCTGGCTTACGGTCTGCACGTGGTGTCGTTCACCACCGGCATGCCCCTGGCCGGCAAGCTTGAACACCTGATGCTGTTTTACGTCCTGCCGGCGCTGGTGGCGTTTCTGCTGTTCACGTCGCTACGCGCCTGGCGTCGCCAACACCACAAGAGGGAAATGCCATGACCGACCATAAAAAGCCTGGCGTTGAAGTCCGCCGCCAAGTGATGGGCGATGCGTTCGTCGACCGCGCATTGGGCAATGCCACCGACTTCACCCAGCCGCTGCAGGACTTCGTCAATGAACACGCCTGGGGCGCCGTGTGGAACCGCGAAGGTCTGCCGCTGAAAACCCGCAGTCTGATCACCCTCGCCGCCCTGACCGCATTGAAGTGCCCGCAGGAATTGAAGGGGCACGTGCGCGGTGCGTTGAACAACGGCTGCACCGTGGAAGAGATCCGCGAGGCGCTGCTGCATTGCGCGGTGTACGCCGGTGTGCCGGCGGCGATTGATGCGTTTCGGGCGGCGCAAGAAGTGATCGACAGCTATCAGAAGCCTGAGTGACTCTTCAAAAGTTGTGGTGACAGGACTGGCGCCTTCGCGGGCAAGCCTCGCTCCAACAGGTTCGGTGAACTCCGTAGGAGCGAGGCTTGCCCGCGAAGAGGCCCTGGACACCAGCGAAAATCCCGAAGCTAGATCCACCCGCCCCACTGCAACAAGAAGATCCCGACATTGGTGGTCACCGCCGCCATCAACGTGGTGATCACGATGATCGCTGCCGCCAGTTCATGATTGCCATTGGCCTGACGGGCCATGACAAAACTGGCCGCGGCGGTCGGGCTGCCGAAGTACAGGAACAAAATCCCCAACTCCGCACCACGAAAGCCCCAGAGCCATGCACCCAGTGTCGCCAGAACCGGCAGGCCGATCATCTTCACCAGGCTTGAGCTGAGCGCCATGTTGCCGCTTTTGCGCAATGCCGCCAGCGACAGCGTGCCGCCAATGCAGATCAACGCCAACGGCAAGGTGGTTTGCGCCAGGTATTGGCCGGACGTCTCCAGCCATCCCGGCAAGCTGATCTTGAAGTAGGCAAACGGTGCCGCCGCAAACACGCTGATGATCAGTGGATTGACCATCACGCTTTTGCAGATGCTCCAGGGGTCGGACTTGATCACGGGGCTGTACACCGCCAGCACAATCGTCGAGAGCGTGTTGTAGAGCAGGATCACCAACGCCGCGAGAATTGCCCCGAGGGAAATCCCGTAGTCGCCGTACATGCTCGCCGCCAGCGCCAGCCCGATGACCCCGTTGTTACCGCGAAAGGCGCCTTGGGTGTAAATCCCCCGGTCTTCCCGTGGGCACTTCCAGATCGCCCAGCCCCAGGCGATGGCGAAACTCGCCAGGGTGGCGAGCGAGAAGTAGATGAGCAGCGCCGGTTGCAACGCGGCGTGCAGGTCGGCATGCAGGATGCCCAGAAACAGCAACGCCGGCATGGTGACGTTGAACACCAGGGCCGACGCAGTGTGGATGAAGTTGTCGTTGATCCAGTCGATGCGCTTGAGCAGCACCCCCAGAAACAGCATGGCAAACACCGGCGCGGTGATGTTCAGGGTTTCGAGGAAAATTGCCAGCATGCCGGGGATAACCTTGGGTGAGCGTCGTTAGGGGGCTAATGATAAGCCACCAGGTCCCCCGGCGTCTGGACGAGCAGGCGATGACTCACCTGTGGCGAGGGAGCTTGCTCCCGCTGGACTGCGTAGCAGTCCCCTTTTTTGGGGCCGCTTCGCGACTCAGCGGGAGCAAGCTCCCTCGCCACAGTCTTAAGTAATCGGCGCCGGGTTGAACAGGGTGATGTCGTTATGCAGCTTATGCTGCTCGGCCCAAGTCTGCTTCGTGCCGCTGGCCACGTCCAAGTAGTAGTGAAACAACTCCCAGCCGAGGTCTTCGATCGAAGCGCGTCCGGTCGCAATCCGCCCGGCATCGATGTCGATCAAGTCTGGCCAACGCTGCGCCAGCTCGGTCCGGGTCGACACCTTCACCACCGGCGCCATCGCCAAACCATATGGTGTGCCACGCCCGGTAGTGAACACATGCAGGTTCATCCCCGCCGCCAACTGCAACGTCCCGCAGACAAAATCACTGGCCGGGGTCGCGCAGAAAATCAGCCCTTTGCGCTTGAAACGCTCGCCAGGGCCCAGCACGCCGTTGATCGCGCTGCTGCCGGATTTGACGATCGAGCCCAAGGACTTCTCGACAATGTTCGACAACCCGCCCTTCTTGTTGCCCGGCGTGGTGTTGGCGCTGCGATCCGCTTCACCCTTGGCCAGGTAACGGTCGTACCAGTCCATTTCCCGCACCAGTTCCTGAGCAACTTCCTCAGTCTCCGCGCGGGAAGTCAGCAGGTAAATCGCGTCGCGCACTTCGGTGACTTCGGAAAACATCACCGTCGCGCCAGCCCGCAGCAACAGGTCCGAGGCATAACCCAGCGCGGGGTTGGCGGTGATGCCGGAAAACGCATCGCTGCCGCCGCACTGCATGCCCAGAATCAGCTCGGACGCCGGCACGGTTTCCCGGCGACGCTGATCAAGCTTCTTCAAACGGGTCTCGGCCAGCGCCATGATCTGTTCGATCATCTCGGTGAAACCGTGACTCGAATCCTGCAAGCGGTACAGCCACGGATCGCTCAAATCCACCGAACTGTCGTTCTCGTGCATCACCTGCCCGGCCTGCAATTTCTCGCAGCCCAGGCTGATGACCAAGGCTTCGCCACCCAGGTTCGGGTTACGCGCCAGGTTACGCACGGTGCGGATCGGGATGTAGGCGTCGGTGGCGGTTATCGCCACGCCACAGCCGTAGCTATGGGTCAGCGCCACCACGTCATCGACGTGCGGATACTTGGGCAGCAATTCATCCTTGATGCGCTTGACCGCATGGTCCAGCACGCCGGTAACGCACTGAACGGTCGTGGTAATCCCGAGAATGTTGCGCGTGCCGACGGTGCCGTCGGCGTTGCGATAACCCTCGAACGTGAAGCCTTCCAGCGGTGCCTGCGCGGCCGGCACTTCGGTGGACAGCGGCAAGCTGTCCAGCGGTGGTGCGGTGGGCATGCGCAGTTGATCTTCCTTGACCCAGCTGCCGCGTGAAATCGGCTGCAACGCGTAGCCAATGGTCTGGCCGTAACGAATCACCTGGCCGCCCTCGGGAATATCCTCGAGGGTGACTTTATGGCTCTGCGGCACGAAGTCCACCGTCACCAGGCCATCGGGAAACTCGGTGCCGGCCGGTACGCCCTGGTCGTTGACCACGATCACGACGTTGTCCCGCTCGTGCAGGCGGATGTAGCGCGGCGAGTCGGAATGTTCAATCAACTGCATGACGCCGCTCCTCAGGAATGCGCTTGAGACAATTTGTTATTGGTTTCAGGACCGCTGACGGGCGGCTCTTTGAGCACCACACGCTTGATCGGACCGACGATCACCAGGTAGCTGAACACCGCGACCAGTGCGTTGCAACCGACAAACACCAGCGCCCATTTGAACGAACCGGTGGAGCTGATGATGTAGCCGATCACGATCGGGGTGGTGATCGAAGCGATGTTGCCGAAGGTGTTGAACAGGCCGCCGCTGAGACCGGCGATCTGTTTTGGCGAGGTGTCGGACACCACGGCCCAACCCAACGCACCCACGCCTTTACCGAAGAATGCCAACGCCATGAAGCCGACGACCATCCACTCAACATCGACATAGTTGCAGGCCACGATGCTGCTGGAGACCAGCAAACCGGCAATGATCGGCGCCTTGCGGGCGAAGGTCAGGGAGTGGCCCTTGCGCAGCAGGTAGTCAGAAATCACCCCGCCGAGCACACCCCCGATAAACCCGCAGATGGCCGGCAACGAGGCAATGAAGCCGGCCTTGAGGATGGTCATGCCGCGTTCCTGCACCAGGTACACCGGGAACCAGGTCAGGAAGAAGTAGGTGATGCCGTTGATGCAGTACTGGCCCAGATACACACCGAGCATCATGCGGTTGGTCAGCAACTGGCGGATGTAGTCCCACTTCGGACCGTCGCCCTTTTTGCCCTTGCCTTTGTCCTGATCCATGTCGACCATGCCGCCGTTGTCGGCGATGTGCTTGAACTCGGCGTCGTTGATCATCGGATGCTGGCGCGGGCTGTAAATCACCTTCAGCCAGATACCCGAGAATATGATACCGATCACGCCCATGACGATGAACACGTGCTGCCAGCCGAAGCTGTAGACGATCCAGCCCATCAGTGGTGCAAACAACACGGTGGCAAAGTACTGCGCCGAGTTGAAGATCGCCGAGGCAGTGCCGCGTTCAGCCGTCGGGAACCAGGCCGCGACAATGCGTGCATTGCCAGGGAAGGATGGCGCTTCGGCCAGGCCCACCAGAAAGCGCAGCATGAAGAGCGCAACCACCGCCGTGGACATGCCGAACTCACCGACATAACCCTGCAGCACGGTGAACAGCGACCAGGTGAAGATGCTTAATGCGTAGATTTTTTTCGAGCCAAAACGGTCCAGCAGCCAGCCACCGGGAATTTGCCCGGCCACGTAAGCCCAACCGAATGCAGAGAAGATGTAACCGAGGGTGACCGCGTCGATGCCGAGGTCTTTTTGCAGGCTGGAGCCCGCGATGGCGATAGTGGCCCGGTCGGCGTAGTTGATCGTGGTCACCAGGAAAAGCATGAGCAAAATCAAATAGCGGACGTGAGTCGGCTTGGTCGCTTGCATGTAGATGTACTCCCACTGATTATTTTTATGCGCGGGTGAATCTTTGGTTTTTCTGTGGAAGCTGGCCTGTCGGGTCCCACAGGTATTGCGGTGTATCAGGAGCCGATGTAGCTGGTCTTCACGACCGTGTAGAACTCTTGCGCGTAGCGACCTTGCTCGCGGGAACCATAGGATGAACCTTTACGCCCACCGAATGGAACGTGGTAATCCACGCCCGCCGTCGGCAGGTTGACCATCACCATCCCGGCCTGGGAGTGGCGCTTGAAGTGGTTGGCGTACTTCAGCGACGTGGTGGCAATGCCTGCCGACAGACCGAATTCGGTGTCGTTGGCCATGGCCAGCGCGGCGTCGTAATCCGCTACGCGAACCACGTTGGCGACCGGTCCGAAGATTTCCTCACGGCTGATGCGCATCGCGGCTTCGCTGTCGGCAAACAGCGTTGGCGCGAGGTAGTAGCCTTCGGTATCGCAGGTCACCAGACCGCCGCCGCTGACCAGACGCGCACCTTCGGACTGGCCGATGTCGATGTACTTCAAGTCCTGTTCAAGCTGCGCTTGCGAGACGACCGGGCCAATGTCGGTGCCGGTTTTCAACGCGTGACCAACCTTGATCGACTTCATGCGCTCGGCCACGGCTTCGACGAACTTGTCGTGAATCCCGGCGGTGACGATGAAGCGGCTCGACGCCGTGCAACGCTGACCGGTGGAGTAGAACGCGCTCTGCACCGACAGCTCGACCGCTTGTTTCAGGTCGGCATCGTCGAGAATGATCTGCGGGTTCTTGCCACCCATTTCCAGCTGAACCTTGGCCTGACGCGACACGCAGCTGACGGCGATCTGACGACCGACACCGACCGAACCAGTGAAGCTGATGCCGTCGACTTTCGGGCTCTGCACCAGCGCATCGCCAACCACGCGACCGCTGCCCATCACCAGGTTGAAGACGCCGGCCGGGAAGCCTGCGCGGGCGATGATTTCCGCCAGCGCCCAGGCGCAGCCCGGCACCAGATCGGCCGGTTTCAGCACGACGCAGTTGCCGTAGGCCAGGGCTGGGGCGATTTTCCACGCAGGGATGGCGATCGGGAAGTTCCACGGCGTGATCAGGCCCACGACGCCCAATGCTTCGCGAGTGACTTCGACGTTCACACCCGGGCGCACCGACGGCAAGTAGTCGCCGGACAGGCGCAGGCACTCACCGGCGAAAAACTTGAAGATGTTGCCGGCGCGGGTCACTTCGCCGATGGCTTCGGGCAGGGTCTTGCCCTCTTCCCGGGCCAGCAAGGTGCCGAGCTCTTCGCGGCGGGCGAGGATTTCGGTACCGACTTTATCCAGCGAATCGTGACGAGCCTGAATACCCGACGTGGACCAGGCCGGGAACGCGGCGCGCGCGGCGTCGATGGCGGCGTGGACCTGAGCGAGGTCAGCCTTGGCGTAGTCGCCGATGGTGTCGGTCAGTTCGGACGGGTTGATGTTGGCGCAGTAATCGCTGCCCGCGACCCATTCACCGTTGATGTAGTTATCGAAACGCTTTGTATCAGCCACAACAATCTCCTCACGCAAAAGGCCGCTGATTGCTCCGCGGCCTTATTAATCGGGTGTGTTACTGCGCACCTTGCTTGTCGATCAGCGCGGCCAGAGCTTCGTACTCTTCTGGCAGCAGATCGGTCAGCGGTGCACGCACAGGACCTGCGTCATAGCCGGCAATTTTTGCCCCGGCCTTGACGATGCTCACCGCGTAACCGGCTTTGCGGTTACGGATGTCCAGGTACGGCAGGAAGAAGTCGTCGATGATCTTGCCAACGGTGGCGTGATCTTCGCGGGCAATGGCGTGATAGAAATCCATCGCGGTTTTCGGGATGAAGTTGAACACCGCCGAGGAGTAAACCGGCACGCCCAGTGCCTTGTAGGCTGCGGCGTACACTTCAGCGGTCGGCAAACCGCCAAGGTAGCTGAAGCGATCACCGAGGCGGCGACGGATCGACACCATCAACTCGATATCGCCCAGGCCATCCTTGTAGCCGATCAGGTTCGGGCAGCGCTCGGCCAGGCGTTCCAGCAACGGCGCGGTCAGGCGGCAGACGTTGCGGTTGTAAACCACCACGCCGATTTTCACCGATTTGCATACGGCTTCAACGTGGGCAGCAACCCCGTCCTGGCTGGCTTCGGTCAGGTAGTGCGGCAGCAACAACAAACCTTTCGCGCCCAGACGCTCGGCTTCCTGTGCGTATTCGATGGCTTGACGAGTGGAACCGCCCACACCGGCCAGAATCGGCACGCTGGTTTCGCAGGTGTCGACGGCTGTCTTGATGATTTCCGAATATTCGCTGGCCGCCAAAGAGAAGAACTCACCGGTGCCGCCTGCGGCAAACAACGCCGTGGCGCCGTATGGGGCCAGCCATTCGAGACGCTTGATGTAGCCCGCGCGATGGAAGTCGCCCTGAGCATTGAAATCGGTGACCGGGAAAGACAGCAGGCCGGAAGAAAGGATGGACTTCAGTTCTTGTGGATTCATTATTCGAACACCCTGGGTAGCGACATATGTGTGAGAACAGCGTTCAGCCTTCGGCCGAGTTGTATGTCATCGTACAACTTATATAATAACCGTCAACTGCATTTCATCGGTGTGGCTGGAATTTGTGTCGGAAAGGTATTTTCTTGACGTAGGAAGTTTCTCACCTAAGCTCTGATTGGCTGTATATACATACAGCCATCTTGAATCATACCGACGACATATCAAGGAGCCAGAAATGTCAGGTCTACAGACTCAACCGCAGGAAAAACCCAAGCAGGTCATCGCTAATCTTGATGAGCTTTTTACCGTGAAAGGCATTGTCATCAACGACAGCGATTCTCTGATGTTGCATCTCGCTGAACACCACGACGCCCCTCAACCCTCCGGCAAAGCCTTGAAAGGCAAGCCACAACTAAGGTTCGAGGGCGGCGAGCACACCGCCATCGGAGATGGCACGTTGCTGCGTTTCATCAAGGACGCGCCCGCTGTACCCGCCTCGCAGGTAGCGCTGCATCTACCAAACGGACTGGCGCTGACTTACGGTCAGGTCGTCGCCCTGGGCGGTGACTTTTATGGCATTCCCGATCAACCGGTCAGCGAAGGTGCCAACGCTGCCGATCGCATCCAGCGGTTTACCAATGCCTTCAACTCGCTGGCGGTGCTGCCGGCATCCAATGCCGAAGCCAAGCTGATCCTCGGCGTCATGCAGAAGGAAATCGCCGCCGTTAAACAGGCGATCAAGGACGGTAAACAGCCGCATGAAGCGTATGACGCCCTGGGAGATACGTTGTCCGAAGAGTGGAACAAAATCACCGGCGGCGGCAGTTTCGTCTCGGCGCTGTTTCCGTTGGGACGCTATTTGAAACTGGCCGCCAATAATGCCGATCACTTCGCCGAGTGGGCGCTGCTCGCCTATATCGCCGGGCACACGGCAGCCCTGCAACAAGCGGTGAAGGCACACAGCAGCAACGATGAAAAGCAGCTGGAACTGGCCTACGCCATGAACGCGTTTGCCGATCACTACCTGACCGACCTGTTTTCTGCCGGCCATTTGCGAGTACCGCGTAAACAGTTGGCCGCGGTGGTGACACCGAGTGATCTGGGCTCGCTGATTACCCGCTTCATGCACGACGAAGACAGCAAGTTCGGCCTCAATGTGCGCAACGGCAACGGCGATCACTGGCTTGGGTATGGCGACAAACGCTACTTCGACGCCATCGACAGCGCCAATCGCGTCCAGGTGAATCAGGCGGTGCAGGTGTCGGCGGACGAAGTGTTTGCGGCGTATCTCAGCGGTACCGCCACGGCACCCGGCAACTTCGGCGCCTTGAAAAAGACCCCGGACCTGCAAGCCGTGCTGAACCTGGCGAACAACTTTTCACCGCTGTTCCGGGTTGAAGGCAGCAAGGTGCTGCGGCGCAAGGACGTCAACAACCTGAACGACACCGCCACCGTCGATGACTGGTGGGGCTGGAGCACTTATTTGCTGCTCAAGGACTACAAACCCACTGGCAATCTGGCCTGATAAGGAGATCAATGATGACTATCAAATTGAAACTGGAACTGGCTTCGGGGCAATCGCTGGAGGGAGCGCCGCTTGAGTTGTTGTCCAAGGGCATGCCGATTGCTCGAGGGGTTGTGGATAAACAGGGCCGTGTGACGTTCGAGGTTAAATCTGCGAAGGCTGGATTGGCGGTGCGGGTGGATCGTTCGATTCTGACGACCGGCTGAGGGCTCTGCGCCAGGGCTTCCGGCCTCTTCGCGAGCAAGCCCGCTCCCACATTGGATCTTCGGTGAACACATTTTTTGTGACCCGCCGAGGTCAAGTGTGGGAGCGGGCTTGCTCGCGAAAGCGATTTGTCTGGCAACAAATCCTTCAGCCTGAAACCTACCCCCGCTGCGCCTCAGCCTCTTCATGCGCATGGCGCAGCCGCTCGCGACTGTTCGTCAAATGCAAGCGCATCGCGGCCCTTGCCGCATCTGAATCCTGGCGCGCAATCGCGTCGTAAATCTCTTCGTGTTCGCGGCTCAGGCGACTCATGTAGTGCTGCTGATCATCATGGGCGAGACGCGCGGAGTTGAGGCGGGTGCGTGGAATGATGCTGGTGCCCAGGTGGGTCATGATGTCGGTGAAGTAGCGGTTACCGGTCGCGAGGGCGATTTGCAGGTGGAACTGGAAGTCGGAGGCCACGGCATCACGGGCGTGTGCGGCACTTTCATTCAGGGCGTCCAGCGCGGCACGCATCAAGGCCAGCTGTTCCGTGCTGCGGCGTTGCGCGGCGAGGCCGGCGGATTCCACTTCGAGGCTGATACGCAGTTCCAGGATCGCCAGCACATCCCGCAGGGTGACCACGGTCGCCGGGTCGATACGGAAACCGCTCGGGCTCGGGGTGTCGAGCACAAAGGTGCCGATGCCGTGGCGGGTTTCCACCTGGCCAGCCGCCTGCAAACGGGAAATCGCCTCGCGCACCACGGTGCGGCTGACGCCATGGGCATCCATGATTGCCGACTCGGTGGGCAATTTGTCGCCGCGCTTGAGGCGACCGTCGCGGATCTGCTCGGACAGCACCGTCACCAATTCCTGTGCGAGGCTGCGGCGCTTGCGAGGGAGGCGTGGTGCGTCGATCGGGTTTTCCATGGTGAACGTCTGTCTCGAAAATTGCGGCTGAAACCGCATCATAGCTCAAGCGGGTTGTACGATCACCATCACCACTTTTGTAGGAGCGACCTGTGGCGAGGGGATTTATCCCCTCGCCACAAAAGCTCGCTCCCACACGGATTGCGGTGTTCAGGCGATCACGGTCTGGTCCACCAGATGACCATTTTCAATGCGCACATGCCGTGGGTGGAAACGCTTCAGGCTGCTGCGATGCCCGACGCTGACAATGCTCAGCCCCGGAATTTCATCGATCAACGCCTGATACAGCGACGCTTCATCCTCTTCATCCATTGCCGACGTCGCTTCATCCATGTACAGCCATTGCGGTGCGTAAAGCAGCGCACGGGCGAAGGCCAGTCGTTGCTGTTCACCCGGCGACAGCATGCGCTGCCAGTGGTTGGCTTCGTCCAGGCGCGCAACGAGGTGCGGCAAGCGGCAAGTCTCCAGCACATGCACATACCGCTCGTGCGGATAGGTCTCGCCGGCCTGTGGATAACTCAACGCCTCGCGCAACGTGCCAATCGGCAGATACGGTTTCTGCGGCAGGAACAGGTAGCGCGCCGCTGGCAGACGAATGCTGCCGTGGCCAGCCGGCCACAGGTGCCCCATCGCCCGCAGCAAGGTCGACTTGCCGCTGCCGGAGCGACCGCTCAGCATGACGCGTTCGCCCTCCTCCACGGTCATGTCGGCGTTCGTCAACAAGTGACGACCGTCGGCCAGATCGAGGCCCAGGTTGTGCACCTTCAATGCCGTACCCGAGTTCTGCACATCGATCGCCGGCGCACGCTCTTCGTTATCGGTCATGGCCTGGCGGAAACTCAGCAGACGATCGCAAGTGGCTCGCCACGACGCGAGGTTCTGGTACGCACTGATAAACCAGCTGAAACTCTCCTGCACATTGCCGAACGCCGAACTGATTTGCATCAGCTCGCCGAGTTCGATCTTGCCGGACAAGTAACGCGGCGAAGCCACGATGAACGGAAAGATGATGGCTGCCTGTTGGTAACCTGCGGTAAAGAACGTCAGACGCTTGGACACCTTCATGATGTCCCAGAAATTGTGCCAGACCATCCCGAAGCGGTTGCTCAAGCGACGGTTTTCATTGGGCTCGCCGTTGTACAGCGCAATGCTCTCGGCATTTTCGCGAATCCGCACCATGGAGAAACGCAGGTCGGCTTCGAAGCGTTGTTGTTGGTTGTTGAGGCCGATCAAGCGGCGACCGATCAAATGGGTCAGCCAGCTGCCGACCACGGCATACACCAGCACACACCAGAACATGTAGCCGGGAATGGTAAAACCAAACACTTCGATACTGCCCGACACGCCCCACAGAATGATCGAGAACGACACCAGGCTGACAATATTGCGAAGCAAACCGATGCCCAACTCCAGGGTATTGGAGGTGAAATTGTTGAGGTCTTCGGAAATCCGCTGGTCCGGGTTATCGGTGTAACCGCCCTGCTCCAGCTGGTAGTAATTCTTGTTGCCGAGCCAGCGGGCGAAATGCTTTTCCGTGAGCCAGGCACGCCAGCGAATGGTCAGCATCTGGGTCAGGTAGAGCCGGTACACGGCACCGACAATCGCCACAGCCGCAATCCCGCAGAAATACAGAATCAGCCGCCAGAACGCCGCTTCGTCTTTTTGCTGCAGCGCGTTGTAAAAATCCTTGTACCAGGTGTTGAACCACACCGAGATCCCCACGCTTATCAACGATAACGCAATCACCGCGATCAGCAGCGTCCAGGCCTTGACCTTCTCCTCGCTGCGCCAGTAAGGCGTGATCATCGCCCAGACTTTTCGAAAAAACTGCCCGCGCACAGCATCGTTGACCGCGGAGTACTCAGCGTTCTGATTCATGGAAAAGGCTCGATAAAGAAAAGAACACACACGAACCGATCATAGATGATCGGTTCGGGTTATCGCGAGGGCTGGCGATAATCGTTGAGCGTCCGTTCAACGGCGGACAGGACGCTTCTGCAGTTTGCGCTGCAGCGTGCGGCGATGCATGCCCAAGGCGCGGGCAGTGGCGGAGATGTTGCCTTCGTGCTCGGTCAGTACGCGCTGGATGTGTTCCCACTGCAGGCGGTCCACCGACATCGGGTTTTCCGGCACCAGGGTGTCGAGGTCGGCGTGCTCGGAGAGCAGCGCGGCCAGCACGTCGTCGGCGTCCGCCGGTTTGCACAGGTAGTTGCAGGCGCCGCGCTTGATTGCCTCGACGGCGGTGGCGATGCTCGAGTAACCGGTGAGGATCACCACGCGCATTTCCGGGTCGAGTTCGAGCAGTTTGGGCAGCAACACCAGGCCCGAGTCGCCGTCCATTTTCAGGTCCAGCGCGGCGTAATCCGGGATGTCGGCCTGGGCGATGACCAGGCCCTCTTCGGCGGAACCGGCGGTGCTGACGCGAAAACCACGGCGGGCCATGGCGCGGGCCATCACCCGGGTAAAAGTTGCGTCGTCGTCTACCAACAGCAAATGCGGCAGTTCTTCGCCTTCGCCTTCGACTTGGATCTCGTCACTCATGTTCGTCTCCTCGGGCGACACGGGGCAGGCGCAGCTCGGTGAGCGTGCCGCCTTCCTCATGACTGTAGAGTTTCACTGAGCCGCCGGCGCGTGTCACGCTGGCCTTGCTCAAAAACAGGCCCAGGCCGAAACCTTTGCCCTTGGTGGTAAAAAACGGCTTGCCGATCTGTTCGGCAATGGCCAACGGCACGCCGGCACCGTGGTCGCGAATGCTGATGGTCAGGTCTTCGGCATTCCAGTCCAGCGTCACCTGCAGCCCTTCGGGGCACGCGTCGGCGGCGTTGTTCAGCAAATTCAGCAGGGCTTGCGTCAGGTCCGGTGGCGGTGCCATGCGCGGCACCGTGCCTTGGCCCAGGCGCTGGAAGCGGTAACTGGCTTCCGGACGCATCAAGTGCCAGCGGTTCAGCGCTTCGTCAAGCCAGTCGGTGACGTCCTGCATCTCCACCGCGAGGCGGCGATTGGCCTCGGCGGCGCGCACCAGCTGCTGCAAGGTTTCTTTGCAGAGTTTGACTTGATCCTGCAGCACACTCAGGTCGTCCTGCAACAGCGGGTCGGGATGGTCCTGACGCATTTCCTTGAGCAGCACGCTCATGGTCGCCAGCGGCGTGCCCAGTTCATGGGCGGCGCCGGCAGCCTGGGTCGCAACGGCCAGCAACTGCTGGTCGCGCAGGCCTTCTTCTCGACGGATGGCGCGCAGTTCTTCCTGACGTCGCAACTCTTCGGCCATGCGGGCGGCGAAGAAGGTGATGACGGCTGCGGCGAGGGCGAAACTCAGCCACATGCCGTAGACCTGCAGGTTTTCCCGGGCAATCGGGAAAGTTTGCAGCGGATAAAAGCGCGCGAGCAGCAAGGTGTACATCGTCAACGCGATACCGGACAGAATCACCGAATAGCGCCACGGCAATGTCACGGCAGCGATGGTCAGCGGCACCAGATAATAAGAGACGAACGGGTTAGTCGAGCCGCCGGAGAAATACAGCAAGGCACTGTGGATAAACAGATCGCAGGCCAGTTGCAGGGCATATTCCAGTTCGGTGACCGGCCACGAGGTGCGCAGGCGAACCGCGGTGAACGCGCACAGCAGCGTCGAGCAGCCGAGGGTCATCGCCAGTTGCACCCACGGCAACGGCAGCAGATCGAACCAGTAGGCCAGGCCCACGGAACCGGCTTGAGCGGCGAGCACCAAAGTGCGGATGAACGTCAGCCGCCAGAGGTTCTGGCGAGTGGCAGAAGTGATTTGAACGGGGGCGAGCATGAGCTCTCCTGATGAGCGCTCCAGGCGGATCGCACGGAGTATAACCAAGCACGGGGGCTGACAGGCAAAAGTGCGGCAAACAGCCACAGTCTACCGACCTGATCCTTCCTCTGTGGCGAGGGAGCTTGCTCCCGCTCGGCTGCGCAGCAGACGCAACTCGGCTGACGCGTTTTGCCTGATGAATCGCGGTGGCAGGTTTTGGGACTGCTTCGCAGTCCAGCGGGAGCAAGCTCCCTCGCCACAGGATTCACCGACATCTGAATATCTGTATAGAAGTTGTAACTGTGCGAACCGGATCATTAAAGCTAGAGTCTGATGGTTTCACGCAGGCTCGGACCTAACCCCTGCGCACCGTCCAAGGAGTTTTCATGCACAGTTTCCGCCGCAGCGCCGCCCTTCTTGCCCTCAGCGTTGGCACCGTCGCCAGCCTCCCGGCCCTGGCCGCCGACGAGCTTCATTACAACCAGATCGCCCTGCGCGCCGAAGTCAGCCAGGAAGTGGCCCGCGACCTGATGATCGTGACCCTCTATACCGAAGAACAAAACACCGACCCGGCGAAACTCGCCGCCGACGTCAGCACCACCATGAACAAAGCGCTGGCCCAGGCCAAACAGGTCAAGGAAGTCACCCTGCGCCAAGGCAGCCGCAACAGCTACCCGATCTACGACACCAAGGGCCAGAAAATCACCGGCTGGCGTGAACGCGCCGAACTGCGCCTGGAAAGCTCCGACTTCGCCGCGCTCTCGAAGCTGACCGGCGAACTGCTGACCGACCTGAAAATGGGTGGCATGGACTTCGCCATCGCCACGCCAACCCGCAAGGCCAGCGAGGATGCGCTGCTGAAAGAAGCCGTCACCGCGTTCAAGGCTCGCGCCCAACTGGCAACCGACGCATTGGGTGGCAGGGGTTACAAAATCGTCAGCCTGAACCTGAACAGCAACGGCTATCCACAACCGTACATGCGCGGGCCGATGATGATGAAAGCGGCCGGCATGGATGGTGCGCCGGTGACGCCGGAGGTTGAGGCCGGCACGAGTCAGGTGAGCATGACGGCGGATGGCGCGATTGAAGTATTGATGCCTTGATTCGGTAACCCGTACACAGAAACGGCGGTCACCTGAAGTGATCGCCGTTTTTTGTTGCCTGGCGGAAAGCCGGCAGGTTTGTCTGATGATTTTGTGGTGATTGATCCACCGTAATCGCGAGCAGGCTCACTCCTACATGGGATCAGAGTCGTACACAAAATCCATGTACACACTCGCCCCCTGTGGGAGCGAGCCTGCTCGCGATAAACGATAACGCGGTCTACGCCGGATCGACGTTATCCAGTGCCCGATTCACCGCCAACTCCGCCAGCATGATGATCTGCTGGATCGCCAACACCGTATTGCGCTGCGGGCCGATCAGGTTAGCCGCGAAATCACTGGTCATGACACTCGCCGAAGCCAACGACTCGCAGGCTTGGGCCAGGAGACTTTCAGTGTCCATGTCCGGGGCAATCATGAACATAGTGCTGGGGCGGCGGGGTTTTGGGGCGTACTGGTCGGGGGGATCGAGGTAGTAGTCGAGAGCGCGTTTTATGGCTTCGCTGTCTTTGAGTAGTTCTTCATCGCGCAAGGCGTCGGCGTTTGGGTTAGTTTTATTGAAATTCGAATCGGAATTATCGTTGTCCATTTGCAGCTCCTAATCTTAATTGGAGCCATCACTTGCCGTTATGGTCGTGAGGGCCTTCGCCCTACTGATTCAGGTTTCCACTCCTGGCCGCTGATTTAGCAGCGACAGGAACGAGATTAGAGACACTGCTTCCTACCCGGCAACCTGAAAAATGCGTGGGAAAACGCTGTGTTTTTTACACATCTTTCAACACACAAAAATGGAACGCGGAGCGTCCCTGGCAGCATTCCCACGCGGAGCATGGGAACGATCAATCGGGAGCAACAGAAAGAGATTGGTCGGCTGTCAGGACGCCATCGCTGGCAAGCCAGCTCCCACAGAAATCGGCGTGTACCGCTCGCTTCTCACCACTCAACAGGCCGAGCGTTAGCTCGCCTGCAGCTTTTGATCTTGATCCACCCGCCCCTTCGGGAGGCTGAGTGGAGGCGTTCATCTGGGGGGTGGGCGCGTAGCGCCGTGCGGCGAAGCCGCACACATCGAGAGGAGGTCGAAGCGAAGCCGACCGGAGGCGATGCCCCCAGATGAATGCCGGAGCGAGGGTACGCCGAGCCTAAGCGAGGGGCTGGACGCTTGGGGCGAAGACCTTTGCTTCCTTTGGGGCGTTTGCCAAAGGGAGTCGCTGTAAGAGCGAAACCATAAGTGGCCGTTACCGCAGGAATGGATATGTACACCAGCGAGAGACTGGTCGGCTATCAGGCCGCCATCGCGGGCAAGCCTCGCCCCTACAGGAAACTGGGGTCATCTGGAAGTAAGGATCGGCAAACAGGCTCGTTGCCAACATTTGACCTATGCCTATCTATTAACAAAGGCTCAGGGATCAGACCTTCAACACGCGGGAAAAGCCAATAGTGCTACCGCAAGCAGCAAAAAGGTTGCACCCAAGGTACTACCCACCACGCCGATGTAGCCTCCATCACCTCCCGGATCCAAATCATCCCCACAGATGTCCAGTGCCAAACAGTAACGCAACAATCTGCCTCTACAGACACAACAACCCTTTAAACAACAAACACCTACCCTTCCAACCACAACTCAATCCCATTCACGCCCGCCCGCCCCATTCACACCCCTCAATGATGGGTATAAATAAGTAACACCGCGCTCCAATCGGGTGCGCAAGCCGTCCAGATTGCCCCGCGCAGGTGCGCCAGATGCACCGAAAAAACCCTACGCAAACGGTCAAATGCGCATGAATTTATACATATGCGACATTAAGGTACGTTCGTGCCACCGTTTAACGCCTGTGGTCGCTCTGGATCTTGCAATGGGTATGGCCCCTGCATAAGTATCCGCAGGAACGACTCACGAGGTCGTCCTCTAATTCCAAAAATGACAACAAATCATGAGGCCAACATGCTTAAACACGCGGTCATTCCGTTTTTAGTCGGCGCAGGCTTGTTAGCCTCCGCACCTTTCGCCCAAGCGGCGACTAACCTGGTGTTTTGCTCCGAAGGGAGCCCGGCCGGTTTTGATCCTGGTCAGTACACCACCGGAACCGACTTCGACGCCTCTGCAGAAACCATGTTCAACCGCCTGACCCAGTTCGAGCGCGGCGGCACCGCCGTGATTCCTGGTCTGGCGACCAAGTGGGACATCTCCGATGATGGCCTGACTTACACCTTCCACCTGCGTGAAGGCGTCAAGTTCCACACCACCCCGTACTTCAAGCCGACTCGTGAGTTCAACGCCGACGACGTGCTGTTCACCTTCAATCGCATGATTGACAAGAACGACCCGTTCCGCAAAGCGTACCCGACTGAGTTCCCGTACTTCACCGACATGGGGATGGACACCAACATCACCAAGATCGATAAAGTCGACGACAAAACTGTCAAGTTCACCCTGAAAGAAGTCGACGCCGCGTTCATCCAGAACATGGCCATGAGCTTCGCGTCGCTCCAGTCCGCCGAGTACGCTGCCCAGCTGCTCAAGGAAGGCAAAGCCGCCGACATCAACCAGAAGCCGGTCGGCACTGGCCCGTTCGTGTTCAAGAGCTACCAGAAAGATTCCAACATCCGCTACACCGGGAACAAGGACTACTGGAAGCCTGAAGACGTCAAGATCGACAATCTGATCTTCGCCATCACCACCGACCCGTCGGTGCGTATCCAGAAGCTGAAGAAGAACGAGTGCCAGATCACTCTGTTCCCTCGTCCGGCCGACCTGAAGGCACTGCAAGAAGACAAGACCTTGAAGGTGCCTAACCAGGCTGGTTTCAACCTGGGTTACATCGCCTACAACGTGATGGACAAGATCAAGGGCAGCGATCAGCCGAACCCGATGGCTCAATTGAAAGTGCGTCAGGCACTGGACATGGCCGTCAACAAGCAGCAGATCATCGACTCCGTCTACCAAGGTGCTGGTCAACTGGCCGTCAACGCCATGCCGCCAACCCAGTGGTCTTACGACACCACCATCAAGGATGCGCCGTACAACCCTGAGAAAGCCAAAGAGCTGCTCAAGGAAGCCGGCGTCAAGGAAGGCACCGAGATCAACCTCTGGGCGATGCCGGTACAGCGTCCTTACAACCCGAACGCCAAGCTGATGGCTGAAATGCTGCAGTCCGACTGGGCCAAGGTCGGTATCAAGGCCAAGATCGTGACCTACGAGTGGGGCGAGTACATCAAGCGCTCCAAAGGCGGCGAAAACGGCGCGATGCTGATTGGCTGGAGCGGCGACAACGGTGACCCGGACAACTGGCTGAACGTGCTGTTCGGCTGCGACTCGCTGCAGGGCAACAACTTCTCCAAGTGGTGCGACAAGAAGTTCGACGGCATCGTCAAAGAAGCCAAGCGCACGACCGATCAGGGCAAGCGCACCGAACTGTACAAACAGGCGCAACACGTCCTCAAAGACGCAGTTCCAATGACACCTATCGCTCACTCGACGGTGTTCCAACCCATGCGCAACAACGTTGAAGACTTCAAGATCAGCCCGTTTGGCTTGAACTCCTTCTACGGCGTCAGCGTCAGCAAATAAGGTTTTGCAACGGCGACGTTTTTAACGTCGCCGTTGCTTTATCTGCCGAGAAAGTAGGAAACAGCCTACATCCAATTCCGTCACGGATGACCACTGTGACGTCGGATGCGTTGCCTTTTCCCACAAGTCTTTCGGACTCTACGCATTTACTGCCGGACCCACGGCTCATACCGTCGGGATCTGACCAGTGCATGCGTGGGTTCTCGGTTTTGCTGCACGTCATGGTTTGAACTCAGTGATGCCTCCATGTCCGCGGACGGGACGGAGGCTCATTGAAAACACTTAGCGAACGAGAAAAGGGAGCGTCATGCGCCATACCTTGGTTTTATCCGCATTGCTGGGCACCGGCCTGTTGGCCGCCACTTCCATCAGCCAGGCCGCCAATAACAGCCTGGTGTTCTGCTCCGAAGGCAGCCCGGCTGGCTTCGATACTGCGCAGTACACGACATCGACCGACAACGATGCCGCCGAGCCGTTGTACAACCGATTGGCAGAGTTTGAAAAAGGCGCCACCAACGTCGTACCGGGGCTGGCTACTCGCTGGGATATTTCCGAGGACGGCCTCAAGTACACCTTTCACCTACGCGAAGGGGTGAAATTTCACACGACCAAGTACTTCACGCCGACCCGTGACTTCAACGCCGATGACGTGCTATTCACGTTCAATCGCATGCTCGATCCGCAGCAACCTTTCCGTAAGGCTTATCCAACCGAGTTCCCGTACTTCAACGGGATGAGCCTGAACAAGAACATCGCCAAGGTCGAAAAGACCGGGCCGCTGACCGTGGTCATGACGCTCAACAGCGTCGACGCCGCGTTCATCCAGAACATCGCCATGAGCTTCGCCGCCATTCTGTCCGCCGAATACGCCGACAAACTGCTGGCCGAAGGCAAGCCGAGCGACATCAACCAGAAGCCGATCGGCACTGGCCCGTTCGCGTTCAAGAGTTACCAGAAAGATTCCAACATCCGCTACACCGGCAACAAGCAGTACTGGGACCCGAGCCGGGTCAAGCTCGACAACCTGATCTTCTCGATCAACACCGACGCGTCGGTGCGCGTGCAGAAGCTCAAGGCCAATGAGTGCCAGATCACCCTGAGCCCGCGCCCCGCCGACGTACCCGCGCTGAAGAACGATCCGGCACTCAAGCTCATCGAAAAGCCCGGTTTCAACCTGGGCTACATCGCCTACAACGTTCGGCACAAACCGTTCGACCAGCTCGAAGTGCGTCAGGCGCTGGACATGGCGGTGAACAAGCAAGGCATTCTCAACGCCGTCTACCAAGGTGCGGGTCAATTGGCGGTCAACGCCATGCCGCCGACCCAATGGTCCTACGACGACACGATCAAGGACGTCGCCTACAACCCGGAAAAAGCCAAGGAGCTGCTCAAGGCTGCCGGCGTGAAAGAAGGCACCGAAATCACCTTGTGGGCAATGCCCGTTCAGCGCCCTTACAACCCGAACGCCAAGTTGATGGCCGAAATGCTCCAGGCTGACTGGGCAAAAATCGGCCTCAAAGTGAAGATCGTCAGTTACGAATGGGGCGAGTACATCAAGCGCACCAAGAATGGCGAGCACGACGTCAGCCTGATTGGCTGGACCGGTGACAATGGGGACCCGGACAACTGGCTCGGCACGCTTTACAGCTGCGACGCCATTGGTGGCAACAACTACTCCATGTGGTGCGATCCGGCTTATGACAAGTTCATCAAGCAGGCCAAGGTCGTTACCGACCGCGACCAGCGCACCGTGCTCTACAAACAGGCGCAGCACTATCTCAAGCAACAAGTGCCGATCACGCCTATCGCCCATTCGACGGTCAACCAGCCGTTGAGCGCCAAAATCGAAGGATTCAAGGTGAGTCCATTCGGTCGTAACGTGTTCTCGGGCGTCAGTATCGACCAATAACCGATTAGCCAGAACGCTGGGGGCGCATTGCGCCCTCACGCATACGTATTGCCTTAATTTGCCAATCCGGCTGACAGCAAACGTTTGCGAAGCCTTGTATGAGTTCCAAACCAAATAGCCGGATCACCAAAAAAGACCGGAATTAAAAAAAGAAAGTAAGGAGCTTCACCCATGAAACTGAGCAGCACCGCGTTATTGGCCCTGGCCATCAGCAGCGTAACCGCCTCGGCTTACGCAGAAACCCAAAGCCAGGCGTTCACGCCGGTTACCGTCAAAGAGAAAAGCGCCCAAAGCGAAGCCACCGGTTTTGTTGAAGGCCAATCGGTCACCGGTTCCACGCGTAACTGGTATGCGAATGAGTCGTTCAAGCGGGGCGCGACGCTCAACTATCTTAAAAACGGTGAGACTCGCACGACTGACCGTCGCATCAACTGGGTGCAAGGCACAATCATCAAGTACAACTCGGGCTTCACCGAGGGTACTGTCGGTTTCAGCACCGAAGTGGCGGCCTACAACGCAATTGCTCTGGACCGGGATCGCAAAGACCTCGCGTCCGGTAACGGTGGTGCTCCTGAGCCAGGTCGCAGTGGCCGTGGCAACAACCGTACTTTGACTGAAAATGGCGGTGACGCCGTTGATCAGTGGAGCAAACTGGGCCTGGCCAACGTCAAGGCACGTTTCTCCAACACCACGCTGACGGCCGGTCGCCAGAACTTCAGCAGCCCGCAAGTGGATGTCATCGGTAACCGACCGCTGCCTTCAAGCTTCGAAGGTGTGACCCTGCACAGTGAAGAGCTGGAAAACCTGTCCTTCGACCTCGGCACCTTCGACCGTAACTCGCCGCGTACCGAACAGAGCCAGCGCAAATTCCGTTCCGAATACGGCGACGGTACCGCTGAAGCTGATCACGTCAACACTGCCGGTATCACTTACACCCCGTTCGCCAGCCTGACCACCAGCCTGTGGGGTACCCAGGCCGAAGACCTGTGGAACCAGTACTACTTCGGCGCCACCCACGTTCTGGGAGACAGCTCGGTACTGAGCCTGACCACTGGCCTGAACTACTACAAAACCGTCGACGAAGGCAAAAAACTGCTGGGCGAAATCGACAACGATACCTACTCCCTGTCGCTGGGCCTGACTCACCAGGCCCACAGCCTGACCTTCTCGTACCAGGAAGTGAACGGTAACGAGTACTTCGACTACCTGCACGAAACCAACGGCATCTACCTGGCCAACTCCCTGCTGTCGGACTTCAACGGCCCGAACGAGAAATCCTTCCAGATCGCCTACGGCCTGAACATGGCTGAATACGGCGTTCCAGGCCTGAAGTTCAACATCTACCAGGCTCGCGGCTGGGGCATCGACGGTACTCACTATGCCGGCGGCGGTTACGACGGCGTGCAGTCGATGGACGGCGAGCACCATTATGAATACGGCATCGGTACTTCGTATGCCGTGCAGAGCGGCCCGCTCAAGGCCACCACTGTTCGCGCGACCTACACCGCTCACCGCGCCAGCGAAAACCAGGCCGATGGCAGCCTCAACGAGTTCCGTCTCGTGACCACCATCCCGTTCAACGTCCTGTAATGCACCTGCCGAACGGCTGATTCAGTGATGGATCGGCCGTTCGGCTTTTGTCCTTTAACCGATTGCAGAGGGTTCTTGATGAAAATGCTTCCCCTACGTGCGGCCATTGCAGCCGCGTTGCTGAGTGTCGCTGTTGGCGTCTCGGCCAAACCCCTGGTGGTCTGCACCGAAGCCAGCCCGGAAGGCTTCGATATGGTCCAGTACACGACTGCAGTCACAGCCGATGCGGTGGCCGAAACCATCTTCAATCGTCTGGCGGACTTCAAGCCCGGCACCACTGAAGTGATTCCGGCACTGGCCGACTCCTGGGAGATCAGCGAGGACGGTCTGACCTACACGTTCCACCTGCGCAAAGGCGTCAAGTTTCACACCACCGAATATTTCAAGCCGACCCGCGACATGAACGCCGACGATGTGGTCTGGAGTTTCCAGCGTCAGCTGGACCCGAACCACCCATGGCACAAACTGTCTAGCGTGGGCTTCCCGTACTTTGAAAGCATGGGCTTCAAGGAACTGCTGAAAAGCGTCGAGAAAGTCGACGACAACACCGTCACCTTCACCTTGACCCGTCGCGAAGCGCCATTCCTGGCCGACATCGCCATGGCCTTCTCCTCGATCTACTCCGCCGAGTACGCCGACCAGTTGCTCAAGGCCAACAAGACCGGCGACCTGAACAACAAGCCTGTCGGCACCGGCCCGTTCATCTTCCAGCGTTACGCCAAGGATGCTCAGGTGCGTTTCAAGGCCAACCCGGAATACTTCCGTGGCAAGCCACCGGCTGAAGCGCTGATCCTGGCCATCGCCACCGACAACAACGTGCGCCTGCAAAAGCTCAAGGCCAACGAGTGCCAGATCGCGCTGTATCCGAAACCGGATGACATCCCGAGCATCAAGAAAGATGACAAGCTGAAGGTCGATGAGCTGAACGCGATGACCGTCGCGTATATCGCCATCAACACCACGCACAAATACCTGAGTGATGTGCGCGTGCGCAAAGCCATCGACATCGCCTTCGACAAGGAAGCGGCCGTCAACGCGCTGTTTGGCAAAGGCAATGCGACCGCTGCGGTCAATCCGTTCCCGGACACGCTGCTGGGTTACAACCACACTCTGAAAAACCCTGCCCGCGACCTCGACAAGGCCCGCGCCCTGCTCAAGGAAGCCGGCGTACCGGAAGGCACGGTATTCACCCTGTTCACCCGCAATGGCGGGGGTGCGACCAACCCGAACCCGATGCTCGGCGCGCAGATGATACAGGCTGACCTGGCCAAGGTCGGGATCAAGATAGACATTCGCGTCATGGAATGGGGCGAGATGCTCAAACGTGCCAAAAACGGCGAGCACGACATGGTTTCCGCCGGATGGGCGGGTGATAACGGCGACCCGGATAACTTCCTGACGCCTATGCTCAGTTGCGAGGCGGCCAAAAACGGCGAAAACTACGCGCGCTGGTGCAACGAGAAGTTCCAGGCACTGATCGACCAGGCCCGCGAGAAAGTGGACCCGGCCGAGCGTGCAGCGCTGTACGAACAGGCTCAGGTTATTTTTAACCAGGACCAGCCATGGATCAGCATGGCGCACACTAGAATGTTCACCGCAATGCGCAACAACGTAGAGGGCTATCACATTAGCCCCCTCACCACTAATAACTTCGCCACCACCCAGGTGAAGTAGATAAGAAACTACCGGCATTCCTGACCCAGGAATGCCGGGCACGCCTAACCGGCTGATGAGGTACACCACAAGATGTTTAGTTTTATTGCCCGCCGATTGGGGTTATTGATCCCCACATTCTTCGGCATCACCTTGCTGACTTTCGCGTTGATTCGCATGATTCCTGGCGACCCCGTGGAAGTGATGATGGGCGAACGTCGGGTCGACCCCGAAATGCACGCTCAGGCAATGGAACGCCTTGGCCTGAACAAACCGCTGTATGCCCAGTACCTGGACTACATCGGCAAGTTGGCCCACGGCGACCTTGGCGAATCCTTGCGTACCCGTGAAAGCGTCTGGAGCGAGTTCAGCTCTCTATTCCCCGCGACCCTGGAACTGTCCATGGCCGCGCTGTTGTTCGCCGGCATCCTGGGCCTTCTGGCCGGGGTGATTGCGGCACTCAAGCGAGGATCCCTGTTCGACCATGGGGTGATGGGTATCTCCCTGGCGGGATATTCGATGCCGATCTTCTGGTGGGGCCTGATCCTGATCATGTTCTTCTCGGTATCCCTGGGCTGGACCCCGGTGTCCGGGCGGATCGACCTGCTCTATGACATCGAGCCGCGGACCGGCTTCATGCTCATCGACACGCTGCTGGCCGATGACGTCGGGGCGTTCTTCGATGCCCTGCATCACCTGATCCTGCCGGCCATCGTGCTCGGCACCATCCCGCTGGCGGTTATTGCGCGGATGACCCGTTCGTCGATGCTCGAAGTGCTGCGTGAAGACTACATCCGTACCGCCCGTGCCAAAGGCCTGTCGCCGTCGCGCGTGGTCTTTGTTCACGGCCTGCGCAACGCGCTGATTCCGGTACTGACCGTGGTCGGCCTGCAAGTCGGCACATTGCTGGCCGGTGCGGTCCTGACCGAAACCATCTTCTCCTGGCCCGGCATCGGCAAATGGCTGATCGAAGCCATTGGCGCACGGGACTATCCCGTGGTGCAGAACGGCATCCTGTTAATCGCCTGCCTGGTGATTCTGGTCAACTTCGTAGTGGACATCCTCTACGGCTTTGCCAACCCACGCATTCGTCACCAGCGCTGAGATCATCATGACCATGACCACTCCAGCTTCAACTCAAAATCAAGCGGTAACAGTCGATCAAAGCCTGCTGTACCCGTCCCCGTACAAAGAATTCTGGCAAGCGTTCTCCAAGAACAAAGGCGCCGTCGCCGGCTTGATGTTCATGCTGCTGGTGATTTTCTGCGCGATCTTCGCGCCTTGGGTTGCCCCGCATGACCCGAGCGAGCAATACCGCGACTTCCTGCTGACCCCGCCGTCCTGGCTGGAAGGTGGGCAGCTCCAGTTCCTGCTCGGCACCGATGAACTGGGTCGCGACCTGCTGTCGCGGCTGATCAACGGTTCGCGCCTGTCCCTGCTGATCGGCTTGTCGTCGGTGGTGATGTCGCTGATTCCCGGGATCCTGCTGGGTCTGTTCGCCGGCTTCTTCCCGAAACTGCTCGGCCCGACCATCATGCGTCTGATGGACATCATGCTGGCCCTGCCGTCCCTGCTGCTGGCGGTGGCGATTGTCGCCATCCTCGGCCCTGGCCTGATCAACACCATTATTGCCATCGCCGTGGTTTCGTTGCCGTCCTATGTTCGTCTGACCCGCGCCGCGGTGATGGGCGAATTGAACCGCGACTATGTGACCGCCGCGCGTCTGGCCGGTGCCGGTCTGCCACGCCTGATGTTCGTCACCGTGCTGCCCAACTGCATGGCGCCGCTGATCGTTCAGGCCACCCTGAGTTTCTCTTCGGCGATTCTCGATGCTGCGGCACTGGGCTTCCTCGGCCTTGGCGTACAACCGCCAACCCCTGAGTGGGGCACCATGCTGGCTTCGGCTCGCGACTACATCGAACGCGCCTGGTGGGTGGTAAGTCTGCCTGGTTTGACCATTTTGCTCAGCGTGCTGGCAATCAACTTGATGGGCGACGGTCTGCGCGATGCGCTGGACCCGAAACTCAAGAACGCCGCCTGAGGAGATTCAAATGTCACTGTTAGAAATCAAGAATCTCAACGTTCGCTTTGGCGACAAGAACGCCGTTCCGGTGGTCGACGGGCTCGACATTACCGTGGACAAAGGCGAAGTCCTGGCCATCGTTGGCGAGTCGGGTTCCGGTAAATCCGTGACCATGATGGCGCTGATGGGCCTGATCGAGCATCCGGGGATCGTCACCGCCGATGCCCTGAATTTCGACGGCAAGAACATGCTCAAGCTCAGCAACCGTCAGCGTCGACAAATCGTCGGCAAAGACCTGGCCATGGTCTTCCAAGACCCGATGACCGCGCTGAACCCGAGCTACACCGTCGGTTTCCAGATCGAAGAAGTGCTGCGCCTGCACCTGAAAATGTCTGGCAAGCAAGCCCGCGCTCGCGCCATCGAACTGCTGGAAAAAGTGGAAATCCCGGGTGCCGCCAGTCGTATGGACGCTTACCCGCATCAACTCTCCGGCGGTATGAGCCAGCGTGTTGCGATTGCCATGGCGATTGCCGGCGAACCGAAACTGCTGATCGCCGACGAACCGACCACTGCCCTCGACGTGACCATTCAGGCCCAGATCATGGACCTGCTGTTGGCGCTGCAAAAAGAGCAGAACATGGGTCTGGTGCTGATCACTCACGACCTCGCGGTCGTGGCCGAAACCGCTCAGCGCGTGTGCGTGATGTACGCCGGCCAGGCGGTCGAAGTGGGTCAAGTGCCGCAACTGTTTGACATTCCGGCGCACCCGTACAGCGAAGCGCTGCTCAAGGCGATTCCGGAACACAGCCTGGGCGCCACGCGCCTGGCCACGCTGCCAGGCATCGTTCCCGGTCGCTACGACCGTCCGCAGGGTTGCCTGCTGTCGCCGCGCTGCCCGTATGTGCAAGACAGCTGCCGCGCGCAGCGTCCTGGCCTTGACCCGAAAAGCAACAGCCTCGCCCGCTGCTTCTACCCGCTGAATCAGGAGGTGGCGTAATGGCCGTCGTACTTACCGCCCGCGACCTGACCCGTCACTACGAAGTGTCCCGCGGCCTGTTCAAGGGTCATGCGACCGTGCGCGCCCTCAACGGTGTGTCGTTCGAACTGGAAGCCGGCAAAACCCTCGCCGTTGTAGGTGAATCGGGTTGCGGCAAATCGACCCTGGCCCGCGCCCTGACGCTGATCGAAGAGCCGTCCTCCGGCTCCTTGAAAATCGCCGGGCAGGAAGTCGCCGGTGCCGACAAGGCTCAGCGCAAGCAACTGCGCAAAGACGTGCAGATGGTGTTCCAGAGCCCTTACGCGTCGTTGAACCCTCGGCAGAAAGTTGGTGATCAACTGGCCGAGCCGCTGCTGATCAACACCAACCTGAGCGCCTCGGAACGTCGCGAGAAAGTTCAGGCGATGATGAAGCAGGTGGGCCTGCGTCCCGAGCATTACCAGCGCTATCCGCACATGTTCTCCGGCGGTCAGCGCCAGCGGATCGCCCTGGCCCGCGCGATGATGCTGCAACCGAAAGTGCTGGTCGCGGACGAACCGACCTCGGCGCTGGACGTGTCGATTCAGGCGCAGGTGCTGAACCTGTTCATGGATTTGCAGCAAGAGTTCAACACCGCCTACGTGTTCATCTCCCACAACCTGGCAGTCGTCCAGCACGTGGCCGATGACGTGATGGTGATGTACCTCGGTCGCCCGGTGGAAATGGGCCCGAAGAACGACATCTACGAGCGTCCGTTGCACCCGTACACCCAGGCGTTGCTGTCGGCGACCCCGACCATTCACCCGGACCCGAACAAGCCAAAAATCAAGATTGTCGGTGAGTTGCCCAACCCGCTGAACCCGCCGTCCGGCTGCGCTTTCCACAAGCGCTGCCCGTACGCGACCGAGCGCTGCAGCACTGAAGAGCCAGCCCTGCGCCTGCTCGACAGCCGCCAGGTGGCTTGCCACTACGCCGAGCAGTTCCTCGACGGCGCCGCGTAACAAACTGTGGGAGCGAGCCTGCTCGCGATAGCGTTTTCTCAGTCGACTAAGATGTTGACTGGAATATCGCCTTTGCGAGCAGGCTCGCTCCCACTGGGATTTGCGAGCTGTTCAATGACCTCTGCTTCTTCGGCTGCGCATCAGTCGGGGGAGAAGGGGTTTTCTTTTGCCTGCGGTTTACGTCTGGCTGTCGGCGTCATCAGTGTCTGGCTCTGCAGTGGTCGAGTCATCGTCGTCCGCACTGCCGCCCTGTCCCTTATCACCAGGCTCTGATTCGGATTTGGCAATCATCAACTCGCCCTGACCACCCTGCCCACTCGACGCTTGCGTATCGTGATCCTCGCACTCGGCCCAAACCGCCGAACTGCCGAGAGACAACATCACCACCACCTTCAACAGCAGTAAAACCCGTAGAAATCTGTTCATAGCCGATTCCATCCTTTTGCAGGTGAAACATAAGTGCCTGGCTGGCGCTGAGTAAAATCTAGTTCCGATCAGCCGGGTTCTCCAGATAGGACACTAACGAATGGGCAGAAATACCGTCCGAAGCCAGATTGGTTTCGAATAACCCTCATAATCGAATCAGCTAAGCGAAGTGACGCGCGACGTTTGTGAATCCAGGCCTTTCAAGGCGCCCAAACGTGTGGCCTGATAAATCAGCGGCGTGGACAACAAGGCCAGTGCGGCGCTGACCCACCAGACAATGTGCCCGCCGAAGTGGCCATAGATCTGACCGCCAAGTACCGGTGAAAGCAGCGCGCTCGCACTCCAGCACATGAAGAACAGGCCGAAGTATTGGCCGCTTTTTCCCGCTTGCGCGTGCTGCATGACGAGTACATTCAGCGGCGGCATGAACAGTGCCTCCCCCAGCGTCCAGATCACCGTCGACAGGCAGGCATAAAACAGCCCGGAACCCAGCGGCAACATGCCAAGTCCGACCGCCAGCAACACACATCCTGCGACCAGTTGCCGGCGCGCATCCCAGCGTTCGCCCCAGTGCGACAGCGGTATTTGCAATACCACAATCAACATCGCATTGATCCCAAACTGCCAGCCGATGGCTTCAGTGCTCAACCGGTAGTAATCCCGCAGGTAATTGCCGAGCATGCTGTAGATCGAATCGAACGCCATGCCGAGGAGGATCACCGCTGCCAGCAACCAGAGGAACGGTCGATCTCGATAGGGAACGCCTGTGCCAGCGCCGGCATCGGGCGTTTCGTCGGGAATCAGCACCGGCCGGTGCCATGTCGTGCGGACAAACCAAAGCAATGCCAGCAGCGTCATGGCCGCGCTGACAAAAAACACCCAGCGAAAATCGGTCTGCGCCAGCACCCCGCCCGCCAAGCCGGCGGCAGCCATGCCGAGGTTTCTGGCGACACGACTCAAGGCCTGCGCGCGAGGACGCTGCGCCACCTCGCAGTACTCCATGATCAGCCGCTGATGCAGCGTACGAATAGCCCCGTCGAGTGTCCCGCTGAGCAACAGCAAACCTGCCAGCAGCGGCGCTTGAGTGACCAGCCCCAGCAAAACCAGAACCCACATCGAGGCAAAGAACAGGGCGGCCGTCAGCTGTGCCGTCCGGACATGATCGCTGAGCCATCCACCCAGCATGGAACCGATGAGCAGACCGGCGCCGTAAGCGGACAGCAGCCAGCCAACGGTCTCGATCGCGAAGCCCAGTTCCTGACGCAGGTACAACGCCATGAACAGCTTGACCATGCTGCTCAGGCGATTGATGAACAGTAGCGCCGCGAGCACCCACGCCATGGTGCAGAAATAGCCATCCAGCCGCAGCAGGTGGGTCAGCCGACTCATCATTCCATTGATCCCTTGTACTCTTGCTCGTAGAGAGACGCTGCTTACGAAGTGAACCCCGAACACTAGACGTCAACAATTGCGTTGTCGCTGGTAAAAACCAGCGGTGCTGGAAAAGTAGAGCAAAACTACGCCCGTGGAAAATCAGTGGGTCACGGAAGAATGAACGGTTGGATGTTCCATTAAACGGGTCGCCTGATAAATCAGCGGCATCGCGGCAAACGCCAAAGCTGCACTCGCAAGCCAGACGCTGTGCCCACCGAAATAGGCATAGAGCTGGCCTCCAAGCGTCGGTGAAAGCAGCACACTCGCACTCCAGCACATAGAAAAAAGGCCGAAGTAATGCCCACTTTTACCCGCTTGCGCACGCTGCATTACCATTACGTTGAGGGTCGGCATAAAAAGAATTTCGCCAAGCGTCCAAACCACTGTCGACAGGCAGACATAAAGTACCCCGCCTCCCAAAGGCAACATTCCTAATCCGCAAGCCAGCAACGCGCTGCCTGCCAACAACTGGCGCCGCGCTCCCCACTTATCCCCCCAGTGAGATAAAGGTATTTGCAGCAGGACCACCAGTAAGGCATTGAGTGCAAATTGCCATCCGATGACTTCAGTACCCAACCGATAGTAATCGAGCAGATAGTTGCCCAGCATGCTGTAGACCGGCTCGAAGGCAAGGCCGAGCAAGACAGAAGCCGCCAACAACCAGAGGAAGGGTCTATCTCGATAAGGTACGCATGTACCCGAAACCGAATCAGGGGCCAGATCTGGTATCAGAACTTCTCGATGAAATGTCGCCCGAACAAACCAGATCAAAGCCAACAGCGTCATGGCCGCACTGACAAAAAACACCCAACGGAAATCCGCTTGCGCAAGAAACCCACCCACGACCCCGGCCACAGCCATGCCCAAGTTACTGGTAACACGGCTCAGTGACTGCGCACGAGCACGTTGTGCATCTTCGCAATACTCCATGATCAACCGCTGATGAAGTGTACGAATTGCACCGTCGAGTATCCCGCTGAAAAGCAACAACCCCGCCAGCAAAGGCACCTCGGCGACCAGCGCCAGCAAAACCAGCACCCATGCCGAAGTAAAAAACAACACAGCGGTGAGCCGCGCCGCCGAAAAATGATCACTCAGGAGTCCGCCCGCCATTGCCCCGACCAACAAGCCGCCGCCGTAAGCGGACAACAACCAGCCAACGGTTTCAATCGCAAGTCCCAGGTCCTGGCGCAGGTACAACGCCATGAATAGTTTGACCATGGCGCTTATGCGACTGATAAAGATCAACGCAGCAAGTACCCAGGCCATTGGACAGAAGTAGCCATTACGGCGGACCACGTGAGCAAACCGACTAATCATGCCACTGGTCCAGGTTGTGGCTAACGGCGCTGTGAATGCCTTTTGATACGAAAGGAATGTCCGAGCGGATCTCATGATCGGCATCGTAAAAATACTGCGCTTGCAGCCGGCCGCCAGCATCCAGACCCATCAAAGGGTTGTTGATCAGAAACTGCCTGGAGGAAGCACAAAACGTCGGCGCTCGAATCAATATCCGCCACTGCCCGAATGCGTTATCCGGAATGAAGGCCTGAGCCCCGAAGCGTTTTTTATACTGAAACGTTCCCTTACTCAAAAATGGTTCGCAACCTTGGAAATCGACAAAATCGATGAGGAACTGATTCGATGCCCATTCCAGGATCGCGTGATATACAAAGTTCTGCGCTCCATTTGCGCGGTAAATTGCTGCACCACCTTTCACCCCGATTAACCGCGCATTCAAAGTGCGCATCGACGCATCAAGCTGGGAAACGCTTCCCGCCACCCACTCATCATGCAAGTGGACTCGAAACAACATTCCTCGCTTGAACAAATCTTGATAAGCCAGTTGTTCCTGCACACTCCGAGCAAATGCCCCATAACGAGCACTCATTGTCGGCAGATGCATGGAGCGGTAGAAGGCAAAAAAATCCTCATCTTCAAGCGAAACATCGAAATCGAAACCTTGCCTGATCGATTGAACACGACGCTTGTTTTCTCGATGAGAGAGCTGCCCCTGGACATGTTCCCAACCGGCAGAAACGTCTACTTTCTGGTGAATCCTGCTAACACCCACAATATCGCCATGCCGTTGAAACGCCTGGACGAACTCCATGGGCGCCATCAACAAGCTCATGTTGGCTTGATTTTGTTTTATGAACGCCTCAAGTTCACTCCACTCCAGAGTTCCTTCCTGCTCCACAGAGGAATGCTTGAAAAAACATTGATCCACAAAGGGAACGATGTAGAGCAGCCCCTCTGCCACCCCGACATAAACCAGCCGTGCAGGTATTCCAGCTTTGGAATACCCCCTGTAAACACGGAAATGGCAAAGCGTTTTCCAGCTTTTGAGAAGGTCTCCGCTCATGAGTTACAACGACTGCGAAGTATCCCCGTCATCTCTTCAGCACTGCTAATAAATGACAACCCGTCGGCAGGAATGGCCTCAAAATCACCCCTGCAATAAGTGCCCGATGCATGAATGGTGCAACCGTCCATGCCCTCAAGTAACTGTCGATCAATTGCATTAAGGCAACCCGTCAGCGCCATCACCAATGACCACTCTTTCAGGTCCCGGGGATCGGTGGGCAATCTGACTGGCGTATTTGCGAGCAATCGAGTGCATTCGCTGTAGCGTTGCATGCACTCATGAAGCGAAACGACTATTCCCGAGCCGCCATTGGCCCTGACCTGCGCAGTCATTTCCACTGCGGTAGGCGGCAGGTGTGTATAAAAAGTGGATTCGAGCACTTCGTCTGGACTCCATGTTGCGGCAGGAAAGTGCGCAGACTCCGACTGCACCCATAAACCGTCGGCACTCTGCTTATAGCGTGGAGCAGAAGCGCCCTCGAAATTTCCGTCGAGCAAGTGCAGAACCATGTCGCTGGTTGCGAGATGTTGAACCAATAAAAATGAAGGAGTGGAAACTTTTGTCCCGTGACGTCTCATCACGTCTACACCTGAACAATATCCCAGAAGACCATAGGCACTCGACACCGCATGCACATGCACGGTCTTGCGGTCAGTGTCCCAGGCGTCACCATATTCAAAATCAAAAAAAGCCCGGGCCTGATCAGAAAACCGGTAGTTCTCGAGCCGCAGGGAATGCCACAACTTCGAATCACCCAATGGACGACGATTGAAGAGATCCTTGAACTGTTGTCCAACAACCTTCACTGCTTCCGGCGACTCGGTATCAAGCACGAACACAGGATTCAGAGCACGCAACCGAGGGTCGTCGTAAAGTTCGGTTCTACGCAGCTTTCCAGTCGTCTGGGCAGGCGTCAGCGTGACAATGCGTAATTGCTCTGGGTGGACCAACTTGTTTTTCAGTGCACGTAGAACCGCATCACGTAGAGCAATGGCTTTGTTTCCCGATGAGGGGGAAAACAACAGAATGCTGTCGCCGGTATCCTGAATATGGCGAATGGCGCGTGCAACGATCAGCGTCGAGGCAAAGGTCTTTGTGGTTTGAGTATTTGCGTTTTGCCTCAGGTCGAACAAACGCAACGGCATACCTCGGTAACGGCCCATCTCAAAAAACTGCGCAGTGGCGACAGAAAGGAAGGCCTGCATACGCGGCTCCATTGCGGGCAGCTTCATGGAAGGCTCAAAAGCGTCGTCACTGGTGCTGACTTCGAAGCCGGGAGCACTGCTGACGATCAGATCGTAGTAACGTTCGATGACAGAAATGGGAGTCAGAGGTCGTTGGGTTGTCAGTGCAGCCGCATCGATTTTCATTACATCCATTTGTCTTGTGCTCCTGCTCGTGGAAAGTCGCTACTTGCGAAATGTCCACCGAAAGCTAGACGTCAACGACTTCCATGTCTCGGGTAAAAGACCGGAGAAGTTAAAAGCAGAGCCAAGCTACAAAACTCCGTAAAAACACCTACAGAAATTCCTGACGCACGCGTACTGACTCATCGCTTGATGATGTTCGCGCGCCTTGCGGAATTTCACGTCCGGCCAGCACTCGCGAAAAACGTCAACGATAATGCGATCTGCCTGACAACCCGTGGCTTACTGACGACCATCGCGAGCAGGCTCGCTCCCACAGGAAATGGTGGCGGGTATGAAAAAGCCCCGGTGCTTTCGCGACCGGGGCTTTTGGTTTTGCGGCTCAGCGCTTAATGATGCTCACGCGTCGCCCTGAATTTCACGTCCGGCCAGCGCTCTTCCATCAGCGCCAGGTTAACCCGCGTCGGGGCCAGGTAGGTCAGGTGACCACCGCCGTCGACTGCAAGGTTTTCCACAGCCTTGACGCTGAACTCTTCAAGCTTCTTCTTATCGCTGCAATCAATCCAGCGAGCGGAATACACGGTGATCGGCTCGTAAGAGCACTCAACCTTGTATTCCTCTTTCAAGCGGCTGGCGACCACATCGAACTGCAGCACACCCACGGCGCCGAGGATGATGTCGTTGCTGCGCTCGGGGAAGAACACCTGGGTGGCGCCCTCTTCCGCCAATTGCTGCAAACCTTGACGCAGTTGCTTGGATTTCAGCGGATCACGCAGGCGCACGCGACGGAACAGTTCCGGGGCGAAGTGCGGGATACCGGTGAAGCCCAGGACTTCGCCTTCGGTGAAGGTGTCGCCGATCTGGATGGTGCCGTGGTTGTGCAGGCCGATGATGTCGCCGGCAAACGCTTCTTCCAGTTGCTCGCGCTCGGAGGAGAAGAAGGTCAGCGCGTCGCCGATCCGCACGTCCTTGCCGGTGCGCACGTGGCGCATCTTCATGCCTTTTTCGTATTTGCCGGAGCAGATCCGCATGAAAGCGATACGGTCGCGGTGTTTGGGGTCCATGTTCGCCTGGATCTTGAACACGAAGCCGGCGAATTTCTCTTCAACCGGCTCAACGGTGCGCTCGTTGGCAACACGGGCCAGCGGTTTCGGCGCCCAGTTGACCACGGCGTCGAGCACGTGATCGACACCGAAGTTGCCCAGTGCAGTACCGAAGAACACCGGCGTCAGTTGGCCGTCGAGGAATTCCTGTTGATTGAATTCGTGGCAGGCGCCCTGCACCAGTTCCAGCTGATCGACGAAGCGATCGTACTCGTCGCCCAAGTGCGCGCGAGCTTCATCGGAATCGAGCTTCTCGATGATTTTGACATCGGTGCGCTCGTGGCCGTGGCCCGCGGTGTACACGATGATGTAGTCGTCGGCGAGGTGATAAACGCCTTTGAAGTCGCGGTAGCAACCGATCGGCCAGGTGATCGGCGCTGCCTTGATCTTCAGGACCGCTTCGATTTCGTCGAGCAGTTCGATCGGGTCGCGGATGTCACGGTCGAGTTTGTTGATGAAGCTGACGATCGGCGTGTCACGCAGACGGCAGACGTCCATCAGCGCGATGGTCCGTGGTTCTACACCCTTACCGCCGTCGAGGACCATCAAGGCCGAGTCCACCGCTGTCAGGGTACGGTAGGTATCTTCGGAGAAGTCTTCGTGGCCCGGGGTGTCGAGCAGGTTGATCATGTGGTCGCGATACGGGAACTGCATGACCGACGTGGTAATCGAGATACCACGCTGCTTTTCCATTTCCATCCAGTCGGAGGTGGCATGGCGGTCGGACTTGCGAGACTTCACCGTGCCCGCAATCGCAATCGCCTTGCCCATCAGCAAGAGCTTCTCGGTGATGGTGGTTTTACCGGCATCGGGGTGGGAAATAATGGCGAAAGTGCGGCGTTTCGCGACTTCGGCGGCCTGTTTGGTCATGGGAAATCGCCTGGCAGGTGATTCAAAAAAGGGCGGCGAGTATAGCGCAAACCGACCGTCACGGACCACCGTTCGCCCTGTAGCAGCTGCCGGTGTGGTGAGGGGATTTATCCCCGTTGGGCTGCGAAGCGGCCCCTGTTTTTCCAGCCACACCGCGTCCATTACGACGGCTTCGCCGCCGAACGGGGATAAATCCCCTCACCACACCGGCAGCTGTTACATCGGGTAATCGAGATCAACGGTGGCTAATTGCTGTTAATTATGGAACCTTTTAAAAGGTGCAGACGTCCACTCCCCTGTTACGGCACTCGTCTCAGGGGCTGAAAAATCAGCAAGTTGGCCTGACGAGGCTGCGCTTATGGCTCGATCTCATGCGGTTTCATCAGCATGAAGAGCTGCTTCTCGCGAACGTTGATTTCCCGGCAGCCAGGAATGGCATGCCACACGGGACTGCGTTCGCCGACAAAGAAAAAAGGAGTCCGCCTGTGGCTATTCGCTATGGCAAGGGGCTGATAGGAGGTGCGGTTGTCGTCGCTCTCCTGGCCCTGCTGGTCCACTGGATTGGCATCAACACGATCGAACATTACCGCGACGATTTGTTGTTTTACCTGCAAGCTCACCTGATTCTCGTCCTTGTTTCCATGCTGGCGGCCCTCGTTGTGGGCATCCCCGCCGGTATCTTCCTCAGCCGCCCGACCATGGTAGGCCGCGCTGAACGCTTCATGCAGATCTTCAACATCGGCAACACCGTGCCGCCTCTCGCCGTACTGGCCATCGCCCTGGGGATCCTCGGCATAGGCAGCGGCCCCGCGATCTTCGCGCTGTTCCTCGCCTCGCTGTTGCCGATCGTGCGCAACACCTATGAAGGCCTGAAAAACGTCCAGGGTTCACTCAAGGAAGCGGCCGTCGGCATCGGCATGACCCCGACTCAGGTGCTGTGGCGGGTCGAACTGCCGAACGCTGTGCCGATCATCATCGGTGGCGTGCGCGTGGCGCTGGCGATCAACGTCGGGACCGCACCGCTGGCGTTCCTGATCGGTGCCAACAGCCTGGGCAGCCTGATTTTCCCTGGCATCGCCCTGAACAATCAGCCGCAACTGCTGCTCGGCGCGGCCTGCACCGCCCTGCTGGCCTTGCTGCTCGACGGCCTGGTGACACTCGCCAGCCGCCTCTGGCTCGAACGCGGCCTACGCCCGTCTTAAGCCTCGGCAAAGGAATATTTATGAAAGCTTTCCACCTAAAAGGCATGACCTTAATCATGGGCTGCGTTCTGCTGTTCGCAGGATTTGCCCAAGCCGCTGAAAAACCGGTGATCCGCATCGGCGCCCGGGTGTTCACCGAACAAACCCTGCTGGCGGAAATCACTTCCCAATACCTGCGCACCAAGGGTTACGACACCCAGGTGACCGGCGGTCTGGGCAGCAATCTGGCCCGCAGCGCCCACGAAAGTGGCCAACTGGATTTGATGTGGGAATACACCGGCGTGTCGCTGGTGGCTTACAACCATGTCACCGAAAAACTCGACAGCGCCCAGTCCTACGCCAAGGTAAAAGAACTCGACGCGAAAAAAGGCCTGATCTGGCTGACCCCGTCGAAATTCAGCAACACCTATGCCCTGGCCTTGCCGGAAAGCACCGCGAAGGCTTACCCGCAGATCAACACCATCAGCGAGCTGAACACGGTGCTGCAGGCTGAGGCGAAGACCAATCACCTGGTGGCGCTGGACACCGAGTTCGCCAACCGTTCCGACGGTCTGGACGGCATGGTCGACCTCTACGGCATGAACCTGACCCGCAAAAACATACGGCAGATGGATGCAGGTTTGGTCTACACCGCCTTGCGCAATGGCCAGGTATTTGCCGGTCTGGTCTACACAACCGACGGTCGTTTGAATGCCTTCAAGCTCAAACTGCTTGAAGACGACAAGCACTACTTCCCGGATTACACCGCCGCGCCAGTGGTGCGTCAGGACTACCTCGACGCCCATCCAAAACTGGCGGAAGAAATAAAGCCGCTGGCGGAACTGTTCGACGACGCCACCATGCGCCAACTCAATGCGCGGGTCGATGTCGATCACGAAAGCCCTTCATCCGTTGCCGCCGATTTCCTGCGCCAGCATCCATTGAACTAAGGAGGAAAAGCCATGGAATTTCTCAACGCCTTTTCCCATCTCGACTGGCCGCTGGTGCTGCACCTGACCTGGCAGCACATCACCTTGGTCGGCATCGCCGTGACCTTGGCGATTCTGGTCGGCGTGCCGCTCGGCATTTTGATGACACGTTTCCCGACACTCGCCGGTCCCTTGCAAGCCAGCGCCACCGTGCTGCTGACCGTACCGTCGATTGCGCTGTTCGGCCTGCTGTTGCCGTTCTACTCCAAATTCGGCCAGGGCCTGGGCCCGATGCCGGCGATCACGGCGGTGTTTCTGTATTCGCTGCTGCCGATCATGCGTAACACCTACCTCGCCCTGACCGGCGTCGACCCCGGCATTCGCGAAGCCGCGCGCGGCATCGGCATGACCTTCGGCCAGCGTCTGCGCATGGTCGAACTGCCGATCGCAGTGCCGGTGATCCTCGCCGGTGTGCGCACCGCCGTGGTCATGAACATCGGTGTCATGACCATCGCCGCCACCATCGGTGCCGGTGGCCTCGGTGTACTCATTCTCGCTTCCATCAGCCGCAGCGACATGTCGATGCTGATCGTCGGCGCCGTGCTGGTCAGTCTCCTGGCCATCTTCGCCGACCTGCTTCTGCAATGGCTGCAACGCACGCTGACTCCAAAAGGACTGCTCAAATGATCGAACTTCAAAACCTCAGCAAGACCTTCCAAAGCAACGGCAAAGATGTGAAAGCCGTGGACTCGGTAAGCCTGACCGTCAATGAAGGCGAGATCTGTGTGTTCCTCGGGCCATCGGGCTGCGGCAAAAGCACCACGCTGAAAATGATCAACCGCCTGATCAAGCCGACCTCGGGCAAGATCCTGATCAACGGCGAAGACACCACCGACCTCGACGCCGTGACCCTGCGTCGCAACATCGGTTATGTGATCCAGCAAATCGGCTTGTTCCCGAACATGACCATCGAGGAAAACATCACCATCGTTCCGCGCCTGCTGGGCTGGGACAAACAGAAATGCCACGACCGCGCTCGCGAGTTGATGAGCATGATCAAGCTCGAGCCCAAACAGTATCTGAATCGCTACCCCCGTGAGTTGTCCGGTGGCCAACAGCAACGGATCGGCGTGATTCGTGCGCTGGCGGCGGATGCACCGCTGTTGCTGATGGACGAACCGTTCGGCGCGGTCGATCCGATCAACCGCGAGATGATCCAGAACGAGTTCTTCGAAATGCAGCGCGCGCTGAACAAGACCGTAATCATGGTCAGCCACGACATCGACGAAGCCATCAAGCTGGGCGACAAGATTGCGATCTTCCGTGCCGGCAAGCTGCTGCAGATCGATCATCCGGACACGCTGCTGGCGCATCCGGCGGACGACTTTGTCAGCAACTTCGTCGGTCAGGACAGCACCCTCAAGCGTCTGTTGCTGGTGAAAGCCGAAGATGCGGCGGACAACGCACCGTCGGTGAGCCCGGAAACGCCAGTGGCTGAAGCCCTGGAGTTGATGGACGAACTGGACCGTCGTTATGTTGTGGTCACCGATGGTGAGAACAAGGCGCTGGGTTATGTACGACGTCGCGACTTGCACCGTCAGACCGGTACTTGTACGCAATACCTGCGCGAATTCAACGCCACCGCAGCGTACGACGAGCATTTGCGCATCCTGTTGTCACGGATGTACGAGTTCAACCGCTCGTGGTTGCCGGTGATGGATGCCGAGCGAGTGTTCCTGGGGGAAGTGACTCAGGAATCGATTGCCGAGTACCTGAGTTCCGGTAAGTCCCGTGGCGGCAAGACCAGCATTGTTTCGCCGGCCGAGACTGCTGTCGCCTGATCTGACGCCTTCGCGGGCAAACCTCGCTCCTACAGGTGCGGTGTCGTACGCAACATCACGGCATGCCGCAACCCTGTAGGAGCGAGGCTTGCCCGCGAATGGGCCAACTCGATTTATCTGAATCCCGCCAAAATCCCCTTATCCGGGGAACATCACACTGTCATGCAGGTCGGTTACATCAGTAACTGTCGGGGACCGCACGACGGAAGCGTGCAAAAACGCGACATTTTTTGTTGATCTCAAGCCCCTCACGCCCTAAAGTTCGCGCCGAACGTCCATGCTGGAAACGATCCATCCGGCTCAAGTACTGACGACGAGACAGCAAGGCCAAGGGAAGCACCGCCTCCCATGGCCTTTTTGCTTTCGGCGACATGCCTTGGGAAGTAGGCGAACCAAAGTGGGGATACGGAGGACGTTCAGGAGGGTGTGTCATCAATGAAATCACGAGTGCGATTTCATTGATGACACACCCTCGCACCCATTGATAATTTCAGTTTGCCAGTAGGAGTTCCCAGCATGTCGATCAACGTCGAAGACTATTTCGCGCGCGATACCTTCAACAAAATGAAGGCTTTCGCCGACAAACAAGAAACCCCGTTCGTGGTGATCGACACCGCGATGATCAGCCAGGCCTATGACGACCTGCGCGCCGGTTTCGAATTCGCCAAGGTCTACTACGCGGTCAAGGCCAACCCGGCCGTCGAAATCATCGACTTGCTCAAAGAGAAAGGCTCGAACTTCGACATCGCGTCGATCTACGAGCTCGACAAAGTGATGAACCAGGGTGTCGGCCCGGATCGCATCAGCTACGGCAACACCATCAAGAAATCCAAGGACATCCGCTACTTCTACGAGAAGGGCGTGCGTCTGTATGCCACCGACTCCGAAGCCGACCTGCGCAACATCGCCAAGGCTGCACCGGGCTCGAAAGTCTACGTGCGCATCCTCACCGAAGGCTCGACCACCGCTGACTGGCCTCTGTCGCGCAAATTCGGCTGCCAGACCGACATGGCCATGGACCTGCTGATCCTCGCTCGTGACCTGGGCCTGGTGCCATACGGCATCTCGTTCCACGTCGGCTCGCAACAGCGCGACATCAGCGTCTGGGACGCGGCGATCGCCAAGGTCAAAGTGATCTTCGAACGCCTGAAAGAAGAAGACGGCATTCACCTGAAGCTGATCAACATGGGCGGTGGCTTCCCGGCCAACTACATCACCCGCACCAACAGCCTGGAAACCTACGCTGAAGAAATCATCCGTTTCCTCAAGGAAGACTTCGGTGACGAACTGCCGGAAATCATCCTGGAACCGGGCCGCTCGCTAATCGCCAACGCCGGAATCCTGGTCAGCGAAGTGGTGCTGGTCGCCCGTAAATCCCGTACCGCGGTAGAGCGATGGGTGTACACGGATGTGGGCAAGTTCTCCGGCCTGATCGAAACCATGGACGAAGCCATCAAGTTCCCGATCTGGACCGAGAAGAAAGGCGAGATGGAAGAAGTGGTCATCGCCGGCCCGACCTGCGACAGCGCCGACATCATGTACGAGAACTACAAGTACGGTCTGCCGCTGAACCTGGCGATTGGTGATCGTTTGTACTGGTTGTCGACCGGTGCGTATACCACCAGTTACAGCGCGGTTGAATTCAATGGATTCCCGCCGCTGAAGTCGTTTTACGTGTAAGCGCTAGACGCTCAAAACAAAAAGCCCATGACGTGTCATGGGCTTTTTTGTGTCTGACATTCCAGGCTGTCGGAGCAACTTTTATCGGTTTTCTCTCACATGCCAAAGACGAAGGATGTAGAGCGTGGAGCCTTGAATCTCATACCGCATTTCGTAATGGCCGACCAAAAGTCGTCGCACATCTCGCGGTTCAAACTCGTCGACTCGCTCTCCGATCCGAGGATTGCTGATTAACGCTTCGGGAGCCTGAGTGAGAGATTGCACGGTACGGGCTGCCGCAGGACGATTGACTACCGCAAAAAAATCAAAAAGTCGGGCGAGATCCGATAACGCCTTGCTCGTCCACTTCAACTCCATCAGTACGGTACCGGCAACGGTTTATCAGTGCCCAAACTTTCTGCCCAGGCTTGGACAGACTGATGATCAATCACACGTCCGGCGTCAACGTCAGTCATTGCCTCACGAGTAAGCCGGCTGCGGTCCTCTTCCAGATCGACCCAGTCAGCAAGCGCTTGCTTCACGATCCAGCCCCGTGAACGCTCCAGCTTCGCAGCCATCTGATCGACTTTATCAGCTAGCTCCAACGGGACATGGGCCGTCAGCACTTTGGTTGCCGCCATGATTTCGTCTCCAGGAAGCAATTGATGAGATGTGATTAGTTTCCAATCATAGTGATTTAAACCAGCTCAACAACCCCTGACACGGACCGCTCATCGCTCATCTGAGCGACGCGCTGATGATAGAGAGCCGCTAACTCACGAATTTGTGGATTCAAGGCGCTCAACAGCGCCTTGCTCGCCACCCGCAGAAAATTCAGATTCCCCGCCTCCATCGCCTTGCGTAACCAACCCAGCGCTTCTTCGATATGTCCCTCGTCAGCCAGCACCGCGGCATAACTGAACTGCCCGCGAAAGTCACCGCCGAGCGCCGAGCGTCGATACCACTCACGCGCAGCTTGCGGATCCGCCGGACACTCCCGTCCTTGTTCCAGATAACGCCCCAGCAGGTTCATCGACTTCGCATGACCCAGCTCAGCCGCACGGCGATAAAGGTTCAACGCTTGCAACTGATCCTCAGTCACCCCGCGTCCGGTGGCCAGCAGATTGGCGTAGTTGTACATCGCCCAATCCAGCCCGGCGTCGACGGCGATTCGATAATGCCGCGCAGCAATCGAGGCATCCGCCGCACACCCCCAGCCATGTTCATGACAACGACCGAGCATGTTGCGCGCCATCAAGTGCCCGCCCTGAGCCGCAATCGCGAACCAGCGCAGCGCCAGCGCCTGATCCATCGCGATGCCCTGGCCGTCGAGCAGGATCTGCCCGAGCAAGGCCTGAGCGTCGAGCACGCCTTCGCGGGCAGCGATCAGAATCGCCTGCGCCGCACGAGCGGGGCTTTCCTCCAGCATGGCTTTGAGCGAATCACCATCGAGGACTTCCTCGCGGCGCAATTGAAAACTCATACGTCGACCCAGCGACGCAAGAGGTTGTGATACGTGCCCGTTAGGCGGATCAGCGACGGGTGATCGGGCATGTCCTGAGTCAGTTGCTGGATCGCCCCGTCCATCTCGTACAGCAACGCGCGCTGACTGTCTTCGCGCACCAGGCTTTGGGTCCAGAAGAACGACGCATAACGCGTGCCGCGGGTGACGGCGTTGACCTTGTGCAGGCTGGTGCCGGGATACAGGACCATGTCCCCGGCGGGCAACTTCACGCGCTGGGTGCCGAAGGTGTCCTGGATTTCCAGTTCTCCGCCGTCATAGTCGTCCGGTTCGCTGAAAAACAGCGTCGCTGACAGATCGGTGCGAACCCGCTCGATACCGCCCTTGGGCTGGCGCACGGCGTTGTCGATATGAAAGTCGAAACTGCCGCCCGCCGTGTAACAGTTCAGCAACGGAGGAAAAACCTTGTGCGGTAACGCTGCGGACATGAACAGCGGATTTTTCCACAGCCGCTCCAGCATCGCCGCGCCCACTTCCTTGGCCAGCGGATGACCTTCAGGCATTTGCAGGTTGTGCTTGGCTTGGGCCGACTGGTAGCCGGCGGTGATTTTTCCATCGGCCCAATCTGCCTGCTCCAGAGCCTCGCGGATGCGCTGCACTTCTTCTTTCGCGAACACGCCGGGAATGTGCAGCAGCATGGGATGACACCTGGAGGTAAAGAGGCGGCAATGGTATTGATTCTTATTGACCGTGTAAAACCCCCACGACGAACGAATCATCAAAAACCGTAAGGTTAAATTGTAAAGAATGTAAATTCCTCGCGAATAGTAACGTTTCGCAATTGATACAAATACGCGTCTACCCTATATTCCGCGGCCTCAAATCCTTGGGGAGGGGAATTCACATGTCACGCCAACAATCACAATTACCGGTCAGTTCACCGCGTTTGCTCGCGTCTGCAATTGGCGTGGCGATCACGGCCGGCTCAGCCGGACACATGGTTTTCGCGGCGCAAGAGACCGAGGGAAAAGCGCCGGGCAATGCGATTTCCCTGGGCGCAACCGCCATCACTGGCGAAGCTCAGGACGCGACGTCCTACAACGTCGAAAAAGCCTCCTCGCCCAAGTACACCGCACCGCTGGTGGACACACCGCGCTCGGTCACCGTCATCCCGCAGCAGGTGCTCAAGGACACCGGCGCCCTCAACATGCAGGACGCACTGCGCACCGTTCCGGGCATCACCTTCGGTGCCGGTGAAGGTGGCAACCCACAAGGCGATCGTCCGTTCATTCGTGGTTTCGACGCTCAGGGCGACACCTATCTGGACGGCGTGCGCGACACCGGTTCGCAGAGCCGCGAGATCTTCGCCGTCGAATCGATCGAAGTCAGCAAAGGCCCGAACTCGGCCATTGGCGGCCGTGGCGCGGCGGGCGGCAGCATTAACCTGGTGAGCAAAAAGGCGCACTTGGGCGACTCGTTTGACGGTGGTTTTACCTGGGGTTCGGACCAGACCCAGCGTTACACCCTGGACGGCAATTACCAGTTCACCGACACCGCCGCTGGCCGTCTGAACCTGATGAGCCACGAAAGCAATGTCGCCGGCCGTGACAGCGTCGATTACGACCGCTGGGGCATCGCGCCGTCGCTGGCGTTCGGCCTGGGCACCGACACCCGGGTCAACCTCGATTACTACCATCTGGAAAGCAACGACACGCCAGACTCGGGCATTCCGTACACCATCCCGGTCGCCGGTTCCGCCGCCCGCACCAAGTCCAACCCGGACAAGCCGTTCGCCGGTGGCGATGACAGCAACTTCTACGGTCTGGATCGCGATTTCCGCAAGGGCCGCACCGACACAGCAACCTTCGCCATCGAGCACGACCTGACCGATGCGCTGACCGTCAAGAACACCCTGCGCCACGGCAACAGCATGCAGGATTACATCCTGACCCAGCCGGATGACAGCAAGGGCAACGTCAATAACGGCAGCGTCTGGCGCCGGGCCAACACCCGCGTCAGCAACACCGAGACCACCACGAACCAGACCGATCTGTTTGGCGACGTCTACATCGCCGGGTTCAAGAACAGCTTCTCCACCGGTATCGAGTTGAGCCACGAGGAAAGCGAAAAATCCTCGTACAGCGTCAACACCGACACCACCCCGGCGACGGCTGCAGCGACAAACAACTGCCGCCCGGCGATCATCGGCGCACCAAGCGGCTACAACTGCACCTCGCTGTCCAACCCGAACCCGAACGATCCATGGAACGGTGCAATCTCGCGTAACTACGCCGGCACCGATACCAAAGCCAACACCTATGCGCTGTACGTGTTCGACACGCTGGAATTGTCAGAACAATGGCTGGTGAACATGGGCCTGCGTTACGACCATTTCGACACGAAGTACAAAACCTACAACGCGTCCAGCGTGACCACCTCCAAAGGAGATGATGTCAGCGAGTTCGTGACCGGCCAGTTCGGCGTGGTCTACAAACCGGCCGAAAACGGCAGCATCTACGCGTCCTATGCCACCTCCGCCACGCCGCCGGGCAACACCCTGGGCGAAGGCCAGGAAGGCAATCCGTTGGGCGGCACTCCGGATCGCAACGGCAATCTGCTGAGCAGCGACATGGAGCCGGAAACCACCAAGAACTACGAAATCGGCACCAAGTGGGACTTGCTGAACGATCGCCTGTCGCTGACCGCCGATATCTTCCGCACCGAGAAAGAAAACGCCCGCGTACAAGTCGATACCACTTCGTATGAGAACGCTGGCAAAACCCGCGTTCAAGGTATCGAACTGTCGGCCACCGGCAAGATCACTGAAAAATGGCAAGTCTTCGCCGGTTACGCCTACATGGACAGCGAGCAAGTCGACGGCGGCCCACTGGGCAAAGCCAACGATGGTAACGAGCTGCCTAACACCCCGAAAAACAGCGCAAGCCTGTGGACGACCTATCAAGTCACGCCGAAGCTGACCATCGGTGGCGGTGCGTTCTATGTTGACGATGTATTCGGCAGTGTGGCCAACACCACCATGGTCGATTCCTACGTTCGTTACGACGCAATGGCCGCGTACAAGTTGACTAAAAACGTCGACTTGCAACTGAACGTGCAGAACCTGACCGACGAAACCTACTACGACAAAGCCTTCTCGACCCACTTCGCCAACCAGGCGGCAGGCCGCACGGCATTGCTGAGCACCAACTTCCACTTCTGATTGCCAGCCACACCGCAATCCCCTGTGGGAGCGGGCTTGCTCGCGAAGGGGCCATCACACCCGATAAAGGTGTCGACTGATACTCCGCATTCGCGAGCAAGCCCGCTCCCACATGGGATGTGGGTGAGGCTGAAATCAGGCCAAGCCCCGTTCATCTACATGAACGGGGCTTTTGTACGTAAAAAAGAATGTTTCTCAGCAACCCACGGCATAATGCGCGCCGTGATGATTATTTCGAACGAACAAGGCGAGCGACGTGTTGAAGAAAACCCTGTTCCAGTTGCACTGGTTTTTCGGCATCAGTGCCGGACTGGTCCTGGCCCTGATGGGCATCACCGGGGCGATGGTGTCGTTTGAGGATGAAATCCTCAGCGTGCTCAATCCTTCCGTGCTGCAGGTCGAAAAGCAGGTTGCCGGTGTGCTGCCGCCCGCCGAACTGGTGGAAAAAATCGAGGGCGCCTCCGGCAAAAAAGTCGCGATGCTCTGGGTCGATACCGACAGCGGCAATGCCGCGCGGGTGAGTTTCACACCGCCACCGGGCGAACGCCGTGGCGAGATGCGCTACTTCGATCCGTACACCGCCGAGTTCATGGGTGAAGCCACCGGCCAGGACTTCTTCGGCCTGATGCTGCAACTGCACCGTTTCCTCGCCATGGGCGATACCGGGCGGCAGATCACCGGGGCCTGCACGCTGATCCTGGTGTTTTTCTGCCTGTCCGGTCTGTACCTGCGCTGGCCGCGCCAATGGAAAAACTGGCGCGCCTGGCTGACCCTCGACTGGAAGAAAAAGGGCCGCAGTTTCAACTGGGACCTGCACTCGGTGGCCGGCACCTGGTGCCTGGTGTTTTACCTCCTGTCAGCGCTGACCGGGTTGTCCTGGTCCTATGAGTGGTACAACAAGGGCCTGACCCAATTGCTTTCCGACGCTCCGCAAAACGAGCGCGTGCGCGGCGGTCGAGGTCCTGCGCCAAGCGGCCCGGCGCCCACCGCCGATTACGCCGCCATGTGGAGCAGCATCTACAGCGCCGCAGGTCCGGCACTCAGTGCCTACAACATCCGCATGCCGCCCGTGGCCGGCCAACCCGCCACCGTTTTCTACCTGTTGAACACTTCGCCCCATGACCGTGCGCTGAACCAGATCACCCTCGATCCGGCCACCGGCCTCGTCAAACGGCATGACCGTTACAGCGACAAGAGCCTCAAGGCGCAGTTGCTGACCAGTATCTACGCGCTGCACGTGGGCAGTTACTTCGGCATCGTCGGGCGGATCATCCTGACCCTCTCCGCGCTGACCATGCCGCTGTTCTTCGTCACTGGCTGGTTGTTGTACCTGGACCGTCGCCGCAAGAAAAAACAGATCAGGGACGCCCGCAAAGACTTCGCGCAAACGGGCAGCAATGCACCCGCTTGGTTGATCGGCTTCGCCAGCCAAAGCGGCTTTGCCGAGCAACTGGCGTGGCAGACCGCCGGGCAATTGCAGGCGGCCGGCCTGCCGGTGAAGGTTCAGCCGCTGGCGAATGTCAGCGAACAGGATTTGCGTGAATCCAGCAATGCGCTGTTCGTGGTCAGCACCTTCGGCGACGGCGAAGCACCGGACAGCGCCCGGGGTTTCGAGCGCAAGGTGCTGGGCCAGGCGTCGAACCTGGAAAGCCTGAATTATGCGGTACTGGGTCTCGGTGATCGCCAGTATCAACACTTCTGCGGCTTCGCCCGACGCTTGCACACCTGGCTGGGCGAACATGGCGGCAAGACCTTGTTCGCCCCGGTGGAAGTCGACAGCGGCGACCCTTACGCCTTGCGTCACTGGCAGCAGCAACTCGGTCTGTTGACCGGGCAAGCGCCGGTCGACACCTGGCAAGCCCCGAGCTACGACCACTGGACCCTGACCCGCCGCGAGTTGATGAACCCGGACAGCAGCGGCTCACCGGTGTACTTTCTGGGCCTGACCGCCCCGACGACCAGCAGTTGGCTGGCGGGGGATCTGGTGGAAATCCTGCCACGCAATTGCCCGTGGGCGATCGAGCATTTCCTTGATGGCCTGGGCATTGAAGGCCGGGCTATGGTGACCTTCGACGGACTGTCGCAACCGCTGGAGCAAGCCCTCGCCAGCCGACAACTGCCGGAAAACAGAACCCACCTGGTCGGCCTGCACGCGCAAGCGCTGGCCGACGCCCTGGTGCCCTTGGCCCTGCGCGAATACTCCATCGCCTCGATCGCCGCCGACGGCGTGCTCGAACTGATCGTGCGTCAGGAGTTGCATGCCGATGGCAGCCTGGGCATCGGCTCCGGTTGGCTGACCGAACACGCGCCGGTGGGTGGCACCATCAGCCTGCGAGTGCGGCGCAACAGTGGCTTCCACCTGCCGACCGAGCCGGTGCCGATGATCCTGCTGGGCAACGGCACCGGGCTGGCCGGGCTGCGCAGTTTGCTCAAGGCGCGCATTACCGATGGGCAGCAACGGCATTGGTTGCTGTTCGGTGAGCGAAATCGGGAATACGACTATCTGTGCCGCGATGAGCTTGAGGAGTGGTTGACGTCAGGTGATCTGGAGCGACTGGACCTGGCGTTCTCGCGGGATCAGGCCGAGAAGATTTATGTACAGGATCGGCTGCGTGAGTCTGCGGATGAGCTGAAAAAATGGTTGGCCGACGGCGCCGTGATTTACATCTGCGGCAGCTTGCAGGGAATGGCTTCAGGCGTGGATCACGTACTCAACGAAGTGCTCGGGATTGAAGAAGTGGACCGACTGATCGAACAGGGCCGTTACCGCCGCGACGTCTACTGACAACCCGCACTCCCTGCAGGAGTGAGCCTGCTCGCTATGAGGTCATCACATTCAACAGCTTCGTTGACTGTGAGATCGCCATCGCGAGCAGGCTCGCTCCTACAGGGGGCTGGCGTACGACCATCAGACCGGCTGCACTTTCTGCTCAAACACCGCCACCCCATCCAGATCCCGTAACACCACACTCATCTCCCCCGTCTGCCCATCGATATTCACCTCGCCAAAAAACTGAAAACCGGCAAACGGCGAGGTGTTTTGTGCCAGCGGAGCTTTCTCGAAAACCACTTCGGGCCCGAAGGTCTTGTCCAGCGGATTGGGTCCGAAGCTCCCGGCATTCAACGGCCCGGCCACAAACTCCCAGAACGGCTCGAAATCCTGGAACACGGCGCGATCCGGGTGGTAATGATGCGCGGCGCAGTAATGCACATCCGCCGTCAGGAACACGTAATTGCGCACCTGCTGCGCCCGTAAAAAGCCCAAGAGTTCAGCGATTTCCAGTTCACGTCCCTGGGCCGGTCCGGGATCACCGTTGGCCACCGCTTCCCAGCGCGCCACACCCGGGCGGACCTCTCCGTCGGGAACGCCGAGGCCGATCGGCATGTCGGCGGCGATGACTTTCCATTGGGCAGTGGAGGCTTTTAACGAAGCCTTGAGCCAGTCGAGTTGCTCACGACCAAGAAACGGTTTGCCGGCGCCGAGGTTGTCGTCATTGGCTTCGCGATAGCTGCGCATGTCCAGCACGAACACATCCAGCATCGGCCCATAGCCAAGCTGGCGATAAATCCGCCCGCCGCCATCGGCGCTCTGTAGACGCATGGGCGCATATTCGAGCCAGGCCTGGCGGGCGCGGCCCACCAGGCTGTGGATATCTTTGCTCTTGTATCGGTCATCCAACTGCTTGCCCGGTGACCAGTTGTTCACCACTTCATGGTCGTCCCACTGCCAGATCTGCGGGACTTCGGCGTTGAAGCGACGGATGTTTTCGTCCATCAAGTTGTAGCGATAGTTGCCACGGTAGTCGTCGAGGGTCTCGGCGACCTTGCTCTTGGCTTCGCTGGTGATATTGCGCCACACCCGGCCGCTTTCGGTGGTCAGTTGCGCCGGCACCGGGCCGTCGGCGTAGATGGTGTCGCCGCTGTGGATAAAGAAGTCGGGCAGGCGCAAACGCATGGCTTCGTAGATGCGCATACCGCCGATGTCCGGGTTGATGCCGAAGCCCTGGCCGACGGTGTCGCCGCTCCAGACGAAACGAAGGTCGCGCCGGGTTTGCGGCACGCTGCGCAAGTGGCCGAACCAGGGTTCGCTGGCGACGCCGCTGTGGGCGTCTTCGAAATACACGCGATAGAAAATCGACTGATCGGCCGGCAGGCCCGTGAGTTCGACCCGTGCGGTGAAATCGCTGCGCGCATCGGCCAATGGCGAGACGAATCGACGGGGGTTGCTGAACAAGCTGCGGGTGTCCCATTCCACCACCATCCGCGCCGGCCGGTCGCTGCGGCTCCAGATCATCGCCCGGTCGCCCATCAGATCGCCGGACTGCACGCCATCGGTGAGTTGCGGACGGTCCTTGACCGAGGCGATGACGGCCGGCGCCAGCCCTGGAAGCAAAAGCCCGGCGCCGACGGCTTGCATGACACGCCGGCGGCCGAGGTCGAATTCGCTCATGGTGTTCTCCCTCAAAAGGAAAACTAAAGCACGTGCGCATGAAACCGGTGTGACACCGCGCGCCCATGTAGGAGCGAGGCTTGCCCGCGAAGACGGTTTAACATTCAACAAAATATGTGTCTGTCAGTTCGCCTTCGCGGGCAAGCCTCGCTCCTACAAGGTTGGTGTCAGGCCTTGGCGGGTTCCAGTGCCATCTCAACAACTTCCGGCCGCTTGAGCAGCGCATACGCCACCGCCGTCAACAAACTCCCCGCCACAATCGCCAGCAGGTACAACAGCGCATGGTTGATCGCATTCGGGATCGCCAACACAAACAACCCACCGTGCGGCGCCATCAGTTTGCAGCCGAAATACATCGACAACGCACCGGTCAATGCGCCCCCGGCAATGCTCGCTGGAATCACCCGCAACGGGTCTTTGGCAGCAAACGGAATCGCCCCTTCGGAGATGAAACACAGCCCCAACACCAGCGCCGCTTTACCCGCCTCGCGTTCGGCCTGAGCAAACTTGCGCCGTGCGATAAACGTGGCGATGCCCAAGCCAATCGGCGGCACCATGCCGGCGGCCATGGTCGCGGCCATCGGTGCATAACTTTGCGAGGCCAGCAGCCCGACCGAGAACGCATACGCGGCCTTGTTGATCGGTCCGCCAAGGTCGACGCACATCATTCCGCCGAGCAGCACACCGAGCAGAATTGCGTTGGTGGTGCCCATGCTGTCGAGGAAGTGTGTGAGCCCCTCGAGCATCCCAGCCACCGGTTTGCCGACGATGTAAATCATCACCAGGCCAGTGAACAGGCTCGCCAGCAACGGGATGATCAGGATCGGTTTCAGCGCCTCAAGACTTTGCGGCAAGCGTGCGTATCGATTGATCGCCTGCGCCGCGTAACCGGCGATGAAACCGGCAATGATCCCGCCGATAAAACCGGCGCCCAAGGTGCTCGCCAGCAGGCCACCGATCATCCCCGGCGCCAGCCCCGGACGGTCGGCGATCGAGTAGGCGATGTAACCCGCCAGCAACGGCACCATCAACTTGAATGCAGTCTCGCCACCGATCTGCATCAGTGCGGCGGCGAGTGTGCCTTCCTCCTTGAATGCGGTGATACCAAACACGAACGACAACGCAATCATCAAGCCGCCCGCCACCACCATCGGCAACATGAACGACACGCCCGTCAGCAGGTGTTTATAGACGCCGGTCTTCTCCTGTTTGGCCGGGCCTTTGGCGCCGGTCGATGCGGTTTCCTGCTTGCCTTCGGCCAGCGCTTTATTCAGCGTCGCCTCGGCTTGTTTCAACGCAATGCCAGTACCGCAGCGGTAGATTTTCTTGCCGGCAAAACGCTCGGTGGCGACTTCGATATCGCACGCCAGCAGCACCACATCGGCATCGGCAATTGCCGCAGCGCTGAGTGGATTGCGCGCGCCGACCGAGCCCTGGGTTTCCACTTGCAGGTCGTAGCCCAGACGCTTGGCTGCTTGCTGCAAGGCTTCGGCGGCCATGAAGGTGTGAGCGACACCCGTCGGACACGCCGTGATCGCCACCAGGCGTGGCGCGTTTTGAACGGTGGCAGCAGGTTGCGCGACCGCTTCGGGCGCGACATACACCTGAGCGTCTTCAGCGCCCCGGCGCAGCACCGCTTCGACATCCTGCAACGCCTGGGCCGGCGTACTCTGGAACACGCGTTTGCCAACAAACCGCGACATGTCCACCGGCGTGCTGGTGACCAGCAACACCCACTCGGCGGCTTCAATCGTGGCCGCCGACAGCTGACGTTCCGGATGCGCAGCATCCACCACTTCGACGCTGGTGCTCCAGCCCTGACGCTGGGCCGCTGCATCGAGCAAACGGGCGCACAGCACACTGGTAACCATGCCGTTCGGGCAGGCCGTAACAATGGCTAACTTCATGACAAACCCTCTTATTGTTCTGTCAGGGTGCGGATGCGCACGCCCTGTTCGAGCCGCGCCAACTGCGCGACATCGCCAATTCCAAAGCCGATCTGCGTGACCGCCATCGCGGCAATCGCCGTAGCGGTGCGCAAGGTCTGTTCAGGCGTGTCGGCGCTGAGCAAACCGTGGAGCATGCCGGCCAGCAACGAATCGCCCGCGCCCACGGTGCTGGCGACGCTGACCTTGGGCGGCGTGGCATGCATCGCCGTGCCGACACTGAACCAATTCACGCCATCGGCACCGTGGGAGATCACCACATGCTCGATGCCTTGAGCGCGCAAACGGCTCGCCGCTTCGGCTTGCGCCGCCACCGATATCACCTCGCAGCCCAGCGCGTCGGCCAGTTCTTCAGTGTTCGGTTTGATCAGCCAGGGGCCGGCCTTGAGCGCAGCACGCAAGGCTTCGCCGCTGGTGTCGAGGGCGACGTTCAGACCGAGGTTTTTCAAACGCTCAATCAACGCCTGCAACCACTGAGGACTGATCCCTTGTGGCAGGCTGCCGGCCACAACGACGGCGTCATGACCGGGCGCAATCTGATCAAGTCGATCCAGCAACGCTTGCTGCGCGGCCTCATTGACCATCGGTCCTGGCCCGTTGATGTCGGTGATGCGCCCATCGTTTTCCGCCAGTTTGATGTTGCTGCGTGTCTCACCGGGCACCCGGATGAACGCATCGACAAACCCGCGTTTGGCGAACAGGGTTTCGAACGCTTGAAGGTTGTCTTCACCGAGGAAACCGCTGACCGTCAGCTGATGCCCGAGGTCGGCCAGCACCTGCGCCACGTTCACGCCTTTACCGGCGGCGTGGGTGTGCATCTCGTCGCTGCGATTGACGTGGCCGGGCTCAAGACGCGGCAACTGCACCGTCAAGTCCAACGCCGGGTTGAGCGTAAGGGTCAGTATCTTGGCCATTACAGGGCCTCCACTAATGCGCGCACTTCATTGGCGCTGCCCACGGCCAGGGCCTGTTGGGCGAGAATTCTGGTTTGGCTCAGGCTGAGTTCGCGGATGCGCGCCTTGACCTCGGCAATGCTACGACCGGACACGCTGAGCTCGTCCACGCCGAGACCGACCAGCACCGGCACCGCCAGCGGGTCGGCCGCCAGCTCACCGCACACGCCGACCCACTTGCCGTTGGCATGGGCCGCGCGCACGGTGATGTCGATCAATTGCAGCACCGCCGGGTGCAAGCCGTCAGCCTGGGCCGACAAGGTTGGATGACCGCGGTCGATGGCCAGGGTGTATTGGGTCAGGTCATTGGTGCCAACGCTGAAGAAGTCCACTTCCTTGGCCAGCACTGGAGCAAGCAAGGCCGCCGATGGCACCTCGATCATGATCCCCAGTTGCAAGTCGGCGACGGGGATTTCCAGACGCAGGCGTTCGGTCATGTCCCGTGCCTGGCGCCACTCATCAACGCTGCCGACCATCGGGAACATAATCCGCAACGGGCGGTTGTCCGCCGCACGGAGCAAGGCGCGCAATTGCGCTTCCATGATCTGTGGACGCTGCAAGGTCAGGCGAATGCCACGCACGCCGAGGAACGGGTTTTCTTCTTTCGCAATCGGCCAGTACGGCAGTGGTTTATCGCCCCCGACATCGAGGGTGCGAACGACCAAGGGACGACCAGCCAGGCCATCGAGGACGCGGCGGTATTCGACTTCCTGGGTCGCCTCGTCCGGCGCCTGGGAATGGGCCATGAAAATCAGTTCGGTGCGCAGCAAACCAATGCCTTCGGCACCCTGCTCCACCGCGCTGGTCACGCCTGCGCTTTCGCCGATGTTAGCGAACACTTCGACCGCGTGGCCGTCGGTGGTCAGCGCCGGTTGATGACGTTGTTCGGCGGCGGCTTTCAGGCGTTGTTCGCGGGTGTCGCGTTCTTCGGTGGCGCGCTGCAAGGTCGCCGCGTCGGCGTCCACGTGCAGACGACCGCGCTGACCGTCAATCAGCAACGGCGTGCCCGGCGCCAGCAGCAACACCGCTGCACCGGCACCGACCAAGGCCGGGATGCCCAGCGCCCGGGCGACAATCGCGCTGTGAGCGGTCGCGCCGCCACGGGCCGTGAGAATGCCGGCCACGCGGGTTGGATCGAGACGGGCGACGTCGGACGGGCCGACTTCGTCCATCACCAGAATGTACGGCTGATCGGGTTCACTCGGGGTTTCGACGCCGCTGAGTTGCGCCAGCACCCGACGGCCAATGTCGCGCAAGTCAGCGGCCCGTTCGGCGAGCAAGGCGTCCTGCAGCGATTCCTGTTGTTTGGCCGCGGCTTCGATCACCGCCATCCACGCCGCTTCGGCGCTTTCGCCTTGCTTGAGGCGGGTGTCGACTTCATCGGTCAGTTCCGGGTCGTCGAGCATTTCCTGGTGGGTGATGAAAATCTCGCGAATGGCCTTGGATTTGCTGCGCTCGATCAAACCTTCGATGTCGCGACGCACGTGCGCCAACGCCTGTTTGAGACGCTCGCGCTCGATGGCGGCGGACTCGCCACGCAACGGGTAATCGATGGTTTGCAGCACTTGAATGTGCGCCGGGCCAATGGCGATGCCCGGTGCAGCGGCAATGGCCTGGACCAGGCTGCCGGACGCTGGCGCGAGGAGCACTTCGGCGACATCGGCAAACACCTCGCGCTGCTGGCTCACGGCGGGCAACGGCTCGACTTCTTCGCCCAAGCCCTCTTCGATGGCGGCGAGCAAGGCTGGCAAGGCGTCGGCGGCGATGCTCGGTTCAGCGACGAATTCCAGCACCTGACCGCGCCGGGCGCCGAGGCTGAGCAATTTGCTCAAGCTCTTCACCGACACGGCGCTGTCCTGACCATCGACGATGCGCACGCGGATTTCGCCTTCAAAACTCTTCGCCAATTGCGCAAGAATTTTCGCCGGGCGTGCGTGCAAACCGTGGGCGTTGGCCAACGCAATGCGCGCACTCGGCCAATCCGCCGGCAGTTCACCGCCCAGCACTTCGAGGACTTTACGGCTGCTGGTGGCGCGGCCCAATTCGTGGCCACGGCCTTCGATCAGCAACGCACAAAGACGCTCAAGCAAGGCCTGATGGGCTTCGCCGAGGCTGGCCAGGCAGAACAGACCGCTGAGCGGCTGGCCGAGGTAGCGCATGGGTTTGTCGGGGGTGACGAAGGCCAGGCCCGGGCGCTTGACCGTTTGTTCGCTGTGCAACCACCACAAGCCATCACCCAGCGGCAGCGCCTCGACTTGCTGCAAAACAGCGGAGAAACCGTTGCTCACGCAATCCGCCTGACGCAGCAAGCGCGCACCGCGCCACACCAGTTCTTCGAAGTCATCGGCGGAGACACCAAGGCCGATCATCTGTGCATCCAGCGCCAGTTCTTGCGGCGCGCCTTGCAGCAGTTTCAACAAGGCTTCGGCGGAACTGGCGCGACGCAGGGCCTGGCCGAGGTCGGTTTCACCGAGGGCGCGGGTCAGCAGTTGCAGCAATCGCAAGTGCTCATCGGATTTGGCGGCGATACCGATCGCCAGGTACACGATCTGGCCATCGCCCCAATCCACGCCTTCGGGGAACTGCATCAGCCTCACGCCGGTGGAAAACACCAGATCGCGGGTTTGCGGCGTACCGTGGGGGATGGCAATACCTTGACCGAGAAAGGTCGAGCCCTGGGCTTCTCGCGCCTGCAAACCGGTGAGATAACCCTCGGCCACCAGGCCATCGGTGACCAGATGCCGGGCCAGCAATTGCAAGGCTTCGGACTTATCCACGGCCGACTGGCCCATGGATATCTGCTCTATGGTGAGCTCGAGCATGCTTTCTCCTTTTTGGCGTCTGTTGGCGCCAGGTATTGTTTTGAATGATTCAGCTTAGGCGCTTAGTCATCATTTTTGGCGGTTTCGCGGCAGAACCGGCCAAATGCGCTTATAACGTAGAAAATACGCCTGCTGAAACGTTTAATCTAGAATGATTGGCACGTTACTCGATAATGTCCCATCCTTGAAGTCCAACTTGTCGGATGTGTTCAGACCATGGTCGTCTGCCCGAATCGGGTAGGATTGGCGAAAATGTCGGCCGAAAAACAAGGAAAGCCCGCGTTGAAACTCAGTGATATCGCACAGTTGGCCGGTGTGTCCGTTACCACCGCCAGTTATGTCATTAATGGCAAGGCCGAACAGCAACGGATCAGCAGTGCCACCGTCGAGCGCGTTCGTGCGGTCGTCGAACAACATGGCTTTACGCCCAACCCTCAAGCGGCCGGGCTGCGCAGTCGGCACACCCGCACCTTGGGCTTCATTCTGCCGGACCTGGAAAACCCCAGTTACGCACGAATCGCCAAACTGCTGGAGCAAGGCGCCCGGGCGCGCGGTTATCAATTACTGATCGCCAGTTCCGACGATGCGCCGGACAGCGAACGGCAATTGCTGCAGCTGTTTCGTGCCCGACGCTGTGATGCGCTGATCGTCGCCAGTTGCCTGCCCGCCGGTGATGACAGTTATCGTCAGTTGCAGGCCAAAGGTATTCCGATCATCGCCATCGACCGGGTGATGGAGCCTGAGCATTTCTGTTCGGTGATCAGCGATGATCGCGAGGCCAGCCTGCAACTGACCCGCAGCCTGCTCGACCCTCTGCCCAAGCAAATCGCGCTGATCGGTGCCCGTCCTGAACTGAGCATTAGCCAGGAACGTGCCGCCGGGTTCAAGGAAGCGTTGAGCGGGTTCAAAGGCGACGTGCTGATCGAGCATGGCGAGTCGTTCAGTCGCGAGTGCGGCAAGCAGTTGATGGAAGAACTGCTGCAGCGCCTGGGGCATTTGCCGGATGCGCTGGTGACCACGTCCTACGTGCTGCTTCAAGGCGTGTTCGATGCCTTGCACGACTTCCCGCTGAAAACCCGTCCGCTGCGCCTCGGCACATTCGGCGACACGCAGTTGCTGGACTTCCTGCCGCTACCGGTCAACGCCATGGCCCAGCAGCATCAGTTGATTGCCGACAAGGCGCTGGCGCTGGCCCTGGCCGCCATCGAGCAGTCCGATTACCAACCCGGCGTGCAAGCCATCGCGCGGACCTTCAAGCAGCGTATTCGCCAGGACTGAACCGTGGAGCTGATCGACAGCCACACTCATCTGGATTTTCCGGACTTCGACGAGGACCGCACGGCGCTGCTCGCCGAAAGCCGCGCCCTCGGGGTGCGGCGGATGGTGGTGCTGGGGGTTTATCAGGGAAATTGGCAGCGGGTCTGGGACCTGGTGCAAAGCGATCCCGACCTGCATGCGGCACTCGGTTTGCACCCGGTGTACCTGGACCAGCATCGCCCTGACGATTTACTCGAACTTGGTGACTGGCTGACTCGCCTGGCGGGTCATCGGCAATTGTGTGCCGTGGGTGAAATCGGTCTGGATTACTTCATCGAAACCCTCGACCGAGACCGCCAGCAGGCTTTGTTCGACGCACAACTGCAACTGGCGGTGGACTTCAATCTTCCGGCGCTGATTCATGTGCGGCGCAGCCATGCCGCGGTGATTGCCACGCTTAAACGGTTTCGACTGAAACGCGCGGGCATCATCCATGCCTTCGCCGGCAGCAAGGAAGAGGCTCGCGAGTACATCAAACTCGGTTTCAAACTGGGCCTGGGCGGTGCCGCGACCTGGCCGCAGGCGTTGCGCATGCACCGCGTCCTCGCCGATCTGCCCCTGGAGTCGGTGGTGCTGGAAACTGATTCACCAGACATGGCGCCTGCCATGTTTCCCGGTCAACGCAACAGCCCGGCGCACTTGCCGGCGATCTGCTCGGCACTGGCCGGGATCATGGCGATCAGCCCTGAGCAATTGGCGGCAGCGAGCACGGCCAATGCCTGTGAGTTGTTCAACTGGTAAATCAGCCCTGCACAAAAACCTGTGGGAGCGAGCCTGCTCGCGAATGTGGTGTGTCAGTCACTCATGAATTCGACTGATACACCGCTTTCGCGAGCAAGCCCGCTCCCACATTTTGATCCCTGTGTGCCGTCAGACCCGAAACGCGCTGATCAGTTGTTTGAGTTCCACCACCTGGGCTGACAACGCACGACTGGCGTCCTCGGTCTGGTGCGCACCTTCGGCGGTGCGTTCGCCCGCACGGTTGATCTCTATGATGTTCTGATCGATGTCGTGAGCCACGGCGGTCTGCTGCTCCACCGCGGCGGCGATCTGTTGGTTCTGGTCGACGATCATACCGACGGCCCCGAGGATGTTTTCCAGCGCCTGCTGGACTTTTTCCGATTGCCCGACGGTGCCATCGGCCACCTGATGGCTGATGCCCATGGCTTTCACCGCCGCGCCGACACCGTTGTGGAGCTTGGTAATCATCTGCTCGATTTCTTCGGTCGATTGCTGGGTGCGCTTGGCCAGGGTCCGCACCTCATCGGCCACCACCGCAAAACCACGCCCCTGCTCACCGGCACGAGCGGCCTCAATGGCGGCGTTGAGCGCCAGCAGGTTGGTCTGCTCGGCGATGCTTTTGATCACTTCCAGCACGCGGCTGATGGACTGGCTGTCGCTGGCCAATTGGTTGATGACCCGCACCGACTGATCGATCTCACTGGCCAGTTGCGCGATGCTGCCCTGCTGGGACGCTACCAGGCCGCGACCGCTGATGGTCTCGTCGTTGACGCTGTGAGCGCTGCTGACCGCCGCGGCGGCACTGCGCGCCACCTCAAGGGAAGTGGCCGACATCTGATTCATGGCCGTGGCGACCTGCTCGATCTGCGAGCGCTGCCCCGCCACCGCCTGATTGCTTTGGGCAGAAACACTTTCGACCTGCCCGGCCTGGCGCTCGACCTCATTCACGGTCTGGCCTACGCGCTCGATCAGGTCATGGATTTTTTTCACGGTGCCATTGAACACCTCGCCCAGCTCGCCCAGCTCATCGCGACTTTCGGCGCGGAAGGTCACCGTCATGTCGCCCGCCGCCACTTTGTCCAGCGTCGCGCCCAAGCGTTTGAGGGTGGTACGAGTCGAAGCGTAGAAGCCGCCATAGAGGTAGAAAATCAACACAAACACCACCGACAGCGCCACGGCCTGCAAGACCATGTGGGTGCGGTTCTGCTCCAGTCGCTGCTGTAACTGGGTACCGAGGAATGTCAGGGTCGCTTCATTGAGTTGGTAGGTCTGGTCCATCAGGCCGGTGACCTGATCGTAAAAAGTCTGCCACGGCGCATCGAGGGTGTCGGCCATCACCACCTGTTCTTCGAACAGCTCACTGGCCTTTTTCAGCGAGGCCTTGCTGCTCTCGGCCTGGGCGGTCAGGGTGTCACGCGCCGCTTTGCTGGAGCCCAATGCATCATTGAGCTTCAGACCGTATTCGCCCTGAAGCTTTTCGATCTGCGCCAGCAACTCATCGAATCGGGTGCTCGACGACGAATTCAGAAAACCTTGCCCAAGCGAATAGGAACCCATCGCCCGGCCGTCGCCCAGGATCTGGGTCACCGGCGGAGTCACGTTGGTAATGAGTTCGCTGAGCTGACGCATGTCGCTCTGGGTATCGCGGCTCAGGCCGGCCTGACTGGCGATGATCTGGCTGAAAATCTGTGCGCTGCCGAGCAACTTCCCAATCATTCCACTTTTGCTTTGCAGGGAGGTTTCCGCTTGCTGGGCCTTGAACGCCGCGATCATTTCATCGCGTTTGCCATCGAAAACCGTGATCTGTTCCGGATCAGTGGTCATCGCCGTCAGCCCTTGCAGGCGGGCCAGAACGCTTTGCTCCAGGGCGCTGATCTTCGTCTCGACATTACCGGCCTTGCCAGACTGGCCAAGGGTGACGTTGATTTGCACCAGGTTGTTCAGGGTTTCCAGATCACGCCGCAGGGTCAGGCTGCTGCCGAGCAGGTCGAGGCTTTGCAGTTCGACCTGTGTGCCCTGGAATTCACGATAGGAGTCGCGGACCAGGTAGAAGTTGGTCACCAGCATCGGCACGAGGAACAGCACACTGATCAGGCTGAACTTCATGCCGAAGCTCAGGCGATTCATCAGCGCGACGGCGGGATAGAGCAAGCTCTTCACTGGAAGTCTCCCTTTTGATTCTTATTTTTATTGGCAGGCGCGGGTCGACGGCAGATAGCCACTATTCAGCGCTATCTCTGTATAGCTTAAATCGGCAGGGGGTTTTGTAACTTAAGGTTAACGGCAGATCGCCGGTCTTGAGATCGATGATCCTTCTTGTGGCGAGGGAGCTTGCTCCCGCTCGTCTGCGAAGCAGACGCAATGCAGACGAGCGGATTTTCCTGACATATTCGCGTGGCCGTTTGAGGGCGCTGCGCGCCCAGCGGGAGCAAGCTCCCTCGCCACAATGACGTTCACGTCAGACAGCTGTTGGGTTACGGGAGGACCGTCCACAACGCAAAACCTGCATACCAGAGCACCGCCGCACGCAGCAGCAATTCCCAGATCCGGTCCAGGCTGTTGATACCATCCGGTCCGACGACCGGTGCAGGAATTTCGCCAGCCACCAGGCCGACTTTCTCGATCAACTGGGCGGCGCTGATGTTCCAGTTCAGCAGTTCATGCAACATGACACGGCTGACCGCGACAAAGTTTCCGACCAGCGCGAAACTGGCCGCCAACAGACGCACCGGCACCCAATCAAACGCATGACGCAACTGTACAGCGCGCTCGACCACGGCCGGGTTCTGTCCGTGCTCTTCGACCAGCGCCAGCAGCCGGTAGCTGAGGGCGGCGACCGGGCCCAGCACGAAGTACCAGAAAATCACCGCGAAAAAGCTCTGGTAGGCCTCCCACAGCAAATGGCCTTCGACCCGCTCAAGCAGTTGTTCGCCGCTATCGGCGCAGATGTCCACGTCGCGCTTCGCCACATGGGCAGCGGCTTGCAGGTCTTCCCGGCGCCAGGCATCGCGAAACGGTCCCAGGCCAGCCAGCAAATCGCCGCGACCCAGACTGTAAATCACCACCAGCAGGTGCACCGGCAACGCCAGCAACCCGTAGGCCACCGGCTCAAGCACCACCAACAACAAACCCAGCAGCGCCACCGGCAACAACACCAGCACCACCAATATCAGCCATGGCCGATCGATCAGGCGCGGACTGACTTCAAGCTTGTTCAGTTCACGCACCCAACCGCCGTCACGTTGGACCCGATGGCGCAGGGCCGAAAACTTCTCGATCCAGACGGCCAACAGCAACACCAGAAAACTCATTGTTGTTCCTCTTTTTCCAGGGCGGCGCGATAGCGCGCCCAGTCGAACGCAGGTCCCGGATCCGTCTTGCGCCCCGGTGCGATGTCGCTATGCCCACAGATGCGCTGCGCGGTGATCGCCGTAAATGTGCTTTGCAGTTGTCGGGTCAGTGTCGTCAACGCCTGATATTGGGCGTCGGTGAACGGCAGATCATCCGTGCCTTCGAGCTCGATACCCACGGAAAAATCGTTACAGGTGTCCCGCCCCTCGAAACTCGAGACACCGGCGTGCCAAGCGCGCTCAAGGCAAGAGACAAACTGAGTGACGGTGCCGTCACGCTCGATCAGAAAGTGCGCAGACACCCGCAGGTCAGCAATCCCTGCAAAGTAGGGATGCTCCGTGACATCCAGACGATTCTGGAAAAATTCCTGCACCTTGCCGGTGGCGAACTGCGCTGGCGGCAGGCTGATGTTGTGGATCACCAGCAGGGAAATTTCGCCCGAGGGGCGCGCATTGAAGTTGGGCGAGGGGCATACACGCACGCCCTGACACCAACCACTCGCGGGGTCCAACTGCATACAGGTTCCTTCAACGACGACTGTGTTGGCGCCCAGTATGCCGCGATAGGCCCTCGGGGCGCGATCACTTGCCGCGATTGAGACGCCGCAGATTGCCCAGCACCGACTCCAGGGCCCGGTCGAACAGCAAGGTATCGTCCAGCGCCCGCACCGCGCCACGGCGAAATTCTAGGGCCAGGCCGGTGCGGCTGCGCTCCAGCACTTTCATGCCTGTGCGGTCGACAAAGATGTATTTGCCGGTGGAATCGATGATCGCTGCCAGCTTGCAACGCAGGGAGTTCTCGTCGTCTTCCTGAAACTCGACCCAGCAGCCCGGACGCATCTGATCGACCTGATGCAAACCGGCATCGTCCGCCGGCAACCGTACTGACACCGCATCGGTCGGGCCCTCGTCGGCGTTGTGCAGCACGATTTGCTGCAGCACTTCGACCATCACCGGCGGCTCGACGGGCTGTTCAGCCGCCTGGCCCGGGCGCTCGAACAATTGCACGTGCAAGGTTTCCAGCTCACTGAAAAACTCACTGGTGGCGAACGGATCGAATGCCGAGCTGCTCAGTCCGTCGCGCAAGGCCTTTAGCAACCCTGGGACCAGCGTCAACAAGCGCAGGCCGGCATCGGGCTCCTCATGGCGCTGCACGCTCCAGATCAATTGCTCCATGGTCTGCACATCGGCATGCCATTGCGCCGACGCATCAACGTGTTTGAGGCAGGTCAACAACAGCACTTTGCTCCAGGCCTCCTGCAAGAAGACCACTACACCTTCGGGTAGCACTTTGCCCAATAACGCCTGATTCAGCGCCTGCTCGACACGCTGGCGAGCCAGTTCGGCCCTCGCGCGGCCTTCTTCGGCGTCACGGGTGCGTTGTTCCAGCAATTCACTGCGACGGCGCTCGTCACTGGTGAAAGCGAGAAAATCCGCGAGCAACTCGGAAAAGATCGCCGGATCGTCAACAAAGTCGTTCAACAGGCGCTGCACCACTTGCTCGATGCGCAGGTACAGGCTGTCACGCTCGTGGTCATCGCACTCGCCCCAGCCCATCGCGGCGGCAGCGATTTCGTTGAGCAGACGCCGGGCCGGGTGGCTGGCGCGGCTGAAGAAGCTCTTGTCGAGCACCGCAACCTTGAGCATCGGGATCTGCAACCGACCAATCAGCGCCTTGAGGGAGTCAGGCAGGTTGCGGTCATCAAGGATGCATTCGAAGAGCATGGCGATCAGGTTGATCACGTCTTCGTCAGCCACGCCGACCACGCGCGACTTGCCGCTTTTGACGCTGACCCGGGTCAGCAGTTGTTCGAGCTGGTTACGCAGATCGAAGTCGTCCTGGGTCGCCAGCGCCGGCACGTATTGCTGCAAGTGCGAGAGCAGGCGCAACAGGTCTCGGGTGGAAATGGGTTGGGTCTGGGCACTGGCCTCGAGGGTGGGTGCGACGCTGCCGCGCACGTGCAACAACAGCTCCTGCAACGCGGCAAAGACTTCCTGCACGCCATCGTCGACCGGCGTCTCGCCTGAGTGGATGCCGGCTTCGATCGGTTCGGCACGGGCGCTGGCGGCTGCATGATCGCTGGCACGTCGCATCGGTGCAGGCTTGAGGTCGGGCAACACGCCGGTTGCGATGAGCAGTTGATTGGCTTCGGCGTATAGCTGTTCAGCGCTGCTGAGCACGTAGCGGTCGAACAGTTTGAGAATGATCAGCTTGACCTTGATCTCCACCCCCAGGTTGCGCCAGGCCTGCAAGAAATACTCGCAGAGCCGCGCCGGTCCCAGCGGGTTGTGCTCATCGTCCAGCGCCTTGCCCAGCAAAGCACTGAGCCGGGCTGTCAGTTGGTCGAGGGCGAATCCGTCGCGGTTCAGCACTTTGCTGACCATGGACTCCACCGCGACGCTGCGCTCCAGATCGTCATTGGTCAATGCATCGGTTTCAAACGCCAATGCCTGAGGCATGGCCGCCTGGGTGCTGTCGTACTGCGAGAGGCTGACGAACGCCTCGAAGAATTGTTCGAGAAAACCGCGCTCGATGCTTTTTCGCTTGAGACGCAAGTCGCGCATGGCTTCGAAAAAGAGGTTCTGCTCGACATCGTTGCGGGCCCGATCAGCCATTTCGAACAGCGTGTCGTCGGCGTTATCAAACAGCTCCTGCAAGCCGTGCCTGAGCTGTTGAGTGGCCTTGTCGCGAACCTGAAGCAGAATCACAGGCAGGCGGGCGAGCGGCGATAGCGTCGCCTGATCGGTAGCCGCCTTGTGCAAAGGCACTACATTCCCGTCGTTGTGCATCCAAGCCTCCTGAAACGGTGATTCTGCAAATAGTCGTGAACCCAAGAATACGTCAAAGCCATGACGTCAAAAGCAAGGCGGATTATCTTGCAAAAGCGCCCCCAAGTACCAGCAGACTCTGCGCTTCGTATTGAAATAGACGCATTGGGAAGACGCTGACTTAGTGCCGATGACTCAAGGGAATCGACCAAATGCAGGTTTGCAGGTGAGGGGAACGCCTCTGATGCCTTGGGTTGCCTCGCGCCATGGCCCTATAATCGGGCCACTTTGTTTGTGGAGCCCCTTATGCCGAATCTACGTCTCGCCGATTTGACCGCCGAAATCGAAGCCAACGTGCGCCGTGCGTTGCTCGAAGACATCGGCAGCGGCGACATCACCGCACAGCTGATCCCGGCCGAACGCCTGGCAAAAGCCACCATCATCACCCGCGATGCGGCCGTCATTGCCGGTACTGCTTGGGTCGATGCCGTTTTCCGGCAACTCGACCCACGGGTCGCGGTGCACTGGCAGGTGCGCGACGGCGAACGGGTGAAACCCAATCAGGCGCTGTTCCACCTCGAGGGCCCGGCACGCTCGCTGCTGACCGGCGAACGCTGCGCACTGAATTTCCTGCAATTGCTTTCGGGCGTGGCCACCCGCGCGCAATACCTGACGGATTTTGTCGCCGAGACGCAGGTGAAGCTGCTCGACACCCGTAAAACCCTGCCGGGCCTGCGTCTGGCGCAGAAGTACGCCGTGACCTGCGGCGGTTGCCACAACCACCGCATCGGCCTTTACGACGCCTTCCTGATCAAGGAAAACCACATCGCCGCCTGCGGTGGCATTCCTGAGGCCATTAACGCTGCGCACAAGATCGCCCCGGGCAAGCCGGTCGAGATTGAAGTGGAGAACCTGGCGGAATTGAAAGAAGCCCTGGCGGCGGGTGCAGACATCATCATGCTCGATGAGCTGAGCCTGGATGACATGCGTGAAGCCGTGCGCCTGAACGCGGGCAAAGCAAAACTGGAGGCCAGCGGCGGTATCAACGAAAACACGCTGCTGCCGATCGCCGAAACCGGGGTGGATTACATTTCGATTGGTGCGATGACCAAGGATGTGAAGGCTGTCGACCTGTCGATGCGCTTAAGTCTCTGATCACGCATCGCTGAATGAAAAACGCCAGCCTCATTGAGGCTGGCGTTTTTGTCAGACCACCAGATTGTTCATCTCGCAGTACTCTTCCCACTCGACGCCCAACACCTCGGCCGCCTCCTTGTGCAGCACCAGGCGCGCAGCCTCGAACTCTTCAGGGGTCGAGGTGTACTTGAGCGTCAGCTCCCACGGCTGCAAGCCCTGGGATTCCGCCTCATCCTCGAACGCCCACTGGATCTGGTCTTTCTGATCGTCGGCTGGCAGGTCCTTGATCTCGTCCGCTAGCTGGGGCGTATCAAGCAGGTACTTTTTAAGCGCTTCTTCGTGTCTGGCTTCTTGAGTCAATTCTTTAACGGTCATGGCGTTCTCGCTGATCTGGGGAATGGAAGATGGATCTGGATCATCAAGGATCTCTCTGACGCAAAAAACCGTGTGAAGCCCGGTTTGTCTGGCCTTCAGAACCATTCGGGGATCATCTGAAAACTGCAAAGTGGTACGTGTGCAACGTCCGAATATAGGACGTTTGGTCGACGATTTATATGGACTTTTACATCAAATCTACAAAAAAACCGTTGATCGGGCTTTCTGAAAATTTTCCTTCGCTACCCAGGAACAACGTTCAAAAGGTAAAGTCATAGCGATGTGCCATCTAGGCACGTCACAAGGAACCCGTGATGCGCAATTTTTCCAAGCTTCCGTCCCTCCTGTCTGCAACTGGCATGGCCGCCCTTCTTCTCGGCAGCCTGACACTGCCAAATACGGCTCAAGCCAGTCTGGAATACAAGTCCGTCAGCGCTACGTCTTCGGATAAATTCCTCGTTTTCCACAACTATTACGGCAAAGACGTGATGGTCAGGTCCGACGTCAGTATCGAGGAGGTCGAACAATTACAAAGAATTGTTAAAACCAATACGGCTGATCTGGAAGTGCTGAAGAAAACCGCCAGTGAACAGGCGCGCCTCATCGAAGAGTTCAAAAAGAACACGGGGTCCAGTTCAAGCTCCAATGCCAACGAGGTGGCCAATCTCAAGCGCACCGTCAGTGAGCAGGAAACGGTTCTGAAAAACCTCGCAAAGGCCATGGACGAGTTCAAACGCAACAGCGGCTCGAGTTCCAGCTCCAACGCCAGCGAAGTTAACGACCTGAAACGCACGGTCAGCGAACAGAACACCGGTTTGGTAAACCTTGCCAAGGCAGTGGACGAAATCAAACGCAATAGCAGCTCGAATTCCAGCTCCAGTACCAGTGAAGTCAACGACCTCAAGCGCACGGTCACCGAACAGGACAATGGGCTGAAAAAGCTCGCCAGCCAAATGGACGACCTCAAGCGCAGCAGCAGCTCGAATTCCAGCTCCAGCTCCAGCGAAGTGAGTGATCTGAAACGCACGGTGAGCGAACAGGAAAACGGCCTGAAAAAGCTCGCCAGTCAGATGGACGATCTGAAGCGCAGCAGCGGCTCGAACTCCAGTTCAAGTTCAAGCTCCAGCGAAGTGAACGACCTCAAACGTACCGTCAACGAACAGGAAAACGACCTGAAAAGGCTTGCCAGCCAGGTGGAAGACCTCAAGCGCAGCGCCGGATCGAGTTCCAGTTCGAGCTCCAGCGACCTGTCCAGCCTAAAGCGGGAAGTCAGCGATCAGGACAATCAACTCGATCAGCTCAAACGCTCCGTGGAAGACCTGAGCAGAAAGGTGAAATAAAAGGGGAAATGGTGCCCGAGACAGGAATCGAACCTGCGACCTTCGCGTTACGAGTGCGCTGCTCTACCGGCTGAGCTACACGGGCGGTGGGCTAAACCTAGCACCGGGTTCGAGAGCCAGCAACTTCACACCCTGTTTCACAGACAAAAAAGGCCCCGCAGTTTTCACTGCGGGGCCTTTTTTATAACGTTGAAGCAATCAAGCGGGAGTAATTAAACGCCCGAAGCCTTGGCCGCTGCTACGTCTTTGATGGACAGCTTGATACGGCCGCGGTTGTCCACGTCCAGTACCAGTACTTCCACTTCCTGGCCTTCTTTCAGGATGTCGGTCACTTTCTCAACGCGAGCGTCGCTCAGCATCGAGATGTGAACCAGACCGTCCTTGCCAGGCAGGATGTTGACGAATGCGCCGAAGTCGACGATGCGCTCAACCTTACCGACGTAGATCTTACCGATCTCGGCCTCAGCGGTGATACCCAGAACGCGCTGACGTGCTGCTTCAGCCGCTTCCTTGGTTTCGCCGAAGATCTTGATCGAGCCGTCGTCTTCGATGTCGATCGAAGCCTTGGTCTCTTCACAGATCGCACGAATGGTCGCGCCGCCTTTACCGATGACATCACGGATTTTGTCGGTGTCGATTTTCATCGCGATCATGGTCGGAGCATTTTCCGACAGTTCAGTGCGGGACTGACCAATGATCTGGTTCATCTGACCGAGGATGTTCAGGCGCGCTTCCAGGGCTTGGCCCAGAGCGATCTCCATGATTTCTTCGGTGATGCCTTTGATCTTGATGTCCATCTGCAGCGCGGTAACACCTTTGGCGGTACCGGCTACTTTGAAGTCCATGTCGCCGAGGTGGTCTTCGTCACCCAGGATGTCAGTCAGGATGGCGAACTTCTCGCCTTCTTTAACCAGACCCATGGCGATACCGGCAACCGGTGCCTTCATCGGAACGCCAGCATCCATCAGAGCCAGGGAAGCGCCGCAAACGGAAGCCATCGAGCTCGAACCGTTGGACTCGGTGATTTCCGATACAACACGGATGGTGTACGGGAACACGTCGGCAGCAGGCAGCATGGCTGCAATCGAACGACGGGCCAGACGGCCGTGACCGATTTCGCGACGACCAGCGCCACCCATGCGGCCACACTCACCTACCGAGAACGGAGGGAAGTTGTAGTGCAGCATGAACGGGTCTTTTTTCTCGCCTTCCAGGGTGTCCAGCAGCTGTGCGTCACGGGCGGTGCCCAGTGTTGCAACAACCAGCGCCTGGGTTTCGCCACGGGTGAACAGAGCCGAACCATGGGTCTTGGGCAGAACACCGACTTCGATGTTCAAAGGACGTACAGTCTTGGTGTCGCGACCGTCGATACGTGGCTTGCCGTTTACGATGTTTTCGCGAACGGTGCGGTATTCGATTTCGCCGAAAGCGGCTTTGACTTCGCTGGACGAAGGCTGGCCTTCTTCACCGGACAACTTGGCAACGACCTGGTCTTTCAGCTCACCCAGGCGAGCGTAACGGTCGGCCTTGATGGTGATGGTGTAAGCCTGGGAGATCGCGTCGCCGAACTCGGCACGGATGGCGCCCAGCAGAGCGGTGGCTTCTGGCTGTGGAGTCCAGGTCCAGGTCGGCTTGGCAGCTTCGGCGGCCAGTTCTTTGACGGCGTTGATCACCACCTGGAACTCGTCGTGAGCAAACAGTACCGCGCCCAGCATTTGGTCTTCGGTCAGCTCTTTGGCTTCCGATTCAACCATCAACACGGCTTCCGAAGTACCGGCAACGACCATGTCCAGGCTCGAAGCTTTCTGTTGTTCGTAAGTCGGGTTCAGCAAGTAGCCGGTGCTTTCGTGGAACGCAACGCGCGCGCAGCCGATAGGGCCATCGAAAGGAATGCCGGAGATGGCCAGGGCAGCCGAGGTACCGATCATCGCAGCGATGTCCGGATCGGTTTTCTTGCTGGTGGAAACGACGGTGCAGACAACCTGCACTTCGTTCATGAAACCTTCTGGGAACAGCGGACGGATCGGGCGGTCGATCAGTCGGGAAGTCAGGGTTTCTTTCTCGGAAGGACGGCCTTCGCGCTTGAAGAAACCGCCAGGGATCTTACCGGCAGCGTAAGTCTTTTCCTGGTAGTGAACGGACAGAGGGAAGAAGCCCTTGCCTGGATCGGCTTGTTTGGCACCGACTACGGTCACCAATACGCTGACGTCGTCGTCAACGGTGACCAATACTGCGCCGGAGGCCTGACGGGCGATACGGCCAGTCTCGAGGGTAACGGTCGACTGACCGAACTGGAATTTTTTGATTACCGGGTTCACGGTGTCCTACCTTCTTTTGTGGCTCTTGGGGAACTTGTCTTCTTGCGAAATTCTTGGGCAATGTCGGGAATCGGCCCAACGCCTGTCCAGGGTAAAACGACTATCCAGATAAAACTTGAGGCTGGGAGCCTGCCATGTGCCAGCGGGAAACCCACTGGCGCACGACAAACAACCAACCTCTAGCGCAATCGCTTATTAGCGACGCAGACCCAGGCGACCGATCAGAGCCTGGTAACGGCCCAGATCCTTGCCTTTCAGGTAGTCCAGCAGCTTACGACGCTGGTTTACCATGCGGATCAGACCACGACGGGAGTGGTGATCTTTACCGTTGGCCTTGAAGTGACCTTGCAGCTTGTTGATGTTGTGGGTCAGCAGTGCAACTTGCACTTCTGGCGAACCAGTGTCACCAACAGCTTGCTGGTAGTCAGCTACGATTTGAGCTTTTTCTTGAACGTCGAGAGCCATGAGGCAATCCTTTTATCAGGAAACTGTTTCAAAGAAACAGCTTCAACAGGCCAGGGACAAATCCCTGTATCTAAAAATGAGTAGTGACCGTGCCTGTTAACAGCCACCCTCGTCCGGTCATTCTGACCGAATAAGCCGACGCGGCGCGATGCGCCCGTCTTCGCTCACTTCACCGATACCGATGAAGCGACCGTTGTGATCCTGTACCCGTACCATGCCGAACTTCGGTGCATCCGGGGCTCGTACCGGTTGGCCGTTAAGCCAGTAGAACGAACTGTGCTCCGAGAACTGCAACAGTGGCCAATCCAGCAGGCCGCTGTCCGATGGCATCAGGAAGCGGTCGACCGCTTCGTTGCCGCCTTCGGCATGTACAGCTTCCAACTCTTCAAGCGTGACCGTCTGCGCCAGCGTGAAAGGCCCGGCCTGGGTACGTCGCAATTCAGCCACGTAAGCGCCACAACCGAGTTGCTCACCGATATCCTCCACCAGGGTGCGAATATAGGTGCCTTTGCTGCAATCCACCACAAGCCGCGCAGTATCACCTTCAAAGGCCAGCAATTCCAAGCGCGCAATAGTAACAGAACGCGGTTCACGCTCCACTACTTCGCCCGCACGGGCCAGCTTGTACAGCGGCTGGCCATCACGCTTGAGCGCCGAGTACATCGGCGGTATCTGACTGATTTGCCCGCGAAAACCGGGCAAAACCGCTTCGACATCGGAGCGACCAACGGTCACCGGACGCTCCAGCAAAACATCACCTTCGGCATCCGCCGTGGTGGTGGTCTTACCCAGTTGCGCCAGGGTTTCATAAGCCTTGTCGGAGTCGAGCAAATACTGCGAGAACTTGGTGGCCTCACCGAAGCACAACGGCAACACGCCGGTGGCCAGCGGATCAAGACTGCCGGTGTGACCGGCCTTCTCGGCGTTCAGCAGCCAGCGAACCTTCTGCAACGCGGCGTTGGAAGTAAACCCCAACGGCTTGTCGAGCAAAATGATACCGCTGACGTTACGACGGATACGTTTGACCTGAGCCACCGATTACTCCTTGGCGTCTTCGGGTTCAGCCGCTACCGGGTGCTGATTGTCTTCAGCCACCGCACGCTCGATCAGGGCCGACAGGTGCGCGCCACGCACGACGCTTTCGTCGTAGTGGAAGTGCAACTGAGGAACGCTGCGCAACTTCATTTCGCGAGCCAACTGCATGCGCAGGAAACCGGCGGCGGAGTTGAGCACCTTGATGCTTTGCGCGATGTCTTCGGCGTTGTCCTGGCCCATCACAGTGATGAAGATCTTGGCGTGACCGACGTCACGGCTGACTTCAACTGCGGTAATGGTGACCAGGCCGACGCGCGGGTCTTTGACTTCACGACGGATCAGCTGTGCCAGCTCACGCTGCATCTGATCGCCGATACGTTGGGTACGGCTGTATTCTTTTGCCATGTCTTGTTACCTGTTACTGCCCCACGGTGAAACCCGAGGGGTCTGAAAGCGGCAAACGCCCGGCCTGACAAAAGCCAGACCGGGCGTTGCGTTTAGAGTCCTGACGCCGTGCCGCGCACTTGCATGCGACGGCTCGTCGTGGCCCTTGAAGTACGGAAGTTAGAGGCTACGAGCAACCTGAACCTTCTCGTAGACTTCGATCTTGTCGCCAGCTTTGACGTCGTTGTAGCTCTTCACGCCGATACCGCATTCCATGCCGGCACGTACTTCGGAAGCGTCATCCTTGAAGCGGCGCAGGGATTCCAGCTCGCCTTCGAAGATAACGATGTCTTCACGCAGTACACGGATTGGACGGTTACGGTGAACAACACCTTCGATAACCATGCAACCGGCGATCGCGCCAAACTTCGGCGAACGGAACACGTCACGCACTTCAGCAGTACCCAGGATGTTCTCGCGAACATCGCTGCCCAACATACCGGTGAGGGCTTTCTTGACGTCTTCGATGATGTCGTAGATCACGTTGTAGTAACGCATATCCAGACCTTCCTGCTCGACGATCTTGCGAGCGCCAGCATCGGCACGCACGTTGAAGCCAAACAGTACAGCGTTGGAGGCCAGTGCCAGGTTAGCGTCGGACTCGGTGATACCACCGACGCCGCCACCGACAACACGCACTTGCACTTCGTCGTTACCCAGGCCGTTCAAGGCACCGTTCAACGCTTCCAGCGAACCACGGACGTCGGATTTGAGGACGATGTTGAGCGTCTTCTTCTCTGCCTGACCCATGTTTTCGAAGATGTTTTCCAGCTTGCCGGCGTGAGCGCGAGCCAGTTTGACTTCGCGGAACTTGCCTTGACGGAACAAAGCCACTTCACGGGCTTTCTTCTCGTCCGACAGCACGCTCATCTCGTCGCCAGCGTCCGGGGTACCGTCCAGGCCGAGGATCTCGACAGGGATGGAAGGACCGGCTTCCTTGATTGGCTTGCCGTTCTCATCGAGCATGGCACGTACACGGCCATAGTTCGAACCGACCAGCACCATGTCGCCTTGGCGCAGGGTACCGTCTTGAACCAGAACGGTTGCAACCGGGCCACGACCTTTGTCGAGACGCGATTCAACCACAACACCGCGACCTGGGGCCGATGGGGTTGCTTTCAGTTCGAGTACTTCAGCTTGCAGCAGGACCGCTTCGAGCAGTTCGTCTACACCAGTACCGACTTTCGCCGATACCGAGACGAAAGGCGTATCACCGCCCCACTCTTCGGAAGTCACGCCGTGAACCGACAGTTCGCTACGGATGCGATCGAGATCAGCGCCCGGCTTGTCGATTTTGTTCACTGCAACAACCAGTGGAACACCGGCAGCCTTGGCGTGCTGGACCGCTTCAATGGTCTGCGGCATTACGCCGTCGTCCGCTGCAACGACCAGGATCACGATGTCAGTCGCCTTGGCACCACGAGCACGCATTGCGGTAAACGCGGCGTGACCCGGGGTATCGAGGAAAGTGACCATGCCGCGATCAGTTTCAACGTGGTACGCACCGATGTGCTGGGTGATACCGCCGGCTTCGCCTGCAGCTACCTTGGCACGACGGATATAGTCGAGCAGCGACGTCTTACCGTGGTCAACGTGGCCCATTACGGTCACGACTGGCGCACGGGAGAACGTCTCACCTTCAAACTTCAGGGACTCGGCCAGGGAATCTTCCAGGGCGGTGTCGCTGACCAGGGTCACTTTGTGGCCCAGTTCTTCGGCTACCAGTTGAGCAGTTTCCTGATCAAGCACCTGGTTGATGGTCGCTGGAGTACCCAGTTTGAACATGAACTTGATGATTTCAGCAGCCTTGACCGACATCTGATTGGCGAGATCGCCAACAGTGATGGTCTCGCCGATCTGCACATCACGCACGACAGGGCCGGTTGGGCTCTGGAAACCGTGGGCGTTGCGTTTTTTCAGCTTGGCCTTGCCGCGACCACCACGACGGAAGCCATCGCTTTCTTCGTCGGTAGTACGTGGCGCAACACGTGGAGCAGGCGCTTTCTCTTTGACCGAAGCACGATGCGGAGCGTTTTTGCGCTCGCCATCGCCACTGCCGCTGCGACGATTGTTATCGTCGGCACGTGGTTTGTCCGGACGGCGCTGTTCGTTCTGCTTGTTGCGAACATCAGCAGACGGTGCTGGTGCAGCAGCCACAACCGGAGCGCTTTCACGCACTGGCTCGGCAACCGCAGCAGGAGCTGCGACAGCGTCGTTAGTAGCGTTTTGCGCAGCAGTAGGCTGGCGACGCGCTTCTTCTTCGGCGCGACGCTTGGCTTCTTCTTCAGCCTTCTGACGAGCAGCATTTTCTACTGTGCGACGCTCTTCCAGTTCGCGTTTGCGCTCGGCTTCGATTTCTTCCGGGCTGCGCTGTACGAAGACTTTCTTCTTGCGTACTTCAACGCTGATGCTTTTGCTGCCAGCAACACGCAGGGTGCTGGTGGTTTTGCGCTGCAATGTAATCTTGCGCGGTTCTTCCACTTTCGCCTTGTGGCTGCTCTTCAAGTGAGTCAGCAAAGACTGCTTCTCACTATCGCTCACACCTTCATCGGCGGCGGTGTGCGGCAGACCTGCCTCACGCATCTGCTGCAACAGGCGCTCTACCGGTGTTTTGACCTCATCGGCCAGTTGTTTCACCGTGACTTGCGTCATGCACTTCTCTCCTCAGGCCGCGCCTAATTACTCGAACCAGTGGGCTCGGGCGGCCATGATCAACTTGCCGGCACGATCATCGTCAATGCCGTCGATGTCGAGCAGATCGTCAATAGACTGCTCGGCCAGGTCTTCGCGGGTAATTACGCCGCGCACCGCCAGTTCCATCGCCAAATCCTTGTCCATACCCTCAAGCGAGAGTAGGTCTTCGGCCGGATGGGCGTCTGCCAGCTTTTCCTCAGTAGCGATGGCTTTGGTCAACAAACGATCCTTGGCGCGAGCGCGAAGCTCGTTGACGGTTTCTTCGTCAAAGCCGTCGATGTTGAGCATTTCTTCCAACGGTACGTAGGCAATCTCTTCCAGGCTGGTGAAGCCTTCATCTACCAGCACCTGTGCCAGGTCTTCGTCGACTTCCAGCTCGTCGATGAAGTTGCGCAGGATGTCGCCGGTTTCTGCTTGCTGCTTAGCCTGGATGTCCGATTCGGTCATCACGTTCAGGGTCCAGCCAGTCAATTGGCTAGCCAGACGCACGTTCTGACCACCGCGACCGATGGCCTGAGCCAGATTGTCTGCGCCAACGGCGATATCCATTGCATGGGCATCTTCGTCAACGATAATTGCCGCAACCTCAGCCGGGGACATGGCGTTGATTACGAACTGAGCCGGGTTGTCGTCCCACAGGACGATGTCCACACGCTCACCACCCAACTCACCCGACACTGCCTGGACGCGCGAACCGCGCATACCGATGCAAGCGCCTTGCGGGTCGATGCGTTTGTCTTTCGAGCGGACCGCGATCTTGGCACGCGAGCCCGGGTCACGGGAGGCCGCCATTACTTCGATCAGGCCTTCAGCGATTTCCGGCACTTCGATGCGGAACAACTCGATCAGCATTTCCGGCGCGGTACGCGACAGGATCAGCTGCGGGCCGCGGTTTTCGGTGCGGATTTCCTTGAGCAGCGCACGCAAGCGCACGCCAACCCGGAAGGTTTCGCGAGAGATAATGTCTTCACGAGCCAGCAACGCTTCAGCGTTGTTGCCCAGGTCAACGATCACGTTGTCGCGGGTCACTTTCTTCACGGTGCCGGAGATGATTTCCCCCAGGCGCTCGCGATAGGCGTCAACGACCTGAGCGCGCTCGGCTTCGCGAACTTTCTGCACGATGACTTGCTTGGCAGTCTGTGCAGCAATGCGGCCGAACTCGATGGACTCGATTTTCTCTTCGACTACATCACCCACCTGGGCGCCCGGGTGCGTTTCAGCAACCTTGCTCGGCCAGGTTTCGATGGCCGGATCATCCAGGTCTGCTTCTTCGACGACCGTCCAACGACGGAATGTCTCATAAGCACCGGTGTGGCGATTGATTTCCACACGCAGATCGACTTCGTCCTCGAAACGCTTTTTGGTAGCAGTGGCCAGAGCCAGCTCCAGCGCTTCAAAAATTACGTTCGCCGGTACGCCCTTTTCATTGGATACCGACTCAACAACCAGCAGTACTTCTTTGCTCATCGTACGCCTCGCCTTTCGCAAGCCATTGGATCCGCGGGATCCGCGTCTCAGTCAAAACTGGGAATAATGTTGGCCTTGTCGATCATATCGATCGGCAACAGGAACTCATGGTCTTCTACCTGCACCACGACGTCCTGCTCTTCTACACCGCGCAGAAGGCCCTGAAAGTTGCGTCGTCCTTCAAAGGGCGAGCGCAGCTTGATCTTCACTTGTTCACCGGCAAATTTTGCAAACTGCTCAATAGTGAACAGTGGGCGTTCCATGCCAGGCGAGGAAACTTCAAGGGTGTATTCAACGGCGATTGGATCTTCAACATCCAGGACACCGCTGATCTGACGGCTGACGATGGCACAATCGTCCACCAGCACACCGCCCTCTTTATCAATATAAACGCGCAACATTGAGTGGCGACCTTGAGCCGAAAACTCAATACCCCAGCATTCATAGCCCAGGGCCACGACCACCGGGGCCAACAAGGCCTGCAACTCTTCTAGCTTGCTCGACACCTGAACCCCCTCGTGCATGTATGTGCATGCTATGCAAAATAAAAAAATGGGCGAAACGCCCATCCTTGAAACGCCGTCGAACAGCGGCGCAGAAAGTGTCCAGCTAACAAAAAGCCCCTCAAAAGGGGCTCCTTAAACTGGTTGCGGGGGCCGGATTTGAACCGACGACCTTCGGGTTATGAGCCCGACGAGCTACCAGACTGCTCCACCCCGCGACAAAGCTGGGGCGGAAGTATACGACCGATCCCTGACAGGGTCAATGTAACCTTCCACCTACAAGAAAGCCCGCAACAGCGGGCTCTCCTGATAATTGGTACCGAGAAGGGGACTCGAACCCCTACACCCTATGGGCACAACCACCTCAAGGTTGCGTGTCTACCAATTCCACCACCTCGGCAATACTACGTTTGAAACCCTTCTTACTTTTGCTCTTGAGCTGGAGGCACGTCAGTCGCTGGAGTAGCCGACTTTTGCTCTTGAAGCACCGGTACATCATCAGAAGCCGGCTGCTGCTTTGGAACTTCCAACACTGCCGGGTTTGGCAAACCTACTTGAGTCAGCTGGTGAGCTTTCTCTTTAGCAAAGTAACCTAACCCTAAGCTGGTTATGAAGAAACCGGCGGCAAGTATAGCAGTAAACTTACTAAGAAAGGTAGAGGAACCTTGGCTTCCGAACACAGTATTTGAAGCACCTGCTCCGAAAGACGCGCCAGCATCCGCACCTTTACCCTGCTGCAGCAATACCAGAGCAACTACGCCCAATGCACCCAGCAGATGAAAAACGACTACGACTGTTTCCAGCATTTTTTCAGTTTCCCGCGGCGCGACAAATCGCACCGAACTCATCTGCATTCAGGGAAGCTCCACCAATGAGCCCCCCATCGATATCCGGCATGCCGAACAGTTCGACCGCATTGGCCGCCTTCACGCTGCCGCCGTATAGAAGCCGCACACCTTGTGCGACCTCAGAATTCTCTGCCGCCAACTGAGCGCGAATGGCTGCATGCACATCCTGCGCTTGTTGCGGCGAAGCAGTCAGCCCGGTGCCAATGGCCCAGACCGGCTCGTAAGCAATTACTGCATTTGCAAAGGCACCTACACCCAGCTCCTCTATGATACTGCCTAGCTGACGCCCGACAACCTCAAGAGTTTTACCGGCTTCGCGCTGCTCAAGGGTTTCCCCTATGCACAACACCGGGATCAAGCCACATGCCTGCGCCGCTGCGAACTTGCGAATCAGCATACCGTCCTGCTCGCCCATAATCTGGCGGCGTTCGGAATGCCCGACAAGAACCAGGGAACAACCTGCATCCACCAATTGACTCGGCGCGATTTCACCGGTCAGTGCACCTTGCATGGCTTCCACCGCAGAGTTCTGCGCGCCGATCGAAATCGACTTGCCGTTCAAGCCATCAATCACTTGATTGATATGCAAGTAAGGCGGGAATACCGCTACATCAACACCGCTCGGCAAGGCCAGATGACGAAGGCCATTGATCAGCTCAGCGACGCTGGCGCGGGTACCGTGCATCTTCCAGTTACCAGCTACCATAGGGCGACGCATGCTGTACCTCGTCGGTCAAAGTGGGCGCAGATGTTACCCAACACAATCATGGCTGGCAAGCCGAATTCAGGCAGAAACTTCAGTAACCAGTTTTGCCAGCTCTTCGGCGTAGCCACGGACCTGTGTTTCGTCCTCGCCTTCGACCATCACCCGCACCAACGGCTCCGTCCCGGACTTGCGCAACAGCACGCGCCCGCGACCGGCCATAGCCTCGGTGACCCGGGCACTGGCTTCCTTGACCGCCGGATGGTCGAGCGGACTCGCACCCCCGCCGAACCGGACATTGATCAGCACCTGAGGGCACTTGCGCAGCGCCTGACGGGCCTGAGCCAGACCTTCCGAGCGCGTTTTCAGCGCCATCAGCACCTGCAGCGCAGCGATGATCGCATCACCTGTGGTGGTGTGATTGAAGCAGACGATATGACCCGAGTTCTCACCGCCTACCAACCAGTTGCGCTCTAGCAAGTCAGCGATTACATAACGGTCACCAACATTGGCACGCACGAAAGGAATCGACAAATCCGCCAGGGCCAACTCCAGCCCCAGGTTACTCATCAATGTTCCGACCACGCCGCCTTGCAGCTTGTCGCGCTCGTGCAGATCGCGGGCGATGATGTACAGCAGTTCATCACCATCAACAATGGCGCCAGTGTGATCAACCATCAGGACGCGATCACCGTCACCGTCGAAGGCAATGCCGAGATCGGCGTGCTCGGCCAGGACAGCAGCCTGCAATTGGCCCATATGGGTCGAACCGCAATTGTCATTGATGTTCAGGCCGTTAGGCGAAGCGGAAAGCACAACGACTTCAGCACCCAGCTCGCGGAACACGCTGGGCGCAACTTTGTAGGTCGCGCCGTGAGCGCAGTCGATCACAATCTTCAGGCCAGCGAAGCTGGTACCGGTCGGCACGCTGCTCTTGCAGAATTCGATATAGCGGCCAGAGGCGTCGTTGATTCGCGAAACTTTGCCGATCTTGCTCGACTCAACCACGGTCATCGGGGTGTCGAGCAGCTCTTCGATCATCAGTTCGACTTCATCCGGCAGCTTGGTGCCCTTTCCGGAGAAGAACTTGATGCCATTGTCATCGTGAGGATTGTGCGAGGCACTGATCACAATACCGGCTTCAGCATGAAAGGTACGCGTCAGGTAAGCGATCGCCGGCGTTGGCATCGGGCCCAACAGCATCACGTCAGCACCCGCCGAGGTCAGACCGGCCTCGAGCGCGGACTCGAACATGTAGCCAGAGATCCGGGTGTCCTTGCCGACCAGCACTTTGCAGGCACCCATTTTGCGGAACGCCATGCCCGCCGCCCAGCCAAGCTTAAGCATGAAATCAGGAGTAATCGGGTACTCACCGACCCGACCACGGATACCGTCGGTGCCAAAGTATTTTTTGCTCATAATTGCTCCATCATTCTTATTCGGCTGATTCCACTGCGGCGATCATCCGCACCACATCCACTGTTTCGGCTACATCATGGACGCGCAATATACGCGCCCCCTTGGCCGAAGCCAGCGCCGCGAGCGCCAGACCGCCAAACAGGCGTTCTCCAACCGAGCGATTCAAGGCCTGACCTATCATGCTCTTTCGCGAAACCCCGACCAACAAGGGCCGCCCCAAGGCATGCAGATCTTCCATATGTTTGAACAAGCTTAGATTGTGCTGCAAGGTTTTCGCGAACCCAAAGCCTGGATCGAGAATAATCCGCTCAGCCGGGATTCCCACCAACGCACACTGAGCCATGCGCTCGGCGAGAAATTCGCCAACCTCTTTGGTCACGTCACCGTAATGTGGATTGTCCTGCATGTCGCCCGGCTCACCGAGCATATGCATCAGACACACCGGCAATCCGGTGGCGGCTGCCGCATCCAGAGCGCCGTCTCGACGTAGCGAGCGCACATCATTGATCAGGCCTGCTCCGAGCCGTGCGGTTTCGCGCATGACCGCCGGAGTGGACGTATCGACCGAAATAATCACATCCAGTTCGCGATTGATGCGCTCAACGATAGGCGCCACGCGCTCCAGCTCTTCAAGTGGCGAAACCGCCCTTGCACCAGGCCGGGTCGACTCACCACCAACATCGATCAGCGTGGCGCCCGCCGCTACCATCGACTCGGCGTGGCGCAGGGCCGCGTCGAGCTGGCTGTATCGGCCGCCATCAGAAAAGGAATCGGGAGTGACATTGAGAATGCCCATGACATGCGTCTGGGCCAAATCAAGAACCCGGTTGCCGCAAGGCAACCGGGTCGAGGACTGAACAGAAGTCATTTCAAACCTTATACGTCAGCAGCCGGACCGCCGATCGGTGTTTCCGGACGCTCATCCTGCACCACCGGAGGTGTCCCGGAAGTACCGGTGCCGCCGCCCGACCAATCGCGTGGTTCGCGAGGGGTACGACCCGCCATGATGTCATCGATCTGATCGGCATCGATCGTCTCGTACTTCATCAAGGCATCGGCCATGGCGTCGAGCTTGTCGCGGTTATCCGTGAGGATCTGTTTGGCCGTGCCGTAGCACTGGTCAATGATGCTGCGCACTTCGGAGTCAATCAGCTTGGCTGTCTCACCGGAGAAGCTTGCACCCTGGCCACCGCCGCCGCGACCGAGGAACACCTCACCCTCTTCTTCGGCATACATCAACGGACCGAGTTTTTCCGAAAGGCCCCACTTGGTCACCATGTTCCGCGCAATCTGGCTAGCACGCATGATGTCGTTGGACGCGCCGGTGGTAACACCGTCGAAACCCAGGGTCATTTCTTCAGCGATACGACCACCGTACAGCGAGCAGATCTGGCTGATCAGTGCACGCTTGGACAGGCTATAGCGATCTTCTTCCGGCAGGAACATCGTCACACCCAGCGCACGACCTCGCGGGATGATCGACACCTTGTAGACCGGATCATGCTCTGGCACGACACGACCGACGATGGCGTGACCCGCTTCGTGATAAGCGGTGTTTTGCTTCTCTTTTTCGGACATGACCATGGATTTGCGCTCGGCGCCCATCATGATCTTGTCTTTCGCCAGTTCGAACTCTTTCATTTCGACGATGCGCTTGCCGGTACGGGCAGCGAACAACGAGGCCTCGTTCACCAGGTTGGCCAGGTCGGCACCCGAGAAACCAGGCGTACCACGTGCGATCACCGCAGGAGCGACGTCGTCACCCATCGGCACTTTGCGCATGTGGACCTTGAGTATCTGTTCACGACCACGAATATCCGGCAGACCGACCACAACCTGACGGTCGAAACGGCCCGGACGCAGCAACGCAGGGTCCAGTACGTCAGGACGGTTGGTTGCGGCAATGACGATGATGCCGTCATTCATTTCAAAGCCATCCATCTCAACCAGCAATTGGTTGAGCGTCTGCTCGCGTTCGTCGTGACCGCCACCCATACCGGCGCCACGGTGGCGACCGACGGCGTCGATTTCATCGATGAAAATGATGCATGGCGCGTGTTTCTTGGCCTGCTCGAACATATCGCGAACACGGCTGGCACCGACACCGACGAACATCTCGACGAAATCGGAACCGGAAATGGTGAAGAACGGCACTTTGGCTTCACCGGCAATCGCCTTGGCCAGCAAGGTTTTACCGGTACCCGGAGGACCCACCATCAGCACGCCGCGTGGAATGCGGCCGCCCAGTCGCTGGAACTTGCCCGGATCACGCAGGAACTCGACCAGTTCACCAACCTCTTCCTTGGCTTCGTCGCAACCGGCAACGTCACCCAAGGTGGTTTTCACCTGATCTTCGGAGAGCAGTCGTGCCTTGCTCTTGCCGAAGCTCATCGGCCCGCCTTTGCCACCTGCACCGCCCTGCATCTGCCGCATGAAAAACATGAACACGGCGATGATCACCAGGATCGGGAAGCTGGCGACCAGGAGTTGAGTCCAGATGCTTTGCTGCTCAGGCTGCTTGCCTTCGACCACGACGTGGTTATCCACGAGGTCGCCGATCAGACCGTTGTCCTGGATGGCAGGACGAATGGTCTTGAAGCTGTCGCCGTCGTTGCGCTTACCGGTAATCACATAGCCGTCAACTGCTACGCGCTCGACCTTGCCATCCTTGACCTGCTGGATGAAGTCGGAATAGTTGAGGGTCTGCGGCTCGTTAGGGCTGGAGAAGTTGTTCATCACTGTCACCAGGACAGCCGCGATGATCAACCACAGGATCAGATTCTTTGCCATATCGTTCAATTAACTACCCTCTGAAGCAAGCTCCGCTAATGGCGCGCGCTTCGCATGATATTCACCGGCCTAACTTACTACATTACCTACGACTCTGGCAGGCGCCGTCTGTAACCCTTTGTGAAACACTTTCTACACAATATTCGCTAATGCTCACGGGGCGAAATACGAAAAACCTATCGACCCGCAAAAAAACCTCGATTTACTCACTACGGCCGCGGTAGCCCCAAGCCAGCATGTATTGCTCGCGGGAACTGCCACGGGAAGAGTCCGGCTTGATCATCTGGACCTTGTCGAATTTCTGACGAGCGTCCTTCACGTAAGCATCAAACCCTTCGCCCTGAAACACCTTGATCACGAAATTACCACCCGGCTTGAGTATCCGAGCCGCCAGATCAAGAGCCAGCTCACATAGAAACATGGCTTTTGGCATGTCCACCTCAGGCGTACCACTCATATTGGGGGCCATATCGGAAATCACAAGGTCCACCTGCGAATTACCCACGGCTTCGAGGATCTGAGCGAGCACTTCGTCCTGGGTGAAGTCACCCTGGATGAAAGTCACGTCCGGAATGCTGTCCATTTCCAGGATGTCCGAGGCGATCAGACGCCCCTGACCACCGATCAGCCGACTAGTGACCTGCGACCAGCCGCCGGGCGCCGCACCCAGGTCGACAACGCTCATACCCGGACGGATCAGCTTGTATTTCTCCTGGACCTCCAGAAGCTTGTAACTCGCACGCGAGCGGTAACCATCCTTCTGCGCCTGCTTCACATAGGGATCATTGACATGTCTTTGCAGCCATTTAAGGCTTGTCTTGGAACGGGCCACGGGCCACCTCGAAAATAAAACGGGTCGTGATTAACTGGGCGGTCCCGGACTCGCTCGGGTAAACTGGCCGCCGCTTTTTACAAGATCAGACGCAGGGGTCAGATTATGCCGCTCACTCAAGAGCAGAAGAAACAGTACAAATCCATTGGCCACCATCTGAAACCAGTTTTGATAGTGGCTGACAACGGTTTGACTGAAGGTGTGTTAGCCGAACTTGAACGCGCTTTGGCGGATCACGAGCTGATTAAAATCAAGCTCAACATCCTCGATCGCGAGTCGCGCCTGGCGAACATTGCAGAACTGTGCAAGGTCGGCAAAGCGGACCTGGTTCAGGTCATCGGCAAGATGGCACTGATTTATCGCAAGAACTTCAGCGTCAACAAGCAGCTGTCGAACGTTCATCGCTTCAAGTGATGGCAAGGGTCAAGGGTGTGCTTCGCGCACCCTGCCACTCCATCCGGGCACCGGCTGCAACACCAGCACCAACCCGGAAAAGCCCAGAACAAGATAACTGAACACCTGCCAGCGCACGGCATCCGGCCAACCGACGCGCACCGCGAAGAACATCCCACACGCATACAGCGCCATCAGCAGCAGTTGCCCACGAATATCGCGCCATAGACTGGCAAGGCCCTCAGCCTGAATCAGCACCAAAGCCTGAAAAATCACACACGCTGTGGCAAAACCCACCATCAGCGCATTCAGCATGCCTGCAATTTCGTCAATCAGCAGCGGCGCCAGGCCTATCTGGCCTAGCACCGGCAGCAGACCGATGTGTAGCAACCACAGGCCGCCGACCCACAACATCTGAGTCAGTTGCCAAAGCAGGGCGCCCGCACGGACTGGGCGCCTGCGTTTAGATGTGGCGAACTTCGACAATCTCGTACTCGATAACGCCACTCGGCGTTTTCACGGCCACCACATCACCTTCTTCCTTGGCAATCAAGGCGCGGGCCAGTGGTGAGCCCACCGAAATCTTGCCAAGTTTGAAGTCAGCTTCATCCTCACCCACGATGTGGTAAGTGACGCGGTCGTCCGTCTCGACGTTGGCGATTTCAACAGTCGTACCGAAAATCACTTTGCCGGTGTGAGGAATGGTCGTGACATCGATGATCACCGCGTTTTGCATGCGGCCTTCGATGTCGCGGATCCGCGCCTCGACCATACCTTGCTGCTCGCGAGCAGCGTGGTATTCGGCGTTTTCTTTCAAATCACCCAACTCGCGGGCCGTACCGATATCCTGGCTGAGCTTCGGACGGACGACCTTGGTCAGGTGAGCGTGTTCTTCTTCCAGGGCCTTCGCGCCCTTGACGGTCATTGGGTACTTGATCATGCCTTCAATCCTGCGTGTAGATCCTGCAAGCGGCGCACGGTCTTCTCGGGACCGAACTTCAGCGCTTCGCAGATGGCTTCGCCAGCAGCAATGGTGGTGGTGCAGTAGATTTTGTGCTGCAAGGCATTACGACGAATGGAGTACGAATCAGCAATCGATTGACGACCTTCGGTGGTGTTGATGATCAGGGTGACTTCGTCATTCTTGATCATGTCGACCACGTGCGGACGACCTTCGGTCACCTTGTTCACACGACGCACTTTCAGGCCTGCGGCTTCGATCAGCTTGGCAGTACCGGCAGTGGCAACCACTTCGAAGCCCAAGTTGATCAGATCACGGGCCACGCCTGCAACCAGTGGCTTGTCGTCATCACGCACACTGATGAACGCGGTACCGCCGGTCGGCAGCACTTCGCTGGCACCCATCTGGGCTTTGGCAAACGCTTCACCGAAGGTGTCGCCCACGCCCATCACTTCACCGGTGGACTTCATCTCTGGGCCCAGAATCGGGTCCACGCCAGGGAATTTGGCGAATGGGAACACCGCCTCTTTCACGCTGTAGAAGTTCGGAATGATTTCCTTGGTGAAGCCGATTTCTTTCAGGGTTTTACCGGCCATCACGCGGGCAGCGATCATTGCCAGGGAGACACCGATGCACTTGGACACGAACGGTACAGTACGGGATGCGCGCGGGTTGACTTCGATGACGTAGATGTCTTCGCCTTGCAGCGCCAACTGAACGTTCATCAGGCCGACCACGCCCAGTTCCAGGGCCATTTTCTTGACCTGTTCGCGCATCTCGTCCTGGATGTGCGCCGGCAGCGAGTACGGCGGCAGGGAGCACGCGGAGTCACCGGAGTGAACACCGGCCTGCTCGATGTGCTGCATGATCGCGCCGATCACCACGTCGGTGCCGTCGCAGACCGCATCCACGTCCATTTCGATGGCGCAGTTGAGGAAGTGGTCGAGCAGCACCGGGCTGTCGTTGGACACTTTCACCGCATCACGCAGGTAGCGCTTGAGTTCTTCTTCTTCGTAGACAATTTCCATCGCACGGCCGCCCAATACGTAGGACGGACGCACCACCAGCGGGTAACCGATCTTGGCAGCGGCACGAATTGCTTCGTCTTCGCTGCGCACGGTGGCGTTTGGCGGCTGACGCAGGTTCAGGCGCTCGACCATTTGCTGGAAGCGCTCACGGTCTTCGGCGCGGTCGATGGCGTCTGGGCTGGTGCCGATGATCGGCACGCCGGCTTCTTCCAGAGCGCGCGCCAGTTTCAGCGGGGTCTGGCCGCCGTACTGGACGATCACGCCTTTTGGCTTCTCGACGCGGCAGATTTCCAGCACGTCTTCCAGGGTCACTGGTTCGAAGTACAGGCGATCGGAGGTGTCGTAGTCGGTGGAAACGGTTTCCGGGTTGCAGTTGACCATGATGGTCTCGTAACCGTCTTCGCGCAGGGCCAATGCCGCGTGTACGCAGCAGTAGTCGAACTCGATGCCCTGGCCGATACGGTTTGGACCGCCGCCGAGGATCATGATCTTGTCGCGGCCCGACGGCGCGGCTTCGCACTCTTCCTCGTACGTCGAGTAGAGGTAGGCGGTGTCGGTGGCGAACTCGGCCGCGCAAGTGTCAACGCGCTTGTAGACCGGGAACACTTCGAGCTTGTGACGGTGGCGACGCAAAGCTTTCTCGGTCACGCCCAGCAGCTTGGCCAGACGCATGTCGGAGAAGCCTTTGCGCTTGAGCTTGAACATCAAGTCGCGGTCGATGCTGGCCAGACCCAGGGTCTTGACCTTCTCTTCGTCCTTGATCAGGTCTTCGATCTGCACCAGGAACCACGGGTCGATCATGTTCATGCCGAAGATGTCTTCGACCGACAGGCCGGCACGGAAGGCGTCAGCCACGTACCAGATACGCTCGGCACCCGGCACGGTCAGTTCGCGCTTGAGGATACTCATGCTTTCCGGATTGCTCAGGTCGAGCTTCTCATCCAGGCCGCAAACGCCCACTTCCAGACCGCGCAGGGCTTTCTGCAGGGATTCCTGGAAGGTCCGGCCGATGGCCATGACTTCACCGACCGACTTCATTTGAGTGGTCAGGCGTGCATCGGCTTTCGGGAATTTTTCGAAGGCGAAGCGTGGCAGCTTGGTCACGACGTAGTCGATCGACGGCTCGAAGGACGCCGGAGTAGCGCCGCCGGTGATCTCGTTCTGCAACTCGTCCAGGGTGTAGCCGATCGCCAGCTTGGCAGCAATACGCGCAATCGGGAAACCAGTGGCTTTCGAGGCCAGTGCCGAAGACCGGGATACCCGCGGGTTCATCTCGATGACCACCATGCGACCAGTGTCCGGGCAGATGCCGAACTGGACGTTGGAGCCGCCGGTTTCCACGCCGATCTCGCGCAGTACCGCCAGGGAGGCGTTACGCATGATCTGGTATTCCTTGTCCGTCAGGGTCTGTGCTGGCGCAACGGTGATCGAGTCACCGGTGTGCACGCCCATCGGGTCAAAGTTTTCGATGGAGCAGACGATGATGCAGTTGTCCTTCTTATCGCGGACAACCTCCATCTCGTACTCTTTCCAGCCGATCAGGGATTCGTCGATCAGCAGCTCTTTGGTCGGCGACAGGTCGAGGCCGCGAGCGCAGATTTCTTCGAACTCTTCACGGTTGTAAGCGATACCACCACCGGTGCCGCCCATGGTGAAGGACGGACGAATGATGCACGGGAAGCCAAGCTTCTCGAGAACCACGTTGGCCTCTTCCATGCTGTGGGCGATACCCGAACGCGGGCAGTCCAGGCCGATGGATTTCATCGCCTTGTCGAAACGCGAACGGTCTTCAGCCTTGTCGATGGTGTCAGCGTTGGCGCCGATCATCTCTACACCGAACTTCTCCAAGACGCCTTCGCGCTCCAGGTCCAGTGCGCAGTTCAGAGCGGTCTGGCCACCCATGGTTGGCAGCAGCGCGTCCGGACGCTCTTTCTCGATGATCTTGGCAACGGTCTGCCACTTGATCGGCTCGATGTACGTGGCGTCGGCCATGTCCGGGTCGGTCATGATGGTCGCTGGGTTGGAGTTCACCAGGATGACGCGGTAACCCTCCTCGCGCAGGGCTTTGCAGGCCTGGGCGCCGGAGTAGTCGAATTCACAGGCCTGGCCGATCACGATCGGGCCAGCGCCGAGAATCAGGATGCTTTTTATGTCTGTACGTTTTGGCATGGGTTTGTCACTCAAATCCGCAGGTCAGTCGGCAAGCCGTCTTGTTCAATCTGTGAAGCCTTGAGGGGGCCGCCGGTCTCGGGACCACCCTCAAGCTTTGCTGCATCAGTGCCAGCGATTAGCGTCGCTTGGCCATTTCGTTGATGAAGCGATCGAACAGAGGCGCTACGTCGTTCGGGCCAGGGCTGGCTTCAGGGTGACCCTGGAAGCTGAAGGCGCTTTTGTCGGTACGCTCGATGCCTTGCAGGGTGCCGTCGAACAGCGATTTGTGGATCGCGCGAACGTTGGCTGGCAGGGTCGCTTCGTCTACCGCAAAACCGTGGTTCTGGCTGGTTATCATCACCACACCGCTGTCCAGATCCTGGACCGGGTGGTTGGCACCGTGGTGGCCGTGGCCCATTTTCAGGGTCTTGGCACCGGAGGCCAGGGCCAGCAGCTGGTGACCGAGGCAGATGCCGAATACCGGAATCTCGGTTTCCAGCACGTCCTTGATCGCCTGGATCGCATAGTCGCAAGGCTCAGGGTCACCAGGGCCGTTGGACAGGAACACGCCATCCGGCTTCATGGCCAGAACGTCAGCGGCCGGGGTTTGTGCCGGCACGACGGTCACGCGGCAACCGCGCTCGACCAGCATGCGCAGGATGTTCAGTTTGACGCCGTAGTCGTAGGCAACCACGTGATAGGGCAGCTCGGAGGCTTCGATGGTTGCGTGACTGTCGGTTTTCAGGTCCCAGACCGTCGAGCGCCACTCGTACTGCTCTTTGGTGCTGACGACTTTCGCCAGGTCCATGCCTTTGAGGCCAGGGAAGCCCTGGGCTGCGGCAATAGCGGCCGCTTCGGAGATGTTGTCGCCGGCCATGATGCAGCCGTTCTGTGCGCCCTTTTCACGCAGGATGCGCGTCAGGCGACGGGTGTCGATACCGGCGATTGCCACAACGTTGTTGGCTTTCAGGTAGTCGGACAGGGACATGGTGTTACGCCAGTTGCTCGCAACCAGCGGCAGGTCACGGATAACCAAGCCTGCGGACCAGACGCGGTCGGACTCGGCATCTCCAGGGTTGGTGCCGGTGTTGCCGATGTGCGGGTAAGTCAGGGTAACGATCTGTTGGGCGTAGGAAGGATCGGTAAGGATTTCCTGATAGCCGGTCATTGCGGTGTTGAACACCACCTCACCAACGGTTTGACCGTCGGTTCCAATGGCTTCGCCGCGAAAAATGCTGCCATCAGCAAGGGCGAGTATGGCTGGCTTAGTCAAGAAGACCTCCCGTAAATAAAGCCTGAAAGGGCGATCGCAGGTGTAAAAAAGCGGAGTGACGTATGGACACGTCACCCCGCTCATTCACTGAATTATTCTGCGCGCTTTTAGTGAACACACTAAAGCTGTAGCTTACAGAAAAAGGCATTTTTGGTCTACCGCCAATGAGCCTTAAAGGCCGGAGAATGCGACAGGACGTCGCTTGGCGGAATAAAACCGGGCTCAAACGCTGGGTTTGAACCCGATTTCGGGCGCATCTTAACGCAAGTCGAGCACGTCTTGCATGTCATAAAGACCCGGCTCGCGACCAGCCAGCCACAAAGCAGCACGTACTGCGCCCTTGGCGAAGGTCATGCGACTGGACGCTTTATGCGTGATCTCGACACGCTCACCATCAGCGGCGAACAGCACGGTGTGATCACCGACGATGTCACCGGCACGCACAGTGGCGAAGCCGATGGTTTCGCGAGCACGAGCACCGGTCTGGCCTTCACGACCGTAGACCGCCACCTTCTTCAGATCACGCCCCAGCGCATCGGCAATCACTTCTCCCATGCGAACGGCAGTACCGGACGGCGCATCGACTTTATGCCGATGGTGGGCCTCAGTGATCTCGATATCGACATCATCACCCAGCACGCGAGCAGCGGTGTCGAGCAGCTTCAGGCACAGGTTGACACCGACGCTGAAGTTGGCCGCGAAGACGATCGGAATGTCCCTGCCCGCTTCCGCCAGCAATTGCTTCTCTTCAACGCTGAAACCGGTGGTACCGATGATCATCGCCTTGTGATGCTTGCGGCAGAATGCAAGGTTCTTCAGCGTCACCGTCGGGTGCGTGAAGTCGATCAGCACGTCAAACTCGTCAACCACGCGATCCAGATCACCCGACAGAGGCACACCGATACGACCCAGCGCAGCCAGTTCGCCGGCATCTGCGCCGACCAGCGAGCTGTCCGGACGATCAATGGCCGCCGTCAGACCCGCGCCCGGCTGCTGCTGCACAGCTTCGATCAGGGTTTTGCCCATGCGCCCGGCGGCGCCCATCACTGCAATACGTCGCATGCCCGTCTCCTTACAAATCGCCGAAGAAGCGCTTCACGCCTTCGAACCAACCGGTGGTTTTCGGCGAATGGCTGTTGTCATCCGCCAGCGAACTGCGGAACTCTTCCAGCAATTCGCGCTGTCGACGACCCAGGTTGACCGGGGTTTCGACCGCCACACGGCACATCAAGTCACCGGCACCGCCGCCACGCACTGGCGCAACGCCTTTGCCGCGAACGCGGAACTGCTTACCAGTCTGAGTCCCCTCAGGAATCTTCAGTTTGACTCGACCATCAAGGGTCGGAATCTCCAGCTCGCCGCCCAGCGCTGCATCAACAAAACTGATCGGCACTTCGCAGAACAGGTGCTTGCCGTCGCGCTGGAAGATCGCGTGCTCGCGCACATTGATCACCACATACAGATCGCCCGTCGGACCACCCTGCGCACCCGCCTCGCCTTCGCCGGACAGACGAATGCGATCACCGGTATCCACACCGGCCGGCACTTTCACCGAGAGGGTTTTGTACTCTTCGACACGGCCTTCGCCGTTGCAGGAGTTGCACGGGTCGGAAATGATCTTGCCTTGGCCATGGCAACGCGGGCAGGTCTGCTGCACCGAGAAAAAGCCCTGCTGCATGCGCACCTGGCCAATACCGCCACATGTCGGGCAAGTGACCGGCGAGGAGCCCTTCTTGGCACCCGAGCCGTCGCACGGTTTGCAGTTGACCAGTGTCGGAACGCGGATATTCACGGTCGTGCCGCGCACCGCTTCTTCCAAGTTCAGCTCCAGGGTGTAACGCAAGTCGCTGCCGCGCTGAGCGCCGCCACGGGCACCGCCGCGACCGCCACCGAAGAAATCGCTGAAAACATCACCAAAGATGTCGGAGAAGTTCTGACCGCCAAATCCGGCACCGCCACCACCCATGCTTGGGTCGACGCCGGCATGACCGTACTGGTCGTAGGCCGCACGCTTGCTGGAATCGGACAGAACTTCGTAGGCCTCGTTGGCCTCCTTGAACATCTCTTCCGACGCTTTGTCATCGGGATTACGGTCCGGGTGGTGCTTCATCGCCAGGCGACGGTAGGCCTTTTTCAGGTCTGCTTCGCTTGAGCCGCGCTCAACACCCAATATTTCGTAATAGTCACGCTTTGCCATAAGTCTTTGCACTCTTAAGGACGTCCGGCAAACCCCTCCTGAGCCTCGCCAAACTCGTTGAGCCCCAATACAGGCCCGGACCCAACTCACGTCAATTCAACGATCCTGGTCTTTGATTCAATGCGGTACTTTCGGCTCGAAAAGCAGGAGCATTCCCGGCCATACCGCCAGCATTCGAGCGTTGTCGCATGCTGTAAAAATTCTCTAACTCCAGACACGCCAACGCGGGAGCAAGCTCCCGCGCGGCGACATCCTACCAGTCACCGCCTGAAGGCAGTCAACCGGGCGACCAACAACTTACTTGTGGTCTTTGACTTCTTCGAACTCGGCATCAACAACGTCGTCGGCTTTTTCAGCTTTTTCGTCATTAGGTGCCGCGCCTTCGGCAGGCTGGGCCTGTTCGGCGTACATCTTCTGCGCCACTGGAGCAGAGACTTTCGACAGCTCTTCAACCTTGGCTTCGATTGCAGTCTTGTCGTCGCCTTTGACAGCGGCTTCCAAAGCGACAACAGCGGCTTCGATTGCAGTCTTCTCTTCAGCGCTCACTTTGTCGCCAGCATCAGCGACCATTTTGCGCGTCGAGTGAACCAGCGCATCGCCCTGGTTACGGGCAGCGGCCAGCTCTTCGAACTGGCGATCTGCGTCGACGTTGGCTTCAGCATCGCGAATCATCTGCTGAATCTCTTCCTCGGACAGACCGGAGTTGGCCTTGATCACGATCGACTGGGTCTTGCCGGTAGCCTTGTCTTTCGCGCCTACGTGCAGGATGCCGTTGGCGTCGATGTCGAAGGTCACTTCAATTTGTGGCACGCCACGTGGCGCTGGTGGAATCTCGGCCAGGTCGAACTTGCCCAAGGACTTGTTCTGAGCCGCTTGCTTACGCTCACCTTGCAGCACGTGAATGGTCACAGCACCCTGGTTGTCATCGGCAGTCGAGAACACTTGCGATTTCTTGGTAGGAATCGTGGTGTTTTTCTCGATCAGGGCGGTCATCACGCCGCCCATGGTTTCGATACCCAGGGTCAACGGACTAACGTCCAGCAGCAGAACGTCTTTCACGTCGCCAGCCAATACCGCGCCCTGGATAGCAGCACCCATGGCTACAGCTTCGTCCGGGTTCACGTCTTTACGAGCTTCTTTACCGAAGAACTCGGTCACCAGCTTCTGAACCAGTGGCATACGGGTCTGACCGCCGACCAGGATCACGTCGTTGATCGCGCCAACGTCTATACCGGAGTCTTTCAGAGCGATGCGGCAAGGTTCGATGGTGCGTTGAACCAGGTCTTCAACCAGAGCTTCCAACTTGGCGCGAGAGATTTTCACGTTCAAGTGCTTCGGACCGGTGGCGTCTGCAGTGATGTACGGCAGGTTCACGTCGGTCGACAGCGCAGAGGACAGCTCGATCTTGGCTTTTTCAGCGGCTTCTTTCAGGCGCTGCATTGCCAGCGGGTCACCTTTGAGGTTCATGCCGCTTTCTTTCTTGAATTCGTCGACGAGGTAGTCGATCAGACGAATGTCAAAGTCTTCACCGCCCAGGAACGTGTCACCGTTGGTGGCCAACACTTCGAACTGGTGCTCGCCATCGACTTCAGCGATTTCGATCACGGAAACGTCGAAAGTACCGCCGCCCAGGTCGTAAACGATCACGGTGTGATCGCCCTTCGCCTTGTCCATACCGTAGGCCAGAGCGGCTGCGGTTGGTTCGTTGATGATGCGTTTTACGTCCAGACCAGCAATACGGCCGGCGTCTTTGGTTGCTTGACGCTGGCTGTCGTTGAAATAGGCCGGAACGGTGATCACCGCTTCAGTCACTGGCTCGCCGAGGTAGTCTTCGGCGGTTTTCTTCATTTTCTTCAGAATTTCAGCCGAGATTTGTGGCGGCGACATTTTCTGGCCGTTCACTTCAACCCAAGCATCACCGTTGTCAGCCTTGGCGATCTTGTAAGGCACCATCTTGATGTCTTTCTGTACGACTTCTTCGTCGAACTTACGACCGATCAGACGCTTCACCGCGTACAGGGTGTTATGCGGATTGGTCACAGCCTGACGTTTGGCGGACTGGCCAACCAGGATTTCGCCGTCGTTGGCGTAAGCGATGATCGACGGCGTGGTACGCGCGCCTTCAGCGTTTTCGATAACTTTGGCTACGCCGTTTTCAAGCACGGAGACGCAGGAGTTGGTAGTCCCCAGGTCGATACCGATAATTTTGCCCATGTTCACTCTCCCGAAACTTTGGATTTGGTTGCCGCAGCAGTGGTGGCTAACTGCGGTAGCACTTAAACGCTTGACTTCTAAATGGGGGCCTTGCGGCTAATTTCAAGCCTGTTCGTCAATAGAAGGCGAAACTGGCGCAGGGGCCTTGCTGACCACGACCATGGCCGGGCGCAGCAGACGACCGTTAAGCTGATAACCCTTCTGGAACACCTTGAGCACGCTGTTCGGCTCAACATCAGCGCTTTCCTGCATGGCCATTGCCTGATGCTGAACAGCGTTGAACGGTTCGCCATGCGGATCGATCGTTTCCAGCTGATAGCGCTTCAGGGTGTCCTGGAACATTTTCAGGGTCAGCTCGATGCCTTCACGCATTGGGCGGATGCTTTCGTCATCCGGGTTGGACAACTCCAAGCCACGCTCCAGGCTGTCAATGATCGGCAACAAATCGCCAGCAAACTTTTCCAGGGCGAATTTGTGCGCTTTTTCTACATCCTGCTCGGCGCGACGGCGGACGTTCTGCAGATCGGCGGCAACACGCAAAGCCTGATCCTGCGCGCCTGCCAGTTGCTCTTCGAGCACTTGTACACGAGCCGCCAGGTCTTCACCCGAAGCCGCGGAGCCCTGGTTGGCGTCTTGATTTTGCGTATCCACTGTCTGTTCGTCAGCCATAGATTTCTCCTTTTAATATCGTCCGTGAGCTCAACTCACGCTTCTGTCCCGGTATATGGGGCCGCAAAAATCAGCTTCAAGGGGTTTGTTGCGATTAACCCTACAAAAAGCGCTGCATTGCGATGACCCGATGCTCTAGGCATTTCGTCAGACCGAGCAAATCGAGCTAAGCGAGGGCATTGTCAGGCGCAAATAAAACACTGTATAAATAACCAGACCTAAAGCCTGGGAGCGGCCTTTATGCTGGTGCACCTGTCCGTACATAACTACGCCATCGTTGAACATCTCGATCTCGAACTCGATCGCGGGATGAGCGTGATCACCGGGGAAACCGGCGCCGGCAAGTCGATCATGCTCGACGCCTTGGGCCTGACCTTGGGTGATCGCGCCGACAGCGGCGTGGTCCGTCCCGGCGCGGACAAGGCCGACATTCTGGCGACCTTCGACCTGGTCGATATCCCGGAAGCCAGCGCCTGGCTCGCCGAGCGCGACCTTGAAAGCGATGGCCCGTGCATCCTTCGCCGGGTAATCACCGCAGAAGGACGCTCACGCGGCTATATCAACGGCACGCCTTGCCCGCTCGGCGATCTCAAAGCCCTCGGCGAACTGCTGATCGATATCCACAGCCAGCACGAACACCAATCCCTGCTGAAGACCGACACTCACCGCCGCCTGCTCGACGAATACGCCGGCGCCACCGACCTTGCCCGTCAGGTGCAACTGGCCGCCCAACGCTGGCGCCAGACTCGCCAGGAGCTGGAGCGTCTCTCCAATTCCGGCGACGAGCAGCGCGCCCGCCATCAATTGCTCAGCTATCAACTCGAAGAGCTGGAAAACCTCGGCCTCGGCGAAAACGAGCTGGAGCAACTGGAACAGGAACACAAGAACCTGACCAATGCCGAAACCCTGCTGGGCATCTGCCGGCAAGTGGTCGAGCAGTGCAGCGAAAGTGATTCCGGCAATGTCCTGAACGCGCTGACCGCAAGCCTCAATCGTCTATCGAGCGTCAATAACTCGATCGGCGCACTGGGTGAAGCCAGCAGCCTGCTGACCAGCGCACAGATACAGGTCGAAGAAGCCGTGGGTGAGCTCAACCGCTTTCTCGACAACTTCGACGCCGACCCGGCGCGGCTTCAGTACCTGGAAGAACGCCTGGATGCGATCTACACGATGGTGCGCAAACATCGCATCCAGCCGACCGAAGTCGCCGAGATGCAGCAGCGCTTGCTGGATGAAATCGAAACCCTGAACGCCAACGACGAATCCATTGAGCGACTGAGCGATGAGCTGGCCTCTTATGCCCGTCATTATCAGGAGAAGGCTCGGGAGCTGAGCGACCTGCGCCATCAAGCCTCGAACAGCCTTGCCAACGCAGTGGAACAGGAAATCCAGCGACTGGGCATGCCCGGCGGGCGCTTCACTATCGAATTACGCCCTAACAGCAGCGACGAGCTGCTGCCCAATGGGCTTGAGCAGGTAGAGCTGCTGGTCAGCGCCAACCCCGGCCAGCCATTGAAAGCCTTGGCCAAAGTGGCCTCGGGTGGCGAGCTGTCACGGATCAGCCTGGCTATTCAGGTGATCACAGCGCAGACCTCACGCGTACCGACGCTGGTGTTCGACGAAGTGGACGTCGGCATCGGCGGCCCCACCGCCGAGATCGTTGGCCAGTTGCTGCGCCGCCTCGGTGAACGCGGGCAGGTGCTGACGGTGACCCACCTGCCGCAAGTGGCCGCTCAGGGCCATCAACATCTATTCGTGCACAAGGTGCGCGGCGAAGAGGCAACCCACACGGCTGTTTCCAAACTGAGCAAGAATGAGCGCGTTGAAGAAGTGGCGCGGATGCTGGGCGGCATCGATCTGACCAAAGAATCCTTGGCTCACGCGAAAAAAATGGTCGTTAGCGCAAAAATTTAAGGACGGCAGAAAGCACGAAGACGACCTTGGGGTCGCCTTCGCTCGTTTCGCGAATGTGAAATTCGCGCGACATGCTTACTTTTTCTTGCGTACGTACAACACCAGATTGTGATCAACCATCTCGAAGCCGTACTTATCGACGATGGCTTTCTGCAGGCGCTCGATTTCTTCGTCGAAGAATTCGATCACTTCGCTGGTTTCGACGTTGACCATATGGTCGTGATGCTTGCCGTCATCCAGCTCGAAGACCGCATGGCCTCCGTCGAAGTTGTGCCGCACCACAAGGCCAGCTGCCTCGAACTGAGTCAGTACACGGTAAACCGTGGCCAGACCGACGTCCTCACCAGCCTCCATCAGCGCCTTGTAAACATCCTCGGCACTCATGTGGCGTTGCTCGGCGGAATCGAGCATTTGCAGAATTTTGACCCGTGGAAGGGTCACTTTGAGGCCGGCTTTGCGTAGTTCGCTATTTTCAACCATGGTCAGCTTTCTCGCGATGCTGCTTCGCAGCTTCTCTTAATGCGGGTATGATCGGCGTTTACGTTGTCCCAGCCAAGATAGTGGAAGTCGCCCACCGATGCAAAACACCAAGCTCTTGCTAACCAGTTTCACCTTTGTGGGACTGCTCGCACTCGCCGGTTGTTCATTCCCCGGGGTTTACAAAATCGACATCCAGCAGGGCAATGTCGTCACGCAGGACATGATAAACCAGTTACGCCCGGGAATGACCCGTAAGCAAGTACGGTTTATCATGGGCAACCCCCTGCTGACCGACACGTTCCATGCCGATCGCTGGGATTATCTGTACAGCCTGCAACCGGGTGGCGGTGAACGCCAACAGGAACGCATTAGCGTTATCTTCAACCCAAATGACCAACTTGTCAGCCTCTCTGGTGATTTCATGCCAGGCGTGAGCCGCGACGAAGCCATTCTCGGCAAGGACAGTGGTACAACAGTCACTGCACCAGCAGAAAACGCCGAGAAGCCGAAACCGGAAAAACCGGTCAAGCCAGGTTCGTTGCTGGACCAGATCCAGAAGGACGTAGACGGTGTAGAAACCGTTCCGGTCCCGACGCCAGAACCGCTGGAAACTTCGCCGCAATAATTTGCGACGCAATAAAAAACCCGGACTTTCCGGGTTTTTTATTGCCCTGCGTTTGAACGGATCACTGATTTCGGGCTTTGGCCTCGGCAGCCTTGGCGGCACGCAGCCGACGAACCTCTTTCGGATCTGCCAGCAATGACCGGTAAATCTCGATGCGATCACCTGCCTGGACAGGACGACTGTCCGGGTCAGCGATCACCTTACCGAAGATCCCCACCGGGCAATTGGCCAGATCCAGCTCCGCAAAGGCCTCGCCAACGCCTGACGCCAGCAAAGCCGCGCGTACTGTCGTTCCTGCTGGCACCGACACAGCGAGAAGCACCTGACGATCAACTGCGGCGTAGACCACCTCGACGTCAACCATCGACTCAACCATGCATCTGTTTGACGCGCTGGCAAAACGCGTCCACCAGCGTGTTTGCGGCCTGGTTGAACAGCGGCCCCAAGGTTGCGCGAACAATCGGCCCGGCATAATCGAAGGACAGGTCCAGACTGATCTTGCAGGCCTTTTCGCCCAACGGCTTGAACACCCAAATGCCGTGCAACTGGGTGAAAGGTCCTTCCTCGAGGTTCATTTCGATCGAATGGCCAGGCACTAAAGTGTTTCTGGTGACGAAATGCTGACTCAACCCACCCTTGGCCACGCCCACACTGGCACGCATGTGTTCGGGAGTGCTTTCCAGCACTTCGGCGGTGGAACACCACGGCAGAAATTCCGGGTAACGCGCCACGTCGTTGACCAGGTCATACAGCGCTTGCGCCGGGTAGGGCAGCAGAGCCGAACGTTGAATGTGTGTCGTCATGTCAGCGTCACTTCCACAGCTGTGCGGCAAACACTACGAGAATGCCGATGGGCGCCACATAGCGCATCAAGAACAAGGACAGGGCGAACAACGCAGGGTTGCGGATCGACAACTCGTCGCGCACCGCTTCACGCCCCATCACCCAGCCTGCAAACACCACGAAACACAAACCACCGAGTGGCAACATGATCCGCGAAGTGAAGAAATCGATCACGCCAAAGAAATCCAGACCGCCTGCGGCACCCCATTGATAGAGATGGAACATCCCGCCTTCGTTCACGAAAAATTTGGCTTCCTTCCAGATATTGAAGGAAAACACCGTGCCCAGCCCCACAAACCAGCAGATAAACGCCAGCCAGAAAGTCACCCAGGCGCGACTGACTTTCGTGCGCTCGACCAGGTAAGCCACCATCGGCTCGAGCAGGGAAATCGCGGAGCTCCAGGCAGCCACCGCGACCAGTACGAAGAACACTACGCCCATCAACTGGCCGAACGCTACGTTACCGAAGGCAAACGGCAAGCTGACAAACATCAGGCCCGGGCCTTCGCTCGGGTTCAAGCCCGCAGCGAACACAATCGGAAACAATGCCAGACCGGCCACCAGAGAAACGAAGGTGTCGAGCAGCGCCACGCCGACCACGGTGCCGGAGATCGACGAATGCTTCGGCATGTAAGCGCCGTAAATCATGATCGAACCGACGCCCACGCTCAGGGAGAAGAACGCGTGCCCCATGGCCGGGAGTAAGCCGTCGAGGACTTTTTCCGGGTGGAAGTCGAACATGAAATGCACGCCTTCCATGAAATGCCCGGTGGTCATGCTGTAGCCCAGCAGCACCAGAATCATCACAAAGAGCAGCGGCATCATGATTCTTAGGCTGCGTTCAAGCCCGGCGACCACGCCTTTGGCGATCACGACGGCAGACAGCAGCATGAAAATCGTGTGCCAAAGTGTCAGGCGCCACGGATCGGCGATCACATTGCCAAAGTAAGCGCCGACCTGATCGGGCGTTGCCCCCTGGAAGTCGCCACGGCCCATGTCGATGATGTAATCCAGCGACCAGCCGCCGACCACACTATAGAAAGACAGGATCAACAACGCCGTCATCATCCCGGCGAACGCGCCCCAGGACCACTTGCCCGAATGCCCCGCCTCCACCGCCAGCACCTTCAAGGCGTTGGCCGGGCTCTGCCGCGCGCGGCGGCCTATCAGGGTTTCGGCCAGCATGACCGGCACACCGATCAGCGCGATACAGGCCAGGAACATCAGCACAAAGGCGCCGCCACCATAGACGCCGACCATGTACGGGAATTTCCAGATACTACCCAGGCCCACGGCCGAACCGGTCGCGGCGAGTATGAAGACCCAGCGGCTAGCCCAACTGCCGTGGACAGAAACCTTGTCTGTCGACATCGTTATCACGCCCAAGCGTTCAAAAAAGAGGCCGCATTGTCCGGGATTCAATCAACCTGCTCAAGCACGTAGCGATACCGTAGCCGACTTGCGTGCAACTCCCTATAATGCCGCCCCTATGGCTAAACAGAAGAAACACCCAACAGGGACCATCGCGCAAAACAAAAAGGCGCGACACGATTACTTCATCGAACATAAGTTCGAGGCTGGTCTGGTCCTGGCCGGCTGGGAAGTAAAAAGTCTGCGGGCAAGCAAGCTGCAACTGGTTGACAGTTACGTGCTGCTCAAGGATGGCGAAGCCTGGCTGCTCGGCAGCCACATTACGCCACTGATGACCGCCAGCACCCACGTCATCGCTGATCCAACCCGCACCCGGAAATTGCTGCTCAACCGCCGCGAGCTTGAAAAGCTGGCCACCGCCGTGCAGCAAAAAGGTTACGCCTGCGTGTGCCTGTCCTGGTACTGGAGCAAGCACATGGTCAAGTGCGAGATCGCTCTGGGCAAGGGCAAGAAGGAATACGACAAGCGTGATACCGAACGCGAACGCGACGCCGGTCGCGAGTTGCAGCGTGCAGTGCGTAACAAGGGCAAGGAAGACTAATCTTTCGGCCTGATTGTGGCGAGGGAGCTTGCTCCCGCTGGGGTGCGAAGCAGCCCTCGCTTGAAGACTGCCGGCGACTGCTGCGCAGTCGAGCGGGAGCAAGCTCCCTCGCCACAGTCATCCCTACATCCCCTTGCGCCGCTCCGCCCGGGCCATGCGCTGCACTTCCTGACGCACTTCTTCCAGCACTTCCTGCACATACAGGATATGTCGGCTGGAGACTTCTCGCGCCTGTTCCGCTCGCCCTTCGATAATCGCCAGGTACAACTCCCGGTGCTGCGTGATCAGCATGTCGCGGGTTTCCGTGCGCTGCTTGTACATCCCGCCAATGTTGGTCACCACGTTGCGCTTGAGCAGATCGAACAGCCCACGGATGGTGTGCAGCAACACCGCGTTGTGACTGGCTTCAGCAATCGCCAGGTGAAATTTCGCATCCGCCGCGCCCTCTTCCGCCCGGCTCACTTCATCGTGACGCGTGTAGCAGTCCTGTAATTCATCGAAAGCCGCGGTCAGTCGCTCGCGATCGACATCCGTTGCGCGCAGTGCCGCGTAATAGGCGCAGGACGCCTCCAGCGTGTGGCGAAATTCCAGCAGATCGCGCTGGGCTTCGGGATTGCTTTCCAACAGATGCAACAGCGGATCGCTGAAGGTCGAACCCAGCGATTCCACCACATAATTGCCGCCCCCCTGGCGACTGACCAGCAAGCCTTTGGCCGCCAGTTTCTGGATCGCCTCGCGCAACGAAGGGCGCGACACACCGAACTGCTCGGCCAACGCGCGCTCGGCCGGCAAGCGCTCGCCAGACTTCAACGTGCCTTCGAGAATCATCCCCTCGAGCTGCTCGACAATATCGTCAGACAAACGGCGCTGACGAATCTGATCAAACCCCATAACTCAATTCTCCACGGTCCCGACGGCTCGCCGGGCTCTCTATTCTGGCCTATCGGCGCTGTGCCAGCACCTACCAGACGGCATTTGTTAAAGCGGATCAAGCCCACGACTCAGCACATATTCGACAAAAGTTTTAGGGCGACAAATTGACACACCGCATACAAGGCTTTTACCCTAGGCAACAGCGATTGTAAATTGGTATTACCAATTATCCAAGAACGCTGACCAGTGCCTGACCAACAACAATTAGGGGCCACCCCATATGCAAACCTGGCAACAGCTCTATACCCCGCTCGGCAGCCTTGGCGTCTCCGCGCTCGCGGCCGTTATCCCCATCGTGTTTTTCTTCCTGGCGTTGGCGGTGTTCCGCCTCAAAGGCCATGTGGCCGGCAGCATTACCTTGGCGTTGTCCATCGCCGTTGCAATCTTTGCTTTCCAGATGCCGGTTGATATGGCCTTCGCCGCTGCAGGTTATGGCTTTGCCTACGGTCTGTGGCCGATTGCCTGGATCATTGTCGCGGCCGTGTTCCTCTACAAACTGACGGTCAAGAGTGGTCAGTTCGAAGTGATCCGCAGCTCGGTGCTGTCGATCACCGACGACCAGCGTTTGCAGGTTCTGCTGATCGGCTTCTGCTTCGGTGCGTTCCTTGAAGGTGCCGCCGGATTCGGTGCGCCGGTAGCGATCACCGCCGCGCTGCTTGTAGGACTGGGCTTCAACCCGCTGTACGCCGCCGGCCTGTGCCTGATCGCCAACACCGCGCCGGTGGCCTTCGGTGCCTTGGGGATTCCGATCATCGTGGCCGGGCAAGTGACTGGCATCGACGCGTTCAAGATCGGCGCCATGACCGGTCGCCAACTGCCGTTGCTGTCGCTGTTCGTGCCGTTCTGGCTGGTGTTCATGATGGACGGCCTGCGCGGCGTTCGGGAGACCTGGCCTGCTGCGCTGGTGGCCGGCTTGAGCTTTGCCATCACCCAATACTTCACGTCGAACTTCATCGGCCCGGAGTTGCCGGACATCACCTCGGCCCTGGCCAGCCTGATTTCCCTGACGCTGTTCCTGAAAGTCTGGCAGCCAAAACGCGCCGCCGGCCAACACATCGCCGGTGCCGTTTCGGCATCCGTGGTGACCGCCAGCGCCGGCGGTTTCGGCCAGCCGCGCACCAGCGTGGCGTCGCCTTACAGCCTGTTCGAAATCGTCAAAGCCTGGTCGCCGTTCCTGATCCTCACCGTGCTGGTCACCATCTGGACCCTGAAACCGTTCAAAGCCATGTTCGCCGCCGGCGGTTCGATGTACAGCTGGGTGTTCAACTTCGCCATCCCGCACCTGGATCAGATGGTGATCAAGGTCGCGCCGATCGTGACTGCGCCGAATGCCATTCCAGCGGTGTTCAAACTCGATCCGATTTCCGCGACCGGCACGGCGATTTTCTTCTCCGCGCTGATCTCGATGCTGGTGCTGAAGATCAACATCAAAACTGGTCTGACCACTTTGAGAGAGACCTTCTACGAGCTGCGCTGGCCGATTCTGTCCATCGGCATGGTCTTGGCATTCGCCTTCGTCACCAACTACTCGGGCATGTCTTCGACCATGGCACTGGTATTGGCAGGCACTGGCGCGGCATTCCCATTCTTCTCGCCATTCCTCGGCTGGCTGGGCGTGTTCCTGACCGGTTCCGATACCTCGTCCAACGCCCTGTTCAGTTCGCTGCAAGCGACCACCGCGCACCAGATCGGCGTGAGCGATGTGCTGCTGGTGGCGGCAAATACCAGCGGCGGCGTGACCGGCAAGATGATCTCGCCGCAATCGATCGCCGTGGCCTGCGCCGCGACCGGGCTGGTGGGCAAGGAATCGGACCTGTTCCGCTTCACCCTCAAGCACAGCCTGTTCTTCGCAACCATCGTCGGCCTGATCACCTACGTCCAGGCCTACTGGCTCACTGGCATGTTGGTGCACTAGGGACTACAAGCCACATCGAAAAAACCGACGCCGGACCACGATTCCGGCGTCAGCTATTCACAACCCGGTCTGTAAGGCTGCTGAAAGCTTCCCTCTCTATATTCAGCAGCCTCAACAGACGGATAACCGGGCCCACCCGGAGACACGCCTGATGAGCGAGCTTTTTTACAACGCCGTGCCGAATGCGACCCGCGTCGCCCCGCCACTGCCCGAACCTCGGCAATACCCTAGCGAGAAACCGGCACGGGTCTACCTGTTCGGGACCTGCGTGGTGGATTTGTTCTATCCGGAAGCCGGGATGGATGCGATCCACTTGCTGGAGCGTGAAGGCATTCGGGTCGAATACCCGCAAGGACAGAGCTGCTGCGGACAACCGGCCTACACCTCGGGCTACACCGAGCAGGCTAGGACCGTGGCGCGCTCGCAACTGGCGCTGTTCGCCGGAGACTTTCCGGTGGTGGTGCCGTCGGGATCCTGTGCCGGGATGTTGCGCGAACACTACGCCGACTTGTTCAAGGACGAGCCGCAGACGTTGAAGCAGGTTCAGGCGCTGGCGGCCCGGACTTATGAACTGGCCGAGTTCCTGTTGTTCGTCTGCAAGGTGCAGCTCAAGGACAGCGGTGCGCCGGTAAAAGTGGCGTTGCACACCTCGTGTTCGGCACGTCGTGAAATGAACACCCACTTGCATGGCCGCGAGTTGCTGGCGCAGCTGGGCAACGTGGAACGCGTCGATCACAGCCACGAAAGCGAATGCTGTGGCTTCGGTGGGACTTTCAGCGTCCGTATGCCAGATATTTCCGGCGCGATGGTGGCTGACAAAACAAGGTCGTTGAAGGAATCCGGCGCACACAAGGTACTCAGTGCCGATTGCGGTTGCCTGATGAACATCAACGGCTCGCTGGAGAAACAGAAGGAAGCGTTGCGCGGCCAACATTTGGCCAGTTTCCTTTGGCAGCGAACCGGAGGTGCTCTATGAACGCTTCCGCGATTATTCCTACGGTTGCCGTGGAAGAAGATTTTCGCACCCGGGCTCACAAGGCATTGGGTGACAAGCAGCTGCGAAATAACTTTCGCACTGCGATGGATTCTCTGATGACAAAACGGGCAGCGTCCTTCAGCGATGCCCATGAAAGAGAACATTTGCGATCGTTGGGCAATGCTGTCCGCGCCCGTGCTTTATCAAAGTTGCCCGACCTGCTCGAGCAGCTTGAACAGAACCTGACCCGCAACGGTGTGACAGTGCACTGGGCGGAAACGGTGGACGAGGCCAATGGCATCGTTCTCTCGATCATCCGCGCTCACGAGGGGCGGCAAGTGATCAAGGGCAAATCGATGGTCAGCGAAGAGATGGAGATGAACCATGTCCTCGAAGCTCAAGGCATTGAATGCCTGGAGTCGGACATGGGGGAGTACATCGTCCAGCTCGATCACGAGAAGCCTTCACACATTATTATGCCGGCGATCCACAAGAATGCCGGTCAGGTCGCGTCCTTGTTTCACGACAAACTTGGCGTGGAGTACACCAAGGACGTTGACCAACTCATTCAGATCGGTCGCAAAGTCTTGCGACAGAAATTCTTCGAAGCGGACATCGGCGTCTCCGGCGTCAACTTCGCCGTGGCCGAAACCGGCACCTTGCTGCTGGTGGAAAACGAAGGCAACGGACGCATGACCACCACGGTGCCACCGGTGCACATCGCCGTCACCGGCATCGAAAAAGTCGTGGAAAACCTGCGCGACGTGGTACCGCTGCTGTCGCTGTTGACGCGCTCGGCCCTCGGCCAGCCAATCACCACCTACGTCAACATGATCTCCGGCCCGCGCAAGGCGCATGAACTCGACGGCCCGCAAGAAGTGCATCTGGTCCTGCTCGACAACGGCCGCAGCCAGGCCTTCGCCGACAGCGAATTGCGCCAGACCCTGAACTGCATCCGCTGCGGCGCCTGTATGAATCATTGCCCGGTCTACACTCGAATCGGCGGTCACGCCTATGGGGAGGTTTACCCTGGGCCTATCGGAAAAATCATCACCCCGCACATGGTCGGCCTGGCGAACGTCCCGGACCATCCGAGCGCGTCGTCGTTGTGTGGCGCCTGCGGTGAAGTTTGCCCGGTAAAAATTCCGATCCCGGCACTGCTGCGTCGCCTGCGGGAAGAGAATGTCAAAGCCCCGGACAGTCCGCATCAAGTCATGCGCGGCCAGGGCAGCAAGTATTCGCGCAAGGAACGTTTTATCTGGAACGCCTGGGCCAGACTCAACAGCTCGCCGACGCTGTATCGTCTGTTCGGCTTTTTCGCCACACGGCTGCGCGCCCTGGCACCGAACAATGTTGGTCCGTGGACGCAAAACCACAGCGCACCGAAACCCGCTGCCCGCTCACTGCATGACATGGCCCGTGAACATCTGGCCAAACAGGGAGATCGTTGATGAGCGCCAAGCAAAACATCCTCGCCAAACTACGGAAAAGTCTGACAGGCACCACGCCGGTGCCTGACGCGTTCGACGTCGAGCTGGTGACAGCGCCTTATACCTACACCGCCGAACAACGCATCCCACAACTGCGCAAACTGATGGAAGCGGTGCACACCGAAATCCACCTGACGTCCGGCGAAGGTTGGCCGGCGCTGCTCGCACAGTTGCTGCGAGACCGCCAGTTGCCGAGCTTGTTGATCGCACCGACTACGCCTCACGGCCAACGCGTCACTCAACACTGGGCGAACAATCCAGGCCTGCCGACACTCAAGTCCTACGACCGCCCGGTTGAAGAGTGGAAAGCCGAGCTGTTCAACGACACCCCGGCCAGCCTGACCACCACCCTCGGTGCAATCGCCGCCACCGGCAGTCTGATTCTCTGGCCGACACCGGAAGAACCGCGCTTGATGAGCCTGGTGCCGCCGGTGCATTTTGCCCTGCTGAGGGCCAGTGAAATCCGCGACAACTTCTATCAGGTCCAGCAGGAATTCAATTGGGCGCAAGGCATGCCGACCAACGCCCTGCTGGTGTCCGGCCCGTCGAAAACCGCTGACATCGAGCAAGTCCTGGCCTACGGCGCGCACGGTCCGAAAGACCTGGTGGTTTTGATCCTGGAGGACCAATGACTCTACCGGCGGCTTTCCTGCGAGATGCGCAGCAACTGATTCCCCAAGAGCGACGCTTCGACGACCCGTTGTCGACATTGGCCTTCGGCACCGACGCCAGTTTTTATCGGCTGATTCCGAAACTGGTGATCCGTGTCGAGTCCGAAGACGAAGTGGTCGCGCTGCTCAAACTGGCGCAACGTGACCAGGTCCCGGTGACCTTCCGCGCGGCCGGCACCAGCCTGTCCGGCCAGGCCATCAGCGATTCGGTGCTGATCGTGCTTGGGGATAACTGGAACGGGCGCGAGATCCGCGGCCAAGGCACGCAAATCCGCCTGCAACCGGGCGTGATCGGCGCGCAGGCCAACGCCTGGCTGGCGCCGTTCGGGCGCAAGATCGGTCCCGACCCGGCCTCGATCAACGCCTGCAAAATCGGCGGCATCGTCGCCAACAACGCCAGCGGCATGTGCTGCGGCACGGCGCAGAACACCTACCACACGCTGGCCGGTATTCGTCTGGTACTGGCCGACGGCAGCCGTCTCGATACCGAAGATGCGGCAAGTGTGGCGGCGTTTCGCCAGAGCCATGCTTCGCTGCTCGAGCGTCTGGCAACATTGGGCCGCGAGACCCGCGCCAATGCCGAACTGGCCGCAAGAATCCGCCACAAATACCGTCTGAAAAACACCACCGGCCTGTCACTCAATGCGCTAGTGGATTTCGACGAGCCTGTGGATATCTTGAGCCACTTGCTGGTGGGCTCCGAAGGCACGCTCGGCTTCATCAGCGCGGTGACCTACGACACGGTCATCGACCACCCGAACAAGGCCTCGGCGCTGATCGTGTTCCCGGATGTAGAAACCTGCTGCAACGCCGTCACCGTGCTGAAAAGCCAACCGGTGTCAGCGGTAGAACTGCTGGACCGGCGCAGCCTGCGCTCGGTGCAGGACAAACCCGGCATGCCGGCTTTCGTACAACAGCTGTCGAACAATGCCTGCGCGTTACTGATCGAATCCCGCGCCGCATCGTCCACATTGCTGCGCGAGCAACTGGCGCACATCATGGCGTCATTGACCTCGTTTCCCGTGGAGAAACAAGTCGATTTCACCGAAGACCCGGTTGAGAACGCCCGGCTCTGGGCAATCCGCAAAGACACCTTCCCTGCCGTCGGCGCGGTGCGTAAAACCGGCACCACGGTGATCATCGAAGACGTGACCTTCCCGGTTGAACAGCTGGCCATCGGCGTAAACCGGCTGATCGAACTGTTCGACAAACATCACTACGACGAAGCAATCCTTTTCGGACACGCACTGGAAGGCAATCTGCACTTCGTCTTCACCCAAGGCTTCAACAACCCGGAAGAAGTCGCACGCTACCAAGCGTTCATGGACGACGTGGCGCAGTTGGTGGCAGTGGAATTCGGCGGCTCGCTGAAAGCCGAGCACGGCACGGGTCGCAACATGGCGCCCTTTGTCGAGCTGGAATGGGGCAGCGATGCCTATCAACTGATGTGGCAACTCAAACGGCTGCTCGACCCTAACGGCATTCTCAACCCGGACGTGGTGCTCAGCGAGGATCCGCAGATCCACCTCAAGCACCTGAAACCGCTGCCGGCCGCAGACGAGATTGTGGATAAGTGCATCGAGTGTGGTTTCTGCGAACCGGTCTGCCCGTCAAAAGGCCTGACCCTGAGCCCGCGCCAGCGCATCGTGATCTGGCGGGACATTCAGGCGAAGAAACGCGCAGGCGTCGACACCTCCGAACTTGAAGCCGCCTACGAATACCAAGGCATCGACACCTGCGCCGCCACCGGTTTGTGTGCGCAGCGTTGCCCTGTAGGCATCAACACCGGCGAGCTGGTGAAAAAGCTTCGCAGCCGCAAGGCGACGCATACGAAAACCGCCAACTGGCTTGAAGGAAATTTCGCCACCGCGCTGCAAGGTGCACGCTTCACCCTGCATGTCGCCAACGGCGCGCGGATGCTGCTGGGCGCACCGCGCCTGGCGAAGATTTCGGCGACGCTGACTAAGTTGTCCAAAGGCCAGGTCCCGCAATGGACCAACGCCATGCCGCAGCCGGAAAAAGCCATTCGCTTCAGCCCGGTTGTAATGGATGAGCGCCCTCGCGTGGTCTATCTCGCGGCCTGCGTCTCACGGGTCATGGGCCCGGCGGCGGGCGATAAAGAGCAGATGTCGCTGTACGACAAAACCCGTGGGCTGCTGGAAAAAGCCGGTTATCAGGTGGTGTTTCCGGACAATCTGGACAACCTCTGCTGCGGCCAGCCGTTCGCGTCCAAGGGCTATGCCGAACAAGCCGAACACAAACGCCAGGAGTTGATCGGCGCATTGCTCCACGCCAGTCGTGGCGGACTCGATCCAATCTATTGCGACACCAGCCCCTGCACCTTGCGCCTGGTTCAGGACCTTGGCGAAGTTCGACTGGACCTGTACGACCCGGTGCGATTCATCCGCACCCACTTGATGGATCGCCTGGATTTCACTCCGCAGGAAGCGCCGATCGCGGTGCACGTCACTTGCAGCACCCAGCACCTTGGCGAGAGTCAGGCGCTGATCGACCTGGCGCGCAGATGCAGCAACAACGTGGTCATTCCCGAGGGCATTCACTGTTGCGGGTTTGCCGGGGACAAGGGATTCACCACGCCGGAGTTGAATGCTCATTCGCTACGCACGCTCAAGGATGCGGTGCAGCAGTGCAGCGAAGGGATTTCCACCAGTCGCACTTGTGAGATCGGATTGACGCAATACGGCGGAATCGATTATCACGGACTAGTCTATTTGGTGGACCGGGTAACGCAGGCAAGGGGCACGCAAGAAAAATAGAACCCTGACGCGCTGCCATAGTCCACTCATTAAGCCCGGACATTGCCGGGCTTTACCAAAACTCGGCAGCCCGTCCTGACGGCCAGCGATGCCTGGACCCTCAGTTCAAGGAGATACACATGAAACGTTCTGTACTGTTAGGTCTGTTCGTTACTGCCTCACTGATGGCGTCCACCTCGTTTGCCGCCGAAAAAGATCTGTGTACGACCAACTTGCAAACCATCGAAAATGCCAAGGCACAGATTCCACCGGATATGACTGAACAGGTCATGGAAAGCGTCAAAAAAGCCCAAGCCGATCATGCAAAAGGCACCAAGGAAGGGACTGACGATTGCATCGCCGAGACCAACCAAACCATCCAGGATCTCAAGAACGCGAGCAAAGGCGGGAAATAATCCCGCTCAGGGCCAACCCTCGGGTTGGCCTTGTTGGCGCAATGGCTCCACCCAATATGAAGCAAACCAAAACCCGCCTATTGCGGGTTTTGTTTCCTCTGGGGGTTTGGCAATCCCCTTTAGTGCCATTGCTCCTATCAAACAGTTTTTTCATAGCCTTTTTTGCAAAAACCGAATTCCTGCGCAGCGCCGTAGTCTTTTAAGTAGGCCCCATCAATCGTGGCTTGTTTTCGGACCTCGGCCGAGCCCCGCTCATATGGCAGCACCGAGACCATCAGTTCTAGGAGATATCCATGAAACGTACCGCACTCGCTGGTCTGTTCATTTCTGCTGCAATGTTGGCCTCTCCGGTATTTGCTGCGGACAACGACCTTTGTACGAGCAAACTGCAGGAGCTCGAAGCCAAAGTGAATACGCTACCAGCGACCTCCACCAACGCACCGGAGATCAAAAGACTGCTGGCCAGCGCCAAAACTTCAAAAGCCGCCGGGGACGACAAAAAATGCGCCACCGAGGCCATCCAGGCATTGGCGCTGACAAACTGAGCAACGAACCCAACCCATAATCACTCGCGGCCAACCTTCGGGTTGGCCTTCTCACGCGTTTGGCGTACACTGCGCAGGCTTGTTGCTCACCATGATTCACAGAGCAACAGGCTCGGGGCCGTTTAGGATTCGACGCCGGTTGCGAAACTTTAGGTGCATGCCGAGTTGGTAACAGAACTCGTAAATCCACTGTTGCAACTACTTATAGTTGCCAATGACGAAACCTACGGCCAGGAATTCTCTCTCGCTGCGTAAGCAGCTTTAGATCCTGAGCTTCTGGTACCTTCGGGTCCAGCAATCACCAGGGGATGTCTGTAAACCCAAAGTGATTGTCATATAGAACAGAATCGCCGTGCAGTACGTTGTGGACGAAGCGGCTAAAACTTACACAACTCGCCCAAAGCACCCTGCCCTTCGGGTCGCTGAGGGTTAACTTAATAGAAACGGCTACGCATGTAGTACCGACAGCGGAGTACTGGCGGACGGGGGTTCAAATCCCCCCGGCTCCACCAAATACGAAGCAAACCAAAACCCGCCAAGTGCGGGTTTTGTTGCATCTGGGGGTTAGCGATTTTTGGTTAAACACAAGCGGACCTATGCTGGCGTCCTACCCGCAAGGATGCCGCCATGAAACTCAACGTACTGATCGTCGCGTTAACCCGTTCCCTGACGTCCGGCTGTGCGCACTACAACGACCGCACCACTGACACCAATAAGAACGGGCGAACTGCCTGTGATACCGAGCCCAAGAATCAGGCGGGCTGCTATACGAAGCAGTCGAAGGGCTGGAATTGGGGCGGGTTGAAGTTTGGGGTTGGGGCTTCGGACAAGGCCTGGAGTCCTACAGACGCCATGAATCTTGGGAATGTTTCCGACAGGTCCTGGCGGTTGTCGGGTAGGAAGATGAGCGGATAGGCTTTGTCGGTCGCTGCACATCAACGACCGGGCCTGGAAACCCGAGGTAGGAGCTATTCAGTAGTCCAGACGAGATACGGAGCTTCCCAATGTCGAAAGAAAAATTACCCACTCCCGAAGCCGATGACGTTTCCCCCTACGAATCCCTCGATTCAAAAAAACTCAACGAAGCCGCTGACCGCGCACTCAATCACTACCTCAATCCCTCCGCCCTGAAATCCCCCGTTTCCCGCAAACCGAGCACGATGTTTCTCATTGCGCCGGATATCAAGGACGAAGACCTGCTCGCCCATACCTGTGAATCGTTGGCCCAGGCCAGTGTGATGGCGGGTGATTTTGCGGGGTATCTGGAAGGGCCGCATCGGCACACGGCGATGGCGATTCAGCAGATTGTGATGCTGGCGGAACTGGCGGTGAATCGGATGCTGGATAACGTTGTCGTGCCGAAATCTGCGCCACACAGTTGATTCATTGTGGGAGCGGGCTTGCTCGCGAAAGCGGTGTGTCAGTCACATCCATGTTGAATGACAAACCGTATTCGCGAGCAAGCCCGCTCCCACATTGAATTTTTGCCGTACACAGATTTTGTGTTCGCTGGAGATCACCTGTAGGAGCGAGCCTGCTCGCGATGGCGGTGTGTCAGTCGACATCCATGTTGAACAAACAATCGCTATCGCGAGCAGGCTCACTCCCACAAAAGCAGTCCGGTGCGTGGTTGGGAGTTAAAGGACTTTCAAATCCACCGACACATGCCCCCGCGTCATCCGCGAATACGGGCAGAGCTGATGCGCAGCCTCAGCCAGTTCCCGTTTCACCCCCTCCTCCAACCCGGGAAAATTGACGTTCAACCTGACCGCCAATTGAAAGTCCCCAGCACCGGTTTTACCCAGATCCACCTCGGCATCCACCGACGTGTCTTCCGGCAATTTGATTTTCATCTTGCCCGCCGCCACCTGTATCGCACCGATGAAACAGGCGGAATACCCCAGCGCAAACAGTTGCTCCGGATTCGTGCCCGGCTTGCCCGAGCCGGGCGAGCTGAATTTGACGTCCAACTCGCCATCGCTGGATTTTCCGGTGCCGGTGCGGCCGCCGACGGTGTGGGTTTTTGCGGTGTATAGGACGGTTTCCAGTGCAGTGCTCATGATCGTGACTCCTGATTGGAAGCAACAGATGATGGGGCCGGGAGTTCAAGCCTAGCAGCGCAACCCAGACTCACAAGTGACGTCAGTCGGACGAAAAAAAGGCACTGAGCGGGTAACCGCCAGTGCCTTTTTCACGCCCGAAACAACCGTCAGCGAGACAACATAAACGTGTCGTACTCCAGATCTTCCAGCGCCGTTGAAAGCCTGTGTAAACCCAGCAATACACAGATCAGCAACGACAGCGTAAACCCGTACCCGAAGAAGCTTGGCCCCAGGTACATGCTGAACAGCGTCAGCATCGCGTTCAACACCGCAAACAGCACACACAACTCAAGCACTACGGTGCGCTTGTCGAGGTAAAAGAACACGTTGAGCAACGCCATGAACACCACTTGAATGCTCACACCGATCAGGTCGATGTAGAACAGCGGCAGGTAATAACTGGAGATGCCCAGCCAGTCCAGCAGGCGCGGCGCGAACAGGAACAACAGCACCGCCGTCAGCCCCTGGACCTTGCAGATTTCCAGCAGACCCTGGCGGATCGACAAGGTCATTTCGGTTTTGAGCTGCCCGATGTGCTGCAGGGTTTCCCCCTCGCGGATCGCCCGGAACAAGCGGTCGTACCACTCCGCAAAATCAGTCTCGATGCGCACCAGGAACACCGCCATGCCAGGGATGATCGCCAGGTACGCGAGGAAGATCGGCAAGTCGTAAAGGATCGAGGCGCGCAGCGGGCCGACGATTTCGTTGGAGGTACCGGGATTGAACCAGAACAGGAATTTGTCTATCCAGATCCCCAGGTTGTAGAAGAAACCGGTGGCGAGCAGGCTGAGGAACACGTTGCGCCGGTCGAGGAAATCGAAGGCGATCAGTTTCTCGGCGCGGTACTCGCGCAGGATGTCGTAGAGGAACAGAAACAGCAGCGTGCTGTGCCCGATCAACAGCGCCAGCAGCAAGCCCGGCATCTGCAAAAAGCTCAGCAGGTAGGCGCTCGCGACCATCAGCGTGTAACCCACCAGCATCACCAGCAGAATGCGGTTATAGGCCTTCATCCCCGAGAGGAAGATGATCACCAGCCACAAGTTGCACAGCACCACGAAGTTCGCCAACACCAGCACGCGGTAAATCAGCGGCTCGTCGAATAACAGGCCCAGCACCACAATGCCCAGCAGTCCGGCGCCGAGGGTGACCAGCAACAACACGCCCAACAGGTTGGGCAGGATCTGATCGTACTTGTGCTCGAACAAGCGGTCGGAGACGAAGCGCGTGAAGAACAGCTGCAAGCCGCCCGTCAGGATCAACGAGGTGGCCATCAGGTACGTCACCGTCACCAGGAACTGCCCGACCAGCATGTTCGGCAGCAGCAGGCCGATGCTGATGATGCCCACCAGCATCACGCTGATGATCGACAACACCCACGGCCCGGAACTAATCAGCCCGGCGTAGACGTAGGCGTGCAAGGTCGCGGTGTAGGAATCGCGGGAAAGGATTTTTCGCAGTTCAAAGCCAATACCGGCCATTTAGCTGTTCTCCATGGCGGCTTGATACAGGTCGCGGTAACGCTGCAGCATCAAGGCTTCGGTGTAATAACGAGTAACCCGCGACAAGCCGCTGGCCTGGGCGGCCTGCCAGCGGCGCGGGCTGCGCAACAGTTCAAGGATCGCCGTGCATGTGGCTTGTGGGTCGGCAATCGCCACCACTTTGCCGGCGTGGCCGAGGTCGCGGTCTTCAGCGCTGCCGCCTTCGATCAGCTCGCGGCACGATCCCACGTCGCTGCTGACCACCGGCGTACCGGCGGCCCAGGCTTCGAGGATCACCAGCGGCTGCGCTTCACTGATCGAGGTCAGCACCATCAGGCCGAGTTTCGGCAGGATGTCCTGAATGCGCTGGAAGCCAAGAAAATGCACCTTGCCCTCCAGGCCCAGACTGGCCATCAGGCTGCGGCATTCGCTGACGTATTCCGGGTCTTCTTCTTCCGGGCCGACGATCCAGCCTTCGGCTTGCGGCATGGCGCTGATCACGCCGCGCATCGCCCGCAGAAAGGTTTTCACGTCCTTGATCGGCACCACACGGCCGATCAAACCGACCACCGGCGCGATGCCGTGAGCGCGGGATTCCAGGGCCGCGGTCCAAACCGGCAGGTCGATGCCGTTCGGAATGACTTGGGTGCGGGCCGCGAGGGCGCCGTCCTTGATCTGCCGCTGACGGTTGCCGTCGTAGAGCGCGATGATGTTGTCGGCGCTGTTGTACGTCAGCTGGCCGATGCGCTCGAAGAAACGCACCCACAACGTGCGGATGTAACCCGAGCCGGCATCCAGGCTGCGGTTCAGCGCCTGACCGGAACTCTCGGCAATCCAGCTGGCCTGGGCCAGGTCGATCTTGCGTTCCTTGGTGTAGATCCCGTGCTCGCTGAGCAAGTAAGTGCAGTTCCAGCGCTGCTTGAGGATGCAACCCAGAAAGCCCGCATACCCGGTGGAAATCGAATGCAGCACCCGCGCTTTCGGCATCCGTTGCGCGGCTTCGGCGAGCATCAGCAACGGCGACTGCATCGCGCGCAGGGTCCAGAAATAATTGACGAAAGACGGGTCGGCGCAATGCTGGCGATAACCTTCGCTCAACGACTCCCAACTGGCCCGGCTGCGCAGCACGTCGTCGAGGGTCATGCGGCCCTGGGCGATGCAGTCGAGCAAGCGTTCGCCCAGGGCCGGGTCTGGCGCGTCCGGGTGATGCAGGAAGCGATATAAATCCTGCAACTGCTGTTCGTCGGCCTCGCGAGGCACCACCAGTCTGCCGGTCGGATGGGTCGCATCTTCGAGAAACACTTCTTCGATGTGCAGCACGTTCACCGGAACTTCGTAGCGACGGGTCGGATAGGCCTGACGCTGGCCGCCGATGAACATCACCGAAAAGGTCAGTTCCGGCAGGCCGAGGATCATCTGGTGAATCCAGCTGGAAACGCCGCCACGCACGTAAGGCCAGGTGCCTTCGAGCAGCAGACAGATGTCGGCAACCGGTGCCTGTTCCTTGTGACTCATGTCCAGCTCCTGACCAATGCGGCGAACGGCGGCCGCTGACGGGTTTCCTCGGGAAGACGGGCGAGCAAACCGGGAATTTCGTGGTAACGACCGGCCTCGAACGCCAGCTCCGCACGAAACGGCAGCACCTGCGCCGCGCCCATGCCGTTCTCTTGCGCCTGACTCAGCAGCACTTCGGCACGCTCGACGTCACCTCGCTCCAGCGCAATGCGCCCGGCCAGCAGAAACAGCTCACCGCCCTCGCCCGCTTTCAAGCCTTGCTCGGCATGTTTGCTGGCCTGGGTCAGCACATGGTCGAGCACACTGCCTTGCGCCAGGCCCAGGTACGCCAGCTCCCAATACCAGCGCGCCAGCCTGCCGTGCAGCGCTCCCGCCGCCTTGGTGTTGGCGTCGGTCAGTTCGCCGAGTGCGATCTGGATGTGCAGGTTGATATCGCTTTCCTGCTTGTCGAGCATCGAATACGCCAGCAGGCGCACATCGTCACTTGGGTCACCGAGGGCCAGTTTGAGGATCGGCACCGCTTCTTTGCCGGGCATGCGCCGAGTAGCCAATAGCGCCGCCAGACGCTGATCCGGATCGGGCGCATGCCGTAAAACATCCTGCAAACCGCCATCGGCAAAGATCGGCGAGTGCAGTTGCAACTGCGCGCGGAACGGCAGTTTCGGGATGCCCACCGCTTGCCACGCTTGCTTGTCGCGTTTGCGCGGCAGGTACAGCGCCGGGAAGATCGCCGCCACCACGCCGACCGCGCCGAGTACTGGCACGAAGAACGCCAGGCTGAAAATAAACAGCGGGCTCCACGGCAGCGGCGAACGGTAACGCGCCGGCAGCAACAGCCACACGGCCGCGCACAACATCACGCACGCCAGGCCGTGGCTGAGGGTAAACACCAGCAATTGTTGTAACTCGGGCGCCGCGAGCCACAAGCTGGCCCAACTGCCCGCCTCTAACAACAAGGCTCCGCTAAACAGCCACTTGCTGATCATTCAGGCCACACTCGTTGAACAGGAAATTACGCAGCCCGTTGCGTTCACAGCCAGGCTCCAGGTTGAACGGCAACACGCGCACGCCGAGGCTGTCGAGGCTGCTTTCAATGCCAAAGTGCTCGTGCAACATCAGGTTCATCCGCGCCAGATAGCCTTCGGTGCCTTGCGGACTGGTCAACGGCAACAGCACCAGCAACAGCTGATGATCGCGGTTGTTACGCAGCGGCAATTGCAGGTCGAGGCCACGCTGGCTGCGTTCGAACAGACGCGACAGCTCTTCGTTGGGACGGGTCATTTCGAAGGCAAAAAGACCGGCCGCCAGTTTGTGCTGCTCGACATCCACCAGCGAACGCTTGAGTTGCAGGGTGAACTGCTGCGCATCGGCGTCGGCCAGTTGCAGCACTTGCGGGTCGCGGCGCAGCAGGTCGGCGATGTGCCCGGCGAGTAACGCCAACAGGCTCAGGGTGCGATCCTGGAACGCGAAGAACGGCATCTGCCGCACCGCCAGAATGGCCAGCAAACGACCTTCGGCATCGATCAGCGGAATACACGCCTGCAACGACGAGAACTGCGCCGAGCTGCCGGCATCAATCAGTTCCTGCCGCACGCTGACCAGCTCACCGCGCTCCAGGCACAACTTGACCAGACCGTCTTCGGTGCCCAACGGCCCCATGATGCCGATGGTCGCCAGAGCTTCGGGCAATACGTTCTCTTCACGCTCATCGACGCGATACAACCCGGCCACGCGCAGCGCACCGTACTGTCCGAGCATGGCCACGATCGGGTCGGCCAGCGCGGCCAGTGCATCGCCTTCGTCCGGCATCACCCGCAGCTTGTCGCGCAAGCCCAGCAAGGAGCTGCGCAAACTTTGATCGCTGCCCGCTACACGCTGCTCCAGCAGGTCATGGGAGACCCGCAGAATCTGGTGCGCGCGGGTGAATTCGTCGAGTCGATACTGACGGTAATCGTTGGCCATCTGCAGACGCTGCAAGCGCCGTTCCCACAGATCGCGAACCTCGCCCACCAGCATGCCGCTGACCAGCACGCCGACAATAAACGACGGATCCAGCTGCGCGTAGGCTTCATGCCCGATATAGCGAAGCGCAAACAGTGCCGCCACCAACAGGCTGGCGCTGAGCAAGCCGCGCACGAACCCGTAGCGCACGCCCAACAGCAGCGGCGCCAGCACCGGCCAGGGAAAACCGGCGTGCATTTGCAACGGGTCTTGCGGGGTCAGCCACAAGCCCAGGCCAATCGCCGCGCCGGTGACCAACAGCGTTTCCAGCCAAGACACCGGGCCGCTGGCACGCGGCGCGAGGCTGTAATCCATGTGAGGAGAATTCATTGCATTCACTCGAACCGAAGGGCGCCAACAAGTGTGTCGAGCACCGTTTGCGCGGTGCCGGCGAGGCTTTCACGGGACCAGCCCGCACGCGCGCCGCTTTTGCTCCAGAGCACACGACCGCTGCTGGCTTCGAGCACGCGCAGGCTGATGCCGACTGCCGGTTCGCCATCCAGACCGTTCTTGTACTGCCACTCTTCAACGCTGCCGGCGACCACATAATCGAGCTTCTGATCACGGGCCCAATCGAGGGCTCCGGCCAGGCGTTCGTTGTCGTCCATCAGTGCTTGTTCGCCCTGAGTACTGCCCGGGTAAACCCGTGGTTGCAGACCGTGGCTGCTGAGCACGCTGAGCAGGATCTGCTCGGCGCGTTCGCCGGCTTGCGGGGTTTGCGAGTAGTTGATCATCGGCACAGTGCCCCACTTCGCAGTACGCGAAAAATCAGGGCTGGTGTCGCCGGTGAAGCTGGCGCAACCGGCGACGAACAGGACGGCCAGAGCCAGGCTCAGATTACGAATTGCTTGCATCAGTTTTTCTCCCGTAAACATTTCATGATCAGCGTCCGAATCGCACGCCGTAGCTCACACCCAGTGTTCCGCCTGCCTGACCGTCCCCGCCTTGTGGCGCGGATTGGTAGCCGACGGTGAGGGCCAATTCGTCACCGCCCAGCACTTCGACGCCGATCCCGGTGTTGATGCCGTAGTTGAAGGTTTGATCCAGCCATTGCCAGCCCGCCGTCACGTCCACCAGCCAGGTGTATTGCGGGCGAGTGCGCACCAGCGCGCCCGGCAAACCGCGACGCCATGAACTGCCGACATACAGTTGGCCGTAACGGCTTTGCAGCAGATCGTTGGCCGTCACGACCGCGGGGTCGTCCGAGTCATCAACACTTTTCACCGGGCCGTCGTTGGCGCTGGACAGATAGTCCAGGGTGCGGTCCTTGACGTTGTTGTGCTGATAATCGACACCACTGCGCACGGTCCAGTTAGGTCCGGCAAATTCCAGCGTGTGGTTGTATTCCATCTTCAGCGCCTGGCCGTTGCCCAGAGAATCGCCCGCACGAGTCGAGAACGATTTCTGTGCCACTTCCCAGCTGATCTGATCCCGCGCCGAGAGCCCGTGACGACCGCCGACCCACAGGCTGTCGTGCTGGCCGAAAGCGCGCATCAAGCCGCTGTCTTCGCTTTTGCGATTCCAGTCCAGGCCGGTCTCGATCTGGTCACTGGCGCCCAATTGCCAGGTCCGGGACACACCCAGGCCATTTCGGTCGTCGTCATCGCGCTGACTGGTGTCGGCGAACAGTTTGTAGCTGCCGTCCTCCACGAATCGTTGCAGGGTCAGGGCGGCGTTACGCTCGTCACCCATGCGCGATTCGATCAGCTGATCGCTGTTGTAAGTGCCGTTCTCCAGCTCAAGATTGGCGTACCACTGATCGCCAAGGTTGTGCGCCACTTGCAGACGCGGGGCGTTGAATTCCAGGCCACCGAAATCCTGTTGATGCCAGGACAGCTGCGCGCCTTGCGGCGTCAATTCCTGCAGCTCAACAGCCTGACGGCGCAACTGCTCGCGCACGGCGGCCGGTTGATCGTCATCCAGGGCGGACTGACTGAGATCGAGGGCTTCGTCGAAGCGGCCGAGACGACTCAAGGCCTGGGCGCGTTGCGCCGGATTGAGGTCGCTACTGGCCAACAGCGTTTCGACTTGCGCCTTGTTACGGCTGCGCAACGCCTGCTGGATTTCTTCGTAACGCTGGACCTTCAAGCCTTGGCTGCGCGCCCACTCCAGCCACTGGTCTTTCTGCGATTCCTGGTTCGTCGCGTCGAGACGCGCCAGCAACCGCTCGAACCACAATTGCAGCATCGCCGGCGAGCCGTCCTTCCACTTCGCCACTTCCTGCTGCGCCTTGGCCGGCGAACAACTGCTGGCCATCAAGCGCAACCAGATCGCATAACGCTGGGACGATGGCTGAATGTTTTCGCCTTCGGGACTGCGCAGCAGCTTCAAGCGCAAGCGTTGCGCCGCGTCCTGATAACCGGCGCTTTCGAGGGCATCGGCGTAGGCTGCGCGCACCAGCCAATCCTGTGGACTGGTCTTGAGGTACATGCGATACCAGGCCAACGCTTCGGCATCACGCCCGAGCATCTGGCTGGCACTGGCGAACGGCAGCCAGAGGATTCGGTCCTGACGCGCCTGGGGTTTCCATTCGGTCAGCAAGGGCTTGAGCGCGGCGGTGTTGCCTTGATCGACGTACAGCCACATCAGGCGCTCGCGGAACAGGTTGTCATCCGGGAAACGCGACAGGCCCAACAGGTACAAGCGCTGCGCCTCGTCGATATTTCCCTGCTGCACCGCCAACGCACCGCGAATCGCCAGCACTTGTGCTTGCTCGTTGGCATCCGGGTGTTGCTCGGCGTCTTTGAGCAGCGCGACCACTTGCGGCCAGTCCTGCAATTCCTGGGCTTGCTGCAATGATTCAACCAGACGCTGCGGATCCCGGGTGCGGTGCCAACTGCCGACCATCATGGTCAGCGCCCGCTTCGGATCGCTGGTGCGATACATCGTAATCAGCTGACTTTCGTCGCCGCTGTTGAGCGAGCCTTTGAGGGCGAGGAGTTTTTCCAGGGAAACCTGCAACTCGCCGTCGAGTTCCAGATCCCAAGCCAGTGCCGCGCGCAAGCGCCAGTAGCCCGCATCGGTGATCTTGCGGTTATCGACCTGCAACACGTCCCACGCCGCCTGATTATCAAACAGCTTCAGGTCGGTATTGGCCCAGTCGATGCGCTCGGTCATGGTCAGCGCGAAGCGTTTCGAGTAACGCTGGTAAACCTCGGCTTTCTGCGCGAACTGCCCGGTGTTTTCCAGGTTTTGCAGCAGGCGTGACCAGGCCAGACGATGCGCCGGGTACTTGCGCAAGTAGGCGCGCAACCAGGCTTCGGCTTGCGTCGGCGTGCCGCGGGATTCGTGAGCGTAGATCAGCGCATCGAGTTCAACGTCGGTCAGTGCACGTTGCTCCATGATCTCGGCGAGCAAGGGAATCGCTTGGTCAAAGTCGTACTGCTGGCTCGCCAGACGCCAGGCGTGTTCACGGGTTTGCGGGTCTTCGTGCAGTTTAAGCAGGCGAATCCAGTAGCCCAAGGCAGCCTGACTGTCGCCACGCCATTCGCCCAGATGCGCCATTTGCTCAAGCAACGCCAAGTCATCCGGGTGCTCAGCCACCAGCTGCTGACCACTGTCCCACGCACCGGCCAGGTCGCCGAGGGCCAGGCGCATGCTGAATTCCTTGCGCAGAATCTGCGGGTTGTCCGGCTGCAACACCCGCCACTGATCCAGAAAGCGCTGCGCCAGATCAAAGCGCTTGCTGCCAACGGCAACGTCGACGCCCTGCTCCAGCCATGCCGAATCGGTTTGCGGATCCTTGAGCTGATCCAGTTCATCGGCCAGTACGCGCGCGGCCTGTTCACCACGGCCGGCGGCCAACAGACTGTTGAACGCCAGTTGCGCGTATTCACGACGCTCGGACGCTTGCTGGCTGTCTTGCTTGAGCAGCAGATAAATGTCGGCGGCGCGGCCAGGTTGCTCACCGGCCAGGTACCACTGCGCGGCGGACTTGAGCGAAGCGATGCGCTGGCCTGGATCACGATCGGCGATTTCTTCGTAGACGCTGGCCGCAAACGCCGGCGCCTGTAGCGTGAGCGCCAGCTTGGCCAGGTTGTGCAATTGCGGCAGCGGCAACAGGCGGTGATCGAAGCTTTGCAGGCGCTCGATCAAGGCTTTCTGCGCGATCGGATCATTGGCTTTCGCCGCTTCCAATGCATCGAGTTCCAGCCGGTAATAGGCCTGCAACTCGACGACCGGTTTCGGCCAGTTCTCGAGGTGCTGACGCGCTTTCGGGTAGTCGCCGAGACGAATCAACAGATCGACCAGTTGCAAGCGCAGGTGATCGTCATCCGGGTGCGCGGCCAGTAGCAGTTCGGCGTAATTGGCCGAGACCGCATCCGGCTCGCGGCCATCGGGCTGGAACACTTCTTCGCGCTGGAACGTCAGCCACAACAGGCCGCCCACTGCGACCGCTACCACCGCCAATGCCCAGGGATTGAGCAGGCGGCGGCTTTTAGTTGCAGAGGAGTTAGATGCAGTAGAGCTGACCATGACTCACCTGCTTCATTGGTAATTGAAAAGTCCACAGGCCGGCGGATGCCTTGCCTGCAAAAGTTTGCCCATCCACTTCCACCCGGCAGCTGCTCGCCGAGCGCACGGAGAAGGTCAGGTCGACTTGCCCGGTAAACGAAAAGCTCACGCGTTTTTCATCCACATATTTCCAGTCCAGCAACGGCAGGTTGGCCTCCTCCAGCGCCGGCCGTTCATCCCGATCGGGACGCAACACCAGCAACGCCTGGTCGCTGCTCAACGCCACATACCGGCCTTGCGGCAAGTCACGAACACCGGCGACGCCTTGCGAACGCAGCAGATCCGGCCAGCCCATTTGCGGGTCGAGTCGAAGGGTACGCAGTGCGTCCATGCCGCGAACCTGCCAGTCGCCCTCGGCGGTGCGCGCCAGACTGGCCTGATACAAACCGTGCACACGATCGAGGTAGTCGCTCATCCACAGCGACATCGGCTGCTGGTCCTTCATGTAGCCGTAAATCTCGTTCATCGCCTTGATCGAGGCTTGCTTGGTGCTCGAATAGAAGTGGTAATACAGGTGCAGACCGCGCAAGCGCCGTGGGCTGTCGGTGAGTTCGAAGGTATCGATCACATCGCGGAAACCGTAATACGGCCCCTTCCACAGGTTGGTGTAGAGGTTCTCGTTGATGATCGGCGCGTAGTACTGCAAGCCGCCTTCGGTGGGGCGCAGTAATGGATTGAGGCCGGTCAGCGACGGATTGGCCTTGGTCAGCAGGGTCTCGGCGCCGTTGACGTTTTTCAGACCCGCGTCGTAGGCCAGCTTCAGGGTCGCTGCCGAGGGCAAGGCATCGCCCGGCCAGAAGACCAGCTTCACCGGTTTTTCCGGGGTGGTGAGCTGCTGGTTGATGTAATCGCGCGAGCCAAAAATCTCGCGACGGAAATCGATTTTGTCGTAGCCCGGGATGGCCATTTTCAAGCCGTATTCCGGGTTGAAATTCTCACGTTTCTGCGCCACTTCCGGCTGCATGAAAAACGGATGGCTGAAGGTGTGGGTGGCGACTTCGACTTTCGGGTTGGCAAACAACTCACGGGCAATGGGCTCCAATTCGCGAGCCAGGAACGGGAACATGCCGCGCGGTGAAATCTCGCCTTCAACGATCGACACCGAGGTCAGGAACGGGTTGGGTCGAATGAAATCGTCGAGCACCTGCTTGCCGGCATACGGCGTGCCGCGCACTTCGGCGCGCGACGGAAAACCATCGCCGTCGATGTGCACGGTGGCGATGCGGCGGCCGTTTTCGGTGGTCGTGTCGGGGCGTGGCTGAACCGGCAGACGCAAGCTGGCCTGGAGGAAAGCGAACGGATCGAGAATCCAGCGGCTGCGCTCGTTGTTCGTTTCAAGAAGGTAGGGCGCAAGGGCGACGCCGCCCCAATCGGCTACCGCCACCGGGGCAAATGTCTGGCCGTCGGCAGCGGTCAGCAGTAACGCGGCTTTCGGACCTTTGGGCAGCAGGGAAATCGCGGTCAGGTCACGGGATCGGGGCTGTACCGGCGCTTCGAAGGCGCCGATCAGCGCCTTGTCCTGATAACTGATGGTCAAGGCCTGAGTGCCGATCGGCGCCGAGCGGTTCAAGCCCAGGCGCTTGAGCAGCAGCGGGTCTTGAATCGGCAGGCCGGAAAAGAACACCACCGGAACCTGTTCGTCCAGACGTTTGCCGATCCAGCTATTGAAAGCCGACGCGTCCTGCGGCGGGCCGCTGGTCATCCAGGTAACGATCCCGGCGTACAAACCGCTGAAACGGTGCTCCGGCAGCGAACTGTCGACGGGCAGGTAATCGACCCGGTAGCCTAGGTATTCGAGCAAACCGCCGAGCAAAGTGTGCCCGGCGTTGCGCACCAGATCGCCTTCGCGCGGATCGTAAAGCAGCGCGATTCGGCGCGGCTGGATTTCGATGCTGCTGATGCCCATCGAGTCCAGCTCAGGCGTACCGATGTAGGGAATGAAGCCCTCTTCGCGCAGACGCGCGGCCAGTTTGCGCGCTTCATCGCGGCGTTCTGGCGGCAAGTAGTCGATGGCGACCAGCGGAATGCCTTTGGCGCGCAACGGCTGGATCTGCGTTTCCAGCCACTCGCGGTCGGCTTCCGGTACAGGGCGATAACGCTTGGCGGAAGCGTCCCAGCCGGCGTGAATGGATTCGATCGCCACCGCGGCGGCCACGCCATCGAGGTCGGGCAACACTTCAAAGCCACGGTTGAAAAACAGCTTCAGGTTAGGCTGACGCTGGTGCAATTCCCGCAGGAAACCGGCGAGTGCCAGACGCTGTTTTTCTCGCGCCGACTCCGGCAGCAACTGGAAGCTGTCGAGGGTATCGAGAAACAACCCGGCGTAGCCTTCGGCCTGCAATGCCTTGGCTCGGCCGAACAGGTGTTCACGCCAGGCGGGCGCCGTGAGGTCCATGACTTGGCTGTCCCACGCGCCATTACGCACTGGGCTGACCGCACCGGTGAGGGAGGCTTTGTCGAGTTCGGCCTTGCCGCCATTGAACTCGCCCACCGACAGGTAGGCGAACGGTTGGCTGCCCAGTTTGCGCAGGGTTTTGACGTCGCCCGCGGTCATATGCCCCGGCTCGACCACCGACCAGTCGAACTGAGCCAATTCTGAAATGGGCGGTTGATCGGCGTACCAGAAAACTACGCTAGCGGGTTGCGGCAATGCAGCGGCCTGGACGGTGGGCCCGCTCACGAACAACGCTAAAGCGGCGAGCAGCCGATTAGCGGCCGCGCGGACACGCGTCCTGCGAAAAACGATTTCCATAACTCACTCTTGAATGGACTGAACCGATACTGCTTGGATGTCGGACAGTGAAACCGGCCGGGTTACAGGCTGCGAATAAGCTGCGACAGCCCCTTGCCGATGGCGGTCGGTTCCGGAAGCTTGAAACGCTCCAGCAGGCGACTGTTGTTGGCGCGCGAATGGCGAATGTCGCCTTGACGTGGCGCGTGATGAATCACCTTCAACGGGCTGCCGGTGACGGTGCCCAATTCGGCAATCAGATCGTTGAGGCTGGTGGAACGACTCAGGCCAACGTTTACCGCGCCGGGGGCCGGTTCACTGACTTCCAGGGACTGCACGAGAATGCTCACCAGGTCCTGGACATAGACGAAGTCGCGGGTCTGCGAACCGTCACCGAAAATCGCCACCGACTGCTCGGCCATGGCCAGCTTGGTAAAGATGCTGATCACGCCGGAGTACGGCGATGACGGATCCTGGCGCGGGCCGAAGATGTTGAAGAACCGAAAGATCATCGGTTCCAGGCCATGCTCGCGGCGATAGAAATCAAGGTATTGCTCGCTGGCCAGTTTGTCGCTGGCATACGGCGTGAGCGGGGATTTTGGCGTGTCTTCGTGAATCGCCGTGCCTTCGCCGTTGTTGCCGTAGATGGCCGCGCTGGAAGCAAATACCACGCGCTTGATCCCGGCCTTCACCATGCTTTCGCACACGTTTAGGGTGCCGACGAAGTTGCTTTGATGAGTGCTGACCGGATCATCCACCGACGCTTGCACCGAGGCCACCGCGGCCAGGTGAACGACAGCACCGCAATCTCGCATGGCCTGCGCCACGACGGCGCCGTCCGCGACATCACCAATGACCAGGTTCAGATTGGCATTATCCATCGGCAGATTGCTGACCTTGCCGGTCGACAAATTATCCAGCACGCGAACCTTGTAGCCTTTGCCAAGCAACGCTTCTACAAGGTGCGAGCCAATAAACCCTGCACCGCCAGTCACCAGTATTCGCTCAACAAACATGAAATATCTCCCTGAACATTAGAGCGGATACGAGTGATTAAAGTCCGCCGGTTCTATGGCGCAAGGCCATCAAAACGCGGCTGATAATGGGAGATCGGATTGGCACTGTCAATACTTTGTCTAACTTATCGCCGAGCGGTGTTTTCCACTAAAAACGTCATTTATTTGGCGACATTTATTGGCTACAAGCTGTCATACAATTGCCACCGCAGGCCGTCAAACTACGTTTAGACCGGAACTCACGCCATGCCTCAAGCCCTTCTCGGCGTCGAGCTTCACCACGCCTTAGAGTTATGCAGATTTGCGACCGAAACAGGCTGCCTGGCGGCCGGGTTTGCGCTGTTCGATGCGGGATTGCAGCCGACGTCGATTACGGAGTCAGCATCATTTCAAGCACACGAATCGATCAGATGAGCTGTAATCAATCGTGGGTCGGGCTATTGAGCGCTTGCGCTCTTGCAGGAAAACAAACATGAACATCTGGCTTGCCGCCGCCCTTGCGGCCATGGTTTCCCTATCTGCACAGGCGGTCACCAAAGTTACGCCGCGGGTCGAACGAGTCGCTTTCGACAAAGGCGCCGAAGCCGTCGAGTTCAACCAGTCCATCCAGGGCCCGCTCACCGCGCAATACCGTATGAGGGCGAAGGCGGGTCAAATACTGACCGTCGACCTCAAACCCTCCAATGCATCGGCTTACTTCAACATCACCGCCAAAGGCGCGGACTATGCGCTGTACAACGGCTCGATCATGGGCAATCACTTCTTGGGGCCGTTGCCCGCCGATGGTGAGTACACGGTTCAGGTCTACCTCATGCGCAACGCTGCACGGCACAATGAAGTGGCGAACTACAACCTTTCATTAAGCCTCAGCCCCGCTGATGCCACCGATAGCACTCGGCCGTTCGACCAAACCCTGGAATTGCAGGGGATTCGGTTTCATGTAGCGACCGAGGGAATCATTGACAATCGCGTGCTGCGCATTTCGCCTCAAGGGCTGGAGATCGATAATTCAGACATCACACGGCCATTGACGGGAAATATCGTCCGGGCAGAGGTGGCGGACCTTAATCGGGATGGTTCGCCAGAGATTTACGTCTTTGCCCGATCACCGGGACGCGGGTTGCCAGGTGAGCTCGTGGCGTATTCGGCGAATCGCAAAAAATCGCTTAGCGAAATTTATCTTCCGCCGGTGAGTGAGGACGCGAAAGCAGCCGAGGGCTATCAGGGCGAGGATGAGTTTGCGGTGGTAGAGAACGCGTTGGTGCGGCGGTTTCCGGTTTATGAAAGTGCGGATGCCGGGGCCGGGAGAACGGGGAAGATGCGGCAGATTCAGTACAGGTTGGTGCCTTGGGAGGCGGGGTGGGTTTTGCGGGGGGGTGAGGTTACGGAGTATTGAGCATTCGGTAACTGTAGAGCCTGCACAAGGTCGGTATACGGTCCTAGGAGATTTCCTTCAAGTTTTGGCGATTGTCATGAACTGGAGCTTTGTAAGCAAATCGTTATTCTTTCGTCCAAACAGATTCGTCGTCGTTTTCTATTCCCCCGGACATTTTGCTTAGCACAGGAATGAACAAATGACTCCTGCTGAACAGCTCATGCGAGACGAAGCTATCTATTTTGCGCGATCGAATAAGAAAGCCATAGCTAGGCGCCGGAAATCGACAATTCGAGACGTCTCTACAAAGCTGGGGTCGATAAAATTGACTACCGTATCCCTGAGCGACACACGCGAGCCGATTTAATGGCTCAGCTCGGGTTAGGATCAGGAGCACATTCATGATATCGATCAAGCTAGGTTTTACTAAGGGCACCAAGAGTCCCTTTGCCGACTTTATTCGTAACGCCAAGTCGGAGCAGAAAAAGCGTGTCTACAGTGAAGTGCTGACGGAGGCTACCAAGCAGCAAAACCTCGTGATGATGGAAGCTGAAGCCAAACGAGGTTAACTCAAGGTTCTGATAAAGAAGCCCGGCCAAGCGCCGGGCTTTTTTTATTTGTATGAACGCGGGCCTGAGAGGCGTGTAGTCCGTCCTAGGAAACGTCCCGCAACTCGTATCGGCTTTCATGAACTGGCGGAAGCGGTTCTGCATCGATAGCCTTCGGGTATCGCTGCAAATCAGTGATCGGCTTTGACAGGCTGACAACCAGAAACTTTCACTCGTCCTGATAAAACGGCATGCTTGCGCATGTGCAGTTTTTTCATGGCGGCTGTGCGTGGGGCATCTTCGGATGCACCGGCTTTCTGGTTTGCCGGTCTGTCAACCCGCGTACGGCTGCCACCCTTCCCTGTTTGACAGCAGGGGCATGGCAGCTCCTTTTACAAACCGGAGATGCACCATGAAAAAACACAGCCCCAACCCGCCGGACTCGGCAAAAGAGTCGCCCGACTTATCGGATCTCTCCAAAGCCACCGAACGAACCATCAGCGCCCGCCTCCGCAACCCAAATCACCTCGACCCCATCAGCCACGTTTTCACCATCCTCCCCGACGTCGACACACCAACCTTGCTCGCTCACGCCTGCGAAACCCTGGCCTCGCTCAATGTCATGACCACCGAACTGGCCTGCGAACTCGAAGGCTCGCGGCGCAACGTGGCACTGGCGATTCAGCAATTGGCGGTGCTGGGCGAACTGTTGGTAGACCGAGCGCTGGACAACCTCGACCCGCCCGATGGCTTGTCCGAAGTTTCGTCCGCCAGCCACCACTGAGTGGTCGCGCTCTTTTACCGAATGGAGGTTTTGTCATGGATCGATACATGCCCGTCACCGGCATCGACTGCACCATCGCGTCGCTGCTGATCGACACCGAAGCACCGCTGGACGTACTGCATGAGACCGCGGCTTACCGCATTCGCACGGCGACTCAATTGCTGGAGAGCTTTGCCGTGAGCGAGGGGGTTCACAGTGAATTGGCGCGAGTGTTGGTGACATCACTGCGCGATGGCTGCGATTTGATGGATGTCGTTGGGCGAAGATTGCAGGCTCAAGTTTCGGCATAGAAAAAAATGGGCGACCTAACTGAGGTTGCCCATTTTTTATGACTACTGGCTTTACATCTTGAAGCCAAAGTCCTGGACGCCATCCATTCCGGTCAACGCTTTCTCCGTCGTCACATATAACTCGCGTATATGTCCAACCAAAAACGTCCAGAACGCCGGTTCATTAACGGTTTGCGCGACCAAGTCTGCTGGCAGAAACCGATTCATCTCCTTGCGAAACTCGAACACCACTTTCGGATCAGAATCGAGCTGCTCTGAACGTTCCTTGAACAACCTCAAGAACTCATCCTGCTCGCAGTGATGATCGCTGAGTTTCTTTCCAATCAAATCCAGTTGCGGCGTTACGCCTTGCTGACGCAGCCAGACCATGTCCCAGAGATCCCTGTTCTTGATTCGATTAGGACGCAGAGCAAAAGCCACAATCTTGTCGGCATAAATTTCTTCGCGTGTTTCTGCCTGCAAAATCAGGCCACTCGTGCCCATGTCGACGCCATACGGATTCAACAGCAACATGGGTTGTGGCTGATAACTTGGAATGGAGCACACATCGATGTTGATGCGCTGCGCCGGAAGGTCTTTGCGCCCGGGTCGGGTCTGAACCTTCAGCTTCCAGGTGTCGACATTCCCTTCCTCACGAACAGGCTCACCGACTTCAACTTCAAGGCCATATTTGGTTTTCAGCGTTGAGACAAGAACGTGAGCAAGCTCAGTCAGACTCTCCCGATTGAAGTCAGCGCCACCAGTGAAATCCAGATCCTCGCTCAAGCGGTTTGAGCCGTAGCAGGCACGCAAGCAGGTTCCACCGATGAAGGTGAGTTTGGCGAGCATGCCGGCAGAGCTCAGTGCAAGCATGATGTCGTGGTGCAGCAATTCCTTTTCCACCACGACCCGCAATGGCGCCAGATCCTGTTTGTTTTTAAGTGCTTCATCTACCAGTTCATCAAACAAACTCATTGGGGACGCTCCAATCGATCAAATCCATGTTTCGTTTCGCGGCCTTCATGTCCCGCAATGCTTGTTGCGGTGATGCCCGCCATAGGCGGCAACGCGCGTCATAGTGAACCAGGCCAACCAGGTCCTGAGGTTTCTGGCGAGTGTGCACGAACTCGATGGTGCCCCAGCGCCCGCATGAAATGGTGCTGCTGCGACCGGAAGACATCAGCGTGATCCAGTTGATGGGGATCTGAGAAATAACGCCGCTATCGCTCAATGCCGTTTCAAGGCTGATGTAGTTGAACTCCTTGGCTCGTAGCCTGGCAGCGGCATGAAACAGCACCAATCCGCTGGACGGTTTGGCCGCTTCAAACAGGTAAAGCCCTCTGCACACCCGAGCCAGATGACCTTCCGAAGCTGCGCGGCTCAATAAGGTTTTGTAGGCACCTTCGGAAATATCGGGCACCAATGATCTGAGATCGTCTGGAGTGAATAGATAGCGTTCTTCGCTGGCCAAACTGGTCAGTTTTTGAAGAAGCCGTCCCATTGGCTGGGTGGATTTTGAGTGTGGATGCATACCCAAGGACTCTACAGAAGGTTTCACTTTCTGTAACTTACTGTTGAGTCCGATGGATTGGCAAATCATTTCTGCATCCATGAGTCAAGCACACTGAAAGCATGGGATGAATGCTCGCAGCCCTTCTACACTCAATCCCCACAAGACCCACTCTCACCAAAAGAGCTCCCATGACAGCCCTAAAAGAACGCTTGAAGCAAGGCAAGAATGCCCGCAAGAATTGCCCCCGCAATGCTCAAGCGTCCACGGGAAAAACAAACCGCGACCCACTCCCGCTGATCAAGGCCTCCAGCGAAGGCCGAATCAAATCCCTTGTAGAACTCCGCTACGGCCGCATGCTCGTCTCCCCCTTCACCTTCTATCGCGGCACCGCGCTTTTGCAGGCCCACGATCTAGCCTCCACGCCAAACATGGGCCTGACTTCGCCCATCTGCGGCGATTGCCACCTGATGAATTTCGGCGGGTTTGCCACGCCCGAACGCAATCTGTTGTTCGGCGTCCACGACTTCGACGAGGTCCATCCCGGCCCTTGGGAATGGGACGTTAAACGGCTGGTGGCGAGTATCGTGGTGGCCGCCCGCGATCTGCGTCATGGCGAAACGGTCGAAGAAGCGGTTTGCCGCGAAGTGGTCGCCGCCTATCAGGAAACCATGCTTGAGTGCGCCGAACAAAGCTCGCTGGAAACCTGGTACGAGTCCATCCGTTACGACGACTTGCGCAAGCAGGCGAACAAAAAAACGCTCGAGCATATCGAACGCGCCATCGAAAAAGCCGAGGGCCGCTCCCACGCCGAGCTGCTGCCGAAAATCAGCGAGCGTGACGCACACGGTCAACTGATCATTCGCGATGACCTGCCGGAAATTTTCCATCTGCACAAAAACACCACGTTGCTGGATGCCGACGATGACTGGCTGTGCCTCTCGGATTGGCGGCCGATCTTCGACGCCTTCATGCGCGAATATCCCGGCACGCTGCAGGCTGACCGACGAGCGTTGTTTTCACGCTTTCACGCCCAGGACATGGCATTCAAAGTGGTGGGAGTGGGCAGTGTTGGCACCCGTTGTCTGGTGGCCTTGCTGACTGACGATCAGGAGTTCCCGCTGTTCCTGCAATTCAAGGAAGCACGGCGTTCGGTGCTGGCCGATTACGTAAAGACGAAATCAAAAGTGCGGCATAACGGTCAGCGGGTGGTCGAGGGTCAGCGGTTGATGCAGTCGGCCAGTGACCTGTTTCTCGGCTGGACCACCGGCCCCAGCGGTCGACACTTCTACGTGCGGCAGTTGCGCGACATGAAAATCTCGGCCGAGCTCGAGACTTTCGATGCGGACACCTTCGCCGCGTATGGTCGCGTCTGTGGACGCGCCCTCGCCCGCGCCCATGCCAAATCCTCGGGGCAGGCCGCGCAGATCAGTGGCTACATCGGCCAGAGCGATGCGCTGGCCGACGCGTTGTTCAAACATGCGAAAAGTTATGCAACGCAGAATGAGCAAGACTTTGAGCGATTCCAGCAGGCCTGCCGCAAAGGCCGGTTACAAGCTCGCTCCGAGGCAGACTTTGCGGCAGATCATTTGCCCTAAGCGGATAACGCGGTCCACCCACATGAATTTTTCTTCACCCCTTCAACCCTCTCCAACCGGTACATTGCCCTCGCTCATTCAAGAAACTACGGTTTGCCCGCCCTCCCGCGGGCTTTTTTTTGCCTTTTTATTGATTACCTGCGGTCCGTAATCCAATACCACGCCTAGAACTGTCGCAAATCACTCCCGACAACCTTATTGGGTGTACCATCGTTGTCTGTTCATCAGATATCAGTTAGCCATGTCCACGCTTAGCGAAGAGAGCCGTCAGATCGTAGCTTCTCTGACGCACCGCGTTGGCCCCAACGCTGACATTGCAAAGACCGCCCACGCGATCATTTCAACCTTGCAGGCCATGGACGTAGCCCTCACGCCCATCATCGGCCATCAAGGGGTTGTCGCGCTTTATCGCCGCAGCCTGCACCTGTGCGCCTCCACTCATCCGCGTCTGGCCGACACCTGCGACAGAGTGCCGGCCGGCATGGACCTGACAGCCCTCACCTCCGTACTCGTTGAGCAAAGCGAAGCCGATGCGCTATTTTTCGGCGAAGTGCTGCTGACCACTTTCTACGAACTGCTGACCACGCTGATCGGGCCCTCGCTCACCGCACGTTTACTTCGTGACGTGTGGGAACCTTCTTTGAGCGACACCCCTTCGCAGGAAAATTCGCCATGAGCACCAAAGTGACTATCAACCGTCTGGCCACCGGCGTGCCAGGACTGGACGAGGTGCTGGGCGGAGGTTTGCCGGAGTTTTCGTTCAACCTGATCGCCGGCCCTCCCGGCTGCGGCAAAACTACCCTGGCGCATCAGATGATGTTCGCCCTGGCGACGCCTGAACGTCCGGCGCTGTTCTTTACCGTGTTGGGAGAGCCGCCGCTGAAGATGTTGCGCTATCAGCAACAGTTTGATTTTTTCGACAGCGAAGCGATCAACCAGTCGATTCGCTATATCAACCTGGCCGACGACACCTTGGCCGGTAATCTGGACGAAGTGCTGCGACGTATCGTCAGCGAGGTCGAGACTCACTCCCCGGCGCTGGTATTCGTCGACTCGTTCCGCTCCGTGGTGCTGGCGAGCCAGACTCAGGACAACCCCAACAACAATCTGCCGCAGTTCGTTCAGCATCTGGGCATGTTGATGACCACCTGGCAGGCAACGACCTTCCTGATTGGCGAGTATTTCACCGAAACCGACACCAACCCGATTTTCACCGTGGCCGATGGCCTGATCTGGCTGCGCCAGAGCGTTCAGCGCAATTCCATGGTGCGCAAGATGGAAATCATGAAGATGCGCGGCCAGCCAACATTGCCAGGACTGCACACCTTCCGCATCGCCACCTCAGGGATCAAGGTGTTTGCGCCAGCGACGTTCGACGCGGTTGAAGCACCGCTGGAGTTCCCGATCAAGCGCCTGAAAATGGGCGTGCCGCAACTCGATGAGATGCTCGGCGGAGGCCTGCCTCGTGGCTATTCCTTGCTGGTGGCCGGACCGTCAGGTTCGGGCAAAAGCATTCTGGCGGCGACATTCCTGGCCGAGGGCGCGCGCAATGGCGAAACCGGCGTGATCGCGGTGTTCGAACAACGGCCAAGTCACTCCCAGAACACGACCCTTGCGGACCTGATTAAGAATGGACAGATCGGTCTGGTGGACAGCCGTGCACCAGACCTGTCCATCGACGAAGTCGTGCAGTTGCTGTTGAGCGAGATCGCCCGATTGAAAGCGACCCGCGTGGTCATTGATTCGCTGTCCGGGTTCGAACTGGCGCTGGCGCCGACCTTCCGCGAAGACTTTCGTGAGTCGCTGTCGCGCATGGTCACGGCTCTGACCAGCGCCGGGGTCAGTGTATTGATGACCTCGGAGCTGGAAGACCGCTACACCGATTTGCGTTTCAGCCCTTACGGAACTGCTTTTCTTACCGACGCGATCATCGTTCAGCGCTACATTGAAGTGCAGAGTCGCTTGTTGCGCATCATGGCCGTGGTCAAGTTGCGGGCCAGCACCCACTCCGATGAGTTGAGGCTTTACAGCATCGACGATAAAGGCCTGCAGATCGGTGAAATGTTGCCAGATCAGGAAGGTTTGCTCGGAGGCCGTCCCACTCGGCAGCGTTCGGGCAAAGACAATGGATGAGCAAAAAACATGAATGAGGCCAATGGCAAGAACGAGCGAGCGATGGCCACTGCCGCGCGCGAACTGTTCCTGCTCGGCCAGAAAACCGTCGAAGCGCGCGCGGTCCTGGCGGCGCTGAACAAGGAACTGAGCGAGGCCAACACCCAGCTCACCGATCACCAGCAGATTGACCAACTGATCGAGGCCAATCAGCAATTGGTCCTGGCGATTCTGTTGGCGCAGTCGGATGCAGAAAAACCAAAGCGCACGCAGGAAGAACAGCGACTGTTCCTGGAAATGCGTGAAGCCAACGCGCAATTGGTGATCGCTGCCCTGAGCGCGCAAGACCTGCAAGCATCAGCCGAACACACTCTGGAACAACAACGAAACATTCTCACCCTGGTAGCCCACGAACTGCGCAATCCGCTGACGCCCATCAGCATGATCGCCGGGCGTCTGATACGCGTGCCCAGTGAGGAACTGCCGCGTATGCAGGCGCTGATCGAAGGCCAGGTGCAGCACATGTCGCGGCTGGTGGAAGATTTGCTCGATGTATCCCGCGCCAGCACCGGCAAGTTGCGCCTCGATTGCCGCATCGTCGACATGGTGCAGATCATTCAGGACGCCATCGCCGTGTGCAGCCCGGTGATGATCGCTCAGCACCTGCATTTCACGGCTGAGTTGCCCACATGTGCGCTGGCGGTGAATGGCGATCCGGTAAGACTCACGCAGATTCTCGGCAACCTGCTGGGCAATGCGGCCAAGTACACACCGGCGGGCGGCACGGTCACGCTTTCGGTCACCACCGAAGACGATCTGCTGGAGATGAGCATTTGCGATACCGGCATCGGTATTTCCGCCAAGGCGCTGCCGTTTATCTTCGAGCCTTTTGTGCAGGACGTTCACGCCGTCGGTTTCAACGGCGCAGGTCTGGGCATTGGCCTGACGGTCGTTCGCGAGCTGGTCGAAGCCCATGGTGGCACGGTGATCGGCATGAGCGACGGCGACGGCAAAGGCAGTACCTTCATCGTGACGTTACCGCTGGAGGTTTGAGTTTTTTCGCTGGCCCCATGATGCTTGCGCGACGCCCCCCCCGAACCGGAGCGCCCTATGCCGTTGTTGTCCCTGCCCTGCAAACGCTTGACGCTGGCAGTGCTCGCCCCTGAACAGGCGGCACTGGAAAGCGATTTCTACCGACGCAACCAAAGGCATCTCGCCCGGTGGTCGCCGATTCGTCCCTCCGATTACCACAGCCCTGAAAACATTCGTCCGCGCCTTGAGGTGCAAGCCAGTGCGTTCGAGGCCGGCCTGGCGGTGCATTTCGCGCTGCTGGACCCGGACAACGGCCAGATGATCGGCGCCTGCAATTTCAGCGGCATCACTCGCGGGGCGTTTCAGGCGTGTTATCTCGGTTACCACATCGACGAATCCCGTCAGGGCCAGGGATTGATGCAGGAAGCACTGGAAGCAGGCATCGGCTACATGTTCGATGAGCAGAAACTGCACCGGATCATGGCCAATTACATCCCCGGCAATGAACGCAGCGCGCGACTGCTGGAGCGTCTGGGATTTGAACGTGAAGGCTACGCCAAGGCTTACCTGAGTATTGCCGGGCGCTGGCAGGATCACGTGTTGACCGCGTTGATCAATGATCGCTTTGAAGCCCCGGAACAGCGCTGGTCCAGGCGCCTCTCGTAATACTTCGCGGCCGTTCACACTTCATTAAGCATTCGCCCCGTATGCTCGGGCTTCCCGGTCAACCTGTTCGGTAGCCAGAAGCCTATGTCGCGTCCTGCCACTTCACTGTTTCTACTGGCTGCCCTGCTGTTTTTCTTTGCCTTGGGCAATCATCAACTGCAAGGCTCCACCGAGGCCCGGGTGGCCGGGATCGCCATGCAGATGCACTTGGACAACGACTGGGTGACGCCACGTTTGTTTGGCGAACCGTTTCTGGAAAAACCGCCTTTGAGCTTGTGGCTGGATGCCGGCGCCATCCGTGTATTTGGTGGCACGCCGTGGGCGGTGCGACTGGCCTCGGCGTTTGCCGGGCTGTTCAGCGTGATGCTGTTGTACGCGATGCTGCGGCGGTTCGGCCGGCCCAAGTCGCTTGCCTGGACAGCGGGGATCTTTCTGGCAACCATGGCCAGTTATTGGAGCAACGTGCGCGGCGTCGGTGAAGACGCGCTGCTCGCCCTCGGCGTGACCCTGGCGCTGCTGGCGTTCTTTCACGGGCAACGGCAATCGACGCCTGGCAACGCGCTGCTGTTTGCCTCGGGAATCGCTATCGCCACATTGAGCAAAGGCGTCCTGGGCCTGGCGATGCCGGGCGTGGTGATTTTCGCGTATCTGCTGGCCGATACCTTGATGGACCGGCGCCTGAAAATCTCCGACTGGTTGCGCCCCGGTTTACTGACGCTGGCTGGATTGATCCCGCTGATGATCTGGCTCGCCGTGTTGTATCAGCGTGGTGGCGCGCCGGCCGTGGGGGAAGTATTGCTGACCAACAGCGTCGGGCGCTTCAGTGGAACGTTCGTCGAGGCCGGGCATTACGAACCGTTCTACTACTACCTGGCCAAGCTGCCCCAAGCGTTTCTGCCGTGGAATATTCTGGTGTACCTGGGGTTGTGGCATTTTCGAGAAAGCCTGGTGGCCAATCGTTATTTGCTGTTTTTCACCCTGTGGATCGTGGCGCAGTTTGTGATGCTGACGTTGGCGTCGAGCAAGCGCACGGTGTATCTCATGTCGATGACGCCCGCGGCGGCGGTGATTGCGGCGGAGTATGCGAGCGTTCTGTTCGATCGGCTAAAAGCACGCGAAGGTGCCTCGAACCTATGGGGTGGCATTGCACGGCATCGACGCGGCGTGGCCATTGGCGTGATCGCGTTGGTGATTGGCAGCTACCTGGCCGCCGCTCAATGGGCGCTGCCCCATGCCGATCGCAAACTGTCCTTCCTGCCGTTGACCTTACAGATCCAGACGATGCAGGCCAACGGGCAACACGTCGCCCTGTTCCAGGCGAACGAACGGGTGGGCGGTGCCAGCGTGTTCTACACCCGGCAAGTGCTCAATGGCCTGGACACCGAGGCGCAACTGCATGAGTTTCTGGCGGCCTCACCCGCCAACGTGGCGGTCATGTCGGGAGAAACCGAACCGGCCGCGCCGTTGAAAGTGCTCAAGACCATGAAGGTGGGGCGTCAGGCTTACTACTTTGTAAATCAGTAAGCGGCTCAGCGATTGGCGCTTCAGCCTTTTGCAGCACCGGCATCTCCAGCCGCGCTCTTCCATAGAATGCCAACGCTGTCAGCAAACAGGCCAGCCACACGAAGATCCCGGCCCAGAAGGTGTGGGACATGTAGTGCCAGCCTTGCAGGACACGTGTCGTGCCGTAGACGAAACCGAGCAGCAACGCGCCATACATCAGCGCCTTGGAGTAGCGCCAGCGGTAGCGGCGAGCCACGAAGTACAGCGCGAGCATGGTGAAACCGCCGGAAGCATGGCCACCCGGCCAGCAACGGCCATCACCGGCCTCCCTGAACAACTGGAAGTTGTTGTACCACTCCACGTGAGGCAATTTCCCTCCGTAGAGGGTCGTTTCAATCGGGCAGTACACGCTGGTGTGCGACTTGAGGAAATGGATCACGCCGGTGCAAATGGCAAACGCGAAGACGACGAACAGGAAATCCCGACGATGTTCGCAGGCAAATCGCAGCACCGGCGCCGCTTTGCTCCGCTCCAGAAAACCACCGAGACGCGGGTGCTTTGAAATGTTGATCAGCGGCCAGACAAACGACAGCATCGCGCCGATCAAGGCAATCTCAGCGGTCCAGTTCGGAATGATGCGCGCCCACTTGTGGGTGAGCTTTTCAAAGAAGTGAACCTTGTCGAGCGGAAAGATCTGGGCGACCGGATCAAACAGAAGATTACTGAAGGCGATGTCGATTTGGGTCATGTCGAACATCAGGAAAACCAAGGCCGCACAGGCCAACGGGATACCAAAGTTCGCCCAATAGAAGCGCTGGCGGGAAGAAGTCAGCATGGTACGTCCTGATCCTGAGGAAAAATCATTGGGTGTTCACCGAGCGCCAGTCGGAGGCTTCAATGAAACCGAGCATGCGCGGTGCCTGAGAGGGGTTGGCCGAGATGAACAACGAGGCGCCGTAACCGAGGGTAGAGGTCGACACCTTGAGGTCTTTTTCGAGTTGCGCCATGCATTCGCTGTGGGTCACCAGAATCAGATTGCGACCGCCCACTTTATGCGCCAAGGCATCACGCAGCATCGTGCCCCTGCAGCTGATCAGCCAGTCTTCGCCCACACCGACCTTGTTGAACATGTAGCTGGCTGTCTGTGAGGTACGAGTCATCGGGCTGTTGTAGATATCGGTCTTGTCCAACCCCAATTGTTCGAACCGCGCACCGACACTGACCGCGACGCTGCGCGAGCGATCGGTAATGCCATCGTTGCCGCTCAAGCACGCGGCTTTCGAGTGATCACAGCGCTCGACATGGCGCACCAGCACAATCACATCGCCTTTGGCCCAGCCGGCGGCCAACGCTCGTGCGCCCGCCGCATTGCCATGCGCCAGATCCGGTACGGCGGCTGGCTGCAACAGCCATAGGCTCAATGGAATCACCAGCAGCGCCGAAGCCAGTACCACGGCCGTGTTTCGGTAGCGGGTCAAACGGCCCAGTTTAATTGAGCGTTTTATCCCGAACAGATTCAGTCTCAATTCCACATCAAGCCGCCTCGCCGGCATGCATCACTGTCATTAGGTGCCGCGAGGGTAGAGAGGCGCGCGTCGGCAGCCGGTGAAACCCATGTGAAAAAAAGCTTAAGCCGCCCACAAAAACCTTGTTACAGAATCTGTCCGACAAAATCCTTTCAGCTCTCGCGATTGCTGCCGATACAGGCCTGCTACACACCCTTGCTGGCACCTAAAAAAACAACAATCTTCCAGCCAACCGACGATCGAAAGCGTAACGTTCCTGGAGGAATTTGATGAATAGCTGGTTCGGCAACATCAGCGTGAACATGAAACTGGGCCTGGGGTTCGGCCTGGTCCTGGCACTGACCTGCGTACTGGCCCTGACCGGCTGGACGAGCCTGGGCGGGTTGATTGACCGTAGTAACTGGATGAGCGACATCACCCAGCTCAACTCCGGCTTGACCAAGCTTCGTGTGGTTCGCCTGCAATACATGCTGACCAACGGCGATGAAACCGCCGCTCAGAACGTACAGACCACCCTTGACGCCTTTTCCGCTCAGCAGCAATCGCTGCTGTCGAAATTCAAGAGCCCGGAAAACCTCAAGCTGCTCAAAGAGCAAGGCGCTTACATTGATGCCTACAAGACGTCGCTGAACAAAATGCGCAGCGCCTACCGCACCGGCAACAGCGCCCGCGACGCCATGGGCGCCAACGCTGAAACGGCTAGCAAGCTGATCGACGCCATCAGCACCCGCGTGCAACAAATGCCCCCGAGCGACCAGCGTTTCGAACAGTTCCAGGCCATCACCGCCGCCAAGGAAGCGTTCATCCTGGCCCGCTATGAAGTGCGTGGTTACACCGCCACCACCAATGCCGAGACCGAGCAGAAAGCCGTCGTCCAACTGGATTCAGCAATTGCCAGCCTGAAACCGCTGAACGTGCAATTTGCCGAGACCCAGCAAGACGCCCTGCGCCAGCTGGAAACCGCACTTGGCAATTACCGCAGCGCGTTGATCGCCTATAAAGCCGCCAACACCGATGCCGTGCAGGCACGCAAGGAAATGACCGACCAGGGCGCCGCGATCGTGACCCTGAGCGATCAGCTGTATCAGATCCAGCTCGATCGTCGCGACACCGAAAGCGCCCAGGCGCGCACATTGCAGCTGATCAGCACATTGCTGGCGTTGCTAGTGGGCATCATTGCTGCCGTGATCATCACCCGTCAGATCACCGGCCCACTGCGCGACACGTTGGCCGTGGTCGAACGCATCGCCAGCGGCGACCTGTCCCAGGACGTCAAAGTGACTCGCCGCGACGAACTCGGCGTGTTGCAGCAAGGCATCGCGCGCATGGGCGTGACCCTGCGTGACTTGATCAGCGGGATCCGCGACGGCGTCACCCAGATCGCCAGCGCCGCCGAAGAATTGTCCGCCGTCACCGAGCAAACCAGCGCCGGCGTCAACAGCCAGAAGATCGAGACCGATCAGGTGGCCACCGCCATGCACGAGATGACCGCCACCGTGCAGGAAGTCGCGCGCAATGCCGAAGAAGCCTCCCAGGCCGCAGCCGCTGCTGACGGCCAAGCCCGTGAAGGCGACAAGGTGGTCAACGAAGCCATCGCCCAGATCGAGCGTCTGGCCACCGAGGTGGCGCGTTCCACCGAAGCGATGAGCCTGCTGCAACAGGAAAGCGACAAGATCGGCAGCGTCATGGACGTGATCAAAGCCGTCGCCGAACAGACCAACCTGCTGGCGCTCAACGCGGCGATTGAAGCGGCGCGTGCCGGTGAAGCCGGTCGTGGTTTTGCGGTGGTTGCCGACGAAGTCCGCGGTCTGGCCCAGCGCACTCAGAAATCCACCGAAGAAATCGAAGGCCTGGTGGCCGGTCTGCAGAATGGCACTCAACAAGTGTCGAACGTGATGAACAACAGCCGCGCCCTGACCGACAGCAGCGTGGCCCTGACCCGCAAGGCTGGCGTGTCGCTGGAAAACATCACCCGCACGGTGTCCAACATCCAGTCGATGAACCAGCAGATCGCTGCAGCCGCCGAGCAACAAAGCGCCGTGGCCGAAGAGATCAGCCGCAGCATCATTAACGTACGCGACGTGTCGGAACAGACCGCCGCCGCCAGCGACGAAACCGCTGCATCCAGTGTTGAACTGGCGCGGTTGGGCAGTCAGTTGCAGCAGATGGTGAGTCACTTCCGCGTTTGACATTCACTTTGCGGTGAATCTGATCGTTCCCACGCTCCCGCGTGGGAATGCCTCAATGGACGCTCTGCGTCCGCTTCGGCGTGTGACGCAGAGCGTGGGAACGATCAACTGTGCGGTGAATGAAAGAACGATTCGCGGGCAAGCCAGCCCACTCACCGCGTCCCGCGCTGACGTAATGCCGACGGCATAAAATACGCGTCTTCCGGCACCGGCTGGGCGAAGTCCACGGTGGCCGACTCTTCGTTATCCAGGTTCTGCACGTAGTAACGGCGCGCCTGCAGATCGTGGAATACGTCCAGCGCGCTCCAGGTGGTGGGCAGGTCGTAGAAGTTCTTCAGGTACGCCATCGACACCCGCCACAATTCCCCTCGCCCGTCATATTGATCCACCAGCGCGGCGCCCCAGCTGTCCTCGTCCAGAAACAACACGCGCTTGGAATAGATATGCCGCGAGCCAGGCTTGAGCGTGCCTTCGACCACCCAGACCCGATGCAGCTCATAACGGGTGTATTGCGGGTTGAGGTGGCCCGGTGTGAGCAACTGTGCGTACTTCACCTCAGGGCTACCGACTGTGTAGCTGTTGTAGGGGATGTAGATCTCTTGCTTACCCTTGAGCTTCCATTCGTAGCGGTCCGGCGAGCCGTTGAACAGGTCGGTATCGTCCGCCGTGCGCAGGCCGTCGGACGAGGCTATCGGCGTGTCATACGCAAGGTTCGGCGCCCGGCGCACACGGCGTTGGCCGGCGTCGTAGACCCAGGCCTGACGCGGGTCCTTGAGCTGGTCCAGGGTCTCGTGGATCAATGCCGCACCACCGGCCAGCCGGGCCGGGCTCTTCACGAACGCCAGGTAATAAAACAGGATGTTTTTCAGGTCGGCAAACTGCCCGCCCGGGCGGTAATAGTTGAACAGCCCCTCCTGCTGCGAGGTCACCAGCGCGAAGCTGCCATTGCGCTGTACCGGCGCTTCGGAGGCACGACGGACCACATAGATGCCGCGATAACGGGTGATGTGGTTCCACAGCGCCTCGATCCCATCCTTGGGCACCGGGAACGGCACGCCGCCATAGGCATCGGCAAAACCGGTACCGCCATCGAGCAGCTTGGCCGCAGTGGCATTCTTGAAGGTGTTGTCATACAGCCACTGCGGCGCGGAGCCCGAGCGACGGCTGATGTACACCGGCATCTGGAAGGTGTCGGGGTAGCTGTTGAACAGGGCGATCTGGCCCGGGCTGAGGCGGGCCTTATACTGCTCAAGGTTGGCCTTGGTGATGGTGAACAGCGGCTTGTCCGCCGCATACGGGTCCAGGTGATGCTGGCCGGGCGTATAGCCCTTGGGCGCCTGGGTAATGCCGCCGTCCCACGCCGGAATGGTCCCGGCCGCGTTGCCGGCACGCTCGGCACCCAGCGGCGTCAGCGTGGTTTTCAATTGCTGGGCTTGCTCGGGCGTGATGGCGGACAGCGCGCTGCCGGCCGCCAGACTCAACACCAGCGCCAGGGTGGTCTTGATCAGTGCAGGGGTGTGGAACATGGACGTTCTCCGAAATAAAACCCGCAGTTAGGGAGTGCGGTCTGCAAAACACAGCAGATCCACTGTGGGAGCGAGCCTGCTCGCGCAAGCGGTGCGTCAGGCGACGTTTGTGTTGGCTGTGCGGCCTTCTTCGCGAGCAGGCTCGCTCCCACAGGGGCTGCACTTGCCCATGAGTTGTTCTGGGCAATCACAAGAAGTACTTGAGGTTGAAGCCGACGTTGTCACGGTCGCGAATACCGTTGTTCTGCCCACCACCGTAGAACTCGGTGTATTGCAGTTCGGCCTCCAGCCTGTTCTGGTAGTTGGCCTTGATCCCCAGGGTGTAGGCCTTGCGGCCTTCGATGGTGTTGCCCGCCTGGTAGCTGTTGCCCTTGAAGTCATCCTTGTAGACGACGTAGGGCGAGACGTTGACCCCGGCATACACGTCGTTCCAGGTGCCGTTGAACATCGCGGTGTAGCTGTAGGAGTCGCGGTTGACCTGGTCGCCGCGATCACCTCCGGAAACATAGGAATAGTTACCGGTGCCGGCGTAATAACGGGTGCTGCCGTCATAAGCGGTGTAATGCAGGCTGCTGCCACGCAGGTGCTCGGACGCCAGTTCGAACACGCCAAACATCGAGTCGAACGACAGGCTCGGGCCGAAGTTGTAGATGGTGCCCAGGGAGGTATTGAACGCTTCAACCCGTTCGGCGTTGTTGATCTGGCTGTCGAGCGTGACGCTCTGCCCGCCAATGTTGATGGTCTGGCCGGCCGCCGCTGCGGCAGCGCCGTTGGCCAGGTCGCCAATCAGGTCATTGGTGGCGGCGACCCCGATGGGCAGGTTCGGCCGATAGGCCACTTCACCGAACACCGACGCCTGGCCCAGGGTGGTGTTGAAACTGAAGCCGTACATGCGGATGTCTTCGGCGTAGCGACGATGCGCCTGAATATTGCCCAGCACATCCGCGGTCGCCAGGCCGTTGGCCAGTTGCCGGGCCTGACTGCCGGCGACACCGGCCAACAGATTGGTCAGGGCGTTCATGTCGATGCCTTGGTAATTACCCAGATCGGCGGAGACGGTCGGTTCCTTGGCGTGATAGTTGACCATGTACAACCCGAACTCGGTGCTGTTGAACTCTTCTGCGATATAGCGAAAAGCGAAGCCGAACTGGCCGTCGTTGCGCGCGTTGTAGTCCTTGCCGACCGAGGCCACCTTGAGGGTGTTGCCGAAGGCCGGGGTCACCCCATTGGCGTACAGGCCGGTGGTGCTCAAAGCCTGGTTGAGCAACGGGTTGTTGCCCAGCGCGCTGTACAGACCGATCACGTTACCGAAGCCGGGCACCGGGGTGTCCAGCGCGGTACCGGTAAAGTTGTTGTAGGCGGTATTGCCGCCATCGGCGAACAGATCCGTCTGCGAGTAGAACGTGCCAACCGGATCGATGCGGGTTTCCTTCCAGTTCATCTGGTAGAAACTTTCCATGGTCAGGGTGTCTGTCAGGCCGATGTTGAAGCTGAGCGCTTCCACCGGTACCAGCACTTCCTTGACCTCGGCCCCGGGCAAACGGTACTTGGCTGCGTCCACCGGGTTGGTGGTGTTGATCCCGCCGCGGTAGAAAATCCCCTCGCCCCAGTTGAACACCTGGCGCCCAAGACGTGCAGTGACCGGCATCTGTGCGACGTCCCAGCTCCCATGGACGTAGGCGTCGAGCATTTCCACCCGGCTGCCGGCAATGTCGCGGGTCTGACCAGTGAAGTGGTCGTCCTGGGGGTAACTCTGACTCGGTTGCGACGGGCTGTTGTTGCGGTAGTAATCGTTGCGCTTGTCCATCAGCTGGGTGTCATAGAACGCGGTGCCGCGCATGAACAGCCCGTAGTTCTGATAGTTGGCCTCAAGCTCCGAGGTGATCTTGTAAACCTCGGAAACCAGCCCGGTGTCGAAGTTGCGATTGCCATCGTTGGTATTGACGTCGTCGTTGCTCTTGTCCCGGCCCTGGACCCGCCACAAGCGGCCATAGGACAAGGTGCTGTCGAACGAGCCTGTGACCTGTTTGTCCAGCACGCTGAACTCCACAGCCTGCACCCTGTCGACCGCGCACAGTTGCAGCAGCCCTGCCAGCCCGACTCCGGGTAGCGCCGCGCCAGTCAGGCGCAATCGAATCCTCATGATCTGTTCCTCCTTCCCTATTCTTTTTGTTTTTGAGTCCTGGCAATGTTGCCGCGATGGCTATGGCGCCAAGCCCGCTCTGACATAAATTCGGCTGTGCGCGCCGAAATGTCCCAGCAGCTTGAATAGCTTCTGATTCAGAGCGGGATGGTCGTAGTCTTCGCGCTGCACCTGATTGCTGTCGCTGAAATCGCTGGTGATCGGAGCCGTCTCCAGCCACTGCCCGATGGCCTCATCAAACGCTGCGGATTCGTCGGCGGACTGAGCACTCACCACGTCACGCAGGTAATCCACCGAGTACGCTGGGTAACTGGCGTCTTGTGCCAGATCGCCGTAAACCTCGAGCATCGGACGTGCCTCGCCGGCACGCACCAGGCGCCGAAGCCAGACCGACTGATATTTCTCCACTTCCATGTGCCGGGTGGCGACCCGTTCGATGGCCGCGTGTTTATCGGCATCAAACCCGGCCATCGCCTTGCCTTCGATCAGCAGCAGACTGGCCAGCTCGACGCCGGGCAACGGCTTGGCGTGATACGGCTGGGTCAGGTCCTGGACGTGGTGCAGGCCCCAACCGAGAAAACGATAGCCCCAGTAAGGATGGCCACTGGCAAATGCCAGTCGCGCCAACCCCATGTACTGGTAGGCGCGCCAGTCCGGCCAGCTGCGCTCAAGAAATCCGGCACCGGCATACACCACCGCGCTTTCATGGAAGAACCCCATGTGGAGCGGCGCCTGGGAGCTGTACTGAAACCGCGCATCGCCGAAAGGCTGCGGGCCGAAGCCGTACAACGCGGCCACCTCGCCGGGGTTGTCGCTGAACAGGTTGATGTCGTGGCCGTAATCGGGCTCGTCGGCGGCGCTGGCCAGCACGGCCAGGGGCGCTACTTTTTCGCCGTTTGCCACGCGGATGAAATGCTGGCGATTCCACGGTGAAAGGGTCTGTTCGACCATCACCTGCTCGGCCTGGAGGTGTTCACGCTCGGGCAAATCCTTGCCCGGCAGCGGCTGGATGACCATGGCCAGATGAATCTGAGGATTGATCCGCAACGCGGTGAGGAAATCGTGCTGCAGAGTGTCCCCAGGCACGGCGGGCAGCTTCAGGTCATCGGGGCGAGGCGGATACTGGACGAAGTGCTGACGGGCGAAGCGTTCCTGTTCTTCCAGCAGCGCGGTCACTGCTTCGTACTGCTGCGCGATAAACTGCTCCAGTGGCTCGACTTCGACCGAAGGTGCTTCGCGCAAGGCCGGCAGATCCTGCAACGCCAGGTAACTGCCCACCGTATGGTTGGACCAACCCCAGGCCGTCGGGGCCGCTCCACAAAGTAGCAGCAGGAGAAATGTCAGCTTCATTGCTTTTGGTTCTTATTAGATGTGCCGTGGGGGTTGAGCCTAACAACCGACCTTGACCCTGACACTGTCCAATCTCACCAAAAAAGTTCTCCGATAGCGCCACGCCGAGATGTCTTTTTTGTGGGCGCGGGTGTGTGCTGACACACGAGAAGAATGGGGCGTCAGGGGTGTTCAGGTTGTACACGGCCCCTGTAGGAGCTGCCGAACGCGGCCCGAACCTTCGCCAGTTCCTACAGGGATTGCATCTGGCGCGAAACACGCGTCAGGCCGGGTAGCCGGTGATCTTGCGAATGCTTTGGTACAGAGGCTTGAGCTGTCGGTACATGCGCAGGTAGACGTCTTTGTACAGTTGCTCATAGATCTGCTGCGCCTCGGGTTGCGGCATGAATACCGCGCCGACCCGGGTCATGGCAGCCATCGCCGTGGGAAAATCCTCGTGCAGCCCAAGCCCTACCGCGCAGCAAATGGCCGCTCCCAGACCGGACGCTTCGTAGACATGCGGACGCTCGGCCGGCAGGCCGAAAATGTCGGCTGTGAGCTGCATCGCCGCATCACTCTGGGAGCCTCCACCGGCGACTCGCAAGCACTTGACGGAGACCCTGGAACGCTTCTCGATGTTCTCCATGCCTTGGCGCAAGGCATACGCCAGTCCTTCGAGGATCGCCCTATAGATATGTGCGCGGGTATGCACATCACCGAAACCGATCATCGCGCCCTTGGCTTCCACACCCGGCTCGCGAATACCGGGCGACCAGTAGGGTTGCAGCATCAGGCCCATGGACCCCGGCGGCACTGCGTTAACCAGCGCGTCGAAGAGTTGCTCAGGCTCTACTCCCTGTGCTTTGGCCTGCTGCATTTCCCGCAGACCGAATTCGTTCTTGAACCAGCTAACCATCCAGTAGCCGCGATAAATCATGACCTCGCAGTTGTATTGATCCGGCACCGCAGATGGGTAAGGCGGAATCAAAGGGACGATTTCCAGGTAGCGCGACCGCGTACTGGTGATCGTCGCCGTGGTGCCGTAGGACAGGCACACCGTGTCCGCGTCGACCACGCCGGAACCCAGCACTTCGCAGGCCTTGTCGGCACCGGCGGCGATCAGGGGCAGGCCTTCGGGAATGCCGGTGTGGCGGCTGGCTTCGGCGCTGATATGGCCCAAGGTTTCACCGGGTTTGTGCAGGCTGGGTAATTGCTCGGGACGCACCGCCAGTGCCTGCCATTTCCAGTCGGCGGGAGCAGCCCAGCGCAGGCGTTTGAAGTCGAAGGGCAGGTAGCCGACGCAACAGCCCACCGAATCGACAAAACGCCCGCACAGGCGATGGGTGAGAAACCCCGAGAGCAGCAAAAATTTGTCGGTCGCCGCCCACACCTCAGGCTGGTGGCGCGCGATCCAATTGGCCTCGGCCTGGGCGCGAAAATAATCCACAGTGGCTTGCGCGCCGACCAGTTTGAACAGCCAGCCCCACGGCCCCTTGATGCCGCCTTCGACTTCGGTCTGGCGTTGATCGAGCCACAGGATCGCCGGGCGTAGCGCCTTGCCTTGGGCATCGACGTTGATCAATGTGCCGCGCTGGGTGGTCAGGGACACGCCGGCAATCTCTGTACGATCAATGCCGGTTTGCTGCCATAACTGCTGGCAGGCCTCCCCCAGTTTCGCCCAGTAATACTCCGGGTCCTGCTCGGCCCAGCCGGGTTGTGTCGAGTAATAGGCCTGCAGCTCGACCTTGCCTTTGCCCAGCAGATTGCCCTGCAGGTCAAAGAGCAGTGCGCGCACGCTCTGGGTCCCATTGTCGATGGCCAGCAGGTAACGCTTGTTCGGATGGTTATCCATGGAGCTCTCTTCAATGGGCATGGGTCGCGCACATTCCTGAATTTTTATAATCCGTAGCAGCCATAACCCGTAGCAGCTGTCGAGCGGAGCGAGGCTGCGTCCGAGAACAACGTTTTCGCCATCCCTGCTCCGGAGTTTTTTCTGAAACACCGAGTTGGATTTTTTACGAGGGCTTCGCCGCCGAACGGCGCCTCGCTGCGCTCGACAGCTGCTACAGGGCTACGGGTGCTCAACGCGGCAGCTGGGCAAACCATGATGGTGTTGCCATAACGCCTGATAGCGCTGCTGCTCCTGCTGCCAGCGCTCATCGTCCCAGCCCAGCCGTGGCTGGCAGAGTTGACGGATTTTCGGCCAATAGTCCTCGGCACCCCGAGGCAGCAACAGGCCCAGTCGGGTTCGGCGCAGCAGCAGGTCATCCAGGTGCAGAACCATTTCCGTGTCGCAGGCAAAGGCCAGCTCTACCCACAAGGTGTCAGTGGCACCAACGGTGTCACGGCCCAGTTCTGCGAGTAGTTGCGCCAACCTCGGCAGGTCACGGCCATGCCGCCCGGCCAGGCGCCGCCACTGGCTGCCATTGAGCCCCGCAATCGCCAGCGGCGGCACGACGGCAAACACCGGCGCACCGTCATCACTGAGGGGGCGCCCGAGCATTGTCGCGCAGGCCTTGAGCACTTCGATGGCCTGCGGGCGAAAGGTGGTCAGCTTGCCGCCGGCCAGGGTCACGCAGCCGGGCTCCAGCCACAGCACATGCTCACGGGTTTCATTGGACGGTTTGCCGTGGTGCTCACCCGCAGCGCCGCCCACCACCGGGCGCACGCCCGACCAGGTCGACAGCACATCGGCGGCGACCACTTCGGCCCGGGGGAACTGCTGGGTGCAGGCGGCGAGCAGGTAGTCGAGTTCCTCGGGGCTGATGCTCGCGCTCTGGTCCAGATCCTCTTGATGATCGAGGTCTGTGGTGCCGACGACCGTGGCGCCCTCCCAAGGAAAAACAAACACCGGTCGACGGTCGCGCTCGTGCAGGAAGGTGAAGGCCTGTGCCACCGGCAGGCGCCATCCCGGCAGCAACAAATGACTGCCTCGCAATGGGCGCAACTGACGAGGGGCGTCGGGCGCGCGCAAGCGTTCGGCCCAAGCGCCGGTAGCCACGGCCAAAACGCGACACCGCAATGGCAGTGACGAGCCGCCTTCGCAGTCCTCGACTTGCACCCCGCAAACCCGCCCCTCTTCACGCAGCAACTGCTGCACGCGCATCCCGTTGAGCACCACGCCGCCGTCGGCCCGAGCCTCGCCCAAAACGCGCATCACCAGGCGGGCGTCATCGGTCAGTGCGTCGACAAAACAGGTGCCACCCAGCAAGTGATCTTCCCTCACCCCCGGCGCCAGATAACGCAGCTGTTGCGCGTCATGGAAGTGATGGTTGCGCCGCCCGGCCAAGGCGTCATAGATGCTCAACAATCCACCCAGCACCCGCGGGCCGGGAAAGCCGCCACGGTAATGCGGCATCATGAAACTCATTGGCTCCACCAGCCCCGGCGCTTCGTCGAGTAGGCGCTGGCGTTCGCGGACCGAATCGCGGGTCAGGCGCCACTGGCCCTTGGCGATGTAACGCAAGCCGCCATGGACCATTTTCGAGGACCGGCTGGAGGTGCCCCAGGCAAAATCGCGCTGTTCCAGCAGCAGGCAGCGCCAGCCTCGGCGTGCGGCTTCACGCAGGATGCCGGCGCCACTGATGCCGCCGCCAATGACAATCAGGTCCCAGGTTTCTTCCGCCAGCGTCGGCAGCACTTGCTGCCGCCACGCGGCGTTCCAGTCCAGGCTCATGGCCGTCACTCCTGCAGCAGCGTGCCAGGGTTCAGTCGCCCGGCCGGATCGAAATGCCGGCTCAGCGCCTGCAAGGTGTCCATCGCCAGCGCGCCCTTCTCCCGCAGTAGGTAGGGTGCATGGTCCTTACCCACACCATGCTGGTGACTGATGGTGCCGTGGTTGTCGACGATGGTCTGGCTGGCCGCCTGCTTGAGCGCCTGCCAGCGGGCAAGCGTGGCCGGGTAGTCCGCCGCGGGACGAAAGACATAGGTGGTGTAGATGCTCGAGCCTTCGCCATAGACATGGGACAGGTGGGTGAACACATGCACCCGCTCGCCTTCAGCGGCCAGTGCATCGCGCAGGCTGTTTTCGATCAGGGTGAGCAAGTTGTCGACATTGCTCCAGTCGGTGGCGGTTTCCAGGGTGTCCACCACATAACCGGCGTTCCACAGGTTCTCGCGCAGGTAGGGAAAACGGAAGCGGTTCTGCGCCCACTTCTTGCCGAGCAAGGTGCCGGTGAACACCCCGCCGAAAGCCTTCAGATGCTGCCGGGCCTGACTCAGGGACAGCGCATTTTGCCGGCGATTGCCGGTCACGCCGAACGTCAGCAGGCATTTGCCCACACCGGCACCACGCAGGGCCAGGTACTTTTCCAGCCAGGCGATCTGCTGCGGGTGACCGGCCAACGCCAGCTGGGTTTCGGTTTCCACCGCGTTGGACAAGCGCAACATCGACAGCGGCACGCGCGCCTGGGCCAACTGGCGGATGGCTTGCAGCGCCTGCGGCCAGTCGGGCAGAAACACCCCGTAAAAACGCTCATCGACCGGTAGCGCGCTGACCCGCACTTTGACCTCGGAAATAATCCCGAAACGGCCTTCACAGCCCAGCACCACCTCGCGCAAATCGGGACCGGCGGCCGAGGCCGGGAAGGTGGCGATTTCCAGAGGACCGGCAAAGGTTTCCAGGGTGCCACCAGCGAACAGTTGCTCGATTCGCCCGTAGCGCAGCGACTGCTGGCCACTGGACCGGCTGGCGACCCAACCGCCAAGGGTCGACAGTTCCCACGATTGCGGAAAATGCCCCAAGGTGTAACCACGGGCGCGCAGCTGACTTTCCACCTGCGGCCCCGTGGCGCCGGGGCCGAAAGTGGCCAGTAGGCTCTGTTCGTCGAGGTCCAGCAGGCGATTCATGCGGGCCAGGGAAACCGTCACCACTGGCCGCGCGGAACTCGGTGGATTGATGTGCCCGGCCACCGAAGTGCCGCCGCCGTAAGGAATCAGGCACAGGTCTTGCGCCTGAGCGAGCGCCAGCAACTGACGGATCTGTCCGGCGCTCTCGGGGAAGGCCACGGCATCGGGATAAATCCCCGGTGCTCCTTCGCGCAACGCCAGCCAGTCCGGCAGGCTCTGACCCCGTGCATGCAGCAAACGATCATGCGCACCCACGCTGTACAAGGGGTATTCCTGCAGCCGCGACGCCGGTACGCGGGCCAATGCCACCTCGAGCGTTGCATCGGGCAGCGTGCGACCGGCACCGAGCCGTTCAGCGAGAAATCCCGCGCCTTGGGCCGGCAGTTCGACCACCGTGGTTGCATCTCCCCAGCCGTTCCAGCGTCGCATGCGTGTGTCCTTTTGCGGTTCTTATCAGTATGTTTCAGGCCCCCATACTAGCCAGCTGCCCGAAAGTGTCACGGTCGTATCCGGCCAGTTCGAGTAGCCAATTGAGTCAAACGTCGCGCAAGTGTCAGCCATTTACTTTAGCTGTGGTTTCAAATTACCTTTCAGGGCATTCATCCGCGCACGCGGGCCTTGATCAAAGGAATACGATCATGCAATCCCTGGGCTTCACCTCGGTTCCTCCGCTGCTCAAATACCTGCGCCATGCCGAACAACTGGGCGTGGCCATCGAGCCTGCGTTGGCGGCTGCCGGGTTGCAGGCGCAGCAGTTGAGTGACAACAGCCTGCGGTTGCCGGGTGAGGCCCATGAACGGTTGCTCGATTATTTCTGCGAACACTCGGGCGATCCGTTGTTCGGCCTCAACTCCGCGCGTTTTGTGTTGCCCAACTCCTGGAGCGTGCTGGGCTACATCACCATGAACTGCGCAACCCTGGGCGATGCCATGAGCCGCATCATGCCGTTCGAGAAGCTGGTGGGAGACATGGGGGTCAGCCGCGCCGACGTGCAGGACGGCGACGTGCATCTGATCTGGACATGCCGCCATCAACGCCCGCGAATCCGTCGGCACCTGGTGGAAAACGTGCTCGGTTCCTGGCTGCAATACGCGCGCTGGATCGCCGATATCCAGCTGTCGCCGGCCGCCGTCTGGCTCGAACATGCACGCCCGGCCGACACGACGCTGGCGCATTACGAACAGTTCTTCGACTGTCCGGTGCTGTTCGACCAGCCTTACTCGGCACTGATTGTCCCGTTGACGTATTTGCAGTTGCCATTGCGCCAGGCCGATGCGCAATTACTGCGCACACTGGAAGAACATGCCCTGGGATTGATGGCCACGCTGGAGGATGCGTCGCTGGAGCAAAGGGTCAAAAACATCCTACGCCAGTTGCTCAAGGAAGGGCTGCCGCGCAAGGAGCAGGTGGCCGAGCAGTCCGCGGTGTCGGTGCGCACGCTGCAACGCCAGCTGCATCAGGCGGGCACTTCGTACCAGCAGATCCTTGATGACCTGCGCCAGGAGCTGGCAGAGCATTACCTGCTGAACAGCACCTTGCCGATTCAGGACATCGCCCAGTACCTGGGTTTCACCGAACCACGTTCGTTTCACCGTACGTTCAAAAGCCGGCGCGGAATACCGCCTGGCGAGTTTCGCCAGACCCACCGGGTGTCGGATGAAGGCTGAGCGCTAAAATCCGACATACAAATCCTCGATTTTTGAAGTGCAATAAACACACTGCATCGCAGGTGTTTAAAGACACTCAACGTTACGCGACAAAGCCCACAAATCCTTGCGCCGCTGCCTACGACTGCGCCAGAATCCGCCGGTTTTTGCGCTGGCGGGCTGCTCGGTAACTTGGATCTCGTCACTGATTCCCAGTGATCGAGCTTAGCGGCTCGGTAGGTATCCACGGTTGTACAAGTCCTATCCAGTCAGGCTCTCGCCTGCACTCGATGGTGGCTGTGCGCATGGCATCTTCGGATGCACCGGGTTTGGATGCTTACCGGTCCGCTAACTTGCGCACAGCTGCCTCCCTTTCGCTTAGCGGCGAAATGGACGCAGCCTCTTTAGAGGTAAGCATCCATGTTCAAGGAAACGCCAAACCCGCCGCCCACCGATCCGGCATCCCCCTACGAAACACCGGAATCAAAGAAATTCCACGCAGCCGCCGAGCGGGCCCTCAACCACTATCTAGGCCCTCCGGCCGCCCACGTCATGGCCAAACCCTACCACCCCAACCGCCTCTACATGGCCAACCCGGCGTCCGGCACCGAACCCTTGCTGACCGACGCCTGCGAAACCCTTGGCTCAGCCACCGTCATGCTCAACGACTTCGCCGCCTTGCTCGAAGGCTCGCACCGCAAAACCGTGCAAGGCATCGCCCAAGTAGTCATGGTGGCGGAAATGGCGGTCAATCAAGTGTTGGATAAACCAGTGCCCTCTGAGTGATCAATACGGTGACAACGCCGCTTGCTACATTGGCCTCTGCTCCATGAACGAAAAAAGCCCGCTGCCAAACCGCAAGGGTTTGGCAGCGGGCTTCTTTGCGCGGCTTGCAACTTTTCCGCTCAGAGGCTGATCGCGTTGGTGAACACCAACCGATTGCCGAACGGGTCGGCGATGGTCATGTCCTGGCTGCCCCACGGCATGGCCTGAATCTGCGGGTGCGAAAACGTGTATTCCTTGGCGATCAACTGGTGCTGGAACAACTCAAGCTCATCGGTCTCGATCCGCAAGGCTGAACCCGGCGTCGCATCGCCGTGGTGTTCGGACAGGTGCAGTACGCATTCGCCGCGAGACACCTGCAAGTACAACGGGAAGTTCGCTTCGAAACGGTGCTGCCAGTCGATCTTGAAGCCGAGGAAGTCGACGTAGAACTCCAATGCCTTGGTCTCGTCGAAAATCCGCAGGATCGGGGTGGTTTTGCCGAAGCTCATGGAGTTGCTCTCGCCAAGTGGAAAACAGCCGCATGCGGCGGATAGTGAATCAGAATCAACGTACAGTTCTGATGCTGTGTGTTTCATACGACTCGGGATTCTTGTCTATCCCCGCGAAGTAGAAGTAACCATAGTCTTGCAGGTAGTAGTACGTTTGCGTGCGAACGTACTTCCCTGACTGCACTCGACATTTAAGTTTTTTAGCGGATCCGCTCAGCGCGTTATGCAGTTCGCTGGCCACCAGCTCACTCATGACCGTGCAGTCCGTGCTGCTTTCATAACGATAGGTCTCACCGAGCACCGAGTTCACGACCCTGGATGTATCGCTGTATCCAAGTTGGCCATTAATGGGCATGTGCTGCCAATCGCCGTGAAAAGTCAGGCTGGTGATCATGTTCGTGTCCTTGACCGAAGTATCTTCCATCGACGTAAAGTACATTTGGCCGGTCAGCGTGAACATGCCTCTGAAACTGATGTTGTTGTGTTCATAACCGACATCCACCGAACGCTCACTCAACTGCTGTGAAGCCGGGTCGGTTTCAATGAAGATTTTCTGATTGATTTCACTGTTTCTTCCCGGGGAGATGTACTGGCCGACCACCTCAAGATAGTTCAACGCCTTGATCGGTGGCGGCATGTTCAACGCCTTGATAGACGCAGCAACATCATCGGCAAGCGGTGGTAATTGGACTGGCGCTTGTTTTTTTATCCGGGGAACAAAAAGAGGCAGTGTCAGAGTCGACTGAGGGTTGTCGCACACCATTGTGAACATCAGACGGTCATCCAGGGGACGACTGGACATGGACTGAGGGGTCCGCACAAAACCTTCCTTGCCATCGGTCACCGTATTGCTCGCATCCAAAGCGTAGCCCGTGAGCAGGCGGTAAGTCTGCTTTGTGCAATCAATGGCGAGGTGCTCACGCTTCTGCGAGTAGGGAGCACTGTACGGTACGTCAAGGGCGACCGCTGGATAATCCCGAGCGGCCCACAACTTGAGTTCGGCCCCTTCAGTTTTCAGGCTGTTGCGATCAATCAGCAACCACGGCTCATCACCGCTGTTTCTCACCACACGCCAATCGGGCACTGGCGTTTCGGCACAAGCCTTGATGAAGCCAGGGTTGCTTTTCAGCACAGGGTAAACAGAAGACGGAATCGTCTGTCCTGCCGTGTACTGTTGGTTATTCACGCCCAGATACCGGCGTCCTTGACCGCCGAAATACAAAAGGCGGGCCTGAGCAGCCATGCAAGAAGCCTCAAGCTGTGCTGTCAAACCTGCCTCTGCCGGCGTTCCTTCTGACTTGCTGAGTTGAAAGCTCAGTACATCGCCTTCGCGCAGAACTGAGTCGGCCACAATGGGGTTGACCAAGACACCACTGAACAGTCTTTGCGCCTCCGCAGCCTGCCGCGCCTGAGGGCTGACGCAACCCGCGAGTAACGAAAGGGCTACCAGTAAAGTAATGCGATGCATGAGATTCCCTAAGCAGTCGATGCCAACTCCATCAATGCATAACGATTCGGCGCGAAGGCGGGAATCTTTAGTCTCACAATGCCATCATTGAGGAAACGTTCACATAAACCCGTCACGCAAATCCCCTTCCCGCGCCAGAAACCGCCCTTCACGTTCCCCGTTCGCCTGCCCTTCGCTGTAACTCAACACGCCGTTGACCCATACACCTTCAATCCCCTCCGCCGCCCGTTGCGGGTCACTGAAGTCCGCCACGTCGCGAATGGTCAGCGGATCGAACAACACCAGGTCCGCCCAATGACCTTCACGGATCTCACCCCTTTCCTTCAAGCCAAAGCGCGCCGCCGACAGGCCGGTCATTTTGTGTACGGCGGTGTGCAGCGCAAACAGCCCGACGTCGCGACTGAAATGTCCAAGCACCCGTGGGAAAGCGCCCCACAAGCGCGGATGCGGGAACGGGTCTTCCGGCAAACCGTCAGACCCGACCATCGACAACGGATGGGCGAGGATTCTTCGCACATCGGCCTCGTCCATGCCGTAGTACACCGCGCCGGCCGGTTGCAGGCGGCGGGCAGCGTCAAGCAAAGGCACGTTCCATTCGGCGGCGATGTCCATCAGGTCGCGGCCGCCCAGCTCCGGGTGCGGCGTGGACCAGGTGATGGTGATGCGATGGGCGTCGGTGACTTGCTTGAGGTCCAGGGTCGAAGAACTCGCCGCGTAGGGATAGCAATCGCAACCCACGGGATGAGTCTTCGCCGCTTCCTCAAGCGAGGCCAGCAATTGCGGACTACGCCCCCAGTTACCGACCCCCGCGCATTTGAGGTGGGAAATGATCACCGGGGATTTCGCATGCCGGCCAATCTGGAACGCCTCGTCCATGGCCTCCAGCACCGGTTCGAATTCGCTGCGCAAATGGGTGGTGTACACCGCGCCGAATGCCGTCAGCTCTTCGGTCAGTTGCATCACTTCGTCGGTGGACGCCGAGAACGCGCTGGCGTAGGCCAGGCCGGTGGATAACCCCAACGCGCCGGCCTCAAGACTTTCACGCAGTTGCTCGCGCATCGCGCCGATTTCCTCCGCCGTGGCGGTGCGAAACAGGTCGTCGAGATGGTTGCTGCGCAGGGCGGTGTGGCCGACCAGTGCTGCGACGTTCAGCGTGGTGTTTGCTGCTTCGACAGCCGCGCGGTAATCGCTGAACTTCGGATAAACAAACGCTGCGGCAGTGCCGAGCAGGTTCATCGGGTCGGGCGGATTGCCCTTCAAACTTACTGGCGAAGCGCTGATCCCGCAGTTGCCGACAATCACCGTAGTTACGCCCTGGCTGAGCTTGGGCAACATCTGCGGCTGGCGGATCACCACCGTGTCGTCGTGGGTGTGCACGTCAATAAAACCCGGCGCCAGAACGTGGCCGGCGGCGTCGATTTCTTCGTGGGCGGTGGCCTCGTGCAAGTCGCCGATGCGCGCGATGCGGCCATTCAGAATCGCCACATCGGCGGGGTAGCCGGGGCGGTTGCTGCCGTCGATGATCAGGGCGTTGCGAATCAGCGTGTCGTACAGCATGTCAGTCTCCCAGCGGCAAGTGATCGTCGCCGCCGCGGTAATCGTCGAGGGCGAGTTTGATCCGCCGCAGACGTTCTTGATTGTCTTCAGGATTGGCCAGCGCCAGCTCGGTGGCAAGCACGTCGATGGCCAGCAGCATGCCGTAGCGCGCCGCCGTGGGTTTGTAGATGAACGAGGTCTCGACGCCTTGCAGCGGCAGCAGCACATCCGCCAATTGCGCCAGCGGCGAATCGGCGCGGGTGATGGCGATAATGCGTGCGCCGTAGTTGCGGGCCAGCGCGACCACTTCGAGCAACTCGGGCGTGATACCGGTCAGTGAGCAGGCGATGATTGCATTGTCGGGGCCGAGGCTGGCGGCGGTGACGCGCATCATCACCGGGTCGTGGCACGCCGCAATCGGGTAACCGAAGCGCACCAGCCGCACTTGCAGCTCATCGCTGCACAAGGTCGAGCAACCGCCCAGGCCGAAGGCATGAATCATCCGCGCCTTGCCCAGCAGTTTCACCGCATCGGCGAACCGCGATTCGTCGAACGCCGACAGATGCTGACGCAGGGTCGACTCGATATCGCCGACGATCTGCCCGTAGAACGCCGACTGATCCGGCGTTCCCGCCGGATCAAGGAACCGGCTGCCGACGCCGCTGGCCTGGGCCAGTTGCAAGCGCAAGTCGCGCAGGTCGCGACAGCCCACCGTGCGGGCAAACCGCGACAGCGTGGCGGTGCTGACCTCCGCCCTCTGCGCCAGTTCATCGAGGCTGGCGGCCGAGGCAAAGCCAACGTCGTCGAGCATCAGCCGCGCGATGCGTCCTTCACCGGCGCTGAAGGAATCCTGGCGGGCGCGGATCTGGTAGAGGATGTCCATGGCAGGCGGCTCCGGTTAGATCAGGTAAGAAAGACCCACGGTCATCGCGAAAGCCACCACCGAAATAATGGTCTCGAGCACCGTCCAGGTCTTGAAGGTCTGGGCAACGGTCATGTTGAAGTATTCCTTGATCAACCAGAAGCCGCCGTCGTTGACGTGGGAAAAGATAACCGACCCGGCGCCCGTCGCCAGCACCAGCAACTCCGGGTGTGGGTATCCCAGACCGATGGCCACCGGCGCGACAATGCCCGAGGCGGTGGTCATGGCCACGGTAGCGGAGCCGGTAGCGATCCGCATCAACGCCGCAAACAGCCAGCCCATGATCAGCGGCGACAGGTGAAATTCGTCAGCCAGGCTGACGATCTGATTGGTCACCCCGGCGTCCACCAGAATCCGGTTCAAGCCACCGCCGGCGCCGACCAGCAAGGTGATGCTGGCGGTCGGCGCCAGGCATTCGTTGGTGAACTTGAGGATCGATTCGCGGTTGAAGCCCTGGGCGATGCCGAGGGTCCAGAAGCTCAGCAGGGTCGCCAGCAACAGCGCAATCACCGAGTTGCCAATGAACAGCAGGAACTGGTTAAAGCCGCTGCCTGGTGTGGAAATCAGGTTGGCCCAGCCACCGATCAGCATCAACACCACCGGCAGCAGAATGGTCGCCATGGTGATTCCGAACCCCGGCAGGCTGTCGCGCGGTTCGCGGTCGAGGAACTGGCGTTCCAGCGGGTTTTCCGCCGGCAGTTGAATGCGCGGCACGATGAACTTGGCGTACAGCGGGCCGGCGATGATCGCCGTTGGAATGCCGATCAGGATCGCGTACATCAAGGTCTGCCCGACCGAAGCCCCATACACCTGCACCGCCAACATCGCCGCCGGGTGCGGCGGCACCAGCGCATGCACCACCGACAGCCCGGCGACCATCGGCAAACCGACCATCAAAATCGACACGCCAACCCGCCGCGCCACGGTAAAGGCAATCGGCACCAGCAACACAAAACCGACTTCGAAGAACAGCGGCAACCCGACCAGAAACGCGATGCAGACCATCGCCCAGTGCGCGTTCTTCTCGCCGAAACGGTCGATCAAGGTCCGCGCCACCTGCTCGGCACCGCCGGACTCGGCCATCATCTTGCCCAGCATCGTGCCCAGCGCCACGACCAGCGCAATGTGCCCCAGGGTTTTGCCGACCCCCGCCTCATAAGCGCCGACCACGCCGGACGGCGGCATGCCCGCCAGCAGCGCGAGGCCGATGGAAACGAGAGTGATGACAATGAACGGATTGAGTCGGTAACGGGCGATCAGAACGATCAGGGCAATGATGGCGATGGCGGCATACACCAGCAGCCAATAGCCGAAGGACAGGGTCATGCGGTACTCCTCGAAAGGGTCACGTCGAATGGATTGTGAAACTCTTAAATCATTTCGATGCGTGACTTTCAAACGAGGTGAAAGTTATTTTCGTGCAGAGGTAAGGGTTGTCGCGCAGAGGTATGCGAGGTCGGTGGATATGAAAATCAGGCAGGCGAATTTTCATCCTGCCTGCCGGGATGGAGCGTCAGTCGTGATTCACACGAGCGCGCTTGAGCAGTTTCTGGGAATGCCCCAGCCTCAGCAGCCCGAACGCCAGCATGATCAGGCCACCGAGCAACACGGTGGCGAGCAAATACTGCACGCCGTGCTGCACCACCAGCGCGACGATCACCACCGCCATCGAACCCGCCGCACCGGACACCATCCCCGGCCGGCCGCCGAAGAGCGCGGTCAGTGTGCAAATGATGAACGCGCCGTAAAGCCCCATCAGCGGATTGAGGTGGGCCACCAGCGCGAAGGTAATGCATTCGGGGAGCAGGGCGAAAGAAGTGGTGAGTCCGGCCAGGACATCGGCGCGCAGACGTTTGGGTTTCATGGAGGATTGAACACGACAGGGAGAGAGGGCGCGGATGTTACGGAACTGAGTACAGCCCGGCCAGCTGTTGGGACTTCGCAAATGCATTCGCGGGCAAGCCTCGCTCCTACAGGTATTGTGCCGCTCGCTAATTCCAAGAACGACACAAAAACCTGTAGGAGCGAGGCATGCCCGCGAAGAACGATGACGCGGTCTACAGCGAACTCACACCATCTCGTCACGAATCCATTCAACCACCGACGTCCGTTTCGGCACCCAGCCCAGCAATTCACGCGCATGCTTGCCGCGAACCCGGCTGTTCGAGCCCAGGCCATAGTTGGCCATTTCATAACCCCATTCGGCTTCGGCGTCTTTCAGCGGCCAGTCTTGCGCCTTGCCCAGTTTCAGGACTTCAGCCATGGCCGTGGTCATGTCGATGAAGGACGCCTCACCGCTTTCGACGAAGTAGAACGTGCCCGGTACATTCTTGGTCAGTGCCAGCAGATACAGGGCGACCACGTCTTCGATGTGCACGTTGGACCAGATGTTCTGACCCGTGCCGACATGGCGAACCACACCACTTTTACGCGCCTGTTTCAGCAAGCGCGGCAATTGCACGCTGTCGCGATTGACGCCCAGGCTGTGACCGTAGATCAGCGTGTTACAGATGACGGCCGAATTCACGCCGTCGTTGGCCGCCGCGAGGATCAGGTTGTCGATGGCCACACGGGCGGCCTTGTCGACGGTCGGTTCCGGCAGGTTGTCTTCGACGTAGATGACGTCACTGGATTTACCGCCCGACGCATCGCCGACGATGCTCGAACCGCTGGTGTGCAAGAACACTTTGTGGGAGCCGCGCAGTGCGTCGATCATGGCTTGCACCGCGCCGCGATGGTCGCTGCTGGCGGCGTTGATCACAGCATCGGCCGCGCGGGCCTGTTCGGCCAGTAGTGCGCTGTCGTCAAGAGTGCCGATCACCGGGGTGATGCCCAGCGCGCTCAGCTCATTGGCTTGTTCTTCACTGCGCACCAGGCCGGTGACCTTGTGGCCAGCGCGAACCAGGCCAGTGGCGATGGAGCCGCCGATGAAACCTGCAGCGCCGGTAACGAATACGTTCATGGAGAAACTCCCTGCGTTAATAAGTGATGCAACGAGTATCGAGGACCGCTCCGTGCCGAAACAGACCCTGTTGCCCAATTCACTCTTGCGCCGGAGTCACGAATCAGCCCTTGAAGTCCGCATTCGCGTAAGCCGCCAATTTGCCCTGAATGAAGTCCAGGAAGCACTGAATCCGTAGGGCAAGTTGCGAGTTACGGTAGTACACCGCGTTGATCGGCTGGCGATAGCCGCTGTTGAAATCCGCCAGCAACACTTGCAATCGACCCGCGCGGATGTCGTCGATCGTCATGAAGTGCGACAGACAGGCAATGCCCTGGCCTTCCAGCGCCAGGTGCCGGATCGTCTCGCCGCTGGAGGCGCTGATCGACGCCTGAATCGGCCAGCGATCACCGTGCACATAGCGCAGCGGCCACTGATTGAGTCCCTCGTTCTGGGTAAAACCCAGCAACGCATGCCCGGTCAAGTCCGCAACCGCCGTCGGTGTGCCGTGTTGCTCAAGGTACGCCGGGCTGGCGACGATGTGCAGCGGGCTGCAACCCAGCGAGCGTGCGTGCAACGTCGAGTCGGCCAGGGTGCCGATGCGGATGGCGATGTCGGTGCTTTGCTCCAGCAAATCGATGATCAGGTCGTTGCTGTTGAGTTCAAGCTGGATGTCCGGGTAGAGCCGGCGGAATTCATCGATGTACGGCACGATGGCGTGCAGCATGAACGGCGACGCGGCGTTGATCCGCAGACGCCCGGACGGGGTTTGCTGACGTGAGTTCAGGCGTTCTTCAAGCTCGTCCATCTGATCGAGAATCAGCTTGGCGTGTTCGAAGAAATACTTGCCCTCCTCGGTCAGGTCCATGCGCCGCGTGGTGCGGTTGATCAGCGTGGTATCGAGTTTGGCCTCCAGCCGCGACAACGTACGGCTGACCGCCGAAGGCGTTTGCCCGACCTGCTCGGCCGCAGCGGAAATCGACCCGCACTCAATCACGCAGACGAAAATCTGCAACTCATCGGATCTGGCTTTCACGTGTGTCCCTTATCGATACTCAGCACCGCTCTACTGTACAGAGGAAATCTCTTGTGGCGAGGGAGCTTGCTCCCGCTGGTGCGCGAAGCGGACCCAAAACCAGCGACTGCAGTGGTTCAGATAGATCACGCCTGCTGACTTTACGACGGCTTCGCCGCCGAGCGGGAGCAAGCTCCCTCGCCACAGGTTCGTGCCGGGTCAGCTATCGATAGTAGCCGAGCCTCACGCCTTGAGGCCAAACACCTCAGTCAAGTGCTGCTCATAGCGCGCCACATCAGCCTCGATATTCGGGCGTTTCATCACATCGACCGCCAGGAAGGTTGGCAAACCGGTCATGCCGAGGAATTCGTTGGCCTTGTGAAACGGGAAGTACACCGCGTCCACGCCCTTGCCTTCGAAAAAGTCGGACGGGTCGTCGAAGGCTTGCTGCGGTGCGTTCCAGGTCAGGGACAACATGTATTGCTTGCCCTGCAACAGACCACCGCTGCCGTACTTTTGCGACGCATCGGAGCGCGTGCGGCCATCACTGGCGTACAGGCTGCCGTGGCCTTCGGTGAAGACTTCGTCGATGTACTTCTTGACGGTCCAGGGCGCGCCCATCCACCAGCCGGGCATCTGATAAATGATGACGTCGGCCCAAAGGAATTTGGCGACTTCTTCAGCGACGTCGTAACCCTCGTCGATGAAGGTGGCTTTCACATCGACACCGCCGCGATCCAGCACGCTCAGCGCGGCTTCATGCAGGGTGGTGTTGTAGCGGCCATCGGAGTGGGCGAACTTTTTGCCGCCATTGAGTAACAGGACTTTTTTCATGAGAAGTCTCGGAAGGTTGGAATTCGATGGCGGCAGAGTAGCGATCTGCCTCGCGCGGAATAAGCGCTGAATTCACAAAATTCATTTGACCAATACGCACGAATCGACAGGCGATTGTTGCCATACACTTGCGCCGATTCTGAACTTGAGGAGATTTTCTGATGAGTGAATTGCAAGGTTTCATCCTGCACGCCAAGACCCGCCCGGAAAAATCTGACGCCTTCGAAGCGTTTTTCAGCGGCCATGTGCAAGCAAGTCGCGCCGAGCCCGGCTGCATCGAGTACCACATGCTGCGGGACAAACAGGACCCGACGCTGTTTATCTTCTACGAGATCTGGCAGTCCCAGGCGCACCTCGACGTGCACTCGAACCTGCCGCACATGCAGCAGTTCCGCGACATGCGCATGGAATACCTGGAACGGGATTTTGATATCCGCGCCATCGACATGCTCAGCACGTCGTCCGCTACCCGCTGATCAGCAAGTGGCCGCCGAGCACGCCGAGGCCGATGAAGAACACTCGTTTGAACAGCACGGCGCTGATCCGCTGACGCAGCCATTGGCCGAGCAACATGCCAAGTACCGCCGGGATCAGCACCAGCAGCGACGCACTCAATTCGCCACCGCCCAAAGCGCCGCGCCATAACAGCCCGGCGGCAAGGGCGAGCGTCGAGACGGTGAACGACAGACCTAGCGCCTGCACGAGTTCGTCCTTGCACATGCCGAGGGCTTGCAGATAAGGCACCGCCGGAATCACGAATACACCGGTGGCCGACGTGATGACGCCTGTCAGCACTCCGCACAGCGGCCCGAGCCAGCGTTCGGTGCTGCTGCCGACACGCAAGGTCGGCAGGAATAATCCGCTCAAGGCGTAGAGCAACAGCGCCGCTCCCAATGCCCGCACCACCCAGTGCCCCCCGGCCATACCAATCCACAACGTGCCAGCGCCAGTGCCGATGAAGATCGCCAGCAACATCGGCCACAGGCGTTTGATCAAGCCGAGCAAATGCCCACCGAATGCCAGCTGCCAGACGTTGGTCAGGGTCGCGGGGATGATCAGCAGCGCCGCAGCCTGCGACGGCACCATAGCCAGACCGAGCAAGCCCATGGCGATGGTCGGCAGGCCGAGGCCGATCACACCCTTTATCATTCCGGCCAGGAGGAAGGTGGCGATGACCAGTAATGAAAGGGTCAGACCGAGGTTTTGATAGAACGCAGCGAGAGTATTCATGGGGCAATGGTGAGCCCTGGCTGGCTGATTGAAAATCTGCCATATACTGATTTTGCCTCTTGTTTTGGCAGAGGCTGAAGAATCTATTGATGCAACTGACGCCTTCGCGGGCAAGCCTCGCTCCTACAGGTTTGCGGTGCTGATCCGGACATCATCAAACCCTGTGGGAGCGGGCTTGCCCGCGAAGGCGTCCGCCCAGACAACAAACATCCAGAGGCCATAACAATGCACTTCGACCTGACCGACCTGCGCCTCTACCTGAACATCCTCGACACCGGCAACATCACCGCCGGTGCCGCCCGCAGCCATTTATCCCTGGCAGCCGCGAGCGCACGCATCCGCGCGATGGAATCGTCAATCGGCATCGACTTTCTGGACCGCGGTCGCCGCGGTGTCACGCCGACACCGGCCGGCAAAGCCCTGGCGAAACACGCCCGGGCCCTGCTGCAACAAGCCGAACGCCTGCAGCAGGACCTGGCCGAATACGCCAAGGGAGTCAAAGGTCAGGTGCGGTTGCTGTGCAACACAACGGCGATCACCGAATACCTGCCGGAGTTGCTCGCCGATTTTCTGCGCGAACATCCGAACCTCGATATCGATCTTCAAGAGTTGCCCAGCGCCCGCATCACCCATGCGTTGCGCCAGGGGGCGGCGGATTTAGGGATCGTGTCCGATGCGGTGGACACCGAAGACCTGCACACCCGGCCGTTTCGCGATGACCCGCTGGTGTTGATCTTGCCTCCTGACCACCCCCTGAACGAACAACCGTCACTGACCTTCGCCGACACCTTGAGCCACGACTACGTGGCCTTGGGCGCCAGCAGTGCCTTGGCGATCCACTTGGAAGAACAGGCCCTGCACATTGGCCAGCGCATGCCGATCCGCATTCGCGCTGACGGCTTCGACGGGGTCATTCGCATGGTCGCTCGCGGTGCAGGGCTGGCCATCGTGCCACGGGTGGCCATCGAGCGCTGGCCGCAGGTACAAGCGGTCACGTCCCGCTCTCTTCCCGAAGACTGGGCCAACCGCACACTGAAAATCTGTGCCCGCGACGTCGACAGCCTGCCCGGTTACGCCCGGGCCTTGCTGGAGGCGCTGACGCCGGGAACGCCTTGACTCTACCGTTAGGGGCAGACTCTATGCTGCGGGCTTCATTTCAGGAGTACACGCAATGAGCAAACGAATGCTCGTGATTCTGGGTCACCCCTCCACCGACAGTTTCTGCGGGGCGCTGAGCGAAACTTACGTCCAGGCCGCCAAGGATGCCGGGCATGATGTGCGCCTGCTGCGGCTGGATGCGCTGGACTTCGACCCGGTCCTGCACGAGGGCTATCACACGATCCAGCCCCTGGAGCCAGACCTGTTGCAAGCCCAGGCCGATATCACCTGGGCCGAACACCTGACGTTCGTTTATCCGATCTGGTGGGGCGGGATACCGGCCTTGATGAAGGGCTTTGTCGACCGCATTTTCCTGCCCGGCTTTGCCTTCAAATACCGTGAAGGCAAGGCCTTCCCCGACAAACTGCTCAAGGGCCGGACCGCGCATCTGCTGGTGACCATGGACACGCCGCCCTGGTATTACAAATGGGTCTATCGCATGCCCGGCCTGCACCAGATGCGCAAGACCACGCTGGAGTTCTGCGGCATCAAGCCATTGAAGACCCTGACTTTCGGGCCGATCCTGGGCTCCAAGTCGAGCCAGCGCGACGCCTGGCTGGAACAGGCCCGCGTCACCGCCAGCCGCTGACGCGCCCCTCGCTGTTTGCTGACGGCACGCACTCGCCGTCAGCCCCTTCCCACGTCCCCCTCAAGCGGTCGTTCGTCGGTTGTGCGCGTCATTTACACGCCGCTGCAAACTTTGAATGTTATTCACTATATTATTCGCTCCGATCAGGCATGAGGCCTGGTCGCGCTACGCCCTGTTTGATCATCGAGACGGATCTATGTATATCGGCAAAGCCGCCCAGCTGTCGGGCACCACAGTCAAAAGCATTCGCCATTACGAAGAAATCGGCCTGTTGCCCGAGCCCAAGCGTGAAGGCAAATACCGCATCTACAGCCAGCAGAGTGTCGAGGTGTTGACGTTCATCAAGTGCGCCCAGCAACTGGGTTTCAAGCTCAAAGAGCTGCAGGTGATGTTGAACAACTACCGCGGTGACGAATTTCCGTGGGACATGGCGCAAAAAGCGATCGCCGAAAAAAAGGCCGAGCTGGTCTCCCAGATCGGCGCTCTACAGCAATTGCACAACGGCCTCGAAGAATTCGAAAGCAACCTCAAAGATGCCCGAGAGGAATGTCAGTTCGAGCGTATCGCCCGCTATGGCGAAAAAAACCCGAGCAATACGCTGAACTGAAGACCCTGCTGCGCTGGATTAACCGGCTCGCAGGCCACTAAGGTGCCTGCGGTGCCGGTCATCAGGTCAGCTCAAGGCAGGCTTCCCCACTGCTCGATCTTTTTCCGGCAGCGGCGCCACCGGAACAATCGCCGCGAAGAACCACGGCGACACCAGCGTCACCAACAGAATGGTCATGACACCGCTGGAAAACAGCGCCATCGCCACCAGTGCGCCCAGATCGACAATCGGCTTGAAGTCGGAAAACAGCAAAGCCATGAAGCCCACGGAGAAAATCACCACGTTGACCACCGTCGAACGGCCGACGCTGTGCATCGCCTGCAAAATGGCCGCATCGATATGAATCCCTTGCTCCACCAACAATTTGATCCGTGACAGCAGGTGCACCGCGTAATCGACCACGCCGACCACCAGGAACGTCACCAATGTCGTGCCGATGTTCAGTTCGATGCCGAACAGGAACATGAAGCCGTAGACCGTCACCGAGGTGGTCAACAGGGTCAGCATGCCGAGAACCCCCAACCTTACCGACTTGAGCCAATACATCATCATCAGCGTGACCACCAGCAACGCCAGGGAAAAACTCAGGACCTGGCCCTGGGTGATTTCCTGTAGAACGCCAGTCCAGATCAGCGGCGTGCCGGCGTGCGTCACTTCGAGGTTGGCCGGTTTGTTCACCAGCAACCAGGCATCGAGGCGATCCAGCATGTCCTGATAGTCGCTGGCCACTGACGAGGTCATGGTGTACAGCGTCAGCGCCTTGGAGTAGTCGGCGTTGAGCACGTTATTGAGGTCCGAGCCACCGCCGTTTTCGAACAGCATCACGTGTTGCTCGATCAACGAATTGCCCGGCACCTCGAACCGCTCGACCTGTCCCTCTTCATTAGCCGACGTCACCTGCTCCAGCGCCTGGGGCACGCGCAAGTAGTCGGGGTTCATGTCGTTGAGCACCAGGTTCATGCGCTTGACGTAAGTGGCCAGGGAGTAGCCGTAACTGACGTGAGGTTGCTGCTTGATGAAGTGGTCGAGCTTGTCGATGAACTGCACCACCTCCGTGGTCAGCACCCCACGCGGCTCTTTGCTGTCGATGGCAATCCAGCCTGGTGCCGTGCCCGCGACCCCGGCCTGGTTGATGAACTCGTCCGAAACGCGAATATGGCTCTCGGGCTTGAAGTAGGCGATGCCCGAGTCTTCGATATCGACGCGAAAGGTGAACACCGTCATCAAGATCAGCAGCGGCAGTGTCACGATCAAGATCGGTTTGCGCCACTGGATTAACCGCGCGCAGAACGCCACCAGATAACGCGAAATGATCGACTCCTTGTGTACGGCAGCAAGGGTTTTCGGCGTCTGATCCTTGCCCCAGATCGAGATCCAGGCCGGAATCAGCAACAGCGAAATGATCAGCGCCGCCGTCAGGCCGATGGACATGAACACGCCGAAATTGCGGATGCTGACAATGTTGTTGGTGGTGGAAATCATGAAGGTGGCGATGGTGGTCACCGTCGTCAACACCACCGGCACCACCATCAGCCGTTGCGTCTGGCGATTGGCTTCGCGGTTACTTTTACCGGCGTTTTTCTGCTCGTAGTACTCGGCCATCACATGGATCGCATCCGAGCAACAAATGGTGAACAGAAACACCGGCAGGACGCTGGTCAGCAAGTCGAACGGCACCCGCAACAAGGCCATCAGGCCTAGTGTCCAGATGGTGCAGAACAGGATGTTGAACAGCGGCAACAGCACGCCCAGCGGTTTGCGGAAGAAGAAAATCAACAGCAGGGTGATCAGCAAAAATACAATCGGAAACAGCACCGCCAGATCATGGTCGATGATCTCCTGCTGGGCCGCGATGAAGATCGGCATACCGGCAATAGAGATCTCGTCCTTGAACCCGGGGTGCGCCGCCTGATAGTCCGCGACGATGCCGCGCACGATCTGGTAGGCGCGCAGTTGCGCCTGGGCATCGTCTTGCTTGGTGCCCAGCTCGGCCACCAGCATCGCGACTTTCTTGTCCTTGGACACCACCCCGTCGACCATCAGCTCGTTGCCCATGATCTGCGACTCGACCAGCGCCGGGTCCATGTCGAAGGCGTTGAGAGTCTTGTGGATCAGCAACTCGCCATCGTGGGTCAGCACGATGTTTTCCAGGTCGCCCATGGACGCCATTTCGCGGATCGGGTTGATTCGCTCGGCGAGAAAGGTCAGGAACAGCTGATCATGGGCATCCCAGTTCTGGCTCTGGGCGTAATCACGCAGGGCCTTGGCCTGGGCATAATCGTTCTGGGAAAAACCGTTTTCCAGAATGTCGCGTGTCAACAGTTGCGCACGGCTGTCGTCTGGATGCTGCGCAACGATTTGCGTCAACTGCTCCTTGTCGGCGTCGTTGGCCAGGATCATCTTGCGCACCGATTGCGACATCGAAAACAGTGCGTTGAGGGTCTGCTTGTTGAACACCGTCTGCGGGTTGTTGATTGCCACCATCACCGAGTCGAACGTACCGGTGAACTCGCTTTGCAAGTCGATGATGGTCTTGCGCGCCGGATGGGTTTCCTTGAGCAGATAAGGGTTGGTGTCGGAGATCAGCGCGCCCAGCGTATAGGTGAAATACGCCGTGACCGCCACCAGCAGGAAAACGATCGCCCGCGCATAGCGCTCGACGAAGTTCAGGTATCTTTCCATGAGCATGCGTTCCAGAGTCGTCGGGGTCGGCGCTTAGCGGGCAGACACGGCAAAGTCCGGCACGTCGCCGGTTTTCAGCCCGCGCTTGATGGCGGTCTGGGTGAACAAACGGTCTTCCAACTGCACGTTGTATTGCAGGTGGTTGAAGCGCATCTCTGAACGCGTGCCGTCGATGAAGTGTTCGGTCTCGCTCAGCACGATGCTGTCGATCGAGTCGATGGTGTCGACCTTTTGCGTGCGCATCTGCTTGACCAGCACGCCTTTGACGTCGAAGAAGTCCTGACGCATGACCAGGAAATTCTGCTTGTCGATCCACACTTTCAGTTTGTTGTAGCCGGTCTTGGCCAACACCTCGGGCGACGCCGGCTCACGCTCGATCACGTAGCAGTCGCGGCCCTTGACCTGCTCTTCGCCGACCAGCGTCTGGGTGTAATCCTTGACCCGGATCTTGTCGAGGTCGGCGTAGGAGTACTCGCTGCCCATGAACGAGCCGCGTTTGTCGGTGGTGGAGATCCGCCGCGTCTGGCGACTGACCGGCAAGTACATCCACTGGCTGTCTTCCTGGCCCAGGGTTTCGTGGGGGTTTTCGATATGAAAGGCCACGTCGCGCACATCAGTGGGGGCGGAGAAATACATGCTGAATTTGTCGCTGTCCGGGTAATCCTTTTGCAAGTAGGTGAACTCACGAACCCGGGTATTGCCCTTCTTGTCGTGGAGGATCAGCGACACCTGGGACATGAAGCTTTTACCGTCGTTGCGATCCCGCACCTGGCGGATGATTTCATCGGCATTCTGGCCATCGGCGGCGGTGGCGCAAGCGCCGCTCAGGATCAGCGCGGCAGCGGTCAGACTTTTGAACAGAGGCAACATGGGAACTTCCCTTTTCGTCAGATGGATATGGTCGAGCCAAAGCGCGAGGGGCACGCAGGCGTCATGGGGTTAAAACAGGTAACCGGCGGACAGCCGCACTTGGTCGCGGTTGTCGTACTCGCCGAAGGGCTTGTCGGGCTTGCCGAAGAACACATCCACTTCCAGCCCGAGCTTGATCCAGTCCACCGGCTTGTAGGTGAAGATGCCTTGCAACAGCGCATCGTCTTTGAACGGTGGCGAGGCGGCGACCACCAGCCGGCTCTTGAGGCGGTCCTGCCAATGAGTGCCTTCGGCCGACAGGGTGAACAAGTGTTCGCGCTTGTCTTGCAGCATGCCGTCCTGCCAGTCGAGCAGTTGCTGCTGCTGCCATTGCAGGGAAATCAGCCAGTCGCGCAGCAGGTAGTCGACGCCCAGCAACGACTTGACCATCGGGGTGCTGTCGGCGCCGTAGGCACGGGTCGGATTGGTCACCCGCCAGTTGTCGAACCAGGCAATTTCGCTGCGCACCACGATGCTGTGACCGGCATCGATCGCCAGCCCCGCGCCGCCCATGGTGTAACGGGGAAACTGACGCTCCAGCCGAGTGCGACCGTCATCGGCCAAGCCTTCGACGGCGTAGACCGGGTCCTGCTGGCGTGCATTCAGCGCGACGAAACTGGTGTCCACCGAACCGATCCGCCCGTTGGCGCTCAAGCCATAGGAAAAGCCCTTATCACCGTCGTAGCCGGGCTTGGAATCCAGCAGAAAGTATTGCGGATCCGGCACGGCAAACAGCGGCGCGTCGAACTCGCTGCCTGCAACCGGCGGCTGGTTTTTCACAAAATCGGTGACCCACAACGCCTCCAGTTCCCACTCGCCCACCGGTTGCGCAAACCTCACCATGGGTACTGCGATCCGGCTGTCTTCCAGTAGCGGAGTCAGGCCATCGCGATAGTCCACCGGGTTGATCTGATCGAGCACCCGCAACTCATCGGCACGACCCCAGACCACTTGCTGCCAGCCGATGGTCACCTCGCCGTCTCCCACCGACTGGCCCCAGTACAAATGCCGCCAGTCAGCGTCGAAGCGGTATTTGTCCCGCGCCCGTTCGCTGTACGGATTGTTGCCGTCGTAGCGGGCGTCGTAACGCACCCTCCCCTTGGCCTTGTAGTAACCGCCGTCCCAGTTGTCTTCCAGGTTGGCCTTGAAATACACGGCTTTCTGGGTGACCTGATCGTCACCGTGCAAGCGCAACGCGGTGGCCACGCCGACTTCGGCGTCGGCGTAATCCGGCTTGAAGTCCTCGACCGTCAATTCAGCCAACGCCGGTTGCGCGGCCATGCACGCCAAAACCGCCCACGCAGTGCGGCTGATGTGTAATCCCTGCATGGCTACATTCCCAACCCGACACCGCCGTCGATCACCAGACTCTGAGCGGTTACCCCGCCCGCTTCGGGGCTGGCCAGGTAACGCACCATCGCCGCGACTTCTTCGCTTTGAATGAAGCGGCGCATCGGCAATTTCTTCTTGGCGTTGCGCAGGATCTGTTCCTGGGTAAGCCCGGCAATCGCCGCTTGCGCCGCCAGTTCACCTTGCAGCATGGGCGTATCAATCCATGCGGGCAGAATCGCATTCACCGTGATCAGCCGTGGTGCCAGGTCCATCGCCAGGGCCTTGGTCATGCCGACGATGCCGTGCTTGGAAGCGCAGTACGCGGTGTTGCGGACCTTGCCGGCGCGGCCGAGGATCGACGACATGTTGATGATCCGCCCGCGATCCGGCATCAACGGCAGGCACAACGAGGTGACGTAGAACGTGCCGTTGAGGTTGACCGAAATCACCTTGTGCCAGTTGTGCAAATCTTCCGGTTCATTCTCGTTGCAGATGCCGGCGCTGTTGACCAGCACGTCAACGTAATCCACTTGCTTGGCGAGCATTTTGAAGAACGCTTCCATGCCCGGGAGGTCGGCAATGTTGGCCGCATGGGTTTCGACCCGTGCCTTGATCTGCCCGTGTTGCTCGTCGACCCAGCGTTGCAGTTCCGGCAAATCCAGATCCAGCAGGATCAAGCGGTGACTGGCGTCGGCGGCAAAATTCTCCGCGACCGCCCGGCCGATGCCCTTGGCGGCACCGGTAATCAGAATGGTCCGGCTCATGGCATTTTCAACCCGCCGTTGACCGGCAGGACCTCACCCGTCAGGTACAAGCCGCGCTCGGTGATGTACAGCACCGCCTCGGCAATTTCATGGGGTTGGGCGTAACGCTTGATCAGCAACCGTGACTGGATTTCCTGTTCCTGACTGCCAATCAGGGCCGTACTCATTTCGGTGTTGACGATGCCGGGGGCCACCGCATTCACCCGGATGTTGCGCGGCGCCAATTCCACCGCCAGGGCACGGGTCAGCGCTTCGACGCCGCCCTTGGCCGCGGCATAGTTGCTTTGCCCCTTGCCCGGTTTCTGCGCCGCCACCGAACTGATGTTGACGATGCAACCGCTGCGCTGGCGCATCATGGACGGCACCGCCTGCTGACAGCAGAGCAAGGTGCCGATCAGGTTGGTCTGGATCACCTCGATGATGTCGCGACTCGGCATCGTCGCCAGCAACCCGTCACGGGTGATGCCGGCGTTGTTGACCAGCAGATCGACGCGCTGGAAATGCTGGTCGACCCGTTCGAAAAAGCCCTTGATGCTGTCACCGCTGCTGACATCGCATTGCAGCGCCAGACAGTCGAGGCCCAGTGCCTGGACCTCATCACGTAACGACATGGCGGCCACTTCGTCGCGCACATAACTGAACGCGATCTGATAGCCCGCGCCGGCCAGGGCCAGGACAATCGCCCGACCGATGCCACGACTGCCACCGGTCACCACTGCTACTTTATTCGGCATGACCGTTCCTTAGAGTGAGTTGTCTGTCTTGAACTGCGCGAGGCTGAAGCCGTGGGTCGCGGCCAGGGCACGAATCTGCTGCACTTGCTCGCGGCTGATATCGCCGTAGGAGTAGTGCTGTTTCATCCCGGACAAGCCCATCAACACCGACTCCGCCATGCAGGCGTACAGCTGACCTTCCTTGAGGTAGGCGCGCACGTTGCGGATCAGGCCATCGCCCAGCGGGGTCTGGACAATTCCGCCGTGCATGTAGAGCACGTCGGACCGTTGGCTGGAGAGGTTCTGATCGACGTTCAGCGGCACCGCGATGTCGCAGATCACGCTGTTTTCGGCGAAGTGTCCGGCACCGAGAAACGGTTGAGGCGCGTTCGCTGCACAGAGCACGATGCGCGCCTGTTTCAGCACATCTAGGTCATTGCTGACGGTGATGAACGCATTCGCGCCCAGGCGTTCTTCTACCAGGCGCTGCACGCGCAAACCGAGGTCGGTGCCAGCACCGTGGGCCTGCAACAACGCGTCGATGCCGTCGAGTTTCTGCAAGCGGTTGGCGAGGCGGTCGTGCTCGGCGACACCCTTGAGAATCGCGCGGGCGGCCTCGGCGTAAATCAGCTGGGCGGTCTTCTCCAGGCGCCGCAGGGAACCGTCGCGACCGCTACCGATCAGGATCAGGTGCTCGACACTGGTGGACAACAACGAGGCGTAAGTCGAAGCAATGTTGCCGGCCGCGCCGACCACCGCCGCCGTCTGTTCGCTCAGTTCCAGGCCTTGCTGTTTGCAGCCCTGCTCGATCGCTTCCAGGCCCATGCCGATGGTCAGCGCGTTGCCGGAAGTCAGCGCCATGTCGGGGATTTTCAACGCCTGACAGTTGTTGGTGACGATCGAGGTGTACATACCGAGACCGGCCACGCTGTAGCCATCGGCCCGGGCATCACGGATGCGATTGCCGACTTCGTCGCGGATGGTGTCCAGGTCGCCACTGGCGATGTACGCGGCCATGGCATCGGAGTCCATGCACAACGGGTACAAGGTGAACTCCACGGCGGTGCCGAGTTTCGAACGAATCAGCACCGGACCGATGGGGGCAGCACGCCGCTCGGGGGCCATGCGCTTGATGAACTCGCGCTTCTGATCGGCGCTGAGGGTAGACAGCGACGGGTCGACGTCACTGAGCATGTCCGAATCGATCAGGTGATTGATGAACGCCACGCGCGCCACCACGCGAACGCTCTCGTCAGGCTTTGGGAGGTTTTCAGGTTCCCTGAAACTCACCTCGCGAGCCGGTACTTCTTGGATGCTGTCGGCGCACACCCCGGCCGCCAGCGGGAAGGCATCGCGGCGACGCAGCATGTCGCAGACCTTTTGCAGCGAGCCGATCAAGCCGTCGATTTCCTCGAAGGTGATGCACACCGGTGGCTCCAGGCGAATCACATTGGCGTTGCTGCCCGACGGCGCGACCCGCAGCGATTCGAATTGCAGCAGGTAGCCGGCGATGATGTAACCCAGCGCATCGTTGTACTGCGCCGATGCCTGGACCAGCGAACTGGTGCCGCTCAGGTCGTGCAGTTCGAACCCCAGCAGCAACCCGCGACCACGCACATCGGCAATCACGTCCGGGTACGCGGCTTTGAGTTCGAGCAACGACGACTTGAGGTATTCGCCTTTTTTATTCACGTCCTTGAGCATCGCGTTGTCGTTCGCAAACAAGCGGCGCAAGGCCGACAGGGCGATATGGCACGAGGCATCGTCTTCGGCGAAGGTCGAACTGTGGATGTAGCTGAAATCGGTTTCGTAGTGACTGGCGCGGATGACGGTCGCGGCAATTTTCATCAGGCCACCGCCCAGCGCTTTGGACAGGCAGTAGTAATCGCCCTGCAAGTTGAAATGACAGGCACCGAGCAGCGTGCCGGTGCGGCCGAAACCCGATTGCACTTCGTCGATGATCAGCGGGCATTGCTGCTCGTTGCACAGGCGGCGCAGGGCCAGGTAGAACTCGCTGGCGAACTCATTGATGCCGCCCTCGCCCTGGATCGGCTCCAGCAACACCGCCGTGATCGCGCTGAAGGCTTCACGGCGCACCTGCAAGGTCTCGCCGCTCCACTCCAGTTTCAGCCAATGCCGCATATGACGGGCCGGAAGATCCAGGAGTTGCTGGGGTTGTTGCGGATCGATGAATTCGACGTTGAGACTAAAACGAGCGAATGGCTGGCGGTACTGTTTGCCGTAGGTCAGCTGGACGGTGTTCACCAGTTTGCCGTGGAAGCTGCCGCGCAGGGCGACGAATACAGGCTCGACATGCAACTGCGCAAGGTTGTGTTGACGCACCGCTTCCACCACTTGGCGCACGGTCACGTAAGACAGGTTTTCCGGCAGCAACCCGGCGGGCAGATCAAGGTCGTCGACGTCCAGTTCGACATAGGCCTTGTCGCTGGCAGTCAGGTTGGCCAGGGCGAAATCCCGCTCGTCGAACTGCTTTTGCAAAGTTTTCTGGCGGCGGTATTCGGCGTGCTTGACGGCGATTTCCACCGACTCGGCGCCACTGTTTGAGAAGGTCGAAATGTAGCGCTCGCTGTTGTTCAGCTCACGGTTGAACGCTTCGCTGAGTTCGCGGCCCAGCATACCGGCCGCACTGCGCACGGACATCTGCGCATTGAACGGCACATCGGCGCGCAACAGGCCGCAGAGTTGATCGACGAACTGCGGGTCATTGTGGCCAAACAACGCAGCGCCGTAACCGCCGAGGAAGTCGGTGACGGTCACCTCGACACCCTGTTTGTCGCGGTAAAACAGCTTGCTGCCCAATGCTCGGTGGAACTGGCATTCCAGGCCCAGGGCCTGCATCAGTTCAACAAATTTTGGTCGAACGTAATCGCGGTAATCCATGACAGTCATATCCCTTGATCAGAAAAGTAGAGGCGATTCATTGCGCTCAAACGGCTAGTCGGTCGCCTGATAGTCGAGCTGGTAACAGGCGCTGAAACCGTTGTCGTCGCGGTTGACAATCAGGCAGTCACGCAGCACCGCGTCCCGTCCCTCACCGAGCACAAACGGCAGGTGCGGGTCCACCGGTTGCTGCAATCCAATGATCGGTGGCACGCGCTGGGCAAGCAGTGCGTTGCGCGCCAGGATCAGGTCGACCAGGCTCGGCGCGCCGCTGAGAATGCCGGTCACCGGCACGCTACTGGTGATGTGCGCGGCACCGGCGCGGGCGAGCGTGCGGGCCAGGTCGGCGTCCTTGTGCGGATCGCCGCTGGCGCTGCTGACCAGCAGATCGACCTGCTTGTCCGGCAGGTTCAACGACCCCATCCGCGGATGGGCGAACAGCGCCGACAGGCAGGTCTGCGGGCCATCCGGCAGATCGTCGGCCCGGCGCAGAATCAACGCCGCCGCCCCTTCACCGGCAATCCCGCCCGTGCCCTGGCGATCGAATGCACGCAGGGTCTGGGAACCGTCGGTGCTGATCACACCGGCCTCGGCCAGCGCGGCCAGCGCCAACGGGTCGAGTTCACTGCCGGCGCCGACCACAATCGCCGCATCGATACGACCGCTTTGCAACGCTGCGCACGCCTCGCGCAACGCCGCCAGGTTGCCGGCCACGCCTTGCATGTAGGCGTTGCACTCGCACTCCAGTTTCAGCGCCAGGCTGACAATTCCGAGCAACCCGTTACTCAGGCTTTTGAGCACCAGGAACGGGTCGAGCGCGCGCTCTTGCAACACCCGCTGAGCGAGGCGCCGCATGTCGGCACCGGACTCATCGCGGCACTCGTGAAGCAATTCGCCATAGGCCGCCAACGACGGATGGGTGTAACCGCCCTGGCAGCAATAGAGGCCGTAACGCAGCCCATCGTTACCCGGCTCAAGCCCGGCTTCGGCCAAGGCCTGGCGCACCGCGCTGACACCCCAGATCACGGCCGGCGGGCAGTAGCGCTGGAGGTTCTGGGCCACGTCCTGGCGACTGGTTTGATGGTCTTCATCACTGACATGCCCGAAGGCCGTCACGCGCTCACTGTGGAACAATTTCGACTGCAGCACGGCGATGCCGCTGCGGGCTTCACTGGCCGCCGACCAGAAGCGTTGCACGCCCCAGCCGCTGGGTAATACGCAACCGCTGCCGGCGATCGCAACACGCACAGTAGCGCCCGTCATTGTGAGTGCTCCCGATATTTGCCAAGGGCCAGCGAGGTGTTCAGGCCACCAAAACCGAAGGAGTTGCTCAAGGCAAAATCCACCCGGCGGCTGACCGCCTGCCCGGCGCAATAGTCCAGGTCGCACTGCTCATCGACCTCATGCAGGTTCACGGTCGGCGTGACCAGATCGTTCAGGCATGCCAGGGCCGTTACCATGCATTCCGGCGCACCGGCGGCGGCAATCAAGTGCCCGAATTGGGACTTGTTGGCACTGATGGCCAAGGACCGGTAGTGCTTGTGCTCGGCGAACACACTTTTGATCGCCAGGGTTTCGGCGACGTCATTGAGCGGCGTCGAAGTGCCGTGGGCGTTGATCAGATCGATCTGTTGCGCACGCAGGCCGGCGTCGTCCAGCGCGGCTTGCATCGCCAGCGCCGCGCCCCGGCCTTCGGGTTGCGGGGCGGTGACTTTGTAGGCGTCCAGGCTGCTGCCGAAGCCAAGCACTTCGGCATACGGCGTCGCCCCTCGCGCCAGTGCATGGTCAAGGCTTTCCAGCACCACGAAACCACCGCCCTCACCGGCAATCAGGCCACTGCGATCACGGTCGAACGGCCGGCACAGATTGACGCCCCAGCGCTGCTCGCTCGATGCCGCGCCGAGCAGGTATAGCGCGGCCATGGTGTCGAGGTTCAGCACCGAATCGGCGCCACCGGCAATCGCCACGCTCACTTCACCGCGACGAATCATCTGGAAGGCATTGCCGATGGCCTGGGAGGCTCCGGCGCACGCACTGCTGATATTGATCACCGGGCCTTCGCAGCCCAAACCGTCGGCAATCACCCGCGCCAGCCGATCATTGCCCTGACGCAGCGAGCCGTCGGCATTGACCTCCCCGGCACGCGGCATCAGGTATTGCCAGCCTGGCGCGCGGCCATCCGGTGCCTGGGTCAACAGCATGTCGGCCAGCATGTGTTGGGGCGCACCCGAGGCACAGAGCACGGCGGCTTCACGCAGCTGCTCAGGCGCAAGCCCGCTGTCGTTCACCGCTTGGGTGGCGGCCACCCAGCCGAAGCGACTGCGTTTTTCCAATGCAACGCTCCAGGCCGGATGGTCCTGCAGGGCCTCGGGCAACAGACTCATGTCCACGGCTGCGGCGTAGCGCACCGGGAACGTGCCGTCCTCCACTCCGTCGGGTTGCCATGGGCGCACACAATGTTCGGCGCCGAGCATTTTTTCCCAGAGGGTTTGCCATTCGAAACCGAACCCGGTCACGGCGCCCATGCCGGTGATCACAATCCGTGTCGCACTCATGTGTGCTTCTCCATGGTTTCACTGGCCAGGAGCAAGGCGCCCCAATGACCGGCGCGGCTATGGCTGACAAGCAGCGTGTAGCCCGGTGTCGCCGAGGTATTTTGAGAGTGGTGCAAGGCCAGCGCGATCTCGGTCAGCAAGGCACTGGCGCCAAGGTCGCCGGTCATGGCCCGGGCGCTGCGAACGTCCCGTGGGTGGTCGGCGATCAGGCTCATCAACTGCGCATCCTCGGGATTGGCGACGATCTGCCCGACGTCACCGAGGCGCAGTTTTTCCAGGCTCAGCGCCCGGTCGATCACCCGTCGGCCAACCGCAGAGCCACGTTGCGGATCAGCGCTGTAACCCCGGGCGAACCCGGCGATGCGCAAGGCGTTCGGGGTGTCGGGCGCAGGTGCCAAGCCGAGCAGCAGCGCCGCGGCACCCTCGCCATACATCGCCTCGCCGGCCTGATGGGCTTCACGCAGATACAAGGCCGGCGTCAGGTTCGGACTGCTGCTGACCACCAGCGCGGCGTCGGCGCGTTGCTCGACAATCTGCTGGCAGGCTTCGATCAGGGCATCGAGCCCGGCGTTGTCCTGGGAACAGAACCCGCCCATCGGCCCGTGGCATTGCAACGCTTCGGCCACGTAGGCCATCACGCTGCTGTTGAGCAGCGTCAGGGCATGCAGCGGCGGCGTGTTGGCCAACAGTTGCGCCAGAGGCTTTTGCGGTTGTTCACTGATCGCTTGCACCGCATCCCAGCAAGGGCTTGGCGCATCGACCTCAGGAATGGCCGCCGTCAGGGCAATCCGTGCCGGCGGCAGTTGCAGGGCCGCCAGCGCGGGCGCCAGGCGTGCCACGCAATGCAACAGGCGCAAGCCTTGTGGTTCGACGCTGCGCTGGATCTTGCGGTCGAACAGATCGCTGGCCAGACGCGGTGTCGGCAGCGGGTAAGCCCGACGCGTCGCGTCGAATGCCAACGGTTGCGGCGAGGGTGGCGTCCCGAGCAGGTCGGCACATTCGCTGCCGGCGGCGTTCAATACGGCCGCCGAATGGATGTAAACGGCAATGCTCATGTCATGCCCTCCCCAGAACCAGCGAGCTGTTGACGCCGCCGAAACCGAACGAGTTGGACATCACTACGTTGATCGACTGGCGCATCGGCTCGCTGAGAAATTTCAGCGTGGGGTATTCGGCGCGGTCGTGATCGTAGTTCAAGGTCGGCAACAGCACTCCGTCCCGCAGGCTGATCAGCGACAGCACCGCTTCAATCGCGCCGCTGCCCGCCAAGGAGTGACCGATGGCCGATTTGTTGGCAGTAAACGTCACGTGTTCCTGACACTCGCCGAACACCCGCTGCAAGGCCAAGGCCTCACAGCTATCGTTGGCCTGGGTGGACGTGCCATGGGTGTTGACGTGTTGCACGGCGCTGCTGAGCAGCCCGGCGTCCTCGATTGCGGCTTCCATGCATTCCTCGTATTTGCTGCCATCCCGGCTGCTGGAGGTCATTTTCTGTGCCTCGCACACATTCGCGTAACCCAGCACTCGCCCCAATGGCGTGGCTTTGCGACGCTGCGCATGCTCGGCGGATTCGAGAATGACCATGGCTGCGCCCTCGCTGATCACGAAGCCGCTGCGGTCCGGCATGAAGGGTCGGCTTTGCTCGCTTGCCGGCAGGTCCGCCTGGCACAGCGCGCCGAGGCTGTTGAACATGTAATACGGCAACTCGTTGGCCATCAGTTCGACTGCGCCGCAAATGGCCAGGTCGATTTCGCCGCGCTCGATCGCCCGATAGGCGCTACCAATCGCCATGGTGCCGGCGGCGCAGGCATCGGAGTGGGTCGAAATGTGATCGCGGATACCGAGCCGCTCGGCCAGGTGCAGGGTTTGCTGATCGACCCGGCGCCCGAAAACCGCGCGCGACGCCGCCGGGTTATCCAGCAGTAGATCCAGATCGACACGCCCGGCCTCATCCATGCAGCGACTGGCGCGATGCAGATCGTGACTGTCCGCGCAGTACTTGTTGGCCCCCAGGAACAATCCGCTGCGGGCATGAGCAAAGTCTGCCGGGGTCAGGCCGGCGTGCTGCGTGGCTTGTCGGGCGACAAACTCGGCCAGCACGCTTTGCCGCGGATGCAGCGTGGCATTGCCGCCGAATCCCGCGGCGATCTGCTTCCACTGGCCGTCGTCGATAAACCCGGCCGCGCTGTTGTTGAAGCCCAGCGCCTTGAACCGTGGATGTTCGCGAACACAGGACTGCTTCTGGCAGATCCGCTCGAACAACGTGGCGGCGTCCAGCGCCATGGGCGCCACCAGACCGAATCCGGTCACATAGACTTCTCGTGTCCGCATGAGAACTCCTACACCGTCTCTTTGACGTGAGTGGCCACAAATTGCTCCACCAGTCGGCGCGAAACCTCATCGCCATCGGCCGGCACCAGCCGCGCACTGCAAGCGCCACAGACCACTTGCTGACGTTCGTTCAACACGGCTTGATGAGCGCCGCAGTCAGGGCAACTTTGCGGCAGGTAGTTGAAGAGGTTGCGGCACTGTTGCGCCCAGTTGCGCACGGTGGTGGCGGCAAACACTTGCGCCGGTTGCATACCGGCCTTGAGTTGATCCGGGGAGTAGGCGCTCAGACTCTGTTCAAGCAAGGCCTTGCCGTTCTCAGTGATGCGACCGCTGACCAGGAACTCGCTGGCGTCGCCGCAAACAGCGACGGCGTGATCCAGCACACTGGTTTTGGGCAAGGTGCAGCCATACTGACGACCCAGTTGAAAGCTCAGGTCGACGATGTCCAGTGAATCGGCGCTGAGGTCCTCGACGATGCTGCTGTTCTCATCGATATCCTCGGCGCTCATCACCAACAGTTGCGCGAGGATCTCGCGGGTGCTGGCAATGACGTTTTCCAGTTCCAATGGATTGTTCATCTCTATCTCCTTATATCGTGATTGCTTCATGAATTCCGTATACGAGAAGTAACTATTCCCACAGAAACTTCTCACGCGGCAGAAATCTAAACTCTGCCCTTAAGGGGAGAGTCAACGAACTATTTAAAGTTTTTTAATGACTTGAGACCTCCGCACGGAGGGGCCTGCGCACTGCCCTCGGTTGGTGCGAAGCCTTGCGCCACTCGACTTATTTACTTAACAAAGGATGCGTATGGTGGGGCACGGAGTGTCTCGATGGCTAAACATGGGCAGACCTAAAAGTATTAACTTCCGGCTCGCAGGACAGACGCATAAAGAATAAAAACCTAACAAGTAAATTAGTTATAACTTTACAACTGTTGTTCTATATCAGCGCAGTCGTCAAACAATGCTTCTGGAGGGATTACAAGCCAATCCGTGCAAACCGGCACAGCGCTTCTGGGTAACTGAGTGTCGAGCACAGACAACTGACCGAGTGCGGGGCGCTATAGGGTGCGGCTTCAGTTCTCTAATCCACTGCCCCGGAGTCCACATGACCGCACCTATTACCGTTCTTCGCGACACTCATCCGCTGCCGGTGCTCGATGCCTGCAAATGGGAAAAACTCGAAGGCGACCCGCACACCGTCAACCTCAACGCCTACACCAGCGAAGACGGCAGCAAGATCATGGGCACCTGGATCTGCACGCCGGGTAAGTGGTATGTGGAATACGTGAAGTGGGAATACTGCGATTTCCGCGAGGGGTATTGCATCATCACCCCGGAAGGCAAAGAGCCGATCCATCTGCGTGCCGGTGATATTTTCGTCATCGAGCCGGGGATGAAAGGCACGTGGGAAGTGGTTGAAACCGTGCGCAAGTATTTCGTGTTTGCCTGATGCAAAAAACCGGAAGACCACCCGACGTTGTCTCCCGGTAAATTCGCATAACCTGTGGCGAGGGAGTTTGCTCCCGCTCGGTTGCGAAGCAGCCGCAAAATCAGCAAATGCGGCCTTTCTGAAGCACCGCATTCGCTGAACCTGGGTCCGCTTCGCGAACCAGCGGGAGCAAGCTCCCTCGCCACAAAAGCTTCTAACCATTCGCCTCAGAAAAACTGCTTACTGAGGTTTTCGATAGCTGTTGATGATCGCCGAGAAGTCTTTACTCCCCTCCCCGCGCTGGCTCATCGCCTGATACAACTGCTGGGCCACTGCGCCGAGCACCACCGGCTGGTGCGCCTGACGGGCCGCCTCAGTCGCCAGCCCCAGATCCTTGAGCATCAGTTCTGCACCGAAACCGCCGGTATAACCGCGCGAGGCCGGCGCCGTTTCGACGATGCCGGGCCACGGGTTGTACATCTCCGAACTCCAGCAACGCCCGGTGGAACTGTTGATGATCCCGGCCAGCACGGTGGTGTCGATGCCGAGGGCATCGCCCAACGCCATGGCTTCACTGACGCCGACCATCGAAATCGCCAGCAGCAAGTTATTGCAGATCTTGGCGATCTGCCCGGTGCCGACTTCGCCGCAATGAACGATGTTGCGGCCCATCTGAGCCAATACCGGTTGCAGGGTGGCGAACAGTTCAGGGGTGGCGCCGACCATGAAAGTCAGCGTCCCGGCCGCTGCCCCGCCCGTACCACCAGAGACCGGTGCATCGGCCATGGCCACGCCTTGCTTGGCCGCGGCTGCCGCCACATCTCGCGCCGTCTGTGGATCGATGGTGCTGCAATCCACGGCCGGCACGCCTTTGCCGATACCGGCGAGCACACCATCCTCACCCAGCCAGACGCTGCGCACATGCACAGCAGCTGGCAGCATGGTGATCACCAGTTCCGCACCTTGCGCCGCTTCTCGGGCCGAAGCGCTGATGCTGCCGCCCAGTTGTTCCAGCTCGGCCAGAACGGTTTTGTTCAGGTCCACCAGGCTCAGTGCGTGGCCGGCCTTGATCAGGTTGCGCGCCATCGGCGCGCCCATGTTGCCGAGACCGATAAAAGCGATTTTCATGTCCCGCTCCTTAACGCAAGTTGATGGTGGTGTTCACACCGTCGTTGACGCTGTCGTCATCGAACCAGCGACTGGTGACCGTCTTGGTCTGAGTGTAGAACTGCACCACTTGCTTGCCATACGGACCGAGGTCGCCCAGTTTGGAGCCGCGCGAACCGGTGAAGCTGAAGAACGGGACCGGCACCGGAATCGGAATGTTGATGCCGACCTGACCGACGTCGATTTCGGTCTGGAACTTACGCGCCGCCGCACCGCTTTGGGTGAACAGGCCTGTGCCGTTGCCGAACGGGTTGGCGTTGACCAGCGCGATGGCCTCATCGAGGGTGTCGACTTCCAGGACCACCAGCACCGGGCCGAAGATTTCCTGGGTGTAGATCTGCATCTCGGGCGTCACGCCGGAGAACAGGGTCGGGCCGACAAAGTTGCCCTTCTCGAAGCCTGGAACGGTAACGTCGCGACCATCCAACTCAAGCTTGGCGCCTTCCTTGATGCCGCTCTCGATCAGGTCGAGAATCCGCGCCTTGGCTTTTTTGGAAATCACCGGCCCCACATCAGTGCCCGGCTCGCTGCCGGCGTTCACCTTGAGTTTCTGCGCCAGTGCTTTCAGGTCAGGCAGCCATTGCTTGGCCGCGCCCACCAACACCACCACCGAAGTGGCCATGCAACGTTGCCCAGCGGCACCGAAACCGGCGCCAACCAGCGCATTGAGCGCTTGTACGCGATTGGCATCCGGCAGCACCACGGCATGGTTCTTCGCGCCCATCATCGATTGCACACGCTTGCCGTGTTTGCCGGCCAGGTCGTAGACGTGAGTGCCGACAGCGGTCGAACCGACGAAGGAAACAGCCTTAATGTCCTTGTGGGTGCAGAGCGCGTCCACCACGTCCTTGCCGCCATGAACCACGTTGAGCACGCCGGCCGGAACGCCGGCCTCGATCGCCAGTTCCACCAGCAGCATGGTCGACATCGGGTCCTGTTCGGACGGCTTGAGCACGAAGGTGTTGCCGCAGGCGATGGCCATCGGGAACATCCACAGCGGAATCATCGCCGGGAAGTTGAACGGGGTGATGCCGGCGCAGACGCCGATTGGCTGACGCAGGGTGTAGGTATCGACGCCACCCGCGACGTTCTCGGCGAACTCGCCCATTTGCAGGCTGCCGATGGAGCAGGCGTGTTCGACCACTTCCAGGCCGCGGAAGATATCGCCTTCAGCGTCGGCGATGGTCTTGCCTTGTTCGTTGCTGAGCACCACGGCGATGCGCTTGGAGTGTTCGCGAATCAACGCCTGGAGCTTAAGCATGATGCGCATCCGCGCGCCGATCGGCGTCAGCTTCCAGGTCTGGAAGGCGCGATGGGCAGCGCTGATCGCGGCGTCCACTTCCTGCGCGGTGGCGAACGGAACCTTGGCCAGCACTTGCTGGGTCGCCGGGTTAACGATGTCGTGCCACTCGGTGGTCTGGGACTCGACCCACTCGCCGTTGATCAACAACTTGACGGTCTGGACAGTGGTTTCGTTGGGCGTGAGCGATGCGTTCATGCTGGTCTCCAATACTTATTGTTATGCAGGGAGCCAAGGCGGATAAGTCGCCTTGAGATGAGGCGTGTGTCGCGAATTGGTTGTCGGACTGTTTTTGGAGTATAGATGTGCAAACTTCTAATAAGAACGCACATAAAAGCCGGTCCATCATGCAAAAAAACATCACGTCGTTAGGCTCGTTGAACTGGGATGACCTCAAGTTTTTCCTCGAAGTCGCCCGCACCCGCAAGGCCAGCACTGCGGCCAAACGTCTGGCGGTGGACTACACCACCGTGTCGCGGCGCATCAGTTCGTTGGAAGCGGCATTGGGTACGCTGCTGTTCGAGAAGTCCCGGACCAGCGGTTTTGTCCTGACCGCCGAAGGTCAGCGGTTGCTGGGTTACGCGGAATCGATTGAAAGCACGCTGCACATGGCCTGCGAACAGGTTTCAGGCTCCGGCGTGGCGCTGTCCGGGCATGTGCGCATGGGTTGCACCGAAGGCTTCGGCAGTTTTTTCATTACCCCGCAGTTGAGCCATTTCGTCGACGCCTACCCGGCGATCTCGGTGGACATCTTGCCGCTGCCGCACTTCATCAGCCTGTCCAAGCGCGAGGCGGACATCGTCATCGCCCTGGAGCGCCCGGAGCATGGCCCTTACGTCTGCTGCAAACTCTGCGACTACAAACTGCAGCTCTATGCGACGCAGGATTACCTGGACAAGCACCCACCGATCCGCCGCCCGGCAGACTTGGGCAAGCATTCATTCATCAGTTATGTCGACGATCTGGCGTTCAGCTCGGAGCTGTTGTACCTGGCGAATGTGTTGCCCGGCGCCAGCGCCAACTTGCGCAGCACCAGCGTGATCGCGCAATTCGTGGCGGCGCAGCAAGGACGGTCATTGGCGATTCTGCCGTGCTTCCTCGCGGCTCAGGACCCGCGCTTGCTGCCGGTGTTGCCGGAAGAGATCAACATCACCCGGCAGTTCTGGATGTACTGCCGGGAGGACCTGCGCAAGCTCAAGCGGATTACCCTGTTGTGGGATTACATCCGCGCCGTCACTGAGCAAAATCAGAGTCTGTTGATGGGCGAAAACCGGGAGATGCTGTTCGCCGACTAATCGGCGCTCACCACGATCGATACCCGGCGGTTTTCGGTGCGGCCAGAGGCGGTGTCGTTCGACGTCACCGGCTGACTGCTGCCAAGACCGCGCAGCTGGATGTTTTCTTCTTTCATGCCCACCGTGGTCAGCACCTTGCCGACGCTTTTTGCGCGACGCAGGGAGAGCTGTTCGTTATAGGACTCTTTGCCCGAAGCATCGGTGTGACCGTCGACCCGCACTCGCTCGATGCCGACACCCAGCAGGGCCTTGCCGATCTGTTGGACGATCCCGGTACTGGCGGCGTTCAAGCTGTCGTCATCACTGCCAAACAGTACTTTGCCGGATAGACCGAACGCCCAGCCCTCATCAGTCAGCTCGAAGCCTTGCTGTTTGAGTACAGTGATTTGCGCCGGGGTCAGCCCCTTTTGCGGTGCGGTCTGGCACCCGGTCAATGCCAGCATGGCCATGAACAAGGTGATTGCGAAAAATCGCAGGGAACGCTGGGTGATTGAGGACACGACCATTTAGCTCCTGGTTTGTACGTGGGCGACCGGGTGCTCCGACCCGGACGTGTGCTGCGCACCGCGGGAAAGGCGCTTGGCCTGGTACATCGCCGCATCGGCGGCATTGAGCAACGCGCCCGGGGTGGCACCATGATCCGGGTACACGGCAATACCGATACTGAGTGAAGTCAGGACCTGGGTATGACCCGGTAACGGGATTGGGACTTCCATGCTGGCGAGGATCTTGTCAGCAATCCGCTCGGCGTCTTCGGTTTTATGCAGCGGCGTCAGCAGCACTGCAAACTCGTCGCCGCCCAGACGCGCCACCAGATCCTCTTCACGCAACTGCGCCCGAACCCTGCTGGCGACGGCGACCAGCACGGCGTCACCGGCGGCATGACCGAAGCTGTCATTGATTTCCTTGAAACGATCGCTGTCGAGAAACAGCACAGCCACGCGTTCATTGAGCTTGTGGGCATTGCGCAGCGCGCGAATCAGTCGGCCTTCGAAAAACGCCCGGTTCGGTAGTCCGGTGAGACTGTCGTGGCTGGCCTGGTGCGCCAGGGTTTCGTTTTCGCTTTGCAGGTGGGTCTGCCAGGACTCGAGTTCATCGAGCAAGGCATTGAAGTCGTTGCCCAGGTTGTCGAGTTCAGCGATATCGGCGGGTGGCACGCGCCGGTCGAAGGCTCGATCGCTGCGGGCGGCGTGGGCTACAGCGGCCAGGCTTCGCAGAGGCCCCGTAATCCCGCGAAGTTGTCGGCGCGCCAGATAGAGTGCGACCCAGGCGCTGATCGCTGTGCACAGGACGATTCCCACCAGACCGCTGAGCAAGAAGCGCAACAGACTGCCGCCGTGCCCCGTTAGCTGGATGCTGCCGATTTCCCGACCTTGATGAACGATCGGCATGTCGATGGGTTTTTCCAGAAAGGCTTTGGCGATCTGCAATTCCAGATCGGAGAACAATCCGCTTTCCGGTCGCTGCCAACGGGCCAGTAACCGGCCTTTTTCATCCAGCACCTTGGCGTCAGCGACTTCTTCAGTGGAGGCGATCAATGCCAGGGCCTCAGTGGCTGCGGCTTTGTCGTTGAACACCACGGCGGCTTCCACTGTGTAATTGATCGAGCGTGCGATCAGGTGCAGGTTGTGGTCGGCATACACCCGCAAGGCCAACACACCCAACAGTGTCAGCGAGAGGCTGGCCATGGCCACGCCTACCAGGGCGACGATCAAATGTCCGCGGCCAATGACCGAGCGCAAGGTTGGGCGACTACCCGGTTTGAATAGACTCATGGCGCCGCCGGCTTGCGGCGGGACAGTTGCAGCACACTGGGGTGAATGCGCACGCCGCTGCGGGCGACGGAGTCGAGGTTGACCTCGAAAGACACCTGATCATCAGTGACCCTGAGGCAAAACAGACTGCCGACGGTGCATTGATCATCGCTCTCGCTGATGCTCAACACCGGGCGTCCTGTCAGCGAAGCAAAGAGTTGGCGGCGCTCGTCGTCGGTCAACTTGCCGATGTACACCGCATCGCATTCACCGACAATCGACGGATTGTCGGCCAACAGCCGACGCACGGTGACGGACCGGCCGGTGGCCTGGGTCGTGCCCTTGACCAGATCGTCGGTGTATTCGGTAGGGCCGACCACACACAGGCGCAGTCGTGCAGGCTCAACAGGCCAGCGCGCGTAACTGAGAATTCCGAGGACAACCTGAGTGACCGATCTGGCGCGTTGGTCGGCCATGCTCACCGGGGTTTCCGATTGAGCGAACACAACACCGGTCAGCAAACAGAGAAACCCCGCGAGCAGCACTTGCTTGCGGCCAACGACGCGCCCTGTCGTCCAGACAGCCACCTTCATGCGGGATTCTCTTCGATGTTACGAAATGATGCCGCAACGATAGCATAGCGTTGGCACCCCAGCGAGGCGGCGCACTACGGCACTTCAGACAGTTTCCGTCGTCCAGCGCCACCCATTCAATGGCTCGGCTCAATCCCATCTTCCAACTCCAGCATCAACCCGCTCAAGCGTTTGACCTTGCGTCGCACCGCCTCCTCGAACACCCCGGCACGCGGCTCGATCAAGGTCAACCAGTTCTTGGCCCGGGTGATCCCGGTGTAGATCAGTTCCTTGGTGAGCACAGGGTTCAGGGCATCCGGCAGAATCAACGCCGTATGGGCAAACTCCGAGCCCTGGGATTTGTGTACGGTCATGGCATAAACCGTCTCGACATCGTTGAGTCGACTGGGCAGAACGAATCGCACGCCACCTTGGCCATCATTGCGCGGGAACGCCACACGCAGGACTTGCTTGCCTGCATCGGGTCCATCACGTTCCGGCAGTTTGAGGGCAATGCCGATATCTCCGTTCATCAACCCCAGGCCATAGTCATTACGCGTCATCAATACGGGTCGGCCTTCGTACCACTGCTGGTCGCTGTCGATCAGTCGAGCCTTGAGCAGCGCGGCGGTCACACGTTGATTCAATCCCTCCACGCCCCATGGCCCTTTGCGTACCGCGCACAACAACTGGAAGGCGTCGAAAGCTTGCAATACCTGACGCGCCCAATCGGTCCAGCGTGAGTCTTCGAGCAGACTGTCGAGCGGTGGCCGTTGGCTGCGAAGCAGACTCAGGTAATGGCGATAGCCTTGCGGTCCGTCGCCATGGCCTTCGAGCAGCAAGCTTTCGAGCGCCCGATCGTGCTCACCTTTGAGGGGCAGGGAAAACACGTCGGCATGACTTCGAGCAGCCAGCAACGTGCGGGCTTCCTCCGGTTGTTGCTGGTTAACCCAACGCGCCAACTGGCCAATGCCACTGCCCTCACCGAACCGGCGCGAGTGACGCAGCATCACCACTTGCTGGGCCAGGGGGTGACTTGCGTCAGCGTCTTCCTGCAAACCGCTGGCCACCAGGCTTTCACCACTGACTGTCTCCAGCCACTGGCGCGTCTGCGGGCTGTACCAACCGGCCTCGGCGTCGCGGCACAAATCACCGAGCACGGCGCCGGCCTCTACCGATGCCAACTGGTCCTTGTCACCGAGCAACACCAGCCGGGCATGGGCCGGCATCGCGTCGAGCAGATTGGCCATCATCTCCAGGTCAATCATCGAGGCTTCGTCCACCACCAGCACATCCAGCGGCAAGCGATTACCGGCATGGTGACGGAAGTGCCGGGTACCGGGGCGACTGCCAAGCAAGCGGTGCACGGTAGTCACGTCAGAGGGGATCTTGTTTCTTACGGATTCATCGACTTCCAGCGTCCGGACTTGCTGGCTGATGGACTCTGTCAGCCGTGCCGCCGCTTTGCCGGTGGGTGCGGCAAGACGGATGCGCAGCGGTTTACCAGCCTCCACTGCCGGGGCCTGGAGCAATGCCAGCAAGCGCACGACCGTGGTGGTTTTACCGGTCCCCGGGCCGCCGGTGACGATGCTGAATGCACTGCGGGTAGCCAGGGCACAGGCGAGTTTCTGCCAGTCGATCACGTCGCCGGGGCTGGCTGGACCGAATAAGCCAGTGAGTCGCCCGGGCAAGTCATTGGGCGTTGTTTCGTGTTCAGCCAGGCGCAGACGCAGGGCGTTGTCGATGCGCCTTTCGTAAGCCCAGTAGCGACGCAGGTACAGGCGCTTGCCCGATAAAACCAAGGGCCGTGATTGCGCAGCCTCACGACCATCGACCGCCAGAGCCACCAGACGGCTGGACGCCAGGACCTTGCACCAATGGGCGCCATCCAGCGTTTCAAGCAATTGCGATGGCAACACCATCGCGCCGCTTTGCAGATCGCCCTCCGGTGGCAACGACAGGGCGAAATCCGGCTCCTTGAGCGTCTCGAACAGGTCCAGGCAGACATGGCCGTGACCCAATTGGTGACTGGTCAATGCGGCGGCGAGCAACACCAACGGATCGTCGTCGGGGGCAAGCTCGTGGAGGAAGGCCACAAAGGCCTTATCCAGAGCCCGCAGCCAGCCGCGTTCAACCCAGCGTGCCAGTAACAGTAACAAGTCATCGGCGCGACTCAGGGGCGCCAGATCCGCCAGGCTTTCGGCTGCCAATGGCGTGGGCAGCAAATCGGCGAAGGTGCGGCTCATAGCAGTACTCCCTGTTCCCAGGCGGGTTCGGTCTTGGGCACTGGCTTGCCCTGGAAGAGTCGATCCAGACGCTCGATCAGCTCTCTGGGTGGACGGGCGAAATAGACGCCCTGGGTTGATGCCCGTGTGCCGCGCAAGAACAGGTACAGCGCGCCACCGACATGCCGGTCGTAATCGTAGTCGGCAAGCCGCGCCTTGAGCTGGCGATGCAGGGCCAACAGGTACAACACGTATTGCAGGTCGTAACGATTGTCGAGAATCGACTGCTCCATGGCCTGCTCGGTGTACGCCGCGTCATCGGGCCCCAGCCAGTTGGATTTGTAGTCGGCGACGTAATAACGACCGTCGTGCTCGAACGTCAGGTCGATGAAGCCCTTGAACATGCCGTTGAGCAAGACCGGTTCAGCGGCGACCCGAGCGACGCCGTTGTGCGTATGTTGTCGCACCAATTCATCAAGCTTGAGCACGTCGACTTTATGACTGGCGAACCAGAATTCCATCTCGACGCGGTATTGAGTGAGCTGCTCGAACACGACCGGAGCCAGCCCCCCGCCAAGGTGCAACGAAGACTTGAGCAAGTGTTGCAGCCAATCGCTCAGGGTGCTGATCCAGCCTTCCCAGCCACGGCGATTGCAGCGGCGGGCAATGGCATCTTCCACGACTTGTGGTGCAGCAGAAAAACCTTCATCACCGGCCCACTCCAGCAAACCATGGAGAAAGGTGCCGGGGTTGGGGCCGCGGGGGAATCGATGGATATCGGCACCACCGGCAGCCACTTCTCGTGGCGCCTGCGGATCGAGGCGTTCGTCGTCAAAGAGCTTTTGCGCCTGCGGGTTCTCCGGGGCTTCGTCACTGCCCACGCTCAGGCTGTCGCCGATGCGCAAGGCACTGTACGAAGCAATCCACCAGTTTTCACTGGCTTTGCGCTTGGGTATCAGCGGCGCAAGCAACGTCGCGTCATTGCGTGGCGGATGGTAATGCTCGGCCGTTGCTGGCGGCATATCACCGTATAGAAGTGCCGGGCAGTCCTGTTGTAGATCTTCGAGCCAGCGTTTCAAGCCTGCGGATTCAGCCAATAGCGCCCCGCCGCCCAACAAGTATCCCAACGCAGAAAGGTGCAGCACCGAGCTGTTGTTATTGCCGCGTTTGAGATCGGTTACACCCAGCCAGCAGGCATGTTGCGCCCGGGTCAGGGCGACATAGAGCAACCGCAGATCCTCGGCCAGACGCTCCTCATCGGCCAGGGCGATCAACTCGGCAGTCGGCTTCAAGGTCACCTGCGCCTTGCCGTTTGCATCGTGGTAATGCAGCGGCAAACGGCTGCCATCCACCGGTTTCGCCGAGCAAATGAACGGCAGAAACACCAAGGGATACTCAAGCCCCTTGGACTTGTGAATGGTCACGACCTTGACCAGTTGCTCGTCGCTTTCCAGACGCAGGATCTGTTCTTCACCGGCCTGACCGGATAACGCCAGATGCTCAGACAAATGACGAATCAACGCTTGCTCGCCGTCGAGTTCGGCAGCGGCTTGTTGCAATAGCTCGGACAGGTGCAGCAAGTTAGTCAGTACACGTTCGCCGTCGCTGCGCGCGATCAACGACCGGGGCAACTGGAAGTCATGCAGCAAGCGCCGCAACATGGGCAGCACGCCTTGCTTGCGCCACAGCTCGCGATAACCGCGGAACTGCATGACCCGCGCTTCCCAGGCCAGTTCGTCCTGATTCAGCCGCTCCAGTTCCGCCAGGGAAAGGTTCAGCGTGATGCTGGCCAAAGCGGCTCGCAGCGGTCGCTCGACATCCGGTTCGGCACAGGCTTTGAGCCAAGTCAGCAGGTCGTGGGCTTCTTGAGCGGCGAACACCGAATCCTTGTCCGACAGATAAACGCTGCGCACCCCGCGTGCAGACAGTTCGCTACGCACGGCCTGGGCCTCTTTGCCGTCGCGAACCAGAATGGCGATGTCCGCGGGCAGCAGGCCCCGGAAATCCTTGTCCTTCTCTATGAAACCTGCCCGACCTTCCTGGCCACCATTGAGTAACGCGGTGATTTCACTGGCGCACGCGGCGGCGAGTTTTTGTCGGTATTGCGCGCCGGACAGCGGCTGATCGGCGGACAGGTGCCAGATGTTCAGAGCCGGCACGAGATGGCCATTGATGTGCAGAACTTCTTTGCGCCCTTGGGACTCGACGGGCAGGAACGGTACCGGGTTCTCACCATTCTTTTCACGAAACAGAAACGCACCGCGCCCCAGCTCACGAGACTCCGCGCGCTCGAACACATGGTTCACCGCATTGACCATGCCATGGCTGGAACGGAAATTCGTCCCCAGGGTATGCAGACGGCCGGCGGTGGCCTGGCGGGCGCGCAGGTAGGTGTAGATGTCGGCGCCGCGAAAGGCGTAGATCGCTTGCTTGGGGTCGCCGATCAGAAACAGGCCGCATTCAGGGTTGTTGTCTTCGATGCGATAGATGCTTTCGAAAATCCGGTACTGCACCGGGTCGGTGTCCTGGAACTCATCGATCAGCGCCACCGGAAACTGCTCGCGAATCAGGGTCGCCAGGCGTTCACCACCCTCGGATTGCAACGCCGCATCGAGGCGCAGCAGCATGTCATCGAAGCCCATTTCCGCGCGGCGACGTTTTTCTTCCTCGAACCGGGCTCCGACCCACTGCGCGGCATGTTGCAGAACGGCCGCGTCGGGGGTTGGCAAGCCGTCGAGGCTGGCCTTGAGCCTGGGCATGGCGTCCAGCCCCGGATGACTGGGGGCGTCGCCTTTCCAGGCTTCGGCCATGCCGTCAGGCGTCAGGCGAGTGAAGCCGGTGCCGATGTCCAGTTGCTCAAGGGATTCATCTTCAGCCCAGGCTTTGAGCTTTTCGAACCAGGGTTCGAAATAACGTGCCTGCATCTTTCGACCGTCGACACTTTTGCTCGCAACACCTTGGTGACAGATGGCAAGCAGCTCGTCCGCCCATTGGCGCCAGGGCATCTTGAGTTCGAGCAAGGCCAATCGCCGTTCCTGCAAGCACTCAACGATCAGCTCGGCAGGCTCCTTGCCTTCAACGCTGTCACGCTCACTGGCAAACAAACTGCGTACTCGCGGCAATAACGCCGCCGGCCCCCCCCAATTACCCCGCACCCAGTTGAGTGCATCACCTTGCATCGGGTAACAGAACAGCCGCCAGTAATCGCGCAGGACTTCGCCCAGCAAGTCGCTGTGATCGGTTTCCAGGGTCTGGGTAAACAGGCTGCCACTGTCAAAGGCGTGCTCGCGCAACATGCGCTGGCACCAACTGTGAATGGTCGAGACGGCGGCTTCATCCATCCACTGTGCGGCAATGTCCAGACGGTTCGCACAGCCGGACCACTGTTCAGGGAGGTACTGGTCACGCAATTCCGCGATGAGGCTATCGGGTGCCTGAGTCTCGTCACGAAAGTATCGGGCCGCCTCTGCCAGACGGGTGCGAATACGTTCGCGCAGCTCTTTGGTCGCGGCATCGGTGAACGTGACAACGAGGATTTGTGGCGGCAACAGTTCACGCCCAAAACCACTCGATTCGCCACCGTGACCGAGGACCAGACGCAGGTACAGCGCAGAAATGGTGAACGTCTTGCCGGTACCGGCGCTGGCTTCGATCAGTTGGCTGCCGCTCAAGGGAAAAGCCAGGGCCAGTGGTGTTTTCGTGGTCATGAGCGCGCCTCCTCGCTGGTCAATGAACGCCAGGGGGCTTCAAGCATTGGTTTGTACAAGGCGTTGCACCAATCGGGAAAGGTCTCCTCGGCGGTCAGAGCGTCGTAGTCGGCGAACTGCCGGGCCAGTGCCGGGCTTTCACGGCGTTCGCCGTCGGTGGTTTGACCGTCACCTTCATAGGCTTTGCGAGCGGCGGCATCGGCTTTGACCGGGTCAGTTTGAGAGAGCCATGCGAAGGCGGTTTTCACGGCAATCGGGAGGGATTGGCGCATGCCGGTTTGCCATGCTTGCAACAGGTTACTCAGGGCATGACGTGCAGCGCCCTGCTCCAAAGGGGCCAGTAGCAGACTGTCGTCACTGGCGACCAACGCGGTGGTCATCGACATGCCGCTGGCGCAAGCGACAATGTGATTGACCCAAGGTCGCGTCAGCCGATGCCACTTGCGGGTCTTGATCGAGCCGATGCTGTTGGGAATCGTGGTAACCGCCAACAAACCGCCATCCGCACGTTGGTGCAGGTCACTGAGCCAGCCTTCAAGGCGCAGACCTTCGAACTCCAGGTTGACTGGCAACGCACTGGTTAGCGGTGTCGGCCACAACGCAAGGAGTTGTTGATAACGCTGCAACAGATCCGGCAATGGCTCGATCAATTCTCGCTGCAGGCATTCGCCGAAACCGGCCATGGGCAAGAGCCCACTGTTTTGCAAACGTTTAGCCTGGGCCTCAAGCGCTTGATCGGCGTGATCCAGTTGTCCTAGCGCCGCTTCGAGCAAGCTGTCACTAAGGCTATAGCGCTGGAGGGCATCGAGTACAAAGGGCTCTTCATCGGCCAACGGTGCTTCAGCCGCTTCGAAGAAAACCTTGAGTCGCTGACTGAAAAAATGTCGCACGGGATTGCGCAGGAAGTCCTGCAATTGACCGAGGCTCAACGGCTCTTCCTGAACATAGGCATCAAGGACCTTGATGTCCGTTGCCTGTTCACTGGCTTGATGAAGCACCTGCCACTCGCTGGCGAAGCTGAACAGGTCACCACCTTCATGAAAATAGCGAGCACTGAAGGGTTGCAGCGGGTGTTCCTGAGTCAAGGATTCCAGCAGCTTTTCACTGTCGACCTGTAATCGCCAGCCGCCTGCGAGATGATCGCGCAGTTGGCCAATCAGTACCGAGGCCGGGCGCTCGCTATTGTCACGAATGCTGCGGCCGACCCAACTGATATAGAGTTGGTCACGTGCCGACAACAGGGCTTCCAACAAGAGATAGCGGTCATCCTCACGCCGGGAACGATCACCTGGGCGGTAGTCGCTGCCCATGAGATCGAAGTCCAGCGGTGGTTGTGCGCGCGGGTAATCTCCGTCATTCATCCCGAGCAGACAAACGAGTTTGAAGGGGATCGCCCTCATCGGCATCAAGGTGCAGAAATTGACCGCCCCGGCCAGGAAGCGCTGGGACAGGCGGCCCTGGTCGAGGCCTGCCAGCCAGGCTTCACGGACCACGGTCAAAGGCAACTCATCATGCAAGCCCACTGATTCGCAGGTATCGAGCCAGGTTTCCCGCAGCTCTTCAAGTTGGCCCAGCAAGTAGTCGTCATGCTCATTGCTGGCCTGAAAGAACAACTGCACCAAAGCCTGCATCCTGACGGCCCATTGCTTGGGCGGTGCCGGTTGAGTCAGCTCCTGGTGGGCAATTTCCAACGCGTCCAGCAGCGCAACCAAAGGACCGATGAGCGCAGCATCCAGACCGCCAATCTCGTCGTAAGGCTCAATGCCTTCGCAGGCAGCGGCAGTGCCGACGGCATAACCGAGCAGCATCCGGCGCAGGCCAAAACGCCAACTGTTTTGCTCCAGTTCTGCCGGCAAGCCCAAACCTGCACGCTGCTCGGCATTCATTCCCCAGCGAATACCAGCACCTTCGATCCAGCGATGCAGGGTGGGCAGGTCACGTTCCTCTACACCGAAGCGAGCGCGCAATGCGGGAACGTCCAGCAAATCGAGGATCTCGCTCACGGGGAAGCGGCTGTCAGGTAGCTTGAGTAGATGCTCGACAGCAATCAGCAGCGGATCACGACCGCGCTGGCCTTGATCCGCCAGTGTGAAGGGAATGAAGCGCGGATCGAAGCGATCAAGTTGACCGAATACTGCACGGATATGCGGAGCGTAGCTGTCGATGTCCGGAACCATCACTATCACGTCGCGAGGTTTCAAGTCTGGATCGGCACTGAAGCGTGCGAGCAACTGATCGTGGAGGATCTCCACTTCGCGCTGGGCGCTATGAGCGATGTGGAAACGAATGGATTCGTCCTGATTGAGATCGACAGGCGGCCAGAGTTCGCGGGTTTCGTTCAGGGGGCGCAGTTCAAGGATGTCGTCCTGCAACTGGTTAAGCAGGGTCTGTGGCTGGCTATCACTGAACAAGTCGATTCGCCCATCACGAAATGCCGAGCGGTAGCTGTTGGGATCGTCGTAGCTGTCGAGCAGATTGATATAGTCCCGCCCCTGCTTGCCCCATGCCGCCAATAGCGGGTGAGCATGTTGGTGAAGAGTTTGCGGATCAAGCACAACAGGCATACCGCTCTTGCGAGCCTGGCGTTTGTATTGATGCCGCAATAGGTCTTTATCGGCGACGATGTCTGCCCAATGGTGACGACATGGGTTGTGTACGCAAAGCAGAACCTGGCCGAATCGCGCTAGTCCGGCGAGAGCTTCGAGCGCTTGTGCCGGGAGAGAGGAGATCCCGAAAACGATCACCCGAGAAGGTAATCCACTGGGTGCCACGTCGAGGCTCTTGATACGTTCGATGAACCGTTGATGCACACCGGCACGGCTTTGCGCCATGCCTTGCTCACCCACATCCAGCAACAGCGCACGCCACAACTCTGCCTGCCAGCAGTTGGCTGGGGTCAGGGGCTTGGCTTCGCCTCGGCCGTTTCGCAATTGATGACGACCTTCCGCCCAATCTTCGAGCCAGTCGGCCCGGTATACCTGATATTGGTCGAACAGATCCGCCAGCCGCTCGGACAACTGGTAGCGTTTACGTAGATCGGAGTCATTGGTAAGGAAGCGTTGCAGCGGTTCGAAATGCGGTTGATTGATCAGCTGCGGAAGCAGACGCATCAACCGCCAGGTCAGTGGGGCCTTATCGAGCAGGGATTTAACCGGAATTTCATCACGGCCCAAAACCATGCGATAGAGCTGCCACATGAAGCTGCCCGGAAGTTGAACGTCGATGGCTGCTGCAATGCCGCAGCCGCCCATGTCGTCTTCTTCAGGGTCTTCAGCCAGAGCCAGTTTCAGCCACTGGGCGATGCCGTTGCTCTGTACCAGGGCGATTTCATTTTCCAAGGGAGCCAGCGGGTAGCGCCGCATCCAGCTGACCACCAGGCTACGCAACTCGTCCAGTCGATTACCGTGAACCACCATAAAACCAGCACTGAGGGACGTCGCGTCCGGCATAAAGGCTTCCTTGGGAAAATACAAAAGCTAGGGCCGAACCTTAGCATTGTCGGGAGACTGTGACAGCCGGGAGCCGTCCGATGTTGCTGTACGAACTTTCCTGCGAACAAAACAAAACCCCTACCTGCATACGCAGATAGGGGTTTCGGAATTTAATCTTGACGATGACCTACTCTCACATGGGGAAACCCCACACTACCATCGGCGATGCATCGTTTCACTGCTGAGTTCGGGATGGGATCAGGTGGTTCCAATGCTCTATGGTCGTCAAGAAATTCGGTAGCCAGGTCGTTCTCCTTACGGATTACGCTCCAGCGAATGGGTATGTGATAGATCTCGGTGTTTTGTGAGTCTTTCGAACTTTCGGTTCGTTTCGTCTTCACACACCGCAATCTGGTGCTCTTTCGCTTTTCAGCTCAAAGCTTGCAAATTGCTTGGGTGTTATATGGTCAAGCCTCACGGGCAATTAGTATTGGTTAGCTCAACGCCTCACAGCGCTTACACACCCAACCTATCAACGTCGTAGTCTTCGACGGCCCTTCAGGGGACTCAAGGTCCCAGTGAGATCTCATCTTGAGGCTAGTTTCCCGCTTAGATGCTTTCAGCGGTTATCTATTCCGAACATAGCTACCCGGCAATGCCACTGGCGTGACAACCGGAACACCAGAGGTTCGTCCACTCCGGTCCTCTCGTACTAGGAGCAGCCCCTCTCAAATCTCAAACGTCCACGGCAGATAGGGACCGAACTGTCTCACGACGTTCTAAACCCAGCTCGCGTACCACTTTAAATGGCGAACAGCCATACCCTTGGGACCGGCTTCAGCCCCAGGATGTGATGAGCCGACATCGAGGTGCCAAACACCGCCGTCGATATGAACTCTTGGGCGGTATCAGCCTGTTATCCCCGGAGTACCTTTTATCCGTTGAGCGATGGCCCTTCCATACAGAACCACCGGATCACTAAGACCTACTTTCGTACCTGCTCGACGTGTCTGTCTCGCAGTCAAGCGCGCTTTTGCCTTTATACTCTACGACCGATTTCCGACCGGTCTGAGCGCACCTTCGTACTCCTCCGTTACTCTTTAGGAGGAGACCGCCCCAGTCAAACTACCCACCATACACTGTCCTCGATCCGGATAACGGACCTGAGTTAGAACCTCAAAGTTGCCAGGGTGGTATTTCAAGGTTGGCTCCACGCGAACTGGCGTCCACGCTTCAAAGCCTCCCACCTATCCTACACAAGCAAATTCAAAGTCCAGTGCAAAGCTATAGTAAAGGTTCACGGGGTCTTTCCGTCTAGCCGCGGATACACTGCATCTTCACAGCGATTTCAATTTCACTGAGTCTCGGGTGGAGACAGCGCCGCCATCGTTACGCCATTCGTGCAGGTCGGAACTTACCCGACAAGGAATTTCGCTACCTTAGGACCGTTATAGTTACGGCCGCCGTTTACCGGGGCTTCGATCAAGAGCTTCGCGTTAGCTAACCCCATCAATTAACCTTCCGGCACCGGGCAGGCGTCACACCCTATACGTCCACTTTCGTGTTTGCAGAGTGCTGTGTTTTTAATAAACAGTCGCAGCGGCCTGGTATCTTCGACCGGCATGAGCTTACGGAGCAAGTCCTTCACCCTCACCGGCGCACCTTCTCCCGAAGTTACGGTGCCATTTTGCCTAGTTCCTTCACCCGAGTTCTCTCAAGCGCCTTGGTATTCTCTACCCAACCACCTGTGTCGGTTTGGGGTACGGTTCCTGGTTACCTGAAGCTTAGAAGCTTTTCTTGGAAGCATGGCATCAACCACTTCGTGTTCTAAAAGAACACTCGTCATCAGCTCTCGGCCTTAGAATCCCGGATTTACCTAAGATTCCAGCCTACCACCTTAAACTTGGACAACCAACGCCAAGCTGGCCTAGCCTTCTCCGTCCCTCCATCGCAATAACCAGAAGTACAGGAATATTAACCTGTTTTCCATCGACTACGCTTTTCAGCCTCGCCTTAGGGACCGACTAACCCTGCGTCGATTAACGTTGCGCAGGAAACCTTGGTCTTTCGGCGTGGGTGTTTTTCACACCCATTGTCGTTACTCATGTCAGCATTCGCACTTCTGATACCTCCAGCAAGCTTCTCAACTCACCTTCACAGGCTTACAGAACGCTCCTCTACCGCATCACCTAAGTGATACCCGTAGCTTCGGTGTATGGTTTGAGCCCCGTTACATCTTCCGCGCAGGCCGACTCGACTAGTGAGCTATTACGCTTTCTTTAAAGGGTGGCTGCTTCTAAGCCAACCTCCTAGCTGTCTAAGCCTTCCCACATCGTTTCCCACTTAACCATAACTTTGGGACCTTAGCTGACGGTCTGGGTTGTTTCCCTTTTCACGACGGACGTTAGCACCCGCCGTGTGTCTCCCATGCTCGGCACTTGTAGGTATTCGGAGTTTGCATCGGTTTGGTAAGTCGGGATGACCCCCTAGCCGAAACAGTGCTCTACCCCCTACAGTGATACATGAGGCGCTACCTAAATAGCTTTCGAGGAGAACCAGCTATCTCCGAGCTTGATTAGCCTTTCACTCCGATCCACAGGTCATCCGCTAACTTTTCAACGGTAGTCGGTTCGGTCCTCCAGTTAGTGTTACCCAACCTTCAACCTGCCCATGGATAGATCGCCCGGTTTCGGGTCTATTCCCAGCGACTAGACGCCCTATTAAGACTCGCTTTCGCTACGCCTCCCCTATTCGGTTAAGCTCGCCACTGAAAATAAGTCGCTGACCCATTATACAAAAGGTACGCAGTCACCCAACAAAGTGGGCTCCCACTGCTTGTACGCATACGGTTTCAGGATCTATTTCACTCCCCTCTCCGGGGTTCTTTTCGCCTTTCCCTCACGGTACTAGTTCACTATCGGTCAGTCAGTAGTATTTAGCCTTGGAGGATGGTCCCCCCATATTCAGACAAAGTTTCTCGTGCTCCGTCCTACTCGATTTCATGACTAAGAGATTTTCGCGTACAGGGCTATCACCCACTATGGCCGCACTTTCCAGAGCGTTCCGCTAATCTCAAAGCCACTTAAGGGCTAGTCCCCGTTCGCTCGCCACTACTAAGGGAATCTCGGTTGATTTCTTTTCCTCAGGGTACTTAGATGTTTCAGTTCCCCTGGTTCGCCTCTTAAGCCTATGTATTCAGCTTAAGATAACCATCTTATGATGGCTGGGTTCCCCCATTCAGACATCTCCGGATCAAAGTCTGTTTGCCGACTCCCCGAAGCTTTTCGCAGGCTACCACGTCTTTCATCGCCTCTGACTGCCAAGGCATCCACCGTATGCGCTTCTTCACTTGACCATATAACCCCAAGCAATCTGGTTATACTGTGAAGACGACATTCGCCGAAAATTCGATAATACTCAGTTAAGAGTAACTCACAAATTTTACCTTAGCCTGATCCGTTACCAGTGAAAGTAACGTTCAGTCTATCTTTCTATCACATACCCAAATTTTTAAAGAACGATCTAGCCAAAGACTAGAAATCAACATTCACCATCATCACAATGGAATGCTCATTTCTAAGCTTTCAACAAACAGAAGCAGTAGTGGTGGAGCCAAACGGGATCGAACCGTTGACCTCCTGCGTGCAAGGCAGGCGCTCTCCCAGCTGAGCTATGGCCCCGTATTTCTACAGGTTCCCACACAAAATTGGTGGGTCTGGGCAGATTCGAACTGCCGACCTCACCCTTATCAGGGGTGCGCTCTAACCAACTGAGCTACAGACCCAATTTCGGGCTGCTTCTTATCGTCTTCTTCAATGAATCAAGCAATTCGTGTGGGAACTTATGGAGCAGCTGATGTCGTCGATTAAGGAGGTGATCCAGCCGCAGGTTCCCCTACGGCTACCTTGTTACGACTTCACCCCAGTCATGAATCACACCGTGGTAACCGTCCTCCCGAAGGTTAGACTAGCTACTTCTGGTGCAACCCACTCCCATGGTGTGACGGGCGGTGTGTACAAGGCCCGGGAACGTATTCACCGCGACATTCTGATTCGCGATTACTAGCGATTCCGACTTCACGCAGTCGAGTTGCAGACTGCGATCCGGACTACGATCGGTTTTCTGGGATTAGCTCCACCTCGCGGCTTGGCAACCCTCTGTACCGACCATTGTAGCACGTGTGTAGCCCAGGCCGTAAGGGCCATGATGACTTGACGTCATCCCCACCTTCCTCCGGTTTGTCACCGGCAGTCTCCTTAGAGTGCCCACCATTACGTGCTGGTAACTAAGGACAAGGGTTGCGCTCGTTACGGGACTTAACCCAACATCTCACGACACGAGCTGACGACAGCCATGCAGCACCTGTCTCAATGTTCCCGAAGGCACCAATCCATCTCTGGAAAGTTCATTGGATGTCAAGGCCTGGTAAGGTTCTTCGCGTTGCTTCGAATTAAACCACATGCTCCACCGCTTGTGCGGGCCCCCGTCAATTCATTTGAGTTTTAACCTTGCGGCCGTACTCCCCAGGCGGTCAACTTAATGCGTTAGCTGCGCCACTAAGAGCTCAAGGCTCCCAACGGCTAGTTGACATCGTTTACGGCGTGGACTACCAGGGTATCTAATCCTGTTTGCTCCCCACGCTTTCGCACCTCAGTGTCAGTATCAGTCCAGGTGGTCGCCTTCGCCACTGGTGTTCCTTCCTATATCTACGCATTTCACCGCTACACAGGAAATTCCACCACCCTCTACCATACTCTAGCTTGTCAGTTTTGAATGCAGTTCCCAGGTTGAGCCCGGGGATTTCACATCCAACTTAACAAACCACCTACGCGCGCTTTACGCCCAGTAATTCCGATTAACGCTTGCACCCTCTGTATTACCGCGGCTGCTGGCACAGAGTTAGCCGGTGCTTATTCTGTCGGTAACGTCAAAACACTTACGTATTAGGTAAATGCCCTTCCTCCCAACTTAAAGTGCTTTACAATCCGAAGACCTTCTTCACACACGCGGCATGGCTGGATCAGGCTTTCGCCCATTGTCCAATATTCCCCACTGCTGCCTCCCGTAGGAGTCTGGACCGTGTCTCAGTTCCAGTGTGACTGATCATCCTCTCAGACCAGTTACGGATCGTCGCCTTGGTGAGCCATTACCTCACCAACTAGCTAATCCGACCTAGGCTCATCTGATAGCGCAAGGCCCGAAGGTCCCCTGCTTTCTCCCGTAGGACGTATGCGGTATTAGCGTCCGTTTCCGAGCGTTATCCCCCACTACCAGGCAGATTCCTAGGCATTACTCACCCGTCCGCCGCTCGCCACCAGGTACAAGTACCCGTGCTGCCGCTCGACTTGCATGTGTTAGGCCTGCCGCCAGCGTTCAATCTGAGCCATGATCAAACTCTTCAGTTCAAACATCTTTGGGTTTTTAAGAAACCCTAAACTTGGCTCAGCAATCGTTGGTTACATCTTTGATTTCTCGCGGAGTAACTTGTGATGCTGATAATCTTGTTGACTATCAGTCTGACTCCACAAGCACCCACACGAATTGCTTGATTCAGTTGTTAAAGAGCGGTTGGTTAAGATCTTTCGTCTCAACCGAGGCGCGCATTCTACAGCAGCCTCTGTTGCTGTCAAGCGGTTATTTTCAGAAGTTTTCAAAGTTTCCTTTGCAACTTCAACCACTTGCGCTTCCGATCTCTCGTTAGCGGGAGGCGAATTCTACAGCGTTACTCGCTGCTGTCAACACCTCTTTTTCTCCGCTTTCGACCGAGAAGATCGAATCGTCAATCAAGCTAAACAACCCTGCCTGACCAACTCCTTCTGGGCTTCGATGACCTGAAGCAACTCGCTGCCGAAAACTGCGTAACTCTTTGTTTGCCAAGGAGTTTTCCGTTTCGACTGCGCCGGAAGTGGGGCGAATTATAGACTTCCAGAATCTGCCGTCAACACCTAATTTCACATTTCTGTCATATAGGTCAAAAAACCCCGAAAACACGAAGGCCGAGCCCCAAAAGGGCTCGGCCTTCTGCCCTTCTACTTACAAGCTAGGGAATGCGAATTGCGACGCTTCATGGCTCGCACGCTGTGGCCAGCGCTGGGTAATGGCCTTGCGACGGGTGTAGAAACGCACGCCATCCGGGCCATACGCATGCAGATCGCCAAACAGCGAACGCTTCCAGCCACCGAAACTGTGATAAGCCACTGGCACCGGCAACGGCACGTTGACGCCGACCATGCCGACTTCGATCTCATCACAGAACAACCGCGCCGCTTCCCCGTCACGGGTGAAGATGCAGGTACCATTGCCATACTCGTGATCGTTGATCAGCTGCATCGCCTCTTCCAGGCTGTTGACCCGAACGACGCAAAGCACCGGCCCAAAGATCTCTTCTTTATAGATGCGCATCTCACGCGTGACGTTATCGAACAGGCAGCCACCCAGGAAGAAACCTTCCTCATGTCCGGCCACGCTCAAACCACGACCGTCCACAACCAGGGACGCACCCGAAGAAACGCCGTCTTCTATATAGCCACTGACTTTATCGCGCGCCTGCCCGGAAACCAGCGGCCCCATGTCCAGCCCACAAGAAGTGCCCGCACCGATTTTCAGCGCCTTGATTTGCGGCACCAACTTGGCCACCAACGCATCCGCCACCTGGTCACCCACACACACGGCCACCGAGATCGCCATGCAACGCTCACCGCAAGAACCGTAGGCTGCACCCATCAGTGCGCTGACCGCGTTGTCCAGATCCGCATCCGGCATCAGCACCGCATGGTTCTTCGCGCCGCCCAGTGCCTGGACGCGTTTGCCGCGCTTGGTACCTTCGGCATAGATGTATTCGGCAATCGGCGTCGAACCCACGAAACTCAGCGCTTTGACTTCCGGCGCTTCGATCAGCGCATCCACTGCCGCCTTATCACCGTGCACCACACTCAGCACACCTTTAGGCAGACCTGCTTCGATCAACAACTGGGCAATCAGCAGCGTAGAGCTCGGATCACGCTCGGACGGCTTGAGGATGAAGCAGTTGCCGCAGACAATTGCCAGCGGATACATCCACAGCGGCACCATCGCCGGGAAGTTGAACGGAGTGATACCGGCTACCACGCCCAACGGCTGGAAGTCCGACCAGGCATCAATGTTCGGACCGACGTTACGGCTGTACTCACCCTTGAGGATTTCCGGCGCTGCGCATGCGAACTCAACGTTCTCGATACCGCGCTTCAACTCGCCCGCCGCGTCTTCCAGCGTCTTGCCATGCTCTTCACTGATCAACTGAGCGATGCGTGCTTCGTTCTGTTCCAGCAGTTGCTTGAAACGGAACATCACCTGCGCACGTTTGGCCGGCGGCGTGTTACGCCAGGCCGGGAAGGCAGCCTTGGCCGAGTCGATGGCTTTCTGAATGGTTTCGCGACTGGCCAACGGCAGCTTGTGGATGGCCTGGCCAGTGGACGGGTTGAACACGTCAGCCGTGCGACCGTCTTCGGTCACCAGTTCGCCATTGATCAAATGCGGGATAAGGCTCATGCGCAGCTCCTGAAAAGTTGTCCACGGGCGCCCTTCGAAGGGCGCCTCTATATAGAGGGGAATATCAGTCGATTTTGTTCAGCACTTCGCCGACCGCGTCGAACAGACGATCAAGGTCTTGCGGCTTGCTATTGAAGGTTGGGCCGAATTGCAGGGTGTCACCGCCAAAGCGCACGTAGAACCCGGCTTTCCAAAGCGCCATGCCGGCTTCGAACGGACGCACAATGGCATCGCCGTCACGTGGCGCGATCTGGATCGCGCCGGCCAGACCGTAGTTACGAATGTCGATAATGTTTTTCGAGCCCTTCAGGCCGTGCAGCGCATTTTCGAAATGCGGCGCGACTTCAGCCACGCTCTGCACCAGGTTTTCCTTTTGCAGCAGATCGAGTGCGGCCAGACCCGCGGCGCAAGCCACCGGATGCGCGGAGTAGGTGTAACCGTGCGGGAATTCCACCGCGTACTCTGGCGTCGCCTGGTTCATGAAGGTCTGGTAGATCTCGGAGCTGGCAATCACCGCGCCCATCGGGATCGCGCCGTTGGTGACTTGCTTGGCGATGCACATCAGGTCCGGGGTCACGCCGAAGCTGTCGGCACCGAACATGGAACCGGTACGGCCGAAACCGGTGATCACTTCGTCGAACACCAACAGGATGTTGTGTTGATCGCAGATTTCGCGCAGACGCTTCAGGTAGCCCTGTGGCGGAACCAGCACACCAGCGGAACCGGCCATTGGCTCGACGAATACCGCAGCGATGTTCGAAGCATCATGCAGCTCGATCAGTTTGAGCAGTTCATCCGCCAGAGCGATACCGCCCTCCGTCGGCATGCCACGGGAATACGCATTGCTCGCCAGCAACGTGTGCGGCAGGTGATCGACGTCCATCATCGCCTGACCGAACATTTTGCGGTTGCCGTTCACGCCACCGAGGCTAGTGCCGGCGATGTTCACGCCGTGATAGCCACGGGCACGGCCGATCATTTTGGTCTTGGTCGCCTGGCCTTTCAGGCGCCAGTAAGCACGCACCATCTTCACCGCCGTGTCAGCACACTCGGAACCCGAATCGGTGAAGAACACGTGATTCAGATTGCCCGGCGTCAAGTCGGTGATTTTTTCGGCCAGTTGAAACGACAACGGATGGCCGTACTGGAAGCCTGGCGAGTAATCCAGGGTGCCCAACTGCTTGGCGACCGCTTCCTGGATCTCCTTGCGAGTGTGCCCGGCGCCACAGGTCCAGAGACCCGACAGCGAATCGTAGACCTTGCGACCCTTGTCGTCCGTCAGCCAGCTGCCCTGCGCTGCAACGATCAGTCGCGGATCGCGCTGGAAATTGCGGTTGGCGGTGTAGGGCATCCAGTGGGCATCGAGCTTGAGCTGGCTGGCCAAAGGAGACTGGGCGTTTTCGGGCAAGTTCATGGGCAAAACCTCGCAGGGCAATAAGCGGCATAGAGATCAAAAGCGTTCTTGCAGCTAAGTTGCCACGAGGATAAAGTCGGTGAAATCCAACTCTTCTAACGTTCAGTCTGTCAAACACTAAACTTTGAGCTATTTGCGCATGAGCATTCGCCGCCCCGATCCACTCGCACAAGTCAGCGACTTTGATATCCGCCTGCTGCGCATTTTCCGCAGTGTGGTGGAATGCGGCGGCTTTTCTGCGGCGGAGTCGGTATTGGGCATCGGTCGCTCGGCCATCAGCCAGCAAATGAGCGATCTGGAACAGCGCCTCGGCCTTCGTCTATGCCAACGCGGTCGCGCCGGGTTTTCCCTGACCGAAGAAGGTCGCGAGGTGTACCAATCGGCGTTGCAGCTATTAAGTGCACTGGAAAGTTTCCGCACCGAGGTCAACGGTCTGCACCAGCACTTGCGTGGTGAATTGACCATCGGCCTGACCGACAACCTCGTCACCCTGCCCCACATGCGCATCACCCATGCCCTGGCACAACTGAAGGAACGCGGGCCGGACGTGCAGATTCAGATCCGCATGATCGCGCCCAACGAAGTCGAACAAGGCGTGCTCGACGGTCGCTTGCATGTCGGCGTGGTGCCGCAGGCCAGTGCACTGTCGGGGCTGGAATATCAGCCGCTTTATAGCGAACGCTCGCTGCTGTATTGCGCGGTCGGCCACCCCTTGTTTTACGTCGACGACAAGCAACTGGACGACGAGCGCCTCAACAGTCAGGACGCCATCGCACCGACCTTCCGTTTGCCGGCGGAAATCCAGGCGCATTATCAGGCGCTCAATTGCACCGCCAGTGCCTCGGACCGCGAAGGCATGGCGTTCCTGATCCTCACCGGGCGCTACATCGGCTACCTGCCGGACCACTACGCCAGCCTCTGGGTGCAGCAAGGCCGATTGCGTGCGCTGAAACCCAAGGCGCGCTTTTATGACCTGAGCCTCGCGTCGGTCACGCGCAAGGGCCGGCGCCCACATTTGGTTCTGGAAAGTTTTCTGGAGAGCCTCGCGGCGACACGTTGAAAGTGGTGGAAACCTGTAGGAGCGAAGCTTGCTCGCGAAGGCGGCGTGTCAGCTATATCAATGTCGACTGACATGCCGCTTTCGCAAGCAAGCTCTGCTCCTACAGGAATTGTGGTGTTCAGGTTTTATTGCGTCAGGACTTGTCTGAAGCTTGTGGGTGCGCTATCAACGCAGTGGCTACACCCATCCACTTGTTTGGAAGTGCCTATGACCTTTGAAGTCCCCGCTCACGGCGGCAAACCCGCCAGCCGCATTCGTCAGAAGAACGAAGAGACCATCATCAAAGCCGCCGAAGACGAGTTCGCCCGTCACGGATTCAAAGGCACCAGCATGAACACCATCGCCCTGAATGCCGGGCTGCCCAAGGCGAACCTGCATTATTACTTCACCAACAAACTCGGTTTGTACGTGGCGGTGTTGAGCAACATCCTTCAGTTGTGGGACAGCACCTTCAACACCTTGACTGCCGAGGACGATCCGGCCGAAGCGCTGACGCGATACATCCGTGCCAAAATGGAATTCTCCCGTCGCCAGCCGCAAGCCTCGCGGATCTTCGCCATGGAAGTGATCAGTGGCGGTGAATGCCTGACCGAGTATTTCAATCAGGACTATCGCGCCTGGTTCCAGGGGCGGGCGGCGGTGTTCCAGGCGTGGATCGACGCCGGCAAGATGGATCCGGTCGACCCGGTGAACCTGATCTTCCTGCTGTGGGGCAGCACCCAGCATTACGCCGACTTCGCCACCCAGATCTGCCGTGTCAGCGGCCGTACCAAGCTGACCAAACAGGACATGGAAGACGCCGGCAACAACCTGATCCGCATCATCCTAAAAGGCTGCGGCCTCACGCCAGCTATCTAAGACACTTATGCCTTTTACCCTCAGCGGTTTTTGCGAATACCGCGAAGAGATTCGCAAAAGCCGCTTCATCACCTTCGCCGCGCCGATCGCAAGCCCAGCTGAAGCCCAGGTGTTCATCGATCAGCACAGCGACTTGAATGCCTCGCACAACTGCTGGGCCTGGAAGCTCGGCGACCAATACCGCAGCAATGACGATGGTGAACCGGGCGGCACCGCAGGACGACCGATTCTGGCGGCCATCGAAGCGCAGGATTGCGATCAGGTCGCGGTGCTGGTGATTCGTTGGTATGGCGGCATTCAATTGGGCACCGGCGGCCTCGCCCGGGCCTATGGCGGTGGCGCGAACAAGTGCCTGCAAGGTGCCGCGAAAGTCGAGCTGATCAGCCGGATGCCGGTGAGCTGTGCCTGTGCATTTGGTGAGTTGGCGCTGGTGAAACTGCGCGTCGCGGAATCTGGCGGTTTGGTGGTGGAAGAAACCTTCACCGCCAATGGCGTGGAATTGCAATTGGCGATCGGTAAAGAGCAAATCACGACCCTGCAAACTCAGCTCGCAGACCTGAGTCGCGGGCGCATTGTGTTGCAGCACTGATCGCACCAACACCGCTCACTGCCCTTTCATCGAGCCTGTTCACTTGCCCACATCTGCTGTGCACCCGGCTGTGGATAACCTGAGCACATCCTGCTGTAACCCTTCTGTCATGCGGCTTTGCGGGCTTTGTTCATTTTTCGTCCAATTTTCCACACAAACCACTAATCCCACGGAAAAACAAACAGTTAGCGCCGGTTATCACCTTTAGAAGATAGCCGCACAGTACTTATGCCCGTGCTTTCGGCTTGCGCACAAATACTGTGGAACAACCTGTGGATAACCCGTTCATGGCTGGCTCTGCCCTATATCCGGCATAGGTTGCGGCGTGCTGCTCGTTTTTTGACCAGTACCCGGCGAGCAAAATCAGAGCCTGATCAAGCACTTTGCCCTCAAGTGGTGCCTGACTAGGCAAAAAAACTGGTGGGGACTCGCCCTGAATACCTTTGCCAGCAAGGATTTTCAGTTTTCCTGACTCAATGGCCAGGAAATTGCTTTATCCACAGGCATAACTTCTAGCGACCCGAGCCTGTCATGCCCAACCCCGTGCCGATCCCCGATCAAGCGCCTCGCCTGCAACTGCGCAGAATCAGCAAACGTTACCCCGGCTGCCTGGCCAACGACGCCATCGACCTGAACATTGCTCCCGGCGAAATCCACGCCCTGCTCGGCGAAAACGGCGCGGGCAAAAGTACGTTGATGAAAATCATCTACGGCGTCACCCATGCCGATTCCGGGGAAATGATCTGGCAAGGCCAGCACGTGAGCATGCGCAATCCGGCACAGGCTCGCGGACTGGGAATAGGCATGGTGTTCCAGCATTTCTCGCTGTTCGAAACCCTCAGTGTGGCGCAGAACATTGCATTGGCGATGGGCGCGGCGGCCGGCACGCCGAAGCAGCTTGAGCCAAAGATTCGTGAAGTCTCCCGGCGCTACGGCATGGCACTCGAACCGGAGCGACTGGTCCACAGCCTGTCGATCGGCGAGCGGCAACGGGTGGAAATCGTTCGCTGCCTGATGCAGGACATTCGCCTGCTAATTCTCGATGAACCGACTTCCGTGCTCACACCGCACGAGGCCGACGACCTCTTCATCACCCTGCGCCGACTCGCCGCCGAGGGTTGCAGCATTCTGTTCATCAGCCACAAGCTCGGCGAGGTGCGCGCGTTATGCCACAGCGCAACGGTGCTGCGCGGCGGTAGGGTGGCCGGTCATTGCGTGCCGGCCGAGTGTTCGGATCAGCAATTGGCGAGGTTGATGGTGGGGGGAGCCGCCGAGCTGATCACCGATTATCCGAAGGTGATCGGCGGTGACCCGTTTTTGAATGTGAGCAGATTGTCGTGGCACAACCCAGACCCGTTCGGCTGCTCCCTGACGGACATCGACCTAGAAGTGCGCAGCGGCGAAATCGTCGGTATCGCCGGCGTGGCAGGCAATGGTCAGGATGAATTGCTGGCCCTGCTCAGCGGCGAAGAACGGTTGAGCCGAAACGACAACGGGACGATCCGTTTCGGTGGGCAGCCGGTCGCCGATTTGCGGCCCGATGCTCGACGCCACCTTGGCCTCGCGTTTATTCCCGCCGAGCGTCTGGGTCACGGCGCGGTGCCCGAACTGAGCCTCGCTGATAACGCCCTGCTCACCGCGTTTCAACAAGGGCTGGTCAGCAACGGCCTGATTCAGCGCGCCAAGGTCGAGGCGTTGGCGCAAGAAATCATCCGCCGCTTTGGCGTGAAAACACCCGGTACCCAAGCGCCGGCTCGCAGTTTGTCCGGCGGCAATTTGCAGAAATTCATCCTCGGCCGGGAAATCCTCCAGCAACCGAAATTGCTGGTGGCCGCGCACCCGACCTGGGGCGTGGACGTCGGCGCCGCCGCGACCATTCACCGTGCGTTGATTGCCTTGCGCGATGCCGGCGCGGCGATCCTGGTGATCAGCGAAGACCTCGACGAACTGTTCCAGATCAGCGACCGGCTCGGTGCCTTGTGCAGCGGACGCCTGTCGCCACTCAGAGCCACGGTCGACACGCGCCTGATCGACGTCGGCGGCTGGATGGCCGGCCAGTTCGACGCCCCACACTCACTCGCATCCGCAACGGTTTAACGGAGTTTCACATGCTGCTTTCTCTCGAACCCCGTGGCCAGCAATCGCGCCTGATGCTGTGGTGCTCGCCGTTGCTGGCCGCGGCCCTGACATTGGGCTGCGGCTCGCTGCTGTTTATTGCGCTGGGCCATGATCCGCTGCTCACACTGCACACCCTGCTGATTGCGCCGGTCAGCGACTTGTATGGTGTCTCCGAACTATTGGTCAAAGCCTTGCCGATTCTGCTGTGCGCGCTGGGGCTGGCCGTGGCGTATCAGGCGCGGATCTGGAACATCGGCGCCGAAGGTCAGTTGCTGCTCGGCGCCCTGGCCGGCAGTGCACTGGCGGTGAACATCATCGATATGCAAAGTCGCTGGGCGCTGGTGCTGATCCTGCTCGTCGGCACTTTTGCCGGTGCCGCGTGGGGCGGGCTGACGGCATGGTTGCGCACGCGTTTCAATGCCAACGAAATCCTCACCAGCATCATGCTCAATTACATCGCACTGAACCTACTGCTGTTCTGCGTGCATGGGCCGTTGAAGGACCCGGCCGGGTTCAACTTTCCGGAGTCGGCGATGTTCGGCGATGCCAGTCGTTTGCCGCTGTTGATGGAGGACGGCCGGGTTCACGCCGGAGTGTATTTCGCCCTGCTCGCATTGGTGGCCGTCTGGGTTTTGCTGCAAAAAAGCTTTGTCGGCTTCCAGATCAAAGTGCTCGGGCTGGACAAGCGCGCGGCGAGCTTCGTCGGGTTTCGCGAGAAGCGGCTGATCTGGCTGGCGCTGTTGATCAGCGGCGGATTGGCGGGGCTGGCCGGGGTATGTGAAGTCACCGGGCCGATTGGCCAACTGGTGCCGCAGGTTTCGCCGGGTTATGGCTATGCCGCGATCACGGTGGCGTTTCTCGGGCGGCTCAACCCTATCGGCATTCTGTTTTCCAGCCTACTGATGGCGTTGCTGTACATCGGTGGCGAGAGCGCGCAGATGAGCATGAACCTGCCGCAAGCCATCACCCAGTTGTTCCAGGGAATGATGCTGTTTTTCCTGTTGGCCAGTGACGTGCTGATTCTCTACCGACCGCGTTTGCACCTGCGCTGGACTCGTCGCGCGCAAGCCACCGCCGTACACGCAGGAGCGCTGTGATGGATATCGATCTGCTGAGCAATATTTTCTACGCCATGGTCCGTTGCGGCACGCCGTTGCTGTTGGTGGCGCTGGGCGAATTGATCTGTGAGAAAAGCGGCGTCCTGAATCTGGGCCAGGAAGGCATGATGCTGTTTGGCGCGGTGATCGGTTTTATCGTCGCCCTGAACAGCGGCAACCTGTGGCTCGGCGTGTTGCTGGCGATGCTCGCCGGGATGCTGTTGTCGTCGCTGTTTGCGCTGGTGGCATTGGTGTTCAACGCCAATCAGGTGGCCACTGGATTGGCGCTGACGATTTTCGGCGTGGGCCTGTCGACGTTTGTCGGCACGGCGTGGGTCGGTAAACCGCTGGCCGGTTTTGAGCCGGTGGCGATTCCTTACCTGAGTGAAATACCTTTGATCGGGCGAATGCTGTTTGCCCAGGATTTGCTGGTGTATCTGTCGTTCGCGTTGTTTGCGCTGGTGGCGTGGGTGATTTTGAAAAGTCGTGTGGGCTTGATCATTCAAGCGGTCGGCGAAAATCCAGATGCGGCCAGTGCCATGGGCTTGCCGGTGCTCGGCGTGCGCACCTTGGCGGTGTTGTTCGGCGGGGCGATGGCGGGTTTGTCCGGTGCCTATTTGTCCCTGGCCTATACGCCGATGTGGGCGGAAAACATGAGCGCCGGCCGTGGCTGGATTGCCTTGGCGCTGGTGGTGTTTGCCAGTTGGCGAGTGTGGCGCTTGCTGTTGGGCGCGTATCTGTTCGGGCTCGCCAGCATCCTGCACCTGGTGGCGCAGGGGTTGGGGCTGGCGATACCGTCGAGTCTGCTGGCGATGTTGCCGTATGTCGCGACCATCGTGGTGTTGGTGCTGCTGTCGCGGGATGCGGTGCGCACACGGTTGTATGCGCCGGTGTCGTTGGGGCAGCCGTGGCGGGCGGGGCATTAAGGTTGACCCGACCGGCCTCTTCGCGGGCAAGCCTCGCTCCTACGGGTTTTGCGCAATTCGTGAAACCGGCACTGGACATGTAGGAGCGAGGCTTGCCCGCGAAGGCTGCCGGACAGGCAACACCTGAACCACGCCCCACGCCAACTCAAAGACCAGAAAAATCACCAACAGCGAACTGGCACCATGGAGCAAGGCATAAAGCTGCCAAGCCGAAAACAGAAACCGCCCCACCGCGTCATACCGACCAAAAATCTGCTGCGGATCACGAATCCGCAGCACCGCCCACACGCAGACAATCGACCCCAACAGATTGGCCATCAACATGTGCATCGGCTCGAACGGCGGCAACTCTCCAGGTAAATCGAAAGCCTGGCTCACACTCAACAACACCCCCTGCAACGCGGTAAAACTCCACGGCGTGATAAACGCTGCCGTCACGATCAAGTCATACCAGGCGCTGCCCCGCACCAACCGGCGATATTGCGTTGAAGTCCACATCGGCCTTGCTCCATACATTCAGGGAGCAACAAGGCTAAAGCCTGGAGTATGCTCCAAGGTCAAGCCCCTCTCGAGACGTCATGATGCGCATCGGTGAATTAGCCCAGGCCAGCGCCGTCAGCCGCGACACGCTGCGTTTCTACGAGCAGCGCGGACTGATCGCCGCACAACGCAGTGCCAACGGCTATCGCGACTATCCGCCAGACATGGTGCAACTGGTGCTGTACATCAAGACGGCTCAGCGGTTGGGCTTTACCCTCGGCGAGATCGGCAACAGCGTCGCCACGATCTGGCAATCGCCGGATCCTGACAGCGCCGTCACGCAGTTGCTGCAAGACAAACTCAAGCTGATTGAAACCCGTATGGACGAACTCGGTGCATTGCGCCACGAGTTGCAACAACGGCTCGGTCAGCGGTGTCCACTGAATCCATGATCCTCATTTATCAAGGAAGCCACTCATGTCCAAGGCAAAAACCGCCCTCATCATCGGTGCCTCCCGAGGCCTGGGCCTCGGCCTGGTGAAAACCCTGTTGGCCGACGGCTGGCAAGTCACCGCTACCGTGCGCAATCCGAAGAACGCCGAGGCGCTGCAAGCGCTGGGCAAGGTACGGATCGAGAAACTCGATATGGACGATCAGCAGGCGGTCATCGCCCTGAGCCAACAGCTCAAGGGTGAAGTGTTTGATTTGCTGTTCGTGAATGCCGGGGTCAAGGGGCCGGACGTTCAGACGCCGGGCGGCGCGACGTTCGCCGAGGTCGGCCAATTGTTCTTCACCAACGCCGTGGCGCCGATCAACCTGGCACAACGTTTTGCCGGGCAGATTCGCCCGGAGACCGGCGTTCTGGCGTTCATGAGTTCGGTGCTGGGTAGCGTGACCATGCCGGACGCGCCGGAGCTGGCGTTGTACAAGGCCAGTAAAGCGGCGCTGAATTCCATGACCAACAGCTTCGTCACTCAACTAGGCGAGCAGAAACTCACGGTGTTGTCGTTGCACCCGGGCTGGGTGAAGACCGACATGGGCGGTGAAGGTGCCGATATCGACGTGGAAACCAGTACGCGTGGGTTGGTTGATCAGGTGAATGCTTATGTCGGCAAGGGTGGGCATCACTTCGTGAATTACCGGGGTGAAACCATTCCCTGGTAAACACCACCCTCCCCCTGTGGGAGCGAGCCTGCTCGCGATGGAGTGTCAGTCGACACCCATGCAGCTGACCCACCATCGCGAGCAGGCTCGCTCCTTGGATGTCATTCCACATAAGGTTTGCGTCGTCTGGTCGGGCAGGGCTTGCCGGCCAGGCGGTTATGTTCGAAACTCCGCACCTCGCCCTAGCGGCGACCCTGGATCAGCAGACAGGGTAATCACTGAGCTGGCTAACCTGAACCCCACTTTCAGAGGAGCCGGCCAACATGCCTGCGACCCGTACCTGGTTAAAAAACCCCCTCGCCATCTTTACTGCCAATGACCTCGATGCCCGTGGCGGCCTGGTTGTGCAAGACGGCGTGATCGTTGAAGTGCTCGCCGCTGGCCAGCAACCGTCCGCGCCCTGTGGACACGTTTTCGATGCCCGCGAGCATGTGATCCTGCCGGGGCTGATCAACACCCATCACCACTTCTATCAGACCCTGACCCGCGCCTGGGCGCCGGTGGTCAATCAGCCGTTGTTCCCGTGGCTGAAAACCCTCTACCCGGTCTGGGCACGCCTCACCCCTGAAAAACTCGCCCTCGCCACGAAAGTTGCGTTGGCTGAGTTGCTGCTGTCCGGCTGCACCACCGCCGCCGATCACCACTACCTGTTCCCGGAAGGCCTGGAAAACGCGATCGACGTGCAAGTCGAGAGCGTCCGCGAACTGGGCATGCGCGCCATGCTGACGCGCGGCTCCATGAGCCTGGGGGAAAAGGACGGCGGCCTGCCACCGCAGCAGACTGTCCAGGAAGGCGAAGTGATCCTCGCGGACAGCCAGCGCTTGATCGCCGAGTACCACCAGCGTGGCGATGGTGCGCAAATCCAGATCGCTTTGGCACCGTGCTCGCCGTTCTCGGTGACGCCGCAAATCATGTCCGCCAGCGCCGAGCTCGCGAACACACTCGACGTGCGCCTGCACACGCACCTGGCGGAAACCCTCGACGAAGAAGACTTCTGCCTGCAACGCTTCGGCTTGCGCACAGTGGATTATCTGGACAGCGTCGGCTGGCTCGGTCCACGTACCTGGCTGGCCCACGGCATCCACTTCAACCCGGACGAAATCGCCCGCCTCGGCGCCGCGGGCACGGGGGTTTGCCATTGCCCGAGCTCGAACATGCGCCTGGCCTCCGGCATTTGCCCGACCCTGGACCTGACCGCTGCTGGCGCGTTGCTGGGTCTGGGGGTGGATGGATCAGCGTCCAACGATGCCTCGAACATGATGCTCGAAACCCGTCAGGCGCTTTACATTCAGCGGCTGCGTTATGGCGCGGAGAAGATCACCCCGGAATTGGTTCTGGGTTGGGCAACCAAGGGCTCGGCCAGTTTGCTGGGCCGGACCGACATCGGTGAGCTGGCGGTGGGCAAGCAGGCGGATATGGCGCTGTTCAAACTCGATGAGCTGCGCTTCTCCGGCAGTCATGATCCGGTGTCGGCGTTGCTGCTGTGTGGTGCGGATCGTGCGGACCGGGTGATGATCGGTGGCAAGTGGCGAGTGATTGATGGGCAGGTCGAGGGCCTGGATCTGAAGGGATTGATTGCTGATCACAGCCAGGCGGCTCGGCAGCTAATCGCCGGCGCGTAAGACGAGCACGATCTAATGTGGGAGCGGGCTTGCTCGCGAAGAGGGAGTGCCAGTCGACATCAATGTTGAATGACACTCCCCTCTTCGCGAGCAAGCCCGCTCCCACAGTGGTATGTGGTGTTTCAAAGCCCCAGCAGCGACAACATGATGAACGTCGCAAACAACACAAAATGCGTCATGCCTTCGATGGCATTGGTTTCGCCGTCGTTGAGGTTGATCGCGCTGACGATCAGGGTGAGGAAGATCATCACCGTCTGCACCGGGGTCATCGCCATCTGGAACGGCTGGCCGGTGTAGAGCGCCATCGCTTCCATCACCGGCACCGTCAGGATCACCGTCGACAGTGACGCCCCCATGGCGATGTTGACCACCGATTGCATGCGATTGGCCAAAGCCGCGCGCAATGCCGTCAGAATCTCCGGCGCGGCGGAAATCGCCGCCACCAGAATCGCCGTAATCACCGGCGGTGCTCCCGTGCCTTCCAGGCCCAGGTCGAGGGTCTTGGACATCACTTCGGCCAAGGCGCCGATCACCACAACGCCGAACACCAACGTGCCGATACTCAGCGCCAGATTGACTGGCTCAGGTTCCTCTTCCGGGACTTTCCTGCGGCGTTTTTCCGGGTAGCTGTAGCTGAAGAAATAACTGTGCGGCCCGACCTGCATACGCAGGAACAGGGTGTAGAGCACGATCATCGCGCCGATGGTGAACGCCGAATAAATCTTCCAGTTGGCCTCGGGGATGAACTCCGGCACCACCATGGACACGCCCATGGCGGTGAGGATCATCACGCTGTAACTGCGGGCCGAGTCATCGTTGTACGACTGTTCGCCGTGCTTGATCCCGCCCATCAACGCGGCCAGGCCGAGGATGCCGTTGATGTCGAGCATCACCGCCGAATAAATCGTGTCGCGCACCAGGGTTGGCGAGGCTTCGTTACTCATCATGATCGCCAGGATCACCACTTCCACCAGCACCGCGGCCAGGGTCAGGATCATCGTGCCGTAAGGGTCGCCGACTTTTTCGGCGAGCAGTTCGGCGTGATGGGCGACGCGCATGGAGGCGGCGACGATGAAGGCAATCAGCACCAGGCCAGCGGTCAGCGCGATGGGCTGGCCGCTGTGCAGCATCCAGTGTTCCATCGGATAAGCAACGACGGCGGCAATCACGGCCAGCAGCAGAAACTTTTCTTGCTTGAGGAGTGTGAGCATTGCGGGCCTTTTTTGCCGAGTGGAGCAAACAGAGTGATGAGCTACTGACTGCGGGGCGGCGCTAACGTTTCGTTACACCTTAGCGCACCAGTGGATGGCAGCAGGTTTGGCACGTGCACTTTTATTGGCCTTGTGGGCCTCTTCGCGGGTAAGCCTCGTTCCTACAGGTTGGCGTCGCTTGTAGGAGCGAGGCTTGCCCGCGAAGGCCATTACACGGTTTCGGCGTTTTTGTTGTCCTGTTGGTCAGCAATTTGCATTGCCCCTGCCAACCTCACAACAACATGGAGTTCGAATTCATGCACAAACGTCCGTTGAAGAAGCTGCTTTGCGCCGTTGCCGCGGCTATCGGTCTGAGCGCGAGCCTGACCGCCAGCGCTGCCGACCCGCTGAAAGTCGGCTTCGTCTATATCGGCCCGATCGGTGACCACGGCTGGACGTATCAGCATGAACAGGGGCGCAAGGCGCTGGCCGAAAAGTTCGGCAATCAGATCACCACCAACTATGTGGAGAACGTCGCCGAAGGGGCCGATGCCGAGCGGGTGATCCGCAACATGGCCAAGGACAAGTACGACCTGATCTTCACCACGTCGTTCGGCTACATGAACCCGACCCTGAAAGTCGCCAAACAGTTTCCCAAAGTGACCTTCGAACACGCCACCGGCTACAAGCAGGACAAGAACCTCGGCACCTACCTGGCGCGCACGTATGAAGGTCGCTACGTCGGCGGTTTCCTCGCGGCGAAGATGACCAAGACCAAGAAGATTGGCTACGTCGCGTCTTTCCCGATCCCGGAAGTGATCCGCGACATCAACGCCATTCAACTGGCCCTGAACAAGTACAACCCCGGTACCGAGATCAAGGTGGTGTGGGTCAACTCGTGGTTCGATCCGGGCAAGGAAGCCGACGCCGCCAACGCGCTGATCGACCAAGGCGTCGATGTGGTGTTCCAACACACCGACAGCCCGGCGCCGATTCAGGCGGCCGAACGTCGCGGCGTGTATGCCGTCGGCTACGCTTCGGACATGGCGCACTTCGGGCCGAAAGCGGTGCTCACGTCGATCGTCAACGACTGGGGCCCGCATTACATTCAAGCGACCCAAAGCGTGCTCGACCACACCTGGAAATCGCAGGATTACTGGGGCGGGTTGAAGGAAGGCACGGTTGAGCTGCCGATCAGTGACCTTGTGCCGGCGGCGGTGAAAACCGAAGCAGAACAGATCATTGCGGACATCAAAAGCGGCGCCTTCCACCCGTTCACCGGGCCGATCAAGGACCAGGCCGGCACCGAGAAAATCGCGGCGGGCGCGACGGCGAGCAATGCGGAGCTGGCATCGATGAACTACTACGTTGAAGGCATGAAAGCCGACATTCCCAAGTAATTCCCGAGCCAAACACAAATCCCTGTGGGAGCGGGCTTGCTCGCGAAGGCGGTGGGTCAGTCAACAGAGATGTTGAATGTGCTGGCCCCTTCGCGAGCAAGCCCGCTCCCACAATGGATTTTCAGCGTTCTTAAGGACTGCGCATGAACCAACTTCCGATCATCGACATCGCCCCGCTCTACAGCGATGACCAAACCGCCTGGCAATCCGTCGCCAGCCAAATCGACCACGCCTGCCGCGAGTGGGGTTTCTTCTACATCAAGGGACACCCAATTTCCGCGCAACGCATCGCCGCCGTACTCGACCACGCCCAACGCTTCTTCGCCTTGCCCACCGCCGAAAAGCTCAAGATCGACATCACCCAGACCCGCCACCATCGCGGCTACGGCGCCATTGCCACCGAGCAACTGGACCCGAGCAAACCCAGCGACCTGAAAGAAACCTTCGACATGGGCCTGCACCTTCCGGCCGATCACCCTGAAGTGTTGACGGAAAAACCGCTGCGCGGCCCCAACCGTCATCCCTCGATGCCCGGTTGGGAAGCCTTGATGGAGCAACACTACGTCGACATGCAGGCACTCGCCCAAACGCTGTTGCGTGCCATGACCATGGCGCTGAACATCGAGCGCGACTTCTTCGACACACGCTTCCATGAGCCGGTCAGCGTGCTGCGAATGATTCATTACCCACCGCGCCATACTGCCAGCTCCGAGGAGCAACAAGGCGCCGGCGCCCACACCGATTACGGCTGCATCACCCTGCTGTATCAGGACGCCGCCGGTGGCCTGCAAGTGCGCAACGTCAAAGGCGAGTGGATCGACGCGCCGCCGATCGAAGGCACGTTCGTGGTCAACCTCGGCGACATGATGGCGCGCTGGAGCAACGATCGTTACCTGTCGACGCCGCACCGAGTGATCAGCCCATTGGGCGTGGACCGCTACTCGATGCCGTTCTTTGCCGAGCCGCACCCCGACACACGCATCGAATGCCTGCCCGGTTGTCAGGATGACGTGCACCCGGCGAAATACCCGGTTACCACCTGCGCCGAATTCCTGCTCTCGCGCTTTGCCGAGACCTACGCCTATCGACGGGAACCGGAAGCGGTGTGATGAACCGGCTGGTCAGGTTTTGCTAATTGTTTCTACGGGCATCTGTAGAATGCTCGCCATCTGCACCTGATGAGAAAAGACTATGTACGACTGGCTGAACGCCCTGCCCAAGGCAGAACTGCACTTGCACCTGGAGGGTTCGCTGGAGCCCGAGTTGCTGTTCGCCCTGGCCGAACGCAACAAGATCGCCCTGCCGTGGAGCGATGTCGAAACCCTGCGCAAGGCGTATGCCTTCAACAACCTGCAAGAGTTTCTCGACCTGTATTACCAGGGCGCCGACGTGCTGCGCACCTCGCAGGATTTCTACGACCTGACCTGGGCCTACCTGTTGCGTTGCAAGGCGCAGAACGTGATTCACACAGAACCGTTCTTCGACCCGCAGACCCACACCGACCGTGGCGTACCGTTCGAAGTGGTGCTCAACGGCATCGCGGCGGCGCTCAAGGATGGCGAGCGGCAACTGGGCATCACCAGCGGTTTGATCCTGAGCTTCCTGCGTCACCTGAGTGAAGACGAAGCGCAGAAAACCCTCGACCAGGCGCTGCCGTTTCGCGAAGCGTTTGTGGCCGTGGGCCTGGACAGTTCGGAGATGGGTCACCCGCCGAGCAAGTTCCAGCGCGTGTTTGATCGTGCCCGTCACGAAGGCTTCCTGACCGTCGCCCACGCCGGTGAAGAAGGCCCGCCCGAGTACATCTGGGAAGCCATCGACCTGCTGAAAATCCAGCGCATCGACCATGGTGTGCGCGCCATCGAAGACGAGCGCCTGATGCAGCGGATCATCGACGAGCAGATCCCGTTGACCGTGTGCCCGCTGTCCAACACCAAGCTCCGGGTGTTCGACCACATGTCCCAGCACAACATCCTCGACATGCTCGAGCGTGGCGTGAAAGTGACCGTGAACTCGGATGACCCGGCGTACTTTGGCGGGTATGTGACCGAGAACTTCCATGCGCTGTACACCGATTTGGGCATGACCCAGGATCAGGCCAGGCGTTTGGCGCAAAACAGCCTGGATGCGCGGTTGGTAAAACCATAAGCCTTAGCGAAGAACCACTGTGGGAGCGACCTGCTCGCGATTGCAGTCTGTCAGTTGACTTAGATATTAACTGACACACCGCCATCGCGAGCAGGCTCGCTCCCACAGGTTCTGTGTTCAGCCGGCTAGCGATTTAGTAAATCAAACGCCTCTAAAGCGCCATTTCCAGCTCGGTTTCCTTGGCGAATCGATGGATTTCCCGCTGCCCCGCGGCCGTGATCTGCAAGGCGCGCGAATCGTTGGGCAGGCTCAACCAGCCGGATTGCATGAACAGCTGCAACAACGCAGCGCCCAGCGAACCGCCCATGTGCGGGCGTCTTTCGCTCCAGTCGGGACACGCGCAGGCGACTTTGCTGTTGCGATGGGCCAGGGCCTGGATGTACACCCCGCGCGAGGCCAGTTGTGTGGACCCCTTGTGGGTGATCATGACGCGCTGTTCGAACTGCTCGATCCAGCCGGCATCCAGCAACCGCTGGTAAAGATCGGCGGCCAGGGTGCCTCCCAAATGGTCGTCGCACAGTCGGGCCCGCAACAACGACGAAGGCGCCGCCTGAGGTTTGGCGATGGGGCTGGTGCGTTTGAAAACGTCCGGGACGGGCTGCGGGGTGCTGGCCAGTGTTGCGCTGGCCAGTGCTTCGATTGCCGCGCCCACTTCAGGTGCGGCCAGGCGGAAAAAGCGTTTGCGCCCACGGATTTCGACTTTCAACAGACCTCCGGCGGACAAACGCCCCAGGTGTGCACTGGCCGAAGACGGTGACAGGCCGGCCAATAGCGCCAGCTCTTCGGTCTGCCGCGCCGAGCCATCCATCAAGGCCCACATCATTGCGCTGCGCTTGGGGTCAGCCAGCAATGTGGCGATCTGGCTGATGCAAGGTGCATGTTCCATGTATTCACTCCCTGTTGAATCGTTTCGTCTGCTGCTCAGAGACATCTTGACCAGTAATGTGTCGTCGGCCAAGACGCGGAAACCGCCATAAGCCGGGCAAAGCCCCTACTCACCCATGCCATTGCTTCGCAGGTGTGGCGAAGGTCGGATGATGACCGTGAGGCCATCGCCATCGCGGATCGACGGTGCGTACATGAGGCGGGCGCTAGTATAAGCGGGTTAACCGCCGGTTCCTGCCCTTGGGAAAGCGTGGGTGGTGATAGTTCCTGACAGAAATTTCGCTATTTGCCTGCGACTAATGATCGATGCCCGATATCGTCGGAAATTGACTGCCTAAATGAGCGCATCGGCTGGCAAGCATTTCCCGTAAAAGGTTCACCGGCTTACTCAATTGTGCGCGATGGGCGCACAGCAAATTCAGCGGTGCGCGCTCACAGAGCAACTCTGGCATCAGCACTTTCAATCGGCCGGCGAGCACATCGGCGGCGACATCGAGCCAGGACTTGTAAGCAATACCGGCCCCCGCCACTGCCCACAGCCGCACGACATCGGCGTCGTCACTGAAGCGATCGCCGCTGACGGTCAGCCCGACTTCGCGTTTGCCGTCGTGGAAACTCCAGTGGTCATGAACCCGGCTGCCGAGCATGAACAACAAACAATTGTGCTGCGCCAGTTGTTCCAGATGCCGCGGCTCACCATGCCTGGCCAGATAACTCGGTGCAGCGCAGAGCACGCGACGGTTTTGCGCTGCGATGGGCAGTGCCACCAGGTTTGAGTCTTCCGGCTCGCCGTAACGCAGGGCAATGTCCACCGGTTGGCGGAACAGGTCGGCGATGCGGTCGCCCAGCAATAGGCGCACGGTCAGTTTGGGGTGTTCGCGCTGAAACTCGTCGAGCCATGGCAGCAACAGGTTGCGGCCAAAGTCCGACGGTGCCGACAACTGCAGAATCCCGCTGACCTGATCCTGACCGCTGGCCAGCAAACGGCGACCTTCATCGAGATTACTCAGGGCAGCCCGGGCATATTCCAGAAAACCCTCGCCTTCGGCGGTCAGACGCAAACTGCGGGTGGAACGCGCCAGCAAACGCGCGCCAAGTTGCTGTTCAATGCGCTTCAACGCCGCACTGGCCACCGCCGCCGACATGTCCATCACCCGCGCCGCCGCCGACAGACTCCCCAGGTCCGCAGCCCGGACGAACAACTGCAAGTCATCGAAACGCAGCATTTTCAGCCCCGATTATCAAAAAAAAATTGAAAGAGACTGCTCTTTTAGCGGGTTTTATCTTGCAGAGAAATAGCCAATCATCTGTCCCATCGAAATCACCCCGCTTCTGGAGTCGACCATGTCCCAGCCTTTCACCGCCATTGCCACCCTCATTGCCAAACCCGGCCAGCAAGACGCCCTCGAACAGCACCTGCGCGCGCTGGTGGAACCGACTCGCGCCGAAGCCGGTTGCGGCCAATACGATTTGCATCAGGACCTGGCCAATCCACTGGCGTTCTACATGATTGAACACTGGAGCAGCGACGAAGCCCTGCAAGCCCATGACGCCAGCCCCCATGTCCAGCACTTCCGCGCCAAGGCCGGCGACTTTCTCGAGCACTTCGACCTCAAGCGCCTGCGCACCGTGGCTTGATCCCTTCTTCTATTACTGCTCAGGATCTCTACATGAAAGCCATCGCCTACTACGCCTCGCTGCCGATCAGCGACGCCCATTCCCTGCAAGACATCGAACTGCCAGAACCGGTTGCCGGCCCTCGTGACCTGTTGGTGGAAGTCAGAGCCATCTCGGTGAACCCGGTCGACACCAAGGTCCGCCAGAACGTCCAGCCTGAAGGCGGCGCGGCGAAAGTGCTGGGGTGGGACGTGGCCGGTGTGGTCAAGGCTGTCGGCAGCGAAGTCACGCTGTTCAAGGCGGGCGACAAGGTGTTTTACGCCGGTTCCATCGCCCGCGCGGGGGGCAACAGCGAATTGCACGTGGTGGACGAACGCATCGTCGGCCATATGCCGAAAACCCTCGGTTTCGCCGAAGCCGCCGCGCTGCCGCTGACCGCCATCACCGCCTGGGAGTTGCTCTTCGAACGCCTGCAAGTGCGCGAAGGTAAAACCGATGAAGGACAGAGCCTGCTGATCGTCGGCGCGGCGGGCGGTGTGGGGTCGATCCTCACGCAACTGGCCAGCCAACTCACCGGGCTAAAGGTCATCGGCACCGCTTCCCGTGCGCAAACCCAGAGCTGGGTACGCGAACTGGGTGCCGATCTGGTGATCGATCACAGCCAGCCGTTGAGTGAAGAACTCAAGCGCGCCGGCGTAGACCATGTGACCCACGTCGCCAGCCTGACCCAGACCGATCATCACCTGGATCAACTGGTCGAAGCGTTGGCCCCGCAAGGCAAACTGGCGCTGATCGATGATCCGAAAGCGCTGGACGTGACCAAGCTCAAGCGCAAGAGCCTGTCGCTGCACTGGGAATTCATGTACACCCGCTCGCTGTTCGAAACGGCGGACATGATCGAGCAGCACAAACTGCTCAACCGCGTGGCCGGGCTGATCGATGACGGTACGCTGAAAACCACAGTCGGCGAGCACTTCGGGACCATCAACGCGGCCAATCTGCGTCGCGCCCATGAGCTGCTAGAAAGCGGCAAGTCCAAGGGCAAGATTGTGCTCGAAGGGTTCTGAAACAGATTGATACAGGTGTCGCCCATTTGGGCGACACCGTCAGTCCGAGAGTTGACCCTTGTCACAATTGCGATCGTATTCGGGTCTACAATCGAAACCTCTGCGATGCAATCTTTTACGCAAGGAGGTCAGCAATGAAGATCCTGATAAAAGAAGTGGCTAAATCCCAGTGGCAGGTCCGTCTGGACCAACACGCTGTAACGTTCCGCAGCGAAGCTGAAGCGATCGCCTTCACCAAGACCCTTGAAGCGCGATTGCTCGCACCCCATCAATTTCCCGATCGCCAGCAGCGCGCCGCTGGCTGAGTCCGTCCTCAGACCTGGGCTTGCGCCAATGCCCGGGCATTTTGCAAACGCCGGGTGAGCATCGCCGCGCTCACCACCAGAATCCCGCACAGGCTGATGACCATGGCCATCGGCACGGCGCTGCCATCGTGTAAAACACCCACCAATGCTGCCGCTCCGGCGGCAACGCTGAATTGCAGGCACCCGAGCATCGCCGACGCACTGCCGGCGCGGGCGCCCTGCCCGTTCATGGCGCAGGCCGAGGCGTTGGGGAGGATGCAACCGAGGCTGGCGATGCAGATAAACAGCGGAATCAGCAGCGGCCATAACTGTTCGGTGTGCAGCGCACTGACGGCGAGCAGCGTCAGGCCCGCCCCCAGGTAAATCCACACGGTACGCACCAGCAGGAATGCCGGGCCACGCTTGGCCAGCAGTCGAGCATTGACCTGCGCCACCAGAATGAAACCCGCCGCATTGGTCCCGAACAGCCAGCCGAAATGCTCGGCCGGGACCCCGTAGAGTTTGATGAAGACGAACGGCGAACCGGCGATGTAGGCAAACATCCCGGCAATGGCGATACCGCCAGTCAAGGCGTGGCCGAGGTAGACCGGATCCGACAACAGCCGACCGTACTGACGCAACGCCCCCGACAACGGTTGACGCGGTACGTGGGCCGGCAGGCTTTCCGGCAAACCGATCGCCACGGCCAACCCTGCCAGCGCACTGAATCCGGTCAGCACCAGGAAGATCGACTGCCAGCCCGTGGTGTTGACCAGCAGTCCGCCCAGCATGGGCGCGAGAATCGGTGCCAGGCCCATCACCAGCATCAGCTGCGAAAAGACTTTCGCCGAACCCACCGCATCGCACTTGTCACTGACCACCGCACGGGCGATCACCATCCCGGCGCAACCACCTAGGGCCTGAATGAATCGCGCACCGATCAACCATTCCAGGTTCGGCGCAAACGCGCAGGCCAGGGAGGCAGCGGTGAACAATCCGACCCCCGTCAACAAGGGAATCCGTCGCCCGAACCGATCCGCCACCGGTCCGTATGCCAGCTGACCAAGGGACAAGCCAAGGAAGTACGCGGCCAGCGTCAGCTGGACATGTTTCTCATCGGTGCCGAACGCGAGTGCCATCGCCGGGAACGCCGGCAGATAGAAATCGATCGCCAGCGGGCCGAAAGCGCTCAGGGCGCCAAGAATCAAAATGGTACGGAAGTTCATCAGGCATCCAGTTGGGCATGGGTCGGCAGCCCGACAGTCTAGCCGTGCATCGACGCCTTGAACATTCCGATAGCTCGCTAACTATTAAAATCCCCCTGGATGAATGCAAAACCAAATGTGGGAGCGGGCTTGCTCGCGAATGCGGAGTGTCAGTCGCCGTCAATGTTGTCTGACACACCGCTTTCGCGAGCAAGCCCGCTCCCACAGGGAATTGCGCCCGTCATTCAGGCGGGTTTGGCTTCGTAGCCTTCTTCGCTGATCGCTGCGATCACTTGTTCGGTCGTCAGCGCGCTTTCCACGCCGACTTCTTTGGCCGCCAGGTCGACCCGCACGCCGGCCGCAGGATCCTTGGCTAACAGCGCCTGGGTAATGGCTTTGACGCAGTGACCGCAGGACATGCCTTGAACGTTGAACACTTGCATGGTGTGGCTCCTTTTATGAGGTTGCGAGCAGTCTTGAGCTTGCCACCATGGCAAGGTCAAGTTCTGCAGAAGTCTGCCGGGCTGGCAATCGGCGTCGCGCTCGGCCAAGCTGCGTGCATCAATGACTCGACTTCAGGAGATTCAGCCATGCGCTGGTCAGCTCTCAGCCTGTTTGGCTTCCTCAGCCTATTTGCCGCGACACCTTCGGTTCAAGCCGCCGGGGAAGACTATGGCGTACTGATCATTTCCCGCGAGCGCCTCGAAGTCGCGACCTCCTGCGAGATCGGCGTGTACATCCAAGACCAACTGTCGGCGCGGCTGTTCCAGGAACAAAGCACCTCGTTCAACCTGCCGCCGGGCGATGTGTCCCTGCGCCTCAAACTGCTGCCGGGCCAGGCACCGGGTTGCAACCCGGGCATGCTCGCCCCGGGATCGCAGAACATCACGCTCAAGGCCGGGGATGTGTTGAAGTTCCGGATTGCGATGACGCAGGAAGGGATGTACTTGAAACCCACTGCCCTCGATTACTGAAACAATTCCCTGTGGGAGCGAGCCCTTGTGGTGAGGGGATTTATCCCCGTTCGACTGCGAAGCAGTCGTAAACCAGTGCACTCGGTGTAACTGATACGCCGAGGTTGCAGGTATTGGGGCGGCTTCGCCACCCAACGGGGATAAATCCCCTCGCCACAAGACCCGTTCCCACATGGGGTCTACGGCGATTTGAAGACTGGCGCTTGACCTTGCCAGCATGGCAAGGTTGATCCTGTAGGCATCTTCTACAGGGAGCGCGACCGATGTCCGAATCCACTACGTTCGATCTGCCGATTGCCGGCATGACCTGCGCCAGTTGCGCGGGGCGTGTCGAGCGAGCCTTGAGCAAAGTCATCGGCGCTTCTGCCGTCAGCGTCAACCTCGCCACCGAGCAGGCGCGGGTCCAAGCGCCCAGCGACAGCTTGCCGGCCTTGATGGACGCGGTGCAGCAGGCCGGTTACAGCGTGCCGCAACAGAGCCTGGAATTGAGCATCGACGGCATGACCTGCGCCTCCTGCGTCGGCCGCGTCGAAAGGGCGCTGGCCAAGGTGCCTGGGGTGAAAAGCGTCAGCGTCAACCTGGCCAACGAACGGGCGCACCTGGAACTGCTCGGACACATCGATCCGCAAGACTTGATCGCGGCAGTCACCAAGGCCGGTTACAGCGCCAGCGTCTGGGAAGTCGAACACCCTCCAACCGATCAGCAACAACAGCGCCTGCACCGTGAGCGCTGGGCATTGATCATGGCAATCGCCCTCGCCCTGCCGCTGGTGTTGCCAATGCTCCTGCAACCGTTTGGCGTGCACTGGATGCTCCCGGCCTGGGTGCAATTCGCGCTGGCCACGCCGGTGCAGTTCATTTTCGGCGCACGCTTTTACGTGGCCGCCTGGAAAGCTGTGCGCGCCGGGGCCGGCAACATGGATTTGCTGGTCGCACTGGGCACCAGCGCCGGTTATGGCTTGAGTCTTTACGAATGGGCTACCGCGGCCGGGCGCATGCCGCATTTGTACTTCGAAGCCTCGGCGGTGGTGATTGCCTTGGTGTTACTGGGCAAATACCTCGAAAGCCGCGCCAAGCGCCAGACCGCCAGCGCCATCCGCGCCCTTGAAGCCTTGCGCCCGGAACGCGCCATTCAAGTGATCGACGGCCGCGAGCAGGACGTCGCCATCAGCGCCTTGCGCCTCAACGACCTGGTCATGGTCAAACCCGGCGAACGCTTCCCGGTGGATGGTGAAGTGGTCGAAGGCCAGAGCCACGCCGACGAAGCACTGATCAGCGGCGAAAGCCTGCCGGTGCCCAAGCAACCCGGTGACAAGGTCACTGGCGGTGCCATCAATGGCGAAGGCCGGTTGCTGGTTCGCACTCAAGCGCTGGGGGCAGAAACCGTGCTGGCGCGTATCATTCGCCTGGTCGAAGACGCCCAGGCCGCCAAAGCGCCGATTCAGAAGCTGGTGGATAAAGTCAGTCAGGTGTTTGTGCCGACCGTTCTGTTGATCGCGTTGGCGACTTTGATCGGCTGGTGGTTATACGGCGCGCCAATCGAAACCGCGCTGATCAACGCCGTCGCCGTGCTAGTCATCGCGTGCCCTTGCGCACTCGGGCTGGCCACGCCGACCGCGATCATGGCCGGCACCGGCGTCGCGGCCCGCTACGGGATTCTGATCAAGGACGCCGAAGCCCTCGAGCGTGCTCATGAAGTCAGCGCCGTGGTGTTTGACAAGACCGGCACGCTGACTTCGGGCGCGCCGCGCATCGCTCATCTGAGTGCCATCAACGGTGACGAAGCCGCCCTGCTGCAAATGGCCGGTGCCCTGCAACGCGGCAGTGAACACCCGCTGGCCAAGGCCGTTCTGGACGCCTGCGCCGAACGCGGTTTGACCGTGGCCGATGTCAGCGACAGTCAATCGCTGACCGGTCGTGGCATCGCCGGCACGCTCGACAGTCGTCGTTTAGCCTTGGGCAATCGCAGGCTGCTGGAAGAAAGCGGTTTGAGCGCAGGGGATCTGGCCGACTCCGCAACCGCGTGGGAAACCGAAGGCCGCACGCTCTCCTGGTTGATCGAGCAAAGCCCCGAGCCAAAGGTACTGGGCCTGTTCGCGTTCGGTGACACCCTCAAACCCGGCGCACTGCACGCGGTGCAACAGCTCAGCGCACGCCACATCAGCAGCCACCTGCTGACCGGCGACAACCGCGGCAGTGCCAAAGTGGTTGCCGAAGCGCTGGGCATTACGGATGTGCACGCCGAAGTCTTGCCGGCAGACAAAGCCGCCACCGTCGCCGAGCTGAAGAAGACCGGCGTGGTGGCGATGGTCGGCGACGGCATCAACGACGCCCCGGCCCTGGCGGCCGCCGACATTGGCATTGCCATGGGCGGTGGCACCGACGTGGCCATGCACGCGGCCGGCATCACTCTGATGCGCGGCGATCCACGGCTGGTGCCCGCCGCCCTGGAGATCAGCCGCAAGACCTACGCAAAAATCCGGCAAAACCTGTTCTGGGCGTTCGTCTATAACCTGATCGGCATTCCGCTGGCAGCGTTCGGCTTCCTCAACCCGGTGCTGGCCGGCGCGGCGATGGCGTTGTCCAGCGTCAGCGTGGTGAGCAATGCGTTACTGTTGAAAACCTGGAAACCCAAGGATCTGGAGGACAATCGATGAACATCGGCCAAGCAGCCCGGCACAGCGGCCTGAGCGCGAAGATGATTCGTTATTACGAGTCCATCGGCTTGCTCAAGGCCGCCCATCGAACCGACAGTGGCTACCGCGTTTATGGCGAAGACGACCTGCACACGCTGGCGTTCATCAAACGCTCCCGGGACCTGGGGTTTTCACTCGAAGAGGTCGGCAAACTGCTGACCCTCTGGCAGGACCGCCAGCGGGCCAGCGCCGACGTGAAGGCCCTGGCCCGCCAGCACATCGACGAGCTGAACCAGAAAATCCGTGAGCTGGGTCAATTGCGCGACACCCTGCAGGACCTGGTCGAGCACTGCCAGGGCGACCATCGCCCCGACTGCCCGATCCTCAAGAATCTGGAGTCGGGCTGCTGCGCGCCACCCGTTCGCCCCTGATCGCGAGCACCTTCACCACCAGCAACGTGGTCAGGGGAATGCCGTGGAACAGCAGCACCACGGCCCCCGGCGTCCACCACGAATAGAACGGCGCGGCGATCAACATGCCGACGCCGAACCCGGTCATCTGCAGCAGTGTCAGCAAGCTGAAGATCGGCAGGCGCAGGCTGTCCGGTTCGCGTTGCAGACGCGACATCAGGCCGACCTCGGAGAAGCCGTCACCCAATCCGGCCGGTAACGAGAACAACAGCAAACCGTAGAGGGTCTGCTGCTGGAACATCAGTATGAAGCCGCAGGACATCAGCAACACGCCGTAGAAAAATCGCCGCTCCAAGTGTGCATTGTCCGCCCCTTTCAGGCGACTGGCGATTCGTGCACCGATCAGTTTTCCGCAGGCCCAGACGGCCAGCATCAGGCCCAGCGTGGTGCTGGCTGACTCGGGGGTCAGCAGCCTGGAAATAATCGGGAAGCCGACGTTGTGCGCCGCGCTGCCCAGGGTGTCGGCCATGGTGACGGCGAGCATCGCGGCCACCACCGGCGTACTGCGCAGGCCTTGGCGCAAGGCGTGCCACTCACCACGCGGCGGGGTTGGCTCGGTACCGGACGCCGGTCTCGAAAACCGCAACGGCAGGATGAACAACGCGGCCAGCAGATAAGTGACCACGTTCAATGCAAACACCGTTTCAAAGCCAAACGCCGCCACCAACAGCCCTGCCACCAGGCTTCCGCCGACCATGGCCGCGGACGAGGCCGAGGTGATCCAGGCGTTGGTCTTGAGCAGGTGCTCGCCTTCGATCAGGTGCGGCAACTGGCTGTTGAGGCCGATGGCGAACATTGAGTTGCCGAACCCCAGGCCGAACGCGATCAACGGTAAAAGCAGCGCTTGCTGGGCGACCGGAAGCACCAGCAACAGGCCCAACAACCCTGCGCGCAGCAAATCAAAGGCAATCAGCGGAATACGCCCGGCAAAGCGACGATAGAACGAGGTGCCGATCAGACTGGCGAAAATCCCTCCGCCCACGCGGCAGGCGAGGAAAATGCCGACGCTCATGGCGCTGTTGCTGAGCAGGTAGACGTAAGTGGCCAGGGCGACCATGTTGAGGAAGGCGCCGAAGTCCGAGACCAGACGGGCGGCGATGATCAGTTGGGCATTGCGGGTGGAGGGGTTCACATTCAGTCCTTGAGTGTGGGGAGTCGCAGGGAAAAATCCACTGTAGGAGCGAGCCTGCTCGCGATAGCGGTGTGTCAGCTGAGTTTATGTCGACTGATGTACCGCTATCGCGAGCAGGCTCACTCCCACAAATGATCTCCAGTGTTTGGGGATCAGCACTTACAAAAAACCCGGCCGAAGCCGGGTTTTCGTCAACCGATCACTGCATCCACGGTGGAGGCGGTTCTTCGGTTTTGCCCGGTGGTGCGTCATCTGCCGCGCGCACCGCCTGTTTACGCTCTTCATCCAGGCGTGCAGCCTCGATTTCGCGTATGACACCGCCGACGTCAGCCAATTCTTCCGGCTCGTCGAACTCGCCCGTCAACACGCTGGCCGGGTGCAAGGTGCCGGCTTCGTACAGCGCCCACATTTCCTTGGCGTATTTGGTCTTTTTCAACTCTGGCGCAAACCGGCCGAAATAAGACGCCATGTTGCCCACGTCCCGCTCCAGCATGCTGAACGCGTGGTTGTTGCCCGCCGCGTCTACCGCTTGCGGCAAGTCGATGATCACCGGGCCCGTCGGGGTCAACAGCACGTTGAACTCCGACAGGTCACCGTGCACCAGACCGGTACACAGCATCAGCACGATCTGCGAAATCAGGAACGCGTGATATTCGCGCGCCTGGTCCGGCTCCAGCACCACGTCGTTCAGACGCGGCGCGGCGTCGCCGTACTCGTCGGCCACCAGTTCCATAAGCAGTACGCCTTCGAGGAAGTCATACGGCTTGGGCACCCGAACACCGGCACCGGCCAGGCGGAACAGGGCCGCCACTTCAGCGTTCTGCCAAGCGTCTTCGGTTTCTTTCTTGCCGAACTTGGAGCCCTTGGCCATCGCTCGAGCCTGGCGGCTGTTGCGCACCTTGCGACCTTCCTGATACTCGGCCGCCTGACGGAAACTGCGTTTATTCGCCTCCTTGTAGACCTTCGCGCAACGTAGCTCGTTACCGCAGCGCACCACATAAACAGCTGCTTCTTTACCACTCATGAGTGGGCGCAGCACCTCGTCGACCAGACCGTCCTCGATCAGGGGTTCAATGCGTTTTGGAGTCTTCATCAGCTTTTATTGTGGGTCCTTTATTACCAAACACGCGAAAGTCATTCGTTATACGGCAATCCACTCGTTGGGGGGAGGGGTTGCCGACCTATGAACGTCGTGATGCACACAATGTGCCGAATTAATCGGCCAACCCTTTTCGGTCTTCATCGGCCGCCCGAGATCATAGCTGAGCCTGCGCCACTGGGTGGCGAAGGGGTGTGAAGGCATTTGCGACAGAAGCTGACACCAGAATTCAAACCCTTCGTAGGATATTTCTCACCCGACCTCAATTTCCCCTAAATTCAGCCGAAGTCCTCAGTGACAGAGTGATTTGTCCGACAATCGTTCCGACAACAAAAACGATGGTGCACTCACGGAACCGGGTCGATCAATAACGTTTACGGCTGCCAATAATCCGCGAGTCATCTGCACTGCGTGGGCCTACAAGAAAAATCTGGAGCGCGGATGAACATCAAACAGAAGTTGACCTGGGCGTTTGCAATCATCGCCTGCTTGCCCGTGGTGCTGGTCGCCACCCTCGTGGTGCTGAACTTGCGCAGTGACGCCAAGGAGAATTTCGTCGACGGCAGCGGTCGTGAAATTCGTCAGGTCAGCAACGCCATGCAACTGTTCTTCGACGGCATCAGCCAGAACGTCGACTACCTGGCCAGACAACCGCTGATCAAGAACTCCGACGACAGCCTCAAGACCTACATGAGCGCCAACGCCGAGAGCATTCCCCAGGGCGAGATGGACAAAAAGGTCTTCAGCCTCCTGCAGGACCTGGGTAACAGCCATCCGTCCTACGCCTATGCCATCCTCGGCACCGCGGCCGGCGGTTACGTGTCCTGGCCGGACGATGCCAAGCTGAACAATTACGACCCGCGCCAGCGTCCCTGGTACAAGGCGGCCCAGGCCAAGCCGGGCAAGCCATTCCGCACCGAGGCCTATTACTGGGCCCAGGACGATGCGACCTACGTCAGCACCGTGCGCACCATCGACAACCAGTTGGGCACCAACGGTGGCGTGGTCAGCATCGACGTGACGCTCAAGCAACTCACCGAAATCGTCAAACAGATCAAGCTCGGTGAAACCGGCTACCTGATGCTGCTGGAAAACACTGGCACCGTACTGGTCGATCCGAAACAACCGGAACACAACTTCAAAGCCTTGAGCAGCCTCGGCGAGGGTTACGCACAACTGGCCAAGGCCGGCAAAGGCCTGGTGGAAGTCGAGTTGAACGGCGAACGCTACATGGCCAACGTCTGGCCGTCGGAGCAACTGGGCTGGACCTTTATCGGCCTGATCAAGCAAAACGATGTGATGAGCTCCGCGACCCAGCTGACTTGGCTGATCGCAATCATCGCCGCCGTTCTGGCGGTGTTTTTCGCCATCCTCGGCGCCAGTTTCGCCAGTGTCATCGTGCGGCCGATCCGCAGCGTGGCCAGCGGCCTAGAAGGCATCGCCCAAGGTGAAGGCGACCTGACCAAGAACCTGGAAATCCGTGGCAGCGACGAAACCGCGCAACTGGCCAACTGGTTCAACCAGTTCTTGACGGCGATTCGCAACCTGATCCAAAGCATCGGCGGCGCCGCGACCAAGATCCTCGCCACCTCGAAGAGCTCGACCCAGGTCTCCAGCGATATGGCTGAAGCCGCCGGGCGCCAGCGTGAAGCGGTGGATATGGTGTCCACGGCGTTCCACGAAATGGTCGCCACCGCCAACGAAGTCGCGCGCTCTTGCAGCCAGGCGGCGGAATCCGCCGACAGTGGCCAGCGTCAGGCGCGTCAAGGTCAGCAACAGATTGATGCGGCCGTGACCAGCGTTGATCGCCTGAGCCAGGAAATCGAACAATCGGCGCAGTCGATGCAACAACTTGAACGCGACAGCAATGACATTCAGTCGATCCTGGGGACCATTCGCTCGATTGCCGAACAGACCAACCTGCTGGCACTGAACGCCGCCATTGAGGCTGCACGGGCCGGCGAGCAAGGTCGTGGATTTGCGGTGGTGGCAGACGAAGTCCGGGCGCTGGCCAAACGCACGGCGGATTCGACGGCGGAAATCGATGGCTTGCTGGGCAACCTGGCCAAGCGCACCAGCCAAGTGACTCAGCAGATGCATGCGAGCCTGGAGGTGTCGCAACAATCGGTGACCCGCATCGGCGAAGCGCGCAGCAGTTTCGGGCTGATTCGTGAGTCGGTGGATGTGATTCGCGACATGAACACGCAGATCGCCACGGCGGCGGAAGAACAGCATCACGTGGCCGAGGACATCAACCGGCACATCAGCCAGATTCATGGCGATGCGCAGCTGGTGGCGGAACTGGCCAATTCGGCGCGGCTGGATTCGCAGAGCCTGGCCGGGTTGTCGAATGAACTGGATGGGTTGGTTCGCCGCTTCAGGACCTGAAGTCGCTGATCTAACGGGTCGAAAACCGATACCTGTGGCGAGGGAGCTTGCTCCCGCTCGGCCGCGAAGCGGTCGCAAACCGGTAAACACGGAATACCTGATACAGCGGGTTTACTGAATTGGGACCGCTTCGCGCTCCAGCGGGAGCAAGCTCCCTCGCCACAATTACTGTTTGAATAATTCGCCGGGGGTGAAGCCGAACAGGCTTTTGAATGCCGCAATAAACGCCGACGTCGAGTCATACCCGCAAGACAGCGCCGCATTGGTCACGCTGTCGCCCTTCTCCAGCAAACTCAACGACGACAGCAACCGCATCCGCTGCCGCCATCCGCGAAAGCTCAACCCGGTCTCGCGCTGAAACAAACGCATCAGCGTCTTTTCCGAGGAGCCCAGGCGTTGCGCCCATTCCTGCAACGTCACGGCGAGCTCCGGGCGTTCGATCAGCTCATTGCACAATCCGAGCAACCGCTCATGCCGCGGCAACGGCAGAGAAAATCCCACCTCCGGCAGATTCGCCAACTGATCCAGCAGCACATTCACCAGCCGCCCTTCCTGGCTGTCGCCTTGTGGGTATTCCACCGGCAGCAAGCAAAAACTCTTGATCAGCTCCCGGGCCAGCGGCGTGACTTCCAGCACCCGACAACGCCCGTCGGCCCATTCGCAGTCCTCGCGGCGCACGTAGAGGCTGCGCATTTCGGCGCGCATCGAGGTCACCACTTGGTGTTCGAGATCCGCCGGAATCCAGATTCCCCACTGCGGCGGCGCAAAGAAACTGCCCTCCGCCGTGTGCACGCCGAGAACGCCGCTGATGGCGTAGGAAAACTGCACCCAATCGTGGCGATGAGGGGGCGTCCACGACCCGGCATTCAGACTTTCCGCCCGTGCGAACAGCGGACGCGGCAACGTCGTTAGCCTCGGAATGGCCCGTTCGAGGGAAAGCTGTCCGTTAGTCGGCATTGATTGGCCTTATGTCGCAAGACGGCAGATAGAGCCGACGTTAGGCTAAGTCATCAATTCTTACAAATGTATTCGGTGCCCGTTATGCATGCCTTCATACACCTCAAACGCGTGGTCACCGACTGGTTCTTGTGCGGCATGCTGATCGCCACGCTGCTGGCGTATTTCTTCCCGGTCTTCGGCGCCACGGGCGGCGGGATGCACGCCGAATACGTGATCAACATCGGCGTGTTCCTGGTGTTCTTCCTGCACGGGGTCAACCTGTCCAGCGAGCAGATCAGCCATGGCTTGAAGAACTGGAAACTGCACGTGATGGTTCAGGGTTTCACCTTCGCGGTGTTCCCGCTGATCTGGCTGCTGAGCGACAAGCTGTTGGGTTCGCACGTTCCTTCGCTGCTGATGCTCGGCTTCTTCTACCTCTGCGCCCTGCCGTCGACCATTTCGTCTTCCGTGGCCCTGACCGGCAGCGCAGGCGGCAACGTGCCGGCGGCGATTCTCAATGCGAGCCTGTCCAGTGTGCTGGGGATTTTCCTGACGCCGTTGCTGGTGAGTCTGGTGGTCGGCAGCGGTGCCGGCGGCATCGATCTGGGTTCAACCCTGCTCGACCTCTGCGCCATGTTGCTGTTGCCGCTGGTGCTCGGCCAATTGGTACGGCCGTTGCTCGGCAAGTTCTTTGCCCGCCACAAGCGCTACACCAACATCGTCGACAAGCTGGTGATTCTGTTGCTGGTGTACTCGGCGTTCTGCAACTCGATGGTCTCGGGAATGTGGCAACAACAGGGCAACGGCGTAATTCTCAGCGCACTGATTGGCAGCGCGATCCTGCTGGCGGTCATCCTGTGGATGACTACCCGCACCGCTCGCGCACTGAAATTCAGCCCGGCGGATGAGATCGCCGCGGTGTTCTGTGCCAGCAAAAAATCCCTGGCGGCGGGCGCGCCGATGGCCGCGTTGATCTTCGGCGCCAACCCGGGCCTGGGCTTGATTCTGCTGCCGATCATGATTTATCACCCGTTGCAGTTGATCGTCTGCTCCGTGATGGCCGAGAACTACGCCAACCGCAACCGTGAACGCATCGCGCAGCAGAACGCCGAACTGATCAGCGCTCGATAATCGCCGTCACGCCCTGGCCGCCGGCGGCGCAGATCGAGATCAAGCCTCGGCCCTTGCCCGCCGCGTCGAGCAACTTCGCCAGGTTGGCGACGATGCGCCCGCCGGTCGCGGCAAACGGATGCCCGGCCGCCAGTGAACTGCCTTTGACGTTGAGGCGGCTGCGGTCGATGGAGCCCAGCGGCGCATCGAGGCCGAGACGGGTTTTGCAATACTCCGGATCTTCCCAGGCCTTCAACGTGCAGAGCACCTGCGCGGCAAAGGCTTCGTGGATTTCGTAGTAATCGAAGTCCTGCAGCGTCAGGCCGTTGCGCGCCAGCAAACGGGGCACCGCGTACACCGGCGCCATCAACAGCCCTTCGGCGCCGTTGACGAAATCCACCGCCGCGGCCTCGCCGTCACGCCAGTACGCGAGGATCGGCAAGCCGCGCTCCTTCGCCCATTCTTCACTGCCCAGCAGCACCAGCGATGCGCCATCGGTGAGCGGCGTGGAGTTGCCCGCCGTCATCGTGCCCTTGGCGCTTTTCTCGAAGGCCGGTTTCAACGAGGCGAGTTTTTCCAGGGTCAGGTCCGGGCGCAGGTTGTTGTCGCGGGTCAGGCCGAGGAACGGTGTCATCAGGTCGTTGTGCCAGCCTTCGGCGTAGGACGCGGCCAGGTTCCGATGGCTCTCCAGCGCCAGTTGATCCTGTTCTTCGCGGGGGATGTTCCAGGTCTGGGCCATCAATTCGCAGTGTTGGCCCATGGACAAACCGGTGCGCGGTTCGCCGTTGCGCGGGAACTCCGGGATCAAGTCCCGGGGGCGCAGCTGCAGAAAGGTTTTCAGTTTGTCGCCAGTGCTCTTGGCGCGATTGGCTTGCAGCAGCACCCTGCGCAAACCTTCACTGACGCTGATCGGCGCATCCGAAGTGGTATCGACGCCACCGGCGATGCCGCAATCGATTTGTCCCAGGGCAATCTTGTTCGCCACCAGCAACGCCGCTTCAAGACCCGTGCCGCACGCCTGCTGAATGTCATAGGCCGGGGTGCCGGGGGACAACCGTGAACCGAGCACGCACTCGCGCGTCAGGTTCATGTCTCGGGACAGCTTGAGGACCGCCCCCGCGACCACTTCGCCCATGCGCAGGCCGTGTAGGTTGTAGCGTTCGATCAGACCTTCGAGCGCTGCGGTGAGCATCGCCTGATTACTGGCGGTGGCGTACGGCCCGTTGGAGCGGGCGAAGGGGATACGGTTACCGCCGATTATCGCGACGCGGCGCGGCTGGGTCATGAAAAGCTCCTGTCAAAAAAACAAATGTAAACACCAGTCCCTGTAGGAGCGAAGCTTGCTCGCGAAGGTGCCGGCACATTCAATATTTCCTCTGAATGAAACATCGTCTTCGCGAGCAAGCTTCGCTCCTACAATGTTCAAGCGTAGGCCTTATCTCGTGGATCGAACGACTGATTGCCATTCGTGGTCCACACTTTGAACCCCAGCTGCCGGAGTGCGTTCCATGTCTGACCGTTATATCGACTTCGCCAATTCCTCCATCGGCCATCGTCTGGTCGGGGCCATGGGACTGCCGTCTCCGGTACGCCTGGAGCGGTGGCAAGCAGGCCGGCTGCGGCCTGTCGAAGGGGCATTATTGATAGGCGGCGGCCCGCTGACAGAGAAAGTCAGTGCCTTCGCCAACCGCCTGACCGACGCGATCTACCGCTACGGCGCCGAGCCTTCTCTGGCCACCGCGTGGATTCCCGGCCATGGCCCCAAGCTTAAAGCCGTGGTGTTCGACGCCAGCGACCTGGTTCAGACCGATCAGCTCAAACAGCTGCGCGAGTTCTTCCAGCCGCTGATAAAAAACCTCGATCAAAGCGCGCACCTGGTGATTCTGGGGCGTGCGCCAGAGACGTTGACCGACCCGTTCGCCGCCAGCGCACAGCGTGCGGTGGAAGGTTTCAGTCGCTCGCTGGCCAAGGAATTGCGCGGCGGCGGCACCTTGCAACTGATCTATGTCGGTGAAGGCGCCGAGGATCAACTCGAAGGGCCGCTGCGGTTTTTCCTCTCGCCCAAAAGTGCGTTTGTGTCAGGCCAGGTGGTCCGTTTGAAGGCTTGCGATACGCAGGTGTCGGACTGGACTCGCCCACTGGCCGGGCGCAAGGCGCTGGTCACGGGGGCCGCGCGCGGCATCGGCGCTTCCATCGCCGAAACCCTGGCCCGTGATGGCGCCGAGGTGATTCTGCTCGATGTCCCACCGGCGAAAACCGATCTCGATGCGCTCGCCGCACGCCTTGGCGGGCGCAGCATCACCCTGGACATTTGCGCCGAAGACGCCGCCGCGCAGTTGGTCGAACTGCTGCCCGACGGTGTCGACATCGTGGTCCACAACGCCGGCATCACCCGCGATAAAACCCTGGCCAACATGACCCCGGAATTCTGGGACGCAGTGCTCGCGGTCAACCTCAACGCACCGCAGGTTTTGACCAAGGCACTGCTCGACAGCGGCGCCTTGCATGACAACGGGCGGGTGATTCTGTTGGCGTCCATCAGCGGCATTGCCGGCAATCGCGGGCAGACCAACTACGCGGCGAGCAAGGCCGGGCTGATCGGTCTGGCCCAGGCTTGGGCGCCATTGCTCGATCAACGCGGCATCAGCATCAACGCCGTGGCACCGGGGTTCATCGAAACCCAGATGACCGCGCACCTGCCGTTCGGCATCCGCGAGGCCGGGCGACGCATGAGTTCATTGGGCCAGGGCGGCCTGCCACAAGACGTTGCCGAAGCAGTCGCGTGGCTCGCTCAGCCGGGGACCGGCGCGTTCACCGGGCAAGCGTTGCGAGTCTGCGGCCAAAGCGCCTTGGGGGCATGAAAATGATCACCGATTGGCACACCCTCAACCGCGAACCGAGCCTGACGGGCCTGTACGTGAAGGCGGCATCGCGGCGCAAAATCACCGGCACCACGTTGCCCGACACGGGGTTGCGCTGCTGGGTCGAGGTCGATCCAAAACGCCTGGCGGCCTATCGCAAGGTCTGTGGTTTTGCCGATAACGGTTTACTGCCGCCGACCTATCCACACATCCTGGCGTTCGCGTTACAGATGCAATTGCTCACGGCCAAGGACTTTCCGTTCCAACTGCTGGGGCTGATTCACCTGAGCAATCGCATTCGTGTATTGCGCCCCATGGGCGGGGTCAACCGCGTGCGGGTCAGCGTGCAGGTTCAGAATCTGCAACCCCATGCCAAGGGTGCGACGTTCGATCTGGTGACGACGCTCGACGATCAGTTGGGGCCGCTGTGGGAAGCTGAAAGTCAGATGCTGTGCCGCGGGGTCAAGCTGGAAGGTGAACCGATCGAGGACGTGTTGGCAACAACCCTGGAGGGGGTGGAAGTGGCTCGCTGGACAGCGCCGGCGGACATTGGCCGGCAATACGCCAAGGTGTCCGGGGACTACAACCCGATTCACCTGAGTGCCGTCAGCGCCAAATTATTTGGCTTCCCCACAGCCATCGCCCATGGGCTGTGGAACAAGGCTCGGACCCTGGCGGCGTTGAGTGAGCATCTGCCCACGGCGAATGTCGAGATCGCGGTGCAGTTCAAGAAACCGGTGCGCTTGCCCAGTGAAGTCACGTTGCTCGCGAGTGCGGCAGGGTCCAGCGGGGATTTCCGGTTGGTGGGGGCTGGAGACTTTGAGCACATGGTCGGGCATTGGCGGCCGATTGCCTGAACCGGTTAATCGTCTGTGAAATCGTCATCGCGAGCAGGTCGAACCGCCGCACCTGCTTGCGATAAGCGATTTCGCGCCATGGCTGAAGCAACAGACGATGCTTAATTGTGTGTATATCACTTAAGTTTTTTCAGGCTCTCCCGCCTCCTGCGCAAATCCCTTTCCTTCTGATCTACAACGCATTTCCCCGACAGAAACTTCCTGCCTTATACCCAAGCGGTTAGTCCTTAGGCAGCATCCGCACGCCCCTATATCAAACGGTTAATACCAACTTGAGAATGGTGCCCGCACGCCCTTGCGATTGTTATGTGCACAACGGACGAAGGCATTGCCGGCAACAGAAACCGGCAGGCTATCGAAGACAGCGAACGTTGTAACAGGTGCAAGGAATACCTCTCATGACTACTCAAGTGTGGTGCAAGTCGGCAACAGCATTGGCGCTCATTCTCTCGCTCGGCCTGACCGGTTGCAGCAGTGGCGGTGGCGGTCATCGCAGCAGCTCCGGCAGTTCTTCCCCTGACAGCGCGACTGCTGCGGGAACCGGCGGGACGGGCGACACTGCGGGCACCGGCGGAACGGGGGGGGCCAGTGGCGGCACCGCGGGGACGGGCGGCACTGGCGGTACTGGCGGTACCGGAGGCACCACTGGCCCGACCAACCCCACCAACCCGACGGACCCGGCCAACCCCACTGATCCGGCCAATCCATCCGTTACGCCTCTGGTCACCACCACGCTGATACAGGATGTCGGCAATACCGTCAGTGGCGTGGGCGATGGCGTGGGTCAACTTGGCGACGCCCTGAGCACCGTGCCAGTGGTTGGCGGCGTTGTGCAAAGTGCGGTCAACACCACCGGCAATGTGGTCACCACTTTGGGTGATGGCGTGACCAACGGCGTCGGCAAACTGGGCACCGACCCTAACGGGCTGGGTGTCACCGCCTCGGCGGTCGGCGGTGTCGTGCAAGATGTCGGCAACGGCGTTTCCGATGCCAGCGGCAAACTGGCCACCGCGACCAACAGCATCCCTGTAGTGGGCGGCGTGGTGACGAAAGTTGCGCCCGTCCTGGATGGCGTCGGCGAAAAAGTCACCATGCTCGGCGACACCTTGAGCCTCGCCACCACCACCGGCCCCCTGGGTTCGGTGACTCAAGAAGTCGGCAGCAAACTGGTCCCCGTGATCGCCATGGCAGAAAGCACGACCGACAAGATCGGTGATGCCACCGGCCTGGGTGATCCGCTCAAAGGCCTCGTCAAGAACATCGGCGATACGGTGAATGGCGTGGGCGACAAGGTTACCCTCGCAGGCAACGGCAATGCGCTGACCAACACCGTTGGCGGCGCCTTGAGCAACACCGGCACCGCCGTCGGCAAGACGGGCGGCCTGGTGTCCAACGGCACCGGTTCGAGCGGCGGCCTGGGCGGCACCGGCCTGCTGCAAACGGTGGGGGGTGCGGTGGCTAACGTCGGCAGCGGCTTGAATGTCGGCAGCAGCAGCGGCGTGGTCAGCGCTGGTGGCGCCAACGTCGTCGGGGCCGGCACGCTAGTGGCCTCGGTCAACACCCTCCTTGGCGGTTCGGGTGCACCGAACACCGGGGCCACTGCGCCGCTGGCAGCGCTCACCGGCAACGTGGCCAATGGTTTGAATCCGGTGACCAGCGCGGTCACCAGCCTCACGCAAAATGTCGGTGCCGCGACGGGCCTCGGCAGCCCGGTGGCCAGCCTGACCGGGCAGACCGGTGGCGCCGTCGCCAGCCTGGGCGGAGCGATTGCCGCGAGCAACGCCAACCCGGTGTTGACGGCCGTCGGCAACACCGTCACGACCGTGGGCAATACCGTCGCGGCGGTCGGTGGGGTGGTCAACGGCCCTGCCGGCGGCACCGGCGTAGCGGGAGGCCTGGGCGGCGTGCTCGGCGGGCTGACCGGAGCCCTCAACAACGGCAATCGCTGATTTGCACCTGGCCGATTCGACGGCCCTTTCTACAGCGCCTACGCTTGGTTGATGGCGGAGGATTCACATGAGTCCTCCGCTTTTTCTTCTGGAGCATGAAGCTCCAGGTGATGCCGGATCTGAACAGGGAGTGTCCTATGCGCGTCATGGCTTCTTTGCTGTTATTGGTCGCCTGCTCTAATGCCTTCGCCGATACCCTTCCCGCTTTTCTCAACAGCAACGAAACCATCCGCAACCTCCCGGTGCCCAACCTGCCCGCCGATGCCTATCGCCCGACGACGGCGCCGCTGCAAGTGCCGGAGCCGGGTACGACCCAGACACAACCGCTGATGATGGGCACCCGAGTCGTCATCAAGACTGTGCAGATCGAAGGCGGAACGATTTACCCGCTCAGCGAGTTGGCGGCGGCGTATCAACCGATCATCGGTCATGAGGCCAGCCTTGCCGATCTGATCGAAGCGACCCGCAACATCACTCGACGCTATCAGCAGGACGGTTACCTGTTGTCCTACGCTTTTTTACCGCAGCAGACCTTCGATAACGGCGTGGCGCGCGTGGTGCTGGTCGAGGGTTACATCAAGGATTATCGGTTGCAGGGCGACATCGGCCGGGTCAAGGGCCTGCTCGATAAACTGGTGGCCAAATTACAGGCCGAACGCCCCCTGACCCGCAAAACCTTCGAGCGTTACACCACCTTGATGAGCCGCATTCCCGGTGTAACCTTGCAGGCGCAAGTGCCGCCACCGGGCACCACCGATGGCGCGGCCGACCTGGTCGCCCAGGCCAGTCGCAAACCGTTCACCAGCACCCTGAGCACCACAGCCGACAACCGCAATGGCACCCAGGCGTTGTTGGGTGTCAGCAGCAATTCGCAGACGTCCATGGGCGAACAGTTGAGCCTCAGCGGGCTGTTTCCACCGGGCGATGACGCTGAGCACTACTACCGTCTGGACTACAACCAATTCCTCAATGCCGAAGGCACTCAACTGGCTTTGTCCGCCTCGCGCTATCGCGCCGACCCCGGCACGCTGGTGCAACTGAACAATGGCCTGCAGCTCAAACCGCATCGCGAAAACGATCGCTACTCCATCGGCTTCAGCCATCCCGTCATCGCCTCGCCCAACGAATTACTGAGTGCCGGCGCGCGGCTGTATGCGGTCAACGACAAGACCCGCTACAAGGTCGTCGGTTTCCCGCTAAGCGTCGAAGAACGCACCGACACCCGCGCCGTCGCCTTCGAGAGTGACTGGCGCAAAGCCGATGCCCAACAACTGCGAATTCTCAGCGGCGGGATCTATCAAGGCATCGACGGCATGGGAGCAAAAACCAACAATACTGCCCTTGACCTCGACTTTTTGCGGCTGCGGTTATCCGGGGTGCAAAGCGACAAGTTTTTCGAGCATTGGCAGGGCGTGTTGTCGGCGGCGTTGTACTGGAGTGAAGACACCTTGCCTGACAGCGAACGCGCGGTATTCGGCGGGCAGAATTTCGGTCGCGGCTACCCCGATGATCAGGCGTCCGGCGACAAAGGCTGGGGCGTGGCATACGAAGTGAACTACAGCTTCAACCGCGATGGGGATTGGGTGCGGATTCTTCAGCCCTATGCGGTGCTGGACCGGTCCAGGAGCTGGTTCAACCAACTGCCAGTCAAGGGCAACGACCTGTCATCGGCTGCCGTGGGGCTGAGGTTGGGCGATGCCAAGTACTACAACATTGCGCTGGAAGCGGCGAAGCCGATGTCGGACGAAGCGCTGGATACGTTTAACAGAAGGCCTCGATACAGCATCAGTTTCAGTTACCAACTGTAGCGGTGGGCTGAGCCTGAAAATGTGCTGTCAGGGAGGCCGTCTTCGCGAGCAGGCACGCTCCCACAGAGGGGCGTGTTTCCAGGTCGACTGAGGCCACGAGCCTGCTCGCGAAAAGCGGCGGCTCAGGGATTCAAGAGCGCGCTCGGCTGCGGAAACAGGTTATTGAGCGTCTCCAGCAACCGCACGTGATAGATCGGCTTGCGGAACAGGTCGAGCACCTGCAAGCGCAGCATGTCGCTGACATCTTCCATGTCGGCATGGCCGGACGTCACAATCACGGGTAAATGTTGGCGGGAGGTGTGCTCGCGCAGGCGTTTGATCAGCGACATGCCGCTTTCCTCCGGCATGCGCAGATCGGTGATCACCAAGGCGATATCAGGGTGGCGGGTCAAATGATGCAGGGCGAGTTTGACTGAGGTTGCGGTAAAGCAATTGAAGCCCTCGCCCTCAAGCAGCTCCGCCAGTTCCAGCAACGCATCCTCCTCATCATCGACCAGAAGGAGTTGTTGGCGTGGGAATGCGAGAGCGTTCATAGGGTGTTCCTGCGATGGACTAAGCGCTGACGTTAGATCCACTCAGGCCCGTTGGCAAACGGCAACGATCAAGGCGCTGCCGCCGGCAGTACCGCCTTGATACTGTTGAAGATCGAAGTAATCGAACCCGAGATCGGCGTCATGAAGGCTGCCAGCGCGACCGCCGCCATCCCCGCGATAATGGCGTACTCAATCCCCGAAGCCCCTTCGGTGTCTTTCGCCAGGTTGATGTAGAAGACGACTTCAGACTTCAGCCGCTGAACAAACTGAGTGAGGGGCATGACGATTTCTCCTTGGAGGGTGCCGGGTGTTGCATGGCCGCAACATGATTCCCCTGTGCCAGCATCAGCATTGTCGGCATTTCCCTTACCAACAACTGTAAGAACGTATTAATACCTAAGTATTAACCGGCCAATTGACGCCAAAAAACGGGGTTTGGCACGATACCTACTTACTTTCGTTAGATATTTGCCAAGCAGTAATGGCATTTTGTTCTACCTGCGCTAACGTCAAATAGCGAAATAGTTAGAAGGTCAAAGCTGCCTGATTGCGAAGTTATCTCGTTGGACCTTACGAGTCGAGTCATCAAGCAGCAGGAAAGGGAGAGCCGTCATGAACAGCCGCGTCACCATGGGTCTGGCCGGGTTGTTTCTGGTGGGTGCCATCATTGCCGGTTATTGGGGGCTGACACTGAGTCGACAACCAGCCCCCGACCCCGTCACACCGCCGAACACTGTCGCCACCGCACCTGTTCTGGCACCTGCGCCGGTAGACGATCCCACCCGCCAACCCGTTGTCGTGCTGCTGCGCGACGTGGCACCCTTCGTTCAAATCACCGCCGCCGACGTGACCCTGGAAAAACTGCGCACCGCCCCTGCCGGCAGTCTGACAAGACTCGATCAGGCCATTGGTCGCACGCCGTGGCGCGCACTGACCGCAGGCGCCTGGCTCAACGCTGAAAGCTTCGAAGCCGGCAGTGCATTGGCGCGAATGATCCGGCCCGATGAACGTGCGCTCGCCGTCGCAGTAGACGAAGTGATCAATGCCGGCGGGCAACTGAGCCCTGGCGATTATGTCGACGTGATGCTGTTTCTGCGTGCAGACGCCAACAATGTTCAGCAGTCGGCTCAGGTCGTCATCCCGGCGTTGCGGGTGCTCGGCGTCGGCGAACAGCTGGGACTGACCAACGATGGGCGCCCGGCCAAACCGGTGCGCAGCAGCGAAGAACAACTCAAGCAGGACCCACTGCGCGCCAACGCCCGTTCGGTGGTGCTCGCCGTGCCCGAGTCGCTGCTGAGCCGGCTGATGCTGGCGACCCAGGCCGGGGTGCTGCGCCTGGCCGTGCGCAGTGCCGAAGAGAAACGCCTGGCGCATTACTGGGCCGGTGAAAACGATTTAAACGCCAACCTTGCCCGTGCTGATCGCGACCTGGTGCAGTTCAGCCAGCTGGCCCTCGTTGGCACACCCAAAGCACTCACCCTCGGCAGCACGGCACCGCGCAAATCAGGAGTGGAAGTCATTCGCGGCAACCAAGTCACCCAACAAACCCCCTGAGTCGAGCAAGGACGCCTTTAAATGCGCAGATGTTCCATGTCCATGTTCCAAGGCCTGCTCTGGGTCTCCTTGCTGGGTGCTCAACCGCTCGGCATGGCATTCGCCGCCGTGGGCAATTGCTCTGCATTGGGGCCCCTGCCGGCGGTGCTGGAAGTCGGCGAAGGGTTGCAGCAGGAACTGCAATCGCCGGTAGCGATCACGCGACTGGCCGTGGGCGATCCGAAAATCGCCGACGTGCGCGTCAACGGCAATCAGGCCTTCCTGCTCACCGGCATGGCGCCGGGCGCCACCAGCCTGATGGTCTGGACCGCCTGCGCCAGCGCACCGCGCCAAAGCATGGTGTTCGTTCAGGGCCGGGCCACGGCGGCCATGACCGGCACGGCGTCGATGCCCTCCGAAGACCCGATGCTGGCGGCGCAAGTGCAGACCGATATTCGTTTCGTCGAGGTCAGCCGGACCAAACTGAAAGAGGCCAGCAGTTCGATCTACGGCAAAAACTCGAACTTCCTGTTCGGCTCACCCGGCACCGTGCCCAACACGTCGGTGACGCCGCGCGTGCTGCCGTTGCGCAACATCGATCCACGCATTGCCGTGCCGAGTATTCCGCTGGCCAACGACATGTACAACATCGTCGCCGGCGGCGGTAACTTCCTCGCCATCATCAACGCCATGGAAGGCAGCGGCTTTGCCTACACCCTGGCACGGCCGAGCCTGGTGGCGATCAGCGGGCAGAGTGCGAGCTTTCTGGCGGGCGGTGAAATCCCGATTCCGGTGCCCAGCGCCAACAGCAACAGCTACTCGATCGAATACAAAGAATTCGGTATTCGCCTGACACTCACGCCGACCGTCGTCAGCAACCAACGCATCGCCCTGAAAGTGGCACCCGAAGTCAGCGAGCTGGATTACAACAACGGCGTCACCATCGGCGGCACCACGGTCCCGGCGCTCACCATCCGCCGTACTGACACCAGCATCTCTCTGGCCGATGGCGAAAGTTTCGTCATCAGCGGTTTGATCAGCACGCAAAACGCCTCGCAGGTCGACAAATTTCCCGGGCTGGGTGACATCCCGATACTCGGTGCGTTTTTCCGCAGTTCATCGATCAAACGCGAGGAGCGTGAACTGCTGATGATCGTCACGCCGCACCTGGTGCAGCCGCTGGCGGCCAACGCGAAATTGCCGTCGCTGCCTGGTGAACAACTGCGCAACTACGACCCCGGTTTCTATCGCATGTACTTCCTCGAAAACGGCAACTTCGATAAACGCAGCGGGTTGTCGCAATGAGCCAGAACCTGAGCCAGACCTTCCTCGCGATCACGCGCAACCACACCGACCTTGAGTGGCTGCAAGGCGCCCTCGCTCCGCTGGGCCAGGTGGTCAGCGCCGGTGGCGGTAGCCTCGACGAACTGCTGGCGCTGGTCGACGTGACCTTCGCCAGCCTGGTGTTCGTGGGGCTGGATCGCGAACACGTGGTGGCGCAGAGCGCCTTGATCGAGGGCGCACTGGAAGCCAAACCGATGCTGGCCATCGTCGCGCTGGGCGACGGCATGGACAACCAGCTCGTGCTCAACGCGATGCGGGCCGGCGCCCGGGATTTCGTCGCGTATGGCTCGCGCTCCAGCGAAGTCGCGGGGCTGGTGCGACGTCTCAGTAAACGCCTGCCACCGGTGGCTCCGAACACCCATCTGGGTGGCCTGACCGTGCTGTATGGCGTGCAAAGCAGTGCCGACGGCGCGCTGCTCGCCAACCATATGGCGCACGTGGTGCAAAAGAGCGGACAGCAAACCTTGCTGCTGGACCTCGGCCTGCCACGCGGCGACAGCCTTGCCTTGCTCGGCCTGGAGAGCTCGTTTCACTTCGGCGATGCCCTGCGCCATTTGCGGCGGCTGGACGCGACACTGATCGACAGTGCGTTCACCAGCGACGGTGACGGACTGCGGATTCTGGCTTACGCCAATCACGACGAACCGCTGGAACACACCAGCGCCGCCGAGTTGTACATGCTGCTGAGCGCCCTGCGCCAACACTTCCAGCACATTGTGGTGAACCTCACCGGCCAGCCGGACAGCGAGGCACTGCGCACGTTTGTCAGCCATTGCGACAAGCTGCTCTGGTACACCGATCAGAACGTGCTGGACTGTCGCCGCAACCTCGCGGTGCTGAATCTGTGGCGCGAAAAAGGCATGAAGCTTGATCACGCCAAATTGCTGATCGACCGCTATTTGCGCCACGTCGCGCCGGACTCGGAAACCCTGGGTAAAAGTTTCGGCATGGAGATAATCGCCACCCTCGCCTACAGCCCGGAAGTGCGGCTCAACGCCAAGAACCAGGGCGTCAGCCTGTTCGAACTGGCCCCTCGTGAAAGCCTGAGCCAAGGCCTGCGAGCCCTCGGCGAACGCCTGGCCAAACGCTCCGAAGCCCTGTCCAAACCCAGGACCGGTTGGCTCAACCGGTTGCGAGGTACGCCATGAGCGGTGAAAAACTGTTCGGAGCACCGCAACGCACTTCGAGCGGCAACACCGACTACGAAGGCCTCAAACTGGTGTTGCACCGTTTCATCATCGACGCCATCGAAGAGTCCGGAAAAAACCTGCTGGAGGGCTCGCGGCAGGTGCTGTCGCAATTCGTCACCGACAAAGTGGCCGAGTACATCGCGCGACTGCACCTGGCGATTTCCCGTTATGAAATGGAGCGACTGGCCGAAGAACTGGTCGACGAACTCACCGGTTTCGGTCCTCTTGAAGTGCTGCTGCGCGACCCGGCAGTGACCGAAATCCTGGTCAACGGCCCGCACCGGGTGTTCATCGAGCGCGACGGTGTGCTGCATCAAAGTGACTTGCGTTTCATTGATGCGCACCACGTCGAACGCGTCATGCAAAGGATTCTCGCGCCGCTGGGTCGGCGGCTCGACGAATCATCGCCGATGGTCGATGCACGCCTGCCGGATGGCAGCCGGGTCAACGCAATCATTCCGCCGATCGCCCTCGACGGCCCCTGCCTGTCGATCCGAAAATTTCGCAAGGACATGCTCAAGAGCACCGACCTGATGGCGATGCAAACCATCGATCAGCCGATCTTCGAGTTCCTTCAGGAAGCCGTGGGCAAGCGCTGCAATGTCTTGATCAGCGGCGGCACCGGCACCGGCAAAACCACGCTGTTGAATATTCTCAGCCAGTTGATCAACCCGCACGAGCGGCTGGTCACCATCGAAGACGTCGCCGAATTGCAACTCGGCCATCCGCATGTCGTGCGCCTCGAAACCCGTCCGCCCAATGCCGAGGGCCACGGTGAAGTGAAGTCCAGCGACTTGATCCGCAACGCCCTGCGGATGCGCCCGGACCGCATCATCCTCGGCGAAATTCGCGGTGTCGAAGTGCTCGACGTGCTCACCGCCATGAACACGGGCCACGACGGTTCGATGAGCACCGTGCACGCCAACAACGCCCAGGATGCGCTGCTGCGCCTGGAAACCCTGGTCGGCCTGACCGGTCGCGCCATTGCTGAAAAAACCCTGCGGCAAATGATCTGCGCAGCGCTGGACGTGGTCATCCAGTTGACGCGCATGCCCGATGGTCGACGTTGCGTCAGCGAAGTGGTGGAGGTGGTTGGCGTGCGTGACGACGTCTATGTCACCAATACGCTGTTCCGGCTAGACCGGCGAAGCGGATTCGGGTTTCTGCGCGAGGCCGTCAACCCGGCCGGCGATAAACTGCGCCGCGAGTCAGCGCTCCCGTCATCACCGCACTGAGGGTCACGGCATGCTCAAACCGGCGTTGCTCATCCTCGTTTGTCTGATCATGCTCGGCTTGTCGATGCACCTGCTGCTCAAAGGTTTGCGCCAGACCGGCACCGAGCGCGTGCTCAATCGCCTGGCCCAGGGGCAGCCGCAATTAGTGGTGGAAAAAACCTCCTGGGTGGGCCTGGAACGGGCTTTCCTGCGCGCGGGCCTCGGGCGCCCGAACGAACGGCTGGGGCGCTGGATGCTGTTGTGGGCGTTCGGTATGTTGATCGGCTTCGCCGCCGGTGGCTGGATCGGGCTCGTGGTGTGCTTGCTGGTACCGCCACTGGTGCTTCGGCTGTTCATAAGCTGGCGCTATCAGCGCCGGCTCACGCGCATGATCGAACAACTGCCGACGTTGCTCGATCACACCGTGCGTAGCCTGAAGTCCGGTCGCACCCTGGCCGACGCGGTGCTGGGTGCTATTCATGCCGCCGACAATCCGCTCAAAGAGGCCATGGGCCGGATACAACGCAACGTGCAGTTGGGTGTCAGCCTGCCGGACGCCGCGACGGACTTCGCCGAGCTGTATGAGAGGGATGAACTGCGCCTGCTTGCCCTCGGCCTGAAGGTCAATCACCGCTACGGCGGCAATGCCAGCGAACTGTTGGAGAACCTGATCAAAATGATCCGTGAACGCGAACAGGCCGCCCGCCAGCTCAGCGCCATGACCGGAGAAACCCGCGTGACGGCCTGGGTGCTAGGCAGTTTGCCGCTGGGCCTGGCCACTTATTTCCTGGCCGCCAACCCCGCTTACCTGCTTGCGATGTGGCACGACAGCTCAGGGCAAATGATGCTCGCGAGCGCGTTTGGCTTGCAGGCGGTGGGCAGCCTGGCGCTCTGGCGCATGTTGCGCAGCGTATGAAAATACCGCTGCTGATCAGTGCGCTGTTGTTTACGGCAGCTACGTTGTTGCTGCTCGGCAGTTTGCTGGAACAGCGTCGGCGTGCGCGTCAGGTGGCGCAACGACTGGACGGCAAAGTGGCCGAAAACAACCGCATGGGCCACTGGCTGCAAGCGCTGGGCAACAGCCGCATCGGTCAGCGTTCGGTCAATCTGGACAACGAAACTCAAACCCTGCTCAACCGCCTGGGCTGGCGCAGCGCCCGCCGCCGCTCACAGTTCGCCGCGTTCCAGGTGGGAGTGCCTGTGCTGGCGCTGGCCCTGGCGTTGCTGATTCAGGGCGTGTTTTACCCTAGCGTGCAAAACCAGTGGATCGCCCCGCTCTTCGCCACGGCCATCGGTTACCTGCTGCCCAAACGCCTACTCGCCGCCGCGTCTCAACGCCGGCAAAAACAGTTGGCCCTGGAGATATCGACCTTCATTCCGCTGCTGCGCATCCTGTTTGAATCGGGCATGGCCGTAGAGCAATCGCTGCGCGTGCTGAGCCAGGAAGGCAAGCAACTGATGCCCGCGCTGACCCACGAACTGCGCCTGGTTCTGGCCCGTGTCGATTCCGGCCTGGAGCTGGGCGAAGAGCTGAGCAAGGCCAGCCGCTTGCTGGCGGTCGACGAATTTACGGACACCTGCGTGATCCTTCAACAGCTGATCCAGCAGGGTGGCGGTGCGATGAAATCGCTGCTGGCGCTCAAGCAACTGTTCGATGACCGGCGCCTCACGCGCTTGCAGGAATACATCTCCAAGATGTCCGCCAAAATGTCCGTCGTGATGATGCTGTTTCTCTTCCCGGCGTTATTGATCGTCCTGGCCGGCCCGGGCTTCACCGCCCTGGCCCGGGCCATTGGTTCATAGAGGGATCGTGATGAAAGCAATGATTGCCGGTTTGAGTTTGCTCCTGTTGAGCGGTTGCGCCACCGACGGCCAGACGCCTTGGAACGCTCTGACCCAAGGCGCCAGTTGCAGCAAGTTGGGTTCCGATGAACAGCTGAAATTGAACCTTGCCGATGACATGGCCAACGACGGCAAACTGCACGCCAGCCTCGCCAACCTGCAAAGCCTGCCCGACAACGTCGCCGACGTGCGCTTGCGTCGGGCCAAGGTCTACCGCCTGCTGGGCCGCAGCGAAGCCGAGCCGCTTTACCGCAGCCTGCTCGGCACCTGCCTCGCCCCCGCAGCCGAACACGGCCTCGGCCAACTCGCGGCCGCCAGGGGCGACAACGGCCAGGCCCAGGCCCACCTGCAACGCGCCGCCCGACTGGCGCCAACCGACGAAAAAATCCGCAACGACCTCGGCGTGGTCTACCTCAATCAACGGCGCGTCGACGATGCGCGCTTCGAATTCCTGACGGCCATGGAGCTCAAGCAAAGCGATCAACTGGCGGCGTTGAACATGGTGACGCTGCTGATCTACCAGGACGACTGGAGCCGCGCCGCCGAACTCGTCAGCCGCGTCGGCCTGAGCCCCGCCCAAGTCACCGAAGCCCAGGAGCGCGCACAAAAACTCAAGGCCCCGGCCAAGGTGACCCCGACACGCGCAAACCAGGTCGCCACCGTCGCAACGCCGGACCTTCAATAGGAGAAGACTCAGATGAAACCGCCCCTCCTCTACCTTGCCCTGCTGGCCTTGCCACTCACCGCCAACGCCCTCGACGGCCCCGCCTCGCCACAACAACAGGAAACCGAAGGCTGGTTGAAATTGCAGATCAGCAACCAGGCCGCATCACACACCCCACAGACCTCAACCGCAACCGAACGTGAGCTGAGCATGCAGCGCTGGCTGAAGAGCTATCAGCATGAGATTCCAAGGTTCTTTGATCAGGAGGAAGGCGGGACCGTGAACGGTGGCTCGGGCGGGTAGCGTCAGGCTTTCTTGCATCTGATTCATCGCCTTCGCGAGCGGTGCAGCGATCCGACGCGCCCGCGAAGAACGATAACGCGGCCTAACCGGTACTACACCGCTTGCGATAGATCCACATTATCCAACGCTCGATTGACCGCCAGCTCAGCCAGCATGATGACCTGCTGGATCGCCAACGCCGTATGCCGCTGCGCCCCTTCCAGATGCCCCGCAAAATCACTGGCCAGCACACTCGCCGACGCCAGGGATTCGCAAGCGTGGGCCAACAGGCTTTCGTTATCGATATCGGGGGCGACGATGAACATTGTGCTGGGTCTCCGGATGGCAGGGACTTTCAAGGCAGACGGATTGAGGTAGTGATCCAACGCGCGATCGGCGGCTTCGTGGAGTTTTTTGGGATCGAGGGGATCGTAGGGGGAAACGTCGTTGGCTTCCGGGGGATTGGGTGTGGCTTTGAACATGGTGACACCTCAGATATTCACTGGAGCCACTTCCAAATTGCCGCGATGCAAATTGGGGTGGCGACTGTACGCAGGTTCGCGGACCGATTCTGAGGCAACTCGGCATACCCGAAGGTATCCCGCGCACAGACGCCATGACACGAATGACAGACACGAAACGTGCTGAAAATTCGGGCGAGTGATTATGCCTCAGTTGAATGGACCGCGAAGTCCGATCGCTGATTGGCAGCGATGGGGAAACGATAAAGACCAGGGTCAAAGCGCACAAGCCGGCGGATTCTGGCGTAGTCGTAGGCAAAGGAGCAAGAAACTGTAGCTTTCAGGAAGTAACGCTAAACACTATTAAACACAGCCCTCAAATCCACATGCATTCCCCCTGTGGGAGCGAGCCTGCTCGCGATTGCGGTCCGACATCCGGCATTCACGTCGTCTGACACTCCGCCATCGCTGGCAGGCCAGCTCCCACAGGGTTGGGTGTACACCTGCAAGTCATTGGTCGGCTGTCAGGCCGCCTTCGCGGGCAAGCCTCGCTCCTACAAGGGTTCGGTGTACACGCTTCGCTTCTCACCACTCATCAGGCCGAGCGTTAGCTCGCCTGCAGCTCTTGATCTTGATCCACCCGCCCCTTTCGGGAGGCTGAGTGGAGGTGTTCATCCGGGGAGTGGCGCGCAGCGCCGTTCGACGCAGTCGAACACGCTGCATGTAGGTCGTCGCGAAGCAGACCGGAGGGCAGTGTCCCCGGATGGATACCGGAGCGAAGGAACGCCGAGCCCAAGCGAGGGGCCGGACGCTTGGGGCGAGCCTTTTTTGCTTACTTTTTTTGGCGTTTGAAAAAAAGTGAGTCGCCGTAAGGGCGAAACCGCCAGCCGCCGTTACCGCAGAAACGGATATATACCCAACCACCAAGAACATGGTCGGCCCAAAGGCCGCCAAAGCAACCCACCACAATCAGTGAGCCGTAACCCGCTGGCGCATCCCGGAGTTACTGGGCGACAACGCCAACGCCAACTGCGTCCGATTATGCATATGCGTCAACCGCAACACCTGCGACACATACAACTTCACCGTATTCTCGGTAATCCCCAACTCACAGGCAATCTGATAATTGGTCTGCCCCTTCCCCACCAACCGCGCCACATCCAACTGCCGGGGCGACAACTGATTGAAAATCGCCGGGATCTCCACCCGATCCACATCACTGACATCAGCCCCGGAAGAATCCGACCCCTGCGGACCACGCCGCACCTTATCAAGATCCTGATACAAATCATCGATCGACTCAGTCAGGTACTGCAGCTTCTGATTCAAATGCCCCAACTGCAAACTCTTCTGCCGCTCCTGCAACGCCACCTCTTGGCGCTGAACCCCTTCGAGCAACTCATCGAGATCAATCGGCTTCTGGTAATAATCGGCAATCCCCGCCCGCAACGCCTTGATCACATCCTGCTTGTCCGCACGCCCGGTGAGCATGATCGCCTCGAAAGCCCGGTGCTTGCCGGACAACCGCTGCAACTCCTTCACCAGATCAATCCCGTCCATGTCAGGCATATGCAAATCACACAGCACCAGGCCGATTTGCAGATCCTCGCTGTAACGGGCAATGGCTTGCTTGCTCGACTCGCATGGAACGCAGCGATAGCCGCTCGCCTCCAGAAACTCGCAGAGTTCTTCGACAATCAACGCCTGATCATCAACCACGAGGACTTTTACTGCCGAGGTGAATTTGTTCACGCGCCACTCCATGCTCGGTCTACAGCTGACCGTTCCTGTACGAAAGCCACTGGCTGTACCACTACCAATTTGAAAAGTAGACGCACTTTCCGACTATGTACATAGGGGGGGTGGAACAAGATGACTAGTGGATCCAAAGCAGGGCCAATGAAAAACCCATCAGCACGAACGGCGCAAATGGCTGCTTTTTTGACAGCCCAGGGCCTAAATATCGAAGACGCTCCCTAACCCGTTGACTCATATGAGTCCATACTTTTGGCGCGAGCAGCAGCCAGCACACGCTGGCCAGCGCGGCCCCGACAAAGCTGCCCAACAGGTGCATACCGTCCGTCGCCAAACCCAAGGCTGTCATTAATTTCACATCGCCGGCGCCCAATCGCCTCAACGCATAGCCGGGCAACGTGAAGGCCAATGCCAGAAAAACAGCCCAGCCGCCCTGCGCGCCCTCTGCCCCCAGCCAAGTGGTGCCGGTCCATAGCAAATACGCCAACGCCAACACTCCCACGCCCAGGGTCAGCGAGTTGGCAATGTGCTTTTCTCGGGCATCCTGCGCTGCGCAAAGCGTCAGCCAGATCAGTAGGACAAAAATTTGCATTGCGTAAAAAAAGTCCCTTTTGGCTGAATGATTCTATGCTGATATTACGCAGTGACAGTCAGGGTAGACGCACTCATGAATTCGAGCCTCCCCCGCCAGCAAAAAGGCGCCGTAGCGATTGAGTTCGCCTTGGTGTTCGTGATTTTTTTCGCCGTGTTTTACGCCATTGTCAGTTACAGCCTGCCGCTGTTGCTGATGCAGTCGTTCAACCAGTCGACCGCCGAAGCGGTGCGCCGCAGCGTGGCGGTGGACCCGGGCACGCCCGGTTACGCCGCCAACGTCCAAGCCACGGCCTCAGCCGAACTGACCCGGCAACTGGCGTGGATTCCCGCCGCACTGAATTTCAATGTCGCCACCGATTCGACCATTACCTTCGTCGGTGGCACGCTCAAGGTCAAAATCGATTACCCCACCACCAAGCTCAACCGGGTGCTGCCGTTCCTGGTGCTGCCGGGCATCGGCGCGGTGCCCAACCTGCCGGCGACCCTCTCGGCCAGCTCGAGCCTGCAATTTTGAGTTCCAGGGAAAAACTCTTCGGGCGCCTGCTCAACCGCCAATCGCCACAGCCTCAGGTCGCGCCGGACACCCTGAGCGTGCCGAGTGTCGGCTTGCAGGTGCACCTGGATGGCGAAGGCCGGGTGCTGCACCTGACCGGTCCATTGCGCCATACGCTCGCCCCGCAACGACTCTCCACACAGGCGCCGCCCCTGCTCGATTACCTGATGCCCCACAGCAGCCTGGTCATCGAAGGTATCCCCGCTGACTGGCAAGGCCAAACCCTCGACCTGGACTTTCACAGCGTCAGCGGGCACCCGCTGCACCTGCGCGGCTGGGTCCTGCCGTTGGCGGACAACTGGCTGTTGCAGTTGCTGGACATCAGCGATGTGTTGGTTGAACGTCGGCAATCGTGCCGCCGCGAACAGAATCAGCTACTCGCGGCAAGGATCAGCGAACAGTTGCGCCTGTGCAGCCTCACGCGTCTGCCCGACGTGTTGCAGGAGCAGCTTCAAGTGTTGGCGCAGCGCTTTCACATTCCGTGCATCGCGGTGGCGCTGCTCGATGAGCAGGAACAGGGTTGGCAAATCCATCAGCATTACGCGGCCTTCGATGCACCGACGCTGTGGCAGAACGGACAACGCCTGGGCACCGGGCTCGACAGTCTGAACGGCTCTGCCCCGCAACACCTGGCGCGTGGCGAGCACCCGCGTCTGCAAGAAATATTCGGGCATGCCGAAGGGCTTGCGGTGCCCTATTACGATGCTCACGGCGTGGTGTCCTGGTTGCTGTGCGGTGTTTACACGGCGCAGCAGCGGGCGCCGGAATTAAACGATGGCGATTGGTTACAGCTCACCGCCGCCCTCGCCAGCCCCCTGCTGGAACGCTTGCGCGAGCATCGGCATCATCTGCAACTGGAGCGCCTGGCGTCGCTGCAAGCGCTACTCGGCACCGGATGGTGGGAAGTGTTCAGCGACAGCGTCGAGGTGCAACTGGCCCCTTCGCTCGCCGCCACGCTGAACCTTGCGAGCCCCCGCCTGACACTCGGCGAATGGCTTGATCAAGTGCACCCTGCCGACCGCGAGGAACTGCGCAGCCGACTGCATGCCTTGGAGGACTCTGGCGCCCCGTTGCTGCTCTGCGTGCGCTGGAACCGTCCGCAAACGCCCGTCTGGTATCGGCTGCAAGGCCAAGCCATCGGTATCGGTAAAAACCGCCGGCTAGTGGGCTTCATGCTCGACATCAGCGACATCAAAAACCAGGAGCAGAACGCCGCCACCGCCCATGCCCGACTGGACAACCTGATCGCCAGTTCGCCGGCCGTGATTTATGTGCAGCGCTACGTTGAAGGCGCGCTCCTGCCGACGTTTTTCAGCGCCAGCCTGCTGCCATTGCTCGGTCTGACACTCGCCGATTGCAACGCAGGCGCCTTGATAGAAAGGGTGCATCCAGAAGACCGTGAGCACTACTTCGAGCGCACCCGACGGCTGCTGCGTGAAGGTACGGTGCGCGCCCGTTACCGCTTGCGCGACAGTCGCGGCGAGTACCACTGGCTGCTTGACGAGGCCAAGGTGCTGCGCGACGACCTCGGCCTGCCGGTGGAAGCTGTCGGCTTGTGGCTGGACGTCACCGAAGCGACCCTCGCCACCGAGCAGGTGAAACAGAGTGAAGAGCGCTATCGAATCCTCGTGGAGGATTCCCCGGCGATGATCTGCCGGTATCGCCCGGACCTGACCCTGAGCTTCGGAAACCGTCCGCTGGCGACGTACCTGGAGTGTCAGCCCGAACAACTGCCCGGCGTGAACCTGGGCAACTGGATGTCAGACGATCAGCGCCAGGCATTCGTGCTACGTCTCAGCCAACTGACGCCGCAAGCCCCGGTCAGTACTGCGGAAATCAACCTGCAACTGCCGGGGCGGGAACACGCCTGGTGGGTCTGGTCGGACCGCGGCGTGTTCGACGCCGAGGGTCGTTTGCTGGAGGTGCAAGCGGTCGGTCGCGACAACACCGAAGTCCGCCGCTCGCAGCAGCAACTCACTCAGAGCGCAAAAATGGCCACCCTCGGCGAAATGGCCACGGGCCTGGCTCACGAAATCAATCAGCCGCTGAACGTGATGCGCATGGCCATCGTCAATGTGCTCAAGCGCTTGAACAATGGCGACGTGCAGATCGATTACCTGAAAGACAAACTCAACCGCATCGATTCACAGGTCCAGCGCGCCGCACGGGTGGTCGATCATATGCGCGTGTTTGGCCGCCGTTCGGAGATCGAGCAGCAACCTTTCGACCCTGCCGACGCGATCGAAGGCACGCTGTCGCTGCTGGCCGAAGGCATGCGCGGCAAAGGGGTTGAGCTGCGTATCAGCGAGACCGGTTTTGCCGTGCGAGTGTGCGGTTTTATCGACCAGCTGGAGCAAGTGCTGATCAACCTGATGGTCAACGCCCGGGATGCGCTGCTGAGCAAACGCAAAGCCGACCGTGAGTTCAATCCGTGGATTGCGGTGTACGCCGAACGGGACGAGCAATGGGTGCGGTTATGGGTCGAGGACAACGGTGGCGGGATAGACCCGCGGTTGATGGAGAAGATTTTCGAGCCGTTTTTCACCACCAAACCGGTGGGCATCGGCACCGGGCTGGGGTTGTCGGTGAGCTACGGCATCATCGAGAACATGGGTGGGCGGCTGAGTGTGCGTAACTCGGCGCAGGGTGCGAGGTTTTGCATTGAGTTGCCGATAGTCCCCGAGGATCAGATCACCAGCGCTGGCCGCCCGGAATGACAACTGAGGTTGGCACCGACCTGGATTTTCCCGACCTCGATTCCGAGGGTTTTCAGGAGCGTGTTAAGCAGGTTATCCAGCAGTGGGCTGAGGATTGAGATCAGTGTCGTCTTCAGCAACGACATCACACCATCGAGCAGTGTTTTCAATAATTCGAAGGCCACGGTCAACAGGAAGTTGGGCGTGAACGACGGCGTGTGGACGATCAGGTTCAATCCACTGACAGTTTGCGACAGTCCGGAAACCGCGTTGGTGGCGGTCAAGGTGTAAGGCGGATCCGACGGGGCCAACCCGACTTTCGGCGGGTTGATGAACGTCGAGGTGGCATTGGTCGGCAACACGGGACTGTAAATTTGCAGCTCAGCGCCACCGCCGGAAAAGGGCACGCCCGCTTTGCGGATATCGAGCAGGGTGACAGGCGTGACCGTCAGGGGCGCAGACGACGAAGCCCAGTCCGAATTGACCCGTCCAACGCGTAATTCAGCCACGCTGGTGGTGGTGTTCACGGTCAGGCTTTTATTGGTATCGCTGGGGCAGGTGTAATCGGTGACGTAGCTGTTGCCTCCACCGGCTTCCAGGCTGACGTCCAGGTTGGGGCTGGGCAACACGTACAAGTCGAGCCCGAGCAATCCGGTGACCACGTTCAAGGTCCCCGTCACCAAGCCGAGCAGGTTGGTGACCAATGACAAATCCAATGTCACCAGCACCCGGACCTGAGCAGTGCGCACATAGATTCGATTGGCCCCCAAGGGTGCCGTTTTTGCCAGTGCGGGATTGCCCACCGCCGACCACTGCGGGGGTTCGATGACTTTGATCTTTGCGCTGGCCCCGACGCCCAGACCCAGCAGATTCACCGGAATGGTGCCTGCCACGGCGCTCTTGCTGTTGCCGAGTTCGATAAAGGCCTGCACCAGTTGAAGCGCGTTCACGTTGGCATTAAGGCCGGCAGACGTGGTGCCTGTCTGCAGTTTCAACAGGTCCCCCAAATGCACTTTGAGCGGGCTGACGACCGTGCTGGCCAAGCTATCGAAACCGGCCTGCACGTCCGCCGTCGCCCCATTGAGTCGCGCCACCGTGGCAGCGGCTTGAAGTAACTGGCCCACGGTGGCCTCGGCACCGAGCAGCCCCGTGTAATCGCCTGCCGTGACCTGCAGATCAATGGCCAACTGGTCCATGTATTTGAGCAAGTTGATGTCGGCGCCCAGCAGCCCGTTCCAACTCGCGACCGGCAGGTTGATGGACGTCCCCGCGAGCGCGGAAAGGAAGCCGTTCAACAAGTTGACGTCGACCAGGGTGCTGCGAATGGTCAGTTGGGCGACCGGCGGCCCCGGCAGCCCGGCCACCGCCGTGGCGCTGAGGGTGATGGTCGAGTTCGCGGGGGCGCCCCCGAACATCGCGCCGATTCCGCCGACGAGACTCTGCGGCACGCCATGGCTGGCGATCACACGGACGGCTTCGCTTTTGCTCGGGTCAACGCCGAAAACCCGAAGGTTGTTGGCGCCGACGGTCAGCGCACCACAGGCAACGGCCAGTGTGCGATCCGCGCCGGGCACGGTGAAATTATTGCGTTGGGCGCTGGCAGTGGCGTAGATGAGCGCCGTTGTACCGACGCCGCAGTCACCGCCGCGCGTGGCGGCTTCGAGCGCGGCCATGTCGGCGACGCGCTGCAGGTTGCGCTTTTCCAGGTAAAGCCGGCCGCTGTCGATCACCACCAGCAAGAACACCAGCGCCAACGCGAATGTCAGCGCCGCCATCAAGCCTATAGCCCCCCGTTGGCGGGACGGGCCGCAAAACTGCAAGCGTGGAGACATCACGCACTCCTTTGCCGGTGAACCGCCGGGGGTTACCTCCATGGGTAAAAAGCAGTGTAGACAAGGCTGGGCAAGACTGCTGGCGACAAGCCACAACGACACACATCAAATGTGGGAGCAGGCTTGCCCGCTCTCACAGAGTTTGTGGTTGGGGCTGGGTGATGGTTAGTGCGGTGGATAGTTGGCGAGGATTCGCCCGACGGTTTCGCGTATCGCATTGCTGCGATCAGAGGGGTTCGTCGTGCGGCTGAGCAGTTGCTCATCGCTGCCGCGCCACACCAGCTTGCCGTCATTGCCATCGAGCAAATCAATCTGGATGGTCGCCACTTTGTAACTGACGCTACGGGTTTCGTTGTACATCGGCGCGCCCCAGTAGCCGTTCCAGGGATTGCCCCAGCCGCCGCCATAGTTGGTGGTCACTTGTTGCTGGCGTTCTTCGATGATCAGGTAGGTCTGAACGTACAAGTTACCCTTGCTGCCGGCGGCGGCCGGGCGCAGGCCACGCTGATCCAGTTGATCGGCCACCGATTGGCGGATGCGCTGTTCGGTCAGGTCGCTCTTGATCCGAGGGTCATCGGGACGATATTGCAGGGCCGGTTCTTTCCAGCTCCAGCTGCGATAGGCGGCGAAGTCGCGGCTGGCATCGAAGTCATTATTGACCTGGTTGGCGGCGCAGGCACTGAGCAGCGCGGCCACAGCCAGTAAAGCGAAACGGCGGACCATGAGCATTCTCCGGTTGAAGACATGAACCTGTGACAGGCTTACCGACGACAGAAGCTAACTCGGAGGATACGCCGACATGGCCTTTTCCACAGCCTCCCGTATCGCATCGGCACGCTCACTCTGGCTGCCCCGATTGCCGGTTTCTGCGCTGGCGCTCCACACCGGTTGACCGCTTTGCGCGTCGAACATGTCCACCCGCACCACCACGACCTGTTCCTGATACGTGCGCACGATCGGCACCGTGTTGTACATCCCGTAGCCGTTGCCGTAGTGGTTGTATCCGCCGCCGTAGTAACCACCGCCGTAACCATAGTCGTCCCGAACCTGGCGCAAACGGGTTTCCAGATGCAGATTGGCGCTCACAAACAGGTCAGCCGGACGGGTGTTGTCGTGCAGCGGGCGCAGGCCGCGCTGATCGAGGGCGTTGCTGACCGCTTCGGCGACCTGGGCCGAGTCTGCCCAGGCGCTGCCCGGTGGCAGTTGCCCGTTGAGCCAGGCCCAGCTGCGATAGCGCCCATAGTCACGCGGCGGTGCCGGGTAGGCGCTGCGGTCGAAGGTATTGGCCGCCTGAGGCGGTGCAGGCGGCAAGGGGTTGGAGGTCGCCACATAAGGGTTGCTGCCCTGGCAGGCCGCCAACCCGAGACAGATCACCAGTAACCCTGAACGACTTTTCATGTTGCGCTCCGATCAGACTGGCCGACAGATCCAATGCAAATAGCGCCCAAGCCCGGCAAAACTTGGGTGACGACGGTGGGCCAGCTCCATTTCGAGCAGGTCCACGAGTTCGGCGCGGGCCTGGAATTCCACCGGCATGTAGTCGTGGAAAACCCGCACCCCACTCTGGGTTTCGACCTGCCACATGCCCTCAAGTTGCGCCGCCAGTTCACGTGGATCAAGGGGCTGCTGCGGGGTCAGGCTCTGCTTCTCGCCGGCCATGTCGTTCTTGCGCATCTTGCGGAAATGGCCTTTGAGCAAGTTGCGGTAGATCAGCGCATCGCGGTTGTAGAAGGCCAGGGAGAGCCAACCCTCCTGTTTGGTCAACTGATGCAGCACCGGCAAGATGGCATGGGGTTCGGCCAGCCATTCGAGGACGGCGTGGCAGAGCACCAGGTCGTAAGGCTCGGTGAGCTGGCCGAGCAAATCCTGCCACGGAGCCTGAATGAACGTGGCGGTCTGCCCGGCGTCGGCGAAACGCTGGCGGGCGCCGTCGAGCATCGGTTCGGCGGGTTCGGCCAGCGTGACGTCATGACCACGCTGGGCCAGCCACAACGACATGTGGCCCAGGCCCGCGCCGATATCCAGCACGCGCAGCGGCCGGTCCGGCAGGGTTTCGGCCAGGTCGGCCTGAAGCACCGCCAGGCGGATCGCACCTTTGGCCCCGCCGTAGATTTTTTCGGCAAACCGGGTCGCCAGTTGATCGAAATGACGATCGCTCATCAGCTGAACCTCCGTTCACTGTCCGCGAGTTTGCTGCGCACCACGTCATTCATGTCCAGCCCCAACTCGCTGCACAGCAGCAGTAGATAGAGCACGATGTCGCCAATTTCCTGGCCGGCGTGGGCCAGTTTGTCCGCCGGCAACTGGCGCGACTGGTCTTCGGTCAGCCACTGGAAAATCTCCACCAGCTCGGACATTTCCACGCTCGCGGCCATGGCCAGGTTTTTCGGGCTGTGAAATTGCCGCCAGTCATTGCGATCACGGATGGCGTGCAGGCGTTCGGTCAGTTCAACAAGGTTCATCGGGCTCTCCTGAAGGCGTATAGCTTCGGGGGGATGATCGGGGATGGCAAGTGGGTAGATTGAGTGTGGGTGCAAGCCCGCTCCCACAGGTGCGATGCAACGCTCTATGCTTGTGGGGAACTCGGCACCGTAATCCATGGCCCAAGTCCGGCAAGCACGCCACCACTTACATCAGGACGTTCACGACATGCAGGTAGAAAGTTTCTTCGAATGGCTCGGCCAGGCACTCGGTTCGGTCATCCGGTTTATCGTTGATGGCCTCAGCGGCTTGTTCAACCTGCTGAGCCATGCCGGCAGCAATTTTGTCGAAGGCTTGTCCAGGGCGCTGGGCATGGACACATCGATCATCAGCATCATTGCGCTGATCCTGGGGTTGATGCTGCTGTGGTCGGCGATCCGGGCGTTCATGAATGCGTCGATCATCATGGGGATCATCTGGTTGGTGCTGGGGCTTTGGTTGCTGAGCTGGATCATCCACTAACTCTCCCGCTCCCACATTAATACGACACCTCCCGCTACAATGCCCGCTCCTCAAGGAGCCTGCATGTCCAACCTGATTGCCGACTGGCGCGACCGCCCTACCCATCGTCGGGTCTGGGCGCTGGCCGCACCGATGATTCTTTCGAACATTTCCGTTCCGCTGGTGGCACTGGTCGACAGCACCGTCATCGGCCACCTGCCCCACGCCCATCAGTTGGGCGCCGTCGCGGTCGGGGCCAGCCTGTATACCTTTCTGGCCTGGGGCATGGGTTTTTTGCGCATGGGCACGACCGGTTTCGCCGCACAGGCTGCCGGGCGCGGGGATGGCGCAGCGTTGCGGCAGATTTTGTTACAGGGTTTGTTGCTGGCGATGGGGCTGGCGATTGTCCTGGGCGCATTGGGCGTCCCGTTGAGCGGCGTCGCGTTGCACTTCATGCAACCCTCGACCGAGCTTGACCAACTCACCCGCGAATTTTTCCACACGCGGTTATTCGGCCTGCCGGCGGCGCTGGCCAGTTATGCATTGGTCGGCTGGTTCCTGGGCACCCAGAACGCCCGGGCGCCGCTGGCGATTCTGCTGAGCACCAACCTGGTGAACATCGCGCTGAACCTGTGGTTCGTGCTCGGGCTGGACTGGGGCGTGGTCGGTGCGGCCCGGGCGTCGGTGATCGCTGAATGGATCGGCGCCCTGATCGGCCTGCTGATGACTCGCAAAGCCCTGCGCGCCTATCCCGGCCACATCGCCTGGGCCGCGCTCGCGCTGTGGCAGAGCTGGCGGCCATTGCTGGCCGTCAACCGCGACATTTTCATCCGCAGCCTGGCGCTGCAATCGGTGTTTTTCCTGATCACCGTACAGGGCGCGCGACTCGGTGATGCCACCGTCGCGGCCAACGCACTGCTGCTCAACGGCTTGCTGCTGACCGCCCACGCGCTGGATGGTTTGGCCCATGCCGTGGAAGCCCTGTGCGGGCATGCCATCGGCGCGCGCGATCGAGAGGCGCTGCGTCGTTCATTGGTGGTGGCCTGCGGCTGGTCGTTGCTGGTGAGCCTGGGTTTTGCCGTGCTGTTTGCGTTCGCCGGGCATCTGTTCATCGAGATGCAGACCGACATCCAGAGTGTGCGCGACACCGCGTTTCTCTACCTGCCCTACCTCGCCGCCCTGCCGCTGATTGCGGTCTGGAGTTACCTGCTCGACGGGCTGTTCATCGGCGCCACGCGTGCCCGGGAAATGCGCAACGGCATGCTGTTGACGGTCATTCTGCTACTGCCGTTCGCCTGGGCGCTGCAAGGCCTGGGCAACCATGGGCTGTGGATAACGTTCTTGTTGTTCATGTTGCTGCGCAGCCTGACCCTCGGCGCTTTGGCCTGGTATTTACGCAAGATCGACGGCTGGTTCGCAGGCAAAGCTCACTGAGTCGGCGTGGATTTAACGAAGGACGTGACCTCATCCAGCACCGGCGCCAAACCCCGCATGGGCCGAGACAGCGTCGCCACCAGCGTGGCGTGGCCGGTGCGGGCAAAATAGAAGTCCTGAACCCGCACCCCGGCCTGGCGCAACTTCAGCGCCAGGCCACCAGTGTTACGCGTCGGGTTGACCACCTCATCGTCGCGCGAAGCCATCAACAAGGCCGGCGGCGCGCCTCGACTGACGTGGTTGATGGGCTGCGACTGGGGCGGTGAATCCGGCCAGAAGAATACCGGCCGCACATCCGGATTCTGGATAGGCAGAAAATCATAAGGCCCGGCCAGACCGATCCAGCCACTCAGATCGTGCGGCGACATCCCCACCGCTCCCAGCAAACCGGGGTCCAGCGCCAGCATGGCGACGTTATAAGCCCCGGAGCTATGACCCATCAGGTACAGCCGCTGCGGGTTACCGGAAAATTGCCGAATGTGTTCGTGAGTCCAGGCCACGGCTTTGGCGCCATCCTGGAGGAACAATGGATAGCGCACCTGTGGATACAGCCGATAGTCCGCCAGCACCGCAACGATCCCTCGCGACGCCAGTGCCTCGCCGACAAAACCGTAATCACTGCGTGAACCGCTGTTCCAGCTGCCGCCGTAGAAAAACACCACCACCGGAGCGCTCTCCAGAGAATGACGAGGCACATACACATCGAGTTTCTGCCGCGGATCATCGCCGTAGGCAATGCCCTCGGTCTTGTCGAACGTGCTGTCGGGGGTCAGGGCATTGAGTATTTTCAGCGGTGAACATGCCGTCACCATGGCCAGCAAAAAGACGCCCATGGTCAGGCCGAACAGCCAGCGGATTTTACTCGGCATCAATGTCGAACCTCGTGTTCAGGGTTGATCGTTCTGCCACAGGTTGCGCAGGCTATCGAGACGCTCCTGCTGAGTGATGCCCGGTAATGGCTGCACGGGCAAAGCGTCGGGATACTGCAAGCGTAGCCATAACCAGCCATCGAGCACCGGGCGTTCGCTGAAACCCAGCGCCAGCCCTTCCTGCACATGGGACCACAGGCTGTTGTAATCGGTCCCGGTGGCTCGGCTCCAATGCCAGATGTGCTGCTCAAGCAGGCAGGTTTGCAAGGTGTCCCGCTGACGAGGCGTCAGGTTTTCTTCGACGGCCAACGGACTGACGGCTAGCCCCGGATTGAACAACTGCTGCCAGCCCTGACTGCCGATGGCCCGGTCAGCCCAGGTTCCACCGAACCAGCGCAACTGGCTGATCGGCCCCAGCCAGCGACTCAGTTCCAGGGCATCGCAGGCATCGAAAAAATAGCTGGCGGTGTGTGGGTTGTAGTAACTCAACAACGCTCGGTGATGCAGGCCAAAGGTGACCGTCAGCATACGGCGCAAATGCTCGAGCAACTGCGACGGCGAAGCCTCACTGACCAGCAACAAACCGCTCCAGTTGTGCGGCTCACGCAGGCACAGCTCGGCCAGCGCCGGGCATCCCTTGAGGTCGACCAACAACGGGCCGTGCTCGCGCAACGGCTGCAACTCGGTGCTATCGAACAGCCAGAACCGTCGGGCCTGCGCAAACTGCTGAATCAGCCTCGCGCCAGCCCGGGGCGTGCCCGGTACGTCGAGCAATAGCCATTGTGCGGTTGAGTCCGGCGCCTGGGCGACGATCATGCCGCACCGCTCTGGCCAAGCTGCGTCGCTGCCCGGCAGGCACAGAAGGATTGTGCACAATGGCTGAAACTGCCCCCGCCGGGCATCAGACACAGCAGCACGACCGGTTCGCTGGATTGCAACAAACGCAACAATCCGTCGACTGACCCATTGTCATCTGTCGTCGCGGTGGGTGGATGCTCGGGCAAACCTGTCGCCTGGGTGAAGGGGGGGCCGGGAAGAAACCCGGTGATTAACGGTTGATCCGGATCGCCTTCGATAAAGCTCACCAGCACCTGGGTGCCTTCATTCAATGGCGTGGCGTGCGCGTCGCCCAACTCCGGCGCCAGCGGCAGCCAGCAATGACTGGGCGCAGCGCCTTCGCCCTGATAGACCCAATCAAATTGCACGGCAACGGGCCTGGATGAATCGGGTTGCGACTCATCGACATCCACCACCCAGGCCCGCTGCAGGCCGTGCATACGGGGGCTCATGACTGAATGAGGCGCCGAGAGCGGTACCGCCCCGGCAACAGCGCGGATCTTGTTGCCATAGGCAAACCCCGGCGTCTGCCCACCCTGATGCTCGACATGGATCAGCAGCCAGAGACGATTCCAATCGGCGCACGGATGGCCGAGTAATGGGACACGCTGGCCACTGCGCAACGGAGTCAGGTTGGTCTGACCTTCGCCGATCTGCGCAGTGCCTTGAACTTTGAACTGCCGCACGCCGGGCTGTTCCGGGTCGGGTGCAAAGACCATCTCGACGCCCTGCTGAAAGGGCCCCTGCCTATCACCCACTACCAGACAGTGCCCGCGCCGGCGATGCTCGAAGCGGTAGTGAAGCCGCTCCTGTGCACACAGCCGCTGGAGGAACTGCAAATCCGATTCCCGGTACTGCGTACAGAAATCACGCGTCGGGTAATCGCCGCTCAAGTCAAAGCGCAGATCGTTGCCGGCAATGCCATGCTCCTTGAGCACCTGAGCGAGGATTTCGGGCACTGAACGGTTGCTGAAGATGCGCTGGCTGAAACGCTGGGCCAGGCAGGCCAGTTTCGGCCTCAGACGCACACGACAAAGCCTGGGCGCAGCGCCATGACCTGCCTGGACGAGCTCATGCAACTGCCCGTGAAACCCGTTCCCCGGCGGCCCGAGATGCAAAAAGGCCGGGCGGTACAGCAGGCTTGCCAGGTCCAGTGTCGGGTCATCGATCAGCAGATCCACGTCAAACGCGAAGGGTTCGCTGATCGCTTCACTGCCGGTAAAGGCCAAGACCTCAACGGGGTCGGGCAGACCCTCTACATCCAGACGAAATGACGGCTCGTTGACTGGATCGAACATCGGCGATTCTCTACAGGAGGGGCGGCCGAGGATTCTCTCCGAGAGAGTTGGCCGAGTAGAGTGCCGAAGTACAACTTAGGAAATGACCTACGCGAAAAGAGGACCACATCGCTTGGATAGCGGAGATGTGAGTCATTTCGCTTGAAATCAGGGAGGCGTCCCACCAGGTCATCTGAAATTTCCGCAGCACACGGAACATTTTCCGACAACCTGATGAGACCAGTGCCTTACCTCAAGAAGACAGGTAAGACGAACGGGTCAGGCCCAGGCGCAGAGCGTCGAGGAACTGGGTGCGCTCGGCAGCGGTGATGCGCGCACTCGCGCACTTGTCGCGGTAGTGGGTCATCAGTTCTTCCGGCGACAAGTGCACGTAACGCAGCATGTCTTCGATGGTGTCGTGGGTTTCGATACCGGCGTGGTACACGCTACCGTCGGCGTTCTGGTAGATGTTCACCGAGTCGGTGTCACCAAACAGGTTGTGCATGTCGCCGAGAATTTCCTGGTAGGCACCGACCAGGAAGATGCCCAGCAGATAGTCCTCGCCCTCGTTCAAACCGTGAACCGGCAGGCTGGTTTCAATACTCTGCTCGTCGACGTATTGCTTGATCTTGCCGTCGGAGTCGCAGGTCAGATCCTGTAGCACGGCACGGCGCAGCGGCTCTTCATCGAGGCGGTGCAACGGCAGGATCGGCAGGACCTGGCCGATGGCCCAGGTGTCCGGCAGGCTCTGGAAGACCGAGAAGTTGCAGATGTACTTGTCGGCCAGCTTGTCGTTGAGTTCGTCGAGCACCTGACGGTGCGAACGCTGACGCGCCTTCAACGAGTTGTGCAGGCGACGGCACACGGCGAAGTAGCATTGCTCGGCCAGGGCTTTCTCGGCCAGGGTCAACTTGCCATCGGCGTACTGGGTCGCGATGTCGCTCATGTAGTGAGTGGCGCGCCAGTAGGTTTCGGTGACCATCTCGATGTCGGTCGGGCCCAGCAGGTCAACCAGCCACTGTACGGTTTCCGGCAGCTCTTCCTTGTTGTCGATCTTCGGCACGTCGTCGTTGTGCTTCTCGACGTCGGTGACCTGCACCACCAGCATGGCGTGGTGAGCGGTCAGGGAACGCCCGCTTTCGGAGAAGATGTTCGGGTGCGGCAGGCTCTGCGCGTCGCAGAATTCCTTGAGCATCCCGACCACGACACCGGCGTAATCGTCCATGTCGTAGTTGATCGAGCTGGCATTGCGCGAGTGCGTACCGTCGTAGTCCACGCCCAAACCGCCACCGACGTCGATGTGGTCCACCGGCAAGCCGAGGTTGCGCAGTTCACCGTAGTAACGAATCGCTTCCTTGAAACCGTGCTGGTAGTCGGCCAGGTTGGCGATCTGCGAGCCCATGTGGAAGTGCAGCAGGCGAATGCCTTGATCCAGGCCAGCCGCGCGGAAGCGCTCGACCACCGACAGCAGCTGCGCCGCCGACAGACCGAACTTGGATTTCTCGCCGCCGGTGTCAGCCCACTTGGACGAAGCGAGGGACGACAGACGCACGCGCAGGCCGACTTGCGGCTTGACCTTCAACGAGGCGGCTTCTTCGATCACCAGCTCAACTTCGGATTCTTTCTCGATCACGATGAACACGTTGTGACCAAGCTTCTGGCCCATCAGCGCCAGACGGATGAACTCGCGGTCCTTGTAACCGTTGCAAACGATGGTGCCGCCCTTCGGTGCCAGGGCTAAAACGGCCAGCAGCTCAGGCTTGGAGCCGGCCTCCAGGCCGATGGACACGTCCTGGGTAGCGATGATGTTTTCGATCACCGCTTCCTGCTGGTTCACCTTGATCGGGTAAAGCGCGGTGTACTTGCTCTGGTACTCCAGGCGCTCGATGTTGGCGTCGAAGGCGCCGGTCAGCTGACGCACGCGGTCTTGCAGAATGTCAGGGAAACGTACCAGCAACGGCAAGGACAGGCCGCTTTTACGCAGCTGGTCGACTTGCTCGAAGAGGTCAATAGGCGAACTGGTCGGACCGTTCGGACGAACTTCGACGCGACCGGCGTCATTGATCGCGAAATACCCGGCCCCCCAATGGCGAATCCCGTAAACACTGCGGCTGTCCGCAACTGTCCATTGGCTGCCATCGTCTTTGCGTGTGCGTCTTACGGACATTGAAGTCCCCTATAAAGAAGTCATAGAGCGTCGCCTGGGTTCAGGCCGGCGCAGTCTAAAGAATGAAAATGACGATTAGCCTGCATGCAAGGGCCATAGACCTCACATTCAGCACTGAGTTTAGAAACCGGTCAGAACAGGCTCTGTGAAAACCATGTAGACGACGCCAGGCCAGAGTTGAATCGGGACTGGATCAAGCCGAGGGTGGTTTTCACAGAGGCTGCTAGCCGCCGGACTTCTTCGCTTTGAAACCCAGCTTGATCAGTTCAGCCAAGAGTAGCTCGACATGATCGCCCTGGATTTCGATGATTCCGTCTTTCAACGCTCCCCCGGTGCCACAGCGTTTCTTCAACGTGGTGGCCAGGTCCTTGAGCGCTTCTTCCGCCAACGGCACGCCGGTGATGGTGGTCACCGTCTTGCCGCCACGCCCCTTGCTTTCGCGACGTACGCGAGCGATGCCGTCGCCGGCAGGGATAACGGTCTGTTTGCAGATGCAGGAGTCCACCGGTTGACTGCAATCCGGGCAATGACGACCTGCGTCGGTGGAAAATACCAAGCCACCAAGGGCGGCGAAGGATGCGGCTTTTTTGGCCACCGGCAATCCTCTTGGGAGGACAAAGACTGGTCGCGGCAACTTGGGAAGCTGCCATCGACCGCGAAGCCCCACTCAGGCAGGGGCAGCGCTACTGAACCGGTACAGACTTGTAGGAGCGAAGCGTGCTCGCGAAGAACGCAAGGACGATGCATACAATCTGGATGCACGCGTTTTCGTTAACGTCCTTCGCGAGCACGCTTCGCTCCTACAGAGAGCAATGCTGGTTCAGTTTGAAAAGGTCGCGCAGTGTAACGGCAAAAAGCCGACTTGCTAAGAGCCAATCGGCGCCAATTTACAGCTCTTTTGCGACGTCCTCGCCACAGGCACGCAGATAGCGCTTCAACGCGGCCAGGGAGTCCGGGCAATAAGGCTTTTGCTGGATTTCCAGCATGACTTGATCGACGGGGATGAAACGCGCTTCCAGCACTTCTTCCGGTTGCAGGATCAACGGGCCGTCCCACACCGCCGAAAACGCCGAACACCAGAGGCGATTGCCGGTGTCCTCGAAGAAGAAGTGATCGTGGGCGGTCAACTCCACGCCGCTCACGCCCAGCTCTTCTTCCAGTTCACGTGCAGCCGATTCGGCATACGTCTCGGTGGCGAGCACCATGCCGCCCGCCGCCACATCCCAGTAACCGGGGTAAATGGCCTTGCTCAGGGTTCGACGATGAACGCACAGTTCACCGGCCGAGTTGAACAGCATGATGTAGGTGCCACGCCCGATCAGCCCGCGTTCGCGCAGGTCGGAGCGGACCAGGGCGCCGAGCAGGTTGTCCTGCTCGTCGACCCAGGCGATGTGTTCGGCATCCGAGGCCGCGCGATGGGCGGCCTCTTTGGCGTTATCCCCCATGACTCAGCCCTGATTGAGCAGTTGACGCAGATCGATCACTGCAGCGTTCGCCCGGGAGATGTAATTGGCCATGACCAGCGAGTGGTTGGCCAGCACACCGAAGCCGCTGCCATTGAGGATCATCGGGCTCCAGACAGGCTCTTGCGAAGCTTCCAGCTCACGAATGATCTGACGCACGCTGACCGTGGCGTTCTTCTTGGCCAGCACATCGGCGAAGTCGACTTCGATGGCGCGCAGCAAGTGCGATAACGCCCAGGCCTGGCCGCGGGCTTCATAGAACACGTTGTCGATCTGCATCCACGGGGTTTCGACGATTTCTTCATCGACCTGCGGCACCTGACCCGGGGCCAGGACTTCGGTTTTCAGTGCGGTATTGAGCTTGACACGGCCGACGCTGGCCGACAGCCGTTGCGACAGCGAACCCAAACGGGTGCCGACATCGCCCAGCCAGTTGTTCAGGTTGTCGGCGCGGGCATAGAACAGTGCGCTTTTTTGACTCGGATCGGACAGACGCGCCTGATAACGGCTCAGGGAATTGATGCCTTCCTGGTATTCGGACTCACTGGAGGGCAGCACCCAGCTCTTGTTGTCGAAGTTGAAACGCGGCTCGGCCTTGGCCAGGTCAGCGTCTTCGGTGGACTGCGACTGGGAACGCGCGAAGTCTTTACGCATTGCACGACTCAGGTCGCGAACCTGGACCAATACGCCATATTCCCAGCTAGGCGTGTTGTCCATCCACAGGCCCGGCGGGAAACGGTCGTTGGAAATATAGCCACCTGGTTTGCTCAGCAACGTACCGGCGACGGTCTTGAGGGTTTCCACCGTGGTGTACCCGATGACCATCTGCTTGCCTTCTTTCTCGGCCGCCACTTGAGCATTCTGTTGAACCGGGAACAGCGCAGGCTCCTGGCTCCAATACCAACCCAGCCCTATCGTCACCAGCAGGTAAAGGCCAATCAACGTGGCCAGCGCCCGGCTGAACAACAGGCCGCCGACGTAACTGCGGGTGGCCGATTTCGGTTCAGCGGCACGTTCAGGCGCGCTGCCCGCGCGATTCTTCCAGTCCAGCATGGCGATATCCTTTCAATCACTTGAGTTCATCGGTTCGACCACAACCCTACGCCATCGTGCCTCGTTTGCCGCGTATTAATCGGGTCGAGGCGCCACTATAAATGAAGCACACACCTTTGTAGCAGCTGGCGTAGCCTGCGTTCGGCTGCGCAGCCGTCGTGAAATCAGGCAATGTGGTGTTTCAGGAATACCTCGCGCTCAGGTTTTACGACTGCTTCGCAGCCGAACGCAGGCTGCGCCAGCTGCTACATGATTGCGCACAGCGGCGAGCCTTTGCGACCAACCAGTCAGGAACTGAATGAGGCCGCTTTGCAGATTATTGACACACGACGCTCATGGGATTGAAAAGAGGTGCTAGCATAGAGCCACCAGTCGATCTCAGCATGCACCCTAACTAGTAGTCAGGATATGACCGAGCCAGAAGACCCCAGCCGTGAGCGCCTCAAGCACCACTTTGCCCAGCGGGTAATTCATCAGGCACGTCAGATTCTTGAGATATGGCAGCGCCTGCAACGCAGCGAGTGGTCCGCCACCGACTTGTCGGAACTGAGCGAGGCCAACCTGCGCCTGCTGCGGTTTGCCGAGCGTTTCGAACAACCGGAGCACACCCAACTGTCGCGCCACATAGGCCTGTCGCTGGAAGCTGTCGACGCCAATCGCGGACGCCTGAGCAGCGGACTGATCACTGACCTCAATCGCTTGATGCAGCGTCTGTCGCGCACTGGCCTGCGTCACGGCGATCAGCTCGAACAGACTTTCCTGCCACCGCTGCGCAAGCCGATCTACGTGATGCTGCAGGATCACGACCGCGCCGAGCGCCTGGCCAAGCAGCTGGAATTTTTCGGGCTCAGCGCCCAATCCCTGGACAGCGTCGCTGCGTTTCGCTCCTCGATGATCGAGCGCCTGCCCGCGGCGATCGTTATGGACGTGGACTTCAGTGGCACCGGTATCGGCCTGAAACTGGCCGCCGAAGCCCAGGTCGGACTGGACGAACCTTTACCGCTGCTGTTCTTCAGCCTGAACGAAACCGACACCCCGACCCGCCTCGCCGCCGTGCGCGCCGGTGGCCAGGAATTTCTCACCGGCACCCTCGAAGCCTCGAGCCTGTTGGAGAAGATCGAAGTCCTGACCTGTGTCGCCCAGTACGAACCTTATAAAGTGCTGATCATCGACGACTCCCGCGCCCAGGCCTTGCACACCGAGCGCCTGCTGAACAGCGCCGGCATTGTCACGCGCACCTTGATCGACCCGATTCAGGCCATGGCCGAACTGGCGGACTTTCAGCCGGACCTGATCATCCTCGACATGTACATGCCGACCTGCACCGGCACGGAACTGGCCAAGGTGATCCGTCACAACGACCGTTACGTCAGCGTGCCGATCATTTACCTGTCGGCCGAAGACGATCTGGACAAGCAACTCGACGCCATGAGCGAAGGCGGCGATGACTTCCTGACCAAACCGATCAAGCCTCGACACCTGATTACCACCGTGCGCAACCGCGCGGCGCGGGCACGCAATCTGAAAGCGCGGATGGTGCGCGACAGCCTGACCGGTTTGTACAACCACACCCACATCCTGCAATTGCTCGAAGACTGCAGCTTCCGCGCCCGCCGCGAGAGCAAGCCGTTGAGTTTTGCGATGCTCGACATCGACCACTTCAAACGGGTCAACGACAGCCACGGCCATCCCATGGGCGACCGGGTGATCAAGAGCCTGGCGCTGTTCCTCAAGCAGCGGCTGCGCAAGACCGATTTCATCGGCCGCTATGGCGGCGAAGAATTCGCCATTGTCATGCCGGACACCGATCTCGAAGCGGCCCACAAAGTGCTCGATGAGATCCGTCAGCGCTTTGCCGAAATCCACTACCCGGCCCAACCCCAGGACCTTTGGTGCACGTTCAGCGCCGGGGTGGTGGAACTGTGCGAACACTCCGACAGCCTGATGATGGCCAGCCAGGCCGACGAAGCGCTGTACCGCGCCAAGGACGGTGGACGCAACCGCGTGCAGGCCGCGCGGACGTCAAAGCAAAGTGCCACTTTTTCATCGGAATGGACCCATTCGGTCATAACCCTGTAACAGAAACGCAATAACTTCAGGCGCTTACCATTCTGCCGTTGGTACACCCGCGATGCGCCTGAAGCTGCTGACCAATCTCAACACCCTCCTTTTAGTCGCCGTGTGCGTGGCCCTTGGCGCGACGCTCTGGTGGTCACAAAAAGCCCTCGAACGCCCTTATCTGCTGATGGAGCGTTACCTCGGTTTGTCTCAGCAATTTCAAAATGAAGTAGCGCGCAACGTCGAGGATTACCTCGCCAGCGGCGATGCCCTGCGCCTGAGCAGCGCCAGCCAGGCCATCGACGGCCTGCAAAAGGAACTCGCTGAGTTGCCGCCGGCCCTGGCCGACACCTTGCGTCCGAGCCTGTCGAACCTGAGTGAATTCAGCAAAACCGACCTGCTGGCTGCCGGAAAACTCGCCGGTGATCCTCAGGCGCTGCTGCTGCAAGCCGAACGCGAACTCGGCGCCAGCCTCGACCAGTTGAGCCAATACGCCAGCGGTAACGCGGCCTACCTCGCGCCCTTGCTCGCTGCGTCCCAGCACTTGGGCAAACTGTCGCTGGCCCGGGACAAACTGGTCAGCAGCGGCCGCAGTGAACTGGCCGCCGATGTCGAGCGCGAAGTCGCCAGCATCCGCGCGCAGTCTGAGCTGATCGGCGCCTTGCCGCTGCTCGGCGTGGCCGCGAGCAGCGAATCCGGCACGGATGATTTCGCCGCAATGATGGGGTTGGAGAACACCGAAAAAACCGTCGCCGAAGATGCCGGGGTCGGTCTCAAACGGGAACTCAACAGCCTGCTGACGCGTTACCCCGCTGAACTGGCGCGCACTCGCGAGCAGATCCAGAAACGCACCGACCTCAGCGCCGCGACACACCTGAAAATCGCCGACGTACAGCAGGCCATTGCCGGCCTGGAGCCAGTGGTCCGCGCCCAGCACGGGCAGATCCAGGGCGAAGTGCGCTTGATGCAAGGCGTGATGATCGGCCTGATTCTGCTGATTGCCTTGTTGATCGACACCTTGCAACGGAAACTGGCCCGGACACTGACCAACCTCGCCCCAGCCCTTTCGACCTGGGCCGAAGGCGACTTCAGCCAGGACATTCAATTGGGCAAAACCAATCGCGAACTGCACGACATTGAAGCCTCGCTCAATCGCTTGCGCGCCTATCTGGTGGACCTGGTGGGGACCATTCGCCTCAATGCCGAGCAGGTGGCCTGCAGCAGCCGCACCCTGGCCGAGTTGAGCAACGACTTGCACAGCGGTGCCGAACACCAGGCGGGCGACACCGCGCTGATCCGTGATTCTCTGGGTGAACTGGAAGCAACGATTCAACAAGTTGCCGGCGATGCCAGCCAGGCCGCCGACGCCAGTCGTCACGCCGGATTGGCGGTCGAGCATGGTCAGCAGGTCATCGGCTTGAGCCTCACCGGCTTGCATGCGCTGGTGGGTGAAGTGCAAGGCAATGCGCAAATGATCGAGCACCTGGCTGAAGAGTCGGCGACCATCGGCGGCGTGCTGACGGTGATCCGCTCGATTGCCGACCAGACCAACCTGCTGGCCCTGAACGCCGCCATCGAAGCCGCCCGCGCCGGGGAGATGGGTCGTGGATTTGCGGTGGTGGCGGAGGAGGTTCGCTCACTGGCGCAACGCACCGCCGGGGCCACGGCAGAGATCCAGACCTTGATCGCCGGCCTGCAAGCCGCCGCGCGGCAATCGGTGGAAGGCATGCGCGCCCAGGTCGAACACGCCGAAGCCACGGCCAATCAAGCGCAAGCGGCCGACGGTGCCCTGGATAAAATCGTCGGGGCGATCCAGACCATTTCCGACACTGCCGTGCGCATTGCCGATGTCACTGCGCAGCAGAGTGGCGCCGTCAGTGAGATCCGCGATCACAGTGAGCGGATTCACCAGTTGGGTGGGGATAACTTGTTGCGCATCGGCGAGGGACGCGTGCAAGGGGAGAATTTGTTGGTGTTGGGTGGGCGACTGCATACAGCCGTTCAGGCCTTCCGCGTCTGACACACCCCAGCCCCCCGTAGGAGCGAGGCTTGCCCGCGAACCATACGATGCGGTCATTCGGACAAACCGCGTAATCGTTCTTCGCGGGCAAGCCTCGCTCCTACAGGGGCGGGGCAATCCGCGCGACTGTCCGCTATCATGCCCTCACTTTCGATACGCGAGATTGTCATGCGCCGCTTGCTCTGCCTGCTGCTTTTAGTGCTCGCCCTGCCGGCCACCGCCGCCGGGTTGCTGGAGAGTCGGCCCAGTTCCACCCTGGGCTCGATCAACAACAGCGCCGACTTCCTGCCGGTGCGCGAGGCGTTTCAGCTGCGTCTGGTCGACAGCACGCCGCAATCGATCAAGCTGCGGTTTGTCGCGACCGAGGGTTACTACCTCTATCGGCATCGCTTTCAGTTTCGCGCCGATCCTGCCGAAGTTGGCTTAGGCGCGGCGCAATTGCCCAAGGGCGAACAGAAGCACGATGAGTACTTTGGCGACGTCGAGGTCTATCACGGCGTGCTCGACGTCGAAGTGCCGCGCACCGATCCGCGCGCCTTCACGCTGGTCGTGACCTATCAGGGCTGCGCCGACAAAGGCCTGTGTTATCCGCCCGAAACCGAACGACTGAACATTGACGGCATTGGCGCACCGACGCCCGCCACCGCCCAGACCTGGACCTGGCGCGAGCTCGCCTTGTTCTTTCTTGCGGGTCTGGGGTTGACCTTCACCCCGTGCGTGTTGCCGATGCTGCCGATCCTCTCCGGCGTGGTATTGCGCGGCCAGGTCGGCGGGTTGCGCGGTTTCAATCTGTCGCTCGCTTACGTGCTGCCAATGGCTGCCTGTTTCGCCCTGCTGGGGGCATTGATGGGCCTGTTCGGCGCCCAGCTCAACCTTCAGGCGCGCCTGCAATCGGCGTGGGTGCTGGTGCCGTTCGCGATGTTTTTTGCGGTGTTTGCCCTCGCGATGTTCGGCGTGTTCGAACTCAAGTTGCCCCACGCCATCAGCAGTCGCCTGGACCGGATCGCCGGCCGCACCGAAGGCGGTTCGCTATGGGGCGCCGCGGTCCTGGGCGTGGTATCCAGCCTGCTGGTGTCGCCCTGCGTGTCGGCGCCGCTGGCCGGCGCGCTGCTTTACATCAGCGCCAGCGGCGATGCGCTGGGGGGTGGTTTGAAACTGTTCATGCTCGGCCTCGGCATGGGCGCGCCGCTGTTGCTTGTGGCCACCGGCGGCGCAGCCTGGCTGCCGAAAAGCGGGCCGTGGCTGGTCTATGTGAAAAATGCGATTGGCGTATTGCTGCTGGGGCTGGCGATCGGACTGGTCAGTCGCGTGTTGCCAGGGCAAATCACCTTGCTGCTGATCGGTTTGCTGGCCGGCGGCGTCGGCTTGTTCATGGGCGCGCTGGAGTTCGTCTACAAACCGCCGCGAAAACGCCTCGGCCAACTGCTCGGGATGTTCCTGCTGTTTTACGCGCTGGCCTGTTGGTTCGGAGCGTTCAGCGGGCAGACCGACCCGCTCAACCCGATTGGCTCACCACGCATCATTGCCGGCAATGAACAGCCGCAAAACACCGGCGCCTGGCAAACCATCAGCACCCCGGCGGACCTGGATCGCGTCCTCGCCGACGCCCGATCCGCCGGCACCCCGCTGCTGCTCGACTGGTACGCCGACTGGTGCATCAGCTGCAAAGTCATCGAACGCGAAGTGCTCAACGACGCCACCGTCGTCGAACGACTGAAAGGCTATCGTCTCGTGCGCTTCGACATCACCGCCAGCAATGCCGAGCAACGCGCCTTGCTCGATCGCTACAAACTGTTCGGCCCTCCGGCCCTGATGTTTTTCGGCAAAGACGGTGTCGAACGGACCGATGTGCGAGTGATCGGCGAGATCAACGCAGCAGACTTCGCCGAACGTGTTGCGAAAGCAAATGACCGGATTTAACAAGCCGGTCACATATTTCGCGCAAACATCGGCTATCGTGCTGGCTATTGCATAGAACTGGACAGTCACAAAGGCTTTGCGGCATAGTCGCCGAGTTCTGACAACTGCACACAGATAACAAGGAACAGCAGATGGCGACGTTATTGGTTCTGCACGGCCCCAACCTGAACTTGCTCGGCACCCGCGAACCGGGTACCTACGGCGCTACGACACTGGCGCAGATCAACCAGGACCTGGAACGCCGTGCCCGTGAAGCCGGCCATCATTTGCTTTACCTGCAAAGCAACGCCGAGTACGAATTGATTGACCGCATCCACGCTGCCCGTGGCGAAGGTGTGGACTTCATTCTGATCAATCCAGCAGCTTTTACACACACAAGTGTCGCATTACGTGACGCGCTGCTGGCGGTGAGCATCCCATTCATCGAAGTGCATTTGTCTAACGTGCACAAACGCGAACCTTTCCGCCATCACTCTTACTTCTCCGACGTAGCGGTGGGAGTGATCTGCGGCCTTGGCGCCAGCGGTTATCGACTGGCCCTGGAGGCCGCACTAGAGCAGCTTGAAAGACAGGCAACGACTTGAACAACAAGCGTTAAACGCCCCTGACCGACCCTTGGGAGTTGATGATTCATGGATATCCGTAAAGTTAAGAAACTGATCGAACTGCTGGAAGAGTCCGGCATCGACGAGCTCGAGATCAAGGAAGGCGAAGAGTCCGTACGCATCAGCCGTCATAGCAAAACCCCGGCTCAGCAGTTCTACGCACCGGCTCCGATGCAACAGGCGCCTGCGCCAGTGGCTGCTGCTCCGGTCGCCGCTGCAGCGCCTGCTGCTCCGGCCGCGCCAGTGCTGAACGGCACCGTTGCCCGTTCGCCGATGGTCGGCACCTTCTATCGCAAATCTTCGCCAGGCTCGCCGTCCTTCGTTGAAGTCGGCCAGACCGTGAAGAAAGGCGACACTCTGTGCATCGTCGAAGCCATGAAGATGATGAACCACATCGAAGCTGAAACCAGCGGTGTGATCGAATCCATCCTCGTCGAAGACGGCCAGCCGGTTGAGTACGACCAACCGCTGTTCACCATCGTTTGAACCGCGGAGAGACTTTGATGACTGCGAAGTTGGAAAAAGTTCTGATCGCCAACCGCGGTGAGATCGCCCTGCGGATCCTGCGCGCCTGCAAAGAGATGGGCATCAAGACTGTCGCCGTTTACTCCAAGGCCGACAAAGAGCTGATGCACCTGGGCCTGGCAGATGAATCCGTCTGCATCGGTCCGGCCTCGGCCGCCCACTCTTACCTGCACATTCCGGCCATCATCGCCGCGGCTGAAGTGACCGGCGCCACCGCCATTCACCCAGGCTACGGTTTCCTTGCGGAAAACGCTGATTTCGCTGAACAGGTCGAGAACTCCGGCTTCGCGTTCATTGGCCCGAAAGCCGACACCATTCGCCTGATGGGCGACAAGGTATCGGCCAAGCACGCCATGATCGCGGCTGGCGTTCCAACTGTTCCGGGTTCCGACGGCCCACTGCCGGAAGACGAAGAAACCGCTCTGCGCATCGGTCGCGAAGTCGGTTACCCGGTGATCATCAAAGCCGCTGGCGGCGGTGGTGGTCGCGGCATGCGCGTTGTGCATAAAGAAGAAGACCTGATCTCCTTCGCCAAACTGACCCGCACCGAAGCAGGCGCTGCCTTTGGCAACCCGATGGTCTATCTGGAAAAATTCCTGACCAACCCACGTCACGTGGAAGTCCAGGTGCTTTCCGATGGCCAGGGCCACGCCATCCATCTGGGCGACCGCGATTGCTCACTGCAACGTCGTCACCAGAAGGTTCTCGAAGAAGCGCCAGCACCGGGCATCGACGAGAAGGCTCGTGCTGAAGTCCTCGCCCGCTGCGTCAAGGCGTGCATCGACATCAACTACCGTGGCGCGGGCACGTTCGAGTTCCTGTACGAGAACGGCGCGTTCTATTTCATCGAAATGAACACCCGCGTTCAGGTTGAACACCCGGTTTCGGAAATGGTCACCGGCATCGACATCGTCAAGGAGATGCTCAGCATCGCCGCTGGCAACAAGCTGTCGTACACCCAGGAAGACGTGGTTATCCGCGGTCATGCACTGGAATGCCGGATCAACGCCGAAGACCCGAAAACCTTCATGCCAAGCCCAGGCACGGTCAAGCATTTCCACGCTCCAGGCGGCAACGGCGTTCGCGTCGATTCGCACCTGTACAGCGGTTATGCCGTTCCGCCGAACTACGATTCGTTGATCGGCAAGCTGATCACCTACGGCGCAACCCGTGACGAAGCGTTGGCGCGCATGCGCAATGCGCTGGACGAAATCGTTGTCGACGGGATCAAGACCAACATCCCGCTGCACCGTGACCTGGTCCGCGATGAAGGCTTCTGCAAAGGTGGGATCAACATCCACTACCTGGAACACAAGCTGGCTGGCGAAAAGCACTAAGCTTTAGCCCGATCAACAAAGCCGCCCTAGGGCGGCTTTGTTGTTTCTGGAGATTGCTACGCACAGAAACCCTGTGGCGAGGGAGCTTGCTCCCGCTCGGCTGCGCAGCAACCGCAAACCATTCAACTTCGCTTTATCAGACTGATCCGACCTTGCCATTTTGGGAGCGCTTCGCGCTCCAGCGGGAGCAAGCTCCCTCGCCACAGGTGATTTGTTAACCGCTGAACCCTGGCAACCCGGTCGTCTTCTGTCGCGCGCTCGCGTAAACTTGCGCGCTTCTCGCAGCCCGCTAGGCTGCAATCAATATTTTTCAAAGGTGCCCGCCATGCCTTGGCTGCAAGTCCGTCTCGCCATCAGCCCAGAACAAGCCGAAACCTACGAAGACGCTTTCCTTGAAGTGGGCGCCGTATCGGTGACGTTCATGGACGCCGAAGACCAGCCGATCTTCGAGCCGGAACTCAATACCACGCCACTGTGGTCGCACACTCACCTGCTGGCCCTGTTCGAAGGCGGCACCGAAGCGGCCAGCGTGCTGGCTCATCTTGAGTTGCTGACCGGCAGCCCGCTGCCCGAGCATCACAGCGAAGTCATCGAAGACCAGGACTGGGAACGCAGCTGGATGGACGATTTTCAGCCAATGCGCTTCGGCCAACGCCTGTGGATCGTTCCAAGCTGGCACGCTGCCCCTGAACCCGACGCCGTGAACATTCTGCTGGACCCGGGCCTGGCGTTCGGCACCGGCACCCACCCGACCACCGCACTGTGCCTGGAATGGCTCGACGGTCAGGACCTCAAAGACTGCAACGTCCTCGACTTCGGTTGCGGCTCGGGGATCTTGGCGATTGCCGCCCTGCTGCTGGGCGCCAAGGAAGCCGTCGGCACCGACATCGACGTCCAGGCGCTGGAAGCGTCCCGTGACAACGCCGGGCGCAACAACATTGCCGATGCACTCTTGCCGCTGTACCTGCCGGAAGATCTGCCACAGGTTCAGGCCGACGTGCTGGTGGCCAACATTCTGGCCGGACCGCTGGTTTCCCTGGCGCCGCAATTGTCCAGCCTGGTCAAGCCCGGTGGTCGTCTGGCGTTGTCGGGCATCCTCGCCGAGCAAGGCGAAGAAGTCGCCAAAGCCTACGCTCAAGACTTCGATCTGGACCCGATCGCCAATCGCGATGGCTGGGTGCGCATCACTGGCCGTCGGCGCTAGAATGAGCGCCTGCATAAACCGGATCGCCGCATGACCGACAGCTTCGTCACCCAGTGCCCGCATTGCCAAACCAGCTTCCGCGTCAACCATGCTCAATTGAGCGTGGCTCGCGGAGTGGTTCGTTGCGGCTCGTGCTTGCAGGTATTCAACGCCGCCAAGCAGCTGCTTGAGCAACGGGCCGGCAAGGAAGCGGTCAAACCGGTCGCCCCGGCCATTGTCGAACCGCCGGCACAGCGAGCCATCAGCCAAAAGCAATGGACCGCTGCCGAAATGGATCTGGACAGCCTGGACCTGGACGAAGAACTCGCCCGGCTCGAGCAACGGGAAATCCAGCCGACCACGGAATTCGGCCGGCACCGCGAAGACGGTCTCAGCGCTCGGCGCGACTCTGTGGAGCACGACGAAGAGCCCTGGTCAGACAGCCTCTTCAGCGAATCGGCGGCCGATCGCGCCCAGGCGGTCGAAGCCGACCAACGGGAAACGCAGACAGAACCGGGCAAGCACTCGCGCACTGAACCTTCGTTCTCGCTGGAACCGGTTGATCTGGACGACGAGCCCCAGGTGCCGCAACTGCGCCTGAATGATCCACTCGACGTGCCCCTGCACCATGATCGTCTATCGGCAACCGATGTACCTGACGACGACCGGCCCCCAATTGTCCCTTTGCGCAAGCGACACGAACGCAGCGAGTCGACCGAACGTGTCGACGCCTTGCAGGACTTGACCGACGACCCGCTGCAACTGGATTGGCAACAACGTCGCTCCCCCTGGGGCCGACGGCTTTTCTGGCTGCTGCTGGTCCTGCTCGGTACCGCCGCTCTCGCCGGCCAATACATCGCTTACCACTTCGACGAACTGGCGCGCCAGGATCAGTACCGTCCGTGGTTTCAGCAACTGTGCCCGCAAGTCGGCTGCACGGTGCCATCGAAAGTTGATATCGCGAAAATCAAAAGCAGCAACCTGGTGGTCCGCAGCCACCCTGAATTCAACGGTGCCTTGGTGGTCGATGCAATCATCTACAACCGTGCGCCCTTCTCCCAACCCTTCCCGCTGCTGGAACTGCGTTTCGCCGACCTTAACGGCCACCTGATCGCCAGCCGTCGCTTCAAGCCCGGCGAGTACCTCAACGGCGACCTCGAAGGCCTGGCAGAGATGCCGCCGCAAACGCCGATCCACATCGCACTGGATATCCTCGATCCAGGCTCCAAAGCGGTGAATTACAGCCTGAGCTTCCACTCACCCGAGTGAAACGCTTCAGTGTTACCGCTTTGGCGGCATATTTCTGACTTTGACCGCTCAGCCCAAACCGCTGGCGATAACAGAATTACTGTTCAGATTTTGTTCAATTCAGCCTTTATCCAGTCATCGAGAGCGGGTATCATGCCAACCCTTTTTCGAACTCTCATGATCCGGCCCCACAACAGGGAAGTCCTATGTCGGCGGTACGCATCGGTCCATATACATTGCACAACGGCTTGATTCTCGCCCCCATGGCGGGCGTCACCGACCAGCCCTTTCGTCAGCTGTGCAAGCGACTGGGCGCAGGGCTTGTAGTCTCGGAAATGGTCACCAGCGACATGAGCTTGTGGAACACCCGCAAATCGCGGATGCGCATGATCCACGAAGGTGATCCCGAGCCCCGCTCGGTCCAGATCGCCGGTGGTGATGCACAGATGCTGGCGGATGCGGCCCGAGCCAACGTCGAACTGGGCGCACAGATTATTGACATCAACATGGGCTGTCCGGCGAAGAAGGTCTGCAACAAGGCCGCGGGTTCCGCCCTGTTGAAGGATGAGGCACTGGTGACCGAGATCCTGCAGGCCGTCGTGGCTGCGGTTGATGTGCCGGTCACCTTGAAGATCCGTACCGGCTGGGACCGGGACAACAAGAACGGTCTGACGGTGGCGAAGATCGCCGAGCAGGCAGGCATTACGGCGCTGGCGGTCCATGGCCGCACCCGTGCCGACCTGTACACCGGTGAAGCCGAGTACGACACCATTGCCGCGATCAAGCAGGCGGTGTCGATTCCGGTCTTTGCCAACGGCGATATCGATTCGCCCGAGAAGGCCCGGTACGTGCTCGACGCGACCGGTGCCGATGGCCTGCTGGTAGGCCGGGCCGCCCAGGGGCGGCCGTGGATTTTTCGTGAGATCGATCATTTCCTGCGTACCGGCGAAAAACTCCCGGCGCTGGAATTGATCGAGGTGGAACGCATTCTGCTAGAGCATCTGGCTGCGCTGCACGTCTTCTATGGAGACGTGATGGGCGTCCGTATCGCTCGAAAGCATGTGGGCTGGTATCTCGCAACCTTGCCGGGCGCCAGGGAGTTTCGCGCCCACTTCAATCGTTTGGAAGATACGGAAGCACAATGCGCCAACGTTCAGGGCTTCTTCGCCGAACGTTACAAGAGCCTGACAGGGGACGGAGAAGGGGTGGCCGCATGACGATGATGACCGAGACTTTAGTGAGTGGAACAACACCCGTGAGCGACAACGTGAATTTGAAACAGCACCTCAATACGCCGAGCGAAGAAGGCCAGACCCTTCGCGGGAGTGTCGAGAAGGCGCTGCACAATTATTTCGCCCACCTTGAGGGCGCTGCCGTCACGGATGTGTACAACCTGGTGCTCTCCGAAGTCGAGGCGCCCCTGCTCGAGTGCGTGATGAACTACGTCAAGGGCAACCAGACCAAGGCCAGCGAGCTGCTCGGTCTGAACCGAGGCACGCTGCGCAAGAAACTCAAGCAGTACGATTTGCTGTAAGCATTCAATCAAACCAGAAAGGCGCCCGCGTAAAAACGGTCGCCTTTTTTGCTGACTCCTTTGCTTTTGATGGAAATTGAAATGACCGACCAGACTACCCGCCTGCCGATCCGCCGCGCCTTGATCAGCGTTTCCGACAAGACCGGGATCCTCGAATTCGCCAAAGAGCTTGAAGCCCTGGGCGTCGAGATCCTCTCCACCGGCGGAACGTTCAAGCTGCTGCGCGACAACGGTGTTGCCGCAGTGGAAGTCGCGGATTACACCGGTTTCGCAGAAATGATGGACGGTCGGGTGAAAACCCTGCACCCGAAAATCCACGGCGGGATCCTCGGTCGTCGCGGTATCGATGACGCCATCATGAGCGAGCACGGCATCAAGCCGATCGATCTGGTAGCGGTCAACCTGTACCCGTTCGAAGCCACCATCAACAAGCCAGGCTGCGACCTGCCGACCGCTATCGAAAACATCGACATCGGCGGCCCGACCATGGTCCGTTCGGCAGCCAAAAACCATAAAGACGTGGCCATCGTGGTGAACGCCAGCGATTACGCCAACGTACTGGAAAGCCTGAAGGCCGGCGGCCTGACCTACGCTCAGCGTTTCGACCTGATGCTCAAGGCTTTCGAACACACCGCCGCCTATGACGGCATGATCGCCAACTACATGGGCACCGTGAACCAGGCCGCTGAGACCCTCAGCACCGAAGGTCGCAGCGAGTTCCCGCGCACCTTCAACAGCCAGTTCGTCAAGGCTCAGGAAATGCGCTACGGCGAGAACCCGCACCAGAGCGCGGCGTTCTACGTTGAAACCAAGCCTGCGGAAGTCGGTATCGCCACCGCGACCCAACTGCAAGGCAAAGAACTGTCATACAACAACGTGGCCGACACCGACGCCGCGCTGGAATGCGTGAAGAGCTTCGTCAAGCCAGCCTGCGTGATCGTCAAGCACGCCAACCCGTGCGGCGTGGCTGTGAGCCCGGACGCCGAAGGCGGCATCCGCCAGGCCTATGAACTGGCCTACGCCACCGACACCGAGTCGGCGTTCGGCGGCATCATCGCGTTCAACCGCGAGCTGGATGCTGAAACCGCCAAGGCCATCGTCGAGCGTCAGTTCGTCGAAGTGATCATCGCCCCAAGCGTCAGCGAAGAAGCCCGCGCCATCGTGGCGGCAAAAGCCAACGTGCGCCTGCTGGCCTGCGGCGAGTGGTCGGCTGATCGCGCCGCTGCCTGGGACTACAAACGCGTCAACGGTGGTCTGCTGGTGCAGAGCCGCGACATCGGCATGATCGGCGCCGATGACCTGAAAGTCGTGACCAAGCGCGCCCCGACCGAACAGGAAATCCACGACCTGATCTTCGCCTGGAAAGTTGCCAAGTACGTTAAGTCCAACGCCATCGTCTACGCCAAGAACCGTCAGACCATCGGTGTCGGCGCTGGCCAGATGAGCCGCGTGAACTCTGCGCGTATCGCCGCGATCAAGGCTGAACACGCCGGTTTGCAGGTGGCAGGCTCGGTGATGGCCTCCGACGCGTTCTTCCCGTTCCGCGACGGCTTGGATAACGCGGCCAAGGTTGGCATCACTGCGGTGATCCAGCCAGGCGGCTCGATGCGTGATGCGGAAGTGATTGCTGCTGCTGATGAAGCCGGCATAGCCATGGTATTCACCGGCATGCGCCACTTCCGTCACTGATTTTTGCTCTTTGCTTCTGTAGGAGCGAGGCTTGCCCGCGAAGAGGACGCTGCGGTGCAACTGCAATACCGAGGTGAGGCCTTCGCGGGCAAGCCTCGCTCCTACAGGTTCGGTGCACGGCGGATACCGCGCATCGTTAGCCAGGCAGCTGAGGCTGCTCCACAGAATTAGCGTCATCCGAGGTTTTTGAAATGAATGTTTTGATCATTGGCAGCGGTGGCCGTGAACACGCACTGGCCTGGAAAGTGGCTCAGGATCCGCGCGTGCAGAAAGTGTTCGTTGCCCCGGGCAACGCCGGCACCGCCATTGAAGCCAAGTGCGAGAACGTCGCTATCGACGTGCTGGCCCTTGAGCAACTGGCCGATTTTGCCGAGAAGAACGTCTCCCTGACCATCGTTGGCCCGGAAGTGCCTCTGGTCGCTGGCGTCGTCGATCTGTTCCGCTCCCGTGGCCTGGATTGCTTCGGTCCGACGGCCGGTGCGGCCCAGTTGGAAGGTTCAAAAGCCTTCACCAAGGACTTCCTGGCGCGCCACAAGATCCCGACAGCCGACTATCAGAACTTCACCGAGATCGAGCCGGCCCTGGCTTATCTGCGTGAAAAAGGTGCACCGATCGTGATCAAGGCCGATGGCCTGGCCGCCGGTAAAGGCGTGATCGTTGCCATGACCCTGGCCGAAGCCGAAGACGCCGTGCGCGACATGCTCGCGGGCAACGCATTCGGCGACGCCGGTTCGCGGGTCGTGATCGAAGAATTCCTGGATGGCGAAGAGGCCAGCTTCATCGTCATGGTCGACGGCAAGAACGTGCTGCCGATGGCTACCAGCCAGGACCACAAACGCGTCGGCGACGGCGACACCGGCCCGAACACCGGCGGCATGGGTGCCTACTCCCCTGCCCCGGTCGTGACCGCTGAAGTCCACAAGCGCGTCATGGACCTGGTGATCTGGCCGACCGTGCGCGGCATGGCCGATGAAGGCAACGTCTACACCGGTTTCCTGTATGCCGGCCTGATGATCGACAAGGCTGGTAACCCAAAAGTTATCGAGTTCAACTGCCGTTTCGGTGATCCTGAGACCCAACCGGTGATGCTGCGTTTGCAGTCGAGCCTGGTGTTGCTGGTCGAAGCGGCCCTGGCGCAAGCCCTGGACAAGGTCGAAGCGCAATGGGATCCACGTCCGAGCGTCGGTATCGTGCTGGCGGCTGGCGGTTATCCTGGCGACTACGCTAAAGGCGTCGCCATCAACGGCCTGGATGCAGCCTCCGCACTGGAAGGCAAAGTCTTCCACGCCGGCACTGCGCTCAAGGACGGTAAAGTGGTGACCGCCGGTGGTCGCGTTCTTTGCGCTACCGCCATGGGCGCCAGCGTTGATGCTGCCCAGCAACAGGCTTACAAACTGGCGGCAAAGATTGATTGGGAAGGCAGTTTCTATCGCAAGGACATTGGCTACCGTGCCATTGCCCGCGAGCGTGGCGAAAATCAGGAATAAGCGATCCGTTCGGCAGGGCTTGGGCTTCAGGCCCTTGCCGGACTGTTCCGACGCCGCGCATAGTTATAATCTGGCATCAACCTACGAAGGGATTTCGCCGTGCGCTGGCTCAGGATTGCCATAGGTTTTACTGTCACGCTGCTGACCTTGCTCTGCATGCTCCCGGCACAGGCCGCGCAAGGCAGTGGCTGGGCGGTATTGCTTGACGAACAGGGCGACCTGCAGCTGAGCGACATCCGTTCCGCGCGCTACACCAATCAATTCAGCCCCATCGAACTCGACCGCCTCACCGCGGCCGAGCCCGAAGGTGCATTGTGGCTACGCTTTCGGCTGGCGCCCGGCAAGCACGAACAATTGCTGCGAGTGTTCGCCCCCGACCTGTCGCGCCTCAATCTGTATGTGCTCGACGGCGACACGCTGATCGATCAACTGAACACCGGCACCGGGCAGCCCCAGGCTGACCGTCCCCTGCCCAGCAGCGATTTCATGTTGCCGCTGCCGCAAAGCGACAAACCTCTCGACGTCTACCTGCGGCTGGTGTCAGAACACCAGTTACGGCCGTACATCACCCTGCAATCGGCGATCATGACCGCGGCCAATCAGAACCAGATGCTGATTTACGGCCTGCTGTTCGGTTGCATCGGCATGCTGATCCTGCACAACCTCGTCCGCTATGCCTATACCCGCTCACGCAGCAGCCTCTGGCTGGCCGGATGCGAAGCGTTGTTGATGCTCAGCCTGTTGCTGTTACTGAATCTGGCAGGACCATGGCTACCCAACTGGCACGCGGTGCAGACGCCCGGCGCTTATCTCGCCTTGCTGCTGACGGCGCCGTGCGGCCTGATGTTCGCCTATCGTTTCTTCGCCCCGCTCGGGTCGCACCCGCTGAACAAGCTGCTGCTGGGGGACATTCTGTTCATCGTGGCCTGCGGCTTGCTGCTGTTGTTCGTCAACACGCTGCCGCTGAACATCATTACCTACGCCCTGGTCGCCCTGGCGGGCCTGAGCATGTTGTTCGTCGGTGCCTACCATTGGCAAAAAGGCTATCGCCCGGCGCGCCTGTTTGTGGCGGCGATGGTGGTGTTCAACATCGGCACGCTGATCATGTTGCCCGCCCTGCTGGGGCTGACGCTGGTCGCGCCGCAGGGCTTGATCATGACGCTGCTGGCGTTCATCTGCATCAGCGGCCTGTTGATGAGCATTGCGTTGGGCGAACGTCAGCGCAGCATCACCGAAGATCGTTTCAGCGTCAGCCGCGACCTGGCGGCCAGCAACGCCGAGATCAACGCCAAGGCCGAGTTCCTGGCGAAGATCAGCCACGAAATCCGTACCCCGATGAACGGCGTACTGGGCATGACCGAATTGCTGTTGGGGACGCCACTGTCGGTCAAGCAGCGTGACTATGTGCAGACCATCCATAGCGCCGGTAACGAACTGCTGACCCTGATCAACGAGATTCTCGACATCTCCAAGCTCGAGTCCGGGCAAATCGAACTGGACGACGTTCAATTCGATCTCAATGCCCTGATCGAAGACTGCCTGAGCATCTTCCGCGCCAAGGCCGAACAGCAGAACGTCGAGCTGATCAGCTTCATCCAGCCACAAGTGCCTCGGGTCATCAGCGGTGACCCGACGCGTTTGCGCCAGACCTTGCTGAGCCTGCTGGAAAACGCCCTGAAGAAAACCGAAGAAGGTGAGATCCTGATCGTCGTTGCCCTCGATGAACGCAGCGCCAAACCGCGCCTGCGCATCGCCGTGCAAGACAGTGGCGTGCCGATGGAGGCCGAAGAACGCGACGCCCTGATGCACGCCGAACTGCACAGCAAGCACTTCCTCTCGGCGACCAGCCTGGGCGGCAACCTGGGGCTGGTGATTGCGCGTCAGTTGATCCGTTTGATGCAAGGGGAATTCGGCATCAAGAGCGGCGCCAATCAGGGCAGCACCTTGTGGCTGACCCTGCCCCTGGACCCTGATCGTCTCGAACACCCGACCTCAGACCTCGACGGACCGCTGCAAGGTGCGCGTGTGCTGGTTGTGGACGATAACGACACCTGTCGCAAAGTATTGGTGCAGCAGTGCAGCGCCTGGGGCCTGAATGTCAGCGCCGTGCCGTCCGGCAAAGAGGCACTGGCGTTGCTGCGCACCAAGGCTCACCTGCGCGATTATTTCGACGTGGTCCTGCTTGACCAGAACATGCCCGGCATGACCGGCATGCAACTGGCGGCCAAGATCAAGGAAGACCCGAGCCTGAACCACGACATTCTGCTGATCATGCTCACCGGTATCAGCAACGCGCCGAGCAAGATCATCGCGCGCAATTGCGGGATAAAACGCATCCTCGCCAAACCGGTGGCCGGCTACACCCTCAAGACCACTCTGGCGGACGAACTGAATCAGCGCAACAAGGGCCCGGCCGTCTCGCCGCACCTGCCCTCCGGTCCGACGCTTCCGGTCAAGGTCCCGAGTGATTTCCGCATTCTGGTGGCCGAAGATAACAACATCTCGACCAAGGTGATTCGCGGCATGCTCGGCAAACTCAACCTGCAACCGGACACCGCCAGCAATGGCGAAGAGGCCTTGCAGGCGATGAAAGCCCAGCGCTACGACCTGGTCCTGATGGATTGTGAGATGCCGATCCTCGATGGCTTCTCTGCTACCCAGCAGTTACGTGCCTGGGAAGTCGGCAACCAGCGGATTCGCACCCCGGTGGTGGCGTTGACCGCGCACATCCTTGCCGAGCACAAAGAGCGCGCGCGCCAGGCCGGCATGGACGGGCACATGGCCAAACCGGTCGAACTGTCGCAATTGCGCGATTTGATCGAGCATTGGGTTGCACAACGGGATCAGCAGAACCGGGCGACGGCACCGGCCTCTTGAGCCGACAGACCTTGTAACGCCTGATAGACTCCTCCTCGACCTTCCCAGACTGTGAGCCTGCACCATGCTCCATGTGTTATTCAGCGTTTACCTGAAGATGCTGGTGCTCTACAGCCCGTTCTTCGTGTTGTCCTGCTTCATCAGCCTGACCCGCGGTTATTCACGCAAGGAACAGCGTCGGCTGGCCTGGAAAGTGGCCACCGCGACGCTGGTGTCCAGCGTCTTGCTGTACTTGTTCGGACGGGTGATTTTCAGTGTCTTCGGCATCACCGTGGACGCGTTCCGCATCGGTGCCGGCAGCGTGCTGTTTATTTCGGCACTGGGCATGGCCCAAGGCAAGTCGGCGGTGCAAACCGACAATGTGCAGCAGGACGTGACGATCGTCCCGCTGACGATTCCATTGACGGTCGGCCCCGGCACCATCGGTGCCTTGTTGGTGATGGGCGTGAGCCAACCGCATTGGGACGACAAACTCACGGCCATTCTCAGCATTGCCCTGGCCAGTTTTACGGTTGGCGTGGTCCTTTATTTGTCCAACCGCATCGAACGGATTCTCGGAGACCAGGGCTTGCAGATTGTCAGCCGGCTGATGGGATTGTTTGTGTGCGCACTGGCCGCACAGATTATCTTCACAGGCGTGAAAGGTTACCTGGTGCCCTGATCAGCCAGGGAGCGCAACGTCCTGAATAGCCGGTTCTGCGACCACCTCGACCTGAGAGGTCGACATCAGCTCCGCTAACGTTGCGCTGCCGGAAACGCCTTTTCGCCTCAGTAACTCGGTCACAATTTCCGAAACCGCACGTGATCGATAGCCATTGAGCGAAAGGAACACGTCACCTCGCAACGCCACATCCGCGGAGTAAACACCGCGAAAAATCAGGCTACGCCCGCTGTCCAGGCCGTTCATCACCAAGTGTTCATCGACCAGACTGACCCATAACTGATCCATGATTGAAGCGTCCAGAATCAGTTTCCCCGGAATCAACGGTGGGCGCTCAAGCGGATAACGACAATCGACGATGACCGAGTCAAGTTTCAACCAGGCCGCTCGGGTCAGTCGGCTTGTCGTGGCCCCCTGACCCATTTTGAGCACCAGAATGCTGACATCATCGGCAATCAACGGCAGAAGGTCATGGGTCGTCTTCGGCCCCTCGACCACCAGTACTTCGGCGTTTCGCTGGACATAGTCGAGCGGCCCGACCGTGCTTTTTTGCGGATAGGTGCGCAATAAACCATCTTCGCTTTCGTGCAACATCACGCTGGTTTGATCCCGGGTGCCCACCAGCGTGTAGTGCGCAGTAACGGTGGCTTTCGGAACCCGGATCAATCGACCGCTGCGGACCACATACCATTGAAGGTTGTCAGGGTCTTTGACGGACAGGAAATCGGCGCAGCGATATTCGTTCGCCAGCGCCGCCAGCGCCTCACTCAATGAACCTTCCAATGCTGCGACCCAGCGGCTGCCCACACCCGTTATCCGTACCGGGGCGTTGTGCTGTAAATCCACTTCCAGACCATCAAGCGTTGTTGCCCTCAGGCCAGCGCCCTCCACTTTCACGTCGGTAAAGGTCCAGGGCGCCCACTCCTGCATCGGAACGGGCAATGCTTCGGCTTGCAAAAGCCGGGTTCCCTGGCCGAATGCGGCGTTCAAGTGTGTCGTTTCGATAAAGCGCTGGCTGAAAATCTTGCCCGTTGAAAGATCGAATAACCAAGCGGCCTGATTGTCCGGAACAATACTCAGCAACCGCACTTCTTTGCCATGGCCAAGGTCCGCGAGCAACAGCCGATCTTCCAGGTACCAAGCGCACAAACCGGCGGCCCCCGTAAAGAGGGTCAACCCAAGGAGGGCGAAACTCGACACCGGATATTGCGTCGACACCGCCGGCAGTTCGGACCACCACTGGGCTCGATCCTTGAACCAGGTTTCGGTCAATCCGCCCAAGTGCAAATAGCCGTCCGACGTCAGATTGAAAAACAGGCCCGAGTCGGTCACAGCGAGATGACCCTGCTCAACCGCGACAACATTTTTCAGCCCTGTGGGGGCAATTTCTGTGGAAGACCATTGCACGCGCCCCTCGACCATCGATCTTTGCTGTCGCACGAGGCTTTGAATGTCCTTGTCATATGTAACGAAGACCTCGCCCTCGGCACCGTAGGGAGCGATAAGTAAAAGGGTGTTCAAGGCCTTGATCGAATCCTTCCAACCCCGCACATGGTGACGCCGGGCAGGTGCACGGATGATCAACCCGTCAACATCGCGGACCCAGACCAGATCACGGGACTTGTCTTCGCGCTGCCAACAGATCGAAGCCAGCGCACCAAGGCGCCAATCCACGGTATCTATGGACGCTGCCGGCACCACATAATTGCCCAGTACCTGTTTCCAGTCCGTCAGCGTGTCAGCCTCTAAAACAGCCTGCAGCGCTGGATCCTGACCAAGGGTGATCGAGCTGAGCAACACGGCTTGCCCATGGATCAGGAAAGTCAGTTCATCGCGCTGACCGTCCTTTGGAACGGACTGCTGCACAATTTGAATACCGCCGTTGGCCACGGCCTCACAGCGGGCAATGCTCAAGCCATCCTTGGCCAGCAGACGATAGCGCCGAATCAGCGTACCGGTGGTCGCGTCGACCTGCCAGATATCGAAACTCTCGGGGTGATAGAAATAGGCCGAGCCCTCGACCACGGCGCCCAGCACGGCCTCATCGGCCAGCAGGACATTCGGGTCGCGGATATACAGAAAGCGATCCTGAGCCGAGTCGTAATACGCAGCCACCGTCCTCGGTTCGTCCGGCTTTTCAAACGGCACCACGAAGTTGTGAACCGGGGTGTACGGCATGGCCAGTCGATGTTCTCGGGCCAATGACTTGAAGTGATCCAGCAGCGCCTGCTCCCCGAGCGCCGGATCGGCCTCTTCCTCGACCACCTCCAATTTCAGGCCCACAAGATCAACGCGCACGATGGTGTTACCCGCAAGCTTGAGCAACACATCGTGAACGCCGCCGCCACTGAACTTCACACCCAACGTGCCCGAATCGAGCCTGCCGCCAGGTGCTATCCGCAGGTCTGCCTCCGCCAGCCAGGGAGCCTGCAGCACCCAGCGCATGGCCGTGTGACCGGGCGCCTCGAGGACAAGGTTCACCCCGGGGTTGAGCAAAACGGAACACTGGGCACCGGCACCTTCTATGCGGTAGGAAACCAGGCCATGCCAGGCCTTCGGCAGGGCCGGCACCACCAGCGAGCGTTCGATGTTGTCGAGACGCACGTTGAATACCGTTGGCTTGTAGACAGGGTTCAGCCGGTTGACCACGTACTCGCCGGGAAACGAGTAAAACGAAAACAGAAACTGCCATTGCCCCTGCTCATTTTTTTTCTCCAGTCGACGGGCCGTATCGAAGCCACCGGCATGACGAAACGTGACAAACGGCAGCAACTTGTAGTCATAGCCGTACCAGGTTTTGGGTGTGCCGGGCAAAACGATCGACTGCCCGGGCTGCGGCGAGAAAGGCGCCGAGTCGGGTAACCCAAGGCCCCGGCGGATATCCATGGCGCGGACGTAATCGACATCGAAATCAGGTACCCCGAAATGGTCTCGAAGCGGGAACAGTTTCGGGCTGTCAAAACGGACCGTCGATGCGCGCAAATCAAGCTCGGCGAATACCGGCAAGGGATGCGCAATCCAGGCATTCGAGGCCTTGTCCAGATGATAGCCGCCCTGTAGATAAGCCTTTTCCAGCCCCTCAAAAAACAGGGCGACCTCCTTGGCTTCCTCAGCAATGGTGGCAAACCCTTCGGCCAGCGCAGCGACGCCCACTGCCAACCCGCCCAGAATCACCCCGGCACCGCCCAGCACCGCCGCCACGGTACCCGCCCCGGCCAATGCCGCACCCAGCCCGGCGGCGCCCAACACGGCGCTCGCGGAGTCGAACGCCAATTGCGTCCCGAACTGCGCCTTCTCAATGTCATTGGTGGCACGGCTCAACTGGTAAATATCAAACCCGACATTCACCATCCCCAGCACCGTACCGACGCCTTCATTGGCGACATGCCCCAACGCCTTTTGCACCAACGGCGCGCTGGTGCGGGCGATCAGCTTTTCATCGTCCAGTGCCTGACGCACCAGTGTCACAACGCCGACCACATCCACCACGTTGCCGTGGACCAATTGGGCGTAATTGACGTAGGCATGCAAGCGAATGGCCGTGGTCAGTGCCTTGTCACCCCCGCTGGCCGCGCCTTCGTGATGACGCAGTGCGTTCATCAAGGCTTGCACGGTGAAACCGGCATTGAGCGTATGGACGCTGCTGGCCTCCGTGGGGTCAGACAAGCTGGCCGAATCATGCGGTTGCGCTGCCAGCGTATGGAAGGTCTCCGAGAGGTAGTTCTTGATCCTCAGGAATCGCGGATCATCGGTGGTGACGCGCACAACGGTCCGCGCTGGATCGGTATCGACCAGGCTGATTTTGTACTCGCCTGCCGGGGTGATCTCCAGCGTATCGAACAACGCAACGGCGCCGGACGACAGCCCGTGTTGTGCCTGCAACTGCCGTGTCGCCTGCGCGATCTGTCTACCCCACCAGTGCGCGTCCAGCTCCAGTAACGAACTGCCCAGCACCCCATTGTTGACCAGAGACTGCCCTCGCGCGCTGGCCAGCCGCTGCCTGACCCGAGGCGCCTGTTCTGGCAGGCTGCCCGAATCGGAAAGACTCGACACCCGGACACCCGATGACAACACCTTTGCATTGAGGCGGCCAGCGTCGAGCTCAATCAAGTCAAAGGCCGGACGACTGGGTTCTCCATAAGCGGCGTATGGCACGGCCATCTCTTGGCTAACGAAAAAATGGGTCAGCGCTACGCTGAGCGCTCGCGCGGTATCGAACTCGAAAACACCAAAGTTCGGATCGTAGAAATGATAGGTACTGCGCTCGCCCGCAACACTTTTGGCCAGCAGCATCGAGTGGTTATCCGAGTTGAGCATCAAGGTGCTGCTGCCGGTTTTCGCTTCAAGCGTCGCGATCACCTCTGCCAGATCCGAGCGCATCACCGGCCCGCCGAGGTCATGGACATCAACGTCTCGAAGCTCTTCGATAACGTTCACGAATGCATTCGAATCGCTGGTACCGGGTTCAATGACCGCCAGGTAAAAACGCTCACGAAGGATGTTGCCCGCTTCACTCCCCTTGCTGATCGCCGCCGCCATGGCCAAGGCCAACGGATAGCAACGCCCAGCGATCCGGTCACCGACGCCCTGCAGCAACAAGTCCTGCGGCACCAGTTTGAAGGTGCCTTGGTCGAAGCTTTCCAGCACATCGGTCATGCGCTCGCTGATGCGGTCACGGAATTCGAGTTTTGCGACCTGCTGAATCCGGGCAACCTGGCGCCCCCATTGCACCAAGGTCAGCGACTGCTCCAGCGCCTGCTTTTTCAGCTCTATGCTGGTCTCGGACAGCGCGACGGAAGGTGTCAAAGCGCTGGCTAAACCGTCAACGAACGCGGGATGGTTTTCTTTGAACAACTCCCGCTCAATGGCCCCGTAGCGGTGTGACACGCCCAATTCAGACACGCTGTTGGCGAGGTTTTCCAGGCGCACGCGCAGCTGATCAAAATTGCGTTGATCCATGGCCCGCGCGCCGAGCAACGAACCGATCAGCAACCGCTGCCGGGGGTCAAGCTGCTCAATCTGCAAGGTCCCTCGGCCAATTCGGTGAAGCAATTCATCCAGAGCCAAATCCGCAGTGGCCGGCTCACCGACCAACGACGGCGGTAGCACGATCTCCTGCGCAAGGATGGATTGACGCTCATCAAAACTCAGCTGCAACGGCAGGTCGAAAGTCACCTCACCGGTGGTCCGCTGACTCATCGTTAGCAAAAAGGGTTCGCCAAGCTGCTGCGCCAGGGATTGCAGCAATTCAGTCGACAACACATGTCGCCCTTCAATGACTGGCCAGCCATGGTCGAAATGAATCGTCTGCCCCTTTAGCAACTGATCCACTTTGCCCACGTAACGCGCCTTGAATTGCCCGGCTTCCCACCGTTGTTTTTCGTTCTTGAGCCACGCCTCGGTGTCACTTTCATTTTCTTTCCAGGAGTGGTCCAGCTCCTCCTCCGTGGCCCGGTTCACCGTTGCGGTGGGGTCAATCGCCACATCCGTTCGCCAGGCACCTGCTGCGCGAGGGGTGAAATGCCTGTTTGCGTAATCCGCGAGCGCATCGCGCATCGCCGCGGGCCCGGTCAGATAGATGGTCTCTTCGCTTTGTGGGCGAATGCCGTCGCTGTAGTAAAAGGTCGCAGCTTTTGCCAGAAAATACAGGGCGAGCTCTACATCCATTGGCAGCGCTTGCAACGAACCGAATTGTTTTTCGACGACCTCCAGCGCAATACGACCTACCGCCTCATCATCGCTAGAGGCCTGCCTCTCCATGGCCAAGCGGGCCGTGGCATCAACGATTTCATAGTTGAGTTTGAAGCGATCGATCACGGCGTTGACCATCGCTGACCCGGCATGAGCCATCAGAAACGCATTACTCAGGCTGCTCCCTTCGGCAACCGCTCGCAGTCCGTCCGCCCGAACAAGACGTTCTACGGGTGCGCGAAAAACACTGTTCAACAGCGGACGACTTTTGGCGAACCGTTCCAGCTCCGCGCGATGCTCTTCAGGGATGCGCTCAAAGTAACTTGTGTACTTGCTTCTTGATGCCTCACGACCCGGCATCCACTCAGGGTTCTGATCCAGCAACAATTGCAGTACACCCACGCGTGCATCCGTTCTGAATTGACGAATGTCGACATCGCCCAGACTCTCCTGGAGCGGTGGCAGGTTATCGACATCTGCATAACTACCGCCTTCAGCCATCAAGGCCTCAATGCGCACCACATCGGAAGCCGCGGCAAAGTTGCCTCGCAGACTGATTTCCCGCTCGTAAATGGCCTGCAAGTGCATCGGTGTTTCATTCGCTGCAATATTACGAAGTTCCAAACCGCCCTCGGCCATGGCCGAGATACTCTGGTTATTCTTGTCCCGCAAGGCTTTCAAGGTCGCTTGATTCTGGCCATACCCACGAACCAGAAGATCAATGCGTGCCTCATCCGCATTAACACCGTGCGCTACCGCTTTGTTGACATGGGCGAACATCTGTTTTTTTAGAACAATGGCCCGTTCCTCATACTTATCAACAAGATCAAGATACGATTCGCTGCCATGTCCGCCATTAACCATCGCATCGGCCTTTGCGGCTTCGACAATGATCCGGTTGGTTTCATAGGCCAAAAGTGCATCGCTGTCGTACCAGAGTTTCACGGTATAACCCTGCCCGGCCAACACCTTGAGCCATACATTAATATAGTCGCGCTGGATAGCACCCAAACCACCGCCGAGCCAGACGAAGTGCAGGTTTTTTGGCACTTCGGTGGCCGCGATGCTCAACTGCTCAATGCTATTGGACAGGCGCGAGTGAAAGCCTTCGACCCTGTCGCGGATCTCGCTCAGCCCCGGGGCTACGTCAACCGGCTGTGCCGTTGGCAATTCGGTGCCCGCAGCGCGTCGACGCCGGCGCTTTGGCTCAACAAAAGACCCGAGGGCCTCGCGCAGCAATCCCAGCGGTGCGAGCATCCTCGGAAAATCAAGCACTGCGATACAAGCAAAGTAATATCGAAATACCGCGTCGTATTCGTCTGTGCCTTTATGCGTTTGTAATGCCTGTTCAAGATCAGACAGTTTGAATAGATCAATAAAATTGACGTAGCCGTTTACATGACGAGCTGTTTGTTCACCCATAAAGATACTTCCCTGTAAAAATAAAAGCGGGTTACCCACCAGGACGGAGAACCCCACCCGGTTATAAAACAACACTAACCGAACGTTTTTTAATCCTCAAAGAAGAAAACAAACAATTGATGACCTGCCGAACATTCAGAAACTTTAAACATTAAAAAACAACAGATAAAAGACAAGAAAAAGGACAACCATCAACAAATTCGACAGTTACCTTACACTTGAGTAAAACATCGACTTACATCAAGACATCGAACGGCCTGCCGCAATGACTTCCTGTTCATTAACAACAGACCGTTATAAAAGCGGCCTCAGAACGAGGCCGCCGACACTCACGAAGAGGGCTTGTCGCCATACCACCGAGGCGTATACACCCACTGGCCACCCTCGGCACGCGGGAACACGCAGGTGGTGGAAGAGCCGACCAGCACCATGGTGCGCATGTCGACCTGATCCGGGGTCAGATCACCCAGCGTGGTGACACGCAGTGTCTGGCCCGGACGACCGATGTCCCGCCCCAACACCACCGGCGTTTCAGCGGTGCGGTGCTGCGCGACAATCTCCAGTGCCCGACCCAGTTGCCAGGGACGCGACCGCGAAATCGGGTTGTAGAACGCCAGCGCCAGGTCGGCCTGAGCTGCCAGGTCCAGCCGCTGCTCGATGATCGACCATGGCTTGAGGTTGTCCGACAGGGACATCACACAGAAGTCATGCCCCAGCGGTGCGCCGGCCTGAGCGGCCGTTGCCAGGGACGCGGAGACGCCCGGCAGAATCTCCAGATCAACGCTGTGCCAGCCCGGCTCACTCGACTCGTGCAGCGCTTCGAGCACGGCGGCCGCCATGGCGAATACGCCCGGATCCCCCGACGAAACCACCACCACCGACCGCCCCTGGGCCGCCAGTTCAAAGGCGTGGCGAGCGCGCTGCATTTCCTCGCGATTGTCGGTGCAATGCAGCACTTGATCCTCGCGAAACGGCCCGGCCATGCGCACGTAGGTTTCATAACCCAGCACATCATTGGCGCGCGCCAGTTCGGCCTTCACCGCCGGCACCATCAATTCGGCGGCGCCAGGGCCCAGGCCGATCACGGCCAGACGACCGCGTGCACGCCCGATCTGTGCAACCTCCAGTGGCTGACTGGCTACCGCGATCGCGATGCCGCTATCCGCCGACACGACGGCAGCGTTCGGCACGGTGTGGCGGGCCAGTTCGCTGACGTCACCACTGGCCGTGGCAAACCGCAGCGGCACGCCCAGCTCAAGCGCCGCTTCACGCAACGCAGGGTTGGCCATGTGCAGATCGCTGGCCAGCAGACACGCCAGCGATTGCATGGCGATGTTTGCCTGATGCAGCGCCGCGCGAATCGCGTTCGGCAGATCCGCCACCTCGGCGTTCACCGCCACCAGCACGTTGCGTGGGTAGATCAGCAACTCATTGGCCGCCGGCGTGCGCTCGGCACTGCCAACATGAATCGATAACGGCGCCTGCGGGTCTTCCGGCAACTGCGCTTGCGCCAGCCACGGCGCGGTGCCTTCGATGCGCACACTTTGGCCGGCGAGCAGATCCGAGACAAAGCGTTTGCCCAGTTCCAGATCGCCGAGGGCATAGCCGCTGGGTGGATTGAGCAGGCAGGTACCGAAGCGCAGTTCACCGCTGGTGGTGATCGCCGGCGCCACTTCGAGACCGGCAGCAATCTCCCGCGCCATGACGTTCACGCCACCGAGACCGCCCAGCAGCGGCACCACGGCGCTGCCGTCTTCGGCCACGGCCAGCACTGGCGGCTCGGCGCCCTTCTCAAGCAACAACGGCGCCAGCGTGCGGATCACAATCCCGGCCGCGCACAAGGCAATGATCGGCGTGTCCTGCTGATAGAACTCGCGCACGGTCGCGCCGAACTCGTGATAGACACGGTCCGCGCCTTCAACCCGTCCGGCCAGGCCATGAATCAAGGCGCCGGGGAAAACCTGCTGGATCTTGCGCGCGGTCGCGAGGCTGCCATTGCCAAGAATGACAATCGCCGGAGCTGGACGGGCCATCAACCTTGCCACCGTTCGCCGGGAACGATGATCAACGAGAAGTACGGCGAGGACATCGGCTCGACCTGATCCAGCGGCACGATCTTCTGATTGGCCATGGTCGCGCGCTCGACGTACAGCGCCCGCTCCGCCAGACCCAGTTCTTCGAGCACCTGACGGACCTTGGGAAAGTTGCGTCCCAGCTTCATGATCACCGCCGCATCGGCATCGGCCAGACGACGTTTGAGGTCCTCGTGCGGCAATACGCCGGAAAGCACCGACAGGCTCTGATTGCGATACACCAACGGCGCGCCCAGCACCGAAGCACCGCCCAGCATCGAGCACACGCCCGGCACGACTTCGGCTTCGTAGCGGTCGGCCAGGCGATCGTGCAGGTACATGTAGGAGCCGTAGAAGAATGGATCACCCTCGCAGATCACCGCCACGTCACGACCGGCATCCAGATGCGCGGCGAGTTCCTCGCCCGCCGCATCGTAGAAATCGCTGATCACTTGCTCATACGACAGCGGCGCCGGCAGCGCTTCGGTGGTCACCGGATACACCAGCGGCAGCAGTGTTTGTGCGTCCTGCAAATGCGCTTCGATGATGCCGAAGGCGTTGCCCTTTTTACCCTTGGCGACGAAGTACGCCACCACAGGCGACTCGCGCAGCAAGCGCAGGGCTTTGACCGTAATCAGTTCCGGGTCACCGGGGCCGACACCCAGGCCGATCAAGCGTCCAGGCTGCTGCATCATTCGATCTCCGTGGCGAGGGCATTGACGGCCGCAGCGGCCATGGCGCTACCGCCCAGCCGGCCTTGCATGATGACAAACGGCACGCCGCGACTGTCGGCCGCCAGCGCAGCCTTGGATTCGGCGGCGCCTACGAAGCCGACCGGGAAGCCGAGGATCAGCGCCGGTTTCGGTGCGCCGGCATCGAGCATTTCCAACAGATAAAACAATGCGGTCGGCGCGTTACCGATCACCACCACGCTGCCTTCCAGATGCGGGCGCCACAGCTCCAGCGCGGCGGCGGAACGGGTGTTGCCCAACTCACGGGCCAGTTCCGGAACGCTTTCATCGCGCAGGGTGCAGATCACGGGGTTGTTGGCCGGCAACCGCGTGCGGGTCACGCCTTCGCTGACCATCCGCGCGTCGCACAGGATGGGCGCACCGGCGGCCAGCGCCTCACGCCCGGCCTTGCCCGCGCCTTCGGAAAATTGCAGGCCGTCGATGGCGTCGACCATGCCGCAGGCGTGGATCACCCGCACCGCGAGTTTTTCCAGATCGGCCGGAATTCGCTCGAGGTTGGCCTCGGCACGAATGATCGCGAAGGAGTTGCGATAGATCTCCTGACCGTCGCGGATGTAATCAAGCATCTAAAGGGCTCCGTGAGCGGGCGTCGAGCAAGGCCGCGACCGCTTCAATAGTAAGATTGCGTGCGTGCAGCGCGCCGAAACCCGGCTGCGCTGCATCGCGAAAATAGAGGTCGTAATGACCGGGAGAAACCGCCAGCAACGTGACCGGCGCGATGTGCGCCGCCGCACAGGAACGCGGGCAGCCGGACAGGTGCACGTTCAGCGTCTGGCCGTGACGTTGCAACCGCGCCGCCAGTTGTCGGGCATCGCCCTTGGTGTCAGCCAGGCCTTTGCCGCAGCCGGTCGAGCCGGTGCAGGCGATGAGATGCGCCAGGGCATCGTCGGCCGAGCAGCGCAGGCCGAGGTGTTCAAGGCTGTGGATAACGTGAGGCGCCTGGTTGTCATGGACCCCGGGCACCACGAGGCTTTGCCAAGGCGTGAAACGCAGCGTGCCGTTGCCCCGTTCGCGGGCCAGTTGTGCGGCGCCTCGGAGCATCGCCGGACCCAGGCGGCCCAGCGGCGGCACTGCGCCGATGTACACGCGGCCGCTGTCACGCTGTGGATGAGCGCCGATGTGCAGGGCACTTGGCGTTGCCTCGCGCTGCCACCCCTCGATGGGCATCAACGGCACACGCTCGGCGAGACGCGCGAGAAACCTTTCGAGCGAACATTCGGCAAGCAGGTGTCGCATGCGGGTCTGGTCGGGGCGCGCCAGTTCCAGGAACAACTCCAGCACCGCGACCACCAGCCCATGGCCCTGCTCCAGCGACACCGCGCCGGCGGGCAGGTCGACAAGGCAACCCGCCAGGCCGAAGACAAACACTCGCTCACCGTCTCGCTCAGCAGCGGACAACCAAAGATCATGCGAGTGTTCGAGCATTGCCAGCCCTTCGCCGCCATCCAGTTGCACGGCGAACTTGGCGCTGAGGTCGTGAAAGCGTTCATCGCTTTGCAGCGTGGCGAGGATCTGTTCGGCCAATGGGCGCGTATCGATCAGCATCCGCTGATCAATGCCGGCGCCGGGGCTGAGCATCAGATTGCGCACGTCATCGCCCGCTGCGCTGGTCGGGCCGAGTCCGGCCGCCATCAGGCTGTCGATCAAGGCACCGTGCTCACTGCCGATCCCACGAATCTGCAGGTTGGCGCGGTTGGTGGCCTCGATCACCCCGCCAGCGAAACGCTCGGCCGCATCGGCCACCGCTTCGGCCTGAGCCGCGCTGATCGAGCCGCCAGTCAATTTGATCCGGCAGATGCCGCCATCCAGTGCCTGGACAATACGCAGCAACCCCGGGCAGGCCGAGGGGCGTAAGGCTGAGGACATCGGGCGTTCGTTCAAGGGGGCGACCGGCAATGGGGAAAGACGCTTCGCGGGCGAAGGCGCGGTATTATGCCTGCTTTGTCAGGCGGCATGAAAAGCCTGCCCGTCGGAACAGCGCGTTTGAAGACTATTTTTGAGGGCTACAGATGTCACCCTGGCTGACAGTAGTAGGAATCGGTGAAGACGGCTTCAAGGGCCTGGGTAAAAATGCCCGGCACGCCCTGTTGCGCGCTTCGCGGATCATTGGCGGCCAGCGACAACTGGATTTGCTGCCCGCCTGCATCCGTGGCGAGCGGCAGCTGTGGCCCAGTCCTTTCTCCCTCGAACCCGTTCTGGCGCTGCGTGGCGAACCGGTCTGTGTGCTGGCCAGCGGTGATCCAATGCTCTTCGGCGTCGGCGCCAGCCTTGCCCGGCAAGTGCCCAACGCCGAAATGCTGATCCTGCCCGCGCCCTCCTCCTGCTCGCTCGCGGCAGCGCGAATGGGCTGGCCGTTGCAGGAGGTGGTGACGCTTTCGGTGGTTGCCCGGCCCCTCGCCGCGTTGAACGCGCAGTTGTTCAGCGGCGTGCGTTTGCTGGTACTGAGCAACGATGGCCAAAGCCCGGCCGCCATTGCCGCACTGCTGCGTGAACGCGGTTTCGGTCCGAGCCGTCTCAGCGTGCTGGAACATCTGGGCGGCGCAGACGAACGGCGCATCGATGGGCTGGCCAAAGACTGGAACGATCCAGCGGTCGTCGATCTGAACCTGATCGCCATCGAGTGCATCGCCGCGCCGGACACCCCGCGGCTCTCGCGACTGGCCGGCCTGCCAGACTCGGCCTTCCAGCACGACGGTCAACTGACCAAACGCGACGTCCGCGCGATCACCCTTGCTCGCCTGGCACCGGTCCCCGGCGAACTGTTGTGGGATGTTGGCGCCGGCAGCGGCTCGATCGGCATCGAATGGATGCGCGCTCACTCCAGTTGCCGCGCGCTGGCGATCGAAGCAGATGATGGTCGGCAACGGCTGATCGAACACAACCGCGACGTCCTCGGCGTACCCGGTTTGCAGCTGATTCGCGGCAGTGCGCCGCAAGCCCTGGACGGGCTCGAACCCCCGGATGCGATTTTCATCGGTGGCGGCGTCACTCGCGAAGGTGTGCTCGACACCTGCTGGGCACAGCTCAAACCCGGTGGCCGACTGATCGCCAACGCCGTCACGTTGCAAAGCGAAGTGACCCTGATGGCCTGGCGCGAACGCCATGGCGGTGAGCTGACCCGCATTCACGTCGCCCAGGCCCAGCCGCTGGGGGAGTTCGACACCTGGCGCCAGGCGCTGCCGATTACCTTGCTGGACGTGACGAAGCCCTTCGATGCGTGACGAAACCGCCGAACAACCCGCCCCCCTGCGCAGCGGCCTGACCACGGGCAGCTGCGCCACCGCGACCAGCCTCGCCGCGGCCCGTTTGCTATTGGGGGGCATCAGTGCTGACGCCGTGGAGATCGTGCTGCCCAAGGGCAAGCAGGTGCAGATGCGCCTGGAGTTCTGCCGCCTGATCGACGATGGCGCCGAAGCCGGGACGATCAAGGATGCCGGGGATGACCCCGACGTGACCCATGGCGCGTTGCTGTATTCCCAGGTGCGACTGAGCCGCGAGCCGGGTATCCGTTTCAGCGCCGGGCGTGGCGTCGGCACGGTCACCCGCCCGGGGCTGGTGCTGGGTGTCGGCGAGCCGGCGATCAACCCAGTGCCGCGCAAAATGATCACCGAGCACCTGACGTTGTTGGCCGAAGAACTCGGCTACAGCGGCGGCTTTGAGGTGACGGTCAACGTAGAGAACGGCGAGGCGCTGGCCTTGAAAACCATGAACCCGCGCCTCGGCATTCTGGGTGGGTTGTCGATTCTCGGCACCAGCGGCATCGTCCGGCCGTTTTCCTGCGCGGCCTACATCGCCTCGATCCACCAGGGCATCGACGTCGCCAAAACCAACGGTTACCTGCACATCGCCGCGTGTACCGGCAACGCCAGCGAAGACACCATGCGCCGCGTCTACGACCTGCCGGAAATCGCCCTGATCGAAATGGGCGACTTCGTCGGCGCCGTGCTCAAACACGTGCGCAAAGTGCCGGTGGATAAACTCAGCCTGTGCGGCGGGTTCGGCAAGATCAGCAAACTGGCAGCCGGGCACATGGATTTGCACAGCCGGCATTCCAGCATCGACCTGCCGCAACTGGCGGGATGGGCCGCCGCGATGGGCGCCGACGAGGCGTTGCAACAAGGCATTCGCGAGGCCAACACCAGCCAGCAAGCCTTGGCGATGGCCAGCGCGGCGGGCATCGCCCTCGGTGATGCGGTGTGTCAGCACGCACTGGACTTCGCCCGCAGCGTGGTGCCAGCGCAGGTTCAGGTTGAAGTCTTTGCCATCGATCGCCAGGGCGGGATTGTCGGCCATGCAGGCGCTTTTCAATGAAACGCATTTTGCTGCTGGGCGGCGTGACCGAAGCCTTGGCCATCGCCCGCACCCTCGGGCCAGAACACATCTACAGCCTCGCCGGTGTCGGGCGCGTGCCGACGGACCTGACCTGCCAGGTGCGCGTCGGCGGCTACGGCGGTGCCGAAGGCCTGGCGCAATTCATTCGCGATGAAGGGATCGATCTGCTGCTGGACGCGACCCACCCCTACGCCGCACAAATCAGCCACAACGCCACGACCGCCGCGCAGCTGAGCGGCATTGCATGCTGGGCGTTACGCCGTCCTGCCTGGCAACCACAGGCCGGGGATGACTGGCGGGACGTTAGCGATTGGGCCGAACTGATCGAAGCCCTGAAACCCTTCCGCCGACCGCTGTTCACCCTCGGCCGCGAACCCTTGCAGCACCTGCACGAAATCCCGCCGGAGCAATTCTGGACCTTGCGCGCCCTGGACGTTTACCCCGGCAACGAACGCTGCGAAGTCATCGGCGCACGCGGGCCGTTTATGATCGAGGATGAACGGGCGCTGTTTGAGCGGCGGCAGATTGATGTGCTGATCAGCAAGAACAGCGGCAGCACCGCGACCGAACCGAAACTGGAAGTGGCGCGGGAGCGTGGGGTGCCGGTGATTGTGTTGCAGCGGCCGGAGTTGCCGGGGGTGGATCGGGAGTTTGGGTCGGTGACAGATGTGCTGGCAGCCCTGACCGCAGAATCCACCACAGGAAATGCGCAACGCCCTACATCTCTATCGGACCGCACACACAGCATCACCCAATTCGGCTGACTAGTCGGGTCGTAACCCCACCCCTATATTTCCGAGCATCATCAATGTCGCGCTCGGAATACGAATGACTGAAAAATTCTCTCGTTTCGATATTGCGGAGTTTCTCCGTACACCTGCCGATATGTGGAACTACCTCAAGGCTAGTGAAGAGGAGGATTCGGGAGACGGACGTTTCATCCGTTTGGCGTTCAGGGACGTCAAACACACCATCCGTGCACGAATTCAAAGTGACCCACATTTTGCTCAGGCAATCCGAATCGAAGTCGCTACACTCTTTCATAATGGCGAAGCGGAAATGGCTCACAGGCTGTTGCTTCTGTTAACTCTGGCACTGCGACACCACACCGCACGCCGCTTTTTTACTTATCGGCCCTGATCAGGCTAAATAGCCGCGCCTGATCGCCCACCCAACGGATTTTGTCCCATGTCCCGACAACGGCTCGCAATTGCCTGGATCGCCTGCTTCGCAGTGCTGTTCAACATGCTCGCCATGCCGATGACCGGAGCCATGGCGCAGTCGGCGAAATCATCCGCCGAGCAATTGTTGTGGGGCAGTTTCTGTACGTCCAGCGGCACGAAGATGGTGGCGATTTCCCTGGGCGACCTTGAGCAGAAAGCGCCACAGAACGACGATCACTCCAACATGCAGCATTGCTGGTGCTGTTCAGGCTCCGCCCCGCTGGTGGCGTTGCCGGGGCATGTGCCGCAGCTGTATTTCGCCCGTTTCGAGGCCAATCGAAGCGTGCCAGCCACCTCTCTCGACACCCCCACTCCGCGCCAGCAATGGCCGAGTCTCAACCCCCGCGCGTCCCCTCTGGTGTGATTCCTTCTCGCAATTGACCTGCGTTTTGAATCGCTCTGGAGAACTGCCATGTTGAACAAACTCATCGTAATGGCTGCGTTGCTGCTGCCTGCCTGCTTTGCCAATGCCCACGAATACAAGGCCGGGGAGCTGGAGATCGCTCACCCGTGGTCGCAGGAGTTGCCGCCCAATGCGCCAACCGTAGCGGCCTATTTTGTCATTCAGAACCCAGGCAAAACGGCCGACCGCTTGCTCAGCGTCGACTCGCCGATTGCCGGTGAAGCGCAATTGCATGAGCACATCATGCAAAACGACCTGATGAAAATGCAGCAGGTGCCGAGCGTCGAGATTCCTGCCGGTGGCAACGTCACGTTTGCGCCAATGGCCTATCACGTGATGCTGGTGAATCTGAAAGACCGCAGCCTGCTGAGCGACGGCAAGCGTTTTCCGCTGACGATGCACTTTGAAAAGGCCGGTGATGTGACCGTCGAAGTCGCCGTGCAGAAGAAGCCGCCGGAAGACATGCAGAAGCACGCCCACGGCCAGTAATCGACTGAGCTGAACACGCCCATGCGCCCGCTTAGCGCCAGGTCATCCGCACACCGTGGTCAGTCGTTATGCCTGACGCGCGGCAGCTGGATCAGCCTGTTCGCCATGCTGATGATCTTTATCGGCCCGCTGATTTCTCAGTCGATGCCGATGGATCAACGCGCCTCGTCGATGTCGATGAGCATGTCGATGGACATGAGCATGGACATGTCGGCCATGGAGCACGCCGACCACGACGCACAACCCGCCGCCGAACATTGCCCGCCCAAAGCCTCGCACCACGCCCTTTGGGAAAAATGCGGCTATTGCAGCCTGCTGTTCAATTGCCCGGCGCTGACCGGCGGCCAGACCTTCGTCGCGTTCGATACACCACCAGCCACCACCTTCACCGCTCCCTCCCCTCGTCTGGGCCATGCCCGGCACACCGTCTTCCCCGGCGCCCGCACCCGCGCCCCGCCCATCGTCGCGTAAACACCCACCTCTGATTTCACACGGTTTCGAAGACAACCAAAGCAACTTGTGGCGGTGGACTAGTGTGGCGAGGGAGCTTGCTCCCGCTTGAGTGCGCAGCACTCACAAAAGGGGCCGCTACGCAGCCCAGCGCGAGCAAGCTCGCTCCCCACACAAGCTCGCTCCCACAAGGATTGCGCCGGTTTCCGGCCGTGTCGTTTACGACTGTTCGATGGAAATTGTCATGTCCAGGTTTGCTGCTGACACACGCTTGAGCCCTGCCCAAGCTTCTTTTGCCCCGAACGGATCGAGTATTCGTTTCAGGCACGCCACCGCCGTCCTTTGCGGCGCATTGCTGACACCCACGGTGTTGGCCAACGAACACGCGGGCCACAGTGAAGAACTGAGCCCGACGGTCATCACCGCCATTGCGCCGAGTTCGCCGCTGACCATCGTTACCAACCCCAAGGACCCGCGCCAACCCGTTCCGGCCAGCGACGGTGGCGACTACCTGAAAACCATCCCCGGCTTCGCCCTGGTGCGCAACGGTGGCACCAACGGAGATCCGGTGCTGCGCGGCATGTTCGGCTCGCGGCTGAACATCCTCACCAACGGCGGCCAATTGCTCGGCGCCTGCCCCGGCCGGATGGACGCGCCCACCTCCTACATCTCGCCGGAAACCTACGACAAACTCACCGTGATCAAAGGCCCGCAAACCGTGCTGTGGGGACCGGGCGCATCAGCGGGCACCGTCCTTTTCGAGCGTGAGCCGGAGAGCTTCGGCGAACTCGGTACGCGTGTGAACGCCAGCGTATTGGCCGGCTCCAACGGCCGCTTTGACAAAGTGGTGGACGCCGCTGCCGGCGGTCCGCTGGGTTACGTGCGCGTGATCGGCAACACCGCGCACGCCGACGACTACAAGGACGGCAACAACGACACCGTGCCGTCGCGCTACGACAAATGGAACGGTGACGTGGCGCTCGGCTGGACGCCGGACGCCGACACCCTGCTGGAGCTGACCGCCGGCAAGGGCGATGGCGAGGCGCGTTACGCCGGGCGCGGCATGGACGGCTCGCAGTTCAAGCGTGAAAGCCTGGGCCTGCGGTTCGAAAAATCGAACATCGGCGAGGTGCTGGACAAGGTCGAAGCGCAGATCTACTACAACTACGCCGACCACGTGATGGACAACTACACGCTGCGCACGCCGTCCGGCACCGGGATGATGGCCGGCCCGATGGCCTCCAACGTCGACCGCCGCACCCTCGGCGCACGAATCAAGGCCACCTGGCGCTGGGCCGATGTGCAGTTGATCAGCGGCATCGATGCGCAGACCAACGAGCATCGCCAACGCGGCAGCATGGGCGTCGACACCTACAAAAACCTGCCGTACACCAAGGATGCCGACTTCCACAACTACGGCGTGTTCAGCGAATTGACCTGGTACGCCGCCGACCGTGACCGGTTGATTACCGGCGCGCGCCTGGACCGCGCCTCCGCCAAGGATTATCGGCAGACCACCGGTTCCGGGATGATGACTCGCCCCAATCCGACCGCCGACGACACCCGCGCCGACACGTTGCCAAGCGGTTTCGTGCGCTACGAGCATGACCTCGCCGACAGCCCGACCACGCTCTACGCCGGCCTCGGTCACACCCAGCGTTTCCCGGATTACTGGGAACTGTTTTCGCCCAAGTCCGGCCCCGCTGGATCGGTGAACGCTTTCGATTCGATCAAGCCTGAAAAAACCACCCAGCTCGACTTCGGCCTGCAATACAAGACCGAAGACCTTGAAGCCTGGGCCTCGGGTTACATCGGCCAGGTGCGCGATTACATCCTGTTCGATTACCCCCCTACGACGATGGGCACCACGTCCCAGGCCCAGAACATCGACGCGCGAATCATGGGCGGCGAACTCGGTGCAGCCTACCAACTGACTTCAAACTGGAAAGCCGACGCGACCCTGGCCTACGCCTGGGGCAAAAACAGCAGCGATGGCAACGCGTTGCCGCAAATGCCGCCGCTGGACGCGCGTTTCGGCCTGACCTACAGCGAAGACAACTGGAGCGCCGGGGCCTTGTGGCGCGTGGTCGCGGCGCAAAACCGCATCGACCGGAACAAGGGCAACGTGGTCGGCAAGGACTTCGACAAGACCCCCGGTTTTGGCGTGTTCTCGCTCAATGGCGCCTACCGCATCAACAAAAACTGGAAGGTCAGCAGTGGCGTCGACAACCTGTTCGGCAAGGCTTACGCCGAGCATTTGAACCTGGCCGGCAACGCCGGTTTTGGCTACCCGGCCAATGACCCGCAGGCCATTAAAGAACCGGGGCGAACGCTCTGGACCAAGGTGGATATGAGCTTTTAAGAGCTTCGCGGGCAAGCCTCGCCCCTACATTATTCGCGTCGATCACAAACGATGCGAATAACACAACTCCTGTAGGAGCGAGGCTTGCCCGCGAATGACTGCGCAGCAGTCACCAGACAACAACAAAAGAACCAAGCCAAAGCGGAGCACACATGATGAAACAGCCCAAAGTGAATTTCTACAATCTGGCCTGGCGCTGGCATTTCTATGCCGGTCTGTTCGTCGCGCCATTCATGGTGATGCTGGCCCTGACCGGCGTCATTTACCTGTTCAAGCCGCAACTCGATCCCTTGATGTACGGCAGCCTGATGAACGTACCGGCCGGGCATCACAGCGTCCCGGCCGACGATCTGCTCAAGCGGGTGAAACAGGCGTATCCACAAGCCACGATCAAACAGTACCTGCCACCGGTCAACGCCGAGCGCAGCGCTCAGTTTGTCGTGATCGATGGCGGCACCGAGCTCAACGTATTCGTTGATCCCTACCAGGGCGACATCCTCGGCGAGCAAGACGCCAAGATGAATCTGCAAGCAGTGGCGCGAGCGATTCACGGCGAATTGATGATCGGCACCGTCGGTGATCGATTGGTCGAGTTGGCCGCCGGCTGGGGCGTCGTGCTGGTGGTTTCCGGCGTGTTCCTGTGGTGGCCGCGTGGCCAGGCGGCCGGCATTCTGTGGCCGCGGTTGAGCAGTCGTGGTCGGGTGCTGTGGCGTGATTTGCATGCCGTGACCGGTTTCTGGGGCGCATCGTTGCTGCTGGTGATGCTGCTCAGCGGCATGACCTGGACCGGGTTCTGGGGTGAGAAATACGCACAGGTGTGGAACGTGTTTCCGGCGGCGATGTGGGACAACGTGCCCAAGTCCGACGTCGAGGCCCGCAGCCTCAACACCGCCACGAGCCAGACCGTGCCTTGGGCGATGGAAAACACACCGATGCCGATGTCCGGCGACCATGCCGAACACATGGCTCACGAAGGCGCCAATGCAGGGCCCGCGGCGCCGACCATCAGCTTGCAAGATGTGCAGAACATCGCCGTGCAGCGCAAGGTCGAACCGGGTTACAGCATCACCTTCCCGAAAACCGCGACGGGCGTTTTCACCATCGCCGTGTTCGCGGACGACCCGCGCAACGACGCCACCTTGCATGTCGATCAGTACACCGGCGATGTACTCGCCGACGTGCGCTACGAGCAATACGGCACGGTCGCCCGCGCCACAGAAATCGGCGTGATGTTGCATGAAGGCAAGATGTTCGGCGTGTTCAACCAGATCATCGTGCTGCTGATCTGCCTGATGATTTTGCTCAGCGCCGTCAGCGGCGTGGTGATCTGGTGGAAACGTCGTCCGCAAGGCAAGTTCGGTGTTCCACCGCTGCGCCACGACCTGCCGAAATGGAAAACCGCGATGGTCATCATGTTCGCCCTGGCCGTGGCGTTTCCGCTGGTGGGTGCTTCGCTGGTGGTGGTGTGGGTGCTGGATCGCGTGCTGTTTTCGCGATTCACCCGGCAAACTGAATCGGCTTCATCTTCATCATGAAGCAGGCGAGATGCGCGGTTTAGAGGGATCTGTAGACTTTCCGCGCTTATCTCCCGGTGAATTTTAGTGTTACTGCAAAACTCTAAATGCACCGCCTGACCCGCAGCCCTGGCTGCGGGTTTTCTTTTGAAGAAGTGATTCACCGTCACGATGAACAAGTACCTCTTGTCCGGCCTCTGCCTGCTCACCATGAACCACAGCGCCCACGCACAACCGTTGACGCTGCCCACCGGCACCATCACCGCCGAGGCCGATGACGACGAAACCGTCAGCCTCAACACCCCGACCACCGCCGGTTCGCGCCTGAACCTCACGGCAATGGAAACCCCCGCCAGCGTCGAAAGCCTGACCGGTGAGCAAATCCGCGCGCGCGGTGATCGCAGCGTGCAGGATGCGGTGTCGCGCAGCACCGGCATCAGCCGCACCGGTACGCCGGGCGATGGCGGCACGTCGTTGTCGGCGCGGGGTTTTACCGGGCAGAGTTCGGTGATGCAGTTGTATGACGGCAACCGCATGTACACCGGCATGGGTACTGTCACCTTCCCGGTCGACGCCTGGTCGGTGGAGCGCGTCGATGTGCTGCGCGGCCCCGCGTCAGTGCTGTACGGCGAAGGCGCGACCGGGGCGGTGGTCAACGTGATTCCGAAAAAGCCGTTTGCCGGCGAGATCGAAAACCACGTGCGCCTTGGCTACGGCTCCTACGACAGCCAGCAAGAGGCGTTCGACAGCGGCGGTTCTCTGAGTGACACCTTGAGCTACCGCTTGAATCTCAATCGCCTGCGCAGCAATGGCTGGGTCGATCGTGGTGACTCGTCCAGTGACTTCATCAGCGCCGCATTGCGCTGGCAGGCAACCGACGATCTCGCGTTCACCCTCGCCCACGATTACGGCGATCAGAAGCCGATGAATTATTTCGGCACGCCGCTGATCAATGGCCGCTTCAAAGAAAGCCTGCGGGACAAGAACTACAACGTCAGCAACGACAAGCAGCACTACAACGATCAATGGACCCGGCTGACCAGCAACTGGCAGATATCCGAGAATGTCAGTTCGAGCAACGAACTGTATTACCTCAAGGCCCAGCGCCGCTGGCAGAACGCCGAGAACTACAACTTTAACGGCAACACCCAACAACTGAGCCGCAGCGGTTATTTCGGCATCGGCCACAAACAGGAACAGGTCGGTGACCGTCAGACGCTCACCTTCAAACACACGTTGTTCGGCCTCGACAGCCAGACCGTGACCGGCGTCGATTACAACCGCATCCGCTTCCAGCTCGACAGCAATTCGCCGTTCAATGATGTGTTGCCGAACGGTCAACCGGTGGATCTGTATCACCCGCAACCGGGTCGATTTGAAAGTGCCGATCCGTACCGAGATCAGTTTCAGAGCACCACCAGACAAATGTCGGCCTTCGCCGAAAACCGCACGCAACTGAGCGAGCGCTGGTCGCTGGTGACCGGTGTGCGCCGTGACTACGTGCATGTGGATCGCGACAACCTGGTCGATGGCAGCCAAAGCGACAAGACCCTGACCGGCAACAACTGGAAGGCCGGGCTGGTGTTTGCGCTGACGCCAGACACTTCGTTTTACGGCCAGTACGCCACCAGCACTGACGGAGTCGGCGGCTTGATTTCCCTGAGCCCGAGCCAGCAGCAATATGACCTGGCGACGGCGAAGCAAACCGAGATCGGCGTGAAGCAGATGTTCTGGGATCAGCGCGGCGAGTGGACGCTGGCGGCGTATCGCATCGTCAAAAATAAGCTGCTGACCGACGATCCGGGCAACCCGACGCTCAAGCAGCAAGTCGGCCAGCAATCGTCCAATGGCCTGGAAGCCAGCCTCGATCTGCAACTGCCGCATGCCTGGCAACTGCAAGCCAACGCCGCCATCGTCAAAGCCAAGTACGACGATTTCGAAGAAGTAGTCAGCGGTGTTCCGGTGTCGCGCAACGGCAACCGCCCTGTGGACGTGCCACGGCGCACGGCGAATCTGTGGTTGAGCAAGGCAATCAATGATGACGTGAAGGCCGGCGCCGGATTGCGGTACGTCGATGCCCGTTATGCGGACATGGCCAACCGCAACGAGCTGCCGAGTTACACCGTGGTGGATGCCACGCTATCGTGGAAGGCGCTACGTGATACGACGCTGGGGTTGCAGGTGAACAATCTGTTTGACCGGCAGTACGCGCAAAGCCAATACAATGAGGGGCAGCAGTGGATCCTTGGCGAACCGCGGTCGTTTTTCGTCACTGCTGATTATATGTTTTAAGCATCTGGCCTCTTCGCGGGCAAGCCTCGCTCCTACAGTACTTATGTCGATCACAAAAATCGCGTACGACACAAATCCTGTAGGAGCGAGGCTTGCCCGCGAAGGCGTCCTCAAAGAGACCACGCATGACCTCGCTGAACCTCACACACCTCGCCTGGACGCCCCTGGGCCACGGCCACTGCCATCACCAGTTCCAGCTGCGTGATGCGTCCTTGCAGGTGGCCGCCGGTGAGTTCGTCGGGTTGATCGGCCCCAACGGCAGCGGCAAGACCAGCCTGCTGCGTTGCGCTTATCGCTTCAGCAAGCCCGAGAGCGGCGAAGTCCGGCTCGACCACCACAACGTTTGGAAGCAATCCTCGCGCTGGTGTGCGCAACGCATCGCCGTGGTGTTGCAGGAGTTCCCCGACGCCTTTGGCCTGACCGTCGACGAGGTGGTCGCCATGGGCCGCACGCCGCACAAAGGCCTGTTCGACGGCGACACCCTCGAAGACCGGAATATCGCGACTCAAGCATTGGCGTCCGTCGGCCTCAGAGGCTTCGAAGACCACGCCTTCGCCACCCTCTCCGGCGGAGAAAAACAACGTGTGATCCTCGCCCGCGCCCTGGCCCAACAACCGCAATTGCTGATCCTCGACGAGCCGACCAACCACCTCGACCCGCGCTATCAGCTGGAACTGTTGCAACTGGTCAAACGCTTGAAAATCGGCACCCTGGCGAGCATCCACGACCTCAATCTGGCGGCCGCTTTCTGTGATCGTTTGTACGTGATCAATCACGGTCGCATCGTCGCCAGCGGCACACCGAAAGAAGTCCTGACCGCCCCGCTACTGCGCGACGTGTTCGGCGTCGAAGCGCTGATCGATGAACACCCGTTGCACGGCTACCCACGAATCACCTGGATAACCCAACCATGACTTTGCGTTCCCTGCTTTGCTTCACGCTGTTGCTGGGCAGTGCCCACGCGCTGGCCGAGGCCACGAAATACCCGTTGACGATCCAGAGCTGCAACCGTGAAGTGACCTTCACGCAGGCGCCGAAACACGCGGTCAGCCACGACATCAACATGACCCAGATGATGCTCGCCCTTGGCCTCAAACCGCGCATGGCCGGCTACAGTGGCGTGACCGGCTGGAAGTCAGTCACGCCCCAGATGCAGACCATCCTCGACGGTTTGCCAGAGCTGGCAGCCAAATACCCGTCGGTGGAAACCCTGCTCAATGCCAACGTCGATTTCTTCTTCGCCGGCTGGGATTACGGCATGCGCGTGGGCGGCGACCTCACGCCTCAAACGTTGCAACCGCTGGGTATCAATGTCTACGAGCTGACCGAGTCCTGCGCCTTTGTCATGAAGCGCCCACCGGCCAGCCTGGAAGACACCTACAACGACCTGCGCAACCTCGGCAAAATCTTCGACGTGCAGGATCGCGCCAACACCTTGATCGCGCAGATGCAGGCGCAAGTCGCCGAGGTGCGCAAGGATCTGCCCGCCGACAAACCGCGGGTGTTCCTCTACGACAGCGGCGAAGACCGCGCCATGACTTCCGGCCGCCTCGGCATGCCGCAGGCACTGATCGACGCCGCGGGCGGGCGTAACATTCTGGAGGACGTCGAGGCGAGCTGGACCCGCGTCAACTGGGAAAACGTGGTCGAGCGCAACCCGCAGGTGATCGTGATCGTCGACTACGGCGAAGTCACCGCCGAACAGAAGGAGCAATTCCTGCGCAGCAACAAGGCGCTGCAATCGGTGGACGCGATCAAGAACCAGCGCTTCATCGTGATTCCGTATGTGCAGGCCACGCCGGGCATCGACAACGTGCTGGCGGTTGAAACCCTGGCCAAAGGTTTCCACGGCGAATGATGGACCGTCGCTATGCCTTGCTGCTGGTGATGCTCGGCGCGCTGTTGCTGGTGTCGTGCGTGGTGTCCCTGGGCTTCGGGCCGGCGCGGGTGCCGGTGGACGTGGTGTGGCGGATCTTGCTGCACAAGATGCTGGGGGTCGGCGTTCCGGACTGGACCGCCGGGCAGGAACACATCGTGTGGTTGATCCGTGTGCCGCGCATGCTGTTGGGCGCACTGGTGGGTGCTGGCCTGGCGCTGATCGGCGCGGTGTTGCAAGCGGTGACGCGCAATCCATTGGCCGACCCGCACCTGCTCGGGGTCACTTCCGGTGCGACCCTTGGCGCGGTGATTGTGGTGCTGCACGTGGGTGAAATCGTCGGTTTGCTGACCTTGCCGATCGCAGCGTTTATCGGCGCGCTGCTGAGCATGTTGATCGTGCTGATGATCGCCAATCGCAACGGTCGTCTGGACAGTGACCGGCTACTGCTTTGCGGCGTGGCGGTGTCGTTCGTGATGATGGCGATTGCCAATTTGCTGCTGTTCCTCGGCGACCACCGGGCGAGTTCGGCGGTGATGTTCTGGATGCTCGGCGGGCTCGGGTTGGCGCGCTGGGAGTTGCTTGCAGTGCCGGCCGTCAGTGTGTTGTCGGGCCTGGTGTTGTTACTCGGCATGGCCCGCCCGTTGAATGCGCTGATGGCCGGCGAACAGACTGCCGTCACCCTCGGCTTGAATGCGCGTACCGTGCGCCTGCGGGTGTTTCTGATTGCGTCGCTGATGACCGGCGTATTGGTGTCGATCAGTGGGTCGATCGGGTTTGTCGGGCTGATGGTGCCGCACATTGCCCGTCGATTGGTCGGGGCCGAACATCGGCGGTTGTTGCCGGTGTGCGCACTGTTGGGCAGTGCGTTTCTGGTGTGGGTCGATGTCGCCGCGCGCACCCTGATCGCCCCCGAGGACTTGCCGATTGGCGTGGCCACGGCGGCGATTGGCGGGTTGTTTTTCATCGGTCTTATGCGACGCCGCTGAGCCGTGCCAGCCCGGAAGGCACGGCTCATCAGACGTTCAGATCAATGAACGCTGCGCCTCACAGTTCGTCACGATCGGGCTTCGCCGCCGGTTGCACAGGTGGCTGCCACGTCGAATTCAGTCGACCGCGACGTTGCCAGTAACCATCGGTGTCCAGTACCTCAAGCAGGCCGACACCGGCAAGTGCGGCGAGGTAGGCCGCGACCCCGTCCTTCGCCTCCTCGTTGAACAAGGCCGTTTCCTGCGGCGAGAAGCTGGGGGTGAATTTGAACAGGGCGCCGCCACGACCGGTGAAATAGCAACTGCCCCCGGAGACGCCGCTCTTTTTCACAACGTCTCTGCAGAACCACAGGTCGGCCAGGGCCAGGTTATCCATCAGTAATCGATCAGACGCATTGGGGTCCTTCACGAACAGATTGAAGCGCTTGTAGAGCTGATGAACAGCCGCCCATTTGTAGCCCTGAGGAAAAACCGGCAACGGCAAAGGCTGCGCACCGGGCACCGTGACCGGTGCAATAGGCCCGCCCGGCCCTGAGTAAAACAGCGCACTGGCAGCCCCACTGCTGGCACCGTCCTCAAGCGGTTCGACGGCCACGAATGAAGAAGACACCGGGTGTATCAGCACACCGCCCAGATACGGTTGGCCGACGTACTCGCCCATCAATCGCTGCGTCGAGCGAGCGGCATCATCGGCATGGGCGAAGACAGGGCCGAGCGCAAACCGGTTGTCCTGCGTCCACTTGATCAGGCTGATACCGGTTTTGACACCCCGGGCGTCAACCCTGAGCGGCGACCAGAAAGCGCTGCGCACCACAACCTGCAATTCACCGTTGGCGATGATTTTGCGCAGGTAGTCGATCAGCGACTCCCGTCCTGATTCCAATACTTTCTCGTAGGCCACCGTGGCATGAAACAGGCTCCACTCAGGTGCCTTGGCCCTGGGGGCGTAGCACAACAAGGCGCCATCAGCGCAAGACAAGTAGACGTTGAGGTACGTGGATCCTTCTGCTGTGCGCACACCGACAGCGTCCAGCCCGTAAGACAGATCACGAGGCGAGATGAAGCTGTGTGCCGCGTCACGAGGCAATCGTCCCGGACTTGTCGACGGACACAAATAGAGGCCCATGACTCGATACCCCAGCGGTAATAAGCCTTCGGGAAATACCCGCTCGACCGTGAGATGGCCTTGCCGCCCGTCGATCGGCAGCGTCGTCACGTACCGATCACCGCTCAGCGCCTTGAGCACAAAGCCGAACATCAGGCTGGCACGGGCGCCCACCGTGCGATGGACATGGCGCATGGCATCGTCCATCTGCGTGAAGACCGGACTGAGCGCCGGCTCAGCAATGGCAAATCGATGCACGTCCGACGAGATCACGCCGGGATAAGCACTCCAGTCCGACAATTGCCTGGCCTTGCCCCACAGTCGGCTCCCCTGAATCACTTGCAACCGGCCGGCTTTTGCAACCTGATTGACGTACTCGCTCGGGGTTTGCGTGCCGTTGCGCATCTGCAGTTCTATCGGGGCATGCCGGCGCTGCAACTGGCTGGGTGGCGCTAATGCCCGAGCGAGTTGCTTCTCGCCGGCGCTTGCACTGAGGGTGTAGCTGATCAGGCTGCCATCGAGCCCCAGCAGGTATTCATTGCCGGGCGACAAAGACGGGGAACGCCCGGAACCGGTCAGGATGTCCGCCAGAAAATCAGTGGAAAACATCGCGTGGTACACGTCCCGCTCGCGGTTCGACAGGGCGAAAATCGGTTCGACAGGGATTCGGGAATGGTACCGGGCAACGACCGTACTCCCCGCCAGAAGCAAGCCCTGTTGAGTCAATTCATCCAGACGAATCCAGCTGACCGGGAAGCTTTCGACCTCGACGGGCACCGGCAGCGTTGCGACAAACAAGCCATCAGCGCGACGCAGCACCAGGCCACCGTAGATCCGCTCACCCCGCGCGCCCAACTGCGCCAGCGCATGGCGCACGGCATCATCCTGTGCAAGAAAGACCGGGCTGAGCGCCCGCCGCTGGACCTGCGTGAAAGGCTTCCAGTCCGGGCCGACAATGCCCGACTCGTCCCACAGCTCACTGGTGCGCAATACCTTCAGTTCTCCAGACTCCGCGACCTTCTGAATGACACTGGCATAGGGTGGCGTGTCCTTGCCCAGGACCGACATCAGTTGCGGCAAACCCTGCTTGTCGAATTGTGTTGAGGAGGCCGAGTACTGGTAACGCAACAATGCCCCGTCCAGCGTCGCGATAAAAATGTTCAGGTCCTGAAAATGCGTCAGACGTTGCGTGCCCTTGTCGTCGACGATCGCGGCCGCCAGCTCGCGGATGGAAGCGAAATGCCGGGCAAACCAGGCGTCCGCTGTCGATAACTCTTTGGGCATCCAGCTTGCCGCGTAATAAAGGCCGAGGGTCTGGAACTCGTCGATCAATACGGGAGCGCCAAAGTCGCTCGCCTGGTTCAGCGTCCCCAGGCGGTTGACCGGGACTGTTTCAGTCGCCACGTACTCATCGCGTTCTTTGTGCTTGAGGATAAATCCCCAACCCGCCGCAGCCGCTCGGTAGTCGAACCTGGCGCGATGGCGGGCGTTCAGCACCGCGTCTTCGGCACTGGTAAAAATCGCCCCCAGCACCGGAGCGGCAATGGCTGTGCGGGCGGCCTCGTTATTTGACTCATCCCCCGGCACCGTTCCCCGCGGCCCCCACACGTCGCTGCCGACCACCACGCGCAATTTTCCCGTGTCGGCCAGTTCGTCGACCACTGTACTGGGCTCCAGTGTGCCGGCCGCCAGCTCCCGATCTATCAGCGTTTTGCCGTCGGCGAGCACGGCCACACGCTGTTGCAGGCGGTTGCGAGCCGCCACTTTCGATGCGTCGGGGCTGTACACCAACAGGGAGTCGGCTGAGCCGGACAGGTAAAAATCCACAACATGCGCGGTCTTGTCGAACACCGAGCGAATGTCTTCGGTGGTGAACATTTGCCCGTGCGTCAGTTGCTCTTGCAAGTCAGTACGCGCAATGGACCTGGAGTCGGCTTGCCAGCGCGAAGCGTACAGTCCATGAAACGAGTGCCCCTCGACCAGCACGATCGGTGCGCCAGTGGCGTCGAGTGGGCACAGCTTGTCCAGTGCAAACCGTTTTGTGGCAAACACCGGTTCGGTGGCGACGAAGCGTTTATTTCGATCCTGCAAAATCATTCCGACAAAGCCCTGTTCACGCCGGCTGCCGATGTGTTCATGAGCAAAACGTGCGGCATCGTCCGCCATGAGGAAAGCGGGACTCAAACGCCGCGACCTGGCATAGGGTTGCCAGTCAGGCCCCACGATTCCGGCAACATCCCAAAGCGCGCTGTCCTTCAGCACCGCCAACTCGCCAGCCGCTGCCACCTGCCTGATGTAATCCGCAGGCTTGAGCGTTCCGGCCTTCAATCGGACGTTGAAATCCGCGCTGTCCTTCAGCGGTACTTCAAGAAGGTGCGCCGAAGGGCGGTACTGCAACACGGCGCCGTCCCGTGCCCGGGCGTACACCTTCAGATAATCCGGGTACGCCTGCCGATGGACTTCCAATAGCGAAAACCTGATGCCCGTAGCCAACTCCAGCGGTGAAAAAAAACGCTCATAAAGCCAGGGCTCGCCGGCACTCTGAGTCGCATCGCCCTGCGGCATGAAGTAGACGCCGTTCAGGTCGAAATCGAGCAGGCGCTCCAGCGTGCGATCAGCATTCAACGGGAATGTCTTGAACAGTTCGGCTGCCGGCTCGCTGGAAAGCACCGGGTAGGTCGCCATGCATTCCGCGCTGCCGGCAGAGGTCACGACAAACCCCAGATAAGCGCTGCCGGTGGACGCAGTTACCGTCGCGGCGGCCGCTTCGATGGCCTTGTCCACTTGATCGAACACCGCACAAAAAAACGGCTGCACTGGGATCGGACTTCGCACCGCAGCCGTACCGAGCGTCCAGTTCGCCGGCACCTTTCCTCGGACGCCGCCCCACGGCGCATTGGCTTCCAGTACGCTCAGCGTGCCGGTCTGGGCGACTTTCTGAATCAGTTGCTCAACGTCGGAGAACGGCCCGAAAGTCTTGCCCCCCTGCTCAAAGAGTTTTTTCTCTTCTGCCGGCTGAGTGGATTCGTACTTAATCAACGAGCCATCCGGCCCCGACAAATAATGGCGCTGGCCATAAGCGCCCGGGTCCTGCATGTGACTCAGCAGATGTCCTCTGGAAAAAAATCCGAGGCTTAACGTGACCTGCTCAGCCGTCCAGCCCGGATGAACCCGCAGGACTTCGGCGTGACTGGCCGAATGGGACAGGTAATACGCCGCGCCACTGTAGCCCGGTGGGGCAAACAGCTCATTGGGGTTACCGGGAGTCAGCAGAAAGTCGAAATCGAAATGCCCCATCCGACCCGCCACCGGCAATGTGGGCTGAAATTTTCCGTCGCCACGCTGCACGATCACGCCGCCGTAGGCTTTGTCACGGCTCGCGCCGATTTGCCGGTGAACCCAATAGGCCGCGTCATCCGCACTGATGAAGGTCGGTCCCAAAGCAGGAAATGTTGTCGTCTTTCGGGGGGCTGAAGGGGGACTGGTAGAGGTGCCGTTCATACGCTGCTCACTCGATTGAGAAGCCACGATGATCAAGATCCCGGAGCGCAGCGGGTGGTACATATGTATCGCCCTCCGGTTTTTTACTTTTGACGCAGCCAGCACCGATGCTGCGCACGCCGATGCACCGAAAATAAATCTGTCCCCTTTCTCCCCCTGCCGGTCGTCACTACGGCGTGTGCTGGTCAAGTCGAATGCAAACAATTGGTCAGCACGGATGCAATTGACTGCTCAGGGGCATTGCAACTGGGTGGTCAAGGCCACGCATAGACGCAAAAGCCTTCTCCCGCGGGAGGGGTGTGATTCTGGGTTTGTTTATGTGTGTTTATACGGATGTAAAAAACACAGACGTTTCCCACGGGTTTTTCAGGTTGTTCGTCGGACGTGGGCTGTCTAGTCTGGGGCTGTCACTGCACATCAGTGATCGGGCGTGAGAACCCGGCAGCCCCTGTTAATCCAACATCAGTACCACCATAATTGCCGCCGGCTTATCCGCTGCCAGCAATGTCTATGGCGGCTGTGTGCGGGCGGACTTCGGTCCGGCCGGATTTGGGGTCACCGGTTTCTCACTCCGCACATAGCTGCCACCCCTTCATCGTGTGAGAACGATTGAGTGGTGGCCTCAATTGAGTAGACCCCAAGATGAATAAGAAAATCGTTCCAGATCCACCCATCGACACCACCACTCCCGAACCCGAACCATCACGCAACGACGACCTGCTCCGAGACCGCGAAGCCATCAACCGCGCCCTCGACTACTACCTCGATCCCCCGGCGCTCTACACCGAAAAACCCCGCCGCCCCAGCACCATGTTCATGATTGCCCCGGACAACGACAGCGAAAGCCTGTTGGTTCATGCCTGTGAATCCCTGGCGTGCGCCAGTGTCCTGGCCAGCGACTTCGCCGCCGAGCTGATCGGCCCGCAACGCCATAAGGCGATGGCGATTCAGCAGGTCATCATGCTCGCGGAATTGGCCGTGAGCCGCGCGGTGGATAACGTTGTCCCCACCTAGAAACACCTGAGCCCGCTCCCACAGGGGCTCAACATTCCCTACACTGCATATCTCACGCCCCTCAGGATGAGCCTCATGTTGAAATCTGTTTTCCTGTTGTTGCTGGTGTTCGGCTCCAGCGCCGCATGGGCCGATACCACCGTCGATGTCTCGAAGATTTACGGCAAGATCCAGTTCGTCGACAGTTTCCCGGACTACAAGGTGCAGGTGGTGAACTCGTTTCCCGATCTGAAGGTGCAGCAGGTCGACTCTTTCCCGGATTCGCCAGGCAAGTGGAAAACCGTCGACAGCTTCCCGGATCACAAAGTCCAGATCGTCGATTCCTTCCCCGACTTCACCATTCAATACGTCGACTCATTTCCCGGTCCCAACTGAGCCCCTCTGCATCACCGCTGCCGCCAAGCGGCAGCACCACAATGACGCATACCCTCGCACCACCGCCCCGCCCTCGTCCCTTCGTGGTGCGCCGCCACCGCGCGCGACCGCTCTAAAACGACATTTCCCTGCCTTTTGCCGACCGGGCACAGCCTTTGCAAAACACCCTTCAGTAGTCCGCATCTGCCAACCAAAAAATTCATAAGTTCATGGAGATCGCACAATGAAGCGTCGTAGCTTGATCAAGGCTTTCACACTCACGGCAAGCATTGCCGCGATGGGCATGACCTGGACCGTCCAGGCCGCCGAGACCATCAAGGTCGGTATTCTGCATTCGTTGTCCGGGACCATGGCGATCTCCGAAACCTCGCTCAAAGACATGGCGTTGATGACCATCGACGAGATCAACGCCAAGGGCGGCGTGAATGGCAAGATGCTGGAACCGGTGGTCGTGGACCCCGCGTCGAACTGGCCGCTGTTCGCGGAAAAGGGTCGTCAGTTGCTGACGCAGGACAAGGTGGCCGTGGTGTTCGGTTGCTGGACGTCGGTGTCGCGTAAATCGGTCTTGCCGGTGTTCGAAGAACTCAATGGCTTGCTGTTCTACCCGGTGCAATACGAAGGCGAAGAGATGTCGCCGAACGTGTTCTACACCGGCGCCGCGCCGAACCAACAGGCGATCCCAGCGGTGGAATACCTGATGAGCGAAGAAGGCGGCAGCGCCAAGCGTTACTTCCTGTTGGGCACCGACTACGTTTACCCGCGTACCACCAACAAGATTCTGCGCTCGTTCCTGCACTCCAAAGGCGTGGCGGACAAGGACATCGAAGAGGTCTACACCCCGTTCGGCCACAGCGATTACCAGACCATCGTGGCCAACATCAAGAAGTTCTCGGCCGGCGGCAAGACGGCGGTCATCTCCACCGTCAACGGCGACTCTAACGTGCCGTTCTACAAAGAGCTGGCCAACCAGGGCCTGAAAGCCACTGACGTTCCGGTCGTGGCGTTCTCGGTCGGCGAAGAAGAACTGCGCGGCATTGACACCAAACCGCTGGTGGGCAACCTCGCGGCCTGGAACTACTTCGAGTCAGTCGAGAACCCGGCGAACAAGAAGTTCGTGGCCGACTGGAAAGCCTACGCGAAGAAACACAACCTGCCGGGAGCCGACAAAGCGGTGACCAACGACCCGATGGAAGCCACGTACGTGGGCATCCACATGTGGGCGCAAGCAGCTGAGAAAGCCAAATCCACCGACGTCGCTAAAGTCCGCGAAGCCCTCGCCGGCCAGACCTTTGCCGCGCCGTCGGGTTACACGCTGACCATGGACAAGACCAACCACCACTTGCACAAGCCCGTGATGATTGGCGAGATCCAGGCCGACGGTCAGTTCAACGTCGTGTGGCAGACCGAAGGGCCGATCCGTGCCCAGCCGTGGAGCCCGTTCATTTCGGGCAACGACAAGAAGCCGGACTATGCGGTGAAGAGCAACTAAGCCACTGGGTGTCGGCCTGAGCACTTCACTCAGGACCGACACAAATCCCTGTAGGAGTGAGCCTGCTCGCGATAGCGGTGGGACAGACAACAGACCTGTTGATTGATAGACCGCTATCGCGAGCAGGCTCACTCCTACATTTAGCCCGCGCAAGGCCTTACATATGCCCACCGCCCTTTACCGCTTGATCTTTGCTCTCGCGCTTTTACTGCCGATGGCCGTACAGGCCGGCGACGCCGAAGACTTTGTCGCCGCCAATCCCGTGCAGCAAGCCAAGCTTCTCGAATCCTGGGCTGCGCAGCCCGAACCGGCCCGTATCGAACTGATCAACGCCCTGCAGCAAGGCGAGTTGACCATCGACGGTCAACCGAAAACCCTGCGCCTGAACAACCGCCTGCGGGGTCTGATCGACACCGCTATGGCCAGCCATCAGCTGCTCGCCGCCGACGCCAAAATCCGACTGGACGCCGCGCAGCAATTGCAGAAAAGTGCCAAACCGGCGCAACTGAAATTTCTCGACCAGCAACTGGCCGGCGAAAAAGATGAAACCGTCCACGCGGCCCTGAGCCTGGCCCTGGCCAACCTGCAATTGGTCGACACCGACCCTGCCGTGCGCCTCGCCGCCGTGCGTTTGCTCGGTGAAACCGGCGACCCACTGGCCCGCACCCGCCTCGAAGGGTTGCTCGAACCCGGCGTCGAAGCTGATGCCGGCGTGCGCACTGCAGCCGAAACCAGCCTGGCCCAGGTCAAACGCAAACTGCTGATCGGCGAAATCCTCGGGCAAGCGTTCAGCGGCATGTCCCTCGGTTCGATCCTGCTGCTCGCCGCCCTCGGATTGGCGATCACCTTCGGCCTGCTCGGCGTGATCAACATGGCCCACGGCGAGATGCTGATGCTCGGCGCGTACTCGACCTACGTGGTGCAGCTGATGTTCCAGCGCTTTGCCCCGCAAGCCATCGAGTTCTACCCGCTGATCGCGCTGCCGGTGGCGTTTTTCGTCACCGCCGCCATCGGCATGGCGCTGGAGCGCACGGTGATTCGTCACCTTTATGGCCGCCCGCTGGAAACCCTGCTCGCGACCTGGGGCATCAGCCTCATGCTGATTCAACTGGTGCGCTTGGTGTTCGGCGCGCAGAACGTTGAAGTGGCCAACCCGGCGTGGTTGTCGGGCGGGATTCAAGTGCTGCCCAACCTCGTGCTGCCGTACAACCGCATCGTGATCATCGCCTTCGCCTTGTTTGTGGTGGTGCTGACCTGGCTGCTGTTGAACAAGACGCGCCTGGGGTTGAACGTGCGCGCCGTCACCCAGAATCGCAACATGGCCGCCTGCTGCGGTGTGCCGACCGGGCGCGTGGACATGCTCGCCTTCGGCCTCGGCTCCGGCATCGCCGGCCTCGGCGGCGTGGCCCTCAGCCAGATCGGCAACGTCGGCCCGGACCTCGGCCAAAGCTACATCATCGACTCGTTCCTGGTGGTGGTGCTCGGCGGTGTCGGTCAGTTGGCCGGTAGCGTCCTGGCCGCGTTCGGCTTGGGCATCGCCAACAAGATTCTCGAACCGCAGATCGGCGCCGTGCTCGGCAAGATTCTGATCCTCGCGCTGATCATTCTGTTCATCCAGAAGCGTCCGCAAGGCCTCTTCGCACTGAAAGGACGGGTGATCGACTGATGAACCAGCCCCTGATGCTCACGGCCAGCCAAAAGGCCGGCCCCAAAGTCACCATCGCGGTCGGCGCGGTGATTCTGGTTCTGCTGCTGGCGTTGCCGTTGCTCTCACTGTTGTCGCCGGACAGCGTGTTTCACGTCTCGGCCTACACGCTGACGCTGGTGGGCAAGATTCTTTGCTACGCCATCGTCGCCCTCGCCCTCGATTTGGTCTGGGGCTACGCCGGCCTGCTGTCCCTCGGTCACGGCCTGTTTTTCGCCCTCGGCGGCTATGCGATGGGCATGTACCTGATGCGCCAGGCGTCGGGCGACGGCTTGCCGGCGTTCATGACGTTCCTGTCGTGGACCGAGTTGCCGTGGTACTGGACCGGCACCAGCAGCTTCCTCTGGTCGATGTGCCTCGTAGTGTTAGCGCCGGGGTTGCTGGCGCTGGTCTTCGGGTTCTTCGCCTTCCGTTCGCGGATCAAGGGCGTGTATTTCTCGATCATGACCCAGGCCCTGACCTTCGCCGGGATGTTGCTGTTCTTCCGCAACGAAACCGGGTTTGGCGGCAACAACGGCTTCACCAACTTCCGCACCATTCTCGGCTTCGGCATCACTGAACCGGGCACGCGCGCGGTGCTGTTTTTTGCCACGGTGGTGTTGCTGGTGGCGAGTCTGTTTATCGGCTGGCGCCTGGCGCAAAGCAAGTTTGGCCGGGTGCTGACGGCATTGCGCGATGCGGAAAACCGCCTGATGTTCTGCGGCTACGATCCGCGCGGTTTCAAGTTGTTTGTCTGGGTCTTGAGTGCGGTGTTGTGTGGTCTGGCCGGTGCGTTATACGTGCCGCAGGTCGGGATCATCAACCCGAGTGAAATGTCGCCGACCAACTCCATTGAAGCCGCCGTCTGGGTGGCCCTCGGGGGTCGCGGCACGCTGATCGGTCCGCTGCTCGGCGCTGGCGTGGTCAACGGCATGAAGAGCTGGTTCACCGTGGCGTTTCCCGAATACTGGCTGTTCTTCCTCGGCGCGCTGTTCATCGTCGTGACCTTGTACCTGCCCAAAGGCGTGATCGGTCTGCTGAAAAAGAGAGGTGAGCAATGAGAGTCACTGCGACGGCTGAATTCATGCTCGAACCGGCGTTTTTCCCGCCGCTGGAACCGAACAAGGACGCCGGCAGCAGCCGCGATGCCATCGGCCTCGGGCAACGTGTCGGCCCCGGCCTGAATACGCGCCACGGCACCATCCTGACCCTGGAAGACATCAGCGTCAGCTTCGATGGTTTCAAGGCACTCAACGCTTTGAACCTGTACATCGGCGTCGGCGAACTGCGCTGCATCATCGGCCCCAACGGCGCGGGCAAGACCACGCTGATGGACGTGATCACCGGCAAGACTCGCCCCAGTCACGGCAAAGCCTGGTTCGGTGAAACCCTGGACCTGACGTCGATGAGCGAAGTGCAGATTGCTCAGGCCGGCATCGGTCGCAAGTTCCAGAAGCCAACGGTGTTCGAAGCCTTGAGCGTGTTCGAGAACCTGGAGCTGGCGCAGAAAACCGACAAGTCGGTGTGGGCCAGCCTGCGGGCTCGCCTCAGTGGCGAACAGAAAGATCGCATCAGCGAAGTGTTGGAAACCATTCGCCTGACGGCCTCGGTCAATCGCCCGGCGGGTCTGTTGTCCCATGGCCAGAAGCAGTTTCTGGAGATCGGCATGCTGCTCATGCAAGACCCGCAACTGCTTCTGCTCGATGAGCCGGTGGCGGGCATGACCGATGCCGAAACCGAATTCACCGCCGAGCTGTTCAAGAGCCTGGCCGGCAAGCATTCGCTGATGGTGGTGGAACATGACATGGGTTTTGTCGGGGCGATTGCCGACCACGTCACCGTGTTGCACCAGGGCAGCGTGCTGGCCGAAGGGTCGCTGGAACAGGTGCAGGATAACGAGCGGGTGATCGAGGTTTACCTCGGAAGATGAAATGGCTCTTGTAGGAGCGAGGCTTGCCCGCGAAGGGGACTCCTCGGTCCAACCGCAAGACCGCGTCATCGTTCTTCGCGGGCGAGCCTCGCTCCTACAGGGGATTTAAGGAGAATCTGAGAATGCTGCAAGTCGACAAGCTGCACCAGTATTACGGTGGTAGCCACATCCTGCGGGGCCTGACGTTTGACGTGAAGGTCGGTGAAGTCACGTGCCTGCTGGGACGCAACGGCGTGGGCAAGACCACCCTGCTCAAATGCCTGATGGGTCTGCTGCCGGCCAAGGAAGGCGCAGTGAACTGGGAAGGCAAACCGATCACCACATTCAAGCCGCACCAGCGTGTGCATGCCGGGATCGCTTATGTGCCTCAGGGCCGCGAGATTTTTGGCCGGCTGACCGTGGAAGAAAACCTGTTGATGGGCCTGTCGCGATTCCCCGGCAGCGAGGCGAAAGAAGTGCCGGCCTTCATCTACGAGCTGTTCCCGGTGTTGCTGCAAATGAAGCAACGGCGCGGCGGTGACTTGTCGGGCGGTCAACAGCAGCAATTGGCGATTGGCCGCGCACTGGCCAGCCGTCCACGGCTGTTGATTCTCGATGAGCCCACCGAAGGCATCCAGCCGTCGGTGATCAAGGAGATCGGCGCGGTGATCAAGAAGCTCGCAGCCCGGGGCGACATGGCGATACTGTTGGTGGAGCAGTTCTACGATTTCGCCGCCGAACTGGCCGACCAGTACCTGGTGATGTCCCGCGGCGAGATCGTGCAGCAAGGTCGCGGCGAAAATATGGAAGCCGAGGGTGTACGTGGTCTGGTTACGATCTAATCTGAAGCGTCCTGACGATAATTAGAAGACATGAATTTACCTCTCCCCACTGCCCTGTTTACCCCGAGCTGGCATGCCGAGCTGGAATTGGGCTACGCCCGGTTCGGCGACAGCACACGCCCGGTTCAGCGCCGACATCAAGGTCCGCTACGGGTGCAAAAGCACCTGTATGCCGAAGGACCGCAAGTGTGCCAACACATCATCGTTCATCCGCCGGGCGGCATTGCAGGCGGTGATCGACTGGATATCTCGGCCAGCGTCGGCACGGATGCCTGGGCGCAAATCACCAGCCCGGGCGCTGCCAAATGGTATCGCGCGGCGGGGCCTGCCTATCAGCAGCTGACGTTGAAGGTGGCGTGCGGTGCAACACTGGAATGGCTGCCACAAGAGACGATTATCTTCAGCGACGCTCAGGCTGAGCTCAGCACTTCGATTGATCTGGAGGGCGACGCCCGGCTGTTTTACTGGGACGTCGTGGCGCTGGGCCGACCGGCCAGTGGCGAACGCTTTGACCTCGGGCATTTTCAGGCACAACTGGACATCCGCCGCGACGGCCAGTTGCTCTGGCACGAACGCCAGCGCATTGTCGGGGATGATGGGCTGCTCGACTCACCGATTGGCCTGGATGGGCAGCCGGTGTTTGCGACGTTGCTAGTGACGGGGGAGATTGATAGCGAACTGCTGGAAACCTGTCGCTCGCTGCCCAATGAAGTGCGCGGGGACTTGACGCAATTGCCGGGGCTTTTGGTGGCTCGGTGTCTGGCCAGTGAAGCGCTGTTGGCGCGGGGCTGGATGATTGATTTGTGGCGTTTGCTCCGGCCTGCGTTACTCGGCCGAGAAGCCCTCCCACCCAGAATATGGAGCACCTGAACACCAATCCCCTGTAGGAGCGAGGCTTGCCCGCGAAGAACGATTACGCGGACTCCCCGTTAAACCGAGGCGCACCCTTCGCGGGCAAGCCTCGCTCCTACGGAAGCTTTTTTAACTGCCGAATTTGGATTCCAAACGATGGACCTGACCCCACGCGAAAAAGACAAGCTGCTGATCTTCACCGCCGGCCTCGTGGCCGAGCGGCGTTTGACGCGCGGCGTGAAACTCAATTACCCGGAAGCCATGGCTTACATCTCCGCTGCGCTGCTCGAAGGCGCGCGTGACGGCCAGACCGTGGCCGAGCTGATGCACTTTGGCACCACCCTGCTCAGCCGCGAACAAGTGATGGAAGGCATTCCGGAAATGATCCCGGAAATCCAGGTCGAAGCGACGTTCCCCGACGGCACCAAACTGGTCACCGTTCACCAACCCATCGCCTGAGGACGCGTCATGACCTATCAAATCCGCGATGCGCTGCACACCGACCTGCCGGCGATCCGCGACATCTACAACGACGCCGTACTCAACACCACGGCGATATGGAATGAACAGGCCGTGGACCTGGGCAACCGCCAGGCCTGGTTCAGCGCCCGGCAAGCCCAGGGTTATCCGATCCTGGTGATTGTTGACGGTGATAACAACGTGCTGGGCTACGCTTCATTTGGTGACTGGCGGCCATTCGACGGCTTCCGCCACACCGTCGAGCACTCGGTCTACGTGCGAAGCGACCAGCGTGGCAACGGCCTCGGCCCGCAATTGATGACGGTGCTGATCGAGCGCGCCAAAGGTTGCGACAAGCATGTCATGGTCGCTGCCATCGAAAGCGGGAATGCCGCTTCCATCCGTTTGCATGAACGGGCCGGTTTCGTGATGACCGGTGAGATGCCGCAAGTGGGCACCAAGTTCGGCCGCTGGCTGGACCTGACCTTCATGCAACTGACCCTCAATCCTGGCGCGGAGCCGCCGCCTGCCAACAAGGAGTAACGCCCGATGAACGCTGCCCAACTGCGCCGCGTCAATGTTGAAAGTTTTGCGCACTATCGACAGGGTTTGATTGATCTGCTGCTCGACGCTGTCGGCTATGGCGCCAGTGTCGGGTTCATGGCCGATCTGGATGCCGCTGCGGCCCGCGCCTATTTCGATGACGTTCAGGACAACCTGAACAAGGGCAACGTGCTGCTGTGGGTGGTGGTCAAGGACGAGCAAGTGCAGGCCAGTGTGCAACTGACCCTGTGCCAGAAAGCCAACGGCCTGAACCGTGCCGAAGTGCAGAAACTGCTGGTGCGTGAACATGCGCGCCGTCGTGGCCTGGGCCAACAATTGATGAGCGCGCTGGAAAAAGCCGCGCTCCAGCACCAGCGCGGCATGCTCTACCTCGACACCGAGGCCGGCTCACCGGCCGAAGATTTCTATAAGGCATTGGGTTACACCAAAGCGGGTGAAATCCCTGATTACGCCTGCGACCCGAGCGGCCAGTACAAACCGACCGCCCTCTACTACAAGATTCTTCAGGGAGCCCACTGATGATTCCTGGTGAATACCAGATCCAGCCCGGTGACATCGAACTCAACGTCGGCCGTCGCACTGTCAGCCTGAAAGTGGCCAACAGCGGCGACCGGCCGATCCAGGTCGGCTCGCATTACCACTTCTTCGAAACCAACGACGCCCTGACCTTCGACCGCGCGGCCAGTCGTGGCATGCGCCTGAACATCCCCGCCGGCACCGCCGTGCGCTTCGAGCCGGGGCAGAGTCGCGAGGTTGAACTGGTCGACCTGGCCGGGCATCGCCGGGTGTTCGGGTTTGCCGGCAGGATCATGGGTGATCTTTAAATTCTATGGCGTCTGAACTGGCCCCTTCGCGGGCAAGCCTCGCTCCTACCGTTTTGTGTCGTCGCGGATAATACGTTCGACGCGGACCTGTTGGAGCGAGGCTTGCCCGCGAATGCGATTTCACATCTAACTTATTACCAAGGCGTGCACATGAAGATTTCCAGACAAGCCTACGCCGACATGTTCGGCCCCACCGTCGGTGACAAGGTCCGTCTGGCCGATACCGAGCTGTGGATCGAAGTGGAAAAAGACTTCACCACCTACGGCGAAGAGGTGAAATTCGGCGGCGGCAAAGTCATCCGTGATGGTCAGGGCCAGAGTCAATTGCTGGCCGCCGAAGTGGTCGACACCTTGATCACCAACGCGCTGATCATCGACCACTGGGGCATCGTCAAAGCTGACGTCGGCCTCAAGGACGGCCGCATCGCCGCCATCGGCAAGGCCGGCAATCCGGACATCCAGCCGAACGTGACCATCGCGGTCGGCGCCAGTACCGAAGTCATCGCCGGTGAAGGCATGATCCTCACCGCAGGCGGCATCGACACGCACATTCATTTCATCTGCCCGCAACAGATCGAAGAAGCGCTGATGAGCGGCGTCACCACCATGATCGGCGGCGGCACCGGCCCGGCCACCGGTACCAACGCCACCACCTGCACGTCGGGGCCTTGGCACCTGGCGCGGATGCTCCAGGCCGCCGATGCGTTCCCGATGAACATCGGTTTCACCGGCAAGGGCAACGCGAGCCTGCCGGAGCCGCTGATCGAGCAGGTCAAGGCCGGCGCCATCGGCCTCAAGCTGCACGAAGACTGGGGCACCACCCCGGCGAGTATTGACAACTGCCTGAACGTCGCCGACCAGTACGATGTGCAGGTGGCGATCCACACCGACACCCTCAACGAGTCGGGCTTCGTCGAAACCACCCTTGCCGCCTTCAAGGGCCGCACCATCCACACCTATCACACCGAAGGCGCGGGTGGCGGTCATGCCCCGGACATCATCAAGGCCTGCGGCTTTGCCAACGTGTTGCCGAGTTCGACCAATCCGACCCGACCGTTCACCCGCAACACCATCGATGAACACCTCGACATGTTGATGGTCTGCCACCACCTGGACCCGAGCATTGCCGAAGACGTGGCCTTCGCCGAAAGCCGCATCCGCCGCGAAACCATCGCCGCCGAAGACATCCTGCACGACCTCGGCGCGTTCTCGATGATCAGCTCCGACAGTCAGGCCATGGGCCGCGTCGGTGAAGTGATCACGCGCACCTGGCAGACCGCCGACAAGATGAAAAAGCAGCGTGGCCCGCTGCCCGGTGATGGCGAGGGCAACGACAACTTCCGCGCCAAACGCTACATCGCCAAGTACACGATCAACCCGGCAATCACCCATGGCATCAGCCATGAAGTGGGCTCGGTCGAAGTGGGGAAATGGGCGGATCTGGTGCTCTGGCGTCCGGCATTTTTCGGCGTTAAACCGACCCTGATCCTTAAGGGTGGGGCCATTGCGGCCAGCCTGATGGGCGATGCCAATGCTTCCATTCCGACTCCGCAACCGGTGCATTACCGACCGATGTTTGCCAGCTACGGCGGCTCGTTGCACGCCACCAGCCTGACTTTCATCAGCCAGGCAGCACAAGAAGCGGGCCTTCCCGAGGCCTTGGGTTTGAAAAAGAAAATCGCAGTGGTCAAAGGGTGCCGCGAGGTGCAGAAAACCGACTTGATCCACAACAACTATCTGCCGACTATCGATGTCGACCCACAGACCTATCAAGTCAAGGCAGACGGCGTGCTGCTGTGGTGTGAGCCAGCGGATGTGTTGCCGATGGCCCAGCGATATTTCCTGTTTTGATCGGTGGATCGGACTGAAATCCCGGGGGGCCTGGCGTACCAGGTCCCCGGAAAAAGCAGCAGCAATCAAACGTCCGGCTGTACGACAAAGGGGAGTTCTACCCTTTGCAGTTTTGCCCGGTCGATCGCCTGTTGGGTGAAGGTTTTGACCAACGCCTTTTGCTCTTCATCGATCGCATTCAACTCAGCGGCGTATTGCGCATCGGTCATGGTGCGTCCCGGTGCAAAGTCGCTTTCCGGTTTTTTCAGTTCAGCACCGAGCACCCTGAGCTCTTCCTTTAGCTGAGCCTTTTGCTCAAGGGAAAGCGTTGTGTCGTTCGCACGCTTGTCCAACGCCATGTAGAAGTCTGTCGTGGCATCGATCCGGCGCCTGAACACTTTGAAAGCACGTCGGTTGACACCCTCGACATAGGATGACCAGAACGGCTGCTCGACCAGCAAATCACCGAGCAACTCCCCTTCCTCAAGGTCCAGCACACGCAGATAAGCATCATTGATCATCTGCGATGTGACACCCGCGATCCCTCTGAACTGCATGTTGCGAGACTGCCAGGGCAGGTCCAGCCGGTCGGCAAGATCGGTCATGAACGCCAGATGAACTTCAACCTCATCAATCGTGCCCGTCACCTCCCCCGCGGCGTTGACACGCCTGAACGCCTCGCCCATCGCCTCGCGCTCGGAGATCGTTTTGCGGGCAATCCTGCTCAGTTCATCCAGACGCGACTTGCCTCGCGCCAGCGACACAAGCTCTCCCTCCACCAGCGCGGGATTGGCCAGCTCATAGGCCTCATGAACCAGCACTTCCAGGCCCATGGCATTGAACAGCTGCGCGCCGGCATCGACGCACGCCGTGGGCACCGTGGTCATGGTGAAGAGTTTTTGCCGAAGCTCGGTGTTTTTGAACATCGCCTCGAGCATGCGCCAGACCTTGGCGGTCATATCGACCCGAAACCCGAGGTCGTTCTTGAAATGCGCCGACTCGGTGAGTTTACGTATCTCGTTGAAAAACCCGACCGAGCCGCGGTCATCCTCGACGCTGTTCCAGACCGCTTGTTTCGCTACCCATTCCGGCCGGGGCATGCCCGCCTCCCAGTCGAGACTGTCGCGCACGCCGCGTGGTGGATACGGTCGATCCGGGTCAAGGCCGACGGACTCGATGTAGTCCCTGAGCGTCTGCAGATTGGCCTCCGCCAACCACGGCGGCTCGCGGTTCAGCACCGTGCGAGCCAGCAATTCCGCCTGCACGGAACCCAGGGGTACCGCCGGAATTTGCGTGATTTCGTTGCCCTGCATATCCAGGAAAAAATGCCGGTACCGCGGTTGTGCGAACAGCCCCTGCGGCCAGGTATGAACGCCGGTGTCAGTCAGGATCAGCGTATGCAACATTCTCATGCTGCCGATATCCGGGGCTTGCCCCAACGGATTGCCAAACAGGTCCAGTGCCTCAAGTCGTGTCAGGTTGCGCAGGTCCGCGATGCCTTGGGCATCCAGGACAATACGGTTGCCTCGCATGCTGAGTTCCGTCAGCCCGCGCATGCGGCGGATGGCACGTGGAACACCGGTGAGCGCATTGCCGTTGACGTTGAGCAAACGCAAACGGGGGAAATGATCGAGGAAGGAACTGTGTGCGTCGGTCAATTCGGTCAGGGTCAGATTGAGGTTTGTGACGTGATCGAAATGGCCTTCCAGGGCGGGCATGGTGCGCAAATGACGCCCAAGTGGAATGTTTTCCAGGTCAAGCACAACGCCCTGCAGATGACCGAATGAATCCACATGGCGCAACCCGGTGTGTTGCCAGCACTCCCTGACCGCTTTGTACAAGGCGTTTCTGGATTGCCATTCGGCGACGCCGGCAGGCGTGAAGCTGTACGCTTCGGTCGGCGATTTCAACCAGCGTTGAAAATTGGCGTTGAGCCGATCGAATTCCGCTTCGAGTGCGCTCGCCCTCTGCTCGGGACTGAGTTCGCTGCCACTCGCCTGCAGATAGGCCAAGGCTTCGTCCTCGGTCCATCCGGGACGCACGACACGCACCCGCTCTTGCGGCGTCATGGGCTCGTTGACTCTGTGCAGCCCATGAGCAACCCCACGCATGCCGCCCCGCAGACGCATCGTGGCGGGGTCATACGCCGGTTTGCGCACAGGGTTCTCCCCGAGAAGCGCGCTCAACGTGTCCCGTGGTAATGGCGCTTTTTGAATGGCGAGCTTGAGCGTGGCGCCTTGATTGACGTGATACCCCAGCGCGTTTCGTTCGGCATCAGGCAGGGCATGCAACACCGAAGCGTAAAGATCATCGGCCCCGTGCAAATGAAGATCATCGGTATTGCGCGCCTGGTACTCGCCGTCCTCGCTGACCAGGATTCTGCGGTGGGTGGCATCCGTCGGGCCGACGCTGTCGCGCAACGGTCCGTCGAATGAAAACGCACGGATTTCAATCCTGACGTTTGCGGGCCAGTAGGGTAGCGCCTGCATCGAATGCAAGGCCAGCCGCTCGGTGTCCACACCGTAGGGCGCATCGAGGAAGAGCCCTTCATAAGCGCGCGCGGTTCGTATCGCCTGCATGGTGACGCTCACCCGTTCCTTGAGTTGCAAGGGGATGCGCGACGGCTCGGTGATGTTGAGCAGGTCTTGCGGCTCAATGTCGGCGAGCAACTCCCGGGCTACCGCCGTGGGGAGCCCATTGAACGCGTCCTGAAGCACCCGAACTTGCGGGTTGTCGGTCAGCTGCAAACGGCGATTCAGCGCGTCAAACAGAGGTCCGCGACGACTGCCTGCTCGTCCGGCAAGCAGGTTTTTCAAGGCGTAGATGCGGACTCGCTCGTCTGTTGAAATGCCCTGCCCGAGCATCGCGTGGATGTCGGTCTCGCTCGCAAACTTCACGGCAAGTTCCGGCAGTTTCCCTGTACTGACCTCGGCACGACTGATCTTCAGCGTGTCGGCCGGCAGTGCATCGACGTTGCCAAACTTGATCGAGCGCCCGCCGTGCCCGGGGCCGTCAAACAGCTCGATGCTTTTTTGCTCAGGCCATCTCGGCCATTCAACCAGCAACCGCAGCACCTGCTCGACGAACGCTTGCGGAACCTCGTTGAGCCTTATCTGCCCGGGCAGTTTTTGCACTTCGGCCCAGGCCCGGAAGCGTTCGATCGTGTCGGTCAGCAACACGGGCGGCGGGTCGCTGACGACATGCAACCGACGCAATTCGTCCTCACCCATACCGCTGACGAGACGAATCTGCTCCAGGGTGTTATCAGAGAAGCCCTCGACCGTCGGGCCCAAGCGCCGCATGAGGGTGGTTTTGTCCCACTCGATGGGGCGGTCGAGTTCGGTCTTCCACGCGCCGCAACCGTTGTGCTCCAGTGTCGGCTGATAAGCCTTTGGCCGGGTCGGATGTTGCAGGCGTGGCTGGCCGGTGCGTGGATCGTTTATGACTTCGAAGTGTTGGTTTTCATGCTTGAGGATGTCCTTTTCGCTGTGCCGGTACAGCCCCTGCTCGTTTGGCTTTGCCTCTGCGGGCAACACCATGTCATGGGCGTAGGGCGAAAGGTCCGAGTTCCAGAGGCGCGTCTTGCCGTCAGCCAGCTCAACCTTTTTCAACCGGTCGATAAACGCCGAGGGTTTGACGGCCGCCGCCGCGCCGGACGGCAAGACATGCCCGGCGCCCATAATGGCCAACTGTGCGAAATTGATCATGACGCTGGTGAGATGGGACGCCGCTTCTTCCTTGTCCCCTTTGCTCCAGTCCTCGATGCCTTCCAGGGTTTCCAAAACCATCTGCCCGGCCATGACGGCCAGCATCGCTTCGCCCAGACCGGGAACCAACATGGCGCCGAAGTTGAACACGTTCCAGCCGATGTTCAGATAGCTGTTCAACCGGTTCCAGCGGGTGGTGGCATCTTCGTCGCCGGTCGGCACGGCAATCTGCCGCGCATCTGCAATCGCCTTCTCCCTGCGCCACAGACTTGTTTGCGCCCAGAGATCCCCTGAAATGAGATGGGTGACAGGCTCTGCATTGGCGTTTTCAACTGCGGTTTCCCGCCACCACGGCCCCATGTCCAGCGGCTCGCGTTGTTTCCAGGTGAATGTCGAGAGGCGCTCGCGAACCCGGGCAAAAAACTTGCCCTGGTCTTTTTGCGCGACAAAACGGCTGAAAAACTGTTGATAACCTGGCGAGCGCAACTGGCTCGTCAGTTCCTTCATGAAATCAGTGAAGGACTCATATTCTTTGAAGGGGTGGTCGGGATCATCGGGAACATACGCAATCAGCGTCCCCTCCAGACGACTTTGTTGATAAGCATCATCCCGTTGCAACATGGCCTCAACGAGACCAGCGGGGCCATTGGCGAAAAACGCCTGGAGCAGCTTGAACTGTTCAAACTCCTGCCCCGGGAGCAGTGCCAGGCGTCGCGACCATTCCAGCATCGTTCGTTGATGCTGTGGAATCAGCGCGTCGTAAACCCGTTTGATTTTTGAAGGGTCCGCCACCGCACTGAACAACACAATGCCAGACAGTCTGAACCCCATGATTGAAAGCCGATGGCTTTGCAGGGGCCGACGCCTTATCAGAATGCCTTGTTCGTTGTCACGGATCTGCCGGAGCTTCCCGTAGCCATAGAACGTGATGTCTTTCTTCAGATACGCGATCAGCGCCGATTCGTGAAACGCGGCTTTTTCACTGGCCGTGCATTGCCGCACGACAGTCGCTCTGGCCGTGACCGCCTCGGGCATCAGCAATGCTTTGATGTGACGTTGGTATAGCGCACCGATATCGAGCGTCCGGCACAGGGCGGCAAATCTTTCGACCGTGAGCGTATGTCGCGAAAGTTCGTTTTCGTCGTCCCGGGTGAAGATGCCCGAGCCATCGCGAAACGCGCCCGCCTGCGTTTCGGGGGCTTCGAAATTGTGCAAGGCCGCTTCCAGCAATGACGATTGCCTGAGCCGACTGGCATGGGTATCGATGCCAATGGCCAGATTGGCTGGGACGTACAGCCGAATCAGCGTCGCGTTGACGTCCAGTTCCAGATTCAAATGCTCTTTCAATGCCTGGACCAGCAAGGGCTCGGCGAAGGCAAGAATGTCCTGCGGCACATTCTTCAGCGTCTCGTCCAATGGCCCCTGCAGGCGCCAGCGCTCGTCGATCAACTCCTTTAGGTACTGGCGATCCATGGCCCTTGAATTCAAATACCATTCTGGAAATTCCGGTTTCGAATGGGCAAGGGCAACCAGGCGCGAAGCGGGTGCGTCTTTGACCGGCGAGGGCAGTTTGCCCAGCAGATAATCACGATAAACATTGCGCTCTGCGTCTCTTACCTGCCCGGCAATGACGGGTCGATCCAGAGTGTCCGAACGTTCGCTCATTTCGCAAATCCTTATGCGATGAATTGAACCATCAGAGTATTGAGTGGCGACGAAAACAAAAGATCAAAAAGCAGCGCCGAAATCACGAATACATCAACGTCGCATCTGATTTAAGAATCTAAAAAACAAGTAATTACCACCCGAACCCCGCCCAAAGGAGCGCCCCCGCGTAACGGTAGTTTTTAGCGGGCGGCAAAGGGGCTAAGATGCGCCAGACTTCCCATCAGGAAACCGGACATGCGCCTACCCGACTTCATCAGGCAACACGTAGACCGTATCGTCGATGAATGGGAGCAGTTCGCCAGCACCATTACCCCGGCGGCCGAGCACATGGACAGGCTCGCTTTGCGCGATCACGCCAAGGCCATTTTGCTGGCCGCCGCGCGTGACATGACCACCGCGCAAACCTCCAGCGAACAGATGGCCAAGGCCAAGGGCGAAGGCCCGGAAAAAACCCCGAGCCTGGACGAGGCCGGCGCCAGTCATGGCGAACTGCGGCATACCGTGGGGTTTGATCTGGTGCAGATGACATCGGAGTTCCGTCATTTGCGTGCGTGCGTCATCCGTTTGTGGGTCGACAGCCTGGCGTCACCGGACCTGGACTATTTCCAGGACATGATCCGCTTCAACGAGGCCGTTGACGAAGCACTCGCCGAATCCACCGCTGCCTACGCCGAGCAGGTCAATTATTCGCGGGATATCTTTCTGGCGATCCTGGGGCATGACCTGCGGGCACCGTTGCAAGCGGTGAGCATGTCTGCCGAATTGCTGCTGCGCAAAGCAACGCTTGAAGGCGATGCCCTGGCCTGCGCGGTCAACATCAAGCATAGCGCGCGGCACATGGCGGCGATGGTCAGTGATTTGCTGGAACTGGTGCGCAGTCGCCTGGGTAAGAGCCTGCCGATCGAACCGGCACCCATGGACTTGGCCGATGCCGTACATGCGGCGATTGCCGTAGCCTGCGCCGGTAACCCCGAGTGCGATCCGACGGTCCACGTAAAGGGTGACACCCAAGGTGCCTGGGATGCCGGACGGGTGGCTCAACTGTTGCAGAACCTGATCGGCAACGCGTTGCAGCATGGTTTGAACAAGCGGGACACGACGCTGACCCTGACAGGCGAGCCAGACACGGTTCGCCTCACGGTGCACAACTACGGCGCTCCGATACCCGAGGATGCGATCGGCACGATTTTCGATCCGCTGGTGCGCAGCGCGGACGAGCAACTCGGCCACCCCTCCACCAGCCTTGGCCTGGGCTTGTTTATCGTCAAGGAAGTGGTCGATGCGCACGGGGGAACGATCGAGGTCAGTTCCAGTGAGGCGCAGGGGACGATGTTTACGGTGGTGTTGCCGCGCAAGGTTTAACACCGACGGACCGCGTCATCGTTCTTCGCGAGCAAGCCCGCTCCCACACTGGATCTGTGTACACCGCACTCATGTGGGAGCGGGCTTGCTCGCGAAGGGGCCCTGTCAAACGACACGAAACCGTCAGAATGCTTACTCGACCACCAACCGCCCCAACCGCTGCTTGAGCATGCGATTCTCGGCCCGCAACTGCTGGACCTCTTCAAGCAGGTCCAGCGCCAGGGCGACGCCTTCCCACTCCAGTTCCAGATCGCGCCGCAGCTTGGCGGCGCGCTTGGCCAGTGCCAGCTCATAATCGTTGAAGAGCCAATCCTTGGGCTGCTTGCCCTGAGGTTCGAGGATGCCGTGTTCGACGATTTCGATCACGTAGACGTCCGACAGGTCGGTCGCCTCACAGAATTCTGCCATGTCCAGTTGAACGATCAGGGGGTTGCTCATTATGGGCTACTCCGTCTCTTGGATCAGAAATTTTCTCTCGGGTCGAAAGCGGCTTTTTTCGCCAGTTCCTGCCACAGCGCCTTGACCTCATCGCTCGAGGTCTTGGGCATGACCGCCTTCAATTGCACGAACAGGTAGCCACGCTCGCCCGCCTTGTTCAGCAGACCGTGCCCCTTGGCACGCATGCGCTGGCCATTCTGACTGCCGGCCGGCACCTTCAGGTTGATCTTGCCTGTGAGTGTAGGCACGGCCACTTCGGCACCCAACGCCAACTCCCAGGGAGCCAGCGGCAAGGTAATGATCAGGTTCTCGCCTTCGACGTCGAATTTCGGGTGCGGCGCAAAGCGAATGATCAGGAACAAGTCGCCATTGGCGCCGCCACCGACACCCGGTGCACCCTGTCCCTTGAGGCGGATGCGCTCGCCGTCGGTCACGCCGGCCGGGATTTTCACGTTCAGGCTTTTGCTGGTGTTGCTGACGTGCTGGCCGGCAGCGTTGTATTGCGGCACCTGGAAGGTGACCTTCTTCGACTCGTTCGAAAGGGTTTCTTCCAGGAAAATCCCAAGTTCCATTTCCACGTCTTGCCCCCGACGTCCCGCACTGCGACGCGACTCTCCACCACCAAAACCAGGGCCACGGTTACCGAAGATCGAACTGAAGAAGTCCGAAAAATCGCCCGTATCCTGACCACCACCAAAACCACCGCCGCCACGCCCCTGCCAGCCCGGCGGCCCCTGGAACGGTTGGCCGTGCTGGCCGTATTTGCGCAAGTCGTCGTATTCGGCGCGCTTGTCGGCACTTTTCAGCGCTTCATAGGCTTCCGAGGCGTCCTTGAACTTGGCCTCGGCGTCCTTTTCCTTGCTGACATCGGGGTGGTATTTGCGCGCCAGTTTCCGATAAGCCGCCTTGATGGTCTTATCGTCCGCGGTCGGTTCCACACCGAGAATCTTGTAATAGTCTTTGAAGTCCATCGAGGGAATCACCATCCGTTATCGATATCGCGCCGTCACCGGCAGTCTGCGCGTATTTCCAGGCGCCGGGTTGACCGATCTCAAGTTTGTGACCGGGTAGCGCGTCAGAAGTTTATCGGCAGCGGTGGGCGGTTCTTGCGACCGTCCGATGGCTGCCAGGCTCAATGCAGACAAGTTTGGGGCATCCGGCCATCTTATCAAGGCGCCATTGGTGGATTTAGCGGATAGTCGGCCTTCGAATCTGCGCCGCACTGACATACACTGCGCGGCCGTTTTTTAACCGGAACCTGAAAGTCATGAAAAACGCATCTCCAGCCCGTGCCTGTGGTATCGACTTCGGCACGTCCAACTCCACCGTCGGCTGGCTACGCCCCGGCATGGAAACGCTGATCGCGCTGGAGGACGACAAGATCACCCTGCCCTCGGTGGTGTTCTTCAACATGGAAGAACGCCGCCCGGTGTACGGCCGGCTGGCGCTGCACGAATACCTGGAAGGCTACGAAGGCCGGCTGATGCGCTCACTCAAGAGCCTGCTGGGTTCCAAGCTGATCAAGCACGACACCAGCGTCCTCGGCACGGCGATGCCGTTCAAGGACCTGCTCGGGCTGTTCATCGGCCAGTTGAAGAAGCGTGCCGAAGCCGCCGCTGGTCGCGAATTCGAAGAAGTGGTGCTGGGTCGTCCGGTGTTCTTCGTCGACGACGATGAGCTGGCCGACCAGGAAGCCGAAAACACCTTGGTGGATGTGGCTCGCGCCATTGGCTTCAAGGACGTGTCGTTCCAGTACGAGCCGATTGCCGCGGCGTTCGACTACGAGTCGACCATCGAAAAAGAAGAGTTGGTGCTGATTGTCGACATCGGCGGTGGTACCTCCGACTTCTCGCTGGTGCGCCTGTCCCCTGAGCGCCGCATGCACGACAACCGCCATGACGACATCCTCGCCACCGGCGGCGTGCACATCGGCGGGACCGATTTCGACAAGCAGTTGAGCCTGCAAGGCCTGATGCCGCTGTTCGGCTACGGCAGCCGCATGAAGAGCGGCGCCTACATGCCGACCAGCCACCACATGAACCTGGCAACCTGGCACACCATCAACTCGGTGTACTCGCAGAAGTCGACCCTGGCCCTGGGCAGCATGCGCTACGACATCGAAGACACCGGCGGCATTGATCGCCTGTTCAAGCTGATCGACCAGCGCGCCGGCCACTGGCTGGCCATGGAAGTGGAAGAAACCAAGATCCAGCTGACCCACGCCGACAGCCGCCACGTGCCGCTCGACCGCATCGAGCCGGGGTTGAGCGTGGAGCTGAGCCGCGCGCTGTTCGAGTCGGCCATCGACAACCTGCTGGAGCGCGTGCGCAACAGCGTGACCCAACTGCTGAACGACGCCAACGTGCGCGTCGATCAGGTCGACACGGTGTTCTTCACGGGCGGTTCGAGCGGAATTCCGGCGCTGCGCAACAGCGTGTCGGCGATGTTGCCGAATGCACAGCATGTGGAAGGGAACATCTTCGGCAGCATCGGCAGCGGGTTGGCGATCGAGGCGATGAAGCGCTACGGCAACATGGACTGATCCAAAACCCTGTGGCGAGGGGGCTGGGTGGCGAGGGGATTTATCCCCGTTGGACTGCGAAGCAGCCCCCTTATAGCTAAATGCGGGGACTGCTGCGCAGTCCAACGGGGATAAATCCCCTCGCCAAAGAGATCAACCGCGGATCAAACCATTCCCACCTGCTTCAACTCGCTCTTGAGGTACGCGTAATAAATCGGCCCCGCCACCACCCCCGGCAAGCCGAACGCGGCCTCGAACACCAGCATCGCCAGCAGCAACTCCCACGACTTGGCACTGATCTGCCCGCCGACAATGCGCGCGTTGAGGAAGTACTCGAGCTTGTGGATAAAAATCAGATAGCCCAGCGCCGCCATGGCGACCCAGATCGACAGCGACAAGCCGACGATGGTGATCAGCGTGTTCGACATCAGGTTACCGATCACCGGCAGCAGGCCGAGCAGGAAGGTCAGCACGATCAGGGTTTTGGTCAGCGGCAGCGTGATGCCGAACATCGGCAGGATCACCGCCAGGAAGATCCCGGTGAAGAAGGTGTTGAGCAGGGAAATCTTGATCTGTGCGAACACGATGTTGCGAAACGCCTGGACCAGCAGGTGCAAGCGGTCGAACAACGCGGCAGCGAGAGGCTTGCGCTTGGTCAAGTCCGGTATGCGCTGCAAGGCGATGATCGCCCCGAGCACCATGCCGATCAGCAGCGTCACAAACATGTGCGCCGCGTCCTTGCCGACCAGTTGCAAGTCGCTCAGGTGTTTGCTCATCCACTCGCCGATGGCCACGCGGAATTCGGCGGCACTGGCGGGCAGATAGGCATCGATAAACGGCGGCAATTGTCCGCGCGCGCGGTCAACCACGTGCATGAATTTGTCGAGGGACGCGCCGGGGTTTTCCGCCTCGTGCAGCAAAAAGCTGATGGCGCCGGCGAAGATCAGGGTCAACACGCTGACCACCAAAGTCCCCAGCAACGCCACCGCCAGCCAGCGCGCGCGCCGACCTTCGATCAGCCGCTGCAATTGCGGGGTGAGCATGTTGACCAGTTCGAACACCAGCAACCCGGCCAGCAGGCTGGGCAGCAGTCGCAGTGGGATCACCAGCAGCAAACCACCAAAGATGATGACCCAACTGATCAGCAGCAAAACGTGGCGTTGAGAAAACGTTGGCATACAGCCTCAAAACGAACGACGTAAAAGGATTGGCAGTCTGCCAGCGTTCGCAGGCCAGCACTAGGGATTGTGTAGGTCGACCTTAGTGGGGCATTGGCGATTTTTTGCAGCGCCCATGCCGGCCTCTTCGCGAGCAGGCTCGCTCCCACAGTTGTCTTGCGCACACAGATCCATTGTGGGAGCGAGCCTGCTCGCGATGGGGCCATTACAGCCACCGCACATCTCCCGCTCCAGTTATTTTTTCTTCAGGCAATCACTCATGAACGCTTTGCGCTCGTCACCCTTAAACGCTTTGGTCGCAGCATCGGCGTTGCAGGTTTTCATTTTCTCTTGCTGAGGGGTCAGGGTCTTGGCGTCATTGGCGGCCGGCGCCGCCTTGAGGCAGGTGCTCATGAAGGCTTTGCGCTCGTCGCCCTTGAGGCTTTTCGCGGTGGCGTCAGCGTTGCAGGTGGTCATCTTGTTCTGTTGCGCAGTGGCGGCGAACCCCTGGGCACTAAGCAGCAAACCGATCATCAACAAAGGGACACGCAACATCTTCATGGAGTTTTCTCCTTGTTGCCGCACCGAGGGGTGCGGCCTCATTCTGGAGTGTAGACAACCCCTGTTACACCTTCATCCACCGACGCAACAGATGGCCCTCAATCGACCTCCGATTCCAGAAGATCCTTAAAGGCTTCCCGGTATCGCTGATAGGCCTCAATCCGGTTATCAATAACCGATGCGGGCATCCGCTCGAACAAGACCGGCGTGCCCCCCTCGACCGCATAAGTCTGTCCAAGCTCACGTAACGACGTCCATTGGGCATATGCCGCATCCTCCTCATAGAGCTTGTTGATTTTTATCTGCCGGAACGTGTTCGCCTCGGAAACCGCAGGCAATGCCGCAGCCCCGGGTGGTGTTTCATTGATAAAGTCGTACTCGGCCAAGGCCGGCCCGGGGGCTAGTGTGGTCACCGGCGGCATTTCAAAGTTGAAGTGTGCATTGCTGGCCACGTGCGCCGCGGGAAATTCCGGCCAGGAGTCAGCGACGACCAGTGCATCGAGATTGCTCAGATCATCCCCAATCACTACATATTGATGGTCAAAAAGGGTGGCCCTGACAATGTGAACACTGGACGTCCGGGGCTGGCTCGCCAGAATCGATAACGTGACCTTCGAGTTCTCCGAGCAATTGCCCCCCTTGATTTCAATGGCTTTGCGAGCAGCTTCGGCGGTGGTCAGTTTGGCGGAGAATCCGCCCTCCTCAAGGTCCATCCCTCGCAGGCCTTTGATTTTGGCAATGGCCGAACCGCCGTTTTGCCAAATGCTCGGCAACTGATTACCGGACAACGGCAGGAGCTCCTTGGATCGATAGATCGCTTCCTGCGCCATTTTCAAGTTGGCCATGGTTTGAGCCGATACCTGAATCGGCTCCCCGGACGTGGTTACGTCTGCGGACAGCAACTCTCCATATTCACTTAAATCCCTCAGCTCCGGACTTGGCGTTACACCGTTCTCCCGGACTGAACGTAACAGCGCCTGGTAGGCATTGGTCCGCCCGGTCTGTTCCAGATTGCGCGCATTCAAACCCAGGTTTCGCTCCAACTCCGTAAGCGGCACCAAGCCCTCGTCGGTAAACAGGCGCCCGGTCAATGCGCTGAACTGCCCTGGCAGCATCAGCTTCTGAAGATCGGGCAACGCCTCGATACTTTGGACGATGTCCAGGCCTGGCCCGGCCTCGCCGGTCGCATTGGCGGCGTTCAGGGCCTCGAACAGATCGAAGAGGTAATCCTGTGGAAAGCTGTCGTGAATCAGTTTCAGGCCACGCAGATAATCGAATTGCTTGAACGCTGAAACAGAAGGATGGAACGCTACCGTGACCAGATCGCTGTATTGGCCGCCGATGTCTTCCAGAGCTGTACGTTCGCCGCCAGCACCCAGCGCGCCGCCACGCAGGCGCATCCATTGAGGATCGTAAGTGAGAGGCTCAAGCACCGGCAGACCGTCCAGCACCTTCAGCAACTGATAGGGCTTCAACGCGTTGTCCCGCAAGGCCAGCTTCAGTTTTAGTCCTTGGCCGATATGGATGTTCAGCGCGATACGCTCGGCATCCGGTAACGCCTGCAAAATCGAGGAAAACAAATCCATGCCCGAATGCAGGGCGTTACCGTCTCCGTCATAAGCGATGAACGTCGAGTCGTGAAGCTCGACGAGCGTGCGGCGAATCCCAGCGTCGTCCTTGCCGATACTGTCGAGCAGGTGGCCGTCGTACTCGAACCGTCTGACTTCAATGCGCACATCGGAATTCCAGCCGCGAAGATGCTCAAGGGAGTGCAGCGCCAGTCTGTCCAGGTCAGCACTCTCGACCGAGTCCAGGTAAAAACCTTCATAAGCACGACTCATGCGCACATCTCGAAGCGCCCAACGCGCAAGGTTTTCCAGCCTTGCGGGCAACTGCCCACGCTCAATCGCCTGGACTTCGGAGGGCCTGGCGATGGACAGCAACTCGCGGGCGACAGTGCCGGGAAGGCCCGGCACTTTGGCCTGGATGGTTTTTGCGCTGTTACTCGTGGCAGCTTCGATACGACGATAACGTGCGTCGAATAGCGACGTGCGCTTGCTCTTGGCCCGTTTCGCCAACTCGGCCCGCAGATTTTTGACGTTCATTTCCTGCGTGCTGGGCGCAATACGAAACTCGACGTTCAACAAGGTGTTCAGCTGTGCGTCATCCAGGTGCGATAACAGCCTCTTGACCAGATCAACATCAGACAGACGATTGCTGTTTATCCGGACACGCGGCCCATCCACGCGACCAATGACCCGAAGCACTTCGCCACGTGCGTCTACCAGTTCAATCGCATTGCCCGGCCACAGACCATCGAGCAGTTGAAATTGCATCTCGGGATCGGCGCTTGAGTAATCTTGCGCACGTTCGCTACCCATCTGCTCGATGAAGGTCTGAATGTCGCGATCGATGCGGAACCGGGTTACGGTATCGCTGAGTAAAGGCGACGGCCGCTGATTGTCGGCATACATTCGGCGGATCGCGCTGGCGTCGGTCTGGCTGACCGCGCGGATGTCGCCGTAGGATTCAGCCAACTCACCCATGTCTGGCCCGAGTCGCGCCATCAAAGTCGAGTCATCCCAGGTGTGGGGCTGCTCGCCTTCAATCACGAAGGCACCTTCGCCGTTGCTGTCCACCACGGGTTGATAGGCATCGGATCGAGTCGGATGTTTAACCCTGTGCTGGCCGGTCTGTGGATCTTTCGTCAGTTCGAAGTGCCGGGTGTCCAGCTTGAGAATCGGCTTGCCCTCATGCCGGTGCAGCCAGGTTTCATCAGGCTTTGAATCCGCAGCCAGGGTCAGGTTTTGTTTTTGATAGGGCTCCAGGTCCCGGCTCCACAGTCGTTTGGCGCCGTTGGCAAGCGTGACCGGTGTTGTCGACTCGATGAACGATGACAACCTGGGCAGTACAACCTCCCTGCCGATTTTCATGCCGCCGGCGAAGGCCACCAACTGGATCACGCTTTCGACAAATCCGATGATGTGCTCGGCCCCCTCCAGATAGAGACCTTCAGCCAGATCCACAACGCCTTCGACGACCTCGCTGACCAACTGATAAACCATGTAACCCATCATTATCTCGCCCACAAAGGGTATGAAAGGCCCCACCACCATCAACGCGGCATTGAAGATATCGGAAAGCATTTTTTCCAGATTATCGAACCACGCCCAGCGCTCCATGCGATCAGCGTCTTGCGTCGAGATGACCATTTCCCGGGCATCGTTCAGGATTTTGTTTTGCTGTTGCTGATAGAGATAGAGCCAAGGGTCGCCCGTAAAAAAGGTATGGGTGTCGTTCTCGAACCGAACGTGGTCAAAGTGCAGGCGCGGATTCTCGATGGGCGTTTCGCGCCATACCGGCTGATCGACGCCCGGGACCTTTTCATGCAGGGTGATTTCTACCAGCGCGGCGTTGAGCGCTGCGAAGAAGCGCCCCCTTTGTTGATGGTCGACAAAACGGCTGAAGAACTGCTGATAGCTGTTTGTGGAATTCTTTGGGGAGTCACGCAATTGACGAGTGAGCTCACGGGCGAACTCGGCCTTCGAGGCGTACTCTTTCAGTGGATGTTGCGGATCGTGCGGCACATAGGCAATGACTCGCCGGGCGGCGCCGTCGTGGATATGCAGATCAGGGGCGATCAGTACGATGCCTCTCAACTGAACATCGAGCATTTTCAGCTGATAGTAATGAACGGGAAGGCCATCCATCTTCCACGCTTTAATATCCTTGAGCAGGCTTTGTACAGCCAGGTAGCCACTTCCCGAGATATCATTTTTAAGGCTGGCCAGATACAGGGCTGCTTTTAACGCAGCCTTTTGGCTTTTAATAATTTTTTGCTGCACCACAGCGCGCGCCAGTCCATCGACCGGGCGCACATAGTTTTCAAGATAGATTTTATATTGAGCACCGATATCCAGACTGCGGCACAGCGTCTTGAATTGGTCGACACTCATTTTGTTGCGGACACCGGTTATGTCGAACCGATTCGACTTGTCCGGTCGGGTAATAAACTGCGAATCAGAGGTTAATACTTCTTTATCCGAAAAATTATGCAATGCCGCATCCAACAGCGAAACAATGCGCGATTCCACGCCGTTATTGAAATTGTTGGCCCAGGGGGATAAATGAGGTGGAGAAAACAACTGCAAAAAAGTTTCCTTTACATCGACGTCAACACCGTATTGATCTTTCAACGCCTGACGAAGCAGCGGTTCAGCAAAGGCGTAGACATCTTGCGCCTCGCTCAGCATCTGGTCGACGTCGTTTTGTGCGCGCCAGCCTTCCTCCGAGGCACGCTGCAGGGCTGCGCGCTGCATCGGTGAAGCGCAGATGATCCATTCTGGAACAGGGGCAATCGCGCTTTTTAACGCGCTGATCCTGTGGGGTGAAGTCTGGCGTATCCATTCGGGGATAGCTTTTTTTATAAGTTCGTGGTGAATGCTTTTTTGTTGTATTGCGGCTGTTGATGTTTCATCGATTCGGGTTGAAGTGGCCACATTGATACTCTGCATAAGTAAGCTGAACAGGAACGGCTTATGCAACTAGCGTACAACGTTAATCACTCGATCAAATGAAGTGCGATTCCGATTAGCCTGTAAGAAACTTCACCACTTAAAACTTCTAATACAAACTTACTTCTTTAACTCAGATAATTCGTTGCCGCCGATATTGCTCTGGTGTACACCCGGCCTGACGTTGAAACATCGCAATAAATGCCGATCCCGTGCTGTAACCCATGTCAAAGGCAATGTTCTGAACACTGCGTTGACTGTCCAGCGCTTCGATCGCCGCGAGAAAACGCAAGCGTTGCCGCCACTCGCCGAAACTCATGCCCAGTTCACGGACAAACTGCCGCGCCAAGGTGCGTTCGCTGACATGGATCTGCGCGGCCCAATGCGCCAATGGCCGATTGTCCCCGGGCTCGGCTTGCAGGGCTTCAAGTATTACGAGCAATCCTGAACGGCTGGCGTAAGGCAAATAACACTCTTGGATGGGCGCCTGTTGCAACTGGTCCACCAACACCTGCGCCAGACGTTTGTCCGCGTCGTGTTCGGGAATTTTCACGTCGCGGACGGCGAAGTCCTTGAGGATCGCCTTGAGAATGTCGCTGATCGCCAGCGTGCATGCTTGCTGCGGCAACGCGCGGCACAACGCCGGCGCCAGGCAGACAGCACGGTAGTTGATCGGTTGATTGCTATAAAAACTGTGCTCGGTCTCAGGCGGCACCCATACGGCGTATTGCGGCGGCGACATGAAGCGGCGGCTGCCGATTTCCATGTGCAAGACTCCGTTGGCCGAATACTCGAGGGTGCCCCACGGGTGACGGTGGGCCGAGGCATATTCGTGGGTGTCGAAGTCGGCATAACGGAAATAGACAGGGGACGGCAATTCTGCGAAGTCGAGCAGATCGATGTGTTTACTGGTCATGCTGTCCGTCATCAGGGGCAGGTTGTCTGGATTGAAGTATAGGCTTGTATCCAGACAGGCGGATAATCGCTCCTCACTAACGTTGATGGTTTTTCTGATGCAATACGCTTATCCCCTGCTGGCCATTTTCATTTGGGCCGGCAACACCGTGATCAACAAACTGGCGGTCGGCGCGATCTTCCCTGCGGAAATCGGCTTCTACCGCTGGCTGCTGGCCGGGATTCTGTTCACGCCGTTCATGCTCAAACCGGTGATTGCGCATTGGCCAAAAATTCGCCCGAACCTGGGCAAGATTTTCATCCTGGGCGTGCTCGGCATGGCCGTCTATCAGAGCCTGGCGTACTTCGCCGCAACGCTGACTACAGCCACCAACATGGGGATCATCTTGTCGCTGATGCCCTTGATGTCGCTGGCCATGGCAATCGTCAGCCTGGGCCAACGCCTGACGGCGGGCGCATTGGCCGGCGCGGTGCTGTCGTTCGCCGGGGTATTGGTGGTGGTGTCGTCCGGCAGCCTTGGCGCGCTGCTGGAACATGGCGTGAACCTGGGGGATGCGATGATGCTGATCGCCACGCTGGCCTATGCGATTTACAGCACGCTGCTGAAAAAATGGCAGCTGCGCTTACCGCCGCTGGTGTTGTTGTATTTGCAGGTGCTGGTGGCGGTGGTGGTGCTGTTTCCGCTGTTTGTCGCTTCACCGAAGGTCGGACCGACCTTGCAGAATATTCCGCTGGTGCTTTATGCCTGTTTGCTGGCTTCGATGCTGGCGCCGCTGGCGTGGATGCAGGCCGTGGTGCGTCTGGGCCCGAGCCGGACCACGCTGTTTTTCAATTTGCTGCCGTTGATTACGGCGTTGATTGCGGCGGTGGTGCTGAATGAACAGTTGGCGATGTATCACCTGGTGGGTGGGGTGTTGACGCTGGGCGGGGTGGTGCTTTCGGAGCGGTGGACTACCGTGCTCGGCCGTAAGGTTAGTGTTGCCTGAGCCGACGCTTTCGCGGGCAAGCCTCGCTCCCACAGGTTTTGTGTCGTGCCCGAAATCGGCGAACCACACAAAACCTGTGGGAGCGTGGCTTGCCCGCGAAGAACGATAACGCGGTCTAACTGACGTTTACACGCCGGCCGCTTTCAACCGCGCCGCATGCTCGACAAATAACCGCACCGGATCCGCCCCCTTCCCCACCAGCCCCAGCGACTGATTAACGATGTCGAAGTGATCCATCGGATATTCATCGCCAATCACCGTCCCCAGGTGCGAGCTGTAACGCCCGACCATTCCGTCGCAGTGCCCGGTTTCGCGCACAAAGGTTCTGGCAAACAACCGGCAACTGCGGTTGGTGCCGTCGAACAGGTTACCGCCGCGATCCGTCTTGCCTGGTTGCAGCGTCCCGGACCACGAGTAATAGCGCACGCCGTTGACCTCTTCCGGCCCGTGTCCGCCCCAGGTTTCAGGCAGGCCCTGTGGATAAAGCTGGTTGAACGCTGCCACACCTGTGCTGGTCAGGGACTCATGGGAAGCGTGGATATCCACGGGCAATTTTGGTCCGCGATACCCGGTCTCCAACAGGCTCATCAATGCGCCGATCAGCCGCAGCAGTGCGGCGAGAAGCCGACCTTTGGCGCTGTCCGCCGGGTAATGTTTTTCCAGATAATCCGCCAGCTCCGAGCCATGGTTGGGGCCTGCGACCGACGTGACAGACGCCACGCGATCAGGGCGTTTGGCGGCCGCGTAACGGGCTGTGAGCGAGCCTTGGCTATGACCGATCAAGTTGACTTTGTCAGCCCCGGTTTCCCGCAGAATCTCCTCGATTCGCGCCAACAACTGCTCGCCGCGCACCTCGCTGGAATTGAGCGGCGAGACCTGCACCGCAAACACCGTCGCCCCTCCCCGGCGCAACGCCGAAATGATCCCGTACCAGTACGGATACAGCACCAGACGGATAAACCCGAGCATTCCCGGGACCAGCACCAACGGATAACGCGTGGCAGAACCTTGCGACATGGGCGGACATCCTTGTGATCGGTGAGATGAAGCAAGGCGCGATGCAAGACATTAGCCAAGCATCGTCACCCAAGATGACAACTCGACGACCAGTCTATGACATCCACCCTACTTCAGCCCCACCACGCCCACCACGATCAGCCCCACCGACACCAGTTTGATCGCCGTCAGGCTTTCGCCCAGCAGCGCAAAGCCGAGAAACACCGTGCCCAGTGAACCGATGGCGGTCCAGATCGGGTAGGCGATGCTCACCGGCAACTCGCGCATGGCCAGGGTCAGGAAGTAAATCCCGCCGACGGCGGCCACCCCCGTGATCAGCGATGGCCAGAGCCGGGTAAAGCCTTCGGCGTACTTCATGCCCATGGCGAAGGTGACTTCGAACCCGGCGGCGATCAGCAGAAACAGCCAGGCCATCAGAACTCTCGGGCCAGCGCCAGCAAACGCTGCTCGGCCTCGGCCAGCGAAATCGCGAACGTGCGCTCGGCCGACTCTTCGCCTTCGGCAGCCACCACGGTGATGTCGGTGATGCCGATGAACCCCAGCGCGGTGCGCAGCAACGGATCGGCATGGTTCATCGCCTCCAGTTCGCCGCCAGGCCCGAAACCGAAGCCGCCGCGGCTGGTGACGATCAGCGCTTTTTTGCCGTGCACCAGCGGCTCGTACTGCGCCACGCCATTGTCCAGGGTGTGATTGAACGTCAGCCCGAGCCGCACAATCTGATCGATCCACGCCTTGAGGCCGCTGGGTACGCTGAAGTTGTACATCGGCGTGGATATCACCAGCAAATCGTGACCGAGCAACTCGCCGACCAATTCATCGCTGAACGCCAGATCGGCCTGCATCGACAGGGGGCGTGCATGGGGCTCGGGGTAAAACGCCGCAGCCACAAAGGCTTCGTTGGCCGGAGGTATCAATGCCCGACCGATTTCCCGGCGAGTCAGCTGCGACTGAGGATGTCGCGCCTGCCAGGCGCAGAGAAACACTTCCGCCAGACGCCGGGAGTGGGACCGCTCGCCACGGGGGCTGGCATGGATCGCAAGAATCTTACTCATCTGAATCTCCTTAAGAGCTAAACTGCCTGTGGCTTGCAGATTGAAGCTCACAGCCGCCCCTCTTCAACTGAGTAGAAATCAGTCTGGATGAGTTTATTTCATCCATGGAGTATTTGAATGTTTGCCTCGCTGCCGCTGACCGCCCTGCGCGCCTTTGAGTCCGCCTCACGCTTGTTGAGTTTCAAGGCTGCCGCCGAAGAACTCTCGGTGACGCCGACGGCGGTGTCCCATCAGATCCGCTCGCTGGAGAGTTGGCTCGGTGTGCCGCTGTTCGAGCGGCTGCCACGGCAGGTGCGCCTCACCGATGGCGGCGAACGGTTGTTCCGCAGCCTGCACGGCGCGCTGCTGGACGTGGCGCAAAGCGTCGATACCCTGCGCCCGCAACGTAGCGGCGCGAGCCTGACGATCTCCACCACGGCCGCCTTCGCGGCGCTGTGGCTGGTGCCGCGGCTGGGTCGGTTCTACGCTCGCCATCCGAATATCAACCTGCGCCTGGACACCCACTGCGAAGTCATCGACCTGCATCAGGACGCCAGCGTCGACCTGGTGGTGCGCTACAGTCTTGATGACTACCCGAACCTGTATGGGCTGTGCCTGTTCGACGAATCGTTCGGCGTCTATGGCTCGCCCGAGCAGGTGGCCCTGGCGGCTGATCGGGCACCCACGCTGATTAGCGTGCGCTGGCACAACTCCAAACTCTACGCCCACGGCTGGGCGGCCTGGTGCGCTCAGTCCGGAGAGACCTGGCTGACAGGGCAACCGGCGGTCCGTGAATACGACGAAGAGCATTACGCCCTGCAAGCGGCGATCGCCGGGCAAGGCCTGGTGCTGGCAAGCAATATTCTGGTGTCGGAAAGCGTGGCCAATGGTTTGCTGGTGGCTTACCGGGGCGAGGTTCAGGTCAACGGCGCCGGCTACAGTGCGCTTTGCGTGCCGGGACGTGAACGACATCCACCCGTGCGGGCGTTTTTTGCATGGTTGCGCGAGGAGGCGTTGCTGTCCGGGCATGCGCTGGCTTGATCGTCTCGGGGCAAATCACATAAAACTTTTCGCCGCGCCCATCACTCACACCTCAAGTCGCGATCACTTCCATAGAAGGTGACGCAAACCGGATTAGCCTCCAGGAGAACGAGATGAGTGACATACATTTGTCCGATGTAACCACCCTTCGCGAACGGGCCCGCAAGAACGTCGAGAACGCCGAACGGATTGCCATCGACAGCTACCGCGAGATCATTCAGTACATCGGCGAAAAAGACCCGACGACCCCGGCGCATCTTTGAAGACATCCTGGCGCAGGAAGAAAAGCATGCGCATGACATGGCTGACATTCTGAAAGATCTTTAGCGCCTTTCAGATCGCCTTCGCGGGCAAGCCTCGCTCCTACGGGTTCAGTATTCCCCTGTGGGAGCGAGGCTTGCCCGCGAAGGCGCCCACACTGACACCCCATTATTTTTTGGGCTTGACGGTCACCGGTGCCTTCCCCGCCTTCATCTGTTCCAGCAACGGCGCACACTGGTTCGGCTCACCCCCGCTCGGTGCCACCAACGCCAGCAGCCCCGCCGCCGGTGCCGCAATCACACCCAGCGCAACCATTCCCGCGCCTCGCAAAATCAGCGGCACCGCCTTCACGCCCGCATCCGGCTTGATGAACTTGCCCCGCACATACAGCGGCGAGCGCAACGAAATCAACCGCCAGCCTTTGGATTCGGGGGTAATGGTCAGGTCCAACTGCTCCGTCGCCATGTTCGCGGTGCCGTCGATATAGATGATCGCGTTCTCGGTGTCGAAGACGAACAGTCGGGTAGTGGCCAAACCGGTCTTAATGTCGAAGTCGGCCGCCGCGCAATTGATCTTCACTTCCTTGTCGCCAAAGATCTTGCCCACCACGTAGTTGCCGACGTTGAGCCCGGCCAGTTCCATCAACTCGCGGCTGATGGCGCCGTCGTTAATCAGCATTTTCAAGTTGCCATTGGCGCTGCCCAACAGCTTGGCCACCGAGTTGCCACGGCCGGTGATGTCGGCATCGCCGTTGAGCTCGCCGAAACTGGTTTTCATCGGTTCAAAGGTCGGGAACAACTGCTTGAGCTGGAACTTGCGCGCAGTGAGCCTGGCCCGACCTTCCAACGGTTCGGTGCGGCCATTGAGGCGAATCTGCGCATCCAGAGTGCCGCCCGCCACGCCGAAACGCAGGGGTTCAAGACTCAGGACGCCGTCTGTCAGTACCAGATGCGTGTAGAGGTCATTGAACGGCAGTTTTTCGCTGTGGACGATGCGCTTGCCGGTGAATTCGACATCGGCGTCCATGTCGCGCCAGCGCTCGGTCTTGAACTCCTCGACCGGCAACACCTTGTCCGTCGGCTGTTTGCTTTCGCCGCCACGGGCCTTTTGCTTGGCGTTGGAATCGGCGCCGATCAGCGGGGCCAGGTCGGCGAACAGCAGTTGATTGGAGATCAATGAACCGCTGAGTTTCGGCCGCGGTTGGCTGGCGACATAGGCCAGGCTGCCGTGGATGTCGCTCTCGCCGATCTTGCCGTTGAACGCTTCATAGCGGAACACCGCGCCACCCGGCTCATGCAGTTTGGCGATCAGATGCCCGTCTGTCTCGTAGGGCGGCGTATCCGGCAGCGTCACACCGGTCAGCGGGTAGAGATTGCCCAGGCTGGCGCCAGCCAGCTTCAAGCGCAGGTCCAGGGCGCCGAGGTTCATCGGATCGGTCAGCGTGCCGGCCAGTTCGACGCGGGTATCGGCGATCTTCACTTGCGCCTGGAACGGGAACGGCCTGGCCGCGTCCTGCAACGCCAGCAACCCGCCGATCTTGCCTTCGCCTGCGAGTTTCTGGTCGTGGTATTGGCCTTTGACCTTCAGCGCGAACGCGTAATCCTGGGGAGCCGCGCCTTTCTCCTGCGCGGTTTTCGCAGCTTTTTCGCCGACGATATCGCTGAACGGAATGGGTTTGCCCAGCGGATCAATCAGCACATCGAGCTGAGTCTTGAGGTTCTGGTCGTCGAGGGTGACGTGGCCCTTGTCAAAGCCGATGGCACCGATGTCCACCACCCAGCTTGAAGGTTCGGCATTCGGGTCTTTGGGGTCGAACTGGAACGTCCAGTTGGCGCGACCATCGGCCAGACGTTGAAGGTCCGCATTCGGCTCAGTCAGGTCAATACGAGGGATCACCACCCGTTGCGCCAGCAGTGCCAGGGGAGAAATGCGCAGTTCGACGCGTTTAAGGGTGACCATCTGTGGTTTTTTCGACCAGTCCGGGTTGCCCAGGCTCAGGTCTTCTGCCACCACGTGCGGCCACGGCACCCAGGCCCGCCAACCGCCCTCGTCGGGCTCGCGCTGCCAGACCACCGCGAGGTTGCCATTGATGGCGAACGGACGATGCAGCTCTTCAGAAACTTTGGCGTTAAGGGGCGGTTTGATCCGGTTCCAATCGAAGAACACGATGATCAGAACCAATACCGCCAGCAAGACAATTAGGCTGGCGAAGGTCCAGGTAACAACTTTACGAGTGCGCGTCATTGCACAGGGCTCCTGATACGACTGAGCGCCCTGATTGCGACGCACGTGTGAAACGTTAGGCCAGAACCGGCCTGCCATGGAATCTACGACTGAAAAACGGCCCGCAGGTTTAAACCAAACGCCGATTAATCCTCAAATAATCGACTGGGGAGAGACTGCCCCCGAATCCGGCGTTACCGCCCCCGCACTTTTGTGCGGCACGAGTGGGTCGAAAATACCCACCCCAGTGCAAAAACGATCGCCGGAGACGCCCGTTCTAGAGCGCTTCGGCAGAACAATCAATTCCGTTGATTATTACCATTGCGTTTATGAACTTTTATATCGACTTATCGAGAGTAGCATTGCCCTCGTACCCACTTTATCGCCCTCCCAAGGAGCAACCCATCATGAAACGCCAATTACTGCTTAGCCTTACCCTCTCAATGCTGGCCAGCACCGCTTTCGCTCTGCCCGCTGCTGATCAGGCCACTCCGCAAGTCAAAGACAGCCACTCGGTGTTCAGCCAAACCGTTGCTGCCGATGGTTCGGACCGCACTCCACAAGGCCAGACCCTTGCCGAAGGCGGTAATGATCGCCTGAAAGAAAAAGGCCTGATCACCCAGGATGGCTCGGATCGTACTCCACAAGGTCAAACCCTGGCTGCTGACGGCTCCGATCGCACCCCACAAGGTCAAACCCTGGCTGCTGACGGCTCCGATCGCACTCCACAAGGCCAGACCCTGGCTGCTGACGGTTCCGATCGCACTCCACAAGGTCAAACCCTGGCCGCTGACGGTTCCGATCGCACTCCACAAGGTCAAACCCTGGCTGCTGACGGTTCCGATCGCACTCCACAAGGTCAAACCCTGGCTGCTGACGGTTCCGATCGCACCCCACAGGGTCAAACCCTCGCTGAAGGTGGTGGTGACCGTGTAATCGAACGCAACAGCGCTGTGAGCTGAGCCCATGGTGGCCCTGAAAAAAAGCCCAATCCCCGGATTGGGCTTTTGACTTTATAGGGTTTGGCCTTGTTGGAAGTTGCATCTCCCCCGCTTGATCCCCCGATAGTCGTTCGACGCCAGCGAAGCCGATTTGCTAGAGTGCGCCGCTGTCCCTGTCCAGAAAAACACCCTTGCGATGCTGCCCCGCGCCGAACAGAAACAACAAACCCGCAACGCCCTGATGGACGCTGCCCGTCACCTGATGGAATGTGGCCGAGGATTCGGCAGCCTGAGCCTGCGCGAAGTCGCGAAAACCGCCGGGATCGTGCCCACCGGTTTCTACCGGCATTTCGCCGATATGGATGAACTGGGCCTGGTGCTGGTGAGCGAAGTCGGCCAGACCTTTCGCGAAACCATTCGCCTGGTACGCCATAACGAGTTTGTCATGGGCGGCATCATTGACGCTTCGGTTCGCATATTCCTCGACGTGGTCTCGGCCAATCGCTCGCAGTTCCTGTTTCTGGCCCGTGAGCAGTACGGCGGATCGCTTCCCGTGCGCCAGGCCATTGGCCGTCTGCGTGAAGACATCAGCTCGGACTTGGCAGCCGACCTGTCCTTGATGCCGAAATTGCAGCATCTGGACATCGCCGGCCTGAGCGTCATGGCGGACCTGATCGTCAAAAGCGTGTTCGCGACCCTTCCGGACATCATCGATCCACCGGCCGAGGCGCTACCCGAGCACCTCACGCCACAGGCAAAAATCACTCAGCAACTGCGCTTCATCTTCATTGGCCTCAAGCATTGGCAAGGCCTGGGCAGCACCGAATAACCCCTGCAGGAATGAGCCTGCTCGCGATAGCGGAATGTCAGCCACATCAATGTTGATTGTGCCGACGCTTTCGAGGGCAAGTCGAATCGTCGCACCGCCGCTCCCACAAAAAACAGTCAAAAGCATCAATTTGGTGCCGCCGAACAATCCTCGCACCATTGCAGTTCAAAATCCTGCAGCATCCTGAAACACCCACTCAGCTCCGACAGGCATTTCCTACGTATCGCCCGATTGGCAAGCCCCTTGCTCTAGCCTGAACATTGTCCATTGCTGGAAGCCTCCCGATGCTGGTGATTCATCGCAGAATCGACCCTCAACCCGTCTGGGCCTCCGAGCTGCACCTGATCTTCGAAGCCCGGAGCAAAAGCCGTTTGCGCTGTTTCAGTGCCGAAGGCGAAGACGTCGGGTTGTTTTTGGAGCGCGGTCAGCCGCCACTGTATGACGGCGAGTGCCTGCAAGCCGAAGACGGGCGCATCGTCCGCGTCTGCGCCCGGCCCGAACAATTGCTGCACGTCACTTGCGCCAACGCGTTCGAACTGACTCGCGCGGCCTATCACCTGGGCAACCGCCACGTCCCGCTGCAAGTCGGCGACGGCTGGTTGCGCCTGCTTGACGATTACGTGCTCAAGGCCATGCTCGAACAGCTGGAGGCCAAGGTCGACAACATCGAGGCACCGTTCCAGCCGGAACACGGCGCCTATGGCGGCGGCCATCACCATTCCCGCCACGGCGACGAGGACTTCAACTACCCGCCGAAACTGCACCAGTTCGGCGTCCGGTTATGAACCCTGCCTGGGCGCTGCTGCGCCTGGCCAGCCCACAACTGCCGATTGGCGGTTACAGCTATTCGCAAGGCCTGGAAATGGCGGTGGATAACGGCCGGGTGAAGGATGCAGACAGCGCGCGATGCTGGATCAGCGATCAATTACTGCTGAACCTGGCACGCTTCGAAGCGCCGCTGCTGCTCGCCCACTGCTCCGCTGCCGCCGAAGAAAACTGGGCAGCATTGCTGCAACGCTGCGAGGAACATCGCGCCAGCCGGGAAACCCGCGAGCTGCATCAGGAGAGCCGGCAGATGGGCTATTCGCTACAGCAACTGCTCAACGGCTTGCCGGAACTCGATGCGCCGGCCCGCGCCTTTCTGCAACAGCGCCCCGAACCGCACTTGGCCCTCTGCTGGGCGCTGGCGGCTCGCGCCTGGCAGATCAGCCCGCAAGATGCGCTGGCCGCGTGGCTCTGGAGTTGGCTGGAAAATCAATTGGCAGTGCTGATGAAAACTTTGCCGCTGGGCCAGCAAGCCGCGCAACGCCTGACCAGCGAACTGCTGCCGCTGCTGCAACAAGCGCAGCAGAACGCCACCCGAATCAACCCCGAACACTATGGCAGCGCCGCGTTCGGCCAGTCCCTGGCGTGCATGGCCCATGAACGTCAGTACAGCCGTCTGTTCCGTTCCTAGGGCCTTTAAATTTGGAGAACAACATGAACACACAACCCCTGCGCGTCGGCATTGGCGGCCCGGTCGGTTCCGGTAAAACCGCCCTGACGCTGGCGCTTTGCCTGGCCCTGCGCGACCGCTACAACCTGGCCGTTGTCACCAACGACATCTACACCCGCGAAGACGCCGATTTTCTGGTGCGCAACGAAGCCCTGGCACCTGAGCGCATCATCGGCGTGGAAACCGGCGGCTGCCCGCACACGGCGATCCGCGAAGACGCCTCGATCAACCTCGAAGCGGTGGATCAACTGAACCGCCGCTTTCCGGGGCTGGATCTGATTCTGGTGGAGTCCGGCGGCGATAACCTGTCAGCGACCTTCAGCCCGGAACTGTCCGACCTGACCATTTACGTGATCGACGTCTCGGCGGGCGACAAGCTGCCGCGCAAGGGCGGGCCGGGGATCTGCAAATCCGACTTGCTGGTGATCAACAAGGTCGACCTCGCGCCGCTGGTGGGGGCGTCGCTGGAACTGATGGACAGCGACACCCAGCGCATGCGCAACGGCAAGCCGTTTGTCTTCAGCAATCAGAAAACCGGTTTGGGCCTGGAAGAAATCATCGCCTTCATCGAACGCCAAGGCCTGCTGACCAACGCCGCCTGATCACGACTTATCAACAAGGAAGCTTATCCATGACACTGAAACGCATCCTGGGCGCCATGGCCCTGCTGCTGACCCCGGCCATCGCCTTCGCCCACCCGGGCCATGGCGATAACGGTTTAATCGCCGGCATCAGCCACCCGATTGGCGGCCTTGATCACTTGCTGGCAATGGTGGCGGTGGGCTTGTGGGCGGCGCAGCATAAAGGCGCCGCGCGCTGGGCGCTGCCGTGCACGTTCGTTGGCATCATGCTGATCGGCGGGTTGCTGGGTTTTGAAGGACTGAACCTGCCGGCGCTGGAAGGCGGTATTGCGGCGTCGGTGCTGGCGCTGGGCCTGGCGGTGGCCTTGGCGGTGCGTCCGCCGTTGAGCGTGGCAGTCGGTGCGACGGCTTTGTTTGCGCTGTTCCATGGTGTGGCCCATGGGCTGGAGTTGCCTGACATGTCGAGCCCTTGGGCGTATGCCGCAGGGTTTGTGGCGGCGACAGCTGCGTTGCATGCTGCGGGTTACGGCGTGGTGCGTGTGTTGCCGCAAGCGGCGGCTCCGTTAATTCGATTGGCCGGAGCGGCTTCGGCGGCGACCGGGGCCTGGTTGTTGGCGGGCTGATTTCTTTATTGGCTGTGACGGCCTCTTCGCGAGCAAGCCCGCTCCCACACTCCACCGCATTCCATCTGGAGAAACCCGGTCCCATGTGGGAGCGAGCCTGCTCGCGAAGGCGGCCTGACAGACACCACTTCTCTCAGGCCTGCTAACATGTCGCGCAATCAACCCTGCCGTGACGACGCCAGCCAATGCCGCCTGTTTCCCGCTCCGCCTCCCAGCCTGAATTGACCGCTCTGTTCGCCTCGGTGCAACAGCATTTCCAGGACGTGATCGTGCCGCTCTGGCAAGGTCCCGGCTGGAATGCCGAAATGGCGTTGCCTTATGAAGCGCTGGATGCCGGGCATCAACCGCTGCCACCCCAGCGCTATCGGGCGATGGCCTGCGCGCGGCAGCTGTATCTGTTTTCCAGCCTGATCGGCCAGGTGCCGGGCGCCGAGGAGCGTGCTGCAGCGCTGTTCCGTTCCTTGCAACAGCATTTCCACGACGCCGAGCACGGCGGCTGGTTCTACAGCATCGACCCACAAGGTGCGCCGCTGGATCAGCACAAAGACCTCTACACCCATGCCTTCATCCTGTTCGCGTGCGCCCATTACTGGGACAAGGTTCGCGAGCCGCTGGTGGAATCGGTGCTCAACGCCACGCTGGAAGTACTGGCACGGCGCTTCTCCACAGGCGATGGTCTGTATGAAGCCAGCCTTGACCGTGACTGGTCCTCGCTCGACTCCGGCCCCCTGCAAAACCCCCTGATGCACTTGGCCGAAGCCTTCCTCGCGACCCTGTCGGTGCGCGACGACATCGCCGTACAGCGCGCGCTGGTCGAGTTATGCACAGCCATGCAGAAGCGTTTTATCGACCCGCAACACAGCGTGTTGATGGAGAAGCCGCTGGGCGCTGTGGATAACTGGTTTGAACCGGGGCATCAGTTCGAGTGGTATTTCCTGCTGGAGTCGTCGCCACTGCTGCGAGGTTCAAAACTGCATGTTTCGCTGGACCGTGCATTTGTACTCACCGAACAACTGGGGGTTGATCCAAAGACGGGTGCCGTAGCGGCAATGCTTGATCTCGATGGCTCTGCGAAGGATGCCACCCAGCGCATCTGGGCCCAGGCTGAATACCTGCGCGCCCTGACCTTGCGTCCAAATAGCGAACGCTCGGTGCAACGCCAATTGCAGGCGTTGCAACAACGCTTTTTGCATGCGGGGGGGTGGTATGAATGTCGCGACGAGCAAGGCGAAGTCAGCCGCAAGGACATGCCATCGACCACGCCTTATCACTTGGCAACCTGCTATCGCGGGCTGGTCGATTATCTCGGCTGACTGTCCGGCCGCTTTCGCGAGCAAGCCCGCTCCCACACTTGACTTGTAGTGTGTCCAAAATAGCAGACACGCCATAAATCCAATGTGGGAGTGGGCTTGCTCGCGAAGAACGATAACGCGGACTTATGCCTTGCCACCATTGCGCTCAATGGAAAAACCAGCCCACGTCTGGCTCACCGGCATCAGCTCCAGGCTGTTGATGTTGATGTGCGCCGGCGCATTGAGCACCCAGAAAATGGTCTCGGCGATGTCCTGCGGCTGGATCGGCTCGGCACCGGCGTAGGTCGCGTTGTAACGCTCCTGGTCACCGGCGAAACGCACCAGCGAGAACTCGCTCTCGCACAGGCCTGGCTCAATGTTGCTGACACGCACGCCAGTGCCTTGCAGGTCGCAGCGCAGGTTCAGTGAAAACTGCTTAACGAACGCCTTGCTCGCGCCGTACACATGGCTGCCCGGGTACGGGTAGTTACCGGCAATGGAGCCGAGGTTGACGATACCGGCACCGCGACCGTGGGCGATCAGGCGTGGCAACAGCAGGCGAGTGCTGTACATCAGGCCTTTGATGTTGGTGTCGACCATGGTGTCCCAATCGTCGAGGCCGCACTTCGGCGCCGGGTCAACGCCCAGTGCCAGACCTGCGTTGTTGATCAGCCCGCGCAGCTTGGCAAAGGACGGCGGCAAATTGGCGATCGCCTCCTCCATGGCCTTGCGATCACGCACGTCGAGCACCAGGCCATGGACCTCGGTCTGCTTCGACAACTCGGCGCACAAGGCATTGAGGCGTTCTTCACGACGGCCCGTCAGCACCAGTTTCCAGCCTGCGTCGGCAAAACGACGGGCACAGGCTTCACCAAAACCGGAGGTCGCGCCGGTAATAAACAGGGTGTTGGACATCGTGTTCTCCTTGCTTCGGCTGATGGACAGCCATTGGAATAGAAAATCAGCTGGCAGCATGCCCGGCCTTGCCCACAGCGGCAACCACCGCAAAAACTGTATAAAAAACAACCAGACCTTGCGAAGCCACAGGCGCCGTGGCTTGCAGCCATGTACGCGCACCTTATCCACAGGCCGGTCCACAGTTTCCGGGGGCAAGTGGAAAAGCTGGAAGCCGCTATCCACAAGGCTTTGCGGGCAGATTACAAAGTTTTTTGCTTGACCCTCGGGTGCCAGCTGTGTAGCCCATGGCATTTTGCACGATGGGCTGGTCAAACCGACGATGGCGCCAAGCCAGTAACTACGGCCCTCAGCCGAGTCTTTCCAGAGTTTAACCACAGACTTATCCACAGGCTGGCCCATCACATTTCCAGCCACTGTGGTCACCAACAAAAAGGTTGACAAAGCCTGTTCCGGGTCAAGCAAAAATACCTGATCAAAAAACAACCACATCGCTGCAAGCCACGGATTCAAAGGCTCTCAGACAGCTACTCCCACGTTATTCACAGCCAGTTCCACAGTAAACGGGGACAAGTCAAAAGCGTGACAAAACAACTATTTGCAGCGGCTTTATGTCGCGCTTTGAGAGCTTGTGAATATTGTTTTCCACAATTTCCGGAAAGCACACCACCGTCCTTGTGGGAGCGGGCTTGCTCGCGAATGCTGTGGCACATTCAGCATCAAGGTGACTGGAACGCCGTCTTCGCGAGCAAGCCCGCTCCCACAGGGGATTGAGGGTGTATTGGAGGCGTAAAAAAGCCCCGGCGATTGCGCGCCGGGGCTTGGTGTTAAAACAGCGAACTCAATGCCCGCCGAGATAAGCGTTACGCACTTCCTCGTTTACCAGCAGTTCCTTGCCGGTGCCCGTGATGCGGATCTCGCCGTTGACCATCACGTATGCCCGGTCCGACAGCTTCAACGCATGGTTGGCGTTCTGCTCGACCAGAAAGATGGTCATGCCGGTACTTGCCAGTTCCCGCAGGGTCGAGAAGATCTGTTTCACCACGATCGGCGCCAGCCCCAGGCTCGGCTCATCGAGCAACAACAGTTTGGGTCGACTCATCAACGCACGGGCGATGGCGAGCATCTGCTGCTCGCCGCCGGACATGGTCATGGCGCGCTGGTTACGGCGTTCCTTGAGCCGCGGAAACAGCTCGAACATGCGTTGCATGTCCTCGGCGGCGTACTTGTCGCCGATAGGGATGGTGCCCATCAGCAGGTTTTCCTCGACGGTCATGTCGGGGAACACCCGCCGGCCTTCAGGCGACTGAGCGATGCCGTTGGACGCGATGTAGTGCGACGACTTGTGGGTGATGTCCACGCCCTGATAAATGATCTGCCCGTTAGCCGCTCGCGGTTGGCCGAAGATCGACATCAGCAAGGTCGATTTACCGGCGCCGTTGGAGCCGATCAGGCTGACGGTTTCACCTACTTCGATATGCAGCGAGACCTTCTTCAGGGCCTGGATCGGCCCGTAAAACACATCCAGATCCTTGAGTTCGAGGATGGGTTGACTCATAGCGCCACTTCCTCTTCATCAGCGCCCAGATAGGCCGCAATCACTTTCGGGTCGTTACGAATCGCTTCAGGCCCGCCCTCGGCGATGACGATGCCGTGGTCCAGCACCACGATGTGGTCGGAAATGCTCATTACCATGCCCATGTCGTGTTCGATCAGCACCACGGTCAGATCGTGCTCGTCGCGCAGCAGACGGATCATCGCGCTCAGCGCTTCGGTTTCCTGAGGGTTGAGGCCGGCAGCCGGCTCGTCGAGGCAGATGATCTGCGGACGGGTACACATGGCCCGGGCGATTTCCAGACGGCGCTGTTGGCCGTAGGACAGCTCGCCGGCCAGACGGTTGGCGCAGTCCACCAGGTCCACGACTTCCAGCCAGTAGAAGGCGTGGTCCAGCGCATCGCTTTCGGCCTTGCGGTAGCCCTTGGTGTTGAGGATGCCGGCCAACATGTTGCGGTTGACCCACATGTGCTGGGCCACCAGCAGGTTTTCCAGCACCGACATTTCCTTGAACAGGCGAATGTTCTGGAAGGTGCGCGCCAGTCCGGCACGGTTCACCAGGTGGGTGCCGCCGAACATCTTGTAGCGCATCCGGGTGATAAAGCTTTTCGGCGAAACAAAATCCGTGGCTTTGAACGATTCGCCCAGCAGCTGGATGACATCGGTGCGCTCACCGCGGGTATTGAGTTCGATCTTGCCGCCGGAGGCCTTGTAGAAACCGGTCAGGCAGTTGAACACGGTGGTCTTGCCGGCGCCGTTGGGGCCGATCAGGGCAAAGATCGAGTTGCGATGAACCTTGAGGCTGACATCGCTCAACGCCTTGATGCCGCCGAAGTGCATCATCAGCTTCTCGACCGAGAGTACGACTTCGCTCATGGCGCTACTCCTTTACGCGGGGTCACACCGGTGCGGCTGATCCGAATCAGGCCGCGCGGTCGCCAGATCATCATCAACACCATCAGCACGCCGAACAGCAGCACGCGATATTCCGCAAAGCCGCGCAGCAGTTCCGGGGCAACGGTCAGCACGAAGGCTGCAATCACCACGCCGATGGTCGAGCCCATCCCGCCGAGTACCACGATGGCGAGGATCAGGGCCGATTCGAAAAAGGTGAACGAGGTCGGGTTGACGAAGCCTTGATACGTGGCGAAGAACACCCCGGCCAGGCCGGCCGTCGAGGCACCGATGGTGAATGCCGAGAGCTTGACCAGTACGTGGTTCAGGCCCATGGAGCGGCAGGCGATTTCGTCTTCACGCAAGGCTTCCCAGGCGCGGCCGACCGGCATCTTGACCAGACGATGCTTGATGTACAGCACGGCCAGCACCACCAGGAACAACACCGCATAGATGAAGTAATACTTCACGTCCGGGTTATAGGCGATGCCGAAGAACTCATGGAACGGGACACCCCCTTCCTTCGCGCGCTTGCCGAACTCGAGGCCGAAGAAAGTTGGCAACGGAGCCGCCATGCCATTCGGGCCGCCGGTCAGGGACAGCCAGTTGTTGAGGACCAGGCGAATGATTTCACCGAAACCCAGGGTCACGATCGCAAGGTAGTCACCGTGCAATCGCAGCACCGGGAACCCGAGGATGCAACCGGCAAGGCCCGCGGTGATGGCCGCCAGCGGCAGCACCGTCCAGAAACCCAGGCCGAGGTATTGATAACCCAGCGCCAGGCCGTAGGCACCGATGGCGTAGAACGCCACGTAACCCAGGTCGAGCAGACCGGCCAGGCCGACCACGATATTCAGGCCCAGGCCCAGCAATACATAGATCAGCCCGAGAATGACCACGCCCAGCAGGTAGGAGTTGGAAAAAAACGGAAACACCACGGCAACGAGGATCAACAGCGGGATGATCCAGCGCAAGCGGGATTTGTAATCAGGTGGCAGTACATGAACCCCGGAGCCGGTGCTTTCAAAGCCTTCAAGGATTTTCAGGCCCTTGGGCGTTTGCAGGAACAGGCTCAGGGCAAACCGGCCAGCCATGACGATGGCGACAATCCAGGCCACCCGGGTCGTTTCCAGATTGAAGCCGTAGCCGTCGAGGACCACGCCGACAATCGGGCCGAACACAATCAGGGCGACAAGGCCGGCAAGAATCGCGTCAACCAGGCTTCTTTTGAGATCAATGGTTTTTTTAGTGGTTGAAGACATCGCTTACACCTTCGACACAAGAGGACGGCCGAGCAGGCCTTGGGGCCGAAAGACCAGAACGAGAACGAGCAGCGAGAAGCTGAAAACGTCTTTGTAGTCCGAGTTGACCAAACCTGAGAACAGCGACTCGGAGATCCCGAGAATAATCCCGCCAAGCATCGCACCAGGCAGCGAGCCGATGCCGCCGAGTACCGCGGCGGTGAACGCCTTGATGCCGATGATGAAGCCGGCATAGAAGTCGAACGTGCCGTAGTTCATGGTGATCAGTACGCCGGCCAGGGCCGCCATCGCTGCACCGATGATGAACACGTAGGAAATCACGCGGTCGGTGTTGATCCCCAGGATCGAGGCCATCTTGCGGTCTTGCTGGGTGGCGCGGCACATGCGGCCGAGCTTGGTGTACTTGATGATGTAGGTCAGCAGGGCCATGCCGGCGAATGCGGCAATCAGGATAAACACCTTGGTGTAGGTCAACTGCACGAAGCCGGTGCCGATTTCGACGCGCCATGCTCCCGTCAGCAAGGTTGGAACACCTTGTTGTTTGGCGCCTTGGGCGATTTGGGCATAGTTCTGCAGGATCAGCGAAATCCCGATGGCGCTGATCAGCGGTGCCAGTCGGGTAGAGTTGCGCAGGGGCTTGTAGGCGACGCGCTCGATGACCCAGCCATACACCGCCGTGACCACGATGGTGAAGATCAAGGTGCCGAGCATCAACAGCGGGAAGGATTCAATACCGAAGTATGCCAGCAGAGCCAGACTGATTGCCGCGAGGTAAGCGGAAATCATGTAAACCTCGCCGTGGGCGAAGTTGATCATGCCGATGATGCCATAGACCATTGTGTAGCCGATGGCGATCAGGCCATAGACCGACCCGAGGGTCAGGCCGTTGACCAGTTGCTGCAGGAAAATACCATCCATAACGCAATCTCACGCATTTGAGAGACTGCACAGAAGCCGGGTGCGACGGACCGGGGTTCAGCCGCCGACGCAACTCGGTTGTGTGCAGCTCTACGAGAAAAGACAGGTACTGCACGGACATGTTGGTTGATTGCCCGGCGTACAAGGTGCCGGGCAGATCAGCAAGTCATATCACTTCTGTTTTTCCAGTTGGTGGTATTTGCCGTCCTTGTCCCACTCGTAAACCACGTAGTCGGAGACTTTCAGGTCGCCCTTGGCGTCCCAGGTCTTCTCGCCCATCACGGTTTTGACCGGGTTTTTCTTCAGCCACTCGGCGGCTTTTTCGCCACTGTTGGACTTCGCGCCATTGAAGGCAGCAGCCAGGGTCTGGACCGAAGCGTAAGCGTAGAGGGTGTAGCCTTCAGGCTCGGTACCGGCCTTACGGAACGCGTCTACCACGGTTTTGCTGTCTGGCAGCAGGCGTGGGTCGGCGCCGAAGGTCATCAGCACGCCGTCAACGAATTGCGGGCCGCCAGCAGTGGTCACCAGTTCGTCGGTCACGATGCCGTCATCGGACATGAACTTGACGTCTTTGAGGCCTTGCTCACGCAGTTGACGGACCAGTGGACCGGCTTCCGGGTGCAGACCGCCGAAGTAGACGACGTCGGCGCCAGCGCCGCGGATCTTGGTGACGATGGTGCTGAAGTCTTTCTCACCACGGGTCAGGCCTTCATACAGCACAGGCTTCACGCCGCGTTTTTCCAGTTGGGCCTTGGTAGCGTCCGCCAGGCCTTGACCGTAGGTGTCCTTGTCGTGAAGGACGACGACTTTCTTGCCTTTGAGCACGTCGACGATGTAGTCACCGGCCACGATGCCTTGCTGATCGTCACGCCCGCACATACGGAACATGGCGCTCAGGCCGCGTTCGGTGACTGCCGGGTTGGTGGAACCAGGGGTGATTGCAATGATGCCCGCTTCGTCGTAGATCTCGGAGGCCGGGATGGTCGACGAGGAGCAGAAGTGACCGACCACGCCGGCGACTTTCTGGTTGGTCAGGTCCTTGGCGACCGTCACAGCCTGTTTCGGTTCGCAGGCGTCATCGCCCTTCACCAGTACGATTTTTTCCCCGTTGACGCCGCCCGCCGCGTTGACCGCGTCGGCTGCAGCCTGTGCACCCTTCATGTACTGCTCGCCAAATGCCGCGTTGGCACCTGTCATCGGACCCGCCACACCGATTTTCACATCAGCCTGTGCAAACGCAGAAACACCCAACGCAGTTGCCACTGCGAGGGCCAGAAAGCCTTTCTTGTAAAACGTCTGGGACATGAGGTGGTGCTCCAAGGTTTTTTTAGTTGGCACTTCGACTTCTCTGAATGCTCAGAGCAAGGGCCGTGCCATCGGTTTTTTATTCTGAAAAAAGTCGCTGCTTTATTGTTATTTCGACTGTTTCGATCCCATTTTCATTGGGCGTGCAACCGTCTAAACCGCGGAAGGTGAAACCATTTATTTTTAAAGGCGCAACCCTCGCGCGCCATCATTGCAACCGCGGCGCCAAACGACGTGCAACCAGCCTGTAACAACGTGCGTCACCGAAGTGCACACTGCTGGTGCGGTACTGCTACGACCCGCACCTTTTACAGGCTAGTCGCTGCGCGAAAAAGCGCCGCTCCCAGCAACAAATTTCAACAATCAAATAACGATCCGCAAGCACTGGCCTGCGTGATACAGCGAGAAACCGGCCTCGTACAAACAGCTGCGCAAACCCACCCCCGCCAAGGGCTGCATGGGGGCGAAGGGAATCGGCAGTGCCTGAGGATTTCCGTTACACAGATAATCGGCAAAGGCTTTGCCGACCACCGTCCCCGTTGTCACGCCCCGGCCGTTATAACCGGTGACTGCCACTAAACCGGGCGCCGGCTCGAATAAACGCATCAGGTGGTCGGGGGTAAACGCAATGCAACCGGTCCAGGTGCATTCCCATTCCACGGGTTTGAGGTAGGGAAAATAGTGCTGCTGCACCCGATCGGCCCAGGCCTTGAGGAACCAGGCCGGTTTCTGATTGCCGTTACCGAGGCTACCCAGCAACAGACGACCGTCTTTGTCGCGCCGAATACTGCTCAGTACCTGACGCGTGTCCCAGGAACCCTGGCCGCCAGGCAGAATTTGCTGCGCGGCGTCTTCGGTCAGCGGGACCGACGCTACTTGATAGTAATAACCGGGGAAGAAATTGCGCCGCAGCTCCGTCCAGTCACCTTCGGTATAAGCATTGGAGGCGATGACCACTTGCTCGGCGAGCACTGAACCCTGAGCGGTTTGTACCGACCAGCGTTGACCCTGACGTTCGAGTCGGGTCACCGGAGAATGATCGAACAGCTGACCACCGAGGCCGATGGCCGCTTTGGCCAGCCCCGTGGTGTAGGCCATCGGGTTGATCGTGCCAGCACGCTTGTCGAGCAGCGCGGCAGCAATCTTTTTGGTCCCCGTCGCTTGTTCGCACGCTTGTCCGGTCAGCAGTTCGACCGGTGCCCCCCGACGTTTCCATTGTTCTTCACGACTGCGCAAGTCCGATTCACCACGGGCGTTGTGCGCCATGTGCAGCGTGCCTTCGCGACGTAACTGGCAATCGATGTTGTATTTGTCGACCAGGCTGAACACCAGGGAGGGCGCGGCACCCAGCATGCGATTGAGCTGACTGCCCACCGCTTCGCCGAACCCGGCTTCGATCTCGTCCGGTGGAATCCACATCCCGGCGTTGACCAGACCGACATTGCGCCCCGAACCACCATGACCCGCGCGATGGGCTTCGAGCACGCAGACCGTTTTACCTTTTTCCAGCAGATGCACCGCCGCCGACAGACCGGTGAAACCGGCGCCAATGACGCAGACATCGACGGTTACTTCGCCCTTGAGCGCGGCATTGTCGGGCCTTTGCGGCGTCAGTTTTTCCCACAGACACTCTTCGCGTAACGGCATTGCCAGACTCCAACAGAAACCTAACAAACAACAAAGCAAAAGCTTCGCGGGCAAGCCTCGCTTCTACAGGTGTTGAGTGATCCTGTAGGAGCGAGCGGGCGGCGATCCGACTTGCCCGCGAAGGGGCCTATCAGTCGAACGTAATGCCCTGAGCCAACGGCAACTCCAGCGAGTAGTTCACGGTGTTGGTCTGACGGCGCATGTAGCCGCGCCATGCATCGGAGCCCGACTCACGACCACCACCGGTTTCTTTCTCGCCACCGAACGCGCCGCCGATTTCCGCGCCGCTCGGGCCGATGTTGACGTTGGCGATCCCGCAGTCGCTGCCGACCGCCGACATGAACTGCTCGGCTTCACGCACGTCGGTGGTGAAGATGCACGAGGACAGGCCTTGTGGCACCGAGTTGTTCAGGCGCAGGGCTTCGTCGAAATCCTTGTAACCGACCACGTACAGGATCGGCGCGAAGGTTTCGTTGCAGACCACATCGCTCTGCTCCGGCATTTCGACGATGGCTGGCGAGACGTAGTAAGCGTTCGGATATTTGTCTTCCAACTGACGCTTGCCGCCAAACACCCGGCCGCCTTCGCTCAAGGCCTGTTCCAGCGCGTCCTGCATGTTTTCGAAACTGTTTTTGTCGATCAGCGGACCGATCAGGTTGCCCTCGAGCGGATTGCCGATGCGGACCTTGGAGTAGGCAGCCTTGAGGCGGGTGACGATTTCTTCCTTCACCGACTCATGGGCAATCAGCCGACGCAGGGTGGTGCAACGCTGACCGGCGGTGCCGACGGCGCTGAACAGGATGGCGCGAACGGCCATGTCCAGATCGGCACTTGGGGCGAGGATCATGGCGTTGTTGCCGCCCAGTTCCAGGATGCTGCGGGCAAAACGTGCGGCGATTTTCGGCGCCACTTCTCGGCCCATGCGGGTGCTGCCGGTGGCGCTGATCAGCGCGACACGCGGGTCATCGACCAGTGCTTCACCGGCATCGCGGCCGCCGATGATCACTTGGCTCAGGTGTGGAGGTGCGTCGCTGAAGTTCTTCAGTACGCGGTCGAACAACGCCTGGCAGGCCAGTGCGGTCAGCGGGGTTTTCTCGGACGGTTTCCAGATCACCGGGTTACCGCAGACCAGCGCCAGCGTGGTGTTCCAGGCCCAGACCGCAACCGGGAAGTTGAAGGCGCTGATGACGCCGACGACGCCCAGCGGGTGCCAGGTTTCGCGCATGTGGTGGCCAGGACGCTCGGAGGCGATGGTCAAGCCGTACAGCTGACGGGACAGGCCGACCGCGAAATCGCAGATGTCGATCATTTCCTGAACTTCACCCAGGCCTTCCTGAGTGATCTTGCCCGCTTCCCAGGACACCAGTTCACCGAGGTCAGCCTTGTATTCGCGCAAAATGTCGCCCAGTTGGCGCACCAGCTCGCCACGGCGCGGAGCCGGGACCTTGCGCCACAATTCGAACGCATGATCTGCACGACTGATGTGCTGCTCGACTTCAGCGGCGCCTTCCCAGTTCACAGCGGCAATCCGGCTGCCATCGATCGGCGAATGCACCGGCACTTTGCCGTTCTGGTACAGGGCCGGGTTCACACCAAGACGATCAAGCAATGCGGCAACCATGGGTTACTCCTCAAGCAAAAAACAGAAAACGTGCAGCCGGATATTCACGGCTGATCAGGCCTGTAGTTTTAGCTCCCCGGAGGTTACCCAACAAACGACCTTTAAGAGAGATATCATTCCGTTTATTCATGCTTTGAATTGCTGGCAGTAAAAGAAACAAGAAAAAGGACCGTCCATGCTGAATAAACGCTACTTGCCGTCGATCACCGCGCTGCAGTGTTTCGAGGCCGTGACCCGGCATTTGAGCTTCACCCGGGCCGCCGAAGAGCTGAACCTGACCCAGAGCGCCGTCAGCAAACAAGTCGCGCAACTCGAAGAGTTGTTGCAGCACTTGTTGTTCCGCCGGGTGCGCCGACGCCTGCAAATGACCCCGGCCGGAGATTTGTACCTGGTGGAGGTACGAAAAATCCTCACGCAGGTCGAAATGTCGACCCATTACCTGCGCTCCTACGGTGGCGAGACCGAAGTCTTGCGAGTTTCGACGCCGCCGACCTTCGGCGCGCGCTGGCTGGTGCCACGCCTGAAAGGCTGGCGCCTGCGCCACCCGTCAATCCATCTGGACCTGTGCAGCGAGCAGGAAGCCGATGATTTGCTGCAAGGTCGCAGCGACCTGGCGTTCTACTTCGGCCAGGGCTCGCGGCCAGGCACCGAATGCCTGAAGCTGTTTGGCGAGGAGCTTGTTCCTGTGTGTGCACCGGGCAGCCTGCCGGACACGCCGTTCACCGATCCTACGCAGCTTACCGATTTGGTCCTGCTGCAAAACGCCTCGCGCCCCCAGGCCTGGCACGACTGGTTCGGCAGCCAGGGCTACCACACCGAACACAGCTACCACGGCCCACGCTTCGAAACGTTCTATATGTGCATCCGCGCCGCGCAAGTCGGCTGCGGCGTCGCGCTGTTGCCACGGTTTCTGGTGGAAGAGGAATTGGCCGACGGCAAACTGGTCATACCCTGGCAGCACGCGATGCCCAGCGCTGATGCCTATTACCTGGCATATCCCGAGCACTCGGCGGAAGTGCCCAAGGTGCGGGATTTTGTGAAGTGGATGCTGGAGCAGATTGATGGCCCGGCTGCACCGTAGATTTGAAGCCCCTGCATATATTTGTGGCGAGGGAGCTTGCTCCCGTTGGACTGCGCAGCAGTCCTGTATTGGGGGCGCTTCGCACCCCAGCGGGAGCAAGCTCCCTCGCCACAAGGATATGCACTGTCTAAAAAATCGCTGGCAATACCCACCACTGATATGCGCCACTAGCCCCATTCATTGAACAGCTGAAACGTCGCGACCACGGGCCGCGGCAAGCCTGGAGAATCCCGTTATGAGCGAGAGCGTGTTTGGCGATCGCATCGTGCAGAACCTGCTCGACACCGACTTCTACAAACTGACGATGATGCAGGCGGTGCTGCACAACTACCCGAATGTGGAAGTCGAATGGGAGTTTCGTTGCCGTAACAGCGAAGATCTGCGCCCGTATCTGGCAGAGATCCGCTTCCAGATCGAACGCCTGGCCGACTTGAGCCTGAGCGCCGACCAGTTGAGCTTCATGGAGCGCATCAGCTTCATGAAACCGGATTTCCTGCGTTTTCTCGGGTTGTTCCGCTTCAACCTGCGTTACGTCCACACGGGTATCGAAAACGGCGAGCTGTTCATTCGCCTGCGCGGGCCGTGGTTGCATGTGATTCTGTTCGAGGTGCCGCTGCTGTCCATCGTCAGCGAAGTGCGCAACCGTTATCGCTACCGGGAAATCGTTCTCGAGCAGGCTCGCGAGCAGCTCTATCGCAAGTTTGACTGGCTGACCGCAAACGCCAGCAGCGAGGAACTATCCGAATTGCAGGTCGCCGATTTCGGCACCCGCCGGCGCTTTTCGTACCGCGTGCAGGAAGAAGTCGTAAACGTGCTCAAGCACGATTTCCCCGGGCGTTTTGTCGGCACCAGCAACGTGCACCTTTCACGCGAATTGGACATGAAACCCTTGGGCACCATGGCCCACGAATGGATCATGGCGCATCAGCAACTCGGTCCCCGGCTGATCGACAGCCAGATTGCCGCCCTCGATTGCTGGGTCCGCGAGTACCGGGGCCTGCTGGGGATTGCGCTCACCGACTGCATCACCACCGATGCTTTCCTCAATGATTTCGACCTGTATTTCGCCAAACTCTTTGACGGTTTGCGCCACGATTCCGGTGACCCGGTCATCTGGGCGGAAAAGGCCATCGCTCACTACCACAAGCTCGGCATCGACCCGATGAGCAAGACGCTGGTGTTCTCCGACAGCCTGACACTGCCCAAATCCCTGGAAATATTCCGGGCGTTGCGCGGTCGGATCAATGTCAGCTTCGGTATCGGCACCAACCTGACGTGCGATATTCCGGGTGTTGAACCGATGAGCATCGTGCTTAAAATGGCGGCCTGCAACGGCCAGCCCGTGGCAAAGATTTCCGATGAGCCTGGCAAGACTCACTGCAAAGACCCGAATTTCGTCGCCTATTTGCGACACGTTTTCAAAGTACCTGCCGCCCCTTCCAGCACATCTGGCACCACTAGCAAGGAGTGAGTTCATGCAAGCCGTACAGCGTGAGATTGCTGAGCAGCTCAAGGTTCAGCCGCCATTCGCCGACCACGCCGCCCTCGAGGCCGAAGTCGCCCGGCGGGTCAGCTTCATTCAGGATTGCCTGGTCAATTCCGGTCTCAAGACCCTGGTGCTCGGCATCAGCGGCGGCGTCGATTCGCTGACCGCCGGCCTGCTGGCCCAACGCGCCATGCGTGAGTTGCGCGAGCAAACCAGCGACAAAAGCTACAAGTTCATCGCCGTGCGCCTGCCTTACGAGACCCAGTTCGATGAACACGACGCCCAGGCCTCGGTGGATTTCATCGCCCCGGACGAACGTCACACCGTGAACATCGGCCCGGCGGTCAAATCCCTGGCCAATGAAGTGGCGGCCTTCGAAGGCAAGCACGCGGTCTCGGTGGATTTCGTGCTTGGCAACACCAAGGCGCGGATGCGCATGGTCGCCCAATACACCATCGCCGGCGCGTCGCACGGCCTGGTCATTGGTACCGACCACGCGGCGGAAGCAGTGATGGGTTTCTTTACCAAGTTCGGTGATGGCGCCTGCGACCTGGCCCCGTTGAGTGGCCTGGTGAAAAACCAGGTTCGAGACATCGCCCGCAGTTTCGGCGCACCGGAATCGCTAGTGGAAAAAATCCCGACCGCCGACCTTGAAGACCTGTCGCCCGGCAAACCGGACGAAGCGTCCCATGGCGTGACCTACGCCGAGATCGACGCGTTCTTGCACGGTAAGCCTGTGCGTGAGGAAGCGTTCAAGATCATTTGCGACACGTATAAGAAGACGCATCACAAGCGCGTGATGCCGTTCGCGCCATAAGGACGGAGGCGTCTGTGCCGACGCCTTCGCGGGCAAGCCTCGCTCCTACAGAATCTGCGTCGTGCCCATTTTCGGGTCCGACACAAAATCTGTGGGAGCGAGGCTTGCCCGCGAAGAACGACGACTCGGTCTTTCGTCAGGCACAAAAAAAGCGTCCCAATCGGGACGCTTTTTTTATGAACTTGATTCGATTACTTCAGCGTAACCGTGCCTTTCATCATCGAGATGTGGCCTGGGAACGAGCAGAAGAAGCCGTACTTTTCGTTAGCATCAAGCTTCGACACGTCGAAGGTCACCGAGTCGGTTTCCTTGGCACCAATGATTTTGGTGTGGGCGATGACGCGCGCGTCACCCGCTGGCAGGTAGTCTTTGTCGATGCCCGCAGCCAGGCCTGCGGTGGCGATGGGCTGCATGTCAGCTTCTTTACTCAGCACCCAGTTATGGCCCATGACGTTTTTCGGCAAGCTGCCGGAGTGAGTCAGTTCTACGGTGAACGTCTTGCAGCTTTTGTCGATTTCAATGGCCTTGGTGTTGAAGGACATTTGATCGGTGGAGTCGACAGTGACCTTGCATTCGGCAGCCATCAGTTGGCTGCTGGCCAGTGTCAGCAGGGATACCGCAACAAGTTTGGCAAACATGGTGAATCTCCAAGGCAGGGTTATCAAAAGTGCGAATGGACAGAAGACTGCCTGAAAACTTCGCAAGTTCCTATGACCTGAATCAAAAATTGTATACAACTTTCGGGCTATGACACCTATCGAAACAATCTACCAGCCAGACGTCTGGCCCAGCCCTATCATCAGGCCGTCATCCCTCATCTGGAGCGCCTGTCATGTCCTTTAACAGCCTGTTGCGCAGTTTGCTCGCCGCCTATGCCTGTGGCGCCAGCGGCAGCTACGAAACACCTGAACGCGAAGTTTAGACCTTGGAGCGCCGTGCGCCTGCCTTTACTCTGTGGCCATCCTGACCGTGGAGTAAGGCATGTCTTTAGCGTCCGTTTGTGTATTTTGCGGTGCCAGCACCGGCACCCACCCGGCTTATCGTGAAGCGGCTGTCGCCTTGGGGCGAACTCTGGCCGAGCGCAAGCTGACCCTGGTCTATGGCGGCGGCGCCGTCGGGCTGATGGGCATTGTCGCCGATGCGGCACTGGCGGCCGGCGGCGAAGTGATCGGGATCATCCCGCAAAGCCTCAAAGACAAGGAAATCGGCCACAGCGGGCTGACTCGCCTGGAAGTGGTCGACGGCATGCATGCACGCAAGGCGCGGATGGCAGAGCTCAGCGACGCCTTCATCGCGCTGCCCGGCGGCCTCGGCACCCTCGAAGAACTGTTCGAAGTCTGGACCTGGGGCCAGCTCGGCTACCACGGCAAACCGCTCGGCTTGCTGGAAGTGAACGGTTTCTACAGCAAATTGACCGGTTTTCTTGATCATATCGTCGGCGAAGGCTTCGTTCGCGAAGCACACCGTGACATGCTGCAAGTGAGCGAATCGCCGCAAACCCTGATCGATGCGCTGGACGCTTGGCAGCCGACAGTGGCGCCCAAATGGACAGAGCAAAAACCCAGCTAACGGCTCGACACCGATACAGGGCAGAATATGCGCCGCTCAACCTCACCTTCGACCCCAGAGGATCGCCCATGGCTAAACCTAATTATTCCTTCGCCAAACGTCAGAGAGACTTGGCCAAGGAGCAGAAGAAAGAGGAAAAGCTTCAGCGCAAGAAAGCTACAGCTGAAGAAGAAGCAGCAGCACTGAACCCGGATGCCGAAGGCGAAGTGGCTACAGACGAAACTGAAGCACCGAAAGATCAGGCGCCCGACGCCTGAGACCCTCAGGGCCCGATGATCTGATCAGGCCCACCGGATCTGTGTCCAGGGTCAGCAGTCACATTGCTGACCCTCACAGTCCCCTCTGAAATATCCCTATCTAAAGTAAGCACACAGTCCCTGTGGGAGTAAGCCTGCTCGCGATAGCGGTGGCACATTCAGCATTTAATTTTCTTATACACCGCTATCGCGAGCAGGCTCGCTCCCACAGGGGATCATTGCTACTCCAGTGGCATCACGGTGACGCGGACCTCGGGGTCGTGATTGCCCCCCCCCAGAATCACCCCACGCAACGGCGACACATCGGAGAAATCCCGGCCCCAGGCCAGGGTGATGTGTTCCTGCGCCGGTTGCACATTGTTGGTCGGGTCGAAATCCACCCAACCGAGCGCCGGGCAAAACACCGAAACCCAGGCATGCGAAGCATCGGCGCCGATCAGTCGCGGCTGGCCGGGCGGTGGCTGGGTCAGCAGGTAGCCGCTGATATAACGCGCCGCCAATCCGCGGGAACGCACACACGCGAGCATCAAGTGGGCAAAGTCCTGACAGACCCCGCGCCGACGCTCCAGCACCTCCACCAGCGGCGTTGCCACTTGCGTCGCCTCGGCGTCGAAGGTGAACTCGCTGAAAATCTTCTCCATCAACGCCTGGACACCCAGCAACAAAGGCTGTCCTGATGGGAAACAGCTTTCCGAGAACTCGACAAAGTTGCGTTTCAAATGCACATAGGGCGATTCAAACCGGTAACGGCACGCTTCCAGCAGCTCAGGGGAAAGCGGCTGACTGCTGTAGGTCAGCGCGTTGCGGGTTTCCTCCCACGCGGGGGATTGATTGAAATCCAGCGTCGGCCGGGCCAGGACCTCGACGGTGAGCCGGGCGTTGACCAGCAATTCATCGTGCGGCCGCTCAAACGCCAGCCGGGTGAGCGGATTGCCAAACACATCCAGCTCATCCCGGCGCGAGGTCGGGTCGGGACTTATCTGCAAGTGCTGCTCGGTGCAACGCTGCCAGGCACAGGCCCGTGGCCACAGGTGTGCGAGTTGTTGGGCCAGGGACACCGGGCTGTCGTAGTGATAATGGGTGTCGTGGAGAATCTGGTAACGGGCGCTCATCAGACGGACACCGTGCGCTGGCTGACATCATCGACATGGGCGAAATGGCGCAAGGCCAGACGATCCGACACTTGCCCGCTGGCATCGGCGATTTCTTGCAGCAAATCGGCCAGACCGTTGATGGCGGCGCGAACGCTGGCTTCGCCGAACAGCGAGTTTTCCAGGCAGCCCAGATCGAAACGCGCCAAGCGCTCCACCAGTTGCGGCAGACCCGCTTCGCGAGGCACGCCAAAATCGTCGTTCAAGCGTTTCAGTGTGCGCGTCACCAGTTTCAACTGGAACAGCACCGCGTGAGGGTTTTGCTCGTCGAGCAACAAAAGGTCGAGCACCGGAATCAACTGCGCCACCGCCAGGTACCTCGAGCGGTAAGTAATGCTGCTATTGCCCAGCTCCAGCAGCCATTCCAGCCCGGCCTGATCGAAAGCACCAGCACCACGCAGAAACGCCGCGAGGCTGCCGCTGAGAAACTGCAAGCGCTCGATCCGCCGGCCGATCATCAGGAAGCGCCAGCCTTCGTCCCGGGTCATGTCGTCCAAGGCAAAACCGGACAGTGCCGCCAGGGACATCACCAGCCGGTTGAGGAAATCCAGCAGCTCGCCGAAATCCGGCTCTTCGGTTTCCAGCTCCATTGCTTCGCGCTGCAATTCCACCAGCGCCTGCCAGTTTTCCCGCGAAAGTTTGCCGCGTACTTGCGAAGCAGCCCACTGCAAGCGCTGCAGGTTGGAGCGCAGGCTGAAGGGCCAATCATCGCCGAGTAGGGCAGCCAACAGCCGCTCGGGCAACTCACCTTCGTCTGGCAACAGATTCAGTCGCTCGCCGAGGTCGACCGCCGCTTCCAGGGCCTGCGGGTCATCGCCATCGACGTAGCGTGCCAGCATGATCCGCAGCAATCGCGCGCTGTCATCACACCGTTCGCAATAGCGGCCAAACCAGAACAGATTCTCGACCACCCGCGACGGCAGGTAAGGATCGCGTCGGACCAGGTCATGCACACCGATCGTGCGCTGGGTTTTCCATTGCTCGCCGCTGGGAGGACGATCCCCCAACACCCACGTGTCCTTGCTCGCGCCGCCGCGCTGCATCGACACCACTTCGGCATCCGCTTCGGCGGCCACCCGGGTCAATCCGCCCGGCAACACCCGATAACCGTCTTGACTGGCCACCGCATACACACGCATCCCAATGGCTCGCGGTTGCAGTTGACCGTCTTCGGCCTGCCAGATCGGTGCCTGGGACAACTGCGCCAATTCTTGCGCAACGTAGGCATATGGACGAGCCTGCATGCGCTCAGCCAGGGCCTGACGCTGTTTTTCACTCAAATCGCGGCCAAACACAGGGGCGAAGCTTTGCGACGGGAAGGCGGGTTTGATCAGCAATTCCGGCAGTTTCTCCAACGCCTGGGCCAGTACCGGCGCTTCGCCACACCACCACGTCGCGATGGACGGAAGGATCAGCTCTTCGCCGAACAGGAATTGATTGATCTTCGGCAGAAAGCCCAGCAACCCCGGCGATTCCAGCACACCGCTGCCGAGGGCATTCGCCACCAATACGCGCCCCTGCCGCACGGCTTCAAGCAAACCCGGCACACCGAGTGCCGAATCGGTACGCAATTCCAGCGGATCGCAGAAGTCGTCGTCGAGCCGACGCATAATCGCGTGAACCCGGCGCAGGCCACTGAGGGTTTTCAGGTAGACCGTGGCATCGCGCACCGTGAGGTCGCCGCCTTCTACCAGTGGATAACCGAGCTGTCGCGCCAGGTACAAATGTTCGAAATAGCTTTCGTTGAAACGCCCCGGTGTCAGCAGCACGATCAGCGGCACGTCATCATCGCTTGGCGCCTGGCGGGCGAGGGTTTCCTGAAGCGTGCGGAAGAACCCGGCCAAGTGCTGCACCTTCAGGTCGCGGTACAACTCGGGAAAGGCCCGGGACACGATGGTGCGGTTTTCCAGCGCATAACCGGCGCCGGAGGGTGCTTGAGTCCGATCCGCCGTCACCCACCAACGGCCGTCCGGCGTGCGCGCCAGATCGACAGCGTATAGATGCAGGAAGGCCCCGTCCGGCGGCGTAATGCCCTGACAGGGCCAGAGGAAATTGTTGTGACCGAACACCAGTTCAGCCGGCAGCAGCCCTTCGGCAATCAACCGCTGTGGGCCGTAGAGATCAGCCAGCACGGCGTTCAACAGCCGAGCTCGCTGGGCGATCCCGGCCGATAACTGCTGCCACTCATCAGCGGCAATCACATGCGGCAGCAAGTCCAGTTCCCACGGCCGATCCGCGCCCTTGGGGTCGGCGTAGACGTTGTAGGTCACGCCGTTTTCCTGGATCTGCCGGGTCAACAGGGCCTGACGCTGCACCAATTGCGCTGGCGTGCTGCGTTGCAATTGGTCGAACAACCGGCGCCAGTGCGGGCGCACGGCGCCGCTGTCGTCGAGCAGTTCGTGATAAGTGCCCGCCGTCAGCGGGTAGCGGTCAAGCAGGTCAGGCATGGAAAGCTCGGCAGACAACAAAGTACGGTCAGACTAACGCAGGCTCATGACGCCCGGATATACGAAAAGTCCGAGCGTCGTGTACGGTTTAGAAACGTCGCAAATCGAGCGTCATCGGCAGCTCGTCGTTAATTTCCACATTCGGTATAGGAAGTTTCCCAGGGCTGTGTCCGATACGGAAGAATCGCGCCATTCGACGGCTCTCGGCCTCATTCGCGTTGACCGGCAGGCTGTCGTAGTTGCGCCCGCCCGGATGGGCAACGTGGTACTGACAGCCACCCAGAGAACGTTGCATCCAGGTGTCGAGCAGGTCGAACACCAGCGGTGCGTGGACCGGGATGGTGGGTTGCAGGCAGTTGGCCGGTTGCCAGGCGCGGAAACGCACACCCGCGACAAACTCGCCGACTCTCCCGGTGGGCTGCAAGGGCACCGGAACACCGTTGCAGGTCAGCAAATAGCGCTGCGGCGGCAGACCGGTGAGTTTGACCTGCAAGCGCTCCAGCGACGAATCCACATATCGCACCGTGCCGCCGACCGCGCCCTCCTCGCCCAGCACATGCCAAGGCTCCAGCGCCTGACGCACTTCCAGCTCGATGCCGCTGACCGCGTAATCGCCAACCTTGGGAAAACGAAATTCCAGATGCGCGGCAAACCACTCTGCGCGCACGGGATAACCGGCGGCATTGAGATCGACGATCACATCAGCGAAATCCTGCTCGATAAAGTGTGGCAACAGGAACCGGTCATGCAGCTCAGTGCCCCAGCGCGCCAGTTTCGGCGGCGCATAAGGCTCGCGCCAGAACCGCGCTACCAGCGCCCGCAGCAGCAACTGTTGCGCCAGGCTCATGCGCGCATGCGGTGGCATTTCAAAGGCGCGCAACTCAAGCAATCCAAGACGCCCCGTCGCGCCATCCGGCGAATAGAGCTTGTCGATGCAGAACTCGGCGCGGTGCGTGTTGCCGGTCACGTCGATCAGCAAGTTACGCAGCAACCGGTCGACCAGCCACGGCGCGCACTCCTCGCCTGGTTCGGGCATCTGGGCGAAGGCGATTTCCAGTTCGTACAAGGCATCGTTGCGCGCTTCATCGACACGCGGCGCCTGGGACGTCGGGCCGATGAACAATCCGGAAAACAGGTAGGACAAGGACGGGTGGTTATGCCAGTAACTGATCAGGCTGCGCAGCAGATCGGGACGGCGCAGGAACGGTGAGTCAGCCGGCGTCGCGCCACCCAGGACGAAATGGTTGCCGCCACCGGTGCCGGTGTGCCGGCCGTCGATCATGAATTTCTCGGTGGTCAGTCGGGTCTGGCGCGCTTCTTCGTAGAGAAACTCGGTGCGCTCGACCAGCTCATCCCAGGTGGCGGACGGCTGCACATTGACCTCGATCACGCCCGGGTCGGGGGTGATGCGGAAGTTGCTCAGGCGTGGATCGCTCGGCGGCTCGTAGCCTTCCAGCAACACCGGGCAATGCAGTTCCTGAGCCGTCGCCTCGATTGCGGTGACCAGCTCCAGATAATCCTCGACCCGCTCCAGCGGCGGCATGAACAGGTACAACCGGCCTTCCCGAGCCTCGGCGCAAAACGCGGTGCGGGTCAGCCAGTCGGCGGATTCATCGACCTCCAGATCCCGCTCGAGCGCTTCGGCCGGCGCCCCCGGGCTGTTCAATTGCTGAGTGTCTGGAAGCGCGGGGAATTCCTGATTGGGGTCGTTCGGGTAGATGAACGGGTACTCGGCTGCCTTCACCCAAGGCTGCGAGCCCAGCGGCAGGCGATAACCCAGCGGAGAGTCTCCCGGCACCAGCCGACAATGCTCGTCACGCAGGTACCAGCGACCGGTTTGCCATTGATCGCCCTTGGCGGTGCGCGCCAGCGGCAGGACCTGGCCGATCACCTTGTCCAGGCCCTGGTTGAAGACTTTACGCAGGCGCGCCCGCTCCAACGGTTCTTCGAGACGTGAATCTTCAGCGCTGACGTTCAGCGGCAACGTGCCTTCGCGCCAGAGGTAATAGAAATTGTCTTCGTAGGCAGGAAAAACAAAGCGTGGCGGAATGTTCAGGCGTTCGGCGACACTCGACAGAAAACGCCCGGCCAGTTCGCCATCGGCGCCGTAGTCTTGCTGCTCATCGGCGATCAGCGCGCTGTTGTGCCAGATCGGCACGCCATCGCGGCGCCAATAGCAGTTCAGCGACCAGCGCGGCAATTGCTCGCCGGGGTACCACTTGCCCTGACCAAAATGCACCAGGCCTTTGGGCGCGTAGTGTTTACGCATGCGCTGGAACAATTCTGCGGACAAATGACGCTTGTCCGGCCCGAGCGCGGCGGTGTTCCACTCGGCACCGTCCGGATCGTCGATGGAAACAAACGTCGGCTCGCCGCCCATGGTCAGGCGCACGTCGCCTTCCAGCAGGTCGGCATCGATCTGCCGCCCCAGCGCCTGAATCGCCAGCCACTGGTCTTCGGTGTAGGGTTTGGTGACCCGCGGCGCTTCCCAGATCCGCTCCACGGACATTTCGTGGGTGAATTCGCACTCGCACGGTTCCACCAGGCCACTGATCGGTGCCGCAGAGCCCGGATCGGGGCTGCACGCCAACGGAATGTGTCCTTCACCGGCAAACAGCCCTGACGTCGCGTCCAGGCCGATCCAGCCGGCACCGGGCAAATAGACCTCGCACCAGGCGTGCAAGTCGGTGAAGTCCACTTCCGTGCCCGAGGGGCCGTCGAGGCTTTTGACGTCGGCAGTGAGTTGAATCAGGTAGCCGGAGACGAAACGCGCCGCCAGCCCGAGGTTGCGCAGCAATTGCACCAGCAGCCACGCCGAATCACGGCACGAACCGGAGGCGTGTTCGAGGGTGTGCTCGGGGGTTTGTACGCCGGGCTCCATGCGGATCAGGTAGCCGATGTCTTCGCTCAGGCGCTGATTGAGCGCCACGAGGAAATCCACGCTCGGCAGTGGCGTGCGGTCGATGCCGTCCAGATAGGCCTTGAACTTCGGCGTCAGGGGCAGGGTTTCCAGGTACGGTGCCAGTTCCTTGCGCTCGTCTGCGGCGTAGGTGAACGGGATCTTTTCCGCATAGGGCTCGAGGAAGAAGTCGAACGGATTGAAGACCGCCATCTCTGCCAGCAGATCGACTTCGATTCGCAGCTCATCGGTTTTCTCCGGGAACACCAACCGCGCCAGGTAATTACCCTGGGGGTCTTGCTGCCAGTTGATGAAATGCTGCTCGGGAGAGACTTTCAGCGCATAGGACAGAATCCGCGTGCGGCTGTGGGCGGCCGGGCGCAGGCGAACGATCTGCGGACCGAGCTCGACGGCGCGGTCGTAGCGGTAATGCGTGACGTGGTGCAATGCGACATGAATCGACACGGCGTGCCTCCTGCGAGCCTTAAGCGTATTGGGAAAGCGCGCAAGACTTATGCCATCCAGCGGTGCTGGCGCTTTCTTCGGTTGCTTGAGGCAGTACAGCACCAAAATCGGGCGATGCGGGAAATTGGTTCGAGGGAGTTGCACGAAAATGTTGCGGCCGGTGACCGCCAGCCTGGATGTGTAATGGCTGTGCTGGCCTCTTCGCGAGCAAGCCCGCTCCCACATTTGATCGGCGCCTTCTTTGCGAGCACGGTCTAATGTGGGAGCGGGCTTGCTCGCGAAGAGGCCAGTTGCCCCGAAACAGCTACCGCCCGGCGCCCTGTTTTTCGTAGCCCAGAAACGCAAAACGCCAACCCGAAGGTTGGCGTTCTGTTCAGCTCAAACGAGGCTTAGCGCGGCACAACCGGTTTGCGCGCAGGCTTGGGCCCTTTGCCTTTGGCCGCGTCCTTGCGCTCCTTGGCCGCCTGCTGGTTGCGGGCAAATGCCGCCGCCTTGGCCTGTTCACGCTTGTCCCACGGATTGCCGCCATCGCTGGCACGCGGTGGCAGGCCGGTATGCTGGGTCAGGATCTTGGTGGTCTTTTCCGTGGCCACTTTATGGCTGCCGGCCGGCGTCGAGTTCTTGCGACGGGCGCTCTGGTAGCTGTCGGTCGCCGGCTGATGCAGCGGGATCAACTGGTTCTTGCCCGGCCCGATCAGGTCGGCGCGGCCCATGCGGGTCAGCGCTTCACGCAGCATAGGCCAGCCTTTCGGGTCGTGATAACGCAAGAACGCCTTGTGCAGACGACGCTGCTCTTCGCTCTTGACGATGGTCACGGCGTCACTCTTGTAAGTGACCTTGCGCAGCGGGTTCTTGCCCGAGTGGTACATCGCGGTGGCGGTGGCCATTGGCGACGGATAGAACGCCTGCACCTGGTCGGCACGGAAGCCGTTGCCCTTGAGCCACAGGGCCAGGTTCATCATGTCTTCATCGGTGGTACCCGGGTGGGCGGCGATGAAGTATGGAATCAGGTACTGCTCTTTCCCGGCTTCCTTGGAGTACTTCTCGAACATGCGCTTGAACTTGTCATAGCTGCCGATGCCCGGTTTCATCATCTGGTTGAGCGGACCTTCCTCGGTGTGTTCCGGGGCGATCTTCAGGTAACCACCGACGTGGTGGGTCACCAGCTCTTTGACGTATTCCGGCGACTCGACCGCGAGGTCGTAGCGCAGACCGGAAGCGATCAGGATCTTCTTCACACCCGGCAAGGCACGGGCGCTGCGGTACAGCTGGATCAGCGACGAGTGATCGGTGTTCAGGTTCGGGCAAATGCCCGGGAACACACACGACGGCTTGCGGCACGCGGATTCGATTTCCGGGCTCTTGCACGCGATGCGGTACATGTTCGCGGTCGGGCCGCCGAGATCGGAAATCACGCCGGTGAAGCCTGGGACCTTGTCGCGGATCTCTTCGATTTCGCGAATGATCGACTCTTCGGAACGGTTCTGGATGATCCGGCCTTCGTGCTCGGTGATCGAGCAGAACGTGCAGCCACCGAAGCAGCCACGCATGATGTTCACCGAGAAGCGGATCATGTCGTAGGCCGGGATTTTTTCCTTGCCATACGCCGGGTGCGGAATACGCGCATAAGGCATGCCGAACACGTAGTCCATTTCTTCAGTGGTCATCGGAATCGGCGGCGGGTTGAACCAGACGTCGACTTCGCCATGCTTCTGCACCAGCGCACGGGCGTTGCCCGGGTTGGTTTCCAGGTGAAGCACGCGGTTGGCGTGAGCGTACAGAACCGCGTCGCCACGGACTTTCTCGACCGATGGCAGACGAATCACGGTTTTGTCACGGGTCATTTTCGGGCTGGCCAGGATCTGTACGACCTTGGCTTCGCTCGGGTCTTCAACCGGGCCTTTTTCCTGCTCGATGGCGCAAGCCTGGGTGTCTTGAGTATTCACGTACGGGTTGATGATCTTGTCGACCTTGCCCGGACGGTCGATACGCGTGGAGTCGACCTCGTACCAGTCTTTGGGCGTGTCACGACGAATGAACGCGGTACCGCGCACGTCGGTGATGTCTTCGATCTTGTGACCGTAAGACAGACGCTGAGCGACTTCGACGATCGCACGCTCGGCGTTGCCGTAGAGCAGGATGTCGGCGCTGGCGTCGATCAGGATCGAGTTGCGCACCCGGTCCTGCCAGTAATCGTAGTGGGCAATGCGGCGCAGGGAAGCTTCGATGCCACCGAGTACGATCGGTACGTTCTTGTAGGCTTCCTTGCAGCGCTGGCTGTAAACCAGGCTCGCGCGGTCCGGACGTTTGCCCGCCAGGCCACCGGGGGTGTAGGCGTCATCGGAACGGATTTTCTTGTCGGCGGTGTAGCGGTTGATCATCGAGTCCATGTTGCCGGCCGCGACGCCGAAAAACAGGTTCGGCTCGCCGAGCTTCATGAAGTCGTCTTTGGACTGCCAGTTCGGCTGGGCAATGATCCCGACGCGAAAGCCTTGCGACTCCAGCAGCCGGCCGATGATTGCCATACCGAAAGACGGGTGATCGACGTAGGCATCACCGGTGACGATGATGATGTCGCAGGAATCCCAGCCAAGCTGATCCATCTCCTCCCTGCTCATCGGCAGGAATGGCGCTGGACCGAAACATTCGGCCCAGTACTTGGGATAGTCAAATAACGGCTTGGCTGTTTGCATGACGATGACCGGTGTTGAGATGAAAAATCGCGGGCGCGGAATATAGCACAAAAAATAACCAATTCCGACGGCTATGGTCGGAAATTGGTGTCGACCGTTTTGCGCAAAGATCCAGAGACTAGGCGCAACCCTTGTGGCGAGGGAGCTTGCTCCCGCTGGGCAGCGAAGCGGCCCCAAAACCTTCGACCGAATTTTTCCAGACGGACCGCATTTCTCAGCTTTGCGACTGCTGCGCAGCCGAGCGGGAGCAAGCTCCCTCGCCACAGGGCAAGCGTCCTGCCTGGGCGTTATTCGTCGTCGAAGTTATAGCTGCCCGGCGCGAGGTTTTCGAAGCGTGTGTATTTACCGATGAACGCCAGTCGCGACGTGCCGATCGGGCCGTTTCGCTGCTTGCCGATGATGATCTCGGCGATGCCTTTATGCTCGGTCTCCGGGTGATACACCTCGTCCCGATACACAAACATGATCACGTCAGCATCCTGCTCGATCGCTCCGGATTCCCGGAGGTCGGAGTTGATCGGGCGCTTGTTCGGTCGTTGCTCCAGGGAGCGGTTGAGCTGCGACAGCGCCACCACCGGGCAGTTGAATTCCTTGGCCAGCGCCTTAAGGGAACGGGAGATCTCGGAAATCTCGTTGGTCCGGTTGTCGCCGCCGGAACCTGGAATCTGCATCAATTGCAGGTAGTCGATCATGATCAGCGCGACATCGCCGTGCTCACGCACCAGACGCCGGGTCCGCGCACGCATTTCCGACGGGCTGATACCGGCCGTATCGTCGATGAACAGCTTGCGATCATTCAGCAGATTGACCGCCGACGTCAGGCGCGGCCAATCGTCATCGTCCAGGCGACCGGCACGAACCTTGGTCTGGTCGATACGGCCCAGGGACGACAACATACGCATGATCAGCGATTCGCCTGGCATCTCGAGCGAGTAAACCAAAACGCACTTGTCACTGCGCAACACGGCGTTTTCCACCAGGTTCATCGCAAAGGTGGTTTTGCCCATGGACGGACGGCCGGCGACGATGATCAGGTCAGACGGTTGCAGGCCGCTGGTCATCTCGTCGAGGTCGGTGTAACCGGTGGACAGGCCGGTAATGGCGTTGTCGGTGTTGAACAAGGTGTCGATGCGGTCGATGGCCTTGGTCAGCAGGTCATTCACGCTCACCGGGCCGCCGGTTTTTGGCCGGGCCTCGGCGATCTGGAAGATCTGCCGTTCAGCTTCGTCGAGAATCTCTTCAGCCGTGCGGCCTTCGGGGTTGAAGGCACTGTCGGCAATTTCGGAAGCAATGCCGATCAGCTGTCGCAAGGTTGCCCGCGCGCGGACAATCTGCGCATAGGCCTTGATGTTCGCGACGGACGGCGTGTTTCTTGCCAGTTCACCGAGGTAACCGAGGCCACCAACCTGCGAAGTCTGACCTTCCTTGTCCAATTGCTCGGCCAGGGTCACGACGTCGATTGGCGAGTTCAGGTCCGCCAGTTTGGCGATTGCACGGAAGATCAAGCGGTGGTCATGCCGATAGAAATCACCGTCCGAAACTTGATCGAGCACGCGTTCCCAGGCGTTGTTGTCCAGCATCAAACCACCGAGCACAGCCTGTTCGGCCTCGATGGAATGCGGCGGTACCTTCAGGGCAGCGGTTTGCAGATCGTATTGCTCGGGAGCGGAGATATCGTTCATGGCCACTTGGAATTAGGAATTTCAGAAAAACAAAAGGCACGACCTGTAAACAGGATCGTGCCCGATGTTAACCGTCTGACGGGCAAGCCGCCAGTCGATCAAGTGCTGCTTAAGCTGCTACCACGACAACGCGTACAGTGGCTTCAACTTCGGCGTGCAAGTGCACGGCTACGTCGAATTCACCTACGTTGCGGATGGTGCCGTTCGGCAGACGAACTTCGCTTTTTGCCACTTCAACGCCAGAGGCGGTCAGTGCATCAGCGATGTCGTGAGTACCGATCGAACCGAACAGCTTGCCTTCGTCACCAGCGGTGGCAGTGATAGTCACTTCCAGCTCAGCCAGTTGGGCGGCACGGCTTTCAGCCGAAGTTTTACGGTCTGCTGCGGCTTTTTCCAGCTCAGCGCGACGCTCTTCGAACGCAGCCAGGTTGGCAGCGGTCGCAGCGGTAGCTTTGCCGTAAGGCAGCAGGTAGTTACGACCGTAACCAGCCTTAACGTTTACTTTGTCACCCAGGTTGCCCAGGTTGGTGACTTTTTCCAGAAGGATCAGTTGCATGTGAAAATCCTCTTAACTTTTAACCTTCACCGTTCGCGCTATCGGCATCTTTCGGTGCCGAACGACCGCGAAAATCAATCAGGCTGTCGACGATGGCCAAGACCACCAGCAACGGATAGATCAGCTGCATGAACAGCAACAGCGTGACGTACAACCCCACCAGCCAGAACCTGGCCAGTCGCTTTTGCGCCACCAGCCCGTGAATCAGGGCCAGCCCGGCGAACACCAGCGGTACGCTGCACAACGGCGTCAACATCGCCATCTGTGGGCCGATATTCGGCCCCAGAAGCATGAACGCCAGCAGCAACATCGCTGGTAAAAGCGGGAATCGGATGGCGCGAAACTCGCGACCAAAACCACCCGGGTTGTACAACAACGCCTGCCAGTAGCGCCCGACAATCAGGCTCAGCACACTGACGATTTGCAACAAGGCCGCAATCAGGCCGGTCAGGACCGGTGCAATCAGGGACGCAAAATGCGCTTGCTCGTCTACCGACAACTTCTGGTAGACATCACCGAGTAGCGACGGCATGACTTTTATCAAAGCCTGCGCCAGCATCTCGATTTGGGGAGCAAAAACTGTCCCCAGCACCACTGCAAACACCACTCCCATCGCTATGCTGACCAGCAGCACGCGGTTCCAGGACTCGCTTGCGCGTAAAACCAACGCAAGGCTCGTAGACCCCAGCAGCACCAGAAGTGCTCGTGGGTCATCGGAGTAAAGCCACCAGATCAACGCCGGCAGCAGTCCCAGAGCAAGTACGCCAATGGCGTCCTTCAATCCGCGCCGCAGAAGCACGAGGCATCCAGCGGCAGCACCCAACCAATACAACAACGGCAATATTGCGCATCCAGCCACTACCAGAGTGGCCTGCATACGGCCGCGCATGATGAACTCAGCTATGGCGCGCATGCATTCAATCCTTTGCTACGTGTCGACTGCCCGGTCTCAGCGGCCGTGGCTGTCGGTGTAGGCCAGCAGGGCCAGGAAGCGGGCGCGCTTGATAGCGGTGGCCAGCTGACGCTGATAACGAGCTTTGGTACCGGTGATGCGGCTTGGAACGATTTTGCCGGTCTCGGATACGTAGGCTTTCAGAGTGTTGAGATCTTTGTAATCGATCTCTTTCACGTCTTCAGCGGTGAAGCGGCAGAATTTACGACGACGGAAGAAACGTGCCATTTGATAGGCTCCTTAAAAGGTCCGTGGATTACTCGTCAGCGTTATCGCTGTTGTCGCTGTCATCACTATCAGCGCTATCAGCGCCTTCGTGCTCAGGACGGTCGCGACGCTCACGGCGCTCACTGCGGTTTTCTTCAGCCTTGAGCATCTCGGATTGGCCGGTAACGGCTTCTTCGCGACGGATGACCAGGTTACGGATCACTGCATCGTTGTAGCGGAAGTTGTCTTCCAGCTCGGCCAGGGCCTTGCCAGTGCATTCAACGTTCAGCATCACGTAGTGAGCCTTGTGAACATTGTTGATTGCGTAGGCCAGTTGACGACGGCCCCAATCTTCCAGACGGTGGATTTTGCCGCCGTCTTCTTCGATCAGCTTGGTGTAACGCTCTACCATGCCGCCGACTTGCTCGCTTTGATCCGGGTGGACCAAAAAGATGATTTCGTAATGACGCATGAATGCTCCTTACGGGTTGTAGCCTGCCGTTCAAAAACGGTCAGACAAGGAGTGAATGACACTTATGGACTTGCTTGCGATAGACACATCAGTGCCTGCCGTCACAGCAAGGGGCGCAATTGTAGAGAAGGGGCGGGAGAGGTGCAAGGCAATTGGTGATTATTTGAACAGTTCGTTCGCACCACAGATCTTTGCTCCAACACAGAACCAATGTGGGAGCGGGCTTGCTCGCGAAAGCGGTACATCAGTCAACATTGATGTCGACTGACACTCCCTCTTCGCGAGCAAGCCCGCTCCCACATTTGAATCGCGTGCAAATCAGGACTTCTTGGCGGCTCCGGCGGCCTTGACGCTACGCTGGCGCTGGGCCTCGAACAGGCAGACGCCGGTCGCCACGGACACGTTGAGACTGCTGACGCTGCCAGTCATCGGCAGATGCACCAGGTAGTCGCAAAGATCGCGAGTCAGGCGACGCATGCCGCTGCCTTCCGCCCCCATGATCAGGATGGTCGGGCCGGTCATGTCTTGCTGATACAGACTCTGCTCAGCCTCGCCCGCCGTACCGACAACCCACAAGCCACGCTGCTTGAGTTTTTCCAGAGTGCGCGCCAGGTTGGTCACGGCAACCAACGGAATCACTTCCGCCGCACCGCAGGCCACCTTCCGTACCGTCGGGGTCAGGGTGGCTGACTTGTCCTTCGGCACGATCACCGCCAGCGCACCGGCCGCATCGGCCGAGCGCAGGCAAGCGCCAAGGTTGTGCGGATCGGTCACGCCGTCGAGCACCAGCAACAGTGGTGCGCCTTCGGTGCGATCGAGCAACTCGTCGAGCATCGCCTCGCCCCAGACCTGGCTCGGGCTCACATCCGCCACGACGCCCTGGTGCACGCCTTCAACCCAGGCATCCAGCTCACGGCGCTCAGCCTGGCCGACGGCCACGCGATTTTCCGCAGCCAGGGCGATCAGTGTCTGAACCCGCGGATCACTGCGGCCTTCAGCCAGCCAGATCTGCTTGACGCGTTTCGGGTGGTGACGCAACAACGCTTCTACAGCGTGCACGCCGTAGATCTTTTCCAAATGACTCATGACTTGGCCTTAGGTTTACGCGCCCCGCCGCTTTTGGCTGGGGCCGAACCCGCTTTCGGCGGGCCCTTACGGTGTTTGCTTGGCTTGCTGCCGGGAGCCTTGTCAGGCGCCGACCGTCCGGTCTTTCCCCCAGACGCCGCTTTACCGCCGCTTTTCGCTTCAGACAGCAACGCCTGCTTCAGTTCACGACTTTTACGCAGCTCGGCATTTTTCGCCGCGGCATCGCTTGGGCGATAGGCCTCGACAGCCTTTTCCTTGGCAGGACGACGACCGGTTTTAGCCGGGGCCGGCTCTGCAGCGGTTTTAGCCGCGGTCTTGGCGGCAGGCTCAGTCTTTTCAGTGCCGCGCTTCTTGCGGCCGATCGGCGCGCTGATGGTTTTTTCAGCCATCTCGAAGTCGATCTTGCGCTCGTCGAGGTCAACGCGCATCACGCGCACTTCAACGGTGTCGCCCAGGCGGAAGCTGCGACCGGTACGCTCACCGGCGAGGCGGTGGTGCACTGGATCGAAGTGGTAGTAATCGCCCGGCAGCGCGGTGACGTGCACCAGGCCTTCGACGTAGATGTCGGTCAGCTCGACGAACAGGCCAAAACCGGTCACCGCGGTGATCACACCTGGGAACGATTCGCCCACTCGGTCTTTCATGAACTCGCACTTGAGCCAGTTCACCACGTCGCGGGTTGCTTCGTCGGCACGGCGTTCGCTCATCGAGCATTGCTCGCCAAGCTGTTCCAGCGCCGTTTCGTCGTACGGATAGATACGCGCTTTCGGAATGGTCATCGCGCCGGCACGGCGAACGTGCGGCGTGTCCTGCTTGGAATGGATGACGCTGCGGATCGCCCGGTGCGTGAGCAAGTCCGGGTAGCGGCGGATCGGCGAGGTGAAGTGGGTATACGCTTCGTAATTCAGGCCGAAGTGGCCCTGGTTATCGGCGCTGTACACCGCTTGGCTCAACGAGCGCAGCATGACGGTCTGGATCAGGTGGAAATCCGGACGATCCTTGATGCTCGCCAGCAATGCCTGGTAATCCTTCGGCGACGGGCCGTCCTTGCCTTTGTGCAGGGACAGACCGAGCTCGCCGAGGAAGGCGCGCAGTTTTTCCAGACGTTCCGGTGGCGGACCATCGTGGACGCGATACAACGCAGGGATTTCGTGCTTCTTCAGGAATTCGGCGGTGGCCACGTTGGCCGCCAGCATGCATTCCTCGATCAGCTTGTGCGCATCGTTACGAACGGTCGGACGGATTTCGGCAATTTTGCGCTCGGTCCCGAAGATGATCCGGGTTTCCTGAGTTTCGAAATCGATCGCGCCACGCACGTGACGAGCGGCCAGCAGCACCTTGTACAGTGCGTAAAGCTGCTTGAGGTGCGGCAGAACGTCGGTGTACTCGCCACGAAGCTGACGCGCTTCGGTGAGTTTCGGCGTTTCCAGCATCGCGCTGACCTTGTTGTAGGTCAGGCGAGCATGCGAATGAATCACCGCTTCGTAGAAGCAGTAGTCGGTCATCTCGCCGGATTTGGAGATGGTCATCTCGCAAACCATGGCCAGGCGATCGACGTGCGGGTTCAGCGAGCACAGGCCGTTGGACAACTGCTCCGGCAGCATCGGCACGACGCGCTCGGGGAAGTACACCGAGTTGCCGCGAACCTGGGATTCGTTATCCAGGGCCGAACCGATCTTCACGTAGCTGGAAACGTCGGCAATCGCCACGTACAACTTCCAGCCGCCGGAGAACAGCCGCAGCTTGCCTGGCTTGGCTTCGCAGTAAACCGCGTCATCGAAATCGCGCGCGTCTTCACCGTCAATGGTGACGAACGGCAGATGACGCAGGTCGATGCGCTTCTCTTTGTCTTTCTCTTCAACTTCCGGCTTGAGCTTGGCGGCTTCTTTGAGCACAGCCTCAGGCCAGACGTGAGGAATATCGTAGGTGCGCAGGGCAATGTCGATTTCCATGCCCGGCGCCATGTAGTTACCCACGACTTCAACCACGTCGCCTTGCGGCTGGAAGCGTGGCGTCGGCCAGTGAGTGATCTTCACTTCGACGAACTGACCGACCTGCGCGCTGGCGTTACGGCCCGGGGTGACCAGCACTTCTTGCTGGATCTTCGGATTGTCCGCAACCACAAAACCGATACCGCCCTCTTCGAAGTAGCGGCCGACGATGGTCTCGTGGGCACGGGATACCACTTCGACGATCATGCCTTCGCGGCGACCGCGACGGTCGAGGCCGGAAACACGGGCCAGGGCCCGGTCACCATCGAACACCAGGCGCATTTGCGCCGGGCTCATGAACAGGTCGTCACTGCCATCGTCCGGGACCAGGAAGCCGAAGCCGTCACGGTGACCGCTGATGCGGCCGAGGATCAGGTCGAGCTTGTCCACCGGCGCATAGGTGCCGCGACGGGTATAGATGAGTTGGGCATCGCGCTCCATGGCGCGCAGGCGGCGACGCAGGGCTTCGATCTGGTCTTCTGTGGTCAGACCAAACTCCTCCACCAGCTGCTCGCGGTTAGCAGGCGAACCCCGATCAGCAAGGTGCTGAAGGATCAGTTCGCGGCTAGGAATAGGGTTGTCATATTTTTCCGCTTCACGAGCGGCCTCGGGATCGAGGGACTGCCAATCGGCCATTAGAGAGTTTTCACCTTGTCTATATGCGGGTTAGTTTGGCATAGGCGTAATGAAACGGGAAATTTCAGGCTGTGACAGCCTGTCTAAAGCCTTATATCGACCGCGTGAAGCTGATTTAAATGCCGCTGGTAAAATTTTCAAGGTTTTTTTGATGCCAGGGGTTTACAGTTAAAAAGACGCTCCGTATAGTGCGCGCCATCGACGACGCACTAGCGTTGCCGATACTGCCCAGATGGTGAAATTGGTAGACACGCCAGCTTCAGGTGCTGGTGACCGCAAGGTCGTGGAAGTTCGAGTCTTCTTCTGGGCACCAATTTAGAGCTTGAGATTAGATCAATTTCAAGGCTCACACAAAAACCCGCGAAAGCGGGTTTTTTGCATTCTAAACATCTGATTTATTAAATCTAAATCAGGGGTTTACAGATCAAAACGCTCTCCGTATAGTGCGCCACATCGACAGCGGTGACGCTGAAGATTATGCCCAGATGGTGAAATTGGTAGACACGCCAGCTTCAGGTGCTGGTGACCGCAAGGTCGTGGAAGTTCGAGTCTTCTTCTGGGCACCAATTCAAATTCAAGGTCACGATCTTGAATTTCACAGAAACCCGCGAAAGCGGGTTTTTGCGTTTCTGGCCCCCCTAAAAAACAAGCCAACACCCCTTCCTGAGTGAAAGGGCTTTTTGTGGCGAGGGGATCGCAACCCCTTTAGCAAAACCCTCCCAACCCCGCAAGGCGCACTTGAGAAACAATATCGTTTATCATTGTTTCAAGTTTTTGCAATGCGACAGTGAGGAACCCTGCGAATGATGTTTCGAAATACCCTGCGCCGAGGCCTGACCTTCACCCTGCTCGGCCTGGCACTCGCCACTCCCCTCACCCAGGCTGCTGACCCAGTTTCCCTGACCCTCTACAACGGCCAACACAAGGAAGTCGGCGACGCCATCGCCAAAGCCTTCGAAGCCAAGACCGGCATTCACGTCAACGTGCGCAAAGGCAGCAGCAACCAGCTCGCCAGCCAGGTCGTCGAAGAAGGTGATCGCTCCCCTGCCGATGTGATCTACACCGAAGAATCGCCACCGCTGAACAAGCTCGGTGAACAGGGTCTGCTGGCCGAGACCGACGCCGCCACCCTCGCCGTTCTGCCGAAAGACTACGTCGCCGGCAATGGCACCTGGATCGGCATCACCGCCCGGGTCCGTGTGGTCGCCTTCAATCCGAAACTGATCGATGAAAAAGACCTGCCCAAGTCGGTGATGGAATTCTCCGATCCGAAATGGCAAGGCAAGGTCGGCTTCGTACCCACCAGCGGCGCGTTCCAGGAACAGGCCGTGGCAATCATCAAAGTGCACGGCATGGACGCGGCCGAAGAATGGCTGACCGGCCTGCGCGCGTTCGGCAAGACTTACAGCAACAACATGGTGGCGCTGAAGGCAGTGGAAAACGGCGAAGTCGCCACCGTACTGGTGAACAACTACTACTGGTTCGCTTTGCAACGTGAAAAAGGCCAGCTCGACTCGAAACTGCATTACTTCACCGGCGGCGACGTCGGTGGGCTGATCACTGTTTCCAGCGCCGCCGTGCTGAAATCCAGCAAACATCCAAAAGAAGCCCAGCAATTCCTCGCCTACATCGCCAGCGAAGAAGGCCAGCGCGTGATCACCCAGACCACCGCCGAATACCCGCTGCACAAAGGCATGGAATCGGATCGCGGCCTCAAGCCATTCAGCGAACTGGAGGCACCGAAAGTCACCCCGGCCGACCTCGGCAACGCCGAAGAAGCCCTGGACCTGGAACGTGACGTTGGCCTGAACTGATGAGCGCATCGTTATCCGCCCCCGCCTCGCGCGGGGGTTACGTGCCACGGCGCAAGCAGCCGTCGATATGGCTGCTGCTGCCGGTTTTGCTGTTGGTGGTGCTCAGTCTTTTGCCGCTGGTGTATGTCGGGCTGAAGGCCTGGCAGGCCGGCTGGGCTGAGGCACTGCACCTGCTGTGGCGGCCTTATGTGTTCGGGCTGCTGCGCAATACGTTGGCGCTAATGATCGGTGTGACAGTCGCGTGCGGCGTGATCGGCTTGTCCCTTGCCTGGTTGCTGGAGCGCAGCAATCTTCCGGGACGGCGTTTGTGGGGCGTGATCCTGTGCTTGCCGTTCGCCGTGCCGGCGTTCGTCAGCAGCTTTACCTGGGTGTCCCTGAGCGCGCATTTCGAAGGCTTGGGCGGGGCGATCCTGGTGATGACCCTGTCAAAGTACCCACTGATATTTCTGCCCGTCGCAGCGACCCTGCGCAACCTTGATCCATCCCTGGAAGAATCTGCCCGCACCCTGGGACAGAATCGCTGGGGCGTATTTTTCAGGATTACCCTCCCCCTGCTTTGGCCGTCCCTGCTTGCCGGCTCGCTGTTGATAGCCCTGCACATGCTGGTGGAGTTCGGCGCCCTGTCGATCATCGGCCTGCAAACCTTCACCACCGCAATCTATCAGCAGTTCGAACTGGAATTCAGCAATGCCAACGCGGCGATGCTGTCGGCGGTGCTTCTGGCGCTTTGCCTGGTGTTGTTGTGGCTTGAGTTACGAGTACGCGGCAAGGGCCGGCACGTGCGCACCGGCCAGGGCGCAGCGCGGCAGGCGGAACAGGTTCGACTGGGGCCGTGGACGGTCGCCGGACAGGTTTACTGCCTGACATTGGCGATCATCGGCAGCGGCATTCCGCTAGGGATGCTGGCGTATTGGCTGGCGGTAGGTTCGTCGGCGGCATTCCCGGTGGCGGCGATCAGCGAGGCGCTGCTGTCGTCCCTGGCGTTGTCGCTGGGTGGTGCTGCACTGTGCCTGGTGCTGGCGGTGCCGATGGGATTGCTGGTGGTGCGGCACAAAGGCCGACTGGCGATCTGGGCCGAGCGCTTGCCGTATCTGCTCCACGCGCTGCCAGGTTTGGTGATCGCGCTGACGCTGGTGTATTTCGCCCTGCATTATGTGCCAGTGCTGTACCAGACGTCGGCACTGCTGCTGATCGCTTATGCGCTGCTGTTTCTGCCCTTGGCGCAGGCGCCGATTCGCACGGCGCTGAACAAGGCAGCGCCGCAACTGGAAGAGGCGGCACGCACGCTGGGGGCGTCCTCTTTCAGCGCGTTTTGCCGGGTGACGCTGCCGATCATTTTCCCGGCGCTGGGTGCGGCGTTCGCGTTGGTGTTTCTGGATGCAATGAAGGAACTGACGGCGACGCTGCTGTTGAGTCCGACCGGGCTCAATACGCTGGCGACGGAGGTTTGGGCGCATACCGCGAACGTGGAGTTTGCGGCGGCGGCGCCTTATGCGGCGCTGTTGATTTTGGTATCGGGGCTGCCTGTGTACCTGTTAACAACCCGGATGTATTTGAGCCGCTGAAAAGCTTCGCGGGCAAGTCGAATCGTCGCACCGCTCGCTCCTACAGGGAATGCGTGATCCCTTGTAGGAGCGAGCGGTGCGACGATTCGACTTGCCCGCAAAGGCGTCAGACCCGCCAATACAAATCTTACGCCCTGAACTGCCCCAGGCTCGCCTTCAACTGCGCCGCCAACCCATCCAGCACCTTGCCGCTGGCCGTGGTTTCCACCACCGCCTGAGCCGCTTTCTCAGCCTGCGCATGAATCGTCTCAACCCGACCCCGCACCGCTTGCGCACCTTGTGCCTGATGCGCCGCTGCCTGGGTCGCCAGACCAATCGCAGCATGCACCTGCTCGACCGACGCCTGCACCGATTGCTGCAACCTAGCGCTGTCACGCAACACCAGCAACCCTTCATTGGCCTGACGCCCGGCCTGACCAATCGCAGCCACCGCTTCTCGCGCACCTTGCTGCAGGGCCACGATATGCGCCTGGATGTCGCCGGTAGAACTTTGGGTCTTGCTCGCCAACGCCCGGACTTCGTCCGCCACCACGGCAAAGCCGCGACCGGTTTCTCCGGCACGCGCCGCTTCGATGGCGGCGTTCAGGGCCAGCAGGTTGGTTTGCTCGGCGATCCCGTGAATCACGGTCAGTACCACTTCAATCTGCTCACTCTGCTGCGCCAGCCGCTCGATGACTTTCGCCCCGGTATCGACCTGCCCGGCCAATGCCTCGATGAGGCTGCCGACCTTGGCCGAAGTCCGAGTGTTTTCATCGGTGGCAGAACGAATGTCCACCACTTGCTGCAACGCCGCTTGCATGGCGTGGCTTTCTGATTGAGCTTCATCCGCCATCTGTGACAACGCACGCAGGCTTTCGGCCACTTCATCGCGCTGCATGCCCGCCGCCGCATCGGCTCCGGCATTGCGCAGGGTCATGGCGCCGATTTCCACGCCGGTGCGCTGGGCCACATCGCCCGCTTCGCGCACGATCGGCTGCAACTTATCCACAAAGCGATTGACCGCCGCGGCCATGTCGCCGATTTCGTCTTTGCTGTTGATCTGCACGCGCTTGGTCAGGTCACCCTCGCCCGCCGCCAAGTCATCCATCGCAGCGATGAGCATTTTCAAGCGATTGACCACTCGACGGCCCAACACAACAGCGAGCAACAGCAGCACACCGCAACCGACCAACGCCAGGAACATCCCGATGCGCCAGCGCAAGGTCGCCGCCGCTTCCTGCACGGTGCTGGTGGTGTTGGCTTTCATTTCAGAGGCCGTGGCCTGCGCGGAGGTGAGACGCGCACGCATCGCGGTGGCACTGTCGGCAGCCGCACCCTTGAGGCTGTCGCCGACCAGTTGATCTCCGCTGGCGATCAGCGCCGCAAAACGTTTATCCAGGGCCGCCAGATCGGTTTCCACTGAGGCGGTCGAGACACCCATCAAGACCTTGCCGATTTCCACGCCGTTGGGGTTGATCGAGGCTTCAAGGTAGTAGACCGACGGATCGTTCTTCGCCGCGTCCAGCACTTTGTCCAGCGCCCGCTCGCCCTGGCCTTTCTCCAACAGCGCCTTGTTGATCGGGTTTTCGCGATTGAGGTAGCGCGTCAAGTGCTGACCTGTCGCGTCGTCATATACCACGAACAACACGTTGGGATTGCGTTGGGCCCGACGGGCAAATTCGGACAGGGTTGGAACGTCGCTGTCCCACATGGCGCGAGGCGCGACCGAGGCCAGCAACTGCGCCATATCGTTGGCTGAATCCTTGAGATCCTTTTCCAACGTCGCACGCAATTGCACCTGCTCGTCTTTCAATCGCGTCGACAAGCTGGCGGTGAGTCGCTGACGGGTACTGGTGGAGAGATTGTCCAGGCTCGACGTGACTTCACGCCCCGCCTGCTCGAGTTCGCCAGACAGTTTTTGACTATCCGTCCCAAGACGCACGCCGAGATCGGCTTCAAGCGCAGTCACCGTGCTCCGAGTTAGGGCGACAGCCACCAGCACCTGCACCAAAAGGGCGATACCAAGGGTAACGAACACTGGCCGCAACAAACGGCTTTGTAACAATGAGAGAACGGCCGACACTTGGAATCCCTCTGCTTTGGCGCCATTAAATTGATGGCGCACTGGAAGCGATGCTTTTATTCAACATCACAGCAAAGGTCATGCCGTCCGGCAGGTATAAACGACAAAGGGCCCAATCAAGGGCCCTTTGCTTTCTACATCAACGACTTATTAAGCGAACGGGTGACGCAAAACGATGGTTTCGTTGCGGTCCGGGCCCGTCGAAATAATGTCAATCGGCGCACCGACCAACTCTTCGACGCGCTTGATGTAGTTGCGAGCAGCTTGTGGCAGCTCTTCCAGCGTCTTGGCACCGACGGTGGATTCAGTCCAGCCTGGCATCTCTTCGTACACCGGCTCCAGGCCGATGTAGCTGTCGGCGTCAGTCGGTGCGTCGATCACTGCACCATCCTGGTTCTTGTAGCCAACACAGATGTTGATGGTTTCCAGACCGTCCAGCACGTCCAGCTTGGTCAGGCACAGGCCCGAGATGCTGTTGACGTCGATAGCGCGACGCAGGATGACGGCATCGAACCAGCCGCAACGACGGGCACGGCCAGTGGTAGCGCCGAACTCGTGGCCACGCTTGGCCAGGAATGCACCCACGTCATCGAACAGCTCAGTCGGGAACGGACCCGAACCGACACGAGTGGTGTAAGCCTTGGTGATGCCCAGGATGTAATCCAGGTACATCGGGCCAAAACCGGAACCGGTGGCAATGCCGCCCGCGGTGGTATTGGAGCTGGTGACGTATGGGTAGGTACCATGGTCAATGTCCAGCAAGGAGCCCTGGGCGCCTTCGAACATGATGTCTTTGCCAGCGCGACGCAGCTCGTGCAGCTCGGCGGTGACGTCGAGCATCATCGGCTTCAGCAGCTCGGCGTATTCCATGCACTCGTCGAGCGTCTTCTGGAAATCGATGGCTGGTTCTTTGTAGTAATTGACCAGAACGAAGTTGTGGTAATCCAGCAACTCGCCCAGTTTGGCGGCGAAACGCTCACGGTGGAACAGGTCGCCGATGCGCAGGCCACGACGTGCAACCTTGTCTTCGTAAGCCGGGCCGATGCCGCGCCCGGTGGTGCCGATCTTCAGCTCGCCACGAGCCTTTTCACGGGCCTGGTCCAGCGCTACGTGGTAGGACAGGATCAGCGGGCAGGACGGGCTGATACGCAGGCGCTCACGCACCGGTACGCCTTTCTCTTCCAGCTTGATGATTTCCCGCAGCAGAGCGTCGGGTGCAACCACCACGCCGTTGCCGATCAGGCACTGCACGCCTTCACGCAGCACGCCCGACGGGATCAGGTGCAAGACGGTTTTTTCACCATCGATCACCAAGGTGTGACCCGCGTTGTGGCCACCCTGGTAGCGCACTACGGCGGCAGCATGTTCGGTCAGCAGATCAACGATCTTGCCTTTGCCCTCATCACCCCATTGGGTGCCCAGGACTACGACATTCTTACCCATAACACTTGTCCTCATTCGCGCAAACTTGGTGCCGGCCGCAGCCGACAGGAAAACTCAAGAAGCCAGTGGCGATACTTGCCAAAGCCCGTTCTGCTGAATCAATTGCCGGTCGCAGTCCGCTTCACGGGCGGCGGCCAAAGGTTGTCCAGGCAATGCCTGAACGACACGCTGACCCTCACTGCGCAACTGGCAAACCTGCTGCCAGAGTGCCGCATCCGTACTGTCAGGCATCCAGATACCGCCAGACGGTAGCTCGATCTCAGCACGCCCCAGGGTCACCAGGGTTTTCAAATCGGTAGAGAAGCCGGTTGCCGGACGAGCGCGACCGAAGTCGGCGCCGATGTCGTCGTAACGACCGCCCTGGGCAATGGACTGGCCAACACCCGGTACGAACACCGCGAACACGACACCGGTGTGGTAGTGGTAACCGCGCAACTCGCCCAGGTCGAAGTAAAGCGGTAATTCCGGGAAACGCGTGGACAGACGCTCGGCAATCGCCAGCAAATCGTCCAGCGCCGCCAGAACCGGTGCCGGCGCATTCGCCAGACGCTCGCGGGCAGCGCTCAATACTTCGCGACCGCCACACAGATCGACCAACGCGCGCAGCATGCCCGACAGATCGGCAGGCAAGCCTTCGGTCAAGGTAATGACCTCGTCGATTGCCTTGCGTTGCAATGCATCGAACAACTGTTGTTCAACTTCACCGGAAAGACCGGCCGCACGGGCCAAGCCGCGGTAGATGCCGACATGACCGAGGTCCATGTGCACATCCGGCACATCGGCCAGTTGCAGCATGGCCAGCATCAGGCTGATGACTTCCACGTCGCTGCTCGGGCTGGCATCGCCGTACAACTCGGCGCCCAGCTGGATCGGGCTGCGCGAGGACGACAAGGCGCGCGGCTGCGCATGCAGCACGCTGCCGGCGTAGCACAGACGGCTCGGGCCTTCGCGGCGCAGGGTGTGCGCATCGATGCGCGCCACTTGCGGCGTGATGTCGGCACGGAAACCCATCTGCCGGCCCGATTGCGGGTCGATGACCTTGAAGGTACGCAGATCGAGGTCCGAGCCCGCGCCGGTCAGCAGGGATTCCAGGTACTCGATATGGGGAGTTACGACAAACTCGTAACCCCAGCTCTGGAACAGATCCAACACCTGACGACGCGCGACTTCAATGCGCGCCGCCTCTGGTGGCAGTACTTCTTCGATGCCATCTGGCAGCAGCCAGCGGTCTACCGTTGCCATTACGCCATTCCCCTATGATCCGGGCGGCCAGCCGTTGGGCGAGCCTTGAGTGAAGCAGAAAATGGTCGGCTCATGTGCAAACCACGCGCATAAACAACGTGGCGAAAAGCCTGAAACCGGCTTCGCCAACCACTTTCCTCGAAAAACCTGTCGAGTCATTCAACTCGGGCGCCCGCTTAAAACAGCAATCAAACGTGCAGACGCAAAAAAGCCGGGAATTTCCCGGCTGCCGCATCATACACACGTTTTCCCAAAGGATCACCCCGCCCGAGGCTTTAGCCGCCAGGCGGGGGGATGATTCAGGTCAACGTCGTATCAAGGCTTGGCTTTTTCCAGGTAACGGAAGAAGTCGCTGCTTGGGTCCAGGACCATGACGTCGGATTTGTTCGCGAAGCTTTCACGGTAGGCGCGCAGGCTACGGTAGAAACCGTAGAACTCCTGATCCTGGCCGTAGGCCTTGGAGTAGATCGCAGCAGCCTGGGCATCACCGTCACCGCGAACCTCTTCAGATTCACGATAGGCTTCAGCCAGCAGCACGCGGCGTTGACGATCGGCGTCGGCACGGATGCCTTCTGCCAGCTCGTTACCCTTGGCGCGGTGCTCGCGAGCTTCACGCTCACGCTCGGAGCTCATACGCTCGAACACACTGCGGTTCACTTCTTTCGGCAGATCGATGGCCTTGACCCGGACATCGACCACTTCGATACCCAGCTCTTTTTCCGCCATCTTGTTAAGCGAGGCGGTGATGTCGGACATCAGCGCATCACGCTCACCGGACACCACTTCGTGCAGCGTGCGCTTACCGAACTGGTCACGCAGGCCCGATTCCAGACGACGGGACAGACGTTCGTCGGCAATCTGCTTGAGGCCGGAGGTCGCGGTGTAGTAACGCTCAGCGTCCTTCACGCGCCACTTGGCGTAGGCATCGACCATCACGGCTTTCTTTTCCAGCGTCAGGAAGCGTTGCGTCGGCGCATCCAGCGTCATCAGGCGTGCGTCAAATTTGCGCACCTGGTTAACGTAAGGCACTTTCACATGCAGGCCCGGCTGAACATCGGTCTGGACCACGCGACCGAACTGCAGCAGCACCGCACGCTCGGTCTGAGCCACGATGTAGAAGCAGTTCCAGGCAGCGATGGCCACGACGACGCCGACAATAAGGGCGATCAGCGATTTATTGCTCATCAGCGACTCTCCCTGGTACGTGCTTGCTGTTGCTGCAGATCAGCTGCCGCACGTGCATTCGCTTCATTGCTGGTGGCTGCCGCACCGGTCACCGGAGTGCTGGTGTTGCGACCACTTTCGACCATCTTGTCCAGCGGCAAGTACAGCAGATTGCTCTGGCCATTCTTGTTGCCGGTCACGAGCACCTTGCTGGTGTTGGTGAAGACTTCCTGCATGGTGTCCAGGTACAGACGCTCACGGGTCACTTCAGGAGCCTTGCGGTACTCGCTCACCAGTTTGGTGAAGCGATCGGCCTCACCCTTGGCGCGCGAGACGGTTTCGTCACGGTAGCCGTTGGCATCCTCGAGGATACGCTGGGCCTGACCACGGGCTTCCGGCACGACGCCGTTGGCGTAGGTTTCAGCCTGGTTGCGCGAACGCTGCTCGTCTTCACGGGCACGGATCACGTCATCGAAGGCTTCCTGCACTTCACGCGGTGCCGCTGCGCTCTGCACGTTCACCTGAGTGATGGTGATACCGGTGCGATAGGTATCCATGAAGCGTTGCAGACGCTCCTTGATCTCGCTGGCCATCAATTCACGACCTTCGGTCAGCACCTGATCCATCGCAGTGGAACCCACCACATGGCGCAAGGCACTTTCGGTCGCGTGCTGCAGGCTGATTTCCGGCTGATCAACGCTCAGCACGAAGTCCTGCAGGTTGCTGATCTTGTACTGCACGGTCAGCGGCACTTCGACGATGTTCTCGTCTTCAGTGAGCATTTGCCCCTGCTTGGTATAGGCACGCTCACGCGTGACGTTTTCCAGGTACTTGCGATCGATCGGCGGGAAGTAGATGTTCAGGCCCGGGCCGACGGTTTCGTAATACTTGCCGAAGCGCAGTACCACGGCTTGCTCCTGCTCGTCGACTACGTAGACCGCGCTGTACAGCCAGACGGCCGCCAACACGACCAGGCCGATGCCGAGCAGGCCGCCAAAGCCGCCACTCTTGCCCGAACCACCGCCGTCATCACCGCGTTTCTTACCACCACCGAACAACCCGTTCAGGCTTTCCTGCAGCTTTCGGAAGGCCTCGTCGAGATCCGGTGGTCCCTTGCGGTCGCCGTTATTGCGGCGTTTGCCACCCCAAGGATCCTGATTATTCGAGTTGCCACCCGGCTCATTCCAAGCCATAGCGCTCTCCATCTGATAAAGCAAAGACGCACCCACGGCGCGCCGACCAATGCTACAGAATGCCTGTCACCACGGCACAACCGCTTTCTCAGGCTTTTATTGCAAAGTGTGTTGCTCGATAAACTCCGTCGGCACAACGCCTTCACGGCTGACCAGCCGATTGAGCTCCGAACGCGGCAATCGAACGGCCAGCAAGCTGACACCTTCTTCGTCGTGTTCTTCTTTCTGCACCGCACCGAGTTCAAAAAACTGTGCACGCAGTCGAGCGAATCGTTGCGGCAGGCGCAAGGTACCGATAAACAACTCACTGCCAAGCAACTCGGCAATGGCTTGCTCAAGCAATTCCAGACCAGTGCCATCACGCGCCGACAGCCAGACCCGCTGGGGCTTGCCGTTTTCGTCGCGCTGAATTTGTGGCTCAACGCCTTCAAGCAAATCGAGTTTGTTATAGACCTCGAGGATCGGCAAGTCCTGGGCACCAATCTCGCCCAACACCACCATCACCTGCTCGATCTGCAACATGCGATCTGGTTCGGCCGCATCGATCACGTGCAACAGCAGGTCGGAGTTGCTCGACTCTTCGAGGGTAGACCGAAATGCCTCGACCAGCTTGTGGGGCAAGTGGCGAATGAAACCCACAGTGTCAGCCAGGACAATCGGCCCCAGGTCGTCTAGCTCCAGACGGCGCAAGGTCGGGTCCAGCGTGGCAAACAACTGGTCAGCCGCGTACACGTCGGATTTCGTCACGTTATTGAAGAGCGTGGATTTACCGGCGTTGGTGTACCCCACCAGCGACACGGTAGGGATATCCGCACGCATACGGCCACGTCGCGACTGTTCGCGCTGGCTGCGCACTTTCTCCAGCCGGCCCTTGATCTGTCGCAGGCGAACCCGCAGCAAACGGCGGTCGGTTTCGAGTTGGGTTTCACCCGGGCCACGCATGCCGATACCGCCACCTTGACGCTCAAGGTGAGTCCAGCCACGAACCAGCCGGGTGCTCATGTGATCAAGCTGGGCCAGTTCTACCTGGAGCTTGCCTTCATGGGTACGGGCGCGCTGAGCGAAAATATCGAGAATCAGACCGGTGCGGTCGATCACGCGACACTCGAAAACACGTTCGAGGTTACGTTCCTGACTGGGCGTAAGGATGTGATTGAAGATCACCAGATCTGCCTTCTCGGCATGGACCAGGTCGCGAAGTTCCTCGACCTTGCCGCTGCCAATCAGGAATTTGGCGGTTGGCCGATGACGCGGCACGTTAAAAAACGCAACGGTCTCGGCGCCGGCCGAATTAGCCAACTCCTGAAACTCCTGCGGATCTTCGCGCGCCTCAGGGTCCTGTCCATCCAAGTGAACGAGAATTACTCGTTCACCACCACCGTGGCGCTCAAAGAACAAAGGAGACTCCTATCAGGCGTTACCTGGCTCAGCGTCACCCGCTTCGGATTCGGTTGCGCTAGGCAGACGAATTGGACGAACCGGCACCACTGTAGAGATAGCGTGTTTGTAAACCATCTGGCTGACGGTGTTTTTCAGCAGGATAACGAACTGGTCGAAAGACTCGATCGTGCCTTGCAGTTTGATCCCGTTCACCAGGTAGATGGACACCCCAACTTTCTCTTTACGTAAAGTATTCAAGTAAGGGTCTTGTAGCGAATGCCCTTTTGACATGTGCCGCACTCCTTTAAGGATTCAATATAAAAAATAGGTAAACAGATGGCTTGTGGCCGTCACACCCCCAAGGATAGACGGCAATTGCAAGGACTCAGCTCAATATGGAGATGGTCCCCAGGTATTTCAAGGCGCGCGGCAGATTGTCGCAATCCAGGCTGTCCAACCAGTGTAAATCAGCCCAACTGCGCAGCCAGGTGAACTGACGCTTTGCCAATTGGCGCGTGGCAATGATTCCACGCTCCTGCATTTCGGCTTGGGTCAGCTTGCCATCCAGGTAGTCCCAGACTTGTCGGTAGCCTACCGCACGTATAGACGGCAACCCTGAATGCAGGTCACTTCGCTTACGCAGGGCTACGACCTCGTCAATGAATCCCTGTTCCAACATAACTGTGAATCTTTGTTTAATTCGCTCGTGCAGTACCTGGCGATTTGCCGGAGCAATGGCCAAGTTCGCGACAGTATAGGGCAATTGTTGCAGTCCCGAAGCGGCTGCTTCAGTACTTTGCGCACTTTGTCTCAGTCGCAGCTCGGTCATGCTCTGACCGCTGACGCGATAAACTTCCAGCGCTCGACTGAGCCGCTGCGGATCGTTCGGATGAATTCGCGCCGCCGAAACCGGATCAATGAGCGCCAATTGTTCGTGCAGGGCTTGCCAGCCAAGGCGTGCAGCCTCTTCTTCGATCTGCGCACGAACCTCGGGATCGGCCGCCGGCATTTCTGCCAGTCCTTCGACCAAAGCCTTGTAGTAGAGCATCGTGCCGCCTACAAGCAGCGGAATTTTGCCCCGCGAAGTGATCTCGGCCATCGCCTCAAGCGCATCACGGCGAAAATCCGCCGCCGAATAGCTCTCGGCCGGGTCAAGAATATCGATCAACCGGTGCGGAAACTCGGCCAGAATCTCTTTCGAAGGCTTGGCGGTGCCGATGTCCATGCCGCGATAGACAAGCGCCGAGTCGACACTGATCAGCTCGCAAGGCAGCACTTTGGTGAGCTCGATGGCCAGATCAGTCTTGCCCGCTGCGGTCGGGCCCATCAGGAAAATCGCAGGTGGGAGCTGGCTCATCAACGACCGCGCAAGAACAGTTTGTCCAGATCGTCCAGGCCCAATTGGGTCCAGGTCGGTCGGCCATGGTTGCATTGACCGCTGCGCTCGGTGTTCTCCATGTCCCGCAGCAGACCGTTCATTTCCGGCAGTGCCAGACGCCGGTTCGCCCGAATCGCGCCGTGGCAGGCCATGGTGCCAAGCAGTTCGTTGAGGTGCGCCTGGATACGGTCACTGGTGCCGTATTCCATCAGATCGGCCAATACATCACTCACCAATCGATTGGCTTCGGCTTGCTTGAGCAAGGCCGGGATCTGCCGGATCGCCAATGTTTCCGGGCCAAGTCGCTGCAGTTCGAAGCCCAGACGCTGGAACCAGGCGACGTTTTCTTCGGCACAATCGCCTTCGCGCTCACTCACCGCCAACGATTCCGGCACCAACAGCGGCTGGCCGCTCAGGCCTTCGCTGGCCATGGCGATTTTCAGGCGCTCGTACATGATCCGTTCGTGGGCCGCGTGCATGTCCACCAGCACCAGCCCTTGGGCGTTTTCCGAAAGAATGTAGATGCCTTTGAGTTGCGCCAAGGCGTAACCCAGCGGTGGAATATCGTCCTGCCCGGCCGGAAGTGCAGCTGCGTTGGCTTCTGGCAGCGGCGCAAAAAATTCCTTGTACGCAGCCTGAGCCTCAGCCGCCGGCACGCCGGACTGAGGACGTGGCGTGTATTGATACTGATAACCGGCGCCAGCGCCCGAGCCCGCCAGCGTATTGAACGACGGTTGTGCCTGCGGCTGCTCCAGCAACGCGTTGGCCGCCAGGCGCATTTCACCCTGCGGACCGAACTCGCCCGCATCGATACCGCTCGGTCGAACGATCGCCGTCGCCACCGGTGCAGCCAGATGATCATCCGGACGCACGTCGCCCAAGGCGCGGTGCAAGGTGCCGTAGAGGAAGTCGTGAACCATGCGCCCGTCACGGAAGCGTACTTCGTGCTTGGTCGGGTGCACGTTGACGTCGACACCGGCCGGATCGACTTCGAAAAACAGCACGAACGTCGGGTGCCGACCATTGAACAGCACGTCGCGATACGCCTGGCGCACCGCGTGGGCCACCAGTTTGTCGCGCACGGCACGGCCGTTCACAAAGAAATACTGCAAATCCGCCTGGCTGCGGTTGAACGTCGGCAACCCAACCCAACCCCACAAATGCAGGCCATTGCGCTCGATCTCGATCGGCAGCGCCTGCTCCAGGAAACCCGAGCCGCAAATCGCCGCCACTCGCCGCGCGCGGGCAGCGTCGTCATGTGCTTCATGCAGGCTGAGGATGGTCTTGCCGTTGTGGCGCAAATGAAACGCCACGTCGAAACGCGCCAACGCCAGCCGCTTGATCACTTCTTGCAGGTGATCGAATTCGGTTTTTTCGGTCTTGAGGAATTTTCGCCGCGCCGGGGTGTTGAAGAACAGGTCGCGGACTTCCACCGAGGTGCCCACAGGATGGGCTGCGGGTTGGACACGAGGCGCCATGTCCCGGCCTTCGGTCTCGACCTGCCAAGCCTGATCGGCATCCTTGGTCCGGGACGTCAGGGTCAAACGTGCCACGGAGCTGATCGAGGCGAGTGCTTCGCCGCGAAACCCGAGGCTCATGACCTGCTCGAGGTCTTCCAGGTTGCGGATCTTGCTGGTGGCGTGTCGCGCCAGGGCCAGCGGCAAGTCATCGGCCGAAATGCCGCTGCCGTCATCGCGCACCCGCAGCAGCTTGACACCGCCCTGTTCCACATCGACATCGATACGCTTGGCGCCGGAGTCGAGGCTGTTTTCCAACAGCTCCTTGATCACCGAGGCCGGACGTTCAACCACCTCACCGGCGGCAATCTGGTTCGCCAGTCGCGGGCTGAGCAGCTCGATGCGAGCCGTGTTGGACAGCACCTGATTCATTCTTTGGACGCCAGTTCTGTGCCGGGAATGGTCAGGGTCTGACCGATTTTCAGCTCGTCGCTTTTCAGGTTATTAGCGCTGCGCAAGGTGGCCGGAGACACCTGGTAACGCACGGCAATCATCGCCAGCGTCTCGCCCGGGTTTACCCGGTGGTCACGCGGGCCTTGGGCGATCTTGCCGGAATCACGCAACCAGGCGATGTAGGTGCCCGGTGGCGGGTTCTGCTGGAAGAACTGGCGCACGCCGCTGCTGATCGAACGCGCCAGCGCCTGCTGGTGGTTCGCCGCAGCTAGCTTGGAGGCTTCGTTGGCGTTGGAGATGAACCCGGTTTCCACCAGGATCGACGGGATGTCCGGCGACTTCAACACCATGAACCCGGCCTGCTCCACACGCTGTTTGTGCAGTGGCGTGACGCGACCGATGTTGCTCAAGACTTTTTGGCCAACGTTCAGGCTGGACGTCAGGGAGGCGGTCATCGACAAATCGAGGAGCACACCCGCGAGCATGCGGTCCTTGTCGTCGAGGCTGACGTTGCCGGCACCGCCGATCAAGTCGGAGCGGTTTTCGCTATCGGCCAGCCAACGCGCCGTCTCCGATGTAGCGCCGCGATCAGACAGGGCGAATACCGATGCACCGAAGGCTGCGGCCGAAGGCGCGGCATCGGCGTGGATCGAGACGAACAGGTCAGCACCTTTTTTGCGGGCGATTTCGGTACGGCCACGCAGCGGAATGAAGTAGTCGCCGGTACGGGTCAGTTCGGCGCGGAAGCCTTTCATGCCGTTGACCTGGCGTTGCAATTCGCGGGCGATGGCCAGCACCACGTCTTTTTCACGCTGACCACGAGAGCCCGAAGCACCCGGGTCTTCGCCGCCGTGGCCGGCGTCGATCACCACGATGATGTCGCGTTTGCCGGCAGGCGCAGGCGGCAGCTTCACTGCGGGCTCTACCGGAGTCACCGGCACCGGGGCCACCGTCGCGACGTTGGTCGGCACCGGTATAGGTGCGGCATCGGCGGCGTTATCGAACAGGTCGACCACCAGGCGATTGCCGTACTGGGCGTTTGGCGCCAGGGTGAAGCTTTTTGGTGTGACGGCTTTTTTCAGGTCGATGACCACCCGCAGGTCGGTCGGCGTGCGTTGAGCCGAGCGCATGGCGGTGATCGGGGTATTGGCGCTGTTGACGTTCAGTGGCGCACCAAGAGTGGCGCCATTGATGTCGATCACCAGCCGATCCGGGGAGGTCAGGGTGAACACACTGTGCTGCACCGGCCCCGTCAAGTCGAACACCAACCGTGTGTTGTCCGGCGCCCGCCACAGGCGCACGCTGTTGACCTTAGTCTCGGCCACAGCGTCGACGGTCACCGCCAAAAACAACATCCCTACGGCAGCTACCATCGCGCGAAAGCGCATACCTGACCCCATCATTTAATTGGTTTCCAATGCCAAAGCGGCACACCACGACTCGCCGCGCGAGCCCTGGGACAAAATTTTCAGCGAACGCCCGCTGTCTTGCGGGCTAATGGTAATGGTCAGGTCGGGCTTTGGCAAAAAGCCTGCACCCTTCTGGGGCCATTCGATCAGGCACAACGCGTCGTCATCGAAGTAATCGCGGATACCGAGGTACTCAAGTTCTTCCGGATCGACCAGCCGATAGAGGTCGAAATGGAAGGCCCGGATGTCACCGATCTCGTAGGGCTCGACCAGGGTGAATGTAGGGCTCTTTACTGCTCCGACATGCCCCAGACCACGGATGATGCCCCGTGACAGCGTGGTTTTCCCCGCCCCCAGATCGCCCTCCAGAAAAATCAGACCGTGCCCTTGCGTGGTTTGTGCGATGCGTGCGCCAAATGCGGTCATCGCCTCTTCATCGGCCAGGTACAGGGTTACTTCAGACACGGTGCTTGCTCCTCCAACAACTGACGAATGGCTGGGATCAGATCACTGGCCGCCAGCCCGCGGCCCGATTTACCTTCTTGCGCGCCGGCATTGGCGTGCAGCCAGACCGCCAGGCAGGCGGCGTCGAACGCGTCCATGCCCTGGGCCAGCAATGCGCCGACCAGACCGGCCAACACATCCCCCAACCCCGCAGTGGCCATGGCTGGATGCCCCTGATGACACAACGACAGGCGCCCATCGGGGCTGGCGATGAGGCTGCCGGCGCCTTTGAGAATCACAACAGCTGTATATTTTTTGCTCAACGCGCGAGCCGCAGCCGGGCGATCAGCCTGAACCTCGGCAGTGCTGATCCCCAGCAACCGCGCCGCCTCACCCGGATGCGGCGTGATCACGCAGTCGGTGGGCAGGCTCACGTGCTTCGAAGCCAGCAAATTCAACGCATCGGCGTCCCAGACTTGCGGCAACGGCGCGTTGGCCGCCGCCGACAAAAGGCTGCGCCCCCAGGCAGCCTGACCCAGGCCCGGGCCGACCACCAGCACGGAAACCTTTTGCAGCAGTTCCATCAGTTGATTGGCCGACGAAGCCCCCAACACCATGGCCTCGGGAATTCTCGCCAACGCCGCCGGGACATGCTCATTGCGCGTGGCCACAGACACCATGCCCGCACCACTGCGCAACGCGCTCTGTGCGCTCAGCAAAATGGCACCGCCGAAGCCACGATCACCGCCGATCAGCAAGACGTGGCCGAATATACCTTTATGGGCGGTTGGCGCACGACCCGCCAGACGCGGCAAATTGCCGGCTGTCAGACGACGGGCATCAACGGCAACCCCATTAAAAGACTCGGCGCTGGCTTGCAGATCATTGAACACCAACTCACCGACCACATCCGCCGCGTCGCCCGTAAACAGTCCCAACTTCAATCCAATGAACGTCACAGTCAGATCAGCTCGAACAGCGGTGCCCAATATGCGCCCTGTATCGGCGCACAATCCCGAAGGGATATCCACCGCCGCCACCGACAATCCACTGGCGTTGATCGCAGCGATCGCGCTGGCGAAGGGCTCTCGCACTTCCCCGGTCAAACCGGTGCCGAGCAAGGCGTCCAGCACGATCCCACGCAATTCCGACTGCGCAGTGAAGGTTTGAACCGCAATGCCCTCGGACACAGCCTCGGCATGAGCCAGCGCCGCATCGCCCTGCAAACACTGGGGATCACCGGCCGCCACCACCCGGACATGCCAACCGGCACGCCGCGCCAGCACCGCCACCAGATAACCATCGCCCGCGTTATTGCCGTGACCGGCCACCACGCTCAATTCATTCGCCGACGGCCACTGACGGACCAGCGCACGCCAGGTCGCTCGCGCTGCGCGCTGCATCAATTCGAAGCCCGGCGTGCCGGCCGCGATCAGGTTCGCATCGAGGGCTCGCACGTGCGCGGCACTGTACAGCGCGTCGGGTAAATCATCTTTAGTGTGCGGCATGCGTCTCCGGGCTCCGATGTCTGGCAGAATTATACGCACCTCAGCTCCGGTTTCTCTCGCCTCATGCCCGCTATTACTACAGACCTGCCCGCCCTCGCCCAATCCATCAAGGACTGGGGCCGCGAGCTGGGCTTTCAGCAAGTCGGCATCAGCGGCCTGGACCTGGCCGAGCATGAGCAGCACCTGGAGCGCTGGCTCGCGGCCGGCTACCACGGCGAAATGGACTACATGGGCGCCCACGGCAGCAAACGCTCCCATCCCGAAGAGCTCGTCCCCGGTACGTTGCGCGTGGTTTCCCTGCGCATGGACTACCTGCCCGGTGACACCCAAATGGCGCAATTGCTGGCGCAACCGGAAAAAGCCTACGTATCGCGTTATGCCTTGGGCCGCGATTACCACAAATTGATCCGTAAACGTGTGCAACAACTGGCAGAAAAAATTCAGGCGGTCATTGGGCCGTTCGGCTACCGCGCCTTCGTCGACAGCGCACCGGTGCTGGAAAAAGCCATCGCGCAAAAGGCCGGCCTGGGCTGGATCGGCAAAAACACCCTGGTCTTGAATCGCAAGGCCGGCAGTTACTTCTTCCTCAGCGAGCTTTTTGTCGATCTGCCGCTGCCGGTCGATCCACCGCACAGCACCGAACATTGCGGCCGCTGCACGGCATGCCTGGACATTTGCCCGACCAACGCCTTCGTCGGCCCGTATGTGCTGGACGCCCGGCGCTGCATCTCTTACCTGACCATCGAGCTGAAAAGTGCGATCCCCGAAGACTTGCGCCCGTTGATCGGCAATCGGGTGTTCGGTTGCGATGACTGCCAGATCGTCTGCCCGTGGAACCGCTTCGCCCGCCCGTCCGGCGAAAGCGACTTCAAGCCACGGCACAACCTGGACAACGCCGAGTTGGCCGAACTGTTCATGTGGGATGAGGACAGGTTCCTCAGCAGCACCGAAGGTTCACCGCTGCGCCGTGCCGGTTACGAGCGTTGGTTGCGCAATCTTGCGGTGGGATTGGGGAACGCGCCGTCGAGCATTCCGGTGTTGGAAGCGTTGAAGGCGCGCCGCGACTTTCCGTCGGAACTGGTACGGGAACATGTCGAATGGGCGCTGAAACAACACGCCGACCGTCAAGCCTCGTCGTTATAAACGAACTTAGGCATTTCCCAGTGGAAACGGATCGCCAGCAACCGCAGCAGGAAGCCGCCAAACAAGGTGATGAGAATCGCCTGTTCGCCGGGCAATTGCAGGTAAATGCAGAGCATGTAGCACCACGCTGCAGCGAACGAGACGCTGGCGTAGAGTTCGCGGCGGAAGATCAGGGGGATGTCGTTGCAGAAGATATCGCGCAGGATGCCGCCGAAAACCCCGGTGATCACGCCACTGACCGACGCCACCAGCATGCCGTGGCCCATTTCCAGCGCAGTCATGCAGCCGATCAGGGTAAATGCCACTAGCCCCACGGCGTCGAGCACCAGAAACAGCGAGCGCAAGTGGCGCATCCAGCGTGCGGCGAAGACGGTGAACATCGCCGCGATCGAGGTCAACACCAGGTATTCCGGGTGTTTGACCCAGGTCAGCGGATAGTGACCGAGCAACACATCACGCACCGAACCGCCACCGAGCGCCGTGATGCACGCGATCAGCACCACACCAAACCAGTCCATGCCACGACGGCCGGCAGACAGGGCACCGGTCATGGCTTCGGCGGTGATGGCGATCAGGTAGAGCATCAGCAACATGGTGGCGGTCCTTGCAGAAAGGCGCGCAGTCTAGCCATTTAGTCCCGGCACCAAAAGAGGGCGATCACCCACGAAGACCGAGTCGACTGCTTCGCGGGCAAGCCTCGCTCCTACGTGCACAACGCAGATCCCGTAGGAGCCGGCTTGCTGGCGATGGCGTACTCAAGGGCCCCATCGCCAGCAAGCCGGCTCCTACAATCCGTATTCCAGACTTAGAACTTGATGAAGTGCTTGCGGTAGTGCTGCAACTCGGCGATGGATTCGCGGATGTCGTCCAGGGCCAGGTGGGTGCTACCCTTTTTGAAGCTATCGCGCACGTCCGGCGCCCAGCGTGCGGCCAACTCTTTAAGAGTCGACACGTCGAGGTTGCGGTAATGGAAGTAGCTTTCCAGGGATTTCATGTGGGTATAAAGGAAGCGACGGTCCTGGCAGATGCTGTTGCCACAGATCGGCGACTTGCCCTTCGGCACCCATTGCTCCAGGAAGGCGATAGTTTCGGCTTCGGCCTCGGCCATGCTGATGCGGCTGTCGCGAACGCGCTGGGTCAGCCCGGAGCCGCCGTGTTGACGGGTATTCCACTCATCCATGCCAGCGAGAATCTCGTCGCTGTGGTGAATGGCGATCACCGGCCCTTCGGCCAAGGTGTTCAAGTCACTGTCAGTGACGATGGTGGCCATCTCGATGATGACGTCGGTATCAGGGTTCAGACCGGTCATTTCCAGGTCGATCCAGATCAGATTCTGCGGGTTTTGCATGTGTCGGCTCCTAGGCAATGCTGCGCAGTTTAGCCTAGGGCGGCGCCCGGGCGTGCTAAACTCGCGGCCGTTTTACCTAATCGCTGCATTCTTGATACGGAACACCCATGGCCAAACGCCAACTCAATCGTCGTCAAAACTGGCGCATCGAAAAGATTCAGGGCGAACGCGCTGCCCGCGCCGCCAAACGCGAGTCCTCAGCTGTCGAGGCACTTGAAGGTGGCGACCTGGGTCCGGAACAGACGGGCCTGGTGATCGCGCACTTCGGTGTGCAGGTCGAAGTCGAAGCGCTCGATGGCGATTTGGCGGGTCAGGTGTTCCGCTGCCATTTGCGCGCCAACTTGCCTGCACTGGTGACCGGCGATCAGGTGGTCTGGCGTGCCGGCAACCAGGGCATCGGTGTGATCGTGGCGCAACTGCCGCGTAAAACCGAACTCTGCCGTCCAGACAGCCGTGGTCAGCTCAAGCCTGTTGCCGCCAACGTCGACATGATTGTCATCGTCTTCGCCCCGCTGCCTGAGCCTCATGCGAACTTGATCGACCGTTACCTGGTGGCTGCTGAGCACGCCGGCATCCGGCCACTGCTGTTGCTCAACAAATTCGACCTGATCGACGAGCAGAACGCCCCCGCGCTGAATGCCTTGCTGGCGGTTTACCGCACGCTGGGTTACCCGGTGCTGGAAGTCTCGGCGCACCATGGCAATGGCATGGAGCAATTGCAGGCACAACTGGACGGGCACATCAGCGTGTTCGTCGGCCAGTCCGGCGTCGGCAAATCCTCGTTGGTCAACACCCTGTTGCCTGAAGTCGAAGCCCGTGTCGGCCCGCTGTCCGAGCTGTCTGGCCAGGGTACCCACACCACCACGACCGCTCGGTTGTTCCACTTCCCCGGTGGCGGTGAGTTGATCGACTCCCCGGGTATCCGCGAATTCGGCCTGGGCCACGTCAGCCGCGCCGACGTCGAAGCCGGCTTCATCGAGTTCAACGACTTGATAGGCACCTGCCGCTTCCGCGATTGCAAACACGACCGCGAGCCGGGTTGCGCCCTGCTCAAGGCCCTGGAAGAGGGTCGCGTGCAGCAGCAGCGGATGAACAGTTATCGGTCGATTATCGCCAGCTTGCCCGAAACCAGCTACTAAACAGACACTCCAGCCGCCCCGATGCAGACGGGGCGGCGGGTTGTTCGTTGCGACCTGCAAATCCCCCCGTCTTTTAAACGTCAGACAGCTCTGTAGGACATTTGCGCGCCTGCTTGAAGGACCCGTCTCTTTAACCGCGCAGACCTTGTTGCGGCCATCCAAGTGCATACATTCAAGCCCTCTTCGCATTCCGGCGATACCGAGGGACATCCATGCAAACCTACCATTTGTTCATCAGCCATTCGTGGAACTACCCCCACGCCCACGACAACCTCGTGCGGCTGCTCAACGCTAAACCCGGCTTCACGTTCAAAAATTTTTCGGTGCCGCCGGACAACCCGATCATCGGCGCGAAAACTGACAAACAGCTGGAAGAAGCCATCGAAAACAAGATCCGGCCCTGCTCGGCGGTGCTGATCATGGCGGGGATGTATTCGACCTACAGCAAGTGGATCAACAAGGAAATCGAGATCGCCAAACGAATGGGCAAGGTGATCATTGCTGTCAAACCCTTTGGTGCGGAGCGGATTTCTGCCGTAGTGCGCCAGGCCGCACATGCCGAATGCGCCTGGAATACCAACAGCATCATCAGTGCCATTCGCACTCACGCGGCGGGTTGAACCATGCGCAAGGGATTGTTCATCGGGATCAACCATTACGCCCACGTCTCCCCGTTGAGCGGATGCAATAACGACGCGATGGCCATGGCCTCGGTGCTGGAGCGTCACGCCAACGGGCGGGCGAACTTCAGCAGCAAGGTGCTGACCTCAGCCGAAGACGACCTTTCGCTGACGGCCATGAAGCAGCACATCCAAAGCCTGTTTTCCGGCGATTGTGATGTGGCACTGCTGTATTTCGCCGGCCATGGCCAGTTCGATACCAGCATCGACGAAGGGCTGCTGATTCCTCAGGACTTTGCACCGGGTGGCGATGGCATTCGCATCAGCGACATATTGAGTTGGGCGGACAACGCCCCCCACATCAAGAACAAAATCATCATCCTCGACTGCTGCCAGGCCGGCGCAGCCGCAGCGATGCGCGGGTTACGCGGCGGCAACAGCGTCATCGGCGAAGGCATGACCATTCTCACCGCCTGCAAAAAAGACCAGGTTGCGCTCGAAGGTCGCGGTCACGGCGTGTTTACCGATCTGCTGCTGCAAGCGCTGCACGGCGGGGCCGCCAATGTGCTGGGCAAGGTCACTCCCGGCAGCGTGTATTCATTCGTCGACAATGCGCTGGGCGCGTGGGAACAACGGCCGGTGTTCAAGACCAATGTCTCGCAATTTGTCCCCTTGCGCGAGGTCACGCCACTGATCGCCGAAGAGACCCTGCGCAAACTCAAGGACTGGTTCCCGGAGCCCAGCCATGTCTTTGCACTCGACCCCAGCTACGAACCCACCGAAACATCGTTCGACCCGGACCACGGTGAAGTCTTCGCTCAATTGCAAAAATGCAATCGCCACAGCCTGATCGAACCGGTGGACGCCGAGCACATGTACTACGCCGCCATCCATTCCACCGGCTGCCGCCTCACGGCCCTGGGCGCCTATTACCGCGAACTCGCGATCAAGGGACATTTTTGATGCCAGTGTTTATCAGCTACCGCCATAGCGATCGGCCACACGCCATCGCCATCAACACCCGTCTGATTCAGGCCAACATCAAGACCTACTTCGACGTGCTGGATCCGGAGTCACAGACCACTGACGACATCACCGGGGTCATCACCCGCAACATCACTGCGTGCACGCATCTGATAGCAGTGGTGTCGGACAAGACCGCGCTGTCTTGGTGGGTACCGTTCGAAATCGGTGAAGCGACCATCAGTAACCGACGGATCTGCTCATTCAAGACAGAGCCGGCGAAACTGCCTCTGTACCTCGATAAATGGCCAAAGCTCAGCACCGACAAGGATCTGGAGTTTTTTATTGATGCCTATCGAGAAGAAGTGACGACCAAACGCTCAATGACATTGGATTCGATCAACGACTCCCTATACGGCACTTACAGACGCAATGCCGAACTGTTCCACGACCAGCTCAAAAATCGCATCCGGCGCGGTTTCTGACAGGCAAAAAAAAGCCGCGATCATCTCGCGGCTTTTTTCGGGTCACTTCTTCGCCGGCTCCACCGGTTTCGGTGCCGGGTCTTCGAAGATATTCAAACGCTCGCGAAGCTCATGGGCTGGCAGCGGTTGTTTATCCGCCGGCAACGCGTTTGGATCGACCGGCGTGGCGGGCACTTCGCCTGGGCCACCCTGGCCTTGCGCGGGCGTCGGCGCTGGCGCAGGTTCAGCGCCTTGCGAACCTTCGATGGCGCGCTGGGCCTTTTTGGTCAGCACCACGATGTCGATCCGGCGGTTGACCGGGTTGAACGGGTTCTCGCGGTCGAACAGCGCCGACGAGGCATAACCGACGACCCGCGCTACTTGCTGATCCGGATAGCTGCCAGCGACCAGCGCACGGCGAGCGGCGTTGGCGCGGTTGGCCGAGAGTTCCCAGTTGCCGAAATCACCGGTGCCTGAGTACGGCTTGGCATCGGTGTGGCCGCTGATGCTGACCTTGTTCGGCACCGCTTTGATGGTGTCGGCCATGGCCAGCAGGATGTCTTCGAAATACGGTTTCAGACGTGCTGAGCCTGAGTCGAACATCGGTCGGTTTTCCGCGTCCATGATCTGGATGCGCAAGCCGTCCTGTGTGATTTCGAACAGGATCTGGTCCTTGAATTTTTGCAGCTGCGGGTTTTCATCGACCTTGTTCTGCAATTCTTGCAGCAACAGTTCCAGGCGTTCCTTCTCGACCTGTTCGGCCATGCCTTCGACCTGTTCAGTATCGACGGTGACGCGGTCGGGCTGCGGCTGGGACTTCACCTCGGGGTTGAGGGTGTTCTCTGGCGCCAGGGTCGGCGAACCGCCCAGATCGATGATGTACGGCGTGCCGCTTTCGGTGAAGCCGACCGGGTCCTTGAAGTAACCGGCGATGGCGATCTTCTGTTCCGGCGTTGCGGTGGACAGCAGCCACAGCACCAGGAAGAACGCCATCATCGCCGTCGCGAAGTCAGCGAAGGCTATTTTCCAGGAGCCCCCGTGATGCCCGGCCGCGTATTTTTTTACGCGCTTGATGATTATCGGCTGGTTATTTTCCATGACTTAGCGACCGCGAACCGCTTGTTCCAGCTCAGCGAAGCTAGGACGGTGCGCCGGGTACAGAACCTTGCGGCCGAACTCCACCGCCAGCGATGGCGGCATGCCGGAAGCCGAAGCCACCAGCGAGGCCTTGATGGCTTCGTAGACGTTCAGTTCTTCCTTGGCTTCGTGGGCCAGGGCATGGGCCAACGGGCCAAAGAAACCGTAGGCGGCGAGAATACCGAAGAAGGTACCCACCAGTGCCGCACCCACGTGCAGGCCGATCATTTTCTGGTCGCTTTCACCCAGGGAGGCCATGGTCACCACGATACCCAGTACGGCCGCGACGATACCGAAACCGGGCATGGCGTCGGCGATGCCGTTCACCGCATGGGAAGGATGATCCAAATCTTCCTTGAGGCTGGTCAGCTCCATGTCGAACAGACCTTCGAGCTCGTGGGGAGCCATGTTGCCGGAGGACATGATGCGCAGGTAATCGCAGATGTACGCGGTCATGCGGTCATCTTTCAGGACCGCCGGGTACTTGGCGAAGATCGGGCTCGCGGCGGCGTCTTCAATGTCGCCTTCGATTGCCATCATGCCTTCGCGGCGGCTTTTGTTGAGGATCTCGTAAATCAGACCCAGCACTTCCAGATAGAACGTGTGACTGAAGCGCGAGCTGAACATTCCCAAGGCTTTCTTGAGAACGAGCTTGAACATGTGACCAGGGTTGGCCTGCAGGAATGCACCGAGGGCCGCACCACCGATAATCATCACCTCGAAAGGTTGAATCAGGGCGGCAATCTTGCCGTGGGAGAGCACGTATCCGCCGAGCACGCTCGCGAATACGACGATGATGCCGATTATTTTAGCCATAGGTAGGAGAGCACTTACTGAGTCGGGTTCAAGGTCATATTCGGAAGTTAAAAAATCTCTTCTTCTACTTATCGGCAAAACTGCGCCAGACTATAGCCCGTTCAAGCGAAAAGCTAATTTAGCCCTCTGGGGGCATAGGTAATGCAGACGATGATCACGTCCAACCATGGCTAACGAAACGAACAATCCAACCCCGAAACCGACCACGCTTGAAGGCTGGGTAAAGCTTCTCGATGGCGTGCGCCTGCCGGTTCCGCAAGACAGTCACGACCGTGTCTGCAAGGCCCTAGCCGATAACCGCAGCTCGCTTCGCGACATCGCCGAGTTGCTGCAAGACAGCCCGGCCCTGGCCTTGAGCGTGATTCGCGAAGCCAATCGTCACACCCACGGCAGCATGACCACGCCTGCTGAAAACCTTGAGGTGGCGATCAATCGTCTCGGATTGAAACGCACCGAGGAATTGCTCGCCCGGTTGCCTGCCGAACCGCAATCCCAGATCCCGGTGGCGTTGCGTCAGCTGCAGATGATCAGCCAGCACGCGACCCAACAGGCCAACGGTTTTTTCGCCGGTCGGCTGGCGCGGCTCTGGCAGGACATCCACTGGGGCAGCCTGCTGTTTCTCTCACCGCTCTGGCCGATGGCGTTGACTCATCCGCAACTGCTCGAAGAGTGGGAGTTGCGGGTCATCCATAAAGGCGAGTCAGCGCGCAAAGTCGAAAAGCAATTGTTCGGCGTTCGCCTGCTGGACATCTGCCAGGCGCTGGTGGACATCTGGCGCCTGCCGATCTGGGTGCAGCAAGGTTATCGCCTGTTGCTCAACGAGCAACGAGAACTGGTCAAAGTCCTGCGCATTGCCCGGGACAGCGAGCATCCATTGCGTCAGCAAAACCGCCTTGATGACGATCCGACCCTGCGTCGCTGGCTCAACCAACCGGCCAATACCGTGTTGCTGGCCAATGGGCTGGCACTGTCGGCGCAACAAGCCTGGGACAGTCCGCACAGCGAGCGCTGGCAATACCTGACCAGCCTTTACCTGCAAATGCCGATGAGCGACGTGCAGCAGCAACTGCATCAACAAGCCGTCAACAGCGCGCATCAGCACGCCATGCCGGACATCTGGCACCCCGCCGTGGCGCTGATCTGGCCCTCGGGCATGAACCGCATTCACGCCGGGTTGTTGCCCGCTCCGGCGCCGACCACCGAAGACCTGACGGCATGGCGTAAACAATGTGCCGAACTGCTGGTCGAGCCAAGCCGCTTCACCAATGCGATGCACTTGACCACGTCGGCCCGGGACGCGCTGGTCGCATGTGGCATGCATCGGGTGATGATTTTGATGGCTGACCGCACCCACGCCAATTTGCGTGCGCATCAAACGGCCGGACTGGAGAAGGAAGCGGCAGGGCTGAACCTGGCCGTGAGTCAGAGCACCGTGCTGCAACGATTGCTTTCGCAACAGGCCCAAGTACGATTGACGCCGGCCAACAACGCCCAGTTCTCGGCCTTGTTACCCGCCAGCCTGCGCGCGCAGTTTCGCGGTGAACACTTGCTGTTGCGTTCGCTGGTCAATAATGGTCGGGTGATCATGGTCGTTGTGGCCGATCAGGGCGGCGGGCCCTTTTCGGAAATTACCGTGCAAGCCTTTGGCAAAACCGCGCAGTGCATTGAAAAGGCACTCCATAGCTTTAGCCTGCGCGGCCAATAAGGCTGCGCTACAATCCTCCCCTTTGTGCTCTGGAGACCTCACATGTCTGACTTCTCTGGCTTGGCGCTGGTCATCGAGCCGAGCGACTTGCTCCCTCGCCTTGAGTCCCGCGAACTGATTCTGGTGGACCTGACCAGCAGTGCCCGTTATGCCGCAGGGCATATACCCGGTGCGCGTTTTGTCGATCCCAAACGCACTCAGCAGGGTCAAGCGCCTGCTCCAGGCCTGTTGCCGACCCACGCCGCGCTTGAAGCATTATTCGGCGAACTGGGCCACAACCCTGATGCGGTCTATGTCGTCTATGACGACGAAGGCGGCGGTTGGGCCGGGCGATTCATCTGGTTGCTGGATGTCATCGGCCACACCAAGTATCACTATGTTGACGGTGGTCTGCCGGCCTGGCTGGCAGAAGGCTTGCCCATGTCGATCCAGATCCCGCCAGCAGTCGGCGGCCCGGTGAGTCTGACCTTGCACGACGAACCCACCGCCACTCGCGAATACCTGCAAAGCCGTCTCGGTGCCGCCGACCTGGCGATCTGGGACGCGCGCGGCCCGCTGGAATACTCCGGCGAGAAAGTCCTGGCGGCCAAGGCCGGGCACATTCCCGGCGCGGTGAATTTCGAATGGACGGCCGGCATGGATCAGGCGCGCAACCTGCGCATCCGCACGGACATGCCGCAGATCCTGGAACAACTCGGTATCACCAAAGACAAAGAAGTCATTACCCACTGCCAGACTCACCATCGCTCTGGCTTCACCTATCTGGTGGCCAAATCCCTCGGTTATCCGCGGGTCAAAGGCTACGCTGGCTCCTGGGGCGAATGGGGCAACCACCCCGATACGCCCGTAGAGATTTAAGGTTTTTAAGGACAGTTAATGAATAAGCGTCTGTTTATCCTCAGCCAATACCTGCTGCCTCACCACTTGCTCTCGCGACTGGCCGGCTGCATTGCCGAATGCCGCGTGCGCTGGTTCAAGAACGCCTTTACCGCCTGGTTCGCCAAGCGTTATCAGGTGGACATGTCCCAGGCGCTGGTCGAAGACCTGACCGCCTACGAGCATTTCAACGCGTTCTTCACGCGCGCCTTGAAAGACGGCGCGCGCCCGCTGGACGAAACCCCGGGTGCGATCCTCAGCCCGGCCGATGGCGCCGTCAGCCAACTCGGCCCGATCGAACACGGCCGCGTGTTCCAGGCCAAGGGCCACAGCTTCAGCGTCCTGGAGTTGCTGGGCGGTGATGCCGCGAATGCCGCGCCGTTCATGGGCGGCGATTTCGCGACGATTTACCTGTCGCCAAAAGACTACCACCGCGTGCACATGCCGCTGGCCGGCACCCTGCGCGAGATGGTCTACATCCCGGGCCGGATTTTCTCGGTCAACCAAACCACTGCCGAAAACGTGCCGGAACTGTTTGCCCGCAACGAACGTGTGGCGTGCATTTTTGACACCGAGCGCGGGCCGATGGCCGTGGTGCTGGTGGGCGCGATGATCGTGGCGTCGATTGAAACCGTGTGGGCCGGGTTGGTGACGCCGCCGAAACGCGAGCTGAAAACCTTCCGCTATGACGAAGCCGCCCGCGCGCCGATCCATCTGGAAAAAGGTGCGGAACTGGGTCGCTTCAAGCTGGGTTCGACCGCTGTCGTGCTGTTCGGGCCGGACCAGGTGAAATGGGTTGAAGGGCTCGGTGCCCTGTCGCCCGTGCAAATGGGCCAGGCGCTAGGCCTGCCAAACGCCTGACATGGCTAATCCGCCCCGTCGAACGTCTTCGAAGGGGCGGATATTTCGGTAGCGCCGTTACTCTATCTGCCCGCGGAAGCCGATCGGCCCTTCGTTGGCGTAGGTATTGGTGCCACTGAGGTTTTTCCCTCCATCATTGGAGGTGACGCTCAACGCCACAACGTTCTGATTATCACGGCCGCCGATGACCCACTTGCCACCCGGATGCCATGGAGCGTCGTTGCCGCCCCACTGATTTTCCACGTTGTACTGGTTCTGGCCCGTGCGTTGAGCCTTGAAGCCAATGGGACCTTCACCCGCGTAAGTCATGGTGCCGGTGAAGCTCTTCCCGCCATCGCCCGATTTGATCTCGATCGCGACGACGTTCTGGTTGTCCCGCGCGCCTAACGTCCAGTCTCCGCCCGGATGCCAGGGTGCCGAACTACCGCCCCATTGATTTGCCACTACGTATTTAGACATGAACCTCATCTCCTTGAAGTTACAAGAGACCTGCCCTGCATAGGCAGCAGGCCGTACGACTGTGCGTATCCAGTCGCACGTTTGTGAGATTAGTAGTACGCCCGAGCGGCACTCGGCTGACAGACAAACGGTAATCACGCGCAGCTGCTACAGTCAGGTCATTCACTGCCCATTTTCCGGCTGGAGTTTTCCAAGGCATGAATGAGACCAGTCCCCACCTGCTGCTACGTGCGCCGATCCCGACACAGCTGCGCCTGTCGTTCTGTGAACCGACGCCACGCGACCTCAAGCGCTGGATCGCCAACCTGCCCAAAGCCAATATCGGCGAAACCGCCCGCCTGCTCTATCAAGGCTTGAGCGAACTCAACCAACTGCTCACCCCCAGCGACAATCGCCTGCAACTGCTCGAACTGTTGCGACCTGAGGTGTATTACGTCTGCAAACACCTGGAACGGCATTTCCTGCACCAAGCGATTGTGCTCGACGAGCGTTCACGCAAGATCGCCAACCTCTGCCAGGCCCTGCAAAGTCACTTGGCGATTGGTTACAAACAGATCGTCGTGCGCATCACCCCGCGTTTCAGCAAGGACCGAGCCTCGCTACTGACCCAAGCGTTGCAGCGGGCGATCCATTGCCTGAACGGCCCGCTGATTCGCTCGACTCAACTGTATTGCCCGGTACCGGAAGGCCTGTGGCTGGAGCTGCATCAACTGTATCGGATCGCCTGCGCACTCAAACTCCAGCACCTGAGCCTGCGCGATGAGTTGGCCAGTCAGACCAAAACCCTGAGCATCGAACAGACTTACGTCACCGCCCTGCTGTTGGGCGCCTCCCGCTGCAATCAGTTGCGCCAGAGCCAGATCGCCCGGCTCGCCGAGGTACTGGAGCCGTGGAGCCAGTGGATCAAACTACAACCGGGCCAACTGGCTGAAGGATTATTTGCCGTCGCGCCGGACCTCGACACCGGGCCGCGCTATCGTTCGAAATTCAGGGCCGAGCAGCAGGCCGGTTTGCTGGGGATTGATGCGCAGCCACTGGTCGCCGCCATCGAAGCGCATCTGCAAGGCAATGACGGCACCCCGCCGCTGCCCGTGCCGACCGGACTGAGCCTGGATACGCTGCAACACCTGCACGCCGCCTGGGGCCAGGCGGCCGAGCGCAGCTTTCAGCGCACGGTCGGCCAAGGCACCTTGACTTTGTGCGTGGGCATGAGCGCATTGCACTTCTACCTGGGCGGGCAACGTTCGTTCAGCGATATTCTGAAAAACCCCGGCACCCGACTCGCGCAGTTCTCGGTAACGTCCCCGACGAGCCAGGGAAAGGACCAATGGCATCAGGCGTTCGACGCCGCCCCGCACGGCAGTGCCGATACCTTGCTGCCCTATGAAGAAATTGAATACCCGCAACTTCAGAACGACGACGGCCAAGAGGCGGCTGATAGCAATCGGCACTTTCCGACCTACGCCCTGCCGGTCATCAACCACAGCCCCGGCGGTTATTGCCTGGCGTGGCCCAACGTGGTGCCCGCCGAGTTGCAGGCTGGCGAAATGGTCGGCATCCAGGACTCTGCCAATCAGGGCTGGAGTATTGCGGTGGTGCGCTGGATTCGTCAGGTGCGGGGCGGCGGGACGCAGATGGGGATCGAGCAGGTCGCGCCTTACGCCGAGCCTTGCGGGCTGCAATTGGTGCGAACGCGGGACGACCACAGTCAATATCTGCGTGGCCTGTTGCTACCGGAAATCAGCGCCATCGACCTGCCCGCCACGTTGCTCGCCCCGCGCCTGCCCTTTCAGGAAGGCAGCAAAGTGCTGATCAACACCAACGGCCTGGAACGCCGTGCCGGGCTGGATCGGCAGGTGGCGAGCACCAACAGTTTCAATCAGTTTGCTTACCGCTCGTTGGAGGCGAGCAGGAACGACAACGCCGCGGGGAGCGGCGTCGAGGAGGATTTTGATTCGTTGTGGAAGTCGCTTTGAGCGTGAATCCAATACCTGTGGCGAGGGAGCTTGCTCCCGTATGGACTGCGTGGCAGTCCTTTTTTGGGGCCGCTTCGCAGCCCAGCGGGACGGTGCGGCGATCCGACAAGCTCCCTCGCCACAAGAGCCTTTCAGGCCTGGGGAGACTCAGAGTTGCCCGTCGCGATCCCGAAAGCCCAGCAGATACAGCACGCCATCGAGCCCAAGGGTGGAGATCGCCTGCTTCGCCGACTGCTTCACCAGCGGCTTGGCGCGGAACGCCACGCCCAGGCCGGCAATTGCCAGCATCGGCAAATCGTTGGCACCGTCGCCGACCGCAATGGTCTGCTCCAGGCGCAAACCTTCCTTGTGCGCCAGCTCCTTCAGCAGATCCGCCTTGCGCTGCGCATCGACAATCGGCTCGACCGCCACGCCGGTGACCTTGCCGTCGACCACTTCCAACTCGTTGGCAAACACATAGTCGATGCCCAGCTTGGCCTGCAATTGCTTGGCGAAGTAGGTGAATCCGCCCGACAGAATCGCGGTCTTGTAGCCCAGGCGCTTGAGCTCGGCAAACAGGGTTTCGGCGCCTTCAGTCAGACGCAACGAAGCACCGATCGAATCCAGCACGCTGACGTCCAGCCCCTTGAGCAAGGCCAGGCGCTCCTTGAAGCTCGCGCGAAAATCCAGCTCACCGGCCATCGCTCGCTCGGTGATTTCAGACACTTGGTCACCCACGCCCGCTGCCTTGGCCAGTTCGTCGATGACTTCGGCTTCGATCAGCGTCGAGTCCATGTCAAACACTGCCAGGCGGCGGTTACGGCGGAACAGCGAGTCTTCCTGGAAGGCGATGTCGACGTTCAGTTCCTGGGCGACGCTAAGGAATTCGGCTCGCAGCGCTTGCGGATCAGCCGCTTCGCCACGCACGGAAAACTCGATGCAGCCTTTGCCCTTGTCGGCCGGGGTGTCCAGCGGCATGCGCCCGGACAAACGATCGATGTGATCAATGTTCAGGCCATATTTGGCGGTGATCGAGCTCACGGCCTGCAATTGCCCGGCGGTCACTTTGCGGGTCAACAGCGTCACGATGTGGCGTTTTTTACCCTGATTGCCGACCCACTGCTGGTAATCCTCTTCGGACACCGGGGTGAAGCGCACTTGTTGATCGAGCTCGTAACCCTTGAACAGGATGTCCTTGAGCACCGACTTGCCTTGTTCGGTATCAGGAATTTCAACCAGGATGCCGAACGACAGGGTGTCGTGGATCACCGCCTGACCGATGTCGAGAATGTTCACACCACCCTGGGCCAGAACGCCGGTGATGGCCGCAGTCAGACCCGGTCGGTCGACTCCCGTGATGTTTATCAGGACGATTTCGCGCAAGGCGCACCCCCGCAAGTGGAAAAAAACCGCATTCTACCCACTTTCAGTGACCATCGGGCACCGTGAGCGCTTTGCCGGTCTAGGGCCTGTCGCTATACTGCGCGTCAACTTCACGGACAAAAGAGCCGAGCTCAAGTGAACCGGCCCACGCCAGTAAAAACCGATAACTTCTTTCTGCTGATCTTCCGTGCACTGCGCCACCGCCGTGTACCGATTGCATTGCGCATCGCCAGCCATAACGTGATCCTGGTCGCTCTGGCCCTGGTGATCTACGCCTGCGTGATGGGTTTGCAGTTCAAGCAGGCCATGCATGAGCAGGCTGACGCGCTGGGCGAAAGCCTGACCACGCAGACTGCCACCTCCGCCACGGAGCTGTTGGTGTCCAACGACATCCTCAGCCTCAACGTACTGCTCAACAACCTGACCAAAAACAAGTTGGTGGCCCACGCCGCCATTTATAGCGTGGATAACCGCATCCTCGCCGAAGCCGGTCAGCGCCCCAAGCACAGCCTGTTGGGCGAAGCCGAGGGCATGTACCAGAGCAAGATCACCTTTCAGGACGTGACCGCCGGGCAACTGCGCATCAGCCTGGATATGGATCAGTTCCAGCAGCCGATGACCATCAGCCTGCAAAGCATGGGCATTTTGAGTGCGATTCTGCTGGCCCTGTCCCTGGCCTTGAGCCTGCGCCTGGGTCGGCACATCTCCACGCCGTTGCTGCAACTGCGCGTGTGGCTGCGCAATATCGACGAATACACCCCGGCCACCGAGCGCCAGGACGAGATCGGCGACCTGGCCCGTCAGCTGCACGCCAATTTCGCGCCGGAGCCGGCCGAACCGGAACCTGAGCCGGAATACGACGACAGCGACTACGAAGACGCCGACGATAACGAGCCGTCCTTCGAAGTGCGCAACCTGCGGGATCCGAGTTTCGACGAAAGCAAGCCTGTGGCCGGCCTCAAGCCTGCGCCACGGCGCAGTGTCAGCACCGTTGAAGACGACGATGACGACGATGCCTTTGCTGACTTGCGTGATGAATCAGCCGACGTTGCGCCTAAACCGCTCGCAAAACCGGTGATTTCGAACGTGCCACAGCACAGCGCCGTCCTGGCCGTGCAACTGGGCGCTCAGGATCAGTTGCGTCGTCTGCCTCGCACACGCTTGGAAGAACTGCTGAAACGCTATCGTGATTGCCTCGATCAGGCGGCTTCGCTCTATCAGAGTGAACTGCACACCCTGAACGATGGCAGCACGCTGATGCTGTTCCACACCGAAGACAGCGGCGACGACTACCTGACCAACGCGATCTGCTGCGGTGAACTGCTGCGAGCCCTAGGCCATCAGTTGCAGATCGAAGTTGCGGACAGCGGCATCACCCTGCAATTGCAGCTGGGCCTGACGCTGGGCGACGAGTTGTTCGGCCTGACCCAGATCGACCTGCTGCTGACCGAAGCCGCTCAGGATGCCCTGGCATTGTCGCAACACAGCCGCAACCTGCTGCTGGTGGAACGCAAGATCAGTGACGATGCGCTGATCCGCCAGCGTGCGCGAATCCGCCCGATTGCCAGCCCTGAGGGTGCGTGCTGTGTGGAGCGGTTGATGGAGCCTTATCCGTCGATGCTGGAGCGGCAACTGGCGCGGATGCATGAGCGTCGGGCGTAAATAACCCAGCTATGAAAAAGCCCGCAGACGAGCAATCGGCTGCGGGCTTTTTGTTGCCTGTTCTGACGCCATTGCGAGCAGGCTCGCTCCCACAGGAGATCTCGGCCTACCACACATCCACTGTGAGCGAGCCTGCTCGCGATGAGGCCAGGACAGGCAGCACAGATCTCCAACCTCCAGAAACAACAAAGCCCGCATCACGGCGGGCTTTGTGTTGAATCAATCCAGGCTTAGAACCTGAACACTTCCATATCCGTCCGGATTGGCGAAGCCATCGGGATCTTTGGTTGTTTCTCTTGCTCAGCCGCCGGTGCTACAGGCTTTGGGGCAGGCTTTTTTGGCGCTTCAGCGATCGGTGGCTGATTAGCCAGTGGCTTGAGCGCCACGGACAATTGCTCGGCCAGACGCTGCAGCAACACACCCTGAGCCTGAACCTGAGCCGCCGTACCGCCTGCGTGCTGTTCCTGCAGGTGAATGATGCGGTTATCGCGTACCTGGCCACGACGGTCGATCAGACGCCATTGCGCATCCAGGATCGCCGGTTGCGATTTGCCCGAGTCCAGGCGAGTAATCGTCAGCAGCACTTGAACATCCGGCGTGAAGCCGAGGGTCGCAGGCGCCAGTACAACCCGCTGGCTGTCCAGATGGCCCGCTACCTGACGCAGCAACAGCTGATCAATGTCCGAAGACAGGCTTCCAGCCCAACGACCGTCGGTCGACGCCTGAAGGCTGCCATCCGGCTGTCGCTGCAACAGGGTTTCGCGTTGCAGGTAATCCGCAACCGTTACCGGGCCGAGCAATACCGCCATGCCCGCGCTTTGCGCAGGCTGAACCGGACTTCCGCTGTCCAGCTGATACAGCGACACCGGTTGGTGAACGCTGCAACCCGCCAGGCCAAGAACGCCAGCAAGCATCAAAATAAAAGGAAGGCGCAGAGCAGTCATCGTCCCATCCAGGTGGTTGCCACAAGGCTCACCACAGTGAAAATACTCAATAAATATGAAGAACGCTCGGCCACGCCGGCGCTTGAAAGGCCATATCATCCGTGAATATGCGTTCCGACTCCAGCGGCAAAGCGTCGATCTACGCGTTAAATCGTAGATCGAGCGCTCTAGCACGCTTAATTGAGGTTTTCGACGAGCAGCGCATCAACCCGCTGGAAGCCACGTGGCAGTTTGTTACCACGACGACCACGCTCACCTTTGTAGTGTTCGAGGTCGTCTGCTTTCAGCGACAACGTACGTTTTCCGGCCTGCAACACTAAAGTGGCGCCATCCGGAAGTACGGCGATGTCCGTGACATATTCTTCGCGACTGGCCACACGCTCACCGTTGATCCCGATAATCTTGTTGCCTTTGCCCTTACCTAATTGTGGCAGATCACTGATCTTGAAGATCAGCAGGCGACCTTCGGTGGTCACCGAGGCCAGCCAATTGTTCTCACGATCCGTCACCGGGCGCGGAAGAATGACCTTGGAGTTGTTCGGCAAGCTCAACAACGCCTTGCCGGCCTTGTTCTTGGCTTGCAGGTCTTCACCCTTGACCACGAAGCCGTATCCGGCGTCGGAGGCGATCACGTACAGCGAATCGTCTTCCGGCATCAGCACGCATTCGAAGCTAGCCCCTGGCGGTGGCGTCAGACGGCCGGTCAACGGCTCGCCCTGGCCACGGGCCGATGGCAACGTGTGCGCTGCCACCGAATAACTGCGACCGGTTGAGTCGATAAACACCGCGAACTGGTTGGAGCGGCCCGGCGCTAAGGCCCTGAAGCCATCGCCAGCCTTGTAGGAAAGCCCGGTGGCGTCGATCTCGTGGCCTTTGGCAGAACGAACCCAGCCTTTTTCCGACAGCACGACAGTCACTTTCTCGTTCGGCAGCAGATCGTGCTCGGTCAGGGCCTTGGCTTCGGTGCGCTCGACAATTGGCGAGCGACGGTCGTCGCCGTAGGTTTCGGCGTCCTTGATCAGCTCGGTGCGTACCAGTTTTTTCAGCTTGGCTTCACTGCTCAGCAGGGCTTGCAGCTTGGCCTGTTCCTTGAGCAGTTCATCCTGCTCGGCCCGCAGCTTCATTTCTTCCAGTCGCGCCAACTGACGCAAACGGGTGTCGAGGATGTAGTCGGCCTGGATTTCGCTCAGGGCGAACCGTGCGATCAGCGCGGCTTTCGGGTGTTCCTCAGTGCGGATGATGTGAATCACTTCATCCAGGTTGAGGTAGGCAATCAGCAAACCGTCCAACAGGTGCAGGCGACGCTCGACCTTGTCGAGGCGGAATTGCAGACGACGACGCACGGTTTGAACGCGGAATTCCAGCCATTCCACCAGCAGCGCACGCAGGTTCTTCAGCTGCGGCTTGCCGTCGAGGCCGATGATGTTGATGTTGACCCGGTAGCTCGACTCCAGCTCGGTGCTGGCGAACAGGTGTTGCATCAGCGCATCGTGGTCAAAGTTCTTCCGCGCGCCCGGAATGATTACGATCCGGCACGGGTTCTCGTGGTCGGATTCGTCGCGCAGGTCAGCGATCTGCGGGGCTTTGGACGGCTTGGCCTGCATCATGGCCGCGATCTGCTCCAGCACCTTGGCGCCCGAGACTTGATGCGGCAGCGCGGTGACGATGATGTCGCCATCTTCGATGTGGTACACGGCGCGCATGCGCACCGAACCCTTGCCGGTTTCGTACATTTTCAGCAGATCGGCGCGAGGCGTGATGATTTCCGCTTCGGTCGGGTAATCCGGGCCCTGGATGTGCTCGCAGAGCTGCTCGACAGTGGCTTTGGGTTCATCGAGCAAGCGCACGCAGGCTGTCGCGACTTCGCGCAGGTTGTGCGGCGGTACGTCGGTGGCCATGCCCACGGCGATGCCGGTGGTGCCGTTGAGCAAGATGTTCGGCAAGCGTGCCGGCAACACCAGCGGCTCGTCGAGTGTACCGTCGAAGTTCGGCCCCCAGTCCGCCGTGCCCTGGCCCAGCTCGCTGAGCAGCACTTCGGAATAACGCGACAGCCGCGCCTCGGTGTAACGCATGGCGGCGAAGGACTTGGGATCATCCGGCGCACCCCAGTTACCCTGGCCGTCGACCAGCGTGTAGCGGTAGCTGAACGGCTGAGCCATCAGGACCATGGCTTCGTAGCAGGCCGAATCGCCGTGCGGGTGGAATTTACCGAGCACGTCACCGACGGTACGCGCCGATTTCTTGTGCTTGGAATCGGCGTCCAGCCCCAACTCGCTCATCGCATAGATGATGCGCCGCTGTACCGGTTTCAGGCCGTCGCCGATATGCGGCAAGGCACGGTCCATGATCACGTACATGGAGTAGTTGAGGTAGGCATTTTCGGTGAAGTCAGCCAGTGACCGGCGTTCTACACCGTCCAGGCTGAGATCAAGGGAGTCGCTCATGCGGGCCTCATCGGTTCGTTGTCTGGCGCAGCAGCATGGTGCCACCGCGCTGGGTAAATTCAAGTTTGTTCAGCGCGCTCATACCGAGCAGCACTTGCTTGCCATCCAGGCCTGGCACGACGATGGCGCGCACATCACGCAGCACAATGTCGCCCAGTTGCAGCCGGTCGACGCGGGTTCGATAACCCTCGGTACGCCCGTTGGCGGTGCTCAGGGTCACCCCGAAGCCTTGTTCCAGTTTCAACTGTCCGGCCATTTGCGCCGGGATCGCCACATCGGTTGCCCCGGTATCAAGCATGAAATCCACCGGCTGGCCGTTGATCTGGCCGCTGGCGACGAAGTGCCCCTGGGTGTTGCTGGCCAGTTTCACCTCAATAAAACCTTCGCCCTGCTCCGAGGTGACGACCACATTGGGATTTTGCTGCCGATCCTCCCACTGGCCGAAAAACCGCGTCGCCAGGAACAGCGCCGCGCACCAGGCCAGCACCATAAACACCCGGCCGGCGCGCTTTCCCGGCGTTTGCTGGCTCACGGCTTGGCACTCCAGCCACCCTCAGGCGCGGCGAAACGCCAGACAACGGGGCGAACCTCGCCATCGGCGCGGGCATCGTTGTTGTTGTCAGTGCCGACCCAGGCGCCCTCGGCGTCGACGATCAGCGCTTCGGTCAGACCAAACGGATTTTGATAGCGGCGGTGTTCCTGCAAGGCTTCATCGGCAAACGACCAGCAGCGCTCGACCTTGGCCGTCACCGGGTCGCGGCGGCAGATCTGGTAAGCGTTGCGTTCCAGGGTAAACAGCTTGCCGTTGAACAGCGACAGATCGGCAAAGTCCCGAGTGACGGCTTTGGCCCGTGGAAACGGTGCCGGCTGCATTTCTTTCCCCGCCTCGCTCAGCAGCACGCAACCGCCGTCGCAATCCCACACCGTCTGTTTGCGCTTGATCAGCAACAAGCCACGGCTTTGACGCTCGGCGGCGAGCCACAACTGATCGCCCGCCGGATTGATCGCCAGCCCCTCGAACAGCGCATTGAACTGCAACAGCATGCCACTGGCCCGAGCTTCGCGAACCAGCATCGGCGAGATCTTCAGCCAGGACGACGGCCCAACAGGCGGCACTTGCAGGATCGCGGCATGGGACTCGCTGACGATGTAGCGATTACCGGCGCTGTCGCAAGTGATGCCTTCAAAATCCAGGTCCCCGCCCCGTACAAACGCCGCGCCCCAGGCCCGCGAACGCAAGCCCCAGGGCAAACCGCTGTCCGGCACCGCAGGCACGCCGATGCCCACGGTTTCGGCCTGCCAGACCGTGTCGCGGGTATCGAGGCGGTAGATCTGGTCATCGTCGCGATCGGAGATCGTCCACAGGTCCTTGCCACACTGGGCCAGCCCCGACAGATTGCCGCCGCGCATGCCGTCGACGGGATGCTCAGACAACAGGCGCAACTCCGGTGCCAGTTCGGCAAACGCCGTAACCGAGGTCAGAAGTAACGCACACGCCAGGGCAAAGCCAACCCGCATCAGCCAAGAACCTCGGCGAGGTTGCCTTTGGATTCCAGCCAGGATTTGCGGTCACCGGCGCGTTTTTTCGCCAGCAACATGTCCATCATTTCCGAAGTCGCTTCGAAATCGTCCAACGTCAACTGCACCAGACGCCGAGTGTTCGGGTCCATGGTGGTTTCGCGCAGCTGCGGCGGGTTCATTTCACCCAGGCCTTTGAATCGGGTGACCTGCGGCTTGCCGCGCTTCTTCTCGGCCACCAGACGATCGAGAATGCCATCGCGTTCGGCTTCGTCGAGGGCGTAGTAAATTTCTTTGCCCAAGTCGATGCGGTACAGCGGCGGCATCGCGACGTAAACGTGACCGGCATCCACCAACGGGCGGAAATGCTGGACGAACAAGGCGCAAAGCAAAGTGGCGATGTGCAGGCCGTCGGAGTCGGCGTCGGCGAGGATGCAGATCTTGCCGTAACGCAGCTGGGCGATGTCCGCCGAGCCTGGATCGACACCGATGGCCACGGCGATGTTGTGCACTTCCTGGCTGGCCAGCACTTCGCTGCCGTCGACTTCCCAGGTGTTCAGAATCTTGCCGCGCAACGGCAGGATCGCTTGAAACTCTTTATCCCGCGCTTGCTTGGCGGAACCGCCGGCGGAATCACCTTCCACCAGGAACAGCTCGGAACGCATCGGGTCCTGCCCGGCGCAGTCGGCCAGCTTGCCCGGCAGTGCCGGCCCCGCGGTGATGCGCTTGCGCTCGACCTTCTTGCTGGCCTTGAGACGTCGGCCGGCGTTGTTGATCGCCAGTTCCGCCAACAGCATGCCGGTTTCCGGGTGGGCGTTGAGCCACAGGCTGAACGCGTCCTTGACCACACCGGAAACGAACGCGGCCGCTTCACGGGATGACAGACGCTCTTTGGTCTGACCGGAGAATTGCGGTTCCTGCATTTTCATCGACAGCACGAAAGCGATGCGTTCCCAGACGTCTTCCGGCGCCAGTTTCACACCGCGCGGCAGCAGGCTGCGGAATTCGCAGAATTCGCGCATCGCATCGAGCAAGCCCTGACGCAGACCGTTGACGTGGGTACCGCCCTGCGCCGTCGGGATCAGGTTGACGTAGCTTTCCTGAACGCTGTCGCCACCTTCCGGCAACCACAGCAGGGCCCAATCGACCGCTTCTTTGTTACCGGCCAGGCTGCCGCAGAACGGCTCGTCCGGCAGGCGTTCGAATCCGTTGACCGCGTCGACCAGGTAGGAACGCAGGCCGTCTTCGTAATGCCATTCGACTTTCTCGCCGGTGGCCTTGTCTTCAAAACTGACCAGCAACCCCGGGCACAGAACGGCCTTGGCCTTGAGCACGTGCTTGAGGCGGCTGATAGAGAATTTCGGCGAATCGAAGTATTTCGGGTCCGGCGCGAAGAACACGCTGGTACCCGTGTTGCGCTTGCCGACGGTACCAATGATTTCCAGCTCGGTTTTCTTGTAACCGTCAGCGAAGGTCATCTGGTATTCGTTGCCGTCACGCTTTACGCGCACCCGGACTTCGTTCGACAAGGCGTTGACCACGGAAATACCCACCCCGTGCAGACCGCCGGAGAACTGGTAGTTCTTGTTGGAGAACTTGCCGCCCGCGTGGAGTTTGGTGAGGATCAGCTCGACGCCCGACACGCCTTCTTCGGCGTGGATATCCACCGGCATGCCGCGGCCGTCATCGCTGACTTCCAGGGAGTGATCGGCGTGCAGGATGACCTGCACCGACGTTGCGTGCCCGGCCAAGGCTTCATCGACGCTGTTATCGATGACTTCCTGGGCGAGGTGGTTCGGCCGACTGGTGTCGGTATACATGCCGGGGCGTTTGCGCACCGGGTCGAGGCCCGAGAGGACTTCGATGGCGTCTGCGTTATAAGAGCTAGCGCTGGGAGTGGCCATGGGGTCTCGTCGTCCGCCTGTAAAAAAACTGTTCTGTGAAAAAGAGGCGACGACTCACAGTGCTGTGAAATCGATCGCCTGATACAAATCTGCGCCGATACCGGCAAAACTCAGCATTGCCGGCAGTTGCGCGGCAAAACCCTGGAAACTATGGTCGCCGCCGGCCTGGATGCGCAAGGCACAGGCGCGGTAATACTGCTGGGCGAGGCGATAGTCCAGCGTTTCGTCGCCGGTCTGCAACCACACCTGATACCGCTGCGGATCCCGGGGCGCCGGCACTTCCAGCTCGGCCAGGGCCGTCACGTGGTCGTGGGTCAATTCCCAGGCCTCATCGGTATACAGGTTTTTCTGCGTCCCCAGGAACCCGTCGAACATCCGATGCGGACTGACGGCAGGGTTGATCAACAGGGCCTTGAGGCCATGGCGTTCAGCCAAGTGAGTCGCATAGTAGCCGCCGAGTGAGCTGCCGACCAGCAGTGGCCGCCCCAGCTGTTCAATCGCCTTGTCCAGCTGACCGATGGCTTCACGCGGATGGTGATGCAAGGCGGGAACGCGCAACTGATCACTCAAACCCAGACGGTCCATCACTTGCATCAACTGCGTGGCCTTTTTTGACGACGGCGCGCTGTTGAAACCGTGGATATAAAGGATCGAACCGGACATTTGAGCTCCCTGTGCGTCGGTAAAGAAGGCGGAGTTTACAGGGAGTCGGGGGGATCGGGATATGCATGGCGGGCATGGGGGTCTGAGTAGACGCATTCGCGAGCAGGCTCACTCCCGCAGTGGAATGATGTGTACCTGCAAGAGATTGGTCGGCTGTCAGGCCGCCATCGCTGGCAGGCCAGCTCCCACAATTGGAATGGGTGTATCAGCAAAATGTTGGTCGGCTGTCAGGCCGCCTTCGCAGCGATGCGACGACCCGACAAGCCAGCTCCCACCGGGTTTGGTGTCCACCTGCAAGAGATTGGTCGGCTGTCAGGCCGCCATCGCTGGCAGGCCAGCTCCCACAATTGGAATGGGTGTATCAGCAAAATGTTGGTCGGCTGTCAGGCCGCCATCGCTGGCAGTCCAGCTCCCACAATTGGATTGGGTGTATCAGCAAAATGCTGGTCGGCTTTCAGGCCGCCATCGCGAGCAGGCTCACTCCTACAAGGGTTCGGTGTACACGCATCGCTCCTCACCACTCATCAGGCCGAGCGTTAGCTCGCCTGCAGCTCTTGATCTTGATCCACCCGCCCCGTCGGGAGGCTGAGTGGAGGTGTTCATCCGGGGAGTGGCGCGCAGCGCCGTTCGACGCAGTCGAACACGCTGCATGTAGGTCGTCGCGAAGCAGACCGGAGGGCAGTGTCCCCGGATGGATACCGGAGCGAAGGCACGCCGAGCCTAGGCGAGGGGCCGGACGCTTGGGGCGAGCGTTTTTTTGCTTACTTTTTTTAGGCGTTTGAAAAAAAAGTGAGTCGCCGTAAGGGCGAAACCGCCAGCAGCCGTTACCGCAGAAATGGATATGTACCCAATCAACCACAACATGGTCGGCCCGAAGGCCGCCAAGTTCGCAACCGTCAGTAACCGTTCGAGCCGTAATCAACCTGAAAATCAAACCCGGTAACCCGCTCAACGCCAGTTTCAATCCGCCCATCCGGCAACAACCGCAACCAGCGATACCCCGGCGCCTGCTCCCCGACCTTGAAATCATCACTCCCAGGCTCGAACTGAATGCACGTCGATGGCGAAGCAATCAGCCGCACCCCATTGCGCTCCTGATCAACCTCCTGATGCACATGCCCCCACAAAATCGCACGCACCTGCGGAAAGCGATCCAGCACAGCAAACAAGGCCTCAGGATTACGCAACCCGATCGGCTCCATCCACGCACAGCCAATCGACACCGGATGATGGTGAAAGCACACCAGATGATGCCGTTCAGGCGCCTCACTCAGCGAACGAGCCAGCAACTGCAACTGCTCATCCTGCAAATACCCCGGCACCGACCCCGGCACCGCCGAATCCAGCAAAGTGACCCGCCAGTTGCCGACATCCACCACCGGCTCGAGCAACGCGCTCTGCACGGCCGCCTCAGCCATGATCTGCGGTTCATCATGATTGCCGGGGATCCAGCGCGCCGGCGCATCGAGCTGTCGGGTCAGGTCGCGAAACAGCTGATAAGACTCCAGCGTCCCGTCCTGAGACAGATCACCACTGGCAACGATCAGATCAATCTGCGGCTGCTGGAGGCGCACCAGCTCAATGACCTTTTGCAGGCTGTCCCGGGTATTCATGCCCAGCAGCGTCCCGTCCGCTTCGGCAAACAGATGACTGTCGGACAGTTGCACCAGCAACGCCGGATCGGCGGTGGTCAATGTGGATACGCTCGGCAAGGCGTTCTCCCAGGCTGAATCACGGGATTAAATGAGTGCCGCAATTATGCTGGGGGACGATCAAAAGGGGAAACCTGTGAACCTGACGCAGTTCACACTCAGCGCACAACGGCGTACTCATGTCCACACGCCAGACAATGACTCAGCCATTCACCCAGGAACATATTCAACTGGGCCTTTTCATCCGGCTGATGCATTGAGGCATTCGGGTAAGGATAGATGCCGCGAAAGCGTCGTGCATGCTCGGCGCTGACGACTTCGGCCATGCACGCGTCGTGATAGACCTGCACTTCCAGTTGTGGCACCGGCAGCCACGGCAGGCTGTGTTCCTGGCGCACTTGCAGGGTCGTGGTGTATGGGCAGACCTGCAGCACTTCGAGGGCCAGCACGCCGAGCATCTGGTCGCCGTGGGTCACGGCAATGCGCCGCGCCTCGGGTTCGTTGCGCATGTCCGGCAGCAGTCGCATGAGGCGCGCGTAGTTGGCCTCGCACGAGGCTTGCAGCCCCACGAGGTCCACCCTGTAACGATCGCGCAGCTTGTTTACGACCATAGCCCCCTCACTTCAGCGCGGTTCAAAGCTAACCATTGCAAGGCAATGATGCTGGCCGCGTTGGCAATTCGTCCGTCGCGGACGGCCTGCAGGGCATCTTCGAACGCCCAGACCGTGACGCGGATATCTTCTGCTTCTTCCTCCAGCCCATGCAGGCCGCCAACTCCGGTGCTGTCGCAACGCCCCAGGTACAAGTGCACAAATTCGTTGCTGCCGCCCGGCGATGGAAAGTATTTGGTCATCGGCCAGAGCGCCCCGAACACAAGCCCAGCTTCCTCCTGCGCCTCGCGGTGAGCAACTTCTTCCGGTACTTCATCCTTGTCGATCAGACCGGCGACCAGCTCGATCAGCCACGGATTGTCGGTCTTGCCCATGGCGCCAACGCGAAACTGCTCGATCAGCACCACTTCATCGCGCTGCGGGTCGTATGGCAACACGCACACCGCATCATGGCGAACAAACACTTCACGATTGATCTCGCGACTCATGCCACCGGCAAACAACTCATGGCGCAAGTGCACACGATCGAGCTTGTAGAAGCCCTCGTAGCACTTTTCGCGCCGAACGATATCAACGGCGGTCGGAATGGCGTTGGCAAAATCAGTCATGACAATCCTCGTTTACTGCAAATCCATGAAGAGGCTCCAACCTCGACTTCGCGCCATCCTAACGCGCCCGCGCCGTTTGATGCAGCCCCTTTCCCGTCAGCGAGATAGACGGTGAGGGCGAAACCAACTCTAATTAGCTTAGTGGCGAACTGACTGCTTCGTTGAGAGTCGAAGCGGATAACTTTTTGCCTTTCCCTGTTTTATGAAGGACGCCCATGTCGCTTTTTAAAATCGCCTCCATGGCCGCAATCGCCCTGACCCTGGGCGCCTGCCAGAGCTTGTTCCAACCCAACTATCGGGCACCGCTGGAAACCACCCGCGACGCCACCGAAACGCTGAAACCGGGTTGCACGACACCTGACTGCCCGCTGGTGAACATCGATACGCTGCGCTTTCCGGCCGAGCCTCAACTTGATGGCATTGTCGAAAAGCGCCTGCTGCAAATGACCCGCACCTCGCCCGATGCCCCTGCGGCACCGACGCTGACGGCCTATCGCGATGAGTTTTTGCGCACCGCCGGCCCGCGCTACAGCAGCTACCTGCAAGCCAAGGTACGGGAGCAGCATGACGGCTTGGTGATCGTCGAGTTTTCCAGCTACCTGGACACCGGCGGCGCGCATGGCACACCGGGCCGCAGCTTCATCAACTATTCGCGCCAGCAGCATAAAGTGCTGAGCCTGTCGGACATGTTGGTGCCGGGGCAGGAAGAGGCGTTCTGGAAAGCCGCGCAGGTTGCGCACAACAGCTGGCTGATCAGCACCAAGCTCGATCAGGAACCGGAGTTCGTGAAGAGCTGGCCGTTCCAGAAAACCCAGAACGTGGCGCTGACCTACGGCGGGGTGATCCTCAAGTACGAAACCAGCACCATCGCGCCTTACGCGCTGGGTCACGTCGAACTGAAGATCCCCTACCCTCGCCTGAACGGCATTCTCAAGCCCGAGCTGTTTCCCGGCCGTAACTGAAGGCCCGACCGAGCACCAGTTGCAGCAGCCCTGCCAGAATCAACGACGGCAGGGTTGCGCCGATGTCCGGATACAGATTAGCCAGCAAATGATAGGTGCTCACCCCGCCCAACCAGGCGAGCAGCGCCGGCCAGCGCAACGCGGCTGATGCGACTTGAGCACTGCGTTTGCGCAGGATGAAGTGATCCACCAGCACCACGCCGAACAGCGGCGCAAACACCGAGCCGATCAACAGCAGGAAATTCTGGTACTGGGCCAACGGCGCCAGGCACGCGATCAGCGTGCAGATCACGCCGATCGCCAATGCCAGATGTTCGACCTTCAAGCGCAACAGAATCCCGCTGGAAACGGCCGCCGAGTGAATGTCGGCGAAGGCGTTTTCCGACTCGTCCAGCAGAATCAGCAACAGCGGAATCCCCAAGCCAGCACCGGCCAATGCCAGCAGCAAGGCATTCACTTCACCGCTCGGCGCGAACGCCAGGGTGTAGGCGACGCCGAGGCTCATCAACCAGAAGTTACCGATAAAGAAGCCAATCGCTGTACCGCCGAACACGTTTTTCGCGCGTTTGCCGAAACGCGAATAGTCGGCAATCAGCGGCAGCCACGACAGCGGCATCGCAATTGCAATGTCGAAGCCCACGGCGAACGGCATCGAACCGTCACCGGCCTGTGCCCACAATGCGGCCAGATCGGCTTTGGCGAACAGGTTCCAGGTCAGCCAGATGCACGCGGCCAGCAGCAGCCAGATACCCCACTTGCGCAGGATCTGACGGACGAAAGTCAGCGGACCGCTGACGGCTAGCAAGGTCGCCAAACCACCAAAGAACACGGTCCAGAGCAGCGGATTCGACAGTAGGCTGCCTTCGCTGAACGCCCGCGCGCCGAGCAGGCTGGCGGCGTCGCGCATTACGATGATTTCGAACGAACCCCAACCGATCAGTTGCAGCAGGTTCAGCACGGCCGGCAGGCTCGCGCCATGTTTGCCGAGGCTGAGTTTGAGCGCGGCCATCGACGACAAGCCGGTGTCACTGCCGATCACGCCGACAGCGGCCAGCAGCAGAACACCGACCAACGTGCCGAGGAAGATCGCCAGCAGCGAACCGGACAGGCCCAGACCTGGTGCGAGCAATGCACCGGTCTGCAGCACCATCAGGCCGATGCCGAGGGAGAACCACAGGGAAAACAGATCGCGACCGCCGAAGACACGTTTGTCGATTGGCACCGCGATGTCGGGGGAATAAGTGCTGGGTTGAATGCTCAAGGGTGTTATCTCAGAGGGACATTTGTTGTTCTTTTGATCTCAATCGCCAGCAGGCTGGCTCCCACAGGGGACTTGTGAACACCACAAATCCAGTGTGGGAGCCAGCCTGCTGGCGATGGGGCCTGTGCAGGCCCACCTTACTCAGGTCAGATCAAACCTTCTTGTACAGCTGACTGCCTTCCTGCTTGAACCGCTCAGCCTGGTCCGCCAATCCCTGGGCGACTTCGGCGTCGACGGTTTCGATCCGTTGGTTGGCCGCGTATTCGCGGACTTCCTGGGTGATTTTCATCGAGCAGAATTTCGGCCCGCACATGGAGCAGAAATGCGCGACCTTGGCCGAATCCTTCGGCAGGGTCTCATCGTGATACGAACGCGCGGTGTCCGGATCAAGGCCCAGGTTGAACTGGTCTTCCCAACGGAATTCGAAACGCGCCTTGCTCAAGGCATTGTCGCGAATCTGCGCGCCCGGATGCCCTTTGGCCAGATCGGCGGCATGTGCGGCGATCTTGTAGGTGATGATCCCGGTCTTCACGTCATCCTTGTTCGGCAGGCCCAAGTGCTCCTTCGGCGTGACGTAGCAAAGCATCGCGCAACCAAACCAGCCGATCATCGCCGCACCGATACCCGAAGTGATGTGGTCGTAGCCCGGCGCGATGTCAGTGGTCAGTGGTCCGAGGGTGTAGAACGGCGCCTCGTCGCAGCATTCCAGCTGCTTGTCCATGTTCTCTTTGATCAACTGCATCGGCACGTGGCCCGGGCCTTCGATCATGCATTGCACGTCGTGCTTCCAGGCGATCTTGGTCAACTCGCCGAGGGTTTCCAGCTCACCGAATTGTGCGGCGTCGTTGGCGTCGGCAATCGAGCCCGGACGCAGGCCATCGCCCAGCGAGAAGCTGACGTCGTAGGCCTTCATGATTTCGCAGATGTCTTCGAAATGGGTGTAGAGGAAGTTCTCTTTGTGGTGCGCCAGGCACCACTTGGCCATAATCGAACCACCACGGGAAACAATGCCGGTCACTCGTTTGGCGGTCAGCGGCACGTAGCGCAGCAGCACACCAGCGTGGATGGTGAAGTAGTCGACGCCCTGCTCGGCCTGTTCGATCAGCGTGTCGCGGAACAGCTCCCAGGTCAGGTCTTCAGCGGCGCCGCCGACTTTTTCCAGGGCCTGATAAATCGGTACGGTACCGATCGGCACCGGCGAGTTGCGGATGATCCACTCGCGGGTTTCGTGAATGTGCTTGCCGGTGGACAGGTCCATGACCGTGTCCGAGCCCCAGCGAATGCCCCAGGTCAGTTTCGCCACTTCTTCTTCGATGGACGAACCCAGTGCGCTGTTGCCGATGTTGCCGTTGATCTTCACCAGGAAGTTACGGCCGATGATCATCGGTTCCAGTTCGGTGTGGTTGATGTTGGCCGGAATGATCGCGCGACCGCGGGCGATCTCGTCGCGGACAAATTCGGGGGTGATGATTTTCGGCACGCTGGCGCCGAAGCTGTGACCGGCGTGTTGCTGGTCCAGCAAGCCAGCGGCGCGAGCCACTTCAAGCTTCATGTTTTCGCGGATGGCGACGTATTCCATCTCGGCGGTGATGATGCCTTTGCGGGCGTAGTGCATCTGACTGACGTTGGCCCCGGCCTTGGCGCGGCGCGGGTTGTTCACGTGGGCGAAACGCAACTTGGTCAGCTCGGCATCGGCGAGGCGCTCCTGGCCGAAGTTGGAGCTGAGGCCCGGCAGACGCTCGGTGTCGCCACGGGATTCGATCCACGGCGAACGCACATCGCCGAGGCCTTTGCGCACGTCGATGATGACATTGGGGTCGGTGTACGGACCCGAGGTGTCATACACAACCACGGGCGCGTTGATCTCGCCGCCGAAGTCGGTAGGGGTCACATCAAGGCTGATTTCGCGCATCGGCACGAGGATGTCCGGGCGAGAGCCCTGAACATAGATTTTTTGCGAGCGAGTAAAAGGCTGAACTGATTGCTGATCGACCTTGGCCGAGTCACTCAGGTTCGTCGTATTTTTTAGTTTTATCGTCATCACGGGCTCTCCAACACATCCAGGCAGTGGATTTTTGTCGGAGTGAACCTGTAACGAATGGACGCGACCAATCAGCCATAACGAAGCCGTTGGTGCTGTGCTCAGTGCTCGAGGGGTGTTCGATTGTCGAACAACATCCCGGACGAAGCACAAGAGGACTCGCCGGGTGACGAGAAATCTTGTTCCCTACGCAGGCGCTAACCTGATCAGGTTCAACGGGATCCGAAATTATTCGATCTCAGCCTCATAGCAAGGCACCCCGACAAGAACCCGGCCAGTCTAGACACAACCGGCAAAGAACGCCAACACCGCGGTAAACACCATGATGAATGGCGCAATTACAGGATTGTTGCCACCGTTACGCACAACTACACTCGCTACGCCGTGCCGCGCCTTGACGCTGTATGGGCCGCGCCGTAGCCTTGGCGCTCAAATTATCAGCGTAATTTTTTAGGGATCGCCAAATGCTGCGCAAACTCTCACTGGCCCTTGCCGTGTCTTGTGCGTCCAATGGAATGGCATGGGCAGCAGAAGCGCCCTTATCGACCAAGACCGATCTGGTCAGCGTCTACCAGGAAGCGGTGGACAACAACGCCGACCTCGCTGCAGCCATCGCTCAATATGGCGCCCAGAAAGAAGTCGTGCCCCAGGCCCGCGCCGGGCTGTTGCCCAATCTCTCAGGCGGCGCTGAACTGGCCGCTGTGCGCACCGCCATCGACCAGCCATCGGCAACTGCCAACCGTAACGCTCATTCCTATCAAGCGACCCTGGCTCAACCGCTGTTCCGTGCTGATCGCTGGTTCCAGTTCCAGGCCGCCAAAGACGTTAACGAACAGGCTGCGTTGCAGCTCTCGGCAACCCAGCAAAACCTGATCCTGCAAACTGCCGTCAGCTACTTCAATGTCTTGCGAACCCAGGACAACCTGGCGTCAACCAAGGCCGAAGAAGCCGCGTTCAAACGCCAGCTCGATCAGTCCAACGAACGCTTCGACGTCGGTCTCTCGGACAAGACTGACGTGCTGCAATCGCAAGCCAGCTACGACACCGCTCGCGCCAACCGAATCGTCGCGCAGCGCCAGGTGGATGATGCATTCGAAGCCCTGATCACCCTGACCAACCGTCAGTACAACTCGATCTGGGGCATTTCCCATACCTTGCCGATCCTGCCGCCATCACCGAACGACGCCAAGTCCTGGGTCGATACGGCAGCCAAACAGAACCTCAATCTGCTCGCGAGCAACTACGCTGTCAGCGCCGCCGAAGAAACCCTCAAGCAGCGCAAGGCCGGCCACGCGCCCACCGTGGATGCCGTGGCGAAATACGAGAAAGGTGACAACGACGCTCTGGGCTTCAGCAACCCGAACGCCTTCGGCCAGCCATACAGTGGCAACGTCGAGCAAACGACAGTGGGCTTGCAACTGAATATCCCGATCTACAGCGGCGGCCTGATCAACTCCCAGGTGCGCCAGTCGTATGCACAGCTGGATCAGTCCGAGCAGCAGCGTGAATCCCTGCGCCGGCAAGTGGTGGAAAGCACCCGCAACCTGCATCGCGCAGTGAACACCGACGTTGAACAGGTGCAAGCGCGCAAGCAGTCGATCATCTCCAACCAGAGCGCGGTGGAAGCGACTGAAATCGGCTACCAGGTCGGCACGCGAAATATCGTTGACGTGCTGGATGCCCAGCGTCAGCTGTACACCTCCGTGCGCAACTACAACAACACTCGCTACGACTACATACTCGATAACCTGCGTTTGAAGCAGGCCGCCGGCACGTTGAGCCCGGGGGATTTGCAGGACCTGGCGCGATATCTCAAGGCCGACTACAACCCGGACAAGGACTTCCTGCCTCCAGATCTGGCCAAAGCTGCGGCGGCGCAGTTGAAGGCAAATCCAACGCAGTAAAGGTAAACCTGTGGCGAGGGGGCCCCTCGCCACAATGGATCAGCAACAGATTCAAGACTGTTTGATCAACCGCCCCAACCCATCCAGCAACCGCTGCAACGCGCCCTGATTGCGGCGCATCACTTTCAATCCTGCCTCCGCCATTAGCTGCGCATCGCGCGGCAATTCGAACAGCCGCTGCACCGCCAGCGCCAGGCCTTCGGCATCCTCCACTTCCTGCAACGCCCCGGCGCTGCGCAATTGCGCGGCGATTTCGAGGAAGTTGAACAGGTGCGGGCCGCTCAGCACCGGTTTGGCCAGGGCCGCCGGTTCCAACAGGTTATGCCCGCCGTTCGGCACCAGGCTGCCGCCGACAAACGCGCTGTCCGCCAAGGCATAAAGAAACAGCAACTCGCCCATGGTGTCGCCCAGCAACACCGACGTATTCGCCGCGACCGACTCGCCGGAAGATCGACGAACCGTGGCGAACCCTAGCTGCTGGCACAACGCGAACACCGAGTTGAATCGCTCTGGATGCCGCGGCACCAGAATCAGTAACGCATCGGGATGATGGGCGAGCAATTGGCGATGGGCCGCCAGCACCACTTCATCTTCGCCTTCGTGCGTACTCGCGGCGATCCACACCGGGCGTTCCTGCGCCTGCCACTGCGCGCGCAATTCGGTGGCGCGCAGAAGCAGTTGCGGATCGATGGTCAGGTCAAACTTGATCGAGCCGGTCACTTCGACAGTGTCCGCACGCGCACCCAAGTCACGAAAGCGCTGAGCCTCGGCTTCGGTCTGCACCGCGAACAGGCTCATTTCCGCCAGCATCGGCTGGGTCAGTTTGCGGAAGCGGCCATAACCCTTGGCCGAACGCTCGGACAGTCGCGCATTGGCCAACGCCACCGGAATCCCGCGTTTGGCGCACTGATGGATGTGGTTCGGCCAAAGTTCGGTTTCCATGATCACCGCCAGTTTCGGCTGGACCCGATCAAGGAATCGCTTTGCTGCGCACGGCAAGTCGTAAGGCAAATAGCAGTGCTGGATGCGCGGCTCGTCGGCGAACAGGGCATGGATGCGCTCCGAACCGGTCGGGGTCATGCAGGTCACGGTAATTGGCAGCTGTGGATAACGTTGCAGCAAGGCGCGAATCATCGGCGCCGCGGCAATACTCTCGCCCACGGACACCGCGTGTACCCAGAGACCGCCCGGCTTCATCGTCGGCAGACCGAGGGAGAAGCGCTCGCCGATGCGCTTGGCATACGCCGGCGCCTTGCGCGAACGCAGCCACAGCCGAATCGCTACCAATGGCAGCCCCAGGTAAAACAGCGCGGTGTAGAGAGTTCTATTCATGGCGGCGGAGTCTATCGGTTTTTTCGCCGATCGCCTGCAAGTGCACGGCAAAACGTTCAGCCAACCAGCGGGCCGCCGGGCCAAGCGGTTCGTCGCGGCGCCAGACCAGTTCCACAACCAGCGCCGGCGGGGTCCATTCGCTGTCCAGTTCGACCATCAGGCCCTGATACGCCGGGTACTGCACCACATGCCTGGGCAGCCAGGCCCAACCGAGGCCGCGCACCAGCCATTCCGCCATCACGTAGAAACTGTCGGCACGCCAGACCTGCGGGCTGGCCGGTTCGCTGCCGGGGTAGACGCTGGACTGCGTGGACATCAGCAACTGGCGATGCTGCGCCAGTTGCTGACAATCAACCTGCGCCTGTTTCGCCAGTGGATGGCCCACGCCGCAGACGGTGACCATCTCAACGCTGCCGAGCACCCGACGCTCAAGCGCCTCGGGAATCTGATCGTGATAGAACAGCAGCCCCAGATCGGCTCGACGCTCCACCAGTTTGCGCGCCACATCACCTTGGGCGGCGCTGGTCAGTTGCACTTCAAGGCTGGGAAATTGCTCTGCCAGGGCCTCGAAGCTTTCGATGATCGGCTGATAGGGCATCGCCTCATCCTGGGCCACACGCAAACGAGCCTCCTGTCCGCGCATCATCGCCAGCGCCCGACCGTTCAGGCGTTCGCACTGACGCAGGACTTCCCGCGCCTCTTCCAGCAAGGCATTGCCGGCCTCGGTGAGTTTCGGCTGACGGCCGCTGCTGCGGTCGAACAGACTGACGCCGAGGTCCTCCTCCAACAGCGCAATCGAACTGCTGACCGCCGACTGCGCCTTGCGCTGATCCCGCGCTACCGCGGAAAACGAACGCTGCTCCGCTACGCTGACAAACAAGCGCAGCTGTTCCAGATTCCATTGTGTGCTCATGCGACAACCCATCTTCAGAACAGATAGGTAATGACTTTACCGCATCTGGAGAATCTCTAAAATGCCGACCTCAAACCGCAACACTTCACACGAGGACGCACCTATGACCGCTTACTACTACCTGGCCATTGCCATCTGCGCCGAAGTGATCGCGACCGTTTCGATGAAAGCCGTCAAAGGCTTCAGCACCCCGCTGCCGCTGATTCTGGTGATTGTCGGCTACGGCATTGCCTTCTGGATGCTGACCCTCGTAGTGCGCAGCGTTCCGGTGGGCGTGGCCTACGCGGTATGGGCGGGCATGGGGATTGTGATGGTCAGCGTCGCGGCGCTGTTTATCTATGGGCAGAAACTGGATGTGCCTGCGATGCTCGGAATGGCCCTCATCGTGTTGGGCGTCGTCGTCATCCAGCTCTTCTCCAAAACCGCCGGGCACTGACTGACACCCCCTATCCCCTGTGGGAGCGAGCCTGCTCGCGATGGCGGCGTACCAGTCGACTGAAAGGTTGCCTGACACACTGCCATCGCGAGCAGGCTCGCTTGTATGTTTAGACTTGAAGGGGTGGGGTTGGTCATCTTTTGATCGCCAGCAAAACCTCCAATCTTCGAGTCTGTATACTGCGCCCTCGTCTTGAACACTGAGGTCGCTGCATGCCATCCGTTATTTCCACCGACGTTCTGATCGTCGGCGCTGGTGTCGCCGGCCTCTGGCTGAATGCGCGCCTGCGCCGCCAGGGTTTTTCGACCGTGCTGGTGGAAAGCGCCAGCCTCGGCGGCGGGCAGAGTGTGAAGTCCCAGGGCATCATCCACGGTGGCGCCAAGTACGCGCTGCATGGCGCCCTGACCGGCGCCTCGGAAGCCATCGCCGACATGCCGCGTCGCTGGCGTGAAGCCTTGGCCGGCGACGGCGAGCTGGATTTGTCCGGTGTGCGCCTGCTGTCCGAAGCCCATTACCTCTGGTCCCCCGGCACCCTCGCCGGCAACCTCACCAGCTTCTTCGCCAGCAAAGCGGTGCGCGGACGTGTCGATCAGGTCAAAGGCGAGCAACTGCCACCGGCCCTGCAAGACAAACGCTTCAAGGGCAAGGTTTACCGATTGGCGGAATTGGTGATCGACGTGCCGAGCCTGATTCAGCGCCTGGCCGATCTGGCCGGTGATGGCCTGCTCGCCGGCCAGAAGATCGAACCGTTGCTGGAGGCTGGCGTTCTGGTGGGTCTGAAGGTCGACGAGCGCGAGATCCGCGCCCAGCGCATCGTACTCAGTGCCGGTGCCGGCACAGCGGCGTTGCTCGAAGCCCTGGGGCTGAGCCAGCCCGCCATGCAGCGCCGACCGTTGCACATGATCATCGCCAAAGGCCCAAGCCTCAAACCGCTGTACGCCCACTGCCTGGGCGGCGGCACCAAACCACGCCTGACCGTGACCACCCACCCTGCCGCCGATGGCCAATGGGTCTGGTACATGGGCGGCGACATTGCTGAAGCCGAAGGGGTCGCCCGCGAACCCGCCGAGCAAATCGCCACCGCGCAGAAAGAACTCGGCCAGTTGCTGCCATGGATCGACCTGAGCACCGCGCAATGGGCCACCTTGCGCGTGGATCGCGCCGAGCCGCTGCAATCGGGACTGACTCGCCCTGACAATGCCTTCCTTGCCGAGGAAGGCCGGCTGCTGGTTGGTTGGCCGACCAAGCTGGCGCTGGCGCCGGACTTCGCCGACCGGGTCATCGCATCTTTGCAGCGCGACGACATCCAGCCAAGCCATCCGGCGCCGCTGCCCGACCTGCCAAAACCACCGATTTGCGTTCCAGCCTGGGAGCAACTGCTGCCATGAGCCAACCGACCCTGCACGACCTGCTTCGCCCCCTCGGCAGCACCGGCCTGCTGGTTTCACCGCTGGGCCTGGGCACCGTCAAACTTGGCCGCGATCAGGGCGTGAAATACCCCAGCGGTTTCCAGATTCCCGGCGATGACGAAGCGCGCATGCTGCTCAAACTCGCGCGCGACATGGGCATCAACCTGATCGACACCGCCCCGGCTTATGGCCGTAGCGAAGAGCGCCTCGGCCCGCTGTTGCGTGGTCAGCGTCAGGACTGGGTGATTGTCAGCAAGGTCGGCGAAGAATTTTCCGACGGCCAGTCGAGTCACGACTTCAGCGCCGCCCACACTCGACGTTCAGTGGAGCGCAGCCTGCAACGCCTGGAAACGGATGTTATCGATCTGGTGCTGGTGCACTCCGACGGCAACGACCTGGCGATTCTCAATGACAGCGAGGTCTACGCGACCCTCGCCGCGCTCAAGGCCGAAGGCAAGATTCGCGGCTTCGGGTTTTCCGGAAAAACCGTTGAAGGTGGCTTGAAGGCTCTGGAACAAGGTGATTGCGCCATGGTCACCTACAATCTGAACGAACGGAACGAGAAGCCAGTCATTGACTATGCTGCTGCTCACGGCAAAGCCATTCTGGTCAAAAAAGCCCTCGCCAGCGGTCACGTCTGCCTGAGTCCGGGCGTGGACCCGGTGCGAGCCAGCTTTGAGTTGTTGTTCGAACATCCGGGTGTTGCCAGTGCTATTGTCGGGACCATCAATCCGCTGCACCTCGCCCACAACGTCGCGACCGTTGCCCAGGTCCTACGTAGAAACTGATGCCGCCCTCGCGGCCTTAAGCAGGAGCCGACATGCCGCGCACGCTCATAAGAAAGAACCCGAGCAACTTCAAGACCCTGCCGTTGTACGTCGAAGCGACTCCCGAAGGCTTGAGCTATCAGAGCGTCGGGATGCCGCTCAATTTCTCCCAGACCCTGCAACGTCGCCGTCCGGTGACGGTGCCCGACACTGAGCGCTTCGCGCTGGAACTGGCCAACCTTGGGGTTTCGGTGCGCCTGACCCTGCATTGGCAGAATCGCGATTACTGGGTCTTGGTGCGCCAGCGCCGGCAAGACCGCGGCGATGTGGTGCTCAAGTTGATCTCCGGTTACGTGCCGGCCCACGAGCTGAACCTGCCGCTGCATACGGCGATCCAGGAGATCGCCGAAGAGTGCCTGCTGGAAACCCCGGAAGGTTGGCTCGGCGGACGGTTCAATGACACCTGGCTGCCGGCGCCCTACTCCTGCGCGCTGCATTATCGCGAGGCGCTGCCCTTTCGCCTGACGCCGTTGTCCGGCTCCGCGCGACCCGTGCGTTGCGCCAAGATGCAGTTAATCGAACGTCCACGGGCTTACGTGCATTTGCCAACGGCCTCGCTGCAATTGATCTATGACTTGCGCCTGGACGTACCCAAGGAAGCCAAGTCCCTGAGCCTGTTTCATGTCGATGAGCGACTGGAGGGCGATCAACTGGTGGCCCGACTCGACCGCAAGCGCCCCGATTTGTATTTGATGCCGCTGCAGGACGGCCAGCCGATGGCCGAGCTGTATACCTTGAAAAAGGATCAGTTGTACCCGGCGAGTACCCGCGGGTTGTATTTGGCGGAGAGCTTTGCCCAGCAGGAAGGCTGGCTGGTGCGGGATGAGCGGATACGCTGGAAGGATTGGGTACGGCAGCAGGGGTTGAGCCCGCCGGGGAAGGATTCCGGTTTAGCGCGGTTGCGTGGGAAGGCAAAGCTACTGCTGAAGAAAATTGTGCCACGCAAGAAAGTCAGCTCTTAGAAGCAAGAAATCGCAGCCTCGTTTCACTCGACAGCTCCTACATGAGATCCGATTCCCTGTAGGAGCTGTCGAGTGAAACGAGGCTGCGATCTTTTATGGCATCACTCAGACTTGCGGATTTTCTCGACAATCGCGGTGGTCGAGCTGTTTGCCACCAGCCCCAGCACTTTCACGGTTCCGCCGTAAGCGGTCACGATGTCCGCGCCGACCACCTGGTCGATTCCGTAATCCCCGCCCTTGACCAACACATCCGGCTTGACCTCGCGCAGCAGATTTTCCGGGGTGCCTTCAGGGAAGCTGATCACCCAATCCACTGCGCCCAGTCCGGCCAGTACGGCCATGCGACGGTCGACGCTGTTGATCGGACGACCCGGCCCTTTCAGGCGGCTGACCGAGGCATCGTCGTTAACCGCAACGATCAGACGATCACCTTGGGCGCGCGCCTGCTCGAGGTAGGTCACATGGCCGGCGTGCAGGATGTCGAAGCAGCCATTGGTGAAAACGATCTTCTCTTTATGCGCACGCGCATCGTCGACCGCCAGCAACAACTGCTCAAGGCCCAGCACACCGCGCTCGGAACCTTCTTCGCGCTGGATGGCACGACGCAGTTCCGGGGCACTGATCGCCGCCGTACCGAGTTTGCCGACGACGATGCCCGCCGCCAGGTTGGCCAGAGCCACCGCGTGGGGGAGCTCTTCGCCCGCGGCAATCGCGGCCGCCAGCGTGGAAATCACCGTGTCGCCGGCACCGGTCACGTCGAACACTTCACGCGCACGGGCCGGCAGGTGCAGCGCCGGATGGTCCGGGCGCAGCAGCGTCATGCCGTGTTCGCCACGGGTCACCAGCAACGCGCCGAGGTCCAGGTCGTGCATTAACTGCGCGCCCTTGCTCACCAGCTCATGCTCATCGGCGCAACCGCCGACGATGGTTTCGAATTCGCTGAGGTTCGGCGTGATCAGGCTCGCACCACGATAAATCGAGAAATCCTTGCCCTTGGGATCGGCCAGCACCGGAATGCCACGGGCACGAGCGGCCTGGATCAGCACCTGATGGTTTTTCAGCGCGCCTTTGCCGTAATCGGACAGCACCAGCACCTTGATGCCTTCGAGCAGCTCATCGACTTGCTCGCCCAGCGCCAGGGCATCGGTGGCGAAGGGTTCTTCGAAGTCGATACGCAGCAGTTGCTGGTGACGGCTCATGACCCGCAGCTTGACGATGGTCGGCTGGTGCGCGATGCGCTGGAACAACGCCCGTACGCCAGCGCCCTTGAGGCTGTTGGCCAGACTGTCGGCCGCTTCGTCATCGCCGGTCACGCCGACCAGCGAGGCCGGTGCGCCGAGGGCGGCAATGTTCAACGCAACGTTGGCGGCACCGCCCGGGCGGTCCTCGATTTGCTCGACCTTGACTACCGGCACCGGCGCCTCAGGGGAAATCCGTGAGGTACCACCATGCCAGTAACGGTCGAGCATGACATCGCCGACCACCAAGACAGGGGCTTGATCGAATCGCGGCATGGACAACTTCATGGAGCAACCCACATACAAAATGAACAGGGGCGCGATATTACCACAGGGTTGGCACTGGCTTGCGCGACGGCTGCAACGGGATGATTCGACACGTAAATCTGATCATTTATTGAGCAAAAATACTGATAACTGATACAAATCACCGGGCGCATTGCACGCCCGGTGAACAAGGGTCAGGCGATGTCTTCGGCCGGGGCGTCGAGGCCCATGGCGTTCAGTCGAGCGTAGTAACCGTTGTGCGCGAGGAGTTCGGCATGGGTGCCGCGCTCGACGATCCGGCCCTGATCCATGACCAGAATCAGGTCCGCCTTCTCGATGGTCGACAACCGGTGAGCGATCACCAGGGTGGTCCGGCCTTTCATGACTTGATCGAGTGCCGCCTGAATATGCCGCTCGGATTCAGTATCGAGGGCCGAGGTGGCTTCGTCGAGAATCAGCAACGGTGCGTTCTTCAACAGGGCCCGGGCAATCGCCAGGCGCTGGCGCTGACCGCCGGACAGCAACACGCCGTTCTCGCCGACCTGAGTGTCCAGGCCTTCGGGCAACTGTGCGATGAAGTCCATCGCATAGGCGTCTCTCGCCGCTTTTTCGATGTCTTCACGAGGCGCGCCAGCCAGATCACCATAAGCAATGTTGTTGGCCACGGTGTCGCTGAACAGCGTCACGTGCTGGGTGACCTGGGCGATGTGCTTGCGCAGGTTCAGCAGTTTGTACTGTTCCACTTCAACGCCATCGATCAGGATCTCGCCCTTGTCGTGGTGATAGAAACGCGGAATCAGGTTCGCCAACGTCGACTTGCCGCTGCCCGAACGCCCGACCAGCGCCACCATTTGCCCCGGTTCGACCGAGAAACTGATGTCGTCGAGTACCTGGCGATCGGTGTCCGGGTAGGTGAAGCTCAAGTGGCGCACGTCCAGACGACCGCTAACGGCGTCACGCTCGACCGTGCCGGTATCGACTTCCGGGGCGACGTCCAGCTGCTCGAAGATGCTCTCGGCACCAGCCACACCTTTCTGGATAGTCGAGCTGACTTCGGACAATTGGCGGATCGGCTTGGGCAGCAGGCCGGCCAGGGTGATGTAGGCGACCATATCACCGGCCGACGCATCGCCACGCAGGTACAGCACCAGGAACATCAGCACCGCCATGGCGCTGTAGATCACCAGTTGCAGCAACGGCGTATAGATGGCGCCGGTACGGGTCATTCGCAGTTGTTTGTCGGTGTTGCCCTGACTGGCCTCGTAAAAGCGCTTTTCTTCGTAGACTTCGCCGCCGAAGCTGCGCACCACGCGATAGCCCTGGATGGTTTCCGAAGCCACGTGCGTCACGTCACCCATGGCTAACTGGATTTTTTTGCTCTGCTTGCGAAATTTCTTGCTCGCGGTGCGCACCATCACAGCGATCAACGGCAGGATCGCAACCATCACCAGCGTCAGCTTCCAGTTCATGAACAGCAGCGAGGCGAACAGGAAGATGACCGTCATGCCTTCTCGGATTACGACCTTGATCGCATCTGTGGCCGCCCCGGTGACCATCGTCACGTTGAAGGTGATGCGTGAAATCAGATGACCCGAGTTATGCTTGTCGAAGTACCGATTGGGCAAAACCAGCAGGTTATTAAACAACTGAACACGCAAATCATGGACGAGCCCGAGGGAAACCTTGGCCAGAAAGTAGTTGCCCAGATAAGATCCCAGCCCCTGCCATGCGGCGATCAGGATGATCAGCAACGGCACCGCCTGCAGCAGTTGCAGGTCACGCAGGTAAGGCACGGTTGGAAACAGCACTGCCTCGGGGTTGGACAGGCCGTCGACAAAGTACTTGAGAATGTAGCCGAGCATTGGCTGCGTCGAAGCGAAAATCAGAAAACCGACGATGCTGATCAGAAACAGACTGATATACGGCCGGACATAGCCGAGCAGACGGAAGTAGATTTTCAAGCTCGAAGGGCTTGCGGAGAGACTGGAGTCGGTCATATCACGCGAATGTCGATAAAAAGGACGCTGACTTTAGCACAGCTTCCTCAGGGTTCTGGCAATCGCATAAAGGCTGTTATTGTTAGGCGTCAAATTAAGCGTCAAATAGCCATCACCCCAAAATGGCCGATCAACTTCAGGATTGAATCTCTCAGCATGCAACTCAGCGGTTTCAATAACGTTTCCAATCGAGTCTTCGATTTCATTTGCCTCTGGATTCTTCCGGTCGGCTATTTCCTGCTCCTTTGTGCGCTGTTTTTCCTGCCGGGACGAAGTTTGCACCACAAGCTTTTTTATGGGTTGTTCAGCATTCCAGCGCTGATTGCCCTTTGTTTGCGGCCTCGTGAATTCAAGGAATTACTCCGAGAGCCGATCTTTATTGCGGTGTTTCTGTTTGCCGCCTGGGCGTTGATCAGTTTGTGCTGGGGGCCAGGCAGCGAACGCATCGCCGCCCAGTTCAAACCCCCGCTGCATACCTTGCTGCTGTTCGCGGGTTGCTACCTGTTGGTGCGTTACCGCAGCGAAATCCTCCAGCCGCTGCTGTTCAGCGCCGCACTAGTGGGTCTGATCGGCACAGTTTACGATTTGTTCATGTTCACCCGAGTCTACGAGCCCGGATTGCGACTGGTCGGCGGTGGCGCCTTCGACAATCCATTGCTCAGCTCTCACATGTTTGGCTTTTTCTGCGCGTACTGGCTGAGCTATAGCATGACCTGCAAACGTCGGCAGATGCTCTGGCTGAGCATCCCGGCGATGGCCGTGATGTTCGCCGCAGTAATTGCGACCGGCTCCAGAACCCCGCTGGTTGCGCTGACCATGGCCTCGCTGTGGTTAAGCGTCATCTGCTGGGGCCGTCGCTCCCTGGTCCTGCTGGGCGCCCTGGCCGTCGCCGGGGCGCTGGTAATACTCGTGTTTTCGCAGATGATCATTCTGCGAGGCGACTCCTATCGTTTCGAAATCTGGCAGATGGTGCTCGGTAAAATCGCCGATCATCCGTGGATTGGTCATGGTTACAACGCCAGCCTGACCGTGGATCCCGGTGTTGGTTATAGCTTGCAGGAACCTCACAGCTTCGCCTTGGGCGTGCTCTATTACGTGGGTATTCTCGGTCTTCTGCCGTGGTTGTTTTTCCAGGCCTGGGGGCTGTTGAGCAGCTGGCGGCAACGGGTGCAACCGCTGCTGATCATCGCCTCGACCTGGCTGGTATTCGGCATTGGCGCGGGTTTGACCGAAGGTGGCGGGATCATTTCCCGACCGAAGGAGCACTGGTTCCTGCTGTGGATTCCGTTGGCGCTGATCGCTGCGCTGAGCATCAACCAGCGCGCCAGACGCCTGCTGGCAATACCTGTCAAGACGCTGACGCCCACCGCTCAACAGCAGTTGATCAGCGACGCACAAATCATTGAAGAAGATGGCCTGGGCCCCAAAGTCCTGCGCCTGGTCGATGGCAGCTTTCTCAAGCTGTTCCGCCGCCGTCGCTGGTACACCTCGGGCAGCTTCAACCCCTATTCCGAACGCTTTGCGGTCAACAGCGAGCAATTGCGCAACCTGGGTATTCCCACCCCGAAAATCCTTGACCTGTATCGGCTCGACGATGGCAGCAGCGCCGTGCACTACTCTCCACTGCCGGGCAATACGCTGCGTCAGGTGCTGCAAGGCATTACCGCACCGGCGGTACGTCAGGCGCTGGTAGAGCGGTTCGGCAAATTCATGGCGCAACTGCATGAACAGGGCGTCTATTTCCGCTCGCTGCATCTGGGTAACGTGCTGGTGCTGGAAGATGGCGAGTTCGGCCTGATTGATGTGGCCGACATGCGTATTTATCCTTCGTCGCTGAGCCTGTCCCTGCGTCAGCGTAATCTGCGCCATATGCAGCGCTACACGGTGGATAAGCGCTGGTTGTTCGAAGACCATTTCGAAGCGCTGCTCCAGGGATACGCCATGATGGCGTCGAAATCCGCTGTTGATAACCTGCACAGGCAGGTGCTGGCCGGGAGTTCCCCGGCCCGGGCTCATTGATGACTGAAACCAACCCGCTCATTGCGCTGGCGGCCTATCTGCTCGCCATCTTGACTGCCGCCCTGTTGTGGCGCGCCGTTCCGAAAATCGCCCGTCACCTGGAGCATTCAGGTGAAAGCCGCTCTGCCAGCATTGATGGGCTACGCGGCTATCTGGCGTTTGGTGTGTTCGTGCACCATTCGGTTATCACCTGGATCTTCCTGCGCACCGGTGTTATCGAATTTCCGCCGAGCAACTTCTACTCGCAGCTTGGCCAGGCCAGCGTCGCGTTGTTTTTCATGATCACCGGTTTTCTGTTCTGGAACCGATTGCTCACTCAGGGACGTCAACACGACTGGCTGGCCTTCGCAGTCTCTCGGGTGTTTCGCCTCTACCCGTTGTACCTGCCGTTGATGCTGATTGTATTTGTCACGGTGTTCTACATGCAGAACTGGGAACTCAGGGACCCCGGCATCCAACTGGCGGGGCAGATACTGGCCTGGCTGACGTTCGACCGACCGGACGTCAACCAGTACCACCAAACCGGCATGCTGATCTCCAACGTCACCTGGACCCTGGGCTACGAGGTGTTTTTCTATCTCGCCCTGCCCCTCGCCGCCATGGTGTTCATCTACCGTGGCAGCTGGTTGCAAGTGGTGCTGTGCCTGATCGGAATTTATGCCCTTTACCAGTTGGTCGGCTGGGAGCATTCGCTGAAAAAACACTTCCTGGCGAGCTTCCTCGGCGGCATCGGCGCCGCGTACTGGATTCGCCGGCCACAACTGGTGGCCTGGAGTCAGACGCGCATGGCGGGGATTATCGCGTTGCTGGCGTTGGCGATTGCCTTTACGGCATTCAACCGCGCGTTCAGCCCGAAGCCGCTGCTGCTCATGTCACTGTTTTTCGTGATCGTGGCATCCGGCAACAGCCTGTTCGGCGCTCTCAAACCGCGCAGCATCCGCTGGCTCGGGGAAATCAGCTACAGCACCTATTTGCTGCACGGGTTCGTGCTGTGGGTGATGGTGCAACGCCTGCCGCTGGTGCTGCACCTGGACGCTCGTGACACCTGGACCTATCTGTCGCTGTTGGCCGTATGCACCTGCCTGCTGATCGTCATCAGCAGCTTGACGTTCCTGTATGTAGAGAAGCCGGGCATGGCGGCCGGCAAGAAGGTCTTGCAGTGGCTGCGCCAAGGCAAAAAGGCCGACAAGAGCCTGGCGGAGAAGATCGCTCGCTGAAGCTTTCAACGCGCCCTTTCTGAAGCAGGCAACGCTTTCTAGGTAGCAGCCTGCGTCCGGCTGCTACATCGCGTCACGACCTCAGTCTTTTTCCAGCGGCGAGAAATACAGTCGCCCCAGACCGCGCCAGGTCTTCTTGTTCCAGGCCCTGAACGGGATCTGCGCCAGCAGCTCGCGGGCGAGCTTGCGATCACGGTTGGCGGTCTTGAGGAACATCGAACTCAGGAATTTGTAACGCACCTCGTCGTACAGCGGATGATCGCTGAACAGCGCGTAGGAGCGCAGGATGTTGTCGACCATGAAGCGATGGTTCTTGTAGGAGTTGGTGGCGTGCTTGCGATAGCGCGCCATCAGCACATTCAGGCCATCGATAAAGTAACCCGCACGGGTCACCTTCAGCTCGATCAGCAAGTCTTCCAGGCGAATGTTCGGATCGAACCCACCCACCTTGTCCAGCGCTTCCCGGCGGATCATCAGGGTTGGCGCGGGGGGATAGGGTTTGCGCTCCAGGAACATGTCATCGAAATCCAGACGACGGAACGGCACATCACGGCGCTGGCGCTTCTCGGGATACAGATTGCCGTCGGCATCGATCAGCTCGATGTTGCCGGCGCAGATACCGACCTCGGGCTTGCCATCCATGTACGCCACCTGAGTCGCGATGCGCTCCGGCAGCATGATATCGTCGGAACCGAATGGTACGATCAGGCTGCCCTTTGAACGGGCAATGGCGGCATTGAGGGTGTTGGTCAACCCCTGGTTCTGTTGAACCCGGAAATCGAAACCGTGCTTCTCCTGCAATGCCTTGATCCGCTCGACGCTGTCATCCTTGGAACCGTCATCGACCACCAGCAGCTCGATGTTCTTATAGGTCTGGTTGAGGACGCTGAGAATGCTTTCCTCGATATAGGGAGCGTGGTTGTACGACGCAATGATGACAGATACGAGGGGTAGGGCGTCGCTCATGGTTGTTCCTTGCGGGCCTGTTCCAGGCCAGAGTCGATCAGGTTCAGGTATTCCTGACGGAACACCTCGATGTCATGTTGTTCCTGGAGATAACGGTAGGACTGCTCGCCCTTGGCCTTGAGCTCGTCATCCGACAGCCCGAGGTAGTTATCCAGCGCCGCGACCAGGCTCGGCACGTCCTTCGGTGTAATCGTCAGCCCACCCGCGCCTTCAATCAGCGGCAGCATGGCCGGCACGCTGGAGGCAATCACCGGCAGATGTCCGCTCATGCCTTCGAGCAGCGCCAGCCCCAGACCTTCAGCCAGGGACGGCATGGTCCAGATGTCGAACGCGCGGATGTACTGCAAGGCGATTTCCTTGAAGCCCAGCAGGTGTGCGCGACCGGTCAGGCCCAGGCTTTCGATTTCGGCTTTCAGGCGCGACTCTTCGCGGCCGGCACCGATGATCGCCAACTGGGTGTTCGGGTATTTGTCTTTGAGGGCAGCAAACGCCTGCAACAGATAGGTGTGACCCTTGACCGGCACCAGGCGACCCAACGCCCCGATCAAACGCACCGACGGATCGATGCCCAACAATTCGCGGGCGCGCTCGCGGCTGTGCTGCAAGCCTTCGGCCTGTTCGATGTCGATGGCGTTGGTGATGGCGTAAGTATTCTGGTCGGTGAAACCGCAGTCACAGTCCAGCAGGTACTGTTTGACCGCCGGCGACACACCGACAAAGCGCCAGTGACGATCGATCAGGCGCTGGGTCTGGCGGCGCCGGTAAAACCGGTCGTACTCGCCAAAACCGTGGGAAATGCCGATGCACAGCGGGACTTTCAACCAGCGGTTGAGCGTCAGCATCATGTTCACCGGCTTGAAGCGGTTACAAATCACCACGTCGAATTTTTCTGCGCGGCAAAACTTGTACAGCGCCCACATCGCCCGCAGGCGCATGCCCTTGAGGGACTTGTCGGAAAATTCGAAATACACCGAACGGTCAGCCCGGCTCACAGCCTCGCCTGGCCCGGGCTTGCCACGCAGGAATGCCGCAGTGACTTCATAGCGATCACTCGGCAGCGCCTTGACGATCTGCTCCGCGAGGTCGGCAAAATCATGGGCTTTGACGTTGTAGTCAGGCTGCAATTGCAGAACCTTTGACCGTTGACTCATAACTCTCCCCGGTGAAAACCAGTCGCATCGATGACCCAGGCCGGTTCGGCGGCAATACGCCTGACCTCGGCTGGATCGGGTGGTGGCAACCGCGACCACTCGTTGCGTTTCCAGCAAACGAAGTGGAAATACGGAAACCGGCGATCGCCATCGCGATCATTACTCAAACAGCCATTTCGCCAATACCAGTGATGCGGAAAATCATCCGTACCGTCGTGCCACTTGATGCAGCCACCCGGGGTGCTGAACGCCTCGGTGAATTCGCTGCGCCGACGCCACGGATTGAACTTGCCCACCAAGGTGAACAATGGCTCGGGGAAATTCTTGCGCCAGAGGAAGATCCGACTGAATGCGCCCTCGTCCAGCGCATGATGCTCCTGATCGGTGAAGCGCTTTCGCCAGTCCTTCATCTGCATGAACAACTCACGCTTGCGGGCGTTGTTGCGCATCAGGCAAAGATGCCCTGCCACCCGTCGCTCGTGAGTCGAGAACAGGTCATAAGCGGCCAGCCGATCCGGGGTGAAGTAACTTCGCAGGTCACCATACACCAGATCAATATCGCCGAACCCCCAGAAATCATAGCCTTGCAGCCGGTCGGCATGAATATGCCCCAGCGCCGGCTTGATGTCGCAGAGCTTGTAAGCCGCAGCCGGTGCAAAGTCGATATCCAGTCGTTGCGACACCAGCCCACAGTATTCCCTGAACGTCATGCACTCGACAGTGACGTTGGGTGGCAGATTCTCGGGCGTGCCGCAGTCGCTGAACAGCAACCAGTCGATGTCGGCATTGCGACGGCAACTCTCGAGAAAAAACGGCATCCAGAACGGCCATTGGCCGAAATACGGAATCAGAAAAACAATGCGCGGGAGTGAGTTGGTCACAGAAGATTCACTGCAGTTGTTTAAGACGCGGCCATGCTAGACAGCGAAGTACGTCATTTCTGCTGTCGAGATGTTTCACCATGTTTCAAAAGCCATAACAACTCATGGCGTCTGACCGCCTTGCGAAAAAATTCGTTCTCGCCATAAAGGGGCGGCACTCTACGGGCCAACAAGCGCTGTATCAACCGACGCAAACGTCGCTTGAACGGCATGGGCGGTTGCAGGTCGTGCATCATGCTCAGCGCCATGGCTTTATCACGCTGAAGGTCCAGCGACAGCGGCAGGCAGCAAGGCTGCATCGGTGTGGTGGAGTCGAAGGCCGGCGGCAAGGCGATGCCATGCCCCGCATCGCCCATCGGCCAGCGGTCGTTGTCGTGCAGATGATTGGCGTAGCCCAGTAACGTGGTCGGCTGCCACTCCAGACCCTTCAGCGCTTCGAGGACCGCTTGCTGAGCGCAGATATGATCGGGATGAGGGTCGAGGGTCGGGTGCGGCAGCACGATCACTTCAGGTCGAGCCCGCAACAGCAATTCGCGTAAATCAGCCAGCAGGTTGTTCCAGGTCGGTGCGCCGTCGATGTCGCCCGGCAGGGCAAACGGATTCAACTGGCGATACACGCGGGTGTCGCTCAACTCGGCTTCACGCGAACCCATCGGCTGCGCTGGCGCGGCTTGCATCGCCGCCAGTTGCAGGCAGAAATAACCCAGCTGCACGCAATGCGCTTCAGGCACACCCGCCCAACGCGGCACCGCGATGCTGTCCCAGGCGCGCAAACGGCCCTTGAGTCGGGCGGCCTCGACTTTGTTCAGGCCCAGCTGTTGATAGTGTTCGGCTTCGATTTCACCGGCGGTGAGGGTGACGATCCAGGCTTCATCGGCCTGGCTGTACAAACCATAGGCAGCCAGTTCGGCGTCGTCGGCGTGAGGCGCGATCACCATCACCCGCTGACGGCGGTAATCCGGTTGCTCCAGCGCCCACAGCACCGGCTCTCCGAGCAGGCGGCAGAAGCGTCCGTGCAGGCGCAACTCGCCCCGCGACAACACTTGCGCCTGACCGCTGAGGTTCAGATAGCGCAGGCCATTCACACCGCGTTCAAAGGTTTGCCGGTCTGGGTTATCGCCACCCAGCAACTCGACCACCGGGTCGATAAATCGCCCCAGCCATGTACTTTTTAAACGCAGCGCCAACACCAGCGTTGCGTCGTCGACCAGCATCACGCCTTCGTCCAGGCGCAGACGCTCACCGTCCAGATGCACCTTGGGCTGCGGGGTGTACGGCGGAAAACTGTATTGGTAATCGTCTTTTGGCGAATAGAACAAATGGTCGGCGAACCACGCCTCGTGGGCAATCCAGCCCAGTACCCCGAGTACCAGCGGCAACCACCACGCTACCAGCACGCCGATGGCAATCAACAGCACCAGCGCGATCAACAGGCCGATGCGTTTGTTGCGCCGATGGCGCTTGAGCAGTTGCTGTTTGCGACTCATGGGTTCACTCACACGGTGAAGACCGGCACAGGATTGCACCAGCGGTCCTTGTATTCCCGGTCGGCGCGACCGAAGGAAAACCGCAAGGGTTTATCCAGGGCGCGTGCGTGTTCCCAGGCACTTTGGGTGTTGAGGAAACTCAGCACGCTACCGGGGCTGAACTCGCGCGTTTCGGGGTCGACGCCGCCATTGATGTACTCGACGCTGATCCACTCCGGCGCTTCGACGCGGTACACCAGTTGAATCGCGATCGGTGCATCGTTGAGAAAAATCACCGAGCCGATCAGCAAGTCGCGCAGCAGCTCGATCACCTCGCCCATACGTTCCGCGCCAGTGGCCGGGAAGCCCCAGCGGCGCTGGAACAGGTCGCAGTAGATCGCGGCCAGCTCAGTACTGGACAATTCGGCGACCGGCCGCACCACCCCGCCCGCCTCTTCCAGCAGACGCAATTCACGGCGCTGGTTATAGCGGAATTTTTTCGACAGTTCTTCGGGCGTGCGGGCCATGGCCAGTTGTTCGGCCTGCAACTTGATGTCGGTGAAACGGCCTTCGTTCAGCGCCGACAAATAACGTCCGCGATGGCGCAGCGGTGCTTGCGCATCAGCGGCGGCCGGCAGGATCAACTCGGCATTGCCGAGGTCGAACAAGCCCTTTTTACCGCGACGTTTGAGCACGTCTTTGGACAGCGCCAGGTCGCGGCCCCAGGTCGGGATGGCGGCTTTCACTTCACCGTTTTGCTCCCAGGCCAGGTAACGCACCGGGATGTCGGCCAACTGTGCCAGACGTTCAACCACCAGAGGGTGAGTCGCGACGCTGCCGCCAAAACGTTGCCAGGCCTGTGCATAAGTCGAGGCGTCGACCACCGCCCAGCCTCGTTCGCGCCAGCCTTGAAATCGGTTGAGCATCAGCCCCTCGGTGCCAGTTCTGTGACGTGTGGCAAATGCCAGAAAGCATCGCGTACCGCGCGGTCGGAGAAACGTTCACGCAGGCGATCGAGCATCAGCTCGGCGCACTGGTGACGTTGCTGGTCGTCCATCGCGGCCAGATGTTGCAGACCTTGGGCCAAGTGTTCGGCATCGCCCAGCGGGAACAGAATGCCCACGCCTTCAACGACTTCCTTGGCCCCACCGCACGCGGTGGCAAGCAACGGGACGCCGGCGGCCATGGCTTCGAGCAGCACCATGCCGAAGGGTTCGTGATCAGAACTCAGGGCAAACACATCAAAGGCACGGAAGTAGCGACGGGCATCCGGCACCTGGCCGAGGAACAGCACGCGGTCGCCGATTCCCAGTTCACGGGCCAGGGCCTTGAGGTCCTGTTCCAGTCGACCGCTGCCGAGGATCACCAGTTGGCTGTTGCCCGGCAAGCCCGACAATGCCTCGGCAAATCCGTGCAGCAGCGTGGCTTGGTCTTTGTCCGGATGCAGCCGCCCGACGTTACCGACAATCCAGGCATCCGCCGACAGACCGAGGGTTTCCCGGGCCTCTCGGACCGACACCTGACTGGTCTGCAACGCCGGCACATCCACACGGTTATAGAGCGTCTGAATCCGCCCGGCCGGCCATTTCGGCAGGCAACGGCGCATGTCGTCACGCACCGCATCGGAGACCCCGAGCAGGCTCAGGCGCTTGCGGAATATATGCGCGAAGAGTTTGCGGGTGCCGCGTTTGTAATCGTCAAACGCGTGATGCACACCAATCACCGGCAGCGAGGTGCCGAGCAAGGCGATGTAGATCGGCTTGAAGCGGTGAGCAATGCAGAAACTGAAATTGCGCGAGGCGGCGATCTTGCGCAGATCGCCGATGGCGCCCAGCTTCAGGCCACGAATGGCCTTGGAGCTGTATTCCATGAATAGCACTTCATCGGAAGCGCAGTTCGCGGCGACTTCGCTATCGGCGACCCCGGTCAAAAAAACCGTGGTCACCCGATAACCCGTCCCCGCGAACAGGCTGGCGTACTGCCGGGCACAGTCCAGGAACGGCCCGTCATAGCCGTGGCAGAACTGCAACACATGGCGTTCAGCCGAGCGTGTCATAAGCGTTGGCGCCCTCTTTGACCACCAGGATGTCTTCCATGATCAGATACTGTAGATCGGAACCGAAGAACATGTTCAGCGCGTCGGTCGGCGAGCAGATCATCGGCTCGCCACGACGGTTGAGCGAGGTGTTCAGCGACACGCCGTTGCCGGTCAGTACTTCCAGCGCCTTCATCATGTCGTAGTAGCGCGGGTTGTATTCGCGCTTGAGCACCTGGGCCCGGGAAGTGCCGTCTTCGTGGACGACTTCTGGCACGCGGGCCTTCCACTCTTCCGCCACTTCGAAGGTGAAGGTCATGAATGGCGCCGGGTGATCGATCTTGATCATCTGCGGGGCGACGGTGTCGAGCATCGACGGGCAGAAAGGCCTCCAGCGCTCGCGGAACTTGATCTGGTGGTTGATCCGGTCAGCCACGCCGGTTGCACTCGGGCAACCGATGATCGAACGACCGCCCAACGCGCGCGGACCGAACTCCATGCGGCCCTGGAACCAGGCCACAGGGTTGCCATCGACCATGATCTTGGCGATGTTTTCCGGCATGTTCTCAAGCTTGCGCCAGGTCGGCTTGCTCGCGTGACGAGCGCACGCGGCGATCACGTCTTCGTTGCTGTACGACGGGCCGAGGTAGACGTGTTCCATCTTCTCGACCGGGACGCCACGGGCGTGAGATACATAGGCTGCTGCGCCGACCGCCGTACCGGCATCGCCGGACGCCGGTTGCACGAACAACTCGGTGACGTCGTCACGGGCGATGATTTTCTGGTTGAGCTTGACGTTCAACGCACAGCCACCGGCGAAGGCCAGTTTGCCGGTTTCCTTGAGCACGTCGCCCAGGTAGTGGTCGATCATCTGCAGCGAGATTTTTTCAAACAGCGCTTGCATGCTCGCCGCGTAGTGAATGTAAGGTTCGTCGGCGATGTCGCCTTCACGCTTCGGCCCCAGCCACTCGATCAGCTTCGGCGAGAAGTAGAAGCCTTTGCCCTTCTCTTTATAGCGACGCAGGCCGATGACGTTGGCGTAGTCGGTGTTGATCACCAGTTCGCCGTTTTCAAACGAGGCCAGGCGCGAGAAATCATATTTGCTCGGGTCGCCATAAGGCGCCATGCCCATGACCTTGAATTCGCCATCGAGCATCTCGAAACCGAGGAACTCGGTGATCGCGCCATACAAGCCGCCGAGGGAGTCCGGATCGAAGAATTCCTTGATCTTGTGGATCTTGCCGTTCTCGCCGTAACCGAAGAAGGTCGTGGCGTACTCACCCTTGCCGTCGATCCCGAGGATCGCGGTTTTCTCTTTGAAACCGGAGCAGTGGTAAGCGCTGGAGGCGTGAGCCAAGTGGTGCTCGACAGGTTCGATCTTGATTTTCTTCGGGTCAAAACCCAACTGCTCGAGGCAGAACACGATCTTGTTGCGATAGCGCTTGTAGCGACGATTGCCCATCAGGATCGCGTCGAGTGCGCGGTCCGGGGCGTACCAGTAACGCTTGGCGTAGTGCCAGCGCGCCTTGCCGAACAGGCTGATCGGGGCGAACGGGATCGCGACCACGTCTACGTCGGACGGTTTGATGCCCGCCTGCTCGAGGCAGAACTTCGCCGATTCGTAAGGCATGCGGTTCTTTGCATGTTTATCGCGTACGAAGCGCTCTTCCTCCGCCGCCGCGACCAGCTTGCCGTCGATGTACAACGCTGCGGAAGGATCATGGCTAAGGGCGCCGGACAGGCCAAGAATCGTCAATGCCACAGGGGTCTAGCCTCTTTAGTCTGCATGCAGGCGACAAGCGCCTCAAAAATTAATGTGCCCCTCGCAAGGGGCGAGAGACAGCTAAAGGGCGGGATTATAGCGTAAACATGGCGGGAATGACCCAGCGCTTATTGCCCTCCTGGACGAAAGCGTGGCATCCCGCTTATCCGCGACCTGCCCGCCAGTAAATACCGAGATTGCCGTCGGTGGCCTGGCGATAAATCGTATAGGGCAAGGAAACGGTGTCCATGACCCCCGACAGGGCCAGGTCCAGCAACACAAAGGGGACAAGGAAGCCGGTGGGATCAGGCGGGGCATTCAAGATGCAGAAGTCGTAGGCCAGGCCGCTGTACATGCGGGGGATGGACTGGCAGTAGGTTTTTTGTTTTCGCAGGCCGCGAGTGGCGTCTTCGTCATCTTGCAGCACCGTCAGTGCGGTCCCGCAACCTGATAAAGCCAGTGAGATAGTACCGATCGCAACAGCCGTTTTTATGGTCAAAATTTGCCCTCCGTGAACATCAGGCAAACTAGCATCGCGGCTATTCAGGGCACAGTTCATGGGGTCTGGGGATCATGTAGGACAGTTCGCAAGAACTTGTCTCCTCAATCTCGGTTGACTGTTCCGACGATAGGGTCGAAGACCCGATTCAGGCAGCGCCCGAGATGTCCTTGGGCAGACGCTGATCGATGACCTGATACAGCGCGCTGCTCTCGGGCCAGTTACGCATGAACCGCGCCCGGTCCCGCGCATACGCCGGGGCAAAGCTCCCCACAGAGCCATGCTGACACATCGAATCCAGATCGATCAGCGCCCAGCGATCCTGCTGCCAGAACAGGTTATGTCCCTTGAAATCCCCATGACTGATGCGCTCACGGATCAGCTCGGCAAACAAATGATCCAGCGCCAGCAATTCAACTTCGGGCGCAGCACCACTGTCGACATACGGCGCAAAGCGCTCAATGATGTCCGGCCCCGGCAGATACTCGGTCACCAGGTACGCCCGGCTGCGCAACCAGAGAAAACGCTTTTCCAGCAACGCCAACGGTTTGGGCGTGGCGATGCCGAGGAACGCGAGGCGATTGCCTTCGCGCCACGAGTGCCAGGCACGGCTCGGGCGCCAGAAGCGTTTGAGCCAGTGTGCAAAGCCTTTGATGTTGTAGCGCTTGATCACCAGCGTCCGACCATCAACCTCGACTTTTCCTACGCTCGCCGCGCCGCCGGTCTTGTACAAATGACCCTGATCGAGCAACGCATCGGCCTGCTCCAGCACCGGCAGCATAGCTGCTGCTTCTTCGCGACGAATGGCCCGCAGGCCGAACGCGCCGCGCTGAACGCTGAACAACGAGCACTCGCGGCCCACCTTGATCAGATAGTCCTTCAAACGCCAACTGCGAACCTTGTCGATCTGCTTCTGCAACGCTTCCATCGGCAACGCGTGTTCGCCGTTACTCAGCAGGTAATACACCAGCAATTCTTCGGTGAACGGTTCCAGCGACTTGGGCAACTGGGCGAAGAACACGCCGAGGTTTTCCAGGACCTTTTGCCGTGACAGCGGCTGGCCCGGCGTTTCAGCACAGACGCCGCCGCCATCGATCAGGTACAACCGACCTCGCTGACGCAAAAGGTTGTCCAGGTGCAGGTCTTCCTGCCAGAGCCCCTTGCGATGCATTTGGCCAATGGCGCCCAACGCCTCGGCCAGCACGGCCCCTTGCATATCCGCCAGCACTGGCAAGTGTTCGACTTTTTTCCAGGTCTCCCCCAGGCTTTCGGCACCCTCAAGGAAATCGAACAGCAACCAGCCGCCCTCGCCTTCTTTCAGGCCGTCCACCAGCAACTGGGGCGTGGTCAGCCCTTGATCGGCGAGCAAACGCACGCCGTCCAGTTCACGCTGAAAATGCCGCGCCGCCTTGCTGCCGACCAACAACTTGGCCAGTACCGGCCGACCGCGCCACACGCCGGCGCCGACGTAACGCTGCCCCGGCAATACGCGCAACAAGCTCAGCAACTGCAGCTCGGCGGGCCCGGCGGCGTCGGCCAGTGAAATACTCATCGGCAAGCTCGGGCTGCGACCGGCGCCTTTCAATTCGGACAAGCGCATCAGCGCGCCTCCTTGTGACTGCGTCGCGCGGTCAGGCGCGAAACCCAACTGTCCACCAGCGAACTGTCCCGTGGCTGATCCACGTAAACCGACAACAACTCGCGCAACTGCGCTTCAGTCCATTCCGGGGCGCGGCGCAGCAGCGGCTCCAGGTCCTTGACCCGGTCACGCTGGCCGAACAGCAACGGCCGGGTTTTTTCCAGGTCGATCAACTGCGCCTGATAACCGTCGCCCGTGGCCTGCAGAAAAATGTGTTTGGGGTAGAAGCAACCGTGGACCTGGCGCACGCCGTGCAGGCGCCGCGCCAGTTCGCCACAGGCTTTCATAATGGCCGAGTGTTGCGCCTCGCTCAGGTCCGACCAGCGCTGCAACAGCGAATCCAGATCGTCCCAACCGTCCAGCGCGCGCGTCAGCAGAACCGCCCGCACTTCCCCGTCGACTTTGCGCTCACCAAAAAACGCCGCTTTCAGCGCCGGAATACCCAACTTCTGATAACGACTGATGTTGCGAAACTCGCGGGCAAAACTCGGTTCGCCGAACGGCGCATGGAAGGTGCGCGTCAGGTAGTTGCTCTGGCGCTTGAGGTAGAAGCCATGACCTTCCAGATCCAGCCGAAACACGCTGCTCCAGCCGCCACCGACGGTGTTGGGTTCATCCACCGCGTCGAGCTGCCGAGCCCACAGTGCGTCAAAAGTGCCGAGGCCGTGACGCTCAAGCAGCGCACGGTCTTCAGCGGCCAGAAAATCAGTCATTCGCGTCCCTCGAAAAATCTCACCACGTGCCGGATGCGTTTTTTGTCGTCGGCGTTCAGCCGGTCACGCTGGCGGTATTGCAGGTAAAAGCGCAAGCGCTGGGTGGCCGACAGGTGATATTTGGCCACCTTGTCGAGACAGGCCAGGTCCTTGGTGATCCGGTACTTGAGCCAGAAGCCGCGCCAGAAATCGCCGTTGGGGCAATCGATCAGGAACAGCTTGGCCTCGTCGTCGATCAACAGGTTGCGCCACTTCAAATCGTTATGGGTGAAACGGTTGTCGTGCATGGTCCGGGTGTAACCGGCCAACTGACGACTGACCGTATCGACCCAGGCGCGGTCCGCCAACTTGGGATCGTGCCGGTCTGCGAGGGCCGACAAGTCTTCGGTGTTGGGCAGTTCGCGGGTGATCATCGCGCCACGGGCATACGCCGCACCGCGCCGCTCCAGCCCCCAGGCAACCACTTCAGCGGTCGGAATGCCCCACTTGGCGAAACGCTTGAGGTTCTGCCATTCGGCCTTGACCCGAGGCTTGCCCAAATAACGGCGCAGGCCTTTGCCGGCACCTACGTAACGTTTGACGTAATAATTGACGCCGTTGCGATTGACGCGGATGACCTCGGACAACGGGTCGCGGGTCAAGCGTTCGCCCTGCAGCTCGAACACCGCTTCCAGGCTGCCAAAATCTTCCGCCAGGTCGCTGTATTCAGGTTCCAGTTTCCAACCCGGCATCAGAGCGCATCCCCGTATCGCTGTTTACGGTCGTAGAGTTTGTTGGCCTTGCCTTCGAGCCAGGCGAGCAATCCGGCTTCCTCGCCCAGAATCTGGCGCAAGGGCTGTTGGAAGTAGCCTTTGAGGAAGCGCAGCTTGTCGCGTCTGGTCAGACCGATGTCCAGGGCCGAAAAGTACAGCGCCGCCAGATCCTTGTTGCGCCAGCGCTGGGTGATCGCCGGGCGGGTCTGGGCGCGGTGCAGGTCGATCACCGAGAGCTTGAAGTCGTCGGCCGTCACCGGTTTATCGGTGTGCAGCAGGAAGTGACAGATGTAGCAGTCGCGGTGGTTGACCCCGGCGCGGTGCATCATGCCGGTCATGCGCGCGACCTCGGCGATCAGCGCGCGCTTGAGTTTGGGCTCGGGCGGGTTCTTGATCCAGTCGATGCTGAAGTCTTCGAGGCTGACGGTGGGCGCCAGCTCTTCGGTGACGATAAACGAGTGCTGATCCGCCGGGTTGCTGCCCTTCTCGCCGTAAGCGACGGCGGTCATGGTCGGCACGCCGACTTCTTTCAGGCGCTGAATGGCCTTCCACTCCTGGCCCGCGCCGAGTACCGGCAGCTTGGCCGTCAGCAGATTCTTGAAGATCTCGCCCCAACCGATGCCACGGTGGATCTTGACGAAAAAGCCATTGCCGTTCACTTCAGTGCGCAAGGTCCGGCGCGCTTCCAGTTCACGGTAAACCTCGCCCTGCAAGCCTTCGACTTCGGTGAACGCATCGCGTCCGGCCCAAAGGCTCTTGAACGGTTCAGCCAGCATCAACTTCATTAAGCGTGCTCCGCCAGAATCACATCGGCCGCGTGCTGCGGCATGCTGTAGAGGTCGGCCGTCTCAGCGAAGGCCAGACCGTTGCGGCTCCAGGCCGCCCGTGCTTGAGCGTCGTTCAACATGCCGGTCAGGTACTGGGTCAGTTGCGCCTGATCGAACGGTTCGTCCAACACCAGGCCAGCGTCGGCCTCGGCGATGTAATGGGCGTAACCACAGACCGCACTCACCAATACCGGCAATCCGGCCACCAAGGCTTCGAGCAACACAGTCCCGGTGTTTTCGTTATACGCCGGATGAATCAGCAGTTCGGCACCCAGCAGGAAACGCGGGATATCGCTGCGGCCCTTGAGGAACGTCACATTGTCGCCGAGCCCCAAGGTGGCGCTCTGCATCTGGAATAATTTGGGGTCATCCTGGCCAATTACAAACAGCCGGGTGCGTTTCTTCAGATCAGCGGGCAACGCAGCCAGCGCCTTAAGACTGCGATCCACGCCCTTGGTCTTGAACCCGGAGCCGATCTGCACCAGCAGCAGCTCATCATCCTTGAGGTTGAACTCGCGACGGAAATCGGCACGGATTTCAGCGGCATTCGCCGGCGCGCGACGGTCCTGGGAAATACCCGGTGGCAGCAAATGGAAGCGTTCCAGCGGTGTGTCGTAATGCTTGATGAACAGCGGCTGCTGGACTTCGGAAATCATCAGCACTTCAGTCTTGGCGTCCTTGGCGAACACCGCGCGCTCGTACTCGGCGAAGTGCCGGTAGCGGCCCCAACGGCGGTACAGCGAGTTGCGCAGGTTCTGCGCCTTGTCTTCGAAACAGCCGTCGGCGGCGTAGTAAACGTCCAGCCCCGGCATTTTGTTGAAGCCGATCAGACGGTCCACGGGACGCTTGGCCAGGTCCGCTTCCATCCACTCGCTGAGCTTTTCATTACGGCGATGGTTGAAGAAGGCTTTGACCGGTGCCACCAGCACTTCGAAACCCGGCGGGACATCGCCTTCCCAGATCAGCGTGTAGACGCGAATCTGATGGCCGCGCTGTTGGCACTCCAGGGCGATGCGCATGAAGTCGCGCTGCAAGCCCCCGAACGGAAAGTACTTGTACAAGACGAATGCCAATTGCATCAGCGCAGCTCCTCAGCCAGTAACAACGTGCTCAGTCGGGTCGCGACACGCTCGGGATTCAGACGCGTGAAGCACAGGGGCCACTCGCGTTTCAGGTCGAACTGACGGGCATCTTCGGCCGTCGGTTGATACGTACATTTCTTTTGCAGGCACGGCGCGCAGGGGAAGTCGCTGGCGATGTGAATCTGTGCCTTGCCGTAGGCGCCGGTCAGCCCCGGGTTGGTCGGGCCGAACAGCGACAGGGTCGGTACGTCGAGTGCGGCGGCCAAGTGGCCGAGGCCGGTGTCCACAGCCACGCAGGCCTGAGCGCTGGCGAGTACTTTGCCGACACCCGCCAGGTTCAGTTTGGGCAGCACTTCGACATGTCGAAACCCTGCGGCAATCCGTTCGGCCCGGGCTTTTTCAATGGGATTGCCCCACGGTAGTTTCACGGCGACACCCAGATAACCCACGCGCTCGGCCAGTTCACGCCAATAGGCTTCCGGCCAGTGCTTGGTGTCCCAGGTGGTGCCGTGCAGAAACAGCACGTACGGATTCTTGCGCGGCAGTTCCACCAGGCGTTCGACGTTCAGGCCGTAATCGCCCAGGCCTTTGGGCAAGTCGTAGCCCAGTGCCAGGGCGAACAATTGACGCACCCGCTCTACCGCGTGTTGTCCACGGCCCACCGCCAGGCGACGGGAATAAAAACGTGCGGCGATGGGCTCGCGCGCCGAGTCCTTGTCGAGCCCGGCGACCGGTGCTTTGACATAGCGCGTCAACCAGGCGCTTTTCAGCAGGCCCTGGGCATCAATCACCAGATCGTATTGGGTCGCGCGAACGCTTTGCTTGAAGCGCTTCCACTCGCCACTTTTTAGGGTTTGCCAGAGGTTCTTGCGCCAGCGACGGATCGCCACCGGAATCACCTTGCCCACGGCCGGGTGCCAGGTCGGGATTTCGGCGAAGCCTTCTTCCACAACCCAGTCGAACGTGATGCCGGGGATCGCCCGCGCCGCGTCGGTCAACGCTGGCAACGCGTGAATCACGTCGCCCAGCGAAGAAGTCTTGATCAGCAGAACGCGCAAACTATTTGACCTCGACCACAGTGCCTTGCAACCGCTGCAAGGCTTCGTTCACCGCTTGCGGCATGAGTTGGCGCAGACAGTTGTAATGACCGAAGCGGCAGGTGCGATCGAAGCACGGGCTGCATTCGAGGCCCAGACGCACGATCTCGACGTGCTCGGCCAAGGGTGGCGTGAAGCCCGGCGACGTCGAACCGTAGACCGCCACCAGCGGACGGTTCAGCGCTGCGGCGACGTGCATCAGGCCGGAGTCGTTGGACACCACCGAATCGGCGCAGGACATCAAGTCAATGGCCTCGGCCAGGGAGGTGCCGCCACTGAGGTTGACCGACTCTTCGCGCAGACCGGGAATCAGCCGCGCGCGGATATCTTCGCCGACCGCGTGATCGTTTTTCGAACCGAACAACCAGACCTGCCAGCCTTCGCGGATCTTCGCTTCGGCGACCTTGGCGTAGTGCTCGGACGGCCAGCGCTTTGATTCGCCGAACTCGGCGCCGGGGCACAGGGCCAACACCGGACGGTCGAGGGCCAGACCGAACTTGGCCAGCGCCGCCTCGCGGGTGACCGGGTCGATCTGCAGGCTCGGCCGTGGATACGGTGTCGGCAGTTCGGCACCGCGCTCATAAGCCAGCGCCATGAAGCGCTCGATCATCAGCGGATAACGTTCTTTATCCAGCGTACGCACGTCATTAAGCAGGCCGTAGCGGAATTCGCCGCGCCAGCCGGTGCGTTTCGGGATGCCGGCGAAGAACGGCACCAGCGCCGACTTCAAGGAGTTTGGCAGCAGGATCGCCTGGTCGTACTGGCCGGCCAGGGATTTGCCGATGCGCCGACGCGTCGCCAGCTCCAAGGCGCCGTGGCCGAGTGGAAAGCTCAAGGCCTGACGAACTTCGGGCATGCGCTCCAGGATCGGCCGGCTCCATTCGGGGGCCAGGACGTCGATTTCGCATTGCGGGTGGCGTTGCTTGAGACACTGAAAAAGTGTCTGCGCCATCACCATGTCACCGACCCAACTGGGCCCAACGATCAGAATTTTCATGTGGTTTCCATAAACGAGCCGGGGAGGCATACGCCTCCCCGCCTCGAGAATCCAGCACCCGCAGCCTTGGCTGCCAGGTCATTTGGACGAGCCGGTTGGGGCTCGTCGGATCAATTTCATACACATCAATTTCAGTCAGCATAAAACTGTGTGGCGAGGGAGCTTGCTCCCGCTGGGCTGCAAAGCAGCCCCAAAACCTGCCACTGAGTTTCATCTGGCGAACCGCGCCGACTGAGTTACGACTGCTTCGCAGCCGAGCAGGAGCAAGCTCCCTCGCCACAAAAGCCCGCCACCTTCCAGGTCAGTTTCAGCTTAACCCCAGCTCACGCCAAATCCGCAATACCTGCCGGCGTTCATCGACAAACTGGTCGCCCGGTATCACCCCGGCGTCCTTCTGCAAGGCCTGTCGGTGCGCGGCGGAGCGGTAGGCTTTGTAGGCCTCGCGCAACAGGCTGGCGTCTTCGGCGGGCATCAGCCCTTCGTGCTCCAGCTCTTCCAGAATGCGGATGTTATCCGTCCAGCGCAGCAATGGCGGGTGTGTTTCGGACCACGCCAGGGCCGCGTATTGCACCATAAATTCAATATCGACGATACCTCCGGCGTCCTGCTTGAGATCGAACGGCGCCGTGGCCTCGAAGGCGTTTGCCGCAGTGCCGGCCGCGGTGCTCTTGCTGCCGAGGTTATCGCGCATCTTGGCGCGCATTTCGCTGACCTCCTGACGCAAGGTCGTCAGGTCCCGTGGCTTGCCCAATATCGCCGCGCGCACCTTCTCGAATGCCTGGCCGACATCCTGGCTGCCCACCAGCACCCGCGCCCGCACCAGCGCCTGATGTTCCCAGGTCCAGGCTTCGTTTTCCTGATACCGGGCAAACGCCCCGACCGAACTCACCAGCAACCCAGAGGCGCCGGAAGGCCGCAGCCGCATATCGACTTCATACAGCTGGCCGGAGTTGGTCTGAGCCGTGAGCAAGTGAATGATCCGCTGCCCCAGCCGGGTGAAGAATTGCGCGCCGTCGATAGGTTTCGGCCCGTTGGTTTCCGCCTGTGGATCACCGTCGTGGATGAACACCAGGTCCAGGTCCGAACCATGCCCCAGTTCCAGGCCGCCGACTTTCCCATAACCGACAATGATGAAGCCCGGATCGCACAACGTGCCATCGGTGCGCAAAGGCGTGCCGTATTTGGCCACGGTCTGGCGCCAGGCCAGGGCCAGCACTTGCTCGAGGATCGCTTCAGCGAGCCAGGTCAGGTAATCGCTGACTTTCATCAACGGCAGGCTGCCGGCAATTTCCGAAGCGGCGACCCGTAAACGGTGCGCCAGTTTGAAATGCCGCAAGGCTTCCATTTGCTGTTCGAGGTCGTCTTCGGGAATCCGGGTCAGACGCTCACGCAATTCAGCGGCCAGTTCCGGCGCCAGGGGCGGTTTGAACAATCGCCCTTCATTGAGCAACTCGTCGAGCAGCAGCGGGAAGCGGGTGATCTGCTCGGCGATCCATGGGCTCGCAGCGCACAAGGTCAGCAAACGTCGCAACGCGCCGGGGTTCTCGGTCAGCAACACCAGATACGCCGAACGGCGGGCCACCGCCTCAACCAGCGGCAGCACACGCTCCAGCACCAGATCCGGATTGGCATGCTCGACCGCCTGAGCCAGCAACCTCGGAATAAACGCATCGAGGCGTTCGCGCCCCAAGCGTTGCATCGCGCGCAGTTGCGGGCTGCCGCGCAGACCGACCAACGCTTTCAGGGCCTTGGTGGGGTCGGCAAAACCGCCCTCTTCCAACTGGCGGCAGGCGGCTTCTTCATCCTGGGCTTCTTCCCACAGCGGCAGCCATTCGCCGCCGACCACCACTTCGCTTTCCGTGCCTTCCTCTTCATCGGGATCGGCAATCACCTGACCGAAGTGCCACGCCACGCGGCCCCGCCAGTACATCAATTGCTCATGGAAAGCCTCCCAGTCGGCAAATCCCAACATAAAGGCAATGCGCGCCTGATCCTGCGCGCCGTCCGGCAGCATCTGGGTCTGGCGGTCGGCAATCGCCTGGATCGCGTGCTCGGTGTACCGCAGGAACTCGTAGCCTTCGCGCAGTTCGCTGATCACGGCCGGTGGCAGGTAACCCTGACCTTCCAGGGTACTCAGTACTTTTAATAGAGGACGTTGCTGCAGGCTCAGGTCGCGACCGCCGTGGATCAGCTGGAACGCCTGGGCGATAAACTCCACTTCGCGGATGCCGCCGGAGCCGAGCTTGATGTTGTCGGCCATGCCCTTGCGCCGCACTTCCTGCTGGATCAGCTGCTTCATGGTGCGCAGCGCTTCGATCGCCGAGAAGTCGAGGTAACGCCGGTAAACGAACGGGCGCAGCATCTCTTGCAGTTGCGCGCCGGCCACTTGATCGCCAGCCACCACCCGCGACTTGATCATCGCGTAGCGTTCCCAGTCGCGGCCCTGGTCCTGGTAATACTGCTCCAGCGCGTTGAAGCTCAGCACCAGCGCACCGGCCGAACCGTAGGGCCGCAGACGCATGTCGACGCGGAATACAAAACCATCGACGGTCATCGGGTCCAGCGCCTTGATCAAGCGCTGGCCGAGACGAATGAAGAATTCCTGGTTATCCAGCGAGCGTTTCACACCAACGGTTTCGCCGCCCTCGGGGTAGGCGAAGATCAGGTCGATGTCCGACGACAGATTGAGCTCCACTGCCCCGAGCTTGCCCATGCCGAGAATGACCATCTGCTGCGGCTCGCCACTGCGCCGTCCGGTGGGCACGCCGAACTGCTGGCAATGCCGCGAGTACAACCACTGATAGGCCTGATCGATGCTCGCATCGGCCATGTCCGAGAGGTCGCGGCAGGTCTGGACCAGGTCGGCCTGGCGAGTCAGGTCGCGCCAGATGATCCGCACTTGCTGACGGGTGCGCTGACGGCGCAAGGCACGACCTAGCTCGTCGTCGGTTTCGGCCGCATTCACCGCCGCCGCGATCTGCCCGCACAACTCGCCGGGCGCGAAACTGCGGTCCAGTTCGCCGGACTGCACCAGCGCCAGCAACATCAAGGGGTCACGCACGCTCTGTTCGGTCACGAAGTCGCTGGCGGCGGTGACGCGGGCGAATTGCGCCCAGCGTTCAGGCGTCCAGGCAGACAGGCCATGGTCGTCGTCGAGTTCGGCAACGGCGGTGCGGAACGACTGCTCGGCGCGGGTGACAAACGGCAGGAGAATGCCGGGCAGTTCGGCAAGCGGAGGGAGGCTCATGGTCTATCCTTGATCGGCGTGTAGAGGGCGGCATGTAGTGAATTTTCAAAATGCACTACGTGATCGACTGTCGAACAAAGGTTAGAAATAGCTGAAATTTCTCTATTTTTGGCAGACCGCATCAAGCTTTCACCTTTTTCGGTTGGCAAAAGACCAACCTTAACGATTATTCTCACAACGCAGCCGGAGGCCACAAGCCGCTCATCTGTAGTTTTACTACTCGTATATACATCCAGATAGCTGAAATGCCCGATGATTTGTAGTAAAACTACACGCCGCCGGAACCTACCACTCGGCAATCCAAGAATTTATATCGTCTGCCCACAAGGCCAGTCGCAAACTCAGGCAACCGATTCTGGAAGCCTTTCCGCCCTGGAGCAAGCCATGCAAGACCTCGATCCCGTCGAAACCCAGGAATGGCTGGACGCCCTGGAATCGGTTCTCGACAAAGAAGGCGAAGACCGCGCTCACTATCTGATGACCCGTATGGGCGAACTCGCAACCCGCAGCGGTTCGCAGTTGCCTTACGCCATCACCACGCCATACCGCAACACCATTCCCGTTACCCACGAAGCACGCATGCCTGGCGACCTGTTCATGGAACGCCGCATTCGCTCGCTGGTACGCTGGAACGCGATGGCCATGGTGATGCGCACGAACCTGAAAGATTCGGATCTGGGCGGTCACATCTCCAGCTTCGCCTCCAGCGCCACCCTGTATGACATCGGCTTCAACTATTTCTTCCAGGCCCCGACCGACGAACACGGCGGCGACCTGATCTACTTCCAGGGCCACACCTCGCCAGGCGTTTACGCCCGTGCGTTCATGGAAGGCCGCATCACCGAAGACCAGATGAACAACTTCCGCCAGGAAGTCGACGGTCAGGGCCTCTCGTCCTATCCGCACCCTTGGCTGATGCCTGATTTCTGGCAGTTCCCGACGGTTTCCATGGGTCTGGGCCCGATCCAGGCGATCTACCAGGCACGTTTCATGAAGTACCTGGAAGCCCGTGGCTTCATTCCTGAAGGCAAGCAGAAAGTCTGGTGCTTCCTGGGCGACGGCGAGTGCGACGAGCCGGAATCCCTGGGCGCAATCTCGCTGGCTGGCCGCGAGAAGCTCGACAACCTGATCTTCGTCATCAACTGCAACCTGCAGCGCCTCGACGGCCCGGTTCGCGGCAACGGCAAGATCATTCAGGAACTCGAAGGCGTGTTCCGCGGTGCTCAGTGGAACGTGACCAAAGTTATCTGGGGCCGTTTCTGGGACCCACTGCTGGCCAAAGACGTCGACGGTATCCTGCAACGCCGCATGGACGAAGTCATCGACGGCGAGTACCAGAACTACAAAGCCAAAGACGGCGCGTTCGTGCGTGAACACTTCTTCAACACGCCGGAACTCAAGGCGATGGTTGCTGATCTGTCCGACGACGAGATCTGGAAACTCAACCGTGGCGGCCACGACCCGTACAAGGTCTACGCGGCGTACCACGAAGCGGTCAACCACAAAGAACAACCGACCGTCATCCTGGCCAAGACCATCAAGGGTTATGGCACTGGTGCCGGCGAAGCGAAAAACACCGCGCACAACACCAAGAAGGTTGATGTTGAAAGCCTGAAGCTGTTCCGCGATCGCTTCGACATCCCTGTGCGCGACGAAGAGCTGGAAAACCTGCCGTTCTTCAAGCCAGAGCCAAACAGCGCCGAAGCCCGTTACCTGAGCGAACGCCGCACGGCACTGGGCGGTTTTGTGCCACAGCGCCGCGCCAAGAGCTTCGATATCCCGACACCGCCACTCAATACCCTCAAGGCTATCCTGGACGGCTCGGGCGACCGTGAAATTTCCACCACCATGGCCTTCGTGCGGATCCTCGCGCAACTGGTCAAGGACAAGGAAATCGGCTCGCGCATCGTCCCGATCATCCCGGACGAAGCCCGTACCTTCGGTATGGAAGGCATGTTCCGTCAGTTGGGCATCTACTCGTCCGTCGGCCAGCTCTACGAGCCAGTCGATAAAGACCAGGTGATGTTCTACAAGGAAGACAAGAAGGGCCAGATCCTCGAAGAAGGCATCAACGAAGCGGGCGCCATGAGCTCCTTCATCGCTGCCGGTACTTCGTACTCCAGCCACAACCAGCCAATGCTGCCGTTCTACATCTTCTATTCGATGTTCGGCTTCCAGCGTATCGGCGACCTCGCCTGGGCCGCTGGCGACAGCCGCACCCGTGGCTTCCTGATCGGCGGCACCGCCGGCCGGACCACGCTGAACGGCGAAGGCCTGCAACACGAAGACGGTCACAGCCACATCCTGGCTGGCACCATCCCGAACTGCCGCACCTTTGATCCAACCTACGGCTACGAGCTGGCGGTGATCATCCAGGACGGCATGAAGAAGATGACCGAAGAGCAGCAGGACGTTTTCTACTACATCACCGTGATGAACGAGTCCTATCAGCAGCCAGCCATGCCGGCCGGTGTCGAGGAAGGCATCATCAAGGGCATGTACCTGCTCGAAGAAGACACCCGCGAAGCGGCGCACCACGTTCAGCTGATGGGCTCCGGCACCATCCTGCGTGAAGTCCGTGAAGCAGCGAAGATTCTGCGTGAAGAGTTCAACGTTGCCGCAGACGTCTGGAGCGTTACCAGCTTCAACGAACTGCGTCGCGATGGCTTGGCCGTCGAGCGCAGCAACCGTCTGCACCCGGGCCAGAAGCCTAAACTGAGCTATGTCGAAGAGTGCCTGAACGGCCGTAAAGGTCCGGTCATCGCGTCTACCGACTACATGAAGCTGTTCGCTGAGCAAATTCGTCAGTGGGTCCCGTCCAAGGAATTCAAAGTCCTGGGCACCGACGGTTTCGGCCGCAGTGATAGCCGCAAGAAGCTGCGTCACTTCTTCGAAGTCGATCGTCAATTCGTGGTGTTGGCAGCCCTGGAAGCACTGGCTGACCGTGGCGATATCGAACCTAAAGTGGTGGCTGAAGCCATCGCCAAGTTCGGGATCAACCCGGAAAAACGCAACCCACTGGACTGCTGAGGAGACACTCTGTGAGCGAACTCATTCGCGTACCTGACATCGGCAGCGGTGAAGGTGAAGTAATTGAACTGTTTGTGAAGGTCGGCGACCGAGTCGAAGCCGACCAGAGCATTCTGACGCTGGAATCGGACAAGGCGAGCATGGAAATTCCTGCGCCGAAGGCCGGTATCGTCAAAGCGATCAAAGTGAAGCTGGGCGACCGCCTGAAAGAAGGCGACGAACTGCTGGAGCTGGAAGTCGAAGGTGCCGCTGCTGCGGCCCCTGCGGCTGCCGCTGCGCCGGCGGCCAAGGCTGAAGCAAAACCGGCTGCTGCTGCTGCGCCTGCCGCCGCGCCTGCGCCTGCCGCCGCGCCTGCTCCTGCTGCTGCGCCGGCTGCTGCCACTGCCCAGCAAGTGCACGTGCCGGACATCGGTTCGGCGGGCAAGGCCCAGATCATCGAGATCCAGGTCAAGGTCGGCGACACCGTCGAGGCTGATCAATCGCTGATCACCCTGGAATCCGACAAGGCCAGCATGGAAATTCCATCGCCTGCCGCTGGCGTGGTCAAGAGCATCAGCGTCAAGCTCAACGACGAAGTCGGCACTGGCGACCTGATTCTGGAACTGGAAGTGGCAGGTGCTGCGGCCCCGGCTGCTGCCGCGCCAGCTCAGGCTGCTGCACCGGCTGCCGCTGCTCCGGCGCCAGCCGCTGCGGCCCCAACTGCACCAGTTGCCGACAGCGTTCAGGACATTCATGTCCCGGATATCGGTTCGTCGGGCAAGGCCAAGATCATCGAAGTACTGGTCAAGGCGGGCGACACCGTCACCGCCGACCAGTCGCTGATTACCCTGGAATCCGACAAGGCGAGCATGGAAATTCCATCGCCTGCCGCTGGCGTGGTGGAAAGCATTTCCATCAAGCTGGATGACGAAGTCGGTACTGGCGACCTGATTCTGAAGCTGAAAGTCAAAGGCGCTGCACCTGCTGCTGCCCCGGCGACCGCCGCTGCTGCACCGAGCGCTCCTGCCCCGACCGCAGCGACGCCTGCTGCTGCGGCACCTGTCGCACCCGCGGCTGCACCGGCCAAGCCAGGCGCCAAGGTTCACGCTGGCCCGGCGGTACGCCAACTGGCCCGTGAATTCGGCGTCGAGCTGAGCGCGGTCGGCGCAAGCGGCCCGCACGGTCGTGTGCTGAAAGAAGACGTGCAGGTTTACGTCAAAGCCATGATGCAGAAGGCCAAGGAAGCACCGGCCGCTGCCGCTGGCGCAACCGGTGGCGCGGGCATCCCGCCAATTCCGGTCGTGGACTTCAGCCGCTTCGGCGAAACCGAAGAAGTGCCGATGACCCGCCTGATGCAAATCGGCGCGTCGAGCCTGCACCGCAGCTGGCTGAACATTCCGCACGTGACTCAGTTCGATTCGGCTGATATCACCGACCTGGAAGCGTTCCGTATCGCTCAGAAAGCCGTTGCAGAGAAGGCCGGCGTCAAGCTGACCATCCTGCCGCTGCTGCTCAAGTCGTGCGCGCACCTGCTCAAGGAACTGCCGGACTTCAACAGTTCGCTGGCACCAAGCGGCAAGGCGATCATCCGCAAGAAGTACGTGAACATCGGCTTCGCAGTCGACACGCCTGAAGGCCTGCTGGTACCGGTCATCAAGAACGTCGATCAGAAGAGCCTGTTGCAACTGGCAGCCGAGGCCGCTGTGCTGGCCGCCAAAGCCCGCGACAAGAAGCTCACCGCTGACGACATGCAAGGCGCCTGCTTCACCATTTCCAGCCTCGGCCACATTGGCGGCACCGGCTTCACGCCGATCGTCAACGCGCCGGAAGTGGCGATCCTCGGTGTTTCCAAGGCAACCATCCAGCCAGTCTGGGACGGCAAAGCCTTCCAGCCGAAACTGATGCTGCCACTGTCGCTGTCCTACGATCACCGTGTGATCAACGGCGCCGCTGCTGCACGCTTCACCAAGCGCCTGAGCGACCTGCTGGCGGACATCCGCACCATCTTGCTGTAACACCGACGGCCCTCCTTCACCGGAGGGCCTGTCGCGTTCCACGTTTTCCGAGCGCCACGCTCGTACCTCAACCCCGCCAATTTGGCGGGGCTTTTTTTGCCTTGAATAAAGCATCTTCCTACACTCGTGGTTTACATCGCCCACAACTCATGGCGACTTTCGCTCGATATTTTTTGCTGCTTAATAACTAGGCTTAGTTCGACAGAATTTTCTTATAAATACTGAAAACCTCACTTGCTTAGTTAACGTTATTTCGAACGGACTCGAACATGCTCAAACCAACTGTCGGCCCTATTATTGGCCATACTACAACTAACCACGTACGTATTTTTTTGCGCGGAGAACTTCAGGGTAACTCACTGGTATTTGCCGGCATTCGTTATCGGCGCGCGGGAGAAGAGCGTTGGTCGCAAGGTGTCTTCGCCAAACTGTCGATCTTGCGCGATATGTCCGATGTGATTGCACTCAACAACCTCGCCACCGACACCGAGTACGAATACCAGGCTGGATGGTTCAGCCCCATGAGTCCGGTGCACACCGTGGAGACCGTTCAGGAACTGCCGCTGCAATGGCCACGGGAGATTTATCGCTTTCGCACCCTGCCCAGCAAGGCCAGCACACCGCGGGCGTACATCGTCGGCTCATGCCGCTACCTGCGCATGACCGCGGGAATCCCTTCGGCACCTCGTCTGGGCGACCGGATTTTTGCCTCGATCACCGAACTTGCGCAGCAGGCCGAGCCGCCCATCAGCGCGATGTTGATGACGGGTGATCAAATTTACGTCGATGACCTGAACGTTATTGCACCCGACCGGGAATACAAGGAAATACTCAGCAAGTATCGCGCGGCGTTTTCCCAGCCGAATATCGCCAGGTTAATGTCCAACATCTCGACTTATATGATCCTCGACGATCATGAAATAGAAGACAACTGGCCCGCCAACGAAAGCAAGGCCGACGCCTATTTATATAAGAATGCCATGGCAGCCTATGAGATATACCAAGCCAGCCACAGTCCGGCGCATGACTTATTGGCTAACGGTCAAGTAAGCCGAAAACTGGAACAGTATTGGTATCAGTTCGCCGACGGCGATATTGAATGGTTTGTCACCGACAGCCGAACCCGCCGCAACCTGTCGCCCGATGATCGACGCATCCTCGACGAAGATCAGGAACAGGCGCTGTGTAAATGGCTGATCCACAGCCCGGCGCGGGTCAAGTTCGTGGTCACCAGCGTGATGTTCTACCCCGACCGCAAACTCAACGGTGATGACGCCTGGAAAGCCTTCCCGGAACAACGACTACGGCTGCTGGAGACGATTCGTACGCACCGCATCAAGAACGTCATCTTCGTTTCCGGCGATGTCCACGGCTCCCTGAGCAGTCGCCTGACCCACAGCGAGGATCCGGACTTCGACGTGCACACCATCGTGTCGTCACCGCTGTGCAACAGCAAATTGCTGCCGTATGCCTCCGCGTCCACCTTCATTCTCGATCAGGCGCTGGCGCGAACCGCTGCGGGAGATTATCGACATGAATTGACCAGCAAGGTGGTCAGCGAAGACAACTTTGCCCATCTGGTGGTGGATCGAGAGCAGATTCAGGTCAATTACCATGACCGGAACGGCCAGCACCTGCATTCGACCAGCATCCCGTTGCGCTAAGGCAATGAAGGCCAAATGCATTAGTTTTCGGCTCTTGCTGGAGAAATCTTCGCCCCTGCCGACATATTCTTATAGCACTTGGCCTTCATGTCTCTTGTCAGTCAGTGTCGCAATGATGCAACCTTGCCGCAGGCAACAGTAAAGAGGGCGAGAGCCCGGCGCGATCAGCACATTCGAAGCGAGTTTCCCTCCATATGAAGAGCCAACCCGATGCCGCCAGCCGTATGGTGGCCGAGGTAGTGACGCAATTGCCAGTGCCCTCGCGGCTCGGCATGCTGCGTTTCGAACGGCTGAATGAAGCTAGCTGGGCGCTACTGTTTCTCGATCCCAATTGCGAACGACAGTTTGGTCTGCCGGCCGTGGAGCTTTGTGCCCTGGTCGACTCACCGTATGCCAGCCTGATGGAGCCCGAAGCGCGCTATCAGCTGCACGACGCGATTCAGCAGCAACTCAGCGACAGCCCGCATTACCTGATCCGCTACAACCTGCACACCGCCAAAGGCTCCCTGAGCCTGCTCGAGTTGGGCGAAGCCTACCGACAACACAATCGACACCTGCTGCGCGGTTACCTGATGGTCGTGGACGGTTTGTTCGAGGGTGTCCCCCTGCTGCCGTCGCTGGACCTGGAAACCCAGAACTCGCGCCTGCAAATCGCCCTGGAACTCAATCAGCGCGCCCAGCTGGAACAACTGCAGCATCTGGATCGGGTCCGCGCCCAGCAAGACTTGATCCTGCTGCTGACCCGCCAGCGCTACAGCACCAACAATTCCCTGCAAGAAGCCGCCGAACTGATCACCCGCTGCGCCTGCGATATCTACGAAATCGACTGCGCCAGCCTGTGGAACCTCGACGGCTCGATGCTGGTGCCGATCTCGGCCTATCACCGTGCCTCCGGGGTTTACCAACTGCCGGATCCGATCGACGTCAGCGGCTTCCCGGATTACCTCGACGCCTTGCACAGCAGCCGCGCCATCGATGCGCACAACGCCATGCGCGACCCGCGCACCCGGGAAATGGCCGAGAGCCTGCGCCCACGCGATGTGAACGCGATGCTCGACGCCAGTATCCGCGTCGACGGCCAGGTGGTCGGCGTGCTGTGCCTGGAACAGACCGGCGCGACCCGCGCCTGGCAGTCGGACGAAATCGCCTTCGCCGGCGAGCTGGCCGATCAGTTCGCCCAAGTCATCAACAACCACAACCGCCGTACCGCCACGAGTGCCTTGCACCTGTTCCAGCGTGCGGTCGAGCAAAGCGCCAACGCCTTTTTGCTGGTCAATTGCGATGGCGTGGTGGAATACGTCAACCCAAGCTTCACGGCGATCACCCAGTACACCACCGAAGAAGTCCACGGCCAGCGGCTGTCGGAACTGCCGGCCCTGGAAAACCTCAGCGAACTGCTGTTCGACGCGCCCTCGGCGCTGGCCAAGAGCAACAGCTGGCAGGGCGAGTTCAAGAGCCGCCGTAAAAACCTCGAACCCTACTGGGGCCAATTGTCGATTTCCAAGGTCTACGGCGACAACCGTGAGCTGACGCATTACATCGGCATCTACGAAGACATCACCCAGACCAAGCTCGCCCAGCAGCGCATCGAGCGCCTGGCCTACACCGACAACCTGACCAATCTCGGTAACCGCCCGGCGTTCATCCGCAACCTCGACGAACGCTTCGCCCGAGACACCGATACACCGATCAGCCTGCTGCTGGTGGACATCGACAACTTCAAGCGGATCAACGACAGCCTCGGCCACCAGACCGGCGACAAACTGCTGATCAGCCTGGCCCGGCGCCTGCGCAACAGCCTGAGCCCGAGCGGCAGTCTGGCGCGCTTCGCCAGTAACGAATTCGCCGTGCTGCTGGACAACACCGACATGCGTGCCGGCCAACAGATCGCCAATCAATTGCTGGCGACACTCGACAAGCCGATGTTCGTCGACAACCAGCTGATCAGCGTCACCGGCTCCGTGGGCCTGGCTTGCGCGCCGCTGCATGGCCGCGATCCACAGACATTGATGCGCAACGCCGGCCTGGCGCTGCACAAGGCCAAGGCCAACGGCAAACATCAGGTCCAGGTGTTCACCGAAGCACTGAACGCCGAGGCCAGCTACAAGCTGTTCGTCGAGAACAACCTGCGCCGCGCCCTGACCCAGAACGAGCTGGACGTGTTCTATCAGCCTAAATTGTGCCTGCGCAGCGGTCGCCTGCTGGGCATGGAAGCGCTGCTGCGCTGGAACCACCCGGAAAAAGGCATGATCCGCCCGGATCAGTTCATCAGTGTCGCCGAAGAAACCGGCTTGATCATCCCCATCGGCAAATGGATCGCCCGCCAGGCCTGCCGCATGAGCAAAGACCTGACCGCCGCCGGCCTGGGCAATCTTCAAGTGGCGATCAACTTGTCGCCCAAGCAGTTCTCGGACCCGGACCTGGTGGCGTCCATCGCCAACATCCTCAAGGAAGAAGCGCTGCCAGCGAACCTGCTGGAGCTTGAGCTGACCGAAGGCCTGCTGCTGGAAGCCACCGAAGACACCCACTTGCAGCTCGATCAGCTCAAGCGCCTGGGCCTGACCCTGGCCATGGACGACTTCGGCACCGGTTATTCGTCCCTCAGCTACCTGAAAAAATTCCCGATCGACATCATCAAGATCGATCGAAGCTTCATCCACGAAATCCCGGACAACCAGGACGACATGGAAATCACCTCCGCCGTGATCGCCATGGCCCACAACCTGAAACTCAAGGTCGTGGCGGAAGGCATCGAGACCGCCGAGCAGCTTGCGTTTTTGCGGCGTCACCGTTGCGATGTCGGCCAGGGCTACCTGTTCGACCGCCCCATCCCGGGCGCCGAGCTGATCGAAAAGCTCAAGCGCTACCCGCGCGGCCCCATCGCCTGAAACTGGCTGAATGCTCTTTCTGCCTAGACACAAAACCCTGTGGGAGCGGGCTTGCTCGCGAAAGCGGCGTGGCAGTCGACATCGTTGTTGCCTGACACACCGCCTTCGCGAGCAAGCCCGCTCCCACAGGGGTAGTGATTAACTTGGCATCATTGGGCAAACTGCGTGTCTGACAATTTACATTCAACCTGACTGAGGGGACTGATGATGGTCTTGCGCTCGGAAATCCTGGTGAACAAAAACGTGCTCCCTACCAAAGAACAAGCTCTGCCTGGCCGCGAAACCCCAATGAACCTGCCGGAAAAACACTTCGTCCACGACGCCCCGCTGCTGGGCCCGTTCGCGATGGACGTGGATTTCGCGATCTTCGGCCTGGGCTGCTTCTGGGGCGCGGAACGCAAGTTCTGGCAACGCGAAGGCGTGGTCAGCACGGTGGTGGGCTACGCCGGCGGCTTTACGCCGAACCCGACGTATGAAGAAGTCTGCTCGGGCCTGACCGGGCACAGCGAAGTGGTGCTGGTGGTCTATGAGCCGGCAAAAGTCAGCTACGAAGCACTGCTGAAAATGTTCTGGGAATTGCACAACCCGACGCAAGGCATGCGCCAGGGCAATGACATCGGCACTCAGTATCGCTCGGTGATCTATGCGACCAACCCGACTCAACTGGCAGCCGCCAATCACAGTAAGGACGTGTTCCAGGCTGAGTTGACCAAGGCAGGCAAAGGCGAAATCACCACTGAGATCGACGAAGCGCCGACGGTCTACTTCGCCGAGGCGTATCACCAGCAGTACCTGGCGAAGAACCCTGAAGGGTATTGCGGGATTGGCGGTACGGGCGTGACCTGCCCGATATAAATCTCGGGCCCTGAAAAGCTTCGCGGGCAAGCCTCGCTCCTACAGGGATCGATGTCTGAGCACAATTTTGTGATCGACATAAACTCCTGTAGGAGCGAGGCTTGCCCGCGAATGCGTCCTGTCAGACACCATCAAGGCATCTGATCAGCCATCAACTCTCTGCAATCAACCAATCCATCTGCCACCCACCTTGGGTCTGCCCAAGCTTCTTGGACAACCACGGCAGCAGTTCACGTAATTCCTCTTCCAGCCCCCACGGTGGATTCGCAATCGCCAACCCGGACCCGTTCAAACTGATCGGCGTATCCAGCGGATGCACCAGCAACTCCACGCGCAACAACTTCGGCGCGCCGCTACCTGCCAAATCCTGATAAAAACGACGCAACAGGCGCTGGTCCTTTACCGGATACCAGATCGCCGCCACCGTTTGACGCATCCGGCCAATCGCCTCTTTCAGCGACGCCGCACACCGCTGCATCTCATCGAGCTGCTCGAACGGCGGATCGATCAACATCACCGCCCGCTTCTCCTGCACCGGCAACATCGCCCGCGGCACATGCCAGCCCTCGCCCAGATGCACTTTCACCCGACGGTCGCCGGCCATATTGTCCTTGAGCAACACGCCATCCTCGGGGTGCTTCTCGTTAAGCATCACCCGATCCTGCGGCCGCGTCAGACGCCGCGCCAACTCCGGCGACCCCGGGTAATAGCGCAACTGGCCATCCGGGTTCATGTCGTGCAGCACTTTCATGTAATCGGCGGTCAGTTCCGGCAGATCCGGCTGATCCCACAACCGCGCGATCCCTTCCAGGTATTCACCGGTACGGCTCGCCTGATCGCCCTGCAAGTCATACAGACCAATGCCAGCGTGAGTGTCGAGATAGGCAAACGGCTGCTCCTTGCGCGACATCAGGGCGATGAGGCGGGTCAAAGTCAGGTGTTTGAACACATCGGCGTGATTGCCGGCATGGAAGGCGTGACGATAATTCATGGCTGCTCCTGCGAAGGGCGGGAAGTTTACCTTGTACGGGGCTGGACGTCAGGGGTGGCAGCCGAGCGGCCAGACGAAAACCCGCTGGCGAGGGCGCATGCGACCGGCACATACTTCTGACCCACCGAGCGACACACTCACCCCAACCAATGACACGGAGTCAAAAAACCGATGCGAACTCTATGGACGGCATTAGTTTATTTACTGTCGGCAAGCCACGTTTTTGCTGACGAGCCGCACATGGCAGAGGCGCGCCAATCCTTAAAAAATTACGGGCTTAGCCATTGCATTCTCAAGCACTTTAAAGAGAAGTCCGAGTTAGAAGCAGACATCGGGCGATCGGCGGGTGCTTACTCGTTCATGGGTAACGGCATGCATATCGTGATTCAGGATGAAGACACCTTGAAGGTCAAACATGATCCTTACATGAATACCCGAATCTACGTATTTAATGCTTATGACAACACCTCATCTGTCAGCAAATACACGGACAAGAAGCTGGTAATGCATGGATGCTTGAGCGTTTATAACTCGCCGGCGTTCGACGCCTTTATCAAGACCCAGGATCAATTCATTACCGAATAATCTTCTGAAAACCGACCATTCAGGTCAGATTAGTGCTGAACAGACTGAGATCCAGATTTTTCAAGCACTGATAATAAAACTCAGCGCTACCGCTGACTTGGTCATGCCTGAAATCAAGTATCTGCTTATAGAGCGACTGAATCGCGGGGTCCTTGATGGATCGCATACTGTCCAGGACAAGACAGATTTCATAAATCCTCTCCTCCCGTTCCTCGTTCATACGCCGATAGTCTTCTCTCGACATAATTCCAAGAAAACGAGAGAAATGAAAAGGTAGACCCGCGTTACTTCTAAACATCCATAGAAACTTCTTTGCCAGCAAGTCTACAAAGTATAGCCGTGCCAGACAGGCGGGATCGGCGGCAAAATCCAGCAGCCCCTTGACGCCGAAAAACTCAAAGACTGCGATTTCAAAGCGTGCTGCATCGCCATCATCACCACTTTCATAGGCATCGATGACGATATCGCTGTAAGCCCATTTTTCGATTAACGCCCGTGTTAGCTGTTGACCCGACATACCTACCCTCTTGTTTTCAGGAAACGCCTTTTAACGCGCCGCTCTGCGCTCCAGCCACGCTGCCGATTCGGGCCTGACACCGATGTGACGCAGAGCGTCACGGGCTGCATTCCCACGCAGAGCATGGGAACGCTCGCTCAGCAGCCCTACTCCGAAGACCGCGCCCGCAACCGCCGCCCAATCACATCCAGCACATCGCATCCATCCCGCAACGGAATGGCACACAGCAACGCAAAATCACTAAGAATGAACGACTCACACTCAACCGAACCGCGCATCGACATGTTCTCGAGCACCTGTGTCACGGCGCGAATTCGATAGCTGGCAGCGTCATATAAAACATCGAGCGGCGCGTGGGTATCGACGAACAGTGTGGGCATGTCGGTGCAGTTGCTGGTGAGGGCCATGAAGCGGCTTTTGGGGTGGGGAATAGGCTTTTCGTAAGGTGGATCGGGGTGAAGATTTTTCATTATTGAAACCTCTGGTAGAAGTGGAGCTACCATCGGCCTTCCTACAGGCTTGGGTGGCAGCTATACGCGGGGTAGGAATATCGAGACCAGAGAACTCGACCACACCGAAGCGTGCCCGCGCACAGCCGCCGCAACTGATCTTACGGACGCATGGTGATGGCCGCAATTCAGGTGTCGACGCCAAAGCGTCCTCTCTAGTCTTGAAGGGTTCCTACACCCCGCCACTGAGTTTTCAGTGACCACCAGAGACTATCGATTGAACACATTTCCCACCAGTTCATGAAAGCCGCCGCAGATTGAAGGAAATTTCCGACGACCTTGCCCAGAAATTTCGCAATCTTTTGCCATCATTGATGGTCAAGTCGACTAGCCAATCTGTCAGCTATATGGCGCAACCAAAGCTCGCCTGAATTCCATGCATGCCAGTAGCAGTAGTAACAGCTCAACTCTTTCAGCAAGTAATCCCGTAATACAAACTCCTCTTTCCGCTGGCCAAGCAAAATGTTGAGCTCATGCTGCACAGCCAATAGATCCTCAGGATCGGAGTCAGCTAAAAAAGCCTCAATCACCTGCTCAGCTGTGTCATGTTCGACTGTCCAATCTTGATGAAAGTAGGCGCCAAAAAAATCGTGTAACTCAGGAAACTCTATGCTCATATCTCTGGAAACCCCGTAAGTAAAAAGTATCCCTCAGGTCGCCGCGCGTCCTTTATCAACACCAACAATATCTTCGTCGCAGGCACAGCATCGGTACTTCCGTTCGGCACGCTGACCCCTACTGGGTAGGGAAACTTATGAGTAACTGTCGTCTTTACTTTCCTCCCATTAAGAAATTTTTGGATTTTTGTTCTATTTGCCTCTAATGCTCTCGCAGAAGCCGACTCAGCAGTAGCCCGATCAGGAAATGTTGATGCCGCAGGTATTCTGGGTTCCGCCTCTAGCCTTTTGACTAACTGCATATCCGTCCTACCTATGTGCTTAGCGATTAGGTGCCCACCTTGAGCTTCATGCGTCGCCAACCCACCACCAGGAACAATTTCGCTATACGGTCCATCGACATTTCTATCACCAGGGCACGGGTTACAAGCCAACCCCAACGGATCAACCCACCCCGTCGGATTCGGCGTGTACTGGTACTGATTCAGCCCACCCGCCAACTTCACCGGGTCCGGCGTCAGATACCGCCCAATCTCCGGATCATAGTACCGATGCCGGTTGTAGTGCAGACCGCTCTCGGCATCAAAGTACTGCCCCTGAAACCGTAACGGCTGCTCAAGCTGCTCGCCCCCGCCGAACGCCAGGTGCGTGACTTTGCCGTAGGCGTTGTACTTCGCCGACCACACGATCTCGCCACCAAAATCGGTCAGTTCCTGCGGCGTGCCGAGGTGGTCGAGTTGGTAGTAGAACGGGCAAGCCTTGCGTGGGCCTTTGCCGTCGAGCATGGCGAGCGGGCGGAAGGTGCCGGGTTCGTAGACGTAGCTGCGGTAGTGTTCGCGGCTGCTTTCGGCGATGAGATTGTCGCCTTGCCAGAAGAACTCGGTGGTGTTGCCGTCGATGGTTTTGGCGATGCGGCGGCCGAAGGCGTCGTAGCGGTAACTTGAGCAGCGGCCGTCCGGGGCCGTGACGCCGACCAATCGGTGCTGGCAGTCGTAGCGGTATTCGGTGACGAGTTTTTGCGCGGTGCCGCGGTGTTCGCGGATGAGGTTGCCGAAGGCGTCGTAGTCGTAATGCCGGTCGCCCTGCATCAGCAGGCGATTACCTTTTACGCTCGCCAAGCCAGGCCGATCCTGCATCAGCAGGTTGCCCGCCGGGTCGTGGGCAAAGCTTTCCGGCGGGTCGTCGCGGGTATGGCGCACGCGGGTCAGGCGGTTGAGCGGGTCGTATTGGTAGTTACGTTGGCCGTGACGGGTGTCGGCGATGCTGTCGAGATTGCCGTTGGTGCTGTAGGCATAGTCGCGACGATACTGCGTTTGGTGCTGTTGACTGACAGCATGGGCCTTCAATCGGCCCTGATCGTCGTAGGCATATTCGCTAAGCAGTTGACCTTGCTGGCGTTGCTGTTCGCGGCCGAAGACAAATTGGTGGGTGGTGAGCCGCGCGCCGTTGAGGTCGATGGCGGTCAGCGCCCCGCCCTTGGCGTGGTGGTAATCGAGTTTGCTGCCATCCGGCAGGCGCAGGCGATTGAGCTGGCCGCAGGCGTCGTAGCCATAACGCAACGTGCCCCAGCCCTGATGCTCGGTGATCAGGCGATCCTGATGGTCGTACTCGAATTCCAGCGGGTGGTCGTGGCCGTCATCGACGTCGATCAGTCGGCCGAGGCTGTCGTAGCGGTATTCGACCTTGATGCCGTCGGGCAGCGTTTTGACCAGAAGACGGCCGGCGGTATCGCGCTCGTATTGCGTGACGAGCTGCGAGCCGTCGTCGCCGAACTCGGTTTTTTCCAGCAGGTGGCCGTTGAGGTCGTAGGCATACGCCGTGCGTTGGCCGTCGAAGCCGGTTTCCTGTCGGATCAATCCATTGGGCGTGTAGTCCAGCTGATACTTTTCGCCGGATTCGTTTTCGATCTCGGTAAGAAGCAGCTGCGCGTTGTCGTAGCGATACTTCAGCTGGGTGCCATCGGCATTGATTCGGCGGCTGACCAGATGCAGATCGTCGACGTATTCGTAGCGCGTAACGCGGCCCAGTTCGTCGCGTTCGGCGGTGATTTTTCCGTAGGCGTTGTAGGTAAAGGCGCGAACGGCACCGGTAGGCAGCGTCGTCTGGATCAGTCGGCCAACGGCATCCCATTGAGACTTCGTGATCGTACCGTGTTCGTCCTGCCGGGTAATCTGCCGCCCCAGCGCATCGTAGGAAAACCGCCGTACACCACTGTCCGGCAGCGTCTCTTCGACCAGTTGCCCCAAGCCATTCCAGACGAAGACATGCCGACTGGTGTCCGGGGAGCGGATCGACAGCAGCTGACCTTTTTCGTCGTAGTGATAGTGGGTGACATGGCCGTCGGGATCGGTCGCTTCGGTGACATCGCCCTGGGCATTGCGCTGATATTTCCACACGGCTTTGCCGCGATAACGTGCGTGCAGGAAACCGTTGCGGTACTCGTAGGACGTCGGCTCGTCTTGCGGCGGAATCAGCGCCACGAGGCGTCCGACTTCGTCGTAGCGGTATTCGGTGACGGCGCCAAGCGGGTCTTGCTCGGCAGTCAGCCGGCCCTGGTCGTCGTAGGCCTTGAGGTGTTCGCCGCCATCCAGTTCGACCTTGCGCACCAGCCGCGCTCGGTCGTCGTGGACGTAAACCTCTTCGCTGCCATCGATGTTGTGGACGGTGACGCTGCCCTCGTCATCCCAGGTATACCGCGCATCCATCTGCGCAAACGACGCCCAGTGGCGGATGCATCGGGCAGCCTTGCCGGACCTTTCCCACTCCCAGAAGAAACTCGCCCCACCGGCCAGTTGCCGCTGAAGAATGACGTGCTGATCGTCGTAGTCGTAGCGCTCGCTTTCGCCGGCGGCGTTGGTGGCCTCGATGAGTCGACCGCGTTCGTCGCAGCTGTAACCGACCAGGGTCTGCTCGGTCTGCCACGCTTCTTCGAGGGTTTGGGCCGGGACAAAAATCTGATAGTCGACGGCAACCAGATGGCTGCGTTCATAGCGCAACAGCAAGGCTCGGCCGGCACCGTTGTCGAGGCGCTGGATGCGGCCCTGGCGGTCGCGGGTGATGCGCAGGCGGTTGTCGTAAGCGTCACTGATGGCTGTGAGAAAACCATGATGAAAATGGTAGAAACGTGTCTCCTCGCCGGCCTGGGCGAGGATCAGTTCTTCAGGTTCATTGCCGAGGTAAATTGCCGCGCGCGAGAGGCTGTTGTGGATCGCCGGGCGTGCCCTGTTCGGCAGCGGGAAGGTGGTGCGACGGTTCTCGTGGTCGATCCAGGTGACGGTGTCGCCGTTGATTTCCAGTCGATGGGAGAGCGAATGGCTCCAGCCAAATCCGAGGCCGACATCGATTTCAGCGGCACTTGTGCGATAGAGCCGGGTGAAGTCGAACGGCAGGATGCCGTCCAGCGAACCGTCGGTGAGGGTCAGCAGTTCTTCGCCGGTGACCATCGAAACCGGGCATTTGTTAGTGGCGGTTTTATCGACGGGGTCGGCGCTGTCGCCGTTGGGGTTTTTCGCCTGATCCGGAACGTTGTCGTGATGTTCGTTTTGCTTGAGCGTGGTATTGCGCTTGGCATCCCATCGCAGTTGCATGCGACCTTTTTTGAGGCCTGCCGCAACGCCGCGTGCGGCGACTTTTTTGTAGCGGTCGACGTAGTTGATGAAGTTATTGATGATCGTGAAAATTGCTTTGACGAGGCGCAGAACAGCGCTGAGCAACTGCGCGGCCCGATCAGCCAGACGCATCGTCAAATAGGCAATTCCAGCCCCCGCCCCGGCAAAGGTCAGAACGATACCGATCAGGATGTCGATCAATAGCTGCACCGCCACCGTCGAAACGGCTTCGGCGGTTTTACCGGCGATCTCGCTGGGCGGCAGCATGTCCAACCAGAGACTGGCGGAGCGCAACAGCAAACACAGCGCCGCTTCGTCGCTGGCCAGCAGCTGGGCTTTTTCCATGACCTTCGGTGCGATGTTCGCGAGCCTTTTCAGCTCTAAGGCACTCTCGCCCAACCGCTCACCAAACTTTCCGGGGTCCTTGAGGATTTCTGAAAGCAGACTGATGCCGTCCCACACGCCCTCGATGGCCGCCCAACTTCCCGCAAGCATTCCATTGCCTACAGCAACCGCAGACGATTCCGACCACTTCGGTTTAAACGTCTTCCACTCATCACGCAGCCACTTTTCCAGCTCCTTCGTCAGGCCGTCATAGGAAGAGAACAGATCTTCAACTTGCTGCGGTGTGACTTCGTCGTGAACGTGAATGCGGTAGAACTTGCCCTCTTTGCCCTCGAAGGTCCCTTTGCCATTTTCGTCGAGCGTGACCTGCTTTATCTCTCCGCTCTCAGCCGCAATCACATCGACCTGAATATTCCCCACGGGAATGTCATAAACCGATTCGAACTTGCTCTCGATCTCCAGCACCCCGCCCTTTGGGCACTGCACGACGGTGGAGATAAAATCGTCATCGCCGCTGCTCACAATGGTGCTGGCATTACCGAACCGAACGATCCGTTCCATCCCCATCAGCGAAGGCAAATCAGCCGTGCGACTGGCCTTGTCTGCCGCCTGGCTAAGCCAATGCTTTAGCTGTTCACGGTAGAGGGACAACGTGTTTGGAAAACCGTCGAGCTCCTGCTCGATGCGCACAATCTGATCCATCAGTTCAGCTCCGCCATCAGGTAATCCACCAAGTCATGTTTCGGCGATTGAGGCAGGTCCGGCGCCTGCAGAAAGATCGCGACTTTGTGCCGCAACACATGCTCAGAAAACGCTTCAAAAAGATCAGGACGGTCCTCGTTCAACCACTTCATCAAGTTGTTGATGCGGGTTATCGCGGACTCGGTGGCGAGGTCTTCGAGTAGCGATTCGCCAACTTCCCACCACGGAAAAACCCTGGAGGATTTCAACGCCCTGCCACCGATATCGAGCGGTTGTCCATTGATCAAGCAGCGGTCAAGTACCGGCATTAAGTGCGCGGCGTTAACGTCGGCGGACTGAAGAATCGGCAACAGATAACGCCCATCCCAGAAGCGAAAAAACACCGCATTACCGTTGGGCAATAGAACTTGCGTGAGGCTGCGCAGATGCTCGACCAGCACTTCTTGAGGGACAGAAGAAACCGCCAGCCAACCCCAATCCCGAGACTCGGTCGTGGCGACCCACTCCAAAAACTCACTGCCAGTGGCGACGATTCCGACATAGGGCATCACCGGTTCCCACTCGGCATACGCGGTGTCGGCCCAAATCGGACTCGGCGCTTGTGCCGGGGTCGAGAGCTGCCAGGCGTTCATCGGTTGCGACGCACTGGCGTTGCCAAAAATCGCGAACAACTGCTCACCAGGTTCGAGCGGTCGGCGTTCCAGCCAGGCGTGGGGTGACATGCGATCAGGCAGCACAGACACCGTCCTTGCAGCGCTCGCATTCTTCGCAGAATGGTGCATCGCTTTGCAGGCTCATGATCTGCGCGGCGCTCAGCAGGGCGGCCGGGGCGGCGACGAGTTTCAACGGTGTATTCGGCGACACGGGCGCCGCGGCCATCGGCGGCATCAACGCGCCACCGACCTGAATCGGCACGCTGCTGAAAATTCCACCAGGGCCAATGTTGATCCACTGCCCACCCGCCTGAATCGTCGCGCTGGCGCCACCGTCGATCACCACTTGCTGGCCAGCGCTGACATGGAATTGCTGACTGGCGGTGAGTGCCTGGCTCGTGACGCGGATGTGCCGGTCGCCGACCACCAGCAAGTGATCGTCGAGCTTCACTTCGGCCTGGCGCTGGCCGTGGGTGATGCGTTGTTCGTCAGCCTTCAGCTCATGGCGAGCGGTCCCCGTGACGACGATGCTGCGCTGGTTATCGACCTGCACCTGCTGATCGTTCAACACGTGCTGGGTCCAGTTTCGCTGGGCGCGCAGGTAGATTTCCTCGGCGCCTTTGCGATCCTCGATGCGCAATTCGTTGTAACCGCCGCCGCCCGGACTGCTTTGGCTACGGAAAATACTGCGGGTCTTGTCGGCGGGCAGATCCAGTGGCACCGGTGTTGCGGCGTTGGGCAGGCAACCCATTACCAGCGGTTTGTCGGCATCGGCGTCGATGAAACCCACCAGCACTTCCATGCCGACTCGCGGAATCAGCACGCTGCCGTAATGGTCGTGGGCCCAGCCCGTGGCGACCCGCAACCAGCAACTGGAATGTTCATTGAGCTGACCGTCGCGGTCCCAGGCAAGCTGGACCTTGACCCGACCGAACTCATCGCAATGGATTTCGCTGTCGACTGGGCCGGTGACCACGGCCGGTTGGTAACCGAGCATGCGGGGCTTTTCCGGCCCCAGCGGTGGGCGAAACGAAACGTCCCACGGCGTCACCAGAAAGGTATTGCGGTAACCCTGGAAATCATCCGGGTCGTCGCTGGTGGCGGACTCTTCCAGCACTTGCGGTTGTCGGCCACGGTGTTCAATGCCAGTGATCAGCCACAGATCGTTCCACGCCTGACGCGGATGCTCGGCGAGGTGCAGGAAATGTCCGCTGACCAAGGCAGCATCGTCGCCACGGCCTTCGGCTTGGCGGAAGTCCGCGTTGTGCCGCTCCAGTGCTCGCTGCGTTAGCTGTTTGCCATGCTTGCGGTCGGTGAATTGACCGGGAAAGTGGTAATCCTCCAGCACCGGACGCTGTTCGCTATCAACACGGCTTTCAAGTGTCAGACGCGGTTTCTGGAAGTCGTAATCGCGACGGGTGACCGCTGTGGTACGGGTCTCCAGGCGCACGTTGAAACGCTTGATGGCCGGCGCATCCGCTGCCATGCCGCTGCCCGGCAGGTACAACGTCGGCTCGGGCAGGCGCGGGAATACCGTCTGATCATCGCCAAACACCAGCAGATGCCCGTCGGGGCTGTGCTGGAAGTGGTAATGAATACCGATTTCGGCACACAGGCGCTGGATAAACGCGAGGTCGCTTTCGGCGTATTGCACGCAGTACTCGCGCGGTGAGTAATCGCTGCCGAGTTGAAATTCGAAGGCATCGCGCTGGATACCGTGGTCCTTGAGGACCTGGGCGATGATCGCCGGCACGTTTTTGTGCTGGAAGATCCGCTGATTGATGCGCTGACCGAGGTAGGCCAGCCGCGGTACGAGACTGATTTGGTAGCCCGTCAGACGTTTCCCGGAATCGCTTTGACCGACGCGAAAGATCTGACCGTGTATGCCGCAACCTTGTGCATCGAAACTCAGAAAGGCCTGACGATGCAGCAGGTTTTCGAGCTCGATGTCCGGCCGGTCGCTGACCAGTTCCAGGTCAAAGCGGTAGGGTTGGCTGATGGCTTCCGTGCCCGTGAACTCAAGCACCTTGAGCTCAATCTGGACGCCGTCGATCGTCAACGTGAAACGCGGTTGATTGGCAGGAGCGAACATCCGATGTGTCTCTGCAGAATGAGGGCGGGCGATTCTGCATGAGCGACAAGGGGTGTTGAGGGAGGGACAGTAAAATCAGATTTGCCCTACTTTTTTAGGGATTTGTCCTTCAAAAGTTGGGATGTTTGGCTACAGACATTTCCTGCAAAAGTAGTGTGTTGCTGCTGATGGCCTCTTCGCGGGCAAGCCTCGCTCCTACAGGATTTGCGATTCACCGCAAAACTGTAGGAGCGAGGCTTGCCCGCGAAGACGGCAACACTGACACCAAACCTTTCCTGCAAACCAAAAAAACGGCCCGCCTCCAAAAGGAAGCGGGCCGTTTTCATGTTCGGCGAAAGGTCAGAGCCTCAGCTCATCCCCATCACTTGTTCAGGCGGAAATCAGCCTCGGCAGCGGCGAAGCGCTGAAGCATGCCGTGAGTCGGCGCGCCCAGTTTGCTGACGATATAGATGGCCAGGCTGGCGAAGATGAAGCCTGGGATGATTTCGTACAGGCCCAACAGTTCGAAGTGTTTCCACACGATCACAGTGATCGCGCCGACCAGGATACCGGCCAGTGCGCCATTACGGGTCATGTCTTTCCAGATCACGGAGATCAGGACAACCGGACCGAATGCAGCACCGAAACCGGCCCAGGCGTAGCTGACCAGACCCAGTACGCGGTTTTCCGGGTTAGCGGCCAACGCGATGGCGATCAGGGCAACCAGCAGCACCATGGCGCGGCCGACCCAGACCAGTTCCACCTGGGAAGCGGTTTTACGCAGGAAGGTTTTGTAGAAGTCTTCGGTCAGGGCGCTCGAGCACACCAGCAACTGGCAGCTAAGGGTGCTCATGACGGCAGCCAGAATGGCCGACAGCAGTACACCGGCAACCCATGGGTTGAAGAGGATTTTGGCCAGTTCGATGAACACGCGCTCTGGGTTTTCAGCCACAGGACCAGCGACTTCAGGGTGCGCGGAGAAGTAAGCGATGCCGAAGAAACCTACCGCGACGGTGCCGCCCAGGCACAGGATCATCCAGGCCATGGAGATGCGGCGAGCGTTAGCGATCGACTTGACCGAATCCGCCGCCATGAAACGCGCGAGGATGTGCGGCTGGCCGAAGTAGCCCAGGCCCCAGCCCATCAGCGAGATGATGCCGATGAAGGTGGTATTTTTCAGCATGTCGAAATTGCTTGGATCTTGCGCTTCGATGGCCAGGAACGTGGTATCGACGCCGCCGGTGGCCAGCAGCACGATGATCGGCGTCAGCAACAGGGCGAAGATCATCAGCGTGGCTTGTACGGTGTCCGTCCAGCTCACTGCCAGGAAACCGCCAACGAAGGTGTAGGCAATCGTCGCCGCAGCACCGGCCCACAGCGCGGTCTCGTAGGACATGCCGAAGGTGCTTTCGAACAGACGGGCGCCGGCCACGATACCGGAGGCGCAGTAGATGGTGAAGAACACCAGGATCACGACGGCAGAGATGATCCGCAGCAGGCCGCTTTTATCTTCGAAACGGCTGGAGAAGTAATCCGGCAGGGTCAGTGCATCGCCGTTGTGCTCGGTCTGCACGCGCAGACGGCCGGCGACGAACAGCCAGTTCAGGTAAGCACCGATGATCAGGCCGATGGCGATCCAGCTTTCGGACAGACCGGACATGTAGATGGCGCCCGGCAGGCCCATCAACAACCAGCCGCTCATGTCCGAAGCACCGGCGGACAATGCAGTCACGACGCTGCCCAGGCTGCGACCGCCCAGAATGTAGTCAGAAAGGTTGTTGGTGGAGCGATAGGCCATGAAGCCGATCAGTACCATTGCTGCGATGTAGATCACGAAGGTGATCAGTGTTGGATTGCTAACGCTCATTAAGTTACGCCCTGGCTTTGTTTTTATGTAGCGGCGGCTGGTGAACCGCGCGCAAACGACGACGTTTGACAGACGATTTCAGATCCCGCGCATTTATGACTGATGTTTCCCCAGGAAAGCCATCAGCCGGTACACCTGTCTTTTATGACCGGTTGCACCTTGGGCGCGAATGCTATTCAACAAAGCAAATAAGGTGCAACCAGTTTCGCGAGAATAAGTTGCACCTAGTCGGATTTATCTGAAAAAGCCCTGTTTTTGCTCCCTTTTAGCGCAGTCTTGACGATTTACTAGAAGCAAAAGCACCAAGCAGGAGCGGTACGCTCGTACCGGAATTTAATTCCTGACGAACTGCTGATTTTTCCGACAAAAAAAGGGTTGCACCCGGTTGCACCTCGACGGTTGCGCAGCTAATCTTGCCGCCAGCTGATGCCACGCGGTCGTGGCAAACATGAGGATAAAAATATGGCTACCACCACCCTTGGGGTCAAACTTGACGACCCTACCCGCGAGCGCCTCAAGGCTGCCGCGACCTCGATTGATCGCACGCCGCACTGGCTGATCAAGCAGGCAATTTTCAATTACCTGGAAAAACTCGAGGGTGGTGCAACCCTGACCGAGCTGAGCGGTTTGACCAAGGATTCCGACGAAGCCGTCGATGCGCCTCTGGATCACGCCCACCAGTGCTTCCTCGAGTTCGCCGAAAGCATCCTGCCGCAATCGGTACTGCGCGCCTCGATCACCGCCGCCTACCGTCGCCCGGAACCTGAAGTGGTGCCGATGCTGATCGAACAGGCGCGCCTGCCTGCGGCGATGGCAGAAGCCACCAACAAGCTCGCCTCCTCGATTGCCGAGAAACTGCGCAATCAGAAAAGCGCCGGCGGCCGTGCCGGTATTGTTCAGGGGCTGTTGCAGGAATTTTCCCTGTCGTCCCAGGAAGGCGTAGCGCTGATGTGCCTCGCCGAAGCGCTGCTGCGCATCCCGGACAAAGGCACCCGTGACGCGCTGATCCGCGACAAGATCAGCACCGGCAACTGGCACCCGCACTTGGGCAACAGCCCGTCGCTGTTCGTCAACGCCGCCACTTGGGGCCTGCTGCTGACCGGCAAACTGGTCGCCACGCATAACGAAGCAGGTTTGACTTCGTCGCTGAGCCGCATCATCGGCAAGAGCGGCGAGCCGATGATCCGCAAGGGCGTCGACATGGCCATGCGCCTGATGGGCGAGCAGTTCGTGACTGGCGAAACCATCGCCGAAGCCTTGGCCAACGCCAGTAAGTTCGAAGCCAAAGGTTTCCGCTATTCCTACGACATGCTGGGTGAAGCCGCACTCACCGAGCACGACGCCCAGAAATACCTGGCTTCGTATGAACAAGCCATCCACTCGATCGGCAAAGCCTCCCACGGTCGTGGGATTTATGAAGGCCCGGGCATTTCGATCAAGCTCTCGGCACTGCACCCGCGTTACAGCCGTGCGCAGTACGAGCGCGTGATGGAGGAGCTGTACCCGCGCCTGCTGTCGCTGACCCTGCTGGCCAAGCAATACGATATCGGCCTGAACATCGACGCCGAAGAAGCCGACCGCCTCGAACTGTCGCTGGATCTGCTGGAACGTCTGTGCTTCGAGCCACAACTGACCGGCTGGAACGGCATCGGTTTCGTGATCCAGGCTTACCAGAAACGTTGCCCATATGTGATCGACTATGTGATCGATCTGGCTCGTCGCAGCCGTCATCGCCTGATGATCCGCCTGGTAAAAGGCGCGTACTGGGACAGCGAAATCAAGCGTGCCCAGGTCGAAGGCCTGGAAGGCTATCCGGTCTACACCCGCAAGGTGTACACCGACGTTTCCTACATCGCTTGCGCACGCAAACTGCTCTCGGTACCAGAAGTCATCTACCCGCAGTTCGCCACGCACAACGCCCACACCCTGTCGGCCATTTACCACATCGCCGGTCAGAACTATTACCCGGGTCAGTACGAGTTCCAGTGCCTGCACGGCATGGGTGAACCGTTGTACGAACAGGTTGTAGGCAAAGTCTCTGAAGGAAAACTGAATCGTCCGTGCCGCGTGTACGCACCGGTCGGTACTCATGAAACGCTGCTGGCGTACCTGGTGCGTCGCCTGCTGGAAAACGGCGCGAACACTTCGTTCGTCAACCAGATCGCCGATCAGTCGATCTCGATTCAGGCCCTGGTCGCCGATCCAGTGGCCAACATCGAGCAGATGGCGACGCTGGAAGGCGGCTTCGGCCTGCCGCACCCGCGTATCCCGCTGCCGCGTGATCTTTATGGTGCCGAGCGCGCCAACTCCAGCGGCATCGACATGGCCAACGAACATCGTTTGGCTTCGCTGTCCTGTGCTTTGCTGGCCACCGCTCACAACCACTGGAAAGCCGCACCGATGCTCGGTTGCGCCTCCAGCACTGAAACCCCGGCTCCGGTACTGAACCCGTCGGATCTGCGTGACGTCGTCGGTCATGTACAGGAAGCGACCGTCGACGACGTCGACAACGCGATCCAGTGCGCCCTGAACGCTGCACCGATCTGGCAGGCCACCCCGCCTGCCGAACGCGCTGCAATTCTGGAACGTGCCGCTGACTTGATGGAAGGCGAGATCCAGCCGCTGATGGGCCTGCTGGCTCGCGAAGCTGGCAAGACCTTCGCCAACGCCATCGCCGAAGTGCGTGAAGCCGTGGATTTCCTGCGTTATTACGCGGTGCAGGCACGCAACGATTTCACCAACGACGCCCACCGCCCATTGGGTCCGGTGGTCTGCATCAGCCCATGGAACTTCCCGCTGGCGATCTTCAGTGGCCAAGTCGCTGCAGCACTGGCCGCCGGTAACCCGGTACTGGCCAAACCAGCGGAGCAAACTCCGCTGGTGGCGGCTCAAGCTGTGCGTTTGCTGCTCGAAGCCGGGATTCCGGAAGGCGTGCTGCAACTGCTACCGGGCCGTGGCGAAACCGTCGGCGCCCGCCTGGTCGGCGACGATCGGGTCAAAGGCGTGATGTTCACTGGCTCCACCGAAGTCGCTCGTTTACTGCAACGCAACGTCGCCGGTCGCCTGGATGCTCAGGGCCGTCCGATTCCGCTGATCGCCGAAACCGGTGGCCAGAACGCAATGATCGTCGACTCCTCGGCGTTGACTGAACAAGTCGTGATCGACGTCGTATCGTCGGCCTTCGACAGCGCCGGCCAACGTTGCTCGGCCCTGCGCGTCCTGTGCTTGCAGGAAGATTCCGCTGACCGTGTCATCGAAATGCTCAAGGGCGCCATGGCTGAATGCCGTCTCGGCAACCCTGAGCGCCTGTCCGTGGACATCGGCCCGGTGATCGACGCCGAAGCCAAGGCGGGCATCGAAAAGCACATCCAGGCGATGCGCGACAAAGGTCGCAACGTGTATCAGGTGGCGATCGCCAACAGCGAAGAAGTCAAACGCGGCACCTTCGTGATGCCGACGCTGATCGAGCTGGAAAGCTTCGACGAACTGCAACGGGAGATCTTCGGCCCGGTGCTGCACGTGGTTCGCTACAAGCGCAAAGACATCGATCAGCTGATCGGTCAGATCAACGCTTCCGGCTACGGCCTGACGCTGGGTGTGCACACCCGGATCGACGAGACCATCGCCAAGGTGATCGATAACGTCAACGCCGGTAACGTCTACGTGAACCGCAACATCGTGGGTGCAGTGGTCGGCGTGCAGCCGTTCGGTGGCGAAGGCCTGTCGGGTACTGGTCCGAAAGCAGGTGGTCCGTTGTACCTGTACCGTCTGCTGTCGACGCGTCCTACCGGTGCGATCGAACAATCCTTCGCTCGCGGTGACGCAGTCGTTGCACCGGACGTTCGTCTGCGTGATGCCATGAGCAAACCGCTGAACGCCCTGAAAGCCTGGGCCGACAGCAATAAGTTCAGCGACTTGAGCGCCCTGTGTGGGCAGTTCGCGGCGCAATCGCAAAGCGGTATCACCCGTGTCCTGGCGGGCCCGACCGGCGAGCGCAACAGCTACGCCATCCTGCCGCGTGAACACGTGCTGTGCCTGGCGGAAGTCGAAGGCGACCTGCTGACTCAACTGGCGGCGGTATTGGCAGTCGGCGGGTCGGCGGTATGGCCGGAAGCTGAATTGACCAAGGCTGTGTTCGCACGTCTGCCGAAGGAAGTTCAGGCGAAGATCAAACTGGTTGCCGACTGGAACAAGGACGAAGTGGTGTTTGATGCGGTCCTGCATCATGGCCATTCCGACCAGCTGCGTGCGGTGTGCCAGCAAGTGGCCAAGCGTGCCGGAGCGATTGTTGGGGTTCATGGCTTGTCGCAAGGCGAGACCAGCATTGCGCTGGAGCGCCTGGTGATTGAGCGGGCGTTGAGCGTCAACACCGCTGCGGCGGGTGGTAATGCCAGCTTGATGACTATCGGCTAAACAGCTTCAAAACCAGGCGTACAGCAATGATTGCCTGGAATGCAAAACCCCTTGTGGGAGCGGGCTTGCTCGCGAAGGCGGAGTGTCAGTCGACATCTACATTGACTGGTACGCCGCCTTCGCGAGCAAGCCCGCTCCCACAGTTGTTTTGGGGTGTCTGGTAGGTCGGTGCTCTGATCTACCATCACGCTCATCAATCATCCTGTTCAGCCTCTATCCCCACGCCTAGACTCGGTCCATTCCAAAAAAAGGTAGGCCGCCATGTCCGAGACGTTGCTCAGTTCCCGCAATCTGGCTTTCGAGCTGTACGAAGTCCTCGATGCCGAAGGCCTGACCCAGCGTGAGCGTTTCGCCGAGCACAATCGCGAGACCTTCGATGCCGCCATCGGCACTGCCCGCAACATCGCCGAGAAGTTCTTCGCCCCGCACAACCGCAAGGGCGATGAGAACGAGCCGCGCTACGAGAACGGTCAGGCGATTCTGATTCCGGAAGTGAAACCGGCGGTGGATGCGTTTCTCGAAGCGGGTTTCCTCAACGCCGCGCGCAGTTTTGACGCTGGCGGCATGCAACTGCCTACGCTGTTGTCCCAGGCCTGCTTCGCACACTTCCAGTCGGCCAACGCGGCGTCGACCTCGTACCCGTTCCTGACCATGGGCGCGGCGAACCTGATCGAAAGTTTCGGCACCGATGAGCAGAAACAACGCTTCCTGCAACCGATGATCGACGGTCGCTTCTTCGGCACCATGGCCTTGACCGAACCGCATGCCGGCTCATCGCTGTCGGATATTCGCACCCGCGCCGAGCCAGCGCCCGACGGCACTTATCGCCTGAAGGGCAACAAGATTTTCATCTCCGGCGGCGATCACCCGCTGTCGGAGAACATCGTGCACATGGTGCTGGCCAAGCTGCCGGATGCGCCGGCCGGGGTGAAGGGCATTTCGCTGTTTATCGTGCCCAAGTTCCTGGTCAACGATGACGGCAGCCTCGGCAAGCGCAATGACGTCTTGCTGGCGGGCCTGTTCCACAAGATGGGCTGGCGCGGCACCACGTCCACCGCGCTGAACTTCGGCGATAACGGTGAGTGCGTCGGCTACCTGGTGGGCAAGCCGCACCACGGTTTGAGCTACATGTTCCAGATGATGAACGAGGCGCGGATCGGCGTCGGCATGGGCGCGGTGATGCTCGGTTACGCCGGGTATCTGTATTCCCTGGAATACGCCCGCGAACGTCCGCAAGGTCGCGTGCCGGACAGCAAGGACCCGAACACCGCGCCGGTGCCGATCATTCAGCACGCCGACGTCAAACGCATGTTGTTGACCCAGAAAGCCTACGTCGAAGGCTCGTTCGACTTAGGGCTGTACGCGGCACGGTTGTTTGACGACACCACGACCCTTGAGACTGAGGCCGAGCGCAAACAGGCCCATGAGCTGCTGGATTTGCTGACTCCCATCGTCAAATCCTGGCCTTCGGAGTTTTGCCTGAAGGCCAACGAACTGGCGATCCAGATTCTCGGTGGTCACGGTTACACCCGCGAATACCCGGTGGAGCAGTATTACCGCGACAACCGTTTGAACCCGATCCACGAAGGCACCCACGGGATTCAGTCGCTGGATTTGCTGGGGCGCAAACTGGCGCAGAACGGTGGCGCGGGACTCAAGCAGTTGATCCGCTTGATTGCCAACACCGCCGAACGGTCGCAGGCGCATGAGTCGTTGACCGCCCTGCGTGAACCGCTGGAGAAACTGGTGGCGCGCCTGCAAACGGTGACCATCGGCTTGCTGACGGACCTGGGCCAAGGCAAGGTCAACAGCAGCCTGGCGAATTCGGCGCTGTACCTGAAAGTATTCGGGCACACGGTGATTGGCTGGCGCTGGCTGGAACAGGCTATTCGCGCCGAGGAAGGGTTGGCCAAAGGGCACGCGGCGGATGTGAGCTTCTATAAGGGCAAGTTGCAGGCGGCGCGGTATTTCCTGACATGGGAAGTGCCGGGTTGCCACCATGAGCTGGCGATTCTCGAGGCTCGGGATGATGTGTGTTTGACGATGCAGGATGAGTGGTTCTAACTAGAGCCTTGTGGTGCTGCTGACATCCATTCGCGAGCAAGCCCGCTCCCACAGTTGACCGCGTTGTCTGATGCATCGCGGATCAAATGTGGGAGCGGGCTTGCTCGCGAAGGCGCCCGCACAGACAACTCATCAACTCAACTTGAACCCACCCACTTGCCGCGCCAAGTCATCCGCCAACCGCTGCAATGTCTGGCAGTCCTCCCGGCACGCTCTCACTTCGCCAGCCGTCGCCCGGGCCAAATCCGAAATCCCCTGCACATTGCGGTTGATCTCTTCCGTCACCGCCGACTGTTCTTCCGTGGCCGTCGCCACCTGATGGTTCATGTCGCTGATGCGCTCGACCTGTCCGGTAATCGCCGTCAACGATGCGCCGGTGCGCTGGCTCGACTCGACGCCGGTGCCCGTCGCTGCCTGCCCGGAATGCATGGATGAAACGGCATTCTCCGCGCCCTGCTTGAGGCTGCCGATCATCTGCTGGATCTCGTCGGTCGACGTCTGGGTGCGCCGCGCCAACGTGCGCACTTCATCCGCCACTACCGCAAACCCACGCCCCATGTCGCCGGCCCGCGCGGCTTCGATGGCCGCGTTCAGTGCCAGTAAATTGGTCTGTTCGGAGATCCCGCGAATCACTGCCAGCACCTGATCGATGGATGCGACCTGTTCGGCCAATTCGCCAACGGCACTGGCGGCGATGCCGATTTCGTCGGACATGCTTTCGATATGCCGGATCGAACCACCGACCACTTCCCGCGCCTGCATCGCTTCATCCCGGGCGCTCTGCGAAGCGACGGCGGCGTTACCCGCGTTCTGGGCGATTTCCTGCACGGTCAGGCCCATTTCGTGGACGGCGGTGGCGACCATATCGGTCATTTCCTGCTGACGACCGGAGCGTTCGGCGGTGTTGTCCACGACCTTCGCCACTTGGCCGACGGCCGTGCGCAAACGCTCGCTGGTGGTCAGCACCTCGCCGATCATTTCACGCTGGCTGTCGAGGAATCGATTGAAGCCGCGCGCCAAGTCACCCAGCTCATCGGCGCGACTGGAATCTAACCGATGGGTCAAATCTCCCCCACCGCTACCGATGGCTACCAGCGCGGCTGTTACCTGACGGATCGGCCGCACCAGCCCACGGGCCAGCAACACCACCAGCAACAGACACACCAGCGCCACCGCCAAACCAATTCCGCTGCTCATCCACATGGCGCGACGGGCTTCGGCGTAGATCTGCGACTGCGGCACTTCGGCCACCAGGGTCCAGCCCAGGTCGCGCAACGGCAGGCTCAACGCCAGATAATCTTCGCCATCGCGGACAAAGCTGCTGTGGGTGGCAGATGCTTTTGAGCTAGAAAGTTGACCCATGACCGCTTGCGCAGCGGGCGAGCCGATTTGCTCGGCCAAGGTGCGCTTGCCGCTGAATTGCGCCTCAGGGTGAACCTGGATCAAACCGTCGGAACGCACGAGATAGACCTTGCCGCGCTCACCGAAGTTGAAGTTGTGGATCAGTTCCGACAGCTCTTTCATGCTTAACCCAAGCCCGGCAACACCCACGACTTTACCGGCCTGCTCGACCTTGAGGTCGATGAACAGCGCCAACTCTCCGGTCGCGGTGTCATTGTCGATATTGAGGGTGCGCGGCTGGTTGCTGTCGAGGAATGCGTAGAACCAGGCGTCTTTGGGATTGGAACGGCTGAGGGTCCGGTCCAGGCCTTTTTCAGTGAAGTAATGGTTTGAAGCCGTGCCGACGATCAGCGCGGTGAAGGCCTTGTGTTCGGCGCGGATACCTTCCAGATACTCGACGAACGCGGCGGTTTGAGCACCGTTTTCACCCTCGGCCAGCCAGTCGCGCACCATGCTGTTGCTGGCGATGTCCTTGGCGGCGGTGAGGGGTTGGACGAGGACTCGTTCGATGTCGTTGCGCATCGCTTCGATGCTCGACGGCAGTGCCTGTTCGACCAGATAGCTCTGGGCGAGGCGGTTGACCACGAGGGTATAAATGCCAACCACGATCAGAATACTGACCAGCAGGGCAGTGCCCATACTCAGGATTAACTGCCATTGAATACTGCGTCGCCAGAACTGCATGGAGCACCCCCAAAGAATAAGAGGCTGAAACACTGCAACAGCCGTGCCGATTGTATACAACTCAAACGACAATCTATTCTTTGGTTGTGCGCAAAGCCGATCAGGCCTGATTGATCGTCTTGGAGATCACTTCAACCGTGGCGCTGACTTGCTCTTGGTAACGGTCGAGTTCCTGCTTGTGCTGCTTTTGCATTTCAATCTGCTGGGAACACAGATTCATCGCAGCCAGCACCAGCAGTCGGTCACCGATCAGCGTCGGGTACTTCCTTTTGGTGTCGGCCAAGGCAGCTTTCAACATCATCGCGGCGTCCAGCAGGGTTTGCTCTTCCCCGGCCGGCGCCTTGATCGAATAGTCCTCCCCCAGGATCGAGACGACTTTTACCCCTGCGGCGCCATGATTCATGCGCTGACCGGGCCGGCGCTGACGCGCTCAACCAGGGCCTGGATGCGGGCCGCGGTGGCGCCTTGTTTCTCTTCCTGTTCCATCAGGTTCAGTTGCAGGCTTTCGTTTTCATCCTTGGCCTGGGCCAGTTCTGCGCTCAGGGTCTGGTTGGTGGCGAGCAAGGTCTGGTTCTGTTGCACCAGGTCGCTGACCAGCTGTTCCAATTGGCTAAGGGATGCTTCCAACATTTTGATTTTCCAAGCATTTTCAAAGGGCGCGTACGATAAAGAAAAGTCATCATGGACGCCAGGGTTATTCAGGCGCAAAGCCTTGATTTTCCTGGCGGACGGCCTTCCTCGCGAGCTTTAAAGACTGTGATTGGCGGATCTGGTTCCTGCACTTCGTCGCCGGGGCCCTTGTGCGACAAAAACGCGCAGGCACTCAAGACTTTAGTCGCATGACCGATAAGTCACTCATACGTCAGCTTCAGCGCCGCACGGGTGCGCTCACTTTGGTAAACAGCATGTCCCTTCGTAATATGAATATCGCACCGCGGGCGTTCCTCGGTTTCGCCCTGATTGGCGGTTTGATGCTGGTTTTGGGGGTGTTTGCCTTGAACCAGATGAGCAAGATTCGCGGCGCCGGCGAGAACATCGTCGAGAGCAGCGTGCCGAGCATCAAAGCGCTGGATGAGTTCACCCAACTGACCCTGCGCCTTCGGGTTCTGTCCTATCGCTTGTTGACCAACCGCGAACCCGACGTGCAGCAAAAAACCATCGAGCTGTTCGACCAGCGCAACCAGCAGATCCGCGCCGCACAGACAGAGTATGAAAAATTCATCAGCAGCCCTGACGAGCGTGCGGCTTACGACCAATACGTGCAGTTGCTTGGCCAGTACCGTCAGCTTGAAGACCGGATGAAGAGTCTGTCGCGCAACAACCAGGTGGAAGAACTGCGCACCTTGCTCAACACCGATCTGTTGAACAACTCTGAAGCCGTCAACGCCGTGCTCAACCGCCTGATGCTGATCAACAACCAACAGGCGGTCGACCTTAATCAGCAAGCAACGGATCAGTATTCCTCGGCGTTCACCCTGGTCGTCACCCTGCTGGTGATCGCCACCGGCCTGACACTGCTGTTCGCCTGGCTCCTGACCAACAGCATTACCAAGCCGATAGCCAACGCCTTGAGCGCGGCCGAAGAAATCGCCGAGGGCAACCTGACGCGCCCGATTCATGTCGATGGCGAAGATGAAGCCGGCCGCTTGCTGCTGGCCATGTCGAAGATGCAGGACAAGCTGCGTGACACCCTGCAGCGGATTTCCGGCTCAGCCACGCAACTGGCGTCCGCCGCTGAAGAACTCAACAGTGTCACCGACGAAAGCGCTCGTGGCCTGACCCAGCAGAACAACGAAATCGAACAGGCCGCCACCGCCGTCAATGAAATGACCAGCGCCGTGGAAGAGGTCGCACGCAACGCCGTGAGCACGTCCGAAGCCTCGAAGAACGCCACCACCTCGGCCGGCGACGGTCGTGACCTGGTGCAGGAAACCGTCAGCGCCATCGAACGCATGAGCGCCGATGTGCAGAGCACCGCGACCCTGATTGGCGACCTGGCCAACGAGTCCCGTGACATCGGTAAAGTGCTGGACGTGATTCGCGGTCTGGCTGACCAGACCAACTTGCTGGCATTGAACGCAGCCATTGAAGCCGCGCGTGCCGGTGAAGCCGGACGTGGCTTCGCGGTGGTGGCGGATGAGGTACGTGCACTGGCGCATCGCACTCAGCAGTCGACCAGCGAGATCGAACGCATGATCGGCAGCATCCAGAGCGGCACCGAACACGCGGTGGACTCGATGCGCAACAGCACCGAACGTGCTGAGTCGACCTTGAACATTGCCCGCGGTGCAGGTCTTTCGCTGGACACCATCAACAGCGCCATTGTCGAGATCAACGAGCGCAACCTGGTAATCGCCAGCGCGGCTGAAGAACAGGCGCAGGTCGCCCGTGAAGTGGATCGCAATCTGGTGAACATCCGTGATTTGTCGGTGCAATCGGCGACCGGGGCGAATCAGACGAGTGCGGCGAGCAATGAGTTGTCGCGATTGGCGCTGGACCTGAACAACATGGTTGGGCGGTTTAGCCTGTAAACAGCGACACCTTCTCTGTGGCCAGGCGATTTATCTGTGGCTGAGGGATTTATCTGTGGTGAGGGGATTTATCCCCGTTCGGCGGCGAAGCCGTCGCAAGATCTGTTTGCGGTGTGTGCCTGAAAGAACGCAGGGGGCCGCTCCGCAGCCCAACGGGGATAAATCCCCTCGCCACAGGGATCAAGCTCAACCCGAGTGACGTTGTCGCTGCTGCAAAAGCTTTTTGACAGCATCACATTTCAACAGGTTAGAATCGCTGGCACGCAGACTGCATGGTCAGTTTGTGCCCGCCTTTCAGCTTTCTGGAGTACTGCCTTTGAATGCGACGACCATCAACAGCCTGTTCTTGATCGGCGCGTTGCTGGTAGGTGCGAGCATTCTGGTGAGCTCACTTTCCTCGCGCCTCGGCATCCCGATTCTGGTGATCATCCTCGCCGTGGGCATGGCCGCTGGCGTCGACGGCGGCGGCATTATCTTTGATAACTACCCAACGGCTTATCTGGTCGGCAACCTCGCCCTCGCGGTGATCCTGCTCGATGGCGGCTTGCGCACCCGCGTATCCAGCTTTCGCGTGGCGTTGTGGCCGGCGTTGTCGCTGGCCACGGTCGGGGTGTTGATAACCACCGCGCTGACCGGCATGGTCGCCGCCTGGCTGTTCAATCTGAACATGATTCAGGGCCTGCTGATCGGCGCCATTGTCGGTTCCACCGACGCCGCGGCGGTGTTCTCACTGCTGGGCGGCAAAGGCCTGAACGAACGGGTGACTGCAAGCCTCGAGATCGAATCCGGCAGCAACGACCCGATGGCGGTGTTTCTCACCGTCACCCTGATCGACATGCTCGCCAGCGGCCAGACCGGCCTGCACTGGAGCCTGCTCGGGCACTTCGTGCGCGAATTCGGCATCGGTGCCGTGATCGGCCTCGGCGGTGGCTGGGTCATGCTGCAATTGGTCAACCGGATCAACCTCGCCAACGGCCTCTACCCGATTCTGGTGATTGCCGGCGGCCTGGTCGTGTTCGCCCTGACCAACGCCTTGCACGGCAGCGGCTTCCTGGCGGTATATCTCTGCGGCCTGGTGATCGGCAATCGTCCGGTGCGCAGCCGCCACGGCATTCTGCACATGCTCGACGGCATGGCCTGGCTGGCGCAGATCGGCATGTTCCTGGTGCTGGGGCTGCTGGTGACGCCTCATGACCTGCTGCCTATCGCCCTGCCCGCTCTGGGTCTGGCGCTGTGGATGATTCTGTTTGCGCGGCCGCTGTCGGTGCTGGTCGGCCTGCTGCCGTTCAAGGCGTTCCATGGCCGCGAAAAGGCGTTTATTTCCTGGGTCGGCCTACGCGGCGCGGTCCCGATCATTCTGGCGGTGTTCCCGCTGATGGCCGGCCTGCCAAATGCCCAGCTCTACTTCAACCTCGCCTTCTTTATCGTGCTGGTGTCGCTGCTGGTGCAGGGCACGAGCCTGCCGTGGGTGGCGAAGCTTTTGAAAGTGACCGTTCCGCCGGAGCCGGCGCCGATCTCCCGCGCAGCGCTGGAGGTGCATGTCACCAGCGAGTGGGAGCTGTTCGTTTATCGCCTCGGCGCCGAGAAATGGTGCATCGGTTCGCCCCTTCGTGAGCTGAAAATGCCCGACGGCACGCGTATCGCCGCTCTGTTTCGTGGCCAGCAACTGCTCCATCCGTCGGGTAGTACGGTGCTCGAAGTCGATGATTTGCTGTGTGTTATCGGCCATGAACACAACCTTGCGGCCCTCGGAAAACTCTTCAGTCAGGCACCGCAACGCGGCCTCGATTTGCGCTTCTTCGGCGACTTCGTACTCGAAGGAGACGCCCAGCTGGCCGCGGTTGCGGCGCTGTACGGGTTGAAAGTCGAAGGCATCGACCCGGACATGTCGCTCGGCCATTTCATTGCCCAGAAAGTGGGTGGTGCCCCAGTTGTCGGCGACCAGGTGGAGTGGAACAACACCATCTGGACTGTCGCGGTCATGGAGGGGAACAAGATCGGCAAAGTGGGCGTCAGATTCCCCGAAGGAAGTCGCCCCGGCCCGGGCTTGTTCCTCTAAACTCCATTCTTCGTCTCGTTTTCGATCGGTCTCTATGTCAACCCTGCGCACTTTTTTCATCATGGCCCTACTGGGCTTGAGTCTTTCTGTCGGTACCTTGCAAGCGGCCGAACCGCCGACCAGCGAAGCCGTGCAGGCGAGTCTGAACAAGATCGCCGATCGCAAACTGCCGGAAGCAGATCAGAAAGCCCTGCAATCCGTCCTGCAAAGCACGCTGACCCAGCTCGGCAACCAGCGTGACTACGAACAAAAGCTGGTCGCACTCAAGCAGCAGCTGGCCACCGCGCCCAAGCAGAACATCGAAAACCAGCGTGAGCTGACCAAGCTCAAAGCCACCAGAATGCCGCCGGTGCCGCAACGCTACGCCAGCCAGTCGATCCAGCAGCTCGAGCAAATGCTCACCGAGCGCTCGACCCAGCAAAGCGACTTGCAGAAGGCGCTGGCCGATGCCAACAGCCTGGTGATCACCGCACAGACTCGCCCCGAGCGTGCACAGGCCGAAATTTCCGCCAGCCAGACACGCATTCAACAGATCAACAACATCCTCAAGGCCGGCAAGGACGCCGGCAAGACCTTGAGCGGTGAACAGCGTGACCTGCTGAATGCCGAGTTCGCGGCATTGAATGCGCTGATTCCGTTGCGTCGCCAGGAATTGGCCGGTAACAACCAATTGCAGGATCTGGGTAACAGCCAGCACGACTTGCTGAGCGAAAAATCCGATCGCCTGGATCAGGAAATCCAGGAGCTGCAAACCCTGATCAACCAGAAGCGTCTGGCCCAGTCCCAGGAGACGGTGACGCAACAGTCCATCGAAGCGCAGAAGTCCGGCGGCAGCGCGCTGCTGGCCACCGAAAGTTCGGCCAACCTGAAGCTCTCGGACTACCTGCTCAAAAGCACTGACCGCCTCAATGAGGTCACTCAGCAGAACCTGCAGACCAAGCAGCAGCTGGACAACGTGACCCAAAGCGATTCGGCGCTGGACGAACAAATCAACGTACTCAAGGGCAGCCTGCTGCTGTCGAAGATTCTCTACAAGCAGAAACAGGCCCTGCCACGTCTCAAGCTCGACCGCGACCTGGCTGACCAGATCGCCGATATTCGCCTCTACCAGTTTGAAGTGAGCCAGCAGCGGGAATTGCTCAGCAACCCCGCGACCTATGTCGACAACCTGTTGTCCACCCAGCCGCCGGAGCAAGTCACCCCGCAGCTGCGAAAAAGTCTGCTGGAACTGGCCACCACCCGCGCAGACCTGCTGGAACGCCTGAACCGCGAACTGAGTGCGGTGCTCAACGAATCCATCACCTTGCAACTCAATCAGAAACAGCTGCTCAGCACCGCGCAAAGCTTGCGGGCGACTCTCGATGAGCAAATGTTCTGGATCCCCAGCAACAAGCCACTGGACCTGGAATGGATGCGTGCGGTGCCGGAACGCCTGCAACGTCAGGTCACCACGCTGCCGTGGGCTTCCAGCCTGAGCGAATTGAGTGATGGCCTGATCCAGCGGCCGTTGCTGTTCCTGCCCCTGGTGTTGCTGATCGGCGCCCTGTTGTGGCGGCGTAAAAGTCTGTATGCCCGACTGAGCAAAGTTCACCAGGACATCGGCCACTTCAAGCGTGACAGCCAGTGGCACACGCCGCAGGCCATCCTGATCAATATCCTGCTGGCAATGCCGGTCTCGCTGGGCCTGGCCTTGTGCGGCCTGGCCTTGCAGATCGACGCCCGCGGGCAGAACGCCAACATGGGCGCGGCGTTGCTGCAAATGGCCCAGGCCTGGCTGGTGTTCTACACCGCTTACCGGATCCTCGCCCCCGGCGGCGTGGCTGAACTGCATTTCCGTTGGGAAAAGCCTCAGGTCGAGTTCCTTCAGGGCTGGGTCCGCCGACTCGGGTTGGTGGTGATGGCATTGGTTGCCGTGGTGGCGGTGGCCGAACTGCAACCCTCGACGCTGGCTGATGACGTACTGGGCATGCCCGTGGTGCTGATCTGCTACGCCTTGATGGCCTGGCTGCTCAGCCGCCTGCTGATCAGCAGCCCGACTCACCAGAACGCTTCGCTGTTCCGCAAAGCGGTCGGGGTGATGTTCACCGTCCTGCCCGTGGCGTTGTTCGTGGCGGTATGCTTCGGCTATTACTACACCGCGCTGAAGCTCAGTGACCGGTTGATCAACACCCTTTACCTGCTGATGTTCTGGCTGGTGATCGAGGCCACTTTCGTTCGCGGTCTCAGCGTTGCAGCACGACGCCTGGCCTACCAGCGCGCCCTGGCCAAACGCCAGGCTGCGAAAGAGGCTGGCGACGGCGAAGCGGTGATCGAAGAGCCGACGCTGGACATCGAGAAGGTCAACGAACAGTCCCTGCGCCTGATCCGTCTGGCACTGCTTGGCGGTTTCATCGCGGCGCTGTACTGGGTCTGGTCCGATCTGATCTCGGTATTCTCGTACCTCGACAACATCACCCTTTACGAATACACCAGCGGCACCGGGGCCAATATGAGCATGGTGCCGATCAGCATCGGCGATATGCTCGGCGCGCTGATCATCATCGGTATCACCTTTGCCCTCGCGCGCAACTTGCCAGGTTTGCTGGAAGTGTTGGTGCTGTCGAAGTTGAACCTGGCGCAGGGCAGTGCTTATGCCACGACCACGTTGCTGTCCTACGTGATCGCCGGCATCGGCTTCGTCTCGACCCTGTCGACCCTCGGCGTGAGCTGGGACAAGTTGCAATGGCTGGTGGCGGCGCTGTCGGTGGGCCTCGGTTTCGGGATGCAGGAGATTTTCGCCAACTTCATCTCCGGCATCATGATTCTGTTCGAGCGTCCGGTGCGGATCGGCGACACCATCACCATCGGCAACCTGTCGGGTACGGTCAGCAAGATCCGTATCCGCGCCACGACCATCACCGACTTCGACCGCAAGGACATCATTGTCCCGAACAAGACGTTCATCACCGGGCAACTGATCAACTGGTCCCTGACCGACACCATCACCCGGGTGACCCTCAAGCTCGGCGTCGACTACGGTTCGGACCTGGATCTGGTGAAAGAGCTGCTGCTAAAAGCCGCGCGCGATAACCCGCGTGTCCTGAAAGACCCGGAACCCCATGTGTACTTCCTGAACTTCGGCGAAAGCACCCTCGACCACGAGTTGCGCATGCACGTGCGCGACCTCGGTGACCGTAACCCGGTGCTGGACGAGGTCAACCGCTTCATCAATCGCGAGTTCAAGAAGCAGCACATCAACATTTCGTTCCGGCAGATGGAGGTTTACCTCAAGAACCTTCACGGTCAGGAATACAAAATGGTGCCGATCGAGCCGGAAGCCAAAACCATCGTGCCGCTGGTGGAAGGCAAGTCGCCCCTTCAACCCCCGCCCGCCAAGCTCGACTAACCACCCTATCCCTAGCAGAATGCTCGGACATTCTGCTGGAGATGGCCGGTGAAAGCCCTCGACGAACTGACCTTCGATAATCGCTTCGCCCGCCTGGGCGATACGTTTTCCGCCCATGTGCTGCCCGAGCCCATCGACAACCCGCGTCTGGTGGTGGCCAGCCCTGCGGCTATGGCGCTGCTGGATCTCGAGCCCGCCGTAGCGGATACCCCGGAGTTCGCCGAACTGTTCAGCGGTCATAAGCTCTGGGCCGACGCGGTGCCTCGGGCGATGGTCTATTCCGGGCATCAGTTCGGCTCCTACAACCCACAGCTGGGCGATGGTCGCGGCCTGTTGCTGGGCGAGGTCTACAACCAGGCCGGCGAACACTGGGATTTGCACCTCAAGGGCGCCGGCCAGACGCCCTTTTCGCGCATGGGCGATGGACGCGCGGTACTGCGCTCGTCGATCCGCGAGTTTCTCGCCTCCGAAGCACTTAACGCCCTGAACATCCCGACCACCCGCGCGCTGTGCGTGATCGGCTCCGACACCCCGGTGTGGCGCGAGAAGCAGGAACGCGCAGCCATGGTCCTGCGCCTTGCGCCGAGCCATGTGCGCTTCGGGCATTTCGAATATTTCTACTACACCAAACGCCCCGAGAAGCAGAAAGAACTCGGCGAGCACGTATTGGCCATGCATTTCCCGGAATGCCTGGAACAACCGGAACCGTACCTGGCGATGTTCCGCGAAATCGTCGAGCGCAATGCCGAGCTGATCGCCAAATGGCAGGCCTACGGTTTCTGCCACGGCGTGATGAACACCGACAACATGTCGATCCTGGGCATCACCTTCGACTTCGGCCCGTTCGCTTTCCTCGACGACTTCGACGCCCATTTCATCTGCAACCACTCGGATGATCAGGGCCGGTATTCCTTCAGCAATCAGGTGCCGATCGGCCAGTGGAACCTCAGCGCCCTCGCCCAGGCACTGACGCCTTTCATCAGCGTCGAGGCCCTGCGTGAAACCCTTGGCCTGTACCTGCCGCTGTATCAGGCCCACTACCTGGACCTGATGCGCCGCCGCCTCGGTCTCACCACCGCTGAAGACGATGACCAGAAACTGCTGGAGCACTTGCTGCAATTGATGCAGAACAGCGGCGTCGATTACACGCTGTTCTTCCGCCGCCTGGGGGATGAATCACCGGAACTGGCCGTCACCCACTTGCGTGATGACTTTGTCGACATCAAGGGCTTCGATGCCTGGGGCGAGCTGTATATCGCCCGGGTTGCCCGTGATGGCGAGGTTGATCAGGAGCAGCGGCGCATGCGGATGCATGCAGTCAATCCGCTGTACATCCTGCGTAACTACTTAGCGCAAAAAGCCATCGATGCGGCGGAGAGCGGTGATTATTCAGAGGTTAGGCGACTGCATGCGGTGCTGAGTAATCCGTTTGACGAGCAAGCGGGGATGGAAAGCTACGCCGAGCGGCCGCCGGAATGGGGGAAGCATTTGGAGATCAGTTGTTCGTCGTGAGAGTGAACACTGCACGCTTCAGATGGGCATTTACCGGTGCCCACGGTCATAGGCTTCGACATGGTCGCCTATGATCGACACCAAACCCTCCAGGGGGTGCAATTCATCACCGCCCATCATTTTTAACAACTCATCTCGTGATTCGACCAACCGATCATACTCAGTTTCCGATTCAGGTCGTTTTAACAACCATGATACGGATGGCCAGTGTTCTATGGCCTGTTTGACGATATCGCTCATTTTTCACCTCGTTGATCGCAGTCGGATTGAAGAAGTGAAGAATAAGAGTTGAACAACTCGCTACCTAGCAGACGGAACCGTCTTGACCTGTAAGTCGCTTCTCCAATTGCAGCAGGCTCCTGCCTACACATTCCTACCTTGATAAACAGGAACTTTGCCTCCAGATCCATTGCATTGACTGCCAATTCTCGAAGAGCCCGACCATGACCGACCCACTCCTCATCCCCTGCCCCCACTGCAACGGCCTCAACCGCATCCCCGCCGAACGCCTCAACGACCATCCAAAGTGCGGCCGCTGCAAGGCCGAGGTCTTGCTGAGCAAGCCGTTCGAGTTGAAGCAAGGCGATTACGCCAGTCAGATCAAGGGTGATCTGCCATTGCTGGTGGATGTGTGGGCGGAGTGGTGTGGCCCGTGCAAGTCGTTTGCGCCGGTGTTCGAGCAGGCGGCGGGGCAACTGGTGGGTAAATGCCGGCTGGCGAAACTGGACAGCGAGGCGAACCAGCAATTGTCGGCGCAGTTGGGGATTCGCTCGATTCCGAGTCTGATTTTGTTCAAGAACGGCCGGGAAGTGGCACGCCAGAGCGGCGCCTTCCCGTTACCGCAATTGATGAGCTGGTTACGCAGTCAGGGCATCTGAACAAGATCTCGTAATCACCACGGAACTGTAGGAGCGAGGCTTGCCCGCGAAGAGGGCATCACATTCAACACTATCGTTGACTGTCAGACCGTCTTCGCGGGCAAGCCTCGCTCCTACAGAGGACTGTCAGGCGTTTTCGAGCAGGTTGTGCAGCTCGACAAATTGCTGCGTCAACTTGTGCCGTGGGTCGAGGTGGATCAGCGGCGTATTGGCCTGATGGGATTCGCGCATGCGCACCGAGCTGGTCAGGTACACCGGCAGCACTGGCAAACCTTCAGCGATCAGCTCGTCGAGAATTTGCTGCGGCAGGCTGGCACGGGCCTGGAACTGATTGACGACGATGCCTTCAACTTCCAGGCCTTCGTTGTGGTCTTCCTTCAATTCTTCGATTTCCGCCAACAGACCGTACAGCGCCTGACGCGAGAAGCTGTCGCAATCGAAGGGGATCAACACTCGGTCAGCGGCAATCAATGCCGATACCGCATAAAAGTTCAGCGCAGGCGGGGTATCAAGGTAGATGCGGTCGTAATCTTCCCCCAGTTCCTCAAGCAATTTGCGCAGCTTGTTGATCTTGTGTTTGGCCTCAAGTTTAGGCTGCAGGTCAGCCAACTCGGCGGTCGCGGTGATGACGTGGAGGTTTTCGAACGGCGTTTCGTAGATGTCGACCTGGTTTTTCTTCGAGAACGGCCCAGAGGACAGGGTTTGCTTGAAGAAGTCGGCAATGCCCATCGGGATGTCATCCCCGGTGAGGCCCGTCAGGTACTGAGTGGAGTTGGCCTGGGCATCGAGATCCACCAACAGGGTGCGATATCCCTCGCTGGCGCTGACCGCCGCCAGATTGCAGGCAATGCTGGACTTGCCCACGCCACCTTTCTGATTGAAAACCACGCGCCGCATGTCAAAAACCTCCGTGTATCAAAGAATGACCGAGTGTAGTAGTCCACGGCGCTGCTTAGCTACCTCGCCGGCATGGGGACTACACAGTCAGCGGCAATCTCTTAATAAAAAAGCCGCCAAACCCACCATTGATTACCGACAGAGCTGACAGACATGCTCACCCCGATGTGGATAATGGCCAAACGACAGCTTTTCCACGAACCAACCAGTACGTTTCATTGAGCAAAATGTAACCATCGTTTGCTACACACCCGTCGCAACGGGATAATGCGCGCCACTCGGCGCCAAGCGCCACCTAGGCAGTTTGTTTTTTTGCGATTCGCCGCGTCAAGGAAGCCCGCAGGGGCGGGATGAATGCCTGTGATCAACTTCAACATCGCCCAATGGTGCGCGTGGGCTCCTGGGCTCGAAAGCGTGGACGATTGGCAGGCCTGGAGCCGACAACCGGTCGTGCTTCAGAGCAGCGATGCCGCCCCCGACGTGTCTTTTCTGCCGGCCATGCAGCGCCGGCGGCTCAGCCGCCTGGCGCGGATGGCGTTCAGCGTCGGCTGGCCCCTGGCCGACGGTCGCCAGGACCTACCGTTGGTCTTTATTTCCCGTCATGGTGAAACACCCCGGACGTTCGAAATCCTCAGCGACCTGGCTGCCGAACAACCGTTGTCGCCGACCCAATTCAGCTTGTCGGTGCACAACGCGGTCATTGGCCTGTGGTCGATCATGCGCGGTGAAACCAGCGAAATGACCGCCCTGGCCGCCGCCGGCGACGGCCTTGAACACGGCATGCTAGAGGCCGCGGCGCTGCTTGCCGAAGGCGCGCCGGCCGTGCTGCTGATCGTCACCGAAGAACAACCGCCCGAGGCCTATTCGGCCTGGATCGACGACGTGCCGTTCCCTTATGCAGTCGGCCTGTTACTGACACCGGGTACCGACTGGCAGCTGTCCTTGAACAGCGCTACGGATGCGTTGTCCAACGCCCACTGGCCCCATGCCTTGAATCTCTTGCGTACCCTGCTCGGCCAGCAGACTACCTGCCAACATGCCTGGAAAAATCGTGTATGGACCTGGCAACGCAACCTATAACCGAAAAAAACCGCGACGCCTATTACTGGCGCCTGCTGGCCACTGCCGCAAGCTTCACCCTGTTCGGGTTGGGCGGGCTGTGCCTGCGACTGGTGGTTTTCCCATTGCTGAGCTGCCTGCCCGGCGACGCCCAGACCCGTCGGCTACGGGCACGGAAAACCGTCAGTCGCTGCTTTTGGTTTTTTGTCCGGTTCATGGCCCGAACCGGCGTACTGACCTACGACATCCAGGGCGCAGAAAAGCTCGGTCGTCCGGGGCAGATGATCATTGCCAATCACCCGTCGTTGATCGACGTGGTGTTCCTGATCGGCCTGGTGCGTCACGCCAACTGCGTGGTCAAAAACAGCCTCTGGGAAAACCCGTTCACCCGCGGCCCGCTACGCCGCACCGAATACATCAGCAACGACGGCAGCATGGACATGCTCGACGCCGCGGCTGACGCACTGAAAAGCGGCCAGACCCTGATCATCTTTCCCGAAGGCACACGCACCCAGCCGGGCGAACCGCCGGCCTTTCATCGGGGTGGCGCGGCAATCGCCCTGCGTGGTGCGAAAATCCTCACCCCGGTCATTATCAAAGTCAGCCCGACCACACTGACCAAGGCCGAACCCTGGTATCGCATCCCGAAACGTCGCGTGCACTTCAGTTTCCGCGTCGGGGCCGATATAGACCCACAAGCCTTTGCCGCGTGTGGCCCTGCGCCTCAGGCTTCGCGCAAGCTCAACGATTATTTGCATTCTTACTTTATTAAGGAGCTCGCCGAAGATGAGCGATCTACACCGTGAAATCAAAGAACTGATCATCGACGCCCTGGGCCTTGAAGACATCAGCGCACAAGACATCGGCGACGACCAGACGCTGTTCGGCGAAGGCCTGGGCCTGGATTCGGTAGACGCCCTGGAACTCGGCCTGGCGATCCAGAAAAAGTACGGCATCAAAATCGACGCCGACGCCAAGGACACCCGTAATCACTTCAGCAACGTGGCGAGCCTTGCGGCGTTCGTCACCGCAAAACAGGCAGCTTGAGACCGGACCATGCAAACTCGTGACGACATTTTCAACACCCTGCGCGATGCCTTGGTCGAACTCTTCGAGCTGGACCCTGAGCGCGTGAGCCTCGAATCCAATCTGTATCAGGACCTGGAAATCGACAGCATCGACGCCGTCGACCTGATCGATCACATCAAGCGTCAGACCGGCAAGAAAATCGCCGCCGAAGAATTCAAATCGGTGCGCACCGTCAGCGACGTGGTCGAGGCGGTCTACCGTCTGGTTCAACCGGCCGCATGAGTCGACTGATCGGCCTTGGCCTGCTGCTGGCGGGCCTGTTTTACCCCTTTGCGGTGTATTTCGGCATGGAACACTTTGCTCCGTGGCAGTTCGGTCTGCTGCTGGGCAGCCTGTGGCTGGCGCGGGCGCTGCTCGGTGTCCATCGCCCCGGCAGTCTGTGGATGGCGATCACCGCTATTGGCTTTTGCCTGTTGCTGGCGCTGTTCGACAGTCCGCTGTTGCTGCGCTGGTACCCAGTGCTGATCAGCGCTTTCATGCTCGGTCTGTTTGGCCTGAGCCTGAAAGTCGGGCCGCCGATGGTTGAACGCCTGGCGCGCCTGCGTGAGCCGCACTTGCCGGCCAAGGCGATTGTTTACACCCGACAGGTGACCGTCGTCTGGTGTGTGTTTTTCCTCTGTAACGGTTTGCTCGCCGCCGCCCTGACCCTCTGGGCGCCGCTGAGTTGGTGGATGTTGTACACCGGCCTGATTTCCTATGGATTGATGGGCCTGCTGTTTGCCATTGAATGGCTCATACGACAACGGGTACGAGGCCACCCATGAATTGGATATCACTTGAGCAGCTGTTGCTCAAGACACAGCCAGAGCGTGCCATTACGGCCAAACCGGCGTTGAATCACGCACACCTGTGCGAACAGGCGTTGAGCCTCGCGGCCGGCCTGCAAACCCAGGGTGTGCAGCGCATTGCCGTGCACCTTGAAGATGCCGCTGACCTGGCGATTGCCCTGCTCGGCGCCTGGCGTGCCGGGGTCAGTGTGCTGCTGCCTGCCGACCTGCAACCGCAGACTCGCCAACGCTGGTCGAACGAAGTCGATCTGTGGCTGACCGATCAGGCAGACGACGCGCACCTGAGCGATTACCGGCATGCACCGCTGAGCACCGCCGCACTGGATCTGGATCGCTGCCAGCTGAGCCTGTGCACATCCGGTTCCAGTGGCGAACCCAAGCGCATCGACAAAACCCTGCGCCAGATTGCCAATGAAGTTGAAGCGTTGGAGCAGCTGTGGGGTGCAGATCTGGGCCAGGCGTGCATCATCGGCAGCGTCGCCACCCAACACATCTACGGTTTGCTGTTTCGGGTGTTGTGGCCGCTATGCGCCGGGCGGGCGTTCGTGCGCAAGCAACTGGCCTTCCCGGAAGACTTGCAGCGCGCCAGCCGCGAACACCCGGTGTTCGCCTGGGTCGCCAGCCCGGCGCTGCTCAAGCGCATGGGCGACAACCTGGACTGGCCGGCATTGAGTGCGGTTCGTCGAGTGTTTTCTTCCGGTGGCGCGCTACCGGCAGAGGCCGCACAAAGCCTTCACGAACGCCTGCAGCAATGGCCGACGGAAATCCTCGGCAGCTCGGAAACCGGTGGTATCGCCTGGCGTCAGGGTCACGATCTCTGGCAACCGTTTGCCGACGTCAAACTGACTCAGGACAGCGATGGAGCCCTGCTGGTCGCCTCTCCCTACTTGCCCGCCGGCCATATCGAACACACCGCTGATGCCGCCAGAATCGCTGCCGACGGCCGATTCGAATTGCTCGGACGACTGGACCGGATCGTCAAACTGGAAGAAAAACGCATCTCGCTGCCGATGCTGGAAAAGGCGCTGATGGACCACGGCTGGGTCGCCGACGCGCGCCTCGGCGTGGTCCAGGAAAACCGCGCCTCGCTGGGCGCGCTGCTGGTGCTGACGGACGCAGGCCTGCATGCCTTGCGCAATCAGGGCCGACGCACTGTCACGCAAGAATTGCGTCAGCACCTGAGCCAGCATTGCGAAGCCTTGGCCCTGCCTCGACGCTGGCGGTTGCTGCGGCAATTGCCCCTGAACACTCAAGGCAAACTGCCCCAGGCTGACGTCGAAGCCTTGCTGCTGGCACCCCGCCCGAAAGCGCCGGAAGTGTTGGATCAGGTCGAAGTCGATGGCGAATGGAGCCTGCAACTGGCCGTTCCGCCGGACCTTGCCTACTTCAGCGGGCACTTCCCGCAAACGCCGGTATTGCCCGGTGTGGTGCAGGTGGATTGGGCGCTGAGCCTCGGCCAGCAATTGATGGACCTGCCGGCCAAATTCGCTGGCATGGAAGTGCTGAAGTTCCAGCAACTGGTGCGCCCCGGCGATGAAGTGCAACTGCACCTGCGCTTCGATCCGGAGCGCGGCAAATTGTATTTCGCCTACCGCAATGAAACCGCGACCTGCTCCAGTGGGCGGATTTTGCTGGAGGCTGCCAATGGATAAGTTGAGATCCCCTGTAGCAGCTGCCGAAGGCTGCGTCCGAGTGCGAAGCGCTCGCATGGCAACCGCCACCATTTTTCTGAAACACCGCACATACCGGTTTACGACCGCTTCGCGGCCGAACGCAGGCTTCGCCAGCTGCTACAAGGGTGAGGTGTGACCCGGCATGCATAACCCCTGCGCAATCATCCCGGTCTACAACCACGAAACCGCGATCACCACCGTCGTCGACGCGCTGATCGCCAGTGGTCTGCCGTGCATTCTGGTGGACGACGCCAGCGATCAACCCTGCGCCAGGGTTCTCGATCAACTGGCCCAGCGTGAAATGGTCAACCTGATCCGCCTCGCCGCCAATCAGGGCAAGGGCGGCGCGGTCATGACCGGCCTGCGCGAAGCCTCGCGCCTGGGTTTCAGCCACGCTCTGCAAGTGGACGCCGACGGCCAGCACGACCTGCAGGATGTCGCGACCTTCATCGCACAATCACGCGCTCATCCCAACGCCGTGATCTGCGGTTATCCACAATACGACGCCAGCGTGCCGAAAGGTCGTCTGTACGCCCGCTACCTGACGCACGTCATGGTCTGGATCAACACGCTGTCATTGCAGATTCGCGATTCCATGTGCGGTTTCCGGGTCTATCCATTACCGCCAACCCTGTCGCTGATCGACACGGCGAAGATCGGCAAGCGCATGGACTTCGACTCGGACATCCTCGTGCGCCTGGCCTGGCGTAATCAGCCGATGCAGTGGCTGCCAACCAAGGTGCATTACCCGCTGGACGGTGTCTCGCACTTCCGAATGTTCCACGACAATGTGCTGATTTCGAGCATGCACACCCGGCTGTTCTTCGGCATGTTGCTGCGGGCCCCGGTGATCCTCTGGCGACGGTGGCGAGCATGAGCAGCAACGCAGACAAACAGCACTGGGCCGATCGCCAGGAGCGTGGCAGTTTCTGGCTGATGAAGCTCACCGCGTTCGGTGCCAGAGTGCTCGGCCGTCGGCTGTTGAGTCCGCTGCTGTATGGCATCGTCCTGTACTTCTTCCTGTTCGGTCGCAGCGCCCGCCGCAGCGCCTGGCAATACCAGCAACGCCTCGCGGACTGGAGCGGTCGCAACGAATTGCGTCCGACCCACTGGCGAGTGTTCAGCCAGTTCATGGCCTTCGCCGATTCGATGCTCGACAAGCTTGACGTGTGGAACGGCAAGTTGAGCATCGAACACATCGAAATCGTCGACCCGGCGCTGCTGCGCAGTCAGCTGCGTGGCACTCGCGGGCAGATGCTGGTGGGCGCGCATTTGGGCAATCTCGAAGTCTGCCGCGCACTGGCGGAAATCGGTGAGAAAGTCACCATGAACGTGCTGGTGCACACCAAGCACGCCGAGCAGTTCAACCGTTTGCTGGGCGAAGCCGGCGCGACCAATCTGCGGCTGATTCAGGTCAGTGAGCTGGACCCGGTGATCATGCTGCAACTGCATGAACGCCTGGAGCGTGGCGAGTGGCTGGCGATTGCCGGCGACCGCGTCCCCCTGCATGGCGGGCGTAGCGTGACCGTGGACTTTCTCGGCCATCAAGCCGCGCTTCCTCAAGGGCCGTGGCTGCTGGCCGGTTTACTGAAGTGCCCGATCAATTTGCTGATGTGCCTGAAGAAACCGACGGGCCAATATCGAGTAACCCTCGAACCGTTTGCCGAGGCCGTGGTGTGGAAACGCAGCGACCGCGAGCAGGTCATTCATCAGTGGGCTTCGCGCTACGCCGAACGCCTGGGTCACTATTGCCTTGAAGCGCCCCAACAATGGTTCAACTTTTACCCTTTCTGGAAGACCGATGACGACGCCAACGCTTGAGCCGGTAACCTTCGGCGAACTCCCTTTGCGCATCGAGGACGTGCTGGCCGCGGCCAACCGCCAGGTGCCAACGCAGTTGCAAAGCGACCCTGCGTACCGTGAGCGCATCGCCAAGGGCGCACGATTCCTCGACTCCCTGCTGGACAAGGAAGGCGTGATCTATGGCGTGACCACCGGTTACGGCGATTCCTGCGTGGTCGCGGTGCCGCTGCATCACGTCGAGGCATTGCCTCGTCATCTGTACACCTTTCACGGCTGTGGCCTTGGCAAACTGCTCGACGCCCAGGCCACGCGTGCCGTCCTGGCGGCGCGTTTGCAGTCGCTGTGCCACGGCGTGTCCGGGGTGCGCGTGGAACTGCTGGAACGCCTGCAAGCGTTCCTCGAACACGACATCCTGCCGCTGATCCCGGAAGAAGGGTCGGTGGGCGCCAGCGGTGATCTGACGCCGCTGTCCTACGTCGCCGCGACCTTGTCCGGCGAGCGCGAAGTGATGTTCCGTGGCGAACGTCGCCAAGCCGCCGATGTGCATCGCGAACTCGGCTGGCAGCCGCTGGTGCTGCGCCCGAAAGAAGCCCTGGCGCTGATGAACGGCACCGCCGTGATGACCGGCCTCGCCTGCCTGGCCTATGCCCGCGCCGATTACCTGCTGCAACTGGCCACCCGTATCACCGCGCTGAACGTGGTCGCGCTGCAAGGCAACCCGGAACACTTCGACGAACGTCTGTTCGCCACCAAACCGCATCCGGGGCAGATGCAAGTCGCCGCGTGGTTGCGCAAGGATCTGGCGATCGACGCGCCGACCGCGCCGTTGCATCGCCTGCAAGACCGCTACTCCCTGCGTTGCGCACCCCACGTGCTCGGCGTTCTGGCCGACAGCCTGAACTGGCTGCGTTCGTTCATCGAGATCGAACTCAACAGCGCCAACGACAACCCGATCATCGACGCCGAAGCCGAACGTGTTCTGCACGGTGGGCACTTCTACGGCGGCCACATTGCGTTCGCCATGGACAGCCTGAAAAACCTGGTGGCCAACGTCGCCGACCTGCTCGACCGGCAACTCGCGCTGCTGGTGGACGAGCGTTACAACCATGGCTTGCCGAGCAACTTGTCCGGCGCTACGGCTGACCGCGCGATGCTCAATCACGGCTTCAAGGCGGTGCAGATCGGCACCAGCGCCTGGACCGCCGAAGCGTTGAAAAACACCATGCCGGCCAGCGTCTTCTCGCGCTCCACCGAGTGCCACAACCAGGACAAGGTGAGCATGGGCACCATCGCCGCACGCGATGCGATCCGTGTGCTGGAGCTGACCGAACAAGTCGCCGCCGCCACCTTGCTCGCCGCCAACCAGGGCGTGTGGCTGCGCAGCAAGGCCGAGGATGCGCGCCCGTTGCCGCCAGCCCTGGCCGCGATGCACGAAGAACTGGCCAAAGACTTCCCGCCGGTCATCGAAGACCGTGCGCTGGAAGGCGAATTGCGCCTGTGCCTGAAACGCATCGCCGAGCAACACTGGAGGCTGCATGCGTAGCAAGGGAGTGCTTCACGCCGATACGGAAATCCTCGTGCCGTTCTTTGACGTCGACACCATGAACGTGGTCTGGCACGGCCATTACGTCAAATACCTGGAAGTCGCCCGTTGTGCGCTGCTGGACAAGATCGGCCACAACTACACCGCCATGGTTGAGTCGGGTTACGCCTGGCCGGTGATCGACCTGCAACTGCGCTATGTGCGCGGCGCCGTGTTCGGTCAAAAGCTGAACGTGCGGGCCAATCTGGTGGAGTGGGAGAACCGTTTGAAGATCAACTATCTGATCAGCGATCTGCAAACCGGTGAGCGTTTGACCCGCGCCAGTTCCGTACAGGTGGCCGTTGACATGAGCAGCCGTGAAATGCAGCTGGCCTCACCGAAGATCTTCACCGATGCCGTTGAAAGGATGCTGGCATGAACCCGTTTTTCAAATACCTCGCTGCGTTGGCGCTGCTCGGATTGTCATCGATTGCTTACGCCTTCGATTTGCAGCAGCTGAGCGATCAACTGGCCAAGCCCGATGTGATCCACGGCAACTTCATCCAGGAAAAACACCTGCGAGCATTGCCCAAGCCGCTGACCAGCAAGGGCACTTTCGTCCTCGCTAAAAACCACGGTTTGCTCTGGTTGTTGAAAACCCCGCTGCAACAGGATTACCGCATCACCAACAAAGGCATCGCCCGTCGCGACGCCAGCGGCTGGCAAATGCTCCCGGGCAAGAGCGCCGGCGCCGAGCAGAACCGCTTGTTTCTTGCCGTGCTGCAAGGCGACAGCAGCGGGCTGCAACGGGACTTCGAACTGTCCCTGAGCGGCGACGCGCAGAACTGGACACTGACGCTGATCCCGCGCTCATTGTTGCTCAAGCAAGTGTTCAACCAGATCAACATCACCGGCAGCGAATTGGTGCACAGCATCGAGCTGCTGGAAACCCAGGGCGACAGCACGCTTTTGCGCATGCAGGACAGCACCAGCACCCAACCGTTGAGCGACGCGGAGCAACATGACTTTGCCGAGTGAACGCAGACTTCCATGGCTGTTTCTGATCCTGCTGCTGGCGGTGCTCGCGCTCGCCGGTTGGCAATGGCGCGACGGCGCACCGCTGTCGGCCAACCTGATGGAACTGGTGCCGGGTACCGCGCCGGACGCGCTGGAACTGCGCGCAGAACAACGCATGCAAGAACCGCTGAACCGCGAAATGCTGGTGCTGGTGGGCCATAAGGATCGCCCGCAAGCCATCGCCATGGCGCAGAAACTGGGCGAGCAGTGGCAGGCCAGCGGTGTATTCGAGAAGGTTCAGTGGAACCTGCAAGCCGACTTGCCGGCGCTGCGCACGCAACTGCTGCAAGGCCGACTGTCGATGCTCTCGGCGATGGACCGGCAGCAGCTGATCGGACATCCCGACGCCTTTATCCAGCAGCGCGTGCAAGCACTGTTCGACCCGTTCACCGGTTTCAGCCTGGTGCCGAGCCAGGATGACTGGCTGGGCCTGACCGGGCGTATCCAGAACAGCCAGCCGCAACATGGTGCGGTGCAACTGGACATCGGCAGCGGTGCGCTGGTCGCCGATGCCGACGGCAAGAGCTGGGTGTTGCTGCGGGCAAAAACCACGGGCAATGCCTTCGACATGAGCCTGCCGCTGCAAGTGGCTGACCTGCTTGAACGCAGCCGCAAAGAAGCCGGCCAGGCCGACGTGCAACTGCTCGCCGCCAGCGGTTTGCTATACGCGGCCAACGGTCAGCAACAAGCCACCCGCGAGATGACGTGGGTCGGTGGCGGTGCCACCGTCGGCATTCTGTTGTTGCTGTTGCTGGCCTTCCGGCGCTGGCGTGTCTTGCTCGCTTTCGTTCCGGTGCTGGTGGGCATGCTGTTTGGTGCGGTGGCCTGCGTGGCGCTGTTCGGCCACATGCATGTGATGACGTTGGTGCTGGGCTCGAGCCTGATCGGCGTGGCCGTCGATTACCCGCTGCATTACCTGTCGAAAAGCTGGAGCCTGAAACCCTGGAACAGCTGGCCGGCGTTACGCCTGACCCTGCCTGGCCTGACGCTGAGCCTGATCACCAGTTGCATCGGCTACCTCGCCCTGGCCTGGACACCGTTCCCGGCCCTGACCCAGATTGCCGTGTTCTCCGCCGCCGGCCTGCTCGGCGCCTACCTGTCAGCGGTGTGCCTGCTGCCCGCGCTGCTCAAGGGCGTGAACCTGCGACCGGCGCAATGGCCGCTGCGTATCTGCGAGTGTTTGCTGAACCTGCGCGAGGCGCTGCTCAAACACGTCAGTACGCCAGTGTTATTGGCCCTGCTGATCGCCTTCTGCGTCGGCGGTCTGTTGCAACTCGACAGCAAAAACGATATCCGCCAGTGGATCGGCGCACCCCAGCAATTGACTGACGAAGCCCGGACCATTGCGCGCATCACCGGTTATCAGCCGACCAGCCAGTTCTTCCTGGTGCGTGCGGCCAATCAGCAGGAACTGCTCGAACGCCAGACCGCGTTGAGCGAGCGGTTGGATCAGTTGGTCAACCTGGAAAAACTCCAGGGTTATCTTTCGCTGAATCAATTGGTCAGCCAGCCAAGCGAACAACGACAAGTGCGCGAAGCGTTGAGCAAGTTGCCGCAGTTCTGGCAACCGTTGCTCGACCTCGGCGTGCCGGCAGAAGCACTGCAAGCGGAGCTTGCAACGTTGCTGGCGCTGCCCGCCGAAGACATCGACGCCTCGCTGGTCGGTCCGCTGGCGGAACCTTATCGCGCCCTGTGGCTGGGGCCGACCGATGACGGCGTGGCGGCGATGGTCAGCCTGCAAGGCCTGAACAACCCTTCGCTGTTGCGCGTTCAGGCGCTGGACTTGCCGGGCGTCGAATTGGTCGACCGTCTCGGTGAATTGAACAACGTTTTCGCTGCAACTCAGATCAGCGCCGCTGAATTGAAGCTCGCCTCCTGCGTGTTGATCGTGCTGGTGCTGATCCTGCCGTTTGGCTTCGGCGGCGCACTGCGAATCGTCGCCCTGCCGCTGCTGGCTGCGCTGTGCAGCCTGGCCAGTCTTGGCTGGCTGGGGCAGCCGCTGACCCTGTTCAGCCTGTTCGGCCTGTTGCTGGTGACGGCGATCAGCGTCGATTACGCAATCCTCATGCGCGAACAGGTTGGCGGCGCCGCCGTGAGCCTGCTGGGCACCTTGCTGGCGGCGGTGACCACATGGCTGTCGTTCGGTCTGCTGGCGGTGTCCAGCACGCCGGCGGTGAGCAACTTCGGTCTGTCGGTGAGCCTCGGCCTGGCCTTCAGCTTTATCCTTGCGCCGTGGGCCGGACGCCAAGTGCATGCCGCCGCCGTCGTGGAGCCTGCAGCATGATGATCGCCTTGTTTTGGCTCATGGCCCTGGTGATATTCGCCGTGGCCACCCGTGTGGGTCGTCACTTCGGCCTGATCCCGATCGTCAGCCAGTTGCTGCTGGCGACCTTCGGCCTGCCGCTGCTGATGTACTTCTGGATCGAACCGGACTGGCAACTCAGTGGCGCCGAACTGATCTCGCCGGTGTGGCTGAAAAACCTCTACAGCCTCAGTTTTGCCTTGCTGCTCGGGCACATCCTCAGCGACGTGATCGACCTGCGACTGGATCGCCAGAGTCTGAAAATCGCCTTGCCGAGTTTCTGCATTCCGTTCGCCTGTGGGCTGGCGACAGCGGTATGGCTGTTGCCGCCGCAACCATGGATCAGCTCGCTGGCGGTCGGCCTGGTGTTCGCCATCACCGCCATTCCGGTGTTGTATTTGTACCTGCGACACATCAATTACCCGCCCACCGCGACCCGACGCCTGGTGCAAACCGCGATTCTCATCGACCTGACGTGCTGGACGCTGTTCGGCTTTGCCCAGGGCAGTCTGCACCTGAGCAGTCTGCTGCTGCCGCTGGCCGGCGCCTGCCTGCCGGCGCTCCTGCGTTTGCTGGGTTTGCGCCAACCGTTGCTGCACAGCGGCTGCTTCTTTGCGCTGCTGGTGGTCGCCGAGCACTTCAAGCTCAATGCGCTGATTTTCGGCATCGGTTATCTGCTGTGCATGGCCGCGCTGAAAGTGCCGCTGGTGTTGCCGCTACCGGCGATCTGGATGAACCGTTTGCAAACCTGGATCGCCATTCCACTGATCCTCACCTTCGGCATCGTGCAGATCAACGTCCACGCCGCCATGGCCACTCTCGGCTGGGTGCAGTTGGCGGCGCTGCTGCTGTTGCCGATTGCCAGCAAACTGCTGGGCAACTGGCTCGGCCTCGGCTGGGCCGGCGCTTCATTTGAAGGCGCCAGTCGCTGGCGCGAAAGCCTGCTTCTGAACATTCGCGGTTTGAGCGAGATCGTCTTTCTCAACCTGCTGCTGCAACAACAGCTCATCAGCCCGGCGCTGTACTTCGCGCTGATGGTGATGGGCCTGATCGCGACACTGCTACCGGCACTCGCCGGCATGCACCAAACCCCTTTGAATATCGCCGCCCCGGCAAGGAGCCCCCGTGCCAACAGTTGAAATGGAACATCGCCAGGTTGTTGTCATTGGCGCGGGTCCTTCGGGCGCCATTGCCGCCGCGCTGCTCAAGCGCAAAGGCCACGACGTGCTGATGATCGAACGCCAGCACTTCCCACGGTTTTCCATCGGTGAAAGCCTGTTGTCGCACTGCCTGGATTTCGTCGAAGAAGCCGGCATGCTCGAAGCCGTGAACGCCGCCGGGTTCCAGATGAAAAACGGTGCCGCGTTCGCTTGGGGTGAGCACTACAGCGCCTTTGATTTCGGCGACACGTTCAGCAACGGCAAGCCGACCACCTTCCAGGTCCAGCGCGCCGATTTCGACAAACTGCTGGCCGATCAGGCCGCGCTGCAAGGCGTGGAAGTGCGCTATGGCGAAGCCATCGTCAGCGCCGATTTCGACCTGCCGAAGCCGCAGCTCGATGTGCTTCGCGAGGATGGCAGCCAGTACCGTGTCGAAGCTGATTTTGTGCTCGATGCCAGCGGCTACGGTCGCGTGTTGCCACGCCTGCTGGACCTTGAAGCACCGTCGAATTTCCCGGTGCGTCAGGCGGTGTTCACCCACATCGAAGACCACATCGACAGCCCGACCTTCGAGCGCGAAAAGATCCTCATCACCACCCATCCGACCCATCGCGACATCTGGTTCTGGACCATTCCGTTCAGCAACGGCCGCTGCTCGGTGGGCGTGGTCGCGGCCGCCGAACACTTCGAAGGCCGCATGGAGAATCTGGACGATTGCCTGCGCGGCTTCATCGCTGAAACCCCGAGCCTGGCCGGCGTCCTGAAAAACGCCGTGTGGGACACGCCGGCCCGCACCATCGGCGGCTACTCGGCCAACGTCAAAACCTTGCACGGCCCGGGCTTTGCGTTGCTCGGCAACGCCGCAGAATTCCTCGACCCGGTGTTCTCCTCCGGCGTGACCATCGCCATGCGCTCGGCCAGCATGGCCGCCGGCGTTTTGCATCGCCAACTGCAGGGTGAAAGCGTCGACTGGCAGACCGAGTTCGCCGCACCGCTCAAGCGCGGCGTTGACACGTTCCGTTGCTACGTCGAAGGCTGGTATGCCGGGACCTTCCAGGATGTGATTTATCATCCAGGCAGCTCAGCGGATATCCGCCGTATGATCAGTGCGATCCTCGCCGGTTATGCCTGGGACGAGCGCAATCCGTTCGTCAGCGAACCCAAACGTCGGCTGCGCGTGCTGTCGGAACTTTGCGCAAGAGATGCCACATGATCCGTTACTTGCTTCTGGGTTGCCTCCTGCTGCTGAGCGCTTGCGCCAGCCAGGCACCGCTGCCCGGGCAAACCCAAAACCTGCCGTTGCCGCAACAACTGCACATTCAGCGCTTGCTCGCTGATCAGCGTCAGGACTGGGTACTGGTGATTGCGCGCGAAGGCCCCGGCATTCGCTGGTCGATGATGGACTTGTTGGGCATTCCGCAGGCACGCCAGAAACTGATCGATGGCCAGTGGCAAGCCGACGGCCTGCTGCCGCCGAATCCGGAAGCACGGGAATTGTTCGCGGCGTTACTGTTCGCGCTGACCCCGCAAGGCGAGTTGCAGGGCAACTACCCCGACGCCTGGCAACATGGCTCGCAACGTTCCCTGCCCACTCGCTGGGACGTGCATTACTCGCAACCTCTGAGATTTGAGTTGAACCTGCCTAAAGGTCCGAAGTACCTGGTGACGCCCCTGAGCGGGGAGACGCCATGACCGCCTACCTGAATGCTCTCGGGGTGATCTGCGCCCTGGGTCGCGACAAACAGGAAGTCGCCCGCAACCTGTTTGCCGGCGATTGCTCCGGCATGCGCAGCGAGTCCGGCTGGGTGCCGGAGCGCTCGTTGCCAGTGGCGGCGGTGCGTGGTGAATTGGCGCCGATCCCGCCGGAACTGGTCGAGCAAAGCAGCCGCAACAACCAACTGCTGCTGGAAGCCGCGCTGCAAATTCGCGACGACATTGATCAAGCGATCCAGACTTACGGCCGCGATCGAATCGGCGTGATCCTGGGCACCAGCACTTCCGGCATCGATGAGGCCAGCCGTGGCTTGGCCCATTACATCCGCGAACATGAATTCCCCGCCGACTACGACTATCAGCAGCAGGAACTCGGCGCGCCGGCCAACTTCCTCGCCGACTGGCTGCAATTGAGCGGCCCGGCATATGTGATCTCGACCGCTTGCACCTCTAGCGCCCGGGCGCTGATGAGTGCCCAGCGCCTGCTGGATCTGGGTATGTGCGATGCGGTGCTGTGCGGCGGCGTCGACAGTTTGTGCAAGCTGACCCTCAACGGCTTTTCGGCCCTGGAAGCGGTCTCCGAGCAGCGCTGCAACCCGTTTTCGGTCAACCGCAACGGCATCAATATCGGCGAAGCCGCCGTGCTGTTTTTGATGAGCAAAAAAGCAGGCGCGAGCCAACCGATTGCCCTGCTCGGCAGCGGTGCCAGTTCCGATGCGCACCATATCTCGGCGCCGGAACCGACCGGCCGGGGCGCCCTTCAAGCCATGAGCAAAGCCCTGAACCGCGCGAAGGTGCAGCCCGGGCAAATCGGCTACCTGAACCTGCACGGCACCGCGACCCAACATAACGACGCGATGGAAAGCCTGGCGGTCTCGGCGCTGTTTCCGCACGGTGTGCCCAGCTCTTCCACCAAGCCAATGACTGGACATACGCTCGGCGCTGCCGGCGCACTGGAGGCGGCGTTCTGCTGGTTGAGCCTGAGCACGAACAACCAAGAAAACCTTTTGCCGCCGCATGTCTGGGACGGTCAGCCTGACCCCGACTTGCCAGCCTTGCAGTGGGTGACCCCGGCCGAGCGCCTGACGTCCATTGCACCTCGCTACCTGATGAGCAACTCCTTTGCCTTCGGTGGCAACAACGTCAGCCTGATTATCGGAGACGCCCCATGATTGACTGGCCGCTCGCCGAGCTGCTGCCGCACGCTGGCGACATGATCCTCATCGATCAGATCCTGGCGTTCGATGACGAGCAGATTCACACCCGCCTCACCGTCAAGCCCGGGGGCCTGTTCAACCGTCCCGACGGCAGCCTGCCGGCGTGGGTCGGTATCGAACTGATGGCCCAGAGTGTCGCGGCCTACGCCGGTTGCCATGCGCGCCAACGCGGTGATGCCGTGGAGCTGGGCTTCCTGCTCGGCACCCGTAAATTCGAATGCAACGTGGAGCACTTCCCGGCGGGCACCGAGCTGACCATCTACGGGCTGCGCTCGCTGGAAGACGACAACGGCATGGGCGTGTTCGAATGCCACATCAACGCCCCCGGCATTCACGCCACCGCCCGCCTGAACGTGTTCCGTCCGCCTCAGGCCGCTCAATACCTTCATGAATCCCCAGGAGTCCAGTCATGACTGAATCCGTACTGGTCACCGGTTCCAGCCGTGGCATCGGCCGTGCTATTGCGTTGCGTCTGGCCCAGGCCGGGCATGACATCGTGCTGCATTGCCGCAGCGGCCTGGCCGACGCCATCGCCGTCCAGGGCGAAATCCAGGCGCTGGGACGCAATGTTCGAATTGTGCAATTCGATGTCTCAGACCGCGCCAGCTGCAAAGCCATCCTCGAAGCCGATGTGGAAGCTCACGGCGCCTATTACGGCGTGGTGCTCAACGCTGGCCTGACCCGCGACGGTGCTTTTCCTGCGCTGAGCGAGGATGATTGGGATGTGGTGATGCGCACCAACCTCGACGGTTTCTACAACGTGCTGCACCCGGTGATGATGCCGATGATTCGGCGTCGTGCTGCCGGACGGATTGTCTGCATCACTTCGGTTTCCGGGTTGATCGGCAACCGTGGCCAGGTCAACTACAGCGCCTCGAAGGCCGGTTTGATCGGCGCGGCGAAAGCGTTGGCGATCGAATTGGGCAAGCGCAAAATCACCGTTAACTGTGTCGCACCCGGCCTGATCGACACAGCCATGCTCGATGAAAATGTGCCGGTGGAAGAACTGATGAAAATGATCCCCGCACAACGCATGGGCACCCCGGAAGAGGTGGCCAGCGCGGTGAATTTCCTGATGTCGGCGGAAGCGTCGTACATCACCCGGCAGGTTCTGGCCGTCAACGGAGGCCTGTGCTGATGAAGCGCGTCGTCGTCACCGGCATGGCCGGCATCACCTCACTGGGCAGCGACTGGGACACCATCGCCGGCAACTTCGCGGCCAACCGCAGCGGCATCCGCCGGATGGACGAGTGGGATCGCTTCACCGAACTCAATACGCGCCTGGCCGGCCCCATCGACGACTTCAAGGTCCCGAGCCACTGGACCCGCAAGCAACTGCGCAGCATGGGCCGGGTCTCGCGCCTGGCGGTCGCCGCATCCGAGCAAGCGCTGGCCGACGCTGGACTGCTGGGCAACCCGATCATCAAGGACGGGCGCATGGGCGTCGCCTGCGGCTCCTCCACCGGCAGCACCGACGAGATCAAGGCGTTCGGCAACATGCTGCTCAACTCGGTCGCCGAGGGCCTGAACGCCAACTCCTACGTGCGAATGATGCCGCACACGACGGCAGCGAACATCAGCATCTTCTTCGGCCTCACCGGTCGGTTGATCCCGACGTCCAGTGCCTGCACCAGCGGCAGCCAGGGCATCGGTTATGCCTACGAGTCAGTCAAGTTTGGCCGCCTGCCATTGATGCTCGCCGGCGGCGCTGAAGAGCTGTGCCCGACCGAAGCCATGGTCTTCGACGCGCTCTACGCCACCAGCCTGAAAAACGATGCGCCGCAGACTTCCCCACGCCCCTACGACAGCGGCCGCGATGGCCTGGTGATCGGTGAAGGCGGCGGCATGCTGGTGCTCGAAGAACTCGAACACGCATTGGCTCGCGGTGCGCACATCCACGCCGAACTCGTCGGTTTTGGCAGCAACGCCGACGGCCAGCACGCCACCCGTCCAGAGCAGGCCACCATGCGCCGGGCCATGGAACTGGCGCTGGAAGACGCCGGGCTACAGCCTTCAGACATTGGCTACGTCAATGGCCACGGCACGGCGACAGAACAGGGCGACATTGCCGAAACACTGGCCACCAGCGCGTTGTTCGGCGAACACATGCCGATCAGTTCGCAGAAGAGCTTCCTCGGTCACACCCTGGGCGCCTGCGGCGCACTGGAGTCCTGGTTCAGCATCGAAATGATGAACCGCGACCTATACGTGCACACGTTCAACCTCGACGAGGTCGATCCGCACTGCGGCAAGCTCGACTACCTGCGCGGCGAGTTCCGGCAGATGAGTAATGAGTACGTGATGAACAACAATTTCGCTTTTGGTGGCGTCAACACCTCGTTGATTTTCCGTCGCTGGTCATAAGCAACGAAAAGACACAATCGGAAACCGGAGTACACGATTTCGGAAACGTCCCACAGCCAGAATTTGAGCTTCGCGCTAGGGTCAATGCCCCCGTGACACATCGGGGGAATCCCAAGGAAGAACGAACCATGACTAAAAAGGCCGTTATCGTTTTCAGCGGTGGACAGGACTCCACAACCTGTTTGATCCAGGCGTTGCCGCTCTACGATGAAGTTCACTGTATTACGTTTGACTATGGCCAGCGTCACCGTGCAGAAATTGAAGTGGCTCAACAGCTTTCGAAAGCGCTCGGAGTGACGATCCATAAGGTGCTGGACACTTCATTGTTGAATGAGCTGGCCATCAGTAGTTTGACGCGCGATAACATCCCTGTTCCAAGCGCCAACACTTCCGAAGAAAATGTACCCAACACCTTCGTACCGGGTAGAAATATTTTATTTTTAACCTTGGCGTCTATTTATGCGTACCAGATACGCGCTGAAACTGTAATCACAGGCGTTTGCGAGACAGAAAGTTCTGGCTATCCTGATTGTGGCGATGCGTTTGTAAAATCTTTAAACAACTCCATCGAACTGGGCATGGATTATAAAGTACGCATTGATACTCCGCTTATGAGGTTAAACAAGGCTGAGACGTGGGCCTTGGCTGAGTATCACGGAAAATTCGAATTGATTCAGCACCATACGCTGACTTGCTATAACGGAATAATAGGCAGTGGATGCGGTGATTGTGACGCGTGTAATCTTCGAGCAAGAGGTATGGTAGCGTTTCTTGAAAACAAATCAGCGGTGATGAATAGTTTGAAAGAAAAACTGAACTCAAAATAGTTTAAAGCGCAGGGGAGAGAGCGTCCCCTGCGTTTATGCAACCTTGGCTTCAGCCACATACCGTTTAAATAAAGACCTTGCTCCATAGGCTGGAAAAACGTTAAAAACAGCGAAGCACATTTTTATGGCGATCTGAATATAAATTATATTAAGTATTTCCGCGCTAGTCATTGTTCCATAAAACGCAATAAAGCAGAAAATAAAGCTGTCGATTATTACTGCAAAAAACGTACTTAAAAACACGCGCAAAAACAGCAACCTCGCACTCGTAAGTTCCTTTATCTTGTTCAGCAAGTATGAGTTCACATATTCAGAAAAAATAAAAGACACAGAGGACGCTACCAACACTGAGGATACATGCGCCATGACTTCACTATATGGTGTATCGAGTTTCCAGCCCGTCAAACCGGGAAGATAGCTGGTAAAACTTAGCAGCACAGTAATTAGCGCGTTACTTGCGAATGCAAACAAGATGGCTTTTCTTGCCAATCTAAGCCCATAAAACTCATTCAACATATCAACTACCAAAAATGTCAACGGATACAGAAAAACTCCTGGGGTCACGATAACGTCGATCGACTCGATAAACACAAGCTTTGTCGCTGCAACATTAGTGAAAATATAGAGTGCGAAAAGCATTAAATTGAGCGCCACATAAACCATCCACGATTTTTCATGTCGATCATTTATCTCATAAGCCGTCAGTGCAGCCCCGCCAGAATAAAATTTCCTATACACCGACTTTATCTCTGACCTGCTTAAATCATCCACCATTTCACTTCTTAATAAATCATCAAGCTTTACTTTCGTGATCTTTCCTGTCGAGACAATCATGATAATGGCAAGACCTTTACTATTTTCAAAGCCTAACAACTTATACCGACTGTTCTCTAAAACACTATCCATTGAACCGCTCCTCCATTATCTCTCCGATGACAATAACAGCATCTGAGCAACAGAAGGGCTCAATGGTTATGAACAACCGTTTCGTCAACTTGTCATACGCCAGCTTCTCTTTGTTATTACTCACCAACCCCTTCTTGACTATTAACAAGTCTCCCGACTCGTTCACACCGATAATTTCATTCTCCAGAAGCACACCGATTAAATTGCAGGCTGTGCCGAAAAAATAAGTCAGAGGATGGGTAGCGACCAACTCGCCAATCCTCTTGCCCAGACTTTGCTCAAGCAAGCTCTCTTTGATGATAGGGACGGCTGCAGGATTCATATTACCTTGCAAAGAAACGCTACTTTCTATGATGTCTCTTTCTTCAAAGTCAACAGTCTCTATCTCCCTATAAGAGACACCGAAAAAATCAGAAATTTTGCGGATGGTGGACTGTTGAACATTGACAACCCGCCCCTCCAAAATGTTGTAGATAGTCGTCCTGGTCAAACCACTGGCATTGCACAGAGACAGCCGCGTTTCTCCGCGACTTTTTATCAAATACTTAATATTACTTTTCAACCTTTCAGTCTTTTCTCGCTTAAACATCAAGATACTTACCATTTGCTTGTAGTTAAAACAGACCATGCATGCTGACTGAATGGCTAAGAAAGTGACTGCCCGCCTTTTTCGCAATCTAAAGAGGCGGCACTGCACAGACAATATCTCAAACACATCAAACAAACGTCAAACATTGCTTCACACCGATACTGATAGGTAAAAAATCTGACAGCGATAACTTACTTCATTTAACGACACTTCTTACAACAACAAGGGAATTTGCTTGCAATGCAACCCACACCATTACTGACGCTCTTCTTAAACATGAATCATTTAATTACACAGATGTTAATTTATTTGATTAATACATCTGAATTTTCTGGTAATAAATCTACTGGCAGGTCAATTCACGCATTGCCGCCAACCAATCCCCCTGATGGTTTTGGACTGTCACTTCTTTAATCTTGCAAGGAACTTCGATATGAAAAGAACTCCCCCCAACTCTCCACAATCAGCCGACGACGATATTGATTCATCCAAACTATCCGATCTCACTGAACACCGCGTCAGCGCCCGCTTGCGCAAACCCGGGCAACCCGACCCTGTCAGCTATTTCTTCACCCTCCAGCCAGACATCGACACGCCTTCGCTGCTCGCTCATGCCTATGAAACGCTGGCCTCGCTCAATGTCATGAGCACGGACCTTGCCCGCAATCTCGAAAGCTCCCATCGCAACATTGCGCTGGCAATCCAACAGTTGGCGGTGCTGGCGGAACTGATGATAAATCGGGCACTGGACAACCTGGACCCACCCGGCGGGGCGTCTGAGGTTCCCTCCAATAATGCCCACTGAATCGTCGCGTTTTTTACCGAGTGGAGGTTTGTCATGGATCGATATATGCCTATCACCGGCACCGATAGCACCATCGCATCGCTGCTGATCGACACCGAAGCACCGCTGGACGTGTTGCATGAAACGGCGGCCTACCGGATCCGCACGGCAACTCAACTGCTGGAGAGTCTCGCCTTTAGCGAGGGGGTTTACAGTGAGTTGGCACGCGTATTAGTCACGTCATTGCGCGATGGTTGCGACTTGCTGGATGTCGTCGGACGGCGATTACAAATGCAGCTCTCAGCGTAAAAAAACAGGTCGACCTCATTGAGGTCGACCCGCGCTGACGCGTTCGGGCAGAATGCGCACCGAACACGTGATGAACAACAATTTTGCCTTCGGTGGCGTCTACACCTCGTTGATTTTCCGTCGCTGGCACTGATCTGAAAAAACGTCTGGAGTGAAGGGAATGACTCGGTTTCAGCGCATCGGCGCAGTATTCACCCTGGCCGTTGCACTGAGTGGCTGCACCAGCCCGGTGTACACCGCCAAGGAAAACTTTACCGCCGACAAGGGCCTGAGCGACGACCGGATGAGCCGCGCCATCGTCACCGCGCTGATTGAGCGCCGATGGACCGTGCAGTCCGCGCGCCCCGGCATGATCAAAGCGGCGATCACCGTGCGCGATCGGCACCACGCCGAAATCGACATCCCCTATACCTCCACCTCGTTCGAAATGGACTACCGCGACAGCCGCGGCCTGGATTACAAGGACGGCAGGATCCACGGCACCTACAACCGCTGGATCAATTACCTGCGCGACGACGTGGTCAAGCAACTGGCCTCCGACCCGGACGCTGATCAAGTCTTCGCCTCGCGGGGCGCCTATGAACCTACCTACCAGGACTTTCAGGAAGGCGTGAAACGCGCCACCGAAGTCGGCCTGCTCGACGGCAGCGTCAAGTTCTACCTGGCGGGAGAAGCGCTGCCGACTCAGGTGCACAAGCTGAATGCGGTGAGCAGCAGCCGAAGAGCCGACGACAACGAAGAAAAATCCGCTGAAGACGCCTGTTACTGGGCCTTGCAATCGACCTTGGCGACCTTGCAAAGCAAAGCCAAGAAGGCCGGTGCCAACGCCGTGATCAACATCGCCGGCATCAACAAGCGCAACCTGAGCCAGGACACCGGCAAATACCAGTGCAGCGACGACGAGGAAATACCTGGGCTGGAAGCGCTCAAGGCTGTGGTGACCGGGGTGGCGTTGCGTGGGGATCTGGTGCGGGTTGACTGAGGCAGGCGCCTCGAGAACGACAAAGGGCGCCTTTCGGCGCCCCTTCACAAACAGGTCGGCTTGTCATCGCCCTGTACCTGTCTGGCTCTGCGATGGCTGGTTGCCCAGGATCCTCAGAGTCTCACAAGCCCCTTACGGGAACGGGGGGAGTATTGCTTATGACACCACTAGTCGTCTTTTTTCTTTTGGTTCGACTCAGGTACTGGCGTGTAACTTCAGTCCTAAAGCCTTCACAACCTTAAGAATGGTACCGAATTCCGGATTGCCTTCACCCGAAAGTGCACGGTAAAGGCTTTCCCGAGAGAGCCCCGCATCCCGTGCGACCTGGGTCATGCCCCGAGCACGCGCAATAGTCCCAAGTGCTTTGGCGATAAATGCTGGATCATCTCCCGCTTCTTCCATGCTAGCGTCAAGATAATTGGCCATGTCCTCTTCGGTCTTGAGGTACTCAGCAGAGTCCCAGCGAGTGAATTGTTCGGTCATGGGTTTTGCTCCTGCCAGGATTTTGCAATGAGCCTGGCTTGTTTGATGTCACGTGTTTGGCTGCTTTTGTCACCTCCGCAAAGGAGGATGACTAACTGACGACCTTGCTGCATGAAGTAGACCCGATAACCGGGGCCGTAATCTATGCGGATTTCACTCACCCCTTCCCCGATGGCTTTGACATCACCGAATTGCCCATCGGCCATACGATCGATTCGCACCTGAATACGCATCCTGGCGCGGCTGTCGGCCAGCTTCAATAGCCAGCTAGAAAATGTTGAGCTTCGAAGGATCTCGGTCATGCTGCGAGTGTAGCTCTTGAGCTACACCCGCTCAACCAGAAATTTTAATCCGCCGAAATTCTATGACCGCAAAACAGTCACGACTTCAACGGCTCAACCTTCCTCGTCAACAACTCCACAAACGCCTTGGCCATCGGTGATTTCTGATCCTTGCGCTGCACCAGCCACACTGCCGACACCGCTTCCGGATCGAGCAACGGCCGATACACCACGCCTTCAATGCGCATTCGCTGATAAGACGCCGGCAACACCGACACGCCCAAGCCCGCCGCCACCAACCCGATAATGGTCATTGCCTCGCCCGCCTCTTGCGCGAAGTGCGGGCTGAAACCGGCATCGCGCGCCAGGCTGAGTAACTGTGCGTATAGACCACTGCCATAACTGCGTGGGAAGAATACGAACGGTTCGAGGGCCAATGCCGAGAGGAACAAACCTTCTTCGCTGTCGTTGACCAGCGGATGTTTGGAGCTGAGCACCGCGACCAGCGGCTCACGCATCAGCTCCACGACGCTCAGAGAATCCGGCAATCCCAGCGGTCGCATGATGCCGACCTCAATCGACTCATCAACCAGCGCATCGGCCACTTGGGTGCTGCTCATCTCCCGCAGATTCAAATGCACGGCCGGGAAGCGCTGGCGGAACGAGAAAATCGCCTGTGGAATGGTCGAGTTGAACGGCGCCGACGAGGTGAAGCCAATTTTCAGTTCGCCCAACTCACCCAGCTGCGCACGCCGTGCCACATCAGCGGCTTTGTCGACCTGCGCCAGCACCAGTCGCGCTTCTTCCAGAAACAACCGACCGGCTTCGCTGAGTTCGACCCGACGATTGGTTCGCTCGAATAACCGTGCACCGACTTCCTGTTCCAGCGCCTGAATCTGCTGACTCAGCGGCGGTTGCGAGATGCCCAGCACCTGGGCGGCGCGGCCGAAGTGCAGTTCTTCGGCGACGGCGATGAAGTAGCGCAGGTGACGCAATTCCATGAAAACTCCATTAGGTCGTTAAACCTATCAAACAGGTCGAACAATATATTGGATTGAATCATTAGGCAGCTATATGCTTTTTTCATTGCCTGACCGGCTGCGCCCTCCGAGGTCTGAAGTGAAAACTGCTGTCGCCCCTCTTGCCCATGAAGTTCCGCCCGCGGCGGTGGACGATGTTGTCGCCGAATTGAAAGAGATTTACATCGAGAAAGGCACGCCGATGTTCATGCGCACGGTACTGGCGCTGTTCTCCGGCGGCTTCGCGACCTTCGCCCTGCTCTACTGCGTGCAGCCGATGATGCCGCTGCTGTCCCACGAGTATTCGATCAATGCGGCGCAGAGCAGCCTGATCCTGTCGGTGGCCACCGGCATGCTCGCCATTGGCTTGCTGATCACCGGCCCGATTTCCGATCGTGTCGGACGCAAACCGGTGATGGTGGCGGCGCTGTTCGCTGCTGCGTTGTGCACCATGGCCAGCGCGATGATGCCAAGCTGGCAAGGCGTGCTGGTGATGCGGGCGTTGATCGGGTTGTCGTTGAGCGGCCTGGCGGCGGTCGCCATGACGTACCTGAGCGAAGAGATCCACCCGCAACACATCGGCCTGGCGATGGGCTTGTACATCGGCGGCAACGCGATTGGCGGGATGAGCGGGCGCTTGATCACCGGTGTGTTGATCGACTTTGTCAGTTGGCACACGGCGATGCTGGTGATCGGCGGTTTGGCGCTGATCGCGGCGACGGTGTTCTGGAAAATCCTCCCCGAATCACGCAACTTCCGCGCTCGCTCGCTGCACCCGCGCAGTCTGGTTGATGGCTTTACCATGCACTTTCGCGACGCCGGTCTGCCGCTGCTGTTCCTAGAAGCTTTCGTGCTGATGGGCGCGTTTGTCACCCTGTTCAACTACATCGGCTATCGCTTGCTGGCCGAGCCGTATCACATGGACCAGGTATTTGTCGGTCTGCTGTCGGTGGTGTACCTGTCGGGTATCTACAGCTCGGCGAAAATCGGCTCATTGGCCGACCAACTGGGCCGGCGCAAAGTGCTGTGGGCGACAATTGTGCTGATGCTCGCCGGCCTTGCGCTGACGATGTTCACACCGCTGCCGCTGGTGATTATCGGCATGTTGATCTTCACCTTCGGCTTCTTCGGCGCGCACTCCGTGGCCAGTAGCTGGATCGGACGGCGGGCGATAAAGGCCAAGGGGCAGGCTTCGTCGCTTTACCTGTTCAGCTATTACGCCGGATCGAGTATTGCGGGGACAGCGGGCGGGGTGTTCTGGCACTTGGGCGGATGGAACGGCATCGGCTTGTTCATTGGTGCGTTGCTGGTGATTGCGCTACTGGTGGCGTTGAAGCTGGCGAAGTTGCCGCCACTCGGCGATTTAAAAACCTGACACAAATCCCCTGTGGGAGCGGGCTTGCTCGCGAAAGCGGTTCGTCAGGCAACATCGATGCTGACTGACACCCCGTCTTCGCGAGCAAGCCCGCTCCCACCTTTGACCGAGTACGACCCGATTCCCCAAACAAAAACGCCCGGCATAAGCCGGGCGTTTTTTATTGGGCGACGATCACTCGTGATATTGCGCCGACAGCTCATGCACCGCGCGCATGAACGCCCCCGCATGTTCCGGATCAACTTCCGGCGTGATGCCATGACCGAGGTTGAACACGTGACCACTGCCCTTGCCGTAGCTCGCGAGGATGCGGCCGACTTCGGCGCGAATGGCTTCTGGCTTGGCGTACAGCACGGTCGGGTCCATGTTGCCTTGCAGGGCGACTTTGTTGCCAACGCGCCGGCGGGCTTCGCCGATATCGCAGGTCCAGTCCAGGCCCAAGGCGTCAGCACCGGCGTCGGCGATGCTTTCCAGCCACAGGCCGCCATTCTTGGTGAACAGGATGACCGGCACTTTGCGGCCTTCGTGTTCGCGGATGAGGCCGCTGACGATTTTGCGCATGTAGGCCAGGGAGAACTCCTGGTACGCCGCCGCCGAGAGGTTGCCGCCCCAGGTGTCGAAGATCTGCACCGCTTGCGCGCCGGCCATGATCTGGCCATTGAGGTAGCTGGTGACCGACTGCGCGAGCTTGTCCAGCAGCAGGTGCATGGCTTGCGGGTTGTCGTAGAGCATGGCTTTGGTCTTGCGGAAGTCTTTCGACGAGCCGCCTTCGACCATGTAGGTGGCCAGGGTCCATGGGCTACCGGAGAAGCCGATCAGCGGCACGCGGCCGTTCAGTTCGCGGCGGATGGTGCTGACCGCGTCCATGACGTAGCCGAGGTCTTTGTGTGGATCCGGAATCGGCAAGGCTTCGATGTCGGCCATCGTACTGACGACTTTCTTGAAGCGCGGACCTTCACCTGTTTCGAAGTACAGGCCTTGGCCCATGGCATCCGGGATGGTGAGGATGTCGGAGAAGAGGATCGCCGCGTCCAGTTGCGGATAGCGGTCGAGCGGCTGCATGGTGACTTCGCAAGCGAACTCCGGGTTCATGCACAGGCTCATGAAGTCACCGGCCTTGGCACGGCTGGCGCGGTATTCCGGCAGGTAGCGACCGGCCTGACGCATCATCCATACCGGCGTGACGTCTACGGGTTGCTTGAGCAGGGCGCGAAGGAAACGGTCGTTCTTCAGGGCAGTCATGTCGGCATCCGGAAAAAAAGTGCGGGCATTTTCTCAGAGCGCGACGCAAAAGGCACGGTTGCAGGTCAGCCTTTTGTCTATCGGGTCAATTTGTCGCGGTGGAACACGGCTTTCGCAACACCACAAAACCAATGTGGGAGCGGGCTTGCTCGCGAAAGCTGTGTGTCAGTCGAAATCAATTTTGACTGTTACTCCGCTTTCGCGAGCAAGCCCGCTCCCACATTTTGATCCCATTTCACGTCAGGATCGGGGTTAGACGCCCAGGTAATCCAGGATCCCTTCAGCCGCATTGCGGCCTTCGAAGATCGCCGTTACCACCAGGTCAGAACCGCGAACCATGTCGCCACCGGCGAAGATTTTCGGGTTACTGGTCTGGTGCTTGTATTTACCCTGCTCCGGTGCCACTACGCGGCCCTGGCTGTCGGTCTGGATGCTGAACTGCTCGAACCAAGGCGCCGGGCTTGGACGGAAACCGAAGGCGATGACCACGGCGTCGGCCGGGATGATCTCTTCGGAGCCCGGGATCGGCTCAGGGCTGCGACGGCCACGGGCGTCCGGTTCGCCGAGACGGGTCTCGACCACCTTCACGCCTTCGACCTTGTCCTCACCAACAATGGCGATCGGCTGGCGGTTGTAGAGGAATTTCACGCCTTCTTCCTTGGCGTTCTTCACCTCTTTGCGCGAGCCCGGCATGTTCGCTTCATCACGACGATAGGCGCAGGTCACCGACTTGGCGCCCTGGCGAATCGAGGTGCGGTTGCAGTCCATCGCCGTGTCGCCGCCACCCAGTACCACGACCTTCTTGCCTTTCATGTCGACGAAATCTTCCGGCGACTTTTCAAAGCCCAGGTTGCGATTGACGTTGGCGATCAGGAAGTCGAGCGCGTCATGCACGCCCGGCAAATCTTCACCGGCAAAGCCGCCCTTCATGTAGGTGTAGGTGCCCATGCCCATGAACACGGCATCGTATTCTTCGAGCAGTTGCTCGACGGTCACGTCCTTGCCCACTTCAGTGTTCAGGCGGAACTCGATGCCCATGCCGGTGAAGACTTCGCGACGATTGCTCAGCACGGTCTTTTCCAGCTTGAACTCGGGGATGCCGAAGGTCAGCAGACCGCCGATTTCCGGGTTCTTGTCGAACACCACCGGGGTCACGCCGCCACGTACCAGCACGTCGGCACAGCCCAAACCGGCCGGGCCTGCGCCGATCACTGCAACACGCTTGCCGGTCGGTATGACCTTGGACATGTCCGGGCGCCAGCCCATGGCGAACGCGGTGTCGGTGATGTATTTCTCGACCGAACCGATGGTCACCGCGCCGAAGCCGTCGTTGAGGGTGCAGGCACCCTCGCACAGACGATCCTGCGGGCACACTCGGCCGCATACTTCCGGCAAGGTGTTGGTCTGGTGCGACAGTTCGGCGGCCTGGAGGATGTTGCCCTCGGCCACCAGTTTCAGCCAGTTCGGAATGAAGTTGTGCACCGGGCACTTCCATTCGCAATACGGGTTACCGCAACCCAGGCAGCGGTGGGCCTGATCGGCCGAATGCTGGGGTTTGAAGGGTTCGTAGATCTCCACGAACTCTTTCTTGCGTTGACGCAACAGTTTCTTCTTCGGATCTTTGCGCCCGACGTCGATGAACTGGAAGTCGTTATTCAGACGTTCAGCCATTGTTAAAACCTCATCAAACTCTTCAGGCGCATATCACTGCGGGTTGGCACGGGTGCTGGAAAGCAACGATTTCAGGTTGGCAGCCTTGGGCTTGACCAGCCAGAAACGACGCAGATAGTCATCGAGGTTTTCAGCGAGGTTACGGCCCCATTCGCTGTCGGTTTCCTCGACGTATTCGTTCAGCACGCGTTGCAGGTGGCTGCGATAGGCTTCCATCGCCTCACCGCTGATCCGCTGGATTTCCACCAGTTCGTGGTTGACCCGGTCAACGAAGCTGTTGTCCTGGTCGAGCACGTAGGCGAAACCGCCGGTCATGCCTGAGCCGAAGTTGTAACCGGTCTTGCCCAGGACGCAGACGAAACCACCGGTCATGTACTCGCAGCAGTGGTCGCCCGTGCCTTCCACAACCGTGTGGGCACCGGAGTTACGCACGGCAAAACGCTCGCCCGCGGTGCCGGCGGCAAACAACTTGCCGCCCGTGGCGCCGTACAGGCAGGTGTTGCCGATGATGGCACTGTCCTGAGTCTTGTAGACGCTGCCCTTCGGCGGAACGATAACCAGCTTGCCGCCGGTCATACCCTTACCGACGTAGTCGTTGGCGTCGCCTTCCAGGTACATGTTCAGGCCACCGGCGTTCCACACACCGAAGCTCTGACCGGCCGTCCCTTTGAAGCGGAAGGTGATCGGCGCGTTCGCCATGCCTTGGTTGCCGTGCTTGCGGGCGATTTCGCCGGAGATCCGCGCACCAATCGAACGGTCGCAGTTGCAGATACTCAGCTCGAAATCAGCGCCGCTCTTGTCGTTGATGGCCGAAGTGGCCATGTCGACCATTTTCTCGGCCAACAGGCCTTTGTCGAACGGCGGGTTGCGGTCGACCTGGCAGAACTGAGGCTTGTCTGCCGGGATGTGATCGCTGCCCAGCAATGGCGTCAGGTCCAGGTGTTGCTGCTTGGCGGTCTGGCCTTCGAGGATGTCCAGCAGATCGGTACGACCGATCAGCTCTTCGAGGGAACGCACGCCCAGCTTGGCCAGCCACTCACGGGTTTCTTCGGCGACGTAGGTGAAGAAATTCACCACCATGTCGACGGTACCGATGTAGTGATCCTTGCGCAGCTTCTCGTTCTGAGTCGCGACGCCGGTGGCGCAGTTGTTCAGGTGGCAGATACGCAGGTACTTGCAGCCCAGGGCGATCATTGGCGCGGTGCCGAAGCCGAAGCTTTCAGCGCCGAGGATCGCAGCCTTGATCACGTCGAGGCCGGTTTTCAGGCCGCCGTCGGTTTGCACCCGGACTTTACCGCGCAAGTCGTTGCCACGCAGGGTCTGGTGGGTTTCGGCCAGGCCGAGTTCCCACGGTGCGCCCGCATATTTGATCGAGGTCAGCGGCGATGCGCCGGTGCCACCGTCGTAGCCGGAGATGGTGATCAAGTCCGCGTAGGCCTTGGCCACACCGGCGGCGATGGTGCCGACGCCCGCTTCTGCGACCAGCTTCACCGAAACCAGAGCCTTCGGGTTGACTTGTTTCAGGTCGAAAATCAGCTGCGACAAGTCTTCGATCGAGTAGATGTCGTGGTGCGGCGGCGGCGAAATCAGGGTCACGCCCGGCACGGCGTAACGCAGCTTGGCGATCAGACCGTTGACCTTGCCGCCTGGCAGCTGACCACCTTCACCAGGCTTGGCGCCCTGGGCGACTTTGATTTGCAGCACTTCGGCGTTGACCAGGTATTCCGGAGTTACACCGAAACGGCCAGTCGCGACTTGCTTGATTTTCGAGCTCTTGATAGTGCCGTAGCGCGCCGGGTCTTCGCCGCCTTCGCCGGAGTTGGAACGCGCACCGAGGCGGTTCATGGCTTCGGCCAGGGCTTCGTGAGCTTCTGGCGACAACGCACCAAGGGAGATGCCCGCGGAGTCGAAGCGCTTGAGCACCGATTCCAGCGGTTCGATCTCGCTGATGTCCAGCGGCGTGTCGAGGGTCTTGACCTTGAACATGTCGCGGATCATCGACACCGGACGGTTGTCCACCAGCGCCGTGTATTCCTTGAACTTGCTGTAGTCGCCCTGCTGCACAGCGGCTTGCAAGGTGCTGACCACGTCCGGGTTGTACGCGTGATATTCGCCACCGTGGACGAACTTCAGCAGACCGCCCTGCTGGATCGGCTTGCGCGGGCTCCAGGCTTCGGCGGCCAGGGCTTTCTGCTCGGCTTCGATGTCGACGAAACGCGCCCCCTTGATGCGGCTCGGAACGCCACGGAAGCTCAGTTCGCAGACTTCTTCAGACAGGCCGATGGCCTCGAACAATTGCGCACCGCGGTACGAGGTGATGGTCGAGATACCCATCTTCGACAGGATCTTGAGCAGACCTTTGGTGATGCCTTTGCGGTAGTTCTTGAACACCTCATAGAGGTCGCCCAGGACTTCACCGGTACGGATCAGGTCGCCCAGCACTTCGTAGGCCAGGAACGGATAGACCGCCGAGGCGCCGAAACCGATCAGCACTGCAAAGTGATGCGGGTCGCGAGCCGTCGCGGTTTCCACGAGGATGTTGGAGTCGCAACGCAGGCCTTTCTCGGTCAGGCGGTGGTGCACCGCGCCGGTGGCGAGCGAAGCGTGGATCGGCAACTTGCCCGGGGCAATGCGACGGTCACTCAGCACGACCTGGGTGCGGCCGGAGCGCACGGCTTCTTCAGCCTGATCGGCGACGTTGCGGATGGCCGCTTCGAGGCCGACGCTTTCGTCGTAGTTGAGGTCGATGATCGCACGCTCGAAGCCCGGACGATCCAGGTTCATCAGCGAACGCCACTTGGCCGGGGAAATGACCGGCGAGCTGAGGATCACGCGCGAGGCGTGTTCCGGCGACTCCTGGAAGATATTGCGCTCGGCACCGAGGCAAATCTCCAGCGACATGACGATGGCTTCACGCAGCGGGTCGATCGGTGGGTTGGTGACCTGCGCGAACTGCTGACGGAAATAGTCGTACGGCGTACGCACGCGCTGGGACAGCACGGCCATCGGCGTATCGTCGCCCATCGAGCCGACGGCTTCGTAGCCTTGCTCGCCGAGCGGACGCAGCACCTGATCACGTTCTTCGAACGTGACCTGGTACATCTTCATGTACTGCTTGAGCTGGTCCACGTCGTAGAACGCCGAACCGTGGTCGTTGTCTTCCATGGTCGCCTGGATGCGCAGGGCATTCTTGCGCAGCCATTGCTTGTACGGATGACGGGACTTCAAGCGGTTGTCGATCGCGTCGGTGTCGAGGATCTGACCGGTTTCGGTGTCCACGGCAAAGATCTGACCTGGGCCTACGCGGCCCTTGGCGATCACGTCCTCAGGCTGGTAATTCCAGACACCGATTTCGGAAGCCAGGGTAATGAAGCCGTTTTTGGTGGTGACCCAACGCGCCGGACGCAGACCGTTACGGTCGAGCAGGCACACCGCGTAACGACCGTCGGTCATTACCACGCCGGCCGGGCCGTCCCACGGTTCCATGTGCATCGAGTTGTATTCGTAGAACGCCCGCAGATCCGGGTCCATGGTTTCGACGTTCTGCCACGCAGGCGGAATGATCATCCGCACGCCACGGAACAGGTCGATGCCACCGGTGACCATCAGCTCGAGCATGTTGTCCATGCTGGAGGAGTCGGAACCGACACGGTTGACCAGCGGGCCGAGCTCTTCCAGGTCCATCAAATCGTTGCTGAACTTGGTGCGACGGGCCACGGCCCAGTTGCGGTTGCCGGTGATGGTGTTGATCTCGCCGTTGTGCGCCAGGAAGCGGAACGGTTGAGCCAGCGGCCATTTCGGCAGGGTGTTGGTGGAGAAGCGCTGGTGGAACACACAAATCGAGGTTTGCAGGCGCTGGTCGCTGAGGTCTGGATAGAAGGCGGTCAAGTCCGCCGGCATCATCAGGCCTTTATAAATGATGGTCTTGTGCGAAAAGCTGCAGATGTAGTGATCGGTGTCGGCGGCATTCGCCACGGACGAGCGACGACGGGAGGTGAACAGCTTGATCGCCATGTCCTGGTCGCTCAGGCCTTCACCGCCGATGTACACCTGTTCGATCTGCGGCAGGCGCTCCAGGGCCAGGCGGCCGAGGACGCTGGTGTCGATCGGCACTTTGCGCCAGCCGACGAGTTGCAGGCCGGCAGCGAGGATCTCGCGATTCATGTTCTCGCGAGCGGCTTCGGCTTTGACCGGGTCCTGGTTGAAGAAGACCATGCCTACGGCATATTGCTTGGGCAGTTCGACGCCGAAGGTTTCCTGGGCGATGGCTCGCAGGAACACATCCGGCTTTTGAATAAGCAGACCGCAACCGTCACCGGTCTTGCCGTCGGCGTTGATCCCACCGCGGTGGGTCATGCAGGTCAGGGCCTCGATGGCCGTTTGCAAAAGGGTATGACTGGGCTCGCCCTGCATATGAGCTATCAGGCCGAAACCGCAGTTATCCTTGAATTCATCTGGTTGGTACAGACCTGCTTTCATAGACACTTTCTCACCAGGCTGCCTCTTTTCGAGGCAAATTTCTTTTCAATTCAACCACTTGCGATCCGCGCCGAACGTTCGTCGGCTTAGCGGGGGCAAAAGGGTGGTCATTGTACACAGCGACACAGAGGCTCACAAATTTGACGACGAACTGTCGCAAATCTATGTCGCATTTGTGAAAGGTTTAAAGCGATCTGCTGTGCTAGTCAAAACTTTTTTAATTTTGACCGCAACGACTCAAAGACTACTGTAACGCAGACACCACAAGGCACGCGGCCTGGAGAGGCGGCGCGCACTTGCAGAAATTTTGAGGTGCTTGGAGAGGCGGCCTGGGTAAGGCCGCCGAATCTTCAGCGAGTTGTTGCCAGTTCCTGTTGGACGCTGGCGACAGTGCGAGGCCAAGGTTTACCAGCCTGAACCTTCGCTGGCAAGGCCTTGATGGCGGTCAGGGCTGCATCGCGGTTGGCGAAGTTACCGTAGGTGATGACGTAAAGCGGCTTGCCGTTGAGGACTTTCTTGAAATAACGGTACTCACCGCCTTGCTCTTTCACGAAGTTTTGCGCGGTCGCTTCGGAGCTGGTGCCGAGGATCTGCACCACGTAGTTGCTTGTAGGCTGCCCGGCGTACCAGGTGCCACCGGCGCCTTTCGCAGGAGCGGCGGCTGGCTTCTCGACCGGCTTGGCGGTAGCCACGACGGCCGGCTTGGCTGGCGCTGGAGTCGGCTTCACGGCAGGCGCAGTCGGGACTGGCTTGGCGGTCGCGACCTGAGTCGGCGCTGGGGCCGGTTTAGCGGCAGGCGTTGGCGCAGGGCCAGGCTGGATGCCCGCCGGCGGCGCAGTGGTGGTCACGGTTGGCGGTGTAGCGCTGGAACCTTCGACCGGCACACCGTCGTCGCCTTCGGTAATGCCACCGGCTGCTTCGGCCAGCGGACCGCGCATGACCGGTTGCGAGTTGCCGACCAGCGGCAATGGCATCGGTTGCGAATTACCGGCGAATTCGACGGAAGGCGCACCGCCGCTGTTCGGTTGCGGCGTGCCCTGGCCGAGTGGCAGTTGCGCCTGTTCGTTGGCAGGCGCGCCGGTGGTCGGTGCTTTGCTGCGCCCCGGCATCAACCAGGCGGCGGCTACCGCGACCACGACGACGGCGGAAATCGCCAATACGTGTTTCTTCGGCATGTTGAACCCCATACTTGGACGCTTGACCGCTGAGCGGCTGGCAATCATGGCTTCGATCATTGCATCGCGGGCAACCTGGTTGATGGTGCCAGGCCAGCCGTCGGAGCTTTCGTGAATATCAGAGATCTGTTCTGCGGTGAAAAGTTCGATACCCCGGCCGGCGCCTTCGAGCCGCTGGTCCAGGTATTCGCGGGTTTCTTCTTCGGTGTAAGGCTGCAACTCGATGACGTGGAAGCGCTCTTCCTCGAGGCTCAGCGCATCCAGTTGCGCAATCAGCGACGACTCACCGAACAGGAACACATGCGGACGACCTTCCGGCGCACCGGCGGCCAGCGCCAGCAGGGCCTCCAGCGCGGACTCGTCGAGCTGCTCGGCGTCATCCACCAGCAAATAGACTTCCTGCCCGGTAAGCGCAAGCTGCACGACCTGGGCCAGAATCGCGTTGACCTCAGCCTGGGCGACGTTCAGCGCCTGGGCCACCTGACGCAGCACGCCGGCCGCATCGCCAGCACCACGGGCGGAAACCACCACGCTTTGCACCGATTGCTTGTTGGTGCTGGCTACCAGGGCTTGGCGCAACAGGGTCTTGCCGCTGCCCTGCGGGCCGGTAACCACCAGCAGCAACTGGCTGTAACGTGCCAGGTGATGCAGTTGCCCCAGCACCGGTTTGCGCTGGGCCGGGAAGAATTTGAAGCCAGGCACCCGTGGAGCAAAAGGGTCATGACTCAACTGGTAATGGCCGAGGAAAGCCTCGTCGGCATGCAAACTAGTCATCGGGATCTTATTAACCTTTAAGCTGAGCCAGGGCGCGGTAATCCGCTCCCAGCGTGGCCTGTAAAACTTCTTTCGGATAATCGTCGGTCACCACTGCTTCGCCCATGCGGCGCAGCAGCACCAGGCGTAAACGACCGTCGATCACTTTCTTGTCAATTGCCATGTGTTCGAGAAAATCGGCTTCGGTCATCTCTTCCGGTGGGATGACCGGCAGGCCGGCACGCTGAAACAGGCGAATGCCGCGATCGCGCTCTTGCTCGCTGATCCAGCCCAGTCGCGCGGACATTTCCAACGCCATTACAGTGCCAGCAGCGACGGCTTCACCATGAAGCCAGACACCATAGCCCATATGGGTTTCGATAGCGTGGCCGAAGGTGTGACCCAGGTTCAACGTGGCGCGAACACCTGTCTCCTTCTCGTCAGCACCGACGACCTCGGCCTTGGCCGCACAGGAACGCTCGATGGCATACGTCAGGGCGACCTGGTCCAGGGCGCGCAGGCGATCGACGTTTTCTTCGAGCCAGGTCAGGAACGGCTCGTCGCAGATCAGCCCGTACTTGATGACTTCCGCCAGCCCCGCAGAGAGTTCGCGGGCCGGCAGGGTATTGAGGGTCGCGGTATCGATCAGCACGACGTTCGGCTGATAGAACGCGCCGACCATGTTCTTGCCCAGCGGATGGTTGATCCCGGTCTTGCCGCCCACAGAGGAGTCGACTTGCGACAGCAACGTGGTCGGGACCTGAATGAAATCAACACCGCGCTGATAGCAGGCAGCCGCGAAACCGGCCATGTCACCAATCACACCGCCACCGAGGGCGATTACCGTGGTACGGCGGTCGTGGCGTGCAGTCAGCAGGCCGTCGAAAATCAGTTGCAGGGTTTCCCAGGTCTTGAAGGCTTCGCCGTCTGGCAGCACCACGGAAATCACCGAGAACTGCGCGAGGCTGCGGGTCAGACGTTCAAGATAGAGCGGCGCAACGGTCTCGTTGGAGATGATCGCTACTTGCCGCCCGCGAATATGCGGGGCCAGCAGCTCAGGCTGATCCAACAAACCTTCGCCAATGTGAATCGGGTAGCTGCGCTCGCCTAGATCGACCTTGAGTGTCTGCATGTGTCCCCACAGTGAAGATGGAATCAGGCGTCCTGCCTTGAGTTAACGAATGTCCACGGCGTCTGCTGGTGTGACGCCGTTCGGTAGCCATCCGCCACAACCTTGAGCGGTCGTGACCGGACGCCGAGGATAGCGCATTTCGCGCTGCGCTTTAACGGGGAGGTAGCTGCTGCAAGCGCTCGAGAATATCGAGCACGACCATTCGCGGCGGCCGCTCATCGGTTTCCACCACCAGGTCGGCGATTTCCCGATACAGCGGATCGCGGATCGCCAACAGATCCCGAAGGGTCTTGGCCGGATCGGCGGTGCGCAACAAGGGTCGATTGCGATCGCGGGACGTGCGGCCGACCTGCTGCTCGACTGATGCATGCAGATAGACCACCCGCCCCCCGGCGTGCAGCGCCCGACGATTGGCTTCGCGCATCACCGCGCCGCCACCGGTCGCCAGCACCACGCCATCGCAGCCGCACAGCTCGGCAATCATCGCCTGCTCGCGGTCACGAAAGCCTGGTTCGCCTTCTTTATCGAAAATCCACGGGATATTGGCGCCCGTGCGCAATTCAATTTCCTTATCGGAATCTTTGAACGGCAGGCGCAGCTCTTTGGCCAGCAACCGGCCGATGGTGCTTTTTCCAGCCCCCATCGGTCCAACAAGAATCAAATTTCGCACAGAATCAATGACTCACAGCAATCGCCTGGTTATTCATGATACGCGGAGTGAGAAATACCAGCAGCTCGGATTTTTTCTCCGAAACCACGTCACGCCGGAAAAGGCGGCCAAGATACGGCACATCACCGAGAAATGGCACCTTATCTACAACCTTGCTCTGAGTATTTGAGAAAACCCCGCCGATCACGATGGTCTCGCCATCATTGACCAAGACCTTGGCATTGACCTCGTTTTTCTTGATCGGTGGTACATCCTGGACCTTGTTCAGGTAGTCCGGCTCATCCTTGGTGACTTTGACCTCCATGATGATCCGGTTGTCCGGGGTGATCTGCGGCGTAACCTCAAGGGACAGCGACGCCTCCTTGAACGACACCGACGTGGCACCGCTGGAGCTGGCTTCCTGATAGGGAATCTCGGTGCCTTTAAGGATTTTCGCGGTTTCCTTGTCGGACGTGACCACCTTGGGTTGCGAGACGATTTCGCCGTTACCGGTCTTCTCCATCGCGGTCAACTCCAGGTCCAGCAGCACGTTATCGGTGATGAAGGCGATGCCGATCCCCGAGGTGTTGCCCGCAGCGCCCAGGTCGACAAACGGCGAGTTGGTGCTGGTGCTGCCCGGAGTACCGATAGTGGTCGACGAACCATTGCTGACGCCGGATGTGTTCCAGTTGCCCTTGTTCTGCACCGAACCACCCCAGCGCACACCGAGGCTTTTGTCGTAGTCGACGTTGGCTTCGACGATTCGCGCCTCGATCATCACCTGACGCACCGGGATATCCAGTTGCGCGACGATGCGACGAAGTTCGTCGAGTCGGTCCTGGGTCTGGTAGGCAATGATGTTGTTCGTCCGCTCATCGACCGTAATCGAGCCCCGCTCGTCGATTTTCGATTCGGCACTGGTCACCGACGTGAACAGCTTGGCGATGTCCGCAGCCTTGGCGTAGTTGACCTGCAGCAATTCACGACGCAAAGGCGCCAGTTCGGAAATCTGCTTCTGCGATTCCAGTTCCTGACGTTCACGCGCGGCGATTTCATCGGCCGGCGCCACCAGCAGGACGTTGCCGATCATGCGTTTGTCCAGGCCTTTGGTTTTCAGCACCAGGTCCAGCGCCTGGTCCCACGGCACGTTCTGCAAACGCAAGGTGATGCCGCCTTGCACCGTGTCGCTGGCCACCAGATTGAGGTTGGTGAAATCGGCGATCAGTTGCAGCACCGAACGCACGTCGATGTCCTGGAAATTCAGCGAGAGTTTTTCACCGGTATAGGCAAAGCGTTCGGCGTTGCGCTTTTGCAGGTCATCGACGGTCATTGGCCGAATGCTGACTGTCAGCTTGTTGTCGGTCTGATAGGTCGAATAATCGAACGCTCCGCTGGGCTCGATACTGATCGTGGCCCGATCGCCCGTGGCGCTGGCATTGACGAACTGCACTGGAGTGGCGAAATCCTTGACGTCCAGTCGCACGCGCAACGGCTCTGGCAATTGGGTTTTGGCGAAACCGAGGATGATCTTGCCGTCGCGCTCCTGGATGTCCGGGGCGATGGACGGATCCGACAGATCAATCACCACGTTGCCTTCACCCTGAGTGCCGCGCTGGAAATCCACACCGCGGATGGCCTTGCCGACGGGCGCATAGGCTTTCGTCGGGGCGGGCGCTGCAGTCGCTGCGCGGGTAGTCGGCCGGGGCGCTTTGTTGTTGGCGCCTTGCCCGACCACCACGATCAGGTTGTTGCCCTCGACACGGGCGCTGTACGGGGTCAACTGGGTTAGATTGATGATTAGCCGCGTCCGGTCCTTGGCTTCCACCACCGTCGCGCTACGGGCATTGCCGCCGCCCAGCTCACGACTCTTGCTCGAAAGCTGATTGACCACGCCGGGCAGATCCAGCGCGATTCGTGCAGGCGACTCGGTCGTATAACCGTGAGGTTGCGGTGGCGGGCCATCGAAAGACAACTTCAACTCGACACGATCACCCGGCAGCGCGGCGACATCCAGCGCTTTGAGGTTGGCCGCTTGTACCATCGGCGACAGCAACGCTATCCATAGCGAGATACCGAGGGTTGAGAAAATCCTGTTCATTATTCGAGTTCCACTATGAGTGCTCTTTCAAAGGGATGGTCCGTGGCCGTTCCAGCCAGGCACCTTCGCCGTCGGGAACGATTTCGACCACATCGACTTGCGAGCCGCTGATGGCGACGATCCGTCCATCGTTACGCCCCAGGTAATCGCCGACTTTCAGCCGATGCACCCCGCCTGCCCCGCGCAACAGCGCAAAGGAGCCGGTCGCATTGGAGATCGTGCCGACCATTTCAAACTGCTCGATGTTGAAACCTTCGAGGTATTGCCGGGCGCGGTTGGGGTCGGGCTTGACGTTGCGCGAGCCGCGCTTCTGCCCCGCCAGGTCGACCCTGACCTGCCGGGAAAACGGGCTGCGCAGGTTGGCAGCGCTGTAGGTGAATGTGGGGTAAGACCGGAACGTCGGCGTTGGTTCAATCTTGCCCGGCGGCCTGAGACGCACTTCATTCATGAAAGCGTCGAGGTCGCCGACGTCATTGCCGTTGCCGCAACCGGCCAGGCCAGCGAGCAACACAACCATCAACAAGCAACGAATCGGGTTCATTTCTGCAACCCCTTGTCGTTGTAGCGATAGGTCTTGGCAAGGATGCTCATGCGCAGTTTCGGGCCGCCCTCGGGGTCGGCCGGCGCAAGGTCGAAATCATGCAGCGTAACGATCCGCGGCAACCCGGCCACGCCACTGACGAACGTCGCCAGGTCGTGATAGGCACCCGTCACGGTGATCTGGATCGGCAGTTCGATGTAGAACTGCTGGGTTACCTCCGGCAGCAGCTTGATCTCTTCGAACTCCAGCCCGCTACCGAGGCCAGTGCGGGTGATGTCCTCCAGCAGCCCGGGCACTTCGGTGTCACTGGGCAATTGCCGCAGCAGCACGCCAAAAGAGTTCTCCATCTCTTTCATCTGTTGGGTATACAGCTCCAGGTTTGCCGCCATGTGCGCCTTGTTCGCGAATTGCTCCTTGAGGGTCGACTCCTCTTCACGCTTGAGTTCGAGGTGATCTTCCTGATCGCTGATGTAAAAGGTGTAACCGAGGGCCAACACCAGAACCACGAGCAAGCCCCCCGCCAGCGCCTTGATCGCCGGAGGCCAGGAACCCATGTTGTTGGTGTCCAGATCGTTGATGTCGATCTTGCGCAGGCCTTCGAACCATTCCGAGGGGCTCATTTGCCAGCCTCCACAACGGCGGGCTGAGTCTGACGGACGGTCAACTGAAAGACGTTGGCCTGATCCAGCTGACCGGCGGTGGTGGCTTTGACTTCCGTGAGACTCGGCGCATCGAACCAGTCGGACGCATCCAGATTGCGCATCAGGTCCGAAACACGATTGTTCGATTCCGCCGCGCCGGTGATGGACAGGGTTTTGCCGGCCATTTTCACTTCGGTGAAATACACCCCGTCCGGCAGGGTACGCGCCAACTGATCGAAAATCCGCCCGCTGATCGGACGGTTGCCTTGCAGGTCCTGGATGATGCGCATGCGCTCGACGAGCTGCTGGCGACGGGACTTCAAGTCGCTGATCTGCTTGATGCGCTCGTCGACCACGGCAATCTGTTTGCCGATGAAATCGTTACGCGCCACTTGTCGGTCAATGGCGCCACTGATGACCTGGTCGGCAATGAAAATCGCGCCCACCGAACACGCCAAAACGCCGACCAGTGCCAGCAAAAAGCGTTTGCGACGCTCTTCACGAAGTTCTTCGCGCCAGGGTAAAAGATTGATCCGCGCCATCAGTCGAAACTCCTGAGCGCGAGCCCGCAGGCGATCATCAGTGCTGGCGCATCGCTTGCCAGGGCCCCGGCGTTGACCTTGCTGCTCAACGCCATGTCGGAGAACGGATTGGCCACCTGGGTCGGCGTGCCCAACCGCTGTTCGATCAGGCGATCAAGCCCCGGGACCGACGCGGTACCGCCAGCCAGCAGGATGTGATCGACCGCGTTGTACTGACCGGAAGCGAAGAAGAACTGCAGCGACCGGGAAACCTGCTGCACCAGCGCCTCGCGAAAAGGCTGCAAGACTTCGCTGACGTAGTCATCCGGCAACCCGCCCTGCTTCTTCGCCAGCCCCGCCTGCTCGATGGTCAGGCCATACCGGCGCTGGATTTCCTCCGTGAGCTGACGACCGCCGAACAATTGTTCCCGGGTGTAGATGATCCGCCCGTTGTACAGCACGCTCAGGGTGGTCATGGTCGCGCCGATGTCGACCACCGCCACGGTCAGCCCCTCCTGCGAGACCGCCAGTTGACCGGCCAGCAGGGAGAACGATCGCTCCAGCGCATAGGCTTCGACGTCCACCACTCGCGCCGTCAGGCCGGCCAGCGCCAGGGCAGCCTCACGCACCTCGACGTTTTCCTTGCGACAGGCCGCCAGCAGCACATTGACCCGCTCGGGGTTACGCGCCGACACGCCCTGGACTTCGAAGTCGATGGCGACTTCGTCCAAAGGATAGGGGATGTACTGATCGGCCTCGATCTTCAGCTGGTTTTCCATCTCGTCGTCGGAAAGACCTGCGTCCATCTCGATGGTTTTGGTGATGACTGCCGAACCGGCGACGGCCACGGCGACATTCCTGAGGTTGGTTTTGGCCTTGAGCAGCACGCGCGCGAGTGCCTGGCCCACGCCTTCGAGTTCGGCGATATTTTTTTCGACCACTGAGTTAGCGGGCAAGGGCTCGACCGCATAGGCCTCGACCCGATAACGCTCACCCTGGCGACTGAGCTCAAGCAGCTTCACCGACGTGGAGCTGATGTCGATGCCCAGAAGCGTATTGGCTTTTTTATTGAAGAGTCCTAGCACTACCAATTCCCTATGACTATCCGTGTCTTACGGACTCTGTAATACCCGTTGCGTTCAAACCACCCGTCTTGACAGCAGCGCAAATGACGCCCTCGACGGAAAAATGCTTATAATGCCCAGCGTTTTTTTCCGGTTTTACTGCAAGCGCGGGTTGCTCCCTGTTTATCTGAACCCTGTTGCCTAATTCATTCTTTGCCCTGGATATCCCAAAGCCTTGATTCGTCTGCTGAAATTTTTCGGTTGGTCCATCGTCGCCGTTTTCTGCGGACTGCTCCTTGGTCTGAGCGGCGCGTTTCTTTACCTTAGTCCGGGATTGCCATCTGTGGAGGCTCTGCGAAGCATCCAGTTGCAGATTCCATTACGGGTATACAGCAGCGACAACAAGCTGATCGCAGAATTTGGCGAAATGCGCCGCACACCGATCCGTTTCGCCGACATTCCCCCCAATTTCATCAATGCGTTACTAAGTGCTGAAGACGACAATTTCGCCAACCACTACGGTGTCGATCCCAGCAGCCTGATGCGCGCAGCGACCCAACTGATAAAAAGCGGACACATCCAGTCCGGTGGCAGCACTATCACCATGCAGGTGGCGAAGAACTTCTTCCTGACCAGCGAACGCAGTTTCTCGCGCAAAACCACCGAAATCCTCCTGGCCCTGCAGATCGAACGGCAGCTGAACAAGGACGAGATCCTCGAGCTGTACGTCAACAAGATTTACCTGGGCAACCGCGCCTACGGCATCGAAGCCGCCGCGCAGGTTTACTACGGCAAATCGATTCGCGACGTCAGCCTGGCGCAGATGGCGATGATCGCCGGCCTGCCAAAAGCCCCTTCGCGCTTCAACCCGCTGGCCAACCCGGCCCGCAGCAAGGAACGTCGCGACTGGATCCTGGGGCGCATGTACAAACTCGGCAAGATCACCGAAGCCGACTACACCACCGCGATCAACGAACCGCTGAACGCCAGTTACCACGTGCCGACCCCGGAAGTGAACGCCCCGTACATCGCTGAAATGGCCCGCGCCGAAATGGTCGGCCGCTATGGCAGCGATGCGTACACCGAAGGTTTTCGCGTGACCACGACGGTGCCGAGCAATCTTCAGGAAATGGCCAACACTGCGGTGCACGAAGGCTTGATGACCTACGATCAGCGTCACGGCTATCGCGGTCCTGAGTCGCGCCTGCCGGGCAAGACTCGCGAGGCCTGGGCCACCGAACTGACCAAACAGCGGACCATCAGCGGCCTTGAGCCGGCCATTGTCACTCAGGTCGACAAGAACGGCCTGCAAGTGATCACCCGCACCGGTGACGAACACATCGGCTGGGACAGCATGAAATGGGCCCGTCCATTCCTGAACACCAACAGCATGGGCGCCAATCCGAAGCAGCCGTCGGACGTGGCTCAGGTCGGTGACCTGATTCGCGTGCAGCGCCAACCGGATAATTCGCTGAAATTCAGCCAGATCCCGCAAGCGCAAGGCGCGCTGGTTTCCCTGGATCCGCAGAACGGCGCCATTCGCTCGCTGGTCGGCGGTTTTGCCTTCGAGCAGAGCAACTACAACCGCGCCATGCAGGCCAAGCGTCAGCCGGGCTCGAGCTTCAAGCCCTTCGTGTACAGCGCCGCGCTGGATAACGGCTACACCGCCGCCAGCCTGGTGAACGATGCGCCGATCGTGTTCGTCGATGAATACCTGGACAAGGTCTGGCGCCCGAAGAACGACACCAACACCTTCCTCGGCCCGATCCGCCTGCGTGAAGGGCTGTACAAGTCGCGCAACCTGGTATCGATCCGACTGGTACAGGCGCTGGGCATTGATCGCACCATCGACTACATCAGCAAGTTCGGCTTCAACAAGCAGGACCTGCCACGCAACTTGTCCCTGGCCCTGGGCACCGCGACCCTGACGCCAATGGAAATCGCCACCGGCTGGAGCACCTTCGCCAACGGTGGCTACAAAATCAGCCCGTACATCATCGACAAGATCGAAAGCCGCAATGGCGACACGCTGTTCGTCGCCAACCCGCCGAGTGTTCCTCAGGGCGACACAGCGACCAACGGCATCGCCGCACCGACCGACGCCCAGGCGTTCACGGTCAATGCGACGCCGGGGGAAGCGCCGGCCGCACCCGGCACTGCGCCGCAAACGCCGGCCGTGGCCGAACGCATCGTCGACGGTCGCACCACTTACATCCTCAACAGCATGCTTGAGGACGTGATCAAACTCGGCACCGGCCGCCGCGCACTGGCCTTGGGTCGCAGTGACATTGCGGGCAAGACCGGTACCACCAACGAATCCAAGGACGCCTGGTTCTCCGGCTACAACGCCGATTACGTGACCACCGTCTGGACCGGGTTCGATCAGCCTGAAAGCCTGGGCAAACGCGAGTTCGGTGGCACCGTCGCGCTGCCGATCTGGATGAACTACATGGCTGCCGCGCTCAAGGACAAGCCGCCCCACACCCAACCAGAGCCGGAAGGCATTCTCAGCCTGCGGGTTGACCCGGTCAGCGGCCGCGCGGCCAGCCCAGGCACGCCAGGCGCGTACTTCGAGCTGTTCAAGGCCGAAGACACGCCTCCGTCGGTGAATGAGCTGGGTAACGGCAATGCGCCGGGCAGCCCACTGCCTGCGGATGAAGCGGCGCCGATCGATTTGTTCTGATCGCGTAGCGCAACGCAAAAGCCCCGCCTTCGGAAGAAGAGCGGGGCTTTTTATGGCCTGCAGGTTTTGCTTTGTCCTTGAGGGCCTCTTCGCGGGCAAGCCTCGCTCCTACGGATATGGAAAGTTCCCAGCGTTTGCCCCTGTAGGAGCGAGGCTTGCCCGCGAAGAGGCCCTTACAGACACCACAAAAACCACAGACAAAAAAAAGCCCCGACTCACTACGAATCGGGGCTTTCGGTTGAAGCGCTACAACGGCTTAGCCGTTGAACACGTCATCCACGCTTTTCAGCGGGTAGTTCTTCGGATACGGCAGGGTCGCTACGCCGGTCTCGATGGCAGCCTTGGCCACGGCATCGGAGATCACGGTTATCAAGCGAGCATCCATTGGCTTCGGAATGATGTACTCACGACCGAACTCCAGCTTGATGCCGCCGTAGGCGTCGCACACTTCCTGAGGAACCGGCAGCTTGGCCAGTTCACGCAGGGCGTTGGCCGCTGCCACTTTCATCTCTTCGTTGATGCGCTTGGCGCGAACATCCAGGGCTCCACGGAAGATGAACGGGAAGCCCAGTACGTTGTTGACCTGGTTCGGGTAGTCCGAACGGCCGGTCGCCATGATCACGTCGTCACGGGTGGCGTGCGCCAGTTCCGGGGCAATTTCAGGATCAGGGTTGGAGCACGCGAACACGATCGGGTTGGCCGCCATGGATTTCAGGCCTTCAGCGCTCAACAGGTTCGGGCCGGACAGGCCAACGAACACGTCAGCACCGGTCAGGGCGTCAGCCAGGGTGCGCTTGTCGGTCGCGTGAGCGAAGACAGCTTTGTACTGGTTCAGGTCGTCACGGCCGGAGTGGATCACACCGGTACGGTCAACCATGAAGATGTTTTCGATGTTGGCACCCATGCTCACCAGCAATTTCATGCAGGAGATGGCGGCCGCACCGGCGCCCAGGCAGACAATCTTGGCGTCAGCCAGGGTTTTGCCAGCGATTTCCAGGGCGTTGATCATGCCGGCAGCAGTAACGATCGCGGTGCCGTGCTGGTCATCGTGGAATACTGGAATGTCGCACTGCTCGATCAGAGCGCGTTCGATCTCAAAGCACTCAGGCGCCTTGATGTCTTCCAGGTTGATGCCACCGAAGGTGATGGAGATACGCTTGACGGTGTCGATGAAGGCTTGCGGGCTTTCGGAGTCGACTTCGATGTCGAAAACGTCGATGCCGGCGAAGCGCTTGAACAGCACGCCCTTACCTTCCATCACTGGCTTGGAAGCCAATGGGCCGAGGTTACCCAGGCCGAGAATCGCGGTGCCATCGGAAATGACTGCAACCAGGTTGCCTTTGCCGGTGTATTTGTAGGCCAGTTCAGGATCGCGGGCGATTTCGCGTACTGGTTCGGCTACGCCGGGGCTGTAGGCCAGCGACAGGTCGCGGGCGGTAGCGGTGGCCTTGGTGAGCTCGACACTCAGCTTCCCTGGACGAGGATGGGCGTGATATTCGAGAGCGGCAGTTTTCAAATCAGACATGTGGGCATTCCGCTTTTACTGTTGGACAGACGGACCGCCGAGGATACGCGTGTCGCAAAGTCCCCACAAGACTGACCAGTCACCCCTGTCAAGCGCCCTGCCTTACGACTTTGGGCCAAGAGCCGCGAAACACAAGGGATAGACTGTTCACAATCTCCATAAAAAATGTCTACAATTTTTTATCAGGGTGCCGCTTGTAACATCGCCGGATCGGTCAGCGGTAGAAGCCAGCGCGCCTGCCCGGATTTCAAACCGCCCCGACGCGATCGATCCACCACCCAGCCACGCGCCTCGATCTGCCTGCCCTTCAGCCGTTCAAGCGATGCAACATCGAACTGCTCGAGCAAATTGGGTGCAACGCGCAATACAACCGCGTCCTGCAACTCAATCCAAACCCCGCCGCGATTGCGCTGAACCTTGCTCACGCGACCACTGAGCACGGCAAAACCGGAGGCGTTGATCTGCTCCGCTTTCAGTACAGGCGATTGCCGCCACAGGCCAAGGCCGGCCTGACGGGCGCTGCGTTCGGCGGCTTGCTGGCAGCTGACCAAATCGACATTCGGCGCAACCGCCACTTGAAAACCAAGGCCCTCGGCGAGCATCTGCGCTTCGAGGTTGGCGCCATTGGCGCCATAGACATGGGCCAGCGTGCGACCGTAATGATCTTTGCTCTCTTTACCGGGCAGTAAACCCACACGCCCGTCGCTGGCCGCCACCAGCGCTTCCAGGCGTTTGCGTGCGGCCACGGCGAACGGCTCGTCGGAACGGCCCTGCTTGCCCAGCTCAGGCGTATTCAAGCCGATCATGCGTACACTGCGGCCATCGCTCAGGCGCAGGGTGTCGCCATCCACCACACGCTGCACCGCCACCGAGGTCAGCCCGCTCGGCGCCGGACAGAAGGCCTGGGCACCGGAAAGCCAAATCGCAGACACAAAAAAGGCGCCCGCAAGGGACGCCTTTTTCAACAGCAAGGTAAAGCCCATGGGGCTTTTCAACCTTACTCTGCAGCAGCAGGAGCTTTCTTGCCGAAAGCGCCGAAACGGTCTGCGAAGCGCTGTACACGACCGCCAGTATCCAGAGTCTTCTGCTTACCGGTGTAGAACGGGTGGCACTCGTTGCATACGTCAGTACCCAGTGGCTTGCACAGGTTCGAACGAGTTTCGAACTTGTTGCCGCAGCTGCAAGTTACTTCGATGGTTTCGTACGCTGGATGGATATCGGCTTTCATGGTGTATTCCTCAGGCTAGTGTGCCGCCACTCAACACTATTGTTGAATACCGCACATAATTAGGCCGCGGATTCTACCAGACCTTTGCGATCACGCAAGCTGTCCCTTACACCGACCGTCTGCTAGGCTCCCGGCCTTCTTCACCGTCCCATCATCGAGTAAACCATCGCGTGCCCGACGCCATTTTGCGCCTCGCCCTGCCTTCGCCCCTGCGCCGCCTGTTCGATTACCGTGCCCCGGCCGGGATCTTGCGTGCCCAGTTGCAGCCGGGCATGCGCCTGCGGGTGCCGTTCGGCCGACGGGAGATGATCGGGATTCTGGTGGAGGTGACCGATCACAGCGAAGTGCCGGTAGAAAAGCTCAAGCCGGCGCTGGCCCTGCTAGACGCCACGCCGCCACTGCCACCGGCGCTGTTCAAGCTGTGCCTGTGGACCTCGCAGTATTACCAGCACAGCCTTGGCGACACCTTGAGCTGGGCGCTGCCGGTGTTGCTGCGCCAGGGCGAACTGGCCGAGGCGCGTCAGGAACGCTTCTGGTCCGCCGCGCCCGGTGCCAGCCTGGATGATCCGCGTATCGCCCGTGCGCCGCGCCAGCGCGAAGCCCTGGCCACGCTGGCCCAACATCCCCACGGCGTGGCCCATCAGCTGTTGAGCAAACTGATGCTGAGCAAGGACAGCCTGGATCTGTTGCTGGCCAAGGACTTGGTGCAGGTGGAAATCCGCAAGCACGCCCCCGGCGCCCGTCACGAACACTGGCTGGCGCAACCGGAGTTGCCGCTCAACCCTGAGCAGCGCGCCGCGTATGAAGCGATTCGCGCCGGGTTCGACAGTTATCACGCGTTCCTGCTGGCCGGCGTTACTGGCAGCGGCAAGACGGAAGTCTATTTACAGCTGATCCGCGAAACCCTCGAAGCCGGCAAGCAGGCGCTGGTGCTGATCCCGGAGATCAACCTCGGCCCGCAGACCCTGGCGCGCTTCGAGCAGCGTTTCAATGCGCGCATCGCGCTGATTCACTCGGCCGTCAACGACCGCGAACGCCTCGAAGCCTGGCTCGCGGCCCGGGATGGCGACGCCGACATCATTATCGGCACCCGTTCGGCGCTGTTCACGCCGATGAAAAACCCTGGCCTGATCATCATCGATGAAGAGCACGACGGCTCCTATAAACAGCAGGAAGGTCTGCGTTACCACGCCCGCGATCTGGCGTTGGTGCGCGCGCGACAGGAAAACATCCCGATTGTCCTCGGCTCCGCCACGCCTTCACTGGAAAGCCTGCACAACGCCTACACCGGTCGGTATGGGCTCCTACGACTGAACGAGCGCGCTGGCGGCGCCAAGCAACCGCGATTCCTGCGCCTCGATGTAAAAAGCCGTCCGCTGGACAGCGGTATTTCCGGGCCGATGCAGCAGGCCATCGGTCAGACCCTGGAGGCCGGTCAACAAGTGTTGGTGTTCCTCAACCGTCGCGGTTTTGCGCCGACGCTGCTGTGTCATGACTGCGGCTGGATGTCCGAATGTCAGCGCTGCGATGCGCGGATGACCGTGCACCAGCGCTCCGGCGAATTGCGCTGCCACCATTGCGGCTACGTCGAGCGCGTGCCTCGGCATTGCCCGAAGTGCGGCAAGGTCGATTTGCGGCCGGTGGGTGCCGGCACCGAGCGCGCAGAAGAACGCCTGGCGATTCTGTTTCCGGACGTCCCGGTGCTGCGGGTCGACCGCGACAGCACGTCGCGCAAGGACGCGATGAATCAGCTGTTCGCCACCATCCAGAAAGGCCAGCCGTGCATTCTGGTGGGCACGCAAATGCTCGCCAAAGGGCACCACTTTCCACGGGTGACGCTGGTGTCGATTCTCGATGCCGACGGCGGACTGTTCTCCGGCGACTTCCGCGCCAGCGAGCGCATGGCTCAGTTGATCGTTCAGGTGGCCGGGCGCGCCGGACGGGCGGAAGAGCCGGGCAGAGTGATTATCCAGACGCACCTGGCCGATCATCCGTTGCTGGTGCAATTGACCGAACAAGGCTATTTCGCCTTTGCCGAACAGGCCTTGAGCGAGCGTCGCTCTGCGGGATTGCCGCCGTTTGCGCACTTGGCGTTGCTGCGGGCCGAAGCGCACAAACCGGGACAGGCCGAAGGTTTTCTTGATGAGGCGTGCAGCGAAGCCGAGCGCGTGCTGGCTGAGCAGAACCTGACCGGGATTGAGCTGCTTGGCCCGGTGCCGGCACCGATGGAGCGCCGCGCGGGACGTTATCGTGCGCAGTTGTTGTTGCAGGCCACGGCCCGGGCGCCATTGCATCGACTGTTAAGCAGTTGGTTGCTGATGCTGGAGCAGATGCCGAGTGGGCGGGCGGTGCGTTGGTCGCTGGATGTGGATCCCGTCGATTTGTATTGATTGTTCGATCGCCTTCGCTGGCAAGCCTCGCTCCTACAGGGGGCGAGTCGTTTGCCAATATTGTGAACGACACGAACCTGTAGGAGCGAGGCTTGCCCGCGAAGAGGCCCGATTTGTCACCACATATCCATAACCTGCCCGCTATAGTTGGCAAGCACGTCTGGGCCACGGATAATGCCCAGTTTTTCCACTAGCGCATCGAAGCGCCGCCGCGCTTGCGGTCGAAAGAGAACACCATGAAAGACACCATTCGCCAGCTGATCCAACAAGCCATCACCCAACTCGTCAACGAAGGTGTGTTGCCTGAAGGCCTGTCGCCGGCGATCCAGGTGGAAAACTCCCGTGACAAGAAGAACGGCGACTTCGCCAGCAACATCGCGATGATGCTGGCCAAGCCTGCGGGCATGAAACCGCGTGACCTGGCAGAGAAAATCATCGCCGCGCTGCCGGCTGATGAAAACGTCAGCAAGACCGAAATCGCCGGCCCGGGCTTCCTGAATTTCTTCCAGAACACTGATGCCCTGGCCACTCGCCTGGATGCCGCCCTCGCCGACGACCGCATCGGTGTGCGCAAGGCTGGCCCGGTGCAGCGCACCGTCGTCGACCTGTCGGCCCCGAACCTGGCTAAAGAGATGCACGTCGGCCACTTGCGTTCGACCATCATCGGCGACGGTGTGGCACGTGTTCTGGAGTTCCTCGGCGACGATGTCGTCCGTCAGAACCACGTCGGCGACTGGGGCACCCAGTTCGGCATGCTGATGGCTTATCTCCAGGAAAACCCGATCACCAGCGACGAGCTGTCGGACCTGGAAAATTTCTACCGCGCCGCCAAGCAACGCTTCGACGAATCCGAAGAGTTCGCCGATCGCGCCCGCGGCCTGGTGGTCAAGCTGCAAGCCGGCGACCCGGACTGCCTGGCTCTGTGGACCAAGTTCAAAGACATCTCGCTGTCGCACTGCCAGAAAATCTACGAGCTGCTCAACGTCAAACTGACCATGTCCGACGTGATGGGCGAAAGCGCCTATAACGACGATTTGATCAACGTGGTCAACGACCTGAAAGCCGCCGGCATGCTGGTCGAAAGCAACGGCGCGCAATGCGTATTCCTCGACGAATTCAAGAATGCCGACGGCGACCCGCTGCCGGTGATCATCGTCAAGGCCGATGGCGGCTACCTCTACGCCACCACCGACCTGGCGGCCGCGCGCTATCGCAGCGGCAAGCTCAAGGCTGACCGCGCGCTGTACTTCGTCGACCAGCGCCAGGCGCTGCACTTCCAGCAAGTGTTCGCGGTCGCTCGCAAGGCCGGCTTCGTGACGCACCCGATGGAAATGGAACACATGGGCTTCGGCACCATGAACGGTAAAGATGGCCGCCCGTTCAAGACCCGTGACGGCGGCACCGTGAAGCTGATCGACCTGCTGACCGAAGCCCAGGAACGCGCCTACACCCTGGTGAAAGACAAGAACCCTGAGTTGGCCGAAGCGGAATTGCGCAACATCGCCAAGGTCGTGGGCATTGGCGCGGTGAAATACGCCGACCTGTCCAAGCACCGCACCAGCGACTACAGCTTCAACTTCGACCAGATGCTGAACTTCGAAGGCAACACCGCACCGTACCTCCTGTACGCCTACACCCGCGTAGCCGGTGTGTTCCGCAAGCTCGGCAAGGATTTCAGCGAAGTCGAAGGCCAGATCGTCCTCGAAGCGGCGCACGAACACGAATTGGCAGCCAAGCTCGCGCAATTCGGCGAAGTGTTGAACAACGTGTGCGAAAAAGGCACGCCGCACATCCTGTGCACCTACCTGTACGATGTCGCCGGCCTGTTCTCCAGTTTCTACGAGAATTGCCCGATCCTCAGCGCCGACTCCCCGGCGCAAATGCAGAGCCGCCTGCGCCTCGCCGCGCTGACCGGCCGCACTCTCAAGCAAGGCCTGGAACTCTTGGGTCTGGAAACTCTGGAGCGTATGTAAGTTGGCTGCCAAGAAAAAACCTGCACCCAAGCGTGGCGCCAGCCGTTATCAAGCTCCTGCAAAGCAACCGATCCCGGGGTGGCTGTGGATGGCCATCGGCCTGACGGTCGGCGCGTTCATTGTGTTCCTGATGAAACTGGAACCGGGCAAGGGCAGTGATAGCGTCAAGCGCGAGAAGATCGAACAGCAGAAAGCCACCAAGATAGCCGAGGCCAACAAGACCCCGCCGAGCCCGACGCAACCGGTGAAGCCGAAGTACGACTTCTACACCTTGCTGCCGGAATCGGAAGTCATCGTGCCGCCGGATGCCGTGCCGGAGAAAACCCTGCCGACGCCGCAAGTGCCGGCCATTCCGACGACGCCGGTCACGCCAGAGCAAGCGGCAAAAATCGACACCGCGCGGGCTCAGGCCGCACTGGCCGGGATCACGCCGCCGCCAGCGCCACCAGTGTCCAAAGCGGCCCCGGTGACCAAGTTCTTCCTGCAGGCCGGTTCGTTTCGCAAGGAGGCTGACGCGGACAAGGTTCGGGCGCAGATCATCCTGTTGGGTCAGGCGGTGGCGGTTGAATCCGGCACGGTCAAAGACGAAACCTGGTATCGGGTGCTGGTCGGGCCTTTCAGCAATCGCGAGCAGCTGACCACGGCGCAGAAACAACTGTCCGGCGCTGGCTTCAGCAACCTGTTGTTACAACAACGCCAGAACCGCTAATCCCGTCAGGGACACCGCGTCATCGTTCTTCGCGGGCAAGCCTCGCTCCTACAGGGATCACGCAGAACCTGTAGGAGCGAGGCTTGCCCGCGAAGGCGTCATACCGAACAACACATCCCTCCCCTGCTATACACCGCTCGTCCCCTCTCCCGCCCCGCAGTTGAAAAACGCATCACCACCCCCATATGAGTTGGCATAAGGCATTTTCGCCCCGCTGCGTGGAGACTCTCCCTTGACCACCATCGTTTCAGTTCGCCGCCACGGCAAAGTCGTCATGGGCGGCGACGGCCAGGTTTCTCTCGGCAATACCGTGATGAAAGGCAACGCGAAGAAAGTTCGCCGCCTGTACCACGGTCAAGTAATTGCCGGTTTTGCCGGGGCCACCGCTGACGCCTTCACCCTCTTCGAGCGTTTCGAAGGCCAGCTTGAGAAACATCAGGGCCACCTGGTTCGCGCCGCTGTCGAACTCGCCAAAGAATGGCGCACTGACCGCTCCCTCAGCCGCCTCGAAGCCATGCTCGCGGTCGCCAACAAAGACGCTTCCTTGATCATCACCGGCAACGGCGACGTGGTCGAACCCGAAGAAGGCCTGATCGCCATGGGTTCCGGTGGCGGTTACGCCCAGGCCGCCGCCAGCGCGCTGTTGAAGAAAACCGATCTGTCGGCCCGGGAAATCGTCGAAACCGCCCTCGGCATCGCCGGCGACATCTGCGTATTCACCAACCACACCTTCACCATTGAGGAGCAGGACCTCGCCGAGTAAGCCTGTTTTGGCCACCACGCCACGGCTCACTTTGACCTGAGGACCGCCAATTACTATGTCCATGACTCCCCGTGAAATCGTCCACGAACTCAATCGCCACATCATCGGCCAGGACGATGCCAAGCGCGCCGTCGCCATCGCGCTGCGGAACCGCTGGCGCCGGATGCAGCTGCCCGAAGAGCTGCGCGTTGAAGTCACCCCGAAAAACATCCTGATGATCGGCCCGACCGGTGTCGGTAAAACCGAGATCGCCCGTCGCCTGGCCAAACTCGCCAACGCGCCGTTCATCAAGGTCGAAGCCACCAAGTTCACCGAAGTCGGCTACGTCGGTCGCGACGTCGAATCGATCATTCGTGACTTGGCCGACGCGGCGATCAAGCTGCTGCGCGAACAGGAAATGACCAAGGTTCGCCACCGCGCCGAAGACGCCGCCGAAGAGCGCATCCTCGATGCCCTGCTGCCACCGGCACGCATGGGCTTCAACAATGACGACGCCCCGTCGGCCGACTCCAACACCCGCCAGCTGTTCCGCAAGCGTCTGCGCGAAGGTCAGCTGGATGACAAGGAGATCGAAATCGAAGTCGCCGAAGTGGCGGGCGTCGATATCTCCGCGCCACCGGGCATGGAAGAGATGACCAACCAGTTGCAGAGCCTGTTCGCCAACATGGGCAAGGGCAAAAAGAAAAACCGCAAGCTCAAGGTCAAGGAAGCACTGAAACTGGTGCGTGACGAAGAAGCCGGCCGTCTGGTCAACGATGAAGAGTTGAAGGCCAAGGCACTGGAAGCGGTCGAGCAGCACGGCATCGTGTTCATCGACGAAATCGACAAGGTTGCCAAGCGCGGGAATTCCGGTGGCGTCGACGTATCCCGCGAAGGCGTGCAGCGTGACTTGCTGCCACTGATCGAAGGCTGCACCGTCAACACCAAACTGGGCATGGTCAAGACCGACCACATCCTGTTCATCGCTTCCGGTGCGTTCCACCTAAGCAAGCCAAGCGACCTGGTGCCTGAGCTGCAAGGTCGCCTGCCGATTCGTGTCGAGCTGAAGGCGCTGACGCCTGAAGATTTCGAACGCATCCTCAGCGAGCCGCACGCCTCGCTCACCGAGCAGTATTGCGCTTTGCTGAAAACCGAAGGCCTGGTCATCGAGTTCCAGCCCGACGGTATCAAACGCATCGCCGAGATTGCCTGGCAGGTCAACGAGAAGACCGAGAACATCGGTGCCCGTCGCCTGCACACCTTGCTTGAGCGTCTGCTCGAAGAAGTGTCGTTCAGCGCCGGCGACCTGGCCAGCGCCCACGACGACAAGGTAATCCTGATCGACGCCGATTACGTCAACAGCCACCTCGGCGAATTGGCGCAGAACGAAGACCTGTCCCGTTATATCCTGTAAGCCAAACTTGTAGGAGCGAAGCTTGCTCGCGAAATCGGTCATTCATTCAACAGACATGTCGACTGACCTGACGCTTTCGCGAGCAAGCTTCGCTCCTACAGGGTTCCATCCATAACGGAACTCAGGTCATGACCCAACTCCCCACCGACATCAAACTGCACAAAGCCTCGAAAACCCTGTCGCTGAAATACGCGTCCGGTGAGGAACATCACCTGCCCGCCGAGTTCTTGCGCGTGCACTCTCCTTCCGCCGAGGTCCAGGGCCACGGCAAACCTATCCTGCAATTTGGCAAGATCGGCGTAGGCCTGACCAAAGTAGAACCGGCCGGTCAGTACGCACTGAAATTGACCTTCGACGACGGCCACGACAGCGGCCTGTTCACTTGGGAATATCTGTACCAGTTGGGAGTGCGCCAAGAGGATCTCTGGAACGATTATCTTGCCGAGCTCAAAGCCGCCGGAAAAACCCGCGATCCCAACGAATCCATCGTCAAGCTGATGCTCTAGGTCAGCCCTCTTGCTCTTTAGAGGGCATTTTCTAATTCCATCTGTTTGAATGCTCCGCTCCTGGGTCAATGATTGGCCCGCTTGCGAAAAAAATTAAACTCGGGTAACCAATGGAGCTGGCAAGTTCCCTGCCGTGCTCTCTGCCGTAAAAAGCAGCGATGCAGAATTAACGGTCACCCGAGCAGAAGTACCTGGCATTGGCTGTGTGATGACACGGCTGGACCCTGGTACTCGTCTCAGGACAATGGAGCGTCGTAGATGAGTAACAAGAATAACGATGACTTGAAGTATCAAGCCTCGGAAAACACCTTGGGGCTGAATCCTGTCGTTGGGCTGCGTGGAAAGGATCTACTGGCGTCTGCTCGAATGGTGCTCAGGCAGGCCATCAAACAACCCATTCACAGTGCCAAGCATGTTGCCCATTTCGGCCTGGAACTGAAGAACGTGCTGTTCGGCAAATCCGAGCTTCAACCGACGAGCGATGACCGTCGCTTCCACGATCCTGCCTGGAGCCAGAACCCGCTCTACAAACGTTATTTGCAAACTTACCTGGCGTGGCGCAAGGAACTCCACGACTGGATCGACGACAGCAATCTGCCGCCCAAAGACGTCAGCCGCGGGCATTTCGTGATCAACCTCATGACCGAAGCCATGGCGCCGACCAACAGTGCGGCCAATCCCGCAGCGGTCAAACGCTTCTTCGAAACCGGCGGCAAAAGCCTGCTCGACGGCCTCTCGCACCTGGCCAAGGATCTGGTACACAACGGCGGCATGCCGAGCCAGGTCAACATGGGCGCGTTCGAAGTCGGCAAAAGCCTGGGCGTGACCGAAGGCGCGGTGGTGTTCCGCAACGACGTGCTGGAGCTGATCCAGTACCGCCCGACCACCGAGCAGGTGCACGAGCGCCCACTGCTGGTGGTGCCGCCGCAGATCAACAAGTTCTATGTATTTGACCTGAGCCCGGACAAGAGTCTGGCGCGGTTCTGCCTGCGCAATCACGTTCAAACCTTCATCGTCAGCTGGCGCAACCCGACCAAGGAGCAACGCGAGTGGGGTCTGTCGACCTACATCGAGGCGCTCAAGGAAGCGGTCGACGTAGTCACCGCGATCACCGGCAGCAAAGACATCAACATGCTCGGCGCCTGCTCCGGCGGCATCACCTGCACTGCGCTGCTGGGCCACTACGCCGCGATCGGCGAGAAGAAGGTCAACGCCCTGACGCTTTTGGTCAGCGTGCTGGACACCACCCTGGACAGCGACGTCGCGCTATTCGTCGACGAGCAGACCCTTGAAGCCGCCAAGCGCCATTCCTATCAGGCCGGTGTGCTGGAAGGCCGCGACATGGCGAAAGTCTTCGCCTGGATGCGCCCCAATGATTTGATCTGGAACTACTGGGTCAACAACTACCTGCTCGGCAACGAGCCGCCGGTGTTCGACATCCTGTTCTGGAACAACGACACCACCCGGTTGCCCGCTGCGTTCCACGGCGACCTGATCGAGATGTTCAAAAGTAACCCACTGATCCGCGCCGATGCACTGGAAGTGTGCGGCACGCCGATCGACCTGAAGCAGGTCACGGCCGACATCTTTTCCCTGGCCGGCACCAACGACCACATTACCCCGTGGAAGTCCTGCTACAAGTCGGCGCAGTTGTTTGGCGGCAAGGTTGAGTTCGTGCTGTCCAGCAGCGGGCATATCCAGAGCATTCTGAACCCGCCGGGCAACCCGAAATCGCGCTACATGACCAGCACGGAGATGCCGGTCAAAGCCGAAGACTGGCAAGAAAATTCCACCAAGCACACTGACTCCTGGTGGCTGTACTGGCAGGCCTGGCAGGCCGAACGTTCGGGCAAGCTGAAGAAGTCTCCGACCAGTCTGGGCAACAAAACCTATACAGCCGGCGAAGCAGCGCCGGGCACTTACGTACACGAGCGGTAACCGACACACCTCGCGCCCTCTGTAGGAGCGAAGCTTGCTCGCGAAAGCGGTCTTTCATTCAACATGGATGTCGACTGACTTGACGCCTTCGCGAGCAAGCTTCGCTCCTACAGGGGACCGGGATAATTCACCCACAGGGCCTGAAGCATGCCGCAACCGTTCATATTCCGTACCGTCGACCTGGATGGCCAGACCCTCCGCACGGCGGTACGCCCCGGCAAGCCTCACTTGACGCCCTTGCTGATTTTCAACGGCATCGGCGCCAACCTGGAGCTGGTGTTTCCGTTCGTCGCAGCACTGGACCCGGACCTGGAAGTCATCGCCTTCGACGTCCCCGGTGTCGGCGGTTCGTCGACGCCGAATCGGCCGTATCGCTTTCCGGGCCTGGCGAAACTCACGGCGCGGATGCTCGACTATCTCGACTACGGACAAGTGAACGTCATCGGCGTTTCCTGGGGGGGTGCCCTCGCCCAGCAGTTCGCATACGACTATCCCGAGCGCTGCAAGAAACTCGTGCTGGCGGCCACGGCGGCCGGCGCGGTGATGGTACCGGGCAAGCCGAAAGTGCTGTGGATGATGGCCAGCCCACGGCGCTACATCCAGCCGTCCCACGTGATTCGCATTGCGCCGATGATCTATGGCGGTTCGTTCCGTCGCGACCCGACCCTGGCGGCCAGCCATGCGGCGAAGGTCCGCTCGGCGGGCAAGCTCGGTTACTACTGGCAGCTGTTCGCCGGGCTCGGCTGGACCAGCATTCACTGGCTGCACAAGATCAATCAGCCGACCCTGGTACTGGCCGGGGACGACGATCCACTGATCCCGCTGATCAACATGCGCGTGCTTGCCTGGCGGATCCCCAATGCCCAGTTGCACATCATCGATGACGGGCATTTGTTTTTGATTACCCGGGCCGAAGCGGTGGCACCGATCATCATGAAATTTCTCGAGGAAGAACGTCAGCGCGCAGTGATGCATCCGCATCCGGCGCCATTGGGCGGTTAACCGTCCCCGGCTTTTGTTAACGAAAAGGGGTCGGCAGGACGCCGCGCCGCGCAACAACCCGTAACAGCGTCTATGGTGTTCTGGTTCGGTGTATATGTATTTGGCCTGAAGACGAAGGAGTGTTGATTCATGCGCGAAAAACCAGCGAGGGACTTTTTACCCACTCCCGCCGCGTTCATCAACGCACAGAGTGCGATTACCGGCCTGCGCGGCCGCGACCTTTTTTCGACCCTGCGCAGCGTTGCCGCCCATGGCTTGCGCAACCCGGTGCACAGTGCCCGCCACGCCTTGAAATTGGGCGGTCAGCTGGGCCGGGTACTGCTGGGTGAAACGCTGCATCCGACCAATCCGCAGGACAGTCGCTTTTCCGACCCGGCGTGGAGCCTCAACCCGTTTTATCGCCGCAGCTTGCAGGCCTACCTGAGCTGGCAGAAACAGGTCAAAAGCTGGATCGACGAAAGCAACATGACACCGGACGATCGCGCTCGCGCCCACTTCGCCTTTGCCTTGCTCAACGACGCCGTGGCGCCGTCCAACACCCTGCTCAATCCGCTGGCGATCAAGGAAATCTTCAATTCCGGCGGCAACAGCCTGGTGCGTGGCATCAGCCATCTGGTCGACGATTTCCTGCACAACGACGGCCTGCCCAGACAAGTCACCAAGCAAGCGTTCGAGGTCGGTAAAACAGTCGCCACCACCACGGGCTCCGTGGTGTTTCGCAACGAACTGCTGGAACTGATCCAGTACAAGCCGATGAGCGAAAAGCAGTATTCCAAGCCGCTGCTGGTGGTGCCGCCGCAGATCAACAAGTACTACATTTTCGACCTGAGCCCGCATAACAGCTTCGTCCAGTTCGCCCTGAAAAACGGCCTGCAGACCTTCATGATCAGCTGGCGCAATCCGGATGTGCGTCATCGCGAATGGGGGCTATCGACGTATGTTGAAGCCGTGGAAGAAGCGATGAATGTCTGCCGTGCGATCACGGGCGCTCGCGAAGTGAACTTGATGGGCGCTTGCGCTGGCGGGCTGACCATCGCCGCGTTGCAAGGCCACTTGCAGGCCAAGCGACAACTGCGGCGGGTGTCCAGCGCGACTTACTTGGTGAGCCTGCTCGACAGTCAGATGGACAGCCCCGCCACCTTGTTCGCCGACGAGCAGACCCTGGAAGCGGCCAAGCGTCACTCCTATCAGAAAGGTGTGCTGGACGGGCGCGACATGGCCAAGGTCTTTGCCTGGATGCGTCCCAACGATTTGATCTGGAGTTACTTCGTCAATAACTACCTGTTGGGCAAGGAGCCTCCAGCGTTCGACATCCTCTACTGGAACAACGACAACACCCGGTTGCCGGCAGCCCTCCATGGTGACCTGCTGGACTTTTTCAAACACAACCCACTGAGCCATCCGGGTGGCCTTGAAGTGTGCGGCACGCCGATCGACTTGCAGAAAGTCACCGTCGACAGCTTCAGCGTGGCCGGCATCAACGACCACATCACGCCGTGGGACGCGGTCTATCGCTCGACACTGCTGCTGGGGGGCGAGCGACGCTTCGTGCTGTCCAACAGCGGTCATGTGCAGAGCATCCTCAACCCGCCGAGCAACCCGAAAGCCAACTTCGTCGAGAGCGCGAAACTGAGCAGCGACCCTCGGGCGTGGTATTACGACGCCAAGCAAGTCGACGGCAGTTGGTGGACCCAATGGCTGAGCTGGATTCAGGAACGCTCAGGGACGCAAAAAGAAACCCACATGGCCCTCGGCAACCAGAACTATCCACCGATGGAGGCGGCACCCGGTACTTACGTGCGTGTGCGCTGACTGACAACGAACCACGGCACACGCCTGCCGTGGCATGACTCGACCATTAAGAAGACTGGATGAAAACCCGCGACCGGATCCTCGAATGTGCCCTGCAGTTGTTCAATCAGAAGGGCGAACCGAACGTCTCCACCATGGAAGTTGCCAACGAAATGGGCATCAGCCCGGGCAACCTCTACTACCACTTCCACGGCAAGGAACCGTTGATTCTCGGATTGTTCGAGCGCTTCCAGGCAGAGCTTGCGCCACTGCTTGATCCGCCGGCCGATGTGGAATTGGCACCGGAAGATTACTGGTTGTTCCTGCACCTGATCGTCGAGCGCCTGGCGCACTATCGGTTCCTGTTCCAGGACCTGTCGAACCTGGCCGGGCGCTTGCCGAAACTGGCCAAGGGCATCCGCAATCTGCTCAATGCGCTGAAGCGCACGCTGGCTTCATTGCTGGCGCGATTGAAGGCTCAGGGGCAGTTGGTCAGCGATACGCAGGCGCTCGGGCAGTTGGTGGAACAGATCACCATGACGCTGCTGTTCTCGCTGGACTATCAGCGGATTCTGGATCGCGAGGGTGAAGTCAGGTTGGTGGTGTATCAGATCATGATGCTGGTGGCGCCGCATTTGCTGCCGCCGATCAAAGTGGCGACCGAGCACCTGGCGCTGCAATACCTCGAAGAACACGACTAACCCCTGAACACCGCTGCCCCTGTGGGAGCTAGCCTGCTAGCGATAGCGGTTCATCAGTCAACAACAATGTCGACGGATAAATCGCTATCGCTAGCAGGCTAGCTCCCACAGGGGCAGCGGTGTTTTCAAGATCGTGCACAAACAAAAACGCCCGACCTTTGCAGGCCGGGCGTTTTCTTGAGCCCTGAAAATCAGGACTGACTGGTTGGCGTCGATGGAGCTGGCGCGACAGTCGGGGTTGCAGCAGGGGTCGGTGCAGCGGCGGAGTTCGACGTGCTGATCGGGGTTGCCGGTTTGGCGGCAGCCACTGCTGGTTTTGGCGCGGCAGCTTTAGGCGCGGCCGGTTTTTTCACTGCTGGCTTCTTCGCTGCGGCAGGTTTTGCCGCTGGCTTGGCTGCCGGTTTAGCGGCAGCTGGTTTGGCAGCGGCTTTGGCAGCGACCGATTTGACCGCTGTCTTGGCTGCTGCAGGTTTGGCGGCGGCAGTTTTAGCAACAGACTTGGCGGCGGACGCGACTTTCGACGCGGCTTTGGCGACCGGTTTAGCAGCAGCTTTGGCCAGTGGCTTGGCTGCGCTTTTGGTTGCTGGTTTAGCTGCCGCAGGTTTGGCCGCTGCGGTTTTCGCCGCAACAGGCGCGACCTTGGCACCGGTCAGGCGCTCGATCTGCTTGGTCAGGGTATCGACCTTGCTGTGCAGCGCTTTCACTTCATTGCGGCTCGGTACACCCAGGCGCGAAATGGCGCTGTTCAGGCGCTTGTCGAAAGCCCCTTCCAGCTCATCCCACTTGCCCAGCGCACGATCTTTCACGCCGCTGATGCGCGACTTGGCCGACGAAGCGGAGTCCTTGGCAGCATCAACTTTCTTGCCGACAGCACTCTTGGTGAGCTTCTCGGCTTTCTCGCCATCTTTAACCAATGTATCGAAGAGCTTGCTGCCGTCAGTGTCGATCTTCGAGTACACGCCTAAACCAGCCAGCCAGATTTTGCGGGAGTAGTCTTCGACTTTCCCGATCCACGAGCTGCCTTCTTTTTCGGTGTTCTTTTTACCAGCCATCCCGTTCTCCTTAAGATTTACGCGCGACGCGTTCGAGCAATGCCGTCAGCTCATCGAGCTTAGCAGAGAGTGTCTCAACGTCATGTTTAGACGGAATGCCGATACGATTCAAGGCACTTGCGACACGCGAGTCAAAAGCCTTCTCGACCTTGTCGAGTTGAACTTCGACCTTGGCTTTGAAAGTGCTCACTTCACTCTTTGCTTCATCGATCTCTGAGTTAGCGGCTTCAAGTTTCTCGGCCACTACTTTTTTGCCTTTGGTTTCAACAGTTTGACCAGCCTTGATCAACTCTTGAAAGTACTCGCTGCCCTCTTGGCCGACCTTGGTGTAGGCCCCCAGGCCTGCCAGCCAGATCTTGCGGGCATAGGTTTTGACATCGCCCAGAGCAGTGGTCGATGCGTCGATTTTTTTCTTCAAAATAACTTTGGCCATGGTGCACCTCACGCGCAGAAGGTTTGAGGAACTGCCCGCGAAAGTGTCGGGCTCATGCACAAAGTAGGGAGAAAAATTAGAAACGGCACCCTAACAACCGCAACATTTGCGTGCCGTGAAACCTATAGGAGCGAGGCTTGCCCGCGAAGGCGTAGTTCCTGCCATAGAAGAAGGAGCGAATGTACCGGCCTCTTCGCGAGCAAGCTTCGCTCCTACAGGTATTAGTCAGACCAACGCTTTATCGAGGGCCTTTTCGATTTCCGATTTGATCATGCCGCTCATGGCCGACATCATCAGGCCCAACTCGACATCGACGCGGATCGAGTCTTCGCTGACATGCACCGCGCCTTTAACGCCGGAGCGTCTGAGGTTCAGCGTGTCACCGGACCACTGCGGCTCCAGGCCATATTGATCGGACAGTTTCTGCGCCAACTGGTCGGCCTTCTCGCGGGCCGCTTCCTTGCCCAGGCCGTGGGCACGTTCAACACTAATACGGGCCATCGAATGACTCCTGCTTTATGAATGCTTTCCTGAAGCATCTTGACCGCTGCTGCGGCAAAACGTCCCGGCGGTTGCCTATCTTACCTTCAGCCTTGCCAAGACAAAGCAGGCCACCGGGATTAGAATGTCCCGCATTCTCTTTTGGTGACAGCGATATGACTGATCAGCGCAAAGGCAGCGATGCCGAACCCACCACTCACTTCGGCTTCAAAAACGTTCCGGAAAGCCAGAAAGCGGAAAAAGTCGCTGAGGTTTTTCACTCGGTAGCCGCCAAGTACGACTTGATGAACGACCTCCTGTCGGGCGGCATGCACCGTCTGTGGAAGCGTTTTGCGATCGAGCTGTCGGGTGTTCGCACCGGTAACCGCGTGCTGGACATCGCCGGCGGCACGGGCGATCTGACCAAGAAGTTCTCGCACCTCGTTGGCCCGACCGGCCAGGTGGTGTTGGCCGACATCAACGAATCCATGCTCAAGGTCGGTCGCGACCGCCTGCTGGATCTGGGTGTGGCCGGCAACGTCGAATTCGTCCAGGCCGATGCGGAAAAACTGCCATTCCCGGACAACCATTTCGACTGCGTGACCATCGCCTTCGGCCTGCGCAACGTCACGCATAAAGAAGACGCCCTGCGTTCGATGCTGCGCGTACTCAAGCCGGGCGGCCGTTTGCTGGTGCTGGAATTCTCCAAGCCAACCAACGCGCTGATGTCCAAAGCCTACGATGCCTACTCGTTCGCCTTCATGCCGCTGATGGGCAAGCTGATCACCAACGACTCGGAAAGCTATCGTTACCTGGCCGAATCGATCCGCATGCACCCGAATCAGGAAACCCTGAAATCGATGATGGTCGAGGCCGGTTTCGACCGCGTGACCTACCACAACATGACCGCAGGCATCGTCGCCCTGCACCGCGGCATCAAACCCTGATGTTGCTGGCCGGCCTGCTCGCCAGCGTTGAACTCGGTCTGAACCGGGTGCTGCGTCTCGACAGCACGGCGCTGCCGCGGCTGGCGCATTTGAGCGGCAGGGTGATTGCGGTCGACTGCCGCAGCCCGGCGTTGCAGGTGTTCATCCTGCCCAGCGACGAAGGCTTGATGCTCGCCTCCCACTGGGAAACCGGCGCTGACTGTACGTTACGCGCACCGGCTTCAAGCCTGTTGAAACTGGCGATGAGCAAGGACAAGACCTCGGTCCTGCATGGCCCTGAAGTCGAGCTCGACGGTGACAGCGGTGTGCTGCTGGAACTGGCGGCGATCCTTCAGGACCTTGAGCTGGACTGGGAGTACGAACTCTCGCGCTGGCTCGGCCCGGTCGCCACGCAACTGGTCAGTGGCCACGTGCGCAGTCGCGCACGCTGGTATCAGCAAGGGTTCGCCAGCCTGAACCAGAACATGGGCGAATACCTGGCCGAAGAATCGCGCACCCTCGTCGGTCAGCGCGAAGCCGAAGCCCGTTTCAGTGAACTGGACCAGATCAAACTCGATCTGGAACGTCTCGAGGCGCGTTTCGAGCGCCTTTCCCGATCCCTCGACCCAAGCGATAACGCATGAAGCTGCTTGCCGTCCGCCGTTTGTTGCGCATCCAGCGCGTTGTGATTCGCTACCGCCTCGATGACCTGTTGTTCGCCCTGCCATTGCCCTGGTTCCTCCTCGCGCTGCGCTATGCGTTGCCGTGGCGCTGGTTCCCGCGCAAGACGCTGGACCTGAGCCGTGGTGCACGCTTGCGCCTGGCGTTGCAGGATCTTGGGCCGATTTTCATCAAGTTCGGGCAGATCCTTTCAACACGCCGCGACCTGCTGCCAGGAGACATCGCCGATGAGCTGATGAAGCTGCAGGACCGCGTGCCGCCGTTCGACTCGCAGGTGTCGGTCAACCTGATCGAAGAGCAGCTCGGCAAAAAGATCAGTGAAGTGTTCAGCCGTTTCGACGTTGAACCGCTGGCCTCGGCCTCGGTGGCGCAGGTGCATGCCGCGCAACTGAAGACCGGCGAAGAAGTGGTGGTGAAGGTGATCCGCCCGGGCCTGAAACCGATCATCAAACAGGACCTGGCATGGCTGTTCATCCTCGCCCGCGCCGCCGAAAAGCTCTCGGCCGATGCACGCCTGCTGCACCCGGTGGATGTGGTTCTGGACTACGAAAAAACCATCTACGACGAACTCGACCTGCTGCGCGAAGCGGCCAATGCCAGCCAGTTGAAGCGCAACTTCGAAGGCTCGCCGCTGCTGTACGTGCCGCAGGTCTACTGGGACTGGTGCCGGCCGAAAGTGCTGGTGATGGAGCGCATCTACGGCATTCAGGTCACCGACCTTGCGACCCTGGCCGACCAGCGCACCGACATGAAAATGCTCGCCGAACGCGGTGTGGAAATCTTCTTCACCCAAGTGTTCCGCGACAGTTTTTTCCACGCCGACATGCACCCCGGCAACATCTTCGTCAGCACCGTGAACCCATGGAGCCCGCAATACATCGCGATTGACTGCGGCATCGTCGGCAGCCTGACCCCGGAAGACCAGGATTATCTGGCGCGCAACCTGTTCGCGTTCTTCAAACGCGATTACCGGCGCGTCGCCCAACTGCACATCGATTCGGGCTGGGTACCGGCGGAAACCAAACTCAACGAATTCGAAGCAGCGATCCGCACCGTGTGCGAGCCCATCTTCGAAAAACCGTTAAAGGATATTTCGTTCGGTCAGGTGCTGATGCGCCTGTTCCAGACCGCACGACGCTTCAACATGGAAGTACAGCCACAGCTCGTGTTGCTGCAAAAAACCCTGCTGAATATCGAAGGCCTGGGCCGTCAGCTGTACCCGGACCTGGACCTGTGGAACACCGCCCAACCCTTCCTCGAACGCTGGATGCGCGAGCGCGTCAGCCCCAAAACCTTGCTCGGCAACGTACAGAGCCAGTTCGAACAGATTCCGCACCTGGCCAACATGGCCCGTGACCTGCTCGAACGCATGTCCCAGCCCCATGCCAACGACCCACCGCCACCGTGGCACAAGCGCAGGGATGACTGGTTCCTGCGACTGCTCGGCACTGCGCACCTGGCTGGCGGTGCCGTACTCGCGGCGGGTGGGCCGTTGAACGAACTGGGTCACTGGCCGGCCGGAATCATGATGGCGGTCGGTTTGTATCTGGTCGTTCGCCGATAGCCAGCGCCTTCGCACGCTGGCACACTGTTTGAACGCTTGGGTTCTGCTCATGAAGTGTGGAACCCGCTGTCGGAGTCGAAGATGAAAAACTGGCTGGACGAGATCAAGTGGGACGCAGACGGCCTGGTGCCGGCGATTGCCCAGGATCACAAGACCGGGCGCGTCCTGATGATGGCCTGGATGAACCGCGAATCACTGGAACTGAGCGCTGCCGAGAACCGCGCCATTTACTGGTCACGTTCCCGTGGCAAGCTATGGCGCAAGGGCGAGGAGTCCGGCCACGTGCAAACGCTGCATGAAATGCGCCTGGACTGTGACGCCGACGTGATCATTCTGATGGTCGAGCAGATCGGCGACATCGCCTGCCATACCGGCCGCCAGAGTTGCTTCTACCGTGTCTTCGAGAACGGCGACTGGAAAACCGTCGACCCGGTTCTGAAAGACCCGCACGCCATCTATTCCGCAGGACACAGCCATGAGTGACACATTGACCCGACTGGCCGAGGTGCTAGAGGAGCGCAAAGGCGCCGCCGCCGACAGCTCGTATGTCGCCAGCCTGTACCACAAGGGCCTGAACAAGATTCTGGAAAAAGTCGGCGAAGAGTCGGTCGAAACCATCATTGCCGCCAAGGATGCCGCCATCAGCGGTGACTGCAGCGATGTGATCTACGAGACCGCCGATCTGTGGTTCCACAGCATGGTCATGCTCGCCCAACTGGGGCAGCATCCACAGGCTGTACTCGATGAACTGGACCGTCGTTTCGGTCTGTCCGGACACGCCGAGAAAGCCTCGCGCCCGTCCGCCTGAATAACTATTAGAGAGGAGCAGCAACATGGGCATTTTTGACTGGAAACACTGGATCGTCATCCTGGTTGTTGTCGTGCTGGTGTTTGGCACCAAGAAACTGAAAAACCTCGGCACCGACGTCGGCGAATCGATCAAGGGCTTCAAGAAAGCCATGAACGATGATGACAAGCCGGTTGACCCAACGGTGACCCCGGCCCAACCGGTTCCACCTGCTCAGCCACAGACCACACAGTCCGTGAACCAGCCGCACACCATCGACGTGCAGGCGCAAAAAGTCGAAGAGCCGATCCGCAAAGACGTGTGAGCACTGACTAATGTTTGGTATCAGCTTCTCTGAACTGCTGCTCGTCGGCCTTGTGGCCCTGCTGGTGCTGGGTCCCGAGCGTCTGCCGGGCGCTGCGCGCACCGCCGGCCTGTGGGTCGGCCGTCTGAAGCGCAGCTTCAACGCGATCAAACAGGAAGTTGAACGTGAAATCGGTGCCGACGAGATTCGTCGGCAACTGCACAACGAGCACATCCTGTCGCTGGAACAGGAGGCGCGGAAGATCTTCACGCCGACCCAACAGGAAGCCACACCGGTTCAGCCGGTTGAACCGGTGGCGGAGCAGACGATTCATGCTCCCGCCGCCAAGCCAGCACCTGTTGTCGCGGCTGTAGAACCTGCGCCCGTTGTTGCAACGCCACCGGTTGAACCTGCCACGCCTGCGGCTGTGCCAGTTGCGCCGGCCCCTCATGACCCAACACTGCCGCCGCGAGCCCCATGAGCGATCTTCCTGAAAACGACCAGCACATGCCGCTGGTTTCGCACCTCACCGAGTTGCGTACCCGCCTGCTGCGTTGCGTAGCGGCGATCTTCATCATCTTCGCCGGGTTGTTTGCCTTCACCCAGCAGATCTACACCTTCGTCTCCACGCCGCTACGTCAATACCTGCCCGTGGGCGCGACGATGATCGCCACCGATGTTTCGTCGCCGTTCCTGACGCCGCTGAAGCTGACCATGATGGTCTCGCTGTTCCTGGCGATCCCGGTGATCCTGCATCAGATCTGGGGCTTCATCGCGCCGGGCCTCTACAAACATGAGAAGCGCATCGCCGTGCCGCTGCTGGTGTCCAGCATCATGCTGTTCTACGCCGGCATGGCGTTCGCCTATTACCTGGTGTTCCCGCTGATCTTCAAATTCTTCGCCGCCGCCACCCCGGCCGGCGTGGAAATGATGACCGACATCAGCAGCTACCTCGACTTCGTCATGACGCTGTTCTTTGCCTTCGGCGTGGCGTTCGAGATCCCGGTGGCCGTGGTGCTGCTGGTGTGGATCGGCGTGGTCGACGTCCAATACCTGAGGAAAATCCGCCCCTACGTGATCATCGGCTGCTTCGTGGTCGGCATGATCCTGACACCACCGGACATCTTTTCGCAGACGCTGTTGGCCGTACCGATGTGGCTGCTGTTCGAAATCGGCATCCTGTTCGGCGGCCTTATCAGCAAGCGTGGCGACCATCCTGACGATCAGCCGGTCGACGATCACAACGACCAGCCGCCAGCGACCCAGCCGTGAACCTGCTGCTCCTCGAGGAGGCCGATTTCATTGCGGCGGACCGGGTGATCCTGCGTGATCGCCGGTTGACGCACATGCAGGAAGTCCACCGTTGTGAAGTGGGGGACAGCATGCGCGTCGGGCGTATCGGCGGGCTAATGGGCTCGGCCGAAGTGCTGCGCCTGGACGCTGATGAAGCCGAACTGCGCGTCACCCTTGACCAGCCGCCACCGACCAAGCTGCCACTGACACTGATATTGGCCCTGCCACGGCCGAAAATGCTGCGCAGGGTGTTTCAGACCGTGGCAGCCATGGGTGTGCCACGAATCATTCTGGTGAACAGCTATCGCGTCGAGAAGAGCTTCTGGCAAACGCCGTTTCTGGAGCCAGAGGCGATTCGCGAGCAATTGATCCTCGGCCTGGAACAGGCTCGGGACAGCGTGCTACCGGAAATAGTCATCGAAAAACGCTTCAAGCCGTTCGTCGAAGATCGGCTGCCGGCCATTTCCGAAGGTACGCTCGGTCTGGTGGGTCACCCGGGCAATTACCCGCCCTGCCCTCGCGGCCTGAATGAACCGGTGACCTTGGCCATCGGCCCCGAAGGCGGCTGGATCCCTTACGAAATCGACCTGCTGGCCAAGTCCGGCCTGCAACCGGTACAACTCGGCGAGCGCATCTTGCGCGTCGAAACCGCCGTCACCGCGCTGCTCGCCCGGCTCTTTTAAGATCAAACACGGTCACTGTGGCGAGGGAGCTTGCTCCCGCTTGGGCGCGCAGCGGCCACCGCTTTTTTCCTGCAAAACCGTATCAGCCTGATTTGCGACTGCTTCGCAGCCGAACGGGAGCAAGCTCCCTCGCCACAGGGATTTACTCGACCCGAATACCGCGTTGCGCCTACAGATTCCCGGGCACCTGCCGATATAGCCCCCATAAAACCAATGAGTGGTCCGAGGGAGTAGCAGCATGTACCGTTGGCTAGCCGAGAGTCTGGGAAATGTAAGCGTCAATCGCAAACTGGGGATCGGTTTCGGTCTGGTGCTGCTGCTAACGCTGCTGATCACCTTCACTGGCTGGACCGGCCTGACGGGCGTGATGAGCCGTGGCGACAAGCTGGGGTTCATTGCCAGCCTCAACGACCTGACCAAAGACCTGCGCCTGGCCCGTCGGGACTACGAAATGCGCCGAGGCGAACAAGGCCCGGGCGCCGTCAACGATCTGTTGAGCCAACTCGACGCGGGCCTGCAAACCGCGCGCAAGTTGATCGAACAGCCGTCTGACGTGGCGATGATCGACCAGCAATTGGCCGCCGTCAGCCAGTACAAACAAGCCTTCATCGCGATGACCCAGGCCGGCGCCAACCGCGAAGACGCCCGCAGCAAACTGGGCGCGACCGCCGACAACGCCGTGGCCCGCGTCGCCGAAGTCGAAAAATCCATGCTGCAAGGCGACAGCGTCGCCGACTTCAACAGCGTGATCGACCTGAGCAAACTGATTCAGCAGGCACGCTTCCAAGTGCGCGGCTACACCTACAGCGGCAAGACCGAGGCCGAGCAACCTGCTCTGGACGCCATCGACAACGCCCTGAAGAACCTCGAAAGCCTGCCATCCAAACTGCCGGAACAGCACATCGCCAACCTGCAACAGGCCACCGATTCGCTCAAAGCCTACCGCGCCGCCGTCAGCCAGTTCCGCGACTCGCAAGTGGCTAGCGCCGCCGCCCTCAAGCGCATGGCCGAGCAAGGCGATACCTTGCTCGACGTGAGCAAAAAACTCACCGTGTCACAAACCATCGTCCGCGACACCGACGCCGCACACGCCAAGAACCTGCTGCTGATGGCGACTGTTCTGGCCCTGGCGTTTGGCTTGCTGGCGGCATGGGCGATCACTCGCCAGATCGTGATCCCGCTGAATCAGACCCTCAAAGTGGCCGAGCGCGTGGCGGCGGGCGACCTGACGCAAAACCTTGTTTCCGAGCGTCGCGACGAATTGGGCCAGCTCCAGCGCGCCATGCAGAGCATGACCCTGGGCCTGCGCGAACTGATCGGCGGGATCAGCGATGGCGTTACACAAATCGCCAGCGCCGCCGAAGAACTGTCCGCGGTCACCGAGCAGACCAGTGCCGGGGTCAACAGCCAGAAGATCGAGACCGACCAGGTGGCCACGGCAATGAACGAGATGACGGCCACCGTGCAGGAAGTCGCGCGCAACGCCGAAGAAGCCTCCGAAGCCGCCGTCGCCGCCGATCAGCAGGCCCGCGAAGGTGACAAAGTGGTTGGCGAAGCCATCGCTCAGATCGAGCGCCTGGCCCTCGAAGTTGGCAATTCCACGGCGGCCATGGGCGATCTGAAACGCGAGAGCGACAAGATCGGCAGCGTGCTGGACGTGATCAAATCCGTGGCCCAACAAACCAACCTGTTGGCACTCAACGCTGCGATTGAAGCCGCCCGTGCCGGTGAGGCCGGACGCGGTTTCGCGGTGGTCGCCGATGAAGTCCGTAGCTTGGCCCAGCGCACCCAGAAGTCCACCGAGGAAATCGAAGAACTGATCGTCGGCCTGCAAGCCGGCACCCAGCAAGTGGCCACCATCATGGACAACAGCCGCACCCTGACCGACAGCAGCGTCGAACTGACCCGCCGCGCCGGTAGCTCGCTGGAGAGCATCACCCGCACCGTGTCGGCGATTCAGTCGATGAACCAGCAGATTGCCGCCGCTGCCGAGCAGCAAACCGCGGTGGCCGAGGAGATCAACCGGAGCGTGCTGAACGTGCGCGATGTGTCCGAGCAGACCTCGGCAGCCAGTGAAGAGACCGCGGCCTCCAGCGTTGAGCTGGCGCGGTTGGGGACGCATCTGCAGATGTTGGTGGGGCGGTTCAAGGTTTGAAACCGAGGTGATGCCTTCGCGGGCAAGCCTCGCGCCTACAGGGCTTTGTGTATCGCTCGATTGAGCCACGACACAATACTGTAGGAGCGAGGCTTGCCCGCGAAGGCGTCAGGACAGGCGCTAAAGCTACAAAACCTGGCGCAAGAAGGCCTGCGCCCGCGGATCCTTCGGTGCATCGAAGAACTCGGCCGGCGATGCATCTTCCAGCAGTTTGCCGTGATCGAAAAACAGCACCCGATCCGCTACTTCCCGCGCAAAGCCCATTTCGTGGGTGACGCAGACCATAGTCATGCCTTCCACGGCCAGGGTTTTCATCACGTCCAGCACTTCGCCGACCATTTCCGGATCAAGCGCCGAAGTCGGCTCATCGAACAGCATGACCTTGGGTTCCATGGCCAATGCCCGGGCAATCGCCACACGCTGTTGCTGCCCCCCGGACAGGCGTGACGGAAACTCGTTGGCCTTCTGCGCAATACCGACCTTCTCCAGCAATGCCAAGGCCTTGGCCTCGCGCTCCTTCTTGCCGCGCTTGCGCACGACTTTCTGGGCCAGGCAGAGGTTTTCCAGCACGGTCATGTGCGGGAACAGGTTGAAATGCTGGAACACCATGCCGACTTCTCGGCGGTAGGCGTTCACGTCGGTTTTCGGGTCGGCCAGTTGCAGGCCGTCGATGCTCACCGAACCCGAATCGAATTCTTCCAGACCGTTGAGGCAGCGCAGGAAGGTCGACTTGCCGGAACCGGACGGGCCGATCACCACCAATACTTCGCCTTTCGCCACCTGCGTGGAGACGCTATCCACCGCGCGCACCACCTGGCCACGGGTGTCGAAGACTTTTACCAGATCGCGGACTTCAATCACTTTGCGCGAGCCTCCGCTCAAGCCGACTGGCGATTTTCGACAGCGGCAGGTTGATCAACAGGTACAACCCGGCCACGCAGAACAATATTTCGAACGGCGAAAACGAGGTGGTGATGACTTCACGGCCGCTTTTCAGCAGCTCGGTAATCGCGATCACCGACACCAGCGAGGTGTCCTTGACCAGACTGATGAACTGCCCGGCCAGCGGCGGCAGCACCCGCTTCAAGGCTTGCGGCAGCACCACGTGGCGCATCGACTGGCCAGCGCTCAAGCCCAGGGAACGCGCGGCTTCGTTCTGGCCACGGGCGATCGACTGCACGCCTGAGCGAATAATCTCGGCCACGTAGGCACCGGTGAACAGCGACAGCGCGGCGATCCCGGCGAACTCCCGGGACAGGTTCATTACGGTGCCAATGAAGAAGTAGAAAATGAAAATCTGCACCAGCAGCGGCGTGCCGCGCACCAGTTCGACGTAGATCGTCGAGAGATCGCGCAGCGTCGGGTTGCTCGATAGACGGCACAGGCCGGTGGCGAGGCCGATCAGCAGCCCGAGCACGCCAGACACCACGGACAACCACAAGGTGGTCCAAAGACCCCACATCAGCGGTCCGGCGGCCCAATGCCGGGTGACACCGATCACGTCGCCTTCAGCAACGTCATCGCCTTGGGCGACTTGCAGGCTGTTGTCGTCGACGGTCACGCGCTGCTCGTCACCCGCGTCATTACGCAGGGTGACTTCGGCCTTGTCGCCCTTGCGCACCAGTTCGCTGACGGTGGAGATGTCGACGGCGCGCTGGGACTCTTCGGCGTGGTAGGCGAAGTATTGCGGCACGCGGTTCCAGCGCCATTCGTAGGACATCAGCGAGGTGGCGTAATACAACGCGCCGGCCAGGCCGATCAGCAGCAGCACGGTTAGCACGTGCCAGGGCCATTGGGCTTTTTTCTGTTTCATTTGCTCTGAAAGTTCCGAATATTGTGCCGACAGGGATGCCGTCTTCGCGGGCAGGCCTCGCTCCTACAGCACTCACATTTGCCATCCAAACGTGGGAACGACACAAAACCTGTAGGAGCGAGGCTTGCCCGCGAATGGAGCGACTCGGTTTATCTGACCGAGTTACTCCATATCCTTGAGCCAGGCGGTGTCCTTGAACCACTTGTCATGGATGCGATCGTAGGTGCCGTCTTCGTGGATCTGGTGCAGGAAGTTGTTGATGAAGTTGAGGCTGTCGTAATCACCCTTCTTCAGGCCGAAGGCCAGCGGCTCGTAGGTGAACGGCTTGTCGAGGAACACCAGCTTGCCGGCGCCGACCTTGTTCACGGCCACGACGTTGTACGGCGCGTCGTAGATGAAGGCATCTGCCTTGCCGTTGACCACGTCGAGCACGGCTTCCTGCTCGTTGTCGTAGCCGTGGTACTTGGCTTTGGAGATCAGTTTTTTGGCGACCATCTCGCCAGTGGTGCCCAGCTTGGAAGTGATGCGGTAGTCGGCGGTGTTCAGGTCTTTGTAGGACTTGATGCTGCCTTCCAGCTCCTTGCGGATCAGCAGGGTCTGGCCGACCACGATGAACGGTTCGCTGAAGTTCAGGCGCAGGTTGCGTTCCTGGGTCAGGGTCATGCCGCTGCCGATCATGTCGAACTTGTCGGTGAGCAGGGCCGGGATGATGCCGTCGTAACCGGTGGACACCAGTTCCAGCTTGACGCCCATGGCCTTGGTCATGGCTTTGAGAATGTCGACTTCAAAGCCGATGATTTCGCCGCGTTTGTTGGTCATTTCGAACGGCATGTAAGTCGGATCCATGCCGACTTTCAGCGTGCCACGCTTGACCGCCTCATCGATGGCACCGGCCTGCGCCGCGCTGACTGCAACCAGTGCCGTGACGCCGACCAGCAGCATCGACAGATACTTCTTCATCATCAAGTCCCCAAAACCATTGCGGTGTGAGGCGCGCAAACGGCGGATTTCCTTCAGGAAACCGGCAGATACGAACAGAAAGTTGTCCAGGCGCACCAATTCGGGGACGGATGCTAACGCACTCGTCCGTTTGCACAAGGGTTTGGCAACGTTCAGGCGAAAAAAAGCCCCGCTGGCTAGCGGGGCTCTTTGTTACGCCAACTGAGGCTGCGCACTCAGCGGCTTGAGCGGCAGCAGCGGCGCATGGGGATCGGCTTTCACCGATTTGCGCCAGGCCTGCAGCCACTCGGGGTGGCCTTCATTCCAGATCTGCTCATGCAAGCGAGCCAATGCCACCGGATCGCTCAGCAATTGCACACGCTCATTGTTGTTCAGGCCGTCAGGCCCGACTTTCAATGCATGACGCACACGCTCGATCCGCAACCATTCGATCGGCTCGGCCTGACCGTGACGCGATGTCGCCAGCGAGCACGCCAAGGCGTTCTGCTGTGGATCGACCACTGCCCGGATGAAGCCGTCGTTCAGCGCATGCCAACGGTTTTCGTGGGTGTACTGGTCGGTCGCCACCAACGCCTGTGGCGGATTGTATTCCTCAGGGATCAGGAACAGGCTTTCGTCACGGGACTTGAGGCCCAGGCCGACTCGGCTGGAGATCACCGACACCGGAATCGACAGCATCAACGAACCGACGATCGGCACCAGCCACCAGAGGAAGCTCGGGTTCAGCCAGATCACCAGCAGGGCCCAGAAGAAGCCCAGCAAGGTTTGCGGGCCGTGGCGCTTGACCGCTTCGCTCCATGGCGTCGAGTCGTCGTCACGTTGTGGCGAGTTCCAGGTCGCAGCCCAGCCGAGGAACGCTGCGAGTACGAAGCGGGTGTGGAAAATCATCCGTACCGGCGCCAGCAGCATGGAGAACAGTACCTCCAGCAGCATCGACATCGTCACCTTGAACTTGCCACCGAACTCTTTCGCACCTTTGGCCCAGATCAGGAGGATGCTCAACAGCTTCGGCAGGAACAGCAGCACGATCGTCGTCGAGAACAGCGCAATCGCCTTGTCCGGGTGCCATTGCGGCCACAGCGGATAGAGCTGACGCGGTTCAAGGAAGTACTGCGGCTCCATCAGGGTGTTGACCGCCAGCAGCGCCGTCGACAACACGAGGAAGAAGAACCACAACGGCGCCGACAGGTAAGACATCACGCCGGTCAGAAACACCGCGCGGTGAACCGGGTGCATGCCCTTGACCAGGAACAGACGGAAGTTCATCAGGTTGCCGTGGCACCAGCGACGGTCACGCTTGAGTTCGTCCAGCAGGTTCGGCGGCAGCTCTTCATAGCTGCCCGGCAAATCGTAGGCAATCCACACGCCCCAGCCGGCACGGCGCATCAGCGCTGCTTCAACAAAGTCGTGGGAAAGAATCGCACCGGCGAAAGCACCTTTGCCGGGCAACGGCGCCAGGGCGCAGTGCTCGATGAATGGCTTCATGCGGATAATCGCGTTGTGGCCCCAATAGTGGGATTCGCCCAACTGCCAGAAGTGCAGGCCGGCGGTAAACAGCGGACCGTACACACGGGTCGCAAACTGCTGCATACGCGCATAAAGGGTGTCCATGCCCGACGCACGCGGCGCGGTCTGGATAATGCCGGCGTCCGGCGTAGCTTCCATCAAGCGCACCAGACTGGTCAGGCAGTCACCGCTCATCACGGAGTCTGCGTCGAGCACGACCATGTACTTGTAGTCACCACCCCAGCGACGGCAAAAGTCGTCGAGGTTGCCGCTTTTACGTTTCACACGACGGCGACGACGGCGATAGAAGATCTTGCCGAAGCCCTTGGCTTCACGGCAGACGTCCAGCCAGGCCTGTTGCTCGGCCACGCAGATGTCCGCGTCGTTACTGTCGCTGAGTACAAAGAAGTCGAAACGATCCAGGTCACCCGTGGCCGCCACCGATTCGAAGGTCGCCCGCAAACCGGCAAACACGCGCGGCACGTCTTCGTTGCAGATCGGCATCACCAGTGCGGTGCGCGCGTTCTTGGCGATCGGTTCGTTGCCGGCACTTTTACCGGAGATCCGGTATTTATCGTGGCCGGTGAGCAACTCGAGGAAGCCCATCAACGCCGTCCAGAAACCGGCCGACACCCAGCAGAACAGAATCCCGAACAGAATCAGGATGCTGGTTTGCAGCGCATACGGCAGCACTTGCGTGACGGTTTGCAGGATCGGTTGATGCAGGACTTCGTTCAGGTCGACGAACGACCAGCCCTGGTACGGCATGATGCCTTTCATGTACCAGCCGGCGACGATGGTCTGGCCAAGCATGAGGACCAGCAGGATGTAACGCCGGATCGAACCGACAGTGCGCCAGCGAGCAGCCGGCAGCACGTTCTCGTCTTTCGGCGGGGCCGGCGGATTGGTGCGACCGGTCAGACGACGCCAGCCACGCACCAGAATGTTGGTGCGCCACGGCTCCGGCACGACTTTGGTCCGGCGGATCGGCGGGGTGGCCTTGAGGCAAACCCGACCGCTGGCGTCGACCGCCAGCATCTCCGCCTCTTCCAGTTCCTCAGCGGAATTAAGGGTCAAGCGACGGCCCACCGAGGCTTGCGCAGCCTCGGTCGGAGCGTCGAACGTCGAAGACGACAGACGCTGGTGCAGTTCGCTGAAGGACTGGCAGCCCGCGAGTTCCGCGCGCTGCTGGTCGGTCATCGGTAGATGCGCCAGATACTCGGCAAGCGTCTCTGGCTGTACTTGAGAATTACTCATCGGCAGGCAACTGGTAGCTCCAGGTCTCGGTCAGGACTTCTTCCGTCGCTGCCGATTCCGGTGTGGCTGGGGCCGCGTCCGCAGCAACAGGCTGCTTGGCGTCTTTGTTGTCCTTGTCCTTGGTATCGGCGGCTGGCTTGGCGTCGGCCTGCTTGGCTTCTGCTTGCTTGGCGTCCTTGGCCTCCTTGTCGGCCTTCTCTTGTTGCTTGGCAGCGACCTTGTCGGCCTTGGCAACAGAAGAGTTGGAGACGGGCAGCGAGGTCTTGGCGAGATCGGCCGGCACGATGTTCTCGACCAGTGCAGCACGCATCTCGGTAGGCTTGCCCGGATCCTTGATTTTCATCCGCAGGGTCAAGCGCCAGCCCTTGGTTTCAGGGTTGTAACGCACGCTGTTCTCGACCAGCTCGGCATTGTCGCCAACGCTGACCTGGCTGCGAACGTCCGCAGTTTCCGGCAGTGCCGCCAGGGACGGACCTTCGAAGTCCACCAGATAGGCAACGCTGCCATCCGGCTGACGAATCAGGTTGGACTGTTTCACGTCACCCGTGGAGCGCAGGGTCTGTTGGACCCAGGCGCTGTCCGGTGCATGAAGAGCGGCTTCGTCGATAGTCCAGTGCATGCGATAAGCGACGTCCAGCGGCTGGCCAGGCTCAGGCAGTTTTTCCGGGCTCCAGAACGCAACGATATTGTCGTTGGTTTCGTCGGCAGTCGGAATCTCTACCAGATCGACGGAGCCCTTGCCCCAATCGCCTTTTGGTTCGATCCAGGCACTTGGGCGCTTGTCGTAGCGGTCGTCGAGGTCTTCGTAGTGGCTGAAGTCGCGGCCACGTTGCAGCAAGCCAAAACCACGCGGGTTCTCGATCGAGAAGTTGCTCACGGCCAGGTGTTTTGGATTGTTCAACGGGCGCCAGATCCACTCGCCGTTGCCGGCATGGATCGACAGACCGCTGGAATCGTGCAGTTCACGACGGTAATTCAGCACTTTCGACGGCTGGTTGGCGCCGAACAGGAACATGCTGGTCAGCGGCGCAACGCCAAGCTTGGTGACCTTGTCACGCAGGAACATCTTGGCCTTGACGTCGACAACGGTGTCGCTGCCCGGACGCACGGTCAGGCGATAGGCACCGGTAGCGCGTGGCGAATCCAGCAGCGCGAAGATCACCAGGTGCTTGTCACCCGGTTTTGGCTGTTGAATCCAGAACTCGGTGAAACGCGGGAATTCTTCACCGGACGGCAACGCGGTATCGATGGCCATGCCGCGAGCGGACAAGCCATAGGTGTGACCCTTGCCGACAACGCGGAAGTAGCTCGCGCCGAGCATGGTCATGATTTCGTCTTGCTTGTCGGCCTTGTTGATCGGGTAAAGCACACGGAAACCGGCATAGCCCAGTTGTTCGGTGGCTTTAGGATCGAACTTGACATCGCCGAAATCGAAACGACTTGGGTCGTATTTGATCTCTTCGACGGTGTTGGCCGTGATTTCGTTGATTTTCACCGGCGTATCGAAGTGCATGCCCTGGTGATAGAACGAAAGCTTGAACGGGGTTTTCTGATCGGCCCACTCGGCTTTTTCAGTGCGGAAACGAATTTTTTGATAGTCCGCGAATTTCATTTCACGGAATTCGTTCGGCAGGTTACTGCGCGGGGCTTCGTATTTTTGTCCGGCCAGCTCTTTCGCCTTGACCGATACATCATCCAGATTGAATGCCCAAATCTGGCCGGCGCTGAGCAGGCAGAGCAGTGCAGAGCCCGCTACCAGAGCGCTTCGGAACCGTTTGGCAGTCAATTTTGGTGCATTACAGGGACTAACAATCACGAGCAACCCTCGCCGAAAACAGATCAAAAAACCAACGGCCAGTTAAAGTGCCTGTGAGGTGTACGGCATGAAAAAACCGACCCTACAGACCACTCTTGCCAAGTTGGCGAGCATTGTTCCGACTCCTATGGGGCTAAATGATTCCCCAAGAGGTCCAGGACAAGTCTCTACCTAAGTCAAAATGGACCAACGAACGCTGATCCCCGTAGCGCGCGATTATCTAGTAGGCCGCGTTACAACGCATCAGGGGTAACAAAGTATTTATCGCGAAAAACGCCTGTTTTCAGTCGAAAAGCCCTTAAAAACATGTTTCAAGCGCTTTCAGGTCTGTAACAGGAAGGTTACCGGGCCGTCGTTGACCAGGTGCACCTGCATATCCGCGCCGAATCTACCTGATGCCACAGTGCCATGCACCTGTTTCGCCTTACCTAATAAATAGTCGAAAAGTTCCTCGCCCAGGGCCGGAGGGGCAGCGGTCGAAAAACTCGGGCGCAACCCGCTCTTGGTATCGGCGGCCAGGGTGAACTGTGAGACCAGCAGCAACCCACCGCCTACATCCGCCAGGGACAGATTCATCTTGCCCTCGGCGTCACTGAACACACGATAGTTAAGCAGTTTCTGCAGAAGTTTGTCGGCGCTGGCCCGAGTATCCTCGGGCTCGACCGCCACCAGCACCAGCAAACCCTGATCGACGGCGCCAACCACCTCCCCCGCTACCTCGACTCGCGCGCCGCGCACGCGTTGCAGCAGGCCCTTCATGCTTCTTCAGGGGCCAGGTCGAGCAGACGATGGGCCATCTGATCAGCGGCGCGAACCAATGCGTCAGTAATGCCAGGTTCGGAGGCGGCATGGCCGGCGTCACGGATCACCTGCAATTCACTGTTCGGCCAGTTCTGATGCAGTTCCCAGGCGTTGTCCAGCGGGCAGATCACGTCGTAGCGACCGTGGACGATCACGCCAGGCAAATGGGCGATCTTGCCCATGTCGCGGATCAGCTGGTTGGGCTCAAGGAACGCATTGTTGGTGAAGTAGTGACATTCGATGCGGGCAATCGACAGCGCGCGCTGTGGCTCGGAGAAACGATCGACCACCATCGGGTTCGGGCGCAGGGTGGCGGTCCGGCCTTCCCAGGTGGACCAGGCCTTGGCCGCGTGCATCTGGGCAATCTGATCGTTGCCGATCAGGCGCTTGTGGAAAGCCGAGAGCAAGTCTTCGCGCTCGTCCAGCGGGATCGGCGCGATGTAGTCCTGCCAGTAATCGGGGAACAGACGACTGGCGCCACACTGGTAGAACCACTCGATTTCCTGCGGACGGCAGAGAAAAATCCCGCGCAGAATCAGACCGTGCACACGCTCCGGGTGGGTTTGCGCGTAGGCAAGTGCCAGGGTCGAACCCCACGAACCGCCAAACAACACCCATTTATCAATGCCAAGGTGCTGGCGAATTCGCTCAAGGTCGGCGACCAGATCCCAGGTGGTGTTGTTTTCCAGGCTGGCGTGGGGCGTGGAACGACCGCAACCGCGCTGGTCGAAGGTCACAATGCGATACAGGTTCGGATCGAAAAACCGACGGCTCTGGGCATCACACCCGGCGCCGGGGCCGCCGTGGATGAATACAACCGGCAAACCTTCCGGCGAACCGCTTTCGTCGACATACAGCGTGTGGGTTTCATCGACGGCCAGATCGTGCCGGGCGTGGGGTTTGATCTGCGGGTACAAAGTCTGCATTGCGCGCTCCGTAAGGGGTCGAGGTCATCCCTGGGGGGACTTCTATTATTCTGCCGTCCGGCATCATAAACCCGAATTACGCCAATGAGCATGCCTTGCAGAGTCAGAGTTTTTCAGCCCGTTTTTTCAGACAAATAGCCGAGCAGCGTTTCATAGAGTGCATCGACCTCGGCGACCTGCCCCCGAGCCCGCAGACAGCCGTGAACCAACCCTTCCCCGTAATAAAGCGTCGCGGCCACGCCTGCTGCGTTCAGTCGCTCGGCGTAGAGCATGCCGTCATCGCGCAACGGATCGAATTGCGCCACGGCGATCAAGGCCGGCGGCAACCTACTGAAGTCCTCGGCGAGCAACGGCATCGCATAGGCCCCTGGCTGTCCAGTGCCACGCAAGTACAGGGCGTGATAACAATCCAGATCGCTGCTGCTAAGCAAGGGAGCATCGACGCATTCACTGCGCGACGGCAATCGGTGATCACCGCCCAGCCCCGGATAAATCAGCACCTGCGCCGCCGGCAAGGGCTCCCCCGCATCGCGCAACGCCAGACACAACGCCGCCGCAAGGTTGCCACCGGCGCTGTCCCCGGCCACCAGCGTTCGCTCGGGGTCGAGCCGGAATGGCCCGGTCCGCAGCGCGCGCCAGACACCCAGGCAGTCCTCGAACGCCGCCGGAAACGGATGTTCCGGCGCCAACCGATAATCGACGGCGATCACCAGCACGCCGAGCGTCGACGCCAGTTCGGCGCAGATGAAGTCGTGGGAATCCAGGTCTCCCACCACCCACCCGCCGCCGTGCAGATACACGATGCACGGGCAACCGCTGGTCGGCGGCGAAACCGGCGGTTGATACGACCGCACCGGCACGCCGGCCAATTCAAAGTCGACCACATAAAGCCCGGCGGGACGTGACGGAGTGAACGCCCGGCACATCCCGCTGTAGGCCTGACGCAAACCGGCGAGGCTGCTGTCGGTGCTGTTGAAGATGGCGGTTTTCTCGACGAAAGCCGTCATCTGTTGGGAGAGCGGATAAGGAGCCATGAGTCAGGTGCCGGTCAGTTCAGAGGATGTTGATTTGGAAATACGGCTTTTGTGGCGAGGGGCTTGCCCTCGTTCGAGTGCGCAGCGCTCGCAAAATCCAAGGTCAATCCGACATTTTGGGGCCGCTTCGCAGCCCAACGGGGGCAAGCCCCTTCGCCACAATGATCTCACTCACCCTGGCAAGGGTTCAGTTCGTCAGTTTTTCAAACTGGTCTGAACGGTCGCCACGCCATCCTTGCCATCAAAACTGGTGACACCTGCCAACCAGCGCTGCAAATCTTCCGGATGGTCGCGCAACCACTGCTTGGCAACGTCCTGAGGCGTTTTACGCTCCATGATCGGCACCATCAACTGGCTTTCCTGGGCGGCGGTGAAGGTCAGGTTTTCCAGCAGGCGATTCACGTTCGGGCAGCGCTGGGCGTAATCCGGGGCGGTCACGGTGGAGACGGTGGCGGCGCCTTCGTTCGGGCCATAAACGTTTTCACTGCCAGTCAGGTAGACGATTTTCATGTTGATGTTCATCGGGTGCGGGGTCCAGCCGACGAACACCACGAATTCCTTGCGATTCACCGCCCGCTGAACGGCGGCAAGCATGCCGGCCTCACCCGACTCGATCAGTTTGAAATCCTTCAAGCCAAATTGATTGGTCTCGATCATGGTTTTAATGGTGGTGTTGGCGCCGCTGCCCGGCTCGATGCCGTAGAGCTTGCCGCCGAGCTGATCCTTGAATTTGGCGATATCGGCGAAGGTTTTCAGGCCCGCTTCGGCAACGTACTCAGGTACGGCGAGGGTCGCCTGAGCATCGGCCAGGCTCGGTTTGTCCATGACCTTCACCTGATTGGCGGCCAGGAACGGCGCGATGTTTTTGTCCATCGCCGGTTTCCAGTAACCGAGGAAGATATCGAGACGCTTGTCGCGGATGCCGGCGAAGATGATTTGCTGCACGGCGCTGGTTTGTTTGCTTTCGTAACCGAGGCCGTTGAGCAGTACGTCAGCCATGCCGCTGGTGGCGATCACGTCGGTCCAGTTGACCACGCCCATGCGCACGGCCTTGCAGGAAGCGTCGTCACTGGCCAGAACGCTGGTGCTCAGGAGAGCAGTGCCGCAGAGGATTGAGAGACAGCGGGTGAACAGTCTTTTCATTGGGGGAGTCTCGTGCGGCAGATTATTGTGAGGGCCGGTGTCTTCGTGCACCGTGCCCGGAACATTACGCAGCGTCGAGAGGGTAAAAGCGAACTGTAGCGACCGTGTTTTGCACGGTGGCGACTGTTCCAATCAGGTATCGAGACAAACGCCAACCTGTGGGAGCGGGCTTGCTCGCGAAAGCGGTGTACCAAACAACATCAATGGCGACTGACACGCCCTCTTCGCGAGCAAGCCCGCTCCCACAAGGGTTACGCGCTGTAGTGCTTTTCGCCCCAGGCCAGCAGCCCTTGCAGCAATTCTTTGAGCACCACCTGCGTCGGCGCCGCCAGGTCCGGGCGATAACGGAACGGCTCGAACTCTTCCATGTAGGTGCACTGGCCCAACTCCAGTTGCACGGCATGGATGTTCTCGGCCGGATTGCCGTAATGCCGGGTGATGTGGCCGCCCTTGAAGCGACCGTTCAGCACATGGCTGTAATCGCCGTGGCACGCGCAGATGGCTTCCAGCTGAGTGGCCAACTGTGGATCGCAACTGGCGCCGTTAAAGGTGCCGAGGTTGAAGTCCGGCAGCTTGCCGTCGAACAGGTGCGGGATCACCGAACGGATCGAGTGCGCATCGAACAGCAGCGCGTAGCCGAACTCGGCCTTCAGTCGCGCCAGCTCGTTCTGCAACGTGCTGTGGTACGGCGTCCAGACTTGCTCCAGGTAAGTCGCGCGTTCTGCGGCCGACGGCTCATGCCCTTCGCGGAACAACGGAATACCGTCGAACAGCGTCGCCGGGTAAAGACCGGTGGTCGCGCCGACATACAAAGGCTTGTCGTCAGACGGTCGATTCAGGTCGATGACAAAACGCGAGTACTCGGCGGCCAAGGTGCTGGCACCCAGCTCGGCAGCAAATTCGTAAAGCTGCGGGATATGCCAGTCGGTGTCCGGCAGGCTTTTCGCGTCGGGGATCAACCCGGCTTCGACCGCCGGGGTCAGGCGCAGGCCGGCGTGGGGCATGCTGATCAGCAGCGGTACGCGACCTTGTTTGAAGTTCAGAACCTTATCCACAACTGTTCTCCTAAATGCTCACTTCAACGCCGTGACGCACGACGCGTTTTTCCAGGTCACCGCCCAGCCAGTACGACAGGTCGGCCGGACGATCGATTTGCCAGGCGACGAAATCTGCACACTTGCCGACTTCCAGCGAACCGTGGGTTTCAGCCATGCCCAGCGCCGTGGCGGCATGAATCGTTGCACCCGCCAAGGCTTCTTCCGGGGTCATGCGGAAACAGGTGCACGCCATGTTCAGCATCAAACGCAACGACAGTGCCGGTGAGGTGCCTGGGTTGAGGTCGCTGGCGATGGCGATTTTCACGCCGTGTTTGCGCAGAGCCTCCATCGGCGGCAATTGGGTTTCCCGCAGAAAGTAGAACGCGCCGGGCAGCAACACCGCGACGGTGCCGGACTTGGCCATGGCGATGGCGTCGTCTTCGGTCATGAATTCCAGGTGATCGGCCGACAGTGCGTGGTAACGCGCTGCCAGGCTCGAACCGTGCAGCGACGACAACTGTTCGGCGTGCAGCTTCACCGGCAAACCGAGCTGCTGCGCGGTGATGAACACCCGCTCGACCTGCGACGGCGAAAACGCCAGGTATTCGCAGAACGCATCCACCGCATCCACCAGCCCTTCGGCGGCCAGGGCCGGGAGCATCTCGGCGCAGATGTGATCGATGTAATCGTCGGCACGGTCCGCGTATTCCGGCGGCAAGGCATGAGCGGCCAGGCAGGTGCTGCGCACGCTGACCGGGAGCTCGGCACCGAGACGGCGGATGACCCGCAGGATCTTGCGTTCGCTGGCCAGGTCCAGGCCGTAGCCGGATTTCATTTCGACGGTGGTCACGCCGTCGCGCATCAGGCTCTTCAGACGCTTGGCGGCGCTGGCGAACAGTTCATCTTCAGTGGCCGCGCGAGTGGCGCGCACGGTGCTGGCGATGCCTCCACCGGCCGCTGCGATTTCTGCATAGCTGACGCCTTGCAGACGCTGTTCGAATTCACCGCTGCGGTTACCGCCGAACACCGTGTGGGTGTGGCAGTCGATCAGGCCCGGCGTCACCCAGGCCCCTTTAAGATCATTGACTGCCGGGTACTCGCCCGACGGCAGTTCGGCGCGTGGGCCGATCCACTCAATGTGCGCTCCTGACGTCACGATGGCCGCATCCTCGATGATCGAGTAGACGCCTTGCGCCATGGTTGCGACGTGGCAGTGTTGCCAGAGAGTTTTCATCCGTGGCCTCCGTTAGGTTATCGATGAGAAAAAGAGGGTTACCGCTCCACCGGTACTGCCTTCCCTGCCGCCGGTTTCACCCACGTCAGGTAGGCCAGCACCAGCAATACAATCCAGACCACGCCGACGATCAGCGCCGCCTGGGTGTCCGGGAAATAGCCCAGCACGCCAAAGATGAACAGCATGAAGGCAATCGCCGCCATCGGCGCATAGGGCCAGAACGGCACCGGGAATTTCAACTGTGCGGCCTGCTCCGCGCTCATGGAACGACGCATGGCCACTTGGGTGAACAGAATCATCAACCAGACCCACACCGTCGCAAAGGTGGCGATAGAGGCGATCAACAGAAATACGTTTTCCGGAATCAGGTAGTTCAGCAGCACGCCCAACAGCAACGCGGCACTCATTACCACCACGGTCATCCATGGCACGCCATTGCGCGACAAGCGGGCGAAGCCCTTGGGCGCATGCCCTTGCTGGGCCAGACCGTACATCATGCGGCCAGCGCCGAAGATGTCGCTGTTGATCGCCGACACCGCTGCCGAGATCACCACGATATTGAGAATGGTCGCCGCCGAACTGATCCCCAGGTTGTCGAAAATCTGCACGAATGGGCTGCCTTGGCTGCCGATCTGCTGCCATGGAAAGATCGACATCAACACGAACATCGTCAGCACGTAGAACAGCAGGATACGCAACGGTACGGCATTGATCGCCCTGGGCAGCACGCGCTGCGGGTCTTTGGCTTCACCGGCGGTCACGCCGATGATTTCAATGCCGCCGAAAGCAAACATCACCACCGCGAACGAAGCGATCAGACCGCCCACACCATTGGGCATGAAGCCGCCATGGCTCCAGAGATTGCTGATGTCGGTCGCCTGGGCGCCGGGGGCCGTGCTGATACCGAACAGCATGATACCGAAGCCACCCAGGATCATCGCGACGATGGCCGCGACCTTGAGCAGCGACAGCCAAAACTCCATTTCACCGAAAACTTTGACGTTGCACAGGTTCAAGCCACCGACCACCGAAACGATGCCCAGCACCCAGATCCAGCGGGCGACTTCCGGAAACCAGAAGCCCATGTAAATACCGAATGCGGTGACGTCGGCCATGCCGACGATGACCATTTCAAACGCGTAGGTCCAACCGAGGATGAAGCCCGCCATCGGCCCAAGATAGGTGCTGGCGTAGTGGCCGAAAGAGCCGGCCACCGGGTTGTGCACCGCCATCTCGCCGAGGGCGCGCATGACCATGAACACCGCTGCACCACCGATCAGGTAAGCGAGCAGTACCGCAGGCCCGGCCATTTGAATGGCCGAGGCAGAACCGTAAAACAGCCCGGTGCCGATCGCCGACCCCAGCGCCATGAAGCGAATATGTCGGGCAGAGAGCCCGCGTTTCAAACCCTTTTCTGACTGTTGCATTGCTCGTCCTTAATTATTCTTATTCGACGCTAAATCGAATCGCGAGCAAGCTCGCTCCCACAGGTTCAGCGCAATCCATGCGGGAGCGGGTTTGCCCGAGAAGAAGCCGTTACAGGCTAGGCAGCAACTTCGCCGGTACCAGCTCGTTCAAACAACGGGTCGCCAACAACTCGCTCGCCGCGTTGATGTCCGGCGCAAAGAAGCGATCCTTCTCATAGAAAGGCACTTGCGCACGCAGAATCCCGCGGGCCTCTTCCAGCTTCGAAGAAGTCTTCAAGCCATCACGCAGATCCAGACCTTGGACCGCAGCCAACCATTCCACCGCGAGAACGCCGCGAGTGTTTTCGGCCATTTCCCACAGACGCTTGCCGGCAGCCGGGGCCATGGATACGTGGTCTTCCTGGTTCGCGGAAGTCGGCAGGCTGTCCACCGAGTGCGGATGGGACAACGCCTTATTCTCGCTGGCCAGTGCCGCAGCGGTCACCTGGGCGATCATGAAGCCGGAGTTCACGCCGCCATTGGCCACCAGGAACGGCGGCAGTTGCGACATGTGCTTGTCCATCATCAGCGAGATACGACGTTCGCTCAGGGAACCGATTTCCGCGATGGCCAACGCCATGTTGTCGGCGGCCATGGCCACCGGTTCGGCGTGGAAGTTACCGCCGGAGATCACGTCGCCTTCAGCGGCGAACACCAGCGGGTTGTCCGAAACGGCGTTGGCTTCGATGGCGAGCACTTCGGCAGCCTGACGGAACTGGGTCAGGCAAGCACCCATGACTTGCGGCTGGCAGCGCAGGGAGTACGGGTCCTGGACCTTGTCGCAGTTCTGGTGCGAGTCGGACACTTCACTGCGCTCGCCCAGCAGATCGCGGTAAGCGGCAGCGGCGTCAATCTGGCCTTTCTGGCCACGAGCGGCGTGGATGCGAGCATCAAACGGCGAGCGCGAGCCCAATACCGCTTCAACGGTCAGTGCGCCCAGCGCCACAGCGCCAGCGAACAGATCCTCACCTTCGAACAGACCACGCAGCGCATAAGCGGTGGACACCTGAGTACCGTTGAGCAGCGCCAGACCTTCTTTCGCGGCCAGGGTCAGCGGGGTTAGACCGGCCACTTTCAGCGCTTCGGTTGCTTCCATCCACTCGCCTTTGTAGCGAGCTTTACCTTCGCCCAGCAGCACCAGCGACATGTGGGCCAAAGGCGCCAGGTCACCGGATGCACCGACCGAACCTTTCAATGGAATGTGCGGGTAAACCTCGGCATTGATCAGGGCGATCAGTGCGTCGATGACCTTGCGACGAATGCCGGAGAAACCACGGCTCAGGCTGTTGACCTTGAGCACCATGACCAAGCGAACCAGTGCGTCGCTGATCGGCTCGCCGACACCGGCGGCGTGGGATAGCACCAGCGAGCGCTGCAGGTTTTCCAGGTCTTCACTGGCGATACGAGTCGAAGCCAGCAGGCCGAAACCGGTGTTGATGCCATAAGCGGTGCGGTTCTCGGCGAGGATTTGTTCCACGCAGGCAACGCTGGCTTCGATCTGCGCCGAGGCGCTGTCGTCGAGGGTGATTTTGACCGGCTGCTGATAGATATCACGCAGTTGGGCAAGGCTCAGTTGGCCGGGAATCAGGTTTAGCGCAGTCATTTCGTGCTCCTTTTGAGAGTTTGTCATTAACTCACCAGACGCTCCGGAGATGTCCGTTGTCCGTCGCGTCTCGCCTTCTGGGGAGCCGCGCCTTGGCACGCTGGTGTGGTGGAAATCAGTTCAGGTTCGGTAACACTTTGTGCAGCAAAATCGGGTCTTTCAAAACGGCGGCGGCACTGGCGATGTCCGGTGCCAGCCAGCGGTCCTGGTCGTAGGCCGGAACACGTTCACGCAGCAGACGCCACGCTGCATCGGTGCCAGCGCCGAAGCGTTGATCTTTCAGGAATTCAAACGCCTGGGCCGCCAGCAAGTACTCGATGGCGAGGATCTGTGTGCAGTTTTCCAACGCGCGATGCAGCTTCAGCGCGGCATTGGTGCCCATGCTCAGGTGGTCTTCCTGCAGGCCTGAGGTGACGTAGTTGTCGAGCACTGCCGGTTGCGCCAACTGGCGGTTTTCTGCACACAGCGAAGCGGCGACGTACTGGACGATCATCATCCCGGAGTTCACTCCCGGATTGGCCACCAGGAATGCCGGCAAACCGCTGACATGCGGATTGATCAAGCGATCCAGACGACGTTCGGCGATGGAGCCGATTTCCGCCATGGCGATCGCCAGCAAATCCGCGGCGAGCGCGACCGATTGGCCGTGCGGGTTGGCTTGGGACATGACGCGGAAGTTGTCCGGCGTGCCCAGAAGCATCGGGTTGTCGGTGACAGAGTTGAGTTCGGTTTCGATCTGCTTTTTCGCGTGCTCAAGCTGATCGCGAGCGGCGCCGTGGACTTGCGGGATCGAGCGGATGCTCAGCGCATCCTGAGTACGAATGCCTTTGCTGCTGGCGATCACTTCGCTGCCATCGAGCAACGCACGCAGGTTGATGCCGACTTGCTGCATGCCTGGATGCGGTTTGAGCGCGATGATCTCGGCATCGAACGCAGCAATCTGACCGCGCTGGGCTTCGAAGCTCATGGCACCGATCACGTCAGCCCATTGCACCAGACGCGTGGCGTCGGCGAGTGCCAGGCAGCTGAGGCCGGACATGCACGGCGTGCCGTTGACCAGGCACAGGCCATCTTTGGCGCCCAGCTGAACTGGTTGCAGACCTTCTTCGGCCAGAGCTTGCTGCGCGGAAACGATCTGCCCGCGATAGCTGACATTGCCGACGCCCAGCAGCGTGATGCTGATGTGCGCCATGTGGGTCAAGTAACCGACCGAACCCTGGGACGGCACTTGCGGGGTAATGCCGCGATTGAGCAGTGCCAACAGCGCTTCAACCACCCGGCGATGAATGCCGGATTTGCCGTGGCTATAGTTGCGAATGGCGGCGCAGATGATTGCGCGGGTCTGTTCGTCGGCCAATGGTGCGCCAACGCCACAGGCGTGACTGAGCAAGGTGTTGCGCGACAGTTGGCTGAGTTGTTCGTCTTTGAGCGAGACGTTGCACAGCGCGCCGAGGCCGGTGTTGACGCCATAGGCGCGCTCACCGCTGACGACGATGCGCTGGACGATTGCCTGAGCATTTTCGATCCGCGCCCAGGTCTGTGGCGACAGTTCAAGCTGTGCGCCATGACGGGCGACGGCAACCACATCCTGCCAACGCCACGGGGCGTCGGCGATAACGATTTTTTCAGCCTGGGACATCTTGAGCCTCATACCAATTCTGCTGATCAATGAAACCCTGTGGCGAGGGGGCTTGTCGGATCGCCGCACCGCCCCGTTCGAGCGCGCAGCGGTCGCAAAATTTTTGGGGCTGCTCCGCAGCCCAACGGGGGCAAGCCCCCTCGCCACAATGGATTTTCACCACCTTCCAATCATCAACTTCAAACCACCGCAGCCCGACGCTGTACGAACCGGTCCACATACTCATCCGCCGGCGAATGCAGGATCTCTCTTGGCGTACCCACCTGAATCAGGCGGCCATCTTTGAGAATCGCAATGCGGTTGCCGATGCGCACGGCCTCGTCGAGGTCGTGGGTGATGAAGACGATGGTCTTGTGCAGGGTCTTTTGCAGTTCCAGCAACTGATCCTGCATCTCGGCGCGAATCAGCGGGTCGAGGGCGCTGAAGGCTTCGTCCATCAGGATGATGTCGGTGTCTGCCGCCAAGGCGCGAGCCAGGCCCACACGCTGACGCATGCCGCCAGAAAGCTGATGCGGGTATTTGTTTTCGTAGCCCTTGAGGCCCACGGTGCTGATCCAGTGCAGCGCGCGCTCGGAGCACATTTGCTTGGTCTCGCCACGCACTTTCAGGCCGTAGGCGACGTTATCCACCACGGTCTTGTGCGGCAGCAGGCCGAAGCTCTGGAAAACCATGCTGATTTTGTGCCGGCGAAATTCGCGCAGGGCTTCCATGTCGTATTGCAGGATGTCCACGCCGTCCACCAGGATCGCGCCGCTGGTCGGGTCGATCAGGCGATTGAAATGGCGCACCAGCGTGGACTTGCCGGAACCCGACAGGCCCATGATCACGAAGATCTCGCCGGTGCCGATGCTCAACGACAAGTCGTTCACGCCGACCACGCAGCCGGTTTCGGCCAGCACTTGATCCTTGGTCTTGCCCTGGCCAATCATGCCCAGCGCTTCCTTGGAACGGTTGCCGAAAATCTTGAAGACGTTTTTGACTTCGATTTTGCTGATGGCTTCGTTGTTCATTTGCTCACCTCATGCCGTGGCCGACCATACGCCTGAGTAATGCGGTCGATGACCACTGCCAGAATCACGATCGCCAGACCGGCTTCCAGGCCACGTCCGACGTTGAGGGTCTGAATCCCCACCAACACATCTTCACCCAGGCCTCGGGCACCGATCATCGAGGCAATCACCACCATCGACAGGGCCATCATGGTGGTCTGGTTGATCCCGGCCATGATGCTCGGCAGGGCCAACGGCAGTTGCACGCCGAACAGTTGCTGCCAACGGTTGGCACCGAAGGCGTTGATCGCTTCCATCACTTCACCGTCCACCTGGCGAATGCCGAGGTCGGTCAGGCGAATCAGCGGCGGCGCGGCGTAGATCACCGTGGCGAAAATCGCCGGGACCTTGCCCAGGCCGAACAGCATCAGCACCGGGATCAGGTACACGAAACTCGGCATGGTCTGCATGATGTCCAGCAACGGCATTAACACCGAACGCAGGCGATTGCTGCGTGCCGAGAGAATGCCCAGCGGAATGCCGATCAGCACCGAAATGACCGTCGCCACCATCATCAGCGCCAGGGTCTGCATCAGCTTGTCCCAGAGGCCGACCGCGCCGACCAGGAACAGCAGGCCGACGATGACCGCCGTGGTCACCACTTTACGAGTCGCGTGCCAGGCCACGCCCGCCACGATGGCCAGCATCAGCCACCAGGGCGCCGCACGCAGCAGCCCTTCAAGATTGACGATGGCCCACAACAGGGTGTCGGAGATGCTGCGGAACACATCGCCGTAGTTGGTGACCAGTGAATCGACCCAACTGTTGACCCAGTCGGCGATGGAAAAGGTAAAGCTTTCGGGAAACATAAGAGACTCTCAATCAAGGGGTTGCGATCAAGCGCCCGACTGCCGCTTACGGCAGTCGGTGAAGCTCGACCTACAAGGCCGCGTCGATCTTTTTGGCTGCGTCTTCGCTCACCCATGCGTGCCAGACTTCAGGATGTTCCTTCAAGAAGATCTTGGCCAGTTTTGGCGATTCGATCCGCTCTTTGGCCATGCGCCCGAGGTTCTGGTTGAGCAAGTCGATTGGCAGATTGACCTTTTCCAGCACAGCCACCAGTTCCGGGGCTTGCTCGTGGAAGGTTTTGGACAGGCCGACCTTGATGGTCACGGTCTTGTCCACGCCTGGTTTCTCTTCGAGTTTCACCAGATCAACTTGGCCCATCAGCGGGGTTGGCGACCAGTAGTAGAACAAGATCGGCTCGCCACGCTTGTAGCTCGACAGCACGGCGGCATCCAGCGCCGGGCCAGTGCCTGGACGGAAGTTGGTGTAGGTGCTTTCCAGGCCGTAGCTTTTCAGCATTTCGCTGTTGTCCAGCTCACAGGTCCAGCCGGCCGGGCAGTTGTAGAAACGGCCCTTGGAGGGCTCTTCCTGGTCCTTGAACACGGCGGCGTATTTGCCCAGATCGGCGATTGCTTTAAGGTCCGGGGCCTTGGGCTCCAGCTTGCGCTTGGCGTCGCCTTCGATCACGTAGCGTGGCACGTACCAGCCTTCGATTGCGCCAACGACCGGAGCGCCGACACCGACGACTTTGCCGGCCTTCTCGGCCTTGTTCCAGACTTCGCTGCGGCCGACCCATTCTTCGGCGAACACTTGAATGTCGTTGCTGCTCAGGGCGTTTTCCATGGTGATGGAGTTGCCTGGAAGGCTGTCGACCTTACAGTCGTAGCCCTTCTCCAAAACGATTTGCATGACGTCGGTCAGCAGCATGCCGCTTTCCCAGTTCAGGCCGGCGAACTTCACCGGTTTGCCCGACTCGCACCAACCGGCCGCCTGGGTGGCGCCAGCACTGGCCAGCAGGCCCATGGAAAGCAATGTGGTCAGCAGGGTCTTGTTCGATTTCATTGTAGTGACGCTCCTAATCATGAATTGGCTTACGGCAGTCAAGAGGCATCCAGCCCTGTCCACGTCCAATCAGGCCTGCGCCGCAGCGCGACCAGCCCCACTTGTTTTAGGTTTTACGATGCTGTCCTGCTCGACCGGCAGAATCAGTTGATCGGGTACGGTGCCATGCCATTTTTTCGCGCAGAGGTAATACAGGGCTGCGGGAAGCACCAGACCGATGATCCAGGAAACATCCACACCACCCAGGGCCTCCACCAGCGGACCGGTATAGAACTTGGTGGAGATAAACGGCAGTTGCACCAGCACACCGAAGACATAGACGCTGATACCGAGTGGGTTCCAACGGCCGTAGCGACCGTTCGGATCAGCCAGCGCCGGCACGTCATAGCGCTCGCGAGTGATGCAGTAGTAGTCCACCAGGTTGATCGCACTCCATGGCGTAAAGAACGCCAGCAGGAACAGGATGAAGGACTTGAACGCACCGAGGAACGAGTGCTGACCGAGCAACGCGATCAGGGTCGCCGTACCGACGATGAACAGCACGAACACCAGTCGCTGCAAGCGTGATACCTGCAGGTGACCACGGAAACCGCTGATGATGGTCGCAATGCACATGAAGCTGCCGTAGGAGTTCAGCGTGGAGATGGTGACCTTGCCGAACGCGATGCTGAAGTACAGCAGCGCAGCGGTGGCACCGGTACCGCCCAAACCAACGATATAGGCCACTTCGTGACCGGCGAATTGTCCGTTGGCCGAAGCAGCGGCAAACACGCCGAGGATCATCGCCACCTGTGCGCCAATGACCGAACCCGCGCCAGCGGCGAAAAAGGTTTTCACCGAGGAAGTCTTGCTCGGCAGGTAGCGTGAGTAGTCAGCCACGTAAGGACCGAAGGCGATCTGCCAGGACGCCGCGAGCGACACCGCAAGCAGGAAGCTGCTCCAGCTGAAGTGGCGGATTTGCAGGAGTGCACCAACGTCCGTCTGGCTCATCAGACGGCTGAACAGATAAACAAAGGCAATCACACCGATGACGCTGGCGACACGGCCGATGAAATGGATCACCCTATAGCCGAGCACCGTGACCAGCACGATGACACTGGCGAAGATCAGGATGCCGACGCTGTCGCTGACGCCAAACAACTGGCCCAGCGCCTGACCGGAAAGCACGGTGCCCGTTGCGGTGAAACCGAGGTACATCAAACAGACCAGCACGATCGGGATGGCTGCGCCATAAACGCCGAACTGCACGCGGCTGGAGATCATCTGCGGCAGGCCAAGCTTGGGCCCTTGCGCCGCATGCAACGCCATCACGCCGCCGCCGAGCAGTTGACCGATTAGCAAACCGATCAACGACCAGAACACGTCACCGCCCAGCACCACGGCGAGCGCCCCGGTGACAATCGCGGTGATTTGCAGGTTGGCACCCATCCACAGGGTGAACTGGCTCAACAGACGACCGTGTCTTTCCGCTTCCGGGATGTAGTCGATCGAACGGGTCTCGATCAACGGTTTACTGCCTGCACGATCGTTGTTAACAGCCATGATTCAACCTCTGTGGATTGTTCTGGAATTCAATGTGAAGCGGCTCTTTGTGGGAGCGGGCTTGCTCGCGAAGAGGCCGGCACATCCAACATCAATGCCGACTGGTCTACCGCTTTCGCGAGCAAGCCCGCTCCCACAGGTATTGCATTACTTGCCGGTAATCATCGGCAGGTTCAGGCCCTGTTCCTTGGCGCAGTCGATCGCGATCTGGTAACCCGCATCGGCGTGACGCATGACACCGGTAGCCGGGTCGTTGTGCAGGACGCGAGCGATACGCTCGGCTGCTTCGTCAGTACCGTCGCAGACAATCACCATGCCCGAGTGCTGGGAGAAACCCATGCCGACGCCGCCGCCGTGGTGCAGGGAAACCCAGGTCGCGCCGCTCGCGGTGTTGAGCAGGGCGTTGAGCAGTGGCCAGTCGGACACGGCGTCGGAGCCATCCTGCATCGATTCGGTTTCGCGGTTCGGGCTGGCCACAGAGCCGGAGTCCAGGTGGTCGCGACCGATCACGATGGGCGCGGACAATTCACCGCTGCGAACCATTTCGTTGAACGCCAGACCCAGCTTGGCGCGCTGGCCCAGACCCACCCAGCAGATACGTGCCGGCAGACCCTGGAAGCTGATGCGCTCGCGCGCCATGTCCAGCCAGTTGTGCAGGTGCGCGTCGTCCGGGATCAGTTCTTTGACCTTGGCGTCGGTTTTGTAGATGTCTTGCGGATCGCCCGACAGTGCAGCCCAACGGAACGGACCGATACCGCGGCAGAACAGCGGACGGATGTAAGCCGGTACGAAACCCGGGAAATCGAATGCGTTCTCGACGCCTTCTTCTTGGGCCATCTGACGGATGTTGTTGCCGTAGTCGAAGGTCGGAATGCCCATCTTCTGGAATTCGAGCATCGCTTTAACGTGCACGGCCATGGATTGCTTGGCGGCTTTGACCACGGCAGCAGGCTCGGTCTTGGCGCGAGCACGGTACTCTTCCCAGGTCCAGCCGGCTGGCAGGTAACCATTGAGCGGGTCGTGGGCGCTGGTCTGGTCGGTGACCATGTCCGGGCGCACGCCGCGCTTGACCAGTTCTGGAAGGATTTCAGCTGCGTTACCCAGCAGGGCGATGGAAATCGCCTTGCCTTCCTTGGTGTATTTGGCGATGCGGGCCAGCGCGTCGTCGAGGTCGGTGGCTTGCTCATCGACGTAACGGCTGTTCAGGCGGAAATCGATGCTGACCTGCTGGCATTCGATGTTCAGCGAGCACGCGCCGGCCAGGGTCGCGGCCAGCGGTTGAGCGCCACCCATGCCGCCGAGGCCTGCGGTCAGGACCCAACGACCTTTCAGGTCATCGTTGTAGTGTTGGCGACCGGCTTCGACGAAAGTTTCGTAGGTGCCCTGGACGATGCCCTGGCTGCCGATGTAGATCCAGCTGCCGGCGGTCATCTGGCCGTACATGGCCAGGCCTTTGGCGTCGAGTTCGTTGAAGTGTTCCCAGCTCGCCCAGTGTGGCACCAGATTGGAGTTGGCGATCAGTACGCGCGGGGCGTTGCTGTGGGTCTTGAACACGCCGACCGGCTTGCCGGATTGCACCAGCAGGGTCTCGTCGTCATTCAGGTTGGTCAGGCTTTCGACGATCTTGTCGTAGCATTCCCAGTTACGTGCCGCACGACCGATACCACCGTAAACCACCAGTTCTTTAGGGTTCTCGGCGACTTCCGGGTCGAGGTTGTTCATCAACATGCGCAGCGGCGCTTCAGTCAGCCAGCTCTTGGCGGTCAGCTTGTTACCGCGGGCAGCGCGGATTTCAACGTCACGAAACTTCGTAGGTTTATTGTCAGTCACGAAAAAGACTCCTCAGCGATCAATCCAAACCAACCCTGGCGGTGGGTAAGCCAAGCCTGTGCGCTTCAAAGCGACACAAGCGAATCAGTGGACGCTGCGAGGAGTCTCGGTCGACTCATACGCATACGTCTTTACTTGTACATACAAGCATATGCAATCAAGCGGCCAACTTGTTGGAGGGGTGTTCAAGAAAAGTTTTAAAAGGGCTGGCAAGCGCCTGGATCAAGGGGTGTAGCAGAGATGAAATTTTTTGGGGGGCTTTTTCGGGGGACGGGTCAGCTGTTACTTGAGCGTGGTTTTGCGCCACGCTGGGGCGTTCGGTAACAAAGTGGTGCGCGATGGGGAACGGGTTTAGGGCTGCTTTTGTGGCGAGGGAGCTTGCTCCCGCCGGGCTGCGAAGCAGACCCAAAACCGGGAGCATGCGGTGTATCAGAGGGAATCGGGATTCAGGATTGACGACTGCTGCGCAGCCGAGCGGGAGCAAGCTCCCTCGCCACAGTTAACGGTGCGCTGTCAGTTCGATCACGCAGCATTGGCCGCTGACGGAGACTTCCAGCAGGCCGGTGTTACCGTCGAGTCGCAGGCAATCATGGCGACCCAATTGTGCGTCGTGGCTACCCACCTTCGCTTCCAGCGCATCGGTGACACTGAAGACGATCACGGTGCCAGCCGAAGTGAAAAACCGTTGCTCACCCTCCAGCCAGTGCAACCGCGCGTCGCAACGCTGCGGCGCATAAATCAGGTTGAAATCGCGAATCGGCCCGCCCAGCAAGGTGCAGGTAACGTGGCTCTCACCGCTGAAAGCAAACGGCTCCAACGGTAACAACGGATCGGTGTCCTGGCCATCGACGCGCAAAGTCATGCCATCGCCTTGCAGCACGGTAATCACGCGCTCATAGCCGGCGAACATTGAGAATCCGCCCGATTCACCAATATCGGCAATCGACAGACGCCAGCCGAAACCATCAAGGCCAACACCCGCATCACGGGTGATTTCTTCAGTGCTGCCACCGCCGTTTTTCCACGGCATGCGCGGGTAATCCTTGGCGCGTAAAACGTTCACTTCATTCATTTATGGCGCTCACTTGTGAAACCGACCTTCCAGGCGATGACGGGAACCAGGGTGGATCAAACGGGCGGCGGTCACAGGCTGGCGGCCGGACCAGGTGCGGCGACGAATCAGCAGGCATGGCTCGCCCTTTTCAATCTGCAGCAATTTGCACTCGCTGGCCTCGGCCAGAATCGCCTCGACCACGTGCTCGCCTTCGGTCAGCGGCGCGACCTGGTTCAGATAGGCATAAGGCGTTTGTAGGGTGAAGTCCTGCTTGAGGTAGTCCGGCGCCACCAGGGCGTTGACGAAACGGTCTTCGATCTGCACCGGAATATCGTTTTCGAAATGCACGATCAGCGAATGGAAAACCCTCTGGCCTTCGCGCATGTCCAGCGCCAAAGCGCGCTCGGAACCGGCGGCCTCTTCTTCGAGGGTGATCACCTTGCAGGTATGGCGATGGCCACGGGAGGCGATTTCGTCGGCGATGTTGTGCACTTCAAACAGCGCGGACTGGCTCTTCGGCTCGGCGACAAACGTGCCGACACCTTGCATGCGCACCAGCAGACCGTCAGCGGTCATCTCGCGCAGGGCGCGGTTGATGGTCATGCGGCTGAAACCGAGCTGGCTGACCAGCTCGCTTTCCGACGGAACGCGGTAATGCGGCGGCCAGTTTCCACTGTCGATTTGCTGGGTGATCATCTGTTTGACGCGGGCGTACAAGGGCGCCGGACTGTCGCCCATGTGTGCGGCCAACGGAGAGACTGCAGGCGGAGTCGGCACGGTTAATCCTTGTTCGTTGAAGAGAGGTTGCTAGCTTGCCGGAGTTTACCGAGCAGGCAAACGTCTGTATATGTATATACAAATAACACACGATGGGGTGCTGAACCATGTCCGCCTTCTTTGCCGAACGCGCGCTGCTGCCTAGTGGATGGGCCAACAATGTACGTCTTGAGGTCAGCGCCGACGGCGTTTTGACCCATATCCAGGCCGATTCCCACGCAGATGGCGCCGAACGGCTGAGCGGTCCTCTGTTGCCGGGCATGCCCAATCTGCATTCCCACGCCTTTCAGCGGGCCATGGCCGGGCTGGCCGAAGTGGCGGGCAATCCGAACGACAGTTTCTGGACCTGGCGCGATCTGATGTATCGCCTCGTCGGAAAAATCAGCCCGGAGCAACTCGGCGTCATTGCTCGTCAGCTGTACATCGAAATGCTCAAGGCCGGTTACACCTCGGTCGCGGAATTTCATTATGTGCATCACGACACCAATGGCCAGCCTTACGCTGATCCGGCCGAACTGGCGCTACGCATCAGCCAAGCCGCCAGTTCCGCCGGTATCGGTCTGACCTTGCTTCCGGTGCTTTACAGCCATTCCGGTTTCGGCGGCCAGACGCCGAACGACGGCCAGCGCCGCTTCATCAACAGCACCGAAAACTACCTCTCGCTTCAGTCGCGTTTGCAGCCGATCCTCGCGCAACAACCGGCGCAGTCGCTGGGCTTGTGCTTCCACTCGTTACGCGCGGTCACACCGCAGCAAATCAGTGAAGTGTTGGCGGCCAGCGACAAGCAGTGCCCGGTGCACATCCACATTGCCGAACAGCAGAAGGAAGTCGAGGACTGCCTGAGCTGGAGCGGTCGTCGTCCGTTGCAATGGCTGTACGAAAACGCCGAGGTCGACCAGCGCTGGTGCCTGGTCCACGCGACCCACGCCAACCCGGAAGAAGTTACGCTGATGGCCAAGAGTCGCGCCATTGCCGGCCTGTGCCTGACCACCGAGGCCAACCTCGGCGACGGAATTTTCCCGGCGGTGGATTTCCTCGCGCAGGGCGGACGCATGGGTATCGGGTCTGACAGCCATGTGTCATTGAGCGTGGTGGAAGAACTGCGTTGGCTGGAATATGGCCAGCGTCTGCGCGATCAGAGGCGCAATCGGTTGTATGGCGCGGATCAGCCGATGGTCGGCCGCACGCTGTATGACGCTGCGCTGGATGGCGGCGCTCAGGCGCTGGGTCAGCCGATCGGCGCGTTGGAAGTTGGAAAACGTGCGGATTGGCTGGTGCTGGACGGCAACGACCCGTATCTGGCAACGGCTAGCGGTGACGGGATTCTCAATCGTTGGTTGTTTGCCGGTGGCGATCGCCAGGTGCGGGATGTGCTGGTCAATGGCCAGTGGGTTGTGCGCGACGGGCGTCATGCGGACGAAGAAGAAAGTAACCGCGCGTTTACCCAAGTCCTCCGCGATCTCCTGGGCTGACCCCAAACAAAATGTGGGAGCGAGCCTGCTCGCGATAGCGGAATATCAGTCAACACTTCCGTTGAATCTGATGTCCCTATCGCGAGCAGGCTCGCTCCCACATGGGTATGCGTTAGCCGTCAGTTCGAGGTCTTGGCCATCTGCGTATCCGACGCGCGCCAGATCAGCCGCGTGGTGTCGTAGCCCTGCTGACGCGCCTTGCTCAGCAGTTCTTCACGCACTACACCGTTGACCGTCGGCGTTCGCGACAGCAGCCACAGGTACTTGCGGCCCGGGTCACCGACGATGGCGGTCTTGTAATCGTCGCTGACGTACAGCACCCAGTACTCCCCTTTCGCCACACCCGGCAGCAAGCGCGAGAACCAGGTATCGAACTCGACCCACAATTTGTCGGTCTTGCCCGGCACTTGTGGATAAGCCGTGCCCTTGGCCTCTTCCCATTGCCAATCCGCCGTCAGGCAGCGATTCAACACCAGCACGTTGCCGTCAGGCTTGAGCGTGTAATGGGCTTCGGATTGTGCGCAGTTGCGCTGGAAATACATCGGCAGACGAGCCAACTCGTACCAGGTCCCTTGGTACTTCTTGAGATTGACGCTATTGGCGGTTTTCGGTGCCAACGGATCTTCGCCAGAAGTGGCGCAGCCGGCCAATACCAGGCCGGCAAAAAGGAGTATCAGTAACCGCTTCATTGTTTTTCTCCCGTGGGCGCGTAGCCCCGGATTACTTCAGGCCTTGGCCGGAAAACATCAGTACTTTGTCACCGGCGTACTGCACGCTGATAAAGCTGTTCTTGTCACCCCAGGTGCAACTGGACATGCCGAGCGCGCCCGAGCAATCAGTGGCTTTACCCAGCAAGGCTTCAACCTCTGCCTTGGGCATGCCGGCCGACAGTTTCGAGTAGTTTTCCTGATTGACCTTGCTGCATGCGACCAACAACACGCAGAACGAGAGCAGGGCAATAGAACGCAGCGACATGGTGTAGCTCCTGGGGCGAAGGGGAATGGCATGGCTGCCAAGCAGAAGCTTAGAAGAGAAAACCCCCATCTGGTTCCCCGACCGCCCGGCTATTTATCGGGCCGCTCGTCTGCCTTTTTCCGAAAAATCAGCGACTCTCCTGCGCCGTTGAGTATTTCATCGGTTTTCGCAAAAAGACGCCTAATCTTTGGCGCTGGCCAGTCGACATAGAAGCAGCGCAAAGCCCTCGACTGTGGCAAATTGACGCCCCTCGCTGACCAGCCCCTTCGCGGTAGTGTATTTAATGACCAGAAACATGAAATTCAGCCACAAGATCCTGCTGGCAGCCGCCCTCGTGGTCGCCGTTGCGTTCGCCTGCTTTATCCTGTTCAACGACTACCGCCAGCGCCAGACCTTGCGCAGCAGTACCGAATCCTCGATGCAGGAACTCGGCAGCCTGACCACCAGCAACATCCAGACCTGGCTGGAAAGCCGCATGCAGTTGCTGCAATCGTTGTCCCAGCAGATCGCCGTGGACGGCAACGCACCGGCCAACCTCAAGCGCGCCATCGACTTGCCGGCCTACACCGGCAACTTCCAGCTGAGCTACTTCGGCGGCACTGACGGCGTGATGTTCTCGATCCCGGCCGGCAATCGTGCGCCGGACTACGATCCTCGCGCACGCGGCTGGTACAAGGCGGCCAACAGCACGCAACAGACCATCGTCACCGAACCGTACATCGCCGCCTCGTCCGGCAAACTGGTGATCACCGTGGCCACGCCGGTGCAGCATCAGAGCCAGATGATCGGCGTCGCCGGTGCGGACATCGACCTGTCGAGCGTGAGCGCGATCATCAACTCGCTGAACTTCGGCGGTCACGGTCACGCGTTCATCGTCAGCGCCGACGGCAAGATCCTGATCCACCCGGACAGCAAACTGGTGCTCAAGAGCCTCGCCGAGGCCTACCCGAACGGCGCGCCGAAAGTCAGCCCGGGCATGAAAGAAGTCGAGCTCGACGGCAAGACCCAGTTCATCTCCTTCACCCACGTCAACGGTGTGCCTTCGGCAGACTGGTACGTGGCGCTGGTGCTGGACCAGGACACCGCGTTCGCGATGCTCAGCGAATTCCGCACCTCGGCGATCATCGCCATGGTCATCGCCGTGGTCATCATCATCGCGCTGCTGGGCATGCTGATCAGCTTCCTGATGCAGCCGCTGCTGACCATGGGCCGCGCCATGCATGACATCGCCGAAGGCGAAGGTGACCTGACCAAACGCCTGACCATCCACGGCCAGGACGAATTCGGTGCACTGGGCACCTCGTTCAACCGCTTCGTGGAACGTATTCACACATCGATTCGCGAAGTCTCATCGGCCACCGGCCAGGTCAACGAAGTGGCCTTGCGTGTAGTGGCGGCCTCGAACTCGTCGATGTTCAACTCCGACCAGCAAGCCTCACGCACCAGCAGTGTGGCTGCAGCGATCAACGAACTGGGCGCCGCCGCCCAGGAAATCGCCCAGAACGCCGCCCTCGCCTCCCAGCATTCGAGCGACGCCCGTGCCTTAGCCGAAGACGGTCAGCAAGTGGTGGATAAAACCATCGCCGCGATGCAGCAGCTCTCGGCGAAGATCAGCGATTCGTGCGGCAACATCGAAACGCTTAACAGCAACACCGTGAACATCGGACAGATTCTGGAAGTGATCACCAGCATCTCGCAGCAGACCAATTTGCTGGCATTGAACGCGGCGATTGAAGCGGCGCGTGCCGGTGAAGCCGGCCGTGGTTTTGCCGTGGTCGCGGACGAGGTGCGCAACCTCGCCCACCGGACTCAGGATTCGGCGCAGCAAGTGCAGAAGATGATCGAAGAGCTGCAAGTCGGCGCCCGCGAAGCGGTGAGCACCATGACCGACAGCCAGCGCCAGAGCGAAAGCAGCGTCGGCATCGCCAACCAGGCCGGTGAGCGTCTGGGCAGCGTGACCCAGCGTATTGGTGAGATCGACGGGATGAACCAGTCCGTGGCGACCGCGACTGAAGAGCAAACGGCGGTGGTGGAGTCGATCAACGTCGACATCACCGAGATCAACACCCTGAACCAGGAAGGCGTGGAGAACCTGCAGTCGACCTTGCGTGCTTGTGCGGATTTGGAGCAGCAGGCGGCGCGGCTTAAACAGTTGGTCGGTAGTTTCCGGATTTAAGCTGCTTTCACTGGCCCCATCGCCAGCAGGCTGGCTCCCACAGGGGATTGTGAACGACACAAACCCAATGTGGGAGCCAGCCTGCTGGCGATGACGGCATCAGCCACGATGAAGATTAGAACCTTGAACCAGGCCGCGAAAGAAACGCCAGTTCCTCAGCCGTAGACTCCCTTCCCAACACCGCATTCCTGTGCGGAAACCGCCCAAACTGCGCAATCACCTTCCGATGCCGCTCGGCATAATCCAGGTTATCGGCAAACACTGCCCGATCAGCCTCCGGCTGCTGCGCCACCAATTCGATGAACCGTGAGACGGCTTCGTTCTGCACCGCCAGATGCTCGCAATGCTCCAGCACCAGGTAGATAAACACCCGCTGAATCGGCCGCAACTGCCGATCGAAATCCGCCGCAATGCCTTGCGCCACGAGAGCCTGAGCCCTGAGATCACCTGAAAAGGATTTGGGAGTGTCGCGAAAGATCATTCGCGGGAGTTGATCGAGCAGCAGCACCAGGGCCAGCCAACCTTCGGGGCGTTGCGCCCAGTCAGTCAATCCGCCGGCCAGTGCCTGCTCGACCCAGTCCCCGAAACGCGTTTGCGCTTCGAGGTCCTGGCTGTCGCGCTTGCCGAACCATAACTTGCCCTTGTCAGCCGCTATGTCGTTGGGGGATTCGAGCGTTCCGAACCACCATTCGAGCAACGGCTGCCAGGGCGCGGTCATGGTTTATTCCTTGTGGTAAGCCGTGACGCGTTCGACTTCTTCTTTCGAACCGAGGAACACCGCGACACGCTGGTGCAAGCCGTCAGGCTTGATGTCGAGGATGCGCTGATGGCCGTCGGTGGACGCGCCGCCGGCCTGTTCAACCAGGAACGACATTGGGTTGGCTTCGTACATCAGACGCAGCTTGCCCGGCTTCGACGGTTCGCGGCTGTCACGTGGGTACATGAACAGACCGCCACGGGTCAGGATGCGGTGCACGTCGCCAACCATCGCGGCGACCCAGCGCATGTTGTAGTTCTTTTTCAGCGGGCCTTCATCGCCCGCCAGCAATTCGCCGACGTAGCGTTGTACCGGCGCTTCCCAGTGACGCTGGTTGGACGCGTTGATCGCGAATTCCTGGGTGGATTCCGGGATCCGGATATCTTCATGGGTCAGCACGAAGCTGCCCATTTCGCGGTCCAGGGTGAAGCCTTTCACGCCGTCGCCCAAGGTCAGCACCAGCATGGTCTGCGGGCCGTAGATAGCGTAACCGGCAGCGACCTGCTCAGTGCCTGGCTGCAGGAAGGCCTTTTCGTTCAAGGCTTCGTTCTGGCTCAGGTATTCGCTCGGGCAACGCAGCACCGAGAAAATAGTGCCTACCGGTGCGTTGATGTCGATGTTCGACGAGCCGTCCAGCGGGTCGAATACCAGCAGGTACGCGCCTTTCGGGTATTTGCCCGGGATCTGGTAGGCATTGTCCATTTCTTCGGACGCCATGCCGGCCAGGTGACCGCCCCATTCGTTGGCTTCGAGCAGGATCTCGTTGGAGATCACGTCGAGTTTCTTCTGCACTTCGCCTTGGACGTTTTCAGTGCCCATGCTGCCCAGAACGCCGCCGAGGGCGCCCTTGGACACGGCGTGGCTGATTTCCTTGCAAGCACGCGCCACCACTTCGATCAGGAAACGCAGATCGGCAGGGGTGTTGTTGCTACGGGTCTGCTCAATCAAATAGCGACTCAGGGTAACGCGGGACATGGAAGGCTCCGGTGGAATGGGGGACTAAAAACCCGCGCAGTTTAACGCGAGTCGGGGCGCATTTCCTCCTATCAGACGTGATACGCCCAATAGAGTTCATGCGCGGGGTTGAGCGTAGCCGTAAATGAACTCAATTGTGGCGAGGGAGCTTGCTCCCGTTGGGGTGCGAAGCGGCCCCCTGAAGCATTCGCCGCCATTTGTCCGAGAAAATGCAGCCGCAGAATCTACGACTGCTTCGCAGCCGAACGGGAGCAAGCTCCCTCGCCACAGGTTCAGGGTTTGACGGGAGGCTTGCGCAGCAAACTGAACGCCATCGCCGCCAGGAATAAAACGCTCAGCAGCAATACCGCCCACAACCCGTACTTCTTCCAGTTCGTGCCCGTTGTCGCAGCCGCTGTAACCGTGGGAATGCCGCTGGCCACCACCGTACCGTCCACCGATGCCTTGCCCAGCGTGGCCCACTTCGCCGCGCTGTAAGCGGGAATCAGCGTCGACAGCGGCAAGCTCGCCGCCTTCACCGTCGCACTCCCCAGCGCCAGCGTATAAGGCCCGGCCCCGCGCGCCAGAAACACCAATTGCGTCGAGCGCACAGCAAACTTCACCGTCGGCGCTTCAGCCCCCAAGCCACCGCCGCGCTCATCCACGACAAGCTTCAACTGCTGCACGGCCTGCCCCGACAGCTGCAATTCGTTCTGCACCACGTCCTGGCCGTTCTGGGTCAGGCGATAGAGCAAACCGCTGGTCAGCGGCTGCCACGGCAGGCTGCTTTCGCGACGACCGGACAACGTCACCGGCGCCAGGCTGTTGGGCTGACTCAACTCGACCTGCACCCGCTCGACATTCAGCCCCATCGGCAATTGCCACGTGTACTCACCCGCTTTCACGCTGCTGCCAGCCAGCGGTTGCGACCAGACCAACGGCAGCGGCAGGCTTCGGGTGCTCGCGCTTTGCAGTTGCGCAGATGTCAGTGCCGGTGCCGATTGCGGTGAATTCCACAGCAAGCGCAGATAACGTGTCGATTGCCCCGGCAAGCCGACTTCATGCTGCTCGACCCGTTCATCGGCAAACGTCAGCCGCGCCACCTGGCCTTCGCCCCACGACTGCCAATGCTGCAAGTCGTCGCTGGCCTCGATGGTGAAACGCTGAAAGCCATCGCGCTCGCTGGTCCAGTCGAGGATTAACTGCTGCAACGGCGCCTTGATGGCGCTGGCGTCGAGCAACCAGCCACGCAGCACTTCTTCGCCTGCCTCCAGCTGACTGGACGGTTGCACTTCGACCAAGGTGCCGTTCGCGCTCGATTGCACGCGGATGCCCGGCACGCGTTCAGTGGCGTCCGCCGAGGTGTACAGCGGGAACCATTTCACGTCGGTCAGCGTGCGGTTTTCGCGGGTTGACGCCGCCTCCTGGGCCAAGGCATAGGCTTGGACCTCGCCGGCAGTGTTGAACACGCGAACATCGCTGAGGTCCGTTTGCCGCGCATTCAGTTGCACGCTCAAGGGCAATTCGAGGCGATACCAAGGCCCTTCGCCGCTCACCGACAACGGCACTTGCGTGGCGAAATCCGTCGGTTTTTCCTGAGCGCTGGCGGACAGCGCCACACCCAGCGCAACAGCGCCCAACCAACCCAGGTTCAACTTCTGACTCAAGACGACACTCCTTCGGTTTCAGGGGCCGGCCTTTCAGCGTCGGCTCCGCCTTGGCGCGCAGCCTCGACGCGCTTGGGCGGCAGCGGCGCGAAATAGCCCACCACCAACAGCAAGACGCCGACGCCGATAAACGACACGATCCGGGCGAGTCCGCCGCGGTTACTCAGCTCGACAAAGAACAGTTTCGCGACGACCACGCCAATCAGCGCGGCGCCGATCAGCCATACTTCGCGGCGATGACGCAGATGGCCGCCGATCATCAGACTCAGCGCCATCAGGGTCCAGACGATGGACAGACCGGCCTGCACCAGCATCGATTCAAGCAACGCATCCAGTTCGAACGGCACACCGCCCCAATGGTGCGCGGTGCGCATCACCAGCGCGGTGAAGAACGCGAACAACGAGACCCCGGCAATCAGTTGCGTGGCTTGCTCTGTGTAGTCCTTGCGAATCGCCAGTTGCGTCACGGCGCTGCGGGACCACACATAGACGCCAAACAGCGCAAACAGCAGACCCAACTCCAACGGGTTGATCAGCGGCACATAGGGCAGCGGCTCGGCCGTGCCGTCGCTGACGATATTTGCCAGCCAGAACCAGCCGAGCATCAGCAGCGCCAACGGTGCCGCCGCGTAGAAGCGGTATTCGCGGGGGTAAGCCGAAACAGGCCAAGGCCAATTGCGTGGCGCCGCCATCAGCACCAGGTACAGACTCGGCAGGATTGCCCAACCCAGCCAGCGCCAGGCGTTGTACTGCTCGGACAACAGCAGCAAGCCGTAACGCAGCTCCAGCGCCAGCACACCGATCAACAGCCAGCAGCCGAGCACATGGGCGGTGCTCAGGGCGCGCGCCGGCAACATCGGCGCCAGAAGTCGCAGGGAGACGAAATGCACGACGAACACCGCCGCCCACACCAGCCAACCGAAGCTGGCGGCCGGGTGATAACGCGAATGCCACGCGGCCAGTAGCACCAGACCGGCAGCGGGAATCAGCAAGGTACAAAGCAGGCCCAGCGACGACCATTTCAAGCGCAACGCCAACACTGTCCACAGCGCCACGCTCAGCGCCGCAACCGCCAGCAACAAGGTTGCTTGCAGATTCAACGGCGCAAAGCGCAGCACTTCGCTGATCCACGCCAGCGCCCACCAGCCCGCGCCCCACACCAGCAACACGTCGGACAAACGCTGCAAGCTCAGCACATCGAACGCCGAAGCATGGTTGCCGAGCTGCAAGCGCCACGCTCCGACCATCGCGGCCAGGCCCAACACCAGCGGTGTCCAGAAGCCGCTGTGTGCCAGAGGTTTCAACCCTTCGCTGGCCAGCGGCCCGAGCAGGTCCGGACCGGCGAACAGGAAGGCTGCGCCGCCAATCACCTGCAACAGCAGGCCGAAGACAAAACTCACGCGCTGCTTGAGGTACAGACTGAGCCAGATGATGAACAAGCCACTGGCTGCCCACACCGCACTCGCGGTCTGCCATGGCAGCACGAACAGCACCGCCAGATTGATCAACACCAGGCCGGCGAGCAACACCACCGACAAGCCGCGCAACAGTCGCACATCGCTGCGCACCATCTCATCGCGAGCAGCGAGCAACATGCCGGCAATCAACGCCAGGCCGATCAGGGACGCGCTGAGCAAACCGCTCCAGCCCGCGCTGAACACCGCGCCAGACTCACCGCTCGAACCTTGCAGTCGCAACAGGAACAACGCACCGCCGAGCAATTGCACGGCGAACGCGGTGAACAGGAACGTGCGCGATTGCAGACGCAGACCGACAAACAACGTCGCCAACCCGGCCAACGCCCAACTGATCGCCGTGCCGTGGGTCAGGAAGAACAACGGCGCCAGGAGATAGAGGAAGGTCAGGCCGAGGCAGGCCAATACCGGTAGTCCTTTGCGTTCCCATTCCGATGTCTGTTCGGGCGGGGCTTTGCGCAACTGATAGAAGCTGAACAACAACGCTGCGCCGAGCATCAACGCGCCCAACGGAGCGCCGTCGAGCAAACTGCCGTCGCCGATGCGCAATTCGCTGACAAACGCGATGGCCGAGCCCAGTTGCAGCAGCAAGGCAAACGCTCGGGCCAGCGGTCGTTGCTGACGCAGGCCGAGCCAGAAGATGCCCGCGCCCTCGACGGCCCAGGCGGCAGCCGTCCAGCGCGCGTCGAGCCCCAGCGGAATCGCGAGGCTGGCGAAGATCACGCCCAGCGCCAGGCAGGTTTCGGCGAGCAGCAATGCACGGCCGCCCATCAGCAAACGGGCGAGTCCCATGTAGATCATGCCCAACGCCAAAGCACTGAACGCAGCGGCGAACTCCAGATGCTGAACCAGTGCAAACTGCAAACCGAAGCCCACCAGCGGCGGGCCGAACAGCATCGTGCCGTCGACGTAATCACCCTTGCGCGCCGACCAGCGCAGTAACGCCTCGCGACTGCCGTCCTCGGGTGCGTCGCCCATCTCCAGCAGCTTGCGCCGGGCGAACAAAAGGCCGATGGCCAAATACATCAGGAAGAACAGAATCAGGAACGGCTCGGTGCTCCACAGCAACTCCGGCGTGTAGGAGCGCAGGCCCCAGGCGAAACCGATGCCGAAGGTGCCGACGAAGCCGATCAGGTTCAGCAGTCGCCAGGCCTTGAACCAGGCGATGGCGAGGATGCCGGCGTTGAGCAACGCGAAGTAGCTGAACAGCGCGACATGGTTGCCGGCACCGGTGGACGTCAGGATCGGCGCCGCGAAGCCGCCGAGCGCAGCAGCGGCGGCCAGGCCCAACGCATCCTGAGTGATGGCGAGAATCGCCGAGAACACCGTGACCGCGACCAGCAGGCCCAGGGCCGCCGTTGGGTCGAGTAATGGGTGCAGACGCATCGCCGCAAACACCGTCAGGTACAACACGGCGATCCCTGTGCCTTGCAGCATCAGCGCGTAGTTGCTGTTGCGTGTCCTGAGCCACCACCCCAGCCCGAGCAAGCCCAACGCAGCCGCCGCAACCCCGGCGTAACGCAGTTCGATCGGCACCACCATGCCTTCGGTGGCATAACGCAGCAAGAACGCCAGACCGAGGAACAACAGCACCACGCCGACCCGCAGCACGGTGTTGCCGCCGAACAGCCAGTTGCGTGCACCACTGATGGCGCGCTCGATAAAATTCGGGCTACGAGGGATGGCCGGTTGTTGCGGTTCGCGAGTGACCGGCTCAGGTTTCCAGACATCGTCGGGCAGCGGACGGCTGGTTTGCGCTGCCGTTGCGGCCATTGGTTCGAGTTCGGGCGGAAGATCCCAGATCAGCTCCGGGGTTTCGACAGGAATGTCATCGAGGGTGAATTCAGGCGACGGGGCGGCTTCGCTGACAATTGGCTCGCTGGTTTCAGGCGTTGTGACGCCAGGAACCTCCAACAATGCCAGGCGTTGCTGCACCCCATTCAGCGCAACCTGCGCCTGTTCCAGCAGACGACGCTGCTCGGCCGCTTGTGAATCCAGGCGGCCGATACGAATGGCCTGGCCAATCCCCAAGCCGAGCAACGCGCCCAACAGCGCATCGCTGAACGACTCGTCGAGTATCCAGCCCAGCACCAGCCCAATCAGCATGAACATCCATTGCATGGTCGATATCCCTAAGCGGCCCCGCTGCGGGGCGAATCCGGGTGAAGCAACGTCTGATCCAGTCTAGTGACCAGACACTCGGAATCCAGTGTGAGAGCAGATTGCACCTGCACCCCAAATCCAATGTGGGAGCGGGCTTGCTCGCGAAGGGGCCGGCACATTCAATATTGATGTTGAATGTGCCGGCCCCTTCGCGAGCAAGCCCGCTCCCACATGGGTCAAGTTGATGCCTAGTATATCGATCAGGCCCAACAACCGTCGGGCCTTGCTCGCAATTATTGCTAAAAGTTACTCCAGCGCCTTCCAAATCTCCGTGGCGTACTCACGAATGGTCCGGTCGGACGAGAACCAACCCATCCGGGAAGTGTTCAACACCGCCGACCGCCACCACGCCTGGGAATCGTGCCAATGGGCTTCCACGCGCATCTGCGCGTCCCAGTAGGAATCGAAATCGGCGCAGACCAGGAAACGGTCGTAGTCGATCAGCGAATCGATCAAGCCTGCGTAACGGGACGGATCATCCGGCGAGAATACCCCGCCGCGAATTGCTTGCAGCACGTCGTTAAGTCGATGAGACGCGGCAATGTCCGGTGTCGCATTGAACTCATGGTTCTGCTTGCGCGCTTCGACCTGCTGGGCGCTGAGACCGAAGATGAACATGTGCTCGACGCCGATGCGCTCGCACATCTCGACGTTGGCGCCGTCCAGGGTGCCGATGGTCAGCGCACCGTTGAGGCCGAACTTCATGTTGCTGGTGCCCGAGGCTTCGAAGCCTGCGGTGGAAATCTGCTCCGACAAATCCGCCGCCGGAATAATGCTCTCCGCCAGGCTGACGTTGTAGTTGGGCAGAAACACCACTTTCAACAAGCCGCGCACCGTCGGGTCGTTGTTCACCACCCGGGCGATGTCGTTGGTCAACTTGATGATCAACTTGGCCTGGTGATAACTGGCCGCCGCCTTGCCAGCGAAGATTTTCACCCGCGGCACCCAGTCGATTTCCGGTTCAGCGCGAATCGCCTGGTACAACGCCACGGTGTGCATCAGGTTGAGCAACTGGCGTTTGTATTCGTGGATCCGTTTGACCTGCACGTCGAACATCGCCGCCGGGTTGACTGCGATCCCCAGCCGCTCATGAATCAAGTAGGCCAAGGCTTTTTTGCTGTGCAGGCGCTGTTCGGCGAAGGCCTTGCGGAAAGCAGGCTTCTCGGCGAACGGCTCCAGCTCCAGTAAACGCTGTTCAGCGTTATCCAGCAGATCCGGACCGAGGGCATCGACCATCATCGACGTCAGTTCAGGGTTGGCCTGGTAGAGCCAGCGGCGGAAGGTGATGCCGTTGGTCTTGTTGTTGATCCGCTCCGGGTAAAGCTTGTGCAGCTCGGAGAACACGGTTTTGCGCATCAGCTGCGTGTGCAACCCGGACACGCCGTTGACGCTGTGGGAGCCGAGGAACGCCAGGTTGCCCATGCGCACGCGACGGCCGTTGTCTTCTTCGATCAGCGACACCGCGCGTAGCACGTCGAAGTCGTGAATGCCTTTGGCGCGCAGCGAGTCGATGTGCTGGGCGTTGATCAGGTAAATGATCTGCATGTGCCGCGGCAACATCCGCTCCATCAGACCGACTGGCCAGGTCTCCAGCGCTTCCGGCAACAGCGTGTGGTTGGTGTACGAGAGCGTGTCGACCGTAACCTGCCACGCGGCATCCCATGCCACGTCGTAGACGTCGACCAGCTGACGCATCAGCTCGGCCACGGCAATCGAAGGGTGCGTGTCGTTGAGCTGGATCGCTGCGTGGTCACCCAAGGTCAGGACCGAGGTGTGCATGTTGCGATGGCGGCGCAGCAAATCCTGCAAGGACGCGGCGACGAAGAAGTATTCCTGACGCAGGCGCAGTTCCTGGCCGGCTTCGGTGCTGTCCGCCGGGTAGAGCACGCGGGAGATACTTTCTGCCCGGGCGACTTCTGCCACAGCGCCCAGGTGGTCACCGGCATTGAAGCGTTCCAGGTGCAGATCTTCCATGGCTCGGGCACGCCACAGGCGTAGCGTATTGACGCTCGCCCCGCGCCAGCCGACCACGGGCGTGTCGTAGGCAATGGCCCGCACGGTTTCCGCCGGGGACCAGACCTGCTTGGACTTGCCGTTTTCATCGATGACGGTTTCGACACTGCCGCCGAAGCCGATCGGGTACACGACTTCAGGCCGTTCAAATTCCCACGGGTTGCCGAAATCCAGCCAGTGCTCGGTCTGCTCCTGCTGCCAGCCATCGACGATGGCCTGACGGAACAAGCCGTGCTCATAACGAATGCCGTAGCCGTGGCCAGCGATACCCAGCGTCGACATGCTTTCCATGAAGCACGCCGCCAGACGACCAAGGCCGCCGTTGCCCAGCGCCGCGTCGGGCTCCAGCAGGCGGATGCGTTCCAGGTCGACGCCGAGCTCAGTCAGCGCCTCGCGGGCGACGTCGAGCAGGCCGAGGTTGCTCAGGCTGTCGTAGAGCAGACGGCCAATCAGAAATTCCAGAGAGAGGTAGTAAACCCGTTTCTGACCTTTGCGGTAGATCTGCCGGGTGTGATCCATCCAGTGCTCGACCATGTGATCGCGCGCTGCCAAGGCAATGGCTTCGAACCAGTCGTGGTCGAAGGCGTGATCCGGGTCTTTACCCACCGCGTAGGTGAGTTTGGTCAAGACGGCATCGCGAAATGCGGCCACCTCTGCTTCGCGAACAAGTGGTTCTTGAGTCATCGATAGGACCTCGAGCGAGCGTTGAGTTGTCTGAGCCTAGACGGTCTGACAGACAGTGGCGGCTCTGGTTCGGCAGTTTTTCCTGATAGTTCGAGATAGGTCGGCATTACATTGTCGTGTGCCTGAATCAATGCAGGGGCCGTGCCGGATTAACGGTGCTTTGGGGGTGGGACAGAAAAAATCTGGCGAAAGGTTGTTCAAAAATCCACCAGTCCCGGTATGATCGCGCGCCCTGATGCACGTAGCTGGTAACAACCGATGATGAAGTCCAACCTGATCGCTGCCGCAGAGATCGATCGCCTCGATACCTGGGCCAAGTACTCTGCGCCGATGTGCGGTTCCTGCGTGTCCAGCTGCTGCACGCTGCCGGTCGAGGTCAAGATCAAGGATCTGATCCGCATCGGCATCGTCGACGAGTTCGAGCGCGGCGAGCCTGCGAAGAACATCGCCAAGCGCTTGCAAAAGGAAGGGATCGTCGAGCGTTACAACCAGAAGTCCGAGATCTTCACCCTCCAGCGCATGAGCAACAACGATTGCCTTTACCTGGATCGTAAGAGCCGTCTGTGCACTATTTATGAAAAGCGCCCGGACACTTGCCGCAATCACCCGAAAATCGGACCACGGCCGGGGTATTGCGCTTACAAGCCGAAGGAAGTGGCGCGTGAGACCAGCAGCTCCCGCCGCACTCTCGAAAAATTCTGATCCGCAATCTCGCTGCCCGATAGATCGCTTTCGCGGGCAAGCCTCGCTCCTACAGGTCATGCGCACGTCTTTAGAGCAGCGCAAAAACTGTAGGAGCGAGGCTTGCCCGCGAAGGGTCCTTCACTGACACAGCCCAAACCCCAGACAAACAAAAACGCCCCCGACCTTGCGGTCGGGGGCGTTTTTTTGCAGCTAACTAAATGACTTAGTTACCGGCTTTCTTGGCAGCGCGGGTACGCTCGCTTTCGCCCAGGATCTTCTTGCGAAGACGGATGGACTTAGGAGTGACTTCGCACAGTTCGTCTTCTTGCACGAACTCAAGAGCTTGTTCCAAAGTGAAACGGATAGGCGGAACCAGAGCGATGGTTTCGTCTTTACCCGAGGCACGCATGTTGTCGAGCTTCTTGCCTTTGGTTGGGTTGACGCCCAGGTCGTTGTCGCGGCTGTTGATGCCGACGATTTGACCTTCGTACACGTCTTCGCCGTGACCCAGGAACAGTTTGCCGCGAGCTTGCAGGGTTTCCAGCGAGTAAGTCAGAGCCTTACCGGTAGCAACCGAAACCAGCACGCCGTTCTGACGGCCGGACATGTCGCCGGACTTCATCACGTCGTAACGGTCGAAGATCGAGGTCAGGATGCCTGCACCGGAGGTCAGGGTCAGGAACTCGTTACGGAAACCGATCAAGCCACGAGCCGGGATGTTGTACTCAAGGCGCACACGGCCCTTGCCATCCGGAACCATGTTGGTCAGGTCGCCCTTACGGATACCGATCTGTTCCATGATCGCGCCCTGGGATTCTTCCGGCAGGTCGATGGTCACGTTTTCGTACGGTTCGTGCTTGACGCCGTCAACCAGACGGATGATCACTTCCGGACGACCAACACCCATTTCGAAGCCTTCGCGACGCATGGTTTCGATCAGTACCGAGAGGTGCAGCTCACCACGGCCGGAAACTTTGAACTTGTCGGCGGTGTCGCCTTCTTCAACGCGCAGAGCAACGTTGAACAGCAGTTCTTTGTCCAGACGCTCCTTGATGTTACGGCTGGTGACGAACTTGCCTTCTTTACCGCAGAAAGGCGAGTCGTTTACCTGGAAGGTCATGGAAACAGTTGGCTCGTCAACGGTCAGCGGCTTCATCGCTTCAACATTCAGTGGGTCGCACAGAGTGTCGGAGATGAACAGCTGGTCAAAGCCGCTGATGCAGACGATGTCGCCGGCAGCTGCTTCGTCAACGTCGATGCGGTGCAGACCGTGGTGACCCATCAACTTCAGGATACGACCGTTGCGCTTCTTGCCATCAATGTCGATAGCCACAACTTGAGTGTTCGGCTTGACGCGACCACGAGCGATACGGCCAACGCCGATAACACCCAGGAAGCTGTTGTAGTCCAGTGCGGAGATTTGCATCTGGAACGGGCCGTCACGGTCAACTTTTGGAGCTGGAACGTGGTCAACGATGGCCTGGTACAGCGGGGTCATGTCTTCCGCCATGGCGGTGTGTTCCAGACCGGCAATACCGTTCAGGGCCGAAGCGTAAACAACCTGGAAGTCCAGTTGTTCTTCGGTAGCACCGAGGTTGTCGAACAGGTCGAAGATCTGGTCCAGAACCCAGTCCGGACGTGCGCCTGGACGGTCAACCTTGTTGATCACCACGATTGGACGCAGGCCGGCTTCGAAAGCCTTCTTGGTCACGAAACGGGTTTGCGGCATAGGGCCGTCTTGAGCGTCAACCAGCAGCAGAACGGAGTCAACCATCGACATTACGCGTTCAACTTCGCCGCCGAAGTCGGCGTGGCCCGGGGTGTCCACGATGTTGATGTGGTAGCCGTTCCAGTTGATGGCGGTGTTTTTCGCCAGAATGGTAATACCGCGCTCTTTCTCCTGGTCGTTGGAGTCCATCACGCGCTCGTCGTTGAGCTCGTTGCGCTCCAGGGTGCCGGATTGACGCAAGAGTTTGTCTACCAGGGTGGTCTTACCATGGTCAACGTGAGCAATGATGGCGATGTTGCGTAGATTTTCGATCACTTGTGTATCTCGATCAGAGGATTCGGTGTGCTGACAAGTCTTGGCAGCGATTAACAGTAGAGTCCGGCAAAGCCGTTACAGCTTGACGGCGGCGTCGGGGGGCCGGTGACGCAGGCCACAGGCAAACAGCCCCGGGCTCTTAGCTCGGTCGATAAACGCGCACATTGGCATGCCCCTCACTGAGCAAATGGTGGGCATGCAGGCGACTCATCACGCCTTTGTCGCAATACAGCAGGTACTGGCGAGTAGGGTCCAGTTCCTTGAAACGAGCGTTCAATGCATAAAACGGCATCGCTTGTACCTCAATGCCAGCAAGGCCCAGCGGGTCGTCTTCAGCGGCATCCGGGTGACGGATGTCGATGACGATCTGACCAGCCAACGCTTCGCCGACTTCTTCGATTTGCAAGTCCTGGCCCAATTCGTCGATCACGCGATCGATCGGCACCAGTTTGGCGTTCTCGAGCGCACGCTCAAGTACTGCCATGTCGAACTGTTGTTCTTCGTACTCCACGCGTGGACGCTTGGCGTGGGTCTTGGGGTTCACCGAGATGACCCCGCAATATTCCGGCATGTGCTTGGCGAAGTCGGCCGTGCCGATTTCGTTGGCCAGGTCGATGATGTCCTGCTTGTGACTGGCGATCAGCGGACGCAAGACCAGCTTGTCGGTTACGCAGTCGATCACGGACAGGTTCGGCAGTGTCTGGCTCGACACCTGGGAAATCGCCTCGCCGGTAACCAGCGCATCGATGTCCAGCCGATCGGCAATACGGGAAGCAGCGCGCAACATCATACGCTTCAAAACTACACCCATATGACTGTTATCGACTTTCCCGAGAATTTCTCCCAGGACTTCCTCGAACGGCACACTCACAAATAACACGCGCTGGGAGCTGCCATACTTCTTCCAGATGAAGTGCGCGACTTCCATGACGCCCAGTTCATGGGCCCGTCCGCCCAGATTAAAGAAGCAGAAATGGCTCATCAGGCCGCGGCGCATGATCTGGTAAGCAGCCACCGTGGAATCGAACCCACCCGACATCAGGACAAGTGTCTGTTCCAGTGCACCCAGCGGATATCCGCCGATGCTGTTGTGCTGGCTGTGGATCACGAACAACCGTTTGTCGCGAATTTCGATGCGGACTTCGATTTCCGGGTCTTTCAGCGAAATTCCGGCGGCGCCGCACTGGCGACGCAGTTGGCTGCCGACATATTTCTCGACGTCCATCGAGCTGAATTCATGCTTGCCGGCACGCTTGCAGCGCACCGAAAAGACCTTCCCGGCCAACGCCTCACCGAAGTGCTGCTTGCACTTGGCGACGATGTCGTCGAAATCGCCCAGCGGGTATTCGTCGACTTGCAGGAAATGCGCGATGCCCGGCATGCAGCTCAGGCGCTCGGTCATCTCCTTCAGGGCTTTGGGATCGCTGACGCGGGTTTCCAGCTCGAGATTGTCCCACACGCCGTTCACCACCACAGCCGGGTCCAGGTCGCGGAGCACGGTACGGATGTTTTTGGCCAACTGGCGGATGAAACGCATCCGTACCGGGCGGCTCTTGATGGTGATCTCGGGGAAGACTTTTACGATTAGTTTCATGAAAACAGCGCGCGCTGGGCCAGCCGAAAAAGGGGGGCGCGGATTATAGCGGAAATTGCTCAAGGTTTAACCAGTTAATGTGCAGAAGGTTTTGCGCGCACCAAAACAGGTCATTTGTCGATTTTAACGCTACATTGTAGGGCGAGATTTTCCGCTTACAGATGCTTTGTGCCTTTATAAGCGTGATATTGGGGCAAAAAACCCATGCTGGGGCACTGGCATGCAATTTGCTCCCTTGTGAGGCAGGTTGCCTTGGCAGAGTATTCGCGCCGGCATCACCCACATTCTAAGGGCATCCACTACTAAGCCCGAAGCCACCCGGAGGACACTATGTCGAAGTCGGTTCAACTCATCAAAGATCATGACGTCAAGTGGATTGATCTGCGCTTCACGGACACCAAAGGCACTCAGCACCACGTGACCATGCCGGCTCGCGACGCGCTGGATGAAGCTTTCTTCGAAGAAGGCAAAATGTTCGACGGTTCCTCCATCGCTGGCTGGAAAGGCATCGAAGCTTCCGACATGATCCTGCTGCCGGACGACAGCACTGCCGTTCTCGACCCGTTCACCGAAGACCCAACGCTGATCATCGTTTGCGATGTAATCGAGCCTTCGACAATGCAAGGCTACGATCGCGACCCACGTGCGATCGCCAAGCGTGCCGAGGAATACCTGAAGTCGACCGGTATCGGCGATACCGTTTTCGTTGGTCCGGAGCCTGAGTTTTTCATCTTCGATCAGGTGAAATTCAAGTCCGACATCTCCGGCTCGATGTTCAAAATCTTCTCCGAACAAGGTTCGTGGATGTCCGACCAGGACATCGAAGGCGGCAACCATGGCCACCGTCCAGGTATCAAAGGCGGTTACTTCCCGGTTCCTCCGTTTGACCACGACCACGAAATCCGTACCTCCATGTGCAACGCCATGGAAGAAATGGGTCTGGTCATCGAAGTTCACCACCACGAAGTGGCAACTGCCGGTCAGAACGAAATCGGTGTGAAGTTCAACACCCTGGTCGCCAAGGCTGACGAAGTTCAGACCCTGAAATACTGCGTGCACAACGTGGCTGTCGCTTATGGCCGCACCGCGACCTTCATGCCTAAGCCTCTGTACGGCGACAACGGTTCGGGTATGCACGTCCACCTGTCCATCGCCAAAGACGGCAAGAACACCTTCGCTGGCGAAGGCTATGCCGGCCTGTCTGACACCGCCCTGTACTTCATCGGCGGCATCATCAAGCACGGTAAGGCGCTGAACGGCTTCACCAACCCGTCGACCAACTCCTACAAGCGTCTGGTCCCAGGTTTCGAAGCTCCGGTAATGCTGGCCTACTCGGCTCGTAACCGTTCCGCTTCGATCCGTATTCCTTACGTGTCCAGCCCTCGTGCTCGCCGTATCGAAGCCCGCTTCCCGGATCCAGCAGCCAACCCGTACCTGGCCTTCGCTGCCCTGGTAATGGCCGGCCTGGACGGCATCCAGAACAAGATCCACCCTGGCGATGCAGCTGACAAAAACCTGTACGACCTGCCGCCTGAAGAGGCGAAAGAGATCCCACAAGTTTGCGGCAGCCTGAAAGAAGCTCTGGAAGAGCTGGACAAAGGTCGTGCGTTCCTGACCAAAGGCGGCGTGTTCTCCGATGACTTCATCGACGCTTACATCGCTCTGAAAAGCGAAGAAGAAATCAAAGTACGTACCTTCGTACACCCACTGGAATATGAGCTGTACTACAGCTGCTGATCCGGTAGCGCCTGTGCAAGCGGCGTGACAAAAAAGAGGCCTCCTTCGGGAGGTCTTTTTTATGCCCGCGATTTGGCGATCACTGAAAAACCCTGTGGGAGCGGGCTTGCTCGCGAATGCAGTGTGTCAGCTTGCATTGATGGTGACTGACACTCCGCTTTCGCGAGCAAGCCCGCTCCCACAGGGGTTTTGTGGTGTTTGAGGGATTTTGGCAATTCATGCCCAAATGTTAACGAGCTGGGTCAATCACCACCCCCTGACCTATGCTGCACCCCAACGCTTTCGCTTCCGGTCGATTTTATGGGTCGTGGTTTTCTTTTGATGTTGCTGATGATCGCCCTGCCCGCCGCAGCGCAGATCTATAAGTACACCGACGCCTCCGGGAACACCGCCTATAGCAATCAACCACCCGACGGCGTCAAGGCGCAGCCGGTCGAGTTGCCACCGCTCAACAGCGTTGCGCCCCAGGCACCTCCTGCGCCCGCTGCCGAAACCGGCAACCGCGAGCAACCGCGCAGCGCCTATGAGGTACTGGAGTTGACCGGCCTGCCCACCGACGAAGCCCTGCGCGCCAACAACGGCACGTTCACCGTCAGCGTCCTGATCAAACCGCGCCTGCGAGCGCCGCACCTGTTCAGGTTGTTGCTTGACGGCCAACCCTACGGGCAATCGAGCAACGTGCCGATCCTGCAACTGGTGAACATCGACCGTGGCGAACACAGCCTGGCAGTGCAAGTAATCGACGGTGAGAACATCGTCCAGCAAAGCCCGACGGTGACATTCACCGTGCAACGGGTGCACAAGCGATGAGGATGTGGCTGCTGATCGCCTGCCTGATCGCACTGCCGGTCACGGCCGAGGTGTTCACCTACGTCGACGCTCAGGGCCATCGGGTCTACACCGACCAGCCAGGCTCAGGCAACGCCAAGCGCGTGCCGCTGGCGACGAGCAATCGCATGTCTGCCAACCCCACCGGGGCGACGCCGGTGATTGCCAAGCAAAAAACCGAAGACAAACCATTGTTCCATTACGACATGCTCCGCGTGCTGGTCCCGGAACCGGACGCTACGGTCCGTAGCAATGCCGGTGAGCTGATCGTCAGTGTCACCCATGAACCCGGCCTGCAACGAGGGCACCGCTACCGATTGCTGCTCGACGGCCAACCCACCGCCGAGCCCGGCCTCAGTCCGGTGTTCGCCCTGAGCAACATCGACCGCGGCAGCCACAACCTGTCCGTGGAAATCCTCGACGAACAAGGCCGCACCGTAGAACGCACGGCCAATCAACCCTTCCAGATGCTGCGCATCTCCCTCGCACAGAAGCGCAAAGTCAAACCCTGCGTCCTCACCGACTACGGCCAACGGCCGGAATGTCCGCTCAAAGACAAACCCGAGGAAGAAAAAAACCCCTTCCTGCGTTTCTTCTAACGCCGTTCAGCTTTACGCACTATATTGGTGCAATAGGTTGCACCGTTCCCAAATCTCAACCCATTTTGGTTCGAAAGTACCCGCGAAAGCCGGCAGAACGCCACGCAAACGAGCGTCAAACGCCCGTTTCAGGCCTTAAACGCTTCTTTTCGGAGCCTTGGTTTGGTTTTTGCATTTTCCTCGTATCAGCGCGTTATTCACGCGCATGCCCTGCTCCAAAAGAGGTCCTAAATGACCATCAGTGATGCACTCCATCGTCTGCTTCTCGACAATCTGACCACCGCTACCATTTTGCTCGACGCCGAATTGCGCCTTGAGTACATGAACCCGGCGGCGGAGATGCTCTTGGCCATCAGCGGTCAGCGTAGCCATGGGCAGTTCATCAGCGAGTTGTTCACCGAATCCACCGAAGCGCTGAATTCCTTGCGCCAGGCGGTCGAGCAGGCGCACCCGTTCACCAAGCGCGAAGCGATGCTCACCGCCCTCACCGGCCAGACGTTGACCGTCGACTACGCAGTAACGCCGATCCTGGCCAACGGCGCCACGATGCTGCTGCTGGAAGTCCACCCCCGTGACCGCTTGCTGCGGATCACCAAGGAAGAGGCGCAGCTGTCGAAGCAGGAAACCAGCAAAATGCTGGTGCGCGGTCTCGCTCACGAAATCAAGAATCCGCTGGGCGGTATTCGCGGCGCGGCTCAGCTGCTCGCCCGCGAACTGCCGGAAGAAAGCCTGCGCGATTACACCAACGTCATCATTGAAGAAGCCGACCGTCTGCGAAACCTCGTGGATCGCATGCTCGGCTCCAACAAGTTGCCATCGCTGGCCATGTGCAACGTCCACGAGGTGCTGGAGCGTGTCTGTCATCTGGTCGAGGCCGAAAGTCAGGGCTGCATCACTTTGGTGCGCGACTACGACCCAAGCATTCCCGACGTCTTGATCGACCGCGAACAAATGATCCAGGCCGTGTTGAACATCGTGCGCAACGCGATGCAGGCCATCAGCAGCCAGAACGAGCTGCGCCTGGGCCGCATCAGCCTGCGCACCCGCGCCATGCGCCAGTTCACCATCGGCCACGTGCGGCATCGCCTGGTGACCAAGATCGAAATCATCGACAACGGCCCCGGGATTCCCGCGGACCTGCAAGAAACCATCTTCTTTCCCATGGTCAGCGGCCGCCCGGACGGTACCGGGCTGGGCCTGGCCATTACCCAGAACATCATCAGCCAGCACCAGGGCCTGATCGAATGTGACAGCCACCCAGGCCACACCACTTTCTCGATCTTCCTGCCCCTGGAACAAGGAGCCACATCGACATGAGCCGTAGTGAAACCGTGTGGATCGTCGATGACGACCGTTCTATCCGTTGGGTCCTGGAAAAAGCCTTGCAGCAGGAAGGCATGACCACGCAAAGCTTCGACAGCGCCGATGGCGTGATGAGCCGCCTGGCGCGCCAGCAGCCGGACGTGATCATCTCCGACATCCGCATGCCGGGGGCCAGCGGCCTGGACCTTCTGGCGCGGATTCGCGAACAACACCCACGGTTGCCGGTGATCATCATGACTGCGCACTCCGATCTGGACAGCGCTGTCGCGTCCTATCAGGGCGGCGCGTTTGAATACCTGCCAAAACCGTTCGACGTCGACGAAGCCGTTTCGCTGGTCAAACGTGCGAACCAGCACGCCCAGGAACAGCAAGGACTGGAAGTCCCGGTCGCCTTGACCCGCACCCCGGAAATCATCGGCGAAGCGCCGGCGATGCAGGAAGTGTTTCGCGCCATCGGTCGCCTGAGCCACTCCAATATCACCGTGCTGATCAACGGCGAATCCGGTACCGGTAAAGAATTGGTGGCCCACGCCCTGCACCGCCACAGTCCACGGGCGGCATCGCCGTTCATCGCGCTGAACATGGCGGCGATTCCGAAAGACTTGATGGAGTCCGAACTGTTCGGCCATGAGAAAGGCGCATTCACCGGCGCGGCCAACCTGCGTCGCGGGCGCTTTGAGCAGGCGGACGGCGGCACGCTGTTCCTCGATGAAATCGGCGACATGCCAGCGGACACCCAGACGCGTTTGCTGCGCGTTCTGGCCGATGGCGAGTTCTACCGCGTCGGCGGTCATACGCCGGTGAAGGTCGATGTGCGCATCATCGCTGCGACGCACCAGAACCTGGAAACCCTGGTGCACGCCGGGAAATTCCGTGAGGACTTGTTCCACCGCCTCAACGTGATCCGCATCCACATTCCACGGCTGTCGGACCGTCGCGAAGACATCCCGACCCTCGCCAAGCACTTCCTCAGCCGTGCCGCGCAAGAATTGGCGGTGGAACCGAAGCTGCTGAAAAGCGAAACCGAGGAATACCTGAAGAACCTGCCGTGGGGCGGCAACGTGCGTCAGTTGGAGAACACCTGCCGCTGGATCACAGTGATGGCTTCGGGTCGCGAAGTGCACATCAGCGACCTGCCGCCGGAACTGCTGAGCCTGCCGCAGGATTCAGCACCAGTGACCAATTGGGAGCAAGCGTTGCGTCAATGGGCTGATCAGGCGTTGGCTCGCGGTCAATCGAGTTTGCTCGACAGCGCCGTACCGGCATTCGAGCGGATCATGATCGAAACCGCCTTGAAACATACCGCCGGACGGCGTCGGGATGCTGCGGTTCTGCTGGGTTGGGGGCGTAATACCCTGACGCGCAAAATCAAGGAATTGGGAATGAAGGTTGATGGTGGGGATGATGATGAAGGGGAAGAGGGCTAAACAGCCTCTAGATCTTCGCTGACAGTTGCATCCATTCGCGGGCAAGCCTCGCTCCTACAGGTCATGCGCCGATCTTGAAATGGCACAAACCCTGTAGGAGCGAGGCTTGCCCGCGAAGCTTTTGGGGCCAACGTGCACCGACTGAATGCACCGTGAACCGCAATCGCGCACAAAAACTCATTCAAAACCCCGTTCGCTTTCGCAACCGAACCGCTACCGAAAAAACACGAAAGCCCCGAATCTCGGGGCTTTCGGCATTCCAAGGCAGCTTTCTGTTTCAACTTGTTAAAACCTGGCACGCCCCCTGCAATAGTCCATTCAGTGATTCAGTTCACTACCCGGTTTCGGGGACCTTGGTACAGGCAGGCCGGGGATTCCCCTCTTTACATCGGGCTCACACCGCACTTGCGACGAGCCCCTCCAGTTTTGGGGCCCTTGATACAGGCAGGTCAGGGGTTCCTTCTTTACACCGGGCTCGACGCCATGCGCGAGCCCTGCCGTTTTGGGAACCTTGGTACAGGCAGGCCGGGGATTCCCTCTTTTATTGCTCCCGGAGATGGATCTCCAGCCGCCAACGGTCATCGACCTCGCTACCGGTCCACTCGCCCTGCAGTGGCCGGGCCGCCACTACCGTCAGCAACAACCCCCCATCACTCAAGCGCGTCCGCCAGTTCACGACCTTGTCGTTGAGCTTGAGCTGACCTTTCTGCGCCTTGCCTTGCGCCTCGAACAGCAGCGCGAGGCTGCCGTCCACGAATTCGCCATGGGACTTGGGTTCGTTGTTGAACCACACCACCAGCCCATCGTCCGTCACCTCGATCTGTTGCAATTCGCTGGGGTCAGGCGTGGTCAAGCGACCGATCATCAGCCCCACCATCAGTCCGACAATCGCCAGCGAACCCATCACCCGCGGTAATAGTTTCGAACGTGGATCGATGGGCGGCGTAGAATGCCGCTCATCTTTACCTTCGGAGCCGTGCATGTTTCACGTCATCCTCTTTCAACCAGAAATTCCGCCGAATACCGGCAACGTTATCAGGCTGTGCGCCAACAGTGGCTGCCACCTGCATTTGATCGAACCGCTGGGCTTCGAGATGGACGACAAGCGCCTGCGCCGCGCCGGTCTCGACTACCACGAGTATGCCACCCTGCAACGCCACGCGGACCTCGCCAGTTGCCTGGAAAGCCTTGGCCATCCTCGGCTGTTCGCGTTCACCACCAAGGGCTCGCGTCCGTTCCACGATGCCAGTTTCGCCGAGGGCGACGCGTTCCTGTTCGGCCCGGAAAGCCGTGGTTTGCCGGCGGAAGTGCTCGAGGCCCTGCCCGGCGAACAACGCCTGCGCTTGCCGATGCGCGAAGGCTGCCGCAGCCTGAACCTGTCGAACACCGTGGCGGTCGCCGTCTACGAAGGCTGGCGCCAGCTCGGCTTCAAATAACACCGCATAACAAATGTGGGAGCGGGCTTGCTCGCGAAGGGGCCATAACATTCAACATCATCGTTGACTGTTACACCGCTTTCGCGAGCAAGCCCGCTCCCACATTGGACTTGCTTCGACGCTCAGACCGATTACTGAACGGTCGGAGTCTCGCCAGCCGCCTGCATGCGTTGCAGTTCTTGTGCGTACAGCGCGTCGAAGTTCACCGGCGCCAGCATCAGGGCCGGGAACGAGCCGCGGGTCACCAGGCTGTCCAGGGTTTCGCGAGCGTAAGGGAACAGGATGTTCGGGCAGAACGCGCCGAGGGTGTGGCTCATCGAAGCGTCGTCCAGGTTCTTGATCAGGAAGATCCCGGCCTGTTGCACTTCAGCGATGAACGCCACTTCTCCGTTTTCACCGTTTTTCACGGTCACGGACAAAGTCAGCACGACTTCGTGGAAGTCGCCTTCCAGCGCCTTTTGACGAGTATTCAGATCCAGACCGACGCTTGGCTCCCACTGCTGGCGGAAGATCGCCGGGCTTTTCGGGGCTTCGAACGACAAGTCACGTACATAGATGCGCTGCAAGGAGAATTGCGGTGCGGTGTCTTCTTCGCTAGCTGCAGTGTTCTGTTGGTCAGTCATCTCAGATCCTTTCTGATCTTGGGGTCTTATAGGGAAGGCATTCAGGCCTTGAGCATGGCGTCGAGCTTGCCGGCGCGCTCAAGGGCAAACAAATCATCACAGCCACCAATGTGGCGCTCGCCGATCCAGATCTGCGGCACGGACGTCCGTCCGGCCTTCTGGGCCATGGCGGCACGCACCTGCGGCTTGCCATCGACCTTGATCTCTTCGAAAGCCACGCCTTTGTTCTCGAGCAGGTACTTGGCTCGCGAGCAGTAGGGGCAGTAATCGCTGGAATAGACGACGACGTTGCTCATATCACTTCACCAGCGGCAGGTTGTCGCCTTTCCAGCTGGAAATACCGCCGGACAGCTTGGCGGCGGTGTAGCCGGCCTTCATCAGTTCGCGGGCGTGGGTGCCGGCGGTCTGGCCCATGGCATCGACAAGGATGATGGTCTTGGCCTTGTGCTTTTCCAGTTCGGCAATGCGAGCGGTCAGTTTGTCGTGGGGAATATTCAACGCGCCAACAATGTGACCGGCGGTGAAATCCTTGACCGAACGAATGTCGATCACAACGCCTGCGTCCTTGTTGACCAGCCCGGTCAGTTCACCGGTGCTCAGGCTGCGGCCGCCGCCTTGCATCTGATAAGCGATCAGCAACGCCAGCAGTACGACGAAGATACCGACGAGCAGATAGTGGTTAGTGGCAAATTCAATCAGGTGAGCAACCATCGAAGGAGGTTCCAGGGCGTTAAAATGTCGGCCAGTATACACAGCCACTATGGTGGGCCAAACCCCGTCCGGCGGTGACGTGGCCGGAACTTCGCTTTAAACTGCCACTCCCTTTTCCATCGCCCTCTTTTAATTCAGCCACGAGTGGAATCCATGACTACCACGCCTAAACCTTTGGTCCTGATTATTCTCGACGGCTTCGGTCACAGTGAGAGCCCTGAATCCAACGCCGTGTTTGCGGCGAAGAAGCCCGTACTGGACCGCTTGTGGGCCACTGTGCCGAACGGCCTGATCTCGGGCAGCGGCATGGACGTCGGTCTGCCGGACGGCCAGATGGGCAACTCCGAAGTCGGCCACATGAACCTGGGCGCCGGTCGCGTGGTGTATCAAGATTTTACTCGCGTGACCAAATCGATCCGTGACGGCGAGTTTTTCGAGAACCCGACCATCTGCGCCGCGGTGGATAAAGCCGTTGCTGCCGGCAAAGCCGTGCACTTCATGGGCCTGCTGTCCGATGGCGGCGTTCACAGCCACCAGGATCACCTGGTCGCCATGGCCGAACTGGCCTACAAGCGCGGCGCTGAAAAAATCTACCTGCACGCCTTCCTCGACGGCCGCGATACACCGCCGAAAAGCGCCCAGTCGTCCATCGAACTGCTCGACGCGACGTTCCAGGCTTTGGGCAAAGGCCGGATCGCCAGCATCGTCGGCCGTTACTTCGCCATGGACCGCGACAACCGTTGGGACCGCGTGTCCCAGGCCTACAACCTGATTGTCGACGGCAACGGCGAATTCAATGCCGCCACCGCACAGGAAGGGCTGCAAGCTGCCTATGAGCGCGGCGAGAGCGATGAATTCGTCAAAGCCACTTCCATCGGCGAGCCGGTGAAAGTCGAAGACGGCGACGCCGTGGTCTTCATGAACTTCCGCGCCGACCGCGCCCGTGAACTGACCCGCGTGTTCGTCGAAGACGATTTCAAGGAATTCGAACGTGCGCGCCAGCCGAAACTGGCCGGTTTCGTGATGCTGACCCAATACGCCGCCAGCATTCCCGCGCCATCGGCCTTTGCCGCCGGCAGCCTGGACAACGTGCTGGGCGATTACCTGGCGCAAAACGGCAAGACCCAGCTGCGCATCGCCGAAACCGAGAAATACGCCCACGTAACCTTCTTCTTCTCCGGCGGTCGCGAAGAACCGTTCCCGGGCGAAGAACGCATCCTGATCCCGTCGCCGAAAGTCGCCACCTATGACTTGCAGCCCGAGATGAGCGCCCCGGAAGTCACCGACCGCATCGTCGACGCCATTGAAAATCAGCGTTACGACGTGATCGTGGTCAACTACGCCAACGGCGACATGGTCGGCCACAGCGGCGTGTTCGACGCAGCAGTGAAAGCTGTTGAATGTCTGGACCTGTGCGTTGGTCGCATCGTCGAAGCGTTGGACAAGGTCGGCGGCGAAGCGCTGATTACGGCCGACCACGGCAACGTCGAGCAAATGTCCGATGAATCCACTGGCCAGGCTCACACCGCGCACACCACTGAGCCGGTGCCGTTCATCTACGTCGGCAAGCGTGACTTCAAGGTGCGTGATGGCGGCGTACTGGCGGATGTGGCACCGACCATGTTGATGCTGATGGGCCTGGAAAAACCATCTGAAATGACCGGCACGTCGATTCTGGTGTAATCAGCCCTATCAAACACCGCTAACCCCTGTGGGAGCGGGCTTGCTCGCGAATGCGGTGTGTCAGTCAACGTTGATGTCGACTGACACACCGCATTCGCGAGCAAGCCCGCTCCCACATTGGTTTTTGGGTGTTTTCAGATGCGACACTGCTCCAGTTATCACACAACCCCAATTGGGCGTTTTTTTTGCGGCGCTTGGCGGGCATACTAGGCCGTCCCTTTCCCTGGTGTCGCCCGCCTCTATGCTTCGCGTCCTGATTGCCCTTGCTCTGACTTGCCTGCTCCAACCGGCCTTCGCTGACGAGCGCGCGCAAACCCAACAACAGTTGGACGCCACGCGTCAGGACATTGCCGAGCTGAAAAAACTGCTGGGCAAGCTGCAGGAGGAAAAATCCGGTGTGCAGAAAGACCTCAAGGGCACCGAGACCGAAATGGGCAAGCTCGAGAAGCAGGTCGAAGCCCTGCAAAAAGAGCTGAAGAAAAGCGAATCCGAGCTGCAGCGACTCGATGGAGAGAAAAAAAAACTCCAGAGCGCGCGCACTGAACAGCAGCGACTGATCGCCATTCAGGCCCGTGCGGCCTATCAGAACGGCCGTCAGGAGTACTTGAAGCTCTTGCTGAACCAGCAGAATCCGGAAAAATTCGCCCGCACCCTCACCTATTACGACTACCTGAGCCAGGCCCGCCTGGAGCAGCTGAAGAATTTCAACGAAACCCTGCGCCAACTGGCCAATGTCGAAAAAGACATCGCGTTGCAACAGGCGCAATTGCTGGTGCAGAAAAGCAGCCTCGACAGCCAGCGCGACGAACTCGACAAGGTTCGCAAGGAGCGCCAGCAAGTCCTGACCAAGCTGAGCGACGACGTGAAGGCTCGCGACCAGAAGCTGGCCGCCCGCGAGCAGGATCAGGCAGACCTGTCTAAAGTCCTTAAAACCATCGAAGAAACCCTGGCCCGCCAGGCTCGAGAGGCTGAAGAGGCGCGACAAAAAGCGCTCATCGCCCAGCAGGAAGCCGAAAAAAAGCGTTTACGTGAGGCTCAGGAACAGGCAGATGCCACTGACGCCCCACGTAAACCGGTTAAATCAACACCTGGCGCACTGGTTTCAAGTTCAGGCGAAACCTTCGGCGGCGCTTTTGCTTCAACTCGCGGCAAACTTCCGTGGCCCGTTGATGGTCGACTGCTGGCACGCTTTGGTGAATCCCGTGGCGACGACGCCCGTACCAAGTGGGACGGCGTGATGATCAGCGCCTCCGCCGGCAGCCAGGTGCACGCCGTACATGGCGGTCGCGTGGTGTTCGCCGACTGGTTGCGTGGCGCCGGGCTGCTGGTGATTCTCGACCACGGCAACGGTTTTTTGAGTCTTTATGGTCACAACCAGACGCTGCTCAAGTCTGCGGGTGACGTGGTAAAAGCCGGTGAGTCCATCTCCACTGTCGGTAACAGTGGCGGGCAGGACACACCAGCGCTGTATTTCGCTATTCGTCAGCAGGGTCACCCGAGTGATCCGGCGCAATGGTGCCGCGCGCAAGGATAGGCGTTGAGTCACCTACATTAGGAGTTCGTTCGACATGCTGCATTTGTCCCGCCTTACCTCGCTGGCCCTGACGATTGCCCTGGTGATCGGCGCGCCTCTGGCGTTTGCCGCTCAACCGGCCCCGGCGGTCGCGCCTGCGGGCACTGCTGCGACCACCAAGGCGCCGTTGCCCCTGGAAGAGTTGCGCACCTTTGCCGAGGTCATGGATCGGATCAAGGCCGCCTATGTCGAACCGGTGGACGACAAGACCCTGCTGGAAAACGCCATCAAAGGCATGCTCAGCAACCTCGATCCGCACTCCGCCTACCTGGGCCCGGAAGACTTCGCTGAATTGCAGGAAAGCACCAGCGGCGAATTCGGCGGCCTGGGCATCGAAGTCGGCGCCGAAGACGGTTTCATCAAAGTGGTTTCGCCCATCGATGACACCCCGGCCTCCAAGGCTGGCATTCAGGCTGGCGACTTCATCGTCAAGATCAACGGCCAGCCGACTCGCGGCCAGAGCATGACCGAAGCCGTGGACAAGATGCGCGGCAAGATCGGCCAGAAAATCACCCTGACCCTGGTGCGCGACGGCGGGACACCGTTCGACGTGACCCTGACCCGCGCGATCATTCAAGTGAAGAGCGTCAAGGCGCAGCTGCTGGAGTCGGGCTACGGCTACATCCGCATCACCCAGTTCCAGGTCAAGACCGGCGAAGAAGTTTCCAAGGCCCTGACCAAGTTGCGCAAGGACAATGGCAAGAAGCTCAACGGCATCATTCTCGACCTGCGCAACAACCCGGGCGGCGTGCTGCAATCGGCGGTGGAAGTGGTCGACCACTTCATCACCAAGGGCCTGATCGTTTACACCAAGGGCCGCATCGCCAACTCCGAGCTGCGCTTCTCTGCCACCGGCAAAGACGAAAGCGAAGCCGTGCCAATGGTTGTGCTGATCAACGGCGGCAGCGCCTCGGCTTCGGAAATTGTCGCCGGCGCCTTGCAGGATCAAAAACGCGCGGTGGTCATGGGCACCACCAGTTTCGGCAAAGGCTCGGTACAAACCGTGCTGCCACTGAACAACGATCGCGCACTGAAGATCACCACGGCGCTGTACTACACGCCGAACGGCCGCTCGATCCAGGCCCAGGGCATCGTCCCGGACATCGAAGTGCGCAAGGCCAAGATCACCAACGAGCAGGACGGCGAATACTTCAAGGAAGCCGACCTGCAGGGTCACCTGGGCAATGGCAACGGCGGCGCCGACAAACCGACCGGTTCCAGCGGTAAAGCCAAAGCAATGCCACAGGATGACGATTACCAATTGGCCCAGGCGCTGAGCCTGCTCAAAGGGCTGAGCATCACCTCCGGTCGCTGAGGTGCGCCTGCGGTTCTTGATCGGTCTGCTGTGCTGTCTGGCGGGTGTTGCTCACGCAGAACCCGCCAAGCCGACGCCACACAAGGCCTACCTGACATTGATCATCGATGACCTGGGGCAGAACCTGCCCCGGGATCGTCGTGTGCTAGCCCTGCCCGGTCCGGTGACCGCGGCGATCATGCCCGACACCCCCCACGCCACCGAATTCGCCCGCGAAGCCCATCGCGCCGGCAAGATCGTCATCCTGCACATGCCCATGGATCCGGCCACCGGCCCGTTCGCCTGGCATCCCGACTTGCCCATCGACGAACTTGAGAAACGCCTGAGCGCGGCATTCAAGGTCGTGCCTTATACCGCCGGTATCAACAACCATATGGGCAGCCGCATGACCGCTCAGCAACCCGCCATGGCCTGGTTGATGGCGGACTTGCAGCGCCGGCACAAGCTCTTCGTCGACAGCCGCACCAGCGCGCAAACCGTCGCGGCGGCCGAGGCGCAGAAAATTGGCTTGGCGAGTGTTTCGCGGGATGTGTTTCTGGATGATGAGCGCACCGAGGCGGCGATTTTTACGCAACTACAGACGGCGATTGATCTGGCACGCAAGCAGGGCTCGGCGGTGATGATCGGGCATCCGTATCCGCAGACACTGGCGGTGCTGGAGCGCGAATTGCCGAAGCTCAAGGCGCAGGGGATCGAGTGGATCGACATCAAGCAGATGATCAGCGTGCGCAGCAATCGCGCAACGGCTGCTCACGGTAAGGATGGCGTGTACCGGTAATCAGCGACACCACCTAACCCCTGTAGGAGCCGGCTTGCTGGCGATGGCGGCAGTGAGATCGATGCAAGATTTGAGGCCGCTTCGCCAGCAAGCCGGCTCCTACAGGGAGCGGTGGTGGCTCGGGAATGGTGGGCGGCTAGAGATACCGCGCCATGATCTCGTCCACCACGCCTTCTTTGCGAAGCTGATCCAGTGCAGCTTGCAGCTTGGCCACTACTTCATCCGGTACATCTTTGTTCAACGCCAGGTACAACTCGGCGCTATTGAACCGCAACACCGTCTTGAGGCCGTTAACGCCTTCCTGACGCGCCAGATAGCGCCCAGCCGGATCGCCCGTGGCCCACAAATCAATCTGACCACTCACCAGTTTTTTCGCGTTGTCCTGATCGCGCAGCACCACAATGGGCTTCAACCCTTGCTTGGCCAGCGTCTCGGCAATCGCATCGCCCTTATACGCGCCGATTTTGTATTTGCGCGCCTGATCCAGGGTCTCCAGGCTGATCTTGCTATCAGCCTTGGCCAGCATGATCCAGTCATCCGGGCCGATGGGACCAACCCACTTGAACAGCTTCTCGCGATCCGGCAAGCGCGCCATCACGAACACGCCGTAGCCGGGTTTCTCGAGGGCGAGTTTGTAGATTCGCTCCCAAGGGAAGCGCAGTGTCAGGCTGTAGGTGACATCGGCACGTTTGAACATCTCGCGGACGATGTCCACAGCAATGCCATTGATGTTCTCATCCTGAGCGAAGTTTTTGCCGTTCTTCGCCATGTTGTACGGCGGGAAATTTTCCGTCAGCAACACCAGGTCGGTGTCGGGACTTTCTTCAGCGTGGACCCCATTGATGAGCAACAGAGAAGCGCTGGCGAGGACAAGAAGAAGACGTTTGATCATGTCGGGCTACCGAAATCCATGGCGTGCCCAAGAGTGCCTTGAGCCCGCCATGCTGTCCACTGGCCTGCATGGATTTGTTTAGCGCATCACGATCCCGCGATGGGCCATGTAGGCCTTGGCTTCCTGCACGGTGTATTCGCCGAAGTGGAAAATACTCGCCGCCAATACTGCGCTCGCGTGGCCTTCGATGATGCCGTCGGCCAGATGCTGCAGGTTGCCGACGCCGCCGGAGGCAATCACCGGGATACCCAGCGCATCGCTGATGGCGCGCGTCACGCCCAGGTCGAAGCCGTTTTTCATGCCGTCCTGGTCCATGCTGGTCAGCAGGATTTCACCGGCACCGAGGCCTTCCATTTTCATCGCCCACTCAACGGCGTCGAGGCCGGTCGGTTTGCGGCCGCCGTGGGTGAAGATCTCCCAGCGCGGGGTTTCGCCCGGGCCGGAGACTTTCTTGGCGTCGATGGCGACGACGATGCACTGCGAGCCGAAATGCTGGGCCGCTTCGCCAACGAACTCCGGGTTGAACACCGCTGCGGTATTGATCGAAACCTTGTCCGCACCGGCATTCAGCAAGTTGCGAATGTCCTGCACGGTGCGCACGCCACCGCCCACGGTCAGCGGGATGAATACCTGGCTGGCCATGCGCTCGACGGTGTGCAGCGTGGTGTCGCGGCCATCGACGCTGGCGGTGATGTCGAGAAAGGTAATCTCGTCGGCGCCTTGCTCGTCGTAGCGACGGGCGATTTCCACCGGATCGCCGGCATCACGAATGTTCTCGAACTTCACACCTTTGACGACCCGGCCGTTGTCCACGTCCAGGCAAGGGATGATGCGTTTGGCCAGCGCCATGGTCAGTCCTCAGCCTTTGTACGAATCGCAGAAAGCTTGCGCTTCAGCGACGTCGAGGGTGCCTTCGTAGATCGCCCGGCCGGTGATCGCGCCGATGATGCCTGGCGCCTTGGCGTCGAGCAGCGACTTGATGTCACCCAGGTTGTGAATACCGCCGGAAGCGATCACCGGAATGCGCGTGGCAGCGGCCAGGGCAGCGGTGAACGGTACGTTGCAGCCCTGCATCATGCCGTCTTTGGCGATGTCGGTATAAACGATCGCGGACACGCCGTCGGCTTCGAATTGCTTGGCCAGGTCGATCACCTGAATGGTGCTGATTTCAGCCCAGCCGTCGGTGGCGACGAAACCGTCTTTGGCGTCCAGACCGACGATCACTTTGCCCGGGAACGCGCGGCAGGCTTCAGCGACGAAGGCTGGATCTTTCACGGCTTTGGTGCCGATGATCACATAGCTCACGCCTGCCTTGACGTAGTGCTCGATGGTTTCCAGGGAGCGGATGCCGCCACCGATCTGGATCGGCAGGTTCGGGTAGCGCTTGGCGATGGCAGTGACCACTTCGCCATTGACCGGCTGGCCTTCGAAGGCGCCGTTCAGGTCGACCAGATGCAGACGACGGCAACCGCCCTCCACCCACTTGGCAGCCATGCTCACCGGGTCATCGGAGAACACCGTGGAATCTTCCATGCGGCCCTGGCGCAGACGAACACAGGCACCGTCTTTAAGATCGATAGCGGGAATAATCAGCATCTGGCAAACCTTCAAATTCGAGTGTTCAGCTTCGCTCGGAAATCAGTTTTTCTCGAGCGCCCACAGGTCGCTTTCGATGCTTTCGAACCTCTCTTTGAGGTGTGTCTGCACATCGAAAATCGCCCTGTTGTAATAGTGCGGCGCAATTTCACGGGTAAACAGCTCAAGGATTTCGGCCGCTTCGAACGAACCCAGGTCCAGCTCGAAGCGGTCCTCCATGAAGCGTTTGATCTTGTGATTGGCCTCGTTCTCCTGTTCGGGAGTGAGGGTCAGGATCGGTGGCTTCGTTTTCTTGGCTGCCATTTACCAGCGACCATCCCACGCAGCGAAGTTCTGCAGCAATTGCAGGCCATGGGTATGGCTCTTCTCCGGGTGGAACTGCACGGCGAAACGCGAGCCATCGGCCAGCGCCGCAGCGAAATCGACACCGTAGTGACCGCCACCCACCACCTGCCGCGCATTGCCGGCGGCGATGTAGTAGCTGTGCACGAAGTAGAAACGCGCCAGGTCCGGAATGTTGTGCCACAGCGGGTGACTCACCGTCTGCTTCACTTCGTTCCAGCCCATGTGCGGGACTTTCAGGTGTTCGCCATCTTCGTGCAGGTCCTTGCCGAAGAACTTCACCGCACCCGGAAACAGGCCGATGCAGTCAACGCCGTCATTCTCTTCACTGCTGTCGAGCAAGGCTTGCATGCCGACGCAGATGCCTAGGAACGGACGGTCCTGGCTGACTTCGCGCACCAGCGAGTCGAAGCCCAGGCGACGGATCTCCGCCATGCAGTCGCGAATCGCACCGACGCCGGGGAAAACCACCCGGTCGGCTTCGCGAATCACATCGGCATCGCTGGTGATCAGGACCTTGCCGGCACCAACGTGCTCGAGGGCCTTGGCCACCGAGTGCAGGTTGCCCATGCCGTAATCGATAACCGCGACCGTCTGCATTACAGAACGCCTTTGGTCGACGGCATCTGACCGGCCATGCGGTCGTCGAGCTCTACGGCCATGCGCAGGGCGCGGCCGAAAGCCTTGAACACGGTTTCGATCTGGTGGTGGGTGTTGGTGCCACGCAGGTTGTCGATGTGCAGGCTGACCAGCGCATGGTTGACGAAGCCCTGGAAGAATTCCTGGAACAGGTCAACGTCGAAACCACCAACGGTGGCGCGGGTGTAGGGAACATGCATCTGCAGGCCAGGACGGCCGGAGAAGTCGATCACCACGCGCGACAGCGCTTCATCGAGCGGCACGTAGGCGTGGCCGTAGCGACGGATGCCTTTTTTGTCGCCGATGGCTTTGGCGAAGGCTTGACCCAAGGTGATACCGACGTCTTCCACGGTGTGGTGGTCGTCGATATGCAGGTCGCCCTTGCTGACAATATCCAGGTCGATCAGCCCGTGACGGGCGATCTGGTCCAGCATGTGCTCAAGAAAAGGAACACCGATATCAAATCGGGCCTTTCCGGTGCCATCCAGGTTGATCGAGGCTTTGATCTGGGTTTCCAGAGTGTCGCGCTCGACTGACGCCTTACGTTCGGCCATCACCAGCTCCGCAAAATCATTGGGCGAAAAAGGCAGCCATTATAGGGGCGCGGGCGCGAAACAGAAACACGGGAGGTGATATGACTGACGGACAGAACCCGGTGTTGTCGGAGATGTACCTGTAATGACATGTAGGAGCTAGGCTTGCCCGCGAAGACGGTGTGCCTGACACACCGCGTTATCGTTCTTCGCGAGCAAGCTTCGCTCCTACAGGAGGTACGCGGAATTAGTGGAACAGCACTGCCGTTTTCTGCAGCGTCACCCAAACACCCCACGCCAACGGAATACCCACCACCAGCCACGCAGCAACCGCCAACGGCTTGGTGCCCGGCGCCGCTTTCCACTCCAGCACGGTGCTGGCATCAGCACCCTTGTCGTGGCCCAGCGCCTGTTCGGCAGCCAGTTCGGCGTCGGTCATGAAGTACTTGTCGGCCACCGGGCGAACCATCAGGTTGCACAGGAAACCCAGCACCAGCAGGCCTGCGAGGATGTACAACGTGATGTCGTAAGCCGCGGCACGTTCAACGCCGATGCTCAGCTGATACTCACGAATGTAGTTCACCAACACCGGCCCCAACACACCCGCCGCCGCCCACGCCGTCAGCAGACGACCGTGGATCGCGCCGACCATTTGCGTACCGAACAGGTCCGCCAGGTAAGCCGGCACGGTTGCAAAACCACCGCCGTACATCGACAGGATGATGCAGAACGCCGCCACGAACAGCGCAACGTTGCCCAGGTGACCGAGGTTCGGAATCAGCGCGTACAGAGCAAAGCCCAAGGCGAAGAACACGAAATAGGTGTTTTTACGGCCCAGGTAATCCGAGAACGAAGCCCAGAAGAACCGACCACCAATGTTGAACAGACTCAGCAAACCGGTGAAACCGGCCGCAATCGCCGCGATCGAAGCCAGTTGCCCGGCGTCCAGCTGACCGAATGGCAGGTCAACACCGATCAATTTACCGCCGAACACTTCCTGCAACAGCGGCGAAGCCATACCCAGGATGCCGATACCCGCCGACACGTTCAGGCACAGCACCAGCCACACCAGACGGAATTGCGGGGTTTTCCACGCCACATTCACGTGAACGTGACGGTGAGTGATCATCGCGTTCGAGGCTTTCTTCGCCGGAGCGGCCCAGCCTTCAGGCTTCCAACCGGTTGGCGGAACGCGGTAGGACAGTGCGCCCCCGATCATGAACACGAAGTAGATCGCGGCCATCACCAGGAAGCTCTGCCACACGCCGACGCTGTCTGCCGAAGCGAAGTGGCCCATCAGGGCTGCGGCCAGTGGCGCACCGACCATCGCACCACCGCCGAAGCCCATGATCGCCATGCCGGTCGCCATGCCGCGCTTGTCCGGGAACCACTTGATCAAGGTCGACACCGGCGAGATGTAACCCAGGCCCAGGCCAATGCCGCCAATGACCCCGGAGCCGATCCACATCAGCCAGATCTGGTGGGTATAAATCCCCAGCGCCGAGATCAACAGACCGCCACACCAGCACAGCGCCGATACAACGCCAGCCTTGCGAGGCCCGGCGTGTTCCAGCCAGCCGCCCCAGATCGCTGCCGAGCAGCCGAGGAAGATGAAGAACAGGGTGTAGATCCAGCCGAGCATCGAGATCGGCCAGTCGCATTGCGACGAGAAGACTTGCGAGATGAAGCTCATGTCCGGCGCGCAGGCCACTGCCTTGGTCACGCCCAGGGCTTTGGACAGTGGCAACCAGAACACCGAAAAGCCGTAGGCCATGCCGATGCAAAGGTGAATGGCCAGGGCGGCCGGTGGTACCAGCCAACGGTTGAAACCGGGCTTGGCGATGATGCGCTCCTTGGACAGGAACGCGGGCTGGTCGGCTTTGAAGCCGTCCGCCGTGATGCTCGTGGTCATTGTGTATCCCCCAATTATTAGTATGGTTCGCCAGCCACTCTTCACCCCCAGCCTTATGCGCACGCATGACTGTCTTTTGCAGGGTAAAGCTCCATTTTTATGCGACATCACGTCGCAGAAGGACGGACGAACTGGCAGAGGTTACCATCTGTACGTGACAGAAAAACCAAAGTGACATCACCTTTTGCAAGTCATCTGTTCTCGTACCACTGAAGGAACCGCCATGCCGATCATTGTCGAGCCGCTGAACGAAGCCACTTACCAGGATCAGCTAGACCTGCAGAAAATTTACCGCGACGCCCCGGATTGGCTATTCGCCCCGTTTTCAGGGGACTTGCAGCTGATCGAAGGCTGCCTGGGCGACGGTTCGCTGATCGCCGGACGCTTCAATGATCGGTTGCTCGGAGCGGCTCGTTTGCAGAGACAAACTGATGTTTGGCACTTGTCCCAAATATGCGTGCGAAAAATTACCCGTCGTCGCGGCGTTGCCGAGCGTCTGGTGAACGAAGCGCAGAAAATGGCCTCGCAATCGGGCGCGACATTGCGTTTGCTGGCGCCTGCCGGGCATCTGGAAGCGCAGGCCCTGGCCGCCAAGCTGAAAGTGCCGCTGGATGTGCTGCCGACGTGATCGCTGACCGGTCGTCCGCTTCGGAGCGCTATACTCCCCGGCTAAATTTCGAATTCGACTAACTACAAGGACTCGCCCATGAAAGCGTTCGGCAAAATCCTGGGTCTGGTGCTTCTCGGGCTGTTGCTGATCATTGTGGCGCTGGGCTTTGCCCTGACCCACCTCTTCGATCCCAACGACTATAAAGACGAGATTCGCCAGATTGCCCGCGACAAGGCCCACATCGAGCTGACGCTCAATGGCGATATCGGCTGGAGCCTGTTCCCGTGGCTTGGCCTGGAATTGCACGAAGCCAGTGTCGCGACCCTCGCCAAGCCCACCGAGCCGTTCGCCGACTTGCAGATGCTTGGTCTGTCCGTGCGCGTGCTGCCGCTGCTGCGCCGTGAAGTGCAGATGAGCGATGTGCGCGTCGAAGGCTTGAACTTGCGGCTGAACCGCGACAAGGACGGCCACGGCAACTGGGAAGACATCGGCAAGGCCCCGGCGCCAGCCACTCCGGCCACGCCACCGGCCACTGCTGGCGAACCGGCGCCGACCTCCACAGCACAGACGGAGAAACCGGCCCAGCCGATTCGCCTGGACATCGACAGCCTGACCGTCAATAACGCCCGCGTTGAATACAGCGACGAGAAGACCGGCAAGCAGTTCAGCGCCGAAAGCATCCAACTGAGCACCGGCCCGGTCCACGACTCGACCAACATTCCGGTCAAACTCACGGCGTTCCTCGGCACCAACCAGCCGGTCTTGCGGGTACGCACCGAGCTCAATGGCGAACTGCGTTTCGAACGCGCCTTGCAGCGCTACAAATTCGAGGACATGAAACTCTCCGGCGAAGTCGCCGGCGATCCGCTGCAAAGCAAGACCATGACCTTCGCCGCCCAAGGGCAGTTGCTGCTGGATAAAGCTGCTAACGTCGCCGAATGGACCGGCATCAAGATCTCTGCCAACCAATTGCGCGCACTGGGCGAACTGAAGGTCAACGACCTCGACAAGACGCCGCAAATCAGCGGTGGCATTTCGATCGCCCAGTTCGACCTGGCGAAATTCGTCGACAGCATTGGCCAGAAACTCCCGGCCATGGCCGAAGGCAGCCTGAGCAAAGTCGAACTGGTCAGCCGCCTGGCGGGCACGCCTTCCAGCCTGTCGCTCGACAACCTCAACCTGAAAGTCGACGACAGCACCTTCAGCGGCCGCATCGCCGTCGAGGACTTCGCCAAGCAATCGCTGCGCGCAACCCTCAAGGCTGACACCTTCAACGTCGACCGTTACCTGCCGCCGAAATCCGCCGAAGCCAGTAGCGCGACGCAAGTGCGTCAGGCCGAAGTCGCCAGCACCGAAGCCGATGCCATGGCGGGAGCCGGCAGCACACCCCTGCCGAGCGCACCGACCAAAACCGCATGGAGCACTGAACGCCTGCTGCCGGTAGAGCGCTTGAGCAAACTCGACGCGGACGCTGACCTGACCTTCGGCCAGTTGACCCTCGATAAACTGCCGATCCAGAACGCGGCGCTCAAGGCCACCGGCCAAGGCGGCCTGCTGACCCTGGAAAACCTGCGCGGCGACCTGTACGGCGGCAACTTCGAAGCCAAGGGCACCCTGGACGTGCGCCAAGCAGCACCCGCGCTGAACCTGCAGACGCGCATCACCCAAGTGCCTGTGGAAAAAATCCTTGAAAGCCAAGGGAAGAATCCGCCGGTCAAAGGTCTGGTGACGCTCAACAGCGCGTTGACCGGCAGCGGCAATAGCCAGCAAGCACTGATCGACAGCCTCAACGGCAACGCCAGTTTCGTCATCAACAACGGCGTGCTGCTCAATGCCAATCTTGAGCAACAACTGTGCAAAGGCATCGCCACCCTGAACCGCAAATCCCTCAGCGGTGAACCACGGGGCAAGGACACACCGTTCCAGGAGCTCAAGGGCAACCTGACCTTGCGTAACGGCGTGGCCAGCAACCCGGACCTGAAAGTGCGTATCCCGGGCATGACCGTCAACGGTGACGGCGACGTCGACCTGAGGGTGCTGGGCATGGATTACCGCGTGGGCATCGTCGTCGAAGGCGACAAGAGCGACATGCCGGACCCGGCCTGCCAAGTTGGCGAGAAGTTCGTCGGCATCGAGTGGCCTCTGCGTTGCCGTGGCCCGCTGGAGCTAGGCGCCAAGGCCTGCCGCCTCGACAACGAACGCATGGGGCAGGTTGCGAGCAAACTGGCGGGGGACAAACTCAGCGAAAAAATCGACGAGAAGCTTGGCGACAAAGTCAGCCCGGAGCTGAAAAACGCGCTGAAGGGGCTGTTCAAGCGATGAGAGCCGAGAAGTTTTCATCGGCGGTGCTGGAATGGTACGACCGCCACGGACGCCACGATTTGCCCTGGCAACAAGGCATCACGCCGTATCGGGTGTGGGTCTCGGAAATCATGCTGCAGCAAACCCAGGTCAGCACCGTGCTGAATTACTTCGACCGGTTTATGGCCTCGCTGCCGACGGTCGAGGCCCTGGCCGCCGCCCCGGAAGACGAAGTACTGCACCTGTGGACCGGACTCGGCTATTACACCCGTGCGCGCAATTTGCAGAAGACCGCGAAGATTGTCGTGGCCGAGTACGGCGGCGAGTTTCCGCGGGATGTTGAAAAGCTTGTCGAGTTGCCGGGCATCGGCCTGTCTACCGCTGGCGCCATCGCCAGCCTGAGCATGGGCCTGCGGGCGCCGATCCTCGATGGCAACGTCAAACGGGTCCTGGCGCGCTTTACCGCACAAGAGGGTTATCCGGGCGAGCCGAAGGTTGCCAAACAGCTGTGGGCGAACGCTGAGCGCTTCACGCCCCATGATCGGGTCAACGCCTACACCCAGGCGATGATGGATCTGGGCGCCACGCTCTGTACCCGCAGCAAACCGAGCTGCCTGCTGTGTCCGCTGGAAAAAGGCTGCGAAGCGCACATGCTCGGCCTGGAAACCCGCTACCCGATCCCCAAGCCGCGCAAAACCGTGCCACAGAAGCGCACGCTGATGCCGATGCTCGCCAACGGAGAAGGCGCGATTCTGCTTTACCGTCGGCCCTCCACGGGCTTGTGGGGCGGTCTCTGGAGCCTGCCGGAACTCGACGACCTCGACGACCTGCAACATCTGGCCTCGCAGCACTCGCTGGAACTGGGCAGCCAACAAGCACTGCCGAGCCTGGTCCACACCTTCAGCCACTTCCAGTTGTCCATCGAACCCTGGCTGGTTCAGGTCCAGGAGGCCGGCCATCACGTGGCCGAGGCCGACTGGCTCTGGTATAACCTCGCCACCCCGCCGCGCCTGGGCCTTGCCGCCCCGGTCAAAACCTTGCTCGAACGCGCGGCCGCCGTATTGAACGCAGGAGAGTCGTCATGACCCGCACCATCATGTGCCGCAAGTACAAAGAAGAATTGCCCGCCCTGGAGCGCGCTCCATTCCCGGGCGCCAAAGGTCAGGACATTTTTGACCACGTCTCGGCCAAGGCCTGGGCCGACTGGCAGAAACACCAGACCCTGCTGATCAACGAAAAACGCCTGAACATGATGAACGCCGAAGACCGCAAATACCTGCAGGGCGAGATGGACAAGTTCTTTTCCGGCGAGGAATACGCCAAGGCTGACGGCTACGTTCCGCCGGCTGAATAATCCCGTTTTATCGGGGGTCGGAACGTAAGCGACGGTAATAGTTAAATTTTTTTTGAAAACTTGCTTGACGACCCCCTGAAAAACCCGTTTAATGCGCCCCGTTGCCCAGATAGCTCAGTCGGTAGAGCAGGGGATTGAAAATCCCCGTGTCGGCGGTTCGATTCCGTCTCTGGGCACCAAATACCGAAAACCCTGAATCGCAAGATTCAGGGTTTTTTTATGCCTGCGATACACCAAACGCCTTGGAAGGCTTTTGCGGCCAACCTTGGATCCGACTCAGCAATGAAAAAGGAAGCATCATGAGTAAGGACGCCCCCGTGGCTAGCTCACCGAGTAAACCAGCACTTGAATCTGGCACCTCGCAATTTCAAGAGCTCGACGTAGCGCTCAGTTTTGTCGCAAAACACAATTGGAAATTTTTCCAGATCGTCTCTCTGGCGTTCGGCTTTCTGATTTTTCTAGTTTATTTTTGCCAGAATAGTTTTTACCCGGACTTCGACCTGTTCAGTTTCATATCCTTGTTAGCTGCCGCTGCCGTGTTGGGTGGAGGAGTACTTGCCGTCGTTGGCTTTGGATTTGCTGCTCCCGGGTGGATTTGGTCCGAAATGTTTTTCAGCGATAAACAGATCAATGAAGAACTGGGATATCGAATCAATAAAAATACACCGAAGGACAAACTTGATCACAGGTTGACCAACCGTTACTTCTTCTTCCCCGCCTTACTCTGCAACCTGATACTTATTGTTGCTATGTATCTTTTTGATTCAGATACCGCTTATACATTCGGTCTAATTCTAGCGCCCATAGTAGTGGGCCTCTTATTCGGATTTTTTGTACAGAAAAATTACGAACTGCCCTCTTGGAGCTGGTTAAAGTTTGCATTCACGGCTTTTCTGACATTTTCCATCTGCAACCTTGTTGCCCTCCTGTCGACGCTAAAAATTGATCAGACATTTCCTGAAATAACGTTGATGATCGGACAATATCCTTTCATGATCCTCTCTTTCTTCGTTACGCTACTACTTTTGACTCTATTGACCACATTCGTTAGAAGAGATCAGCGATTCCTGCTTCTGATTACGCCGCTACTGGCATTTTTTTTGATGCTAGCAACCAACACGTGGAATGTGCTGCCAAGCAATATCGTTAACCAGTTGGGCATCGGCAACTACGAAGCAGAACAAATACTGCTTAACAGTGATACCTGCGAAAAATACAAAGTAATTCCCACGTATGGAGTCACTAGTGACTGCGCCCTTAACAATGTCCACGTCGTTTGGTCGATGGGCGGCCTCTACTCGATCAGATGGTCGTCAGAGGGTAAAACGATAAAAGTAAAACTCCCAAGCGGCGCCATCATTTCTACAAAGCTTCCAGAAACAAAAAAAACGACCAAAAATTAACCAACCAAAGCCCTATCAGCGATGACAGGGCTTTTTTCTGAATAAAACATTAACCAGATCCAATGGTGCCCCGAGCGCCATTTGCTGGCATCCTAGCGCCCATTAAATCGCCCGATGGCGACACGCCTTTTCAGGGCCTTTCTGCACAGGGATGAACGTTCTCCAGCCGGGTTACCCCGCTTCACGCCCTCCCTTGCAGTCTGGCCCGCGCCGGTTATTTCCGGCGCTCGCACGCATTGAGAGGAACACCTTTGAACCAGCAGAACCTGGCCGATTTCATCTGGAACGTTGCAGATGTACTGCGTGGCGATTTCAAGCAATCCGAATTCGGTCGCATCATCTTGCCGTTTACCGTATTGCGTCGACTGGAATGCGTGCTCGAACCTACACGCGACAAAGTTCGCACACAGTTCACAGCCCTGAAGAACACCACCGTCGATAGGGATCTGATTCTGCCGGGCATCGCCGAGGCGACGTTCTACAACATCTCGCAATACGACCTTTCAAGCGTCGGCGCTACGAGCACGCGGGCCAACCTGGAAGACTACATCGCCAAGTTCTCGGCCAATGCTCATCAGGTTTTCCAGCATTTCAATTTCAGCGACTGGCTGACTCGCCTCGAAAGCGCCAACCTGCTGTATCTGGTCACCCAGAAGTTCGCCAGTATCGACCTGCACCCCGATGCCATCAGCAACCATGAAATGGGCCTGGTGTTCGAACACCTGATCCGCAAGTTCGCCGAGTCGGCCAACGACACCGCCGGTGAGTTTTTCACCCCGCGTGATGTGGTACGCCTTGCCACCACGCTGGTATTTGCTCCAGATCATGAAGCACTCAATGGTAAAGGCGTGATTCGCACCGTTTACGATTGCGCTGCGGGCACGGGTGGCTTCCTGTCCTCCGCGATTGAGCTGGTAGGCGAGTGGAACCCTAAGGCGGACATGATCCCCTACGCTCAGGAATTGAACCCAGAGACCTACGCGATCTCCTTAGCGGACAAATTGATCCAGGGCTTCGAAACCAAGAACATCAAACTCGGCAACACCCTCTCCCACGACCAACTGCCCCACGAACAGTTCGACTACTGCCTGGCTAACCCGCCATTCGGCGTGAAGTGGGAGAAAGTCCAAAAGCAGGTGCAGGACGAACAAAAAAACAAAGGCTTTGCCGGACGGTTCGGCGCTGGCCTGCCACGGGTTGGCGATGGCTCGTTGTTGTTCCTGATGCATTTGCTGTCCAAGCGCAAACCTGTCGAATTGGGCGGTAGCCGGATCGGTATCGTGCTGTCGGGATCACCGCTGTTCAACGGTGGTGCAGGCTCCGGTGAATCGGAAATCCGTCGCTGGATTCTGGAAAACGACTGGCTGGAAGCGATCATCGCCCTGCCCAACGACCTGTTCTACAACACCGGCATCGGCACTTACATCTGGGTGCTGTCCAATCACAAGGACGCCGCACGCAAGAACAAAGTGCAACTGATCGACGCAACGGCCATGCATACGCCGATGCGTAAATCCCTGGGCAGCAAGCGCAAGCTCCTTTCGGAAAGCCAGATCGCCGACATCGCTCGCCTGCACGATGCGGGTGAGGACGCACCCAACAGCAAAATCTTCAACACCACGGACTTCGGCTACCGCCGCATCACCGTCGAACGCCCGCTGCGTCTGCGCTTTAGCGTTACTCCCGAGAAGGTTGCCGCTTACGCCGATAGCAAAGGTGCCGATCACATCGCTCAGTTTGCTGTGGTAGAAGGCAGCTTCGATAACCTGCCGGCCTTCCTCAAGGCTGCCGGGGTGAAAAAGCTCGGCAAAGCCGCGTTGAAAGCCCTGTTCAGCTGTTTTAGTGAACGCGACCCTGATGCCCAGCCAGTTCTGGATGAAAAAGGTCAGCACCAGGCTGATAGCGATCTGCGTGAAAACGAAAACGTCCCGCTTAATCAGCGCATCGAAGACTACTTCGCCCGCGAAGTGCTCCCGCACGTACCCGATGCCTGGATTGATACAAGCAAGTGTGACGAGAAGGATGGACTGGTTGGCATCGTGGGTTATGAGATCAACTTCAACCGGTATTTCTACCAGTACCAGCCGCCACGTTCGCTGACTGAGATTGACGCTGACCTGAAGGCTGTGGAAGCGGAGATCGCTGCGCTGCTGAACGAGGTGACGGCATGAGTCATTACAAGCCGTATCCGGCTTATAAGGATTCTGGGGTGGAGTGGTTGGGGCGGGTGCCGGAGCATTGGGAGGTAAGCCGGTTACGTTTTTTTGCGGAGCTTAACCCTTCAATCAGCAAAGCAGTCTTGGCAGATTTAGACGCTGAAGTATCCTTTCTGCCCATGGAAACAATAGGAGAAGACGGGTCTCTCAATCTGGAGCAAACGCGATCAGTTGCAACTGCACGCAACGGATATTCATATTTTGAAAATGGAGACGTGGCATTTGCGAAGGTAACTCCCTGCTTCGAGAATGGCAAAGGTGCGCTTTTGCGCAACCTTGTAGGGCAAGTGGGATTTGGCACAACTGAGCTCACCGTATTACGCCCAAAATCAGAAACAGATGCGCGTTTTCTAAACTTTATCGTCCAAAGCGGCCGCTTCCGAGCATTTGGCGCGGGCGCCATGACCGGCGCAGGCGGCCTAAAGCGGGTCCCGGATGAATTCACTCGAAACTTTGTTTCCGCATGGCCGCCTCTTTCAGAGCAGAGCTCAATTGCAAATCACCTTGAATCCGAAATCACCCATATAGATGGCTTGCTGCTCAAGAAGACCCGCTTTATCGAACTGCTGCGTGAAAAACGCCAAGCGTTGATCTCCCATGCCGTCACCAAGGGTCTCGACCCCGCTGTCAAAATGAAAGACTCCGGCGTGGAATGGCTTGGTGACTTACCCAAACATTGGAAAATGAAAACCGTAAAAAGAGTAATCACTTCGATCGAGCAAGGTTGGAGCCCTGAATGCGAAGCTCGGACAGCAGAAGATGAAGAATGGGCTGTTTTGAAGGTCGGCTGTGTTAACGGCGGGGTTTTTCGGGCATCCGAGAACAAAGCTCTTCCATCAGCACTAAAGCCGAGACCCGAACTAGGGCTTCGAAAGGGAGACATCCTCGTTTCACGCGCCAATACTCGGGAACTGGTTGGTGGGTGCACCGTTATTCCGAAGGACTTTCCCCGCCTGATGCTCTGCGACAAGCTATATCGACTCAAGGCTAGCAACCAAATTCAAAGTGAGTTTCTCGCTGCTCTTATTGCTGTGCTTGGGCGCAGAGAAGTCGAGGTAGAAGCTACAGGGGCAAGCTCATCAATGGTAAACATTGCTCAATCCGTGATTCTCAACCTGAAAATCGGGCTTCCTCCAAAGAAAGAGCAAAGCGAGATTATTGCTGCCGTCAATGCTGGCACCACCCGTCTCGACACCCTAATCACTAAAACCGAACTCAGCCTCACCCTGCTAAAAGAACGTCGCTCCGCCCTGATCACCGCCGCCGTGACCGGCCAAATCGACCTTCGAGAAGCCTCATGACCCAAGGCCGCAGCATTCGCCTGTTCCTGGTGGACGGCACGCCCACAGGCCTGCTGACGGCCGAAATCATGCATTGGACCGGTCATGTACTCACTGGCCCTCGCAGCAAGCTTGTCGAGCTGATCCAGCGCCCCGAATGCGCCCGCACCGGCGTGTACTTCCTGATCGGTCCTGATTCACAAGACAGCCTGCGCACTCAGGTGTACATCGGCGAATCAGACGACGTCGCGCAACGCCTGAAGCAGCACAATCGCCCAGAAAATGTCGAAGGTCTCCGAGGAGGCAAGGACTTCTGGGAGAAGGTCTGCCTGGTCACCAGCAAAGACCAGAACCTGACCAAAACCCATGTAAAACACTTGGAAAGCCTGCTGATCAGCATCGCCAACGACAGTGGCCGTTGCGAGTTGATCAACGGCACTGCCCACGATTACACCAGCCTGCCGGAATCCGATCGCGCCGACATGGCGTTTTTCCTCGAGCAAATTCGTACCGTGCTGCCAGTGCTGGGTTTTGATTTCCTGCGTGAATCCACTCGCCCCTCGACAATCCCCCTCTCCACTTCAGAACAGTCCACTAGCCTTTCCCCCTGCTTTTCCGCCCAACTCCCAAGCTATGGCATCTGCGCTAAAGGCCAGGAAATTGATGGCGAGTTTTTTGTCCTGAAAGGTTCGAAAGCCCGTTCTAACTGGGTTGGAACTCAACGCGGCTACCAGAGTTTGTTCAACCAACTGGTCAGCGACGGTGCGTTGATTCCGGACGGCGAAGACTTGCTGACCTTCGTTGACGATTACCGCTTCAGTAGCCCCAGTGCCGCTGCGGCCGTAGTCTTCGGTCGTAGTGCCAACGGCCGAACGGCTTGGACAGTCGAAGCCAGCGGTCAGACCTACGCCGAATGGCAAGACTTTGAACTCACAAACGCTTTTGCCAACTTCGGAAAAAACCAATGAACGAAGCCGCCCTTCAACTTTATCTGCGCGAGCATTTCCCCAAGGAGAATGCCGCCTGCGAGTGGAAGGAGTTCAAGAACCTCACCCACGCCGTGTCCGGACGCAAAGGCGAAGACATTGCCAGCTATCTGTCAGCAATCGCCAACATGGCTGGCGGACACTTGGTGATTGGTGTTGAAGACGCCTCGTTACGTATTGTCGGCATCGACAAGTTTCACGATTACACGCCCGAAAACATCCGCCAACGCTTGTTGGGACGCTGCACCAATCTGAACTCAGAAGGGTTTCGCATAGAAAGCTTCACAACCAGCGATACCGCTAAAGTCGTGTGGGTCTTCCACATTCCGCAGCATCAACCTCGATTGCCGGTGTATGCCCACGACAAAGCCTGGCAGCGCCTGGATGACGCACTGATTGAAATGCGTCCAGAGCGACTGGAAGCCATTTTGAGTGAGCCGGTCGACAATCGTGACTGGTCAGCCGAAACAGTAGAGGGTGCCACTCTCGCCGACCTGGATGAACAGGCGCTGATCGTGGCACGGGAGAAGTTTTCCGAGAAATATCGCAACGCCTCTTTTGCGGCGCAAATTCCCGCTTGGGATACCGCAACCTTTTTGGACAAAGCGAAGATCACCATTCAGGGCCGGATCACTCATACCGCTCTGTTGTTACTCGGCAATCCACAGTCCAGCCACTTCCTGCCTACGCTGGCGCAAATCACTTGGAAGTTGACGGGCGAAGAGCAGGCTTACGAGCATTTCGGTCCGCCATTCCTTTTGGCGACCACCCAGGTCCTGCACCGCATCCGTAACATCAGTTACAAGCTGTTCCCGCAAAACCAGTTGCTCGCCACTGAAGTCAGCAAGTACGACACACGCGTTATCCTCGAAGCGTTGCACAACTGCATCGCCCACCAGGATTACCAGCTGCGCTCACGCATCATCGTTACTGAGCGGGTTGATCGACTGGTATTTGAAAACGCGGGAGGATTCTTCGAAGGGCAGCCTGAGGATTATTTCAGCGGCGAGCAGACCCCGACTCGATACCGCAATCCGTGGCTGACCCAAGCCATGGTCAGTCTAAGCATGATCGACACCATGGGCTTCGGTATCCGCACCATGACCCTCTCACAGCGCAGTCGCTATTTTCCGCTGCCGGATTACAGTAAATCCGAACCGAAAAAGGTCGTGCTGGAAATATACGGGCATGTGATCGACGAGAATTACACACTGCTGCTGCTTGAACGTGACGATCTGCCCCTGAACACGGTGATGTTGCTGGACCGGGTTCAGAAAAAGCAGCCCATCACGGACGCGGCCGCAGGAATGCTTCGTAAGCAAGGGCTCATCGAAGGCCGAAAACCGAACTACTACACTGCCGCACAGGTAGCGCAAACCACTGGCAACAAGAGCGATTACATTCGCAATCGGGCCTTTGACGATGCTTACTACAAACGCCTGATCCTCGATTATCTGAAGCAATATGGCTCTGCCTCCCGCGACGAGTTGGTGACGCTGATCCTAGACAAACTGTCAGACGCTTTAGACGAAAAACAGAAGCAGAACAAATTTCGAAACCTGCTGAACGCTATGTCGACTCGCGACAAAACCATTGAAAAATCAGGCGGTTTACACAAAGGTCGATGGGTTCTGAGGCCCTCAGACAGCATCTTTATCTAGACAAACTTTAGTCAAACTCTAGACAAACTCCCCCGCTGAGCCGGGTTCAATTTAGCTGTGAAGGATCGCACATGTCCCACATCCACCATGAATGTGAACTGGAACGCCATATCATCGAACAGTTGGCCGACAGCGGCTGGCTGATTGGTAAATCCAGTGGTTATGACGTCGCACGGGCGTTGTATCCGGAAGATGTGCTCGATTGGCTAAATGACACCCACCCACAGCAAATGGCTGCACTACGAAAGATGCACGGTGAAAGTACGCGCACCGTTCTGTTCGATCGATTGGGCGCACAGCTCCAGAACAAACTGGGTGGCACGATCAATGTGTTGCGCCATGGTTTTGCCGTTTCGGGTGCCGGCGTTTTGGCCATGAGCCAAGCCTTGCCTGAGGACGCTCGCAACGACACCGTTATTGCTCTCTATGCCGCCAACCGTCTGCGCGTGGTGCCACAACTGCGCTACTCCCAGGACAAAACCGATGAGATTGACCTGGTGTTTTTCATCAACGGTTTACCCGTCGCGACTGTCGAGCTTAAAACCGACTTCACTCAGTCAGTGGAAGCAGCCATGCAGCAGTACTGCGAGGACCGTCCGCCCAAAAGCCTAAAGACCGGCCTGGCTGAACCGTTGCTGACGTTCCGCCGAGGCGCGGTGGTGCATTTCGCGATGAGCGACAGCGACATTCGCATGACCACCCGATTGGCTGGCGACTCGACGTTTTTCCTGCCATTCAACCGTGGCGATGACGGCGCTGCTGGCAACCCGACCAACAAGGACGGAAGCTATCCGGTCAGCTATTTGTGGCAACAGGTGCTGCAAAAAGACAACTGGTTGCGGATCTTCCACCGCTTTGTGCTGCTGGAGCGCAAGGAGGTGCAGGACGCCAAAGGCATTGCCTCTTTCAAGGAAACACTAATTTTTCCACGCTTCCACCAGTGGGAAAGTGTGACGGCAATGCTCAAAAAGGTAGAGCAAGAAGGCGCAGGCCAGCCTTATCTTATCCAGCACAGTGCAGGCTCCGGTAAAACCAACACAATCGCCTGGACTGCACACTCGCTGATCCGTATTCGCCGCCCGGATGGCGAACCTTACTTTCACAGCGTCCTGGTGATTACTGATCGCCAAGTGCTGGACAAACAACTGCAAGACGCCATCAAGCAAATCGATCACCAGACGGGGTTGGTGCGGGCTATTGACCGTGAGGACAACCATCAGCCCAAAAGCGTGCAATTGGCGAACGCCATGCTCGAAGGCACTCCAATCATCATTTGCACATTGCAGACGTTTCCTCACGCACAGAAGGCGATTCTGGGCGAGAAATCTCTGCGCGATAGACGCTTCGCTATCATCATTGACGAAGCCCACAGTTCTACTGGCGGCACTACAGCGGACGATCTGCGTTATGTGCTGACGGGTCAAAGTGAAGAAGAATGGGAGCAACTCAGCAAAGAGGAACGTCTTTCTGTTTGGCAGTCCTCGCGCCAGAGGCCCGGCAATGCCAGTTACTTCGCGTTTACTGCTACCCCTAAACACTCGACGATGAGTCTGTTTGGCCGTCCACGACATCCAGATAAACCAGTCAGCATCGATAATCCTCCCGTGCCCTTCCACCTGTACACAATGCAGCAGGCGATTGAAGAGGGCTTCATTCTCGATGTACTGAAGAACTACAGCAGCTACAAAGTCGCCTTTAAAATCGGTTCGGCGTTCATGGACAGCCAAGATGAGCGGGTCGATGAGAAAAGCGCCAACCGGGCCTTGGCCAAATGGTTGTCACTCAACCCGGTCAACGTTGGTCAGAAGGTCGAACTGATCGTTGAGCACTTCAAAAAAAATGTCAGCCATCTGCTTAATGGACAAGCCAAGGCAATGATCGTGACGCCTTCTCGCGCTTCAGCGGTCAAGTATCAACTGGCTTTACAGGATTATTGCGAGCGCAATGGTTACACCAGCATCAAGTCGATGGTGGCATTCTCTGGCGATGTGCCCAACCAGGAAGTCAAGGCCACAGGTTTCAAGGAAGATCATGCCTTTAGTGAAATCAACCTCAATCCGGGCCTGCATGGTCGTGACATGCGCAGTGCCTTTGACACGCCCGATTACCGAGTGATGATCGTTGCCAACAAATTTCAGACCGGTTTCGACCAACCGAAACTGGTTGCGATGTACCTCGACAAGAAAATCTCAGGTGTGGAGGCGGTGCAAACACTGTCCCGCTTGAATCGTACCTACCCCGGTAAAGACAAGACATTTGTCATCGATTTCGCCAACGAGTCAGAAGAAATCCTCAAGGCCTTCAAAACCTTCTACCGCGATGCACAGGTAGCCGATATTCAAGACCCGAACATTGTTTACGACATCAAACAACGTCTGGATGAGATGTATATCTACGACAGTGCCGAAGTGACGGCGTTCGGCGATGCGATTGTTGACCGAAAAGTGACGCATCAGAAGCTGTATGCCCTGACTCAACCGGCAACTGATCGTTTTAACGGCAAGCTCAAGCTGCTCAATGACGGTATTGATCAATGGGAAAAAGCTTGGGAGATTGCCAATGAACAGGGCGATGAGCAGGACATGCAGAACGCTGATGTTCAACGCGCCGAATTTGCAAAAAAACGCGACGAACTGATGATCTTCAGTGAAAGCCTGACCAAATTTGTTCGTACCTACGAGTATGTGGCACAACTGGTAGAGTTTGCCGACCCGTCGCTTGAGGCATTCGCGAGTTTCGCTCGCTTACTGCGCAAGCGATTAAAGGGGATCGGCTCCGACCAGGTCGATCTGGCCGATCTGACGCTCAGCCACTTCAAGATCAACCAAGGTCGCTCACTGGGTGGTGTGCTTCCAACGGGAGAGACTCCAAGCCTTTACAGCGTGACCGACAATGGTCTGCGGGACGCGCGGGATCGAGAAAAGAAATACCTTTCCGAACTGATTGAAAAGCTCAATGAAGCGTTTGGAAAAAGCATTACCGATACCGACAAAGTTGCCTTTGCTGTGCACGTGTCAGAGAAGCTACGATCCGATACCGTTGTGATGGATCAAGTCCTGAACAACACTCGCGAACAAGCCATGAAGGCTGATCTTCCAAGAAAAGCCATTCAAGCCATTGCCGGCGCCATGAATAGCCACCACAGCATGGCCACGCAACTGCTAAGCGACGAGGCGACAAGAGACGTTTTCATAACGGTACTCTATGAGCTGCTGAAAAAGGACGCGGGGGCAGATTTGATCGAACAGATCAGGTAAGGGATCTACTTGCTGTTGTGGTTGTACAAGAGCAACCAGAAGATCAACGAAACGACGAAAATCAAAGTGGTCGACGACACTTACGTTATTTGGGTCGCCGTCTGCCTTGGCTGGAGCGGCGCGTTGTCGAACCTGGGCGACGTGTTGTTCGACTCGCTGTCCGGCATTTTGCTGATCGCATTGAACGCGCTGTACATCGTGTGGGCCTTCAAGGCAAAAAATGCGCTGTCGGAATACGCCCTCAACGAGCACAAAATCGACCTGCGCATGAACGGGTTCTATACCTTTTTCCTGAACATTTTTTACGTTAACTACTGCATCAACGACTTGCCTGAAGAGCAGCGTAAACAACTGATCCTGCGCGGCCAAACGACGCAAGCCTGATCAACTGGCAAGGGGCAGTCTCGACGGACTGCCACCGTCACTCATCACCCTTCCAGTTGAACACCAGATTACGCACGCCGGCGCTGCCGACATCTGTCGTGTCACGCTTTGCCTCACCGTTACGGCTGGCGACCACGGTGTACTTGCCAGCAGGTAACTGGACATAAACCAGAGGCCCTGCCTGACTGAGTGTCAGCACTGATTGACCTTGAGCAGTCTGGATAACCAACTCTACATCCGGTACATATTTGCCCTCCGGCCCAATGGAAAAGGTCATGTGCAGGTTGTATCCGGTCGTTTGCTGAATGGCCTTCGCTTCATCTTCGCCAATACCGCCGGACAAATAGGTAATCCCGTTTTGCTCCTGCCGCTGAATCTGCACGCCTGTGCTGTCGATGGGCTCGAGGCTGGCGGACCCTGCCATGGCGGGAAACATCAGCACACCGACGGTGGCAATGATCAACATGAGGGAATGGATGGACTTCATGATGGTGACTCCCGGGCTCAACGGACCCAATCGTTACTCCTTTTGGATTTCTCGCTGGATGCTCAAGTTTTAGATTGATTGGTACTTGAGCTCACTGCGAAATGGACTACACCCTGTATTCCTCAAATCCGGGCTGCCGTCGGCACGATCCTGCAAAACGAATCCGGTATTTCCTGCGGATTTCCCGGCTTCGCCCGGCATCGCCGCCCTGCCCTCTCTTGCCATCCTCTTTCGCCTGATCCTCCAGCCGCGGAAGACTTCATGAGCATCGTCAAAACCGAAAACACTCAAGACCCACAACTCGCCTCTCTGGTGGGCAACCTTAGGGAATTGATACGTCATCAGGCACGCCAGAAGGTATTGCGAGCGGTCGATACCGTTCAGGTGCAAACCTGCTGGCAGATTGGAAAGGCATATTGTCGAGTTTGAGCAGGAAGGGGCTCGGCGGGCGGCCTACGGCAAGCACTTGCTGTCGACGCTGGCGAAGGTACTGACAGTGGAGTTCGGGAAAGGCTTTGACGAAACCAACTTACGGAAAATGCGACTGTTTTATCAGGCGTTTCCAATTCGAGACGCACTGCGTCTCGAATTGAGTTGGACCCACTACCGCAGGCTGCTACGAGTCGACAGTGACATGGCACGCAAGTGGTACATGGACGAAGCCGCCAACCAAAACTGGTCAAGCCGCGCCCTGGAGCGCCAGATCAGCACCCTCTACTACGAACGCCTGCTTATGAGTCGGGACAAGTCTGCCGTCATGACAGAAGCCATTACGAACATCCACGCGATGAACAACAATCCCAGGGAGTTCGTTAGAGATCCCGTGATGCTGGAGTTTCTTGGTTTGCCCGATACCGGAGTGATACTGGAGACCGAACTTGAACAAGCACTCATCGAGCAACTTCAGGGCTTCCTGCTTGAGCTGGGAAAAGGTTTTGCCTTTATCGCGCGACAACAACGAATAAGCACCGAAGGCAGAGACTTCTATATCGATCTGGTGTTCTACAACTACTTGCTCAATTGCTTTGTCATCTTCGACCTGAAGCGCGGCGAATTAACCCATCAGGATGTCGGACAGATGGACATGTATGTACGCATGTACGACGACCTGAAGCGCAAAGATACAGACGGACCGAGCGTTGGCATCATTCTTTGCGCTCAAAAAAACGAGTCAGTGGTGCGTTACTCAGTATTACAGGGGAACGAACAACTGTTCGCCAGCAAGTACAAACTAGTGCTGCCAAGCGAAGACGAACTTCGCGCTGAGCTGGACCGGGAACGGGCGGCAATAGAAGAGCGCCTGCTCGATCAAATCCGCCTATAAACACAGATGGATTGTTCACAAGCCGTTCGAAGACTATCGTTGGCAGCTACCCGCAAAGGTCCAAAGCCGATGAATTTGCAGGACATGCCGTCACTGGCGCCGACTCAGATCGAATTGCCGCTGACCACCGACACTGCTGGCGAACCGTTCAAGGAACCCGCCGCAGACGCCTTCATCCTCGGCGGCTTCACTTGGCGGCACGCTGCTCAGGACCGCGCACGCCCGATCATTATTATCAACGCGGCCACTTCGGTTCGTTGCCGGCACTATTCGCGCTTCGCCGACTACCTGTTCGCCAACGATTTCGATGTCATCACCTATGACTACCGCGGCATCGGCGAGTCGCGCCCAACGTCGCTGAAAGGGCTGCAGGCTTCATGGTCCGATTGGGGCGCGCTGGATTTCGAGGCGATGCTCAAGCGCGCACAGCGCGAATTCCCCGACCAACCCATCGACGTTGTCGGCCACAGTTTTGGAGGCTGTGCAGCGGGCCTGGGAGCGTCCGGGCATTTGATTCGGCACTTGGTGACGGTCGGTGCGCAATTCGCGTACTGGCGCGACTATGCGCCCGCCCATCGCTGGCGGATGTTCGGCAAGTGGCATGTGGTGATGCCGTTGATGACCCTGATTTACGGCTACTTCCCCGGCAAGCGTCTCGGCTGGCTGGAGGACACGCCCGCCGCTGTGGTTCGCGACTGGAGCACGCCCACTGCGCGCTACGAAACGCGGCCCAGTGGTCGTGTCATGCACGCGAAGACCGGTCGGCTTCCCTTTGCATCCGTTACCGCAAAAACGCTGGCGATCAGCATCAGCGACGACCCTTACGGTACGAATGCCGCCATTGAACGTCTGCTCGGCTACTTCACTGGCAGTACAAACACCCACCTGCGAATCGCCCCCGAAGACATCGGCGAAGAAGAAGTCGGACATTTCGCCTTTTTTCGCAGCGCATACCAAGCCACACTATGGCCCATTGCATTGTCCTGGTTGCAGACCGGCGAACTGGCCCCCGACACACCCGGGCGGCGAGTGCCACGCAACTGATTGACCCGCCCCTCTCACCGAATGACGGAACGACACCCATGGCATCCGCCAACAAGCAGAACAAACGCGCCTCCCGCGCCAAAGCCAAGGCCAAGCAGAACCGCACCCAACGGGCCGCCGCGCCGGTCGAGCTGGACCCAAACGACGATCGCATCGACTTCGAGTCGGTGGACCTGACCGAACTGTTCAAGAAAATGATCGACGCGGAAAAAGCCAGCCAGCAAGCGATGTGCGTGGCCTTCCTCGAAGACCCGCTGCTGGAACTGGTGTACGAGCAGGAAGGCGAAGAAGGCGCGATGGATTTCATCCTCGCGGCGCTGATCGAATATCGCCAATGGTCCACCGAAGTCGATGAGGCCGGCGCCCTGGCGTGGATCGAATCGCCGGCCTTCCAGGCTGACTACGTCGCGGCGTCCGACATCATTGCGGCTCAAACCCAACAGAAAGCGAACTGAATTTAATGGCATCCCTGAACAAGCAGCAAAAACGCGCCAAACGCGCCAAGATCAAAGCCAAACAAATCAACATCCATGGCCGCAAACCCGCTGCGCTGGACGATGACCTGGGTGAAATCGGCGAGCCGATCCCGGAATACACCCTGGCGATGTTCAGCAAAATGCGCGACGCCGAAGCCGTTAGCCGTAACGACATGCTGCTGGCCCTGCTGTCAGACCTCGCCGGGATCATCAGCGACCATCCAGACCTGCTGGACATGGAAAACGCCGACAACGAAGCCATGGCCGCCACTCACCTGGCCGCCGACATGCTGATCGACTACCGCATGTGGGCCGATGGCATGGACCGCGATGCCGCGCAGACGTGGCTGACCGATCCGCAGTTCATCACCGATTTTGGCGATGCGCTGGACAGCTATCGTCAGTCGTTGGATGCGCAGGAAGAAAAGAGCGAATAAACACTCGCCTCAGGAAACAAAAACGGCCGCTTGTCATCACTGACAGCGGCCGTTTTTTTTGAAGTCTATTCCCATTTTCATAACGATCTGCCCGCTACCTCTCGTCAGCGAGAGTGTATATCCCGTTGACATATCCCTCTTTAAATCTATTCTTTGCACTTACAACACACCCCAAAGAGTCGGAGGTCAAAATGGAACAGACCACCCTTTTCATGAGTAATAGAAGTCAGGCCGTCCGGCTTCCGAAAGCTGTGGCAATGCCAAGTAATGTGAAACGAGTCAACGTAGTCGCCATCGGCAGGGCTCGTATCATCACCCCGGCGGACGAAACATGGGATAGCTGGTTCGATGGAGATGGTGTAAGCGCAGACTTTATGACTGACCGCGACCAACCCTTCGAGCAGGAGCGTGAGTCGTTCTGATGATCAAGTTCATGCTCGATACCAACATCTGCATCTTCACCATCAAAAACAAACCGCAAATCGTAAGAGAAGCTTTCAACCTTCACGACGGGCAGTTGTGCGTCAGTGCAGTCACGCTGATGGAGTTGATCTACGGTGCCGAAAAATCTGCGACTCCCGAAAAGAATCTGGCGGTGGTCGAGGGCTTCGCAGCACGCCTTGAGGTCTTGCCTTTCGACAATGACGCGGCCGCACACACTGGAATGATTCGGTCAGAGTTGGCGAGGGCGGGAACCCCCATTGGCCCTTATGATTACATGATTGCCGGACATGCCCGCTCACGCGGGCTCATCGTTGTAACGAACAACCTGCGCGAGTTCGAACGGGTCCCAGGACTACGTGTAGAAGACTGGGTTCACCCCAGTTGAGTCGGACACAGCCAACGAAACACAAACGGCCGCTTGTCATCACTGACAGCGGCCGTTTTTTTTCAAGCCTGAAAAACAACAATCAGGCAGCAACACCTTCCAGACGCGGAATATCAATACCGATCTTGGCGCTGGCATAGCTCAGATCGCCTTTGGCGATGGATTGAGCCTTGTAACCGGCGCCGATCAGGTCCTGCACGTACAGCTTGTTGTAGATGAACATGAACACCAGGTTGCTGAGGCTGAACGTGAAGCAAGCCACGACAAACATGATCGCTGCCCACTTGAAATCACCACGGAACAAGGCAGGGAAAAAGCCAAAGAAAAACACGGTCCACGAGAAGCCGATTGGCGCTTCTTTCATGGCACCGGTGTTAGGGTTTTTGAACACAACCGATGTAAATGCCATGCCTATCTCCTTGATGCCCCAATGGGTTGGCTGAATGGCCGGGCGGTCTCCATGCAGCGCTTTTAAACGGCAAGCACACGCAAATGCATCTGTGACTCGCGTCAGATGAGGGAGCAGGCAAGAAAGGGTCGGGGCTTTAGCCAGGAAGGCTGGGGGCGTCGAACAATCCGTGTCCTGAAACTCCATCGCATCCCGCAACAGCGAGATACACATTCGGCGAGAAGGCTACTATCTAGCCATCATCGTATCCATCAGATAGCGGCTCGATCACTTGACTCAATGAAAGCAAAAACGACCGCGATCATTTCTGATGGCGGTCGTTTCTGTGTTTCAACAGCGTTTGGCTGGAGTCAGAACACTCAGCGCGCTACCGCTGCGACCAACTTCTCATTGCGACGACGGCGCGCCACAAACAAGCCCGCAGCCACAACCAACAAGCTCAGCAGACCGGTCGCGAGGATTTCCACACGATGGGCTTCCTGGAACAGCATGATGGTCAGGGCCGCGACGATGAAGATAATCACCGCGTAGGTCAGGCCCGGGAACAACCACATGCTGAAGGCGATTTTTTCACCGCGAGCCATACGCTGTTTGCGCATACGCAGTTGCGAAATCGCGATCACCAGATACACCAGCAGCGCGATGGCGCCGGAGCTGGCGAGCAGGAATTCAAACACGGCAGCCGGGGCCACATAGTTCGCGAACACGGCGAGGAACGCTGCGCCTGTGGACAACATGACGGCCCAGTACGGCGTGCCGCTCTTGTTGGTGCGTTGGGAAACGGCCGGCGCATCACCGCGTTTGCCCAGGGAGAACATCATGCGCGATGCAGTGTAGAGCGCCGAGTTCAAGCAGCTGGTCACGGCAACCAGTACCACGATGTCGACGATCAGCTTGGCATTCGGAATGCCCATGCGTTCAAGCACGGTCTGGTAGGAACCAACAGCAGCCAGTACCGGATCATTCCATGGCACCAGGGCCACGACGATGAAGATCGACACGAGGTAGAACAAGCCGATCCGCCAGATCACCGAGTTGGTGGCCTTGGAGATTTGCTGGCCCGGGTTCTTCGATTCCGCGGCCGCGATGGTCACGATCTCGGTGCCCATGAAGGAAAACATGGTGGTCAGAATGGCGCCCAGTACCGCGCCCATGCCGTTTGGCAGGAAGCCCTGGGTGTCGAACAGATGCGAAACGCCGCTGACCTGGCTGTTAGGCAGGAAGCCGAAGATCGCCATGATGCCAAGAGCGATGAAACCGATGATCGCGATGACTTTGACCAGGGCGAACCAGAATTCGAACTCACCGTAGTTCTTCACGCTGAACAGGTTGGTCACTGTCAGCAGCAAAGTGATGACCAACGTGAAGGCCCAGATGGCCACGTTGGGGAACCAGGCATGCAGGATGGTCGCGGCGGCGTTGGCCTCCAGCGGGATCACCAATACCCAGAACCACCAGTACAACCAGCCGATGGTGAAACCGGCCCAATGACCGATCGCGCGATCGGCGTAGGTCGAGAAGGAGCCTGTATCTGGCGATGCGACGGCCATTTCGCCAAGCATGCGCATGACCAGAACCACCAGGGCACCGGCGGCAGCGTAGGCCAACAGAACAGCCGGGCCTGCGGCGGCGATGGCGTGGCCGGAGCCGACGAACAGGCCGGCGCCGATAACCCCGGCGATCGACAGCATGGTCACATGACGCGGTTTGAGCCCCTGTTCGAGGCCATTGGAGCTTGGGGTACTGCTCATTGAAACTACCTTTGTAAGGGAAAGCGGTGTGCATCCATCCCGTCAGGAGCTCCTTCTCGTAAAAAGAAACCAACGGGGCGTTCCGTATTCTGCACGCAATAATTGCGCCAAAATGTTTCAAACTCCCCCGGCGCGGGGCCTGTGGCGTGACCGGACAGTCATCGCAAGTCATTGAGATTAATGGCAATTCGCCAGAGCGTTACCCTGTGACCCACTTTGAGAACGAAACTGCGCACCAGAAACACACCTGCAAATGCGTTGACGCACAATAAAAGTGCAGATCAGGAACGTTTAGCCGGTTAGCGCTTCCAACACCCCGTCAAAGCTGGCAACATCGCGCCCTTTTTTACGCGGCACCCGCGTGGCAGCTGGTTCAAACGGCTGTTCGGTTGATAGCAGCGCGACAGTCTGCTGTACCGATGCGACAACCTGCCACATACCACACGTTTACCGCCTGTAGCGCTGTTGGCTGCCATTCGAACGCTATGCTAGCTTGGCCGCCTCGCCAGGAAGGCCAGCCAACAGCAGGAGCGAAACACTATGAGGAACGCACATGGCTGAGGCCACGCCCGCGCTTGAAATCCGCAACTTGCACAAACGCTACGGACAGCTTGAGGTGCTCAAAGGCATCTCGCTGACCGCCCGCGACGGCGACGTGATCTCGATCCTGGGTTCTTCCGGTTCCGGCAAGTCCACCTTCCTTCGTTGCATCAACCTGCTGGAAAACCCGCATCAGGGACAAATCCTGGTGGCCGGCGAAGAACTCAAGCTCAAGGCCGCCAAGAACGGCGAACTGGTCGCAGCCGACGGCAAGCAGATCAACCGCCTGCGCAGCGAGATTGGTTTTGTGTTTCAAAACTTTAATCTGTGGCCGCACATGAGCGTTCTCGACAACATCATCGAGGCCCCGCGCCGAGTGCTCGGTCAGAGCAAAGCCGAAGCCATCGAAGTCGCCGAAGCCCTGCTGGCCAAGGTCGGCATCGCCGACAAGCGCCACGCCTATCCGGCGCAACTGTCCGGCGGCCAGCAACAACGCGCGGCCATCGCTCGCACGCTGGCCATGCAGCCCAAGGTGATCCTGTTCGACGAACCCACCTCCGCCCTTGACCCGGAAATGGTTCAGGAAGTACTTAATGTCATCCGCGCACTGGCCGAAGAAGGCCGCACCATGCTGCTGGTCACCCACGAAATGGGGTTTGCCCGTCAGGTCTCCAGCGAAGTGGTGTTCCTCCACCAGGGCCTGGTAGAAGAGCAAGGATCGCCACAGCAGGTGTTCGACAACCCGCTTTCGGCGCGCTGCAAACAATTCATGTCCAGCAACCGCTAACGGAGCTACCCGCATGCAGAACTACAAAAAAATCTTTCTGGCGGCTGCCGTCACCCTGGCCTTCAGCGCCGGTGCCGCTGCCGAAACCTTGAAGATGGGCATCGAAGCGGCCTACCCGCCGTTCAACAACAAAGATGCCAGTGGCAATGTCGTCGGCTTCGACAAAGAAATCGGCGACGCCCTGTGCGCCAAGATGAAAGTCGAATGCACCGTGGTCACGTCCGACTGGGACGGCATCATCCCGGCCCTGAACGCCAAGAAGTTCGATTTCCTGATCTCCTCGATGTCGATCACCGACGAACGCAAGCAAGCGGTGGACTTCACCGACCCGTACTACTCGAACAAGCTGCAGTTCATCGCCAAGAAAGATGTCGACTTCAAAACCGACAAGGACTCCCTGCAAGGCAAAGTGATCGGCGCACAACGTGCGACCCTCGCCGGCACCTGGATGGAAGACAACATGGAAGGTGTTGAACTCAAACTCTACGACACCCAGGAAAACGCCTACCTCGACCTGACTTCCGGTCGTCTGGACGGCATCCTGGCGGATAAGTACGTCAACTACGAGTGGCTGAAAAGCGACGCCGGCCGCCCTTACGAATTCAAGGGTGACCCGGTGGAAGAAAGCGACAAGATCGGTATCGCTGTACGTAAAGGCGACACGATCCGCGCGAGGCTGAACCTTGCCCTGAAAGAAATCGTCGAAGACGGCACTTACAAGAAGATCAACGACAAGTACTTCCCGTTCAGCATCTATTGATTCTGACTTGCCTGACTGGCGCCGCTCTCTAACGGCGCCAGTCCCTGGCATTGCCTGCGGCACATTGAAAAGAAATCCATGACTATCGATCTCTACGGATTCGGCCCGGCACTCGCCGCTGGCGCGCTGATGACTGTGAAACTGGCACTCTCGGCCCTGTGCCTGGGGCTGGTGCTCGGTCTGCTCGGCGCCTTGGCCAAGACTTCCCCGTACAAGCCGTTGCAATGGCTTGGCGGTACTTATTCGACACTGGTTCGCGGCATCCCGGAATTGCTCTGGGTGCTGTTGATCTACTTCGGCACGGTCAACCTGATGCGTGCCTTGGGCGAGTTTTTCGGCAATCCCGACCTCGAACTCAATGCCTTCGCCGCCGGCGTGATTGCGCTGGGGCTGTGCTTCGGCGCCTACGCCACGGAAGTGTTTCGTGGTGCGATCCTGGCGATTCCCAAAGGTCACCGTGAGGCCGGTGTCGCGCTGGGCCTGTCGAAGTTTCGCATTTTCACCCGGTTGATCATGCCGCAGATGTGGCGCATCGCCCTGCCCGGCCTGGGCAATTTGTTCATGATCCTGATGAAAGATACCGCGCTGGTATCGGTCATCGGCCTGGAAGAAATCATGCGTCACGCGCAAATCGGCGTAACCGTGTCCAAGCAACCGTTCACCTTCTATATGGTGGCCGCGTTCATGTACCTGGGCCTGACCATTCTGGCCATGACGGGCATGTACTTTATGGAAAAACGCGCCGCTCGCGGCTTCGCGAGGAGCACCCAATGAACTGGGAAGTCATCATCAAGTGGCTGCCGAAGCTGGCTCAGGGCGCAACACTGACCCTGGAGCTGGTGGCCATCGCCGTCATCGCAGGTTTGCTGCTGGCCATTCCGCTGGGCATCGCGCGTTCGTCGCGACTCTGGTACGTGCGGGCATTTCCCTACGGCTACATCTTCTTTTTCCGCGGCACGCCGTTGCTGGTTCAACTGTTCCTCGTCTACTACGGCCTGGCGCAATTCGATGCCATCCGTAACAGCGCGATGTGGCCGTACCTGCGCGATCCGTTCTGGTGCGCCACGGCGACCATGACCCTGCATACAGCGGCCTACATCGCTGAAATTCTGCGCGGCGCGATCCAGGCGATTCCACCGGGTGAAATCGAAGCGGCGCGGGCTTTGGGCATGTCCCGGCCCAAGGCGCTGTTCTACATCATCCTGCCCCGTGCTGCGCGCATCGGCCTGCCGGCCTACAGCAACGAAGTGATCCTGATGCTCAAGGCCAGTGCCCTGGCCAGCACCGTGACCCTGCTGGAACTGACCGGCATGGCCCGCACCATCATTGCCCGGACCTACCTGCCGGTAGAGATCTTCTTCGCCGCGGGCATGTTCTACCTGCTGATGGCTTACGTGCTGGTGCGCGGCTTCAAGCTGCTGGAGCGCTGGCTGCGCGTCGATGCCTGCCAAGGGCGTTGATTCCCATGTGCTGACGGGCGAGGCCCTACTCGCCCGTTTCTCGGCGCTGGATGCTTTTCTGATAAAGCATCAGGCGTTGTGAAAGCCTCGTCCGTTTACCCATCTGCAGCTTCCTTGGGAAGCGTCCTACCCGGAACTGGCAACGTGGCTACGCGGCCGGTCGCTGAAGGAAGCGGAAAGCAGCCATAACCAACCTGGTTTACTGGACGCACCGGAGCCGTTTTCTTCGTTGGCGGCGTTGTCCCTTGAGTTGAGTTCGGTGGGCGACCTGCCAGCTCATACGCTGAAAGCGGCCGGGCATCGATTGGATGTCGACGTGCCCGGGCGAAAGTGGCAGCAGATTGAAGCGTTCGCCCGTCGCTTGTCGTTTACCTCAACGCCCAGTCATTGGCTGGATTGGTGTTCAGGCAAGGGCCATTTGGGTCGGCGGTTGCTGCAACACGGGCAACAACTGACGTGCCTGGAATACGATCCGGCGCTGGTTTCCAGCGGCCAGGCCCTCAGCCAACGCCATCACTTGCATGCGCTGCATGTCGAGCAGGATGTGCTCGCGGTAGAAGCTGCGTCTTTCTTGAGTCCCGACCACACGCCAGTAGCGCTGCACGCCTGCGGGGATCTGCATGTCCGGTTGATGCAACTCGCCAGTGCGGCATTCTGCAAACAAATGGCCATCGCGCCCTGCTGCTATAACCGGATCAGTCGTCCTGCGTACCAACCACTTTCCTCGGCCGGTATGCGATCCGACCTACAACTCTCCCTCGACGATCTCTCGCTGCCGATGAGCGAAACCGTCACCGCCGGTGCTCGCGTCCGACGCCAGCGCGACACCTCCATGGCTCGGCGCCTGGGTTTCGACCTGCTGCAACGACAGCTACGTGGCGTTGACGAGTACTTGCCAACCCCTTCCCTACCGAGTGCCTGGCTGGATAAATCCTTCGCCGACTACTGCCATCATTTGGCCGCATTGAAAGAGTTATCCACAATCGGCCCGCAAGATTGGTCAGCACTGGAAGCCGCAGGCTGGCAGCGACTCGCTGAAGTGCGCAATCTGGAGCTGCTGCGAGGCCTTTTCCGACGCCCGCTAGAGCTTTGGCTGGTACTCGATCGGGCACTTTTCCTCGCCGATCAGGGCTACACCGTTCGCCTCGGCACCTTCTGCGAAACCCCACTCACGCCACGCAATTTCCTGCTCCTGGCGGAACGTCCATAAAAGCCACAGCCTGTGGATAACTCTGTTGATGAAATTATCATGGATCCAATATAAGCGCCTGTTTCAGGGGTGAAACGCTACTGTTCAATTTTCGTACACCTGATAAAAAACCGAGAAAAACAGGCATTTGCGCACAAATGAGAACGGGTCCGCAAAAAAATCATGAGCGCCACTTCCGAGTGAGCCCGTTGTGCATAAGCGTCCGACGAAAAGGACATAACCGCCGAAACCCGGTCGCGCTCGGCGGAAAATTGCGTGCCGCGACCACCCTTGTTATACAGGCAGACAAGAGCGCCAAAGTGCGCCCACGAACAAGAAATCTCTGATAGACAGGAAGCCACAGTGACGTTCATTTCTTACGCACAGAATTTCGAAGACATCCGCCTGTGGCGCGCCCTCAAAACCGTCGAAAACGGCTTCTACATTGACGTCGGTGCCAACCATCCCACCCACGACTCCGTGACCAAAGCCTTCTATGACCGTGGCTGGACCGGCATCAACGTCGAACCGATGCCCAATTATTACGACGCCCTGTGCCAGGAACGCCCCAAAGACACCAACCTGCAATGCGTCGCCGGCGAAAGCGCCGACGACCTGACCTTCTACGGCATCGCCGGCACCGGCCTCTCCACCCTCGACCCGGCCATGGCGCAAATGCACAAAGACGCCGGCATGGACGTGCGCAGCCAAACCGTCAAATCCCGCACCCTGACCTCCATCTGCGAAGAACACGCCCAGGGCCGCGAGATCCACTTTCTGAAAATCGACGTAGAAGGCCACGAAGAAACCGTCCTGCGCGGCATGGACTTCACCCAATGGCGGCCGTGGGTCATCCTCATCGAAACCCCATGGGACCGCGACCAGGCCTGGGAAACCCTCGTCACCGACGCCGGCTATCAGTCCATCCTGTTCGACGGCATCAACACCTACTACCTGGCCAACGAACACCTGAACCTCAAACCCGCCTTCGACATCCCACCGTGCAACCTGGACGAGTTCCAATTCTGCAAAGGCCACATCTTCAGCCACCCCGTCAGCGACGCCGAACACCAACTCGCCGCCGCCCTGCAACGCGCCGAACAGGCCGAAGCACAGCTGCGAGCGATGCAAAACAGCCGCACCTGGAAAGCCCTTCAGAAACTCAAGAAAACACTCCTTCGAGCCTGACCTAAAGCCTGCGCAAAAATAGTCTGAATTCAGGGGTTTACAGAACCAACCCAATCGCTATAATCGTCGCCCTAACACGCCGGTATAGCTCAGTTGGTAGAGCAACTGACTTGTAATCAGTAGGTCCCGGGTTCGACTCCTGGTGCCGGCACCATACAAAACAAAGGCTTGCAGCGATGCAGGCCTTTGTCGTTATAGGCAAACGTAATAAGCGACGTAATAAGACTTAGCAGAGCCTCAGTATCCCCCTGTAAACGGAGACGAATGAAAATGCGCCACGGTGCAACACTTCCACTCCCGCGCCGCCCTCACTTCAACGTCGCTAAACCTCCGTTAAACCGAATTCAAACTTTCGACTCAGATGACGATCGCGGTAATAACCGGCGTCATTGGGTTTTTTACAAGTGCTCGATCTGCGGCGGCTTCGTAATGGCTGTGGCGCCCGTAGGCGTGGACAAAAACGGTCGCCCCGAATCTCGGGACATCAGTGAAATCTGGCCTACCCCGCAGACCGTACATGAAGCTGTACCCGACAGAGCGAAGTCGTACCTGGATCAAGCGATCGCTAGCATTCATGCCCCCGCAGGTGCTGTGATGCTCACAGCGTCTGCTGTAGACGCAATGCTTAAAGAAAAGGGTCTTAAAGATGGCTCTCTTTACAAGCGCATAGAAGAGGCAGCTGCATCTCATTTAATCACCGCTGAGATGGCAGCATGGGCTCATGAGGTCCGATTGGACGCCAACGATCAGAGGCATACCGATGATGATGGCGCCCTTCCTGATGAGGCGGACGCTAAAAAGGGTATTGATTTTGCGACAGCCCTGGCGCAATTCCTTTTCGTGCTCCCCGCTCGTGTCGATCGGGGTCGGGCGCAATGACACACTCCAGTTTCCCAAGCTGATAACGAGAGTTCGATTCCCTTCACCCGCTCCACTATTTTCAAGGCCTCCAGCGCAGTCCTCGGACATCCAATCGTGTCTGGTGACAGTTTCCAAGAATCCACCTCTTCCCATGCTAGCGAACGAGCCGCATGGTCGGATCGTGAGAGCCCCGCCCGTCAGATAGCCTCCCCCTACCGGATAGAATCGATTTTCCGGTTGAGGTTTAAAGTGACTGTTAAAGCTATTTTATTTTCTTTCTCCTCTACAACCCAGTCATAGCAAGGCTTTCAGAGCTTTCAAGAAACCTATTTTTTTGATCACCCGAGCTATTTTTAGGGGTATCAGGAATGCTATTTAAACCGACAAGTCAAGTAGTTGATTTATAAGGGTTTCACAGTCAAATACCTTTTCAAATAGCCCCCCCGTCCATTTAATCGCCACCCATCAAAGCCCCTCTCCACGCGGACTGCAGAGCATTCATCTCTCCGTTTTGCGAAGGGTGGCGAAAAATAGCCACTTTTGACGACCACCTGAAAGCTGGCTACTCCCCCACTGGTGGGCGCGCTCAGATGTATTGATTTGTACGGGGATAAAAGCGAAGGCTTGCACCGTCGCTGCAAATTCAGCGACCGGGCTTGGTAAGCCGATGTCACACAGGTTGCCGAACTGCTGCATGGCGAGAAAACGCAGTCTATGCCGATGCGGGCTACACCGGTGTCGAAAAGAGCGAAGAGCATGGGAGTCGCGAGGCTGTTTGGCAGATCGCAGCTCGGCGTAGCACCTACTCCAGGCTGAAAAAGCGCTTCGGTGAGCAAGGCACGAAGGCTGGACGGATTGAGGATAGGCATGGATGCAGCTCTTTTTTTTGTGTGTGAAGCTGCCACCGTTGGCCGCGAAGCAAATTAGGGGGGCTGGGGCTGTGCCCGGGTTCGCGGAGCGGACACAAAGGACTCCGGCAGATCCGAAGATCTCCCATGCACAGTCCCCATAAAACGACATAGCGAGCACAAAAAATCGCCAGTAATCGAAGTGGGGCGCGTTTGCTTCCTTTGTGTACTCGGGCCGCGACGCCCAGGTAGTTGAATTTGCAGCGACGAGCGGACCATGCAGGCGGTGTCGGTACGCTGTCAGCGCCCAACGCTTGTGAAAACGTTTTTACCTTCGTAGGGCATCGCATTAATTCCATTTATTTTTGATTTATATGACAGGTGGTCTAAATTTCCAATATGCGCGTCCTCGCCGACACCTGCGTGGGAAGCATCTCTGTCAGGGCGGACATGCGGAGGCGCATCCCCGAGGAGGTCGCTATGAGTAACAAAAAAATCAATGGGCCGGATGTAGTCGGAGCGCCCATATCCGATCAGGAACTGGCTGAGCATTTGGAAGACTGCCTTCGTGAAAGTGATCCGGGGCTGTTGGCCGGGGCACTGAGGCACATTGCCCGCTTCAAAGGATTTACCGAGCTTTCGCGTGACACCGGCATTCGGCGAACAACTCTCTACAGGGTCCTCTCTACGGACGCTGATCCAAGTTTTTCGGATATTCTCAAGGTGACCCGCGCACTGGGTTTCAAGCTGCGCTTCGAAGCCGTTTCCGCGAAGAAGGAACAAATCAATGACTACCATTGACGCAGCACCAGTGAAGGGACTGCCGAAAACACGGGAGAGATCAACCAACGCGGTTATCGCCCCCTCTCTCAAAGTCCAGCCAGAATCAGATTGGTTCGACGCTGACAGCGCACTCGACCTGCTCAACTCAATGACACGCAAGAAGCGGCCCTCAGCCGAACCACTGGTACGGTTGTAGGTGCTGGAGACACCTCTCCTAATCAGGTTCGAGCCGGTAGCGCGGAGGCGGTAATGAGCTGCCACCGCGTTTTTATTTGAGGTCAACATGCCGCATCACTCCCCCTGCCGCTTGACCTGTAGGTCCTGTGCGTAGCCCAGCAAGTTGGTCTTGCACTCAGCAAATGGCAGGCCCTGACCAATCAACACCGATTCGCGAAGCTCCACCAGGATGACAAGTTCTAGTTTGTGCGCGCTCAGTTGGTCACGGTCGCCCCCCCTCTCGAAGGCATCAGCAATCACCGCGCCGCTACGCTGTGCCTCGTTGATGAAGTGGTGGCGCTCGTGGTTCTTGTCGCGTGCCTCGTAGCTGATTGCCAGGGCGTCATACATGGCGAGATATCCTACTGAGGCTTCACGGGGGGCGGTGGTCAGCGGTTTCGAGTCGCAGCATACCAAGCCGTCTATTTGCTCGTTGCCCCAGATCTCAAAGTCTACTGATAGCCAGCGGGCGAACTTAGCCGAACTCTCTCGGGATCTGATTGGAGATGCTTGCAAAAAAGCCGACACAGATGATGTCAACAAAGCGCTACGCGAATTGGGGTACCAACGTCAATTTGAAATTGGTGACCCTGAGTTCGCATCCATTGAGCTGTTCAGACCTACGGTGCTGATGAATCTGTAGCCTTAGTCCATCTAACCATAGGCAATGATATTCAACTTTACGGAATGGAGTCCGCCCACGACGTTCTGGAGTTTATGAAAGAGTACGTCCCAACAATCAAAGCGATGACTGAACTCGCTGAAAAAAACTTCGACTAAATTTGTGCAATCCTCCTGAATGCCCTGTAGCGCTGAAGACCTTAGCCTGCGGGGCTTTCAGCTCCCCCGCCCGCCCGATCAAAGTTACGGCACCGATACCGTTGTGACTCCCCCCATTTTTGAAAACACACCAAAACCCAAGTTTTAAAAGTTTTCGCCCAATGAAACCGGGGGCTCCAGCTTTGCACCGTTCGTGACCGCCCGCAGCACCGCTGTGCAACCGCGCTTCATTTCTCTTCCAAACCTTTCATTTTGTGCAAAGGCTAATCCCCTGCAGAGGCCCACGGCCCGCCTGGGCTGGAGAATCGTTTGCACTACATCAAGATTTGCATAAACAACTGACACAAAGCCCGTCGGCGGGAGGGGGATAAGTGCTTTTTCTGATGTTTTTTTCTTCGCCTGGCGATATTTGCACTTAAGTGGCCATGATTGGCAGACAACGCGCCAAAGGAGCAAGCCGTATCTGGTATGGCTATACGCCTCCATTTGGCCGGTTTCCTCAACACGTTATCCTTCCTTCGCAGCACATGACAGTGATCAGCGTTCCAGCACTGCATTTGGGATTTATCCTACAGCCAGTACTTGAACTTCTTGATAACGTCATTCTGCCCAAACTTCTGGTTGGGATTCCTCAAGGACGAACAAGGATGATTCATGAGCGAATACGGAAACGTACCAAAGCCAGCATTGGCCAACCCAGCAAGGGATAAGCGGTATCGCGGCGGCGAGCCTACCGACATGCATGCCAAGCATTGGGCAGAATACCCAGAGGCTGTTCCAGCAAAAAAAACAGCGGAGCCCGGTTTTTACATCGTGCAAGAATCAATGCCGCGATCTGCCCTAGAAGCAGTCCTCTTTGATAAACCTGATAGAGCCGCGCTTGAGAAGTTCAAGCGACTCAACCCGCACGTGACCGGCTACGCCAAGCCAGGTCAACTCATCGTCTTGAGCGATCCGAATAATCAGCAATGCACGCGTGAAGAAGCTCTACTGACAGAAGCGGCCCAGAAGGTGGACGCGGCACTCAAACCCATGAGTGACGCAGAAGCCAGCTTCATGGTTCGCCACCGTGACTCGATAGAGACCACCCTCTCTCTAGGGTCAACGTCTATCGGTGTTGGCGAGTCAATCTTTGCGAAGAACTTGGGAGACGTGAATACCACACTGAAAGATATCGAGGCCTTACATAAGAAGAGTTTTCAGCGTGACGGTCACTTGCGCAGCCCTGAATTTTTTACTGAGCGAGCTCAACTGTTTGCACGGCTTGATAGCCAGCTCACCTTTTTGACTAAAAAAGGTATTGGCTTCCCTGATCATCCGAACTTGAAAACAGCTCTAGGTATATCCAGCAAAAGCCTGGTCCATCACTGGAGTTTGGCGGGCGCACCCGGCCAGATTCCCGGTTATGCCACACACTCGGAAGGTGTAGCCAAAGCAGCCAAATTCGTTAAATACGGAGGCTGGATTGGAACAGCCATTGGGGGCGGGACTTCCTATTTGAAAGTGCAAGACGTTTGCACCGCTGGCAATACGGAAGCTTGTAAAAAAATCAGATTCACTGAGAGTGGCAGCTTTATTGGTGGAGTGGCAGGTGGGGCAGCGGCGGGGGCAGCGCTGACGGGGACAGCTGTAAGCGCAATCTGTGTTGGGCTAGGAATTCCAACAGGTGGTGCTGCCACATTGCTATGTGGCCTTGTCGTCGTTGGGGTCGGTTCTTATGCGGGCGGTGCACTTGTGGGCGCTGGTGGAGAGGCGCTGGGTGAAGGCATATACGAGGTCGTAAAATGAGTACAGCAGCATTTGTAGTCAGCTTACTCTGCGGAGCAGTTCTTCTTGGCATCATCGTTTGGATCGGAATATGCCTGGATCTGGCATACACACGCATGGAGGAGATGCTGGAACACCTGGAGAACAGTTCGGCGGTGATGGTTCGGGCGCCACTTAGGCACGGTGGGCCATGGGGGAAATTATTACTTGTGGGCGGCATATCAGGAATCGTGACGTTCCCGAACTTTTTCATTAAACGCGGAGAGGTAAGCACTGACGATCTAGGCCGCCTTCCATTGGCTTTGAAGCAAAAGCTGGTTTTTTTGCAGTGGAGCGTGTGGGGCTTGTTCGCAGCAATGGCTGTGTTCGTCGCCATATTCAATATAATTAAGGCGTATGAACTCTAGCGCAATCATGCCCCGCCGATGCGGGGCATGACACGTATTTAAGAAATTGCGTACGCTCTGTGAAGCTCGATTGAGACCGCCTCAATGTCCGAATTGTTCAGAGCTCGATCGTAAGCCCTGATAAAGGCGTAACCACCCATCAGCCCTGCTGTGGCCAGCGCCGATCCTTGCCCACCGAGAATATTCCGTCCGCTGAGAGACACCCCGGTCGCGCCTTCGACGATAGGGCTGGTGCCAACTTTGATTTTGGACGTGGGTCCGTCGAACACCGCAAGGATGACGGTCCACGCGGTCGATTTATCGCCGCTTTCCAGTCGGCTGGCCGCCGAGATACTTTCGTAGAAGCCATTCGCACCTGGTGCGAGGATCTGGGCACCGGACGTCATCAAGCGCGCCTGATTGGCCGCAAAAACGGAAGCCTTGACGACCATCGCGTAAGTCATCGACTGCGCGACAGCGACCGTACCCGCCCCGTTTCCGATCTGCTGTGTCCCGTCAAATAAGACGGCTGAGTTACCGCTTGGCCCACCGGTCAACGAAAACGTTGGTTTCCCCCAACCCGTGTACTGAAAGTTGAAGGTGCGGTTGACGATCGGCGCCGGTCCATTTGCCAGCCACGTGTCTACGGCGGCACCGTCGGCCAGCGCAGCCAGGCTGGCGGCATCAAGCTCGTAGATGATATTGGACTGCACATCAGGGATGGTCGGCGTATCGGGCAGCGGGTTGGACAACACACCAGGTGCGCTAATCACGAGGGAAAACATTTGATGCTCCTTACTGCGTTCAGCGCAGCGCGGTGTAGAAAAACTCGGAAATCACTGGGGCACCCTTCGCCGGATCCGGATGGATTTTGTCATCACTGATCAGCGGGGTTTGGCCGGTGCTGGCGTACTTCGCCGGGTCACCCATGGCGGCGTATTGCATGTCCATAAAGGCAATGCCCTGCGTCCAGCACCAGGCGGCGGCGAGCTTGGTGTAAGCACTCATGGGGTACTGACTCGATCGTGTGGTGTCCCACCGCATGGCGACGATGAAGGACGCCCCGGGATGGACTTCCAGATGAGTCGCGACCACGCCCTGCAGGTTGGCGAGAAAGGTCGCCGGCGTAACCGACGCGCCCTGGTCATTGCCACCCAGCATCACCAGCACTGCGTCAGCAGGAATGAAGCCCGTGGCCGTCTTCTGCTGCGTTAACCAGGTCGCGTCGTTCTTGTACCAGTCACCCGACGCCGAACCGCTGGCCGCGCACTTGGAAACGACCACACCCGACGCATTGTTTTCGGTGTAGATGCCAAACAGCGTCGGTGTGCCGGTGACGACTTCCATTCGGAACTTCCAGTTACTACCGGCAGGCAGGACCGGGAAAGGCAATTGCTGGGGACCGACTCCGGCCAGTGACAGCGTGTTCCACTCCTGGGCATCACCCCAGCGATACCGCAGGGTGGAACTCGTGCCGTCACCCAGGAACAACAGCTTCGCCTTCGTCGCTGCGGTCGAGATATCCGCGGTGTCGACGGCGGTGATGCTCACGTACCGAAGGCCTCGATCTCACCGGCGGGATCTTCGGCCAGGTATTGCGGCTCGTTAAACTCCAGGGTGATGTCGACGTCGGCCAGATCGTTGTCGAGCATGGTGATGTCGAACTTCGCCGCCGGCAGGTCGTCACGATCCCGGTCGTTGCCCTCGAGCCAGCTGCCCACCAACGCCATCAAGCGCCCCGGGTGATCGGCGAAACGCTCGAGCGCGATCGTGGCGCTGTAACGCATGTCACCCATGCGCAGGCCGTCGAGGTCCGGTTTCCAGATCAGCTCCAGGTTCACCTGGTCAGTCCAGCTATCGAGCTGTTCCGGCAGCACCAGGCGCCGCTCGATCAGGTAGGTGGTCAAGGCGCGCAGTTTGATCACAACAGCACCGCCGTAATGCGGCCACGGCCCTGCAGTGAGCGGACAGCCTGTTGGCTGAACTCCAGAAAGGTTTCGCCGCGCTCGGGTAGTTCTTTGCCGGTGTTTTCGGCACTTTCACGGCGGGTGACCGTAGCGAACTGGGTCAGCAGGCTGGCCTTGGCGCGGCAGTACACGGCGCGCTTGTACGTCGCTGCGTGAAATGTGCGCTCGGGCAGCACCGTGGTGTCCGCAGATTCCACGGTGGTGACGCCGACGTTCTGCCATTGGCTTTTGCGCTTGGCCAGATCGCGGTTGACCTCGGTCATCGCCGTGGTCAGTTCAGCGGCCAGCATGTCTACCAGGTATTCCGCCGGCAGGCGGTAATCCGCACGCTCGGTGATCTTGTCGTTCAGTTCCTGGGCAATGCTCGGCTCGACATTGAACTGGCGAGAGACGTCGACACTGTACGTCTCGGCGATCGCTTCACGCAGCGCGGCGTATTGCTTCAGAGCACGATTGCTCAAAGATTGCTGGCTCATGTCACAGCACCGGCATCGGTTACGGCGTGTTCGACCTGGTGCGCGACTTCTACCCGCGTGCAACCTCGATCCACTACAGCCTTGAGACTAAAAACACCCTGGTGCTCAAGGCGCAGGACACGATCCAAGGCAGCCGCATCGAGTGGGACGCCGGCTGGAACGATATCGCTCAGGCCTTCCTGACGATCAAGCGAGGCACCACTGGCGGCGGTCAAGTGACCTACAGCGCATCGCGCACCGACGCCTCCGGCCACGCCGACATTGCCTGGGCGATCATGCACGCCCTCGCCCATGAACCCCTCAACACCAATAAACAGCGGCGCAGCCGCTACACCTTCAGCGGATCAAGCACCCATGGGCAAACCAGCAAAAAATCAGCAGCAACCACCGGCAACCGGTCCGATGCGAGCCTTTTCATTCGGTGCGCCGGAACAGGTGCTATCCGAAAACATCGGACATTACCTGGGCGTGTTCGCCACCCACGACGGGCGAACCTACACCCCGCCAGTGTCGCGCCAAGGCCTGGCCAAACTGCTGCGCGCCAACGCGCACCACGGCGCTATTCCGGGATTCAAACGCAACCTGTTGCTGCGTGAGTTCGTATCATCCAAAGGCTGCTCGATCAAAACCATGAGCTGCGCAGCGCTGGATTTCATGGTGTTCGGCGAAGCGTATTTCCGCCGAAACCGCAATGCCTTCGGCCAGGTGCTCGAGATGGATCACCTGCCGGCGATCAACATGCGGGTGAAGGTCGGCGGCGGGTTTGTGATGCTGCAGAAAGACGGCAAAGAGCTGGAGTTCAGCGAAGACGAGGTTGAGCACGTCATGAACTACGACGTGGAACAAAACATCTACGGCGTGCCTGAGTACCTGGGCGGCATGCAGGCGCTGCTGCTCAATGAGGCCGCTACCCTCTTTCGCCGGCGCTACTACAGCAACGGCGCCCACGCAGGCTACATCTTCTATACCAACGACCCGAACCTGACCGAGGAAGACGAAGTATCGCTGCGCGATCAGATCAGTGCGAGCAAGGGTGTGGGTAACTTTCGATCGCTGTTCGTGAACATCCCGGGCGGTACCGAGAAAGCGATTCAAATTATTCCGGTGGGTGACTTCCAGGCCAAGGACGAACTGGAAAAGGTCAAGAACATCACGCGTAATGACGTGATCGCTGCCTGGCGGATGAACCCCGCACTAGCGGGCATCATTCCGGAAAACAACGCAGGCTTTCCGTTCCTTGAGGCCACCGGTGAAGCGGACGCCGGCAAGACCACGTTGATCGTGTTCTTGTGGAAACTTTTTGGACGCCATTACGAGGGCTTCGATCCGAAAAAAGGCACCACATCCGGGCGCAGTCGGGCAATGGGCCAAGTTGCCGGCATGCCCGTCGTGCTGATCGAAGGCGATCGGAATAGCGACGCAGCAAACACAAAATCATTTGATTGGGACGAACTGAAAGACTTTTTCGGCGGCGGTCTGCTGGGCACTCGTGGCGTGAAAAACAATACGAACGAAACCTACGAGCCTGAGTTTCGTGGCACGATCGCTATCAGCATGAACGCCCCAGTGACCGGCCACGAGGCCATCATGAGCCGGATCGTAAAACTGCACTTCCTCAAACCTAAGATCACACCTGAAAGCACCACAGCAGCGGATGCGCTTAACCAGGTGGAAATAGACGAAGTCAGCAATTTTCTTGTTCTAGCGATCAGCCACGAACCGCAGGTGCTGGCTCTATTTGCAGAGAGCTACCCGAAACATCGCGAGTATCTACGTTCCCTGCGAACTCTCGGTTCGGCTCGGATCATCAAGAACCACAGCATGATGCTCGCGGTACTGGACTGTCTCGCCCTTGTACTGCCCCTAAGCGGAACAATGATCGAAGACGCCCGCAGCGAAGTCATCGCAATGGCGCACGAACGTCAGGCCGCGATCGTTACCGATCCGCCGGAAGTGGTCGAATTCTGGCAGGTCTACGAGTACTTGGAATCGCTCAGCAGCGAGCCGCTAGTTAATCACAGCAAGAAGCCCGACGTCATCGCGATCAACCTAAACGGCTTCGCCAAAGTCGCGGCCGAGCATCGCCAGAAGCTCGCAGACATCGGCACGTTACGCCAACTGCTGCGCGACTGCCGCTCCCACAAGTTGATTGACGTCAACCGCACCACGTCCAGCGCCATCAACAGCATTCAACGCAAGAACATGCCACTCAGCCCCGCACCTGAATCGGTGAGCTGCTGGCAGTTCAAGGCCTGACCACCACGGAGAGAAAACATGCACGTTCAAGTCATCACCGGCGCCGGCCGGGAGGGTCATACAGATCGCCTCAAGCACCTGCTGGGCCTACAGGACTGGATGGGGCAACCAGTGTCCGCTCACGCCGAGGCGTACGGAGCAACGGGCTTAGTTGAGATTCTTGAGGTACGTGCAGTAGGAGGCGACACCGAAATCTTGGTGCGGGACTGCACGATAGAACAAATCCACGCGGTACTTAAATGGCAGTCCGCAACAGAGGAAGTGGCCGAGCTTGAGGATCTGCTGATCCACCTGGTCAAGAAGGAAGGTTCGCCACAACTACGTGCCGGCGAAGGCCGGTAATTAAGGTGGTGCCGAGGAGTTACAGCTCCCCGGCACCGACCACCACTGAGGGCAACACCATGGAAGCACAGCACCAAAGCGGCAGCGAATTGAAGGCTAACACAACGCCCAACGATGACGTCCAGTCGGCACGGCATCTGATGGCCATTCGGATCGTCGGCACCGCATTGTTCGATTACCAGGTGCGGAAAACAGACGACGCAAGGATTCGTCTTGAATGCGTAACCAGCTTTGCAAAAGAGCTTGGCGACATCAGCGCACACGAAGTCGCCGTGGTCGCCCAGTTGCTGGCCAGCCGAGGGTCATCAGGGGTCGTTGCGTGAGTACCCGTGAACGTCCAGCAATGGCCAGCAAACGGCTGGACCTGCCGAGCATCTGCGATATATGCGGTACAGCCAGATCCACCCGCAAACACAAAAAATGCAGCCGCATCCGTCAGCACCGTAAAACTGACGAATGGGCCGCAGTGATGGCCGAAAAGGCTGCAATCAAGACAGCAAAGGAACTCCGCTATGTATAACTGCCGATCGCCAGCCAGGTTTGTAGTCCGCCTTCCCGGTGGACTGCGCGTACAGCCAGAATCTGACGTCTGGGTTTCTACTACGCTTGTACCTGAATCCGCCTCTAAACTCGGCTTCCACCAGGTGCGGAAATTGTCAGATTCGGGGGCTGTGCCGTGACCTTGGCCACATCAGGTATTTTGACCTTTCAAGACCTACAGCACATCACTGGCTATCAGCGCAGGTCGGATGTTGAACGATCGCTGATTGACCAGGGCGTGCGACTGTTTCGCGGCCGCACCGGTCCCTGGACAACGCTCGATCTGATTAACCATGCCGGCGGCGTCAAGCCGGCCAGCTCTGAACGGTACGACGTCGATATCATATGAGGCGAGCCAGGAAGCGTAAGCATAATCCCCACATCCCTGCGCATGTCGATCAGGCCGCCCTTCCGGCGGCCGTTTACTTTGATCATCGCGGCAGCGGCGTTTGGTACACCCTTCATTACGACGAGACAGGAAAACAGCGCCGGAAGAATTTAGCGCCGGCGGTCGCCTCACTCGCAGAACTTCACCGAATTATGGACGAGGCGTCCAACATTGATCGGGGCACCCTGCGCTATGTTTGTGAGCAATTCCACGAGAGCGACCGCTATAAAAAACTCAGCCCCAAAACCCACGATGATTACTGCTATTCCCGCGACGTGATGCTCAACGTACCTACCAAACTGGGCAAGCCGCTGGGCGACCTGGCTGTAAAGAAATTTACGGCTGCTCTGGTGCAACGCATCGTCGATCGACTCGCGGATGAAGGCACACCTTCGAAAGCAGCGCACGCACTGCGATACCTGCGGCGCGTATTGCAGTGGGGCCGCAACCGTGGATTTCTGGAAGTGAACCCCGCGCTCGGCATCGAGGCGCCGATCGAGCGTAAACAGCGCCGGCTGCCACGTCACAACGTGATGGACGTCCTGATCGATCGCGCAACTGCACGCGGCCGGCTGGCACGCAATGAACCAGGAGGTTGTCCGGAGTATCTGGCCAGCGTCATGGAGTTGGCCTACCTCTGTCGTCTACGCGGCATCGAGGTCGTAACTCTCACGGACGCTAACGAACTGGACGAGGGACTGTTGACCAACCGACGCAAGGGCAGCCGTGACAACATAGTGCGTTGGACTCCGCGGTTACGTGCGGTTTGGGATAGCGCGAAGGCGCTTCGTGCAAGGACCTGGGAAAGTCGCAAGACGGCAATTCCGATCGCACCATTACGGCGTCACATCATCGTGGCCAGCCACGGCGGCCCGCTTCGCAAGTCCAGCCTCGACACCGCCTGGCAGAGGTTCATCACACTGGCGATCGCGGACGGAGCTGTCACACCGGAGGAACGTTTTGCGCTGCATGACCTGAAACGACGCGGCATTACCGATACGGCAGGCACCCGTGCCGACAAGCAAGAAGCGAGCGGACACCGTGACCCGAAGATGATGGACGTCTACGACCACAGCACCCCGCTCGTATTCCCTTCTGCCGACTAACGTAGTCGGCTTTCGTACTGCCTTGTCGCAACTCAATGTGTCTTTCCGATTGCCTGCTAGCCTGAGAGCGGAAACAACCAACGAAAAAGGACGACGCTATGTCAGACGAACACATGTCTCCCTTGCAACACACCATGCGACAACTCGTGGATCTCTCAATGAGAGAGGGCTATTGCGATATCACTTTCCACAATTCCCCTCCTTTGATAGGTGTTCGCTTAAGTCCCAGACTGAACGCCGCACTTATGTATGGAGCCGGAGCAGCAAAAATCGCTGAACTGATGGACAGGGTGGAAACAAAGAGCGGTGCCGTCTTTCGCGCAGTCGATGTGTGGGTGATTGTCCAATTCCCGTACGGCCTACCTACAGCTGAGGACCTTGCGAGCGTCGATCTTTCGGACGGTGACGCTGAGGTTATCCCTGGTAAGTCGATGAGGCTGATGGCGAAAGAAATCTACCACTGCAAGGACGATGTAGAGACAGCAGCAATGCTTAGACGAGTGCTGGCCGCTTAGTAAAATCCCCATAATCCCACAAGCCCGCGATACATGCGTGCTTTGAGGCGAGACGCGCACTCGACCATTCGCCTCACAGATCGGCTTATTAGGTAGATACCCATGGATCAACCTTCAGCATCGCCTAACCGGCGCATCTTCCTCGGTGCAGGTTCGGATTCATTCCAGATATTCAGCATTACGCAGAATCGAGACGGAAGCATCTACATTGCCGCGCCTGGCTTTGAAGACATTGTATGGATAGTTCCCGCACTCGACCTAGATCAAAAACCTGTGCTTCTTTCATATCAAGCTGGAGGCGACGGGAAGCTCAGCCTTCATGGCACTGGGGTGACCCATGTACGCCCGTATGATCGATCGGGCGCTAGTGGCTTCTCAATTCGGGGTAATCAGCTTCGGAGTGAAGATGGAGATACGCTCGGCATGCGCCATCTGATGACAATTTTTTTGTCAGAACCAAAACTCCGGCCAAACTCTCCGGCTGGGGCCAGAAAGAGTGATGGCTTGTTGACAACAAACCACTGGCATCCCTATGTACTGATTTTTTGGGCGGTCCCAGCAGGGCGATCTATGACCGTCAATGTTCAGGGCTCATTTGCCGTCGATGACCTAGAAGAGGTACCTCCCAATGCAGGATGGGGATCGCTCTTGATGCTCCATCATTCCATTGTGTTTTTTGCATACCGAACAAAACACATGGAACAGTGGCCCTTGAACTCACAGGCTTTCTACAGCGATGGTCATACTGTGCCTTTGATTATAGGCACAGGCGTTGGTCAATTTCGGGTCGAGTTCCGCGAACCGAAATATACGCTGACCAATGACACCCTCTCTATCCAGCTTTGATCCAAGATGGCCTGATAAACCACACTCGCAAACTACACAATGGACTGTGGCATGCTCTGTGGGTGCAATGCACAACTTCAAGGGCCGAGAAATAACTGATACGGCGAACTGAAAGCCCACGTAAGAAGCGAACCAGAGCCCGCGAATATCGCGGAGTTTGGCATACCCGCACGTAATAAGGATTCTCTCAAGCCCTTGATTTTACGGTTCTGAGCAGCTTCCTTGTAATCAGTAGGTCCCGGGTTCGACTCCTGGTGCCGGCACCATACGCAGTATCGAAAAAGGCTCACCGAAAGGTGGGCCTTTTTCGTTTATGGGTCTGACGCTCCTGAGTTTCCCCTGCTCGCTCCTCGTTTCGTGTTCGCTCCTCCTCCGCCCCTCTCGCTGAAGGATGGTTATATTCATCAAAGGTGCGAATCGACGCATCCAATTCTGGTACCGCACATCTACATACCTCACCAAAACGATGAGCGGTTAAGGTCGAAAATCAGTGAGGCGGCATAATGGCATCAGTGCTTATGCACAACCTGCCACTTCACTCCGCCGTTGCGAGCCTCTTTGTAATGAACACCGAACGACGTTACTCGATCATCTTGGAGCACAGCGCCGAGGTGCTGCTTGAAGATGCGCTCATGGCGCAGATAGAGGCATTTTGGGACGCCAACGATACCCGCTACTTCGGGTTGCGTATGGAGGACGAGCACAGCGCGCATGCACGAGTGATTGTTACGGACGAAATCCCCGACGACGAAGATGTGGAGCTTTCCTGTCTGTAGCGAATGGGATCACTCGCCACCTACGAGAGGTGGGGAGCCGACCAGACGATTCTCAGATCTATTTTCAGATCTGGTGCCGACACCAAAAAACAAAGCCCTCGTAAAAATACGAGGGCTTTGTTGTTTCTGGCCTTTGAAAAAACCGCTTTTAGTGACCCGCGCTCTGCCCACCATCCACATGCAAAATCTCACCAGTAACAAAGTTCGCGCTATCCAGATAAACAACAGCCTGCGCAATGTCATCAATCTCACCCATATGCCCAACCGGATGCAGATTCCCCAGCGCCTCATGAGTTTCCTCACCATGCATCGGAGTCTTGATGATGCCTGGGGAAACCGCATTCACCCGAATCCCACGCTTGGCGTACTCAATGGCCAGGGACTTGGTCGCAGCGTTCAAGCCACCTTTGGTCAGCGAGGCCAGTACCGACGGCACACCGTCAATCGCGTGATCCACCAGACTGGTGGTGATGTTGACAACGTGGCCTTTGCCTTGTTTTTCCATCTCGGTGATCGCGAGTTGGGTGATGTAGAAGAAGCCATTCAGGTTTACCGACAACACAGCAGCGTAGTCTTCAGGGGTGTAAGCGGTGAACGGCTTGGCAACGAAGATTCCGGCGTTGTTGACCAGAGTATCGATGCGGCCAAAACGTGCGATGGCTTCACGGATCACTTGTTGCGCGACTGCCGGGTCGCCGATGTCGCCGGCCACGGTGAGGATGTCCGGGTCGGTGGACGGTTTGATCGAACGCGAAGTGGCGACAACTTTGTAATCCAGTTCACGGAAGGCTTTGACCATGCCTGCGCCGAGACCTTGGGATGCGCCGGTAATAACGATGACTTTTTTCGAATTGCTCATGATGAACCTCTACTAATAAATGATGGTTTGAAAAAGTAAGTAATCAGGCTTCAGCGGGGGCCTTGGCCATTTGTCTCAACATCTGTTCGTAGTACTCGACCGACTGCGAACCGGACACCAGGTGACGACCGTTCAGCACCATGGCCGGAACCGAGTTGATGCCGTGCTGGCGGTAGAACGCTTCGAGCTCACGTACTTCTTTGGCAAACGCGCCGGACGCCAACACCTCTTGAGCAGCCGCCGCATCCAGTCCCGCTTCAGCCGCCAGACGAACCAGCGTCTCGCGATCACTCGGGTTCTGGCCGTCGGCGAAGTAAGCGCGCAACAGGATTTTCTTCAGAGCGACCTGCCGCCCTTCCTGCAACGCCCACAACAGCAGCCGATGCGCATCAAACGTGTTGTAGAAGTGAGTGCGTTTCTCCAAATCGAACTTGAAACCGATGGCCGCGCCACGCTCGATCTGCATCGCTTTGCCGGCGGCGACGTCTTCGGCAGTCCTTCCATATTTGCGCATCAAATGCTCGACCGCTTTTTCGCCGACTGCCGGCATGTCCGGGTTCAGCTCGAAGGGCTTGTAGGTCAGCTCCACCGAGACTTCACCAGCCACGTTCTCGATCGCCTGCTCCAGCGCCGTCGCGCCCAATGCACACCACGGGCACACCACGTCGGAGATGAAATCGATGGAGACTGTCGCGGTCATGACTTGCCCTCCGCCTCAGCCAGTTGCTTTCGGTACTGGGTGGTGGTGATGCCGGCGTAACCCCAGTTATCGGTGTCGACTTCTTCGATCACGATGTGGGTCAGGTGCGGATCCTTCTTCAGGACGCGCTCCAGGGTTTCAGTGATTTCGGCGATCACCTGAGCTTTCTGCTCAGAGGTAACGCCATCGCGGGTGATGCGTACGCTTACGAAAGGCATGAGGACTCTCCAGTGACCTTCCCTTCGGAATGAATGGGTCGGCGTTGGAGCTCAATGTATGGAGTTAGCTGGAGGGGATAAAGGTGGGAGCGGGAACATCATTAGTTACTTCGTGTAATGATTGTCTCGATGGAGGACGCTAAAACTGTTTGCGTCGAAAATGATTAATCGGCCAACTTCCATTTAACGCAACGTTTAGATATCGCCAAAAAATGGAGAAATGCTCATGACAATTCTATTTTTCGACAGCCCGTTCCATGTCACGCACGACGAGGAAATCGCCAACAAAATGGTGGGGGAAGTGGAGCTATCGATAGTCACTGATTGCCCGCAAAAGCCTGGCGTCGAAGAGAATGAGGCCGGCGTCAGATTAGACGTGGGGCATTCCCCTATTCCCAAGCCTCAGGACCAGTAAATCACCGAAGCTCTCACCCTACGCCACCACCTAGCCACGATTGCGCATCCGCGGCCCTCAAGCTACTTTCAACCCGTCGCTGCCAATTCAGCGACCGGGCCTGAGAACTCGAATTTGATGCAGAAACCAACTGGAGTTCTCCTTATGAATGCCCGCAATCCATTCAAAATTTTTGCCATTGCTGCACCAAGTCACGCACACCACCGCCCAAAAACCGGAGGTGCCCAATGACCAACCCTCAAGACCTGAAAACCATCGGCCTCACCCCTTTCTCCTACCACGCCAACCAACCGCTCTTCCGCATAAACGCCGGCGTCCCGGTCATCGCAGCCCTCTCCCACGCATCCGACCTGCTCCACGTCGCCAAACTGCTCGCATCAGACGCCGCAATGGTCCGCGACACCGACCGGCATGCCTGGGCATCGCATTATTTGCAGGATATGAGTAAGGCGATCATTGATGACGTGGTGAAGGTGTTGGACGCGCCGATGAACAATCGCAATCAGTAACGCCGTCACGTCCATCAGAAAACTGCGCGCAAAAAAAGCCCCGAATCAATCGGGGCTTTTTGCGTAAGTAGGTCATCGACCCACTGGCTGATTCGGGTGGTATCGATCACTCACGCTACTGTCTATCGGCTCCTCCCCCCGAACCGACTGAGCCACAGCGTCGACAATGGCAGCCCAAATATCCGGCCTTGCCAGCACAGGCATTTCCTTTGCCAATACGTTGCTCAGCTTCCCTTCGTTCTGCTCTATGGATCGCAAGAGCCGATCAGCCTGTTGATCAGGCATTTCAACGACTTCCTTGATCGCCTGTCTGGCCCTTATGTGGCTGCGCAAATACCGCGACTCTTCACGCATCTGTTCGGTGATCGTGCGACGAATGACGTTGGACATGAACACAACGTGTGGTCCCAGGTTCGGGTAGCGCCACACCGGGCGGGCCTGATCCTGGCCTGTGAATTCAATATTCGAGACCACGCCGTCAGGGTATTGCGTACGCGTATTGGCGAATGTTACCTGGTCTCGTATGCCCTGCATGAGTGGTTTTGAAACCTGATCCAGCACGCTGTCATAAAGACGCCGCTCAGCAGAGTCGTCAGTGATAACAGCTGAAATCGGGAGAATCACCGGGTCTGGGATGGCCCCGTCACGACGCAGAATGTCATTGATCAGGAAGCGATGGACCCGGCCGTTGCCGTCGGCCAGCGGATGGATATAGACGAACGCGAACGCTGCTACAGCACTGCGCATGACCGGGGACTGCCCTTGAGTACGATTCAGAAAGACGCGAATGCCTTCCAACATCCGCTCCAGATCGCCTTCCGGGGGAGCGACGTAATGGACAATCTCCTGATAACGGACAGTTTCGCCAACAAACACCGGAGATTGCCGAATCCCCATTCGTGTCAGTGTGGTCACTGCTCCAAGGATTTCTTCTTGCATCTCAGCCAGGGCAGCATCGGTGAGCGGCAGTTCGCCCTGACCGGTTCGTCGCGCCAACACATCTGCGAAACGCTGGATACGCGTAGAACGGTCCGCCTCCCCTTCAATGGCGAAGCTGGCTTTGCTTTCCCTGAGCGTCATCCATGCGGCGGCGCGCAGCAGAAGCGCTTCGCCAAACTCTGCGGTCAGTTGACCAAAGAGGTGAGGCACATCGAGGTCCGCTGCTGACTGGACGGCTGCTGTCTTGACGACGATTGGGCAGAAGTAGGTCGTGCCAGGCAGGTTGTCATTCACTCGCCAACGCGGCACCTTCACTGCCTCTTCGGGTGAAGCCGCCACCATCAGATCGGCGTTGATGGCGTCGACATACTTGCCGCCTATAGGTTCTGGCGCCTGCAACCGCTCGCCAGTGAGCCACTCAAACAAGAACGCCGACCTGCGGGCATATTGGCCGGTGGGCTCGTCCTTCAACCAGCCTTGTAACGGTGCAGCACCCACCTTGGTAAACAGTCTGGTCAAGAACTCAAGGTTCGGGACTTCATGCCGCAGGTGAAATTGCAGATGGGATGAAAAGTCCGGATCGGGGCGCATGTTTTCCGTATAGGTCTCAAGACGAAACCCGTCTTCGACCTGGGTTGACCGTCGGCTACCGACCTGACTTAACACAGGTAGCCGTGCCATTGGGCGCACGTCGAATGTTGTTGCTAACCAGGCAGCACCGATGGGGTCTACGGGAAACTCGCTCACCTCACACTCCTTTTGAAACCTCGGCCAAATCAAATCGCCATAAATGGAGATTAACGATCAAAATCAGGTTTTGCTGCATAAAAATGATTATTTTTCGGGGCTAATGCATAAAAACGAACATTTAGAGCACTTCAAATTGAGCTTCGCCAATCGAATTGGGCACCTCAAACTGACCCAAGCGTATAAAAACGATTTTACTTGCTCAAAAACGATCATAAATCTGGCTTTTTGCACAAAACCGTTTCGAAACCAGACAATTTCACTGAACCCCTCACACGCTGAAACCCGAAACGTCGCTGCCTTTTCAACCAAAAAAAATGCCCAAACCTCCCGGTCCGAGCATTTTTTTGACCCTGATCACCCACCCCTCCCCAAAAACCTCGACTCTATGTAAGCCTCCAGCCATCGGACGCAGCATCATTTCGCTACTAAACTCGGGACAAGCGTGTTCATGTGCAGGATTATAGCCGGCACGTATCGCCCAACCGACGGCCAGGTACTCAACAATAGCCAGCCCACTTTAGAGGGCATTACCCAATGGATAGCAGAACCCTACGCAATCTGATGCGCATCGTTCAGACCGGCTCTTTGTCGGCGGCGGCAGAGCATTCCTGTTTAACCGTGCAGGCATTGGCTGCGCAGTTGAACAAGGTCGAAGAACAGTTCGGTTTTAGGTTATTTCGTCGCTCCAACAAGGGATTGACCTTGACCACCCAGGGCACGGAACTCACGCCTTACATGGACAAGGTGTTGGTTGCCACGCGGCAACTGGAAGAAAAAGTCGCCGCGCTGAAGGTGCCTGGGCAGCGCACGCTCAAGGTGGCGCTGAACACGACGCTGTCGGCTGACTTCAATCGGCGGATGATCGGACGCTTGATTGAGGTGTTTCCCGACTATCAGCTGGAATTCAGCTACGCCGAGTCGATGGAAAACCTCAGCAAGCTGAAGAACGAAGACTTCGACCTGGCGGTGCTGATTGGTCCGCAGAAGCCGGGATTGCCCAGCATCATCCTGCCCGAGGTCCAGGTGCAGGTGGTCGGTGCGCATTGCGGTCAGGAACATGATCCGCTGGTGCTGCTCGGAAACAAGTTTCAGGTGCGCCCGGCAGACGATTGTCCGTATTCCCACAGCTTCTTGCGCTTTCTCGACGCCGGTCTGGGCAATTACGAGTCGGGCAAGCGGATGGTCTATTCCTGCAGCGAAACCCTGACGTTGTCGTTGATCACGCAAATGGACGGCCTCGGCATGGTCTCGCGGGATGCGGCCCAGCGTAACGGCTTGACCATTTTCCCCGGTTTCGAGGATGCCCTCGAAGTGCGGCTGGCGATCAATAATCCGGAGTTGTCGGGGCAGGCCTTGCACGATGTGGTCGACCTCCCGCTACATGAACGAGCCGAGCGCAATGTACGCAGCCGTTCCCACCGCAACGGAGAGAAAGAGGTTTTTGCTGAAATACGCACATAACAACGTCGGAATCGCGGCATAGAATTCCGGGCGATCGAGCTGCACGTGCTGATCCTTGATCAACAACGGCGTAAGGCTGATTGCAGCGACGATCGCCACAGGCAAGTATTCCAGCGCCCGGGCGACGAAGGGCGGCCAATGGTCGGTGTTCACTTGCAGCGGCAACGCACGCGGCAGGAAGGTCACGGCCATCATCAGCGCGACCACCAGGATCAGGAACGTTTGGTCAGGCATACGCCCACCCCGCAGCCCACGAATGTGGCGATGAATACGTTGAAAGGCGAGCTGCCGACCAGGCTCAGCGCGCCCATGCAGGCGACAGCGGCCAGGGCGGCGATGAGTTTGTTACGTGTGTTGCACAGCGACACCAGCACGTAGAGCATCATCGCGGTCAGCGCATAGTCGAGCTGATACTGAATCAAGTGCGCCGCGTACTGCGCGCAAATCGCCCCCAGCAAACCGCCGAGCACCCACGAGGTGTGGCAATACAGATTGAAACCAATCAGGTAACGCACGTTGACGGGCGAGCCTTTACCCAGTTTGACGCTGTGAAAAGCGAATGACTCATCGGTCAACCCACCCGCGTAACACCAGCGCTCCATTCGACTGAGCCCCATCGCTTGCAACGCCTTGGCCATGTAGACCGACATCAGCATGTGCCGCGCATTGATCAGAAACGTGGTGAGGATGATGGTGGTGAGCGAAGCGCCGCTGGAAATCAGCGCCAGGGCGGCGAACTGCGAAGCGCCGGCATAGACGAACAGGCACATGGCGACCGGCAGCCATACGGGCAACCCGGCATTTACCGCCATCAAACCGAACACAAACGCCACCGTGAAGTAACCCGCAACCACCGGGCTGGCCTCGGCGAAGGTGCGCGAAGCGTGGGGCTCGACCATCAGCGGCGGGCTGCTGGACGTCTCATTCATAGGTCCCTCTCAAATGTTCTTTCGCCGCGCGGTTCGCAAAAACCCTGGGCACTCCAGAAGCGCTGGCCGGCAAGGTTAGCATCGTCGACAAACAGGAACATCCGCAGCACGCCCACGCGCTTCATGTCTGAGGACGCCGCTTCAACCAGGCGTTGACCGACGCCTTGGCTGCGGTAATCCGGGCTCACGGCGAGGTGGTTGATCGTGCCGCGACTGCCGAGCATTCCGCCCAACACGGCGCCGACGATTTCGCCGCTGACGTCCAGCGCGATAAACGCGGTGGTGGTCTTTTGCACCAGCACACTGCGCAGGCATTTGGCGTCCTGCCATTCACAGAAAGACACTTCTTCGAATTGCCGAAAGAAGCGTTCCAGGCGCTGTGCATCCTTGGCCGTGGTGCGCCGCAACATCACCGGTGCGGGGCACTCGGCGAGGCTGGTCACGGAGTTGTACTGTTCAGCGAACAATGTCGAAAGCGGTCCCGGGCCGCGAGAAAGAGATCGCCAGAATCTGCCGGTACGCCATGTCGTGAGAATGGGTATTGCGCGCCGGTGTCACGTAGTGACGCATGTCGCGATCGAGAAAGTAGGTGGTGTCGAGGATTTCCTGATACGTCGTCGAGGCCAGGTGTTCCTGGTTTTCCGTGTCGTACAAACGGCTCTCTGCCCCTTCAACGTTATTGCGTCCCCAAAAGTGCACGCCGCTGAACGGATAACCGTCGCAGTGAATACCTTCCGGGGTGATTTCCAGTTGTTTGCCAGGCTTGATCTCGATGCGGATCTGGTGAATCTGGCATTGCCAGATTTCGTCGTGCAACTCAGGTGGCAAAACGTTTTTGTACACTTCGAAGTCGGTGTCGATCAGGCTGCGCATCACCGGCGAACTGATGATCTCATCGGAGAAGTCCTGGAAGTGCCGAACCATCCCGCCAACGTAACTGTTGTTCGCCTTGGACTGAACATACGCGCGGTGTTCCAGTTGCTTCAGGTCGCGCGTGACCGGGTTGTACTCGAAATCGCTGTAGCGACGGTACCGCATGCCCGCCTCGGCCTGACCGTAGTAACTGTCCGGCTCCATGTTTTCCCAACTTCTGGTCAATCTGACGAAGTCGTTGAAATGACCGAAAAGATTGAAGTCAGCACCCCGGACGTTCGCATATTTGTCACGCCGTAGAAATTCGCCCACTTCTTTGTTCAAAACGATCATTTTAAAAATCTCCGTGCATTTAGCTGCCTAATCTAGAGAGCACAGGATTTACGTCCATGAGAAAGAATTTGAGGCATATCAAGCGCTGTTTGAAACGGGGCATGACGTTGCTTTAATTCAACTTTTCATGATCGAAAATGGCCGTTTTATGCGTTTTTCGATGGTTCTCAGGCGAAAAAAAACCCCGAGCCAGTCGGGGTTTTTAGCGAGTGTTGAACACTCAATCGATCATCAGAAGATGTTGATCGGGTAGTCCACGAACACACGCACTTCGTTACCGCTGACGTTGTACTCACTGGATTTCTGCGAAACACGCAGGATCGAGCTGCGCAGTTTCACGCTCAGGTCTTTGGCCGGGCCGCTTTGCACGACGTACTTGAACTGGTTGAAGATTTCGCGCTCGGTGCCGCCTTCGCTGGTGGACGTGGTGATGTTGTCACCGCGCACATAAGCGAAGTTGTAGCTCAGCCCCGGAATACCGAAGGTGCTGAAGTCCAGACCGTAGCCCAACTGCCAGCTGCGCTCGTCTTCGGCGTTGAAGTCGGACCAGTAGGAGTTCGCCAGGTAGATGGTGTTGCCGCCGTCACCAACACGACCTTGACCCTTCTGGTAACCGCCGTAGGCGTAGCCCAGGTTGCTGTCGCCAGTGCTGCGCTGGTGAGCGAGGGTGAACGAGTGCGGGCCGGTGGCGAAAGTCGCAGCCAGGCTCCAGATTTTGTTGTCGTCGCCGGTAGCGCCGCTTTCGCGGACGTAGGCATCATCCAGCTTGGTGCGGTAGCCGTTGAAGTCCAGGGTCAGGGACTGATCCTTGTCGACCGGGAACACGTAGTTGGCGTTCACGTATTGCTTCTTCAACACGTCTTCGACGTCGGAGGCGTACACCGCAGCCTTGAATTGTTCGGTGAACTGGTAGCTGCCGCCCAACACGTTGATCGACTTCAGGCCACCACTGTCACGGCCTTCAGCGCTTTTGCGCGACTCGGCGGTGAAGCGACCGGCGTTCAGCTCCAGGCCTTTGATCTCCTTGGAGGTGATCAGGGTGCCGGTGTAGCTTTCTGGCAGCAGGCGCGAGTTGTCGTAGCTCAGCACCGGCAGGGCCGGCATCTGGTCGCCGTAGGTCAGCGTGGTGCTGGAGAGACGGAATTTGACCGCTGCGCCGCCCTTGGACAGGTCGTCAGCCGCGTTGCCGCTGTCGCCCTTTTTAAAGAAGTCGATGCCTTGTGCGCCGGTACGGCCCTTGCCGCCATCCAGACGCAGTGCGTACAGACCGAAAGCATCCACACCCACACCGACAGTGCCTTGGGTGAAGCCGGACGAGAACGTACCGATGGCCGCTTGGCCCCACTCGGCTTTGTCCGGGTTGCCGTCTTTGTAATCACGATTGATGTAGGCGTTGCGCAGCAGCACTTTGAGGCTGCTGTCTTCAACAAATCCCTTGGACTCGGCCTGGTCGTTAGCCATGGCCTGTGTAGCGCTCAACATCCCCAGAGCGATCAGGCTGATTCGCTTATTCAACATTTTGTTCTTTTCCTTATTACCGGTTGATACGCGCTGTGTCGAACGGCTGAAACGGCGCTATCGCACTCTTTTTTCACCCAAAACAAAAAGGCCCGCCCACGAAAAAATCGTGGCGGGCCTTTTTATTTTTTATGAGTCATGGCGGTTAGCCACAGGCGTTGGGCGCGATCGTAGCCGCGCCCAGAAGGCTGTGTCAATTTCATGAATCGTCTATGAAAAGGTGAAAATCGTCTAAGAGATTACTTGCCAGCGATTGCCAGTTGCACCGTATGGCTATCGACGAACTGTTCGAAGTGGGTGACTTTGCCTTCGGCCAAGGTCCACAAATGCGCAACGCGAGCGTTCATCGCACGGCCAGTGGCTTTGTAGATTGCGCTGTAATTGCCGTAGGCAAACACCTTGTCGCCCTGTGCGACGTAGTCCTCGATCTTCAACTGAAAATCGTCCCATTCAGTGGCCAGGCGTTTGAACACGTTCTCGACGATGGCGTCGAAACCGACGTAGGTACCGGCGTAAGGGAAGCCTGCAGCTTCGGTCCAGCGGGCATCAGCGGCCAGCGCCGCCTCGGTGTTGCGTGCGTTTTCCTGGGAGTTGGCGCCTTCGTAGGTGCTTTTGATCAGACTCAGGTTGTCCATGGTGACTCCGGATGAATTCAAGGGGCGCAGCCGTCGAGGCCACAGGCTTGCACGGATGTTGATGGAGCTTGTGCGTGAAGCGATTGGCTTAACCATTGCGCGAACGCTTGCGGCTTGCCGAGCCAGGGGCCGATATCTACCACGGTGAATTGACCCTTCTGTTCAAGGACGAAGGTCGGAAAACCCTGGCCGCCTACCTTGGCCAAGAGAGCGCGGGTCTCCCTGATATGGTGATCGGTTTCGGCTGCTTCGAACGCCTGCTGGAACGCTTGGGATTCAAGGCCGATGTCTTTTCCGAGCGCCAACAAAACCGCTTTATCGGCGATGCGCCGACCTTCCACGTAATGAGCCGTCTGCAAAAGCCCCAGCAACTCGAGCCCGCGACCGGCAACCTGCTCGGCGGCCAGCACCGCCGCAATCGGTGGCGTGGAATCGTACACAGCCGTCTCATCGCGCAGCAGGCCTTCGAAATACGCTTCGCCGAATGGTTGGCCGGTGTACTCGGCGATGCGGCGGTCGTGGGGCATCACGTAGTTGCGCAGCTGTGGCGAAACGGTTTGGCGGTTGGCGCCACTCATCATGCCGCCACCGTGAGCGTTCACCGGCAACACGCCTTGAGCCGCTTGCACCAGCGGTTTGGCGCCGTAGCACCAGCCGCATAAAGGGTCGTAAATGTAGTGAAGGATCATGGGAAGACTCCGGCAGCCAATCGGGAAAATTCGATGCCGGCAGACTAATCCTCGAACCGTTTCGGAAAAACGCTGGAATGGCGTTCAGTCTGTTTCATGAATCGGTCGAATAGCCTCGAGGAGCCTCTGTAGCAATCTCGACACAACTCGAAACAATCAAGCAACGGAACTTTTCAGGAATAATTAACGAAAGTAAATAACAAGCATTACCATTCGCACCCTCGAATTCTTCCACCCCTTCGGATGCGCTTCAGATGCCTGCCCCCTTCCGCCTTACGCCCGTAACCCTTGGGCTTTCTGCTTTTCTGTCTGCCGGTTTCACCTGCGCCGCGACCACCGTTTTACCCGAAACCTCGATCAGTGCCGAAGCGGAGGCCGACGACCCGCGAGTGAAGGAAACCAGCACCGCCACACGCACCGCGACACCGGTACGCTACGTGCCTCAAGCCATCGACTCGATTAAAACCGCAAACGTCTCGGATTACGGCACCAATGATCTGGGCACTGCGTTAAGCGGCATCCCCAACGTCAGCAGCGGTGCCGACACACGTTTCGACAGCCTGCGCATCCGCGGTTTCGACGCGAGCAACGACTTCTACCTCGATGGCATTCGTGACGACAGCCAATACGTGCGCGACTTGCACAATATCGAGCGCATCGAGGTCCTCAAGGGCCCGGCGGCCGTTCTATACGGCCGTGGCAGCCAGGGCGGGATCGTCAACCGGGTCAGCAAACTGCCCGAGTTCGGCCGCCGCTCGACCATCGAAGCCCAAGGCGGCAGCGATGATTTGCGCAGCCTTTATGCCGACCTCAGCACCGATCCGTCCGAAAACATCAGCCTGCGCCTGAACATGGGCAACATGGATCAAAACAGCTTTCGCGATGGTGTCAGCGGCAATCGCCAATTGTTCGCGCCGTCCATGAGCTGGCAACTGACGCCGGACCTGAACTGGTTGGTGCAGTACGAATACAGCCGTTACAACCGCACGCCGGATCGCGGCATTCCCGGGGTAAACGGGCGTCCGGCAGACGTAGGACGCGATACGACCTACGGCAGCGAGCACGATTTCATAGACGACAAGTCGCAATCCCTGCGTTCCAAACTCAGCTATGAACTCAGCGACAACTGGCAGCTGCGCCACACATTGGGTGTGTTCAAGCTCGACAGCGATTTCGACAACACCTACCTGACCGATTACACCCCGGCGACCAACAAGGTCACGCGCCAGCACTGGCAACAGGACCTGACCACCCGCAACGTCTACAACAACGTCGAACTGGAAGGCGGCTTCAACACCTTCGGTCTGGAGCATCGCCTGCTGACCGGCATCGAGATCGGCAGCCAGCGCCGTGATCCGACCTTGTACAACGCGGCCACTTCCGGGCCGGGGAGCTCACCGGTGCCTGCGCTGGACCTGTACAACCCGAATCGAGATCTGCGTCATACCGGGCGCATGCAGGTGTCCAGCGACAACCACACCGAAGTCGAAAGTCGTGCGGTGTACGTGCAGGATCAATTGCGCCTGAGCGATCAATGGCAACTGCTGGCCGGTCTGCGCTACGACACCTTCGACATCGAATCGACCAACAAGCTGCGGGGCATTTCCGAAGATCGTGACAGCCACAGCACCAGCCCGCGTGTAGGACTGGTCTGGACGCCGCTGCAGAATCATTCCTTCTACGCGTCCTGGACCAAGACGTTCTCGCCGGTGGGCGGTGGTTTGATCGGCATCACGCCGGGCACTGCCGGAAACAGCAACGACTTGAGCCCGGAGCTGACCAAGCAGAAGGAGATCGGCGTGAAGAGCGACTGGCTCGACGATCGCCTGAGCACCACCCTGGCAATCTACGAACTGGAACTCTACAACCGCCGCACCAGCGATCCGCTCAACCCGACCATCACCTTGCTCTCGGGCCTGCAACGTTCCCGCGGGATCGAGCTGACCGGCACTGGAAAAATCGCTGGCAACTGGTATGTACGCGGTGGTGTGGGCGTGCAAGACGCGACGGTCGAGAAGGACAACAACGGCTTTGAAGGCAAACGCATCAGCAACGTAGCCAAGCACAACGCCAGCCTGTTCCTGACCTGGAAACCAGAAATGGGCTGGTATGCAGAAACCGGGTTGACCCTGGTGGGCCAGCGCTATGCGGATAACCTCAACACCGTCGTGCTGCCGGGTTATGGCCGCTGGGATGCACTGGCCGGTTTCCGGCAGAAGGACTGGGACTTGCGCGCGGCGCTGAACAACATCAGCGACAAGACCTATTACTCCTCCGCCACCAGCGCCGCGCAGATTCAACCGGGTGAACCGCGCAGCCTGGTGGTGACTGGGACCTATAGCTTCTAAAACACCACCGGATGTCCACACCAATCCCCTGTGGGAGCGGGCTTGCTCGCGAATACGGTGGTTCAGTCAACATAGATGCTGATGATCTACCGCATTCGCGAGCAAGCCCGCTCCCACAGGGGGTTGGTGGTGACCAAAAAATCTGTATTTCAAAAAACCATCGCCCATAAAAAAGCGCCGCCATCCCGGCAGCGCTTTATCAATCCTTTGTTTTTTCTTCTTATCCTTCCATCACATCCCACAACGCTTCCAGTTCCGCCTCGCTGAACAAACCAGCGGGGTAACGCTCGATCATCATCCGGCGCGGATCAGGTTCTCTGATCTGACGCGTTCCATTGGACTTCAACCAGTGCGCCAGCACCTGGAGCGATTCGCTATTGACTGCCAGGGGATGCAACGCCCGCTCGCTCACTACGTTCACTTCGGCGTTCATTTCAGCGCTCTCTCCTGATTCCTGAGCGGCTAACTTATCCAAGGTTTATGACAGAACATCGCAGTTCTCCCCCTCCCTGTTTTACGCCTTGAGAGATACAAGAGCTGTGCCAATATTTCCGGGCTGTCGACAAGCGGATACAAAAAAGCCCGCAGCCCATAAGGGCTGCGGGCTTTTACTGTCGATGCGGTGGTTGACGTTTGCTCGATTGGCTGAACCATCAACTCACGCTGTTACAACCTCACTCACTCCTTGTGCGGCGCCGGTTGCTGTTGGGTAAGGCAGTGGATATTGCCGCCCCCCAGTAACAGTTCGCGGCCTGGCACCATCACCACTTCGTGCTGCGGGAACAGCCCCTGCAAAATCTCTTTCGCCGGACCGTCCAGAGGGTCGTCGAAGCTCGGTGCGATGATGCCGCCGTTGACAATCAGGAAGTTCACGTAGGAACCGGCCAGACGAACGGTTGGATTACGTTCCTGAGTCCCGTCCACCGGATCCACGCCGGCGCATTCTTCCTCGGTCGCATACAGCGGCCCCGGGATCGGCATCTTGTGCACCGTGAATGGGCGACCTTTGGCATCGGTGCTGCTTTCCAGCACCTTCATTGCCGCCTGGCAGCGCGGGTAGTTCGGGTCCTGCGGATCATCGGTCCAGGCCAGCAAAACTTCGCCCGGACGCACGTAGCAGCAGAAGTTATCCACATGACCGTCGGTTTCGTCGTTGAACAGACCGTCCGGCAACCAGATGATCTTATCCACAGCCAGATGAGCGCTGAGCACCGCTTCGATGTCTGCACGATTAAGGTGCGGGTTGCGATTGCGGTTGAGCAGGCATTCTTCGGTGGTGATCAGGGTGCCTTCACCATCGACGTGAATCGAACCACCCTCGAGCACGAAGCCCTCGGTACGGTAGCGCTGACTGCGCTCGATCTCGAGGATCTTGCCGCCCACCTGCGAGTCGCGGTTCCACGGCGAGTACAACCCGCCATCGAAACCGCCCCACGAGTTGAAGTCCCAGTTCACACCACGGACTTCGCCACTGTTATTGATGACGAACGTCGGGCCAGTGTCGCGAACCCAGGCGTCGTCGCTGGACATCTCGACCACACGAATATTCGGCACGTCGAGGCGGGCACGGGCGTTTTCGTATTGGCCGGCGGAGACCGCCACGGTCACCGGCTCGAAACGGGCGATGGCTTTGGCGACGGCCACGTGCGCGGCTTGCGCGGGTTTGCCACCCAGGCGCCAGTTGTCCGGGCGCTCCGGCCAGATCATCCAGGTCTGGGTTTGTGGCGCCCACTCGGCGGGCATGTAGAAGCCGTCGGCGCGCGGGGTGCTGTTTAAAGTGGTCATGCGATCAGGACTCCAGGGAACCGTCGAGGGTTTTGATCGCATTGTATAGGTTCGGGCGACGATCACGGAATGATCCCCACGCGCTGCGAATGTGCTCCAGTTCGTCGAGGTCGAAGCTCTGAACCAGCACGCCTTCTTCGGTCTTGTCGAGTTCCTGGACCTTTTCGCCGAACTGGTTGGCGATGAACGACGAGCCGTAGAACGTGATGTCGTAGCCGTCCTGTTCTTCATTGCCGATGCGGTTGCTGGCGATCAGCGGCATCAGGTTGGCGCCGGCATGGCCTTGTTGCACGCGTTGCCAGTGGTCGCGGGAAGAAATGGTCTTGTCGTGCGGCTCGCTGCCGATGGCGGTCGGGTAGAACAGGATTTCCGCGCCGAGCAACGCCATGCTGCGGGCGCACTCCGGGAACCACTGATCCCAGCAGATGCCCACGCCGATTTTCGCGTAACGGGTGTTCCAGACTTTGAAGCCGGTATCGCCCGGGTTGAAGTAATACTTTTCGTGGTAACCCGGGCCGTCCGGGATGTGGCTTTTACGATAAATCCCGAGGTTGCTGCCGTCGGCATCGATGATCGCGATGCTGTTAAAACGAGCGCGGCCAGCCAGTTCATAAAAGCTGATCGGCAGCACCACTTGCAGTTCCTTGGCGACGTTCTGGAAGTGCTTGATGGCGACGTTATCTTCAACCGTCGTGGCCAGTTGCAGATAATCGGGGTTCGGCTTCTGGCAGAAGTACGGCGCCTCGAACAGTTCCTGGATCAGGATGATCTGCGCGCCTTTGGCTGCAGCCTCACGGACCAGTTTCTCAGCGGTCTCGATGTTGGCTTCTAGGTCCCAGGAACAGGCCATCTGGGTGGCGGCGACGGTAACGATACGGCTCATGAATCATCTCCGGGCAAGTGCTGTGGGTCGAGCGTGGCCTCGACCGATGACAGAAACGAGAAGCACGGACGCGATGAAACACGCCGTGAGCAATGGCGACTTTATAGCCGATAAAAATCGACTTTAAAAGCAATTAGTCTTCAATCTGTCTATTTTTAAGCACTTAAACCCGATAACAATCGATGTTCTTGAAGAAACCTTCGCGGGCAAGCCTCGCTTCTACAGGTCATGCGCCAATTTTGAAATCGCGCAGTTTCTGTAGGAGCGAGGCTTGCCCGCGAAGGCGATATCAAGCCTTACAACCCTTCATCCAACACCTTCGAGAGCATGTCGACAAAGAAATCCACACTCCGGCGCGAGGTCACCATCGGTGGTTTGATCTTGAGGACGTTCAGGTAATCCCCCGTCGGCTGCATGAAAATCCCCAACTCCCGCAACCGATCACACAGCGCCGTGGTTTCTTCGGTCGCCGGTTCCAGGGTCTCGCGGTTGCGGATCAGCTCGACCCCCAGATAGAAGCCGGAACCATGCACCGCGCCCACCAACGGATGAATATCAATCAGTGCCTCAAGCCGATCCTTGAAATACTCGCCCACCACCTGAGCGTTTTCCCAGAGCTTTTCTTCCTCCATCACATCCAGCACCGCCATGCCGATCTGGCAACTGACCGGACTACCACCGGCCGACGAGAAGAAATAACCCTCGGCCTCCAGCGCTTCGGCGATTTCCCGGCGGGTGATCACCGCGCCCAACGGTTGGCCGTTGCCCATGCCTTTGGCCATGGTGATGATGTCCGGCACCACGCCTTGCTCTTCGAAGCCCCAGAAAAAGTTGCCCATGCGCCCATAACCGACCTGCACTTCGTCGGCGATACACACGCCGCCCTGCGCGCGTACCAGCGCATACACCTGTTTCAGATAGCCCGGCGGCAGCGAGATCCCGCCGGCATTGCCGTACACCGGCTCGCAGATGAAACCGGCCAACTGGCGTTTCTGCTCAGCTATTTTTGCCAGGTTGTGTTCAACGCTGCGCACGTAGTCCGGCGCGCTGCCCGGGCCACGGAATTCGCCGCGATAGGTATTCGGCGCGGTCACCGGATGCACCCAATCCGGGCGGCTGCTCAAGGCTTTAGGGTTATCGGCAATCGAGGTCGAGACCGCGTCCGCGCCCACTGTCCAGCCGTGATAAGCCTCCAGCACGCTAAGCATGTCGCGACCGCCGCTGTAGGCCCACGCCAGACGAATGGCCAAGTCGTTGGCCTCGCTGCCGCTGTTGACCAGAAACACCCGGTCCATGCCTTCCGGCGACAACTTCAGCAAACGCTCGGAAAACTCGGCCACCGCGGCGTAGTTGAAGCGCGAGTTGGTATTGAGCAACGACCACTGACGACTGGCCACCGCCGCCATGCGCGGATGCCCGTGGCCGAGGACTGCGACGTTGTTGAGCATGTCCAGGTAGGAACGGCCCTGCATGTCGATCAAGTGATTGCGCCAGCCGCGCTCGATGCGTGGCGGGTCGACGTAATAGTGCTTTTGCGTGCGCGCGAAACTGGCGTCGCGGCGCGCCAGCAATGTCTGCGAATCGAGCTCGGCTTCAGCATCGCAAGCCAGTCCCAGCAGCGCTGCCGGTGACGGGCACAAAGCTTGCCAGGCCGCAGCGCGAGACGGCGTGCAAAACAACGGCGCATCGAACGAAGCGCCTCGGCTCAACTGCACAATCAACGGCCCGCTGACCGCGCCCAACACCTGACCTTTGACCAACGCCGCACCGGAGTGCAGCGACGGCGTCACGCCCCACAACCGCACGCTCAGTTGCGGGCCGTCCAGTTGCAGCACACCCGCCGCCGGCTGATGCACCACGCCGGCAAACGGCGACTCGACCGCCGTGCCGTTTGGCACTCGCAACTCCACGTGCAACGGGCAGGTGTCGGGTTCGCCTGAGCTATCTGGACGAGTACGGGACAGCCGGTATTGACCATAACGACTGGCCGCCAATCCGTGAGCCGCCGCAGCTTCAGTCAGCAAACGCTGATCAATCCCCTCCTGCTCCCAGTTGCCCGCCTCAAAATGCGGGCTCAGCACGCCCAGATCAATCAAGGCAAATTCACGCCCCACCAGGCTCGGCAGCAACGGTGCGAAACCCTCGCTGCCAATGCCCGGCAGTGCCTGACCGACCGACGTCAGGATCGCCGCTTCCATCAATTCCAGCGGCAGCGACGTGGCTACGCGAAAGATCTCCCACTCATGGGTCAGGTTGTCGCGGCTGTAATCATTGCCCGGATCAATGCTGACTTGCTGTTCGCCACTGAGCACCAGCACCGCCGCGCGCGCGACGATCAGCGGCCACAGCGCCAGCAGTTCTTCATGCGTGAGGGGATTGACCGCGTGATAAGCCTGGACCGCCGGCAAAATATAGAATGGATCGCCATCGGCGTGATGCAGCAACGCCGCGCAGGTGACTGACAGATCGGTAATGCGCCAGGTACGGATCAGGTCGCCGAAATCGATCACGCCCTGCAACTGCCACTGGCGTTGCGAGTCGCGCTGCCAGACCACGTTGTCGTCGGTGATGTCCATGTGAATCGCCTGCACCGGCAGCTTTTCCACCAGCGGCTGCAAATGGCGCTCGGCCCGTTCCGCCGCTTCGGCGATCAACCGGCGTTGTGCATCATCCTTGATCACCGGCAGCAAATGGCCAATCAGCGCGCTGGCGTGGCGGGCGTCCCACTGCAGCGTGCGCTCAAGGCCCGGATGCTCGAAAGCGGTCAGCGCCAGGTCCATTTCGCCGCAGAGTCGACCGAAACCGGCCACCACCGGACCGGGCAAATGATCAAGGTGCGTCAGCGACTGGCCTTCGATGTAATCGAGCAGGCGCACATGCACGGCCTGACCACCGACTTCCAGCGTGAGCAGGTCTGCACCGCTCATAGAGGGAATCACTCGCGGCACATGCACGCCGGAGTGTTCACCCAACTGCTTGAGCCCGGCATGCTGGGCTTGCAGCTCCAGCGCCGAATAGTCGCCACGGCAAATTTTCAGGACGAAACGCCCTTGATCGCTGTCGACCCGAAAGTTGAGGTCCTGCTGGCTGCCCAGGGCGTGCAACCTTCCACTCAGCCCGTAATGTCCCTCCAGCAGCTCTAGCGCTTGCTCCGCAGTCACTTGCGGGCTGGGCAAACTGGCGCGGTGAATCAACGTGGCGAGCGGCATACAACGACCTCTGAAATTTTATTAGGTGCTTATATCGCCACTGCTTGAGGCGATACGCAACCCCCCTCTCAAACCTGCAACCTCTTAGCTGAACTTTCCTGCACGAACCCCGGATTGCTTTAATTGACCCCGACTTCATGGAGAAACGAACATAACCACAATGCGTCGCCTTTCACTGTCAAACGGTGAGGCTTGGCTGACGGGCTCAAGTCGCCAATTCTGTCCTGATAAACCACACCACTCGCGCCGGCTGGCACTTTGCGCAAGAATGTCGGCCATCAACGCCAATTGCTGGAGAAAGGATATGAATGTAGTCACCACCGATCTGCCCGGTGTTCTAATCATCGAACCCAAGGTATTTGGTGACGAGCGTGGCTTTTTCTATGAAAGTTTCAACGCGAAGGCTTTCGAAGAAGCGACGGGCCTGGCCACACAGTTTGTTCAGGACAACCATTCCCGCTCGCAAAAAGGTGTGCTGCGCGGCCTGCACTACCAACTGGAAAACACTCAAGGCAAATTGGTGCGCGTCACCGTCGGTGAAGTGCTTGATGTGGCCGTGGACATTCGTCGCAGCTCGCCGCAATTCGGCAAATGGGTCGCCGTGCGCCTGTCCGCCGAGAACAATCGCCAACTATGGATTCCGGAAGGTTTCGCACACGGATTTGTGGTGTTGAGTGATTTTGCCGAGTTTCTTTACAAAACCACTGACTATTACACACCGTCGGCGGAGCGCAGCATCCGTTGGGATGACCCGGACCTGGCCATTGACTGGCAACTGGACGAAGCACCGCAACTGTCCGGCAAAGATCAAGCCGCTGCGTTCTTCAAGGACGCTGACGTCTTTTCCTGAAACGCTGTCCGAATGTTCACCGTACAGGCGTGCCTGCCCCATGGTGCGCAGACTGCGCCGGCAAGCCTAGGCATAATGCGCCGGTACCCACAGGCGCTAGATGCTCATGACTCCGACCCTCCCCCGCAGACCCCGCTGGCGCAGCCTCGCACTGCTTGCACTGTGCCTGGCGCCGTTGCTGTGGCCGCTGGAGCATCTGGCCGAGCGTTATTACCGCAGCGAACTGGCCGGGCAGAACCGTCAGACCCTCGACCTTTACGTCGCCAACCTGCTGGGCACGCTGCACCGTTATGAAGTGTTGCCGCAGATCCTCGGCGACCTGCCGGCCCTGCGCGCGGTGCTCGGGGCGCCGGACGACAGCGTCACCCAAGGCAATGCCAATCGCTTGCTGAAAAACATCAGCGCCCAGACCGGCGCCGAAGTCATGTATCTGATGGACACCACGGGCAAGACCCTCGCCGCGTCGAACTGGGATAAACACGACAGTTTCGTCGGCCGCAATTTTTCCTTCCGTCCGTATTTCAGCGAAGCGATGGCCGGGCGGCTCGGGCGCTTTTTCGGTTTAGGCACAACGTCAGCCAAGCGCGGCTATTTCTTCGCCGCCGCCGTGCGCAACGGCGAGAAAATCATCGGCGTGCTGGTGGTCAAGGTCGACCTGGACCACACCGAAAGCCTGTGGGGCAAAACCCCGGAACAACTGCTGCTGACTGACCATAACGGCGTGGTCATCCTCACGTCGCGGCCTGAGTGGCGATTCCGCTCGACCCGGCCCTTGAACGAAGAAGAAAGCAAAGCGATCACTGCGATCCAGCCGTACCCGACCCGCGATCCGAAACCGTTGAAACTCAACCCCAACGCCTGGCTGACCCAGTCGCAGCAGATCGCCGAAACCGGCTGGAATGTCAGCATCCTCGCCCCACGCACCCTGATCGACCGCCCGGTGCGCACCGTCGTCGCCATTGGCGGCGCGACGTTACTGGTAGTGATGCTGCTGCTCGGCTTGATGATGCAGCGCCGCCGCCATTACCTCGACCGCATCGCCTTCGAAGCCAAGGCCCGGCGGGAACTGGAAGGCCGGGTCGCCGAACGGACCAGCGACCTCGAAGGCCTCAACCGTCGACTGAAACAGGAAGTGCTGGAGCGCGAACACGCCCAGCAGGAACTGGTGCACGCCCAGGACGACCTGGTGCAAGCGGGCAAGCTGTCGGCGCTGGGGACGATGTCCGCGAGCATCAGCCACGAATTGAATCAACCGCTCGCCGCCATTCGCAGCTACGCGGAAAACGCCGAAGTGCTGCTCGATCATCAGCGCACCGACGATGCCCGCGGCAACCTCAAACTGATCAGCGAACTGACCGGGCGCATGGCGTCGATCATCGCCCACCTGCGCGCCTTCGCCCGGCGCGATCGCCATGCCCCGGAAAGCGTCGCCCTGCAACCGGCGCTTGATGACGCCCTGGCGTTGCTGGCCAAGCGTCGGCGCAGCATGGAAGTCGAATTGATCCGCGATTTACCGGCGGCCACGCTGTGGGTCGAGGCCGGGGAAACCCGTCTGCGCCAGGTGCTCGGCAACCTGTTGGCCAACGCGCTGGACGCACTGACCGAAAAAGGCCCGCCGCGTAAACTCTGGTTGAGTGCCCAATCCACCGCGGACGGCGTCATTCTGTACATTCGCGACAACGGCCCCGGCTTTTGCATGGAGGCCCTTGGCCGCGCCAGCGAGCCCTTCTACACCACCAAGACCCGCACTCAGGGGCTTGGGTTAGGGCTGGCAATTTGCGAAACCCTGATGCGCGCCTTCGGCGGTGAACTGTCGTTCGCCAACCACAAGGAAGGCGGCGCCCTGATTACCCTGAAGTTGCGCGCAGGCGCGCCGGGCGTGAGCCTGCAACCGTCCGAGGACCGAAGTGCATGACCATCGACAACCGCATCCAGGTCGTGCTGATCGACGACGATCCCCACCTGCGTCAGGCCCTGAGCCAAACACTGGACCTCGCCGGCCTGAAGATCCTGCCGCTCGGCGAAGCCAAGGGCTTGGCCGCTCAATTGGAGCGCGACTGGCCGGGTGTAGTGGTCAGTGACATCCGCATGCCGGGCATGGACGGCCTCGAATTACTGACCGAACTGCATGCCCAGGACCCGGATCTGCCGGTGCTGCTGATCACCGGCCACGGCGATGTGCCGCTGGCCGTGCAAGCGATGCGCGCCGGCGCTTATGACTTCCTGGAAAAACCCTTCGCCAGCGACGCGCTGCTGGACAGCGTGCGCCGTGCCTTGGCTCTGCGCCGACTGGTGCTGGATAACCGCAGCCTGCGTCTGGCCCTGAGCGATCGCAATGAACTGAGCACCCGATTGGTGGGGCACTCGGCGCCGATGCTGCGCTTGCGCGAGCAAATTGGCGCGCTGGCGGCGACCAGGGCCGACGTGCTGATCCTCGGCGAAACCGGTGCTGGCAAAGAAGTCGTGGCCCGGGCACTGCACGATCTGTCGAGTCGACGTAACGGCCCGTTCGTGGCGATCAACGCCGGCGCACTGGCCGAATCGGTGGTGGAAAGCGAGCTGTTCGGTCACGAGCCAGGTGCGTTTACAGGCGCGCAAAAGCGTCGCATCGGCAAGTTCGAATTCGCCAACGGCGGCACGCTGTTCCTCGACGAAATTGAAAGCATGAGCCTGGATGTACAAGTGAAATTGCTGCGCATGCTGCAAGAGCGGGTGGTCGAGCGCTTGGGCGGCAATCAGTTGATCCCGCTGGACATCCGCATCATCGCCGCGACCAAGGAAGACCTGCGTCAATCCGCCGATCAGGGCCGCTTCCGGGCCGACTTGTATTACCGCCTGAACGTCGCACCGCTGCGCATCCCACCGTTGCGCGAACGCGGCGAAGACGCGCTGATGCTGTTCCAGCATTTCGCCGATGAAGCCAGCGCCCGCCATGGCTTGCCGCCCCATGAACTGCAACCGGGGCAACGCGCTCTGCTGCTGCGCCACACCTGGCCGGGCAACGTGAGGGAACTGCAAAACGCTGCCGAACGTTTTGCCCTGGGCCTGGAACTGGCCCTGGACAATAACGCATCGGATGGCGCTGTCGGTATGAACGTCGAAGTGGTCAGCGGTGGCCTGAGCGAGCAAGTGGAAAACTTCGAGAAATCGTTGATTGCCGCCGAACTGACGCGCCCTCACAGCTCAGTGCGCAGCCTCGCCGAAGCCCTCGGCATTCCGCGCAAGACCTTGCACGACAAACTGCGCAAGCACGGCCTGAACTTCGCCGACGGTGGCGCCAGCAGCCACACCGACGAACTCGATTGAGCTACCGTCCCATCATCATCTTTAAAAAAGAGACCCGTGAATGAGCCGCGACAGTCGTCACCTGGAATCAGTCCTCCATCGCGATATTCCGTTGACCCGGGACATGGGCCTCAAAGTGCTCGACTGGCACGACCAGCAACTGCGCCTGCACTTGCCGCTGGACGCCAACGTCAATCACAAAAGCACCATGTTCGGCGGCAGCCTGTATTGCGGCGCGGTGCTGGCAGGCTGGGGCTGGCTGCATTTGCGATTGCATGAAGAAGGGGTTGAAGGCGGGCACATCGTGATTCACGAGGGGCACATCACCTATCCGCTGCCGGTGACCCTGGACGCGATTGCGATCTGCCAGGCGCCAAGTGCGGCGGTGTGGAAGAAGTTTTTGGCGACGTATCAGCGATACGGACGTGCGCGGTTGGCACTGCATTCGCGGATCGTCAATGCCGATAGCAATGACGATGCGGTGAGGTTTACCGGGCAGTACGTCCTGCACCGGTAAAGACACAAAACCTGTGGCGAGGGAGCTTGCTCCCGCCGGCCGGTCCGCGCTCGGGCGCAGCCGTCTCAAATCAGGCAGCCGGGTTTAACTGATGCTGCGCGGTGTCTGGGTTTTGGGGCCGCTTCGCAGCCCAGCGGGAGCAAGCTCCCTCGCCACAGGTTTGGGTGAACTCAGGATCGGGCCAGTTCCAGTAACTTCTCCCGCCACGCAGCCTTCGCCGGCAGCGCCAAAAAGAACTCATTCAACAACGATTCCCGCGCCGGATAACAAAACGGCTTCCCGCTCAAATCCAGCACCTCACCGCCCGCCCCTTCCAGCACGCCTTGAGCCGCCGCCGTGTCCCACTGCGAAGTCGGCGCCAGGCGCGGATAACAATCCGCCGCCCCTTCCGCCAGCAAACAGAACTTCAACGAACTGCCGATATTCGCCAGTTGCAGCTCACCCAGACTGGCATTCAACCCGGCCAGCAAGCGCTCCTGCTCGGGGCTTGAATGTCGGCGGCTGGCGACCACGGTAAACGCCTCACCCGGCGCCGGCACCTCGCGAACCTGAATCGGCAGCACGTCGGCACCTATGTCGCCACGCCACGCGCCCAGACCGGCACCGCCGACATAAAACCGCCCGTTGGTCGGCATCGAGACCACGCCAAACACGACCCGGCCCTGCTCGATCAGCGCAATGTTGACGGTGAACTCTTCGCTGCCGGAGATGAACTCCTTGGTCCCGTCCAACGGGTCCACCAGCCACCAGCGCTGCCAGCCGGCGCGCACGCTCTGGGGGATATTGGCGTCTTCTTCGGACAGCACCGGAATGCTCGGGTCCAGCGCCGTCAGTCCGTCCAGAATCAAATGGTGGGCGGCCAAGTCCGCAGCCGTCACGGGTGAATCATCAGACTTTGCAGTAACCGCCACGCCCGAGCGCCAGAACGGCAGAATCGCTTCGCCAGCCTTCAATGCCAGCTCAACCACCGGCGCCATCAATGGATGCGGAAAATTCATGGCACAAACACCCCACGCTGAGTCAGCAGATCACGGGCCAGGTACAGCGCCGCCAAGGCACGGCCCTCCGTGAATCGCGGGTTCTGCGCCAGGGCCGACAGCTCGCGCAGGTTGATCTTGTCCACGCCCATCGGCTCGGGTTCGTCGCCCTCCAGGCGTTCTTCGTACAGATCAGTGGCCAGCACCACCTGGATCTTCTGGCTCATGTAACCGGGGGACAACGACAACTCGGTCAGGTGCTCCAGCTGCCGCGCACCATACCCGGCCTCTTCCTTGAGCTCGCGCTCGGCCGCCGCCAGCACGTCCTCGCCCGGCTCGATCAATCCCTTGGGCAACGACAGCTCATAGGCATCGGTGCCGCCGCAATACTCTTCGACCAGCACGGCATGATCCGCATCGAGCATCGCCACAATCATCACCGCTCCATACCCGGCCCCTTTGCCGACCAAACGCTCGTAGGTGCGCTCCACGCCATTGGAAAAGCGCAGCTTCAGCTCCTCGACGCAAAACAAACGACTGGTGGCGACGATCTCGCGGGCGAGTACGGTGGGTTTCTGGCGCATAAGCGGCTCCTGGGCGATAGCGGGTTACTATACCCGGCCTATCCTGATTGTTGACCTCGGATATCTTTTTTACCGCTGGAGAAGTTTTTTATGTCCCTGCTGCCCTGGCGCGACATCGATACCGTTCTGCTGGATATGGACGGCACGCTGCTGGACCTGCACTACGACAACCATTTCTGGATGGAGCACCTGCCTCAGCGTTATGCCGAGTTGCACGGGGTCAGCCGGGCCATGGCCGAGATGGAATTGCAGCCGCTGTTCGAACGCAACGCCGGTCAGTTGCAGTGGTATTGCCTGGATTTCTGGAGCGCCGAGCTGAAGCTGTCGGTGCGTGAACTGAAACTGGAAACCGCTCACCTGATCGCACTGCGCCCGGACGCGGACACGTTTCTGGCGGCGATCAAACAGGCGGGGAAACGCGTGGTGATGATTACCAATGCTCACCGTGATTCGCTGTCATTGAAACTGGAACGGATTGAACTGGCACCGTATTTCGAGCGGTTGATCAGCTCGCATGACTACGGTTTTCCCAAGGAAAATCCGCAGTTCTGGGATGCCTTGCAGGCCGACATCGGGTTCGACCCGGCGCGTAGCCTGTTTATCGACGACACGTTGCCGATCCTGCGCAGTGCGCGCAGTTTTGGGGTGGCGCATTTGTTGGCGGTGAGTGAGCCCGACAGTCGCAAAGGGCCGAAGGACACGGCGGAGTTTGCGGCGGTGGGGGATTATCGGGAGTTGATTGCAGGGCTTTGAGACCGAGGCGCCTGGTTCGCGGGCAAGCCTCGCTCCTACAAGTCCGTGCCGTTCGCGAAGTCTGCGTACGACCTAAAACTGTAGGAGCGAGGCTTGCCCGCGAAAGCGATCTCAAGATTATTCAGGAATCCGCAATGACTGCCCCGGATAGATCTTGTTCACGTCCTTGAGCATCGGTTTGTTTGCATCGAAGATTTTTTGATACTTGTTGGCGTCGCCGTACACGCGCAGGGAAATCGCGCTGAGGGTGTCGCCCTTCTCAACCACAACGAACTTCGCCTCCACCAGCGTCGCCCCACCGGCGACGGTAATCTGATCATCAACACTACCAACGCCAGCGATATTGCCCACAGCCAGCAGAATTTTTTCCTTCTCCTCCTGGGTTGCCACTTCACCGGTGACGGTGACTTTGTCGCCATCTACCGTGGCCTGCACGTTCGGATTACCCAGGCCGACCTTGCTGATGTGTTCCTTCAACTGCTCACTGGCATTGGCATTGCCGGGTGTCAGCAGATCCAGCAGTTTTTCGCCCGCTTCTTTCACAAAGCTCAAAAGACTCATGATGCACTCTCCTTGGGTTTTAGGTTCCAGACGCAAAAGCCTAGACCAAGCTTCAAACCCCTGGCTCCAACCCGACCAATGACGTTGATCCGGCGCAAGCGCTAGAATCCCCCCTTCACCGCGCCCTGGAGCGAAGATGGACATCAAGCAGCTGAAATTCCTCATCGCCCTCGACGAAACACGCCACTTCGGCCAGGCCGCCGCGCGCTGTCATATCACCCAGCCGACCCTGTCCATGCGCCTGCGCAGCCTCGAAGAAGAACTCGACCTGCCGCTGGTCAATCGCGGCCAGCGCTTCGAAGGCTTCACCGCGCCGGGCGAACGCGTGCTGGCGTGGGCGCGCACGGTGATGGCCGCCTACGACGGCTTGCAGGCTGAGGCCGCCGCCTGTCGCGGCAATCTGGTCGGTACGCTGCGGTTGGGCGTGGTGCCGCTGTCGAGTTTCGATCCGCTGCCGTTGATGCAACGCCTGCATGCCGAGCACCCGAACTTGCGCTTTGAACTCTCGGCCCTGAGCTCCGAACAAATCCTCGAGCAACTGGCGAACAACCGCCTGGACCTCGGCGTCTCGTACCTGGAGCGCCTGGACAACGAGCGTTTCGATTCCCTGGCCTTCAGCGAGACCCACATGGGCCTGCTCTACGATCAGCGCTTCTTCAGCTTCGGCGAGGCGCCGTTGAGTTGGGAGTCATTGATCGAACTGCCGCTGGGCATGCTCACCAGCGGCATGCATTTTCGCCAGTCGATCGATCACAATTTCCACAGCCGCGGCCTGACGCCCCAGCCGCTTCTGCAGACCGACGCCGTCCATCAATTGTTACAAGCGGTGCACGGCGGCCTTTGCTGCGCGGTGATGCCGTTGGATGGCGGTTTGGAAAATCTCACCGATCACTTGCGCCTGCAACCCATCGAAAACGCCCAGACCCTTGCCCGGCTGGGGCTGATCATGCGCCGTAGTGCCCCTCGTTCGGCGCTGGCTGAAGCCTGTTTTGCGATCTATCAGAAATCGCTGACAGCTTCTTGATCGACGTCATCTATCGGTAGATCGGTATAAGCGATTAGACGCGACAAGTTGACGCGCCTAGGCTTAAAGCTGACTAAACCGTCGGTGATGCCCATGAAAGCCAAGCGCCCTGCCTGCGCGGCGCCAGCCTTTGAAGCGCCCGCACCCGCCGCCAGCCAGACTTACAGTTACAGCGACCTTCAGCAAACCGAATCGACCAGCACCGCGCTGGCCGAGGAAGTCGCGTTGGCGATCGCTTATAACGGCATCAGCCAGGCGGTGATGTTGGTAACGCCGACGGACCTTGAAGACTTCATCGTCGGTTTCAGCCTCGGCAGCGGCATCATCGAAGACGCGTCCGACATTTATGACCTGCAACTCAGCGGCTCGGGCTCGGCGCAGTACGCGCAAGTGACCATCGCCAACCGCGCGTTCTGGAACCTCAAGCAACAGCGTCGGCAAATGGCCGGCACCAGCGGCTGCGGGCTCTGCGGCGTAGAGGCTGTTGAACAGGCATTGCCGGACCTCAAAGTGTTGCCCGGAGCGCCCTTGCCACCTGCCGAATGGCTTGATGGTTTGCGCCAGCGCATCGGTGCATTCCAGCCGCTTGGCCAGTATTCCGGCGCGGTGCATGCGGCGGTGTTCATGAACGGTCAGGGCGAGTTGCTGCTGGGCCGCGAAGACATCGGCCGACACAACGCCCTCGACAAACTGATTGGCGGGCTCATCCGCCAGAAGATCCCCACTGAAGGCGGCCTGGCGATTGTCACCAGCCGATGCAGCCTCGAATTGATTCAGAAAGTATTGCGCGCCGGCATCCAGACCCTGGTTAGCCTGTCGTCGCCCACGGGCCTTGCCGTGCAATGGGCCCGTCGCCACAACCTCAACCTCATCCATCTGCCCCAGAAGAATGCGCCGCGGGTCTACAGCCCGGCATTGGAGAATCAAGCGTGAGTCAACACCGTCAAGACGACCAGAAACCCGTCCCCCGCTACAAGCCCTACAAGGGCCCGGCCGGTGGCTGGGGCGCACTGGCCAGCGTTGCCCGGGCCTGGTTGACCAGTGACAACGCGCTGAAGAACCTGCGCATGATGCTCAAAACCAACAAGAACGGCGGGTTCGACTGCCCCGGTTGCGCCTGGGGCGATTCCAACGAAGCCGGCATGGTGGCGTTCTGCGAGAACGGCGCCAAAGCGGTGAACTGGGAAGCGACCAAACGGCGTGTCGACGGCGCTTTCTTTGCTAAACACAGCGTCAGTTCGTTGCTGGAACAAAGTGACTATTGGCTGGAATATCAGGGCCGTCTGACCGAGCCATTAAGCTATGACGCCGAAACCGATCGCTACCAGCCGATCAGCTGGGAAGCTGCGTTCGCCTTGATCGCCAAACATTTGCAAGGCCTGTCGAGCCCGAATCAGGCCGAGTTCTACACCTCGGGCCGCGCCAGCAACGAAGCGGCCTACCTCTATCAATTGTTCGTGCGCACCTACGGCACCAACAACTTCCCCGACTGTTCGAACATGTGCCACGAGGCCAGCGGTGTGGCACTGGCGCAAAGCGTCGGCGTCGGCAAAGGCACCGTGACCTTCGACGACTTCGAACACGCCGATGCGATTTTTGTCTGGGGCCAAAACCCGGGCACCAACCATCCGCGGATGCTCGAACCTTTGCGCGAAGCCGTCAAACGCGGCGCGCAAGTGGTGTGCGTCAACCCACTGAAAGAGCGCGGCCTGGAACGCTTCCAGCACCCGCAGCACCCGATCGAAATGCTCACCAACGGCGACAAGCCGACCAACACCGCCTACTTCCGCCCCGCGCTCGGCGGCGACATGGCGTTGTTGCGCGGCATGGCGAAATTCCTGCTGCATTGGGAGCGCGAAGCGCAGCAGACCGGCAACCCTTCCGTGTTCGATCACGACTTCCTCAATGAACACAGCGCCAACGTGTTGGAATACCTGGGCGCCATTGATGACACGCCGTGGGCGCAGATCGTCGAGCAGTCCGGCCTGACCCTGGTGGAAATCGAGCAAGCGGCGCGCATGTACGCCAAAGGCAAGAACGTCATCATGTGCTGGGCCATGGGCATCACTCAGCACCGCCACTCGGTGGCAACCATCCAGGAAATCGCCAACCTGATGCTGCTGCGCGGCAACATCGGCCGGCCCGGCGCCGGCCTGTGCCCGGTGCGCGGCCACAGTAACGTGCAGGGTGACCGGACGATGGGCATCAACGAACGTCCGCCGGTGGCATTCCTCGATTCCCTGGAGCGGCGCTTCCAGTTCAAGGTGCCGCGTGAAAACGGCCATAACGTGGTCGAGGCGATTCATGCCATGGCCGAAGGTCGCGCCAAAGTCTTTATCGGTCTGGGTGGCAACTTCGCCCAGGCGACCCCGGACAGCCCGCGCACCTTCCAGGCCCTGAGCAATTGCGACCTGACCGTGCAGATCAGCACCAAGCTCAACCGCAGCCATTTGGCCCACGGTAAAGAGGCGCTGATCCTGCCGTGCCTGGGCCGTACCGACATCGACATACAGGCCGAAGGCGCGCAAGCGGTGACCGTCGAAGATTCGTTCAGCATGGTCCACGCCTCCAACGGCCAGCTGCAGCCGCTGTCGAACCAGATGCGTTCCGAGCCGTCGATCATCGCCGGTATCGCAGCCGCCACACTGGGCAGCAAACCGGTGGACTGGAACTGGCTGGTGGCCGATTACAGTCGCATCCGTGACTTGATTGCCGACACCATCCCGGGCTTCCGAGACTTCAACGAGAAGGTCAAGAATCCGGGCGGTTTCTACCTCGGCAACAGCGCCGGTGCACGCAAGTGGAACACCCCGTCAGGGCGCGCCAATTTCCGGCCGAACGTCCTGCCCAAAGACCTGGTGCACGAACGCACGCGCGCCACGGGCGTGTTGCCGGACCTGATCATGCAGTCGATGCGTTCTCACGATCAGTACAACACCACGATTTATGGGCTGGATGACCGTTATCGTGGCGTGAAAGGTCAGCGGGATGTGTTGTTTGTAAACGAGGCGGACATCATTCGTCTGGGGTTCAAACCAGGGCAGAAGGCTGACATCGTTTCGATCTGGGATGACGGGCGTGAGCGTCGGGTGAAGGGCTTTACGCTGCTCGCGTTTGATATTCCTGCGGGGCAGGCGGCGGCGTATTACCCGGAAGTGAATCCGCTGGTGCCGCTGGAAAGCACCGGGGATCGCAGCCATACGCCGACGTCGAAGTTTGTGGCGATCCGGCTGGAAATGGCGAGTGAGACCGGGTTGATTTTGGCCAAGTCGGCTTAACGGGACAGCAGGTCTGGCCTCTTCGCGGGCAAGCCTCGCTCCTACAGGATCTGTGTCTTACGCATTTTTTTGTACATGACGCGGATCCTGTAGGAGCGAGGCTTGCCCGCTAAGGCGTCCGACATGGCAACTCATGATCGGGACTTTCGGCCACTTTCCAATCGCCCACAAAAAAGGCCGTTTTTTCACAAAAACGGCCTATCCGAAGTAGCTAAAGACCGGCGAAAAATACTTAAGTTCCGCCCAAAAAACAGCAACTTATAGATATGTGTTGAAGTCGTGTTACTCGTCGGATTTCGATTGTCACGACCATGACACAGCCTCAGGATCGCGCCGTCATCCCCTTGAGGTTCCTCTAATGAAGTTCTCCTCGATACTCTTGTTGTCCCTTGGCCTGGTCAGTGGCTTCGCTTCTGCCGGAGGCACCACCGAAGCAGGTGTGGGCGGCGCATTGGGCGGGGTTCTTGGCTCGGTCGTCGGTCAGTCGCTGGGCGGCAATACAGGTTCGACCATTGGCGCGGCCCTGGGCGGCGCGGGTGGTAGCGCAGTCGGCGCAGACAAACGCAGCCGTGGCGAAGCCGCCATTGGCGGTGCGTTGGGCGCAGCAGGCGGCAACGTGGTCGGCCGCAGCATGGGCGGCACCACCGGCAGCCTGATCGGCTCCGCAGCAGGTGGCGGCGCCGGTGGCGCGCTGGGTAACTACATGGGCAACAAGAGCGATGAAGACGATGATCGTCGCTCCTATCGCGGCGGCCGTGATGATCGTCGCTACTACCGTGACGGCCATCCGGGCCGAGGTCATGCCTATGGTCATCGCAAACATAAAAAGCACTATCGTCATCATTGAGGCCTGAACGGCATCGCTGACAGATAAATAAAAAATCGCAGCTCAAGGGCTGCGATTTTTTTTGTCCATCAAGCCACCAGTCGCTCCAATGCGCCGCGCAACCCGGCAGGAATCGTCACCGGCTGATTCGACGCCCGATCCACAAACACATGCACGAAGCGCCCCGCCGCGCAGGCCTCGTCCTCCCCGGCCTTGAACACCGCCAGTTCGTACTGCACCGAGCTGTTGCCCAACTTGCCCACCCGCAGACCGATCTCGATCCGGTCCGGAAAGGCGATGGAGGCGAAGTAATCGCAAGACGAACTCACCACAAAACCCACCACTTCGCCGTCATGGATATCCAGGCCACCGACTTCGATCAGGTAGGCGTTCACTGCCGTGTCGAAAAAGCTGTAGTAAGTGACGTTGTTGACGTGACCGTAGGCGTCGTTGTCGTGCCAGCGGGTGGTGATGGGCTGGAAGTGCGGGTAGTCGGTGCGTTGGTTCATGCGCAGCTCTCGTCTTGAAGTGGATGAAGTCTACCGATCCGCAAACCCTTTACCCACCGCCTCCAACTCGCCAATCAACCGCGCCGGCTTCCAGTGATCACCCTGGCGGGTCTCCAGCGCCATCAAACGCTGATGAATATCCGCCAGCCCTTGCTGATCCGCCCACGCCATTGGCCCGCCCTTGTCCGCCGGGAAACCGTACCCGTTGAGGTACACCAGATCGATGTCGTGCGCCGACCCAGAAATACCTTCCTGAAGGATCTTCGCGCCTTCATTGACCAGCGCCAGCAGACAGCGCTCGAGAATCTCCTCAGGGCTTATCTCCCGACGCTGGAAGCCAAGCCCTTCGCTAACATTTAGCACCAGCGCATCGACTTCAGGATCGTGTTCAGCCTGTCGACTGCCCGGTTCATAGTGGTAATAGCCATTGCCGCTCTTCTGACCAAAACGCCCCAATTCGCACAGACGGTTATCCACTTGAACCTCCGGCGCGTCCTGCCCTTCACCAGCCAATTCCCGAGCCCGCCATCCCAGGTCGACGCCAACGACGTCGTACATGCGGAACGGCCCCATAGCGAAGCCAAAACTTTGCAGCGCGGCATCCACCTGGTAGGGATAAGCGCCCTCGAGCAGCATCTTGCGCGCTTCAAGCACGTAGGTATTGAGCATGCGGTTGCCGATGAAACCATTGCAGTTGCCTGCCACCACGCTGACCTTGCCCATGCGCTTGCCCAGCTCCAGCGCCGCATCAAGCACCGCCGGCGAGGTTTGCGCACCGCGAACGATTTCCAGCAATTTCATGATGTGCGCCGGGCTGAAGAAGTGCAGCCCCAGGACCTGAGCCGGACGGCGAGTCGCCGCGGCGATGGCGTCGATATCCAGCGCCGACGTGTTGCTGGCTAGAATGGCTTCGGGTTTGAGCAGACCGTCCAGTTCGCGGAAAATCTTTTGCTTGAGCTCAAGGTTTTCGTAAACCGCTTCGATCACCAGATCAACCTCGCGGATCGACGCATAGTCGGCCGCCACCGTGACCCGTGCAATGCGCGCCTCCGCCTCGGCCTGATCGATGCGGCCCTGGCGCACATTGTGTGCATAGGTGTCTGCCACGGTGACCAGCGCCTGTTCCAGCATCTGCGGATTGTTATCGACCCACTGCACCGGAACGCCGGCGTTGGCCAGGCACATGACAATGCCACGGCCCATGGTGCCCGCACCGATCACGGCGGCGCGCTGAATGTTGAACGGTGTCTGGCTCATGGTTGCTCTCTTGTTGGCGATCCAAAGACAGTCCTCACCATAGTCAGCCGCCGGGTATTTTTGAAATTTATTCCTGTGATGAGCAACATTCAGCGGATGGATCTACCCGCGAATACACCAAAGATCCCTGTGGGAGCGGGCTTGCTCGCGAAAGCGGTGTGACAGTCAGTGATGATGTCGACTGACACACCGCTTTCGCGAGCAAGTCGAATCGTCGCACCGCCGCTCCCACATTGGTCCGCGTTTTAACTCGGCAGATGCGCTTCAGCCCACTCCCGCACCTCGGCATACGGATAATTTTCCAGCGCCGCAAATCCCGATATCGAACGCGCCTTGAGCTTGGTAAACAGCGGCACGCTGATCCCGCACAAAAACCGCGTTACGCGTTCGGCCGACGGTACATTGCCGGTGTGCTGTTCATGCCTGTGGATAAAATCACCGCACAGCGCTTCGAAGTGTTTATCCACAAGTGCCGGCAATTCTGGCGGCGATGGCAGCCGCGCCACTTGCCCATGACACACCGAACAATGCCCGCACTGACGAGGCGCGTTTTCATCGCCGAAGTACTCGGCCAGGCGATAGCCCAGGCAATGGTCGGTGGCGAACAGATCCAGCATCGCGTGAATCCGAGCAATCTCGGTACGTTCATGCTGGGTGAAATAGGCGTGCAGTTCGGCGCTCAGTGCCTGACTGTCGACATTCGCTTGCAGCAGGCTGTAGACCTCGGTCATCTGCTTGCTTTCCAGCTCGACCCAGCCCTTCTCCTGGAAATAATCCAGCGCCTTGACCACCCGGTTGCGCTCGGCTTGATGCTGTTCATAGAGCGCGTCGAAATTCACCGTGGCCCAGGTTCGGGCGCGGCTGGAGGTCTGGATGATGGCAGCGACAAAATCTTTGCGCTCGCCCTCGAAGCGGGCCAGCAAAGCTTCCGGTTCTTGCAAATACTTGAAGCGGTATTCGGCGTAATAGGCGTAACGCGGGGCAATCAAACCACGCAGTTCGAGCTGCACCAGTAAAGTCTTGAGCGGCAACTGACGAATGTTGCTCTGGTCCGACAAGGGCCCCAACAAAAACTCCCACTGCCCCTCAGGCGCAGCAGCTTGCATCTCATCGAGCACACAGCGAATGCCGTCCAGTTCTGGCGTGTCGCCGTAGACGAAGTTTTCCAGCACGTTGAGGCTGTCGCGGTTCGCCAATACCAGGCAGTCGGATGGGTGCCCGTCACGCCCGGCGCGGCCGATTTCCTGGCTGTAGTTTTCGATGGATTTGGGCAGGTCGAAATGCACCACGTTGCGGATGTCGCTCTTGTCGATGCCCATGCCGAAGGCGATGGTGGCGACAATGCAATTCGACTGCCCGCTCATGAAACTCTTTTGAATGGCTTCGCGTTTTTCGTGAGGTAAACCGGCGTGATAGGCCTCGGCCTGAATGCCGTTGCGGCCCAGGTGTTCGGCGATGTGCTCGGCGGTTTTTTGCAGGGTGACGTAGACGATGCTCGGCTGGCCAGGACGTTCGCTCATCCATTCGACGAGTCGTCGGCGTTTGTCCTGACCGCGTACCGGCTCGACCAGCAGATTCAGGTTTGGCCTGTAAAAACCGGTGGTCACCACGTCTTCGGGAGCGATGGCGAACTTCGCCTCCATGTCCGCGATCACTTTGGGCGTCGCAGTGGCGGTCAGCAGCAGCGCCTGCGGAATGTTGAACTGACGCTGGTAGTCGGGAAGCTTGAGGTAGTCGGGGCGGAAATTGTGGCCCCACTCCGAGATGCAGTGAGCCTCGTCCACCACCAACAACGAGATCGGCACCTGCTGCAGAAAATTGCGGAAGCGCTCGTTCTTCAGGCGCTCCACAGAGATCATCAAAATCTTCAGTTCGCCGGACTTGGCCCGGGCCATCACGTCGCTTGCGTCGTCACGACTCTGGGCCGAATCGATGCTGCCCGCTGCAATGCCATGGCGTTGAAGGAACGCCAACTGATCCTGCATCAATGCCAGCAGTGGCGAGACCACCAGCGTCAGGTGCGGCAATAACAGGGCCGGCAATTGATAACAAAGGGACTTGCCCGAGCCTGTGGGAAAAATTGCCGCCGCCGAGCGCCCGGCCAACACCGCGCTGACCGCCGCCTCCTGGCCAGGCCGAAACTGTGGATAACCGAAAACCTGTTCCAGGGTGTTGTGCATAAGCTGTCACTCCGTTGACCGCTGCGAAGCCCAAAGCCTAGCCGGCAAACGCAGCGAGTCGAGAAAAGGTCGGGGGCCAAAACGATACGGGATGATACAGCGGATGCAACGCAGGGTTCGCGGGCAACGCGGTCTAATGTGGGAGCGAGCTTGCTCGCGAAGCGGCCAGCCAAGTCAGCGCAACAACAGGAATGAACTCAGGGCACCAACACCGCCACCCGCAGTTGCTCATTCAGAGCCAGCTCATGAAACACCCGGCTCTTGCTCGCCCAAACCGCATGGGCCGGGCTGATCTCCCCCGTGAAAGCCGCCGCCAACTGACGCAAATCGGCGACGCTTCGCACGCGGGGGCAGAAGGGTTCGCCGTCGCAGTTCTGACTGGCGCCGCGGTAAGTGGCCAGTAAACGATCCCACAACCCGTCACGCACCTGCCTGACCGACTTGAGCTTCACATCCTGCACGCCCAGTCGCTGTTTCAGACTTTTTTCGTCGAGCATTTCGCTGGCCAGCAGTGCCTTGCCGAACATCAGCACTTCGGCGCGGGAGGCCGTGTCCACGTTCGCCTGGCTGGTCAGGGCCTCTGGCCAACCGGTGCGATCCATATTGGCAAGGCCCATCGGGTTATTCGCGTCAGCTGCGCCAGCCAAACGACAAACACCCGCCCACAACAACAAAATCGAGGCCATACGTAGCCATTGCATACTTAATTCCCTTTAAGCGTTGAAGGGACGTTTTTCGAAACGTCCTACACATTCTGGCGCGCACCATACAGAGGATTGATGCGCTGCGCCTGACAAACACGTAGGAAATTCGACCTCTAGGGGAATTGCTGAAAAGTGCCTCGGGGAACACGTAGGCAAAAGGCCACAACGCAGGTAAATCCCCTACAAACCCCGTCCATTTGCGCTGTATTGCGACGCCTGGGAGCGGGCCTCTATAGTTTGCGCCGCCGCTGAACACAGGACTGACCTCATGCAAGACCGCTATCGCCCGCTCAAAACCAGTTACAGCGAAACGCCCGTGTTGGTCATCGACACTGCAGCCAGCACCGGCGCCGTCCTCGACGCCGCTCACCAACGCCTGCGCGCCGCCAGCGACCTACTCGAAACACTTTACTGCCTGTGCTTCAAACAGGCAGATGTGAAAGATATCCCTCATATAGTGAATGCACTTTATTTATTAACGCAGGACGGCTGCGAACTTCTTGAAGTTGCAAGGCAACGAATAGAACTTTAAAACACAAATACAAAAACAACTGACTTCTTCAACTTACAAATAACAAACACTAGTCTGCAAGCTCTTAAACTAATCAAGAGCACTACAATGACTACATTAACTATTTTCTTCTGCGGCACCGGTTCGACCAAATTCGACAACCAGAACCCGACTTACTGGAACGGCGAACTGGTCTCGACACTGGCTTCCCATCACGGCGGCCGCGAATTTGCCGAATGGATCGTGATTGACGGACCCGGCACCAGCAACCTGCAAGCTGACGAGCTGTTCACCAAAACCGGGGACTACGGCCTGAGCGGCACGCTGTTCGGCAAGGGCTGGGAAGAGAACGTCAAACACGCCATCAACATCATTAAAGGCAAATGCGACTGGGAGCGTGAAAAACTGACCGAGGCTGAATACAACCGTCTCAAGGCTGCCGGAATCCCTATTGAAGATGTGATCGTCGAAGGTTCCTGGATGTGGCGCGAGTACAACTACGGCGACCGCAGCATGACCCAACAGAAGTTACAGGAACAAATCATCAAAACATTCCGCAAGAACGGCGTTATTCCAACCAACGTCAACTTGGTAGGCTGGAGCCGCGGCAGTATTAGTTGCCATATGCTGGCCAATGCCATGTTCAAGGACAGCGCACTGAAGGACATCCCGGTGAACATCTTTGCGATTGATCCGGTACCGGGCATCGGTAACTTCCAGGAAGACAAAGTCAAACTGAATGCCAACGTAAAAGAATACGTTGGCTTCTACGCCCGGGACGAACGCTCCAAAGGCTTCAGTTGCGTCATCCCGCAAACGGCCACCGGCACCCGCATCTACCCGATGCCCGGCCGCCACGCCACGCTGGTGGGCAACGCCGCAGTCGATGGTGTCAGCGGCCCTTAAACGCTGGCCGAACCCGGCCTGATCGTCCGCCACTTTGCCGAGGTGTGCCTGAAACGCTGGGGGGTGCCGCTGAACAAAACCACCAACCTGACCCCGACCGACCTGCAAAACCACCACAACACGATGGCCAGCGCCGCCGCGAAATACAAAGCGATGGAAAAGTGCTCGTACACCTTCTTCACAGAACTGGACCAGGGCGAGCGCTACGTTTCGCTGGGCAGCAACGGGGTCAAGTTCTCGGCAGTGAAAGGCACGATCTACGCGCCGGCGACTGGGTTGACCACTGGCCTGTTGGATGTGGCGGCTTATCAGCACATTCGTTGAATACGCGGGCAGATTTGTAGGAATGGCCTCATAGAAACCTCATCCCGTTCCTACAAACAACGACTCCTTGTCGTCTATCGCTACCCGTTGGCTCACATCTATAGTTCCGAGTGTCGCTGAAGGTTCAGCGGCTCGGGCTTGGTCACTCGACAAAGAGAGCGCACATTTCTAACTAATAAAGGTGTAACTCAGTGACAACGTTAAATCCTCTTTTTGATCGCTACCACCCACTCAAAACAACTCTCACCGATTCCCCGCCCCTAATCATCGACACAGAGGCCAACCCCCAGGACATCCTCGAAGCCGCCCTCCAGCGCATCCGAGCCTCCAGCGACCTCCTCCAGACCCTGCATTGCCAATGCTTTAAGCACGGCGATGTCGAAGACATCCCGCACATCACCCACGCAGTCTACTTGCTGACCCAAGACGGCTGCGACCTGCTGCAAGTTGCCCAACAACGCATGATGGGCTGGAAAGCGCCTACCTAAGAAGTTGTGTTTCAAGGGCATGCCAGCCTCACTGTGAGCTGGCTGCCCACGAAAAAAGGATACTAATTCCTACACCCTCAATGGAGATTGAAGATTGCAAACTATTATTGATTGCGTAGCATGTGGGCCACTGATCAGCCATGGGCCTCCTTCTTATGACTACCGAAACGATCGATCACACCGCGCTCGTCAAACTGGTTGAAAGCGGCGCTGTTAACGCCACTCACATTTCAGCCAAGCAAGGTGGGTGGGCAGTTCAAGTTCAACATGGATCACAAACGCATTCCCTGGCAGCGCAACGCAGCCAGCAAATTCGCTTATTTAAGCGTCTCGAAACCCTAGTGATCTATTTGCAAGGAATAGGCATCTGTCATTTCGATGTCGATACCTCTGGTTACGACCCACTACAATTAAAAACCTATTCTCGCCCTGACCGTTCCGAGGCACTGAAGCAAGTTCACGATGCAGCGGCTTACGACGAATGGTTCAGGAAGCAGGTTCAAGCCAGCATCGATGATCCCCGGCCAAGTGTGAGCGACGAAGAGGCGCGCCGAATCTTTGCGGCAAAACGTGATGCCATACGTCAACGGGCGCGCTAATGCGGGTGTTTTGGCGCCCCACGGCGCTGACTGACCGGGACGACATCCTGAATTACATTAGCGAAGATAACCCTTACGCGGCCATTGCTTTAGACGAAGTCTTTGAGTCCAAATCAGAGCAAGCTTGCCAGCATCCAAAGCTTTATAGAAAAGGCAGAATTTTTTGCACTCATGAGATAGTCGCCACACCCAATTACTTCATGGTCTATACAGTCCTGCCACACGCGGTAGTGGTAATGCGGGTACTGCATGCGAGACGACAATGGCCGTGACTAGATCAACCGCAGACGCCCCTAAGTTTGAGGCCAGCAAGGGCCCGGATAGATCGACGCAACTGCTCGTTATTTGAAAGGAGGCGCTGAGCACATCAGCGCCATCCTTTCCTCCCACTGGACGCAATCATGCACCTCGCCCCCAACTTCCCCGACGACCACACCATGCACTTGCTTATGCAGCTGCTGCACGAGGAACTCGGCCTGCCAGAACGCAAAACCATCAGCCTCACCACCTCGATCAACTTCGACCTTGGCTGCAAGGGCGCTGATGCACGGCATTTGATGGAAGCGCTGGAAGAACAGTTCGGGATCGACCTCGTGGACTACGACGCCTATCGCTACTTTCAGCCAGAAGGATTTGATGTGCATCTCAAACGAAGGGCAAAGGGTCGCGGTGACAAAGTCCCGCTGACCATCGGCATGCTTTACCAGGTGGTCAAAATACAACGGTGGGATACGCAGGCACTGGAAGTCATCGAGCCTATCGCATAAGTGCCATTATTCTGGTCGTTTAGCGCCAATACGGCTGGAATATTGGCAGTTGTGAATTGGACGATGAAACCAAAGACCCAAAAAAAAGCCGCCCTCAAAGGGCGGCTTTTTCATTCGCTAAATCCAAGCCTTACAGCTTAGGACCCGCAGCCTTGATCGCGTCACTAACCTCAAACTTCTTGAAGTTCTCAACAAACAACCCAGCCAGTGCCTTAGCCGCTTCATCGTAAGCAGCCTTGTCAGCCCAGGTATTACGTGGGTTCAACAGGCCAGTCTCAACGCCCGGCACAGCCAACGGCACGTCCAGGTTGATGGTGTCGAGGTGTTCGGTTTCTGCACCGATCAACGCGCCGCTCTGGATCGCTGCAATCACGCCACGGGTGGTCGGGATGTTGAAGCGTTTGCCAACGCCGTAGCCGCCGCCGGTCCAGCCGGTGTTGACCAGGTAAACCTTGGAGCCGAAGCCGCGGATGCGCTTGATCAGCAATTCTGCGTATTCGCCGGCCGGACGCGGGAAGAACGGTGCGCCGAAGCAGGTGGAGAAGGTCGACTTGATGCCGCTGCCGGAACCCATTTCGGTCGAGCCCACCAGTGCGGTGTAGCCGGACAGGAAGTGGTAGGCCGCTTGTTCTTCGCTGAGGATCGACACAGGCGGCAGAACGCCGGTCAGGTCGCAGGTCAGGAAGATCACCGCGTTTGGCTCGCCACCGAGGTTCTTCTCGGAACGCTTGGCAACGTGCTCCAGCGGGTAAGCGGCGCGGCTGTTCTGGGTCAGGCTGACGTCGGCGTAGTCGGCGTGCTTGGCGTCATCGATAACGACGTTTTCCAAGACTGCGCCGTGTTTGATGGCTTTCCAGATAACCGGCTCGTTCTTCTCGGACAAGTCGATGCACTTGGCGTAGCAGCCGCCTTCGATGTTGAAGACAACGCCTTCGCCCCAGCCGTGTTCGTCGTCACCGATCAGGTAACGGCTTTCGTCGGCGGACAGGGTGGTTTTACCGGTGCCGGACAGACCGAAGAACAGGGTTACGTCGCCCGCTTCACCGATGTTGGCCGCGCAGTGCATTGGCAGCACGTCAGCGGCCGGCAGCAGGAAGTTCTGCACCGAGAACATGGCTTTCTTCATTTCACCGGCGTAGCGCATGCCGGCGAGCAGCACTTTCTTCTGGGCGAAGTTGATGATCACGCAGCCGTCGGAGTTGGTGCCGTCACGCTCTGGAACGCACTCAAAGTTGGCGACGTTCAGAACTTGCCACTCATCACGACCGGCCGGGTTGTACTGAGCCGGGTTGATGAACAGGCAACGACCGAACAGGTTCTGCCAGGCAGTCTGGGTGGTCATTTTCACGGCGAGGTAGTGCTCTTCAGCCGAACCAACATGAACGTGGGAAACGAAATGCTCTTGCGCGTTGTTGAAGGCCTCGACGCGGTCCCACAGGGCATCGAACTTGTCGGCCGGGAACTTGCGGTTGATCGGGCCCCAGGCAATGGCGGCCTGAGTGGACGGCTCTTCAACGATGAAACGGTCGACTGGCGAGCGGCCGGTACGGTGACCGGTGCGAACAACCAGCGCGCCAGTGTCGGCAAGCTCGCCTTCACCGCGATTCAAGGCTTCTTTTACCAGATCATCAACACTCAGATCGGTATACACGGCGTTATTGGCTTGCGTCATGAGATTCCCCGTCGGCCAGTGGCCGAGTGTGCTCCAAACGTTTTGTAGTAGAAAGTCGTGCACTACTACCGCGACAAAAAGTGGGCCGGATTATGCCAGAAACGCCCAAAAAAAGTAGGGCCCTCCCGTCAGAACGGCGTTATTCCGGCGCTATCCAGTGAATTTACCTGCGCTGAACCGTTTTAGTGCCGGGTATCTGACGGCGTATCGACACCCGCTCCCGCGAACAATTGACTGATATCGGCCGCATCAAACAGGTAGCGCTGGTTGCAGAACTGGCAATCGATCTCGATGTGGCCGCCGTGCTCGATCACCAGCGCCTGCGCGTCTTCCATACCCAAGCTGACCAGAGCATTGGCCGAACGTTCGCGCGAGCAGCTGCAACGGAAACGCAGTTTCTGCACATCGAACAGGCGCACTTGTTCTTCGTGGTAGAGGCGATGAAGCACGGTTTCGTTGTCCAGGCTCAGCAGTTCATCGGCGGTCAGGGTGCTACCCAGCGCGGTGATGTGCTGCCAGCTGGCGGCGCGTTCTTCTTCGTCTTTCAGGCGGTCGGCAGGCAGTTGCTGCAGCAGCAGGCCACGGGCGCGACGGCCGTCGGCGTACAGCCAGAAACGAGTGCCAACCTGTTGCGACATGACGAAGTAATTCGTGAAGCACTCCGACAGGGTTTCGCCATCCAGGTCGACAATACCTTGGTAACGCTGACCCTGGGTCGGATCGACGGTCAATGCCAGCACGCCGTTGGGCATCAAGTCGGCGAGGGTCGCGTCGGGGGCAATCCGGTCGGCTTCATAACGGGCCAGGCCACGGATTTCACGCTCGCTGGAGCACTCGATCATCAGCAACGGAATCGGGCCATCGGAACGGGCCTGAAGAATCAGCAAGCCATCGAACTTCAAGGTGCCGACCAGCAACGACGCCGCAGCCATCAGCTCGCCGAGCAGTTGCGCGACCGGCTCTGGATACGGGTGTTTGGCGAGGACTTCGGCGTAACTACGCTCCAACGAAACCAGCTCGCCGCGGGTGTCGCTGTCATCGAAGATGAAGCGTTGGGTGTAGTCGGTATCCGGTAGATCGGTCATAGGTCTGGGTTCTGAAGTAATGACAAAATGGTTACAGGTCGTGAAATTGCGCCTTTGCAGCACCGTTTTGGTGCGCGATGTTCAGCCATGGGGGGCATTTTATGAACAATCCGGGTTTGTTCCAAGCAAGGTGGAATCTGCGCCGGTTGGCTCTGTGCAATTTTGTGCCTCTGGCACTGCTGGCCTTCTGGTTATGGCCTACGGGTCAGATGCTGTGTGTGATTTTCGACGAGTGGCTATTTCATCTGCTGAATGCGCCGCTGGCCATCAACCCGATATGGCTACGCATCTGGGCGATTGCAAGTCTGCGCCCATTCGATGTGGGGAGTTTCGCGGATGAGTGTGGTGTTTAGCGCCTGATTTTGTGGTGCTGCCGGCGAGTGCTGCGCACTCGATCGCGAGCAGGCTCACTCCCACATCGGTCTGCGCAATACCTGTGGGAGCGTGGCTTGCCCGCGAAGATGTCAGCCCAGACGACACAGAAGCATCTACCTCACTCGTCGTTACTGCTGCCCCGAAACTTGAACAAATCCCGTCGCTGTTTTTTGCTCGGCTTGCCATCGGTGCTCACGCCCAACGCGCCAGCCTTGCGCATGGCCGCGGCCGCTTCGCGCTTGGCGATGCTGGCATCGGTTTCCGCATACAACGCCTGAGCTTCAGGGGCGCCACGGCGCACAATCGATAGCGCCTGAACCACCACCGTGCGTTCCTCGAACCCTACGCGAATCTGAAACTCATCGCCGATCCTCGGCTCCTTGCCCGGTTTGCAACGCTCACCCCGACAATGCACCTTGCCGCTTTCAATCGCCGCTTTCGCCAAGGCACGTGTTTTATAAAAACGCGCAGCCCACAACCACTTATCGAAACGGACCTTGTCGTCCTCTTCCTGTTTTTGTGCCACTGGAATTCCTCTTTCAGCCGATAGTCGGAACTGTACTACCGTTTCTGTCGGGCGCAAGAACTCGCTCCTCCAGATAGACTGTGATCTTGGCCGGCTCACCAGCATGGAGTAATCGATTGACTATATTCCCGTCTACATTGACCTCGCCGCAGGGCGGTTGCCAGGGCTGCCAGCAAAGCGAGCCGCTTGGCTTCGATTTTTCTTTTGCCTACCAACCGATCGTCGATCTGCGCGACCGGTCGGTTTTTGCTCATGAAGCGCTGGTCCGCGGCATTGCCGGGGAAGGTGCCCTGTCCGTACTCGACCAGGTCAACGAGGAGAATCGCTACCGCTTCGACCAGCTCTGCCGGACCCGCGCCATTGAAGGGGCGGCCAATCTAAACATGCAGACACACTTGTCCATCAACTTCATGCCCAACGCCGTGTACCGCCCGGAGCTGTGCATCCGCACCACTCTGGAGGCCGCGAAAAAACACAACTTCCCCATCAACCGTCTGATTTTCGAAACCCTGGAAAGCCAGCACGTAGATAACTATCGCCATTTGACTAATATTCTGCGTGAATACCGCGAATTCGGCTTCAAGACCGCCATCGACGATTTCGGCGCGGGCTACTCGGGGCTCAATCTGCTGGCTGATTTCCAACCGGACCTGATCAAACTCGACATGGCACTAATCCGCGATGTCGATCGCGACCGTGTTCGTCAGGCTATCGTTCGAGGGGTTGTCACAATCTGTGCGGAGTTGAACGTTACAGTCATCGCCGAAGGCATCGAAAGCGCCGGAGAACGGGATTTCCTGGCGGACTGTGGAATATTTCTGATGCAGGGTTACTGGTTCGCCAAGCCTGCATTCAAAGCGTTGGCCCAGGTAACACCTGAGGCCTGGACGCGTTAATCGCCGGTTTTTTCCTATTGAAGACATTTGACCATTTGACCGTTATCGGTCTGCGCGAGTGGGTGGCGCTTCCGGATCTGGGAGTCGCGGGCCTGCGCGCAAAGATCGACACCGGCGCCAGCACCTCAAGCCTGCATGCCACCGACATCGAGCCGTTCGAGCGCGACGGTGAAAGCTGGGTGCGCTTCACGGCGCACCTGGGCACGGTGGTGCAATTGCGTCATCGACGCTGCGAGGCGCCTTTGGTGACGCGCAAAACCATTAAAAGCTCCAACGGTCACGCGCAGATGCGTTACGTGGTCAGCACCACACTGGCCCTGGGTGATCGGGTATGGCGGGTGGAATTCACCCTCGCCTGCCGCAAGTCCATGCGTTATCGCCTGCTCCTCGGTTCCAAAGCCCTGATCGACGGCCAACTGGTGGTCAATCCGGGCATTAAATATGTACAAGACAAGCCGGTGTTCCCGGTATCTACCTCTTCCACAGGTGTTGCATGAAGATCGCTGTGCTGTCGCGGAACCCGCGTCTGTATTCCACTCGTCGTCTGGTCGAAGCCGGTACCGAGCGTGGCCATGAAATGGTGGTGATCGACACCCTGCGCGCCTACATGAACATTGCCAGCCACAAGCCGCAGATCCACTACCGCGGCAAGCCGCTGGAGGGTTTCGACGCGGTGATCCCGCGGATCGGTGCGTCTGTGACGTTTTATGGCTGCGCGGTGTTGCGCCAGTTCGAAATGATGGGGGTTTTCCCGCTCAACGAATCGGTGGCCATTGCCCGCTCGCGGGACAAACTGCGTTCGCTGCAATTGCTCTCACGCCGCGGGATTGGTTTGCCGGTGACCGGGTTTGCGCACTCCCCGGATGACATTCCCGACCTGATCGACATGGTCAACGGCGCACCGCTGGTGATCAAGGTGCTGGAAGGTACTCAGGGCATCGGCGTGGTGTTGTGTGAAACGGCGACGGCGGCAGAGTCGGTGATTGAAGCCTTCATGGGCCTGAAGCAGAACATCATGGTTCAGGAATACATCAAGGAAGCCGGTGGTGCAGACATTCGCTGCTTCGTGGTCGGCGACAAGGTGATCGCGGCGATGAAACGCCAGGCCAAGCCGGGGGAGTTCCGCTCCAACCTGCATCGCGGTGGCAGTGCCAGCCTGATCAAGATCACTCCGGAAGAACGCATGACGGCGTTGCGTGCGGCGAAGGTCATGGGGCTGGCGGTGGCGGGCGTGGATATCCTGCGCTCCAATCACGGACCGCTGGTAATGGAAGTGAACTCGTCGCCGGGGCTGGAAGGGATTGAGACCACCACCGGGAAGAATGTGGCGGGGATCATCATCGAGCATCTTGAGAAGAATGGCGGGCCGAATATGACGCGGACCAAAGGCAAGGGTTAAGCCCGGAATCATGTGGCGGTAGGGACACCGCCTTCGCAAGCAGGCTCGCTCCCACATGGGAAACGCATTCCAATGTAGGAGCGAGCCTGCTCGCGAAGAGGCCATCAGTCTCAGCAAAAATGCCAGCTGTTAAACCGCATCCCGAGGCAGCATCAACCCAAGCGGCAACCGCACCCGCGCTTCCAGCCCGCCACCCGACCGATTGCGCAACTCGACATTACCGCCATGCATCGAAGCAATCCGCTTAACGATGGCCAGTCCAAGTCCTGTCCCCTTTCCGCCCCGAGCACGATCACCCCGAGTGAACGGGTTGAAGATCGCCTCCAGCTCCGACGGATCAATCCCTGCCCCACGGTCCATGACGCTCAGCACCACATACGGGGCGCTGGTATCGCCGGAGACATAAGCCGCCACCTCAACCCCGCTGCCAGCATGGTGCAAGGCGTTGCCGATCAAATTGTTCAGCAATCGCTTCATCGACACCCGACGCAGCGGAAACGGCTGGATCGGCTCCAGGCGCAACCGCACTTTTTCTTCGTTCTGGTTGTAGGGCGCAGCGACTTCACGAACCAGGTCGCTCAGGTCCACTTCTTCGACAGACTCGTCACGACCATCGCGGATAAACGCCAGGAACTGGTCAAGAATCGCGTCCATGTCTTCGATGTCGCGCACCATCGCGTCGGTGAGGTCGTTGTGGTCGCCCATCAATTCCAGGGACAAGCGCAAACGGGTCAGTGGTGTACGCAAGTCGTGTGATACCCCGGCCAGCATCAGCTCACGCTCGCGGCCGGCTTGCTCAACGTCTTCCGCCATTTGGTTGAAGGCGCGATAAACCTCGGTCATCTCACTCGGTGTGTCACTGATCGGCAGGCGCACGCTACGACCCTGGCCGAGTTGCCGTGCGGCATAGACCAGACGTTTCAACGGTTGATTGAGCTGGCTGACGAAGATCCACGCCGAGGCGGTGGACAGCAAGCCGATAGCAAGGAACCAGCCGAGCACGTTCCAGATTTTCTGGCCGCGCAACGGATGCGGATACAGCGGCACTTTCAGCCAGCCATCGCCCAGGCTAGGTGCCCGAACCCACAGGGCCGGCGGTGAGTGCATGCGTAATCGCACTTCGGTGTCGGCACCCAGCTCCGCCTGCATCTGCCGCTGATAGATCTCGCTGTAGGGCCAGTGTTGCTCGCCTTCCGGCACACCCGCACCCACGACCCGGATCAGGGTGGCGGCATCAGCGATCTTCTCTCGGTTTTTTTCATCGGCAGCCCAATAGGCGCGCAGCGTCAGGGCGACGCCGTGGCTGTATTGGCGATCCACCAGCACGTCTTCGTTCATCAACAGATAAACCAGGGTCAGTGCCTTGGAAAACAGGACGACGATCAGCACCAGCCACAGGGTGCGGGAGAAAAAACTCTGGGGGAACCAAACGGGGGTTTTCATGAATAACCGCTACACACTTGCAGGAGCGAGCGATGCTCGCATATTGCGGATCGCGAGTCTGCGGACAATTGTTCGCAAGACCCGCTCCTACAAATCGCCGATCACTTGGTGGCGGCGCCATCCGGAACGAACACGTAGCCCACGCCCCAGACCGTCTGGATGTAACGCGGTTTGGACGGATCAGGCTCGATCATCCGGCGCAGACGGGAAATCTGCACGTCGATGGAACGCTCCAGGGCATCCCATTCGCGGCCACGGGCCAGGTTCATCAGCTTGTCGCGAGTCAGTGGCTGACGCGCGTTCATGACCAAGGCCTTGAGCACCGCGAATTCACCGGTGGTCAGCATGTGCACTTCGTCACCGCGCTTGAGTTCGCGGGTGGCCAGGGACAGCTCGTAGTCACCGAAGGTCACGCTTTCGTCTTCGCTGCCCGGTGCACCCGGCACAGGTGTCGACTGACGGCGCAGGACCGCTTTGACACGGGCCATCAGCTCATCCGGGTTGAAGGGCTTGGCCAGGTAATCGTCGGCGCCCAGTTCCAGGCCCTTGATACGGCTCAGCTCATCGCCCTTGGCGGTCAGCATGATGATCGGGATCTGATTGTTCGCCGTGCGCAGCCGGCGGCAGGCGGTGAGTCCGTCTTCGCCGGGCAGCATCAGGTCGAGGACGACCAGGTTGAACACTTCACGCGCCAGCAGGCGATCCATTTGTTCGGTGTTCGGCACGGCGCGGGCGCGGTAGCCCTTGCTGACGAAAAAACGTTCCAGCAGGCTGCTCAGCCCTGGATCGTCATCAACAATAAGAATTTTTTCGCCTTCAGCATTGTTTGCAGTGCTGCTCATTAGATGCTCCTTTGATCTCGGCGCGCATTATGGCGTAGCTGCCGTTATACGCACCGTGTGCATTGTTAGCAGATTTTTCCTTCACCGCCAGAAATCCGGCCTTCGCGCTACCGCCTGCGATGCCCCTGAATGATAGAACGCTGGTTATAATGCGCGGCCTTTTGTGTCAGGCAACGTCTGATCATTACTGTAGGTGGCCGTTTTTTATTTTCATGGCACAGGCAGTAATTGTTCGATTTCACGGGTCAACGGGATACCTGTTGATCCAGGTAGCGGCGCACGCCAGGCCGCTCAACCAGACTCGCCGAGCCTTTATCCCTGCGCCTGCGAGCCTGCTTTCACAATTTGTCAGGTGGTTTTATGGACAGCATCAACAGCCGCATCGCCGAGGAACTCGGTGTACGCCCACAACAGGTCGAAGCGGCCGTCGCGCTACTCGATGAAGGCTCTACCGTTCCCTTCATCGCCCGCTACCGGAAAGAAGTGACCGGCAGCCTCGATGACATCCAGTTGCGTCATCTGGAAGAGCGTCTGCGCTACCTGCGAGAACTCGACGAACGGCGTATCAGCATCCTTGCCAGCATCGAAGAGCAGGGCAAGCTGACCCCGCAACTCGAACGCGACATCAAACTCGCCGACACCAAGACCCGCCTCGAAGACTTGTACTTGCCGTACAAGCAGAAGCGCCGCACCAAGGGCCAGATCGCCCTGGAAGCCGGCCTCGGCGAGCTGGCCGACGGCCTGTTCAACGACCCGACCCTGACGCCAGACGCCGAAGCTGCACGCTTCGTAAACGCCGAAAAAGGCGTGGCCGATGTGAAGGCGGCCCTTGAAGGCGCCAAATACATCCTGATGGAACGCTTCGCCGAAGACGCCGGCCTGCTGGACAAGCTGCGCAGCTACCTCAAGCAGGAAGCGACCCTCAGTGCCCGCGTGATTGCCGGCAAGGAAGAGGAAGGCGCCAAGTTCCGCGATTACTTCGAACACGACGAACCGCTGAAAAGCATGCCGTCGCACCGCGCGCTGGCGATTTTCCGCGGCCGCAACGAAGGTATTCTCAGCTCCGCACTGAAGGTCGGCGAAGAACTGCCGGGCGCCATGCATCCGTGCGAAGGCATGATCGGCCAGCAATTCGGCATCCAGAACCAGAACCGCGCCGCCGACAAATGGCTGGGCGAAGTGGTGCGCTGGACCTGGAAGGTCAAGCTCTACACCCACCTCGAAACCGACCTGTTGGGTGAACTGCGCGACGGCGCGGAAACCGAAGCGATCAACGTGTTCGCTCACAACCTGCACGACTTGCTGCTATCGGCCCCCGCCGGCCCGCGTGCCACCCTGGGCCTCGACCCCGGTCTGCGCACCGGTTGCAAGGTGGCCGTGGTCGATTCCACCGGCAAACTGCTGGATCACGCCACGGTTTACCCGCACGTGCCGCACAACAAGTGGGACCAGACCATCGCGATTCTTGCCGCCCTGTGCGCCAAGCATGCGGTGGACCTGATCGCCATCGGCAACGGCACCGCCAGCCGTGAAACCGACAAGCTCGCCGCTGAGCTGATCAAAAAATACCCAGCCATGAAGATGACCAAAGTCATGGTCTCCGAGGCCGGCGCATCGGTTTACTCGGCGTCGGAACTGGCTTCCAAGGAGTTCCCGGACCTCGACGTGTCGATCCGTGGCGCCGTGTCGATTGCCCGTCGCCTGCAGGATCCGTTGGCCGAACTGGTGAAGATCGATCCGAAATCCATCGGCGTCGGCCAGTACCAGCACGACGTGTCACAGTTGAAACTGGCGCGTGGCCTGGATGCCGTGGTCGAAGACTGCGTGAACGCCGTGGGCGTCGACGTCAACACCGCCTCCGTGGCGCTGCTGGCACGCATCTCCGGCCTCAACGCGACCCTGGCACAGAACATCGTCAGCCACCGCGACGAGCACGGCGCGTTCAAAACCCGTGCGGCGTTGAAGAAAGTCGCTCGTTTGGGCGAGAAAACATTCGAACAGGCGGCCGGTTTCCTGCGCGTGATGAACGGCGACAACCCGCTGGATTCGTCGGCGGTTCACCCGGAAGCCTATCCGCTGGTGCAGCGCATTGCCGCTGAAACCGACCGCGACATTCGCTCGTTGATCGGCGACGCGAGCTTTCTCAAGCGTCTCGACCCGAAGAAGTACACCGACGAAACCTTCGGTCTGCCAACGGTCACCGACATTCTGCAAGAGCTGGAAAAACCGGGTCGTGACCCGCGTCCCGAGTTCAAGACCGCCGAGTTCCAGGAAGGCGTCGAAGACCTCAAGGACTTGCAGCTGGGGATGATCCTCGAAGGCGTGGTGACCAACGTGACCAACTTTGGCGCGTTCGTCGACATCGGCGTGCATCAGGACGGTTTGGTGCATATCTCTGCGCTTTCGGAGAAGTTCATCAAGGATCCGCGCGAAGCAGTGAAGGCCGGTGACGTGGTGAAAGTGAAGGTCATGGAAGTCGATATCCCGCGAAAACGCGTGGGTCTGTCGATGCGCATGAGCGACACCCCGGGCGAGAAAATCGACGGCGCTCGTGGTGCACGTCCGGGGTCGGCGCCACGCCAGTCCCAGAACACCGCACCACGCAAAGAAACCACGGCAGCGGCCCCGGCCAGTAACGCCATGGCTTCGTTGTTCGCCAACGCCAAGCAGTTGAAGAAACGCTGATGGAGATCCCCGCCGGGCTGACCGAAAGCGCTTTTTTCAAGCTGCTGGGATGTCGCTTGCACAGCCTGGAAACCGGGGTGGCGCAAGTCGCCCTGGGGCTTGCGCCAGAGCTGCGCAATCGCGGCGGCAAGCTGCACGGCGGGGCCTTGTTCAGTCTGGTGGACATTGCCATGGGGCTGGCCTGTTCCAGCACCCACGGCTTTGACCAGCAGAGCGCGACCATCGAGTGCAAGATCAACTACATTCGCGCTGTTTCAGACGGTGAAGTGATGTGCACGGCGCGGGTGATTCACCCGGGCCGCCGCACGCTGGTGGTAGAAGCCGACGTGATGCAAGGCGACAAACTCGTCGCAAAAGCACAAGGCACGTTCGCTGTCCTGTAGCTACCCACCCTCGATTTGAGTTAATTTCGGCGCTATGAAAGCGGCGCCGGGATTTTCTGTGGGAGCGGGCTTGCTCGCGAAAGCGATGGGTCAGGCGACTTAAATGTTGACTGACATGCCCTCTTCGCGAGCAAGCCCGCTCCCACAGGGTCCGTGGCGACTGATCCTTGACCGACTGGCATGAGGTCTGTGCTGCTCAAAAACCAGGCGAAAACGCCAGTTTCAACTTCACCCTTGTAGACCGTCTTGCCCACCCCCATATTGGGGCGACTGACGCGTGAAGGAATCCAACTTGAGCGAACTTCTCAACCGCCGCCTGGCTCTGCTCGGCGAGCGCGCTAACCTCTCTCTGCTCGAACAGTGCCTTCACGGCATCGAACGTGAATGCCTGCGCGTGACCGGCGAAGGTCGCCTGGCGCAAACGCCGCACCCGGAAGAATTGGGTTCCGCGCTGACCAATGAACAAATCACCACCGACTATTCCGAGTCGTTGCTGGAGTTCATTACCCCGGCCCTGCCAGACCCGGCCGATACGCTGGCGAGCCTGGACAAGATCCACCGTTTTGCCTACAGCAAGCTCGGCAACGAGTTTCTGTGGAGTCCATCGATGCCGTGCCCGTTGCCGGCCGAGGAAGACATCCCGATCGCCTATTACGGCACCTCCAACATCGGTCAGCTCAAGTACGTCTACCGCAAGGGCCTCGCCCTGCGTTACGGCAAAACCATGCAGTGCATCGCCGGGATCCACTACAACTTTTCCCTGCCGGAAAAGCTCTGGCCGCTGCTTAAAGAAGCTGAAGGCTTTGTCGGCACCGACCGCGACTATCAGTCGTCGGCCTACATCGCGCTGATCCGCAACTTCCGCCGCTACAGCTGGCTGCTGATGTACCTGTTCGGCGCCTCCCCTGCGCTGGACGCCGGTTTCCTGCGCGGTCGTTCGCACCAGTTGGAACAACTGGACCCGGACACCTTGTACCTGCCATACGCCACCAGCCTGCGCATGAGTGACCTGGGTTACCAGAGCAACGCCCAGGCCGGCCTGACGCCGTGCTACAACGATCTGGCCAGCTACACCGACAGCCTGCGCAAAGCGGTCGCCACGCCGTATGCGCCGTATGTCGAAATCGGCACGCATCAGGACGGTGAGTGGGTTCAGCTCAACACCAACATCCTGCAGATCGAAAACGAGTACTACTCCAACATCCGCCCGAAACGCGTGACCTATACCGGCGAGCGGCCGATCCAGGCGCTAGTGGCCCGCGGCATCCAGTACGTCGAAGTGCGCTGCCTGGACATCAATCCGTTCCTTCCGATGGGCATCGACCTCATCGAGTCGCGGTTCCTCGACGCGTTCCTGCTGTATTGCGCGCTGAACGACAGTCCGCTGCTGACTAACACCTCGTGTGGCAACGCGACCTCGAACTTCCTCAGCGTGGTCAAGGAAGGTCGTCGTCCGGGCCTGCAACTGCAACGCGACGGTCAACCGGTCGACCTGAAGGAATGGGCCGGTCAATTGCTGGAGAAAATAGCGCCACTCGCGGCGATGCTTGATCAAAGCCATGGCGGCGACGCCCACAGCAAGGCATTGGACGCGCAGCTGGCCAAGGTCAAGGACCCGTCCCTGACACCCTCGGCCCAGGTGCTGGCGGCGATGGCCGAGCACAAGGAGAGCTTTGCCCAGTTCTCTCTGCGTCAGAGCCAGGTGCATGCCGAGTTTTTCCGCAGCGAACCTTTGAACGGCGAAGATCAGGCGAAGTTTGAAGACCGCGCGCGTTCCTCGCTGGCTGAGCAGGTGGAGCTGGAACAGAACGAAGTCGGCGATTTCGATGTGTTTGTCGGGTCGTATCAGGCGAGCATTCTGTCGATCAGTAACTAACCTCTGAAGGTCCTTCGGACCTTTTCGCGGGCAAGCCTCGCTCCTACAGGTTCGGGGTCGAGTCACAAATGGGTGACCGACACAAACTGTAGGAGCGAGGCTTGCCCGCGAAGGCCGCACCGCGGTCTCCCTTAGAATTTTCCGCTCATAAGCTCATTCGAAAAAGTTATTTATTTTCGGATTCTTAGATCATTTAGTCTCCTTTTCACGCCGACTCTCGGTCGCCTGACAAGGAGCTTCTCAATGAAACTGAATTTCCCTCTTCGCCTCCTGGCGGCCGCGTCTCTGGCTGCGGCGAGCTTCTTTGCCCAGGCGGCAGACGTCACCGTCGCCTACCAGACCACCGTTGACCCGGCGAAAGTCGCCCAGGCCGAGGGCGCCTACGAAAAAGCCACCAATGCCAAAATCGACTGGCGCAAATTCGACAACGGCGCCGACATCATCGCCGCCATCGCCTCCGGTGACGTGCAGATCGGCTACCTCGGTTCCAGCCCCCTGACGGCGGCGATCACCCGCAAAGTCCCGGTAGAAACCTTCCTCATCGCCACACAGATCGGTGCCGCCGAAGCCCTGGTCGCCCGCGACGGTTCCGGGATCAAGACCCCGCAGGATCTGATCGGCAAAAAAATCGCCGTGCCGTTCGTTTCCACCGGCCACTACAGCCTGCTGGCCGCGCTGAAACACTGGAACATCGATCCGTCGAAAGTCACCGTGCTCAACCTCGCTCCGCCCGCCATCATCGCGGCGTGGAAACGCGGTGATATCGACGCCACTTACGTGTGGGACCCAGCCCTCGGTGTGGCCAAGGAAAACGGCAAAGTGCTGATTACCTCCGGCGAACTGGCCAAGTTCGGCGCGCCGACCTTCGATGCCTGGATCGTGCGTAAGGACTTCGCCGAGAAGCACCCGGAAATCGTCACCGCGTTCGCCAAAGTGACCCTGGACGCCTACGCCGATTACCGCAAAGACCCGAAAGCCTGGCTGGCCAATCAAAGCAACGTCGACAAACTGGTGAAACTCTCCGGTGCCAAGGCCAGCGACATTCCGTTGCTGCTGCAAGGCAACGTCTTCCCGCTGGCGGCTGACCAAGTGATCACCCTCGGCGCACCGACCACCAAGGCCATTACCGACACCGCCGCGTTCCTCAAGGAACAAGGCAAGGTCGAGGCTGTGCTGCCGGACTACGCCCCTTACGTCAGCGCCAAGTACATCACCAACTGATCGGGAGTTAACCGCAATGGCTTTGCTACAGCTGGAGCGCATCAGCGCACAGTACCCCGGCAGCCCGGAACCGGTACTGGCGGATATTTCCCTGAGCCTGGGCCCCCAGCAGTTGCTGGTTGCCCTCGGCCCGTCCGGCAGTGGCAAGACTTCGCTGTTGAACCTGATTGCCGGTTTCGTCGAGCCCAGCGCCGGGCGCATCACCCTTGACGGCGTGCCGGTCAAAGGCCCGAGCGCCGAACGCGGCGTGGTGTTTCAGGACGACGCCCTGCTGCCTTGGCAGGACGTGTTGGCCAACGTCGGTTTCGGCCTGGAGCTGGCCGGCGTTGCCCGGGACAAACGCGAAATCCGCGCTCGGGAAATGCTCGCACTGGTGGACCTTTCCGGTTTCGAAAATCGCCGCATCTGGCAGCTCTCGGGCGGCCAGAAACAGCGCGTCGGCCTGGCCCGCGCGCTGGCTGCCGACCCACGCGTTTTGCTGATGGACGAACCCTTCGGCGCCCTCGACGCCTTCACCCGTGAACAGATGCAGGAGCTGCTGCTGCAAGTCTGGCAGCGCACCGCCAAACCGGTATTCCTGATTACCCACGACATCGAAGAAGCGGTGTTCCTCGCCACGGATTTGATTCTGCTGGCGCCAAACCCGGGGCAAATCGTCGAGCGCCTGAGCCTGGATTTCGGTCAGCGTTACGCTGCCGGTGAGTCGGCGCGAGCGATCAAGTCCGACCCGCGCTTCATCGAAACCCGCGAACACGTGCTCGCCAAAGTGTTCTCCCAACGCAGCACCGCCCAGCGGCAGGAGCGCGCATGAGCAGTTATCAGATTCCCGCCGTTGCGGTGAAGCCAGGTTCGACGGTCATCCCGGTTCGTCGCAAGCTCAGCACTCGGTGGATCAGCGTGCTGACGCTGGTGGCGCTTGTTGTCATTTGGTGGGCCGTCACCGCCACAGGGATGATCGAACCGCTGTTCCTGCCGCCACCGTCCGCCGTGCTGCAAAAAGGTTGGTTGCTGGTGACCAGCGGCTACATGGATTCAACGTTGTGGCAGCACTTGGGCGCCAGCCTGAGTCGAATTGGTCTGGGCCTGGGTTTCGCGGTGCTGACCGCCGTGCCCGTCGGCATCGCCATCGGCCACAACCGCATCGCGCGCGGCATTCTCGATCCGTTGATCGAGTTTTACCGCCCGATTCCGCCACTGGCTTATCTGCCGCTGATCGTGATCTGGTGCGGCATCGGTGAACTGTCGAAAGTCTTGCTGATTTACCTGGCGATCTTCGCCCCGATCGCCATCGCCACCGCCACTGGCGTGCGCACGGTTGACCCGGCCAAGTTGCGGGCCGCTCAGTCGCTGGGCGCAACCCGGGCGCAGTTGATTCGCCATGTGATTCTGCCGAGTGCCTTGCCGGACATTTTGACCGGTGTGCGCATCGGGTTGGGCGTGGGTTGGTCGACGCTGGTCGCCGCCGAATTAATCGCTGCCACCAGCGGCTTGGGTTTTATGGTGCAGTCGGCCGCGCAATTCCTGGTCACCGATGTGGTGGTGCTGGGGATTCTGGTCATCGCACTGATCGCCTTCGCCATGGAAATGGGCCTGCGCGCCCTGCAACGCAAATGGGTGCCGTGGCACGGCCAGGCCCACTGAAAAATCATCATGTGACAAACCCTGTGGGAGTGAGCCTGCTCGCGAATGCGTTGAGTCAGTCACTGCGATGTTGCCTGACAGACAGCTATCGCGAGCAGGCTCACTCCTACAAAAGCTCAGCGCTCCGGATTGAAGAGAATCACCATGAGTAACCTGACCATCGTCCCCCTCAGCTCGGCCCTCGGCGCCCAAATAAGCGGCATCGACGTCAGCCAGCCACTGAACCTGGAACAGCGCGACGCCGTCGAGCAGGCGTTGCTCAAGCATCAAGTGCTGTTCTTCCGCGACCAGCCGATCACGCCACAACAGCAGGCGCGATTCGCTGCGAATTTTGGCGATCTGCACATCCATCCGATTTACCCGAATGTGCCGGAACAGCCCGAAGTATTGATCCTCGACACCGCCGTCACCGACGTGCGCGACAACGCGATCTGGCACACCGACGTGACCTTCCTGCCGACCCCGGCCATGGGCGCGGTGCTGAGCGCCAAGCTGCTGCCGGAGTTTGGTGGCGACACGCTGTGGGCCAGTGGCATTGCGGCGTATGAAGCGCTGTCCGCGCCGATGAAAAGCTTGCTAGAAGGCCTGACGGCAACTCACGATTTCACCCGCTCGTTTCCGCAGGAACGTTATGGCAACACGCCTGAAGCCCTGGCCCAGTGGGAAGAAGCACGCCGCAAAAATCCACCGTTGTCGCACCCGGTGATCCGCACACACCCGGTGAGCGGGCGCCGGTCATTGTTCGTCAATGAAGGCTTCACGTCGAAGATCAATGAGCTGTCGGACACCGAGAGCGAAGCGATTTTGAAGTTTCTGTTTGCTCACGCAACGCGGCCGGAATTTACGATTCGCTGGCGTTGGCAGAAGGATGACGTGGCGTTCTGGGATAACCGCGTGACACAGCATTACGCCGTGGATGATTACCGACCGGCGCGGCGGGTGATGCAGCGGGCGACGGTGTTGGGGGATGTGCCGTTTTTTAAGTGAACCCTGATTTCTTCATTGACTGGTCTGGCCCCTTCGCGAGCAAGCCCGCTCCCACATTCGACCGCGTTCTTATTTGAGGACGCGGTCGAATGTGGGAGCGGGCTTGCTCGCGAAGGCAATCTGACAGGCGCCGGTAGACCCGGCGCCGAACACTTACTCAGCCGTCGAAGGCTTCTCCCAAAGATTGATCCCGCCTTCCTGGGCAAACCGGTCAATCTCCGCCAGTTCTTCCGCGCTAAAGCTCAAATTCTTCAACGCCCCGACGTTCTCGATAATCTGCTCCGGCCGGCTCGCACCGATGAGCGCCGAGGTCACGCGCGGATCGCGCAACGCCCACGCCAACGCCAGTTGCGCCAGGCTCTGACCGCGACGCTTGGCGATTTCGTTGAGTCCGCGCACATGGGCGATGTTGGCCTCGGACAAGTGCGCAGACTGCAATGAACCACCGCCCGGACGATTGACCCGCGCATCCTTCGGAATGCCATTGAGGTATTTGTCAGTCAACAAACCCTGCGCCAACGGCGTGAAAGCAATCACGCCGGTGCCGAGTTCGTCGGTGACCTCCAGCAGATCCTTTTCAACCCAGCGATTGAGCAAGTTGTAAGCCGGTTGGTGAATCAGCAACGGCACTTTCCACTCTTTCAACAGCGCCGCCATCTCACGGGTTTTCACCCCGGAATACGACGAGATACCGATGTACAGCGCCTTGCCCTGCTGCACGGCGGTGGCCAGCGCACTGGCGGTTTCTTCCAGCGGTGTATCCGGGTCGAAGCGGTGGGAATAGAAGATGTCCACGTAGTCCAGGCCCAGGCGTTGCAGGCTCTGATCAAGGCTGGCCAGCACATATTTGCGCGAACCGCCGCCCTGGCCATAAGGGCCGGGCCACATGTCCCAACCGGCCTTGCTCGAGATGATCAGCTCGTCGCGGTACTGCTTGAAGTCTTCACGCAGCAAACGACCGAAGTTGATCTCGGCACTGCCATACGGCGGGCCATAGTTGTTGGCCAGGTCGAAGTGGTTGATGCCCAGGTCGAAGGCCGTGCGCAACAGCGAGCGCTGAGTGTCGATCGGCGTGCTGTCGCCGAAGTTGTGCCACAGGCCCAGGGACAGTGCCGGCAGCACCAGACCGCTGCGGCCTACGCGGCGATAAGGGATAGAGTCGTAGCGGTTTTCGGCAGCGGTGTAAGTCATCGAATCCTCTCTTGTCTGTCTTGAAGTTGGTATCGACTGTTTCGCAAGTTGCCCAGCATACGCCCAGACAAACGCCGATAAACCTCGGACTCGAGAAAATGCTGAAACGTTTCACAGATTTTTAATCCTTCAACGTTTAAGCCGACAACTCACGTAGCGCGGCGGCCGCCAAAAAGCCAGACCTTGAGCTATATCGCTGATCCCGCCGGACAGTCTGGTCGATACGCTCAAGCAACTGCTCAGGCAGAGTGGCATTGAAGCGCACTGACTTACCGAAGTAAGGCGTGATATCAAATTCGACCACACCCCACACACCACCCGCGTAATCAGGGTTATCGAGATGAGCATCGATCTCGTGTATCTGCGGAAGTGGATCGCCATCGGCGACCAGGCCTTCGTAGTGCAGCGACAACGCTTCCTTCACGTTTTCAAATGCCTGCGCCACAGTAGCGCCCGCGGAGAAGCAACCCGGAACGTCCGGGATAATCACTCCGTAGTTTGAGTCGGCATCCTTGTGCAGAACGACCGGGAATTTCATTTCGGTGAGTCCTTCCTGTGATATGGCCCCTTCGAGGCTCTCGTTTCCGATCTCGGGCCTCATTTCAGACCCGCCTGTTTCAATAGGCTGTTGATCGTTCCTTTTGGAAGGTCCGAGTCAGGGTGCTTTATCGTCACCCTTCCAGGCTGCCTGGATGCTTGTACTGATGGTGGCTGCCTTTCACGGCGACCAGATACCAACCGTCCTCCTCGATCATCCTGATCATTTCTCGACTTCGGATCACCTTCGTCCTTGTGGGCAGCTCCTTCTGCGCACGTTACGCGACGTACGATTTTTTAATACACACCATACACACTCTGACAAATATTAGCCGTTCTGGCCCAACGCTGTTTCGCCCCCGGACCAACGGCTACCGAGCCCCGGCGAACACTTCCCCCAACCAATCCACAAACACCCGAACCCGTGGCGACATGTGTCGGTTGTGGGGATACAGCACCGACACCGGCATGGGTGGGGGTGGCCTCCGCTTGAGCGTCTCGGTCAGCCGGAGGATATTGCTCGCGTAGTGTCTTTTTTGGTTGGGCCGGATTCGGCCTGGGTCAATGGACAGATTCTGCGGGCTAATGCTGGATTGGTTTAAGCTGGTTTGCAGGCAGGCCAGACGCCTTCGCGGGCAAGCCTCGCTCCTACAGGGGTTGCGCGCAATCTGTAGGAGCGAGGCTTGCCCGCGAAGGCGGTCTTGAGGGCAGCACACATCTGAAGGGAGAACACGCATCATGCACACCACGATCATCATCACCTTCGGCCTGATCCTGCTGGCACTGATGCTGTTCATCGGCGAGAAAATCGGCTTCAGCCGCCAGACCCTGGCCTACAGTTTTGTGGTGCTGTGGCTGGCACTGACGCTGATCAACGGCGCGGTCGGCATGGTCCATGCCGGCCAGCCGTTGAGCACGGAACTGGTCGTCGGCAGCGCCGTGTTCGGTGTCCCGGTGGCGGCGCTGGTGCTGTTCATGGTGTTGACCACCGAGACGTGAGTGCTCGATCAACGCACCAAATGCAAAAACTGCATATGCCGTTCGTACTGGTCGAGGATGTCGTTGATGATCTGCTCCTTGGTGTAACCCACCAGATCGTAGTCCTGACTGCCCTCTGCAAGATGCACTTCAGCCCGGTAATAACGACGGTTGTTGAGTTCCTTGGAACCCATGCCGCCACGAGCAAACGACGGCGTGAAGTAGCCACGCATCTGCACCTGATAGATAAACGGATGCTCCTCGCCGTGACCGATTTCCAGGCTGACGTTGTCGTTGGCCGGGTCCGGCTGAGTGACCACGTTCAACCCTTTCTCGATGAACACGGCGCTCACTTCTTCGATCGCCGGACGCACCGTCGTGTCGAGGAAGCGATAGACCTCATCGCGAGACGGGAAATGCACGGCCTGGGTCAAGCGCTGACGCCAGCCACCCCGCCGCGAACCTGAAACCGGCGCCAGGGAATGCAACTGCGCGATCTGCTTCTGCGACTCCAGATAAAACGCTTTGTGCAGCCCCCACATCATCAGCAGCAAGATCATCGAGAACGGCAACGAAGTCAGCACCACCGCGGACTTCAGCGCATCGATGCTGCCGGAGAACAGCAGCGCACTGGTCACCAGCGCGGTCATCGCGCCCCAGAACACCCGCAGCCATTTCGGCCCGTCTTCATCAGGGTTGCCGCCCTTGGCGGAGAGCGTCGACAGCACCACGGTGCCGGAGTCGGCCGAGGTGACGAAGAACACGAAGCTGATGAACACCGTCACCGCAATAACGGTCTTGCTCCACGGGTAGGTTTCCAGCAGCAGGTAGAGGGTCATCGACGGGTTATCGATGGCCGACATGCCGAGGGCGCTCATACCGTGGTTCAGGACTTGGTCGATGGCGCTGTTGCCGAAAATCGACATCCACGCGAGGGTGAAGCCGAGCGGAATCAGCAGCACGCCGAAGACGAATTCGCGGATGGTCCGGCCACGGGAAATCCGTGCGATGAACAGGCCCACGAACGGCGACCACGCGATCCACCAGGCCCAATAGAACACCGTCCAGCCGCCCAGCCAGTCGCTGGGTTTGTCGTAGGCGTAGAGGTCGAAACTCTTCATCGGCAACGCGCCGAGGTAGTCGCCGATGTTCTGGATCAGGGTGTTGAGCAAGTGCTGAGTTGGGCCGGCGAACAGCACGAACAGCAACAGCGCACAGGCCAGCAGCATGTTGATATCGGACATCACGCGCACGCCTTTGTCGACGCCGGACACCGCAACGATAATCGCCGCGCCCATCATCAACGTGATCAGGCCGACCTGGATCCACTGGGTGTGAGCGATGCCGAACAGGTAGTCCAGACCCGAGTTGAGGTGCAACACACCGAAGCCCATGTCGGCGCCAAGACCGAACACCGTGGCGATGATGCCGAAGCCATCCACGGCGTAACCGATCGGGCCGTTGATGCGCTTGCCGATCAGCGGATAAAGCGCCGAACGCAGGGCCAGCGGCAGGTTGTGACGGTAGGCAAAGTAGGCCAGCGCCATGCCGACAAAGGCGAACACGCCCCAGCCGTGCAGGCCCCAATGCAGGAACAGAATCTGCATCGCCTGACGCGCCGCATCCGCCGTGCCGGCCTCGCCTTGCGGCGGTTGCGCCAAGTGGGTCAGCGGTTCGGACACACAGAAGAAGAACAGCGTGATGCTGATCCCGGCGGCGAACAGCATGCCGGCCCACGATAGATAACTGAACTCGGGCTCGTCGTGGTCGGCACCGAGCTTGATCTTGCCGTAGCCAGACAAGGCGGTGACCACCACGAAGACCAGATACAGCGTCATCGCGAGCATGTAATACCAGCCGACCGTATTGGCCGCCCAGTTTTGCGCTTCCAGCAGCCAGGCACCGGCCTGTTCAGGCATGGCGATGACGACAATGCCGAACAGCAGAATGAAGGTCGCCGCGAAGTAAAACACCGGCGGATTCATGCGGACCTGGCCGCTTGGAGGGACGGACGATGCACTCATGACAGGTGCACCTCAAGGGGATGAAACAGGGCAATCAGTAACGGACTCGGCAAGGCAAGCCTCCTGTTGTGAACGGGCAGCAAACCGGCGGTTTAACTTGAATGAGCGTTCAAGTTAAACATGAATAGGCTGCTAAGGACTAATCGCAAGGCTCGGCGGTACCCTGTGGCGAGGGAGCTTGCTCCCGTTGTGCCGCGCAGCGGCACCCGGTTTTTTGCAAAATTACGGCTGCTTCGCACCCGAGCGGGAGCAAGCTCTTATCAAACAAAAAATAACCCATTGTTTTTGCTCTTGAAAAATCATGCTGCTTTGACCAGTTGCATGCCTAGCTTGCGTGCTTTTCGCTCCAGAGCGCGCAGCTGTCGGCTGCGGCTTTTTTCTTCAAACTCTTCAATTCCCTTCTCAACATAGGGCTGCCCCTTCGTCAGCATGGCGTAGATCAGCCGCGCCAATTGGTGTGCGGTGGCTTTGATCGCGCAACTGGTGTCCATCCGCGTCAGGCGGGCGCGGTGGCTGGCGCCGATGAAACTTTTGTCCTGTCGCCCATTGGAAGCCGCTTGCTTAAGCGCTTGAGCTGCTCGATTAATGATTTTCGGTGCTTTCCCTGGAAGCGGTTTACCTCCTGATATCCGCGTAGGCGGTGCCACGCCCAGCCAGGAGCAAAAGTGCTGAGAGGTGGGAAAACGTGACAAATCCGGCCCCAATTCACTGGCTAATACCAGCGCCGTATCAATCCCGATGGTGGGGATAGCCGTCAGGTCCACACCCATTACCTTGTTCAATGCCCGGTGCAACGCTTGCTGTTGGTCGGTCGAGCGGTGCGGGCTGCGCAGCGGCTTGCCGGGTGCCACTGGTTCATGCTCAAGAACCGGTAGTCGCTCAAGTGCCTGGGCGATGGCCCGGTCACACTCGGCGATCTGGGTTTCCAGAAAGTCATGGCAGGCCAATTCCTGACTCAGAGCATGCAAGTGCTCGGCTCGCCAGTTGCCATGCAAACTGCGGGCAATGGTCGCCTGATCTGCCTTGATGCGCCCGTCTTTCATCGTTGCGAGTTGTTCAGGGTTACGCTCGCCGCCGACAATAGCCCGCAAAATCTTCAGGCCCGTCACCCCGGTGATATCGCTGATGACTTGGGCCAGCTGGATGTTCATCTGGCTCAAGGCTTTTTGCATGCGATTGATGGACTTGGCTTGATCGCAGACTTTATTGGCTCGCTGACGGACCAGAGAGCGCATTGAGCAGATTTCATCCGAAGGGCGAAACGCACCGCTGAGCAGGCCATGGGTCATGAGCTGCCAAATCCACTGGCAGTCGAGCACATCGGACTTGCGACCTGAGGTCTGCCGGGTGGCGCGCGAGTTGACGAGGTAAACCTCGAATCCGCGTGCATCCAGCACTTCGAAAAGGGGGATCCAGTAGACCCCCGTCGCCTCCATGGCCACCACGTTGATGTTCAGTGACTGGAGCCAGTCGGCCAAAGCAATCAAGTCGTCGGTGAAGGTGGAGAATTGACGAACAGGCGGATCACATCGCCCTGAATCCACGGCGACCCAGTGTTCGCGAAGGCCGACATCAATGCCGGCACAGTGATGATGGATAATCTCAAAACGCTTCTGGTTCTTGCGCGCCATGACAATTCCTCGCAGGATTGAACGACGCGCGCGGGGTACACGGTGGCGAACGGATTCACTCTCTTATACGAGGTCATGGCTTACGCCATGCCGTCAGCGACTCCACGCCGATACCGTGCAGGCCACTCTCCCTCTCGGGTGCTGTCACACCAGTGCTGGTTACGGCCTTTGCCCCGCGCGCGTTCTTCAAACTTTACGATGAACCTGTTTGCTGCGCGACAGCGCGGCGTCGAAGACGGCGCGGGGCCTCCCTCGCCACAAAATCTTGTGCCTTTACGCTAGCTCAAGGATGGGTATGACGGGGGATCGGGAGGATTCGTTCAGCGGGAAATTAGTTAAATGCCAGTATTTGCGTTCGCCTTGAAATCCAATCGCGAGCAGGCTCGCTCCCACAAGTTTTGTGTCGTTCATAAAATTGTCGTTCGACACAATACCTGTGGGAGCGAGCCTGCTCGCGATGAGGCCGGTTCAGTCAGCGAAAATTCCAGGCCTTACTTCTGCGTCCCATCATCATGCTGCAAATTCGCCTGCGTCAGGTTGCACCCCGGCGGCACGCTACGGGTCAGCCAGACGTTGCCGCCAATGGTCGAGCCCTTGCCAATGGTGATCCGCCCCAAAATCGTCGCGCCGGCATAGATCACCACATCATCCTCAACGATTGGATGCCGTGGATGACCCTTCTGCAACTGGCCGTCCTCATCCGACGGGAAGCGCTTGGCGCCCAGCGTCACGGCCTGATAAATCCGCACGCGCTCACCAATGATCGCCGTCTCGCCGATGACCACACCCGTCCCGTGATCAATGAAGAAGCTGCGGCCGATCTGCGCGCCAGGGTGGATGTCGATACCGGTAGCCGAGTGGGCGATTTCTGCGCTGATCCGCGCCAGCAGCGGCAACCCCGCGCGGTACAAATGGTGTGCCAGACGATGGTGAATCACCGCCAGAATGCCCGGATAGCACAGCAACACTTCATCGACGCTACGGGCCGCCGGGTCGCCGTGATAGGCCGCCAGTACATCGGTGTCCAGCAAGCTGCGCAGCCCCGGCAACGCGAGGGCGAAATCCTGAATGATCGCAATGGTCTTGGCCTCGACCTCGGTGTCGGCCGCGGCGCTGTGGCGAGCGGCGTAACGCAGTTCGAGTCGCGCCTGCGCCAACAATGCATTCAACGCGACGTCCAGGGTGTGGCCGACGTAGAAGTCTTCACTCTCCTCACGCAAATCCACCGGTCCCAGACGCATCGGAAACAGGGCACCGCATAGCGCTTCAAGTATCTCCGCCATGGCGGCACGGGAAGGCAACTCGCGACCGCCCTGCTCGCCGCTGGCGCGGCCGTTTTGTGCGCGCCACTGGTCACGCGCCGTACGCAGTTGACTGACGATGGTCTGCAATTGCCAATGGCTGGAACGCTCGCTCACGGTAAAAACTCCTCACGGGTGGCCGGACTGTCTGGCCGCACTGACGGCGATTACTTTACGGCAAGGTCTGGAAGCCGAATTAAGAACCAATTGTGCTGTGTTCAGCACTTATGGATATAAGCGATTGGCGGTTGCCCATGCATATAGGCGTGCCTATAGTCCTGACATCTCCCTTGGCCAGTACGGACCCATGATCAAACAACAGCTTGCCCGCTTTAACCGCCTCGACCTCCTCGGCCACCCTACCGCGCTTGAAAAACTCGAACGGCTGTCGACCTGGCTCGGCCGCGACGTGTACGTCAAACGCGATGACCTGACACCGCTGGCCATGGGCGGCAACAAGCTGCGCAAACTCGAATACCTCGCGGCCGATGCCCTGGCACAAGGCGCCGACATGCTGATCACCGCTGGCGCGCTGCAGTCCAACCACGTGCGCCAGACCGCCGCCATTGCAGCCAAGCTTGGCCTGGGCTGCGTCGCACTGCTGGAAAACCCGTTGGGCACCGACGACGCCAACTACCTCGGCAACGGCAATCGGCTGCTGCTCGACCTGTTCGATGCCAAAGTCGAACAGGTGGAAAACCTCGACAACGCCGACGAGCAACTGCAAGCCCTGGCCGACCGTTTACGCAATAACGGCAAGAAGCCGTATCTGGTACCGATTGGTGGCTCCAATGCGCTGGGCGCTTTGGGTTATGTGCGCGCCGGGCTGGAACTGGCCGAGCAGATCAAGGACACCGGCCTGCAATTTGCCGCCGTGGTGCTGGCCTCGGGCAGTGCCGGGACCCACAGTGGTCTGGCACTGGCGTTAAGTGAAGCACTGCCGGATTTGCCAGTGATTGGTGTCACGGTTTCCCGCAGCGATGAAGATCAGCGCCCGAAAGTCCAGGGCCTGGCCGAGCGCACTGCCGAGTTGCTGGGCGTGAGCCTGCCGGCGAGTTTCAAGATCGAATTGTGGGACGAATATTTCGGTCCGCGTTATGGCGAGCCGAATGCCGGGACGCTGGCGGCGGTGAAACTGATGGCGAGTCAGGAAGGGTTGCTGCTGGACCCGGTGTACACCGGCAAGGCCATGGCCGGGTTGCTTGACGGCATCGGTCGTCAGCGCTTTAACGACGGTCCGATCATCTTCCTTCATACCGGTGGTGCACCGGCGTTGTTTGCCTACAAAGACTTCCTGTAGACGATAGACCTGTGGCGAGGGGGCTTGCCCCCTCATCACAGAGGATCGTGTGAATCGCATATTCGATAGAAGAATAACAAACGTAATATTTATTATTTTCCTATCTAAAAGCGCCATCATATAGTCACGCCGCAGGCGAATTTGCAGCGAGACGCATACGCTGCATTAGGGCAGGATATTGCAGTCGTTCAAATCCCGAATTTGCCAACATTCCTAAAAGCGTCTTCATAAGAAAACACAGGGGCTTGTCATGAATTTTTCCGCACTACGTCGAAATCTGCTGGTCGGTTCGCTGGGCCTGGCGCTGAGCGCCGGCCTGCTGGGGCAAGCGGTTGCCGGTGAGCAACTGCAAAAAATCAAAGACGCTGGCGTGATCAACGTTGGTCTGGAAGGCACTTACCCACCATTCAGTTTCGTCGACGCCGACGGCAAACTGGCCGGTTTCGAAGTCGAGTTCTCCGAAGCCCTGGCCAAAGAGCTGGGCGTGAAGGTCAAGCTGCAACCGACCAAATGGGACGGCATCCTCGCGGCGCTGGAATCCAAGCGTCTGGACGCGGTGATCAACCAGGTGACCATCTCCGAAGAGCGCAAGAAGAAGTATGACTTCTCCGAGCCGTACACCGTTTCCGGGATTCAGGCGCTGGTGCTGACCAAAAAGGCTGCGGAGCTGAACATCAAGACTGCCGCCGATCTGGCCGACAAGAAAGTCGGCGTAGGCCTGGGCACCAACTACGAGCAGTGGCTCAAAGACAATCAGCCAAAAGCCATCATCAAGACCTATGACGATGATCCGACCAAGTTCCAGGACCTGCGCGTCGGCCGCATTGACGCCATTCTGATCGACCGTCTCGCCGCGCTGGAATACGCCAAGAAAGCCAAAGACACCACCGCCGCCGGCGAAGCGTTCTCCCGCCAGGAAGCCGGTATTGCCCTGCGCAAAGGCGAGCCTGAGTTGCTGGCAGCCGTGAACAAGGCCATCGACAAGCTGCGCGCCGACGGCACGCTGAAAAAGCTTTCGGAAAAATACTTCAGCGCTGACGTCACTCAATAATGGAAGAAGCTTTCCAACTTGCACTGGACTCCCTGCCTTTCCTGCTCAAGGGGGCCTACTACACGGTCATCTTGAGCCTGGGCGGGATGTTCTTCGGCCTCATGCTGGGCTTCGGCCTGGCACTGATGCGCCTGTCGCGCTTCAAGCTGGTGAGCTGGATCGCCCGCATCTACGTGTCGTTCTTTCGCGGCACGCCGTTGCTGGTGCAACTGTTCGTGATCTATTACGGCTTGCCGCAATTGGGTATGGAACTCGATCCGCTGCCGGCTGCCCTGATCGGCTTCTCACTGAACATGGCCGCTTACGCCTGTGAAATCCTGCGTTCCGCGATCAGCTCCATCGAACGCGGTCAGTGGGAAGCTGCCGCCAGCATCGGCATGACCCGTGCGCAGACCCTGCGCCGGGCCATCATCCCGCAAGCAATGCGCACTGCATTGCCGCCGCTGGGCAACAGCTTCATTTCGCTGGTCAAGGACACCGCGCTGGCCGCCACCATCCAGGTGCCGGAGCTGTTCCGCCAGGCGCAGCTGATCACGGCACGCACCTTCGAAGTGTTCACCATGTACCTTGCCGCCGCGCTGATCTACTGGATTCTGGCCACGGTGCTGTCGCACCTGCAGAACAAGTTGGAAGAGCGGGTCAATCGGCACGACCAGGAGTCCTGACCCAATGATTGTCGTGGAAAAACTGACAAAGCAGTTCAAGGGTCAAGTGGTGCTCAACGGCATCGATCTGCAAGTGAAGGAAGGTGAGGTCGTCGCGATCATCGGGCCTAGCGGCTCGGGTAAAACCACCTTCCTGCGATGCCTGAATTTTCTGGAAGAACCTACCAGCGGCCGGATCAAGGTCGGTGACATCGAGATCGATGGCAGCCGCCCGTTGAACCAGCAGCAGAGCCTGGTGCGGCGCTTGCGTCAGCACGTCGGCTTCGTGTTCCAGAACTTCAACTTGTTCCCCCATCGCACCGCGCTGGAAAACGTCATCGAAGGCCCGATCATCGTGAAGAAGATCCCGCACGCCGACGCCGTTGCCCTGGGTAAAAAGCTGTTGGCCAGGGTTGGCCTGGCGGGCAAGGAAGACGCTTACCCGCGACGCCTTTCCGGTGGTCAGCAACAGCGCGTGGCGATTGCCCGTGCGCTGGCAATGGAGCCGGAAGTGATCCTGTTCGATGAACCCACCTCAGCGCTTGATCCGGAGCTGGTGGGTGAAGTGCTGGCGACCATCCGCAGCCTGGCCGAAGAAAAGCGCACCATGGTGATCGTCACCCACGAAATGGGCTTTGCTCGGGACGTGGCCAACCGTGTGGTGTTTTTCGACAAGGGTGTGATCGTCGAGCAAGGCGAAGCCAAGGCGCTGTTTGCCAACCCGAAAGAAGAACGGACGAAGCAGTTCCTCAGCAAGTTTCTGAATAACGCCAACCATTAATATCGCTTCACCACTTGTTAACTTCCATGGATGGAAGTGACAACTTCCCCCCCGCTTCTCCCGACACTCTCTTCTCGCTCACTCAAATAGTAGATCAATTTTTAAAACTGCACGCGGTACATATATATGTTCTGCAACAGATTTAACTCGCCTAACATTCACCAAATCCAGTGCCCTCGCCGAGCACACGATTGCCGCCACCCACGCCTGAAAATCGACAAATACGCGGCAAAATTCGACAGAGTGGTGCGGCTTATTAACTTCAATGCGTAGGATTTTTCTGAATAACACTGAATGCACTACTTAACTAGCCACCTCTATTGACACCCATTCAAGCGCACTCTTATCTAGTCTCCAGCAGGCGTCAGCCATCGTTAAAAATCATTATTGAAACTTGCAAATAGTGAACAACTTTGTTGCTCGGTAATACACGCCTTTTGATTTTTCAGAAACGGACTTCGCTGCAAGGCTTCAAGGAGAAACCCATGACAAGCACCTCGAATAAAACCGGACTTGCGGCCCCTACCCTGGCGCAATCCCACAAGACCGGCATCAATGTCACTTCGGCGGCCCATCTGCTGATCGATGTGGCGCCCTACCCCGACATGGACGAAGGCGACCTGATCGAACTGTTCTGGGACAACTGCTACGTCGCTTCCCGCGTCCTCACGGCCGATGATGTCGGCGAAGTCGTCAGCCTGCGTGTGCCGCAAAGCTTTATCGCCAATGGCTCCTCCTGCATTCACTACCGCGTCATGCAGGTCGGACAAGGGCCGGCGCTGTCCCTCGCCACCCAGGTACAGATCAAGCTCGATTGCCCGGGCGGTCAGCCACTCACGCTGTGCGGTCACGAAAACGAGCACTTGGCACTGGTGGGCATCCCCGAAACCATTCGCCGTCAGGGGGTCAATCCGAACCAGATAAAGCGCGGCGTACCGTTGACCATCGAGCCTTACCTGAACATGGCCGTCGACGATGAAATCACCTTGCGCTGGGGTGATGTGCGTATGGACCTGCCGCAGCTCAAAGCCAATGAGGTGGGCCAGTCCGTTCAGGTCTGGGTGCCGCCGGCGATCATTCTCGAAGCCGGCGAAGACCTTCGGCTGGAGGTGACTTATTGCATCCTCGATCGGGTGGGCAACAACTCCGGCTGGGCACCGCCGCGCAGGCTCAAGATCGGTTGCAACAATCCCTATCTGAAAGTGCCGTTCAAAGAAGAATTGAAAGCCGCCGAAACGCGCAAAAACTGAAAACACCGCCGTCTTTGTAGGAGCGAGGCTTGCCCGCGAAGGCGGTGTGCCAGTCAACATCAAAGGTGCCCGACACTCCGCCTTCGCGGGCAAGCCTCGCTCCTACAGAGGAAAGCGGCACCCTTCTATGCATATTCCTAAAAGTTAGTTTATTTAATTTTTATACGCGCTTACGGTATATGCACCGGACCACCGGACATTCTTGTTTTTATTGCGCCGCAACCATCGCGGCGACCCATGAGATGTGAGGTAGGTATGGTCCGGAACACAATCACCCCAGTGCAGATCGCCAGGGCATTGCGTGCAGCCAAGGAGCGGCACTGATGTCCAGTCTGGCAGATGCAATCGTTCAGAGTGATCTGGACATCGCCCCGTTGTTGTTGCCCGCACAGGTTTTGCGCAACGACGCACAAGCCATCAAGGCCGCCCATGAGCTGGCGCAAGTCGCCCGCCTGCAAGCAGCCAAACGTGACCGGCAACGCAAGTTACCCTGGTCGGAAATCGAACAGTTCACCCGCAGCGGATTGGGCAGCATATCCATCCCGCACGAGTACGGCGGCCCACAAGTTTCGTTCGTCACCCTGGCCGACGTCTTCGCGATCATTTCCGCGGCGGACCCGGCACTGGGACAGATCCCACAGAACCAGTTCGGCATCCTGAATCTGGTGCTTGGCAGCGCCACCGAAGCGCAGAAAAAACAGCTGTTCAAAAGCGTGCTTGAAGGCTGGCGCATCGGCAATGCCGGGCCGGAACGCGGCACCAAAAACACCCTCGAACTCAAGGCACGGATCACCGCTGACGGGGATGGTTTTGTCATCAGCGGCCAGAAGTTTTACTCCACCGGCGCACTGTTCGCCCACTGGGTGGCGGTCAAGGCGCTGAACGACGACGGTAAGCAAGTGCTGGCCTTCGTCCGTCGCGGCACACCGGGCCTGCGCATTGTGGATGACTGGTCGGGCTTCGGTCAGCGCACCACCGCCAGCGGCACCATTTTGCTCAACAACGTGCGGGTCGACGCCGAGCTGGTGGTGGACAACTGGAAGATCAATGACAGCCCGAACATCCAGGGTGCCGTGTCGCAACTGATTCAAGCCGCCATCGACGCAGGCATCGCGCGCGGTGCCATCGACGACGCCATCGAGTTCGTGAAAACCCGCGCCCGGCCATGGATCGACGCCAAGGTCGAACGGGCCAGCGACGACCTGTATGTGATCGCCGATATCGGCAAACTGAAAATCGAACTGCACGCCGCCGAAGCGCTGCTGCGCAAGGCCGGGCAAGTGCTCGATCAGGTCAACGCCGCGCCACTCACTGCCGAGTCTGCCGCACGCGCTTCGATTGCCGTCGCTGAAGCGAAAGTGCTGACCACCGAGATCTCGCTGCTCGCCAGCGAAAAGCTCTTCGAGCTGGCCGGCAGTCGCGCAACCCTCGCCGAATTCAACCTCGACCGCCACTGGCGCAACGCCCGCGTGCACACGCTGCACGACCCCGTTCGCTGGAAGTATCACGCGGTCGGAACCTATTACCTCAACGGCACGCTCCCCGCTCGCCATTCCTGGATTTAACGACCAGACCTCTGGAGAAACACATGACTCTTTCTCACCACGTCGCGGTCATCACCAGCGATGAGCAAGCCCTGATCGTCGCTACCGATCTGGCCGAAGATTTCAAACGCGACAGCGCCCTGCGCGACCGCGAACGCCGTTTGCCGCACCCGGAGCTGGAAGTGTTTTCCCGCTCGGGTCTTTGGGGCATCAGCGTGCCCAAGGAGTACGGTGGCGCTGGCGTTTCCAACGTCACCCTGGCCAAAGTGATCGCACTGATTGCCCAGGCTGACGGCTCGCTCGGACAGATCCCGCAGAACCATTTCTACGCCCTCGAAGTGCTGCGCGTGAACGGCAGCGAAGAGCAGAAAAAGCGCCTGTACGCCGAAGTTCTCGCCGGCCAGCGCTTCGGCAATGCCTTGGCAGAACTGGGCACCAAAACCGCCCACGACCGCGTCACCAGCCTGACCCGCGACGGAGACGGTCATCGCATCAACGGTCGCAAGTTCTACGCGACCGGAGCGATCTACGCGCAACGCATCCCGACCTCGGTGGTCGACGAAAACGGCGTGCAGCAACTGGCGTTCGTCCCCCACAACAGCAAGGGCCTGACCGTCATCGACGACTGGAGCGGTTTCGGCCAGCGCACCACCGGTAGCGGTTCGGTGGTGTTCGAAGACGTCTATGTCGCCGCCGAAGACGTGATCCCGTTTCAAAGTGCCTTCGAGCGCCCGACCACCGTTGGCCCACTGGCACAGATTCTTCACGCCGCCATCGACACCGGCATCGCCCGCGCCGCCTATGAAGATGCCCTGCACTTCGTGCGCACCAAAACCCGGCCGTGGATCGACGCCACCCATGAAAAAGCCACTGACGACCCGCTGACCATCAAGAGCTTCGGCCACCTGAGTATTCGCCTGCACGCCGCTGAAGCCTTGCTGGAACGCTCCGGCGAATTCCTCGACAAGGCTCAGGCCACGACCAACGCAGAGACCGTCGCCGCCGCGTCGATTGCCGTCGCCGAAGCCCGCGCCATCAGCACCGACATTTCCCTCGCCGCCGGCAGCACGCTGTTTGAACTGGCCGGCAGCCAGGCGACGCTGATCGAACACGGCCTCGATCGCCACTGGCGCAACGCTCGCGTACATACGCTGCATGACCCGGTGCGCTGGAAGTATCACGCCGTCGGCAACTACTACCTCAACGATGAAAACCCTCCGTTGCGAGGGACCCTCTGATGGCCGAGGTGAAAAAGAAGATCCTGCTCAACGCGTTCAACATGAACTGCATCGGGCACATCAACCACGGCCTGTGGACGCATCCACGGGACACCTCCACCCAATACAAAACCATCGAATACTGGACCGAACTGGCGCAGTTGCTGGAGCGCGGGTTGTTCGACGGTCTGTTCATCGCGGACATTGTCGGCGTGTACGACGTCTACCAGAACTCCGTCGATGTGCCGCTGAAAGAGTCGATCCAGCTGCCGGTCAACGATCCGCTGCTGCTGGTTTCGGCCATGGCGGCGGTGACGAAAAATCTCGGCTTCGGCCTCACCGCCAACCTGACGTACGAACCGCCGTACCTGTTCGCCCGGCGCATGTCGACGCTCGATCACTTGAGCCGAGGCAGGGTTGGCTGGAACATCGTCACTGGCTACCTCGACAGCGCCGCCAAAGCCATGGGCCTGAGCGAACAGGTGGAACACGACCGCCGTTACGACCAGGCCGATGAATACTTGGAAGTGCTCTACAAACTCTGGGAAGGCAGCTGGGAAAACGGCGCGGTGCTGAATGACCCGCAGCAACGGATCTACGCCCAACCGGAAAAAGTGCACAAGGTCGAGCACAAGGGCGAGTTCTATCAGGTCGAGGGTTATCACCTCTGCGAGCCGTCGCCGCAGCGCACGCCGGTGCTGTTCCAGGCGGGCAGTTCCGATCGCGGTTTGCTGTTCGCCGGGCGTCATGCCGAGTGCGTGTTCATCAGCGGGCAGAACAAACCGTCGACCAAGGTTCAGGTAGACAAGGTTCGCGCCAGCTCTGTTGAAGCCGGGCGCAATCCCGAGGACATCAAGGTGTTCATGGGCTTGAACGTGATCGTCGGCGCCACCGAAGAGCTTGCCTGGAAGAAGCACGCCGAGTACCTGAGCTACGCCAGCGCCGAGGCCGGTGTCGCGCATTTTTCGGCGTCGACCGGGATCGACTTCTCCGAATACGAGATCGACGAGCCGATCCAGTACGTGAAGAGCAATGCGATCCAGTCGGCGACCAAAAACCTGCAAAACAACGACTGGACCCGGCGCAAATTGCTCGAGCAACACGCCCTCGGCGGCCGCTACATCACGGTGGTCGGCTCGCCTGAGCAAGTGGCGGACGAACTGGAATCGTGGATCGCCGAGACCGGGCTGGATGGCTTCAACCTGACACGGATTGTCACGCCGGAAAGCTATGTGGATTTCATTGAGCGGGTGATTCCGGAGTTGCAGCGGCGTGGGTCGTACAAAACGGCTTATGACAACGGCAGCCTGCGGGAAAAGCTGTTTCACGGTGAAGCGCATTTGCCTGAGCAACATACCGGCTCGGCCTACCGCCGCTAATAGCTTCGCGGGCAAGCCTCGCTCCTACAGGTATCGAGTCGTTCATAAATGTCCGATACGACGCTGAACCTGTAGGAGCGAGGCTTGCCCGCGAAGAGGCCCGCCCAAACACCCCAAATTTATGCACTGACTGGAAAATCCACCATGAAAAAGACCTGCCTCTCCCACCCAGTCAAAGCACTGGCCCTGGCCCTCGGCCTGTTCAGCTCTGCGGTTTTCGCCGCCGAAGCGCCGTTAAAAGTCGGCACCACCGCCGCCTTCGCCATCCCGCTGGAAGCCGCCGTCGAGGAAGCCAAAAAACAAGGCCTGCAAGTCGACCTGGTGGAGTTCAGCGACTGGATCGCCCCCAACGTCAGCCTCGCGGCCGGCGACATCGACGTGAACTATTTCCAGCACGTCCCGTTCCTGGAGAACGCCAAGGCCGCCGCCGGTTTTGACCTGGTGCCGTTCGCGCCGGGGATCATCAACAACGTCGGCCTCTACTCGAAAAAATACAAAAGCTTCGACGAGCTGCCACAAGGCGCCAGCGTCGCCATCGCCAACGACCCGATCAACAGCGGTCGCGGCCTGCAACTGCTGGCCAAGGCTGGCCTGATTACGCTCAAACCGGGTGTCGGCTACAAGGCCACCGAAGAAGACATCATCACCAACCCGAAGAAAATCAAAATCCTCCAGGTCGAAGCCGTGCAACTGGTGCGCGCCTACGACGATGCCGATCTGGTCCAGGGCTACCCGGCCTACATCCGGCTGTCGAAGACCTTCGATGCCGGTTCGGCGTTGCTGTTTGATGGCCTCGATCACAAGGAATACGTGATCCAGTTCGTGATCCAGCCCAAGAGCAAAACCGACCCGCGCCTGATTAAGTTCGTCGACATCTACCAGCATTCGCCGGCCGTTCGTGCGGCGCTGGACAAGGCTCACGGCAAGCTCTATCAAGCTGGCTGGGAAAGCTGAGGATGACGGCCGCGATCCAACGGCGACTGGATGTTCCAGAGCCACATATAGCCGAACAGACCGAACTGCATCCGGACCTGAACCGTGCCCACGTGCGCTTTATCGGCCTGGGTAAAACCTACACCGGCCAGCAGGGTCCGGTGGCGGCGTTGCACGGCATCGACCTGGCGATCCAGCGCGGTGAGGTGTTCGGCATCATCGGTCGCAGCGGCGCCGGCAAGTCGTCGCTGATCCGCACCATCAACCGCCTCGAACAACCGAGCAGCGGCCGGGTGCTGATCGATCAAGTGGACATCGGCGAGTTCGATGAAGACCGCCTGGTCGCGCTGCGCCGACGGATCGGCATGATCTTCCAGCACTTCAACCTGATGTCGGCCAAGACCGTTTGGCAGAACGTCGAATTGCCGCTGAAAGTGGCCGGTGTGCCCAAGGAAAAACGCGAACAGAAAGTCCGCGAACTGCTGGAGTTGGTCGGCCTGCAAGGCAAGCACAAGGCCTATCCGGCGCAGCTGTCCGGAGGGCAAAAACAGCGCGTCGGCATCGCCCGCGCCCTGGTGCATGACCCGGAAATTCTGCTGTGCGACGAAGCCACTTCCGCGCTGGACCCGGAGACCACACAATCGATCCTCGGCCTGCTGCGCGAGATCAACCAGCGGCTGGGTTTGACCATCGTGCTGATCACCCACGAGATGGCGGTGATCCGCGATATCTGTGATCGGGTGGTGGTGCTGGAACACGGGAAAATCGTCGAGCAAGGGCCAGTCTGGGAAGTGTTCGGTAACCCGCAGCATGAGGTCAGCAAAACCTTGCTCGCGCCGCTGCAACACGCTCTGCCGGAAGAACTGCAAAGCCGCTTGCGCCTGCAACCTCAGTCCTCGGACGCGGCGGTTGTGCTGCGTTTGCGCTTCACCGGCAGCGCCACGGACGAACCGGATCTGGCAGCACTGTTCAGCGCCCTCGGTGGCCGCGTGAGGCTGCTGCAAGGTGGCGTGGAACGCATTCAGGGCCACGCGCTAGGGCAATTGCTGCTGGCGGTGACCGGTTCGGCGCTCGGCGCTGAAGAACTGCGCCAGCGCGCCGGCCACTGGGCGCAACAGGTGGAGGTGCTCGGTTATGTGGTTTGATCGCTTGCTGCAAGGTTTCATCGACACGTTTCTGATGGTGGGCGTGTCGTCGCTGATTGCGCTGCTGGCGGGCATTCCGCTGGCGGTGATTCTGGTCACCAGCACCAAGGGCGGCATCTACGAAGCACCCGCGTTGAACCGTGCACTGGGCGCCTTCGTGAACCTGTTCCGCTCGATTCCGTTTCTGATTCTGATGGTGGCGCTGATTCCGTTTACCCGATTGATCGTCGGCACCACGTATGGTGTCTGGGCCGCCGTGGTGCCGCTGACGATTGCGGCCACGCCATTCTTTGCACGCATTGCCGAAGTCAGTTTGCGCGAAGTGGACCACGGGTTGATCGAAGCCGCGCAGGCGATGGGATGCCGGCGCTGGCACATTGTCTGGCATGTGCTGTTGCCTGAGGCGCTGCCGGGGATTGTCGGTGGTTTCACCATTACGCTGGTGACCATGATCAACTCGTCGGCCATGGCCGGGGCGATTGGTGCGGGTGGGTTGGGGGACATCGCGTACCGGTATGGGTATCAGCGGTTTGATAGCCAGATCATGCTGACGGTGATTGTGCTGCTGGTGGTGTTGGTGGCGATTATCCAGCTGGGTGGGGATCGGTTGGCGCGGGGGCTTAACAAGCGCTGAACACGGTCAAGGTTGTAGAGCTTTTGTGGCGAGGGAGCTTGCTCCCGCTCGATTGCGCAGCAGTCGCAAGATCTTTAGACCGGGTTTATCTGACACACCTCATTGAATGGCTGGGGGCTGCTTCGCAGCCCAGCGGGAGCAAGCTCCCTCGCCACAAAAGCGTCCTCGACACAGGCAATTTCCTTCGCAACAGGGGGAATATTTCCCACAGGAAAATCAGCGTGCCTACAGGCTTGGTCCCTTTCATTTGCAGGACATTTCCTAGATCATTCCGCTCGCTTGCGCCTGCCAATTTCGGTGGCTAGTCTCGGCCCGTCACTGCTCATCAGTGATCGGGTTTAGTAGCCCGGAACAATAGGCGTATGGCGGTTCCATGCTCATGCCCGGTGTTTCTTACCGCGTGCAGAAAATGGCGGCTGTGCGTGGGGCACTCTCGGGTGCACCGGTTTTCCTATTGACCGGCCTACTACCTGCGCACAGCTGCCACCCACCGCTTAGTAGGCGAAGGTGTCAGCTCCCCTGCAGCAATAGGAGCAACACCAATGAAAAGATCCGTCCCCGATCCACCTCCCGAAACGTCCACCCAAGGCAAACCCACCGACGACAGGCTAAGAGACCGCTCCGCCCTTTATCGTGCGATCGATTTCTACCTCACCGGAGAACAGCCTTCGGCGCCCGATGAACTGCGGTTCTACAACGTCAGTGAAGACGTGAGCTTTGAAGACACCCAACTCTATGTCGCGGATTTGCTGCGCTGTGCTTCGGTCACGGCGTATCAGTGTGGCGACCACCTCAAGGGGGCGGATCGAGCCATGGTGTTTTCCGTTTGGCATTTGCTGGAGATTGCCAAAGCCATGGTTGATCGCTCCATTGATTGTTTGGGGATGAAGCAGCGCTGAGGCTTCGTCGTCAGTGAAATCGCCTTCGCGGGCAAGCCTCGCTCCTACAGGAGTACGCGTCTGTCGAAACAACTCGGTCAACTGTAGGAGCGAGGCTTGCCCGCGAATGGCTGCGAAGCAGCCCCAAGTCTGATGGCGTATATTCGGCAAATCCCCATTGCCTGCGCAGCCGACCATGAAACAGACCCCCGACGACCTCCAGAAGATCACCGCCACCACCCTGGGCCATTACAACTCGGTGGCCGAAGATTTTCGCGAGGGGACTCGCGATCATGATGTCAGCCAGAACATCGACGCCCTGCTGCGGCATATTCAGGGCGAGGCGCCGTTCGACGTTCTCGATTTTGGCTGTGGGCCGGGGCGGGATTTGCAGACGTTCACACGCATGGGCCACACGGCTGTCGGGCTCGACGGTTCAGAGAAGTTTGCACAGATGGCGCGCGAGGACAGTGGATGCGAGGTGTGGCAGCAGGACTTTCTGAAGCTGGATCTGCCGGCCGAACGCTTTGACGGGATTTTTGCCAACGCGGTGTTGTTTCATATCCCGCGCCAGGAATTGCCTCGGGTGTTGAAGGCGTTGCGCGGGGCGTTGAAGCCGGGGGGTGTGTTGTTCAGTTCCAATCCGCGAGGGGAGAATCAGGAAGGGTGGAACGGGCCGCGGTATGGGGCGTATCACGATCTTGAGGCGTGGCAGCAATTGCTGACTGAGGCGGGGTTTGTGGAGCTGGAACATTACTACCGGCCGGCGGGGCTGCCGCGGGAGCAGCAGCCTTGGTTGGCGAGTGTTTGGCGCAAAGTGTGAAGCCTTCAGACTTGTGGTGCCTGGGCTGACGTCTTCGCGGGCAAGCCACGCTCCCACAGGTTTTTGTGTCGATCCTGGAAGTTGTTATCGACGCAAATCCTGTGGGAGCGTGGCTTGCCCGCGATGAGCGCGGAGCGCTCGATTTCAAGTCTCTTTTTTCGGCTCGCGGATTTTGTACCAGGCGACATAAAGCGCCGGCAAAAACAGCAACGTCAGCAACGTCGCAATAATGATCCCGCCAATCATGGCGTAAGCCATCGGCCCCCAGAACACTTCCCGGGCAATCGGGATCATCCCCAGGCTGGCCGCCGCAGCGGTCAGCAGAATCGGTCGGCGCCGATGCTCCGTGGCCTGCGCCACGGCATCCCAAGGTGAAACGCCCTCTTTCTCCAAGGCATCGATCTGGGTCACCAGAATCACCGAGTTGCGGATGATGATGCCGATCAGCGCCAGAATCCCCAGGATCGCCACAAAGCCCATCGGCGTGCCCGTCGGGATCAGCGCCAGCACCACGCCAATCAAGCCGAGCGGCGCGACACTCGCCACCAGGAACAGCTTCTGCACGCTGTGCAGCTGGATCATCAGGAAGGTCGCCATCAGGAACAGCATCAACGGCACCACCTTGGCAATCGGCCCCTGGGCCTTGCCGCTCTCCTCCACCGTGCCGCCCGTGGCAACCGAGTAACCCACCGGCAAACCGGCGGCGAATTTATCGATGTCGGGTTTGAGCTGTTTCACCAGATCAGTCGGCTGAATCTCGTCGCGCACCGCCGCCTTGATCGTGATGGTCGGCTTGCGGTCGCGGCGCCAGACCAGCGGTTGCTCGAGTTCATAGCGCACCGTGGCGAAAGCCAGCAGCGGAATCGACGTGCCGCTCTGGGTCACGATTTGCAAGTTCTGCAGGGTTTCCGGCGTGCCGCGCTCCGCGTCCACCGCGCGTCCCACGACGTTGATCAGGTAGATATCGTCATCGACCTGAGTGACCGGCGAACCGACCACGATGCTGTTCATCAGGTTGGCCACGTCTTCCGACGACAGCCCCAATTGACGCGCCTTGTCCTGAGCGATCTCGATGCGCAGGACTTTGCCCGGTTCGTTCCAGTCGTAAATGATCTCGCCGATGTGCGAGTTCTTGTCCAGCTCGGTGGCCAGGGCGATGGCGTGCTTGCGCACCTGATCGATGTCCTTGCCACTGACCCGGTACTGAATCGGGCGACCCACCGGCGGGCCCATTTCCAGCGCCTGGACGTAGCTGCCGATGCCGACGAAATCTTTGCGCAGCCGCTCGCGCAAGCGTTGGCTGAGGGCGTTACGCGATTCCAGGCCTTTGCTGACGATCACCAATTGCGCGTAGTACGGGTTTTGCAATTGTTGGTCGAGGGGCAGGTAGAAACGGATCGCCCCCTCGCCGATGTAAGTGCTCCAGCGCACGATGTCCGGATCGTCCTTGAGGGTCGCTTCGAGCTTGTCCACCGCCTTGCGGGTTTCGGCGATCGAGGCGTTTTGCGGCAGGTTGAGGTCGACGAGGATTTCCGGGCGGTCCGAGGACGGGAAGAACTGGTTCTGCACGAACTGCATGGAAAACACCGAGGCCACGAACAGCGCAATGGTGATACCGATCGCCCACCAGCGATTACGCATGGCCCAAAACATACCGTAATTGAACGCACGACCGATGCGGCCCGGCTCGGCGTTATGGGGTTTCACGTTGGTGCTGAGAATGTGCACGCCGATCACCGGGGCAAACAACACGGCGACAACCCACGACACCAGCATCGCCACCGCGATAACGGCAAACAGCGTGAAGGTGTACTCGCCCGCCGAGCTGGCGTTCAACCCGATGGGCACGAAACCGGCCACCGTCACCAACGTACCGGTGAGCATCGGGAACGCCGTGGAGGTGTAGGCAAACGTCGCCGCCTGCTCCTTGGTCTCGCCCATTTCCAGGCGCGTGACCATCATTTCGACCGTGATCATGGCGTCGTCCACCAGCAGGCCGAGGGCGATGATCAGCGCGCCGAGGGAAATTCGCTGCATGGTGATGCCGCTGTACTCCATGAAGATGAACACCATGGCCAGCACCAGCGGGATCGAGCACGCCACCACCAGCCCGGCGCGCACCCCGAGGCTGACGAAGCTTACGACCAGCACGATCACCACCGCTTCGAACAAGGCACTGGTGAAGCCGCCGACGGCTTTTTCCACCACTTCGGCCTGATCGGACACCGTGTGCACACCGACGCCCACCGGCAAGTCGGCGGTCAGGTCGGTCATGCGCTGGTGCAACGCCTTGCCGAATTCCTGAATGTTGCCGCCCTTCTTCATGGCAATGGCGAGGCCGATGGCCGGGTGGCCGTTGAACCGAAACTCCGGGGTCGCCGGGTCAACGTACCCACGGCTGATGTCGGCGATGTCGGCCAGGCGGTAGAAGCGGTCATTGAGCCGCAGGTTGACGTTGGCCAGGTCTTTCTCGGAAGCGAACTGCCCCGAGGTGCGCACCGAGATGCGCTCCGGACCGGCCTCGATCACACCGGCCGGGGTCACCGCGTTCTGGGTTTGCAGGCTTTGCACCACCTGGCGCTGATCGATGCCCAGCGCCGCCAGTTTGCGGGTTGAGAAATTCAGGTACAGGACTTCATCCTGCTCACCGACCATCTCAACCTTGCCCAGCCCCGGCACTTCACGAATTTCAGCGCGAACCTGTTCCACGTAATCGCGCAACTGGCGCATGGACAAGCCGTCGGCGGTAAAAGCGTAGACCGAACCGAACACATCACCGAATTCGTCGTTGAACCCCGGCCCTTGCAGGCCTTGGGGGAAGTCGCCGCGAATGTCGTTGATCTTCTTGCGCACCTGGTACCAGATTTCCGGGATGTCCTTGGCACTGGTGGTGTCGCGCAGGTTGACGAACACCGTCGATTCGCCCGGCCGTGTGTAGCTTTTCACGTAGTCGAGGGAATCGAGCTCTTCGAGTTTTTTCTCGATGCGGTCAGTGACCTGCTTGAGGGTTTCTTCCTGGGTCGCGCCCGGCCAGCGGGTCTGGATGACCATGGTTTTGATGGTAAACGACGGGTCTTCCTCGCGGCCCAGGTTCATGTACGAGAACACGCCCATCAGCAGCGCGACAAACATCAGGTACCAGACAAACGACTGATGTTTGAGGGCCCATTCGGATAAGTTGAAACTCCCTTTCATTGGGGGCTGTCCTCGTCGATTTTCACTTTTTGCCCGGGTTTCAGGCTGTTCACACCCGCGCTGACTACCCGCTCACCGGACTTCACGCCATTGGCCAGGATCATCGTTGAATCCGTGCGGCTGACCAGGCTGACGTCCCGTGGGGAAACGGTCTGGGTCTGCGTATCGATGACCCAGATGCGCGATTTGCCGTCGACTTCCTGCAGCGCGCTAAGCGGCAATTCGATACGCGGTTTGATCGCTGAACTGAGGGTGACGCTGATCGCGGTGCCCAGGCGAAAACCGGGCGGTGTGTCTGTCAGGGTCAGGCGGGCTCGACGGGTACGGGTCGCACTCTGGGCCTGGGGCTCGATTTCACGAACGATGGCGGTGGTGTTGATGCTCGGGTCCAGTTGCGCTGCAACCTGGAACACGACGTCGGTCGGCAGCTGGTCGACCAGGGTGTCCGGCAGGTCGATCACAGCTTCCTTGATGTCCGGCTGCGCCAGGGTCACCACTTGCTGGCCGGCGGTGACGACTTGCCCGGCTTCGGCATTCCACGCGGTGACGATGGCTTTGTGGTCGGAGCGCAGCTCAACGTAATTGAGCTGATCCTTGGCCTGATCGACCGCTGCCTTCGCTTGATCGAGGGAGGCCTGGGTGGTTTTGAGGTCAGTCTGGGCAATATCGAGCTGTGCCTGGGCGCCGACGCCGCGATCGAACAATTCCTGCTGGCGCCGGGCATTGGCCTGGGCGTTGATGTATTGCGCCTGGACGCTGGCCAGATTGCCCTGGGCGGAACGCAGCTGGTTCTGCTGATCGGTGGGGTCCAGGGTGGCAAGCAGCGCACCCTTTTCCACTTCGGCACCGATATCGACGTTACGGCTGGCGATGCGCCCCGGCACGCGGAACCCGACATTGCTTTCATAGCGGGCCTGGATGCTGCCGGCGAAACGGCCGAGATTTTCCTCGTCCAGCGACTGGACCTTGACCGACAGCACCGGACGTATCGGCTCCGGCGGCGGTTCTTCTTTCGAGCAGGCCGCCAGCATCACCGCAGTGCACACCAGTAACAGACGCTTCATGGCTGGGCTTCCACTGCGAGATCCTTGTAGGTGTTTTCGGCGATTTCAACTTTCACGCCGGGGTGCAGCAACTGACCGCCCGCGATAACGACCTTTTCGCCGCCCTGCAGGCCGGCGCTAATGATCACTTTGCCGGTCAGGTAACGACCGACCGTGACGGTGTGCAGTTGCGCCTTGCCTTCACCGTCCACCAGCCATACTGCCGGATCGCTGAGGTTTTTGGTCAGGGCCGACCACGGCAACTCCACGGCGGACTTGCCCGGTGTCTTGGCCGTGGCGCTCACCACCGAGCCCAGTTGCATGCCCTCGGGCAGGCCATTGAGGGTGACTTTGACTTGCACGGTGCCGGTCTGCGCGGACACCGCCGGGGTGATCTCCCGCACGGTGCCGGTGGTCTTGATCGACGGGTTGTCGAGCAGGCTGACCACGATGGTTTTATCCTCCGGCGCCTCGGCCAGCAGCGATTCGTAGACGTTGAACACCGCGTCACGCTCACCATCGCGCGCCAGGCTGAAAATCGGCACCGTCGCCTGCACCACTTGGCCGACCTCGGCCTGACGCGCCGTAATCACGCCCGGCGCCTCGGCAATCAGCGCGGTGTAGCCGAGCTGTTCACGGGCGTTGGCGAATTGCGCCTGGGCAGCGGTCAACGCGCTCTGACTGCTGCGCAAGGCGGCTTGCGCGGAATCGTATTCGCTTTGGCTGGTGTAACCCTTGGGCAGGAGTTTTTGCTGGCGAACGAACGCGGCGGCGGTCTGTTTGACCCGGGCCTGCTCGGCGGTGACTTGGGCCTGGGCTGAGTCGACGTTGGTCTGCAGGTCCTTGGGATCGAGTCTGGCCAGCACTTGTCTGGCCGACACCCGGTCACCGACATCGACCATGCGCTGAATGATCTTGCCGCCCACGCGGAACGATAATTCGGTCTGGACCCGGGCCTGAACATCGCCGGTGAGCGTTACCGACGCAGCGTAATCCAAGGGTTTGACCTCCTGGACGAAGACCCGTGGACGGTCCTTCTCGACCGGTTTTTTATCGCCGCACGCGGTCAGCAGCGCAAGGAGGCTCAGGCCAACCACTATTTTCAATCCGGGACCAGCCATGCAGACTCCTTTGCGTTGTACGGACGTGCCATTGGCGATACGACTGTGAGCTTAGAACAGGGTTCAACGGGTACACCTGACGGCTTCAAATAAAGCGATCACGCCACAATTCTTGTAGCAGCTGGCGGAGCCCCTGTGGGAGCGAGCCTGCTCGCGATGGCGGTGTTTCAGTTGGCATCAATGTTGGCTGAGGCACCGCCATCGCGAGCAGGCTCGCTCCCACAGGGGATCACAGTGCTCCCGACAATAAGGCAAACTGTCTGCCCCTGTAGCAGGAAGCTCCCATGCTCAAAACCCTCGCGGTGGCCAATTACCGCTCGATCAACAAGTTGGTGATTCCGCTGGGTCGGTTGAACCTGATCACCGGCCCCAACGGCAGCGGTAAGTCCAATCTGTACCGCGCGTTGCGCCTGCTGGCGGAAACCGCTCAGGGCGGCGTCGTCAATGCCCTGGCCCGCGAGGGCGGGCTGCATTCGACGTTCTGGGCCGGGCCGGAAAACATCACCCGGCGCATGCGTAGCGGTGAAGTCCCGATCGAGGCAACCGTGCGCCACGGCGCCAAACGCCTGCGCCTGGGGTTTGCCGGTGAGGATTTCAGCTATTCGATTGCCCTGGGGTTGCCGGAGCCGAGCGAATCCGCGTTTTCCCTGGACCCGGAAATCAAGAAGGAATGCATCTGGAACGGCCCGTTTTATCGCCCGGCCAGTCTGCTGGTGGATCGCGACGGCCCGATGATCCGTAACCGGGCCGGTCGTGGCTGGGACGTGCTGGCCCACCACACGCCGAATTTCGACAGCCTGTTCGATCAGGTCGGCAGCTTCCGTACCTCGCCGGAAGTCATGCAACTGCGTGAATTCATCCGCCGCTGGCGCTTCTACGATCACTTTCGCAGCGATGCCGATGCGCCGGTGCGCCAACCACAATTGGGCACCCGCACACCGGTTTTGCACCACGACGGTCGCGACCTCGCCGCCGCGTTGCAGACGATTCGTGAAATCGGCGACCCCGAGGCGTTGCAGTCCGCGATCAGCGACGCGTTCCCCGGTGCACGATTGAATATCGCGCCGTTGCAGGGCGGGCGGTTTGCGATTGAGTTTTTCCAGGAAGGGTTGCTGCGGCCGTTGTCGGCGGCCGAGTTATCGGACGGGACCTTGCGCTATTTGCTGCTGGTGGCGGCGCTGCTGACGCCTCGGCCACCGACGCTGATGGTGCTGAACGAGCCGGAAACCAGTTTGCACCCGGACCTGTTGCCGGCGTTGGCCCGGTTGATTATCCGAGCGTCGGAGCAGTGTCAGGTGTGGGTGGTATCCCATGCGCGGCGGTTGATCTCTGCGTTGCAGGAGGACCTGGAGTGCAATTGCATTGTGCTGGAGAAAACATTGGGCCAGACGGGGATCGTGGGTCAGCGGATGCTGGATGAGCCAGCTTGGCATTGGCCGGACTGAATCAGCGCCTGATAAACCGCTTTCGCGAGCAAGCCCGCTCCCACAGGATTTAGGTGATCCCTGTGGGAGCGGGCTTGCTCGCGAAGGCGTCCGAAAGATCGCTGCAAAAGCTAGAGAATCACCCCTGCCACTTCCCGCCCTCAACAATCACGCTCTCAGGCTTGGTGTCATCGCTCAGCTCTTTACGCACATATTGGTCATACAGCTTGAGCAAATACTTCTCCTCACCCAGCTTCGCCAATTCATCATTCACCCAATCACGCAGCTCGATATTGCCCTTCTTCACCGCCGGCGCAATCGGTGCTTGCGCACCCAACGTCTGGCTCAGCACGCGATAGCCAGGGTTCTGCTTGGCCCAGCTGAACAGCACCAGATTGTCCTGCGCATACGCATCGCCGCGCCCATTGGCCAGCGCTTGCAATGACTCGGAGTTCTTCTCGAATTTCAACAGTTTCCAGTCCGGGTGATTCTTGGTCAGCCAGATATCGGCCGTGGTGCCGGTGGTGACGATGGTGGTGCGAGTCGCCAGGTCATCGAGGTTCTTCACCGTGCTGGCTTGCGGAACCAGCGCCTGAACCGCCACCTTGAGGTTCGGGTTGGTGAATTCCACCGCTTCCTTGCGCTCCGGGGTGACGGTCATGTTGGCCAGGATCAGGTCGACCTTGTCGCTTTGCAGGAACGGAATCCGGCTGGCAGGTTCCACCGCGACGAACTCGACTTTGTTCTCGTCGCCCAACAGGTCCTTGGCGAATTGACGGCCGATGTCGGTATCGAAACCCACATAACGCCCGGCTTCATTGACGAAACCAAACGGCGGTTTGTCGGTGAAGACACCGACGATCAGCTTGTCCCGAGCCTTGATTTTTTCCAGATAACTGGCGGTGGCCGCAGGCTTGGCGGGTTCTTCGGTTTTGTTGCAGCCGGCCAGCAAAGCGAGGCCGAGCAGCGGGAGTAGCAGCAGTGAAGTCTTGGCAGTTTTCATAGCGGTTCCAGTTCCTTTGTTTGAGTCGTTTTGGGTAAAGCGGCGACATAGGAGAACTTCTCCAGGAACTGCTGCGCTCGTGCGGTTTGCGGGTTCGTAAAGAAAATCTCGGGTGGGTTTTGTTCGAGGATTCGCCCGGCATCCATGAACACAATTCGGTCAGCCACGGCACGGGCAAAGGCCATTTCGTGGGTAACGATCAGCAGGGTCATGCCCTCGCGAGCCAGGCCCTGAATGACTTCCAGCACTTCCTTGACCATTTCCGGGTCGAGGGCGGCGGTGACTTCGTCGAAGAGCATGACCTTGGGGTTCATGCACAGCGAACGGACGATGGCGATGCGTTGCTGCTGGCCACCGGAAAGCTGACGCGGGAAGGCATCGCGCTTGTCCAGCAGGCCTACGCGAGCCAGCAAGGCTTCGGCCTGATCGCGGGCTTCGCGGCGGTCGCGTTTCTGTACTTTGACCGGGCCGAGCAGCAGGTTGTCGAGCACGCTCATGTGCGGGAACAAGTGATAACTCTGGAACACCATGCCGATCTGCTGCCGCACTTCGCGCCAGTCGGTGCCCTTGTCCAGTAACTCGCGACCGGCAAAGTTCAAGCTGCCGCTGTGGGCGACTTCCAGGCCGTTGAGGCAGCGCAGCAAGGTGCTTTTGCCGCAACCGCTGGGGCCGAGGATGACAATCACTTCGCCTGACTTCACTTGCAGGTCGATACCGTCCAGCACTTGCTGGTCGCCGAAAAACTTGTTGAAACCCTTGAACTCGATCAATGCGCTCATGCTTGCGTCCAGCGCCGCTCCAGCACACGCGAGGCGGCCGACAGCGGGTAGCAGATGAAAAAGAAAAACAGGAACAGCGCGCCGTAGATCAGCACGGATTCGTAAGTGCGTTCGATGATTTGCTGGCCGACCTTGATCACGTCCACCACGCCGATCAGCACCGCGAGAGAGCTGGTCTTGATGATGCGCGTGTAGACGTTGATGGTCGGCGGCGTCATGCGTTTCAGCGCTTGGGGCAGGAGTACGTAGCCGTAGAGTTGCGGGCCGTCCAGGCCAATCGACAACCCCGCTTCACGCTGCCCGCGCGGCAACGAATGCAACGCGCCACGCACCACCTCGCCGACTTCGCTGGCGCCCCACAGCGACAGCACCAGCACCGCGCACCAGAAGCTGGGAATGCTCAGGCCGAAAAAGATCGGCAGGCCAAAAAACAGCAGGTACAGCCACACCAGCACCGGGATCGCCCGGAACAATTCCAGGTAGACCCGCAGGATCGCGTTCAGCCATTTGACGTTCAGCGTGCGCAATACACCGTAGAGCACGCCGCCAACGGTGCTGATGGCGATGCTCAGAAAAGAGATCGACAAGGTTTGCGCCGCACCTTTGCCCAGTTGCGGCAAGGACACCCAAAGCAACTCAAGACCCGAACTGGCCATGCTGGAGCCTCCTTTCCAGGCGGCTGAGCAGCAGCGACAGTGGCAAGAACAGCAGCACGCAGATCAGCGTCAGCACGGCGAGCATTTCGTAGGTTTTGTAGTAAAGCGCGATGTAGCTCTTGGTGGTGTAGAGAATCTCCGGCACCGCCACCGCCGAGACCACGGTGGTTTCCTTGAGCAGGAAGATGAAATTGGCGAACAGCGACGGCAGGCTGAGAATCCCGGCTTGCGGCAGGATTACGTAGCGCAGCAATTGCCCGCGGGACAAGCCGATGGAGCGGCCGGATTCGAGTTGGGCCTGGGGCACGGCGTCTACGCCGGCGCGCAGGACTTCGGTCAGGTAAGCGCCGCCGAGGAAGGTCATGGTGATGATCGCCGCGGCAAACCCCGAGACCTTGATGCCCAATACCGGCAAGGCGAAGTAAACGAAGAACAGCTGGATCAGCAGCGGCGTGTTGCGCGCCAACTCGACGTAAAGTCCGACCAGCCGCTGCAGGTAGGGCGTGCGAAACACCAGAATCGTTGCGTTGATCAAGGCCACCAGCAGCGACGTGCCGATGGCGATAAAGCCGACCTGCAGCGTTACGCCCACGGCTTTGAGAAACGCCGGCAGGGTGCTGAGGATAAAAGCGTAATCGAAGTTCATTGAACATCCTGGACGTCGCGGGGTAAGCGACGGTGGTGCAGTCCATGGGCAGTGGATAACTGCCCGGCAGGCACCGACTTTAAAGGTATAAAAAGAAGAATTTAAATACCGTTAAAGCATATTAATATCACGCAAAAAACTATCCTGCGGATTTGCCGTGGCGAAGGAAGACGACTATTTTCCTTGCAGCTGTAGGAGGGATCTTTTTTTCAAAAAGACCCTCCAAGGACGCACAGCTTTTGGCCAGACTCCCTGGCCGAACCCTCACAAGGAAGAGAAAAATGGCTGACATGAAAGTGCCACAGCGGTTGGATCCGCAGGAAATCGTGAAGTTATTGGTGGCGTTGCGCCGGGCGCTGAAGGCCAGGGTGGCCTGACCTATTCTTGGCTGATCAACCCTGTGGGAGCGGGCTTGCTCGCGAATGCGGCGTGTCAGCAACATCAATGTTGACTGACACTCCCTCTTCGCGAGCAAGCCCGCTCCCACATAGGATGTGCACATGCAAAAAAACGCCGACGCTATTGCTAGCCGTCGGCGTTCAAAACCTTGAAGGGGTTTACCTCGCGAATCAGAACGCCGGCAGTACCGCGCCGCTGTACTTCTTGGCGATGAATGCTTTCACTTCCGGGCTGGTCAAGGCTTTGGCCAGTTTCTGGATGGCGACGCTGTCCTTGTTGTCCGGACGAGCCACCAGGAAGTTCACGTAAGGCGAATCGGCACCTTCGATGACCAGCGCGTCTTTAGCCGGGTTCAGACCTGCTTCCAGCGCGTAGTTAGTGTTGATCAAATCCAGATCCACTTCCTTCAGAACGCGCGGCAACATGGCCGACTCCAGCTCCTTGAACTTGAAGTTGTGCGGGTTTTTGGCGATATCTTTCGGAGTGGACAGGGCGTTTTTCGGGTCTTTCAACTCGATCAGGCCAGCCTTCTGCAGTAGGAGCAGGGCACGGCCACTGTTGCTGCCTTCGTTAGGCAGAGCGATGGTCGCGCCGTTTGGCAGCTCGGCCAGGGATTTGTATTTGCTCGAGTAGCCGCCGAACGGTTCAACGTGAACACCGATGACGGTTTCCAGGTTGGTGCCTTTGCCTTTGTTGAAGCTATCCAGATACGGCTTGGTCTGGAAGTAGTTGGCATCCAGACGTTTTTCAGCGACCTGTACGTTCGGTTGAACGTAGTCGGTGAACACTTTGATTTCCAGGTCCACGCCTTCTTTGGCGAGGGTTGGCTTGATCAGTTCAAGAATCTCGGCGTGTGGAATCGGGGTCGCCGCAACCACCAGTTTCTCGCCCGCCTGGGCCAGGCCCGCGCTCAGGGCAGCCGCCAGTGCGGTGAACAACAGAACCTTTTTCATGCAGTGTCCTTATCGAAAATCACGGTCGTCATCGACGACGGCTATTAGTACGTGTGCCAGTGAAGTGCTATCGCTGGCGTGAAGCGGACAATACCGGGATTTTTTATTCCCGAACAATATCTTTTATTCACTTTCATATTCCATTTTGTTCATAAAGATCACTGCAGCGTCTGCGTCAGGCGTTCCAGCAAACGCTTGAGTGCCGAACGCTCCTCAGCCGTGCCGTTTTTGCTCACTTGCGCGATTTGCTGCTCGATCTGCAGCAACGACACGGGCACTTCAGGCAGATTCAAATGCTCCGGCAAAATCTCGTCGCCGGTGCTGACCAGCAGCGCAAAGTGAATGACGTTCTCCAGCTCCCGGGTGTTGCCCGGCCAACTGTGCCGCTCCAGTACAAGCTGTGCAGACTCGCTGATCAGCGGCACCGGCAGGTCGAGGCGCTGGCTGTAGATGCCGAGGAAATATTCGGACAACGAAAGGATATCGCCGACCCGCTCGCGCAATGCCGGCAGTTCGAGCTGGCCTTCGCTGAGGTAGTGATAAAGCCGCTCATGGAATTTCCCGGCCGCCACCGCCTGGGCCAGATCGATACTGGTGGCCGCCACCAGGCGCACGTCCACCGGGCTCGGTTGATGCGCGCCAACGCGGGTGACTTCGTGGTTTTCCAGGGCGGCGAGCAATTTGATCTGGATCGGCAGCGGCAAGTCGCCGATCTCATCCAGATAGAGCGTGCCGCCGTTGGCCGAACCGAACCACCCCGCGCGGCTGCTGGCCGAGCCGCTGTAACTGCCGGCGGCATAGCCGAACAGCTCGGCATCGGCATAGGTCGGGCTGATAGCGCCGCAATTGACCGAGACGAACAACCCGCCGCGATCACTGGCACGGTGGATATGCCGCGCGAGCAATTCCTTGCCGCTACCCGTTTCACCACGGATCAGCACCGAGATCGAGCGCGGCGCCAATTGTTCCAGCTCCTGGCGCAACTGCCGGGAGCGTGGATCGACAAACACCAGCGCCTTGGCGCGAATGCTCAGGGGACTTTTTTCTGCGTCGGGAAAGGTCAGCAGTGGCTGACCGAAGGCTTCAAAACTCATGGCAGACTCCCGCCCAAAACCGCCGGGAGACGGGTTGGCGTTCTAAAAAAGAAAAAGGTTCAAGCGCGTCGCAGGGCGTGGTGTTCCATTCGGTTTTGCAGGCGGTAGAGATAGGCAAAGCCCTGCTCCCAGCGCTGATGCCCGGACTTCACGTTGATGTGTCCGGCACCCGCCAGAATCCCCGCCTCGGCGCCCCAGTTGCGGGCCAGCTCAAGGGCTCGCGGCGCACTCACGGCGCTGTCGTTGTCGGAGCTGACGACCTGGCTCGGGAAGGGCAACAAGTGGTCAGGGATCGGTGCGAAGTTACGCAGCGCCGGCGAGCACGCGGGGCGCTCGACGTCCGCCGGTGCGACCAGCAAGGCGCCGCGTACCTGACGCAAGAAATGCAGCGGTGCAGTGGCGGCCCAATGGGCGACCGTAATGCAACCCAGACTGTGCGCAATCAAGATCACCGGCGTGCTGTCGGCAGCAATCGCTTCGGCCAGCGCCGCGACCCAGTCTTCACGACGCGGCGTCAGCCAGTCGGCCTGCTCCACCCGCGCGCTATTCGGCAGACTGTTCTGCCAGTGGCTTTGCCAATGATCTTCCGGCGATCCTTGCCAGCCCGGCACAATCAGGTAGCGAATTGATTCGTTGCGCATGGGGGAGCTCTCCTGCTGCGTGTCTGTTCCCGACCGAGTATAGGGAGGAGAGTTATATCCGTTAAGGAATAAGAAGCTATTTATTAAGACCCATAAAGAATATATAGCCTGATCGCATCTTTCTGGAACAGACAAAAAAAGGGGCCGCACCCTGCCAAGGAGACGGCCCCGGAAACTCAAAATCTGCTAGCGCAATCAACCTCATTGGGATGCGATGATTGGCTGAAACGGTCATCCAATAAAGGAATATTTAATGCCTTTATTAGATTAAAAACGCATAAATTACCGTTAAGCCCCTCCTGCTCACGTCATTAACGTATCGTCCCTTTGGGTCAGATTGATGACGAGCGCCTTCGCCGCCTTAGCTGTCTCGCTGTCCCTTGCCATTGAGTTTCCGAACGCATTCATCAAGCCTGAGCGGCACCCACCTGCTGCGCCTCTGTGGCCTCCTCACGCACAAATCGGTTCGCACGCCCAAACGTTCCGAAATCATTGAACCGCACGCCCATCTCGCGCATCACCTTATGCGCCACCGGCACGGTCATCTGGCGGATGTAAAACGGTTCCTTCACCACAAAGTGATGAATCCCGTGGCTGCTGCCGAAGTTGAAGCAGAACGCCTGCATCGGCCACATCCACCAAGGGTTCAGCACCTGGGTTTGCTGAATCACATTACCCGGCTCCACATCACCGTAGTAATGCATGTTCGAACTGACAAAGTGCAGGCAAAACGTGCGCAACACGTTCGGGCCGATGATCACCACCGCCGCGATGTCGATGACCTGCATCACCGACAGCGTGGTCGCCGACCATTCGATTGGCGCCCCCATCAAAGAGGCGATGCCATTCGCCCCATGGAAACCGAGGAACACGTACCAGGCGCCCCAATGCACCAGCGCCAGCGGCGCGTAGACCTTCAGCGTGCGTTTGATGATGCTGAATTTATGCGCCCAGGTCTTGGCTCGCAGCATGCGAATGAACGCCGACATCACGTTATCGCCGACCATCAACAACCGCGCGAATCCCCAAGGCTCGCCGTTGGTGATCGCGCGCTCTTCCATGTCGGCTTCCGTACCGGACACCTTGTGGTGATTGAGGTGAAGATGCCGGCGAATCCATGGATTGATCGTGCTTGGCCGCGCCAGCCACACCAGGCCCATCATCAAGTTGTGCGGCACGCGTTGTTTGCGGAAGTACATGCTATGAATCAGGTCGTGTTCCAGCTCGTGGGTCAACGAGGCGAAAAACGCGTTGAGCAACAGGCACGCCCACCAGGCCATATGCCCGGTCATGTAGAGCGCCGCGGAACCGATCATTCCAGCCAGTGCAAAGGCCAGAATGCCCGCGCCCAAGGCGTCCTGATGGTTGAGAATCGGATAGCGCTTGCGCAGCTCGACCCCTCTGGCCAGCACCACTTGGCGAATATGGGCTGATCGTTGGGCTGCATTCAGTCGCTGGGGACTTGCAGAAGTACCGTCCATGCTTCCATCCTCTGGTTATTGATGTTCGCATCCTGCCTTGTGAACCCTCACAAAGTGGTAGCCGTGAACGCCAACCTGTTGACCGGAAGCGCCAATCAGCATGACTGAACCGACCTCCCTCGCCAGCTGGACCCGCGCCCTGCGCAAGCAACTCGATGCGCTGGGCCTCGACAGCACCGCCCTGTGCCACCAGGCGGGGCTCGACCCGCAATTGATGGACGACCCGAACGCCCGTTACCCGTTGTCGGGCACCACGCGCCTGTGGGAAATCGCGGTACAGGTCAGCGGCGACCCGGCGATCGGCTTGCGTGTATCACGCTTCGTCAGCCCGACTACGTTTCACGCGCTCGGTTATGCGCTGGTGGCCAGCGGCAGTCTGCGCGAGGTGTTCGAGCGCATCGTGCGTTATCACCAGGTGGTCAGCGATGCTTTGGAACTGGAGCTGACTCGCACCGAGGATCGCTACCGCTTCCGCCTGAAAATCCCCGAAGGCAATCCCGCACCGGCACTGGAAGCCATCGACGCGTTTGCCGCGATTTACGTGCGCACCTGCCGCAATCGCCTGGGCCGCGAATATGCCCCGCTGGCGGTGTACCTGCGCCGCCCGGAGCCGGCCGACCCGCATCAATGGCACAAAGTCTTTCGTTCGCCGGTGCACTTCGCCGCCGACGAGGACCGACTGGAATTTGCCCTCGTGGACTTCGACAGCCACCTGGACGATGCCAACCCGGAGCTGGCCGAACACAACGAGGCGGTGCTCAAGCGCACCCTGGCGCAACTCAAGCCGCTGACCTGGGAGCGCAAGGTCCGCGACGCCATTGAAGAACAATTGCCCGAAGGCGAGCCCAGCGCCGAACACATCGCCAAGGCCCTGCACCTGAGCTTGCGCAGCCTGCAACGGCATCTGGCGGACGAAGGCTATCGATTCGACACGCTACTCAATGAAAGCCGCGAAAACCTCGCGCTGCTGCACCTGCGCGACCCGCAATGCTCGTTGAGCGAAATCAGTTATTTGCTGGGGTTCGCCGATACCAGCAGCTTCAGCCGCGCCTTCAAGCGCTGGACCGGGATCACGCCGGGGCAGTTTCGGGATGGGTTGCGGTGACTGATCTGGAAGGTGGGTTGCCTGTTCTGGCCTCTTCGCAGGCAATGACCGCGTATCACTGTAGGAGCGTGGCTTGCCCGCGAAGGCGTCCGTTGCAACGCCGCAAATCTTTCAGCTTTTGACCAGACTTCGTGCAACACCTGATTTCCACTGATCCATCATCGCGTTGCCAACCTCGGCAAAACCGCTGTTAGCCCGAATGTAGTGAGCCATCTCACCCATCGCCACATCCATCCCATGAGCAACCTGTTGCAGCAGTTCATTACAACGCCCTTCCGTCAGGTTGCAGGCCGAACGACCAAACCGCATCAGCATTTTGTACTTGGGCCAAGCCTTTGATCCGCCCAACAGCAACGCCATGCTGTCGGACTTGATGTAGACCGATGTCGTGACGATGTCGTAGGCCGGAGCAAGGCTGATCTGCGCATCGGCGGCGCAATGCTCGTACAGCACGCCGAAGTTCTTGAGGTGAGCGTCGCCATTCTTCACTCCAGAAGAGAGCGCGACGATTTTGAAAAAAGATTCAAGCGCCTGGTTGAGCAATGGCGGGGAGACGAATTCTTTGATTTGCTTCGCAGCACCTTCATACGAGCCATCGTATTTGGCCTTCGTCGGCCAGGCATTGAGGACACAAAAATCCTCGAATCCCAAATAGCCTTTTTCATTGAGATCGAAACGTTCAACGACCAGAAATTTGCCGTGATCGCTGAGTTCAAATGTCGGCACTTCAAGTCCGCAATGCAGTGCAGCCCGCATGCAGAAATATTCGTTGGCCGCGAGTTCGGGGTATTCCTCTGGACGAAAGGATTTGACCAGGTGCGTCGCGCCTCGATGGGTCAGCCGGTCGACCGATGTCGCACTGTCCCGGACCAGCACTTTCGGCTGCACACCCGAAACACCCGAGTACTGGCCATAGGTGTGCAACAGATCATCGAACAAGCCCTGCGCACCGTCATGCACCAGAAGATCCGCGAGGCTGGTTTCCGGGGGCCGTTCACTCGCATCTGGAGCGTTCGCAATACCCACTCGTCCAAGCTGATACGGGCCAACGATCGCCAGCATGGCAAAATCATCAAACCCGCGGACCGCTTTGCTGAAACGGCGAACCAACTCATCGCGCAGGGCACCCTCTGGCAGGTTCATTTCGAAAATGGGCGGTATACCTTGCTCCCACATGTAACTCTCAAGACGAGTTGGCATGGTCAGCGAGACTGCGTTTTCCTCCTGCGCGTTTTCAGCGTAGGTAAAGACTGAATCGCCGCGGGACTGACCACGACCGAGCGTGCCGACGGCCGTTGCGGACACACTGATGTGCAGCCTGTCCTTTCCCTGCGGCTCACCCATGGAAGTTAACCTTTTTCAGAGCGTCCAGCGTTGGGCGCTTCGACTGACGGGGCACGGCGGTGAGCTCGTATCCGAAGCCGTTGAGGATCGCCTCAACCTTGCGGAGACCGATTTCGGAGATTGTATTGTTCTCGATGCCTGAAATCGTGGAACGGCTCATGCCGTACTTTTTTGCCAGTGCATCCTGAGAAAGTTTTCGCTCTTTGCGTAAAGACCGAATGAGTTTGCCAAGGTTTTCCATTGTTCATCCCGCATCGTATACCGTGCAATTTACAACAAACCGTTAATATGCATTGTATTTAGTGCAGTTTGACGCCTAAGTCCAGCTCATTTTTTACCCTGAGGCCCGCGAACCTCAGCGCCCCCGATCCCGCCGCAACAACTTGCGCACCCGCGCCACCAATTCACTCACGGCAAACGGCTTGAGCAGGTAATCGTCCTCATGCAGCTCCAACCCACGCAGGCGATCTTCGATGCCATCCTTTGTGGTCAGCAACAGCACCGGTGTTTCGCCGAGCTTGCGGATCTGTTGCAGCAACTGCCAGCCGTTGAGCCCCGGCAGCATCACGTCGAGGATGATCAACTCGTATTCGCCGGACTCGATGAAGCGGCGGCCGTCCATACCGTTGAGCGCCACATCGACTGAGTAACTCGCCTCGTTCAGGCCGTTGGCCAGGAGTTTGGCGATCTCCGGTTCGTCTTCTACTAACAGCACACGCATGGCACACCTCGATTGTCGTCATCACAGGCTAGGCGCCTTCGCAAAGAAAGCCCAGTCATAACAACATCTGTAGCAGCTAGCGAAGCCTGCGTTCGGCTGCGCAGCAGTCGTAAATACTGTGTGCACGATCGGTCTGATACACCGCATTGCCTGATATTACGACTGCTGCGCAGCCGAACGCAGCCTCGCAAGCTCGACAGCTGCTACAGATCCGAACGCAGGCTGCTAAATGGTTTGTGGTGGTTTAAACAATCGCCAGTACCCGCAACCGTTGTGCATCCAGAATCTCGATCTCGCCATAGCTGAGGTCGAGGATTCCCTGTCCTTGTAAATCCTTGAGAATCTGGTTGGTGGTCTGGCGCGACAGCGACAACATCGACGCCAATTGCTCCTGGGGCAGTTGCAGCACCCGGCGCGGCGGATCGAATTCGCCGTAGCCTTCGGCGATCATCAGCAGGCGGTGAGCCAGGCGGGCCGGGGCGGGCATCAGGCTCAGCTGTTCGAGGTTGATGAAGGTCAGGCGCAGTTTGTGGCTCATCAGCAATGCCAGCTGCCGCCAATACACCGGTTGTTCGTCGAGCAACGCCAGCAGCGCAGCCTGCGGGATGTGCAACAGCGTGCACTGGCCCACACCGAAAGCATCGTGGGTGCGTGGCTGACCGTCGAACAGACAGATTTCGCCGAACCAATGGGGCGACTCCACCAGGCTCAGCAACGCCTCCTTGCCCTGCTCGCTGACCGCTCCGATGCGCACCGAGCCCTCGATCACCGCATACAACCCGCACGGTGGATCACCGCGTTTAAACAACAGCTGCCCCGCCGACAACCGCCGCACCCGGGCCGCAGCCAGCAGACTATCCTGTAAGGGAACCGGTAAATGACTGAACCACTGCCCCGACTCCAGGCGCGAACGCCAAACCTGCATGTTCATGAAAACTCCTGGAGATTGTCGCCTGCCTGACAGAGCGAAACGTGAACCTGAGGCATGATCAATCACCCTACAGGAGGAATAACAATGAAAAGCCTCGTTGACCATCTCAGTCAATACGCCGCTTACCACCGTGACCCGCGCAATATTGCCAGCCACTTTATCGGGATTCCGCTGATTGTGGTGGCCGTGGCGGTGTTGCTGTCGCGGCCGCAATGGGTTGGTGGCTGGGTGTCGCCGGCGGTGCTGGTGGCGCTGGCCTCGGCGTGGTTTTACCTGCGCCTGGAGGTACGCCTCGGGGTGTTGATGACGGTGTTGCTGGGGCTGTGCGTTTGGGCGGGTCAGGTTCTCGCGCAGCAAAGTACGCTGGTGTGGTTGGCGAGCGGGATCGGGATGTTTGTGGTGGGCTGGGCGATTCAGTTTGTCGGTCATCACTATGAAGGACGCAAACCGGCGTTTGTCGATGATGTGACGGGGTTGATTGTCGGGCCGTTGTTTGTGGTGGTTGAGCTAGCGTTTTTGCTGGGGATGCGGCGGGATTTGAAAGAGCAGATCGAGGCGCGGGTGGGTGGGGTGCGGGTCAATCCGAAACGTGCTGCTGCGTAGATCGCTTTCGCGGGCAAGCCTCGCTCCTACTGGGGATCTATGGCGTACATAGATTCCCAGTAGGAGCGAGGCTTGCCCGCGAAGCTTTTGATCTCAAAGGCTAGCGAGTTTCTGCCAGACCTTCGGCTTGAAGAACAATGTCTCGCCCTTCGCCAGGCCGATCAGGCTGTCGTGATCCTTCACCACTTCAGCTTCGATCAACTCGCTCTGGCCTTCGACCTTCAACGTCACCCGAGTCGTCGCGCCCAACGGACGGATATCCCGCACTTCCGCCGCGTGGTGGTCTTCCAGTTCATGCCGCGACAACGACACTTCGTGCGGGCGGAACAGCACGTGTTTGTCTTCACCCAGATGCAGACGGTTCGAATCACCGAGGAAGTGATAAACGAAATCGCTGGCCGGGTTCTCGTAAACGTCGCCCGGTGAGCCGATCTGTTCGATCACGCCTTTATTCATCACCACGATACGGTCGGCGACTTCCATGGCTTCTTCCTGGTCGTGGGTCACGAATACCGAGGTCAGGTTGATGTCTTCGTGCAGCCGTGCGAGCCAGCGACGCAGCTCTTTGCGGACCTTGGCGTCGAGCGCCCCGAACGGTTCGTCGAGCAGCAGGACTTTCGGCTCGACCGCCAGGGCACGGGCCAACGCAATACGCTGGCGCTGGCCGCCGGAGAGTTGTTCCGGGTAGCGATCCGACAACCAATCCAGTTGCACCATGTTCAGCAGTTCGTGGACTTTCACCGCGATCTGGCTTTCGCTCGGGCGCTGGTTTTTCGGTTTCATGCGCAGGCCGAACGCGACGTTATCGAACACGGTCATGTGGCGGAACAACGCGTAGTGCTGGAACACGAAACCGACGTTGCGATCACGCACGTCATGGCCGGACACGTCTTCACCGTGGAAGACGATGTTGCCCTTATCGGGCGTTTCCAGACCGGCGATGATCCGCAGCAGCGTGGTCTTGCCGCAACCCGACGGGCCGAGCAGGGCCACGAGTTCGCCGCTTTGAATGTCCAGGCTGATGTTGTCCAGCGCCTTGAACGCGTTGAAATTCTTGCTGACGTTACGCACTTCGATCGACATGAATTATTCCTCCGCGGCGCTGGCGCGCAGGCGGTTAATACGGTTTTCGCTCCACTGCTTCAGCAGCAGGATGAAGAGCGCCATGATCAGCAACAGGCTCGCCACAGCGAACGCGGCCACGTGGTTGTATTCGTTGTAGAGGATCTCGACGTGCAGCGGAAGGGTGTTGGTCACCCCGCGAATGTGCCCGGAAACCACCGACACTGCACCGAACTCACCCATCGCCCGCGCGGTACACAGCACCACGCCGTAGATCAGGCCCCACTTGATATTGGGAACGGTGACGTGCCAGAACATCTGCCAGCCATTGGCCCCGAGCAAGCGCGCGGCCTCTTCTTCCTGGGTGCCTTGTTCCTGCATCAGCGGGATCAGCTCGCGGGCCACGAACGGCACGGTGACGAAGATCGTCGCCAGCACGATGCCCGGCAAGGCGAAGACGATCTGGATGTCGTGATCCTGCAACCACGGCCCGAACAGGCCCTGGGCGCCAAACATCAGCACGTAGACCAGGCCGGCGATGACCGGCGACACCGAGAACGGCAGGTCGATCAGCGTGACCAACATACTTTTGCCACGGAACGAGTATTTGCTCACGCACCATGCAGCGCTGACACCGAACACCAGGTTCAGCGGCACTGAAATCAGCACGGCGATCACCGTGAGTTTCAGGGCCGACAAAGCGTCGGGTTCGAAGATCGCGGTGAAGAACGCACCGATTCCGAGCTTGAGGCCCTGAGACACCACGATCACCAGCGGCAGCAACAGGAACAGGGCGAACACCAGCCAGCCAAGGCCGATCAGGATTCGCCGCGATGAAGCACTGCCACGGCGGGCGGCGTTCGAGGAAGCAGCAGCAATAGACGATTGGGACATTTATGCGCCTCCTTATGGGGTTTCGATGCGCCGCTGCAGCAAGTTGATCAGCAGCAACAGGACGAAGGAAACCACCAGCATCAGTACACCAATGGACGTGGCGCCGGTGTAATCGTACTGGTCGAGTTTGACCATGATCAGCAGCGGCAGGATCTCGGTTTTCATCGGCATGTTGCCGGCGATGAAAATCACTGAACCGTACTCGCCGACCCCACGGGCAAAGGCCAACGCGAAACCGGTCAGCCAGGCTGGCAGCAGCGCGGGCACCAGAATATGGCGGAAAACCTGCAGCGGTTTTGCGCCCAGGCACGCCGCCGCTTCTTCCACTTCACGCGGGATATCAGCCAATACTGGCTGTACGGTACGTACTACGAATGGGAGCGTCACAAAAGTGAGGGCAAGGGTGATGCCGAGGGGGGTATACGCGATCTTGAAACCCAGGTCCGCTGCAAACTGACCCACCCAACCATTGGGCGCGTATAGCGCAGTCAGCGCGATACCGGCCACGGCAGTGGGCAATGCGAACGGCAGATCGATCATCGCATCGATGACTTTGCGTCCAGGGAAGGTATAGCGCACCAGCACCCAGGCCAGCAGCGTGCCAATGATGCCGTTGATGATCGCGGCATAGAGCGCGGTGCCGAAGCTCAGCTTCAACGCCGCCAGCACCCGTGGCGCCGAGATAATCGCCCAGAACTGATCCCAGGTGAGTTGGGCGGCATGCACGAACATTGCCGCCAATGGAATGAGCACAATCAGGCTGAGGTACACCAAGGTGTAGCCCAGCGTCAGCCCGAAGCCGGGTATGACGGGGGAAATACGACGCGACATAAAAGTCCTTGGTTAAAAAGCTATCCGCTAAACGCATCAATGTGGGAGCGGGCTTGCTCGCGAAGAGGGAGTATCAGTCAACATTTTCGTCGTCTGACACACCGCCTTCGCGAGCAAGCCCGCTCCCACAAAATACGCGCCCAAGCATAAGGCTCGTGGTGTGGCTTAAGTCAGGTTACTGCGCCTGATAGATCTGGTCGAACACACCGCCATCATTGAAGAATTTCGGTTGAGCGCTTTTCCAGCCGCCGAAGTCCTTGTCGATGGTCACCAGGTCCAGGGTCGGGAACTGCTTGCTGTACTTGGCGGCCACATCCTTGTCACGTGGACGATAGAAGTTTTTCGCCGCAATTTCCTGGCCGGCCGGGCTGTACAGGTGCTTGAGGTACGCCTCGGCGATCTCGGTGTTGCCCTTTTTCTCGGCGTTCTTGTCGACCACTGCTACCGGTGGTTCGGCGAGGATCGACAGCGAAGGCACGACGATTTCGAACTTGTCGGCGCCGCCGTCTTCTTTCAGCGCCAGGAAGGCTTCGTTTTCCCAGGCCAGCAACACGTCGCCCTGACCATTGTTCACGAAGGTGATGGTCGAACCGCGAGCACCGGTGTCCAGAACCGGAACGTGCTTGAACAAGGTCTGCACGTACTCTTTAGCCTTGGCTTCGTCACCGCCGTTGGCTTTCAGGCCGTAGGCCCAGGCCGCGAGGAAGTTCCAGCGCGCACCGCCGGAGGTTTTCGGGTTTGGAGTGATGACCGACACGTCATTCTTGACCAGGTCGCCCCAGTCCTTGATGCCTTTAGGGTTGCCCTTGCGTACCAGGAACACGATGGTCGAGGTGTAAGGGGTGCTCGCCTCCGGCAGACGCTTCTGCCAGTCGGCCGGCAGGGTCTTGCCGAGTTTGGCGATTTCGTCGATGTCACCGGCCAGGGCCAGGGTCACCACGTCGGCGCGCAGACCGTCGATCACGGCCCGGCCTTGTTTGCCGGAACCACCGTGGGACTGCTGGATTTTCACGTTATCGCCAGCGTGGTCCTTCTTCCAGAAGTTGACGAACTCGGCGTTGTAATCCTGATACAGCTCGCGAGTCGGGTCATACGACACGTTGAGCAACTCATAATCCTTGGCAACCGCGGAACCAGCAAAAAGGGCACTGGCCAGGGCGGCCAAAGCGAAATGACGAATCGACGACATGGTGAAAGCTCCTGGAATTCTTGGTGTATTGGCTTTTTTTTTAGGTGTGCTGGATGCGGGTTGCCGGTTTGTTAGCTCGGTTTGTTGCTCGGGTTCTGCAAACGGAATTTTTCTTTGCGCTCGATCTGGACCACTTGGGCGTTGTGCACAGTAATTTCGACTGCGCCAAAACGCAGGTCGCGCAGTGCGCTCTGGATCTCACGCAAGATGGTGGCTTCGTCTTGACCGTCAACGCTACGTAGGGATGCGCTCATGGTGCTGCTCCTTCAACTGAGAGGTTGCCTGGCAGTGGCGGCACTGCTTGTGGCGTGGGAGCAATAGTAGAGACGCCTAGATATTCTTAAAAAGACTATTTAAGAATGTTTATATAACCAAATAAAATTATTTGACGGGGCGCGGGCTTAGCGAATTTCCGGCGTGTGCTTCCATTCCAATTGCTCGGCAGGGCCCGGTCGCCCAAACCAGTAGCCTTGCCCCAGATCGCAGTCGTGTTCGAGCAGGAAACACGCCTGCTCGACCTGCTCGATCCCTTCGGCGTGCACCTGCATCCCCATGCTTTGCGCCAGCGCGATAATCACCCGCACGATCGCCGCGTCATCCTCATCCCACGGCAATCCTGCGACAAAGCCCTGATCGATCTTGAGCTTCTGCACTGGAAAACGCTTGAGTCGCAGCAGCGACGAATAACCCGTGCCGAAATCATCGATGGCCAGCCGTACACCCAACTCGCGCAGTCGATGCATCTGCTCCAAGGCCACTTCCGGGTCTTCCATTACCGCGCTCTCGGTGACTTCCAGCTCCAGAAACGCTGGATCGAGCCCGGTTTCGTGAAGCACTTTCGCCACTTGCTGAAAGAGCTCACGGCGAGCGAACAGTCGAGACGAGACGTTCACCGCGATAAACGACAACGCCACCCCGGTCTGCTGCCACGAGCACATTTGCTGACAAGCCTGGCGCATCACCCAGGCATCGATTTGCGCGATCAATCCGGTGCGTTCGGCGATGGGAATGAATTCTGCCGGCGACACCATCCCACGTTGCGGATGCTCCCAGCGCACCAGCGCCTCGGCGCCCACCAGGCGACGGGTCCTGAGGTCGTGAACCGGCTGGTAATAAACGCGCAGCTCCTGCTGTTCCAGCGCTCGGCGCAGTTCAACAGCCGTCTCGACCCGATTCTGGGCATGGGCTGTCAGTTCTTCGGTATACAGGGCGTAGCCATCGCGACCGGTGCTTTTGGCCTTGAACAGCGCCGAGTCAGCGTTACGCAATAGCTGTTCGGCACTCAAGGCATCGCCGGGAAACAGGCTGATACCGATGCTGGTATTGATGAACAGATGATGCCCGCCGATCAGGAAAGGCTCTTTGAGAGCATCAATGATCCGCTGCGCCAGCGCCGCCGCCTGCATCAACTGCGGACAGCTTTCGGCGAGCACCGCGAACTCATCGCCACCCAGTCGAGCCAGCGTGAGCTCCGGGCCGAACATGGCCTGCAAACGCTCGGCCACGGCTTTGAGCAGTGCGTCACCGATGGTGTGCCCGAGGCTGTCGTTGATCATCTTGAAATGATCAAGATCGATCATCAGTAACGCACAGCCACGCTTGTGGAGGTGCGCCGAAGTCAGTGCCTGCTCCGTCCGGTCGGTGAACAGCAAGCGGTTAGGCAGGTCCGTCAACGGGTCGTGATGGGCCAGATGCTTGAGATCATGTTCGGAGTTCTTGATTGCGCTGATGTCGGAAAACACGGCAACGTAGTGGCTGAGCTGGCCCCGATCGTCGTGGATGACGCGGATCGTCTGCCATTGCGGGTAGATCTCGCCGCTTTTTCGGCGGTTCCAGATCTCCCCGCTCCACTCGCCGATGCTGTTGAGTGTCGCGAACATCGCCTGATAAAAATCCGCGGGGTGATGGCCCGACTTGAACATATTCGGTCGCTGCCCCAGCACTTCCGCCTGCGAGTAACCGGTGATTTCCATGAACGCCCGGTTAACGTGGACGATCAACCCATTGCTATCGGTGACCAGCACACCTTCACGCGTGCAATCGAACACCGCAGCCGCCTGACGCAAACGCTCGCGGTCGTCATGACCCTCACGCAATGTGTTGCCAATCCCCAGGCAACGGAACAATCGCGCTCGGGCGATGAAAATCAACCCGGTGCTCAGCAGAATCCAGGCATAGCCGTTGATCAGTTGCCACCGCACCAGTTCGTCGGAGCTATCGAATAAGCTGTTCAATAAATAGCCACTAAGCTGCAGCCAGACGATGGAAAGCAACAGATAAAGCAGCGCTGCACGCAAAGCGTCGCGATAGGTGGCAGACATTAGTCGTCCTTGTCCCTGCGAAAAGTATGGGATTATAAGTTAAAGAAACATCCAGCCACTCTTATCTGAAAGGGTGACTGGTTTTATCTGTGGGCTTAGTGATAATGCAACGGCTGTTTTTTTCTTTATCGAGGGCCCTATAGCCTATGTGGTACGAAGGTATTCTCGGCTTGTCGCCCTGGTCACTGGTGGCAGTCACCCTGCTGATGACCCACGTGACGATCATCGGCGTCACGGTCTATCTGCACCGTTATTCAGCCCATCGCTCGCTTGAGCTCAATGCTGGCCTGAAACATTTCTTCCGCTTCTGGCTGTGGTTGACCACGGCGCAGAACACCCGTGAGTGGACCGCTATCCACCGCAAGCATCACGCCAAATGCGAAACCGTCGATGACCCGCACAGTCCGGTCATCAAGGGCCTGTCCACCGTTCTGCGCAAAGGTGCCGAGCTGTACCGCGCCGAAGCGGAAAACCCGGAAACCCTGCGCATCTACGGCAAGAACTGCCCTGAAGACTGGATCGAGCGCAACCTCTACAGCCGCTTCCCGCTGCTGGGTGTGGCGATCATGGGCGTCATCGACCTGCTGCTGTTCGGCACCATCGGCATTACCATCTGGGCCATCCAGATGATGTGGATCCCGGTGTGGGCCGCCGGCGTGGTCAATGGCCTGGGTCATGCCATCGGTTACCGCAACTTCGAATGCCGCGATGCAGCGACCAACCTGGTGCCTTGGGGCATCCTGATCGGCGGCGAAGAACTGCATAACAACCATCACACCTACCCTAACTCGGCAAAACTGTCGGTGAAGAAGCGGGAGTTCGACCTCGGTTGGGCCTGGATCCAGGTCTTCAGTTTCTTCCGTCTGGCCAAGGTCCAGCGCGTTGCGCCGATCGCCCACCGCGTCGAAGGCAAAGGCAACCTGGACATGGACACCGCCATGGCGATCCTCAACAACCGCTTCCAGATCATGGCCCAATACCGAAAATTGGTGATCGCGCCCCTGGTCAAGCAAGAACTGGAAAAGGTCGATCATTCGGTCCGTCACCAGTTCCACCGCGCCAAACGCCTGCTTTCGCGGGAAACCAGCCTGCTTGACGAAAAACACCACGTGCGCATCCAGACCATGCTCGAGCACAGCCAGGCGCTGAAGGTAATTTACGAGAAACGCCTGGCCTTGCAGCAGATCTGGGTCAAGACCAGCTCAAATGGTCACGACATGCTGGCCGCCATCAAGGATTGGGTTCACGAAGCGGAAGCCAGCGGGATTCAATCCCTGCGCGACTTCGCTGACCAGCTGAAAACCTACTCCCTGCGCCCTGCCGCTGCCTGACCTGGCGTCACAAGCTTGCCTCTGGAAAGAGGCATGCCTGTGAAGGTGGCTTGCCTGTGGCGAGGGGATTTATCCCCGTTCGGTTGCGAAGCAACCGCAAAACCGGCGACGCGTTTCAACTGACTGAACGCGTCACCTGTACCGCCCGGCAGGAGCAAGCCCCCTCGCCACCTAGAGCGGGAACCAATCTCCGAATCCCCTATCTCAAAGACACTTCGCCATACCCCGGCGGGCTTCGCTGTTGCCGCTTTCGAACCTCGAGCGGCGCACGCCCTTTGAGAGTTGTCCCGATGGTCCCAAAAAACCTGCAAGACGCATCCTTCGCTCAATCGCCCGACACTGCTCAAACCCTGATGGCGCTGATGCACGCCCAGAGCGAAGTCGCGCGCCTGAGCGAACGCGAACAGCTGTTCAGCTCCCTGCTGGTGAGCGTCAACGCGGTGCTTTGGGCCTTCAACTGGGAGACCCGTCAGGTGCTCTACGTCAGTCCGGCCTATGAACGGATTTTCGGTCGCTCCGCCGGCAGTTTGCTGTCCGATTACAACGAATGGCGCGACAGCATTTACCCCGATGACCTGGACTACGCCGAGCGCAGCCTCGCCGAAGTCCTGGTCAAAGGCGCCGTTGAAGACCGCGAATACCGCATCATCGCCGCCGACGGCCAAGTGCGCTGGCTCAGCGACAAATGCTTCATCAACCGCCAAGCCGAGCCGGGCCAACCGGTGATCATCGTCGGCATCGCCGAAGACATCACTGAAAAGAAACGGATGGAGGCCGAGCTGCAGCGCCTGGCGACCACCGACGTGCTGACGCAAAGCAGCAATCGCCGACACTTCTTCGAATGCGCCCAGCGCGAGTTTGCCCAGGCGCGCAAGCAAGGCGCACCAATGGCCTTCCTGTTGCTGGACATCGATGATTTCAAAATGGTCAACGACACCTACGGTCATCAAGCTGGCGACAACGTACTGCAACGAATCGCCGAGAGCGGTCGTGCCGCATTACGCCGGGGAGATGTGTTCGGGCGGATCGGAGGTGAGGAATTCGCAGCGGTGTTCCCCGGCTGCTCACCCGATATGGCCATGCAAGTCGCCGAACGCCTGCAACGGCAAATTCAGCAATTGAGCTTCAGCCATGACGACCAGACGTTCGGCATCACTGTCAGCCAGGGCTTGACCAGCCTGACGGCGGAGGACGATTCCCTCGACAGCGTGTTCGCCCGCGCCGATGCCTCGATGTATGAAGCCAAGCGCCAGGGTAAGAACCGCATCATTTCCGGCTGACCCAACCCAAAATCCAACACATAACCCCTGTGGGAGCGAGCAGGCTCGCTCCCACAGGTTTTGTGTGAAGTTTACTTTTTGCGCAAACGCATCAATTCTGGCAAGCCGATCTTGAGCAACCGCGCCGTCCGGCTCTTCGCCAATTCCTCAATGCCCTCATGCTCGGTCAGACGCGCCAGTTGCGCGGCCATGTTCATCACTAGCGCTTCGCGCGAGTAAACGCCGCCACCGAGCTGGTAGGCCGCTGCGATCAGCTCTCGCAACTCCAGCGGCAGCCGCCAGCGGGCTCGCAACGCCGAACCGTAGCCTGCGCCGAATTCGGCCAAGGCATTGCCTACCTCCTCCCGTTCATCCAGCTCGCCACCGGCCTGCTTCCATTCCTGCAAACACATCAGCAACGCAAGGTCGCCGAGGCAATGCAGCATGCCCGCGCAATAACAGCGCTCCTGATCCAGATCCAGCAACCGCGCCAGCGTGCGGGCATATTCGGCGGTGTGCAGCGACAAGTCCCAGAAACGCTCGGCATAGTCCGCCAGGAACGGATCACTGAGCCGGGCACTGCGCTTGAGCGCCAACCCCAGGATCAGGTTCATGCTTTGCGCGGAGCCCAAGCGGCGCAGCGCCTGAGACAAGGTCTGGACCGCATCGCCAACGTGCAGCGCTGCGCTGTTAGACGCCGCGATCAGCACTGCGGTGATGTGCGGGTCGGTGCGGATTTCCTCTTCCAGCCGCACCAGATCAAGACCGCGGGTATTCAGGCTGGCTTTGACCGCCACCTGCACATCGGCCATCAGCGGCGCACCCTCCGCCAGTTCGCGACGGCGCTCCAGATACACCGACAAGGTCATGCCAGCCGCCAGCGTCGGCATTTCACAGAAAACCTCTTCACCGGCGTTCAGCAGCAGATCCTGCAGACGCTGGGTCAGGCTTTCCATGTTCAGGGGTTTGGTCAGGTACGCCGTGGGCGCCAGGGGCAAGGCTTCGCGCACACTGGCGCTGTCGTTGCGGCTGCTCATCAGGATGAAAGGCAGCGGCGGATTGCGTTTGCGTTGCCGGACGTTGCGCAAGACATTCAAGCCATCGACGCCAGGCAGCTCCCAGTCGACGATCACCAAGTCGTAAGGATTTTCCGCCAACAGCCGCAACGCTTCCTGACCGTCGGCACACAGATCAAGTCGTGCGTCACAGCGCACGCTCAACAACACTTGTTTGATTAGGTCACGAGACCAAGGGTCAGCCTCGGCAACCAACACACGCGGTACACCAAGTAAAACCACAGCGGTCATCTGCATACTCCCTTTGCGATGCTTGTACCTTAGTCAATGCTGGTCATTCGGGACGGTGCAGTTTGTCTCAGGGACAAAAAAACCCGCCGAAGCGGGTTTTTTGTCGATCAGCTCACACACTCATGGTGAGCATTTTAGATCAGAGTTCCGAGAAGCACTCTTCGATGATTGCCAGACCTTTGTCCAATTGCTCATCCGGCGAGGTCAGCGGTACCAGGACGCGCAGAACGTTGCCGTAAGTGCCGCACGACAGCAGGATCAGACCCTTGTCGCGAGCCTTGGCCACCACCGATGCCACCGCGGCAGCGTTCGGCTTGTGGCTGTCACCGTCGACGAACAGCTCGACCGCGATCATCGCGCCCAGGGCACGGACTTCACCGATCACCGGGTATTTGGCCTGGATGGCCTTGAGACCAGTCACCAGACGCTCACCGACTGCCTTGCAACGGTCCAGCAGGTGCTCTTCTTCGAACACTTCCATCACGGCCAGGGCCGCGGCGCAAGCAATCGGGCTACCGGCGTAGGTGCCGCCTAGGCCGCCTGGAGCAATGGCGTCCATGTATTCGGCCTTGCCGCACACACCGGCCAATGGGAAGCCGCCAGCGATGGATTTGGCGAAAGTGGTCAGGTCGGCAGAAACGCCCATCTGTTCCATGGCGAAGAACGTGCCGGTACGGCCAGCGCCGGTTTGCACTTCGTCAGCGATCAGCAGGATGCCGTGCTGGTCGCACAAGGCACGCAGACGCTTCATGAACTCTTTAGGCGCGACGTAGAAACCGCCTTCGCCCTGAACCGGCTCGATGATGATGGCAGCGATGTCACGCGGCTCGGCGTCGTTCTTGAAGATGCGTTCGATGCTGGCGATCGAGTCGTCGATGCTCACACCGTGCAGTTCGTTCGGGTACAGCGCGCGGAAGATGCCGCCTGGCATCAGGCCCATGCCGGCCGAGTAAGGCACGACTTTACCGGTCAGGCCCAGGGTCATCATGGTGCGACCGTGGTAAGCGCCGGTGAACGCGATCACGCCGGCACGGCCAGTGGCGGCACGGGCGATCTTCACGGCGTTTTCAACGGCTTCGGAACCGGTGGTCACCAGCAGGGTTTTCTTGGCGAAATCACCTGGCACCTTGGCGTTGATTTTTTCGCACAGTTCTACGTAAGGCTCGTAGGCCAGCACCTGGAAGCAGGTGTGGGTCAGCTTGTTCAGCTGCGCGGTCACGGCGGCGATGATTTTCGGGTGCAGGTGACCGGTGTTCAGCACGGCGATACCGCCAGCGAAGTCGATGAACTCGCGACCTTCAACGTCGGTCACGGTGGCGTTCTTCGCGGACTCGGCGAAGATCGGGTGAATCTGGCCAACACCGCGTGGTACAGCGGCTTCGCGGCGTTTCATCAGGGATGCGTTAGTCTTGCTCATAAAGTCCTCATTCACCGCTCATCGGGCGGTGTGGTTCAAGGAAAATGCGGCGGGGAGGCAACTACGGCAGCATGCGATGATCGACTGCCACAGCGTTCCCGGCCACAGAGAAAATTCCGTTTGAAGCGCAGAAAGGGACAGCGCTCTCGTGCCCTTTCCGCTTGAAGCAATGCCTGGCCCGAGCTTAGATGCCCAGGCAGAGGTATTTGATTTCCAGGTAATCTTCGATGCCGTACTTGGAGCCTTCACGGCCCAGGCCCGACGCCTTGATGCCGCCAAACGGCGCGACTTCGTTGGAGATCAACCCGGTGTTTACGCCGACCATGCCGTATTCCAGGGCTTCTGCCACACGGAACACACGACCCAGGTCGCGGGCATAGAAGTAGGAAGCCAGACCGAATTCGGTGTCGTTGGACATCGCGATCACTTCGGCTTCGTCTTTGAAGCGGAACAGCGGCGCCAATGGACCGAAGGTTTCTTCCTTGGCCACGGCAGCGTTCTTCGGCACGTTGGTCAGGATGGTCGGCTCGAAGAAGTTACCTTCCATGACCTTGCCACCCGCCAGAACGGTCGCGCCTTTGCTGATCGCGTCAGCAATGTGCTCTTGAACCTTGGCCACGGCTTTTTCGTCGATCAGCGGGCCTGTGGTGGTGCCTTCTTCCAGACCGTTACCGATCTTGAGTTTGGCCACGGCCACTTTCAGCTTCTCGGCAAACGCGTCGTAGACCGAATCCTGAATATACAGACGGTTGGCGCAGACGCAGGTCTGGCCGTTGTTGCGGTACTTGGAAATGATCGCGCCTTCGACGGCCTTATCCAGGTCCGCGTCGTCGAACACGATGAACGGCGCGTTGCCACCCAACTCCAGGGATACTTTCTTGATGTCCTTGGCGCATTCAGCCATCAGCTGACGACCGATTTCGGTCGAGCCAGTGAAGGACAACTTACGCACGATCGGGTTGCTGGTCAGCTCGCTGCCGATGTCGCCGGCACTGCCGGTCACCACGCTGAACACGCCGGCAGGGATGCCGGCACGCTGGGCCAGTTCAGCCAGCGCGAATGCCGAGAACGGAGTTTGCGACGCAGGCTTGAGCACCATGGTGCAACCGGCGGCCAGGGCCGGGCCGGCTTTACGTGTGATCATCGCGGCCGGGAAGTTCCACGGGGTGATGGCAGCGGTCACGCCGATTGGCTGCTTGATCACGATCAGGCGCTTGTCTGGCTGGTGGCCCGGAATCACGTCACCGTAGATGCGCTTGGCTTCTTCGGCGAACCACTCGATAAAGGAAGCGGCGTAAACGATTTCGCCCTTGGCTTCGGCCAATGGCTTGCCCTGTTCCAGGGTCATCAGGCGAGCGAGGTCGTCCTGGTTTTCGATGATCAGTTCGAACCAGCGACGCAGCTTGTTCGCGCGGTCCTTGGCGGTCAGTGCACGCCAGGCCGGCAGCGCTTTGTCAGCGGCTTCGATTGCACGGCGGGTTTCGGCAGCGCCCATTTTCGGCACAGTGCCCAGAATCTCGCCCGTTGCCGGGTTGTTGACCTTGATCGTCAGACCATTGTCCGCATCAACCCAAGCGCCATCGATAAAGGCTTGCTGGCGGAACAACTGGGTGTCTTTAAGCTGCATGTCGGCTTTCCTTAACAGCACCGCGGCCAGCGCGGAGCGAATTATGATTGTAGAAAGGCGCCTTGTAGGCTGCCGTCAGGGAAATCATTCACCGGGCTGAAGCACATAAATAGCGCACTGTTCGAAACTCGTGCGGTTCAGCACCCAGACAAGAGCGTTTGAAATCTCGAACGAATCCTAGGATCAATGCCGGGAAAGGACAATAGGGCGTTCGAAAAAAAGAACGAAAACGGCGCATTTGCCTATTTTTTCTGATCAACGTAGCAAACGGTTGTTACGGTTGCTAAAACCGCAATCGATTCAGCAGCATGGACGCCCGCAACGCATATGAGTATCATGGCGCCCGCTTGCACCAGTAGCTCAGCTGGATAGAGTACTGCCCTCCGAAGGCAGTGGTCGTGGGTTCGAATCCCGCCTGGTGCACCATATAGTAGAAACGAGAAAGCCTCAGGCCTTAGGGACTGGGGCTTTTTTGTGGGTGCTGGTTTGCTCTGAACAAGGGGGGAGCTGAGTAAAGATTCAGTTGTTCGGTTTAACCGAACTACTGCGCCGGAAAAAACCGCCTAAGCGGTTTTTTCACTCCGTCGTCCAATCAAACTCGTCGTACTCATCATCCTCTTCGTCCTCAACCTCTTCCTCATCAAGGACGTCTTCCTCCAGCGCCTCTTCTGCCTGCTTCGCCAGAAGAAACTCCTTACGACTCTCCGTCACTGCTCGCCGCAATTCCTCGCCCTTGACCGGGCAGTTGAGCATTTGGGCGATGCGGTCGATTTTTTTTGCCACGGCATCCTCCAACGCATCGGCTATGGCCCGATAGTGCGCGCTTTCGGGGGTTGATGCCAAATGGCTGACCGCTTTGCGCCTCAGTTTTTTTGCAGATTCTTGAGTCGCGCCGTGAGATTTTCCTTGGGAAAGCGCTTGAGCAAGGTCGACATCAGGTCGTCGGCTGCTTTGGTTTGACCGGCATTTTGCAGGCGAATCACTTCACGTAATTGATCGTCGATAAACTTCGACGGGGCCGCAGCTGGGCGTTTACTCACCTTTGCTTCTTCCGCCCTGTCAGCGCTGATCGATTCGCTCTGGGCCGGCGCAGCAAAATCAGCCATTGGCGCGACAGGCGCGGGCGCGGACATCGCGCCGGTCGGGGCCGCCAGGGAGCGGGCAACTGATGCAGGTGCTTCTGCGGCTTCTTTCTTGGCCGCAAAAGACGAAGTTTTGGGCGCCGGGGTGGAATCGTAGGTGGGCACTTGCTCGGGAGTACGTTGCACCAGCGCCAGCATCAGTGCGACACCAACGAGACTGGCGAACGCGACCTGCCAACGGGGTTTCTGGCAAGCCTGAACCCAGCGTTGCCACAGGTTCGGTTTGTGTGCAGGCGCTTCACGGTGTGCGGCGGCCAGGATGAATGCATCCAGATGGGCCGGTGGTTCGCCGGTCGCGTGTTCACGGAAATGCTTAAGCACGGGGTCTTCCGGTGTTTTACGGGCGTCAGTCATGTCAGTACCTCCTCGGCCAGCAGCCGACGCAGTTTTTGCTGGGCGTAGCGCAAGCGACTCTTGACGGTTTCCAAGGGTGTTTCGGTGAGGGCGGCGATCTGCGGCAGGTCGAGATCGCCGTGGGCGCGGAGCAGGAACACTTCGCGCTGGTCGGCGGGCAGGTCTTGCAACGCGGCTTCGAGGCGCTGGCTGTCGCGGCTCAGGCTCAGCAGTTGCTCGGGATCGGTCGCCTCATCAATCACGGCGTGGGTCTGTTCGTCGTAGCTGTCGTGCAAAGGGTTGTGAATGCCATGTTTGCGCCAGTGATCGATTAATCGGTTGCGGGCAATCTGATAGAGCCATGTACGAAAATTCGCTCGGCCTTGTGGCTGACTGGTGCTGCGAATCAGGCTCAGCCAAGTGTCCTGGTAAACCTCTTCGGCCAGTTCGGGCTTGCCGCTCAAACCGAAGAGGAATCGGTAGAGGCCCTGGCGATGACGGGCGTACAAGATCTCGAACGCTGGCCCGTCGCCTGTGCGATACCGGGCCAGCAGCGATTCGTCGCTCGGTTCAGGCGCGGACATGTCAGTTGTAATCTCCTTTGTGCGGCTGACTGTTGGAGGCGGTGGTGGTTCGCAGGCTCTGTGCTAATTCCACCAACTGCACGAACTCTGCGCGCAGACCAAATGGGTCGTCGCCGCGTGCACCGCGCGCCAATGCTTCGGTGTCCTTCAGGCTGAAATCACCGGTGTAGCGTCCATCCTTGAGCTGCTGGGAAAACGCCGCCACGGCAGCTACAAATCTCAGGTCGTCACTGGCTTTGCCTTCCGAGCCACCCGCGATCGGTCTTTCGATCAAGCGACTTTTCCCACCTTCCGGCAGCTGATAACGCACACGCAGCATCGCCAATTCCCCGACTGTACCGGAAGCCACCGACTCAGCCTTGCCGTACCGCAGCGGCGCCAACCAGCCTTTCTCGCCCTTGGGTACGATTTCGTACAACGCCGTCACCGTGTGTCCTGCACCGATTTCACCGGCATCGACTTTGTCATTGCTGAAATCCTCACGCTTCAACGCTCGGTTCTCATACCCAAGCAACCGATATTCGCTGACCTGCGCCGGGTTGAACTCCACTTGCAGCTTCACGTTCTTCGCCACCACCGCGAGGGTCGAACCGAGTTGATCCACCAGCACTTTGCGCGCCTCGCGCAGGTTGTCGATGTAGGCGTAGTTGCCATCGCCGGCGTCGGCCAGTTGTTCCATCAGGTGTTCATTGTAGTTATCCACACCAAAACCCAAGGTGGTCAGGGAAACGCCGGTCTTGCGTTTATCCACAGCCATTTGCTTGAGGCTGTCGAAGTCGCTGATGCCGACGTTGAAGTCACCGTCCGTGGCCAGCAGGATGCGGTTGATGCCTTTGGGGATGAAGGCCTGTTGCGCCATCTGATAGGCCAGTTCGATGCCCGAGGCGCCTGCCGTCGAGCCACCGGCGGTTAATTGATCAATCGCGGTCCGAATCTTCGCTTTTTCCCGTCCAGAAGTTGGCTCAAGAACCACACGCGAATCGCCGGCGTAGACGACCAACGAAACCCGGTCCTGTTCGCGCAGTTGATCGACCAGCAATTTCAGGGTGCTTTTGACCAGCGGCAAACCTTCGCGACGGTCCATCGAGCCGGACACGTCCACCAGAAACACCAGGTTGGCCGGGGCCAGTTCCGCGACTGCACGGTCCGAGGCTTTGATGCCGATGCGCAACAAACGGGTATGCGGATTCCATGGCGACGGGGCCAGTTCCGTGGTCACGCCGAAGGGCGAGCCGTCGGTGGGCAGCGCGTAGTCGTAGGGGAAGTAATTGACCAATTCCTCCAGGCGCACCGCACCTTCGGGCGGCAGCCGTCCCTCATTCAGCAGACGCCGGACATTGGCGTAAGCGCCAGTGTCGACATCGGCGCTGAAGGTCGAGACCGGCGCTTCGGCCACGCTGTGAATCGGATTATCCGCCAGGGCCTGATATTGCTCGCGCTGCTCATCCCGATAACCCGGCGCAGCCACCTCCGGCGCATGGCCCGCTATGGGGGCCGGACGCACGCTGCGTTTGGCCATCGAGGCATCCGCCGCAACGGACTCGCTGCGCACCAGCGCTTCAGTCTTCATTGCACCTTGGGCCGGTGGCGACACCGCTGCGAAATCAGGTGTTGAGGACACGCCGCAACCGGCAACGGCCAGCAGCAACCCGACGGCGAAACCTTGGGCGGCCGGGCGGAGGAAATGCAGAGGGAGGGACATGGGGGCTGACCTCAGGAGGAAATTGATCCATTCATCCTCTGAGACGAGCCCCTTTTACGGTTCGGGTTAAACCGACCAAGAAATAAATCTCAGCGGTGATAACGCCGTACCACGCTGCTGTTTTTCAGCACATGGCCTTTGATTTTCTCCAGCAACTGCGCACGCGTCAGGCCGGCAGGCAGGGCGTCCGGAGCGAGGTCCAGGGCGTAGAGCTGAATAATGTAGTGATGCGCACTGTCGCCAACCGGGGGGCAAGGACCGATGTAACCGGTGGTGCCTTTGCTGTTAGTGCCGCCAACGCCTTCCAGGGCGGATTTTGCGCCGACACCGGCCGCAATCTGATGCGTCGTGGCTTTGATGCCGTAATGCACCCAGTGATCGACGCCCTGGCCTTTTTGCCCGTCGGGATCGTGCATGACAAGGGCATAGCTCAAAGTGCCCGCCGGGCCAGCATTCCAGTTCAGCGCCGGTGACGCGTTGTGTCCGCCGCAACCCGGGGCATCGCTGGCGGCGGCCGAGGTGAACAGTCGGTCATCCGTAACACCCGGGATATTCAGGGTGAAACGCTCCTGGGCCTGCGCCGGAAATTGCACGCAAAAGGCGACTGCAACGGCCGCCAGCCAAGGGTTCAGAGAGGTCAATCGGGTCATTCCGGAGCACCTTGTGCGGATGGGGCCTTCGTTGGCCTGCGAACTATAGCGGTACCGTTCGTGCGGTGGCAGTGGGAATTAGCTGCAGTCAATGACCTATGACGCTGCGTTGCTCGCGACCGGCGGCACACCCTCCCCCATCAAGCTGCCCGGCGCCGACTTGCCGCACGTCTTTTTGCTGCGCTCCAAGGATCAGGCGACGCGGATTCTGAGCGCTGCAAAACCAGGCCAACGGCGTGGTGTTTCATAGCGACAGCGACGCCGCGCAGATCGAAGGCACGGACAAGGTCGACGCGGTGAAACTGGAAAACGGTCAACGTTTGCCATCCGACCTGGTGCTGTTCGGGAAAGCGCGAATCGCCGCAGCGAACCTGCTCGGCCACGCCGGAAACTGGGACAAGGTTGAGTTCAAGGGCAATCCCGACCGTTCACCCTTTATCGGCTTGTTCAGCAAGAACGGCGTGATTGCGGCGGCGGTTGCCTGCGATAAAGAGCGGGCAATGGCGATGCTCGCTGAACGGATGAAACAACCGCAGCCGGTGGATGAGGAGTGGTGGTTGATTCGGGATGTGGATTAGCACTCAAATCCCCGACAGCAAAACGCCCGGCGCCTGCGTGTGGCAGAGGCCGGGCGTTTTGCTGAAAGCTACGGTTTTACTGGATTTCGCCAGCGCCGCCGAGCTTGCTCATCACGAAGCCGACAAATTCTTCAACGGTCATTTTCTGGCCATTGAACTCAACCTGATTGTTGGCGTAGTGCAATTTGCTGACGATGTCATTGCCTTCCAGTTTGGCCAACTGCGTGCCGACCGCCATGCTGCTGAACATGTCCGCAGTCGCCGTCGCCTGATCGGCAACGAGCTTGGCGTCGGTCTGACCATCAATTTCCGATTGCACGGTGAGCAGGTCAACGAGCATTGGCTTGGACACTTTCAAATTGAAATCCAGCAGCGCAATCAGCTGTTGGGTCAGTTGGTCTGGCGGCAGGTCCATGGACTTCGGCTTGGTCAGGTTGAGCACCAGGTTGGCGCGGCTTTCACCGTTGGTGGATTTGAACGACAGATTCTCCAGGGCCACCTGCGGGCCAGCGGCGAGCAGTTTTTCCAGGCCGGTTTTGACCTGCGCCTCTTCTTCCGGGGTCAAGACCAGTTCCGGGGCTGGTTCACCGGCGGCAGCGGCCTCAGCGGCAGCCTTTTCGTAAGGCTGCAGTTTGGTCTGGTAGATCTGCATCAAGGCCATGGCCGCCGGCATATCGAGGTTTTTCAGGCTCATGGCCATCTGCGCAGAGCCGACAGCCTTGCCATTCAACGACACTTCGCCAACCTTGTAATCCGCACGCCCCGAACCATTGGTGCCCGTTTCCTCGGTCAGGTTTTTCATTTCAAATTTCTTGAAACCCAGAATCGATTGCTTGGCGCCGAAGGTAGTTTTGCTGTCGGTCAGCTCAAGGGTGTTGTCGCCGATGTAATAGCCGAAGGGGCTTTTGGTCAGGTTGCTGGCCACGGTCAGGCCTTTCAGCTCGACCTTCACCGGCGTCTGGTCTTCAGCCACCGAGGTCAACGTCAGGCTGTCCATGTAGCCGTTGGCCTTGATCTTTTGGGCTTGGGCGCTGGCGGCAACGTCGAGGTTCAGACCGGAGAATTTCAGGTTGGACTTGTCATCCAGAGCTACGTCCAGCGGCAGCAATTCAAGGGTGCCGTTGGTGGAATTGTCGTAACCGATGTTGACCAGGCCCTTGAGCGGCGACTGGTCCTTGGCGGCGGCAAACCATTTTTCCGTCGTCGGGGTTCTTTCCAGTTCGTAATGACTGGTGGCCAGGACCGGCAGCCATTTCAGCGAAACCAGACGCGAGAACGGCAGCGGGCCGTGTTCGAGGCGGTCGACGAACAGCAACTCGACCGGCGCTTCGCCAAACATTTCGCCTTCGCCCTTGAGTCGGTAGTGCGCGGTGCTGCTGAACACATGGCGCTCCAGCGAGACCAGTTCCAGCGAGGCCGTACCGTTGGAACCCACCAGCGCGGCGTTCAGCTCTTTGTTGGCATCGGCGATCGAGGTGTTCAGCACACCTTCGATTTTGGTGCCGGTATACCAGGCACCACCGGCACTGATTGCACCGATGGCAACGACGATTCCAAGAAGCACGCCTGCTGATTTATTCATGAATTACCCGATCAATGTCCGTTGTTGAAAATGTGGTCGTCTTCCCTGAACCCATGGCGGGTTGCGGTCGCGACTGCGCTGAAAGTGCGAGGGAGATTAGCATCAGGCGCACTGGGAGGCCCAATGTTTAAAGGTTAAAGAGTGTCTATGGACCGCACACACGGGGCGAGAGTTTCGGCGGGCATGAAATCGCCTTCGCGGGCAAGCCTCGCTCCTACAGGTATCCCATGATCCTTGTAGGAGCGAGGCTTGCCCGCGAAGGCGTCAATACAGACAACATCAATTCAGGAATACTGAACTTCCATCTCATCCAGCTGATGATCAAAGCTCTTGAGCCGCGCCGTCCACGTATACACCAGCACTTCAAAATCACGATTGATCACCGCCCCGCCCGTCACGTCCGCACGGGGATCGCAGAAGTCCAGCTGATAACGTTCGCGGGCCATGGCGGCGGCGACATCGGAGAGTTCGCGGGCGTTAATCAGCCAGTGCCTGCCGTCCTCGGAGACTTGCCTGTCCAGTTCAAGGCATTGCTTTTTCAGGGTCTCGAGGCTTTTTTCCAGCGGCGTGCCGGTGAGTTCGCCCATGACTTCCTGGAACGTGCGCCCCGGCTGCCAGTAACTGCCCCAGAAATAGCGGTCGAACACCGTTTCGACCCGGCGCAAAGCCACCTTGGTGTCCCAGATCAGCACCAGGGTCTTGCCTTGTTCGAGTTGTCTTTTCTTGATGCGCTGGCCCTGGACTGACGCCCAGGCCACCACGACGATCGCCATCACGGCAATCAGCGCCGCAGCGCTGTCGAGGAACACCAGCGCCTTGTCGATCTGGTGGGCCAGCATGATGCCGTAGAAATAGGTGGCCGACAGCAGGACCAATGCCGTAATAGCGCACCAGAAGCCGGGAGCATAAGGGTTTTTCATTATTAGATCCCCATGACCAACGCGAGCCTTGATCGATGAGCCCGTCGCGCGACCTCATCAAATCAAAGCATAGCAACGGCCTCAGGGTTTGCCGGTGTTCGTGCCTTGCGTTCGTCCGCTTTCCCAACCGCCGCCCAACGCGAGGAACAGATCGATCTGGCTCATGGCAACTTGCGTGTTCGCGGAGGCCAATTGCGCCCGCACATCGGTGTAGGTGCGGGTCGCTTGCAGGTCCGCCAGGAACGATGCGCGGCCGGCCTGGAAGAAGCGGTGGGTCTGGTCGGCGGCCAGTTGCGCCGATTGTTCGGCGTCGGCCAACGCATCGCGGCGTTGCAGCAGCGCCGAGTACTGCGCCAGGCTGGTCTGGGTTTCGCGGATGGCGTTGAGCACCACGCCGTCGAAATGCGCCAGCGTGCCTTGGGTCGTCGCTTCTGCCTCGCGGATTCGTGCGCGGGAACCGTTGGATGGCACGGTCCAGGTCAGCAATGGGCCGAAGCCCCAGCGATTGGTCGCCGGTTTGCCGAGGTTTTCCAGGATACCGACTGTGCCGACGGTCGCGCCGATGCTGATGTCCGGGTACAGCTCACCCGTGGCGATGCCAATGCCCGCGGTCGCGGCCGCCAGTCGACGTTCCGCCTGGCGCACATCCGGGCGGCGCTTGAGCAGGGTTGCGCCGTCACCGACCGGCAATAATTGGGTAATTTTCGGCAGTTGGTTGCAAGTGGCGGTTCCGGCCGGCAACTGCTCGACCGGTTTGGCCAACAGCATCGACAAACGGAACAACCCGGCCTGACGCGCCGCTTCATAACGCGGCATGTCGGCGCGCAAGGATTTGAATTGGGTTTGCGAGCGAGTGACCTGGGTTTCATCGCCGCGTCCGGCGTCCCGCAGGCGCTGGATCAGGGTGGTGCCCTGGGCTTGCAGATCGAGGGAATGCTGGGCGATTTCCCGCTCTTCATTGGCCGCGCACACTTGGGTGTACGCCCGGACCACATCGGCGACCAAGGTGATTCGTGCGGTATCGGCGGCGGCCTGAGTCGCGTCGGCATTGGCCTTGGCCGCTTCGATACCGCGCTGCAAGGTGCCGAACAGGTCGAACTGATACGAGGTGGTAATGCCGATGTCGCCGACGTTGGCCACCGGCACTTTCTCTGGCAGCAAGAAGGCTTCGCCGGATTCCTGCAAACGCTGGGCGCCCATCTTCACGCCGCCGCTCCAGCCGCCCGCCGCCTGCGCTTCGTCAACCTGAGCGCGGGCCCGTGAAAGGCTCGCCGCCGCCACGCGCAAATCGGTATTGGTGACCATGGCCTGCTGCACTAATTGGTCCAGGCGTGGGTCTTGATACAAGCGCCACCAATCGGCGGGCACCGGGGCCGAGACGACATTTTTGCCGTTCACCGCAAGGTCGCCCTGCAGGTCTTCACGGTGGACAGCGGCTTCGTCCGGCAACTGATAATCCGGCCCGACCACCTGACAGGCCGACAGCAACAAGCCTAAACCGGCGACGGCCAAACCCGAGGCCCTGCTCATTTAGCGGGCTCCTGCGGCTGGTCATCCATGATCGATACCGTCGCGGTGCGCCCGGCGATCATGCGGAAGTCCGCGGGTACGTCATCGAAGGCAATCCGCACGGGAATCCGCTGGGCCAGCCTCACCCAGCTGAACGCCGGATTGACGTTGGGCAGCAGGTTGCTGCCGCTGCTACGGTCGCGGTCTTCGATGCCGGCAACGATGCTTTCCACATGGCCGCGCAAACGCGCGCGGTCGCCGATCACGCGGATGTCGACCGACTGGCCGACATGAATGCCATCGAGTTTGGTTTCTTCGAAATAGCCGTCGATGTGGAACGAATTGCTGTCCACCACCGACAACACCGCGCGCCCGGCCGTGACGAATTCCTGTGCTCGCGGTGCACGGTCGTTGACGTAGCCGTCCACCGGGCTGCGGATGGTCGAACGGTCAAGGTTGAGTTGGGCGCTGTCCACCGCCACCTGGGCTTCCATCAAGGCCACTTCGGCACGGGCGACCCGCGACTGGCTTTCTTCCAGCTGCTCGCCCGGCACCAGATTGCCCAGGCCACGGTTACGCTTGGCTTCGCGTTGCGCCTGGGCCAGGGTTTCCTGACGGTCAGCGACCGCGGCCTTCGCCTGACGCAAGGCCAGTTTGAATCGGTCCTGGTCGATGCTGAACAGCACCTGCCCACGTTTGACCAACTGGTTGTCACGCACCTCCACTTGCTGGATCAGCCCGGACACGTCCGGCGCGATCTGCACGATGTCTGCACGGATGTGCCCGTCCCGGGTCCAGGGCGCGAACATGTAATACATCACCATGCGCCAGACCACGACGACGGCGAAGGTCACGATCAGCAAGGTCAGGACCACGCGACCGAGGGTCAAAAAAGGCTTTTTCATGTCATCAGGTATCGACTGAGTGAGTCCACGGCGCCGAGCAGCAAGGCGTAGAGAGCCACGTTAAACAATGCCCGGTGCCAGACCAGACGGTAAAAGTGCAGACGCGTCAGCAACCCGTGCACCAACAGGAACAACAGATACGTAATGCCCATCAGCACCAGCAGCGTGGGCAGGAACACCCCGCTGATATCCAGATCACCGATCATAAAGGCGCTCCATCGATGCCATGGGGAAGCGGTTCTTCGAGTTCGCCCGAGGCGACGAATTCCACCCCTGGCAACAGAGACAGGCGCAGGCCGCTCAACGCGTGCAACAGATGCAGGCGAGCGCCGTCATCACACTCGGTGTTCAGGGCGCGGCGGGTGCGGTCGAGGGTCATCAGCAGCGGGCTTGGTGCAGGCAATCGCTCGCCCGCCTTCAAGCACGCCTTGAAGTAGTCGCCGACCTCGGCCACCACTTGATGCAGCAGCACTTGCGGTGCGCCGAGCACTCGCGGCGTGTAAGCCAGCAAGTCGAGCAGGTTCAGTGCTACGCGCACTTCCCGCAGCGCGATGCCAGTGTCTTGCCCGGTCATGGCCAGGCGCGGCAGATGCTGCATCAGGCGATCGAGCATCTGCACGCCCAGGTGCCGATGTTCGGCCAGCGTGGCGGGCTCGGTCAGGCTGACAATGTCGCGCCAGCTGAAACGGGTCAGGCGCTTGGCCGCCAGTTCCGCGCCGAACGGCCGGGCGATCAGGGTCCAGACAAAGGCAAACAGCAAGCCGACGGGGCCGGCGAGGTTGGAGTTGGCGAAGCTGAGGAAATCCGCGTCGTAAGCGCCCTGAATGCTGATGAACGACGAGGTGTTGACCAGAGTCAGCAGCATGCCCAGGTAAAACTGCGGCTTGACCGTCAGGGTGCCGATGCAGATGAACGGCACGGCAAACGCCAACACCAGCATCGGGAAGTCATGCAAGTTGGGCAGGACCAGGAACAGATAAAGACTGGCGAACAACACCGACATCGCGGTCCAGAAAAAGAACCGGAAAATCTGCGGCGCCGGGTCGTCCATCGAGGCGAAGAAACTGCACGCCACCGCCGCCAGAATCACCGCAGCGCCGCCATCGGTCCAACCGAGCAGAATCCACAGCACCGAGGCGACAATGATCGCGGTCACCGTGGACGCCGCCGAATAAAGCATCAGCCCCCGGTCGAGAAACGGCGACAGGCGACCCAGGCGCCAATGCCGATACACCGCGCGCCAGCTGTCCTGGCTTTCGCACTGAATGGCGTCTTGCAGGCTGCGGCAGTCTTGCCATAAATCGATCCACTCACCGAGGCGATACAGGGCGTTGGAGAACAGCAGCTGCTTGCGGTCATTCAGCGCTTCGGCGGACGGCTGCAAGGCCTCAAGTTGATCTTTGAGTGCCTGCCAGCGGCCGAGGTCGGCATCCTTGTGATCCAGCCATTCGGTGGTCGATACCAGCAGCGGCGAGAACTTATCCACAAGCTCGGGCGTTCTGCGTTCAAGGGCGTAGAGCGCGTCGTCGAGGGCATCGATCACGGGCAGCAGGTGAATCATCCGACCGCGCAGTTCCTTGGTATTACGCACCGTCTGCGGCCGCGCGCCCTCGTGGGGCAACTGGCCGATCATCAATTCCAGGCTGTTGAAGGTCGCCACCATTGCAGAGCGCAAGGCACTGACTTCGTTCGGCTGTACGTCCCGGCTGAGAAAACGCTGGCTGTAAGTCGAGGCATCGGCGAACCATTTGTTCACCGAATCGTTGAACACCGGCGCCAGTCGCCGGGGCCAGAACATCGCGCCGACCACCGCCGCCACGGCGATGCCGAGGAAGATTTCTTCGGTCCGCGCCTCGGCGATGTCCCACACCGCCAGCGGGTTATCCAGCACCGGCAGGGCGATCAGCGGCAAGGTGTAACCGGCGAGCATCAAGGCGTAACTGTTGGCCGTGCGCAGATGCAGGGACAGGAACAGCAACGTCCCGGTCCACAGCGCGATCACGACCACCAGCACATACGGGCTCTGGACAAACATCGGCACGAAAAAAACCGCGGCCGCCGCACCGAGAAAAGTGCCGACCGCACGGTACAGCGCCTTGGAACTGGTGGGCCCGACGAAAGGGCTGGAAACGATGTACACCGTGGCCATCGCCCAATACGGACGCGGCATTTGCATGAGCATGGCGATGTACAGCGCAATCATCGACGCCGCGAACGTGCGCACCCCGTAGAACCAGTCCCGCGCAGGAGGAACGCCGGTGAAAAATCCGCTCAAGGGTTGGCCACCGAGGGCGGGTTGGCCGCTTCAAAGGCTCGCAGCACCCGCAGCGTCGCTTCCAGATCACTGCGGTCGATGCCTTCGAGCACTTCATTGCGCAAACGCACCAGCTCGATCTCGACAGCCTGCACCAGTTCCCGACCGGTTTCGGTCAAGCTCAGGCATTTGGCGCGGCGGTCATGGACGTCTTCAGTGCGACAGACATAACCGGCATGGCACAGCTGGTCGAGCAGACGCACCAGCGACGGACTCTCCATCCCCGCCGCCTGCGCCACCGTCACCTGCCGCACACCCTCGCCCAGACGCCCGATCATCAACAACGGGACGGCGCAGGCTTCGGAAATTCCATAGTTGACCAGCGTGGTCTGGCAGATCTTCCGCCAATGCCGGGCGGCCACCACCATGGAGCTGCTGATGTTCATCTGGAGAGCGTCGAGGTTTTTCGGCACGAGGGGAAATGCACACTGTTAGTTTGCTAACTATCAATATGGCATTGGAGGGGAAAGTTGGTCAAGTTTTGAAACAATTCTGTGACCAGAGGGATGTTTGTCCCCTAACCATCGCCCAACAATCTTCCCGCTTCTCTCTCAATAAAATCCAAAACCTCCTCCGTCACGCTGTACTGAAACTGCTTGCGTCGGTGTTTTGAAACCTTGCCGTCGTTATCCAGGCACATCATCACCAGCTTCGACAAATCGCTGCCGCGAACATCGAAACGCTGATTGACCGCTTTGACCACACGGTCGTAACGGTCAAGAAACTCGGTCTCCTCCCGCAATTCGATTTCCAGCGCGCGGCGCGCCATCTGCAACGTGAATTCGACGCAATGGGTGGCGTCCCAGAAGCGATAAATGGACGGGTGGCCAATGAATTCGAAGGCCATTTGGTCGGCGTCCAGCCAGGTGACGTTCCAGAACTCGCGAGCAGGTTTTGAGAATTCCTTAAGCGCTTCCAGGTAGTTCGCCTCCTCGTGTTTCATGGCCACGGAGACGGGCAACAGCAAACCATTTTCCAAGGCCCCGGAATGGCAAAGGGTTTGATGAATCAGGAAACGTGAAAGTCGACCATTACCATCCATGAACGGATGGAGGAAAACGAATCCAAATGCCGTCACGGCAGCCGCCACCAGTGGATCGACTTGCTTTGAAGACTGATTGCCGAAGGTCATCAACTCTTCCATCAGCTCACGGCACAGATCCGGTGTGGGCGGTACGTAGCTGACGCCAGCGGCGCCACGCAAACCGTTATGCAGATGATTCTGTTCGTGGCGAAACAGGACAGCTTTATCGAAAGGATTGGAAACGGTGCTGTTCTGCAATTCGACCAGATAGTCTTCACTCAACTCGCGCCCTTCATGGGCCTGGCGCAGCAGTTGAACAAAGCGGCGTGATTTTTCCTCGCTGGGTTCTTCTTTCTCGATGGCGAAGGAATCGCGGGTTTCGTGCAGGTAAGCCCAGTTGATGGCGCGGTCCATCATTTCGGGCGGTAATGTCGCCATAAAGGCTTTGGCTCGGCCGAGAATGTCGAGATCAAGCAAGGCTTCGAGTTCAGGCGTTCGTTCTACGGTGGCGCAGTAGCGTAGAGAGCCCAAGCCGTTAAAGTCGACGCGCCAGCGGCTATTGCGCGATGCTGGGCCAGTTACATAGCGTTTGGGATCGAATAGCGCGACAACACTGCCCCGAACCGGTGTCGAATACTCAAGTTGTTGCCCGTTGAAGCTCTCCCACAAAAAGCAGGCTTTACGGATAAACACACCATTCGGGGATTTGGCCAACTCATTCAGCAGTTGCTCAGCAGAAACAGCTTCAAGCGCTTGGGCAAGAATGCAAAGATTGACGCCTTCGTGCTTGAGGGCGAAGAGAATATGCTCAAGCATCGAGCCCTGAGCGGGAGCCACTGACTGGGGAACAGCCAAGCAATCACCGATCAATGTAATACGAGTGACTGGCTTGATCATCGCAGCGCGTTGGGGTGCGAATGCCTTAAGGCTCAGAGCATCATGCAGGTAGGCGTATCCAACAAATGGCATAGCGAGCGTCCACAGAAAAAATTCACTTTGGCGATTAAAGCCCAGATTTTTTTACCGCTCACCAGTTTTTTTTACATTTCGCCATTTTCCATCAGTTTTTTTTACACCCCACGCCCCTTCCTCATCAGCACATCCAGTTGATCCACCACCTCCGCCCAATCCGCGTCATCCAGAATTTCCTCACGCAACAACTGCGCTTGGCCCTCGCTCCAGAAAAACGCATCGGCCAGATGCAATTCGGGCTTGAGCGGTGAATGGGTGGCGATGAATTTGTCGATGCTTTCGGCGTCGTCCGGCAGGCCGAGTTGTTTGAACAGCGAGGGGAGGCTGTGGGTTGGGGATTCCATGTCGGGCTCCTTTTTTATGGCAAATGATGGGGTAACTGCTGCGCAGTCATTCGCGGGCAAGCCTCGCTCCTACAGGATCACGCTGTCACCAGTAGGAGCGAGGCTTGCCCGCGAAGGCGATGTAGCTGACTCCACAAAACTCACTGGCTCAACTCTCGCACCTCGGCGTGCGGCACCATTTTCAGAAACTGCGTCATGTCCATGTGAAGCAGATTGGTGTGGTTGCCGGCTTCCAGGTAAATTTCTTTCTGCCGGGTCAGTAGCGGATCGATGACCACATCGAGCCCATAGGCCTCGCCCAAGGCGGGCACAGCGCCGCGTTCGCAATCAGCGAACATGTGCGGCAGGTTGCTTTCCCGGGAGACCTGCCATTCACCGCTGCTGCGCACTTTACTCAGGTCCAGATGACGGCTGGCGGGCAGCACGGCCATCAGGTAGTGACCGTGGTGGTCGTCGAGGATCACCGACTTGGCCATCCGTTCGGCAGGAATGCCCGCAAGCCGCGCAGTCTCAAGGCTGCTGGCCGAGTGCGGGTGGGAGACGATGTCATATTCGCAGTGCGCCTTATCCAGACTGCTCTGCAGGGTTCTTGCCATACGCATGATGCACCTCGGTGTCCGCAAACACTGTTTGGCGGACGATGGTTAACACTCTTCTTCGTACTGAAAGTCTAGGCCTGCTGGCGCGTTGCGGAGTGAAATCCGCCCGCCGGGCCAAGGTCAACAACTGGTCAAAATTCGTACAATCCACAGCTCAGCTAGACTGTATAAAGAACCATCAATGACTCTCCCGGAGGGTCACGTGAACACTCGTTGCTGGGCAATTGCGCTGCTGTTGGCCTTGAGCGTATCGGTCTTCGCGGCGGACACCGTCGTCCTGCTGGCTCCCAACCCCATGGGGATCTGGCTGATCACGTTCGGCATCGCGTTTCTGATCGCCGAGGCGGCCTTACCCAATTACGGCGTGATCGGGCTGGGCGGCATTGTGATGTTCGTGATCGGCGCGGTGATCATGACCAACACCGAAGTCCCTGTTCCGTTGATGATCGGCCTGGGACTGGTGAGTGCCCTGCTGCTGATCTTCCTGCTGATCCACGCCCTGAAAACCCGACCGCGCGAAAACGTCAGTGGCGATGCAGGACTGGTGGGTAGCGTGGCCCCGGTGTTGTCGCTGGCCGGCAATGCCTATAACGGCTGGGTGCATCTGCAAGGAGAGAAGTGGCAAGTCCTCAGCGTCACGCCGCTGCAACCCGGGCAAAGGGTCCGGGTAGTGGCGCGCAAGGGATTACTGCTGGAAGTGGCCGCGGCTGATGCGGCGTCGAAGGGAGAATAGACATGGGCCTGCAACTGGGATTTGCCGCGCTGCTGTTACTGCTGATCGCGCTGGCGGGGTCGACCTTCCGCATCCTGCGCGAATACGAGCGCGGGGTGGTGTTCCAGCTCGGGCGCTTCTGGCAGGTCAAAGGCCCGGGCCTGATCCTGCTGATTCCGGTGGTCCAGCAAATGGTTCGCGTCGATCTGCGCACCGTGGTGCTCGACGTACCGCCGCAAGACGTGATCACCCGCGACAACGTCTCTGTCAAGGTCAACGCCGTGCTGTATTTCCGCGTGCTCGACCCACAGAAAGCCATTATCCAAGTTGAAGACTTCCTCATGGCCACCAGCCAATTGGCCCAGACCACGTTGCGGGCGGTGCTGGGTAAACATGAACTCGATGAACTGCTGGCCGAACGGGAACGGCTGAACATCGACATCCAGCAAGTGCTCGACGCCCAGACCGATGCCTGGGGCATCAAGGTGGCGAACGTCGAGATCAAGCACGTCGACCTCAACGAATCGATGGTCCGCGCCATCGCCAAACAGGCCGAAGCCGAACGGGAACGGCGAGCCAAGGTGATTCACGCCGAAGGCGAATTGCAGGCCTCGGAAAAACTCATGCAAGCGGCAGAAATGCTTGGCCGCCAGCCTGGGGCGATGCAGTTGCGGTACATGCAGACGTTGAGTTCGATTGCCGGTGACAAGACGTCGACGATTGTCTTCCCGTTGCCGATCGAGTTGCTCAAGGGGATGGCGGATTTGTCGTCCAAATCCTGACCTTCTGCGCAAACACCAACGTCTGGCAGCTGCGTCGGAGATTTCCTTCAAGTTGTAGTGGTGTTGGTGAACTTGTTCCGGCCTGAACCCAGGTCTAGTCTGGGTTTGTCACTGAATAAACGGTGACACGGACGTGCAAGTCCGACGAAACTGTTTGGGTCGCAATTGCCATGGCTCATTGCTTTATGGCGGCTGCGCGCAGGAGATCCTCGGATCTGCTGGGTGTCCTAAACAGTCCCGGTCTTGCACACCTGCGCACGGCCGCCACCCTATTCGCGTGCAAGCGAACGGTGACGGCTCTAACTTACTGTTTAGGAGTTTTTATATATGCACAAAATTACGCCGAATCCGCCAGGTAACTCTGGCAATGATTCCGAAGATTCCCTCGAAGCCGAAAAACTCAAAGAAGCCGCAGACCGCGCCTTTGCCCACTACTTCCCCCCGGCTGACGGAAAACCAGCCAAACGCCGCAAAGGCCATCTCTTCACCGTCTCTCCCGACATCGACACTGAAGCCCTGCTGGCCAACGCCTCCGAAGACCTGCTGTCCATCAGCGCCATTGCGGCCGATCTGGCAGACGACGTGGACGGCACACGCCGCTCGGTCGCCCTGGCGCTCAGCCGCATGGCCGATGGTGTGCAGTTGCTCGTAGAGCGAGCGCTGGATCATTGGGAGGAATTGAAGATGGCGCAGGCTCAGGCCAAGGTTTAGCCGGGTAGATTGGCGGTGAATTGACCGCCGCCATCGCGAGCAGGCTCGCTCCCACATTGGATCTCCGTCGTATACATAATTTGTGTTCACTGAAGATCAACTGTGGGAGCGAGCCTGCTCGCGATGGCGTCAGACCAGACACCGCAAAACTCAGCGCTGCATCCCCCAGCGCTTAACGGTGACCCGCTCCAGCGAGTCAAACACCAGGTTCTCCACCAGCAACCCAATCAAGATCACTACCGCCAACCCGGCAAACACCTTGTCGGTGTACAGCTCATTACGGTTCTGAAAAATGTACCAGCCCAGCCCGCCTTTGCCGCTGGTAGCGCCAAACACAAGCTCAGCGGCAATCAGCGTGCGCCAGGCGAACGCCCAGCCGATTTTCAACCCGGCAAGGATCGACGGCAGTGCCGCTGGAATCAGGATGAACAGCACAAAACGCATCCCCTTGAGGCCGTAATTACGTCCGGCCATGCGCAGGGTTTCCGAGACACCGAGAAACCCGGCATAGGTATTCAGCGCCAAGGCCCAGAGCACCGAGTGCACCAACACAAAAATCAGGCTGTTCTGCCCCAGACCAAACCACAGCAGCGCCAAAGGCAACAACGCAATCGCCGGCAGCGGGTTGAACATCGAGGTCAAGGTGCTCAGCAGATCGCGCCCGAACTGCGTCGACACCGCCAACGTAGTCAGGGCAAACGCCAGGACGATGCCGATCAAGTAACCCTTGAGCAACACCACCAACGAAATCCAGACCTTGCCTAGTAACTCGCCGCTGAGCAAACCGTCATACAGCGCGCTGCCAGTTTGCAGAAAACTCGGCAGCAGCAGGTCGTTGTTCTGAATCCGCGCAACCACCTCCCACAGCAAGGCGAGCAAAATCAGGATCAGGCCTTTACGCAGCCAGGCTTGTTGCCACAGGCGCTGGCCGAGCGGCAATTCCCGCTCCACCGGCACGCTGGTCAATGGCTGCAATACGGTTTCGAATGCTTCACGCGCAGATGATAAATGGCTCATCGGGCACTCCTCTTAATGGCTCAATAAGCGATGCGAATGTCGGAAAAATCCAACTCACGCTCGGTTTCCGGCGACTGGCCTTCATCGAACAACAGCCGATGAATCCGTCGCGCCGACGCTTGAAACGCCACGCCGCCAAGGCTGTGCAAATCGTATTGATGGCTGTGGACTTCGGCCCGCACCCGCCCCGGGTGCGGCGACAGCAGCAGGATACGATTGCCCACCACCAGCGCTTCTTCGATGGAGTGCGTGACGAACAGCAGCGTGAAGCGCACCTCTTCCCAGAGCAGCAGCAATTCTTCCTGCATCTTGCGGCGAGTCAGCGCATCGAGGGCGGCAAAGGGTTCGTCCATCAGGAGGATTTACGGCTGCATCGCCAACGCCCGGGCAATCGCCACACGCGCCTTCATGCCACCGGACAAGGTGTGCGGATAGGCATCGGCAAACGCCGCCAGACCAACTTTGTCCAGGTAATGCAGCGCCCGTTCTTCGGCCTCTTTGCGCTTGAGGGTTTTCGACGCCAGCAGCGGAAAAATCACGTTCTGTTTGACGGTTTTCCACGGCGGCAGCTGATCGAATTCCTGGAAGACGACAATCCGGTCCGGCCCCGGTGCATGGACGGTCCGGCCTTGCAGCCGAATCTCGCCCTCGCACGGTTGAATGAACCCGGCGACCGCTTTGAGCAACGTCGATTTACCGCAACCCGAAGGGCCGAGCAGCACAAAGCGGTCCGCCGGGTCGATTTCAAAACTGACGTGGTGTGTCGCCCGAACCACCCGCTGAGGCGTGCGGTATTCGAGGCTGACATTGTCGACCGACAGCAGCGCATGGGCTGGCGCGTTCGGTTTGCTGACCGTGTGGCCTTACAAAGGGGCGTTCATGTCGATCAGCTCCCTTGCAGCGGTTTGGCGTCCTGGAAGAAGTAATCCTTCCACGAATCCGGTTTGTTTTTGATCGCGCCAACGCGGTACAGGAATTCGGCCAGTGGGTAGGTATTTTTCGGCGTGACGCTGAATTCGAACTGCGGGTTGTCGATGATTTTCAGCAGTGCGGCGCGGTCGATTTTGGCTTTGGTGACACGGATGTACGTGTCCGCTGCGGCGCCTTTATCGTTCTGGGCGAATTGCGCCGCTTCGGTCAGTGCCTCGACGAACGCCTTGTAGGTTTTCGGGTTCTCATCGCGAAATTTCTCGGTGGCGAACAGCACCGTCGGCGAGTTCGGACCGAGCAGGTCATAGGTGTTCAGCACCACATGCACATTGGGGTTTTCCAACGCTTGATCCTGGAACGGCGGGTTGGAGAAATGACCGGTCAGTTCAGTGCCGCCAGCGATCAGCGCAGCCGTGGCGTCCGGGTGCGGAAGGGCGATGGTGTACTTGTCGAGACGGTTGAATTCCTTGTCTCCCCACTGTTTGGCGGCCGCGTATTGCAGGAAGCGCGACTGCACCGAAACGCCCACCGCCGGTACCGCGATGCGGTCCTTCTCCGTGAAATCGGCGATGGTTTTGACCTTGGGATTGTTGCTCACCAGGTAGTACGGAAAGTTGCCAAGGGAAGCCACGGCCTTGACGTTCTGCTTGCCGTGGGTGCGATCCCAGATGGTCAGCAGCGGACCAACGCCCGCACCGGCGATATCAATCGAGCCTGAGAGCAGCGCATCGTTGACCGCCGCGCCACCGGACAACTGAGTCCAGTCGACTTTGATGTCGATGCCTTCCTGCTTGCCGTACTTCTCGATCAAGTTCTGATCACGCACCACGTTGAGCAATAAGTAGACGATGCCGAACTGCTCGGCGATGCGGATTTCACCTTCGGCGTGGGCCACGGTCGGCGCCACCAGGCTGCCGGCGATCAGGCTCAAACCCAAACCGATAGCAGCGGCCAGCGGCGCGAATGGAAGACGTTTGGACATGGAAGTTCTCCGACAAATCAGAAAGGCGCGTCGCCCTGGATGGTGGTGCGATACAGCTTGCGGCGCAGATGGCTTGGGCATCCGGCGGCAAGGTGGATCAGCGAACGGTTGTCCCAGAACACCAGGTCATGGGCCTGCCATTGATGGCGGTAGATGTTTTGCGGCAAGACGCTGTGGGCATAGAGCTCGTCGAGCAGCTGCTTGCTCTCGTCTTCTGGCAAACCGACGATGCGGGTGGTGAAGCCTTCGCTGACGAACAACGCCTTGCGACCGTTTTCCGGGTGGGTGCGCACGATCGGGTGGACCACTTCGGCGACTTGAGCGAGTTGATCCGGCGTCAGGGTCGGGCGCCAGTTGCCTTCGAATTTGGTTTCGCTGTAGCGCGCGGTGTAGGAGTGCGCCGCCGAGCGGCCTTCAACCGCTTTGCGCAGTGCGTCGGGCAGGTTGTCCCAGGCTTTGTACATGTCGGCGAAGAGCGTGTCGCCGCCCTCGGACGGCAACTCCTGGGCGTGCAACATCGAGCCCAGGCTTGGCAGTTCTTTATAGGACAGGTCGGAGTGCCAGAACTTGCCGGCGTCACCGAGGCCGATGGATTGGCCGTTTTCGATGATGTTGGAAACGATGAGGATTTCCGGGTGACCGGCCAGCAAGAACTGCTTGAGCACATGGATCTGCAACACGCCGAATCGGCGGCTGAAAGCGATGTGCTGCTCGGGGGTAATGCGCTGGTCGCGGAACACCACGACGTGATGATCCAGGTGCGCGCGGTGGATGCGGGCGAAATCCTGATCATTGATCGGGCGAGACAGGTCCAGACCGATGATTTCGGCACCGACAGCGCCGCTGAACGGGCGAATGTCGAAGGTTTGTGGCGCGATTGCGGGTGACGCAGAGACGGCTGACATAAAAATCACTCCCACGCACGGCACGCTCAAGGGCGCGCGCGTCGATCAAGAAACTCACGGAGGTCCCGTGTTGGTTCGTGTCGTGCGGCGCGCCGATTGGTCGGCAGGTACGCAGGAGGATGACTTTATAGGTATAAGAATTTAAATTTAAATACCGTTAATGAATAACGATATGGCTTTTGGGTTACGCCGTTCTTGAGGCCGCCTTCGCGGGCAAGCCTCGCTCCTACATGGGATAGTGCGTTCAAATCCCTGTAGGAGCGAGGCTTGCCCGCGAAGAGGCCATCAGCCCCAACCGAGAACTACCGCTCGTGCAACGCCTCGGCCCGAGCCCGGATAATCGGCTTGAGCAAATAGCTGAGCACGGTCTTCTTGCCGGTAATGATATCCACCGAAGCCACCATCCCCGGGATGATCAACAAGGGCTTTTCATCCGTCCCCAAGTGACTGCGATCCGTGCGCAGTTTGATGATGTAGTACGTGGTTTTCTTGTCTTCATCGGTGATGGTGTCGGCACCGATCTGCTCAAGCCTGGCCTTCAGCCCACCGTAAATGGTGTAGTCATACGCCGTGAACTTCACCGTCGCTTCCTGGCCCGGGTGCAGGAACGCGATGTCCTGCGGGCGGATCTTCGCTTCCACCAGCAAGGTGTCGTCCAGCGGTACGATTTCCACCAGGTCGCTGCCCGGCTGGATCACGCCGCCAATGGTGTTCACCAGCAACTTGTTGACGATGCCGCGCACCGGCGAGGTGACCAGCGTCCGGCTGACCCGATCTTCCAGCGCCTTGCCGGTGGCCTGGGCCTTGTTCAGATCGGTGCGCGCCTCGTTGAGTTGGGTCAGGGCTTCGCTGCGGAACTTGCCGCGCGTCTCGTCGATCTTGCGCTGCACTTCCTTGATTGCCGATTCGGCGCGCGGGATTGCCAGCGTCGTGGCGTCCAGTTGCCCACGGGTTTCGACCTCGGCACGCTTGAGCCGCAACACCTCGACCGGCGATACCGCGCCCTGAGCCACCAACGGCTCGGACATGTTGATTTCCTGACGCTGCAGCGACAACGCGTTGCGATACTGAGACTGTTTGGAGGTGAACTCGCGCAGTTCTTGTTGACGCTGGATGAACTGCTCCTGCAAACCACCGATTTCATCGTGCAGTTGCTGACGACGACTGATGTACAGCGACTCTTCGCTGGCTGCCTGGCCAGGAACAGCCTTCAGCACATCAGCGGGGAAGTTCAACGGACGGTCATCAACCTCGGCGCTCAAGCGCTCCACGCGCAGCAGCATCGACAGTCGATCGGCTTCGGTCTCGCCCACATTGGAGGCAAACCGCGTGTCGTCCAGGCGAATCAGCGGTGCGCCGGCATCGACAATCTGCCCTTCGGTGACGAACAGCTCGGAGACGATACCGCCCTCAAGGTTCTGGATTTTCTGGATCTTCGATGACGGAATCGCTTTACCGTCGCCCTTGGTGACTTCGTCGATCACCGCGTAATTGGCCCAGAGCATCAGGAACACGAAGAAACCGATAATCGCCCAGATCGTCAGCCGCACCACGCGCGGGGCGTCTTCGATAAGGGCTTTATTGACCTCGGGAAGTGGCTGGCCATGGAGCGACTCGGAGCCTTTGAAGTAACGGCTGATCGAATCCTTGAAACCCGACTTAAGCAACACTGATCTGCCCCTTCTTCAACGCTTCCATCACGGCGGCTTTCGGGCCATCGGCGAGTATTTGTCCACGGTCGATGACGATCAGGCGATCCACCAGCGACAACAGCGATGCCCGGTGCGTCACCAGCACCACGGTCTTGTTTTCAATCACCGCCGCGAGGCGTTGCTTGAGGCGTTCTTCGCCGGTGTTGTCCATGGCGCTGGTCGGTTCGTCGAGCAGCAGGATCGGCGGGTTGAGCAGCAACGCACGGGCCAGGGCCACGTTCTGGCGCTGACCGCCGGACAGGTTCTGCCCGCGTTCGCCGACTTGCAGCTCATAGCCTTGCGGATGCAGGCGGGCGAACTCATGCACGCCGGCCAGTTCGGCGGCTTGCAGCACCACTTCGTCTTCTACATAGCGCGCACCCGAGACCAGGTTGTCGCGCAGGGTGCCGGCCAGCAGCTGGATGTCCTGCGCCACGTAGCCAATGTTGTGGCGCAATTCGCTGACGTCGATCTGACGGATGTCGACGCCGTCCACCAACAAGGCGCCGTCGTCCGGTTGATAGAGCCCCACCAGCAGTTTGGCCAGGGAGCTTTTGCCCGAGCCGCTGCGACCGATGATGCCGATCTTCTCGCCCGGCTTGATGACCAGGTTGATGTTGTTCAGCGCCGCGTTCTGTTGATTCGGGTAGGTGAAATTCATCTGCCGGCATTCGATGGCGCCTTGCAGCACCTTGCGGCTCAGCGGACGTTCTTCGAAGTTGCGTTCTTGCGGCAGCTCCATCATCTGGTCCACCGATACCATGGTCACCCGCGCTTGCTGGTAGCGGGTCAGCAGGCCGGACAACGAAGCCAGCGGGCTGAGCGCGCGGCCACTGAGCATGTAGCAGGCGATCAGACCGCCCATGCTCAGATGACCGTCGATGATCTGGTACACGCCGAAGACGATCATGATCACCCCGGCCAATTGCTGGATCAGCAAGGTGATGTTCATCGCCAGACCGGAGAGCATTTTCACCCGCAGCTCGAGGCGGCTGAGGGTGCCGATGGTCTGTTCCCACTGATACTGGCGTTCGCTTTCGGCGTTGTTGACCTTCACCGCATCGAGGCCGGCGAGGGTTTCGATCAGGCTCGACTGACGCTCGGCGCCCAAGGCCATGGTTCGTTCCATGGTCGCCACCAGCGGCTTCTGCAAGGCATAGCCGATCAGCAAGGCAATGGGGAACGCCAGCACCGGAATCCACACCAGGTGCCCGCCGAGAATGGCGATGACCATGAAGATCAGCAGTGTAAACGGCAGGTCGATCAGGCTGGTCAGGGTCAGCGAGGCGAGGAAGTCGCGCAGGCTCTGAAACTCATGGATGTTCTGGGCGAAGCTGCCGACCCGGGCCGGGCGGTACTTCATGGCCATGCCGACGATGCGCTCGAACAACGTGGCCGAGATGATCAGGTCGGTTTTCTTCCCGGCCAGGTCCAGGCACAAGCTGCGCAGGCTCTTGAGGATCAGGTCGAACAGATACGCGCCGGTGATGCCGATGGCCAGCACCCACAGGGTCGATTCAGCCTGGTTCGGCACGACGCGATCGTAGACGTTCATCACGAACAGCGGCGCGGCCATGGCGATGATGTTGATCAGGAAACTGGCGGCGATGGCATCGGCATACAGCCAGCGCGAACGCTTGAGGGTGTCACGGAACCACGAGCGCGCGCGCGGGATCAGCGTGCCGTGATTGACGTCGAATTTGTGCTGGGGTTGAGCGAAGAACACTTTGCCGATGTAGTCATCGGCCAGCAGTTCGCGACTGACAACACTTTCGCCGCCATCACTTTCGCTGAGCAGCAGGCGCGCCTGGTCGTCACCTTGCCAGCCGAGCAGGACGGCACTTCGGCCATCCTTGAGCAGCAACAGCGCCGGCATCGCAATCGCCGGGATTTGCTCCAGTTTGCGCACCAGCACCCGCCCTTGCAGGCCGGCGCGTGCGGCGGCACGGGGCAGCAGTTCCACGCTCAGGCGCTGCTTGGGCAACGGCAGGCCGGTGGTCAGCATCGCGGCGCTGGCCGGCTTCTGATGCAGGGTGCAAAGGGCTAGCAGACCATCCAGTAGCGGATCGTCGTGCAGCGCGCGTGGATCATGAATGAGTTGAACTCGACTGACTTCTGATTCCACGCTCGGCACTCTTGGCTAACAGTAAAAAGGGAAGACTCAATTCATCCCGGGTAGCTGGACCTTGGGCTTCACGTCGTTCTGCACAACGGATGCCAACGGTGCGACCACTCCCTGGCTCTTGAGCAACTCGCCCATGGTCGCCTTGATTCGGTACTGAGTAAATAACTGAATGTTTTTGATCTCCGCCAGGCGACGTGAAGCGGTGAACAGTTCGTTTTCACTGTCGAGCAAGTCGAGCAAGGTACGCTCACCAAGGCTGAACTGCTTCTGGTACGCGGTGCGCACGCTGGTGCTGTGATCGACATATTGCTGGGCGATCGGCACTTGGGCATTGGCGTTGTTCAACGCATTCCAGGCCAGGCCCAGTTCTTCATTCAATACGCGCAGGGCGTTATTGCGGATATCCAGGGCCTGGTTAGACAGGTAGGACTTGGATTCCAGATCCGCCTTGTTGCTGCCGCCGGCATACAGATTGAAGCGCATGCGCAACATGGCCTGCCATTCATTGCTGTGACCGTTCTGACCGTCGAGATCGTTGTCGGCGGAGCGACCCAGCTCGGCATCGAAGCGCGGATAGAAGGACGATTTTGCGGCGTCGTACTGTTTCTCGGCGGCGGCGATATCGGACTCGGCCGAACGCAGGATCGGGCTGTTTTCCAGCATCTGCGCCCGGGCTTCATTCAAGTTGGCCGGCAATAGCGCGAGGAAATCGGCCGGGCGCTCCAGTTGATCGGGCATCTGGCCCACGGCACTGAGGAAGTTGGTCTCGGCGTCCGCCAGGTTGGTTTGTTCGGTGATCAGGTTGTTGCGGGCCTGGGCCATACGCGCTTCGGCCTGATCGAGATCGGCACCGCTGCCGACGCCGCGCTGGGTGCGCAACTTGATCTGGTCAAAAATGCGCTCGTGGCTTTTCAGGTTATCTGTGGCCAGGCGCACGAACTCGCGGCGGGTCAGTACATCCAGATAAACCTGGGCCACGGTCAGAGCGGTACGTTCGGACGTGCCCAACAAGGAATAAGCGCGGGAATTAACGGTGGCTTGTTGACGGCCCACTTCACTGGACGTCGCAAAACCGTCAAAAACCATTTGCGACAGGCGCAAACTCGACTCGCTACGGTTGAGCGTTTCCCAATGATTGTTGTTGCCGGCAGCGCGAGTGGTGACGCTGTCAGTGCCTTCTCGACCATAACCGCCCAGCAGATCGACCCTTGGAAGGTATCCACCTTTTGCTGCTTTTAACTGATAATCCGCGGCCAATCGACTATTAACACCTGCCTGGATTTCCGGATGGACATCCAACGCTTGTTGCATGGCCTCCGGAAGTGACTGCGCCTGAACAAAACTGGCGGCAAGGGCGAAGGGTAAAGCCTTGAACAGGTGCAAACGCATGGTTGGAATTTCCCGGAATTACTTGTCTTGGATCACTGCAGAACGTGCCGCTGCATCGGATGATGACCATCGGAATGACCGTGTGTCGGAAAGGTTGAATTTGGAACTGAGTCACACTCTGTGGGGCAGGTAGTTACCTAAATATCAATGTGACATTACGGGGGCGAGTGTTTAGGATGACAACTGCAAGGTCAATAGTTTGGCATATAGTTTATAGCGAAAAAATATAGACAATTTGTTGACGATTACCCGCGTCAAAGTTGTGCCTCGAATATCTTGAAAAGTACGTCCAGACTGATTTTGGCGAACACGCCATCAGGTCCATGGAAGTCAACTGAACGTGACACCCGGAGAGTCTTCAATGAGCAGTGTTGTGGCCATCGTCAAAAGCATTGTCGGTCAGGTTTTCGCGGTGTCCCCAGAGGGCATTCGCCGCGTACTCGTTGAAGGCGACCGGTTGTTTGTCGGCGATCAGGTAGACACTGGCGCGGCGGGCGCCGTTACGCTTGAACTGGCTGACGGCCGGACTCTGGACCTGGGCCGCGACACTCAATGGAGCGCCAGCGATCCGGATTCCAGCACGGACCTGTCAGAAGCCACTGCACAAGCCGCGCCATCGGTTGAAGAACTGCAACAAGCCATCGTTGCCGGCGCCGACCCGACCACTGAACTCGAAGCCACCGCAGCTGGCCCGACGGCTGCGGGCACGGGCGGTGCGGCAGGTGGCGGTCACAGCTTCGTGATGCTGGATGCCACCGCTGGCCGGGTCGACCCGACCATTGGTTTCCCGACGGCGGGCCTCAGCTCTGCGGCACAGGCTGCACAACTCACCACCGGTGGCCAGACGGCTGACACCAGCGCCAATGTGCAGCGCGAATCGACCCTGAGCCTGAGCGCCACGCCGACCATCACCGAAGCGGGTGGCGTACTGGTTTACACCGCGACCCTGACCCAAGCACCGCTGACCGACCTGACCATCACCCTGTCCAACGGCTCGGTGATCGTGATCCCGGCCGGCCAGCTGACCGGCACCGTCAACGTCCCGCTCGCGCCGAACGACACTGTTTATAACGACTCGACCCAGATCAACGTGACCGTCACCGGCACCACGGGTGGCAATGGCATCACCGTCACCCCGCCGACGACTCCGGCCGTGACACAGGTCACCGACACCGTCGACACCACCACGGTCACCTTGACCGCTGGCGCCAGCGTCACCGAAGGCGGCCAGATTACTTACACCGCGACATTGACCAACCCGGCGCAGACACCGGTCACCATCACCCTGTCCAACGGTTCGACCATCACCATCGAGGCTGGCAAAACCACTGGTACTGTTGACGTGTCGACACCGGCCAACGACGTCTATAACAACGGCAGCACGGTCACCACCACCATTACCGGTGCCACCGGCGGCAATTTCGAGAACCTGGTGCCAAACCCGGCCCCGGCCGTGACCACCATTACCGACTCGCCTGACACCACCACCCTCACACTGACGGCGGGTTCGACGGTCACCGAAGGCGGCCAGATCACCTACACCGCCACGCTGAACAACCCGGCTCAGACGCCGGTCACTGTCACCCTGTCCAACGGTTCGACCATCACCATCGAAGCCGGCAAAACCACAGGCACCGTGAACGTCGACACTGCGGCCAATGACGTTTATCAGAACGGCAGCACCGTCAGCACCACGATCACTGGCGCCACCGGCGGCAACTTCGAGAACCTGGTGCCGAGCACCACGCCAGCGGTTACCACCATTACCGACTCGGTCGACAACACCGGCCTGAGCCTCAGTGCCACCGGCACCGTGGTCGAAGGCGGCCAGATCATTTACACCGCCACCCTGACCAACCCGGCCGGCACGCCGATGACCGTGACTTTGAGCAATGGCTCGGTCATTACCATCGAAGCGGGCAAGACCACCGGCAGCGTGACGGTCGATACGGCGGCGAATGACGTCTACAACAACGGCAGCACCGTCAGCACCACCATCACCGGGACCACCGGCGGCAATTTCGAACAGCTGACCCCAAGCACCACGCCAGCGGTCACCACCGTTACCGACTCGGTCGACAACACCGGCCTGAGCCTCACCGCCACCGGCACCGTGGTCGAAGGCGGCCAGATCATTTACACCGCCACCCTGACCAACCCGGCCGGCACGCCGATGACCGTGACCTTGAGCAATGGCTCGGTCATCACCATCGAAGCGGGCAAGACCACCGGCAGCGTGACCGTCGATACGGCGGACAATGACGTCTACAACAACGGCAGCACCGTCAGCACCACCATCACCGGGACCACCGGCGGCAATTTCGAGCAGCTGACCCCGAACACCGAGCCGGCACTGACCACTATTACCGACTCGAAGGACGACACCGGCCTGAGCCTGTCGGCGTCCACCGAAGTGGCCGAGGGCGGTCAGATTCTGTACACCGCAACCCTGACCAATCCGGCTGGCACGCCAGTCACCGTCACCCTTTCGAACGGCGCGGTGATCACCATCGCGGCCGGCGCCACCAGCGGTTCCGTCTCCGTTGCGGCGCCTGCCGATGACGTCTACAAAGACGCCGGCAAAGTTGAAGCGACCATCAAGGACGCCACTGGCGGCAACTTCGAGAACCTGGTGCCGAGCACTGTTGCGGCAGTGACTGACGTGACCGACACCCTCGATACCTCGACCGTCAGTCTGACCGCCAACGGCACCGTGGCCGAAGGCGGCACCGTGGTGTACACCGCGTCTGTGACCGCTCCGGTGACCGGCTCACCAGTTGTCGTGACCCTTTCGAATGGCCAGACCATCACAATTCCGGTCGGCGCCAGTTCGGGTAGCGTGAATTTTGTTGCACCGAACGATGCCCTCGCGGGCGGTGGTTCCTTGAGCGTCAAGATTGATGATGCCAAGGGCGGCAATTACGAGAAACTGGACGTCGACGGCAAGTCGGCGGACACCTCGGTGACTGACTCGGCCGACACCACCACCCTGAGCCTGACAGCAACCGATTCTGTCGCTGAAGGCGGCTCGATCGTTTACACCGCGAACCTGACCAATGCGGCCGGCACTCCAGTCACCGTCACCCTGAGCAACGGCGCCGTAATCACCATCGCCGCCGGCGCCACCAGCGGTTCCGTGACCGTCAAGGCACCAACCGATGACGTCTACAAAGACGCCGGCAAAGTCGAAGCGACCATCAAGGACGCCACTGGCGGCAACTTTGAGAACCTGGTGAAAGATCCGGCTGCGGCTGTGACTGACGTGACCGACACCCTCGACACGTCGACCGTCAGCCTGACCGCGACTTCGTCCGTGGTTGAAGGCGGCACCGTGGTTTACACAGCGTCCGTGACCGCGCCAGTGACCGGTTCGCCGGTTGTCGTGACTCTGTCCAACGGCCAGACCATCACCATTGCGGTCGGTGCGAGCAGCGCCAGCGTCAACTTCGTCGCGCCGAATGATGCCCAGGCCGGTGGCAGTTCGCTGAGCGTGAAAATCGACGACGCCAAGGGCGGCAACTACGAGAAACTCGACGTCGATGGCAAGTCGGCGGACACCTCGGTGACTGACTCGGCCGACACCACCACCCTGAGCCTGACAGCAACCGATTCTGTCGCTGAAGGCGGTTCGATCGTTTACACCGCGAACCTGACCAATGCGGCCGGCACTCCAGTCACCGTCACCCTGAGCAACGGCGCCGTAATCACGATCGCCGCCGGTGCCACCAGCGGTTCCGTGACCATCAAGGCACCGACCGATGACGTCTACAAAGACGCCGGCAAAGTCGAAGCGACCATCAAGGACGCCACTGGCGGCAACTTTGAGAACCTGGTGAAAGATCCGGCTGCGGCTGTGACTGACGTGACCGACACCCTCGACACGTCGACCGTCAGCCTGACCGCCACAAGCACCGTGGCTGAAGGCGGCACCGTGGTTTACACCGCCTCGGTCGGCGCACCTGTCACCGGCTCGCCTGTGGTCGTAACGCTGGCCAACGGTCAGACCATCACCATTGCGGTCGGCGCCAGCAGCGGCACCGTCAACGCCGTGGTCTCGAACGATGTGCTGAGCGGCCACGCGCCGGTGAGTAATTCGATCACCAACGTCAGCGGTGGCAACTTCGAAAACCTGGTCGCCGATAAAACCCCGGTCAGCACCAGCGTGACCGACACCGTCGACACCACCACCCTGTTGCTGACTGCCACTGGCAACGTCAACGAGGGCGGCTCGATCGTTTACACCGCGACCCTGACCAACCCGGCCGGCACTCCGGTCACCGTGACCCTGAGCAACGGTGCCGTGATCACCATTGCGGCCGGTAAAACCACCGGCACCGTGACCGTCGACGCACCGAAAGACGACGTTTACAAAGACGCCGGCAAACTGGAAGTCACCATCAAGGACGCCGCTGGCGGCAACTTTGAGAACCTGGTCACCAGCCCGAATCCGGCCGTGACCAACGTCGCCGACACCACTAACACCACACAACTGACCCTCAGCGCTGACAAGTCTGTGCTCGAAGGTTCGCACATCACTTACACCGCGACCCTGACCAACGCCGCGCAAACCCCGGTGACCGTCAAGCTGAGCAACGGCGAGACCATCACCATCGCAGCCGGCAAGACCAGCGGTTCGGTCACCATCGCGGCGCCAAGCGACGACGTCTACAAGGATGCCGGCAAGCTCACCGTCAAGATGACGGACGCCAGCGGTGGCAACTTCGAAAAACTCGACGTCAGCAAGACGTCAGTGAGCACCACCGTCAAAGACACGGTGGACTCAACGTCCCTGTCCCTGTCGGCCAGCCACACCGTGAGCGAAGGTGGCCAGATCACCTACACCGCCACCCTGAGCAACCCGACGGACACGGCGATGACCGTGAAGTTGAGCAACGGCGCAGTGATCAACATCGCCGCCGGCGCCAGCAGCGGTTCGGTCAACTTTGCTGCACCGGCCAACACGCCGTACATCGACGGTGGCAAAGTCCAGGCGACGATCGCCAGCCAGAGCGGCGGCAACTTCGAAAAAGTCGTCACCAACTCTTCGCCGGCGGTCACCACCGTCACCGATTCGACCGACACCACGGGCCTGAGCCTGAGCGCCACCGATTCGGTCGCCGAGGGCGGTTCGATCGTCTATACCGCGACCCTGACCAATGCCGCTGGCACCGCCATGACCGTGACGTTGAGCAACGGCGCGGTCATCAACATCGCCAAGGGCGCCACCACCGGTTCGGTGAACTTCGCCGCTCCCAAGGATGACGTCTACAAAGACGCGGGCAAAGTTGACGCCAGCATCACCAAGACAACCGGCGGCAACTTCGAAAACCTGGTAGCCGACAAGACGCCAGCGGTCACCGACGTGACCGACACCATCAACAACAGCACCGTCTCCCTGACCGCCACGGCCAGTACGGTCGAAGGCGGCACCGTGGTTTACACCGCGTCGGTCAATGCGCCAGTGACTGGCTCGCCGGTGGTGGTGGCGTTGTCCAACGGCCAGTTCATCACCATCCCGGTCGGCGCGAGCTCGGGTAGCGTGAATTTTGTTGCACCGAACGACGCCTTGGCTGGCAACGGTTCGCTGAGCGTGAAAATCGATGGCACCACCGGCGGCAACTACGAAAACCTGGTGGCGAATCAAACCCCGGCGGTTACTTCGGTAACCGATGTGAAGGACACCACCACCCTGAGCCTGAGCGCTTCGGATTCGGTGGCTGAAGGCGGTTCGATTGTCTACACCGCAACCCTGACCAACGCCGCCGGCACGCCGGTCACCGTGAACCTGAGCAACGGTGCCGTGATCACCATCGCGGCCGGCGCGACGGTTGGCTCCGTGACCGTCAAGGCTCCGGCCGATGACGTCTACAAGGACGCCGGCAAGGTCGAAGCAACCATCAAGGACGCCACTGGCGGCAACTTCGAAAACCTGGTCACCAGCCCGGCGGCTGCGATCACCGATGTGACTGACACCGTCGATACGTCGACCGTCAGCTTGACGGCCAACAGCAGCGTGGCGGAAGGCGGCACCGTGGTTTACACCGCGTCCGTTACCGCTCCGGTGACCGGCTCGCCGGTTGTCGTGACCTTGTCCAACGGCCAAGTCATTACCATTCCAGTGGGCGCCAGCAGCGCCAGCGTGAACTTCACCGCGCCGAACGATGCACTGGCCGGTGGCGGATCGTTGAGCGTGAAAATCGACGACGCCAAGGGCGGCAATTACGAGAAGCTGGACGTCGATGGCAAGTCGGCGGACACCTTGATTACTGATACCGCAGACACCACCACCGTCAGCCTCAGCGCTACCGACTCGGTCGCGGAAGGTGGCTCCATTGTCTACACCGCAAATCTGACCAACGCCGCCGGCACGCCGGTCACCGTGAACCTGAGCAACGGTGCCGTGATCACCATCGCAGCCGGCGCGACGGCTGGCTCCGTGACCGTCAAGGCACCGGCCGATGACGTCTACAAGGACGCCGGTAAAGTCGAAGCGACCATCAAGGACGCCAGCGGCGGCAACTTTGAAAACCTGGTCACCAGCCCGGCAGCGGCGGTTACCGAGGTCACTGACACGCTCAATACGTCGACAGTCAGTCTGACGGCAACTGCCTCTGTCGCCGAAGGCGGCAACGTGGTCTACACCGCTTCCGTCACCGCGCCGGTCACCGGTTCGCCCGTCGTCGTGACCTTGTCCAATGGCGAAAAAATCACTATTGCGGTCGGCGAAAGCAACGCCTCGATCACCGTCAAAGCGCCGAACGATGCCTTGGTCGGCCACGAGCCGCTGACCAACGCCATCAAGGATGTGTCGGGTGGCAATTACGAGAACCTGGTCGCCGACAAGACCCCGGCCTCGACCGCCATCAGTGACACCCTGGACACCACCAAAGTGACCATGACTGCCAGCGCCTATGTGGTCGAGGGCGGCACCATCACTTACACCGTCAACCTCAGCAATGCCGCCGGCACTGACATGACGGTCAAACTGAGCAACGGAGAGAGCGTGGTGATCAAGGCCGGCGACAAGTCGGGCTTCATCACCGTTCCGGCGCCGAGCGATGACGTCTACAAGGACGGCAGCAAAATCACCGTTGGCATCGCCAGCACCGACGGCGGCAACTTCGAAAAACTCGACGTCAGCAAAACCACGCACACCACCACCGTCAACGACACCATCGACACCACCACGCTTAAACTCAGTGCCGATGTGAGCACGGTCGGCGAAGGTGGTCAGATCACCTATACCGCCACACTGAGCCACCCGGCCGACACGGCGATGACCGTGACCCTGAACAACGGCCTGGTGATCAACATCAAGGCCGGCGAGTCCAGCGGCTCGGCGCCGTACACCGTGCCGAATGACGTCTACACCGGCGCCTCGCCCGTCAGGGCAGCGATCGCGGACAGCACGGGCGGCAACTTCGAAAAACTCGACACCGACCGCTCGGCCGTCGTCACCAACGTGACCGATAGCGCTGACACCACCACCCTGAGCCTCAGTGCGACTGATTCCGTGGCTGAAGGCGGCTCGATTGTCTACACCGCGAACCTGACCCACGCGGCCGGTACGCCGGTCACCGTGAACCTGTCGAACGGCGCGGTGATCACCATCGCGGCCGGCGCCACCAGCGGCTCCGTGACCGTCAAGGCACCGGCCGATGACGTTTACAAAGACGCCGGCAAAGTTGAAGCAACCATCAAGGACGTCACTGGCGGTAACTTCGAAAACCTGGTCAAGGACCCGGCGGCTGCGGTTACCGATGTGACCGACACCATAAACACCTCGACCGTCAGCCTGACGGCCAACGGTACCGTGGCTGAAGGCGGCACTGTGGTTTACACGGCGTCCGTCACTGCGCCAGTGACCGGCTCGCCAGTCGTTGTAAACCTTTCAAATGGCCAGACCATCACCATCCCGGTCGGCTCGAGCAGCGCCAGCGTGAATTTCACCGCGCCGAACGATGCCTTGGCGGGCGGCGGATCGTTGAGCGTCAAAATCGACGACGCCAAGGGCGGCAACTACGAGAAGCTGGACGTCGACGGCAAGTCGGCTGACACCTCGGTCACCGACTCGGCGGACACCACCACGCTTAGCCTCAGTGCGACTGATTCCGTGGCTGAGGGCGGTTCGATTGTCTACACCGCCAACCTGACCCACGCGGCCGGCACGCCGGTCACCGTGAACTTGTCGAATGGCGCGGTGATCACCATCGCCGCCGGCGCCACCAGCGGCTCCGTGACCGTCAAAGCACCTACCGATGACGTCTACAAAGACGCCGGCAAAGTTGAAGCGACCATCAAGGACGCGACTGGCGGTAACTTCGAAAACCTGGTCAAGGACCCGGCTGCGGCCGTCACTGATGTGACCGACACCGTCGACACCTCGACGGTCAGCCTGACCGCCACTCCTTCCGTGGCCGAAGGCGGCACCGTGGTGTACACCGCGTCCGTCTCCGCGCCAGTGACCGGTTCGCCAGTCGTCGTGACCCTCTCCAACAATCAGACGATCACCATCCCGGTCGGCTCGAGCAGCGCCAGCGTGAACTTCGTTGCACCGAACGATGCCTTGGCGGGCGGCGGATCGTTGAGCGTCAAAATCGACGACGCCAAGGGCGGTAATTACGAGAAGCTGGACGTCGATGGCAAGTCGGCTGACACCTCGGTCACCGACTCGGCCGACACCACCACGCTTAGCCTGACAGCAACCGATTCGGTCGCTGAAGGTGGTTCCATTGTCTACACCGCCAACCTGACCCATGCGGCCGGCACGCCAGTCACCGTGACCCTGAGCAACGGCGCAGTGATCACCATCGCCGCCAACGCCACCAGCGGCTCCGTGACCGTCAAGGCACCGGCCGATGACGTTTACAAAGACGCAGGCAAAGTTGAAGCGACCATCAAGGACGCGACTGGCGGCAACTTTGAGAACCTGGTCAAAGATCCGGCTGCAGCCGTGACTGATGTGACCGACACCGTCGACACCTCGACGGTCAGCCTGACCGCCACTCCTTCCGTGGCCGAAGGCGGCACCGTGGTGTACACCGCGTCCGTCACTGCGCCAGTGACCGGCTCGCCAGTCGTTGTAAACCTTTCGAATGGCCAGACCATCACCATCCCGGTCGGCTCGAGCAGCGCCAGCGTGAATTTCACCGCGCCGAACGATGCCTTGGCGGGTGGCGGATCGTTGAGCGTGAAAATCGACGACGCCAAGGGCGGCAATTACGAGAAGCTGGACGTCGACGGCAAGTCGGCTGACACCTCGGTCACCGACTCGGCCGACACCACCACCCTCAGCCTCAGCGCAACTGATTCCGTGGCTGAGGGCGGTTCGATTGTCTACACCGCCAACCTGACCCACGCGGCCGGCACGCCAGTCACCGTGACCCTGAGCAACGGCGCAGTGATCACCATCGCCGCCAACGCCACCAGTGGCTCTGTGACCGTCAAGGCACCGGCCGATGACGTTTACAAAGACGCCGGCAAAGTTGAAGCGACCATCAAGGACGCGACTGGCGGCAACTTTGAGAACCTGGTCAAAGATCCGGCTGCAGCCGTGACTGATGTGACCGACACCGTCGACACCTCGACGGTCAGCCTGACCGCCACTCCTTCCGTGGCCGAAGGCGGCACCGTGGTGTACACCGCGTCCGTCACTGCGCCAGTGACCGGCTCGCCAGTCGTTGTAAACCTTTCGAATGGCCAGACCATCACCATCCCGGTCGGCTCGAGCAGCGCCAGCGTGAATTTCACCGCGCCGAACGATGCCTTGGCGGGTGGCGGATCGTTGAGCGTGAAAATCGACGACGCCAAGGGCGGCAATTACGAGAAGCTGGACGTCGACGGCAAGTCGGCTGACACCTCGGTCACCGACTCGGCCGACACCACCACGCTTAGCCTGACAGCAACCGATTCGGTCGCTGAAGGTGGTTCCATTGTCTACACCGCCAACCTGACCCATGCGGCCGGCACGCCAGTCACCGTGACCCTGAGCAACGGCGCAGTGATCACCATCGCGGCCGGCGCCACCAGCGGCTCCGTGACCGTCAAGGCACCGGCCGATGACGTTTACAAAGACGCAGGCAAAGTTGAAGCAACCATCAAGGACGCCACTGGCGGTAACTTTGAGAACCTGGTCAAAGACCCGGCTGCGGCCGTCACTGACGTGACCGACACCGTCGACACCTCGACGGTCAGCCTGACCGCGACTCCTTCCGTGGCCGAAGGCGGCACCGTGGTGTACACCGCGTCCGTCTCCGCGCCAGTGACCGGTTCGCCAGTCGTCGTGACCCTCTCCAACAATCAGACGATCACCATCCCGGTCGGCTCGAGCAGCGCCAGCGTGAACTTCGTTGCACCGAACGATGCCTTGGCGGGCGGCGGATCGTTGAGCGTAAAAATCGACGACGCCAAGGGCGGCAACTACGAGAAGCTGGACGTCGACGGCAAGTCGGCTGACACCTCGGTCACCGACTCGGCCGACACCACCGCGCTTAGCCTGACAGCAACCGATTCGGTCGCTGAGGGCGGTTCGATTGTCTACACCGCCAACCTGACCCATGCGGCCGGCACGCCAGTCACCGTGACCCTGAGCAACGGCGCAGTGATCACCATCGCCGCCAACGCCACCAGTGGCTCTGTGACCGTCAAGGCACCGGCCGATGACGTTTACAAAGATGCAGGCAAAGTTGAAGCAACCATCAAGGACGCCACTGGCGGTAACTTCGAAAACCTGGTCAAGGACCCGGCGGCTGCGGTTACCGATGTGACCGACACCATAAACACCTCGACCGTCAGCCTGACGGCCAACGGTACCGTGGCCGAAGGCGGCACCGTGGTGTACACCGCGTCCGTCACTGCGCCAGTGACCGGTTCTCCGGTAGTTGTGACCCTGTCCAACAACCAGACGATCACCATCCCGGTCGGATCGAGCAGCGCCAGCGTGAACTTCACCGCGCCGAACGATGCCTTGGCCGGTGGCGGCTCCCTGAGCGTCAAAATCGACGACGCCAAGGGCGGCAATTACGAGAAGCTGGACGTCGATGGCAAGTCGGCAAACACCTCGGTCACCGATACCGCTGATACCACCACTGTCAGCCTGAACGCGACCAACTCGGTCGCTGAAGGCGGTTCGATCGTTTACACCGCAAACCTGACCAATGCCGCAGGCACTCCGGTGACTGTGACCCTGAGCAACGGCGCGGTGATCACCATCGCTGCTGGTGCGACTGCCGGTTCCGTCACCGTCAAGGCTCCCGCCGACGACGTCTACAAGGACGCAGGCACGGTCCAGGCGACCATCAGCAACGCCACCGGTGGCAATTTCGAAAACCTGGTCAAAGACCCGGCCGCCGCCGTCACCAATGTCACCGACACCCTCGACCGGACCGAAGTCAGCATCACCGGCAGCACCTCGGTGACCGAAGGCCAGACCGCCAGTTACACCCTCAGCCTGACGAGCCCGGCGCAGACCGAAGTCACCCTGAAGATCACCTACAGCGGCACCGCTGCCGACGGTTCGGACTTCACCGGTGTGTACACCGTGAAGATTCCGGCGGGTAGCAGCACGGCGAATTTCAACGTCGCGACCCTGGAAAACAGGATCACCGAAGGCACTGAAAACTTCGTGGTCAAGATCGACTCGGCCACCGGCGGCAACTTCGAGAACCTGGCGATCAGCGCATCCAACGGCAGCATCAGCACCGCGATCGTCGACAACGACGCGCCGCCCGTGCTCGACCTGGACGCCAACAACTCCAGCGGCGCCACCGGTGCCAACTACAACGTGACCTTCACCGAAGGCACTACCGGACAAGGCGTATCAATCGGCGACACCGACCTGAAAATCACCGACCCGGACAGCACGATGCTGACCGGCGCGACCATTGTGCTGACCAACCGTCAGCCGGGCGACGCGCTGAACCTGGGCAACAGCGTCAACGGCATCACCATCAATGCCAACAGCAAAGAGGGCACGGTCACGCTGACGTTGTCCGGCAATGCGACGCTGGCCGACTACATGCAACAGATCAAAAACATCAGTTTCACCAACAACAGTGAAGACCCGAGCACCGTGCCGCGGATCATCACCGTGACGGTGACCGATGGCAGCAACTACTCCAACACCGCGACCACCACCGTCAACGTCGTGGCGGTGAACGATGCGCCGACGGCCGCGCCGGTCAATGTCACCGGCACCGAGGACACCCCGCTGATCCTCGGCTGGTCGACCTTCGGCGTCAGCGATGTCGACAGTCCGGCCGCCAGCCTCGGCGTGAAAATCACCGGCCTGCCGGGCGAAGGCAAATTGCAGTACCTGAACGGTTCGAGCTGGACCGACGTGACGACCAACCAGACCCTCTCCAAGGCTGACATCGACGCGGGTAAAGTGCGCTTCCTGCCGGATGCCAACGAATCCGGCGCCAATGGCTACGGCGGCATCGGCGTAGGCAACAATCTGGCGGACTACGCACAGATCAAGTTCCAGCCAACCGACGGTTCGCTGCTGGGCAATACTGGCACGATCAAAATCGACATCACGCCGGTTGCTGACGCGCCGTCCTTGAGCGTTGCGGACAACAGTGTCAAATCCACCGGGCTGATCAAGGAAGTCTGGACCGGCCTGTCGGGCCTCGGCACCGACGGCAGCGGTGCGGCGACGAACACGCTGAAGTCGGTGATCGACGCAGCCGGCAAACCGAACAGCAGCACCACCGCGACCAACGTGCAGTCCGACGGCAGCGTGACCGCCGGCACCGCGTCGAAAACGTCCGGCCTGATCTACCTCGAAGCGGGCAAGACTTACACCTTCAGCGGCACCGGCGATGACAGCCTGCTGGTGACCATCGGCGGCAAGAACGTCGCGGCCATCACCTGGGGTGCGGGCGGCAACCTGAACGGTTCGTTCATCCCGACCACCAGCGGTTACTACACGCTGGACATCTACCACCACAACCAGAGCGGCCCGGGCAGCTATGACGTCAACCTGTCGGTCAACGGCGGGGCGGCAGTCGACCTGAGCAGCGCTGGCGTGCCGTTGTACACCGGCATTGCAGACCTGGCCGCCTCCGGCGTGACAGTGTCCGATTTGCACGGTACCAACGGTGAAGGCTACTACGACGGCTACAAGCTCAACGAAGCAGCGGAAGGCACCAGCGTTCATCTGTCGGCGATCAAAACAGCCCTGACGGACACCGACGGCTCCGAAAGCCTGAGCGTGAAGATCAGCGGCATCCCGGCGGGTTCCGTACTCACCGATGGCGCCGGCCACACCTTCACCGCCAGCACCACGTCGGGTGAGGCCAACGTCACCGGCTGGAACCTCGGCTCCCTAACCGTGACCCCGCCGCCGTACTACAACGGCCAGTTCAACCTGACCGTGACCTCGACCTCCACCGAGGCCCTCGGTGGTTCGGCGCCAAGCACCGCGACGATCCCGGTCACCGTTTACCCCGCGGTCTACAACGCCATCACCGCCACGGCGGCCAATGACACCATCACCGGCACCGACGGCAACGACATCATCGTCGCCGACATCGGTGGGCTGACCGTGGTGCCGGGCACCAACTACAACATCGCCTTCATGGTCGACAGTTCGGGCAGCATGAGCGCGTCGTCGGTCAGCTCAGCCAAAGACTCGCTGACGTCGGTGTTCAACACCCTCAAGCAGAGCATGGGCGGCAACTCGGGGACGGTGAATATCTTCCTCGTGGACTTCGACACCCAGATCAACAAATCGGTGTCGGTCAACCTGAACGATCCGAACGCACTGACCTTGCTCAAATCTGTTCTGGACTCCATGTCGTCCGGCGGCGGTACGAACTATGAGGACGTGTTCAAAACCACGGCCAACTGGTTCCAGAGCGCCGACGCGGTCGCCAACAAGGGCGCGACGAACCTTACGTACTTCATCACCGACGGCAAACCGACTTACTACCAGAGTGATGAATCGAGCAACCCGAATCTGTATGGCGGCGCCAAACTCGACAGCGTCATCACCACCAGCAATTACAAGTTGGGCCAGGCGATCAGCCTGTACCCGGACAGCAACCACCAGATCGATATCACTGCTTCGGGCTACGTTACGGTCTGGAGCAAGTCCGGGAACAGCTGGTCTTATAAAGAGTTCGGCGCATTGCACGCCCAAGGCGATGGTACGTATGAGTTCTCGTCCCGCGATGGCAGCGGCGGCAGCACCAGTGGGGACGCCATCGACAACTCCACCGACAGCTTCGCGCTCCTGAGCAAAGTCTCGACAGTAGAAGCCATCGGCCTGAATAAGGACGTAACTCTTGGCGATCTGACACCTTACGATTCGGACAAGACGCCGCAAACCAACATCGACCCCAAAGACCTGGCCAACTCGATCATCGGTCACACCGAAGCGACATTGCCGGGTTCCGACACGGTCAATGGCGGCAATGGTAACGACCTCCTGTTCGGCGACCTGGTGAGCTTCAACGGCATCGCCGGCGAGGGTTACCAGGCGATGCAGGCGTTCGTTGCCAAAGAGACCGGCGTGGACGTCAGCAAAGTCACCACCAGCAACGTGCACCAGTACATCACCGAGCACTACAGCGCATTCGATGTGTCCGGCGCCCATGACGGTAACGACACGCTGTTGGGTGGCGCGGGCAATGACATTCTCTTCGGCTCGGGGGGCAATGACCTGCTCGACGGCGGCAAGGGCAATGACATCCTGCTCGGCGGCACGGGTAATGACTCGCTGATGGGCGGTCAGGGCAACGACATCCTGATTGGCGGCTCGGGTGCGGATACTTTTGTCTGGAAATCCGGCGACACCGGCAACGACGTGATCAAGGACTTCAAGGCCAGCGAAGGAGACCGCATCGACCTGCGCGATCTGCTGCAAGGCGAAACCGGCAGCACCATCGACAACTTCCTGAAGATCAGCACGGTGGATGGCGTGTCGTCGCTGCAAGTCAGCTCCGGCGGCAAGTTCAACTCAGGCGATGCGGCCGCCGCAACGCCGGATGTGACGATCAAACTGGAAGGCAACAACTGGTCCAGCGCCAACCTGAACTCGTTGATTGCCGGCAGTGACCCGACCATCAAAGTCGATCACAACAACAGCTGATCCAACGAAAAACGGCCGCCCTGATGGGGCGGCCGTCACGTTTGCGCCCATCCCCCGGTGACGATTTCGTCGCCGCACCGCATACTCGCGTCCAGTTGGCCTATGCTGCTGACAGCATGACGCTGGTTCACTTCTGAGGGATGCTCAATGTTCTACGTGCAACGCGATGCGCAAGGTCAGTTAGTGCGCGTGGAAGCCGCGGCCTACGCCGAGGCCACGGAAACGCTGCCGGCCGACAACCATGAAATCCAGGCTTGGTACGCCAACGAAGTGATGGAAACCAGCCTCAAACAGCTCAAGCAGAGCGACCTGGAAATGATCCGGGTACTCGACGACTTAATTCAGGTGCTGACCAGCAAAGGCGTGATCCGCGTCACCGACCTGCCAGCCGCCGCCCAGGCCAAGCTGATGGACCGGACCCAGGCCCGAGAGGCGTTGGGTGGGTTGAGTCAATTGATTGATGATGATGAGACGGGGTTGATCTAAGCCTCAGCCTTCGATGTTGTCTGTGCTGACGCCATCGCGGGCAAGCCTCGCTCCTACAGGTTTACGCCAACGCACGACCTTGTAGGAGCGAGGCTTGCCCGCGAAGACGGACTCCCAGACGACCAAATCCTAAAGCCTCACTGCCAAGGCTTCGGCTCACCAAACAACTGCCCCTGAACCCCATACAACCCCATCTCCCGAATCACCACCAACTCCCCTTCGGTCTCCACCCGCTCGGCAATCAACGGCAGATCAATGCTATGTGCCGCCCGCTGGATCGCCTCGATAAACAGGCGCTTGTCGCTTTCCTGGTCAATCGCCCGGATGTAACTGCCGTCGATCTTCAAATACGCCAACCCCAGATGCGCCAGGTTGCCGATCATGCTGAAGCGTCCGCCAAAACGTTGCAGGCTCAAGGAGAACCCAAGCTCACGCAGGCGCCGCGTCAGTTCTTCCAGCTTTGCTTGCTCGGGCAGTTGCTCCTCGCCGATTTCCAGGGTCAGCCGCGGTCCGAGATCGGAGTGGGCACGCAAAATCTCGAAGACTTTATTCAGCGCCTGCGGATCAGCCAACGTCGCCGAAGACAGGTTGAGCGCCAGCGATTCCTCATGCTCGGCCATCTGCTCAAGCACCAGATCCAACATCAGCCGATCCAGGCGCGCGGTCCAGCCAAAGCGCTCGAGCCACGGCAGGAAGCGTCCGGCGGGAATGGTCTGGCCGACGTCGTCGATCAACCGCGACAGCACCTTGTAATGCAGCACCAGTTGCGTGTCCTGGCTGGCCACCACCGGTTGGAAATACAACTGGAAACGCCGCTGATTCAACGCCTGATCCAGCAAGTTGTTCCAGGCATGATGGTCATCCCCGACGCTGGCCGAGGCGCTGTGATCCAGGCACGCCCAGCTCTGTTCACCCTGACCTTCAGCCTGAGCCAACGCCTGGTCGCCCAACCCGAGCACCGCTTGCGGTGAGTCTCCGTGAACAAACGGCGCGAGACCGATCGACGCGACCGAGGCCACGTCAGTGGCGCCGGTCGCATACAGGCTGGCCAAGGCACTGTCGAGGTTCTGCGCCAGTTGCAGCGCTTCTTCGCGCACCAGCCCCGGCGCCAGCACGGCGAACTCACCGCCACGGATCCGCGTGACGAGGTTCTGCGTTTCCGGGAACTTGGCGCACTCGCGGGACAGTTGCTCGCCCACTGCTTGCAACAATTGGTCGGTGCGTTGACCGCCCAGACGCTGGTTCAAACCGGCCAGGTCCTTGACCCGCAACAGCAGCAGATAACCCGAACTCGCCTGCTCCGGATTGCTCACCCGGGCGTTCAACTGCATCTCGAAATAGCGACGGTTGGCCAGCCCCGTCAGGTTGTCCTGGTAGGACTCGACCCGCAGTTTTTCACTGCGCTCGGCCTGTTCCTGAAACAGCGCCTTGAGCTTCTCGACCATCTGATTCATGGCCTGCACCACACGCCGCAATTCCGGTGTGCGCGGTAGTTCCGGCAGGCTGAGGAATTCGCGGCGAGCGATGGCGTGGGATTGCTTGACCATGTAGTCCAGCGGTTTCAGTTGTCGACGCAGCAACAGCGCGCCCAATACCGCGCTCACCGCGCCGCAGATCAGCAACCAGCCGAGGCTGCCCAGCGCGCTCTGCCACAGTTTGGCCAACGCGAACATCGGATGGCTGACCACCTCGACCCGCGCCGCCTGCTCCCAGCCACGGCTTACCAGCGCATCGCCACCGGCCGGTTCCAGGCCGATCATTTTGACGAACCAGTCCGGCACGTTGTTCACCGCTGGAATGCCGCTGCGCTCGACGATGGTCTGATCAGTCTTGAGGTCAACCACGCGGATACTCGCGTAATACCCACTGTCGAAAATCGAACTGACCAGCAACTCGACCATCGCCGGGTCGTCGATGTTCGGCGTCAGGGACAGCGCCAGTGCCGTCGCGGCATCCTGGGCATGGGAACGCAACTGATTGACGTATTGGGTCCGCGAGCTTTCCAGGCTGACCACGAAGCTACCGGTGAAGGCGACCACCAGGAACAGACAGATAGCGATCAACAGCTGTTTGAACAAAGACATCTGAGCGCGTGCTCCTAGTTAGTCGTCTCGACCGGGAAACCTTCGGCCTGCATTTTCTTCAACACATCCTGCCAGCGCGACAGGCGTTTGGTATCTCCGACCTTTTTATTGCCCTTGGCGCCCGGCAACCACAACCCTTCGGCATTGAAAGAGTAGACCGGCAGCAAGTCGGTTCGTTGGCTGGCCGGCTTTATTGCATCGATCAGGCTGTCGAGGACCAGCGGCATGGCCTCGGGGCTCGAATAGTAAGTCAGCACCATGTGCGCGCGGTTCAGGCGCAGAGCCTTGACGTAGGTGATGCGCAGCTTGTCACTGGAAACGCCGAGGTGGCGCAGGCTGAAGTACTTGGCGATCGCGTAATCTTCGCAGTCGCCGGCGCCCTTCCACAGGGCTTCGATGGGCGTTTCCCAGTAATCAACCTCGTGCCACAGGTCGATGTCCTCAACGTAACGCACTTGTTTATTGAAAAACTGATTAACCACATTGAGCTGTTCCAGTTCGCTGGCCTGTTTTTGCGTGGCCAGCAACTGCTGCCAGGCATCGATGCGCGGCTTCCCGTCGCCCAACGGCCCGTACAAGACCTGCGCCTTGCGGCTGATCAGCGAAAAATCCCAATCGGCATGCAGCCCGCCCAGCATGACGCCGGCCAGCAGCAACGCGCAGCACAGCCAGCGCAAAGTCCGAGGGATCGCGAAACGTACCGCCAATGCGAGGCATCCAGGTCAGGCAGGTAGAATTCGGTTGATGGTGCAGGTTAGCCCGTTAAAAGACAATGGCACGGTGCAATCACTGGCGACGCGCTAGACTTTGAATGGTGAGTGACATGAAAAGTCCCGGACTGCGATCTTTTGTCCGTTTGACAAGCTGCATGGCAGTCATTAGTGTCCCTTTGGATCCAAATATTTCAGCCAACCAGGGTGCGTAGTCGTGACACAGAAGCCCAACCCCCTCAGCAGTATCAAAGTCAACGGGCCGATTCCCGCTCACCTGGCACGTTCGGTGATCGAAGAAACCCTGCGTTCGGCCATTCTTGACGGACGCATTCCCTGCGGCACCGCGTTGCGCCAGCAAGATCTGGCCGACCTGTTCGGCGTCAGCCGCATGCCGGTGCGCGAAGCCTTGCGCCAACTGGAAGCCCAGACGCTGCTCAACGTTATCGCCCACAAAGGCGCAGTGGTCGCACCGCTGGTTCAGGGCGATGCCGTTGAAACCTATGCGTTACGGATTCTGCTGGAATCCGAGGCGCTGCGCCTGTCGATTCCCTTGTTGGAGAAGGAAGACTTCGAACGGGCAGCCCTGCATATCGACGGCATGGAAACGGAGCACGATTACAGCGAGATCGGCCGCCTCAATCGGCTCTTCCACATGGCGCTTTATTGCAAGGCGCCGAACCAGCGGCTGTTGCGGCTGGTCGAGGAAGGGTTGAACGAAGAAGAGCGCTTCCTGCGCTTCAACCTGGAAGCCATGGGCCTGGGCAAGTTATCTCAGGAAGACCACCGAGCACTATTGCTGGCCGTCGAAGACCGCGACATCGAGCGTTCGGTAAAGCTGCTCGAGCTCCACCTCAATCGCGGTGTCGAGGTCATCACGCGCTACCTCAACAGCCCTGAAGCGCTGAACAAGAAAACCACCAGGTAACCCCCGCCGCCACGCCTGGGCGCGCAGTTCGAACTGCGCGCCGCGTTTGCCGTGAATAATCTCCTTACCTCCCCCCGCTTCAGCGACCGCACGTCCCCTCCCCAAGCCTGCCATCGATTGACCTCCCTCAAGTTCCATCAATACGCCAGCAAAGATGACGTCCGCGCGATAGCGGCGGCCGTGATTTACGCTCACTCTTGGGCTGCCAACGAATAATGAACGGGCGACGCGCCGCCATGGCGGCGCAGTCCTCGCACCAAGAACCTACGGAAGGAGTCTTGTCACGGGAAAGGAAGCACCGGCGTCAATCCCAGCCAACTTCCACCCCCTTGAAGCATTCAACGGAACAACTTTGAAAGTTGCTTTGAGTGAGGCATTCACTCTTCATTTGAATTTTGACGATACTTCGTCGAAAGGAGCAACTACGCCCAAATAAAACTGGAACTTATAGTTTTATAGGAACTTGTCGCGCACAAGAAAGTTAAACTTGCAAATAATATAAAAATAACTTGCCCGATACTTTATTCGTGTATTAGTTTTTCTCCGCCACCAGTAAACACGGCACCAAGCGACTATATCGTACTTGATGACATCAATTTAATTGAGGCCTCCGCTCGCCAATAAAAAACGTTAAACGACCGTCACTTATTGATCACACCACACTTAACGGCAACTCAGATCACTTATAGGCTCGCTCATGAAAACGAATAAAGACCGCCTCAATCAGAAGAAAGCAGAACTTAGTGCACACCCGATTTTCTCTGAAATACATTCACTCTCGGTACTTCAACGTTTCATGGAAACCCATGTCTTTGCGGTATGGGATTTCATGTCGCTGACCAAACGTCTGCAACAGGAACTGACCTGCGTTCAACTGCCCTGGTTGCCGCCGCAAGATCCTCAGGCCGCGCGTCTTATCAATGAGATTGTGCTGGGTGAAGAGTCCGATGATCGTCCGGCCGAAGGTCATTACAGCCATTTTGAGTTGTACCTCGATGCGATGCGCGAAGTCGGTGCCAGCACGGCCGCCGTGGAACGCTTCGTGGCGTTGCAGCAAGAAGGGGTGAGTTACGACGTGGCGCTGCAAAGCGTTGATGTCGACCCGGCGGCGGCGCAGTTCGTGCGGCACACCTTGCACACTGCGCTGCATGCACCGGGACACAGCGTTGCCGCAGCGTTTTTGCATGGTCGTGAGAGCGTTATTCCGCAGATGTTCCAGCGGATTCTCGACGACTGGGGCATCGGCATCGAGCAGGCGCCAACCTTCCGCTACTACCTGGAGCGGCACATCGAAGTCGACTCCGAGGACCACGGCCCCGCAGCAGAAAAACTCCTCGCACGGCTGGTCAACGGCGATTCGCAACGCCAAGAAGACGTCTACGCCAGCGCCATTGCCGCGGTGGAAAGCCGCATCGCCCTGTGGGACGGCTTGCGCCTGAGCATGAGCGAACCTATGCCTGAGGTGAACGCATGAACGCCGCCGACTACCAATCCTTCGCCGACGCTTGGGAAAGCCGTGCGACCATCCGCACGCGGCCCCGGCGGGTGCTGGAAAACGACGACAAGCTGATCTACCCGTTGAGCCGCCAACCGTTGGTGCTGAGCGAAACCTTCCTGCGCGAATGCCCGGAGCAGCGCGACTTTGCGCTGGTGCAGACGCTCTACAAATTCATCAACGACGTGGTGATTTTCGAAACCGAGATCGTCGACAAGACAGCCCGCAGCATCGCCAAGAATCGCTTTGCCGTGGCGTTCCCGTTCGCCTGTCGCTACGACGCCATGACCGTGGTGGTGGACGAGGATTACCACGCGCTGGTGGCCATGGACTTCATGCAGCAGACCGTCGCCATGACCGGCATCACGCCGATCAAGCTGCCGGATGAAATCGAGCTGAGCCGGGCGATTCCGGCGGCTGTGGCCCTCGCTCCGGAGCACCTGCGCAGCGCCGTGGAACTGATCTGCGTGGCCATCGCCGAGAACACCGTGACCGGCGATGTCGCGGCGTTCGCCAAGGACGACACGGTCAAGCAGTCGATCAAGGGCCTGATGGCCGATCACTTGCTCGACGAAGGCCGCCACTCCGGATTCTGGTCGCGGATGGTGCGCATCTACTGGCATACCGCGAGCGAAGACGACCGCCAGCTCATCGCGCAAATCCTGCCGGTGTTCATTGATCATTACCTGACCAACGACATCCAGAAGTCCTTCGACTTCCGCTTGATCGAAGCCTTGCAGATCAGCGACGCGGCACGCCAGGCACTCAAGAACGAAATCTCGGGGCTGGCCTTCCCGATCAATCGTCATCACCCGCTGGTCGCCAACATCGTGCGGTTTTTCCGCAGCAGTTCGCTGCTGGATTCGCCGTGCGTGCAAGACGCCCTCAGCGACTACCTGATTTAACGAGGAGAACATCATGAGACGTCTCGACATTCTGCTCATTGGGCAAAGCCAGGCCTTGACCGACCTGGCGCTGGAACTTGAACAACAGGGTCATTCGTTGGTGCGGCTCGAGGCGTTCGAGGAGGCGCCGTCGTTTGATCTGCTGATTGACGACGCCAGCCAAGCGTTCTCAGTCCCGGGTGATGCGCCACGGCTGACGCTGCAACTGGGAATTGGCGTGCCAAGCGTCACCGGGCTACCGCCGATGGACCTGCTGTGCATGCAGGGATCGACGCTATTCACGCGCGTGCCGATTGCCGATGAGCCTAGTGGAAACGGCCAGGCCTTGCGTCTGCGAGCGGTGGCGGAACTGGTGGATCACGTCTCACTGCTGGTCAGCCGCTTCTCTCGGGATGAAACGTATTTTCTGCATGCCGAGCCGACAGCGGTGGCTCACTTCGAACGGGTGGAAAACCTGCAATTTTTAGAGCGCCTGGCGTTCGTCCATCAGCTCAACAAAACGGCTCAACCGTGGCTGCAGCAACTCGCCAGGATCCCGATGATCGAGCGCCTGGAACAGCGCTTCATCGAGTCCGCCGAACGCCCCGCGCTGAACATTGACGGCACATCGCTGAGCTATCGGCAATTGCACGCCCAGAGCCGTGCGATCCAGCAACGCTTGCTGCCGTTGCTCGCTCAGCATCAAGGGCCGTTGGTGGTCGGGATTTGCCTGCCGAAATGCAGTGCGTTGTATGCAGGGATCCTGGCGATTCTGGGCAGCGGCGCGGTGTACTTGCCACTGGAGCCGAGCCATCCGCTGCAACGTCAGCAGTACATCCTTTCGAACGCCGGAGCGGTGTTGTTGCTGCATGACGGCCAGCATCCCCTCGCCGACGAAATGCCGGGACTGGACATCAGCTGCATCGACTTTAATGACGTCGACCTCGGCCAACCCTTGATGCGCCAGCGCCCCGCCCTCGACGCGCCGTGCATGGCGCTCTACACCTCGGGCACCACCGGGCATCCCAAAGGCGTGCTGCTCAGCCAGGCCAACCTCGCGCACTTCACGGCGTGGTATGCCGACTATGTGCAACTGACCGAACACAGTCGGGCCTTGCAGTTTTCGTCGTTGAGTTTCGACTCGTCACTGATCGATATTTTCCCGACCCTGCTTCAGGGCGCCGAACTGATCGTGCCAAACGACGACCAGCGCCGCGATCCGCTGCAACTGGTCGAGCTGATTCGCCATCAACGCCTCAGCCACGCCTTTTTACCGCCGGCGCTGTTGAGCATTCTGCCGCTGGATCAATTGCAGGTCCTGGATCATGTGATGACCGGTGGTGATGTCTGCGAACCCTATGTCATCGAGCAGCTCAGCCGTCAGGGCAACCTCTATAACCTCTATGGCCCGACCGAAGCCACGGTGCTGATCACTGCGCGCCAACTGCGCGCTGGCGACAGCAACCGCACCCTCGGGGCACCGATTGCCAACAGCCAGGTGCTGATTCTCGACGAGGCATTTCAGCCGGTGGCCGAGCAGACCGTCGGTGAGTTGTACATCGTCGGGCCGGGGGTATGCCTGGGTTATCTGAACAACCCGCAGCAGACTGCCGAGCGTTACCTGGACTTGAACTTGCCAGACGGCCAGCGCCTGCGCGCCTACCGTACCGGCGACATGGCGAAATGGACCCGCGACGGTATCGAGCTGTGCGGACGGCGGGACAATCAGGTGAAAATCCGCGGCTTTCGCGTCGAGCCGGAAGAGATCGAACGTTGCCTGCGCGACAGTCAGTTGTACCGTCAGGTGGCGGTGGTCATCGACAGCCAACGTCGGATTCTGGCCTTCCTCGCGCAACCTCAGGAGGACCAACCGGGCGTCGCTCGCGAAGCCTTGAAGGCTCATGCGATGCAGTTTTTGCCGGACTACATGCAACCTGGCGCCTGGACCGAACTGCCGAGTATGCCGTTCGCCAGTAACGGCAAAGTCGACCGCAAAGCGCTGCTGTCGATGCCGGTGAATGTTGCCGAAAACATGACACGACGGCTGCCCGCCAGCGCCGATGAAGCGCTGTTACTGGAGATCTGGGCTGAGCTGCTGGAGCTGCCGGCCAGCGATATTTCGACCGACGAAAGTTTCTTCAATCTGGGCGGCCACTCGATTCTGTTGTCACGGATGCTGCTGCGATTGCGTGAAGAATTCGGCCGCAGCATCTCGATCAACCGCTTCATTGAGTTGCCGACCATTGCAAAGCTGGCGACGTTGGTGCGCGGCTCCGGCACCGAGGAAGTCCTGAGCGCGCAAGCGCTGGCGGATGCCTTCCGCGAGCTGGATATTCAGCCGCTGCCCATCAGCCGCATGGGCGATGTGCACAAGGTGATCGTCACCGGCGCCAACAGTTTTGTCGGTGTGCACATCGTCGAGGCGTTGCTGGCGTGGGGCGTCAGTGAAGTCGCCTGCCTGGTGCGCGATGGTGGCGGGCAATCGGCGGCTGAGCGCTTCGCTCACGCGTTGCGGGAAAACCGTCTGGAGCACCTGGACCTGAGTCGGGTAAAGGTTTACGCGGCAGACATCACTCGCCCGTCATTGGGGCTCGATGCGGACGTTTACGAGCGCCTCGATCGAGAGTTCGGCGCGCTGGTGCACAACGCTGCCAACGTCAATCACGTGCTCGATTACGAGTCGCTGGCGCGGGACAACGTCGAGCCGATTTTCGAATGCCTTCGGCTGTGCGAGGGGCGCAGCAAGAAAATCTTCAACTTCGTCTCCACGCTCTCGGCGTCCAGCACGATTGCCGACGATGGCCGGGTGCTGGAATTACCCGCAGCGCAGACGCCGCCGATCTACATCAAGAACGGCTACAACCTGTCCAAGTGGGTCGGCGAACGAATCCTCGAACGAGCGCGAGAACTTGGGGTGAGGGTCAATCTTTATCGCCCCGGCAATATCAGCTTCAACAGCCTGACCGGCGTCTGTCAGCCGCACAAAAATCGCTTGATGCTGATGCTCAAAGGCTCGATCCAGCTCGGCCAGGTGCCGGAGTTCGCGTTGAACTTTGATCTGATGCCGGTGGACTTTCTCGCTCGCTTCATCGGCTTCCATGCCAGCCGTTATTCGCCTGAAAAAGCGGTGTTCAACCTGCACAACCCCGAGCCCCTGAGTTGGGACGATTACGTCGCGTCATTCCGTGAGGCCGGCCGGGAATTCTCCATGGTCAGCGTCGCCGACTGGCAACAGCAACTGGGCCGGGTCGACAGCGACAACGCGTTGTTCGGCGTACTCGGCTTCTACCTCAACGGCTTCGAGGAAGACATCGGCGACATCTCGATGATCGGCCACGACAACGCCCAGGCCGGCGTGCGGCAGATGGGCGCGCACTACCCGGAAAAATCCCCGGCACTGCTGCGTCGCGGCTGCGACTACCTCAAAGAAATCAATTTCATCTGATTCATTCAACCGGAGCAAAACCATGAAAACGCTGCAACCCGATACCCTGATCAAAAACCCTCAAGGCTGCCACGTCGTGTCTTCGGTGGAAGTGCCGGCGGATGCCTCTCAGGTCTGGGCGGTGGTCGGCAACTTTGCCGGCTTCGATCAATTCATTCCGGCGCTGTCGCACATCGAGATGACAGGCGAAGGCGTGTCGTCGCTGCGCAAGAAATTCTTCAAGGACGGTAACCTGGTGGTCGAGCAACTCAACTCGCGGGATGACCAGGCGCTGAACATGACGTGGACCACGATTTACAACACGTTGGGCGTGGCCAATTTGTGGGCGGCGATGAGTGTTGAACCGCTAGGCGCGGGAAAGTCGCGGGCGACCTGGATCATCATTGCCGAACCGGCACAGGGAGGCGTTGAGGCGTTGCCGGGGTTCAAGGAATTTGTGCAGGGATTTGCGGATGATGCGATGGGGAATGTGTTGAAGCTGTTTGTGTAGGGCTTTGGTTCAGCGGTGACTTTTCTACCGCTTTCGCGGGCAAGCCTCGCTCCTACAGGGTTTTCGATGCCCTTGTAGGAGCGAGGCTTGCCCGCGAAGAACGATAACGCAGCAGAACTGACCCGAATCAGATCTTGAAGCTGTCCACCAACTGCTTCAACCGATTCGCCTGCAACGACAACGCATCACAATCCTTCAACGTTTCATTGAGGTTGGCCACGCTCTGCTGGTTCAGCAAGTTGATCTGGTTGACGTCGACGTTAAGGGTTTCCACTACCGCCGTCTGCTCTTCGGTCGCCGCCGCCACCGACTGGTTCATGCCGTCGATTTCGCCGATGCGCTGGGTCACGCTGACCAAGCGCAGGCCCGCCTGATTGGCTACTTCAACACTCTCTTCGCTGGAGACCTGACTGGCATTCATGGTCGTCACCGCTTCGCGAGAACCGATCTGCAGCGAGGTGATCATCTTGTGGATCTCTTCCGCCGACTCCTGCGTGCGATGCGCCAGGTTGCGCACTTCGTCCGCCACGACCGCAAAACCACGACCGGCTTCACCGGCACGCGCCGCTTCGATGGCGGCGTTGAGCGCGAGCAAGTTGGTCTGCTGGGAGATGCCTTTGATCACATCCAGAATGTGCCCGATGTTGTCAGTACTCGCATTCAGGGTTTCGATCTGGGTGCAGGACAGGCTGATTTTCTGCGACAACTCGGTCATGGCCAGGATGGTTTTCTCCACGACCTGACGACCATCATCCGCCTGCTCGCTCGCACCGCTTGCATGCTGCGAAGCATCGGCAGCATTGCGGGCGATTTCCTGGGTGGCGGCACCCAATTGGTTGATGGCGGCAGCCACGCTGTTGGTGCGCGCGCTTTGCTCGTCGGAGCCGACGATTGAGGCGTTGGACGATGCCATCACCCGTTGCGACAAATCGTGGACTTGACGGGTCGCCGAGGACACTTCGGAAATCGACGCGTGAATCCGCTCCACGAACTGGTTGAACGAACCGCCCAACTCGCCGAACTCGTCTTTGCTTTCCACGGCCAGACGACGGGTCAGGTCGCCTTCGCCCTGGGCGATGTCCTGCATCGCGCGGCCCATGGTGGTCAGCGGACGCATCAGCACGTTGATCAGCAGGCTCAACAGCACCGCAATAACGCTGACGGCGATAAACATGGCGATCAGCGCCGAGGTACGGAATTGGCTCAGTGGTGCGTAGGCCTTGTCCTTATCGATCGACAGACCGATGTACCACTCGGCATTTGGCAAACCGCTCACCGGGGTGAACGAGAGGATGCGGTCCTGCTTGTTCAGGGTGACGTCCTGATTGCCCTTCTCGATGCGTACGCCAGAGTTTGGATAAATGTCCTTCAGGTTTTTCATCACCTGGTCTTTGTCCGGGCTGACGATCACCTGACCGTCGGCACTGACCAGGAACGCGTGGCCGATGCCACCGAAGTCCACCGAGTTGATGATCTTCACCAGGGTCTCCAGGCTCAGATCACCGCCAACCACGCCGAGCAATTCGCCGTTCTTTTTCACCGGCATGGCGATCGTCACCACCAACCCACCGACGGCGGCCATGTACGGCGGCGTCAGCATAGTCTTGTCGGCAGCCACTGCTTGTTTGTACCAAGGGCGCTGACGCGGATCGTAACCGTCCGGCATCCTCGCGTCAGGACGTTGGGTGAACACGCCATTGGCCTGGCCAACGTAGGTGAACTGGAAGTTCGAGGTGAAGGCCGGTTGATCCACCAGGCCTGGAAGGTCCGCATTGGCGCCTTGATGAGCGACGTTCTGTGCGAGGTTTTCCAGCACCAACACACGGCCGCTCATCCAGTTCTGCACGCTGCTGGCGGTCAAATCGCCGGCTTGCTGGACGGAGGATTCGAGGTTTTGCCGGATGGTGTTTCGCTGCAGATAGTCGTTGTACAAAGTGAACAACGCAAAAGCCAGCACCACGACGCCAGAGGCGGCCAGAAGGATTTTATGGCTGAATTTGAGATTCATTTCATGGGACTTCTTATGCAAAAAGTGGGGATGCGTTCCAGGTGCAACATTCCATGTAACAGCGCAGGCGGCATTCTTCGGCCGCTCTACTTTGGTGCACGCATGTCTCACCAGTCTGTCGGCACCAGTCGGAGAAATCTTAGGGGTTTGTACGAAATGATCGATATTCCCGCCGGACGGCGTGCTAGCGCGGTTGGCGGTCGATGTACTTCTTGAATACTTGGGAATGCTGGGGAAGGACGTGACGCAGATGTGGCATGTCACGCCGGGGACAATGGCCCGAAGTTTATGGAGCTAAAACGACAAAACCCCTGTCTGCGTTAGCAGACAGGGGTTTCGGAATTCAATCTTGACGATGACCTACTCTCACATGGGGAAACCCCACACTACCATCGGCGATGCATCGTTTCACTGCTGAGTTCGGGATGGGATCAGGTGGTTCCAATGCTCTATGGTCGTCAAGAAATTCTGTAACCAGCCCGTTAAAGTCGTAACGTGCCAGAAAAATTGGTGACTTCTACTAAAACAAAACCCCTACCTGCATACGCAGATAGGGGTTTCGGAATTTAATCTTGACGATGACCTACTCTCACATGGGGAAACCCCACACTACCATCGGCGATGCATCGTTTCACTGCTGAGTTCGGGATGGGATCAGGTGGTTCCAATGCTCTATGGTCGTCAAGAAATTCGGTAGCCAGGTCGTTCTCCTTACGGATTACGCTCCAGCGAATGGGTATGTGATAGATCTCGGTGTTTTGTGAGTCTTTCGAACTTTCGGTTCGTTTCGTCTTCACACACCGCAATCTGGTGCTCTTTCGCTTTTCAGCTCAAAGCTTGCAAATTGCTTGGGTGTTATATGGTCAAGCCTCACGGGCAATTAGTATTGGTTAGCTCAACGCCTCACAGCGCTTACACACCCAACCTATCAACGTCGTAGTCTTCGACGGCCCTTCAGGGGACTCAAGGTCCCAGTGAGATCTCATCTTGAGGCTAGTTTCCCGCTTAGATGCTTTCAGCGGTTATCTATTCCGAACATAGCTACCCGGCAATGCCACTGGCGTGACAACCGGAACACCAGAGGTTCGTCCACTCCGGTCCTCTCGTACTAGGAGCAGCCCCTCTCAAATCTCAAACGTCCACGGCAGATAGGGACCGAACTGTCTCACGACGTTCTAAACCCAGCTCGCGTACCACTTTAAATGGCGAACAGCCATACCCTTGGGACCGGCTTCAGCCCCAGGATGTGATGAGCCGACATCGAGGTGCCAAACACCGCCGTCGATATGAACTCTTGGGCGGTATCAGCCTGTTATCCCCGGAGTACCTTTTATCCGTTGAGCGATGGCCCTTCCATACAGAACCACCGGATCACTAAGACCTACTTTCGTACCTGCTCGACGTGTCTGTCTCGCAGTCAAGCGCGCTTTTGCCTTTATACTCTACGACCGATTTCCGACCGGTCTGAGCGCACCTTCGTACTCCTCCGTTACTCTTTAGGAGGAGACCGCCCCAGTCAAACTACCCACCATACACTGTCCTCGATCCGGATAACGGACCTGAGTTAGAACCTCAAAGTTGCCAGGGTGGTATTTCAAGGTTGGCTCCACGCGAACTGGCGTCCACGCTTCAAAGCCTCCCACCTATCCTACACAAGCAAATTCAAAGTCCAGTGCAAAGCTATAGTAAAGGTTCACGGGGTCTTTCCGTCTAGCCGCGGATACACTGCATCTTCACAGCGATTTCAATTTCACTGAGTCTCGGGTGGAGACAGCGCCGCCATCGTTACGCCATTCGTGCAGGTCGGAACTTACCCGACAAGGAATTTCGCTACCTTAGGACCGTTATAGTTACGGCCGCCGTTTACCGGGGCTTCGATCAAGAGCTTCGCGTTAGCTAACCCCATCAATTAACCTTCCGGCACCGGGCAGGCGTCACACCCTATACGTCCACTTTCGTGTTTGCAGAGTGCTGTGTTTTTAATAAACAGTCGCAGCGGCCTGGTATCTTCGACCGGCATGAGCTTACGGAGCAAGTCCTTCACCCTCACCGGCGCACCTTCTCCCGAAGTTACGGTGCCATTTTGCCTAGTTCCTTCACCCGAGTTCTCTCAAGCGCCTTGGTATTCTCTACCCAACCACCTGTGTCGGTTTGGGGTACGGTTCCTGGTTACCTGAAGCTTAGAAGCTTTTCTTGGAAGCATGGCATCAACCACTTCGTGTTCTAAAAGAACACTCGTCATCAGCTCTCGGCCTTAGAATCCCGGATTTACCTAAGATTCCAGCCTACCACCTTAAACTTGGACAACCAACGCCAAGCTGGCCTAGCCTTCTCCGTCCCTCCATCGCAATAACCAGAAGTACAGGAATATTAACCTGTTTTCCATCGACTACGCTTTTCAGCCTCGCCTTAGGGACCGACTAACCCTGCGTCGATTAACGTTGCGCAGGAAACCTTGGTCTTTCGGCGTGGGTGTTTTTCACACCCATTGTCGTTACTCATGTCAGCATTCGCACTTCTGATACCTCCAGCAAGCTTCTCAACTCACCTTCACAGGCTTACAGAACGCTCCTCTACCGCATCACCTAAGTGATACCCGTAGCTTCGGTGTATGGTTTGAGCCCCGTTACATCTTCCGCGCAGGCCGACTCGACTAGTGAGCTATTACGCTTTCTTTAAAGGGTGGCTGCTTCTAAGCCAACCTCCTAGCTGTCTAAGCCTTCCCACATCGTTTCCCACTTAACCATAACTTTGGGACCTTAGCTGACGGTCTGGGTTGTTTCCCTTTTCACGACGGACGTTAGCACCCGCCGTGTGTCTCCCATGCTCGGCACTTGTAGGTATTCGGAGTTTGCATCGGTTTGGTAAGTCGGGATGACCCCCTAGCCGAAACAGTGCTCTACCCCCTACAGTGATACATGAGGCGCTACCTAAATAGCTTTCGAGGAGAACCAGCTATCTCCGAGCTTGATTAGCCTTTCACTCCGATCCACAGGTCATCCGCTAACTTTTCAACGGTAGTCGGTTCGGTCCTCCAGTTAGTGTTACCCAACCTTCAACCTGCCCATGGATAGATCGCCCGGTTTCGGGTCTATTCCCAGCGACTAGACGCCCTATTAAGACTCGCTTTCGCTACGCCTCCCCTATTCGGTTAAGCTCGCCACTGAAAATAAGTCGCTGACCCATTATACAAAAGGTACGCAGTCACCCAACAAAGTGGGCTCCCACTGCTTGTACGCATACGGTTTCAGGATCTATTTCACTCCCCTCTCCGGGGTTCTTTTCGCCTTTCCCTCACGGTACTAGTTCACTATCGGTCAGTCAGTAGTATTTAGCCTTGGAGGATGGTCCCCCCATATTCAGACAAAGTTTCTCGTGCTCCGTCCTACTCGATTTCATGACTAAGAGATTTTCGCGTACAGGGCTATCACCCACTATGGCCGCACTTTCCAGAGCGTTCCGCTAATCTCAAAGCCACTTAAGGGCTAGTCCCCGTTCGCTCGCCACTACTAAGGGAATCTCGGTTGATTTCTTTTCCTCAGGGTACTTAGATGTTTCAGTTCCCCTGGTTCGCCTCTTAAGCCTATGTATTCAGCTTAAGATAACCATCTTATGATGGCTGGGTTCCCCCATTCAGACATCTCCGGATCAAAGTCTGTTTGCCGACTCCCCGAAGCTTTTCGCAGGCTACCACGTCTTTCATCGCCTCTGACTGCCAAGGCATCCACCGTATGCGCTTCTTCACTTGACCATATAACCCCAAGCAATCTGGTTATACTGTGAAGACGACATTCGCCGAAAATTCGATAATACTCAGTTAAGAGTAACTCACAAATTTTACCTTAGCCTGATCCGTTACCAGTGAAAGTAACGTTCAGTCTATCTTTCTATCACATACCCAAATTTTTAAAGAACGATCTAGCCAAAGACTAGAAATCAACATTCACCATCATCACAATGGAATGCTCATTTCTAAGCTTTCAACAAACAGAAGCAGTAGTGGTGGAGCCAAACGGGATCGAACCGTTGACCTCCTGCGTGCAAGGCAGGCGCTCTCCCAGCTGAGCTATGGCCCCGTATTTCTACAGGTTCCCACACAAAATTGGTGGGTCTGGGCAGATTCGAACTGCCGACCTCACCCTTATCAGGGGTGCGCTCTAACCAACTGAGCTACAGACCCAATTTCGGGCTGCTTCTTATCGTCTTCTTCAATGAATCAAGCAATTCGTGTGGGAACTTATGGAGCAGCTGATGTCGTCGATTAAGGAGGTGATCCAGCCGCAGGTTCCCCTACGGCTACCTTGTTACGACTTCACCCCAGTCATGAATCACACCGTGGTAACCGTCCTCCCGAAGGTTAGACTAGCTACTTCTGGTGCAACCCACTCCCATGGTGTGACGGGCGGTGTGTACAAGGCCCGGGAACGTATTCACCGCGACATTCTGATTCGCGATTACTAGCGATTCCGACTTCACGCAGTCGAGTTGCAGACTGCGATCCGGACTACGATCGGTTTTCTGGGATTAGCTCCACCTCGCGGCTTGGCAACCCTCTGTACCGACCATTGTAGCACGTGTGTAGCCCAGGCCGTAAGGGCCATGATGACTTGACGTCATCCCCACCTTCCTCCGGTTTGTCACCGGCAGTCTCCTTAGAGTGCCCACCATTACGTGCTGGTAACTAAGGACAAGGGTTGCGCTCGTTACGGGACTTAACCCAACATCTCACGACACGAGCTGACGACAGCCATGCAGCACCTGTCTCAATGTTCCCGAAGGCACCAATCCATCTCTGGAAAGTTCATTGGATGTCAAGGCCTGGTAAGGTTCTTCGCGTTGCTTCGAATTAAACCACATGCTCCACCGCTTGTGCGGGCCCCCGTCAATTCATTTGAGTTTTAACCTTGCGGCCGTACTCCCCAGGCGGTCAACTTAATGCGTTAGCTGCGCCACTAAGAGCTCAAGGCTCCCAACGGCTAGTTGACATCGTTTACGGCGTGGACTACCAGGGTATCTAATCCTGTTTGCTCCCCACGCTTTCGCACCTCAGTGTCAGTATCAGTCCAGGTGGTCGCCTTCGCCACTGGTGTTCCTTCCTATATCTACGCATTTCACCGCTACACAGGAAATTCCACCACCCTCTACCATACTCTAGCTTGTCAGTTTTGAATGCAGTTCCCAGGTTGAGCCCGGGGATTTCACATCCAACTTAACAAACCACCTACGCGCGCTTTACGCCCAGTAATTCCGATTAACGCTTGCACCCTCTGTATTACCGCGGCTGCTGGCACAGAGTTAGCCGGTGCTTATTCTGTCGGTAACGTCAAAACACTTACGTATTAGGTAAATGCCCTTCCTCCCAACTTAAAGTGCTTTACAATCCGAAGACCTTCTTCACACACGCGGCATGGCTGGATCAGGCTTTCGCCCATTGTCCAATATTCCCCACTGCTGCCTCCCGTAGGAGTCTGGACCGTGTCTCAGTTCCAGTGTGACTGATCATCCTCTCAGACCAGTTACGGATCGTCGCCTTGGTGAGCCATTACCTCACCAACTAGCTAATCCGACCTAGGCTCATCTGATAGCGCAAGGCCCGAAGGTCCCCTGCTTTCTCCCGTAGGACGTATGCGGTATTAGCGTCCGTTTCCGAGCGTTATCCCCCACTACCAGGCAGATTCCTAGGCATTACTCACCCGTCCGCCGCTCGCCACCAGGTACAAGTACCCGTGCTGCCGCTCGACTTGCATGTGTTAGGCCTGCCGCCAGCGTTCAATCTGAGCCATGATCAAACTCTTCAGTTCAAACATCTTTGGGTTTTTAAGAAACCCTAAACTTGGCTCAGCAATCGTTGGTTACATCTTTGATTTCTCGCGGAGTAACTTGTGATGCTGATAATCTTGTTGACTATCAGTCTGACTCCACAAGCACCCACACGAATTGCTTGATTCAGTTGTTAAAGAGCGGTTGGTTAAGATCTTTCGTCTCAACCGAGGCGCGCATTCTACAGCAGCCTCTGTTGCTGTCAAGCGGTTATTTTCAGAAGTTTTCAAAGTTTCCTTTGCAACTTCAACCACTTGCGCTTCCGATCTCTCGTTAGCGGGAGGCGAATTCTACAGCGTTACTCGCTGCTGTCAACACCTCTTTTTCTCCGCTTTCGACCGAGAAGATCGAATCGTCAATCAAGCTAAACAACCCTGCCTGACCAACTCCTTCTGGGCTTCGATGACCTGAAGCAACTCGCTGTCGAAAACTGCGTAACTCTTTGTTTACCAAGGAGTTTTCCGTTTCGACTGCGCCGGAAGTGGGGCGAATTATAGACTTCCAGAATCTGCCGTCAACCCCTGATTTGGCTTTTCTATCAATAACTTGCAGAAAGCTGGAAAACAGGCCGATTCCCTCTATATAGGAGGGCAAAACCACCCCCTTCTATATAGAAGGAATCTTCAGAGTACCCCTGCCACTTTGAAAGCGGCGACCGTATCAGCGTCCAGACCCAACACCCGCTGCAGAACCTCCAGCGTGTGCTCGCCCAATAACGGAGGCGCATTACGATACTCCACTGGCGTTTCCGACAGGCGAATAGGGCTCGCTACCTGCGGCACCATCCCTGCCAACACATGGGGTAGTTCGATCGCCAAGCCACGCGCCTTGACCTGAGGATCAGCAAACATCTGAGCCAAGTCATTAATAGGCCCGCATGGCACACCCGCCTGCTCCAGTTGCAGCACCCACTCAGCCGTGGTCTTGAAGACGGTCGCCTGACGGATTAGCGGAATCAACACCGAACGATTCGCCACCCGCAGCTTGTTGGTCGCGAAGCGTGGGTCATCCGCCCACTGAGGTTGCCCAGCCACCTCCGCAAACTTGCGGAACTGCCCGTCATTGCCCACGGTGAGGATGAAGTCGCCATCTGCCGTAGGAAAATCCTGATAAGGCACGATGTTCGGATGAGCATTACCTAGGCGCTTGGGCGCATTTCCCGTAGTCAGATAGTTCATCGCCTGGTTGGCCAGGCACGCAACCTGAACATCCAGCAACGCCATATCGATATGCTGACCGCCACCGTCATGATTCCTATGGGCCAACGCAGCAAGGATCGCCACCGTCGAATAGAGCCCGGTCAGGATGTCTGTCAGCGCCACACCGACTTTCACCGGCCCTGCGCCCTCATCTCCCTCAGGTCGACCGGTCAGACTCATCAGCCCGCCCAAGCCCTGGATCATGAAGTCATAACCCGCACGCTTGGCGTAAGGCCCGGTCTGGCCAAACCCGGTAATCGAGCAATAAATCAGATTCGGATTGGTGGCTTTAAGCGACTCATAGTCCAACCCATAAGCCGCCAGGCCACCAACCTTGAAGTTCTCGATCAGGATGTCCGACTTGGCTGCCAGATCACGCACCAACTTTTGCCCCTCTGGACGCGTGAAGTCGATGGTCACCGATTGCTTGTTGCGATTGGCAGACAAGTAATAGGCGGCCTCGCTGGTGTTCTCGCCATAGGCGTCTTTCAGGAAGGGCGGTCCCCAGGCGCGCGTATCGTCGCCATTGCCCGGGCGCTCGACCTTGATCACTTCGGCGCCAAGGTCCGCAAGGATCTGCCCGGCCCAAGGCCCGGCCAGCACCCGCGATAAATCCAGTACCCGTAGATGCGAAAGCGCGCCCATGGACGTTCTCCTATTAATAGAACGCCTGGATGCCGGTCTGCGCGCGACCGAGGATCAGTGCGTGGACGTCATGCGTACCTTCATAGGTATTCACCACTTCCAGGTTGACCAGGTGGCGGGCAACACCGAACTCATCGGAAATGCCGTTACCGCCCAACATGTCGCGCGCCATGCGCGCGATGTCCAGGGACTTGCCGCAGGAGTTGCGCTTCATCATCGAGGTGATCTCGACTGCCGCAGTGCCTTCATCTTTCATGCGACCCAGACGCAAGCAGCCTTGCAGCGCCAGGGTAATTTCGGTCTGCATGTCGGCCAGTTTCTTCTGGATCAACTGAGTGGCGGCCAACGGACGACCGAACTGCTGACGATCCAGGGTGTACTGGCGAGCGGTGTGCCAGCAGAACTCGGCAGCGCCCAAAGCGCCCCAGGAAATGCCGTAGCGCGCTGAGTTGAGGCAAGTAAAAGGGCCTTTCAAACCGCGGACGTCAGGGAAAATGTTCTCTTCAGGGACAAACACGTTGTCCATGACGATCTCGCCGGTGATCGATGCACGCAAGCCAACCTTGCCATGGATCGCCGGAGCACTCAGGCCTTTCCAGCCTTTCTCCAGAACGAAGCCACGGATGTCGCCCGCATCATCCTTACCCCAAACCACGAACACATCGGCAATCGGGCTGTTGGTGATCCACATCTTGCAGCCGGTCAGGCTGTAGCCGCCTTCCACTTTGCGTGCACGCGTAATCATCGCGCCCGGGTCGGAACCATGGTTAGGCTCCGTCAGACCGAAGCAGCCAATCCACTCGCCCGAGGCCAGTTTCGGCAGGTACTTCTGCTTCTGGGCTTCAGTGCCGAATTCATTGATCGGCACCATGACCAGCGAGGACTGCACACTCATCATCGAGCGGTAGCCGGAGTCGACACGCTCGACTTCACGAGCAATCAGCCCGTAGCTGACGTAGTTCAGGCCACTGCCACCGTACTGCTCGGGAATGGTCGCACCCAACAGGCCCACTTCGCCCATCTCGCGGAAGATCGCCGGATCAGTCTTCTCATGACGGAAAGCTTCAAGCACGCGCGGTGCGAGCTTCTGCTGAGCGAATTGCTCGGCAGTGTCGCGGATCATGCGTTCTTCTTCGGTGAGCTGTTGATCCAGCAGCAGGGGATCGATCCAATTGAAGCTAGCTTTACCGCCCATGAGTGTGTCCTCTCGAATCGGGTCAAATAACGTGGACTGATCCTAGGCGCGGTTCAGCGTTACGGCAAACGAGGATTTTGCATACTGTTGTGCTAATTTCTCACTCCGTAACGTCGCGAAGTAGCCTTTATGCGATGTATTAGTGAGGTTGAAGTACATGCGTCGGAAAATCCCTAGCACAACCGCCCTGATCAGCTTTGAAGCGGCAGCGCGCCATGAGAGCTTTACCAAAGCGGCGCAGGAGCTTTCGCTCACTCAAGGCGCCATTTGCCGACAGATCGCCAGCCTCGAGGAGTTCCTCAGCGTAGAACTTTTCCGACGCTCGCGGCGCGGAGTGAAGCTGACGGAAGCCGGACTTTCCTACAGCCGCCGCGTAGCCACCCAGCTCGACGCGGTTGAGCGGGACACTTTGTCAGTGATGGGGCAACAGGGTGCCAACGTGATCGAGTTGGCCGTCGTGCCGACCTTTGGCACCCAATGGCTGCTGCCACGGCTCAAGGACTTCCAGCACAAACACCCGGAAGTGACGGTCAACCTAACCAACCGCACACGCCCCTTCCTGTTTGCCGATACCGACTTCGATGCCGCGATTTACTTTGGTGATGCGGATTGGTCGGGTACCGAATCCCACAGGTTGATGGGCGAAAATCCGATGCCGGTGTGCAGCCCTACGCTACTGGGCAAAAAAGCCAATCTGACAGCCGATGAAATCGCCGAAATGCCCCTGCTGCAACAGACCACACGCCCTTATGCCTGGCGCCAATGGTTCAACTCCCAGCACCTGAATGTGCCGCGCGACATGACAGGACCGCGCTACGAGCTATTCTCCATGCTTGCCCAAGCGGCGATGCACGACATGGGGATCGCGCTGATTCCGCCATTCCTGATTCAACGCGAGCTGGCGGAGAAGCGCTTGGTAATAGCCAACACCCAGGCGCTGTCGAGCATCAAGGCTTATTACTTGATGATTCCGGAGCGAAAGGTCGAATCGGCGTCTCTACGAGCATTTCGCGATTGGCTGGTCACCCAGGCACAAAGCTACAGCCTAGAAGGGTAAAGGCTTACACCTTTTAGCTGACCCTGTAGTCAGCAAAATCAAAACCCTACAGATATACGTATTTGTCGCATATTCGCAGACTGTACCGACAACCAGTACAAACGTCCCACAAGTGCCTGCCGACGTGGCTTTGAGCCTCTATTCACCAGCAATGACGCCTCATTCACCGTGCCGATGTGTAAATTCTTCAAATTCGGCCAGAATCGTTACAAGGCACGGCCTACAAGGGATTGAGGCGGCTGGTTGCGACATTCGGTCACGGGGTGACTTGTAGTTAATTTTCCGTCACCCGTCATAATCCCTTGAAGGCCACAAAGTTCGCCTGCAAAATGCCGCGCCCCGCCTAGATTTGGCGGGATCGTGCTGATCGGCCGCCCCAGCCGCACCATCCGAAGTGCCTGGGTTTACTCAATAAGATCACGCAGGAGATTTGACGTGCACATTGGTGTTCCTCTCGAAACCCAGACGGGTGAAACACGGGTTGCTGCAACCCCGGAAACCATCAAGAAGCTGATCGGCCAGGGTCATAAAGTCACTGTGCAAAGCGGCGCCGGCATTAATGCCAGCGTTGTCGACAGTGCTTATGAAGCGGCAGGCGCAATGATTGGCAGCGCCAACGATGCGTTTGGTGCCGAGCTGATTCTCAAGGTGGTCGCCCCCAGCGACAGCGAGCTGACGCTGATTAAAAGCGGCACCGTTGTGGTGGGCATGCTCAACCCGTTCAGCAATGAAACCATTGCCAAGCTGGCTGAGTGCGGCATTACCGCGTTCGCGCTGGAAGCGGCTCCGCGCACCTCCCGCGCTCAAAGCCTGGATGTGCTGTCTTCCCAAGCGAACATCGCCGGCTACAAAGCCGTGTTGCTGGCCGCTCACCACTACCCACGCTTCATGCCGATGCTGATGACGGCTGCGGGCACCGTGAAAGCGGCGCGCGTTCTGATTCTTGGCGCTGGCGTTGCGGGTTTGCAGGCGATCGCCACGGCGAAACGTCTGGGGGCGGTGATCGAAGCGTCTGACGTTCGTCCTGCGGTAAAGGAGCAGATTGAATCCCTCGGCGCCAAATTCGTCGACGTGCCGTATGAAACCGATGAAGAGCGCGAATGCGCTGTCGGTGTCGGCGGTTACGCCCGGCCAATGCCCGCCAGCTGGATGCAACGTCAGGCCCTGGCCGTGCACGAACGCGCCAAACAGGCTGACATCGTCATCACCACCGCACTGATCCCGGGCCGCAAGGCGCCGACGCTGTTGAGCGCGGAAACCGTGGCGCAAATGAAGCCAGGCTCGGTGGTCATCGACCTCGCCGCAGCCCAGGGCGGCAACTGCCCGCTCACCGTGGCCGACCAGGTCGTGGTCGAGAATGGCGTGACCATTTGCGGCCCGACCAATCTGGCCGGTGCTGTCGCGGCAGACGCTTCGGCCCTGTACGCACGCAACCTGCTGGACTTCCTGAAGCTGGTCTTCAACAAAGAAGGCCAGTTCGAGATCAACCTCGAAGACGACATCGTCGCCGCGTGCCTGATGTGCCGCGACGGCCAAGTCATCCGCAAAAACGCCTAAGCAGGGATTCAGACGATGGAAGAGCTTATCTCCCCCGGTATCTACAACCTGATCATCTTCGTGCTGGCGATTTATGTCGGGTATCACGTGGTCTGGAACGTTACGCCTGCACTGCACACGCCATTAATGGCGGTGACCAACGCGATCTCGGCGATTGTCATCGTCGGCGCCATGCTGGCCGCGGCTTTGACCGTAACGCCCCTGGGCAAGACCATGGGCACACTCGCGGTGGCTCTGGCTGCAGTGAACGTGTTTGGTGGCTTCCTGGTGACCCGCCGGATGCTTGAGATGTTCAAGAAAAAAGCCCCGAAAGCCGTAAAAGAAGAGGCGCCCAAGTAATGAGCATGAATCTTGTAACGACGCTCTACTTGATCGCGTCGATCTGCTTCATCCAGGCCCTTAAAGGCCTGTCGCACCCGACCACATCGCGGCGCGGCAACGTATACGGCATGCTCGGCATGGCGTTGGCGATCCTCACCACAGTCGGCCTCATCTATAAGCTGGGCGCGGAGCTGGCCACCGCTGGCATCGGCTATGTCATCGTCGGCTTGCTGGTCGGCGGCACTGCCGGCTCGATCATGGCTAAGCGCGTTGAAATGACCAAGATGCCGGAACTCGTCGCCTTCATGCACAGCATGATTGGTATGGCCGCGGTGTTCATTGCGATCGCAGCTGTCGTTGAGCCGCAATCGCTGGGCATCGTCAAGCAACTCGGTGATGCGATTCCGGCCGGTAACCGTCTGGAGCTGTTTCTCGGTGCGGCCATCGGTGCAATCACCTTCTCCGGTTCGGTGATCGCGTTCGGCAAGCTGTCGGGCAAGTACAAGTTCCGCCTTTTCCAGGGCGCTCCGGTACAGTTCGGTGGCCAGCACAAGCTGAACCTGTTGCTGGGTCTGGCCACACTGGCGCTGGGCATCACCTTCATGCTGACCGGCAACCTCAGTGCCTTCGCACTGATGCTGGCCCTGGCTTTCGTGCTGGGTGTGCTGATCATCATCCCGATCGGCGGTGCAGACATGCCGGTAGTGGTGTCGATGCTCAACAGCTACTCCGGCTGGGCAGCGGCAGGTATCGGCTTCTCGCTGAACAACTCGATGCTGATCATCGCGGGTTCTCTGGTGGGTTCGTCCGGTGCGATCCTCTCGTACATCATGTGCAAGGCGATGAACCGCTCCTTCTTTAATGTACTGCTTGGTGGTTTCGGCAACACGGCGGACCCGGCTGGCCCGGCCGGTTCGAAAGAAGCCCGCCCGGTGAAGTCCGGTTCGGCTGACGACGCGACCTTCCTGCTGACCAACGCCGACACCGTGATCATCGTTCCGGGTTACGGCCTGGCGGTCGCTCGGGCGCAACATGCGCTTAAAGAGTTGACCGAGAAGCTGACCCATCGCGGCGTCACCGTGAAGTACGCGATCCACCCGGTTGCCGGTCGTATGCCTGGGCACATGAACGTTTTGCTGGCTGAGGCAGAAGTGCCTTACGACCAGGTGTTCGAGATGGAAGACATCAATTCCGAGTTCGGCCAGGCCGACGTGGTGCTGGTGCTCGGCGCCAACGACGTGGTCAACCCGGCCGCGAAGAACGACCCGAAATCGCCGATTGCCGGTATGCCGATTCTCGAAGCGTTCAAGGCCAAGACCATCATCGTCAACAAGCGCTCGATGGCCAGCGGCTATGCCGGTCTGGACAACGAACTGTTCTACCTCGACAAAACCATGATGGTCTTCGGCGACGCCAAGAAAGTCATCGAAGACATGGTCAAAGCTGTCGAGTAAAACCTGCTCCAACGCAATACCCAAAACCTCAGCCTTTAGTAGGCTGGGGTTTTTTATTCCCCGTGAAACCCGACCAAAGGCTCTAAATCAGGTCTCTGCATTCGACCATGGTAGCGGGACGGATTTTTTTCAAATCACTAGACTGCACACCTTGCTTCCGTTGCCCGAGATAACCATCCATGTACCGTGATCGTATTCGCTTGCCTTCGTTGTTGGATAAGGTGATGAGCGCCGCTGACGCTGCCGCTCTGATTCAGGACGGCATGACCGTCGGCATGAGTGGTTTCACTCGCGCTGGCGAAGCCAAAGCCGTCCCCCACGCCTTGGCCGAGCGCGCCAAAATCACTCCGCTGAAAATCACGTTGATGACCGGCGCCAGCCTGGGCAACGACCTCGATAAACAGCTCACCGAAGCCGGTGTACTGTCGCGACGCATGCCATTCCAGGTCGATAGCACTTTGCGCAAGGCGATTAACGCCGGCGAAGTGATGTTCATTGACCAGCATCTCTCGGAAACCGTCGAGCAACTGCGCAACCAGCAGCTCAAGGTGCCTGACATCGCGGTGATTGAAGCCGTAGCGATCACCGAGCAGGGCCATATCGTGCCGACAACTTCGGTGGGCAACTCGGCCAGCTTTGCGATTTTCGCCAAGCACGTGATCGTCGAGATCAACCTGGCGCACAACCCGAACCTTGAGGGTTTGCACGACATCTATATCCCGACTTATCGCCCGACCCGGACGCCGATTCCGCTGGTCAAAGTCGACGATCGCATTGGCAGCACCGCCATCCAGATCCCGCCGGAAAAGATCGTCGCCATCGTGATCACCAATCAGTCCGACTCGCCCTCCACTGTCCTGCCGCCGGACGTCGATACCCAAGCCATTGCCGATCACCTGATCGACTTCTTCAAGCAAGAAGTGGCCGCAGGGCGCATGACCAACAAGCTCGGCCCATTGCAGGCGGGTATTGGCACCATCGCCAACTCGGTGATGTGCGGCCTGATCGACTCGCCATTTGAAGACCTGACCATGTACTCCGAGGTGCTGCAGGACTCGACCTTCGACCTGATCGACGCCGGCAAGCTGAGCTTTGCGTCAGGCAGTTCGATCACCCTGTCGAGTCGACGCAATGCCGATGTTTTCGGCAACCTGGAGCGCTACAAGGACAAACTGGTCCTGAGGCCGCAGGAAATCTCGAACCACCCGGAAGTGGTGCGGCGCCTCGGCATCATTGGCATCAACACTGCGCTGGAGTTCGACCTGTACGGCAACGTCAACTCCACCCATGTCTGCGGCACACGCATGATGAATGGCATCGGCGGTTCCGGGGACTTTGCGCGCAACGCGCACCTGGCGATCTTCGTTACCAAATCGATCGCCAAGGGTGGCGCAATCTCCAGCGTGGTGCCGATGGTCAGCCACGTCGACCATACCGAGCATGACGTCGACATCCTTGTGACGGAGATCGGCCTGGCGGACCTGCGCGGCCTGGCGCCAAGGGAGCGGGCTCGAGTGGTTATCGACAACTGTGTGCACCCGGACTATCGCCAGGCGCTGGATGACTACTTTACGTCGGCCTGCGCATTGGGCGGGCACACCCCGCATATCCTGCGCGATGCCCTGCGCTGGCACATCAACCTGGACGAAACCGGGCGAATGCTGGCGGTCTGATTCGGCGAAAACAGCTGACGCAAGCACAGTTGCGTCAGCTGGCATTGGTCGCAGTAGATTATGTTTAAAACTGTACTGCTGTACTGGTCATTTCCTACCGTAATTGCCTACCAAATCCACACAAAACATAGAAATCGCACTAATTTGGTGCTGACAGGTACAGTTGCCTCAATTTCGACCAGTACACCCCCTATTAGCAGTTAACTGGTCCCTCACAATACAGGTGAACTGTATCTACAGAGACTAGCCAAACGAGAGGATCATTGGCATCAGTTAAACCACTACCTAATCCCGCCACAAGCGGAAGGATGTCAACCATGGAACGTACACTCAGTTCCGAACTGTTCTTCGAAGATACCGCTGCAAAAACCCAGGCTTCCATGCCTCTTCGCGTTATTGCCAACCTGATGCTGTGGCAGCGCCGCATCTCCAGCCGCCATCAACTGGCTCGTCTGGATTCGCGTCTGCTGGCTGATGCCGGGATTAGCGAAGCACAACGCTACGAAGAGCTGAGCAAGCCGTTCTGGCGCTAAGTTAGCGTCGCTGGCCCTGACCCACCGGGTCCACAGCCAGCACTCCAAATTGAAAAAACAAAGCCCGTCGTGGGTAACCACGACGGGCTTTGTCGTTTTCGGCCTTTGTCAGTGCCAGTACAAAAGGGATAGCGGGCGACAGTTACAGTTATAACTATTTAATAATTGCACCAGTACAATTTCTTTGCGGTGTATCTGTAGGTCCAGAAGCAAAGAGCTCAACATGGAAGTCCTGACTCACCGGCAAAAGGACTGCGCCATGAATAACCTACTGAATGTTTCCGCTTCTGCCCTTCAAACGAAGCCGCGGTTCCTCAGGCTTAAACGTTTGCTGAGGGTGCTCGCTGACAACGTTGATAGAGCTAGAACCCGACGTTTGCTGGGCCAGCTCAATGATCAGCAACTCTCGGACCTGGGCATCAGCCACGCGGATCGGCTCAATGAATTGGATAAACCGTTCTGGCGCTAGGCCCCTGCTTTAACAGAAGGGACTGTTCGAACCGATAAAAGCAGGCCTAATATCAAACCAGAACGTGGCGAGCGCTGTACGACAGGCGTCTGACTCAACAGCTACCTCAACACCTCTCAATCGGTTATCCAAAGGAGTTACACCATGTCCCGTCTTCGTCTGCTCAGCGCTGCAGCCCTGCTTGCCGTGGCTGCCAATTCCCACGCGACCAGCTTTATCGTGACCACGGATGCCGTTGTCGGCGCGCTGAAGTCCAGTTCCGATGCAACCTCCGATGTCACTTCTTCCTTTCGCGATGACAAGATCGTGCGCGCTGCCCGTGACGACGCCGCCAGCTTCGTCGCCAGCGAAGGCGCCATTCGTGGCGTGAAACTGGAAAGCGCACTTGACCACATTCGCCACCAGGCGCCTCAGCTGAACGCCACTGATGCACAACTGGCACAGGCCATCCTGACGATCTAAGCGACACTGTCACATGGGACACGCTTGTCGTGTCCCAATATTTCGGGGCTGGCTCTAGCCCGGGCATTGCGCTAGCCTTTGGACTCGCTTTCGACAATCGAGTCTCATGCGTTTTCTTTCAAAGCCGTCTTTCACCTCAGTATTTCTCGCGGCCTGCTGGTCGAGCCCGACCTATGCCTTCGACGCGTTCAACCTGTCGACCCAAGGCATTGTGGTGACTGGTTACGCTTCAAGCATGGTGACCGCCGCCCCCTTCGACCGTAAGTTGCTGATCGAGGCACACGATGACGCTGCGGCGTTCATTGCCAGCGACGGCCAATTACGCGGAGCGCAGCTGGAATCCGCGCTGATTTACCTGCGCCGCAGCCAGCCAAAACTTCATGCAAGCGACCTTGAACTGGCGCAGGCAATTCTCGTCCAATAGTTATCCTTTGTCCTTGCGGAGTCGTTCCATGCGTAGCCCTCTGATTGCTGTTGCCCTTGGCCTGCTTTTATTGGCCGATGTGACCCAGGCGCATACCCTGGTCGCCACCAGTAATATCATCATCAATGCCACCCAGCGCACCCTTGATTTCACGTCCGATACCACCACGTCGATCCGGGATTCAAAGATCATCCGTGAAGCCCACGACGATGCGGCCAGTTTTGTTGCCAGTGACGGCGACATACGCGGCGCGCACCTCGAAGCGGCCATCAACACGTTGCGCACCCGCGTGCCGGAAGCCCGGGACGCCAGTGATCAGGTGCTCGCCGAAGCCATCCTCGCACTGTGAAGTCGCCAAGCGCCTGGCTGCTGGCCGGGCTGATGTTGCTGCTGTGCAACACGGCCCAGGCTGGCCTGCAATTACGGCTCAAGACCGAGGGTCTGAGCCCCGAACAACAGCAAGCCAGTCAGGTGTTGCTCGATGAAGCCATGCAGGCCTTGCCGCCACGCTTTATCGAAAAACTGGACCGCCGCATTGATGTCGGCTGGACCGACGACATGCCGAGCAATGCCTATGGCCAGGCCTCGCTGGTGTCCGAACTCGACCTGAACCGCAACCTGCTCGCAAGCCTCACGGACGGCAGCGCCGCCACCAAGAAAACCTATCGCCCCCACGGCACCGTCCGCCGCGAAATGCTCGCAACGGTGTTGCATGAACTCACCCACATTTACGACCGTTCGCGCCTGTGGCCGGACGCGGAACGCACGCTGATCCAGCGCTGTACCCGGCGCAACAACAGTTCCGGCCTGATCGGCATCCCGGATGAATGCCGTGGTCAATCCGACCGCCGCTTTACCCTGAGCGATGACCCGCGCCTGCTCGATCTGGCCGGCTGGCCGCAATACGTCGGTCGCCGTGGCGAGCGCGAGCAGCACAACCGGCAAATCGCCCGCAGCCCGGACATCTACGAAACGAGCAGTCCCAAAGAGTTTGTCGCGGTCAACATGGAGTATTTCCTCCTCGACCCGAGCTATGCCTGCCGTCGCCCCGCGCTGTATCGCTACTACAAAGAACATTTCGGTTGGGCTCCCGCTGCCAAGGACGCTTGCAGCAAGTCCTTTGCCTTCCTCAATGCCGGCAACGACTTCGCTAAACAACCGCTGGGCCAGGTCGATCCGGAACGGGTGTACGCCGTCGACTATCTGCTGGCCGAAGCCAACCAGAACTGGGTCAGCCGCTGGGGGCACAGCATGTTGCGTCTGGTGATCTGCGCGCCAGGTCGGCCCCGTGGGCCAGATTGCCGATTGGATCTCGACCAGCACCTGGTCTTGTCCTATCGCGCCTTCGTCGGCGACGTACAGCTCTCGAGCTGGGATGGATTGGTGGGTAAATATCCGTCGCGGCTATTTGTATTGCCGTTGGCCCAAGTGATCGACGAATACACCAAGACTGAACTGCGCAGTCTGGCTTCGGTGCCGCTGAACCTGTCGCGCAACGAAATTGAAGACGTGGTGGAACACGCCGCCGAGATGCACTGGAGTTACGACGGCAACTATTTTTTCCTGTCCAATAACTGCGCGGTAGAAGGCCTGAAATTGCTGCGCAGCGGCACCAACAACGCGAAACTGGTCGGGCTCGACAGCATCATGCCCAACGGCTTACTGGAAGTGATGAAAGGCCGCGGACTGGCGAATACCAGCGTGCTGGACGACCCACGCGAAGCGCTGCGCCTTGGTTATCGCTTCGATTCCTTCCGTGATCGTTACCAAGCGATGTTCGAAGTGCTGAAGAAGCACTTGCCGATCAAGCAGGAAAAAGTCGAAGACTGGCTGGCACTGAAAGCTGCAGAACGTCGGCAATGGTTTGAGCAAGCTGATTTGCGCACCAGTGCCGCGTTGCTGTTGCTGGAGCAGGCAAGCTTCCGTCAACAGCTGGTGCTGGCCCAGGATGAAGTGAAACAGCGTTATCTGGGCGCTCGGGAATTGAAGAACGGCGGCATGGACAAGGCGAACGCGACCTTGCAGCAGATTCTCGCCAATAGCGGCTTCCTCAGTCGTCCGGCGGAGCTGCTCGGCACCGGCGGTTACGGATTGCCTCAACCGAATGAATGGCAGCGCCTGGAATCGGAAAGCAACCTGCGGCAGAAGCAGCTTCAGCTGCTGACCGGCGATCTGGACAAGGAAGTCAGAGCGCTGCTCGAACCAGGCCGGGCAGCTGAGATGGCCGCCAATGAAGCCAACCTGAAACTGGTGGGCGAACATTTGCGCAAATTGCATAAAGCAGCAGGCGGGCTGGAGTTGCCATAAGCAAGAAGGCGTCGTGGATGATCCATGACGCCTTCTTTTTGCCTGCACGTTAAATCAAAGCACCCCTTCAAGAATTTCATAGACGATCCCGGTGCCCACGGCAATTAGCACAATATCGCCCCCCGCACGGCGCCATTCGTAGCCCGTGTAATACGGCAGCCGCCCCAAGGCGCGATTATCCAGACGCTCACCGTAATAGCCGTGAGGCAACGGCCGACCACGCACCAGATGAACACCTGGAGGAGGTGGTGCCCCGCGTACAAAATAGCCGTGGTTATCGTGAATAGTCTGGCGCACCGGGCCGAAATCCCGTGGCGGAGGGCCGCCGCGATGATTGTCCTGCGGGCCACGGTGGTCATCGCCATGATTGTCACCACGGTTGTCGTAATGGCCCTGCTGCGGGCCGCCGCGGTCGTGATCGTCGCGCTGATCAGCACTCGCATTCAGCAACGGGGTGGCACTGAGCATCAGCACGCCCAGGCTGGCAATCAGACGTTTCGGCATTTTCATCAGGTCTTTCCTCACCGCACATACAGCAAAAAGGGCTTCAGAACGTAGTCCTGAAGCCCTCGGTCTTGCTGTTTAGTCTGTGCCGCGCGGCTCTAATTCCTCTGTATCAGGAACTTTACCTTCAGCTGACGCGGGCCTTACGCACACCGTCAGCCAGCGCCGAGCAAAGGCTCAGTACGCCATCAACCGCCTGTTCCGGCGTGGTGGCATTGGCGATGTGATCGATCAATGCCGAACCCACCACCACACCATCGGCCAGACGCGCGATGGACGCCGCTTGCTCCGGTGTGCGAATGCCGAACCCGATACTGATCGGCAGGTCGGTGTGGCGACGCAGACGGGCAACGGCTTCTTCAACATGCTCCAGCGTCGCCGCGCCCGCCCCGGTCACACCGGCAACCGACACGTAGTAGACGAAGCCAGAGCTGCCGTTCAGAACAGTCGGCAGACGCACATCATCGGTTGTCGGCGTGGTCAGACGGATGAAGTCCAGGCCCGCTGCCTGAGCCGGGTCGCACAGCTCACCGTTATGCTCCGGCGGCAGGTCGACCACGATCAAACCATCAACCCCGGCCTCTTTGGCGTCAGCAATGAAACGCGGCACGCCGTACATGTGGATCGGGTTGAAGTAACCCATCAGCACCAGCGGCGTCTCGGTATTGCCTTCACGGAACTCGCGAACCATTTGCAGGGTTTTTGCCAGGTTCTGCTTGGCACCCAAGGCGCGGATGTTCGCCAATTGAATCGCCGGGCCGTCAGCCATCGGGTCGGTGAAGGGCATGCCCAGCTCGATCACGTCGGCGCCAGCACCGGGCAAGCCTTTGAGGATCGCCAGGGAAGTGTCATAGCTCGGGTCGCCAGCGGTGACGAAGGTCACCAGGGCGGCGCGGTTCTGTTCCTTGAGTTCGGCAAAACGGGTTTGCAGGCGGCTCATCAGTGTTTCTCCTGCTTGGACTGCTCGTGTTGAGCGTTTTCCATGTGGTGCATCACGGTTTGCATGTCTTTGTCGCCACGGCCGGACAGGTTGACCACCATCAGGTGATCTTTCGGCAGGGTCGGTGCGCGCTTGAACACTTCGGCCAGGGCGTGGGCGCTTTCCAGTGCAGGAATAATCCCTTCCAGGCGGCAGCATTTGTGGAACGCATCGAGGGCTTCGTCGTCGGTCACCGAGGTGTACTGAACGCGGCCGATGTCATGCAACCAGGCATGCTCAGGGCCGATGCCTGGATAGTCGAGGCCGGCCGAGATCGAGTGGGCGTCGATGATTTGGCCATCGTCGTCCTGCAACAGGAAGGTACGGTTGCCGTGCAGTACACCCGGAACGCCACCGTTCAGGCTGGCAGCATGCTTACCGGTTTCGATGCCATAACCGGCGGCTTCCACACCAATGATCTCGACGCTTTTGTCGTCAAGGAACGGGTGAAACAGGCCCATGGCGTTGGACCCGCCACCGATGCACGCCACCAGGCTGTCCGGCAGACGGCCTTCTTGGTCTTGCAATTGAGTACGGGTTTCTTTGCCGATAACAGCCTGGAAGTCACGAACCATCGCAGGATAAGGGTGCGGGCCGGCCACGGTGCCGATCAGGTAAAAGGTGCTGTCGACGTTGGTCACCCAGTCACGCAACGCTTCGTTCATCGCGTCTTTCAGGGTGCCAGTCCCGGCGACCACCGGGATCACTTCGGCGCCCAGCAGCTTCATGCGGAACACGTTGGCCTGCTGACGCTCGATATCGGTGGTACCCATGTAGATCACGCAGTCGAGGCCAAAACGTGCAGCCACGGTCGCCGTCGCCACACCGTGCATGCCGGCGCCGGTCTCGGCGATGATACGTTTCTTGCCCATGCGCCGCGCCAGCAGGATCTGGCCGATGCAGTTGTTGATCTTGTGCGCGCCGGTGTGGTTCAGCTCTTCGCGCTTCAGATAAATCTTCGCGCCGCCGCAGAATTCGGTCAGGCGTTCGGCGTAATACAGCGGGCTTGGACGTCCGACGTAGTCCCGCTGGAAGTAGGCCAATTCTTCTTTGAATGCCGGATCTTCCTTGGCCAATTCGTATTCACGGGCCAAGTCGAGGACCAACGGCATCAGGGTTTCGGCAACGTAGCGGCCGCCGAACGCGCCAAACAAGCCGTTGGCGTCGGGGCCGGTACGCAAATTAGTCTGGGTCATGGGTCGCTCCAGTTGGATTCGTGAGATGACAATGACGGTCACTCTACCCCTGACGCCCAAGCCTGAAAACCGATAAGATCGCCACAACCTGTCAGGAAAACTCACAGATCCCATGAGCCACGACCTTCCCCCGCTCAACGCCCTTCGCGCCTTTGAAGCCACGGCCCGGCTGAACAGCGTCAGTCACGCTGCCGAACAGCTGCACGTCACTCATGGCGCGGTCAGCCGGCAACTCAAGGTGCTCGAAGAACACCTCGGCGTCAGCCTGTTCATCAAGGATGGGCGCGGCCTGAAACTCACAGATGCCGGCGTGCGTTTGCGCGATGCCAGCGGTGAAGCCTTTGAGCGTCTGCGGACTGTGTGCGCAGAGCTGACCCAAAGCACCGCTGACGCGCCGTTCGTACTGGGTTGCTCGGGCAGTTTGTTGGCGCGCTGGTTTATTCCACGCCTGGGACGACTGAATGCGGACCTGCCGGACCTGCGCCTGCACCTGTCGGCCGGGGAAGGCGATCTCGATCCGCGACGGCCGGGGCTCGATGCCCTGCTGGTGTTTGCCGAGCCGCCATGGCCGGCGGACATGCAAGTCTATGAGTTGGCCAGCGAACGAATCGGTCCGGTGATGAGCCCACGCTTCGCGGGTTATGAAAAGCTGCAAGGCGCGCCAGCCACAGTGCTATTGGATGAGCCATTGCTGCACACCACTTCGCGCCCACAGGCCTGGCCGAGCTGGGCACAGCAAAGTGGCCTCGACGCCAAGGCGTTGAAGTACGGTCAAGGTTTCGAGCATTTGTATTATTTGCTGGAAGCGGCCGTAGCGGGGCTGGGGGTGGCAATTGCACCTGAACCGTTGGTGGCTGAGGACTTGAAGGCCGGTCGCCTGGTTGCGCCCTGGGGATTCAGTGAAACCCCGGCGCAACTGGCTTTGTGGCTACCCAAGCGCGCCGCGGACGGGCGCGCTCGGCAGTTGGCGCAGTGGCTCAAGGCTGAACTGCGCCAAACCGATTAGTCGCCGCGCTTGAACAGCAGATATGCCGCGAGCAGACCCAGTGCGCCCACAGCAACGCCCGCGGTAGTCCAAGGGTGTTCCTGAGCGTAGTCGCGTGTGGCAATCCCGGTTTCACGGGTTTTGACTTTGACTTCTTCATACGCATCGCTGAGCAGATGGCGCGAGTGTTTCAGCGCGTTCTCGGCGTTGCCTTTCAGCGCTTTGAGGGTTTTACGCGACTCGTCCGAGGCGTCGTCTTTCAGATTTTCCAACGATTTCAGCAGACTCTCGATCTCGGCTTCCATGCTTTGCAATGAGGCTTTACGTAAAGAGGTGTTGGCCATGGTGGCTCTCCTTCATTGATGATGAGTAGCGTGTGTTGGTTGGGACTTCAAGGGTTCGAGAAAGTGCAGTAAATCTGAACTTCTGCGTTGCAACAGCCGACAGAAGTAATACGAAAAATCACTGCTAGGCTGTATTTCATACCCCAAGGAGAACGCCATGACTGACCATCACACCTACAAGAAAGTCGAGCTTGTCGGCTCGTCCACCACCACCATTGAAGACGCCATCAACAACGCATTGGCCGAAGCCAATAAGAGCATCAAGCACCTGGAATGGTTTGAAGTGACCGAAACCCGCGGGCACATCAAGGACGGCAAGGCTGCCCACTTTCAGGTGACGCTTAAAGTCGGGTTCCGGATTGCCAGTAGCTGAGTTTGAGCTAGTCTTCTGAACTTGCGCGCTGGCCGAATGCCATAGGGAAATAGCAAAGCGCTACATGAGTGCCTCCGGCTGATGGCTGGAAGCTCCCTTTGATCCGACCAGGGAATGCGACCGATGAAGCAATTTATTTTAGCGGTAGGTTTATTAAGCCTTGCGGGAACAGCCTTTGCTGACGGCAAATCGTGCGAAGAGCTGAAAGCCGAAATCGCGGCGAAACTGGATGCCAAGGGCGTTGCCGGCTATTCGCTGGAAATCGTCGATAAGGACGCTGCTGCCGACGGAAAAGTCGTTGGCACCTGTGAAAAAGGCTCTAAGCAAATCGTCTACAAGCAGGGCTGACCTCCCTCCAAAATAAAAAAGCCGACGCAATGACGTCGGCTTTTTTGTGCTCGCTATTTGAGCGTCAGCCCTTCATGACCTGCGCCAGCAGCTCATAGGAATGTACCCGATCCGCATGTTCGTACAGATCGCAGGTGAAAATCAGCTCGTCTGCCTGAGTCTGCTCGATCAGCACTTCCAGCTTGGCGCGGATTTTCTGCGGGCTGCCCACCATCGCAAGTCCGAGGAAATCACCCACGGCTTCTTTCTCATGGGGCAGCCACAAGCCATCCATGGTTTTCACCGGCGGACGCTGCACCAGGCTTTGGCCACGCATCAACGCCAGAATGCGCTGATAGACCGAAGTCGCCAGGTAATCCGCCTGTTCGTCAGTGTCAGCGGCCACCAGCGGCACACCGAGCATCACATACGGTTTATCCAGCACCGCCGAAGGCTTGAAGTGATTGCGGTAGACGCGAATCGCCTCATGCATGAAGCGCGGTGCAAAATGCGAGGCGAAGGCGTAGGGCAAACCGCGTTCACCGGCCAGTTGTGCACTGAACAGGCTAGAGCCCAGCAACCAGACAGGGACATTGGTGTCAGTGCCAGGCATAGCGATGATTCGCTGGTCAGGCGTGCGTGGGCCGAGATAACGCATCAGCTCGGTGACATCTTCCGGAAACTCGTCGGCGCTGCCGGATCGTTCGCGACGCAGGGCGCGGGCAGTCATTTGATCGGATCCGGGCGCGCGCCCCAGACCCAGATCGATCCGGCCTGGATACAAACTTTCGAGGGTGCCAAATTGCTCCGCGATCACCAGTGGCGCGTGGTTGGGCAGCATCACGCCGCCGGAGCCGACACGAATGGTCGTCGTGCCACCGGCCAGGTAGCCGAGCAGTACCGAGGTGGCGGAACTGGCGATGCCGTCCATGTTGTGGTGTTCGGCAACCCAGAAGCGGTTATAGCCGAGTTTTTCGACATGCTGTGCCAGGTTCAGGGAATTACGCAGCGACTGGGCCGCGCTGCCGTTCTCTCGCACGGGCACCAGATCAAGGGTCGAGAACTTGATATCGGACAGTCGTTTCATAAGCCTGCTTCTCCAATTGAGGGCGCAGGTTTTTTCTTGCGAACGAAAACCTGCCGAATCTATAAGCGTGCTTCATGCAATGAGGGCATATACCCGAGATTCAATAGCCAAGACATAAATTCCTACGAAAACGGTAGGACTTATGAGATGAGGTGAACTTTGCACCACCGTCTATCCTCAGAACCCTAGCAACCGAAAACCACGAAGGTGCGACGTTTCGCGCCGGATCTTGAGGAGGCAGACATGGCTATTACAAAGAAAGCATCGGCTCATTGGGAAGGTGATCTGAAAACGGGCATCGGCTCGATCTCCACTGAAACCGGTGTACTCAGAGAAGCGCCCTACGGCTTCAAGGCTCGTTTCGAAGGCGGCAAAGGCACCAATCCGGAAGAACTGATCGGCGCGGCGCATGCGGGATGTTTCTCGATGGCGTTTTCGATGATCCTGGGTGATGCCGGGCTCAAGGCCGACAGCATCGATACCAATGCTGAAGTCACCCTGGACCAAGTCGACGGTGGTTTTGCGATCACGGCGGTGAAATTGATCCTCAAGGCGAAAATCCCCGGGGCCACTCAGGCGCAGTTCGAGGAGCTGAGCAACAAGGCCAAAGAAGGTTGCCCGGTGTCCAAAGTGCTGAATGCGAAGATCAGTCTGGATGCAACGTTGATTAGCTGATGTTCATGCGCTGAAGGTACTGACGCCTTCGCGAGCAGGTCGGATCGCCGCACCTGCTCGCGAAAGCGATCTGGTAAGCGACTCAATCCCTACTGCAAAACATAAGCCTTATGAGCGATGTCAGAACTCGCTTTATCAAACTGTGGTCGAATAAATGACAGCGGCTGAAACGCAGCCCCCTGCGCGCTGCCTCAATGGAGTTTCAACCATGAAACGTTTTGCCTTGGCGATTATCTGTTGTGCGCTGGCCACTTCGGCCCTGGCGGCACCGAAATCCTGCGAAGAACTCAAGGCCGAGATCGAGGCCAAGATCCAGGCCAATAACGTCACGTCCTACACCCTGGAAATCGTCACCAATGACGACGTTCACGATAAGAACATGGTCGTCGGCAGCTGCGAAAACGGCACCAAGAAAATCATTTACCAGAAAAACGACCGCTGATTCACCTCACGGGACGCAATTGGCCTCCCGATCTTCAGCGACAATTTCCCGCTTGGCGTTGAACAACCGCGCGCCAGGGGTGAACGCTATCGAACGGCCCTCCAGCACATAACGCTGGCCGGCTTCGAAATGATCATAGTTGAGGGTCAGGTAGCACAGCCGCTCCGTGGGGGCGCTCATCATGCCCATGCCCCCACCACCGGGCACCTCAAAGTCAAACCTGACGACCAGCTCATGGCTGCCGGGTGTGACCTGAAAAAAACGCCCGTCGCGCATTCGCTGTTTGTCCAGTCGCTCTGCCATCAGCAACTTGTCGTTGGGGAATGGCGTCGAGAAATCGATCCAGGCCATCTGCGGATTTACCGCCGGTAACGGACTCTGGCAGCCGGCAACCACACCTGCCGCGAGCAACAGCATCAACCTGCGCATGATGAATGTCCCAAAGGATGGTCATTCAGCATAACGCCGATTAGCTGCGTTGGCAGCCCGCCGGTGTGCCCTGGCCAATCACTTTTCGTTGCTGATCATAGAGTTTGGCCCACGGCCGGAAGCCGATATTCCCCGCTTGCAGCTGATACCGCTCACCGGCGTTGAAGTCATTGAATTTCACATTCAACTGGCAATCACGCCATAGCGGTTCGGCGTCAGGGCCGATGTTGGTGGGCTGGACCGGAAACTGGTAACGCACCGTCAGCTCATGACTGCCCGGATGCACTTCGAAATAGCGCTTGTCGGTAGAGGCCTTGTCATCGACATCCAGCGCTTGCAGGGCGGTGTCTTCTTGCTGTGAGTCCAGGTCGATCCACGCTTGCGACGGATCGTGGTGAGGTAATCCAAATCCGGCACAACCGGTCAGCATCAACAAGCCTCCCGTCAGCATCAATTTGCGCATAGCGGAGCTCCAGTCAGGCGGGATAGTCTTGCGGGCAGACTCTCCAGGGATGATTTTATTTTGATCAGGCCGCTTCCAAGCCATGGGTTACTTGATCGCGTTTTGCGGGTTTTGTTTCCAGGTGTGTTGCTTTTATTCCTCAGCGGCTGCGCCGGCGTCAGCTATTACAGCCAATTGGCCAGTGGTCAGTTGCAGTTGCTCAGGGCCAGGGAGCCGGTGGCCGACGTGGTGGCCGATCCGTCTCGCGATCCGATGCTGCGTGCGCACCTGACCCAGTCGCAAAAGGCCCGGACATTCGCCAGCCAACAGCTGCATCTGCCCGATAACCAAAGCTACCGCCTGTACGCCGACATTGGCCGGCCGTTCGTGGTCTGGAACGTCTTTGCCACGCCCGAATTTTCCCTGACACCGCAAAATCATTGTTTCCCCATCGCTGGTTGCGTCGCCTATCGAGGTTATTACAGTCAGAGTGCCGCCCGCGGCGAGGCGGCCTTGCAACGCCTGAAAGGTATGGACGTATCGATTGGCGGCGTCGAGGCCTATTCGACGCTCGGCTGGTTCAACGATCCGATTCTCAGCTCCATGATGGGTTGGGGCGACGAGCGGCTGGCGACGCTGATCTTCCATGAGCTCGCTCATCAGCGCGTCTATGTAAAGGACGACACCGAGTTCAACGAGTCCTTCGCCACCTTCGTCGAGCAGGAAGGCACCCGGCAATGGCGTGCATCACGTGGTCTGGCACCGGACAACGGCGCGCAGGCGCAGCAGCGGGACCTGTTCATTCAATTGGTTCTGGACACTCGCACGCGACTCGAAAAGCTCTACGCCCTGCCGCTGCCCACCGACCAGATGCGCCAGCGCAAAGCAGCAGAGTTCGAACGCCTGCGTCTTGAATATCGACAACTGCGCGACAGCCGCTGGGCCGGGGATAAACGCTATGACGCGTGGATCAATGCGCCGATGAACAATGCCCGCTTATTGCCGTTTGGGTTGTATGACCAATGGGTGCCAGCGTTTACGGCGCTGTTCAGGCAGGAGGGTGGGGATTGGCTGAGGTTTTATGCGGCAGTCGAACAGCTTGGTGCGTTGCCGATGGCTGAGCGCAAGTTGGTGCTGAAGGCTTTGGCGGGGTCATAAAATCTGGTGGCTGGGCGGGCCTCCGCGGGCAAGCCTCGCTCCTACGGGATCTACGTTGCTTTTGTCGGAGCGAGGCTTGCCCGCGAACGCGTTTTCAACCTCACAACCAGATCGCGTCCCACAGCGGATAATCCCCTACCCTCTCGACCAAGCCAGCTCGCAACGGATTGGCGACGATGTAGCGAGCAACTGCCTGTAGATCTTCTTCCTTACGAATGGCGCGATCGTGATAACCATGTTGCCAAACCGGACCTTGGCGTCCTGCCGAGCGATTAAGCGTTACTGCGATGCGTGATTTGGTTCGAGCCATCAAACTGGGTAACTGAATATTCTGTAACTCGATCAGCCAATGGAAATGATCGGGCATGACGACCCAGGCCAGTGACGTCGCAAACCCTTCTTGCTCAGCAGCTTTCAGGGCATCGACTACCAGTCGCCCACTCTTGAAGTCATGGAATAACGGTTGCCGGTTCAAAACGACGGCTGTCAGGAGGTAAATCTGTCCGGGCTCCGAATATCGGCCGGTGCGCAATCGATGAGCATGTTTTAGCTCTGACATTAATGATCCTCCTTGATCGTGACCTCAGACTTTGAGCCTAGGACGATTAGAAGGGACTTGGGTGGTAACTGTTGCACAGGATGTATCTGGGCGGGCCTCTTCGCGGGCAAGCCTCGCTCCTACGGGATCTACGTTGCTTTTGTAGGAGCGAGGCTTGCCCGCGAACGCGTACTGATCAACGCCGCAAAAACGCCTGATGCATCTCATCCAGCGTTTCAAAGTGATAGGTCGGTGCTTCTGCGCTCAATTCTTCCCGGCTGCCAAAACCGTATCCAACCGCCGCCGCATCCAGCCCGTTGCTGCGCGCGCCGATCAGGTCGTGTTTGCGGTCGCCGATCATCAGGGTGCTGGCCGGGTCCAGGCCTTCTTCGGCCATCAGGTGGGCAATCAACTCGACTTTGTTGGTGCGTGTCCCGTCCAGTTCGCTGCCGTAAATCACCTTGAAGTGCTTGGCGAAGTCGAAGTGCCGGGCGATTTCTCGGGCGAACACCCACGGCTTGGAGGTTGCGATGAACAACTGTCGCCCTTGCCCGCCGAGAGTTTCCAGCAGCAGTGTGACGCCGTCGAACACACGGTTTTCATACAGGCCGGTAACCTTGAAGCGTTCGCGATAGAAATTCACCGCTTCCCAGGCCTTGGGCTCGTCGAAGTCGTAGAACTGCATGAACGCCTGCAACAACGGCGGGCCGATGAAGTGCTCGAGCTTGGTCAGGTCCGGTTCATCGATGCCCAGTTTGCTCAGGGCGAACTGGATCGAACGGGTGATGCCCTCGCGCGGGTCGGTCAGGGTGCCATCGAGGTCGAACAGTACAGTTTGGTAATGCATGTTGAATCCTGAATTAGGGCGAAGGCTCAAAGCTGGTCGTAGCCTTCAGCCAGATGCAAATTCTTGAGCTTCACGTAGTTCGCCGCGCTGTAGGTGAAAAAGGCATTTTCCTTGTCCGTCAGCGGGCGGATTTTCTTCACGGGGCTGCCGACATACAGGAAGCCGCTTTCCAGACGCTTGCCCGGCGGCACCAGGCTGCCCGCGCCGACAATCACATCGTCCTCGATTACCGCGCCATCCATGACGATGCTGCCCATGCCGATCAGAATCCGGTTGCCGACCCTGCAGCCATGCAGCATGACCTTATGGGCAATGGTCACATCGTCTCCGATCAAGCAGGGAAAGCCATCGGGATTGAACGGCCCGGCGTGAGTGATGTGAAGCACGCAACCATCCTGGACACTGGTGCGCGCACCGATACGGATGCGGTGCATGTCGCCACGAATCACTGTCAGCGGCCAGACCGAGCTGTCTTCGCCGATTTCAACGTCGCCGATCACCACCGCCGAGCCGTCGACAAAAGCGCCTTTGCCCAACAGCGGCGTGTGGTTCTGATACTTGCGAAGGGTCACGATAGGGTTTCTCTCTGTTGCTGATAGCTGCGGTGAGCGTCGATTGTAATTAAGATGGCCGCATGTTTCTTCCAGCCAAGGTGCCAACCGTGAGCGTGAACAACCCTCTTTTGCAGTCCTACGACCTGCCGCCGTTCTCGGCGATCCGTGCCGAACACGTGCAACCGGCCATTGAACAGATCCTGGCTGACAACCGTGCCGCCATTATTGAGATCCTCAACAGCCAGGGCAAACAACCGACTTGGGCCGGCCTGGTGCTGGCGATGGACGAACTGAACGATCGTCTGGGCGCCGCCTGGAGCCCGGTCAGCCACCTGAATGCCGTGTGCAACAGCGCCGAACTGCGCGAAGCCTACGAGTCCTGCCTGCCCGCCTTGAGCGCCTACTCCACCGAGCTGGGCCAGAACCGTGAGCTGTTCGAGGCCTTCGAAGCCTTGGCGAACAGCCCGGAAGCCGCCGGTTTCGACGTGGCGCAGAAAACTATCCTGGAACACTCCCTGCGTGACTTCCGTCTGTCGGGTATCGACCTGCCGGAAGCCGAACAGAAGCGCTACGCCGAAGTGCAAAGCAAATTGTCGGAGCTGGGCAGCCGCTTCTCCAACCAGCTGCTCGACGCGACTCAAGCCTGGACCAAGCACGTGACCGATGAAGCCGCCCTCATCGGCCTCACCGATTCGGCCAAGGCGCAAATGGCCGCCGCGGCACAGGCAAAAGATCTGGACGGCTTCCTCATCACCCTGGAATTCCCGAGCTATTACGCGGTGATGACCTACGCCCAGGACCGTGCCCTGCGCGAAGAAGTCTACGCCGCCTACTGCACCCGTGCGTCGGACCAAAGCCCGAACGCCGGTCAGAACGATAACGGTCCGGTCATGGAAGACATCCTCGGTCTGCGTCAGGAGCTGGCCAAACTGCTCGGCTTCGCCAGTTTCTCGGAACTGAGCCTGGCCACCAAAATGGCCGAATCCAGCGATCAGGTACTGAGTTTCCTGCGCGATCTGGCCAAACGCAGCAAACCGTTCGCCGCCCAGGACCTGGAACAGCTCAAGGCCTACGCCGCCGAACAAGGCTGCCCGGACCTGCAAAGCTGGGACAGCGGCTTCTACGGCGAAAAACTTCGCGAGCAGCGTTACAGCGTGGCCCAGGAAGCACTGCGCGCCTACTTCCCGATCGACAAAGTGCTGGGCGGCCTGTTCGCCATCGTCCAGCGCCTGTACGGCATCGAGATCGCCGAGCTGAAAGGGTTCGACGCCTGGCACCCCGATGTCCGCCTGTTCGAAATCAAGGAAAACGGCCAGCACGTCGGCCGCTTCTTCTTTGACCTCTATGCCCGCGCCAACAAGCGTGGCGGAGCCTGGATGGACGGCGCCCGCGACCGTCGCCGCACGATAAGCGGCGTGCTGCAAAGCCCGGTGGCCAATCTGGTGTGCAACTTCACCCCGGCCGACAGCGGCAAACCAGCCCTGCTAACCCACGATGAAGTCACCACCCTGTTCCACGAATTCGGCCATGGCCTGCATCACCTGCTGACTCGCGTTGAACACGCCGGCGTGTCCGGCATCAACGGAGTGGCCTGGGATGCGGTCGAGCTGCCAAGTCAGTTCATGGAAAACTGGTGCTGGGAGCCAGAAGGTCTGGCGCTGATCTCCGGTCACTACGAAACCGGCGAGCCGCTACCTCAGGATCTCCTAGAGAAAATGCTCGCGGCGAAGAACTTCCAGTCTGGCCTGATGATGGTTCGTCAGTTGGAGTTCTCGCTGTTCGACTTCGAACTGCACGCCACCCACGGCGATGGCCGCAGCGTGCTGCAAGTGCTCGAAGGTGTGCGTGACGAGGTCTCGGTGATGCGTCCACCGGCCTACAACCGTTTCCCGAACAGCTTCGCCCACATCTTCGCCGGCGGTTACGCGGCGGGTTACTACAGCTACAAGTGGGCTGAAGTGCTGTCGGCGGATGCCTTCTCGAAGTTCGAAGAAGACGGCGTGCTCAATGCCGAAACAGGTCGTGCGTTCCGCGAAGCGATCCTGGCGCGTGGCGGTTCTCAGGAACCCATGGTGCTGTTCGTCGACTTCCGTGGCCGTGCCCCATCGATTGACGCACTCTTGCGCCATAGCGGCCTGAGTGAGGACGCGGCAGCATGAACGAGGGGCCTGTGATCACGAAAAAACGCTTTATCGCCGGGGCGGTCTGCCCGGCATGCAGCGAGCCGGACAAATTGATGATGTGGAACGAAGACGAGGTCCCGCATCGCGAATGCGTGGCCTGCGGTTATTCGGACACGCTCAATGAACAAGGTCTGTCGGTGCCCAAGGAATTGGGCACGCGGGTCAACACTTCGGCGCTCAAGGTGCCGGACACCAAGGTTCAGGCGGTGCAGTTCTTCCCGAACCCGAAGCTGAAGAAAAAGCCTGACGAGCAACACTGAGCCAACGCCATCTTCCAACCTTTGACCGGGTGGAAGGTGGTATCTATTTACCACCCTTCCCCCGCGCTTCCTCCTTAGGCTGAATCCCTCAGCCCTACTCAAGGAAGACGCCATGCCTGATAACAATCCACTGTTGCAGCACTGGGACCTGCCGCCCTGGCCGGACATCCGCGCCGAGCACCTGGTGCCTGCCATCGACACCCTTGTTGCCGAAAACCGCCAGGCCATTGCCGGGATTATCGCGAGTCAATCCACGATCCCGAACTGGGATGATCTGGTATTGGCCGTTGATGAAACCGATGCGCGTCTGGATGAGGCCATGGGTGTCATCGAAACCCTTTCTATGGTGAAACATGAGGGCAAGGCCTGGGACGCAGCCAGCGCGACTTGCAGCGACGCCGCTGCGCAGTACAAATCTGAAAAGATGGGCAATCACGCTCTGTTCCGGGCTTATCAGCGGCTGGCGCAGAGTCCGGCTGCGTCGAATTACGATGAGCCGCGCAAAGCGGTTTTGAACAAGATTCTGCGCCGGTTTCGCTTGTCCGGCATCGAACTGCCCATCGACCAACAGCAGACGCTGGCCCGGCTGAATCGCGACATCGGGGTGCTGCAAAGCCTGTTCATGACCCACCTGGAAGGCGCCAGCGCAGCCTGGACCAAGCGCATCGACGACGTCTCGCAATTGCGCGGTTTGTCTGCGGCGACACTGGAGCGTCTGGCAGTCAACGCGCAACTGGCAGGGCACGAAGGCTGGCTGATGCGTCTGGACCAGGACACTTTCACTCGCGTCATGGCCTATGCCGAAGACCGATCCCTGCGCGAAGAATATTTTGTCGCCTACTCCACCCGGGCTTCCGATCAAGGTCCGCACGACGGGCATTTCGATAATGGTCCGGTGCTGGAGCTGCTGTTGTCCATGCGTCACCAGAAAGCCAGGTTGCTGGGGTATGAGAACTTCGCGCAACTCAGCCTTGTAACGGAAATGGCCGAATCCACCGAGCAAGTCACCGGTTTCCTGCGGCGGCAAATCGTGCAGGCAGCACCGGAACTCGAGAAGGACGCACAAGAACTCAAGGCATTTGCGCTTGAGCGCGGCATTATTGAGGTCAAAGCTTGGGATCACGAGTTTCTCGCCGAACAACTACGCCAGCAACGTTTCGGCGGGGCGTTGAAAGAACTGAGATCGTACTTTCCACTGGACGGGACGCTGCATCGACTTTGCCTGTTCAGCGAGCGCATGTTTGGCATCCAGATCGTCGAACAGCGGGTAGTCAGCCGCTGGCATGACAGCGTGCGCCTGTTTGAAATCAGCGAGCATGGCCAGGTCGTCGGGCACATTTACCTCGACCCTTTTCATCGGGATGAAGCGCCGGACTTTGCCTGGACCTCCACGCCACGAAATCGGCGGCTGGATGCCGAAGGTCGGTTGACGCTGCCGATCGCCGTGCTTCATGGCAACTTCACGCCCGGGAACGCCGAGCGTCCTTGCCTTCTCGCCCATAAGGACCTGCGCGTTCTGTTCCATGAATTTGGCCATTGCTTGCAGCACGTGCTGACCCGCTCGCCTCACCATCGCCTGTCCGGTATTACCCAGCTGGGACGCGACACGGCAGAATTCACCGGGCAATTGTTCGAACTTTGGTGCCTGTCAGGGGAGTTTGTGCTGTGGCTGGCCGCACACCACCAGACCGGCGAGCGCCTGAGCGAAGCACGCGTCGATGCAGCGCTGGCAGCCATTCGCACCCATACCAGTCGGCAAACCGCAGAGCTGTTAATGGCGTCATTGTTCGACTTCGAATTGCACCGCAACCAAGGTGATGGCCGAAGCGTTGAACACATTTTCGACGACGTGCTGCGAGAGATCCCTCACCTGCAACTGCCGCCCTATTGTCGGTTTGCCAACAGCTTCGATTACATGGTGACCGGGTACGCGGCGTCGGTTTACGCCTACAAATGGTCGGGCGTACTGGCGACCGAGGCGTTCAAACGGTTTCAGCGCGAGTGGGTGTTCAACCCGCAAACAGGCAAGGCCTTTCGCGAAGCCTTTTTTTCACCGGGGGATTCGCGCTCGCTGCTGGTGGCCCTGGAAGAATTCCAAGGACGCCCGATCGCCGACAGCTTTTTCGCGATGCCGGCCAGTAGCGGCTGCCCGATGCACTGATGCTTATTCGACGTGGGCGGATTTGAACCAATTCTTCATCGAGCAGGCCGCAAACGGGCTGGTGCTGCAATCGCCGTTGGCGAGCGCGGTCCGAAGCTTGTCGGCATCGGCCTGCATCATGTAACGCACACCGTCCTTGAAATGGGTGCTGTCACCAAAGCCGCCCTGGGTCATTTCGCTCAGGGCGTCGTCCTTGCTCCAGCCTTGCACCACCACCCGATACATCGCCGACATCAGGCCGGTGCGGTCCGAACCGTGTTTGCAGTGCATGAGCACCGGGCCATGGGATTCGGCGGTCTGGATGGCACGAAGGGCTTTGAGCACCTGGGCGTCATCCACGTGATTGGTGCGATAGGGCAGTTGCACCTGAGTAATGTCCGGCGCGGTCAACCAGCTTGAATCCGACTCGGGCAGAAAATTGATGACGGTCGCGACGTTGAGTTTTTTCAGCAACGATACGGCGCCGCTGTCGGGCAAGGCGCTGCGGTAAAGCGTCGGGGTCATTTGGTAGAGGTTGTATTGCACCTCGACCGGCTGGGCCCATTCCGCCGGGCGGGGCAAATCGGCGTCGTCCGCAAAGGCCACCGTCAGGTTGAAAAGTGCGGCCAGCGACAACAGGCATGTAGCAGGTAAGAAGCGCAATCGGGGCATGCTCGGACGACCGTGTGGGGAAAAATGGTTAGGTGCCACTAGCTTCCGCCCTGAGCAGTCAAAGGCCCGTGAGACTTCTGTCAAAGAACCGTGAATTGAAGGATTTAAACCTGCTTTCGTACGGACTGGCGCTTAATAAAAAAAAGCGGTACTAAAACCCCATACCGCTTTAAGTAATTACTCAAGATGCATGCGCATGAATACTTAAAAGTTTCATGCGCTCAATAACAATCAAGGATTAACGATTTTCGAATACGCCGTCGCCAGAGCAATCAGAACGGCCTTGTCCTGGGCATCGACATTCCTGTCACCGTTCACGTCAGCCGGGCTTTGACGCATGGAGAAGGTTAAACCACCGTCATTCGAAACGGCTTCATGGGTGCTAGAGTCCAGCAGGGAGTACGTAGGCGTACGGTGTTCCGGGTCGTAACCCTCTTCTTTCAAAGCAAACTGCATGGACACCCGAACTTCTTTCGGACTAACGACAGACGGGGCCAACAGTTGTAGAAAGACACCGCGCTGATTGTAATTCGACATTAATTAAATCCTTTTAATAGTGAGAACACGACAACTTCGTGTGAAGCGCATAATACCGATGGATTATAACTAAGCTACTTTCGATCTGTTTCTCATAATTACAAGAAACTCATTAGTAATAAACAACCCTTCAAGACTTAACACCTTTTCAGGTGCCGAACGGCACTGGCCTATTCGGTCGCGGCCATATACTGTATGAATATACAGCTTGAGGATCATATCGATGGCGACCCCACTGCCCCCTCGCGGCCGCGGCACCGCAACCAACCCGCACAACCGCTTCGCGCCGAATCGCTCGGTGGCCGAGGATGACGGCTGGTATCAGGAAGCGCCCGTCACGCAGGGCACGGAAGTGCGCATCGAAACGGCGAAAACCATCATCACCCGCAACAACTCACCGGATTTGCCCTTTGACCGCTCGATCAATCCTTACCGCGGCTGCGAGCACGGTTGCATCTACTGCTACGCACGCCCCAGCCACGCCTATTGGGACATGTCACCGGGGCTGGACTTCGAAACCAAACTGATCGCCAAGACCAACGCCGCCGATGTGCTGGAAGAACAGCTGTCCAAACGCGGCTATCAATGCGCGCCGATCAATCTGGGCTCCAACACCGATCCCTATCAGCCGATCGAGCGCGAACACAAAATCACCCGCAAGACCCTTGAAGTGCTCCTGCGTTATCGGCATCCCGTGACGATCATCACCAAGGGCTCGCTGATTCTTCGGGATCTGGACCTGCTGGCCGAACTCGCCGAGCGACGGCTGGTGGCGGTGATGATCAGCCTCACCACCCTCGACGATGAGCTCAAACGCATCCTCGAACCGCGCGCGGCTGCGCCCAAGGCTCGGCTGCGCGCCATACGGGTAATGCACGAAGCCGGCATCCCGGTGGGCGTGCTGTGTTCGCCGATGATTCCGATGATCAACGACAGCGAACTTGAAAGCCTGCTGGCCGAGGCCCATGCAGCCGGTGCCCAGAGTGCGGCTTACATGATGTTGCGTCTGCCGCTGGAAGTGGCGCCGCTGTTCGAAGAATGGCTGGCCGCCCACTATCCGCAGCGTGCCGCTCATGTGTTGAGCCTGATCCGCCAGAGCCGTGGCGGTGAACTCTACGACAGTCGGTTTGGCAGCCGGATGCGCGGTGAAGGGCCGTTTGCCGACTTGCTGGCGCAACGCTTTGCCAAAACCATCAAACGACTGGGGCTCAATCGGCGCGAAGGTTTTAATCTGGACTGCGACGCCTTCTGTCCGCCGGGTCGCCAGATGTCGTTGATTTGAGGACAATTGGCCTATGGTTGAGTAGTGGGAAATGCACTTGGCCATTACGCTGGTCACGTTTTTAGTGACCTGGAACACACGTACTAGAGCGCTTGATTCAGTTTGAGTTAAGTTTCGGCAGTTACCTTGCTCATCGAGTGACTGACGGGTCGAGATCTTCGGCCTGGATGTTTTTTAAACAGCCACTGGCTTCACACCGGACAAAACGGGAAAATTCCCTGACTCCGCCAAAGAGGATGAATCATGAGTGACAAGGATAAACAGCCGTTGGCTGCGTCGGCTTCAGCCCAACCCGAGGCGGAAACCGCCGATGCAGCGCTGAAGCATATCGTTGACGGCTTTTTGCATTTTCATCACGAGGTTTTTCCCCAGCAGGAAGAACTCTTCAAAAAACTCGCCACGGCCCAGAGCCCCCGAGCGATGTTCATCGCCTGCGCCGATTCGCGCATCGTTCCTGAACTGATCACCCAAAGCGCCCCCGGCGATCTGTTCGTGACCCGTAACGTCGGCAACGTTGTGCCGCCTTATGGGCAGATGAACGGCGGTGTCTCCACGGCCATCGAATACGCGGTCCTGGCCCTCGGCGTACAGCACATCATCATTTGCGGGCACTCCGACTGTGGAGCGATGCGCGCCGTACTCAACCCGCAAAGCCTGGAAAAAATGCCGACGGTCAAAGCCTGGCTGCGTCATGCGGAAGTGGCGAAAACCATGGTCCAGGAAAACTGCCATTGCGCTGACGAAAGCGAAAGTATGCACGTCCTCACCGAAGAGAACGTGATCGCCCAGCTTCAGCATTTGCGCACTCACCCTTCGGTCGCCTCGCGTATGGCCAATGGTCAGCTGTTTATCCATGGCTGGATCTACAACATCGAAACCAGCGAAATCAGAGCTTACGACGCGGACAAAGGGTGTTTCCTGCCGCTCGATGGCAGCCATCCGATTCCCGTGGCGACGCCCAAAGCGCGCTTCTAAATCCTCCCAAGCGTGGTTTAGCCGAGGTTGCTGATCAAGCAGCCTGGCTTTGCCACGCCTGAAGAAAACATGGGGAGATGTCACCATGCGTGCCGCTCAACTCAAAGCTGTTCTGCCACGGGAGCTGCTGGCGTCCGTGGTTGTGTTTCTGGTCGCCCTGCCCTTGTGCATGGGCATCGCCATCGCCTCGGGCCTGCCGCCAGCCAAGGGTTTGATCACCGGGATCATTGGTGGCCTGGTGGTGGGCTGGCTGGCCGGCTCACCGCTGCAAGTCAGTGGCCCGGCGGCGGGTCTTGCGGTTCTGGTGTTCGAACTGGTGCGCCAGCATGGCATTGCCATGCTCGGGCCTATTCTTCTGCTGGCGGGTTTTCTACAACTGGTGGCCGGGCGCTTGAAGCTGGGCTGCTGGTTTCGGGTCACGGCGCCTGCGGTGGTGTACGGCATGCTTGCCGGGATTGGCGTACTGATCGTGTTGTCACAGGTGCATGTGATGCTCGACGCCGTGCCCAAGCCCTCGGGACTGGATAACCTTGCAGCCTTCCCGGCGGCCGTCCTCCAGGCCTTGCCCTCCCTTGGCTGGCAAGCCGGTTTGCTTGGGCTGTCGACGATTGCGGTGATGTGGCTGTGGGAGAAATTCCGCCCCCACCCCCTGCGTTTCATTCCCGGCGCGCTGCTTGGCGTAGGTCTGGCGACGGTCGCCAGCCTGATGCTCGCCTTGCAGGTCAAACGCGTGGAAGTCCCGGCCAACCTGGCAGAAGCCATCGACTGGCTGAAGCCCGCCGACTTGCTCAATCTGGCTGACCCGACCTTACTGATCGCCGCATTTGCCGTGGCGTTTATCGCCAGCGCCGAGACCCTGCTCTCCGCAGCGGCAGTGGACCGCATGCACAGCGGCCAGCGCTCCGATTTCGATCGGGAATTGTCGGCTCAGGGCGTCGGCAACATGCTCTGCGGTCTGCTTGGCGCGCTGCCCATGACCGGTGTGATCGTGCGCAGTTCAGCCAACGTCCAGGCCGGCGCCACCACGCGAATGTCGGCGATCTTCCACGGTCTGTGGTTGCTGGCTTTTGTCTTGCTGCTGTCCAGCGTGCTGCAAAGCATTCCGGTAGCAAGCCTGGCGGGCGTGCTGGTGTACACCGGTTTCAAACTGGTCGACCTCAAGGCCTTTCGCGGTCTGGGCCGTTATGGCCGGATGCCGATGTTCACTTACGCGGCGACGGCGCTGGCAATCATCTTCACCGACCTGTTGACCGGCGTGCTGATCGGCTTCGGATTGACCCTGGCCAAACTGGCCTGGAAGGCCTCGCGGTTGAAAATCAGCCTGATCGACCTGCCTGCCGAAGGTGAGATGGAGTTGCGATTGACGGGAGCAGCAACCTTTCTCAAGGTGCCGGCGTTGACCCAGGTGCTGGGGACCATTCCCCCAGGCGCGACGGTGCATGTGCCGCTCAACAACCTGAGCTACATCGATCACTCGTGTCTGGAGTTGCTGGAGGAATGGGGCCGGGCCAATGCGGCCAAGGGGTCGAAGCTGCTGATTGAAGCGCGGGGGTTGAAGCGTCGGTTGGAGGGGCGTTTGCGGACCACTTCCGGAGTCGGTTCCGCCACATAAATCGCCCTCCTGTAGGAGCGAGACTTGCCCGCGAAGGCGTCTTCAAATACGCCAAAAGCTTCGCGGGCAAGCCTCGCTCCTACAGGGGGATATTGCGTTAGGCCGCTGGCTGATCCAGCGCCAGCCCTACACCCAGCTGGCGCGACAGGCACGGCCAGCGCTTCCATGCGGCGCCGGTGTCCGGGCTGTTGAGTTTTTCGCGATAAGCCTCCACGGACTCCAGCGCGAAACTCTCTTCATCAAGCATCTCGTCCACCGCGTGATGAACCGCCTCGTCCAGCTGGTTGGCGAAGTCCTCGCCGATCAGTTGGTGGGCAATCAGGTTGGCGACAGTCATGTCCAAGGGGATCAGTGGCTGGCCAAAATGCTTGATGTACAGGTCATTGACCTCTTCAACCAACCGATGCGCCAGATAAGCTTCGTCCAGCAGGCTGTCCAGACCGACATGACCGGTCATGATTGCCGGTGGCTGGAGGAAGAACTGCTCGGCGATGTTCAGCACCGGCTTGATCTGTGATTCGATACCCGCTTCCCTGGCGACTTCATTGGCTGCGTCCAGCAGGTCCGGCACTTGCTCTATATACGCGGCCACAAAACGCGTCATCACGCCGTTGGCGTCGACATCCGGCAATTGGATGGCGGAGTGAAGGTGTGGCAATTGAGTTTCAAGCTGACGCGTCAGCAGGCCGGTTTCGGCCTCGTGTTGTTGGGCTTTTTGGATCTGCTCGCGCAATGCGGCGGTGTTCATGAAAACTCCAGGAAACAAAGGCAATGAAATAGGGAAGACATAACTTAGCTGGCTTATGAAAAATGCTAAGACGCATTTGTCATAATTGTTTCATTATTGAGACGCCTCCGTTATATCGATTTGCCACCACTCGTCTGCATCCTTCTCCATTCGTGCCCTTGAACGCAAGTCCCACCTGTTTCAGATCATTTACGCCATCACGTTGCGAGGTAGCAGTCGCTGTCTATACTCGGGTGGGAATGGAGTTAGCTGATGACGCCCGACTGCACACGCAGCAAGGCTCGGCGATTCAAGTTTCGTAGTCTGAAAAAGCCGCTCCCTTGCCGCAGGTGAAAGCCGGCGGGATAACAAGAACGATAAGGGGAACCCGCAATGATGCGACATCCACACGTCTGGATGGGCCTCCTGTTGTGGTCGATTTTCAGCCAGGCGCAAGCCGCCTGGACTGTGAATATGGCGCCGGGAGCGACTGAAATCAGTCACGCAGTATTTGACCTGCACATGACCATTTTCTGGATCTGTGTAGTGATCGGCATCATCGTCTTCGGCGCCATGTTCTGGTCGATGATGGTCCACCGCCGCTCCACGGGGCAGGTGGCCGCAAAATTTCATGAAAGCACCACCGTTGAAATCCTCTGGACCATCGTGCCCTTCCTGATCCTGGTGGCCATGGCGGTTCCTGCGACGGCAACCCTGATCAAGATGTACGACGCCAGTGAGCCGGATATCGATATCCAGGTCACCGGCTATCAGTGGAAGTGGCATTACAAATACCTGGGCCAGGACGTCGAGTTCTTCAGCAACCTGACGACCCCCGCCGACCAGATCCACAACAAGGAAACCAAGGGCGAGCATTACTTGCTCGAGGTCGACAAGCCGCTGGTGCTGCCGATTGGCGCCAAGGTGCGCTTCCTCGTGACGTCGGCCGACGTTATCCACTCCTGGTGGGTACCGGCCTTTGCGGTCAAGCGCGATGCGATTCCGGGGTTCGTCAACGAAGCCTGGACCCGCGTCGACAAACCCGGCATCTACCGTGGCCAGTGCGCCGAGTTGTGCGGCAAAGACCACGGCTTCATGCCGATTGTGGTCGAGGTCAAGGAAAAGGCCGATTACGAAAAATGGCTGGCCGAGCGCAAGGCCGAAGCCCTGCAGCTTAAAGAGCTGACCAGCAAGGAGTGGACCCTCGACGAACTCAAAGAGCGCGGCGACAAGGTCTATCACACCACCTGCGTCGCCTGTCACCAGGCCGAAGGTCAGGGCTTGCCGCCGATGTTCCCGGCGCTCAAGGGCTCGAAAATCGCTACCGGACCGATCAAGGATCACCTGAGCATTGTCTTCCACGGCAAGCCCGGCACCTCCATGGCGGCGTTCGGCAAACAGCTCTCGGAAGTCGATATCGCAGCGGTCGTGACCTACGAACGTAACGCCTGGGGCAACAACAAAGGCGACATGGTCACTCCTAAAGAAGTGCTGGAGCTGAAACAGGCGGAAAGCAAATGACCCGGTCTATTGCGCAACCAAGGAACCGGTCGGGGCAGCGCGCCCCGGCCTGCCCAGCCCATCTGTTTGCAGGAGACACGCCATGAGCGCCGTCATCGATGACCATGGTCATGCCGATCACGCCCACGGTCCCGCCAAAGGCCTGATGCGTTGGGTGCTGACCACCAACCACAAGGACATCGGCACGCTGTACCTGTGGTTTGCGTTTTCCATGTTCCTGTTGGGCGGCTCGTTCGCGATGGTGATTCGCGCCGAGCTGTTCCAGCCGGGACTGCAAATCGTCCAGCCGGAATTCTTCAATCAGATGACCACCATGCACGGTCTGGTCATGGTGTTCGGTGCGGTGATGCCAGCGTTCGTCGGCCTCGCCAACTGGATGATCCCGTTGATGATCGGCGCGCCCGACATGGCCCTGCCCCGGATGAACAACTTCAGCTTCTGGCTGTTGCCGGCGGCATTCATCCTGCTGGTGTCGACCCTGTTCACCCCCGGCGGTGGACCGAACTTCGGCTGGACGTTCTACGCCCCGCTGTCGACGACCTACGCACCGGAAAGCGTGACCTTCTTCATCTTCGCCATCCACCTGATGGGGATCAGTTCGATCATGGGTGCGATCAACGTGATCGCCACCATCCTCAACCTGCGCGCCCCCGGCATGACGTTGATGAAAATGCCTCTGTTCGTCTGGACCTGGCTGATCACCGCGTTCCTGCTGATCGCGGTAATGCCGGTACTGGCCGGGTGCGTGACGATGATGCTGATGGACATCCACTTCGGCACTAGCTTCTTCAGTGCCGCCGGTGGCGGTGACCCGGTACTGTTCCAGCATGTGTTCTGGTTCTTCGGTCATCCCGAGGTGTACATCATGATCCTGCCGGCCTTCGGTGCCGTCAGCTCGATCATCCCGACCTTCTCGCGCAAACCGCTGTTTGGCTACACCTCGATGGTCTACGCCACGGCGAGCATCGCGTTCCTGTCGTTCATCGTCTGGGCGCACCACATGTTCGTGGTCGGCATTCCGCTGGTGGGCGAGTTGTTCTTCATGTACGCCACACTGCTGATCGCGGTGCCGACCGGGGTGAAAGTGTTCAACTGGGCCAGCACCATGTGGCAAGGCTCACTGACCTTCGAGACACCGATGCTGTTCGCGGTGGCCTTCGTGATCCTGTTCTCCATCGGGGGCTTCTCCGGGCTGATGCTGGCCATCGCCCCGGCAGACTTCCAGTACCAAGACACCTACTTCGTGGTCGCGCATTTCCACTACGTACTGGTGCCCGGGGCGATCTTCGGGATTTTCGCCTCGGCCTACTATTGGTTGCCGAAATGGACCGGCCACATGTACGACGAAACCCTCGGCAAGCTGCACTTCTGGCTCTCGTTCATCGGCATGAACATGGCGTTCTTCCCGATGCACTTCGTGGGGCTGGCGGGCATGCCGCGGCGGATTCCGGACTACAACCTGCAATTCGCCGACTTCAACATGGTGTCGTCGATCGGCGCGTTCATGTTCGGCGCCACGCAGATCTTCTTCCTGTTCATCGTGATCAAGACCATCCGCGGCGGCGAGCCGGCACCGGCCAAACCGTGGGATGGCGCGGAAGGCCTGGAGTGGAGCATCCCGTCACCGGCGCCGTATCACACCTTCACCACACCGCCGGAAGTGAAATGAACAGCCTTGCCTTTGTGGAAGCGAGCTTGTGTGGCGAGGGAGCTTGCTCCCGCTCGGCGGCGAAGCAGACGCCAAGCTTTTGGGGCCGCTTCGCGACCCAGCGGGAGCAAGCTCCCTCGCCACAAAGGCCCGCTCCTATCGGGTTATGCGTAGAGGCTGGAAACCATGGCTGATTCGATTTCGATGAAGAAGCTGGTCACCCGCCTGCTGTTGGTCGTGGTGGCGATGTTTGTCTTCGGCTTTGCCCTGGTGCCGATCTACGACGTGATGTGCAAGGCGTTCGGCATCAACGGCAAGACCGGCGGGCAGTACGAGGGCGAGCAGACGGTCGACACTTCGCGCCAGGTGCGCGTGCAGTTCCTGTCGACCAATTCCGCCGACATGTCCTGGGATTTCTATCCCAAAAGTGACGAACTGACGGCTAACCCGGGGGCCGTGAACGAGATGATTTTTATCGCGCACAACCCGACCGACAAACCGATGAGCGCCCAAGCAGTGCCAAGCATCGCGCCGAGCAATGCAGCGGCGTACTTCCACAAGACCGAATGTTTCTGCTTTACCCAGCAAGTGCTGCAGCCCGGTCAACGGATCGAGATGCCGGTACGTTTCATCGTTGACCGCGACATGCCCAAGGAAGTGAAGCACCTGACGCTGTCCTACACGCTGTTCGATATCACCGCCCGACATCCACCGGTCGCTGTAAACACTGGCGGCTGAGCGTGCCCGATAAGGAGAACAATAAATGGCAACTCATGAGCACTATTACGTACCGGCCCAGAGCAAATGGCCGATCATTGCCACGCTCGGTATGTTCGTCACCGTGTTCGGCCTGGCCACCTGGTTCAACGACCTGAAGGCGGCGCGGCCGGAGTCTCACGGCCCGCTGATCTTTTTCGTCGGTGGACTGCTGCTGGCCTACATGCTGTTCGGCTGGTTCGGAACCGTGATCAAGGAAAGTCGTCAAGGGTTGTACAGCGCACAGATGGATCGCTCGTTCCGCTGGGGCATGAGCTGGTTCATCTTCTCGGAGGTGATGTTCTTCATCGCGTTCTTCGGCGCTCTGTTTTATGTGAGAACTATTTCCGGCCCGGCGCTCGGGGGTGAAGGGGCCAAAGGCCTCGCTCATATGCTCTGGCCTAATTTCGAGTTCGTCTGGCCGTTGCTGAACAACCCTGACTCAAAACTGTTTCCGCCGCCCAAGGAAGTCATCAGTCCCTGGGGCCTGCCGCTGCTCAATACCGTGTTGCTGGTGAGTTCCAGCGTCACCGTGACCATCGCCCACCACGCCTTGAAAAAGGGCCATCGCGGTGCGCTGAAAATCTGGCTGGCGATCACCGTATTGCTGGGCTGCGCGTTCCTCGGTTTTCAGGCCGAAGAATATATGCACGCCTACAACGAACTGGGCCTGACGCTGGGTTCGGGCATCTACGGCGCAACGTTCTTTATGCTCACCGGCTTCCACGGCGCCCACGTGACCATGGGCACCATCATTCTGTTTGTGATGCTGATGCGGATCATGCGCGGGCACTTCGATAACGAACACCAGTTCGGGTTTGAAGCGGCGAGTTGGTATTGGCACTTCGTGGACGTGGTGTGGATCGGTCTCTTCGTTTTCGTCTACGTGCTCTGAGGCGTTACCAAGGCGCAGTAGAAACCAACTGGCCGCTGAAAAATCCCCAGGCAATCAAGCCGACGGTGATGGCGGCCAGGGCAACACGAACACTCAAGGCAATGACGAGGCGGTTCGAGCTGCTGTCGTCCTTGACCAGAAAAAACAGGCCGCTGAACAGGCTGACAACCGTGGCAATCAGCATCAGGACGATGGCTGCTTTGAGCATGGTGGGACTCCGGGGGGAAGGCGATGCACTTGAGTATAGCTATCGCAACCATCGACTTTCTGGCGACGCCATGAAGCGCTTCCGGCCGGGTATCGTGCCGACCCTGGTGGTCGCACTTCTATTGCCCATGCTGGTGTCACTCGGGTTCTGGCAATTGAGCCGGGGCGCGGAGAAAAGCGCGCTGTTGCAAAGCTACTCCGAGCGCCGGGCGGCTGAACCGATGGCCAGTACCGAGCTGCCACACACCGAGGATCCGGCTTTTCGCCGGGTTCGAATTCACGGTCAGTTCGATGCCGCACACAGTCTGCTGCTGGATAACCGCCAGCGCGACGGCAAGGTCGGCGTCGAACTGCTGCAACCGTTTCAGGATCAGGCGACCGGGCTCTGGTTGCTGGTCAATCGTGGCTGGCTGCCGTGGCCGGATCGGCGCACCCCGCCGCAGTTCACTACACCGACTCAGGCCCTGAGTCTGGATGCCTGGGTTTACGTCTCCCCTGGCGCCACCTTCCAATTGCACGCCGACCCAAGCACCACCACGTGGCCACACCTGATCACTGCCGTCGAACCGGCCAAGCTGTGGACGACGCTCGACCGTGACGGTTTTGCCTACGAGTTACGCGCAGAAGCCGGCCCCGCGTCCTACCAGGCCGATTGGCCCGTAGTGGCCATGGGGCCGGAAAAACATATCGCTTATGCCGTGCAGTGGTTCGCCATGTCGATCGCCCTGTTCGGCCTTTATCTCTATCTCGGCTGGCACAACGCAAAGGAGAAACACCATGGGAGCGGCCATGAATCCACCCAGCATGTCTGAGGCGAAAACGCCGGTGAGTCGGCGCAAGGGCCGGTTGCAGTTATTGCTGATCCTGATGGGGGTGATCGGTCCGATGATCCTCGCCACGGGCATGTACAAATTGCAGTTCTGGGTGCCGGAGGGCCGCAGCTATCACGGCGAGCTGATCGGAAACGGCCAGACCCGTGCCGAGCTTGGCGTGCAAGCGCAAGAGGACCGTTGGCAATTGCTGGTCACCGCGCCCAAGGAGTGCTCGGTGGACTGCCAGCAACTGGTGTACCTGGCGCGGCAGGTCCAGATCGGCCTCAGCCGCGATGCGTCACGCGCCAGCCACGCACTGGCTGCTGCGCAACCGCTGACGGCCGATTACGACGCCAAGCTGACCCGCGAATACCCGCAACTGCAACGCTACCCAATGGACCTGACCACCTTCAGCGCTTTCAATAAAAAAAGCGGGACCGGCGACAAAGCCGCACCACAACTGTGGATCATCGACCCGCACGGCAATCTGGTGCTGCGCTATGACCCGACGGTGAAGGGCAAGGACTTGCTCAACGACCTGCGTCATCTGTTGAAACTGTCGAACATCGGATAAGGGCATCGTCATGGCCAAACCTGGATTTCGCCTCGCGCTGTTTGCCACCTTGCTGGCACTGATTGTAGTGTTGCTCGGCGCCTACACCCGCCTGACCCACGCCGGCCTCGGCTGTCCGGACTGGCCGGGGTGCTACGGCTTTATAAGCGTGCCGAAAAGCGAAGCCCAACTGGCCCATGCCGAATTGCATTTTCCCGATGCGCCCGTCGAAGCCCACAAAGGCTGGAACGAGATGGTCCACCGCTATTTCGCCGGCACCCTCGGGTTGTTGATTTCAGTACTGGCCGGTCGCGCCTGGGTGCACCGCCGGCATCCGGGGCAATCGGTGAAGTTGCCGTTGTTTCTGCTGGCGGTGGTGATCGCCCAAGCGGCGTTCGGCATGTGGACGGTGACGCTCAAGCTCTGGCCGCAGGTGGTGACCGGGCATTTGCTCGGCGGGTTTGCGACATTGAGTCTGTTGTTTTTGCTGACATTGCGATTGTCCGGCGTATTGCCGGCGCTGACCGTGCCACGGCGTTTGCAGCACTGGGCGACGGCCGGGTTGCTGCTGGTAATCCTGCAAGTCGCCCTTGGGGGCTGGGTCAGTTCCAACTATGCAGCCGTGGCGTGCATCGACTTCCCGACCTGCCATGGGCAATGGCTGCCACCGGCTGATTTCGCCAACGGTTTTCACCTGACCCAACACATCGGCCCCAATTACCTCGGCGGGCAACTGGACAGCGATGCCCGCACGGCGATTCACCTGACTCACCGCATCGGCGCGTTGTTGGTAACGCTCGTGCTGCTGGGGCTGGCCTGGCAACTGAAAGTGGTTGGCATGACGCGCTTGGCCGGACTGGTGCTGATCGCACTCGCCGCGCAAATCACCCTCGGCATCAGCAACGTCTTGTTCCACTTGCCGCTGCCCGTCGCCGTCGCGCACAACGCGGGTGGCGCAGCGCTGCTACTGACAATGGTGCTGGTCAATTATCACGCGCGAACCAGCCTGGTTCGGGTCAAACAGCAAAATCCTGCGCGCTGGCGGTTCAGCCCGCGCAAACACTCAGCCGGGCCCATAACAATAAAAGGAGAGATGCCATGGCGACTCTGATCGGCGAACGTCACAGTCAGGCGATCTGGCGTGACTACCTGGAGCTGACCAAGCCGAAAGTGGTGGTGCTGATGCTCATCACCTCGCTGGTCGGCATGTTCCTCGCGACCCGCGCCGGGGTGCCGTGGACGGTGCTGGTGTTCGGCAATCTGGGGATCGCGTTGTGTGCCGGCGGTGCGGCGGCGGTGAACCATGTGGTGGACCGGCGTATCGATGCAGTGATGGCGCGTACCCACAAACGTCCCTTGGCAGAAGGTCGGGTATCACCGGCGGCGGCGCTGACGTTTGCCTTGGTATTGGCGGTGCTTGGGCAAGCCGTACTGCTGGCCTTCACCAACGCGCTGACCGCCTGGCTGACCCTCGCGTCCTTGCTTGGTTATGCGGTGGTCTACACCGGCTTCCTGAAACGCGCGACGCCGCAGAACATTGTCATCGGCGGCCTGGCTGGTGCGGCCCCGCCGTTGCTCGGCTGGACCGCTGCCACTGGCCATATCAGCGCCGAACCCTTGCTGCTGGTCCTGATCATCTTTGCCTGGACCCCACCACACTTCTGGGCCCTGGCCATACACCGCAAAGAGGAATACGCCAAGGCTGACATCCCGATGTTGCCGGTGACCCATGGCGAGCATTACACCAAGGTCCACATCCTGCTTTATACCTTCGTGCTGCTGGCCGTCAGCCTGATGCCCTACGTGATCCACATGAGCGGCATGCTCTACCTGATTTGCGCCCTGGGACTGGGCGCAAGGTTTCTGCAATGGGCCGTGGTGCTGTACCGTGGCACTCGGCCGCACGCGGCGATCAACACGTTCAAGTACTCTATTTACTACTTGTTCCTGCTGTTTATCGCGCTGCTCGTAGACCACTACTTATTGTTGAACCTATGACTCGAACTCAGAAAACCGTCTTTATCCTCGTCGCCCTGATCGCGCTGGTCATGGGCCTGACCATCAACAAAGTGCTGTCCGGCAAAGGCCAGGGCGATCCGACAGCATTGATCGACGCCGGGATCATTTTGCTGCCGCAAAGCCGCAACCTGCCGGACGTGACGATGACCGATCAGGACGGCAAGCCAGTGATGGTCAACGAGCTGAAAGACAAGTGGTCACTGCTGTTCTTCGGCTACACCTTCTGCCCGGACATCTGCCCGACCACCCTCGCCCAGCTGCGCCAGATCAAAAGCGAACTGCCGCCAGAGGCCGTGGCGAAGTTGCAGATCATCCTGGTCAGCGTCGACCCGAACCGCGACACGCCCAAACAGCTCAAACAGTACCTGGGCTACTTCGATCCGCAGTTCACAGGCCTGACGGCTTCGTCGGTTGAAGACATTCAGAAACTGGCCAATGCGGTGAGCATTCCGTTTATTCCGGCAGATACCAGCAAGCCGAATTACACGGTTGATCACAGCGGCAACCTGGCGGTGATCGGCCCGGACGGGACACAGCGTGGGTTCATTCGCGCACCGCTGAATAACGCCAAGTTGGTGGCGCAGTTGCCGGTGATGCTGAACCGCAAATAAGCGACGTCCTCTGTAGGAGCCAGGCTTGCCGGCGAAAGCGCCCGTGAGATCGCCTTCGCCGGCAAGCCTGGCTCCTACAGGGGACGGTGTTTCAGGCATAAAAAATGGGGCGCATTCAATGCGCCCCATTTTTCGTTCAAGCGGTAGATCAGAACGCCGGCAATACCGCGCCTTTGTACTTCTCGAGGATGAAGGCCTTCACTTCCGGGCTATGCAGGGCAGCAACCAGCTTCTGCATCGCTGCGCTGTCCTTGTCGTCCGGGCGGGCTACGAGGATGTTCACGTAAGGCGAGTCGTTGCCTTCGATGACCAGCGCGTCCTTGGACGGATCGAGCTTGGCTTCCAGCGCGTAGTTGGTGTTGATCAGCGCCAGGTCGACCTGGGTCAGCACGCGCGGGATGGTCGCGGCTTCCAGCTCACGGAATTTCAGGTCCTTGGGGTTCTCGGTGATGTCCTTGACGGTCGACAGGATGTTGTTCGAATCCTTCAACTTGATCAGGCCGGCCTTGGCCAGCAGCAACAGTGCACGACCGCCGTTGGTAGCGTCGTTCGGGATCACCACGTTGGCGCCGCCCGGCAGCTCGGTCAGTGCCTTGTACTTGCTGGAGTAAGCGCCCAGCGGTTCCAGGTGCACACCGGCAACGGCGACCAGGTCGGTGCCCTTGGCCTTGTTGAACTCATCGAGGTACGGCTGGTGCTGGAAAAAGTTGGCGTCCAGGCGTTTTTCGGCGACCTGCACGTTTGGCTGGATGTAGTCAGTGAACACTTTGACTTTCAGGTCCACGCCTTCTTTGGCGAGGGCCGGTTTGACGAATTCGAGGATTTCCGCATGCGGGACCGGGGTGGCTGCGACGGTCAGGGTGTCCGCGTGGGCGGAAAATGCTGCAACGGCTGCGAACGCGACGAATAGTTTTTTCATTCAGCTAACTCCTTGTGGGGCACCCGCTTGCGGCGCCCGTTTGGCACCTGCCAGCGAATGGCCGGCTCAATCTTATTTACGTGAGAAATGGACGACCAGTTTGTCGCCAACCATTTGCAGAACCTGCACCAGCACCAGCAACAGCACCACGGTGACGATCATCACATCGGTCTGGAAACGCTGGTAGCCGAAACGGATCGCCAGGTCACCCAACCCACCGGCGCCGACCACCCCGGCCATCGCCGTGTAGGACACCAGTGTAATAGCCGTCACCGTAATCGCCGCGTAAATGCCCGGGCGGGCTTCTGGCAGTAAGGCGTTGATGATGATCTGCCGGGTAGTCGCTCCCATGGCCTGGGTGGCTTCGATGATGCCGCGATCCACCTCGCGCAGAGCGGTTTCCACCAGTCGCCCGAAGAACGGCGTGGCGCCCACCACCAGCGGCGGGATCGCACCGGCGACGCCGAGCGAGGTGCCGGTGATCAGCACGGTGAACGGGATCATCACGATCAGCAAAATGATGAACGGCAGCGAACGCAGGATGTTCACCGCCAGTGACAGCACGGCGTAGAGGGCTCTGGATTCCAGCAACTGACGCGGACTGCACAGGAACAACAGCACGCCCAGCGGGAGGCCGAGCAACACGGTGAACAACAGCGAACCGAAGAGCATCAGCAGGGTATCGCCGGTGGCCAGCCAGATTTCGAACCAGTCGATATTAACGAAGAAACTTGTCAGGACTTCCATTAGCGCAGGACCTCCATGTGGACGTCAGCCGCGGTGAAGTGGGCGAACGCCGCCTCCATGTCGCCACCGGTAACAGCCAGGGTCAATTGCCCATAGGGGACGTCTTTGATGCGGTCGATACGACCGGCCAGGATGCTGTAGTCCACACCCGTTTCCCGAGCGACGGTGCCCAGCAATGGCGCGTAGGTCGCTTCGCCCTGGAAAGTCAGACGCACGATGCGGCCCGGCACGTGAGCGAAGTCGTCACGCTGTTCGCTTTCATCGATCTGATCGTCTTCTTGCACGAAACGCTTGGTGGTCGGGTGATTGGGATGCAGGAACACCTGGGCGACCGAACCTTGCTCGACGATCACACCCGCGTCCATGACTGCGACCTGGTCGCAGACCCGGCGGATCACGTCCATCTCGTGGGTAATCAGGACGATGGTCAGTTTCAGCTCGCGATTGATCTCGGCCAGCAATTGCAGGACCGACGCCGTGGTCTGCGGGTCCAGGGCGCTAGTGGCTTCGTCGCACAACAGAATTTTCGGCTTGGTCGCCAGGGCGCGGGCAATGCCGACGCGCTGCTTCTGGCCGCCGGACAGCTGCGCCGGGTACTTCTTGGCGTGGTCGGACAAGCCGACCCGAGCCAGCAACTCGGCGACACGCTGGTCGATCTCGCTGCGCGACAGTTCACCGGCCAGGGTCAACGGCAGCGCGACGTTGTCAGCCACGGTCTTGGACGCCAGCAGATTGAAGTGCTGGAAAATCATCCCGACCTGCTGGCGGAAGCGGCGCAGGCTGTTGGCATCGAGCGCCGTGACTTCTTCGCCGTCGACGAAGATCTTGCCGCCACTGGATTCTTCCAGGCGATTGATCAGACGCAGCAGGGTACTTTTTCCCGCGCCGGAGTGACCGATCAGGCCGAAGACCTGACCGTTCTCAATCGACAGACTGGTCGAGTGCAGAGCGGGGATATCCTTACCGGCGACGCGGTAGGTTTTGTGGACGTTTTGAAACTCGATCACGTAGCGAACCTTGTGGGGCGCGTTGGAATAGGGTCAGCAGTTAGCCGGGCGCGCATTTTAGCCTGTCCGTATAGAGGTTATTAGCATTTATTCCGCATTCAACCTTCCATTTGGCAATAACGCGATCGAAGGTTAGAAAAAAGGAACGGCTAAAAAGCTCGCCAGTCACTAATAAGGCAACTCGAAAACGCCCCCGGTGCCGTGCCTGGGGAATGCATATAAGTCCTGGCTACGGGATCGCAACGAGGAGTTTACGACTGATGAGCACTAAAAAGCCTGCCGCACCCAAAAGCGCACTGGCCGGGACCGATACCCTGGACCGCGGCAACACCAATGCCAAGCTCGATAGCCTGGAAAAATTCCGCTCCGACGCCACCGAGCAAGCCCTGCGGACCAATCAGGGCGTGAAGGTTTCGGACAACCAGAACACCTTGAAGGTCGGCGCCCGCGGGCCGTCGTTGCTGGAAGACTTCATCATGCGTGAAAAAATCACGCATTTTGACCATGAGCGGATCCCGGAGCGCATCGTCCATGCACGGGGCACTGGCGCTCATGGTTTTTTCCAGACCTATGAAAACCATTCCGTACTGACCAAGGCCGGTTTCCTACAGGACCCGGGCAAGAAAACCCCGGTCTTCGTGCGCTTTTCCACGGTGCAGGGACCGCGCGGGTCAGGCGATACCGTGCGGGACGTGCGAGGTTTCGCCGTGAAGTTCTTCACCGACGAAGGCAACTTCGACCTGGTGGGCAACAACATGCCGGTGTTTTTCATTCAGGATGCAATCAAGTTTCCTGACTTCGTGCATGCTGTGAAACCGGAGCCACACAACGAGATTCCTACCGGCGGCTCGGCTCACGACACCTTCTGGGACTTCGTTTCTCTGGTACCGGAATCAGCGCACATGGTGATCTGGGCCATGTCCGACCGGGCGATCCCGAAAAGCCTGCGCAGCATGCAAGGCTTTGGCGTGCATACGTTCCGGTTGATCAACGCCGAAGGGAAGTCGCGCTTCGTCAAATTCCACTGGCGCCCTACCGCCGGTACTTGCTCACTGGTGTGGGATGAAGCGCAGAAGCTGGCCGGCAAAGACACCGACTACCACCGTCGCGATCTGTGGGAATCGATCGAGATGGGCGACTACCCGGAATGGGAACTGGGCGTGCAGGTCATCGAGGAAGAAAACGAACATAAATTCGACTTCGATATCCTCGACCCGACCAAGCTGATCCCGGAAGAACTGGTGCCGATTACCCCGCTGGGCAAGATGGTGCTCAACCGCAACCCGGACAACTTCTTCGCTGAAACCGAGCAAGTTGCGTTCTGCCCGGGCCATATCGTGCCAGGCATCGACTTCTCCAACGATCCTTTATTGCAGGGACGGCTGTTTTCCTACACCGATACGCAGATCAGCCGACTCGGCGGGCCGAACTTTCACGAGATTCCGATCAACCGCCCGGTGGCGCCGTTCCATAACGGCCAACGGGATGCGTTGCATCGCACCACCATCGACAAGGGACGCGCATCCTACGAGCCGAACTCCATCGACGGTGGCTGGCCGAAGGAGACGCCGCCCGCCGCGCAGGACGGTGGGTTCGAGACCTACCCTGAGCGCATCGATGCCAACAAGATTCGCCAACGCAGCGAGTCGTTCAGCGACCATTTCTCCCAAGCGCGCCTGTTTTTCCACAGCATGAGCAAGCACGAACAGGAACACATCATCTCGGCGTACAGCTTTGAGCTGGGCAAGGTTGAGCGTGAGTTCATCCGGGCGCGTCAGGTGAATGAGATCCTGGCCAATATCGACCTGGAACTGGCAAAGCGCGTGGCGCAGAACCTCGGCTTGCCCGCGCCGAAGGCTGGCACCGTTGAAGTGCGCAAGACTTCGCCGGACCGCTCACCCGCCTTGAGCCAGGCCAATCTGCTGCCCGCAGATATCAAAACCCGGAAAGTGGCGATTCTCGCGGCCAACGGTGTCGATGGTGCTGCGATTGATGCGATGAAGAAGGCGCTGAAGGCCGAAGGTGCGCACGCCAAATTGCTCGGCCCGACTTCCGCGCCGGTGACCACCGCCGATGGCAAAACACTGCCGGTGGACGCTTCGATGGAAGGCTTGCCTTCGGTGGCATTCGATGCGGTATTCGTGCCCGGTGGCGCGGCGTCGATCAAGGCGTTGAGCACTGATGGCGTGGCGCTGCATTACCTGCTGGAGGCGTACAAGCACTTGAAGGCGATTGCGCTGCATGGCGAGGCGAAGCAGTTGCTGGATGTGTTGAAGCTGGAGGCTGATGCGGGGCTGATCGTGGGTGCGGATGCCAAGTTGATCAAACCGTTTTTTGCCGCGATCGGGCAGCATCGGGTTTGGGATCGGGAGCCGAAGGCCAAGGCGATTCCGGCTTAAAGTGTTGTATTGCTAGATGAGACGCCTTCGCGGGCAAGCCTCGCTCCTACAGAGTTTCGTGTCGTTCATTACATTAGCGAACGACACACATCCTGTAGGAGCGAGGCTTGCCCGCGAAGGTTTTTAGGGTTTACGAGGGCTCAACACCATCTGCGCCGGAACGTTGCGCAGGATCTGCTTCTCAAGGTTCAGATCAAACCCTGAATCCAGCTTCTTCACCCGTTTGGTGAGCAATGTGGCCAGCCAAGGGAAATCCTGAGTACGCGGCGCCTGGATGCTGACATCGCACTGGTAATTCACCACATCGGCGGCGATCGCATCCAATTGACGACGAAGCTTGGTCATATCGGTGAGGTTCAACGCAATCGTGGTGCTTTCAGCCGTAGGATCGATGACTTTGGCCTGTGGCTTGGCCTCGGCAGCCATGAGCGCCGCTTCAGCCCTGTCCAGCTCAGCTTTACGGGCATTAACGATGGCGTTGTTGACCCCACCCGTCAGCGCCGGAGCCTTTGGCATCAATGCCCGAGCCCGAGCCAGCGCCGTGGCGGCCGCATTCACATCACCCTTTTGCAACACGATCTGGCTGCGGCGCAAATAGGCTTCGGCCAATTGCCGCTGATATTGCACAAGGGATGGATCGTCGGGCGACTGGGCCTGCAAGGTTGCCAGTTGATCTTCGGCAGTGGCCAGCTCGCTGCTGGCCAGGTTTTGTTCCAGCTGCGCGATGGCCGTGGCCCGTGCATCGGTCGCCACAGTGGTGGCCGATGGCGTGCTTTGGCAAGCGCCCAGTAGCAGCGAAAATGCGACAAGGAGCAGATAACGGGAGGCTAACAGCTTCATTCCTGCGACTCTCTATTTGCGCAAAAAACGAGCAAGTCTACACCCCTCGACGGGGCAGGACAAAACTCAGCAGAAACAGTGCGGCGGCCGTCACAACAATCGATGGGCCCGCCGGGGTGTCCTTGAACCACGACAGCGCCAGCCCGCCACAGACCGCGAGCATGCCCAGCAGGCTCGCGCCCAGTGCCATCTGCTCCGGCGAGCGGGCGTGACGTTGTGCCGCAGCCGCCGGGATGATCAACAGCGAAGTAATCAGCAACACACCGACGATTTTCATCGCCACAGCGATCACCACCGCGATCAGCAACATCAGGGTCAGGCGCAGCGCCGGCACGGGCAAACCTTCCACCCGGGCCAGTTCTTCATGCACCGTGATTGCCAGCAATGGCCGCCACAATGTCAACAGCAACGCGAGAACGCCGGCGCTGCCGCCGAGTATCCAGGCCAGGTCGGTCGGGCTGATCGCCAGCAAGTCACCGAACAGGTACGCCATCAGGTCGATCCGCACTTCGTGCATGAAGCTTAGTACGACCAGACCCAGAGAGAGCGTGCTCGGTGCGAGAATTCCCAAAAGTGTGTCGGACGCCAGCGGCTGCCGCTGTTGCAACGTCACCAGCAACACCGCCAACAGCAAACAGCCGACGGTGACCGCCACCGTCGGGCTGACATCCAGCAGAAAGCCCAACGCCACTCCGAGCAAGGCCGCGTGGGACAAGGTGTCGCCGAAATAGGCCATGCGCCGCCAGACCACAAACGAACCCAACGGTCCTGCGACCAGTGCCAAAGCCAGACCTGCAAGCAGGGCGTAGAGCAGAAAATCAGCCATGCTTGCAGCTATCTCCATGGACATGGGTGTGGGCCGCCGGGACCGCGCTGACTACCGAACCATGCAGGTCATGGGCGTGGTCGTGGTGGTGGTGATAAATCGCCAGGCTTTGTGCGTTCTTTCCGAACAGCTCGACGAAAGCCGGATCGCCGCTGACCTGTTCCGGGTGCCCGGAGCAACAGACATGACGATTCAGGCAAACCACCTGATCGGTGGTGCTCATGACCAGGTGCAAATCATGGGAGACCATCAACACGCCGCAGCCGTGACGGTCGCGCAGGCGCGTGATCAGGCTGTAGAGCTCGGCTTGGCCGGCCACGTCGACGCCTTGCACCGGTTCGTCGAGCACCAGCAGTTCCGGCTCACGCAGCAGGGCCCGAGCCAATAGCACGCGCTGCATTTCACCACCGGAAACACTTTGCACCGGACTGTCGATCACTTGCTCAGCGCCGACTTCCTTGAGTGCCGCCAAGGCCCTGGCGCGGTCCACGCCCGGCACCAGACGCAAGAAGCGCAGCACGGACAGCGGCAGCGTCGGATCGACGTGAAGTTTTTGCGGCATGTAACCGACCCGCAGTTTCGGCTTGCGCCAGACGCTGCCACTGTCCGGCTTCAACAGGCCGAGCACGGCGCGCACCAGCGTGGTTTTGCCAGCGCCGTTCGGGCCGATCAGGGTGACGATCTGCCCCGGCTCGACGCTCAGCTCGATGTTATCCAGCACGTTTTGCCCGGCAAAGGTGACGGCAACGTTCTCGAGGCGGATCAGCGCATTGCTCATTAAGCCCCCTGGCAACCCGAGCAGAGGCCGACCACTTCGACGGTCTGGCCTTCGACGACGAAACCGACGTCCTTGGCGCTGCTGATGATCGCGTCGCTGATGGATTTCTGTTCGAGCTCGATGGCGGCGTGGCATTCGCGGCAAATCAGGAACTGGCCTTGGTGGGCATGCTCCGGGTGATTGCAGCCAACGAAGGCGTTGAGCGAGGAGATGCGGTGGACGAGGCCGTTTTCCAGCAGGAAATCCAGCGCACGGTACACGGTTGGCGGCGCGGCGCGGCGGCCGTCCTGCTCACTGAGTACCGCGAGAATGTCGTAGGCACCCAGCGGCTTGTGGCTTTGCCACACCAGCTCCAGCACCCGCCGACGCAAGGCAGTCAGGCGCAGGCCTTGACGTGCGCACAAGGCATCGGCCTCAGTCAGTGCGCTATGCACGCAATGAGAGTGGTCGTGGGGACGGCTGGCAATCGGTGTTTTAGGCATGAGCGGCGACGAGTTTTGTGAGAGACGTTATTATGTTACCCGTTCTCGCCTCTTCGAGTGGTCATCGTGTCCCGACTTTTTTCTATCTTTGTCACATTTGTCGCCAGTTTTCTGTTCATTGGCTCAGTTCAAGCCGACGTCAAAGTCCTCACCAGCATAAAGCCGCTACAGCTGATTGCCGCTGCGGTGCAGGACGGCGTGGCGATCCCGGAAGTGCTGCTGCCACCGGGTGCTTCGCCGCATAACTATGCGTTGCGTCCGTCCGACGTGCGCAAGGTGCAATCGGTGGATCTGGTTTACTGGATCGGTCCGGCCATGGAAGGTTTCCTGCCTCGCGTACTGAACGGTCGAACCCTGCCGAGCGTCGCCGTGCAGGATTTGCCGGGGCTAAAACTGCGCCACTTCGGCGAAGACAGCCATTCCCACGCGGAAGAAGCCGACGAGCATGACCACGATCATCGCCCAGGCAGCCTGGACGCGCATTTGTGGTTGTCGCCGGTAAACGCTCGGGTGATTGCCACAAAAATGGCTGCTGACTTGAGTGCAGCCGATCCGGCCAACGCCATGCGTTATCAGAGCAACCTCAAGGCGTTCGATGAGCGTCTGGATGCAATGGATCTTCGCTTGAAAGCGCGTCTGGCCGGCATCGCAGGCAAACCGTACTTCGTATTCCACGAGGCCTTCGACTACTTTGAAAACGCCTACGGCCTCAAGCACACTGGCGTATTCAGCGTCGCCGCCGAAGTCCAGCCGGGCGCCCAGCACGTCGCGGCGATGCGCACGCGGTTGCAGGAAGTCGGCAAGACCTGTGTGTTCAGTGAGCCGCCCCTGCGTCCACGCCTGGCGGAAACCCTGGTGGCCGGCCTGCCGGTGAAATTGGCGGAACTGGATGCGTTGGGTGGGTACACGCCGGCGACTGCGCAGGGGTATGAGCAGGTGCTGGAGAAGTTGGGGAATGATTTGGCGGGGTGTCTGGAGTCGTTGTAACGGCGGGATCTGCGACGCCCCAATTCGCGGGCAAGCCTCGCTCCTACGGAATTTGCGCCGTTCGCAGATAATGTGAACGACACAAACCCTGTAGGAGCGAGGCTTGCTCGCGAAGCTTTCAAAGGGCGAAAGGTAGCGGTGTGCTGACCTTTTGCCGCTGCGCCAACCGCTGCTGGAATTCCATCGGATCGTGAATCAACACATCCTGCCCGGCAAACGACTCCGCGGCAATCAACCGTGACAACCAGAACCGCACACACGCCACGCGCAGCATGGTCGGCCACAACTCGGCCTCGGCTGCCGTAAATGGCCGCAACGCCGCATAAGCGCCCAACACCGCCCGCGCCCGAGGCCCATCGATCAGTCCGTTGTCGTCCGAACACCAGTCATTCAAGGCAATGGCCACGTCGTAGAGCATCGGCCCCGAGCACGCGTTGTAGAAATCAATCAACCCGGTCAGGTGCGTGCCTTCGAACATCGCGTTATCGCGGAACAGATCCGCGTGGATGTTGGCCCGTGGCAACGCCAGAATTTTCGTCTTCTGCTGAGTGATTTCGTCCAGCGCCCGTTGCAACAAATCACTCTGCTCGGCATTCAGGTGGGACAGCAACTGCGTGCCCTCCTCCAGCATCCAGTCCAGGCCACGATCGGTTTTGCGCTTGATCATGTTGGCCTGCGTCGCCAGGTGCAGATGGCCTAGCAACTCGCCGACTTGAGCACAATGCTGCGCGTTGGCGTCCTTGATGTGCTTGCCGGCCAGGCGTGGTTGCAACAGCGCAGGCTTGCCGGCCAGTTCGCGCAAGGCAACGCCGTCGGTAGTGCGCAACGCGTAAGGCACTGGCAGATCAGCCTCGTGCAGCACATCAAGCAGTTCGATGAAGAACGGCATCTCCTGAACCGGACCGCGCTCGACCAGGGTCAGGACAAATTCGCCCTGCTCCAGGCTGATGAAGAAATTGGTGTTTTCACTACCGGCGGCAATTCCCTGGAAATCAAGCAGGCGGCCGAGCCCGTATGGGGCGAGAAAGGTTTCCAGCTCGGGCCGAGCCAGCGGGGTGAACACAGACATGTTTAAACTGCCAGTACGGGCGCCGCTGCTTGAGCCAGCGCCGATTGAAATTAAGAAACTACTTCCACTCAAAAATTTTCCACGACGGAATCAGCATATCCGGCTGATCCGAGCGGATGAAGTTTGCATCTGTACCGTCCGCACGCACCAGGAAATACGGCGGTGCGCCCTTCGGCGTGACCTTGATCGCGTACAGGAAACCGTTTTGGCGGTACTCCTGGATCGTTTTGTCCCCTTCCGTGCGGATCGTGACTTCCGGCTCCGGTGTCGGCGCATCGTCCGCCGCCATGACGGCCAGGGGAACGGTTGCAAACAAGCCAGCCAGCAACAGGCGATTTAGTGTGCGCATGATAACCTTGTCCCTTTGTCGTCAACGGTCCCGCTATTCTAGCGCCGGACCCGCCGAAAAGGTTGATCCTGCTCATGAGCCAAGCCCCCCTCGTCCTGGTGGACGGTTCTTCTTACCTGTACCGCGCCTTTCACGCCCTGCCGCCGCTGACCACTTCCAAAGGTCTGCCGACCGGTGCGGTCAAAGGCGTGCTGAACATGCTCAAGAGTCTGCGCAAGCAGTACCCGGACAGTCCGTTCGCCGTGGTGTTCGACGCCAAGGGTGGGACTTTTCGCGATGACATGTACGCCGAATACAAGGCCAACCGTCCGAGCATGCCGGATGACATGCGCGTACAGATCGAGCCACTGCACCAGAGCGTGATCGCCCTGGGCTTCCCGTTGTTGTGCGTCGAAGGCGTCGAGGCCGATGACGTGATCGGCACCCTGGCCCGCAGCAGCGCCGCGGCCGACCGTCCGGTGGTGATCTCCACCGGCGACAAGGACATGGCGCAACTGGTCGACGGCCACATTACCTTGGTCAACACCATGACCGGTAGCGCGCTGGACGTGGAGGGCGTGAAGGAGAAATTCGGCGTCGCTCCCGAGCAGATCATCGATTATCTGGCACTGATGGGCGATTCTTCCGACAACATTCCGGGCGTTCCGGGCATTGGTCCGAAAACCGCTTCCGGCCTGCTGGTGGGCGTGAACGGCGGCCTGACCGAGCTGTACGCACAGCTCGACATCGTCCCGACCCTGCCGATTCGCGGCGCCAAGACCCTGCCGGCCAAGCTCGAAGAGCACAAGGAGATGGCGTTCCTCTCCTATCAACTGGCAACCATCAAGATCGACGTGCCGCTGGACATCGGGCTCGACGACCTGCAAATGGGCCGGCCGGATCACGACAAACTCGCTGAGCTCTACACCCTGCTCGAATTCAAGAGCTGGTTTGAAGATAACCAGCGTGATGCCAAGCGTTCCGGCCAGGAAGTCAGCACCCCGGTGGTTGAAGAAGCCGCTGTCGAGACCGTGCTCAAGTACACCACGATCCTCACCCAGGCCGATTTCGACCTGTGGCTGAAGAAACTCAACGACGCCAAGCTGATCGCCTTTGATACTGAAACCACCGGCATCGATGCGCAGCAGGCGCAACTGGTCGGCCTGTCGTTTGCTGTACAGGCCAACGAAGCGGCCTACATCCCGCTGACCCATTCCTACATGGGTGTGCCGGATCAGCTTGATCGCGACACCGTGCTGCGCGCGTTGAAACCGATTCTGGAAGACCCGAACAAACTCAAGGTCGGCCAGCACGCCAAGTTCGACATGAACATCCTGGCCAACTGCGCCATCGGTGGCGACCAAAACTGCGGCATCACCGTGCAAGGCATCGCGTTCGACACGATGCTCGAATCCTACGTGCTGGATTCCACCGCGACCCGCCATGACATGGACAGCCTGGCGCTCAAGTACCTGAACCACACCACTACGAGTTTCCAGGACATCGCCGGCAAGGGCGCCAAGCAGCTGACGTTTGACCAGATCTCGCTGGAACTGGCCGGGCCTTACGCCGCCGAAGACGCCGACGTGACGCTGCGCCTGCATCAAACTTTGCAGGAAAAGCTCAATGCCATTCCGAGCCTGAGCAAAGTCCTGAGCGAAATCGAAATGCCGTTGGTGCCGGTGCTCGCCCGCATCGAACGCCAGGGCGCGCTGGTCGATGCCAATCTGTTGGGCATTCAAAGCGTTGAACTGGGCGACAAAATGGTCGCGCTGGAGCGTGAGGCATTCGCCATCGCCGGTGAAGAATTCAACCTCGGCTCGCCGAAGCAATTGGGCGTGATCCTGTACGAAAAACTCGGCTTGCCGATCCTCAGCAAAACCGCCAAGGGCCAGGCGTCCACCGCCGAAGCGGTACTGGCGGAACTGGCCGAGCAGGACTACCCGCTGCCCAAAGTGCTGATGCAGTACCGGTCGATGAGCAAACTGAAAAGCACATACACCGATCGCCTGCCGGAGCAGATCAACCCGCGCACCGGGCGGATTCACACGTCCTATCATCAGGCTGTCGCGGCGACCGGGCGTTTGTCGTCCAGCGATCCAAACTTGCAGAACATTCCGATCCGCACGGCCGAAGGGCGGCGGATTCGTCAGGCGTTCGTCGCGCCAAAAGGCTACAAGTTGCTGGCGGCGGACTATTCGCAAATCGAACTGCGGATCATGGCGCACCTGGCCAAGGACGAAGGTTTGCTGCACGCGTTCCGCAATGACCTGGACGTGCATAAAGCCACCGCCGCCGAAGTGTTCGGCGTGGAACTGGCCGAGGTCACCACCGATCAGCGTCGCAGCGCCAAGGCGATCAACTTCGGTTTGATCTACGGCATGAGCGCGTTTGGCCTGGCCAAGCAGATCGGCGTTGATCGCAAGCAATCCCAGGCGTACATCGACCGTTATTTCGCCCGCTACCCGGGTGTTCTGGCGTACATGGAACGCACCCGCACCCAGGCGGCCGAGCAAGGTTTTGTCGAAACGATCTTCGGCCGACGCCTGTACCTGCCGGAAATCAACGCGAAGAACCCGGCCCTGCGCAAAGGGGCCGAACGCACGGCGATCAACGCCCCGATGCAGGGCACGGCGGCGGACATCATCAAGAAAGCCATGGTGGCTGTGGATAACTGGCTGACCTCATCGGGCCTCGACGCCAAAGTCATCCTGCAGGTGCACGATGAATTGGTGCTTGAGGTGCGTGAAGATCTGGTCGACCAGGTTCGCGATGAAATTCGCGTGCACATGAGCGACGCCGTGAAGCTGGATGTTCCGTTGCTGGTCGAGGTTGGCGTAGGCAATAACTGGGATGAGGCTCACTGAGCCGTCTGAAAAGGCGTTTTCTGCTGCGGCATAGTGCCGCGGCAGAAGGGTGAAGGGCCCTTATTTCGGAAAGAAATCACACTTATTACAAATGGTTTCTGAAGCTCCGGAACTAAACCTGTGAACTGCCACTCAGAGTTACTGAATGGCTGGTGAAGCCCTTCGAAGCTCCTATGTTGTGTTAAGTGTTGGCAGATATCTGGATCCCGCCCTAGCGGTCCGGAACTTGAACCCCGGAACTTCCCCCTCCCCATAAGAAGTCCGGGGTTTTTTTTGCCTGCGATTTATTGCGGGGCAACCTCGGAGCCTTTGTCCGCCAGTTCCATCCAGCCTGCCAATACAGTGTAGGCGTCTTCCAGGCCCATGCGTTTTGGCGCCGAGAACAACTGGATGCTGATCGCATCGCCCCACCCTTTGCGGATGTCTGTCTGAACCTTGAGCAGAACGTTTTTCGCCGCGCCGTAGGTCAGCTTGTCGGCTTTGGTCAGCAAAATGTGCATCGGCATGCCGCTGGCGACGGCCCAGTCGAGCATCAACAGGTCGAAGTCGGTCATTGGATGACGGATGTCCATCATCAGAATCAGGCCTTTCAAACTTTCGCGACCACCCAGATAAGCTTCCAGGTGACGCTGCCAGTGCAGCTTCAACGGGATAGGCACTTTCGCGTAACCGTAACCCGGGAGGTCGACCAGACGACGATCATCGTCTAGCTTGAAGAAGTTCAAGAGCTGCGTGCGACCCGGAGTTTTCGAGGTCCGCGCCAGGCTGGCGTGCGTCAGGGTGTTCAGCGCACTGGATTTGCCGGCGTTGGAACGCCCGGCGAAGGCCACTTCAAAGCCTTCGTCATCGGGACATTGGTCGACTTTGGCAGCGCTGAGCATGAAGGTGGACTGTTGGCACAGGCCGAGGATGGGGTTCTTGAGTTGCATGGGATTTCCGATGTGGGCGGCGCCGGGAATGGACGCGGCGAGCAGTGTCGTTTCCGTTTCAGTGACGCCAGTATATAATGCCGCAGATTTTGTGTGCGCTTTGTCCCAGCGTAGGATGAAGTTCACGAGAGCGATAGACCTTGATTGCGCATTAGAACGCAGAACGCTCTCAACCCTGAAAAGGTCGTTTTATGACGAAATGGCTGCTAGCTGCCGGTGTCTTGATGCCGCTTTACAGCGCTCAGGCTACACAGGATCCGGAAGCTGTGTACAACCGTGTTTGTGGTGCCTGTCATTCCGGCCAACTACCCATGGCGCCCAAAAAGGGCGATCAGGAAGCTTGGACGCCGAGGTTGGCGAAAGGTATGGAGACGCTGGTGCAACACGTGACCCAGGGTTTCAAGGCGATGCCGCCGCGTGGTTTGTGCATGGACTGCAGTGCCGAGGATTACCATGCCATCATCCAGTGGATGAGCGAGTGATCCCGGTCCATAACTCTTTAACCCTTAGCCGTAGTTGGATTAGCTGATGAACAAATTGATCGTGAGTCTGCTGTTGACCGTGGGGATCTCCGGCGTAGCCCATGCTGCAGGTGATGCGACTGCTGGTCAGGCGAAAGCCGCAGTATGTGGCGCCTGTCATGGCCCGGATGGCAACAGCATGGCGCCTAACTTTCCGAAACTGGCAGGCCAGGGCGAGCGTTATCTGAACAAGCAGCTGCACGACATCAAGTCCGGCAAACGCACCGTTCTGGAAATGACCGGCCTGCTGACCAACCTGAGCGATCAGGACCTGGCTGATATCTCCGCCTACTTCGCCAGCCAGAAAGGCAGCGTTGGCGCCGCCGACCCGAAAGTCGTGTCTCGCGGTGAAGCCTTGTTCCGCGGCGGCGACCTGGCCAAGGGCCTGCCAGCCTGCACCGGCTGCCACTCTCCAGATGGCAAGGGCAACGCAGCTGCCGGCTTCCCGCATCTGGGTGGCCAGCACGCTCAATACGTTGCCAAGCAATTGACCGACTTCCGCAAGGAAGAAGGCGGTCGTGCCAACGATGGCGATACCAAGCCGATGCAGAGTATTGCCAAAAAACTCAGCGACGAAGATATCGCGGCAGTGTCCAGCTACATTCAAGGCCTGCATTAAGACCGGCGAATCGGGCGTCGTGCGGGACGTACATCTCCTGCAACGTTAACGCTCTATTAATCCGTCGCAGCAAGTATAAAAAGGGTGGCTCAGGCCGCCCTTTTTTGTGGCCGCTGCCGTTACACTACAGAACTCAAGCCCGCCAGGACCTGTCTGAAAACAGGTCGCGCGAGGCGACCAAAATTGTCCAGGAGTAAAGCATGCGTAATCTGATCATCAGCGCCGCACTCGTCGCTGCCAGCCTGTTCGGCGTGACTGCCCAAGCCGCCGAAGCACCCGCCGCCCCTTATGTCGAACTGACCAATCCGGTCCCGGTCGCCGTGCCTGGCAAGATCGAAGTCGTGGAGCTGTTCTGGTATGGCTGCCCGCACTGCTACTCGTTCGAGCCGGTGATCAATCCCTGGGTTGAAAAATTACCTTCCGATGTGAACTTCGTGCGCATTCCTGCCATGTTCGGCGGCCCATGGGACGCACACGGCCAAATGTTCCTGACCCTTGAAGCCATGGGCGTTGAGCACAAGGTTCACACGGCGGTTTTCGAAGCTATCCAGAAAGAACACAAAAAACTGACCACTCCAGAAGAGATGGCAGAATTCCTTACCACCCAGGGCGTCGACAAAGACAAGTTCCTGGCCACCTTCAACTCCTTCGCCATCAAAGGCAAAGTCGCACAGGCCAAAGAGCTTGCGAAGAAGTATGAAATCTCCGGCGTACCGACCTTGATCGTCAACGGCAAGTATCGCTTTGACGTGGGCTCTGCCGGCGGCGCCCAACAAGCACTGCAACTGGCCGACAAACTGGTCGACCAAGAGCGAGCGGCTAACAAGGCTGCTGCCAACTAAGCGCGGGGCCCGCCATGCGCCGCTGGGGAACTGAACGCGTCGTTGGCCTGCATGATCCGCAGGTCAACGAGCATCACTTGGAATCGACGGGCTTGCCCGCAGACAGCCGTCTGCGCTTGCTCAGTTTCAATATCCAGGTCGGTATCAGTACCGAGCGCTATCGGCACTACCTGACCCGGGGCTGGCAGCATCTGTTGCCGCACACCGGGCGCGCCGACAACCTGCAAAAGATCGGCAATCTGTTGGGCGACTTCGATCTGGTTGCCTTACAGGAAGCCGATGGCGGCAGCCTGCGATCAGGCTACGTCAATCAGGTGGAACACCTGGCGCAACTCGGCGCCTTTCCCTACTGGTATCAACAACTCAATCGCAATCTCGGTCGTCTCGGCCAGCACAGCAATGGCGTGCTCAGCCGCCTGCGTCCGTGGGCGATTGAAGATCATCCGCTGCCGGGGCCAAAGGGCCGCGGGGCGATTCTGGTGCGTTTCGGCGAAGGTCCGGAGGCGCTGGTGGTCGTCATGATGCACCTGGCGCTGGGCGCTCGGGCCCGCAGCATGCAACTGGCTTACATCCGCGAGTTGATCGGCGGCTATAAACACCAGGTGCTGATGGGCGACATGAATACCCACGCCAGTGACTTGCTGCAAAACTCCCCGTTGCGTGACCTCGGCCTGCTCGCGCCGCAACTGGAAGCGACGTTCCCTAGCTGGCGCCCACAGCGCTGTCTGGACCATATTCTGCTCAGCCCCACCCTGACCCTTGAAAAGTTCGAGGTACTGGCACAACCGATTTCAGATCACCTGCCCGTCGCGGTAGAGATTCGTCTGCCGGGTTCGCTCACGGCCGATGCATTCCCCGCGTTGAGTCCTGCCCCTTCGCGGATCCCATGAATGAGCGACGAAACACAGCGCTGGAAAGAGAAATACCTTAAAAGCATCGAACAACAGGAAAAGCTCGAACGCCGATGGGATGCCCGGCTCGACCTGCTGCGTCGTGGGCTGGTGCGCAGCACCCTGGCCGCAGAAGGCACCGATCGCGCCGTTGACCAGTGCATGAAGGAAATGCGCGAAGTCGTGCGCACCGATGACATGGACGCCGGCCTGGCCGCCCTGCTTCCTCGTCTGGAAAAAGCCGTACTCGATTCCGAGCAACGCCGGGAAACCCGGGTCAATCAGACCAGCGCCGCACTGACTGCGCTGGTGACTCAGCTGCAAACACTGCCACTGCCCCGCGAAGTCAGCCGTCCACTGAAGAACTTTGCCAAACAACTGGACAGCCGAGTCAGCCAGGCACGTGAGATTCCGCTGCTACTCAGCGAATTGAGTGGCCTGCAAGGCAAAGCCTTACGCCAACTGGATACCCCGGCAGAACCTGATCGCCCCGGTTTTCTGCAGCGACTGTTTGGTAATCGGGAAGCGGATGAGGCCGCGCCGCAGATCGCCGCTCCTGCGGTGCAAACGGCTATCGCGCAGACTGTCGAACCGATTGCCGCACCGCTTGCCGAGACCCCGCCGGTACCAGCTGATCTCGCACCCACGATCGAGCAGCCGCCAGTCGTACAGCCAACGGTAATCGACGTCCAACCTGCCGCTGCAATCCCTGAATCACTGGAAATACACGCAACGGAACCTGCTCCGGAAGTGGTGGCGTTTGTCCCGCCCGTGCTTCAGCCAGAGACTGCATCTGCGCAACCTGTAGAGCCACCGACACAGCCGAATATCGAACAACTGGCAGAACCAGCGCTTCCGGACATTACGCCAGCCGAGCAAGTGCCACAGGCAGTCAACCCGGATGAACTGACCCCGGTGACCATTGAGGCGGAGCATCTCGCGCCCGTGGATAGTCTCTACGCCCTGCCCGACTCACCCGAGCCGTCCTACAGTTCTGTCGCCAAGCACATCGAAGACACGCTCCTGGGCCTGCTCGACGACCTGACGTTGCCCGAACGCCACCGACCGCAAGCCGAAGCGATGCGTGATCGCCTGCAAAACGGGTTGAACTGGTACGAACTGATCCCGATCCTCGATGATCTGGCGACTTTGATGCTGGCGATCACCGACAGCGGTCAACACGAATTCGAAGCTTACCTGCAGCAACTCAACGAACGTCTCGAATCGTTCCAGAGCAACTTGCAAGCAGCCAGCGACGGCCATGCCGACAACCGCTCTGCTGCGCGCGAGATGGATACGCAGATCCGCGAGCAAGTCGATGGCCTCCAGAGCAGCATGCAGGAAGCGGCGGACCTGGACGACCTCAAGCACGTCCTGGAGAACCACCTCGAAGGCCTGCTCGGCACCATGGATCAACACCAGAAGCAGCGCGACGAGCGCGAGCAGGAAGTTGCGGCTCGGTTGCAAAGCCTGGCCGAACGCGTGGCGCACATGGAACAGGAAGCGCTGGGATACCGCGAACACCTTGAAGAACAACGGCAGAAAGCCCTGATCGATCCCCTCACCAGCCTGCCCAATCGAGCGGCCTGGAGTGAACGGCTGGAACACGAAGTCCGCCAATGGCAGCAACACGGCAACACCCTGTTGCTGGCGATGCTCGACCTCGACCACTTCAAACGCATCAACGATAACTACGGTCACCTGGCAGGTGACAAAGTGCTGAAAATCATTGCCAGCGTGCTGCGCAAACGCCTGCGCGGGACGGATTTCATTGCGCGGTTCGGCGGCGAGGAATTTGTCCTGTTGATGCCCGCCACACCATTGGCAAGCGGCGCCAAATTGCTGGAATCCTTGCGTGCCTCCATCGAAGCATGCCCTTTCCACTTCAAGGGTGAGCGAGTGACCATCACCATTTCCATGGGTGTGACGGCATTTAAAGCCGGCGAACATAGCGATTGGGTGCTGAAAAGAGCCGATCAGGCGCTGTACCGTGCGAAAAATGCCGGTCGCAATCGAGTTGAGGCTGGCTGACAGCCAATTGTTCCATTTCATTTAAAACAGCGCTTTTGCCTTCTGCGCGCAAGTCAGTACGTTACACTGTTGCATTACTGTCTTGCGTGTATTGCCTCCTGCCATGAAATGTCTTGCTCTCATTGTGTCGCTGCTCCTGTTGACCGGTTGTGCCAGCGGTCCACGGATCGATACCAGCCACCCTTCAGCCAATCACGACAGTCGTATTCAGTTCGTGGTGGTGCATTACACCTCCGCCTCCCTCGAGCGCTCGCTGCAGTTGCTGACCCACGGCGAGGTCAGCAGTCACTACCTGATCGGTGACGACAAAGGCGCCACCATCTATAAGCTGATGGATGAAAATCTTCGGTCCTGGCACGCAGGCGAAAGCGAATGGCAAGGCCGGACCTGGCTGAACTCCAGCTCCATCGGCATCGAGATCGTCAATCCTGGCTTCAAAGACACGCCGACGGGCCGCCTTTGGTATCCCTACAGCGAAGATCAGGTTCAGTCGCTGATCTTTCTGCTCAAGGACATCAGCAAGCGTTACAACATCAACCCTCGTTCCATCATTGGCCATAGCGATATTGCGCCGTTGCGCAAGCTCGATCCCGGCCCGTTGTTTCCCTGGAAGCGCCTGGCTGACGAAGGCATAGGCGTCTGGCCAAACGAGCAGGCCGTCGCACGCCAGCAAGCCCAGTTCGCAACAGAACTGCCGAGCATCAGCTGGTATCAGGGACAGCTAGCCCGACTGGGTTATGCCACGCCACAAACGGGCGAGCTTGATGTTGCCACGCGCCATGTACTGGCGGCCTTTCAAATGCATTTCCGTCCCACCCGATTCGATGGCACCCCTGACGCTCAGACGGCGGCGCTCCTGCAAGTTTTGAATCAGACAAAATAATGACGCCCGCCCGACGGTAAGGGCTTTTTCTCAATCAGCAGCTATAACTCATTGGTAATTCTTCGGATATCCATAATGGCTGTAGCTCGAGAGACGCTCCGTAGTTGGTTCTATCGCCCTTGGTTTTTGGCGATGCTCGCTGCTGCCTTGAGCGCCACGCTATTGATGGCCGCCAGCCTGTTTCTGGCGATGCATCAAGTCGAGCAAAGGGAAAGCCAGGAAATGAATGCCCAGGGCGAGCGCTTTCTCGCCCGTCTGGAGCAGATGTTCGGACAGCTGCGCGAAAGCCTCGACGATCTGGAAGCCCAACCCCTGCGTGGCTGCGATGATGAAATGATCGCAACCTTGCAACAGGTCAGCTTCAATTACCGATTCGTTTATGAAGCTGCCTACATGGATGCCTCTCGGATTTGCTCGAATCGCCCTCGCCAGGAAGGGCTGTCGCTGAGTCGACCACCGGACATCAAGGGCCCCACCTACAGCTACTGGCTGAACACCACCACCGAACCCGATGAAAACCGTGCTGCGCTGATGCTGGGACGCGGCAACTTTCGGGTCGCAACCTCTCGCGGCCATTTGACCGACATGGTCGATCTGTCCCCGGGCAGTAGCCTGCTGGTGGTGCTCTCCCATGGCACTCGTGCGATTCCTGTCCTCGGTGCTGCACAGGTCTGGCCACCCACGGAGTTCTGGCCCCTGGAAAGCCGAGATGCGCTGCAGGTGACACAAACCCGCTTGATTTACCGCATGCCCACCAACAATCCCGAGTACCAATTAGTGCTGATCAACCCACGCACGAACATGCATGTGCCGGCCGTGTGGTGGTGGCTGCTGCCGGCCAGTCTGGCGCTGGGTGTCCTGGTCGGTTTCATGGTGTTTCTGCTGGTGCGCCAGCGTCAGTCACTGGACGCGGAACTGAACGGCGCCATTCGACGTGGCGAACTACAGGTGTTGTATCAGCCGATCTTCGATCTCGACAGCCGCAACTGTGTCGGAGCCGAAGCCTTGCTGCGCTGGCGAAGGCCGGATGGCACGCTGACCAGCCCTGACCTGTTTATCCCGATGGCGGAAAACACCGGCCAGATCCGCCAGATGACAGACTTCGTATTGCAGCGACTTCTCGAACAACTGGGGCAACTGCTACGCGCCAATCCGCAGTTGTACATCTCCGTCAACCTTGCAGCTTGCGACGTCATGGTGCCGCGTATCGGCCAGGTGATGGCACGCCTGCTGACCTTGCACCGGGTCGCGGCAAAGCAGATTGCCTTTGAGGTGACTGAGCGGGGCTTGATCGATGTGGTGGTGGCCAGGGAAAACCTGCAAGCCTTGCGCGATGTCGGGCATCAGGTGCTGATCGATGATTTCGGCACGGGCTATTGCAGCCTCGCCTACCTGCAAACCCTGCCGGTGGACTGCCTGAAAATCGACAAGGCGTTTATTGATGCGCTGGGCCATGATGCCGCCAGCAGCGGCGTGGCACCGCACATCATTCACATGGCCCACGCCCTGCAACTCAGGGTGATTGCGGAGGGCATAGAACATGAAGCCCAAGCGGTGTTTCTGAGCAGCGAAGGGGTCAAGTATGGTCAGGGTTGGCTGTTCGCCCATGCACTGAGCGCCGTGCAGTTCATCGAACTGATTACCCGTGGTCGCCGACTGAGCAATCGACGCCTGGATGATGAAGCCTGAGCAGACTGCTGCGGTCTACACCGCCAGCGCCATGTAGAACTGCGTGCCCTGCCCCGGCCGCGAATAAACGCCCATCCGCCCGCCATGCAACTGCACGATTTCCTTGCACAACGCCAAACCAAGCCCGGCACCGCCCTTTTTGCGGCCGACCTGGACGAAGGGTTCGAAGATCCGCCCCTGCTGACCGTAGGCAATGCCCTCACCGTTGTCCTCCACGCTGATAATCACTCGCTCACCATGGCGCCGCGCCTGCAAACGTATCAGTCCATCCTGGGGGGTATGACGCAAAGCGTTATCGATCAGGTTATCGAGCACCCGATCCAATTGCGCCTGGTCGGCCTGCAATCTGGGTAATGGCCCCTGCACTTCCACCAGCAGCGCGATACCCTGCTGCGCCGCAGACCCGGCAAAGCGTGCCTGAGCCTGCGCCAGTAACTCTTCGATGGAACAAGGCGCCAGCGTGAGTTTCTGCAACCCGTTTTGGTAGCGCGAGAAATTCAGCAGGTCGTTGATCAACTGCATCAAACGCTGCATTTCTTCATTCACGGTGTCCAGCAAATCGGCTTCGCGGGAGTCTTCAGGAAATTTCGCCCGTTCGCGGAACAGACCGAAAGCCATGTGCATGCCGGTCACCGGGGTGCGCAACTCATGGGAGGCGCGCAAGACAAACTCGCTGCGCACCCGTTCGAATGCACGTTGTTCTGTGACGTCATGCAGCACCATCACGGCGCCAAGAATGTGGCCCTGCGTATGGCTGACCGGGGTCAAGCTGTAGGTCAGCAACCTCGACTCGCCGTCGACCTCAACGCTCAGGTCTTCTGGCGCCCGCTCCAGAGTCCCGCCGCGCAGCACCAGCTGCAGCTGCTCATCCAGTTCGGGACGATCGAGCGCTGTGCCCAGCCCTTGACCGAGTCGATCGGTTTCCCAACCCAGCTGACGCTGGGCCACGGGGTTGAGGTGTTCCAGATGGCCTTCGCGGTCGATCATCAACAACCCATCGTCGATGCTGTCGAGTACCGCTTGCAAACGCTGCTGACCGGCGAGCAGCTCGTCGATGTTCATCGCCTGATGCTCACGCAGCGCCTGCGCCATGAGGCCGAAGCGCTTGGTCAACTGGTTCATTTCCTCGGCGGAGGAAACCGGCAGGGTCACTTCGAAATTACCTTGGCCGATGTTGTCAGCGGCCTGGACCAACGCTTCGATCGGAGCGCCAAACCGGCGGGCGATTCCATGAGCGGTCACGAACCCGATGATCAGCACCGCCAGCCCCACCAACCCGAGCAGCCCGGCAACCAGCAAAGCGCGTTCCCGGGCCTGGCGCTCGGTGTTGTTGATGTTATCCAGTGCGCGCTTTTGTTCAGTAAGCAGACCGCTGCGAAGGGTGTTGAATTTTTCCGTCAACGCCTCGCTACCGCCCAATACAGGCTTCGGCACTTTTGTCTGATCGTAGGCTTGAAGAAAGTCGAGGTAGTCAGCCTTGGCCTGTTTGAAACCGTAGCCGCCGTTGCCGGATTGCTGAAGGGTGATGCCTTCTTCAAGCAACTCGAGGTAGTTTTTCCTGGCGGTCTCGAACGCTGCGGGATCGGGCTTTTCGTTGATCATGATCATGAGCTGATCGCCCAAGGTCTGACGCAATTTCAACCCCAGGTCCAGCGTGACAAAGTTGTTGCGAACCAACACTTCCTGGGTGCCGGCCATCTGCATCACGCTGACCAGCCCGAGCAAGAGCCCGAGCAGCGCCACGGTGATCAGTGCCGAAATACTCAGAAACAGCCGAGTACGCAGCTTCATCGCCAGTTTCATTGCAGGCTCACAGGTTGTACTGCTTGCGTTTGCGGTAGAGGGTCGAGGCATCAATGCCGAGTGTCTTGGCCGCCTGATCCAGCGTATCCGCGGTGGCGAGGACGGCACCGATGTGGGCTTTCTCCAACTCATCCAGGCTCAACGCCGCGCCAATACGCGGTGCATTGTGGGTCGGGGTCTCGGCCATGCCCAGGTGACTGATCTCGACCCGTTCCTGAGGACAGATAATGCTCGCCCGCTCCACCACGTTGCGCAATTCGCGAATGTTGCCGGGCCAGCGGTAACCCAGCAACGCTTCGCGAGCCTCGTCGCTGAAGCCCCGTGCCGGACGCGCATACTCCTTGACGAAGCGAGCCAGGAAACGGTCGGCCAGGTTCAGAATGTCTTCCCGGCGCTCGCGCAGTGGCGGCAAGTGCAAGGTGATGACGTTCAGACGGTAGAGCAGGTCTTCACGGAAACGACCGTCGCGCACCATGTCTTCGAGGTTCAGGTTGGTCGCCGCGAGGATGCGCACATCGGCGCGGCGGGTCACCGGATCACCCACTCGCTCGTATTCCTTGTCCTGGATGAAACGCAGCAACTTGGGTTGCAACGTCAATGGAAAATCGCCGATCTCGTCGAGAAACAAGGTACCGCCGTCCGCCTGATTGACACGTCCCAAGGTGCTTTCGCTGGCACCGGTGAATGCGCCTCGGCTATGGCCGAAGAGTTCACTTTCCATTAATTCAGCGGTCAGGGATGGACAGTTGATGGTGACGCAGGATTTCTTCTGGCGTTTGCTCCAACCGTGAATGGCTTGGGACAGCTCACCTTTACCGGTACCGGATTCGCCGAGAATCAGAATGTTGGCGTCAGTGCTGGAGACCTGGCGTGCGGTTTCCAGTACCACTTTCATGGCAGGGCTATGGGAATCCAGACCGTCCTTGGGTTTACGCACTTCGCCTTCAAGGGCTTCCAGCCGCGCCGATAGCTGCCGAACTTCCAGCTGTTTGGCGGTGGCCAGACGCAACTGGTCGGGGCTGCAAGGTTTGACGAGGTAGTCGGCGGCACCGGCCTGGATCGCATCCACGGCGGTGTCGACAGCCGAGTGAGCGGTGACGATCACCACCCGCATCCAGGGTGCCTGAATGCGCATCTGGGCCAGCACATCCAGGCCATTGTCTTCACCCAGGCGCAGATCGAGGAAGCACAGATCGAACACCTGACGTTGCAGCAACGCATCGGCCTGCGCTGCACTGTTCGCGGTGGCGACGCTATAGCCTTCATCTTCGAGGCAATAACGGAAGGTTCGCAGAATGGCGGACTCGTCATCCACCAGCAGAATGCGGCCTTGATGCTCAGTGGCTGATTCCATGTTCCTGCGCTCCTTTGATGAATGATCTTGGTTAGTCCCGGAAAAATCGGGCAAGTTGCATGGTTGATTCTGATCCATTCCAGCCATGGCAGGGTAGCTCTCTACTCACCCATTAGCTAATGGGCTGATTTTTATGGTTTTTTACAAAAAAAACCGCTGTTAAGACGAATACCCACGTCCCTTTCTGACATCCGCGCCCTCCTCTCAATTCAAAAATAATCCAAGTTGCCGGAAATCGATCGTGCAATACGCACGACCCTGCGCGGCCCATCGTGCAGGATGCGTCCACCCTAATTTTCAGGATTAAACTAACTTATTGATTTAAAACTATTTTTTCATAATAAAAAGCTGGCATGCAGGCTGCAATAGTCTGGGTAATCAGGGCCACTTGTATCCGACGCCCACTAACAAGATCACCACCAGAGTGGGAGGAGTTTCAGGATGAATCGCCAACGTGTCGCCCCATTGCGCATCTCGCCTTTGAATCTTCAACAAGGCCTGTTTGGCGTTCTGGCGCTGCTGATCACGCTGATCGCAGGCCAGCAGTTCCTGCTTTGGCAACAGAGCCAGCAACCAGAGGTTCCGCACGTGTCGATTCAACATCCAACCCAGACCCATTTCAGCGCCGTCAGCAGCAGCCAGGCTGACCTCGCCCCGATGCGAATGATGGACGTCGATCAGGCTCAGCCTGCGGATGATATGCCTCGTCAGGAACGTTGGGTGTTCTGAGCAAACGAACTTGGCGCGCTCGATGCGCCGGGAAAAGCACCACTAGCAACATCTCTAATATAGAAGCGTAAGGAGAATCACCATGTTGAGCTGGGCAATCACATTCTTGATCATTGCCATCATTGCCGCAGTACTGGGCTTCGGTGGTATCGCGGGCACCGCCACGGGTATCGCCAAGATTCTCTTTGTCGTGTTCCTGGTGATGTTCATTGCTTCCTTCTTCTTTGGCCGTCGCGGTCGAGGCTGAATATGAGCGTTTTGTTAAAGACACTGGCAGCCGCCCTGCTTCTGGGCGGTAGTGCCATGGCGATGGCGGCCAATGACGGCCAGACGCGGGCCAGCGAATTGTTGAATTCGGACCCGCAGTACCGTGAAACGTGGACTAAAGTCGTTAAAAAGGAAGAACGACTGCCGGAATGGGTGATGAACCTGTCTGGCGATGCCGAGCAAATGAATGCTGTTGAAGAGGATGACGACAAGTACCTGGTCGGGCCGCTTTGCGAAACGCAACCGACGTGCCTGAACAAGCGCTTGATCGTGGCTTTCAGCTTCGACAAAAAGGACGCCTACGCCATGCTGGTCGAAGTACCTGCAGGATTGCCGGCCGACAAGTCGCCAACGCGACATGCCGACTACCGCTTCCTCGGGAAACCGGACCCAGGCATGCAGGATCTGTTGATGGAACAACTCAAGAAAGATCCGAACTGGTACTGAGTTTGAAACACGAAAGGAGCAGCATCGCTTCTTTCCAGTGCGCTACCCGAGGAAGGTAGACGCATGACCAAGGGGTCGGGACGTTCTGACTGTTTCAGGGTCGGAGTGACCTACGGGCACATGGAGTGTCTGCGCAAGGGCCGGGTCAGGTAATAAAGCTGCGACGCAAGTTCGCCAGCCCATAGCGGCTCGACGGACTTGCGAAGAGCTTCAACGTGCAAAGCGTTGATTTAGAGCACTGCGCTCATTCCCCTCTGCTGCATATCCCCCGCCAAACCGTTTCGCGGTGTTTCTTCACGACCGTATATCGAGAAACCTCCGACTTTCGGCAGAAGAGTTTTCGCTGCCAAACGTAGGTTTTTTCCGAAATTTCGTCATGAATTCAACTGTTTAAAAAACAACCAAGCACCTCTGAAATGGCCGGTTCACGGCACTTATGCCTGCCGAAATGTCGTATTCGAACCGGTTGGGACGCGAGTTTCAATTAAAAAAGCTCATGCCGATTCGGCATAGGGTAGGCGTTTACGGCATTAGACGTCGCTTCCTTGCATCGGAATAGTTGCGCCTTTTTTCGCCTGCAGAGAGCCGTAATAAAGCGCTCAGGGGCACCTTATACGGGGGCAGATGCACAGACTTTTTCGCCACGAGCGTTCCAGTTCTTGCATTCGCCTGAGTCAAACGCAAGTAAGGGTAAAGATATGAAGAAGGCAAAGCTCAGCCTCGCCTGGCAGATCCTCATCGGTCTGGTTCTGGGGATAGCAATCGGTGCGCTGCTCAACCATTTCAGTGCCGAAAAAGCCTGGTGGATCAGCAACGTCCTGCAACCGGCAGGCGATATCTTTATCCGTCTGATCAAGATGATCGTGATCCCGATCGTCATCTCCTCGTTGATCGTCGGCATCGCAGGCGTAGGCGACGCGAAGAAACTCGGGCGTATCGGCCTCAAGACCATCATTTACTTCGAGATCGTCACCACCATCGCCATCGTGGTCGGTCTGGTGCTGGCCAACGTGTTCCATCCGGGCACCGGCATCGACATGAGCACCCTGGGTACCGTGGATATTTCCAAGTACCAGGCGACGGCGGCCGAGGTTCAGCATGAACACGCGTTCATCGAAACCATCCTCAACCTGATCCCGTCGAACATCTTCGCGGCCATGGCCCGCGGCGAAATGCTGCCGATCATCTTCTTCTCCGTGTTGTTCGGCCTCGGCCTGTCGAGCCTGCAATCGGACCTGCGCGAGCCGCTGGTGAAGATGTTCCAGGGCGTATCCGAGAGCATGTTCAAAGTCACCCACATGATCATGAACTACGCCCCGATCGGCGTGTTCGCACTGATCGCGGTGACCGTGGCCAACTTCGGCTTCGCCTCTCTGGTGCCACTGGCCAAACTGGTGATCCTGGTTTACGTCGCCATCGCCTTCTTCGCCTTTGTGGTGCTGGGCCTGATTGCTCGCCTGTTCGGCTTCTCGGTGATCAAGCTGATGCGCATCTTCAAGGATGAGCTGGTCCTGGCCTACTCCACCGCCAGTTCCGAAACCGTGCTGCCGCGCGTGATCGAGAAGATGGAAGCCTACGGCGCGCCGAAAGCCATTTGCAGCTTCGTGGTGCCGACCGGTTACTCGTTCAACCTCGACGGCTCGACCCTGTACCAGAGCATCGCGGCGATCTTCATTGCCCAGCTGTACGGCATCGACCTGTCGATCAGCCAGCAATTACTGCTGGTGCTGACCCTGATGGTCACCTCCAAAGGCATCGCCGGCGTACCGGGCGTGTCCTTTGTGGTGCTGCTGGCCACCTTGGGCAGCGTGGGTATTCCGCTCGAAGGCCTGGCGTTCATCGCCGGTGTCGACCGCATCATGGACATGGCGCGTACCGCTTTGAACGTGATCGGCAATGCCCTGGCCGTACTGGTCATCTCCCGTTGGGAAGGCATGTACGACGACGCCAAGGGCCAACGCTACTGGAACTCGCTGCCGCACTGGCGCAGCAAGGAAAAGCTGCCGGCGGGCGAGATTTCCAGCAACTGACACAAACCTCTGTAGTAGCCGGCTTGCTGGCGATGAACGATAACGCGGTTTGCCAGATACACCGCGGTGTGGCAATCGCCAGCAAGCCGGCTCCTACAGATGCGTGGCGTATATATGAACCCCGGAGAAATCCGGGGTTTGTCGTTTCTGCACACCCCGCTATCATTCGCGGCATTCTTCGGGGGGATTTGACTGATGCTCAATGGCCTGTGGCTTGGCTTTTTCATCGTGGCTGCCGTTTCGGCGCTGGCGCAATGGCTGATCGGCGGTAACGCCGGGATCTTCGCGGCGATGGTGGAAAGCATTTTCGCCATGGCCAAGTTGTCGGTCGAAGTCATGGTCCTGCTGTTCGGCACCCTGACCCTCTGGCTGGGCTTTCTGCGAATTGCCGAGAAAGCCGGGATCGTCGAATGGCTGGCCAAGGCGCTGGGCCCGCTGTTTCTGCGGCTGATGCCCGAAGTCCCGGCAGGTCACCCGGCCATCGGCCTGATCACACTCAACTTTGCCGCCAACGGCCTGGGCCTGGACAACGCCGCCACGCCGATTGGCCTTAAAGCCATGAAGTCGCTGCAAGAGCTCAACCCCAGCGACACCATCGCCAGCAACGCGCAGATCCTGTTCCTGGTCCTCAACGCCTCCTCCCTGACCCTGCTGCCGGTGACGATCTTCATGTACCGCGCCCAGCAAGGTGCGCCTGATCCGACGCTGGTGTTTCTGCCCATCCTCCTAGCAACAAGCTGCTCGACAGTAGTGGGCCTGCTGTCGGTGGCGTTCATGCAACGTCTGCGGCTGTGGGACCCCGTGGTGCTCGCGTATCTGATTCCCGGTGCCCTGGCCCTCGGTGGCTTCATGGCGCTGCTGGCGACGCTCTCGGCGACCGCTCTGGCCGGCTTGTCATCGATCCTCGGCAACCTGACGCTGTTCGGGTTGATCATGCTGTTTCTGGTCATCGGCGCCTTGCGCAAAGTGAAGGTCTACGAAGCGTTCGTCGAAGGCGCCAAGGAAGGCTTCGACGTGGCCAAGAACCTGCTGCCATATCTGGTGGCGATGCTTTGCGCCGTCGGCGTACTGCGCGCGTCCGGGGCACTGGATTTTGGTCTGGACGGGATTCGGCACCTGGTGGAGTGGGCCGGTTGGGACACGCGCTTCGTCGACGCACTGCCGACGGCGATGGTCAAACCATTCTCCGGCAGCGCCGCGCGGGCGATGCTGATCGAGACCATGAAGACGTCTGGCGTGGACAGTTTCCCGGCGCTGGTGGCGGCGACGATCCAGGGCAGTACGGAAACGACGTTCTATGTGCTGGCGGTGTACTTCGGCGCGGTGGGCATCCAGCGGGCGCGGCATGCGGTGGGGTGTGCGTTGCTGGCGGAGCTTGCCGGCGTTCTCGGCGCGATCGGCGTTTGCTACTGGTTCTTCGGTTAACGCAAAACCCTGTGGGAGCGGGCTTGCTCGCGAATGCGGTGTGTCATTCAACATTGATGTCGACTGATACACCGCATTCGCGAGCAAGCCCGCTCCCACAGGGGATCTGCATAAGCCTCAAGGGCGAGGTGGCGGCGCACCTTTCTGGCCTTGCTCTACCGCCCAACTCACCACCTGCGCCGTCAACTGATCGCTCGCCTGGCCAAACCCGGCCACCACCGCCGGCACTTTCACATCGCTCAATGGCTGACGCACTTCAAAGCGGCGGCTGGCGAGGATGCTCTGGTCATACCCGCGCACCAGCAAGGCATCCAGCCGCACGACCACGCTGGCAGCGGTGCCTTGGTACTCCGTCTGAAAGGCTTGCAGACTTCCGCCCAATTCCAGATCCGCCTGAAAGTTGCTGTCATCCGTGCTCAGCAACGGCACCCGGCCGTCCCGCTGGAAACCATCCAGCAGTCGATTACGCAGCAACACCGGCGCCGGATCGCTCCAGCGCGAGGCGGCGTAGCTGCTGATCAGATCACCCTGCGGGATCACGGCGATTTTCGGGCTGTTCAACGCTTCGCTGGCCTGCGGCTTGGTCAGGCGCAGCGACCAGTGTTGCGGCGCTCCGTGACTGGCCGAAACGCTGCTCTGGGCCGACGGCAAGCGATAGACATCGGACGGCTCGGACTTGGGCAAAATCGAGCAGGAGCTGACCAACGTGAAGCTGGCGAGGAGGGCGAGGGTCGCAAGCTTCATGGTGTGAACTCCTTGTTCTTGTCATTGCCCAGCAAGTAACCGCTGGGGTTGGCTTCCAGGCGTTGGGAGATGGTCCGCAACGACGTCAGGGTGTCGCGCAGTTCACGCACAGCGGGGGCCAGGCCGTTGAGGCCTTGCATGCCGCTGTTCAGAGAGTCCTGATTGGTCGTGAGCAATTTATTGATGGTGGCGCTGCTTTGTTCCAGCGATTTCATCGCCTGCTCGGCGCTACCGAACATCTGCTTGCCCTGATCATTGAGCAGGCCGTTGGCGTTGCGCATCAGCGCCGATGTCTGCTCCAGCATGACGCCAGCCTGCTTGCCGACGGACGCCAGTTGCTGCATCGCCTGACGAATATCACCGCGCTGGTCGGCGATGGTGCCGGTGGTTTGTTCCAGATGTTCCAGCGTCTTGCTGATGCGCTCGACGTTCTCCGTGGAAAACATCAGGTTGGCGTTATGCATCAGCGTGTTAACACCGGCCATCAAGTCACCGCTGTCATTCAACAAGCGAGCGATAGGCGAGGGCGAAGCGATAATCACCGGCAGATAACCGTCCTTGCCCTTGAGCGTCGGACTTTGCGGAGTACCACCACTGAGCTGGATGATCGAGGTGCCGGTAATCCCGGTCAGCGCCAGGATGGCCCGGGTGTCTTCCTTGATCGGTGTATCGCCGCCCAGACGAATTCGCGCCAGCACCCGGCGCGGGTCTTTCGGGTCCAGGCGCAACGTCACCACGTCGCCGACCTTGATCCCGCTGTACTGCACGGCGCTGCCCTTGGACAAGCCACTGACCGCCTCGTTAAAGACGACTTCGTAATCCTTGAACTCGGTGTCGACGCTGGACTTGGCCAGCCACAGACCGAAGAGCAGGGCGCCCGCCACCACAATCACGGTGAACAGGCCGATCAATACATGATGGGCTCGGGTTTCCATGTCAGACCTCTTTCAACTGTTGAGCGGCGGTCAGCGCCGCGCGGCCGCGAGGGCCATGGAAGTATTCGTGAATCCACGGATCGTCGGTTTCCGAGACCTTGTCGATGGCGTCCGCCACCAGCACCTTTTTCTGCGCCAGCACCGCCACGCGGTCGGTGATGGTGTAGAGCGTGTCGAGGTCATGGGTCACCAGAAACACACTCAGGCCCAAGGCATCGCGCAGCGTCAGGATCAATTGATCAAAGGCGGCGGCGCCAATCGGGTCGAGGCCGGCGGTGGGCTCGTCGAGGAACAGGATGTCCGGGTCCAGCGCCAGTGCCCGGGCCAGCGCCGCGCGCTTGATCATGCCGCCGGACAGCGAAGCAGGGTATTTATCCGCCGCCGACAGCGGCAGCCCGGCCAGGGCCAGTTTTACCGCCGCCAGATGCTCGGCATCTTCACGGCTCAGGCCGGCGTGTTCGATCAAGGGTAGGGCGACGTTCTCGGTCACGGTCAGCGAAGAGAACAGCGCGCCTTTCTGGAACAGCACGCCGAAACGCCGTTCGACCATCGAGCGTTCGTGTTCGGACAGCGTCGGCAGGTTCTTGCCGAAGACCTTCACCACACCCTCGCTGGGCTGGCGCAAGCCGACGATGCTGCGCAGCAACACCGATTTCCCGCTGCCGGAACCGCCGACTACGGCGAGGATTTCGCCCTTGTACAAGTCCAGATCGAGGTTCTCGTGCACGCTCTGGCTGCCGAAGCGATTGCACAGCCCACGGACTTCGATCACCGCCTCGGAGGGCGCTCGGGGTAAACGACTCACCAGCCCATCTCCATGAAAAACAGCGCGGCCACGGCGTCGAGCACGATCACCACGAAAATCGACTGCACCACGCTCGACGTGGTGTGCGCGCCCACGGACTCCGCGCTGCCACTGACCTTGAAGCCTTCGAGGCAACCGATAGCAGCGATCAGGAACGCGAAGATCGGCGCTTTGACGATCCCCACCAGAAAGTGTTGAACGCCGATATCGGTTTGCAGCAGCGACAGGAACATCGCCGGCGAGATACCCAGCGACACGGCGCAGACCACGCCGCCGCCGATGATCCCCGAAATCATGGCCAGGAAAGTCAGCATCGGCAACGCCACCAGCAACGCCAGCACCCGCGGCACCACCAGCAATTCCATCGGGTCGAGGCCCAGGGTTCGGATGGCGTCGATTTCTTCGTTAGCCTTCATCGAGCCGATCTGTGCGGTGAACGCACTGGCGGTGCGGCCGGCCATCAGGATCGCAGTCAGCAAAACGCCGAACTCACGCAGGAAGGAGAACGCCACCAGGTCCACGGTAAAAATACTCGCGCCGAAACTCGCCAACACCGTCGCCCCGAGAAACGCCACCACCGCACCGACCAGAAAGGTCAGCAGAGCGACGATGGGCGCGGCGTCGAGGCCAGTCTGTTCGATGTGCGCAACCATGGGCGTGATGCGCCAGCGCTTGGGGCGAAACAGCCCGCGAGCGATGGTTTCGAGGATCAGGCCGACGAAGCCCAACAGTTGCAGGGTGTCCTGCCAGACGGCGTCGACTGCGCGGCCAATGCGGGTCAGCAGTTGAATGCCGACGCTGATTTCCGGTTCCTTGATCGGCACGCAGAAGTCGCTGAGCGAGCAATAAACCGTCTGCAACAAGGCACGGTCGGCAGGGGACAACGTGCAATCGGGATGCTCGGCGGATCGGCCCAAACGCTCGGACCCGAGCAATTCCACCAGCAGCGACGCACCGGCCGTGTCGAGCGCACCGAGGCCATTGAGATCGATGTGCGTGCTGTCGTCGTATTGGCCGCGAAGTTTTTCGCTCAGGTGCTTGAGATCGGCGTAATGGGCAAGCGTCCAGTCACCCGTGACCCGCAGGTGTGCAGGGGAGTGAGAGGCGTCTAGCTGGGCGTTTCCGGCCATTGTGCTGCTGGTCATAAGCTCCGTGCTTGTTCGGCAATTTACGCAGAGCTACGTAATAGCACGAACCGGATTACTTTTCTTTGATCGGTGTGCTGTCCGTGATCTTGAAGCGCAGCACGCCGATAACCTGACCGTCTTCGGTCAGCACACGGACCTGCCATTTGCCAGCCGGGTTGCCCGGGAAGTTCTGCTTGTGGGTCCAGGCGCGGTAGCCTTCCTTGCGCCCGCCGTGGATGTCCAACGGGATGCGATCGACCTCTTTGCCGTTGAACTGCCAGACGTGATAAATCCGCTCATCCAGGCCGCGCGGCGCGTTGATTGCGGTGTAGGCGTACAACCCGTCACCACGGATCTGCTCGGCGCTGACTTCTTCCAGACTCTTGCCGGGTGTGCGGTCCTGCATTTGCGTGCTGATCGCCACGTCGGTCATCCACAGGGTGGCCGGTGGCACCCACGAACGCAGGACCCAGCCGAGTGCACCGATGCCCAGCGTGATACTCAGGATCGCCAACGCGTTGCGCACGGTGCGGATCGGGAAGATTGACGCCAGGCTCGGAAACGACAGCAAAACAGCGGTGCCCAGCGCCAGTTTGAAGCTCTGCGAAGTGGTCAGGTGCAGGATGACGGGCAGGGCGGTGAGCAGCGCGGCGAACAGCGTCAGCGTGTGCAACGCCAGGAACGCCCAGCGCCGGGGCGCCAACCATTTGTAGTAGAGCGGGTCGATGATGGAAATCAGCGCAGCCGCGCACAGCAACCCGGTGAAGAACAACTGGCTGCTGTTCCAGGTCGTGGTGATGAAAAAGAACGGCAGGACGAAAAACAGGCTTTCCTGGTGGATCATCTGCGTGGCGTAACGCAGCAAAGGCTGGGGAATTTCGCGCTTGAAGAGCCTGGCGAACAATTTGGTCAGGCTGTTTTCAAGCATCAGCCAGATCCAGCTGAGCACCATGATGGTGGTGATCCATGTCGCCAGGCCTTGCTGACGATCAACCAGAACGAAGCTGCCGACCCCGGAGATAAAACCACCGAGCGCAATGACCCCTGGATAGCGCTTCATCAATTCCAGGATGCGCTGGACGTACAGGGTCAGAGTAGGCATTCGGCGGTTCGCAATAGTCGTGGGGAAAATCCTCGACAGAGTACCGCCCGAGCGGGGGGCGTGGCGAGGGGGATACGTCCGTTTGCCCTATACAACATTGTGGCGAGGGAGCTTGCTCCCGCTGGGGTGCGAAGCGCCCCCAAACCCGCACACTGCGTGTCATCAGGTAGATCGCAAGCACCGGTTTTACGACTGCTGCGCAGCCGAGCGGGAGCAAGCTCCCTCGCCACAAAAGCCCGGCTACCAGGGCGGCCAGTTAACGGCGGCGATGGATTCGCCAAGCTAAAACTCCGAGGACAATCAGGCCAAACACCCCGGCCATCGCCCACATCAACTGGTCATAACTCATCAGCGGCTTCTCGATCCGCACATACCCCGGTTGAACGAGCAACTCGCGCATGGCCTTGTTCGCTTCCGCCAGGGTCACGCCTTGCAGTTCCTTGGCCGGGTCGGCGAAACGCCCGTCCTGGTAGTCCCCAAGCGCGCTCCAGTAGTAATCGGCCAGCGCGCTGTTGCCTTGCACGGCCCAGGCCTGGCGGGCGATGGCGGCCTGTTTGAGGCGGTTGAAGGTGTCTGCGTCGAGACCGTCCTTGAGCAAGTCGGCCTTCAAATCCTCCAGCACCTGCTGGGCCTTAGGCACGTCGTCGCGCTCAAGGTCGGCGTTCAGGCTCATGAAGCCGACCCCGCCAAACACCTCGCGCTCGGCCGAGGGGCCGTAGGACAGGCCGTGGCCGTGGCCCAGGCGCAATTGGCGATAGAGCGCCCAGTCCAGATAGTCCTTGAGCAGGTCGAAGGTTTCGTCGTGCTGATCCTGCAGCACCGGTTCCGGCACCAGCCAATGCAACTTGGCCCCGCCGCCGACGAAACCATCGCTCAGCGTTCGTTCGTGGGCGGCACTGGCCTGGATTTCCGGCAAGGGCAGGTGATCGGTAGGCTCGACCGCTTCAAGTGCGCCATACGTGCGCTCCAGATACGCAGGTAACAACTTGTCGAGCTCGCCGACCACGATCAGCGTCATGTTATTGGGCGCGTACCAGGACATGCGCACCGTCTCCAGTTGCTCGCGGGTCAGATAATCGACCTCGGCCCGCTCCGGGCATTTAAGGCCCAGTTCAATCGCCAGTTGATTGCTCGCCGTGTGGCCCAGATCCTGACGATCCAGCCAGCGTTGCAGGTGCGAGTAGTGGCCGCCGTCTTCGCGCTCGACCACTTGCTTGGCCGCGTTGATCGCGTTGTCGTCGATGCGGGTCTGCGTCAGCAGTGCCAGCAGCAGGTCGAGCACCTTGCGCTGGTTTTTCGCCGGGGCTTCGATGACGAACGTGGTGTCGGCGTTGCTGGTGAAAGCGTTCCACTCACCGCCCAAGGCCTGCATCCGCTCTTCCAGCCCACCTTCGCCGGTGGCATCGATGCCGCTGAACAGCAAGTGTTCGAGCAGATGCGGCAGCTCCTTGTCGGCGCAGCTGAAATCATCCAGGCCCACGCCAACCACCAGACGAATCGCCACATGCCCGCGCTCGGTGCCCGGTTTGAGCAGCAATTGCAGACCGTTGGGCAGCGTATAGCCCTCGACCTGGAAGCGATCCAGGGCAAATGAAGGGAATGAGCCGAGCAACAGACAGGCGAACAGCAGACAACGCATAGCAAGCTTCCAGGCAACCAATCGGAGATCCATGTCGTCCTTCAGGCCGCCTTCGCGAGCAAGCCCGCTCCCACAGGTGATTTGTGGCGCTCACAAAAACAATGTGGGAGCGGGCTTGCTCGCGAAGACGGTCTTGAGGCTGAACCAATGTAACTGACTGACCCCACCGCCAGACGTTCAAGGCGAATGCGTGATGTCAGCCATATCGTCGACCGCCAGTGCACCGGTGTCCGACGTTTCCAGCACCACATAAGCGCTGCTGCAAAACAGCGAATTCAAACGTTTCATGTCGGCAATCAGCTCCAGGTGCAGTGAACTGGTCTCGATACTCTGCACAATCTTACGTTGCAAGCGGCTGACATGAGCATGGGCCAGGCGGCGTTCCTGTGCGCGAAAGCGACGTTTCTCACGCAGCAACTGGCGGGCACTTTCCTTGTCGGCACTGAGAAACACCGACAAGCCCAGACGCAGGTTAGAGATCAACTGGCTGTGCAACCCGGCCAATTCTTCCAGCCCGACGTCGGAAAAAGACCGGCGTTGCGAAGTTTTCTGCTGCTGCACCTTGCGCAGCATGTGTTCAATCAAGTCGCTGGCGAGTTTGAGATTGATCGCCAGTTCGATGATTTCCGCCCAACGCCGGCTGTCCTGCTCGCTCAGGTCTTCGCGGGGCATTTGCGCCAGATAGAGCTTGATGGCGCTGTAGAGCGCTTCGACATCATCCGTCAGTTTGCGCATTTCCTGGGTGATGGCGGATTGTTTGCCGCGCAGCACGTCGAGCATCGCTTCGAGCATGTTGTCGATCAGATCGCCCATGCGCAGGGTTTCTCGCGCGGCGTTGGCCAGTGCCAGGCTGGGGGTGACCAATGCCGTGGGATCAAGATGCCTCGGTTTGGCGGTGCCGTTGACCTGCGGGCGCTCCGGCAACACCCATGCGCAAAACCTGGCCATCGGACCAACGCTGGGCAACAGGATCAGGCAGCGCGCGGTGTTGTAGAGCAGGTGAAAGCCGATGACCATTTCCTGAGGGCTGAAGTCAAGACTGTCGATCCAGTGCACCAGCGGGTCCAGCACCGGAATGATCAGCAGCAGGCCGATCAACTTGTACAGAAGGCTGCCGAGCGCGACCTGACGGCCGGCGGCGTTTTGCATGCTGGTGCTCAGGAACGCGAGGATGCCACTGCCGATGTTGGCACCAATCACCAGGCCGATCGCCACTGGCAGACTGATCACACCAGCGCCAGCCAGGGTCGCGGTCAGCAGGACGGCGGCCAGGCTGGAGTAGGAAATCATCGCGAACGACGCGCCGACCAGGGCATCCAGCAGAATGTCGCCGGTCAACGAGGCGAAAATCACCTTCACTCCCTGGGCCTGGGTGATCGGCGCGGCGGATTCGACGATCAGTTGCAGCGCCAGGATGATCAGCCCCAGACCGATGCTGACGCGGCCCATCTGTCCAACCCGGGTCTGTTTGCGCGACAGGAAGAAAATCACCCCAAGAAAGATCAGCAGCGGCGACAGCCACGACAAATCGAGCGTCAGCACCCGCGCCATCAGCGCGGTACCGACATCGGCCCCGAGCATGGTTGCCAGGGCCGGGGTCAACGCCATCAGGCCCTGACCGACAAAAGAAGTGACGAGCATGGCGGTGGCATTGCTGCTCTGAACCATCGCGGTGACGACGATCCCCGAGATGAACGCGAGCCAGCGTTTGGACATATTCTGGCCGATCACATGGCGCAGATTGGAACCGTAGACCCGCAGGATGCCGGTTCGGACGATATGCGTGCCCCAGATCAACAAGGCCACGGCAGATAACAAATTGAGCAGGGTGAGCATGCAGGCCCCCTGTGGTGGTAGCGCCCCAAAGGGGCAAATTGACGGTGCCGCGCGACGTTCTACGTTCTGTACTTAAGCTGTAGTTGGCTAACGGTCTGGGCGCCAGCATCGCATAGCTAAAGAAGTGATTGAAACAAAACTGTCATGAAAACAGATTGATGCAGAAATGAAGAAGGGACCCGAAGGTTTCAGCCGGACAGTTGAAAAGATGCGCGAACACAACCCCTGTGACGAGGGAGCTTGCTCCCGCTGGGCTGCGCAGCAGTCCTAAGATCATTGGTAGTTCAATCGCTAAAGAAATCGTCGCCTAGCCCTACGTCGATCAAATATTTGGCTGTCTCGGGGTTTCGTTCAGCGCAGCGGGCATAACATTTGATGTGAAGGATCAAACTGTATTTGTGCGGAATCAACAAGATGACGCCGTCGACTTGATCAAAGAGTTTCGCCTGAAGCCGCGCCTTATCCCCCTTGGTTTCTATTTTTAGCCAGTCGTTACCCTCCACAGGCTCTGGAGTCCACCCGAGCTGATTGAAATTTTGTTGTAACCTTTCAAGGAGTGCTACCGCTTGCTCGAACGGCAAGGTTTCCAGCATCGGCGAAGTAGTTAGGGTGATCGCTTTGAATTTGGACCAACTGATCGCACCGAACGTGGTAGCGGGCAGCGTAAAACCATAGTCGGGATCATCAAGTCTGATGACGACTGGATGGCTGATCCAGGTAGAGCTCGGATGAGGTGGATCTTTAGCGTCGTTAGGATCCCCAGGATAAATTGCCGTATTGCCATAAACAGGGAATGTCGAGTCTTGTGCGACTTCTCTGTATGGCTTCCCGATATGAACGCTCAAAAAATCAACTGGGTGGTGAAAAGAAGTCAGACAAATGAACAGCGTAAAAAATGCTGCTCTTTGCAAACACCGACGCCGCCTTCTGGCGCGACTCATCATTCGCTGTAGTAATCCGAACCGACACTGACATCTATCAGATACTTCGCGGTTTTCGGGTCGCGCTCATCACAGCGGGCGTAGCATTTGACGTTAAGCGCAAGACCATATTTGTGCGGAACCAGAAGCATCACAACAACAACTTGGTCGAATAACAGGTTCTGCAATGCCTTTCTCTCGACCTCGTCACTTAATCCCAACCAAGCGTGGCTTTCATTATCCCGCGGGACCCATCCAGAATTTTTTAACATCTCCTGCAACTGGAAAATTAAGGGCGTTAATTGATCGTAGGGTAGAGCATCCAACATCGGAGAAGTGGTGAGAGTCGATACTTTCCCCTCACGGTAACCCACTGCGCCGAACTTAGTTTGCGGCAAAGTGAAGCCATGCTGCGGGTCATCAAAATGGATAACCACTGGACTGCTGATCCAAGTTGAGTCTACTTCAGGCGGCTCACTTGGATATATTGCAGTTTTAGCTTTGACTGGAAACGTGGAGTCTCGCGCTACATCTTCATAGGGTTTTCCTACACGAACGGAAATCGTATCTACGGCTATCCAATCGAGAACGATATAAATAATCAAGAATATGGAGATCAGAGCCAGAAGACTCCAAAGCAACTTACGCATCACTTTACTCCTCCGCCGCTAGCAATTTCCGAAATGGATGCCTTTAGTTGAGCATGGGCGGTTGGATTTTTTAACAAAGTGTCAAATTGTGTTGCCGCTCGCAATACAAACTCCATTCGCTGATCCTTGTCTGCTAAATCCGCAATTGGGTTACGGCTAAAAGCAACTTTCCGACCATCTGGTACTTTACATTGACTTGCGAGAGTTAACTGTATCTCCTCAGGCAGTCCCGAAAACAGGCCAGTAACAACCGACACCACGTCACCCGCTTGAGTACCTCGCATTAATAGTGCGAAATGTTCTACGTCATACATTGCAGGTTGAAGGATATTTAACTGTTCATGCCGAGCCATCGCTCTGACGCTGCCGCTAACATCGCCCTTATCAATAGAGGCGAACGTATCGGAAATCTCCAGACGGGCAGTGCCAAAGTCGACTTTATCCGCAATAGGCCAGAGCACTTCTTTACTCAGGCTGCTGCGGTCAGGCAAACACTTCTCCATCTCTTTAAATCCACGCACCATAAAAAAACGGTGCAGTGGGTAAACATCCAAGAACAGAGCAGTGTTTCCAAGCGCCAGCATTTGGTGAACGTATTTCAATTCTTCCTGGAGCAATGCAATTGCATCGCCAGAGAGTGGATCACTCGTAAGGGGGACCGAATTCTGCTGCTTTGCCTGGTTCCATTTATTCCAGAGTTCAGGGTCCGAACGCCATTTGTTGACCACCATATGTTCATACAAATCTTTGGGCTGGCTATCTTTGAGCGTCCGGTAGGCCTTTTTTTCGGCTTCAATTCGTTGCTCCAAAGTAGTGGCATGCAACAACCCACATCCCACCTGCTTCGAAGCAAACGCCGCCAACCCCGCCCACTGAAACCGGTTATCCGCCAGCCACAACTGTGCATAGGCCGCGTTGATCTTGCGGTTGCGCACTTGCGGGTCGGCAATCAACACGCCGCCCGGTGCGACCCACTCTTCGGCTTCTTTCTGAAACCTGCGCCACAGGCAGTTACAGGTCAGCAACGGCACTTCGACGCGGGTTTTCGGGTTGGGGCCGGCCTTGGTGGTTTCGCGCTTGCAAGCGGGGAGTTCGCAGGTGCTGTCCCAGAGTTTCTTCATGTCCAGGTCGTCTGGGGCCATGCATTGTCCAGTCATTTCATTCTTCCTTGAGGCGTCAGACAGTCCAGCGGACTACGGCGAGGTCGGGCTGTAGGGTGGCGACACTTTGGGTCATGCCCTCTGCGTTGGTCTGGCCTTTGACGATGCGGCCTTCGGCGGTTTCGATTTCGTAGTCTTGTTGGGCAATGGGTTCGCCATTGCCGGCGCTGACGGCTTTGAATTCGACCAAGGGCTGACCGATGATCGGCAGGGGCGGAATGAATGGCGTGGGGGTATGAGAGCTGCCGATGATGACGTTGCCGGAGCCGCCAATTACCACACCGCCATGGCTGGTGGTGCTATCGAGCGTCATGGCGTTCAGGCCGTTGATGAACACGGTTGAAGAAAATCCGCCGTTCAGGGCCTGGCCGCAGGTGCATTTGTCGCTGACCCGAGCGGCCGCAAGGCCGTTGAAGAACACATCGGGAGACCCGCTGGCAATCGGGTTGGTGCCGTGACCGGGGAGGGGACAGGTGGTGGGGTCCGTGAGGCGTGCAGCCGGTTTTCCTGACATATGCATTCCTTGTCATGTCGTTTGAAGCGAGCGGGGGACGCTAACCACCAGAGCTGGATGCGTCAACCTTTGGAGAAAAGCGGTTGGAAAGCATTCGGCTGTTTTGACGTGATTCACGCGTTTTTTCAGTGCGTGTTTAAAGACACCCGGCGTTACTTCTCGGAGGCTACAACACCTTGCGTCGTTGCCTACGGCTACGCCAGAATCCGCCGGCTTGTGCGCCTTGACCCTGCTATCTATCGTTTATCCATCGCTAAAAACAGCGATCGGGTTTGGTAGCCCGGAGTCTGGCGCATAGCCACTTTTTGCGGACGCTTTTTCAGGTCGTAGCTTATGGTGGCCATGCGCAGGGTCCCTTCGGGGGCGCCGGTTCCAGTACTCCGGTCTACCAACCTGTGTATGGCCGCCACCTTCGTTTGGTAGCGAGAGTGAAGGCTCCATGTAACCGGTACTGGAGTTCTATCTATGTTCAAGGCAACACCCAACCCACCGGACACCGACCCGGTCCCCCACGACTTCCCACCACGCAAACCCAGCACGATCTTCTTCATAGACCCAAAGGTCGATAACGAAACCCTGCTCGCTCACGCCTGCGAGTCGTTGGCGTCGGCCAGTGTCATGGCCAGTGATTTCGCCGCACGAATGGAAGGCACGCATCGCAATACCCTGCTGGGGATTCAGCAAAACATCATGTTGGGGGAGTTGGCGGTGAATCGAGTGCTGGATAACCTCGATCCGCCTGGGTAATCACTGAGCAAAAAAATGTGGGAGTGAGCCTGCTCGCGATAGCGGCCTCTCAGTCAACATCGATGTTGAATGTAATGGCCCCATCGCGAGCAAGCTCGCTCCCACAGGTTTTGTGCACTGACTGACACCAGCCAGTGCACAGGTTCGGGTTACTGCCCCGGAATGTCCTTGCGCAGTTTCACCGGATCTTGCTGTTTGCGTTTTTTCGCGATCGCAGTGCGCATCTTGATGTTGATCGCTTCCACCGCCAGCGAGAACGCCATGGCGAAGTAGACGTAGCCTTTTGGCAAATGCACTTCGAAGGACTCGGCAATCAACACAGTACCGACCAGCAACAGGAACGACAGCGCCAGCATTTTCAGCGACGGGTGCTTGTCGATGAATTCGCTGATGGTGCCAGCCGCCAGCATCATCACCAGTACGGCGACGATGATCGCAGCGACCATGACCGGCACATGGGAAACCATACCCACGGCGGTGATCACCGAATCCAGGGAGAACACGATGTCGATAATCGCAATCTGGATGATGGTGTACAGGAAGCTGCCACCCTTGGCGGTCGGTTCCTCGTGGGTCTCATCCTCGCCTTCCAGTGCGTGATACATCTCTTGCGAGCTCTTCCACAGCAGGAACAGACCACCGAAGAACAGGATCAGGTCTCGCCCGGAAATACCCTGGCCGAACATTTCGAACAGGTCGGCGGTGAGGCGCATGACCCAGGTGATCGACAGCAACAACAGGATCCGCGTGACCATGGCCAGCGCCAGGCCGAAGATCCGGGTTCGCTGCTGCATGTGTTTGGGCATGCGGCTGACCAGGATCGAAATCATGATGATGTTATCGATACCCAGGACGATTTCCAGGGCGGTCAGGGTAAAGAAGGCAACCCAGATTTCAGGGTTGGTCAGCCATTCCATGTGTATTCCTTTGAGCGAGTGTTAAACCAGAACGGGCCCGGGCTTCAAACAGCGAAGCCTGGACCCGTTGTGGTGAGTCTTGGGCTTATAGAGTGCTGAACAGCGGAAAGATCCCCATCAGCAATGCTGCAACCAGTATGCACATGCACACCAGCACTGCCCATTTCAGGGTGAAGCGCTGATGGTCACCGAAATCGATACCGGCCAGGGCCACCAACAAGTAAGTCGATGGTACCAGCGGGCTCAACAGGTGGACGGGCTGACCGACGATCGAGGCACGTGCCATTTCAACCGCGGTTATACCGTAATGACTGGCTGCTTCGGCAAGTACTGGTAACACGCCGTAATAAAATGCGTCGTTCGACATGAAGAACGTGAACGGCATGCTCACCAGCGCGGTAATCACGGCCAGGTACGGGCCGAGGAAATCAGGGATCACCGCCAGCAGGCTTTTCGACATGGCATCGACCATGCCGGTGCCCGACAGGATACCGGTGAAGATGCCCGCTGCGAAGATCAAACCGACCACCGCCAGTACGCTACCGGCGTGAGCCGCGACGCGATCCTTCTGCTGTTGCAGGCAAGGATAGTTGACGATCATGGCAATACTGAACGCCACCATGAACAACACGGGCAGCGGCAACAGGCCGGCAATCAGGGTGCACATCAGGCCCAGGGTCAGGGCGCCGTTGAACCAGATCAGTTTTGGACGACGGGCATCCGGGAACTGCGAAACGCTGATTTCACTGTGGTCGACTTCATCGCCCACCAGGTGCAGCTCACCCAGACGTGCACGTTCACGTTTGCCGTAGAAGTAAGCAATCAAGAGGATTGCCACCACACCGGCCGCCATCGCTGGAATCATTGGTACGAAGATGTCCGACGGGTCTACGTGCAGTGCACTGGCCGCACGGGCAGTCGGGCCGCCCCACGGGGTCATGTTCATCACGCCACCGGCGAGGATGATCAGGCCGGCCATGATCCGCGGGCTCATGCCGATGCGGCTGTAGAGCGGCAGCATGGCGGCCACGCAGATCATATAAGTGGTCGCGCCGTCACCATCGAGGGAAACGACGAGCGCCAGTACGGCGGTGCCGACCGACACTTTCAGCGGGTCGCCCTTGACCAGTTTGAGGATCTTGCGCACGGCCGGGTCGAACAGGCCGGAGTCGATCATCAGGGCGAAATACAGAATGGCAAACATCAGCATCACGCCGGTCGGCGCAAGCTTGGTGATGCCTTCGAGCATCATCGGGCCGATCTTCGGCGCGAAACCACCGAACAGGGCGAAGACGATAGGAATGATGATCAGGGCGATCAGCGCGGACAGGCGCTTGGTCATGATCAGGAACATGAACGTGATGACCATGGCGAAGCCAAGGAAAGTCAGCATGGGAATACTCCAGGCGTAGCGCGGCTAGGGAATGGGCGAACCGGGTGAGGTCAGCGCAGAACGGGAAGCACGAGGCCTACGGGCGGAGTTGCAGCGAAGCGGCGGGTAGCAAAGGACATCAGGATCACCATTGTTGTTGTTAAATGGGCTGTGCGAGCGATAAAACACTGGCATTGGCCGACCGGTCTTTTGCCGGCAGTGGGGGCGATCCTAATCGGGGAAGCTTTCAGCCAGCTTTCGCTGGTGAAAGCATTGACCGGATGTGTGACCGGTCGTCGGACTGGGGCACGGAGTTAAACCGAGTTGAGGCCATCGCGAGCAGGCTCGCTCCCACACGGGATCTTCAATGGCCACAGACCTACTGTGGGAGCGGGCTTGCTCGCGAAGGCGTCAGTAACTGCGCATCAGGAGGAAAGGTCATGAGCGACACTCACACCGGCGGCTGCCATTGCGGACAACTGCGCTATCAATTCAGCGGACCTTTGCACGATATCGCCCACTGCCATTGCTCGATCTGCCGGCGGGTCAGCGGCGGGATCGTGACGACCTGGATCACCGTGCCCGCGTCCGCCTTTAAATGGCTGAAAGGGACGCCAGCGCAGTACGAATCTTCGACAACTTGCGTGCGCTATTTCTGCCCGAACTGCGGGGCGCAACTGGCGCTGATGACGCACCTCAGCCCCGAGAGCATCGACGTGACCATCGCCACCCTCGATCACCCAGAGCAGGCCCCGGCCGAGCGGCACATCTGGACGGACAGCCAATTGCCCTGGCTGCACCTGGACGAGCACTTGCCGGGTGAAGCCGAAGAAATCCTCTGATCAAAAAACAGACAGATCCAGCGGCCGGATCGCGCCCATCCAGATCGCGTGCTCGGTGTGGTCCAGCAAATCGTCGCCGGTGTCCGGGTGCAGGAACACCACCAACCCCTTGCGGTTGAGCGCCAGCCACGGCAGCACGTCGCCGATCAGTTCCGGCCCGAACGCCAGTTGGCAACTCCAGTCCGGGTGCGGACCCACGGGGCGTTCGTGCACGCGGCCCATTTTCAGCGGGAACACCTGCGCGGCGTGCTCACACAGCGCTCGCGCCTGATCAATGCTGCTGGCATCGAAATAGACATGGGCGTGGTAACCCTTGATCTGTTGCATCTGAAACCCTCAAAAACCCAGTCGAACCCTCACCGATTCCTACAGGTCACACGACATATACGTAGGAAAACAAGGAATCGCAGCCATGAAAAATGCCGAAACCCCGGTGGTGAAAGTGGTGCTTTATGGTGCCATGAGTAGCCTCGGCAGTGCGCTGATGGCTGAAATGCTACGGCGCCAACATGAAGTGATCGCAATTCTGGATGACCTGACGGCGCTCCCACCGCGCCCAGGACTGCGCACCAAGACCGGCGATCTGTTCGAGCCTGAACGCGTCAAACAAAGCGTGGCGGGCAGTTCGGCGGTTATTTGTCTACTGGACGCACCGGGGCTGCCATTCAACAGCGAGACGGTGGAAAAAACCATCGTGCCAGGCCCGGTCGAGCAAGTGTTGGCAGTGGATGCGCTGATCGCGGGCATGCAGGCGGCCGGCATTGCCCGGTTGTTCCTGGTGGGGGATTTCGCCGAACTCGACGAAACGGAGGCGCAAGCGCTGGATCTCCTCCAGCGGCATGCCGCCGAGGAAATCCTTGATGCGCTGCAAAGCAGTGCCTTGCACTGGACTCTGGTGAACGCGCCGCGCGGCGTGCCGGGGCTGACGATCGAACATTTCAGCCATGTGAGCAGCAGCCTTGAACCGGGTCTGGCCGAACCGCTTGAACGGTTGAACCGCGTGGCGGTGGGGATTGCCGATGAGCTGCAGCTCAATCTTCACGTTCGCGAGCATGTGACCTTCGTTTCGACCGCCCCTACACCGCGATAGACGGCAGCGGTAAACCATTCAGCGATTGGGCGCTGCTGGCCTGCTCGGCCATCAGCCAGTCCACAAACTGTTGGATCAATACCCCACGCCGTTTTCGCTGGGGCAGAACCACGTAATAGCCGAGCCTGGAAATCACTGTGTCCACAATCGGTCGACACAACAAACCCTGCACCAGCAAGTTATCCACAAGGTGCCGCCAGCCGATCGCCACACCCTGGCCACCAATCGCCGCTTGAATCAGCAACGTGTAATTGTCGAAGCGCAATTGGCCGGGGGCCGGGGCCGATGTGATCCCCAACTCGCGAAAGACGCCGCTCCAGTCGAACCAGTTGCTGCTGTTTTCGCCGCGCAGGTGCAGCAGCGGAAATTCCAGCAATGACTGGGCCGACAAGGGCAGGGGACGATCCTTCAACAGCAGCGGGCTGCACACCGGAAACACTTCTTCGCTGAACAGCCAATGGCTTTCGCCCTGTTTGAACCGGCCATCCCCAAACAACACCGCCACATCAATATCTGTGCGCAGCATGTTGTGATTGCGCTCGCTGGTGACCAGGCTGACGTCGACTTGGGGATTGGCTTGATGAAAGCGGTGCAATCGGGGCATCAGCCAATACGCGGCAAAGGCGAAATCCGTGGCCACCTGCAAGACCTCATGTTGATGCTGTGCGCTGATCGCGCTCAATCCGGCATCGATGTTCTGCAAACCGAGCTGAACCTGCTCGAAAAGTATGGTCCCCGCCTCAGTCAACTCGATGCCGCGATAAATACGATCAAACAGCCGCGCCGTGAGTTGTTCTTCCAGGCGTTTGATCTGCTGGCTGACGGCGGGCTGCGTGGTGCCCAGCTCTACCGCTGCGGCGGTAAAACTGCGATGACGGGCCGCCGCTTCAAACGCTCGCAGCAGGTCCAGCGACAAATTTCCAAGGGCGTCATACATAAGCGGTGCTTATCCTAGTCATTGCCGTGCATGGGCTTTACCACAAAGTGCATGGACTCCATCCTCGATCGCAGCACTCTCGCATAAATATTCACTATGGAATGCCGCGATCACATGAAGCGCCAGAATATTCTTTTCATCATGGCCGATCAGATGGCCGCGCCAATGTTGCCGTTCTACGGTCCCTCGCCCATCAAATTACCTAATCTCTCCCGCCTCGCCGCCGAAGGCGTGGTGTTCGACGCCGCTTATTGCAACAGCCCGCTGTGCGCGCCGTCGCGTTTTACCCTGGTCAGCGGTCAGTTGCCGAGCAAGATCGGCGCCTACGACAACGCGGCCGATTTCCCCGCCGATGTACCCACCTATGCCCACTACCTGCGTCGCCTCGGCTACCGCACCGCGCTGTCGGGCAAGATGCATTTCTGTGGCCCGGATCAGCTCCACGGCTATGAAGAGCGCCTGACCAGCGACATTTACCCGGCCGATTACGGCTGGTCGGTGAACTGGGATGAGCCGGACGTGCGTCCGACCTGGTTCCACAACATGTCTTCGGTGCTGCAGGCAGGGCCGTGCGTGCGCACCAATCAGCTGGATTTCGACGAAGAGGTGGTGTTCAAGGCCCAGCAATACCTGTTCGATCACATCCGCGAGGAGGGCGATCAGCCGTTCTGCCTGACCGTGTCGATGACGCACCCACACGATCCGTACACCATTCCCAAGGCTTTTTGGGACATGTACGACGATGCCGACATCCCGCTGCCGCAAACCCCGGCGCAAATCGATCTCGACCCGCACTCCCAGCGTTTGCTCAAGGTATATGACCTGTGGGACAAGCCGCTGCCTGTGGATAAGATCCGCGATGCGCGTCGCGCCTATTTCGGTGCGTGCAGCTATATCGACAGCAACGTCGGCAAACTCCTGCAAACACTCGAAGATACCGGGCTGATCGACGACACCATCATTGTCTTCTCCGGCGACCACGGCGACATGCTTGGCGAGCGTGGCCTCTGGTACAAAATGCACTGGTTTGAAATGGCCGCCCGCGTACCGCTGTTGATAAGTGCACCGGGACAATTCGGGGCCGGGCGAGTGAGTGCAGCCGTTTCCACCGCTGACCTGTTGCCCACCTTCGTCGAACTGGCCGGCGGATCGCTGGAGCCGGGCCTGCCGCTTGACGGTCGTTCGCTGGTCTCGCACCTGCAAGGGCAGGGCGGTCACGACGAAGTCTTCGGCGAATACATGGCCGAAGGCACTATCAGTCCTTTGATGATGATCCGCCGCGGTGCTTACAAACTCATCTATAGCGAAGACGACCCTTGCCTACTCTTCGACGTACACAACGACCCGCGCGAACAGGAAGAACTCAGCCAATCGCCGCAACATCGGCCGCTGTTCGAGGAATTTCTGGCTGAAGCACGGGCCAAATGGGACATTCCGGCGATCCACCAACAGGTGCTCGCGAGCCAGCGTCGCCGGCGTTTCGTCGCCGAGGCGCTGACCATCGGCAAGCTAAAGAGCTGGGATCACCAGCCGCTGGTGGACGCCAGTCAGCAGTACATGCGCAACCACATCGACCTCGACGATCTGGAACGTAAAGCACGTTATCCACAACCCTGCCAAAACCAATAATGTTAAGGGGAAGTCCATGCAAAAGTTATCCACAGTACTGACGGTCGGGCTACTGGCTCTGGGCAGTGCATCGGCCTTTGCCGATCAGAGCTGCGACACGGTGAAAATGGCCGATCCGGGCTGGAGCGACATCGCTGCGACCAACGCCATTACCGGGTTTCTGCTGGAGGGCATGGGCTACAAGGCCAAGGTCGACACCCTCGCGGTACCGATCACCTTTGGCGGGTTGAAGGATGGCCAGGTCGACGTGTTCCTGGGGAACTGGATGCCGGCGCAGCAGGGCTTCTACGATAAATTCGTCGCCACGGGTGATGTCACACAACTGGCGAAGAACCTCGACGGCACCGAATTCACGCTGGCAGTCCCGGATTACGTTTGGGACGCGGGTGTGCATAACTTTTCCGACCTGAATAAATACGCCGACAAGTTCGACAAGAAGATCTACGGCATCGGCTCGGGCGCCCCGGCGAACATCTCGTTGCAAGAGATCATCAAGAAGAACGACTTCGACATGGGCCAGTGGAAACTGGTCGAGTCCAGCGAACAGGCCATGCTGGCCGAAGTGTCCCGCGCGGTGAAGAAACAGAAGTTCGTGACCTTCCTCGGCTGGACGCCGCACCCGATGAACGTGCAGTTGAAAATGCATTACCTGAAAGGCGGCGAGAAGTATTTCGGTGACACCGGCAGCGTTCATACACTCACCCGCAAAGGTTATGCACAGGCCTGTCCGAACGTCGGCAAGCTGCTCACCAACCTGAGTTTCACCCAGGAGATGGAGAACAGCATCATGGCCGAGGTGGTGAACAAAAAAGTCAGCAATGCCGATGCGGCCAAGGCGTGGATCAAGGCCAATCCCGCCGTGCTGGATAAATGGCTGGATGGCGTGAAGACCGTGGATGGGAAAGATGCGTTGCCGGCAGTAAAAGCCAAGCTGTAAGGGTTACCTGTGGCGAGGGAGCTTGCTCCCCAGCGGGAGCAAGCTCCCTCGCCACAATGTTCACCTCGTCCTGATACCCTTGCGCAAAACCCCACCCGAGAGGACCCATGGCCTTCCCCAGCCGCCATTCACTCTTTCCCTTCCTTTCCTGGTTGCCCCGGCAAACCCGCGCCAGCGTTGGGCGTGACCTGATCGTTGGCCTCAGCGGCGCAATTCTTGCGCTGCCGCAATCCATTGCCTACGCCCTGATCGCCGGACTTCCGCCGGAATACGGCCTGTACGCCGCGATCATTCCGGTGCTGATCGCTTGCCTCTGGGGTTCGTCGTGGCATCTGATCTGTGGCCCTACGGCGGCGATTTCCATCGTCCTATATGCCAGCGTCAGTCCTCTGGCCGTTCCCGCGTCAGGGGACTACGTCACCCTGATCCTGCTTCTGACGCTGCTCGCCGGCATTTTCCAGTGGCTGCTCGGTTTGCTGCGCTTTGGCGCCCTGGTGAATTTCGTTTCTCACTCGGTGGTGCTGGGCTTCACCCTCGGCGCAGCGGTGGTGATTGCCATCGGCCAGTTGCCGAACCTGCTGGGGCTGGACCTGCCCAATCAGTCCACCGCGCTGGACAGCTTTTTGATGGTGTTCAAACACCTCGGTGAAGTGGATAAACCTTCGCTGGTGCTGGGGCTGGCCACCGTCGGGGTAGGCGTGATCCTGAAATTACTGCTGCCACGTTGGCCAACACTCTTGATCACCTTGGCGCTGGGCGGACTGCTGGTGTGGTTCTGGCCCTCGATGTTTGGCCATGTGAAGTTGGTCAGCGCGTTTGTCGGGCGGCTGCCGCCCTTCAGTCCGCTGCCGCTGGATCTGGACCTGATCCTGCGCCTGCTGCCCAGCGCCGTGGCGGTGGGGATGCTCGGACTGGTGACGAGTCTGTCGATTGCCCGTTCCTTGTCGGCTCGCTCTCAGCAATTGCTCGACGCCAATCAGGAAGTGCGCGCCCAGGGTTTTTCGAACATGGTCGGGGCGTTTTTCTCCGGCTCGCTGTCAGCGGGTTCCTTCACCCGCTCGGGCCTGAGCTACGAGGCGGGGGCCTGCTCACCGTTGGCCGGGGTATTTTCAGCGCTGTGGGTGGCGCTGTTCGCCATCTTCGGCGCGGCGTTGATCGCGCACATTCCGATCCCGGCCATGGCGGGCAGCATTCTGCTGATAGCCTGGGGATTGGTGGATCATCGGGGCATTCGCGCACTGTTGCGGGTCAGTCGCGCCGAGTTCCTGGTCATGGCGCTGACCTGCGTGGCCACGCTGCTGCTGGAGTTGCAGACAGCCATCTATGCCGGGGTCTTGGCGTCCTTGTTCTTCTACCTCAAACGTACTTCGCAACCGCGAGTCCAGCATTGGCGCGAAGGCGATGAAGACATTCTGCGGGTTGGCGGTTCGATCTTTTTCGGCGCCAGCCATTACCTGCAAGTGCGCCTGCAACGGATGCACGGCGTGCGGGTGGTGATCGAGGCGCAGCAGATCAACTTTATCGACTATTCAGGTGTGGAAATGCTGCATCAGGAAGCGCGACGGCTGCTCAAACAGGATCGCAGCCTGACCTTGCGCCGGGCGCGGCCGCAGGTGGTGGAGGAGTTGCGCAAGCTTGAAGGTGCGGAGAAATGCCCGATCCGGTTTGAGGACTGAAACACCACTCTGATGACGAACGCATAACCTGTGGCGAGGGAGCTTGCTCCCGCTGGGTTGCGAAGCAGCCCTGAAAATCTGCGGGCGCTTCGCACCCGAGCGGGAGCAAGCTCCCTCGCCACAAAGAACTACAGCGCCAGTTGGCGGCGCAGTTCGGCCAGCACCGGCGCCGTGTCCGGGCGCACGCCGCGCCACAGGAAGAACGCTTCTGCCGCTTGTTCAGCGAGCATCCCCAATCCATCCATCGACACCGCCGCACCGTGCTCACTGGCCCAGCGGCAGAATGAGGTCGGCTCCTTGCTGTACATCATGTCATAGCACACGGTCTTGCCCGGTTCGATCAGGCTGCTGGCAATCGGTGGTACATCGCCCGACAAACTCGCGGACGTCGCGTTGATGATCAGGTCCACCGACTCCTTCAACCAATCGAAACTACTGGCTGACACCGGCCCCAGATCCGCAAACAATTCCGCCAGCAACTCGGCTTTCTCAACCGTGCGGTTGGCGATAATGACCGAAGCGGGTTGCTCGGCCAGCAACGGTTCCAGCGCACCGCGTACAGCGCCGCCAGCACCGAGCAGCAGGATGCGTTTGCCTTTGAGACTGAAACCGGCGTTGACCGTCAGGTCCCGCACCAGCCCGGCGCCGTCGGTGTTGTCGCCCAGCAGGCTGCCATCAGCGAGTTTGCTCAGGGTGTTCACCGCGCCGGCCCGCTGCGCACGTTCCGTCAGGCTGTCGGCCAGGCGATAAGCCTCTTCCTTGAACGGCACCGTTACATTCGCCCCGCGACCTTCGAGGAAAAACCCCTTGGCGAAGTCGGAAAAGTCGTCGAGTGGTGCCAGCGAGGTGCTGTAGTCCAGTTGCTGAGCAGTCTGCTCGGCAAACAAGCGGTGGATCAGCGGCGACTTGCTGTGGCCAATCGGGTTACCGAATACGACGTAACGGTCCATCAGAACTCCTCGTTCAGGCCTTGGCCAACCAATCGCGGTCTTGCAGGAAGTATTCGGTGAGGCGGGCTTCTTCGCTGCCCGGCTCCGCCTTCCAGTCGTAGCCCCAGCGGACTTGCGGGGGCAGGGACATGAGGATCGACTCAGTACGCCCGCCCGATTGCAGACCGAACAACGTGCCACGATCGTAAACCAGGTTGAACTCGACGTAGCGGCCACGGCGGAATTCCTGGAATTCGCGCTGCTTGGCGGTGAACGCATCATTCTTGCGACGCTGCACGATCGGCAAGTACGCATCGATGTAGGCATCACCGATGGCGCGCATGAATGCGAAGCTGGTGTCGAAGTCCCACTCGTTCAAGTCATCGAAGAACAAGCCGCCGATGCCCCGTGGTTCATGGCGATGCTTAATATGGAAGTAGCTGTCGCACCAGGCCTTGTAGCGCGGATAGACGTCCGGACCGAACGGCGCACAGGCCTGCTCGGCGACGCGGTGCCAGTGCACGCAGTCTTCTTCATTGCCGTAATAAGGGGTCAGGTCGAAACCGCCGCCGAACCACCAGACCGGTTCTTCGCCTTCTTTTTCAGCGATGAAAAAGCGCACGTTGGCGTGGGAAGTCGGCACCTGCGGGTTGTGTGGGTGAATCACCAGCGACACGCCCAGGGCTTCGAAGCCACGACCGGCCAACTCGGGCCGATGGGCGCTGGCGGACGGTGGGAGCCCGCTGCCAAAGACGTGGGAAAAGTTGACGCCGCCCTTTTCGATGACCGCGCCGTTTTCGATCACGCGCGTGCGACCGCCACCGCCGGCAGGCCGGGTCCAGGCGTCTTCGACGAATGTCGTGCCACCGTCTTCAGCTTCAAGGGCTGCGCAAATACGGTCTTGCAGGTCGAGCAGGTAGGCTTTTACGGCCTCGGTGCGGGTCGTCATGTCATCACCTTGAATCGGGCAAAGCTACGCGGCGCTCCATCGGAGCAGGGGCCGGCGCAAATGGGCGCGTAGCATAACATCGCAGATGGGCCTGCCGCAGTTGACGAAGGTCAAGCTTAGGAGTCCGATAGGGAGCTTGGCAAAATGACCTAAGGAGAGTTCTGATGGCAAAGCGTATCCAGTTCCGCGCCCATGGCGGCCCCGAAGTGCTCGAGTATGTCGATTACCAACCCGCCGAGCCCGGGCCCCAGCAGGTTCGCGTGACCAACAAGGCGATCGGCCTGAACTTCATCGACACTTATTACCGCAGTGGTCTCTATCCGCTGCCCGCCCTGCCATCGGGCCTGGGCTCGGAAGGTGCGGGCGTGGTCGAGGCCATCGGCAGCGAAGTGACCCGGTTCAAGGTCGGCGATCGTGTGGCTTACGGCAGCGGCCCGCTGGGCGCCTACAGCGAGGTTCACGTTTTGCCGGAGGCCAACCTGGTGCACTTGCCGGATGCAATCAGTTTCGAACAGGCCGCCGGTGTGATGCTCAAGGGCCTGACCGTGCAGTACCTGTTGCGTCAGACGTATGAACTCAAGGGCGGCGAAACCATCCTGTTCCATGCCGCCGCGGGCGGTGTCGGATCCCTGGCCTGCCAATGGGCCAAGGCCTTGGGGGTGAAGCTGATCGGCACGGTCAGCTCGCCAGAGAAAGCCGCACTGGCCAAAGCCAACGGCGCTTGGGCAACGATTGACTACAGCCACGAAAACGTCGCACAACGGGTGCTGGAATTGACTGACGGCAAAAAAGTCCCGGTGGTGTACGACGGCGTCGGCAAGGACACCTGGTTGACGTCACTCGATAGTGTGTCACCACGGGGCCTGGTGGTGAGCTTCGGCAATGCGTCCGGCGCAGTGGACGGGGTGAACCTGGGGATTTTGTCGGCGAAGGGCTCGCTGTACGTGACCCGGCCGACGTTGGCGACCTACGCCAACAATGCCGAGAGCCTGCAGCGTATGGCGGATGAGCTGTTTGAGATGATTATCAGCGGGAAGCTGACGGTGGACATCAGTCAGAAGTATCCATTGGCTGATGCGGCGAAGGCGCAGACCGAGTTGTCGGCGCGGCGTACTACTGGCTCGACGGTTCTGCTGCCTTAACATCAAACTGTGGCGAGGGAGCTTGCTCCCGCTGGGCCGCGAAGCGGCCCCTCATATCTTTAAAAGAACGGGACTGCTGCACAGTCCAGCGGGAGCAAGCTCCCTCGCCACAGGTGTTACTGCGGGATTAATCCGGGCGAATGACGTTCCCGGTCGCCACATCGCGGATCACGCTCGGATTCCTGCGCCCACCCAGATTCCCGCCCAACACCAGATCCACCTGCCCACGGAAATACTGCTCGACGCGAAGCCGGGTCCGCGCCGCCGGCCGGCCCTGAGGGTTAGCCGAGGTCGACACCAACGGCCCCACCATCGCACACAAATCCCGCACCTGCGGGTGGTCGCTAACGCGTAGTGCCACCGTTTCATGCACGCCGGTAATCCACTGCGGCAACAGATTCTGATGCGGCACCAGCCAGGTATTCGGCCCCGGCCACGTGCTGGCCATGCGGTCCATCCACAGTTCCGGGAAGTCTTCGAACAGGAAGTCGAACTGACGAATATTGTCGGCCACCAGAATCAGGCCCTTCTCCACAGAGCGGCCCTTGATCATCAACAGACGATACACCGCCTCTTCGTCCCACGGATCGCAACCCAGGCCCCAGACCGCTTCGGTTGGATAGGCAATCACTGCCCCTGCGCGAACGGCTTGTGCGGCTTGTTGCACGCGCCAACTGTTGACCATGAAAAACTCTCCGGAATAAGGCTCTGCGCAGTTTACCGATCTTCCTTATAAAACCTAGCTCACCCGCGCAAACCAGCGTCCGCTTTCGCACACCGCCCGGCCGTCCATTTCCAGCTCCGTCAGCGCTGCCAGCACTTTGGACAAGGCCCAGCCACTGCTGACCGACAACGCTTCGCTGGTGTGGGGCGCGGCGTGAAGCAACATGAGCAGTGGATGAGTGGGTGCTTGCAGCGTCTCTGTGGATAACGGCAGCCGCTGCCAACCGCGCAAGGCTTCGAGGATATGCTCAATGGTTTCCACCAGCATCGCCCCGTCGCGGATCAACTGGTGACACCCCTTGGCGCCAGGGTGATGGATCGACCCTGGAATCGCGTACACCTCGCGCCCCTGTTCCGCCGCCAGCCTCGCCGTGATCAATGAACCACTCGCAACACTCGCCTCGACCACCAGCACACCGAGGGATAAACCGCTGATGATTCGGTTGCGCCGAGGGAAGTTGCCGGCGCTGGGACCGGCGTCCAGGGGGAACTCGGAAAGCACCGCGCTGCCCGACGCGATCATGGCGTCCGCCAGCCGCCGATTGCGCTGTGGATAAAACTTTTCAAGTCCCGTGCCAAGTACCCCGACCGTTCGCCCACCTACGTCCAGTGCAGCTTGATGTGCGGCCGCATCGATGCCCAGCGCCAGACCGCTGGTGATGACGAAACCGGCGCCGGCAAGACTGCGCGAAAATGCCGCTGCGGTATCCATGCCCGGTCGCGAAGCGCGACGACTGCCGACCATCGCCAATTGCGGTTGTTCCAGAATGTCGGGATCGCCAGCCACAAATAACAGCGGTGGTGCATCGCTGATTTCCGCCAGCAGCGCGGGGTACTCCGGCTGGTCCCACATCAGTAAATGCTGGCCCGGACGCTCTAGCCAGGCCAATGCGTGGGCCGCGCCATCGCGCACTTCATTGGCGCGCCGTGCTTCGGCGCACGCCAGCGGCAAGCCCAGCGAACGCCAGGCGCTGGCGGGCGCGCTGATGGCTTTGGACGCCGAGCCGAAGGCTTCGAGCAGTTTCTTAAAACGCGCCGGACCAAGTTCCGGCAAACGATGCAGACGTAAACGAGCTTCCAGTTCCGCAGGGGAAACCGGTGTGACGGTAGACAGCGACATGGATCATCCTTGATCGTTATGAGCCCCGTTCAAACGGGAATAAGCTGTGGATAACTCTGTTGGTAACTTGTGGAGCAGGCTTAAGGATTTCGCACCTTGTCCATGACCGCCAGCGAGCGCGATGCGTTGAGCACCAGCCCGTAACTGAGCTTGTCGTAGGTGCGGAACACCATCAGCAAACCGGCTCGCTCATCGGGGATTTTCAGTGGCTGGCCGGTGATCCGGTCGCGCACGGTTTCACCGGTCTTCATCACCACCAGCACGTTGCCTTCGGCCAGGCCATCGCGCTGACCTTTGTTCAGGGTCACGACATCCAGCGCGCCAATCTGGGTAACCCCGCGCGGCACATCGATGATCAAGCCATTAATTTCTGTTTTTGGCGCACTGGGCATGAAGGTCGAGTTGATCGAGCGTTCCTCGCCACTGAACAAACGGTCGCCAAGACGCACTTCCTGAGTCGTACGTTGCAGTGCCAGGGTGGCGACGTCGCCCTCGGTGGCAATGATTTCGCCGCCGCCAATGTCATCGGCGTTGATCCCCAAAAACTCCATGCTCTGCGGATCGGTGTAGACCTTGCCCTGGCGGAAGATCCCATAGACCGGCTGGTTCGGGTCGAAATGGCCACGGGCGAAAATGCGGTCACCGGTGCCGCTGAGCACGCGTTCGGCATCCCCGGCGACGATGTAGGGCGCCTTGTCGAAGTCCTCGACCTTGTCGACGATGCGGTTGCTCAACAAAAAGCTGTTGATCGATTGCAGCGGAATGCTCGGGATCGCATCAGCCACCGACGAACTGCGCACCCGTGGCGAGAGCTTGATGGTGCCGCGTGAAACCCCACGATTGAGGGTCAGTCGCGGCTGTCCGTTGACATAGACCAGCGACAGCGAGTCGCCGGGGTAGATGAGATTAGGGTTTTCAATCTGTGGATTGGCCTGCCACAGCTCCGGCCACTTCCACGGCTCGCGGAGGAATTTTCCCGAAATGTCCCAGAGTGTGTCACCCGCCGCCACCGTGTATTGCTGTGGAAAACCTTCCTTGAGTTGCACTTGCCCATGCGCCAAACCGGCCGAGGCCAGAAGGAGCAAGGCGAGTAGTGATTTCCTCATGCGGTGAATCCCTTTATTATGTGCGTTCGCGTGAAACGCCAGAGCCCTCGTGGCTCGCTCCTGACTCTTTGAGAAAAGAAAAGGAGCTACGCTTCACAACGGTAGCCTGCATCTTCGGACCTGCCAGGCCATCGACCCGACTTTACCTCACACGTGCAGCAATTAAGCTTATGGCCATTTTAGACATCCTCGAATTTCCCGATTCGCGCCTGCGCACTATCGCCAAACCCGTGGCCGTAGTGGACGACGAAGTGCGTCAGTTGGTCGACGACATGTTTGAAACAATGTATGAAGCGCCAGGCATCGGCCTCGCCGCGACCCAGGTCAACGTGCACAAACGTATCGTCGTGATGGACCTCTCCGAAGACCGCAGCGAACCACGGGTGTTCATCAACCCCGAGTTCGAAACCCTGACCGACGAGATGGAGCAGTATCAGGAAGGCTGCCTCTCAGTGCCGGGCTTCTACGAAAACGTCGATCGCCCACAGAAGGTCAAAATCAAGGCCCTGGACCGCGACGGCCAGCCTTACGAACTGATCGCCGAAGGCCTGCTCGCCGTGTGCATCCAGCACGAATGCGACCACCTGAACGGCAAATTGTTCGTCGACTACCTGTCCAATCTCAAACGCGACCGAATCAAGAAGAAACTGGAAAAGCTCCATCGCCAGAACGCTTGATGCCCTTCTTTCAAAGGCTTGCTGCGGCAAGCCTTTTTCTTTTCAGAGATTGCTCCCATGACTGAGCCACTGCGCATCGTCTTTGCCGGCACCCCGGAATTCGCCGCCGAACACCTCAAGGCCCTGCTCGCCAGCCCTTACGAAGTCGTCGCGGTTTACACCCAGCCGGACCGTCCGGCGGGCCGTGGGCAAAAGTTGATGCCGAGCCCGGTCAAGCAACTCGCGCTGGAAAACAACATCCCGGTGTTGCAGCCGCCGACGCTGCGCAACGAAGAAGCCCAGGCTGAATTGGCCGCACTCAAGCCGGACTTGCTGGTGGTGGTCGCCTATGGCTTGATCCTGCCGCAAGTGGTGCTGGATATTCCGCGCCTGGGTTGCATCAACAGCCACGCTTCGTTGCTGCCACGCTGGCGCGGGGCGGCGCCGATCCAGCGTGCCGTCGAAGCCGGCGACAGCGAAAGCGGCGTGACCGTGATGCGCATGGAGCTGGGCCTCGACACCGGGCCGATGCTGCTGAAAGTCACCACGCCGATCACCGCCGAAGACACCGGCGGCAGCCTCCACGACCGTCTCGCCGAAATGGGCCCACCGGCCGTGATTCAAGCGATAGCCGGCCTCGCCGCCGGAACGCTGGAAGGCGAAGTGCAGGACGACAGTCTTGCCACCTACGCGCACAAATTGAACAAAGACGAAGCACGCATCGATTGGAGCCGTCCGGCGGTTGAGCTGGAACATCTGGTCCGCGCCTTCAACCCGTGGCCGATCACGCACAGCACGCTGAACGGCGAAGCACTGAAAGTGCTGGCCGCGAGCCTCGCCGAAGGGCAGGGCGCACCGGGGCAAATCCTCAGCGCCAGCAAGGACGGCTTGATCGTCGCCTGCGGTGAGCAAGCCCTGTGTCTGACTCGTCTGCAATTGCCCGGCGGCAAGGCGCTGAACTTCAGCGACTTGTTCAACAGCCGTCGTGAGAAATTCGCCCTCGGCACCGTGCTCGGTCAAGCGGTGGACGCTCAATGAACCCGCGTCTTGCCGCCGCCAAGGCACTTGCCGCTGTTCTTAACGGAAAAGCCTCCCTCAACAGTTCGCTGCCGACACAGATGGACAAGGTCGAAGACCGTGACCGCGGCTTCACCCAGGACCTGGCGTTCGGCACCGCACGCTGGCAGCCACGTTTGTCGGCGCTGGCGGCCAAGTTGCTGCAGAAGCCGTTCAAGGCAGCGGACGCCGATGTCGAGGCGCTGCTGCTGGTCGGTCTTTATCAACTGCTCTACACCCGTGTTCCGGCCCACGCCGCCATCGGTGAAACCGTCGGTTGCGCCGACAAGCTGAAAAAGCCCTGGGCCAAGGCCTTGCTCAACGCCGTGCTGCGCCGCGCCCAACGTGAAAGCGAAGCACTACTGGCGGAGCTGGAACACGATCCGGTGGTGCGCACCGCGCATCCGCGCTGGCTGCAAAAATCCCTCAAGGCTTTCTGGCCTGAGCAGTGGGAAGCCATTTGCGCGGCAAACAACACTCACCCGCCGATGATTTTGCGGGTCAACCGCCGCCACCACTCTCGCGACGCTTACCTTGGGCTGCTGACTGAGGCCGGCATCGCCGCCACGCCATGCGTCTACAGTCAGGACGGCATCATCCTGGAAGCCGCCGCCGACGTGCGCAGCTTGCCGGGTTTCGCCGAAGGCTGGATCAGCGTGCAGGACGAAGCGGCGCAACTGGCCGCCGACCTGCTCGACCTCGCGCCGGGCCAACGGGTACTGGATGCGTGCTGTGCGCCGGGCGGCAAGACCTGCCACATCCTCGAAGCCGAGCCAAAACTGGCTGGCGTCGTGGCGGTGGATCTGGAAGCCAAGCGCCTGGTTCGAGTGCGCGAGAACCTTGCACGCCTGGGCTTGAGCGCAGAACTGATCGCCGCCGACGGCCGCGACACCGCGACCTGGTGGGATGGCAAACCTTTCCAGCGCATTTTGCTGGATGCGCCATGTTCGGCGACTGGCGTGATCCGTCGTCACCCCGACATCAAGCTGACTCGCCAACCGGATGACATTGCTGCACTGGCGATGCTTCAGGGCGAACTGCTGGACGCCATGTGGATAACTCTGGAGGTCGGCGGGATTCTGCTTTACGCCACCTGCTCCGCGCTGCCGACCGAGAACACCGAAGTCATCGAAGCCTTCCTCGCTCGCACACCGGGTGCGCGTGAACTGGACCTCGCCACGGCGGCCGGCATCAAGCAACCTCATGGTCGCCAGTTGCTGGCCCAGGAAGGCGGCCACGACGGGTTCTACTACGCCAAGCTGATCAAGATCGCCGCCGCACGCGGTTAACCGGTTTTAAGGGAGTAACTGGATGAAAATCATCATCCTCGGCGCAGGGCAGGTCGGCGGTTCGCTGGCAGAACATCTGGCCAGCGAGGCCAACGACATTACCGTGGTCGACACCGACGGCGAACGCCTGCGCAACCTCGGCGATCGACTGGACATCCGCACCGTGCAGGGCCGCGGCTCGCTGCCGACAGTGTTGCGTCAGGCCGGCGCAGACGATGCGGACATGCTGGTGGCGGTGACCAACAGCGACGAAACCAACATGGTGGCCTGTCAGGTCGCCCACACCCTGTTCCACACCCCGACCAAGATCGCCCGGGTCCGCGAAGCGGCGTACCTGACGCGCTCCGAGCTGTTCGATAACGAAGCGATTCCGGTGGACGTGCTGATCAGCCCGGAACAAGTGGTGACCAATTACATCAAGCGCCTGATCCAGCATCCGGGTGCGTTGCAGGTGATTGACTTCGCCGAAGGCAAAGCGCAACTGGTGGCGGTGAAGGCGTACTACGGCGGACCGCTGGTGGGGCAGCAACTGCGTCAGTTGCGTGAACACATGCCCAACGTTGAAACCCGGGTTGCAGCGATTTTCCGCCGTGACCGGCCGATCCTGCCCCAGGGCGATACGGTGATAGAGGCCGACGACGAAGTGTTTTTCATCGCTGCCAAGGCGAATATTCGCGCGGTGATGAGCGAAATGCGCCGCCTCGATGAGAGCTACAAGCGCATCGTCATCGCCGGTGGCGGGCAGATCGGTGAGCGCTTGGCCGAAGCGATCGAAAGCCGTTATCAAGTGAAGATCATCGAGATGAACCCGGCCCGCTGCCGCCATCTCTCGGACACCCTCGACAGCACCGTGGTGTTGCAGGGCAGTGCCTCGGATCGCGACTTGCTGATGGAGGAGAATATTGCCGACGCGGATATCTTCCTGGCCCTGACAAACGATGACGAAGCCAACATCATGTCCTCGTTGCTGGCCAAGCGCCTGGGCGCGAAGAAGGTGATGACGATCATCAACAACCCGGCTTACGTTGATTTGATCCAGGGCGGCGATATCGACATCGCCATCAGCCCACAACTGGCAACGATCGGCACGCTGCTGGCCCACGTGCGGCGGGGCGATATCGTCAGCGTGCACTCATTGCGCCGCGGCGCGGCGGAAGCCATCGAGGCGATTGCCCACGGTGATGAGAGGTCGAGCAAGGTCATCGGCAAGGCCATCGAGAACATCGGTTTGCCGCCGGGGACGACGATTGGCGCGATCATTCGTGATGAAGAAGTGATCATTGCGCATGACAACACGGTGATCGCGGCGGGCGACCATGTGATTTTGTTCCTTGTGGATAAGAAGCATATTCGGGATGTGGAGAAGCTGTTCCATGTGGGTTTGAGCTTTTTCTGATCCAGAAAATGCGGTAGACGGTCTGGCCTCATCGCGAGCAGGCTCGCTCCCACAGGGGTTCTCGGGCGTACACAATTTTTGTGTCCACTGAAGATCTAATGTGGGAGCGAGCCTGCTCGCGATGGCGATCTAACTGAAACGGATCCATCCCCTGACACACCTCAACAAGGACTCCACCCATGCTCGAATCCCTGGAAAAAATGCTCGCCAAGGGTGTGGATAACTCATTGTTGCGCTTCGGCCTGGGCAAGGGTTATCTGGATCTTGGGGAAAACGCCAAGGCCGCCGAGCATTTCCAGCGCTGCGTCGAATTCGATCCGAAGTATTCGGCCGCCTGGAAGCTCTTAGGCAAAGCCCATCTGGCGCTGGCCGACTTTCCCGCGGCGCGTCAGGCGTGGGAGCAGGGCCTGGAAGCCGCTCGCGCCCATGGCGACAAGCAGGCAGAAAAGGAAATGACGGTGTTTCTGAAGAAGCTTGAGCGGCAGACGCACTGATCAGAGATAGCGCAGGCCGATGCCATCGGCGTCGACCAGCACCACTTCCATGCGCACGCGCGGCGCTCCTGTGGGCAAGTCTTGCACCTGCCCGTACACGACCGCGCCTTTAGGCAACGACGACAAGCCCGGATGCTTGACGTAAACGCCCGTGGTTGAAAGGTTGCGGGTCTGGCCGAGGCATTCACCGACGCTTTCGTGAGTGATCTTGATGCGAAACGACTTGCGGTGTTCGGACATCTTTTGCGCCCTTGCTGAACGTGGGTTGTGGATAACGCAAACCTGTAGGAGCAAGGCTTGCCCGCGAAGGCGATATCCCATCCAACATCAATGTTGAAGGTGATGGCCTCTTCGCGGGCAAGCCTCGCTCCTACAAGGTCAGGTTATCCACAGATCGTGCCATTTATGTCAGTACCAACGCTCTTCACCCGGTGGCCGCTTCTTGAAGCGCTTCATGCTCCACATGTACTGGCTCGGATAGGCCCGCACATACCGTTCGACCACCTGGCTCATGGCCGCGCACGACGTTTCGGTATTGGTGCTGTACATAGCCTCGGGCGCGGCTTCCAGGATCACTTTGTAACCTGAACCGTCCGGCAGCCGCAGGGCATGCAGGAACACGCCGACCGCTTTACCGCCGGCGAGCATGTTCGGGACAAACTTGCTGGTCAGGGCCTGAGTAGCGAAGAACGGTACGAAAATCCCAGCGGATTCCGACGGTTCCGGGTCAGCGGGGATGCCCACTGCACCACCTTTGCGCACTTCCTTGATCACGCTAAGGATGCCTTCCTTGGTGGAAGCGGCCACGCGATTGCCCAATTGCACGCGCTGTTTGCGCAGCAAATCATCCACAGCCTTCAGTTTCGGTGGACGATAAAAAATGATCGGTTTGCACTGGTTGCAATAGAAGTGGTTCAACACTTCCCAGTTGCCCAGGTGGCTGGTGATGCCGACGACACCTTTGCCGGAGGCGAGGGCATCCTTCAACACATCGAGGCCCTCGACTTCACGCACCAGGTCGATGGAACGCTGGGCCGGCCAGATCCAGGCGCAGGCGCTTTCGGTCAGGGACTTGCCGATGTCTTTCAGGCTCTGGCCGACAAGTTGCTCGCGTTCAGCCGGGTCCATTTGCGGAAAGCACTTGGCCAGGTTGATCCGCACCACATCGCGGGAACGGCTTGGGGTTTTCCACATCACCCAGCCAATGGCCGAGCCCACTGCTTGCACTGCCCGCCACGGGAGCAGGGCAAACAGCCGCAGAGCGCCTACCAGCAAGGCGCCTTTAAACTTATCCACAGGTCACTCCTGATCTTGTGCGGTGCGCGAGGCGGCCATTCTAACCGCCGTTGGTGAGCTGAGCGTAGCGGTCGCAGTCTTGCGTGTGGTCCATGACCATGCCCGAGGCCTGCATCAACGCGTAGCAAATGGTCGGACCGACGAACGTGAAGCCGGCCTTTTTCAGGCCTTTGCTCATCTCGACCGCGACCGGCGTGACCGCCGGCACCTCGGTGCGATCCTTGAAATGATTGATCACAGGCTTGCCGCCGACGAAGGACCAGAGAAACACTACCGGGTCCTCCAGCGCCAGCCAGGCCTGGGCGTTTCGGCGGGCCGCATTGAGTTTGAGGCGATTGCGAATGATGCCCGGATCGAGCATCAATTCATCGATTTCCGCGTCGCTCATCTGCGCCACCCGTTGCACGTCGAAGCCGAACAATACCTCGCGATATCGCTCACGTTTACGCAGCACGGTGATCCAGGAAAGGCCGGCCTGGAACCCTTCGAGCAAAAGCAACTCGAACAAACCCTGCGCATCGCGTAGCGGCGTACCCCACTCCTGATCGTGATAAGCCATGTACAGCGGATCTTCGGAACACCAAAAGCAGCGTGGCATAAGGCTCCAGGGGGCGTGCGCAGGACCGAATCGGGTATACTCCCGCTCTTTAAATCGCAGCCCAAGAAACAGGTGAATTTCGTGAGCCAGCCTACGCCAGCCGTGCGTACCTTCCAAGACTTGATCCTCGCCCTCCAGCAATACTGGGCCGAGCAAGGTTGTGTGGTACTTCAGCCCTACGATATGGAAGTAGGCGCCGGCACTTTCCACACCGCTACATTCCTGCGCGCCATTGGCCCGGAAACCTGGAACGCCGCTTATGTGCAGCCCAGTCGTCGCCCGACTGACGGCCGCTACGGCGAAAACCCGAACCGTCTGCAGCACTACTACCAGTTTCAGGTAGTCCTGAAGCCGAACCCGGACAACTTCCAGGAACTGTACCTGGGCTCCCTCAAGCACGTTGGCCTGGACCCGTTGGTCCACGACATTCGCTTCGTCGAAGACAACTGGGAATCGCCGACACTGGGCGCCTGGGGTCTGGGCTGGGAAGTCTGGCTCAACGGCATGGAAGTGACGCAGTTCACTTACTTCCAGCAAGCGGGCGGCATCGAGTGCTACCCGGTGACCGGCGAGATCACTTACGGTCTGGAGCGTCTGGCCATGTACCTGCAAGGCGTGGACTCGGTCTACGACCTGGTCTGGGCTGACGGTCCGATGGGGAAAGTGACCTACGGCGACGTGTTCCACCAGAACGAAGTGGAGCAATCCACCTATAACTTCGAACACGCGAACGTCGAGAAGCTGTTCGAACTGTTCGATTTCTACGAAAGCGAAGCCAAGCGCCTGATCGAACTCGACCAGCCGCTGCCGTTGCCGAGCTACGAAATGGTATTGAAGGCGTCGCACACCTTCAACCTGCTGGATGCGCGCCGGGCGATTTCGGTGACCGCGCGTCAGCAATACATCCTGCGTGTTCGCACCCTGGCGCGTTCCGTTGCGCAAGCCTACCTGCTGGCTCGCGCCAAGCTGGGCTTCCCGATGGCGACCCCGGACCTGCGTGACGAAGTACTGGCCAAGCTGGAGGCTGCACAATGAGTGCTCAAGATTTTCTGGTTGAACTGGGCACCGAAGAACTGCCACCCAAAGCCCTGAACACCCTGGCCGACGCGTTCCTGGCCGGTATCGACAAGGGCCTGCAAGCTGCGGGCCTGAACTACGAAACCAAAACCGTCTACGCCGCGCCGCGTCGTCTGGCTGTACTGATCACCGCATTGTCGACCCAGCAGCCCGATCGCAGCATCAACCTCGACGGCCCGCCACGTCAGGCCGCGTTCGATGCCGAAGGCAACCCGACTCAAGCGGCCCTGGGCTTCGCCAAGAAGTGCGGCGTCGATCTGAGCGAAATCGATCAGAGCGGCCCGAAACTGCGTTACAGCCAAAGCATCGCCGGCAAACCGACCGCGAGCCTGCTGCCGACCATCGTTGAAGATTCGCTGAACGACCTGCCGATCCCGAAGCGCATGCGTTGGGGGGCTCGCAAAGAAGAATTCGTTCGCCCGACTCAGTGGCTGGTAATGCTGCTGGGTGACCAGGTCATCGATTGCACGATCCTCGCCCAGAAGTCCGGCCGTGATTCCCGTGGTCACCGCTTCCATCACCCGGAAAGCGTGCGCATCACCTCGCCGGCCAATTACCTGACCGACCTGCGTGCCGCCTACGTGCTTGCCGACGCCAATGAGCGCCGCGAGCTGATCAGCAAGCGCACCGAAGAGCTGGCGACGATGCAGGAAGGTACTGCCATCGTTCCACCTGCCTTGCTCGACGAAGTGACCGCGCTGGTTGAATGGCCAGTGCCGCTGGTGTGCTCGTTCGAAGAGCGTTTTCTCGACGTGCCGCAAGAAGCCCTGATCACCACCATGCAGGACAACCAGAAGTACTTCTGCCTGCTGGACGCCGACGGCAAGTTGCTGCCACGTTTCATTACCGTGGCCAACATCGAAAGCAAAGACCCGCAGCAGATCATCGCCGGTAACGAGAAAGTGGTTCGCCCACGCCTGACCGACGCCGAGTTCTTCTTCAAGCAAGACAAGAAGCAGAAACTCGAAGACTTCAACCTGCGCCTGCAGAACGTGGTGTTTCAGGAAAAACTCGGCAGCGTCTACGACAAGGCCGAGCGCGTTTCCAAACTCGCCGCGTTCATCGCGCAACGTATTGGCGGCAACGCTGCGTGGGCTTTCCGTGCCGGCCTGCTGTCCAAGTGCGACCTGGCGACCGAGATGGTCGGGGAGTTCCCGGAGATGCAAGGCGTCGCCGGTTACTACTACGCCCTCAACGACGGCGAGCCGGAAGAAGTCGCACTGGCGCTGAACGAGCAGTACATGCCGCGCGGTGCCGGCGCTGAACTGCCTACCACCCTGACCGGCGCGGCCGTGGCCATCGCTGACAAGCTCGACACCCTGGTCGGTATCTTCGGCATCGGCATGTTGCCTACCGGTAGCAAAGACCCGTATGCCCTGCGTCGTGCTGCACTCGGCGTGTTGCGCATCCTGATCGACAAGAAGCTCGACCTCGACCTGAACGACGCCGTAGCATTTGCGGTGAATGCGTTCGGTGCCAAGGTCAAGGCTGCCGGCCTGAACGATTCGGTGCTCGAGTTCATCTTCGACCGTCTGCGTGCCCGTTACGAAGACGAAGGCGTTGATGTCGGGACTTACCTGTCCGTGCGTGCTCTGAAGCCGGGTTCGGCGCTGGACTTCGACCAGCGCGTACAAGCCGTAGAAGCGTTCCGCAAATTGCCGGAAGCCGCCGCCCTGGCCGCAGTGAACAAGCGTGTTTCGAACTTGCTGAGCAAGGTGGAAGGCTCTATTCCTTCGGTCGTAGAAGCCAAGTACTTCGACAACGCCAACGAGTTCTCCTTGTACTCGGCGATCCAGCAGGCTGACCAGGCTGTGCAGCCAATGGCCGCTGCACGTCAGTACAGCGAATCGCTGGCACGTCTGGCTGCATTGCGCGAGCCGGTTGATGCGTTTTTCGAGGCCGTGATGGTCAATGCGGACGACGCCAAGGTCCGCGCCAACCGTTATGCGTTGCTGGCACGTCTGCGTGGACTGTTCCTCGGCGTCGCCGACATTTCGATGCTGGGGTAAGACTGTTTGAAACTGCTGATTCTCGATCGGGACGGGGTGATCAATTACGACTCCGACGCTTACATCAAGTCGGTGGAGGAGTGGATTCCGCTCCCCGGCTCGATCGAAGCCATCGCGCAGTTGAGCAAGGCCGGCTGGACGGTGGCGGTCGCTACCAACCAGTCGGGCATCGCTCGCGGCTATTACGACCTCGCGACCCTGGACGCCATGCACGAGCGCTTGCGCACGCTGGTGGCGGAGCAGGGGGGCGAGGTCGGGCTGATCGTCTATTGCCCGCACGGGCCGGACGACGGCTGCGATTGCCGCAAGCCAAAACCCGGGATGTTGAAAACCATCGCCGCTCATTACAACGTGTCGCTGACTAATCTATGGTTCGTTGGCGACAGTCTCGGTGACCTGGAAGCCGCCAAAGCCGTCGATTCTCAGCCAGTTTTAGTAAAGACCGGGAAAGGCGAAAAGACTCAGGGCAAAACCCTGCCGGTAGGCACCTTGATTTTTGACGATCTGGCGGCGATTGCCGCAGAACTTATCCACAATTAGAGTGCTTCGATTGTTCCTGACCAAGGATTGATCGGGAGTGCGCTTTATATAGACGGGCAGAGCCCGCACGGTAAACGTCACCATGTCGATACTGCAGGCCATCAGAACCTTCCTCTTTTACCTGCTGCTGGGCACCAGCTCCTTGCTTTGGTGCAGCCTGAGCTTTTTTATCGCGCCGTTTCTGCCGTTCAAGGCGCGTTATCGTTTTATCAATGTCTACTGGTGCCGTTGCGCCTTGTGGCTGAGCAAAGTCTTTCTGGGCATCAGCTACGAAGTGAAGGGCGCTGAGAACGTGCCGGACCAGCCTTGCGTGATTCAATCGAACCACCAGAGCACCTGGGAGACCTTCTTTCTCTCAGCCTACTTCGAGCCGTTGAGCCAGGTGCTCAAGCGCTCATTACTGTTTGTGCCGTTCTTCGGCTGGGCCATGGCCATGCTGCGACCGATCGCCATCGACCGCGACAATCCGAAAGCCGCGCTCAAGCATGTGGCGAAGAAAGGCGATGAATTGCTGAAGGATGGCGTCTGGGTGCTGATCTTCCCCGAAGGGACACGCGTTCCGTATGGCACCATCGGCAAGTTCTCACGCGGTGGCACCGCGTTGGCGGTCAACGCCGCACTTCCCGTGCTGCCAATTGCGCACAATGCCGGCAGGTTCTGGCCGAAAACCGGTTGGGCGAAGAAGCAGGGCGTCATCACCGTGATCATCGGAGAACCGATGTACGCCGTGGGCAGTGGGCCGCGCGCCATTGCCGATCTGAACGACCGGGTGCAGAGCTGGAACGAGCAGATGCAGCGGGAAATGGGTTCTCTGCCAGCCGCCCCTGCGGCCCCCTCGGCCAACGATCAGGTCGCTGTCTGAGATTCTGTGGATAACCTGTGTACCGTTTTACCGAAAATTAACGTTTTATGATCGTATCTTTATGATTTATATACATATTTCTTAATCTCATAAAACTCGGGAAATGGTGCATAAGTTTTTTTTGGGCGCAAAAAAACCGGCTGATATAGCCGGTTTTTTTATGCCCGCGATTTGCGATGCTTTTTGTCTCTGCGCTCATTTTTAAATGATAAAAAAAGCCAACGCTGGGCGTTGGCCTTTTTCGGTTGGCAGTTTGCTGCTGGATCAGAAGTCCAGGTTGGATACTGCCAAGGCATTGCTTTCGATGAAGTCACGACGAGGTTCGACCGCATCACCCATCAGGGTGTTGAAGATCTGATCTGCGCCAATGGCGTCTTCGATGGTCACTTTGAGCATCCGGCGCTGGCTTGGGTCCATGGTGGTTTCCCACAGCTGATCCGGGTTCATTTCGCCCAGACCTTTGTATCGCTGGATGGTGTGACGCTTGGTGCTTTCAGCCATCAGCCATTCAAGGGCTTCCTTGAACTCGGTGACCGGCTTCTTGCGCTCGCCACGCTGGATGTACGCACCGTCGTCCAGCAAGGTGCTCAGTTGAGCGCCCAGGGATACAACGGTTTTGTAATCGTTACTGCCGAAGAAGTCGCGGTTGAAGGTGACGTAGTTCGACAGACCGTGGGAGATCAGTTCAACCTCTGGCAGCCAGACGTTACGTTCACGGTCTTCACGCAGGCTGGCTTTGTAGACCAGGCCAGACTTCTCGACAGTGCGCAGACGCACTTCGTACTGGGCCATCCAATCCTGCATCGCTGCGTGATCGGACAATTGCTCCAGGCTAACAGCCGGCAGGTAGATGAAGTGCTCGGTCAGTTCCTGTGGGTACAGACGCGACAGACGCTTGAGGGTCTTCATAACCAGACGGAAGTCAGTCACCAGACGCTCAAGGGCTGGTCCGGAAATACCCGGGGCTTCCTCGTTCAGGTGCAGGCTCGCGTCTTCCAGGGCCGACTGCGTCATGTACTCTTCCATGGCGTCGTCGTCTTTGATGTATTGCTCTTGCTTGCCTTTCTTGACCTTGTACAGCGGTGGCTGCGCGATGTAGATGTAGCCGCGCTCGATCAGCTCCGGCAACTGACGAAAGAAGAAGGTCAGCAGCAGGGTACGGATGTGCGAACCGTCGACGTCAGCATCGGTCATGATGATGATGTTGTGGTAACGCAACTTCGCAATGTTGTACTCATCGCGGCCAATGCCACAGCCCAGCGCGGTGATCAAGGTGCCCACTTCTTGCGAAGAGATCATCTTGTCGAAGCGCGCCTTTTCAACGTTCAGGATCTTGCCCTTGAGAGGCAGGATGGCCTGGGTCCGGCGGTTGCGACCCTGCTTGGCGGAGCCGCCAGCAGAGTCACCTTCCACGAGGTACAGTTCGGACAGGGCAGGGTCTTTTTCCTGGCAGTCAGCCAGTTTGCCCGGCAGACCGGCGATATCCAGCGCGCCTTTACGACGAGTCATCTCACGGGCTTTACGCGCCGCTTCACGAGCACGGGCCGCGTCGATCATCTTACCGACGACCAGTTTGGCTTCGTTCGGATTTTCCAACAGGAAGTCGGAGAAGTACTTGCCCATTTCCTGTTCGACCGCGGTCTTCACTTCGGAAGACACCAGCTTGTCTTTGGTCTGGGAGCTGAACTTCGGATCCGGCACTTTCACCGAAATGATCGCGGTCAGGCCTTCGCGGGCATCGTCACCAGTGGTCGCGACTTTATGTTTCTTCGCCAGACCTTCAGCTTCGATGTAGGTGTTCAAGTTACGCGTTAGTGCGGAGCGGAAACCCACCAAGTGAGTCCCGCCATCACGCTGTGGAATGTTGTTTGTGAAGCACAACAGGTTCTCGTTGAAGCTGTCGTTCCACTGCAGGGCGATTTCCACGCCGATGCCGTCTTCGCGCTGGATGTTGAAGTGGAACACCTGGTTAACCGGAGTCTTGTTGGTGTTCAAGTACTCAACGAACGCTCGCAGGCCACCTTCATATTTGAACAGCTCTTCCTTGCCGCTGCGCTCATCCTTGAGGACGATACCGACACCGGAGTTGAGGAAGGACAGTTCACGAATCCGCTTGGCCAGGATGTCCCAGCTGAAGTGGATATTCTTGAAGGTCAGGTCGGACGGTTTGAAGTGGATCTGGGTGCCGGTGGTTTCGCTCTCACCGACGATTTTCATCGGCTCTTTCGGAACACCGTGAATGTAAGTCTGTTCCCAGATCTTGCCGCTGCGGCGAACGGTCAGGACCAGCTCTTCAGACAGGGCGTTTACCACCGAGACACCTACACCGTGCAAACCGCCGGATACTTTGTAGGAGTTGTCATCGAACTTACCGCCGGCGTGCAGCACGGTCATGATGACCTCGGCTGCCGAAACGCCTTCTTCTTTGTGCACGTCTACCGGGATGCCACGACCGTTGTCGCGAACGGTGATGGACTCATCCGGGTGGATGATGATGCTGATATCGTCGCAATGGCCAGCGAGCGCTTCATCGATGGAGTTGTCGACTACCTCGAAGACCATGTGGTGCAGACCGCTACCATCGTCGGTGTCACCAATGTACATACCGGGACGTTTGCGTACGGCATCCAGGCCTTTCAGCACTTTAATGCTCGTTGAGTCGTAGGTATTCGTATTTTCTTCGCTCAATGCCTTCACTCCCGATGGTCGTGGGTCTGGGTAATACGGCCCTGTTCCACGTGGAACAGAGCGACTGGCGTTTCCGTCTGCCAGCCTTCCCTCAATAATTCATGATCTACACAGGTGATAAAAACCTGGCAGCGTAAGTCTTCCAGCAAGCGGCAAAGCGCGCGACGGTGGTGCTCATCCAGTTCGGACGGCAGGTCATCCACCAGATAAATACACTGGCCGCGTCGGGCCTGGCTCACCAGATGCCCTTGGGCAATCCGCAATGCACAGACCACCAACTTCTGCTGACCACGGGACAAGATGTCCGCGGCGTTATGTGCGCCCAATCTAAGACGCAAATCAGCACGTTGTGGTCCGGCTTGGGTATGACCCATTTGCTGATCCCGCTGAAGGGAGCCGGCGAGCACAGCACTCAGCTCGCGATCCTTGTCCCAGCCGCGGTAATAGCTGAGCGTCAAACCCTCGAGCTCTACCAGTTCGCTCAAGGTCTGTTCAAAGACTGGTTTCAAGGCTTTGATGTAAGCGCGGCGATATTCATCTATTTCAGCGCTGGCTTGGCACAGTTCCCTGTCCCAAACCGCTTGCGAAACGGCGTCAAGTGTACCATGCCGCAGCCAAGAGTTTCTCTGGCGCAGGGCCTTCTGCAAGCGCTGCCAAGTGGACATGAATCGCGGTTCCACGTGGAACACACCCCAGTCGAGAAACTGCCGACGAATCTTCGGTGCGCCTTCCAACAAGCGGAAGCTGTCCGGGTTAATCAACTGAAGCGGCAGGATCTCTGCCAATTGCGCCGCGCTACGGGCATTCTGGCCGTCGATACGAATCTGAAACTCGCCCTGGCGGTCGCGAGATATCCCCAAGGCGCTGTGTCCGCCCTCGGCCAATTCAACCTGCCCAAATACCGTGCATGCCAGTTGCTCGTACTGAATGACGGGCAACAATCGGGTGCTACGAAACGAACGGGCAAGCCCCAGCAGGTGAATGGCTTCCAGAACACTGGTTTTGCCGCTGCCGTTGGCGCCGTAAAGAATATTGATTCGGGAGGAGGGGGAGAAGGTCACCGGGTGCAAATTGCGCACCGCGGTGACCGAGACGCGACTTAAGGACATCTAGCTTCTGCTAAGCATGATTACAGACGCATCGGCATGACAACGTAGGCCGAGTCGTCGTTGTCGGACTCTTGCACCAGCGCACTGCTGTTCGAGTCGGACAGGATCAGGCGAACCTGCTCGGTGGTCATCACGCCCAGCACGTCGAGCAGATAGCTCACGTTGAAGCCGATTTCCAGATTGCCGCCGTTGTACTCAACCCCCACTTCTTCTTCAGCTTCTTCCTGCTCCGGGTTGTTCGCCTGGATTTTCAGCTGACCGTTGGCCAATTGCAGTCGGATACCGCGGTACTTCTCGTTGGACAGGATCGCAGTACGGCTGAATGCTTCACGCAGGGCTTGGCGATCACCGAGTACCAGTTTGTCGCCGCCTTTTGGCAGAACTCGCTCGTAATCAGGGAATTTACCGTCGACCAGTTTTGAAGTGAAGGTGAACTCGCCGGTCGTCGCGCGGATGTGGTGTTGACCCAGCACGATGCTGACGATGCCGTCCGGCTCGGTCAGCAAGCGCGCGAGTTCAAGGATGCCCTTGCGCGGCACGATGACCTGGTGACGATCCGGCTGACCGATATCGGCCTTCATCGAGCACATGGCCAGACGGTGACCGTCGGTGGCCACGGCGCGGATGATGCCTTCGGACACTTCCAGCAACATGCCGTTCAGGTAATAACGCACGTCCTGCTGGGCCATCGCGAAGCTGGTGCGTTCGATCAAACGACGCAGTTTGCTCTGCTCCAGGCTGCAAGTCAGCGAGCCAGGGCCTTCTTCGACCGTAGGGAAATCGTTGGCCGGCAGGGTCGACAGGGTGAAGCGGCTACGGCCGGCCTTCACGACAAGCTTCTGCTCGTCGACCTTGATGTCGATCAGCGCGTCGTTCGGCAAGCTCTTGCATATGTCCATCAGCTTGCGCGCAGGCACGGTGATGGAACCCGGGTCTGCGGGCTCTTCGAGTTGCACACGACCGACCAGCTCGACTTCCAGGTCGGTACCGGTCAGCGACAATTGCTGGCCTTCGACAACCAGCAGCACGTTGGAGAGCACCGGCAAGGTCTGTCGGCGCTCGACGACGCCTGCGACCAGTTGCAGGGGTTTCAACAGGGCTTCGCGTTGAATGGTGAAATGCATGGTCTAGTCCCTTGCCTTAATAAGCTGCGCTGGTGTTCATCAAGTGGTCAGTGTACGCAGCAGGTTCTTGTAGTCCTCGCGGATGTCCGCGTCGGATTCCTTAAGTTCGTTGATCTTGCGGCAGGCGTGCAAAACGGTCGTATGGTCGCGGCCACCAAACACATCGCCGATTTCCGGCAAGCTGTGGTTAGTCAACTCTTTGGACAACGCCATTGCAACCTGACGCGGACGTGCGACCGAGCGTGAACGACGCTTGGACAGCAGGTCGGAGATCTTGATCTTGTAGTACTCGGCGACCGTGCGCTGAATGTTATCCACAGAGACCAGTTTGTCTTGCAGCGCCAACAGGTCTTTCAGGGATTCGCGAATCAACTCGATGGTGATGTCGCGGCCCATGAAGTGCGAGTGTGCGATCACGCGTTTCAGCGCGCCTTCCAGCTCACGGACGTTGGAGCGGATACGCTGGGCAATAAAGAACGCCGCATCGTGTGGCAGATCGACTTTGGCCTGGTCGGCCTTTTTCATCAGGATCGCGACGCGGGTTTCCAGCTCGGGGGGCTCGACGGCGACCGTCAGGCCCCAGCCGAAGCGGGATTTAAGGCGCTCTTCAAGGCCTTCGATTTCTTTCGGGTAGCGGTCACTGGTGAGAATGACCTGCTGGCCACCTTCAAGCAGGGCGTTGAAGGTGTGGAAAAACTCTTCCTGGGACCGCTCTTTGCGGGCGAAGAACTGAATGTCATCGATCAGCAACGCATCCACCGAACGGTAGAAGCGTTTGAACTCGTTGATCGCGTTCAGCTGCAGGGCCTTGACCATGTCGGCAACGAACCGCTCCGAGTGCAGGTACACGACCTTGGCATTCGGGTTCTTCTTTAATAGATGGTTACCCACAGCGTGCATCAAGTGGGTCTTACCCAAGCCGACACCGCCATAAAGGAAGAGCGGGTTGTAACCGTGCTTCGGGTTGTCCGCTACCTGCCAGGCCGCAGCCCGGGCCAATTGGTTGGACTTACCCTCGACGAAGTTTTCGAAGGTGAAGGTGCGGTTCAGGTAACTGGTGTGCTTGAGCGCGCCTTCGACTTGCACCGTGCGCTGCTCGGAGCGAATAGGAGCCTGTTGTGAGCTGGCGCCGGCCATCGGGTCGAAGCTGTCGCGAGACGGCTCTACACTGACCTCGGCTACTTTTTGCGTCGCACGCTTGGTCGGTGTGGTCGCCGGGGCTGGCATCGGAGCGCTGGCAGGCGCTTGAGCGGCCTGAGCCTGGGACGCAGCGGCGGCCAACGGTGCATTCGGTGCCGCACGCGGTGCCGAACTGCGTTTGCTGCCTATTAATAAGGACAGCGCAGGCGCCATGCCATTGGCATGCTCATCCAGCAGCTCAAGGACCCGGCCCAGGTACTTTTCGTTGACCCAGTCGAGAACAAAACGATTCGGTGCGTAGACACGCAACTCGTCGCCTTCGGCTTCGACCTGTAGTGGACGGATCCAAGTGTTGAATTGTTGGGCAGGCAGCTCATCGCGCAAAAGCTCCACGCACTGCTGCCAAAGTTCCACTGACAC